>NZ_RKQF01000001.1:5821977-11643955 GCF_003814875.1 Streptomyces sp. Ag109_O5-1 | reverse complement strand
GACCCGCGCCGAGGCCGCGCTCGACGACCTGCACCGCGTCCGGCCACGGACCGTGGTCTGGCTGAACGAGGCCCAGCACTACCTCGGCGACCCGAGGACCGGCGAACGGATCGCGGCCGCCGTGCACAGTCTGCTCGTCCAACCGGAGCGTGGGCCGGTGCTGGTGCTGGCACGCTGGGCCCGAGTACGCCGCCCAGTACACCGCGCTGCCCACCCCAAACGGGCCGGACCGCATAGCCGGGTCCGGGAACTGCTTACCGGCCGCACCCTCACGGTCCCCGACACGTTCGACGCTCCGGCTCTGGCCGCTGCGAACGTCCTCGCCAAGGGCGGCGATCGGCTGCTCGCCGACGCCCTCAACCGCGCCAGTGCCGACGGACGCCTGACACAGGACCTGGCCGGAGCCCCCGAACTCCTGCACCGCTACCAGAGCGGCACCCCGGCCGCCAAAGCCGTACTAGAAGCGGCGATGGACGCACGCCGCCTCGGCGTCGCCCTCCACCTCCCCCAGGCATTCCTCACCGACGCCGCCCTCGACTACCTCTCCGACATCGACCACGACCAGCTCACCGACGACTGGGCAGAAGCTGCCTTCGCTGAACTCGCACACCTGGTTCATGGGAAGCAAGCCCCCTACGCCGCGCCAGCCCCCGCCCCAGCGCCGCACGCCCGGAACCCCACCGATCGCCACGCCCTCCCACCCGACAGCCGGGCCGGTATTCCGACTTGCTGACTACCTCGAACAACACGGCCGCGCCACCGCCGACGCCTGTGCCCACCCGCCTCTTTCTGGCAAGCTGCCCACACCATCTCACCGACATGGACGACTTGCTAAATCTCGCTGAAGCAGCGCGATTCCGTACCGCAACCATTGGGCATTGCACCTCCGACATCAGGCCCGCAGGCACGGGCCCTGCTCTCGCTGAACGAGCCGAGAATCTCGCCAGCATCGTGGTGGCACCTGAACGGAGAAGGCCACACGAAGAGAGCACAGCCGAAAGCTCCGGTGGACAGGTCGCGGACGCCAGCGAGGTGCCTCTCTTTTTGCTCGCGCAGCTGCACGAGAGGGTCGAGAACAGGGAATCGGCCGGGTTTACTTCTACCAGGCCGCGACGACGGCGCCCCGAGGCACTGTTTGCCTTGCAAGACGGGCGAGAGCGTATCGGGGATATAGGCGCTGCGAGGCCTTTCTACCCAGCGCGCCGCGGATGCCGGCTACAGATCGCACTGGTGGCGCTGGGGTGATCCGCGAGAGTTCTAACGACCTTGTCACAGCTGAAGCCCTCTATCAGAGGCGAGCGAACGCTGCGCATTCCGGACGGCCGAATGAACTTGGCACCGGATGCGGGAGCAAGCCGGAGACCGGGACTCGGCCGAAAGCCCTGGCCGACAAGCCGCAGACGCTGGCGACACCAGCGTTCTGGTCGCCCTGGCACGCCATGCGCGAACAGGCTGGAGACAAAAAGACCGCCGAGGCCCTCGCTGTGCAGGCCGCCGAGGCTGGGAACACCCAGCGCTCTGGTCGCTGTGGCGCAGATGGCGCGAGGCTTCAGGAAACCAAGACGCCGCAGAAGTCCTCTATCGGATGCGTTGCCGACTTCGGCGGGCTCTGGCAGTTTCTGCAGGATCGATGGCCACATCGGGTTGGACCCGGATGGCACGCCCGCACAGCCGTGGGAATGAACAGCTGGGCCTCGGCCTCGCCGGAGGTGGGTTTCCGGCTGCCCACCGGAGGCTGAACGGGTGCTCGCGGCGCTCACCCGGGATATCTCCCGCAACCGTGGTAGGTGAGCTGCTGGCGCAGGTCCAGTAGCAGCGCAACCGAACGCCGGGCTCGCCCGCGTTCCGGGTCGTGTGCTCCGCTGCTCGCCGTCGCCCACCGGTCGGCGAGCAGCTGCTGGAAGGCAAGCGCGGTGGCGTCGTCAGCGGCCGCGACGTCGACCAGGCCAGCCGGCTACGCGCACTTCGTTCATGTACGGCACTACGCCGTGTGTCCCCGGGAGGGTTCCGCCGCAGTGTGTCTCACCCGACCGAGTGGCAGGCGTCAGGGGCCGTCGCCGCCCCAGTCCAGCCACGCAGACATAAGAAAATCCCGCGCCGATCACTGCATTCCGAGACGATCACTGAAATCGCACTTCAGGACCTCTCCAGCTTCTGCAGCTCCACAAACCCCCAGCTCAGAGCCGCGCCCACACACGGTCAAAAATCCGGAAATGATCACCAGACCCCAAGGTCAGCGCTTCGCTCAAGGAGTCCCCGCCGCGCGCTTTGGTGCCGTCCGGGCTGGCGCTGTCTGATTCCCTGTACTCGGGCCGGTCCGGCGGATCGCTCAGCGCTCGCTTGATCTACGTACGCGGTCCTCAGTACGAGGTGGCTGACCAGGAGCGGAGCACAAGTCGGGCGGTGCAGCCGCAGCCACACCGCCCATGACGGAGCGCTAGGCTCGTCTCGTAACCTCCTCACCTCAGTGACGGGGGCGCGGCTCCTGACTCCTGTTGGCTCGGGCGACCAACCAGGGGTCACAGGGTCAGGCAGCCAGCACGGGGACCACGAGGGTCAGCGTCCAGAACAGCAGGTGTCCGCAGACGGCGGCCAAGACATGGACCGCGAAGGCTCGCCAAGGGTTCACTCGTTCACCTCCTCGACGAGTAGGGGCGAGGGCTTGGATATCCGGAGAAGCGGTGCGGTTGTACATGGGCCTCCTTAGGCAGACGTGCACCTTCACCTCTCAGGCCCCAAAAACGGGTCAACCGGCAAAAAATCTTGAGCCCGGCTACATCGCATCCGCCACGGGTCTTCAAAGCTATCCGCGGGTCGGGGCAGCACGACGTCACCGGCCCGGTTCCGTCTTACGGACGGCTGCGGCGCGCTGGGTGTACCGGTCGCCGAGCCGCTTGAGCTTGCGCCGGACCCGTTCACCGAACGCCTCCGGATCGGCGGCACCCGCGAGCCGGGCCGCCTCGGTCCAGGTGTCCGCGTAGGGGTGGGCCCAGGCCATCGCCACCCGCCGTTCGTCCTCCGTCAGACCCTCAGCACGGCATCGACCCGCGGGTCGTCGAAAGCCGTCTCGAAGACCAGATCCTCCATCCGCAGCTCGCCGGCCACCACATCCAGCAGCGTCAGACCGCTGCCTCCCAGCGGAGCCTCCAACTGCAGCACCCGCAACCGGCTCACCTTGTGCTCCCACACTGGCATCAGTTGTCGATGAATCGTTTGCACATCGGGCTTGATCGAGCGGACGAACGTCTCGTCGATGGTTCTGGACTCGGGTAGTTCGACGAACCAGTCCTCGGCGAGGGCAGTGGAAGCCGCCTCCCGCCACTTCGGCCCCCCGTGCAGCACCAGATGTCGCTGAAGGAAGTCATCCAGGGGATTGCTCGTCCCCCTTGCCGCAAGAGGCCCTCGGACGGCTCGGGGATCTGCAGCGCGAAGTCACGAGCGCGCAGCGCGGCGGAGACAGCCGGCGTGATGGCCTCGGGATAAGGCATGTAGGTGTAGCTGTCAGTAGTTACGGCAAGCGGTCGGTCACCGAAATGGAAGGCGTCATGCCCAAAGGGGTTCCTACCTGACGTCTCGGCGTCGCGTACTTCCGTTTCGGGGACGCCCCACGAGAGGCTGAGTTCTTGCTGTCGGCGGGCTCGGGCATCCGGGAGGGAGAGTAGTTCGACCTGGACTGTGGAGCCGGAGGTGGTGCCGCCGCGTCCGCGTCCGCGACGGTGATGACGACCGTTCCGACAGCCACCGTCTCGCCTTCCGCGCACCGCAGCTCATGCACCACCCCGTTGAATGGGATCGGAAGTTCCGCTGCGAATTTGAGCGTGTCGATTTCGCAGACGATCTGGCCGTCGACGACCGTGTCGCCGGGCCTTACGTACCAGCGAACGATCTCAGCCTCCGTGATTCCCTCGTTCATATCGGGCAACCGGAACTCGCGTAGTCGGCTGGCAGTGTGAGTCATGGGAGGTCCTTAAAGGGCGTGCACCTGATCTCAGTCCTGGGGGAAGAGGCGAACCCGCTAACGCTCTTCATCGCCGGCAGGGGCGCGCCTACGGGCGTACTCGATGCCAAGCCGCTTGAGCTTGCGGCGCACCCGTTCCCCCAATGCCTCCGGATCGGTGGCCCCGGCGAACCGCGCCGCCTCGGTCCAGCTGTCCGTATAGGGGTGGGCCCAGGCCATCGTCACCCGCCGCTCCTCCACGGTGAGCCTGGCCAGCACAGCGCCGATGCGCGGATCGTCGAAGCCGGCCTCGAAAACTAGATCGTCCGTCCGCAGCTCGCCGGCCACCACGTCCAGCAGCGTCAGACCGCTGCCTCCCAGCGGAGCCTCCAGCTGCAGCACCCGCGCACTGCTCGCCTTGTGCCTCCACAGCGGCACCAGCTGCCGGTGAACCGTGCGCACGTCATTCCGGACGATGCGGGTGTACACCTCCTCGATGCTCATGCCCGGATCCAACGCAACAGACCAGCTCTCGGCGAGTGCGGTGGAAGCTGCCTCTCGCCACTGCGGTCCTCCTGGCACCATCAGATGCCGCTGGTTGAAATCATCGAGAAAGTTCCTCCCGCTGGCCATGTCCGAGACGTCCTCCAGCAACAGCGGCCGCACCCTCAACTCGCAGCGGGTGGCACGCATGGCGGCGGTGATGGCGGGCGGGCCGGGGTGGTCGCCGGTGAAGTCGTATCCATAGCCTTCGGCGACCACCACATACGGGTTGTAGCCGTTCCACTCCAAGCGGTCGACGGCGTATCGTGCGGGCCCCGTCACTTCGACCTCGGCATACACGCCCTGGGCGTGAAGCTCCCGGGCGTCTCGCGTACAACGGATCTCCCGCGGTTCACCGTTCCGGGCCTTCGGGGAGGAGACGTTATCGGACATGTCCTGCCTCCTTAGGCCACCGTCTTCTGGAGGGCCGAGGTGCGCCGCCGGGTGTACTCGCTGCCGAGCCGCTTGAGCTTGCGCCGGACCCGTTCACCGAAGGCCTCCGGATCGGCGGCACCCGCGAGCCGGGCCGCCTCGGTCCAGGTGTCCGCGTAGGGGTGGGCCCAGGCCATCGCCACCCGCCGTTCGTCCTCCGTCAGACCCCTCAGCACGGCATCGACCCGCGGGTCGTCGAAAGCCGTCTCGAAGACCAGGCCCTCCATCCGCAGCTCGCCGGCCACCACATCCAGCAGCGTCAGACCACCCGCCCACAGCGGAGCCTCCAACTGCAGCACCCGCAATCCGTTGATCTTGTGCCTCCACACCGGCACCAGTTGCCGGTGAATCATTCGTACTTCGGCCCTCATCAGGGCGACGAACTGCTCGTCAATGGTTCTGGTTCCGTCCATGCCGGTGGTCCAGAAGGGCTCGCAGACCGCGGTTGAGGCGGCCTCCCGCCACTGGGGGCCCCCGGGGACTACGAGGTGCTGTTGGTTGAATGCGTCGAACGGATTGCGAGCGCTGATCTCCTCCGGGGTGCCCTCCGCCACGGGCATCACCGCTCCGCGCGGCATTTCCTTGCGCCCGAGAGCGAAGTGGCGAGCGTGGATGGCCGCGGAGACGGCCGGTGGGGTGTAGCTGCTGTGCTCATAGAAGACGTGTCCGTAACCGTCAGGACCAACGATCAGCGGGCGCTCACCAAAAACGAACTGGTCCACGTTCGCGCGCTGGATCCGCTCCATAGCGGCGCCGGCAGTATGGAGGGACTTCACCCGCCGCTCGGTATCTGGCTCTTTCCCAAGCTCCGTGATATCCCGCGCGCTGCGGAACCATGACGGTTGAGGGGTTCGGGCGTCCGGGGAAGGGGTGCAGTCGGACACGGGGACCTCCTTAGGGGGCCGGGGCTCGTGCCTACGCCTCTCGGTCCCGAGACGGGGGTGTACCGGCAAAGAATCTTGAACGCGTCAGGTCGCGATTCCGCACAGACCTCACTTCAAGGCTACGAACGTCCGTGCAGTGCCTCCAGCCTGTCTGCCCGGCTACGACACGAAGACGGTGACGAGCGTGTTGTAGGTCGCCCCCTTCTTCCAGGCCCCTTACATCAAGCCCCTCCCCTGTGCGATCCCGCACCGGCAGAGCACACTGCGGCTGGAGCGCAGCTGGCGGGCGGGCCAGAATGTCAGCGAGCGTGGGCTGGCCGAGCTGCCGGGAGCCGTCTCTCAGGACGTGGTAGAAATTCGCCCGTCCCAGGTCGGCCAGTTCCCCGCCATCGGTGAGAAACAGGAGTTGCCCCCCAGGGAAACGCGGTGAGTTCCTCCTCGAACTGTGGCCATGCCTGCCCGATGTGGGGGAAGCGTCGCGGCACGTCGTCGATGTCCGGTCTGACCTGTGCCTCGGAGACGACGCCTCCCCCGCTCCTGGCCCCCGCCTCCACCAGGGCGCGGTACAGCCCGGTGCGGGCGGCACGAAACCACCGGACCAGCGATGCCCCAGGACTGCCCGGCACAGCAGCATCGAACGAGGCTTCGACACATACGTTCATCCCGCGCACCCTACTGGTGCCCGGCAATAGGAAATCCTGCGACGATCACCACATTCCGAAGCGATCACTGAACTCGCACTTCAGAAGCCTCTCTGGCTCCTGAACCTCTGCCGAAACCCCAGCTCAGGTCGACACGTCACAACAACCAGAAATCCTGTAACGATCACTAGACCAACAGCTCAGCGTATCGATCATGCAGTGATCCTTAGCGGATTTGTCACACGTACACCGACATAGGGATCGAGGGCCACTCCGTCCAGTCCAACGGGCACACAGCGGGAGGGGGAGGCGCCCGCCTTCGGGGTGGCTTCACCTCTTGCATGCCCGGGGAACGTAGGTGTCACAAAAGGCCCGGACGGACGGATTCACGGCGCCGCTCTTGGTCCAGCCGCAGACCGTGCACACGTCGCAGGACGAACCCGGCTGGGCCTTGAAAACGGGCCTACCAGCGGAGATCGGTCCGCTTCGACCGCATCTACGTCGAGATGCTCGTTTTCAAGCGTATCCTGCAAATGGCACCAGTGACCTGTTCAGACGCTGCGGTCGCGTGAAGCCGCTCTGTTGACCGCGACGCACTCGGTCGCCGGTCAGTACCCCGCGGCTACGCGCCGAGTGAGTCGATCAGGTGATCGTCGAGATCTGCAAACCAGTCCTCGCGGCGCCATGGCCGCAGGTCGCTGCGGGCGCGGCGGAGCCGGATCGCGGCGACTCGGCCGCCGGTCGCCGAGGCGGCGTCAATGCACCCGTGTAGCAGCTCGGCGGCCGACTCGGGGGCGTCGAGACGGATCCGGGCGGCTGCCTGATCGGTCGACACGATCGCCCGCTGCACACGCTCGCGCGGCGCCTGCAGTGCCTCGGCCGACCGAGCGAAGTAGTCGTGTGCCTCGGCGGGGTCGCCGACGTACAGCGACGTGACGCCCTCGAACCCACGTAGGTGAGCATGCGAGAACGAGGTCGGCGCGGGGTCACCGTCGCGGTCGCTGTCCAAGTCGTACCACGCGAGGCCGAGCGCAGCCCTCGCGTGCCGCTCGGCGCCGGCGCGGGCCGCGATCTCTGCCTGCAGGGCGTGCGCTCGTGCCCGGACCGTCACGCTTTCACCGGCTCGCGCATCACGTACGGCGGCGTCGACCAGCCACTGTGCTGCCTCGATTCCGGGTGTCGAGTACAGAGTGACCAGGGCGTGACTCATGTGGACGACGGCACGGCGCCACGGCGAGCCGATACCGCCCGCGGCGGCGGTCGCCTCGGCGTACAACGCTCTCGATGCCTCGTCGTCGCGTGTCTCGAACGCCGCCCGGCCGGCGAGGGTGTAGGCCTGTGCGGCGACCGCCTGCAGGCCGGGCAGTAGCGGCTCGGGCACGGGGGCGTCGAGCAGCCGGCGGCACGACTCGACGATCGGAGCGAGCAAGAGCTGCACGCGTACGAACGGCACGCTCCCGACTTGCCCGTTCACGTCGCCGACAGCGAGGCGCATCGCAGCGAGCAGACCCTCGTCGAGCCTGGACGGGTCGGCGAGCGCAGTCGACAGGGCGAGTTGCGTCGACGGCCCGAGCAGTGCGAGCAGCCCGCCGCCACCGTCGGTCGCAGTCTTCACAAGCACTGTGCGCAGCTCTTCGAGGCGCCGCTCGCTCTCGCCGAGGTGCGCGAGCGCATCGAGCAGCTCGTCGAAGTCGCTGCCGGCGCCGAGGGATGTCTGCCCGTCGGAGGTGCGGGCGTGCAGGTGGGCGAGCAGTAGTTGATATCGGTCGCCGGGCAGGATCGGCGCTTTGCCGGTCTCCCACCGTGCGACGGTTCGCTGCACACTCGCGACGCTCGCGTCGAGCGGCTGCCCGAGTTCGGCAGCCTTGGCGATGATGGCTCGGGCGAGGCCGGAGAGGGACCAGCCGCGGGCGAGCCGTAACCGTTTGAGTGTGGCAGCGCCGACGAGTTTGTCGTGCGCGCTCATGCTCTCATGATGCATGCTATGTAGCTCATATGGGCACGATCAGTCGTGGTTTCCCCTGCGAGGCGGCATAGTTGAGGGTTTGCCACGTGCCCGAGGTGCCCTCGGGCACGGTGAGCGGGAATCCGATCACCATCTGCGCCCGGTCGACCATGTACCGGTTGCGGGCGTGATACGCCGGGGTACGCAGTTCGGCAGCGCCGAGTTCGACAACGTCGGCGATCCGGTCGCGGCACCGTTCGATCGCCTGTCGCGCCTCGGCCGGCTGCTGCGCGACCGCCCCCGGCACGACGACCGTGATCCGCGCCTTCGAGTTACCGGCCAGCCACAGCAGAGAGAGACTGTCTATCCCCTTCGCGCCGCCGATGAAGAAGTGCGCGTCATCGCTTGCCCATGGTGCGAGGTAGGTGCCGAAGAGGTCACGGAACCAGGCGAGTTCCCGGTGCCCGATTTCCCGTGTTCCGGTAATCGCTGCAGCTAGGGGCATTGATCAACTCCGTGTCATAGGTTGTCAGATCCTGCAATTGCACGCGCTGCGGTGGGATCGAAGCATGGATGCAATGACCGCCTCGGCCATTCTGGCCGAACAGCTTGCAGCACGCGGGCTGTCTGTGACGAATCGGGATCTTCACGCCGTGACCGTGGCGAATCCCATGCACCCCGACCTCGGCGAGATCGTCACCGCGCAGGGTGGCCGATACCTCACCGACTACGGGTACGAGATCGGGGAGCACGGCGACGAGCCCGCGACCGCCGACCGAGTCGCATTCCTGCTCGGGCTGCCACGCGAGAGCATTCCCCGACCGGCGGAGGTCGTCAGGTGATCGAGGACTCGCGCAAGATCAGCGACGCCCGGCTTGTGGCCGGCAGGTTCGACGGGTTCACGGCGCTCGACTGGATCAGACAAGCGGTGAGTGTTACCAGCGCCCTCGCGGCGTGGGATCAAGACCAGCTCGTCGACGTTGCCGTCGGTAAGCATTGGGACGTCGTCCGCCTGCCGCGCGCGCTCGGATGGCGGACCGTCGAACGGATGCGGCACGAGGGCACCCCCGTCGGCCCGGTGCAGCACACCCCCGAGGGCGTCGAGGTGCTCGTGCCGGTCGGCTCGGCCGCCGAGTGGCATCTGCCGGATACCGAGGTGCTCACCGAGGGGACGGTCGCCGTTCCGCACCCCGCGATGGTCGCCCCGCGTACGCAGCATGCGCACACGTGGATCGTCTCGCCACAGGAATGCGCGCCGCTCACCGACGCCAATCTGCTGCACGAGGCGTACGCCGCGGCGCTCGCCGCCACGCATATGGACAGTGCCCGATGACGGCCGGCCCGTCTGCCGAACAGCGGACCGACGACCCGATCCCAGCTCTTATCGCGGCCGCGTTCGACTCGACGCGCAGATACCCCGAGCACGAGCGGTTCGTCGAGATCGACAAGCTGCTGCGCGAAGAGATCGAGCGACTGCAGATAATCGCCCGCCGCATGGCCGACCGGACGCCGCATCGTTCGTACGACTGGTATCGGCTCGTGAACGCCGTTGACCGGGCCGACGACGCGTGCGGGTTCCAGCTCGGTACCACGCTGCAGGCGGCGCTACAGGTGAGCGAACTCGCCCGCCGGGTCGCCGAGCTGCGGCAGGTGACCGCACCGTGAACTGCTGCACGATCTGTGAGCTGCCGATCGAGGACGGGCAGCGGTTCGGACAGGTCGCACGCCGAGACGACCAGGGCCGGAAGCTGCGGCCGGCGTTCACGCACAAGATCTGCCGCAAGCGCGCCGAGTCCGTGCCGTTCATCGCGTCATGGTCGAGCGAGCTGGTCGACGAACCGGCAGTCGTGCAGCGGCTGCTCGTCGGGGTCGGCTACGCCGACGAGACCGCCTCGGACCGAGACGATCGCGGCGTACTGCGGCTGCGCCGCCCCGACCGGCAGGGCGTCGGTGCGCCGCGGCACGGACACGTGCATCCCGGTCGGCAGTTCCTCGCTATGTCCGAGCTGCTGTGCCAGGTATGCGGCGGGCCGAGCGACGAGGACGACCGCGGCCGGCTGTGGCTGGTCGAGGATCAGCGAACGGATTGGTCCGACTGGCCGAAAGGGCTCGTGACCACTCACCCCCCGACGTGCCTGTCGTGCGTACGCAAGGCACGCGAGGAGTGCCCGCACATGTGGAAGGGCAGTGTCGCCGTGCGCGCCGGCGAGTCGGACCTGTGCGGGGTGTGGGGGCACCGGTACACCGCGAGCCGGGTCGGCCGATCCCGATCGAGGCGGGCATCGTGCCGTTCGAGTCGCCACTGCTCGGCTGGACCGTCGCGGCGCAGTACGTTCGGGCTCTGTACGACTGCAAGATCGTGAGCGTCGCCGAGGAACTCGCCATTGACGCATGAGCCGGAGTGCCCAGCGGTGGCCGCCTCCCGTCCGGCCCGCCAGACACCATGGCACTCCTGCGTATCCGACTCACCTGGACCTACAACGGCACCACACCCGGCAGCCCACGAACCGAACGAAGTCCTCCAACACCACCCTGCGCGAGGACCTCGTCCGAGATCCCCGCAGCCGCGGACGTCGGCACAAACCGGTCCAGCAGCTCCTGCTCCAACTCCCCCGGCCCACCCGGCCCCCGCAGCCCGGCCCCCACCATCACACGCAGCACCCGCCCTACCTCTCACCACCGACATCCTGTACCAGCACTACCTGGATACAAGCCCCACCCTCAGAAGCTGTGTCTGAGCCCGGCATGACAACAAGACTGGGGCGAGGCGGCACCGTACAAGCCCGTCAGTTAGGGTCTACCGGTGCCTGCCTTCGACCCTGACGCCGACCTCTCCGACGACCTCGCCTTGCGCCTGATGGCGGACTCCTTCGTCACCCTGTACTGGCGCCGGAGTCTGCTGGACGAGGCCGCTGCCTGGTTGCGCGACCACGACTACCAAGTCGTCGTTCTGGATGCAGGACAGTGGACCGCAGAAGCGGACATGCACCGCGACGTCGCCTCAGCGTTGGACTTCCCGGACTATTACGGACGCAACCTCGACGCACTCAATGACTGCCTCCGGGACGTCGAGTCCTTCGAGTACGGAAGTACAAGGGATGCGACTGGCCTGGTCATTGTCTTCACCGACTACGACCACTTCGCCCGCGCCGAACCGCGTGCGGCGCACACTGTTCTGAACATCCTCGCCGACCGCGCCCGCAGTGCGGCACTGTTCGGACACCGCATCATGGCCCTGGTCCACAGCAACGACCCAGATATTGAATTCGATCCGGTCGGCGCCATGCCTGTCATGTGGAACGACGCCGAGTGGTTCGACGCCAGTCGTCACCCCGACTGATTCCCGCCGGGCAGCGATCAGCCCGCGGCCCTCAATTCGTTGGTCATACGGTAGCCGTATGGGCAGGGACGGTGTTCCCCGGCTGCGGCTGGTCGTGGTCGCGGACGACGACTTGGGGCCGCGGCTGTGTCGCGGGTGCGGCGGTCCGCTGATGCCGGCGGCGAAGGCGACGGCGAAGTTCTGTTCGTCCGCCTGCCGGTCGCGGCACTGGAGGCGGATGCGGCGGGCACGGGCGAGGACCGAGGCGGTGAAGGCCGACCGGACGTCCAGTTGTCCGGAGTGCGGGAAGTCGTGGACGCCCGGCGTCGAACATCCCACCTCGGCAAGGTACTGCTCTCCCCGCTGCCGCAAACGGTCCTGGCACAGGCGGCGCACGCAGCAGCGCGGGGTGTGAGGCCGCGCAACTGGCGGGCACAGGGCTGCTCCACGCGCCGGGTCTGCACGCCCTTTCCGGCTACCGGAGGCCGCCGGATGGTACGAAGTGACGGGCCTCCAGGGCAAGTTGACGGCATAGACAGGATGCCGAACCCGGGCCCGCGGGGGTGGTGTTCGGATGCCCGCGATGATCGGCAGTGTGACCCGGGACCGCTACGACGAGCTGGTCAAGCAGGGCCGGGACTGGGTCGCCACGATGAGCGGCGCCCAGTGGCGGCTCGGGGACGCGGCACTTGAGATCGAGCCGATGCGCCCGTATGGGGGTGCGAATCCGTCCGGGAAGGACGATCTGTTCACCGTCAGCGAGGCCATCCGCATGTTCGCCGAAGACGTCGGCCTGGCCTATACGACGGTCCGCAGTTACCGGTGGGTGTCCTCGCGCTGGCCGAAGGAGCGTCGGCGGGCGGACGTCTCTCAGTGGGCGTTTGATGTTGATTCGCGATGGGCATTTCGACCCGCCTTGCCTTATTTATCGCCAATGTGAACAGCCTGAAATACCTGGAAGCTCCACACTGGCGTGGACTTTCCACCTCATTGCTAAACCAGACGGAATCTAGTGCTGATAAGCGGATCAAACGGGCACGCAGATCGGCGACCGGAAGCCCGCGAAGGCGCATGTAAGGTGCGAATCGTCCCGAAGATTGTTGGCCGCAGGAGCGACTTAGCATCATAATCCATGCCTAAACGCCCACTCAGAGGGCGGTATGCGAGTTGGTAGGTGATTTGCCGTCACCTGAACGTGTGGGACTCCGGCATCCCAGCCGGCCGGCGGGCTCGGGCGTGCTGGGCTGAACACCGTGAGCGAGCGCAAGCCCTACAAGACCGACCTGTCCGACGAGCAGTGGGCGCTGGTTGAACCGGTGATCGCCGCGTGGAAGGCCGCACACCGTTCGGTCAGCGGCCATCAGGGTCGGTACGAGATGCGGGAGATTGTCAACGCGCTCCTCTATCAGGGCCGCACCGGCTGCCAGTGGGACCTGCTTCCGCATGACCTGCCGCCACGCGGCGCGGTGATGTACTACTTCACCAAGTGGCGTGACGACGGCATCGACCAGACCATTCACGACCTGCTGCGCTGGCAGGTGCGGGAGAAGGCGCGGCGGAAGGCGGATCCGAGTCTGGTGGTGCTGGACGCCCAGAGCGTGCGCGTGGCGGCCGGGGTGCCGGCGGAGTCGACGGGGTGTGATGCGGCAAAAAAAGTACCGGGCCGCAAGCGCGGCCTGGCTGTTGACGTGTTGGGCCTGGTGATCGCGGTGGTGGTGCTCGCCGCGTCCGTGCACGACAACGCCGCCGGCATCGCGCTGCTGGACAAGGTCGCCGCAGACACCGACACCGTTCAGAAGGCGCTGGTCGACCAGGGATTCAAGAACGCCGTCGTCGCGCACGGCCAGACGCTGGGCATCGAGGTGGAGATCGTCGAGCGCAACCCAGGTCAGACCGGGTTCGTGCCGATCCCGAAACGGTGGATCGTCGAGCGCGCCTACGGGATCTTGATGCTGCACCGCAGGCTGGTGCGCGACTACGAGCACCTGCCGCGCAGTTCGGAGTCACGGGTGTACTGGGCGATGACCGCGGTGATACTGCGCCGGCTGACCGGCACCACCGCTGCGGCCTGGCGCAGCGCATGACCGGCGCAGAGCTGACGCTCGGGGCGGTGCTGGTGCGGCTGGAGGAGCAGGAACGGGAGATCAGCGCGCAGGCCGATGCGACGAGGGAACAGATCACGCAGCTGACCGCACGGCTCGACGAACTCGGCCGGGCCGCCGAGGAGGTCCGGATCACCCGCAAGACGCTGCTGACGCTGCCCGATCCGCAGCCGCCCGCGGCGCCGGCCCCGGAACTGCCGGACCATCCGGCCTACCAGCAGATCATGGCGGGTGTTCACCGCCGCCGACGCGCCGCTGCGGGCGCGGCAGGTGTGCGAGGCGATGGACCTGGAGATCGCGCCCAACAACATCAACAACACCCGCCTGAAACTCAAACGGCTGGCCGAGCGCAGAATCCTGGTCGAGACCGAGCAGGGCTTGTTCACCCAGCCGCGGCCGTAGCCGCCCGGCGACATCGCAGCCAGCGCGTCCACCCCTCCCGAAACAGCGAAACGGACATCAACTCACGTACCGCCCTCTGAGTAGCACGGGAGGTGTGATGAAGCAGGGAGACAACGGCATCGTGGGTGGCGCCGTGCCAGTCATTCTGCGCGCATCGCACTGCTTGCTCGTCCGCCTGTTGGCAGAGCTGCGCGAGGGGCACACGCGTGAGCTCGTCTTCATTGCCCACCTCACGCAGCAAACCGGAGAGTGCCCGTAGGCATTGACAGCGCGGTATCGCGGTGTCGCGCTCACCGTCCAGATCGATAACCCTGGGTATTCAGCGGAATTGGGTGATCTGACGCCCCGGTAGCAGAAAGGTGCCGTTGACCTGCGAGGATGCGAGTGTCTAGGTCGTATCCGCTGCAGAGAGCAAGGCACCTTTCTGGTGGTCGAGAGTACAGGGTGGGACCGTTGGCTGTCCGTAGTGGCTGACGGGAAGAGGCTGGTCGGGCATGCCGGGGCGGTGCTGCTGCGCCGGTGCGCGGACCGCACGGGACTGACGGGTGCGCTGGCCGGGGTACTGCCGTCCAGCACAGCAACCGGCTGGCGGGAACGCGCCGGGGTACTGGTGCACCTTGCGATCGCGATCGTGCTGGGGGCGGCGAACTTCTCGGAGGCTGAGCAACTCCAGTTGCATCACCGGCCGTTGTTCGGGCTCGCGGCCTCGGACTCCACCGCTCGCCGGACGCTGGCCGGGCTCGACGAGGCCGCCCTGGCGAAGATCGCAAAGGCGCGGGCGAGGGTGCGCCGGCACGTGTGGAGTCTGCTGCGTCTGCGGCCGGGCGGCTTCCCGTGGCTGACGGTGGCGGGCAGGCGGCTGACCGGCTGGATCGTCATCGACCTCGACGCCACCATCATCACGTCGGCGTCGAAGAAGGCCGGGGCTGCGGTCACGTTCAAAAAGACGTTCGGGTTTCATCCGCTGGCCGCGTGGTGCGCGAACACCACCGAATCGCTGGCGATGCTCCTGCGGCCGGGGAATTCCGGAGCCAACACGGTGGCCGACCACATCCGCGTCTTCACCGACGCCCTCGCGCAGATCCCCGGCTCCTCAGCAGCGAAAATCCTGGTACGGGTGGACGGGGCCGGCGCCACCCACGGGCTGCTGGAGCACCTGGAAGCCCTGAACACCACGCGGCGCACGGTCCGCTACACGGTCGGCTGGAAAATCACCGATGACGACGAGCGGGCCATCGCGAGGCTGCCCGAAAACGCCTGGGAGACCTCCGTGCGCCAGGACGGCAGCCTCCAGGAGGGCTACTTCGTCGCGGAGCTGACCGGGGTGAACACCCGCGAGGGCTGGCCGGAGGGAATGCGGCTGATCGTGCGCCGGGTGCGTCCGACCCGGCGGCATCTGAAGAAACTCACCCGCTTCGAGAAGAAGACCGGCTGGCGCTACTGCATCACCGCGACCAACGTCCGCCACATGTGGGGTGTCGCCGGCTCGGGCCACGCCCAGTTCCTGGACGTGCTGCACCGCTCCCATGCGTCCGTGGAAGACCGGGGCCGCACCAACAAGGCGATGGGCCTGGGCAACCTGCCCTCGCAATCGTGGGAGGTCAACCGCGGCTGGATACTCGCCGCGAACGTCGCCGCCGATCTCGACGCGTGGCTACGGCTGCTGGCCCTGCACGACATCGATGACCTGGCCGACGCCGAGCCGGACACCATGCGCTTCCGCCTCTACCACCTGCCCGCCCGCCTCGCCGACCACGCCCGCCGCCACTACCTGCGCATCGAGCGGACCTGGCCCTGGGCGAAGGCGTTCACCACCTGCTGGCACCGGCTGACCGCCCTGCCCGCCCTCACCTGACGCCCAGACCAACAGTCCGATGAGACAAGGAAAGGAGCGACCTGCACGACCTCCGGGTGCCGTGGAACCCCGGCGCAGCCGCAGCGATACGCGAAGGCCCCGCCCGCGATCACGCGGAACAAAAAGGGCGAACCGGCGACCCGTGTCGGCGTCGCTTGAAATGTGGTTCTGGCTCACTTTTGGTGCTGGAGTGACGGAGGGTCACTGTTCGTGTCGGCGGCGGTCAGAGGTCACGCGGCCAGGAGGACACGCTTGCGCAGGAGGTCCAGCCCCGCCCGCCCGAACATCTGACGCTTCAGCATCTTGATCCGGTTCACCTGCCCCTCCACCGCCCCCGAACTGAACGGCAACGTCAGCCCAGCCGTCACCGCCACCTGATCACCAACGACCCCGTTCACGAACGAAAGCAGTTCGGGCAGGCCCTCGGCCTGGACCTTCTCGATCCAGCCGGGGAGCTGGTGGCCCGTGCGGGCAGTCATCATCTCGGCGAACACATGGACGTGGCCGGCCGTGGCGTCGAGATCGGGGCATCGCGCGAGGATGGCCTTGAGCTTGAGGGTCTCCTCCGCGGCGAGGCTGTCGGGGCGGCGCGTGATCCAGCCAGTGACCTGCCGCACTGAGGGTGGCCGGACCTTCTCCAGGGGCGGAGCGCCTGATCGCAGCGGGCGCAGGTAGTCGCGCAAAATGGTGAGTCCACCGCGGTAACCAGCGGCCGTGATCTCCTCGAAAAGGGTGGCGGCCGTGGTGCAGCCCTCACTCCAGCGCTGGTGGAGGTAGGGCTTGAAGTCATCAAGGATGCTGGGAAGGCACTGCCACTTGCCAGTCACCAGTTCCTGCCAGGTGATGGCGCGGGCGAAACGGCGGACGGTGTTGCGGGACAGGCCCAGTTCCCGCGCGATCGCGCGCTGCGGGCGGCCCTGGCCGACCAAGGCGTGCACGGCCCGATGGCGCTCGCGGGTCCGGTCCGCATACCGGTGGGCGGTGCTGGCCAGCTGGCCTGCCGTGGCGATCTTCTCCAGTTCCGCGAGGGCGGCGGCCGATGCCGTGGGGGTCGGGGGTGGTTCGGGTTCGCGCAGGTGGGCGGCGTGCCGGGTGACGCAGCGCTCGACCGCCTCGACGAGGTTGTGCCAGACATGCCAGCGATCGGCCACGTGCGTGGCGTCCGGGGCGCCCGCGCGGGCGCCTTCCGCGTAGGCGGTGGCCCGGTCACGGCAGATGATCTCGACACCAGGATGTTCGGCGAGCCAGCGGGCGAGGGTTGCGGCCTCGCGGTCGGGCAGCAGGTCGATCGGCCTGCGGGTCTCGATGTCGATCAGGACAGTGCCGTAGATGTGGCCCCGTCGCAGGGCGAAGTCGTCAACGCCCAATATCTTCGGGGTAGTTGTTGGTGGATCGGGCATGGCCCGGATCAGTCGTAGGAGCGTGGAGCGGCTGGCAGCGGCATCGAGGACGCTGGCCAGCCGGGTGCCGGCCCGGCCGGCCAGCATCAGCGCGACGACCTGCAGAACGGCGTGTAGGCGTGCGCTGCGTCGCCCGTGCCGGAAGGTGAGCCCGGCGATCTGCTCGGCGAAGGTGCTCTTGGGGCAGGAGCGCCCGGTGCAGCGGAACCTGCGCACCCGCAGCTGGATCACCACCGGTCGACCGCCCACGGCCGCGTCGGCGAGCCGACGCTCATAGCCGCTGTGGACCCGCCCGGACGCCTCACCGCACTGCGGGCAGACCGCCTGTGAGGCGACAGCCCGGGCGGCGACGCGGACGCGATCCTCGGCGAGATCGACTTCGTCGATCACCAAGCCATCCACCTGCGGAAACAGTGCTTCTTCCCACTCCACATCCCTCACGGACGAGCATGCTCACAGGATTGACGCTCAGTCGCAGGTGATCAACGAATCCGATCGGAAGCCGCTGCTTTCGTTCGTGAACGGGGTCGTTGGTGATCAGGTGGCGGTGACGGCTGGGCTGACGTTGCCGTTCAGTTCGGGGGCGGTGGAGGGGCAGGTGAACCGGATCAAGATGCTGAAGCGTCAGATGTTCGGGCGGGCGGGGCTGGACCTCCTGCGCAAGCGTGTCCTCCTGGCCGCGTGACCTCTGACCGCCGCCGACACGAACAGTTACCCTCCGTCACTCCAGCACCAAAAGTGAGCCAGAACCACTTTTCAGCCGTCGCCGACAGACCCGATCATGCACTCACGACCGCTGAAGAATCGAGGTTAACCGGGCCCTCGCCGGAGTCAGCAAAGTGTCCGTGGCGATCAGTCAGTGGAACCGGCTTCTCAGCGACCTGCAGCCTTGAGGAGCGCCGGGAGGGATTCCCTCAGCCACGGACTGTATGTTTCCTGAAGGCCGTATCGGTCATAGAGCTCGTCGTAGTCTGAGGTACTCGGCTCGCGGGCTTCCTCGTGGAGTTCACTGATAGTCAACGCATTGTATGGCTCGGTGAAATCATTTTCATTTTCCGGATTAGCGCCACTGAACTCTTTTCGAATCACCCGCCAGTATGTTACATAGCGAGGTTTTCGTGTCATGTTGAGGATCTCGCTGCCGTAATGTATTTGCGCATGATGGGCAATGTATTCGTCGCCAGGTTGGGCAACCCAGCCAGGGGCATCATAGAGGTGTTTTCTACCGGCAGATGCGGTATCCCAGGAATAGTACGGAATTGAGTAGTCTACATCATCTAGATCCCCTCGATCTGTCCGTATGGCAGTCGCCGACGCTACAACCTCAATTGAATCGTATTCAGCTCCCGCCGGAAATTCGACGATCTTCTTTTCTACGAATTCCTGGTCTGGGTCTAGGGAGTTTCCTGCCCGGAAGAACTCTCCAGCGCTAATCAGGTTTCTGCCCTGCACTTCTGTGTGACGATAGAGGTCGGACATTGGCTCCTTTTCCATGTCATCCTTCCATTCTGTCAGCCTGTTCGGCCTTTCAACGAATTTGGCCGTTCGGCCGTAGACCGAGTATTGGCTGCCCAGAAGAGTGAAGCCCACCTTGCCCGAGTTTTGATAGTGAAGCTCAACTGGCAGATACAGGATTGTGCGCTTCTGGTTCATGCTAGGAGTGCCGAGCTTCGCTATGACGCGCGCCTGTACGGGGGATGCGTAGGGTATGTAGACCTGCGTGTATGCAAAATTCGAGGCAACGAAGAATGCTGAGACTACGGCTCCCACTGCGAGGCTCTTCGGATGCGTTATTTCTTTCAGTATGTGGTGAGGTTCGAGCCGCCTCAATGCCCAGGCCGACCAGATCAGGAGAGCTAGCCAAAGCCAAAGATAGTGCGTGTACTCACCCCCGTAAATTTGCACAGAAAGCAACAGTAGGCTGACCAATAGGGAAATGGTGACGCCTACTAGGATTATTGCACCTGAGTAGGTTAGTCGGCGCTTTCCCCAGTGATCAAAAACGGCGATTGCCGTGACCGTCTCCAGTATGGCTGCGATCAGGAACAACGAGCCTTCGATGCGTCCTGTATAGGTAAGGGCCCCGAGTGCGTCTGTTACGCCGATCTTGAACAGTACCGAGGCTGACGTAAGGGAGCCAATGACCATCAAGCTGGCAGCTGTTCGCCTGCTCCATGGACGGTCTGGCCACCGCGAACTATTCCCGCCCTCCCAACGGATATGTGTTCGGTCTTCAATATTCAGGTCTCGCGGATAGCCCAAACGGCGCAGGAGAAGTCGCAACTCGCGTAGGGACCACACTTTCCCCACGCCCTGTCGGTTGATGCTGACCTGTCGCAATCCGCGACCATCCGGCGAATGTACGACCAGTAAGGGCCGGTTTTTCATAGATCCAGGCTGAGGGTCGCAGACAGGGTACGCACCTTGCGATGGTCCTTCTGGCTGTGCTGAAGTCGCCTGTGATCTGCCAGCTGGTGCGGTTGTGAGCACGCGGCGGGAAGCCGGTAGCGAGTGCATGATCGGCTGGCCGAGGGAGATACGTGGACTCGCCGGTGAACGGAGACGTTGAGGGGCCTCCCATCCTCCTGCGGATCTTCGAGGTGGTCGCCGATCTTTATCGACGACCCTGCGAGGGTGCCAGCGAGCCAGGCCCGGATGGTGCGGGGCGTGGCGGTGAGGCCGGCGCCGCGGGCGTGGTCGGACTGGTGACGTAGCCAAGGGCGCCGGAGACGTCGACGGCCTAGACGTGGGGGCCGGCGGCATGCGAACAGGCCGTCGGGGAGGGCGCGGAACTCGGTGCCAGGGCCGGTAGAGCAGTCGACGCAGGTGAGTGCGTGCATGGTGGTGCCCTTCAGTGGTGAGGGTCCTGGTGAGGCACGCGAGGCCGCACGGTGACGCGGGGCTCCAGGACGCCGGAGGCGGCCCGACCGGGGGCCGCGTCGGAGGTGTAGCGTCCGCCGCCCGGAGGGCGGCCCCGCGGCGCCGTGTGGCACCGTGACGCCGCGCCAGAACCCCCACCCTGAAAAAGCATCCAAACTGTCCGGCCGACTCGCCGTGCGCGGGGGAACTATGGGGCCTCTTGGGGGGTCAGGAGGGGTATGAACCATGATCTTGTGGTGGCGGCGCTGGTGGCCTGGTCGTCTCCGGTCTCGGCTCTGGGGGGTGACTGAGGGTCTGACGCTTCGCAGGGAGGCCCGCCCAGGCGCAACGGGCGGCTGATCGGTTGGAGTTGCAGGCGCAGGTGGATGAGCTGCTCACGGCCGTGCTCGTGCTGAGGGCGGCGGGCGGTGTGAACGATCACCTCATGAGCGGCTGGAGACCTCGGCTGACCATGCTTTTGCACGCGGCGACCCAGGGGCTGCGGAGGCTCGGGGGTCGGGTCAGGGCAGCAGGACGATCTTGCCGCGGCTGCGGCGACGTTGCCTGATTGCGGCCTGGATGCGGTGGCGGCTGCCCAGTCACAGGGTGAGAGTGCGCTCCTTGACCATCTTCATGGTCATTTGTGAGTTCATTCTGGCCACGCCCGGCAGATTGGTCAGTTTCGTCATGTAGAAGCGCTCGTAGGCGTCGGCGTCCGTGGTGGCGACCCAGATCACGTAGTCCGGATCGCCGAACATGCGCCTGCATTCGACGATCTCCGGAAATTCGCGGACCTGGTCCTCGAACGCCTCGATGGTGGATTGGTCCTTGATCATCATGTTCGCCTGGACGAGGACCTGAAAGCCTCGTCCGATTGCTGCCGGGTCGAGGTCGGCGTGGTAGCCCTGGATGATCCCCGCTTCTTCGAGGTTACGCACCCGCCTGAGGCATGGGGTGGGGCTCAGGCCGACACGTGCGCTGAGGTCGACGTTCGAGAGCCGACCGTCCTGCTGCAGCTGGAACAAAATCGCGCGGTCTACTGCATCCATGAGTCGAACATACTCCGAATCCCTGCATACGGTGGATATTTGAAGTAATATAGCGCACGAATCTCGGTACGATATTGCCATGCGAAATGAAGCGGAAAAAAGGGTCATCCGCGACGCGCTGGGCATCGGGATAGCCACCGGCACCTATGGCCTCTCGTTCGGGGCCCTGTCTACGACGGCCGGTCTTACCCTCCCGCAGACGTGTGTGCTGTCGCTGTTGATGTTCACGGGAGCCTCGCAGTTCGCCTTCGTTGGAGTTGTGGCGGCCGGAGGCGCACCCTTGGCGGGAGCCGCCACGGCAGCGCTGCTCGGCTCACGCAACGCGCTTTACGGGTTGCACTTGGCTCGCTTGCATCGCTTGCGCCTGCCACGGCGCCTTGGGGCCGCACAGTTCGTCATCGACGAGAGCGCGGCGATGTCCCTCGACACCCGCAACGAGCCGCTTGCCCGGCTGGGATTCTGGGCGGCCGGCCTGTCTGTGTTTGGCTGCTGGAACATTGCGACCCTGCTTGGCGCGCTGGGAGCGCGGGCACTGTCGAATCCCTCCGTCCTCGGCCTCGATGTGGTCGCGCCTGCGGCCTTCGTCGCATTGATGGCCCCCCGGTTGCGCACACCCATCACATGGTGGGCCGCGCTGATCGCTGCCGCGGTAGCGCTGACGGCCGTGCCTTTCACGCCGGCCGGAGTGCCGGTGCTCCTGGCGGCAGCGGCCGTGGTTGCCCTCTCGCTGTGGAGTTCCCACGACGACGAGAGGCGTGTCGAGACGGACAGCGGAGAGGTTCCCCGGAACGCAAGTCATGTGGACGACACAGTTCCCGAGGAAAGGAAGGTCGGCTGATGTGGGTGGCTATAGCTGTGGGCGCAGTGAGCTGCTACGCCTTGAAACTGGGCGGTCTATCAGCCCCCAAGGCTGTGCTTGAGGACCGTCGGGTGCAGAAGGTGGCGGAGCTGCTGCCCGTGGCTCTGCTTGCCGCACTCATCGTCACGCAGACATTCAGCAAACAGCAGGAGTTGACGATCGACCCACGAGCGGCGGGGGTCGGGGTGGCCGTCATCGCAGTTCTGCTGCGTGCCCCATTCCTCGTGGTGGTGACTCTCGCCGCTGCCGCGGCAGCCCTGCTTCGGTTGATTGCCTGACAGGACGCTCAGGAGTTCCGGGGTGCGTCACGGCACGGGGCAAAGGTTCGCGCGCCCCAAGGACGTTCACGGGCGTCATGGGCGGTCCGTAGCGCGAGGGTGGTTAGTACACGGCTCACTCCGGCCAACGACGCGAGGCAGTGGCCGCCCAGAAGTCCAGCCTCCTTGAGGCTTCGCCCAAGAACTCACGGACGCGACATCCAGGTCGCGAGCCAAGGAAATCCAGATAGGAACGTGATCGACCGCCATGATGAGCACTGACCAGAAGCGCTACGAGATAGCCGACGCAGCGATAGCGATGCTCGACGAGCAAGGGACGGTGGTCGGGTGGACGCAGGCCGCTCAGCGGCTTGTCGGGTACTCGGCCGGGGAAGTGGTCGGCCAGTCCGCCGCACTCGTGCTGCCGTCCTTTGAGGAGCCGCTGGGGGTATCAGCGTTCGCCGAGCAGTGCCGTGCCCGAGGTGGCTGGTCCGGCACCGCTTCGGTCCGCCACCGCGACGGACGCACGCTCAACCTGAGCCTGCGCCTCTCACTGCTGCGGGGACAGGATGCAACCCTGCGCTGGCTGGTATCCCTGACCGACATGGACACGCTCTCCTCGGGGATGATCAATGGATCGGTGCGGGAGTCGCTCCTTACCCGCGCACCGATCGGCATCGTCGTTCGTGACCTGCAGCTGCGTTGCACCTTGGTGAACGACACGATGGAGAGCCACGACGGCATTCCTCGTGACCGGCGGTTCGGACGCCGGCTGACGGAGTCGCTGCCCGGTTTCGAGGGCGAAGCGCTCGAGGCAGTGATGCGGCAGGTGTTGGAGAGCGGTACCTCAGCGGTCCACGAGTTCCGGGGGTGGCCGCCGGAAGATCCGCGCCGGGAGCACGCGTATTCGGTCTCGTTCTTCTGCCTCCAGGACGCGGACGGCAAGGCGCTGGGGGTGTGCTGCTTGTGCGTGGATGTCACCGGCAGCTGGCGGGTGCGCGAGCGCCTTGCCATCCTCAGCCAGGCCGGCACGCGCATCGGCAGCACCTTGGACGTCATGCAGACCGGGCAGGAACTGGCCGACGTTGCCGTGCCGTTGATGGCCGACTACGCCATCGTCGACCTGGCGGGCTCGGTTCCGTTCGGCGAAGAGCCCTCTGCCCGAACCGACACGACACATGATCACCTCCCTGTTCTGCGCCGTGCCGGTTTGGCCTCGATCCACCCGGGGATCCCGGAATCCCCGTGGGCGCGGGGGGAGACGGTGTTCATCTCACCGGACTCGCCCTTCACCAGCGTCCTGCGCACGGGGAGGTCCCACCTGGCACAGGTGGTGGACACCTCGCCTGGGACATGGCTCGACCACGACCCGGCGCGGGCGCAGAAGATCCGTGAGAACGGGATGCACTCCGTGATGATCGTGCCCATCCGTGCGCGGCACTCCGTACTCGGTGTCGCGGTGTTCATCCGCACCGAGGCGCCCTTGCCGTTCCAGGAGGATGATCTGTTGCTCGCGGAGGAGCTGGTCACCCGGGCCGCACTGTCCTTGGACAACGCCCGCCAATACGCTTGCGAACACACCATGGCCCTCACGCTGCAGCGCAACCTGCTCCCCCACCGTCTGAGGGGCGGCACGGCGGTCGAGGCGGCCTCGCGCTACCTGCCTGCCGACACGGACGCCGGCGTCGGAGGCGACTGGTTCGACGTGATCGAGCTGTCCGGCGCCCGGGTGGCCCTCGTCGTCGGGGATGTGGTCGGGCACGGCATCAACGCCGCAGTGACGATGGGCAGGCTCCGCACCGCCGTCCGCACGCTCGCGGACCAGGACCTGCCCCCCGACGAACTGCTGGCCTGCCTCGATGACACGGTCCGTCGGCTGGCCGAGGAGGACGCCGACGGCCCGGACGAATTCCCCGTGGTCTTGGGCGCTACCTGCCTGTACGCCATCTACGACCCGGCCACCCGGCGGTGCACGATGGCACGGGCCGGGCACCTCCCGCCCGCGATCATCGATCCGCAGGGCCAGGTCACCTTCCCCGACATCCCCACCGGAGCCCCCCTCGGCGTCGGGCTGGGCATCCCCTTCGAGGCCGTGGAAGTGGAACTGTCCGAAGGTAGCGTGCTCGCGTTCTACACCGACGGCCTGGTCGAGTCCCGTGACGAGGACATCGACGTCGGCATGCACCGCCTGGGCGCCACCCTGGCGCAGCCTGATCAGTCCCTGGAAGACTTGTGCTCCTCAGTGATGGAAACCGTGCCGACTCAGGCAGCATCCGACGACGTCACTCTGCTCCTTGTCCGGATCCGCACACTCAACGCGGCCCAGATCGCCTCCTGGGACCTGCCGCCCGAGCTGACCGCCGTCCACACCGCCCGGCACCTGACCGCCCGTCAACTCAGGGAATGGGGGCTGGAGGACCTCGTGCCCACCACAGAACTGGTCGTCAGCGAACTGGTCACCAACGCCATCCGCCACGGCGCCGGCCCGATCCGCCTCCGCCTCATCCAGCACCAAGTCCTGACCTGCGAAGTATTCGACAGTGGAGGCTCCTACCCGCGCCTGCGCCATGCCCGCATCGTCGATGAGAACGGCCGAGGCCTGTTGATGATCGCCCAGTTGTCCCGCAGGTGGGGCTGCCGCTCCTCAACGGGGGGCAAGTGCGTATGGGTCGAACAAGACCTGCCCTCTACAGCCTCAGTCGCTCTGGCCGCGGACTTAGTCGCCGAGCTTGCAGCCCGCGTGCAGCTTCGTCATGACGGCCTCGTCCACGGAGTTGTCGATGATCTCCCACAGGGAGCGCGCTATCGGGCCGAGCCTGTGTACATGCCCAGGCGCTTGCCACGGCCCCGTTGTGGTCAGCGCGGGCGGGAGGACGTTCTTGACGCTGAGAAGCACGAAGGTCTCGATGAGCCCCTCGACCTTGTGCATGAGGAAGTCCAGCAGCATCGGCGTCTCCGCCTACAGCACGCCGTGCAGGGCGTTCTCCTTGAAGGCCTCGTCTTCCCCGCGGTAGCGGCGCATGACCTTGGAGCCGGGGGCCCCAGGCGCCGTGTCGTGCGGAGCGAGGTGAGATATGGCTTTGCCTCTTCCCAAGAGTCCTGGCTGGCCGGATGCCGCCGCCTGCCAGCCACCGCAGACTGGCACGTTCGTCGGATGGCTAGTAGGACTCCGTTAGGTTGCTCTGGCTCTCAGGTTTGGGCTGGTGGTGGATGTTCTGGGCAGGGGGCGGTGGCAGGTGGTGCAGGTGCCGGTCCAGCAGTTCAGCAGGTCCTGGATGGCGTCGAGGATCTGGTAGAGGGTGAGTCCGGTGTATCGGCTTTTGGGGCCAGGCGCTGTTCGGTGAGGAACGCGTGGGCTGCGGTGACCAGGGTGACGTGGTGATGCCATCCGTTCCAGGAGCGGCCCTCGAAGTGGTCCAGGCCGAGGCCGTGCTTGAGTTCCCGGTAGTCGTGCTCGATGCGCCAGCGGATCTTGGCCAGGCGGACCAGTTCAGCCGGCGGGGTGTTGGCGGGCAGGTTGGACAGCCAGTAGTCGGTGGGTGCTTCGGCGCCGTCTGGCCATTCGACCAGCAGTGTGACCTCGGTCAGGACACCGTCCCAGTGGCCGTGTTCGGCGGTGGCGGCGGCCTGGGCCAGGCGACGGGCCCTGACCCCGGCCGGCCGCACCCGGAGCGTCAGGAAATGCGAGCGCATCGGCCCGCGGGAGCCTTCACGCCAGGTCACCTCGGTGAACGCCTGCCGCCCATGGCCGGCCGCGAGCGCGGCCACCGCAGACGGCTTGTCCCGGTAGCGGGGCTGCGGCTTGCGGCCGTTGCCCGACCAGGCCGGGGCGGTGGGCTGCGCGTCGTGCGGGTGGACGGTCACGTCCGAACGGATGGCCACGACATAGCCGATGCCCCGCTCGCTCAGGCCGTCGCGGAAGTCGGCGTTCTGCCCGTAGCCGGCGTCGGCCACCACCACCGGCGGCACCAGGCCCCACCCGGCCAGCTCGTCGATGGTGTCCAGGGCCAGGCGCCACTTCTCCCGGTGCCCCACCTCCTGCGGTATCCCGGCCTTCTGCCGCCGTACCGGATCGTCCGCCCACTCCTCGGGCACGAACAACCGCCACTGCAGCGGACAGGACGCGGCATCGGAGACCGCGTGCACGCTCACCGCGACCTGGCAGTTGGCCCGCTTGCCCAAAGCGCCGCAGTACTGGCGCGCGACCGCCACCGACATCCGGCCGTCCTTGGGGAACGACACATCATCGACCGCCCAGGCAGCCGGGCCAATCTGCGGCACCATCCGCTGCGCGATCCGCCGCCGCACCGGCACCGGATCCCAGGTCGACTGGTTCACGAACTGCTGCAGGTTCTGCTCATTGCCGTCCGGCAGCCGTTCCGCCATCGGCTGGATCGACTTCCGCCGCCCGTCCAGCATCAGTCCCCGCAGATAGCAGTCGCCCTTCGCCCGCTGATCCTTGCGCGGCACCGACGCGAACACATCAGCTACGAATAACGCCAACTTCGCCCGAGCACGGTTCACTTCATGTGCGTCCACACCCTCACCATGCCCCCAAACAGCACCGCGAGACAGACCTAACGGAGCACTACTAGTGCTGTGACCGCGAAGGTTCACCGGGTTGGGTCGTTTCGATGGCTTCCTGTACCAGTACAGTCGGCGCACTGAAGGAGCAGAGGAGCCCCGGTGCGCAAAAGAGACAGCAACGCTGATGGCCACGGCCAGCGGGCCGTGGCCATCAGGTGGATACAGGTCGTGCTGTTCGGCGTCGTTGTCCTGCTGGTCGGATTCCGTATCTGGGAGCGGGAGCACGGCGGTGGTTCGAGCTCGATCGTGTTCGGGCTGATGGCCGCATCGGCACTGTCCATCGGCGTGTTGGAACGCTATCGGGCAAACGCCGCCAAACGATCTCGGTGACTACCTTCCAGCCGGCTCAGGTCGCCGCTGACGGAGCAATGCTCAATACCTGTGGATCAGCCTGACGGAAGGGGGCGTACCTTCCCGATGGATCGATCGATAGGTCATCGAGCAAGGCCGACGTTGCACCGTGTCGGGAAGGCACGCCCGTGCTTACGGTAGTCACCGAGGACGGCACCACGCCAAGCGGCAGCTCGCTGCTGGATGAGATCGTCCGGGAAGGCGCCAGGCGGATGCTGGCCGCGGCGTTGGAAGCCGAAGTCAACGCCTATATAGCCGAGCTGTCTCACGAACGGGACGGTGACGGGCGTCGGCTGGTGGTCCGTAACGGCTACCACCAGCGCAGAAAGGTCACCACCTCGGCCGGAACCGTCCAGGTCAGGGCGCCGCGGGTCAACGACAAGCGCACCGACGAAGTCACCGGGGAGCGTAAGCGGTTCTCCTCGGCGATCCTGCCGTCGTGGTGCCGGAAGTCCCCGAAAATCAGCGAGGTGCTGCCGCTGCTCTATCTCCACGGCCTGTCCTCCGGTGACTTCGTGCCCGCGCTGGAACAGTTCCTCGGGTCCTCGGCCGGCCTCTCGCCCGCGACGGTGACCCGGCTGACTACGCAGTGGCAAGCCGACCACACCTCCTTCCAGGACCGTGATCTGTCCGCCACGGACTACGTGTACGTGTGGGCGGACGGCGTGCACCTGCGGATACGCCTGGAGGAAGCGAAAGCTGCGGTCCTGGTGCTGATGGGCGTGCGAGCGGACGGCACGAAGGAACTGATCGCGTTGACCGACGGCTACCGCGAATCGTCCGAAGCGTGGGCGGGCCTGCTGCGGGATTGCGCCCGCCGGGGCATGCGTGCACCGGTCCTGGCCGTCGGCGACGGCGCACTCGGCTTTTGGAACGCGCTGAACGAGGTGTTCCCCGACACCCGCCATCAGCGGTGCTGGGTGCATAAAGCTGCAAATGTGCTCGACGCTCTCCCGAAGTCCGCCCAGCCCGCGGCCAAGCGTGCGATCCAGGAGATCTACAACGCCGAGGACAAGGAGCACGCGGCCGGGGCAGTCCGCGACTTCGAGCGGGCCTACGGGGCGAAGTACCCCAAGGTCGTCAAGAGGATCACAGATGACGAGGATGAGCTGCTGGCGTTCTTCGACTTCCCCGCCGAGCACTGGGTCCACCTGCGGACCACCAACCCGATCGAGTCGACCTTCGCCACCGTGCGACTGCGGACCAAGGTCACCAAAGGTGCAGGCTCCCGGGCCGCCGCACTGGCCATGGTCTTCAAGCTCATCGAGTCCGCCCAGGTCCGGTGGCGGGCCGTGAACGCGCCCCATCTCGTTGCTCTGGTCCGCGCCGGGGCCCGCTTCGAGCGCGGCCACCTCGTCGAACGACCCGAGACCCTCGCGGCATGAACAAGTTCCACCGCAGAAGCACAGATCTGCCTGTGTGTGGAGTCGGGTCACCCGCTTGTGTCTAAAGGTCCGCTACGAGAAGTCGGTAGCCAACGTCCAGTGTTTCACGGTCGAGCAGGTCCGCGTGGCGTTCCTGCCACAGGCCGGAGGACAGGTCGCTGGACAGCCGGGTCAGACCCGGGCGGAGGACCTCCTCGCCAGTCTGGGCGAGCATCGAGATGCCGGCTCGCACGTGCGGATCGAGGTATGCCTCAGGTCGGCGCCAGAAGGCGGCGCCGAATCCGTCGATGCAGTCATGCGGAACCGGGACCCTCTCGACGCGGGCGTCTCCCAGCAGCGCAATCAGCCGATCGATGGGGACGGCCTGTGTGTCGGTGAACGCGGCTACCTCGGGCAGGTACTCGTCCAGCAGCCAAAACCTGCGGAAGACGGCCTGGTCCCAAGTGAAGATGACGACGCGTTGCCGGGCGATCCGAAGGAGTTCCCCGATACCGGCTTCCAGGTCCGTCCAGTGGTGCACAGTCAGGATGGCCATCGCCGCGTCGGCCGAGTCGTCGGCGATGGGGATCGACTCTGCGGATGCCTGCAGGGCCCGCGCAGATCCGGCCGGACGTTGGGCGATCATCACTGCACTGGGTTCAACCGCGAGCATGGTCTGCGGTGGTTCGTAAGAGCCGGCGCCAGCGCCGACATTGATGACAGTGCCGGCATCGCCAAGCGCCTCGTGGATCTTGACAGCGATCCGGTGGTCGGCGCGTCGCGTGTGATTGTAGGTCGCGCCGATGCGGTCATACGTCGTCACGACTGACAGTATGCCTCGTCACTCATCACCTACCGTTGCTGATGAGCCATCCACAAGTATTGACAATTTCTCGCCGCTGACGGGGGTCGGCCACCCCAGCGGATGCCTTTCTCGCTGCGGATGCGGGCGCGTTCACGTCGTTCGGCGGCCAGGACGTCGCGGTGGCGGGCATTGGCGTTGCGCCAGCGCAGGTAGGCATGCAGGGCCCGGGTCTGCACGGTGTGGTTGGGGTGGTGGGAGTTGGCGATGGTGAACTGCCGCAGCGGTCCGAAGTGCGCCTCGATCGGGTTCGCCCACGAGGCGTAGGTCGGGGTGAAGCACAGCTCGACCTTGTTCTTCTTCGCCCAGCGGCGGATGTCGGCGCCCTTGTGGGCGGACAGGTTGTCCAGGATCACGTAGATCGGGGCGCCGTCCGGGCGGGCGGCACGGATCGACTTCAGCGCGGTGAGAGTGTTGGCGGCACCCTTCCTGCGGCAGTTGACGCCCCACAGAGTGTCCTCGCCGACCGAGTAGCAGCCATGGAAGTAGCGCACTCCATGGGTACGGTGATACGTGGCGGGCAGCCGGTCGGGACGCCCCTGTTCGGACCAGCCCGAGCCCGCAGTGGGACGGATGCCGAGCGGGCCGAACTCGTCGAAGGCGAAGACCCGGTCCGGGAAGCGGTCCAGGACCTCCTCGATCCGGTCCAGTTTGGCGTCACGCTCGGGGTCCGGGGATTCCTTCCACGTCTTGGTGCGCTGGAAGGTGATGCCGCGGCGGGCGAGCAGGCAGCGTAATGCTTCGCGGCCGATGCGGATGACCCGGCCGTGGACTTTGCGCAGGTAGGCGACCAGCTTGCGCAGTGACCAGCGGGTGAAGGGCTGCCCGAGCTTGACCGGTCGGGTAGTGGCCGTCGCGATGACGAAGTCCTCGTCATCATTGCTGAGTTGGCGGGGACGGCCTCCCGCCCATCGAGGGTCCAGACAGGCCAGGCCGATCTCGTTGAACCGGTGGATCACGTCCCGGACGGTGTCCTCGTCGGCCTGGACCAGCTGGGCGATCACCGGAACCCGGTTTCCGCCGGCCGAGGCCAGCAGCATCATCGCGCGCCGATAGCGCACCGAACTCGTGCTGCCCCGGCGCACGATCTGCTGCAGCTTCTGCCCCTCCTGGTCGGTCAGTCTGCGCACACGGACAGGCTCGGCCACCGCACCTCCAGCGGTCGGATCGGACGTCACCGCCCATCCAACCGCCACGACCACCAACCCGGTGAACCTTCGCGGTCACAGCACTAGCCGACGAAAGTCAGCCACGATGGCGGGTGGCCGACCGACTCACGCGCGCGTGTGCTTCGCTGCACCCCCACCGGCATCAGCCACGCTATCGACTTACGGAGCTGCTTTGGGGCGAGTGTTCATGGCCCCGTAGGCTTGCGGCGCGTCGGACAGATGGCGTCCCGTGAAGTGGTGTAGCCGGGCAGGGTCCCGGAACGCGCGGGTGTCTGCTCGGGGCGTGCATCCGCCGGCGGTGCATGCTCCCTGAACAAGGGCAGGCCATCGCGCAAGTCTCTCTGGTGAACGGGCAGTTCGACCGGAGGAGCACGCGATGGCCTTGTCCCAGTCTGAGCTGATGCGGCTGCTTGAGTCACTACGTCGGGCCGATGGAGTTGAAGCAATCAGGGTGGTGTGCGAGCGCATCCTGCAGGAGCTGATCGAGGCCGAGGCCACCGAGGTGATCGGTGCCGCGCCGCGCGAGCACTCCCAGACGCGCACGACCTGGCGCAACGGGCACCGGGACAGGGTGCTGACCACGCAGGCCGGCGATCTGGACCTGAAGATCCCGAAGGTGCGGAGCGGGTCATTCTTCCCGTCGCTGCTGGAACGCCGGCGGCGGATCGACCGGGCGTTGTTCGCCGTGGTGATGGAGGCATACGTGCATGGTGTCTCGACCCGCTCGGTCGACGACCTGGTCAAAGCACTCGGTGCGGACAGCGGGATCTCCAAGTCCGAGGTCTCCCGCATCTGCGGTGAGCTGGACGAAGAACTGACCGCGTTCAAGGAGCGGCCGCTGGAGCACACCGTCTTCCCCTACGTCTTCCTGGACGCCACCTACTGCAAGGCCCGGGTCAACCACCGGATCGTCTCCCAGGCCGTGGTCATCGCCACCGGGATCTCCGCCACCGGACACCGCGAGATCCTCGGGCTGATGGTCGGCGACAGTGAGTCGAAGCCGTTCTGGACGAAGTTCCTGCGCTCGCTGCGGGCCCACGGCCTGGAGAACGTCCAGCTGGTCATCTCCGACAGCCACAGCGGTCTGGTGGCCGCGATCCGCACCGTTTTCCTCGGTGCGGCCTGGCAAAGGTGCCGGGTTCACTTCGTCCGGGACGTGTTCTCGGTGATCGAAAGGGGCTCCGGGGAGATGGTCGCCGCGACCATCCGCACCATCTTCGCGCAGACCACCGGTGAGCAGGTGCGCACCCAACTGAACGTGGTCGCCGACATGCTCGGACGGCAGTTCCCGCAGGTCAAGACGATGCTGCTGGATGCGGCAACGGACATCACCGCGTTCGCCGACTTCCCGCCGGCGCACTGGAAGAAGATCTGGTCGACCAACCCGCTGGAGCGGCTGAACCGGGAGATCAAACGGCGGGCCGACGTCGTCCAGGTCTTTCCCAACCCCGCCGCCCTTGACCGGCTCGCCGCCGCGGTCCTGGCCGAACTCCACGACGAATGGCAGGTCTTCGACCGCCGCTACTTCTCCGAAGCCTCCATGGCCGAGCTCTTCACCACCAAGCCGGCCGAACCCGAAATCACCCCACAACCGGAACCGAAACAGCTGCCGTGACTACACCACCTCGCGGGACATGACCGTCGGACAGTCTGTGGACCTGCCCGGTAAAGCACGACGTTGAGGCCATGATCTTAGAAGCCATCCGCTAACCGCTCGGCAGGCTTGATCAGTCGAACACGGTTCCTGTTCGGGTGACCTCTCGGCGGTCGGGGCATAACGGCAGGGCCTCCTGGTAGCTCGGGGTTGCGATCCCAACCGAGCAGCACCAGGAGGCCCTGTGTCGCAGTCTTTCGTGCCCGCGTCCGTGGAGTCCAATGCGCCGTCTCCGGCGTGTGACTGTCTCGCGCACAGGTTCGGCAACGCGGCGGACGGGCCGGACCGCGTGCGGTGTTACGGCTCCGACCTGACGGAGGCGGAGTGGCAGGTCATCCGGCCGCTGCTGCCGGTCCCCGCGTGGCTTCAGGGGCTGGGCGGGCGGCCGGAGGGTTATTGCCATCGCGTGATGTTGGACGCGGTCCGCTATGTAGTCGACAACGGCGTCAAGTGGGTCAACCTGCCCTGTGACTTCCCGCCGTACCGGCGGGTGCACGCGTTCGCCCGCCGCTGGCAGGTGACGGGCTTGCTTGCCGAGCTCCACGACCGGCTGCGCGACAAGGTGCGCCAGAAGGAAGGCCGTTCGCCGGACCCGACAGCCGCCATCGTGGACTCGCAGTCACTGCGGGCAGCGGCGAACATTCCGCGCTCGACGTCCGGGTGGGACGGCGGGAAGAAGGTGGGCGGGTCGAGTAGCCGGGAGGGATCTCACCTCCCGACCCTCACAGAACCGTGCGTAACAGTCTCCCGTTACACGGCTCTTGCCGCTCTGATCTCAGATCAACAGGGCTCCCTGCGTGGGCGAAAAGCGCCAGTGGGCGAGCATGCGGGGGTACCGCTGCGCGATTTCCCGAAGCTTCGCCAGCGCCTTCCGTTTGCCCGCGAGCCGTCGGTACTTCTTGCGGATCCAGCGCACCAGGTAGGCGTTGATGCGCATGACGAAGGAGTGCAGCTCCCACGGCCGGAACCGGCCGTAGTAGTTGAGCCAGCCCGCCACCATCGGATTGATCCGTCGGGCGAGCTCGCCGAAGGTCAGGTCGGACCGGCGGTGCAGGCGCCATGACCGCACCTCCCGCCCGATCCTGGTCAGAGCCTCCCTGCTGATCGCCGGCTCGAACAAAAGGAACTGGTTCCCGTGCCGACTCCGGCTTCTCCTGGCGCGGAACGTGTACCCGAGGAAGCTGAACGCCTCATGCTCGTACGAGCCGTGGCGTGAGCCGTCCCTGCAGTAGACAATCCGGGTCTTGTCCGGGTGCAGTTGCAGCCCGACCTCGGCCATCCTGTCCTCCAGCGCCGCCAGGACCTTGCGGGCCTGGCCCTCGGAGACGCAGTGCAGCACGGCGTCGTCCGCGTAGCGTTCGAACTGCACGGTCGGGTACTCCCGGGCCATCCAGGTGTCGAACGCGTAGTGCAGGAACAGGTTTGCCAGGACGGGAGACACCGGGGCGCCCTGTGGCGTCCCACGCTCCCGCTGGTGCAGGGTGCCGTCGGGCATGGCGAGCGGGGCGGCGAGCCACCTACGCACGTACAACTTCACCCAGACGGCATCCGTATGGATCTCCACCGCCTTGACAAGCAGGTCCCAGGGCACGCTGTCGAAGAACTTCCGGATGTCGAGCTCGACCACCCAGTTCCGTTTCCAGCAGCGTTCCCGGCATTTCCCCACCGCGTCCAGGGCAGATCGTCCGGGCCGGTATCCGTAGCTGTCCGGATGGAAAACCGGTTCCACCCTCAGCATGAGATGCCGGGCCACCACGGTCTGCGCCACCCGATCCGAGACAGCGGGAATGCCGAGCATTCTCGTGCCTCCGCCGTGTGGCTTCGGGATCTCCACCGCGCGCACCGGAGGCGGGAAGTAAGAGCCCGACGACATTCGATTCCAGACCTTGTAGAGGTTGTTCTTCAGGTCCTTCTCGAAGTCCTCGATACTCTGCCCGTCCACACCCGGCGCACCCTTGTTAGCCCTGACTTCCTCCCATGCCTTTATAACCTCCCGCTTCGAGATATCGAACGGCTTGATCCGAGACTTCAACTGGCTCATCCCACTCCTCCCGGAGGACTTCCGGTTGATGCGATCAACACAGTCACGAGCGGCCCGGTCCCTTCGCTCCGCCCCCGTTACAGGGGCCTCAGCACTACTACGGACCGGTCCGCCAGCAGGACCCGCATCGGTACTCGACCCCTCACAGTTGCGTCTGCTCGGAGCACTCCCTCTCCCCCACCCGTTCCGGCGGAGAGTATCGGGCACTGCCTTCTCCTGTTCCATGCGAGAGCGGCAGACCAGGCTCACGTCGCCTCCATGCCGGACACCGCCTGGCCAATAAACGGGCACCCGCCAGACTCATCCCGGGGATTTGCGTACTCCCCGGTTTCGATGTCGTCTGTTGCCATTTCGACACGTCAACAGCGATTCACTTGCGTTCGTCTTCCCGGTCCCCACCTGACGCCTTCAACGGCGCCTTTTCCTCATCGCTCACCACGACGGTCTTCAGCCAACGCAGCATGAGGCGGTTTGAAGCCTCCCCCCGCAGGGCGGCTTCGAAGGGCCAAACCTTCATCTCCCGCACAGCACCGCTATTTGAAGTTCGCTACCATCAACTCCCTTTCGCGTTCAGGACACACCCGCAAGCGGCACTTGGTGGTGGACTGCCTCGGCCTGGTCCTGGCCGTCGTGGTGAGTGCGGCGAGCGTGCAGGACCGCGACGCCGCACTGCCCTTGCTGGAGCGGCTGCGCACCATGTACTTCTCCATCCGCCTCGTCTGGGCGGACGGTGGCTATGCGGGGCGGCTCGTCGACTGGGCGTCCGAGAAGCTCCGGCTCACCCTTGAGATCGTCAAACGCACCGACGACACCAGCGGGTTCGTGGTGCTGCCGCGCAGGTGGGTGGTGGAGAGGACGCTGAGCTGGCTGATGCGCTCGCGCCGCCTGGTGCGCGACTACGAGACGCTGCCCGCCATGCACGAGGCCATGGTGCTGTGGTCCATGACCATGCTCATGAGCAACCGCCTGGCCGGGCGCCGGCCAGGCACCTTCAGCCGGCCGGCGCCCCGAGCGGGGTGAACACCCCCGGCCGTACCTGGAGCGCCCACCCCCGCTCGACCAGGCGTTTCGCCTTCGACCGCAGACCCTCGACCTTCGCCGGAACCGCCTCAAGACCCAGGGCTGCGGCCAGCTGCTGGCACCGCATACCCTCCCGAGCCGCATCCGACTCCAGCACGGACATGATCCGCTGGTAGTCCGGAGGCAGGACCGTCGCTGTCATGCCCTCGGCCCGTCTGGGCACCACCGACCCCGCCACCGCACTCACCACCGGCTCCGCGACCCCGACAGGCGGCTCCGCCAGCACCTCGGCCACCGTCACACGGGCATCCGCCAGACGCTGAAGTGCCCGCTCCGCCTCGCCGAGCGCGGCCTGCACCCGCTCGGCCTCCTCCCGCAGCCGTGCCACCTCTTCCCGGACCTTCTTCTCCCGAGCCTCCAGCAGACCGAGCACCGACGGCACCAGCCACCTCCACAAGCCAGACGAACGGACGAACCACGCCCATCTCTCCCGCCGCCAGCCGGAGTTCATGCCCACCCAGCCCGAACCAAACGATCACGTTCGGAAAGCGGATGGCGTCTTAGAGGCTCGCCCTAAAGTGGCTGCCGAAAGAGCGTGTGACCCGAACGACCTCCGCCAGATGAGCTGGCCAGCGGATACGGCTAGTCGTACCGATTGAGGACGTTCCTCAGGAATCACGGCTACCACTGGGCGTACGACGCCGGAATGGGTAGACATGTCGTGTGCCCTGTGCGTCTTCGCCTGCACGGTTGGTGGCTGACCACGTAGATTTTTGCCGAGTCGGTTCCACTCGGCCTGCAGCAGTCAGCGCCTGTTCACGAGCACACACGGTAACCGTTTGCACTGAAGTCAGATGCCATTTTGCCCTGCCCCCCGCTGTGCGCGATCGTGGTGAATACACCGGCAGCATCACCAGGCCGCGGCGCGAGATCCGGGTCGCCGGATGGATGCCGCCTTCCAGCGGGAGGAGCCGGTCGAATGTCCGTGACCGAGAGCACTGAGAACTACGACATCCTCGTCGTCGGCAGCGGCGAAGCAGGAAAATGCCTCGCTTGGACGACGACAGCTGAGGGTCACCGTACGGCTGTGGTCGAGCGGAAGCTGATCGGCGGGTCCTGCCCGAACGTCGCCTGTCTGCCGAGCAAGAACATCATTCACTCGGCGAAGGTGCGCTCCTTCACCAGGCGCGCCGCCGAATTCGGGGTCGAGCTGGAGTCGGCGGCAACCAACATGAAGGGCGTACAGGCCAGGAAGCGGGCGATGGTCGAGGACCTGCGCCAGCTTCATCTGGACCGCTACCAGGCCAGCGGAGCCGAACTGATCATGAGCGAGGCGCGTTTCGTCTGCGAGAGATCGGTCGATGTCGAAGCGGCTGACGGCTGCAAGCGCCGGATCCGCGGGGAGCGGGTGTTCCTGGACCTGGGCACGTATGCAACGGTGCCCGACGTGCCCGGTCTCGCTGCAGCCCGGCCTATGACCCACGTCGAACTGCTGGATCTGGACCGCCTGCCGGAGGATCTGATCGTCATCGGTGGCGGCTTTGTCGCGCTGGAATTGGCGCAGGCCGTGCGCCGCTTCGGCGCGCGGGTGACCGTCATCGAGTATGGACCGCAGCTGGCAAGCCGCGAAGACGCCGATGTCGCCGCGGCGATCCTCGACCTCTTCCGTGACGAGGGGATCACCGTCCACCTCCGGACACGCATCCGTAGGGTCGATGGAGAATCCGGCCGTGATGTGCTCGTCATCACCGACGGGCCGGACGGCGAGTGCGTGATCGACGGCACGGACCTGCTGGTCGGCGTCGGCCGCACACCGAACACAGGCGGGATAGGGCTGGAGCGGGCCGGAGTGAAGCTGACCGACACGGGCTACATTGTGGTCGACGAGCGCCTCGCCACCACTGCGGCGGGGGTGTGGGCCATGGGCGAGTGCGCGGGCAGCCCGCACTTCACCCATGTGGCATTCGACGACTTCCGGGTGGTGCACGACAATCTGCACGGAGGCAGCAGCACCACCACCGGCCGCCTGTTGGCGTACTGCCTGTACACCGATCCCGAGCTCGCACGGGTCGGCTGCAACGAAACCCAGGCCGGGCACCGCGGCATCGGATACCGCCCTCACCCTGCCGATGGCTGCCGTTCTGCGAACCAGGACGCTGTCCGAGCCGCGTGGATTCATGAAGATGCTGATCGCCGCGGACAGCGACGAGATCCTCGGATTCACCGCGTTCGGGACCGAAGCCAGCGAACTCATGGCCGCCGTCCAGACGGCAATGATCGGCCGCATCCCGTACACGGCACTGCGCAGTGCGATATTCGCCCACCCCACGGCAGCCGAAGGACTCACTTTCCTACTGAGGGAACGCCCCGGACCCACCCTCGGTCGACCCTGATCCTCTGACACTCTTTCTCCGTCGCATTTTTCCCTGCTGCCCGAAAATTTCCGGCCCGTCCTGGCCTTTTCCATGTCAACGACCAGGAGCCGACGACGAAATAGCGGTGGTGGGCAGGGGTCAACTGCCTGATCCGGCGAAGGACACCACCGCGCTTCCATCGGAAAGGCAAGCGAATGCCGAACATCACACCCGAGTACGCGACAGTGGACGGAGTGCGCATCCGCTACGCGGACAGCTCCAGCACCGGCCCGGACGCCGTACTGATCGCCCCTTGGCCGGAAAGCATCTACGCCTACGAGCAGGTCTGGGACGAATTGGCAGCGCATGCACGCCTCATCGCCATCGACCTTCCCGGCTATGGAGGGTCCCAGCTCTCCGAGGCGCTCCAATCGCCTCGGGCCATGGGTGGCTTCATCCTCCAGGCGGTCGAGGCCCTCGGTCTCAACAAGCCGCACATCGTGGGCCCCGACATCGGCACCTCGGCCGCTCTCTTCGCCGCGGCTCAGAAGTCTGACGCCTTCCGGAGCATCGTGGTCGGCGCCGGCGGCGCGTCCGTGCCTGTAAACGTCACGGGCGTTCTCAAGAGCTGGGTGGAGGAGCCCGACCCGGACAAGTACCGGAACGTGGACCCCGCCAAGATCGTGGACGCCGCGCTGAGCACCGTCAAGGGCTTCACGCCCTCCGCGCAGACCAGGAACGACTACGTGGCGTCGTACGGGGACGGAAGGTTCGCGGAGTCGCTGAAGTTCGTCCAGCAGTACCCCGACCAGCTTCCGCAGCTCGCGGAACTCCTCCCCGGGATCACCACCCCCGTGCGTGTCATTGCGGGAGAGAACGACGAGGTGGTCCCGGCGGACAACGCCCACTTCCTGGTCGACCGCATCCCTGGCAGCAGAGTCGACTTCATCAAGGACGCGGGTCACTTCTCCTGGGAGGAGAAGCCCCGCGAGTACGCACGGCTCGTGGCCGACTGGTGGGAAACCCACTGACGTCGGCAAGCCCGGCGCAGAAAGGGGAAATAGCTATGACGACCACTCATGAAGTCGTTGAGGACTTGGTACTGTCGGACTCTACCGAGAACGTGGTGATCAACGCGCCGGTCGAGAAGATCCACTTGGGGAAGTGGCTGACCCAGCTCACGGACGCGGAATACCAAGCGTGTGCGGTCCCGGACCACAGGGCCTGCGGCTGGAGCAAGAACGCCGACGGCGATCTGGTGAGCATCAACGTGGAGGTGATCGGCGGTGCGCTGATGATCCAGCACTACGTCGCCGAGGTGCTGGAGCCGCACCACTGCCGCCTGGTCTCGCTGTCGGAGACCCAGAGCCCCGACGGCTGGCAGTACGTCCAGGTTATCTGGGACCTCAGCGTCACCCCGCTCGACTCCGGCAGGGCCACCTTCACCAACAAGGTGCTCGGTCGGCCGACCCGGTCCTTCCTGGAGAACCTCAAGGAGCGAGGCATCCCCTTCGAGCAGGTGGTGGAGGAGCGCCAGGCGGCTGTGGCACGCCACAACGCGCTCGAAGCGCCCCACTACGCAGCCAGCGTGGAACGGGTCTGTACAGTCAGTTAAATTGACACACCCAGGTCGCCCGTGATCGCCCGCGACTACCCGCGTTGATGTCAGAACTAGACGTCAAAGGCCCCGGACCATGACGTAGTCCAACTGCTCGTCGCTGTGGGCAGCGAGCCATTCAAGATCGAGACCGTTGGAGTAGAACTTCCCGGTCGCAGCGGTCACCAGGGCGCGGGGGCCTTCCGACTTCTCCACCTCGTCCCAGGGCCGCGTCGACCGAGGCGATCCAGTCGGGGTGGAAGCGGTTCTCCCAGTCACCGAGGTTGAGAACGAAGCGAACTCAGCTGGGACGTGCTCGCCGGGCGCGGTGGTGCAGGGTGGCCGCGGCCAACAGGCCCAGCGCCGTGGTCGCACCGGCAAGGAGGATCCCGGTGAGGGCCAGCCCTCCGGGAAGTGCGGACGCGTGTATCCAGCGGATGGCGAAATTGGTCGATGCCGCTATGGGGAAGCTGAAGATCCACAGGCCCGGATGGAACGCGGGCTGGCGTAGCTCGGGGAGCAGAAAGGCGACGAGGAGGACGGTGAAGAGCAGGGTGCCGGCGAAGCCGTAGCCGACGGCGTCGAAGACGCCCTTGTGGGCGGCGGTCCAGGCGATTCCGCCGGTCGCCGGGGGAATGGTCAGGACGGTGAGTGCGGGGCGGGCGGGCCTGGGCAGGGGGCCGCTGGTGACGAGGCTGCCGAGGATGACGGTGCCGAAGGCAAACCAGTAGAGCAGCCCCACCGCGAAGGCGGCGTCGGCGATGCCGGGCAGCTTGAGTGTGGAGGCGACGGCGCTGGCGACGAAGGGTGCGGAGGAGACGGGCAGTAGGTAGCCCGGGTGCAGAGTTGTGGTGCTCAGGGCGCCCGTGAGCCAGTGGGCGAGCAGGCGTGCGGCGATCAGGGCGGCCACGGTGAGGAACACCGCGTAGACCCAGCGTGCCCCGGTGAGCCCGAACCGGGAGAAGTGGCCTGCGATCAGCATGCCGATGATGGGCACGTACCCAAGGGTGAAGCCCTGACCGGGATGGCGCAGGTCGTGGCGCAGGTTGTGCCATCGGGTCCCGCCGTGGCGCAGGTACTGGGTCAGCAGCACCAGCCAGATGAGACCGCTGACGGTGAACAGCGCGTCGCTGACCTGCAGAGCGGGCGGAAAGGTGGTGACCGCCGCCTGCCAGGCTCCGCCGAGGCCGGCGGTGCCGAGGGAGACGGACAGCAGCCTGATCCGTGCGGTGCGGGTCGCGTGGGGACCGTTGACGTCGGAGGCGATGTCGGCGGATGGGCGCGTCCGCCCGCTGCCGCGGGGGGCCGTGCTGGTGTGCTCTGCCGTGTCGGCCAAGTCGATCATGGGGGGGTACCTCGAAGGGAATGCCAAGGGCACGGGCTGGGACTCGTCTGCCCGGCGGCGCAGATCGGCTGCGTGGTCAGGCAGCCATGTCCAGGACGACGCGGAAGCGTGCCTTGCCCGAGAGCATCCGCTCGTAGGCGTCCATGGCGTGGGTGAAGGGCATGGTCTCGGTGGAGGGGCGGATGCCGTGGGCGAGGCTGAAGGCGAGGTTGTCCTCGTTCTGGATCGACGATCCGGTCAGGCTGCCGACGATGCGGCGGGTACCGAAGATCAGGTCGGCCGTGGCGACCGTCAGCGGGTCGGGGGCGGCGCCGACCACCACCAGGCTGCCGCCCGGGGCCAGTCCGCGGACCAGCGGGTTCATGGACGTACCGCTGGATGCCGTGGCGACGATGACCGATGCGCCTCCCAGGTCGGCCAGCGCCGTGCCGGGGTCGGTGCCGCTGCTGTCGATGTACTCGTGGGCGCCGAGTTCCCTGGCGAGCTTCTCCTTTTCCTGGCCGCGGGCGATGGCGGCGACCCGGAATCCCAGGCTGCGCGCGTACTGCAGGGCCAGGTGACCCAGCCCGCCGATCCCCTGCACGGCGACCAGGGCGCCCGCGGGGGTGGCGGCCTGCCGGATCGCGGTGAGGGTGGTCAGTCCGGCGCACAGCAGGGGGGCCGCCTCGATGGCCGGCATGCCGTCGGGGATGCGTACCAGTCCGCTCGCGCGGGCGTAGGTCACCTCTGCGTATCCGCCGTCGACGGTGGTGCCGGTCTGTTCCTGGTTGAGGCAGTTGACGAAGTCGCCGCGGCGGCAGGGTTCGCACTCCCAGCAGTGTCCGTTCAGGAAGCCGACGCCGACGCGGTCGCCGAGGCGCCAGGCGGTGACACCCGTGCCCACGGCATCGATTACACCGACGATCTCGTGGCCGGGAACGACAGGGCGTGAGGGGTCGGGGCGCAGTCCTTCCACGGCCAGCACGTCGGAGTGGCAGACGCCGCACGCCTCCACCCTGAGCCGGACGTGTCCGGGCTCCGGGTCGATCAGCTCGCGCTCGACGAGCCGGAGCTGGTGGACGCCGGTGGCCTCGAATGCTCGGTAGGCGGACATGACGGTTCTCCTCGGTGCTGCCTCTGCCGACACGGGGAGGGCTGAGGGTTGGGTGGGGGATCTGAATTCAATATGACCGGTCACTTTAAAATAGTCAAGCAGGTCCCGAGTCCGAGGCGTGGGTCACGTGCCGTTGGGGGCGGCCGCCGCTTCCCTGGCGATCTGGGTTTGACCTGAGGCAAGGCGACCGGACATATTGGCCCGAAAGGTGGTGGTGAGGATGGCACGCGCGTCCAAGCGCGAGGAGATCGCGCAGGCAGCCCTGGAGCAGTTCCGCACGCGAGGCTTTAATGCCACGGGCATCAGCGACATCACCTCGGCGGCGGGGGCTCCCAAGGGCTCGTTCTACAACCACTTCGCCAGCAAGGAGGAGAGCGCCCTCGAGGCGCTGAGCCGCTACGCAGCCGGATTGCGGTTCGACATGCTCGAGACTCCCGGACGCCCGGCGCTGGAGCGGCTGCGGGCGCACTTCGAGTTCCTGAGCACGGACACGGTCGACAACGGCTTCGCACGCGGTTGCCTGGTGGGCAACCTCGGCGCCGAGGTGGCGGACCACTCCGAGGAGATCCGCTCCGCCGTCCAGGGCGGCTTCCAGCAGTGGGCCGCGCACATCCGGCAGGTGCTCACTGAAGCCAAGGAAGCCGGTGAGCTGGACGCCGCTCTCGATGTCGAGGACGCCGCGCTGTTCATCCTCAGCGCCTGGGAGGGCACGTTGATCGCTGCCCGGGCCGACAAGTCCTCCGCTCCCTTCGACGCCTTCTTCCGTATGGTCTTCGGCGTCCTCCTGCACTGATCGCGGCCGGCCGCTGAAGACGCGTAGGCGTCGCCACCCGCATCAGGTGCTCCGTCGACCTGCTGAGACAGGCGCGGGAAGACCAGAGCGCCTCCGTGCACGACTCCTCGTCGGAGGGGCGCTATGGGCGCGTTGAGGGGAGGGCCTGCTCGGTCCAGACCGTCTTCCCGTCGTTGGTGTATCGGATACCCCAGTTCTGCGCGAGCTGGGCGCAGATGAACAGGCCACGACCGCCTTCGTCGACCGTTCGTGCGTGGCGCAGCCGCGGGGCGGAGGTGCCGGTGTCGTGGACCTCGCAGGTGAGCGTGCGGTCGTTGATGAGGCGCAGGTGTACGGGCGGCGCGCCGTACCGCAGGGCGTTGGTGACCAGCTCGCTGACGATCTCCTGCGTGTCGTAGGTGGTGTCGTCGTCCACGCCCCAGCCGACGAGTTGGCGCCGGGCATGGCGCCGCGCGAGGGCGGGGGCGGTGGTCTCTTCGCCCAGCGGCCAGGTGGCGACGCAGTCGGCGGGGAAGGGGTGGGTGCGGGCGAGAAGAAGGATGGCGTCGCCGGGAAGAGCATCGATCCGCAGCCGGTAGAGGATGTCGTCGCACAGGTCCCGCAGGGGCCGGTCGGTGTCGGCGAGCAAGCGTTGGAGCGGCTGCGTGTCGCTTGCGCCGTCCTCAGGCCGTGCCGCGTCCAGGAGCGAGGCCGTGTAGAGGGCGAGGACGTCTCCGTCGGCCAAAGTGACGGCGGTGGTGGCGTACGGGGGCCCTCCTTCATCGCCGAGGGCACCACCCGTGGCCAGCTCGACCACTCGGGTGCTGGAACCGGGGCCGGCGACGACGGGCGGCGGGTGTCCGGCGGAGGCGATGGTGCACCTATGAGCGAACGGGTCGTAGAGCACGCACAGGCACGTCGCGCTGAGGGGCTGGCTGCGCAGGGGGTCGCCGAGCGGCAGCGCCCTCCGCTCGCGCGCGAGACGTGTCATGGTGTCGTCGAGCCGGGCGAGGAGCTCGTCGGGTTCCAGGTCCAATGCGGCGAGCGCGTTCATAGCGGTCCGCAGCTGACCCATGGTGACGGCGGTGTGGATGCCGTGGCCTGCGACTTCCCCGACGACCAGGGCCGTGCGGGCGCCGGGCAGGGCGCAGGCGTTGGACCAGCCACCCGCGCCCCGGTCGTCGGCCACGTACAGGCCGGCGGTCTCGATCGCGGTCTGCAACGGTGGAGCCGGGGGCAGCAGATGGCGCTGCAGTGCCGCTGCGACGGTGTGCTCGCGGGTATAGCGGCGGGCGTTGTCGATGCTCAGGGCGGTGTGCGTGGCCAGTTCCAGGGTGAGGGCGAGTTCCTTCTCGTCGAATCCGCCGGATCGCTGGGTGCGGTAGAGACTCAGCAGCCCGAGCACCTTTCCGCGCAGCGTCAGCGGTGTGACGAGCAGGGCGCGTGCGCCGGATGCGCGGATCGCTTCGGCCCGCGCCGGGTCGGCCGCCAGCCAGGGCGTGTCGGGGCGCAGGGCCATCGTGCGGGGCTTGAGGTCGGCCAGTGCCTGCGCGTACGGGGTGGGGAACGGCAGCGCGCGGACATCTCCCACCGGATGCGCCCGGGCCTGCTGATCACCGCCGCTGTTCCCGAAGGCGGCCCGACGCAGCGGCACATCCCGTCCTAGCGGGCTCAGCGGTGGTTCGTCTCCGCGCACCACAGGCTCCACCACTTCCACCACGGCGATATCGGCGAACCCGGAGACGAGCGCGTGGACCAACTCCTGGCAGGTGGCCACCACATCCAGGGTTTGTCCGACGCGCTCCCGGACGGCATACAGGGTCTGAACTCCGCGGCGTGCCTTCTCCTGATCTGTCACGTCGTGGGCCACGACCACTGCCCCCGGTGCATCCCGCAGGGGAAGCACCGAGACCGTGTGCGCGTGCCGAGGATCGTTCTTCGGGTCCGTCCACATCACGTGGTCCGTCGCCGACGTACCGTCCGCCATGGCCTGGCGCAGCATGTTCTCCAGTTCGCCGGGGGATGAAAAGGGCCACGCATCGGTGAGGGGGCGTCCTTGGATCTGCAGTGCGCTCGCGCCGGACAGGGCCTGAGCCGCCGCATTGGCCGACACGACGCGCAACTCCTCGTCCACCACGAACAGAGCCCCTGCCATGTGAGCGGACAGCGCATCGAGTGCCGCGCTCTCGATGCCGGGCCCCATCCCGTCCGCAGGTGGTGGGAAGATCCCCCACGCCACCGAACCGTCGTCGCGCAGCACCGGCCGCACACACAGGCCACTGCCAGCGGCGCCCTCTGCAACATCACGCAGGTCGTCATACCTGCGGCGCTCCACGTCACCACCGCCTGGCGCGGGGACAAGGCTGACCAGGTCGGTTGCCGGCCGCCCGACCACGTCGCCCGCCGGGCGCCCCCACAACTCCTCCGCCCGGTGGCTCCACTGCACGACCACGCCTCCGCCGTCCACGATCATCAGCGGCGTCTCACCGGCCACGGGAACCACCTCCGCCTTCCAGCTTGCCCGGCGGCCAGGGGCTGCGCCGCCGCAGTCACCCAGCTGCGGCCCTGCACGAAGCGGGGGACGATGGAACCCCTACGACCTTCATCAACGGACCGCACCGAAACGCCGCGCGCCAACGCCGTGGACGCAGGGTTGACCAGCGGATACTCGTCGTCCACGCCGGTTCCGACTGGGCCTACAGCGTCCCCAGGATGAGCGCCCGGGTGCGTGACGCCCGTGAACCAGTGAACGATGAGAGGGTCGCCCGGCTGATGAGGGTCACCGCGGATCGCCTCGCTGCGGCTGCGTCGCCGAAGCCGGGCTGCCCAATCGATGGCCCTTCGGCCACCGCCGCCTGGCACGACCGAGCAGGACACCGACATGAACACGTTGCTCGCAGAGGTTCTCGATGCCCATGGTGGCCTCGCCCGCTGGAACGCACTCACCACGGTCCGCGCCACCATCGTCAGAGGTGGCGACATGTTCGTCATCAAGGGGATGCCGCAGGATCCCACCCCCCGGGAGATGACCGTCTGGCTGCACGAGCAGCACGCCTCCGTGACGCCGTTCGGCGCCCCAGACCAGAAGACCGACTTCACGGCCGACCGAATCAGCATCGAAAAACTCGACGGCCGCGTCGTGGCCGAACGCGACCAACCGCGGAAGTCGTTCTCAGGCCACGAGCTCGACACCCCCTGGGACCCACTGGACCGCGCCTACTTCAACGGATACGCGCTGTGGACGTATCTCACGACGCCCTTCCTGCTGTCGATGCCCGGCTTCACCGTCACCGAAATCGAACCATGGCGGGAAGGAGACGAACGACCACCGTCTGGTCCAGGATCGGGTGATTGCCCGCATCGCTTCGGTAGGCCCGGCGTTTGGTGGGCAGGCGGATCCCGTCTGCTTCCACGGTGTCGTAGACGTACTGTGCCGCGGTGAACCCGCCTGCGATGTCGACGTGATAGTCGTGCCGACGCAGGAGAGACAGCCATTGAGAGGGTGGGTGGGAAGTGTGACCGGCCAGTTCCGCTCAGCACGCGCCACGTACGGAACCGATGTCAGGTGAACCGAGCGTCGCTGACGTCGATGGAATCGAAGTCGACCGCCCACCGCCGGTTCCTGATCTGGTCGAGAGCCGGCGTCTGGGGCCGCCTGCACGAAGCCGTGCTGCACCGTCTCGACGACGCTGGCCTGATCGACGTCACCCGTGTTGTCCTCGACACCGCCCATGTCAGGGCTAAAAAGGGGGCGAACATACAGGTCCGAGCCCCATGGACCGGGGCAAGCCGGGCTCCAAGATGCACGTCCTGTCGGACGCGAACGGCCTGCCTCTTCTCGTCGGTATCTCGGCCGGCAACACCCACGACAGCGAAGGGCTGAAGCCCATGATCGAGGGTCACCAAACGAGACACGACCCCCACCGCGGCCGGCACTTCAAGCCCCAGCGCCTCCACGCAGACAAAGCCTACGACCGGGCCGATCTGCGGAAATGGCTGCGCGGCAAGCGGATCGGAGTGCGCATCGCCCGCAAGGGTATTGAATCCAGCGAACGCTTAGGGCGTCGAAGGTGGGTGATCGAGCGCACGATGTCGTGGCTGTCCGGCTACCGCAGGCTCAGCCCCCGCTACGAGCGCCATCCCCGCAACTACCTGGCCTTCCTCGGACTCGCAGCTGCCCTCTGCTGCTACAAGCGCCTCGTCCGCCTCACCACGTAGGACACGGTCTTAGCCGTCGGTTGTTGTCGGCGTTGATCGTCGTTGTCCGCCTCCGCACGGCCCAGAGCCGGCCCGAGTCGACCTCCCTGGTTGCAGCGGGTTCTATATGGAGTAACGATGAACTAGCTTCACTGAGCTTCTTCAGAACGGCCACCGATCGGGTGACACCCAGGACCATGGTTCGGGTCAGCACGGCGGTAGTCGCCCTGCTCGCCGACATCGCCAACACCCAGCGGTTCCTCACTCGCCCGAGTGGCGGCTGAAGGAGTTCACTGACGGCGAACGAGGGCAGGTCCGTCGAAGTATTGAACGGCGAAGGCGTAGACGCAGGAAATTTGAAACCGTCCGCCTCCGCACCTCTCATAGGGTGTGCCGTCTTAGGCGGTCTCGCGTCGGGCTGGCTGCTCCAGATCCACCCCTCCGCGTCGACATTAGGGTGCACTTCTGCGCTTATTCAAGTGCTGGCGATCGCCATATAGGAGAGTCAGTTCGCATGCTGTGACCGACCGACATAGACGCCGATAAGGAAAGCCAGCGGGGAAGGAGTTCAATCATGCCCGTCATCCGCGTCACCTGCCCCGAGAATTCGCTCACCGCTGAACAAAAGCAGCAACTCGCCCCGCTGCTCATCGATGCCGTGATGACCCAAGAGGTCGATCCGATTACCGAGGCAGCCCGCAACGGTACATTCATCGTGTTCAATGAGATACCTCAGCAGAACTGCTTCCTGGGGAATGAACCGTTCTGGCTCGTCGAGGGAATCACCGCTGCCGGCTTCTTCACCCAAAAGCGACGCGAAGCCGCGCACACTGCGATCGGCAAAGCATTCCTCACCGTGCTCGGCGATGATGGATCAGAGACCGAGTTGAACGGCGTCCACGTTTCGCCCGCATACCTGCTGCGAATCTACGCGTTGCTCATCGAGATCCCGGAGGGCAGCTGGGGGTGCAGCGGGAGCACCTATTCTGCGCTAGAAATCGGCCACCTTGTCGGTACCGATCAGGATCCCGAGCGCTGGTCTGAATTGAAGGTGAACGCTGCCAAGTATTCAGCGGCGCGGCCCTCATGAGGCCAAGCTGAACGGACAACCATTCCTCGTCCGTGGGGACCACCTCAGCAATCTTCCGCCGTCCCCGTATCGTTTCCGTTGCGCGCCTGCCGGCACACGCGGGAGCCGCGAGATTACGTGGTGGCCCTCTCCCTGGGCACGGACGCGCGGGAAGGACGAGATGGGCCTCGCAGCTGGAAAGTGCTCTTTTCCTTGCAGCTAACAGGACCCTCGCCAAGTCCTACCGTTGCAGGTCAAGGGCACTTTCGTGTTTCCGCTCATGATCTGGACGCCGCCACCGTCGGCCCAGGGAGCGTGATCGTCTTGCCGACGCCCCGGAGGACGACAAAGCTGGCTTTGTAGGCATTTCGGAAGGCGCTCAGAACGGAGGAGAGCCCGCAGACCAGCCGATAAGTGATCAAAAGGAGAGGGAGTCATGACAACACAGGGTTCTGCGCAGTCGGCGGTTCCGGGGGACGCGACTCCCACCGTGGCCAGGCAACCCGACGGTCTCGGCAAGCGCGTCGGGGAGGTAGCGGAAATCACCGTTCTCTTCGATGCCAAGCCAGGCGGGGCAGAGAGGTTCCACCAGAAGGCCGCCAAGATCCAGGACGACGCCTGGCACTACGAAAAGCTCGTCGGTACTGTCCACGACTTCCGCGTTACCTTCATCAACAATGACACCCAGGTCCTTGGCGCGGTCACCTATGACGGTGACTTCAAGCCGTACATGGCTGACATTTTCACCAACGCCGGGCCGTGGTTCGACGAAATGTTCGAAGATACTGTTGAGGGCTGGCCCGGGGCGAGCGATCCGCACATGTCCGACTGGCTGGCGACGAAAATCGTGGAGGCGGACATGTGGTACGCCTCCAATCCGACCATGACGGTCGAGGACACCACCAAGGCGCAGAAGGTCACGCAGGCGTTCAACGCGTTGCTGGACACCGCGTCCGCCTAGCAGTTGCCTCGCGTCCAGGTGCTGTAGCCGTGGCCATGGCGCCTGGGCACCACCAGGCGGCCCGGCAACGCTGCGAGGCCGTCGGCCGGGCCCCGTCAGTGGAGGTCGCAGCATCATGTCCGACCATCTTTCCGGAACCCGCGCCTTGGCCGATCCGGCCATAGACCTGACCGACCTTTTTGCCTTTCCCAGCCCCTCCCAGGCGGGTCGGCTCGTCCTTGTCATGAATGTCTTTCCCAATGCGAGGCCGGGAGCCCTGTTCTCCGACGCTGCAAGCTATCGCTTCCGCGTCCGTCCGGCATCCGTTCCGGTGAGGGATTCCGGTTCGCTCTTCGATGTCGGCACGGACGAATTCGCGCTGACCTGCACCTTCTCGGCGCCGGTCGGACCGGGTGACGGCGGGGAGCCGGCGCAGCAGGGAACGTGCGTACTGCCGAGCGGGGAATCGGTTTCGTTTCTGGTGAATGACGAGCGGGGCGGCGAGGGGCATGGCGTGCGCTGCTATGCCGGGCTGCGGCTGGATCCCTTCTTCATGGACGTGGCGAGGGAAGTGGAGACGCGGGCGAGCCGGCGGCTCGCCTTCGTGCCGAAGGGCATCAACACTCTGGAGGGCGCCGACGTCCTGGCCCTCGTGGTAGAGCTTGACGTCGCCAGGGTGTTCGGGGCGGCCTCGGGGAGCGTCTTCGCCGTTGCGGCGGAAACCGTCACGGCGGGGCCGTATCCCGTGCGCCTCGAACGCCTCGGCCGCCCTGAGGTCAAGAACATCCTGATGTCGGACAACGGGGTCGACACCGCCAACAGGGTCGTGGACCTGCGCGATCTCTACAACGAGGAAGACCCGTTCCGGCTGGGTCCGAGCTACGTGGACGCCTATCGCGCCCGGCTCAACGCCAACCTGGTCTTCTTCGACGGTCTCGACGGCAAGGCGGACTGGACGACACAGCCGGACGGGACGCATCCGCTGACGGAGCTGCTGCTCGCGGACTTCCTGGTCGTGGACGCGGCCAAGCCGTACGCGGAGGACAGCTATTTCGAGATCGAGCGGGCCCTGCTGGAGGGACGGGAGCATGCGAGCTGTGGCGGCCGGTCGCCCAACGACGATGTCATCGACACGCTCTACACGCTGATCGTCAACGCGGGCCATGGCCCACGCGTGAGCGACGGCTGCGACGCGACCGTCCCGGCTTCGCGTGAGTTTCCGTACCTGGCACCGGCCAACCCGAACCCGCCCCAGCAGGCGGCCACCATCCCGACGGTTGCCGCGAGCCAATGAGCAGCTCCACGGCGGGCACTCGTGCCGGCGGCGCGAGAGGACCCGACCTTGCGGGCGGGCCGCCCACGACAGCCGGCGTCATTGCCATGGGCAACCTCGACGCACGCATCGAAGGTCTGACGTCGCAGGCGACACGAGGAAGACTCACCGCCGACGGCTGGGGCGAGTTGGTGGAGCTGACCGCCCTGCGCGGGCACGTACGGGGCCGCATCGACGAGACCGAGCGCGCTGCCTCGCTGGCCGAGACGTTCGTCGACCAGGCGCCGCGCGATCCTCGCTCGCTTCTGGCGCGCGCCCGGCTGCGGGGCCTCTTCCACCGGTTCGCGGCGGCGCTGGACGATCTGGACGCGGCGGCTGCGCTGGGACTCGATCGGCGAACCGTGGACGAGGAGCGAGCAGCCGTCTGCCAGACGGTCGGGCGCTACGACGAGGCGCTGGCGCTGCTTCGGCAGGGGCTGTCGAGGCGGCAGGACTTCAGGACCCTCGGCGCCATGGCCCGCTGTCATGCCGAGAGCGGCGAGGCGGACGAGGCCGAGACGTGGTTTCTGGCGGCCAGACGCGCCTATCGCGGGGTCAGTCCGTTTCCACTGGCGGTCCTCGAATTCCAGTGCGGGCAGATGCGGCTGGCCCAGGGACGCCTGGTGAGCGCGCGCACCTGGCTGGAGTCGGCCGCTTCCCGACTGCCGTCCTACGTGCCGACGCAAGGCCGGCTCGCTGAGACCGACGCCGCCGAAGGCAGGATGGCCGTGGCGATCGAGCGCCTGCGCCGGCTGGCCCTCATCAGCGACGATCCCGACTACACCAGCCGGCTCGCCCGCCTCCTGTGCCAGTCCGAGGCGTCGGCGGAGGCTCGGTTCTGGCGTGCCCACGCTGGCGCGCGCTACGAGGAATTGATGGCGCGCCACCCCGAGGCGTACGCCGATCACGCGGCGGAGTTCTGGCTGACCGTCGGCGGCGATCCCCAACGAGCACTCCGGCTCGCGCGGCACAACCTCGTCCTTCGGGCGACCCCACGCGCCCACGCACTCGTCGATCGCGCGATGCGCCGTGTCGGACAGTGCCGACGATAGGGGAAATTGGTACAAATCATCCGGCACCCTTCCGGAGGGACGACATGACAGCGACCGAAGCCCCACCGCTGCAGCTGGACGAGATCCAGGGCATTGTGCTGCGCAACCGGCCGTCACCGTACGTCGGCACCTACATCCTGCTGCGTGTGGACGATCCAGGTGCCGGCCGTCAGTTGATGGGACGCCTGGCCGAGCTGGTCGACTCCGCTGCCAACTGGTGGCAACCGGACCTGCCCGCGCTCCTCAACGTCGGACTGACGTGTCGGGGCCTCGAGGCGCTCCAGGTCCCACCGGCCTCCCTGAACAGCTTCCCCGCGGAGTTCCGGCAGGGCATGGCGGCACGTGCCGAGCTCATCGGCGATACCGGGGAGAGCGCGCCGGCACGCTGGGAGCCGCCCTTCGGCACCGGCCAGGTACACGTCATGCTGTCCCTCCTGGCCACCGACCAGGAGTCATTGGCGGTCGTTATTGAACGCGCACGCCAAGCCCACGCGCAGCTTCCGGGCCTTCAGACCGTTCATCGGCAGGACTTCTACCAACTGTCCACCGGGCGCACCAGCTTCGGCTACAAGGACGGTATCGGCAACCCCACGATCGAAGGCAGCGGCGCCGAGAGCCCGCCCGGTGACGGCTCCCCGCTCAAGGCAGGCGAATACGTGCTCGGCTATCGCGACGAGACAGGGAACCTGCCGTCGATGCCGCAGCCGGCCGAGCTGGGCCGCAACGGCACCTTCGTGGCCTGGCGGAAGCTGCACACGCGCGTCGCGGCCTTCCGCCGGTATCTCCACGACAACTCCAACAGCCCGGAAGAGGAGTCGCTGCTCGCCGCCAAGATCGTGGGCCGCTGGCAGAGCGGCGCTCCGTTGATCCTGGCGCCCGAGCACGACGACCCGGCCCTGGGAGCGGACGACCAGCGCAACAACGACTTCCTCTACGCGTCCGATCCGCAGGGCGCGATCTGCCCCCACAGCGCCCACGCCAGACGAGCCAACCCCCGCGACTCGGAGATCATCGGCGACGTCCGCCTGCACCGCATGATTCGACGGGGCACCAACTACGGCCCGCCGCTGCCGGCCGGCGTCCTGGACGACGACGGAGCCGACCGTGGCATCGTCTTCGTCTTCATCGGCTCCCAACTGGAGCGGCAGTTCGAGTTCGTGAAGTCGCAATGGTTGGACGACGGCAACTTCACCGGCCTCGGCCGGGAGAAGGACCTGCTCACGGGCGACAACGACGGCACGGGCGCCTTCACGATCCCGCAGCACCCCATCCAGCGCCGCCTGCACGGCGTAGAGCGTTTTGTCATCACCCGCGGCGGAGAGTACTTCTTCCTGCCGAGCCTCAGCGCGCTGCGCTGGCTGGCCGACGTCAAGTGACCCGAGCGCCCGGCTCCATTGGGCAAAGCGTCAGTAGATGGTGGGCCATGCAGGGCCGAAGACCGGTGGTAGTTGCCGCCAGGTGCAGCCAGTAGCGGCCACGAAGATGATTGCGGCCAGCGTCTCTCGGTCACCGGCCCGACGTCGGCCACCGCCCTGCGGACGCTTGACCTCCGTTAGCGACACCACCCGCCGGAAAATCACCCACAGTTCGTGCGGAACCAGTCGCTCAACCAGGTCAGCCACGAACCGCTCAACGAGCCAACAGCACCGAAAGAAACTACGTCTAAGGATTCCATACACAGCGGCCACCGCCGAGGGCACGCTGCAGTTGGAAGACCGTCGGAGGCGGCACGGGGTGGTGCGAAGGCTCTAGCCGTCGCGTCGCACGAGACAGCGTAGCTCCTGCTCGACCTTGCAATTCATGAACTGCTCAAGCAGACCAATCGTGACCGGTTCGTCCCAGGTGATTTCGATGTTGAGTGCCATACCCAGCCCCTCCCCGTAGCGGGGAATGACTCCAGTCCAAGCAGCTGACACCGATCGGAAGCTCAGGCTGCGAAGCGCTGTCCTGCCTGAACAGGACGCCGTCTGGCGGCAGCGGCTGGGCGCCTACATCGACACGTCTGCCTGAAGAGATCCATAACCGCGTGCACCAAGAGCGTGGTGCGCATCCGATGGTGAGGCGTTCGCCAACACAGCGCCGCCCAGGGCATCTGACGCGAGTCTTGCCGTCCGGTCTGCCGGACGGCAGCGTTGGCCGGCGGGGACTCACCCGGGCATGGCGGTCCGTCACAGGCAGGGTAGGGCGGAGCGGTCCTGGGCGGTGATGTGGAGGGTGTGCAGGGGCTGGGTCGGGGTGGGGCGGACGACCTCGAACCAGTCGGTGCCCTCCTGCAGGTGGTGGGAGATGCCGCGGTAATGGCTCCAGCCGAATCCAATGCCGGTCTGCCAAGTGGTGTTGCTGTAGCGGCTGCCGATGACCGGTTCCCCGTGGAGGTAGACGGAGTCGAGGGGGCGGGAGGTGGCTTCGAGGTGGGCGAGGACGGCTGCCGCGGCGCGGCGCAGCGGGCTGGTCTCGCTCCAGCGGGTGAGGGCTTCGAGGGCTGCGGGATGGGCTGGTTCGGCGTCGGGGAGCTGGAGTTGGCGGATGGTGACGGCTTTGCGGTCGACGAGGTCGGTGAGGGTGATGCGGACCGGGCGCGGGACCCAGCGGTCGATGCCGTCGAAGGCTTCGATCATGTGGTCGCGTGGGGCCCGGCCTGCCGCGGGGTCGGGGGTGATGGCGGCGAGGCGGGCGCGGGCGGCGTCGACGGGTTCGCCCCGCGTCCACAGCGGGGTCAGTTCGAATCCTTCCGCTTCGAGGATCTTGCGTTCGCCGAAGTGGATCTGCAGGCCGCGGCTGTTGCCCTTCAGGGCGCGCTTCATCGAGGCGGAAGGGTCACGACCGTAGGACAGGGCGTGGACAAACTCGGAGACGAGACGGTCGTCCCTGCGGTGCTCCACGACCATGTCGACGTCCGAGGGGTTCAGTGCGCCGCGTGCGTAGGAGCCGAAGACGAGGATCTCGTCGACGAGGTCCAGCGGCCAGCCTCCCACCTCCAGCCGGTCGAGCATGTCGTTCAGGAGTGTGGTGGCGCGCTCGCGTTTCACGGAAGACCTCCGCTGGTCGGTTCGGGTGCCGGTGCACCTGGGTCTGCGGTACAGCCGGTCTGCTGCGAAGTGCCCGACCAGGGGTGGGGCACGGTGGTGTCTTACAGGGTGGTCGGCAGTGAGATCACCGGCTCGGAGACGGCCTGCGGGATGCAGGCGGGAGCGGTGCGGCCCGTCTGGGTGCAAGTCAGGGTGAGGAGTTGGAGGTAGCCGAGGGAGACCGGGCGTCCGGGGAGCTGGCCCGCTGCCTGTTCGAAGCGCTCGAGCGTGGCGGACTTGATGCCCAAGTGGCCGGCGGCGTCGTGGAGATCGAGAGCTACCTACACCTTCCGCCTGTCCTACTCGGGCAAGGCCGTCCACCGCATCTCGGCCTCGTGCGGGCTTGAGGCATTCTTGGAAGGCCACCTGCACGCCTTCCACGTGCTGGGCGGAGTGCCGACCGGGAAGGTCCGCTATGACAACCTGCGGTCAGCAGTCTCCCGGGTCCTCGGCTTCCGAGACCGACGCGAGTCCGACCGCTGGGTGGCGTTCCGCTCGTGGGCCGGATTCTCTGAACTCGCGGTTGTGCAGCTGATGTTGAGGGTATGGTCCGAGCGGTATCTGGATGTCGGCTCTGGCCGGAGATTCCATGCGCGTCTGCGCCTGGGATGCCCAGTTTGCGTCGCCATCCAGCACGGTTCCCTTTCCGGGGAGAGTCCTGGAGGTTGACGCATGCCCGTGTGGCTGTCGCGCCCGTTTCTCGTTGCCTTGTTCCTGCTTCCTCTTCTGGCGGTTGTGTTGTTGTCCGCGCCGGCATGGCTGACGTGGCCCTTTCTTCCGTCTCAGCGCCAAGAAGTCGTGTTGGCGGTCCTTGACCGCCTTGTCCAGTGGACCCGGGCGGCAACGCCCCGTGCGGGTCGCGGCCGGTCCCAGGTGAACTGACGCTCCCTGAGCTCGATCAACACGGGGTCATTGGCCTGTTGGGTCGACCGCTGCCTTGCGCGGAGTGGGGATGCCGAGGTCGACAACGATGTGGTTGCCGCGGCGGCGGTCGAGCTGGGCGAGTTTGTCTTCAGCCCCGGCGAGGCTGACCCGCAGTCCCTCGACTTCTCCGAGCCAGCCTTCGCGCTCGGCCTCGGCAATGCGGGCGATGAGGTTGTCGCGGATCTCGACCATCCGGTCGCGTTGGGTGGGGTCGGGCCAGAGCATTGGGCAGCGCACGCAGGCGTGTTCGTGGATGCAGGGGGTTCCGAAAGAGCGTCCGCAAGTTCCGGTGGAGACCTTGCGGCGTTCGAAGTGGCCGAGGAACTCGGTCCACTCCTCGTCGGTGGGGACGCGGTACTCGTCGCTGGGTCGCATAGCTCGCCTTCGGGCAAGGAAGGCCAGATGAGCCTGGACGGCCTCGTCCGGATAGACCGCCTTGTAGCCGAGAGTGACGTTGATGTCCTGGTGCCCGGCGATGACCTGGGCGATGTGCGGCGGCAGACCGCTCAGGACAGCGTCGGTGATGAACAGCCTGCGGAAATCGTACGGAGTGAAGTGCAGAGGGCCGCCGGTGACCGAGTCGGTCAGCCCGGTGTGCGCGAGCGCGGTTGTCAGCAACGTGCGGATGGCGCCGGAGCTGATCGCCCGGTTCTCCCCGCCTCTATGCCGCTGGAACAGCAGGGGTGAGGGCGGCAGCCAGGTGCGTTCGTAGTGGTCGTAGGCGGGAACCGGTGCGAGGTCGTCCTGCAACTGCAGGGCCCCGGACAGGGACAGATTTCCGGGGCGGCAACCACGCTGTACAGCGTTCAAGTCAGGGTGCAGTAGGCCGGACCGGGCCGTGGGAACAGGCTCTTGTGCGTACGCGCCAGTACGGCAGCGGTGGGGTGTCCTGGCCGCTCTGCTCGTACGAGCCCCTGCTGCGGAGGCGCACGAGTCAGACCACCAACGCCCCGTTCCCAAGGCACCGAGATCTCCCGGGGCAACGGAACGACACGTACGCCGAGCTTCTCCTTGTCGCGGCCCACAGCAGGGAGAAGCTGACGGCCGCCGAAGGAGCGCGACGCCACGGCGCGGCCGAGCCCGTCAAGAGGGGATCAGTGCCGGTCCACTGGCCGTGCGGTCTGTCCTGTCAATCTGTCTGGGCGCCGGGGGGCCTGCAGTCGAGAACTCTGGCGCGGACCGTGGCGTCATGCCGGGCGGCCAGTTGCTTTTGCTCGTGCATGATCTCCTGGCGAGTGTGGCGGGGTGAGCAGCGCCGCCGTGCCAATGAGCTCCACTGATCGCAGTCGAAGAAGCCGACCAGGAAGATCCCTGCGGTACGGGGTCGGCGCAGGTAGCGGTCTACCAACTGCTCGGAGAGTGCCGTAGGCAGGTCCTTGTTCCAGCAGCCCTTGGATTCGATGATCACGGTGAAGGGCTCGGTGTGGTGAGAGGGGTCTGCTGCCTGGATGTGAATGTCGGTGCGTCCTCCTCCGGTGCCGGGGCGGTCGATTTGGACTTCACGGTTGAGGATGACGTGCTGCCCGCCGAGTTGGATCTTCAGCAGGCCCATGACGAGATCACTGAAGTCCTCCTCCCACATCGGCCACATTGCGGCATCGCCTGCTGCGGCAGCGCGGTTCCACAACAGGATGGCCATTCCGTTGGGGCCGGACAGCGCCTGCTGAACCCGGTCCAAGGCCTCCATGACGACGTCGAGGAGGTGTGCCTCGTCGGCGACCACGCGCAGGCTGTGATCAGCTGCGAGTTTCCTCAACTCGTGCACGGGCAGCGGGCGGCTGTGGCGTCGGGCTGCCTGGCGGGCAGCGCGACGCGCCAGGCGTCCTAGCCGGGCAGGATTGCGGGAGGTTGACGCGGCGAGTCGGGTGAGGTGGCCGGCGGCCCGGGTAGTCCCTTTGCCAGCGATCAGCTGGGGCAGGGCATCGGTGAGTTCGTGGAGGGTGTCCCGTCTGGTGATCTGGAAGGCGACACCCGGCTCGTACTCGGGCCGAGGCTGACTGAGTTCCTCTCTCGCACACAGGCGCTCGTACAGGTCGCAGAGGTCTGCTTCGTCGAGTCCTTCCACGCCTGCGGGCCAGTGGCCGGTGCCGAGGGAGGCGATGCGGTCGGTCAGGGCGTGAAAGAGCTGGGGATCGTCGAATGCCCGGCGGATGTAGGGCCAGTGCTCGTGCAGGTCCGCCCGGGGCAGAAGGGTGTAGGCCGCGGTGATCCACCGTTGCGGGTCTGCCGTGGGTGTCTCAGGGGACGGATCAGCCGCCACGGTGTTCTTCAGCAGGCTCAGGGCGGCGGCGTCACCGAGGCTGAAGAGTGTGACCACCACGGCGCCCCAGGCTGCGTCTACGCGGCCGGGCGCCGTCGCCCAGTCCCGCACGAGGCCGATGGCATCGTGCGCTTGGTGTACGTGCAGGAACTGAACCAGCTCGGCGACCCGGTGAGTCTCCAAACGCTCCAGGCACACCCTGAGCACGGCCGTGAACGCGGCTCCCGCGTGGCGGGCGGATTGTTCGAACAGCTTGCTGTGCAGGGCCCGGTCCTGTTCAAGGGTCTGCATGGTAGCCAGGGCCAGTGCCCAGCCCGCCCACCGGTCAGTGTCCGTGCCCGCTGCCGCCTCCCATTCGCCAGCTGGCAGGAACGCGGCCGCGGACAGTTCCGGGACATGGCCCCACTCGGTACCCCAGGCAGTCACGCGATGCGCTGTGTGCGCGGGTGCTGTCGCCAGAACGTGTCGGGCGGCCGTGGTCAGCTTCTTACTCAGGGTGCTGTCCGCGAGCGGGCGTGTCGGTGCTGCGGCGACCATGCCCAGCGGTGCGGCCTCTTCAACCGGCCGGCCGTCGCACGTCCGCTGGAGGTGATCGAGGAGTACGGCGAGCCAGGCCGCGCGCACGGTGTCCGGCCCGGCCGCTTGTACCGCATCGAGGGCGGCGATGAACCGGCCCTCGTCGAAGGTGTTGCCACGTCGCCGTTCTTCTTCCTCTTTCTGCCTTCGCAATTGCCACTCAGGAGGCGGGGCGTCCCACCAGGCGGTGGCTTCCCGGAGCTCTTCGTCTGCCTGCCGGGCTGTCTCGACGGCTTCTTTCAGCGGCTCGTCCTCGGGCCGGGGGCGGCTGCTGAAGAGCGGCTGGGCGGTGCGCCGCACCTTGGGCGGGAGATCCGGCCACCGCTCCGCCCAGTACCGCAGGTCCTCGGACGGAAACAGACCCACGTCAGGGTTGGTGAGGAGGAGATGCAGGACGCGGTCCGAACTGCTGTGGCGCAGGACGTGCTCGGCGAGTCGGCGGCGCAGCGCGGGGGCGCTGTCCAAAGAGTCGTGCAGGTACTCGAAAGGGGTGCGGGCTTCGACGGGGTAGGACAGCTCGGGCTGTGCCGCCACGGCGGCCAGCGCCTGGCCCGCCAGCACCTCTCGGAAATCCGGGCTCGGGCTCCGTGTTTGTGCCTGACCCAGGAAGCGAATGCCCTGGGCCACCAAGACTAGAGCGATCAGTGCTTTGGGGCGGCGTTCGTTGAGGGTCGTAACCGCCCAGGTAAGAGCCTCTTTGAGGTTGTAGTCGGTGAGTATCTGGATGTGCGTGTACCGCAGCTTGTAGGTCACCATCTGCCGGACGGGCAGCAGGTCGGCGTACTCGGTGATCGTCAGATGCTGAGGCCATAGCTGCTCCAACGCCGCCTCGACGACGTCTGGTTTCGCGTCGGTGGCCAGCAGGCGCAGTCGTGCGACCGTCCCGTCGTCCTTCGCGTACTCCTCTAGCGCGTGCAGGGCGAAAGACCGCAACCGCACGGGCAACGCGGTGTCCTGCGCCACCGAGAGCAGGTCGGGTGCCAGACCGGCCGGGTGGCACTGCGTGGCGATCCACAAAGCCAGGTACAGCTGATCGGAGTGCGTCACCGGTGTGAGGAAGGGCCTGAGCTGTTCGGCAAGGGCGGGATGGTCCAGTTTCCGCAGCAGCGCGTAGTCGAGACGCTCAAAGCCGTCGCTAAGGACCGCGTCGAGGAGAGCCTGGGCGACCCGCTGGCGCTGTGCGGCCGGCAGGACGGGAAGGTCGGCGAGCAGCAGGACCAAGGGCTCATGGGCGAGCAGGTCCTCGAAGAAATCCGGATCGGTGACCGCGAGACGGGCGGCGATCTCCCGGTGCTCCGGCAGTACATGGCGGGCAAGGCCGCTGCCCGTCCACAGCAGCTGGGAGCGCACGGCGGGAGCGATCCGGGCATGGAGGTACTGTGCCGCCAGGTGTTCCTGGTAGCCACGGTGGGCGAAAACCCAGCGGCGTCGGCCCACGGGTGCCAGCAGGGCGGACTCGGTCAGGTGCAGCAGTTCGTGGCGGTGGCACGCCGGTTCGGGGACGAGGCCGGGAACGCCTGGGCCGGACAGGCTGTCGAGATGCAGTTCCTCCCCTGTCTCCGGCTCGCCGTCCGTCAGGGCCGGGCTACGGCTGAACTGGAGGGCAGCAGCAGCCCAGCGAGCCACATCCAGCAGGTGATCCGCCGCAGGCCGTGTCTGACGCCGGGCAAAGTCCTGGGACCAGGTCTCCGTGCACAGGCTCCGGCATGCCTGGTCGTAGGCCTCGGCTACTGTTTCGGGGAGCTTTTCCCCTCGCGCCTGGGCCTCCAGCAGAGGTTGGAGGGTGACCGGCTGCTGGGCCAAGGCCTGCAGGCTGCGGCCGGTGATCTTCTTAACGAAGGCGGGCGCGTCCAGGCCCCGTTGCTCGGCCGCATGTCGCATGTCGTGTTGGTTGAGCGGTATGAGCGTCATCATCGCCACCTGGCCGGGCTGGGGCCACAGCTCCCGCAGTCCGCCCTCCAGCACGTCGGACCAACGGCTGGTACGGCAGGTGATACGCAGCCGCAGACCCTCACGGTGCCACGGTTCCATGACCCGCAGCTGGTGCAGGAGGACTTTGTCGAGACCGGGTACATCACTCATGCCCTCGTCCAGCCCGTCCAGCAGCACATGCCGCACCTGCCCTTGCGACTGATGCAAGCGCTGGCCGAAGGCGGTACTCGCAGACATCAGGTCGAAGACGTCCCGGCCCAGATGCAAGAAAGGCTCAGCTTGCATGCCCTCCTCGCGGAGCAAGGCGTGTTCCTGTTCCAGGGCCACAGACTTGCCTGCGCCGCGCTCCCCCAGCATCACGACGACCGGCACGTCCCGAAGCTCGTCCAGACCCAGCGCACCGTCGGCTTCAAGACGGTCGTCGAGTGGGTCAGGCTCCCCGTCCATGCGGACGGCGAGGGGGCGCAGAGACCGTCGCCATGAATATCGCATCGGTCTATTCTCTCCCGCTCCGACTCCGGCGCCATGCCTTGCGCAGGCCCCAAGCCCCCCAGGCTCGCCCTGGCTGGGCCGGGCTTCGAGCTCGTCCGGAAGGTGACCACGGCCTGCACCAGTGCCACCAACTCGACCGCTACTACCGGCGGCTCCGCAAGCCTGAACAACCAACGCTCATAGTGCGCAGAACTCGGAAATTCGCAGGCCACACCGGCTCAGCCGACACACCCAACCAACTTACCCATCAGTAGTATTCAATGGATCCCGCTCTCCGAACTGAGCAACGCACAGGTCAGCCTTGAAAGACTGCTCACTTCCAGGAAGGCCGCGACAGCACGACGGCGCGGCGGCCGGTGCCAAGCCGGTCGGGCGGGGGACGTGCTTCGTGGTGATCGGGATCGTCGTGGAGCTGCCGTTCCTCACCCGGCCGGTGTGCCTGCCGGTGGCAGCCAGGCTGTGGCGGCCGAAGGCCGGGCCGTCGAAGGTCGAACTCGCTGCGTCGATGGTCCGGTTGCTGGCCAACGCCGTGCTGTTCGATCTCGCGCCGCCGCCGACCGGCAGACGCGGCCGCCCCCGCCTTAAAGGCGCCCGGCTGGGCACGGCCGCCGACCTCGCGGCGACCGCGACATTCACGACCGCGCGGGTCAAACGCTATGGCCGCACCGACCAGGTGCGGATCGCCGAGGTCCGCTGCCTGTGGTACGGCTCCTTCCACACCCAGACCGTCCGAGTGATCCTGATCCGCGACGACGGCACCGACACCGGCTACGACCTGGCCCTGGTCACCACCGACCCCGACACCCCGGCCACGGCGCTGGTCACCAGATACGCCTGGCGGTGGTCCATCGAGGTCACCTTCGCCGAAGCCCGCGCCCTACTCGTCGTCGGACAGGCCCGCAGCCGCACCGTCCCCTTCGGCCTGTACTGCTACTCGATCACCGTCATCTGGTACGCACTGCACGGCCACCACCCGAACGACGCCGCCGACCGCCGCGAGCAAGCCCCCTGGTATACCACCAAGACCGACCCAGCCTTCGCCGACATGCTCGCCAAGCTCCGCCGCGTGATCATCGCCACCCGATTTCTTCCCGCTGCCGCAGGCCAGCCGACCGACGCCGAAATCCGGACCGTCCAGGAAGCCTGGGCCCAAGCAGGACTCACCCACGCAGCATGATCACATCAGGCCCGCCAAAACCGCGAAACTCAAGGGAGAAGCACACCACGGAGTTTCGGTTTCCCGCCACCCATGTAGGAGGCACAACGCTGCCGGATTACCTCCCGTGGCACGAAAAGCCCGATGGCACCGTTGACGGAGCGTCGTGGTCCCGTGAGCTTCGTGTCGCATCGCTGGGCTTTCACTTCGTAGCCGAGGAAGCTCAGCGCGCCGCCTGGCTGGTGGCGTGCGTGACCAGGGTCTTGGACTCAGTCCTCTAGGCACTCCTACGCGACGGGCGGTGCTACGAGCTCGCACCGCCAAAAGCCCTCGCGGCTTGTCAGACCGCATTAGGAATCACTGGCTGATCGCCTTGGCGCTGTCAACCTGACGAGCAGTCTCGCCGGACAGGGCCGCCGGTGAGCGTGCGCTGCTGCGCGCTGACGCTGCCCGGCCCCCGTTCCGTCAGCGGACCAGGCCCGCGGCGCCGTTCGATGAGGTCGCCGGGTCGATCCGTATCGTCGCGGCGTGTGCCCGGCGGCTCGCCGCGAGGGCGCCGGCCGCCTGTCCGTACTTGTTCCGGTAGGCAGCGTCGATCTCGGAGGCGGGCCTGGTGTCACGGGTTTCCAGGAGGACGTCGCGTGCGACGGCCCCCACCCGGATCTGTCCGTGGCTGTGCTTGTGCGCCGCCTGGTACCAGCTGGAGCGGACCCCTCGGTAGGCGCGGACATACAGCTCGCCACCAACCAGGACCATACCGATCTCCACGCCAAGGTGATCGTCGTCCCCGGCGGTTAGGACAAGGGATTCGGACCCGGTGAGAAGAGCGAGATCTTCGGGTGTCCATGGGGTCATCGCGTCAGGTCCTCCGTCCGGCCGGTGCTCGGTTGCTGGGTGGTCCATGAGGTGAGGATGCGCAGGGCGTCGTGGGAGGGGCTGCCGGGTTCGGCGGTCAGGATCATCAGTCTCTGTCCGGAGCCGTCGGGGCTGGTCCAGGTGTCGCAGTCGAGGGTGAGGTCGCCCACCAGGTGGTGGCGGTAGTGCTTGGTGCCGTAACTGGCGCTGTTGACGTGGTGTTCGGCCCACCAGGTGCGGAAGTCGGGGTCCTGGAGGGACAGTTCGCCGACGAGCTGGGCGAGGTCGGGATCGTCGGGGTCGGCCGCGGCCTCCATGCGCAGCGCGGCGACTGCTTCCCGGGCGTCGTGGGCCCAGTCCTGGTGCAGTTGCCGGACCACTGGGCTCGTGAACAGCAGCCGCATGTAGTTGCGCCGGTTCGCCGGGAAGGCGGCGAAGTCGGTGTAGAGGGCTGTGGCGGCGGGGTTCCAGGCAAGGATGTCCAGGCGTTTGCCAAGGACGAGTGCGGGGGTCTCGGTGAGCTGGTCGAGCAGACGTCGCATGGCTGGACGCAGGCGTTGGGCGGGCCGGCGGCGGCGCGGGTGGGCGTCGATTCGGCCGGCGAGTTCGTAGAGGTATTGCTGCTGGTCGTCGTCGAGCCGCAGGGCGCGGGCCAGGGTGGTCAGCACGGGTACGGATGCCCGGACGCGGCCCTGTTCCAGTCGTGTGTAGTAGTCGACGCTGATGGCGGCGAGCTGGGCGACCTCCTCGCGGCGCAGTCCGGCGACTTTGCGGGCGGAGTCTCCCTCGGGAAGGCCGCACTCTTGCGGTGTCAGCTGGGCCCTTCGGGCCTTGAGGAAGGCGCCCAGCGCCCGGGGGTCGGAGTCTGCAGTCATGCTCTTAAGTGTCATTGCGCCGCGACGGCCACGGCACCTGTGTGAGGGGGCAAGTTCTTTCCCAGGCAGAAACCTGGCTCTCCCGCTCGTGCGGAGACTGACAGAACGTGGATGTGTGCCCGGCAGGGTGCGGGCCCCCAGGCCGCCGCGCCGGTGCGTTACAACACGTCATCACCTCTCGGGGAGAGTGCCTCATGGCCCAGACCACCGTCAGCTTCGACAGCGCCGGCATCCCGCTCGCCGGCCACCTCTACACCCCCGACACGCCGGCGTCGGGTCCGCGGCCGGCGCTCGTGGTCGGTCACCCCGGCACCAGTGTGAAGGAACAGACCTCCGGCACGTACGCCCAGCGGATGGCCGAGCGCGGCTTCGTCACCCTCGCCTTCGACGCCGCCTACCAGGGCGAGTCCGGCGGCCTGCCCCGTGGCCTGGAAGACCCCGCTCAGCGGGTGGAGGATTTCAAAGCCGCCGTCTCCCACCTCACCACCCGCGACGACGTCGATGCCGACCGCATCGGCCTGCTGGGCATCTGCGCCTCCGGCGGGTACTCGCTGGCCGCCACCGGCGGCGACCACCGCGTCAAGGCCGTGGCCACCGTGTCCACCGCCGAACCCGCCCGCCAGTTCCGCCTCGGCGCCGACGGCACCCAGGACCCGGCCGTCTTCCAAGCCCTTCTGGACGCCGCCGCAGCGGCCCGCAGCGCCGCCGCACGCGGCGAGAACCCCGGCACGATGACCATGTTCCCGGAGACCGCCGAGCAGGCCCGCGCGCTCGGCGGCCAGCACGGCGTCGAAGGCTTCGAGTACTACTGCACCCCGCGCGGCCAGCACGAACGCTCTGCGAAGACCCTCGCCTGGGAGAGCATCGACAGGATGGCCTTCCACGACGCGTTCTTCGCCATCCCGCTGATCGGCCCCCGCCCCATCCTCCAGATCATCGGCGAACGCGCCGTCACCGCCTGGATGGCCGTCGAGGCCCACCAGCGCGCCACTGGCCCCAAGGAGATCCACTGGATCAAGGACGCCAGCCACGTCGACCTCTATGACAAGAAGGAGTACATCGACCCCGCCATCGACAAGCTCACCGACTTCTTCACCAGCCACCTCACCATCGACTGACAGTGAGGATTGGTGATGGCATCGCTCGGGGGTCTGACTCTCCGACTGACTGACGTTTCGGCTGTCCTCGGCTGGAATCGTCGGCCTGCCGGGCGGTGCCGCCTGGCGTGTGGCCGGTCGGGCGTCTGTGACTTCATAGGAGTCGACCGTTCACCTGCGGTGACGCCTCGCGGGCGTGAAAATCGGTACAGGGGCTGTCCGCCGACGCCGCTTGATGTTTGGGCCGTGAGCCCGCATAGGAGTCTGGTGAGGGAGCCGCCCGAGGGGCCGCACACTGTCGCCTTGAGCACGCCGATCAGCTTCTCCGGCCCCCTCAGGCTCCCCGGGCAGCCCCTGCCCGAACCAGCACAACAGGGGGCACCTGATGGAGGAGTTGAGAGAAGACCACGACGACGGGACGGTCGCGCGGGCCGCGGCGATCAACATCGCCAAGGCATCCGGGATGGTCTGCCTGCGCGTCCCGCACGACACCATCGAGGGCCGGCGCGTCCAACAGGTCTGGAACGTCGCCTCGACCACCAACGCGATCCTGGAACTCGGTGACCGACTGGTCTGCCAGGGCGTCGAGCGGGTCGTCATGGAAGCGACGGGCTCGTACTGGCGTCCGTTCTTCTACCTGCTGGAGGCCCGCGGACTGGACTGCTGGCTCGTCAACGCGCGCGATGTGAAGAACGTCCCCGGACGCCCGAAGACCGACAAGCTGGACGCGGTCTGGCTGGCCAAGCTCGCCGAACGCGGCATGGTCCGGGCCTCGTTCGTGCCACCGAAAGCGGTCCGGCAGCTGCGGGACTTCACCCGCACCCGCACCGTGTTCGTCCAGGAACGCACCCGCCACAAGCACCGGGTGGACAAGGCCCTGCAGGACGCGCAGATCAAACTGTCCGACGTCGTCTCGGATCTCTTTGAAGTTCCCCCCTGATCTTGGACAGCTGGTGCTTACGCTGCGGGGGTGAAGTTTTGTTGCAGCCTGGCTCGGGTTTCGAGTGGGGTGAGGTACCCGAACTCGGGGTGCTTGCGGAGCCTGGTGCGGTTGTACTCGACCTCGATGAAACGGAAGACGTCGGCGCGGGCCGCCTCGCGGCTTTCCCATACGGCAGTGCCGATCTCGGCCTTCAGCAGGCCGAAGAAGCTCTCGACTGCGGCGTTATCATAGCATATGGCGGTTCTTCCAATGCTCTGCTGCAGGTTCAACTTCCTTATCCCGCATCGGAATTCGCTGCTTGTTTACTCGCTGCCGCGATCGGTGTGCATGATGCAGCCGGGCTGAAGGTCGCCACGTCCGGCGGCCATGCGCAGGGCGTCGGTGACCAGTTCGGCGCGGTGATGGTCGGCCATCGCGTATCCGATCACCTCGCGTGTCGCCAGGTCGATGACGGTCGCCAGGTACCACCAGCCCTCGATCGTCGGCAGATAGGTGATGTCGCCGACCAGTTTCGTGCCGGGCTTCTTGGCGGTGAAGTCGCGGCCGACCAGGTCCGGGGCCGGGGCGGCCTTGACGTCCTGCTTCGTCAGGTGGCGGCGCCGACGGCGGGTGATCCCGCGAATGTCGCGCTCGCGCATGATCCGCTCGACCCTCTTCCGGTTGATGCCGTGGCCCTTCCGCCGCAGCTCGGCGTGCACCCGCGGGACTCCGTACGCGCCACGAGAAGCGGCGTGGATCTCGCGAATACGACCGGCCAACTCGTCATCGGCGCACCGCCGTTCGGCGACGGCCGGCCGCGCGGCGAGCCACGAATAGTAGGTGGAGCGGTTGATGCCCAGGACACGGCACAGCCGCGCGACGCTGTAGTCATCGGGGTTCGCCTCGGTGGCCTTCTCCGCATCGATGAAGAGACACACAGTGCCTACTTCACGATCTCCTTCGCGAAGAAGGTCGCGGCTTTTACCAAGATCTCGTTCGCCTTCCTGGCCTCGGCTAGCTCGCGGCGCAGGCGCCGAAGCTCCTCGCGCTCGTCGCTGGTCAGCGCACCGGCGGGCCCCTCGCCCCCGTCAGTCTGGGGAGTGTAAATCTAACGGCCCTGTCTCACATTCGGTGGTGATGGAGCGTGCTGTTATCCGAGGAGGATGCGGTGCCGGAGCAGGGTGAAGCCTGCTCGTCCGTGCATCTGGCGCGCGATCCGTTTGGTCTTGGTGTTGACGCCCTCGGTAGGGCCGTTGCTGTACGGAAGCGTGAGCCCGGCGATCACGGCGTCGATATCCCGGTCCAGGCCCCGGGTGAAGGCGTGTAGGTGGGGCAGGTCGGCTGTTCGGACTTGGGCGATCCAGTGCGTGAGCGCATCGGCGTTGGCGGTATGGGGCGTAAGGAGCCGGGCGAAGTCTCTGACACCTGCGGCCAGTTGGGTCATCTCGGGGCAGGCGGCGGTGAGCTTGGCCAGGAGCCCGTGCTGCTCGGGCTTGAGGTTGTCGGGTCTGGTCAGCAGCATCCGGGCGAGCCGGCGTGGCGAGATATGGCTGCGGTCGGCGTCCGCGCGGCCTTGGTTGATGTACTTGTGCAGAAGGTTCAGGCAGCCCGTGAAACCGAGGGTCTTGATCTCTTCGAAGAGGTGCTGGACGGGGACGCCGGGATCTTCACTTCGGCGTTTGCGCAGGTGCTCACGGTAGGGATCGACCAGGCCGGCACGGTACTTGGGGACGCGGAGCATGCGCTCGGGCCGGTCTGCTCGGGCGTAGCGTTTGACGGTGTTCAGGGCCAGTTGCAGGCGGCGGGCGCATTCGAGCAGGCCCACGCCCTTCTCGAGCAGGCCATGAACCTGATGCCAGCGTTCGAGGGTGGTCTGGGCGCGGGGCCCGTCGTAGATCGGCGCGTCCAGTACGGTGGCCCAGCAGGCACTATGTGCCTTCACCTCACTCAGGGCGGCTTCGCACAGGTTCTTCCATAAGTGCCAGCGATCACCGACTTGAACCGCGTCAGGCAGAGCACGGCGGATGGCCTCGGCGTATGTGGCTGAGCCGTCGCGGCACACGACCTCGATGCCCGGATGCTCGCGCAGCCAGGCTTCCAGCGTGTCGGCCGTGCGGTCGGGCAGTACGTCGATCCGCTCATGGGTTTCGGCGTCGATCACCACGGTGGCATAACGGTGCCGCCGGCGCAGGGCGAAGTCGTCGACGCCGATCACACGGGGCACCCGCCCGGTGGGCAACGGGATGCGCAGCAGGGTGCGCAGGGCCGTGTGACGGGACAGGACCACCGCGAGTATCGCCAGCAAACGTGATCCCGCCCGGCCCGCTAACTCTTTGACCACGGCCTTGACCTGCCTGGTCAGACGAGCGGTGCGTCACTGGTATCGCTCCAGCACCCGGGCACCTGTTCGCGGAAGGTGTGGCGGCAGCCCCGCGTGGGACACACCAGACGCCGCACCCGCACACGGACCACCACCCGTCGTCCGTCGACCGGAACATCGGCCACCGTCCGCCAGTGATAGCCATGCACCCGCCCCGACGAGGCCCCGCACACCGGGCAGACCGCGGTGTCCAGCGGCGTCCGGGCCCGCACCACGATCCGCTCACCCTCGTCGGCAACATCCTCCATGACCAGTGGGAACAGACCCGAAAACACTGTCTGCACAAGCTCGTTGACACCTATCACATGAAGGTCAACGACCCTGACGACTCTCCGTCACCACCGAATGTGAGACAGGGCCTAATTCATGACACTCCCCCTCCCGGCCAAACCCACCCTGGGTTCGACGTAATTCGAGGGTTCTCGAGGCTCGTTGAGGCCGAAGGTGCAGGCCAAGGGGCTGAAGGCTGCTCCACGATCGGAAAGTGCCTAGAGACGCGATGTTCTGGATTCGCCCGCGCTGGCCTGGGACGAGCTCGTAGGGTCTGGAGTCGTGTACGTGAAGACGACGAAGCGGGAGAACAAGTCCGGCATGGTCCGGTACCTGCGGGATCGAATCCTTGCCGGGCGGTACGTGACTGTGCCGCGTGGCGTTGTTCTGCCTGATCAGGGCCTCGCGGCATGGGGGTGAGGACCAGAGTGTGATGGCTCGTCCCGCGCCGTCCGCTCACGCATCGCTCACGCGTGCGGGGCGTTATTCCCTGCGGCGGAGTGGGTACGGCTGGGCGCACCCACTCCTTCAGGCTGGTCATCCTCCCGCGCTGCCGGCCGGTCCGTTCCGCGATCACGGGCGCGGGCAACGTCGGCGTCTCCCGAGGAAGCTCGCGGATCTACGGAGACGTGCCCGACGTGTTCGGCCTGCCGGGTGCCGTGCCACTGCCTACTTGATGTGGCCCAGCAGCGCGGTGACGGCCGGAGACACCTGCCCGCGAGGGTGCACCACCATCACCTTCCAGGTCGGTGCGTTCTGGGCGAACCGGTGTGCCGTCAGGTCGGGAAAGCGGGCGGCCAGGGATTCCGGCATGATGCACACGCCGAGGTCCTGGCGGACCAGGTCGGTGGCGCCCAGAACGTCGTTGACCTCGAAGGTCGCCGTGCGGTCGACGAGGGCCGCGCGGAAGGCCCGGTCGACCGAGTGCCGGATCGCCCAGCCGACGGGGAATTCCACCAGTGGCAGTCCCGCGACCTCGGCGAGGGTGACCGGTCGCTCGCCTTCCATGGCACGGCTCGACGCCGTGATCAGGACCATCTCCTCCTCCTTCAGCACGCGTGCGGTCAGTCCTCGCTGCTGAGGACGGTCCAGTGCCACGACGGCCACGTCCGTGGTGCCGTCGCGCAGTGCCTGCAGGAGGTCGTCGGCCGACGCCTGGCGGAGCCTGACCGTCACCTGCGGATGCTGGTGACGGAAGGCGGCCAGCGCCAGGGCGAGGCCCGTGTACAGGCCCTGCATGACACCGATCGTGATCTCTCCCCTCAGCTCTCCTTTGACGAGGTCGACGGCGGCGCGGGCTTCCTCGGTGGCCCGCAGTGCGGCGCGGGCGGCGGGGAGGAATGCCTGGCCGGCCGGGGTGAGGGACACCCGGTGGGTGGTCCGGTGGAAAAGCGGTGCGCCGAGTTCGCGCTCAAGGGTGCGCACCGTGGTGGAGACCGCGGACTGCACCACGTGCAGGCGTCGTGCCGCCGCGCTGAAGCCGCCTTCCTCGGCGACCGCGACGACGACCTCCATCTGCCGAAGATCCATTCCGCCTCCGTGCCTCTTCCGCACCCGCCTGGTCCAGTTCCCGTACCCGCTCGGTCCAGGCTATCTATGGCAAAGATTACCGTCATCTCCAACCATCTCCTTCGCGTGGGAAGCGGTGGCTGTGGCGCGAGGTTGAAGAGGTCGTCGGCAGCGAGGGAGCTGCCGGTGAACGAGGGAATCCGGCCCGGTGCCGGATGCCCGCCCTTGAAGCAAGGAGACGTCATGTCGAACAACGGCCTCATCGACGCCGCGGACGCCGCGGTTCTGCTGGTGGACCACCAGAGCGGCCTGCTGCAGATCGTCAACCACACCAACGTCCACGAGCTGCGCAACAACGTGGCTGTTCTGGCCAAGGCCGCCACCCTGGCCGGCGCCCCGGTGATCGCCACCGCGTCGGTCCCCGAGGGCCCCAACGGCCCGCTGATCCCCGAGGTCTTCGACAACGCCCCCCACGCGACCTACGTCCAGCGCCACGGCGAGATCAACGCCTGGGACGTGGAAGGCTTCCGCAGTGCCGTCGCCCAGACCGGCCGCCGCACCCTCCTCGTCGCCGGCATCATGACCAGCGTCTGCGTCGTCGAACCCGCACTGGCCGCCCTCGCCGAGGGATACGACGTGTACGCCGTCATCGACGCCTCCGGCACCTACTCCGACGAGGCACAGCGGATCTCGATCGAGCGCCTCAGCCGCGCCGGCGTCAAGGTCATCGACGTCCTCGGCGTGGCCGCCGAGCTGCAGAAGACCTGGGCCCGCGAGGACTGGGCCGCCTGGGGCGGCATCTACGCGAGCGTCAGCCCCGGCTACGCCGCCGTCATGGAGTCCGTGGCCCGCGCCCAGGCGGAGGCCACCGGGTCCGAGGGCGCCGGCGCCGAGGTCAAGTGGGCCCAGGCCCGCGGCCAGCTGGCCTGAAACCCGCCGCTACCGCCCCGGGCCGTCCGGCCCGGGGCAGCGAACCCGTCCTTCAGCGACTTGAGTTTCACGGCCGGCGTCGGTCCCAGGCGACGCCGGCCGGCCACCGTCACCACTCGGAGCACACACGAAAACGGAGCACCCCCATGTCGTTGTCCGCCCCCCGGCTCGTTCGCCGGGCACCCGGCCAGCAGATCGCCGCCCGGCACTCGGTCCGCAGGCACGGGGCCGGGTTCTGGTTGATCGCCTCGGCGTTCGTCACGGCCATGGCGTTCTCCACCGTCCCGACGCCGCTGTACCCCCTCTACCAGGCACGCGACGGCTTCTCCACCTTCACCGTCACCATTGTGTTCGCCGTCTACGCCCTCGGCGTCCTGGCCAGCCTGCTGCTCGCCGGGCACATCTCGGACTGGATCGGCCGACGCAAGGTCCTGATCACGGCACTGACCCTCGAACTGGTCGCCGCCGCACTGTTCCTCACCCAGCCATCCCTGCCGCTCCTTCTCCTCGCACGGTTGGTCACCGGTCTCGGGGTCGGCATGCTCACCGCGACCGCCACCGCGCATCTGCACGAACTGCACACCGCACACCGCCCCGACGCCTCGCCGCAGCGCTTCGAGATCGTCTCCACCGCGGCCAACATCGGCGGCCTCGGCTTCGGCCCGCTCATCGCCGGCCTTCTCGCCCAGTACCTCGACGCCCCCCTGCGCCTGCCCTACCTCGTCTTCGGCGCCCTGCTGCTGATCAGCATCGCCGCGGTCGCGCTCACCCCCGAAACGGTCCAGGTGCAGTCCGTCAGGCCCGCCTACCGGCCGCAGCGCATCAGCACCAACCACGGCGACCCAGCCGGATACGTGGCCGCCGCGGCCGCGGGCTTCGCGTCCTTCGCGGTCTTCGGCCTGTTCACCTCGCTGGCCCCCGGATTCGTCGGCCACACCCTGCACCACCCCTCCCGCGCACTGACCGGACTGACCGTGTTCGCCGTGTTCGGCGCCTCCGCCGCGGCCCAGACCCTCACCAGCCGCCTCGACGCCACACTGCGCAGGAACATCGGCCTGTACGCCCAGGCCGCCGGGGCGACCGCACTCGCCGTCGGCATGCACACCGCCAGCCTCACCCTGTTCCTGGTGGCCGGCATCACGGCCGGCATCGGCGCCGGAGTCCTGTTCAAATCCGCCGTCGGCACCGTCGTCGCCATGGCCACCCCGGCCAAACGCGGCGAAGCCCTCGCCGGCCTCTTCCTCATCTCCTACCTCGGCCTCGCCCTGCCCGCCATCGCCATCGGCATCGCCACCCGCTACACCACCATGACCACCGCGATGACATGGTTCACCGCGGTCCTGCTCGCCCTGCTCACCACAGCCGGCCTCCTCGCCCGCCGCCCCAGCCACACCGACTGAGCGCATCCTCCGCCACCAGGCCCAAAGACCCATGCGGCGCCACGCCCAGCCCCGTGCGGCCCCGCGCCCGGCCCACTCGACCAGCCCGCCCCCGGTCCGGAAAGTGCACCATGACAACGACGCCAACGCCGACTCCAGCCTCCCCGCCGCATCCCCGGCCGAAGCTGGTGGCGACCGACCTCGACGGCACACTCCTGCACAGCGACGGCAGCCTGTCCCAGCGCACCCGGGCCGCCCTGACCGCGGCGAGCAAGGCCGGCATCCGCATCGCCCTCGTCACCGGCCGCCCACCACGGTGCGTTCCCGCCCTGCTGGAGACCATCGGACGGCACTACGTCATCGCCGCCAACGGCGCCGCACTGTACGCGCCGGACGCAACCACGATCCACATCTCCCCAATACGGTCCGACACGGCGACCGAACTCGTGACGCGACTGCGCGATGCCGTGCCCGGCGTCTCCTTCGCCGTGGAATACGAGACGGCATACGGCCACGAACCTGACTACCCCAACTGGTCGTTCGGCGAAGAGGCCGTCGAGCTGATCGGTCCCGCCGAGGACCTGCTCACGCCGGCGCCGGGCCGCCATGTACTCAAGCTCCTCGCCCACCACCCCACGCTGCCCCTCGACGTCTTCTACGAGCAGGCGCGACGCAGTGCCGGCGGCAGTGCCGAGACGACCCACTCCACGGGTTTGTCGCTGGTGGAGTTCAGCGCGCCCGGCGTTACCAAGGCCGCCACACTCCTCGCGTGGAGCAGCCGGCTCGGCATCACCGCCGACGAGATCGCCGCCTTCGGCGACATGCCCAACGACCTCCCCATGCTCAAGGCGGTCGGCGCGCCCTACGCCATGACCAACGCCCACCCGGACGTCCTACGGACCGCGCTTTGTCGTACAGCCTCCAACGACGAGGACGGCGTCGCCCAGGCCCTCGAGCGGTTCATCGCCGCGCCGGCGCACGCCCACTGAGCGCGCTGAACCGCCTCGTGCGGGCCACCGCTGCACTCGCGTGCTGCCCGGTCTGCACCGCAGTAGGCGTTCGGCGTGGGACAAAAACCGGTGCACTATTCGTCAGCGCATGCGGAACGGATCGTTCTAGATTCTGCGGCGAGCCGGGAAGAAGTACCGGATATTCCTCATATACCAGGGCTGGATCCCGCGCAACCAGGGACCGTCTCGGACACAGGGGAGAACGCTCTGCGCCGTATGACGCGCTGAACCGCGGCCGCATCGACACTGACCGGCTCGGCCGACTGCTCGCTGCGCTGCCGCAGCCCACGGCCGCGGATGGACGCCTCGTGCTGGCGGTGGATGTGACCAACTGGCTGCGCCCGGACGCACCCTGCAGTCCGGAGCGTCTGTTCTGCCACGTCTACGGCCGCAGCGGGCGCGCCTCGGACCAGCTTGTTCCGGGGTGGCCTTACTCCTTCGTCGCCGCGCTGGAGAGCGGGCGGACCTCGTGGTGCCAGCTCCTGGATGCCGTCCGGCTCGGCCCCGCCGACGACGTGGCCGAGGTCACCGCCGTCCAACTGCGCAGGGTCGTACAGCACTTGACCTCTCAGGAGCGGTGGCGCGAGGGTGATGCAGACATCCTGATCGTCTGCGATGCCGGCTACGACGCCCCGCGCCTGGCCTACCTCCTTGGTGATCTGCCCGTGGAAGTATTGGGACGACTACGCTCGGACCGCGTGATGCGTCGTCCCGCGACACGGACGACCGCGCTGCCGCAGGGCGGGAGGATCCCCAAGCACGGCCCGGAATTCCGCCTGGCCAATCCCCAGACCTGGGGCGAGCCGGACGCAGCCACCGCGCAGGCCACCGATCGCTACGGACTGGCCCGGACCATGGCCTGGGATCACATCCATCCACGGTTGCGGCACCTGTCCGCCTGGATCGACCACCACGGTGAACTCCCCGTACTCAACGGCACGTTGATCCGGCTCGAAGTCGACCACCTGCCTGGTGACGCCACCCCCGTTCCGGTCTGGCTGTGGTCCTCCAGGACGGGCCTGACCGGCACGGACGTCGACATCCGTTGGCAGGCATTCTTGCGCCGCTTCGACCTGGAACACACCTTCCGCATGATCAAGACGACACTCGGCTGGACTCGCCCCAAGCTCCGCACCCCCGAGGCCGCCGACCGCTGGACCTGGCTCATCATCGCCGCTCACACCCAACTCCGGCTCCTCCGCGCTGCCGCCGCGGACCTCCGGCGTCCCTGGGAGAAGCCCGCCGAGCCCGGCCGCCTTACCCCGGCCCGGGTTCGGCGAGGGTTTCGGAACCTCCGCCCGCACTTGGCATGCCCGGCCCGTGCCCCGAGACCCTCCTCCCCTGGCCCAGGTCGGCCCCTCGGGTCCAAGAACAGACGACCCGCCACCAGGCACGACGTCGGCAAAACCGTGAAACGGGCTGACACTTTCGGAGAGCACGTTCGGTTGAAGACTTAAAGATCAAGCTCAGCGTCCCGGATCAAGCGGTCGTCTTGGCGGCGATCCTGGCGCGCAGCGTTTCGCGGACGGTGGGCCACTCATCTGCGAGCAGGCTGTAATACAGCGAGTCGCGGCGGGTGCCGTCCTGGCGCCGCATATGGCTGCGCAGGGTCCCTTCATAGACCAGGCCCAGACGGGCCAGAGCGTGCTGGGAACGGACATTCAGATTGTCAGTGCGTAGAGCGAGCCTGGCGAGGTGCAGGTCGTCGAAGGCATGACTGAACAGCAACAGCTTGCTCTCAGCGTTGTAGGGGCCTCCCCAACAAGATCGATCGAACCAGGTCGCACCGACTTCGGCACGGCTCTCATCCAGGTCAATGGCATACAGGCTGGTCGAACCGATCACTGTGTCGTCGTCACAACGTTGCACCGCGAAGCACCGCCGAGCCGGGTCCGCGAGCATCTGGCTCAGCATCTCGCGCATCTGCACCACAGACTCGGGACGAGGCCGTGGCATCCACTGCCATACCTCGGGGTCGGATGCAGCAGGGAAGAGATCTTCGGCATGGTCGGTGGATAACGGGACGAGGCGGACCTCACTACCGACGAGAGCGTTGGTGTTCACCGCGACACACTAGAACGAAGAGCCCACGAACTGCTTCCGAAGCAGGGCCACTCACGCTCTTCGCTCCCCACTCTCCCCACACACTTCAAGATTCTCCGAAGTGAGGCGAGGAGCACCTCCGTTCGTTTTCAAGGCTCTGGCCGCAGTTCCGTGAGTCCTCAGCCGGAAGCCGGTGAGCCATCTGCGGGTGCCGGGCCAGCACGTCCGGGGCGACGCGGGCGCCGTCGCCCACACCGTGCGACGTGCTCCCGTCCAGGACGCCGCGCAGGGCACTGAGGATCTCCAGGCGCCCGTCGTAGGCGAGCGCGATGTTCGCCCGGCCGCCGCGGGCATCGGCCGTGGTGGCCACGAGGTCAAGCAGCTCGGTGCGGTGCTGGGGCGGCAGCAGGTCGAGTTCACCGATGAGGCGGAGTCGCCAGCGCCCGGCCGCGGTGATGGGCCGCAGGCCTTCGAGCACCGCGTCCATCAGCGGGGCGGTGTGCGCGGCGGGGCGCCGAAGGTTGTCGGCCGACATGGCCCACGCCGTTACGTGCGGGACGCCAGCCTGTTCGCACCACGTCAGCAGTTCCCCGAACTTCTGCGCGCCGCGGCGATAGGCGCTGTGCAGGGAGGCCCCGTGTGCCGCCGCCCAACGGCGGTTGCCGTCGAGAATGATGCCCAAGTGGTGCAGCTGGTTGTGAATACCGAGGGCGGATTCGCTGGGTGCTGCGGTCGGTGCCGGGCTCATGGTGCCTCCTCGTGTCGTGCCGAAGCCGGCTGCGTGGCATACCCGGACGGGGGTCGCGGTGCCACTCAGGCAGGCAGGACGGGGCGCTCCCAGATGACCAGGGCGGTGAACCCCCGGGGGCTGCGCGGTGCATGGACGCTGCCAGGTTCCATCACGAGCAGGCTGTTGCGCCCGTAGGTGCCGTCCTCGGTCTCGAGTTCGCCGTCGAGAACGAAGATCAGCTCGTAGCCTGGATGCACGTGCGCCTGCGCCTCGGCTCCGGGCAAGTAGCGCACGATCGCCGCCGCGGGGCCGTCGGCGCCGGTCTCCTGCGTGCCGTACAGGCGGTGGATCTCGGCACCCACCCGGCCGTCCGTGACCAGCGGCTGGAAGTCGAGGTCCTGGAGGGCCATGCGGCCCGCCCCGGACGCCGTGAAGAGAGCGGGGAGCTGTTCGATCAGGGAAGAAGACATGGTTGGTCCTTGTGGTGGTCGGGGTGGTGGGTGGGGAGCGTGCTATGCCTGGTTGTACGGGGCCGGGGGCCGGCCGCCCCGGAGGGAGCGGAGCGGCCGGCCCGGGCGCCGTGGTCGGGTCAGCGGGCGAAGTGGCGCCGCGGAAGCGCGAGCAGCACTGCGACGAGGCCGCCGATTCCTGCGGCGAAGAAGGCCTGCTGGAAGCCCTGGTGCAGGGCTGCGGTGTGGCCGATTCCCGAGTGTCCGCTGAGCAGGTGGGTCGTGTGGGCGGCCGCGATGGCGGTGAACGCCGCCAGCAGGGCGGAGCTTCCGGTCTGCTGGGCGGTGTACTGCAGGGCTGAGACCACACCGCGTTCGGTGGGCTTGGCGCTGCTGGTCGCGGAGAGCATGTTGGCGAGGTTGGCGACGGTGGCACCGCAGCCGATGAGGATGTCCGGGCCGAGCCGGCTGCCGACGAAGCTCGTCGAGGGGGTGGTGGCGAACCACAGCAGGCCCGCGGCCATGACGGCGGGAGCGGCGATCGCCATGCGGCGGACACCGAATCGCGCGACCAGCTTCGGGCCGATCCGGCCCATGGGGAGGATCATCACGGCAGCCGGCAGCAGGCTCAGACCGGCGCGGGTCGGTGACTGGCCGAGGGCCTGTTCGTTGTCGAGTGCGACGAGGACCAAAGCGCACAGAAACGCGCCGGAGACCAGGGCGGCCCGCAGGTTCGCGGTGTGGACGACGGGGTTGCGCGGGATGCGCAGCGGGAGCAGCGGGTCAGGGCTGCGGTGTTCGTTCCAGCCGAAGGCGACGAACAGGGCCAGGGAAGCCGCGATGCCACCGAGCGTGGGAGTGCTCAGCCAGCCGCGGTGCGCTGTCTCGGAGAGGGTGTAGATCAGCAGGGCCAGGGCCAGTGTCACCGTCGTCGCACCCGCCATGTCGAACCGCCGGGGTCCGGCGGCCTGCTCCCGGGTGGGGCGTGGCAGGAAGCGCGGGGTAAGGACCAGGATGGTCACGCCCACGGGGACGTTGACGAGGAACAGCCACCGCCAGCCAAGAGCGTCGGTGAGCAGGCCGCCGAGGATGAGGCCGAATCCGGCGCCCGACCCGATGACCGCCTGGAAGGTGCCCATGGCGCGCTGGCGCCTGGGGCCCTCGGGGAAAAGATCGAGGATGAGCGCGAGGGTGCACGGCGTGGTGATCGCGGCGCCGACGCCCTGCGCGGCACGGGCGGCGATGAGCACGGCGGCGTTGGGTGCCAGTGCCGCGGCGAGCGAGGCGACGGTGAACAAGGAGATGCCGAGTACGAAGGAGCTGCGTCGCCCGAACAGGTCGACCACGCGCCCCCCGAGCATCATGGCTCCCGCGTACGTGAGGGTGAAGGCCGTGGTGATCCAGGATAAGGAGGCCGCGGACAGGTGAAGGCCGCGGCTGATCGGCGTCATCGCGACACTGACGATGGTCATGTCGACCGCGATCATGAAGTAGCCGATGACGGCCAGGGTGAAGGCGATCCCGGGGTGGCTGACTGCGGCCTGCGTGCCACGGGTGGCCGCAGGGGTCTCGGCGCTGACGGCTTCTGCTTGTTTGCTGGTCATAAGGTGGTCCCGGGGTGGCAGGGATGATGGCAGGTCCCGCAGTGCGATGCCTGCGGGCGGCAAGTCGCCGGGCGGACGAGGGCGCGGCGGTCGTCGCGCACGTTCACAGGTCGGCTCCGGCACCGGTCTCGGCCTTCCCGAGCAGCCGCAGGATGCCCGCGGCTGCTCGGTCGAAGCGGCTCTCGTCCTGGGCGGCACGTGCCAGGACATAGCCGCCCTGCATGACGGCCACGATCGATGCCGCCGTGGCGACGGGATCGAGTTCGGCGTCGAGTTCGCCGTCGGCCTGGCTTTCGGCCAGCACGGCGGCGAGCCGGTGCTGGAGCCAGTCGAACGTCTCCTTGATGGGCCGGAGCAGTTCGGGGTCGCCCATGACGTGCGGGTCCTGGGTTAGACCCCCGAGCGGGCAGCCCCTGAGGACCCCTCGCTGCCGGCGCAGACACGCGGTGATGCGCTCCACGGCGTGCCCCGGAGCGCCGAGCCGGTGGTCGAGCGCAGTCCGCAGTTCCTGCGCACTGCGCTCGACAGCGGCTCGGGCCAAGTCGTGCTTGCCGCGGAAGTGGTGATACATGCTGCCCTGGCCGACACCGGCCTCTCGGAGGATGTCCTTGGGGCTGGTGCCGTCGAGCCCACGGTCCCACAGCAGGGCACGAGTGCTTTCGATGAGGCGTTCTCTCGTATCCATGAATCGACTGTACCTACTAGTATGTACACGACCAAGGGGCGATGCCCGTCCGGCTGCCCCGGAACGCGAGTGGATTTTCAAATCCCGGAGCCTTTCGGCCATCCGGAAGGCGCATTCCAATTGTTCATGCCGGACATCGTTCGCGCTTCGTCCTTCAGAGGAATTCCACGATGAAGGCGGACGACTCCTGGCAGGCGTCCGTTCCTCCAAAGTGGAGAGACGTCCCAGCGCCCTCGTCTCAAGTGGAGGCACGGGTCGTCCGTGCCAGTTCTGTTCGGTCCGGCAGCGCCTGGTCGACGGTCACCACCGAGGCGGTACGCGCGATCAGTTGCAGTGCGGCGTCGTGCAGGTCGTCGCGTGCGGACACGGTGGCATCCGCCAGCACCTCCACGGCGTAGTCACGGTCGTGCCCGTCCCGCGCCCCGGCCAGCACCACGAGGTCGGTGGAGACCCCGGCGAGCAGCAAAGTGTCCACGCCTCTCGCGCGCAGTACGAGGTCGAGCTCCGTGCCGTAGAACGGGCTGACGCGCCGTTTCACGACGATCGGCTCGCCGGGTTCGGGCTTGACCGCGTCGTGGAAGCACGTTCCCCATGAGTCCATGACCAGTGCGCCCTGTTCGCGCGCTGCGGCGAAGACGGGTGAGTGCGCCGGCGCCTCGGAGAAGTCCGGCGAGAAGCCGACCACGACGTGGATCACCGGGATGCCGCGCGCCCTGGCTCGGGCGAGCGCGGTCGCCGCCCGCGCCAGGACCTGGCGGCGTGCCGCCTGCGCGGCGTATCCGTGCGGGGCGTACGCCCCGCACGGATGGACGATCTCGTTGAGCATGTCCAGCATTATCAGCGCAGGAGACCGCTCCATAATGTTCCCCTCTCTTGCCTCGCGGCGAACTTCGGTGGATCTCTCACCCAGAGCTTCGGCGAGGCGGGGCATCGCTTCCACAGTAATGACCAAAGTCGATCGATACATGAACACGGATTCCTTGCTGCCCGCGTCGAAACAGTTCTAGCTTTCTGTGCCAAGGAATTGGACTTCGGAAAAGCGAGGAATCTGATGACCGAGCAGCGTGATGCGCGATGGATTTCGGGGCCGATGCCGGGGGCGCAGGAGCCCGCACCGGCACACCGGATCGCGATCGTGGGGAGCGGCCCTCGCGGTGTTGCCGTGCTGGAGCGCGTCGCGGCCCGGGTCGCGCAGTCGCCCGGTCGCCGGGTGGAGGTCTGCCTCATCGACGCGGAGGAAGTCGGGTGCGGGCGACTGTGGCGCTCCGACCAGCCCGAATGGTTCCTGATGAACACCGTGTGCGGGGAGGTCACCATGTTCTCCGGGCCGCCGGACGACGGCCCGGCGCGTCCGGGCTCGGGCCCGTCCCTCGCCGCGTGGTGGAGCGCGCATGAGCCGGGCTTCGCCGGCAAGGACGGTTACGCCCCCCGCCGTCTGCACGGCAGGTATCTGCGATACGTCGTCGACACCGTCGAACGCACGCTGCCCGAGGGGGCGAGCCTGCGCCGGATACAGGCGCGCGTGGAGGACGTGGCTCCCATGGACGGAGGGGGTTATCGGCTCTCGTTTACCGGACGGGCAGATCTCTGTGCCGACAAGGTAATTCTGGCGACCGGGCATGCACGCCCGGACCAGGTGGGGCAGTTCCGGGACTTCGCCGAGTTCGCTGCAGCAAGGCCGCATCTTCGCTATTTCGCGGGTGATTCGGTGGCCGAAATGCCGTTGGAGGAAATCCCGGACCGTTCCAAGGTCGGGGCGATCGGGCTCGGTCTGTCCTTCTACGATCTGATGCTGGCCCTCAGCGTCGGCCGCGGCGGCAGATTCGCCGAGGCCGCCGACGGCAGCCTGACGTATCTGCCCAGTGGCCGGGAGCCGCTCCTGGTGGCCGGTTCCCGCAGCGGTGTGCCGCTGCCGGCACGCGGGCGCAACCAGAAGCCGTCCACGCTGGCGTTCGAGCCCGTGCTCTTCACCCCGGCACGCATCTGCCGCAGTATCCCCTTCGGGCAGATCCGTTTCATGACCGACGTGTTCCCGTGGAACCTCGCGGAGGTGGAGCTCGTGTACTACCGCACGGCCCTGCGCGAGCGGGACGGCGAAGCGGCCGCGGCTCTGTTCACCGGGCAGGTGGTCGCCGCGGCCGAGGACGGCGTACCGGAAGTGGCCAAGATCGCGGCCGGGTTCGGGGTGGCTGACCTGCCTCCGCTGGACTTCGAGCAGCTGGCCCGGCCCTTCGCCGGACGCCGCTTCGCCAGCACCGCGGAATTCGATGAGGCGTTGAGCGCTCATCTGCGCAAAGACCTGGAGCACGCCGAACGCGGAAATTACGCCGACCCGTTGAAGGCCGCGCTCGACGTGATGCGCGATACCCGATGGGTGATACGGGAGATCGTCGATTTCGGCGGGCTGAGTCCCGATTCGCACCGCGACGAGTTCCTCGGCTGGTTCGCCCCACGCAGCGCGATGCTGGCCGCGGGTCCGCCGCGGATCCGCGTGCGTCAGGCGATGGCGTTGCGGGCCGCAGGGGTGCTGCGGGTGGTGGGTCCTGATTCCCGGTTCACGACGTACGAGGGCCACAAGGGCCGGTTCATGGTCTCCTCGGCGAAGGTGGCGGGATCCACCGTCGCGGTGGACACCCTGATCGACGCGCGGACGCCCGAGCCGAATGTCGGGCTCGACCCGGCGGCCCTCACCCGGAATCTGCTCGCCCGCGGTACCTGGACCGAGTTCGTCAACGGCAGGGGCCCGCAGGCCTTTCCCACCGGTGGGGTCGCCGTCACCCGCAGCCCGTTCCATCCCGTCGACGACGCGGGCCGCACCGACACCGGTCTCTACGTCCTGGGCGTCCCCACCGAGCACACCCGCTGGTTCACCCTGGTGGGCAGCAGCCGGCCCGGCCCCTGGAACGAGTTCACACGGGACGCCGATGCGATCGCACGGGACGCGCTGCAGGCCCGGCAGCAGAGGGCCCGCGCAGGCCGCCGCCAGGTGGTCCAGGTGGCCTGATCCGTGGCCGACCGTCCGTGCGCCCTTGGTCCCGCGCACCCGGTCCCTCGGCCGCCAGCTCCTGGGCGATGAAGACCAGCTCGTGGACCGCAGCGGGCGACCGGACGCCCACCCGGGTGGCCAGGGCGACGTGCCGGGAGACCGCGGGGGCCAGCGGGACCTCCGTCACACCGGCGGGCAGGGAGAGCATGGAGGAGGTGGGCAGCACCGTGACGCCGAGGCCTTCGGCGACCATCGCCAGCAGGGAGTTGAGATCGCGCAGCCGGTGGGCGACGTCCGGCTCGACGCCCCCGATCCGCAGCACGGCACGTATCACTGGCTCCACCCCTCCCACCGGCATCAGGAGGCGCTCGTGGGCCAGGCTGTGTACGGGCACCGGGGTGTCTTCGCGGGCCAGGCGGTGCCCGTCGGCGACCAGCAGGTGCATCTCGTCCTTCCACAGCGGGAAGGTGGTCAGGTCCTCCTTCGGCAGGGTGACCACGCCGATGTCGACGACCTGGCGGCGCAGCCACTGGGCGATCTGCGGGTCGGTTCCCTCCCGCAGTTCGATCTCCTGGTTCGGCAGGCGCCGGTGGAAGCGGCTGATGAGGCCCGGCAGGAAGTGCAGCCCGAAGCTCTGGCTGGTCGCGAACCGGATGGTGCCCCGGCGCCCTTCCCTGGTCGAGCGTGCGATGTCCTGGATGCGGTCGGTGTGGGTGATCACGGCCCGGGCGTGCTCGAGGACCTCGCTGCCGCACACGGTCAGCCGTACGCCGTTGCGATCGCGCTCCAGCAGCACGCAGCCGAGTTCTTCCTCGAGTTTGGCGATCGCATGGCTGATCGCGGACTGGCTGACCCCCATGTGCGCGGCCGCCCTGGTGAATCCCCCGCAGTCCGCGATCGCGATGAGCGCGGAGAACTGAGTGAGTTTCATCGACGACGACCTCATGTCGTCACCGGCAACGCGGCACGGCGGCCGCGCTCGAAGGCGGCGATCCGCTCGGCGTGGCGCAGGGTCTGCGCGATCCGGTCCTCGCCTGCCAGCAGCCGCTGCCGGGCGTGCTCCTCCAGGGCGAAGGGGTGGCTGTGACCGGCACAACGCACCGACAGGCGCTGCAGATCGACGGTGACCGGGATGTCGGGGCGGGCCTCCACCCGGTCCCACAGCTGCTCCACGGCCCCGGTGGGCAGTTCCACCGGCAGCAGCCCGTTCTGCAGCGCGTTCTCCCTGAAGATGTCGCCGTACCGGGGGGCGATGACAGCCCGGAAACCGTAGTCGAGCAGGGCCCACACGGCGTACTCCCTGGAGGATCCAGTGCCGAACTCGGTGCCTGCGACCAGGATCGTGGCGCCTTGGTACTGCGGCTGGTTGAGGACGAAGGCGGGATCGTCGCGCCAGTCGGCGAACAACGAGTCGGCGTGCCCGGTCCGCTGCGAGCGGTTGAGAAAGCGCACCGGAATGATCTGGTCGGTGTCGACGTTGCTCCGGCGCAGCGGTACGGCCGACCCTGTGTGGACAGTGAACTGGTACACGGTGTGGCTCCTTACAGATCGCTGGGGGCGGCAAGCCGGCCGGCGACCGAGGTTGCCGCCGCGACAGCCGGGGAGACGATGTGGGTGCGCGACCCTTTGCCCTGCCTTCCTTCGAAGTTCCGGTTGTTGGTGGACGCCGCGCGCTGGCCGGGCCGCAGCCGGTCCTCGTTGAGCGCGGCGCACATCGAACATCCGGCTGCCGCGCGGAAGTCGGCGCCGGCCCGTGCGAACACCTCGGCCAGTCCCTCTTCCTCGGCGCGGGCGCGGACGGCTGCAGAGCCCGGCACGATGATGAGGTGGACGCCGTCGGCCACCCTGCGGCCGCGCAGCACGTCGGCGGCGGCCCTCAGGTCCTCGATCCGGCCGTTGGTGCACGAGCCGATGAACACCGCGTCGACTGGGACGTCACGCATCGGTGTGCCGGGGCGCAGCCCGATGTACTCCAGGGCGCGGGCCGCGTCGGAGCGCTGCTGGGGGTCCGTGAAGTCGTCCGGCGAGGGCACCCGGGCATCCAGCGGAATGCTCTGTCCCGGGTTCGTGCCCCAGGAGACATAGGGGCTCAGCCCGTCGGCGTCCAGGACGATTCCCTTGTGGAACACCGCGTCCGGGTCGCTGCGCAGCGCCGTCCAGTGGGCCACCTCCTCGTCCCACTGAGGCCCGCTCGGCATGCCGGGACGCCGGCTGAGGTAGTCAAGGGTGGTGTCGTCCGGTGCCACCACCCCGGCGCGCGAACCCGCCTCGACTGTCATGTTGCACAGGGTCATCCGCCCTTCCATGGAGAGCGCGGAAACCGCCTCGCCCCGGTACTCGATGATGTGTCCCTGCCCGCCCGAGGTACCGATCCGGGCGATGACGGCCAGGATGAGGTCCTTGGCGCTGACGCCCTCAGGGAGGCGGCCGTTGATCGTCACGGCCATGTCGTCGGGCCGGTGCAGCGCGAGCGTCTGGGTCGCCAGGACGTGCTCGACCTGGCTGGTGCCGATACCGAAGGCCAGCGCGCCGAACGCGCCCTGTGTGGTGGTGTGCGAGTCGCAGCACACGATGGTCATGCCAGGGCGCGTCAGCCCCAGCTCGGGACCGATGACATGGACGATGCCCTGGCGGGGGTCGCCGAGCCGGTGCAACGGGATGCCGAACTCGGCGCAGTTGGACCGCATCAGCTCCGACTGCCTGCGCGAGCCGGGATCACGGATGACCCTTTCGATGGCGACGGTGGGGGTGTTGTGGTCCTCCGTACCCAGCGTGAGGTCGGGACGACGCACGCGACGCCCGGCCGCACGCAGGCCGTCGAACGCCTGCGGTGTGTTCACCTCGTGCAGCAGGTGCAGGTCGATGTAGAGCAGATCGTCTCCGCCTGCGCTCCTGTGCACCACGTGCTGATTCCAGATCTTCTGCGCCAGGGTTGATCCCATGAATCCCCCATCATCGAAGTTCATAACTCCATCCCGAACATCGATGCAGAAGTAAACCTGCGCCGCACACGGGCTGGCAAGGAATTCCTTTGTAGCGGCCGATCATCCTTTTGCCGGGATACCGGTTGACGCGCTTCCACCGTCGGTGGAGTCACCTGCTCCCGACTTCTCCACCGCACCTGAAATTCAACCGGCGAGCGATGACACGACTCCAGGGGCAGGGGATTGTTTGGGAGGTCAGAATTCATCCCCGAGATCGGACAGAGGAGTCATGAAGCCGATCTACACACTCAGCAACGATGAGTACGCGGAGCTGTATCGCGTCCTCGACGGGGTCGGCAAGAACCCCTACGAGGAGTACGAGGCGTTCTCCCAGGCCGTGCGCGATCTCGTCGAACGGGGGGAGGTACCGCAGTTCTTCGTGGACGTAGCCAACCGTATCCGCGCGGAGCGAGAAGCCGGCACGTCGGATGCCCACGTCATACGCAACTGCCCGATCGACCCCGAGCTTCCCGAACTCGGGGACGAGGACCCGGTCGCGGTGAAGCACGTCGCCAAAAGGACGTTCATCGGCGAGGCGCTCCTGGAGCTGTTCGCCCAGCTGGCGGGAAACCCGCTGCTTGCCTACGCGAGGAACTGGGGCGATTTCTTCACGGATGTGGTCGCCATCCGCAAGTACAGCGGAATGCTCACCGGGTACAGCGACAGTGAGCTGTTCTTCCACAACGACCGAACCGCCCACGACGTACGAGCGGACTATATTGCCCTGCTCGGCATGAGGTGCCCAGGAAACGACCTGATCTACACGGGCTTCATCGACGGGCGCGCCATGCTCAACGAATTGACGGAGCACGATCAGGCGATGCTCCGTCGGCCGTACTACATCACTCCGTTCGATGTCTTCTCCAAGGAGAAGAACGAGAGCCTCACGTTCTCCGAGGTCCATTCGATCCTGGAGAACCATCACAGCTTCCGCTATCTGGACACCAGCACGACGACCGCGCCCGGCAGCCCCGTGGAGGCCAAGGACGCGCTCCTCGCTCTGAAGGACGCGCTGGCCAAGGTGGAGAAGCAGCGCCACCGGATCCTGGAACGCGACCTGTTCCTGCTGGCCAACCAGGACGGTCTGCACAGCCGGGAAAAGATCGAGATCAACGACCCGGCCGAGGCCCGCAAGCGCTGGCTCCTGAAGACCTACGCGTTCCGTGACGACGCGGCGGCGGACCGGCACGCCGACAAGTGGCTCGACTCGGTGCGGGGCCGCGTCGCCGACTGACCCCGCGCAGGCGAGAGGGCGCCGGCACGACACAGAAGCGGAGAACCACATGCCCATAGTGGCGGAGCGTTTCACGAGGATCCAGAAATCGGCGACCTACGCCGTCCTCGACCAGGTCAGGCAACTGCGCGCTCAAGGTGCCGACATCCTCGATCTCGGCGGTGGCGAGCCTGACTTCGGCACTCCGGGGCATATCGCCGCGGAGGCCGTCGCCGCCATCAACGACGGCTTCACCCACTACACACCGAGTCGCGGTACCCCCGAACTGCTGGGGGCGGTCGCCGGAAAACTGGCCAAGGACAACGGCGTCCTGGCCGACCCGTCCACCGAGATCATCGTGACGCCTTCGGCCAAGCATGCGCTGTACAGCGCCGTACTGACGGTGCTCGACCCCGGCGACGAGATCATCGTTCCCACTCCCAGCTGGGTGAGTTACGCCTCCATGGCCCATCTCGCGGGCGCCCGGCCGGTGTTCGCCGAGCTGAGCCCGCACGACGGCTTCCGCCTTTCACGCCCCGTACTCGAGGCGGCGGTGACGGGACGGACCAGGGCGGTTCTCGTCAACACGCCCAACAATCCCACCGGGCGGCTGCTGGACGCGGACGAAGTGGACGCGCTGGTCGGATTCGCCCGGGATCGTGACCTGTTCATCATCTCAGACGAGATCTACGAGAAGATCAACTACAGCGGGCGTCCGCACATCAGCCCAGCGTCCTTCCCGGATGCCCGCTGCCGCACCCTGACGGTGAACGGCTTCTCCAAGGCCTACGCCATGACCGGATGGCGCCTCGGCTACATCTCGGGGCCGGCCGAAGTGATCAGCGAGGTCCTCAAGGTGCAGCAGCACAGCGTGGGATGCGCTGGATCGTTCGTCCAGCGCGGCGGCCTGGCGGCGCTCAACGGACCGCAGGCGCCGATCGAGGAGATGACGGCGCAGTACGCCGCCCGGCGCGACCGGATCGTCGCCGGTCTCAACCGGCTGCCGGGCATCCACTGCGCCGCTCCCGACGGAGCGCTGTACGTCTTTCCCGACATCCGGGGCGCCGCCCGGGGCGGCTGCGAACAGTTCACCTCCTGGCTGCTCACCGATGCCGGTGTCGCTGTCACCCCCGGCTCCGCCTTCGGGCCCGGCGGGGAGGGCCATATCAGGCTCTCCTTCGCCACGTCACCTCAGGTCATCGACGAGGCGCTGCACCGGATGGCAACCGCGTTGGCAACGGCCGACCGGCCGTAATCATCTGAGAGGTATTCACCATGTCCCTCATGGATCTGTCAGGCCCAGGCGTACTGGCACCCACCCCGATCACATCCGCCACCGCACGCCAGCGTCCTTCCGGGATGCCGGTCCATCGCTACAGCGCGCCTCCGTCGGTTCCCCTGGCCAATCGCCGGTGGCCGCTGCGCACCCTGTCCAAGGCACCGCGCTGGCTCTCCACGGATCTGCGTGACGGCAACCAGGCGCTGATCGAGCCGATGTCGCTCAATCGCAAACACACCATGTTCGACCTGCTGGTGTGCATGGGCTACAAGGAGATCGAGGTCGGATTCCCGGCCGCGTCGCACACGGAGTTCGACTTCGTGCGCTCGCTCAGCGAGCGCAAGATGATCCCGGACGACGTCACTGTCTCTGTGCTCACCCAGGCGCGGGAGGAGCTCATCGAGCGCACGCTGCAGTCCCTGGTCGGTGTCCGCCGTGCGACGGTCCATCTGTACAACGCCACCGCTCCGCGCTTTCGCGAGGTCGTCTTCCGTTCCAGCCGCGACGAAGTGATCTCGATCGCGGTGAACGGAACCCGCCACGTCATGGAGCACGCGCAGCGGATCCTCGGTTCGGACACGATGCTGGGCTTCGAGTACTCGCCGGAGATGTTCACCGGCACCGAGTTGGAGTTCTCAGCCGAGATCTGCGAAGCGGTGATGGACGTATGGCAGCCGGGAGAAGGCCGCGAGATCATCCTCAATCTGCCGGCGACCGTGGAGCTGAGCACCCCCAACGTCTACGCCGACCAGATCGAGTGGATGTCCCGGACGTTGTCGCGCCGGGAGTACGTCTGCCTGTCCGCCCATCCGCACAACGACCGGGGTACCGGGGTCGCCGCGGCCGAACTCGCCATGCTGGCCGGCGCGGACCGTGTGGAGGGCTGCCTGTTCGGCCAGGGCGAGCGCACCGGCAACGTCGACCTGGTGACGCTCGGACTGAACATGCTCACCCATGGCATCGACCCGGAAATCGACTTCTCCGACATCGAAGAGGTCAAGCGGACCTACCGCCACTGCAACCAGATGAGTGTGCCCGAACGGCACCCCTACGGCGGGGACTTGGTGTTCACCTCGTTCTCCGGGTCCCATCAGGACGCCATCAGCAAGGGCTTCGAGGCACAGCGCACGCAGGCGGCCCGCATGGGGATGCCCGTCGACCAACTCCCCTGGGACATGCCGTATTTGCCGCTCGACCCGCATGACATCGGCCGCAGCTATCAGGCGATAGTCCGGGTCAACAGCCAGTCGGGCAAGGGCGGGATCGCCTATCTGATGAAGGAGTGCCACGGGCTCGACCTGCCGCGCCGCCTGCAGATCGACTTCTCCGGTGTCGTCCAGGGCCACACCGATGCGCACGGCGGCGAGATCACACCGGAGCGTCTGTGGACGGTCTTCGCGCACGAGTACCGCCTCGCCGACGGGCGGCCCGGCGAGTCTCTCGGGCTCCCCTCTCACTTGGCCCGCTCCGTGGACGAGGACAAACTCGTCACGGCTCTGTCCGACCTCGGCATCACCGTCGACGTGGTGGAGCGCCACGCTCACCTGGTGCACCGCACCGACCAGGACGACGCCGCCGTCTACCTGGAGTGCATGGTCGGCGGCCGGATCGTCTGGGGCGTCGCGGTGGACCACGACCCGGCCCGCGCCACAGCCCTGGCGCTGCTGCGGGCAGTGGCGCGGCACCAGCAGCAGACCGCGCCCCGAAGCTTCCCCTGCCCCCACTGAGGCATCCCCCGCCCGACGCACGGCTCGCCCCCCGTGACGGTCGGACTTCTCTTGCCCGTCCCGCGTGCGCGGGCCCGACACCCTCTACAGATGTGTGGAGCAGACAATGCAGAACGCCGCCCGGCAGCCCCTGGATGCCGATCCCTCACCCATGCGGTCCAGTGCACCCCGACCACGCGCCACCGCGCCACGCATCACCGGCGCGCAGTCCCTGATTCTCGCTCTGGAGAACGCGGGGACCGACACCGTGTTCGGCATCCCGGGCGGCGCCATCCTCCCCGCCTACGACCCTCTCATGGACTCCCCGCAGCTGCGCCACATCCTGGTCCGCCACGAGCAGGGCGCGGGCCACGCGGCCGTGGGGTACGCGCAAGCGACCGGGAAGGTGGGCGTGTGCATGGCCACCTCGGGGCCCGGTGCGACCAACCTGGTCACGGCGATCGCCGACGCCCACATGGACTCCGTGCCGCTCGTGGCAATCACCGGACAGGTCGCCTCCAAGGCGATCGGCACGGACGCCTTCCAGGAGGCGGACATCGTCGGCATCACGATGCCGATCACCAAGCACAACTACCTGGTGACCCACGCCGACGACATCCCGCGGACCATCGCGGAGGCCTTTCACATCGCGTCCACCGGCCGCCCCGGCCCGGTCCTGGTCGACATCGCCAAGGACGCCCTGCAGGACGAGACCACGTTCGTCTGGCCCGGCCAACTGCAGCTGTCCGGATACCACCCCGTCGTCAGGCCCAATCTCCGGCAGATCCGTACAGCCGCCGAAATGATTGTCCAGGCCCGGCGGCCGGTCCTGTACGTCGGCGGCGGCACGGCGAAAGCGGATGCCGCCGCCGAGTTGAGGGAGCTGGCCGAACTGATCGGCGCGCCGGTCACCACCACGCTCATGGCGTTGGGGGTGTTCCCCGGCAGTCACCCGCTGCATATCGGCATGCCTGGCATGCATGGCACGGTCCCCGCCGTCGCGGCACTGCAGAAGGCCGACCTGCTGGTGGCACTCGGCACCCGCTTCGACGACCGCGTCACTGGCCGGCTCGACGGCTTCGCCCCGCACGCCAAGGTGATCCACGCGGACATCGACCCGGCCGAGATCGGCAAGAACCGCAGAGCGGATGTGCCCATCGTGGGCGATGCCCGCAGCGTCATCGCGGAATTGGTCCGGGCGCTGCGCGGCGAACATGCGCATGGCCGCCGGGGCAGCTATGCCGCGTGGTGGCAGGACATCGACCGCTGGCGCCGCACCTACCCACTCGGCTACGATGCCCCGCCGGCCGGCACGCTGGCCCCACAGCAGGTGATCCAGCGGATCGGCCAGCTCGCTCCCGAGAACACGCTGTACGCGTCCGGGGTCGGGCAGCACCAGATGTGGGCAGCGCACTTTCTCCCCCATGAGCGCCCTCGCCGGTGGTTCAACTCGGGCGGTGCCGGGACCATGGGCTACTCGGTGCCCGCCGCGATGGGTGCGAAGGTCGGCCGCCCCGATGCCACGGTGTGGGCGATCGACGGGGACGGCTGCTTCCAGATGACCAATCAGGAACTGGTCACCTGTGCCCTCAACGACATCCCCATCAAGGTGGCAGTCATCAACAACGGCGCCCTGGGCATGGTCCGCCAGTGGCAGACCCTCTTTTACGGTCAGCGTTACTCCCAGACCGGCCTGCAGGCCCCTTCCGCCCCGGCGCAGGGGCAGCGAACCGTCGGGACGCGGGTGCCCGACTTCGTGCGACTGGCCGACGCGATGGGCTGTGTCGCGATGCGCTGCGAACGTCCACAGGACCTGGACGAGGTCATCAGTGCGGCCAACGCCGTTCAGGACCGTCCGGTCGTCGTGGACTTCGTCGTACACCAGGACGCCATGGTGTGGCCCATGGTGGCCGCTGGTGCCTCCAACGACGACATCATGTCCGCCCGCGGAATCCGTCCCGAGTTCTGAAACAGAGAGGTCGCCACGCCATGCCCAAGCACACCCTGTCCGTTGTGGTGGAGAACCGCCCCGGGGTTCTCGCCCGGACCACCGCGCTGTTCTCGCGCCGCGGCTTCAACATCGAGTCCGTGTCGGAGGGGACCACCCATGACCCGCGGGTCTCCCGCATCACCCTCGTGGTGAACGCCGAGGACCGAGAGCTGGAGCAGGTGGTCAAACAGATCGGCAAGCTCGTCAACGTTCTCAAGATCGTGGAGTGCGATGGGGACGCCGCGATCCGCCGGGGTCTTGTGCTGGTCACCGTCGAGGCGGACCGGCAGACCCGCCCCCTGGTCGTGGACACGGCCCGGCTGTTCGACGCCCGGGTCGTGGACGTGGCCCCGGACGCGGTGATCGTCGAGGGGTCCGGCAGTCCCGAGGACCTGCAAACGATGCTGCACATGCTCGAACAGTTCGGCATCAGGGAACTGGTCCGCTCCGGAACCCTCGCCATCCGCCGGGCGTCCCACTGTGCCCAGCCGGCCCGTGCTCTGCCGCTGCGCCCGGCCCGGGCCGAGAGCTACCCGGTCAGCGCCTGAATCCGCCGCTCACACCGTCAACTCCCCCATCCGACTTGGCACTTCGCCCCGCTTCAAGGAGAGAACCCAAAGTGGCCGAGCTGTTCTACGACGCTGACGCCGACCTGTCCATCATCCAGGGCCGCAAGGTCGCGGTCATCGGCTACGGCAGCCAGGGCCACGCCCACGCGCTGTCGCTGCGTGACTCCGGTGTCGACGTGCGTGTCGGTCTGCACGAGGGCTCCAAGTCCAAGGCGAAGGCCGAGGAGCAGGGCCTGCGCGTGGTGACCCCGGCCGAGGCCGCCGCCGAGGCCGACGTCATCATGATCCTCGTCCCGGACCCGATCCAGGCCCAGGTCTACGAGGAGTCCATCGCCCCGAACCTGAACGACGGCGACGCCCTGTTCTTCGGCCACGGCCTGAACATCCGCTTCGGCTTCATCAAGCCCCCGGCCGGTGTGGACGTCTGCATGGTCGCCCCGAAGGGCCCGGGCCACCTGGTGCGCCGTCAGTACGAGGAGGGCCGCGGCGTGCCGTGCATCGTGGCCGTCGAGCAGGACGCCACGGGCAACGGTTTCGCGCTGGCGCTGTCGTACGCGAAGGGCATCGGCGGCACCCGCGCCGGCGTCATCAAGACCACCTTCACCGAGGAGACCGAGACCGACCTGTTCGGTGAGCAGGCCGTCCTCTGCGGTGGCACCGCCGCCCTGGTGAAGGCCGGCTTCGAGACCCTGGTCGAGGCGGGCTACCAGCCGGAGATCGCCTACTTCGAGTGCCTCCACGAGCTGAAGCTGATCGTCGACCTCATGTACGAGGGCGGCCTGGAGAAGATGCGCTGGTCGGTCTCCGAGACCGCCGAGTGGGGCGACTACGTCACCGGCCCGCGGATCATCACCGACGCCACCAAGGCCGAGATGAAGCAGGTCCTCGCCGAGATCCAGGACGGCACCTTCGCCAACAACTGGATGGACGAGTACCACGGCGGTCTGAAGAAGTACAACGAGTACAAGAAGCAGGACTCCGAGCACCTGCTGGAGACCACCGGCAAGCAGCTGCGCAAGCTGATGAGCTGGGTGAACAACGCCCGTTGAGAGCCGGGGGCGGGGCCGTGCCCGGCCCTGCCCCCGCACCCTTGTGCCGCGGGCCCGCGAGGGCCTGCAGGCCGCGGATTGCCAGGGGAATCCCATGATGAAGATCGTGATCGTCGACCCCGTCTCCAGCGGGGCGTCTCTCGCAGAGGCGTTCCGCGAACGTGGAGTCGAGACCTTCCACGTGTACCAACCGGAGCTCGAAGCCGCCTTCGCGGCCGATCCCGCTCCCGGCGGAAAGCTGCTGCGCACCGGCTTCGATGAGACCCTGACCGCACTGCGGCGGTACGGGCCGGATGCCGTCCTGGCCGGGAGTGAGGTCGGGGTGGCCCTCGCCGACGCGCTGGCGGCCGCTCTCGGCCTGCCGCACAACGCTGTCGGCCTGGCGCCCGCCCGCCGCGACAAGTTCGCCATGGCGCAGGCGTTGGGGCGGGCGGGCGTGCCGCACGCGGCCACTGCGGCGGTGGCCGGCGAGGGGGAACTAGGAACGGCGCTGTCGCGCTTCGTGCACTACCCCGTGGTCGTCAAGCCCGCCGCCAGCGCAGGCAGCGACGGGCTGGCCATCTGTGACACCGAGGCACAGGTGTACGAGGCCGTCCGTGGCCTGCTGGGGCGACCGAACCTGCTGGGCCGGCGCAATGACGTGGTTCTGCTCCAGGAGTACCTCGCAGGCCCGCACTACATTCTCGACACCGTCTCCGTCGCGGGCCGGCACGTCGTCAGCGACGTTCTGACGGTCCGCTTCGACGAGGTCGAGGGCAGACCAATCCAGCGCCACAAGACGCTCAAGGTCTCACTGGGCCCTCAGGACCATGCCGTTGTCACGTACGGCCTGCAGTGCCTGGACGCGCTGGGTGTCAGCGACGGAGCCGCGCACACCGAGATCCGGCTCACGGATGCAGGACCGCGCCTGATCGAGGTCAACTGCCGTCTCATGGGGCCGATTCTGCCCAGCGATCCGTATCTCGCGGCCCTCGGCCACAGCCAGGCGACGCTGTTGGCTGACGCAGTGCTCAAGAGGGCCCCCTTCGACGAGCTGGCCGCCCGCCCCTATGCCCCTGGCCGTCAGTTCGCCGTGGTCTTCCTGCGGGCCAAGGGCTCGGGAACGGTGCGCGCGATGCCGGGACTTGACATGATTCGCCGGCTTCCGACGTTTCACAGCTTCGCCAAACTGCCCTCGGTCGGGACCGAGATCAAGGATCCGCTGCTGACCACAGGCACTGCGGGCCTCGCTTACTTCGTCGGCACCGACGCCCTGGCCGTCCTCGCGGACGTCGACCACGTGCATGCGCTGGAGGACAGCGGGCTGCTGTACGACATGCGCGGCCCGGCGGACGGCGCCCAGGGGCAGCGGCACGAGCTCCTGATGCCGTCCATCGCCCGCTGACCTACTGGAATCGCGTCGTTTTTTGGGGTGACACCTGTGCGTGGACCGATGTTGGTGGTCGTCGCCGTCGTGTTCCAGGCCGTGTCGAACGGCCTGCTGTCGGATCGGCTCAACGGGACGGACAGCCTGTTCCTCTCCTTCGTCGCCTTCGGCGCATCGGCCCTGGTGTTCGCTCTCGTGGCCAGGTTCCGGCGAGGACGGGCGGGCAAGGGAACCTTCCGCGGTGAACAAAGGCGGCTGCTCGGCCTGCTCAATGTCGCCACCGCCGTGACCTTCCTCAGCTTCTACTGGTCGCTCTCGCTGGTCCCGGCGCCCCTGGCCGTCGGGGTCGAGTCCGGCATTGGCCCCCTGGCCCTGGCCTGCCTGCGCCTGCGCCGACCGGCCAAGGCCCCCCGCCTTGGCGCACTGGCCGTCGCAACGGTGGCTCTCTCGCTCTCGCTCGCGGCCGCCGCACGCATGGTGTCCGCCGGTCAGGCTCAGGGGTCGCCCGCGTTCACGGCCGGCCTGGGCGCTGCGGCGCTCGCCGGAGTCTCGGCGGCCACGATTCCTGTCCTGTCCTTTCGGCTGGGCGCGCTGCGTGTGTCCCCGGTGCAGGTGAACGCGCATCGCTTCCACCTCACTTACGGGCTCGCGCTGGTGGCGTTGGCCTTCTGTCCCAAAGCCTCTGTACAGGCGCTGCGCGGCTCACAGGCGCTCTTGTGCGCGGCGATCGCCGTGGCGGGGGTCGCGCTGCCCCTTTTCGTACTCCAGGTCGGCATCCAACGCACCCGCCCCATGACGGTGGTCCTGCTCGCGTCCGCCGCTCCGGGTTTGACTTACCTCGTGGCCGCCGCCGCCGGCCGGCAGCATCTGGACGCGCCCGCCCTCGCCCTGATCAACGGCGGCCTGGTCACGGCATTCGTGGGACCGGCCGTGACCGAACGGCTCTGGTGCCCTGACCGGGCCCGCCCCGCACCGCCGCCCGCCCGCGGCCCTGGGCCCGTCGGCAGTGGGCAGTCACCGGGCGACGGGCAGCGGTCCGGCGCCGTGGCGCGGCACCGGACCGCTGCGGGGCGGGGCCGCTCGCCGGGCAGGTTCCTGCAGGGCGGCAACGATGCGCCGGCTCTGGTCAACCAGGACCGGAATGCCGAAGGTGAAGAACTGGGCGCCGGTCGCCACACTCCCGAGTGCGTACAACCGCCGGTCCGCGATGCCGTCGTGGACGAGCCGGCCGCTGCCCGGCTCCAGTTGGAGGCCACCATGCGGATGGCGGCCGACGGCACGGTCCCGTATGAGGGATGACATCAAAGGCCTGGCATCGGCGGCGAAGCACTCTAGCGACGCACTGGTTGCGTTGACGACCTTGTCGGCGCCGAACCGGGCCCGGCCCGCGATCTCGACCTCGAACCCGCCTGCGGCTCTCGGCCGGATGCCACGCAACCCGGCGAGGACCTCCAACTGCCCGCTCTCGGCGAGTGCGAGCAGCACGGCGGCGCTGGACGGCGGCATGGGACAGCACAGGCTCATGACGGTCCGCCGGTGCCTGCGCAGGATTCGGCCTTTCTCCTCCTCGCGCAGCAGCGACCATATGGTGGGACCTGCCGAGGGTATGGCGTGCTGAAGAAGACGCAGAGCGAGGTCTGGCGAGTCGACGGCCCCGAGGTGACGGCGCAGCCGGTCGACCGCACTGTCGCGCCGCACACCGGCGATCTCGTCGACGACCGTGTGCACTGCGGCACCGGCTTCGCGGAACTCGGCCCGGGCCACGCCCCACACGTCGTCGACGGTCAGCCCGCCCGACGCGGCGGCCACGGCCATGAGCCGCTGCGGGGTGAGGTGGCGCAGATCGAGCGAGCGCGGGCGCTGCCGTACTGCGGGCAGGACCCCGGCGCGGGACACCACGCTCACGGGGCCGCGGTGGCCGCGGGCCGCGATCGCGAGCACGATGTCGACGCAGGTGAGACCGCTGCCGATCACGACGACATGATCGTCGTCGGCGAGGGTCCGCAGGGTCGTGGACAGCGGATAGGGTTCCGCCAGGAACCCCGGGGCGCCGCGCAGCCCGCACACGTCCTGGGGCCCACCGGCTCCGACCGCGAGAACGACGTGGTCGAAGCACTGCTTGCGGCCGTGGCCGGTGCTCAGCAGAACCTGGTGAGGCATGCGGCGAGCCGCGGTGACGGCTTCGCTGAGGACGCTCACACGCCAGCCCCTGCGGCGCAGCTCACCGAGTCCGGCACGGGCCGAGTCCTCCAGGTACGCACCGTAGAGGGACCGGGCGGGGAAATATGCGGCCGAGCGGAAGTCCGCGTCCTGGCCCGTCGTAGAGGCGCCGGCTCGTGTGGCGAGCCAGCGCCGGAAGTGTGCGCCGTCTCCCTCGCGCACCGACATGTCCTCGGGGGTGGCGTTGACCCTGAGGATCTCCGTGTCCACCTGATAGGCGCGCCCCCGCCACACATGGGGCGTCGGCTCGAAGACGACGAGCTCACCCGGCAAGCCGTCCGCCCTGGCCAGGGCGTCCACAAGGCAGACTGCAGCCGCACCGCCTCCGACGACACCGATGGAGATACCACGGGACATGCGATCAGTCACCTGCCTGCAGAGGCGCGGAACAGCTCAGTTGGCGTTCTTGATCATCAAGACGGCCTCGAGCCGGTTTCGGGCGTTGAGCTTGGGCAGCGCGTGAGAGACATGGCTCTTGACTGTGGTGGGTGAGACACCCAGGGCCCGGGCCGTCTCGGCCGTAGACATGCCTCGCGCGAGGAGACTGAGCACTTCGTGCTCACGGCCGGTCAGGGGCAGGCCGGTCAGCTTGCCCAGGTCGGCAGCCGCGTGTCCGCCGTGCGGGGACGCCGGCCGGTAGAGCGTGATCAACTCAGCCGACAGCAGCGCATATCCGCAGGCCACGGCCTGAACAGCCGCAGGGATCCGGTCCACTTCGAGATCCTTGACGAGACACCCGGACGCGCCCGCTGCCATGGCCCGGTTCAGTGCGAGGTTGTCCCAGCGCGCGAGGAGCAGCACCACGCGGACACCACGCGCCACCAGCAGGCGGATCGTGGCATCGGTGTCGGCCTGCGGGCAGGGAGCCAGCACGACGACATCCGCGTGATCGAGGCCAGGCCACGTCTCCACGGGGGTGTAGGAGTCCAGGGACGCCAGCAGTCGCAGCCGACGGCCCTCGGGGCCACTTGCAGCACGCAGTGCGTCGCTGAGGACCTGCCGGGACAGGGGGTCGTAATCGGCCAGTACCAGGTTCGTCGTGGACTGCTGCGTCTCCACGGAGAGCAGTGGCATCACGTACTCGGGACTCATCGTCATGGTGTGCCCTCAAGACCCTTCGATCAAGAACTCCGACTGAGCGGCGGCCTGTGCCGTTGCCGGGAGCCAGGCCACGACGCGCAACCTCGATCACCGATCCCCGCCACCGAGCAATTTATGAACTCAAGAATAATCATAGACACGAGTTCAAGCATAGAGGCGAGTTTACGTATCGCGTGATCCACGTCACGGGAACTTGCGGTCAAAACGGGCTATAGCCGCTAAAACGAAAGGATCCTGTCGCCACTTTGCGAGAAGTTTGAAGCGCCTTGCAGCACTCTTGAGGCCAAGGTTGGGCGGCAGTGTAAGTTTGGATCCCGCTAGCCGCTGGCACCATGCACGTCCTCCCGCCGACTCCTCGACGGCGGGCCCCAGTTCCCTACTCATCAAAGGCGGACTCGTACATGGAGCACTCGGTACACGCTGGTGAGGCTGTCGCCGTAGTGGGCATGAGCTGCAGATTCCCGCAGGCCGGCAGCGTGAACGACTACTGGCGGATGCTGATCGACAACACCGACGCCGTCACCCCCGTCCCCGAGGACAGGTTCGACGCCGCCGCGTACCACTCTCCGGCCCCCGCGACACCGGGCAAGACGGTTTCCAAGGACGGCGGTTTCCTCAAGGACGCCTTTTCGTTCGACGCGGGCTTCTTCGGGGTATCACCGGCCGAAGCCCGGACCATGGACCCTCAGCAGCGCCTCCTGCTGCACGTCACCTGGGAAGCCCTCGAAGCGGCCGGAATACGCCCCTCCTCCCTCGCGGCGACGCGGACCGGAGTATTCGTCGGCCAGGCGACGGGAGAGTACGCGGAAACGGCGCCGCAGCCCGACGGCCCCCACATCCACCATGCCGCAGGCTGCCGGATCAGGGCTGTCGCCGCGGGACGCATCTCGTACGCGCTGGACCTGCGAGGACCCAGCATCGTGCTGGACACCGCGTGCTCGTCCTCCCTCGTGGCGGTCCATACCGCACGGCAGAGCCTGCTGACCGGCGAGAGCGACCTCGCCATCGCGAGCGCGGCGAACATCATCCTGTCCCCGCACGACTCCATCGCCTACTCGCAAGGGGGAATGCTCTCCGCCGGCGGGCGCTGCCGCTTCGGCGATGCCGGCGCCGACGGCTTCGTCCGCAGTGAAGGCATCGCAACCGTGGTCCTCAAGAGGCTGCCGGACGCCCTGCGCGACGGCACCCCCGTCCTGGCCCTCCTGCTCGGCAGCGCGGTGACCAACGACGGCAAGGGCAGCGGATTACTACTCAAGCCCTCGGTAACCGGTCAGGCCGACATGCTGCGCGAGGCCTGCCGCAGTGCGGGCATCACTCCCGGACAGCTCGACTACGTCGAGGCCCACGGCACCGGAACACGGGTCGGGGACGCGGTGGAGCTGTCCGCCCTGGCCGAAGCCACCGCGGACGGCCGGAGCCCCGAACATCCGCTCAAAACCGGGTCGGTGAAGACGAACATCGGTCACGCCGAAGCCGCCGCCGGTCTCGCAGGGCTGATCAAGGCTGTGCTGATCGCCCGGCACGGAGTCGTCCCCGCCTCCCTCCACGTCGACACACCGCACCCGCTGCTCGCCGACGGCAGGCTGCCGGTCGAGCTCGTCACCTCGAACCAGCCGCTGCGCAAAGCGGGACGGCAGGCTCTCCTCGGGGTCAGCTCCTTCGGACTCTCCGGGACCAACGCCCACGTGGTCATAGGCGAGTTCACCCCAGAACCCGAGGACGACACCGCGGGCGGGCCGGCCGCGCACAACAGCGATGACCACCTTCTGACCCTCACCGCGCGCTCGCCGACAGCGCTGCGCCAACTGGCCGACGCCTACGCCGATCATCTCGCCCCGCAAGGCGAAGGCCGCAGCCACCGGCTGGCCGACATCTGCGCCACCGCGGCCACCACGCGCGACGCCCACCCGTACCGCCTGTGGGCCACCGGGAATTCCCACGACGACCTGGCCAGAACCCTGCGCACACTGGCGGCCGGGCAGAGCACCCCCGAGGGCGCCATGACCGACGCCGGATTCAGCGCACCGCGACGGATCTGCTTCGTCTTCCCCGGCCAGGGCTCGCAGTGGCTCGGCATGGGCCGCACCATGCTGGCCTCGTCCCCCGCGTTCAGCAGGACGCTGCGCACGTGCGACCGTGCCATCCGGTCCGAGGTCGGATGGTCGGTGGAGGAGCTGCTGACCGGCCCCGGTGCGCATTTCCCCGACGAAGTCGAGAAGGTCCAGCCCGCCCTGTGGGCGATGCAGGTGGCGCTGGCGTCCGCGTGGCGTGAACGGGGCGTCGAGCCGGACCTGTGCGTCGGACACAGCATGGGCGAGGTGGCAGCAGCCTGCGTCAGCGGTGCGCTGACACTCAAGGACGCAGCCGCGGTCGTCTGCCGGCGCAGTCAGTTGATGAAGCGCGTGGCCGGCGGAGGGGCCATGCTCGTTGTCGAACTCTCCCCGGAACAGGCCCGCCAGGAAATCTCCACCCGCACACACGCCGTCTGCGTCGCGGCACACAACGCACCCACCCGCACCGTCCTGGCCGGTGACTGCGGCGAACTTTCCGCCCTGTCAGCCGAGCTGGAGGCCCGCGGCGTGCCGAGCCATGCGGTGAACGTCAATGTCGCCTCGCACTCACCGCACATGGACCCCTTACGTGACGACCTGGTGGAGCAGCTGACCGCGCTGTCTCCGGGCCGCGCGAGGACCTGCATGGTGTCCACGGTCCGCTGCGGTGCGGTCCTCGGTCCGGAACTCGACGCCCACTACTGGGCCGACAACCTGCGCAATACCGTGCGATTCGCCGACACGATACGGAAAGTGGCAGCCGACGGGGAGTACGTCTTCGTCGAGGTCAGTCCCCATCCCGTTCTGACGGCGGCCATCGGTGAAACCCTGGCCGAGGCCGGCCTGCCCGGGGCCGCCGTCCCCACGCTGCGCCGCCAGGCAGACGAGCCCGCCGAACTCACGCATTCCACGGGCCGGCTGTTCGCGGCCGGCGGGCGGGTGTCCTGGGAGCAGTGGTACCGGCACAGGACCCGACCCGTGCCGCTGCCCTCGTACACCTGGGACACAGCCGTCTTCCGGCCGGCGCCCGCCGGGATCACGCCTGCGCAGCCGCCCACGTTCGTCCACCGCATCGACCTGGCCCGTCTGGACGTGGCCGCATGGGCCGGCCAGGTCCGCGTGCACGGTGTCAGCCCACTGCCGCCCGCCGTCAGCCTGATGGCAATCCTGGAGGCAGGGCGCAAGGCTTCCCCCGGGCTGACGAGCTCTCTCAAAGAGGTGGAACTCGGCACAGAACTCGTCGATCTGACGGCGCCCGGCGACCTCACCCTCTGCGTCACCGTAGAAGACACTCCCGGAGCACGCCGGGCACAGGTGGAGGCTGAACGCTCCGGAACCGGCGACCGCGTTCTGTGCGCAACCGCCGTGCTGGGCACCACCGACACGGACGGCCACGATGCGCTCGAGGGCTCCTGGACCCTGGACGCCGCTCTCTCCCGCTGCGCCGAGCATGTCTCCGCCGCCGAGTTCACCGAACTCGCGCGAGGACAGGGTTTCGAGATCGGCGAGGCGTTCGCGGGCGTGGAGCGACTGTGGCGACGGGAGGGGGAAGCAGTGGCGCGCATGCGCCGGCCGAAAGCTCACCCTCATGCGGCCTGGGAAAGCTGCCTGCAGCCGATGCTCGCCACCTGGGCCTCACCCCGCTGCCCGGGCATCCCCGGCCACGCGTACGCCCCGATCGGCTTCGACGACGTCCGGCTCGCGCAAGACCTGCCCGAGCACTTCTGGAGCATGGCCCTCCTCAGGAACCCGGCAGGGACACAACAGGCAGTCGCCGATGTGCTCGTCCTGGGCATCGACGGCCGGATGATCGCCGAGTTCCGGGGCGTCCGCCTCAACCGCCTGCGCGAGCACAGGCATCCGGCAGCACGCCGGCTGCGGGCCGCGGCCGCACGGCTACGCAGCATCACCAGCCGGCTGACCGGCCAGACAGGCCGGGCGGCGCCCGCCGGGCCCGAACCCGTCCTCCTTCCTGTGGAGCCGACGATGCCGTCACCGGCTCCCTGCGCCCCCGCCCAACAGAAAACGCCGTCAGGAAACTTCACCGCCGACGAGCTGCTGCACCAGGCCGCGGACATCCTCGGCATGCCACCGGGCGGCCTCGACCCGCGCCGGGCACTGCGTGACTTCGGCCTCGACTCGCTGATGGCAACGGTGCTGCAACGACGGCTGCGCACCGACTGCAACATCGAGGTCCCCCTGGGACAGCTGCTGGGCACAGAGAGCCTGGCCACCATCTCCAAGAGCCTCACCCGAGGTGGCGCAGTACCCGCCTAGCGCCGCATCAGGCACCGTTCGCCCTGTGGTGATGTGACGCGCCGTCCGGATGCCGTGCCGGGCGGCGCGCGACCGCCACCCTGTCCGGGTAGCGCAACGAGTACATGCACGCGAGATCGACGACAACGAGAGCAGACGGCCGACCAGGACCACCCGCCGGGGCACCGGGCCGGTGGCCACCTGGCGGCGAGCCCGGACGGTGCCGCTGTCCGCGCAGGCCATGCCGGCGACGGAAACCGCCAACGTGACTTTCACCAGCGACAACCGGGTCCGGAACGTGATCCACCACTCCGACACCGATGGCTTCGACCCCCTGCACCCGAAGGACAAGGACGGCCGGCCCAAGACCTTCACCCTGCCTGAGCAGTGCGAGACCAAGAAGACCGTGAAGCCCCAGCCGGCCGAGCACGACCTGCCGTTCCCGGCCCAAAACCCGACCAGGCCGACAAACTTCCCGGCCGCCGAGAGAGCGCCCGACGCCATCAGCCCACCAGGGTCCGGGCATCCTCCTTTGCAAGGACAGCGTCTGCTTTCAGCACCTGGAGACCCAAAAGACCCGCGCCCCCGACCACGCCGCCAGGAAGGCCCGCACCGGACACCTCCACCCGATCGCCGACGGCGAGGCCGTACCCGAGAAGGGCGAGCCCGAAGCCGTCTTCTGCACGGACACGTCCAAACCGCCCGGCCTCATGCCCCGCCCGGGCCTGCAGCAGGCCAAACGCGCCGACACGCCCAAGGACCCCGACCGCGAACCCCGCCGCATCCCGACCACGTCAAGAACGCCGACACCTGCCGGCCCGTCCCCCGCCCCCCACCCCCGTCCCCCGTCCCCCGTCCCCCGTCCCCCGTCCCCGCACCAAACGGCCGGCCGCGTCGCAGCGGCGAGGCGTCCGCGCCCCTGCGAAACAACGTCCCGCACACCCTGCGCGGCACCTCCGCCAGGCACCCGACGAGGCAGAAAGTCTGCCGATACGGCACCGGACAGCGGACGGAGCCACGCCGGGGCCACCCTGCCGCCACCCGAGCGGCAGCCCCGACGTCACTGTTCCCCACCAACTGTGACCATAACCCATAGATGTACCGTGGTATAAGTTCTATGGGTGTCGGTTGCCGCGCGCGGCGTCCGAACGACTGAAGAGAATGAGGGGCTCGCTCATGCCAGGGATCACACAGCCGGTCGGCCGCCGCGAACGCAACAAGCAGAGGGTCAAGGACCGTCTGTACGCCTCGGCACTCGACCTGTTCACCGAGCAGGGATACGACCACACATCGATCGACGAGATCGCCGAGCGGGCCGACGTGGCACGCGGGACCTTCTTCAACTATTTCCAGCGCAAGGACGACCTCATCAGCGCCTGGGGCGAGCAGCGCCGCCTGAAACTGCTGGCCACCCTCGAGAAGGAGGGACCCGCGCACGGTGCCGACGCGGCGTCCCGGCTGTACGAGTGTATGGCCGTCCTCGGACGCATCAACGAAGAAGAGCGCGACCTCACTGCCGCCATGCTGTCCGCCTGGGTCAAGGCGGGCCGCCCGCTCACCGAGGAACCCTATATCGGCCGCATATTCGCCGAGGTCGTGGAGGCGGGACGCAGCAAGGGGGAACTCACCGCCGATCTGGCCCCGGAGCATGTGGGAAACGTCCTGCACGATGTCTACTTCGGAATTCTCTACCGCTGGTCGCAGTCCACGACAGCCGAACAAGGCGCTCTCGAGCGCGAACTCCGTGCGGCCGTGAAGCTGTTGCTCGCCGGCATCGCCGTGCAAGGCTGACACCGCTGCGGCCCCGGCTCGTCCTTCCGATGAGCCGGTGATCCAGCGGCCGAAGCCTCCACCAACGGCGATGGTCCGAAACCCCGCAGTTCCACCGGCGCGCGATGCGTACATGAAATCCCGCAGGAAGACTGGGATTCCACCATTCACAGCGCGAGGCCCAGACGGCCCCTGCCATCCTGAACGGGGTAGGCGACGATGGAACACCGTAAGCTGAACGAAATCGTTCAGTTCGCCCGGAAGAACTCTCCGTTTTACGGCAACTTGTACATGGATCTGCCCGACGTGGTGAACGATGTCTCCGATCTCCCCCTCATCGACCACACGGACTTCTGGTCGGCGAACACCGTCTCCGGCAACCGCGTACTGACACAGCCGCTCACCGAAGCGGTGGTCCTCAAGACCGGCGGAACCACAGGGGCACCGAAGTTCGCCTGCTACACACGCGGTGAATGGAGCGACTTCGTCGCCGGCATAGCCGAGTCCATGGCCAGGAACGGGCTGCGCCACGGACACCGCGTAGCGAACCTCTTCTACGGTGGAGAGCTGTATGCGAGCTTCCTGCTGTGGCAGGAAAGCCTCACGACGATCACCACAGACAACGTCCGTCTGCCCATCGGGGGCGCCGCATCGCCCGAGGCAGTCCACACCATCCTCAAGGACTTCGATGCCCAGGTGACATGCTCCACCCCGACAACCATCTGCCGAGTCGCCGGATTCATGCTGGAACACGGCTACCAGCTCCCGTCCATGGAAATCATCTTCTTCGCCGGCGAACCGGTATTCGAAGACCAGCGGCGACTCTTGGCCGCCGCCTTCCCCAACGCCGAGATCTGCGCCGCGATCTACGGAAGCACCGACGCCGGCATCATCGGCAGCCCGCTGCGCGGCGCCGACCAGCGCATGTTCCAGGCACCGGACCGCGACACCGTCCTGGAGATCGTCGACGACGCCACCGGCGAACCCATCAGGGAAACAGGCCGCAGCGGACGCCTGATCAAGACCGATCTGCGCCGACGGCTCATGCCGGTACTGCGATACCCCGTAGGCGACCGGGCAGAATGGGCGGACTACGACAAGAGGCTCTTCCGGCTGCAAGGACGCCACGCCGAAGGCGTACGCATAGGACCCGTCTCCCTGTACACAGAAGACTTCCGGCGCATCGTCAACGAGGTCGACACCGCACAGGCCATCATCGGCATGCAACTGGTCGAACGCAGGACCGACGGCCTCGACAGCCTCCTCATCCGACTGGCAGCCAGGCCCGACTACACCGAAACCCAGGCCCTCACCCAGGCACTCCTCGCCGAACTCCACGCCAGCCGGCCGATGATCAGCGACACCATCGCCGCCGGCATGATCGGCCCACTCACCGTGGAATGGAAGCCCTACAACGAACTACAGATCAACCCCCGCAGCGGAAAACTCATGCCCGTGGTCGACGAACGACCCACCCGATAACACAACCGGCCCCCCAGCCGACCCCCGAACAGCCGGCCGCCGCGCCACCATCCCCCGAACGCGGCGGCCGGCCCCCTCCAGCCCACAACACGCAAAACAACCAACACCACAACACACCCACCAAGAACCACGACCACCAGACCACCACCACGAACAACCCCGGACCCCACCACCCACAGACACAACCCGCCCCCACCGGCAAGACACCACCCTGACAACCCCCGCGACACCCCCCTGCCCCTGCCCCTGCCCCTGCCCCTGCCCCTGCCGCAGCACTGCACAGGCTCACATCCCGCCGCCCAGCCCTCCCGGACGAGCGGGACACACGAAACCGGATCCTGCAGGCGGCCGACCGACCACCGCCCCGACACAGCGGCGCGGGCACAGCAGCGCCAGGAAGATCACCAACAGCACACGGCAGCCAGAACCGTTTCCAAAGACCCTCATCAGAATCCGCCCAGGAACACCGGCGCGCTCACCGACGCCTCCCCCGTCGCCCAGGCCCGCCCCGGAGCCGAGCCCGACAAGGGCGCCCTGGCCGAGCACGGGGAGACCACAGCAGCCTGATCCACCGCCCGGTCCACGGCCCTTGACAAGGCCGGGGAGCTCCCCGTTACTTTCCTGATAGGAAAGTATTGTCGGGGAGGGAAAATGGATGATCGAGTCGAGCCGGCGGACGCCGCACGCGCCCTGAGCGAGATCGACCGGCGGCGCGAGCAGGTGATCCGGCGCAAGATCTTCCCCAGTTGGTGGTGGTGGGCCTACGCCGTCCTGATCACCGAACTCGCGGCATCCGCCGAGTCCGGGCGCGGCGTGCTCCTCGGGACCGGCATCGCCCTGTTCGTGGCCGGCTCGCTCGTCGTCGACCTGCCGGTCCGCCGCGCATCCCGCGCCGCCGCACCGCGCCGCGGCCTGGCCGGCCCGGGGGCCGCCCGCACGACACTGATCGGATCGGCGGCCTTTGCGGCGGCCCTGCTCGGCGTGGGTCTGGCGACCGGAATCAGCCTCAAGGCGGCCGGGGCGCCCTGTCCGGGAACGATCGCCGCCGCCGTCACAGGAGTGGTGTTCGCCATCGGGGGGCCGATGCTCGTACGGCTGGACGCGGCCACGCTGGTACGGCGCTCCAGGAGCCGGCAGTGAACACGCCCAGGTTCGACGAACTGATCCACGCGCCCACCCGGCTCTCGCTGGTCGCCTTCCTCGCCGCGACCGGATGGGCGGACTTCAAAGTACTGCGCGACAGCATCGGCCTTTCCGACTCCGCCCTGTCCAAACAGCTCACCACCCTGGAAGACGCCGGCTACATCGAGATCCGCAAGACCTTCGTCGGCAAGCGACCACGCACCTCCGCCCGCCTCACCACCAACGGCCGCACCGCCCTCGACCGGCACGCGCTGGCACTCCAGGAGATCATCACCGGCGCCGGCAGCTCGATGCTCCCGGCCAACCCGACAACCCAGCAGCCCTAGCAAGACACCCACCGGCCGGCCACCGACGCGCCACACCCCGACCACCCCTTCCCGGGGGGAGGTTCGGGCGATGACGGTGAATCCGGACCCGACCAGCCATGCCGTGAGGGTCCGGATCTGACGGTCCGTCGGGCCGAAGTGCCGTCGGTGATCCGCCGGGGTGAGGTAGTGCCGGTAGTGCGGGCTGCGGGGGTCGCTGATGTCGCGCAGGAACGCCGCGAGCCCTTGCGGGTCACGGGAGTTGAGGTAGAGACGCGCGCTGACGTGACTACCGGCGGGAACAGGGCCGGTGTCGGCGGTCCGCGTCGCGTATGCGGGCCGGGATCCCACGAGAGGGTGCCGGTCGGCCGCGTGGGCGGCGGGTAGGGAGCCGACGGTGCCGAGCAGCGTGGCGCAGGCAGCCGCGACGACGGAGCCGCGCAGGCGACGCAGCGGGCGTATGGGGGCATGGAGAGGCATGGGATGCAGACCTTTTGGTGTGGGAGCGCCGGACGGCGCGCAGAGCAGAACGAAGGGGCGCGGCACGGACGTCTCGCCGTACCGGCCCGGTGGCTGCTGAACTGAACGGGATGCCTAGGCCGTGTCGTCAATTCCCGTCGTCCGCCCGGGTCGCGGGCAGACGGAAATTTGCCGAGAGGGCCTAGGTGCGGACGGTCCGGCCCCGGTACAGCGGGCCCGAGACCCCCTCGAACTCCAGGTCGAGGCCGAGGCCGTCGCGCTCGGCGTGGAGGTGCAGGTGCGGCTCGCTGCTGTTGCCGGAGTTGCCGACCTCGCCGAGCACCTGCCCGACGCGCACGGGGTCGCCGGTGCTCACGGTCACGGTGCCGGGGCGCAGATGGGCGAGCTTGACGATCTCGGCGCCCGTGTCGATCCACACGTGGTTGCCGTACAGGGGTTGATAGCGGACGGCGCCGGGTTCTTGGTCGTCGATGTGATCGGCGGCGGAGACGACCGTACCGTCGCAGGGTGCGTGCACGGGCTGCCCGTAGATGAGGTAGCGCTCGTTCTTGCCGTGCGTGCCCTGGGTGCGGGCGCGGTGACGCCCGCGCGTCCCGCCCGGGCCGGCCTGGACCACGTCCAGGGCGCCGCGTTGCTCGGGGACGGCGAAGTGATGGTTGAGGCTGCGTCCGCCTCCTTGCCCCACGTACCAACTGCCGCCCTGCAAGGGGAAGACGAGGGGCTGGGAGACGGCCGTCCCCCAGCGGTGACGCCGTGCCCGCATCAGGAGTACGCCGAGGACGGCGACCAGTGCGGCCCCCACGACCAGTTCGGGGGCACCGCCCGACGTGGGCAGCCCGGGCAGTCGCCAGGCGGAGGCGAGGGCGACGAGCGCCCCGGCCTCCAGCGGTCGGCGTATCCACCACGGAAACAGGGCCGGGGCACGCCAGCCCTCCACGACCAGGTATCCGGCCGCGACGATCAACAGGCGGCCGCACCAGGCGATTCGGGAGGGGGCCTCCCAGCAGGCGTCGATGCGCACGACGAACAGCAGCACCAGCACGGTCCAGGCCAGAGCCGGGCGCACCCAGTTGGTGCGCAGGCGTGCCGGGCGGTGTGCGCCGGGGGCGATCAGGAGCCCGTCCAGCTCATGGCCGTCCCTGGTGGCGGCGAAGGCGAGGGCCCGCCCCCGGGTGCCTTCGATCACCAGTCCGTCGCGGCTGTCGCGCACGCCGGTGACCTCGCCGACCCGTCCGAGCGTGGTGTCCACGATCTCGTCGAGCCGCTCCCGGCCCACGGCGGCGACCACGCGCGGTGCCAGGCGTTCCCGGTCGGCGGGCTCGGCGGTGAGGAACCGGTACAGGGCGTCCGGCGCGGCGTTCGCCGCTTCGTCGGTCGTGTCACGCATCGGCCGTACCGTCCTGTCCCGCCGTCATGGCCACCGGGGTCATGACGCGCGCGGGCAGCGGTGACCAACTCCCGCCCATTACACGTTCCTTGACGGACCGGAAGCGCCGCGCGAGTGACCGGTAGTCCTCGTCGCGCAGGCAGGTGCAGTCCGCGCCGATCATCAGTAGCCCGAAGCACACCAGGCCCATGCAGGCGATGATGCCCAGGTGCATGCCCTCCAGGGCCACCGTGTTGGCCTTCCGGATCCACGGGCGAGCGGACAGGATCGCGAAGGGCAGCGCCAGCTCGATGAAGATCGTGAAGTAGCAGAGGGCGGTACCCACGAAGGCGTTGTTCATCAGGTGCGCGTACGTGGCCGACATCTCGAAGCCGGTGATCCGGCTGATGTAGTACATCGCCACGCCGTCCTGCCACACCTTCCCGGTGATCTTCCAGTAGCCGGCGGTGAAGTACAGCACCGCGGTCTGGAAGACGATGAGAAAGGCGGCGAGGTTGTGCAGCACGGTGGAGGTCGTCGGCCGTTCGTCCGCGCGCATCCGTGCGCGCCGCCGCTTGGCGCCGGGCGCGAAGTAGGCGTTGGAGACGATGCAGACCATGAGCAGGATGACGATCTGGGCAAGGTTGTCGCCGCCTTCGAGCACATCCTGGTTCCGGTTGTGCAGCGACCACATCATCAGGGCCTGCGCGAGGGTGAGTGCCCGGCCGCCGAAGATCATGAACGCCAGGGCAACCACGATCACCGCGTGATAGGCGATCTCGAACCAGAGCGTGGAATGGCTCCACAGGAAGATCGAGAAGCCCCAGCGCGGCAGCTCGGCCCTCGCCGTGGAGATCGAGTCGTAGGAGTCCGGCCCCCACAGGAAGCGCCGCCGTGAGTAGTCGGACAGGCAGTACAGCAGGGTGGCGAAGCCGATGACGACGCGGAGCGCCGCGGCTCCGATGAGCCGGTGCTTCCTGCTCGCGAGGCGCAGCAGCGCGGCGTCCAGCCGCGCCGTGCCGGCCTGCCATCCCGCGCGGCGGTACGAGCGACGGCCTCACCATGACCGACCGACGCCGCCGCGGCCCCTTCCCGGCGCCACCGGTCACCCGAAAGTGCGTAACAGCGCGGACAGGCCGACGAGCCTGCGGACGGGCAGCGGGGCTCCGACCCCTGCGGGCACGGATACGGTTGGCGCCGGCATCACCGGCGTCCGAGCAATGAAGCGCGGAGTGCCCCGCCTGCGGCGTCCGACACTCCTGACCTCGGCCAGAGCGCGGGCTGGTGGTCGCTGTCGCCCAGCAGGCGAACATGGCGTCCCGGGGCCTGCTGGAGGCGATCGGCATGGAGCTGTTCGAGGAGCTCGAGGAGTATGGCGAGCAGGGGCAAGGCTCTCAATTCAGAGAACGTGATGCTGCCAGCGCAGCGCCGAGTGACCTTCGATCCAGTAGGTGTGGGCCTCCTGCGTGACGTGCAGTCGCACGGTGGTGATGTCGGGGCTTCCGGCGTCCTGCCATGCGGTGAGGGTCTGTTCGATCGTGTCCCACAGCGGCAGCGGGCCGCCCTGGCGTACCGTCCAGGCGTCCTCCTTCTCCAGGAAGGACGCGAACGATTCGCGGTCCGGGTCGAAGAGATACAGGAGCCGATTTCCCTCCGCGGACGTGGCGCGGGTGAAGTGCGCTCCGGGAGCGGCGAGTTGCGCGAGGAAGGCGGGCATCCACTCCTCCAGTAGTGCCGGAGGGACTTTGGTCTCCCGCTCGCTGTCGGCGTAGGCGGTGCGGGCGGACAGGTCACCGATGACCGGCACTTTTGCCTGGGAGCGGGCCTGCATGAATGAGGAGCGGCCGGTGATCCCGCCCTGGGCGGTGCCGTCGTCGGCGACTGTGACCTTGGCGAGTCCTGTGCCGTAGTGCCAGGTCCCGCCGACGGTGGCGAGGACGATACCGCCGGGTGTGGTCTGGCGGATCCAGGTGTAGGGGATGCGGCGCACCGCGCACGCGGCGATGACGCGGTCGTAGGGTGCGCGGCGGGGGTGGCCGAGGAGGCCGTCCGCAGTGACGGTCCATGTCGAGTAGCCGGCCGTCTCCAGCGCGGCGTCCGCGCGGGCTGCGACCGTGGGGTCCACTTCGACCGTGGTGACGTTGTCCTCGCCGAGGCGGTGGCACAGGAGGGCGCTGGAGTATCCGGTGCCCGTGCCGATCTCCAGTACCTGATGCCCGTCCTGCACCTCCAGGTTCTCGATCATGCCGACCACGGTCACCGGAGTGGTGGACGACGATGTCGGAGAGCCTGCGACGAGACCGCTGACCTGGTCAGCGGTGAGGTGGCCGTCGAGCTGTGTGGTCAAGGACTCGTCACGGTAGGCGATCTGCGCCCACTCATGCGGGTCGGTTCCGAGTGCTGTGACCGGGCGCCACCGGCCGCCCTCGGCAGGCAGGAACACGCCCGGGTTCAGAAACAGCTCCCGGGGCACGGCTTCCACCGCTGCTCGCCACTGAGGGCTGACGAGGACGCCCGCTTCGCTCAGGCGGCCGGCAAGGGCGCGTCGGTGGGAAGCGGTGTCGGTCATGGGGCGGCTCCTTGCATCAGCAGGTCGGCGAATGCGACGGACATGGGAAGACCGGTGGCTTCCTCCAGCCACCCCCACTGCCCGTTGGGGTTCAGCTCCAGCCACCACAGGCTGTCCGTCTTGTCCACGGCGAGGTCGAAGCTCCCCGAGACCAGCCCGGCGTGGTCCAGGTAGGCCAGGAGCATCTTCTCCATGCGGTCGGGCAGGTCCACGACACTGTAGGAGAGAGCCGAGTGGTCCTTGCGCCAGTCCAGCATCCCGGACTCGATCCGCACGGCGAACACCTGCCGGCCCACGACCAGCACCCGGAGGTCGGCCGTCTTGTCCACGACGGCTTGGAACAGGTGTGGCGCCACGCGCACACTCTCGTCGATCTCGGATGCCGTGACCGGGTCGGCCCAGCCCGTGACGGGAACACCGTCACGCCAGCAGGGCGTCCACCGGAGCGTCTTGAAGATCACCTGATCGTGCTGGGCGGTAAATTCCCGGGCTTCGGCCGGGTCGTTCGTCACCAGCGTCGGCGGGACGGTGAGCCCGAGACGCTGGGCCATGGCGAGCTGGGCGGGCTTGTAGTCGGCGGCGGCGTTGGCAAGGGGGTGGTTCACCCACAGCGGTCCGTCGAGGGCGTAGAGGATGCCGCCGAGGCCGTGGCGGACCTGGGCCGCCGCGAAACGCGCGTCATCGGCGCCGAGATGCTCGAAGGCGGGCCACACCGGCCGACGCCAGTACACCGACCGCACCACGGTCAGGTCAACGGTCCGCGACAGCGTCCGTGCCTGCCCGGACACTGGGGCCGGGCAGGCACCGAACCATGCGGACACCGTCAGGTCCGGGCCGATGTCAGCGGGGTTGAACCGGACCACCGGCACGTTCCGGCGGTTCAGATGGGCGATCACCATGTCGGCGGTGAGATCGTCCGTCTCGGTGGCCACGAGCACCGGCCTCTTGGCAGTCACCGCTCAACTGTCCTGCTCCGAGTCCTGGTCGTGCCCCTGATCCGGCGCAGAATCCGCGTTCGTGGTCGTGTCCGTCTCGGTGCCCTTGCTGGTGCCGTGCTTGCCCATGTCGATCACCTGACCGGCGTGGTCCAGGTAGACGCCGAGCTGGGTGTCGGGGTCAATCACGACCGACGCATGCGGGCGGTGGACGACGGTCGGGTACGGGGCGAGCCGGCCGGCGCCCCAGGGACGGTCCGCGGCCTGGACTGCGGTGGGCATCGTGCCTCCTTGCCGGCGGTGCGCCGCGGCGCGGCTGCCTTCGCCGACGGGCTTCGTCGGACGGGTGATCGGCTCGGCCATGAGCCAAGTCCCTCGTCTTCTCAGCGGGTACGGGGAAGGTACTGCCTCCATGTCACCGCGGGCGACGTCCCTTTCCCAGAGGCGCAGTTGGGTACTTGCTGGGAGCGGAGTTGGGAGAAATCTGGGACGCGGCTGGGATGTCGGACTCCAGCAGACGGAGCACGGCACGCCGGTAGACCGCGTACACCGTGGGCAGTTCTGCGAGGTGGGCGCGTTCGTCGATGCCGTGGAGCCCTTCGTAGGGAACCCCGAAGCCGGCCGTTGCCGGGATACCCTCGCCAGCCAGCAGGTTGCCGATGTTCGAGGGCCCGGCGGTCTTCGTCCGGACCGCGAGCCCTGCCTCGGCGGCAGCGTCCAGCAAGGCCGCAGCCGGCTGCTCGGTGTCGGTGAGCCGGAACGGCGGCCATGCCGCGACCGGGGTGATCTCGGTCGGGCGCGGGGCAGGCGAGGCTGCGTCGAGCTCGGCGACGGCCTTGCGGACGAGCGTCTCGGCGTCATGGGCATCGAATCCGGGCGTGGTGCGCACATCGATGTTGAGGTCGCACCGGTCGGGGGTGACGGAGAATCCCTGGCCACCGTGGCAGGCGGTGACCGACACCTTCGGGAGCAGCGGGAACTCCGAACCGTCCTCGACCCCGGGCAGGTCGGCCGCGTCGAGGAGGCCAACCAGGTGCGCGGCGCGGGAGATCGCACCGACCACGGTCTTGCTGGACCCGGAGTGCCCGGAGGGAGCATGCACGGTGAGGACGGCCCTCCACAGGCCCCGCCCGCCGACGACCACCTCGTCCATGCCGGGGTAGCCGATCATCACCCCGGCCGGCCGGGCCACGGCCTCGTCGGCGAGAGCGGCGCGGGCGCCGCCGAAGTTGCCGGTGTGCTCGTCGACGTCCAGGAGCACGGCGAGCCCGCCGCTCAGCTCCCGGGCCTGGGCGGCGAGGTCCTCGGCGATGTGGCAGAACATCGCCGCAGCCAGCTTGGAATCAGCCGCGCCCCGTCCCCGCAGCCAGCCGTCCACGATGTCGCCCGAGGCCGGCGGGAACGACCACGCCAACTCGTCGCCATAGGGGGCGGTGTCCACGCATGCATCGAGAGTCCACCACGCCCCCGGCCGATCACCCGGGATCTCCACCAGCAGCCCGACCAGGGCACCCGCATCGCCGTGCAGGCGCCGGTGCGGCAGGCCGCGAGCAGCGAGCCAGTCCTCCAGCACGGCGAGGACGGGCCCGTAGTCGTCGATCCCGGCCCGGCTCGGCTGCCGGATCAGGTCCTGGGCCAGCGCGACCACCGACGCCGTACGGGCCTCGTCCGGCCGCTGAAGGTTCCTGCTCACGCCTCTCCCCACCACGTCAGTTGTGCCACACCGGCAGCGCCCGCACGGCCTCGATCGTCTCCACCGGCTGTGCCGACGCACACGCTTCCCGTCCATGGTGGACCAGGCCCACCGCCGCCTCCCGGCCCAGCAGGACACCGCAGTCGAAGCCGTCAGCCCCGTGAAAAGACGGCAGCGGCACCACCGCCGCCGACTCCGAAGCCACGAAGAACCGCTCCAGCGCCTCAGCCTGCTCCACCAGAGAATCTCACCGACCGCATCCCCGAGCAGGTCGTAGCACCGCTGCTGAGCTGGGCGATGCGCTTCGTCGACGACTTCGCCGACGATGTCCTGGCTGCCCGCGCAGAGCGCGACGCCATCGATGCCCGGCCGCCCGCCGGCCCTGACCTGCCCACCGCGCTGGCGGAACTGCTGGACGACTTCCGCCGCCGTCGCCACCCCCTGCCAGCGGCACCCGCGCGCCTGGCCTCCGCCCGCCGAGGTGAGCCGTTCCCCAGCACCAGCTACCTGGCTCGACTGCTGGGCTATCCCGTTCACCGCCTGGACGAGGCCCGGCCACGACAGATGATCGCGGAGGCCGCCGACGACGTCGGAGTCAACACGGACTGCCCGCTCGCGCACGCCCCCCAGGGGCGGCTAGAGGGCCGGCCGTGGCTGGAGCGCATCTCGTACTACGACGTCGCCCGCATGGAGCGGCTGCTTCTGGTGTCCTGCTGGATCGTGAACGCCTATCTCTCCGGCTTGCGCGACTCCGAGATCAAGCACCTTAAGCGCGGATGCCTCAGCGTCCAGCAAGCATCCGACGGGCATGTCTACCGGCACCGGCTGGCCAGCCTCGCCTTCAAGGGCGAAGACGTCCACGGCGCGGAGGCCACCTGGATCGTCACCGCCCCCGTCGCCCGCGCCATCGCCGTCCTCGAACGCTTCCAGCCCCAGGACCAGCCCTACTTGCTCGCCCCCGCACCCAGCACCCGCCGCCGCAGCACATTCCCGGTGCCCAACAGCAACACCACCAACAAAGACATCGCCTTCCTGATCTCCTGGATCACCGCCTACTGCGACGACCGCAGGCGCCCCGACGGGATCCCCCTGGAACGGGGCCGGCTGCCTCGGCTGACCACGCGCCAGTTCCGGCGGACCCTGGCCTGGTTCATCGCCCGCCGCCCCGGCGGCGCCATCGCGGGAGCCCTGCAATACCGCCACCAGTACATTCAAATGTTCGAGGGCGACGCCGGCACCAGCGACTCCGGCTTCCGCGATGAGGTCGAAGCCGAGCAAGCCCTCGCCCGCGGCCAGTTGCTCGCCGAGCTGAGTGCCGACGAAGACCGCCCGACGCTGGCTGGGCCGGCCGGCGCCGAGGCCGAAGCCCGGCTCGCCGAGTTCGCCCGGCACACCGTCTTCGACGGCCAGGTCGTCACTGACGAAGCCCGCCTGCGCCGCATCGTGGCCCGCCACGACCCGCACGTGTACCTGGGGACCTTCGTCACCTGCGTCTACAACCCCGACCGCGCCCTGTGCCGCAGCCCCGAGGCTTCCGCCGATCAGCCCGTCCTGGCCGACTGCCAGCCGCAAGCCTGCCGCAACGCCGCCCTGACATCCGACAACCGGCAGGCCCTTGCCGATCACCTCCTCCGGCTGGAGGACACACTGGCCGCCGGTGACCGTTTGGCCCCCTACGTCCGTCACCGCCTTGAGGAACAGCACCGTGCCACCGCCGCGTTCCTCACCCGCCACACCCCGGAGATCGCCGAGTGAAACGCGCGCTGCCCGACACCGTCAAAGCCGCCGTCGACACCGTCCTTGCCGAGGCCGCCGCCCGCGGACGGCGCCCCACCGTGACCGCGGTCGAACGGTTCCTGGACATCCCGCACGCCACCTTCCACCGGCACTACGCGGACCTGATCGACACGCACTTCCGGCCCCGCATCCCGCAGTCCGCGACCACCCCGTCCCCCGCCCCCAATGCGCGCGCGGAAGCCAACCTGAGCCGACTCCGTCGAGAGAACACCGACTTGCGCCGCACCCTCGCCTTGTACGAGGAGGCCATCCGGCAGCTGGCTCTCGAAAACAACGCCTTGCGTGGCGGCGGCACCGTCGTCCCCCTGTCCACCCGCGCCATGCCTTCACCACCCTGACCCGGCACAGCCTCGGAGGTGTCTGGCGTGCGGATCAGCAAAGATGTAGCAGAGTGACGCTGTATCCCCCAGTCGAGCCGATGCCGGCCGAAGCACGGGGGCCCGGCCCTCACGGCGCGACGCTGCCGGGGTACCTGGTCGCGGAACAGAAGCCGGACGGTGCAGGACCCCCTTCGCGCGTCCCGACCTGGTCATGCTCCAGTCCCGTCAGGGGGCGGACCTCACGCCCCGGCCCTCGCGGCATCGCTGCCGCGGCCGCATCTTCTCTGGGGGAAGGCGTTGTGAGAGGCGGCTTCGCAGCTCAGTCCGACACGTCGAGGACGGATCGGAGAGCACCGGTGCTCTGCGCCAGGGCTGACAGTGCGGATACGGTTTTGTGCATCGACTGGTGCCAGTGATCGAACAGGCCGCCGACGACATCGGGGCGCGGGATCCTCACCACTGCGAACCAGGAGGCCACTACCGGAGCGGCCGGTGCGGGGAGGGGCGTACCGCTCGCGCGAGCCGGCGTCTCGACCCCCGCCTTTCTGGCGAGAGCCCGACGCATGTATCCAGAGTGGGCGCAGGCGTCGCACCTGTCGTGCAGTCGGTCAGAGACGATCCGTGCACCCCTCTTCTCCGCGCTCTACCTGGGTGTCGAGACCTAGGAGCGTGGGTCAGTAACCGGTGGCCCGCTGTAGCTGAATGCTTCAGTTCGGGCTTTCGAGAGACTGTGCCGGAGCCCAGCCGCCACCCTGGGTAGCGTCGGCCAGGCGAGCGTTACGTTCTGTGGCCCAATCCGAAGCGTGCTGCCACCTGATTGGCGAGGTCGGTGGCGGGAGTGCTGCCGTCGACCGTGATGGTGTCGAGCCGGTGGTCGTAGGCCTGTCTGCGGACTTCCTCGTCCCAGAGGGCGTCGCGGGTGAGGCGCTTGGTCAGCATGGCCTCGGGATCGTTCTTGCCCCAGGTGGCTCTCGCGCGGGCGGGATCCGCATAGCGCGCGCCGAGTGCATCCTGCCGGAACTGGGGTGTGGGCAGGAGGAAGACTGCTTGGTCGGGTCGGCACAGCAGAGGTGCGAGGTGGTTGGGCAGGATCCCGAAGTAATCCACCAGGATGATGTGATCGGTGGGCATGGCGAGGAGGTCTTCGATGAGGAAGCCGGTCGTCTCTCCGTGCAGGCTCGCCATCGCTTGGAACACCTCCTTCGCGGTGCGGCCCGCCCACATCCCGCCCGGTGGCATTCGGCGCATGGCGGACAGGCGCGGGTGGCGCTGCGGCGTGCATCGCGTCAGCCAGCCGTGCTCCGCACGGTCGCCGTTGTAGACCTCGACGCCGTATTGGTCGGCCAGTAGGTGGGCGAGCGTGCTCTTACCGGAGGCCGTACCGCCGGCGATCCAGCGGACGTGGGCGAGTAGATCGGACAGTTCTCTGCTGGTCTCGGAGTCCGAGGAAGGAGAGGTCACGCGTGCCATGGTCCCGGTCTCCGCCTGAAAATTGCAGTCTTGTTCTTGGGTGGCAGATGACCGACTCTGAAAGAGAGGCCAGACGATCGACACACCGTCAACTCGCCGGATCGAATCGGCGATTGGAGCACGTAGTGAGAGGCGCCCGGGTTTCGCAACTGCCCGTGCGCGAGGTCCGACGTCATCCGTCAGCAACCCTGCTTCGGTTCGTGATCATTCGTGCGGAATGATATCGGTATGAGTGGCGGGGACGGGCTGTTTGAGGCTGAGCCGGTCGAGAAGAAGCGGCCGCAGGGTGGTGCAGTGGCGGTCAACAAGCGGTTCAGGGCGTTCGATCCGCACCAGGGCCTGCTGCTGCCCTCGCTGGACGATTGGCTACCCGAGGACCACCTGGCCCGATTCGTAGCCGATCTGGTCGATGACGTGCTGGACCTGGGGCCAGTCCTGGCCGACTACACCGAGAAGCGTGGCTTTCCGCCCTACGATCCGCGGCTGATGGTGCGCCTGCTGATCTACGGCTACACCACCGGTATCCGCTCCTCCCGGGCGATCGAGCGCAAATGGGCCGACGACGTGGCGTTCCGGTTCCTGGCCGCCGGCCAGGCCCCGGACTTCCGCTCGATCTCCCGGTTTCGCCGCCGCCACCTGGACGCCCTGGCAGGCCTGTTCACCCAGTCGCTGCACCTCGCGACCAAGCTCGGCATGGTCAAGATGGGCCGCGTCGCCCTGGACGGCACCAAGCTCGAAGCCAACGCCTCCAAGCACAAGGCCATGAGCTATGGCCGTCTGGTCGGCAAGGAAGAACGGATCGAGGCCGAGATCGCCGCGTTTGGAGGCCAAGGCCGCCGCCCTGCTCGCCGATGCCGAGGCCACCGATACCGTCGAGGACCAGGCTTTCGGCCCCGACGGCAAGGACACCGATCTGCCCGCCGAACTCGACCGCCGCGAGAAACGCCTCGCCAGGCTGCAGGCAGCCCGCGCCCAGATCGAGGCCGAAGCCGCGGACAAGGCCCGCAGCCACGCCGAGGACATCGAGCGCCGCCGCCAACAGCGCAAGGGCACAGCCGACGAACAGGCCGTCACCGACGCCGGGGAGAAGGCCGCCGCCAAGGCCCGCCCGAAGCCGAAGGCGCAGGCCAACTTCACCGACGCCGACTCGCGGATCATGAAGAACAGCGACGGCGCTTACATCCAGGCCTACAACGCCCAGGCCGTCGTCGACGAGGCCCACCAGGTCATCACCGCAGCTGACGTAACCACCAACGCCTCGGACGCGCTGAACTACACCACCATGCTGGAGCAGTCCGCGGCGAATACCGGCACCCACCCCAAGCAGGCCCTGGTCGACGCTGGCTATTGCTCCGAGACCAACCTCGAAGCCGCCCGGGACCGCCAGCTCTCCTGCGGAACCGACAGATTCATGGCCACCGGCCGCCTCGCCCACGACGAGCAGGTCCCGCCCGCGCCGCGCGGACGCATCCCCAAGGACGCGACCTTGAAGGAGCGCATGGCCCGCAAGCTGCGGACCAGGCCCGGACGGGCCGCCTACAGCCGCCGCAAGGCCATCGTCGAACCCGTCTTCGGACAGATCATGACCTGCCAGAACGGCCGCCAGCTCCTCCTACGCGGCGAGGACGGCGCCCGCAGCGAGTGGCGCCTGCTGGCCGCCTGCCATAACCTCCGCAAGATCTTCCGGCACGCAGGAACGGCAGGGATCGCCGCCCTGGCTTGCTGACCGGCAAGGCGTCCCGGCCACGTGACAGGCCAACAGGGCCCCGCCGCCGCAACCGATCCGCCGGTCACCGCAACACAGCCGCTTGCTCGTTACTGACCCACGCTCCTAGCCCCTGGGCGAGCGGCCAGCTGTGGAAGAGGGCGCGAAAGCGCCCTGTCCCGAGCTGAGCCCGTCCAGCAGGAGGTCCCCGAGCTCGGAGAAGGCGTCGCCGGCGGTCAGGCCGGTCCTCTCCAGGAGGACCCCCGACTGGACCGCGTCGATGGTGACTGCCACGACATGGGCGGCGAAGTGGCCGTTGAGTGCGCGGAAGACGCCGCTCTGCACGCCCTCCTCGATGAGTTCGTGGACTCGGTGCGCGGCGGCGGCGGAGTTCTTGCGGTAGATCTGTGCGGTCGGTTCGTAGCCGACCATGTCGTCGTAGAAGGCGTGGGAGTGGCGGCGCATGGCGGTGCCGACGCCGGTGAGGTAGACCCGGATGCGCTGCCTGGCGTCGGGCTCGGCCTGGACGGCCTGCTCGATCTCGGCTGTCGCGTCCCGGAAGAAGGCACGGGTGACCGCCAGCACTAGCTGTTCCTTCGTGGAGGCGAGACTGTACAGCGTCGCCTTGGAGCAGCCCAGTCGCTGGGCGAGCTCATCCATGGTCACAGAGGTGAAGCCTTCGGCCAGGATGATCGCCTCGGCCTGACGCAGCAGTTCCTCCCGCCGACCAGTATCGACGACCCGCCTGCGAGTGGTGCGGCGCGGTCGTCGGTCACGCGAGTCAGTTTGGGCCGTCACCGCAGCAGTCTCCCCTGAGCGTCCCCGCCCGGAAACGGGGAGTAGTTACGGGCCGGAACGCCGACCCGCCTCTGGCGTATGGGTACGAGCGTACCGCCTAACGTACCCACACTGAGTCCCCGGGGTGATGTTCAGGCAAGGGCGGAGGAACGGTTCGGGACGCGCCTCCCGGTTTAAGGGCCATAAAACTGGGTCGCGGTGACCAGCCACCCCGCCAGAGAGGCGGAGGCGTGCAGGTCACCGGCGATGAAATCCAGCAAAGGCTGCGCCCAGTAGAGGTTCGCGACGGCCGAGCCGCCGGCGATGGCGAACAGCAGTGTCAGTCCGCGGCTGATCCCCAGCTGCTGGTGCCGGGGCCCGGTTGATCCGGACAGGGCTGTGGCAGCAGGCGGCTCAGTGTTCTCGGGAGTGGACACGTCGTGCTGCTTCCTTGTTCGAGGGAATGCCCCGAGGCGGGACAACAGTTCTGGCGAGCGGCGCCGGCGGGTGGGGCACATGCCACTACGCCGGGGCCGTGCCCTGCCGGCCATGGGAGAGAGGGGTGGCTGGCGCCGGGCTTCCGGTCGGGCGGGTCCTCCCACCCGACCGGAGCACCATCCATGCAACAGCCTCGGTAGGTGATGAGGGAGAGCCTGATGACCCGGGTACTGGCAGGGCCCCCCAGGCGAGTGGCGCGGCTGCCCGGCCCGCCCGGGCGGGGGTCACTGCCGCCGCAGTCGCAGCATCGGGACCAGGTTGAGCAGCAGGCCGACCGCCGCCACTGCGGTCACCAGGTTGAGACCCGGCCGGTAGGAGGTGAAGTCGCTGCCTGCGTCACCGGCTCCAGCGAGTACCGCGGTGAGCAGGGCGAGCACCAGTGCCGCCCCGACCTGGCCGGAGGTCTGTACGAGTCCGGAGGCCAGGCCATGCTCGGAGTCGTCGATGCCTTCGGTGGCCTGGGCCATGATGGCGCTGTAGCCGAAGGTGAAGCCGCCGCCGAGCAGCACCATGGCGGGGAGCATGGTGAGCAGGTACTGCGGGGAGTCGCCGGCTGTGAGGAGGAACCAGAGGTAGCCGACCGTCGTCGAGATCATGGAGGTGACGATCAGCGGTGCGGTCCCGAGGCGGTTGGCGAGTCGTCCGGCGACGGGCGAGCCCATGGCGACGACCAGGCCCACCGGCAGCAGGGCGAAGGCCATGCGCAGCGGGGACCAGCCGCGGCCGTCCTGGAGGAACAAGGTCATCATGAACTGGAAGCTCATGTAGGAGCCCAGGAGCGCGACGATGCTGAGGTTGGCGCGGACCGTTGCGCCCTGGCGCAGGATGCCGAAGCGCACCAGCGGGTGGCGGACGCGCTTCTCGATCAGGACGAAGGCGAGCAGCAGTACGATGGCGACGCCGAATGCGGCCACTGTCGTACTGGAGGTCCAGCCCTTCTCAGGGGCGGTGACCACCGCGTACACGGCGAGCAGCATGCCGCCGGTGAGGGTGATGGCACCGGCCGGGTCATGGCCGCCGGTCTCGGCACGGCGGTCGCGTGGGATCAGCATCATGCCGACGACCAGGGCCAGCAGCGCGAGCGGGACCGGCATCAGGAAGGTCCAGCGCCATCCGATTCCGGTGAGCAGGCCGCCGAGGATCAGGCCCGAGGAGTAGCCCAGGGCGCCGAAGAGGCTGAAGACCGACAGCGCGCGATTGCGCTGCGGCCCCTCGTGAAAGGTCGTGGTGAGGATGGACAGCGCGGTGGGCGCGGTGAACGCTGCGGCCACGCCCTTGACGAAACGGGCGGCGATCAGCAGCGAGCCGCTGTCGACGACCCCGCCGAGCAGCGAGGCCGCGGCGAAAACGGCCAGCGCGATGAGGAAGACCTGGCGGCGACCGAGGAGGTCGGCGGTCCGGCCGCCGAGCAGCATCAGCCCGCCGTAGCCGAGGACGTAGCCGTTGATGATCCATTGCAGCGAGGCGGGGGCCATCTGGAGGTCACGGCCGATCGAAGGCAGGGCGATGCCCACCATCGACACGTCCAGGCTGTCCAGGAAGAGCACCAGGCACAGGACGGCGAGGACGCCCCAGAGCCGCGCAGTCCAGCGCGGCGCGGGCTCAAGAGGCAGCCTTTCGGGAGGGGGCAGGGTCATGGACATGCGAAAACTGCTCATTTCTGAACGTGCGTGCGGAGGGGAAAGAGGGACTCCTCGACGCTGAGGAACCGGTGAAGAAGGGCCGAGTCGGCGGACAGCCCCGCAGTCACGGTGGGCAGCGACGCGTGCACCGTCAGGTGCATGCGGGCCGCACCGGAGTCGATTGCCACGCGGGCCTCCGCGACCCGCAGGTGGCATGTCTGTGGCCCCACCGGTACACGATCCATGGAACAGGCTGGGCTCTCGGTGAGGGAGAGCCTGATGACACAGGTACTGGCAGGGCCTCCCAGCCCCGCCATGGCTGGACCTAGCCTCGAAGCATGGACAGGAGGAATGAGATCCGTGAGTTCCTGACCTCGCGCCGGGCCAAGGTCACGCCCGCGCAGGCAGGGCTGCCCGTCTTCGGCGGGGACTCACGCCGTGTTCCCGGGCTGCGTCGCGAGGAAGTGGCACTCTTGGCCGGAGTCAGCGTCGACTACTACACCCGTCTGGAACGCGGTGGCGCCCGAGGCGTCTCGGACAGCGTCCTGGACAACCTGGCGCATGCCCTCCAGCTGGACGAGGCCGAGCGGACGCATCTCTTCGACCTGGTCCGCGCGGCCAACGCCACCACCCGGCCCTGCCGGAAGGCCCGGCCGCGGGTACGCCCCGCCGTGCAGCGCATCCTGGACACGATGTCGACGCCCGCACTCGTATGGAACGGGTACTTCGACACGCTGACCGTCAACCGGCTGGGCCGTGCCCTGTTCTCACCGGTGCTCCAGGAACGGCACTTGCCCGTCAACCACGCCCGATACCTCTTCCTCGACCCCGGGGCCCGTGAGTTCTTCAGCGAGTGGGAAGCCACGGCCGACGACGCCGTGGCCACCCTGCGTTGGCAGGCGGGGCGCAACCCCTACGACAAGGCACTGACGGAACTCATCGGCGAACTGTCCACGCGCAGCGAGTCCTTCCGCGCCCGGTGGGCAGCCCACAACGTGCACATGCACCGCAACGGCGTGAAACGGCTCCAGCATCCTGTCATCGGCGCCGTCTCCCTGCCGTACGAGTCGATGGCCATCGACGCCGACGCCGGCCTGACCCTGGTCGCCTACACCGCCGAGCCCGGCTCCCCTTCCGAGGACGCCCTCGACTTCCTGGCAAGTTGGGCGGACACCACCGGTCACGAGCAGGTGGGCGATCAGCCGGCCCCGGAGGCCGATCCAAGGCGAGGGTGCTGAGGATGCCGGGGCCGGGCCCCGACGCAGCGGCATGCACGCGGATGATCCACGCGCCTTCACTGTGCCGGTGGCGGACTCGGCTGCCGTCAGTAGCGGCCACCCTCCGGAGTCGGCAGCGCGTCGAGCTCGGCCAGGTCCTCGGCGTTGAGCTCGATGTCGGCCGCTCCGGCGTTGTCGGCAAGGTACTTGGGGGTCTTGGTGCCGGGAATGGGGATGACGTGCGGTCCCTGGGCGATCAGCCAGGCCAGTGCCACCTGGGCCGGGGTGGCTCCCATCCGCTCGGCGATCTCCCGGACCCTGCCCGCGATGGCCAAGTTGGTCCGCAAAGCCTCCTCCTGGAAGCGGGGCAGCCGGCGCCGGAAGTCGTCCTCGGGCAGGTCGTCGAAGGAAGCGAAACGGCCCGTGAGGAAGCCCTTGCCCAGCGGCGAGAACGGCAGGAAGGCGATGCCCTGCTCCTGGCAGTAGGGCAACACCTCGGTCATCCATTCCCTGGTCCACAGCGACATCTCGGACTGCACCGAGGCCACCGGGTGCACCGCCTGTGCCCGCTTGATGTGGTCGACGGTCGATTCGGACAGACCGATGTGCAGGGCCTTGCCCGCTGCGACGACCTCAGCCATCGTTCCCCAGGTCTCCTCGATGGGCACGTCCGGGTCGACGCGGTGCAGTTGGTAGAGATCCACGTGGTCGGTACCGAGTCGGCGCAGGCTTTCGTCGATCGACGTGCGCACGTGTTCAGGGCGGCCGTTGGGGACCGTCCGGACCTCGCCCGGCCCGCCCACGCTCACCAGACCGACCTTGGTCGCCAGAACCGCGCGGTCACGATGGCTGCCGCTCAGGGCTCGGCCGACCAGTTCCTCGTTGACGTAGGGGCCGTAGACGTCGGCGGTGTCGAGCAAGGTCATGCCCAGGTCCAGCGCCTGGCGGATCACGGAGACCGATGTCTCGTCGTCGCGTGGCGCGGACATGTCGTAGGCGAAACTCATGCCCATACAGCCCAGTCCCACGACGCCGACTTCAGGACCTTTGCTGCCCAGAGTGGTGGTACGCATACCGTTCTCATCCTCTCTGCCGAATCTGTGGACGCCCAGCCACTCGTCACATGGAGGGCGCGGGTGACCACGAAGCTGTGTGGGGGCGACGCAGCCGGGCGGGCCGGGCACCGGTTCTGGCCGAACGTGGTTCGCGTGTCACCGGTCAAGGCGCCCCGAGCCGTCGGACACGATCCATGCAACCCTTCACGCGGCGGACGAGGGAGACCCTGAGAACCCAGGTACTGGCAGTTCCCCCCAGCGCGCAGGGGCGGGCATAACCTCGGAACATGGACAGGCGCCAAGAAATCAGCGACTTCCTGAGCTCCCGAAGGGCCAAGATCACTCCGGAGCAGGCAGGACTGCCCGCCTACGGCGGTGACGCGCGGCGCGTTCCCGGACTGCGCCGCGAGGAGGTCGCCTCTCTGGCCGGGGTCAGCGTCGACTACTACACCCGTTTGGAGCGGGGCAACGCCCGCGGTGTCTCCGACGGAGTCCTGGACAACCTCGCCCGTGCGCTCCAGCTCAACGAGGCCGAACGAACCCATCTGTTCGACCTGGTGCGCTCCGTGGACGGCACGGTTCCACGGAGCGAGGCGGAGGCGCCGCACATTCCACCTGCCGTCCTGCGCATCCTCCACTCCATGGTCGGCCTTCCCGCGTATGTCCGTACCCCTCGTTTCGACACCCTGGCCGCCAACCAGCTCGGCCTCGCCCTTTTCTCACCGTTCCTGCTCGGCCGGACACTCCCGGTGAACAACGCGCGGTTCGTCCTCCTGGACCCGCGCGCGGTCGATTTCTTCCCCGACTGGGAGACCATCGCGCACGACACCATCGCGGCCCTGCGCTGGCAGGTGGGCCGTAACCCGCAGGACAAAGCGCTGGCCGACCTGGTTGACGAGTTGTCCGCCCGGAGTGAGCTGTTCCGCACCTGCTGGGCCGACCACAACGTACGCATCCACCGCGGTGGCGTGAAAACCATCCGCCACCCTCTCGTCGGCGACCTCACCCTGTCCTACGAGTCGATGACCATCGACTCGGACGCCGGGCTGATCCTCACCGTCTACAGCGCCGAGCCCGACTCCCCGTCGGAGAAAGCACTGCGCCGGCTGGCCGAGTGGGCCACCACGGTCGACCATGAGCAGAGCCGACAGGCTTCCACCGGCTGACACCCGCACGCTCGGCAGGACCGGTCAACAGCACGAGCCCGGCGAACTGCGTCCGCGGTCTGGGGATTCAGATGGCCGACGACTGCCGCATGCCCGCTTCGACCTCGACGGTGGCCGCCCAGCTGGCCAGCAGTCGCAGACCGTCCTCGGAAGGTGATGCGGGCTCGGCACTGTAGGCGACCAGGGTCAGCCCGGCATCGGCGTCAACGGTCATCGACTCGTAGGAGAGTGCCAGCTCGCCCACGGCCGCGTGGTGGAACGCCTTGACGCCCTTGCACTGGATGCGCACGTTGTGCGTCGCCCAGCGGGTACGGAAGAACGCGCTGCGCGTGGACAGCTCGCCCACCAGGTCGGTCAGCCCCTTGTCGTAGGGGTTGCGGCCCGCTGCCCAACGGAGTGTGGTGACGGTGTCACCCGCGACGTCCTCCCAGTCGGGGAAAAGGTCGACCGCGCGCGGGTCCAGGAGGATGAACCGGGCGTTGTTCACGGGCAGGGCCTGACCGAGCATGATCGGCGAGAACAGGGCGCGGCCGAGCTGGTTGGCGGCCAGGGTGTCATGGCGCGCGTTGCGGACGAAGGCCGGAACGGCCATGGCGTCCAGGATGCGCTGGACGGCAGGACGGATCTGCTGCTTGCCGGCCCGGCGGGGGCGGGTGTCCGCGTTCTCCGCACGGACCAGGTCGAACAGATGTGTGCGCTCGGCCTCGTCGAGTCGCAGGGCGCGGGCGAGGTTGTCCATAACGCTGTCCGAGACACCGCGGGCGTTGCCGCGTTCCAGGCGGGTGTAGTACTCGACGCTGATCCCGGTCAGCAGCGCGACCTCTTCGCGGCGCAGTCCGGGGACGCGGCGTGCGTCACCGCCGAACGCGGGCAGCCCCGCCTGCTCCGGGGTGATCTTCGCTCTCCGAGACGTCAGGAATTCGCGGATCTGTATGTGCCTGTCCATGCTCCGAGGCTAGGTCCGGGTGAGCCGGACCTGGGAGGGCCTGCCAGTACCCGGGTCATCAGGCTCTCCCTCATCCTCCGCCCGAAAGGTTGCATGGAGTCGCTGCCCCGGCCACGGCCGGGATCGTCCACTCGCCGCAGGCAGGACGTCCGGTCGCCGCGCTGTCGCCGGGGCCGCAGGAACACTCGGCAGCTGGAGGAACTTTCATGAGCAAGGGATCCGCGCTCATCGTCGGTGTGGGCCCCGGCCTCGGTCTGGCCGTCGCCCACGCCTTCGCCCGGGACGGCAATCCGGTGGTGCTGTTCGGCCGTGGCGCCGAGCGCCTGGAGGAGTACGCGTCCGGCCTGGTGTCCGAAGGCCATACGGCGAGCGCCTACCAGGTGGACGCTGCCGACCCCGAGGCTCTGCAAGCGGCGCTCGTCAGGGCCGCCGACGAGCTGAGGGCACCGGAGGTGCTCGTGTACAACGCGGCCCTGCTGTCTCCCGACAAGCCCACCGGGCTGGAGCCGCAGGACTTCGCCCGCGCCCTCGCGGTGAACGTCACCGGGGCCATGGTCGCGGCTCGGACGGTCCTCCCGCTCCTGCCGGACGGCCAGGGGAGCCTGCTGTTCACCGGCGGCGGTCTCGCCCTCGACCCCTCGCCGGACTACAGCTCGTTGTCGGTGGGCAAGGCGGCGCTGCGGGCCTACGTCCAGTCTTTCTACAAGCAGCAGCGAGGCACCGATGTGCACGTGACCACCGTGACCGTGGCCGGCTACATCGGCGGTGGCGACCCGCGCTTCACCCCCGAAGCCCTGGCCGCCGCCTACCTCGACCTCCACCACCAGCCACAGGGCTGGTGGCAGGCGGAACTTCTCTACGCCTGATCACACACCGCCCTTGGGGCCCGCGCTGCGCCACCAACACTTCCGGTCCGGCAGCCCTCAACACGGCAGGCTCCTATGACCCATGGCGAACACCACCCCGAATTCAGCAAGGAACACCCATGACCGCCGTACGCGGAACAGAAGTCGACATCCCCACCCAGAACGGCACGGCCGACGCCTACCTGGCCCACCCCGACGATAATGCCCAACACCCGGCCGTACTGCTCTACATGGACGCTTTCGGACTGCGTCCCCAGCTGCAGAACATGGCCGACCGCCTCGCTGGGGCCGGTTACACGGTTCTGGTTCCCAACGTCTTCTACCGTCACGGGCGCGCCCCGGTCGTGCCGCTGCCCGGCTTCATCGCCTCGGACGACCGTCCCGCACTGTTCGAGCAGATCTTCCCGATCATGGGCGAGCTGACCGCGGACGCGGTGGCGCGCGACGCCGACAGCTATCTGGCATGGCTGGCGGGCCGTCCGGAGGTTGCCCCGGGCCCGGTCGGCATCACCGGCTACTGCATGGGCGCCCGCCTGGCCCTGCTCACCGCCGCGAGCCATCCGGAGAAGGTCGCGGCCGCGGCCGGGTTCCACGGCGGTGGGCTGGCCGACGACAACGACCCCGAAAGCCCCCATCTGCTCGCCGACCGGATCACCGCGGAGCTGTACTTCGGTCACGCCGACCGGGACCACTCGATGCCGCCCGAGCAGATCGAGCGCCTCGACAAGGCCCTCTCCGACGCCGGCGTCCGCCACCGGGCCGAGGTCTACACCGGCGCCGAACACGGCTACAGCATGGCCGACACCGAGGCGTACGACGCCGAAGCCACCGAACGCCACTGGACCAGCCTGCTGGACCTGCTCGGCCGGAACCTGTGACCCGCCCCCTCCCCTCCTTCTCCCCCAGGAACAATCATGAAGAACAGAATCACGCGTGCCGTTCTTGCCGGGGCCGCGGCAAGTCTGACGCTCGGGACGGTCGCCACCGCGACGGACGCGCAGGCTGCCACTGAGCCGGTGTCCCGTGCCCACATCGTCGCCCACTTCGACCTGGCCAAGGGACAGAGCCCGGAGAACGCCCTCATCGAGCCGAACGGCTCCGTGGACGTGACCTTCGCAGGCGCTCACCAGGTGGCGCGCGTCGACCGCAACGGCACGACGCACATCCTCGCCACCCTCCCGGCACCCTCCGACAACGGCGTCCACACGCCCGTGCTCGGCTTCGCCCTGGCCACCGGTCTCGCCCGCACCCCCGACGGCACGCTCTACGCCCTGTACGCCACCGGCACCAAGGAACTGACCGGGCTCTGGCGCCTGAAGCCGGGGCACCAGGCACCGGAACGCATCGCGGCCCTCCCGGCCGACAGCCTGCCCAACGGACTGGCCTTCGACCCCCGCTCGAACACCTTCTACATCACGGACTCGGTGCTCGGCCGGGTATGGTCCGTGCCCGCACACGGCGGTCGCCCGACGACCTGGTCCACCGCACGAGAACTCGCCCCGCGCGGATTCCTGGGAGCCAACGGCGCACGCGTCCACGATGGCGCCCTGTGGGTGACCAACCTCGACCAGGGCACCGTGGTGCGCATCCCCATCCGCAGCGACCACCGCGCGGGAAAGCCGGCCGTCAAGGCCACCGGGCTACAGGGCATCGACGACTTCGCCTTCACCGGCCGCGGCAACGAAATCCTCGCCGCCCTCAACAAGCCCAACAAGGTCGTGCGCATCACGGACGACGGCAAGAACACCACCGCCCTGAACGCCTCCGACGGCCTGCAGAACCCCACTTCCGTAGCGGTGCGTGGCCCGCACGTCTACGTCCCCAGCGCCGCCTACGCCACCACCACCGATCCCAACCTGCTCCACGCCCAGCTCAACCGTCACGGTCACTGAGCACCGCAGTCAGGCAACGCGCCGTTCGGGCGCACATAAATGGAGGTTTGACACTGTGACCCAGACCATCGGCTTCATCGGAAGCGGCATGATCGGCGGCTCGCTCGCGCGCCTCGCCGTCGCCGCCGGCCTCAACGTGGTCATGAGCAACTCGCGCGGCCCCGAGACCCTCGCCGACCTTGTCGCCGAACTCGGTGACCACGCCCGCGCGGCCACTCCGGAAGAGGCGGCGAAGGCGGGCGACGTGGTGGTGGCGACCGTCCCCCTGGGTGTCTACGACAGGATTCCCGCCAACGCTCTCGCCGGGAAGATCGTGATCGACACCATGAACTACTACCCGCATCGCGACGGCCGCATCGCCGAACTGGACAGCCGCGAGATCACCTCGAGTGAGCTGCTCCAGCGACACCTGGCGAACTCCCGTGTCGTCAAGGCGCTCCACAACATGGACTGGATCCGCCTGTACACCCGGGCCCGTCCCGCCGGCGCCCCGGACCGCAGCGCCCTGCCCATCGCCGGCGACGACCCGGCCGCCAAGGCCGAGATCATCCGCCTGATGGACGTCCTCGGTTACGACGCCGTGGACATCGGCACCCTCGCCGACTCCTGGCGCTGCGAGCCCCGCACCCCCGTCTACGTCCAGCCGTACCAGGGGCCGAGCCCCGCGGCGCGGATGGGCGAGCCGGAGTGGCAGCGGTGGTTCCAGGACGCCCCGGGTGAGCCGGTCTCCGCCGACCAGGTCAAGGAACTCGTCGCCCAAGCTGTCCGGGGCCCTGTGGGCGGCTACTTCGGCTGAGCGCCACGGGTTTTGGGCCTGCGTCTCGGCCTTGGTCCGGAGCCCGTATGACCGACCGATCCGCGCGTACGGTCATACGGTCCCGGACCGACAACGCGTCCTCGGGCCGAACGCACAGCGATAGGATGTCGGTTGACCCTCAATGGGCTGCCCCGACGCGCGCATCGGACACCTGGCGCTGCGGGACGGCCGAGGCTGATCGTCCGGCAGGGCGCTGCGAACTAGTGCCGCATCAAGCAACGTTCGCCCTCAATGATGCCGACCTGGTCCACCACCAGGAACAGGGCAGCAAGATCCGCCGCTACATCATCTGGCGAAACAAGCACGCCGCCGACGAACGCCTCCGCCAAGTCGTCGCCAGGGCGAACGACGCCTGGCGCAGCACTGGAGGGCCTGTCTCGCCGATGCGCCGGGCCGCGAGCGAGACAGTGCGTAAACTTTGGTTTCCATGCACCGATTCGGGAACTATAGTTGTCGCATGATGGCCTTTGAGATCACCCCGGAAGAGCAGGCAGAGCTCGACAAGGCGCTGTACGACGCCTTGAATCCGCTGGCCTCGGCGATTCGCTCCCGACAGACCGGGCTGCCCGCGGACCGCATGTGGGAAGCGGATCCCATCGAAGTGACACTGTCCGTCCTGGCCGCTTGGAAGGTGATGGATGCTGAGGTCAGGCAGTTGACCGCGCGCGCGGCAGCAACCGCTGGATCCTACGGCGCCAGTTACGAGCAGATGGGGGCTGTCTGGGGCATCACCCGGCAGGGCGCCCGTAAGAAATGGCCCGACGCCGTCAGCCGCTCAGCGCCCGCGACAGCAAGAAGGAACACGCTTGCGCTTTTCGGAGGGACTGCCGAACTGGTGCAGGTGTCTTCCGGTGACTGGAGTTGGACAGGCGTGGGCGCTGATGGAGCATCCGCCGCGGTCACCGATGGGACGCGCCACGCGACCGCGGAAGAAGCAGCAGCCCATGCGGGCGCTTTCCTCAAAGAACACTCCCTCGACGCCCCCGACCATTCCTAGCATCAGGCAACGTTCGCCCTGTTCAGGACCTCGCGGAGGCGTTCGTCGGCGGCGTGCTTGTTCCGCCAGATGATGTAGCGGCGGATCATGCTGCCTTGCTCTTTGTGGCTTGCGTGGTCGGTGCCGTCGAGGGTGAAGTAGCGCAGGGCGGTGAACTGGGCCTCGATGCGGTTGAGCCAGGAGCTGTTGGTCGGGGTGTAGGCGATCTCCACGTTGTTGACCGCCGCCCAGGTCCCGACCCGCTGGCACCGCTTCGCCGTCAGGTGCGGGGAGTAGTTGTCGCACACGATCGCGATGCGCTTCCCGACCGGGTGCAGCGAGCGCAGGTAACGGCAGAACTCCAGGAATTTCGAGCGGTTCTTGGTCTTCTTGATGTGGCCGTAGAGCTGGTCTTTGCCCAGGTCGTAGGCGGCGAACAGGTGCCTCACCCCGTGCGGGCGGGTGTAGGTCGCCCGCCGTCTCGGCCTGGGCTGGCGCAACTGGTTCTTGTGCCTGCCGCCGCGTTCGGTCCACTGCCTGCCAGGGTGGGGCTGGAGGTTGAGCGGCCCGAACTCGTCCACGCAGAAGACGACTTCAGGCTCGCCGTCCTCGGGTATGACCTCGCCGTCGGCGATCGCGTAGAGGTCTTCGACGCGGGCCTTCTTGGCCGCGTATTCGGGGTCTCGCGAGGCTTTCCAGGTCTTTATGCGTTGAAAGGTGACGCCTTCCTCGCGGAGCAGGATGCGCAGGCCCTCGTGGCTGATGTCGTCGACCACCCCCTCGGCGACCAGGAAGTCGGCCAGCTTGGCCAGGCTCCAGGTCGAGAACGGCAGGCCGTGCTCGGCCGGCCTGGACTTGGCGATCTTCTTGATCTCCCGCCGTTCCGGCAGGGTGAAGGTCCTCGGCCGGCCGCCCTTGTACTTGGGGTAGAGGGAGTCGAAGCCGTCGGCGTTGAAGTTGTGGATCACGTCGCGCACCCGGTCCGCACTGGTGAACGTCACCTCCGCGATCTTTGCCACCGACATGCCCTGCGCGGACAGCAGCACCATCTGGGCCCGCCGCCAGGTCACCGCCGACCCGGTGCCCCTGCGGATCACCCGCAGCAACCGCCTGCCCTCGTCGTCATCAATCTCCCTGACCCGCACGCGCTCTGCCACGTGATCATTCTGACCGTCCGCTGCCGCACCGCACAGCAAGCCGACACATCATCACAGGGCGAACGTTGCCTGATGCGGCACTAGTAGGACTCCGTTAGGTTGCTCTGGCTCTCAGGTTTGGGCTGGTGGTGGATGTTCTGGGCAGGGGGCGGTGGCAGGTGGTGCAGGTGCCGGTCCAGCAGTTCAGCAGGTCCTGGATGGCGTCGAGGATCTGGTAGAGGGTGAGTCCGGTGTATCGGCTTTTGGGGCCAGGCTGCGGCTTGCGGCCGTTGCCCGACCAGGCCGGGGCGGTGGGCTGCGCGTCGTGCGGGTGGACGGTCACGTCCGAACGGATGGCCACGACATAGCCGATGCCCCGCTCGCTCAGGCCGTCGCGGAAGTCGGCGTTCTGCCCGTAGCCGGCGTCGGCCACCACCACCGGCGGCACCAGGCCCCACCCGGCCAGCTCGTCGATGGTGTCCAGGGCCAGGCGCCACTTCTCCCGGTGCCCCACCTCCTGCGGTATCCCGGCCTTCTGCCGCCGTACCGGATCGTCCGCCCACTCCTCGGGCACGAACAACCGCCACTGCAGCGGACAGGACGCGGCATCGGAGACCGCGTGCACGCTCACCGCGACCTGGCAGTTGGCCCGCTTGCCCAAAGCGCCGCAGTACTGGCGCGCGACCGCCACCGACATCCGGCCGTCCTTGGGGAACGACACATCATCGACCGCCCAGGCAGCCGGGCCAATCTGCGGCACCATCCGCTGCGCGATCCGCCGCCGCACCGGCACCGGATCCCAGGTCGACTGGTTCACGAACTGCTGCAGGTTCTGCTCATTGCCGTCCGGCAGCCGTTCCGCCATCGGCTGGATCGACTTCCGCCGCCCGTCCAGCATCAGTCCCCGCAGATAGCAGTCGCCCTTCGCCCGCTGATCCTTGCGCGGCACCGACGCGAACACATCAGCTACGAATAACGCCAACTTCGCCCGAGCACGGTTCACTTCATGTGCGTCCACACCCTCACCATGCCCCCAAACAGCACCGCGAGACAGACCTAACGGAGCACTACTAGGGCGTGTATCGAATGTGCTGGTCACAGCCACTCGTTGATGGCTGCTACGAAGACGGTCGCCTCGTAGCGGACCGCGAGCTTGTCGTAGCGAGTCGCCACGGCGCGGTTCCTTTTCAGGCGATTTATGCCGCACTCGACTGCGTGTCGAGCCTTGTAGTCCTCGGCGTCGAACTTGGGCGGCCTGCCGCCGCGAGAGCCAAGCTTCTTGCGGTTGCGGGCCTGGTCGACCTTGTCCGGGATGGTGCAGCGGATACCGCGGCGTCGCAGGTAGGCGCGGTTCTTCCGGGACGCGTAGGCCTTGTCGGCGCGGACCCGGTCGGGCCGGGTGCGCGGACGCCCCGAGCCCAGGCGGGCGACGCGGACCTTCTTCAGCACGGGCTCGAACTGAGGGGAGTCGCCTCGCTGTCCGGCGGTGATCACGATGGACATGGGCTTTTGCCCCTGCTCGACGGCCAGGTGGAGCTTTGTGGTCAGGCCGCCGCGTGAGCGTCCGAGGCCGTGGTCGTCCGGCTCGACGGCGATGCCCCCGGGCGGCTCGGCCTGCAGATCCCCTTTTTCCGCGCCCCGGCGGCGTGCTGGTGGGCCCGGCACACGGTGGAGTCGATGTTGAGGTCCCAGGTGATGAGCTCCTTGGCGTCGGCCTGGGCCTGCAGTTCGGCGAAGATCCGTTGCCAGGTGCCGTCCCGCTGCCAGCGTCGGAAGAGGTCGTACCGGCGGGCCCAGGGCCCGTACCGCTCCGGCACGTCCCGCCACGGGACGTGCCGGAGCGGGTGCGGAACCGTATGCCGTCGATCAGCTGCCGCCTGGTCCATATCGGCGGACGCCCCGGCTTCTTGCCTCTGGGCAACAGCGACTCCAGGCGGGCCCACTGCGCATCCGTCAGATCTCCACGTGCCACGAAGCAAGATCATCTCACCTCAAGATCCACTACCGATACACGCCCTAGGAGCGCGGGAAGTTTCCCGACACCGGGAAGCTTGGCCTTCGTCATGAAGGTCCAGCCCTCTGGCCAGTGGCTTCCTGCTGCTGTCGGTCCGGCGCCGTACACTCGTCAGCACCCTCGAACGGCCCGCTGCCCCTACCAGTAGTGGGCCGCAGCCGTCTGCTCAGGCTTCCCGGCAGATGCGCCGACGCGAGACCTCATGCAGGGCAGCGGCCCGGATCTTCGGCCCCCGCCTGCGCTTTCCCGGCTCGCTGTGCACTTCGGCACCAGAACCCCTTCTTCGCTGTGCATCCAGACACTCCACACGATGCGTGCCGACCCTAGGATCACCGCCGAACGAAAACCGCACCTTTGCCACGCGCAACAGCGCGTGCAGGCTCTAGTTCAGCAATTCGTCTGCGTCAGTCGCTAGAGGGGGAAGCTTGATACGCCGATTGGTCTCGCGAGTTATCGCGGTCGCAGCTATTTCCATTGCTCCGGTCGTGGGCTTCACGGAGAGCGCAAGCGCCGCCACTCCGTCTGGATGCTCCGATGTCACGCAGTTGGGGGCAACCGCCTATGTGACTTTCGGAGGTCAGACCGCGGCCTCGTTGAAGCAGTACTACTCCCGGTCGTGCAACGAATATTTCAGCTATCTGTGGGTGTGGGATTCGTTCCGTGCGAGCCACAGCGGTTGGACCGTGACGCTTCAGGAATGTGGGCCTGTGGGTGCCTCAAATCTCTGGTGCGTGGGCACTCCCCCGTGGAACAACACGTCACAGCAGGAGTTCTGGAGCAATCCGGGTTATTCCGGCTGCGGTGACCACTTCGCAGCGGTCAGGTTCGTGTACAACCAGTACAACGTCCCTCAGGAAACCGACTTCGCGCGAGTCTGTTAATGCCGGGTAAGTATGCATAGCGCGCCCCGTCCTCAGCCAAAAACGAGGGCGGGGCGCAGTCGTCCCCCCACGGGGCTCCGCTGTGGATATCCCTGACGTGCCGCACGAGTGCCAACACCCCAGCAAACGTGCAGGTCACAACCCCGCAAACCGCATCGTCTATGCGGTTTGGCCTTAGCGCCGGGAAGGGGCACGGCGAGCCTGATCGTGAACTCAGCGGCTCTCAGCAGGCAGGCCCGACGGACATCTGTACGTTCTTCAGGCGCGGGGCAGGCTCGGCGTCGGCGCTCATGCTCATCAGGCACCCGTCCCCTTCATCGGCGCGACATTGGTGGCGTCCACGACCGGGCGCAGGCGCCGCGCCAGGGTCACGGCGTCGCCGACGGCCCAGTAGTGGACGAAGAACAGCCGGGGCTGGTCGGCGAGGTTGTGGTGGTGGAGCTCGACGAGGTCGGCACCGCCGCGCCGGAGCCCGGTGAGGACGTCCTGGACCTCGTCGGCGATCACGGCGAAGTCGCCGTTGACCGCGGCCCGGCCGCGGCCGAGCGGCTGGAAGTTGAACGAGGTGGTCGAGCCGAGGCCCGGGGGAAGGAGGAGGTGGCCGTCGGTGATGGCCTCCCGGCGGACAAACGTGCTCTGGTAGACGCCGCTGTCGGCGGTGCCCTTCACCCCGAGCGCGGCGTCGATGGCCGCGGTGTCCAGGTCGAAGCGTACGGCGAGGGGCACGGCGAAAGCGGCATGGGCCTTCGGGAACGGGGTGGCGGTGCGGTCCAGGGCGGCGCGCAGACCGCGGGCGACGGCCACCGGGTCGGTGCTGTGGGCGTGGAGGTGACACCACCAGACGTCGGGCCGCTGGGCCAGCAGGTGCTTGTGGATCGCGGTCTGCCCGATCCCGTGCTCGTACAGGGCGTCGCTGAACGGCTGGAGTTCGCGCTCGGTGACCACCGCGTCGCCCATCAGGAGCGAGCTGCCGTCGGCGTACCGGACGAAGGACACATGGGTGCCCAGGGCGAGCGCGGGGGCGATCATGATGCCCCGGGAGACCACGTGGAGGTCTCGGCGCAGCAGGGGCGTGTGGTACATGAACCGCTTCATGCCGCCCGGTGCGCCGAGGGCCGCGCCCACGTCCGCCCAGTCGGCGAGTTCGGTCATCACCGGCGGGACCGGGGTGCGGACCGGCTCGGCCCCCGGTCCGGCGGTCGCGGCACGGGCGGGGGAAACCGCCCCGATCGCTCCGGTCAGTACGGGCGCAAGGGCGGCGGTGGCCAGCACGCGACGCCGGGACGCCGTCGGTCTGGGGTCGGCGTGCTGCTGTCGGTCATCAGTCATCTCATATGCCTCCTGGTGCGATGGAAGCACGGGAGGACACCCGGACCCGTGATCTGCACCGACACATGGGCCCACGTGGGCTAAGCGGGCTGGAGCGGTCGGATGAGCCCACCGCACTCCACCGGACGAGCCCGGGTCTAGTGCTGTGACCGCATAGGTTCGCCGGGGTGGCGATCGTGGCGGTTGGATGTGGGATGAGGTCCGATCCGACCGTTGGAGGCGCGGTGGCCGAGCCTGTCTGTGTGCGCAGACCGACCGACGAGGAAGGGCAGCGTCTGCAGCAGATCGTGCGCCGGGGCAGCACCAACTCGGTGCGCTATCGGCGCGCGATGATGCTGTTGGCCTCGGTCAGCGGGAACCGGGTGCCGGTGATCGCGCAGCTGGTACAGGCCGACGGGGACACCGTCCGGGACGTCATCCACCGGTTCAACAAGATCGGCCTGGCCTGCCTGGACCCTCGATGGGCGGGAGGCCGTCCCCGCCAACTCAGCCCTGACGACGAGGACTTCGTCGTTCGGGCGGCCACGACCCGCCCCACCAAGCTCGGCCAGCCATTCACCCGCTGGTCACTGCGCAAACTCGTGGCATACCTGCGGAAAGTCCACGGCCGGGTGATCCGCATCGGCCGCGAGGCGTTACGCGGCCTGCTCGCCCGCCGCGGTGTCACCTTCCAGCGCACCAAGACATGGAAGGAATCACCCGACCCGGACCGCGAGGTGAAGCTGGACCGGATCGAGGAGGTCCTGGACCGCTTCCCCGACCGGGTGTTCGCCTTCGACGAATTCGGACCACTCGGGATCCGGCCCACCGCGGGCTCGGGCTGGGCCGAACGGAAACATCTCGAGCGAGTGCCGGCCACCTACCACCGCACGCACGGGGTGCGCTACTTCCACGGCTGCTACTCGATCGGCGAGGACCGCCTGTGGGGCGTCAACCACCGCAGGAAAGGTGCCGTGAACACGCTGGCCGCGCTTAAGTCGATCCGTGCCGCCCGGCCCGACGGCGCACCCATCTACGTGATCATGGACAACCTGTCCGCCCACAAGGGCGCCGACATCCGCTGCTGGGCGAAGAAGAACAAGGTCGAGTTGTGCTTCACTCCGACCTACGCCTCCTGGGCGAACCCGATTGAGGCGCACTTCGGGCCGCTGCGGCAGTTCACCATCGCCAACTCGAACCACGCCAACCACACCGTGCAGACCCGGGCCCTGCACGCTTACCTGCGGTGGCGCAACGCCAATACCCGCCACCGCGACGTCCTGGCCGCCGAACGCAGGGAACGTGCCCGCATCCGCAGCGAGAAGGGCATCCGCTGGGGCGGACGCCCCCTCAAAGCCGCAGCCTGACGTAGCTCGGCGAGCCTATGCGGTCACAGCACATGGCGGGCATCAACTCTCCACTGCACGCCGTGCTGGACGAGGAACTCCAGGAAGTCGGCTGGTGAGTAGGCCTGGGCCGGGGCAAGGACCCCAGGCTTGGCACCGTCTGCAACGAGCCGACGCGCGCTTTCGACCGCGATGACCGCTGTGCTTCCCTGCATGTCGATGCCGTGAACGACGCCGCGAGCGTACCGGCCATCCTCGCTTGTCGCCTCAACAACGATGATCCAGCGCGCAGTGCGGCGGCTGTCCGCGGGCGGTCCCTCGGGAATGCTGTCGATGAGCGCGGGGGTGATGTCGGCAAATGCGGCCGCAAGTTCCGCACGGACCACACCCTCGACCCGGCGTGCCGCGACGTGGCGGGGAACCGTGACCACCGCCGGAAGAGGGAACTTCGCCACCGGCACCGGGTCGGGGCCGTCCGGAAAGGTGAGTGCCGTACGCCGTGCGGCGATATCGGGATGCCAGCGGCCGTCTTCGTAGCCGAGGCCGCCGCCGGTGAAGGTGTCGATGTTCTCCAGCGCCGACCGGAGAGTGCCGCGGGACGGCATCGCGCCACTGCGGACCAGCTCCAGGCCGATGACGAGTTCCCGTACAGGACGGACACGTTCGGCTACGAGGTGAGCGAGCAGGTCGCTGGGCAGGCCGTCGTCGTTGGCGCCCGGGACGACTGTCACCCCGGCCGCCTTGGCTGGCGCGGCGAAGGCGCTGAAGATCCGATCGAGGTGGCGCTGTTCACCAGCGATGTCGACGTAATGACACCCAGCGGCGATGGCGGCCCGCACGACCGCTTCGCCGGACAGAACGAACGGGCCCGCGCAGTTGATGACCGCGGCACAGTCCTGGAAGGCATGGACGAGTGCGGTGTGGTCCCCGGACACGGCGCGCCGTATTGCGGCGCCGTCGACTGCGGCAAGTCCAGCTCGGGCGGCTGCCTCGCCGAGGCGATCGACGTTCCGGCCGACCAGCACCGTCTCGATGTCCCGCCGGACCAACTCGGCGACGACGAGCTTGCCGGTGTAACCACCGGCGCCGTATACCGCGATCCGCATGCCCGATGTCCCTTCGACGACCTCTGAAGACAGCGTATGGCTCTTGGGCGAGACGGCTAATTCGTCAGCGTCTCCTCTGCATACGTGATCGTCTCGGATGCCGAGGATCCGGATACGCTGGCCGAATGGACCTGCTCAGTGACGCGATCGCCGCCATGCGCATGGGGCGGCCGCACTACGCGCGCACCGAGCGGCACGCGCCGTGGGCCGTACGCCACAGGCCCTTCGCCGGTGCCGGCTTCCACCTCATCCTGGAGGGCAGGAGCTGGCTGATCCCTCCGGACGGCGAACCAATCGAACTCCAGGCCGGAGACGTTGCCTTCCTCCCCCACGGCAGTGCCCACTCCGTGACCGGTGATCCCGCCATGCCGGTGGCCGACCTCCCCTCCTCGCCGCTCGCCGATCCCCACCAAGACGATCACCCCGACGGCGCCGGGGCGGGGGCCCGGACCGTGATGCTCTGCGGCGCCTACCTCATGGACCGGACCCGGCCCCACCCACTACTACGGGAGTTCCCAGAGCTCGTTCACCTGCCGGTTCGCCTCGGACAGCACTCGTCACTGCGCGGAGCCACCGAACTCCTCGCGACCGAACTGGCAGAGCCCCGTCTCGGCAGTGACGCCCTGCTGCCCGCACTTCTCGACGCCCTGTTGCTGTACGTGATGCGGGCCTGGCTCGATGAGCGGCCCCGGCACGATGCAACCACCGGCTGGACCGCGGCCCTGCACGACCCGGCCATCCACGCCGCGCTCCAGGGCATTCACCGCGCCCCGCACCGGCCATGGACGGTGGAAGAGCTGGGAGCACTGGCCGGGTTGTCCCGAGCGGCATTCGCACGGCGGTTCACCACCTTGGTGGGTCAGCCACCGCTGTCGTACCTGACCTGGTGGCGCATGACCACCGCAGCCCGGCTCCTCCGCGAATCCGATGCTCCGCTGAAGACTGTGGCCAACCGGATCGGATACACATCCGAGTTCGCGTTCAGCACGGCCTTCAAGCGGGAACACGGCCTGCCCCCCGGCGCCTACCGACGCCAGACGACATCCGCAGATCTTGAAACCACGGGCGCCGACACCGGATCCGGCGAACCTATGCGGTCACAGCACTAGCCGTACAGCTCGCGGACGTGCACCGCAGCCCGACGACTTCGGCGACTTCCCCGCCCTGATCTCCCGCGCCCTCAGCGACCTGACCACTGAGGAACGCCACGTACTGCGCTCCGTGTCCTTACTGGACGCCTTCTCCGTGCCGCTGGCCACCCAGGCGGCCGGACTCACCCGCGACGCGGCGGCCCTGCGGCTGAGCGAACGTCCCTTCATCTGCGAGGACCTGACCGGGCTGTGGCCCTTCCACCTGCACCAGGTCGTCCGCTCCACGATCCGCAACGCCGACGACCGGTGGTCCGAACAGGACTGGTACCGCGCCGCCCTGCGCACGCTGGCCGCCCTGGGACACGAGTGGGCCCACGGGCCGCGCCGCGACCGCGCGGTACTGATCTGGGCTGGCTCACCGAAGCCGCCTACTCCTACATCTCGGACTCCGTGTGGGAACCGCTCGCCCCGCCCGCCCCCGGGCACGAGAGCGCTGTGCTGTCGACGCCGGCCGACGCCCTGGTCGAAACCCTCAGCGCCCTGGCCCGCCGCCAGCGCGAGCACCGCGCCCGCATCGTTCAGCGGCTCACTGCCGTCATCGACTCCGGCCTGCTGCGCGCCGAACTGCAGGAGATGCCGGTCTACTACCGGGCCAAAGCCCTCCGCGACATCGGACGCACCGAAGACTCGCGCCGCGACTACCAGCAGGTGGCCGACGGCGAGGGCCGTCTGGCCCAGGCCGCCCGCCGCGGACTGATACAGGCCGCCCGGCTCGCCGGCGACTTCCCGACCGCACTCGCCGCCGCCCAGACTCTCGGGTGGGAGGGCCGCCATCAGCGTGTCCTCGGTGACCTGTACTGGATCCAGGGAGAAGCAGAGCGTGCGGCCGAGGCCTACCTGGCCGGGCGCCTCGAAGCCGAACAGCACGCCACAACCGGCGAAGCCGCACACAACCAGGCCAAGCGCGCCCTCGCCCTCGCGTTCGTCGACCCCCGCCAGGCCGACGACGAACTCGACCTCGCCGAGCAACTCCGCGCTGGCCACGACCTGCGCGCCTCGACGATCAACGCTGCCATCGCCGCCCTCATCCGCGACGCTGGCAACCCGCCGTCGAGGACCGCGTCCAGACCCTGCGCCACCGAACTCGCCGTCGAGCTTGGGGTCGTATGCCTCCGGCTCGATGCCGAGCTCGTGCGTGCTGTATTCGCCGAACCGCTTGATGTGCTCGGTCAAGTACGGGGAGACCTGGGCCAGGTCCTCCGGGTCGATCTCGCATCCCTCCTCCAGCAGCTGGCGGACGATCTCGGTGATGTCCAGGGCGTTGTGGAAGATCACCGCGTTCGTCAACAGAGCATTGAATTTCATCGCCTTCTCCTGCTCGACGGGGTCGTTGTCGGCGAAGACGCCCTGGTTGCCGAAGCCGACCCACTGGGCCGGTTGAAGGGCTCGACCTTGTTCGTCGTCGCCGTCACCCGTCGGCGAAGTGGGGCGTCCGTCAGGTACCGCAGCAGTTGCACGGTGCGGATGACGCGGCCGACCTCGCGGAACGCGGTGTAGGTGGCGTTCTTGTGGGAGCCGGAGCGCAGGCGCTTGAGCAGGGTGGCCGAGGAGATGACGCCCTCGCGGACGGAGACGGCCACCCGCATCAGGTGCCGGATCTGGGACTCGATCAGGTCCCAGTCGATGGCGTTCTTGTCCGGCTCGTCGAACAGGGCGTCGATGTGCACGTACTCGCTCTGCCTGCTAGGCCGGTAGGAGGTCAGGCCCTTCCAGTTCCGGATCCTGGGCATCAGGTCGAAACCCAGCAGGTGGGCGAGGGTAAAGACAGGCAGCGACTGGCCCTGCGTATCCGCGTGCACGGTGGTGGGCTTGACCTCGGAGGCGTTCTTGAGCAGGCCCTCGATGAAGTAGACGGCTTCCCACACTCCACACGGAATGAAATGGGTGAAAAGCGCGATGTAGGAGTCTGAGATGTGGTGGTAGGCGATGCCGCCCGGCTTCCCGTACCGGACGGACGTCCCGGCGAGCAGGTTGTCGAGGTAGGTGTCCATGTGCGTGCCGTCGGCAGCCACGGCGGTGCCGTCGCCCCACGCCTGCGAGATGTCCAGGCGCGCGTGCGCGTTGACCAGGTCGGTGACGGCCTCGTTGAGCAGCACGAGGGGAAGTGCCGGTTCGCCACGTAGGCCAGCTCGTGCCCGCTCGCGCTCGGGATGTGACGGGCGGCTTCGCACGGGCCCATGTTGGTGCCCTTCACGAAGGTGCAAAGCACGTACCGGCCGAACGGGTCCTGGAGTTTGGGGTCGTTGCCCGAGGGCGGGCCGAGGCGGCGCCACCACTCCGCCCAGTACGCGGTCCGTGCACAGATTCCCGATCAGCGTGCGCTCCGGCATCCGCGCCTTGATCTCCTGCTCCAGCCGCTTCGCTGAGGGCCGCGGTCCCTCCGACCGGTGCGGTTTGAGCGACGGGATGCCGGTGGCGGGGTCGATGATCAGGCTCTCGATGTCCGGGTATCCGGCGTCCGCCGCCGCGGCGGCGGACGCAGCCGGTCCTCCAACTGCCGGCGGAAGGAGGCGGCGTCGAAGGCTGCGGCCTGGTGTCCTCGTCCTCGGCCAGGCCGACCTCCACCAGGTGGGCGGGCAGCTTCTCCTCCACCACCTCCCACTCCAGCAACTGGCCGCTCCAGTCGTCGAACTCCTCCGAGCCGACCACCGCGACGTCGCCCGTGCGCAGTTCCTCGGCGAGGTAGGTGAAGACCATCGCCTCGAAGTGCCAGCGGACGAACTGCCCCGGCCTGCTCCTGTCGACCACGGCCTTCTGCCAGTTCTGCGTGGCGAACGAGATGTCGACCCCCGCCCCGTCCTCGCCGAGCGCGCCGATGTACTCGCCGCGGGCGGCCTCGTTGCGCTACGCGTGCGCGAGCGCGTCCAGCACCCGCCCGTCCTCCGAGGTGACGGTGAACTCCAGCTTCTCCGCCAGGTCGAACATCAGCGCCCGGTCCCGGCCGATGTGCCCGCAGGTGGCCTGGCGGGCGAGTACCAGTTCGGTGCCTGGCTTGCGACGGGTTGCCCGCCGGGCGGATGGGTCGGAGACCAGTCCGGCGATGGCCTGGTGGGTCTCGGCATAGGTTTCGCGGCGGCCGGTGAACCGCTGCAGGGGCCGCCACTGTTTGTATTCGGCGTTGGTGTGCTCCACGCAGATCTGCCGGGAGGACTGGCAGCGCCGTTGCTCACGCCAGGCATGGCGCTCGCCCAGCGGCGCGTCGCCCTTGGGCTTCTTCGGCGGGGCGCTGACCTGGGCGGGGAACTCGTTGGCCAGGCCCCGGTAGCCCTCGTCGACTTCCGCCTTGACCTTCGGGTGCCGGCGGAACTGTTCAGCGATGCCCTCAGTGCGTACGGCCGTCTGGTCGTGCATCCGGCCGGGCCGGACCACCCCGCTGAACAGGGTGCGGCCTTGCGCGTCGCTGAAGGTGGTGGTCTCGACCGTGTTCTGCTTCTTCTTGCCGGAGACGAACGCCCTTGCGGCCCGGGCGACCCGCACGCGGGCGGCGGACCTGCACCTCGGTCCCGTCGATCCGCAGGTCCACGCCTTCGCCCCGGCGTAGGCGAACACGTCCTCCAGTGTGCGCAGCCGCAGCCCGGGCCGGTCGGGGACGGCGAAGACGCGGGCCGCCAGCAGCGGGCGGACCTCTCGCACCGCTGCGGAGACGGTGGAGCGGTCCACGCCGTACAGCTGTGCCAGAGCGGCGTGCGCCAGCCCCAGCCGCAGGTGCACCAGCGTGACCAGGAGCCGGTCGACGAAGACCAGGCGCTGCTTGGGCCCGGCCCCCACAGCCCGCCTGCGGTCCCCGCCCCGCCGCTCACGCAAGGCAGACTCACGGGCGGTCTGCGACTTGGGGGCGAGTTCTTCGAGCAACTCGCCGACATGTGCGCGGGAGACCCCGGACAGGGCAGGATGGGAACAAGCCGCACGGGCCCAGGCTTGCGTCACAACTTGCCCAACGCGTACGGATCTTCGCCCGTAACGGCCAAGACGCCTGCCATGATCGTCATCATGGGCATACATATCGCACCGGCCCAGGTGGGCGACTTCCACCAGGTCCTGGCTGACCACCCCCGTTACTGGGGCGAACGCGATCTTCGGTCGCTGCACCTTCTGGCACTGGTGCAGGAGTTCGGTTCTACCTGCCTGGTTGCCCGAGCCGAGGACGGAATCCGTGGGTACATCTTCGGGTTCGTCACCCCAGACAGCACCGGGTACGTGCATCTGATCGCCACGCGGGACGACGCCCGCGGCACCGGTCTCGGACGTCGCCTGTACGCGGCGTTCGCCGAGGCAGCGGAACGCCATGGTGCACGGCAGTTGAAGGCGATCACGTCAATCGAGAACACCGGATCGATCGCCTTCCATCGCAGCCTCGGCTTCGACACGAAGATCGTCGACGACTACAACGGCCCCGGCCAGGATATGGCCGTCTTCCACGGAAATCTGCCGCTCAACGTCTCACGGCCCTGACCAACCTGTCGTCACAGATACTCAGCTTGACTCTGTCGGGGATCTTGGAGTTGCCGAGGTCAGGTGCCTAGGGTTCGCCAGGACTTCGGCCGGGGTAGTTCGTGCTGGTCGAGGTAGTTCTGGAAGGCGGTCGGCTGGCGGGGTGTGGGTGCTTCCTCGGTCGGTGTCAGTCCGCTGAGGCGCTCGATGTTCACGGCGATGGCCGTCAAGACGTGCTGGATGTGGGCCTTTCCCTGTCCTCGGTAGCGGCAACGGCGCATGCCGTGGCCGTGGGCGAACTCGTTGACGGTTCCCTCCACCCCGGAGCGCACCGCGTAGCGGGTCTTCCACTCGGGTGTCTGCTGCTCGGCGCGGACGCGGAGTTGCAGGTCGCGAAGTTCTCGCGGGGGAAAGCCCACGGTCCGGGCGCTGTCGGCGGTGGTGGTGCAGCGGGTGCGGGCAGGGCAGGGGCGGCACTGGCTCTTGGTGAACCGGGCCACGATCAGCGGGGCGGCGGTGGGCGAGGAGGTCGGGTAGGGGCCGTGCCAGCCTGCGCTGATCTGGCCCTGGGGGCAGGTGACCTGGCGGCGGTCGAAGTCGATGTGGAAGTCGTCCCGGCCGAAGCCTTCGTTCTTGCGGTGTTGGCGGGTGGGGTTGCTGCGCAGTGGCCCGGAGACGGTGACCTGGTGCTCACGTGCGGCTTGTTCCAGGTGGGGCAGGGAGGTGTAGCCGGCGTCGACCAGGTGCTCGGCGGGCAGTAAGCCGCGGCGCCGCAGTCGGATGTGGATGCCGGGCAGGACCTGGCTGTCGTGGGTGGTGGCCGCGGTGGTGGCCACGTCCGTGATCACGTTGGGGCCGTCAGGAGCACAGGTCTCGGTCAAATGGGCTGAGAACCCCTTCCAGTTGATGATGTGTCCGTGCCGTGCGTAGCGGGCCGAGGTGTCGTAGGGAGAGACGATCGCCCGGGACGAGGGCGGCAGTCCGGGCCCGCCTTCCGTCTCGGCAGTGCGCCAGCGCAGGTGTCCTGCGGCGTCACGGTGGTAGTTCTGCACCATGATCTGGCGCAGGGCCTGGACACGCGGGCCCGACGCGCGGTCCGCTCCGTGACGGTAGAGGTGCTCCAGGAGCCGGACGGCGTCGTTTCCGGTGGCGAGGATCCTGGTCTTGGGTTTGGTGGGGTTCTTGCCCAGACGGACCGGTCGGCCGTAGCGGCGTCCCCAGTCCTCATCGACCAGATCGTCCAGCAGGTGAGGAGAGATACCGGCGACTTCTTCCAGTGCAGCGCGGACCGCCTCGGTGACCAGCTCCATTCGGGTGAGATCCCGTACCGCGGCCAGGACATGGGTGGAGTCGGTGCGCTGCGTGGTGCATTCGCGCACCAGGCCGGCCTCCTTGAGGCGGGCCAGCGCCAGGTCGAGCAGGTGGTCGGCACGGCCCTCTTCGGCGAGACGGTCGCGGAAGTCGGCCAGCACACTGTGATGGAAGCCTGGGTCGTCCAGTTCCATGGCCAGCGCGTACTTGAAGTCGATGCGGCAGCGAACCGCCTCGGCGGCCTGCCGGTCCGACAGGCCGAGCACGAACTGCAGCACACAGACGGTGGCCAGCTGGGCGGGCGAGAGACCCGGACGCCCGTCGCGCGGGTACCAGTCGGCGAAGTCCTCGTCGCACCACAGCCCGTCGAGCCGGTCGCGCACCCATATCGCCGTCGTGCCGTCCGGATTGCTCGCCCGCGCGATCTGCGCGGTCAGAGACGGGACTTGTTCACCGGAACGGGGACGGAGGGACAACGAGCACCTCGACAATCGCAAGGACCTTTGGAACAGCCCCGAGCATGCCCGTTGATCACGCTGCCGTACCGGGAAACTCCAAGATCCCCGACAGAGTCAAGCTCAGGTTGAACTGGTGGTGTCCGCGGGCTGGTGACGTTGCTTGATCGTCGCGGTACGACGGCATCATGCGGTATGCGCAAGGGGGCGGACTGACGCCGGAGAGCAGGAGAAGCGGGAACGGCTGCGGCCAGGAAGATACGGCGGCGATAGGATTTGCCGATATCTTTCGTGCCTGGGGCGAGCGGCGGAGGCCGACGACGTGGACCTGGTACTGGTGCTCGGGGCCTTGGCGTGGATGGGGGCGCTGCTAGCTGGCGTGGCCGTGATCGGCGACGGACCGATGGGGCCGGTGCTGACGTTGGGGGGCATTGCAGCGTTCATCGTGATGGCGATCGGCGTGACGATCGTGCCTCGTCAGCTGCGCTGGCGGGGGGATGTCCGGCCACGCAGTACCGGCCGTCCTGCCTTCGAACCCGGGTATCCGCTGAAGCCTGCGCAGATCGCGGTCGAGGAACGCTGGGGCGTCACACAGCAGATCACGGACAGGGGGTGGGTGAGGGAGGTCGGACGGCTGAGCTGGCGCCAGGCCACGGTGTTTCTGGTGGGCGACGAGACAGGGTTAGTCGTCGACCCGTTGTTCTTGTCGCGCCGCGCCTACATCTTCGACAGCACCTGCCACGTCGGCCCAAGTCCGACGTCGGCAACGCTCAACCCCATTTTCAACCTCGGGCGGAAGAACGGCGTGCTGCGGATTTCCCAGGGGACGCAGGTGATCGACTTGGCTGTTCCGATAAGGTCCGTGCCCGCTGTCGCGCTCATCGGGGCGTCGGGGCCCGTCGACACGGTGGTCGACACCGCCGTCACCGTCTCCGAGGAACGGCTCGCCCGGATCGCGCGGGCTGATCGTCGGGCCGCGCGACGCCATGCCTTCTTCGCCCGGATCAACGGGCGGTCCAAGACGAATCGCTGGGTTGCCGCGGCGTGCTCGCTCCTCTACCTTGCGCTGGCCGTCGGCTTCTTCATCGGGGGTGCGAAACTGGGCCAGTACGGCGTCATCGCCGTCATGCTCTCGCTGCTGTGCTTGGGCGCGGCGGGTGTCTACGCAGGTCGCGTGATATTTGGGAACGAGCGCAACTCAGGTTGAACTGGTGGTGTTAGGTGGCTCGATGATCAGGCCGGTCTCGGCGAGACAGCCGTCGATCAGGTGGGGCCGGTACTGGATCTTCTTGAGTTTGTGCTTGGTGACCTTCACGAGGTGGTTCAGGTCGGCGGCGGCGAAGTCGGCAAGGGAACGCTTCAGCAGCGACCAGATGCCTTCGGCCGGGTTCAGGTCGGGTGCGTAGGACGGCAGCTGGAACACCCGTAACCACTCCTTGTTCTCACGGGCGAAGTCACCGAGCTCACGGGCCAGGTGGACGTTCAAGTTGTCCCAGCACCACACCACGGGAGCCTTCAGCTGCAGATGAGCGACAACGATCAGGTCCCGGTACTCACTCCAGGTGAACGCCTTGCGCTCACCCTTACGTCCGTAGCTGACGCGCAGCCGGTAGAAGAAGCGGGAACGCTGGCCGGGGCGGAAGCAGACTGCGCCGGCGATGTTGACCCGGCCCCGGTTGCTGCCGCGTACCCGTACCACCGGCCGCATCCCGCGCGGCGCCCAGGTGCGTCCCTTCGGCGGCCTCAGGCCCTGCCCCGCCTCGTCCTCGAAGCAGACGTAGGCGCCCAGGTCCGCCGCGGTGCTTTTACCTGCGGCCACACCTCCGCCTTCCACACCTCGATCTTGTCCTCGTCGCGCTCGATCGCCCGCCGTACCGGGACCTGCGCCGACCAGCCGTGCCTGCGCAGCAGTTTCCACACCCCCTGGACGGTGTAGCCGACGTGGAACATCCGGCCGATCAGCAGCTTGACCCGCTTCAGTGTCCAGCCCTGGCTCTCATCGTGCCAGCCGTGGACCAGCGGCCCGCGCTGCAGCTCGCGCCCCAGCCGCGCCCACTGTGCCGGACTGAGCCGTTCGACGGCCACAGGCCCCCGCGACCGCAGTGCGTCGGCACCGCCCTGGCCCCACGCGTGCCGCCAGCGCCGTACCGACCGCGCAGTGACCCGCAGATCCTTCGCGATGGCCTCGGTCTTGTCTCCGCGCGCGAACCGCTCGCTGGCCTCCAGCCGCAGCCGTTCCCGCTTCTCCTGCTCTCCGGCGTCAGTCCGCCCCCTTGCGCATACCGCATGATGCCGTCGTACCGCGACGATCAAGCAACGTCATCAGCCCGCGGACACCACCAGTTCAACCTGAGTAATCGCTCCGCAGGCCGTAAACCGCACAGGCAGCCCCTGTCAGCCTCTGGGTCGGCGGGGGCATGGTCGTTTTCTCCCCCGCTGCCAGCAGATGGGAGGGAACGGTCAATTCCACGACTGGGAACCGGACAACAGCGGAAAGTTCGCGCCACGGATCTTGTGTGCCGCCTGTGAACCCATGAGGGTGGTCGGCGGCGCGACACACATGCGATTCCTCTAGGGGGAAAATCAAGGCGCGTTTTATCCTTTTACTTCTCGCGGCGGGGGCCCTGCTGGTGCCAGCTGCCGCGGCGTCGGCTGCTCCGAGCGGCAGCACGGGAAGGGCCGTCGCGAAGACTGCTGCCTTTCCCGTGTGGTGCACGTTCCAGGGTGAGAAACCGTTCCAGGTCACCCATGGCGGCCCGCTGTACGCCCAGGGCAATTACACGGGTTGCTCAACTCCGGCACCCGACCAGTGCCGGGTCCAGGTCGATCTTCAGGAGTACGTGCGCGACGGGTACTGGCGCGCGGTGAAGCACAACGACAGCGGGTGGACGAGGTGCAGCGGGCGCTACACCACTCCAGGGCTCACGTGCGTGCATGATGGAGAAAGGGGGACGTACAACACTGAGGTGACCTTGCAGGTCGAATACAACGGACGCTTCAGCGAACCCGGAATCGCAGACACGGGCAGCACCGTGATCGACTGCTGAAGTCCGTTCACCCGTAACGGCCTGCCGGACTGATTCGGTAGGCCGTTTTCGGCTTCGGTCGCACAGATGAAAGTGAGACAGTAGCATGCACGTTCATTTTGAAGCAGTAGACCCAGAGAAAATGATCAGGTTCTGGGGTGGCATCCCGGGTTGAGGTGGGTACAGCGTCGGCGAAGCGAAATCTCCGGCTGTGCTACCGGTCGTCACCGTCCTTGTCGGAACGATCGCCGAACAGGTTCAGACGTTGATCGCCAAGGGCGCCTCTCTCGTGGAACCTCACGATTGCATGCACGCCCTGATGACGGATCCGGAAGGCAACAGGTTCATGGTGGTGCTCGACCCCGATCACGAAGCATGACGTTCTCCCGCGTGGATGCGGCCCGGCGTACGGCACTCGCCCTTCAAGGGCGCCGGGTGGACGATCCGGTGTGGGGCGCCTTCACCGTCGCTCCGACGTCGAGGCCGACGGAACCTGCTGGCCAATCCAGGTCGCTTTTCTCGGCAGCCGGATGGCTTTGGGAGACGGCCTGCACCACTACGTGAATCGACGGCGACGCGAGGGCGCCGACAGTCAGCGCGGGTGAGGGACGTGCGGGAGGCCGCCGAGTAGGAGCGGGCAGCTCTGCGATTCCCGCTCGCTGAGGCCGGGTGGCCTTCTACGATCCAGTGCATGGATCCCGAGCTGCTGGAACGGATCACCGCGCGGCGTGCGGAACTGGACGAACTCGAAGAACAGCTGGCCAAGGAGCCCTTTCCAACCTCAGGTTGAGGCGTGATGAAGGACGACGACGGCCTTCACGATGTTGGTGATCCGGTTGGTGCTGCAGCGGAGCCTGCGTAGCAGGCGCCAGCCCTTCAGGACGGCCATGGCCTGCTCGCCGAGGCACCGGATTTTGGCGTGGGTGCTGTTGTGCCGTCGTTTCCAGCGCTTGAGCCGGCGGCCCCGGAAAGGTACGCGGACATGGCGGCCGGCCCCTTGGTACGCCTTGTCCGCCAAGCACTTCAGCCCTGCCGTTGCGAGCGCGTCGATGATGCCGTGTTCGCGCGCGGCGGTCAGGTCGTGGCTGGAGCCGGGCAGGGCCGCGGAAGCCCACAGCAGTCGGCCGAAGGGATCCGTGATGACCTGGACGTTCATGCCGTGGCGCTTGTGTTTTCCGGAGTGGTACGGGGTGTCGGCGGCGATCCGGTCGATGGGCAGGAGGGTGCCGTCCAGGATCACGTACGCCTTCGTCCGGACGGTCGTCATTGCCTCGGCCAGGGTCTGCGCCTGGGCGGCCAGCACTTCGACGGCCTCGCGTATGTAGCGGTAGACGGTCGCGATGCCGATCTCGAACCCTGCGGCAAGCTGGGCGTACGTGTCGCCGCATCGCAGGTGGGTCAGGGCGAGCAGGGCCTGACGGCCGACGGGCAGACGCCGCCATCGCGTGCCGATCTCCCGCCGGTGAGCGGCCAGTTGCCTCGTCAGGTGCCGCAGCGTGCGGCTGGACAGATCGATCGACGACGGGTAGACAAGCACGTCAAGCTCCTGGCGGACACGGGTGATCTTGGTCGAGAACCCGTCTACCAGGAGCTTCGTCGTTCAGTACAACCCATGCCCACCAACACCCCGACGCCACAGCCAGGTTGGAAAGGGCTCAGTACCTGGCCGGGGAACTGGAGGTGGAGCTGATCCCGCAGGGCACGCTCGCCGAGCGGCTGCGCGCCGGGGGTGCGGGCATTCCCGCGTTCTACACCCCGGCCGGGGTGGGCACGCAGGTCGTCGAGGGCGGGCTGCCCTGGCGCTACGACGGCTCCGGCGGGGTCGGGCTGGCCTCGCCGGCCAAGGAGGTGCGGGTTCTCGACGGCATCGAGTACGTGCTTGAGCACGGCATCCGCACCGACTTCGCGCTGGTCCGGGCGGCGAAGGGCGACCGGCACGGGAACCTGGTGTTCAACAAGTCCACGCGGAACTTCAACCCGCTGGCGGCGATGGCCGGCAAGGTCACCATCGCGGAGGTGGAGGAGCTGGTGGAGCCCGGCGAGATCGATCCGGACGCGGTGCACCTGCCCGGCATCTTCGTCCAGCGGGTGCTGGTCCTCACCCCGGAGCAGGGGGCGGACAGGAAGATCGAGCGGCGGACGGTGAGCAGCTGATGTCCTGGACCCGTGAGGAGATGGCGGCCCGCGCCGCGCGTGAGCTGTGCGACGGCCAGTACGTCAATCTCGGCATCGGCCTGCCCACGCTGATCCCGAACTACCTGCCGGAGGGTGTGGAGGTGATCCTCGAGTCGGAGAACCGGCATCCCTGGGCACCGGCCCCTACCCGACCGAGGACGCGGTCGACCCGGACCTGATCAACGCCGGGAAGGAGACCGTCACGGTGCTGCCGGGCGCTTCCTACTTCGACTCGGCGCTTTCGTTCGCGATGATCCGCGGCGGCCACATCGACGTCGCGGTTCTGGGTGCCATGCAGGTCTCCGAGCAAGGAGACCTGGCAAACTGGGCGATCCCCGGCAAGATGATCATGGGAATCGACGGCGCCATGGACCTGGTCCACGGTGCCCGCACGGTCGTCGTCGTCATGACGCACACCGCCAAGGACGGCTCGCCGAAGACCCTCACCGAGTGCGCGCTGCCACTGACCGGGAGGCACTGCGTGAACCGGATCATCACCGATCTCGGGGTCCTCGACGTCACCGACGAGGGGCTTGTGCTGGTCGAGTGCGCACCGGCCGTCGACGTCGAGGAGATCATCGCCAAGACCGACGCCAAGCTGACCGTCACGGAGGGCCTGCTATGAACCCCGTTTACGTCGTTGACGCCGTGCGCACGCCGATCGGGCGCTACAACGGCGGCCTGGCCTTGGTACGCCCCGACGACCTGGCCGCCCGGGTCATCCGCGAACTCCTTGCCCGCAGCCCTCAGTTGGACCCAGCGCGCATCGAGGACGTGTACTTCGGCAACGCCAACGGCGCCGGCGAGGATAACCGCAACGTCGCCCGCATGGCGGCACTGCTCGCCGGCCTGCCCACCAGCGTGCCCGGGGCGACGGTCAACCGGCTGTGCGCCTCCGGACTCGAAGCCGTGATCCAGGCCGCCCGTGCCATCGCCGTCGGCGACGCCTCCATAGCCATCGCCGGCGGCGTCGAGTCCATGACCCGCGCCCCCTACGTGCTGCCCAAGAACGACAGGTCGTTCCCGGCTGCCCACGCCGAGCTGTACTCCACCACGCTGGGCTGGCGGATGGTGAACCCGGCGATGAGTCCGCAATGGACCATCCCTCTGGGGGAGTCGGCCGAGCTGATCGCCGAAAAGCACGGGATCAGCCGTGAGCAGCAGGACGCGTTCGCCCTGCACAGCCACCAGAAGGCCGCTGCCACCCAGGAAGAGGGCCTGTTCGACGCCGAGTTGGCGCCCGTCCCCGTCCCGCAGCGCAAGGGGGACCCTCAGCTGTTCGCGGTCGACGAGTGCGTACGTCCCGACGCCTCCCTCGCCGCGATGGCGCAGCTGAAACCGGCCTTCCGCACCGACGGTGGCACAGTGACGGCCGGCAACGCCTCCCCCTCAACGACGGCGCCGCCGCCCTGCTGCTGGCCGACGAGGAGGGCGTGAAGGCCATCGGCCGCGAGCCGCTGGCCCGTGTCTCGGCGACCGGAGTGTCCGCGATCGACCCCGACTACTTCGGCCTCGCCCCCGTCGAAGCCGTCAACCGGGCCCTGGCCAAAGCCGGCCGGACCTTCGCCGACCTCGACGTACTGGAGCTGAACGAGGCCTTCGCCGCCCAGGTCCTCGGCTGCCTCGCCGAATGGCCCGAGTTCGACCCGGCGATCCTCAATCCCCAGGGCGGCGCCAGCGCGCTCGGCCACCCCCTCGGCGCCTCAGGCGCCCGCCCCGCCGGCACCGTCGCCACCGTCGCCACCAGCTCGCGCGGCGCGGCTCCGGCACCGGGATCGCGACCCTCTCGCCCTCGTCCTCGAACGCTGACACACACTGGACGGGCAGACCGTCGTGGGGAACGGCGTCCGTGACCGGGATCGGCTTCCGCGCGGGGGGCCAGGTGCGGACATACGGTACTGGTATGTGTGCCATGCGGGAAGGCGGCGCAGCGCAGCCCTACGGGTCCCGCCCCCCTTCGCCCAGCGCCGGGTCACTGCGCCGCACCGAGCTGGACCGGCTGCTGGAGTTCGCCATGCGCGACACCGGCACGCACGCGGGAGCGGTCTTCCTGCTGGCGTCCGACGGGCAGACCCTGCGGCTGGAGGTGACCGCAGGCATGCCGCGCCTACGGGACGCGAGTCCTATGGCGACGGAGGCCCCGTAGTAGTCGCCGGAGTCACGACCGGCCAGGGAAGACGGGAAAGCCGTTCACAGGGCGAAGGGGGCCAGGTGACTCGGACACACCAGACCCGGGAGGTATGCGAAATGCAGATCGCCGCAACGGCGCTGTGTGTCCTGCGCGAGCAGCCTGAATCGCTCACGCTGTAGTCACTGGAGAGCCGGATGACGGGAAACCGTCACGTCCGGTTCGGCGGGAGGCCGCGCGGAAAAGGACCTGCCACGGCAGACCCTCGCCGCGCGGCCGACCCATCCGCGTGGATCATGCACGCCCGCCGTCACGCCCGGGACTACGAGCGGCTCATCCAGCACTCGGAATCGTTGATCACCTGGGCCGCGCTCACGTTGATGACGAGGCGCATCACCCGCCGGTCCTCCCGCAGGAACGGACAGCCCTCCTCCCGCGAGGCCAACCGGGACTGATCCACTTGGAGACGATGGTCACCGTCTCCTCCCAGAGGTCCCCGAAACCAGGCCCGCGCCCCATTCTCCCACGAACTCCCGTGATCCCACTGACAGTTACCCGCCGAGCCGTCGCATCAGCACGTTCCTCAACTCCGGCCTGCACCACGCGCTGGCCGGGCTGAACACGATGCGAACAGCCGCTCCGCACCCTGCAGGCCTGCGGCGGAGAGTGCGGCACACCTCTCCCCTAACGTGGGGAATGACCCGATGGACTCCGCTGAAGCGCCTCAGTCACTGGGCCAGTTGTAGGGCAGGAACTTCCCGTCGAAGGTGATGACGATGTGCTCGGCCCCGTCGTGGGTGGCGCGCCCGATGTCCAGCTTGAAGTTGATCGCGCTCATGATCCCGTCGCCGAACTGCTCGTGGATCAGTTCTTTCAGGGCCGGACCGTAGACCTGCAGCGCCTCATAGAGGCGGTAGACCGTCGGATCGGTCGGTACCGCGGTGGGCAGCCCGCCGCGGTACGGAACGGCGGCGAGGACCGGCACAGCTTCCGCCGGCAGGTCGAGCAGTTCGGCGACCTGACGTGCGCTGTCTTCGGGAAGGGGGTGTTGTCCGAGCAATGCCGCGGTGGTCCACACCAGCGGCCGGCCGATCGCGTCAGCCAGCTGCTGCCATGTGAGGCCCTTGGCCAGTCTGCCGGCAACGATCGCAGCCGTTACCTCGTCACGGTTCATGCGTAGTCCTTCCCTGGGAGTGCGGTGGGTGTACGGGCCGCGGGCGGCCGGCCGGGCTGCCGGAGGCGCGGATTCCTGGCCGGCTGCAGCTCGCGGCCGGTGGGTCAGACGAGCGCCGGGGCCGGAGCGGGCAGGTACGGGGTGATGTTGCGCCAGGCGCGTTCGATGTATTCCTCCTTCTCGCCGACCGGGGCAACGTAGTGCAGCGCGCCTTCGGCGGCGTCCTGGCCCTGGAGGCGGGTGACGATCCAGGCGGCGAGGTAGTGCGAGGCCAGGCATCCGCCGGCGGTGGCGATGTTGTCCTTGGCGTAGAAGGGCTGGTTGAGGACCTCGACGCCGGCGGCGACGACCCACGGCTTGGTGATCAGGTCGGTGCAGGCGGGGATGTCGTTGAGCAGGCCGAGCCTGGCCAGCACGAGCGCGCCGGAGCACTGCGCCGCGATGAGCTGGCGTGAGGGGTCCAGGCCCCGCAGGATGTTCATGATCGCCGGGTCTTCGGTGACCTCGCGGGTGGCGATGCCGCTGCCGACGATGACGGCGTCGGCGGCGCACGCCTCCTCAAGGGTGGACATCTGCTCGATGACCACCCCGTTCATCGACGTCACCTTGGGGCTGGGGGTGGCGATGGTGACGCGCCAGTCGTCGCTCTTGATGCGGTTGAGCACACCGAGCGCGATCAGGGAGTCGAGTTCGTTGTAGCCCTCGAAGGTGAGGATGGCGATGTGCATGACGGCTGTCCTTTCCGGGTGAGTGGGACTCGACGGTAAGAACCGGCGAGCAGGACAGTCAAAGAATTGTCATGGATACAATCCGGTGCATGGCAGCCTCGCGATACAAGAAGCTGGTCGACGCGTTCGCAGCCGATATCCGGGCCGGGCGGCTCGCCCCGGGGGTGCGGCTGCCGACCCACCGTGCTCTCGCCGCCCGCGAGGGCATCGCCGTGGTGACCGCGACCCGGGTGTACGCCGAACTGGAAGCGATGGGCCTGGTGAGCCGGGAACAGGGCCGCGGCACGTTCGTGCGGGACATCGCGGTCCCCGTCGGTCACGGCATCGATCAGCAGGCCGTCGCCACGGACGCGGTCGACCTCAACTTCAACTACCCGTCGCTGCCCGGCCAGGCCGGCCTCCTGCGCCAGGCCCTGCGGGCGGTGGCCACCTCCGGCGATCTCGACTCTCTGCTGCGCTACCAGCCGCACCGAGGGCGCCCCCAGGACAGAGCCTCCATCGCACGACACCTCACACGCCGGGGAATCACCACCGACGCGGATCAGATCCTCATCACCAACGGCGCCCAGCACGGCCTGGCCATCACCGTCATGGCCACGCTGAGCGCCGGTGACGTCGTCGCGGTCGACGCCCTCACCTACCCCGGTTTCAAGGTGCTCGCGCACGCCTTTCATCTCGATCTGGAGCCCATCCCCACCACCACCGACGGGCCGGATCTCGACGCCCTGGAGAAACTGTGCGCGACCCGCCCGGTGCGCGCGATCTACACCATGCCCACCCTGCACAACCCCCTGGGCTGGGTCATGCCGGCCACGGACCGCACCCGCCTGATCAGGATCGCCCGACAGCACGGTCCGCTCATCATCGAAGACGCCTCATACGCCTACCTGGTCGAGGACCCTCCACCGCCTCTGGCCGCCATCGCACCGGACATCACCATCTACGTCTCGGGACTGTCCAAGAGCATCGCCACCGGCCTGCGGGTCGGCTTCGTCCTCGCCCCGCCGACCAAGGTTCCGTCCCTCGAACGCGCCATCCGGGCAACCACCTGGAACACCCCCGCCCTCACCACCGCCATCGCCTGCCGCTGGCTCGACGACGGCACCGTGAACCACCTGGAAGCACAGAAACGAGACGACGCCAGGACCCGCCAGGCACTCGTCAGGCAGGAGCTGGCGGGCCTCCCGCTCATCGGCCACCCCTCGTCCTACTTCACCTGGCTGCCGCTGCCTGACGACGCACGCGCCGACCGCCTCACCGCCACCCTCGCGCGCCAGCTCATCTCGGTCACCACGGCGGAGCCGTTCACCACCTCGACACACACACCACAGGCGATCCGCCTCGCCCTGGGATCGACCGACCTGGACAGCCTCCGATCGACGCTGCGCACAGTGCGCCGAGTCGCCGTCGAGGACGCCTGCGCCTGAACTCCCGCTGTCCAGCGGACGGTTCTGCCATTCGCTCATGCCGGCCATCACGCCGTCGGTGATCGTGGAGATCGTGGACTTGGAGATCTCCGCGCCGTACACCTCGGCGAGATGCGCGGAGATCTCCCCATGCGTCAGCCCTTTCGCCGACAGGGACAGGACCATCGTCCACCCCGCCCAGACGCCGCTGACGCTTCTTGACCATCTGCGGCTCGAACGACCCGGCCCGATCCCGCGGCACCGCGATCTCGACCGGCCCCGACTCGGTGATCACCGTCTTGGACCGGTGCCCGTTGCGGTAGTTCTCCCGACCACCCTCGGCCCGCTCACCGGGCTCATGCCCCAGATGATCAGTGAGCTCGCCCTCCAGGGCGGACTCCAGCACCCGCTTGGTCAGCTGCTGCAGCAGGCCGCCCTCCCCGGTGAGCTTCACCCCACCGGCCTGAGCCCGGGCAACCAACTCGGCGACCAGCCCGTCATCCACGGCGCCCGTCCCACTCACAGTGGCCTTCCCGGCCTCGGTGTCACTCGTCACGTCAGTCATCAACTGTCGCTTCCAGCTCGGGAGTTACACCACTCACCGTATAGACCCTCGCCAAGACTTCCTGGGCCGACTACCTCGCCGCCCGCGCCGTGGATCTTGGCCGGGAGAGGAATACGACGCCGCAGAAATAAGTGGTCTGCGCCAGTAAACGACCAGGTCGCGGGCGTCGGGCAGATGGTCGTGCCCGGCACCCCGCGCGACTCACTGCACATCCTGGACGCGCTGCTGAACCTGGACGGCGGGGTCAAGCCGGAGATGGTGGCGACCGACAACGCCTCGTACTCCGACACGGTGTTCGGCCTGTTCAAGATCCTCGGCTACAACTTCAGCCCCCGTTTCCGTGACCTGGACGACCAGCGGTTCTGGCGGGCCACGATGCCCGGCGTCGAAACGGGCACGTACGGTGCGGTCGAGGGCCTGGCCCGCAACCGGGTGAACCTGAAGAAGGTGATCACGCACTGGCCGGACATGCTGAAGGTCGCCGGTTCCCTGGTCACCAACCAGGTCCGCGCCTACGACCTCTTGCGCATGTTCGGCCGCGGGGGGGGCGCCCACCCTCGCTGGGCGCGGCCTTCGCAGAGTACGGGCGAATCGCCAAGACCGAGCACCTGCTGCGCGTGGTCGACCCGGTCGACGACACCTACCGGCGGCAGATGAACCGCCAGCTCACCGTGCAGGAGTCCCGCCACAAGCTCGCGCGGGACGTGTGCCACGGCAAGCGCGGCACCATCCACCAGGCGTACCGCGACGGGATGGAGGACCAGCTCGGCGCGCTCGGCCTGGTCCTCAACGCCATTGTGCTCTGGACCACGAAGTACATCGACGCCGCCGTGGAAAAGCTCCGCGCCGAGGGCCACAAGATCCGAGACGAGGACATCGCCCGCCTGTCCCCGCTCAAGCACCGCAACCTGAACCTGCTGGGCCGCTACAGCTTCACCGCCTCGACACCGGCCGCCGGCGCCCTGCGCCCGCTGTGCGACCCGGACGCGACGGAGGTGGACGAGGACGACGACGGGAGCGGTCAAGAAGTGACGGGCAGTGTCTGACCGGCGGCGCACGGAGCGCGGCCCCAGAACTCAGAGTGACTGCGGGGAGCCGTGTCGCAGGCCGTCGTGAAGGAGGGGTCAGCGTTCGACGGTGCCGATGAGTCGGCCGCGGGCGAGGACAGGCGCAGTGATGGAGGGTAGAAGGACGCTGGGCCTTGCGCTGTCCGGTGCGGTCTTGCCCGCGGTCGCGCCCAGTGGGGTGGCAAGGGCGAAGAGTTGGAAGGTGTAGTGGTGGGGGCCGTGGCCCTTGATGGGTGCGGGTCCTTGGTATCCGCGTCCGATAACGGAGCGCAGTATCGTGACGCCGGGGGCTGGCTCTTTCGCGGCGAGGGCGCCGGGGGCGAGGGAGCGTACGTCGGGGTCGATCAGGACGACGCAGTGGACCGCGGGTTTGGGGGTGGGGACGTCGGTGTCCTCTACGACCAGCAGGAGCTGGGCGGTGCCCGTCGGCGGTGGATTCCAGGCCAGGTGGGGGGAAATGTTCTGGCCGCCTGCGTTCTTGGCGTGGTGCTCCGGCGGCATCGTGCCGAGGTGGTCGAAGCTGCGGCTACTGAGGTCCAGTAGTTCTGGCCCGTGGAGGTTCGGGCGATTCCACGCGGCGTGGGTATCACCTGACCTGCGGTTCTTCAGAAGTCGGCCGAGGATGGGCATGGTGGTGCTCCCAGCATGTCGAGGGTCTTATCGTGGGTTGCGGTTTCGCCGCGTTGAGGAAGATGCGATTCGGTGTGGTGGCGTGTCTCGGTGTCCGGGCCGGTGCCGGTGCTGGTGGGGTCGACGGGTGCGGACGCCGCACACGTCGACTGTCCCTCACTGGCACGTCAGACGGTCTGAGGTGGTTTGGTGGTTTCTGGCTCTGGCTTCTTGGGCGTTTCCGTCGGGGTGCGGCCTGGCAGCAGCAGGCTCAGGACGAGTGAGAGAGCGGTGAAGCCGGCTGCCCACCAGAACGCCTGGTCGAAGGCGTGGGCTGCCTGGGCCGCCGACCCCGTGTGGTGGCGCAGGGCGATGTCCAGGATGACGGCGAGCACGGCGACGCCGAAGGACCCGCCGATCTGTTGGGTGATGCGGGTGATGATGCCGGCGTGCGGTATCTGGTCGCGCCGAAGGCCGACGAACGCGGCGGCTTGCAGGGGGATGGATACGGCGGCGAGGCCGAAGCCGCGGACCACCAGCACCGCCATCAGGAGCCACTTGTTCGTCGTGGTCGTGGCCAGGGCAAAGGGCACGGTGGACAGTCCCACGATGGCGAATCCGGTGAAGGCGACCCATCTGGCCCCGAACTTGTCGCTGAGTCCGCCGGCCAGCGGGCGGCTCAGGAGCGCGCCGAGGCCCAGTGGTGCGACCAGCAGGCCGGCTTGGAGCGCGTCGGCACCGCGCACCTGCTGCCAGTACAGCGGCAGCAGCGCCATGCTGCCGTAGAGCGCGGCCCCTGACAGGAACATCGACGCGGACGCCGAGGCGAGCGGGCGGTGCGCAAGCAGCCGGACATCGACCAGGGCGTCGCCGGAACGACGGACCGCATACAGGGCGAAGACCAGCAGCAGGAGGGCGCCGGCCAACAGCGGCGCGAACGAGTCCGTTCGACCGAAGCCGCCGCCCTTCGAGGAGTTGGCCAGTCCGAACAGGAACGCGACCAGGCTGGGTGAGAGCAGGAGCCAGCCGAGGGTGTCAAAGCGCGGCCGCGCGTCGGTGGCGTCCGGGTCCAGCATCCGCCAGGCGAGGACGAATCCGACTGCGCAGAAGGGGACGTTCACCCAGAACAGCCACCGCCAATCGAGCCAGTTCAACAGGATGCCGCCGATCACCGGGCCCGCGATCGGTCCTACCACGAACGGCAGGGTCACGATCGACATCGTGCGCCCCAGAGCCTTGCCCGCTGCCGCCTGCATGATCAGCGTTGAGAACAGAGGGAGCATGAGTCCCCCGCCGAGCCCCTCGATGACCCGGAAAACGATGAGGCTCCCGGCATTCCAGGCCACACTGCACAGGACCGAGCCGACGAGGAACACCGCCAGCGCGAACACCCACACCCGCCTGCCGCCGAAGCGGGACTGTGCCCAGCCCGCCAGCGGGATGGACACGCCGAGCGCCAGCAGGTAGCCGGTGCTCACCCACTGGATCGTGGAGATCGGCACGTGCAGCTCCTGCGAGAGGGTCTGCAGCGCCACGCTGACGATCGTGGTGTCGAAAACCACGGCCAACGAGCCCACAATGAGCGCGACGGCAACTTTCATGACTTTCGGATCGATGCGATCCCCTGCGGTTGCCTTGGCCACGGCGGCCCCTGCCTCTCCTTCTCGTACTGGGACTGGATGCCAGTTCTGGAAGAGCGCGACGACCGGCCCGCTTCCCATTCGGTCAAGGATCAGATCCTTTGTGCCAGCCGATCGAGCAGCGGCGCGGCCACCGCGAGCTGTTCCAGCTCCCACGGCGTGAAGCCGTCCGCAAGGGCCTGCGCGACCTGCTCGGTGCGGGCACTGCGCTTGTCCGCCAGCGCCTGTCTACCTGCGTCGGTCAGCGACAGCAGCACGCGCCTGCCGTCCCGCGGATCGGCGCCGCGCTCGACCAGTCCGCGCGCTTGGAGACCGCCGAGTGTGGCCCCCATCGCCTGCGCGGTGATCTGCTCCTGCCGGGCCAGCTCCGCGGACGTTGTCGGGCCGATACGGTCCAAGTGGGACAAGGCGACACGCTCGGGCATTGCGAGCTCGCCCTCGACCCGCACCTGACGCACACGCCTCAGCAGCGCACCGACACTGGCCAGCAGGGCGGTGGCGATCTCACCGGCATCCAGCTCCTCACTCATGTAATCAACCTAACTTATCAACCTGCCTTATCAAAATCAGCGCGCCACTGCCCTGCGCCTGGCACTTAGGATTTGCCGGCTCGGCTCGGCTCGGCCCGACTGGGACGGGTCTATTCCGGGGGCCTGTCGTCAAACGATCGTTTGACGACAGGTAGGGTCCGATCCTCCGTACGGAAGGGGCCCCTCGGTGGCGAACCTGGTCTACAAGTGGGTCTCGACCGACCAGCAGTCCACCGCCCGGCAGAACCTCGTCCTGGACGAGGCCGGGATCGAGGACCCGGTCGTCTTCGAGGAGGACCCGGGCACCTCCAGCCGCCTCCACCCGCTCCAGCGGCCGAAGTTCGGCGAGCTGCTCGCGTACGCGCGGCCGGGCGATACCGTGCACATTTCCGAGATGTTCCGCCTCGTACGCGGCACCGGGCACATCCTCGACGTGCTCGACGTCCTCCACCGCGACCAGGTGGCGCTGCGCATCCACGACGGCGCGTTCTCCGCGATGGACCTCACCGCCCGTCACCCGCGCACCGGGGAGCTGCTGTCCACCGTGAAGTTCATGGTGCAGACCCTCGCCGCCGCCGGCGAACTCCAGCGTGACCTCCAGCGTGAGCTGACCTCCGACGGACTACGCGCCGCCGAGGCCAAGGGCAGCAAGGGCGGCCGTCGGCCCGCCGTGGCGACCGACAAGACCGACACCGTCCGCACCGCATACATGGAGCGCCGCTCGATTGCTGCCCTCGCCCGCGACCACGGCGTCAGCCGCGGCGCGATTCGCACGGCGGTCGCCGACCTCATGCCCGACCACAACGGCATCGCGCAAGAGGGCACCCCCGCCCTGGAGCTGCCGGTCACCCTCGACATGCCGGGCAAGGTCGCGGACTTCCTCCGCGCGGCCGACCTGGAGCCCGCCGAGCGGGCCGCGCTCGACCAAGGGGTGACCGTACGGCGCGGCCAGGGCTACACCCGGCGCATCACGGCCGTGCCAGCGGTCCACCGCCAGCTCCTCGCCCGCTGCCAACCGCTCGATGGCGGCCAGGGTGTCCCTGCCGTCCCTGCCCAGCGCAAAGCCCGGCGCGAGTACGAGAACCGCGTCACCGGCCTCAGAAATCCGGCCTGAACAAGATCACCCGCTTAGCGTTAACCGCTGTACCGAGGCCGTAGAGCCCCGTGGGTTCACGGGAACCGAAGTTTCTTCAGTGCGAACCCACGGGTCCACCGGCGTGCTTCAGGTCAGTGGATCCGTGGGTTCGGGGGTAACACGAGGATGCTGAGTGAGCCGAAGAGCTTCGGCCAAGACGTCGGCGTCGACCTGTGCCGGTGTCCTGTCGCCGTATTCGAGGATGTCGTACTCGTCGTCCAGGTTGGCGAGTCGTTCGGCCAAGGGCAGCGCGTGCCCGAAGCGCTGGTGGATCCGGAAGACCAGCTCGCGTGGCGTCAGCTCGCCAGCCAGCATCCGGGCGGCAAGTGCTCGTGCGACGGCTTCCTGTCCGGCAACGCTGCCCACTGGGTAGAAGATGAGGCCCAGTTCGTCGAGTGCTGGGGGAAGGAGATCGGGGACGTCGTAATCCGCCTCCGCGCGTGTGCACGCGGCCAGCATCCGCAGGGCGGGACTGTCGAGGCCGGCGACGAGCGCATTACAGGCGCAAGTGACGACATCGGTCGCAGGGATCTCGCCCATGCTCCAGAGGGCGGCATGGTCCTGCAGGGCGAGTGCTGCTGCTTCGGTCGATGTCACTCGCCCATGATTCCCTTCATGGCGCGTCCCGGTCGAGCAGGTTTCATCGAAGCTGCTGTTCAGCGCCCTGCTCCAGCAGGGCCCGTGCGGAGTCCGCGTAGCGCATCGCGGTCTTGTCGTCGAGCCCGAACACCTCGGCGAGATGGAGGGGATCGGGTCCGTGGGTCAGGGCCTCTTCGAGTTGCCGGTCGACGCGGAGCCGCTCCAATGTCGCGTCCTGCCCGCGCATCGCGGCGCTGATCCAGTGGTTGCTGGCGCGGCTGGTCTTGGTGGCGGTCTGGTTGTTGATCAGTAGGTGGAGGTTCGCGGTGTTCGGCCATCGGCTTCGCCGGTGCTCCAGCCAGTCCAGCAGCAGCTTCGGGGTGAGGTCGTCGAGCGGGCGGACACGTCCGGCGATGGTCAGCCGACGGTTGCCGAGGTCGACGTCGTCGAGCATGAGCGTGCCGATCTGGGCGACCCGGGCGGCGTGCACCGCAGCGAGGGCGAGGATGAGCCGCGTCGCCGGGGTGGTGGCCGCCGCGACGGAGCGGTCGACCTGCTTTGTATCGAGCGGTTGCAGCACGGCGTACTCGTATTGCCCGACCTTGATCCGACTGGTGGGGTTGCGGAAGATCAGTCCGTTCCGCTTGGCCCATGTGAACAGCGAGCGCAGGGCGACGAGTTGGTCGTGGCGCTGGTGGCCCTGCAGGGTCTTGATGTAGGTGAGGACGTCGTCGCGGGTCACCTCCCGCAGGTGGTCGGTGGGGTTGTGAACAGGTGGGGGTTGACGGCATTTGAGTGCGTTCTGGCACACGGGAGTGAGCCTCCCGGCGGTGGCAGGCGCACTTGCGCCGGTGGGGAACGGGAGTTCTCGCATCGAATGCGTGACCTTCGGCGATGGTGGTCGTTGGGTGTGGTGACGGAGTTCTGCGATGCCGGACCGGGGGTGACATGGGGTGGGTGGACTGCGGGAGATGGTGGCGTCGTTCGTGGTGCCCGGCCCCTCGGGCGTCGCGGTCCGTACCCGGCTCAAGGGCCTGACCGCCGGGGACGAGAAAGTGCTCGGCATGGTCGGCGACCTTCTCGGCACACTGGCTTCCCGTGATCTGAAGGCGCGGTGTGCGGCCGGGCTGCAGCACGACAGCGAGCAGTGGGCACAGCACAAGCGTGTCCTGACTGGGGAGTCCTCCTCGCGCTGGGCCGGGTCCATCACGAAGGCCACCCACGACCAGTGGGCCCTCGCCCGCCGCGGCCGGCTCGCGCACATCCACAGCCTCCAGGCGGGGGTGCGCACCATCAGGCATCGGCTGTCCCTGCCGATCGGCGAGAAGGGGTCCAAACGAGCTCCTGGCGGATATCACAGCAGGCAGGAGTGGTTCGCCAAGTCACGCCGCCTGCACGTCCTCGAAGACCGGCTCCGCTCGGCGCAGGCCGACTGGCAGGCCGGGGTCGTGCACGTGGTGCGCGGCGGCAAGCGACTGCTGAAGACCCGCCACCAACTGGAGACCGCCCACCTCACCCACGAGCAGTGGCGGCACCGGTGGCACGCCGAACGCCGGTTCCTTGAGGCCGACGGCGAGTCCGGCAAGCGCCACGGCAACGAGACCATCCGCGTCACGCCCGACGGCGAGGTCTCCCTCAAGCTCCCCGCACCGCTGGCGCATCTGGCCAACGCGCCGCACGGCCGGTACGTCCTCGCCGGGAAGGTGTCGTTCGCGCACCGGGCCGAGCAGTGGGCCGACCGCGTCACCGCCCACCGGGCCGTGGCCTACCGCATCCACGAAGACGTGCAGCGCGGCCGCTGGTACCTGACCGCGTCCTGGACCATCCCACCCACCTCGACGGTGCCGCTGGAGGCGGCCCGCGCGAACGGCCTGATCGGCGTGGACACCAATGCCGATCATCTGGCGGCCTGGCGCCTTGACGCGCACGGCAACCCCACCGGCCAACCACTGCGCTTCGCCCACGAGCTGACCGGCACGGCTTCTCATCGTGACGCGCAGGTCCGGCATGCCCTGATCCGCCTGCTGCACTGGGCCAGGCGCCACAGCCTGGCGATCGCGGTCGAGGACCTCGACTTTCAGGCGGAGAAGACCCGTGAGAAGCACGGCCGCCGCAAGAAGTTCCGCAAGCTGATCTCCGGCATGCCGGTAGCCAGGCTGCGGGCCCGGCTGGTGTCCATGGCGGCCGAACCCGGCATCCCCGTCATCGCCGTCGACCCCGCCTACACGTCCCGGTGGGGTGCCCAACACTGGCAGAAACCCCTCATCACCAAGACCAGGAAGACCACCCGCCACGACGCGGCAGCCGTGGCGATCGGACGACGCGCCCTGGGACACCCGGTCCGGCGACGGACGGCACCGCCCCGTGCACACCAGAGCGATGTGCATGGGCATCGGACCGTCCAGGCCGGAGCGGGCACCCCGGAGCGTGAGGGAAACCGCCCCCGCATCCCCGGACCACGGACACGATCCGTCGGCGCCGGACGCGGAGCGAACGCGGTCGACCAGAACGCCCAACACCGTCCGGGGCGTTCGGCTGAGCACGAGTCCTGGCAACAGGACTCACTCCCGCTCAGTCTCTAGGAACGGTTCGACCATTCCAGCAGGGCCGGGCGGACTCGGTTGAGGTAGAGCCAGACCGTGCCTTCCCGTCGTGGGAGGCTGCGGGGGCCGCCGTCACGCAGGACGCGGGTCCAGCGCTCGGCCTCCGAGCGGATGCCGGGCGCGAGACCCTCCAGCCTCTCGGCGAGCCAGCGTTCGAAGGAGGGTTCGCTGTCGTCCTCGAAGATCCCCATCTCGTCCAGGACCGTGACGATGTGGCCGACCGGCAGGTCCAGGGCCCGCAGCGGAGCGAAGATCGCCGTGTGCCGGATGACGTCGCCCTCGACGTGACCGGTGAGGACGAGGGCCAGGCCGCGGTTGACGGCGAAGCGGATGTTGCGTCCCCAGCCGCGGGTCTCGGAGAGCCGGTGAGCGAGGTACTTTGCCCAGGCCAGCCACGGGCTGGCCAGGTCGACGTCGGCCAGGGCGAGCCGGCTGTAGTCACGGGGGATCTGTGCGAACAGCGGTAGCTGCCGCCACCCCGGATCCGGGCGCCAGACCGGTGCAGGAGGCGGCTTGCGCGGGGCTCCCCGCCGTCCTCCTCGCGTCCGAGCCGCGGGGGTCGGTCTCCTGCGGTAGTGCATCCCGACGAAGAACAGTTGGTGATGCCGGACGGCGGCGAGCCGGTCCCGCACGTCCGCCTCGTCCGTGGGCTGGCCGACGACAGCCTTCGCACTGAGGCGGGCCTGGCACCAGCACAGGCGGCAGTAGTTCCACTTCAGCGGCTGGACGCGGCGGCAGCCGGTGCATGCGGCCGCGTCGTGGCCGCGACCGAACATGTAGCAGGTGGGGCAGAGGGGGCCGCTGAAGTTTCCCCAGGCCAGGCAGCTGTCGCAGGAGTCGATGGGCTTGACATAGCCCTTCGGGAACCGTGCCATTGGATCACTCCGGCGGCAGCGACCGGCCGTCCCGGCGCTTGGGGATCACCTTCGGTGCGGCGGTTCCCGCACCGACCGCGGCCCGTTCCGTCTCCTCTGCCTGGCCAGGGCGGCGGACCTTCTCCGGTTCGGGGATCAGCAGGTCTTTGATCTCGCAGCCGAGGACCACGCAGATAACGTCCAGGTCGTCCAGTTTGAGGGAGACCGGCTGGCCTGACCACAGTCCGGACATCTTCCCGGCCGAGATCACCAGGCCGTGCTCGGCCAGGCTCCGCTGGAGCTCTGACGCCTTCCAGATACCCTTGTTCGCGGCGGTCAGCCGCAGGTTCCACCTCATCGGGCCAGTCCTTCCAGCCGCTTCGCGGCCCGTTCCATTCCGGCGATCCAGGCGTCCTCGACCCGGTGCTGCACGTGGATATACCGCATGGTGGTGGCGATCCAGGAATGCCCCAAAACCTCCTGGATCGCGAGCAAGTCCAGCCCATTCCCATAGAGTTGGGACGCGCAGAAATGCCGCAGGACGTGCGGCGTCAACTTGTCCGTCCAGCCCGGCAGATGAGCCTCGACGGCGTTGTCGAGACCGTTGCGAAGGGCGTCGTCACCGACCCGGCGGGCGGAACCGTCGGTGTTCTTCCGCTCGCTCGGGAACAGCGGGGCGCCGGGCCTGGCGTGATCGTCGTCGAACTGGCCCCACACGTCCTCGATGAACCACCGCAGCGTCCGGTCGGCACCGTTGATCAGCGGCACCATCCGCTCGCGCGGCCCCGAGCCGCGGGCGCCCTTGCCGTGGCGGACGTGGAGCTTGCCGAATCGGCCCACCTCCCACTTGATGTCGTCCAGGTCGAGCCCGCATGCCTCGCTCACCCGCAGGCCGACCTGGGACATCAGCTTCGAGGCGGTGTAGTTTCGGGCGGTCGGGGCGAACTTCCGGCAGGTCGCCAGCTCGCCGCCCCAGCCCGTGAACAGCGTCCCGATCTCCGGCTCACTCGGCGGGATCCGCAACTGGGCATCCTTGGCCCCGCGCGGCCGGTTCATCTCGTCGATCGGGCACTCGACCACCCGGCCCGTCATCCGATGGATCTCGACCTTGTGCCGCAGCTCCAGGAACATGAAGTACGTGCTCAACGCCTGCGACCGGCCCAGCCGGGTGCCGCTGGGCGAGTGCCGCAGCACCTTCCCGAAGTACACGTCCGCGTCAGCGGGCTCCATGTCCCACAGCGGCCGGCCGAACCAGGACCTGATCTGATCCAGGTGACCGACGTCCCCGCGGATGGTGCCGTCCGCCAGCCCTGCCGAGGCCCGCGTCGGCGGAGGAACCGCTCCAGTTCCTCCGCCGACGCGGGCGCCCAGTGCTCACGCAGGTCCCGTACGACTGCCAGCGCCGCCAACCCGAGCCTCCTCGCCTTCGGCCCGACTGCGGATCGGTCGGACGACATGAGACGCTTCAGGAATCCTGAAGTTACGTCACGGGCCAGCAGAGCACACGAAGGAGGAAGAACCCCCCGGCCACAGGCCCAGAGAATCAGCGGGGCTCAGGGGAACTCACGGGATGTCGCACACTGGGGGATGGTGAGCAGGATGCGGCCGTGGCCACCGCCAGCGTCGACGTGGCCGTGGGCCTTGGCGATGTCGTCCAACGGGTGACGGTCGCCGACGGCGACGGTGAGGGCGCCGACGGCGGCGGCGGAGGTGAGGTCGCGGGCGGCCTGGCGTTTGGCCTCGGCGGGGAAGTCGTCGCTGCCGAGCAGCCGCAGAGTGACGTTGTTGAACAGCAGCGGCCAGAAGGGGATCTCGGTGCGGTCCGTGCGGGTGGCGTAGGCGGCGATGACGGCGTTGTTGGCGGCGACGGCGTTGTCGAGATCGGCGTTGTCGGACAGCGCGACCTCGATGATCCGGTCGACGCCCCGCGGCGCGTACGAGCGGATGGCCGCGGCGGGCTCGCCGGTATCCAGGGCGACGGCGTGGGAGACGACGGCCGGGTCGACGCGGTCGAGGTCCGCGGTTCGGCGAACGGTCGCGATCACAGTCGCGCCGGCCCAGTGTGCGAGCTGGGCGGCCAGGGAGCCGACGCCGCCGAGAACTCCGTGGACCAGGACCAGTTGGCCGTCGACCGGGCCGTCGGCGAAGACGGTGCGGTGGCCGGTGATGCCGGGGATGCCGAGGCTCGCCCCCAGCTCATCACTCAGATGATCTGGCAGAGGTACGGCTTGGTGGTCGGGTACGACGGTGTACTGGGCGGCTGTGCCGAAGGGGCGGTAGGACTGGGCGCCGTATACCCAGACCCGCTGTCCGACGCGGCGGGCGTCGACTTGGGCGCCCACGGCGTCGATGACTCCGGCGCCGTCGCTGTGCGGGATCACCCGCGGGAAGGGCATGGACGAGCCGAGCCAGCCGCGCCGCTTCTTGGTGTCGCCGGGGTTGACGCCCGAGACGGTGACGCGGACGCGGACCTCGCCGGGGCCGGGGACGGGATCAGGGAGTTCACCGACGTGCAGGACATCGGCGGCGGGGCCCTGGTTGTCATACCAGGAAGCGAGCATGGGGGTACCTCCGTGGACAGTCAGCTCGCGGGAGCGGCGGGCGCATGCGGATCGCTGTCGGTGCATGCGGTGTCGAATGCGGGCGCCTTCTCCCCGAGGGCCTCGCGCAGCCAGGTCCGTTCGGCGCGGCTGGTCGCGCGGGCGGTGAGCAGCATGCCCCGCCGGTAGGGGTCGGCGACCTCCTCGGCACGCAGGGGCCGCTCATTGTCGTAGAAGAAGCTCGCCGGTTCCTCCAGGAACTCCAGCCGTCTGCGCAGCACCGCGTGCTGTTCGGCCACGTCGGGCAGGTGGGAGAGGAAGGCCAGGACGACGTAGAACCGGGTGAAGTCGGTGATCTCGTGGTCGGCAGGCTTGCGCAGGCGCTGAAGCATGTCGGCCCGTCCGGCCGCGGTCGGGCTGAGCACGTACCGGGCCGCCCCCGCGGCCGGGTCGGCGCGCCGCTCGATCAAGCCCGCCCTGGTCAGACGATTGATCGCCGGATACAGGCTGCCGTCACTGACCGGCCGCGTATAGCCGGTCAGTTGTGAGACGCGGCGGCGCAGCTCGTGTCCGGGCAGGGGTCCCTCGGCGAGGAAGCCGAGTATCGCGAGTTCCAGCATGAGTCCATCTTCGCACGCGAACATCGAATCGATGTGAACATCGATTCGATGTTACGCTCGCCGGTACCCGCCCAAACGTCTCCGGAGAGGCACAGCAAGATGCCATCGCAGTCCACCGAGTCAGTGATGAACCGTTTCGTCGAGTTCATCAACACGGCCAACGAGGATCTCGCCCGCGAGGTCATTTCTCCGGACGCGGTGTTCCACGCGCCAAGCCACCCGGAACCACTGCGCGGGCCCGATGGGTACTTGGAAGTCATCGGGATGATGCGCAGCGCCTTCCCCGACGTCCAGTGGACACTGGAGGAGACGGTCACCGAAGGCGACACTGTGGCCGCGCGGTTCACCATGCGGGGAACCCACGACGGTGAATTCTTCGGGATCCCGGCGAGCGGCAACAAGATCTCGGTGCAGGCCATGAACTTCTACTACCTGGCCGGCGGCCGGATCGTCGGCGAACGGGGCCAGCCCGACCTCTTCGGGGTGATGCAGCAGATCGGTGCCGTACCGGCGCCGTGAACCTCGCAGCGGCGGGTGAGCCTTCCGCCGCGCGGGACTGCTGCTGCCGGGAAGGGGCCGTACCGCGCGGTGACAGAGGGCGAAAGCCCGCACCGGAGCGCGGGCGGCCGGCGCGGGTTCACCGCAAGAGGCCGTCTTCTTGCTCCGGCGTCTTCGCGCCGACAGCGCCCGTTCAGCGAGAGCTCTACACCTCGTCACCGTTGACGTGACCGAGTCGGGTACGGAACTGCTCGCTCTACGGCGAATACTGCAACCCTCGAATACCGACAGGAAGACGACGTAGAACGGGACGACTGCGGCGACATCGGCGAGGCTGTCGCCGAGCTTGGGGACCCGGGAGGCGACCACCACCAGCGCAGTGGCGGCCATCAGCGGCACCGTCGTGGTGATCGTCGCGTCGGAGACCTTCTGCCCGGCCGGACGGCGCGCGCTCGACAGGTAGCGCGTGCATCCGTGAACCGTCCCTCCCGTTACTGCGGGCACGTCATTGCGGAGGTCAGGAGCGGATGAACTCCAGCAGATCCGCGTTGATCGTTGGTGCCTCGGTGGTCGGCATGCCGTGCGGGAAGCCCGGATAAACCTTGAGAATCCCGTTGGGCAGCAACTTGGACGACAGGTGCGCCGAGTCATCGATAGGCACGATCTGGTCGTCGTCGCCGTGCATGACGAGGACGGGCACCGTGATCTTCGTGAGGTCGTCGGTGAAGTCCGTCTGGGAGAAGGCCACGATGCCGTCGTAGTGGGCCTTGGCGCTGCCCATCATGCCCTGCCGCCACCAGTTGTCGACGATCGCCTCGTCGGGCTCGCGTCCCGGACGGTTGAACCCGTAGAACGGGCCGGCGGCCAGCGCACGGTAGAAGACTGAGCGGTTCGCCGCAAGCTGCGCTTGCAGGTCGTCGAAGACCGACTTGGGCAGTCCGCCGGGGTTGGCGTCGGTCTGGACCATCAGCGGCGGAACAGCTGCGATCAGCGCGGCCTTGGCAGCCCGGTCCTGGCCGTGTCGGGCCAAGTAGTGTGCGACCTCACCACCGCCGGTGGAGTGGCCGACGAACACCGCGTCGCGCAGGTCGAGATGGTCGACCACCGCGGCCAGGTCGTCGGCGTAGTGGTCCATGTCGTGACCGCTGTCGGTCTGGGTGGAGCGGCCGTGGCCGCGGCGGTCGGCGGCAACCACGCGAAAGCCCTCGTTGAGGAAGAACAGCAGTTGGGGGTCCCAGTCGTCCGACGAGAGCGGCCAACCGTGGCAGAACACGATGGGCCGGCCGGAGCCCCAGTCCTTGTAGTGGATGTCGAGGCCGTCGGAGGTGGTGATGGAGGGCATGCTCGCTTCTCCCTGTCCGTTCGCAGCGATGACAACATGACAGACGCCGTCGATCTGATCGGTCTTTGAGTGCGCTCGCGCGGTTCGCCACGTTGCCGTTCACCGTGACAAGCACTTTCGAACACCTTGTCAGTCCCGTACGGCGCGGCGGGAGCTGGCGCCCCCTGCTGTGCACGGCACGCACAGCAGGGTTCACTTCTCGCACAGTGCGCTGCGCGGGCCGGCACCTAGCATGTGATCTGCATGAGACACCACAGTGACCGTCGGCCTCGAATACCCGGCCGGGCACACGGTGTTGTGCCTTCACCCGGATGTGCCGACCTCGCAGCCGCCCACGCAAGGCGCGCGGAGTAGGCGAGACGGCAGCCCATAGGTCGATGAACCGCCGCAGATCGACATTCCCTGCTGGTGCGCGCTGCGCTCCGGCCCCGCCAAGGAGTGATGACCCTCATGACTGTTGCGGGTATGAAGGGCTTTCGCCTGGCGACGCAGGATCTGCTTCTCGTCGCCGGCACTCTCGACGACGTCGGCTGGAACCGGCCCAGCGGTGCTGAGGGCTGGCGGGTCAAGGACGTGTTCTCGCACGCTGGACAGCTCATCTCGCTGCTGGTGTCCGCCGTGCAGGGGACGTTGCGGTATCCGGATCCGCCGCTCGGGATCGAGCGGCTCAACGAGGTGCTGGTCGGAGCCGCCAGGGAGCAGACGCCCGCTGCGACCGTCGACTTCCTTCGAGTCCAGTCGGAGCTGGCCTTCCCCGTGTTCGACAGCCTCCAGGACGAGCCGCTGGCATCGTCCACCGCGCAGTTGCTCGACCTCGGCGTCTATGAGCTGCACGCCATCCCGGACATGTTCTCCTTCGACTTGGCGACCCACTTGCGCTTCGACCTGCTCGGTCCCCGCGGGCCGCTGGATGCCGACGTGCCGCCCATGGATGAGGACCGGATGGAGCCCTCCGTCCACTGGCTGCTGGGCGCCATTCCGAAGATGCAGCGCAACCTGCACCGCTCGCTCCTCGCGCCGTTGGCACTGGTTCTGACGGGCCCGGCGTCGACCCGTGTCGTCCTTCACCGCGTCGGGGACACGATCCGCGTCGAGGACCCCGCCACCGCACCGGCCCCGGCGGCTCAGGTGACGTCGTCCACGTTCGATTTCCTCGCCTGGTCGACCACCCGTATCCCCTGGCGTGAGGGGACCGAGGTGACCGGTGATGCCTCTGTCGCCGCCGCTTTCCTCGACGAGCTGAACCTGATCTGACGCCTCGGCTCTGGCTTTGCGGTGCCGCGCACGACGGCCCGCGGGTCCGCTGACGGTCCGTTCAGCGCTTTCGCCATTCGCTGGGGGACATGCCGTATTCGGCTCGGAATGCGCGGCTGAAGCTGGATGGGTCGGAGAAACCGTGGCGTCGTGCGACAGCACCGATGGCCATGACTGCGTCGTCGGCGAGGGCCTGCCTGCATGCTTCGAGGCGGCGGGTGCGGATCCAGTCCGCGAGACTGATGCCGCTTGCGGCAAGCACCTTGTACAGATAGCGCACCGAGATGTGGTGCGCGGCTGCGATCTGCTCAGCGGACAGGCCGGGGTCGTGGAGGTGCCGGCGGGCGTATTCGAGGATGCGCATCTGCAGGGTGGCGGCCATGGGCTCGGCCGCTAACTCGTCGGCCCGCAGGTGGGTCGCGATCACGGCGCGGATGAGTTCGATGCTCGGGTGACCGACGAGGTCGGCGTTCACCGCAGTGGTCAGGGCGGGATCGGCGGCCAGTCGGCGCAGATAGTCGTGGGTCAGCGAGGTCACCGGGTGCCCCGGGCTCAGCTTGACCGCGCACGCCGCGCGGATCATGTCGTGCGGCATCGCCAGCGCCGAATGCGGCACTCGGAAGAAGTTTCCGGTCATGCCGGTGTCGTTCAGCAGTGTGTAGGGAGACGTGGAGTCGTACATGACCAGTTCGCCGGGTCGGAGCACGGCTTCCCGGTCGTGTTGGACGACCATGCTGGCCCCGGAGAGCTGGACGTTGATGAAAATGCTCGGTTCCATCGAGTCACGGGCCAGGGCGGTAGTGCGTTCCACCCGCAGGGCGGTGGTCCGTCCCGAGCAGATGGTCAGGTCGCCCAGGTCCGTGACGACGCCATGCGCGGCCACTGACCGGTGACGCCCGGGCCAGTGCAGTTCGATCGGCACCATCGTCGCGCCGAGCGCCTCGTGGACGAATTCGGCACGATCGCGTTCTTCGACTTCATCGGTGTTCAGAATGAAAGGCATAGCGCCGACCTTTCGACCCTCACGCGGAAACGTACCTGTACTGACCAGGGACGGCGCCGAACTCCCGCCTCTTCACCGGCCGTTGTGACTGACCGGGGCACCCAGGCTGAGCCGGCCCGACGCCCGGCTCTCGATGGCAGGTCCGGCCGCTCAGGATCCCAAAACGAGCAGCCGTCGTGGATGAGCACCGCCCCGAGACGGCGCCATCGCAGACCGGCCCGGACCTGCCGGGAGTCACCGGCCACCGGCTGGGCCGTCGTCCGGTCCGCGCTGCACGGCGAACGACTCGATGTAGTCCAGTGCGCCGTACAGCGCGTCGCGCAGAGGCGTGGAGTCGCCGGCCGCCTGGTCCAGCAGGGCGCCGCCCTGGAACGCGGCGGTGAGCAGGTGGGCGAGGGCGGCCGGGTCGGCGTCCGTCCGCAGTTCGCCGCGCTCGCGCATCTTGCTCAGGCCGCGCTTGAACAGTTCCTGCCAACGCTCGAAGCCGTCGGCCACCGCGTCCCGGTGGGCGGGCTCAGCCTTGACGACCTCGGCGGCCAGCGAGCCGAATGTGCAGCCGCCGCGCACCATGTCCTGCGACGCGATGTAGGAATCGGCCCACCGGTACAGGGCAGCGAAGCTGTCCAGTTCGCCCAGCTCGGGTGCCTGGTGGCGGGCGACGATGGTGTCGGCCTGCCAGGCGAGCACCGCGCGCACCAGGGACTCCTTGGTGGGGAAGTGGCGCGTCAGCTGCGAGCCGCTGACCCCGGCGGCCTCCCGGAGCTGCTCGTTGTTGGTGTTCTGCGCGCCGTGTTCGTAGATCAGCTCAGCCGCGGCCTTGACGATGCGTTCGCGTGTGGCCAGGCCCTTGGCGGTCAGCTTCTGTCCCGACGCTGCGCTGGTGGTGGTCATGGCGACCATCATACCGCAAAAAAGGGCTTGACAGCCCATTCTGCGAGGTGTTTTCTGGGTGCAGACACAAAAAGGGCTGCCAAGCCCATTCTCTTGGGAGGCGGACGGGATGCACACACAGGCTGTACCGCAGGCGGTGGCGACGTCACCGCACACCGGCCCCGCCCCGGCCGGTGCCGAGGCGGGTCACCCGCGCCGCTGGAGCATCATGGCGGTGCTGAGTGCGGTCGCCTTCATGGCGCAGCTCGACTTCTTCGTCGTCAACGTGGCCCTCGACGGGATCGGGCGGTCGTTCCCGGGCACGAGCGTGGCGAGCGCGTCCTGGGTGCTGTCCGCCTACGCGATCGTCTTCGCCGCCGTACTCGTCCCTGCCGGCCGGATCGCGGACCACTGGGGACGCAGGAAAATGCTGCTGTCCGGGGTGGCGCTGTTCACTCTCACCTCCGCCGTCGCGGCCGCCGCGCCGAGTCTCGGTGTGCTGGTCGGTGCCCGGGCTCTTCAGGCCGTCGGCGCGGCGATGATCGTGCCGACCTCGCTCGGCCTGCTCTACCCGAGCTTCCCCAAGCGCCAGCACACTCTGGTGGTCGGCCTGTGGGCGGGCGTGGGCGCGATCGCGGCCTCGGCGGGCCCGCCCGTCGGAGGTCTGCTCGTCACCCTCGACTGGCGGTGGATCTTCCTGATCAACGTTCCCATAGGCGTCGCCACCCTCGTCGCCGGTGCGCTGCTGCTGCCCGAGGTTCGCCAACCCAAGGGCGCCGCTGTGCCGGACGCGGCTTCCGTCCTCGCGTTGCTGCTGGCTGTGAGCCTGCTGGTGCTCGCCACCGTCCAGGGACCGGGGTGGGGCTGGACCGACATCCGCACGGTGTCGCTGTTCGCCGGCGCTGTCCTGGCCGGGGCCGCGACCGTCGAGCGGACCCTGCGCGCCAAGGCGCCGGTGATCGAGAGGCAGCTGTTCGCCGGCCGGGTGTTCACCGCCGCCGGCGTGGCCCTGTTCCTGTTCTCCGCCGGCTTCGCGATCGTCCTGCTCAGTACCGCGCTGTTCATGCAGGAGGTGTGGCACTTCAGCCCGCTGCGCGCAGGTGTCTCCATCGTCCCGGCGCCCCTGGCCTCGATCACCTTCGCGATGAACGCCGGACCCCTCCAGCGCCGCTTCGGACGCACCGCCCCCGCCGTGACCGGCACGCTGGCCATGGCCCTCGCCGCCGTCTACTGGCTCACGGCCGTGAACACCACCCCCGACTACTGGGGCGGCATGTTCCCGGGCCTGATCCTGGTCGGCCTCGCCGGCGGTCTGGCCCAGGCACCGCTGTTCGCCGCCGCCGGCACCCTCGCACCCGAACGCGCCACCACCGGCAGCGCCGTACTCAACATGAGCCGCCAGATCGGCAGCGCCGTGGGCGTGGCCCTGCTCGTCGCCCTCACCCCCCAGGCCACGACCGCCGGGTTCGACCACGCCTGGTGGGTCCAGGTCGGCGCCGGAATCGCCGCAGCCACCGCGCTGCTCGCCCTCCGGCCCCGCCACACGCCCTGACCACAGGGCCGCGGCCACTCGGGGCGGGGCCGCAATCACAGCCTCCTGCCGGACGGGCATCGCACGGACTCACTCATCTTCTGCGACACCCGCTCGAAGGTCTGACGCTGGAATTCCCGCCAGCGCCCTCTCAAGAAACGGAGATCACCATCATGGAACGCACCCTCCTCGTGATCGGGGCCACCGGCAAGACCGGCGGCCACACCACCGAACTCCTCCTCCAGCGCGGGCACCGCGTCCGCGCACTCGTCCGCGGCCTCGACTCGCGCGCCGAGCGGCTCGCCGCCCTCGGAGCGGACATCGCGGAAGGCGACGTCCTCGACCTGGACTCCCTGGCGGAGGCGACCAAGGGCATCGACGCCCTGTACTTCACCTATCCGATCCGCCCCGGCCTGATGGACGCCACCGCGAACGTGGCCCAGGCGGCGGAGGAGAACGGGGTCCAGGCGATCGTGAACATGTCGCAGGTCTCCGCCCGCCGCCATACCGCCAGCAACGCGGCCCGCCAGCACTGGGTCGCCGAACGCGTCCTGGACCGCTCCCCGGTCCCCGTCACCCACATCCGCCCGACCTTCTTCGCCCAGTGGCTGATCGACACCTGGGCCGACGGAACCGGCGAACTACGCCTGCCGTTCGCCGACGGACGCCACGCCCCCATCGCCGAAAGCGACCAGGCCAAGGTGATCGCGGCCATCCTGGAAGACCCCGCCCCGCACGCCGGCCAGATCTACCCGCTGTACGGAGCCGAGGAGGTCAACCACTACGAGATCGCCGAGAAGATGTCACGGGCGCTGGACCGGAAGGTCACCTACGTGCCCATCGAACTCGACGAGTTCGCCGCCATCCTGCACGGGCGCGGCGCCCCCGACCACCTCATCCAGCACCTGCTCGCCGTGGCCGTCGACTACCGCAACGGCGTCTTCGCCGGCACCAACGACCTGGTCAAGACGATCGGCGGCAGCGACCCCCTCGACGTCGAGACCTTCATCGCCCAAAACCGCGCGGCCTTCGACCTGCCCACCACCATCTGAACGCTGGAGAAGACAATGAGTACCTGGTTCGTCACCGGATCGTCCCGGGGCTTCGGCCTGGAGATCACCCGTGCCGCCCTCGCCGCCGGCCACCAGGTGGTCGCGACCGCGCGGAAGCCCGACACCGTCCGCGAGCAGTTCCCCGACGCCGGCGACGCGCTGCTTGCCGTGGCGCTGGACGTGACCGACCCGCAGAGCATCCAGGCGGCCGTCGACGCGGCGGTCGAACGGTTCGGCCGGATCGACGTCCTGGTCAACAACGCCGGCACCGGACTGCTCGCAGCCGTCGAAGAGTCCGACGACGCCGCAGTCCGCGCGCTGTACGAGACCAACGTGTTCGGCCCGCTCGCCGTCCAACGCGCCGTACTGCCCGTACTGCGCCGCCAGCGCTCCGGCCACGTCATCAACATCAGCTCCATCGTCGGCTTCGCCACCGCGCCGGGCTGGGGCATCTATGCCTCCACGAAGTTCGCCGTCGAAGGCTTCACCGAGACCCTCCACACCGAACTGGCCCCCCTCGGCATCCACGTCACCCTCGTGGAACCCGGCTTCTTCCGCACCGACTTCCTCGACCCCGCCAACCTGCACACCGGCCCCGACACCATCGACGACTACGCACCCACCGTCGGCGCGATGCGCACAGCCGCCGCGAGCCTCAACCACACCCAGCCCGGCGACCCCGCCAAAGCCGCCCGCGCCATCGTCGAGATGGCCGACACCCCCGAGCCGCCCCTACGACTCCCGCTCGGAGCCGACACCCTGCAAGCCTTCGACGCCAAGCTGGACGCCTTCAGCAAGGACATGGACGCTTGGCGGCACGTCGCCCTCGCCACCGACCACGACTAGAACGCCACCTTTCGACTCTGCCGCCCCCTGGACGGGCAACTCCCCTGTACCTGAAGGAAAAATCAATGCCAAGCCACCTGTTCGACTCGGCCGAGACGCGGCACGTCGACACCCCGCACGGAGCGCTCGCCTACCGCGAGGTCGGGCCGGCCACCGCAGCGCCCCTGCTGCTCCTGAACCGCTTTCGCGGCACACTCGACCACTGGGACCCCGCCCTGCTCGACGTGCTCGCGGCCCACCGTCGCGTGATCGTCTTCGACAGCGCCGGTGTCGGATACTCCGGCGGAGAGCCGGCCGACACCGTTCGCGGCATGACCGAGGTCGCAGTGGCCTTCCTGGACGCCCTCGGACTGCAGAAGGTGGACCTGCTGGGCTGGTCCATGGGCGGTTTCGTCGCACTCGACCTGGCCCTTGAACGCCCTGAGCGGGTACGCCGACTCGTCGTCGCGGGCAGCGGCCCCGGCGGCGTGCCCGGCAACCCGGGCCCGGACCCGAGGGTCCCCGAGCACGCCCTGCGTGAGAAGAACGACTACGAAGACTTCCTCTTCCTCTTCTACCCCGAGACCGAGACCGGCCGGAGCGCGGGACTGGACTCCCTGCGCCGCATCGACCGGCGCCTGGCCCACTCCGGGCAGGACGTGCCGGCGCCTGTGCGCGAGGCCCAGATGAACGCCATCGTCCGGTGGAACAGCGGCATCGACTCCGCCTGGAGCCGCCTCGACGACCTCGCGGTGCCGGCCCTGTTCGCCAACGGCGCCCACGACGCGATGGAACACGTGTACCAGACGTACGCCATGGCCCAGGCCGTCCCCAACTCCAAGACCGTCATCTACGGAGACGCCGGTCACGCCTTCCTCTTCCAGCACCCCGAGGACTTCGGCGGCGAAGTCCTGCGCTTCATCGAGTGACCCGGCCGGTACACAAGATCCCGTGCCCGTTCGCTTGCGGGGCCGCAGCAGAACGTGGCCCCGCAAGCTCAGCAGGCGTACGTGGATCGCGCGTCGGACGCCGGCGCCAAGCTGCACCTGATCCAGGCGGCACCGCCCGCACACCGCGACGCGGCACGCCACCTGGTGCACCAGGCCTTCGCGGCAGGCCTGGACCGGGTGTTCCTGCTGTCGGCGACGGCGGCGACGCTCGGCGGACTGATCGTCCTGATCCTGGTACGACCGCAGCCCCGGACAGCCACGGCACACGGCGACGGCGCCCCGGCCGTACCCGCACCGGACCGTTCCCCGAGCCCGGCCGCCGCCGATCCTGGTGGGCACACGGCATAACGTGTTCGACCGAGGATCTTGCCGGGCCGCCCGCAGACACGGGCGGCCCGGCAGGGTCCTGGTGTTACCACTGCATGTGTTGCACCTGCTAGCGTCCACGAAACAGACGCTGAGCTGCGCAAGACCGGACGAGTCTGCCTCGCGCTACGGGTGCTGCCCCAGAGAAGCCATATCCTCCACGTGGTACTGGTGAAAGCGCGCCAAGTGGTCCTCGGCCGCGCTGACCACGTGAACTGGCACCGTCCCGTTGACTGAACCAGTGACCGTAAACCAGCAGGTCAGAAGCTGACTCTGCTACCTTCCGGGCCGTGCTCGGACATGGTGCTTCGCAGAGAGAGCTGACGGGGTTCGTGCTGCCGCAGGTAGGCCGAATGGTGGAGACCGCCGACCCGTGGATGCCGTACCAGTTGGTGGATGACAGTCGCTCGGTGGTTGAACCGGTAGACGCGTTCTTTGCTGAGCTGCAGGCTCAGGCGAAGCCGTCGTCGACGATCCGGTCCTACGGTATGGATCTGTTGAGGTGGTGGCGGTTCCTGGCGGTCTGGGAGATCCGGCGGGATCGCGTGGAGCGGGTGGATGCTCGGGACTTTATGCGGTGGATGGCGATCGCGGACAAGCCGGTGCGGGTGCACTGGACAAGCTCGCCCAGTTGGATGCCGAACAAGCCCGCCGCAACACCGCCGTGGACCTCGGCGTCCCGAACTTCCCCGACATCGCCGGCCGACACGGCAGCGCACCCCTGCAGCCGTGAGGCCCTCCATTACCGGTGCGTGCGGAGTCCGTCGAGGATGAGCGCGAGCATGTGGGGGGCCCGGTCCACGGGGCTGGACGCGGCACGCCACAACGCGCCGGTCAGCTGGAGGAAGTCCCCAGGTGCGGCGTCCACACGGATGCTTCCGTCCTTCTTGCCGGCGTCGAGGAGTTCTGTGATCGCGGCGATGACCGGCCCGTAGCTCTGCTCGCTGATCGCCTGGTGTACGCCCGGGGTGAGTGCGTCGCCGAGGCCGTGCTTTCGCCGCATGGCCTCGACGAGGTCCATCGTCCAGTGTCGGAGGGCTTCCAGTGGCGGCATCTGGGCCAGTAGGTCGGGCACGGTGCCGGTGATGCGTGCCACCTCGTCCTGGTTGACGGCCAGGACGAGCGCCTCGCGTGTGGGGAAGTTGCGGTACAGGGTGCCCGCGCCGACTCCGGCGCGCTGGGCGATCTGGTTCATCGACGTGCTGCCGTCCGCGGTGAGCGCTTCGCGTGCTGCGGCGAGGATGCGTGCCCTGTTCTCACGGGCGTCTGAACGGACCACGGGACCTCACGTTGCTAAGTGGAGAGTTCTCCACTACGTTATATGGAGAGCTCTCCGCATACTTTAAGGAGCGTCATGCATTACATCAAGCTCGGCACGACCGGCCTCGACGTGTCCCCGATCGCGATCGGTGCGATGACCTACGGCGAACCCGACCGCGGGCATCCCGTCTGGTCTAAGGGCGAGGAGGACGCGCGCCCGCTCATCAGGCACGCGCTAGAGGCGGGGATCAACTTCTTCGACACCGCGAACATGTACTCCAACGGCTCCAGCGAGGAGATCCTCGGCCGCGCGCTCAAGGACTTCGCCGACCGCGATGCCGTGGTGATCGCCACGAAGCTGCGCCACCCGATGCGGCTAGGCCCGAACGGCCGCGGCCTGTCACGCAAGGCGATCATGACCGAGGTCGACCACTCGCTGCGCCGCCTCGGCACGGACTACATCGACCTCTACCAGATCCACCGCAACGACCACGCTACCCCGTGGGAGGAGACGCTGGAGGCACTCAGCGACCTTGTGAAGGCCGGCAAGGTCCGCTACCTCGGCGCCTCGTCCATGCACGCCTGGGAGTTCGCGAAGGCGCTGCACCTGCAGAGGCAGCACGGCTGGGCACGGTTCGTGTCGATGCAGGACCACTACAACCTGCTCGCCCGCGAGGAGGAGCGGGAGATGATCCCGCTGTGCCTGGACGAGGGCGTCGGCACGATCATCTGGTCGCCGCTGGCCCGCGGCCGTCTCGCCCGCGCGTGGGACGATGCCCGCTCGACGGCGCGCTCCGAGACGGACGGAGCGTACGCGGACACCCTCTACTCGCCCGAGCAGGAGGCGTCCAACCACGCCATCATCAACGCGGTCGGACAGGTCGCGGACGCGCACGGCGTCAGCCGCGCACAGGTCGCACTCGCCTGGCTGCGCCGCCAGCCGGTCGTCACCGCACCCCTGGTCGGCGCCGGCTCAATCCGGCAGATCGACGAGGCAGTGGCCTCTCTCGACATCGCGCTCACCGACGAGGAAGTGCGCGCCCTGGAGGCCCCATACACCCCCCGCCACGACTGGCAGGGCGTATCCGACGAGGCCGAGATGGAGGCCATCCGCAAGCGCGTTCCCGGCATGGCTCTCGCATGAACCGCCATACCGAGAGGCACCCCTTGATATCCGGATCCCGAGCTGAGGGCACAGAGATGGCACAGGTACTGGTCACCGGAGGGACAGGATTTATCGGGAGCTGGTGCGTCCTGACCCTGCTCGACGCCGGGCACACCGTCCGCACCACCGTCCGAGACCTGCGCCGCGCACCGGCTCTGCGCTCGTGGCTCCACGCGGCCACACCGTTCGACGACGACCGTCTGACGGTCGTACGCGCCGACCTCGAACACGCCGAGGGCTGGGACGACGCCGTCACCGGCTGCGACTTCGTCCTCCACGTCGCCTCGCCGACCCTGCGCCGCACCCCGGCGACCGACGACGAGCTGGTGATCCCGGCACGAGAAGGCGTCCTGCGGGTGCTGCGCGCCGCCCGCGACGCCGGCGTGCGCCGGGTCGTCCTGACGAGCGCCTTCGGCGCCATCGGGATCGGGCACCCACCTCGCTCGACCCCGTTCACCGAGGAGGACTGGACCAACGTCGACAGCGACATCCCGCCCTACCAGCGCTCCAAGACACTCGCCGAGCACGCCGCCTGGCAGTTCGTCGCGGACGAAGGCGGTGGTCTGGAACTGGCAGTGGTTCATCCCGTGGGCGTCCTCGGACCACTGCTCGGCCCCGACGACCCGCCCTCCCTGCGCATAGTGCGCAGAATGATCGAGGGACGGGTGCCTGCCTGCCCTCCCTTCGGGATGGGCTTCGTCGACGTGCGCGACGTCGCGGATCTGCACCTGCGCGCGATGACCGATCCGGCGGCCGCCGGCGAGCGCTTCCTCGCAACCGCCGGGCACAGCCTGCGGATCGTCGAGATCGCGCGCATTCTCCGTGACCGCCTGGGAGAACGCGCCGCCAAGGCCCCGGACCGCGAACTGCCCGTGTGGCTCGCGCGAGTGCTGGGCACCGTGAACCCGGAACTGCGACTGCTCAGGCACCAGCTCGGCCGGGATCTCGACGCCACAAGCGCCAAGGCGGAGCGGCTTCTCGGCTGGCGGGCCCGTCCCATCGAGGACACCATCGCGGAGACCGCCAAGAGCCTCCTCGCCCACGGCGTCGGGAAATGACCGGCTCGTAACCGACCGACGCAGCAGCCTTGAGACACCGAAGGTGCGTTGGACTGGTGATCCGGAGCGACTGTGTCCGCTGGCCCTGGGACCGCGCCAGCGTTCGGTGCGGGCCGCCTGATTGCCCGGTGGTTGAGCGGGGACGGGAGGCTCCGGACTGGCATGGCAATCGACATGTTCCGAAGCCGCCCGTCCCTTAGGAGCTGTCCGGGCGATCATGCGTCCCGCTAGGGTGACCCGGTGGAGGGACTTGATGAGTGCTGTGGGGATGAGTCGCGCGGAGGCGGTCGCGCTCGTGCAGCGGATCATGCAGGCGGACTACGCCTCAGACGATGAGGTGGACGGCTGGCTGGATCGGCTCGACAGAGCCCTGGCATGCCCGTCCGGTCATGTCAGCGGCTTGATCTTCTGGCCGCCGGAGCGGGAGCTTTCTGCTGATGAAGTAGTCGATCAGGCCCTGGCGTATCGGCCGATCGCTCTGTGAGGTCGGTACTCAACTCCGAAGCCAGATGAGCAGAGCCGCGCTGGTTGCAGTGCCCAGGAAGCCGTAGCCGCGCTTGTCATAGCGGGTGGCCACGGCTCGGTACTGGTCGCCACGGCGTTTCGCCCTGATGTCCTGCCGTCTCGGCCCCCTTTGACGCAGGTGCCGGCGGCGGTTCGGTCCAGGCACCGGCCGCGTGCTGATGGGCCCGCACGATGGTGGAGTCCACCGAGATGTCCCAGTCGATCTCGCCCGCGACATCGGCAGCAGCCTGGACCTGTTGCAGCAGACGCTCCCACGTGCCGTCGGCCGCCCACAGCCGGTGGCGTTCATAGACGGTCTTCCACGGCCCGAAACGCTCGGGAAGATCCCGCCAGTGCACCCCGGTCCGCACCCGGTGCAGAATCCCGTCGGTCACCTGCCGGTGATCCCGCCACCGGCCACAACGCCCATTGCTCACCGGCAGGAACGGCCGCAGCCGTTCCCACTCGGCATCCGTCAGATCACCCCGCCCCATGCCCAGGCACATGGCGGTCACATGATCGCCCGGACAGCTCCTAGTCCCCTGCACGCGGGCTGGGTGGGCTCTCCTGACGAGCCTCCAGGCCGGCACCTCTCTACGTCACGGCCCTTCGTCATCAAATGGGCTTGGCAGACCCGCTTTACTGGTGAAGGGGCGGTTTGCCGCTGCGCGCGATTCTGTGGCCTCACCAGAGTGACTGTGCGAGGTCGCCGCAGCTCTACAGCGCTGCCCGCCCCGGAGTGCGGAGCGGGCAGCGCTGTCTGTGGTGGCCCGCGCGGGGAGGCGGGATGGGGCAGACGATCCCGAAGAACAGGCTGCCCGGCGCGTCGGGGTCGTCAGAGAGGAAGTACTCGCGCACCAGGCGGATGAACTCCTTCGCGAGATCGCGCCGGGGGTGGAGTTCCACCGGCAGCCGTCCCCGTCCTTCGGAAAGTCCACCGTGTCGAACCAGCTCACGCTACGAAAGCGCGGGTAGCCCGGGGCATCGCCGGACGTGACACGGCGGAAGAACGCGGCGAACGCCCTGTCGAGACGGCGTAAGGTGGCCTGCTGCGAGCTGAAGGACCAGCGGCCCTGACGCTCCGGGTCGAACGCCCGGATCTCCTTGAGCTGCGTGGACTGCATCCCGTACCTGACGGTGGTCTGCGAGACGTGCCGCCAGGCATCGCGGCGTTCCTGCAACGCCGCGTTGTAGAGGGAACAGTGGTCCCGCAGCATCTCGCCAAGCGCCTGCTCCTGGCGGACGGTGGGCCGCATGAGGAACTTGTACGCACGGATCACCCAGCCCACCCCCTCCGGTCAAGTCCTCTCGATCCTAATACACTTGGCGCATGTCACCACACTGGTAACCAGATCCCCATATCAGACGGGGAAATCACGTCGTCTATAACCTCCACGCCCACTTGGTGCTTGTCACGAAGTACCGGCAAGAGGTCTTCCACGACGACATGCTGACGCGCTGCGAGGAGATCATGCGGGACGTGTGCGAGAGCTTCGGCGCGGAGCTGCGGGAGTTCAACGGCGAAGGCGATCACGTCCACCTGCTCGTGCACTACCCCCCGAAAATCGCCCTGTCCAAGCTCGTCAACTCCCTCAAGGGCGTCAGCTCCCGCTACCTGCGCGCGCAGTACACCGGCCGGACCAACCGGACCGGGACCGGATCCGTGTTCTGGTCCCCGTCCTACTTCGCCGGGTCCTGCGGCGGCGCACCACTGAGCATCGTCAAGGACTACATCGAGAACCAGAAGCGCCCAGCCTGACCGTCACCCCAAAGAGATCTCCGGCGCTCCGCGCCTCCGGGCCGAGGATCGCATTCCCGCCCGGCCTGAAGACCGGGACTCCCTACGAAGAACAAGGGATGGGCAATGCGTCGGCTGCAGCGTCGACCGGCTCACCCCGGGCATCGCACCGGACGGCGGCCAGTGGTGCACCAACTGCGCGGGCGGCCTGAGCGAGTTCGACTGCGAACGCTGCGGCCGGGGGCCCGGCGTTACCTGCGCGGAGTATGCGGGAACTGCGTCCTGCCCGAGCGGCCAGAAGAGCTCTTGGACGACGGCGCCGACCGCGTCCAGCCCGAACTCGTGCCGTTCTTCACGGCATTCTTGGCCTGCGAAGACCTTGAGACACGCCAGGTTCTCTCCCTGTGGATCTCGCTGGAGTCCTCTACCTACCCAGGCGCCCTGCAAGTGGATCACCAACAGGCTGTGGAGACCATCCTTGCCAACCCCGAGCACTATCGGCTGATACTCCAGTGCTCCGGCCGGAACTGACGCCGCCAACCCGATCGGACGTCATCTCGCTCGGCAACTGGCATCACTTCTTGGTTCTGGCACAGATCTTGGGGAGCGGTCGCGGAGGGTGACGATGTCGTTCGATGCAGGGGGTACGAGCCCGGGCCCGTCAGCGTTCCCGCATTCTGGTCCACCACCATCCGAACATCGCCAACTCGATGTTGTTGGGTTCCGGCAAGGTACGGCGCTGGAACTCCTCATCGATGCGTGTGATCAGTCGCCCCAAGTCACGTCTGGCTCCGGGAGGAAGGTGCAGCATCGCCCGCTCCAGGTCATCACGGGCGTCTTCCACCTCTATCCCGGGCGAATAGGCCTCGGAGGCGTTCAGATATCGTCCAGGCTGCTTAAACGCCCACTCGAAGCGGGAGAGCGCATGCGCGACCGCGTTGGGCCACATCTCCTGGTCTTCGACCTGGCGGATCGCTGCACGAGTCCGCGCGGAGACACCGTGGACCCTCAGGACCGGATACTGCCATCGTGGCCGCCACCGCTCTGCGCGGACGGCCTTGGGACGCCTACGCGGCATCGCCCTTTCGGATCGACATGAGGCCATCCTGCCACGGCTGGGCACCTGGATGGGCCCGTTCACATGCCAGAGATCTTGGGGGCGTCTCGGAGTGTTACTGGAGCAGGATCATCTTGCGGAGTGGTTCGAATCCGGCCCGGCCGTAGAGCTGCCGCTTGATCTTCTTGATGCGGTTGACGGCGCCCTCGATACTGCCGGAGCTCCAGTCGAGAGTGAGCCCGACGGTCACGGCGTCGAGGTCTCGAAGCAGGTGGAGTGCGAAGCCTGTGAGGCCGGGTAGCTGGCTGGTGTCGACTGCGTCGATCCAGGAGGGGAGTGTGGAGCCGAGGTGGTCGGTGAGTATGTCGCCGAAGTCGCGGACATGTTCGGCTGCCTTGTCCAGTTTGGCGCAGCGGGCCAGGACCTCCTTCAGGCCGGCCCGGTCTTCCTCGGTCAGGGTCGTGGGTGACGGGTGATCCAGCCGGTCACCTGCCGCACCGTCGGCGGCCGTGGCGGCGCCCCGGATGGAGCCCCGCGCAAAGTGGCGATGTGCGCGCGGACCATGCCGTAGGTGACGGGAGCTTGCTTGGCAACCAGCTCACCGTGCAGTCGGGTGACGCTGGTGCATCCCTCGGCGAATCGTCGCTCCAAGTAGGGCTTGTAGGGGGCCAGTCTGCTGGGCTGGGGCTGGTTCTCACGGAGGGTGTCCTGCCAGCGTGCGGCCTTCGCGTAGCGGAGAACGGTGTTGAGACCCCAGCCCAGATGCCGGGCGATCGACCGGCGTGAGTGACCTTGAGCAAGCAGTTCGCGGACCAGGGCATGTGCTGCCTTCTTGCGCTCGGCCCGCCGGCCGACGGGGTTCGAGTCGTCCTGCGGTCGCCCCGAAGCCGCTCCGGTGGCCTTCGGTAACACGCCGCCGGGCGAAGGGTTGCGCAGGCAGTCCCGGTAGGCGGCGACGCAGGTCTCCACGGCCCGGCCGAGGCCCTGCCACAGATGGAACCGGTCGGCGACCTGCAGAGCGTCGGGCGCACCGCGCCGGGCACCCTCGGCGTAGGCGCCCGCCCGGTCCCGGCAGATGATCTCCACGCCAGGGTGGCGGATCAGCCAGGCGGCCCGTGGCCCGGCTTCACGGGTCGGGAGCACATCGACCACGCGATGGTCTTCGACGCTGGTCAAGACGGTGGAGTGGGTCTGGCCGCGACGGATCGCGAAGTCGTCCACTCCCAGCACATGCGGCGTGTTGAGCTGCGGATCGGGCAGTGCCATGACCCTGCGCAACAAGGTCATCCTTCCTGCGGCGAAGCCCAGCTGGGCAGCCAGCCGGGAGAACGGCTCGGCGAACGTTCGGCGCGGGCAGTCGGTCGACCCGCAGATGAAGCGCCGGGCCGTCAGCCGGATCACAAAACCCTGCCCAGCGAGCGGAAGATCCTTCAGCCTGCGCTGGTAAGGGTCGTGGACACGGTCCGAGAAGCGGCCACAGTCCGGACACGCCGTCCGGGCAGCGCGGCCTCTCGCCACCACCTCGACAGTGCCGAACGCGGCCGTAACCGCCTCGACATCCACATCGTCGATCCCCTCGAACACCAACGAGTCCCAGAACGGTGCATTGGTCTGCATGACCAGCACCATCACCGTCGACAACCGACCACAGCAGCGCGAACGGCAGACACCTGAAGGAGCGTCACTTCCCGCTGTCAGACGACAAGGCGTACGCCGTCTCACGCAATCCAGACTCTCGCAATCGAACAACGGGCTAACGCTCCGCGATGACTTCCCAAGATCTGTGCCAGAACCCGCATCTCGTGAACAAAGCCACCACGGAATCTTCTCCGGCGCCTTGATCAGCGTCGGGTACGGGTCAAGCTTGGGCACGGTCTTCCTTGCGGATGCCCGTCTATCAGTGCGATTGAACGCGCTTGTTCCTTGTGCCTGGGCACAAGGAGACGGACATTCTTCGGGAGATCGCCCAGCGGCAGTGCCGGTAGGTTCCGCAGCGTGAACAAGAGCCCCGTCGCCCGCTTGGGCGGTTCCTGGATATGGCATCTGCTGTCCGGCCTGATCTCGATCGTCACCGGCGCCATCGCCGTGGCCTGGCCCGGTCCCACGCTGATCGTGCTCGCGGTGGTCTTCGGCGCCCAGCTGGTCACCACCGGCGTGTTCCGCCTGGTGGGATCGGCCAGCATGGGGGACACGGGCACCGCCCGCACCCTGACAGCAGTTCTGGGCGTGGTCAGCCTGCTGCTCGGGCTGTACGCGATCCGGCACGTCCTGATCACCGTGCTCGCACTGGGTCTGCTGCTCGGCGTCTACTGGATGGTGGACGGGTTCACCGCTGTCTTCGCGGCCCTCGACCAGCCCGGCCTGCCCGGGCGGGGGTGGAGCATCTTGATCGGCCTGCTCAACGTCATGGCCGGCCTGACATTGCTGACCTGGCCGGGGCTGTCGTTGCTGACACTGTCGCTGCTGGCCGGGCTCTGGTTGATCATGCTCGGTGCCATGCAACTCGGCCTGGCACACCGGATCCGGGTCATCACACGGCCTGCCTGACGCTCTGTCGGTAAGCACAGACCGCAGCGCATGGCGCTGCTCCACCACATCAGAGCCGCCGACCCTGGAGACAACGGCGCCGGACTCGGCGCCGGCCGCCAGACCGGGCGTACCGGCATCGTCGTGAGGAACGCGTCCACCCCCGGGCACGAACCGGGCAAGGTGTCCGACACCGTGCAGTTCGGGCCGTGGGGGTGTCGACGTGGGCTGAGAGGGGTTCGCATGCAGACAGACGGGCGACGAATATCCGAGGCACCCGCCGACGGCGATCAAAGCGATCAAAGGACCGTCCGGGCGCCGGTGTCACGGCTGACCGTGTTCGGCTGGGCCGTCGCAGCGGCAGGGGGCGTCGCGGCGGTTGCCGTGGCCGCCATGACGCTGTACAGCGTACGTTCGGTACTGATCAAGGCAGTCATCGGGCTGTTCCTCGGCATCAGCCTGGATCCGCCGGTACGCTGGATGGTCGGACGCGGAGCCCGACGCGGGCACGCGGTCGCAATCATCTTCCTCACGACGCTCGTCCTGACTGCTCTGCTTCTGTGGGCGTTTCTTCCCCCGCTGCTGAGCCAGGGCACGGGCCTCACCTCCGACTTCCCCGGCTACCTGGCGCATCTGCGCAAGCAGTCGCCGGCCCTCGCCCGGCTGGACGACCGCTTCCACCTGCTGGAGCACATCACGGCATGGGCCAGGACGATGCTCGATCGAGCCGGACACAACGCCTGGAGGTATGGGCAGCAAGCGATGGGCGCCGTATCCTCGGCCCTGCTCGTGGGCGTACTGACCATCTATTTCATGCTCGACCTGCCCCGGATACGGAAGGGGCTGGTCGGCGCCTTCCCGCAACGGCACCGCCGCAAGGCCGACGACGCCGTTGCCGTCGTCGCCGACAAGGTCGGCTCATACATGATCGGAAATTTCGCCATCTCGGCGATCGCCGGAGTCGCCACGTTCGTCGCTCTGACTGCCCTACAAGTGCCGTTCGCGGTTCCGCTGGCGGTCTTCGTCGCACTGACCGACCTGCTCCCGATGATCGGCGCGACACTTGGCGCCATGGTCTGCATCGTCGCTGCCCTGGCCACCACCGACCTGTGGCCGAACGCCATCGTCGTCGCACTGTTCTTCGTCGTCTACCAGCAGCTGGAGAACTACCTCATCGCACCGAGAGTGTTGCGCAACGCGGTGCAGATGTCGGCCCTCGCCGTGCTGCTCGCGGCACTCATCGGCGGAACGCTGCTTGGACTCATCGGCGCGCTGATGGCGATCCCAATCGCCGCTGCCATCAAGGCAATCACTGTCCCGGCGCTGCGTACCCGTCGGCACGACAGCCTCACGACGGCGCACGAAACCCCCGGCCCAAGGTCATGAAGTGCTGAATCAACACCCTGATCGACAGGCCGGCACGATCTTGCTCAGGTGGATGGTCCCGGCCACAAAGGGGGTGTGTCACGTTTAACTTCTGATCTTGGTTGGGGGCTGTCGAGAATCCGATGGTTCCTTCCGGGATGTGAGCTCGTTGATGTCGTATGGGGCGCTTTGATGAGCTGATCAGGCCGCTGAGGCGGAAGTTGGGAGCAGTCGTGCCGTTTCTGAATGACCGTCAGCGTCGACTGCCGCGAGGACCCGGCGCCTTCGCAATGAGGCCGGTCTGCATCTGCTCCGAGGGCCGCAACTGCGGTCGGCGGCGCCGTCGTCGCGTACGGCAGCCTCTGGATCCAGTAGCGCCGACTGCGGACAGGGCGAAACGGAGCGTGGCCGACGGCAGCCCGGGCGGCGTGTCCCGCCAGGCGTCGCGCGCGAGCAACACCAGCCGCCCTGGTATGGCGAGAGCCCTGGCCCCCCTCCAGGAGAGGCACACCGCGGGACCGTGTGCGTGAGAAGATCCTCCGCCAAGAATCACATTGAAGGATCCCCATGCATGAAAAATTTCTCGATGATGCGTCGAGTCATGAAATTGAGGAGATACCGCAGTCAGTGGATCAGCGCTTGGTCGAACATAACGGGTCCTACTACCAGGTGCGCCAGGCGGAGCTCGCAGGTGATGTGCACTTTCCTCCCGTCAGGAATGGTCTGGACTACTTGGTCAGCGTGGCGGAGCACCTGGAGGGTGGAAGCGAACCGAGTGCAAGAGCCATGAAGTACGCCGTGCTGCACCTGGCTGCGGGCGCCGAAGTGCTTCTGAAGGCGCGTCTGCAGATGGTGCACTGGTCCCTGGTGTTCACCAACCCCGGGGACGCTACGCGAGAAGCGCTCGAGAACGGAACACTGAACAGTTGCTCTCCGGAAGAGACGCGTAAGCGGCTGACCAACATGGCGGGTATCAAGTTCAGCCAGAGTGAAAAGGAGGCCCTCTCCGACCTGGCGAAACGCCGTAACGCTCTGCAGCACTATGGCTTGGTCGGCGAGGACGCCAAAGCCGGCAAGGTGGAGAGCACCACTGCCCAAGTGCTGAACTTCCTCATCAGTTTCGTCAGTGAGCACATCTTGGAGCACATCACGGATGAAGAGGAACGACACCACGCGGAGATCGACATGGACCGGATCCGCGGAGGGGTCCGTACGATCCAGGGCTATGTAGCAGAGCGTATGAAGGACCTCGCTCCGGTGCTGGGACCCGTCAGAGCGCTTACCCTCCAGTGCCCGCAGTGCCAGCAGTTCGCCCTCACTCCGACACTGATCAAAGGCGTGCCCGAGTGGTGCCAGTCGGACGCCAGCCTCTCCCCCATGTACTGCCACCTCTGCGTCGAGGGCTATGGCGCTCTGGGCCTGGCTCTGGGCTACGCCGTCCGCGTTCTCGACCGCGCCGCTCCTGATGCCTCGTACGACGGTGACGCCCCGAACCGGTGTCCCGTCTGCGCGATGAGCAGCCTGGTGCGAGGAGCTCGGACTGCTGCCGCTCCAGAGACACCTGTCGACTTCTGCTTCCATTGCGCAGACGTGGTCGATGGGCTGCAAGAGTGCCAGCGCTGCGGTTTCCTATACACCATTGAGCAGGGTCATCGATGCCGACTCGGTAACTGAATGCCCCGCGCATGAGGACGTCGTCCGCCGGGACGAGCCGCGAGGCCGGGCGGGGCAATCCTGTCCGGCCCCGCTGCCGTCGGATCAGCCGACACTGAGTACCTTCCAACCTGGCTGTGAGATCGAGGGGTTGCGGTGACGAAACAACGAAGCCCCAGGTAGATGGGTTGTCGGCTAACAGCAGCCTTCTCCGCCTAGAGCCCCGAGTCATTGCCCACCTATCCGGGCTGCATCTGTCCACTCCCGCGCTGCGGCTGCTGCGGCGGGGCTTGGCCGCTCGGCGACGACAGATCGGCGACTCCCAGATCTTCCGTGGTGATCCTTGCCTGGAAGCCGCGGACCGTGACAGCGTCAGGCCACGCCGACTGAAGCCGGACAAGCCTCGGCAGGAGGGTCGATCGGTAGCGGCGCCGGGCATGGAAGCTGGCGTCGCAGATGACGGCGCCCATGTGCGTCCAGCCGCGGGGCGGGGGAAACGGACCGTCACCCAGGACAGATTGAACATGGGCCGCAAGCAGCTGCGCGGGGCTCCGAGAGGGCATGAGGCAATGATCGGTCATGTCCCGCGAGGTGGTGTAGTCACGGCAGCTGTTTCGGTTCCGGTTGTGGGGTGATTTCGGGTTCGGCCGGCTTGGTGGTGAAGAGCTCGGCCATGGAGGCTTCGGAGAAGTAGCGGCGGTCGAAGACCTGCCATTCGTCGTGGAGTTCGGCCAGGACCGCGGCGGCGAGCCGGTCAAGGGCGGCGGGGTTGGGAAAGACCTGGACGACGTCGGCCCGCCGTTTGATCTCCCGGTTCAGCCGCTCCAGCGGGTTGGTCGACCAGATCTTCTTCCAGTGCGCCGGCGGGAAGTCGGCGAACGCGGTGATGTCCGTTGCCGCATCCAGCAGCATCGTCTTGACCTGCGGGAACTGCCGTCCGAGCATGTCGGCGACCACGTTCAGTTGGGTGCGCACCTGCTCACCGGTGGTCTGCGCGAAGATGGTGCGGATGGTCGCGGCGACCATCTCCCCGGAGCCCCTTTCGATCACCGAGAACACGTCCCGGACGAAGTGAACCCGGCACCTTTGCCAGGCCGCACCGAGGAAAACGGTGCGGATCGCGGCCACCAGACCGCTGTGGCTGTCGGAGATGACCAGCTGGACGTTCTCCAGGCCGCGGGCCCGCAGCGAGCGCAGGAACTTCGTCCAGAACGGCTTCGACTCACTGTCGCCGACCATCAGCCCGAGGATCTCGCGGTGTCCGGTGGCGGAGATCCCGGTGGCGATGACCACGGCCTGGGAGACGATCCGGTGGTTGACCCGGGCCTTGCAGTAGGTGGCGTCCAGGAAGACGTAGGGGAAGACGGTGTGCTCCAGCGGCCGCTCCTTGAACGCGGTCAGTTCTTCGTCCAGCTCACCGCAGATGCGGGAGACCTCGGACTTGGAGATCCCGCTGTCCGCACCGAGTGCTTTGACCAGGTCGTCGACCGAGCGGGTCGAGACACCATGCACGTATGCCTCCATCACCACGGCGAACAACGCCCGGTCGATCCGCCGCCGGCGTTCCAGCAGCGACGGGAAGAATGACCCGCTCCGCACCTTCGGGATCTTCAGGTCCAGATCGCCGGCCTGCGTGGTCAGCACCCTGTCCCGGTGCCCGTTGCGCCAGGTCGTGCGCGTCTGGGAGTGCTCGCGCGGCGCGGCACCGATCACCTCGGTGGCCTCGGCCTCGATCAGCTCCTGCAGGATGCGCTCGCACACCACCCTGATTGCTTCAACTCCATCGGCCCGACGTAGTGACTCAAGCAGCCGCATCAGCTCAGACTGGGACAAGGCCATCGCGTGCTCCTCCGGTCGAACTGCCCGTTCACCAGAGAGACTTGCGCGATGGCCTGCCCTTGTTCAGGGAGCATGCACCGCCGGCGGATGCACGCCCCGAGCAGACACCCGCGCGTTCCGGGACCCTGCCCGGCTACACCACTTCACGGGACGCCATCCAATGATCGTGCTCCAGCCGGATGCACGTACAGGGAGCGCCGCGTATGCAGCCTCAGCTGCCGACGGTGCGGCCTGTCTGCGCCCACCGGCCGTCCTGCGTGACCCCGAAGCTAAGCCCGGACGGCCTGTGCCCCTCGGCCTCGCAGTCGGCCCACAACCGGATCGTCGCGTCCTGGTACTGCCGCCGCCGGCATTCCTCACCGTCAGCGCCTTCATACCAGTCCGACCTCCTGGAAGGGCAATGACCAGCCCGGTGCGATCGCCTCAAGCGGCAGTAGCGCTGCAGCGGTCGGTGTTGGCTCCGATGCTGTCGCGGTTCCAGCTGTTACGGGGTTCGACCTGGCCACTGGAAGACCAGGCGGGAGGCGGGCTTGTCGAGTACGTCGCCGGGCGGGAGCTGCTGGTCTGGAGTACCGGCTGGGTGAGCGGTCAGGGAGGGATAGCCGGTCTTGCGCACGTGGCGGTCCCAGTCCCGCACGCAGGCGGTGAAGCAGGCTGCGAGGTCCTGCGCGGCTGGCCCGTAGGCGTGGATGAAGAACTCCCAGCGGGAGTCGGCGGGTGTGGCGGCCTTGTGGATCTGGATACAGGCCAGGTAGGCGAGGGAGCCGTCGGCCACGATTGCTGCGGCGTCGCGTTGAGAGACGAGCTGCGAGCTTTCCGGGGCGGCCAGGCGGCAGAAGCCGGGCAGGGTGGTCGCGGCATAGACCTGCAGGGTCTCGAAGCTGGTGTGGCCGGGAAGGACGACTTCGGTGCCTGTTTCGAGTCGCGGCCCGCGCAGCGCCTCCTCAAGTCCGCTGACGTTGCCGGGGACACCGTCTTCCCACCGCACCGTGACTTCACCGCCGGCCAGTTCGACGGCCGGGGCGGTGCGGGCGGCCGCGCCGCGGTCTCGCAGGAAGCCGCAGAACGTGAAGTGCTCAGCTTGAAGGGTGTCGCCGCGTCGGGTCAGGGTGATGGAGCGGGTGTAGCCGCCGATCTCCAGTGGTACGACCAGCCGGGCTCCGTCGGCGAGTTGCTGCCGCCAGGCCGGTGCGATGTCCGCCGTGTTGTGTGTGATCACGATGCCGTCGAAGCCTCCGGCCGGGACATGGGCGGGCGCGCCGAGGCAGCCGTCGCCCAGGACCGGGGTGACCCGGCCGCTGCCGGCTTCCGCGCATAGCCGTGTGGTGCGGTGGACGACGTATGGGTCGAGATCGACGGTGATCACGCGGCCGTGCGGGCCGAGGACGTGCGCGAGGAGTTCGGCATTGTACCCGCCGGAGCCGACTTCGAGCACGGTCATGCCCGTCTCCAGTTGTAGCTGTTCGATCATGTCGGCCTGCAGCCAGGCCGCTGACACGGAGCTGACTGCCGACGTGTCGGCTTCCCGGACGGTCACCACAGCGAGGTCGTCGTGGTAGGCCGTCTCCAGGGGGATCTCGGGCATGAACCGGTGCCGGGGTACCTGGTGCAGCGCGGTCTGGAGCCGCGGGGAGGGCGCCCAGCCTTTGCCGATCACGGTGTCGGCCATCCGCGCCCGCAGCCGTGAGGCCTCCGGCGGCTCACCGGGCACGGGTGGGGCGGTGTCGGCGCACGGGTAGGAGTGGACGGGCGGCAGGCCGGGCAGCGCTCCTGGCCACACCGCGTCCAGTGTGTGCGCGGAGGGTGTGAAGATCTTCCCGAGGGTGGGCAGGGTGTGCAGGTCATGCCACTCCCAGCGTACGAAGCGGTGCGGCTCGGGCAGGCCGAGCTCGCCGTTCCAGCTGGTGACGCGGACGGCGGCGGTGATGCGGCGCACGTCGAGGCGGTCGTCGTGCAGGACGGTGATGACGCAGGCGTCCTGCACGCGTGCTGTCAGCCCGGTCTCCTCCGCCAGCTCCCGTACGGCGGCGGCTGTTGCACTCTCGCCGGTCTCGACCCGGCCGCCGGGCAGTTCCCACATGTCCCGCCGCGAGCGGCCCAGCAGGATTCTGCCGAAGGAGTCGGTGGCCACGACCGCGGCGCCGAACACGGCCTGTGGATCGGGCCGCCGCTTCTCCTCGGTGCTGAACGATCCTTCCGCGCGGCCGAGGAGCAGCACCGCCAGGCCCTCTGTATCGAATCGCTCGGCCTTGGTGAACCCGTCGGTGAGCGCCGCGAGTTCGTCTTCGCCCAATGCGATGTGGCGACGCTCATCGGGTGTGTGGTCAGCGGTCGGGGTGATGACGACGAGTGTCCCGTTGTCGCGCAGTCGTGCGGCCAGGCGGCGCAGGACGCGGGCGCGATCGTGGATGAAGGCGATGGCCAGCCGGATGGTGATGAGGTCGTATCCGTCCTCGTCGAGTTCGGCCAGGTCGTCGTGCTCGATGTCCAGACACAGCCAGCGCACCCCCGTTGCCTCGGCATGGTGCGTCCGGGCCCGCTCCAGGGCGCCGTCGGCGAAGTCGGCGGCGTCGACGGTGTAGCCGAGTGAGGCCAGATAGGCGGCCAGCTCACCGGTGCCGCAGCAGACGTCGAGCGCCCGCCAGTTGTCAGGGGTCGGTACGTGCTCGGCGAGCAGGGTCTTCTCCTGGTCCCCCAGTCGGCGAAAGTCGCGGGCGTCGGCGTAGTGCTGGGACCAGTCGTCCCGGGTGTATCCCACAAATCACTCCTCGCAGGTCAACGGGTGTTGGTGCAGCGCTGCCGATGGCAGTTCGATGATCCGCAGACGGCGGCGGACCGCGCGGTCTCGGTCGCCGACGTTCGAGTGCCCCGGTTGGGTCGCCTGTGGCATGAGTACTTCGCGTGGGAGCGCCAGTAGGGCGTCGTGGACCGGCCCCGGCCCCAATGCGCCGTCGGCTTCGAGTTGTTCGACCATCATGGCCCGCGCGACGGCAGTGTCCGGCACCGCTGCGGCCGGTTGTTGCCTGATCGTCTTCGCGTGCTGGGGTGTCGGCTGTCCGGTTTGGCGCTGGAGGAGTTTACGGCAGTGCTCTTGTACGGCGAGGAGGTCGTCGACCCACAGGGCGTGCTCGTAGACGAGGTGGGCGACGTCGACGAGCCGGGTCAGCGCGGACTGTCCGGCCTGGATCGCCAGGACGGTCCCGGCCCCGGCCTGCAGGGGCAGCCACCCGGCGATCAACATCGCGCCCAGCACGGTGTAGGTGATGCCGGTGCCGATGCCGCCTACCGCCCGTCCGGCCAGGTTGATCAGCGCGGCGTTCACGCCCAGCCGCGTGTCCTCCTCCGCGATCTTGGTTGTCAGCCGGTGGTGCTCGTCCAGCAGCGCGCCCTGGGCGGTGTCCACGCGCAGTTCGGAAGCCGCGTCCACGTCGATCAGCAGCCAGGAGAACACCCGCACCCGCCGCTGCAGCGCGTTCCACCGTTTGAAGGAGTGGAAGCGGGTGCGGGCGCTGCGCACGGCCGCCATGCCCACGGGAAACACGGACAGCAGGAGCAGGGGCAACAGGGCCGGGTGCAGGATGCTGAGGACGCTGGCGGTTCCGGTGAGCGCGAGGGCGGCCGAGGCGAGAGAGATGACCTGGCCGACGATCTGGCGTGCGTAGAACAGGCCCCGGTCATTGGCCCGGTAGACCTCGTCGTGCCACGTGGAGTCCTCGACGGCTTCCAGGCGGACGTGCGCGGTGAGATGGAGGAATTCGACTTCGAGCGCGGTGCGGATCTTGGGGGTGATCCGTGCCTGGGCGACCGCCACGGCGGTGTCGAGCAGCGCGCGGGCGGACAGGAAACCGACCACGACGAGGACCTGCGGGATGGCGGCGCGCATGCGGTCGGGGGTCGGGCCCTGGGCGAACAGGTGCTGCCGGACGGCGACCGAGGCGAGCAGGCCGAACGCGCCCATGGCGGCTGAGGTGAGTTGGCAGGTGATGACGACCGTGGTCGCCGTACGGTCGGCCTTCCAGGCGAGCCGCCCGATCAGCCGGGTGATCTTGGGCAGGCGGGCGAGGACCTGATACACGGTGGCGTTGGCGGAGGCGCCGTCGTGGGCGGACCAGTACGTCTCTTCCAGGTCGTCGGTCACGTCGCCGTCCTGCGGGCCGGCCGGTGCCTCGGCCGGCGGCAACGGGAGCGGGGCGGACCGCGGCGCCGGAACGTCGCTTTCTGCCTGGGCTGCATCCGTGGGGTCACTCATGCCGCCCGCCTCGTATCCGCCTGTGCTCCGCGGCGTGCGGGGACGCCGGCACACCGCACGGCAGCGACGGCAGGGCCAGTAGCGGGCTGCTGCTGTTCGAATCCGAGGGACCGGCGCGCTGCGGCGGGAACGGGATGCATGGTGTCCTCCGTCTGGGGGTCGCGGTGGCACTGGTGCTCTAAAAAACGCGCCGGATTCGAGGGCGTCACGGCCATTTCGAGGCAATTCGCGAACTGACGTTCTGATGCCGCCGGTTGCATGCGACGGGCAGTGTGATGAAGACCGATAGCCGGCCCTTCCGATCCGTAGTTGGCCAGCGGTAGGCCAGGCGCATGATCGGGTGGATAGAGGGCACTGGCAGCATGGACCTGTGAACAGCGAGAACGACGCGGCCGCAGGACTCCAACTGCTGGTGGGCTTGGAGGTCAGCGCTGTGTCTTTCGTGCGCGACTTCGTCGAGCTGCACTTCAATGGGCCAGTACTGCGGGCCTTGAGTGACCCCTTGGGCATCCACGAGGGGCGCGAGTGGCATTTCCCAGCACCGGGGTCACTGGACCTCATGCGCTGCTACATCGGTAAGACCGTAGACGGCTGTGAAGAGGATCCTGAACGGATTCTCGCCCTGCACTTCGGGGAGCATCGCTTCGTCATCCCGCTGGACGAAGGATCAAGCCTGGGGCCCGAGTCGGCGCACCTGATCGGCGTCGACGAGAGCGGTAGGACTTCCCCCCTCGGCGGGATGTGGATCTGGTAGGCAAATGCCGCGCCACGCCGACGTGGCTTCCCAATGGAGAAGTCAAGCCGTGAGACATGGGCATTAAACCCCTTTGAGAGGGCTCGTGATCTCTCCTAGGTTGGCCCGCGTGACGATCGAGGTGCCCTACCAGCCGCTGCCGGTCGACCAGTCGGACGTCCGCTACGCCCACGGCCCCGACTCGGCTGTCCAGCCCGGCGTGCCTGTCGGCGAGACAGTCGAGTTCGACTGGAACGACAGCCCGATCTACCCGGGTACCTCCCGGAAGTTCTGGGTTCACGTGCCCGCCCAGTACGACCCCGCACAGCCGGCGTCGCTGATGGTGTTCCAGGACGGATGGTGGTACCTGGACCCCGAAGGAGAGGTCCGCGGTGCGATCGTTCTGGACAACCTCGTCCACCGCGGCGACATCCCGGTCACCATCGGCGTGTTCGTCGACCCCGGCATCTTCCCCGACGTCGAGGACCCGAAGAACCGCAACACCGAGTACGACGCATTCGACGACCGGTACGTCAGTTTCCTCCTGGACGAGATCATTCCCGAGGTCACGCAGCGGTACACGATCACCGAGGACCCTGATCGGTGGGGCATCTGCGGTGGCAGCAGCGGCGGCAACTGCGCCTTTACCGCAGCGTGGTTGCGCCCGGACAAGTTCCGCCGCGTCATCGGGTACCTGTCCAGCTTCACGCAGATGCCAGGCGGCAACCCGTACCCCGAACTGATCCCCGGCGTTCCCCGCAAGCCACTGCGCATCTTCCTGCAAGCGGGCCATCGTGACCTGCGCTGGAACGAGCCCGAAGCGAACTGGCTCGCCAACAACTTGCGTGTCGCGGCCGCACTCGCGGAGGGCGGATACGACTTCCGCCTCGTCCTGGGCGACGGCGGTCACAGCCCCAACCACGGTGGAGTCCTGCTCCCTGATGCCTTGCGCTGGCTGTGGCGGTCGGATGATCGCCCGGACTAGCCGGTCGGCTGGGGCGGGACCACTTCGTAGGGGCGCCGGTCTCGGATCAGGTCCCACAGGACGTCGACTCTGCGGCGGGCGAGGGCGATCACGGCCTGGGTATGGCGTTTCCACTCAGCGCGCTTGCGGTCGTAGAACGTCCGGGAGTTGGGGGCGTAGCGGACACTCGTCAGGGCTGACATGTAGAAGATGCGCTGGAGGCCCCGATGGTAGTGGCGGGGGTGGTGCAGGTTGCCATTGCGCTTCCCGGAATCGTTCGGCGCCGGCGCCAGGCCGGCGAATGCTGCCAGCCCGTCCGGGCTGGCGAAGCCCGCAAGGTCAGGGCCGATCGCGGCAAGGAACTCGGCGCCCAGCAGTGGGCCGATGCCGGGCACGCTGGCCACGATCTCAGCCAGCTCGTGCGCGCGGAATCGGGCCTCGATGAGCCGGTCGACCTCGGCGACTTTCTCGTTCAGAGCCAGGACCTCCTGGGCGAGCGTCCGAACGAGTTGGGCGATCAGCCTCGCCAGGAACGGCGGTGTGCTGCCGCTCTGCGGCCTCCACCGCCTTCCTTGCGAGTTCCTCGGGGCTGACGACGCCGCGGGCGCGCAGCCATCGGGTGAGCCGAACGGTGCCGAGACGGCGGAGGGCTGCCGGAGTCTGGTAGCCGGCCAGCAAACCGAGCGGTCCGGCGCTGGTCAGAATGAGCGCACGTTCCAGCGCGGGGAACATGCCGGTCATGGCGGAGCGCAGCCGGTTGATGGATCGGGTGCGGTCGCGGACCAGGTCGGCGCGGCGGTTCGTCAGCAGCCGGAGTTCGATGGTGGTCTCGCCGCTGGGCCGCAGCGTGTGGAGGTCGCAGCGGATACGGGCCTGGTCGGCGATGACAAGTGCGTCGCGGGCATCGGTCTTGCCCTCACCGCGGTAGCCGTCACTGGCCCGATTGACCACGCGGCCGGGAATGTAGAGGACTTCCTGCTCGTGGTTGACGAGCAGGGCGAGTAACAGGGCGGGCTCACCGCCGGCCATGTCCACCGCCCAGGTCACCTGATCGCCGAGAGCGAGTACGGCGTCAAGGAGCTTCAGGAGCTCCGGTTCGTCGTTGGCAACGCGGCGGGACAAGAGCGTCTCGCCACCTTCGTTGCGGACAAGGCAGTGATGGTGGGTCTTGCCGCTGTCTATGCCGGCCCAGATTCGGTGCATGGCGCTCCAGATGTCGTGCGGGCAGTTGGTGCCACGGACGACCTCGCCGGCATGGCCTTACACAGCGATCTTGTTCGCACTTCCCAATCTGGCGGCCGGGTCGTCGTGGGACGCCAGGCGGCCAAGCCATTGCAGCCACGGACGGCAGCCAACTAAAAGCCACACCCGGCGCCCCTGTGCGGCCCAACCACACGAAGGGCTCGGCTCATCCCGTCCCTGGAACGTAAGGCTCACAAAATGTCGCGCGAACTCACTGGAGAATCCACACCAAGCTGGCGATTCGAAACGGACAACCCACCCACAACCTCCTGAACATTGATCAGATGCCCTCCAAGGGCATGCCTTTATGACGCCCGACCGCCTTCCTGTCTGATAACTGCCGCTCAGAGCGCGCGGCGCAGGGCATGTGCCAGGTCCGTGGCCGTGGTGACGGTGATACGGGGCTTGTCGACGAGGGTGCTGTCGACGAGGTCGGCGAGCCGGGGCGGGAGCGCGGCCAGCCGGTCGCGCACGGCCACGGGCGGCTCGCGCAGGACGACGGCGACGGGGTCGACGCCCGCCGGGAAGTCCCGCGGCGGCGATCCGGTGAGCATCCAGTACAGGCATGCGGTCACCGCCCACAGGTCGACCTCGGGCCGGGCGTACTTGAAGTCGATCACCTGTCCGCGCGGCATGAAGGCCAGGCTGCCGCCCATTGCGCCGGTCAGGGTGTGCCCGGACAGGCCGGCGCTGTCGAACGCCTTGGCCAGGCCGAAGTCCGCGATCTTCACGGTCGCGTCGTCCCGGGCCCCGGTGAGCAGGAGGTTCTGCGGTTTGATGTCGCGGTGGACCAGGCCGCGTCTGACGGTGATGGTCCCGTCGAGCAGTCGTACGGGCACCTCGGCCGTGTGCGCGTAGTGCAGCCCGCGCAGCACCTGGAGGGTCACCCCCACCGCCTGGCCGACGTCCAGTCGGCCGCCGGCCCGGGCCACCAGGTCGGCCACGCTTCCCAGTCGGCAGAACTCGCTCGTGAAATAGAAGGTGTTGCCGTGTGCGCCGCCGCTGTGGAAAGCCACGACATTGGGGTGCCGCAGCGCCCGGGTACAGGCGAACTCCCGCAGGAAGCCGTCGCGTGCCGCGGGGTCGACGACGCCGTGGGCCAACAGAGTTTTCAGGGCGAGGAGTTCGCCCGTGCTCTCGTCCCGGACGAGGTGGACCACGCCCTGCCCGCCACGGCCGAGTTCCTGCAGCACCCGGTAGCCGCGGATGGGGGCGAGGGCCGGCTCGCCGGTCTCCGCGGCGTCGAGGAGTGTGTGCGTCGCCTCGACCGGGTCCCGCGCGACACCGTCCGCGGGCTCTGCCGTCCCGATCTGGACGCGTAACACCGTGTCGCCGACGCGGAGTTCGTCGCCGTCGGCCAGATCCCGCACGGCTGGCCCCGGGGGCAGCCGCCGGCCGTTGACGTAGGTGCCGTTGCTGCTGCCCAGGTCCTGCACCCGCACCTGCGGAGGATCGACGTCGAGCAGGCAGTGGTGCCGGGACACCTTCCGGTCGTCGCCGGCAGGCCGGATGCGGCATTCGCCCGCCCGGCCGACCAAGCAGGTGGTGCGGCGCGTGAAGATGTACGGTCCGGCGGCGGATCCGTGGCCGGGGACCAGCGTTACCGAGTACGCCACGGCATCCGAGGCCTACGGCGCTTCTCGGGCGGTTGCGCTACGTCGCCGGGTTCCCAGGTGAATTCCCAGTCCAGTTCCCAGCCGCGCACAGTGGCGTCGTAGTCCCCGGACATCAGGGTGCGGCCGTCCTCGCTGAGGGCGAGGGCGTGCACGGTACTGCGGTGCCCGGTCAGTGTGCGCAGCAGTTCGCCGGTGTCCAGGTCCACCACGTCGATCCGCTGGGTGTGGGTGCCGAGGACGGCGAACCGCCCGTCGGCGGTGAGCGCGAGTGCGGTGGTCAGGTGCTCGGTGGGGATCTTCCGCTGCACACGGCCGGTGGCGAGGTCGAACGCGATGAGCGCCCCGGCGGTCGCCACGACCGCCCGGCCGCCGACGGGTGCGATCGCCAGCAGGCGAGCGTTGCTCGTGTCGGCCACCCCGTAGAGTCGTTTGCCTGTGAGGGTACGGACGGCGGTCACCCCGAAGGGGCCGTACTCCAGCAGCGTCCCGCCGTCCGGGGTGATCTCCAGGGCCGTCTGGGGCGGCACTCCGCTACGGGTCCACAGCCGCTCGCCCGACTCCAGCTCCCAACCGCAGACCTCGTCCCCGCGCACTGCGGAGGCCAGGTCCAGGCCGGCGTGTGTGTCCTCGCGCGACGCCGCGTACCGGCCGTCCGAGCTGAGCGCGACCGCGGCCACCGGGCCGCGGTGGGCCCGGAGGGCCTGCCAGGAGGTACGGAGGGTGCGCCGCTCCCCGTCGAACCCGAGGTCCCAGCTGCACAGTTTCCCTGTGTCGTCGCCTGTGAGCAGCCGGTCCGCGGCCGGCGCGTACACCAGGGTCTCGACGGTTCCGGCGTCGTCCGGACCTGTCAGGTCCCATGCCCTGTCGTCGACGAGGTCGAGCAGCGCCACCTGCCCGTTCCTGCCGTGGATGACGGTCGCCTGGTCGCCGCAGACCAGGGTGAGGGTGCGCGCCACCGGCAACGGCCAGTCGAGTTCCCGGTCGAGACGGCCGCTCGCCGCGTTCCACAGGTCGATCTCCCCCGTCCACCGGCCGGTGACGAAAAAATCTCCGTCCCTGCTGACGGCCAGGACCGGCGGCTGGGTGAAGTGCCGGTGTCCGTCGAGATCGAACAGCTGATAGCCGCTGCGCAGTCCCGACCGGAGCCCGTGCCGGCCCACCGCCGCCCAGGCCTCGCGCAGGTCGGGATGGCGTCCGAAGCCGGGTACGGCCTCCGCGGCCCGCAGTCGGGCGGCGCTCTCCTCGTACCGGCCCTCGTCGAAGAGGTGCAGCGCCTGCTCCATGGCGGTGTCGAACGCCCGCGTCCCGTCAGACAGTTCGTCGGCGCCCTTGGGCCGGGCGTAGAGCCAGGGGGCACGGTAGCCGGGTGCGGGCAGCGGCAGCACGCTGATCACCTTCCGCGAGCCCGCGACGGCGAACCTCCCGTCCGCGCTGATGGCGACGGTGTTGGTGTCACGGGTGTCGGCGTCGCCGTAGACGCCCTGGTGCCCGTCCTCATCCTCGGGCCCGTTGTCGTATGTGCGCAGGCACCGGCCCGTCGCCGGTTCGAGTACGCGCAGCGGCTGCGAACTTCCCACCAGTGCCGGGGAGCCGCCCGGTGCGAGGGCGATGGCATGGTGAATGACGCGCAGGGAGTGCGGCGACCGCGCGACGACGCGGTCCCTTCGGGCGTCCCAGAGCACCATGTTCCCGCTGTCCCAGACCTGGAGCGCATACCGCGAATCAGCAGAGAGCGCACACCAGTTGACGTGCACGCCCCACGCTCCGTAGCCCTGCTCGTCCAGCGGCGGGGTCAGTGCCGCATGGCGCCGTCCGTCGGTGACGTTCCAGGCGCACACCCTCTGGTCGTTGCGGCTGTCGGCGGGTGTGGACAGCGCGAAGGCACCGTCGGCGGTCATGGTCACGGCCGCCACCGGGGCGCTGTGGGCCGCCACGCGCTGCAGCAGTGCTCCGGTTCGAACGTCCCAGAACCGGAGCGTGCCGTCCGCGTGGCCGGTGGCGCCCATGGATCCGTCGCCGCTGAGGGCGACCGCCGTGGGGGCGTCGGTGCTGCTGTCGTCGGCGTCGAGTTCCGGCGGCAGAGGTATCGGGGTTCCGTGGGTGAGGTCCCACGCTTCCAGCGGCGCCTGTTTACGGAGGACCAGCCCGGTGCGGCCCGCGGCGTCGACGGCGGTGGCGACGATCTCGGCGCCGGTTGCGGTCAGTTCGTGCAGACAGCGGCCTGTTTCCACGTCCCACACGCAGACGCCGCCGTCGCGGTCGCCGGAGAGCACCAGGCCTCCGTCTGCGGTTACCGCCACGGCGGTGACGTAGGCGCCGTGGCCGGTCAGCCGCGCCGTGGTCGGCGGGGGCCGTTCCGCCAGTACGGCCAGTGCCTCGGCGGTGTCGGCCGGGACGGGTCCTTCGTGCTCGGCGTGTTCCTCGGACGGGCCGCCCTCTTGGCGCGTCGCCCTGTGCAGTGACTCGGTGGCCCGCTTGCGGTCGTCCTGCTCCAGGTGGATGAATCCCCGCAACCGGTCGGCGAGTTGCGGTGCTCCGCCGAAGACGCGCCCGCCCTCGATGTCCGAGAGCACCTCCAGGTCGGTTCTGCGGCCCGAACGCCACAGGTGCAGGCCGTAGTTGTAGCGCGCGGCCAGATGGTGCGGATCGACGTCGGCCGCCTGCCGCCACAGGTCCTCGGCCGCCTCCGTACGCCCCAGGTCGAGCAGGGACAACGCCTGGTTGGACAGTCCGTCGGCGAGCAGCCCGACGCCTCGCGGTGCACGGCGCGGAAACGGCGTGCCGGTCACGTCGCCGTACACCTCGGCCAGGACCCGGGCGGCTTCGTCGAGTTCGGCCGGCCGGGCCTCGGCGTTGGGCATGAAGCACTGGCGCAGCAGTCCCGCGACCGCCGGGGGTACGGCGGGCACGCGGGGGTCGGCCGGGCCTTCCTCCAGCAGCGCTTCGAGGGCTTCCGGGGCGGCCTGGCCGTGCCGGGTCGGGCGGCGGCCGGTGAACATCTCCAAAACGGTCAGCGCCCAGGACCACACATCGGTCGCGGGCGTCAGCCGGACCTCTCGGCCGGCGGCGGCGAGCGCCTGCTCCGGGGAGCAGTAGGCGGGGGTCATACCGCCGAAGGTGACGCCGGTGTCCGTGGCGGCGGCCGGGTCCGCGGGGCGCGCTCCGGCCAGCCCGAAGTCGGTGACTTTGGCGGTTCCGTCCGGTTCGAGCATGACATTGGCGGGCTTGACGTCCTGGTGGACCAGGCCGCTGTCGTGCGCGTGCTGCAGGCCCCACGCGGTCTGCACGGCGATGTCCAGCACCCGGCCGGCCGCGGTGTGCGGCCCGCCCTCGTAGAGCCGGCCACCGGCGACGGCCTCGGCCAGGCTGCCGCCGTCGACCCATTCGGCGAACACCCTCGGCCGACCGTCGATCGTGCGTACATAGGCGCAGTTGACGGTGTGCGGGTGGAGGCCGAGTCCCACCCAGGTGCCCGCCTCGGCCTCGAACCGGCTTCTGCCTTCCGGCGAGGCGACCAGTTCCGGGCGCGGCGTCTTGACCGCGAGGTCCACGTTCCAGCCCTGGTGGCGTACCCGGTGGACCAGGCCCATGCCTCCGCTGTGAACGACGTCGAGCACCTCGTACAGATCGAGGACGATGTCGCCGGGCTGCCAGACCTCCGGTGTCATCGACGCGCCGTCAGTCGGTGAGCGCTACGTACAGGGGACTTCCGAGCAGCACCCGCATATCGGGCCTGGGGTCGAGTTCGGGGTAGGGGCTGGGGCCGGCCAGCAGGCGCCGGGCGACGAACTCCACGGGCTGCCGGGGACCGCGCAGCAGCCGTCCGGCGGTGTGCACCCAGGCCAGGGAGGGCTGTTCGGCCGGCATCTCGACGCCGTCGGCGGCGAACGCCGTGGCGAGACCGGTCAGGAGCGTCGGTACCGAGGACGGTGCGAACTCCTGGGCCTGCGGTGCGCTTCCGCCGATCACATGGCCGCCGGCGCCGCCGAGTCCGAGGACGGTCCGGTCGGTCCGGCCGCCGAAGTACACCAGCGACCCGCCGTTCCCGCCGGGCAGGGGCCCCCACTGCATGGGCAGGGTGCCACGGAAGTACGGTCCGGGTTCGTCCACCGATCCGGTCTCCCCGGACTCCTCCAGGTGACGCAGGACCCGCTCCAGCTTGGCCGCACGGTCGGGCGCAGGGGCCTCGACGCTGCGCTTGATGCTGAACAGTTTGACGCTCAGGCCTGCTTCGGTGGTACTCCGGCGGCCGAACGCGGGGTCGATCTGGGAGAGCAGCATGTCGACTTTGGCGTCGCTGATGTACAGGTAGTACCGCACCGTCACGGTTCGACGATATCGCGCCGCCGCCCCATGAGTCCCGTGGTGGGCCGAACTCGCGTCAGCCTTTGCCCGTACCGGTCAGTGCGTCTGTGATCACGCGGGTGACGAAGTCGCGGTCATCGGTGATGCGGTCGATGTGTTCCGCGAGCAGGAAGGTGGTGGCTTCCAGGGCATCGCCGGCACGGAGGCCGACCCCGAGCCCGAGACCAGCGGCGACGCGGGGGCCGCGGCTCGGCCACCTCGCCGTCCGCCAAGGTGCCCACGTCCCTGATCGCGGGTACCGAGGAAGTGGCATTCGCCGACGACAAGGTAGGAGTGATGCCCCATCCCCGAAGGATCCCATCGCCTGGAGTGCGGTGCGGCCTGTTTTTCCAGTAGCAGGTGGGGCGGACTTCGGGCCGGGTCTCGAAGCTGCGTGTCGTAGCCCGCTGGTGCAACACTCCCGAACGCACCCTCCGGCCCTTCCTGCAGGAGAGCAAGGCCCCATCCCCAGGCAACTACGTCAACGTCTCGTTCGCCCCCTTGAAGATCAGGAAGCCTGTTCGTCGTGGAGCTTGAGGTGACCGGCACGGCACTCGCGGACCACTTCGGCCAGCGCCGAGACCGCGGCCCGTACCTGGTCCCGTTCCTGGCCCTGGTCGATGACTTCGAGTGTCTCGGCAGCCGTCAGACGCACGGAAAGCGGGAGGCCGTCGAAGGCGGCGCACTGATACGCGACGGTTCGCCGGGACTGCTGCTCCGCGGCGCTGACCCCGTCAGCAGTCAGAGGGAAGGCGGCTGCCTCCTACAGCATGATCCCCCGCAGGACCGCGTCCGCTGACGCCTCCGCCCTGCCGTCGCCCACGATCTGCTTCAGGAAGTCCTGCGTCTGCAGGCGGCACAGAGAGATCGTGATTCTCGCGCCCAGGCACACCACGGTCATGCCCGCGAGCATCCCGGCGCCCGCGCCCAGCCAGCCGCCCAGCCGGAGCCCGGCATAACCCCCGGCCAATCCCGCGCACATCATCAGCAGCGCCAACGCCGCGAACAGACGGGTACGGAGCGGGACTCTCATGCCCACGAGTATGCCCACCCAGGCACTGCCACGCTCCATCGGTGCCGCACAGCGGCAGACCCGAGGAACGGCCCGACGGCATAAATCCCTGCCGGCACCCCGCGGATGCCGTACGGTAAAGACACCAACGCGGGGTGGAGCAGCTCGGTAGCTCGCTGGGCTCATAACCCAGAGGTCGCAGGTTCAAATCCCGCCCCCGCTACGACTATCCGGCCCCCGGCGACATTTCGTCGCCGGGGGCCGGAGCCGTTCGGCGCCAGGGCTCCAGGTCGTACGCCGTCGCCAGACGTATCCGGGTGCCTTCGCACGTCAAACGACGCAGGCGTTGACCAGCGCCAAGATGTCCCACCGGGCGGGTAGGTGACAAGGCCGGCGTCAGGAACGAGGGGCGGGCCTGCCGGTGAGTGTGCGCGGCAGCGAGGTGCAGCGAGAGATCACGGCTTCAGCGCCACGGCTCCCAGCTGGGGTACGACCGTGGGCTCTTCGCCGGGCTCCGGCCGCCACAACGCGCAGGACACGAGCCCGGGCTCCAGGAGCGTGAGCCCGTCGAAGTACTGGGCGACCTCCTCGCTGCTGCGGGCGGTGACCGGCGGTTTGGCGTTGGCGTTCCAGAACTCCATCGCCTCAAGCTGGAGGTCGCCGCCGAGTTCGGGCTCCGTGGCGGGATGGGTCAGTACCAGGAAGCTGCCGGGGGACAGCGCCTCCACGAGCCGACGTGCGATGGCCCGCGCCTCGTCCCCGTCAAGGACGAAGTTGAGGATGCCGAGCACCATGAGTGCGGTGGGCTTGGTGAAGTCGAGTGTCCGTCCGGCGATGCCCAGAATGGTGTCCGGGTCGTGCACATCGGCGTCGATGTAGTCGGTGGCGCCTTCCGGGGCACTGGTCAGCAGGGCGCGGGCGTGCGCGAGCACAATGGGGTCATTGTCGACATACACGATCCGCGACTCGGGAGCGATCCGCTGGGCGATCTCATGGGTGTTCTCCAAGGCCGGCAGGCCGGTGCCGATGTCGAGGAACTGACGGATGCCGTGCTCCTGTGCCAGACAGCGCACGGCGCGGCCAAGGAACTCCCGGTCGGCGCGCGCGATGTCGCGGATGACGGGGATCATTCCGGCAACGTGATCGCCTACCTGCTGGTCGACCTCGTAGTTGTCCTTGCCGCCCTGCCAGTAGTTCCACACGCGAGCGTTGTGCGCCGTCCCAGTGTCGAGTCGCTGCACTGCGGCGGTGGCGCTCTGGTTCTCGCTCACGTCTTCCTCTCCTCGCGCACCCAAGGACCGCGTGAAACAGGGCACTTGCGGTCACCGCTGCGCTATGGCACCTCGGTGGGCGTCATTCTGCCGCACACCGCCATCGTCGTGTCCCGGAACAGGTGGAGCGAAGAAAACTTGGGTCTACCGCGCTCTGCTTGCCGCTGTCACCACTTGGGTCAGTCTGCCCCTGCCGGACGATGAGATCAACCAGACGTCCTCGTGCCCCGCTCCCAGCCGGCCAACTGATGCGGAACTCGGCCCACCCTGGGGAAGGTCGTGCACCCTTCCGACGGGGGAGCGGACCCGCGAGCCAGCAGCCAACGGCGACCTGGGTACCGAAGGCTGAGCCGCCCAGCGGCGAGCCCTCGTGGAGTGGCCGGACTGGCTGGCCTAGTACTCCAGCAGCACTTTGACGTTTTCCCTGTTCAGGGGCGGTCTGGGTGAGTGTAGAGGGCTGATGACCGGCCTGTGATCTCTTTCCCGGGCCGCCCCTCGATCGTGTGCAGCCGCCGCTGATAGTGGCAGCGGCGAGCGACCGCTTGGCGTCGTCTGCGCCAGTGTGACCATCTCAGTGCGCGTGCACTGATGAGGGGCTGGTGAGCGGCGAGGGGTGAGTGGCCAGTTGCCAGGAGCCGCCGAACTTCTGCCACGGTGAGGGGCGCAAGGCAGGAACCGTTTCTGCTGCCCCTTTTGCCGCGGCGTCGGCGGCCATGGCGGCCATGGCGGCCAGGAACGCATGCGCCAGTATGGCCAGCGTGATGTGCCGGATGGCGTCCCGTGAAGTGGTGTAGCCGGGCAGGGTCCCGGAACGCGCGGGTGTCTGCTCGGGGCGTGCATCCGCCGGCGGTGCATGCTCCCTGAACAAGGGCAGGCCATCGCGCAAGTCTCTCTGGTGAACGGGCAGTTCGACCGGAGGAGCACGCGATGGCCTTGTCCCAGTCTGAGCTGATGCGGCTGCTTGAGTCACTACGTCGGGCCGATGGAGTTGAAGCAATCAGGGTGGTGTGCGAGCGCATCCTGCAGGAGCTGATCGAGGCCGAGGCCACCGAGGTGATCGGTGCCGCGCCGCGCGAGCACTCCCAGACGCGCACGACCTGGCGCAACGGGCACCGGGACAGGGTGCTGACCACGCAGGCCGGCGATCTGGACCTGAAGATCCCGAAGGTGCGGAGCGGGTCATTCTTCCCGTCGCTGCTGGAACGCCGGCGGCGGATCGACCGGGCGTTGTTCGCCGTGGTGATGGAGGCATACGTGCATGGTGTCTCGACCCGCTCGGTCGACGACCTGGTCAAAGCACTCGGTGCGGACAGCGGGATCTCCAAGTCCGAGGTCTCCCGCATCTGCGGTGAGCTGGACGAAGAACTGACCGCGTTCAAGGAGCGGCCGCTGGAGCACACCGTCTTCCCCTACGTCTTCCTGGACGCCACCTACTGCAAGGCCCGGGTCAACCACCGGATCGTCTCCCAGGCCGTGGTCATCGCCACCGGGATCTCCGCCACCGGACACCGCGAGATCCTCGGGCTGATGGTCGGCGACAGTGAGTCGAAGCCGTTCTGGACGAAGTTCCTGCGCTCGCTGCGGGCCCGCGGCCTGGAGAACGTCCAGCTGGTCATCTCCGACAGCCACAGCGGTCTGGTGGCCGCGATCCGCACCGTTTTCCTCGGTGCGGCCTGGCAAAGGTGCCGGGTTCACTTCGTCCGGGACGTGTTCTCGGTGATCGAAAGGGGCTCCGGGGAGATGGTCGCCGCGACCATCCGCACCATCTTCGCGCAGACCACCGGTGAGCAGGTGCGCACCCAACTGAACGTGGTCGCCGACATGCTCGGACGGCAGTTCCCGCAGGTCAAGACGATGCTGCTGGATGCGGCAACGGACATCACCGCGTTCGCCGACTTCCCGCCGGCGCACTGGAAGAAGATCTGGTCGACCAACCCGCTGGAGCGGCTGAACCGGGAGATCAAACGGCGGGCCGACGTCGTCCAGGTCTTTCCCAACCCCGCCGCCCTTGACCGGCTCGCCGCCGCGGTCCTGGCCGAACTCCACGACGAATGGCAGGTCTTCGACCGCCGCTACTTCTCCGAAGCCTCCATGGCCGAGCTCTTCACCACCAAGCCGGCCGAACCCGAAATCACCCCACAACCGGAACCGAAACAGCTGCCGTGACTACACCACCTCGCGGGACATGACCATGTGCCGCATCCAGCCGGTATAGCGGCGGACTTCGTACTGGTCGAGGCCGCACTCGTTCTTCGCGGCCTGGAAGGCTTCCTCGATGGCCCAGCGCGTCCCGGCGACGCGGACCAGACGCTCGACCGTGGTGCCGAGCGGTGCGTAACAGAGGTAGTAGGCGATCTCCTCGGGCTTGCTGATGCTGCGGCGGGCCAGTGCCCACCGCTGGTGGGTGGGCATCTCGCCGTCGAAGTCCTCGATGGAGGTGATCTGCAGGGCGGCCCAGTGGTAGAAGCGCGGGCCCTTGGCGCCGTCACCGCACGAACGTTGCTCCCACGCTTCCTCGGGTGCCTGGGAGAAGAGGTGGTCGATGCGTCCGAAGTGGGGCACCTGCTGAGACTTGGGGACCGCGAGCACATAGCCCAGGCCGGTCTCCTCCAGCATGCGGCGCAGCCGCCACTCCTGGCCGTAGGCGGCGTCCGCGGTCACCCAGGCGATCGGCAGCGGCGAGGCGATCGCCCGCAGCACCATGGCCTTGGCCAGAGGTCGGGTTTGGTGGCGAAGGTCCGCTCGTTGGGGATGTGCGCGGCGCGGCATCGGTCGCGGTCGTCGGTCCAGGACTTGGGCAGGTACAACGCGCGGTCGACCAGGGCGCGTCCGCGGGTGGTGGCGTAGGCGGCGAACACGCCGATCTGGCAGTTCTCGGTGCGGCCGGCGGTGCCGGAGTATTGGCGCTGCACACCGGCCGAGGTGGTGCCCTTCTTGAGGAAGCCGGTGTCGTCGAGGATGAGGATTCCGTCGGGCTCGCCGAGCCGTTCGGCTACGTAGTGCTGGAGGTCGTCGCGGAGTTCGTCGGCGTCCCAGCGTGCGCCGTTAAGGAGCCGCTGGAGACGGTCGGGTGTGCGGTGTCCGGCGTACTCGGCCAGCTGCCAGCCGTTCTTTCGGCCGACCGGGCCCAGGAGTCCACGGACGTAGTCACGCATCCTGCGACGCGGCTCGACACGCCTGAAGCGGTGGCCGGTACGCAGGAACAGTTCCTCGAGTTCGTCGTTCCAGATCTCAACTGCACGCTCGTCGATCACGTCGGGAGGCTGCCCGGACCGCTGCCACTATCAGCGGCGGCTGCACACGATCGAGGGGCGGCCCGGGAAAGAGATCACAGGCCGGTCATCAGCCCTCTACACTCACCCAGACCGCCCCTGAACAGGGAAAACGTCAAAGTGCTGCTGGAGTACTAGGGACCCAACCGAACTACTCATCGATCCAGGTCAGTCAGCTCGCACGCCGCGCGTTGGTGCCCTGAGTACCCGCGCGGGAAGGGGCTGCTCAGTCCAGATGGTCTTGCCGGTGCCGGAATATCGCGTCCCCCAGCGCTCGGTGAGCTGGGCGACCAGCATGAGGCCGCGTCCGCCCTCGTCGAAGATGCGGGCGCGGCGCAGGTGGGGTGAGGTGCTGCTGGCGTCGGAGACCTCGCAGATCAGCGTCTTTTCCTTGATCAGCCGCAGCTGAATGGGCGCGCCACCGTAGCGGATGGCGTTGGTCACCAGCTCGCTGACCACGAGTTCCGTGACGTAGGTCAGCTCGTCCAGCTCCCAGGCGTGGAGTTGGGCGGTCGCCCGAGAGCGGGCGCCTGCGACGACCTCCGGATCGTTGGGGAGGTCCCAGACGGCGATGTGCCCGCTGTCCAGAGCACGTGTACGGGCGATGAGCAGTGCGGCGTCGTCGGTGGGCCGCTCGTCGAGCAGCGCCTTGAGCACCTTGTCGCAGGTGGTCTCCAACGACGAAGCGGCGGCGTCGGCGAGGGCGCCGCGCAGGGCATGCAGACCGGCGTCGGCATCGCGATGGCGTGCCTCGATCAGGCCGTCGGTGTACAGCGCAAGGAGACTGCCTTCGGGAATCTCGTGGTGGACGCACTCGAACGGCGTCCCGCCCACACCGAGTGGCGGGCCGGTGGGCAGTTCGAGGAAATCCACTCTGCCATCAGGGCGCACCAGTGCGGGCCAAAGGTGACCCGCACTGGCGAGCGAGCACATGCGGGAAATGGGGTCGTAGACCGCGTACAGGCAAGTGGCTCCGAGTTCTCCCGACGGCGCCTCCGCACCGGAGTCGGGCCCGGAACTTAGCCGGACCACAAGGTCGTCAAGGTGGGTGAGGAGCTCGTCCGGGGCCAGATCGACATCGGCGAGGGTACGCACGGCCGTGCGAAGGCGCCCCATGGCGGCCGAGGCGGCGATGCCGTGGCCGACCACATCGCCGACCACGAGGGCGACGCGGGCGCCGGAAAGCGGGATGACGTCGAACCAGTCACCGCCGACGCCGATGTGCGAGTCTGAGGAGAGGTAGCGGCCGGCGACGTCCACGGCTGCCTGCGCGACAGTCCCCTGTGGCAGAAGACTGTGCTGGAGAGCCAGTGCCGTCCTGTGCTCGCGGGTGTAACGGCGGGCGTTGTCGATGCAGACCGCGGCGCGCGCCGCCAGCTCCTCGGCGATCTGCAGGTCGTCGGGTCCGTACGGCGCGGCTGAGGGAGCCAGTCGGGTGAAGAGGGCGACGCCGAGGTTGGTACCGCGAGCGCGGAGCGGCACCGTGATCAGCGACTGCGCGCGATACCGAACCACCCAGGTAGCCCGGTCGGGGTCGTGGGCCAGCCAGCGGGTGATCTCGGGCTCCCCGATCTGGTGCACGGTGCCGTGGCCGGTGGCCAGGCACCGGACCGGCGGTGAGAACTCCGGGTAGCGGGCCAGCTCACCGACTGTGACTGCGGGCTTCACACTGGAGCGGATGGCTGTGCGCCGCAGCAGCAGGGGCCCGTCGACGGGGATCAGCGGGGGCTCGTCGCCGCGCAGCACGGTGTCTAGGAGATCGACGGAGACGAAGTCCGCCAGGGCAGGCACGGCTACGTCGGCCAGCTCCTGGGCGGTCCGGGGCACGTCTAGGCTGCTGCCGATACTCCTGCTGGCCTCGTTGAGCAGCGCCAAGCGCTCGCGGGCCGCGTACTGCTCGGAGAAGTCCAGGGCGGCCAGCTGCACGCCGTGCACCAGTCCGAGGGAGTCCTTGAGCGGGGTGAAGTGGACGATCCAGGCGTGCGCGTGGGGCTCTCCCGGGACTCTGACGTAGTTCTCGATGTGCTCGGGCTCACCGGTCTGCAGCACGCGATCGAGAGATCGCTCGGGAGCCTGGAAGCCCTGATCTGGCATGTGCTCGGTGATCCGGAGCCCCCGAAGCTCCCGCTCGGAGGCGGCGAGCTGCTTGGTCATGGGCTCGTTGACGCGCAGGAATCGGCCCTCGGAGTCGTAGATCGCCAGGGAGAACGGGGACTGGTCGAATGACCAGCGGATCAGTGGGTCCGTGTCGCGCTCCGTCTCCTCCCGCACCGGGACGCCCTCCAGCAGCCAACCGGCTCGCCCGTCACCCGTGGGCAGCGGGCACGCGCGCAACCGGCACTCCACGGCGCTACCGTCCTGGTGGCGGAGTGCCACCGGCCCGGTCCAGCCCTCCTGCCGGGCGAATCGCTCACGCGCAGCCGCGGGGAGGGCCGATGCGAGGAGCTCTGCCGCGGGCAGGCCGACAGCCTCGGCGGCGGAGAGCCCGAGCAACTGCTCCGCACCGGTGCTCCAACCGGTCAGCACACCGTCCGGAGCCGCCACTGCCAGAGCCCCAGCGGCGGGAAGCAAGTCACCAGGGCAGCGCTCCGGTGGGTCCATAGTCGATCATCTCGCCTTCGAGTCCCCTGCTGATTCCAGGATCTCTCGGTCTCGGAGCTGGTTCCCGTCAAGCGATCGCACGCGTGGGACTGCGCTGCCGGACAGCCGGCCGGATGGGTCTCATAGCCTGCGTGTTATGGCGGCCATGGCAGGACGCACGGCAGGTTGCGGCCGACGGTGACGGCCAGACCGGCAACGGCCCACGGGCCCAGGGGTACTCCGGCGCGATGCACTGCACGTCGGCGGGCGCGGGTGAGCTCGGCATCTTGCGGCACGGCCGTGGGGCCTGCGTGGCTGTCCGCCACGTCTGCACGCTCACCCCTCGACCAGGCCGCCTAAACGATCGACGCGTTGCGCTCGGGAGAGTGTCTGTCCCTTTGGTGGGACCGATTCACGGTGACGGATGCCTTCGGCCGATGCGGCGCCCGCGGCCCCCAAGCGCCGTGGCTACCGCCGTCGCGCTCGCCGATCGTCCGGCCAATACTGGGTGGTCAACTCTCTCGGGCGTCGAATTCGGGCAACGACGAGCCCTTGTTTCGGCAGGAACGGCACCGCATCCAGCCGCTCCAGGCCGCCCCGCCCGCGGGCAGCGAGTTCCTGGGCCGCATAATCGCTCGCGTGAGCGACCTGCCCGTTCCCTTGCCGCCCGGATCTGCACCTGCGAGTGCTCCTGCCTGGCTGTCCCACGATGCCTTCCGCTGGGCAAATCCCAGGTTGTCGCGCTGGGCACAGCCCCGGTGGCCGGTACTGGCACTTCTGACGACCGTGATCGCGGCGATGATTCTGGAGCCGGAGCAGCGCTGCACGGTGGCGGCCCCTTGCGGGCCGGACTGGGTGGGCATGATCCAGGTGGGCCTCGCCGTGGTGCAGCTGTTGTGGTACGTCCGGCTGCCGGAACTCACTCTTGTGTCGGGACCGGTGCTGGCGGTCATCGTGGCGGTGGAGGAGTTCCGCCTGCCTGATACTGCTTCCGACGCCGCCAACGCCGCCGTGATCGCGGCACTCGCCTTCGGGTGGGCCGCATCCTGGCAGCGGCTCGCTCTTCGGCGACGGCAACAGCGCCTCGCAGAGCAGGCGGCCGCCGGGGTGCGGCACCCGTTGCCCGGCGGCATGGGCCCGCTGCGGCGGGGGATTGTTCCCATCGTTGCCGGGCTGGTGCTGTGCGCCGTGGCGGGCGCGGCGGTCGACCAGGGCCTGCGGGGCATTCACGAGGACGAGCAGCGGGCCGCGAAGGCGGTGTCGGTATCGGCCGTCGTCCTCGGCCAGGGCGAGGAAACGCTGCGCGTGCGCACCTCGGACGGCTCGAAGCGCACCGTCGACGCAGTCTTCCCCGAGGACTACGACACCGGCAGCGTCGTGACGCTCCTGTCGGACGGTAACTGGATCCGACTGGCCGCCGAGCCGTACGACGCCTTCGGCTGGCAACTGCTCACCCTGGCCGCCGGGCTGCCGGGGCTGACCTTCCTCGCCGCGGGTGTCCTGGCCCGCCGCCGGGCCGCCGCGCTGCGCCGGGCGCCCGTTCCCTTGCTGCGGGTACTGCAACGCCTGGACCACAACGGTGACACCTGGATCTACGCCGCCGACGACACCGCCGGCCGTACGCCGCTGCTGCGCTGCCTGGCCTACCCGGTCATCGATGACGAGGCCGGTGAGTTCGGCCCCCCTCATGACGAGGAAGAGGATCGGCTCATCGTCGACACCCGGCTGCGGGAGGCAGTGCTGTACGGCCCGCCTTACGACGCAGGCGAGTTGCTGATCGTCGCCGCCGCCCAGGGCGGGGTCCCGGTGGTCCTGCTCACGGCTGGTCCGGTGCGGTTGCCGACGGGCGATCAGAGGCCGGAGCTCGAATGGCCTGTGGGGGATGCCGTTGAGCAGAATCTAGTGCTGGTGGGCCGGATCGCGGCGTCGATGCAGCCGGTCGCCCGTCCCATGCGCTGGGGGCCGGGCGTGTTCACCCGGTGCGCGGCGCTGCTCGGCGCAGTAGTCGCTGCGGCGGTGATCAAGTTCATCCTGGACGAGGTGAGGGCGGGCACGCTGGGGTGGCATGTCCTGCCCCTGCTCGGACTGGCGTTTGTGCCGGGATCGCTGGCGACCTTCCTCAACTGGCGTATCACCGCAGACCGTTCGGGGCTGTGGCTGGCTGGAGCGTACAAGGTGCGGTATCTGGCCTGGGAAGAGCTGCGCGCGGCCGTCTACACCAGCGGCGGCGTTCTCGAGATACGCCGCGCCGACGGGAAGACCTGGGCACCGTCCCTGGGCTGGCCCTGGATGGAACGCCGCCGTGCCCTGCGCCCGTCGTACCTGAGAGCCGCGGAGGAGATCTCCGCCATGCACGCCCACCCCGAGCTCCGCCCCACCGAGGAGAGCCCGGCGCGCGCCCACGGCCTCCCGTTCGGCCCGTTGTTGGCGGTGCTCTACGCCCTGTGGGCGGCCGCTCTCCTCATCCTGTGACCGCGGCTGTCAGCCCGGACTATGCCGGATTCGTGGTTGGAGCCGACCACCACAGCCGCCGGTTACGTCCCCCCGTATCCATGCGCACATGATCGCTGGGAGTCACGGAAGCCGGTGCACCTATCCGGTCGCACCAGAGAGTTGGCTGCCCGTACAGCAAGGTTGATTCGTACGGGCGCGGAGCTGTGTGGGGCCCGCCTTCGTACACCCTGCGCGCGGTCAGTTCTGTGCCGTGACGCCGAGGTCGTCGAGGAGGCCGCGTACGCGGCGTTCGATGTCGTCGCGGATGGGGCGGACGTTGTCGACGGTCTGGCCTGCGGGGTCGTCCAGGGTCCAGTCGAGGTAGCGCCTGCCGGGGAAGACGGGGCAGGCGTCGCCACAGCCCATGCTGACGACGACGTCGGCGGCACGGACGATCTCGTCGGTCCAGGGTTTGGCGAACTCGCGGAAGATGTCGATGCCGCGTTCGCTCATCGCGGCGATGGCTGCCGGGGTGATCTCGTTTCCGGGTTCGGATCCGCCGGACCAGGCGACGGCGCTGTCGCCGGCCAGGTACTGGAAGAAGCCCATGGCCATCTGGCTGCGTCCGGCGTTGTGGACGCAGAGGAAGAGCACGACGGGCTTGCCGTCGGTGTGGTGGCCTTCGACCTTGGCCAGGGCCCGCAGGCGCTGGCGGGCGAACCGTTCGGCGATGAGCGGCAGGAAGTTGGGGATGGTGCTGCGGCCGGCGAACTGGTCGTAGCTGGTGTGCAGGAACCGCTCGATGGTCTCCTGGCCGAAGACGCCGTCGAACTCCCTCCTCAGGTGGGTGGCGGCGGTGCGCAGGGCGAGTTGCTGGTCGATGCTCAGGTTGCGGTGCGGGGTGGACGCGGTCTCAGTCATCGCTGCCTCCAGGAGGGCGGACGGCGGGAGCCAGCCGGTGCGGTCGCCACGGCACGGGGGTGGACGCGCTGCGCGGGCTCGGTTCCTGCCGAGGCTGTCGGCACGATGCTGTGGCGCTTCCAGAGGGCGGCGGCAAGGTGGGAGCGGGCGGAGTTGTGCGTGCAGACGAACACCACGCGAGGCGCCGTCCGCAGGGGTGTCGGCATCGTGTCGGCCAGGGTTTCCACGCGCAGGCGCAGGTAGATGCGCCGTCGGTCTCCTTCGGAGCGGGATCGCTCGATCAGGCCGACCTGTTCGAGCAGCTTGAGGTGGTGTGCCAGGAGATTGCTGGGCAGGTCCAGCTCCTGGCCGAGTTCGCTGGGCGAGGCATCGCCCAGCAGCAGCCGGTCGATGATCGCCAGACGCGCAGGTTCCCCCAGTGCCGCGTGTCGTTGTGCTCGCGCCACCACCGTTGCAGACCACTCAGCGTTCATTGACTCACACAAGAACCGCCCTCCGGCGCGCTTGAACGCAGGAAGGAGGGAAGGCACCCATGGGCTTTGGAACGGGGCCGAAGACGGTCACGCCTAGAGTGGCGTCGCGGCACTGGGAGAGGAAGAAAGACCATTTCGCCAGCTTCGGCGGACTGGCCGTCCTGTCGCTCGACGTACTCAGCTCGGCGGTACGGGCCGGAAGCCATCGTGCTGGTACTGATGGTGGCCGGACCGACGGCCACGGCCTCATCGGCGAGATCACCCGCAAGCGAGCAGCGGCGGATGCAGGCCGGGCGGGGTCAGTGGGCCGGTCGCCAGAGGTGCAGTACCGATCTCACGGCGAGGTAGAGCACGTCGGCGATGAGGAGCAGTACGCCGGCGGAGAGCAGGTACAGCATGCCTTCGGTGGTCGCGCCGACGATGACCAGCACGATCGCGGCGATAAGCAGGAGGTAGAAGAGGATCATGGCGTGATGCCTCGGTTCGCGGGCGCGCGCGGGCTGGAGGCGCGGCAGGATGGTTGTGACGGTCGCGTGCTGTACGGGTCCGCGGCGTCGGAGGTCGTGCGAGAACGGGTTGCTACCCAAGCTGGGCAGGGGCGGCTACCAGTAGTGCCGCCGTCCGGCGACCTTGTGCCCGACGGATCCCAGGATCCACAGGATGATGCGATGACGACCAGAATGATCCCGATGGTCCACAGGACGACGAAGCCGACCACGTAGCTGATGACCAGCAGGAGGATTCCAAGGACGATCATGATGTCCTTCGATCTTGCGCGCAGGGCGGGGCTGGCTCCCGCCGTGCGCGGTCTCCCTACCGGCCAGGGATTTGCCTACCGGCCAGGGATTTGCGGGCAAGTCACACACCGTGCAGGTGTAGGGCCTAACGGTGTCCCCGGCTGCCCGACGCTACCGTGGGCCCGGTCCCCCGAACACGTTGGTAGCGGCCGCGTTGCACGCGTCCATGAACTGGCGCAGCGCGCACCGGCACACGCTTCGACGCGGGCCTAGTCGGGTCGGGGGGTCAGTGTTTGAAGGCGTCCTTGATCTTTATCCCGGCCTGCTTGAGGTTGCCCTTGACTTGGTCTCCGCGGCCCTCGGCCTGCAGGCGCTGGTTGCCGGTGGCGCGGCCGGTTGTCTTCTTGGCACCGCCCTTCATCGCTTCGGCTTTGTGTGCGATCTTCTTGCCGATACTCATGGGGAGCCACCCTGGGTGAGTTGTCTACTGGGCTTCGGTGGGAGGGGTGTCCGTGGCACCGGCCAGTCGGCGATCTGCGTGTGCGGCGGCACGCCTACTGGGCGGCGGACCGGTGCCCGAACAAGTGCCGCCTGCTCCAACGGCCACTGTTCGAGGCGGGAGTGCGATCACCGTGGAGTGAGTCGTTCCCCCGCGCATTCGCGTTGTCCGCGCGGGCGGGCTCGCGTTGGTCGACCAGGTCGTCGCGGCCCCTCCCAGCAGAGGCCGTATCGCCGCGGGACTGCTTGAGTCCGCGGCGCGAGACGCTGCCTCGGCGAGAAGAGCGGCGGCGCACACCGGTCAAGAGCAGGATCAGCCCGAACAGGGCCGCCGCTCCGACAACGATGCCGTACAGGAACAGCGTGCCGGTGGAGCCGATCATCTCGTGGCCGAATACCGAGAATCCGCCGGTGAGTTCATGCCCGCTGGCGCTGTTGGTGAGAACACCAGCCACGCCGACGACCACCGCGGCGATGAAGATGATGAGTCCGAGGATGACGATCATGACGTGCTCCAAGGATCTACCTGCTCCAACAGTAGAACCGCACCGTCCACAAAGCCACAGCGACGGCTCTGCACCCCGGTAGCGAGAATCCGGTCATGATGCGCCTTGCCGAGGTGCCCGCAGTGACTGGCCGGACGGGCCGCGAGGGCCGGGCCGGTGGTCAGGTGCCGAGCAGGCGCTTTGCCCGGGCGAGCTCCTTCAGCGCCATCCGGGCCGCCAGCATTCCAGCCGCAGTCTGCCAGTACGGGTGTCCGGCGATGCGCAGGGACAGCTCCTGCAGGCGTCGCCGGTGAGCGGCGGATGGTGGGCACAGGCGGGATCATGGTCACCGGAATACCCGCCGGGTGATCGACAGAGCCGTGGGCCGCCGTCTTGACGGCACGAACAAGTCGGTCCACGTCACGGAGTACTGCGCGGGTCACACTCGAAGCCGGTGCAGACGGCCGGCCGGCAACTCCTCGGGTCAGCGATTACTCTCCTCCAGCCGCTCGATCATCGCGTCGAAGGCCAGATCGCGAGACGTTTTTGGCTCGGCAGAGGCCGGCTGATTACGGCACGGTCAAGTGGCTACTCGGAGCACATGAGACTCAGCACCCTCCCCCACCGAATTCCCCCGGCGGCCAGAGGGCTCCTGCCCGAAGCAAGGGGCCCTGGCCATGTCCTGAAAGCCGTCGACCGCTTGGAACGCTTCTGTCCCTCCCCTCTTAGCGTGGAGTCCGTGATTGCAGGGGAAGTTGGGGTTCATGGGGTCCAAGCAACGCACGTACACGCCTGAGTTTCGTGAGGGTGCTGTACGCATTGTGATCGAGACGGGCAGGCCGATCCCGGAGGTCGCCGAGGAGCTCGGTGTGCATTCCGGCACGCTGCACAGCTGGGTGTCACGGTGGCGGCGCAACGGGTCGGCGTCGTCCGACCAGCCTGCCGAGCCCGCACCGGGCGGGCGGCTGCGCGAAGCCGAGCGGGCCGAGTTGGAGCGGCTGCGGCGGGATGCGGCGGAGAAGAACAAGCGGATCCGCGAGCTGGAGATGGAGCGTGATGTCCTCAAGCGATGCATGGTCCTCTGGGTGAAGTGACCGGAACGGACCCGGCCGCCCTGGCCGCGTTCATCGGTAACCAGAGGGCCGAGCACCACGTCCCGCACCGCCTGGCCTGCCGGGTTCTGGGAGTGTCGGAGTCCTGGTTCTACAAGTGGCGCGACAAGCCCACCACCGCTCGTGAAGTGCGGCGAGGACAGTTGGCCGACGCGATCCGACAGATCTTCGAGAAGTCCGGCGGCACCTACGGTTCTCCGAAGGTCTGGCTCCTCCTGATCCGCGCCGGCTGGCGCGTCTCGGTGAACACCGTCGCGCGTCTCATGGCCGAACTCGGCCTGGCCGGACGGAAGATCCGCCGACGGGGCGGGCTGACCCGCCCCGGCAAACGGCCCGCGTTCGCGGACTTTGTCCGCCGCGACTTCACCGCCGACGCTCCAGATCAGGTGTGGTGTGGCGACATGACGGAGATCGCCACCGGTGAGGGCAAGCTGTATCTGGCCACCGTCATCGACCTGTTCTCGCGCCGCCTGCTCGGCTACGCGATGGGTGCACGTCACGACGCAGAACTCGTCGTTGCGTCCTTGAACATGGCCGCGGCCACCCGTGGCGGCGACGTCAAGGGCGTCATCTTCCACAGCGACAGGGGCAGCGAATATGTGTCCCGGCGCTTCCGCTGGGCCTGCCGGCGTCTGGGAGTGACGCAGTCCATGGGCCGGGTCGGGTCGTGTTTCGACAACGCCGTCAGCGAGGCGTTCAACAGCGTACTCAAGGTCGAGTACGTCCATCGGCACACCTTCGCCACCCGCACCGAGGCCCGCCTGAGGATCGCGACCTGGATCACCGCCTTCTACAACACACACCGACTACACAGCGTGTGCGGTTACCGGAGTCCGATCGACTACGAACACGACCACCGAGCCAACTCCGCCTTGGAGCTGGCCGCTTAGAAGATCTCCACAGTCCGAGGGGATTGACACTTCTCCAGCGCCGACAAGTTGCTCGCGGTCGTGCAGCGGATAGTGCAGGCGGCTCCACTCGGCCGGGCCAGAGACGGTCTGCACGGGCGCTGGCTGGGTCACCCGGTACACCCACTGCTGGTCCAGATACCTCTCGGCAGCTGGTTGTCGGCCGCGGTGCTCGACGCAATGCCGGGCCAGCGAACCGCGGTGCGCGTATTGATCGCCACCGGCCTGCTTGCTGCAGCCCCGGCCACGGCGTCAGGCTGGGTGGACTGGGCGGAACTGAACCCCCGCCAGATGCGCGTCGGCATCGTCCATGCCGCAGTGAACATCACCGGTGTCGCCCTGTACGTCGCATCCCTGACCGCTCGTCTGCGCGGGCATGAAATCTCCGGCAGGATGTACGGCTGGGCGGGGCTCGGCGTCGTCGGTATCGGTGGTGCGCTCGGCGGCCATCTCGCCTACCGACTGGCAGCTGGCGCCAACCACGCCGAAGCCGTCCCGCAGCTGGTGGAGCCGGGCTGGCACTACGTCGCCGACCTGTCCGACCTTCCGCAAGGCCGACCGACGCACCGTGATCTCGACGGCGTGGCCGTGGTCGCCGTCCGCCAGCCGGGCGACAGGGTGCACGTGCTGGCCGAGCACTGCAGTCACCTGGCGGGCCCGCTGTCACAGGGCACCCTGGAAGACGGCTGCCTGCGCTGTCCCTGGCACGGCAGCACCTTCCGGCTGACCGACGGCTGGAACATCACTGGTCCGGCCACCGCACCCCAGCCCGCCTTCGACACCCGCATAACCGACGGTCAGGTAGAAGCACGGCTGCACACCTGACTCCGTCCCAACGGGCAGCACCCCTGCTGGCACCTCACGCAGCACGACGGTAGCCGTACCGATTCAGTCACCAGCCTGCAGCCTGGAACGACCCCAGCCCACCCCACAGGCCAAGGGCGGCTGGAAGCAGCACCGCATTCGGAGAGCGGGCGCGCGGGAGCGAACCTGCGACGATTTCTCCGGCCCGCTTCCGCGAACGAGTTTGGCCAACGCCGACTGAACCGCCACGGCACGCTCCACCGTGTCGAACACTGAGGCTGCGCCCTCTTGAAGTGGCTGGTCAGCAGGGGTGGTGTGGCCCCGTTTCGGACTGCTCGTACAGGTCGCGGGCGGCAGTCTGGGGTGGAGATCGTCTGGCAGGGCGGTTTTGCAGAAGCCCGAGGTCGGTGTCGCCGGACCTCACGACGGTACCGTCCTCGCCGACGCGGGGGTGGTTCGACCAGCCGGGCCTTCCGCCGGCACCCGGAAGATCTCGGTCTCCTGCTCGGCTTCTATACGAAATTGTTCGGCGCCGAGGACCGCGGATCCTGCTCAGCATCGGTGTCGACGACGTCGACGAGACGCTCGGCCGGGTGGAGGCGGGTGGCCAAGGCGAACCCGGGGGCCGGGGCGGCGGTGGTGCTTTTGCATTCTCGTTTTCGGCCACCTGAGCGGGAGAGGCTGATGGACGAGCTCAACGCTCTAGGAGTGTCGGAGGCGAGGAAGTCGCCGGGGAAGACCGCTGGCCGCAGGCGATCACCCCGCCAAGGCGGAGTCGACGGCACACGGAGCGAGTGGCGTCCAGCGGCTCCTGCATGCCGGCCACCATCCAGGCGAAGCCGGTGCCCCGCCAACCGGCACACCGCGTCATTCCGAAGGAATGCGAAACTCGAATTCAGGACGGTCCCACGGCACGGCAGGCGGGTTCGCAAACGCGGTCCCGGTCCGCACCGCACCAACGCGGTGGTAGAAGTCCTCGGCGGGAGGATGCGACACGACCTTGAGACGGCCGAGCCCGGCGGCACGGGCCTCGGACTGCATGTGCGCCACGAGCAGCCGTCCAATACCCCGTCCTTGCGCTTCGTCGGCGACGAACAGCAGGTCGAGCTCCGGTGGCGCAAGGACGAGCGAGTAGAACCCGAGGACCCGGCCACCATGCTCGTCGGCGCCGACGGCCACAAAGGCGCGGTGGGCCTCGATGTAATCAGGACCGACCCGGTAGCCCGCCACAGCGGCTGCGTACTTACCCGCGTAGGCGCCTGAGCCACGCACGAGCCGCGTGAGCCGTTTGGCATCCCGCGCGACGGCCCTCCGTATCGTGATCGACTGGCTGATCGGGGAAGTGCGTGAACTCATCGGGAGAGTATTTCGCACCGGGGAGTGCCTTCGTACGGCGGGTCGGCTGCTCGGGCAGGCGTTCCCGCACCGCTCCCGGGAACCGCTCGCCCAGGCCCCGATCGGCCACGTCACTGCCGCTGAATTGGCCGCCCGCCAGCAGCACCTGGACGCCCGAACCGATGCAGAGGAGCTGGAGAACGGCGTAGTCGACGGCTGCTCTCCCTGGGCCTGCCGTGGCGAAGGCGAGCCGGTACAGGAAAATTCCGAGCCAGCCTCGTGAGGCGGATCATCCTCGACCTGTTCGCCGGCCCTGGCGGCTGGAGCCACGCCCTCACCGTCCCCGGGGCCCGGGGCATCGGCCTGGAGTCTCGGATCTCGCCGCCGGCTGTGAGGAGGTCCGCCGGTGTACTGCGCCGAGCAGGCCCCGCTCGGCGCCCTCCTGTCCGAACCGCGGCGCCTCTGGCTAGGCAAGGTGCTCCGGATGGTTCCCGAGGGGCTCCGCCGTATCACCCGCTATCACACAGCCCCTATGAGCGGGGTCCTGTCTGTAGCCAATTCCGAGGAGCCGGCGAACTGCGTCAGAGCCAAGCGTACGAGCATCCCGGCGCGCGGGAGCGCAGCAGGGTACGCCCCTGGTGACGTCGCAGGCGGTGTCGAGGAGGAAGCACGGCAAGCCGACGACGTCGGGTTGCCGGGGCGGCCGAGTCAGGTCCGGGTGTCCCATGCGGAAAGGGACACCCGGCCCCAGCCCGCGTCAGTAGGCGACGCTGAAGCGGGCCTGGCGGTGGGTGGGCTTGTCAATCTCGTCGACGAAGGCGATGGCGTAGTCGGCACCGGAGATGAAGGACCTGCCCTCGGCGTCGGAGAGCAGCACGTCGCCGCCGACGCGGAAGACGCCGGTGCGTTCGCCGGGAGCCCAGGCGCCGAACTCGGCGGCCGGGCTGACGTAGAACCAGTGCGCGTCCGTGTCCGTGGCCCGCAGCGCCTCCAGGACCTGGGCGTGCGAGCTCGCCTCGGCCTTGTACGCCTCCGGGAAATCAGGGGAGTCGATCAGCCGCGGCCCGCCCTCGGCCGTGTGCAGGCTGCCCGCACCGCCCACCACGCCGATCCGGGCACCGCCCTCGGCCGCCGCCGCCAGGAGCGAGGGGACGAGCGGAAGCAGGAACGGCTCGCCGTCCACGCTGCCGCGGACCGCGACGACCAGCACGTCGGACTTGGCCGCCAGGTCGCGCACCAGGGCCTCGTCGTCGAGGGACCCGGCGACCGGGGTGACCCCGGGGCGGGCCTCGGCGGAGCCGGTGCGGTTGACCGCGATCACCTCGTGGCCGCGGCGCAGGGCCTCGTCGATGATGTGGCCGCCGGCGTAGCCGGTCGCGCCGAAGACGGTGATGACCGCCATGGGAATCTCCCTAGGTGTGTGTCCCTGTGCTCCAGCGCCGCCTAATTCGAAACCGCGGCGCTTACGAATCAAACCGTAACAGCAACAGGTACAGTTTTCCCCGCAGGCCGTACCATGAACTCATGGCACAGCCCACGAACACCCAGTTCGCGGTTGGCGTGCACCTGCTCACCCTGCTCGCCGAGAGACCCGGCGAATGGCGGGACTCGCAGTCCCTCGCCGTCAGCCCCGCAACCAACGCCGCGCACGCGCGCCGCATCCTCGGCCAGTTGCGCACGGCCGGGCTGGTCCGCTCGCAGCCCGGACCGCGCGGCGGCTGGATGCTCGAACACGACGCCGAGCGGATCGACCTCGCCATGGTCTGGCTGGCACTCAACGGCGAGGACCCGGTCCTGGGCATGCATGCCCCACAGCCCGACTGCCCCGCGGGCCGACGCGTCCACCGCAGCCTCCTCGCGCTGGACCGGCGGGCACGCCGCGCCCTGCTGAGCGAACTCGCCCGCACCACCGTCGCCGACGTGCTGCGCGAGGACACCGCGAGCGCGGTGGACGTCGACTGATCCTGCCCCTGCCATCAGGCATGTGAATGCCCTGAGTGGTCCCCGCCGACGCCGGGGTGGCTCGTTCGCGCAGTAGGGGCCCGCACACGAGTGGGGCGCTGGGGGACCTGTATCCGCGGTCAGGGGCGAAGTGGCCGGCAGGCGAGTGCGTTGGAACCGGCACGTGAGGATGGGCTCAGGGCCGGGCGGGGCAGGTGCGGGTTCGGCGTCGAGGGCTTTGACGAGGCGTCCGAGGCGTGATTCGGGTCGGATCATCGGGAGTCCTTGGTTCAGCACCGGGCCAGCCGCAGGCACCCGCGGCCGGCACGTGGCCTCGGCGGCATGGTCCTGCCGGATACGGTCGAGCAGATCCTGGTGGTAGGCGGCCAGGCCGCCGTCCGGGACAGGGGCGGGACCGCCCGTCAGGGTGAACTACTCCTCGGCACCCGCGTACTGGACGGCGGTGCGCGCAGCGACCCACGTCGCCAAGGCGGACGCTGACGGTCAGATCGCCGTTGTCGACGCCGACATCGTCGGTCATGACCCCGCCGAGCCCGGCCGTCAGGATTCAGTTGCTGCATCGTGCGATACCTCTGCCCGGTGCGGTCGGACAGCCGAGGCCGGTTCAGGCAAGCTACGGTCTCGCGCAAGGCGTGGCCTGGCGGCCCCGGGTGACACCCCCTGGCGTATGCGGGGGCGCGGAGTTGCCGGGTGGTCGCCCGTCACGGTTCGGCAGGGAAGAGGGGTACCCGGTCGGGGGTGAGGTTCGCGAAGCCGGAGGAACCGTACGCGATGGCGGAAGCGGCCGGCGTCGACGGTGGGGGCGGTGCTGAACTCCGCGATCAGTTCGGGGGGCTTCGTTCACTTCAAGCAGCAGCGTTTGTCCATCGGTTTGGGTGGCGATGGGCAGTCGGCGGGGCCGTGGATGTTCACGAGAAGTGACGTCCGATCCCATCCTTAAGCCCGCAGGGCGAAGCAGTGCGGGTTGTGGCTCCGCGGAGGGGATGTGAGAGAAGAAGGACGTGCCTGGGCAGTTGGGGTGATCGGTCCGTGAGTCTTGATCGCTACCGAGCATGCTGATTAGCTGGCCTGCATGACTGAGTTAGGACCCGTCGCCTGGCCACCTGCCCCGATCAAGACCGAGAGGCTCGTGCTCCGTGAGCCCGAGGCCCGCGACCGTGCGGCGGTCATCGAACTGTTCACCTCGCCCGAGGTGGGCACCTATATCGGCGGCCCCCGACAGCGAGACGAGTTCGAGCGTGCGGTGCCCGAGACACCCAAGCGGCGCCCCGGCCTCTTCGTGGCCGATCTCGACGGGGCGATGATCGGGATCGTCACGTTCGAACGTCGCGACCCGGAGCATCCGGTCCACGTCCGTCCCGGGGCCTCGGAGGTCGAGCTCGGCTACATGTTCCTGCCGCAGGCGTGGGGACACGGCTACGCCGCGGAGGCGTGCACGGCGGCACTCGACTGGTGCGCCGGAGCGCTGCCCGGCGAGCTGGTGGTGCTCACCACCCAGACCGCCAACGAACGCTCGATGCGCCTCGCGGCGAAGCTGGGGTTCACCAAGGTGCAACGGTACGAGGATTGGGGCGCCGAGCAGTGGTTCGGCATGTGGTCCCCGGTCGCGCTGTCCGACTGAGGTCGTGCTCGGCATTGTCCGTACTCATCACGATGAAGCCGGGCTTGCCGGGTCGCAGAAGTAGACCGGCATGTCGGTGGCCGTGGTGAACGAGCCGTGACCTGCCATTTCTATGCCTTGGTCCCAGGTCAGGGAGCGTTTGAGCTGAGCCGGCAGTGCGTGGATGGTGCGGGCCAGCACCTGGTGGAAGTGTTCTGCCCGGTGTGCGCCGTCGGGCAGGTGGAGGAGCATCAGATAGCGGGTCGAGCGTTCCATCAGCGTGCCGATGGCGGACCAGCCGTCTACGACCGCCCAAAGCCCTGGTCCGGTTCTTGCGGATCTCGAACATGACATCCCTCACGGAGAGGTGTTGCCACGACCGCTAGAACCCAAGCCCGGTCCACGGGGCTCGGACCTGTGTGTTCGCCCCTTTTTTAGCCCTGACGTGGGCGGTGTCGAGCACGACCCGGGTGACGTCGATGAGGCCGGCGCCGTCGAGGCGGTGCTTCACGGCTTCATGCAGGCGGCCCCAGACACCGGCCCGGGACCAGACCAGGAACCGGCGGTGAGCGGTCGACTTCGATATCCCGAAGCAGGGTGGCAGTTGGCGCCAGGCACATCCGCTGACCAGGACGTAGATGATGGCCGCGAAGAGGGTCTCATCAGGCCTGTTCTGCGTTCCGCCGCCCTGCGGCCGCACCCGCGACGGCGGGATCAACGGCTTCGCAGTCTCCCACAGCCCGTCCGGCACGATCCAACTCCCACGTTCCCCTCCCCATACCGAGTCAACGTCCGCCTCACCACGTAGGACACGGTCTTAACACCACTCACCTGGGTTCCGTTGGGGCTCGAGTGGTCCCAGTGCATGCCGTTGCGGGAAGTGGGGCGCGCCCGAAGCAGTCGATGTTCGCGGGGCACACCTGCCTGGCAGCCGGCAGTGGGCAGGTCGGCGGGAATGGCTCCAGAGCCCGCGGTACGCGACCGCAGCGATGCGTCACGTGCTGTCGAAAATTTCGAAGGTGCCGACGACTCAGTGGCGGCCGGCGGTCGGGGGCTGGGCTGTGCTGCTGCGCTCGACCAGGCTGGTGGCCAGGTCAACGCGCAGCGCGGATGGTGGGTTGCCGCGGGCGAGGTCGATCACCATGCGTGCGGCGACCTCGGCCATCTCGGTCAGCGGCTGGCGGACGGTGGTCAGGGGTGGGCCGACCCAGCGGGCGATGGGCAGGTCGTCGAAGCCGACGACGCTGAGATCCTCCGGGATGCGCAGGCCCAACTCCCGTGCGGCCTCGTAGACGCCGAGCGCCTGCAGGTCGTTGCCGGTGAAGATCGCGGTGGGCCGGTCCTTGAGGCGCAGCAGCTCCAGGCCCGCCCAGTAGCCGGTTTCGTGGTAGAAGTTACCCTCGCGGATCAGTGCGGCATCGAAGGCGACGCCGCCCGTCTCCAGCGCGGCCCGATAGCCGTCAATCCGGGCGCGGCTGCACATCATCCGCCGCGGTCCGGCGATCATGCCGATGCGCCGGTGGCCCAGGTCGAGCAGGTGGCGGGTGGCGGCGAGGCCGCCGTTCCAGTTGGTCGTACCGACCGCCGGCACGTCCTGACCGGGGTCCCCGGCCGGGTCCATCACCACGAACGGGATATCACGACTGGTCAGCTGCGCCTGCTGGGCCTCGTCGAGCCCCGACAGCACCAGGACCACGCCGGTGGGGCGGCGGGCGAGCACCCCGTCCATCCAGGACTGCCCGAGGCTGAGCCGGCCCGAGGATTCCGACAGGACGACGCTCATCCCCTCTTCGCGGACAACGTTCTCGACCCCGCGGATGACCTCCATCGCCCAGGCGCTCTCGAGCTCGTGGAACACCAGCTCCAGCAATGGGCTGGCCGGGGCGCTGTTGCTGCGTCGCCGCTGATAGCCGTACTGATGCAGCAGCTCCTCCACCCGCTCCCGGGTGGCGGGGGCAACGTCCGCGCGGCCGTTGACGACTTTCGAAACAGTCGGTGTGGACACCCCCGCCTCGCGCGCGATTTCGGCGAGTGTCGCCGCTCTGGTCACGAGCCCCTCCTGTGCTGCCCTGGTGTGCGAAGTACGTAGTCATCGCGGCTGTACGAGACGGATATTAGCTGGTCAGGGCCCCAGCTGGTACGGCCGAATCGAGATCTTCCAAACCCTTGACGGAGACCGATGTTACGCCTAAGTTTCCCGCAGCATTCGGAAATCTCTTCGAAATTATCGACGGAGTGGCAATCCAATGGGTTCTCTTCGCGTGACCGTTCGCAACGGTGCGACCCGGAACAGACTCGCCGCAGCAGCGGCAACGACCGCGCTGCTGCTCGGTCTGACCACCGCATGCGGGTCCAGCGGCGGCTCCAGCTCCGGGGCGATCCACGTCCTCGTCTACGGGGACTCCGCGAACAAGGTCGAAAAGCAGATCGTCGACACGTTCAACAAGACCTCGAAGGTCAAGGTGGTGCTGGACACCATCCCCGGCGCCGACTACCAGTCCAAGCTCAACACGATCATCAACACCCCGCAGGCCCCGGACATCTTCTTCAACTGGGGCGGCGGCAGCATCGCGCCCTTCGCCAAGAAGAACCTCCTGCTCCCCCTGGACGACATGATCGCCAAGGACCCGGGGCTCAAGGCCAACTTCCTCCCCTCGGTGTTCAACACCGCAGTGATCGACGGCAACTCCTACGGTGTCCCGATGCGCGGCACGCAGCCCGTACTGCTCTTCAACAACAAGAAGGTCCTGGCGAGCGCCGGCCTGAGCGTCCCGCAGACCTGGGACGACCTCCTCAACGACGTCAAGGTGCTCAAGGGCAAGGGCCTGACCCCGATCGCGCTCGGCGGCGGCGACCAGTGGCCCACCCTCATGTGGTTCGAGTACGTCTTCGACCGGGTCGCCGGGCCGGACCTGTTCCAGAAGGCGCTCGCCGGTGACAAGAGCGCGTGGGCCAGACCGGAAAGCCAGAAGGCCCTGGGCATGCTGAAGCAGCTGGTCGACTCCGGCGCATTCGGCAGCAACTTCGACTCGGTGAAGTTCACCGACGGCGGGTCCCCGGCGCTGCTGGCCAAGGGCAAGGCCGCCTTCGAGCTGATGGGCTCCTGGGAGTACTCCACCCAGCAGTCCAACAACCCCGACTTCGCCAAGAACGACCTCGGCTACAGCGCCTTCCCGACCGTCAGCGGCGGCAAGGGCGACCCGAAGGACCTCGTCGGCAACACCAACAACTTCTACTCCGTCCTGAAGAAGACCAAGCACCCCGACACCGTGGCGGCCTTCCTCAAGCTCATGTACTCCGACGAGTTCGTGAAGGCCCAGCTCGGCATCGGCAACCTGCCGACCACCACCAACACCGCCAAGTTCCTGTCCACCTCGGCCAGCCCGGACTACTCACAGTTCCAGTTCAACCTGGTCAAGGCGGCCCCGTCGTTCCAGCTGTCCTGGGACCAGGCCTACCCGCAGACAGCAGCCACGCCGCTGCACACGGCCATTCAGAAGTTCTTCGACGGCAAGACCGACGCCAACGGCTTCATCCAGGCGATGCAGTCGCTGTCCACCTCCTGAGTAGGACCGATGAGCTCCCTTTCTCTCGCAGCCGTGTCCGGCCGCCGCCTCAAGGCGCGCCGGGCCGGCGTCGGGGTGACCCGCCCGGGCTTCGTCTGGGCGGTACCCGCGACTGTCTTCTTCCTGTTGTTCGCGATCCTCCCGCTGGTGCTGGTCGCGGTGCTGTCCTTCACCAGCTGGGACGGCATCACCTCGCCGCACTTCAACGGCCTGGCGAACTGGACCAAGCTGATCCACGACCCGGTGATGACCCAGAGCGTCTGGCTCACCCTCGTGCTCACCGTGCTCGGGGTCGTGACGCAGACGCCCATCAGCATCCTGCTGGGCGTCTGGGCGGCCGGACCCCAGCGCAACCGGGCAGTGCTGTCCGCGATCTTCTTCGTCCCCCTGCTGCTCTCGGCGACCGCGGTCTCGGTGGTATGGCGCGCCCTGCTCGACCCCAACTTCGGCATCCCGGGCCAGCTTCCCTGGCTGTTCGGCAACGGCAACCTGCTCGGCAGCCAGGCCGGTTCGATCGCGGTGCTGACCTTCGTCGGAATGTGGCAGTTCACCCCCCTGCACGCGCTGCTCTACCAGGGCGGCGCCCGCGCGATTCCGCAGGTGCTCTACCAGGCCGCGGCGATCGACGGGGCCGGCACCGTGCGGCAGTTCTTCCACATCACCCTGCCGCAACTGCGCAACACCATGATCACCTCGATGATCCTCATGGTCGTCGGCGGGCTGACCACCTTCGACACGGTGCTGATCCTCACCCAGGGCGGCCCCGGCACGGACACCACGGTCAGCGCCTACTACATGTACGAGCAGGGCTTCAAGGAGTACGACTTCGGCGCCGGCTCGGCCATCGCGCTGGTCCTGGTCGTGGTCGCCACCCTCATCTCCCTGGCCGTGGTCCGGCTCTCCGGCTACGACAAGATGCGCAGCACGGCGGAGGGGATCTGATGCGGCAGCGCCCCAACTACCTTGCCGGACTGGGCTCCCTGATATGGCTCGCTCTGATCGGCCTGCCGCTCTACGTGCTGCTGATCGCGACCCTGCGCACCACCTCCAACTACTCCACACAGGGCCCGCTGAGCTTTCCGTCGCAGCTGACCCTGAGCAACTACTTCAACGCGTTCTCCAACGGCTTCGGCCAGGACTTCCTCAACACCCTGATCGTCACCGTCAGCGTCGTCGGCATCGTGCTGGTGGTGGTGCCGCCGCTCGCCTACGCCATCGTGCGCGCCCAGGGCCGGACCATCACCGTCGTGTTCCGGGTCTTCCTGCTGGGACTCGCGGTCCCCGCGCAGGCGGTGATCGTGCCCATGTTCTACGTGATCAGCCAGGCCGGACTCTATGACCACCTGATCGGCGTCATCCTGCCCACCGCCGCGTTCTCGCTGCCGGTGTGCACCCTGGTGCTGACCGGGGCGATGCGCGACATCACCCCCGACCTGTACGAAGCCATGGCGATGGACGGAGCTTCCCCGTGGCGGGTCTTCAGGCAACTCGTCCTGCCGCTGTCGAAGGGCGGACTCTCCTCCATCGTCGTCTTCTCGGCCCTCCAGGCCTGGAACGGCTTCCTCTTCCCGCTGATCCTCACCCAGTCGGACTCGACCAAGGTGATCACCCTCGGTCTGTACAACTTCCAGACCGAACACGGCGTCGACGTCCCCGGACTGCTCAGCGCCGTGGTGCTGTCCATGCTCCCCATCTTCATCGTCTACCTGTTCGCCCGCCGCGCCCTGGTCCAGGGGCTCATGGGGGTCGGAGGAAAGTGACCGGCAACATGAACCCCGTGGAGCTCGCCACCCCTGTGTGGCGGGACGTCTCGCTCGACCCCGCGACCAGGGCCGACGCACTGATCGCGGCGATGACCCTGCGGGAGAAGACAGCGCAGCTGGTCGGCGTCTGGGTGGGCGCCTCCGACGAGGGCGGCGAGGTCGCCCCGCACCAGCACGAGATGGAGGAGCCGCCGGACCTGGACGAGCTGCTGCCGAACGGTCTGGGCCAGCTGACCCGGCCCTTCGGCACCGTTCCCGTGGACGCCGCCGTCGGTGCGCTCTCGCTGGCGCGCTCCCAGCAGCGCATCGTCGCCGCCAACCGCTTCGGCATACCCGCGATCGCCCACGAGGAGTGCCTGGCCGGGTTCGCGGCCTGGGGGGCGACCGCCTACCCGGTCCCACTGTCCTGGGGAGCGACCTTCAACCCCGAGCTGGTGCGCACCATGGCCACCGCCATCGGGACCGACATGCGCGCCGTCGGCGTCCACCAGGGTCTCGCCCCCGTGCTCGACGTGGTGCGCGACGCCCGCTGGGGCCGCGTCGAGGAGGCCATCGGCGAGGACCCGTACCTGGTCGGCACCATCGCCACCGCCTACGTGCAGGGCCTGGAGTCCGCCGGGATCGTCGCCACGCTCAAGCACTTCGCCGGCTACTCCGCCTCGCGGGCCGGCCGCAACCTCGCACCGGTCTCTATGGGCGCCCGCGAGCGCGCCGACGTCATCCTTCCCCCGTTCGAGATGGCGCTGCGCGAGGGCCGACCGCGCTCGGTCATGCACGCCTACACCGACACCGACGGCATCCCCTCGGCCGCCGACCAGGAACTGCTCACCGGTCTGCTCCGGGACACCTGGGGCTTCGACGGGACGGTGGTGGCGGACTACTTCGGCATCGCCTTCCTCAAGCTCCTGCACGGCGTCGCCGGAAGCTGGGACGAGGCCGCCGGGCTTGCCCTCGCCAGTGGCGTCGACGTCGAGCTGCCGACCGTCAAGACATTCGGGCAGCCGCTGCTCGACGCGGTCGAGGCCGGCACCGTCCCTGAGGAGCTGATCGATCGCGCCCTGCGCCGGATCCTCGTCCAGAAGGCACAGCTCGGCCTGCTCGACCCCGACTGGAACCCGGTTCCGAAGGCGCTCTCCGGAGCGGAACTGGCCGTTCCCGAGGCGCTGCGCGGCAGCGTCGACCTGGACCCCCCGGCCAACCGGGAGTTGGCGCGCGAACTGGCGGAGCAGGCCGTCGTGCTGCTGCGCAATGACGGCACACTGCCGCTCGGCCGCCCCCGCCGGATCGCGCTGATCGGCCCCAACGCCGACACCCCGACGGCCGTGCTGGGCTGCTACTCCTTCCCCGTGCACGTCGGCTCGCAACACCCCGAGGTCCCGACCGGCATCGCGCTGCCCACGCTGCGCGAGACCTTGGCGGCCGAGTTCCCCGACGCCGAGATCTTCTCCGCGCCCGGTGCGACGGTCGACGGCGACAGCACGGCCGGCTTCGCCGAGGCGGTCGCGGCGGCCCGCGTCGCCGATGTCGTGGTGCTCGCTCTCGGGGACCGCGCCGGCCTGTTCGGCCGCGGGACCAGCGGCGAGGGATGCGACGCCGAATCGATGCAACTGCCCGGCATGCAGCAGCAGTTGCTCGACGCCCTGCTGGATGCCGACACGCCCGTGGTGCTCGTCATGCTGGCGGGCCGCCCTTACACACTGGGTCGCGCCGACACGGAGGCGGCGGCGATCGTGCAGTCCTTCTTTCCTGGGGAGGCGGGCACCGAAGCGATCGCCGGCGTGCTGAGCGGGCGGGTGAACCCCTCCGGACGGTTGCCCGTGAGTGTGCCGCGGCACAAGGGTGTTCAGCCCTCCACCTACCTGGCCGCCCGACTGGCCCAGGACAGCGACGTGTCCAGCACCAGCACCAGCGCGGCCTACGGGTTCGGGCACGGGCTCGGCTACACGGAATTCGAGTGGTCCGCGCTCGACGTCAGCGTCGCGGAGACCGGCACCGACGGCAGCTTCCGGATCGCCTTTGAGGTCCGCAACACCGGCGAACGCTCCGGCTGCGAGGTGGTGCAGTTCTACCTGCACGACCCGGTGGCCTCCGTGGTCCAGCCGACGCAGCGCCTCGTCGGCTACCGGCGCCTCCCGCTCGAAACCGGGGAAGTCTGCCGGGTCCTCCTGGAACTTCCCGCGGACCTGGCCTCCTTCACCGGCCGCGCGGGCCGCCGCATCGTCGAACCCGGCGAGCTGGAACTGCGGATCTCCGCCAGCAGCACCGACCACCGCATCACGGTCCCGCTGCGCCTGACCGGCCAGGTCCGGGAGGTCGACCACACCCGCAGGCTGCACCCCGTCGTCACCGTCGAGTGCCGCTGACGCAACGAGAGCCGCGCGTGTACACCGACCTGCCCGAGGAGGTCCGCTCGTACGGCGGCGAGGTCCGCCTGACGCCGGTCAGCACCGGGCTGAGCACCGTGGACACCTTCGACGTCACCTTCCCGGGCTTCGGCGGGGAGCCGGTCAAGGCGTGGCTGCGCCTGCCGGGCACGGCGACCGGCCCGCTTCCGGCCGTCGTACAGTACGTCCGTCATGGCGGCGGACGGGGGCATGTGCAGGAGAACCTGCTCTGGGCGTCCGCCAGGTACGCCCACCTCCAGGTGGACACGCGCGGGCCGAGCTCGGGCTGGAGCCGGGGCGCGACCCCCGACTCCGGCCCGACCGGGCCGGAGGTCTCCGGCGTGATGACCCGGCGGCACCGCACTCGCCGTCGCCGCCCTGGTCCCCGACCTGGCGCCACGACTCCTACGCCGAACTGCCGGACGGGCGACGGGTGAGTCGCTGCGCACCGGACCCGCCCCCTCCTGCCGCACCCGGTGATCAGCTTTCCGAACTGACGTGGACTCAACCCGGTGAACAGGGCTGTCCACGAGCGGTTCAACGGCGTGATCCAACCAGCCACGACACGGTCATCTCACCCGTAACCAGCAGTTACGGCACCCCTGGGACTCGCTCCACGGCACCCGGCTGCCCGAAAGGAACACATTCTGTGCATACATACGACAACCCTGTGATCAGCGGTTTCCACCCCGATCCGAGCGTGTGCCGGGTCGGTGACGACTACTACCTGGTGTGCTCCAGCTTCGAATACTTCCCCGGGCTGCCGATCTTCCACAGCAAGGACCTCGTGCACTGGGAGCAGATCGGCAACGTGCTCGACCGGCCCGACCAACTGCCGCTGCCTCTCCCCGGCGCCAAGGCGTCCGGGGGCCTCTACGCCCCCACGATCCGGCACCACGACGGCCGTTACTGGGTCATCAACACCAATATCGACGGTGGCGGCAACTTCGTCGTCTCGGCCGAGCGGCCCGAGGGGCCGTGGAGCGACCCGGTGTGGATCGACCTGCACGGGATCGACCCCGATCTGGCGTGGGAGGAGGACGGCACCTGCTGGTGCGCGTTCTCCGGGCCCGAAGGCGGCATCAACATGGCCAGGATCGACCCGGTCAAGGGGGAGGTGCTGGAGGGGCCCTTTGCCACGTGGTCGGGCAGCGGCCTCAAGTATCCCGAGGCGCCCCACCTCTACCGCATCGGCGACTGGTGGTACCTGCTGATCGCGGAAGGCGGCACCGAACGCGGCCACAGCGTGTCCATCGCCCGCGGCCGCTCGCCGCGCGGCCCCTGGGAAGGCGCACCCGCCAACCCCCTGCTGTCCCACAGCGGTACCGCCCGCTCCATCCAGAACACCGGCCACGCCGACCTGGTGGAGGCTCCCGACGGCAGTTGGTGGATGGTGCTGCTCGGCGTCCGGCCCCGCGGCTTCACGCCCGACGTGCACGTGCTCGGCCGCGAGACGTTCCTGACCCCCGCGGAGTGGGACGAGGACGGCTGGCCCGTCGTCGCGCCCGTTCCCGAGAGCCACGCGGCCCCGGGCGGCGCCTGGCACCCCGTTCCGGCCCTGCCCGCCCGCGACGACTTCGACAAGTCCGCTCTCGCTCCCCAGTGGGTCTCGCCGTTCACCCGTCCGGAGGGCTCCTGGTCGCTCACCGAGCGCCCTGGCTGGCTGGCCCTCAACGCCACCGGCGCCACCCTCGACCGCCCCGGGTACACCTTCGTCGGCCGCCGCCAGCAACACCACGACTGCCGCGTCACCGCAGCGATCGACCCGGGTCCGGGACGCGGCGGCCTCTGCGTGCGCCTGGACGAAGCCCACCACTACGAACTGGAGGTCGGGAACGGAGAGGCCAGCGTCGTCGCCCGAATCGGGCCGCTGCGCCAGACCGTGGCCAGCCGACCGGTCCCGCCCGGGCCGCTGACCCTCACCGTCGCGATCCGGACGAACGACCTTGTGCCCGCGTCGCCCGAACTCACCGATGGCGGAACCACCGGCCCTGACACCGTCGCCTTCTGGGTCGGCGATCCCGACGCCTCGGACGCCCAGCCACTCGTCGAACTGGACGGGCGCTACCTGTCCACCGAGGTCGCCTGCGGCTTCACCGGCCGCGTTATCGGCATGTACGCCACCGAGGGCACGGTCGCCTTCGACTGGTTCGAGTACGCCCCGGCCTCGGCGCCCTCCGCTTGACGCCTGGCGTTCGGCCGCGTGCGACACCTGCGTCCGTGCGGGCGCCGGACGCGGCATGCCACGAGACCGCCCCGTCAAAGGGAGTGGCCGACGAAGTCGACCTGGACGCGCCAGTGGCGGCGAGCACATGGTCGACGAAGGACGAGAGCTGCTGGGCGCCCTCAGCGATGTCACAGGTTACCGGGACTCGTGCAGAAAGCCTCGGCGTTCACGACTCCGTTGGGAAAGTCGTGACTGCGAGCGGGCCTGTGTCGTTCGTCTTGCTGAGGGCTGTGACTCCTCCCCCGGCTGAAGCCGGGGGCTTCTCGTTACGCCGGGTTGGCGTCGCGACGGACCAGCCCGGCCCGTAGAACATTGATGGCTCCCACTGTGTCGGCATGGGCGGTGTGGCCGCACGAGACGCAGTGGAACTTTTCCTGTGCGGGCCGGTTCTCCTTCGCGGTGTGCCCGCATTCGGGGCAGGTGCGGGAGGTGTTGCGGGGGTCCACGGCGATCACTTCCCGTCCGGCGCTTTCAGCCTTGGCGTACAGGATCGTCAGGAACACCCCCCAACCGGCATCGTTGATAGAACGGTTGAGCCCGGCTTTCGCCGCGGCCCCGTTGGGCAGGAACAAGCCTGCCTGGTCGGGGTCGGGCTTCGGTGCGGGGGCCCTGCTCATGTTGCGGATCTTGAGGTCCTCGTGCGCGATGACATCGTGTGCGCGGACCAGGCCGAGCGCGGTCTTGTGCGCGTGGTCGAGGCGCTGGCGGCGCACCTTGCCGTGCAGCTGGGCAACCTTCTCCACCGCCCGCTGGTGGTTGGCGGTGCGGTCCTTCGCCCTGCGGCGCGGGAACCGGGACCGGGCCTGCTGCGCCGCCTCAAGCTTCTCGGCCGCACGGCGGCCGTGGCGCGGGCTGGGCACGAAATCACCGTTCGAATCGGCCAGGAAGTTCGCGATGCCCAGGTCGATGCCGACCACGGAGCTGGTCGCGGGCAGCGGTTCGGGCTGGTCCTGCTCAGCGGTCAGCACGACGAACCACTTACGGCCCTCGCGCTTGACCGACACGGTCTTGATGTGGCCGGCCACCGGGCGGTGCTGGTTGACCCTGACGTGGCCCACGCCCTGGAGGCGGACGCGGGTGACGGGGTCGTGCGGGGTGGAGTTCCACCGGCAGCCGTCCCCGTCCTTGGGGAAGTCCACCGTGTCGAACCAGCTCACGCTACGAAAGCGCGGATAGCCGGGCGTCTCACCGGACGTGACCCGCCGGAAGAACGCGGCGAACGCCTTGTCGAGACGGCGTAAGGTGGCCTGCTGCGAGCTGAAGGACCAGCGGCCCTGACGCTCCGGGTCGAACGCCCGGATCTCCTTGAGCTGCGTGGACTGCATCCCGTACCTGACGGTGGTCTGCGAGACGTGCCGCCAGGCATCGCGGCGTTCCTGCAACGCCCCGTTGTAGAGGGAACAGTGATCCCGCAGCATCTCGCCAAGCGCCTGCTCCTGGCGGACGGTGGGCCGCATGAGGAACTTGTACGCACGGATCACCCAGCCCACCCCCTCCGGTCAAGTCCTCTCGATCCAAATACACTTGGCGCATGTCACCACGATGGGAACCAGATCCCGACATCAGACGGGGAAACCACGTCATCCACAACCTCCACGCCCACTTGGTGTTCGTCACCAAATATCGGCGTGAGATCTTCAACGACGACATGCTGACGCGCTGCGAGGAGATCATGCGGGACGTGTGCGAGAGCTTCGGCGCGGAGCTGCGGGAGTTCAACGGCGAAGGCGATCACGTCCACCTGCTCGTGCACTACCCCCCGAAAATCGCCCTGTCCAAGCTCGTCAACTCCCTCAAGGGCGTCAGCTCCCGCTACCTGCGCGCCGAATACACCGGGCGGATCAACCGCATCGGCATGGGCTCGGTGTTCTGGGCACCCTCGTACTTCGTGGGGTCATGCGGCGGCGCTCCCCTGAGCATCGTCAAGGACTACATCGAGAGCCAGAAGCGGCCTACCTGACCGCCACCCCGAGACGCAGAGATCTCCGGCGCTTCGCACCTCCGGGCCGAGGATCGCATTCCCGCCAGGCCCGAAGACCGGGACTCCCTACGAAGATCAAGGGATGGCTCCTACTCGATCCGGGCCGGCGCCGCGCCAAACGCGCGGTGGCGGGCTCCCCGACGGGGCGCCCCTGCCGAGCACCCTGCCGATTTCGCTACAAGTTCCGAAATTATTCGTGATGGCTCGGCCACGCCCGTGCAACACGGCGTTCGTAGCTTCGCAGTCAGCGATAACGCTGCTTTCCCGCGAAATCCAGGAGCCCCCGAAATGTCCCTCCCCTCCAGACGCGGTGCCCTGAAACTGACCGCCGGCCTGGCGCTGCTCGGCGCCGGTACCCTCACCGGCTGCGGCCGTGGCGACGCGACCACGGCCGCGAAGTCCTCCGCCACTCCCATCGACGACTCTCCGGCCACCGGCACCCTGAGCGTTTGGGCCGCCCAGGGGGACGCGGACGTCCTGGACAAGGTGATCAAGCCGTTCAAGGCCGCGAACCCGAAGCTCACGGTGAAGTTCACGCTGATCCCGAACGCCGAGTACTACACGAAGCTCCAGTCGGCGATCGCCGCGGGCAAGGGACCGGACGTCGCCCAGTTCTTCCCGGAGTCGCAGGCGCAGTTCCTCGACCCGTCGATCCTGCGGGCCGTGCCGGACGATCTGGTCGACCCCAAGTCCTTCTTCAGCAGTCTGTGGGACGCCGGTGTGGTCAAGGACGTCGCCTACACGGTCCCCTGGTACGCGTACACCTACGCGCTCGTCTACCGCTCCGACCTGGCCAAGAAGGCGGGCGTCACGGCGCCGACGACCTGGGCGGGGATGGTGCCCTTCCTCAAGGCGCTCCAAGGTGCCGGGGCGGCACACGGGCTGGGGGCGGACATCGGCTGGGACATCTTCAACGGCCAGGACGTCGCCATGTACGCCTGGCAGGCGGGCGGCTCGCTGCTCTCCGGCGGGAAGTGGACGCTCGACACCCCCGCCATGGCCGACGCCCTCAAGTACAACGCGTCGTTCTTCACGTCCAAGGTCGCCGACACCAGCGGACCGACCTTCCTGGACGCACAGCCGTACTTCGTCTCCGGCAGGACCGCCATGATGATCACCGGCCCGTGGGTCGTCGGACAGCTCGACACCGCGGCGAAGAAGACCGGCTGGACGGCGGACCATGTCGCCACCGCGCCGCTGCCGGCGGGCTCGTCGGGCAGCGTGTCCTTCTCCGCGGGCGGCACCTGGGGCGTGCTCGCCGACGGCGGCAACGCCGACGCGTCGTGGAAGTTCGTCCGGCATCTCGCTAAGCCCAGCACCCAGGTCGCACAGTACAAGGCGTACAGCTCGCTGCCGGCCGTCGTCTCCGCCTGGGACGATGCGGCGATCAAGGGACAGCCGCTGCTCGACGCCTTCCTGACCCAGCTGAAGAACACCCGGGCGTTCCCGCAGGTGTCCACCTGGCAGCAGGTCGCCACCCGGCTGGGCAAGGAGATGGAAGCCGTGGCCAAGGGCACCGAGAGCCCGGCGAAGGCGGCGGCGAACGTGCAGGCGTACGCCGAGAGTCTCGGCACGGGAGCGCAGTGAGGACCCGCCGGACGGCCGTCGCCTGGCTGTTCCTCGCCCCGTTCACACTGGTCTTCCTGCTCTACACGGCCGTGCCCACCGTCGCCGCGCTCGGCTTCAGCCTCACCGACCTGCGCGGCTCTGATCTGCGGCATCCGCTCGCGGTGGACTTCACCGGTCTGGAGAACTACGTCCGGCTGTTCCAGGACGACAGCTTCGTGAAGGACATCGGCAACACCGGGGTGTTCGTGGCCGTCGGTGTACCCCTCACCATGGCGGTCGGGTTCGCGCTGGCCCTGGCGCTGAACTCCGGCATCCGGCGGCTGCGCGGCACCTTCCGCACGGTCTTCTTCGCGCCGGTCGTCACCAACGTCGTCGCGGTCGCCCTGATCTGGCGCTACGCCTTCAACGAGAACGGCACCGTGAACAGCGTCCTGTCCGCCGTCGGCCTGGCCGGTCCGAACTGGCTGGACGACACTCATCTGGCCATGCCCGTGGTCATCGCGCTCGGCGTCTGGCGCAACTTCGGTACCGCGATGGTGCTGTTCCTCGCCGGACTCCAGGCGATCCCGGGAGACGTCTACGAGGCTGCCGCCCTCGACGGAGCGGGCCGGTGGCGGCAGTTGCGGCACATCACCCTGCCCATGCTGATGCCCACCACCCTGATGGTGTCGGTCCTGCTGACCGTCTTCTACCTGCAAGTCTTCGACGAGCCGTACTTGCTCACCGACGGCGGCCCGCTCGGCTCGACCGAGTCGGTGGCGCTGTACACCTACCACCAGTTCGGCTCGGGCCAGCTCGGCATGTCGTCGGCCGCGTCCTTCGTGATGCTCGTCCTGGTGGCCCTGGTGAGTGTCGTCCAGTTCCGACTGCTGAGGCCCCGCTCATGACCGCCGTAGCCGTGTACCAGAACACCGAAACCTCCGCCGCCGACCATGCCGTCGTACGCCGACGGTCCTTCGCCCAGCCGCTCCTGTACGGCGCGCTGGTGCTGTGCGCGCTGCTCACGCTGCTGCCGTTCGTCTGGGTGCTCGGCGGCTCGTTGCGCAGCCTCGACGAGATCCGCTCCGACCCCGGCGCCTGGCTTCCGCACCATGTCACCCTCGACAACTTCGTCCGGCTGTTCCGCACCCAGGGCTTCGGCCGGTTCCTGGTGAACAGCGTCGTCGTGGCGATCATGGTGGTCGTCGGGAACGTCGTGGCCGCGTCGGCCGCCGGATACGCGCTCGCCAAGCTGGAGTTCGCTGGGAAGCGGCTCGCGTTCGGCGCGGTCATGGGGGCGATGATGGTGCCGTTCACGACCGTCTTCGTCACCCAGTTCGTGATCACGGTCGACATGGGCCTCGCGGACACCCTCACCGGTATCGCCCTGCCTGCGCTCGCCCTGCCGTTGTCGGTGTTCATCATGCGCCAGTACGCGCTGTCCATCCCCGACGAACTACTGGAAGCCGCCCGGATCGACGGCGCGGGCGAGTTCCGGATCTTCTTCCGGATCTTCCTGCCGCTGGCCGGCCCCGCGGTCGCGACGATCACGATCATGTCGTTCCTCACCTCGTGGAACAACTTCATCTGGCCGCTCATCGTCGCCCAGAGCATGTCCACCTACACCCTCCCGGTGGGTCTCGCCGCCACCAGCCAGGCCGCCGCGCACGTCACCGACTACGGTCTGATGCTCGCCGGCGCGATCGTGGTGATGCTGCCGGTGCTGGTGCTCTTCCTGTGCCTCCAGCGGTACTTCGTGCAGGGCATCGCGGGAACGGGGATGCGGTGATCACGACGGACACGGTGCGGGCCCCGGCGGGCACGGTCGTCGGGCGCCGAGAGGGCCGGATACGGCGTTTCCTCGGCATCCCGTACGCCGAAGCGCCCATTGACGCCCGGCGGTTCGCTGCGCCGGTCCCACGTCGTCGGTTCACCGAGCCGTACGACGCCTCCCGGCACGGCGCGACCGCGCAGGCGGTGCCGCTGTCGGCGACGACCACGATCCCGGAGCCGTCCATACCAGGCGACACCGTCCTCAACCTGAGCGTCGTCGCCCCGGCCGACGCCGAGCACTGCCCGGTCCTGGTGTGGATCCACGGCGGCGGCTTCCTCGCGGGGAGTCCGGCGAGCCCCTGGTACGACGGGCGCTCCTTCGCCCGCGACGGGGTCGTCACCGTGACGGTCGGCTACCGGCTGGGCGTGGACGGATTCGCGCCCCTGGACGGCGTACCGGCCAATCTCGGGCTCCGCGACACGCTGCTCGCTCTCGACTGGGTACGCGAGAACATCACGGCGTTCGGCGGTGATCCCCACCGGGTCACCCTCGCCGGGCAGTCGGCCGGAGGCGCCGTGGTGCTGGCACTCCTGTCCTCACCGGCCGCCCGGGGCCGCTTCCAGCAGGCGGTGAGCATCTCCGGCGGCCTCTTCGAGGTGGCACGGGACACCGCCCACGGCTTCCTGGAACGACTCGGGGACCGGCTCGGCGTACCGCCGACACGGGAGGGATTCAGCAGCGTCAGCGTGGCCCAACTGCAGAAGGGTGTAGGAGATTTGAGAGGCGAAGAGGTGCTGGTGCTCGGACCGGTCACGGGCGATGACATTCTCCCGGTATCCTTCGCCGAAGGACTCGCCGAGCACGGGCTGGACGTGCCGCTGCTGCTCGGGGCGACCGGCGACGAGTTCGACGGCGGTGTGGAAGCGGACGCGGCAGCGGACGTCGCAGCACGGTTCGCCCGCGCGGCCGGCACCCGGATCACCGACACCCTCTTCCGCGCCGCCTGCCCGCGCATCGCACGCCTCCGCAGGAAGGCCATCGCCGGCACCTGGCTGTACTCCTTCGAGTGGCCCTCCCCCACCACCGGTGGCGCCACGCACTGCGTCGACATCCCGTTCTTCTACGACGTACTCGACGCACCGGGCGTCCGGGCGGCCCTCGGCCCGCGTCCACCCCAGAAGCTGGCCGCGCGGATGCACGCGGATCTCATCGGGTTCGTACACGGACGGCGGCCGTCCTGGGCGCCGGCGACCGGCGAGCTGGGAGATACGGCACGCGAGTACGGCCGTCCCGGCGCCGCGCCCACCGCCGACGTCACGGGCGGGTACGACCCCGTGGTCCCGGCGGCGGCGGAGGCGTGCTGATGGCGGGGATGAACCAGAGCGCGGTGCGCCGGGTCAACACCTCGGTGATCCTGAGGGCGTTGGCGGTGTCGGCCGGGCCGACGACGCTCACCTCTCTCTCCGAGCGGACGACGCTGTCGCGGCGCACCATAGAGCTGATTCTGGACTCCCTCCTGACAGCCGGCTGGGTGGCCGAACTCGACCGGGTACCCGCCCGGGGCTGCGCAGGCCGGCCCGCCCGGCGCTATGAACTGCGGGCCGAGCACGCCCTGCTGGCGGCCGTGCAGATCACCACGGAGAACGTGTCCGCGGTCGTCGCCGACGTGCGCGGTCGCATCGTCGGGCGCGCCCACCGACCGCTGCGCTCCTACCCGGACCCGCAGTCCTCGCTCGACGACGCGGCGACGCTGGTCCGGGAAGCGCTGGAGGACGCGGGCGGTTCGCCGGAGCGGCTGCGCGCCGGTGCGCTCGCGAGCGGCGGCGCGATCGACGACGACGGAGTGGTGCGGCGGCTCGTCCACACGACCCGGTGGGAGGGCGTGGATCTGCCCGCGGAACTCGCACGGCGGATTCGGGTGCCCTGGTTCGCGGACAACGACACCAACCTGGGCGCCTTGGGGGAGCGTTGGCGCGGCGTGGCCGGTGACCACGACAACGTCGTCTGGGCGATGCTCGGCAACCGGGCCGGCCTGGGCATCCTGATCCGGGGAGCGGTCCACCGGGGCCTCGACGGCGCGGCCGGCGAGATCATCGAGGCGGTGCCGATGCGGACGGACTCGGTCGAGAACCGGCCGGTCGCCTGGCTCACCTCACCGGAGCCGGACCGCCGTGCCGTCGCGCTGGAGCGCGTCGAGGCCGCCCGGGCGGGCGAGGCGAGCGCGCTCGCCGAGGTCGACGAATTCGTGGCCCACATCGCCACGATCCTCACCACCCTGTCCTGGACGGTCGCCCCCTCCCTGATCGTGCTGGGCGGCGGCCTGGAGGACGCGGCCGACGTACTGCTGCCCCGGGTGCGCGAGGCGTTGCGCGCCGCCCGGACCCCCGCGGTCGAGCTGCGGTCCACCGCCTTGGGCCGCGACGCCGCCCTGGTCGGTGCCGTCAAGCTGGCACTCGACCGCATGGACACCGAGTTGTTCGGACCGCTCGTACCGAGCCTCTGATCCGCTACCTCATCTCATCGATCCTTTGGAGTCTTCTGTGCCCCGCACCCCCCACGCCCATGTCCTGATCGTGGGCAGCGGCATCATGGGCGCCGTCGTGGCCCGACTGCTGCGCGAGTCCGATCCGGCGCTGCGGGTCACGATGGTCGAAGCCGGCACCGCGATCGGCGACACACCCGGCAAACACCTGCACGACCTCGACGACCCCGCCCTGTGGGCCCGGTACAACGAACAGGTCGCGACCGGCATCCAGGGCATGTACACGGGAGCCGAGGTGGTACGCGAGGTGCCCGGCGACCTCACCTCCCTACCGCCCGGCATGTATCACGCACTGGCCTTCGGGGAGGCCGCCGAGGCGATGCCCCAGTCGGCGCTCGCCTGGAACGCGGGCGGCATGGGAGTGCACTGGACGGCCGCGACACCCTGGCCGACCGGGCACGAGGTGTTCGACTTCGGCGACCCGGCCGCCTGGGCGACGGACCTCGACACCGCCCGCCGGCTCCTCGCGGTCGCACCCGCCGCGATCGGTCCGACCGAGGTCGGACACCTGGTCCTCGACGTACTGCGCCGCCGCTACGACGGCATCGGACCGGCCGACCGGCGTCCGCAGCCGATGCCCATGGCCGTCACGCCGACGACCGCCGGCCCCATGCCGCGCACCGCCCCGGCAACGATCTTCCCGCCGCTCGCGAGGAGCACGGACCCGGCCTTCACCCTGGTCACCGGCACACTCGTCACCAGGCTGCGGGTGGCGCACGGCCGGGTCGCGGGAGCCCGGCTGCGCCGGGTCACCGACGGTTTCGAGTCGGACCTGGACGCGGACGCCGTGGTGGTGTGCGCCGACGCGCTGCGCACACCGCAACTGCTCTTCGCCTCGGGCATCCGGCCGGACGCGCTGGGCCGCCGGCTCAACGAGCACGCCTTCGTCACCGCCCGCGCACTGCTCGACCTCGACCGGTTCGGTATCGGCCTCGACGCACTGCCGCTGCCACGCCCCGGCGAGTTCAGCACGGACTCCCTGTGGCTGCCGCAGAACGGCGCCGAGCAGCCGTTCCACGGCCAGATCATGAACCGCACGTACCTGGACGAGGCGGGCCACCCGCTCGCGCACTCGGTCGGCATCTCGCTGTACGTCCCGGTCGAGTCGCGGCCGGAGAACCGGCTGGTGTTCTCGGAGTCGGACACGGATCTCACCGGGATGCCCCGGATCGGCGTCGAGTTCAACCACTCCGCCGCCGACCTGACGCTGATCCGCCGGGCCCAGGACGAAGTCCGGTCGCTGGCCGAGGAGTTCGGCTCCTTCGACCCCGCGACCGAGAGCGCCCTGCTGCCACCCGGCTCGTCACTGCACCTGACGGGCACCGTCCGCTCCGGCCCCGCCGACGACGGGACCAGCGTGTGCGACCCGGACGGCAGGGTGTGGGGCCACGACAACCTGTACCTCGCCGGCAACGGCGTGATCCCCACGGCGATGGCCGCGAACGTCACCCTGACGGGCGCGATCACCGCCGTCCGGGCCGCCCGCGGCGTCACCGCACACACCGCTCGCCGACGGAAGTCCACGCTCACCACCCCCCGACAGAAGGTCTGAACATGATCGAAATCTCCAGGGAGTTCCGTGTCGCGCTGCCCGCGTGGATCGACGACGAGCTGGCCGACGTGCCTGCCGCCGTCCCCGACCGGGCGGACCGGATGCGGCTCGTGCACCGGCTGGCCGACCGCAACTGGCGCGAGGGCAACGGCGGTCCGTTCGCGGCGCTCGTCGCCGAGCGGGACACCGGCCGGATCGTCTCCGTGGGCGTGAACGTCGTCCTCGCCTCCGGTGTCTCCAGCGCCCATGCCGAGGTCGTGGCCCTCGGTCTCGCGCAGACGGCGACCGGCGGCTGGGACCTCGGCGGCCAGGGCCTCCCGTCCCACGAACTCGTCGTCAACTGGCGTCCGTGCGTGCAGTGTTACGGCGCCACCCTGTGGTCCGGCGTGCGCGGCCTCGTGGTCGCCGGACAGGGCCCTGAACTGGAGGAGATCACCACCTTCGACGAAGGCCCGCTCGGCGCGGACTGGGCCGAGCAGTTCGAAAGCCGCGGCATCAAGGTCGAGCAGGACGTGCTCCGCGACGAGGCACTGATCGTGTTCCGCGCCTACCGGGAAGCCGTCGACGCGGACGAGGTCGCCGTCTACAACGCCCGAGGGGGCTCCGAGTGACACCGCGCTTCGCCACCGACATCATCACCTTCTACCACCCGGACTTCTGGGGCCTCGACTCCGCCGACGCCGTGCGCGACCGGGCCCTCGCCCACCCCGTGGCCTTCTGGGAGCGGGTGATGGAGGCGATGGCCGAATCCGGCGTCACCGGCATCGAGCTGACCTTCGCGCCCGGTGACATCGGCTCGGTGCTGCGCGCGTTCGGCAGCGCGTCGGCGTTCCGGCGTGAGCTGGCCGACCGCGGACTGTCGGTGGTCAGCGCCTTCGTCGCCGACAGCGACGCCCCGGACTGGCGGGACGACGGCGGCCTCCCGGCGATCGTCGCCGACGCGGAGCGCCGCGCGGCCTTCCTCGCGGAGGCCGGAGCCGATCTCCTGGTGGCCGGTCTGCCCATGCGGCAGACGTTCGGAGCCCGCCCGCCCTTCTTCGTCGACGCCGACTACATGAAGCGGATGGCCGACGTCGCCCACGCCGTCGGCGAGGCCGTCACCCGGCACGGCGTGAAACTCGCCCTCCACACCGAGTCCAACAGCACCCTCTGGTACGAGCGGGACATCGACCTGTTCATGGCCCTCACCGACCCGCAGTACGTCTGGCTGTGCCCCGACTCCTGCCACATCGCCCTCGGCGGGGGTGACCCGGTGGCCGTCGCCCGCCGCCACGCCCCGCGCATCGCGCTGGCCCACTGGAAGGACGCGGTCGGACCGATCGACACCCACCTCATCATCGACGAGACCGTGTACGCCCAGCAGCAGCCGTACATGACGGAACTGGGCACGGGCATCGTGGACTGGCCCGGGTGGGCGGAGGCCATGTCCCGCACGCCCGGCGCCGACACGGTCCTCATAGAGCTCGACGAGGCGCCCGATCCGGTCGCGGCACTCCGGACGGGAACAGCCGTGGCGCGGGCATCACTCGGTAACTGTTTCTGATCCTCGGTTCTGAGCCACTTCGGATCTTGGAAACCGTTGCCCACCCACCACTGGGCATTCCGCAGCGACCTCTAACGGCGGGATCCGCTTGTTTTCCCACGGCCGCCCGGTCTGATCATTTGGAGCGACAGCCGCTCGCGTCACAGGTGAGCCCGCCCGCGCGTCCCGGTCGGGCTCACCGGCGAAGGTCCGGGCCCTTGACCGAGAACTCGCGGCTTGCGTGAAGCCGTGGTCAAGCATTCCAGGGCCACATCACGTTCCCTGTGACCTCGGCATTTCGAGCCTACGCCCGGCCCGGCTGGCCACTCCCGCTTCCGGCGGTCGGCGCGCCACCGGACGACCGCAGACGCGGCCCGCCCGTGGCGGTCCTGCAGGGCATCGTCGGCCGCTCCACGCTGGCGAACCTCCCGCGCCCCTGAGTCCCTCGGCGTGGTTCAGTCGCGTTGTCCTTCCTGATGGGCAGGGGCTAGCGTGGGAATGGACGTCATATGCCGTGGGGCCGGGACGCCACGCAGGGGAAACCAGCTTCGAGCTCCGCGACGGCCGCCCTTGGCCGAACGCCTTTGCACCGGCACGTGGGTGGATCTGACACATTTCATCGCCGGAGTGCAGGAGGTTGATGTGCTTCCCACGCGACACAAGTCAGCGACCATCAAAGGGCAGAAGGTCTTCTACCGAGAAGCAGGCCCAAGCGACGCGCCGGTCGTGCTGCTGCTCCACGGATTCCCGAGCAGCTCACACATGTTCCGCCATCTCGTCCCCGCACTGGCCGATGACTATCACGTGATCGCCACCGACCATGTCGGGTTCGGCCATTCGGCCATGCCCAAGGTGGACGAGTTCGATTACACCTTCGACAACCTGGCAGGTGTCACTGCCGGGCTGCTGGAAAACCTGGGCATTCGGCGCTTCGCCATCTACGTCCACGACTACGGGGCGCCGATCGGCTGGCGCCTGGCGCTCAGCCCTTCCTTCGACGTCAGCGCGATCATCTCGCAGAGCGGGAACGCGTACATGGAGGGTTTCACCAAGCCTTTCTGGGACGATCTGTTCGCGTACGCCACCGAACCCAGCCGGGACACAGAGCCAGGTGCCCGGGCCAAGTTCAGTCCCAGTACCACGCGCTGGCAGTACGAGAACGGCGCGTCCGACACCAGTCTCGTCAGCCCCGACACCTGGATGTTCGACCAGCTCCTGCTGGAACGGCCCGGAAACGACGAGGTCCAGCTCGCCCTGTTCCGCGACTACCCCACGAACATCGAGGGCTACCCGAAGCTGCAGGAGTACTTCCGTACCAGTCAGGTGCCGCTGCTCGCGGTCTGGGGCGAGCGGGACGAGATCTTCGGGCCGGACGGCGCGCGAGCGTTCTCGCGCGACCTGCCCGAGGCCGAGGTCCACCTGCTTCCCGCCGGCCACTTCGCCCTCGAGACACACCTGGACGCCATCAGCGGGTACATCCACGGATTCCTCGGCCGCGTCCTCACATAGGCGAGCCGGGCCGCCGCTCCCCCGTTCTCGGCGATGTCGGGAACGGATCACCGCCGCGAGGCATCTCTCACGTCAGCTGGGAGAGGTCGACCGCGTTCGCCAGTGCCTGCATGCCGGCCTCGTTGGGGTGGATGTGGTCGCCGGAGTCGTAGGCCGGGTTGAGGGCGGCGGGGTCGGCCGGGTCGGCGACGGCCTTGTCGAAGTCGACCACGCCGTCGAAGGCCCCGCTGGTGCGGATCCACCGGTTGGCCGCCTGGCGGATCGCCTCCGCGGAGTCGGAGTAGTAGCCGTTGCCCTTGTCGGACAGCATGGTGCCGCCGATGATCCGGACCCCTGCGGCGTGCGCCTGCCGGATCAGGTCACGGTAGCCGTCGATCAGGTCCTGCGTGGTCAGTGGGGCGCCGCCGGGACCGCTGTTGTTGCCGATGTCGTTGATTCCCTGCAGGAGGATCACGTCCCGTACTCCTGGCTGGCCGAGCGCGTCATGGGCGAAGCGCTTCTTCGCACTGACGCCCTGCCAGATGTTGGGGACGTCCGTCAGGACGCGGTTGCCGCCTATGCCCGCGTCGACGACGGCCATCGGGCGGGTATCGGCCAACCGCCGGGCCAGGTCGTCGGGCCAGCGGTGGTAGGCCCCTGCAGGGGTGTTGTAGCCGTCGGTTATCGAGTCGCCGAAGGCCACCACGGTTCCGCGGGCACGCGTCGGGACGACGTCGATCCCGGACAGGTAGTACCAGGAGGTCCTCGCCGCGACGAAGGACGCGTCGGACGCCTCGGCGGTGTGGTCGCCCGGCCCCGACAGGTAGCTGGTGTCGAAGGCGTCGGAGTGCCACGTGGCAGAACTGGTCGCATGGGGCAGGTAGATGCTGACCAGGACGCTCTGGTCGGCCTTGACGTGCATCGACACCGGGTCGCTGACCACTTCCCCGCCGGTGGGGACGGTCACGGACCTCCGGTGGTCGAAGGTGACCGGGAGCAGCGACCGTGCCACGGCGGTCGCCCGGCCGGCCTGCGCGCCGACGGTGACGTGTGCCACCGTCAGCGGGATGGTGCCGCGCAGGTTGGACAGGTGGATGCGCAGTGCGCCGCCGTCGACGGTGGAGTGCGCGACCATCCGGATGGTCTGGTCGTTGAAGTTCGGACCGCCGGCCGTCATGCTCGGCGACCAGGCCGCGACCCGGCCCTGCGGTACCTGGGCGTGCGACGCGGTGGAGTCGGCTGCCGGGGAGGCCGCCGTTCGGCCTACGGCGAGGTGCGCGCCGGTGAGCAGCGCGACGACCGTGGCGGGTGCCGTCAGCACGGCGAGCAGCTTACGTCTGGGTGCGGAAAGCATGGGGTGTTTCCTTTCTCCCGGCGCACGGCCGGCCCCGATGGCGATGAGTTGCCTGTGATCGCGGTCCGCGGTCAGTTCAGGATGAAGCCGTCCACCAGGAGGTAGTCGCCGCCGGCCTTGGTGAGAGTCAGGGTGTGGGTGCCGACGGGCAGGTTCGAGACCGTGTACACGCTCTGCTGGGCGTGCCGTTGCGGGGTGTCGGCGCTGACAGTCTTCTGGGGGGCGCCGTCGAGCGAGACGGCGATGTCGCCTTCGTCGGAGTTCGTCTCGGTGAGGAAGCTGATCCCGGTGCCGGTGAACGTGATCGTCGCGGCGGCGCCGTCGTGCTGGGCGTAGTGCACGCCGTCGTCGAGGTCGCCGTAGCCGCGGGAACCGCTGGAGGACCAGCTGCCGGTGTAGGAGATCCGCAGGTCGTCGTCATCGACGGTCCTGCCGGTGAGGGTGCCGGGGCCCGCGGCCTTGATGATGGCCTGGGCCGCCGGCGGCCAGTTCCCGTCGGTCACCACGGTGGCCTGCTGGAACGTGATGTCGGTGCCGTTGTTGTTGCAGGAGGCGGTGTCGCTGTAGTTGTCGTGGATCGTGTCGTCGTGGATGCTCGGCGTCCACAGGTTCGTCCAGAGCGACCCGTTGGCGAAGCGCACGACGTTGTCGTGGGTGTTCCACAGCGAGCTGCCCTCGTCGTGGTAGATCATGTTGCAGCCGTCGATGCACTCCGAGAGCACGTTGCCGGCGAGTTCCGAGGGTGAGGACTGGCCGCCGAGGGTGTAGATCGGACCGCCGTCGAAGAGCGCGCCCATGACGCTGTGCACGTGGTTGCCGAGGATCTTGTTGCCGCCGGCGTACGTGGTGCCGTGCAGGCAGGGGTCGGGCAGACCTTGCTTGGCCTGCAGTGTGCAGTTCGACGCCCATCCCCAGCCCCAGCCGACGGACATGCCGGAGTACGGGGTGTAGCCGATGTCGTTGTGGGAGACGGTCGTCGCCCTGGTGTGGCCGACCCAGACGCCGACCGCGTCCTGGTACTCCTGGCCGGGGAACTGCACGATGTTACCGGAAACGGTGTTGCCGCTCGTCATGAGGGCAGGGTCGGTCTGGTAGTAGTCGTCCACCTCGCCGACCGAGATGCCGGTGCCGGAGGTGTCGGTGACGGCGCTGTCCTCGACCGTGGAGTTCTGTGTCTGGTCGGCGAGGTCGATGCCGCTGGTGCCGGTGTGCTGGAGCACGTCGCCGGAAAAGGAGATCCGCGTGCCCCGGTGCACCTGGACCGCCGCGGGGATGCGGATGGGTGTGCGTGTGGCGGGGTCCCAGATCACTCCGGCCTGGTTGTCCACGTAGCCCTCGGCGGACGGTGCGTTCCATGTGGTGTAGGCGAAGGTGAGTCCGGAGAGGACGAGGTCGTGCACGGGTGCCACGACGTCGGGGATCACGGTGAACCCGTCGACGAGCAGGTAGGTGCCGCCGGTCTTGACCAGACGCAGGGTGTGCTTGCCCTTGGGCAGTCCGGTGACGGAGACCATGGCTTGCTGGGCGAGGCGCTCCGGGCCGTTTCCGGAGACCGTCGAGACCTTCTTGCCGTCGATGTACACGTCCGCGGTGCCCTCGTCGGAGTTGGTCTCGGACAGCACCTGGATCCCGGTGCCGGTGAAGGTGTAGGAGACCGCGTCACCGTCGTTGGAGGTGTAGTGCACGTCCGCGTTCAGGTCGCCGAGGTGCCGGCCGTCGGAGTATCCCCAGGTGCCGGTGTAGTCCGCCCGCCAGTCGGTGTCGTTGACGGGGGCCAGGTGTCCCGGAGTGCCCGAGGCGTCGACGAGTTCGGGCGCCACCGGCAGCTCGACGTCCGCCGTGGCCAGGTTCTCGCCCGCGCGCGGCACGTAGTAGAGATACCCGGCGGCCTCGTCGAGATAGAACTGGCCCGGTGTGCCGAGGAGTTGGTAGGCGTTCTCCAGCCAGCTGACGCCGTCCATCGTCGGCAGTCCGGCGCCGTTGAAGGGGAAGCTCGGGTTGGGCACCGCGTTGTGGTTGTTGTTCCAGCAGCCGGGATCGACGGTGAGGTCCGAACCGCCTGACGCGGAACGGGTGATGGACGCCAGCGGGCAGCGCATCTGCTTCCAGCCGCTGTTGCGGACGACCTCGACCTGGGCGGGGTTCGTCCACGTGGTGTACGAGGCGTCGGCGGTGGTGAAGCCGGTGGCGGTCACGGAGAAGCCCGCCGGGTCACGCGGCCCGCGGGCCCGGTCGGCGCGTGTTCCGTTGACGAACAGCTCCCGGCCGGCGGTGCCTGCGGGCACCCGGGCCCGGTAGATGTTCTTCGCGGCGTCGACCCGCACGAAGCCGGTGATCCGGGTCGCGCCGCTGAGCACCGGCGTCTGCCCCGCGGCCGCCCGGTACACCACCGGGTGGCCGGGCCGGCCGGAGTCCTGGACGCCGAGCCGGAAGGGAGCGGTGAGCCGGTAGGTCCCGCCTTCCAGTTCGACCACGACGTCGCCGGCGGCGTGCGGGACGAGAGATCTCGCACGGTCACGAGCGGTTTCGAGACCGCATGGATTCCGGTCACTGCACGCCGAGCCACGCCCGTCGGGCGCGACATGCAAGGTGTCCGGCGCGTGAGCGGACGCGTCGGCGGCGACGGCTTCGGGTGGGCCGCCGGTGAAACCGAGACAAGCCACGGCAGCAGCAAGGCACGCGGCGACAACGGTGCGCATGGTCGATCTCCCACAGGACGAGCGATGGCCCAGACATCCGATGAATGTACGGAAGGGTGGGCCCAAGTCCTAGATCTGGGACGGAAATTATCTGCCGCCATCCGATCTCTCTGGGGGGAGTGCGGCAATTTCGTCACCGGAAGGGTCGTCCGAACGGTCCGTCCGGGGGCGTGTGGCCGCGGACGGACCGTTCTTACCTCGCGTGCGATCCGTGGCGGTGCGTCAGCGCAGGCCGAACGCCCGGATCACCGTCTGGTGCACCGCGTTGCCCGCCGTGTCCCGGGCGCTCGCCCTGAGTGAGACGTAGGACGCCTTCTTCGGCGCGTCCAGGCGGAACCGCCCGGCATGGTCACTGGTGACCCGGTGCCACGTCGTGCCGTCGTCGTAGGACATCTCCAGGGTGACCGTGCCGAGCCGGCCGGCGCCGACGGCGCCCGGTAGCTGAGCGGCGGTGGCGGACAGGGAATCGTGCCGTCCGGCCCGCCCGGCCGAGTCGGTGCCGACCTCGTAGTCGATCTGCACCAGCGGCAGCACCGCGGCGGAGCCGTCCGCCGGCGCCTTCGAGGTGAAGTCCCACTCGGTGCGCGTACTGGAGGAGTACGGGGTGAACGCCACGTCGCGCTTGCTGGTGACGACCAGCCGGTAAGGGAGTCTTCCGGCGCCGGGGGCGTCGCCCGAGACGTTCGTGAAGGTTCCCGTGCCCAGCTGAGTGGTGCCCTGGTAGAGGGTCTGGCGCTGCTCCGCTCCGCCGTCGATCTGGTTCATGCCGACGTGGGTGCGGCTGCCCCAGGCCGGGGTGTCGAGGTACAGGTGGTCACCCGTGCGCGTGGGCAGACTGTAGGTGTCGTTCAGATAGGGCCGTTCGATCGGCTTGAACCACTCCTCCGACTGCGTGCTGCCCGCCCGGTAGGAGGTCTTGGCCCCGGCTTCGAAGACCATGCCGTCCGCGTACGCGCTCTGGCTCCAGCTGTTGTAGCCGCCGGTGGAGACCCAGTCGGTGCGCTTGCCCCGGACCGGTTCCGGCATCATCGAGCCGATCGCCCAGTCGTTGTAGACGGGCCAGTCGAACCGGAACTCGCCGCCGGTGCTGCCCGGGGCGGGGCTGTCGAAGGTCTCGTCGATCCTGGCGAGGTTCTTGGCGCTGCCCTGCACCACCAGGTGGGCGGGGATCTCGTTGTGCCAGGTCCGGTCGAGGTCGTAGACGTACGGGCTCACGGGCGCGGATCCGACCGTGACCGTGGCGCCCCGGGTCTGGGCCTGCCGTACGAGCCTCTCGCCCTCGTCGGTGCTGAGCAGGCCCACGTCGAGCCGGACGGGCGTCGAGCTGAACGGTGCGTTGTAGGAGCGGAAGCCGCGGCCGTCCACGTTGTTCACGACCAGCATGAGCTTCGCGCCCGCGGCCACCGCGGCGGCCGCCTGGCCCATGTCGGACACGTCGTCGTTACGGCGTACCACCACGGCCTTGCCGCGCACGTCGAGGTGGGCGTAGTCGGTGGTCGCGCCCTCCCCGGCGAAGACCAGCGGGAGCTTGACGGTGCCCTTGAGCAGGGGGGTGACGCCGTCCTGGCGCAGCACGTCGGTGAAGTCGGTCGTCCTGGTGGAGACGGACAGCGCGGGCTGTTCCTTGCGCCAGCGGGCCGCCAGGTAGAAGTCGCCGTGGGTGACCTTGTGGGTGGTCGGCTGGGCCCAGAGGCTGTCGTAGTTGGTCTGGGTCTCCATGTAGTCGCGCCAGACCTGGCCGCTCATCAGGCGGGTGTAGTCCAGCCGCTGGTAGGTCGTCTCGGTCCGCTGAGGGGTCGTCATGTCAACACGGTCGATCTTGGACGCGTCGAGTGTGACGGTGGTGTCGCGGTCCATGCGGACGTCGGGGTCGCCGAGCAGCGCCATGCCCCAGGAGTGGGGTCCGTGGACGCCCTGCACCGTCTTGAAGGACAGCACCGAGTACACGTCGTTCGGCAGGTACATCTGGCCCGTGCCGGAGTCGTCGATCTCGACGAACGCCGGGGCGTCGTCACCGGACCTGAGCAGTTCGACGACGCCTGACATCGGCCGCCCCTGGGCGTCCTTGAACCGCATGGTCAGCTTGTGCTCGACGTCCCCGAGGGAGACGGCGGTGTGCGCCGCGACCTCGCCGGCCGCGGCCTTCGCGACGACCTGGCCGGTGTACCGGCCGCCCGTGGTGACGCCCGAGCCGTCGATGGTCACGGTGACACCGGCGGTGCCGTGGGCCGGCACGGTCACCTGGGAGGCGGAGAGCCGGAACACCCCGCTGGGGGCGTGTGCCGCCTCGACGCTCAGCGCGAGGGTGACGGGCTTGTCTGTGGTGTTGGTGTACGTCACCGGGCGCTGCACGCCGCCGGCGGGATTCTGCGGAACCTGCGCGGCGTACGCGGTCGCGGTGGCGAAGACTCCGGCGTGCGAGGCCGCGGCGACGTCGAGACGGCCGCTGCCCGCCTGGAAGGCGTCGTACTGCGGGGTCTGCCGGGAGCTGCTGCCCAGCAGGTCCTTCAGCTGGCTTCCGGTGAGTTCCGGGTGGGCGGCGGCCATCAGCGCGGCGGCGCCCGCCACGTGGGGCGTGGCCATGGAGGTGCCGCTCATGGTCTGGTAGGCGCCCTCGCCGTTGCCGTCGAACTGGGAGTTGGCCGCGAGGATGTCGACGCCGGGGGCGGTGATCTCCGGCTTCAGCGCGCCGTCCACGCGGGGGCCCTGGCTGGAGAACTCGGCCACGGAGTCGCCGGAGTCGACGGCCCCCACAGTCAGCGCGTCGCTCGCCGCGCCCGGTGCGCCGATGGTGTCGGGCGCCCCGGAGTTTCCTGCGGCGACGACGAACAGCGCGCCGGTCTCGGCACTGAGCGTGTCGACGGCCTGGCTGAGGGGGTCGGTCCCGTCGGACGGCTGACCGTCGCCGAGGCTCATGTTGATGATCTTGGCGTGCTGGTCGACGGCGGCCCATTCCATGCCGGCCAGGACCCAGGAGGTCTGACCGGATCCGGTGTCGTCCAGCACCTTGCCGATGTCGAGGCGGGCGCCGGGGGCGACACCCTTCTCCTTGCCGTCGGAGGCCGCGCCGGTACCGGCGATGATGGACGCGACGTGCGTGCCGTGACCGAAGTGGTCGTCCGTGTTCTCGTCCGGTACGAAGCTCTGACGGTCCGCCACGCGGTCCGCGAGGTCGAGGTGTCCCGCGTCCACGCCGGTGTCCAGGACGGCCACGTCCACGCCCTGTCCGGTGTTGCCGTTCGCCCAGACCTGGGGGGCGCCGATCTGCGCCGTGCTGTCGGCGAGGTCGGCGTGGACGAGGCCGTCCAGCCAGATGTGCGCGATCCCGTCGGCGAAGGCCGGTACGGCGGACTGCTTGCGGAATCCGTCGGCCGACGGCGTCGCGGTCACGGACTTCCAGAAGTCCGCGGCGTGCGCGCGGTCCGCGGTGAGGGCGGCGCCGTCGATGCCGGCGAGGGTACGGACCCGGGTCGCCCCGTCGGGCAGGGCGGCGGCCTTGCCGCGGGCGTCGGCGGCGTGCGTGTAGGAGACGATGAGCGGCAGCCGGTCGCGGTGCGCGTCGTCGTACCTGTCGGCGATCATGGCCGTGATGTTGAACAGCTGCCGGTCCAGGATGCCCTTGGCGACGAACGGCAGCACCGACTCGGGGAACACGTAGAGGTCGTCGCCCGACGTCAGGATGTGGGTCTGCACGGGGCGCCCGGCGGCGCCGCGGACGCTGACGACGCCTCCGGTCCCGTTGCCGGTGCTCGGGCTCCGCCGGGTGGTGACCACGTCTCCGGTGATCAGCGTCACGGAGTGGTCGCCCGCGGGCACCCGGTCGGACGTAGAAGCGGTGGACAGGGACGCGGTAGGCAGGTGGTCGGCGGCGGGACGGGCCGCCGAGGACGCGAAGGCCGTCGCGTCGTAGGGGCCGGACAGCGCCAACGCCAGGGCGCCGGCGGCAACCGGCACACTCCAGCGTCTGCGGTGGTGCGCTTTCACAGGGTCTCTCCCGGCTCGCGGTCGGGCAGAGCACGTTCGTCCTCTGCCTTCCAAGTGGCGCCGCCTGACCGGTCGTAGGCACCGAGGGTGCTCGGAACCCGTCCACAGGTGGCGTGAACGTTCAGAGTGAAAGCTTGTGAACGGCGAATGTCTAGATCAAACTCGTGTCGTACATCGCCAGTTGGCGATTCGCGCCACGGCCGTCCCGACAGCTCGACGGACGGCGATCGCTGGGAGGGCAACCGGTGCTGAGCACCCTGGGGATCAGCGAGTTCGACGAACAGGTCTACCGCACCTACCTCACCACGTCGGACCGGACGGTGGCCGAGATCGCCGAGACCCTGGGCACCACGCCCAGCCGGATCAGACGCACCGTCTCCCGGTTGGTGGAACTGGGCATGCTGCGAAAGGAAGGACCCGGCCAGTACCGGCCGGTCAGCCCGCACACCGCTCTCAGGGCACTGCTCGCCAGACGCCGGGCCGAGACCGAGGCGGCGTTCACCGCCGTGTGGGGCACCGTCGACGATCTGGCGGACGACTACCGCGCCCATCGACTGCAGGAGGATCCGACCGGACTGGTGGAGGTGATCACCGGCGAGGCGGAGATCACGCTGCGCGTCGCCGAACTGATGCAGTCGGTCCGCACCCATTTCTGGGTGCTCGACCGACCTCCCTATCTCGGCCCCTACAGCACCGAGTTGGAAGAGGCCCTGACGATGGACCTGCTGGGCCGCGGCGTCGACATACGGTCGGTCTACACCCAGGAGGCGCTGGCACAGCCGGGCCGGTTCGAACTGATCACCCACCTCGCCCGGATCGGCGAGCAGGCCCGCATCCTGCCGACCCTGCCCTTCCGGCTACGCATCATGGACCGGCGCGTCGCGCTGGTCGCGCTGGTCCCGGGCCGCTACGACAGGATCGCCGTCGTCCACCAGTCGGGCCTGCTCGATGCGCTCCTCGAATTGTTCGACTCCTACTGGCAACGTGCGCAATCCCTCGTCGTGACCGCTCCGGCGACGCCCGACGGGCCGAGCCCACAGGACCTCCTGCTGCTGAAGATGATGCAGGCGGGTTACAAGGACCACGCGATCGCACGGCAGTTGGGGACGAGCGCGCGCACGGTGACCCGCCGGATCGGGGCGATCGCGTCCGGCCTCGGCCTCGAAACCCGCTTCCAGGTGGGAGTCGAGGCGGCCAAGAGAGGCTGGATCTAAGGGACCTCGGAAGCGTCCATGCGCGGTCCGAGGACATCGCTGGTGATGCGGTCAATGCCCGTCGCGTCGCAGACGGACTCCTCCAGCAGGGCGAACGCCTCGGGAATCAGGCCGCAGCCGACGTCTTTGACCAGGAAGCCGGCGGCGTGTGACACGACCACTGCGGCGTTTCCGGTACCCCGGACCAACTCGACGAGGTCAGGTGCGGGGGGGAATCTCGGGGCGGGTCAGCGCGCCCGAAACGACCTCGACGATCTTCATCAGTGGCACGGTGCGGATACCGGGTTCGAGGAGGGCCGGCGGGCTGAGGTAGGTCCAGTCGGCGGGGTGGGTCCGGCATGCTTCCAGTTGGGCAGCGCTGGCCGCGGCGACGGCGCAGTAGGCGGGCACGGTACGTACCGGTTGCGGCGGAAGACCGCTGTCGTACGGTGGCCGCGGTCGGCGGCCTCCCCGACGACTCGGGAGCTGACCACGCTAACGGCCCTTCCGGCGAGGGACGTGGGCACCTGGCGCAAGAGGCCTCGTCACGACACGTGTGACGGCGGAGGCGGCGTCACACGGGTCCGGGGGCTCCAGCGCCGTTGCCCGGGACGGCGCGTAGCGCGATGTCCACGGTGGCGTGGAGTGCCGCACGTCCCGCGCCTGCGGTCGCGTGGACGGCGTTCGGGGGTCCACGGCGATCACTTCCCGTCCGGCGCCGGCGGAGCGACCGTCTTCGCCCCCTGGTCCGGCCGCCTGGTCGCCCGCACGGGACCGCGGCTGCCGCTGCTCCTCGCCGGCGGCTTCATCACGGCAGGCGGGCTCTGCACGGTCGGGCTCACCTCACACACGAGCGTGCTCCTGCTGCTGGCCGCGTACGCGCTCATCGGTACCGGGTTCGGCTTCGCCAACGCCCCGATCACCAACACCGCGGCCAACGGGCTGCCGCCGGCCCCGGCCGGCGTCGCCGGGGCGATCACCTCCACCGCCCGGCAGCTGGGCGCTGCCCTCGGTATCGCTCTCGCCGGAGGCCTGGTCTCGGGCATCGGTCCCACGGGACTCGCACACGCGTCGACCCGGGTTGAATCGTGGTCGCCGGCTGTGGCGCAGTGCTCTTCTTCGTCGCCCACCTGTCACGGCCCAGGTCGGTCGCCATGGTGCCCGTGTCCGCACGAGCGCGATAAAGCACACGCCCCACCGCAACGCACAGCTGTGGCCTCATCCGTCGGCGACGACTCATGGAGGACGGATCGTGATCGCACAACGGGCTCGTAGGATGACCGCGGTGCTCCCTGGATGATCCCTAATGTGTCCAAGTGAGCGGACGGCGACGGTCTTTCGGGTGCGCCGGAGACGGACGACAGACGCAACGACTGACACGGCGGTGCTGCTTTGCCCTCACGCGTAGCCCTCATCGGTGCCGGACGAATGGGGACACCTCTGTGTGGACGCTTGGTTTCGGCGGGGCATACGGTGACCGCTTTCGATCTGCGTCCCGAACGGGAGGCAGCGGTGCGCTCGTTGGGCGCGGACTGGGCGCCCTCCGTGGCGGCCGCCGTTGCCGGGGCGGATGTCCTGGTCACCGTGGTTCCTGGGCCCGATGAGGCCGCGGCTGCTCTGCCGGATGCCGTGTTCGCCGCCCTGGCCACCGGGGCGGTGTGGATCGACATGACGAGCAACGCCCCTGCGGCCGCACGGGAGTTGCGGCAACGAGCCGGTGCACACGGCGTCGATGTGCTCGAAGCGCCCATGGGCGGCAGTCCGGACGACGCCGAACAGGGGCGTCTGTGGCTGTTCGTGGGTGGTTCCGCTGACGTCCTCGACCGGTGCAGGCCGCTGTTGGAGGCAGTGACGACGTCGGATCGCATCCGCCACATGGGCGGGCCGGTAACCGGCTACACCACGAAACTCCTCATCAACCTCCTCTGGTTCGGGCAGGCCACGGCAACCGCCGAGGCCTTGCTGCTCGGGCGCCGAGCGGGCATCGACCTCACTGCCCTGCACGGCACGCTGGCCGGCAGCGCGGCAGGCAGCGACTTCATCCGCCGGGACCTGCCGGCTCTGTTCGCCGGGGACTACCTTCGCTCCTACGGACTCGACCGCATTCACGACCAACTCAAGGTCATCACCGAGGAGGCCCAAGACCTCGGCACCCCCCACGAGATGGCCGACACGGTATTGCGCATCCACCGGCAGGCCCTGGAGCGCTTCGGACCTGTGGACGGCGAACTCCTCGCCGTAGCGCTCCTGGAGGAGGCCGCCGGTACCCTGCTGCGCCCCTGACCCGTCCGGTACCGGTATCGGTTGCGGCCCTGACGACCGCTCGGGCCAGGGCGGCACCGGTGGCTCGATCCGCACGTCGTCACACCACGCGAGGAACTCACCCCGTGATGGAGGCCCGGAAGTGGTACCGGTCGCCGCGGTAGACGGCTGCGGTGAGTTCGAGGGGCTGTCCGTTCTGGTTGAAGGCGAGTTGGGTGGCGACGAGCACCGGAGTCGCGTCGGTGATTTCGAGCAGTCGCCGTTCCTCCGCCGTCGGGTGGCGCGCCTCCACGGAGTAGTCGGCGACCTTGGGCAGTTGGGGCGGGTCGGCACGGCGGAGTGTGGCGAAGAGCGTGTGCGTGGTGAAGTCCGTCTCTGCGAGCACCGGGCACAGCGCGAGCGGCAGCCGGTTGTGCTCCAGTACCACGACGATGTCGTCCAGGTAGCGCAGTCGGCGCATCTCGAAGAGCGCGGCTCCCGGGCCGACCCTCAGCTGTTCGGACTCCTGAACCGTGGCGGGACGGACCCTGGCCTCCAGGACCGAGTCGCGGAGCCGCAGTCCCTGCTGTTCGGCGTAGTCGGCGAAGCCCTGGACCGACTGGGCTGCCGCCCGACCCGCTGACGGCGGAGGCGATGCGGGGGCGACGCGTTCGTAGCCCTCGGCGAGGAACCAGCCGCGGGCCGGCGCGGACTCGATGACTTGGCGCTCCGCGAGTTCGTTCAGGGCGGAGCGAAGGGTGACGCGCGAGACGCCGTACCGGGTGGCCAGTGCCCGCTCTGAGGGCAGTCGGTCTCCCGGGCGGGCACCTTTCTCGGCGATGTCGTCCAGGAGGCGTCCGGCGACCTGGGAGTACAGCGGCAGGGCGTCTCCGCTCAACAGCCCTTGAGGGAGACCACGGTCCGAAGAAGACATACCAGATGTATACCAGTTTCTGGCAGACCAGTTCCATACCAATAACAGACCATTGACGGCCATCAACGAGACCAGTACCGTTCCAGTCACGTTTCCGAAGGCGCGCCGACAGATGCGGCTGACGCCCTTCGGTGAACCCTGGAGCGATCATGGGGAACCCCTTGGATGAAGTGGTCCGCCGCCAGAAGGCAGGCGAACCGCACGGCATCACCTCCGTCTGCTCGGCCCATCCGCTGGTCATCGAGGCAGCGGTCCGCCAGGCCCTCGAATCGGGAGGCACCGTCCTCGCCGAGGCGACCTCCAACCAGGTGGACCAGTACGGCGGCTACACCGGCATGCGGCCCGAAGACTTCCGCGAACTCGTGCACGGCATCGCCACCGAGCACGGGCTGCCGCTGGACCGGGTCGTTCTGGGCGGAGACCACCTGGGACCCAACCGATGGCGTTCGCTGCCCTCGGCAGAAGCGATGGGCGAGGCGGACAGGCTCGTCGCGGCATACGTCCGGGCGGGCTTCACGAAGATCCACCTGGACTGCAGCTTCTCCTGTGCCGACGACGTCGCTCCGCTGACCGACGGCCTGGTCGCCGAGCGCACCGCACGCCTGGTGCGCATGGCCGAGTCCGCCGCGGGCGACTCCGCCGGCACCCTCCGTTATGTCATCGGAACCGAGGTTCCGGTGCCGGGAAGGGCCCACGAGACGCTGGAAGGCATGTCTGCCACCAGTCCGCAGGCTGCACGACTGACGCTGGAGCACAACCGGCGCGCGTTCGAGCGGCACGGCGTGGCCGGGACGTGGCCTCGCGTCATGGCCCTGGTCGTACAGTCCGGGGTGGAGTTCGATCACCTCCAGGTGTTCGACTACCGGCGTGAGCGGACGGCCGAGCTGCGCACGGTCCTCGCCGACGAACCCGCCATGGTCTTCGAAGCCCACTCGACCGACTACCAGACGGTGGAAGGACTGGCCGGCCTGGTGGAGCACCACTGGGCGGTGCTCAAGGTAGGACCCGGACTGATGTTCGCGCTGCGCGAGGCCCTGTTCGCGCTGGCCGACATCAAGGACGAGCTCGTCCCGGCCCGGTCCCGGTCCCGGCTGAGCGAGGTGATCGACCGGCGTATGCGCGACAAGCCCTCCTGGTGGGAGGGCTACTACGGCGGCAACGCCGACGATCAGCGGCTGGCCAGGCGCTACAGCTACAGCGACCGCATGCGCTACTACTGGCCCGACCCCGAGATCGCCGCCGCGCAGGACCGGCTGTTCACCAACCTCTCGGGCCTCGACATTCCGCTTCCGCTGCTCAGCGCCCACCTGCCCAACCAGAACCAGCGCGTCAGGACCGGGGACCTGTCCGCGGCACCGCGGGACCTCGTCGTCGATCACGTCCGTGACGTCCTGCGCGACTACGACCGTGCATACCGAACCCATGACAAGGAGTACGCGTGAAGACCACCGCCCAGGACCTGGTACCTCAGGACTGCGGGGCCGACCACACCGCCGCCGAGATCATCCAGCAGCCCGACGTGTGGCGTGAGGTCGGGGCGATCGTCGCCGGTGAACGTGCGTCCCTGGACGCCTTCCTGTCACCCCTGCTCGCCGACGAGGACCTGCGGATCGTCCTCACGGGAGCCGGTACCTCGGCCTTCGCCGGAGAAGTCGTCCGGGCCGCGGTCGCTCGCGCCACCGGCCGCCGCACCGATGCCGTTTCCACCACCGACGTCGTCGCCGACCCCTACGCGTCCTTCCCCGACGACGTCCCCACACTGCTCGTCTCGTTCGCCCGGTCCGGGGACAGCCCCGAGAGTGTCGCGGCGACCCGGCTGGCGGACCAGGTCCTGGCACACGTGCACCACCTCGTCATCACCTGCAACAGCGCCGGGCAGCTGGCACGCCTGCACGGCGAGAGCTCCTCCTCACACGTCCTGCTCATGCCCGCCGCGTCGAACGACCGGGGCTTCGCCATGACGTCGAGCTTCACCAGCATGCTCCTGGCGTCCCTGCTCGCCCTGGGCGCGCTCACCACGGACGCCATCGAGGCCCCTGCAGCGGCGGCCGAGCACATCACGGCGGGCGGACTCGGCGGGCAGATCGAGGAGTTGCTGGCCCGCGAACCCGAACGGCTGGTGTACCTCGGCAGCAGCAGCGCACTCAAGGGGCTGGCCCAGGAGTCCGCCCTGAAGCTGCTGGAGCTGACCGGAGGCGCGCTCGTGGCGTCCTCGGAGTCCTCACTCGGCTTCCGCCACGGCCCCAAGTCCGTCCTGAACGACCGCACAGCCGTGGTCGTCTACGTGTCGAACGACCCCTACACGCGCCGCTACGACCTCGACATCCTCGCCGAACTGCGCGCGGGGCTGCCGCAGGGCAGCGTCGTCGCCGTCTCCGCGTCACGAGACGGACTGCCCGGCGACGACACCTGGCTGCTCCCCGGGCTCGCCGACGTCGACGACACCGTCCTCGCCCTTCCCGCGGTGCTGTGTGCCCAGCTGATCGCGCTGCGCGCGTCCCTGCACCAGGGCATCCGGCCCGACAACCCGTTCCCCTCCGGAGAGGTGAACCGCGTGGTGCAGGGCGTGACCGTGCATCCGCTCCCCCAGCGACGCGAAGACGTCGCCTAACAGCGTTCAGACAGAGCCGAGCGGAGGAACAACGATGTTTCTGGGTGTGGACGGCGGAGGCACCAAGACAGCCTTCTGCCTCATCGGCCGTGCGGGCGCGATCAGGGCCCGGGCCGTCGCGGAGGGTGCCTACTACTTCGCGGACAACGGGACGGGAGGCGTGGAGCACGTCGCGCAGGTTCTGCGCGAGGGAATCCGGGCCGTGACGGAGGGCGCGGGCATCACGCCCGCGGACATCGCCTACGCGTTCCTGGGCCTGCCCGGGTACGGGGAGGTCCCCGGCGACGTCGCCGCACTGGACGCCGTCCCCGGCGAGGTGCTGGGACACCGGCGCTACGCGTGCGACAACGACATGATCTGCGGCTGGGCCGGTTCGCTCGGCGCGGTGGACGGCATCAACGTCATCAGCGGCACCGGATCGATGACCTACGGCGAGCGGCAGGGCCGCGGTGTGCGCACCGGAGGCTGGAGCGAACTGTTCAGCGACGAGGGATCGGCGTACTGGATCGCCGCCCGCGCGCTGAACGTGTTCTCCCGGATGAGCGACGGCCGGCTGCCCGAGGGCCCGCTCGCGGAACTCCTGCGCCGCCATCTCGATCTGACCTCCGACCTCGAGGTCATCGACGTCGTACTCAACCGGTGGCAGGGACACCGCAGCGAGATCGCCTCGCTGAGTCCCCTGTTGGTCGAGGCGGCCGGGCTGGGCGACACGCAGGCCGCTGCCGTCCTCACCGAGGCCGGACGGGAACTGGCCCTGCTGGTGGACAGTGCGCGACACCGGCTGGGCTTCGCCGAGGCCGAACCCGTCCCGGTGTCCTACTCGGGCGGCGTCTTCCGCTCGGCCGCCGTGCTCGACGCGTTCACCACCGAACTCCGCGGCAGCACCGCCCGCTACGAACTGCGCCGGCCCCTGTTCGAGCCCGTGGTCGGCGCGGCCCTCTACGCGGCGAAGCTCGCCGGAACCCCTCTCGACACCGCGGCACTCGCCGCCCTGCGCTCCTCCTCGGAGATCACCACCACGGAGAAGTACCATGCGTGACCAACGAAACTGGATCCTGTACCCGGGTCTACGGCTATCCCAACGAGATGATCTACGTCATCTGGGCTTTCACCATGCTGGTGCCTGCGGCGGTCTGCTGCTCGTCCCCGTGGCCGTCGTCATGATGGGCGGGCTGCCCGACGCACCGTGGCAGGTGCCGGCACTGACCGCCGGCACCCAGGTCCTCAACGCCGTGGGCGCGTTGTTCCTCGTCATGGCGCTCAGCCGCGGCAAGGCCAGCGTCGTCGCACCGATCACCAACGCCCTGGCACCCGTCCTCACCATCGTGCTGTCCCTGGTCGTCTACCAGACGCTGCCGACGATATGGGGGACCATCGGCATCGTCCTCGCCCTCGGCGGATCCACTCTGATGGTGTACGCCGACGAGAAGCGCGAAGAGACCCCCGAGCCCCGGGTTCCCTCGGCACCGCTGGCAGGCCCGTAGGCCCCGCACACGGACACCGCAGGTTCAGACAGCCCCCGCGCGAGGAGCACACACATGCCTCTGGTCCCCACCGGCGAGTTGGTCGCCCACGCCGCGACCGAGCGCCGTAGCGTCACCGCTTTCAACGTCATCACCCTGGAGCATGCCGAGGGCATCATCACAGGCGCCGAAGCAGCCGAACGGCCCGTGATCCTGCAGATCAGCGAGAACGCCGTGCGGTATCACGGGGGCCAGCTCCTCCCGCTCTCTCTGGCGACGGCCTCGATGGCCCGGTCCAGCACGGTCGAGGTCGCGCTGCACCTCGACCACGTGACCGACGTGGAGCTGCTGCACCAGGCGGCCGACTGCGGTTTCTCCTCCGTGATGTTCGACGCCGGGGCCCTGCCCTACGCCGAGAACGTCTCCGCCACCGCTGCGGCGGCGCGATGGGCTCACGACGCGGGGCTCTGGCTGGAAGCCGAACTGGGATATGTGGGAGGGAAACCGGACTCCCCCGCGAGCGCGCACGCCGCCGGCGTGCGCACCGATCCGGCGGAAGCCGTCGACTATGTGGCGCGTACCGGCGTGGACGCCCTCGCGGTCGCGGTGGGCAGCAGTCACGCCATGACCGAACGGTCGGCGACGCTGGACCACGCACTCATCGAACGGCTCCGGGAAGCGGTTCCGGTGCCCCTGGTGCTGCACGGCTCCTCCGGAGTTCCCGACGGCGAACTCCGTTCCGCCGTCCGAGCCGGCATCGTGAAGATCAACATCGGGACGGCGCTCAACATATCCCTGACCCGGGTCGTGCGCGACACGCTGGACTCGCTGCCTGCGCTGACCGACCCGCGCAAGTACCTGGGCCCCGCACGCGACGCCGTTGCGAGCACCGTACACAGCATGCTCACCGTGCTGGCTCACTGACCGTCACCGATCAGCGGCCCACACCTTCCAGAGAACCCGACGAAACCCGGTTGAACACCCGGTAGCCGAGTGATCATTAGGATCTCGCAGACCAGGCTGTCGTCGGAGGCAACGGTGTTGGAAGTTCTCGGGCTGGACCAGCCCGCAGAGGTGTTGTATCTCGTCCTGGTCGACAATCCGCCGATGTCGGCGGACGAGTTGTGCCGCCGGACCGGCATGGAGCTCAAGACGGCCGTCGCCGCTCTGGTGCGGCTTGAGGACGGTGGTCTGATCGCCCGGCTGCCCGGCGTCACCCCCACCTACACCGCTCTGCCGCCGGACCACGCGCTGGAAGTGCTGCTGCTGGCCCGCGAACGTGACATCCACCGGATGCGTGCCCTGAGCGCGCGGTTGGCGGAGCGGAAACGCGGTCTCCTTCGGCGCCCCCTTCATCGCCAACCCCGACCTGGTCGAGCGCTTCGCGCAGGGCCACCCGCTGGCCGACGGTGACCGGGACACCTACTACGCCGGTCACACCGAGGGCTACACCGACTACCCCGCCTTCACCGCCAACTGAGCAAAGAAGATCTCCGTGAGCAGCATCATCCGAGCAATGATCGCAAACGTCGAAGTAGAGAACCTCGAAGACGCAATCCCGCTCTACCAGGACCTGGCCGGGGACGCGGAAGTCCGCCGCTTCCCCTACCGAGAAGTGGAGGTGGCACTGGTAGGACCCTTCCACCCTGGCCCAGGCGCGGCGGGGCCGTCGTCTCATAGGTCCAGTACAACCCCTCCTGCGGGTTTGGAGCAGCAGATGAGGATGTTGCCCTCGGCGGGAGGTTCGACGGGGTCGGGTGAGTAGTTGACGGTGCCGGACATGAGGGCGAGTTCGCAGGTGTGGCAGACCCCGGTGCGGCAGGACCATTGGACGGGGACGTCGCAGGCTTCGGCGAGTTCGAGCAGGGACTCCTGGGCGTCGTTCCAGGGGACGGTAAGTCCGCTGCGGGCGAAGGAGACCTCGGGCCCGGTGCCGGGCGGGCCCGCGGGCTGGTGGGGCGCGGGCCCGGTTGCCGAGCTCTTGATCCCGGGGGTGATGGCGGGGCCCGCGCCGAAGATCTCAGTGTGGACGCGGGAGGCGTCGAGACCGCAGTCCACGAGCGCGGCGGTGAGGCTGTCCATGAATGCGGTGGGGCCGCACAGGTACGCGTCGGCATCGGTCGGTAGGCCAAGCCGGCGGACGGGCTCGGCCGAGAGGCGGCTCGCTTCCAGGTAGTCGATGCCCTGGCGGTCGGTGTCGGTGGGTCTGCTGTAGTAGACGGTCGACTTTGCGTTGGGGAGTGCCGCGATCAGGTCGCGGCTTTCCTTGGCGAAGGGGTGCTCGGTGCCGTCGCGGGCGCCGTGCAGCCACCACACCTGGCGGGTGGAGCGGTCATGCGCGAGGGCGTGCAGCATGGCCAGGACGGGGGTGACGCCGACCCCGGCCGACAGCAGCACCACCGGGTTGTCGCCGCCGGTCAGGCGGAAGGTGCCGCGGGGCGCGGCGGCCTCCAGGTGGTCGCCGACATGGATGTGGGCGCGCAGCTCGTTGCTGGCGGCGCCGTGCGGTTCGACCTTCACGCTGATCCGGTACGTGCCGGTGCCTGGCTCGCCGGACAGGGAGTAGCTGCGGATCAGGGGTGGAACGTCTCCCTCGGGCTGGACTTTGACGGTGAGGAACTGGCCCGGCAGCGCGGCCGGCAGCGCCGAGCCGTCTGCGGCGGCCAGGTGCAGGGAGAACACGCTGCGGCTCTCGGACTGGATATGCGTGACAGTCAGCGGGCGGAAGCCCGGCCAGGCAGGCGGCGGTGCGGTGGCCGCGGTGTTCAGTCCGGCGCTGCCCGAGGAAGCACCACCCTCGCCGTCGGCCTGGTCCAGCAGGGTCCGCATGGAACCCTGCCAGCCGGGGCTCAGCGCGGGGATCCGCAGGGCCCGTTCGACCTGTTCACGGGTGTGTCCGGGCAGGTAGAGCACCCGATCGATCTCCTCGACCGTCATCGCCTCCGGACCGGCGGAGACCTTGACGATCTTTTGCCCGGCCTCGACCTCGCCTTCCTCGATGACGCGTAGGTAGAAGCCGGGGCGGTGGTGCGCCACGAGCAGTGCGGCCATCTGTGGCTCGCCCATGCGCAGCCCTACCCGGTAGCAGGTCACCCGGGGTTGAGTGACCTCGAACAGGGCGTCCCCGATGCGGTAGCGGTCCCCGATGCAGACCTCGTCGTCGGGCAACCCGTCCACGGTGAAGTTCTCGCCGAAGTTCCCGGGGGTGAGGTCGTCGCGGCCCAGCTCGTTCGCCCAGAAGCGGTAGGAGTCGAGCTGGTAGACCAGCACCGCCCGTTGCTCACCGCCGTGCCCGCCCAGATCTCCCTGGCCGTCCCCGTCGATGTTCAGCCGCCGCACCATCCGCGGCCCGGCCACGGTCTGCTTGTAGACGCCGGTGTACACGGTCTTTCCGTGCCAGGGAACGCCCTTAGGCATCCCGACATTCACTGCTGTCAATGTGGCCACCACGCCGCCTCTCTTGGGGGCGCTTCCCATGCCGCTCCGACCGGAAAGCACGTCGCATCAGCCGCCGCATCCGCCGAGGGGGCGTGGGTCTCGCTACGCTTCAAGTGAGGACGCGCCCGAGGAATCCGTGGATGTATCCGCTGATGGCGTCCAGGTGCGTCTCCAGGGCGAAGTGCCCGGCGGGCAGCAGGTGGACTTCCGCCTCCGGCAGGTCACGGGAGAACGCCTTCGCGCCGTCCGGCCCGAAGATCTCATCCCGCTCGCCCCAGACCGCGAGCAGGGGCACTTGGCTGGTACGGAAGTACTCCTGCAGTTTCGGGTATCCGTCGATGTTCGTCGGGTAGTCGCGGAACAGCGCCAGCTGGATCTCGTCGTTGCCGGGCCGTTCCAGCAGCAGCTGGTCCAGGGTCCAGGTGTCGGGGCTGACCAAGTTGATGTCGGTGGCGCCGTTCTCGTACTGCCAACGGGTCGTACTGGGACTGAACTTGGCCCGCGCGCCCGGTTCCGTGTCGCGGCCGGGGTTGGTGGCGTACGCGAACAGGTCGTCCCAGAAAGGCTTGGCGAAGCCTTCCATGTAGGCGTTGCCGCTCTGCGAGATGATCGCGGTGACGTCGAAGGACGGGTCGAGCGCAAGGCGCCAGCCGATCGGTGCCCCGTAGTCGTGCACGTAGACGGCGAAACGTTCGATGCCCAGATGCTCCAGGAGTCCGGCGGTGATTCCTGCGAGGTTGTCGAAGGTGTAGTCGAATGCGTCCACCTTGGGCATGGCAGAGTGGCCGTATCCGATGTGGTCGGTGGCGATCACGTGATAATCGTCGGCCAGCGCGGGGACGAGATGGCGGAACATGTGCGAGCTGCTCGGGAATCCGTGCAGCAGCAGCACGACCGGAGCGTCGCTGGGGCCGGCCTCGCGGTAGAAGACCTCTTGGCCCTTGATGGTTGCTGTCTTGTGTCGCGTGGGAAGCACATCGACCTCCGGGCGCCCGTGGGCGCGGAACTGCGTCAAATCCGCCCGTGTAAAATCCGGCTGGACACGACCAAGGTCAGGACGGTTGCCGTGGAGGCTCGGGAACCTTTTTCCCTCGGCGGCCTGGTGCCTCGCGGCAGATGGCGCCGGTTGCCACCTTCCTCACGCTAGACCTGACCCGCAGGGAGCACAACGCAGCAGAACCAATAAATGGGATCACGGAATTCACGTGCAGCTCGCTGAATCACGGGTACCAACACATTACGGAACACAATCACAGCAGAGAGTCACAGCAATGTCGCGAGTCGTTGTCTCTGCGGGATCTCCCGGCGGTAGGCCCGACATCCCTGACGTCAGCCAGGAATACCGCAATGCCGTATAGCCGTTCCCGTCCGGCTTCCCACCGCGAGGTCGAGTTGGCCGCCCAGCACTGTGCTGGATTCCGTGAAGGCGCGGACCGCACCCAATCATTAGTGACGCACCTCTCCGCGGCGCCGCGGGATTCCTTGCCGATCTGCGATTCCTGGTCATCTGGGCGGCCCCTGCTGAGCGCCCAGACCCTCACCGCGATGGCCGCATCTCCCCGATCGCCTCGGTGACGGTGGATCGGCCAACGCCGTACAGCTGCGCAAGCGCAGCATGTGGCAGCTGGGTGCGCAAGTGAACCAGGGTGACCAGCACCCGGTCGGTGAACACCAACTCATACTTCGGGCCGGCGCCTGCCGCTCGGCGACGTGCACCGCCACGCCGCTTGCCTAGTACGGACTCGCGACGCGACGACCACGGCGCGGCCAACTCCGCGATCACAGTGCCAAGATGCGCACGGGCCAGACCGCAGAAGGCGTGATGGGACAAGGCCGCACGAGCCCACTTCGTTGTCACACCCGAAGAACCCATGCGACCACGGTCACGTCACGGACCAAGCCCCCGAATACCTGTGGGGGCCGGGCTCCGTCACTGTCCTACGCTGCCGCGCACGCAGTGCAGTCCCACTGTCACCCGTGCGAGTCGATGCCTGCCAGGAAGTCGGTGACGAGCTGCGCAAGTTCGGCAGGGCGCTCTTCGGGGACGAGGTGGCCGCACCCGGGAAGAATGACGCCCTCTGCATCAGGGGCGAGCCGCCGGACGAAATCGATCATGTTCTGTCCGAGGGAGTGTTCACCCGCGATCGCCAGGACGGGAACGTTGAGCGGCACCTGGGCGGCGTCGCGGACCTGGTCGGCGCTGGCCCAGGTGTTGACGTAGTACGCGCAGCTGGACCGCACCGCGTCGTCGTCGCTGTACGCCTTCACGTAGACGGCGATGTCCTCATCGGTGAGGGAGCCCGGGGTGGCACGGCACATCTGGGTGAGCATCCAGGTGAAGAAGGTCTCCTGCCTGCCTCCGCCGATGAGCTGTTGCGGAAGCTCGGGAGTGGCAAGGAACGGGAAGAACCACAACGGGTTCCAGGCCCGGGAGAAGTTCAGCAGATCCTCGCCGCCGGCTCCGGGGATGCTCGCCTCCAGCGCGGTGAACGAGACCACCCGGTCACGCGCGGTGGCGGCCAGGTAGTAGCCGATGGGCGTGCCCCAGTCGTGCCCGATGACATGCGCGCTCGCGATGCCAAGGTGATCGAGCAGGCGGCGGACGTCGGCGGCCGCAGTGGCCACGTCGTAACCATCGGCTGGCCGCTCGGTCTCCCCCCAACCCCGCAGGTCGGGAGCGATCACCAGATGGCGCTCTGCGAGCACCGGGATCAGGTGCCGCCACTCGTACCAGGTCTGCGGCCACCCATGGAGCAGGACCACGGGATCCCCGGCGCCCGCAGTGACCCAGTGCATCCGTATCTGCTCGATGTCGTCATAGTGATGCTCCAGTGCCACGAATCGCCCCTCGCATCCCGCTGGAAGACCAGTGTTGATCGTACTGAGGGTCCAGGCGCCCCTGCTTGGCATTCACACACTGAGCCTCGCGAGACGCCGCCACCTCCGACTGGACCGGTACCGGTGCCCGTGGACCAGCACGGTGCGGACCTGACGCGGAGCCGATCCTGCACGGCTCTCTGTCGCGATCGAGTTGCGTGGTGCCAGCACCGAGCAGAGCCACCTCGACCTTCAATCGCCGACCACGTCGTTACTGCTTCTTGCTGAAGGTGCCGAGCTCGGCCTCGATGAGGATTCCTATTGTGACCAGGCGTTTCATCTTGGCGCGGGTGCGTTCGACGTATTTCGGCAGGAGCTCGAAGTCGAGGGCCTGACAGATGTCTCGGGCCCTCAGCGGACCGGTGGTGGCGTTGAAGACGGCGAGGATGCGCGGGTAGTCAGGGTGCTCAGGCAGCTCCGGACTTCCTGCTGGGTCGACCGTCTGGACCGGGATTCGGTCGGCGAGGCCGGTGATGGTCGTGCGGGTGATGGCGAGGTGTTCCAGACGTAGTTCGGCCTCACGGAGTCGGGACTGCAGGACGTCGATCTGGGTGCGGAGATCGTCGGCCAGGGCCCGGGCGGCGTCTTCCTGAAGGTCGAGTGCCTGGAGGAGAGGGTTCAGGTTCACGCGCCGGCCACCCGCGGATCGCGCCAGGTGAGCGTGTTCGTGTCGGTGAGCCGACGAGCTATGACGTGGGTCATGGCCCAGTAGACGCGTGAGGCGGAGGAAGCCGGGCGGTGTTCGTAGTCGCGGACCAGCCGCCGGTGCAGTATCAAGATCCCGAACGTCTGCTCCACCCGCCACCGTTTCGGCTGCGGAACGAATCCCTGCTCCTCAGGGTTCCGCTGGACGATCTCGACGTCGATACCGAGGGCAGCCCCGTGCGTGACGACCTGGTTTTTGAAGCCCTGGTCGACCATGGCTTTGCTGACCGAGCCGCCGGCCGCAACGGCGACCTGGTCGAGCAGAGTCATCCCGGCGGCGTTGTCGTGGACGCTCGCGGCCAGCACGGTGACGGCGATGACCAGGCCGAGGACGTCCACGGCCAGTCCCCGCTTGCGGCCCGGTACCCGTTTCGCGGCGTCTTTGCCCGTCGTGGCCGCGGGGACCCCGGTGGCCGCCCGGACACTCTGGGTGTCCAGGATCACCAGGGTCGGGTCCTCTAATCGCCGGTTCCTCTCCCGCACCTGACAGCGCAGGAGTTCATGGATCTGCTGGTCGGTGCCGTCGTCCCGCCAGGCGGCGAAGTAGTAGTACGTCGCGCTCTTCGGCGGCAGGTCGTTCGGCAGGAGAGCCCACTGACAGCCGGTCCGGGACTGGTAGAGGATCGAGTTCACGATCTCCCGCATCGAGTAGTGGCCCTGGTGGCCGCTGACGGAACGGTGCCGGTTTTCTTCCAGGCCGTGAGCACCGGCTCGATCAACGCCCACTGCTCGTCCGCCAAGTCGCTCTGGTACGGCTTGCGTTCACTCACCCCACCGATCCCAGCAGGCCACCGGCATCGGACCGGCACGTTCCGCCTCCGTCCATACCATCAGGCGACACCAGAATGACTCATATACTCACGAACCGCCCACTGAACCTCTTTCTTCCTGAATAGTCGCAGGTCATGAGTGTGTGGATGGCTCGGACGATGGTGCCGATGCGCCGGGTTGAACATCGGGCTCGCCGTAACAGTCGCCAGGACTTCAGCTGTGCGAAGGCGCGTTCTCCCGGAGCTCGCAGCCGGGCATGGTCACGGTTGAACTGCTGGTAGTGCTCGGGCTGTTCGCTGTGGTGGTAGTACGGGGGTGCGGAAGGTGGCGCCGGCACCCTGATAGGCCCGGTCGGCCAGGACCAGGATCTGCCGGGTGAGGCAGGCTTGGACGATGCCGTGCGCGCGGGCCGCGGTCAGGTCGTGCGTGCGGCCCGGTATCGCGCGGGAGAACCACAGTGGGGTGCCGTCCGGGCGTGCGACGACCTGGACATTCATGCCGTGCTGCTTGTGCTTCTGACCGTCACCGCCGCGAGCCTGTCCGAGAATGCCGTCGGAATCCAGCTCCTCGACCAGGCCAAGAAGACCTACCCGACCATCACCAAGAGCTGGGTCGACACCGGCTTCAAGAACGCCGTCATCGAGCACGGCGCCAGCCTCGGAATCGACGTCGAAGTCGTCAACAGAAACCCGGGAGTTCGCGGCTTCCACGTCGTCAAAGGGCGCTGGGTTGTCGAACGAAGTATTGGTTGGATCATGCTGCACCGGCGCCTCGCCCGAGACTACGAGACCCTGCCCGCCACCTCCGAGGCCATGATCCACGTCGCCTCGATCGACAACCTCACCAAGCGCATAACGGACGAGACGACACCCAACTGGCGAGGGACTTACTAGAATATAAAGGGCAATCCACCTAGATCAAACGCCCTCTAAGAAGTCGTCTCATTTGGTGAGTCTGCGGTAGCAGATGAGGCTGCAGGCGATGGCGGTGAAGGCGAGGAAGTGTTCGGCCTTGCGCTCGTAGCGGCGGTGCAGGCGGCGGCATCCCGCGAGCCAGGACATCGTGCGTTCGATGGTCCAGCGGTGCCGGCCCAGTCGGGTGGAGGACTCGATGCCTCTGCGGGCGATGCGGTGCCGGATGCCTCGTCTGCGGAGCCATCGACGCAGGTCGTCGTAGTCGTACCCCTTGTCTGCATGGAGCTTGGCGGGCCGTCGTCGGCGCGGCCCGCGGCGCGAGCGGATCGGCGGGATGCCCCGGACGAGCGGCTTGAGTGCCTGGCTGTCGTGCAGGTTCGCGCCAGAGATGCCGATGGACAGGGGTAAATCGGTCCGCTCGGTGACCAATTGGATCTTCGAGCCTTTCTTGCCCCGGTCGACAGGATTCGGACCTGTCAGCTCCCCCCTTTCAGCGCCCGCATGTTCACCGAGTCGATGGCGCAGCGCGACCAGTCCAGGTCCCCGCGCGATCCCAGTTCGTCGAGGATGACGCGGTGGAGCTTGGCCCAGACCCGGGCGGCGGTCCACTCGGTGAAGCGCCGGTGCGCGGTCGGCCCCGACGGACCGAAGACCGGCGGCAACTGCCGCCAGGTGCAGCCCGACGTGGCCACGAACATGATCGCCGCGAGGACCTCACGGTCACCGTACCGGCGTCGGCCCCCGCCCTGCGGCCGTGACGGAGCGGGCGGCACAACCCGCTGGAACAGGTCGTACAGCTCGTCCGGCACCAAGCGTTCCACGATCAGCACGAGCCCAGACTATCGATGCGTCCAAATGAGACGATGTCTAAGTTCCCCCACTGCGCGCGAGAGACCAAGTCATCTTCGCTCATGCTCCGTAAGGTATATCCGCACATCCTGTGCCCCGAGGTGAACTCGGCTCTCCCGGACGGTGAGTCGCGGCACGGCACCGGAGGCCGCGCCAAAGGGCTCAGTCGATCCGGGAGGCCGGGCCGCGGGAACCGGGCTGGTGGCGCCCGAAGTAGTCGGCGAGGTGCGGGGCGAGGGCGGGGACCTCGACCGGCGTGCCCCCCGAGCGCAGCGACGTGGTGGCCGCGATGCCGGTCGCGACGGCTTCTCGGGCGGCCACGGGCGACGTCTCGGTCGCACCGCCGTGCGCGACGAACCGCAGGAACTCGTCGACGAGGGCCTGGTCGGCGCCTCCGTGCAGGCCGCCGGCCGCCTCGGGGGGCGGCAGCGTCAGATCGGCCTCGGCGCGGTAGCCGGAACGGCGCCGGTTCCACACCTTGATCAACGGGGCGTCGCCCTCGACGCCGTCCCCGAGGTTCTCGATACGGCCCTCGTCGCCGATGACGGTGTAGTTGCGCCAATAGTCGGGCGTGAAGTGGCATTGCTGGTAGCTGGTGAGCACTCCGTTGTCGAGGCGGGTCAGCACCATGCTGATGTCCTCCACGTCGATGACGGGGTTGAGATCGCGCAGCGCCGACGGCGGCCAGACGCCCTCGTCGAACCAGTCCTGCACCCGCTCCGAGCCCTGGGGCCGGGTACGGCGGTGCGAGCCGGCTCCGTAAACGGACAGATCGCCCAGCGCGGTCACCGTGCGGGCGTAGCCGCCCGCGAGCCAGTGGATCATGTCCAGGTCGTGCGAGCCCTTCTGCAGCAACAGGCCCGTGGTCCGGGCCCGTTCGGCGTGCCAGTCCTTGAAGTAGTAGTCGCCGCCGTGGCCGACGAAATGCCGGCACCACACCGCCCGCACGGTTCCGATCGCCCCTTCGTCGACGAGCCCGCGCATGGTGCGCAGCACCGGCAGATGGCGGAGGTTGTGCCCGACGTACAGCCGGGTGCCGGTGCGGGCCGCGGCGGCCAGGACCCCGTCGCAGTCGTCGAGGTCGACGGCCAGCGGTTTCTCGACGAACACGGCGACACCGGCTTCGAGGAAGTACAGGGCCGGAGCGGTGTGGAGGTCGTCCGGGGTGAGGACGAAGACGGCGTCCAGGTCGTCCGTGAGCATGTCCTCGTAACGGTCGTGGACCTGGACGTCCGCCCCGAAGAGCTTCCGGGCGTCGCTGCGGCCGCGCTCGGACGGATCCGCGCAGGAGACCACGCGGGCCGAGCCGGGCCGCTCGGCCAGGACGGCCAGCCCGGCTCGCTGGCCCGTGCCTACGACACCGACACGCAGTCCCGGCGCGGCCGGCTGGTTGGTCATCGGGGCTCTCCCTCGTGGATACCCCGTCCCTCAGGACGGGGAGTAAACAAGGCTCCTGCGGGCCAGGACAGGGAAGGTCGGTTCGCCCCCAGGGCGGACTGGCGTCCAACCCCACCTACTCGCGCTACGTCACAAACTGATTGGGTAGTTTGTGAACCGTGAAGACCACCCATCTGAAGCGGGCGTTCAAGTACCGCTTCCATCCAACCGATGCGCAGGCAGCCGAGCTGTCCCGCACGTTTGGATGCGTGCGGAAGGTCTACAACCTCGCCCTTGCGGCACGCACGGAAGCGTGGGCGCGGCAGAAACGGGTGAACTACAACCAGACGTCGGCGATGCTGACGGCCTGGAAGAAGACCGAGGAACTCGCGTACCTCAACGACGTCTCCGCCGTCCCGCTCCAACAGGCACTGCGGCACCTCCAGGCGGTGTTCACGAACTTCTTCGGCAAGCGCGCCGAATACCCGCGCTTCAAGTCGCTGAAGAAGTCGCGGAAGTCGGCGGGGTACACCGCCAGCGCGTTCCGGTTCCGCGACGGGAACCTCACCCTGGCAAAGACGGCGGAGCCGCTCGACATCGTGTGGTCCCGTCCGCTGCCCGAGGGAGCGTCGCCGTCCACGGTGACCGTGTCCCAGGACGCGGCCGGGCGCTGGTACGTGTCCCTGTTGTGCGAGGACCCGTCCGTCCAGCCTCTCCCCGCCACTGACGCGGCCGTCGGCGTCGACGTTGGGCTCGCCCACCTGCTGACCCTCTCGACCGGCGAGAAGGTCTCCAACCCCCGGCACGAACGGCGTGAACGCATCCGTCTCGCCAAGGCCCAGCGGCAACTTGCCCGCAAGGCCAGGGGTGACGGAGCGAACCGGGCCAAGGCCCGCCTGAAGGTCGCCAAGGTCTACGCCCGCATCACCGACCGCAGGCGTGACCACCTGCACAAGCTCACCACTCGTCTCGTTCGTGAAAATCAAACGATCGTGATCGAGGACCTGTCCGTCCGCAACATGGTGAAGATCGGCAGCATGGCCCGCGCCATCAGTGATGCGGCCTGGTCGGAATTTCGGAGCATGCTGGAATATAAGGCCCAGTGGTACGCCCGCGAAGTGATCGCGATCGACCGCTGGTTCCCCTCCTCCAAGCTGTGCTCCGCCTGCGGCACCTTGCAGGACAAGATGCCGCTGAACGTCCGAGAGTGGACGTGCGATTGCGGAACGACCCACGACCGGGACGTGAACGCGGCGAAGAACATCCTGGCCGTCGGGCTGACGGCGTCTGTCTGTGGAGCTGATGCAAGACCTCAACGGAGCACTCCGGGCGGGCAGTCGGCGATGAAGCAGAAACCCCTACAGCGCGAGCCGTAGGAATCCCCCTCCTTCAGGAGAGGGAGGAAGTCAAGGAGCATCCCTTCGTCGTGGTGGACGGGGAGGCGCGCCCGACGCCTGAACGTCACGGGTCCGTCGGAGAATCGGCCGCGGTGCGCGGTGGTGGACGGACTCGCGGTGTCCCGGGGCGCCGTCATGGGCGCAGCCGGCGCGGGAGCGTGGCGGAGATGCGTCACGCATCGCCCCGGGCCGACAGCGCGGCCCCTGTTCGACCGTCACGCCGACGACCTTAGATGCTCGAAGGTGCTCAATCAACGCTTGCACCAAGCAGGTTCGAGCATTTATTCCGGCACTCGGACGCCGCCGCCGACGGTCACACCGCGCCACGCGAGGCGCCAACTCGCGCCGCAAGCAAGGGACTTCGCCGCCGTTGACATCCTCGAACGCGATCGCTTTACTCTCGGACTACACCGGAGCCACGCTCCGCGTTCAGAGGCACGCCCAGCCGGTATGCAGGCCCCGCGTCGCAAGCCCGGCCCAAGTCGCCAGGACACCCCAGTCGTCCGAGGCGGGGACGTGCCCGCTTCCTCTGGAGCTCACGCATGAGCCACCTGAACACCACCCCTCTCAAACTCACCGGCACCGTCATCGGCGCGGCCGCGCTGACCGGCGCCCTGTTCGTCGCGGCGCCCTCGACGCAGGCGGCGACCGTGTCCCTGCCGCCCACGCACGCGGGCTTCGACTACCAGATCGGGGGCGCCTACACGCCGCCCGCCGGCGTCAAGGTCGTCACCCGTGACCACACCGCCTCCCCGGCCGCCGGCCTGTACAACATCTGCTACGTCAACGCCTTCCAGGCGCAGCCGGGCGCGGAGGGCGAGTGGGCGTCGGACCTGCTGCTGCGCGACTCGGCGGGCAAGGTCGTCTACGACGAGGACTGGGGCGAGGCCCTCCTCGACGTCAGCACGGACGCCAAGCGCCAGCGGATCGCCAACCAGATCGGATCCCAGATCGACGGCTGCCGGGACAAGGGCTTCCAGGCCGTCGAGCCCGACAACTACGACAGCTACAGCCGCTCCGGAAACCGTCTGACGGCGAACAACGCGCAGGCGTTCATCAAGCTGCTCTCCGCCCGCGCCCACGCCGACGGTCTGGCCATCGCCCAGAAGAACACCCCCGAGCTGGCCGGCAACCGCACCGCCAACGGCCTCGACTTCGCGGTGGCCGAGGAGTGCGGCCAGTACGACGAGTGCGGCGACTACACCAGCGCCTTCGGCAACAACGTGATCGTGATCGAGTACACCAACTCCGGCAGGTCGAAGGCGTGCAAGGGGTGGGGCGGCACGCTGAGCATCGTCCAGCGCGACGTGGCGGTCTCGCCGGCCGGCAGCAGCGGGTACGTCCGCAAGACCTGCTAGGGCGCATCCCGCACTGATCACGCCCTCAGGCGCGCCCTGAAACGCGTGTCGGCCTGTGACGGCTCGCCGAACCGCCGCAGGCCGACATCGCCTGATGCTCAATCATGCAGGTTTCCCTGGTGTTTCACGCACACTCAATCATCGCTTCCCTCTTGACAGCTGCCTGGCACCATCGTTTAACTCCTGGTCAACGCCGTAGTCGAAGCACTCGGCGGCAGAGGTACGCCCAGCCGGTAGCTGACCACGCGCCAGGAGTCCGGACTGAGTCGCCAGGACCACGTCGGTGTCCGAGGCGGGGACGTACCCACCATGTTCTGGGGCTTGGACATGATCCGTATCCATGTGACTCCCCGCGGACGGCGAGGCAGCGCCCGCACCCGGCCGCCCGTCCCGCTCCGCGCCCGGCCCTGAGCACCGCCCCACGGCGCTCCGGCCGCCCGGGACCGGCCCCGCACCCGGACCCGCCGGGATCACCCGCCGTCGCCGCGGCCGGAACTCCGTACACCGAACGCATCCCTGACGCACTGCGCATGTCCCACAGCTCCGCACGGGAGGTACCCATGTTCGCGCTCACCCGCAGCGCACAGCCCGAACGCCGCACAGTGCTGCGCGCCGGAGCGGCTCTGGCGACCACGGCGGCCGCGGGCCTTGGGGCCTCCGGCTGCGCGGCGGGCGGCGACGACGGCGTGAGCGCCGACGGCACCGTGACGATCGAGATGTGGCACGGGCAGACCGACACGGGAAAGAAGGCGATGGAGTCCCTGGTCGCCTCGTTCATGCGGAGCCACCCCCGTATCCGGGTGGAGCTGGGCGGCGGAGTGCTCGCCGACGCGATGCTCCAGAAGGTGACGGCCGCCCTCGCCGCCGGCTCCTACCCGGACATCGCCTACATCTTCGGTTCCGACCTGGCGAGCGTCGCCCGCAGCCCTCAGGTCGTCGACCTCACCGACATGGTCGGACACGCCGGCACGCCCTGGACGAACTACTGGGCGCCGGCCCGCCAGGCCGTGACCGTCAACGGCCAGGTACGCGCAGCGCCCGCGCTGCTGGACTCGCTCGCGGTGGTCTGCAACCGGAAGCTCTTCCGGCAGGCCGGCCTGCCGCTGCCCGAAGCGGACTGGCGCTGGGACGACTTCGTCGCCACCGCCAAGGCGCTCACGGACGTCGGCCGCGGCCGTTTCGGCACCGGCTGGCCCGGCGTCGGTGACGAGGACACCGTCTGGCGACTTTGGCCCATGATCTGGGATCTCGGCGGGGACGTCGTCGCCGACGACGGCAAGCACATCGGGTTCGCCGACGCCGGGACCCGTGCCCTGGAGGTGGTGGCCGCCCTCGCCCGGGACAAGAGCGTCTACGTCGACCCGAAGCCGGGCAGCGAGCAGATGTACCAGGTCTTCCTGTCCGACCGGATGGGCATGGCCGTAACCGGTCCCTGGCAGCTCCCCGACATCCGGCAGGCGAAGATCGACTATCACGTCGTCCCGCTGCCCACCTTCTCCGGCCGGCCGGTGACCATCAGCGGACCCGACACGTGGACGGTGTTCGACAACGGCGCTGCCCGCAAGAAGGCAGCCAAGACCTTCGTGAGCTGGCTGATGCAGCCCGCGCAGGACGTGCGCTGGGACATCGACGCGGGCAGCCTCCCGCTCAGCCGCCGCACCCGCGACCTGCCCGCCTGGCAGCACCAGGAGAACACCACCGAGGGCCTGGAGGTGTTCACCAAGGCACTGGACTCGGCCCGCGTACGGCCCGTGCACGCCGCCTACCCGCAGATCTCGCAGGCCCTCGGACAGGCCGTCGTCGCGGTGCTGCTGGGCCGGAGCAGTCCCGCCCAGGCAGTGCGCTCCTGCGCCGCCGACGCCAACGCCGCACTGCTCATACCCCGCTGAGGAGATCCGCCGTGTCCCGAGTGCCCACCCCGATCACTCTGTCCCGGCCCCCGGACAACCTGCGCGCCCTGCGCCGCAGACGGGCCGCCGAGTCCGCGATGGCCTGGACGTTCGTATCGCCCGCGGTCCTGATCATCCTCGGTCTCAGCGTGGTGCCCATCATCTGGTCGCTGCTGCTGTCCTTCCGGGCCGACGACCTCGTCACACCGAGCCGCTGGGTGGGCCTGGACAACTACCGCGCCCTCGCCCAGGACCCCCACTTCAGCCAGGCGGTGCACAACACCCTGCTCTACACCGCGCTGTACGTGCCGGCGAGCATGGTGGTGGGGCTGCTGCTCGCCCTCGCCCTGAACCGGCGCATACGCTTCGTCGGGCTCTACCGCACCTTGTTCTTCGTGCCGTTCGTGGTCTCCTCCGCCGCGCAGGGCGTGCTGTTCTCGTTCATCCTGGATCCGCAGTTCGGCGCGGCCAACGCGGTACTGCATTACCTCGGCATCCCGGCGCAGGGCTTCCTCAACGATCCGTCCCAGGCGCTGCTCGTGCTGGTCGCGATCAGTCTGTGGAGCGGTACCGGCTTCTGCATGGTCATCTACCTCGCGGCGCTGCAGGACGTGCCGGCCTCGCTGACCGAGGCGGCCCGGCTCGACGGCGCCGGTCGCTTCCAGGTCCTGCGGCACGTCACCCTGCCCACGCTCAGGCCCGTCTCGGTGTTCCTGCTGCTGTGGCAGACCATCGAGGCCCTCCAGACGTTCGACCTCGTGTACGTCACCACCAAGGGCGGACCCCTCGGATCCACCACGGTGATCGTCTACTTCATCTGGGAGCAGGCGTTCAAGAACGCCACCGCAGGGTACGGCGCCGCCTCGGCCTACGTACTGGCCGCGGCCCTGGGCCTGATCGGCCTGATCTTCCAGATCGCCCGCCGCCGACTCCAGGGAGCCGCCGCATGACCGCCGTCTCCGCCCCGCCCGAGGCCGCGCAGGCCGTCCCGACCGCCCGGCCCGATGCCGGCCGGCGACGCCCGCGGCTGCCGTTCAGCCCCTGGCACCTGCTGCTCGCGCCGATGGCCCTGCTGTTCGCGGTACCGCTGATCTGGCTGGCGCTCAGCTCGGTGATGAGCAACGCGGAGATCAACCGCTTCCCGCCGGCGCTGTGGCCCTCCCGTCTGGACCTGGGCGGCTACCGCTATGTGCTCGGCAACGCGATGTTCCCGCGCTGGTTCGCCAACTCGTTCCTCGTCAGCTTCGTCACGGTCACCGCGAACCTCGTGCTCGGCACCCTGGGCGGCTACGCGTTCGCCCGGATGCGGTTCGCCGGCTCCCGGCTGCTGCTGGGACTGATGCTGGCCACGATGGCGATCCCGTTCCAGCTGACGATGATTCCCACGTTCCTGGTCATGAAGCAGCTCGGCCTCATCGACACGCTCGGCGCGCTGATCGTGCCGTCCCTCGTCACGCCGTTCTCGGTGTTCCTCCTGCGGCAGTTCTTCCTTTCGCTGCCCCGCGAGCTGGAGGAGGCTGCCTGGATCGACGGCTGCTCACGGCTTCACGTGCTGTGGCGGATCGTGCTCCCGCTGTCCCGGCCGGCCCTCAGCACGGTGGCCGTCCTGACGTTTCTCAGCACCTGGAACGACCTGACCTGGCCGCTGATCGCCATCAGCCACGACACCCAGTACACGCTCCAGCTCGGCCTCACGACCTTCCAGGGACAGCACCACACACAGTGGTCCGCCGTGATGGCCGGGAACGTCATCACGGTGCTGCCGGTCCTGCTCGCCTTCCTCGGCGCGCAGAAGGCGTTCATCCAGTCGATCACCTCCACCGGTCTCAAAGGCTGATCCCGCTCGTCACCCGACACACCGCTCAGGCAGGAACACCTCAGTGCCGCACACCTTCGACGTGCTCGTCATCGGCGACGCCGCCCCTGACGTCATCGTCGGTACGACCGCACAGCCCACGCGGGACGACGTCCTCTCCCGCCCTTCCGAGACCGAGGAAACCCCGGTATGACCACCCCCAAGATCGCCTTCATCGGCGCAGGCAGCGTCGTCTTCACCCAGGGACTGCTCGCCGACCTCCTCGCGTTCCCCGACCTGAAGTCCGCGCACGTCGCGCTGCACGACATCGACACCGAACGCCTGGCCACCGCGCACGCGGCCGCCCTCCGCATCGCCGGCACGCTCGGCGCCCGCCCGAACGTCACCGCGCACACCGACCGTCGCGAAGCCCTGGCCGACGCCGCCTTCGTCATCAACATCGTGCAGATCGGTATGGCCGAGGCCACCCGGACCGACTTCGAGGTACCGGCCCGCTACGGCGTACGGCAGACCATCGGCGACACCCTCGGCATCGGAGGCATCTTCCGCGCCCTGCGCACGTTCCCGTTCCTGAAGGAACTGGGGCGGGACATCGCCGAGGTCTGCCCGCAGGCCTGGCTGCTGAACTACACCAACCCCATGGCCATGAACGTGCAGTACCTGACGCAGGCCACCGGCCTGACCCGCGTGGTGGGTCTGTGCCACTCGGTGTACTGGACGATGCGCGACCTCGCGGACCTGGTCAAGGTGCCCTACGAGGAGATCAGTTACCAGGCCGCGGGCGTCAACCATCAGGCGTGGGTGCTGCGGTTCGAGCACCAGGGCCGGAGCCTCTACCCGAGGCTGGACGAACTGATCGCCTCCGACGACCAGTTGCGCCGCAGGGTCCGGGTCGACATGTACCGCCGGCTCGGCTACTACCCCACGGAGACCAGCGAGCACTCCTCCGAGTACGTGCCCTGGTATCTGCACCACGACAGCGAGGTGGAGCGGCTGCGGCTGCCGATCGGCGAGTACCTCAAGATCGTCGACGAGAACGTCGCCACGTACGAGAGGACCCGCGACGCACTGACCGCCGGGACGCCGGTCGCCGTCGAGGGGACGATGGAGTACGCGCCGCAGATCATCCACAGCATGGTGACCGGCACCCCGCGCACGGTCTACGGCAACGTCCCCAACCGGACCCTGATCGACAACCTGCCCGCGCACGGGACCGTCGAGGTACCGTGCCTGGTGGACGCGCTGGGTGTCCAGCCCACCCGCGCCGGCTCCCTCCCGCCCCAGCTCGCGGCGCTCAACCGCACCTATCTGAGCGCGAACGACCTGGTGGTGCGGGCGGCGATCGAGGACGACCCGCGGCACATCAGGCACGCGGCGATGACCGACCCCGCCACGGCCGCGGCCCTGCCGGTCGAGGACATCTGGCGCCTGTGCGACGACATGGTCACCGCCCATGGCGACCTCCTCCAACCCGGACTGCGCGCCCTCCTGGGCTCGTGAGCGACCGCAGGTGGTGGGCCGAGACCATGTCGGCCCACCGCCCGTCCCGAGTGCCGGGTGAACCGAACCCGACCCGTTCGACATGTCGCTCATCAAGGGATGGCGCCGAGGTCGACTCCAGTCAGGTCGCAGCTTGCGTCCCACAACCGCGCCGCGACGGAGGTGTCGGCGAGGTGGTTCCACACCGGTTCACGTTGGGGCTTGCCGCGCAGGCCGAAGACGCGCGGTCCCCAGAGCTGTCCTCCGCGCACGGTTGGCTCGAGCACCGCTCGGACCGCCGGCCAGGCGCCGGCGTGCTTGCCCTGGACGAGGAGGGCGGCCGGTGCACCGCAAAGCCGCGCACCGGCGGTCCGCACCTGGACCGGCGGTCGGGACGGGGTCAGGGAGTCCAGCGCACCCCCGGGGTGGACCACCACGCTTGCCACCGGGCTGTCGACCGCGCGCAGGCGCCGGTCGAGTTCGAGGCCGAAGTACATCTGCGCCAGCTTGGAGCGTCCGTAGGTGCGCTTGGGCCGGTAGTCCTTCCGGGACTGCAGGTCGTCGAGGTCGAGCCGCTCGGACTTGGCGGCGAAGCTGCCCACGGTCACGATGCGGGCCGCCGGTGCGGCCGACAGCAGGGGCAGCAGCCAGTGGGTCAGCGCGAAGTGCCCGAGGTGGTTCGTGCCGAACATGATCTCGTGACCGTCCCCGGTCTCCCGGCGCGGCGGGTCGTCGAGCGCGACGCCGGCGTTGTGGACCACCGCGTCGAGGTGTTCCACGTCCAGTGATTCCACCGCCGTTCCGAGCGACGGCAGGTCGGCGAGGTCCAGGCGTACCGCCCGCACCCGCGCGCCGGGGACACGCGAGCGGATCGCGGCCGTGGCGGCTTCGGCCTTCGCGGGGTTCCGGCTGCCCAGGACGACGGTGGCCCCGGTCACGGACAACTGCTCCGCGACGAAGTATCCGATGCCGGCGTTGCCGCCGGTCACCAGGAAGACGCTGCCGTCGGCACGCGGGAGCCGTCGGACATCCCAGGGCGGGGTGGAGGGCGTGGACGACATGGCGGCGTGGCTCCCTTGCTGTCGAAGGCGGCTGCGACCGCCCGGCAGGGCGGCTCGGCACCCACGGTTCCAGCAGTCCCCGACACATCGCCTACAGATCACCGACAACCCCGCCCGACGGCCGACGTCCCGTCGACGCGGTGCATGTTCTTGTCGGTGGACTACCGCTCAGGGCCGGCCCGAGCTTGCTGACACGGACGCACACCAAGCCGTCTGACGTGCAGCTTTCATGATGCATGGGTCTCAGTGGCGCCTCGCTCTCGCGAGGCCCCACGACGGGATCAGACGGTGAGGACGAGCTTGCCGTGGAGATGACCGCCGTCGAGCAGTCGGTGTGCGTCGGCGACACGCTCGAACGGGAACGTCTCCTGCACCTGGACCCGGAGCCTGCCCTGTTCGACGAGTTCGACGAGACCTCTCAGTGCGACCGGATCGGGGTCGACCGCGATGCCGCTGAAGCGCATGCCGGCCGCCTGACTCTCCCGTTGCCGCTGTTGGGGGCTGCGGAGGTACCGGCATGTGCATTCCGGAACTGGCTGCCAGGTGCTCAGCTCGCCAGGTCGTTGGGACTCACGCTGTCCCCGACCCCGGATCTTGCCTGCTCCTGTGCCCTGCAGCCGCGTTCCACAGCCTTCTGGATGCCAGCCCGGGTGAGCCCGGCGGCTACCGCGGGACGATCTGCTCGTAGGTGAGACGCTGCCCGTCCGGGCAACTCGGTGGGAGACTGGCATTCGACGGCCATGACAGTACTGCCGCACAACCGCGGCAGGCAGCAGCCTTCTCACGGTGTCCGTGGCAGGAAACTTCTGACGGCTTGAGGCAGTGCTGCTCGTCAAAGCAGGCTCCGGCGGCCTGATGTCACCGGCGCGGGCTTTGGGTGTTGCCGGGGGCACCAAAGATCTGGCGGACATCGGCGGCCGGCCGCTGCCGTCCCGATCTCCGACGCCGCCCGCGGCACCTCGTGTGGCACATCGACCAGGACTGGATACGGCGGGTCAACGCTCGCGTCACCCGGGCCTGGACGCACCCCGGCATGGCTGGAAAGACACTCCTGTCACAACAAAATTGATCCGATGTATCGGCGTCACAGTCATTGACGTTTCATCACAGCCCTTCTACCTTGCCAGGATGTTTCCCACGAGAGAGCAGAAGGACATCACCAGACCCCCCAAGGAACTCCTATTATTCATCGGGTCTTACCGTGTTCTTGCGGCCTTCGTTTGCACGCTCCTGTCCATCGGAGCGCTCACCTTGCCTGCGCACGCGGCGACCGCGGTCACCTACTTCGTCTCGCCGAGTGGCAGTGACGACAACCCGGGGACCAGCGCTGCTGCTCCCTTCCGCACACTCACCAAGGCACAGACCGCGGTCCGGACGATCGACACATCCACATCCGGCCCGATCACCGTGACGTTGGCCGGCGGCGTCTACCGGCTGGCCAAGACGCTGACCTTCACCGCCGCGGACTCAGGCGGCGGCACGGCTGGCACCATCTGGTGGAAAGCCGCAGCCGGACAGACCCCCGTCATCAGCGGCGGCGTCCACATCACCGGCTGGGCCAAGACCAGCACGGGCAGCGACATCTGGTCCGCCCCGGCCCCCACCGGACTGGACACCCGGCAACTGTACGTGGACGGCGTGCGCGCTCAGCGCGCGGCAGGCTCCCTGCCGGTGTCGGTGACCCAGACAGCAACCGGCTACACCACAGCGTCCGGTGATCCCATGGCCGGCTGGCGCAATCCGTCGGCGATCGAGTTCGTCTACCGGGGCGGCCTGGGACTGTGGACCGAGCCGCGCTGTCCGGTCGCTTCGGTGACCAGTACGGCCATCACCATGGCCCAGCCCTGCTGGAACAACTCCACCCAGCGGGTCATGCGTACCGACGGCTCCGGTCGCACCTACAACCTGGTCGGCCGCAAGTCCATCACCGAGGCCCCGACAGCGGTCGAGAACGCCTACGAACTCCTCGACAAGCCTGGCGAGTTCTACCTGGACAAGAGCGAGCACCGGTTCTACTACATCCCGCGCTCCGGGGAGGACCTCACTACGGCGGACGTCGAGGCACCCGCACTCGACACGCTGGTGGCGACCTCCGGGAACGCCTCGGACGTACCCGCTCATGTCGGCTTCCAAGGCATCCAGTTCAGCTACGCGAACTACACGACCTCCAACACCGGAACCGGCTTCTCAGAGATCCAGGCGACCTACCAGGTCACCGGCATCAACGGCTACGCCACCCAGGGACTGTGCGCCTTCGTGTCGGACGGCACCTGCCCCTACGCCAACTGGACGAAGATGCCCGGCGCGGTTCGCTTCACCTACGACAAGAGCGTCCACTTCGACCACGACTACTTCGTCCATCTCGGCGCGGCCGGACTGGACCTGGGCGACGGCTCACAGAACGACACGGTCACCGCCTGCGTGTTCACCGACATCTCCGGCAACGGCCTCGACCTGGGCGGCGTGGACATCCCGCAGCCGAACAGTGCCGCCCAGCACACCAGCGGGATCACCGTCAAGGACAGCCACTTCTATGACACCGCCGCCGAGTACCACGGCGGGATCGCCATCGACGCCGGCTACATCGAGACGTCGACCATCACTCACAACCAGATCGACCATGTCCCCTACACGGCGATCTCCATCGGCTGGGGCGGCTGGCCCGACAAGGTGAGCCTGCCCGCACAGCCCAACTACTCGAACCACAACACGATCTCGGACAATCTGATCTACGACCACATGTCGCTGCTCGGCGACGGCGGAGCCGTCTACACGAACGGGATCACCGGCACCTCGATGGCGAGCGGCGAGCATGTCACCGGCAACGTGGTCCACGACCAGCTCAACACCTCGGGCGGCCACGTCCTGTACACCGACAACGGTGCCACCTACGTGTCGATCCTCGGCAACGCGGTGTGGAACATCAACGTCTCACCGTGGGGCAGCAAACACGGGAACTACACCGCCGGCGACGGAACTTACGACCCGACGGACATCGAAGGCAACTACTGGCCGAACGGTCCCTCCGACTACGACAACAAGGGCGTCCTGATCCAGGACAACCACAACATCACCGGAGCCGACCAGATTCCGTCGAGTGTCATCGCGGCCGGCGGCATAGAGTCGCAGTACCAGACGGTCCTCTCCTGGCAACCAGCCTGAGCTTGACCTTGTCGGGAATCTTGGAGTCTCCCGGTGCGGCAGCGTGATCAACGGACATGCTCGGGACTGTTTCGAAGACCGATGCAGATACCGAGGTGTCCGTTGTCACTCCCTCGCCGTTCCGGTGAGCAGGTTCTGCGACGGGGACGCTCCGCGCCTGGACGGGCCGTCAGGGCCCTCGACGGAACGGTCCTTACCCACAGCAAAGACCGGAAGCTCATGGCAGGAGCCAGCAGCGTGGTTGGGGCGAGGAGCTGGCCAGCACCGCCAAGGCCCGCCTGGACGTCGTCATCCGCAACTCCATCAACGACGGCCTCCTGTTTCCTGACCGGCCAGGTAGAGCACCGTCTTGTCGGTACCTCGGCGGATCAGGAACTCGCCGTTGGCGTCGTAGAGGTCGTCGGTGATCTTCGTGCCCTCCGTGAGGCGGACCAGTCCTCCTTCCATGTCCCACAAGAGGCTCTGCGCGGTGCCGGTCGGCCCGTAGCGCTGAGTGGTGTTGCCCTGCTCGTCGCAAGTCAGGGACTTGGCCGTGCCCCCGTTGACCGTGACCGAGGTCAGGGTGTGGGGCTGGCCGGCGCCGTTGGCGTTGACGGCCGGGTAGCCGTAGCTGGTCTTCGTGTCGCCCGTCGCCTTGTGCTCGGTCTGGGTGTCGCGCAGGCCGCCGGGCTTGTAGGCCCAGCTGGTCCAGTACGGGGCGGCGGCAGCCTGAACAGCGAAGACACCTTGCTCACGCTGGCGATGGAAGCTGATCATTCACCCATGAGACCCGAAGTGCAGGCGTTCGTCGCCGATGGCCCGCTCCCCGACTGGGACGCGAGCGAAGAGGAGATCGACAGGCGCGTCGAGCAACTCGAAGCGATTCCGAAGCCGGTCACGGGCGAGGAAGCCCGAGCGCTGGTCTCCTGCTTCGGCCCGGACGACTGCTACGGCGTCGCCGGGACCCTGCTGCACCTCATCGAGACCGGCCCAAACCCCGTCCTGACCAGCGACCCCGGACCCCACGCCAACGAGTGGCACCGGCGGCTCTACAACCGCGCCGTGAACGGGGGGGGCTGATCCCGAGAACTTGACGGCATAGCAACGTGAGGTGTCTGCCTTCCACCGGATGAAGGGCGGCGGCGCCCATGTCCGCTCGCATTCCGGGCGGCGGATCGGCCGCCTTCCGCGTCTGGTGGTCAGGTTGTCCGGCTGGGGTGGCCACCCGGGTATGGCCGGGCACGAGAACGGGGACAACGGCGCAGCCGGCACCGTCCTCCGTTGTGGTGGTCGGCGAACTCGACACTCCGTAATCACCGGAGGTGGTACCTGCACGCTATCCGTCGCCCGTCACGAACCGCCCACCATCGCCAACTTGGAGTATCGGGCCCATACCCGCGGGTCCGGGCCATCCACGAGAACGACGGAGCTTTGGCCTACCACCAGCCGATGCCGTGCGGGAGGCGGGCTCGCCCCGGCGTCACTGCATCTGGCGCCGCCCCGCCGACCGGGCCGTCACCTGAAAGTGCGCAAAAGCGGGCGTGGGCCAGCTGGTCGAGGTGACAGCCGACGTGCGTGAGCCAGCCGGTGCCTTCCGGTTGTCATCCATCGGAGTTCTTCAGCCATCTGCCGCTCCGTTCGCGGCGAGTTCACCCACGCGGCGGGATCCTGGCGGGCCGCTGGTGAAGGATCCTGCCTGTGGAGAGCCGACCATCTCGCAGTACGAGCATTCACGGGCTCAGGACCGGCAGGGCGCCGGTGGCCGGGGCGAGGGGACCTCGGTTGACCGTGGGGGTCGAAGAGGAGTTCCTTCTCGTCAACCCGCGCACCCGCCTGCTGGCACCGATGGCCGTGCCGGTCATCGCCACCGCCCAGGCCAAGCTGGGCGACCTGGTCACACCCGAGCTGACCCGCTACCAGGTCGAGACCCGCACCGAGCCCCACCATCACCTGAGCGCGCTCGCCGAACAGCTCTACGCCGGCCGACTGCACGTGTCACGCGCGGCCGCCGTACACAGGACCAGGCTCGTCTCTAGCGGCACGCCGGTTCTCTCACCGGCGGGCGCACCGCCGTTCATGCCCGGCAAGCGCTACGAACGCAGCGAGCGCATGTTCGGGGCGCTGGACGAGGAGCAGGTGTGCTGTGCCTGTCACGTCCATGTCGGTATGGACAGCCGCGAGGAGGCCGTCCGGGTCAGCAACCAGCTGCGCACCTGGACCGCGGTGCTGACAGCAATGACCGCGAACTCACCCCTGTGGAACGGGCGGGACACACGGCACGCCAGCTGGCGCAGCGTGTGCTGGGCCCGCTGGCCGGCTGCCGGTCCCCCGCCGTACTTCACCTCTGCCGCACACTACGACGATGCCGTCGCCACCCTGGTCGGCACCGGCGTGGTCCTCGACGCCGGCGGGATCTACTGGGACATCCGGCCCTCCCATCATCTGCCCACCCTGGAGCTGCGGTTCGCGGACGCGGGCCTGACCGTCGATGACACCGTGCTGTTCACCGCACTGGCCCGCGCGGCCGCCGCGACCGCACTCGCCGACGTCCGCGCCGGCACGCCCGCACCGCGCCCCGACACCCACCTGCTGCGCGCCGCGTCATGGCGCGCAGCCCGCGACGGACTCACCGGCGCACTCCTGGACCCGCTCACCCGCCGGCTCACCCCGGCCTGGCGTCAGGTCCACCAGCTGCTGACCCGGATCCGGCCCGCCCTCGACCAGCACGGCGACACCGCCCTGGTCGAGCGTCTCATCACCCGGCTCAGCCTCCACGGCACAGGCGCGGTCCGACAACGCACCGCCCTACGCCACCGCCGGCAACCCGCCGACACCCTCGACTACCTGCTCACCCACACCCTCACGGCCCCCAGCAGCCTCCGACACTGAACTGATCCCTCAACTCCGGCCCCAGGAAACACCGGCACGAAAACCGGCGCCGAGGGGTGCGTACGACCGGCAGAGATTCGAGGCACCACTCACGTTGGAGACCGCTGCGCATGAAGTGCGGTTCATCAGGACCCGGTGGGAGTCGACAGCAACCGTGAGACTGCGATCAGGGGATGCGGGGATGTCGCTGTCCCGGAAGCCTGTCTACAGTGCATCATCAGCTCCCTGTCCACCCCACACAGACCTGCACACCTGACCAAGGTCGTGCCAGGCCTCTCCCGTCCGCTCACACCCGTACAGCAGCAACACAGCCGTCTTCCGTGCTATGACTGTGCCAAAGACGTGCGTCACCAACTGCCGCTGCTCCCGTAGCAGCAGGCGGGACAGCATGAATCTTCGACTCCGCGTACGCCATGGGCTCACCGCTCATCGGCTGCGGCACCCGGAAAGAGCGTGAGCGCCATGTCCGAAACCACCGCCCAGACCACCGAGTTGGCCTCTCAGTACAGCGCCCAGGTAGCCGGCGACCTGGAACGCAACCGCAAGGAGCAGGAACGCCTCACTGCTGAGATCGAAGCGCTGCAGGAGCAACTGGCCGCCGTGCGGCACGATCACACCGTCCTGGTGAACCTCCAGGAGGCGCTCGGCGTGTCAGAGGTGTCCGAAGCGCCTGCCGCCGAACCTGCCACCGTAGTGCCCGCTCCCCGCAAGAAGGCGGCGTCATCCGGTGCGGCCAAGCGGACGACGGACGACAAGCCCGCCCCGGCCAAGAAGCGAACCAGCAACAAGACCACCGCTGCGGAGCAGGCCCCGCGGCCGGCCGGGCCCAAGCTGGTGGACCTGGTGCGGGAGCACCTGGCCCGCCAGGACGAGCCCCGCTCGGCCGCCGAAATCACCACCGCGCTCGAGCAGCAGCATCCCGAACGTGCGGTAAAGACAACCGTGGTGCGTACGACACTGGAAGGGCTCGTGGCCAAGAACCAGGCCCAGCGCACCAAGCAAGGCACATCGGTCTTCTACACCGCCCCCGACACAGCCGCACCCACAGCCGACGAGCAGACACCACAGCAGTCCGCCTGACAACGCGAACCGAGGGGCGTTCACGGCACCTGCGCGCGCACAGACAAGAACACGCCAGTACGCCCCAGGCCGGACAGAGCGTAGAGCCGGTGCGAAAACCTTCATGGACGTGCACCCGGCCGCCGGGTGTGCGACGCCAACCCGAACTCCCGGACATCGGCGAAGACGCCAGCGAGGTGCAGCGGATGCTGATCGCCCGGGAGTGGGGACCGGCGGGCTGAGGTCAGCTCACTTCGCTCAGGTGAACCGGATGCGGAGGCCGTAGGAGAAGCCGAGGCGTTGGAGACGCCGAGAGTCCTGCCGCCGTCCGCCACGGTGGGACTGATCGTGCGGCCTTCTTGCGCCTCCTCGTCGAAGGCGAGCCCGATCTCCTCGCCGAGCGCGCCTTGTTGTCCCAGATGCCGTACAGACTCTCACCCTGGCCCGCGAAGCCCACCGTCCGGTGGGCGCCTCGCCCGGGCATCTTGCGTCCGCGAGGTTCTTGGACCCCGGCCCAGACCTTTGACCTGGAGCTACCAGATCAGTTGAGACGTGAGCATGTCGAGGGTCTCGATTGTTCAGGTCCTGGGTGACTGGATGCCGGACGTTGTCTCGGCTGACCTGGCTCGGTACATGGCCCGACGGCGCGGTTGACGACAGCCCTGGGCGGGGAGGAACTGTACCGCCGCCTCACCACCCTGTCAGAGCGATCCCGAAGCTGATGGACCACTTCCTGCGCCACCTGTCCTCCGAGAACGGCTGGGGGAGGCTGCGCTGCGGTCCCGCGGTTGCCGAGCAAGCCCTGTCACAAAGCGATCGGAGCCATCACTGTGGACAGCCGAACAGTGCGCCCCGGTGCGATCAGGTTGCTGTGGATGACCGCCGTGGCCATGGTCGCAGCAGCGGGGTGCGCGTCACCGCAGGTGTGCAACGGACCTAATGAGCCCGCTCCGGACGTGCTGTTGGATGTCACACCCTGGGCGGCTTCACATCAACACGCCACCGTGCGGGCCTGCGTCAACGACAGGTGCCAGGCGATATCAGGAGCGTCTCCCTCCGTACACTCCCTCTTCCTGCCGACACCGGCAGGATCGGACGCCGGACGTACCGTCACGGTGACCGTCACAGCAGACGAGAGCGACAGGCAGGTGCTCCGGGTGAGCAGACGCGTCCGGCCGGTGCGTCAGACGGAGGACGGGCCGTGCGGCAGGGTCACGTGGTGGCAGACCCCCATGACACTGACGGCTGCCGGAGAACTTCAGATGCGCCCACAATGATGCGCTCGGGACGCGGCTTCTGGCGTTCGGCGAACGCCAAGGCCAACGGCCGTCCGCAGATCACCGTGAACGACACCTGGACCTCTGCCGTCCCGGCCGCCGCGACCAAGCCGTCCACCCGGACCCTGACCGTCGGCAGCTACCGGGGCAACAACCACACCTACGAGTACGTCATCCCCGTTGCCCAGTTGCTGACCGGCACCAACACCCTGCACATCGACGCCGCCAGCGGCTCGGCAGGTGGCGGCGGCTACCTCAGCCCCAGTTACGGGTTCGACGCCCTCGACCTGCTCTGAGCTCGGCGGGGCTACTCCTACGACGCCTGCGGTCGGACCACCGCAGGTCCCGGATCCACCCGCACCTACTACGCCAACGACCTCGCCTACCAGCAGACAGCCGGCACCGACCGCCAGACCTGGCAGCCCGACGCCGGACTGCGCTTCCGCTCCTGGACCATCGAGACCAACAGCTCCGGCACCTGGAGCCGGACACCGGCCAGGACCAACCGCTACAGCGACGACTCCGACAACCCGAACCGGATCGTCGAGGACACAGCCGCCACCACGCTGACCCGCAACGTCGCCAACGCAACCGGGTCGCTGACCGCCACCACCGGCAAGACGAACGGCACCGTCCTGCAGCTCACCGACATCCACGGCGACATCGCCGTGAGGTTGCCGCTCGACACGGTCCTCGCGCCGACGGCTCCCGACAACGACGGGAACGGCGCCACCCGCGCCGGCCAGAGCGCCCAACGGTACGGCCGGCTCGGCGGCAAGCAGCGGTCGAGCGAGACCCTCACAGACCGACCCGGTCCTCGACGGCAACTGCAACGCCTACGACGCCCTCGCGGGCGACCCAAGCGATCACCCGGTATCAGGACCACGCGGCAGTCAACGGAGCCTGGAGTCCTGCGCGGCGATCGCGTGCGGGAGACGGAAGTCCATGATCCTGCCGACCTCGCGCCAGGTCGCCTCTGCCGTCTTGCGGGCGTCGGCGGCCACATCACCACGTTCGCGTATGAGCCGTTCGTAGATCGGGGCGTCGCTCCATCCCATCGCACTCACCGTACTGATCCCTTCCCGACGACGGCACCCGCTCGGCCACCAGGCCGCAGATGAAGGCCGAGTCTATGAGGCCCGCTCCGCCGGCATCACCTTGTTCCACCAGGCGGGACGCGCTCCGGAATCGAGCCGGATGGCTGGCGCCCGAGCCGCCTCGGAAGCCCCACTGAGATGGAGCGCCGGAGAAGGGCGCCAGTCCAGGGGAACTGAAGCAGCAGGGCATCACCGGCATCGAGATCGTGCCCGTCGGACCCGGCGAACTCCCCACCCCGCGCTCTCAGCGGATGCCGGCGCGGCGTCCGCGTCCACGACCGCCCGGGGGCCGGTAGCGGAGGATCGTACGGCCGGTGGGCAGTGGCGCGACGTAGGAGGTGTGTGCGGCACGGATTCGGGTCTCGGCGGACGCCGCAGCAGCAGCCGTCGCGCGTCAGTTCGCTGGCCAGTCCGAGACGTTCGGGCCGCCTCGCGTACGGATGGTGGTGTCGGCCTCGGTGGGCAGGCGGTGGACGAAGCCGTAGGAGCGTCCACCGCCTGCCGCAAGGGTCCGGACCGACGCGCTCTTCGGGGTTGGCGACGGGCCGCTCAATCCCTGCCGCAGCAGACTGTGCGTCATCCGGTCGACGAATCACCAGGCGGAATGGTCGGCTTGGTCACGCCAGGTGCCCAACCGAAGCGACGTCCGCGACGGACAGGCCATCCAGCGTGGTGATCGCGCAGGAGGGGACGCCGTGCCGCATCAACTCGACCGGCACCGCATCGTCGCCGATCAAGGCGCGCGGCAGGTCCACGGTTACCCCACCATGCGTCACCAGGGCAACAGGGCGGGGCTCATCGGCCAGGTCGACCAGGCGGGCCCGAATTCGCTCTGCGGTATCACGGGAGGAGCCACCGGCAGCGGGAACGAAGTCCCGGTCCTTCACCGAGGCGGCCCGGTCCGCAAGGAAGTCTTCCATGGGCTGGACTCCGTCCCGGTTCATCCTCTCGCGCAGGCGGGCCTCCTCTCGAACACGCACGCCGGTTCTGGAACCTGCGTACCACGCGGTCTCGCGAGCGCGCCGCAGGGGGCTGCTGCAGGTCTCCCGAGCCGCCTTCTACGCCTGCCGCAGTGGCCGGCCCGGCCCGCGGCGGTCCGCGATGCCGGGCTGACGGAGAAGATCAGCGAGGTTGGGGAGTCTTCCGCCTGCATGACCGGTCCCACGGGGCCTACGGCGCCCCGCGCGTCCACGCCGTCCTGCAACGACATCGCGAGGACTGCGGGCGGCGCCGCATCGCAAGACGTGCGGTTCCCAACATGCCCGTGGGGCCGGGACCCTTCGCCCCGGTCACCCCAGGAGCTGTTCGGTCCAGATGACCTTGCCGTCGGTGGTGTAGCGGGTTCCCCAGCGCTCGGTGAACTGGGCGACGAGGAAGAGCCCGCGTCCGTCCTCGTCCTCGCTCCGTGCGCGGCGCAGCCGGGGCGAGGTGCTGCTGCCGTCGGAGACCTCGCAGATCAGCGCGCGGTCGCGGATCAGCCGCAGCCCGATCGGACCGATCGCGTGCCGGATCGCGTTGGTGACCAGCTCGCTGGCGACCAGTGCAGCGGTGAAAGCCAGGTCGTCCAGTCCCCACGTGGACAGCTGCCGGGTGACCGCCGCTCGGGAGCGGGAGACGATCGCCGGGTCGCTGGGCCACTGCCACTCGGCGACCCGCTCCGGTCCCATGGCGTGCACACGGGCGACCAGCAGGGCCACGTCGTCACTCGGACGTGCCGGGAGCAGTGCGTCCAGGACCGCTTCACAGGTGTCTTCCGGTGCCCGGTCGGCGCTGGACAGAACGGCGCGGAGCTTGTTCATACCGCTGTCGATGTCGCGGCCCCGGTCCTCGACCAGACCGTCCGTGTACAGCACCAGCTGGCTGCCCTCGGCCAGCTCCAGCTCAACGGTCTCGAAGGGCACACCGCCCAGCCCGAGCGGCGGCCCCGACGGCAGGTCGACGAAGTCCACTGTGCCGTCGGGCCCGACCACCGCGGGCTGGGGGTGTCCGGCGCGGGCGAGGGAGCACCGCCGGGACACCGGGTCGTACACGGCGTACAGACAGGTCGCGCCGACGATTCCGGAGTCCTGATGACTGGGCTCCACCGCCCACCCCTCGCCCCGGTCGAGGCCCCCGACCAGGTCGTCCAACTGAGTGAGGAGCTCGTCGGGCTGCATATCCAGGGCGGAGAAGTTGTGCACGGCGGTACGCAGCCGGCCCATGGTGGCGGCGGCGTACAGGCCGTGACCGACCACGTCGCCGACCACGAGCGCCACCCGGGCGCCTGACAGCGGGATGACGTCGAACCAGTCGCCGCCCACTCCGGCCTGCGCGGGCAGATAGCGGCAGGCGACCTCGACGGCGGTCGGCTCGGGGCGCCCCCGGGGCAACAGGCTGCGCTGCAGCGCGAGGGCTGTGTTGTGCTCACGCGTGTAACGGCGGGCATTGTCGATGCAGATCGCGGCGCGGGCGGCCAGTTCCTGAGCCAGACACAGGTCGTCGTCCTCGAAGGGAGCGGGCTTCTCGGAGCGGTAGAAGCTCGCCACGCCGAGAACGGTACCGCGAGCTCGCAGGGGCACCGTGATCAGTGAGTGGATGCCCTCCGTGAGTGCCCGCCCGAAGCGTGCCGGATCCTGGGCGATCCAACCCTCGGCGTCGGCCAGGACGGGTTCGAGCACGGACTGCCCGGTCTCCAGGCAGTGGACCTGTGGGGTGGACGGAACGTACTGGACGGGGTCCCCGACCCCGTACACGGGCAGTTCCTCGCGCACGAAGCCCATCGCGACCCGGCGCAGCGATGTCTCCCCTCCGAGCGGCCCGGGCTCCTCACCCAGCAACACGGGGTCGGACAGGTCGACAACCATCAGATCGGCGAACCGGGGGACGGCCACTTCCGCCAGTTCCTCCGCGGTGCGGGTGACGTCGAGAGTGGTCCCTATGCACACGCTGGCGTCGTGCAGCAGCTCCAGGCGCTTGCGGGCCAGCACGGCGAGCCTGCCGACGCCGGGCTCGCCCACGAGCACCACCCAGCCGTCGGCCGAGCCGGGACCGCTGCCGTTCGCGTGTGTTCCTTCCTGAGTCCGAGGTTGCGGGCCGACCGCAGTGGACACGGGCGAGGCCGCTGCCATGAGCAGGGGTGGCGGTCCGACCGCACGTGGGGAGACCGGGGCGTTCCGCCCCGGTACCAGGGAGCGAGGCGTCGGCGTGTTGGTCAGGAGCGTATGGGTCACCGCCCTCAGCCGGCCCGACTCGGTCGGCTCGGTCGGCTCGGTGAGTCCGACATGGCGCAGGCTCGGACCGCCGAGAACGCGGACCTCGACGACCGCACCCGTCTCACCTGCCGCTCCCGTGACCGGGCGACGCAGCAGCGTGGCGACGCGCCCGCCGGACAGAGCCACTTCGTCGAGGGTGCGCTGCGATGAGGCAAGGAGCTCCTCGGCCTTCTCCCGCAGCATCGACAGGTCGACCGGGCCGAGGCCGCCCTCCTCGGGGCCGGGACCTGGGAGCAGCTGGAGAGCACGCTGCGACGGATCACCGGCACCGCCGCTGTCGCGGCAGGCCCGCCGGTAGGCGGCGAGCAGTGCCCGTTCCCGTTCCGAGGCCTGTTCCAACAGCCGTGTCTCGATGTCGCGGGCAGCCTCCTGCACCAGTCGCAGCATGGCGGGGTCGCCGTCGGCACGCAGGCATGTGATGTCGAGGACCGCCTCGATGCGCCCGCTGAGGGGGTCGCGGACGGGCGCGCCCGCGCAGGAGAACGGCTGCAGACAGTCGGCGAAGTGCTCACGGCCGGCGAGATAGATGGGGTCCCGCCCGGCCAGTGCCGTGCCGACGCCGTTGGTGCCCACAACCCGTTCCGAGGCATCGAAACCAGGGGCGAAGTTGACCTCGTCGAGGCCCTTGAACAGTCGGCGGCCACCGCCGTACCGCTGGACCATGCGGGCCTGCGCGTCACAGAGGGCGACCGCCATGCTCACGTCGGCCAGCGACGCGGTCAGGTCCTTGAGAACCGGCTCGATCGCGCGCATGAGACGGTCGTCCAACGCCAGGCCGGAGGCATACGGCAGCAGCACCCGGTGCGGCTGGACCCCTTCGGACCTGCACCGCTTCCAGGACTCGAGGATCGGACTGCGTACGTCTTCGACCCGTGCTCCGGCCAGAAAACGTTCATGGGCATCGACGAGTCCGCCGATGTCGTCCCAGGCGACCGACACCCTGCTCACTTCCCTCGCCTGCAGGCGCCCCTCGCCGACCACCTTCAGGCCGTTTCAGGTATGCACTCCAGCCGTAGGCCCATTATCGCGCGACTCGAAATGAAAGGCGCGGAGGTACGGCGGCCCTCGCGAACCGACGGTGTCTCTGCGCCGACCAGGGTCCGGATGCCGCTCAAGAGGGGTTCTCGAGACTCGCCGGCGCACGGACGAGCTCGGGAGGCCACGCCACCACCAGCGACGTGATCACGAGTTGGCCCGGTCCAGGAACCGCCGGGCGTCGCCGAGCCACGTGTGGGCAGCCGGTGCGCTTGCGGCCTCGGCGCCGGCAAGTGGACTCAATCGGTCACGCGACACCCCAGGCAGAACAGAGCTGGAGGCGTTGGATGTCGCGGTTGGGGCATCCGGGCGCCTGGGAGCGGATGAAAGTACCCCTCCCCCAGGACGGTGAGCCGCGCTCCGGCGGATCTGCGTGAGTGCCCGCTTCTGAACCGCCCGTCTGGATCTTTTGGTGGGTCTACCTGGGTTGGTGGCTGGGGTCGACGGGCCTGTACAGGACCGGCGTTGTCCGGGGTGTGGTGACTGGCTGAGGCCGGGTGGGTCGCCCCGGGCGGTGTTCTGTTCGGGGGTGTGTCGGTCCAGGCAGTGGCGTCGACTGCGGCTGAGCAGAAGCGGCATACGGCGTACATATCTGGGTGGCCGTGGTGGGCGACGCCTCTCACGCTCAGGTGCGGCCGCCGGGTGCTCTCAGGCTCGCGGACCGGTCAGGCCGTTGACGAGCGCGGTCAGCAGCACGGTCATGCGGGGCTCGAAGTCCACTCGTGCGTGGGCCAGTTGAGGCACTCGCTCATACAGGAGCTGCAGGCTCTCCCCGGGGTTCGCGTACTGCCAGAAGGCGGGAGCCAGCGCGGCGGCGGCGGCCACGACATCACGTCCGTCCGCCCGTGAGAGGGCGGGCAGTGCCCGGTGGAAGGCGTCGGCGAGCTCGTCGACGGCCCCGACCGCGGCGTTCTTGTACTCGTGCAGGCAGTCGATCGGAACCTCGCGTTCCAGGGAGACGGCCGCATGGGCGAGAAGGTCACAGAAGAGCGAGTGCTCCGCGAGGGAGGCGGCGATCGAGCGGGCGAGGCCGTCTGCGTCCAGCGGCCCGGCCCCGGCGAGCTGCTCGGTCAGGTCCCGCGACCACGCCTGCCACGACGCGGTCGCCAGACGCAGCAGGATCTCCTCGCGCGAGGAGAAATACCCGCGAACGGCTGAGGAGTGCACGCCGGCCCGCTGGGCGATCCCCTTCAGCGTCACCGTCCGGGTTCCGCCCGCCTGCGCGAGTTCGGCGGCCGCCTGCAGCAGGTCCCGGGCGCGACGCTCCCGATGCTCGGGCGAGCGGGCTCGCTGGAAGGCGGGCGGTTCTGTCGTGTCCATGGAGTCGATCTTAACGCACTCGGGTTGCCTTGTTAGCGCAATTCAATTGAGTTAACCTAAGGCAACTAGATTGCACTAAGTGTCAACCGTGGACGAGGAGACATCCATGAGCGAGCAGGTCTGGTTCATCACGGGTAGTTCGCGCGGCCTGGGCCGCTCGGTGGCGGAGGAGGCGCTCGCCGCCGGTCACCGGGTCGTCGCCACCGCCCGCCGCACCGAGGCGCTGGACGACCTGGCAGCCAGGTACGGCGACCGGGTGATGGCGGTCGAGCTGGACGTCACCGACCCGGCGCAGACCCAGGCCGCGGTCGACACCGCGGTGCGGGCGTTCGGGCGTATCGACATCGTGGTCAACAACGCGGGCTACGCCGACATCGCCCCGATCGAGGAGGTCACCCTCGATGCCTTCCGTGCGCAGGTCGACGCCTGCTTCTACGGCACGGTCCATGTGACCAAGGCGGTGCTGCCTGTCTTCCGCAAGCAGAACAGCGGCTACTTCATCCAGGTCACCTCGATCGGCGGCCGGCTGACCGCTGCGGGCCTGGGCGCCTACCAGGCCGCCAAGCACGCGGTCGAAGGGTTCTCCGGCGTCCTGCACAAGGAAGTCTCGCCCCTCGGCATCCGCGTCACGCTCGCGGAGCCGGGCGGCATGCGCACCGACTGGGCCGGTTCCTCGATGGAGATCCCCTCCTTCGACCCCGCCTACGAGCCGACGGTCGGCGCTCAGGCCAAGCACCTGCGCGGCTGGACCGGCACCGAGCCGATCGACCCGGCGAAGGTCGCCCGTGTCTTCCTGGACCTCGCCGACAACCCCGAGCCCCCGCAGCACCTGGTGCTCGGTGGCCACGCCGTCGACTACATCGCCGAGGTCATGGAGCAGCAGGCGGCCGAGGACGCCAAGTGGGCGGAGATCGGACGTTCCGTCGACTTCACCGGCTGAGGGCCGTACCGCGCCCCGGTTTCACCATTCCCGGGCGCCGGAGACCCGGCCCCGGCCACGTTGGGAGACAGACATCGTGAACACTGCGCTGGAAGGCAAGGTCGCCCTCGTCACGGGCGCAGGCAGCGGCATCGGAGCGGCGACGGCCCTCCTGCTCGCCGAGCGGGGGGCGGACGTGGCCCTCGTCGGACGCGGCCAGGACAAGCTCGATGAGATGGTCGCCCGGATCCGTGCGGCCACCGGCCGTGAAGCGCTCGCGGTGGCCGGCGACGTCGCCGTGCCGGACGACCTCGAACAGGCCGTCTCCCGCACCGTCGACCGGTTCGGCGCCCTGCACTACGGCGTCAACAACGCCGGAATGTCCGGCTACTTCGAGCCGCTAGGGCACGGACGTGGCGTACGACTCGTCGACCGCCCATCGGTAGAACCTGCCCGGCACGTTCATGTACTGGCTCCAGGTGACCGCTGCGAGTCACTGCTTGAGATCTCCGCTGCAGCGAACCACCGCATACGTGCTGAGCAGGGCCTTTCAACCGGTCTCGGGTGTCGAAGATCTCCACCCCATGCAGTTGGGCGGACACGAGCCAGTCCCGCAGGATCCGCGCGTACGTACCCCAGGACGAGGGCGCCGGGCAGTTCTCCGTCGGCCGGGGGCGAAACCACTTGTTCGCGACCGCGGTCGCTCGCAGCCCGTTCTCATTCTCGAAGAGCAGGTCGTCATCGACGAGGATGGCCAACCCCTCGGGGATCACGGTGCGCTCGAAGGGTTGCTCGATCCGCCTTACGAGACACGCCGGCCAAGCGTGAACAACCCGCACAGGTGATCGTGGCGCGGATGTGGTTCTCGTCGATCGGCAGGGGCGGCACCGTGTCGCAGGCCGCTGACACCGGCGCGCCGCGGCCGTTGTTCCGGGACTCGGTGCGTGTCCCGCAACAACAGCCGTGGCAGGTGGGGCGGAGGGGATCAGGGGATGAGCCGCCACTGGTCGATGTAGCCGACGTCGATCGCCGCGTGGTCCTGGACTCGGAGCTTCCAGGTGCCGGTCAGGGGTTGGGCGGACGCGTCGACGGTGAAGGTCTGGTCGACGTTGTCGGCGGAGCCGCCGCTTCGGTTCAGCAGCGAGTAGACGGTTCCGTCGGGGCCGACCAGGTCGACGGTCAGGTCACCCCGGTAGGTGTGGATGATTTTCACGTAGACCTGGGTGGTGGCCGAGGCGTTCCCGGTGCGGCCGGTGACGATGACCGGGGACTCCACCGCGGTGCTGTTGTCCGGTATGTCGACGCGGGTGGCGTTGCCATAGACGTAGGCCACCTCCCACGCGAAGTTCACGGTGCTGCTCGCGCCCGTGTCGTCGGTGACCGTGACGGTGACGTCGCTGGTCCCGAGCGTGGTCGGAGTGCCGGAGATCAGGCCCGTGTCACTGATCGTCAGCCCGTCCGGCAGTCCGGTCGCCGTGTACGTCAGCCCCGCGCCGGAGTTCGTGGTGTAGGCGTCCGTCTGGAGCGTGACCGTCTGCCCGATGCCGCTGATCTGGTCCGCGATCGGTGCCACGTTGACGCCCAGTGCGACCCGGTGGCCCACGTTGATCGCGGCCCATGCGTCGGCGACGGCGAGGTAGGAGGGGCTGTAGGCGCCGAAGAGGTCGGCCGCGGCCTGGAGCGTGGCCGTGCGGGCGCCCGCGTAGTCGGTGCTGGACGTCATGTACGTGGTGAGCGCCCGGTACCAGACACGCTGGGCGTTGTCGATGCCGATGCCCGTCACCGGCAGGCCGTCGTAGGTGGGGCTGTCGTAGGCGACCCCGTTGACGGTCTTGGCTCCACTGCCCTCGGAGAGCAGGTAGAAGAAGTGGTTGGCCGGGCCCGAGGAGTAGTGGACGTCGAGGCCGCCGAGGGAGGAGCTCCAGTAGTCGCTGGAGGCGCCGTCGCGGGAGGGCTTGTCCATGTAGCGCAACGGGGTGCCGTTGCCGTTGATGTCGATCTTCTCGCCGACCAGGTAGTCCGGGACGTCGGCGGGGAGGTTCTCGTAGAACTCGACTGCTGCGGCGAAGATGTCGGAGGTGGCCTCGTTCAGGCCGCCCGACTCGCCGGAGTAGGTGAGACCCGCGGTCGCAGCGGTGACGCCGTGGCTCATCTCGTGGGCGGCGACGTCGAGTGCGGTGAGCGGGTGGGTGTTGCCGGACCCGTCGCCGTACGTCATGCAGAAGCAGCTGTCCGACCAGAAGGCGTTGACGTAGTTGTTGCCGTAGTGGGCGCGGCTGTAGGCGGCGACGCCGTCGTTGCGGATGCCGTTGCGGCCGAAGACGTTCTTGTAGAAGTCCCAGGTGGCCGCGGCGCCGAAGGCGACGTCCACGCCCGCGGTCTGTCGGTTGGCCGATGTGCCGTCGCCCCAGACATCGTTGTCGTCGGTGAAGAGGGTGCCGGTGCCGGACGTGCCCTGGTTGAGGTCGTACGTTCGGTGCCCGGCTCGGTCGCCGTCGACGAGTTGGTAGGTCGAGCCGGAGAGCGTGGTACTGAGGGGCACGGTTCCGTTGAACTGGCCGGTACCGGTGCCGGTTTCGATGCCCTGGTAGTGGAAGAGCTGTTTGCCCGAGGCCGCGTCGGTGATCACGTGCAGTTCGTCGGGCGTGCCGTCGTCCTGGAAGCCTCCGACCACCGATTCCCAGGCCAGGGCGGGTTTGCCCGAGGCGGCCCAGACGACGAGCCGCGGGGCGCCCTCGACCACGGGGTGCTCGGCGCCGGACTTCGCGGCGACGCCGAGCGCCCGGGCCTTCGCTGTGGCCGCGGGGACCTTCGCCCTGGTGGAGGAGAGCGCGAGGGCCGTCTTCGTGGCCCGCGACACCGTGAGCCGGTCGCCGTTGGCATGGACGATGAGGTCGCCGCCGAGGACGGGCAGGCCGTCGTAGGTGCGCTCGTAACGGGTGTGCGTCGTGCCGTCGGCGTCGAGTGCGACGTCCTTGACGACGAGCTTCTCGCCGGCACCGAGACGCAGCGTCCTCGCGGTGTCGGGTGCGTCCGCCGCGGCGTGCTTCAGCAGCGCGCTGTGCCGCGCCGGCGAGAGCGGGGCGGGGGCCGCACCGGCCCTCGGGGTGGCCAGGATGCGGGCGGGCTGGCGGACTTCGGGGCCGGCCACAGCGGTGCCGTTCTGGATACCGATGGTGAGCAGGGTGGTCGCGGCGGTCAGCGCCAGGGTCATGGTGTGTCTGGTGCGGCGATGGTGACGGTCCTGCCGGAACATGACGTTCTCCTTCTGTGGGGTGGCGGGCTCGGCGGAGCCCTGGAGAGCGGGTCGGCTGGGTCGAGCCGTCCGGCGGCGCGCGGGTGCCAAGGGCACGGTCCGACGCGGTGACGTCTGCTGGGCCGTGCGGTGCGGTAGGAGGGAAATACGAGATCGGAGATGCAGGGGTTTTGTGAGTCTCCTGTGAATGGAGGGTGAACTTCGGAGAGCAGAGTGACACCCACCGGACAGCGTTGTCATGACCGCATCAGCACAACGGCTTGAACTGGCTGTTGCGAGCCGGGGTTTCGACCACCCTGCCCACGGTTTTCGGCCGGGTCAGCCCCTGGCGACGGTCAGGCGGAGCGCGGTCCGACGGGTGGCCGCGCGATCGGGCCGCGGGTGTCAACCGGTCCGGACGGAGTCCTCGGTGCCGGTGCGGAACGACGCCCTGAGTGAGACGAAGCCCTTGTCGGGAAGGCGGATCCAGGCCGTGTGATCGGCGTAGTCGCCACGCATCGCGCCGACGTTGTCGGTGACGACCACTGCGCCCGGGCGCAGTGCGGGCGTGAGCGGTTCGAGCACGTCCAGGACCACCTCGGGCCAACCGTCGTTGAGGAAGAAGTCAATCGGCCCGGGAAGATCGCGCAATGTCTGCCGGGCGTCCTCTTGGCGGATGTCTGCGTACTCCTCCGACCCGGCCTCCTGCGTGCGGGCCCGCTCGGCCTTGTGCTCGACGAGCTCGGCTGCTCGTGGCTGAGCAGGAGGCCGATGAGCAGGGCGGCGCCGCCGTGGTTGATGTCCACCGCCCACAGTGCGTCCTCAGAGACCGCGAGCACGTCTGCGATGAGTTCCAGCAGGGCCGGTTCGTCGTTGAGGACGCGGCGTGCGAGAACGCGTTCGCCTCGCTCGTCGACCACCACGCAGTGGTGGTGTTCCTTGCCGATGTCCACTCCGGCCCAGAGCTGGGGCACGGTCACCTCCGCCGGCTCGTCGTCGCACATCGATCCCGCAGACGACCTCGCCGACGTTGTCCTGCACAGCGATCGGGTCGCATATCCGAATGGGTACGGTTCGTTTCGAGGGACGAACGGCGACGCCACCGGCCCACCCGCGCTCGACCCGTCGGTATCGACCGCGCCCCCCGGCTTCTCCGGGACCGTCTCCCCCAGCACTTCGGCGACCGTCTCCCGCCCGATCGGCAGCCGTTCCAGCCCCTCACGGGCCTCATCAGTCGCCTGGACACCTCCGCGAGCTTGGCTTCCAGCACCTCCACCCGTGTCCGGGCAGCCGCCTCGCGGGCCTCCAACTCCTCGAACAGCGAGCCCAGCCGCCGCTCCTCTTGCGCTACCACGGTGGAGATGAGCAGGCCAGAGCGGGAGTGGCTGTCCAAGAGGGCGACAGCTACGGACGGATGACGATGGTGCTGAGCGTGCCGCGACCCCAGACCGTGGTACTCCCGACCGGCACATCGCACGTGGGCGAGGCGAGGCTCGCCCGGCATGACGCCGCCCTCGATGTGTTCGGCTGGCGCTCCAGGTGGGGCATGCGCGGCTGGCGGCTGGGACCGTGGCGGGTCGGCGCCGACCACTGGCCCACCCTGCGCGGTTTCGAACGACGCTGGAAACTGGGGTGCTGCCAGCCGCCCCACCCGAACCGTCCCCATGTCCGGATCCAGGCTCTTGCCGAACAGGCCCTCGCCATCCTCAAGTCTCTGCAGGACTGCCCAGCGACTCTCTTTCCTGCCGCCTACTACTGCGCCTCGTACCGGCGCTTTTCCACCACCAGCGGCAGTCCCTCGACATCCGGAACCCGCAACTGCGCGGGCACCTCCGTCTCCGGCTCGACGGTGACTTCCAGCACGAGCCTGTCGTCCCGGAGTTTCACGCCGATACCGGTCACGGACGGCAAGGACAGGATGCCCTGTTCATGGCGGCGCTGAATGGACAGCGCCTGTTCGAGGGTCATCTTCACTCCTCCATTGTGCGTGCTCGGCGCTGAGACCACCTGCGCAGGCAACTCGCCGAGCGAAGCCGCAGCGTACGTGGGAGCGTGATATGTGGTGCCCATGACGACCGAAGGGGCCATGATGCCAACGATCGAAGAACTCGTCGCCATCAAGCAGCAGGTCGAGCAGCACTACATCGACCAGCCGGGCGTCACCGGAATCGACGTCGGCTACAAGGAAGTCGGCGGCGAGCTCACGAACCAGATCGCCGTGCGCGTTCATGTGGCGCGGAAAACCGATGACATACCGGCCGACCAGAGAGTTCCCGAGGAGATCCACGGCGCCGTCACCGACGTGCTGGAACGCGTCTACGAGCTCCACGTCACCTCCCTGCCCGTGGCTTCACTGGCGGACGCCAAGCACTACTCGCCCCTTCTGGGAGGCGTGAGCATGGGCCCGAGCAGGGCCATCGGCGGCAGCATCTTCGCCGGCACGCTCGGTGCCGTCGTCGTCGACAACGAGAGCCAGGCCCGTGCGGCACTGACCAACTTCCATGTCGCCGCCGTCGACGCGACCGGCCAGGCGGGCGACCGCATGGTGCAGCCCAGCCGTATCGAGCACGGGAAGGTTCCTCAGGACGAGTTCGGAGCCACCCTCCGACTGGTCCTCTCCGACCACGTCGACGGTGCGGTGATCTCCATCGACGAGCACCGGCAGACGTCGTGTGACATCGTCGAGATCGGCGGCGTACGCGGAACGAAGACCGCCGCACTCGGGATGGCCGTACGCAAGCGCGGGCGGACGACGGAGCTGACCCGCGGCTCGGTCGACGGCATCTCGGCCACCGTCCAGGTGGACTACGGCGAGGGCCTCGGCGTGCACACCTTGCGCGACCAGGTGAGCATCACGGCCGCCACCTCCCCTGACGCCGTCTTCTCCGACCACGGTGACTCGGGTTCCGCCATCGTCGACGAGCAGGGTTTCGTGGTGGCGCTGCTCTTCGCCGGCTCGGGGGCGAACACGGTCGGCAATCCGATTGCCTCCGTGCTTCAGGAGCTGAACGTCTCCATGTGCACGGGCGGGCCGGACAGCCACCACTAGCCACGTGTGCGGTCCTCCACTGCTGAGGATGCGCCACGTCCTCGGGCGAGGCAGACTGGTCATGGAGTGCGAGGCACTCAAGCCCCCTGACACACCGCTCCCACCTCACCGGACAGTTGTGGGTGACGAAAGGTCGAGTCGGTGGACGGCATACGAGAGCATCGCCGGGCAACTGCCTGGTTGCAGCAGGCTCGAACCGCAGAGACCCGCGGCTCCCCTCCTGGAATCACGCCCCCCGCCAGCCGCGCGGTCCTGGCCGCCCTGGGCGACCCGGACTCCCACGACCGGGAAGCACCGAGTCTGTACCGCTTCGTGGTGGGTGTCGACCAGCTGGCCCGTCCGCTGGACGCCCAGGAGCTGGCGGAGCTGGGGGATCCGATGGCCGAGTTGTTCTTCCGCAGGGGCATCTTCCCGTTGACGGTGCAGGATCTCCTCGCTGGGCTGCCCGAGCCGGCGACGAAAGCGAACCAGTCCGTGTATCTGATCGGCGAGGCCGGGCAGATTCCGCTCGGCTCCGCCCCCGAGCTGCCGCGCGCCATGCGGTTCGCCGTCGCTCGCGCCGCCACCGGCCGGGACGTGGACCTGCTGGTGAGCACGGGGGCGAACGAGGATCCGGCCACGACGTTTCTCCAGGTTGCCGCCTGGGATCCGGCCGCGAAGGTCTTCAACTACTACATGCGGATCAGCCCCGTGTGGGTGTGGGCGGGCAACTCGTGGTCCGCCCTCGCCCCCGGCTCCCGCGGCCACGGCTGCTTCGACAGTCACATAAACGGCAGCGTCGTGATGAAGGAGCTGAAAGCGCCCTGGAACAACTGGCAGTCGCAGGCGGCGACGATTCGCCTGGCCCCGGACGACCCCTTCCGTTCCGACCCGCTGTATCAGCAGGTCATCGGCGCCGAGAACCTTGAGCTGACCGTCCGTGCGCTGATCAGCCGCTGGACCGCCGCCCGCCTGGCGGCCGTCACACAGGACGGCACCGTGGAACATCCCGAGCAGCTGATGCGCCATCTGTTCACCTCGACCGCTGTGAACCTGGCCAGTACGGCGACCCAGAGTTCGACGATCACCCCCTCCAGCGGTGACCTGCTGCTGCCCCCGGGCTTCTGGCTGAACAGCGACGCGCTCCTGAGCGATCTCGAACTGCCTGTCACGGCCGCGCTTCCTCCCATGGTCCCGGCCGCCCACTACGTAGAGAGCCTTGGAACCTTCGACTTCGCCCTGGAGGAGAAGAGCAGCGGTTTCTCCCAGCCGGGGGACACCTTCTTCGCTTTCGTCGTACCGGAGCCGGCCTGCGAGGACAACGAGATGGTCCGACAGATGGTGAAACAGGGCCTGATCACGGGCAAGTTCGCCGCTTGCGCGTTCATGGTCGATTTCACCAACCCGGTCTTCAGCTCCGTCCGGGAGCAGTTGATGGCCCATGTCCCCACCACACCGACCGCCGTAACCGAGTTGCAGGACCACATCGCGCGGGCGATCGTGGACGCTGCCGCCAATCTGCCGCCCGGCAGCCCTGAAGGCCGTTTCGCCGCCGACTGGGTCCTCGCCGACGACACCTGGCCCAAGGCCTTCGCTCAGCGGATCGACGACTACCTCGGCCACGTCGGCCGGCGAATCCAGGAATCCGCCGGCTTCGACGACTACGTCCGGCTGGCAGAGTCCCGCCGCCGCGACTTCAAGGCGATGCGGCTCAACGAGTTCGAGCTGACGCTGCCGACCACCAACATTCCCGCGGACGCCCCGCGGCTCGGGATGATCGACGACGGCACGGTCGCGCCCACCCCCTGACAGCCGCCGCTGTCTGCGGCTCGCCCGTCCCCGGCCATCTTTCAGCGAAGGAGTGCCCCATGAGCCTGCTCGCCTCGTACAGCCCGCCCGGACACCTCGACGATCTCGACGAGACCGGCCTGAAGGCCTGGAACATGTTCATCAGCGACCGTGTCGACAACTCGATCACGGGCCCCGATCCCCACGAGGTGCTCAACGACAGCCCTCGCAGCCAGTTCTACAACCTGACCAAGACCGACACCGCGGCCGACGCCCGGGAGGCTACCGTCACCTGGACGGCCTTCCCCCGTCTGATCGTGATCCAGTCTCTGTCAGACGCCCAGCGGTGGCGACGGGCCGACGCCAGCCGGGACGTCCAGGACGAGTACTGCGAGTGGAGCGTCACCCGCAATGCCGCCGGGAAGATCACCAAGGTCATGTTCACCTGCGAGGGACCCGAGTACTGGCATCTGCTCGGCCAGTCGGACCCCGCCAAGGTCCTCGAGCTCTACCGGACGCACATCGACCCGAACGTCCAGCACAGCGACCTCTTCGGAGCCACCGGTACCTACAACCCCCGTAACCGGTGGAACGACTCCACGACGGACGGCGCCATGCATCTGATCCAGCCCAACAACACCCTGGGCGCCGAGATCGAACTCGCGGCTGCGGCCACCGTCGTGCGGGTCATCGACGGCCACGAGCTGACCACCGAGCAGGAACTCATCCACTGCAGCAAGTACGGCGAGCCCGAACGTAACAGCGACCCGCACATCGGTGGAGCCGTGAACGACCTCGCCCGGCAGAAGGCGGACGTCTCCCTCGCCGACCCGGTCGGTCTCTACTTCGACAAACTGGCCACGGACGGCTGGGCCGCCCCGGACGGCTCCGATCCCAAGGACTACTGGATCAGGCAACGCGGCGACGCGACCCACCCCGTGCGGTTCATCTACGAGGTACCCCAGGACAAGGGCTTCACCGTCGGTGACATCGAGATCAACGGGAAGCCCATCCAGTTCGGCGCGCAGATCGCCGACTTCATCACCATCAAACTGACCGGCGTGGCCTGCCGCTTCGGACAGAGCACCACGCAGCCCAAGAACGCCTGCGTGCAGGTGGCACCCGCGCCCGTCGAGCCGGCCGCGGTCGCGCAAAACCTCAGCGCGGCATCCGTACCCGGCTACCGCGCCGCACCACTCGCTACTTCCTGGACCCGCCGCCGCTGAGCCGCGAAAGCCCTGCAAACGCTGCTGCAGAACGGGGCTTCGCCGGCACGCGAGCGTCATCATCGCAAAGCACGCGCAGGCGCGTTGACTCGCCCTGTGACATTCGTACACCCCCACTGGGTCGAACGGCAGGACTGTCTCGGACGGCGTTCATCGGCAACCATCTCCTCGTCCTGGTGGCGTCGTTGTCCCAGCGGCAACACGCGACAACCGCCCGCAGCACCGGTGCGGGCCGGCGTGCCTCACATTGCGCGTGTCGACCGCGAGCAAGGCGTCCCGGAGCCAGAGCGCGGGATCGCAGCCGGGGTGGCCCATGATGTGGATTCCCTTGCTGTGACGGGCGGTCCCACTGCTTCAGGTGTGCTTGCCACCTGACTTCGACGGAGTACGAGGCGCCGGGAAACTCCCATCCGTCGGTGCCTTCGCCGATGTCCTCCACGATGACGTCGTCGATGAAGTGGTCCTCGAGTTCGTCGTCGGTGAGCTCACCGACGAGCCAGAGTTCCTCGATCCCGTCCCAGTGCCCCCGCCTGCCGTCGATACGCAGGGGCGCGGCATCCCGGGTTCCGCGCGTACGTACGTCGTCCCCTGTTTTGACGGTGCCGCTGATCTTTTACTGGCCCCGCTTGATGTGGTCGGGGAGCGGGTCAGCGGGGACGATGGCCGTGTTCTCGTAGGCGGTGTGGATGAGGTCGCGGTAGCTGCGTCGGATGTTGTACTCGGAGTCGGACAGCCATCTGGTGAGGGTCTTGCTCGTCACGTGGAGGCCGGCGTCCTCCAAGGCCTGCTGCCCGCGGTGGGTCGCGGTGAGCCGGCTGAGCTGGGCGTGCCAGTGCTTGGCGGTGTACGACGACAGCCGTTGGCGTGGGGTGACCTGGGAGCGCAGAAGGTCGTTGAAGGCGGCGCCCAGGGAGCGGCCGCGCCCCGTGGGGGCGGCCATCTGTCGTCACCCTTGGGGATGATCTCGCCGGGCTGGACGAACTTGGCCTTCACTTCGCCGAAGCCGGTCCCGATCCGGTACGTGGCGGGTGGGGTGCTGCCAGGCGTCCAGAAAGACGGCCTCGTCGACGTTGCGCAGTGCGACGCGCAGGTAGCCCGCCAGGACGGCCTGGAAGGCCACGATCCAGTGACGGACTTCTGCCTCGGCGAGCGTGCTCATGCGCCACTCCGGCCGCCAGAACGGGGACTTCTGTTCGGCACGCTTGGGCCACAGCAGACGCAGCGCGATGGACAGCCGCGTCTTGTAGGTCTTGTAGGGGTCTCCGCCGGTCTGGACAAGTTCGGTTCGTGCCTTGCGGGTGGCCTCGTAGAACGGCTTGAACAGCGACTCGTTGGCCTTCCCTGTACGGGAGTCGTGGATGCCCGGCATGGCGGCGATGTGGCTATCCCTGACGAGCCTCTCGAGAAGCCTGATGTGCGGGCTGGTGGCCCACACGCGGCCCTGTGCATCGGGATTGTCGACGAGCCGCCCCAGCGGGTGCGGCATGTCGGTGCGCGTCCACGTGGGGAATGTCGATGAGGTAGATACCGGCCTGGCTCTTGTCGAATGCGTCCAGCGGGCCCGTGTGCAGCAGCTTGTTCGGGGCGAGGGGTACGGCCGAACACGCCGAGGGATAGGACCCGTTGCAGTCGATGAGGCACAGCACACCCCCGCCGAAGGAATCGGGCACGTCGATCTGGTCACGGCAGACCCGCGTGCCGTTCTCCCTGATGTACGGGACGCGGGTGACGGTGACGTCCGGGTGGACCCAGCGGGGCTCACCGTCCATGTGCTCACTCATCAGCAGCCACGGGTCGCTGTCGCGGTCCTCGGTGCGGATGACGGGGATCGGGTGCATCTTCGAGCGGCCGACCGCGTCCTTGAGGATCCGTAGGCCGGGGAAGACCGCGTCCTTGGGCTCGTTCTCCTCGTCCCCGGGCTTCAGGACGTCCCGCTCGTCTTCCTCGTCGTCGGATTCATCGGATCCGTCGCCCGGGCTGGGTGCCGTCTGTCTGCCGGCGGCGACTTCAGCAATGATCTCCGCGTACCCGGCACTGCTTTCAGGCCGGAGTTCTCCGTCCTTCGTGAAGACCGCGCCGTCTGTCGCCTCAACGGCCGACTGGCAGAAGGCGCGAAGGGCTGCGGCCAAGCGGTGGCCCGGGCCGGTGTCCGGCAGGGGAACCTGCGCGGCGTCGTGGACCAGGCCCGTCCCGAGCTCGGCCAACGTCTCACGGTCGTCGGCCAGCACGGCAGTGCGCAGCGCGTCCAGGGTGTGCGTGAGGGAGGCGGGCAGCCCCCGCTCGGCACCCGAGGTGTAGGGAAGCGCGGCGTCCGCGAGTTCCACGGCCGCACGATCGGCCCCCTGGTTCCCGGGGACATCAGTGAACCGAGCGTGGAGAAGGTCGGGTTGCAGGTAGACGGAGCCGAGGGTCCCGAAGCCCCTCTCGGCCACGGTGACCTGGACCCGGCAAGGGTCGTCGGTCGGGGTAAGCGTCACCAGGACATCGGCGTCCAGCAGCCCGAACAGCGTGGGATCGCTGCTGTCCTGGGCCGTGTCGGTGGACTCCACCGGCTGCCGCGCCCACCAGCACGCCGCCGGCGCCAGGAAAGAGGGGCGCAAGGCCGGGCCGAACCTGACGGGCACGGGCTCGGTCGCTCTCGCGGCGGCCTGAGCACGAAGGTCCACCTCGCGACGGCCGTGCACGGCCGCTGTCCCTCCATGTCACCGGAGGCCAAGCGGGTGACGCGCCGGCCGTCGAGGCCGTCATGTCAGGCATCCGTGTTCCGCGTAGTGGTCCCGGAAGACCGAGGACTCGGCTCGAGGCCGTCCTGGCGGACCACGCGAACTCGTCCCGCGCGATTCGGAAGCATCTCCGCCGCCGCGGGATCCGATCTGTCACCCCCAGCACTCCGACCAGGTCGGTCACCGTCTGCGCCGAGGGCGCGCTGGTGGCCGCCCGCCCGGATTCGACGCCGAGGCGTACAGGCAGCGCAACACGGCCGAGCGACGTATCGACCGGCCGAGCAGTGGCGGGGCCTGGCCATGCGAACCGACAAGCTCGTCATCGTCTACCAGGCCGCACTCCACCTCGCCGCCATCCTCGTTCGGGCCCGGGAACGAGTCGCGTAATGGGAGAGGCACGCGCCCTCAGCCCAGCGTGACAGCATGCGGCAATGGCTTTCCGACACCCCGACGGCGACTACACGATCACTGCGATGTACTCCGTGCCCGATGACGCCTGGTACTTGGAACTGGACCTTGTGGCCGGACAACGGAATCTCGTGACCGCTATCATCCCGGACGAGGATCCGGCCCGGGAGCCGACGGTGTGCTTCAACCCGCATGCACCACACGTGGAAGTTCCCTACGCGGTCATGCGCTGGTTCATGCACCAGGTCGACGAAGAGATCCGCACCTCCCGTGCCTGGATGCAGCTGAGGCCCGAACTCGTCGAGATCATTTACCAACTCCGTCAGGAGCACATGGGCGCCATCGGCGATGACACCTTCCCCCATGTCCTGGCGGAGGTGCGCGCCACGGTCCCCGAGGCAGACCTTCCCGCTGTTCTAGGGGCAGCCTTCGGGCGAAATCCCGACGGCACCGCCATGGACCATCTACAAGTGCCCCAGCCGACAGATGGTCAACGAGTCAGAACCTAGCCCTACAGCGTTGCCCAGCGCATCGGTGCCGATCCGGCCAGGGCGATCCTGCGGGTCGAAGGCCGACAAGGACCCGACCGAGTGGCTGCCTCCGTATGCCGACTACTGGTGCACCTACGTCACCAACTGGGTCACCGACAAAACCCGCTACAACGGTACGCCTTGACGGGCGATCTTGCGGACGTGGCGGAAGCCATCGCCGGTGGCCGGCCTGAGCGGCGGTGGATTCCCCACTCCGCGGGGTCACGTGACCGGCCCCGGGTGAGGATGTCCCGACTTCCGGCGGCCTGGCGCGGACTCGGCCGCGAGAGCCGCGCCTGGCTGCAAAGGCTCGCGGGCATGGCGGCGACCGCCGTGGCCGCCGGCGCGGTCCGGCCGCACGCGTCAGGCGGCTGCTGCCGGCAGCTGGTGGCCCCTGGCCCGCGCGCCATGGGACCGGTGCACTGATCTGGTCCCACTGGCGCAGACGCCACCAGGCCGTCGCCCGCGCCTACCGCACCCGCACCCGCACCCACACCCACACCCACACCCACACCCACACCCACGATGCACAGCCCGGCCCCGCCCCTGCTCGGCCGTCATGCCGCCAGGCTTGAAACTATGGCTCTGACCAGCGGGAATGGTGAAGTTCGACTGGAGTGCTAGGCCCGCTCGGCCAGGTCGAGGAACGCGGCAAGGGTCTGGGTCCGTACCCGGGCCAGTTCTCTGAACCGGCCGGCGCTCAGGTACTTGTCGAAGGGCACGGCCACCACCTGGTCGGGCATGACTCCGAGCCGGCGGGCGAGGCCGGCCGGCACCCGGCGCGCCGTGGGCCCCTCCACCTCCGTGACCACCACGAGCGCCTCGTCGGCCAGCCGCCATCGGCGGGCGTCCCGCAGCCCCGCGAGCATCCGTGCCGCGTAGGCGAGGGCGAAGTCCGAGATACCGCAGCACAGGACCAGCCGGTCGGTCAGGTCCAGGACGGTGTCCGCCGACGCGCCGAGCTGCTGCGGCGCCCAGTCGGTGAGGACGTACGAGTAGTAGGGCTCGGTACGGGTCAGGATGTGCTCGTACGCTTGCGCGTGCACGAAGTTCGGGCTGACGTGGCCCTGGGGGTGGGCCGCCACTTCGAGGCCGGAGGGCAGCGCGGTGGTGAGCGCGCGGACCGCCTGGTACGGCGAGTCGACGGGCAGGCCGGCGAGATCGCGCACGGTGGCCGGGTTGCGGTCGGTGAGGAAGTCGGCGAGGGCTCCCTCGTGCGACGCGCCGTCGAGGGCGAGCACCGGGTTGCCTCTGACGGCGGCGAGCAGCGAGCCGAGCACCATCGTCGTGGTGGACCTGCCGCTGTAGCTGTGGGCACCGACCAGGGTGAGCCGCCTGCCGTGGCGCAGGGGCGCGCGCAGCCGGGCGATCCGGGCCTCCGCCTCCTGACGGGCGATGCCGAACCGGGGCAGCCGGAAGGGAAGTTCGGCGGCGGGGGCGGGGCGCGGCTCGGTGAGGGGGATCCGTTCGGTGGGGTGGGCGGGGGTCGGGGACGGTGGGGTGACGGTGTCTTCCACGCGGGACTGGGCGATGTACCGGGCCAGCGTGTCGGCGATGTCCCCCGCGGCGGGACGCGCTGCCGGGTCTGGTTCCAGACAGCGCACAACGAGCCCCCTGAGCTGGTTCCAGGTATCGCCCTGCCACAGGTGCATGCCCTCGGGACGGCCCGGCAGCTCCCAGCCCGGCTTGCTGCTGACGAGCTGGAGCAGCTCACCCAGCGCACGCACGTTGTCTTCGACGGCCGGTGGGATGCCCGCACCCGGGTAGCGGCCGTCGACGGCGCAGTCGGAGAGTTCGCCGAGCACCACCGAGCGCCGCAGGACGAAGAAGTTCTCGGCGTTCAGGTCCCCGGGCACGATTCCGTGCAGATGGCACAGTGCCACAGCGCTCGCCAGATGCCAGCCCACGACCAGGGCGGTGATCTTGTCGAAGGGCGCGTGGCCCTCCGCGTGGGCCGTGTTGAAGATCTCCGCGAGCCGCAGGGGCGGGGAGGGCGTGGCGGTGCCGGTCTCCACGACGGGGGCCGTCGCCACCCAGGGCGGATCGTCGTGCAGGCCGTGGCCGAGCAGGGTGGGCGCGTACTTTCCGCCGAGCCGGTGCAGCGCCTCCGCCTCCAGTGTGTGGGCCTGGTCGCCCGCGGGACCGGGGCGCGGGGCGCGCACCATGGCCCGGACGCCCTGCGCGTCGACGCCGTCGTACTCCACCGTACGGCGCAGTCGCCGCCGTCGTAGCAGCCGGTACGGGCCCAGCCTTCTCGGGTCGCTCTCGGTGAGCGGCCCCCAGCCGTCCCCGCCGCCGCCCTGGTCCGGGCCCACGTCGAGGCCTGCTGTCTCCCGGTCGAAGGACACCCCGAACCGGGTGAGGAGCCGTCGCTCGATGCTGGTGAACGGGCGGTGGGTGCCCGGCAGTTGGGCCGGGCCCTCCGGGTGGGCGAGCCAGGCGGGGAAGTCGGGTGAGTTGCCCACGAGTTGTTCCAGGCGTTGTCCGATCCGCTGGCTGGTGCGCAGGAGTTCGGCCTGCGGGACGGCGTCGAGGAGGACCAGCCGGGAGGAATCGGTGAAGTCGAAGACCTGGTGCTTGGCGTGCAGGGGGCCGGGGACCGGCGCGGGGTGCGGGCGCAGCAGACCGCCGAGGAAGACCTCCGCGAGGTGCGAGGTGCGGGCCTGCCACGGGACGGCCGTCTGGACGAGCCGCATCACGGGCACCGTGAGCGGTGAGACGGCCGCCAGATGCGCGGCGAGGCGGTATGCCTCCGGGGTCGCCGCGTCCCGGAAGTGTTGAGGGTCGACCGGACCGGGGACGGTGCCGGATCCCGGGGTCCTGCCCGGGCGGGCCAGCAGCGGCAGCGAGCAAGTGGTTCCCGGTGAGGCGAGCAGCCTGGACCAGTCGCGCAGCGAGCCGGGGGTTGGCTCCAGGACCGGCACCGGTGCGCCGTTGAAGGCGGCGAGATCGGCGGGGAGCACCGGGTCGGCGATGTCCCAGGAGGTGTTGGCGCCGCCGATACGGCGGGTGGTGACCTGCCAACGTTCGGCGTGGATGCCGGAGCCGTCCCACAGGTCGGGTGGCAGGGTGTGCAGCAGGGCGGTGGGGCCGCGGGACGCCCACCCGGTCAGCAGCCGGTGCAGGGCTCCGCTGCGCCAGGCGGCACCCATGCCGTCGCTGACGACGAGCACGAGGGTGTGGCCCGAGGGGTCGACGACCGCGCTGAGCGGCACGGGGGCGCTGTCCGGCCCGAACGGGCGTGCGTGCAGGCGGGGTTGGTGGGCGTCGCGGGTGTCGAGGCCGAGCACCCGGGTGGTGGCGAAGGCGCCGAGCCGTTCGAGCAGGGTACGCAGTTCCGCGCCGAGGCGGTGCCACAGCAGCATGGACAGTCCGTCGTCGACGAGAAGCATCAGATGAAGCCAGCGCTCCTGCACGGGTCGCTGCACCACGTCGGGCAGCCGGGTCTCGGCGAGTTCGGCGGCGGTGTGTTCCTCGTCGATCTCCAGCCGGTGCGGGCTGGCCCGGCGTCGGCGCAACGGCCGTAAGGCGCGACCGAGTTCGAGTTCGGCGGCGAGGGCCTTGTCCTCGGGGACCCGGACCGGCATGGCCCGGCCGGGTTCGGGGCCGCGCCGCGTTCTGATGTCGGGCACCGCGGTGGGTGTCTGGCGGGCCGCCGCATAGAGGGAGGGGGAGGTGAGGTCGGGCAGGCCGGGGTCACCGGGATCCGGTGCGGGCACGTCGGGCTCGGGCCGGTCCGTGCCAGGGGCGGGCGGCTGCTCGACGCTCGGATGCCCGGCGGGCGCGGGGATGTTGAGCGCGGACGCGGCTCCGGCGGGCAGCCGCCGGGCCAGCCAGAGCACGTCGAGCACCTGGTCGGCGTCAAGTTCATGGCCCGTGGCCGACAGCACCCGCAGCGCCTCGGCAAGCCTCGCGCCTCCCCCTGGCATCAGACCCTCCTCACAGAGACCCGGTGAGCTGGTGCAGTACGGCGTCCAGCAGGCCCTCCGCGTCCAGGTCGACGCCGCCGGTGCGCAGGAACACGGCGTTGAGAAGCTGGTCGGTGGCGAGTTCGCCGGGGGCGCGGCGCCGCAGGAAGGCCTCGATCAGGTCGTCCGCGTCGCGCAGCGCCTCCTCGCCGAGGTGGGCGGTGACGATGGCGCGCAGCCGGGTCTCGTCGGGCACCGGCAGGTCGAGGCGGACACAGCGGCGCAGGAAGGCGGGCGGGAAGTCCCGTTCGCCGTTGCTGGTGATGACGACGACCGGGAACTCCTGGCACTGGATCCTGCCTTGACGCACCGTCACCGTGCCACGGTGATCGGCGGTCTGTACCTCGATCTCGGCCATGTCGGCGGGCAGGCGGGTGAGTTCGGGGATGTCGAAGTAGCCCTCCTCGAACACGGTGAGCAGGTCGTTGGGCAGGTCGACGTCGCCCTTGTCCATCTCGTCGACGAGCAGGGCGCGCGGCGTGGCGGACGGCACCAGGGCGGTGCCGAGCGGGCCGAGCCGGATGAACGTGCCTATGGACGGTTCGTGTTCGCCCCGGTCGCGGCTGAGGGTGGTCTCGCGCAGGCGGCCGATCGCATCGTACTGGTAGAGCGCCTCACGCACGGTGGAACGGCTGTTGATGGACCAGCGCAGCAGATCGCCCAGCCGGAGTTCGTGGGCGACGGCACGGGCGAGCGAGGACTTGCCGGTGCCCGCAGTGCCGGTGACGAGCAGCGGGCGCCGCAGATGGAGTGCGGCGTTGACCACGTCGGCGTGGCGCGGCTCGATCAGGTACGGCAGCTCCGGGCGGACGGCCGGTGCGGGGCTGAAGCGGCGCCAGGGCGGGGCGGAGGGCAGGGCCACGGGGCGGGGCACGCCGTCGCCGCGGAACAGGCGCCAGTCCGCGTCGGTCCCGTATGCCTCGTCTGCCTCGTGTGCGGAGGTCATGCGTTCTCCTGGGGTTCGGTCAGGTGCAGTCGGGGCACGGCACGGTCGGCGTCCGCCCAGGCGAGGACCGGACGCCCGGGGAACTCGGGGGCGCGGCTGCCGCGGGCGTTGGCCCGGTAGACACGTACCCCGTCGGGCAGTTCACGGGTGGCTACCTCCGCCATGTGCCGTACGACGTGCGACGAGGGCGAGACCGAAGCGGAGGTCATGGGAGAAGACGCCGTGGACGCCCCCGACGTTGACGCGTCGGAGACCGACGCTTCGGGGACCGACGCCTCGGACGCTGACGCGTCGGCGCCCCGGTCCCACACCACCACCGGTATGCCCACGGCGAGACAGACCTGCACGATCGCGTCGCGCGGGCCCGCCGGCACGTCCACGGAGACCCGTACGGTGTCGAGTCTGCCCATCAGCTCGTAGTAGATCTGGTGGGGATCCTGGGCGGGGTCGGAGACGACCAGGGTCTCGCCCGAGTCGAGCTGCCGCCATCGCTCACGCCAGTCGGGCAGGAACCGTTCGTGCCGGCGCAGCAGCTCCGGGCAGTGCACCACCAGGGGGAACTCCACCCCTAGCACCCCCGGCACGATCTCGCCGGGGGCCTGCGCGGCCCACTCGTCGACCGGGAGGTTGAGGTCGGCGCGGTCCACGAGCACCTCCACCAGCGGTCGTCCGCCGTCCGCGACGGCCGGCGCGAGGGTCTCCAGGACGCGCAGGAGTTCGCGGGCCGCCTCCGAGGCGGAGTAACTGCCGGAGCTGTCGGCCGACACCTGGCGCGGCCCGGTGCCCTCGTCGCACCAGATGCGCAGCCGGTACCGGCCGCGCCCGGCCCTGGTGATCCAGGCGAGAACCCGCACCCGCCGGGTCCCGCCACGCAGCATCCGGGCCCAGTCCTGGGCGTCCGAGCGGCGTTCGCGCAGAGCCGCGAGCGGGATGCCGAGCCGCCCGGCGACCCCGTCCGACCACAGGCGCAGCTCCGCCTGCCGGGGCGCGGGGCAGAGGGCGGCGACGTACTCGACGACCCGCAGCAGGACCGGCACCCGCGGGCCGCCGTCCGCGGAGTGGCCGTCCCCCGACAGCGTCTCCAGCCGGTCGAGGACGACGTCGAGGCTGCCGCCGTCACGGGGCACGGCGACCCGCTTCGTGGCCTCGCGCACCGCCTCGGGGAACCGGGCGAGGACCGGCCGGTCGACCTTGCGCAGTAGCTGGTGCAGCCGGAGGTGTTCGCGCGGGGAGAGCAGCAGAGGAGTGGGCGAGAGCTGTCCGGCGACCAGGACCCGGTCGGCAGCGCGGGCGTCCCGGTTGCGCAGGATCTCGGTGAAGGCGGCCAGGGCCCGTGGATGGGTGAGGAGGAATGCCGCGAACTCCTCGACCGCGGGCGGGGCGACGGGGCTGCCCGGTCCCACACCGCACGCGTGGGCCAGCTGCCGTGCGGTGTCGCCGAGCGTGTACTTCGACGGCAGCGCGTTCTCGATCGCCGTCACGAGCATTCCGTACGCTGGATCGTCCGGGTCGCTGAGCTGGAAGCCGAGCCCGTCGAGGGCGCCCAGCGGGCCCAGCTCAGCCTCGACCCGCTGCCACGGGATGCACCAGCTGCGCCGAATCGGCTGCTGCGGGGTGAACGGCAGCGGGCTACCGCATCCGTCCCTCTGCGGCAGATAGGCCGCGGCGACCAGTCCTACGACCGCACCGGCGCCGTCCTCCTCCCACCACAGGGGGCCTCCGCTGTAGCCGGGGCCGACAGCCATCCCGGTAGCCTTGCCGTCGAGGTAGCCGAACGGGCCGTCGAGGGCGGCGACTTCCAGGTCGGCGAAGGTCGCCCCCTGACCACTGCCGTGCCAGGCGCGCACCCGCTGGCCGGGCACCATGGCGGCACACGGCTCCGGCGCGGGGATCACGCCAGGCGGCGCGTCGACCCGCAGCACGGCGAGGTCACCCAGCCATTCGCCCCCGCCACCCCGGACGGGCCCGCCGTCACGGGTCCGGGGCGCGACCCAGTGCACCACCCGAGCGGGGTAGAGATCGGTCTTGCGGGGTCCCCACAGCGCGACAGGCACCTCGTCGAGGCCCGGCGTCCGCGTCTCGAACATAGGCCTGCCCAGCGCGTCGTTGACGACATGGGCACAGGTCAGCACGGTATCGATGCCGAGGACCACGGCCGCTCCCGCCGATTTGCCGTCGGCAGTCCGGCGTACCGAGGCGACCCGAGGCCCCAGCTCCCCGCCCGTCGCCACCCCCACCGCTCTGAACCAGCCCACGCCTCACTCCGCGCCGGTTGTCGGTTTCCAGCTGGCGGTCACGGTGAGGTGCGCCTGCCCGGTCCCGCCCACGATGCCCAGTTTGAGGTCCTGTCCCACCTGGACCCCGAAAGTCACACTCAGCTCACCGGGTGGCTCCGGTACGGCCCGCACAGCGTCGTGCACCCCCCGCAGCAACGGCCCCAGCGGCTTGAGCACCCGCCGTAACGCCCCCTCCGTGAACCCGGCGACCGCAGCCCCGGCACCACCACCCGCCGCCACGGGAACGGCCTTGACCATGCCTTCAGGGAGATCATCGGACTCGTCGCTCGCGACCGCGACGGCCGGTGGACCGGTGAGCATGAACCTCACGGCCGTACCGTCGTCGAACTCGCCGTCAATCACTGTGGACACGCCGATATTGTGATCGACCGGTCCGACCCCGACCAGACCGCGTGACCGCGGCTCTTCAGCCCCACTGCCCGGACATCGCGGTCCAGTTCATGGTCACGTGATCAAGTTCCGGGCCACCGGCCGGCAAACAGCATGGACAGACCGTCCATGACAGCAGCACGCGGACGGCGCCTCGCACCGTGCCGGCGGCGCATGGGGCCTGCCGTGCTTGCGGGGCCTGGACGCTCGAGTTCAGTTCGGGCCGCTGCCGGCGGTGCCAGAAATGGCACGGCAGGCACACCCGCCCGCTGGGACCGTGCACGCGCTGCGGGCGCGAACTGCCTTGCACTGTGCGGACGTTGCCGCGGTTGTCGCCCGCGCACATGCCCGCGATCGGGTGCCGCGCGCGGACGACAGCCGCCCCGAAAGCCGCGGCGACGGGCACGACAGGCGACCCCGGGCGGTACGACGCTCCCCCGCTCCCGCTCCTCCCACAGCGGACGCTCCCAGGTCAGCAACTGCTGTTTGCTGTGCGCCGACGGCAGCACGCGCATCAAGAAGACCGTGTCCGTGAAGGCGGAGCAGGCCGCGCGCGGTAGCACAGCCGATCATCACGACACGGCGGCGCCTGCCCCGCCTGGCAGGCGGCGGGATTCGATTCATCGCCGGTCAGCAGCTGAACAGGATGGATGACAGTTCGGCACTCGCACCTTCAGCGGCCGGGGATGAACCGAGTGAACGACCTCATGCAGACCCCTAGGCATACCGACTAGTCGGTACTAGCCTCTGGCCACGCTCCCGGAGCCGGGCCGCCTCGCACCCCAGTCCCACCGACGCAGGCACCCGGTTTCCGGTGATCCCTGGGAGGAGCCGTATGCCCGCCGCCACGACGCCGTTCGACGCCGACAGACCCGCGCCCGATGCGCCCGCCGCGAATGCCCGCACCCCGCTGACCCGGCTGTACCGCCGTGAACTTGCGGACTACCCGCCCACCGGCCGCCGTATGGCGTATCTCGCGATCGTGGTCGTCACCACTGTCGTCCTGTACTACATGCTGTACATCCAGTACGCGGTGGCGACATCGATCATCACGCACTTCGGCATGACGTACCGCTACTTCATCTGGGTCTCGGTGATCGGCAACGCGATCGGGGCCTTCGCCTCGCTCGTGGCCGGTCTGGCGGACCGCTGGGGCCGGGCGAATCTGGTGGTCTACGGGCTGCTGATCGCCGCGCTGCTGGTCTTCTTCGGACTGCCGAACGCGGCCGACAAGACCGCCTATCTGGTGCTCTTCGCGCTCGTCAGCTTCATCGAGGGCATCGTGCTGGTCGCCACCCCCGCACTGATCAGGGACTTCTCCCCGCAGCTCGGCCGGGCCACCGCGATGGGGTACTGGACGATGGGCCCGGTCATCGGCTCCCTGGTGGTCACCACCGTCACCAGCAACACCCTCGGCAGCGCCACCTGGCAGGACGAACTGCGCTATTCGGCGATCGCCGGGTTCGTCGTCTTCATCGCCGCACTCTTCGCGCTGCGCGAGCTGTCCCCGGCGCTGCGCGACCAGATCATGGTGACGCTGCGGGACCGGGCGCTGGTCGAGGCGCGCGCCAAGGGGCTGGACACCGAGGCGCTACGCCGTGGCGAGTGGCGGCAGATGATGCGCCTGGACGTGCTGGGCTCGGCCTTCGCCATCGCCGTGTTCCTGCTGCTGTACTACGCGGCGGTCGGCAACTTCGTCGTCTACTTCGCGACCGTCTTCGGCTACAGCGAGCAGCGCACCAACGCACTGGCCAACTGGTACTGGGCGGCGAACGCCATCGCCCTGGTCCTGGCCGGCCTGCTCTCGGACCGGCTGAAGGTGCGCAAGCCCTTCATGATCGCCGGCGCGGTCGGCTCCGCCGCGATGACCGCGATCTTCGCCACCCGCGCCACCCACCTGACGACCGGCTACTACACCTTCGCCTGGCTGTTCGTCGGCATCGGCGTCTTCAGCGGCATCGCCTACGCGCCCTGGATGGCGAGCTTCACCGAGACGGTCGAGAAGCACAACCCGGCGGCGACCGCGGCAGGTCTGGCGGTGTGGGGCTGGACGGTGCGCATCGTGGTGGCCGTCTCCGCAGCCTTCATCCCGGTACTGGTCACCTCCGCGACCCCGCTCGTGGAACACGGCGCCGAGGTCAAGGCCGCCTCGGCACAGGCGGCACCCGCACTCGCCGTCATCAACGCGCACCCGCAGCTCTTCGCCGAACTGAACAAGTACACCCCCACCACCGTCCCACCCGCGTTGAGCGCCCGCGCCGTCCAAGAAGTCGGCACGAAGGACCTCGCCGTCGTGCACAAGGCGGCGCCGCAGCTCGAGGTACTGCAGAAATACGGCGCCGACGTCCAGAAAGCAACGAAGAACGGCCCCGGCCAATGGCGCGACTGGTGGTGGATCTGCGTCGCCGGCCAAGCACTCTTCCTGCCGTTCGTCTTCGTGATGGCAGGCCGCTGGAACCCGAAGAAAGCACGCATCGACGCCGAAGCGCACCAGGCTGCCGTCAACCGCGAACTGGCCGCCCTCACCGCCACCGAGCACTAACCGGGCACGGAACCGGCCGCCCTGGACAGGGCGGCCGGACGCGGGGGACATCACATACAGGACAGGGCGTCGGACACGCGACAAGATGCGATCCGCCGGACGCCGTCCGAAGGCGCACATCAACGGCTGCCTGCATCAAGGTCACAGTTCAGCCCAGCGACGCCGTCGCCGCACGCAGGTCTTCCAGGGCCGCCAGCGCATGCGGCGCGAGCCCTCCCTCGTCGTCACGATCACATTCCGACCACCGGGCATAGCCCCGCTTGAACGCGAGAACCCCCAGTTCACCCGCCAGATGTGCAGTCGGGTCGGGGACGCCGCGGTCGATGAGCGCGGCCGTCATGGCGGCCGCGAGACCGACGCTCTTGAGGGTGTCACGCTCCTGAAGTTCGGTGCTGGCTGCCACGGCTGCCCTGATACGGGGGCCGAGTTCACGGTTCGCAGGCCCCATGGCGCCCGATGCGCGCTCAAGGCCGGCCGCCACCGCCTGAAGCGGGCTGGCGTCCGCAGGCGCCTCGGCGATGCCGTCGGCGAGCAGCCTGCTGAGCGTTTCCTGGCCGGCGACCAGCAGCTCGCGCTTGTCGGAGAAGTGCCGGAAGAAGGTGCTCTTGGTGACGCCGGCGCGCTCGGCGATCTGCGCCACCGTGGTGGCGTCGTATCCCTGCTCGGTGAACAGGTCGACGGCCGCAACGACGAGTCGCTGGGTCGCCCCTGGTTGCCATCTAGCCATGAGACCAGGATAAGTGATGGGACTTCCGTCCCATCACCGTGTAGGGTCAGTGATGGGACAGAAGTCCCATCACTTTCAGGGAGAGCTCATGCATGTCTTCGTCACCGGCGGTACCGGCACCATCGGCTCCGCCGTCGTTGCCGAACTGCTCGGCAACGGCCACACCGTTCTCGCGCTGGCCCGTTCGGACGGCTCCGCACAGGCCCTTGAGAGCGCTGGTGCCACGGTGCTGCGGGGAGACCTGTCGGACCTCCACGTCCTGCGCGCCGGCGCCGCGCAGTCCGACGGCGTGATCAACCTGGCTTTCGGCCGCGACTACAGCAGTCCCGATGCACTCGCGCAGGCCATCGCCCAGGAGAGCGCCGCCCTCGCCGCACTGGGGCAGGAACTCATCAAGAGCGACCGCCCGATCGTCACCGTCTCGGGTACGCCCTGGGTGCCGGGACGCGCCTCCACCGAGACCGATCCGCTGCCGACCGACGGACCGGTGGCCGGCCGAGGCCGTTCGGTCACGGCACTGCTGGATCTCGCCTCGCGCGGTCTGCGCAGCACAGCTGTCCGCATGCCGCGCACCGTCCACAACGAGGGCCAGGGCGGATTCGCCGGCCTGCTGGTCGACGCAGCGCGCCGTACCGGAGTGTCCGGTTACCCCGGCGACGGCACCCAGCGCTGGCCGGCCGTGCATGCGCGCGACGCAGCGGTCCTGTTCCGCCTGGTCCTCGAGTCGGCACCAGCCGGGACGTCATGGCACGCCGTCGCCGACGAGGGCGACGCGGTACGGGACATCGCGACAGTCATCGGCCGGCGGCTGGGCCTGCCGACCGAGGCGGTCCCGCAAGAGGACTTCGGCCCGTTCGGCCCGATTTTCGCCATGGACCAGCCGGCCTCAAGCGCCCACACCCGCGAAGCCCTCGGATGGCAGCCGACACACTCCAGCCTCCTCGAAGACCTGGAAAACATCCGGCCCTGACACCCGCCCGTCCGACAAGAGCCGTCCTGGGTCCGTCGACCATGACCACCGCAGGCTCGTCGCAGCGCACGGCAATGTCGCGGCTCTCCCCAAGAGACCGCCCGAACTGCGGATGTCACCTCTCGGAGGCCGGGCTCGTCCAGGAAGCGAACACTCAACCGTCGTTCTCGCGAAGCAGGAGACCTTCGTGTTCGCAGCCTACCTCGGGTCACCCTTCTCACCTCGGCCGGCAACGGTTCGGCCGTCATCGCCAACTTCGCCGGCCATGGATATCCCAAAAGCCAAGCAGAGAAGTTGCGCGTGCCCTGATCCTGGATGCGCCCGCTGGGAGAGCTGCTTGCAGCGGGCGCGCTGGGGCTGCTGGCCGGATCTGCCGTACCAGTGCTGGGCGCGCTCGCCGCCGCCGGTCTCACGCTGTACTTCGTCGGTGCGTACTGCGCACACATGCGAGTCCAGGACCGCCAACTGGGCTTGTGGGCCGTGTCATTCCGCCTGGCGGCGGCCGCCCTGGCCGGCGGTCTCTACCGACTGCTGGTCACGGGAACGGGCGGGCACGTGGTCGGCATGCGACGCCTTCCCTCAGCAATCCACCACCGATCCGGGTAGCGAACACAATCGCAGGCCAGTCCCCCTCCAGACAAACGGCACCCAAAGACGACCTTCTCCGCCCATGACTGCCAGGGCATCCGCCGCGGGGCGAAGGAGAGCAAGGCCGAGCTGTTCTCCACCCCGGCCGAGGCTGCCGGGGCCAGGAGGACCGACGTGGGTGTAGTCACATCGAATGTTCGATTCGAAGATGCGGCTGGCGATGGGATTCGCGCTGTCCCAGGTGGCCGACGGCGCCATCGTCGACCGCCTCACCTTCAACGGCACCATCATCGAGACCGGCACCGACTCCTACCGCCTCGCCGGCACCCGAGCACGGGCCGAGGAGCCCGCCAAGGCCGGCTGACACCCGACGGCCCCATCTTGGTGGACCTCGCTCTCACGGGCGGCGTCCGCCAACAGGAAATACCCGAATCCCCCACTCAGCTCGCTTGTTGAGCGTGCTCGGATGTCCTTGCCTTCCACTGATCTGCCGTCATCCGCCAGATGACATCAACCCCCGCTTCGCCAGGAGCGACGGGCCCTTCAGGTGCTTCTACGCGCTCAACCTCAATGAACCCCAAGCGGCGGGCGACGGCTCCGCTGGCAGGGTTGGCGGCATCATGATGGATCTCGATGCGGTCGGTGCCTGCCAGATGGAAGCCCTGGCGGACAAGAGCCGCAGCAGCCATCGTGGCCAGACCCCGTCCGGTCCGAGGCCGCCCGCTCCGATGCGGCGCATGAGGCCACAGCTGCCAATCACCGCAGCATCCGATGTGATCGCAAAGCCGAAGGCTTGCCTGGCCTCCCACTCCTCCTGGTTCCGGGCGAGGAAGTCGGAGGTTTGCTGTCTGCCAGGGTCGGCCGCCCAAGGCATCCACGGCACCAGATGGTCCAGCGACTCGTAGATCGCTTGTTCCAAGGCGTCGAGATCCGTCATGCGCCACCGGCGCAGCCCAACCTGGTCAGAACTGAGGCTTTCGGCAGGCTCTTCCATGGCTTCCACCACCGCATTCATCGACGTCCCGGAAAGCCCCGACCGCATCTGGCAGCTCATCGGCGGCTTCGGCTCCCTGCCGGACTGGCTTCCCTACATCCCCGAGAGCGAACTGAGCGAGGGCGGACGCGTACGCCGCCTGACCAACCAGGACGGCGGCGTGATCGTCGAACGCCTCCAGGCCTTCGACCACACCGCGCGCAGCTACTCGTACGCCATCGAGCAGGCGCCCTTCCCCGTGACCGGCTACCTCTCCACCCTGAGCGTGCATCCTGTCCCCGGCCAAACTGCCGCCGCTCGCGTCGAATGGTCCGGTTCGTTCACCCCCGTGGGCGTCAGCGACGCCGATGCCGAGGAGCTCTTCCACGGCATCTACACCGACGGACTCGCCGCGCTCCTGAAGACTGCTCAGGGGTGGCGGGGCTGAACCCGTGTGCGACAGCAGCGCGTCCAGTTCGCGTGTGCTGCCGGACCACCACCGGCAGTGCTCGCGTAGGTCGTTCGGGGTCTGCTGCACATCTCCCGCAGGGCGGGCGCCAGTTCGCACATGTGCGGTGCGGTTGTGGGGCAGATGCCGCCATGCGGTGAAGGTGCGCTCCAGGCAGATCCGGGTCCGAACGGTTCCGGGCCGGGCGGGCCGGCGTGGAACTGATCGCCACTGTGATCGCCCTGATCGGCGGCCGTGCAGCCGCCGGCGACGCCGTGTACGGGCCGATCGCCGAAGCCCCGCCCGGCGCGGTCGGAGGTCCACAGAACGATCACACGCCTGACAGCCTGGAACGGCACCGAATAAATCGTTGGTGCGCGACCCCGTGGCACTTGTACGTTGGCATCGCGACCGCGCCTCCGATGCGCTCGGCTGCGGCTACTTCCTTCTGACAACCAAGTGACGCCGCCGCCTCCTTTGATCTCGGCAGGCGCGGGCGTCTTCGCCCCGTCGGACCTTTTGGCCGGGGCCGTCCAGTCCTTTGAATCCGGGGGGATTCGCTGCCTCGTTACACCCCACGCGTCTCCAAGATCTGGTCCGAGATGCTCGTGGCCCCGCACGTCTCGGCGGCCGCCCGCTCCCTGCCCCTACCACGGCCCGATCACGGGTCCCCCTGGCCGGACCTGCGCACCTACGAGGGCGGCCAGGCCTTCGTCCGGGAGCCTCGTGAGGAGCTCTTCCTCCTCGCGGTCGGCAACTTCGTCTCCCAGGCGACCTTTTACGAGAGCGGTGCGGAGCGGGACGACCGGTACGCCCGTCTCGTCGGTGAACTCGCCCTCCAGGATCCCGTGTGGACGGCCGGACTGCTCCGCTGGCTCCGCGGCGAGGGCAACATGCGCACGGCGTCCCTGGTGGGCGCCGCCGCATACGTGCGGGCCCGACTTGAGGCCGGGGAGTCCGGCGGCCCGTCCAACCGGTCCGTGATCGACTCGGTGCTCCAGCGCGCCGACGAGCCCGGCGAACTGCTCGCCCACTGGATCTCGGCGTACGGGCGCAACGTGCCGCAGCCGGTGAAGCGGGGCATCGCCGACGGCGTACGCCGTCTGTACACCTCTCGGTCCCTGCTCAAGTACGACACCGCGTCCAAGGGTCTGCGCTTCGGCGACGTCCTCAACCTGGTGCATGCCTCCCCCGACCCGGGCAAGCCCTGGCAGGGTGCGCTCTTCCGGTATGCCCTGGACCGTCGCCACCACCCGGAGCAGGCGGTTCCGCCTGCCTCCGACCACCTGCTGACCGCCCACCGGGCACTGCTGGAGTCGGCTGCGGACGAGCGGCGGGCGCTGGTGACCGGGCCGGGCGGCTCCGAGCGGCTGGCCGCGGCGGGGATGACGTGGGAGGCCCTGGCGGGTTGGCTCCAGGGACCGATGGACGCCGCTGTGTGGGAGGCCATGATTCCCACGATGGGGCCGATGGCGCTCCTGCGGAACCTGCGGAACTTCGACGAGGCGAGGGTCTCGGCCGAGGTAGCGGCCCAGGTCGCCGCTCGGCTTTCGGATGCCACCGAGGTGGCGCGGTCCCGGCAGTTCCCCTTCCGCTACCTGGCCGCCCATCAGCACGCGCCGTCGCGGCGCTGGGCGGCCGCGCTGGAAAGGGCACTAGGTCACTCGCTGGCCAACGTACCGTCCCTGGCCGGCCGGACCCTGATCCTGGTGGACCGGTCCGGCTCCATGTTCTGTGACACCGTCTCCGCGGGGTCCAAGCTGACCCGGGCGGACGCGGCGGCCGTGTTCGGCACGGCGCTGGCCATGCGAGCTGAGCAGGCGGATCTGGTGGAGTTCGGCTGGAGCAGCGCGGAGGTGCCGTTCGAGCCGGGCGAGCCGGTGCTCGAGGTACTGAAACGGTTCCACAGTCTCGGAGGCACCCACACCACGAAGGCGGTACGGACCCATTACCGGGAGCACGACCGGGTCCTGATCGTCACCGACGAGCAGGCCGCCCCCTACGGCCCCGGAGGACCGGCCGAACCGGTCCCGGCCGATATCCCTGTCTACACCTGGAACCTTGCGGGATACCGGCCCGCCCACGGCCCAACGGGCCCCCACAGGCACACCTTCGGCGGCCTCACGGACGCCGCGTTCCGGATGGTCGGCCTCATCGAGGCCGGCCGCGAGGGCGCATGGCCGTGGACCGGCGAGCCGGCCTGATCCGTACGGACGTCACCAAGGTCCCTGGGGTGTGCGACAGGTGGCCCGCCAGGAGGCGGGATCACCGCCGCTGCTTGCCACGTTGGGCTCCCGAGGCCGGCCGCCCTCCATTCGGGCCGGTGACACAGGACGGTCACCCGGATGCCGTCGGTTCCAGGGTGCCCCGGTCACGCGGGAGATCCACTCCGATCTCACAACGAGCTGCGGGTCTTCTCACTGCGGCGGGTTACGGGCCGTTCGTGGTGGATCTCGGGTTCGTTGCGCGGGCCCGTGAGTCGTGCTTGGCTCGCCCGATGAACTTTCTGCTGACGGCGAGTGGCCTGCGTAACGAGACGCTGCGGGATGCGCTGCGGGACATGCTGGGCAGGCCATTCGGATCGGCGAACGTCGTGTACGTTCCCACGGCATCAGTCGCGGAGCCCGGGGACCACGGGTGGTTCGTCGCGGACATGAACCGGCTGCACGGCCTCGGCTGGCGGGAGTTCGACGTACTGGAGCTGAATGGCCTGCCCCGCCAGATGGTGCTCGACCGGCTGCTCCACGCCGACGTCATCTATGTCGAGGGCGGCAGCCACTACCACCTCGCGCGCAGCATCACCGGCAACGGCCTGGCCGACGGCTTCCTGGAGGCGCTGGAGAGCCGGGTCTATGTGGGGGTCAGCGCCGGATCAATGATCTTCAGCCGTCATCTCACCGGACACTCCGCCGACGTCATCGGGGACACCGCGGACCTCCATGTGCTCGGCGCGACGACCGTGGAGCCGCCGTTCGGCCTCTTCGACTGGTATCTCAAGCCCCACCTGTACTCACCGGATTTCCCCGAGCGGGACGACGCCTGGGCTGATCGCATCTCTGCACGGGCGGACTTCCCGATCTACTTCATCGACGACGAGACGGCCGTTCGCGTCCGGGACGGCAAGGTGGATGTCATTTCCGAAGGCCGGTGGCGGTTCCATCCGTGACTCGATACGCGCCGTGGGAAGCCCCGGACAGGGCAGTACGGCGCCCCGAGGCGCTCCGCTGCGGAGCGCCAGGGTGGGCACCTGTGTCAGGCGGCTTGCGCGAGGTAGTACGGAGTGAAGTCCGCGTGCTCGTAGAGCGGTTTCCTCGCCGGTGTTGGATCGTCGCGGCATACTCACCGGCATGAGTTCCGCGAACGGCGGCGGCGGCTGGCCGGCCGGACCCGACCACGTCGCATGCGCAGGCCGGGGTGGCAGGATCTTGCCGACAGTTCCGCACGAGGAGGCGACATGGACGACCGCTCGAAGCATGACCACTCCGGCTGGGAGGCGGTCGTGCTCGCGGCTCGGGAGCGTGCCCGCTCGCGACAGGTCGCAATGGTCGAGCGCTTCGGCCTGTCAGGAGACGTGCAATACGACTGGTCGATGGACGACGCTCACATCACGTGGTCGCGGGACGGAGAGGTGTTCCTCACCGGCCGACTCACGGTGATCGGAAGCGTCAGCGTCGCCCAGCAGACCTGGCTGTGGTCCTGGGCGAACGCGTCACTCCCGCACGCCGCCCTGGGCGACATCGAGCGGGTGCGCCAGTTCGGCGAGGAGAACGACTACCCCGTCCTTCCCTGGCCAGGCTTCAACAACCACCCCGAACTCGTCGCTGAGGCACGGATGGTCGCAGCCTCCGTGCTCGACGCCGAGGGACTGTGGGTGGAGTCGACGGACGACGTGCAACTCCACTTCATGGTCCACGACCTGGTACTCGCGGCCGAGTGATAGCGACGGTTGCACGAATGCCCAGGCTGTTGGCGCTGACTGCCGGACATCAAACGACAAGCTGAGTGGCGGCGGCGAGGAGGAGTTCCGCGCCGTCTCTCCAGCCTCCGGCGTACGTTCAGACACCGCCGGACACCGACGCGGTGCGGGCCTCCCTCGCGAGCAGGCGGGGTCGCGGGGTGCTGCGATGAGGGAAGCGGCGACTACCGCTGCTCCAGCTGCTGAGCCACCGTCTCCAGCAACTCGTCGGCGAGCGCGGGGTCGGCGACGGCCCTGGAGAGGAGGGTGGCGCCGACGAGGGCGCTGAGGGTGAGCATGGCCTCGGCGCGGGCCTCCTCGGAACCGTCGCCGCCGAATCGGGTGAGATAGCCGCGCACCCACTTCTCGTACGCCTCCTTGAGGGATTGGTCGCCACGGCCGGCAGCGGCGCCGAGGGTGACCAGGGCGCAGCCGATGCCGGGGGAATCGCGGTGTTCCTTGGAGAGGTAGGTGTCGATGAGGCCGGTGCGCCGGCCCTGCTCGCTCCTGCCCGCGAGGTCCTCGATCTGCGCCGAGCCCTCCGGCAGGGCCGCCGTGGCGGCCTGGGCGATCAGGTCTTCGCGGGAGGCGAAGTGCTTGTAGAAGCCGCCGCGGGTCAGCCCCGCCTCCTGCATGATCTCGGCGACACCGGGGCGTGACATGCCGTCCTCGCGGATCTTGCGGGACGCGATGCGCAGCACCCGCTCAAGGGTCGCCGCCTTCTCCGCCTGCGAATGCCCCCTGCCGGACTCCCTTCGAGGAGCGGCCTACGCCACTCCCACATCAAGACGATTCCCATCATACAAATGGGCCGTCGCCACGCCGATCCGGTCGCGGCGCAGCACTCCACGTCTGGATGATTCACGACTTCCAGAATCAGGATGATGCGTGTAATCCTGATGCCCGTCCACAGCCCCGCGGCGCCTGCGTGCGCCCGTCGGTGCACGTGCCGGCCGCGGCCAAGCGGCTGTTCTTGATCCGGCGGTGGCTGACGCGCAGCAGAGCCCTGCACCATCGCGGCTTGACGATCCATAGGGGCATCAAGCGCGGGTATGTCTACCTCGGCACGGTGACCGCCGCCACCCTCCTCATCTGGCTCCGCTCGTGATCGTGCGCCGACGCGCCCGCGGCCTGTTACCTCTCCTCAGTGCCGCACCAGGCAGAACGGATGCCCTGCCGGATCGGCATAGACACGCCAGCTTCGTCCACCGGAACCGTCATCCAGCATCCGCGCCCCCGAGGCCAGTACCTGTTCCTGGGCTCGGTCCAGCTCAGCGACACCGAAGTCCAGATGGAACTGCTGAGGCCGGGTCGAGTCGGGCCACTGCGGCGCCACGTAGTCAGCCACCCTTTGGAAGGCGAGAACGAGTCCGGACGGCGTGTGCAAGGTCGCCCAGCCGTCGCTCAGGGCCCATCGCCGATCCTCCTGGTTGACAGCCCCACCGAGCAGCGCCTGGTAGAACTCGGCAAGTTGCGTCGGCTCGGAACAGTCCAGCACCACGCACTGCAGGTCAGCGATCATGGGCTGATCCTAAGCGGTCGCCAGACAGACCCGACCTCGATATCCAAGATCGCAGCGACAAGCCCTAGTCTGGGCCGGCGATCCGCGTACCGATCTTGTGGAGAGTGAGACTGCACCTATGGGCATTTCTCTGCGCGAGCTTGAGGACAGCGACCTGCCGATCTTCTGGCAGCATCTGACGGATGCCAGGTTGCAGCAGATGGCAGCCGTGACCAGGAAGTATCACTACGACCGCGGCCACTTCGACCAGCACTGGACAAAGGTACGCTCGGACCCGTCAGTGATCTTGCGAACCATTGTCGCCGACGGCGTTGTGACAGGGCACGCCGCTGTCTTCGGTCCGCCGTCGGAGCGTGAGGTCACGTACGTCGTCGGGCGAGCACATTGGGGCCAGGGCATCGCCACCGCAGCCCTTGCCGAACTGGTCAAGCTGGAGCCCTCGCGGCCGCTGCACGCCGACGCCGCCGCCGACAATGCCGGCTCCATCCGCGTGCTGGAGAAGTGCGGCTTCGTCGTCGTGGGGAAGAGCAAGTGTTTCGCCCGGGCCCGCGAAGCGGAGATCGACCTGGTGCACTTGACGCTGAGCTGAGCCCGCTGCCGCCGTCAGATCACCGGACCCGCGCGAGGTCGAGCAGGCGGGCGGCGCCGAGCATGGGCTGGTGAACGCCGTTGCCCTGCGGAACCTGTTCAACGAGCTCCTCGGCTGCCCGGTGGGTGTGACTTCATGTGACTTCAGCCGACCCAAGGGCCTGGGAGCTGTTCACGGATGGTCTCCAGATCGGAAGCCGTGCGCCCGCGCGCGTGGATCCAGGACTGGTCCTGAAGGCCATCCCGCCGAATCACTCGGCCGGGGGCCGCATACCAGCGCATCGGTGAGTCGTCCTCGCTCGCCCACATCGGATGGTCGGGCAGAGCGACCCGGGCATACCGGGCGTGGAGATCCGGCATCAGCGCGTCGGGCAGCTCGCAGGCGTCATAGACGTTGCCCGCCGCGAAGAGCGACTCACTCAGCACCAACTCGACCCATGCCCGGGACATCCGATCGAGAAAGGGAACCCAGCCCTGATGCGATTCCACCACCACCGGTGGATCGTCCTGCTCGATCTGGGTCAGGGGGATGCCCCATAAGGCGCAGTCCTGGTTCTCTCGACGGAAGACCAGGACGCCGTCCAAGGCATCATCGACATAAAGGCCAGATGGATTGACCAGAGGGTCCTGCTGCCGGATCAGGTCGTCCCGGCGGCCGAAGAGCGCATATCCCTCGCTCAATGCGGCCGGGAGCTCAAAGCCCAGATCGGCCTCCGCTGCCGCCAACTCGTCAGCGGTGCAACCATCCTCCGGCTCCACCGGACGGCCCACCCATGCGTCAGCGAACCAGCACACGAACTCCCAGGCGTGGAAACGAGTACGCACTCCGCCTCGCAGAGTCACCGCCACATCAGGACCGTCCAGCACGCCACGGACGTTACCGCCCTCCTCAGCGTGCAGCCGACACTCGCGATGATTCAGCAGCAGTGACGCAGGCGCCATCCGGTGAGCGGGCCGCATCCTCCGCTTGTTCGTCCGGCTAACGCGTACAACCGCATTCGGCACGTAGTTGCGCCCGTGCGGCGAGACTACGAGGTTCTCGTGATGCGCCACCTGCCGCACGTCCGGAAGATGGGGCACTGTGTGCACTTCATCCGACACGACTCCGGCGAGGCCCGCTGACGATTGTGATCGAACTGCCTTCCCACGCTGTGAGGAGGCCCTGCGCCACGACGGCTACGCCAGCCGCGCGGGCCTCACGCTGCATCTCTAGGGAGGCACCCTCATGACCGCAGGCACGCCCAGCACTCTGGCGTACGAGACCTTTGTGTCGGACGGAGCGCCCCGCGCCGGCGAGGAACGCCTGCCGGAGGGTGACCGGCTGGTGTCCTCGCCGCTGACGTCGACGCTGATCTTCGGTGAGGTCGACGGCGTGCTGGTCGATCCGCCTTTCACCCATGAGCAGACCGAGAAGGTGGGCGACTGGGTGGAGCGGTCCGGAAAGCGCCTGACCCACATCTACAACACCCATGGGGACGGCGATCACTGGTTCGGCATGGCGGAGCTCCTGAAACGGTTCGGTGATGTCACGGTCTACGCGACCCGCGGCACCATCGAGGTCATGCGGCGGGAGGCCACCCAGGGGCGTGCGGAGATGTGGGACAGGCGTTTTCCCGGGCTGATTCCCGACAGCCCTGTGGTGGCCCGTCCCGTTCCCGCCGACGGCTTCCTGCTGGAGCAGGACCTGATCCAGGCCGTCGAGGTCGGGCACACGGACAGCGACGAGACATCCGTTCTGCACGTACCGTCCATCGGCCTCGTGGTGGCCGGCGACGTCGCCTACAACGGCGTACACCAGTACATCCTCGAAGGCGGCGACGGCGGTCTCCAGGCATGGCTCACCGCCATCGACCGCGTCGCCGCGCTAGAACCGCGTGCCATCGTGGCGGGCCACAAGAACAAGCAACTCGCAGACGATCCCGCCATTCTCGACCAGACCCGGCAGTACCTGGTGGACGCCATCCGGCTGCTCGACGACAAACCTACGGCCCGCGAGTTCTACGACCGGATGGCGGCGCTCTATCCGGACCGGCTCAACCGGGGTCCATTGTGGTATGGGGCGGTCAGGCTGCTCGGGGGGTGATGGGGCAGGTGCAAACCTGAGACGGACGAAAGTTCCGCCCCAGCCCGCGCAGCGGCCCGGGCTGTCGGCTCGATTGCCGAGAGCGAGAGGATTACCCATGAGGATCGCGATCCTGGACGACTATCAGAGCGTGGCGCTGGGCCTGGCCGACTGGGATTCGCTCCACGCCGAGGTGCATGTATTCACCGAGGCCTTCGACGACGAGAAGGCGGTTGTGGCGGCACTGGCCGAGTACGACGTGGTGGTGGCCATGCGGGAGCGGACTCCCTTTCCGTCCTCGACCCTGAGTGAGCTGCCACGTCTGAGGTTGCTCGTCACCACCGGTCCCGTGAACGCGGCGGTCGACCTGGGCGCGGCGCGCCGTCTGGGCGTCACCGTCTGCGGTACGGGCTATTTCTCGTATCCGACGGTCGAACTCACCTGGGGGCTCATCCTCTCCGCGGCACGTCTGATCCCGCAGCAAGTGGACTCAGTACGCCGAGGTGGCTGGCAGGAGGGCCTGGGAGCGAGCCTGAGAGGGGCCACTCTCGGAGTCCTGGGGCTCGGCCGACTGGGGACCTCGGTGGCGGAGATCGGGCGTGCTTTCGGCATGCGGACCATTGCCTGGAGCCAGAACCTGACGCCTGCGGACGCCGAGGCGAAGGGAGCGGTTTCTGTTTCGCGAGACGAGTTGTTCACGCACTCCGACGTGCTGAGCATTCATGTCGTACTCAGCCAGCGCACCCGGGGCCTGGTGGGCGAGCACGAACTGGGCCTCATGAAGTCGACGGCGATTCTGGTGAACACCTCACGCGGGCCCGTCGTGGACGAGACGGCGCTGATCAAGGCGTTGGCCGAGAAGAGAATCGCCTCGGCGGCGCTGGACGTCTTCGACCGAGAACCCCTCCCTTCCGACCACCCTCTGCGTTCCCTGCCCAACGCCGTGGTCACCCCGCACATCGGTTACGTGAGCCGGGATCTGTACGAGGTCTTCTACCGAGATGCAGTCGAGGACATCGCCGCGTGGAGTGCCGGAACACCCCTTCGGGTTCTCTTCTGATGGCTTCACTACCGCGGCACGCATACTTGGCTTCGGCTGTGTGTAGTGGCCGCGGCCCCGGTGGACAGAGTGGGGTGGCCCCCCGGAGCGTTCGGTGCCTGCTCTGCTTCAATGCTGTGGTTCATTCGGGTGATTGGTATGCCGAGCGGGTGCGGACCGGCTCTGCGATGGACGAGTTCGCTCGCGATGTTCTCTTCGACCGGCTTCCTGCGGACCTACATGGTCAGCGCATCCAGGATCTTGGGTGTGGGGAGAGGCTGATCACCCGCGCGCTGGCCGGTCACGGGGGTCCGTGACCGGTAGCGACCCGTCACCGCGCATGATCGGCCACAGCTCGGGCCGCCGGGCAGACCATCGCGACCGGCGCACGTTATGCCGTGGACGACGGCTGTTCCCCGGCCACTGTTGCGACTGGCAGTGTGGAGTGGATGACCGCAGGGTCGGCGCCGTGCGGCAAGTCCTGGTACCCGGAGGGCATCTGGTCTTCGCCGTTCCGCGCCCCTGCTTCGAGGCTCCGTACGCGCGATGGAGTGATGACGGAGTCAGCCCCGGGGCCGCTTGGTGGGGGCCTATCTCGCGGAGAATTTCGGTTGGGCGTGTCTGGGCAAGGCAGTACGAGTCTCTTCCGGTCTCGATGATGTTGCTGTCGACCAGCAGGCCCATACGGACCGGCTGAGGAAACGGCCCTATCCCGCGTGAGGCGCAACGGACGGACAACCCGCACGTCATCGTCACCAAGGGAACCGAGGCCGGGCGGAGCCCGGCCTCAACTGCCTGTCATTCCTGCGTTCTTGACGACTGCGGCTTGCCACCCCGCATGATTCGCGGCACCCGGCTCGTCGGCCTGCTGAAGACCAAGGCCCCCAAGCTCGTTGCCGCGGCCTTCGGTATGGACCCGCACGCCGCCTTGATACATCTCGCCGGCCACGCCGCCGCCCCGGGCGTCTGCCCGATCGTCGAGCGGCGGCCAGTGCCTGAGAATCCGCTCGTCATCAGTCTCGCCATGCCGCAAACTCTGATGTATTTCAGGGACCCTTGGAGATCAGCGCAGGGAACCCTCGACCGAAGGAGGGGAACGAGAATGGCCCTCCTGCGACTCGACTGGGTCCTGTCCGGACAGGGTTGGGCCCACTGCATCGTGAGCGACCGCCACGCGGAAGCTGAAGTCACGGCCTCCTATATCACCGCTGCCCCCGAAGAGTTCTTGACGGCATTAACACGTCTGGTCGTCGGCGAGACCGAATGTCGGGCGCAGTTCGAGGCCGAGCCCACCGCCTTCCGATGGATCTTCTACCGTGAAGGCACCAACGTGTGGATCCGCCTGCTGGAGCTGGCCCACGGTAGTGCCCACGACAACACGGGTTCCGAGATCTGGTCCACCCGGCAGGACATCGACGTCGTTGCCCGAGCGGTGATTCGTTGCTTCGACGAGGTCGTGAGGGAGTACGGCGAAAGCCCATAACGCGGCAAGTGGGGTGAGCACTTCCCCCGCACCGAGCTCGAAGTCCTCAGGTCTGCATGGCGCGAGTGTCGAGGCGACCGGCCGGCCTCCTCGGCACCCTCGAAACCGTGAGGTTGCGGCAGCACCTGGCCAGGTCCGCCGGAACACGTGCGCTTTCCTGAAGCTTTCGTTCGAGACGAGCCGAGCGCGGAAGCATGACGCGCCAGCCCCTTCCGCGAGGACGGCCACGACGAGCACAACACCTCGCGCACCAACCGCCGGTGCACCCTGTACCTGCACGCCAAAGCCCGGACCGACAACCCTTCCCACCAGGAATCCCGGCGGATCGCCGTCCGAGCGACCCGGTCAGAGCCACGTCTCCCACTGCAAGGTCCGGACACGCGTTGAGCACGTCTTCGCGCGGATGAAGGCATGGAAGATCCTGCTCGGCATCGCCCGGATGCACCACCTCGCCCTCATGAGCTAACTCCCTCCCCATGCGGGACCAGAGAGGCCCGAGGGAGGCGGCTCCCCACCTCCCCGGCTCGGAGAGCGTTCAGTCGATACAGAACTCGTTGCCCTCGATGTCCAGCATCGGGATGCACGACTCGTTTTCCTCATCGGCGTACAGCGTTTGCACATGGGTCGCGCCGAGCGCGACCAGTCGTGCGCACTCGGCTTCGAGCGTGGCGAGGCGCTCGTCCCCCACAAGCCCGGTGCCGACCCGGACGTCGAGATGGACCCGATTCTTGACGATCTTCCCCTCGGGAACGCGCTGGAAGTACAGGCGCGGGCCCACACCTGAGGGATCACTGCAGGCGAACCATGATCCCTGCTTCTCAGGGGGCAGGGTGCGGTTGAAATCGTCCCAGGTGGTGTACCCCTCCGGTGGCGGCGGGGTGACGTACCCCAACACTTCGCACCAGAAGCGAGCGAGGCGCTCAGGTTCTGCGCAGTCAAAGGTGACTTGGAACTTCTTGATCGCTGACATCGGCGCACCGTACCGCGTACCAGGGGGACCCCGCCGCTCATTTCCCCAGGCGGATCCGCCCGACGTGTCCCCTGGCCACGTCCGCTCAGCCGCCCGCTGTCGGCCCGCAGGTTTTCTCCAGGAGCGTGAACGACTTGGGTACACCGCCCGGCTGCGGCTTATCTGCTTTCTGGCCGACGACCCGGTAACCGGCGTTCAGGTAGTAGGTGTTCAGGCGCGCGTTGCCAGCCAGGCAGTCCAGACGCACGAACGCCCGCCCCTCCGCAGCAACGCGGCGCTCCGCAGCACGCAGCAGAAAACGCCCCGTCCCCGGCGTGGCCCTGCTGCGGTCCACCATCAGCCGATGCACGTAGCCGGCCACCGGCGGCTGCGGTCCCCAGGCATCCTCGTCTTCCCACCACAGTTCCCAGGCTCCGATCACCCGGCCGTCGGCCTGGGCGAGCCAGACCTCACCATTCGCCATGGTCTTACGGAAGTGCTCCTCGTCCAGTTGGCCGGGCTGCCACTGGCCGGTGATTCCCTGGGCGAGCATCCAGCGGGCAGCGTCGTCGCGCAGACGAACGAGAGTGGCGAGGTCGGCGACGCCGGCAAGGCGGAAGTGCAGATCGTTCACGTCGCGATCCTCGCACGGACCCGTACGAGCGTTCGGCGCCGTCCCTCCCGGTCGAGCGCCGGCGTTGCCAGGTCTCATCGACATTTTCGAGCTGACTGATCGCTCAGTGCTGTCCAAAACCGTCGACGAACGTTGCCCGCTCTCGCCTGGCTTGTTCTTCAGGGTCTGACCTGGTTGCGTTCGGCGATGGCGCCTGCGCGTCTGGCCGTCTTGCCCACTTCGTAGCGCGTGGCGCGATGCCCGTTCTTCCAGCTGAGCGGGCGTCCGGGACCGGGCCGGTTGGGTTTCGGGGCACGAGCCGGGTTTGCAAGCTGTGGGCGGAGGTTTCTGAACCCCCTGCGGATCTGGGCCGGGATGAGACGGCCGGGCTCGGTCGGCTTCTCCCAGGGGCGGCGGAGGTCGGCGGTCATCGGTCGGGTAAGTCGGAGTTGGGTGCGGTTCCTTTCGAGGGATAGTTGAGCTGGGAAGACGCTGATTGCCGTGTGGGGCATCGGCAAGCTCCCGTCCGCGGCGTCGGGCAGGGAACTGCCCGACGGCCTGGAGGCAACGCTCGTTGTTGAGTTGCCTGGGGCAGTGGCATGCTGGGGGAGCTCTCATCGGCCGTGTCCCTCATCGGCCGGGCTGTCCCTCCCCTCTTAGCGTGGAGTCCGTGATTGCAGGGGAAGTTGGGGTTCATGGGGTCCAAGCAACGCACGTACACGCCTGAGTTTCGTGAGGGTGCTGTACGCATTGTGATCGAGACGGGCAGGCCGATCCCGGAGGTCGCCGAGGAGCTCGGTGTGCATTCCGGCACGCTACACAGCTGGGTGTCACGGTGGCGGCGCAACGGGTCGGCGTCGTCCGACCAGCCTGCCGAGCCCGCACCGGGCGGGCGGCTGCGCGAAGCCGAGCGGGCCGAGTTGGAGCGGCTGCGGCGGGATGCGGCGGAGAAGAACAAGCGGATCCGCGAGCTGGAGATGGAGCGTGATGTCCTCAAGCGATGCATGGTCCTCTGGGTGAAGTGACCGGAACGGACCCGGCCGCCCTGGCCGCGTTCATCGGTAACCAGAGGGCCGAGCACCACGTCCCGCACCGCCTGGCCTGCCGGGTTCTGGGAGTGTCGGAGTCCTGGTTCTACAAGTGGCGCGACAAGCCCACCACCGCTCGTGAAGTGCGGCGAGGACAGTTGGCCGACGCGATCCGACAGATCTTCGAGAAGTCCGGCGGCACCTACGGTTCTCCGAAGGTCTGGCTCCTCCTGATCCGCGCCGGCTGGCGCGTCTCGGTGAACACCGTCGCGCGTCTCATGGCCGAACTCGGCCTGGCCGGACGGAAGATCCGCCGACGGGGCGGGCTGACCCGCCCCGGCAAACGGCCCGCGTTCGCGGACTTTGTCCGCCGCGACTTCACCGCCGACGCTCCAGATCAGGTGTGGTGTGGCGACATGACGGAGATCGCCACCGGTGAGGGCAAGCTGTATCTGGCCACCGTCATCGACCTGTTCTCGCGCCGCCTGCTCGGCTACGCGATGGGTGCACGTCACGACGCAGAACTCGTCGTTGCGTCCTTGAACATGGCCGCGGCCACCCGTGGCGGCGACGTCAAGGGCGTCATCTTCCACAGCGACAGGGGCAGCGAATATGTGTCCCGGCGCTTCCGCTGGGCCTGCCGGCGTCTGGGCGTGACGCAGTCCATGGGCCGGGTCGGGTCGTGTTTCGACAACGCCGTCAGCGAGGCGTTCAACAGCGTACTCAAGGTCGAGTACGTCCATCGGCACACCTTCGCCACCCGCACCGAGGCCCGCCTGAGGATCGCGACCTGGATCACCGCCTTCTACAACACACACCGACTACACAGCGTGTGCGGTTACCGGAGTCCGATCGACTACGAACACGACCACCGAGCCAACTCCGCCTTGGAGCTGGCCGCTTAGAAGATCTCCACAGTCCGAGGGGATTGACAGAAGAGAACGTTCCCCCACTGGGCATACCCCTTCGGCATGTCTGCACTGCTCCCTAGGTGAAGTCGGCCCCCTGCCACGCGAGTTCACGCCAGCTTCGTAGGGCTGGAAAACTGTCGGACCGCTTCCCGGGGTCCCGTGCCCGTCGTCGGGCGCCCGCCGAGTTGGAGCGCCGTCGGCCAATACGGCATGACGGCACTCTATCGACGCCGCTGCCCTCAGCGGCATTCTTATCGGAGACACCGGCATCCAAGGCCGTATTCGACTGGCGTGGGGTCTGTCAGACGAGTGCCTCTGGCCCGTAGTCGGTGGTGACGTCGAGTAGGCATCCATGATTTCTGCTGGTCAGGCATGGTGTCGCTCGGGGTGAGGCAGGGATGCGGCGTCGTGTGTTCGCTTCATGGCCGAGGAGTGCGCGCTGGCGTCGGTGCTGGGAATGCTGGAGGAGCGGGAGGCGGCTGCCCGTGTGCGGGTGGAGGGTCTGCGGGAGGAAGTCGCTCGGCTGGCCGGGGTGTTGGAGGCTGCGGAGATCGAGCTGGACTGGCGGGTGATCGCGCGGGAGGAGTTGGTCGAGGCGGTGGCTGTGTCCGCGGCTGAGTCCACTGCCGTGAAGAATCCCCAGGTGAGCAACCCAGTTCGAGACGCCATTCGAGGCCGGAAGAAAAAGAACAAGCTCAGCCGATCCCGGACGGGCCGCAGGTCTGAGCCGCATGGAGCGGCGGTGCCAGGGTCAGTACGACTGTCGCGGCGATCGTGGCGAGCCATATTGCGTACAGCACCAACGGCCGCGCCCTGCGACGCGAGAGCAGCCACGCGACCCACCCCGCCAAGGATCCGGCGGCCAGTGCCGCCAACACGCACAGGAGCACCACATTCGCCGACACCGGATGCACGGCCTCGTTCGCCGTGCAGTAGTCGCTGTCGTTCGTCAACGAGGTGAACAGCAGCACCAGGAAGGTCATGAGCGCCGATGACATCCAGGCCACGGCTGCCAGCACCGGATACTGCACCCCGCCAGCCAGCAGAATCCGGGCGAGCAGGGCGCACGTCAGGACAAGAAGCACCGCCACGCCCATGTTTCCATGCCCGTCACGCCACCACGACCACCACAGGAAGGTCGCGACCATCGCTGTCCAGGCCACAGCGGGCAGCGCCCGGTGCGGCGCCCTGGGCCAGGTCCGCAGGGCGCCGGCCAGCAGGACGCACATCAGCAGCAGCGGAACTGCCATCCCCAGCGCTGGCACTGCCATCGCCAGCGTCACCCCTCGCAGGCCCGCGCGGTACTCGCTGACCTGGGGGTCGTCAGCCCAGTAGAAGCCGCTGAACGTCGCGCACACCGCCGTGACGACCACCAGCGCGGCAAGCGCGTGCGCATAGACACGGGCCCGGGGCGCATTCGGGAAGGACGCGGGCCAGAGGATGTCCCGGAGGCGGCCGTCCACCCCCGGCCGGACGGCCGACCTCCACCGATCTGCGATCACCGGACTCACAGCCACTCGCCCTTCGCCCGTCCCGCAATCCGCCACGTCCGTTTCATATGCGATCACCTGCTCTTTCTGTGTGTGGCGAATCGGGCGTTCTGACGTCATGACAGCGGCAGCGGGGGCTGCGCGACGCTGTTCAAGGTGAACAGCTCGTCACCCGGAGCGCGCAGGACGCGGTGCAGTGCCAATCAGCGCCCCGGCCCCTCCGCTGGTACAAATCGGCGCTGAAGCGGTGCGAACCTTTGCCGAGGAAGAGGACGCCATGAGTGTGCGGGATGGCGTACTTCAGCAGGCCGGTGGCGGTCCGGACCGCGTCGTGGCGGCGGGTCTCGCCACCGGCCAGTTCGGCGTGGTCGGCGAGGAAGTACGCCGGCCCGGCGAGTCCGGCGTGCAGACCGGCTTCCCTCAGGCACGACATTCGGGTGATCTCCTGGTCCGTTCCCCACCCGCCGGCCGGCACCCGGCTGGGCGCGAAGCGCAGGCCCGGGTCCGCTATCGCCGCGAGAGGAGCGTAGTGCTGCTCGTCCGCGAATGCCTCGGCGAGAGCGTCAAGCACGAGTTCCTCCCTGAAGTGCCCCGGGCGCCGAAGACGGCGTCCCGCCGGGTGGAACTCACCATCGTTGAGGCCGTGGTCAGCCGACATCCGTAAAACTAAGTAGATCCCTACGGGTTCGGGTACATTCCCCGAGCTACGGGAAACTCGGCCGACACGATCGCCTCTCGACACCGTACCGGTACTACATCCGGAGATCTTGAGGATCAGTGATCGGTGGGATCGGTCGGTGGCGTTCCCAGGGCCGCAGGCGCGGCGGTTGTGGGTTGCCGCGAAGTCGGTGGTGGCTGACCATGGCCCGGGTCTGGTGCAGACGGCGCCACAGGCTCGGGAAATAGCCGGGCCGACCTGGAGGTGGGCCCCGTACCTGGGTCCTGATTAGGGTCGGGGAGCTTAGTCTCGGCCATGTGGGGGTTCATTCACTGCGGGTGGCTGGGGCCGTAGCGTCCGGGATGGGCGGCGCGCAGGTACTGCATGGCCGTGTGTGGGGACAGGCCGAAGGGGCGCGGCGTCGTACTGGGCCACGGTCCAGGCGATGGCCTGGCAGGTGTAGATGAACCAGTAGTCGTACTCGGTGAAACTCCCAGCCGGTGGTGTCGAAACGGAGCCGTCGAATTCGAACGCGGCGAGCGCGGTCTTGGCGCCGGCTTCAGTCTCCGGGGCCGCGTTCCTGTAGCGACTGAACAGTTCCTCCTCGACCTCCGCGATCAGCCCCAGGTGGGCCGCCTCTGCCTCCTCCGCGGCTTGCTTGACAGTAGGGCCCGCACCCGGTCCTCGGCGTACGCCTGGAGGTCCCTTTCACCGTGGGGCTGGACCTTCTCCGCCCAGTAGCGACTGTCGACCTGCCAACCGCTGCCGGTGGCCTCACAGATGTGGAAGAAGGCGAGCATGTTGCCCGTATTCTGCTGGGGTGCGGTTCCTCTGAAGTGACGGTCGGGATCAAGCAGTAAGGCTGTAGTTCTGCAGGTCGGGGCTGGGGTAGAGGCGTTGATGTTCACGGGCCGCGTGGAAGATCCAGTAGTCCTCGAAGTCGCCGTTCGTGATCAGTGCGCGGAGTCGGAGGATGGCTTCGGCCCCGTCCAGTCCCCAGCGGGCGCCGGTGATGTCGAGGCGGTCGGCGATCAGGTGGCGGCATGCGCCTTCGACGGCGCCGGTGGCGATGGGCCAGCCGGCTGCGAGGGCGGTGTCGTAGTGGAGCTGGTCGAGGTGGCCGGTGAGGTAGCGGTGGCAGGTGGTAACTGCCTCGCGGCGGACGGCGGGAATCTGTTCGGCTGCGGCCTGGGCGGTCATCTCGGCGGCGGCTCGGCCGGCGTGTCCGGCGAGGATCGCGGTGAGTTTGTCCGCGGCCCAGGTCTCGGCCTCGCGGCTGCCGGGCGGGTGGAAGGCGTGGGCGGCCGTCCAGCAGTACTCGGCGACGTGGACGAAGTCGAGCAGGACGTTGAGGCGGATGCTGCGGCGGGCGGCTTCGTCCTGGATCAGGTCGAGTTGGTGGCGGGCGCCGTCGACGAGCACGATCCAGTCCCGCAGATGCTGCGGGTCGCGGGCCTCGGCCTGGTCGAAGGCATCGGCGACGACGCGTTCTGGGGGATGGATCACTGAGGCAGTGCACCATTTGTGCTGTGCTGTCGGGCCCGGCCTTGCGGGCCGGTTCTCGCTGCGGCCGCCGGGCGGATGCACGATGTCGTGCGGCCGGCGCGGGGCGGGCGCGGTGTCGAAGACGCAGGCCACCGTCACCATGCGCTTGCGGTTGGGCTTCTCTCCGGGAGCCAGCCGCCCGCGCCGTCCGGCGGCCGCACTCTTGGCCGCGGCCCGGCGGGTGGCCTCGCGCAGGGCTTCGGGGCGCATCACCACGCCCTTGCCGTCGACCTGGAGGACCAGCGGCATCTCGCGGGTGCAGGGGGTGGGGATCTTCACCGTGTAGTAGGCGGCGATGTCGACGGCCGCGGCGACCACCAGCTCTTCGAGACGACGCTTGCCCAGCACTCTTCCGCAGCGTCGCTCGATCGCGGCCTGGGCCTGGTCGAACGAGCCGCGGACCGCTTCCAGGACCGCGAGCCGGGCAAGTCCGCGGGAGTGCCGGCCAGCAGGCAGCGACAACGCTTCGTCGGCCGGGTGCACGTTGGACAGGCCCCGGCCGCGATAGGCGATCCTGTTCACCCGCACCGGCCCGAACACGCAGGTCAGCCAGCGGGGGTGGTTGCTCTCCCGCCAGGTCCGCGCCTGTCCTTCCGGCCCGTGCACCGCCGCCCGCCCCGCGCTGATGCGGGCCGCCGCGTCTTCCGTCCTCGCCCGCAGGTCGAGGTGATCCTGCATCAACTGCCGCAGCAGCTCCCGTCCTTGCTGTTCGAGCAGTTCCTCCAGCTCGTCGTGGGCCATACCCCGCGCCGGGGCGCCGGCCAGCGTCGAGACGAGGCGTTCGAAGGCACCACGGGAGGCGGCATAGGCACCAGGCCCGGATAAGGCGTCATAGGGTTCCATCTGGGGCTCTTCTTCAGCTCTTCTTACGGTTCGTTCGGTTGGCACCTTCGAATCTACGGAGAAGAGCCCCTTGGTCACCCGGAGTTGACGTGGTCGGCGTCCCCATCGTGGCGGGCGAGGGTGAACCGTCCCGGCGCCTCCTCGTCCAGCCAGCCCCGCACCACCAGACGCTTCAGCTTCCCCCGGGTCCCCTCGATCTTCGCCGTGGTGGCCTCCAGCCCGATCCGCGGCACGATCTGCTTGGCCTGCAACGGACCTGGAGCATCAGCGACGATCTCCACGATGTCCCGGTACACATCCGGCAGCACCTGAACGACCAGGCCCTCCCGCCACGGCGGCACCGCCATCACCCCGATGCCGTGAGGCGCCGGCGCTTCCCGGGGTTCCGGCGCATCGCGCGCCTCTGCCTCCGGCGCTTGCTCCGCGGCCGACAACTCCGCCAGTACCTGGGCGACGGTCTCCCGCGTGATCTCCAACCGCGACAGATCAGCCCGTGCCTTCTCCAGTCGGACAGCCAACTCCGCAGCCTCGGCCTGCAGCTCTTCGACCCGTTGTCGAGCCGCGGCCTCCCGCGCCTGGAGCTCTTCCGGCAACGACACCATGGCGCCCCACCTCCACCTCGCCACGGTAGAAGTACGACGGCACCGCCCACACGGCAATCAGCGTCTTCCCAGCTCAACTATCCCTCGAAAGGAACCGCACCCATCGAAGACTGCGGCCACATCATCCCGCTGCACCGGCCGCACGCCCTGCTCACGCTGCTGCATCCGTTTCTGGCCGGTGAGGACGCGAAAGCAGCGTGACCGGGGCGGGGCTGACATTCGATACACGCCCCAGCAGACACGGCGGGTTGAAGAACAAGCTTCGTGCCTGCTCCTGAGGCCCACATGACATGACGGTGGTCGCGACGCTTTGACGAACGGCTCGTTGAATCTTCGAGGTTGTGAGGGCGATCGGGTCCGGCCAGGAACCGAACTGGTGCAGCACACGTCTCCCGCACAATGATCTCTGACGAACGCCAAGGGCATGCGAGCTCCACCGGCCAGACCTCGCTGCCCGCGGTGACTGTGGATCCGCCGAAGGTCAACGACTACAACAGTTTCGCCGAGGCGTACACGGCCGAGAAATGAAACCAACCTCATCAATGCCTACTACGAGCGGCCCGCGATGCTGGTCCTCGCCGGAGAAGTGGCCGGTCGGCGGATCCTCGACGCCGGCTGCGGCTCCGGACCCCTGTTCGCGGCGCTGCGCGATCGCGGAGCCAACGTGAGCGTCTCCCCGCAGATCCCCGACGAGTCACTCACCCTCACCGAGAAGCACAGCCTCGCCTTCGACGTGCTCAGCGACCTCGGCTCGGACACCGCCAAGCAGTACGGCCTCGCCTTCGACCTCCCCGACGACCTCGCCGCCACCTACGACAAACTCGGCTTCGGCCTCCAGTGCGTCAACAACGGCCACCCCCGCACACTGCCGACGGCCGCCACCTACGTCATCGCCTGCGACGGCGTGATCCACTGGGCCTTCGTCGACTCCGACTACACCGCCCGCGCCGAACCCGCCGACATCATCGCGGCCCTGGACAACCTCGGCGAAACCCGCTGAATCCCCTCCGAGGCAAGCTGGATCAGCCTCACCCACGACAGCACCAGACGGGCCAAGTAGGGCTGCCTCAGACCGTCTTCATGTGCGGCAATCTTCATCAACCGGGCCGACACGGTCCATTCCGCAGCAGATCACGCTGCCCTTCCCCATCGTGCGGGCGTTTGCGCCGGCGCGGGCGAACCAGGCGGCTCCCTAAGTTCCAGGCCTCGCCCGGCCGAGATCGCACGAGCCGTTCGCGGCACCATCGTTCCTCACGGGCCTCGGTGTCGCCCAGAGTTCGAGGGCTTGAGGCCGGCAGGAGGTCACCGGGTAGCGGGCTCTCACCACCAACGGCTATGGAGTACACCTTCACCCTCATGAAGAACAGGAAGGATCGGAAGGCCGTTCCGAGCAATGCTCAGGAGTTGTGGATCGGTCCTCGGGGTGGACGCAAAGGACGTACCTTCCCGGGTGATCGATAACAAGCTCACCGAGTAGGCCCGCGTTGCAGCACGGGTCGGGAGGCACGCCTGTGCTCAGCGTAGTGAACGCCGACGGTTCGACCGAGTCCGGCTCCCTGATCGACGAGATCGTCCGTGAGGGCGCCCGCCGCATGCTCGCCGCGGCTCTGGAGGCCGAAGTCAACCAGTACATAGCCGAGTTGGCTGCGGAACGCGACGGGAACGGGCGACGCTTCGTGGTGCGCAACGGCCGCCATCGGCCCCGCCCTGTGACCACCGCCGCCGGTGCCATCGAGGTGGCCGCGCCGCGGGTGAACGACCGCCGCGTCGACGCGGCCACTGGCGAGCGGAAGCGGTTCTCCTCCAAGGTCCTCCCGCCGTGGTGCCGCAAGTCCCCGAAGGTCAGCGAGGTACTGACGCTGCTGTATCTGCACGGCCTGTCCAGTGGCGACTTCGCGCCCGCGCTGGAGCAGTTCCTCGGCTCGGCCGCCGGCCTGTCCGCGCCGACCGTCACTCGTCTGACCAAGCAGTGGAGCGACGACCACGCCGCCTTCCAGCAGCGCGACCTGTCGGGCAGCGACTACGTGTACGTGTGGGCCGACGGCGTGCACCCCAAGGTCCGCCTCAGCCAGGCCCACTCGTGTGTTCTGGTGCTGATGGGAGTGCGCATCGACGGCACGAAGGAGCTAATCGCGCTGGCGGAGGGGCTGCGCGAGTCGACCGAGTCGTGGGCGGACCTGCTGGCCGACTGCCGGCGTCGCGGCATGCGCGACCCGGAGCTGGTCGTCGGCGACGGTGCGATGGGGCTGTGGCGGGCGCTGGCGGAGGTGTTCCCCGCCGCTCGGCATCAGCGCTGCCGGGTCCATAAGATCCGGAATATCGTGAATGCTCTGCCGAAGTCCGCCCAGCCGGGAGCGAAGAAGGCGCTGCAGGAGATCTACAACGCGGAGGACCGCGAGCATGCCGAGAAGGCCGTGAAGGTGTTCGCGAAGACCTACGAGGCGAAGTGGCCCAAAGTGGTGGCGAAGGTCATCAACGACGCGGAGGAGCTGCTGGCGTTCTACGACTTCCCCGCCGAGCACTGGATCCACCTGTGCACCACAAACCCGATCGAATCGACCTTCTCCACGGCCAAGCTCCGGACCAAGGTCACCCGCGGCGCGGGCAGCCCGGCCGCCGCGCTCGCCATGGTGTTCAAGCTCGCCGAGTCCGCCCAGTCCCGCTGGCGCGCGGTCACCGCGCCGCACCTGGTCGCCCTCGTCCGCGCTGGGGCCCGCTTCGAGAACGGCCGGCTAGTCGAGCGTCCCGAGGCCGCCGCCGCCTGATCATGAATGAACGAATCCCTTGACTTCCGCCGTTCTGGCAGGCGGGTGACCGTGCGGCGCGGCGGTGTCGGGGCTTGCTGTGGCCCCCGCCCGCCTGTCTTCGTTCGTCAAGCGGCGCCTCGTCATACCTCTGGGGCCCAGGCCGCGACCAGGTCGAGTAGGCCGGGGAAGCAGGCGTTGAGGTCGTCGATGCGTACGTGACTGCGGCGTTCGAGCCCGTACTGGCGCTGGCGCGTGACCCCCGCCTCTCGCAGCGCCTTGAAGTGGTGCGTGAGCGACGACTTGGGCCGGTCGAAGCCGAACCAGCCGCAGGAGTGGTCGAACTGCTCTGATTCCAGGAGGAGTTTGCGGACGATCGTCAGCCGCAAGGGGTCGCTGAGCGCCCCGAGAACGGTCTCCAGGCGCAACTCCTCGACCGTCGGCTCCGGCAGCGGTTCGGGTAGGCCGGGAGGGGCCGGGAGCACCTTGATGGCGGCTGTGGCGCCCGCAGTCGAAGACATGGGCAGCTCCTCACGACTCGATTCCTTTGTACGACTCCAATCGTACTGCATGCTAAGTTCGACTCAAGTCGTACTGCAGGAAGTCGGAGGGAACAGTCATGTCCGAGACCCGGAAAGCGCCCGTCCAGGCCGTCGGCGGGAGGCAACGACGTGGCACCGCGGAGCCCGGCGGAGGATCCGCCGCTCCGCTGGGGTGGGTATGGCTCGCCGCCTGGCCGGTCACGGCCGTCTTCGTCCTCTCGAACGCGGCAACACCGTTGTACGTGCTGTGGCAGCGCGACATCGGCTTCTCCAAGGGCACCCTGACCGTGGTGTTTGCGTTCTACATCCTCGGGCTCATCGGCTCGCTCCTGGTGTCCGGAGTGGTCTCCGACCGGCTCGGGCGCAAGCCCGTGCTGCTACCCGCCCTGGTGCTCGCCTTGGCCGCCTGCCTGATCTTCGCGACCGCCACCACTGTGGCCGCGCTGATCGTGGCACGGCTGTTCACCGGAATCGCCGTCGGCGCCGTCGTCTCGGCCGGCATGGCCGCGGTGACCGACGTGGCTGGTCCCGAGCGCAAGCGGATCGCCGCCCTACTCGCCTCCTGCGCGATGGTCTTCGGTGCCGGTCTCGGCCCGCTCCTGGCCGGAGTGCTCTCCGAGTCGCTGCCCGGGCCGACCGTCACCGTCTTCGTCGTCGAGGCCGTGCTGCTCCTCACCGCGGTGCTTGCCGTGCTGCGCATGCCCCTCAAGCGTCCCGCGGCGCCCGCGAAGGGCGCCTGGGTGCGGGTGCCCGGCGTGCCGCGCGGCAACGGCCGCCAACTCGCCCTCGGCATCACCGTGTTCGCGCCCGGCATCACGGCCACCTCCTTCATGCTCTCGCTTGGCCCCTCGCTCCTGTCAGGCCTGCTCGGCACCACCAGCCGGATCGCCGCCGGCGCCATGGCCTTCGTCATGTTCCTCGCCGCCACCGGCGTGCAGTTCGCCGTGCAACGCCTCGACCGGCGCACCATCCTCACGGCCGGCGCGGTCAGCACCACGCTGAGCATGATCACGCTGATCGTCGCCGTGCACACCTCGTCGGTGCCGGTCCTCATCGCCTCCGCGCTGCTCGCCGGCGCTGGCCAGGGCATGGGCCAGCTCGGCGGCCTGTCGCTGCTCAACTCCAGCGTCCCGCCCCAGCGCCTCGCGGAGGCCAACGCCGCGCTCAACGTCGGCGGGTACGTCCCGGCGGGGCTACTGCCCGTGTCCGCCGGTTACCTCAGCGACGCCGTGGGCCTGACCAGCGGTGCCACGGTGTTAGGTGCCGTCCTTATGGGCCTCGCGGTCATCGGCGGCCTGGTTGTCCTCGCCAGTCGGCGCCAGGCGACGGAGCCAGCCTGACGGCCGCGAGCCACAGCAAGCCTCGACAGCGCCGCTGATCAACCAATGCCTGCCAGAACGTCGAAAGTCGAGCGAATCCACAACTCTTGACAATTACTCGGACGTTCCCGACCCGCCGCATCAAAGTGCACTGGCAGACATGACCCCGCCCTTGGCATCGCTCACCCCCAACACTCTGTAGTCGTCGTGCTGTTCAGGTCGATCGCGTTGCTCATCCACACAACCGCTCACGCCGTCACCGCTCCCCGTTAGGGCGGCATACGCCCGAAGCGGCGATCCCCCGCCCGGCCCAGGAGGCGCCGGCTACTGCCAGGACAAGTCCGAACACCGGACAGACGAGGACAAGAACCGCCGCAGCACTCCTGAACAGGTCCTCCGAGTGCTAGGCCGCAGTGACGGCCGAGTTCGTGTGTCAGGCGGTGAAGCCGCCGTCTACGTGGATCGAGGCTCCGGTGATGTACGAGCCGTCCGTACTTGCCAGGTGGGCGACGGTGGCCGCGATCTCGGCTGCTTCCGCATAGCGGCCCACCGCCGTGAAGGCGGTGATCACCTCCGCGTTCGGGCCGTCCGAGGGATTGGTGTCCGTATCGGTGGGGCCGGGATGCACCAGGTTGACGGTGACTCCACGCGGGCCGAGTTCTCGGGCCAGCCCCTTCGTCATCCCGATCAGAGCTGTCTTGCTCATCGAGTACAACGCCAGTCCGGGGAAGACCGCACGCTCGGCGACATTGCTGCCGATGCTGATGATGCGGCCGCCCTGGCCCATGTGACGCACTGCCGCCTGGGACGCTACGAACGGCGCCCGGACGTTCACCGCCAGGGTGCGATCGATCTCTGCGGGCCCCAGGGTTTCGAGTGGGCCGACGAGGAACACACCGGCGTTGTTGACCAGGATGTCGAGCCTGCCGAACATCGCGGCGGCTTCGTCCACCGCGGCGGTGAGCGCCTCGGGTACGGCGCTGTCGGCCTGGACGGCCAGTGCCCGGCGTCCTCTGGCCTTGATCTGCTCGACCACCCGGGTGGCGCGTTCCGCGTCGTTCTCGTAGGTCAGGACGATGTCGGCACCCTCATCGGCCAGCCGCAACCCCACAGCGGCACCGATGCCCCGGCTGCCGCCCGTGATCAGGGCCACGCTTCCTTCAAGTCGGTTCATGGCGTTGAGCATTGCTGCCACCGGCGCCCGAGGCTGGCGGGAATCAGACCTGGCGTTCAGCCTCCGGGAGGGCACCATCATCCTGATCACGAAACCTCACTGGAGTGCCGGCAAGTGCCGTGACAGCTCGACCTTGTGGAAATGAGAAAACAGGGCGTCGGCGACTGGGCATCCGCCCCCACCGTCCCAGCCCCGCAAAGTCCCGCCCTGCCGCCGAGAGGGGTCTGCGTTTCGTAGTGAGCCTCCGCCAACTTGAAGGCACAGGTCAAAGGGCTGGCGTGACGGTCTCCCGAGGTTCTCACGCTGGTCGGAGGCGGCGGTCTCCGGAGTAGATCGTCTGTCAGCGGTTGATTTCAAGATTCGTCAGGACGAGCAGGGTGCGCAGGAGGTGGGTGGCGCGGGTGGTCTCCGTGCTCACTCGCAAGTCCAGTGCGTCGCGCAGTAGTTCCGGTCAGGAACCCGAGCTGCCGCAGCATCGTCATCCTTCCGCCATCCCGACGGCGGCATCTGCCTCGGCGACGCTCTCCCCGCCCTTCTGCTTGAGTACAAACGCGGCGACGAGGGCGGCGACCACCAAGAAGGCGGCGGAGATGTGGAACGCCGTCTGGACCGCGCGGTCACCGGGCCCGACGGCGGCTACCGTCTCGACGTGCCGGGCCCCGGCTCGTACGTCCTGATCACCTCGGCCGGAGGTTCCGCCGACGCCAGTAGCGGCAGCGGTTCTCCTGTCCGGGACCGGTCTCGATGTTCTGCCCGTTCTGTTCTTCAGGGCCGGTGACCCGGCACCGCCGGTCTCAGGACCAGGCGATCTCGCCATGGCGGTCGATGAAGCGTCCGGTGCCGGCACCGGGCCCCTCGGTGGCGAGGGCGACGATCGCGTCCGTGCCCTCGGTGACGGTCTGGGAGCCGCTGTGACCGTTTATGTCGGTCGCGGTGTAGCCGGGGTCGGCGGCGTTGACGCGAATGCCCTTGAGCCCTTTGGCGTACTGCGTGGTCAACATCGTCAGCGCCGCCTTCGAGGAGGCGTACAGCGGCACGACGACGTGCGACTCGGACCGGCCGGGGTCGTGGGTGAAGGCGAGGGAGCCCATGCCGCTGCTGACGTTGATGATCACGGGGTCGTCCGAACGGCGCAGCAGCGGCAGGAACGCGGTGGTGGTGCGGACCACGCCGATGACGTTGACGTCGAGGACGGCGCGGGCGTCGGCGGCGGTGAGGTCGCCGGGATCACCGAAGGGACCCTGGACCCCCGCGTTGTTGATCAGGACATCGATCCTGCCCTCGTGCTCGGCGACGTCCGCGGCGGCGGCGGCCACGGACGCGTCGTCGGTCACGTCGACGGGGACGAAGCGTGCGCCCAGCGCGGCGGCTGCCTCCTCACCCCGCTCACGGTCGCGGGCTCCCAGGAGAACGGTGTGACCGCAGGCGATGAGGCGGCGGGCGGTCTCGCGGCCGATGCCCTTGTTGGCTCCGGTGATGAAAGTGATCGTCATGCCTTCGATAGTTGCCTTGACGAGGGAGCCGGACCAGGGACGCTTCGACGGTGGGAAGACCAGTACCACCCTCGCGCCCCCGCATGTGATCGGGGACGCGGGAGGATGGAGAGCATGACGACGACACCCCCCGGAGCTGGACTGGGCGCGACGATCCGCACGTGGCGGAACCGGCTGCCCCCGTCAGCCGCTGGGCTGCCGGTCGCCCGCAAGCGCCGGGCTGTCGGGCTGCGGCGCGAGGAACTGGCCGACCTGGCCGGAGTGTCGGTCGACTACGTCGTGCGCCTGGAGCAGGGGCGGGCCACGACACCCTCGGCGTCGGTGGTGGCGTCCCTGGCGCGCGCGCTCCAACTGTCCACCGCCGAGCGGGACCACCTCTACCGGCTGGCCCAGATCGTGCCGCCGGCGGACGGCACGATCTGCGACCATCTCCCGCCCGGTATGCAACGGGTACTCGTCCGGCTCGGAGACGTACCGGTGGCCGTGTTCGCGGCGGACTGGCAACTGGTGTGGTGGAACCACGGATGGGCCGCCCTGCTGGGAGACCCCTTGGCCTTGCCGCCGCGGATGCGCAACTTCGCCCGCGACAGGTTCCCGGTGGACGTCGATCACACCCCCCTCGCGCTGTGGCCGGTCACCGAGACGGACCCCGACACCGCCGACGCCGCCCTCGTCTCCGATCTGCGCCGCGCCACCGGCCGCTTCCCCCGGGACACCCGCCTGGCCGCGCTGGTCCGCGACCTGAACGCAGGCAACGAGAGGTTCGCCGAGCTGTGGGCGACGGGAGAGGTGACCGCGAACCGCGAGGTCCACAAGACGGTCGATCACCCGTCGGTGGGCCCGGTCACGGTGGACTGCGATGTCCTGACCGACGGCGACACGGAGCTCAAGATTGTCATCATGACCGCCGCGCCGGGCAGCGAGGACGAGACCAAACTCCAGCTCACCACCGTCGTCGGCCCACCGGCCGGCACGCGCAACTGATCCGCCCCGCCCATCGACCGACCGACGGCTCACGGTTTTCGTGACGCACCAAACCGTTGGACACGCACCGACGGGTGATCAGGACGGCCCGCTGGCGGACTGCCCGGACAGCGCCCTCGTTCCGCCTGGCCACGAACCGCGGTGCCCTGTTGACATCACCCTCGCCGCGCTGGGTGGTCGGTGAACGCCGCTGGTAGTCCGCGAGTTCCTACGCCGCGGTCAGACCACATACTCCGAACTGTCCGCCGCCCTGCCCGCTCTCTCGGCCAGGCCGACCCAGTTGACCAGTGCGGGCGTCATCGAGCGTCACCGCACCCCGGACTGGCCTCCGCGCGTCCGCTACATTCTGACCAGCCAGGGCCAGGCGCTGGAACCAGTGGCGCGCAGCATGTGGGAGCGAGGCACAGCGCGACGGGACGCCCTAGTTGGCGGAGGTACGGGCCGAGCGGAACGGACTCGCCGTCGCCGAACGCGTCCTTGAACGGGTGAGCGAACAGCTCGCCAACGAATGAGCATCGGTCACGCCGGCGCCCGGGCAGGTGGGCGGCCGTGCGGTGACGCTGATCCCGCTCCGCACGTCAGGCGTGGAGGAGAGCACACTCCCGCCGGACTACCAGCGCATTCTCGCCGCCGTGCGGCAGGCCGCCGGACCGGTCATGGCCCGGCAGGTCGGTGACGGGCTGGGAATCGACGTCAGCGTGCGGGCCAAGCTGGGACCGCTGCGCGGGAGACTGGTCAGGCTCGTCGACCGCGGCTGGCTGCGCAAACTACCCGACGGCCGGTTTACCACCTGCCTGTGACCAGGGGCGCCAGCGCTTGATGGGGTGGTGGCGTAAACGGGGTGCCCCCGGCGGGCGTTGGAACTGTGTGTCGCGATCCAAAGAACGCGCCGAGGATACCTGGCCTCTTGATTACCAGTGCCCTCTGCCGCTGTCCACGAGCACCGTCAAGTACCTCGCCGATCTACTGCGGCCACCTGAAGGCGATTCGGTCCAGGTGCCGGATCCTGCCGCCCGGGAGGATCACGGTGATCGTCTTGGCCGTGCTGCGCCACGACCAGCGCCTGGCCGACATGGCCGGCGGCAACAATGTGTCCGAGTCCACCGTCCGCCGCTGGCGCGACGAGCTGATCGCCCTCCTCGCCGCGCAGGCTCCGCGCCTGGACCGCGCCCTGAAGAAGGTGGCCAAGCAGAGCGGGGAGGTGGTCCTGATCGACGGCACCCTCATCCCCACCCAGCGCCGCGCAGGAAAGGCCGACCGACGAAACTACTCCGCCAAACACCGCCATCACGGCCTGCACTTCCTCGCCCTGACCGACGAGAAAGGCCGCCTGATCTGGCTATCCGCCGCCCGGCCCGGCCGCACCCACGACAACACCGCCGCCCGCCACGACCACATTCTGGCCCACCTGCGCGCCGCCGGTCTCGGCGCACTGGCGGACCTCGGCTTCCGCGGCCTGGACAACGACGTACGCGACCCCGTGATCGTCACCGGCTTCCACGCCAGCCGCGCCCACAAGCTCACCCCCGGCCAGAAGACCGCCAACCGAATCCTCGCCACCGAACGCGCACCGGTAGAACACGGCTTCGCCCATCTCAAGAACTAATCCCTTTCCAAGAGCACTCGGCGGGAGCTCTGCAGTTCCCAAGGTGTTCGAATCGGGTGCTGGATGCATGCCTTCTCAAGAACGGGCCTTGACGCCTTCCGCCAGACCGGCAGCATCCAGCACCCGCGAGTGTCAACACCCCTGGACCACTCGTTGGTGTTGGTGGTGCGAGCCGATTCCGCGGTGACCTCTTGATACGCCCGAGCCATTCGAGCTCCTACGCAGACCGAGGCCCGTGGGATGTGCTGGTGCCACGAACGGCTCGTGAGGTGGCGGCACGCCGCGCAGCGGTTGATGCCTGGGATTAGTGCGACGCGTGGCCCGCATGCGCTCGTGACCAGCGCAAACATCAGCACATCAGGAAGGAACTGCCTTGATCTACTGTGGAATCGACTGGGCCGAACGCACCCACGACGTGGCCCTGGTCGACGACACCGGCAGGTTAGTGGCCAAGCGGCACATAACCGACGACGCCGTCGGCTACAAGGTCCTGCTGGAGCTGCTCGCCGAGCACGGCGACACCGAGGCGACGCCGATCCCAGTCGCTATCGAGACCTCCCGCGGCCTGCTGGTCGCCGTGCTGCGGACCGGCAAGCGGAAGGTGTACGCGATCAACCCGCTGGCCGCCGCCCGCTACCGCGACCGGCACAGCGTCTCGCGCAAGAAGTCCGATCCCGGCGACGCCCTGGTCCTGGCGAACATCCTGCGCACCGACATGCACGCCCACCAGCCGCTGCCCGACGACTCCGATCTCGGGCGGGCGATCTCCGTCCTCGCACGCGCTCAGCAGGACGCCTTGTGGAACCGGCAACAGCTCGCCAACCAGCTCCGTCCCCTGCTACGCGAGTACTACCCGGCCGCCCTGAACGCGTTCGCCACCTGGACCAACGGCCTGTGCCGACCCGAGACCCGTGAGCTCCTCAAGATCGCCCCGACCTCGACGCAGGCAGCGCAACTGACCCGCGCCCAGGTGCAGGCGGCCCTCAAGCGTGCCGGCCGCCAGCGCGGCATCGAAGCCGAGGCCGATCGCCTCCGTAACATCTTCCGCGCCAAGTGGGCCCACCAGCCACCGCTCGTCGAGGACGCCCTCGGCAAGCAGATGCTCGCCCTCCTCATGCAGCTCGACGCCGCTTGCACTGCCGCCGACCAGCTCGCCGAGGCGGTGGAAGAAGCGTTCCCTCAGCACCCCGACGCCGAGATCCTGACAAGCTTCCCCGGCCTCGGCGTCCAGCTCGCCGCCCGGATCCTCGCCGAAATCGGCGACGACCGCACCCGCTTCGCTGACGCCCGCGGCCTGAAGGCATACGCCGGCTCCTCACCGATCACCCGCGCCTCCGGCAAGAAGTCGAGCATCACCCGCCGCTGGGTGAAGAACGACCGGCTCAACCACGCCGGATACCTCTGGGCCTTCGCCGCGCCGAACGGATCACCAGGTGCCAAAGCCCACTATCGTCGCCGTCGCGACGAGCACGGAGACTGGAACGCCGCAGCCCGCAGGAACCTGTCCAACCGCTTGCTCGGCCAGCTCTACCACTGCCTGCAAAAGCGCGAGTTGTTCGATGAGCAAATCGCGTTCCCCACCGAACTCGCCACCGCAGCTTGACACCTTGGCAACGTGAGGTATCTGGCGGACCCTCACCAAACTCCGCACCGACCCCGCCCGCGCCACCCACCTCCTGCGCGCCCTGCTTGTTCTGACGAACCTCGAAGTCAACCGCTGACGGATGATCTACTCCGCGGACTGTCGCCCACGACCAGCATGAGCACCCCGAGAACCGGTCACACCCGCTCTTTGACCTGTGATTTCAAGTTGGCGGAGGCTCAGTGCTGTGCACTGTGCTGCTCGTCAGTGCTCGCGAGCTCGCAGGCGACGCAGCATGCGGGCGTCGCCGAAGCCGACCGCGCGGGCGGCGGCATCGACCGTGGTGCCGTGGCTGATGAGGTGTTCGGCGCGTTCGAGACGGAGGGTTTGCTGATAACGCAGTGGGGTGAGGCCGCCGGTGGCACGGGTGAAGAGACGGGTGAGGGTACGTTCGCTCACGCCCACGGTCGCGGCCAGGGCGGACAGTGGCATCGGTCGGTCGAAACGGGCGTCGAGCAGGTCCTGGGCGTGGTGCACGGTGTCGTCAAGGTGGGATCGGTACCTGAGCATCGCGCTGGCCTGGGATTCATGGCCGTTGCGCCGAGCGTAGACGACCATGTCCCGGGCCACCTGTGCGGCAACGGCGGAGCCGTGCCGGGTGGCGATCAGGTGCAGGGCCAGGTCGATGCCGCTGGCGATGCCGGCCGAGGTGACCACTCGGTCGTCGGCGGTGTACAGCACATCACGGACGACCGTCGCCCTGGGGTAGCGGCGTGCGAGCTCGTCCTGCACATCGTGGTGGGTGGTGCAGCGGCGGCCGTCGAGCAGGCCTGCTCTGCCGAGCACCTCGGCCCCCGCACAGACGCTGGCGACGGTCCCGCCCCTGGCGTGGTGGTCGTGGAGAGAGCGCAGGCCGGCCGCGCCGACGGCGGGGCTGTCGGCCAGGGTGAACGCCCGCCAGCCGGGCACCACGATCAAGTCCTCGGGTCCGAGCTCGGGCCAGTCGAGCCGGGCCACCAGTGGCAGGCCCTGAGCGGTGGGGACCAGCGGCTGTTCTGCGATGTAGCTGAGTGTGTAGGGGTGCCCGAAGTCGGAGGCCGTGGAGAAGACCTGCGCGGGGCCTGCCAGGTCCAGCAGGTGGAGTCCGGGCACCAGGAGAAAGGCGATGTGGCTCACGATCTGGTCATCATGCCCCAGGCTCGGCCGCGGCCTCCAGTTGCCCGACGGTGGTGATGGTGGCGAAGCGTCCGGCCAGGGCGTACTCGGTGCGCCTGATGATCTCCTCGGCGCTCAGGGTACGGGGGTCCGACAGCAGTTCGGCGATGCTCTGGTCGGCGTGGGCGTCGCGGTGCGGGATGGGGTTGGTCGCGGTGGCGTCGACGACGAACGTGACCTGGTACCCGAAGTCGCTTGCGACGCGGGTGGTGGTCTCGACGCACTGCTCGGTTCGGATGCCGCAGACGGTGAGTTCGTGGATGCCGCGCTCGGTGAGGAGTTGCTGCAGATTGGTGGTGGTGAAGGCGTTGTGCGAGGTCTTGTGGACCAGCGGTTCCGTGTCCCGCCGCTGCAACTCCTCCATCAGCCGGACATGGCCGAGGGCCGGGTCGAAGACATCGCCACTGCCGGGCTCGGAATGCAGCACCCACACGACCAGGTCCCCGGCCCGGCGGGCGAGCCGGACCAGTCGGTCCACCTGGTCGGCGATCTTCGGGTTGGAGATGGTCTGCCACAGCGGGTGCGCGCGGAAGGATTCCTGGACGTCGATGACGATCAGTGCTCGGTTCATGCTCCCTAGCCTGACCGGCGGGGCCGGAATGACGACAGGCCCCATCGGGTCCGGGTGCGGACCGATCCGGTCACAGCTGGAGTCATGGCCACGCGCCGCGTATTCGCCACCACGCCCTCCTCAGTCATCACGGCCAACGGTGCCTCACTGCCGTGCCGGACAACGCGCCGCTCACGACGAGAACATGGTGCACATCGTTCATGTCACGGACGCCAGTGGCGCCCTTGCAGAATTGCGGATCCCCTATGGTTCCGCTCGCCGAGGCCGGAGAGTGCGGTACCTCCGCCTGCGACAGCCCAAGAAACGTGGGGCGGCGTACGCCTACGGCTCCGACGACCCGCGCGTGCTCATCGCGGTGTCCGCACGCTGTGAACCCGCAGGGCCGGGCCCGCCGCCACGGGCGGGGAATCAACCGGGCCGGATACCGCATCCGGCCTCCTGATCGGCGCATCGCAGGCTGCCTGGCCTGCCCGACGGCCTCAAAACGTCCTAGGTCTTTTTCGGCATTGCGGGCACGCACAGCAAGGCGAGGCCTGCAGCAGCCAGGTAGGCGAGCGCGCTGACGGCCATGCTGGTGCGCAGCCCGGTGCCGTAGCCGCCGGCTGTGGCAAGGAGGCTGCCGCCGAGCGCGACACCGGTGGCGCTGCCGATCTGGCGGGTGGTGTTGAACAGGGCGGAGGCGGCGCCCGAGTACTCCGGAGGTGCGGCACCCATCACGGTGGCGGTTGAACCGGTGAGGGCGAAGGAGGTACCGAATCCCGCGGCCATCATCGGGGCCACCAGCAGCGGGTAGGCGGGGTCCGCTCCCGCCGCGGCCCAGCCGGCCAGGCCCAGGGCGGCCAGGAGCATGCCGGAGAACACCAGCGGACGGTCGCCGGTGTAGCGGGTCAGCCGTCCGGACAGCACGGAGGCGAACATGGTCATCGCCACCGCCGGGAACAGGGCCAGCCCGGTCCCGAGGGCGCTGAAGCCGCGCTGGTGCTGGAATTCCAGACTGGCGGTGAAGATCATGCCGTAGAAGCCGAAGTTGAACAGCAGGCCGATGACGGCTCCACCGCTCATCGCGCGTGAACGCAGCAGGTTCGGCGGAAGGACAGGAGAGCGTGCCAGACGCTCGCGCACCGCGAACGCCACGGCGGAAAGCGCCGCCAGGCCCACCCCGGCCAGAACAGCCGGATCGGACCAGCCTCGCCGTCCGGCCTCGTTGAGCGCCGCGGTCAGCAGTGCCACCGCCGCCACCACCGTGCACTGCGCGGGCCAGTCCAGGGCCCGGCCGGCGCGCTTCGGTGAGCGTGCCACATGCCGAAGTGTCAGCACCAAGCAGGCCGCACCGACAGGCAGGTTGATGAGGAACACCCATCTCCAGCCCACCGTGGAGACGAGCAGCCCACCCAGCAGCGGACCGATGGCGGCCGCGATGCCCGCCATCGAACCCCACAACCCGAAAGCCCGCGAGCGTGCGGCCGGCACCGGGTATGCCTGCTGGAGCAGGGCGAGGGAACCAGGCACGATCAGAGCCGCACCGAGCCCCTCCATCAGCCGGGCCGCGACCAGCGACGGGGCACTCGCCGCAAGCGCGCACGCAGCCGAGGACAGCACGAACACCGCCACTCCCCAGCAGAACACCCGACGGCTCCCCAGCCGGTCACCCAGCGCGCCACCGGTCAGGAGGAATCCGGCGAAGACCAGGGTGTACCCGTCGGTGATCCACTGAATGCCGGTGAGCGAGGCCGACAGTTCCCGGCCGATCACCGGCACGGCGACGTTGATGGCGGTCACATCCAGGATCACCATGAAATACCCGGCGCACACCGCCAGCAGCGGTGCCCAGGACCGTCGCCCGGACTCCGGGGCCGGCTCGGGAGAGGACATCGGCTCACCACCGCCCGCCGACTCCGCGAACGCCACGGCCTCAACTCCATCCCATTCCGCCGAGAAATGCACCAAAAGGCACAATAATGGACGTACAGGGAACATTGGGATCGTTCGATGGCGGCGTGGAGACTTACCTTCGGCAGACCTGACGGGCAGTGACCTCAGCGACGAACGAGCAAGACGTCGCGTCTTTTGGCGGCGATCATCTTCGCAGCCACCTCGGACTGCACCTGGCGCCAACTGCCGCCGGTGTTCGGGTCAGCCTGGCCCACGGTCTACCGGCGTTTCGCCCACTGGAGCCGAGACGGTCTGGGCCAGGCTCCACGGGGTCATTCTCGACGAGCTCGGTGCCCTCGGTGAGCTGGGCTGGTCTCGGTACGCAATCGACAACGTCAGTATGAGGGCGACAAAAGGCGGCCGCTGACTGGGCCGCCGCTACGAACGCAAGGCTGAGCACTCCCTCGACTTCGTCGGCACATCCGCTGTCCTCATCGGCTATCGCCACCTTGGTCGGTGCAGTGATCCTGAGGCGGCAACGTCGGCTCATCTTCGCGGCCGTTGCGTCTCAGGAGGCCGGTGACTCGGCTCAGCCATCCCGCCCGGGGCTGATGGTCCCTGTCGATCAAGAAGCGAGCCGTCTCTCGGAGGCCCTGTGCGGGCTTGCCTATCTGGTGACGTTGCCAGTAGCGGGCCACTCTCCGCTCCAGATCGACCAGGTCAATTCTGTTGGTCCTGGTCAAAACGACCAGGCCTTCCCAGCCTTCGGGAGCAGTCAGTGCCAACACGCCACCATCCGGCGAGTACGCCGCCGTGTACTCACCCTCCGACACGTCAATTGCCTCAAGGTAGTTCGTGGCATGCACGAAGGACTCGAAAACACTCAGGTCCTCGTCTTGGTCAAAGATGAGCGCGGTGTCGGCAGGGAGGTCCTCCATGTCGATCACTGTGACAGCCACTCTCCTCGTGCTGCACCAAAATAAACGGCCTCCAAGGCCAGCCGCGGATCGTCAAATGCCGTTCCCGGCCCCGTCTGTAGGTATTGGCTTACGAGCCAGGACCTTGCCTGCGTGCCCCGCACCAGACAGCTCAGAAGCCGAGCTACGGGGCTCCGGAACCACCTTCGCTGCGGATCAGGGGCTGGTCGTCACGCGGCAACACCCCACCACACCGCCCACGGCACGAACCCGATCGCGGCCAGCCCGACCGGCGCCAGCCGCAGCCAGACCGCCCAGCTCGATGTCAGCCGCCGGCGCCACAGTGCAGCCGCCGAGGCACAGGCCGACACCACCACCGCGACGGCAAGCCCCTGTACCGCCAGCCACAAGGCTGGACGGCCCCACACAACGGGCCCCGCCGCGTCGTTGCCCACCACATAGACGGCGAGCGGACAGTCCACCGTCGCCACAACCGCCAGTAGACCGAACCCGGCCAACCACCGTACCGGGCGCAGGACCGGGCCCCGGCGCAGGAGGGCACTCACCGGATAGGCGGCGAAGCCGAGGAGGAGAAGTGCCGGGGCGAGCCAGGCATACCAGACGTGGCCCGGTTCTGGGGTGGTGGCGAGTGCCTGCCCGGGTGCGGGGGCGGCGCTCGATGCCGGCGGGTGGCCGGCGGCGACGGACCGGACCCATGAGGTCATGGTCTGCGCATAGCGCGGAGCCAGCTCCCCCAGCTTCTTGCCGTGGAAGACTGGGCCGCCGATCCGGTCGAACCCGTCCGACGTGCGGTGCCCGTTGTGTGCGCCGTCGGCGACGAAGCCGATGACTGCGTGCCGGTTGCCCGCACGGGCCAGGGCCTCTCGGAAGATCCGTGCGCTCTCCCGGGGCGGCACCTGCGTGTCGTACTCGCCCCACAGCGCCAGTACCGGCGTTCGGTGGAGTTGCTCCAGCGCCGGCAGGGGGTCGTAGCCGGCCTCGGAGAACAGACCGGTCGAGCCTACGAATTGGGCGGCCGGACCGGCCACGACGCGACGGAACGGTCCGCCGACGCCTTGGTGTTGCAGATGCGTGGTGAGGCTCCAGGCCCCGGTACGCAGCGGGTCGTAGCCGGAGCCGCCGATGGTGACGACGAACGCGACGTCGCCCGAACGCGATGCGGCCAGCGGTGCCACCCAGCCCCCCTCGCTGAACCCCCACAGCCCGACCTGGCGTGGGTTCACCCCGGTCCTGGACTGCAACAACCGCACTCCGGCAAGCGCGTCATCGGCCAGCAGGCCGAAGTCTCGGTGGAGGAAGGAGTATCCGACGGTCCGCTTGTCGTAGACCAGCGTGGTGATCCCGGCCCGGGCGAACGCCGCGGCCTCCTGCTGGTACTCCACCCGGGGCCCGGAACCCGAGCCGCCGACGAGTACGATCCCGGGTTCCGGGCCGGATGCTCCGTCCTTCCTGAGGACGGTGCCGTGCAGGACGAGCCCATGGCCACCCCGGAAGGTGACGTCCTGGCGGACCAGCCCGTCCTCACGGGCATACGCCGTTGGCGCGGCCAGCAGGAGGAGGATGCCGGCCAATGCCCCGGATAAGAAGGCCAGTACGGCGCGTATCGGTGATGCGGACGTAGCCGAGAGCAGCACGGAGTGCGTTCCCCTTCGTCGTCGGTTGGCTTGCGCGCGGTCAGCCGGTCTCGGGAATTCCGAGCAGCCGGACGAGCACGGTCCGCGCCTCGGACGCGTTCCGTGGTTCCTGGGCCGAGTACCGGTATAGGAGCGCGATGTACTCCTCGAAGAACGCGCGGAGTTGGGCGGGGTCGACCCGGAGCGTGGCGCGGGAGAAGAGCGCCGCGTCGGCCCAGGGCCCCAGCGCGTCGCGCGCCTCCTCGAACCGCCGGGCGGAGTCGACCAGTTCGGCGAGGTTGAGCCGATGCATCTCGGTCAGTGCCTCGCGCATCTCCGGCGTCTGCCGACTGTACGGCGGGAACCGCCGGTCCCCCGGCATCGCCCGCCACCACCGCTCCCGCCCCTTCGCCAGCTCCGGGACCTCCTCGACGAGGCCATGCTTGGCCAGCTGCCGCAGGTGGTAGCTGACCAGTCCGGTGCTCTCGCCCAACTCGCGTGCCAGCGCGGCGGAGTTGGCCGGTCCCCGGCGAAGGCATCGCTCGATCTTCTGCCGCATCGGGTGCGCGAAGGCGCGCAGCGCCTCGACATCGGTGATCTCTTGAGCAGGCGGTTGTTCGGCCATGCCGAGAGGCTACGAGTTGCAAAGGCTACTTGCAAGGGATATTTGCAAGCTCTCCTTGCAACTCTGGAGCGCGGACCCGGCCGCGCACTGATCGCCCCTCCCCTTGCCGGTCAGTGCGCTGTTGAGTTGCGGTCAAAGGGCGGGCCTCGCGCGAGCCTTCGTCCGTCTTCGACTAGTAGGGCTTGTCCGGTCGATCAAGTCTGACGTCGCGGCACAGTGCCCGATTGGTGACCTGTGCCCGGGCCTCCTGGAAATGCTTCGACCGGACCGATGTCGGTTGAGTTACCGCAGGTGGAGCCACCAGGTGATGCCTTCACCGATTGGTGTGAACCCGCAGGTGCGGTAGAGCAGGCTGCCCTCGTCCGTCGCATTCAGCATGACCTGCCACGCCCCGGCTTCCCGCGCGGCGGAACACACGGTCCGCAGCAGGCCGGTTCCTAGTCCACGACGGCGGAACCGCGGCCAGACCTCCATGTCGAACACCCCGGCAGTGCCGTGCGGGCCACCGTCGTAGTACGACCACGCCCGCCCTGCGAACGACCGGAAAGACGACCCGGGTTGGGTATATGCGGCCGCGTACCAGGCCACCTGCGGCTCTTGACGAGCCAACTTCAGCAGGTCGCGGTACTCGGAGTATTCGCCGTCGTAGTCGAGGGTGTCGGTCTGGAGCTCGATGCGGCCATCCCGGTCACCTTCGCCGGCTGCGACCGCAGCGAGCGGCGCTGTCATCCACCGAATCGTCCAGCCGCGCTCGAAGCCGCATTCCCGCAGTACCGACGCATCGACGCATGCATTGAGCCAGACCCCGACGGACGACCGTCCGCGATCCAGCGCCTGCTGGACTCCGCGCCGCACCGCCGCTGTATTGAGCTCGCTGGGGAACATCAGGTTCAAGCCCTCGGGACTGTCCGTCCAGGTCAGCGCGCCGTCTTCCCATGACTGGCCGCCGAGCACCTCTGCCTGCGCCCGGAACCAGGAGGTCTGAACGCGCTCGCAATCCTCAACCGTCACCCGCAGTACGCTACCGGCGAGGACCGACGGCGACCGGCGGCGGGACGGCCCGGCTTGAACTCGTCCGGCCGATCATGTGCGGAACCAGATGACGAGGGCCACAAGAGTGACAGCGCCGAGGAAGACATAGCTGCGTTTGTCATAGCGAGTCGCGACGGCACGGAACTGCTTCAGCTTGTTGATCGCTCGTTCGATGGTGTCGCGCTAGGCATAGCACTGCGGATCGAACCCGGGAGGCCGTCCGCCGCGTGATCCTTTACGCAGGCGGGCCGCGCGGCTGTCGGCCTTCTCCGGAATGGTGTGCCGGATCCCGCGCTGGCGCACGTAGCGGCGGATTTGACCGTTGCTGTAGGCCTTGTCGGCGGCGATGCTGTCCGGCTTGATGCGGGACCACCCGACTGGCCGCGGTACTCGGATCTTGTCCAGCACGGTTTGGAATCTGCGAGATGAAGCCGCCGCGGGAACGGCCGAGCCCTTCGCCTGCCGCACTACCTCCGCCAGCAGGTCGAGCTATCCGATCCACGCCGCCGGCTCGTCCTGTAGTTCGGGCGTTACTTCCCCCTTTAGCGTAGGCGGTGCCGTGGTCCGGGCTCGGGCGGCATGCTGATGCGCCCGCACCACGGTGGAAGCCACCGACACGCCCCAGTCGACCTGCCCGGCGACGTCGGCGGCGGCCTGGACCTGCTGCAGCAGGTGCTCCCAGGTGCCGTCGGCCGACCACGCCCGGTGCCGCTCATACACGGTCTTCCACGGCCCGTACTGCTCCGGAAGGTCACGCCAGTGCACACCGGTCCGCGCCCGATACAGGATCCCGCCGATCACCTGACGGTGATCACGCCGCTGTCCGCACCGACCATTGCTCAACTGGCAGGAGCGGCCTCAGCCGCTCTCGCTCGGCATCAGTCAGACCAATCGCCCCATAACCTCAGATAACGAAGCAGCCCCCACATCCCGTTACGAGATCGACCGGACAAGCCCTACCTGGACGCTCGCTGGAACCAGGGCAGCACCAACGCGTGGAAGGCTTGGGGGGATCGTGCCACTCGGCTACAAGGGCAGCTACCAGCGAGTTCGCACCTACTTCCGCACCAAAGCGCCTCTCGTCCGATCCGGGCACCACTCCCCCGCCCTCACCCCGCACCGTCGCCGGCTGGGGCCTGCGCCACCCACCCCGACTCCCTCTCCAAAGTCGAACAGCTCCGGCTCAAGGCCGTTCTGGCCCACTGTCCCGAACTGGAGGAAGCCCTCACCCGACATGTCCGCGCCTTCGCCCACTTCCTCACCGACCGACAGAGCCACCGGCTGCCCGAGTGGCTCGACGCAGTCCGCCAGGACGACCTGCCCGGTCTCCATTCCGCCGCCGGCATCGATCGAGACCGGGCCGCGGTCATCGCCGGGCTCTCGCTGCCCTGGAACTCAGGCGTCGCGGAAGGGCATGTCAACCGCATTCAAGATGCTCAAACGCCAGATGTTCGGCCGACCCGGCTTCGCACTCCTGAGGAAACAAGTGCTCCTCGCTCCATGACCGATGCCAACACGTGAAACGCTTCCGACATCGCCCAGCCCCACCGCAGGAGCCTCGACTGTCCAGGACCGACCGCCCACATCGATCTCGTGTTCGCGAGTGCCGTCACCGTAGACGCCGTGGTGCGAGCTCTGGCCGGTGAGGGGTGGTCGCTGCAGGAACCGCTTGGTGTCTCCTACGTGGTCAACAACGACGACCTGTTCAACTGGCAGTCGGCTTCAGCCAACCAGGCAGATGAGGTCCTGGCCGTGCTGGATTCACCGGACAGCATCGACTACGACGTCGGCGTCTGCATCTATCACTCAATTGCAGAAACCGGTGGCCAGCTACTTTTCCATGCTGGCCGGTCGCACTGCTCCTTCATCCCGACGATCGACCGGCGAAGGCTCTCTGGAGCACCAGCCCTGAGCGACATGGCCTGGTATCTCAACGCGCTGATACCGCCCCTGATTGCCATTGGGCTCGCCAGCTAGCGAGAGACCTTGTCGACTGAGACTCGTTCGTCAGCAGCTCGGTCGACATGCGCGCAGCCCGCGCACTCGGGTCGATCCTCGCTGCCTGCCCAGCCGGTGTCACTCACGGCTACGCGATCACGGAAATTGAGCCAGAACCCGGGTTCCGACAGCGCTGGTGCAGAGGTCGGTGCCTCTGGGGGCTCTGAATCATGGCGGTTGGCGACTGTCTAAGGTCACATGCATGTCGAGGACCACACCGCCGCGCCCGCTCGATGTCGAGTCGCTCTTCCCGGAGCTGGCGACCTACCGAGGCACCGCCACCCGGCTCCATCCGCGCCCGGGCCGACCGGACGCAGCGGCCAGTTCCGTGGGCGGCCCGCTGCTGTGGCCGGCGGACGAACCCTGGCCGGTGTGCACCGAGCCTCACAGCCATGCGCGTGGCCGACGCCCGGCGGACATCCGCCGACGGCGGCAGATCCTGACTTCTGCATGGCTCCGTGAATCGAACCCGGGCCCCACAGACGAGGAACGGCGGTTGCTGGAGGAACTGAACCAGGAACATCGCGTTCAAGAGGCTGCTGCGACCGATCCACTGCCACTGATCGGCCTTGCGCAGCTGTACCGCGGGGATGTCCCCGATCTGCCGGCCGGGCCGGACGACTGCGATCTGCTCCAGGTGTTCTGGTGCCCCTTCGACGCGCACGGCCCGAGCGGCTACGGCATGCTGCTCGACCTGCGCTGGCGCCGCTCGTGGGAGGTCACCGCCGTGCAGACGTCACCGCCACAACCGCAGGTCGTCGGCTTCGAGGGGTACGTGCCCGAGCCGTGTGTGCTGCATCCGGAGCAGGTGGCCACCTACCCGTTCGCCGGCTTCCTCGCGGAGGACCTGCGCGCCCGGATCGATGCCTGGGAAGAGGCCCAGGAGGAGGAAGCCGAGCAGTCGGCGGACGCCGATGCAGCCGCACCGGCGGGCTACCAGTACGACCTGTCCATCCCACCAGGCTGGCGCGTCGGCGGTTTCGCCTCCTGGCACACCACCGACCCGTCCCCTATGGACTGTCTGACCTGCATGACACCGATGCACCTGCTGCTGACCATCGACAGCTCGGAATGGGATGGCGCCAGCGGCAGCTGGAAGCCGCTGGAAGACGAGGACCTGCCCACACACCTGTACGCCGCTCCGACCGAGGTCACCGTGGGCCGCTGGGGTGAACTCAACATCTTCGCCTGCCCCGCAGATCCCTCCCACCCGCACCGCTGGAGCATCCAATAAGTCGACCATGACCACCGCATGCACTTGCAGGCGTCGAGCCTGGTCGCAGCGTCTTGCCACTGGCCGGTAAACATCTCCTCCGGGGTGGTGGCGGAGGAGAAGCGCAGGATCGTGTCGAGGGGCATCCCGAGTTGCCGGGCGACGGACCGCTTGTTGTGACCGGCGGCGAGGAGAGCGTGGGTGGTGGCGTGCTTGGCGCGCGTGCGTTCGGCGAACCGGTGGCCTGGGGCCAGGGCGATGACGCGGCCAGTTCAGGCTCTTCCAGGGGTGCTCCGGCTGTTCCGGCGTGGGGCGTAAGCAGCCGCGGTGCCGGTAGACGCACTTCTCGGCGACTTAACCCAGGTTGTACCAGGGATGCCGTCGGTCGGCGGCCTGGAGGGCCTGTGGGGCGCCGCGGGGGCGCTCTCGGCGAAGAAGGGAGCCCGGTCACGGCATCCCATTAGACGATCTCGATGCCGGGCCGCTCGGCGAGCCAGGCCGCGAGCGTGCCCACGCCGCCCGCCCTGCGATCGTACGCGCCCCGACCCGCACGACCGTGTCGGTCACCTCGACAGACTCCACCAACACACCCGCAACGGAGGAGAACAGCAGCTCGTCCAACTCCGGCAGCACTTCGTTCACGGCGATGGACTGTCGACCACGCCGCCATCCAGCCGGGCGGTTTTCGGGCGAACTTCAGTGGTTGTGGGCGGTCAGTGCGCGCATGGCTGACTGACCGTGGATGAACCTGGTCCAGTCATCAGGCCCCTCTTGGAATCGATCACCCAGGGAACCGCGTGGTGCTCTACCGGCGGACCGCCGAGATCAGTCCGCCGGGCCGCTCGTCGCGCTGCGGCGGGGTGCTGATCGGGCGGCCGTAGGCGGCAGCGCGCTCGCGCAGGGTGTGACTTTCGGCCTCCCAGCCGTGCCCGGCCAGCCAGCCCACCGGGTCGTCGGGCATCTCCGAGACCCACATGGACGCCGCCGATCCCGGCACCGCGTCCGCACCGAAGCGCTCGATCACGCCGCGCGAGCCCAACGTCAGCCCCATCCAACTGCCTGCCGCCGACTGCGCGCTGATCCGGGCCAGCAGCAGCTCCACCGCGTCCTCGGGCAGATAGATCAGCAGTCCTTCGGCGATCCACACCGTCGGCACCGCCGGGTCGTGCCCTGCGGCGGCCAGCGCGCCTGGCCAGTCCTCACGCAGATCCACCGCGACGGTGATCCGCTCGCAGCGTGCGACGGCCCGCTCCTGGCGCAGCACCGAAGCCTTGAAGTCCAGTGGCGCGGCGGTGTCAACCTCGAACAGCCGGGTGCCCTCGGGCCAGTCCATCCGGAAGGCCCGGCTGTCCATACCGGCGCCGAGCAGCACGACCTGCCGGACCCCGGACGCGGAGGCCTGCTGCAACAGGTCGTCGAGGAACTTCGTCCTGATGACGATGGAGAACGACACGGCCAGCCGTCGGCGGCGCGCGGCCTCGTCATCGGGCAGCGGCGGCGAGGAGGGCCACAGGCCGCCGGCGGTGGCGAAGGCCTGTGCCAGTGGGTCGCGGAACAGCGCGTTCTCCCGCTCACTCTCCAGCGCCCGCACCCTGGCCACCCCCACCGCCGTGGCCCACACTCCCGACGGCTGCACCCGCTCCTGCTCATCAGTCACCGCGCCAGCTTAGGTGATCGATTCGAAGAGACCTGAAGAGTGGAGCCAGGTTCATGCGCCGCGAGCCAGTCGTGGCCCTGTACTCCCGAAGCTGCCGTGAAGCGACAAGTAGCCCTCTGTGACGTCCGGTCACCTTTCGCCACTCCGCCTGATAGATGGCTGCTTATCGCAACAACCGCTGACCGCCTGTCCGGCTGGCCTGGTCTTGCGACAGGCCGATGTTCGGTGTCGGGAAACGAAAGTCTGTCGACACCGCGAGGGGCGCGTAGGCATCCCGCCCTAAGCTCGACCTCGTGCTGCAGCTACTGCGGCCCGGCAACACCCTGGAGATCACCCGGCTCGGCCGGCTCTCCCGTCCGTCCTCCACCTGGTCACCCTCGGCGCCGAGTTGCGGGGAGCGCGGGTTCGTTCCGCATGTGATCGAGCAGGGCATCGACACCGCCACCCTGGAGGGCCGGGCGATGGACGGGCCGGCCGCCGCGCGCGGCCGCGGCCGGGTCGGCGGCCGCCGGCCGAAGTTGACCGAGGACCAGGCGACCCTTGCCCAGCAGCTGTACGACGCTCGGGAGAAGACGGTGCAGCAGATCGCGGATCTGCTCGGGGTGCCGCGGTCAACGGTGTACGGGCATCTCGACAAGGCCAATGCCGTGCCCCGCCGGCCCGAGAAGACCATGGTCACGAAGCCCTGAAAGCAACCCGCAGGTAGCTTTTCACCTGGGGACAGAGCCAGGACTCCGGGGTCGTCAGCGGGTGCCGGGCTCGTGCGGGATGTCGCCGACCGGCTCTGTGGGCGCGCGACGGAACATGGCGCGATAGTCCCGCGGTCGTCGGCCCGTGTGCCGGGCGAAGACGGCGCTGAACGTGCTCGCGTCGGTGTACCCGAGGTCGGCCGCGATGCGTGCGACCGTTCTGTCGGTCGTCTCCAGCAGATGCCGGGCCCGGCGGACCCGAGCGGACTGCACGTACGCGAGGGGGCTCTGGCCCGCCTCCTCGCCGAAGCGACGGAGCATCGTCCGCGTGCTCACGTGAAACGCCGCGGCGAGGGTGGAGAGGTCGTAGCGGGACCCCAGATTCCGGTCGAGCCACCGCTTCACACCACGGGAGAACTCGCTGCCTGCGACGGGCAGCAGCGCCGGGTCGACGTACGGGGCCTGGGTGGTACGGGCGTCGTCGACGAGCGCCACACGCGCGGTGCTTCGGGCGACGCCGGGGCCGTCCTGCTCGCGGATGAGCTGGAGTGCGAAGTCGTACATGGCACTGAAGGCGGCCGTGGTCGTCACCCCGCGGTCGGTGACGACCAGGCGCTCCGGACACACCTTCACGTCGGGGTACCGGCGGGCGAGGCGATCCGCGAACAACCAGGAGGTCGTCGCCTCGCGCCCGTCGAGCAGTCCGGCCTCGGCAGCGAGGAAGGCGCCGACGCAGATCGACACGACGGCGCCTCCGGAGACTGCCTGCGAGCGAATGGCCGCCACCTCGGGCCGCAGGTCCGCCAGTGCCGCGTCTAGATCGAGCGCGGGCGTGAGCGCGAAGCCCGGCACGACCAGCACGTCCAACGGGCGCATGGCCGAGACGCCGACCGTCAGACCACCGGACATGATCACCCGCCGCCTGGGCGAAACCACGGACGCTTCGTACGAGGGTCGTGCCACCCCCTGCGCCGCAGCGACGTGACGGGCCATCACCAGAAGGTCCGGGACTCCGAACACCTCCGAGCCGAAACACCCGGGGTAGGCCAGCACTCCCAGTCGCAGTGAACTCACGTGTCCCCCCGGCACGAGCGGGTGGCGATTTCGCCGCAGTATCTGGCGATGCCGCCGTTTCTGAGGAAGGCAGTCTCCTGCCACGCTGCCCCGCATGACAACCACGCACCTGCGACACGACGACTCCCTGGACGACTTCTCGCACCGCGTCATCGACATCGACGCGGTCGGCAGGACCGTGCACGTCACCGGGTCGGGGCCGGCCGTCGTCCTGCTGCCCGAGATGCCGGGGATCAGCCCTGACGTCGCGCGTCTGGCGCGCTGGCTGCGCGATGCCGGCTTCCGCGTGTATCTGCCCTCCCTGTTCGGCGTCGACGGCGCCTACCCGACCACCGACGCGGGCCAAGCCGTCGTCCGGCGTGCCTGCGTCAGCGCCGAGTTCCGTGCGTTCGCCGGCGGCGGCACCAGCCCCGTCGTGGCGTGGCTGCGCGGGCTCGCACGCCTGGCGCACGCGGAGTGCGGCGGGCCGGGCGTCGGCGCGGTCGGGCTGTGCTTCACCGGCAACTTCGCCCTGACCATGACGCTCGAACCCGCCGTCATCGCCCCCGTTGTCAACCATCCCTCACTTCCCCTCGACGACCCGGCAGGCCTGGAGGTCGGAGCCGATGACGCCGCCCGCGTGGCCAAGCGCATCCGACGCGACGGCCTCAAGGTGCTGGCCTACCGTTTCGAGAACGACAGGTGGTGCACGGGCCAACGGTTCGCGGCCTACCGGACTCTGCTCGGCGACGCGTTCGACGGCCGTGTGCTCGCGGACGAAGTGGCGAACACGGACCCGCCGCCCTTCTTCCGCGACGTCGTCGGCTGCGCCCACAGCGTCACCACGGCCCATCTCGTCGACGAGCAGGGTCACCCGACCGCGCGCGCCCGTGACGAGATCATCGCCTTCCTCGCCGAACGGCTGGGGACGACCACGCCCGACGCCGTAGCCGACGGGCCGGACTGATGCAAGCGCCTCGACAGACTCAGGTCACCCGCCGTGTTGGACTCCACGCCCTAGACGAAGCTGGCGCAGCGCCCGACCACGTCCAGGTCCGGGCCGCCGGGAAGGACGAAGTGGACCAGAGCCCGGTACGCTCTCGCCCGGCCGCCTGTGCCAGGCCTACGGCGGCTGCGTGACCCGCACAGCAACGACGGGACGCACGACGGCGAGGACGGGTGCCCATGTCAATCTGTCCTCCGTGCCCTCGCCGAAGCATGGCGTGTGCCGTTGCGTCGCAGAAAGGCGGCCGTTGCGAATCCGCTCAAGGCCGAGGCAATGGCGATCATGAATGCGGTTTGGAAGCCTGCCTTGGTGAGCGCCTCCACCGATCCCGTTCGGACGCAGGAATGCGCCGACACCGTGCCGACGACGGCACCCCGGACCGAGGTCCCGGCCGGCGGTCGCAGCAGGTGTTCGTGCCGGTCGTGCCAGCCTCGGACACTGCGACGGCGCCGCTGATCCGTACGGGCGCAAAGGGGACCGCCGGCCCGCGTCGAGTGATCATCGTTGATCAGTGCGAGTCGGTCAGGGCAGCCAGGTAGTCGTCCAGTAGCTCGACCTGCCGACGGGGCGGGAACACCTCCGGGTCGAACAGTGCCTGAACCACCAGGCCGAGGATGAAGGCCTGAGCCCCGGCCGCGATCTGGGCGGGGTTGCCGGCGGGTAGTTCGCCGAGCTCCTGGGCTGCGGCCACCCGCTCGGTCAGCCGGTCCCGGCTTTTCGCGTACTTGCGGGCGTAGTCGGTACTCAGGGCGGGGTCGGAGAGTGCGGTGTCCCAGGAGGAGACCCAGATGCGGTTGCTGTCGGTGGCCTCGGGGGTCAGCGGCAGGATGTCCAGCAAGGCGTCCCTGAGGGCGGCCATCCCTTCGCCCGTGTGGCGGCGGGGGCGGGAGACGGTGCGCTGTTCGAGCAGGTCGAGGGCGTACTCCACCAGGGCGTGCTTGGTGGGGAAGTAGTGCGTGAGCAGGCCGGTGGTCGCGCCGAGTTCGGCGGCGACGGCGCGCAGGGTCAGGCCGGCGAAGCCGCGGGTGGCCATGACCTGCCAGACGGCTGCGGAGACGTCGCGTCGACGGGCCTCGTGATCTCCCTTGGTGCGTGGCATGCTGCCACGGTACATTGCCACAACACTTGTTATGTAAATGGGGAGGGTTACATGTTCTCGCTGTCGCTGCGCGACGACGTTCGCCTCGGTCCGCTGGAGGTCTGGCATGCCGAGGAGTTCGCCGACCATCTGGACCGGGCCCGCGAGCACATCCGTCCCTGGGTCGGGCCCGCGTTCGTCACCGACGACGTGGACGGGGCGCGGGCCACGCTGAAGCGGTACGCCGAACGCCAGGCCGGCGACGGTGCCCGTCTGTACGGCATCTGGCGGGACGGAGTACTGGTCGGCGGTGTGATGTTCACCGCTTTCGATATGGCTGCCGGCTCGTGTGAGATCGGTTGCTGGCTCGAGCCGTCCGCCGAGGGCCACGGACTGGTCACGCAAGCGTGCAGCGCGTTGTTGGACTGGACGTTCACGTCCCGGGGGCTGCATCGGGCCGAATGGCACTGCCGGGCCGACAACGACCGCAGCTCAGCGGTGGCCAAGCGACTGGGCATGACGCTGGAGGGGGTGCGCCGCGAGGCATGGCCGTACCAGGGCGTACGCTACGACAAGCAGCTCTGGGCGGTCCTTGCTCCCGAATGGCGAGCCCTGGGCCGGTGACCTACGACGGTCTCGTCCGGCCGGCACGCCGTCGATTCAACACCCCCGAATCGGGAGTCATTGCGCACGAGAGAGTACGACGAGTGCGTGCCGCTCTGCGGGAGCACCGCATTACCGACGGCGTGGTCGAGCTTCCGGCTCCGGTACCCACTACCGCGGCAACGCCCGCCCAACTCGGCTGCACGGTCGGGACGATCGTCAACAGCCTGGTCTTCTCCGTCGACGATGGGCCCTGCCCGTCCTGACCAGCGGAGCCCACCGGGTGGCCCGCCTCCTGGGGGTGGGCCGCGGCAAGAACCGTCGCACCGATCCCGCGTTCGTCCTCACGTTGACAGGCCAGGAAGTCGGGGCGTGGCGCCCGTGGGCCATCCCCGGCCGGTGCGCACGCTGGTCGATGCCGCGCTGGAGGAGCATCCGCACATCTGGGCGGGAGCCGGCTCCTGCACGCCGACCCTTTCGGAGAGCCTCGTCGAGCGCGCCGCGGACGTGATGCTGAAGCAGCGGCGCAAACTCTTCCTCTGCCTGCGGGAAGCCCCGCTGAACCTCATCCACCTGCGCAACATGGTTGCCGTCACGGAGGCGGGGGCCACCGTGTATCCCATGGTTCCCACGCACTACAACGTGCCGGAGACCCTCGCCCAACTGCGGGACGAATTCGTCGAACGCGTTCTTCAGTTCCTGGGACTGCCCGGCACGGATCGCTACCAGTGGGACGGCACCGACACCGCCGCGCGACGCGCGCATGCCTGAGCACGGTGACGGACTCGAGGCTCGGGAAGCAGCCCGGCCGGCCGCTGCAACGCGGTGGGGGTGATGGAGCCGGCGGAAGTCACGGTGTGTTTGCGTGGTCCAGGTCGAGCAGCAGTCGCTCCACGTCTGTCATCAGGGAGCCGTAGATGTGCCACGCGCCCGGCTTGGTGAGAGTGCCTCGGCCGATGAGGTCCGTCATGGTCTCGTGCCATGTCAGGGTGGCGTCGATCGCCCCGCGCAGTCGCTCCCGGGGGGCTGTGGCCGATGAACTGGCCACCGGGCGCGGTTCGGCGAATTCTTCGACGGCCGTTCCCGCCAGCTTCAAGGCTTCGGCGTACTGGTCCAGGAACTGCTGGCCCAGATGGTGATCGGTGTGGTCGTCGTGCGCGTTGCAGGCCAGCGTCCGCGCGATTCCGCGTACCTGGAGAAACACTCCGCGTAGAGTTCTGAACGCCTCGCCGTAGGTGCCGTCCTTGCGCCGCGCGTGTGCGGTGCACCGGGGGTTCCAACGCGGGCTCTCGTCCGCCTGCCGTACCTGTTCCTCCGCGTCCACCAGGTCCTTCTCAAGATCGCGTGCCTGGTGCAGCCAGGTGTGCGCCCTGGCCGCCGGTTGGCGCTCGGTCAGTCCGGTGCCCATCTCGCGCAGCAGTGTCCCCATCGCACGGGCGAGGTCGTACACCGCGGAGTCGGAATCATCGAGGTAGAGCGGGGGCAGGACCAGGGCGTTCATCACGATGCCCACCACCGCACCCGTCAGCGTCTGGACCGCGGGAATCAACAGACCGCCCACCGGTGCTGCTGTCGTGGCGGCCAAGGCGATGACAGTGGTCGAGGCGGCCTGAAGGCGATCGTCCACGGCGCGGCGAGGCCCGACCACCACCGCGATCACGGCAATGGCTGCAACGCTGCCCGCGGTCGATCCCATCAGCCAGGCGGTCACGAGGGCGAGAGTCAGCCCCGCCCAACCTGGCAACCACGTTTTGTACGGCCTTTGTCACGGAGCGGTACACCGTGGGAGCGTTGACCATGATCAGCGCCGCGGCCACCGCTAGATACGGACGTCCCCCCGGGGGGACCACGGAGCCACGACCCCCCAGGCGAGCAGCGCCGCGATCAGACTCTTCGCGCCGTGTGCCGCGTAGCTTGCCCGACCGGTGTCGGCGCGGCCGGCCGGGCGGGCGCCCACTGCTTCCGCCGCACTCACCAGACCGCGCATCGGCCGGATCGTTGAATCTTGCATGACCTCGATGCTGGCACGCTTTATCCCTTTTGCGGGCATGGCATGCCTCACAGCCCGAGGGTGCTTCGTGTCGACCTCCACGAGGGTCACGTCGGCGCGAGATGGTTGACACATCAACCGTAGTGAGGACCCCCACATTCGCTTGACCCTTCACATGCAGTTGAAGTTGCCTTGGATTTAGTTGATGCATCAACGAATAGATTCGAAACCGGAGTCCCCATCCATCGGCTCCGCAGCAGACCAAGGAGAATGATCATGAGTCATGCCCTCGGACGGCGCGCCGCCACCGCGGTCGCCATGCTCACCACCGTGGCGGGCGCCCTCCTGGCAGTCGGCGGCACCGCCTCGGCCGCATCGGGCCCGACGGTTGATCGCGGTGCGGCCGTAGCCTCCCACCCTGGGAGCACGACCCGATACGGCAACGGCAACGCCGACATCCGCAGCCATTCCGGCTACGGCCGTAGTGACGACCGTCGGGAAAGTCGCTGGGACGGTCACCGCAGCTGGCACCGGACCGGCGTCGACTGGTACTGCAACGACCGCGGCGAGCAGTACCGCTACGACGGGCGTCTGTTCTACCGGTGGGACCACGGTTCCTGGGACGTCGCGACCGGCGGCGTCCTGGTTTTCGACAGCGGCATCTTCAACTGACCCGCCGAGACAGGTCCGATCTGCGCGCCGCCGCACCGATGCAGTGGTGCAACCGGCTGCCAAGCCTTCCGAGGAGCAAAGTGAGCCATGACAAGCTACTCAGATCAGGTGCTGTACATGGGGCTCGCGGGCGCGCCCGGCGAGCGATTCGTGGTGCCGACCCGTCTGGTGTACGAAGCGCATGATCCGTTTGCCGTGCGCTTCGTCTTCCATCCCGACACCGACTATTCGGTGCAATGGGTCATGGCCCGCGACCTGATCGCGCAAGGCCTCTCTCGGCCGAGCGGGCAGGGAGATGTGCGGATCTGGCCGACGGGATCGGGGGACGATGCCGAGCTGAATCTCGTCCTGTCCTCCCCGTCCGGGGTCGCAAGGCTCACTGCGCAGCTCTCCGCAGTCGCGCAATGGCTGGAGCGCACCTACGGGTTGGTGCCGGCCGGCCACGAGACCAACAGCTTCGACGTGGACGCCGAACTGTCGCGGCTGCTGCACGGCACCCGCTGAGGCCGCCGGGGAGGCATTCATGAACATCCTTCAACGTCGGCGTATGGCACGTCTGAGGGCCTACGCCCAGCTCAAACGGCAGCATCCGGAGCTGTTCAACACGGCGCAGCCACAACTGGGGCCGCCCGGGCTTGCCCAAGACACCGATGACACAACCGGTCGGCCCAGACGTTGACATCGCTGGTGATCTGTCAACAACTACGTTTACAATTTCCTTTCATGGGCGAGACGGTGCAGTGGTTGACGCCGGAGGAGCAGCGCGCCTGGCGCGGCTTCGTCCGGTTGCACGAGAAGCTCGTAGGACGTCTGTCGCGCTTGCTGCAGAGTGAGGCGAACATGTCGGCTGCGGACTTCGCGGTGCTGGTCCATCTGACGGATGTGCCGGAAGGACGGCAGAGGTCTCTGGACCTTGCTCATGCGTTGGAATGGGAGAAGAGCCGGATGTCCCATCACATCGCCCGGATGGCCAAGCGCGGCCTCGTGACACGGCAGGAGTGCCCCGAGGACGGCCGCGGCGCCTTCGTGGTGATCACGGAGGCCGGCCGCGCGGCGATCGAGGCCGCCGCCCCCCACCATGTCGAGGCGGTGCGCGAGTTGTTCCTCGACCATGTCACGCCCGCAGAACTCCGGGTGCTGGCAGAAATCTCGGATCGTGTCGTGGGGAAGATGGAGGAGGACCTGTCCTGACCCCGAGCGCGGTCGGGGTCGAAAGGGCAGGAGCCCGTCAGGGGGCGGAGCGGAGCCGGGCGGACGTGTCGCCTTGAGCTACCTTTCGGGTGCCAAGGAGGCTCGCAGGAGGAGCACCGCGATGTCGTCGGTGGGTCGACCCGTCGGCCAGGTGTGATGGACCAGGCTGTCGATCACGCCCTCCAGATCCTCATGGTCAGCACCGGCGAGATGCCCGGCAAGGTCGGCGATGACCTGCGCTGCGTCGGTACCCGCGACCTCCACGAGACCGTCGGTGTACAGAGCGAGGGTCGCGTCCGCGGGCAGGGGGACCGTGGTGACGGGGTAGTGGGCGAAGGTGTCGATGCCCAGCAGCGGCCCGGGCTCGATGTCATCGAGCACCCGGACGTGATGGCGGGCGAGGCGCAGCAGCGGGGGAACGTGTCCGGCGTTGGCGAGGGTGACTTCGCCGGCAGCCAGGTCGAGGTGGGCGTAGAGGCAGGAGACAAGCAGTTCCGAGTCCAGATCGGCCAGCAGTCGGTTCGTACGGGCCAGGACCTGGTCCGGTGCTGCACCGCCGGTCACGTGCGCGTGGATGGCTGTACGGACCTGGCCCATGAGCGCGGCCGCGGCGATGCTGTGGCCCTCGACGTCGCCGATCACCGCGGCGGCGCTGGTGTCGTCCAGCCGCAGCAGATCGTAGAAGTCGCCGCCGACCTCGATGCCATGGCTTGCCGGCAGGTAGCGGGCGGCCACGTCGAGGCCTGCCACGGTGGGCAGGGCACGAGGCAGAAGCGCCTTCTGAAGGCCATGTGCGAGGTGGTGCTGGGTGTCGTACATCCGGGCGCGGTCGAGTGCCTGAGCGGTCAGCCCCGCCAGGGCGGTCAGGACGGCCCGTTCATCGGCCGTGAAGCTGCGGGCCCGGTCGTAGGCCAGGATGCAGCAGCCCACCGCTTTCCCCGTGATGATCAGCGGGAGGACGGCCCAGGCCTGTTTGCCGCTGATCTGTGGCACCTGCGGGTAGCGCGCGGCCATCTCGGCCAGACTGGCGATGAACTCGGGGACGCCGCTGGTCAGGACCTTGCCGGCCGGTGTGAGATCGGTGTCCAGGGGCAGCCCGTCGACGCGTGCGATGACATCTGCCGGGTAGCCGTGATGACCACTCACCTTCAGGCGGCCGGCCTCGGCAGCCCACAGCGTCAGCCCCTGGGCGCCGAAGGCGGGCAGAATCTCCCGGGCGATCAGCTCAACGAGATCGCGCACGCTCACCGTCTCGGCGAGCGCGGCGGACAGATGGATCAGCTGGTACAGCCGGCCGGTCCGCGTCACCGGAGCCCGGGGCACGGTTGATTCCCGCAGGCCGGGCTCGGTCGGTTCCCCGTGGGAGGTGACGCGGACGCTGATGCCGCTGATGTCCGGATAGAGCTCGAACCTCAGCCGGTGATCCGGCGGGCGGACGGCGGTGAAGGACAGCGGGGCCCGGCTGACGACCGCAGTACGGTACCGGTCCTCGTACACGGGGTCGTCGAGCCAGGGCAGCGCCTGCCAGAGCCGGGTCGCCAGCAGCCGGTCCGCACTGCGCCCGAGCAGGCGGGCGGCAGCGGTGGTGACGAAGGTGATCCGGCCCTCCAGGTCGAGGTTCAGAGCTCCCTCGGGGAGGCGCTCGAGGTACTCGGCGGCGGCCGGCCGTGGCTGGACGGATCCGCCCGGGGGGTCGACAGGGATGAAGCGTGGCCGGTCGCGCAGGGTCGGCGGGCCCGGCGCCTCGTCCAGGAGGCGGGCCAGTCGGCGGGCGCCGAAGATGATGCGACAGCGTTGCCGGGGCGTGACCTCACGGCGGAGATCAGCGGGCCACATCAGCACGATCCCGCCCCAGCAACGGCGTGCCCCGGTCAGTGGGGTCGCGGCGAACGCGACCCGGTAGGGCAGGACCGCGGCCAGGCGCGGGTAGTGGCGGACCAGGTCGTCCTGACAGCCGAGCCAGACGAACCGGTCCTCACGGATCGCGTCGGTGAGTGGCAGGGAGACGGCGAGCGAAAGACGGTGCCATGGGGTGGCGAACTCGAGGGGCAGGCCGCACAGCGCCAGCAGGCGCGTCATCGGTTCCTCGTCCTCGATCAGATACAGGGCACCTGTGGAAGCGCTGGTGCGGCGAACGATGTCGGTCAACCCCGTATCGAGCGCGTCGTCGAGTGACCCTTGACAGGCCGGTTGCCCAGAGATCACGGACATGACGTCCTCCGGTCCGGTGTCGTGGCGGTTGGCGGCCGCCGGACGAGGCACGTGCACGATCCTCGCGCCTCCTGGGGCACATGTGCCCACACCGTACGCCTTATCGGATGAATAGGTACAGAGAGGACCCGAGAGGTCGGCGGGTCGAGGGAGTGCCCGGGTGCGACCGGTCGGTGTCGGCCCAGGAGCGGTCCGCCCTTTGCGCGGTGAGCGTTGCGCGCGTACCGGACGGGTCCCGCGACGATCACCGCTGCACCTTCGGCAGACGCCTGAAGGCGGACCGAGCACCGAGCCCGGATGTCTGATTTTGAATACAGTCTGTCCGAACCATTCCCAGGTTTGGTTCAGCACCGGCACGTCCCGCGGTCTCGGCCGCGTGTTCGCGGAGGCCGCGCTCGAGCGTGGCGACAAGGTCGCGGCGACAGCGAGGAACATCGGCTCGCTGGAGGAACTGGTCACCAAGTACGGCGAGGACGCGGTTCTCCCGCTGGCCCTGGACGTCACCGACAAGGCCGCCGTCGACACCGCGGTGGCCGCTGCTCACGACGGGTTCGGCCGCCTCGACGTCGTGGTCAACAACGCCGGCTACGGCCTGTTCGGCATGATCGAGGAGATCACCGAGCAGCAGCTGCGCGACCAGATGGAGACGAACCTCTTCGGAGCCTTCTGGATCACCCAGGCCGTCCTGCCCGTCCTGCGTGCGCAGGGCAGCGGCCACATCGTCCAGATCTCCTCCGTCGGCGGCGCCGCCGCGTTCCCCTCCCTCGGCGCCTACCACGCCTCCAAGTGGGCGCTGGGCGGTCGATCTCGTACTCGACGAGGGTGGCCTGGGCGGGGGTCGGATCGCCGAGGTCGCCGTCCGCTGCCGCGTCCGTCACGCGGTGTCCGTGGGCGGTGCGGGATCCACGGCCCTGGCCAGCAGGGCCCGGGTGAGGCCGGCGCGGTTCGCGACGCCGAGCTTGCGGTAGATCTGGCCGAGGTGGGTCTCGACGGTTCGGACGCTGAGGAAGAGCTTCTTGGCGATCTCGTTGTTGGTCATGCCCGTGCTGACCAGCTCGGCGACTTCCCGTTCACGCGCGGTGAGCGACGCCGTCGCGTCGCCTTTGGGTACGGTCGCGGCCAGTCGGGTGAGGCGGCCGCGATGCCGGGTGACCTCCTCGGCCAGGCGGGCCGATCCGCATTGGCCTGCCAGGTACGCGGCACGGTCCAGCCAGGCCGCCACGTCCGTGAGGCGGCCCGCGTCCAGCGACAGCGCGACGGCGGCGAGCAACGTCCGGCAGAGTTCGATGCGTTCGCCGCTTCCCGAGAAGTCCGCGATCGCCGCCTGCGCGCTCCGCAGCGCCTCTCCGATGTCGCCGCGTGCGGCACAGGCCCGCATCCGGGCACGCAGGGCGAACCCTCGGCGGCCGGCGGACGGCAGTTCTTCGAGGCATCGCTCGGCCAGCCGTGCCCAGTGCTCGACCGAGGCCGGGTCACCGGTCGCCTGCGCCGCCTCGGCGAGGGTGTCGCACCAGCGGGGTTTGCGCCAGGTGGTGAGCCGGGGCAGTGCGTCGCCTCCGGCGGCGTCGAGCAGGAGCAGCCGGGCCCGTGCCGGGTCGCCGCCGTGCAGGACCAGTTCGGCGTGGAAGCAGCGGACGGTGACCGCCCAGTTGGCCGGTGAACCGCTCGCGATCGACAGGGCCAGGTCGGCGGCGGCCGCCGCCTCGGTCGCGGCGCTCGGATCGTCAAAGCCGCCCAGCCACCAGAGCACCTCGGCCCGCAGGGTCGCGCTGATGGCCCGGGTCGCGGGCTCGCCGCCCCGATCGTCCCAGCGGGCACACTCGTCCAGCGTGGCTCGTGCACCGGGCAGGTTCCCCGAGCGCGCCTGGGCGTTCGCCAGCGACGTGAGGGCGTTCTGTTCGACGTGCTTCTGGCCCGTCCGCCGTGCCAGCGTGGCGGCGCGAGCCACGTGGCGCTCCGCGTCTGCAAGGCGTCCGAGCACCCCTTCGGTGATGCCCAGTTGGAGCAGCGCGTCCAGGTTGGTCAGCAGCACTGTGTCCGGCGCGGCGTCGATGAGGTCGGCCGCGGCCGTCGCCTGGGAGGTGTTCTCGTCGCCGGTGAACAGCCGGGCGAGCGCGGCCTGGCCGAGCGCCTGGGCCTCGCCGACGCGGTCGTGGTGCCGGCGGGCGAGCACCGCGGCGGTCTCGGCATGGTGCCGGGACGTCTCGAAGTCCTGGACGTCGTAGGCGTGGTCGGCCAGTTCGATGTGCAGGGCGGCGGCGGTCGCGGAGTCGCGGTCGGCGAGCCCGGCCAGGGCGGAACGTGCGAGTGCCCCGGCTTCGCTGAGGCGGCCGAGGCGGCGCTCGGCCCGGCTCGGCATCGCGAGCTCCGTCACCTCGGCGGGCGGACCGGACACGGCGGACCGCAGGGAGTCGAGGAGCGCGCGGCTCTCGGAGGTGTCACCGGCCACCAGTTGGGCCCGGGCGAGCAGCACATGTGCCTCGTGCCAGTGTTCTTGGTCCTCCCGCAGGAGCGGGAGGGCGGCTCTCAGATAGCCGACCGCTTCACTGGGCGAGCTGTAGAGCACACTGCGCGCCGCGGCTATCAGGGTGGTGACATCCTCCGGTCGGTTCGGGTCGGCGGCGTGGGCCACATGGCGGGCGCGGCTGACGATGGGAGCGGCCTGCCGGGCCAGTTCGGCCTCGGCCCGCCGGTGCAGGGCGGTGCGGCGTCCGGGGTCCAGCCACTCGTGGACGACCTCCCCCAGCGCGCGGTGCCGCAACGCCAGCCGGGGCCCGGGCTCGCAGGAACGCAACAGGTCGAGGCGGGCCAGCCGGTCCAGGATCCGAACGGTCGACGCCCCGTGCAAGTCCGCGACCGCGGCCATCAGTTCCGCGTCGAAGGGCTCACCGAGGACCGCCGCCGCTTCCACGACGGCGAGTGCGTCCGCGTCAAGTCCGGCCAGCTCACCGAGGACGGCCGTGGCCGCCTGGGCACGCGCCTCGGGCACACCTCCGAGCACCTTCAGATACGACGGGTTGCCCATCGCCTCGCCGAGGACCTCATCGGCGTGTGGATGCTCCCCCAGCAGCTCCCTGGCCTGCTCCGAGGTGAGCGGTGGCAGGTTCCACACCTCCAGCACCCCGTCCGAAGAGGCGTGCGCGAGGATCTCCGCCAGCATCGGGGAGAGTTGGCGCTGCCGGTACGCCAGGAGGCAGACGACCGGGCCGGTGCTCGCTGCCCGGAGGAGCTGTTCGACGTGGTGCAGTTCCTCCGTCGGAACACGATGAAGATCGTCCACCGACACGACCAGCGGCGTTCCCTCGGCCGCGCGCAGGGCAGCGTCCTGAACGTCGGAAGCGGGCGGGGTGCCGGGCGGCGAGGACGTGCTCGGACTCCGCCCGCGGAGCGTGCACGCTGCCACGCCGGCCGCCCGTGCCTGGGCGACGGCCTCCGCCAGCACCGAGCTCTTCCCGATACCGGGTTCCCCGACGACGGCGACAGCGCGCCCGGTTCCCGACGCGAGGCCGGCCACTGACTCCATCAGCGACCGGACTTCCCCGCTGCGCCCGATCAGCGGGCGTGCGGGTTCGACGGCTCCGCGAGGCAGCAGCAGACCGTGGTTCTGTAGATCGTCCGCCATAGGGCGCACATTAGCCGCTGATATGAGGAATTGCCGGACGTTGGTCGGGAGTTGCCCGGGCAACCATGCACTGACCTGCGGCAACTCCTCGGCAGTGTGCCGCCGGTCGCGGTCAGACGTCCCCGGTCGACGTGTGCCCCGTCGACGTGTCCCTGGCCGGCGTGTCCTCGACCGACACGGTCACGGGCGTCCCGGCCTCGATCGTGCGGCTGACGGTGCACAGCCTGTCGTGGGAGACGGCGACCGCCCGGGGCAGGATGGCGCGGGCACGGTCGCCCGCCGTGCCCTCGGGGAAGGTGACATGGAAGGTGACCGCGAGGTCGGTCATACGGTTGCCGTCCTCGTCGCCGACCTTGTGACCGCTGACGGTGACCGTGAACGCGGTCGGCTCGGTGTGGCGGCTGGTGGAGACGTCCACGTCCGCCGCCGTACAGCCGCCGATCGCGGCGAGCAGCAGTTCCACCGGGGTGAATTCCGTGCCGTCGCCGGTACCGAAGGCGACCGTGCCGCCGCGGGCGTTCGTCGCGGTGAAGCGGCCGGTGGTGGTGCGCTCGACCGTCACGAGACGCAAGGAGTCTTCGTTCATGTCAAAGAACCTAGGACACCCCTGCCGTCAGCGCAGAATGTTGACGGCCCGCGCCACCACCAGGACCACCGTCACCAGGGAGACCGAGGACTGCAGCATCATCAGCATCTTGGCCCAGCGCGACAACGGCATCACGTCGGTCGGGCTGAAGGCCGTGGAGTTGGTGAAGGACAGGTACAGATAGTCGAGGAAGGCCGGTTCCCAGTCCGTGGGAGCGGTCTCGGGGCTCTGCATCTGGACGAAGAGGAAGTCCGCGTACTGGCGGTGGCCGCGGACCCGCGCCATCGGTCCGCCGCGGTCCCACTCCCAGTACCAGAGGGCGAACACTATGACGTTCGTCAGCCAGATCCCGCCGCCGGTCAGCAGCAGCGGTCCGGCGTCCTTGCCCTCGGTGCCGTTCACCAGGCCCACCACCAGCCGGACCGCCGACCAGCCGTTGGCCAGGCTGATCACGCACATCAGGGCCAGTCCCAGCATGCGCAGCCACCGGGTGCGAGGCTCGACCCGCCGGGGGTTGCCGGCGATCAGGCCGGCCAGCAGCACCGTCTCCAGGGCCGGCAGGGCCCAGTACGGCTGGAAGGCGAGCCGATGAGGCAGCAGCAACTGGAGGCCCACGGCGACCAGGATGACGGCGGTCACGGCCCACCGGGACTCCCCCTGCGTGGCTCTGCGCCAGGCGGGCACGACGTCCCGCTCGCCGCTCTCCAGCCGTCGCTCGATCCTGGCCAGCCGCTTCTCGGCATCGCTCATACGGTCGCTCATGGCGTTCATTGTCCAGGGACGGGTCACCGGTCGGTCGTACGGCATCGAAGGTGTCCGTCTGCGTGGTCCGGCCGGCCCTGGGAGCTGTCCGGCGGAGCAGGACCGATGTCGAGCAGGGCGCGCCTCGGAGCGACATACGGTGTGCACCAGCGTCGGCACACGAGCACGGAGCGGAAGGGGTATGTCGCATGGACACGACTCGCGGAGGGCACCACAAGGTCGCCCTGGCCTCCTGGCCGACACCCCTCGAACCCGCTCCGCGCCTCGCGCAGGCCCTGGGACTCGGCCCGGACGACCTGTGGATCAAACGAGACGACCTGATCGGGCTGGGCGGTGGGGGGAACAAGGTCCGCAAACTCGAATGGACCTGTGGACAGGCGCTGGCCGAAGGTGCGCGAACCCTCGTCACCAGCGGGGCGCCGCAGAGCAACCACGCCCGCCTCACGGCGGCGGCCGGCGCCCGGCTCGGCATGGACACCGTGCTCGTCCTCGCGGGTGAGCCCACCGAGACGGCCGCGGGCAATCTGGCCCTCGACGGCCTTCTCGGCGCGAGGATCGTCTGGGCCGGCTCGGTGGGCGGGGCCGAACTCGCGGCCGTCCTCGACCGTGTCGTGGGGGAACTGCGCGAGCGGGACGCGGCTCCGGCGCTGATTCCCTTCGGTGGATCGAGTCCCGTCGGCGCCCTGGGCTACGTCGACGGCGGGCACGAGCTCCTCGCGCAGGCTCCCGACCTGGCGACCGCCGTGGTCGCGCTGGGCAGCGGCGGCACGATGGCCGGGCTGGTCCGTGCCCTGGGAGCCGACCGGGTCCTGGGCGTGCACTGCGGGGCCGTACCGGATCCGGGACACACACTCGACCTGCTGCTGACCGACCTGTACGCGCCCTCCCCCGCGCCGCGACAGCCAGGGCTACGGCTACGGCTCGACCAGGTGGGGGCCGGATACTCCCGCCTCACCGAGCCCGTCGCGGAGGCGGTCCTCCTCGCCGCCCGGACCGAGGGGCTGGTGCTGGATCCCGTCTACACCGGGCGGGCCATGGCCGGTCTCGTCACCGCCGTGCGCGAGGGGGACATCCGCCCGGGTGAGCGCACCGTCTTCATCCACACCGGAGGACTCCCCGGGCTCTTCGGCCACCAGGAGGCGCTGCTCCGGGCCGGAGAGGTTCTCGCGGCCTGCACCAGGTGACCGAGGGCCCTCGCGACGGCTCCGCGCCCCGCCGCATCGCCGTCGCAGGGGCCGGCCGGCCGCGGATCGTTGTGGATCTCCCCGGTGGAGATCGCCGCGGTCCGCCGGACCGGCTCGGGGGTGCGGCGCGACCGTTCCGCAGGGTGCGGCAGGTGAGGCCGTCACGGACCGCCCGTGCGGAGACGGAGCTCGTCGGGGCGGTCGCGCGTGGGGGACGGCATGCGTGCCGTCCGTGGGCCCCGGCTCAGGCGCTGTGGACCCCGACCTCGTACAGCGAGTACCCCCAGCCCGTCCCGCAATCGAGGCCGTGGACCCGCACGTAGCGGGCCGGAGTCCCGGTGAACCGGGCCGTGTCCAGGCCGCCGTCACCGCTCGTGGTGGACCAGGCGGTCTGCCAGTTGGTGCCGTCGGTGGAGAGCTCGATGCGATACGACTTCCCGTACGCGCGCTCCCAGTCCAACGTCACCCGGGAGACCAGGTGGGTGGAGCCCAGGTCCACCTGCCACCACTGGTCGTCGCTCCAGTCGCTGGCCCAGCGGGTGGCGTCGTCGCCGTCGACCGCTCGGCCCGGCTGGTAGCTGGTGAACGGGTTCGACTCGGACGAACTGGCCGTCGCTGGCTGCCCCTTGGCGAGGTTCACCGAGGCCTGGCGCTGTTCGGTGGCCCGCCAGGTGTCCAGGTAGGACTCGGCGCCCCGGAACAGGTCGTTCACCACGTCCTGGCCCCCGACGTGCCGGATGTCCTCGATCCAGTCGGGGATCATCCCGGCGTGGGCCGCGCCGTCGGTGTTGATGTCGAAGGTGCGCTCGCCGGAGGTCTGCCTGTCGATGACGGAGCCGCCGTCGACGCTCTTGAAGGGGTACGTCACCTTGTTCGCGGCGTCCGCGCCGCGCGGGGCGGGATGGTCGCCGATGCCGTTGAAGTCGGTGCCGTAGCCGTAGCCCACGCCGTACTTGTCGCGCAGCGCCTTGGTCCGGGCGGCTTCCGCGACGAAGCCCTCGGAGCCGTGCATGTACTGGGCGACGAAGCCGCCGAGGGAGTAGACCCGTTCGGTCCAGTTCAGGTCCATCCAGCTGTGCGAGGAGATCACGCCGGGGTAGGACGCCGACTCCAGGATGTCCAGCGCCTGACCGACGGCTTTGACGCCCATGTGGTCGATCTCCAGCATCATTTTGCGTTTCATCATGCCGCGGACGGCGTACTCGCCGAGTTCGGTGAGGCCGCGCTTGTTGCACTGCGCGTTCGAGTCGTACGAGGGGACGTCCACGCCGGCCGGCAGGTCCGACTCCGCCTCGGACGTGGCGTTCCCGATGGGGTTGTCGTGCTGCGGGCCGGTGCACTTCTCGGTCTGCCAGAAGGTGCCGGTGGACAGGAACTGGCCGACGTTGATGGCCGTTCCGAGGCCGCCGGAGTCGAAGCGGACGCCGCACAGCGCGTTGTCGAACTTGTGGCACAGGAACATGGAGCGGACGCCGAGGGCGTAGAGCTCGTCGAGTCCCTTGTCGATGTCCTCCTTGCTGCACTGCGGGATGTCGAGGATCTGCTTGCAGCCGAAGGGTTCGGAGGTCTCCACCCCGAGGACGACGGCGAGTTTGCCCTCCTCGATGACCTGCCGCGCCTGCGCGCTGTCGGTGACGATCCGGAACCAGCCCTTGCCGGTGCCGCCGTACATCTTGTCGATGTACGCCTGGAGCGCGTAGGTCATCTTCGCCTGCAGCCGGATCGACGTCATCTCGTCACAACCGCGGTCCTTGAAGGGGTAGATGGAGCAGATCATGCCGTTGGTGACGAGGTCGTTGACGAGCACGCGCTGTCCACCGCGCCAGGCCCGCTCCACCCAGGCGTAGTAGTCGGCCTGATGGGTCATCGAGTCGTACGCGGGCCAGTCCTTGAAGGTCGGCCAGCCGACCGGGTCGTGCTTGCCGTCGCCCCCGTGGGTGATGTAGTCGAAGATGGCGAGGGTGCCGTCGGGGTAGTGCTCGGGGCAGTCCTTCAGGGCGTCTGCGACACCGGCCTCGGAGAAGACCTTGCCGCAGATCAGCCGGCCGCCGAAGGCCTCGTTGCCGAAGAGGTGGTTGTGCGCGTCGACGAACCCGCGTACTTCTCCTGCCGAGTTGGTGCCGGTGAACGGCTCGCCGGTGACGTCGATCTGGACGTCCGGGGCGGGCCGTGCGATCGGGTTCCACCAGTCGTTGCCGGCCGCCGAACTCGGGGTGGGCCCAAGGGCCGTGGCCAGTACCAGGAGCAGCAGCGACAGCATGGTGACGTGCCTGCGTCTGCGGTACGAGCGTCGAAGCGGCGTCAAGGCCCACATCCCTCGGTCGGCGGGAAGACGCGGTTGACCGACCGTTGAGGTTGTCATGACCCGCGCAATACCTGGGACGAGGATCGGGCCGCGTGCCTGCCGAGTCAAGCGTCCGGGACGCCTTGGCTGATCTTTCAGCGGTGGGATACCCGGACTGACGTCTCAGGGGCGGGACTCCCGGGCCCAGGCACCCAGCACGGGGACGCATTGCTCGGCGAAGTACTCGTAGTCGGCGGGGGTGTTGTAGACATGGGCCGACACGCGCAGGTAACCGATGCCGTCGAAGCTGGTGAAAGCCGCCTCGACAGCGAGTTCGCGGGCCACCCGGTCGCGCAGCGCATCGGCGTCGATCCGGGTGCGCCCGAGGCCGTCGGGCAGCCGCACCAGGCGCATGCCGGGGACGGGCATGCCGACGTCGGCTCGGCTGTTCTCACCGGTCAGCCGCTCGAAGGCGGCGCCGATGACATGGGCCGCGTGGTCCGCCAGCCGGTCCATGTAGAGGCGGGCCGCGGTCCAGCCCCAGGTGTGCTCGACGAAGGCGAGGGACGTCGGCGCGGCCAGGTAGGAGGTGGCGTCGAGCGTGCCTTGCTGGTCGAAGCGGTCGGGGTACGGGTCCTGGGCACCCCAGGAGTCGATCAGCGGGTGGAGCAGGTCCCGCAGGGGCCCGCGGGCGACCAGGGCCGCGGTGCCGCGCGGGGCACAGCCCCACTTGTGGAGGTTGCCGGTCCAGAAGTCGTACGTCGCGTCGGCGACCGGCGCGGCGAGCAGGCCTGGCGCGTGCGCGCCGTCGACGAGCATCGGCACGCCTCGACGGCGCGCCTCCGCGCCGATCCGCTCGACCGGTAGCCGGCGTGCGGTCGCCGAGGTGATCTGGTCGACCACGACGAGGTCGGTGGCCTCGCCCATCTCGGCGGCCACGGCCTCGTACGCCGTGTCCTCGTCGGCGCCGAGCGGCACCCGTGCCGTGCGCACCCGGCCGCCCCAACGGCGGGCCAGCCGCTCGGCTCCCATGGTGACCGCCCCGTAGCCGTGGTCGGTGACGACGATCTCCCCGCCACGGCGGCGGGTGAGCGCGTTGTACACCACGCTGGCGCCGGCGCTGGCGTTCGGCACCAGGGCGAGGTCGCCGGCGTCGACGCGCAGGAAGTCGGCGAGTTCGACCCGGGTGGCGGCGAGGCGCTCCGGCAGTTCCGGGAACCACACCACCGGGGCGCGCTCCATCTCGGCGCGCAGTTCCGCCTGCCGCTCCTGTGCGACCAGCGGAACGGCGCCGAACGATCCATGGTTCAGATGCCGCAGAGCCGGGTCGAGCGACCACGCCTCGGTGGCGGGTCTGCCGTCGGCCAGCAGCAGGGGGTACGGCGCGACGGCCACCTCGGTCTCGCTCACGTCAGGACGCCTCCGGGTACGCGTGTGATCACCGGGCATCCTGACACGGCGGTGATGCTTCCCCGAGGGCCGGGGCCACCGCGATCGTCTCGTGACGGCCGGGGGCCGCCGGGGGGCCACGGGTCGTGGTGCCGGTCGGGGCCGCTCAGTCCACGGGGCGCTCAGTCCACGGGCCACGTGTGCGCGGCAGCGTTCAGATGCATGTAGTCCATGTACGTGGTGGTCATCCGCCGCAACGCCTCTCGGCGGTCGGAGGTGCCGGTCTTCTCCAGGTGGTGGACCGTCTCCGCCTGCCACAGGGCGCCGTTGCGGGCGTCGACACAGCGTTGCTCGATGATGCCCAGCATGGGCTCGCGCCAGGAGGCGTCCAGGCCGGCCAGTTCCAGTCCCCGGTGGGCCAGGGGCAGCAGGCGTCTCAACACCAGTTCCGTGACCGGTACTTCGCCTGCCCCGGGCCAGTACAGGCGGGCGTCGATGCCGTCGCGGGCCGCTGTGTGCAGGTTCTCCTCGGCGACCGCGAAGGACATCCGCGACCACACCGGGCGGTCCTCGTCCACGAGGGCGCGGGTCAGGCCGTAGTAGAGGGCGGCGTTGGCGATGATGTCGGCGACGGTGGGGCCGGCGGGCAGGACGCGGTTCTCGATGCGCAGGTGCGGCCCGCTCTCGGTGACGGCGTAGACGGGGCGGTTCCAGCGGTAGATCGTGCCGTTGTGCAGGGTGAGTTCGCCCAGTTGTGGCACTCCGCCGGCGTCGAGGGTCTCCTGCGGGTCCTCGTCGTCGCACAGGGGCAGCAGCGCCGGGTAGTAGCGCACGTTCTCCTCGAACAGGTCGAAGACGCTGGTGATCCACCGTTCGCCGAACCACACCCGCGGCCGTACTCCCTGGGCCTTGATCTCCTCGGGGCGGGTGTCGGTGGCCTGTTCGAACAGCGGGACGCGGGTCTCGCGCCACAGTTCCTTTCCGAAGAGGAAGGGCGAGTTGGCGGCGAGGGCGATCTGCACGCCCGCGATGGCCTGGGCCGCGTTCCAGTGGTCCGCGAACTCCTTGGGGGCGACCTGGAGATGGAACTGGGTGCTGGTGCACGCGGCTTCGGGGGTGATCGCGTCGGCGTACATCGAGAGGGACTCCACGCCTTCCAGCCCGATCCGCAGGTCCTCACCGCGTGCCGCGAAGATCTGCTCGTTGAGCAGCCGGTAGCGCGGGTCGCCGGACAGGGACGTCTCGCTCACGTCCGACTCGCCCAGCGTCGGCAGGATCCCGATCATGATGAGGTGGGCGCCCACCGTGGCGGCGCGGTCCTCGGCGTGGTTGAGCGCGTCGCGGATCGTCTGCTCCCAGGCGCCGGGGCCACCGGAGGTCAGCTCACGCGGCGGGATGTCGATCTCGAGGTTGAAGCGGCCCAGCTCGCTCGACCAGGCGGGGTCGGCGATCGCCTGCAGCACCTCGGTGTTCCGCATCGCCGGCAGCCCGTCGTCGTCCACCAGGTTGAGCTCGATCTCCATGCCGACCTTGGGGCGCTCGCTCTCGAAGCCTGATCCACGGAGCATCTGCGCCAGCACGTCGAGACAGGAGTGCATCTTCTCGCGGTAGCGGCGCCGGTCCTCCCGTGTGAACACCCGGGCCGGCACGTCACGTCCCATCGGGCCCTCCCGAGACCCCTCGGCGGATACCTCTGGTCCTAGCGTCGCACCTCGGAGGCATCCCGGACACTTGCCGGACCGCCGCTCACAGGGCGCACACGAACAGGACGCAACGGGATACGCACAGTGACCGGCCATGGACTGCAGGGGGCGGCGCCCCATACGGGCGCCGCCCCCTGCACGTCAGGAACGGGTCACCTCACAGGGCCGCGGTCGTCTGCTCCCCGGACCCGCTGCCTGCCAGCCACGCGCTCCAGTCCAGGTTGAAGTCGGCGTAGCCGTTGTCCGCGGGGGCCTTGCCGCGGGGCGATCCGGTGATGGTGACGGGGTCACCCTGCTTGACCTGGCCGTAGAACCACTTGGCGTCCGCCATGGACAGGTGGACACAGCCGTGCGAGCCGCGCGCGCTGCCACTGCCCGGGTAGGGGTCGCCGGTCGAGTAGTGCACGTACGTACCGGACTGGGTCAGGTGGATGTCCCAGGGCAGCGTCAGGTCGTAGTAGTTGGGGCTGCCCTTGTCGCAGCTGATGCCGACGCTGCAGGAGGTCATGTGGACCTTCTCCTGCTTGTCGATGACGGCCATCGTGCCGTCCCACGTCGGGTACTGGGCGCTGCCCGCGTTGATCGACAGGGTGCGCAGCGTCTGGCCGTTGCGGGTCACCTTCATGGTGTGGCCGGTCACCGAGACATCGGCGCGCACATCGTCGCCGACGGTGAAGGTGTGCGTGTAGTTGTGCACGCCGTAGCGTCCGTTGCCGTTGCTGACGCCCGTCATGTCGGCGTCGATCCGTACCTTCGTGCCGGAGGGCCAGTAGGTCTTCGGCCGCCAGTCGGCGCGCTGGTCACCCATCCAGTGCCACGCGCCGGCCACCGACTGCGAGGCGCTGACCTTCATGTGCTTCTCGACGGTGGCCCGTGCCTTCGCCGCCACCGGGTTGGTGAAGATCACCGAGATCGGCATGGCCACGCCGACCGTGGTGCCGGTCTGCGGGGTGATCGTGTCCAGCAGCATCGGCGGGCCCGCGGGCTTCGTGGGCGAGGGCGAGGCACTCGCACTCGGCTTTTCCGACGCCTTCGCGTCCTGCCCGCCCGCGCTGTCGCTCTTGCCCCCGCCGCAGGCGCTCACGCCCACCAGCATCGCGACCATACCGAGTGCGATTCCTATGCCGCCCTTGCGCCGTCCCACGCCCTGCCTCACTCTTCTCGTTCGTTCCACTCTACGGTCCCGATCTCTACGGTCCCGAAGGCCCCCACTTTCTGTGGGACCACGCCAGCATGGGTTCCGGTTCCGTGCGGTGCGTAAAGCGTGGATCAAGAATCGGGTACGCAGCTTCGGGCCCGGTCGAGCCGGGTGCGGCCGGTCGCCGTCCCGGCCGAGCTCCTGAGGTGTGCGACGGCGCACTTTCCGATCCCTTCGCGCCACCTCGCGCTCCTGTAATGCTTCATCATCTCCTGGGTAAAGATCCCACGGTCAGCTACACGCACCGCGAACCGCCCCGGCCGACTCCGGCCGCACCCCTGGCGGACAACGACCGTGCCGGAGACCATGGCGCCCTGTTCACACCACGGCGACCCGCGAGCCGCCGCCGCCCCGGATGACCGGCGCCACCGCATGCCCCCGACGCGTTCCTCCGATGCCTTCCTTCGAGCCCGTCTTCGAGCCCGTCTTCGAAGCCTTCCCTCGTTGCCTTCCCTCGTTGCCTTCCCTCGTCGCTTTCCCACGTCGCTTTCCCACGTTGCTTTCCGTCGATCCGAGCGCCGCACGGCGTGCGGTGGCTCGAACCGCCCTTCCCCCGCACGTGGTCCGTCGCACGTCGGGCCCGGGCCCCAGCAGGAGGTGCCGACATGTCCCACGACTCCCCCGAGTTACCCGCGGCCCAGCCGTCGTACGACCACCCCGTCCCGGCCTGGTCGAGCACTCAGGACCTGGCCGGCACCCACGGGCCGCATCCGCGCTCCGGCGCCCATCGCACGCTGCGGCTGCTGCGGCGCGCGTACCGGTGGCACCGGCGCGTGGCGGCCGTCGCCGCACTCGGCTACTTCGTCGCCTTTCTCACCCTGACCGTCAAGGCCCCCGCCCTGATGGCCCGTCCCGGCCCCGGCGGCCTGCCGACCGGGCTGGTCCTGGCCCTGGCACAGATCCCCGTCACCTGGCTGGCGGTGCTCCTCTACGAGACCACGGCGCACCGCTTCGTCGATCCCCTGGCGCGCCGGGCCCACCGTCAGACGCGGGTGCCCGCCCCGAACCGGGAACAGACGCCGTGAGCAGGTTCAGCGGCCCCGCCCAGTCCTGGTCGCTCGTCGCGTTCTGCTCGGTCGTCGCCCTCACCCTGCTGCTGTGCGTGCTCACCGGCCCGGAGGCGGACGACCTCGCCGAGTTCTACACCGGTTACCGGTCCCTTTCTCCGTTGCGCAACGGGCTCGCCATCGCCGGTGACTACATCTCGGCCGCCACCGTCCTCACCATCGGCGGGATCATCGCGCTGTGCGGCTTCGACGGCATCGTCCTGGCCCTCAGCGCCCTGCTGTCCCTGCTGTTGCTGATGTTCCTGCTGGCCGAACCCCTCCACAACACCGGCCGTTACACCATGGGCGACGCGCTCGCCCACCGCCATCCGGCACGCTCCGTGCGCGTCACGGCCTGCCTGGTCACCCTCGCCGCGCTCGTCCCGATGATGGTCGTGCAGCTCGCCGGGGTCGGTGAACTGCTGGCTTACGTCCTCGGGTTCAGCGACGCCGCCATGAAGGAGGGGTGCGTGGCCGGGGCCGGTGTCCTCATGATCAGTTACGCGGCGCTGGGCGGAATGCCCGGCACCGCGCTGGTCCAGATCTTCAAGACCGTGGCACTGCTCGGCTCCGGGCTGGTCGTGAGCTTCCTGATCCTGCGTATGTTCGACTGGCAGCCCCAGGCGCTGTTCCACGCGGCGGCCCGGCAGAGCGGAGCGGGGCCCGCCTATCTGACCTGGGGGCTGCAGTACTCCAGCAGTCCGCATCCCGCCCTCGACATGGCCAGCACCCAGTGCGCCGTCGTGCTGGGCGGTGCCTGCCTGCCGCATGTGACCATGCGGATGTACACCGCCGGCACTCCGCGCCAGGTCCGTCGTGCGATGTCCTGGGCGGTCTCCTTGGTGACCCTGTTCATCCTGATGCTCACGCTGATCTGCACCGGTGCGACCGCGCTGATCGGCCACGACCGCATCACCGCCGCCGACGCGCACGGCACGACCGCCTATCTCCTGGGCGCCCGCGCCGCGTTCGGCACCGAGCTGTCCCGGCCGGAGAGCCTGCTCTTCGCCACCGTCACGACCGCCGTGTTCCTCACCCTGCTCGCCTCCGTCGCCAGCATGACGCTCGCCTGCGCCAACACCCTCGCCCACGATCTGACCGCGTTCCGCGCCACTCCCCCGACGCCGTCCCGGGAACTCGCCCTCGCCCGCTGCTGTGCGCTGGCCGTGGGGGTCCCCGCCGTCCTGCTGGCCGTCCTCGCCCAGCACCGCAGTCTGCAGCCCCTGGCCACCGTCTCCTTCACCCTCGGCGCGTCCGCCATCGCACCGGCGCTCCTCTACAGCCTCTTCTGGCGCCGCTACACGCGCAGGGCGCTCCTTGCCACCCTCATCGTGGGTTCCCTGAGCGTCCTGGCCCTGACCCCCGGTACCACCCTGGTGTCCGGAACGCCTCTGTCCGCGTTCCCCGACGCCGACTTCGCCTGGTTCCCCTACAACACGCCCGCTCTCGCCTCCGTACCCGCGGGCTTTCTCGCCGGCTGGCTCACCACCGTCCTGTCCGGCAGACGAGCCACCGACCGCGAACGCAGCCGCTACGAGTCCCACGAGCACCACCTCCTCACCGGCACACCCCCACAGCACTCGCCTTAAGTGCGCCGATCGGACAGGTTGGTGACGCGGGGAGATCTCATGAGTGGTGATCAGGACGCGTCGCTAGAGCTCGTAGTCCTGGGCCAGTTCCTCCCAGTGGATGCCGCGCAGCGCGGGATCGGCATCCTCGCCTGACGGGACATCGGGGACGGGCTGGAACCAGACCACGGCGAGAGCGGAGCGGTGCAGCACCGGGTCGAGCTCGGGGGCGATCGCTGTCGAGTGGAAGAGGCCGATGCACGTCACGGAAGGCAGTACCTCGACGGGTCCGAAGGGGCCGGCGCTCCCGTCCGGGTACTGGCGAGTGGGCGGAACGAGATGAACCGGCACGGCGGAGAACACGCGCTCCGCCTCCCGCCGGCGGCCGCTGACCTTCATGTCGTTGATGCGCTTGCACGGGTAGCCCTCCAGCATGTCCCCGTACGTCGACGACATCCGCAACTCGGTGAGCTCGATCGAACGACCGGACGACAGGAATACGTGACTCAGCGGCATTCCGCCACCCTATGCGCATGATCCGCTTCCGATGCACGCCTTGGCCGGCGCTGAGCTCGGTAGCCCACACCGACATGGGTTCACATGCATGAACCTCGCACATGTCTATGTACACGCCAGGGACCGACATGTAACACTCCCCCAACTCCCGTGCACCACAGTCCAGTTGGAGAGGCAGGCAGTCATGTCCATCTCCCGGCGGGCCGTGCTGGTCGGCGCAGGCGGCGCCGCAGCCGCCTACAACTCCGCGCCCCAGCCCGCACAAGCCCAGGCGCAGGCCCAGACGCAGACGCAGGCCGGCCAGGTGCCGGCCGCCACCGCGCATCTCCTCACCACCGCGGCCGACTACGCGGCCGACAAGATCCGCGCCGTCGCACCCGGCGTGAACGGGTTCCCCGTTGCCACCAAGTTCGAGAAGTGGGTCTACTCCCAGGACGGCGACTGGGTCGGCGGATTCTGGCCCGGCACCCTGTGGATGTGCTGGCTCCACACCAAGGACGACTTCTTCCGCACCCTCGCCCTCGATTCGGCCGGAAAACTCGCTCCCCGCCAGTACGACACCACCACCCACGACCTCGGCTTCCTGTTCACCCCCTCCTGGGTCACCGCATGGCGCCTGACCGGTGACACCGCCTGGCGCGACGGCGCCGTCCAGGCCGCCCGCTCGCTCAGCCGCCGCTATAACCCCCACGGCCGCTTCCTGCGCGCCTGGGGCGCACTCGACACCCCCACCAACGCCGGGCGCATCATCATCGACACGATGATGAACCTCGATCTGCTCGTCTTCGCCACCCAGCAGACCGGCGACTCCACCTATCTCGACATCGCCGTCGAACACGCCAGGACCACCCAGCACCTCTTCCCCCGGCCCGACGGATCCACCCCCCACGTCTACGACGTCGATCCGTCGACCGGCACCCCGGTCGGCCCCGGAAGCGTCCAGGGCTACAGCCCCACGTCCTGCTGGGCCCGCGGACAAGCCTGGGGCATCTACGGATTCACCACCCTCTACCGCCGCACCGCCGAATCCGAGTTCCTGAGCACCGCCTCCCGGCTCGCCGACTACGCGACCAGCGTCCTCACCCCCGACCACATCCCCGTCTGGGACTACCGCGCACCCCAGCAACCCCACGACATCAAGGACGCATCCGCCGCAGCGGTCATGGCCTGCGGACTCATCGACCTCGCCGCCGCGACCGGCCACCGCCCCTACCGCACCACGGCACTGCGGATCCTGACCGCGCTCATCCAGACCTGCCTCACCGACAGGTCCTCCCGCGCGGACGCCGTCGTCGCCCGCTGCACCCGCAACCGCCCCGCCGAGGACGGCATCGAGGTCTCCCTGCCCTACGCCGACTACTACCTCCTCGAAGCCATCCTCCGCATCCTCCGACCCCACGACCTCCACGACGCCATCGACCTCACCACCCCCTAGCCCGCCGCAACGATCAAAGGAACCGGCTGTGACTCCTCCCTCGGCTGAAGCTCAGCCGTCCCCGTCCTTCGGAAAGTCCACCGTGTCGAACCAGCTCACGCTACGAAAGCGCGGGTAGCCCGGGGCATCGCCGGACGTGACCCGCCGGAAGAACGCGGCGAACGCCCTGTCGAGACGGCGTAAGGTGGCCTGCTGCGAGCTGAAGGACCAGCGGCCCTGACGCTCCGGGTCGAACGCCCGGATCTCCTTGAGCTGCGTGGACTGCATCCCGTACCTGACGGTGGTCTGCGAGACGTGCCGCCAGGCATCGCGGCGTTCCTGCAACGCCCCGTTGTAGAGGGAACAGTGATCCCGCAGCATCTCGCCAAGCGCCTGCTCCTGGCGGACGGTGGGCCGCATGAGGAACTTGTACGCACGGATCACCCAGCCCACCCCCTCCGGTCAAGTCCTCTCGATCCAAATACACTTGGCGCATGTCACCACGATGGGAACCAGATCCCGACATCAGACGGGGAAACCACGTCATCCACAACCTCCACGCCCACTTGGTGTTCGTCACCAAATATCGGCGTGAGATCTTCAACGACGACATGCTGACGCGCTGCGAGGAGATCATGCGGGACGTGTGCGAGAGCTTCGGCGCGGAGCTGCGGGAGTTCAACGGCGAAGGCGATCACGTCCACCTGCTCGTGCACTACCCCCCGAAAATCGCCCTGTCCAAGCTCGTCAACTCCCTCAAGGGCGTCAGCTCCCGCTACCTGCGCGCCGAATACACCGGGCGGATCAACCGCATCGGCATGGGCTCGGTGTTCTGGGCACCCTCGTACTTCGTGGGGTCATGCGGCGGCGCTCCCCTGAGCATCGTCAAGGACTACATCGAGAGCCAGAAGCGGCCTACCTGACCGCCACCCCGAGACGCAGAGATCTCCGGCGCTTCGCACCTCCGGGCCGAGGATCGCATTCCCGCCAGGACCGAAGACCGGGACTCCCTACGAAGAACAAGGGATGGAGGGCGAGGACGGCGTCGCCGCGCGGCTGACCAATACACCCGCCCTGCCGTACATCATGGTCGTCAACGACTACGTACTCTCCTGGCTGGCCACCACCGGCGCGCTCGCGGCCCTCATGCGCCGCGCCTGCGAGGGCGGCAGCTACCGCATCACCCTCAACCTCACCCGTATCGCCACCTGGATCCTCAGCCTCGGCGTCTTAGACCGCGGCTACGCCTACGAGACCGCCCTGAACCCCGACCCCGGCTCCCCGCACGCCTACCTCGACCCGGACACCTTCACGGCCGACACCCCCTGTGGCCACTACCAGGGCATCACCGACCAGGTCTTCATGTCGAAGACTCCCGGCCGCTTCCGCGACGTCCTGCTCCCTCGCGGCAGCAGCGCCCCGCTCTGGCTGCCCCGCCACAGCTGACGGCGCCGGCGCCCCGGTCGTGGCGCAGCACGCCAGGTCAGGATCCCGCGGACGGCTCTGCCGAGGCGTGCAGCAGCAGGTCGCGCAGTGCCGTGGCGGTGTCCGACGGCTCGGCGGGAAGAAGAACCACCTGGTCGGCGGTGGTCGAAGGGCCGGTGAGGGGAATGACGTGCAGGCCGGGTGGTCGGTGGTCGAGTGCGGATTCGACGGTGATGCCGATGCCGGTTCCCGCGGCGACATGAGCGGCGATGGCATGCACGCTGTCGGCGGTTCTGATGATGCGCAGGTCGGCTCCGCTGATCCGGAACGCGGCCAGGAGACGGTCGCAGAGACCGCTGTTGATCTGGTGGGGCCAGGTGAGCAGGCCGGTGGTGGACAGTTCGGACGCGCTCAGCTCGGCGTACCCGGCGAGGGGGTGGGGCGCGGGCACGAGCGCCACGAACCTCTCCGTGGACAGCACCCGCGCGCGTACGCCGCTGACACCGCCGGTCGCCCAGCCGATGCCCACTCCGATCGCCTCCGTCCGTAGCGCGGTGAGCTGGGCCGTGGTCGGCATGGCCTCCGGCACGATCGTCACATCGGGGAATCGGTCGCGCAGTTGCTGCAGGCAACGTAACAGCAGTTGATGGTCGGTGTATTCGGCGTGGGCGACAACGAGGGTGGTACGGGTCCGGTCGCCGGCGGCCAGGGAGCGTCCTCGCTGTTGGAAGCGGCGCAGCTGGGCCAGGGTGGCGTGGGCGTCGGGCAGTAGCGCCTCACCGAGATCGGTCAGTGACACCCGGCGGCTGGTGCGGTGGAACAGCCGCCCGCCCAGGGTGCTCTCCAGCCGTCTCACGGCGTCGCTGACGGTGGGCTGGCCCCGGTGCAGGCGGGCGGCGGCGCGGCCGAAGTGGAGCTCTTCCGCGACCGTGACGAATGCTTCGAGTTCCATCCGGTCCACGGCACCAGCCTAACGCGATCGATCGGCCCGACCGATCGCTGCGCGTCCGAGTTCGGCGTTGATGCCGTGCCCTACGCAGGTTGTGATGGTTCGGCAAGCAGAAAGCATCCCACGGCCGAAAGCAGTGAAAACACATGACAGCCAATGACGTTGACCGTAAGCACGCAGCGCCGATGGTCACGGTGACGGTGGTCTACCACTCGGTGCACGGGCACACCCGGGTCCTGGCCGAGCACCTCGCCGACGGAGCGCGGCTGGTGCCGGGCGCCCGGGTGCAGCTCGTCGAGATCCGGGCGGAGGACGTGAGCGCGGGCCGTTGGCACGATGCGGAGGTGCTGGCGCTGCTCGAGCGCTCCGATGCGATCGTGCTCGGCTGCCCGACGCTGATGGGCAGCGTGTCGGCGGTGTTCAAGGCGTTCATGGAGGCGGCCTTCACGCCGTTCACGACGCAGGCATGGAAGGACAAACTGGCCGGCGGGTTCACCATGTCCGCCTCGCAGAGCGGCGACAAGCTGACGGTGCTGGAGCAACTGGCGGTCTTCGCAGCGCAGTTGGGCATGCAGTGGATCGGCGTGGGCGACATGCCGGGCAACAACTGGAGCGGTGGCGCCCGCGACGATGTGAACCGGCTGGGCTCGTGGCTGGGGCTGATGAGCCAGAGCCACGCCGACCAGGGGCCGGAGCACGCCGGATCGCGCGGCGACCGGATCACCGCGCAGCGGTACGGCGAGCGGATCGCCCGGCTGACTCAGCGTTGGGTCAACGCAGTGCCGTACGAGACGCCCCGGATGACCGAACACGAGGCTCGCGCCCTGTCGGCCTCCCTCAGGGAGACGGACGGCGCACCGGCGACACTGGGTGCGTGCCGCTGAGACCGGGTTCCTGAGTAACCTCGGGTCCACGCGGGCTCGGTGTCCGAGGTCACCGGTCGGGCCGCGACGGAGTACGGAGTTCTGTTCGTCGGCGTGTCGGTCCAGGGTCAGGTGAGACAGCTCCTCGACGGAGTCCGGGTCGGCATTGCGTCTCGGTGGCGCTTCGGCAGGGTTGGCGCAGTCGACGTTGCCGGTCAGCGGTTGTCCGGCCCCGGTACTCTGTCGGGCATGAGCGCGGACGGCTGGTTGACGGACACCCGGACCTCCTACGACACCGTCGCGGTCAGCTATGCCGACTACATTCGCGGGGCTCTGGCCGGGGCACCGTACCTTCGAGCGGCTCTGGCGTTGTTCGCCGACCTGGTGCACACCACCGGGGGCGGGCCGGTGGCGGACGTGGGCTGCGGCCCGGGACACGTCACCGCCCACCTGCACGAGTTGAGTCTCGACGCCTTCGGTATCGACCTTTCCCCCGCGATGATCGACGTGGCTCGGCGTGACCATCCCGGCCTGCGGTTCGAGGTGGGCTCGATGACGGACCTCCAACTTGCCGACGAGTCTGTCGCCGGCCTGCTCGCCTTTTGGTCGCTGATCCACATCCCCGACGATGCGGTCCCCGCGGTTTTCGGCCAGTTCCGGCGGGTGTTGCGTCCCGGCGGACCGCTGCTGCTCGGCTTTCACGTCGGCACCGAGTCGCGACTGAAGACGCAGGGCTACGGCGGTCACCCGATGAAGGTCCACGTCCACCGCCGCCGGCCTGACCAGGTCGCGGCCTGGCTGCGCGACGCCGGATTCGCAGTTGAGGCCCACATGCTGACCGACCCCGACGAGAACGTGCCAGGGGCACTCCTTTTCGCGCGTCGCCCGCCTCGCAGCAGCGAACCGCACGAGGACTGACCCGCAGTGCCCGAGGTCACGGGGACGGGGTGCGGCCGCCGGTGTTGCTCTGGTGCCGGGTGCCGGTGGCGGCCCAACTGGCCAGGAGCTGGAGCCGGTCTGCGTCGGGGGTGCCCGGCTGGGCGGTGTAGATGGTCAGGGAGTGCACCTCAAGGGTGGAGATCGGGAGGTCCAGCGGCTGGTAGGTGAGTTCCAGGGGACCGACGTCGGGGTGGTGGAAGCGCTTGACGCCGCCGTGGTGGACGCGCACGTCGTGGGTGCCCCACAGAGTGCGGAACTCGCCGCTTATGGTGGACAGTTCTCCGATGAGCTCGCGTAGGCCCCTGTCGTTGGGACTGCGGCCCGCCTCGGTGCGCAGCAGGGCGGTGGTGACGTCTGCGGCGCTGTCCCAGTCCTCGACGAAGTGGCGTGCTCCCGGGTCGAGGAAGTAGTAGCGGGCGAAGTTGACACGGCCGCGTCCGTCCACCGTGGGGCTGTCGAACATGGGGGTGAAGAGGGCGCGGGTGAGGGCGTTGGTGGCCACGATGTCCAGGCAGCCGTTGGTGACGAGGGCCGCGGACAGGGTCATGGAGTCCAGCAGCCACTGCACACGGGGCGGGATGTCGACGGCCTTGCGGCGGCGGGGCGTGCGGTCGGCCGGCTGCGCGGTCCTGGCCAGGTCGAACAGGTAGGTGCGTTCGTCCTCGTCCAGGTGCAGCGCGCGGGCGACGGCGTCGAGGACGTCCTCGGACACGCCGCTGATGTGTCCTTTCTCCAGCCGGGTGTACCACTCGGTACTGACTCCGGCCAGGACGGCGACCTCCTCGCGCCGCAGTCCGGGGACGCGGCGTCGGCTGCCGCTGGGCAGTCCGGCCTGCTCCGGTGTGATCTTGGCGCGTCGGCTGACGAGGAAGTCCCGGATGTCGGCGCGGCTGCCGCCCGTCTGGTTCATGCCTTCCACGGTAACGGCGTGCCACGGCGTAGGGAGGTCGGCCTTGCCCCCCCCCCGACAAGCCCGACCTTTTCCGCCCGCGGAAGGGGAGGTCTGCTGGACGTGCAGGCGCCATCGACCCCATGGATCATGAACTCGGAAGCGGCTCGGACCTGCAGCGCTGCCCCTGGCGCGGCCATCGGCGCCCCCGATCAGCACGAGGCAAGGAGACGCAGACATGCGTGGAGTAGTGATGTACACCGCCGGGGATGTCCGGGTGGAGGAGCGCGAGGATCCGAAGATCATCGAGCCGACCGACGCGATCGTGAAGCTGAGCGCGACCTGCATCTGCGGGTCGGACCTGTGGCCGTATCGCGGCGTCGAGCCCGTCGACCACACGCTCATGGGGCATGAGTACGTCGGCGTGGTCGAGGAGGTCGGTCCGGAGGTGAAGAACGTCCGGGCCGGGGACTTCGTGGTCGGTTCCTTCGTGATCTCCGACAACACGTGCGAGATCTGCCGGGCCGGGTTCCAGTCCAAGTGCGTGCACGCCGAGTTCGTCCACGCGGGGATCGGCACCCAGGCCGAGAAAGCCCGCATCCCGTACGCCGACGGCACCTTGGTGGCCACCCCGGGGCAGCCCGACCCGGAGCTGATCCCCGCGCTGCTGGCCGCCTCCGACGTGCTGGGCACCGGCTGGTTCGCGGCCGTCGCCGCCGAGGCCGGACCGGGCAGGACCGTCGCGGTCGTCGGTGACGGCGCGGTCGGGCTCATGGCGGTCCTCGCGGCCAAGCAGCTGGGCGCGGAGCGGATCATCGCCATGTCCCGGCACCCGGAGCGGCAGAAGCTGGCCCGCTACTACGGCGCGACCGACATCGTCGAGGAGCGTGGCGAGGCGGGCGTGGAGCGGATCAAGGAGCTCACGGACGGGCTCGGCGCACACTCGGTCGTCGAGGCCGTCGGCACACAGGAGTCGTTCATGCAGGCCGTCGGGGCCACTCGCGGCGGCGGGTACCTGGGCTATGTGGGCGTCAACTACGACGTCCGGATTCCCGGTATCCAGTTGTTCTTCGCCGGCATCCACACCCTCGGCGGGCCCGCCCCCGTGCGCCGCTTCCTGCCCGAGCTGATCCAGCTCATCTGGGACAGGAAGATCGACCCCGGCAAGGTCTTCGACCTCACCCTCCCCCTGGAGCAGGCTCCGGAGGGCTACAAGGCGATGGACGAGCGCCGCGCGACGAAGGTCCTGCTCACCCTCTGAGCGCCAGGCCCACAGCCCCGCTCCCGCCCTCACCCCGACTCACGGACGGAGAACCCGAGCACATGGCACTGATCTTGGTGACAGGAGCCTCCAGCGGGCTCGGCTACGCGACGGCGACCGCGCTGACCGCAGGCGGGCACGACGTCGTCGTCCACGCCCGTACCCCGGCACGCGTCGCCGCGCCGGCAGGAGGGGGCCGGTGGGCGGGCGTGGTCACCGGGGATCTGGCCGAGATGGGCGAGATCCCCGGTGTTGCCCGGCAGGCCGCCGCGTTCGGCCGCTTCGACGCGGTCATCCACAACGCCGGCACCATGCACACCCCCGAGGCGGCCACCGTCAACACGATCGCGCCCTATCTGCTGACGGCCCTCATGGACAGGCCGTCCCGGCTCATCTACCTGAGCAGCTCGATGCATCGGGGCGGTTCCACCGGCCTTGCGCCGTTGGCCGACGGCGCGGCCTCCTACAGCGACAGCAAGCTGTGGGTGACCGCCTTGGCCATGGCCGTCGCGTCTCGCTGGGAGGGGACGGCCGCCCAGGCCGTCGATCCGGGTTGGGTGCCCACCCGGATGGGTGGCCCCGGGGCGACCGACGACCTGACGGCCGGCCACCGGACCCAGGTCCGGCTGGCCACCCACGACGACATCACGCCGCCCACCGGCGGCTACTGGTACCACCAGCGCACCCAGAACCCGCACCCGGCCGCGCACGACCCCAAGTTCCAGGACCGGCTTCTGCAAGCCCTGGAGGAGCGCACGGGGGTGCGGCTCGACTGACCGGCACGGCGCTCCGCCGACAGGGGTCAGTTCCCCTTCCCGGCCTCCGTCGAGGTGATGCCCAGGCTGGTGCGCCGCATGGCCTGATACAGGGCGGCATCCTCCGGCGGGTCCGGCAGCGGGCCACGGGCGGGCGTCCTGAAGGACTGGATCATCCAGGCGACCGGACGGCGCCAGGCGTCGGGGGCAGCGTCGCCGGTGGCGCTCAGGACGCCGGCATTGGCCATGAGCAGCAGGACCAGGTCCCGGCTGGTGAAGTCCTCGCGCAGGTCTCCGCTGTCCTGGGCGCGGGCGATGAGCTCCAGGAAGCCCTGATACGCCTCGGCGCGACACGCCTCCAGGGCCTCGGCCCCGGGCAGGCTCATCGTCAGGACGTCGGCGAAGCCGCGGTCGGCGGCCTGCATCGCGCAGACCGTCTCGATGTAGCCGCTGAAGCCGCGCCACGGGTCGGGGTCGGCCAGCGCCTCTCTGGTGGCCTGCACGTAGGCGTCCATCCGGTCCGCGAAGACGGCCGCGACCAGTTCTTCCTTGGTGGGGAAACGGCGGAACATCGTGGCGATCCCTACCCCGGCCTCCCGCGCGACCGAGGCCATCGACGCGTTCAGCCCGTCGCGGCCGAACACCGTGCGCGCGGCGGCGATGATCCGCGCCCGATTGCGCTCCGCATCGCTGCGCAGCGGCTGAGCGGCTGGATCGGCCGTGCTGCCGGTGCCACCGGTGTGCTGGTCCCGAGGGGTCATGCCGACCACCCTAGCAAACCGGAAGGCCCTATCCGATTCCCGTGCTACGCTCAGCCAGCGAACCGGATAGGGCTTTCCGGATCCGAAAACGGATAGCCCTATCCACCTCTACTCGACGGAAGGCTTCCCATGCCCACCATCGCCATCGTCGGCGCCGGCCCCCAGCTGGGCCTCGCCATCGCCCGAACCTTCGGCTCCCACGGCCACGACGTCGCCCTGATCTCCCGCAACCGCGCCAAGCTCGACGACCTGGCCGCCAAGCTGGCCGCCGACGGCATCACCGCCGCCGCCTTCCGGGCCGACGTCCTCGACCGCGACGCCCTCACCGGAGCCCTGCGAGCCGCCGCCGCGCACTTCGGCGGCATCGACGTCCTGGAGTACTCACCGGTCGGCGGCTTCGACTCCACCACCCTGACCACCCCGAGCGCGACCGCACCGGCACATGTGCAGCACGAGATGGACTTCCAGCTCTACGGGGCCATCGCCGCCACCCAGGCGGTGCTGCCCGCGATGCGCCGGGCCGGCGCCGGCACCCTGCTCTACACCACCGGCGCCGGATCCATCGACCCGGTACCGCAGGTCGGCAACGTCAACGCCGCCGCCGCGGCCCTGCGCAACTGGGCGATCAACCTGCACAAGGAGCTGGCCGACAGCGGGGTCCAGGCCGCCCACGTCGGCATCGACGTGTCCATCGGCATGTCGGTCGTCCCCGGCTTCCCGACAGCCCAGCCCGAGGAGATCTCCCCGGTCTACTGGGAATTGCACACCATCCACCGCGACAAGGCTGAACGCGTCTTCAGCCGCTGACACCAGGCCCCGCCGGCCCTTGATCGTGCCGCAGCGGAGACCGCCGCGGCACGATCAACGAGGGCAGCAGCAGCGGGCAGAAACTGGTGCGGCAGCTCGACGCGGGCGACACGCTTGTGGTCCCCTCACTCGACCGCTGCGGCCGCAGCCTCCAGGACCCCATCAACATGGTCGCCGAGCTGCGCGGGCGCGGCATCGGCTTCACCTCGCTCCACGAGAAACCGGACACCACCCCCGGCGGCTGGCTTGTCTTCCACGTCTTCGGGACTTCGTGGGCCTGGGCGTACCACCCGGCGGTGTGATGGGTGCGGGAAACTGGTGTGCATGGATCAACTCGGTGCCGCGCTGCGGGCGTGGCGGGACCGGCTGGACCCCGCGACGGTGGGGTTCGCGCAGGGCTCACCCCGTCGGGTTCCCGGTCTGCGACGCGCGGAGCTGGCGACACTGGCCGGCATCTCGGTCGAGTACGTGGTCCGACTCGAGCAGGGACGGGTGGCAACGCCGTCGGCGCAGGTGTGTTCCGCTCTGGCTCGCGCCCTGCGCCTGTCCGGCGACGAGCACGCTCACCTCCTCCGCATGGCCGGTCACGCCGCGGACCCGAGCCGGGTTCCGCGAATGATCCCGGAAAGCCTGTACCGGATCGTGGACCAGCTCGCCGGCAACCCACTGTCGATCTACGACGCCACTTGGCAGTTGCTGTACTGGAATCCGCTGTTCACGGCCACGTTCGGCGATCCCACGGTCCACCGCGCGGCAGACCGGAACGTCCTGCTCTGGCAGTTCCTGGGTGAGCTGCCCCGGGTCCGGCAGACCGCAGCCGAGCGGGCGGCGTTCGAGGAGTCCCTCATCGCCGACCTGCGCGCGACGACGAGCCGGTACCCCGACGATCCCGATGTCGCGACGCTGATTTCGAGGTTGAACGGCAACCCACGGTTCCGCCGGTTGTGGAGCCGCCGATCGGTGGGTGGCCACGAGAGCTCGCACAAACTTGTCGAACACCCGGAGGTCGGAGACATCGCCTTGAACTCCGACGTCCTCACCACCCAGGACACGAGCCTCCGTCTTGTGGTGTACACACCGCAGCCGGACACCGACGCCCGCAGCAAACTCGAACTCCTTACCGCCGTCGGTGTTCAGAGGATGTCTCCTCAGGGATGAAGACCCGAGTTCCGTCTCGCGCGTTGGGCCCGGCTGCTGCGTGGTACGCGCTGTACCAGGAAGTCCCGTAGCTCCCGCCGACACTCCCGAGGACCCAGCATCGAGTCCGTGAGCAGCGCACGACGATGCTGTTCGGAGTCAGAAGGAGTCGACATGACCACCACGTTCATCACCGGGGCCAACAAGTCCCTCGGTCTTGAAACCGCTCGTCGCCTCGTCGAGACGGGGCACACCGTCCTCATCGGTGCCCGCGACCCCCAACGCGGCCGCGCTGCGGCCGCGTCGCTAGGCGCCCGGTTCGTCCGGATCGACGTGACCGACGACGCCTCGGTCGAGGCCGCGGCCGCCGACGTCGCCGCGCACGAGGGAACGATCGACGTCCTCGTCAACAACGCCGGCGTCCTCGGCCGGGTCGGCCCAGCCGAGGAGTACACCGCGGCCGACATGAGCGCCGTGCTCGACGTCAACGTCGTCGGGATCGTGCGCGTCACCCACGCGTTCCTCCCGCTGCTGCGCAAGTCGTCGAACCCCGTCATCGTCAACGTGTCCAGCGGGATGGGTTCCTTCGGCATGACCCAGGACCCGGCACGGATCGAGTCGCAGTACGCCCTGCCCCTCTACTCCGCGTCGAAGGCCGCGGTCACGATGCTCACGACCCAGTACGCCAAGGAACTGAAGGACGTGAGGGTCAACGCCGCCGACCCCGGGCAGACCGCGACCGACTTCACCGGCGGCCTCGGACACAGCGTCGCCGAGGGCGCCGAGTCCATCGTGGCCCTCGCGACGATCGGCCCGGACGGGCCGACGGGGCAGTTCATCGACCGGTCCGGGAACCTCCCATGGTGAAGCCGCCCTGACCCGGACCGACGACCCGCCGGGACCGTCGAGGGACGACGAGCGATGGGCTCGGGTTCGCGGGCACCGGCGCAGTCGAGATCCGCAGCAGTGGGGACGGTTCAGGGCGCCGGTTCGGAGCCGCCCGACGTCAACGGGCGGCCCGCTTCGCGCACCAAGCCCCGCGTCGCCGAGCAGATCCGGACGTCACTCCCTAGGCCGGGGCGGCCGGCTCCAGCGCCTCCACCGCCGCGGCGGCCGCGGACGAGTCCTGGCCGTAGAAGATGTCGATGTCGACCTCCTCGCCGCCCATCGTCAGCGTGTCCCACGCGCCGCTGAGGACGAGCATGCGCAAGGTGGCGGGCTGGAGTGTGCTCAGACGGTCCAGGATCGCCTCGTCGTCCGGCATTCCTGGCAGGCGGGAGGCGAGGCGGGAGCGGATGGCCTGCATCCGTTCCAGCAGCGTCTTGGTGTCCGCCTCGCGGTCGGGTTCTTCGGGGATCCCGTCGATGCCGTGGCCGATGATGTCCTTGATCGCCCAGGTGACGCCACGGTCGTCCGTGGTGACCATCGCCTTCCACGCCCGGCTCTTGTGCCGGTACTGCAGCATCGACATCGCCGCCTCGTGGCGGAGGAAGTCCGCGTCCCTGAACGACCTGCCGTTCCATGCCCCGTTGAGGGAGCGGGCCAGGGAAATCGCCGAGGCGAGGCCGCTGTTGAGGCCGCGGCCAGGCCAGAAGTGGATGGCGTTGGCGGCATCGCCGAGCAGGAAGCCGTAGGTGCCCGGCGAGTTGGCGGTGGGGGGCAGCAACTCGGCCGAGAAGCGGGGCCGTTGCACCATGTCCAGGCGGAAGCTCGTCACCGCCGACAGGTCGTCGGACTCGACGCCGAACAGCAGCAGGCCCTCACGGACCCGGCGCCACAGCGGGGAGCCCTTGACCAGGGCGGGCAGGAACAGCGTGCCGTGCGTCGAGCACTGGAAGTCGCCGTACTCGTCGCGGTTCATCAGGCACGGCCGGGAGGCGATGCACTCCTCGAAGACGCGCCGGACCGGGTCGAGGCCGATGACCTCCGCAGCCTCGGCGTCGGTCAGCCGCATGTTCAAGAAGCCCTCGCCGCGGAGCGAGTTGAGCAGGAAGCGGTTCTGCGCGACCGTCATCAGCACCGCCATCGGGTCGGGCAGGCCCGACTTGACACGCAGGCCGAGCACGACGTCCTGCAGGTGGCGGCCGTCGAGGGAGTAGATCGACTCGTCGGCCTTGCCGAACCGGGCGGCGAAGTGCTCCCGGGTACGTGACCGGCCGCCGTCACAGATCGCGAGGACGTGCTGGGTGGCGAGCGCCTCCTGCTCCTCCGCCGCGTCGAAGCGGGCGGGAATGAGGCGTATCCGGTCCCGCTTCTCGTTCGCCAGCTCCAGCAGCCGGTCCTCGATGTAGGCGATGCGCATGTTGCGCGGGCTGTGGTCGCCGACGGAGTCCGGGCCCGAGGGCCACATCTCCGTGTAGTGCTCCGGGTCGAAGAGGCGGTTCTGCACCTCTTCCGGCCACGCCAGATACTGGCGGCTCTGTACGGTCACCACCTGCTGGCGCCGTACGTTGCCCTCGTCCTGGCTCTTCCAGACGACGGTGCGGCCCTCCTTGCGCCACCTGCCGTCGTAGACGGTGATCTTCACCTGGGATCCGAGGAAGTGCTCCAGCAGCAGCGCGAGTGACAGCCCGACGGGACCTCCGCCGGCCACGGTGACCCGCAGGACGGGCCCCTGCTCCTCCGGACCGTGTGTCACGGACCGGGGCAGGGAGAGCGCCATCAGCGTCTCCATGGCGTCTGCCACTTCGAATCGGAACTCCTGGTCGCCCAAGGAGATCTCGTCACCGGGCTGCAGCAGGCGGGACGTCACCTCCTCGCCGTTGACCAGGGTGCCGTTGCTGCTGTCCAAGTCACGCAGTACGTAACCCTCGTCCTCGTCGAAGACGATCTCCGCATGGAAGCGGGAGACGCTCAGGCTCGAGATGACGACCGTGTTCTCCGAGTTACGTCCGAAGGTGACGCGGGTGTCCAGGACCGGGATGCGCTCCCCCGCCAGCAGACCTTCGAGTCCGACCAGCACCGGTGCCACGGCACTTCCTTCCAGGAGTGGTTGATCTCAACATCACTGCGGCACCACCGGAAACTGCCACCCACGTCCGCGCCGGACGGCAGTCAACCGGCGGAACAGCGACTCGCTTGACATGTTGTGTAACCACGAAGCCGATCAGCCACGGCGGCAACACGGTTCGCGTGGCGACGTCCGGCTGCGTTCGCCAACCGCCCCCATTGGGGAGCATATAGTTGCTTAGCTAAGTATTTCCAGTGCACGCTTCGATGCAATCCGGTCCAACCTGGCGGAACTTCATCGGCTTTCGGCCAGTGGTGCACGCCGGAACGAGGGGCGCCGCCCGCCCGGCCGGGTCCGTGCCCTCTGCCCTGCCCTCTGAGAGCCGTGACCGCCGAGAGTCGTCGCCAAGATCCGAGGGACCACCGCGCCGAGACCGGCCCGGGATGCCCTCCCCAGGCCGGCCCGGGGAGCCGCCCAGAAGCCCACCCGGACGGGCGCATTCCGAGCCGTCGCCATCCCTTCACAGCCCATGTCGAATAACGTCATCGCCGGAGCTTTCGGCACCCTGGCCGTCGACGCAAGAGGCGCGGCGACGGCCCGTGGCCCCGAGCCTCAGACGTTCCAGAAGGACATCAAGGTCTTCCCGAACTGGCCCACCGACTCGAACGCCAAGTTCGGCGGCCTGCTCGCCTATGGCAACTTCCTGGTCTCCAGCAGCATCCGGGACAACGCGGTCGAATACCTCCGGATCACCAGCCAGTCCGGCGGGAAGCTCACCTTCACCAACCCCTGGCCCGGCAAGACCATGGAGTACTACGCCGACGGCGTCCACAAGGGGACCCTCTCGGGCACCACGATCAAGCTGAACACCTCCGTCGGCGAGACAATCGACCTCGCCCCGGCCGACACCTGCCTGGCCACCGTCCAGCGTGAGCTGGCCCAGCCCGCCAAGTCCGCCACGACCAGTTCGCTCACCACGGGCTTCGAGACCGGCCAGCCCCAGCCGACCTGGACCGACGCCGTCGACAACGTCGACACCCACGGAGACGGCAACTACGGCATCACCGGCCTGTGCTGCGGGCTCTCGGGCCCCCAGGCGGCCGTGCGCACCGGCGAACAGGCCCACACCGGCGACGCCGCGCTGATGTACTCGGGCTATGCCAACGGAGGGTCGTACGACCACGCGTACATGCAGGTCTACGGCTTCAACGGGGCACCGCTCACCGTCCGCGGCGAAACCACGCTGAGCTACCGGATCCTCCCGCAGTCCAACGCCACCACCCCGTGGGTGAGCGCGGGCTCGAACGACAGCACCTGCGTCGCCGTCGACCTGATCTTCACCGACGGCAGCAACCTGCGGGACGCCGGGTCCGGTCTGCATCCGGCCGACCAGTGCGGTCACCTCACGCTCGACACATGGAATCACGTGACCGTGAACCTCGGCGCGCTCAAGGCAGGGCAGACGATCAGCAAGATCCTGCTCGGCTACGACCATCCGGACGCCACGGGCGGCTATCGCGGCTACGTCGACGACCTGAGCATCGGCTGACGCGGGTGTCCGGTCGGCGGGCCTGCACCTGCCGACCGGCACGGTCACCACGCCCGAGACCACCAGGAAAGGTGCGCCTGTTGTGGCGGAAATGTTCTACGACGGCGATGCGGATCTGTCCGTCGTCCAGGGCCGGAAGGTCGCGGTCGTCGGGTGCCGAGACCACCATGTCCGCCCCCGCCAAGGGGCGGGCGGCGCTCGCTGGTCGTCGGCACGGTGGTCGCTCTGTCGATGATCCGGCGGGAAGCCGCGGGCCGGGCGGCTGCCCGCGCGGCCCGCGGCTTCGGCTGAGCGAGCGGTATCAGCCGGCGTAGCCGTCCGAGCGCTTGCGGTGCAGGGTGAACTTCTCGAAGACCGACAGTTCGCCGTGCGGCTTGTTCACGTTGTAGTACGTCACATGCATCCGCGTGGTGTCACCGGCGTGCCGGCCGGGGTCGACGGTGAAGGCGGCAAAGCCGTAGGGGTGTTCGACGTCCCGGACACCCACCCACACCGCCTGCTCCTTCACATAGGTGGAGGTGCGCTTGCCGTTGGAGCCGGCGGTCGCCGACACGGCGGTGATGACCTTGGCCGTACCGTCGGTGAAGAACTTCTGGTTCGTGGTTCCCGAGACGCCGCCGCCACCGAGGATCATGTGCACGGTGCCGAGGTTCGCGTCGATGTCGTCGGTGGCCGGGGAGACCGGGTTGGGCGTCAGCGTCTCGCTGCCGGTCACCACGCCGCGCACGGCCAGCGAACGCTCGTAGTTGTGCTCGTGGCCGCACAGCACCAGGTCGACGCCATAGCGGTCGAACAGCGGGCCGTACTTCTCGCGCAGGCCAAGGTCCGCGCCGTTGGCGTCCGAGGAGCTGATCATGACCTGGTGCATGGCCACGACCACCCAGTCGACGTCACGCGAGGAGCGCGCCGCCTTCAGTTCCTTCTCCAGGAAGGAGAGTTGGCGGCCGCCGGAGTAACCGCTGATGTAGACGTCACCGCCGTCCTGGAGGCAGTTGTCGTCGTTCTGCAGCACGATCACCCGCACCGAGCCGGCCGTGAACGCGTAGTACAGGCCCGCGAGTTCGGCGTCGGTCTCGGTGGAGGGCAGGGAGAAGTAGGTCTGGTAGGCGCCGAGGCCGAGCGGGCCGTTGGCCTTCTCGATCTCGTGGTTGCCGGCCGCCGGCATCCAGGGGCGGAAGCGCGCCGAACGGGTGTTGTTGGTGAAGAAGTTGTTCCAGGTCCGCACCCGGTCGACGTCGAGGTTGGCGTAGCAGAGGTCGCCGTTGAGGAGGTGGAACAGCGGGGCGACCTGCTCGATGCCGGTGACGATGTCCTTCGTCGCGGGGGTGGAGTTGGCGTCCAGGGCGACCGTGCCGTCGGCTGCCCAGGTCACCTGCGGGGCGGACTGGTCGCCGAAGCTGGTGAAGGTGACCGGCCGGCGGCCGTGCGGGGCGGTGCGGAACGTACCGCTGTCGGGGGTCGCGCCCTCGTGGGTGGCGAGGTAGAGGTAGTCCGTGTCCGGGGTGAGCCGGTTGAGCAGGGCGTGGTGGACGTAGACGGTGCGGTTCGAGGTGCCGTCGACGTAGGTGACGGTGCGGGCGGCGGCGCGGGAGCCGAAGCCGTGCTCCAGGGTGCCGTAGTGCACGACCGGCTGGGACACCGGCTGGTCGGTGATCCACGAGACCGTCATCTGGGTACGCGGGTCCGCCCCGAAGGTCAGGTGCAGGCCCTGGACGGGGGGAGCGCCGGTGGCGTCCGCGGTGAGGTGGAAGGCCGGAGCGTCGAGCGGCGCGGCCTGCGCCGCACCCGCCCCGATCAACCCGGTGGCAGCGGCGCCCGCCCCCGCGGTGCCGAGCAGGCCCAGCGCGTGACGGCGGCTGAGCCCCTCCGATGCCTGCGCGGATCTGTCCTCTGTCGACTCTGATTGTGCGGTCATGACGCCCTCCCGACGAGCAGCTGTGCTGACAACGACCGCACCCTGGCCCAGCCCAACTGCTGCCACATGAACACCACATGACCACATGGCCACCACGGGCCGGGCAAGGGACCGACAAGACCGACACATGCCCGCGCCTTTACCAGCATCCGCCCCGCGCTTGACCGATCCCGGTCGGCAGCCCCACGAGCGGCCCGGGCGGGTTGCGGGGCAGCGCGACAGCGGACCGCCCCACACGTGCAGTCCCGCACGTGCATCCCTGCCCGTTCGGACGCTCCTCCTTGAAGGCACGGTCAAGGCCTCGGGACCGTAGCCCCCTCCTGCCAGAGTCACCCGCCCCCGACGGTAAGGAGATTGCCAGGTGAGACGATTGCTGGCCGATGTCACCGCAGGGACCTGCCTGCTGCTGACCTCGGCGCCGGTACCCTCGGCCGCCGCGGACCCCACCCCCGCCGCCACCATCACCTGGGGCACCTGTACGGATCCGACGCTGGCCCGTCCGGCAGTCAGATGTCGGATACGGGTTACGAATCCTCCTCAGCTCCCACGAGCGTCCTGGAGCTAGCCAGTGGCGGCCGTAGCCCCTCTTCACCAGCTGCGGTTCGCCCCCGCGTCGGCGGGGAGCACAGCAGATCCTGATCCGAGGACGTCTTCACGATCAGTTCGCCCCCGCGTCCGCGGGTGTGTTCCCGCTGATGAAGATTGCCCACGTCCTGGGTGTTCGTCCTTCCCGCCGATGCGTCGTCCCCGCCAAGTCCTTCCCGCCGATGCGGGGGTGCTCCGAGCGTGGAGTTGCCGGTGCGGGGGTGTTCCTTTCACCTCACCGAACTTAGAGGGCGGTATGTGACGTGATGCCGTATTAGTCGCCACCGGAACGTGTGTCGCTGAAGTGGCCCCTGTGAGCGACCGCCAGCCCTACGGCACCGACTTGTCCGACGAACGCTGGGCGTTGATCGAACCGGTCATCGACTCCTGGAAGGCCCGGCCCCCCTCGGGCAGCGGCCATCAGGGCCGGTATCCGATGCGGGAGATCGTCAACGCCCTGCTCTACCAGGGCCGCACCGGCTGCCAGTGGGCCCTGCTGCCGCACGGCTTCCCCTCGGCCCGGCGCTGAAGTACTACTTCTACACCTGGCGCAACGACGGCACCGACCAGACCATCCACGACCTGCTTCGCTGGCAGGTGCGGGAGAGGGGGGCCGATTATCCGACCCGAGCCTGGTGGTCCTCGACACCCAGAGCCTGCACGCGGCGGCCGGCGTCCCCGCCGCAACGACCGGGCGGGATGCGCACAGGAAAGTGCCAGGCCGCAAGCGAGGGCTGGCCGTTGACGTGCTGGGGCCGGTGATCGCGGTGGTGGTGCTGGCCGCCTCCGCCCACGACAATACCGCCGGCATCGCGCTGCTGGACGGCGTGGTGGAGGCCACCGGTCCAGGGGCGGTGAAGAAGGCGATGGTGGACCAAGGGTTCAAGGCCGCGGTCGTCAAGCACGGGGCAAAGGTGGGCATCGAGGTCGAAGTCGTCCTGCGCAACCCCGGCGAAGCGGGGTTCGTTTCGCAGCCCAAGCGGTGGGTCGTGGAGCAGGTGAACGGGATCTTGATGTTGTTCCGGAGGCTGGCGCGCGACTACGAGCACCAGCCCTCCTCGTCCGTCTCCCGGGTGTACTGGGCCATCAGTGACCGGATGTCGCAGATGCTGGCCGGCACCTCCACCCCCACCTGGCGGTACGCGTGACCGGCGGGGAGCTGCCCCTGGGCACGGTGCTTGCCCGGCTGGAGGAGCGCGAGCGGGAGGTCGCCGGGCAGGCCGAACAGGCCCGCGAGAAGATCGCGGAGCTGACCGCGCTGCTGGAGGGGTACGGCCGGGAGGCCGAGGAGCTCCGGATCACCCGCAAGACGCTGCTGGACCTGCTCGACCCGCCGCCACCCCCACCGCCGGAGGCCAAGCTGCCGGACCATCCGGCCTACCAGCAGATCATGGCGGTGCTCGCCGCGGCCGACGCCCCGCTGCGGGCGCGGGCGGCCTGTTCGCCGACTGGGATCTGTGGGACGCAGTTCGGTGGCGAGCATGCGCGCCCTTGCCGCCGAGGATCCCGATGCGCCTGAACTTTGGGCACTGGTCGCAGAGTTCCGCCGCGAGTGCCCGAAGTGCGGCGCGATGCGGGACCGCCACGAGGCACGGGTGCGGCGCGGCGAACCCAAGCACTTCCGGCGCCCCGAGGTCGGCGACCTGACGCTGGTCATCGAGGTCATGCGATTCGGCGACGACGGCCAGCGGATGACGGCCTATCAGGCCGAGCCCGGCAGAGCCGACGAGGCGGCGCTCGGGAAGCTCGCCGCGCGCTGACCGGGTCCACCGATGACGCCGTCATCGGATGACCGGCCGCCCAAGCGAGCCAACAACCCCGCCCAAGGGCTGTCGCCGAGAGTGACCAGGACGAAGCGTTCGCGCGGCGGGTCGGACACGAACGGTCGCCATGCCATCCCGCCATCCGCCGTGACGGCGGTCCGGGCTCGCAGGGTGATCAGGTTCTGGCTGTTGCGCAGGTGGTGGCGGTACAGGGCCCGACTGTGCGCGTCGACGGTACGTAGCCGTGGTGACCAGCCGTGGCCGGCGAGGTGGGCCAGGACGCCTTCGACGAAGTACGGGTTGCGCTCGGCCGGGAACCACAGCAGTTCCTGGCCCGCGAGGTCGGACCAGGACAGGGCCGCGTGGTCGGCCAGAGGGTGGTCGGGGCGCAGCAGGACGCCAAGCGGCTCGTCGGCCAGGGTCAGCGTGGCCAGGTCGTCGATGTCGTGGAAGACGCGCATCACCCCGAAGGCCAGGGTGCCGGTCCGCAACAGGTCGAGCTGCTGCGGGGAGTCGGCCTCGGCGAACTCGACGTCCAGGTATCCGTCTTCGGCCAGGACCCGCTCGACCCGCGCCAGCAGGTGCTCCGGAACGGTGCCGCAGACCCCTACGTGCACCGGACAGCGCGCGTCGCGCGCCTGCACCAGCGACGACTCGATCTCGGCCAGGGTACGACTGGCGCTCGCGTACAGGATCCGGCCGCCCTCGGTCAGCTCCATCCCCTTGGGCCTGCGGTGGAACAGCTTGGCCCCGACTCGGCGTTCCAGGGCGCTGATCTGCTGGCTCAGGCTGGGCTGCGCGATCCGCAGCACCCGTGCGGCCTCCGTCATCGTGCCCTCCTCGGCGACGGCGACGAAGTAGCGGAGATGACGAAGTTCGACGCCTTGGTGGTCGTGCATGTCCGCTCCTTGCTCTCGCGATAGGTCCGAGCCTATGGGGTGGCCTCGTGCGGCTATTGGCGTGGACCGGATCGCGGGGGTTCTACTGGGGCCGAAGATTCGATCCGGTCCTGTTGAACGGAGCAACAGCAACACGTCATGGACGATCCCTCTTCCCACGCTGGCGTCGGGTTCGTTGCCGCCGCTACCCACTATGACGTCGTCGTCCTCGGTGCCGGACCTGGCGGCTAACCGGGGCCATCCGGGCGACGCAGCTGGGGCTGCGCACTGCGGTCGTCGAGGCCAAGTACGACGCCGGCACGGATGTGGGATCTCAAAGCGCACGAGATCGCCAGGAACATCCATGCACACCCGACGCTCGGGGAAGCCGTCCACGCCCTCGTCGGTCCGATGATCAATCTCTGAGAGCTGAGTAACCACCTATGAAGATCGCCGATTTCCCCGCGTCGTCAGCGCGGGCCAGTGTGGCCGCCGCCTTGACGGAGGACAGGGCCGCCGCCGACATCACCACCTTGTGGAGCGTCCCGGCCGATCTGATCGCCACCGCCGAAATCAGCACCCGCCAGCCCGGTGTCGCCGCCGGAATCCCCCTGGTCCACGAAGTTTTCGCCCAGACCGCCCCGGAGGTCGAGGTCGAGACTCTGGTCGCTGACGGCGAGCGGGTGCAGGCCGGGGACGTTCTGGTGCGGCTGACCGGATCGGCTCGCAGCCTGATCACCGCCGAGCGCACGGTGCTGAACTTCCTGCAGCGCCTGTGCGGCATCGCCACTGTCACTGACGGCTTCGTCCAAGCCGTGGCCGGAACCCCGGCGCGGATCCTGGACACCCGCAAGACCGCCCCGGGGCTGCGGGCGCTGGACAAGTACGCCGTCACCGCGGGCGGCGGCAGCAACCACCGGCTCACCCTGGCGGCGATGGTCCTGCTGAAGGAGAACCACATCACCGCGGCGGGCGGGGTGACCGCGGCGATCAGTGCGGTCCGGAAGGGAATGGCCGATTCCGGGACGAGCGTGCCGATCGACGTCGAAGTGCAGACCGTCGCGCAGGCCCGCGAAGCCATGGAAGCGGGAGCCGGCTGGCTCATGCTCGACAACATGGAGGTGACCGACATCGAAGAAGTGATGCGAATGAGGGCCAGCCGTTCCAGCGGTTCGGAGATCCTCCTGGAGGCCTCCGGCAACGTCACCCTGGACCGGGTTCGCGCCATTGCCGATGCCGGCATCGACCTCATCTCGATCGGCGCCCTGACGCACAGCGCGCCCGCGCTCGACCTGACGATGCTGATCACGATGGACGCGGCGCCATGCCCGAGGTGACGATCGTCGACGCGTGCCGGCGGCAGGGCCAGGGCGGCAGTCCGACCGCCGTTCTCGACGATGCGCCCTTCACCGATGCCGAGCGACGGCGCATCCCTGCTGCGACAGGCACCTCGCACGCGGTCTTCATCGCTGCGGTGGACGGCGAGGATCAGGCTCGACCGTCGTATCGGCTCCGGTTCTTCACCGGCGAAGGCGAGTTGCCCGCCTGCGGTCACGGCACAGTCGCCGCACTGGCGCTGCTCGCTGTGCGCTACGGCGGCGACGCCGATTACCGGGCCGCGCTGCATACCACAAGTCGCGCATTCGAAGGCTGGGCGAAGCGAGAACACGACGACCTGACGGCCACTTTCGACCCGGGCCCGATCAGCCCGCGGGACGCCGGGGAACCCGAACTCCGGGCGATCGCGACCGCCCTCGGCCTGATGAGCGAATCCCTTCCCGACGGCGCCTGCGTGGCCTCACCCGGCCGGCCACGGCTGCTGTTACCCGTGCGATCACGCACCGTGCTGGCCGAACTCCGTCCGGACGTCACGGCACTGCGCCATGCCTGTGACCGCTACGGACTGCTGGGCTGCTACGCCTACTCGATCCCCGATGCGGACGGTCGGGCGGCGGCCCGGATGTTCGCCCCGTCGATCGGCGTCCCCGAGGATGTCGCCAACGCCAACAGCACCGCATGTCTGGCCGCGTATCTCGCGGATCAGGGCGTCACCGGCATCGCGGTCGACATGGGCGATCACCTCGGCCATCCGTCCACGATCATCGCCAACGCACAACGCAGCGCGTCCGGCACCCTGATCCGCCTGGGCGGCGCCGCAGAAATCGCGCGCGTCGTCCGCCTTCCCCGGCTCGGCTGACACGAAGGCGACTCGGGGTGGTCAGCAGACCAACGAGGACGGCCGCCGACGCGAGTCCGGGACCAACGCGTAAGTCAGATGCACTCATCCCAACACTGGAGGTTCCATGCCCAAGGGCTACTGGGTCAGCGTCTACCGCACCATTTCAGATCCTGAGAAGCTGGCTGCTTACAACAAGCTGGCCCGCCTGACCGTCGAGGCCGGGGGCGGCCGGGTCCTCGTCCGTGGCGGTCGGGTAGTGGCGCATGACGCCGGAATCGCCGAGCGCACCGTCCTGATCGAGTTCGACAGCTTCGAGCAGGCCGTCGCGACGCGCGAGAGCGCGGCCTACCAGGAGGCGCTGGTCGCCCTCTCCGACGGCGTCGAACGCGACTTCCGCATCGTCGAAGGCATCGACTGACCGAGGTCCAGTCAGATCTTCACTGAAGGACTCTGCCGGGAACCTTGAGTGGGCGTTTGATGTTGATTCGCACCGACCGTTTTGCAGCACTTTGCCTGACTTTATTGCCAATGTCATGGCATGAAATACCTGGAAGATCTCTACTGGTAGGGGTCTTCCATCCCATTGCTAAACCAGACGGAACTTGAGCGGCACGTGCGAACCAAACGGGCGGTCCGATCGCCACCTCGGAGCGCGCGAATGCGCTCCTACAGGTCAAAGCCTCACGAAAGCCGTAGACCTTAAAGTGGACACATCCTTACCAATCATCACTAAACGCCCTCTGAGAGGGTGTTTATGCAGGTCAAGCCCTATATGCGGCTCTCGCCCCCACCCTGCTTTGAGGGCCTTTATTGCATAGGAGGCGAATGACGGTCTCCAGGATGGATTGAGCCGCCCCGAGTTTCGTAGAGTCCGGTGATCTTGTTTCAGGCGGACTGCTGGGCTTGCTCCTGGCTTCGCCAGAAGTCGCGTTCGTACTCGGCGGGCGGTACGTAGTCGAGGGCGGAGTGCAGGCGTTCTTCGTTGTACCAGGTGACCCACTGGAAGATCGCCCGCTCGTCCTGGTCGGAGCCGGTCCAGGGCCCCTGCATCTCGATCAGCTCGGCCTTGAAGGTGCCGTTCAACGCCTCGGCCATCGCGTTGTCATAGCTGTCCGCGACGGAACCGACCGACGCGGAGGCGCCGATGTCGGCGAGCCGGTCGGTATAGCGAATCGACACATATTGGGCGAACCCCTGTCGCTGTGGTGAATGAGGCCGGAGTCCGTCTTGATCCTCCGTCTCCACAAGGCCATCTCCAGGGCGTCCAGCGGGAGTTCGGTCCGCATGTGGTTCGCGACCTGCCAGCCGACGATCATCCGCGAGTACACGTCCAGGACGAACGCCACATACACCCAGCCCGACCAGGTACGGACATACGTCATGTCCGCCACCCAGAGCTGGTCGGGACGGGAGGCCGTGAAATTTCGGTCGACCAGGTCCGGCGGGCGGGGCGCCGACGGCTCGGGCACCGTGGTGCGGCGCCGCTGTCCGCGGATGACGCCCTCGATGCCCAGCTCGCGCATCAGCCGCTCGATGGTGCAGCGGGCCACGTCGATGCCCTTGCGCCGCAGGGCGCGGGTGACCCGCCGGGCCCCATAGGTGGCCCCGGACTCCGCGTGGATCTCCTCGATCAGCGGCATCAGCTGTTCGTCGCGGAGCCGGCGGGCCGACTTCGGCCGGTGTTTGCGGGCGAAATAAGTGGACGGCGACAACTCCAGCACCCGGCAGACTGGGGGTGCCCCCTCTGGGGGAGATCGACCCCGAGGCCCTTCTCGCGCAGGTGGTCGATCACTTGCCCGGCCTCGTCCGGGGACGGTCGATCTCCTGGGCAAAAAACACGCTGGCCGCTTTGAGGATCTCGTTGGCCCGCCTCAACTCCGCTACTTCCTTGCGGAGTTGCTTGAGCTCGTCGCGCTCGCCGGTGGTCAACCGGTCGTCCCGCTCGCCGCGGTCGGCCTCGGCCTGGCGGACCCAGCCGCGCAGGGCCTCGGGATGGATGCCAAGATCCTTCGCGACATGCGCTACGGGCCGGCCGGTGGCCCGGACCTCGCGGACCGCGCGCTCGCGGAGCTCGTCCGGGTATTTACGTGGTGCTGCCATGGTGTTGGTGGATCTCCTTCGCCAGGATCGTAACCCTGGCATCAGGGACTCCACGAAACGGGATGCAGCTCATCTGGAGGTCATGGTGCCGAGGGACGCCGTCGCCTCGGTCCATCCCCGTCTGGCGGTTGCCGCACTGGAAATGATGGAGCGGAACATGGGCGCCCGGATCGACCTCGCGAAGGAAGCCGAGTTCCGGGATGCCCGGTGACCCGGCCAGTCAGTGCCCCTCAGCATCCGAGAGCAGGTGGTGCAGGACGCGGTGGCAGGCGGCTGACGGCCGTTCCGTCGAGTCCGCCGAGTGGCCGCTGCTCGGTGCCGGGGCCGAGCCCCACGTCGGCCCACCAGTCGGCGCCGTCCTCCAAGTAGCGCAGCAGGATGCCCTCGCGCAGGGCCCAGGGGCAGATCAGTAAGGTCTTCACGCCGCTCAGTTTCATCACGGTGTGCCCGACGATCGCTCCCGCGAGGCTCTGCCGGGCCCGGGGCGCCGAAATACCCGGCAACCCGGCCCGCTCGGTCATCGGCAGGGCCGCCAGCCGGGCGATCGCGCGGCGCAGTTCGCCCCGGCACAGGGTTCGTTCGGCGAACGGGCCGTCCCGTCCGGGCGCGGCGCCGCACAGCCGGGCCAGCTGCTGGAAGGTGCGTGAGGTGGCGACGGCGGTGTGCGGATGCTCCCAGCGGATCCGGGCGGAGGCGTCGCGCAGTTGGTGGCGCACGGTGCGGCGCAGGGCCAGCAGTTCCTTCTCGGACGGAACGTCGCCGTCGCCGAGGAACTCGTTGGTCAGCCGGTTCGCACCGAGCGGCAGGGAGACGGCGAACTCCGGCATCCGGCCCCGCCCGAAGGCCACTTCGAGGGAGCCGCCTCCGATGTCGAAGACGGCCAGCGGTCCGGCCCGCCAGCCCATCCAGCGCCGTACACCGAGGAAGGTGAGCTCGGCCTCCACCTCGCCGGGCAGTACGCGCAGGCGTATCCCCGTCTCCTCGGCCACGGCTCGCAGCACGGCTGCGCGGTCGGGGGCGCTGCGTACGACGGCGGTGGCGAACGCCAGCGGCTCCGGGGCACCCCAGCGGGCGGCGATCTCGGCGGCTCTGCGGAGGGCTGCGACCAGTTCCTCCGTGGCCCGCTCGCCGAAGTGTCCGTCCGGCGCCACTTGTTCGGACAGGCGAAGCTTCCACTTCGCGGTGTGCACCGGCAGCGGTACACCGTCCGTCGCATCCGTCACAACGAGCCTGACCGTGTTCGAGCCCGCGTCCACCACGCTCAGTCTCATGCCCTGTGCGTACCCAGGGCAGCCGGTGTAATGCGGCCTGTACGCAGCGCGGATCGGCCATCTCGCCAAGCTGCAGGAGCCGGTCGGCCAATCGCTCCTCCAGGCGTCCGGTAGCACGGATCCCGAACACCACATCGCCCGCCAGCCACGGCTCTTCCGCCGGCGGACCGGCGAGGACCTCGTGGCGTACGACCTGTTCGCGCAGCGGACGGGGATGGGCCTGCCATGAACCGGCGGCGCCACACGGGTTCCCCGGCGCGGCTGACGTGACAACGGCATCAGGCGAACGGACTGCGCGCCAGCTCGGCGAGCAGCTGGGCCGGGTCGGCGAAGACGGCGTCGGCACCGGCCTCCTGCAGGTCCACACGGGGAATGCCGCCGCACAGCAGCGCCACGCACCGCACGCCCGCACGGGTGCCCGCCCGCATGTCCCACACCGTGTCGCCCACGAAGACGGCACGCTCCGCCGGTACGCCGGCCAGTTCCAGCGCCCGTTCGACGGGCTCGGGAGCCGGTTTGCCCTCGGAGACGTCGTCTGCGCTCGCCGTCGCCTTGATGGCGTCGTCCGCATCGATCGCCCGCCGCAGCGCGGAGAGTTCGTCGTCGCTCGCCGAGGTGGCGAGGACGACCGTCCAGGCGTCGTCGGCCAGCCTTCGCAACAGACGGCCCGCGTCCGGGAGCGCGGTCAGCCGCTCGAAGTACTGCGCATAGAGGATCTTGTGCGCGGTGCTGAGGTCCTCCGCCTCGCCGGGAGCCAGGGCTGATTCTTCGCCCTCGCCGAGCAGATGGGCGACGAGATCCTCGGAACCGAGCCCGACCGCACGGTGGATGGCGTGCGTCGGTACCCGGTGCCCGGCCCGGCGGAACGCCTCCCACCAGGTGACCACGTGCAGATGATTGGTGTCGACGAGGGTTCCGTCCACGTCGAACAGGGCTGCCTGTTCCATGACACTCAGACCTCTCGTTTCTCCAGCGGCCGCACTGCGGGACCCTGGAGGATGCGACCGTCGGGGGGCGAAGCGGGAGCCGTGGCACGGGCACTCCCATGCCTGCTCCGCGTGGTTGAAGGCGACGAGGCAGCCGAGGTGGGTGCAGCGGGCCGAGACGGCGTGGAGCTGACCGCTGTCGTCCCGGTGGACAGCGCACTGGTGCCCGCCCACGCGCGGGACCGCTCCGTCTCCGGGGGGCGAGGTCCTCCGGGGCGGGTGCGGTGACGGGCGGGAGCCGGTCCCCGACGAAGTGCTTGGCCACGTGGGCCTGATGCTTGAGGAAGGACACGCCTTCGCGGACCACGGAACCCAGTCGACGCGGTCGTACAGGCCCGCCCATGCCACCTCCTGGCCCTCGACGAGACCGGTGATCAGCAGACCGGCCATGATGCCGCCGCTGAGTCCCCAGCCGCCGAAGCCGGTGGCCACGTAGGTGTGCCGGGCTGCCGGGGTGGAGCGGTCCGACGAGGGGTACTGAGTCGGTGGAGTCGTGGTCCTGAGTGGCCCAGCGGTGGGCGAGGGTCAGGCCCGGGAAGCGGCTGCGGGCCGCCGGGTAGTGCGTGGCGACCACGACCTCGGGCGCCCGCACCACCACGCGGACGTCGGTCCTCAGGACACAGGATTCGCCTTCGGTGAGACCGGTGACGCGCGTCCCCTCGTACACGGTGCCGCCGCGCAGGCGCAGTTCGTCGGTGAGGGCGCGCAGGTACTTCACCGGATGGAACTGCGCCTCGTCGGTCACCCGGACCGCACCGGCCACCGGGTAGGTCAGCTCGGTGTCGGTGACGAACTCCGGCAGGGCCGCCTCGCGCGCCGCCTCGGCTTCCGCCCGGAGCTGGGCGGCGTGCCCGGCACCTTCAGCGTAGGTGCAGGCCGCCGCCTCCTCCCACTCACACTCGATGCCCAGGTCGGCGGCGATCTCGGCGGCACGGCGGATCGCCGCCGGCTGCGAGTCGGCGTACAGCCGTACACCCTCGCGGCCTCGGGTGCGGCGCAGGTGATCGTAGATCAGGGTGTGCAGCGCGGTCAGTTTGGCCGTCGTGTGGCCGGTGACTCCAGCGGCGATCCGGTCTGCCTCCAGTACGGCCACCTCGTGGCCGCGCCGGGCCGGCTCCCAGGCGGTGCTGAGCCCTACGACACCGCCACCGGTCACCGCGACCTCGACGGTGAGATCCCAGGACGGAGGGGCAGCGGGCTCACCCGGTGCGGTCTCGGTCCAGTACGACCCCCGGAGCGCTTCCTCGGCGTTCATGACCGCCGGGTTCCCTGCCCGCCGAGGTCACACACGCAGTCGCCCCAGGCAGTGCCGACCCCCTGGACGGGTGGACCGGTTGCTTCGGGGAACCCGGCCGCTGACCGGAAATGGCGTGCCCGTCGGCGGTCTGGTGCTGCTCTGGCCGGGTGGACACGCGCCGCGCCTCAGTGCCGGCGAGCGCGCCGCCGTCGACGCGGGCTGCCGCCGACTGGGCGAGCTGCTGGCGCGGGCGGGCAGGGAGCGCGTACGCCCGCCCTCCCAGCCGCGCATCCTGCTGCATCCTTCGTGCGCGCGGGTGCCGCCCGCCGGGACGGACGAGCTGGCCGCGTTCATCGACCGGCTTCCCGGCGGGGCCTGCGCGCTGGATGTGACCGGCCGGTTCACGTTCGTCACGCCTGAGGCCGCAGAGATGCTCGGGGCGGACGCGGCCGACCTGATCGGGGCACTGCCCTGGGAGGCGCTGCCGTGGCTGGACGTACCCGCACGCCTGTGCCCCGTACAAACATCGCCGGCCCGGATCCGGCGACCCATCAGGCCGCTCGCCGCGGGACGGGGGCGGTGGATTCCGAGACCGCGGGGACCGGGGGATCGGCGGACGCAGCGCCGGTCGACCGCGCGGCATCGGTGAGCGCCTGTCGGCCACGCTGTTCCCAGCCGGGCCCGTACTGGTGGCCGCCCGCGGTCTCGGTCTCTGTCACGAACACCCCAGCATCACCGGAACAGTCCGGGACGAGGGTCAGTAGCCGACGGTGAAGCGTCGGTTGAGGTGGCGCGGAGTTTCGATCTCGTCCACGAGGGCGGCGGCGTAGTCCTCGTAGGAGATGCGGGCCTGGCCGTCGTCGCCGATGACGGGGTGGTCCAGGCCGGAGCGGTAGCGGCCGGTGCGCTCGCCAGGGGCGAAGTGGACCGGAGGAGGGGACAGATAGGTCCAGGTCACGCTGTCGTCCAGGGCGAGGTAGGCGTCGAGCGCGCGGATCTGCCCGATGGCGTAGGGCTTGAACTCCTCCGGAAATCCCGGGGTGTCGAAGAAGCGCTCGCCCTGCTCGTCGAGGAGGCCGGCGCCGCCGCCCATGTGGATGATGCGCGGGCCGGCCGGGCCTGCGGCGCGGACGGCCGCTGCTGCCGCTGCGACGGCGTCGGTGTAGAGGGCGGCGTCCGGGCCGCCGACGGTCAGCACCAGGACGTCGGCATCCTTGGCGAGGACGGCGACCGTCTCCGGATCGGTGACGTCCCCGGCCACCACGTAGACCCCGTCCGGATACGTGACCGGCGCATCGAGGGTGCGGGCGACGGCGGTGACCTGGTGGCCGCGGGATGCGGCCTCGGCGACGATGCGGGAGCCGGCCTTTCCGGCGGCGCCGAACACGACGATCCTGCTCATGCTGTGATCTCTTTCGGTAGCTGGTGCGGGACGGGATGGGGGCGTCAGGCGCTCTCGGCGTTCTGGGTGCCGAAGAGGTACTGGTTGCCGATGTCGATCAGGAACGGGGCGCCGAAGGCGGGATAGCGCGCGGTGATGGCCTGCTTGTACGCCTCGCCGTCGTCGCCGAGCAGCTCGTCGGCGTCGGCGAGGTAGTGGCGCAGCTGGTCGAAGACCTCGGGGCCGGCGGGCAGGCCGTGCCCGGCGAGGACGGTGTCGTAGCCGGTGTCGGCGGCCAGCGCGGCGACGGCCTTGGTCCAGCCGGCGATGTCGTTGTTGCCGAGGAACAGGTGCGTGGCGTGGTAGACGAGGTCCTGCGCGACCAGGACGCCCTGCTCCGGGAGCTTGATCACCAGCTCGTCGGCGGCCTCGCCGCCTTGGTGGGCCTCCCAGACGAACGGGATGCCGTCGATGACCTCCGTCCCCGGCGTGATCTCCACCGTCGGCGTGACATCGGCGAGCGGGATGACTGCGCCGGTGGGGTCCTGGGCGTCACCCTGGGCGGCGATCTGGTCGCGCACCGCAGCAAGCGCGTGCACGAGGGTGCCGAAGCGGGCGGCGCCGTGGAAGTGGTCGGGGTGGGCGTGGGTGATGATCAGCCGGTCCAGCGGCTTGCCCAGGCCCTGCGCGTAGGCCACGACCTCATCCGCGCAGGCCAGGGCGTACTGGGCGTCCACGGCCACGATGCGCGCCGGGGTCTCGATCAGGTGGGTGGTGACGTTCAGGCTGTCGTCGGGTGCCATGTAGCTGTGGATGCGCACCGCGCCCTTGTCGATGACGGTGACCGTGCCGTTCATGATGCCTCCTGCTGATGGGATGCGACCCCTGTTCTGCCTCGTCGTCCACTGTTCGGGAAAAACAGCAGGCCAGCGAGGTACGGTGGAGACATGGCATGGTCAAACGCGGACAACAACACCGGTGCGGCCGCCATCCCCGGGTTCGGGTTCAACCCGCCGCACGCCCTGGTCCCGGGCATCGAGGTCACCGATCTGGCCTCGCTGCACCGCCGGGTCACGGACGGCAGCCTCCAGGGAGTGCACCGTGCCGACTTCCACTCCCTCACCCTGGTCACGCAGGGCAGCGGAGAGCACACCATCGACTTCGTCACCTACCCGTGCCGCCCCGGCACACTGCTGTGGGTCCGCCCCGGCCAGGTGCAACGCTTCGGCCCGCCCGGCCGGATGAACGGCGCCCACCTGCTGTTCACGCCCGCCTTCCCCGAAACGACCTCCGCCGTCACCCGCCTCTCCGACGACTGGTCCGCACCCAGCTGCTGGCAGCTGCACACCAGTACCGACTACGCCGCCGCCTCCGCCCTCCTCGCCCGGCTCCACGCCGAGTACGACCGCCCTGGCGGTGCGTCGCACGAGATCCTGCGCCTGCTGCTGGCCGCGCTGCTGCTGCACGTCAACCGTCTCCCCCGCCCCGGCACGCACGCCGATCCGCACGCCGGCGGCGACACCTACGCCCGCTTCCACGCCGAACTGGAACGCTCCTACGCCAAGACCCGACGCGCCGAGGACTACGCCGACCGCCTGGGCTACACCGTCAAGACCCTCAGCCGCGCCTGCCAGGCCGCCACCGGGCGCCCCGTCAAGCACGTCATCGACGCCCGCGTCGCCTTGCAGGCCCAGCGGCTTCTCGCCCACACCGACGAACCCGTCGCCGTCATCGCCCGCCGGCTGGGCTTCTCCGAACCCACCAACTTCGGCAAGTTCTTCACCCGCCACACCGGCACCACTCCCGGCGACTTCCGCCGTACCCAGCAGAGTGCGACCGTTCCCGCCCCCACCGGAGCCACGCCGCGCGGCGAAGCCGGCTGACACCACCGCCTCAAGCCGCAGACGATACGACCGGGATCACGCGGTTACTCCCGACGATCTCCAGTCCGTCCACAGGCAGACCACCGGGGAGGTGTACCTCTGGTCGAGTCCGGAGATCCTGATCAACGCGAGGTCACCGTGAACTGGGCGCCGTCGGGATCGCGCAGCACGGCCTCGTGCTCGCCTTCGTACAGGACACTGCCGCCGTACTTCCCCGCCGCCTGGACACACGGTTCCACGTCGGCCACGGCGAAGGTGACCTGCCAGTGCGGCCGGACAGAAGGATCGGGTGGTGCCTCCACCGAGCCCGACTCGATGCGGGCCACGACGTGGCCCCGGCTACGCAGCAGCACTTCGCCTGCCGCGTACTCGACCTCGCAACAGCCGGGCAGGTCCGAGGCCCAGTCCAGGACCTCGCCGTAGAAGATGGCTGCGTCGAAGGCGTCCCGGGTGTGCAGGGTGATGAACGTCGGCGCCGCCTGCCGCCATGCCTCCCACTCGGTGACGAGTTGCCCCTGCCACACCCCGAAGCGGGCACCGTCGCGGTCCGCGAGCAGCGCCGCCCTTCCGGGAGGGAAAGAGATCGGCCCCACGGCCACGGTTCCACCACGCTCCCGGACGCGGCCGACCGCCTCGTCCGCGTCCGCCACGGCGAAGTACGGCGTCCAGGCCACGGCCATGTGCCACACGGTGGCCATCTCAGCGATCCCCGCAATGGGTGTCTCATCCGCCAGCGCGGTCCGGAAGCGGTCGCCGAGTCGGGCGGTGCGCCACCGCCAGCCCAGCACGGCCCCATAGAAGTCCTGGGTCGCGTCGAGGTCGCGGCTGCTCAGACTCACCCAGCACGGCGCGCCGAACACGGAGCGCGTGGAGACGGAGTCCGTCGCACCGGAGGAATGTGTCGTGCCGTGGATCATGGCCATGCGCCCTGGTTCCGTACGCCGTCAGCCGCCGCTCTGACCTCCAGTGTCCGACCAGAGTTCGCGTCCTGCACGTCTCTTGCGGCGGGTTCGCCGTTCCGGCCGTCCGGCACACTTCGCTGCCGTGGCGTAAATTTCGTCGGTACTGTCATGCAGCACAGGGATATGACACTGGGTGCGCAATACACGGAGTTGAAGGAACACGTAACGCCTCTCGCGGCCGAAGCTCACGCCCCGCCTGCACCCGCCTACAGGATCTGGCCTACACCCTCTGTGTGTCCACCGGGACGGATCGGGCTCGGATCAGCGTCAGCCCAGACCAAGTCGCCCGCACACCGAGCGACGACCTCCTGCCCCAAAGGTTGCGGCCCGGGGAGGTCGGCGATCGTCTCGCCGGCGTGGTGCAGCACGGCCTCCGGAAACGCACAGGGCAGTCGTCGTTTTCCCGATGGCCGGACGGGCACCCGGCGGGGGGGCACAGTGACCGGTCCGGCGGTTTCCGCCTCTGCCTTTCAAGTGCGCTGAAAGGACCGGGGGCAGCGGCTCGTTCTCCTGCGGCCACCCGTTGTGCCAGGAGGTGTGGATGAACGCGACAACGAAAGGGACTGTGCGGGTCGGAAGGCGCCGGGTGCCCCTGACCAACCCTGACAAGGAGCTGTTCCCTGACGAGGGGATCACCAAGGCCGAACTCGTCGACTACTACCGAGCTGTCGCACGCGTCATGCTGCCCTTCTTGCATGACCGTCCCTTGGTCATGGAGCGGTATCCCGACGGCTACGGCGGCCGGCCCTTCTTCCACAAGGACCTCCCGGACTACTTCCCCGGCTGGATCCACCACCGCCAGGTGCCCGAACAAAGCGGCACGGTCGACATGGCCGTCTGCGACGATGCCGCCACGCTCGCGTACCTGGCCAACCAAGCGTGCCTGACGCCGCACCCGTGGCTCAGCCGCACCGACCGCCTCGACCAGCCCGACCGGCTGGTATTCGACCTCGACCCGCCGACCGCGGACGCCTTCGAGACCGTCCGATGGGCTGCGCGCGAACTCGGCGATCTGCTCACCGGGCTGGGACTACGCCCGGCTGTGATGACCACCGGCTCACGCGGACTGCACCTGGTAGTACTCATGAACCGCCGCACCGACTTCGACACCGCACGCGCCTTCGCCCGCCGCGTCGCCGATCTGCTCGCCGCCCGCCACCCGGACCGGCTGACCACCGCCGCGCGCAAGGCCGACCGAGGCGACCGTCTCTACCTGGATGTCCAGCGCAACGCCTATGCCCAGACCTCCGTCGCCCCCTATGCCGTGCGGGCCCGGCCGCACGCGCCGGTCGCGGCGCCGCTGACCTGGAACGAACTCGACGACCCCGAACTCGGCCCCCGGCACTGGACCCTGCGCACTCTCCCGAACCGCCTGGCGGAGGTCGGCGATCCCTGGAAGGGCCTGGGCCGGTGCCGCCGTTCCCTCATTACGGCCAGGCGGCGGCTCGACGCACTCGTGGAGGACGACCGCAGCGGGTGAAAGAAGTGATGCAATCATGCCGACCGCGACGGAACGGGCCAGGGCCGACGCCCTGCTCACCGGCCACGGGCAGACCTACGCGCGAGAAGCCGGCGTGAAACTGCGCGACACGCCACAGCCGCTCTACCAACTGCTGGTGCTCGCCCACCTGCTCAGCGCACGGATCAGGGCGTCCGTGGCGACGGACGCCGCGCGCGCCCTCTTCGACGACGGGATGCGCAACCCGAAGCGCATGAGCAAAGCCACCTGGCAGCAGCGTGTGGACGCCCTCGGCAAGGGCCACTACCGCCGGTACGACGAGCGCACCGCCACCCAGCTCGGCGAGGCCGCCGACCAGCTGCTGGAGCGCTACGGCGGCGACCTGCGCAAGCTCCGAGACGCCGCCTGCGGCGACGTCGACGAATGCAAGCGCCTGCTGCGCGAACTCCCCGGCATCGGGCCCGCCGGGGCGGACATCTTCCTGCGGGAAGCCCAGGGTGTTTGGCCTGAGGCCTCACCTTACTTCGACTCCAAGGCCCTCCAGGGAGCGGCCCGGCTCGGTCTACCGACGTCCCCGAGCGCCATCGCCCGCCTGGTCAAAAAGAATGAATACCCGGCGCTCGCCGCTGGATTGGTACGATCCGCGCTCGACAAACGGGTCGCGGACGACGTCACGGCGCGCGCCGACAGCTGACGGGAGCGCGCGGCGAAGAGCGTAGGCCGACCGTTGGCGGCCAGGCTCTCGGGGCCCGCAGGCGCGGGCGCCGGTTGGCCGGCACCTCGGCAGGCTACCCATGGCGCATGATTCCCTCCCGGGTCGAGGAGACCCTGCCCGAACTGGCGCCCTTCGTTCACGCCGTACAGGCGCGGCGCCCCGATGACGGCACCTGGTGCGAGGCATGGACGGTACGGGACGTCCTCGTCCACCAGACGGGCAACGCCGAGGAACTGGCCCGGGTGCTCCAGGCGTTCCTCGACGGCGCGCCGGTGGAGACGCGTGGTTTCGATCGCGAGGAGCCGTACCGGCGGCTGTCCGACACCGAGTTGTGGGCGGCCTTCCTGAGCCGCTGCGAGAAGCTGACGGAGGTGGCCGCGGCAGCCGCCCAGGACCTGTCCCCGGACACGGAGATGATGTGGACCGGGCGGCTGGTGAAGGTCCCCTTCTTCGCGGAACACATGCGGGAGGAGCTGATCCTGCACGGCTGGGACCTGACCGGCGACAACCGCACGGCGATGCAGTCGCTCACCGAGCCGTGGATGACGGAGCACAGCGTGGTGCAGGTCGGCCGCCCGCTCCTGGAGAAGGGGCGCGTCGGCCTCGGCCTGGGCCCCGAAGGCCGGATCGAGGGCAGGCAACGCACCCCCGGCATGGACGACGTCGTGGTCACCGCCGACGCCGAAGGAGGGGGCATCCGGCTCGCGGCCCCCGAGGGTCCCGCGACGATCGAGAGCGACGCGGCCGTACGCGTCCTGCTGCTCTGGGGCCGCCGCCCCGCCGACCCGTCCCGCTGGCACAGCAGCGCCGGCCCGGAGGCCCTGCTCCGGATGCGCACTCTCCTCGGCGGCTACTGAGGACGCGCCATCCCCGCTTTCCCGCCTTCGGCCGCGGTCGTGGTGCCCCACCTGGCGACACGAGCGCCGATGAAGCCCAGGAGCGCACCGCCGACCAGCACGCCGAGGACGGTGTTCGTCATGCTTCCGGGCCGCCGGTGGGAAACCGGATCGCCTCACCACATCGAACTCGCCCTCAACTGACCATCGGCAGAGGTGGCGCAGCGGCCTGTGACCACTGGCCGGGAACTGTGGTCGAGATGGATGTCGATGACGCTGGGCCGGGCCATGAACTCGCCTTGTGCGATGGTCAACCGCTTTGAGTCACCGAGGAGGCCGAGGTGGTCCAGGCAGGCGCACAATGGGCCTGCGGCGCTTCCGGTAGCTGGGTCCTCGTCGGGTCCGGAGCCGGGGTTGCAGAGTCGTGCCGACACGTTGGTTACGGAGCGTTCGTCGCCGATGACCACTGCGTAGAGACCCTGCGCGTGGCACTCGCGTGCTACTCGAACCAACGCGGCCTTCTCGGGCGCACAACGGATGAGCGCTGCGGCGTCGGAAGCGCGACGAGGCGATGACTGACACCGGTGTCGACGCTCCGCGGGGGAGGGAGAGGTCGACGTCCTCAGGGCGCAGGTATTCCGAGCGTGTCCCCAAGCACAAGGACGTCCGATTCCCGGTCGCCGATCTGCTGCGCGACACGGCCGCCATCGTCCGGCCGCGTCACGCGGCCGGTCTCGAAGAGCCACCACCATGCTCCCAAGGCGTTGTGGCCGGCTCCGAAGACTTCGGTTCCGCCTGCAGTGAAGGAACGCAGTCGGGCCGCGACATCCTTGCCCGTAGTGGCTTTCGGGCGTACGACGGTGCTTTCGGCCTGGTTGAACTCGCGCGCCACCTTCTGCATCCATGCGACGGGCGAATCGTCGTCGAGATGGCTCACGTCGATGACGGCCAACGGGTTGCCGGCCAGTGGCGCGTCCACGAAGACGTCAACCAAGGCGAACGGCACATGGTGGCGCCGAGCTGCCGTGTTCCCTGCCCCACATCCACTCGGCCAGCACCTGGTCCAGGAGACGCCCGGGGCTCAGAGGTCTTCCTCCATCCTGATGGCGCTCCGAAGATCCTCCTGAGCTTCGCGCGCCTCGCCCTCGTCCTGTTCCAGGAGCGCTGCGGCGATCGCATCAAGCTTTCGTTGGACAGCGCGCTCGGCCCGTCGCTCCGAGTTCTTCAACAACGCGAGCAGCAACAAGGTGACGGAAGTCATCAAATCACTGGCCAGCATCTGCTGCGAAACCGACAGACCCGCAACGTGCGTGGCTATGAAAAAGGCGACGAGCAGTAGGCAGAACCCGTAGAACACCGGAGAGCTGGTCATGTTCGAGGCAGATTCGGCGAAGCGCTCGAATCTCCCTTTGCCCTTCTCGGCGGGATGCTGTATCACCATGATCTCCTCGCCTCCCGAGACCAAGACCCACAGCGATGTCCTGAAGGGCGACGAACCGGCAGGTCAGTCACCTATCGCCAAGTCCGGGGGGTCACGGCGCGAGGGAGCGGGTCCCGAAGGGCGAATTCGCCCAGTAGTGGCCGTGCCCGCCGCGTCTGGCGTCTTTCCCTTGGCCTTTCACTCTCCGGTAATCGCTGTTCGCTCTCCTCCCGCCGTGGGAAATAGTGCACCCATCCCGGGTACCCCCTCTTGGGCAGTAAATCGGCATAGCGGCTGTCAGTCGGGACGAACAGGTGGGAGAAATGTGCCGCCCTTTCGCCACCGATCCGGTTGACACCCGATGGTGTGCCGTGTCCGCACGTCCGCGCAGGATGCGCCATCGCGGTGACGCTCGGCCTGACGGGTCGCGTTCTCCGGCGTGCGTGGGGCATGGCGTTGGCGGTACGCGGTACACGTTGCTGGTCCGCGACGACGACGCACGGGGGTGAGGAGGGGCGATGCGCATGGCGCTGACTGCGTTCGGTGAGGTGCTGGCCTGGTGGGTGGTACTGGCGGTCCTCAACATCCTGTTCATCAGCACTGTCTCCGCCCTGGAACTCGCCATGGTCGCTGCAGGAGCGTTGATCGCGGCGGTCGCCGCGCGGGCCGTCCACACGGCGTCGGGTGCCCGGCTCGGCGGCACCCGGCGATGGGGTGCGGCCGTACTCGCCTGGCCCGGTGCGGTTCTCGCCGACCTGATCAGGCTGTGGTGGATCACCGCGCGTGCGCTCGGCGGTCGTTTGCCCGAGGGGAGCCTGAAGTCGATGACGCTGGCCCCCGGTACTGGTGCGGCGTGGGCCTGCGCCCTGCTGTCCTCCACTCCCGGCGCGTACGTCGTCGACGTACACGGAACGCGAGAGGCGGCGCAGGAGTCTCAGACAGTCGTCGCCCACTTCCTCACCGATGACCGTACGCGCCTGGAGGGTGTACTCACCGAAGGTACGCGCCGGTGAACGCCTGGTTGCTCGCGACGGCGATTCTGTTGACGCTGGGTGTGCCGCCGTGCGTGTGGGCCGCCGGCAGGGGAACGGCAGTCGAGCGGCTGGCGGGGCTCAGCCTGGCGACCACCGTCGTCACCGCCGTCCTGCTGCTGACGGCACAGGGGTTCGCCCGCGGTTCCTTCACCGATCTCGGCCTGGTCCTGGCGGTCCTGGGGCCCGCCGGGACCCTGGTCTTCGCCCGTTTCCTCGGTGGCCGGTCGATCGACACTCCCGGGGCACGAGAGAATCATGGGGATATCTGAGATGACAGCTCGTCATGTCTGCGCGCTCGTCCTGCTCGCCGTCGGCACTGGTGTACTGCTGCTCTCGGCCGTGGGCCTGGTGGTGCTGCCCGGGCCGTTCCAGCGGCTGCACGCCCTCACCCCCGCCTCCACCGTCGGCGGGCCGCTCGTCGCCCTCGCGATGGCGGTCGAGACCGGCCCGGGGCGCACCGCCCTCAAGCTGCTGGTCATCGCTGTGATCGTCGCGTTCGGCGGGGCGGTCACCGCCATGGCGATCGGCAGGGCGACGGCCCAGCACGAACGTCTGCTGCGAGAGGACTCCCCGCAATGAACACAGCGACCGCGCAGGAGTATCTGATCGCCGTCGCACTGGTGCTGGTGGCGGCGAGTGCCACCGCCGCGGCGCTCGCCCGCGACCCGGTGCGGCAGGCCGTGCTGCTGGCCGTTCTCGGTCTGTGTCTCACCGTCCTGTTCACGCTGCTCCAGGCGCCGGACGTGGCGCTGTCCCAACTGGCCGTCGGTACGGCGGTCACCCCGCTGCTGATCCTGCTGACGGTCCGGAAGGTGCGCCGCGCCACGGCGTCGCACCACGACCGGGACAAGCGCGGGCCCGAGGGCACCGATGAGTCGTAGCGCGCGCATCCGGCTGTTCTGGGCCGCGGCCGTCGTCTTCGCCGTGGTGTACACGCTCGCCTGCACCGGACTGCCGCACTTCGGGACGACGGTGCACCCCTACGGCAGCCGCGCGGTGGCCGCGTCCCTGCGGCAGCGCACCGCCAACGTGGTCTCGTCGATCAACTTCGACCAGCGCGCCCTGGACACCCTCGGAGAGGAGTCGATCCTGTTCGCCTCGGTGCTCGGGACCACTGCGCTGCTGCGCCATGCCCGCGACGAGCGCGTCGGCCGGCCGCGCGCGGGCCGGGTCCTGCCCAGCACCCGACTGCTGGGCCTGGTGATGGTGCCGCTCACGCTGCTGACCGGTGTGTACATCGTGGCGCACGGCCAGTTGTCGCCGGGCGGCGGCTTCCAGGGCGGCGTCATCCTGGCCACCGGGCTGCACATGGTGTACGTGGCCGCCGACTACCTCGTACTGAAACGGATCCGTCCGCTGGGCGTGCTCGACGTGGCCGACGCCTGCGGCGCGGGCGCGTTCGTGGCGCTGGGTTTCGCGGGGCTGATCGCCGGCGCCGCCTTTCTCCAGAACGTGCTGCCGCTCGGCACCTTCGGGGAGATCTCGTCCGGCGGCCTGGTGCCGCTGCTGAACGCAGCGGTCGGCATCGAGGTCGGCTCCGGCATCATCGTCCTGCTCGCCTCCTTCCTGGACCAGGCCGTAGAGGTCAGGTCGGAGACGGACTCCGGCTCGGGAGAACGTACATGACCGTCCTGCCCTTCCTGACCGCCGGCTGGATCTTCCTCGCCGGTGTGTACGGCATGGTCACCAGCCGGGACATCGTCCACGCCGTCGGCTGTCTCGCCGTGGCGCAGTCGTCGACGTACGTGCTGCTGCTCACCGTCGGCTACCGGCGCGGCGGCATCGCGCCGTACTTCACCGACACTCCCCTGCGCACGCGCACCGTCGACCCGGTCGTGCAGGCGCTCGCGCTCACCGACGTCGTCGTGGGCGCCACGGTCACGGCGCTGCTGCTGGCACTGGCCATCCAGATCCGCAAGCGCCACGGCACGGTCGACCCGGACGCGCTGACCGGGCTGAGGGGCTGACGGGCCGGGCATGGTGCGCACCGCCGATCTGCTGCCGCTCGCCGTCGCCGTCCCGCTGCTGGGCGCCGTCGTCCTCGTGATCACCGGACGCCGGCTGCCGCGCCCGGCCATCGACGCACTGGTCACCGTTTGGGCGGCGCTGGAGGTCGCCGGCCTCGTCCTGCTGTGGCTGCGCACCGGCGACGGGCACAGTGTGTCGTGGCTGGGCGGCTGGACACCGGTGCATGGCGAGAGCGTCGGCATCGTGCTCGTCGGCGACCGGATCGGTATCGGCCTCGCACTGCTGACCAGCGCGCTCGTCCTCGCGGTCGTCGTCTACTCCTGGCGCTACTTCGACGAGCCGCCCGTGGCGCACGCGGGCACCTTCCCCGCTCTCCTCCTTCTCTTCGAGGCGGGCATGGTCGGGTTCGCGCTGACCGGCGACCTGTTCGACACGTTCGTCTTCTTCGAGCTGATGGGCGCGGTCGCCTACGCACTCACCGGCTATCGCATCGAGGATCCACGGCCGGTACAGGGAGCCCTGGTCTTCGGCGTCGTCAACTCCCTCGGCGCGTACTGCTCGTTGCTCGGCATCGGCCTGGTGTACGCCCGCACCGGTGAGCTCGGTTTCGCGCAGATCGGCGTGCAGCTGACGAGGCACCGCCCCGACGCCCTGCTCTCCGTCGCCTTCGTGCTGATCGTCACCGGCCTGCTGGTCAAGGCGGCGGTGGTGCCGCTGCACTTCTGGCTGCCCGATGCCCATTCCGTCGCGCCGACCCCGGTGTGCATGCTGCTCTCCGGGGTCATGGTGGAATTCGGCGTCTACGGCGTCGCGCGCGTCTACTGGGTCGTGTTCTCCGGACCCCACGGCATCGCAGAGCCCCATCTGCGCGCCACGTTCGTCACCGCCGGGGTGCTGACGGCCCTGGTGGGTGCCGTGATGTGCTGGCAGCAGCGGCACCTCAAGCGCCTGCTCGCCTTCTCCACCATCGGCCATGTCGGCCTCTTCCTCGCCGGGGTTGCACTGCTCACCCCCGCAGGCACGGCTGGGGTGGCCCTGTACGTCGCCGCCCACGCCGGGGTGAAGGCGGCCCTGTTCGCCACGACAGGCGTGCTGCTGGACCGGTTCGGCTCCGTCGACGAGCACGGGCTGTACCGGCGCGGCCGCGAACTTCCCTTCGTCGGGGCGCTGTTCACCGTCGGCGGTCTCGCGCTCGCCGGTCTGCCGCCGTTCGGTACGGGCCTGGGCAAGGCCGTCGTCGAACACTCCGGCCAGGAGCGACTCCCTTGGCTGCCCGCGGTGTTCGTGTTCGTGTCGGCCCTCACGGGCGGGGCCGTGCTGCGCGCGGGCGTCCGGATCTTCGCCGGTGCCGGGCCCCGGCCGCGGGAGCGATACGCCGGGCCGGAGACCACCGGCGGGGGCGAGGAACCGGAGATCCGCGATCCGCGGCGCCGGATTCCCGTCCCGATGCTGGCCGTGCCCGCCGTCCTGCTGGCCCCAGCTCTCGCCGTCGGGCTGCTCCCCGGCCCCGGTGTCGCCCTCGCCCACGCGGCCAGGCAGTTCACCGACCGCACCGCCTACACCGCCGCCGCATTCGGCCATCACGTGGGGCCGTCCGCGCCGGTGCCCGACGTCGGCTGGAACACCGAGGGCGTGCTCCTCGGGCTCGTCTCGACCGTCATGGCGGTGCTCTTCGCCGCAGTCGCGGTATGGGGCCCCGTTCTGCGGTCACCGCTGGTGGGGCCGGTCACAGCGGTCTGCGAGGGTGTGGGACGGCGGGTGATCGTGCCGCTACGGCGGCTGCACTCGGGGCACCTCGGTGACTACGTCGCCTGGCTCGCCGTCGGGGTGGCGGTGCTGCTGGTCGCCATGACCGTGTAGCGCGCCGTCACCGTGCCCGCGTGGCATGCGGTCCGTAGAACACCGCGAAAGGTTTCCCGACGCGCCCGAGGGCTACTCCGCAAGTACACCTCGGCAGTGCAGGCCGCCGGATCACCCGACGATGGCGAACGCGAGGCCGAGGCCCGGCAGGACTCCAAGGTGACTGCTCGCGTCGCCGCAAGGAGTCGCACCGGTCGTCGTACCGGTGACACCGGCGAGAAACGGAGGCAGCAGCCATGTTCCAACGGTCCGGTCGTACGTCGCACGGCCCGCGGGTCGTCGTGGTCACCGGAGCCAGTGGAGGCGTGGGGCGGGCCACCGCTCGGGCCTTCGCCGCACGGGGCGACCGCGTGGCACTCGTGGCACGCGGCCGAAAGGGGCTGGACGCGGCGGCGGACGAGGTACGCCGGGCCGGCGGTACGGCGCTCCCGCTGGAGGCGGACGTGGCCGACGCCCGCGCGGTGGAGGACGCGGCGGCGCAGGTCGAACGGGAACTCGGCCCGATCGACGTCTGGGTCAACGACGCCTTCACCACGGTATTCGCGGAATTCACAGACATCGAGCCGGACGAGTTCCGCCGGGTCACCGAGGTCTGCTACCTCGGTTACGTCTACGGCACACGGGCCGCGCTGCGCCGGATGCTGCCGCGCGACCGCGGCGTCGTCGTACAGGTCGGCTCGGCACTCGCCTACCGTGGCATCCCCTTGCAGTCCGCCTACTGCGGCGCCAAGCACGCGATCCAGGGCTGGAACGAGGCAGTGCGCTGTGAGCTCCTGCACCACGGCAGCGGAGCGTCGGTCACCATGGTCCAACTGCCGGCTCTCAACACCCCGCAGTTCGACTGGTCGTTGGCCCGGATGCCACGTAGGCCGCAGCCGGTTCCGCCGATCTACCAGCCCGAACTGGCCGCCCGTGCGGTCGTGTACGCCGCCGATCACCCGCGCCGGCGTGAGTACTGGGTCGGCGCGAGCACCATGGGCACGCTGCTTGCCAACGCCGTGATGCCCGGCCTCCTCGACCGCTACCTGGCCCGGACCGGCTACGACTCCCAGATGACCGACGAGACGAAGCCGCCGGGTGACCGCGGCAACCTCTGGCAGCCGCTCGACGGTTCCGACGGAGAGGACTTCGGCGCGCACGGCCGTTTCGACGAACGCGCGGCATCGCGTGCGCCACAGCCATGGACCTCCCGCCATCACAACGCACTCGCCGTCGCCGGACTCACGGTGGCGGCGGCCGCCGCAGCCGCACGGCACCGCATGCTGCGGCCATAGGAAAATGCGGCCACAGGAAAAGCCGCCGGCGCACGGCGGCTTTCCCGTCTCCCGGAATTCCCGACCGGCGGTCAGCTGTTGTCTCCGGCCGGGAATTCGGGTTCGTCCTTGTTCTCGGCCTTTTCCCGGACATCCCGCGGTGTGGGTGCGGTGACATTCCGCTGCTCTGCGGACCGTTGCCGGGTCTTCTCATCGGGTGGAGGTGTTTCGTTGTCGCCGGGGACCTTCATGAGATTCTCCTACTTTTCATGGAGCTTCGCTCGTACGCCGTCGGCGATGCGTTTGCCGATGGTTTCGTCGATGTTCGACCAGTACGTGAAGGCGCGTTCCAGGACGGGCTCGCTCACCCCGTCGAGGAGGTGCCCCACGACGTTGTCGACCAGTCGGTCACGGGCCGCGTCGTCCATGACCTCACGCACCAGCGTGCCGGGCTGCCCCCAGTCGTCGTCCTCGGGGTGGCTGACGTAGGCCGCGCGGACGATCTCGCCGTCGGCCTCCCAGCTCGGCGGGGAGTAACGGGCGGCGTCGGCCGCCGGGCCGCCCTTGGAGTTCGGGGCGTAGACCGGATCGGATGTCTTCCGGTAGGCCATCGCCCCGTCCTTGGAGTACGAACAGACTTCGGTGATCGGGGCGTTCACGGGGAGCTGCTGGTAGTTGGCGCCGATGCGGTGGCGATGCGCGTCCGCGTACGAGAAGAGACGGGCGAGCAGCATCCGGTCCGGGCTCGGCCCGATACCCGGGACCAGGTTGTTCGGCTGGAAGGCCGCCTGCTCGATCTCGGCGTGGTTGTCGGTCGGGTTGCGGTCGAGCGTCATCCGGCCGACCGGGAGGAGCGGGTAGTCGCCGTGCGGCCACACCTTGGTCAGGTCGAACGGGTTGAACCGGTAGCCCGCCGCCTCCTCGTACGGCATCAGCTGCACATACAGCGTCCAGCTGGGGAAATCACCGTCACGGATGTGCTCGAAGAGATCCCGCATGTGGTAATCCGTGTCGACGGCGGCCATCTGGTCGCCCTCGTGCTGGGTGAAGCACTCGATGCCCTGGTCGGTCTTGAAGTGGTACTTCACCCAGAACCGCTCGCCGGAGGCGTTGATCCACATGTAGGTGTGGGAGGTGTAGCCGTTCATGTGACGCCAGCTGCGCGGGATGCCGCGGTCGCCCATCAGCCAGGTGACCTGGTGCGCGGACTCCGGAGAGAGCGTCCAGAAGTCCCACTGCATGTCGTGGTCGCGCAGGTTGTTGTCCGCGCGGCGCTTCTGGGAGCGGATGAAGTGCTGGAACTTCATCGGGTCCTTGACGAAGAACACCGGCGTGTTGTTGCCGACCATGTCGTAGTTGCCCTCGCTGGTGTAGAACTTCACCGCGAAACCACGCGGGTCGCGCCAGGTGTCCGGGCTGCCGCGTTCGCCGGCCACGGTCGAGAAGCGGACCACCAGGTCGGTGCGGGTGCCCGGCTGGAAGAGGGCGGCCTTGGTGTAGGCGCTGACGTCGTGGGTCACCTCGAAGTGACCGAAGGCGCCGCTCCCCTTCGCATGCGGCTGGCGCTCGGGAATGCGTTCTCGGTTGAACTGCGCCATCTGCTCGATCAGATAGGCGTCCTGCAGGAGGATCGGCCCCCCGGGTCCCACGGTCAGTGAGTGTTCGTCGCTCTCCACCGGAGCGCCCGAGTCGGTCGTGGTGGTGTGGTGGATCTCCGTCATGAAACTTCTCCTTTCGCCGGGCCTCGCAGTCGTTGCGCGAGACGATCGTGGAAAAGAGCGCAGAAAGGTCGGCTTCTGTTTCGGTGGTCTCGCGGGACCCACCAGACGCGTGACCCCGAGCAGCCGCGCCAAACGTCCTCTGTACAACGGATCCCGGATGCCCGTGGGCCTCTGCTCGCTCAGACTCTTTCGTCGCCTTGGAATATTCGAAGCAGAAGGGGTACCCGGAACGACATCAAGAGATCGGAAAGGAGGTCGGTCCGATGTCTACCGGTACGCTTCTGGCGATCGTCATTCCCATCGTGGTGGTCGTCGCACTGATCGCCGTGGCTCTGGTCCTCTTCCAGCGGCGCAGGGCTCTGCGCGAGAGGTTCGGCCCGGAGTACGAACGGACGGTCGACGGCGCGGACAGCCGACTGGCCGCGGAGCGCGAGCTCAGCACGCGCGAGAAGCGACACGACAAGCTCGACATCAAGCCGCTGCCCGACCATGTCCGGGAGCGCTACAGCCGGGACTGGGACGACGCGCAGCATGAGTTCGTCGACCGGCCCGAGGACGCCGTGCACGACGCGGACCGGCTGGTGACGTCGCTGATGGAGGCGCGCGGTTATCCCACCGGAAGCTACGACCAGCAGCTCAAGGATCTCTCCGTGGAACACGGCCGCACCCTTGAGCACTACCGGACCGCACACGAGATCGACCTGTTGAGCACAGGCCACAAGGCCACCACCGAACAGCTGCGCAGCGCCATGGTGCACTACCGCGCGATGTTCGACGGACTTCTCTTCGACGGCGGTCAGAGCCGCCATGCCACGGCCTGACACCCGAGCGGGCGCAATCCGGCGGAGACGACATGGAACGCAACGACACACCGCACACGACCGACACCGGGCTGTCCACCGAGGACCTCGCGCGGCCACGCGCGACCGGCACGGCACCGGACAGCACCTCGCCGCCGGTGTACCCCGGCGAGGGCGACGAACGAGCCGACGTGAACGGCATCGGGCCGGAGACGGATGACGCGGTCACCCCGGTGACGGCGGCACGGGCCGGGGGCGCGGACGAGATGCCGCAGCTGCTGACGCCCCAGGACGAGGAGGACTTGCGCAAACGCTGGGAGAAGATCCAGACCGCGTTCGTCGACGACCCTCGCAACGCAGTGCAGGACGCGGACAGCCTGGTCGCCAACGTCATGCAGACGCTTGCCTCGACGTTCGACGAGCACAAGAAGGAGCTCGAAGACCAGTGGACCCGAGGCGGGGACGCCGACACCGAAGCCCTGCGTACGGCCCTGCGCCACTACCGCTCGTTCTTCAACCGCCTGCTGACCACCTGAAAAGCCCGCCCGGCGACAGCAGGGAAACCCAGCGGGCCGGCGTCATCCCACCACCAGCGGCCGGCACCTCGGCCAGACAGAGAGGAGAAGGCGATGATCGCCCTCGGCATCATCCTCCTCGTTCTCGGATTCGTCTTCCACATCGGCCTCCTGTGGACGATCGGGATCGTCCTGCTCGTGATCGGGCTGGTCCTGTTCCTCCTCGGCTCGCTCGGCCACGCCGTCGCCGGCCGACGCCACTACTGGTAGCCCACACCGGCGCCGGGTACCCGGTGGCCCGTACCGGACGGAACCGCACACCAGCCCGGAGGTCGGCCATGAGCACACGCGTTCCCGGAGGGCCCCTCGACGGCCTGGTCACGGCTCTGCGCACCGAGACGGACGCCGAGATCCGCTTCGATCCCGGCAGCCGGGGCGCCTACTCCACGGACGGGTCGAACTACCGGCAGGTCCCACTCGGCGTGGTCGTCCCCCGGACCGTCGATGCCGGGGCGCACGCGGTGGAGCTGTGCGCCCGCTTCGACGTCCCGGTGCTGTCGCGCGGCGGCGGCACGAGCCTCGCCGGGCAGACGACGAACGCGGCCGTGGTGATCGACTGGAGCAAGCACTGCAACGCCCTGGTCACCGTCGACCCCGAGGCCCGCACCTGTGTGGTGGAACCCGGCATCGTCCTGGACGAACTCAACCGGCGGCTCGCGGACCACCACCTCATGTTCGGCCCGAAGCCGTCGACACACAGCCACTGTGCGCTGGGCGGCATGATCGGCAACAACTCGTGCGGGTCGTCGGCGCAGGCGTACGGGAAGACCGTCGACAACGTGCGTCGGCTCGACGTGCTGACGTACGACGGGCTGCGGATGTGGGTGGGGCCCACCTCTCGGGCCGAGAGGGCACGGATCGCCGCCGGGGGCGGTCGGCGGGCCGAGCTGTACGACGGTCTCGACCGCCTGGTCGCCGACTATCTCGCGGACATCCGGCGCGGCTTTCCGAAGATTCCGCGCCGGGTCTCCGGCTACAACCTCGACTCGCTGCTGCCCGAGAACGGCCTGGACGTGGCCAAGGCGCTGGTGGGCAGCGAGGGCACCCTGGTGACCGTCCTGAACGCCGAGCTCGATCTGGTGCCCGTGCCGCCGTGCGAGTCGCTGCTGGTGCTGGGGTACGACGACATCTGCCGGGCCGCCGACGACGTCCCCCATCTGCTGGAGCACTGCTCCCCCGGTCAGCTGGAGGCCCTGGACGGGCGGATGGCCCAGCTGATGCGCGAGGAGCACGCCTATCTCGACTCGCTGCGTGCGCTTCCCGAGGCGGACAGCTGGCTGCTGGTGCAGTTCACCGGGGACAGCCAGGACGAAGTCGACGAGCAGGCCCACGCCCTGCTGAAAGCGGTCGGCCGGTCCGAGAAGGACGCCTCGGTCGCCTTCTCCGACGACCCGCAGCGTGAGCAGAAGATGCTCAGGGCGCGGGAGGCCGGGCTCGGGGTGACCGCGCGGCCGCCGGACGACCGGGAGACCTGGGAGGGCTGGGAGGACTCGGCCGTGCCGCCCGAGAGCCTGGGCGAGTATCTGCGGGATCTCAAAGCGCTGTTCCAGGACTTCGACTACGACCATCCGTCCCTGTACGGCCACTTCGGGCAGGGATGCGTGCACACCCGGATCCCGTTCGGGCTGAAGACCGCGGAGGACGTGGCCGACTTCCGCCGATTCCTGGAGCGGGCCGCCGACCTCGTGACCTCCTACGGCGGCTCGCTGTCCGGCGAGCACGGGGACGGGCAGGCCCGGGGCGAACTGCTGACGCGGATGTTCGGGGAGCGGCTGGTCGGTGCCTTCGGCGAGTTCAAGGCCCTCTTCGATCCGGGCGACCGGATGAACCCGGGCAAGGTCGTCGACCCGCAGCCGGTGGACGGGCAGTTGCGGCTCGGGGCCTCCTGGCGGCCGCACACGCACGACACCCATTTCGGCTACCCGGACGACGGCCACTCCTTCACCCGGGCGGTGCTGCGCTGTGTCGGCATCGGCAACTGCCGGGGCCTGCAAGGCGACGTGATGTGTCCCTCGTACCGGGCCACCCGGGAGGAGGAGCACTCGACCCGCGGGAGGGCCCGGCTGCTGTTCGAGATGCTCGACGGTCACCCCGACTCGGCGGTCAAGGACGGCTGGCGCTCGACCGAGGTCCGCGACGCCCTGGACCTCTGCCTGGCCTGCAAGGGCTGCAAGTCGGACTGTCCGACGGGCGTGGACATGGCCACGTACAAGGCAGAGTTCCTCGCCCACCACTACGCGGGCCGGCCGCGCCCCGCTGCCCACTACTCGATGGGCTGGCTGCCCGTCTGGGCCCAACTCGCTTCGCATTCACCGGGTTTGGCGAACACCGCGCTGCACGCACCGGTGCTGGGCCGGATCGGGAAGGCACTCGCCGGAGTGGACGGGGCACTCCGGCCCCCGGTGTTCGCCGAGCGGTCCTTCGTACAGTGGTGGCGCGCCCTCGGCGTCGAACAGCCGGACCCGGCGGACCCCGCGACCGTTCTCCTCTGGCCGGACACCTTCAGCAACCACTTCCACCCGTCGGTCGCGATGTCGGCGCTACGGGTCCTGGAGGACGCCGGCTTCCGGGTCGCCGTCCCCGAGGCACCCCTGTGTTGCGGCCTGACATGGATATCGACCGGTCAACTAAACACGGCCAAAAGGGTGTTGCGCCGCACGCTCGGGACTCTTCGACCCTATCTCGACGCGGGCACCCCGGTCATCGGCCTGGAGCCGTCCTGCACCGCCGTCTTCCGCTCAGACGCCCCCGAACTCCTCCCCGAGGACCAGGATGTGCGGCGGCTGGCGGAACAGACCCGCACCTTCGCCGAGCAGCTCGTCCACCACGCACCGGAGGGCTGGCGGCCGCCCTTCCTCGCCCGGCAGGCGACCGTGCAGACCCACTGCCACCAGCACGCGATCATGAAGTTCGACGCCGACCGCGAACTCATGCACAGCGCCCGTCTCGACGCGGACATCCTCGACGAGGGCTGCTGCGGTCTCGCCGGGAACTTCGGCTTCGAGCGCGGACATCACGAAGTCTCCATGGCCGTCGGCGAGTTGGGAGTGCTGCCCGCCGTACGAGCGGCCGCCCCCGACAGCCTGATCCTGGCCGACGGCTTCAGCTGCCGCACTCAGATCGAGCAGGGCGGCACCGGACGCCGGGCCCTGCATCTGGCGGAGGCGCTGGCCCTGGCACTCGACGGCCCCCTGCCGAGCGACCGGCCCGAACGGCTCGCCCGACGGCCCGCCGATCCCTCGGAAACGGCCCGGTGGGCGGCCACCGCCGTCGCCGGGACGCTCACCGCCACGGCCGTGCTGGGAGCCGTACGACAACTGCGCCACCCGTAAGCCGCACATCACTTGAGGAAAGGTTCCGAACATGTCCACGAAAGTCTCCGACCACCTCCTCCAGCGGCTGCGCGAGTGGGACGTGGAGCATGTCTTCGCCTACCCCGGTGACGGCATCAACGGGCTGCTCGCGGCCTGGGGACGAGCGGAGAACAAGCCCAGGTTCATCCAGTCCCGCCACGAGGAGATGTCCGCCTTCGAGGCCGTCGGCTACGCCAAGTTCTCCGGGAGGGTCGGCGTCTGCGCGGCCACCTCCGGGCCCGGCGCCATCCATCTCCTCAACGGCCTGTACGACGCCAAACTCGACCATGTTCCCGTGGTCGCGATCGTCGGGCAGACCAACCGCAGCGCCATGGGCGGTTCCTACCAGCAGGAGGTGGACCTGCTGTCCCTGTACAAGGACGTCGCCTCGGACTTCTGCGAGATGGTGACCGTTCCCGAACAGCTCCCGAACGTGCTCGACCGGGCGATGCGCACCGCCATGGCCCGGCGCTCGGTGACCGCCCTCATCATCCCGGCCGACGTCCAGGAGCTGGACTACTCGCCGCCCGAGCACGCCTTCAAGATGGTGCCGTCCAGTCTTGGCATGCCGCACTACGCGCCGGTTCCGGACGACGGCGATCTGCAGCGGGCCGCCGATGTGCTCAATTCCGGTGGAAAAACAGCCATGTTGATCGGCCAGGGTGCGCGCGGTGCCCAGGCGGAGGTCAAGGAGGTCGCCGACCGGCTCGGCGCCGGAGTCGCGAAGGCGCTGCTGGGCAAGGACGCCCTCGACGACGACCTGCCGTACGTCACGGGCGCCATCGGGCTCCTCGGCACCCGGCCGTCGTACGAGATGATGCGCGACTGCGACACCCTGCTCGTGATCGGGTCGTCCTTCCCCTATACACAGTTCCTGCCGGCGTTCGGCAACGCGCGGGCCGTGCAGATCGACATCGACCCGCACATGGTCGGGCTGCGCTACCCGTTCGAGGTCAACCTCGTCGGCGACGCGGCCCGGACGCTCCGCCGGCTGCTGCCGCTGCTGGAGCAGCGGGAGGAACCCTCCTGGCGGAAGAAGATCGAGGCCGATGTCACGCGTTGGTGGGAGGTCATGGAGCGGCGGGCCGCCGTCGAGGCCGATCCCATCAATCCGGAGCTGGTCGCCCACACACTGGGCGGGCTGCTCCCGGACGACGTGATCCTGTCCTCCGACTCGGGCTCGTCCGCCAACTGGTACGCGCGGCACCTGAAGCTGCGCGAGGGGATGCGGGGTTCGCTGTCCGGGACGCTGGCCACGATGGGGCCAGGCGTGCCGTACGCCATCGGCGCCAAGTTCGCGCACGGCGACCGGCCGGCGATCGCCCTGGTCGGCGACGGTGCGATGCAGATGAACGGCATGGCCGAACTGATCACCGTCGCCAAGTACTGGCAGGACTGGGAGGATCCGCGGCTGATCGTCGCTGTCTTCAACAACCACGACCTGAACCAGGTGACCTGGGAGATGCGTGCGATGGAGGGCGCCCCGCAGTTCCTGCCCTCGCAGTCCATCCCGGACGTCCGGTACGCAGACTTCGCCCGCACCCTCGGCCTGGACGGGATACGGATCGAGAAGCCGGACGGGGTGACCGACGCCTGGGCGGCCGCGCTTGCCGCCGACCGCCCGTGCGTGCTCGACTTCCTGACCGACCCCGCCGTACCACCGATCCCGCCGCACGCCACCCTCGACCAGATCGAAGCCGCCGCGGCAGCCGTCCTCAAGGGCGACAGCGACCGGGTCGCGATGGTCCGGCAGGGCTTCAAGGCCAAGATGCAGGAGTTCCTGCCACACCGGCATGACGCGGGGCGACGGTGAGCGACCTGCCGGCCGTCGAACGGGTGGACAGCGCGGTCTACACCGTCCCGACGGACGCCCCCGAGGCGGACGGCACCCTGGCCTGGGACAGCACCACGCTCATTCTGGTCACCGTGCACTGCGGTGAGGTCACGGGGCTCGGCTACACGTACGCCCCGGCGGCGTCCGCACGTGTCGTCGACGACCTGCTTGCCGGGGTCGTCATCGGGCTGTCCGCCCAAGACGTGCCGCGCGCCAACGAAGCCATGCAGCGCGCTGTGCGCAACGCCGGACTGCCAGGGGTCGCGGCCCAGGCGATCTCGGCCGTGGACATCGCACTGTGGGACGCCAAGGCGCGGCTGCTGGGTCTGCCGCTCGTCGGCCTCCTGGGCGCGGCCCGCGACGAGGTGCCCGTGTACGGGAGCGGCGGGTTCACGACGTACGACGAGCAGCGTCAGGACCGGCAGCTGCGCGGCTGGGTGGCCGAGGACGGCATTCCCCGCGTCAAGATCAAGATCGGGGAGTCCTGGGGACGGTGCGAGGCCCGGGACCTGTGGCGGGTCGCGCGGGCGCGCGAGAGCATCGGTGACACGGCCGAGCTGTACGTGGACGCCAACGGGGGTTACGGCGCGAAGCAGGCGGTAAGGGTGGCGGCCGGGCTGGACGGCCAGGGCGTCACGTGGTTCGAGGAGCCGGTCTCCTCCGACCACCTGGAGGACCTCGCGTTCGTCCGCGGCCGGGTCATGGCCGACGTCACGGCCGGCGAGTACGGCTACGCGCTGCCGTACTTCCGGCGGATGCTGGCCGCCGGAGCCGTCGACTGTCTCCAGGCGGACGTCACCCGCTGCGGCGGGATCACCGTCTGGCTGCGCGTCGCCGCGCTCGCCCTGAGCCACGGGCTGGAGATCTCCGGCCACTGCGCCCCGCACGCCCACGCGCACGCGGCGGCCTCCGTACCGATCCTGCGGCACCTGGAGTGGTTTCACGACCACGTCCGCATCGAGCGCCTTCTCTTCGAGGGCACGCTTGATCCGGCCGCCGGCGGCATCGCCCCGGGCCGGGACGGCGCACCGGGCCTCGGACTGAGCCTCGACGCCGAGCGTGCCCGGCCCTACCGCACCGGATGAGCCCACGGTACGGACGGCAGGCACGGCGGGAGTGCTGATCCCGGCCCGTACCCCGGCACCAATCGCTGAGGTGGACGGGGCGGACGGTTGCTCCGGGGAACTCGTCATCCTGACCGAACCCCGGCACGAGGGAGGTGTCCGAGGATGCCGCGTCCACAGCAGCCCGAGCAGCGGCGCAGCCACAGGGGCGGTGCCACACCGCAACACGGCGGTGAGCGCAGGACAGGCCAGACCGGGGACAGAAGTGACCGGCACGCCCACGGCACGGACAAGGGGAACAAGGGCGGCGGAGAAGGCGGCGGAGTACCTCCGGTCCAGCGGCCCGATCACCCCTGAGTCGCCGGCCGGTTCCGGTGTGAGAACAGCGAGGAGGAACGACATGCCTGCCGGGTCGAGTTCCAAGCGGGAACGACAGTACGAACACATCAGGAAGAGCGCCCAGGACCGGGGCGAGTCCGCCGAGCGGGCCAAGGAGATCGCCGCACGGACGGTCAACAAGGAGCGCGCGAGGTCGGGCGAGTCGCAGACCGCCAGTCGAGCCTCTGTCCGCGACCCCAAGTCCGCCTACCAGCGCGGCGGGCAGCGCTCACACAGCGGTGCGGAAGGACCGACCAAGGACCAGCTGTACGAGGAGGCCAAGAAGCGCAACATCCACGGTCGCTCCTCGATGACCAAGAAGCAGTTGGAGAACGCCCTCGGTCGCTGAGGAAGCGCGGCTGATGGAGCTGGCAGCGGGCGGCAGCACGGCGCTCGGGCGGGCAACGTTTGTGCCTGTCTGGCTGGGCAACCCGGCAAACAGGCAAACACACAGAGAGAAGATGAAGTGCCGTGACTGCGCCGAGGCGTTTCGTTCGCAGATCCGAAACGTACCGGGCGCGGGCCCGTCGCCTCGCAGGCGCGGCTGTGCGGACCTGCGTCGCCGCCGTAGCGGACGCGGGTGCCGATGCCGCCGCGCACACCAGCGGCCCCGTAGAGGATCGTCAGGGGCGAGGGCCGAGGTGGCGCCTATGCACGCTCCCGCCCCGAGCACACCGTCTGTCGCGGCGGCCGCCTCATCGGGTCACCGTCGGTGTTCCGGGCCCGGGCGACGGCCATGGTGAGCTGCCGCTGGACCTGACCGGGCAGCGACGCCCCCTGCACCACGGTGGCGACCACGTCCCGGGCCAGACGGTGCAGCTTGGTGTTGGTGTTCTGGGAGGCCGTGACCAGCGCCTCCCATGCCTCGTCGGGGTTCAGGCCGAAGGACGCCATGAGTATGCCGCGGGCGAGGTCTATGTCCGGCCTGGTCCGCATCGCACGCCGCAGCTGTACGAGCTCGACCTGCAGCAGCCCGTCGTCATCGTGTTCAGGCAGGAAGAGGTCGTAGGTGTCCGTGACGGTCAGCAGGCGTTCGACGACCGGGCTTGCGGTGGTGACGGTGACCGTCTTGCCGTCCTGCACCGCCTGGCGGCGAACGGCCAGCAGGACGTTGAGCGCGGAGCAGTCCGCGAACGTCGTGCCCCCCAGGTCCAGGTCGATTCCCTCGGCCGACCTGGTGAGGGCGTGGGTCAAGGAGTGTCGCAGTTTCTGGCTGTCGTCGAGACAGAGCTCCCCGCTCAGCGTGACCGACACCCGGGCGTCGTCCGGTCCCGCCCGCACCAGCAGGACGGCGGCCGGCGGGAGCGACGCAGCGCGTACGACCGCGCCTTCACCCGCACCCGGAGCGTCGTAGGACGGTTCGGTCATCATCGCCTCCTCCACGTCTCCTTCACCAGCCTCTTACGTCCCGCCTAATGCGTCAAGGCATACGTGAATAGAATTTCCTGTTTTTGTCTGCGTGAACAAACAGCCGTAGGATTTGGTCATGCTGGGAGTCGATGGAGTGCCCGAGCCGCATACGGGATGGACGTTCGTCACCAATCACGCGCGCGTCCTGGCGAGCATCGCCGACAACCACAGCGCGCGGATCCGGGACATCGCGGCCCGCTGCCGGCTCACCGAACGCGCCGTCCAGAAGATCATCGCGGACCTCGAACAGGACGGCTATCTCTCCCACACCCGCAGCGGCCGCACCAACCACTACCGGATCGACCCGAGCAAGGTCCTGCGCCATCCGGCCGAGGCCGGGCTCACCGTGGCCTCTCTGCTGTCGATGCTGGTCAGGGACGAGGTCGAACGCCAGGGCATGGTCGAGCAGGCCCGAACCGACGCCTGAGCCCCGCCCGGTCGATGGGTGCGATCCGGAAACTCCGGGTCATGACGGAGCCCGCACGCTGTCCGGAAGGATCGACTCGGCCTTGCGGCGGGCGCATGCTGCACTCGGGTGTCCTTGACCGCGAGGCCGCCGATGAACGGTACAGAGAGGTAGGACCTGCCGCCCGACGGCGTAGCCACGCAGCCGGCCGTATCCGGTGTGTGTGAGGAAGACCGTGCCGTCGGCGAATGGCCTGCAAGGCCGATCACTCCTGGCTCCGGGCACTCACCGCCCCGGGCGCGGTGGTGCCTCTGTGATGTCGAGGAAGACCTGGTCCGCCCGCGGCCATCGAACGGCCATGGCTTTCTTGATGCGTTCGGCGACCGTCTCGTCCTCCTCGCTGTCCCCTCCTCGACGGCTACAAACTCACTTTGTTACCAGTCCTTAGCCGACCATCGCGGCATGTACGAGCCGCTGAGCGGCAGCCCGGAGCCCCCGCAGCCGAATTCCGCCTGCTTCATGTGTTCGCCGTTTCATGGGCCGCAACCTCGGCCTCCTCGACAGCAGTCCGGTCTTCGGTCTGGCAGCACCGCAGCACCGTATCGTCGGGGTCCTTGAGGAGCGTGCCCGCGACCTTGGCGTGGGCCGACGGCCCGGACACCGGGTCGGCGCCGTCACCCAGGACGAGGACTCCATCACCCTCGACGTCACGGAGGGGGCTGACACCTGGCAATTATGGCGGGCGCGTGATGAAGAAGGGGAACCAGGCTCGGGATTCGCACATCTAGTGGGGTGGCTCATCCCGGTGTGAGTGTTTGTCATATCTGAGGCGGAGCCGGACGCCTTCGAGGAGTGGCCGTGCGTTCGCTCACCCATATGGACAGGCGGCAACTGCTCAAGGCGGCCGGTGCGGGTGCCGTCACCCTGGGGGCAGGAGTCGGACTGTACACCTGGCCGGCAACGGACGGTGGCGCGTCGAATACGTCGGCTGCTCCGGTGTCGGTGAAGCAGGCCGCTGCGGCCGCGGCGAAGCAGGCGTTCCTTCACATCATGGCGCACCCGGACGACAACCTGTACTTCATGAATCCGGACCTGGAACAGTCCATACGCAGCGGGGCGCCCTCGGTCACCGTCTGCCTGACCGGCGGCGAGTCCGACGGCCACAACGTCCGTGCGCATGACCCCGCCGCCGGCACGGTCCCTTACGACCGCAAGAAGTACGTGCGGGCCCGGATGAACGGCGTGCGTCGGGCCCATGCCCTCATGGCCACGGGCGACGCCGAAAGCCGGTGGGACGTGGAGGCGGTATCGCTCATTCCCGGCTTCCAGGTGGAGGTGCAGACGCTGCGCGCGGCGCCGGAAAACCAGTTGGTGTTTCTGGAACTGGTCGAGGCTCGCTCCCTGTTCGTGCCCAAGAAGGACAGTCTGCGGGGTCTGTGGCTAGGCGTGGCTGACACCCTCGTCACTCTCCCGCCGACCCGTACTCCCGTGCAAGAGCGCTACGAATACACCCGGGACCAGCTCATCGACTCACTGACAGCGATCATGGAACGGGTCCGGCCCACCGTCGTACGCACCCTGGACCCCAACGCCGTCCACATGGCTCACAAGCCGCCGCTGCACTCCCGCGACCCGCGGCTGCGCGGCTTTCACTACCACGACCACCAGGACCACACTGCCTCCGCCCACTTTGCCCAGGCGGCGCTGGCCCAGTACTGGGGGCGCGAACACAGCCGTCCCGTGGCCGTCGAGAGCTACCTCGGCTACGAGAATGCTGCCCTGCCCCACAACATCGACCTCAAGACCGCCAAGCGCAAAGGCGATCTACTGTCGGTCTACGGTTGGGCGGACCACAAGGACTGCGGCGACGAGGCCGGCTGCGGTGACCGCAAACTCGGCGGCACAGCCCTCACCGGCTTCTCCAAGAACTGGACCCGCTCCACCTACCTGCGCACCCCCGGCTCCAACTCCTGGCTGCTGCCCCTCAAGGACAACCGGTTGGCAGCCTTCGCGGTCCTGGACGGCACGGCGCGCTGCTGGGTAGAGACCGCTCCGGGCAGCGGCGCATTCGGCGGCCCCCATGACCTGGCAGGGGAAATGCTCGAAGGTCAGCTCTTCGCCTTGCGCCACAACGACGGAAGGATTCAGCTTTTCGCTGCCCGTACCGTACTGCCAAGCGGCAAGCGTGCCCATCGTCGCGAGCTGATGGCTGCGATCCAGCGCGGTACCGGCGACAAGGGTGTGCCCGTCTTCGGCGCGTGGGAGTCGCTGGGCGCGCCGGACTCCGCCCCGGTCAAGTCGCTGGAGATGGGCTACCCGGCCGCGGTCGCCGGGAAGGACGGAGTGGCGCACGTCTTCGTACGCAACTGGGATGGCGGTGTGAGCCACCGCAGCAGCGTCCGCGGCGGGAAGTGGACGGACTGGCGGCGGGTGGAGTGCCTGCCTGGGAAGTACCCGCAGGTGGTGGACGGACTGGACGCCTGTATGGACTCCGCCGGGCTGATCCACCTCGTCGCTCCCAACGCCAAGTCCGTACTGCACTGGGTGTCCACGGAGCCCGGGGAACTCCCACGGCCGGTCCCGGCGCCCGGTTTGCCGCAGCCCGCCGGGCCTGTCAGCGTGGTGCCGCTGGCGGACGGGGGCATACGGATCGCCTACCGGTTGCCGCGCACCGCGCAAGTGCTGCTCGCCGACTGGGAGCGGCAGAGGGGCGGTTGGCAGGTCATCGGGAAGGCCGAGCCGATCGGCGGGTACGGTCGGGTGAGCGCCGCGGCTGTCGGCCCCCAGGGGCGGCGGACGGTGCTCGCCGGGCGCGACGACGAAGGCATGGTGCGTGTCGCCATGGCCGACGGCGGGCCGGGGAGCTGGCAGACGGGGAAGGTGCAGCACACGGCGGCACCGGCAGTGGCCCGGGACGCGAACGGGCGTGCCGTGGTCGCGGCCCTCGGTACCGATGCGCGCCTCTACACCGCCCGACAGGCCTCAGGCACCGATTCGAGGGGACCCGACGCAGCCTTTGATGCCTGGTCGGCCGCGGACGGACGGTAGGCCGCGCACCCGGTCCGGGCAGGCGTGTCCGGCCACACAGCCGCGCGTCGGTCACAGGCGGTCAGGCGCCGCCAACCTGCGACACGAGGCGGTTGCGGTTGCGGTTGCGGTTGCGGTTGCGGTTGCGGTTGCGGTTGCGGTTGCGTTGCGGTTGCGGTTGCGGTTGCGGTTGCGGTTGCGGTTGCGGTTGCGTTGCGGTTGCGGTTGCGGTTGCGGTTGCGGTTGCGGTTGCGGTTGCGGTTGCGGAACAGATAAACCGGCCGACGGCCCGAAGTGTTACGCCGTTTTCGCAGATCTCCTTCGCATGCTGGGCGGGGTTCACGGCCGCCGTCGTCATGAGGAGGTCAACCGTTTCCATGGGCCGGCCGTAGGCGGTGCCGCATCCGATGCGGTGGCCAGGGCGGGCCACGGGGGCCGGCAGGAGCGGGTGCGCGGAGCGGGCGTCGAGGGCGCCCGCCTCCACCACGCCACACCCGGCATCGCGCGACTGCACGACGTCGCCCACACCGGACACCTTCGTACGGCAGCGGAGCCTGCCCGTACCCACTGGAAAATCATTTAGGGGACCGTCTTCAGAACACGGCCATCATGGCCGAGTCACCTCATTGTGCGGCTATTGCGAGAGGAAAAAGGTGCGGAGCCTGCAGTAATCAGGCGGAGATCTCGGCGGGCCCGTCCATTGTGACTACGAACTCGACTGCTCGGCACGGGACTTGCCATGCCACTTCGTGATTCTGCACAAGTGAGAACCCTCAGCGGAAGTCGGCAGTCTCCGGGAAATGAACGTGTAACGAAGGGCCTATTGACATCCCGTCATGCCTAACCGGCTAATTGTCGGGACGTCTTCCTGCACGCAGGTTTCCCCTGTTCCCGGCCCGATTCCGAGGGGCCCGTCACGATGGGTACGAAGTGAAGCAATCCGCGTTCCGAAGAGAGCGAATATCCGTGGCCCCGCGGCTCCGTTCGGGTGTAACCGCCCTGGGGCTCGCCGCCCTTGCTCTGCTCTGCATCGAGGCGCCCGCGCATGCCATGCCGGCCACGCCCTCAGGTGCCGCCGCCCCTCCGGCCCGCTTCGACACCTCTCCGGACACCGAAGCCGGCGCGGCCACCGACCTGACTCCCGTGTGCGGCACGCCCGCCAAGGGACACGCGTCGTGCTTCGCCATGCGCTCCACGAGCGAGTCCCCATTGCTCCGGCTGGCCGCGGCTCAGACGCCGCCGGGGCTCGGACCGCAGGACCTGCAGAGCGCCTACAGCCTCCCGGCCGACGGCGGCGCGGGGCAGACCATCGCCATCGTGGACGCCTACGACAACCCCGACGCCGAAGCGGACCTGGCGGTCTACCGCGCCCAGTACGGACTGCCGCCGTGCACCACGGCCAACGGCTGCTTCAGCAAGGTGGACCAGCGCGGCGGCACCGACTACCCGCTGTCCAACGACGGCTGGGCCGGTGAGATCGCCCTCGATCTCGACATGGTCTCCGCGGTCGCCCCGCAGGCGCACATCCTGCTCGTGGAGACCGACAACGACGGACTCGACCGGCTCGCGGCCGGGGTCGACAAGGCGGTCGAGCTGGGCGCCAAGTACGTGTCCAACTCCTACGGCCGCACCGGCGACTACGCCTCCGACGTCCCGACGTACGGCGCCTCCTACGACCATCCCGGCGTCGCGGTCGTCGCGGCGAGCGGGGACAACGGCTACGGCGTCGCCTTCCCGGCCACCCTTCCCACGGTGACGGCGGTCGGCGGCACCGATCTGGTCGCCGACCCGGACACTGCCCGCGGGTGGGACGAGACCGTGTGGAAGCGCGGCTCCTACGGGCCCGGCTCGGGCTGCGCGTCGTACCAGTCCAAGCCCTCCTTCCAGCAGGACACCGGATGCCAGGGACGCAGTGTCGCAGACGTCTCCGCGGTAGCTGACAACGTTGCTGTCTATTCGACGTTCGGCAGCCACGGCACCGGCTGGCAGACCTACGGCGGCACCAGCGCGGCCGCCCCGGTGATCGCCGGCGTCTACGCGCTGGCCGGCTCACCGCGCCCGGGCACCTACCCCAACGCGTATCCGTACACGGCCGGCGGCACCGGACTGAACGACATCACCTCCGGATCCAACGGCGCCTGCGCCGCCGCCTACCTGTGCACCGCGGCCACCGGCTACGACGGCCCCACCGGCCTGGGCACCCCGGCCGGACTCGCGGCCTTCCGCAGCGGCCCGAGCGGGACCCTGACCGGCAAGGTGACCGACACGAGGACCGGCAAACCCGTCGCCGACGCCACCGTGGCCTCCGGCCTCGACGTGGCCACCACGAGCGCCGACGGCACGTACACCCTGAACCTGCCCGCAGGTGAGGTCGACGGGCTCACCGTCACGGCCTTCGGCTACGCGTCCACGGCACCGCTCTCCCTGGAGATCGCGGACGGCCAGACCGTGACACGCGACTTCGGTCTCAGGGCCCTGCCCCGCACCCATGTGCGCGGCACGATCCGGGACGGCTCGGGGCACGGCTGGCCGCTGTACGCCCGGATCGCCGTCGAGGGTTCGCCGGAGGCGCCGGTGTGGACCGACCCGGTCAGCGGCCGGTACGACATCTCCCTTCCGGAGCAGGCCGGTTACACCCTGGACGTCACCGCGGCCCTGCCCGGTTACGAGGCGGTCACCCGCGAGGTGACGGTGGGCAGAAAGGCCGTGACCGCCGACAGCGCCCTGGTCGCCGACCCGGACGCGGCCACCGCCGTCGGCTACGCCCTCAACACCACCGAGCACTCCGAGGGATTCGACACATCCACCGCGGCACCACAGGGCTGGACGGTGGCGAGCGCGGCGGACAGCGACAACGGCTGGCAGTTCGACGACCCCACCCAGCGCGGCAACGCCACCGGCGGCAGCGGCTCCTTCGCGACCGTCGAGAGCGACAACGCGCCCTTCGGACCGCATCAGGACACCTCGCTGGTCAGCCCCGCCTACGACCTGTCGACGGCGCAGTCGGCCAGTCTCACCTTCAAGACGCACTACATCACCAACCTCAGCCAGCAGCACATGACCGTGGACGCCAGCACCGACGACGGCGCCACCTGGCAGAACGTGTGGGCCGGTCCCAAGGCGAACGGCGAAGCCGACCACCTCACGGTGAGTGTCCCGCTGCGGCAGTACGCCGGGCAGTCGTCGGTGCGGCTGCGCTTCCACTTCGTCGCGAACTGGGCCTACTTCTGGGAAGTCGACGACGTGAGCGTGCAGAGCCGGACGCTGGAGCCGGTGCCGGGCGGGCTGACGGTGGGAACCGTCCAGGACGCCCGCACCGGTACGGCGATCATCGGCGCGAAGGTCGCCGACACCTCGGCGCCGGACAGCGCCGTACTCACCGTGGCCACGCCGGAGGACCCGGCCGTGGGCGACGGTCTCTACACCCTGTTCTCGCGCGCCGCCGGCGTACACACCCTCCAGGCCACCGCGGACGGCCACCGGCCCCTCACCCGCCGGACCGTGGTGCACCGGGACCGGGTCACCCAGAGGGACTTCGCGTTGAAGCCCACCACGTAGGCCTCGATCACGGTGCCGTATCCACGGGTACGGCACCGTGCGCGGTCATGCCGGGCCGCGTAACCGCCCCCGCGGCAGACTGTGCGAAGCCTTCCGCCGGGACACCCGGCAACCACCTTGCGGGCCCGCGCTTTCCTGACTAGAACCCCTGGATCGCCGCACTCCTGCGTATCACCGACCGACCACGGCATCGCCCAAGCCCTGGCTCTCCCCCAGCCACCCCCGTTCGGCCGCCAGCAAGGCGATCTGGAAGCGGGTGCGGGCGCCGAGCCGTGTGCCCGCGTCGCTGACATGTTTCTGAACGGTGCGGCGGCTCACCTTGAGTACGCGGGCGATCGTGTCGTCCTTCATGCCCGCGGCCATCAGGTGCAGGATCTCCCGGGTACGCGGGTCGGGTGACCCCGTCGCCCCGGTGTCCGTCAGCGGCGTGCCGTGGTGGCCGCAGGCCGGCGGCAGCGCATCGGTCCGGCTGGAGAGGGACATGGGTTCGGCATCTCGCCACACACTCTCGAACAAGTCCGCCAGCGCCTCGACGAGCGCGGGCGAGTGAACCACCAGTGAGCCGGCGGACGGACGGTCCCCCCGCACCGGCAGCAGGGCCGCGGTGCGGTCGAACACCACGAGTTTCACCGGCAGCCGTGGCGCCAGCCGAAGTTCCCCGCCCTGCCCGGTGCCGCGCACCGCCGTGGCCAGGGACACCTCGTCGGAGAAGCCTTCGGTCTCGTACACGGAACGCATCCGCACCCCGTCCGCCACCCCTGATGCCTCCGCGGCCGCCCCGAAACTGGTGACGTAGGGCGGTTTCGCCAGGTGCAGCACTTCGGTCGCACATCCCTTGAGCAGCTGGGCGTAGCGCGCCGATACCTCGTCCTCGCGCTCCAACAGCTCCACCAGGTGGGCCGAGCGCGGTCCGGACACCGTCTCGTACATCTCGTGCAAACGCTCCACGAGCCCTTCGGTGCGCGCCAGTTCAGCCCGCCGACGGGCCAGCAGGGCGCTCAGGGAGGTGCGTGGAGGGCCGGCCGCCCAGCGTGGCGCGGCAGCGTCGGTGCGCAGGGCGAGCGAGGCGTCGGCGAGGTCGCGCAGAGCCCGCGCCGCCTCCGCCGTGGACACTCCGACCGCTGCCGCGACTTCGTCCGCGTCAGCCGAGGGCACGGTCACCAGGTGCTCCAGAACGTGACCGGTCAGCGGGTCCAGACCGGCTCCGGACCATGGGCTGTCCGCGGGTGCGTCCATGGGGTTTGCCACTCCTGTGTGCTGCAAGACCGGGCGAACCCGAGCCCGACCGACGGGGTACCGGCTTGATGCTACGTCGATCCCGGCGGGCCCGGCGGCCGAGGTACCGGCAGGGCGAGAGCTGCCACGCCCACTACTGGTCCCGTGTTCTGTGCGTGCCGGACCCCCAGCGGCGTTGTCGTCGGTCGCCGACGTCCCCCAGCCTTCGGCCGGGACGTGCCCCCACCGCGTCGACTCCCTCCTCCGCCTTGCAGCTGCACGCACCACGCCCCGCTCGGGTCAGCCGGCAAGGCACCGTGAGTCAGGCCGGCCTGATCCAAACGACAGCCCCTGACGGGGGCCACGGCCGCACCCCGTGGCGCCGTTGGGACATGTCGCAGGTGTGACACCAGAGGCCAGTGACATGCTCACCGCCACAGCAGATTCTGTCGGACAGCGCGTGACTCCCAGCTGTACGAGAGGTGCTTGGCTGATGGCATGGATCCGCCTGACGGCGGCGATATCGACAGGGTTGCTGCTGGCCGCCGGAGGCGTACCGGCCGCCTCCGCCCGGACGCCCCAGGACACCGCGGCGCGACCCGCCGACGGCCAGGGCGCGCCGCCCGTGACCGTACGCCTGGTGACCGGCGACCGCGTGACGGTGACGCCGGGAGCCGACGGCCGCCGCGCCGCCTCGGTCGAGCCGGGACCCGGCCGTGAGGGCATCGTCTTCCGCACGTACCAGGAGGACGGCGGCGACCTGACGGTGCTGCCGTCGGACGCCGCGGACCTGGTCTCCGCCGGGACGCTGGACCGGCGTCTGTTCGACGTCTCCACCCTGATCGCCCAGGGCTACGACGAGGCCGGCACCTCCGCGCTGCCGCTGATCGTCTCCGCCTCCCCGCGCGGCGGTGTGGCCCGGACGACCGCGAAGAGCGAGAAGGCCGCGGCCGCCGTCGCGGACCGGGTCGCCGCGTTCAACGAGGCATCGACCCCGGTGCGGACCCTCGCGAGTATCGGCGCGCGGTCGCTGCGCGTCGCGGACGACGACCTGGGCGCCTTCTGGAAGGCCTTGAACCCGGGCGACGCCGAGGGCACCGCCCGCGCCGCCGCGACCCCGCGGGTGTGGCTGGACGGCCGGGTCGCGCCGGTGCTGGACCGCAGCACCGCGCAGATCAACGCGCCGGCGGCGTGGAAGGCCGGGTACGAGGGCCAGGGCGTGAAGGTGGCCGTGCTGGACACCGGCGTGGACGCCGCCCACCCCGATCTGGTGGGCCGGATCGCGGAGTCGAAGGACTTCTCGGGCAGCGGGAACACCATGGACCACTTCGGGCACGGCACGCACGTGGCGTCGATCGTCGGCGGTACGGGCGCTGCGTCCTCCGGTTCCCGCAAGGGTGTGGCGCCGAAGGCGGAGCTGCTGATCGGCAAGGTGCTCGGCGACGACGGCTACGGTTCGGAGTCGCAGGTCATCGACGGCATGGAGTGGGCGGCCGCCGAGCACGCCAAGGTCGTCAACATGAGCCTCGGCTCCGACGAGCCGACCGACGGCACCGATCCGATGAGCCAGGCCCTCAACACGCTGTCCGCCTCTGGCGACACCCTCTTCGTCGTCGCGGCGGGCAACGCGGGCCAGAGCGGGGACTCCACGATCGGTTCGCCCGGTGCGGCCGACGCCGCGCTGACGGTGGGCGCCGTGGACCGCGACGACTCCCTCGCCTCCTTCTCCAGCCGCGGTCCGCGCCTCGGCGACAAGGCCGTCAAGCCCGACGTGACCGCCCCCGGCGTCGGCATCGTCGCCGCGCGCGCGTCCGGCACCACCATGGGCGACCCGGTCGACGCGAACTACACGGCGGCGTCCGGCACCTCGATGGCGACCCCGCACGTGGCGGGTGCCGTCGCGCTGATCGCGCAGCAGCACCCCGGCTGGACCGGCCAGCAGTTGAAGGACGCGCTGATCAGCACCGCGCACACCGTGCCGGGCACGAAGGTGACCGAGCAGGGCGGCGGCCGGATCGACGTGGCCGCGGCCATGGGCGCGGTCACGGCCACCGGCAGCGTGCTGCTGCCCGCCGTCCAGGTGGGCGGCGACAAGCAGCAGTCGGCGGCCCTGCACTACACCAACACCGGTGACAAGGCAGTGGACCTGAAGCTGAGCGTGGCCCTGGCCAACTCCGACGGCGTGGCCCTGACGGCCGGTGTCGTCGCGCCCGGCGCGAGCACCGTCCACCTCGCCCCCGGTGCCTCCGCCGACGTGCCGCTGAGCACCGACCCGAAGGACGCCAAGCGCGGCGCCTACTACGGCTACGCCACCGCGACCGGCGCGGACGGCAGCGTCCTCGCCCACACCACGCTCTCCCTGGTCGTGCACGCGCCGCTGCACCGGCTCACCGTGATCGCCCGCGACCGCGCGGGCAAGGTGCTGCCGGGCTGGCTGCCGACGATCTGGGGCCAGGACGGCTTCGTCTCGTACACCAGCGCCGACCCGGCGGTCGCCGTCGTCGAGGAGGGCACCTACCAGGTCGACTTCAGCACTCTGGACAACGCCTCGGACGGCCAGGAACTGGTCGAGGTGATCAACCCGCAGGTGAAGGTCGCCAAGGACACCACGGTGACGCTGGACGCCTCCAAGGTCACCCAGGTGCAGATCCGCACGCCCGAGCCCGCCGAGCAGCGGGGGATCCTCAGCTACCAGACGTACCGGCGCATCGAGGGACACGGCCTGATCCAGGGCGTGATGTTCTTCGACGTCGCCAAGCGCATCTACGTCAGCCCGACCGCGCAGGTCACCGACGGCACTTTCGAGTTCGCCTCGCGCTGGCAGATGGTGGCCCCGCAGTTGCGGGCGAAGGTGTCCGGCACCTCGGCGCCCTTCGTCCCGTACTACCTGCCGACCTCTCCGGTCTTCGACGACAAGGGCGTCCGGCTGACCGCGGTGGACGCCGGAGCGGGCACCGCCGCGGACCTCAAGGCCGCCCATGTGCGCGGGAAGCTCGCTGTCGTCCGCTACGACTTCGGCAACGACGCCGAGCTGGCGAAGGCCGCCGCGGACGCCGGGGCCAAGGCGCTGATGCTCGTCATGCCCGAGGGCTTCTTCCCCTGGACGCGCTGGCAGCCGGAGGGCGACCGCCTCGCGCTGCCGATCATGCGCGCCGGCGCGACGGAGGGCACCGACCTGCTGAAGCGTGCCGGTGAGCGCACCACCACGGTGGACTTCTCCGGCACGGTGAAGAGCCCCTACCTGTACGACGTCATGCAGGTGTCCCAGCAGCGTGTTCCCGAGAAGCTGGTGTACACGGTCAGCGAACGCAACAGCGCGGTGGTGAAGGCCTCCTACACCCGCACCGGCGCCTCGGCCTGGGGGAGCGAGCAGCGTTTCGGCTGGCGCCCCTACCAGGAGTTCGCCTGGAACCAGTACACCCGTGACGTGCCGGTGGGACAGCAGCGCACCGAGTACGTGACGGCCGGTGACACGTTGTGGAGCCACACCGTGCACCACGACACCGTCATGGACCGCGACCTCGAGCTGGGCGTCGGCATGCAGGACGCCGCCCGCACCTACCGGCCCGGACAGCACGCCGCGGAGAAGTGGTTCGCGGGGCCGGTGCGCCCGTCGATCCCGCACGGTGTGACGGGCTGGCCCGGCTCGGTGCGCAACGGCGACACCTTGTCCCTGCACATCCCGGAGTTCACCGACTCCCAGTCCGGCCACTGGTCGTTCGCGGAGGCGAGCTCGCTGGGTGGCGGTGTGGGCACCGGTGCCGCGGTGTCCGCGGTGGGCGACCCGAGCGACGTGGCCCACGCCGAGGTGTACCGCAACGGCCGGCTCGTGGCGCAGTCCGGCACCGGGGCCTGGGGCGGATTCGAGGTGCCCGCGGGCAAGGCCGGCTACCGGCTGGACCTCACCACCGCCCGTACCTCCGCCGACTGGCAGTTCGGCACCGGTACCCGGACGTCCTGGACGTTCACCTCGGACACCGCGGCGACGGCCACGCTGTTGCCGCTGCTCCAGGTCGACTACAGCGCGCCGGTGGACCTCCGCAACGCGGTGGGTCCGGGCCGGTCGCACACGCTGGGTCTGAACGTACGGATGCCGGACGGCCTGGCCCCCCCGCGCGGGGTCACGCTCAAGGTCGAGGCGTCGTACGACGACGGCCGTACCTGGCACACCGCGCACACCGCCCGCACCGGGCGGCACGGCGGCACGCGGTTCACCGCCGCGGTCGAACGGCCGTCGGGCGTGCGCGGGGACGCGTACGTCAGCCTGCGGGTGACCGCGGTGGACGCCGCGGGCAACAGCGTGCGGCAGACCGTCGACCGCGCCTACCTGCACCACGGCCCCTCCTCGGGGCGGTGACGCCTGCCCTGCTGAGCGGCTGAACGGCGGCGGGTGCCCGGGCGGAAGCCCCGGCACCCGCCGTTTGCTTGCCCGGTGGTGGCTCGCGGTGCAAACTTCAACGGGCCGTTCCGCTTCTCGGGGCCGGCCGCGGCGAGGGAGGGGCACGGCATGCTGGAGGCGGCAGGTCTCACGGCGATCGAGGAGACGGTCTACCGGCTCCTGGTCGGGACCGCGACCGCGTCGGCCCAGGAGGTCGCCGACCGGACCGGGCTCCCGCGCGACTCCGCCGAGGCCGTCCTCGCGGCCCTGCGCGGCAAGGGTCTCGCCAGCCCCACCGACCGCGATCCGCTGCACTACGCCGCCGTACCGCCCGACGTGGCGCTGCTGCCGCGGTTGCAGCGCAACGCCGACGCGCTCGACAAGGCCCGTACCGCCGTCACCGACCTGCTCGACAGCTACCGCAGCACGCGCCGCAGGCACGACCCCGGCCAGCTCATCGAGGTCATCACCGGAGCGGAGGCGCTGCGCCAGCACCTGCGGCAGATGCAGGACAACGCGCGCCACGAGATGCTCTGGTTCTGCAAGGCGCAGTACGTGGCGATGCCCTCGGGCAGCAACCGCGCCGAGTACGACGCCCTCGCCCGCGGGGTGCGCTACCGCGTCCTGTACGAGCAGGCCTTCTTCGACGACGAGGGCGCCGTCGACAACGTCGTGGAAGGTGTGCGCGCCGGTGAGGTGGCCCGGTCGGTCCCGCACCTGCCGCTGCGCCTGGCCGTGGCCGACCGCGCCATCGCCATCTGCCCGCTGGTCCCCGGCGGGCCCCAGGGCAGTCCCCATGTGGCGACGGCCGCGCTGGTGCGGGGCAGCAGCCTGCTGGAGGCGCTCATCTCGCTCTTCGAGCGCTACTGGGAGACCGCGGTCCCGCTGAACGTCAGCGCCTCCGGCGAGGTGGAGGGCAGCGACGGGGTCGTCGACGCCGACCCGCTGACCGAGACCGACCGCCGGCTGCTCTCGCTGCTCGTGGCGGGTGTCGCCGACAAGGCCATCGCGAGTCAGATGGGGCTGAGCAGGCGCACCGTGCAGCGCCACATCCAGCACATGATGACGCTCGCCGGCGCCGACACGCGGATGCAGCTCGCCTGGCAGGCCGCTCGCCGCGGCTGGCTCTGAGTCCCGCCGCTCCCAGGCGAACTGACTGCTCGTCAGTTCTGTTGGGTCACCGTCCGGTGCAGGGCCGGCCGGGCGCGGGCGAGCCCGTACGGACCGGTCGCCGCGGCGGCCGGGCGGCGAGCCCTGAGTGGTCCGCCGTGGCCGACACCCTGGTTCGCGCCAGCCGGCTGAGCGCTGATCGCAGTGCACGGGAGAGCCGGTTGCTACGTGCGGTGGACGCCATGATCGGCGCCGGAGACGTGCCCCAAGCCGCCGAGTTGGAGAGTTTCGCGCCCGGCATCCTGCGTGACGCGGTCCTCGGCTACCTCGCCATCATGCGCGGTCGCCCCTCGGAGGCCGAGCGATTCCTCACCCAGGCATGGGACCGTTGCGATCCGCAGCAGCACCCCGATCCGATGGCCCGGATCTGTCAACGGTGCGTACTCCACGCTCTTGGCCGCTGGGACGCGCAGGACCTGGTCGCCTGGGCCCGGCGTGCCGTCGAACTGGCCGGACCAACCGATCCGTCCGCCATCGAGTCGGAAGCGGTACTCGGCATCGGCCTCGCCGCGCTCGGCCGCGCCGAGGAGGCGATCGCCGCCTACGAGACGTCCTCAGCGAAGCTGCCCGACGCCGCCCAGCCGCAGCGATTCCAGCTCGGCCGCGGTTGGGTGGACCTGACCCTGGACGCCCCGGAGTCCGCCCGCAGCAGACTCGAAGCGGTCGTTCCCACCGGCTACCGGATGGGCTCCACGCGCATCTCGCTATGGGCGCAGGGGTGGCTGGCGCGGACCCAGTTCACGCTCGGCGACTGGCCCGAGGCCCTGGAAACGATGCAGCGAGCCGCGATACGCCTCGCCGATTCCCAGATCGAGTTCGTCCGCCCGCTGGTGCACTGGACCGGGGCGCAGCTCAACGCGCTGCGCGGGAACTGGGAGGCCGCCGAGCACCATCTCGGCGAGGCGGCCGCGTCCTCCCACCACTACGAGGTCATGCTGGTCCCCTCCTGTCTGGCCCGCGCCCAGGTCGCCGAGGCGCGCGGCGACTACGAGCGCGTCCTGGAAGCCCTCGCCCCCGTGGTCCACCTGCCGGCGCGGGAGGGCATCGAGGAACCGGGTTTCTGGCCCTGGCCGGACATCTACGCCAACGCCCTCGTGATGACCGGTCGACTGGACGAGGCCGACGCCTTCCGCACCCCGCACGAGTCGCGCGCGGCGCTGCGCGGGCGCCACTCCGCCCAGGCACGGCTCGGCCTGGCCCGCCGCCGACTCACCGCCGCTCAGGCGACGTCGACACCGCACGCAAGGAGTTCGAGCAAGCCCTTGCCCACCTCGAACGCCTTCCACTCCCCTACGACCACGCCCGCGTCAACTTCGCCTACGGCCAGTCCCTCCGCCGCGCGGGAAAGCCACGGGAGGCCGACGCGGTCCTCCACAACGCGCGGGACGCGTACATGGCGCTCGGTGCCCGCACCTATGTCGAACGGTGCGACCGGGAACTCAAGGCGGGCGGCCTGCCCACCAGCCGAACCACCGCCAGACTGTCCCTCCTTACGCAAACAGGCGGTCGCGCAACAGGTGGCTTCGGGAACAAGTAACAAGCAGATCGCACTTGAGCTGTATATCTCGGTCAAGACGGTGCAATACCACCTGACTCACATCTACACAAAGCTAGGCATCCGCTCACCCAATGAACGAACACGTCGGCTTCTTTTTTGGAGGGCAGCGGCGCCATGTGATCTTTCGCGGAACTTGCCTCAGCCGTCCCTGCATCGTGCCGCCATCCGTCAGCGCACGCCCGCCGCGTCGAGCAGGGTGATCACCGTGGGCGCGATGAGCCCCGTCAGGGTGTCCGCGCCGATGCCCGCGCGGGCGCTGGCACCGTCGAAGACCAGGCTGAGCTGCCGGGCCAGCAGACCGGGATCGCTCGCCTCGCCCTGCTCGGCCTCGGCACGGAAGAAGCCTGTCAGGTTGTCCTTGACCCCATGGGCGACCCGGCTCGCGGGGTGGCTCTGGTCCTTGAGCTCGATCTGTGCGGCAAGGAAGGGGCAGCCGTAGAACTCGGGCGCGCGCGACTGTGATTCCACCTGCTCGAAGACGTGCAGGATCCGCTCCCTGGAGGAACGGTCGTCGTCCGCCGCGGGCAGGAGTGTTGCCACGTAGGCGGACGTGCGCCGCTCCAGACTCGCCGCGAGCAGTTCGTCCTTGCTCTGGAACAGCTGGTACATGGAGCGCTTCGATACTCCCGCCGCCTTGCACAGCGCCTCGACGCCGATGTTGACGCCGTCTCGGTAGGTGAGGGTGGCCGCCGCCTCCAGCAGCCGCTCCCTGGGGCTTTGTTTCACTTCGGTGGTCATACCGCGAGGTTAACCCAGAGAGAAGCAAATGAAAACCGATCGGTTTCCGGGGTGGTGTCCTCGCGGAAGCTCGGCGACAGCCTGGGGGAAAGACCGTCGCCGAGCCCTTGCGGTGTGCGTGCCTGTCGTCCCCGGCAGGGCGACACACCGGGGCCACTCCGAGTGATGGCCCGCCCTGGGGGATGCGGAGGGTGGCCTGCGCTACGCCGGAGCCGCCGCCTTCTCGGGCGTCGTGTCCACCGGGATACGGTGCAGCCCCTTGCGGTCGTACCACCCCAGTACGCCGAAGCCGAACAGCGCTGCCGCCACGAGGCCGGCTGCCATCATGACCCAGCCCCGGGTCAGTCCCGCGTCGCCCTGGGCGTCGTAGTAAAGGATCGAGCGGATGCCACCGGTGATCTGCCGCAGAGGCTCGAACTCCGCGAAGAAGCGGTAGAAGCCGGGCAGCGCCTGGATGGGGGTGGCGGCCCCGGCCATCGGCACCGCCATCCCGATGAAGACCAGCGCGACGACCAGCATGCCGGGCGTACCGAAGACCGCGAGAAGGGCGAGCGCCCCGATCCCGGAGACCGCGACGGCGCACACCGAGTACAGCCACAGCAACGGCAGGTGAGAGGCGTCCATACCCATGATGCAGACCGTCCCGACCATGACCAGGGCGCCCATCAGCAGGGACAGCCCGGCCATGAGGGTGCTGCTGATGGCGAGGGTCTGCACCCGGGTCGCCCGGATCAGCGGGCGGTGCAGGCGCAGTGGTCCCATGTGGTGCCGACGTAGAAAGCGGCGAACAGGAGCGCGAGTACGCCCTTGATGACGCCGTTGGCGATCCACACGGGGTTGGCGCGCAGGACGCGGAAGGGGTGAATGCCGATCATTACGTCCGTTGCTCTCGCTCGGGGGATGCCGAACGCTTAGCCGGAGGCTGCCAGCCGCCGGTGACTTCCTTGACGGGCTTGTGGGGGAAACGGCGCTGGGCGTACTCCTGCGCGTGGGAGCCCGGCAGGACGTAGAGCGTTTCCTTCTTCTCCTGGAGCGGGCGCAGCACGGTGTCCATGAACGATTTGCGGTCGTCCAGGTACGGGCCGAGGACGTCCTCGCCGGCGGGGCAGACCGCGAGGCAGTAGCCGGACTTGTAGCCGGGGGGCGAGGACAGGCTCTGCCACATGGAGGCGCTCTCGGAATCGGTGACCCGGGAACGGTAGTCGGCGGCGTCCTCGCTGTCGGCCACGGTCTGCGCCCAGTCGGTGAACCCGCTCATGAACTCGCGGTAGTTGTGCGTGGTGCAGGCCAGGGCGTCGAAGGCGCCGTCCTTGGCGATGGCGCCGACCGGGCAGGCCGCGACGCACAACTTGCAGTCGATACAAGGGTTGTAGTCCAGCGCCTGCCCGTACTCGCTCACCTCCGCGTTCACCAGCACGGTGACCAGCAGGACGAAGCTGCCGAACTTCGGGTGGATGACGTTGCGGTGCAGACCCATCACGCCGAGCCCGGCGGCCACCGCGACCGTCTTGTGCGCCACCACCCAGATCCGCTCCCTGGGGAAGCGGTCCATCTCCTGAGGGAAGCCGACGGACGGATTGAGCGCACGGTATCCGGCGTCCTGGAGCGCCTGGGTGACGCTGCGGGCGGCATGGTTGGCCTGCTCGTCGGTCTGGTGGAACTCCTGGTTGGCCACGCTGCGAGCCGGGGAGCGGCAGTTGTCGCGGTTCATCCGGACCGCCATCGCGATCAGGGTGCGGGTGCCGGGCAGCGCCGACTGCGCGTACTCGCGCTCGCCGGCCAGATCGGGGTGGTCCAGGCTTACCGCGGCCGCGTCGTCCGCGCCGGCCGCCAGGCACAGCTCGCGCAGCCAGGCCGCGTCGATCACCGGCGGTGGGCTCGCGGCCTCACCGGCCGCACGCCGAGCGAGGACGGCCTTCACCGACGGGTGCGCAGCCAGTTTGGCCGGAAGTCTGAGATCCACAGACTGTCCCTCGGCGTCGCGCCCGGCAGTCATCCGAACCTCCTTGTGAGCCCAGCGGTCAGGCTCGTCTTCACAGCGAGAAACCGATCAGTTTCACTACTGTAAACCGATCGGTTTCCGTGCGCAAGACCAAGCGGCGGGCCTCTTCTTCGACATGTCGGCCCACTTCCACACGGACGTCGACAACCGATCGCCTGGCGATCGGTGCCCAGCCCCACAAACCCTTCCGGGTCGGCTGGACGCCCGGGAGACCTTGCCCCTGCGGCCGGGCACGATGTCGACGAAACCACGGCCTTGATGGCTCACCGCACGCCCATCAACGCCCTTACGGCCGGGTCCCTCCGAGCGTCGGGAGGCAAGGGCGCGCCGCCATGGGATGCGCCCAGGTCGCCGGAGGCCGGCGGTCACCCGTGGAGCGCATCGCTCACCGAGACCTCTCGCCGACGTGATGCGTCAGCGCATGCCGGCCGCATCGAGCAGGGTGATCACCGTGGGAGCGACCAGCCCTGCCGGCGTGTCGGCTTTGATTCCCGCGCGGGCGCTGGCGCCGTCGAAGACCAGGATCAGCTGTCGGGCCAGCAGCTCCGGGTCGCGCGCGCCTCCCCGTTCGGCCTCGGCACGGAAGAAGCCTGTCAGGTTCTCCTTGACCTGGCGGGCCACCCGACTCGCAGGGTGACCCTGGTCCTTGAGCTCGATCTGCACAACCAGGTACCGGCAGCCCATGAAGTCGGGCGCAGCCGCATGTGCTGCCAACTGGTCGAAGACGTGCAGGATCCGCCGGCGGGGTGAACGGTTGTCGTCGGCCGGAGGCAGGAGCGTCGCCACATAGGCGGAGGCGCGTTGCTCCAGGCTTGCCGCCAGCAGTTCGTCCTTGCTCTCGAAAAGCTGGTACATGGAACGCTTCGACACCCCGGCCGCCTTGCACAGCGCGTCGACGCCGATGCCGACACCGTCTCGGTAGGTGAGCATGGCCGCCGCCTCCAGCAGCCGCTCTCGGGGACTTGACTTCGCCTCGGTGGTCATATTGCGAGGTTAGCTCGAATCCGGCCAACTGAAAACCGATCGGTTTACGGCGTTTGCCGGGGAGTGCTCTTCGACGCCGCCCACGCTCCTGGTGCGCCCCCAGCGAGGCCGACCGCGGCCGCCTTGACCAGCACACCCGCGAGCCTCGGAAATTCAGACCACACTGCGGATGCCCGGTACCAGCGATGGTCAGTTCACTGAGGACGGATCGCGCCCGTGGAAGTACGCGCGATCCCGGAGAAGCCCTGCCTTCCTTCGCCGACCTGCACCTCGAGAACACCAGTCAACGCGGGCGGCAGGGCATTTCTCCCTGTCCGCTCGTTGCGGTCCACCGCGCATCCGCGGTGGATTCAGACTCAGTGGGCGATCACCGGCTCGCCCTCCGACGGCGCCAGAGCCGCGTTCGGTATCAGGAACGCTGCGAGCACAGCACCGACCACGAAGAACCCGGCACCCCACGCCAAGGTGGCCGTGTAGCCCTCGACTCCGGCCTGCGCCACGGTCAGCGCGCCGGGCTTGCGCGAGGACAGGTAGTCGGTCGCGGCCGATGAGGCAACGGTGGTCAGCAGCGCCGTGCTGATCGAGCCGCCCACCTGCTGGCCGGTGTTGATCAGCGCCGAGGCGACGCCCGAATCCTCGTGATGAATGCCGGCGGTCGCGCCCTGGAACGCGGTGGTCATCACTCCACCGAGACCGAGCCCCAGCAGGATCAGACCGGGCATGATGTGGGCGGCGTAGGTGCTGTCCAGCCTGAGCTGGGTCAGCAGGGCCATACCGGATGCGGCGACCAGGAAGCCGGCGCTGACCACGATCTTCGGGCCGACCCTGGGCAGCAGCAGCGAAGGCGCCATGGTCGACGCGGCAACGATGCCGGCGACCATCGGCAGGAACGCCAGACCGGTCTTGATCGGCGAGTAGCCGATGCTGGCCTCCAGGTAGTAGGTCAGGAACAGGAAGATCGAAAACATCCCCATACCGATGACGAAAACCGCCAGGAACGAACCACCGCGGGTCCGGTCCAGCACCAGTCGCAGCGGCAGCAGCGGATGCGCGACCCTCGCCTCCAGCCAGACGAACACCGCGAGCAGCACCACGCCGACGACCATGGAGCCGAGGGTGACCGGATCGGTCCAACTGGTGGACTCGACGTGCGCGAACCCGTAGACGATGGCGAACAGCGCCGCGCTCACCACGACGGTGCCGGGAATGTCGAGTTTGGGCCGCTGAGTGACCGCAGGCTTGGCCAGCAGCAGCACCGCACCGACCAGCGCTACGGCCGCGAAGACGACGTTCACGTACATCACCCAGCGCCACGACGCCCATTCGGTGAGCATGCCGCCGAGCAGCAGCCCGATCGCGCCGCCCGCACCGGCCAGCGCACTGAAGATGCCGAACGCCTTCGGCCTCTCGGTCGGGTCGGTGAAGGTCACACTGAGCAGTGAGAGTGCCGCAGGCGCGAGCAGCGCGGCGAAGAGCCCTTGGGCCACACGTGCCGTGACGAGGACATCGAAGCTGGTGGCCGCACCCCCGAGGACCGATGCGCCCGCGAAACCGATCAGCCCGGTCACAAAGGTCGTACGTCGGCCGAACAGGTCACCGAGCCGGCCACCGAGCAGCAGCAGGCTGCCGAACGCCAGGGCGTAGCCGGTGATGATCCACTGCCGGCTGCCGTCGCTGAAACCGAGGTCATGTTGCGCCGCGGGCAGCGCGATGTTCACGACGGTCGCGTCGAGCGTGACCATGAGCTGCGCCGTGCCCAGCACGACAAGCACCCACCAGCGCACGGCATGTGAGCCGCGCCAGCCCGAGTCCGTTTTCCCCGAGGCGGGCGCCCCACGGTCGAAGGTGGCAGTCATCTTTTCCCTTTGTCGCTGGTCATAGGCCGAACACTGGTAGGAAACCGATCTGTTTCCACTTAGAAAAACAGATCGGTTTCCATGGCGCAAGTGGAGAGGTGGTCCCCGACCTGTGACCGACCCGACAATGCCGACACCCACACAGGCCGCCGATGCCGCCTCAACGCGCGACCAGGGATCGACCAACGCGACGACCGCTGAACCCGCCGACAAGTCGGTCCCGTTGGCGCCGACCGACCCCCGCGAGCGAGGCGCCGGTGACACGCGGACACCCCACCGGAGACTTCCACCGCCAACCGCTCCGGGGACCCACCCCTCCGACCACTCCCCCGCCCGCACACACAGCGCCCCCTCCAGCGCCGAGGGCGCCCCCCTGCCTCCCGCTCTGCTCCACCTCACCCCAGACGCCGTTCCGGAGTGGCTCTTCGACACCGTCGGGAAACTCGGCCTCAAACTCCAACTCAGCCCGACCGACGCCGACATCCACCAGGCCGGACACACGGGTGGAGAGCTCACCACCCTGGGGCGGAACGACGCCCTGAGGCCGCGACCCCACGCGACTGACTCCGTCGATGAGCTTGCGCCCGGAAACCGATCGGTTTACTGTGGTGGAAACCGATCGGTTTCTGATTCTTGTGGAGGCAGTCATGACTACTTTGAAGGGCGCCAACGTCTTCGTCACCGGCGGCAGCCGGGGCATCGGCAAGGCACTGGTGGAAGAGCTGTACGCGCGCGGCGCCGCCAAGGTGTACGCCACGGCCCGTGACCCGCGCAGCGTGACGCACCCCGACGCAGTGCCGGTGGCGCTGGAGGTCACCGACCCGGCCTCCGTGGCGGCGGCCGTGGCGCAGGCGCAGGATGTCACCGTGCTGATCAACAACGCGGGTGCGGCGGTAGGCGCGTCCTTCCTCGACTCCCCGGTCGACGACGTCCGCAGGGAGTTCGAGACCAACTTCTACGGCCCGCTGCTCCTCACCCGGGCCTTCGTGCCGGTGATCGAGCGCAACGGCGGCGGCCACATCCTCAACGTGCACTCCGTACTCTCCTGGCTGGCGCTCGGCGGCTCCTACAGCGCGTCCAAGGCCGCCCTGTGGTCGCAGTCCAATTCCCTGCGCCTGGAGCTGCAGCCGCGCGGCATCGCCGTCACCGGACTGCACGTCGGCTACGTCGACACGGACCTGGCGGCGGACGTCGACGCACCCAAGTCGAACCCTCGTGACGTCGCCGCCCTCGCCCTCGACGGGGTCGAGACGGGCGCGTACGAGGTGCTCGCCGACGACACCACGCGCCAGGTCAAAGCGGGCCTCGCCGGCGACCTGGCCGGCCTGTACCCCCAACTGGCCAAGTAGAACAGGGAGACACAGAGAGATGGCCAGTCAGGAATCACGTCCCACGATTCACATCGCGGGGACCACCAGTCACACCATCGCGCCGCGCGCAGGACACCACGGCAGCGAGGGAAGACTGCGCTACCTCAAGGCGGGCAGCGGTGCGCCTCTGGTCCTGCTGCACACCGTGCGCACCCAGGCCGAGCACTTCCGGCTCCTGATCCCGTTGATCGCGGACCGGTACACCGTGTACGCCCTCGATCTGCCGGGGATGGGCTACTCCGAGATCGTGCCCGGCGCCTCCTACGACGAGCCGGCCATGCGCACGGGCGTCGAGCGGCTCCTCACCGAACTCGACCTCTACGACGTGACGTTGGTCGGGGAGTCCATGGGGGCGGTGCTCGCCCTGACCGCCGCCGCCGATCTGCCGGAGCGGGTCCGGCGCGTCGTCGCGGTCAACACCTACGACTTCCGCGGCGGGATCGCCCGCTCCAGCCTCCTCGCCCGCGTGGTGGTCGGCGGTGTCCTCGCCCCGGGTGTGGGCCCGGTGATCGCCGGGGTGGAGCCCAAGCCCGCCCTCCGCAAGATCCTTCAGGGCGGCCTGGGCGACAGGAGCGCACTGCGCGAGGACTACGTGGACGAGCTGCTCCAGGTGGGCCGGCGCCCCGGCTACCCGACCGTCGCCCGGGGCGTGTACCAGAACCTGCCCAGCCTCATCGCCGCCCGCTCGCACTACCCCGAGGTCAAGGCCCCCGTCCACCTCGTCTACGGGGAGAACGACTGGTCCCGCCCCTCGGACCGCGAGGCCAACAAGAAGCTGCTGCCCGCCGCCGACTTCACACAGGTGCCGAAGGCCGGCCACTTCATCGCCCTGGAACGGCCCGACGTACTGGCCGACTTGCTGAACACGGTGGCGTAAGCGTCCCGAGACCGCCGTGGTCACCCCCTTTCGGAGGTGTCGCGTGGGTGAAGACCCGATCAACCATGTCTCGCGAAGGCGTCGTGGCAGGCAAAGAAGCAGCACATGACGGAGATCGAGACCGAGTTCGACGCACCCGCCACGATGCGTGACGCACAGTGCTGCGCGCCTATGACGGACTGTGGACGCGCGGCGGCGCGATCGAGCTCGGCATCGCCGCGCCGTTGACCCTCATGATGGGTGCCGACGCGCCGATGCGCCGGCACGGCGCCGACCCCGCCGCGCCCGGGGGCGGCCTCGGCAGGCTCGTGCATGATCTCGACGGCCTGGCCGACGGCGGCTACGGCGAGCTGCCCGGGGCGGCCGGTCGCCCGGGACGGGCGAGGTCCGGCGAGGCCGGTGGCCTACTCCTGGGAGCTGATGCTGCGGCCGCCGTCCCGAGCACTGGAAGCGCGTTCTTCACAGTCAGTCTCTGAGGCGGCGCAAATCGCGACCGACGTCAACAATGCCGGCGTCCTGCTGCTGGCGCCCCACGCCCGCCTGGAGCAGCAAACACCAGTTTCCCGACACCGAAGAGGGTATTGGCAGTGAGTGCAAATTCGCAGAAGAAGAAGTTTTACGCCCTGAATATGTTTGACGTGGTTGACGTGGAGAAGTACCTTGCGTATTTCAGCCGCCTTCCCGAAGTGGCCCCGCAGTATGGTGGTCGAATCGTGGCGTTTGGCCGTTTCCGAGGTAGCGTAGCCGGTGACCTCGCGCCACGGCAGGTTCTGTTTCTCGTTGAATGGGAGTCCGAAGAGGCGTTCAACAGCTTCCGGGATGATCCGGACTTGGCCGATTTGCATCCGCTGCGGGAGGACGGGACGGCGTCCTATATCTGGCAGACGTTCGATGGTTCCGATATGAGTGACCCCGCCAACGTCTCGCTCGACGATGTACTGGCGGTGCTCAAGCCTTAAAACCCGCATCGGATGCGCTTGAGAAGCGTGCGTGCGTAGATCGCGTCGTGGCGCTGGTCGGCCGTGCACAGGACGGCCAGCGGCAGTCCTCGGCCGTCGCAGTCGAGGCGAGTCTTGGTAGCCAGTCCGCCTCGGCATCGGCCGAGGGCGTGATCAGCCGGTTCGTCCTGCCGGCGGGTCCCCCTTTTCGGCCGGTGGCGGCGGCGTGCTGATGGGCGCGGACGATGGTGGAGTCGATCTGGACCAACCAGTCGATGTCTCCGGCTGTATCAGCCCGGGTCTGCATCTGCCGCAGGGCCGCCCGGTGAAGATGCCGTCGAGGTGCAGCGGCGGAAGCAGGTGCAGACCGTCGGCCACGGGTCGCAGCGTTCCGGCAGGTCACGCCAGGAGATCCCGGTTCGGATCTTGTAGACCATGCCGTTGATCACCAGGCGCTGCTCCACCCGTGGGCGACCAGCCGAGGCCCGCGGTATGAGCGGAGCGAGTAACTCCCACCCCTGCTCGGTGAGTTCATGACGGCGTACCTTCCACGGCTCCTGGACCTCGGCCGCGGTCCGCCCTCTCAACGCCGCCCTCGCGGGCGACGCGGAAAAAGCCTGCCGGCACCACTCACCGGCCGGCGCCCGACGGCGTGCTGTCCTTCACCAACCCACTGACCGTACGCGCGAACCTGACCGGCCTGGCCTAGCGTCCAGCTGCCGGGCCTCCTCGCGGAGCAGACCGACGACCAACTGCACACCGCGCACACGGCTGCGGCGGGCGCCGCCGGGGTCAGCTCACTCACCCAGCTCAGGACCGTGGGCAGGGGCCGCCCCTGCGCCCGCCGACTGGAAGCGCAGAACAAGCGGGTACCGGGGGGACATCGCCCCCTGGATATAGCTGCTGAGCATGATGAACGACCCGAACTTCGGCATGGACCGCCGACTGCGCGGTTTCGTCACCCACACCCTGGCGGCGTTCACGGCACTGCCTACCAAGTGACCAGGCGGGTCGCTTCGCGTAGAGCGCCGTCCTCCTTGGGGCCCCCGGCCTCGAGCAGGTTCCACCTCCCACCCGGTGTAGATCACCGCGGCCGCCATCACCAGCCCTGTTGAACATCAGGGTCAGGACCGTGCCGACCGGTCACCACCACAGCGCGTGGGCAATGAGGGGTACGGCTGTCCCGGGCAAGCTGGTCGAGCAGAGCCGCTACGACTGGTCGCGCGCGGCTTGTACGGGTACCGCGTCGGCTCGCTCGGCCCGCCAACGTCCGCTTCGACAAGGGCCGTTGGCTGTTGCTTCCCGGAATCCGGTCTGCCACCTCCTGGCCGGGCGCGCGCCCTTCCACCCCAGCGATCGCGCAGCCGACATCGCGGACTTCTTTCGGGTGCCCCTCCCCCTGGACTCTGGGCCGGGACCCTACTTGGCCAGGAACTCAAGCGGCGCCTTGTTCACCTCGGCGGCATGGATCCACAGCAGCCATGGGGTGCGCCGTCGATCTCCACGTAGTCGGCGGAGGGGAGGGCCTTGTGGTCTTCCAGCACGGTGCAGCGGGATGTCAGCCCTTCGTTCGGTAATTGACAAGGTACTTTCGTACCTCTTAACGTACCCACATCCTGGCAATGCCGCTGAGGCTCAACGAGGAGCACCGATGCAGCACCTGTACGAGATAGATGTCCGAGTTCCGATGCGTGACGGCGTGGCCCTGGCCGCCAACGTGTGGCATCCGGCCGAGGGGACGGCGCCGACGCTGCTCGTGCGCATGCCCTACGGCAAGGACGTGATGACCATCAACGGGTCGACCAACCCCGACCTTCTGGCATTGGTGGAGGCCGGTTACGCGGTGGTGGTGCAGGACTGCCGGGGCACCCACCGCTCGGAGGGCGAGTTCGTTCCGCATATGGCCGACCGGGCCGACGGTGAGGACACCGTCGCCTGGATCACCGAGCAGCCGTGGTCGGACGGCGCGGTGGGCATGTACGGGCCGTCCTACCTGGGGATGGTCCAGTGGGAGACCGCCGTGACCGGCGCCCCGGGCCTCAAGGCGATCGCTCCGGCCCTCACCTCGATCGACAATTACGAGGCGCCCTGGTACGGCCCGGGCGGTGCGCTGTCGCTGAGCCTGGTCACGGTGTGGAACGCCATGATGTACACCGCTGACGCCCAGCGGCCCCTGGCGGCCGGTGAGGACACCTTGTCCCAGCTGCAGGAGCTCGGTCAGGCTTTCCTGTTCCCGGAGTCGCTGAACGATGTGCTGCCGACGGCGGAGGTGCCCGTCCTGAAGGCGTACGGGAAGTGGTGGGACGACTGGATGGCGCACCCCTCTCACGACGGGTACTGGGACGCCATGGAGCTCACGCCCGAGCTCAAGAACGTCACCGTCCCGGCGCTGAACATCGGTGGCTGGTACGACCTCTACATCGGGCAGTCCGTGCGTACCTACACCACTGCCCGCCAGAGGGCGGGCAGTGCGCAGGCACGTGAGGGGCAGCGGCTGATCATCGGTCCGTGGGATCACATGTCCACCAGTGGCGTCTATCCCGACCGCTCCTTCGGCCCGCTGGCCAGTGGCCAGATGCTGGGCCTGACCGGCCTGCATGTGAAGTTCTTCGACCGCTGGCTGCGCGGCGACACCACCGCTCTCGACGACGTGGCGCCCGTGAAGATCTTTGTCATGGGCATCGACCAGTGGCGCGACGAGCAGGAGTGGCCGCTGCCCGACACGCGGTGGACCGACTTCCACCTCACCAGCGCCGGCCATGCCAACACCGCGGACGGTGACGGCGTGTTGACGACCGAGCCGCCTACCGGCGCCGGGCACGACACCTACCTCTACGACCCGCGCCGCCCGGTTCCCACGGCCGGCGGGGCGTCCATGCCGGTGACGCTGGAACTCTGCGGCCCGGTCGACCAGCGGACCGTCGCCGCCCGCGAGGACGTCCTGTGCTTCGCCACGCCCGTACTCGAGGAGGCCGTGGAGGTCACCGGTCCCGTCAGCCTGACCCTGTTCGTCTCTTCCTCGGCGGTGGACACCGACTTCACCGCCAAGCTCGTCGACGTCTTCCCCGACGGCAAGGCGATCAACCTGTGCGACGGGATCCTGCGCGCCCGCTACCGGGGCGGCCTCGCCACGGAGGAACTGATGGAGCCCGGCACGGTCTACGAGATCACCATCGACATGACCGCCACCTCCAATGTGTTCCTCCCCGGTCACCGCATCCGCGTGGACGTCTCCAGCAGCAACTTCCCCCGCTACGACCGCAACACCAACACCGGCGGCGTCATCGCCCTTGAGAGCGAGGAGCAGATGATCCCCGCGATCAACCACATCCACCACGGGCCGAACCACCCCAGCCGTCTCGTGCTGCCGATCATCGACCGCAAGGACCAGTCGTGAGCGCCGCCGACCGGGTCGCCGAACTCACCGCGACCTTCACGGCTCCGTCCCTGAATGTGGCCTGGCTGCTGTGTGACCGGCATCCCGCCGAGTGCGTCGCGTTCAGCGTCGTCGACGGCGACGGCAAGGCCGCGACGCTGACCTACGGAGAACTCGCCGCGGACTCCCACCGCTGTGCGCGGGCGCTCCAGGGACTCGGCGTCGGTCCGGGCGACAGGGTGGCGACCCTGATGGGCAAGAGCAGCGACCTGGTCACCGTCATCCTGGCGATCTGGCGGCTCGGCGCGGTCTACGTCCCGCTGTTCACCGCGTTCGCGCCCCAGGCCATCGCTCTGCGCCTGGAGGGCTCAGGGGCGCACGTCGTGGTCGTCGACCCGGACCAGCGCCACAAACTGGACCCGGGCCCCGACATGAACGACGATCCTCGGCGCCGCGTCCTCGTCACCGGAAACGGCGCGCGGCACGGCGACACGTCGCTGTCCGACCTCGTCGCGGCCGCGTCACCCGAGCCGGTGCCGTCCGTCACTACGAGCGGGGACGGACCGCTGGTGCACATGTTCACCTCCGGCACCACCGGCAAGCCCAAGGGCGTCATCCACCCCGTCTCCTACGTCGCCGGATGGCAGGTCTACCTGGAGTACGGCCTGGGCGTCACCCACGACAGCACCTACTGGTGCGCCGCCGACCCCGGCTGGGCCTACGGACTGTACTCCGCCATCGTCGCGCCGCTGGCCGCCGGCATCCCCAGCCTGCTGCTGTCCGGCGGGTTCTCCGCCGAGACGACCTGGCGCACCCTCGCCGACCACCAGGTCACCGACTTCACCGCCGCCCCCACCGTCTACCGGGGACTGCGCTCCTCGTCGGTGCCGGTGCCGCGGAGGCTGCGTCTGGAGCGGGCGTCCAGTGCGGGGGAGCCATTGACCCCCGAGGTCAACGAGTGGGCCGGCGCCGCGCTCGGCCTGGCCGTGCACGACCACTTCGGCCAGACAGAGGTCGGCATGCCCCTGGCCAACCACCACCATCCCGAACTCGCCCGTCCCCTCAAGCCGGGATCGATGGGCCGGCCGGTGCCCGGCTGGAGCCTCACCGTCCTGGCCGACGACAAGGACGAGCCCGCCGGTCCGGACGTGCTCGGCCGGGTCGCGATCGACGTCGCCGAAAGCCCGCTGATGACCTTCCGCGACTACCAGATCCCCGGGCAGAGCGCTTCCAAGTTCACGCCCGACGGCCGCTGGTACCTCACCGGTGACGCCGGACTGGTCGACGCCGATGGCGATTTCTTCTTCTCCTCCCGCGACGACGACGTCATCATCATGGCCGGTTACCGGATCGGGCCGTTCGAGATCGAGAGCGTGCTCGTCCAGCATCCCGCCGTCGCCGAGTGCAGTGTCATCGGCGCACCCGACGAGGTGCGCGGTGAGGTCATCGAGGCGTACGTCGTCCTCCGCGACGGCACCGACGGCTCGCCGGAACTGGCCGCCGAACTCCAGCAGTTGGTCAAGACCCGCTACGCCGCCCACGCCTACCCGCGCACCATCCACTTCATCGACGCCCTGCCCAAAACCCCCAGCGGCAAGACCCAGCGCTACCTGCTGCGCAAACGCCGACGCACCGAACTCGCCACCCCGGAGCCACGTTGACCGACACCGAACCTCTGCTCGTCGAGCAACGCGGCCCCGTCCGGTGGCTGTTGCTCAACCGCCCCGAGCGACGCAACGCCCTCGACATCACCCTCATCGAAGCCCTCGACAAGCAGATCACCAGCGCCGAGGCCGACCCCGGCACAGCGGTCGTCGCCGTGGCAGGCAACGGGCCGAGCTTCTGCGCCGGCGGTGACTTCCACCAGTTTCTGGAGCTGCACGAGCGGGGCGACAACCCGGTGGACTTCCTGACCGACGTGTCGGCCTGCTTCAGCCGTATCGCCGCCAGCCCCAAGCCATGGGTGGCCGTGCTGCACGGTCACGCCGTCGCCGGGGGTCTCGAACTCGCGCTGGCCTGCGATGTCGTCGTCGCCGCCGACACCACGCTCATCGGCGACGGCCACCTCCAGCGGCGCCTGGTACCGGCCGGCGGGTCCAGCGTCCGGCTTCCCGGTGCGGTCGGACGGGGCCTGTCCCGCTGGCTCCTGCTCACCGGCGAACTGCTGCCCGCGACCGCCTTCGCATACACCGGCTGGATCCGCGCGATCGTGCCCGAGGCCGATCTCGACGTCACCGCCACCCGCATCTGCGAGCAGTTGGCCGACCGTCACAACCCCGCTCAGCAACGGCTCAAGACGCTGCTGCACCGGATCGGCGGCATGGCCCCCGAGCAGGCCCTGCCCGAGGAGCTGGCCGTCTTCGCCGACAACTGGTCGGCGAGCGCGGTGGCCGACGCGCTGCGTGCTTTCCTCGCTCCCTCCCCCACGAAAGCGGGCAACCAGTGAAGCGCTACCACGGACGGGTCGTCGCCATTACTGGGGCCGCGCAGGGTCTCGGCCTCGCCATGGCGACCCGGTTCGCCGCCGAGGGCGCCACCGTCGCGCTCGCCGACGTCAACGAACAGGCCCTCACCCACGCCGCCGGAACCCTCACCGACGCCCACGACACGAAACACCGCACCGACGTGGTCGACGTGACGGACTCGGCCCAGGTCAACGCCTGGATCGACGGTGTCACCGACGCTCTGGGCCGCCTCGACGTGCTGGTCAACAACGCCGGCATCATCCGCGACAACCGCGTCGAGGACATCACCGACGACGACTGGCACGCCGTCATCGACGTCAGCCTCACCGGCGGCTTCCACTGCGCCCGCGCCGCGTTCGGACCCATGAAACGCCAGGGCTACGGACGCATCGTCAGCTTCTCCTCCATGTCATGGCGCGGGAACTTCGGCCAGACCAACTACGTGGCCGCCAAGGCCGGCATCGTCGGCATGACCCGCACCCTCGCACTCGAAGGCGCCCGCCACGGCATCACCGCCAACGCCATCGCCCCCGGCCTCATCGAAACCCCCATGCTCGCCTCCATGAACGGTCCCGCACGCGACAAACTCACCAACAAGATCCCCATGCGCCACACCGGCAGGCCCGAGGACATCGCCGAAGCCGCAGCATTCCTCGCCAGCGAAGCCGCCGGCTACATCACCGGCATCGTCCTCGACGTGGATGGCGGCATCTCCATCGGGTCCTCGATCCGGTAGCGGGCCGCTTCGACGGCACGCGGTGACCGTGGGCTCGCCGTCCGGAACCGCCACGGCCCAGGCGGCCATCTCGTCGAGGACCTCGCGCAGTCCTTCGCCGAGCGGAGTGAGCCGGTACTCGACCCGTGGCGGGATCTCCGCGTAGGAGATGCGGACAACGATGCCGTGCCTCTCGAACTGGCGCAGCCGGCTGGTCAGGGAATGCGGGCTATGCCGGGCAGGGCGTCACGCAGCTGGATGAAGCCGTGGGGCCCCCACGCAGGGCTCGCGCTCCCCTGTCGTCGCCGTTACCGCCGCGGGCATACCCGTGACCGCACTTACCCGCAACGCGGGCACTGCCGTGGACGATGCCCGCGTGCCGGCCGTCGACCACTCCTCCACCGTGGACCTGGCCGACGCCTACCGTGGCGCGGAGGGGGTGTGTCCACCTGCCGGTGGCATCGGAGGAGGACCGCATGGTCTTCGCGCAGTAACATCGTGGCCACCGTCGGCGAGGCCCGGCCAGCCAGCGTGGTGTTCTCCACCAGCAGCGGCCTCGTCAGCACCGACGGCGACAGCGGTCGGGATGGCTCGGAAGAGAGCGCTGTTTACGGTGCTTGCCGCCGGGCTGGCGGACAGCGGGGTCTCCCACGCCGTGATCAAGCCCCGAGTTCTACCCGGAGAACCTGCTGCTGCCGAACGTCATCACAGGCGTCCGCGAGGAAGACGTACTGCGCTACGCGCTGCCCAGCGGCTTCCGCGCCTCCTGGGCCTCACATTTCGACATCGCCGATACCAACACCGCGCTGTTCGAACGCGCCGACGTCACCGGTGTGGTCTCCGTCGGACAGTGCCCGGCGATCAGCGGCGAGAACCTGGCCGAGGCATTCAGCACCCGGCCCGGACGGACCGTGACCTACGAGGCGACCGACCCCCACGCCTTCATCACGCCGCTCGCACCCATGGCACTCAGCACGCAGCCGGACCACTCGATCACGGCCGAGCGCTCCCCCCAGAAGCTCCTCGGTGTGACTCCCCCGGGCAGCGAGCGAGTGGCTGGCCGGCATCGATCTCTGACGGGGATCGGCGGGCGGTCGGGACGCCATCGAGGAGACCGCCGACGCCGCTCTCCAGGGTACGTTGGGCGGCACTTTGGTACCTCTTCGAAAGGCCCGGCCTTCCGGCCGGGGCGACGACCCGCCACTTCCGGCGAAGACGCTCATGGGAGACTGCTGCGGTGACAGCCTCGACTGACTCGCGTGACCGACGACCGCGCCGCACCACTCGCAGGCGGGTGGTCGACACCCGCCGGCGGGAGGAACTGCTGCGTCAGGCCGAGGCGATCATCCTGGCCGAGGGCTTCACATCGGTGACCATGGATCAGCTCGCGCAACGGCTGGAGTGTTCCAAGGCGACGCTGTACAGCCTGGCCTCCACGAAGGAACAGCTGGTGCTGGCGGTCACCCGCGCCTTCTTCCGGGAGGCGACAGCCGAGATCGAGCAGGCCGTCCAGGCCGAGCCCGATCCCAGGCAGCGCATCCGGGTCTACCTCGCCGGCGTCGGCACGGCCATGCGCCGCCACTCCAACGCCTTCTACGACGACATGGTCGGCTACGAACCGACCGCGCAGATCTACCGCAAGAACTCCGCCGCTGCGGCGCACCGGGTCCACCAACTGATCGAGGAAGGCGTGCGGACCGGCGTCTTCCGCGCGCTCAACGGGCATTTCGCCGCCCAGGTCGTGGCGGTGACCATCGACGCGGTCCAGTCGGGGATGCTCCTGGAGAGCACCGGCCTGACCGCCGGGGATGCCTTCTCCGAGCTCGGGGACCTCCTGCTGGACGGGCTCAGCGCCGGGCAGGACGCACCCGGATAAGAAGAGGTGCGCCTCCCGGATCGTCTCCCACCGGGCGCCCGGTCCTCACCGGGACGGCGTCGGCAGGATTCACGCGGGACACCGCGCCGCTGTCGTGGTGGGCAGTGCGCGTGCACGGCGCAACTCACCGCCGGTGCCGGACAGTTCACCGGTTCCCTCGCTGCTTACGTGCCGCGGACGACAGCCGCCGGCGATCGGCAGACGTATCTGGTGTCCGGCCTTGACCTCATGCGCGCAGGAGTTCAGCCGCACACGTACGGACGGCGTTGTCACGTTGTTGGCTGTGTGACTGCCTGACGGTGCGTCGGGGCAGGGTGAGCTTGGGAGCCGGGCCTGTGCTCAGGCCGCGGTGGCGAGGCCGGCGACGCCGGTGATCTGGTCCCAGATGGCGAAGCGGATGGTCATCTCGGCTCGGTAGTCGTGGGCGGGCATCAGATGGCGGCGTGGCCGGAAGTGGGGCGAGATACCGCTGAACGCGGACAGGAACCGCTGGGCCCCGCCGATGCTGTGGAAGCCCTTCATTGCGCGTTCACGCTGCCTCGTGGGCTGGTGGCTGTTCTCCGCCCGGTTGTTCAGGCCCTTGTGCGAGCGGTGTTCCACCGAGGACATGACCTCGCGGTGGGCGGCGCCGTAGGAGCGGAGCTTGTCGGTGACGATCACCCGCGGCACCGCACCCGTCCTCTTCAACAGGCGGCGGAAGAAACGCCTGGCCGCGGCCTTGTCCCGGCGGTTCTGCACCAGAATGTCCAGCACCATCCCGTCCTGGTCGACGGCCCGCCACAGGTACTTCTGCTCACCGTTGATCTTGATGAAGACCTCGTCCAGGTGCCACTTGCCCCCAGGCCGAGGCTGCCGGCGGCGCAGCGCGTTGGCGTAGGCCGGCCCGAACTTGGCGCACCAGCGGCGCACCGTCTCGTAGGAAACGGTCACGCCGCGCTCGATCATCAACTCCTCGACCTCGCGGTAGGACAGCGGGAAGCGGTGATACAGCCACACACAGCGGGAGATGACCTCGACCAGGTACCGGTGCCCCTTGTACGACAGCGACACGGACCCCACAGACAACCCCCTCCAGCACGATCAACCAGAAGATCATCCCACCGGTCAGCCAACGTGACAGTGCCCGCAGGAGTACGCGAAGAAGAAGCAACTCACCAAGATCAGAAAGGAGACCGCCGGTACACCGTGGGGCGGGTCGCTTACGCGCTCGGTGGTGTCGTGCGCAAGCCTTCGAGGAGGGCGGCGAGGTAGCGGTGTGCGGTGTCGATCCGGTCGGCGGGAGTGCCGCCGTGGACGCTCACGGCGTGGGCGATGCCGCACATGAGCGGGACGAGGTCGGCGGCGGCGAGGTCGGGGCGGACCACTCCGGCATCGCGGGCCCGGGCAAGGAGGGTGGCGCCCGTCGACGCGAGTGACTTCTTGAGTTCCGTGGTGCGCGGCACGGCGTTCGTGGCCGCGGCGGCGACGGGGGGCAGGGCGGCGTCGGTGACCTGCGCCTCGACGGTGCAGCAGAGGAAGCCCGTCAGGCTGCGCCAGGGGTCGGCATCGGTCAGCGCCTGCTGGCCGTGGGCGGCCAGGGCCTCCAGACATGGGGCGGCGACGGTCTCCAGCAGCGCCTCGGGCGTGGCGAAGTGCCGGTAGACGGTGCCGACCCCGAGTCCTGCCCGGCGTGCGACGTCGTTGAGCTGCAGCGGTGTGCCCTCGTCGACCAGGTCGCGGGCGACCGAGACGATCCGCTGCCAGTTGCGGGCCGCGTCCTTGCGTAGAGGCGTCGTCATGAGGCCATGCTAATTGGATGGTTCATCCGGATAGTTCCGTCGCCGCCCGGTGGCCGCCGCGCCGCGCGTACGACGCTCAGGCGGGGGCGAGCGGTGCGTGCCGTTCGCTGAGTCGGCGTACGGCTTCGGCGACATGGGAGTCGGCCGCCGCGCGGTGCGGGGCGACCGGGCGTGCCTGGGCGCCGATGACGAGGCCGGTTCGGCCCGTCAGCGTCTCGTCGGTGGCGGCCGCGATGGAGGGCCTGGCTGCCTCGGATGCCGGACCCGAGGTCGAGCGTTCGAATGTGCGGCGCACCAGAGGCCACAGCAGCCGCAGGGCGGGCGAGACGATCTTCGGGTCGGTCATGGTGCCGTTGGTCATGTCGGTCGCGGCCCCTCCGGGATCGGCGGCGAACACCGAGACGCCGGTGCCGTCCAGCCGGGCTGCCAGGTCCAACGTGTAGGCCAGGTTGGCGAGCTTGGCGCGACCGTACCAGTGGAAGCCGTAGTAGCCGCCCGGCGGCTCGATGGCGTCGAACGCCCGCTTGGCCACGGCGACCGCGCCCGACGTCACGTTCACGATCCTGCTCGGCGCACCGGCCGTGAGCGTGGGCAGCAGCAGTTCGGTCAGCAGGTAGGGCGAGAGATGGTTGACGACGAACGACGCCTCGACACCGCCCCGGGTCTGGCGCTCGGCGAACATCGCCCCGACGTTGTTGACCAGCACCGTCAGCGGTTCCCCTGAGGCGGCGTGGTCGGCCGCGATCCTACGGGCCAGCGCACGCACCTGGTCGAGCGAGGCGAGGTCCGCGGACAGGAAGCGGGCCGGGTGCACCGGACCTGTCGCGTTGATCCGCTCGACGGCCTTGGCTCCCCGTTCGGCGTCGCGCCCGATCACTGTGACCGCGAACCCGGCGCCGGCCAGCCCCAGCACCGTCTCCAGGCCGATGCCCCCTGTTCCGGCCGTGACCACTGCTGTCTTCTTCATGCGCTCCTCCACCCCGGGCAACAAAACGGATAGAACATCCACTTACCCTCGGACGATAGCACGCATTCGGATGAACTATCCAATTCAGGCCTCGGTGGCAGCGTTAGTCCGCCCGCCCACAGGAGACAGACGGGTGCCTAGGGAAGTGCGTGACGTTTGCCCTCGGGAATACGTGACCCTCGACAGTCCTGATGTCACACTCGCCTCGGTCGGGGTCAGTGGGATCGGGACGGCGGCACCGAGCGCGCGGCCGGACGAGTTTCACAGCGCGAGAAACGGGATCACCAGGGCCGCGGCGGCGAGCGCGAGGATGGGGCCTCAGCCCGAGCAGGGTGCTCAGCCCGCCTGCGGCGAGGGCGGCGAACGGGCGAAGGCTGAAGGCTGAAGGCGAGCCAGGCTCCGGTCGCCTGGGCACGTCCTTGGAGGTGGTCAGGTGCCAGTTCCTGGCGGACGGCGCGTTGGAGCCCGCCATGGCAAACCGCGGCGCCGGTTTGGAGGACCATGCCAGCGCCGAAGGCGATCTGCCCGCCGAGCCCGAGGCCGCCGAGGACCAGGGGAATCTGGGCGAGAGGGTTGAGGGCGAGCGCGTCGAGCATCACCCAGCCGGGACCCCAACGTCGTTAGGGGGCTGCCAGGCGAGGGCTCCAGGGATGCCGCCCATTGCGCCCGCGCCCATGACGATTCCCGAGAGGAGGAAGGCCAGCAGCCTCCGGGCCCGTGGAACCCGGCGCACCCCGCAGCGACACGCGACGGCCCGCCCTCACACGGCGAGGGACATTACGGGCGAACCACCAAGCCGCTCAACGACCAAACCCCACCGAAGAATCGAGGCTAAGAGCGTCCGCCAGGCCCCATCTTCGTGCTCGGTGGTCTGGGCCAGGGACATGGCGGCAACGCTGAAGAAGCTCAATGCGGGTACGTCACCCACCGCCTGGCAGACGTGTCGTACCACGCGAGTGTCCCGGCCAGTATCGCGCTGAACGGTATCCACTCATCGTCCGGATTCCACTTCTCGCCGCCCGTGGCTTGCATGAAGATCGTGCTGGGTGCCCAAGCGACCGATACCCGATCGTCCGCGACCTCAGCGATCCAGCCGAGAAACTCGCGACCGTCGACAAGGCTGAAGCCGACCTTCGCCGCGTTGTCCATGCAGCCGGCAAAAAAGGTCTTCATCCTCGAGACATCGGCCATCGCCCGAGCATAAAGCAGAGTTCGTCAAGAGGATGCAGACGAGGACCGCAGCCATCACCCGGCCCGTCGTGCCGACCGGCGACCGGCACGCCACCTGCGACCTGCGCCCGGACTTCGGCCGGGCCGACACCCCCGCGGTCGCCGCCGAGATCACAGGAACGTCGGACCTCCACCGGCGGCGATGCCTACCCGCGCTGACTGTAGGGTCAGGCTGAAGAGGCTCAGTGTGCTTCTGTAGCTGCAGTTCACCAGAGTGTCGCTGATCTGCTTCTCAGGGCCGTTCCAGGTCCAGCTGGACGACTGGGGGTAGGAGCAGTGGCCCTGGAAAGCCTCCCAGGGCTGCTTCAACGTGGTGGAGCCGACGTTGAACAGGAGGCTCCACCGCGCCGGCGTGAGCTTCACGAGCTCACCGGTCTGGACGTTGAGCCGCCAGTACGAGGTAGTTGTGCGGCTATTGCAGATCGACAACATCAGCTTGTTGGCGTTGAACGGCTCGGCCTTCATGATGTCGGTTGCGGCGCTCGCGGGCGAGACGCACGTCAGCACCGAAGCCAGGCCCAGCGCATCGGCGATACCGACCCGCTTGATCGCACTACGGGATGTCATCTTGTTTCTCCTGCCTCTGAAGGGAGGGCGGGCGTTCGAGCCGCGAACCACGGACACGAGCGCCGCAGGGTGATCCTTTTTGCGCAGGAGGTCAGGCGTGTCTCCTGCGCCACGGCCCACTCTTCGGACCCAGGAGTTGTTGATCAACCCAGGTCAAGGGAGTAGACAATTCCTGGCGCTGTCGGCCAAGTTCCACTCGGCATGGTCGGGCAGGCACTGGCTGAAGTGACCGCAGAGGGCGCCGGAGGACAGGTCATGGACGCAGACCCGCGCCGTTTGTTCTGAGAGGAACGCTGGCGTTCACTCGGCTGACGATGTCTAGGGCCACCGCAGTAGACGACGCGAGTTGCTCGGCCAGCACCCCCGCCCTGCTCCGCGGGAGGCACAGCAGCAACATGAAGAACCGCGTCGGGAATGCTCACGTCTCCGTTGGTGAATGTCATGTCCCAGCAGCCGATGGGGGCTCAGCGACCATGTGCGAAACGACGATGTGCTTTTTCGGGAACTGGGTGAGGCGCCGGTGACGACGAGCGGTGGGCTTCGACCGGGCCAGTCGATGATGTGGACGTTCAGTTCGTTCTTCCAACTGGACGGTGAACCCGTCGGAGCGTTCGCGGCGCAGGCCGGCCCTGGTCGTCAGCATGTGCTGGGCAGCACGGACCGAGTCGGCGACGACCCGCGTCTGCTCGTCGACTTCAATGAGGGGCAGCCCCTGCTGTCGGCACATGGACAGCCGGTGGGAGAGCGTCATGGGAACACCGTGCTGCTGTGGGAAGCGGAGTACCGCATCCGCCGTGCTCGATTCCGCAGAAAGCTGCACTTCTCCGTAACATCCGAAGAACGAACCATCCTTGATGTCAGGGAGACGTCCCGGCCCGACCGCACTGTCCACACATACGTCACCCGCAGCGATCCCGCGCTCGACCCGGTTGCCGTGCTCGGCCTCATCCTGCTGGAGGCACGGCCCGACAAGATGTCGGTCCTCAACGAGCTGCTCGAGAGGCGACCGACGTAACGGCTTGTGCGGAGTCCACGTGGTGCTCCTCAGGCGAACGCATCACGAGCCGATGGCAGACCCGGAATTGGCGTGGTGGCATCGCAGGTGCTGACCGTACCCATGCCGCCCACTGGTTCGTTGGCTCTTGCGTGACTGGTCGGGGGATCGGAGATGCTCCACTCCCCGGTCACCGCCGGGCCGTCATGCGTGAACTGAACCCTGACGCGGTATGTCACCTGCCGCCTCCTGTCTGCTGCGGCCCGTGGATGCCCGGATCTTCGCCCACGCTCGGGGGTGTGCGTGCTGTGGTCGCGAGGGATGCCGGGTAGAGCACGCCGTGACCGAAGCGGGCGCGGGCGCGGTCGGCGACGGCTTCGATCGCGAGGGGCTTGTCGTCCGCGTTGTCGAGGGTGAGCTGCCGGGTGGCGTTGGCCGCGGGCTGCAGGGCGTCAGCGCGCAGCGCGAGGGTGCGTACCCGGGCGCGTTGCAGTCCGAGGGATTCGTACACCGCGTACGCGGCGCGGGCCAGGAGCACGGTATCGAGTCAGGCGCTGCCGGTGGCCGTCGATCAGACGGGCTACAGTCACTCGTCTCGGTCGGGCCGGGGGCGATGTTGGCGGTGGGCTTGATCCGCTGTGACGGATATCTGACTGAACCTCGGGGGCTGGGAGACGGCCTGAATCGCCTTGCTGAGGGTGGGTTGACGACGCGTGACCGCGCTGGATTCTGCGTGGTGGGCCAGGTGACACGCGTGCATCGGAAGGTCGCGCGGTCCCAGTTCTCGCTGGCGTGAGGTTGGGAACCGCGGTGGTCATGTTCACGATGGCCGTCCTGGCATGGCGGGTGGCCCCTGGTCTTCCCCCTTCGAAGGCCGGGGGCTATCGACGTCCGCGGTCTGCTCTCGGATGAAGCGGCCTCTCCCGGGGTGGAGAGGTGACACCGATCGGTGATACGGCTGACCGGCGTCAGCGGCGGTGGGAGAGTGGTGCTCAGGGCGGTGTCTGCGGGCCCGGTGGCCTCTGGGTGGCACTGCTGACCGTCAGTGCCAACACGATCAGTCGTGGTGGGCCTGGCGGGCGGCTGTCCTGACAGGGCGAACACGGCCTAGGCTCGGCGCGTGGATCCCGTCGCGCTCGCCTGTGCCGTCGTCTCCGTCACGGTCCTGCTGTACGGGGCGCCCGTCGTGCGCGACTGCCTGCGCGCGCGGCTCCCTGCCGCACCCGTCGACCCCTACCGTGCGGCCGCCGGTCGCTGGTTGACCGAGGACGACATCCAGGCGGCCGCCGCCCAGCTCCTGCTGGACGGCCTGGTCACCATCAACCATCGCGGCAATCTGGCACTGACCGAGACCGGCGCGGACGTAGCGCGTACCGCCGGGCACCCCCTGCCGGACGCCCTGCTCGCTGCACTGCGCCGACGTTCCGCCTCCACGACGCTCGGCATCATCGCCTTCCACGACCCCGTCTTCCGCGCCGCCCACGCCGAGTTCCACGGGGTGGTGCGCGCCCGCCGGGCGCGCACCACCCGGAGTTGTCTGGCGGCCACCGGGGTGCTGCTTCTCACCGGGGAGCTCGCATTCGTGGGCGCGGCGCTGGTCGACCGCCTGCCCCAGGGGCCCGCGCAGTGGGCCGCGACCGCGGCCACCGGCCTCGCCGCGCTGGCCCAGTTCGGCTTCCTGGGGCGCTACGGCGGCAGGCCCGGCGCGGACAGCCACCGCGTCGCGGCCTCCGAACCCTACGTCCCGCCCGCCCCGCATCCAGCTCTCGTGGAACTGTCCGAGAAGGCCCCGGAGGCCGCGGCCCGGCTGCGTGCAGGACGGCTGCGCACGACCCGTCGCCGCAACCGAGGACGCCGACGACGCCGTGGGCGCGGAACGGCCACCGCGCGGATCGACTAGTGCTGGGTTCCTCTTTCGCTGGGTATATGTCCTGGTGGCGGGGTAGTTGGCGGTGCTCGGGGGCGGGTGCTGGACGATGGTGTTGTGGGCACGACCGGGGCGTGACGAGGACGAACGGGCCGTCGTTCGCCGATTGTCGCGGGCGCGAAAGGCTCCCCGTGATGCGGTGATAAGGGCCCGGATGATCGAGCTGAGTTGATCGGGACTGCGGGTGCCGACGATCGCTGTTGAGCTGGACGGCACTGTCACGTTGGCTGACCGGTGGGATGATCTTCTGGTTGATCGTGCTGGAGGGGGTTGTCTGTGGGGTCCGTGTCGCTGTCGTACAAGGGGCACCGGTACCTGGTCGAGGTCATCTCCCGCTGTGTGTGGCTGTATCACCGCTTCCCGCTGTCCTACCGCGAGGTCGAGGAGTTGATGATCGAGCGCGGCGTGACCGTTTCCTACGAGACGGTGCGCCGCTGGTGCGCCAAGTTCGGGCCGGCCTACGCCAACGCGCTGCGCCGCCGGCAGCCTCGGCCTGGGGGCAAGTGGCACCTGGACGAGGTCTTCATCAAGATCAACGGTGAGCAGAAGTACCTGTGGCGGGCCGTCGACCAGGACGGGATGGTGCTGGACATTCTGGTGCAGAACCGCCGGGACAAGGCCGCGGCCAGGCGTTTCTTCCGCCGCCTGTTGAAGAGGACGGGTGCGGTGCCGCGGGTGATCGTCACCGACAAGCTCCGCTCCTACGGCGCCGCCCACCGCGAGGTCATGTCCTCGGTGGAACACCGCTCGCACAAGGGCCTGAACAACCGGGCGGAGAACAGCCACCAGCCCACGAGGCAGCGTGAACGCGCAATGAAGGGCTTCCACAGCATCGGCGGGGCCCAGCGGTTCCTGTCCGCGTTCAGCGGTATCTCGCCCCACTTCCGGCCACGCCGCCATCTGATGCCCGCCCACGACTACCGAGCCGAGATGACCATCCGCTTCGCCATCTGGGACCAGATCACCGGCGTCGCCGGCCTCGCCACCGCGGCCTGAGCACAGGCCCGGCTCCCAAGCTCACCCTGCCCCGACGCACCGTCAGGCAGTCACACAGCCAACAACGTGACAACGCCCCGCCGACGGCAGGTCGTAGGCGGGGCCTACGCTCTGCGGCGCACAGACGACCCGGCGGTGGCCCTCGCCGTCATGGGCGCCCTCGTGCCGGAGGCCCTCGCGGCCGCCGACCGCCTTGACCAGAGCGGCATCCGCGCTGACGTCATCTGCATCACCAGCCCCGACCTCCTCTACCGCGCCGTGCGTGCCCGCCAGGGCCAGGACCCGGCCGACCACTGGATCCTTGACGAGGTGTTTCCCGCCGACAGGGCGACACCCCTGGTCACGATCCTGGACGGTCACCCGCACTCGCTGGCCTTCCTCGCCACGATCAACCAGGTCCCGACCACAGCACTTGGCGTCACCCGCTTCGGGCAGTCCGGCTCCTTGGACGAGGTCTACCGGTACCACCACCTTGACACCGAAAGCATCGTCGGGGCCGCACTGGACCTGGTCGATTAGCCCCGCCCTGTTCAACTCAAGCCCGTACAGCTCGATTAAAGGAACCTGCCATGAGTAACACGCGCCTGGCTCACGTGGTGTTACAGACAACGCGGCGCGAAGAACTTCGCGACTGATATCGCGACGTCCTCGACGCGCACATCGTCTACGAGAACGACGTGCTCTCGTTCCTGACCTTCGACGAAGAGCACCACAGGCTGGCGATCATGGGACGTCTACGCCCGGCGCGGCGAAACCATCAGCGAACTCATCCGGACCCTCCGCCTGGGCCACTGCCACACCGACATGCAACGCGCCGACGGCCGCACCGTCACCGAGATCGCCTTCGCACACGGCTTCACCAACTCCTCCCACTTCAGCCGCATCTCCGCGAGTACTACGGCCTCACGGCCCGCGGGGTGCAGGCCGCGGCCACAGCCCGCGCGGCCGTCCGATCACTTGACTGCCGGGCCTCAGCTTCAAGTACTACCCGGTGAGCCGCCCGTCCTCGCCGAGTTCGTGGAGTCGTCCTTCGACGTTGTGCGCGCCAAGCGATGGGGTCGGCATCGGCAGCTTCCACCTGACGGGCCTCTCCGACCGCGACCCGCAGCGCAAACTGCCGGTCGTCGAGCAGCTGGAGGCCGCGCTCTACACCGACGCCCTGGTCACCCTCGCCGCCACGCGCACCTTCCCGGTGAAGCAGCCGCCCTCGGGGACGCTGATGAGCGCCATGCATCACGGCGTCCCCAACCGGCATTGGACCGGCCCGGAGCCGGTCACCAATAGTGCTGGGCATGGGCGCAGACGCCGTGACGGAGGTTCGCCGATGACCAGCTCCCCACCACCCGGAACCGCCGAGCCGGCCCGTGCCGCCTCGCCGTTGACGATCAGCGAGCAAGGCGCGTTCTGGGTCGGTGTCGGGCGCAAGCCGACCGAGGCCGGGACCGCCGCCGAGGCCGCGATGTACGTCCAGTACCAGATCCCGGCCGATCTCCGGCATCCGCTGCCCGTGGTGATGGTCCACGGGGGCGGCGGCCAGGGCACGGACTACCTGTCGACGCCGGACGGGCGCCCCGGCTGGGCCACCCGGTTCCTCCAGGCCGGTTACGCCGTGTACGTGGTCGACCGTCCAGGTCACGGGCGCTCCCCGTACCACCCCGATGTCCTCGGGCCCATCGAGGGCGCGGCGCCGACGTACGAGTTCATCCGCTGGCTGTTCTGCGACGGGGCGGAACGACCTGGCAGCCAGTGGCCCGGCAGCGGCGAGATCGGCGACGACTCCGCGCTGGACCAGTTGATGGCGAGCCAGGGCCCGACGCTGCCCACCTTCGCCGAGAACGAGGAGCAGATGCGGCGCTGCGGGGCCGAGTTGCTGGACCGGATCGGACCGGCCGTGGTGATCACCCACTCCATGGGGGCGCCGTTCGGCTGGCTGGTCGCCGATGCCCGGCCCGGACTGGTGAAGGCCGTCGTCTCCATCGAGCCGATCGGGCCGCCGTTCATCGAACTGCCCGGCCTCGGAAAGCTGGAGTGGGGGCTCACCGCGGCCCCGATCACTTACGAGCCGCCGGCGCGGACCCCGGAGGAACTGCGCCTCCGGCTGCGCGAGGCCGGAGGCGACGGGCTGCAGGACTGCCTCGTCCAGGACGAACAGGCCGGCCCCGTGCGATCCCTGCCAGGGCTCCAGGGCTTCCCGATCGCCGTGGTCGCGGCCGACACCTCGCCGTTCGCGCCGTTCCAGCACGGTGTCGCCGACTACCTCGCCCAGGCCGGTGCGGATGCCGAGTTGCTGCGCCTGGCGGACCTGGGGCTCACGGGCAACGGTCACCTGCCCATGGGCGAGAAGAACTCCGACGACGTGGCCGAGGCACTGATGACCTGGCTGAACAAGCGACTGGCCGATGTGGAGGAAACGTCCCGATGACAACCGCGCCGACCGTGCCGACCGTCGAGACCGATGTGCTCATCGTGGGAAGCGGGCCCGCGGGAGCGAGCGCCGCACTGGCCCTGAGCACCTATGGCGTGCCGAACGTCATGGTCACCCGCTACTCACGCCTCGCAGACACGCCCCGGGCGCACATCACCAACCAGCGCACCATGGAAGTGCTGCGTGACCTCGGTGTCGAAGAGGATGTGATCGCCCAGGCCACCCCGCAGCACCTGATGGGCAACACCGTCTTCTGCACCGCCATCGCGGGCGAGGAGCTCGGCCGGCTGAGGTCCTGGGGCAACGAACCGCTCGTGCAGGCCGCGCACGAGCTGGCGAGTCCCACCCGCATGTGCGACATGCCGCAGCACCTCATGGAGCCGGTGCTCGTGAACGCGGCCATAGCGCGCGGAAGCCAACTGCGGTTCGGCACCGAGTACCTGTCGCACGAGCAGGACGCCGACGGCGTGACCGCCACGGTCCGCGACCGGCTGCGCGGCGACACGTACACCATCCGCGCCAAGTACCTGATCGGCGCGGACGGCGGACGCAGCAAGGTGGCCGAGGACGCCGGGCTGCCGATGGGCGGCCAGATGGGCGTGGCCGGCAGCATCAACATTGTCTTCGACGCGGACCTCAGCAAATACGTGGCGCACCGACCCGCCACCCTCTACTGGGTGCTGGCGCCCGGCGCGACCGTGGGCGGCATCGGCGCCGGCCTGGTGCGCTGCGTACGGACGTGGAACGAGTGGCTGATCGTGTGGGGCTACGACGTCGACGCCGGGCCGCCGGACCTCACCGAGGAGTACGCCCTGTCCGTCGTCCGCCAGCTGATCGGCGACGACGAGATCCCGGTGACCATCAAGTCGTCCTCCGCGTGGACGGTCAACGAGATGTACGCCGAGACGTACTCCAACGGCCGGGTGTTCTGCGCGGGCGACGCCTGCCACCGACACCCACCGTCCAACGGGCTGGGCTCCAACACCTCCATCCAGGACTCCTACAACCTGGCGTGGAAGCTGAAGCTCGTCCTGGACGGCACCGCGTCCCCGTCCCTGCTGGACACCTACAGTGACGAGCGGGCACCGGTCGGCAAGCAGGTCGTCACCCGGGCCAACCAGTCCATCGGTGAGACGGCACCCGTCTTCGAGGCGCTCGGCGGCCTGGCGCCGCAGACCCCCGAGCAGCTGTGGCGGAACATCGCCGCCCGCAAGGACGCCACTACGGAGGCCGAGGAGCAGCGGGCGCGGCTGCGGGAGGCGATCGCCTTCAAGGCATACGAGTTCAACGCCCACGGCGTGGACCTCAACCAGCGCTACGCCTCCGCCGCGATCGTCCCGGACGGCACCGAGGACCCCGGCTTCGCACGCGACCCCGAGCTGCACTTCCAGCCGAGCACCCGCCCCGGCGCCAAGCTCCCGCACGCCTGGCTCTCCGCGGGCACCCGCAATCTGTCCACCCTGGACCTGGGCGGGAACGGCCGGTTCACCCTGATCACCGGCATCGGCGGCGAGCCCTGGACGGAGGCCGCCCGCATCCTCGGCAAGGAGTTCGGCCTGGAGATCGCCACGGCGGTCATCGGACCCGGCCAGGAGCACGAGGACCCGTACGGGGACTGGGCCCGGCTGCGGGAGATCGGCGACTCGGGCGCGCTGCTGGTGCGGCCGGACAACCACGTGGCCTTCCGCCGCCAGGACGCCACCGGTGACGTCACGGCCGCACTGCGGGACGCGCTGCGGCAGATCCTCGGGCGGGGCTGAGCGGCCATGGACCTCACGGCGAAGACCGCGAAGCCCGCGGAGACCGCGACGACGACGGCGGTGCTGGAAAGCTTCGCCCACACCTCCGATCCCCGACTGCGCGAGGTGCTGGCCTCCCTGACGCGTCACCTGCACGATTTCGTACGGGACATCGAGCCGACCCAGGCCGAGTGGGAGCGGGCGATCGACTTCCTCACCGCAACCGGGCACATGTGCGACGACACCCGGCAGGAGTTCATCCTGCTGTCGGACGTCCTGGGTGTGTCGATGCTCGTCGAGACGATCAACGACCACAAGGCGGCCGCCGCGACCGACTCGACGGTGCTCGGCCCCTTCCACATGACCGAGTCCCCGGTCCGTGAACTCGGGGCGAACATCGATCTGGTCGGCGGCGGCGAGCCGTGTGTGATCAGCGGACGGGTCGTCTCCGTCGACGGCACCCCGCTGCCCGGTGCGACGCTGGACGTGTGGCAGGCCGACGACCAGGGCTTCTACGACGTCCAGCAGCCGGAGAAGCAGCCGCCGGGCAATGGGCGCGGGCTGTTCACAGCGGACGCGGAGGGGCGGTTCTGGTTCCGCTCGTGCGTTCCGAGCCCGTATCCCATTCCGACGGACGGCCCGGTCGGCTCGCTGCTGGAGGCGACCGGCCGTCACCCCTACCGTCCGGCCCATGTCCACTTCATCGTGGGCGCCGAGGGGTACAGCCCGGTGACGACGCACATCTTCGTGGCGGGCAGCGACTATCTGGAGTCGGACGCCGTCTTCGCCGTGAACGAGAGCCTGGTCGAGGAGTTCGTCGAGGTGGACTCCCCCGCGGAGGCCGCGGAGTTGGGCCTGGCCAACCCCTTCCGCCGGGCACGCTTCGACATCGTGCTGCAACCGGTGATCGCGTGAGGGAACGCGCCCTGGACTTCACCTATCAGGCCCAGCCGATGCGCGTCCTCTTCCGGTCGGGTGCCGTCCCGGACGCGGTGCCCGACGAGGTCGCGCTTCTCGGCCTGCGCCGCGTCCTCGTGCTGTGCGACGACCATGGCCTGGACACGGCCCGTGCCGTCGCCGCATCTCTCGGCGACGCCTGCGCCGGGCTGCACGCAGGGGCGGTGACGCACGTCCCGGTGGAGGTCGCCGACCTGGCCGTCGAGGCGGCTCGCGAAGCCCGGGCCGACAGCTGCGTGGCGGTCGGCGGCGGTTCCGTGACCGGCCTGGCCAAGGCCGTCGCGCTCAGGACCGGCCTGCCGATCGTCGCCGTCCCGACGACGTACGCCGGATCGGAGATGACACCCGTCTGGGGCCTGACCGAGGGCGCGGTCAAACGCACCGGGCGCGACCCGAAGGTGTTGCCGCGCAGCGTCGTGTACGACCCGCTGCTCACGCTCACCATGCCGCCCGTGGGGTCCGCGACGAGCGGCATGAACGCGATCGCGCACGCCGTCGAGGCTCTGTACGCCCCGGACTCCACTCCGATCGTCTCCCTCATGGCGCAGGAGGGTGTGCGGGCGCTGGCCGCGGCCCTTCCCGAGATCGTCGCCGACCCCTCGGGGCATGACGCGCGCAGCCGCGCGCTGTACGGGGCGTGGCTGTGCGGTGCCTGTCTCGGCGCGACCACCATGGGGCTGCACCACAAGCTCTGCCATGTGCTCGGCGGCACCTTCGACCTGCCGCACGCCGAGACACACGCCGTCGTCCTGCCCCATGTGCTGGCGTTCAACGCGCCGGCGGTTCCCGAGGCACTGGCGGCGCTGCGCCGGGCGCTCGATGTCCCGGATCCGGTACGGGAGTTGCACGAGCTGGGCGAGCGGCTGGGCATCCCGCGATCGCTCGCCGACCTGGGCCTGACCGCCGCCGACGTGGACCGTGCGGTCGACGTCGCTCTCGGGGCGCCGTACGCGAATCCCCGCCCGGCCTCCGCCGACGATCTGCGCGCCGTCCTGCACGCGGCCTGGGCGGGCGAGCCGCCGTACGGCGGCTGACCGCTTCTACCGGGCGAGTTCGGCGTACGGAACGCCGGTCGCGCGTCGGGCCACCCGGCGTGCGACCTCGGCGAACGCCGGGGCGGCGGGCGAGTGGCCCGTCTCCGGATAGGCGACCGCGGCCACCGCGCCGAGGGGCTCTTTTGGAGCGACGGCCTCCACTCCCGGGTGTGGCGGGAACATCCGGGCGCCCGACAAGGGCATCAGTCCCACCATGTGCTGGTAGGCGATCTTCGAGGACATGTCCAGGACCGAGCGGGCGTGGGAGCCGACTGTCGGGGCGTCGTCGTCCCCGTGGCGTCCCCCCACCCACCAGTCGTCGCCCGGGTGGGGGGTGACCCAGGGCTGGTCGTAGACCTCGGTCAAGTCCACCGCGGCGGCCGAGGCCAGCGGATGCCCCTTCCACAGCGCGAGGGAAACGGGCTCGGTGAAGATCGGTACGCGTGTCAGGCCCGGCATGTCCACGCTCAGACACATCAGCGCCACGTCGTACTCGTCGGCCAGCAGCGGGGCGTGCCCCTGGTGGAAGTCCGCTTCGTGCACCTGGATCGTGGCTTTGGGATACCGCTCGCAGAACGCCTCGATGACCGGATGCGTCAGCTCCGCGAGAGCCACCCCGTAGAGCGCGACCCGCACCTCGTCCCGTCGCCTGGCCCTGATGGCGTCTGCGGCGGCGGCGAGCCGGTCGGCATCGGCCAGCACCTCGCCCGCCCGTTCGAGCAGTTCCGCGCCGTCGGCGGTGAGCGCCACATGCCGTTTGTCGCGCTCGAACAGCTGGACGCCCAGCTCACGCTCGAGGGCGGCGATCGATCGCGTCAGCGCAGGCTGGGTGAGGTGCAGACGCTGGGCGGCAACCCGGTAATTCAAGGTCTCGGCGAGCGCCGAGAAATGGCGCAGGCTCCGGAGTTCCACTCAGCCCTCCAGAAAGGCGAGGTCCACGGCGTCGTGGTCCGCGCCAGGTTACAGCGCGCTTCCCCGCACGTCACCAGGCAGAAATGTGCGGCATTCCCGCCACCCCCTTCGACCTGCTGTGATGCACGGCACTCATCAAGCCCACAGCTACCGGCATTGGACGGTCCTTCGCCGCGCCGCCAACACTCCCTTCAGGCCGACCCAGAACAACAGCGGATGGGGTGCGAATTGTCCGAGACAACCGAGGCAGCCGAGAAAATCATCGAGATTCCGCAGCCGGAGCCGGACCTGACACCGGAGGAACTGGTGCGCCGGGCCGCCGGCATGAGGTCCTGGCTGCGTGATCATCAGGACGAGACCGAACAGCGGACCGGTATCTCCGAGGACACGCACAAGGCGTTCCTGGAGGCGGGGTTCTACCGGTCGCTGCAGCCACGCCGCTTCGGCGGCTACGAGTTCGACCTGCGGACCTACTCCCGGATGGTCACCGAGGTGGCCCGCGGCTGCCCGTCCAGCGGCTGGAACCTGTGTCTGGCCGCCTCCCACAGCCTGGTGGTGGCCGGCCGCTTCCCCGAGAGCACCCAGCGCGAGGTGTTCGGGCCGGACGGCGACTTCCGGGCCCCGCTGCCGATGGCCCCGAGCGCCACCGCGACGAGGACCCCCGACGGGTACCGGGTCAACGGCCGCTGGGACTACTCCTCCGGAGTCAACGTCTCCACGCACTTTCTGGGTGGCGTGCTCATCATCGACGAGGAGGGCGGCACGCCCACGCCGGGCCTGGTGCTCGTGCCCTCCGGCTGGCGGATGCTCGACAACTGGGGCGAGATCCTGGGCTTCCGCGGCAGCGGCTCCAACAGCGTCGTGGCCGAGGACGTCCTCGTACCGTACGAGTACGTGTCCAGGACCCACGCCGCGGCGAACGACGCCACCGACGGGCCGGGTGTGGAACTGCACGGCAACCCGATGTACGCGGGCCGGCTGATGACGTTCTTCAACATCCAGCTGTGTTCGGTCGTGGCGGGCACCGCCTGGGCCGCGGTCGACGAGTACCAGCGGATCATCACCACCAAGAACAGCCCGCTGCCGCCCTTCAAGCCGCGCAGCCACGATCCGGAACACCAGCGCAACCTCGGCCTGGCCACGGCCCTGGCCGACAGCTCGCAGCGGATCATCCTGTCGGTCGCCGACGACTACACCGCCTACGCGGCCCGGGGCCTGGCAGGGGGCGAGCCCTTCTCCGAACTGGACGACCAGGCCCTCTCCGTCACGGCCCGGCAGTCCGGCCAACTCGCCTGCCAGGCCGTCGAGATGCTGGCCTCGGCCAGTGGCTCCAGCGCGCTGGCGAACGGCCAGCGCATGCAGCGGTACCTGCGCGACGTCGCCACGTACAAGACGCACATCAACGCCCAGCACAGCTGGTGGGCCACGGGATACGCCCGCTCTCTGCTCGGCGTGGAGAACCCGGCGTGAACCGGCCGACGTCCGCCTCGACGACGCCCGGCGGCGGCCCGGCGGACGACCCCGGCCGGTTCCGGCACGTGCTCGGCCACTACCCGACGGGTGTCACGGTGGTCACCGCGAAGGAACCCGACGGCACCCCGGCCGGCATGGTGATCGGCTCGTTCACCTCGGTGTCCCTCGACCCCCCGCTCGTCGCGTTCTTCCCCGGCCGCTCCTCCACCACCTGGCCGAGGATCATGGCGGGCGGCGCCTTCTGCGTGAACGTGCTGGCCGCCGGCCAGGAGAGCCTGTGCCGGGACGTCAGCGCCAAGGCACCCGACGTCTTCGACCGCCACCCGTGGCGCGGCGCGCCCTCGGGCAGCCCCGTCCTGGCGGGCGTCGCCGCCTGGATCGACTGCGACATCGCCGACGTGTGGCCCCTCGGCGACCACTACTTCGTCCTCGGCCGCGTACGGAAACTCGGGGTGGAGAAGACCGGCGTCTCGCCGCTGGTCTTCTCCCGGGGGCGGCTCGCCCCGCTGCAGCCCCGCCGGGACCACGACGACTCGGCCGACTACACCTGGCCCGACTGGCTCTGAGAGATCCGAGAGAGGAAAGACGCACCATGCGCAATCAAGGGCTCGGCTCGTGGCCCACGCGGCGCGCCCGCATGGCACCGGAGGCCACCGCCGTCGTGCACGACGGTGGATCCCTGTCCTACGCAGAGCTGGCCGCCCGCGTGACGCGGCTCGCTCACGCCCTGCGTGCCCTGGGGGTCGGCCACGGCGACCGGGTGGCCTACCTGGGCGCGAACCATCCGGCCCTGGCGGAGACCCTGTTCGCCGCGAACGCGCTGGGCGCCGTCTTCGTACCGCTCAACACCCGCCTCGCGGCACCTGAGTTGGCCTTCATCCTGGGGGACGCGGGGGCGGCGGTACTGCTGTACGGCGCCGAACTCACCGATGTCGTGGACGCGTTGAGGGACGACGCGGAGGTGAAGCACTACGTCGAGGTGGGCAGCGCGTACGAGGAGCTGCTGGCGAACACACCCGACGACCCCCTGGACGAGACGGTCGGCCTCGACGAGGTGTGCATGATCCAGTACACCTCCGGCACCAGCGGCCGTCCCAAGGGCGTCATGCTCACCCACGCCAACATCGCCTGGAACTGCTTCAACATGCTGCTGGACGGGGACATCGCCTCCGACGACGTCGCTCTGGTGGTGGCACCGATGTTCCACACCGCCGCCCTCAACACCGTCTTCCTGCCGGGCTTCCTCAAAGGGGGGACGTCGGTGCTGATGCGCGGCTTCGACCCGGACCGGGTGCTCGACGTCATCGCCGAGCAGCGCGTGAGCAGGATGTTCGGCGTACCCACGATGTACCAGGCCATGGCCCGGTCGTCGCGGTGGGCGACAGCCGACCTGTCGTCTATCCGGATCCTGCAGTGCGCGGCGGCACCCGTCCCCAAGGCCCTCATCCACACCTACCAGGACCGTGGCCTGACCTTCCTCCAGGCATACGGCCTGACCGAGACCGCCCCCGCCGCGCTGGGCCTGCGCGCGCGTGACAGCATCCGCAAGGCCGGCTCGGCCGGCACGCCCTGCTTCTTCACCGACGTACGCGTGGTGCGGCCCGACCTCACCGATGTCGCACCGGGCGAGGTCGGCGAGGTGATCATCGAGGGCCCCAACGTGATGAAGGGCTACTGGCAGTGGCCCGAAGCGACCAAGGACGCCTTCGTGGAAGGAAGTTGGTTCCGCTCCGGGGATGCGGCCACCGTCGACGAGGAGGGGTACGTCACGATCGTCGACCGGATCAAGGACATGTACATCTCCGGCGGGGAGAACGTCTATCCGGCCGAGGTCGAGCAACTCCTCCACCAGCATCCCGCGGTCGCCGAATGCGCGGTGATCGGCGTACCTGACGAACGATGGGGCGAGGTCGGCAGAGCGCTGGTCGTGCCCCGCACGGGCGCCGAGGTGTCGCCCGACGACATCATGAACTCCCTGTCCGGCCGACTCGCCAAGTACAAGCTCCCCAAGTCGGTCGTCCTCGTCGACGCCCTGCCCCGCAACGCCACCGGCAAGATCCTCAAGGCCCGCCTGCGCAGCCACTACGGCTCAATGCCGGCCCGCGGCGCCGAGGAGGCATGAGGCCAGGGGACCCGAAAACGCCCGGTGCCGACTGATCCACTTCGACCTCACGGTCACGAAAGGGGTGCGGAGGCCGTTCGCCGGCGCGCTTCCTGCCGCCGCGGAACTCTGGACAGTGCAAGCCCCAGCACGGGCGCTCTCGTCCTTCCCCGCACGAATCCAGCACGGTTGAGATGAGCAGGGGTCTGCTACCCGATGGATCATCGCTACTCGATGGCCGACCACCACCGCCGGCCTTGTCGTCGACGTGCTGAAAGCGAGCTGCGCGAGCGCTGGTTCACCCGGATGCTCGCACCGGACCACGTCGTTCACTGCTTCGTCGGCAGCCTCGCCAAACGACCCAGGACGTTCATGCTGCTCAGTCTCTTCTATCCTGCGGCGCGACATCGTCGAGAACCACCAGGAGGAGCTGTTCTACCTGTAAATGGGCCGCACAGACGCCTCATCCGAACGTAGGTACTCTCGTGACACCCGGAATTCCTGCGAAAGCGACGGGCATTGTGTCCGGGGCAGCACGCCCAGGGAACCACGCGAGCACCGTATGCGCAGGGGCCTCAACGAGCGGCAGCAGGCCGTGCTCGATCGGAGTCTTCTTGGGACGGTGCGAGTTCGGCGATGACTTGCCGGGTGGCCGCCAGGTCCGTGAGCTGTACGAACTCCTCGGCATGCCCATCGACGAGGCATCGGTCAACGTCACCCGCGCTCGCCTCGGACGCCTCCTTCGTCAAGGCTTCCCCACCGAGCCCGGACGAGGCCCTACCAGAATCGGACTTAACGTCCACTCGGAACATGCGTCATTCGTGCGTCAAGAAATCGCCATGGCCCGGCGACGCCGGCGCGGACCGCTGCCGAAGCTCCGGAAACCGCAGCTCAGGCATGCCCTCCACGTCCACCCGTTGCAACTCCCGAAGTAGGTCGTCGAACCGAGGGACAATTCCCCAAACCGCAGGTCAGGGGCCTTGGCGGTCGACTCATGGATCGCCACGCACTCCGGGTGACGCGCCATCGGGAAGGTATGCAGTCTGACCCCACCCGGGAAACATGCAGCTCAGAGGCGCTTTCAAGGACGAATCCAGGCCCCTCGGAAGGCTTCGTGCGTCATCACCACAGCCGTGCGTCAGCAACCGCTGAGGCGCGCGGGCCGAATTCATCGACGAAGCAGGCGGTCACGGCATCTACCACACACCGTGTGATTCAACCCGTTGCGGCGTCGCCGTCAACGCCTGGCGGCGGCTGCTGAGCGCCCGGCGCGCCTGCCGAGCACCGAACCGGCGGTGAGGCCGGAGCCACCAGGGTAGTTGAACCAGAAGAGCCCGCCGACGAGTTCGCCGGCCGCGTACAGACCAGGGACGGGGCGGCCGCTCAGGTCCAGCACGCGCGCGTCGGCGTCGATCCGCAGCCCGCCGAAGGTGAAGGTGATGCCGCAGGTCACCGGGAAGGCGACGTACGGAGGAGTGGTCAGCGGCTGGGCCCAGTTGGACTTGGGAGGGGTGATGCCCTCGGTCCGGCAGCCGTCCTTGACCGTCGGGTCGAAGCGACCGGAGACAACGGCGGCGTTGAACCGCTCAACCGTCTCCGCCAGCCGGCCCTCGTCTATGCCGAGTTCCTTGGCCAGGCCCTCCACGGTCTCGGACTCCACCCTGGTGATGCCCGCAGAGGCGTACTCCTCGGGGCGCAGCAGCGGCGCGGACGTCGCGTCGAAGAGCTGGTAGGCGACGCCTGCCGGTTGCTTGAGGATCTCGGCACCGTACTTGGCGTAGGTGTAGTTGCGGAAGTCCGCTCCCTCGTCGACGAACCGGCGGCCCTCGGCGTTGACTACGATGCCGAACGGGTAGCCGCCGCGAGTGAGTTGGTTGGTCAGCTCCCGGTCGCCGGTCGCTCGGGCTTGGCTGTCCCAGGCCACCGCGTGGCAGCCGCTCCAGTGGCCGTAGGGTTGCGCGCCGGCCGCCAGGGCCATGCGGATGCCCTCGCCGGTGTTGTACGGGGTTCCGCGCACCAGGGCCAGGTCCCAGCCCGCGCCCAGGTAGCCGGCCCGCATCTGCGGGTTGGCCTCGAAGCCGCCGCTGGTGAGTACCACGCCGTCGGCCTCGATGCGCTGCCCGTCGGCGAGCATCACGCCGCCAACGGAGCCGTCGGCTGCGGTGGCCAGGCCGGTGACGGGGCTGTCGAAGCGGACTTCGATGCCGCTGCGATCGGCGGCGGCAAGGTGCTGGTCGATCATTCCTTTGCCCCCGCCGACCACGCCGACGGCCAGTCCGCCCCAGAACCGGTAGCGCCCGTCCACCTCGTAAGCCTGCCGGTGGAACATGAGCTCGAATCGCAGGCCGAGGCTGCGCAGCCAGGTCATCGTCTCGCGGGATTCACCGACCAGGATCCGGGCGAGTTCGGGGTCGGTCCTTCCCTGGGTTACCTGGGTCAGGTCGGCGAGAAAGTCGTCCTCGGTGTAGGGGGCGAGGTCGACGCGTCCTGCACGGTCCCCGGGAAGTGGCTCGACCAGCGAGGTGAGGTCGGTGAGCCCGCCGTGGCTGGTGCGCATCGCCCCGGCAGTGAAGTAGGAGTTGCCTCCGGCCCACTGGCGGGGGGCCTTCTCCAGCAGCAGCACCCGTGCTCCCTGCTGTCGGGCGGACTGAGCCGCGCTGAAGCCGGCGTTCCCGCCGCCGACCACGACGACGTCCCACTGCTCGGTCATGTGTACTCCCATGGGTTCGGACAGCAGATGCCCGGATCGGAGATCCTTTCGGGGCTGGGGCGTACGGATCAGGGACTGTGTGCGTACGCGACCGCAGCTTGAATCTCTTTCACCAGGGCCCGGCGGGCGGGTTGACGGCTGCGCGGCCCGCCCGCCGGGCAGTACGACGATGCGCCAGCAGCGCCATCAGTACAATCGAAAGAAATTGAAGCTGCTTTCACAAATGCTTAAGGCGGTCGCGATGAGCCTCGATGTACGCCGCATGCTGGTGCTGGCCGAGGTGGCTCGCCGGGGCTCCATCACGGCGGCCTCGATCGCCCTGAGCTATACGCCCTCGGCGGTGTCCCAGCAGATCAGCAGGCTGGAAGCGGAGGCCGGGCAGCCGCTGATCGCGCGGCACCCCCGGGGCGTCACGCTCACCGAGGCCGGCCGCACTCTGGCCGAGCATGCCGCACGGATCGATCGCCAGTTGCGAGCCGCACGCCGATCCCTCGATGACATCGCGGGCCTGCACAGCGGGACCTTGCACATCGGTACCTTCCCCACCATCGCCGCATCCCTGCTGCCCCGCGTCGTGCGCGCCTTTCGCACCCGGTACCCGCAGGTTGAGCTGGCCGTGCACAGCGACCGCAACGCCGGCCTGATGGACCTCCTCGAGAGCCGGGAGATCGAGCTTTCCTTGCTGTGGGACTACCCGTGGCGGCGCCTGGACGAGACCAACCTCGATGTCACCCATCTGCTGGACGACCACACCTGCCTGGTCGTCGCCACCAGCCACCCGCTCACCGCCCGGCACTCCGCCGGTTTTGAGGAGCTGGCCGAGGAGAACTGGATCGTCCGGGGCGATCACCCGGTCGCCGAGCTGCTCACCCGTAGCTGCCGTGCCGCCGGCTTCGAGCCGAAGATCGCCTACCGGGCACACGACTACCAGGAAGCCCAGGCCATGGCGGCGGTCGGCCTGGGCATCACGCTCGCCCCCAGGTTCGCCCTGGCCAGCCTGCGGGACGACGTCACCACCATCGACCTGGGCCCCTCGGCCCCCGTTCGCCGCATCCTGCTCACCCGGCTGCGCGACAATCCACCGACACCGTCAGCCAAGGCCATCGCAGAACTGTTCATCGAGACCGCCGGGACCCTGCGTTCCTAGACACGCGTTCCGCGGCGTGACGGCCGGCGACCGCCGCCGTCCCGCGGGGCATGCCCAGGACCCGTGGCTGCCGAGCTGCTCGGGCCGATTGCCGCACACAGTCAGAGTCGGATGAAGGAGGCCCGGGACTGTTCGAACGGCAGGTTCGTCATGCCTGCGCCCACCCGGGCACGTGATGCCTTCTCGTAGAGCGGCAGACGATCCTCTGTTCGTGGTGGCGGTCACGTGGGCGTCGGACGGATGCCTTCGCTCAACCCGGTGTGTACGCCGCAGCGAAGAGCGGCGTCGGCCAGCGTTCTTGTGACCGCCACCACGAACGAAGAAGTCGACGGTTGTGATCGCGCTGACGGCGGGCGTCGCCCTGCCCGCGGCGCTGCTGGCCCTCGCGGCGCTGCTGGCCCTCGCGGCGCTGCTGGCCCTCGCGGCGCTGCGGCCCTCGGCCACACACCGGTCCAGCACGTGCGGGGCACTAGCAGCCGGGGTGCAGGAAGACGGCCGCCGGGCGTTCGGAGCGGGACTTAAGATGATCTGCATGACGTCCTCCAGCCAGATCCGTGAACCGACGAGGCGACCGCGGGTCGGGCGCAGTGCATTCCTGGCATGCACCCCCCTGTACTGGGGCTTGGCGCGGAGCACCGCCCTGTTGGACATCGACCTTGTCCAGGACACACCGGACCGGCTGACGGGACGGTTGCTCTCCGGCGACCTGGACCTCAGCTCGATCTCATTGGTCGAGTATCTGCGGCACAGCGATGACCTCGTGATGCTGCCCGACATCGCCGTCGGAAGTGACGGGCCGATCCAGTCCTGTGCGATCGTCACGAAAGTGCCGCTGAGCGCGTTGGATTGCCGCACGGTCGCACTCGCCACGACCAGTCCCACCTCCGCACAGATGTCCCGGCTGCTGTTGGAGCAGCACTACGGGGTCACTCCGAGGTATGTAACGCGGCCGCCTGATCTTGAGGTCATGCTGGATTCTGCCGATGCCGCCGTTCTGACCGGGGACGCCGCCCTGGCGGCGACGATGAACCGGCCCGTCTCTCCCGGCGTTCGGGCGTACGACCTGGGTGAGCTGTGGAGACGCTGGTCAGGGCTGCCTTTCGTACTGGCCGTGTGGGCGGTACGGAAGGAGACAGCGGCGCGGCGGCCGGACATCGTCGGCATGGTGCACCGCAGTCTGCTGGCCGCGCGCGGCCTCGCGCGCAGTGAGTCCCGCGAGCTTGCCGACCGGGTGGCCGTCTGGGAGCCCTTCACCGCCCCGATGCTGCAGGACTTCTTCACCCGGACCCTCGCCTTCTCCCTCGGGAAGCGGGAACGGCTGGGGCTGAGCGAATTCGCGCGCCGTTCGGGATATGTCACGCCGGCTCTCCCCTCTCAAAGCGTGTTGCAGAAGGCCGTGAACAGGCAGCCTGATCTGGACTGTTGACGCATCCGGTCATGCGGCGAGGGCGAGGTTGTGCATGCAGGCGCCGGCCTGGACGGCGTGATGGAGGCCGTCGCCGCGTTGCCGGCAGTCACGAAGGATCTTGTAGTTCTTCATCCGGCCGATCACGTGCTCTACGCGGGCGCGGACCTTGCGGTGCGCGGCGTTGTCCTCCTTCTCGCCCTTGAGCAGCGGCCGGCCGGGCCGTTTGCGGTGCGGGACGATCAGGCCGATGTTGATGCAGGCGCCGTCGCCGAGCACGGTGACGCCCTGGCACTGCTCGGCCAGACGCGAATCCCGCCAGGCTTTCGCATCCGCGGTCGTGCCCGGCACCAGCCGGGCGGCAGCCACCACCAGGCGCGTGTCCGCGTCCACGATGACCTGCACATTCGCCGAGAAGCGGTAGTTACGTGAGGACGTGCCCACCGTGCCGTCGCGGACCGGAATGAGGGTGCCGTCCACGATCCACAACCGCTCGATGGCATCCTGCGGAGCGCGGACGGGCTCAAGCGCGAGCAGGGGGCCAAGGCGCTGGATCACCCGGCAGACGGTGGCCGGCGAGACGCCGAACAGCGGGGCCAGCTGCCGCATGGTCAGGTTCGTGCGGTAGTAGACCGCCACCAGCAGCACCCGCTCGGCCAGCGGCAGCCGCCACGGCCGCCCCCATCCACAGCCATCCCCACCACGCGCACGCACCGCCCTCAGCAACCGCCCGAACTGATCGATCCGCAGCCCCCTGGACGCTTCCACCCACACCCGCTCGGCCCTCAACACCCCAGCCATACAACGTAGATGCCCTGTTCACGGCCTTCTGCAACACACTTTAAGCACGTCCGAGGCCTGTCGAGCCCAGCGTCTCGCAGGCCCCGGACGTCGGTGCGGGCCACCCCGGTCTCGGGGGGTGCCCCTATCTCTTTCGTCAAGGGGCGCGTCGGTTGATTGGTGATGTTTCAGGCGGCTTGGGGGGTGGCTTGAGGTTCGAAGAACGTGCCGTCGCGGAGCATTGCGAAGAGCACGTCGACGCGACGGCGTGCGAGACACATCAGGGCCTGCTTGTGCCGCTTGCCCTCGGCCTTCTTCCGCTCGTAGTAGGCCCGGGAGGACGGGTCGGACAGCGAGGCGAACGCGGCGAGGAAGAAGGCCCGTTTCAGGTGCTTGTTGCCTCTGCGGGACGGGCTCTCGCCACGGATCGAGGACCCCGACCGCCTGGTCACCGGAGCGAGCCCGGCATAGGCGGCGAGGTGGCCCGCGGTCGGGAAGGCGGTGCCGTCACCGACATCGATGAGGATCCTGGCTCCGGTCCTGACGCCTATCCCCGGCATCGACGTCAGGAGCTCGGAAAGAGGGTGCGATTTGAGCAACTCCTCGATGTCCGAGGCCAGTTCCTTGCGCTGGTCGAGCAGGCCGGCCAGGTTCTTCGCGAGCTTAGGCACGATCACCGCGGCCGCGTCGGTGCCCGTGACGACGACGGTCTGCTCGTCGAGTGCGGTGAAGATGTCCTCGACCAGCCGCTGGGCCATCCTGGGCGCCTTCGGCCGCAGCAGCGTGATCAGGCGCCGTCCTCCGGCCTTGCGGATCGCCTTGGGCGAGCCGAACTGTTCCAGCAGCGTGAGCACGGCCGGGTGCTGGATGCGTGGCCCCAGGACCCGTTCGAGGTGCGGGTGGATCTGGGTGAGCAGGCCGCGGAGCCGGTTCGCGACCCGGGTGACCTCGCCCGCGAGGTCGTCGTCGAACCCGACGATCATGTGGAGTTCGGCGATGGTTTCGTCCGTGAGCTCGATCGATCGGAGCGTGTGGGGCATGGTGCGGGCGGCGTCCGCGATGATCGCCGCGTCGCGGGCGTCGGTCTTGCCCTCACCGGGATAGAGGTCCGCGATCCGCCGCATCGTCAGGCCCGGCAGATACGCCACCTCGCAGCCCGCGTCGCGGGCGATGGCCAGTGGCAGAGCACCGATCGAGGCGGGCTGGTCCACGACGACCAGGACCCGGCCGTACTTGGCCGTGAGCTTGTCGAGCATGGCCCGTATCTTCGGCTCGCTGTTCGGCAGCGGCTTGTCGACGACGCTCCTACCGTCCGGCATGAGACCCGTGGCGTGGTGTTCGCCCTTGCCGACGTCGAGGCCGAGGAAGACGGCCACGTCGCGGATGTCGATCACTTCACTCCTCCTGGGAGGGTCTTGTCTTCCCGGCCAAGGCACGGCGCCGACATCCGGCAACCACGTTACGAAGAGCGTTGCCGGCGGGCCGGCGCTCCTGCCCCTATTAGCGATCTACCGGCGCCTCCCGACCCGGTGACACCACCCCCCGGGTCATGGTCGACAGGGGGCAAAAGTCATGCCGGGCCAGAAGGCCGGGAGCCCCAAGATCGGGGCCGTCTAGAAGGTAACGGGGGGAGGCCGGTGTGCGATGGCAGCCCGCGCGGAGCCGGAAGGGGCGGCCGCCACCCTCACAGGGGGCCGCCCGTGCCCGGCCGTACAGGAAGCGTCAGCCAGCGGTCATCGCCGTTGCCGCGTATGTCAAGGAGATCAGGGCCAGTACGGCGGCCGGGACGGCCCGGACCGGCGGGTCGCCGTGGCGCAGGTGGATCACCGCCGCGGCGGCCATCAGCAGGGCGAGGCCTGTCGCGGCTGCCACGCCCAGCGGCGTCCAGGTCAGCCCCGTCAGCAGACCGGCGACCCCGGCCACCTCCATCGCGCCGACGACGCGGTAGAGCCGTACCGACATGCCGAGATGGGCCGCCGTCTGGCGCATGAACGGCGCCGAGGCCAGCTTCGCCAGCCCTAGCGGGAGGAAGACCAGGGACAGGGTGACGGCGAGCACGGTGGTCATGAGGCGGACCTGCCCTTGCGGCGCTCGGCGCCCAGCCGGACGTAGTGGTCGATGAGGTCGGGGCCGTCCACGGTGGCGGGGTTGACGACCTGCTCGACCGGGGCGCCCTGGAGCAGTCGTTTGATCGGGACCTCCAGCTTCTTGCCGGTGCGGGTGTGCGGGATGCCCGGCACTTCGAGGATCTCGTCGGGGACGTGGCGGGGTGAGGCGCCGGTGCGGACGGCGTCGCGGATCTTCTCGCGCAGGGTGTCGTCCAGGGTCACCCCGGCCGCCGGGACCACGAACAGCGGCATCCAGTAGCCGCCGTCCGGCTCCTCCGCGCCGATGACCAGGGCCTCGGCGATCTCGGGGAGACGTTCGACGACATCATGGATGTCGGCGCTGCCGAGCCGTACACCGTTGCGGTTGAGCGTCGAGTCGGAGCGGCCGTGGATGATCACCGAGCCGTGCCCCGTGACCGTGATCCAGTCGCCGTGTCGCCACACCCCGGGGTACGCCGAGAAGTAGGCGTCGCGGTAGCGGGTGCCCTCGGGGTCGTTCCAGAAGTACAGCGGCATCGAGGGCATGGGGCGCGTGACGACCAGCTCGCCGACCTGATCGATGACGGGGAAGCCCTCGGCGTCGTACGCGGCGAGCGCCACGCCCAGGTGCGGTGCGGACAACTCGCCTGCCCAGACCGGGGTGTTGGGGGCGCTGCCGGCGAAGCCGGAGACGATGTCGGTGCCGCCGCTGATGGAGGCCAGCAGAACGTGCTCGCCGACGTGCTCGCGGACCCAGGGGTAGGCGGAGGCGGGCAGGGCGGAGCCGGTGCAGCCGACGACGCGGATCGAGGACAGGTCGTGCGCGGACGGGTCGATGCCGAACTTGGCCATGCCCAGCAGGTATTGGGGGCTGGTGCCGAAGACGGTGACCCGGTGGCGGGCGGCCAGATCCCATAGGCGGTCGAGTTTGGCGAAGGGGGCCGGACTGCCGTCGTACGTACACGTCGTGGCACCCGTCAGCAGTGTGGAGACGACCAGGTTCCACATCATCCAGTGGGTGGTGGTGTACCAGAGGAGACGGTCGCCGGGCCTCAAGTCCGAGTGCAGCCCCAGGGTTTTGAGATGCTCCAGGAGCACGCCGCCGTGGCCGTGGACGATGCCCTTGGGCAGGCCGGTGGTGCCGGAGGAGAACACGATCCACAGCGGGTGGTCGAACGGGACCGGTGAACAGGCGAGTTCCTCGGTGCGCGTGGAGGCATCCTCCCAGGGGACCACCAGCGACGGGTACGCCTGCGACGGCCAGGGCAGGCCCACGTGGTCCACCAGCAGGGTCGCCTTCAACGTGGGGAGGGCGTGGGCGAGTTCGAGGACGGCTTCGCGGCGGTCGTGGGTGGTGCCGTTGAACAGGTAGCCGTCGGCGGCGATCAGCACGGTGGGTTCGAGCTGGGCGAAGCGGTCGGCGGCGGCCTTGGGGGCGTAGTCCTGACCGCACACCGACCACACGGCGCCCAGGCTCGCGGCGGCGAGGAACGTGACGATGGCGTGCGGGGTGTTGGGCAGATAGCCGACGACCCGGTCGCCCTTGCCGACGCCGAGGTCGCGCAGGGTGGCGGCCACCGACGCGACCAGGGCACGCAACCGGGCGCCGGTCACCTCGTATCCGGCACCGGTCTCGTCGAGGGCAATGATCGCCACGTCGTCGTCGGCCAGGTTGCGCAGGGCATGGTGGGCGTAGTTGAGGGTGGCGCCGGGGAACCAGCGGGCGCCCGGCATCCGCTCCTCGGCCAGCACCTGCTCGTAGGGGGTGTCGGCGTTGATGTCGAAGTACTCCCACACCGCGCCCCAGAAGCCCTCCAGGTCGGTGACAGACCACTGATGCAGGGTGGCATAGTCCTCCGGGTCCATGCCCTGGAGCCGGGCGAAGTCCGCGATGCGACTGGCGGCCGCAGTCTCCGGATCGGGTGTGAAGAAGGGCGTGCTCATCGCGTCGTACTCCTCAACAGGCTTTTCTGGGCCGTCCGTTCGGAAGGGACAGGGCTTTGGGTGGTGTGCAGCAGGGAGGCCCAGGCGGCGGTCGAGGTGAAGTCGCGGCCGCCTGCCGGGACGATGTCCATGACGACCCGGTCGGGCCGCAGCAGGACCGCATCTGCGTGTCCGGCGCGCAGCCAGGCTGCGAGGGTGCAGTCGTCGCCGAGGTCTGTCACCGGGACGGCGTGAACGCCGAGACTGTGGGCGAGCGCGGTCAGGGAAGGGCCGGGCTCGGTGGCGGTCAGTACGGCGAAGGAGTCGCCGAGCGCCTCGTCGAGCCGGGTGGGCCGTCCGGCGACGCTCACCCATGGTTGGGGGCAGTGTGTGCCCGCCAGCCTTCGGCGGACACTGCGCCGCACGAGCGGTCCGGTGGTCAGGGGTGGGCTGAGGTCGCGGCCGGCCAGCTCGGTCAGGCCGGGTATGCGGCAGGCGGCGGCCAGCGCTCGGCGGCGGAGCGCGGCGGCACCGTCCTGGCCACCGGTCATGGCCCAGCCCATGGCGACCGCGAGGCGGACCACACGCCGTGCGTGCGGCTTGCGTTCGCTCTCGTAGGTGTCCAACAGCCGTTCGTCGCTGCCCTGCTGGAGGACGCGGGCGAGTTTCCAGGTGAGGTTGTAGGCGTCTCGCAGTCCCGAGCACAGGCCCTGTCCGATGAACGGCGGGGTGAGGTGGGCGGCGTCGCCGAGCAGAAAGACCCGTCCGCTGCGCCAGCGGTCGGCGACGCGGGCCCGGAAGGTGTACTGCGTCTCGCGGACCACCTCGAAGTCCCCGTCGTACGAGGGCGGCAGCCACGGGGCGATCAGTTCGCGGACCGTCTCCTGCCCTTCTCCTTCACGGAGCCGGAACTCCCAGCGGTAGCGGGTCTCGTTCACCCGCATGAAGGTCCCCGGCTGGTCCGGGTCGCAGACCTGGTCGACGCCCTCCCAACAACGGACGGGGCCCGTGGTCTCGGCGTCGATGACGGTCCACTTCTCCTCGAAGTGCAGGTCCTCCCAGGCGCCGCCGATGGCTTCGCGGGTGAGGCTGTTGGCGCCGTCGCAGCCGAGGACCGCGTCGGCCCACAGCTCGTGATCGCCGGTGTCGTCGCGGTAGGTGACGCGTACGGGGCCGGTGGAGTCCGGGCCGACGCCGGTGACCTCCACGCCGCCGCGCAGTTCGCACTCCGGGCGCCGGGCCAGGGCGTCGCGCAGCACGCGTTCCAGCTCGGGCTGGTCGAACATGCTGGACTGCGGATACCCGTGGTGCCCTTGCGGGGAGCGCCGGAACTCGGCCATCACCCGGTGCCGGGCATCCAGCAGCCGTAGTCCGTTCGCCGGGCGGGAGATCGCGGTGAACTCCTCGCCGACTCCGGCGGCCTGGAGGATCCGGTGGATCTCGTCGTCATTGGCGACGGCGCGCGGGAGCGGATAGACATCCCGGTGGCGTTCGAGGACGACACTGCGGACTCCGCGCCGGGCCAGCAGAAGGGCGGCGGTCACGCCCACCGGTCCGGCCCCGACGATCACGACGGGCACACGTGCGGCTTCATCGACGGTCATGTGCGGCTCACCTCGGGTATTAGTTCGCGGCCGCGACGGGCGTGCGCTGCTCGCCGAGGCAGATGCGGCCGTCGGGGGTCGCGATCGTCGCCGTGATCACGTCGCCCGGGTTCAGGTAGTGCGGGTTCTTGGCCTGGCTCTTGAAGAACGCCTTCCACTTCACAGCCGGCGGCAGCAGCGCGCCGATCTTCTCGACGGCCTTCGGCGGGGCCTTCAGGGCCGTGCCGCCGGGAGTACCGGTGAGCAGCAGGTCGCCGGCGTCCAGGGTCTGGAAGCGGGCCAGCAGGGTCAGCGCCCGCGCCGGGCGGACGATCATGTCGGCCAGGGTGCGGTCCTGGCGCAGCTCGCCGTTGACACTCAACTTCAGCCGCAGGTCCAGGAGATGAGCGAAGTCCTCCGGCTCCAGCAACGACAGGTAGGGACCGGTCGGCGTGAAGGTCGGGTACGACTTGCTCTCGTAGAACTGCGTCTTGGTCAGCTGCACCTCACGGGCGCTGACATCGTTGGTGATCACCAGTCCGGCGACGTACGACGGCAGGTCCCGCTCCTCGACGACGGTGCCGACGGGCAGCGGCGCGCCCATGACGAGGCCGAGCTCGATCTCGTAGTCGAGGAACTTCACGTGGGAGGGGCGGACGACGGCGTCGCCGGGGCCGCTGACTGAGCCGGACGCCTTGCGGAAGAAGGCGGGAGGGATGTCGCCGGTGAAGCCCGAATCGCGGGCGTGGCTGCGGTAGTTGACCATCTGGGCGACCACCCGGCAGGGCGTGGTGACCGGCGAGAGCGCCACCAGGTCGGCGATCGGAGTGCCCGGCTCGCCGGAGACGGCGGCCTCACGGACGGCTTCACGGTCGGTCAGCAGCTCGGCGGTGGTGACGGCCTTGGTGTCGACCGGGACGGCCCGGTCACCGCGGACGACCCACCAGCCGTCGGCGGTACGCAGGACATTGGTGCTCATGTCAGTGCCTTTGTCAGGGGATTGGCGGGCGGAGGTTCAGGAGTTGGCGGCCTTGAGCAGGCCGAACAGTCGTGCCGGGTCCATCTCGTTGTCGCCGCGCAGGGCCTCGATGACATCGCGGACCCGCTGCGGGGAGGGACTGGCGCCGAGGAAGTCACGAGTCGCGGGCGGGCCCCACTGGGCGAGACCGCTGGTCGACATCGGAGCCCAGCCCGGCTCGACGTCGCAGGAGAACAGGTCACCGTCGGCGAAGTGCTCCAGCATGAAGTGGTCGGGGTCGCGCCAGTAGTCGAAGAGCTGGCTGCCCTGGATGTGCCGGCCGATGCCCCAACTGCGCTTGTATCCGCGCCCCTTGAGGTACTCGCCGCCGGCGGCTATGGAGTCGAGGTCGGTGACCTGGTAGGCGGAGTGGACGTACCCCGTGCCCGGCCCGAGATGCATCGCGAGGGTGTGGTGGTCGGCCGGCACACCGCCCAGGTCGCAGCGGATGAACGCCATCGTCGGGCCGCGGTCGCGCTGCCCGTCCAGGAACAGGAAGTCGGACACGATCATCCCGAGGGTGTCCAGGTACCAGTCCAGGGCCCGGCCGAACACCCGCGTCTCCAGCACCACGTGGCCGAGCCGCTGGATGCGGGACGGCTCGCGCGGCGGCCGCTGGGCGGCGTTGGTACGCCGGTGATCCGTACCGAAGTTGAGCAGCAGCGGCTGCTGTTCCGGCAGGGCGGGGAGCTGTTCGCCGCAGTGCACGACCCGCACGGGGAAGCCGGAGGGGTCGAGCAGGTCGACGCCCTTGCCGCCCCCGGGAACGTCGGCGTCCCGCACGTCCCTGCCCGTCGCGCGGGCCAGCCGGTCCAGGTCACCCCGCTCGGCGGCGCGGAACGCCGGACCGATGAAACGGGACGTACGACCACGCCGGATCACCATGCAGGGCGAGCCCGAGAAGCTGCCCCGTAGCCACAGCTCGCTCGCGGTGCGGGCGGCGACGCCGAAGCCGAAGTCGCGGGCGAAGACCTCCGCCCGGTCCAGGTCGGGCTTCTCGAACTCCAGCCAGGCCAGGTCCGCGACCTTGATCACGGGGTTCCGGGAGCGGCCGGGATGTTCGCCGCGCAGGGCGCCCTGCTCACTGTGGAGGTCCTGGTGGGCCGTGACGACGTCCCCGTTGACGCGTGTTTCAGACATGGTGCCCTCCGAGCAACATTGCCGTAATGAGGAAATCATCAACTGTGACAGTTCCGCCGTCAAGGCGTTCGCCGCAGGGAATGATGAATTCATCAGCACTGCGATCGCCATCGCGCGACCGTTAGACTCTGCGCATGTCTACGTCAGCCCCGCCCAGCAACCGGTTCGAGCGACGTCGCGCAGAGACCCGTGGAGCTCTCGTGCGAGCGGCCCGGCAGATACTCGCCGAAAGCGGCGACACCAGCGCGAGCATCCAGGCGATCGCCGAGCGCGCGGACGTGGGCTTCGGCTCCTTCTACAACCACTTCGACTCCAAGGCGGAGTTGTTCGAGACGGCGGTGGTCGACGCCCTCGAGGAGTTCGGGCAGGAATTCGACGGGCGTCTGACGGGGGTCGACGACCCGGCGGAGCGGGTCGCGGGCGGCTTTCGGCTCAGTGCCCGCATGGCCGACTCCCACCCGGAGCTGATGCAGGTCCTGCGCCGCCGTGGCCTCGCGCACATCCACTCGGGCAAGGGACTGGCCCGACGCGCCCTGCGTGATCTCCAGGTCGGCATCGCCTCCGGCCGCTTCACGTCCGCCGACCCCGTGGTCGCCCTGTCCGCACTGGGCGGCACCCTGCTGTCGCTGGTGGAACTGCGGTTCGCCCGCCCCGAGGTGGACGGCGACGAGGCCGCGGTCAACCTCGCCGAGATGGTCCTGCGGATGCTGGGCCTGCCCGCGGACGAAGCGCACGAGGTCGCCCGACGCCCCTTGCCTGACGCTGTCTGACCTCACGCGGACGACGAGTCCGGGTGGAACGTGACCGAGCGGCCTGTGAAGCGGGCGTCGATTCCGTCCTCGCCGGTGGTGACTGACCGCAGCCGGAGCCCTTCGGGCACGTTCTGCAGCGGAATGGGCTCGTCCAGAGCCTTGTCGAGCAGTGATTTCAGCGGCGGGAGCAGTTCACCCTGCTCCGCGCGTACGTCCGTGAAGGCGATGCGGTTGCCGCCGGCCGCCGAGACGGCCGCGCTCACGGTCACGTCGCCGACGAGCGGCAGACTCGCGGTCGCGTCGACCCGGCCGGGCTCGTCCCCTTGTGACACCTGCACGCCGAGCGCGCTCGACACGTCCGCGTACGACAGGAACGCGGTCGCTGTGACGCTGTCCGCGTGAGCCTCGTCGGCGCTCCCCGAGGTCTTCAGCCCGTCCATCCCGACCGTCAGCTTCGTCACCGGGAGCGGCCGGGTGCTGCCGTCGGCCGGAATGTCGTGGGCGGTCAGGTCGACATGGTCCAGGCTGCCCGCAGCCAGTTGGGTCAGTACGGGAAAGCCCCTGACGTGCACCGACGGCCGATCGGCGGTTCCCATGCCGTCCTGGAACGCCTTGGCCGTACGGCTCTCCGCGCGAACAGCGGCGATCCGGTCGACCGCGACTCCGCCGACCAGCAGGGCCACCAGGGACGCCGCGGCGATGATCATCCGCCGCCGGGTCGGAGGGCTCACGTACACGGAGCCGTCGCCGTAGTAGGCCTCGCCGACGTACTCCTCGTCGCTGTGGGACTGATACACGGTTCTCCTCTTCGAGTGGTGCTTGGGAAGTGCGCGCCTACGCGGCGTCGCCCTCGGGCCGGACAAGCCCGCGGACGCACGCCGCAGCGCTGTCTCCTGCCACGCCCATCGCGATCAGGGCGGCGGTCGCGGTGCCGGTGCCGTCGTCGCTCCAGACCCCGCTGTTCACGCAGTCGAGAAGCCCTAGCAGGTGTCCCTCCAGCGCCCGGGTCAGGACGACCGGGGGGATGCCGGTCTGGAAGGCGCCCTGCCGTTGCCCACGGCCGATGATCGCCTCCGCCATGTCCCGAGCGGGGGCCAGGACTTCAGCGAGCCGATCGGCCCCGAGGTCCTGGGGAGCGAGGCGGAGCAGGATGCGGTAGCGATCTCCGACCGGCCACACCGCGAGGACGAAGCGCGCCAGCTCCGTGACGGCATCCGCCACCGGCGCACGCGGGACCGCGAGCGCCTGCCGCAAGGCCCACGTGGCCTCCTCCACCAGCCCCTCCATCAGTGCGGCCCGGCCGTTGAAATGGCCATAGACCGTACGGCGCACCACCCCTGCCGCCTCGGCGATGTCACCGAGGCTGCTGTCGGGGTCGCGTCCGAGTTCCTGCCTGGCCGCCTCAAGGATGCGGGCGCGCGTGAGCAGGGTTCGGCTGCGTTCCGGGGCGGCTGTCAAGTGTGCGTGGATCATGTCGAACCTCCGGTAGGCGGGGAGGGCGACTCGATAGTTGCACATCCATGGGCAACAAACTAGTCTGCACATCAACGGGCAATTAGCTGCCCCTGATGCCGGGCCCCCCTCTTGGCCCCGCGTGCACCGATCTATCGATTCCGCACCCCCGAAGCGCGCGCTTCGCCTCCTGCTGAGGAGCCTGACAATGCCGCTCTTTCCGAACACGCCCGTCGAGAAGATGACGGAGCCCTACCATCGGCGCTGGTGGGCGCTGCTGGTCCTGTGCCTGAGCCTGCTGATCGTGGTCATGGCGAACACGTCGTTGGTTGTGGCCGCCCCCGACATGACCAAGGACCTGGGGCTGTCCAGCAGTGACCTGCAGTGGGTCATCGACGGCTACACCGTCCCCTACGCCGCCCTGATGCTCGTGCTCGGCGCGATCGGCGACAAGTACAGCCGCCGCGGCGCCCTCGTCCTCGGCCTGCTGATCTTCGCCGGCGGTTCGGTGACGGGCGGCCTGGTCGATGAGACGAACCTCGTCATCACAGCCCGCGCGATCATGGGCGTCGGTGCCGCCGTCGTCATGCCGGCCACGCTCTCGCTGCTGGTCGCGATCTTCCCGCGCGCCGAGCGCGCCAAGGCAATCACCGCCTGGTCCGCGACCTCCGGCCTCGCCATCGCCGCCGGCCCGCTCGCCGCCGGCTGGCTGCTGGAGAACCACGCCTGGGGCTCGACCTTCCTGATGAACGTCCCCGTCGCCGTCCTCGGCGTCGTCGGCGCGCTGCTGCTGGTCCCGCCGTCGAAGGCGGAGGGCATGGGCCGGATCGACTACGTCGGCGGTCTGCTGTCGATCGTGTCGGTCGGCTCCCTGGTCTACGCGACCATCGAGGGCCCGCACTTCGGCTGGGGCACCGGCCCGATCACCGCGGCCATCGTCGCCGGGGTAGGCCTGCTGGCCTTCGTCGCCTGGGAGTTGAAGCACCCCAACCCCATGCTGGACGTGCGCAAGTTCACCGAGCGCCCCTTCGGCGGCTCGATGATGGCAGTGCTGTTCTTCTTCTTCGGCACCTTCGGCTCGATCTACTACTCCACTCAGTTCCTGCAGTTCGTCCTCGGCTACGACGCCCTGGAGACCGGCATCCGCCTGCTGCCACTGGCCGGTGCGGTCTTCGTCGGCGCCGCGGTTACCGGCAAGCTCGCCCCGAAGCTGGGCGTGAAGATCGTGGTCGGAACCGGCATGGTCATCGGCACCGCGGGCGTCTTCCTGCTCACCCGGATCGAGACGGGCTCGACCTACACCGACTTCCTCACGCCCCTGCTGCTGCTCGGCTTCGCCATCGGCCTGAGCCTGTCCCCCGCCACCGACACCATCATGGGCTCCTTCCCCGAGTCGGAGCTGGGCGTCGCCGGCGGCGCCAACGACACCGCCCTGGAACTCGGCTGCGCCCTGGGCATCGCCATCCTCGGCTCGCTGCTGGCCACGTCCTACAAGAACAAGCTCACCGACATGGTCGGCGGCCACCTCCCGGCCGAGGCCATGGACACCGCCAAGGACTCCGTCGGCGGCGGCATCGCGGTCGCCGAGCAGGTGGCCAAGAACCCCCAGGGCGGCGCCGAGCAGGCCCAGACCCTGCTGGGAGCGGTGCACGAGTCCTTCGCCCACGCCATCGCCCACACCAGCCTCATCGGCGGCATCATCATGGCCGCCGGGACCCTGATCGTCATCGCCGTCCTGCCCGGCCGCAAGCACACCGCCAAGCACAGCGCGGAAGAAGCGGAGCAGACGACCGAGGAGCAGACCGAGACCGTGGGCGCCTGAGCCCCGTACACCGGAGGCCAAAACCCGATTCCGGCCTCCTCCACCCCAACAAACCGATCCGCCGCCGCTTCCAGGGGCTGCCGGCGTTCGTCGTCAACCGAGGCGGCGAGTACTGCTTCCTGCCGAGTCTGAGCGCCCTGCGCTGGCTCGCCGACCTGGACACCTGACTTCCCCGCACCTGACTGTCAAGGAGCCGACCATGGCTGATCACTTCTCCGGACCGCGCATCCTTTTCGACCCCGCGTCCGACGTCGCGGACGTCTACGCCTTCCCCAGCCCGGACCGCCCCGGCCGCCTGGTCCTGGTGCTCGACGTGTTCCCGGCCGCCGCACCGACGGCGCTGTTCTCCGACGCGCTGGCCTACCGGTTCCGGGCGCGCCCGGTCACACCGGCCGACCGGGCCTTCACCGTCGGTGAGGCCGAGTACAGCCTCGACTTCACCTTCGCCGCCCCCGGCGAGGCCCCGGGCAGCGAGCATCCGGTGCAGAACGGCACGTGCACCCTGCCCAGCGGTGAGCAGATCCTCTTCCAGGTCGGCGACGAGAAGCCCACCGAGACGGCCGGGGTGCGCATCTTCGCCGGGCCGCGGCTCGACCCGTTCTTCATCAATCTCAAGGGTGTCCTCGCATCCGATGCCACCGAGAAGTTGGCCTTCCGGCCCGAGGGCGCGACCAACATCCTCGAAGGCATGAACGTCCTGAGCATCGTCGTCGAGGTCGACCCCGAGGCAGTCTTCGGATCGGACAGTGGTCCTCTGTTCGGTGTCGTCGGCGAGACCGTCATCTCGGGCGGGCGGCCGACCCGGCTGGAGCGCATGGGCCGACCGGAGATCAAGAACGTCATCCTGGCGAGCAAGAAGTTCGACCCCGTCAACAGCGACCTGGAGATCCGCGACCTCTACAACGAGGAGGACGCCTTCGCCGTCCGGCAGGACTACGAGGGCGCCTACCGGGCCCGGTTCAACGCCAACCTGGCCTACTTCGACCGCCTCGCCGGCGAGACCGTTTGGCCTCTGGACGAACAAGGCGCGCACCCGCTGACCGACCTGCTCCTGGCGGACTTCCTCGTCGTGGACGTCTCCAAGCCGTTCTCCGAGAACGGCTGCTTCGAGATCGAGACCGCCCTGCTCGCCGGACGTGAGCACACCACCTGCGGTGGCCGCGCGCCCAACGACGACATCGTGGACACCCTCTTCACGCTCCTGGTGAACGGAGTCGACGGAAACCGCATCAGCGACGGCGTCGATCAGGCGACCCAGCCGGCGACGCACGAATTCCCCTATCTCGTGTCCCCCAACCCGACCCCTCCGGACCTGATGACCGTGTTCGCCGCCCTCATGGCGCCTCCCGAGGAGGCAGCGGCATGACCGGGACCACCACGGACCGACACAAGCCGCGTACCACGGACGGCACGCTGGCCCTGACCAACCTCTCCGCGCAGATCGACGGGTTGGCGGTCCAAGCACGGCTGACGGGTCCCGCCGCCCACTTCGCCGTCGCGCAGCAGTCCGTGCTCGTGGATCTCCTCACTCTGCGCGGACACTTCCTGGGGCGCGTCGCCGACTACGAGCAGGCCGCGCAACTCGCCGACCGGTTGGTGGAGAACGCGCCCGACAGCTCCACCGCGCTGTCGGCCCGGGCCCGGGCCCGGGCGACCCTGCACCGATTCGCAGAGGCCATGTCCGACCTCGACGCTGCGGACCGAGCAGGCGCGCGACCGGACGACCTGGCCGCGGAACGAGCGGCGATCATGCAGGCGGTCGGCTGCTACGGCGAGGCTCACCTTCTGCTGAGGGAGGCAGCCCCGCGCCGGTCGGACTTCGCCATGCTGAGCGCCCTCGCCGTCCTCCATGCGGAAAGCGGCAACATCGCGGAGGCGGTGCACGTCTTCCAGGAGGCCCGGAACGCCTACCGGGGTGTCTCGCCTTTCCCTCTCGCCCAACTGGACTTCCGGCGCGGGGTGATGTGGTTGCGCGATGGGGAACTGCCCGCGGCCCGCGAAGCGTTCGACGCCGCCCGACGCCGAGTGCCCGGTTACGCCCCTGCCATCGGTCACCTCGCCGAGGTGGAACTCCTGTGCGGAGACGCCGATGCAGCCGCCGACCGCCTGCGTCCCCTGGCGGAGACGAGTGACGACCCCGAGTACGCCTCCCACCTGGCACTCGCCCTGCGCGCCGCCGGCCGTTACCAGGAGGCTCAGCCGTGGCGGGACCGGGCGGCGGAACGCTACGACCAGTTGGTGCTGCGCCACCCGGAGGCCTACTCCGACCATGCCTGCGACTTCTGGCTCCAGGTGGGAGCCGATGTCGACCGGGGGCTGCAACTCGCCCTGCAGACCCTCGTCATGCGCCAGACGACCCGCTCGTACGCTTTGGTCCAGCGTGCCCGGGCGGCAAGCAACCAGTCGGCGTAGGACACGCCCTGAACCGCGACGGCACCGCCGTCCGCAGGAGTCACCGATGAACGGCACCCCCGCGATCCCGGCACCACGCGGCATCCCTCTCGTGGGCAACACCCCACAGATCCCGCCGGACCGTCCGATCCAGTACATCACCGAAGTGGGCCGCCACTACCCGGAGGGCGTCCTCTCCATGGAGATCGGGGGTCTTGAGCAGGTCTTCGTCGCCGACCCGGACCTCGCGGCCGAGGTGTGCGACGAAGCCCGTTTCGGGAAGGTGATCGCGCCACCGCTGTCCCACCTGCGGGACTTCGTCGGATCAGGGCTCTTCACGGCCCGGGACGACGAGGAGGTCTGGGGTCAGGCGCACCGCATCCTGACCCCTGCCTTCAGCCAGCGGTCCATGAAGGCGTACTTCCCACAGATGCTCGACGTCGCCCAGGAGTTGGTGCGCACATGGGAGGCGGCCGGGGCGCGTCCCGTCAACGTGTCCGACGACATGACCCGGTTGACTCTGGACACCATTGGACTGTGCGGGTTCGGGCACCGGTTCGACTCGTTCCGCAGCGAGGAGCTGGACCCCTTTCTCCAGGCGATGTTGCGCGCCCTGACAGAGGTGATGAACCGCACCCGTCACATGCCGCTGGTCACCCGGCTGCGACTCGTGGAGGATCGGACGTACCAGCAGAGCATCCGCCAGATGCGGCAGCTGGTCGACCGGGTGATCGAGCAGCGCCGCCGCTCGGGCGAGACCGGCCGGGACGACCTCCTCGGCCTCATGATGGAGGCGACGGACCCGGTCACCGGGCGGCGGCTCGACGACGCGAACGTGCGCGATCAGACCTTGACGTTCCTCATCGCCGGCCATGAGGCCACCAGCGGCCTGCTGTCCTTCGCCCTGTAGCTGCTGATGCGCAACCCTTACGTCCTGGCCCAGGCGTACGACGAGGTCGACCAGCTACTGCCGGAAGACGGCCCTCCCGACTACGAGACCGTCATGCGGTTGGACGTGATCCCGCGCATCCTCAGTGAGACGCTCCGGCTGTGGGCTCCCGTCCCGGCCATCAGCAAGGCACCGCTGGAGGACACCGAGCTAGGCGGCCACCCGGTGCGCAGGGGCCAGAAGGTCAGTCTGCTCTTCCCTCTCCTCCACACCCACCCCAAAGCATGGGAGCGACCGTACGAGTTCGACATCGACCGGTGGCTGCCCGAGAACAAGGCCCAGCACCACCCGTACGCCTACCGCCCCTTCGGCACAGGTGAACGTGCCTGCATCGGGCGGCAGTTCGCGCTGACCGAGGCCCGGCTCGCCCTCGCGCTCGTCCGGCGACGGTTCGCTGTCTCCGCCCCGAGCGACTACCGGCTGCATGTCGAGGAGGCGCTCACGTACAAGCCGTCCGGCTTCACGCTGCGGCTGCAGACCCGGCAGCCCCGCAACCGGCGTCCGGCCGCGGTGCAGTCGCCGCAGCCCGAGCCGGAGGCCGAGGCCCTGCACACCGTGGGTGTGAACCTGGCCGTCGCCTACGGCTCCAGCCTCGGCAGCTCCGAGGACCTGGCCCGCACCATCGCCGACCGGGCCGGTCGGGCCGGCTTCGCGACGTCCCTCAGCACCCTCGACGACCTCGCCGGCCACCTGCCCACGGAGGGCGCGCTGATCGTTGTCACCGCCAGCTACAACGGCAAAGCCCCCGACAACGCCCAGAAGTTCGACGACGTCCTCGCTCAGGGGCTGCCCGAGGGCGCGCTGTCCGGCGTACGACTGGCCGTTCTCGGAACCGGCAACACCCAGTGGGACACCTACCAGGTGTTCCCGCGGCGGGCCGAAGCCGCGTTGCTTGCGGCCGGGGCCACCTCCCTGGTCGCCCGTGGTGAGGCCGACGCCTCGGGGGACTTCGACGGCATGGCGCGGGCCTGGACCGACACCCTGTGGGCGGCCCTGGCCGAGGAGTACGCCGCCGACACCACCGACGAGAGCGCACCGGGCTTCGAGGTCGACCTCCTCACCGAGGCCGACATCCGTCCTTCGATCGTCTCCAGCCAGGCCCACCCGCTGACCGTGGTGGCCACTGAGGACCTCGTCAAAGACCCCACCGGCTTGTGGGACTTCGACCTCACCGCGCCCCGCGCCCCGGCGAAGTCCATCACTCTGGAGCTGCCTGCCGGGGTCGGCTACGGCACCGGGAACCACCTCGCGGTCTTCGCGAAGAACGCTCCGGAACTGGTCACCCGCGCCCTGACCAGGCTGAGCCTGGCCCACGACCAGGTCCTCCGGATCAGTTCCACCGGCCGGACGCACCTGCCCGTCGATGTCCCGATCACGGCGGAGCTGCTGTTCACCGACTTCCTGGAGCTCCAGGAAGTGGCCGCCCGCGACCACCTGCGAACGCTGGCCGAGCACACCCGCTGCCCCACCACCCGGCAGCAGCTGGAGCAGGCGGAGGAGAAGTACGCCGAGGGAATCCTCGCAAAGCGCGTCTCCGTGCTGACTCTGCTGGAACGCTGTCCCGCGGTCGAACTCCCGCCCGCCGTCTTCCTGGAGATGGTCGGCCCCATCCGGCCCCGCTTCTACTCCATCTCCTCGTCCTGCCTCGCCGAACCGCACCACGTGCGCCTCACCGTAGGAATGGTTGAAGGGCCCGCCCTCGCGGGCGAGGGCGAGGGCGAATACCGGGGTCTGTGCTCCCAGTACCTCGGGCGGTTGCAGCCCGGGGATGTCGTGTACGGCTACGTCCGCGCCCCGTCGCCGCCCTTCGCGCTGCCGGCCGACCCGGCCGTACCGCTCATTCTCATCGGACCCGGCACGGGCATCGCGCCCTTGCGCGGCTTCCTGGAGGAACGTGCCTGGCAGCACGCGGCCGGAACGGCGATCGGCCTGTCCCAGGTGTTCGTCGGATGCCGGCATCCCGAGCACGACTGGTTCTACCGGGAGGAGTGGGAGACCTGGGCGAAGGCCGGTGTCGCCCGGATCCACACCGCCTTCTCGGCGGTTCCCGACCATCCGGCCCGCTACGTCCAGGACGCCTTGGCCCTCGCGGCCGACACCGTGTGGGAGTCCGTGGAGAACGGCGCCTACCTCTACGTATGCGGTGATGGCCGCTTCATGGCGCCGGCCGTACGGGACGCGCTCGTCGCGATCCACCAGGAGCGCACCGGCAGCGACGCCGACACCTCCCGTGCGTGGCTTGCCGGGCTGGAAGCGGCGGGCCGCTACCAGCAGGACGTTTTTGCCTGAGTTCGCAGACGCATCTACCAAGAAGGCAGACACCGATGGACACCATGCTGGCCGGACGGCTCAACCTGAAGACGAAGAAGTTCTCCCTGGAAGAGATCCCGATCCCCGAGCCCGGCCCGGGTGAGGTGCTCGTCGAGGTGAAAGCGGCGGGCGTGTGCCTGTCCGACCTGCACCTGATCGACGGGAGCATCGCCCCACTGCACGAGGGCACTGACGTGCTCACCCTCGGCCACGAGAACGCCGGGGTCATCCACACTCTCGGCCCCGGCCTCACCCGGAACCTGGCCGTCGGTACCCGTGTCGCCCTCCAAGCTGGACAACCGTGTGGCATGTGTGAGGGCTGCGGTCGGCGAGGAACATGCAGCCAGTTCCGCGGTCGTGGGGTGGACTACGACGGAGGCTGGGCGCAGTACACGATCGCACGCGAGGACACCGTCGTGCCCATCCCGGACGACCTGCCCTTCGACCAGGCGGCGATCATCCCCGACGCGGTCTCCACCTCGTATGCCGCGCTGACGGACACTGTGTCGGTACGGCCCGCGCAGGCAGTCGGCATCTGGGGCGTGGGCGGGGTCGGCGCGCACGCGGTACGGCTCGCGCGGATGATGGGTGCCTCCCCGATCATCGCCGTGGACCCGCCGCCCAGCGCCCGTGAGCGTGCCCTCGCCTTCGGCGCCGACCTCGCGCTCGACTCCGCCGACGAGGACTTCGCGGCGGCGATGCTGCGTGCAACCGGAGGCCGCGGCCTCGACTACGCGTTCGACTTCGCCGGTGTGCCCGCCGTTCGGGAACAGGCGTCACCCATGCTCGGTGATCATGGTTCCCTTGTTCTGGTGGGCATCACGACCGCACCGCTGACGCTCTCTGAGCGGCTCACCTTCAATGCCCTCAACAAGCGGGTGTTGGGCCATTACGGCTCGTCGTTCGATCACGTCTACCAGTTGATTCGGCTAACCTCCAGCGGCCGACTGGACCTGGCGCCCTCCATCACCGATCACATCCCGCTGGCCGAGGCCGACAAGGCTGTCCACCGGCTGACACACAAGATCGGGGATCCGATCCGCCTCATCCTGGCCCCCTGAGCACTGCCTCCAAGGCCGGAGTCCAGATCGGCGACCGGCAGAAGGCTGCCGTGCCCCTGCACCGCCAGGGGTGGCACGGCGACTGGAACTACACGCTATGACCCGAGGCATACGCTACCTGCACGTCTTCCTGTGCGGCCCCGCCGCCATAGTTGAAGAACTCAGCCGTGACCTCCACAGCCAGGCCCGGGAGCGCATGCACGCCGAGCACTTCTCCTTCCGCTGATACTCGGGCGGCGGTCCGCTGCTGATGATCACTGGCCGCGAGCGGTTTCGGCTCCGGCGCAGGCGAGACGTTCTGCCCGTGGCTGCTCTGCCTTGCGGCCGCCTTCCATACTGAGCACGGCGATCCCCTCATTGAGCGACTCTGAGAACACCAAGATCAGCCGATGCTTCACCATCGGCTTCCCGTAATGGACCCGCCGACTCGACCCGTGTTCCGGTCGTCTCGGAACGCTTCCAGCAGCCCTGGGCGCCTCCACGTGTCCTGTGGCGGTCCCCTACGGCGCCCGGCGGGGATTCGCGGGCTTCCTCGGTGAGAGCCTCGCGGACTCACTGCGGTGCATGGGCGACACCCCCTCTCGCAGCGGCGGGCAGGGCCTGCTCGGCCCAGATGACCTTGCCTTCGCGGCCATGCCGCGTGCCCCAGCGTTCGGCCAGCTGAGCGACCAGCAGCAGACCGCGGCCGCCCTCGTCGTAGACACGGGCCCGGCGCAGATGCGGGGCCGTGCTGCTCCCGTCGGCGACTTCGCACATCAGTGTCGACTGGTAGATCATCCGCAGCTGAACCGGATCCTTTCCATAACGGATCGCGTTCGTGACCAGTTCGCTGACCATGAGCTTTGTGGCGAAGTCCAGCTCCTCCAGGCCCCATGCGGCCAACGAGTCCGACGCACGCTCACGGGCGGTGGCCACCACCGCCGGATCGGAGGGCAGATCCCACGTGGCGACGTGGCCGGCATCCAGCGTCCGGGTGCGGGCCACCAGGAGGGCGACGTCGTCGGCCGGGCTGGTGGGGAGCAGCGCGGACAGCAGCGCGTCGCAGGTCTCCTCCAACGAGGCCGGCGCCCGGGCGAGGACGTCCGCCAGCAGCGCCAGCCCGGCGTCCACGTCACGGATGAGGCTTTCGATGAGGCCGTCCGTGTACAGGACCAGCAGACTGCCTTCCGTCACTTCGAACTGGGCCGTCTCGAAAGGTAGCCCGCCCAGCCCCAGAGGCGGGCCGATCGGCAGCTCCGGGAAGACGACTTCACGTGCGGCCGCACCGGTGCCGACCGTCGCGGGAGAGACCAGGGCCGGCAACGGGTGCCCGGCGCTGGCCACTGAGCACAGGCGGGAGACCGGGTCATAGACCGCGTACAGGCAGGTGGCGCTCATCTCGTCCGAACCCCGCGTCTCCTCGCGCTGGAGCCGGATCACCACGTCGTCCAGATGGGTCAGCAGTTCATCGGGCATGAGATCGATGTCCGCGAGGGTGCGCACGGCCGTCCGTAGCCGGCCCATGGTGGCGCAGGCGTGCAGGCCCCGGCCGACCACGTCGCCGACGACGAGTGCGACACGGGCTCCGGAGAGCGGGATCACGTCGTACCAGTCGCCTCCCACGCCGGACTCGGCGGGCAGGTAACGGGAGGCCGTCCCGACCGCGCACTGTTCCGCCACCGGCTCCGGCAGCAGACTGCGCTGGAGGGTGAGGGCGGTGTCACGCTCGCGGGTGTAGCGCTTGGCGTTGTCGAGGTGGATCGCGGCTCGCGAGGCGATCTCCTGGGCCAGGAGCAGTTCCTCCTCGTCGAAGGCGGCGGTGGTGCGGTGCCGGAAGAACTGCACCAGGCCCAGTGGCCCACCGTGAGCCCACAGCGGCACCAGCAGCATCGAATGGACGCCGAAGGCACGCAGGGCCTCCCGTTGGACCGCGGACTGTGCCATCCACTGCGGGACCTGTGCGGCGGTGATGCCGTACCGGATGGGCTGCCCGGTGGCCAGCACGCGGCCGGGCTCCGACCCCTCGGGGAAGGTGTGGGCCTGCCCCAACGGGAACGCGGAGTCCGGGCAGTCGTCCAGGGCGGACCGCTGGGCGATCCGGCGCAGCACCAGCCGGCCGGTGGCCGGTCGTGGGGCCCTGCCCGGGAGCAGGGCGTCGAGCAGGTCGACGGTGACCAGGTCGGCGAGGTATTCGGTGCCCACATCCGCCAGTTCCTGCGCGGTTCGGGTGATGTCGAGTGTGGCCCCGACCCGTCGGCTCGCCTCGTTGACCACCACCAGCCGACGCTGCAGCCAGCGGTCGCGCTGCTCCTGGTGCGCCACCACGGCCTCTTCCGCGACGCGGTCCATGTACGTGAAACTCTGTGCGTTCAAAGTGATCACCGCTTCGCCGGCCAGGCCATCGTCCGCGGCCAGCCGGGAGACCTCCTCGCAGACGATGCGGTGGAGGCTCGCATGGCCCAGCCTGAACGCGCGCAGGAAATCGTTGAGCGGCACTCCGTGCCGCGCGAGCACGCGAGCGGCCTCGATATCGGCGGGCGGGACCGCTAGCGAGGCCGCGTCGAGGCTGTACTCGTTGATGTCCAGCGCGGCGGTGACATGCTGGGAGACGGCTGCCGACGCCACGACGGCGGTGTCCTCGTGCTCCCACACCCAGGGAACGTCGTGCGATATCTCCCGAAGCACGGCGTCCGTCAGCTCGTCCGAGCGGGGCCTGAGCCCTCGGGCAAGATCACGCAGGAAGATGTCGACGTCGATCCCCACATGAGCAATGTACGGCGAGAGGCACCTGGACGCAGAGCCGAGTGTCAGGGGGCGACGAGTGCCGCACTGCCGAGAGGCTGTGGCGCTCTCACACCATGGGCCGGCGAACCTCCAGGGACACCGGGATGCCAGCTCCAGGCGCACCTGATGGACGGATGCTCACCGTGCGCGTGTCACCCACCCGCCTGGCGGCCGGCCAGGCCAACAGCCCGGACTCTCGGGTGCGTGTCGCGGCTCAGCAAGCAGGGACATCCTGTGCGGCGGCCACCTCGTCGACGACGATCTGCGCCCGCTTCTCCGGAACGCCTGCCGCGATGAGCGTGGTGACGGCCACCCGGGTGCCGTCGTCCTCCAGCACCCCGGTGTTGACCTCTTCCAGCAGGGCGACCGTCATCGCCTCAAGACCGGCGCTCAGCACCGGGGCCTGCAGCTGGGAGTGGAAGATCCCGTCCTGCTGTCCCTGCTCCAGGATGGCCGTGACCCTGACCCGGGCGGGCTCCAGGATCCCGGCGACACGGTCCATGCCGAGGTCCCGTCGGGCCAGCGCCAGGAGCATCCGGTAGCGATCTCCCACGGGCCAGAGCGCCAACGTGAAGTGAGCGAGCGCCCGGTCCGCCGGTTCCGTCGCCTCCGCGCCGACCGCGACGGCGGCCTGGAGCGCCTCGGCGGCCTCCTCGGCCAGTGCATCCAGAAGCGCCGCCCGGCCGGGGAAGTGCCCGAACAGCGTGCGCCGTACGACACCGGCGGCGCGGGCGAGTTCCTCCAGGGTGATGTCGGGATTCCGCCCGAGCTCCTGGCGGGCGGTGGCCAGGATGCGGGCCCGGTTGGACCGCGCGTTGCGTCGCTGGGGCACACGGCCGACGGGCTGGGACACGAAAGGAACCTCGAAGAAGACAGCGCGGAGAAGGGACTTCTCCATTCTGGCACGCGAGTCCCGACCGACCCGCGGCCGCATCCGGGGTCGGTCGGGACCTGGTCAGGCGGGCAGCTCCTTGATGTCGGACGGCTCCTGCGGCTCGATGCCGTTGAAGCGGTGCCGGAAGTCACTGGACGCGGGGTACGCGGCGCGGCGGGAGCGCATGATCGAGCCCAGCGGGCGGTGGGCCTCCAGGGCGTGCCAGGGGCTGAAGGAAAGGACGTCGTCGGCGTAGCGGCGGCGGGCGTCGCTGTAGGCGTCCTGGGCGGGCAGATGCAGCACGGCCACGGTCTGGTGCGGTGACAGTTCCTCGGGCCACAGGACCGAGGCGTCCTCCACCGGCATCCGGTCGATGTCCGTGCACAGCTGGGCGCGGATGTCGTACTCGGCGCTGTTGTCCGCGAAGAAGTCGACGACGAGGTCGCGCAGAGCCGACTCGCCCGCCGTCTTGTCGACGTGGCTGCCGGTGAGGGCCCTGACGTTCGCCGAGCGGGGCGCGGCGGACATCTTCGCCACGTGGTCGCCGTAGCGCAGCGCGGCCATGGAATGAAAGGTCTCGCCGAGGATGTGGTCGTTGGCGGCGGCCAGGGTCTCGACGGCGGGCGGCAGCGGACGTCCGACGCGCGTGAGGGCCTTGGCGGCCACTCGGGCGGCCGCGCCGGTGAGCTGGAGCTGCTGGTCGCTCTGGCCGGGCTGTTTCTCCAGGATGCCCTGGAGTTTGGCGTACTCGGCGATGTTGCCGAAGGGCAGGGTGGAGTGGTTGACGAGGAGGAAGTCCTGGGTGGTGAAGCCGTCGTCGAGGGCACGGGACCCGGGGGCGCCGATCACCTTCATCGCGAGGCCGCGCTGGACGGGCACCTGGTCGGAGCGCAGGTCGCCGGGGGCGGAGGAGAAGCGGACGATCACCGGGTACGTGGCCGGTGCGGCGAAGAGGCCCTGGGCGAGGTGCGCCGGGAGGCCGGACTGGATGCGCAGCTCACCGGCGAGGACGCCGTGGCTCTTCGCGTGGGCGTCGCGCAGGCCGTGACGGTGTTTGTCGGCGACCTGCTGGTTGGCCTTGCCCATGGCCGCGACGACCTGACGGACCAGTTCCTCCTCGTCGGGGAAGGGCTGTTCGAGGTCGGGGCTGTAGCGGACGTACGAGCGGGGTGTGGTCATGGCGGCCTCGCGCAAGGGGTGGGAGTCAGATGCTGCCGAGCCAGCGGATGGCGGACAGACTCGGCATGAAGAAGTACTCGCCGCCGAGCAGGGTGTTGAAGGACTGGATGTTCTGCACCCGGCGCGGCGGGGTCCCGGGCACGGTGAAGTAGGCGCCCTTGTCCTGGAGCGAGATCATCGGGTCCTTCTCCTTGCCCAGGCCCATGAAGTTGCCGGAACCGACCCACTCGCTCTGCAGGAACTCGACGTTGTCGATGGCGCGGGCGCCGAGGGCGATGAAGTCCAGGCCGCGCGGCCGGCCGTCGTCCTTGAGGCGGTCGGGGGGCAGGGGAGTGCCGTAGGAGGTGCCGCGCCGGATGATGCGGCGGATGTTGACGTCGGTGAGGACCGTCAGCTTGGTGTCACGCGGGTTCATCCGGCGGATGTGGGAGCCGAGCGGGGTGCGCAGTCCGCGCGGGTCGGCGGAGTAGTCGAAGTCGTTGATCCGGTTCGGGTCCTCGCCGATGGCGGGGGTGTCGCGTTCCGGGGTCAGGGCGAGAGGTGCACCGCTGCGCCAGCGGCCGACCAACTTGGCTGCCAACAGCTCGCGTTCGGCCTCGGTGGCGGCGTTGTCGTGCAGCCACTTGTTGAAGGCGGCGACGTGGGAGTGGTACTTGCGGAAGACGACGTACGTGCCGTTGCGGCCCAGGACGTCCGGAGCCGGTACGGGCAGCGGCACACCGGTCTCGCTCGGGTAGCCGAGGACGAACTCACCGGCCTTGATGGGCCGTCCGTCGCCGGGCAGGGGTTCGGCGCCACTGCCCTCGACCACCGGCTGGCTGAAACCGTCCCGGTAGCCGAAGACGTTGAACCCGTCGGCCGCGAAGTCCTGGTGCGACAGCAGCCGTACGCCAGGGACCTCGCCCAGTTCCTTTTCGTAGGCGGCGACTTCGGCCCGCCAGTCGTCCTCGCTCGCGGCGAACACCGTGACGGCGACATGCACGCGCGGGGTGCCGAAGGGGAACTCCCAGCGGTCCGGCGCGTTCACGCCGGTGTCCCGCAGCCGCTCGGCGCGGGCCGCCATCCCGGCGCGGAAGTTGGCCGGGAAGGAGGCCAGTGAGGTCTCCGGCAGCCCCAGTGCGACCAGACCCTGGTAGCTGAGGGCGAGGGCCAGCCAGGACGGCTGCGGTTCGTCCCAGCGCGCCGCCGAGGTCACCCGCGGCGCCAGTCGGCGCAGCAGTTCCCTGCCCGCGGCCGGTTCGGTGATCTCCAGGATCGCGTGGGTGCCGAAGTAGGGCTCGGGCCGGGCCCGCAGCAGGGTCGCCTGGATGTCGTCGAGGTCCAGGGTGGGCTGGCGGCGCAGCCGCCCGAACAGTGGGGAAGGCATGGTGTGCCTGCCTTCAGTTCAGGTCCGACAGGAACCGCTGCACGGCGGCCTCCTGCCGCTTGAGCCGGTGGCCCTCCGCGACGGTGAGGCCCGGGTGGGCGACGAACCACGCCTCCGCCGGGATCTGGTACTTGACGATGAAGTCCTTCACGTCCGGCGAGGTGATGCCGGGCCAGCCCTCGACGTTGCTGAAGAGGTAGTCCATCATCTCGGGGATCTTGGTGGCGAAGTCGTCGATGTAGGGGTCCCACTCGCCGTCGAAGGCGGTCGCGAACAGCAGCTTCGTGTCGTTCTCGAGGAACACGAACCGCATGTTGTGCAGGGTGCCGACCTGACCGGCGCCCGCCAGGTTCCCCCCGATCAGCCGGAAGAACTTCCGCAGGTGCGCCGCGCCGTTCGGCTTCAGCGGCAGGATCGTCGTCAGCTCGGACACCTCACCGCTCTTGGCGCCGATCCGGCCGGCGGTGGTGACCGCGTGTTCGGTCATCTCCGCCTTGTCGACGAGGATCTCGGCGGCCTTGACCTTGAGAGCGATCTTCGCGTCCAACAGGGCGGTCTCGACCTTCTCGCGGACCGCATCGGGGAACTGCTGGAACTTGGCGTGCAGGTCAGTCTCGCTCATGGCGCCTCTCCTTGGGCGTGGGCGGTAATACTTCATGTATCGCCATAAATAGGCCACCACGGAGTGGCGGGCAAGCGGGACGAGACCCACTTTCTGACTATCTCCGCATGACTGATTACATCATCAGTTTGCTGTCTCGGCTTGTCAATGCACTACTCGCAAGCAGTCGCATGACGCGGGTCTCCAACCGCCCGTTGCCGTGGGACCGGTCGTAGAACTTCGCCGTCGCCTTGTCCCAGGGCAGTGTCTTGAGCTGCGCATAAGGGATCGGCTGGTTCTTCTTGACGGGGAAGGCATAGTGCGCGTCCTTCTGCTCGACGAGGAAGTGGGCGTGTGCGCGCTGGGTGTGCAGGGCGTCGGCGGTCACCTCACGCCGGTCAGGTTGTAGGGCTCTAACGGGGCCGCGAAGCAGGTGATTTCGTTGGTCTTGTCCGGCACTCGCAGCTGGGTGACGGCCGTCATGGCACAGGTCACAGCGGCCGGCAGATGTGCGGCCGGGCTGTCGCCGCTGCACGAGCCGCGGGTGCTCTTGCCGTCCACGGCCGGGGTGTCGGACCCGGCCGGGTCGGCGCCGAGCAGGTCGGCCAGGCCGCCGGGACAGGTGGTGTTGATGATCCGGCGGACGGTCGCCGGGCTCGGCGCAACGCGGACGGCGAACACGCTGGTGGTGCGGGCACCGAGCCGGGCGAGAGCCTCCTGCGGAGCGTTCTTGGCCCACTGGCCGATCACGGCGAACGAGGGGCCCGACCAGTACGGCCGAGCACGCGATCAGCAGCACGCTCACGAACGGGTGACGCTTCCCGCGCCGGTGCCGCGGATCAGCCAGTGTGGCCAGCCGCTGCGGCAGTCCCGACAGTGCGCGGTGCTGACGCGAGGGCGACTTGATCAGGCAGATCGCACCGAGTGCGTACGACACCGGCGCCGGCGAGGGAGCGGTCCCCGCCGACGCGCCGGTGAGGGTGCGCCGCACCGTCACCGAACGGCTGGAGCCCCGAGAGTCCGCTTGAGGAAGGCGATCTGGTCGGGAACCAGCTGGTCGAAGCCCTCCCCGACGTAGGGGTCCCAATGGCCGCCGGGGTAGGCGAGCAGCTTGCCGTGCGGAGCCGCGGCCGCGAGAGCGGCAGCGGGGCCCGGCGGCGTGAGGTCGTCGTGGTCCATCACCTGGACCAGCAGGGGGCAGGTGAGCCGGGGGGCGGCCACGACGGCGCGGAAGAAGGGCAGCGACAGGATCACGCGCGCGCTGACCTCGTTGTCGTAGGGCACGTCCGCCGGAAGGAGGCGCAGCATTCCCTCGTAGGCGTCCGCAGTGGCCAGCACGGCGCCCTGCTCACCGCGGCGGCCCACGGCCTTCACGGTGTACGGCTCACGGCCGAGGCGAGCCCCGAGGGCGTCCCGGACGCCCGCCACGCCCAGGCCCAGCACATGGGTCGCCGACCTCTTCACCATGTGCACCAGCGCGGCCCGGCCGTCGGCGAGGGGCGCCTGCGACACCACTGCGGCGATGCTCGGGTCCTCCGCGGCGACCAGCACCACGGTGCCGCCGGACATGGAGCTGCCCCACACAGCGACACGCCTGGAGTCGACCTCAGGACGGGACCTCGCCGCGGAGACGGCGGCGTGATAGTCGGCGACCAGCCGCTTGATCTCGAGCAGGTTGCGCGGACGCCCGCTGGACTCGCCGAAGGACCGGTAGTCGAAGACCAGGGCGCCGAGCCCCTCGGCGGCGAACCGCTCGGCGTAGGCTGCGAGCCGCATCTCCTTGATGCCGCCGAAACCGTGCGCCAGGACGACGCAGGGGGCGGGTCCGTCGACGCCTTCGGGGGCGTACCACCAGGCGTCCAGTTCGTCTCCGCCGATCGGGATCCGTATGGGCAGACGTTCACCCATGGGCTTCCTCCTTACTGTGTGTCAGTTCACGGGCCCGGTAGCCCGGTTGGACATCAAGTCGAGTGCGATGTCCACGATCATGTCCTCCTGGCCTCCCACCAGGCCGCGCCGGCCGACTTCCAGCAGAAGGGTGCGGGCGTCGACGCCGTAGCGCTCGGCGGCGATCTCCGCGTGGCGCAGGAAGGAGGAGTAGACGCCGCCGTAGCCGAGGGTGAGCGTCTCGCGGTCGACCTGTACGGGGCGGTCGCGCAGAGGGCGGACCAGGTCGTCGGCAGCGTCCTGGAGGGCGAACAGGTCGCAGCCGTGCTTCCAGCCCTGGATGTTCGCCACGGCGATGAACGCCTCGATCGGGCAGTTTCCGGCACCCGCTCCTTGTCCGGCCAAGGAGGCGTCGACGCGGGTGACGCCCTCCTCGACGGCGACGACACTGTTGGCGACCGACAGGGAGAGGTTCTCGTGCGCGTGGATGCCGATCTGAGTGCTCTCGTCGAGTACGTCGCGGTAGGCGCGGACCCGTTCGCGTACGCCGTCCAGGGTGAGGCGGCCGCCGGAGTCGGTGACGTAGACGCACTGGGCGCCGTAGGACTCCATCAGCCTTGCCTGCGCGGCGAGTTGGGGCGCCTCGGCCATGTGGCTCATCATCAGGAAGCCCGAGACGTCCATGCCCAGCTCGCGCGCCTTGGCGATGTGCTGGGCCGAGATGTCGGCCTCGGTGCAGTGCGTGGCGATCCGCACCGAACGGACACCGAGGGCGTGGGCGCGCTCCAGTTCGGCGATGGTGCCGATGCCGGGGAGAAGGAGCGTGGTGAGGACGGCGTTGTCGATCGCGTCCGCCGCGGCCTCGATCCACTCCCAGTCGGTGTGGCTGCCCGGGCCGTAGTTCAGGGAGCCGCCTGCCAAGCCGTCGCCGTGGGCGACCTCGATGGCGTCGACGCCGGCCGCGTCGAGGGCGGCCGCGATGCGGGCCACGTCGGCAGGATCGATGCGGTGCCGGATGGCGTGCATGCCGTCCCGCAGGGTCACGTCCTGGATGTAGAGCTGGTGAGTCATCGGCTGGCCTCCGCGGTGACGGTGGTGCTGTGCCGGGCGATCGACTCGGCGGTGCGCAGGGCGGCCGAGGTCATGATGTCGAGGTTTCCGGCGTAGGCGGGCAGGTAGTGGGCGGCGCCCTCGACTTCGAGGAACACCGAGACACGGGTGGTCACCGGGCCCGCGCCCTCGGGGAGCAGGGTGTGCACGGGCTCGCCTTCCACGATCGGGGTGAACTGCACCTCCTGCTTGAGGCGGTAGCCCGGCACGTACTGCGCGACCCGCGCCGCCATGTCCTTGACTGAGGCCCGGATGGCGTCGTGGTCCGCGTCCCCGATGAGGCAGAAGACGGTGTCTCGCATGATCAGCGGGGGTTCGGCAGGGTTGAGGACGATGATCGCCTTGCCGCGGGCCGCGCCGCCGACGTTCTCGATGGCGTGCGAGGTGGTCTCGGTGAACTCGTCGATGTTGGCCCGGGTGCCGGGACCCGCCGACTTCGAGGCGATGGAGGCCACGATCTCGGCGTAATGGACCGGCGTCACGGCGGACACGGCCGCGACCATGGGGATGGTGGCCTGGCCACCGCAGGTGACCATGTTGAGGTTGTCGGCGCCCGCGTCCAGCTGCTGCTCCAGGTTGACCGGCGGGACGACGAACGGGCCGATGGCGGCAGGCGTGAGGTCGATGAGCTTCTTGCCGTACGGCGCGAGCCTGTGCGCGTTGGCCAGGTGGGCCTTGGCCGAGGTCGCGTCGAAGACGATCTCGATGTCGTCGAAGTGCGGCATTGCGATCAGGCCCTCGACGCCCTCGTGGGTCGTCGGGACCTTCAGTCGGGCGGCGCGGGCGAGGCCGTCGGACTCCGGGTCGATGCCCACCATGGCGGCCACTTCGAGGGTGTCCGACAGGCGGAGGATCTTGATCATCAGGTCGGTGCCGATGTTGCCCGACCCGATGATGGCGACCTTGGTCTTTGACGTCTTGGGGGAAGTCATGCGTCCCTCTTCTCGGAGAATGCGGCGGTGACCTCGCCGAGCGAGCTGATCTCGGCGCGGATCCGGGTGCCGGGCGGGGCCGGGACCATCGGGCCCAGCGCGCCGGAGAGGACGACCTGTCCGGCCCGCAACGGGTCACCCAGGTCACGGGCCGTCCGGGCGAGCCAGGCCAGCGCGTTCAGGGGGTCGCCGAGGCAGGCGGCGCCGTTGCCCTCGGAGACGAGGACGTCGTCGGCGTACAGCCGCATCACGGTCGCGCGGGGCTCGAACTCGTCCAGCGTGAGGCGGCGTTCCGCCAGCACGAACAGTCCGCTGGAGGCGTTGTCGGCGACCGTGTCGGTGAGGGAGATGTCCCAGTCGGCGATACGGCTGTCGACGATCTCCAGCGCGGCCACGGCGTAGTCGACCGCAGCGTGCACCTGCGCCGGGTCCAGGTCGCCGTCGGCCAGGTCCTCCTTGAGGACGAAGGCGATCTCCGCCTCGGCCTTGGGCTGCAGCAGCCTGCCGGAGGGGACCTCGGCGTCGGATGAGACGTCCATGTCGGCGAAGAGCACCCCGAAGTCAGGCTGGTCGACGCCGAGTTGGCGCTGGACGGCCGGGGAGGTCAGGCCGATCTTGCGGCCGACGACGACCGCACCGCTGTCCACTCTGCTGCGGGTGAGTGCCTGCTGTACGGCGTACGCGGCGTCGACGTCCTGGGTACCGAGCAGATCGCGTACCGGGGCCACGGGCCGTCCCTCGGCGAAGGCGGCGGCGAGCCGGGCGGCCGCCAGCTCGACGGGTGTGACTGCCATGCCGGTCACCGCCCTTCCGCCGTGGTCACAGCGAATCCGGCGATCCAGGCGGGGATGGCCTCGTAGAAGCGAGACGTCATCTCGTACTTGCCGGTGGCCGCGAGGGAGGCGTACGCCGCGATCCAGGTGCGGACCTCGTGGGCGGAGCCGCCGCCCTGTGCGGCCATGTCATCGACGGTCCAGGAGTCGAACTCCGCGAGGTCGCCGCGCTCCAGATGGTCGAGGAGGAGGTTGTCCCAGGCGGGGTTGATCGGGATCATCTTCGTCGACCCGGCGGCGTAGTCGCGGCCGGCCTGGACGACCCGCTCCTCGCCCTTCGCACGCTGCTGAGGGGTGGGCGGGTTTCCCTCGATGAGCGCGTCGGCGACCCGGGGCGGTGCGCCCTCGAGCACCGGCACCGGCGGGTCGTGGGACAGACCGCCGGAGGCGACGAACAGCACCCGCTTGTCCAGGTCGGCCGCGGCCTGACCGACCGCGGTGCCGAGTGCGCGGATACGGCTGACCGGGCCGAGCGGGGTCGCCACGCCGTTGACGAAGACGGGCACCACCGGCACGCGGTCGATACCGCCGAAGAGCACCTCCAGGGGCTGCGCGAAGCCGTGGTCCACGGTCATCCGGGCCGAGACGGTGAGATCGATGCCGCGGTCGAGCACCCCCTTGGCCAGCGTCTTGGCGGCGTCGGTGTCGACCGACAGCGGCCCGCCCTGGGAACCGAAGTCGCCCACCGCGTGGGCCTCGGTGGCGAGGCAGAACGGGGGCATCTCCTTGTAGAAGAAGCCGTTGTAGTGGTCGGGCGCGTAGAGGACGACGAGCTCCGGGTCGAAGCGGCGGACGAAGGCCCTGGCGCTCTCGACGGCCTCGTCGACGCGGGCCAGAACCTCGGGCTCGGGGTCGTTCCTGCCGATCAGGGGCGAGTGCGAGAGCCCGACGACAGCTGCGGTCATGGGAGAGGGTCCTTAACTCTGGGGGGCCGACGGGTGGATGACGAGCTTCCCGGTCAGACCGCCGTCGATCATGAGCTGGAAGCCCTTGTGGATGTCCGTGAGGGGCAGGGTGCGGTCGATCACGGGGCGGACTCCGGTGGCCTCCATCAGCCGGAGCAGCGCGACGAGCTCGCCCCGGGTGCAGCCGGTGGAGCCGAGGACACGTCCCTGGAGGTAGAAGATGCGGGCCAGGTCTGCGGGCGGGTTGGCGCCGCTCGTCGCTCCCGCGATCACGACCGTGCCGCCGCGCCGCAGCGACTTCAGCGAATGGGACCAGGTCGCCTCGCCGACCGTCTCGATCACGACGTCCGCCCGCTCGGGCAGCCGTGCACCGGGGGCCAGCGCGGCGCGCACCCCCCAGGTGAGGGCCTCGGCACGCTTGGCCTCGCTGCGGCTGGTGGCGTAGACGACGGCCCCGGCGGCCACCGCGAGCCGGATGGCGGCGGAGGCGACCCCGCCGCCCGCGCCCTGTACGAGCACCCGGTCGCCGGCGGTGATCCGGGCCTGGGTGAAGAGCATGCGGTAGGCGGTGCCCCAGGCGACCGGCAGGCAGGCCGCCTCGTCGAAGGACAGCCACGCGGGCTTCGGCACCAGGTTGCGGGTGGGAACGGTCAGGTACTCGGCGAAGGCCCCGTCGTGCTGTTCGGACAGCAGCGCACGGTTGGGGTCGAGCGTCTCGTCGCCCCGGCCCGCGTCCGGGTCTCCGATCACCGGATGCACGATGACCTCGTTGCCGTCCTCGTCGTATCCGGCCGCGTCGCAGCCGAGCACGATGGGAAGGCGCTCCGGGGGATGGCCCACGCCACGCAGCGTCCACAGGTCGTGCATGTTCAGGGAAGAGGCCACGACCCTTACCCGGGACCAGCCGGGCTTCGGGTGAGGTACCGGTACGTCGCGCAGCACCAGCCCGGACAGCGGGTCGGCGGCGCTCTGGGAGATGGCGGTTGCTGCAAGCACGCAGCCACGTTCACCCGCACCCGGAGGCAGGACCTAGCCCGTGTGCCACGGTGCAGCACACGTCCGGGCTCCTGCCGGACGGCGGCCCGTGCCCGGCCCCCTGCACTCCCCTCGGGCGCCTGGCACGCCGACCAGCGCGCGGCGTGGCCGCTCGGCATCCCACGACGACTCGGCCACTCATTGGGATGCGCGGGAAAAGATCGCTTGGCCGAGACGCCGACGAGGAGGGGCAGTCCCTTCGCGTCCGACAGGACGTGCATCTCGGAACCCGGCTTGCCGCGGTCCACTGGGCTCGGACCTGTGTGTTCGCCCCCTTTTGGCCCTCATGTAGGCGGTGTCGAGGACGACGCGGGTGACATCGATGAGGCCGGCGTCATCGAACCGGTGCAGCGCGGCCTCGTGGAGGCGGCCCCAGACACCGGCCCGCGACCAGAACAGGAAGTGGCGGTGAGCCGTCGATGTCGATATGCCGAAACAGGGCGGCAACTGGCGCCAGGCGCAGCCGCTGACCAGGACGTAGATGACGGCCGCGAACAGCGTCTCATCAGGCGTGTCCTGCGTTCCGGCGCCCTGCGGCCTCACTTTCCACGACGGGATCAGCGGCTTCGCGATCTCCCACAGCCCGTCCGGAACAATCCAACTCCGCGTACCCCGCCCCATGCCCGGAACAACGACGCCTCACCACGTAGAACACGGTCTAAATAAAGGTGCGATGCAGACATAATCACTCTTGACAAAATCACGTACGCGTGAGCACTGAGACGGATACCAAATCGGCTCAGCATTACCTCTGGCGACGGTGACTAATTTCTCGAAGAAGTCAAAATTTACTTTCCCTGAGCTCTCGTCGATAGTGGGCACCCGAATCGAGAGGAGCTCTCCGTTGTCGCTATCCAACGACTCCGCTGCGCGTCAGGTCGAGTGGGAACAGGAACGAGTTTCCACGCTGTACGAGCTGCTCACAGAGCGGATCTCCGAGGCACGGACACGCCTGGCGGAAGTACTCAGGACGCCGGCCGAGAGTGCGAGCGAGACATACGAGCGCGGGATCACCGCCGACCGCCTGACACAGGAGATCGGACGGCTCGAAGGGGCCGAAAACGGACTGGCCTTCGGCCGCATCGACTGGGCGGACGGCACCACACTGCAGATAGGCCGGATCGGCCTGCAGACAGAGGACGACGACCTGCCCCTGCTCGTCGACTGGCGTGCGAACGCGGCGCGGCCCTTCTATGAGGCCACGCCGGTTCACCCGATGAACCTGCGGCGACGCCGGCACCTGCGCCTGGACGGGCGCGCGGTGGTCTCGGTGAGCGACGAGATGCTGGACGGCTCCGCCCCGACCACCGAGGACGTCGTGGGCGACGGCCCGTTGACCGAGGCCCTTTCGGCACGGCGTACGGGCCGAATGCACGCGGCCGTCGCAACGTTGCAGACCGAGCAGGACAAGATCGTCCGCTCCGCGCACCGCGGCGTGACGGTAGTGCAGGGCGGGCCCGGGACGGGCAAGACGGTGGTCGCGCTGCACCGGGCGGCGTATGTCCTGTACGCGTTCCCGCGCGCCGCGAAGGAAGGCGTCCTGGTGGTCGGGCCCAACGCGCGGTTCCTCGACTACATCTCCCGGGTCCTGCCCTCGCTCGGCGAGAACGACGTCGTGCTGGCGACATGCCAGGAACTGGCCGGAGTGGTCCCCACCGCGGTGGAGTCGTTCGACACCGCGCGCCTCAAGGGCAGTTCCGCTCTCGCTGACGCACTTGCCGACCTGCTGCGCACCAGTCAAAGTACGCACGGCGACCTCACCTTGCGGGTCGGGCAGGACGTGGTTCACCTTACGGAAGCCACAGTCCGAACCGCACGCGACGCCGCCGTGGCGACCGGGCTGGGACACAATCCAGCGCGCCAGGTGTTCAAGGAGCTTCTGGTCGACGCCCTCACCGAGACGCTGGAACGCAATACGGGTGACCTCTTGGAGCAGATCGACAACGAGGTGGCCCAGCTGACGGGCCGGAACCTCGACCGATTCACGGCGGCGGACCTGCGCCACCCCAGCCCACACGATGCAGCCGCCTCGGGATCGGCCGCCCTTTTCGACGCGGACGCCGTCCGGGCCGACCTCCTCGACGACCCCCACATCGACCAGGCCGTGGAAGCACTGTGGCCGCACTTGACACCCGGTGGCCTCGTGCGGGCTCTCCTGACAGACCTCGACACTCTCGCCGAGTACCTTCCCCGGCTGACACCGGACGAGCGGTCGCGTCTGCTGCGTGCCCCGGACGCGCCGTGGACCGAAGCCGATATAGCGCTGCTGGACGAGGCGGCTAGCTTGGTCGACGGCCCGCCGGAGCGCGTGTACGGGCACGTTGTCGTCGACGAGGCTCAGGAATTGACCGCCATGCAGTGGCGGATGATCGTCCGCCGCTGCCCGGCAAAAGCCATGACGCTGGTGGGCGACTTCGCCCAGGCGGGCCCGGTCACGACGGCGCATGACTGGAAGGAGGCGTTGAGTCCGCATGTCGGCCCGCGGTTCCAGCTGCACAGTCTGACGATCAGTTACCGCACCACGCAGGAGATTCTCGCGAGTACCCGAGACCTGCTCGCCCGGATCGCTCCGGATCAGGAGCCGACACGGTCACTGCGCACTGGCGAGACTCCCCGCACCGTGACCACACCTGTTGAGAAGCTGGTCGCCACCGTCGTCCAGGAACTTCGCACCCAGAGCTCCGCGTACCCGGGCGAGCTCCTCGGGGTCATTTGCGCAGAGGCGAGGGTGGGCGACCTGACAGCCTCTGACATCGCACAGCACGCACGCATCGTTCCAGCATCCGAAGCACGCGGGCTGGAGTTCGACGGAGTCGTCGTCATCAGCCCCGAAGAGATCACCACGGCGCGCCCCGGCGGGGAGAGGGACCTGTACGTAGCCCTGACCCGGGCGACCAAGCGGCTCTGCACGATCACCGTCCAGCCCGCCTGACACACTCCGTCCGCTTCCCACCGCTCAGACATACGCGAGCACGGCAAACGCCACGACAGAGAAGGCAAGATGGCGAAGGACTTCGACACCCCACGCAACGACGGCATCATCGACAACCTTGAGGAACTCAACACCCGGAGCACCAGCAAATCCGTTCTTGCCATCGACATGGACGAGTCCGAGGCCGCCGAGGGCCTCGAACTGCCCGGTGCCGATCTTTCGGGCGAGGAGCTGACAATCCAGGTGCTTCCGCAGCTGGACAACGAATTCGTCTGTACGGTCTGCTTCCTCGTGCGCCACCGCAGCCAACTGGCCGATGCGAGCAGCGGCCCTCCCGTCTGCCGCGACTGCGACGTCTGACCGTGCGCGCGTGATGTCGTCCTCGGGAGCTCAGTCGCGGCGAGGTAGCTGTCGATGGGGTCGGACCGGTATTGGATCTTCTGAAGTCTGCGACACAGAACCGGCGCTGCCGCTTGGTCCACGTGTCCTTCACCTAGCACGCGGACCCACGTCAGACCGCGCGTGGTCGAGTGCAAGTTGCCACCAGTTCCCGGTGTGAGACCTTCAGGATTCGGCTAATACTCCAGCAGCAGCGGTTCGCCATCTGGCCTGCTGAGACTGCGCCGGGCCAGCGCCCAGCGGTGATGGGTGGGCCGCTCACCGTCGAAGTCCTCGATCACCGGGAGCTGGACGGCCGCCCAGTCATAGACGCGCGGGCCCTTGGCGCCGTCGCCGCACGAACGTTGCTCCCATGCCTCATCCGGCGCCTGACGGAAAAGATGGTCGATCCGGCCGTAGCACGGTACCGGCTGGGACTTCGGGACGGCGAGCACGTAGCCGACTGCGGCTTCTTCCAGCATCCGGCGAAAGCGCCACTCCTGGCCGTAGGCGGCATCTGCGGTCACCCAGGCGTTCGGCAGCGGGGAGGCGCGTGCGCGCAGCACGATGGCCCTGGCCAGCTCTGGTTTGGTGGCGAAGCCCCTCTCATCGGGAATCTTGGCGGCGCGGCAGCGTTCGCGGTCGTCCGTCCAGGACTTGGGCAGATACAACTCCCGGTCCACCAGGGCGCGTCCGTGGGTGGTGGCGTAGGCGGCGAAGACGCCGATCTGACTGGGGGTACTCCCACTGGGGGATTTCGGTGCGGCCGGCGGTGCCGGAGTACTGACGCTGTACGCCTGCGGAGGTGGTGCCCTTCTTGATGAAGCCGGTGTCGTCGAGGATGAGGACCCCGTCGGCCTCGCCGAGCCTGTCGGCGACGAAGGCCTGCAGGTCGTCGCGGACGTCGTCGGCGTTCCAGGTGGCTGCGTTCAGATCTCATCGACGAAATCAATGCGAGCCTATTGACACGAACCATTTCCCGCTGCGCCCGAGCGCTCCTACGCTCACTGTCAACCGCGAGCAACGGCGCCGCGTGCGGCGTCGTCACAGCAATCGTGAGGAGAAGCTTGTGACTTCAGTGGATGCAGTCGCGAAGGCGGACGTCGCAAAGGAATACTTTGCCGCATTCAATCGGCGGGATTTCGAAACACTGACGAACATATTCGCCCCGGATATTTTCTTTGAGCATGAAAGCCCGATCCAGGGGCGCGACAAGATCATTTCGATGTTGCAAGGGTTCTGCACCGCCTTCCCTGATCTCACATTCTCCGTTACCGACCAGATCAGCCGCGAGGACGAGGTAGTGTGCTTCCTGCGTTCGTCAGGAACCTGGCGGGGTGAGTTCGCCGGGGTTTCGCCGACCGGCAGGCACTTCACGGCTTGTACCGTCGACCGTATTCGATTCTCCGGTGCGTCCATTGCGAGCATTTCGACGGTGTGCGAGGTCCTGGGCGGCTTCAGCATGATGCACCAGTTGGGGATCGCTGCGCAGCAGTCGGAGGTGTAAGCGACCGCCTCGGTGCAACGGCGGGTGTTCGGCGGCACGAAGCACGGCGCGGCATTCGGCTACGCCGCGGCGCCCCTGAGCGAGCGCGACTCGCACTGCTCGACGCGGCGCAGGCTACCGGTAGTTCGCTAGATTCGGCGGTGGCGCGGGTTGACGGCGAATCAGGTTGGCCGTAGTACTCCAGCCGTAGTTCGCGATCACGGCGAGTCGCTGCTCACGGCCCGTAGACGAGATCCGCGCCCCCACTGGCCTCAATCAGCCAGGACAGTGAACCGCTTCCGAAGGGCCAGCCAGTGGTGGCCACCTGCACCCAGCCGCCCGACTCGTCGGTTCCTGCGTGCCACCACCACCAGCTGCGATCGTCTCCCATTCCTTCCTCGGTCGGGTCGAAGTAGTACAGCCATCCCGAGAGCGTCCACGGCCCCTGATCGACGGCCGCTCTCTCCTCTGGCGTCATCGCCCGCCATTGACGCAGCCACGCCTCGACGTCGAAGGGCTCGCCATGCTCCGGTTCCGGGGTCTCGGGCGCGCACCGCTGGATGAACCAGGTCGGCAACAGTTGCGGCCAAAGCTCATCTGTCGGCCAGTCACCCATCTGGGCGACCACACATGCCAGTACCGCACGCGCGTTGTCGATGACCTGGGCTGGGTCCTCGGCAGTGAACCGGAGGCGCACGAGAAACGGCCGGGGCTCGTCGTCATCCTCAGCCCCAGGTCCAGATCGAAGGCGCCGCAGCTCGCCTGTCATGATTTCCACGGTGAGGAAGTTTGCACACAGGCACCGACCTCGCGACATCTCGATATCGCCACCGGTCAGGGGACGCGAACCTCTATGGCTGGACAGTTGGCTTGCCGTTCGTAGTGGCAGGCTCGGGCGCGGGCTTGGTGTCGGCGTCGCCAGTCTGACCAGCGCAAGCGGTCACAACTCACGATGATCAACGGTGGCCGCAGCCATCTCCGCACCAACCCCGACCAGCAAGATCACGATCTAACGGTTGGAGTACTAACTCGTCGGTTTTCCGTCTCCGGCGATGAGGATCGGTGCAACTCAGCAGCAGTGCGAAAGACGCTACCGTGCGCAACAGGTGTGGCGCGAGCACCCGATCAGGTCAGGAACTCAGCGTCTCGTAAATGCCCGCATCCCGGACCGCCGGCGAAAGCCCCCTCGGTCCGGGGCTGCGGTGGCCGCCAGCTCGTGGAGCCGGCCGATGTCCTCCAGCGGATGGACGCCCTCCACGACCGGTCGACACACGGTTGCGGGCCGCGGTCGATGAGGTGGAACGTGAGCTTATGCCCGGGTCACGGTGTCGGACGTGTTGACCGTGGCGCCGGCCGCAGCGTCGGAGTCTTCGCTGAAGGGGCGGTTGCGGGATCGATGGTGCCGCACCGGACCGAGGGCATGCCGGCGTCCGTGCTGGCCGTGGACTACCAGCGCAATGCGGAACTGCTGGAGTCGGACGTCGGGCGGAAGGTATTGGCTGTCAGCAGCTGGCTGCGGTGCTGAGGCTGCAGGTGGTGCCGGCGAAGGTCGAAGGGTGCGGTCGAAGGCGAAACGGCTGGCGGCGCTGGGTTGGATCCGGCAGGTGCGGCCGGGAGTGTTCACCGCGCTGACGCAGAGCGGCTGAACCCTGCCGAATGTCGGCCGACGAGGCGGCCGCTCATGAGCATGGGCGGTGCGTTGGACGATCTCCAGAATGAGATGGAGGTTCTCGGCCACCCAGTCGACCAGCCGTCCCGCCGCCGTCCGCCCACATCAGGCGGATCGAGGAGTACCCCGCGTGCAGTTCCTCGACCAGTTCGACAGCGGCATCGTGGTCCTGGACAGTCACCGCGGTCGCCGCGACGGCCAGGACCCCGCACGGACTGCGAGTCCATGATCGCGGCCAGCGGGTTCACAGCGCGGCCTTCCTTCTCCCTCACGCAGCCGGTCATGGAACTCGCCGAGCAGACCGGTCGCCTGCCAGCGTCGGGTGAAGGCGTGCACTCGCCGGTACGGCGGGAAGCCCGCAGGCAGACTGGCCCACTTGACGCCGTTGTCGACCACGTAGCACATCGCATCCAACATCACACGGTGGCAATAGCTTTCTGGTCAGCCGCCCCGCCCCTGCAACCATGCCGAAACCGGTAGCAACGGCCGGACGACCTGCCACTCCGCGTCCGTCAGATCCGAGCCAGCGACCTGCCTGTAGGCCCGGCTCGCCGAGGCAGTCTGCCGGTCCTGTCCCGACCGCACGCGGTGCACGTTCTCTGCGCCCGACCCCGTTCGGCAGCTCACGAGATCGCGGGAACGACCCGCTGTCGAGGGGCACGTTCAGCAGGCAGCGGTGACGGAGTCGGTCCGCAGGGGCGCGGCCGTCTTCGCGGTGATCTCGTCGAGGGTGATGCCGGGTGCGGTCTCGACGACGGCGAGGCCGTCGGGTGTGACGTCGAGGACGCCGAGGTCGGTGATGACGCGGTGGACGCACCGTTGGCCGGTGAGCGGCAGGGTGCACTCGGTGAGGATCTTCGGGCTGCCGTCCTTGGCGGTGTGCTCCATCAGGACGATGACCCTGCGGGCGCCGTGGACCAGGTCCATCGCCCCGCCCATGCCCTTGACCATCTTTCCGGGGATCATCCAGTTGGCCAGGTCACCGCGTTCCGACACCTGCATGGCCCCCAGCACCGCGGTGTCGATGTGACCGCCGCGGATCATGCCGAAGGACATGGCCGAGTCGAAGAAGGAGGCCCCGGGCAGGACGGTGACCGTCTCCTTGCCCGCGTTGATGAGATCCGGGTCGACCTCGTCCGGGGTCGGATAGCGGCCGGTGCCCAGTATGCCGTTCTCGGAGTGCAGCACCACCTGCACGCCGGGCGGGAGGTGGCCGGGGATGAGGGTGGGCAGGCCGATGCCGAGGTTGACGTAGGAGCCGTCGGTGAGTTCGGCGGCGGCGCGGACGGCCATCTGGTCGCGGGTCCAGCCGCGGGGTGTGTCCGTCGTCGGGCTCATGCTCGTACCGTCCTCTTCTCGATCTGCTTGTCGGCGGCCTGAGCGGGGGTGAGCTCCACGATCCGCTGGACGAAGACGCCGGGGAGGTGGACGGCGTCGGGGCTCAGCTCTCCCGGTTCCACGAGCTCCTCGACCTCGGCGATCGTGATCCGGCCAGCCATCGCCGCGAGCGGGTTGAAGTTGGCCGCGGCTCGGCGGAAGACGAGGTTGCCGTGCCGGTCCCCCCGCCACGCCCGGACGAGGGCGAAGTCGGTGGTGATGGCGTGCTCCAGGATGTGCGGTCGGCCGTGGAAGTCGCGGGTCTCCTTGGGCGGGGAGGCCACGGCGACCGAGCCGTCCGCCGCGTACCTCCACGGCAGACCGCCGTGCGCGACCTGGGTGCCCACACCGGCCGGGGTGTAGAACGCGGGGATGCCCGCGCCGCCGGCGCGCAGCCGTTCGGCCAGTGTGCCCTGCGGCACCAGCTCCACCTCCAGCTCGCCCGACAGGTACTGGCGGGCGAACTCCTTGTTCTCGCCCACGTAACTGCCCGTCACGCGGGCGATCCGGCCGGCGGCGAGCAGCACGCCCAGCCCGCGGCCGTCCACGCCGCAGTTGTTCGACACGACCTGCAGGCCGGTGGCGCCCTGTTCGTGCAGGGCCCGGATCACCACTTCGGGGATGCCGCTGAGGCCGAAGCCGCCGACGGCCAGTGAAGCGCCGTCGGGAATGTCGGCGACCGCCTCGGCGGCGTTCGCGCTGACCTTGTTCACTGATCGACCTTTCAACCGGGGAGTACGGATGACCAGCCGCCGTCGACGACGAGGTTGGTGCCGGTGATGTACAAGGCCTCGTCGGAGGCGAGGAAGACGGCGGAGCCCACGACCTCGTCGGAGAGGCCGACGCGGCCGAGGGGGATGTGGCGGGCGATGGTGTGCATGGGGGTGATCGGTGGAGAGCAGGGAGTCAGGGCCGTGCCGCCCGCGTCCCCCACGAGCCGCTGGGTCTCCAGCGCCTCCTCGTGCAGCAGATCTCCGTCGGGGACGTTCGCGCCCTCGGCCGCGAAGCGCAAGGCCGCCGCCCGGCCCTGGCCACGGGCGGTGCCCGGGATCAGGGCCACCTTGCCTTCGAGACGTCTCATGACGCCTCCGGGCGCAACGCTCCGGCGATGGACTTCACACCGCCGTGCGCGGTGAGTCCGCCGTCGACCGGGATCTCGGCGCCGGTGATGAAGGAGGACTCGTCGGACAACAGGAAGACCACGAGCTGGGCGACCTCGTCCACTGTGCCGGTGCGGCCGAGCGGGGTCTCGCGGATGTTCGCCTCGCGGAAGGCGGGCGCGGCGGAGGCGGTCATCTCGGTTTCGATGAAGCCGGGGTGGATCGTGTTGACGCGGATGCCGCGCGGGCCGAGCTCGGTGGCGGCGGTCTTCGACAGGCCGCGCAGGGCCCATTTGCTTGTGGTGTAGGCGACCGGGTAGTGGCCGGTGAGCGCGGCGGTGGAGCCGACGTTGACGATGGACGAGCCGGGCGGCATCAGCGGGGCGAGGTGCTGGATGGCAAGGAGCGGGCCGGTGACGTTGACGGCGTGGTCGCGGGCGAAGTCGTCGGGGGTCACTTCGTCGAGGCGGGCGCGCCAGGTGATGCCCGCGTTGTTGACCAGACCGTGCACCCGGCCATACGACTCCCTCAGTTCCGCGGCCAGCTCCGCCCAGTGCTTCTCGTCGGTGACGTCGAGGCGGCGGCAGCCGGGGGCCTCAGTCACGTCGGTGGCGATGACACGGGCGCCTTCGCGGGTCAGGGCCTCGGCCTCGGCGGCGCCCTGGCCGCGCGCGGCGCCGGTGACGACGACGACCTTGCCGAGGAGTCTCTTGGGGTGCAGGTCGTTCACGGCCGTTCTCGGGTGCGGCGGCGGGCGGTCGGCAGGAGCTGCGGATCTCTGCCCGCTACCACGGTGTTGGAGACGGTGCCGATGCCCTCCACCGTGAGCGTGACGGTGTCGCCCGGCTTCAGCGGGGGCGGGGACTGCTCGCCCTGGACACCCCACAGCTCGGCGAGGCAGCCGCCGTTTCCGCAGGTGCCCGAGCCGAGCACGTCGCCGGGTCGGACGACGGTGCCGCGGGATGCGTAGGCGACCATCTCCTCGAAGGTCCAGCTCATGTTGGACAGCAGGTCCTTGCCGACGACCTCGCCGTTCACGGAGGCGGTCAGCGCCAGGCGCAGAAAGCCGTCCGTGTCGCGGTACGGCTCCAGTTCGTCGGCGGTGACCAGGTACGGGCCGAGGGTGGTGGCCGTGTCCTTGCCCTTGCAGGGGCCGAGGCGGACCTGCATCTCGCGGGACTGCAGGTCGCGGGCCGACCAGTCGTTGAAGACCGAGTAGCCGATGATGTGGTCCCGTGCCTGCTGCGGCGTCAGGTCCTGCCCCTCCCGGCCGATGACGGCGGCGACCTCCAGCTCGAAGTCGAGGACCTCGCTGCCCGGCGGCACCGGGACGTCGTCGTGGGCGCCGATGACGGCGTACGGGTTGGTGAAGTAGAACGTCGGGGCGTCGTACCAGGCTTCGGGCACCCCGCCGACGCCGTCCATGGTCCGCGCTACCCCTTCGACGTGTTCCTCGAAGGTGACGAAGTCCCTTACGGTGGGCGGCTGAAGCGGTGGCAGCAGCCGGACCTCGGACACGTGAGGGCCCGGCGGGACGTCGAGCGTGGCGGTGCCGGCGCGCAGGAGTGCGTCGAGTCCGTCGCTGCGGCTGATCAGCTCCGTGAGCGCGCGCGCCCCGGGAACCGGGTGGAGGGTGCCGTCCTCCTCCACGACGGCGACCCTGCGCTGCTGTCGGTGTTCATAGGTGGCGAAACGCATGCACGGCTCCAGGCTCTGGCGGTCTTCGACAGCGGTGGGAAGCAGGGACGCGGCAAGGGCGTCAGGGCGGTGACAGGGCCACCGCGTCCCCGGGGTTCGAGGCGTCAGACCGGCGGAGCGACGAAGCAGCCGCGGTCGACGTCGTTGAACGACTCCTTGGCGACCAGCTCGTTCATCGGGTTTGCCGTGCCCCACTGGTCGGCGACCCCGGGCTGGGAGAAGTCATAGACGTGGGGGTGCCAGGTGTCCTCGTCCAGCAGCTCCAGTTCCGTCGTGTATTCGACGGTGTTCCCGTGCGGGTCGAGGAAGTAGGTGAAGGTGTTGTCGCCCGCCGTGTGCCGGCCGGGACCCCAGAGCTTCGTGAAGCCGGCGCGGAGCACGCGGCCGGTGCCGCGCATGTACTCGTCGATGCCGCGCATCTCGAAGGAGACGTGGTGCAGGGCGGTGTGCGGCCCTTGGGCGATGGCCATGGAGTGGTGCTGGTTGCTGATGCGCATGAAGTGCATCGCCTCGCCCATCTTCGGATGCATCAGCGTGTCGGAGAGCCGGAATCCGAGGTGACGCTCGTACCACTCCCGAGTGCGGTTCAGATCCGGTGAGTTGAGGACGACGTGCGACAGCTTGACCGGGATCGACTCCTTCTCCTCGATCTTGCGGTGCTGCCGGACGTTGACGTCCGCGGAGACCTCGATGGTGCGTCCGTCGACGTCGAAGAAGCGGAAGCCGTACCCGCCTCCGGGGGTGTCGACCTTGCCCGGCTGGGGGATCAACTGCACTCCTCCGGCGAGGAGTTGCTCGGCGAGGGTGTCCACGTCCGCCGCGCTCGCGGCGCCGTACGAGACGAGGTCGAGGCGCTTCTCCTCGGCCTTGCGCAGCCGCACCACGTACTGTTCGGGGCTGCCTTCGGCGGCGAGAAAGGAGATCCCGGAGTCCTCCTCGACCTTGGTCAGGCCCCAGACGCCGGCGTAGAAGTCGAGTTGCTTGTCGTAGTCGGGCACGGCGAGGTCGACGTGCCGCAGATGGGTGAGCAGGCGGGCGCTCATGATGGGTTTTCCTCCTGTGCGGGGGTCAGGTGAGGCGCAGCAGCGTTGTCGCGTTGCCGCCGCGCACGGCGTGGAAGTCGTCGTCGGGCAGGCGTGCGGCGCGCAGTGCGCCGACGGGGTCCTCGGTGCCCATGTCGAAGGGGAAGTCGGAGCCGAGCAGCACCCGGTCAGCGCCGGCCGCGCCGATGAGTGCCCGCAGTACCTGCGGGTCGTGGACCAGCGAGTCGAAGTACAGGCGCTTGAGGTAGCTGCTGGGCAGGTGGGCGCAGCCCGCGCCCGCGTCGGAGCGGGCCGACCAGGCGTGGTCGGAGCGGCCGATGTGGGTGGGCAGATAGCCGCCCCCGTGCGCGGCGATGACCTTCAGCTCCGGGTGCCGGTCCAGTACCCCGGAGAAGATCACGTGCGAGAGCGCGACGGCGTTCTCGGTGGGCTGGCCGACGGTGTTGGACAGGTACCACTGGTCGAGGCGTTCGTCGAGCGTGCAGCCGAAGGGGTGCAGGAAGAGGATCGCGCCTGTCTCCTCGGCCCGGGTCCAGAAGGGTTCGTAGGCGGGGTCCGACAGCTCCCGGCCGGGCGCGTGCGAGGAGATTTCGACACCCAACAGGCCCATACTCACGGCGAGTTCGAGCGCGCGCACCGCCGATTCCGGGTGCTGGAGGGGGACGAGGCCCAGACCGCGCAGCCGGCCGGGCGCCTGGGCGCAGTGGGCGGCCGTCGCCTCGTTGGCCAGGCGGTACACCTTCTCCGCCGTCTCCTCGTCCGCCCAGTAGTGGAAGTGCGAGGGCGACGGGCTGACCAGCTGGACGTCCACACCCTGCGCGTCCATCGCGGCCAGTCGTACGGCGACGTCCGTCAGCCTCGGGATGCGCTCGGCGACCATGGGGCCGTTGACGGCCAGGGCCGCGGGCCCGTTGCGGCGGGCGTCGAGGGCCTTGGCCTGTACCAGGCCCGGCAGGTCGGCCACCAGAGCCTCGACCTCGGGGATCAGGAGGTGCGCGTGGACGTCGACCGTCGGGGAAGTGCGCGCGTCCGTGCTCGACGAAGGGCGGCCCCCGGCGGTGGCCGGGGGCTGGTGGGCCGTCACGGCAGCTCCTTGAGCACCGGCATGGTGGCGTCCAGCAGCCCGGGCACGTCACCCAGTGCTCTCTTGCCTTCCATCGCCAACTCCTTTGTCGGGCAGGTCACTTGACGGCGACCGGGTTGACGGGGGAGCCGACGGCTCCGGTGATGGGCAGGGGCGCGGCGGTGAGCCAGAACTCGTACACGCCGTCGGAGGCGCAGTCGTCCGCGAGGGCGTCGGGGTCCCACATCTCGCCGATCAGCAGGCCCATGTGGGGGATGACGACCTGGTGCAGCGGCTGGAAGGCGCTGTCGAACTCGTTCGGCCGTACCTCGAAGCCCCAGGTGTCGGTGGCGATGGCGGCGATCTCGCTCGTGTGCAGCCAGCCGGCGGTGGTGAAGGACAGGCCGGGAGAGTCGCCGCCCGCATAGTCGCCCCAGCCCTCGCGGCGGGTGCGCGCCAGCTGCCCGGTCCGGACGACGACGATGTCCCCGCGGCCGACGGCCACGCCGTGCGCCTCGGCCGTCGCGGTCAGGTGTTCCTCGGTGATCGCGAAACCGTCCGGCAGCTCTCCGCGTTCACCGCCGATCACCCGGCCGACATCGAGGAGGACGCCGCGCCCAGCGACGTACGGGGCCATGTGCTCGATGCCGGTGACCAGATCGCCCTCGGAGGTGACGACCTTCTCCGCCGCCCGACCGTTCCAGGCCTTGCCGTGGTCGAAGATGTGCCCGAGACCGTCCCACTGGGTGGAGCACTGCAGCGGCATCGCGATCACGTCGTCGGAGCCGCCGAAGCCGTGCGGCATGCCCTGGTTGCCGAGGGCCGCGTCCGTGCCCGTGGCCAGCATGGTGTGGACGGGGTTGGTGCGGCGCCGCCAGCCCTTCTGCGGGCCGTCCATGTCGAACCGCTGCGACAACGAGAAACTCACGCCCCGGCGGACCAGTGCCGCACCCTCGCGGCGCTTGGCCTCGTCGAGGAAGTTCAGCGTGCCGAGCACGTCGTCCTCGCCCCAGCGCCCCCAGTTGGAATACCGCTTGGCGGCCTCGTTGATCGCGCCCTCGGTGTCCGTGGGGTCGAGCGGGGCCGTCACGACGCGGTCCTGTCGGCGACGCAGCGGGTGCGCTGCGCACCCAGACCCGTGATGGAGCCCTCCATGACGTCGCCGTCGCGCAGCAGCCGTCCCCAGTGCATGCCGTTGCCGGCCGGGCTGCCGGTCAGCACCAGGTCGCCGGGCAGCAGCCGGGAGGTCCGGGAGATGTAGGACACCAGCCGTGCGATGCCGAAGAGCATGTCCTTGGTGGACTCGTCCTGCATGGTCTCTCCGTTGAGCTTCAGTGTGACCCGCAGGTCGCCCGGGTCGGCGATCGACTCGGCGGGCACGATCCACGGGCCCAGCGGGGTGAAACCGGGGGCGTTCTTGGAGCGCAGCCAGTCGGTGCCGATGGCCTTCATGTCCCGGCGGAAGACGGTGGCGCGGTCGGTGAGGTCGTTGGCGATGGCGTAGCCGGCCACGTACTCCAGGGCCTCCTCGACCGGCACCCGGTAGGCGGGCTTGGCGATGACTGCCGCCAACTCCAGCTCCCAGTCGGGCTGTTCGGCCCAGTCCGGGAGTTCGATGTCGTCGAAGGGGCCGGTGATCGCGCTCGGCAGGCCGATGAACACGTACGGCAGGTCCTCGGCCGCCCGCCGGTCCATGACCGCGGCGACCTCCGCGCGCGCCTCCTCCACGGTGCGGGGATCGGCGGCGGAGCGGTGGGCGACCTCCAGGTCGATCACGTGCTGCCGGTAGTTGGCGCCGGACTGGAAGACCTGGCGGGGCTCGACCGGCGCGTGCACCTGCAGGTGCACCAACGGCCGCCAGCCGGCCGTCTCGTCGGCCGCGAGCTCCTGCAGGCGAGGGAGCATCTCGTCCCAGCGGTCGAAGATCGCCCGGGTCGTCAGGGTGGGCTCTCCGAGGGCCGTACGAAGATCCAGCACGCGCCCCCCGGGGATCACGAGACCGGGGAAAGGCGCCTGGTCAGAGACGGAGAGAACGCCAAGGGCGAAGGGTCCGGAGAAGGACGCGGAAGCTGCTGCGGGTTTCACGGGAATGTCCTCCAGATTGCGTTGCGACCGATGTGGCCCGCAACGCCCTCGTCGAGGAAGTTGAGGGTGCCCAGGACGTCGTCCTGTCCCCAACGCCCCCAGTTGGAGAAGCGCTTGGCGGCATCGGCAATCGAGCCGGCGGGGTCGGCACGGTCCAGTTCGTCCGGGGTCACGCCGGGTTCCTTCCGATGAAGAACTCACGGAACGGATCCATGCTGGGTTCGAGGCCGGCGTCGAGGAGTCCCTTGCGCAGGGCGTGCATCTGGGCGTCGTGGATGCGCTGGGTGGGCTGGCGCAGCGGTCCGCCGTTGTAGCCCTGCAGCCACCCCTGGAACTTCCATGCCTGCCGGTTGATGAAGGCACCGCCGTTCAGCACCTGAGCAAGGCCGCCCTTGATCTTGCGGGCCGGATGCAGCTGCCAGTAGATGTCAGTGGCGTCGTCGTACTTGCCCTCGCGCAGCAGCTCCATGACGCGCGGGATCATGGGCCCGTAGTATTCGTGGTCGCTCGTGGCGGACAGCTGGATCGGCATGACCTGTGCCAGCGGGATGAGATCGCTCTCGATGGGCACCGAGATGACGACCTCGTCGCCGAAGAGCCGGTGGCACTCGATGGCGCCCTGAATACTGGGGAAGCCGCCCTCGGCCTTGATGACCGCGATGTTGGGGCAGTCGTCGATGAGGCGGCGGATGAGCCGCGTCGGGATGTCCGAGGGGTGCACCCGGGGACTGAACCCCCACAGGAACATCGGGAACAGGATGACCGCGAGGTTCGTGGCGTCGCAGAGGGCCTTGGTGTAGTCGTAGATCTCCTGTTCCGACTCCGGGTAGAAGTTCGGCGGGTAGGACACGAGCACCAGGTCGGCACCGGCCTCTTCGGCGCCGCGCACCGCCTCGATGTTCTGCTCCAGGGTGCTCCAACTGCCGTGGTGGACCACGACGAAGTCGTCGCCCGCCTCATCACGGACGATACGCAGGAAGTCGAGGTACTCGGGCAGGGTGATGCTGACCTCGGAGACGCCGAGGGTACCGAGGAATCCGTGCTGCTGGGCAAGCCTGACGTCGTGCCTGATGCCCTGCTCGTTGATGCCGCGAAGGTCGGCGGTGAACGACGGAATCGTGCAGTTGACGGCTCCGACGAGCTTTTCGCGGGCCCAGTCCCGGGCCTCGGTGCGGGTGTATGCGGGCATGGTCGTCCTTTGCCTCGGTGCGTGGGTGATGGGGGTGCTGACTCAACGCCTGGCGGGTTGGTCTCGGCGCGCTCGTTCGTGCTGCGGTGTCCGGCGCGGCAGTCGGCTCAGGGCGCGCCGGCGCCTTCCCAGGCCAGGTACTTCATCTCCAGGTACTCGTCGATGCCGTAGACGGAGCCCTCCCGCCCCAGCCCCGACTGCTTGACACCGCCGAAGGGGGCGACCTCGTTGGAGATCAGGCCGGTGTTGATGCCCACCATCCCCGCTTCCAGGGCGGCCGAGACGCGCCAGGTCCGCTCGGCGTCGCGGGTGAAGAGGTAGGCGGCCAGACCGTAGTCGGTGTCGTTGGCCATGCGGACGGCCTCGGCCTCGTCGGTGAAGCGGATGAGCGGGGTGAGCGGGCCGAAGGTCTCCTCGCGGGTGACGAGCATGCCCGGGGCCACGTCCCCCAGCACGGTGGGCTGGAAGAAGAGCCCTCCACGCCGGTGCCGCGAACCGCCGCACAGGATCCTGGCACCCCGGTTCGTGGCGTCGGCGAGATGTTCCTCGACCTTCGCCACCGCTGCGTCGTCGATGAGCGGTCCCTGCTGCACGCCGTCGTCGAAGCCGTCTCCGACGACAAGGTCCTCGACCCTGCGGGTCAACGCCTCTGCGAACCGGTCGTAGACTCCCGTCTGCACGTAGACGCGGTTGGCGCTGATGCAGGCCTGGCCGGTGTTGCGGTACTTGGTGGCGACGACACCGGCGACGGCGGTCTCGACGTCGGCGTCGTCGAAGACGAGCACCGGCGCATTGCCGCCCAGTTCCATCGAGGTCTTCTTCACCGTCTGGGCGGACTGGGCCAGGAGCAGCCTGCCGACCTCGGTGGACCCGGTGAAGCTGACCTTGCGGACCAGCGGATTGCCGGTCAGCTCGGGCCCGATCTCACGCGGGTCGCCGATCACCACGTTGAGGACCCCGGCCGGTACACCGGCCCGCTCGGCGAGCTCGACGAGGGCCAGTGCCGTCAAGGGGGTCTGCTCGGCAGGCTTGACGACCATCGTGCAGCCCGCGGCCAGTGCCGGAGCGGCCTTACGGGTGATCATCGCGGCGGGGAAGTTCCACGGGGTGATGGCCACGCACACCCCGACCGGCTCCTTGAGCACCAGCACCCTGCGCGATGCCTCCGGCGCCGCGAACACGTCGCCGCGGATCCGTTTGGCCTCCTCGGCGAACCACTCGATGAAGGAGGCGGCATAAGCGACTTCCCCACGGGCCTCAGCGAGTGGCTTGCCCTCCTCCAGGACGATCAGCCGGGCCAGGTCCTCCGTGTGCTCGGTGACGAGGTCGAACCAGCGCCGCAGCACCTGTGCGCGCTGTTTGCCCGACCGCGCCCGCCACTCGGGCAGAGCACGATGAGCGGCGTCGACGGCCTCGGCGGTCTGCGCTCTGCCGAGTGCCGGAAGCTCCGCAATGAGGTCACCGGTCGACGGGTTGCGGACGGTGAGCCGACCGCCGTCGCCGGCCTCCAGCCACTTGCCCTCAACGTAAGCGGCCGTGCGCAGCAGCGTGGGGTCGGACAGACCGAGTGGAACGGTCGTCTCCATGGTCATGGCGGCTCTCTCACTTCTGCACGGGATGAATGGTGGCCGGCATCCGGGTTCCGAGTCCCAGCCGCTCGGCGTTGCGCGCGCACATGCCGGCGACCGCCAGGTCCTGGGCCGCTGAGCCGACCGACTTGTACAGCGCGATCTGGTCGACGTGGGTGCGCCCGGGGACGCGCTCGCCGACGAGGTCGGCCAGCGAGCAGATCTTGCCCGCCACGTCGAGACCGGCGGCTCGCGCGGCGATCAGGTCCCCGGTGTCGTCGAGCACCTCCTCGACCATGTCCGCCACGATCACGTCGGCACGGGCAATGACCTCCGGGTCCACCTCACGCTGCTCGGGCAGGGTGGATCCGATGGACACCACGGTCATGCCCGGTCGGAGCCACTTGCCGAGCAGGGTGGGGGTCTCGTCGCGGGACCGGGCGGCACAGACGACCAGCGTGGCGCCTGCGAGGGCCTCCTCGGCGCTGGCCGCCTGCGTGATCGGCAGGTCGGACAGTTCGGCGACGAATCGGGCTCGGCTCTCCGGTCGTGGGCTGTACACCCGTACGGCCTTGAGGTCTCGTACGACGGCGAGGGCGCGCACATGGTTCTGCGCTTCGAAACCGGAGCCGATCACGGCGACGGTCAGGGCGCCGGGCGGCGACAGCAGGTCTGCCGCGACGGCCGAGGTGGCCGCCGTCCGGTAACCGGTGATGGAGTGGCCGTCGAGCAGGGCCACCAGCTCGGCCGTCCGCTGGTCGAACAGGGGGATGAGGTAGGAGGCGCGGCGCGTCGGCATCGCGGCCGCGATGATCTTCGCTCCCATCAGTTCGCGGCCGGCCGGTACGCCGGTGAGGCTACGCAGCCAGCCGTGGTCTCCGCGGGCCATGCCGCGGGCCGGATAGCGTGCTGCGTCCACGCTCGTCGCGTATGCCTCGCGCACCGCCGAGGTTGCCAGCTCCCAGTCGAAGGCCGCCCGTACCGCTGCGTCATCAAGGAAAAGAGTCACTTCAGTGGCCTTTGCGTAGGAGGGGGAGGGATCAGATCGGAGAGGGGGTCCACAGACCGCCGTCCGTCTGCTTGAGCAGCACCGGCAGCATGGTCTCGGTCATCGACCCACCGGTCCCCCACTGGTCCTGCGACTGAGGAGAGGTGCTGTCGAAGACGCGGGGCTCCCACGCCTCCTCGTCCTCGATCGTCTCCAGCTCCGTCGTGTACTCGACGACGTTCTCGTTCGGGTCGAGGAAGTAGGTGAAGGTGTTGTCTCCCGGGCCGTGCCGGCCTGGCCCCCACAGCGGGCGGTGCCCGGCGCGCATCAGACGCCCGGTCCCGCGCATGTACTCGTCGATGCCGCGCATCTCGAAGGAAATGTGATTCAGCGAGACGCTCGGTGCTCGCGAGATGGCGAGGATGTGATGCTGGGTCCCGCTGCGCATGAAGCACATCATGTCGCCGAGCCAGTCCGAGAGGCGGAAGCCGAGGTACGTCTCGTAGAACGCCTTGGTCGCGGCCACATCGGTGGAGTTGATCACCACGTGGCTGAGCTTCTTGGGGACGGATTCGCGTTCCTCGAGCTCCCGGAAGCGCTTCTGCGCGACCCCGGCGGACACCTCGACGAGTCGGCCGTCGGGGTCGAAGAACCGGACGCCGTAGCCGCCGCCCGGGGTGTCCAGCTTGCCGGGCTCCCGGTCGAGAGTGATCCCGCCGGCCGCCAGCCGCCGGGCCAGCTCGTCGACTTCTTCGGGAGAGTTCACGCCGAAGGCGATGAGGTCCAGTCGCTTGTCCTGGTCCTGCCGGACGCGAAGGACGTACTGCTCCGGGTCCGCGGGAGTGGCGAAGAAGGTCACACCGCTGTCGTCGGCCACCGGCTGCAGTCCCCAGATGTTCTTGTAGAACTCCAGAGCCTTGCCGTAGTCGGGCACACCGATACCCACATGTCTGAGATGGGTGATCGGACGGAAGGCCGCGGTCATCGTCGACTCCTGCTCTCCAGTGACGCTGAACAGGACGTTCGCGTCGCTTTTCCCGCTGCAAGACGCTAGACAGACGCACTCCTCGATACAAACAATCGATAGTGATGCGTTCGGATTGATGACATCAATCCGTGGTCGGAGTCGACCGTCGAGCCGCGGCAGCCGACTTCTTTCGGCATGCCTTCAGCACAGACGGGATTTCCGGTCGATGCCCACCACCAATGCGCCCCTGGATCTCAACCGGGTGGATCTGAACCTGCTCGTCGCCTTCGACGCCCTGATGGCGGAACGGAGCGTGACCGCGGCCGCGGCGCGTCTGTCCGTCGGACAGTCGGCCATGAGTTCCACGCTGGCTCGGCTCCGCAAGCTCCTGAACGACCCGATCCTCGTCAGGCAGGGGCGGACCATGGTCGCCACACCGGTTGCCGAGTCGCTGGTGCAGCCGGTGCAGAAGACGCTGACCGACATCAAGTCGCTGCTGTCACAGCGCGACAGCTTCGATCCCGCGACCGACCACAGGACGTACTCGGTGATGGCGACCAGCTACTCGGCCGTCGCCGTACTGCATCCGCTGTTGGCGCAGCTGCCGACCGAGGCTCCGAACGTGCGACTGCGCATCCAGCCCTTCGCGGAGGAGTACGCGGAACAGCTGGCCCGCGACCAGATCGACCTCGTCATCGTTCCGCGCGAGATGGTGCCCAGCGGACTGGACCTGTGCTGTGAGGCCGCGTACACCGACCGCTACATGCTGGCGGTCGACCAGGAGCACCCCGATGTGGGCGAGAGCATCTCGGTCGAGGAGTTCAGCGAGCTGCCGTACCTCGCGATCAGCCCCGACCGGCGACCCGCCCTGGCCGAACTGCAACTCGACCTGCTCGGTATCCCGCGCCGCGTCGAGGTCACCACGAGTTTTGAAATCGCCCCGTTCCTGATTCGCGGTACCCGGCTCATCACCTTGGTCCCCAGAACGTTCGGGCGCCGCATCGCCCCGGCGACAGGCCTGCGGCTGCTCGAACCTCCCATGGAGCTGCCGTGGGCCACCGAAATGATGGTCTGGACGAAACGCATGGACGACGATCCGGGCCACGCCTGGCTGCGGCAGCGCATGCACCATTTCGCAGATGCCTACGTCCAGGACGCACCGTCCACCCCGGCGACCGGCTGAGACAGGACCGGTCAGGAGGGACCTGCCCGCGTTCCATCGATTGGATCAATGCCGACGCATCGACAGGAATTGCTTTTCGCCATGTGATGACAGTCCTAACCTGACGTCTCGAGCCGCAGGCAGGGCCACGGAAATCCGCTGATCGTCCCTGCCGAGCACGACTGAGGCAAGGGAGCCCCATGACTGCCATCTCTCCAGAAACGGCTGATGCCGCTGCAATCCTGGACCGCGTCGAGGCCTCGCTGAAGAACGATCTCGTCCCAGTGGAAATCTTCAACGACGAGGCGGTGTTCCGCGCCGAGATCGAGCAGATATTCACCAAGTGCTGGGTGTTCGTGGCGCACGAAAGTGAGATCCCGAAGCCGGGTGACTTCGTGCAGCGCAGAATCGGCCTCGATCCGGTGATCGTCACGCGCGACGGCAAGGGCGGCATCAACGTGCTGTCGAACTACTGCCGTCACCGGGGCACTCAGGTCTGCCAGACCGATGCCGGCAACTCCCGGTTCTTCAAGTGTCCTTACCACGGGTGGACCTACAGCAACAACGGCGACCTGGTCGGCACCCCGCACATGCACGACGCCTACGGCGAGCGTCTCGACCCCAAGGCGTGGGGCCTGATACGCGCGCCCCGGGTGGCCACCCGGCAGGGCTTCGTCTTCGCCTCGCTGGACCCGGACGGACCGTCGCTGGACGAGTACCTGGGCGGGGCAGGGTGGATGCTCGACCTGATCGTCGGGCTGGCACCCGGTGGCATGCGGGTCGCCGGGCCTCCGGAACGCTACCGGCTGCGCGCCGACTGGAAGACGGCCGCCGAGAACTTCGCCGGCGACGGTTACCACGTCGACACGCTGCACTGGAGCGTTGAAGAGGTCGCGGTCGCCCAGGGAATGCAGGCGACGTGCGAGATCGCGCGCATCTACGAATTCGAGAACGGCCACGCCTTCGCCGGCCACGCCTGGACCAAGGCAATCCATCCCGGCTACGTGCTCTGGGGCTACGCGCCGGAAATCACCCAGCACTTCGACCTGTCGGGTCTGGACGAGGCACAGCTCCACGTGGTCAACCACGAGCCGCCGTCGGTCGGAACGATCTTCCCGAACCTCAGCTTCATCCGGCTGAACACCCCGTCTGTGCCGGGCGGTCCTATGTCGGTGATCACCAGCTTCCGGCAGTGGCAGCCGATCGGCCCCGGCGAGATCGAACTGTGGAACTGGCAGTTCGTCTGGGACTTCATGTCGGAGGACGAGGCCCGCGACTCCTACGTCAACGGCCAGTTCACCTTCGGCTCGGCAGGCATCTTCGAGCAGGACGACACCGTCGCCTGGGAAGGCGCACCGCGCGCCGCCCGCAGTCCGTGGATGCGCAAGGCCGGCATGGAGTTCCACCTCCAGCAGGGCAACAACAGTCAGGTCGACCAGTCGCACGACCCCTCGTGGACCGGCCCGGGCCGCAAGCGCAACACCGGCTACGGCGAGCACGCGCAGCTCCACTTCTACCGCCACTGGCTGAACGTGATGCGCGGGAACACCGGCGCCGGCACCGAGGGAGCTGAGTCAGCATGACCACGACCGAGACCCCCCGCATCGTCCCGCCCGTGAGCGCCAACCCCGAACTTCAGGCGTTGGCCACCCAGTTCTTGGCGCTGGAGGCCCGGCTGCTCGACGAGGGCCGCGAGGAGGAGTGGTACGGACTCCTGGACGACGAACTTCTCTACACCGTGCCGATCCGACAGGCAGCGGAACCGCGTTCCCAGGAGATCGACCGCAACGCCTTCCGGGTCCGGGACACCAAGGCCCACGTACGCACGCGCCTGGACCGGCTCAACACCGACCACGCGTACTCGGAAATACCTCCGTCCCGCACCTTGCGCATCGTGGGCAGCGTCGAGGTCGAGGAGATCGACCGCCCCGACGTCATCAAGGTGTCGAGCGCCCTGCTGGTCTACCGCCAGCGCGGCATCGACCCGCACTTCGATCTCATCCCGTGCAGGCGCTACGACCAGCTCCGCCTCACACCGTCGGGCCCACGCCTGCTGTCCCGCGAAATCGTGCTGACCGAAACGGCGCTGGCCACTCCGAACCTTGGAGTCTTCCTGTGAGCGACAACCTCTCCGTCTCTCTCGACGGCACCCGCTGCAAGTCCTACGGCATCTGTGTCAGCGTCATGCCCGACGTCTTCGACACCCCGCCGGGCAGCCCGACGGCTGTTCTCCTGCGCGACGCCGTCGACGCCGACGAGCGGGAGGACCTCGAAGAGGCCGCCCGCGCCTGCCCCGCACAGGCCATTGCGCTCGACTCGGGCCGCAAGCCGTGACCGGCGGCTTTGAGCGAGTCGTCGTGGTGGGAGCCTCCGCCGCCGGCCTCGGCGCCGCCGACGGTCTCCGGGAGGCCGGATTCACCGGCTCCATCACCGTCCTCGGCGCCGAGCTGCACCAGCCGTACGACCGGCCCACGCTGTCGAAGGCCCTGCTTGTCGCCGAGGAGGACCCGCGACTCCTCGAACTCCGCTCTCCCGAACGCATCGAGGCGAACCGCCTCGACCTGCGCCTCGGGCACGCCGCGGCGGGGCTCGACGTCGACCGCCGCTATGTGGTGACCACGTACGGCGAGGCGCTTCCCTGGGACGCTGTGGTCATCGCCTGCGGCAGCCGCCCCCGCGAGCTGAGGAGCCTCGGGGGTGAGGTACTGCCGGCCCTGCGCACCCCCGAGGACCTGCGGGTGCTGCGCGAGGCCGCGGCGCGATACGGCGAGATGACCCTGATCGGCTCCGGCTTCATCGGACTGGAGGTCGCGGCCGCTCTCGTCGCGCGGGGCGTGGCGGTCACGGTCCTCGACGCGCTCCCGCTGCCGCTGGAGCCCGTACTGGGGACCGAGCTGGCCACCCATCTCCGCGACCTGCACACCGCACGCGGGGTCCGCTTCCGTAGTGCCGTCGCGATGGCGTCGGTCACGGGACAACCAGGGGCGTACGAGGTCCGGCTCACGGACGGAAGTGTGCACCGGACCCCGTTCGTGCTGACGGGTATCGGCGCCGAACCCGCCGTCGACTGGCTGGCGGGCTCCGGGATCGAGGTGACCGGCGGGATCGTCACCGACGCCGCCGGCCGGACCAACGTACCCGACGTGTGGGCTGCCGGTGACGTGGCCGCGTTCCACCACCCGCTGCTGGGACAGCGCGTACGCGTGGAGCACTGGACCCATGCGGTCGAGCAGGGCCGGCACATCGGCTTGAACATCGCCCGCGGCGAGACCACGCCCTACCAGGGAGTGCCGTACTTCTGGACCGACCAGTACGGCATGCGGTTCCAGTGCTACGGCCGCCGCCGTGCGGGCGACCGCAGCCTCGTCGTCGAGGGTTCCCTCGACGCGGGCGAGTTTCTCGTCCTGTTCGGGCACGCCGGCGAGTTCCACGCCGCGTTCGCCTGCGGGCGTGTCCGCTCGCTGCGCGACTACCGCAAGCTGCTCGCACGCGGCGGCACCTGGGACGAGGCACTCGCTCTCGCCCGCACGAACACTCCCGCGCTCGACACCACCGTGTCGTGCGTCAACCGAAAGGAATGCACCCCCCATGAAGCTGCTTGACGACCACGTCGTACTCATCACCGGCGGCGGCTCCGGCCTCGGTCTCGGCGTTGCCCGCCACTGCCTCGAAGAGGGCGCGCAGCTCGCGATCCTCGAGTACGACGAGGCCAAGGTGCTCGGGCTGAAGAACGAGTTCGGCGATGACGTCCTCGTCATGCACGGCGACGTACGCAACATCGACGATCTTCGTGCCTGCCGGTCCCAGATCGAGGACCGCTACGGCCGGCTCACCTCCCTCATCGGCGCGCAGGGCATCTTCGACGGGAACATCCGGCTGGCCGACATTCCCGTCGAGCGCGTCGACGCTCTGTTCGACGAGGTCTTCTCGATCAACGTCAAGGGCTACGCGCTGACCGCGCGGATCATGCACGACCTGCTGCAGGCCGAGGAAGGCGCGATCGTGCTCACCGCGTCCCAGGCGGCGTTCGCGGCCGACGGCGGCGGTGCGGCCTACACGGCCAGCAAGGGGGCGGTGCGCAGCCTGGTGAACCAGCTGTCGTTCGAGTTCGCCCCGCGGGTACGGGTCAACGCCGTCGCCCCTACGGGCATCGCGGGCAGTCAGCTCCGCGGGCCCGGCGCTCTCGACCTGCACGAGTCCAAGCAGTCGGACATTCCTGCGGACGCCTTCCGCGCGGAGTTCGAATGGGGTACGCCCCTTCAGCACCTGCCCACCCCGGAGGAGTACGGGCCCTTCTACGCACTCCTCGCATCCCGGCACAACAAGGTGATGACAGGCCAGACCGTGATCGCCGACTCGGGCACCCTGAACCGGGCCCTCATGAGCCTGGGCCAGCGCATCAGCAGCTACCCGTCGGCCTGAGTGCCGCGCCTCTGCGCACCACACCGGGTCGCAGAGGCGCGCATGCCGTCTTCCTCCTGGAGGTGCGTCAACCGTACAACTGTTGACGTGTGCTGTTGCCGCTTGGCTAGCCTGTCCCGAACCCCACATGCACGACTGGCGGTTGGGCAGACGGAAGGTGACCGGCGGTCAGCCGATACCGGTCATGGCCCACTGCTGCGGAGTGCCGCTGTTGGATGTGGACTGGATCACCGCGCTGCCCTCGGTGGTGACGTTGCCGTGCTCCAGTGCTTTGTCGCCGTTGGCGGACACAGCCGGTACACGCCCTCGGGCAGGACGGCTGTCATGCCGCTGACAGGTCGAGGGGGCGTTGAGCAGGTAGATGCCGCTGATGGTGTTGTAGACCTCCGGGATCCGCAGAACGCCGTCGATCGGCCAGGTGAAGACGTGGCGAACAGCTGCCGCCCTTCTTGGTGCCCTTGCCCCAGGACGGCTCGAGGCGAACGGGCTGCCGCTGGTGCCGTAGATGCTGTCGCCGTAGGTGCCCATCCAGGAGGTGAAGCCGCTCAGGACGTTCTCAGAGGGTGTTTGATCTGGGCCTGTGTGAGGTCGTGATCATTCTCGGGTTCTGGTGCCGTGCACGGGTGGGACTTGGTAGGACGCTGGGTGTGACACGTAGGCGACTCACCGACGAGCAGTGGGAGTTCATTGAGCCGTACCTGCCGATAGGCGAGTACGGTCCGTACCCCGAGCGGCTGCGGGAGCAGTTCGAGGGGGTGATCTGGCGGTTTCGGTCCAGCGCCCAGTGGCGCGAGATGCCTGCCGAGTTCGGACCGTGGCCGACGGTCTACGGACGCTTTCGCGTCTGGCGGGACGCCGGGGTCTTCTCCGCTCTTCTGAAAGGCGTGATCGCCGAGGCTGCTCGCCGGGGACAGACGGACTTATCCCTGGTCAGCGTGGACTCCACCACTGCCCGCCCTCACCACGACGCGGCCGGGATGCACATCGGCAAGGACGTCATGGAGGCCCTTGAGGAAGCCGCCGCCGAGGAGGAACAGGCCCGGCAAAAAGGGGCGGCCCGCCAGAACAGAACGGACAGGACGGCAGGGACGACCCCGAGCAGGAAGAGCGACGGCGTATCCGGCGACGACGCAAGCTCCGCTTGAACCAGGCCCTGCTCGGCAGATCCCGTGGTGGACTGACGAGCAAGATTCATCTCGCCGCTGACCGCAAGTGCCGTCCACTGTCACTCGTACTGACCGCAGGACAGGCCGCCGACACCCGCAGTTCGTCCCCGTGCTGCAGAAGATACGGGTCCGTCTGCCTGTGGGCCGGCCTCGAACCCGGCCCGACGCTGTCGCCGCGGACAAAGCCTACTCGTCCCGCGCTAACCGCTCTTACCTGCGGAAACGCAACATCAAGGCAGTCATCCCGGAGAAGAAGGACCAGGCCGCCAACCGGAAGAAGAAAGGCCGCCGGGGCGGCCGTCCCACATCTCACGACGGCGATCTTTACAAGGAGCGGAACACCGTTGAGCGGCTCATCAACAAGTTGAAGGCATGGCGGGGAATCGCGACTCGATACGACAAGACGCCCGGGAGCTACCTCGCCCATCGAGCAGCACGGGATGACTAATCCCGACCGGTACAAGCAGGAAGAGCACAAAGGCCCCTTCCCTCGTGTTCGTGACTGCCACTCGCGCCCGCGACGAGCTCGTCGTCACGTGGAGCGGCAGAGCCAACCGATTCCTTCCGACCGACGCGACAGGACGGCTTACCGAGTCGCGGATCTGCTCAGAAACGATGGCCCGCCGTCCGGATCGGCCGCTGCTTGATCGCGGATGTGCTGTATCAGGTTGCTGCTTACCCCTCAGGGTCAGGTGGTCAGGGACGGCATGACCACCGAGTCCAGATAGTGGAGCAGGAACGTCCGGTCCGGTGGCCGGTTGGCCACCAGTGGCCGGGCCACCAAGGCACCGATCAATACGTAAGGCACGTACTGCAGTGCCGGGCAGTCCGCTCGTACCTCACCCCGAGCCACCGCTCGTCGGAGGATCGCCGCGAGGCCGGCGGGGTCGGGGTCGACGATCAGGTTCTGCAGGGCCCGCAAGAGGTCGGGGTGGGCGTGGACGGCGTGGATCAGGCCGCGGACCAGGGCGGCTTCTCTGTGGAGTTGCTCGTCGTCGAGCTGTTCGATCACCGCGCGCAGGTCGCCTCGGAGGGAACCCGTGTTGATGTCGCCGACGACTTTGCCCTTGGTCCGGCGCAGTGCCTCGGCGACCAGTTCCGGCTTGCCCGACCATTGGCGATAGAGCGTGGCCTTGCTGCAGCGGGTGCGGGTCGCCACCCCGTCCATGGTCAGGGCCTCGTAGCCGACCTCGCGGAGGAGGTCGAGGACGGTGGCGAAGAGCTCCTCCTCGCGTTCCGGGGTGATGCGGCTGCGGCGCGTGCGTGGCGTGGTGGCCTGGTCCCTCGCTGTCATCCGCGGCACCTCGTTCGAGCTTCGAGCGAAACGGTTTCGCACGCGCATACGGTAACCTAGGCTACGGTGAATACGAAACCGTTTCGGTCGCACAATAGGACATGGGTCCTGAGTCGTGGGCCGTCTCGGGGATGAGGGGAGAGCCAGTCATGGCAGCCATCGCGTCGCCGGTCCCGGCCGAACCCGGCCCCGCCAAACCGGGCCGCCCCCGCGACACCACCGCCGACGACCGCATCCTCCGCGCCGTCGTCGACGAACTCTCCGACCATGGTGTCGCTGGCTTCCGGATCAACAACGTCGCCGCCCGCGCCAAGGTCGCCAAGCGCACCCTTTACAGCCGCTGGACCGAGCGGGACGAGCTCATCATCGCGGGGCTCAACACCCTCGCCCTCGACCTCGTCCCGCCCCGCACCGGCAGTCTCGTCGGCGACCTCAACGCTCTCTACGACGACATCGCCGACGCCCTCGACAGCCCACGCTGGCTCATCGCCGCCCGCTGTTCCTTCGAGCTGCCCGACCATCCCGAGCTGTACGCGAGATTCCAGCGCGACTGCATCGACAAGCCCCTCGCCGTCGTCGAGGACGTCCTGCGGGACGCACAACTCCGCGGTGAACTGCGCGCCGGCATCGACCGTTCCGTGGCCGCCGAGACCTTCACCGGTTCCATCGCGGGGTACAGCTCGCACATTGCCCGGCTCCGCGGGGTCAGTGCGTACGGTGTCCGCACGCAGTTCCTCGACATGTTCCTGCACGGGCTGCGCGCCCACGACCCTCGCGAATGAGCCTCCGGACCGCCGCGGAGGCCGAACTTGACACCCCACACCGACAGCCACGCGCCGGACGTGTCACGCCACTCCTCGATCAGGTCGAGCTGGGGAGGCGTTCCGTGAGGAGCCCTGCTCCGTCCACCGAGGGCCTCGGACTTGCCCGTCGACCGGGCAGGTCCGCTTCGACTCTGCGACGGACTCGGTGCAAGCGCCTCCGAGGTCCTCCTGTGGCTCCTCGGAAGTTGGGCCCCCTCCCCGATCCCAAACAGCCGGTACGACATCACACCTTGTGAATGTGATCGCGTTCACAAGGTGTGATGGTTCCTCCTGAAATCGGTGGGATCAACGGAGCAATCCTCTGCTGCGACTACGGCAATATAAGGAGAAGATGCAGTGGATCTGGCTTTGGCGCCGGAGACCTTGGCGCGATGGCAGTTCGGTATCACGACCGTCTACCACTATCTTTTCGTCCCTTTGACGATATCTCTGGCCGCCCTCACCGCCGGCCTGGAGACCGCCTGGGTGCGCACGGGTAAAGAAAAGTACTTCCATGCCACGAAGTTCTGGGGGAAGCTCTTCCTGATCAATATCGCGATCGGTGTCGCCACGGGCATCGTGCAGGAGTTCCAGTTCGGCATGAACTGGTCGGACTACTCAAAGTTCGTCGGCGACGTCTTCGGCGCTCCGCTCGCGATGGAGTCGCTGATCGCCTTCTTCTTCGAGTCCACCTTCATCGGCCTGTGGATCTTCGGCTGGGACAAGCTGCCCAAGAAGATCCACCTGGCCTGCATCTGGCTGGTGTCCACCGGCACGATCCTGTCCGCGTACTTCATCCTCGCGGCCAACTCCTGGATGCAGCACCCCGTCGGCTACCACATCGACAAGACCACGGGGGTGGCCCACCTCAACAGCATCTGGCAGGTCCTCTTCCAGGACACGGCGGTGTTCCAGTTCGCGCACACCCTCTCCTCCGCCTTCCTGACCGGCGGCGCCTTCATGATCGGCATCGCCAGCTACCACCTCCGGAAGATCAAGAAGAAGAAGGCCGCAGGGGAGGACGTCGATCATAAGAAGACGGTCACCCTGCGCACCTCGCTGCGGCTCGGCCTTGTCGTCACCATGATCGCGGGCGTGCTGGTCGCCCTGTCCGGCGACTCCCTGGCCAAGGTGATGTTCAAGCAGCAGCCGATGAAGATGGCCGCGGCCGAGGCGCTGTGGGAGACCCAATGTCCGGCCCCGTTCTCGATCTTCTCGGTCGGCGATGTGACCAAGGGCCACAACTCCGTCGAGATAGAACTTCCCGGTCTGCTGTCCTTCCTGTCCGACCGCAACTTCAGCAGCTGTGTCCCCGGCATCAACGAGACCGCCACGGCCGAGGCCGAGAAGTACGGTGGTGCCCCCGAGGACTACGTCCCCAACCTCTTCATCACCTATTGGGGCTTCCGCCTGATGATCGGCATCGGGCTCAGCGCGGCCGTCGCCGCGGGTGCCGGATTCTGGCTGACACGGAAGAAGAAGTGGCTGCTGCCGGAGCATCAGGCCGCCGAGGACGACGTGCCCAAGCTGATGCTCACCAACAAGAGAGAGTTGGGGCCGACCATCACGCAGTGGGGCTGGCGCTTCGGCATGGCGTCGCTGATCTTCCCCTTCGTCGCCAACTCCATCGGCTGGGTCTTCACTGAGATGGGCCGTCAGCCCTGGGCTGCCTACGGTCTGTTCAAGACCGAAGACTCGGTCTCCCCCGGTGTCAGCCAGACCGAGATGGCGATCTCGCTCGGGGCCCTGACCCTGCTGTACGCCGTGCTGTTCTGGATCAACGTACGGCTGATGAAGAGGTACGCCGTCAAGGGCCCCGACACGGACGAGCAGCCGCCTGCCAAGGATCCGACGCTGCGCGGGCCTTGGGGAGACGACGCCGACGACGACTCCCACGACGACTCCGACAAGCCCTTGAACTTCGCGTACTGAGAGGAGATGCGCCATGGGCCTCAACGACTTCTGGTTCCTTCTGATCGCCGTCCTGTGGACCGGCTACTTCTTCCTGGAAGGGTTCGACTTCGGGGTCGGCATCCTGACCAGGTTGCTCGCGCGCGACCGGACTGAGCGCCGCGTACTGATCAACATCATCGGACCGGTGTGGGACGGCAACGAGGTCTGGCTGATCACCGCGGCCGGCGCAATGTTCGCCGCGTTCCCGGTCTGGTACGCGACGTTCTTCAGCAGTTTCTACCTGTTGCTGGTCCTCGCTCTGCTGCTGCTGATCGTGCGGGTGTTGGCCTTCGAATACCGGCACAAGCGGCCGGAAGAGAGCTGGCAGCGCAACTGGGAGCTGGTGCTGTTCGCCAGCTCGCTGCTGCTGCCGTTCCTGTGGGGAATGATGTTCGCCAACATGGTGCGGGGCGTGCCGATCAACTCCCAGCAGGATTTCGCCGGTTCGTTCGCTGACCTGCTGAACTGGCCTGCGTTGCTCGGTGGTCTCGCCTTCGTCGCGCTGTGCACCGTGCACGGAGCGGTGTTCACCGCGCTGAAGACGGTGGGTGACATCCGGGTACGGGCCCGTACGTTTGCCACCAAAGCCACCGTGGTCGCTCTGCTTCTGGGGGGCGCGCTGCTGATCTGGATCCAGGCGGAGCGCGGGACGGCGTGGACCGCGATGGCCCTTGCCGTGGCAGTCGTCGGGCTTCTTGGCACGCTCGCGATGAACGCCAAGGCGCGGGAAGGGTGGGCGTTCAGCTTCACCGGGGTCGCCATCGCGTCCGTGGTGGCGGCGATCTTCCTGGCCCTGGCGCCGGACCTCATGCCCTCCTCGCTCAACGACGCGTGGAACCTGACGATCGACAACTCGGCCTCGGGTCCGTACACACTGAAGGTGATGACGTGGGTCGCGGTCATCATGATGCCGCTGGTGCTGCTCTATCAGGGGTGGACCTACTGGGTGTTCCGCAAGCGGATCGGTCCCCAACACATTCCCGCCGACGCCCACTGAGCCCACATCCGAGAATGCCGCACGCATAGTCCGTTGCCGCAGGTCAGGCCGTCTTGACTGGCTATAGAGCCCCCTGGTGACCGAGTTGGCCGAACTGGCTCACCAGCTGTCTTCGACTTCGGCCGGGAGAAGCTGTCCGAGGAGGAGCACACGGCGCCGGACCGGTCGCGCTCCGAGCGGCTGTGGGGACATCCGGGGCTGGTGCCGGTCTCCCAGCTCGGCCGCAGGCAGGGCACTCCGCGGCCGGCCTATCGCGGGGCGGACACCGACGCCACCCTCTCCGACCAGCTGGAGCTGGAGCACGCCGGCCACCCCGGCACCGTCGACCCCGGCCACGCGCTGGTGCGCTACACCATTCCCAGCGACGGCAGGGACGTCTTGCCGACCATCCGCGCCCAGTTCCACCGCATCCGCACCGGCGCGGAGACCACCCCGCGCCTGGAAACGGGGTCGTCCGTGTACCAGGTCTTCGAAGGCTCGGGAGAGGTGACCGTGGGCGACTTCTCCTGGTCCGTCACCCGTGGCGACCTCTTCGTCGTCCCGTCATGGACACGGCTGTCGATCCGGTCACAGGCGTCGCCCTCGGACTCCGACTCCGGAGCGCTGGACCTGTTCCAGTTCAGCGATGCTCCGATCCTCTCCAAGCTCAACCTGTTCCGCGCCCACACCGAGGAGAGTCACGCGTGAAGCTCGCAACCATCCGTCTCGACGGCCGCACCGCCGCCGTCCGGGTCGAGGACGACTCGCTCGTCGATCTCGGACTGCCGCGTGGCCGCTCGGCTTGAAACCTGCCACCCTCAGGGGGATCGTGAACATGGTCAGCACGTCCGGCAACAAGGCAACTTAGGCGACACTTAGGGCACGACAATGACGTCCGACGAGCCGCCCGGCCGACTCCCTCCGGCGTCGACAGGGGTCTTCCTCGGCACGGCTGCGGCCATCGCGGTCACGGACCCGGACGGCCGGGTGACCCATTGGAGCAGCGGCGCCCAGACGCTGTGGGGCTATGCCCCCGAGGACGTCATCGGCAAGCCTCTGGCCAATCTGTTCACCGCTGACTGGGCAGTGCTGAGGCACCGGGACGGCAGGCTGTCGGATGCTCAGGTGCGCCTCTATCCGCTGCCGTCCGACAAGCGGCCGAGCGGGTGCCTGGTGATTGTCGTACCCAGGACGGACTCCCCGGACGAGTGCTCACTCATGCGATGGATGTTCGGGAAGCAGCCCCTCGCCCTTTCGATCTATGACCGCGAGGGACGCATACTGTTCGGCAACGAGGTGATACAGCAGGCGGCGGGCCTCTCCGAGCACGACTTCCGCGGCCGGTTCATCACCGAGATCCTGCAGGGCCCCGTATACGAGGAAGTCGAGCAACGGGTCCGCCGGGTTCTTCAGACCGGGAAGCCCGAATTCGCCGAGCCCTTCGTGAGGCTTCCGAGGGAGCCGAGGGCGCACGCCTGGGCTATCGACATCTTCCCGCTCACGGACGAAGCCGGCCAGGTGCAGGGGGCGGGTCTGTCGGCGTACGACTACTCCCAGCAGTACGAGTCCCGGGAGCGGCTGGCCCTCGTGAGTGAGGCCCGCACCCGCATCGGCACCAGCCTGGACGTGGTGGGCACCGCACGCGAGCTCACCGAGGTCGCCGTGCCCCGCTTCGCCGACCTCGTCAGCGTGGACCTGCTCGACCCCGTCTTCCAGGGCGATGTGCCCGCACCTGTCCTGTCCGGTCCCGTCCCGCTGCGCCGGGCGGCATACCGGGTGGCGTCCGCGACGTCCGGCGAGCATCCGGTCACGGACGAGATCAGTAACCATGTTGCTTCTTCGCCGATCGCCCGGTGTCTGGCCAGCGGCCGGGCGGCACGGCACCACGTCGACGACTCCCAGGTCGTCCGCTGGTTCGCCGACGACCCTGTCCAGGCGGCGCAGGCCCGCGCATGCGGATTGCGTTCGCTGATCGCCGTACCCATCCGCGCCCGGGGCACCATCCTCGGAGCAGTCTTGTTCATCAGATGCTCATCTCGCGAGCCGTTCGGCCCCGACGATCTTGCCGTCACCGAGGACCTAGTCGCGCGGGCCGCGGTCTGCCTGGACAACGCCCGCCGGTTCACCCGCGAACGCGGCATCTCGCTGGCGCTGCAACGCACCCTGCTGCCGCACGGCCCGACCACGCATCCTGCCGTGGAGACGGCTTCCCGTTATCTCCCTGCGGGCGGCGGCACGCAGGCGGGCGGTGACTGGTACGACGTGATCCCGCTGCCCGGCGCCCGCGTCGGCCTGGTCGTCGGCGATGTCGTCGGCCACGGCATCAACGCCTCAGCCACCATGGGCCGCCTGCGTACGGCGGTGCGCACCCTCGCCGACATCGACCTCCCGCCCGATGAGCTCCTCACCCACCTCGACGACATCGTCACCCACACCGAGGACGACACCGTCGCCACCGGTGAGATCCCCGGCGCCATCGGAGCCGGTTGCCTGTACGCGGTCTACGACCCCCTCTCCGGCATCTGCTCCCTTGCCCGGGCCGGCCATCCCCCGCCGATCCTGGTACACCCCGACGGCACCAGCACGGTCATCGACCTGCCCGCCGGCCCGCCTCTGGGGCTGGGCAGCCTGCCCTTCGAGGCGGCCGAGGTCACCGTGCCCGAAGGAAGTCTGCTCGCCCTGTTCACCGACGGCCTCCTCTCGGCCGGCGATCGCGACCTCGACGAGGGACTCGACGCCCTGCGCCACACTCTGGCCCGGCCCGCGTCCTCACTTGCGACGCTGTGCGACACCGTCCTGGGCACCCTGAGCCCCGAAGCGCGCACCGACGACATCGCCCTGCTCCTGGTCCGCACCCGTCTCTTCGGCGAGGACCGCGTCGCCTCCTGGGACGTTCCCGTCGACCCCGCGGTCGTCGCCGAGACCCGCCGCCGCGCCTGCGCCCGGCTGGTCGCATGGGGCCTGGAGGAAACCGCGTTCGTCACGGAACTGGTCATCAGCGAGCTGGTGACGAACGCCATCCGGTACGCCAGCGGCCCGATCCGCCTCAGGCTGATCAAGGACGAGGCACTGATCTGCGAAGTCTCCGACGGCAGCAGCACCAGTCCGCACCTCCGCCGCGCCCGGGTGTTCGACGAGGGCGGCCGCGGCCTGTTCATGGTCGCCGAGCTCACCCGAAGATGGGGTACGCGCTACACCCGCACCGGCAAGACCATCTGGGCCGAGCTTGCTCCTCTCCACCTCTCCACGCGATGAGGCGGTGGTCAGTGGGGCATGTCGTCGAGGGCGGTGGACATGTCGGCGAGGTCCGGGGGTTCGGCGGCGAACAGGACCACGCTGGCGTCGGGCAGGTCGGCCTCGGTGACCCGGAGGAGTCCGCCCGCCTCAAGGGCGGACTGGGTGACGGTGTCGCTCTCGTTCGGTGCGGCGACGATGCGGCGGCAGCGGGGGTCGGCGAGGAAGAGTGCGGGGACGAGGGCGCACAGCAGTTTCGCGGCAAGCGCTGGGCCGGACGGCCCGTGGTCGGGGAGGACCAGGCCCAGGGCAAGGTCGTGGGTGCCGTACGGATAGCAGCTGTGCAGCGGGTGGTGCGCGACGCGGTGGACGCGCAGGAGCAGCGTCGGACCGCCCTGGGCCTCGGTGACGGCGTACGTGCGCGCCGTCTGCGGGGTCACCGTGGCGGGCTCGTCGAGCGGGCGCAGCGTCCAGTCGGTACCCAGGACGGGTTCGGGCGGTGCCGGTACGACGGCGGTGTGTATGCTCATGGCCGGCTCACAGTGTCTCGGCGGGCCGCTGGGTCTCGACCCAGCTCCGCAGTTGGGACTTGACCAGCTTGCCGCTGCCGTTGCGGGGCAGCTGTTCGGCGATCAGCACCTCGGTGGGCAGCTTGTAGCGGGCCAGGTGCCCGCCGGTGAAGGCGCGCACCTCCTCCAGTGTGGGCGTGGTCCCGGGCTCGCAGGTCAGCACGGCGAGCACGGTCTCGCCCCACTTCGGATGCGGGACGCCGATGACGGCCGCCTCCAGGACACCCGGGTACGCGGCGAGAACGTGCTCGACCTCGGCCGGGTACACGTTCTCCCCGCCGCTGATGATCATGTCCTTGAGGCGGTCGACGATGTAGTAGAAGCCGTCCTTGTCCCGATGCGCGATGTCGCCGCTGTGGAACCAGCCCGCGTCGTCGAAGGCGGCACGGGTGGCCTCGGGGTTGTTCCAGTAGCCGGGCGTGACGTTCGGGCCGCGCACGCAGATCTCCCCGCGCGTGTCCGCGTCCCGCACGCCCGCCCCGGTGACCGGGTCGACGATGCGGACCTCCGTGTACGGCATGGGTACGCCGGTCGATCCGGCCTTCTCCGCCGTGAGCCCGGCCGGGAGGTAGCAGGCGAAGGGCGCGGTCTCCGTCAGCCCCCACGCCTGCTGGAGCAGGATGCCGCGTTCTTCGTAGCTCTTGATCAGCTGGGGCGGGACGGGGGCGCCCGCGACGATCGCGGATCGCAGGGCGGAGAGGTCGGCCGCGGCGAAGCCGGGCGCGCGGTTCAGGGCGCTGTACATCGCGGGGACCGCGAACAGGGTCGTCACGCGGTGCTGGGCGAGGTCCTCCAGGCACTGGACGGGGTCGAAGCCGCGGCGCACGACGACGGTGCCGCCGCGCACGAGGGTGCGCAGGGTGAGGGCGTTGAGGCCGCCGATGTGGAAGAGCGGGGCGACGGCGAGGTTCACGTCGTCCGGGCGGGTGTCCACGACACTTTCGACGTTGACCGCGTTCCACCAGAGGTTGCCGTGGGTGAGCATGACTCCCTTGGGTCGGCCGGTCGTGCCGGACGTGTACATGAGCACCGCCAGGTCGTCGTCGTACAGCGCCACCGGCTCCGTGCCACGTCGGTCGGCTCCGAGCAGCTCCGAGAGCGGTGTCCAGACGGCGGCGGGTGCCGTCGCCGCGGGGCACCGCGGATCCGTGTCGACCAGCACGTGGATGCGGGCGGGTATGTCGCTCATCACCGACTCGACGAGTGCGCGATGGCCTTCCTCGACGACCAGGGTGTGCGCACCGCTGTCGCTGAGGATGTGGCGCACCTCCTCGGCCGCGAGCCGGAAGTTGACCGGCACGAAGACCGCCCCGAGGTGGGCCGCGGCCAGCAGCGTCTCGAAGAAGGTCACGCTGTTGAGGCCGAGGTAGGCGACCCGGTCGCCGCGCCGCAGTCCACGTACGGCCAGCCCGGCGGCCAACTCGGCCGTCCTGCGGCTGAGTTGGGCGGCAGAGATCTCGTGGCCCTCGTAGACGAGTGCGCAGGCGGTGGGGTACTGGGCTCTGCGGTGCAGTGCCGCGGCGGGGCTGATGTCGACGGCGGCCATGCGGCGGCTCCTTCGATGGCTGTCGTGCGGAAGTGAGAAGGGGAGACGGTTCAGAGGCCGGCGCCACCGGCCGGGGAACGGAATCCGCGGACGGCGATGCCGCCGTCGGCGGGGATCACGGCGCCGGTGACGGTGCCGCTGTTGGCGCGGGAGGCGAGCAGGACGTACGGGCCGGTGAAGTCCTCCGGCTCGACGCTGGAGTCGTACAGCGGGATGAGCGGTTGCTGTGCCTGTCCGGACGCCTCGTTCTTGGCGAAGGAGGCTTCGAGCGTGCGGTCCTGAAGGCCCAGGCTCTGCGGGCCGCGCAGCTTGGTGCGCATCCCGCCGACGGCGACGCCGTTGACGCGGACCCGCGGCGCCAGCTCGTAGGCGAACTGCCGGAGCAGGCCGAGGCAGGCGTGCTTGCTGGCGGTGTACAGGGGACCGCCACCGTCGGTGTGGAAGGAGGCGTTGGACAGCGTCATCACGATGCTGCCGCGCGTGGCGACGAGTTCCCGCCAGGCCGCCTCGACGGCGAGGACGTAGCCCTTGACGTTGATGCCGAAGACCTCGTCGAACGCCTCGGACAGCTCCTTGCCGTCGAGCTTGGTGACGCTGCGGTGGTAGTCCCAGATCCCGGCGTTGGGGACGAGGATGTCCAGCTTGCCGAACCTCTCGACGGTCGCGTCCACCGCCCGGTGCAGATCGTCCGGGGAGCGTACGTCGCCGGTGAGGGGCAGCACCCGGTCGGAGCGGTCGCCCGCCGCGGCGACGACCTCCTCCAACTGCTCGGCCCCACGGCCGAGGACGGCGACGCTCGCGCCTTCGGCGAGGTAGCGCAGGGCGACGGCGCGACCGATGCCGGAGCCCCCGCCGGTGATCAGGGCGACCTCGCCCTCCAGCCATCCCATGATTCAGTGCTCCCCGAGGAAGTCGGTGACCAGGCGCTCGAACTCGGCCTGCCGCTCCAGCTGGACCCAGTGGCCGCAGCCGCCGAAGACGTGCAGCTGGACGTCGCGGATCTGCTTGAGCATGAGTTGGGCGCCGTCGAGGGTGATGGTGCGGTCGTCGCGGCCCCACAGCAGGAGGGTGGGCGCCTTGATCTTGTGAACGCGCTGCCACAGCGGGTCCATGCCGTGCCGCTTGGCGAAAGCGGCGTTGTAGGCGTGGTAGAAGGCGATGTGGGACTCGTCGAGGGACGCCTCGTAGCGGGCCTGCGCGGTGTCGGCCCAGCGCTTGGGCTCGGCGGTCATCACGCCGATGAAGTCCCGCATCTTCTTCAGGGTGGGGCCCTCGCCGTTGTAGTAGCGGAACATGGCCTTCTGGCCATCGGTCGGGGTCGGTCCGAAGGGCAGCCAGCCTCCTCCCGGCGCCATCAGAACCAACTTCTCGACCCGGCCTGGGACTTCGAGTGCGGTGGCGATGGCGGCGGCCCCACCGAGGCTGTTGCCGAGCAGGTGGAAGCGGTCGATGCCGAGGGCGTCCAGAGTCTGCAGCAGGGCGTCGACGGTGATCTCGGTGATGCTGCGGGCGTCGAGGTCGGCTTCGGTGGGGCGGTAACTGCCGCCGAAGCCGGGCTGGTCGGGCAGGATCACGCGGAAGTGCTCGGTGAGCGCGGGGAGGTTCTGGCGGTAGTTGGCCACCGCGCTCGCGCCGGGGCCGCCGCCGTGCAGCATCACCAGCACCGGGCCCTCGCCCGCCTCGCTGACCGCGACGGTGCCGAGCGTGGTCTGCACGGTGTGCTCGACGAGCTTCACCTCTGTGGTCTGTTCAGTGGTCACGAGCGGGCTCCGGTTCACAAGGGCTTACAGGAAGGTGCTGATGTTCTTGGCGAGCAGGACGTTCTGGTCGAGCAGGATGGTGCGGCGCGCGATCAGCAGCCGTCCGTCGTCCGGGTCGCGGCGCAGCTGGTCGGTGCGGCCGCCGGCGTAGAGGTCGACCTCACGTTCCAGGCGGTTGCGGTAGCAGAGGAATGACGACTCGGCGACGTACTCGCCGGGCTCGCCGGCCGGCCAGACCAGGATGTTGGTGATCAGATGCCGGGTCCGCGACGGCGGGTCCTCGGCCCAGGCCATGCCCGAGTCGAACCGGCGGATGCGCCAGGCCAGGCTGGCCTTGGTCTCGTCGAAGATGGCGACCTCGCCGGGCGAGCCGTCGGCCAGGGCCTGCTGGCGCCGCAGGCGGTTGGTGCGTACCGGCGCCCAGTAGTGCAGGTCGTCGGTGAACAGCTCCAGCCAGTCGGCGTAGCGGTGCTGGTCGAGCAGCTGTGCCTCGAGGGCGTACAAGCGCTGTACCTCGAAGTGGAGCCGCATGTCCTCGTCGACGGCGGGTGCGGTCGTCCGGGGGGTGTCCGGGGGGTGGATGCTCATCGGGGGTCCTCCTGCGGGCCGCGCCGGGTGGTGCCATTCCAGCGCGGAGGGGGCGGTTCGGGGAGCGCGTGTGCCACAAGGCGGCACGTGGCGGTTCAGCGCTTCAGCAGCGTGCGCAGATCCGCACTCTCGTCGGACAGGGCGGCCGCGTCGACAGCGACACCGCGATCGGCGATCCGCCGGGCGGCCTTGATGTCGCGTGGTCGGTCGATGGCGGCCGCGGCCACCAGCCGGTCGCCCAGCAGCCCGAAGACGGTGAAGGCGCCGTCGCCCGGAGCCCCGCGCAGCACGGTGCGCTCGGCGTCTGCCATGGTGCCGACCGCCTCCAGCCGGGAGCCGTGCCGGTCGGACCAGAACCAGGAAGCGCCGAAGGACGGCAGGGGGCGGCCGAGGATGCCGTGGGCGGCGGCCTCGCCGTCGCGCTGGGCGGCCTCCCAGTGCTCATGACGGACCTTGTGCCCTTCGGGGCGGGCGACGTCGCCGACGGCGAGGACATTGGGGTGGGAGGTGCGCTGACCCGGGTGGACGACCACACCGTTGTCGACGTGCAGCCCCGCGGCCTCGGCCAGTTCCGTGGCCGGACGCATGCCGATGCCGACCACCACGGTGTCGGCGAGCACGGGTGCCCCGTAGCCGGTGAGATGCAGCAGGACTCCAAGGTTGCCTGGACGGCGCTCGATGCATTCGACGCCGGCGGTCAGGACGCCGATGCCTTCGGCGGAGTGCCTCCGATGCAGTGCGTTCGCGATGTCGTCCCCGACCGCTGCGGTCAGTGGCACCGGTAGCGGGTCGATGAGGGTGACGCGGCAGCCCAGGGCGTGGGCGACGGCCGCGGTCTCCGCGCCGATCAGCCCGGCACCGATCACCGCCACCCGGGCGCCGGGCAGCAGGCGCTCCCGCAGCCGTTCGGCGTCCTCCCAGGTGCGCAGCAGGTGTACGGCCGGGTCGTCGCCGCCCGGCACCGGCAGGGGGCGCGCGGTGCCGCCGGTGGCCAGTACGATCCGGTCGGCTGCGGCAAGCTCGCCGTCGGCCAGCTCCAGTCCGCCCTCGTGCGGGCGGATCGCCCGGACCGGGGCGCCGTCGCGGAGTTCGATGCCCTGCTCGTCGTACCACTGCTCGGGCCGCAGCAGGATGTTCTCGCGGCGGGACTTGCCGAGCAGGACGTCCTTGCTGAGTGGCGGGCGGTCGTAGGGCAGCCCGCGCTCGGCGGAGTACAGCACGAGCTCGCCGTCGTAGCCCTGGGCGCGCAGCGCGTCGCAGGTCGAGACGGCGGCCAGGCCCGCGCCGACGACGGCGATGCGCCGTGGCCCGCTCATGCGTCGGCCTCCTCGCCGGGGTGCAGCCAGACCTCACCCTCGCGCACCTCGACCCGGTGGGTGCGCTGGGCGAGGGTGGCGGGCATGCACTGCGGTTCGCCGGACTTGAGGCAGAAGCGGGCGCTGTGCAGCGGGCACTCGACCTCGCCGTTCTCGATCCAGCCGTCGGCGAGCGATGCCTGGCCGTGGGTGCAGGTGTCGTCGAGGGCGTAGTAGGCGCCGGCCTCGTGGAAGACGGCGATGGCGTCGGTGTGGCCGGTGGTCTCGGCGGGCACCTTCAGCGCCTCGCCCTCCTCGATGTCGCCGACGGCGGCGACCCGGATGCCGGTGCCGGTGGTGCTCATGGGGTGTCCTCGGGGTTCTTCTCGGTGTTCTTCTCGTGCCAGGCGGGCGTGTTCATCAGGTCGCGCCAGCGGGTGTAGAAGCCGCGGGCGGCGCCGTCGCTGTAGAGGCGGCCGGTGGTGCCGGGGTGGACGCCGTCCTCGGACTGAAGCCCCAGTCCCATCTGGTAGTTGAGCGTCATGGAGCCGGCCACGAAGCCGTGCGCGGTGGCCTGCACCTCGCTCCAGTTCTCGCCGTCGTCCTGCTCGAAGATGCCGCTCGGCCCGAACGTGCGCAGGTTGTAGATGCGTTGGGCGTCCTTGACCTCGTCCGGCATCGACTTGTCGACGATGGTCCAGGCCCAGACCTCCATCTTGTCCGGGCCCTTGGGGTGCCACACGCGGATGGAGCCGTTGACGGGCAGGTAGGAGAAGTTCGGGAAGACGGTGCCGTGCCCGGTGGTCATCGGCCCCTCGACCCGGGCGTCACCGAGCCGTTCGCGCAGCGCCTCGTAGTCGGTCCACTCGTGTACGACACGGTCGTCGAAACGGCTCTTGGGGTGGGTCGGAAAGCCGTGCCCGTGCCCCAGCGAGTCGGTGTACTGCCGGCCCGGCGTCTGCACGATCTCCGTCTTGGGGCCCTTGCCGGTGGGCGACATGACCATCAGCGCGGAGGCGTGCGAGATGTTGACGTGGTACCAGTCGGAGGCGAACTGCTCGGCGGCGAGCTTCCAGTTGCCCTCCAGCACCCACTTGTGCACCCCGCCGACGGCCTCGGTGCCCTCCGGGTCGTGGTCGAGCATCGCGTCCAGGTACCAGGCCAGTCCGCCGAGCGCGTCCACCAGGGGCGGGGCCTCGGGGTTCCAGGTCGCGAAGACGAGTCCCTTGTACGTGTCGAGTTGCGCGACCTCGATCAGTCCCCACTGGTCCTGCTCGAAGTGGGCGGGGTAGTCCCCTCCGTTGGGGACGTTGATCAGCTTCCCGGAGGTGTCGTAGGACCAGCCGTGGTAGCTGCACGTGAACGCCTTCGTCGCCCCCGCGTCGGCGCGGCACACCCGCATGCCGCGGTGGCGGCAGGCGTTGAGGAAGGCACGCAGTTTCCGGTCCTTGCCCATGGTGACGATGACCGGGTCCTCGCCCATGTAGCTGGTGAAGAAGTCACCGGGCTTCGTGAACTGGCTCTCGTGCGCGAGGAACAGCCAGCTGGGCGCGAAAACGCGGCGCAGCTCCTGCCGGTAGACGGCCTGGTCGCTGAAGATCGTGCGGTCGACCAGACCGCGGTCGAGGTCGAAGTAAGGGCTGACGTCGACGGCCGGCTCGGGTACGCGAGCCAGGCGGTCCTCCCCCACCCTTCGGGCGGGAAGTGCCCCCAGCCGGGCGGGCGTGGTTGTCATCGCTGGGCCTCCTCGGGCCGGATCGGGCGCGCGCTGCGCCGCCCTCGTGGGCTGGTGGTTCGACGTGCGTTCATGTGCACACCCGAAGAGTCGGAGCGCTTCGGTTCACGCGGTGGCATGGCGGCTCCCCCGCTTCCTTGCTGGTCGTTCATCGGACGGTGAGGGTCAGTCCGGGCAGGCGGCCGGTGCCGGACCGCACGGCGAGCCGAGAGCCCGGTGTCAGTGGGACGCCGGCGTGCACAGACCCGGTGAAGCAGCAGCTCGCCCGGGTGGAGAGCGCTGCCGTGCGCGTGGAGCGTCCGGGCCGGCCAGGCCACGGCCCGAAGCGGATCGCCGAGGACTTCGGCCCCCAGGCCAAACGCGACGCGCTCCCCGTCGGCGGACGGCCCGACGCACTCGTCCCGGAGTCCCGTGAGCAGGTCGTCCGTGGCGTCGACGGGACGGCCGACGGCGACGCGCGCCGAGGAGGCGTTGTCGGCGACGGTGTCGGCCTGGGAGACGCGCCGGTCGGCGATGCGGCTGTCGATGATCTCCATGGTCGGCGCCACCTGGGAGACGGCTGCCCGGACCTCCGCGTCCGTCACGCGGGGTCCGGACAGCCGCCGGCCGAGGACCAGACCGACCTCTGCCTCGGCTCGCGGGGCGATGAGCTCCCGCGTGTCGATGGTGCCGCCGTCCGGGATCACCATCGACTGGAACAGGGTCCCGAAGCTCGCTTCGGGCAGGCCGAGTTGCTCGCGCATCGGCAAGGACGTGAGGCCCACCTTGCGTCCGACGAGGTGCTCACCCGCCGCGAGACGGATCCGTACGTCGGCCTCCTGGACGGCGTAGGCGCCGGCCAGGTCCAGGTCCTCGTACTCCTCGGTGAGTGGTGCGACGGGAATCCTCCACCAGCCTTCGGCCGGGAGGTGCCCCCAGGCCTCGGCACGCCGCAGCAACGCCGCCGGCTCCTCGACGAGCTGTGCGTCGGGGGAAGCCGGGGCGGCGAGGACGGCGGTCGTGGCCACTGTGGCGTGTCGCTGCATGGCCACAGCAGACGCTGCTCCCGGCCGCCGTGCCCAGCCACCGTGCCGGGATACGGCACGGGGTGACGACCGGATCCGTCACACAGAGGCAAGCGGGGTCCCCGGCGTTTTACAACGACGAAACGATCGATTAAGCTGGACGCGCGTCCATTTTAATGGCCACCCTGGATCCCCATCGGAGCCCGCCATGCCACTCCCCTCCTTGCCTTCCGTGCAGCCCTCAGCCACGGCGACCGGCGAGCCCGACCAGCAGACCGCGGTCGACAAGGCGCTCTTCCTCCTGAAGTCCCTCGCCGAACTGGACGGGGAAATCGGCGTGAGCGAGCTGGCCCGGCGGACACGGCTGACCAAGTCGACCACCTTCCGACTTCTGGGCATCCTCCACCGCAACGACCTCGTGGAACGTGTCGGCAGCAACTACCGGCTGGGATCCCAGCTCTTCGACATCGGCGTACGGGTCTACGGCCCCAATCCCCCGCTCCTGCAGGAATGCCTGATGCCGCATCTGGCGGACCTGTACGAGACGACCCACGAGACCGTGCACCTGGCCGTACTGCACGACACCGACATCGTGTACGTCAACAAGATCCAGGGCCACCGAGCGACCCGCTCCCCCTCCCGGATCGGCGCCCGCCTGCCCGCCTACTGCACCGGCGTCGGCAAGGCCCTCCTCGCCTTCGACCACGACGCCATCGAGGCCGCGATCGCCGACGGACTCGCGGCACGCACTGAGTACACCTGCACCGATCCCGACCGTTTCCGGTCCGAGCTGCGCCGCATCCGCCGGGACGGCGTCGCCTACGACCGCCAGGAAGCTGTTCCCGGCCTCACCTGCGTCGCCGTACCGATCATGGGCTCGGCCGGGCGACCCGTGGCCGCCTTCTCCGTCGCGAGCGCCGACCGCCGCTTCGAGCCCGCCCGGTTCGCGCCGGCTCTGCGACGCGTGGCCTACGAAGCGGCACGCGCGGTCAACGCGGCCACAGCAAGCCGGCAGGCGGCCCCCTCGAGGTTCGACAATCTGTCTGCGGCTTGACCCTCGCACGAGAGCCAACAGGCCACTTACCTGGACGGCGACCCCGGTGTGTGCGGCACCGAGGTCGCCTCACGGACGGGCCGGGCCCAGCGGAGTGACCTGATCCCGACCAGATTCACCGCTGTCCTTGCCAGGAGTGGTTCAGCGGTGATGTCGCCCCCGACGTCCACCGGCGGCTGACGCCAGCATTCCGGGTCGGCGCCTGCCGCGGCGAGAACACGTGCCGAAAGACGGCACAGCACATCCGGATCAGTGCCGGACGCCGCCGTGCGTCCGCGCCACGCTGACACCGCCAGTGCCCGGCTGCACGCGAGGCACGCTCACCACGATGTGCACCAGGCTCTCGCCGTCCAGCGACTCGTAGACGTGCGGACGGTCGCCGGGATAGCGCACGAAGTCCCCGGCCGACAGCTCCACCGGCTCCCCGGCGGGGCCCACGCGGACACGGCCGCTGATCACATACAGGTGCTCTAGTGTCCTGCGCCAGTAGTTGATCGTTAGTAGCTGTGTGACTTCTGCCGCTCGTGCGTCAGTTCCTTGTCGGGGCCCGAAGCTGGAGCCGTTGCTGCTGTCTGCTGAGGAGCGGGCGGAGTTGGAGCGGTGGACGCGTCGGGCGACATCGGCCCAGGCCCTGGCTCTGCGGGCGCGGATCGTGTTGGCCTGTGCGGGGCCGGAGGTGCCGCCGATCGTCGCGGTCGCCCGAGAGTTGCGGGTGACCGCGGACACCGTCCGCAAGTGGCGGCGGCGCTTCCTCACCCAGCGGCTGGACGGGCTGGCCGAGGGGATGAAGGCCGTGTCGGTGAGTGCGACGCGGCATTCCGGGTTGGATCTGAAGTCGTTCCAGAACCTTGGCTAGGCCGGGGAATGGTTTGTCTTTGCTGGCTTTGTGGCCTTCATGTGGTTCCGCTTGTTGCGGCATGAGGTGGAGTCCGCGCGGGATGCGGACCTTGGGCTGGTGCCGCGGGAGGACGACCAGCCGGTAGCTGTGTGAGCCTTTGCTGGCCTGCGCGGGGATGACGGCCGGCGAGGGGTGCACTCGCCCGCGGAGGCGGGCCACTCCGCCGACCCGTGCCGCCCCAGCGGCGACTACCTGCAGCTACGGCAGTTTTATGACCACCGCTGCCAGGGCGGGCACATCCCGACGACCTGCCCCGCCCCGTCGCCGGTAACGGCCCGTCAGGGCTGGGAGCGCGTGCGGGACGGCTACGACCCATAGGTCGAACTCACGCACGGAGCACGACGCCCAAGGGCGATCAGGCACTCATCCCGCGGAGGGGAGCGGTCAGCCTGATCCCGCGTCTCCGACTGCGCGCAGCCCATGAAGGAACAGGTCGAGGAACCGGTCACGGACTGCGTGCGTGTTCATGCCGCGGAGGCGGGCGATGTGCGTGCTGAACCCGCCGATCGACGTCGCGAAGGTCTCCGCGGCCACGGAGCTGTCGATGTCGCTGCGGAGTTCGCCGCGCACCTGGGCGTCGCGGAGGACGTCCTCGATGACGGCCAGCGGCTGGTCGATGCAGTCGCGCTGGAACGTCGCGTAGAGCTCGGGGTGGTCGGGGAATTCGAAGCTGCAGCGAGCTCCGATCAGCCAGCGGGGGCTGTCGAGATGCTCGGCCATGGCGTCGTAGAGAAGCCGTATGTCCTCTTCGAGGCTGCCCGTGCACGGCGGGTCGAGCCGCACGGACAAGGTGGCCAGGCCGGCCAGGATCAGATCGTCGCGCTCGGGCCAGCGCGAGTAGAGGGTTCGTTTGGCGACCTTGGCACGCGCGGCGACGGAGTTGATACGGAAGCCGGCGATGCCGACCTCGGCGAGTTCGTCCACGACCGCCTGGAGTATGCGCTCATCCGCGCCCGGGTCGCGGGGCCGTCCGGGCTTCGCCGCGGCCGGTGACGTGCTTGCCATGCATGTCCCTTCCAGGTCTGCTCGCGGTCCAGTTTCTCAGGTGGCCCAGATCGATCGTCAGTGCCGGACTTCGCCCGTGTCCCTTTTCACTACCGAAACGGTTTCGTATTCATACTTCCTCGGGATAGATTTTCTTCGCACGGAACGGTTCCGTTCGAGGGAGTCGATGATGTTGACGGAGGCCGAGCGCAAGACGTCAGCGGCGTCGGCGCGGCCGGACCGCGCGAGGCCGCGTAGCCGGATAACGCCCGAGCGCGAGGCAGAGATGTACGAGGCCGTGCTCGATGTGCTGCGGGAATCCGGTTACGAGGCTTTGACCATGGACGCCGTGGCCGCCCGGGCCCAGTGCAGCAAGGCCACCCTTTACCGCCAGTGGACGGGCAAGCCGGAGCTGATCGCTATGGCGCTACGCCATCAAAAGCCCGCCACCCTTGCCGGTGTCGACACCGGATCCCTGCGGGGTGACTTCCGGGCGATGGTGGCGCAACTGGACGACCGGCAGATGCTGAAGAACGCCTCGCTCATGCGGGGCCTCGTCCAGGCCGTGCACACCCATCCCGATCTGTTCCAGGCGCTGCGTGACCTGCTCGTTCACCCGGAGCTGACGGGACTCGACAAGGTGCTCGTCCGGGCGGTCGAGCGGGGTGAGATCAGCGCGGCCTCGCCGACCCTGACCTACGTGCCGCACATGCTGCTCGGTGCCCTGATCGCCCGTCAGTTGATCGAGGATAAGTCGGCCGACCGAGCCTTCGTGAGCCATTACATCGACGCCGTTGTCCTCCCCGCCCTCGGCGCCTGAACCGCCGCACAACGGCGTACGGCACAACAAGCGTCGTGCGGTGCCACAGCGCCCTTCTCGCCCCACCTGACGTGCGCCACTCTCGTGCGGTTGGCGCTTCTGGCCGTCGTCGCCGTAATGCACTATCGCGATGCGGCCGATACCGGTTCGTATTCGGGACACCGCCGGCACAGTCGACTGAAGCGAGTCTGAGCCTGTCGGCGGTCAGGCATGCCGAGTGCGACAGCAATCTGCTCTAACGTCTGTCCATGAGCACGGGCCATATCATTGAGCTGGAGTTCGGCGAAGTCCGAGTCGCTGCGACGTGGTCGAGTCGCCGGTCACCGGCGCCGTCACGACGAACCGCCACGAGAAGCCACTGCAGAGCATCGGCCTGGTGACTCGCGATCTCCCTCACCGTGGCGTTGTGCCAGGCGGCGGGTCGCCTGGATCGCGACATCGTCACTGCCCGGCTCGCATGGGCGCGCGCCCGCCCGATCAGTAGGTGTTTTTGCTCCTCAGGCTTGGCGCCGCGCCGCCAACATCGGATCGTCCCCCACCGACAGGCAGGGCGCCCTCGACACTCAGCCGAGACCTCTTCGCCCCGATGCCGTTCCGTTACATGTAGTGGGCGTATCGGGTGGCGACGGCCTGGTCAGCAGGGCAGAAGCGCAGAACGGATTTGACCTGGTTGGCTGTGCGCAGGGTGACGGGGAGGCGTCCGTCCAGGCGGGTCTGGTTCCAGTTCATCTTGGTCAGACGGCCTGATGCCGATGGGCCTCGGGATGTACATGCCGGGATAGGTGCGGTAGAACTCGATGCTTCCGGTGGTGTACAGCGAGAGTTGGCGCTCGCCGAGCGTGACCAGGGTGCCGCGCAGCGGCGGTACGTTTGTCCGGCCCCACCCGTTTGTGGATGGATCCCGGTCTCCGACATGCCCACCCCTGGTCTGGACGCGGAGAACGGTGGCCGGCCAGGCGTGCGCGCAAGAGCACCACGGTTTATGCCCGGACACTCACGCCTGGCGGCCCCGGACCGCCCTGACGAGCGGCCAACGCCAGATTCCGCCCTGTCCCGGGGGTGGGCCAATCGGTTGTGCCGAGATGCGGCACACCAGGGGCGGCGAAGCTCAGCGTCTTTCGTTCCCGTGGGTCCGCGCCAGGTTCGTACCGCCGGTGCCAGGCTGGACGCGCGGCACGCTCACCACGATGTGCACCAGGCTCTCGTCCGCCAGGGACTCGTACACGTGGGGCCGGTCGCCCGGATAGCGCGCGAAATCCCCCTCGTCGAGCTCCAGCGGGCTGTCGACAGGCCCCACGCGTACCTTGCCGCTGATGACGTAGAGGTGCTCCAGCGTGCCCACCGGGTGCGGTTCGGACGGCATGTCCGCACCGTCGCTGTGCCGGCCGATGCGCACCACGTAGTTCTCGATGACACCTGAGCCGTAGATGTGGTCGAGCGACCGTGACTCGTACCTTCCGTGCTGCTCCCAGACAACCTCGTCGCCCCGCTGCACGGTGATGACCTGTTCCCGCTCGGCGACCAGCCGGGTCACCGGCACGCCGAGGGCCGTGGCGATGGAGAACAGGGTGTCGACCGTGGGGTTGCCCGTGCCCTGCTCCAGATTCGACAGTGTCTGCTTGGCCAGCCCCGCCCGGCGGGCCAGCTCGGCCAGGGAGAGGCCGCGCTGCTCCCTGAGAAGGCGCACATTGCGCGCGACAACGCTGTTTCCTTGTGACACACAGCCACTCTACGAGTTCCGGTCGGCGTCCTCCGCGCCGCCCGCCATTCGGAGATGGGCCAGCAACGCCGCCCCGACGGCCTGTGGCTCTTCCACGGCGAGATGACCCGTATCCAGAGTCACCAACTTCGCCCCGGAAATCCCCTCGGCGAGTTCTCTGGCATGTGGCAGGGGTGTGGCGGTGTCCTGGGAGCCACCGAGCACGAGCGTGGGGGCGGTGATCCTTCTCAGGTCGCGCCGAACGTCGTAGGCGGCAAGGGCGTCGCAGCAGGCGGCGTAGCCGATCGGGTCGGCGGTAGCGAGGTCCTGCAGGAAGGTCTTCCCGAGGGAGGTCGCGGCTGTGCCGGGATCGGCGAACCAGCGGCCGGGCATGGCCTCGAGCAGGGCGCCGGTTCCCTCGCGTCGTACGAGAGCGGCGCGCTCCTGCCAGAACTGCGGCGGGCCGAAGTACGCCGAGGAACAGACCAGCGCCAGCGAGGCGATGTGGTCCCGCTGATGCAGCGCGAGGTGCACCCCCACACCACCGCCGAGCGAGATGCCGGCGTAGTGGAACCGGTCCCGGCCGTGGTGGGCGACGAGGTCCAGGACCATGTGGGCAAGGTCGCCGACTGTCGTACGGCCGGGCTTGTGATCCCGGACGAGATCGCTCGGCGAGCCGCCGTGCCCTGGAAGGTCGTAGCACAGCACGCGGTGGCTCTCGGCAAGCACCGCCACATGGGGGTCCCATACGGTCGTCGACGTGCCGAGCGAGGGTCCCAGGACGAGCAGCGGCGCGTCGATGGGACCGAGCACCCGGTGATGCAGCAGAGGGCGGCGTTTCACTGCGGCTCCTGTGGAGGTTCTCAGCGTTCGAGGAGGAGGGCGAGGCCCTGGCCTACGCCGATGCAGAGGGTTGCGATGCCGGTGCCACTGCCCCGGCGGGCGAGCTGGTGGGCGACGGTGCCGGCGAGGCGGGCGCCAGAGGCGCCGAGGGGGTGGCCGAGGGCGATGGCACCGCCCTGCGGGTTGAGGACCGCCGGGTCGAACTCGGGCCATTCGGCGAGGCAGCCGAGGACCTGGGCGGCGCTCCAGCTCCCCGGCCAGGTACTGGCGGGCGAACTCCTTACAACGCCTGGATGAGCACGTTCGGCACACCGCTGAGCCCGAACCCACCCACCGCCGGCGAGGCACCCTCCGGTATGTCGGCCACCGCCTCGTGGGCGGTGGCCACCGTCTTGTCCATCAGGCCACTTGCTCGCCGGCCGCGAGGTCGGACGGGTGCTGGGCCAGAGGGATGACCTCGACGTTCATGTAGGGGAAGAGCGGCAGGTTCCACAGGATCCGGTGCAGCGCCTCGTTGTCGGCGACGTCGAAGACGCTGATGTTGGCGTACTGGCCGACGCACCGCCAGATGTGCAGCCACTCACCGGTCTTCTGCAGTTCCTGGCAGTAGGCCTTCTCCCGGGCCACCAGGTCCGCGCGTACCTCGGGGTCGAGGTCCCGCGGAATATCCACGCTCATGCGCACCGCGAACAGCATCGCGTTTCCTCCGGTCCTTCACTGTTCCGGCGCGAGCTCGAGGTCGTAGTGGACCTCGTGCCCATTGCCGTCCGCCGCCGGGCCGGGGTCAAGGACCAGCTCGGGCTTGACGGCGGAGGCGATGTCATCGGTGACGTGCTCGCCGCCGCGGAAGTACAGCTGGGTGGTGAGCGTCTGGTGGTCGGGGGCGCTGACCTTCAGGTGGAGGTGGGCGGGGCGCCACGCGTGCCACCCGGCAGCGGCGATCAGCTTGCCGCAGGAGCCGTCCGTCGGGATCTGGTACGGGGCCGGCTCGACGGTGCGGATACGGAAGGAGCCCTTCTCGTCGGCGGTGACCCGTCCGCGCAGGTTCCATTCCGGTAGGCCCGGCGCGAACTGCGCGTACAGGCCGTCGGCGTCGGCCTGCCAGATGTCGACCAGGGCGCCGGGCAGCGGGGTGCCGTCGGCGCTGCGCACCTGGCCCTGGAAGACGAGGGGGGTACCGCTCTCGCCCTCACGCATGGGCAGGGTGACGTCCGCGGACAGGGCCGGGGCGCCCGGCACGTAGTACGGCCCTTCGATGGTGCCCTTGCTGCCGGGGCGGGCCTCGTTGTTGACCTCCTCGACCACGTGCTCCACCCACACGTCGAGGAAGAGCGGCCACTCGCCGTCGAGGCCGACCTGGATCAGCCAGGCCTTGAGGGCGTCGTACTCGGCGTAGGTGACCTTGTGACGGCGGATCACGTCGTGCACCGCGGCTAGGACCTCCGAGGCGAGCGTGCTGACCCGCTCCTTGCTGCTGGCGGCCTCGCTGCGCTCTTTGGCCTGGAAACGCTCGGTCGCCGAGGCTCCGGAGGCAGCGGCGGTGGCCTTCTGTTCCGTGCTCTGCTGTGTGGTGACATCAGTCATGTCCGGCTCTCCTTCGAGCTGGTGGTCGAGTCAGATGTATGGGCGGTTCACATGTCCTGGCGGTAGTGCTTCAGCTTGTTGTCGTCGATCTCGATGCCGAGGCCGGCGGCCGGGCGTACGCGGACCGTGCCGTTCTCGATCCGCAGCGGCTCGGCGAGCAGGTCGTCGGTCATGTCCAGGAAGTTGGACAGTTCCGCGGGGCGCCGCGCGGTGGTCTGGTAGGCGGCTCCGAACGCGGCGCTGCACAGGGAGCCGATCTGGCCGTCGATCTGGTTGCCCATCACCACGTCGACCCCCAGGCCCTCGCACTGGTGGACGATGCGCTGGGACTGGGTGAAGCCCGTGCGTGCCGTCTTCACGCTCACCCCGTGCGCCGCTCCGGCGAGGAGTTCGCGGGTGACCTCGGCGGGCCGGGTGGCGCTCTCGTCGGCGTAGAGCGGGATGCTGCTGTGCTCGGCGAGCCAGCGCCGGGCGAGGACGTCGTCGGCCGGGCACAGCTCTTCGGCGAAGGTGAGGCCCACGTCCTCCAGCTCGCGCAGGGCGCGTGCCGATTCGGCCGCGGTCCAGCCCCGGTTGCCGTCGATGTAGAGCTCCACGTCCTCGCCGAGGGCTTCCCGCAGGGCGCGGGTGGCCTCGACGTCGTCCCGGTAGGGGCGGCGCCCGACCTTCACCTTGAAGGCGGTGATGCCGTACTCGGCGCGCAGTTTCTCGGCCTCGGCCACCATCTCGGCCGCCGGGGCGAAGCCGACCATGTGGGCGACCCGCATCCGGTCGGTGAACCCGCCGAGGAGCTCGGTCACCGACACGCCCAGCGACTGGCATATGACGTCCCACAGGGCCATGTCGAGGGCGGCCTTGGCGGTGGGGTTGCCGACCGTCCTGGCCAGCCGGGTCCAGATCGCCTCGCGGCGCAGCGCGGACTCGCCCAGGATTTGCGGAGCGAAGACGGTGTCGATGACGGCGATGATCGACGCCTGGGTCTCGCCGTAGGTGAAGGGGCGGGGTGGCGCCTCCGCCGTGCCGGTGATCCCGTCCTCGGTGTGGACGCGGACGAGTACGTGCTCGGCCGTGCCCACCTCTCCGCTCGCGAAGCGCAGCGCCTTGCGGTAGGGGATGGCGAACGGGATCGTCTCGATCCTGGTGATCTTCACGTCTGGTCCTTATCGGCGGATGAGCGGACTGCGCACGACGTGAGTGCCGGCAGCGCGGTCGGCTGCGTCGAAGAAGTCCTCCCGATAGATGTCACGTGGGAAGAGGCGCGCTTTCATCAGGGCCTTCATCGTGTCGGCGACCATGGCGGGGCTGCCGCAGACGTAGGCCACGTGGCCGGAGGCGCGGGGATAGTCCTCGGCCAGCAAGGCGGGGACTCGCCCGCTGCGGCCCTGCCAGCTGTCGCGGGAGAGGGCGGGGCGGTAGGTGAACCAGTCGTGCTCCGCTTGAAGCGTCTCGAACCACTCCGCGTCGTAGAGGTCTTCCTGGGTGGCGACGCCGTGGTAGAGCACGACCTCGCGCTCGGTGCCGGTCTCGAGCAGGTGCCGGAGCATCGACACCATCGGAGCGAGACCGGTGCCACCGGCCAGCAGCAGAACGGGTTCATCGCGCAGCGGCCGGAAGGAGCACTGGCCGTACGGACCGGAGAGTGTGACCCGCTCCCCCGCACTCAGAGTCTGGAAGATCCAGCCGTCGGTACACACCCCGCCCTCGGAACGCTTGATGTGCAGTTCGATACGGCCGCCGTCGGCGGGGCTGCTGGCGATGGAGTACGGCCGCTGCTCGCCGCCGGGCACGTCCAGCAGGACGTACTGTCCCGGGTTGAACGCCAGCGGCTCGTCCAGCGTGATGACGACCCGCCGGACGTCCGGGGCGATGTCCTCAACGACGGCCACCTGGCCCGCCCGGTCCCGCACCGGGTGGATGTCCACGCCGTCCTCGACGTCGACCTCGCCCTCGATGACGAGGTCGCTTCGGGGGCAGGCCACGCACAGCAGTGCGCAGCCCTCCTCCCGCTCGCTCTCCAGCAGCGCGTACGGGGAGGCGTCACCGAGGTCGGCGTCGCCCTCGAGGATCTGTGCCTTGCAGGTGCCGCAGGTGCCGTGGGTGCACGCGTGCGGCAGCCAGATGCCCTCACGCAGAGCGGCGTCCAGCACCGTCTGGTCCTCGCGGCACTCGATCTCCGCGCCGAGCGGCTCGATGCGGACGGTGTGAGTGGTCACTGCGGTTCTCCCTTGCCGGACCCGCGGGTGCGGGGCTTCTCGGGCAGCGCCCGCACCCGCGGGTGGATTGCGGTGGCCGCTCAGGCCGCGAAGCTGAGCAGAGCCTTGTGTCCGATGCCGAGGTCGGCCAGCGACTTGTCCTGTCCACCGGAGAGCTGTTCGTCGAACAGCCGCCAGTCGGTGACCGATGCCGGGTCGAAGTCGGGGTCGGACGCGGCCCAGCCGTGCAGCATCGAGGTGACGAACTCCGCGAACGGCATGTTCTTCGGCACCCGGAAGCAGGCGGCCGAGCAGAACAGCGGGTTGCCCCGCCAGTGCACGTAGACCAGCTGGTCGTCGCCGAACACCTCGGCGCGGTCGGCCGACGGGAACTCGTAGTCGTAGAGCGCCTTGACCGTCATCTCACACCGCCTTGTCGTCGCCGTCGCTGTGCCACGCGGCCCAGGCGAGCTGGTCGGGCGAGCCGGTGTACTCGCCGTTGTCGCCCTCCTGGATGCCGTACCAGGCGAGCACATCGGGCACGGTGGGGCCGCCACAGTTGCCCCGGTAGATCTGGTGGACGGGGAGCCAGGCCTGGACGTACTTCTCAGGCTCCCGTTCGAAGATCCACTGACAGCCGTCGCTGCAGGTGTGGAAGGTCTCGTCGCGGAAGGTGCTGCGCCGGAAGGAGATCTGGGCCGAATTTCCGGGCTCGGTGAAGGCCATCGGAACTTGGCAGACCTGGCACAGCTGCGGCAGTCCTTGGAAGAACACCCGGCCGCCGTCGGCCTCGATCTTCCGGTGCTTCTCCCAGACCGGCCGGTAGACCTGGTCGAAGGAGTCCGGGTACTGCTCCGCCAGCCACGCCATGTGGGCCTCGTCGGGCGTCTTGGTGGTGAAGGCGGCGGCGAACGAGAAGTTGTGCAGGATCTTGTAGACCTGGTGCGAGAGGTGGTCCTTCTCGGCGATCGCGTCGTTCACGTGCCGGGGCGGCTGGATGCCGTAGTACTCGAGGTCGGGGAAGAGCCCGCCGAGCATCTGCTCCTCGAAGTACAACTCGAATGCCTCACGCCAGCTCATCACTGGCTTGGGCAGCATGTAGTCCATCATCCCCGCGACCAGCGCGGACATCCGGTACGCCCGCCAGAACCATTTGTCGATCCAGTCCTGGATGATCGGCACGTTGCCCTCGTCCTGCTCCAGCAGGAACTTGATGGCCTCCAGGCCCAGGGTCATGTGCCGGCTCTCGTCGGACTGGGCGGAGAAGCCGAACGACATGGTGGGCATGTCGCCGTTGAAGCTGGCGCCGCTCATGAACGGCACGAACAGCAGGTTGGTCAGCAGGTACTCGAAGCTGAACGAGATGGAGATGAGGAACTCGAACGGCCCGGCGGTCATCGCGTCGTCGAAGAGGGACTTGGGCACCGACAGGTACCAGACCCGGTCGTGCATCTTCGACCAGCTGTGGAAGCCGCCGTAGTACTTGTTGTAGTTGCTGATGGTGTGGATCTGCGTCTGGCAATGACGCAGTTCGTCCACGCTCTGGCACAGCGCCGCGAACCGGGGGGCCGGGCCCTCCAGATGGCGGGCCAGGTAGGCGAAGTGCCGGTGTGCCGCGTACTCCAGGGGCGTGACGCCCTGGATGAACAGCTTGATGGCGTTCAGGTAGCTGGCGTCCGACAGCGACAGGTGACCCTGGCTCTGGGCGAAGCCGTCCAGCACGGCGTACAGCCGCTTGTCCTTCTCGACCTGGTACTTGTAGTAGGCGTCCACGGTCAGCCGGAAGGGGTCCTGCCAGCCGTCCCAGTCGTGGATCTTGATGCCCTCGTAGCGGGTGTGCGGAAAGAGTTGCTCACGGTCGACGTATCCCGGCTCCCAGTCCAGGTCGCGGGTGAGCAGCGCGTAGCGCTCCTTGAGCGGCAGCTTGCGGGCCGGCTTCGAGGCGGCTTTCTTCGTGGGCACGCTCATGTCAGTGCTCCCAACTCACAATGATCCGGTCGTCGTCCCACTCGGAGAAGTTGCCGGTGTAGGAGACGATGGCCAGTTGGAACTCGCCGGTCTCCCACTCCCGCCCAAGGCGGTTCTCGACGCTTTCGCGGTTGATGACGATCCGGCCCGCGGCCTGCACCTTGACCAGGCCAGGAAGGTGACGGAGGGTCAGTTCTGGGTTGTCGTCCTTGATCGCCTCGATCAGGGCCCGGTTCTCCTCGGACTCCTGGAGGTCGATGGCGACCTGGCGCAGTGTTCCGGTGCTCATGCGGCGCCTCCAGTGATCTTGGTCCATGCGGTGGCGTGGGCGTCGGCGAGGTCGCCGAGCACAGTGGTGCTCGCCGCCTGCGGGAGTGCCTGGTCGATCGCCTCGGTGAGGGACGCGACCGCGTCGCGTGCCCGGTCGGCCCATGTGGCGGCGATCCGGGTCAGGGCGGTGCGGTTGTCCTCGCCGCGTTCCGGGTCGCTCGCCCAGCAGGTGAGCAGCGCGTCCAGCCACTTTCGCTGGTCGGCGTACCACGTGGCCAGGTGCTGTGCGACCAGGCTGTACGCGCCGGCCCCGCCGAGCAGCGCGGTCTCGTCGAGGTGCTGGTACAGCAGCGGGTAGACGAGTGAGTCGACGAGGTCGACGGCCAGCAGGCCCTCCGCCCAGTCCTCGACGACCATGATCTCCTCGGTCAGGCGGCGCAGTGGCTGGAGGTGCTCGCCGTCAAGCCATTGCCGCTTGGCCTCCTTGAGCGCCTCGGCGGTGCCGCCGCCGGCGGCGATCCCGGCCCGGGAGAGCATCTGCGCGTTGCCGATCCGGTCGAACGCGGCGAAGGTGCAGCACTGCTCCAGGGAGGTGCCGTAGGCGAAGCGGGCGCCGGAGACGCTCACCAGCTGGGCCCCGGATTCGTAGTGCCTGAGCGGGACGACCACCGAGGTCAGCACTGTGTGCCACGCCTCGGGCAGCTTCGCGAGCAGGTCGCGCGCCTCCAGGTAGCCCAGCGTCTTGCCGAACTCGTCGTGCAGCGCGGCCCGTTGAGTCACGTACGGCGTGTAGTAGTACTGGCGCGGATCGGTGTAGCTGTACGGATCCGTCAGCCGCAGGGCGGAGAACCGCTCGTCGTACAGCTCTCGGTCCTGCGCCCAGGTGGGCCGGTAGTGGAAGTTCTCCGTCGGCTCGACGTCGAGTGTCGCTTCGAGATAGCGGCTCGCCGGCTGGTCGCCGAGGCGGTCGATCACGTTCTGGTAGGTCTGGCGCCTCGGTTCGAGGACCCGGTAGCGCAGTTCGTATTGCACGAGCTTCTCCTGACGGGCTTCATCGGCATCAGGGACGGTTGCCGCGCTGTTTCAGCGGCGTACGGAGGCGGCGATCAGGCCGAGCAGGAGTGCCTGAAGCTCGTCCTCGCTGGTGAGCCGGCGCGGTACGTCGTCCGGGAGACTGGGGGCGGTGAGCCGGGCGACGGCGGTACGGCCGGACACGGCGGTCTCCACCCGGGCTTCGGCTTCGCCGCAGCCGATGGTGAATGACAGGCTTCCGGGGCCGGTCGCGTCCACCAGGGTGAAGGCGGTGCCGTGGTCCCGGAGGACCGTGTTCGCCTCGCAGATCAACTGCTCTGCGAGGGACCGGACGACGACCTGCGTGTCGGTGAGGACCGCCACCGGGCCGGCCTGGCTCGGCTCGGTCTCCGGCACGGGCGGCGGCGCCCCGTCGAGCAGGGACATCACGGAAATCATGAACGGCGTCATCGGGCGCTCCTTGGTCCGAGCCGACGTCCGCGGGGCCGCTCGGGCGGTGCGCCACTGCCGCGGCCTGCGGTTGCTCTGAGTGTTACAGCGCCGCAATGACGTGTGAAATATCGGTCACTAATGGATTGATATCGGGGGCGTCATGTTCAGAAGACGTCCTGCTCGATCTACCCGACGTCGAGCCGATCGAGCAGGGACGGGAGTGCCTGATGCCTACAGACCCATGTCCTTGGCGATGATCGTCTTCATGATCTCGCTGGTGCCACCGACGATCCGGTTGACGCGGTTGTCGGCGTACAGGCGGGCGATCGGGTACTCGTTCATGTAGCCGTAGCCGCCGTGCAGCTGGAGGCAGCGGTCGATCACGCAGTGGGCGACCTCGGTGCAGAAGAGCTTTGTGCTGGCGGCCTCGGCCGGGGTCAGCTCACCGGCGTCGAGGGCCTCCGTGGCGCGGTCGATCACGGCCTCGGCCGCGTCCACCTCGGCCTTGCAGGCGGCCAGCTCGAACTTGGTGTTCTGGAACGTGGCGACCGGCTTGCCGAAGACGACCCGATCCTGCACGTACTGCTGGGTGAACCGGATGGCGGCCTTGGCCTGCGCGTACGCGCCGTAGGCGATGCCCCAGCGCTCGGAGGCGAGGTTGTGGCCGAGGTAGTAGAAGCCCTTGTTCTCCTCACCGAGGAGGTTCTCGACGGGCACCTTGACGTCGACGAAGGCCAGCTCGGCGGTGTCGGAGGTCTTCATACCGAGCTTGTCGAGCTTGCGGCCGACCGAGTAGCCCTCGGACTTGGTGTCCACCACGAGGAGGGAGATGCCGTGGCGGCGGTCCTCGGCCGTCGGGGCGGCGGTGCGGGCGCAGACGATGACGCGGTCGGCGTGCACACCGCCGGTGATGAAGGTCTTGGCGCCGTTGAGGACGTAGTGCGTGCCGTCCTCGCTCAGCTTGGCGGTGGTCTTCATGCCGGCCAGGTCGGAGCCGGTGCCCGGCTCGGTCATCGCGATGGCCCACATCTCCTCACCGGAGACGAACTTGGGCAGGTAGCGCTTCTTCTGCTCGTCGGTGGCGAGCATCTTGATGTACGGCAGGCAGAGGTTGACGTGGACGCCGGACCCGCCGAAGGAGACACCGGCGCGGGCCGTCTCCTCGTACTGGATGGCCTCGAACTTGTGGGTGTCCACGCCCGCGCCGCCGTACTCCTCCGGCACGGTGATCCCGAACAGGCCCAGCTCAGCGAGCTTGTAGTAGAACTCGCGCGGCGCCTGGCCGGCGGCGAGCCATTCGTCGTGGACCGGAACGACCTCGGCCTCGATGAAGGCGCGGAGGGTCTCCCGGAACGCCTCGTGATCTTCGTTGAATACCGTACGGCGCACGGACATGCTCCTTCGTCAAGGCTCGCGACCAGCGGAGACCAGCGGACCGGCGAGCACACAGAGGGGACCAAGCATCTGACTAAGCGCTTGCTTTTGCGAGATTACCCATCGGCCGTCGTGGCAGTACAGAGACCCACGACACGTCAGAGCAGGTCCGAGCCGTCAGCGGGCGGCAGGTCGGCCGCCGCCCAGCAGCCACCGCAGGCGGGGCATCACCCGGGCGAGCAGTGCGGAGTCCTCACCCGCTCGGGTCGCGACGGCCAGCTCGACCTCCTCGGTCGTGCCCGACAGGGGCCGGTATGTGGCCCCCGTGATGTGCAGGTGCCGCACGGAGGCGGGCACGAGCGCGACGCCGAGCCCGCCGGCGACAAAGGCAACGAGAGTCGAGGTCTCGGCCACCTCCTGCACCGCCGAAGGATGGAAGCCCGCTCGCTGGCAGGCATCGAAGACGGCGTCGTACACCACCGATCGATGCTGGGAGGGGTAACAGATGAACGGTTCGGTCTGCAGCTCGGCCAGCGGCACGCTCTTCCGGCCGGCGAGTTCGTGCCCCTCCGGCAGCACGGCGATGAGCGGTTCCCGACGGAACACCAGGACGTTCAGCTCGGGGTCGCGTACCGGGGGGCGCAGGAAGGCGATGTCCAGGGACCGGTCGTGCAGCGCTTCCACCTGGCGTGGTGTCAGCATCTCCCCCTTGAGCTCCAGCTCGATCCCCGGGAACTCCTCGCGCAGCGCGCGGGCCACCGTCGGCAGCAGCTCGTACGTCGCCGAACCGGTGAAACCGATGGCGACTTTGCCGACCAGGCCGGAGGCGACGAGCCCTGCCTCGTCCGCGGTGGCGTCCACCGCGGCGAGGATGCCGCGCGCCCGCTCCAGGAACCGGGCACCGGCGGGTGTGAGTTCGACCCGGCGGGTCGACCGGATCAGCAGTTGTACGCCGAGTTCCGTCTCCAGCTGTTTGATCTGCTGCGACAGCGGAGGCTGGGCGATGTGCAGACGTTCCGCGGCGCGCCCGAAGTGGCACTCCTCGGCGACGGCGACGAAGTAGCGGATGTGCCGTAGCTCCATGCGGGGAGCATAAGGTGGCCGGTCGCGGCTCCCGGCCCGTACCGCCTGATCAGTGAGGAAGGACGCGCAGGGCCTCCAGCGCCGCCCCGAGATCGGCCAGGGTGCGGGGGTCGGACAGGGAGCGACCGGTCAGTTCCTCGATCCGGCGCAACCGGTAACGGACCGTGTTCGGATGCAGGAACATCCGCTCGGCGGTGTCCTGTGCCCGGCCACCTGCGGCGAACCAGTGGCGGAGAGTCTCCAGGAGGCGCGTCCGGTCCTGCGGGGGCAGGACGAGCACGGGTTTCAGGATGACGTGCACCAGGCGTGTCGCCTCCTCGGGCGCTGCCGCGACGACCATGGCCAGCGGATGGTCGTCGAAGCGGGCCACGCCCGCCGACTCCCCGGCCAGCCCGGCGAGGGCCAGCCGTGCGAAGCGCAGTGCCTGAGGGATGTCGGCGAGGGAGTCGAACAGCGGGCTGATCCCCATCCGGGCGCGGCGCCGCCGCAGGGTCCGGAGGCTCAGCGTCTCGGCGTCCGGCGCGGCGAGGGACAGCACACCAATCTGCTGGTCCAGCAGCAGTCTCCAGGCCGAGGGCACGTGAGCCTCTCGCAACGCCGCCTCGATCCCGGGCAACGGTTCCTCTCCCCCGAGGGCCGCGGCCACCACCACCGCATACGGTCCGTCCTTGGGCAGCCCGAGATGGCGCGCCGCGTCATCGAGACCGGTACGGTCCGTGATGTCGCCCCTGCACAGGGCCTCGACCAGTGCTGAACGTCTCGCCTCGCGCTGCCGGCTCAACTCGGTGGAGGTCTCCCGGTATGCGGTGGCAAGCACCTCCGCGTACCGGCCGAAGAGCATCCAGATCTCCGAGGATCCGGCTGCGAGCTGGGCCTCAGCCACTTCGGGGTGGCGCCGGGCCTCGTCGAGGATGTGCGCCCAGAGCGAGTCGAACGCGATCCGGTAGGCGTGCAGGGCGTCCACCAGCGGGACGCCCTGCTCGGCGCGGATCCGCCCGGTCTCGCGCGCCGGGCGGGAGTCGGGCTCGCTGCCCTCGGCGAAATACGCCAGCACGACCCGGGCATTGCGCTCCACGGAAAGCCGCAGCGATTCCCTGGGAACAACCGAATCATCGGCGTAGGAATCAACCTCGGCACGAATGCGTACCGCCAACGCCTCACTGATTTCGTGAAGGCGCTCCTGCAGCACCGAAGCGACACCGGAGAGGTCCATCTCCGCAGCTTAGGGTGGTGTCCTTGTTCCTGGGAACAAGTAGTCCACGGCGATGCTGTATGTGCCGCCATAGACGCTCCTCATTACGGGCGGCAGCATGCCGCCAAGCATCGCTGGGACGTGCGATGCACGTAGTCGCAAGAGGAGACAGGCATGCCCAATCTCGCGGAGTTCCTGGTGGCGACCGCCGCCCGACAGCCGGAGCGCCCCGCGCTGCGGCTGGGAGCGGCGACCATCAGCTACGCGGAGCTGGACGAGGCGAGCGCCCGAGCCGCCGCACTGCTGCGTGCCGAGGGGGTCCGGCCCGGCGACCGGGTGGCCCTGATGCTGCCCAGCTCACCCGAGTTCGTCATCCTCTACTACGGCATCCTGCGCGCCGGCGGCATAGTCCTGCCGCTGAACCCGCTGCTCAAGGAGCGGGAGGTCGCCTACCACCTGGGCGACTGCGGTGCCGTGCTGCTCTTCGAGTGGCACGAGGCGCCTGGTGAGGGCGACAAGGGCGCTGCCGCCGCCGGCGTGCGGCACCTGGTCGTCGAGCCCGCCGACTTCGCCGAGCGTCTCGGGCGGCACGAGCCCGATCCGCAGGTCGCCACGGTCGACGGGGACGACATCGCGGTCCTGCTCTACACCTCCGGCACCACCGGCCGCCCCAAGGGCGCCTCGCTGACCCATGCGAACCTGCGCCACAACACCGAGATCATCGTCACCGACCTGGCCAGGATGGTCTCGGACGACGTGGTGGTGGGCTGCCTGCCGCTCTTCCACATCTTCGGCCAGACCGCCACCCTCAACGCCGCGGTGAAGAGTGGCGCTCTGCTCGTGATCGTCCCCCGGTTCGACGCGGAGACTGTGCTCGACATTCTCGCTCGCGAGGGCGCCACCGTGTTCGAGGGCGTCCCCACCATGTACGCGGCGCTGCTGCAGCATCCGGCTGCCGCGAACGTTGATGTGTCCGCCCTGCGTACCTGCATCTCGGGCGGGGCCGCGCTGCCGGTGGAGATCCTGCACGGCTTCGAGCGCCACTTCGGCTGCACGGTGTTGGAGGCCTACGGCCTGTCCGAGACGAGCCCCGCCGTCTCCTTCTGCCGCCCCGACCGCCTGCGCAAGCCCGGTTCGGTGGGGACGCCCGTCCGCGACGTCGAGGTACGGCTGCTGGACGCCGACGGACAGGAAGTGGCCACTGGCCAGGTGGGCGAGCTGGTCGTGCGCGGCCCGAACGTGATGAAGGGCTACTGGAACCGTCCCGAGGAGACCGCAGCGGCCATCTCCGACGGCTGGTTCCGCACCGGTGACATGGCCCGGCGGGACAAGGACGGTGACCTGTACATCGTCGACCGCAAGAAGGACCTGATCATCCGGGGCGGCTACAACGTCTATCCGCGCGAGATCGAAGAGGTCCTGCACGAGCACCCCGCCGTCGCCCTGGCCGCCGTCGTGGGCGTGCCGGACGACAAGCTCGGGGAGGAGGTGGCCGCCGCGGTCGTCCTGCGCCCCGGTGCGCAGGCCACGCCGGAGGAACTGCAGAAGTTCGTCAAGGAGCGGGTGGCGGCGTACAAGTACCCGCGCCGCGTGTGGCTGACCGACTCCCTGCCGACCGGGCCTACCGGCAAGATCCTCAAGCGGGAGATCACCGCATCCAGCGTCTGAAGACACGGGATGAGGGCCTCTGAGCAGCTGTAGCAGCTCAGAGGCCCTTACGTCTGACGGGCGACAGCGGTCGGAGCCGGGTGCGGTCGGCGCTATCCGATCCCGCCCGTACGCCCGGCGAACTGAGCGCGTCGCCGGGCCATCCACGCGGCGATCTGGGCCCGCGAGGTGAACCCGAGCTTGGCGAGGATCCGCTCGACGTGACCGTCGGCGGTGCGCTTCGCGATCACCAGCCGATGGGCGATCTCCCGGTTGGACAATCCGGATTCGATCAGGGCGGCGACCTCCAGCTCCCGCTTGGTGAGCGGCTCGGTGGCATCGGCGCGCCGGGCCACGGCCGTACTCCCCTCGGCCCCCAGGGCCAGATCGATCACGTCCCGCAGGCGCCACAGAGGAACGGAGAGCTCGCCACCCCCGGAACCCGGCAGATCGGGCCGGTGGGCGCAGTGGCGTTCCGCGAACTCCGACACCTGCGGCCCGAATGCGGCGATCGACGTGCCGAGGGAACGCCACACTCGCCGTGCCGCCTCGCACAGTGCGGCCGCGCGGTCCACCTCACCACGGTCGTAGGCCACCCAGGCCAGCAGGTCGGTGCACAGAGCGACGCCGATCCCTTCGGACGGGAGTTGAACCCGCAGTGCCGCACGGGCCGATCGCTCCGCCTCCTCCAGGTGGCCCAACGTCCACTCGGCCAGGCCCGCAGCCCAGAGGGAGAAGGCGCGGCCGGACCTGTCTCGGTACCTCTCGCACAACGCCACCGTGCTGCGGCTGATCTCCACAGCCTCGGCTGCCCGGCCGGCGCAGGCGAGCGCGGTGGCGAGCATATAGCGAGCGGCGAGTTCCAACTCACGATCACCGCGGTCGCGGTGTCCGTCGACAGCGGTTCGCAAGCCCTGCACCGCGGTCTCTGCGTCTCCGGTGAAGAGCGCCCACAGCGCTCCCCAGTGGGTGACACGCAGCTTCACGCCGGGGTCGTCCAGTTCCTCGGCGAGGTCCGCAAGTGTGCTGAGCCACCGTGCGGCACTGTGGTGGTCCCCCTGGATCAACGCGATCCAGATCATCACCCACACGCCCTCGGCCCGCTCCGGCGACGGCGCGGTGACCGCAGCGAGCGCCGCCTCCATGCGCGTCCGGCCGTCGGCGAGGAATCCTCCGGACAGCCAGTGGTAGCGCAGCCGTGCCATCAGGCGCAGAGCGGCTCGTTCCTCCCCCGGAGTGGAGAGGCTCCACTGCACCGCTGCGACATGGTCCGCGTGCTCCAGGCGCATCCGCTCCAGCAGGGCCTCCTGCTGGGGACCGCACCACTGGTCGAGGACCCACTGGGCCCGGCGCAGCATCACGTCGCGATGTCTGCGCCGCAACTCGTCCGCTTCGCCGGCCTGTTCGGCGTTTTCGGCCGCGATCTCACGGACGGGAGCGAGCATGCGGTACCGCATGGTGCCGACGTCGCGCTCTGCCAGCAGAATCGACTGCCCGACCAGACGCTCGATGGAATCGACGACGTCGTCGGGGTGCAGTTCGCCAAAAGCACAGACCTCTTCAGCGAGCTCAAGATCGAAGGTTGCGGGAAACACCGACAAACGGCGCCAGAGGATCTGCGCGGTCCGCGGGCAAAGCTGGTAGCTCCAATCCACCATCGCCCGCAGTGATCCGTGCCGCGATCGGGACTCGGCATCCGGCGCGGTCAACGACGCCAGTCGTCGGCCGAACCGTTCCACCACCTGCTCGACGGTCAGCGCTCGCATCTTCGCTGCTGCCAGCTCGATAGCCAGCGGTATGCCCTCCAGCAGTCGGCACAGCTCGACCACGGCCTCAGCGTTGTCCTCGGTGACATCGAACTCGGGATCGACGGCACGCGCCCGCTCCACCAGCAGGCTCACCGACCCGTCCGCGATCAGCTGCGCAGCCGGGGTGGCCGGTTCGGGCACGCTCAGAGGCAGCACCGGCCGCAGCACCTCCCCCTGGACACCGAGGGGTTCCCGGCTCGTGGCCACCACGCGCAGCTGCGGAGCCTCGCGCAGCATGACTGGCACCGCCGCCCGCACGGAATCCAGCACGTGCTCGCAGTTATCCATAACCAGCAGCAGTTTGCGGTTGCTCAAGAAGGACAGCAGCTTCTCACGGGGCTGCGTGGCGGACTGATCATTGATGTCCAAGGCGCTGACCACCGCGGACTCCACCTCCGCGCCCCCTGCACCGATGCTCAGATCGGCCAGTCGGACCAGCCACGCGCCGTCGGGGAAGCCGTTGCGAGCTCGATAGGCCAATTCCAGGGCCAGTCGCGTCTTACCCACACCGCCTGCCCCGACGAAGGTCAGCAGCCTGGATTCCGACAGTGTCCGCTGTGCGACGTCGAGATCGCTCCTTCGCGCGATCAAGCGACTCAGAGACGGACCGACCCGGTTCCCTCCTCGTTGAGAGGCCTGGGCGCTAGTCATGCAGAGATCCTAGGCGAGTCCAACCCGAACACCACACCCTCGCGGGTCTGATCAATTCTCGCGACCAGCCCCAGCAAGCAAAAGCCTGCTCGCAGCATCCACCCGCGACACCTGTCCAGTCCCCGGCCTCAACCCGAGAGTCGGCGGGCCGACGTCGCCCGCCGGCTCGGAGTGGCCAAGAGCACGGCGCACCGGCTGCTGACCATGCTGCGCAGCCGCGGCCTCGCGGAAGAGAAGCCGGCCATCCGCCAGGCGAAGCCGCGCCGGCCCACGCGCTGCTCCAGCGCCGGCAAAGCGATCGCGGCCTTCGACCCTGCCCTGGCAGCGGCCCGCAGGGCCGCCGGATTCCCGCCCCGCACGGACACCACCATCTGCACCGCCGCGGACTTCGAGCAGGTGCTGGCCCAGGTGCGCCGCAACCGGTTACGCCACCAACCTCGGTGAGGCGATCGTCGGCGTCGCCGCAGGGGCTGCCCGCGCGCTGGACCGGTCGGGCAGGGCTTGTGCCGCCGTCTCTCTTGTGACGTAAACGTCGGGTTCACCAGGGACGTGGGCCGCCCCGGTCCGATGGGTGACGGTCGCCGCCCGCAAGGGCGCCAAGAGCCTCGGCGCCTGACGCCGCCGGTGAGCACGATTGCCCCACCGAGTGGGTGCGCCGGCGGTGAGCGGCAGTCGGGCCCAAGGCCCGGAGGCCGGCCGTTGCACGCGGAGGACGAGTCCGCCTTCGTCCTCCCAGACCGGCACGAGCGCCGGGAGCGGGCCGCGCTGCCTCGCTTGTTCTGGCCCTCGGGAAGTCCACCGTGGCGCGCACGCCGACCAGCGGCCTGTACGAGTGGCACCTGGAATAATCCGAGAGAGGGAGAAATCGGTAGATTCACCCTCTCACAGTCGCCGCACGTTCATTCCCCCGTCGATCACGGTGGCGGTGCCGTTGACGAACGAGGCGCCCTCCGAGGCCAGGTAGGTGGCCAGCGAAGCCACTTCCCCGGGTGTGCCGAGCCGTCCCTGCCCCAGGGTGATCAGATCCTTCAGCGGCGTTCCGGTGGCGGCCTCGAACTCTGTGAAGGCGCGCTCGATCATGGGGGTGTCGATGAACCCGGGACAGATGGCGTTGGCGCGCACGCCAAGGTCGCGCAGCTCAAGCGCCATCACCTCGGTCATGCGCACGACACCGGCCTTGACCGCCGCGTAGGCGCCGAGCAGGGGGAACCCGACGACGCCGGCCAGCGAGGCGAGGTTGACGATCGCGCCGCCGCCGTCCGTCAGCGCGGGAACCGCGTGCTTGTAGACCAGCCAGGTACCCCGCAGGTTGACCGAGTACATCCGATCGAACTCGTCCTCGGTCAGTTCGTGGAGGAGACCGAAGCACTCGACACCGGCGTTGTTGACCAGCACGTCGAGTCCGCCTAGGGCACGCATGGCCTCGGCGACCGCCGCGGCCACGCTGTCGCCGGAGCGGACGTCGCAGGTGACGCCGACGGTGTCGTGGCCGATCTCCAGAGCTGCCTTGTCGGCCCCCTCGATGTCGGCGATCACGACGCGGGCGCCGGCGGCGACGAACGCTTCGGCGACCGCCCGGCCGATGCCCCGGTGCGCGCCGGTCAGCAGCGCACGCTTGCCCTCCAGAATTCCGGTCATGCTGATTTCCTCTCCGGTCTGCGTAATGGTGATCGTGCTGTGGTGCCCCGCCATCGCGCGCCGGACGGTGGCGGGTATCCCTGGCATGCGATGAGCGAGCGTCAGAAGCGGTGCCCCGTGGGCATCAAGCCATCGATGCCGCGGGGCACAGGCCCGGCCAGGCGCCGGGCAAGCAATCGGCACCCGTCCGCTCACGGCTCGTGTGCCGTAAAGTCGCCGGGCCTGCTCAGCCGAGGGTGGCCGCGGCCTTCGCCTTCCCGGCCTCGGCCGACAGCAGCGGCGCGAGGAAGTCGCTGATGGCGTCCTGGATCTCGGCGGCGCGAGGGATCGAGCCGGAGAGCACGAACGTGGTGTGGATCAGACCGTCGAGGCGCTTGCAGACGGTCGGCACACCGGCTTCCGTCAGCGCTCGCGCGTAGTCCTCGCCCTCGTCGCGCAGCGGATCGATCTCCATGGTGACCACCAGTGCGGGCGGCAGGTTCGACAGGTCCGGCGCGTGTGCCGGGGCGGCCCAGGACGACGTCACGTGGGCAGGGTCGCCGAGATACCAGGCCGCCATGCGCCCGCCCAGCTCGGTGGAGATGATCGGGCCGCGCGCGAAGGTCTTGCGGGACTCGGTGTCGGCGGTGAAATCGGTCGGCGGAGTGACGAGGACCTGGGCGGCAAGGCGCGGTCCGCCCTCGTCCCGGGTGCGCATCGCGGCCACCGCGGCGAGGTTCGCACCGGCGCTCTCGCCACCCACCGCGATCCGCTCCGGGTCGCCGCCGTACCCGGCGATGTTCTCCGCCGCCCAGCGCAGAGCCGCCATCGTGTCGTCGACCGCCGCCGGGAACGGGTGCTCGGGGGCGAGCCGGTAGTCCGGGGACACGACCAGAGCGCCGAGGCGCCGGGCCAGGGACGCGCAGGGCTCGTCGTACAGGTCCAGGCTGCCGGCGACCCAGCCGCCGCCGTGGAAGAAGACGACCACGGGCAGCGGGCCCTCGACCGGCGGCCGGTACAGGCGCACCGTCCGCTCACCACCGGCGGTCGGGTACTGGGTGTCGGTGATGCCGACATCCGAGGGAACCGGCAGCTGCAGGTGCTTGAAGGTCTCGATGCCTGCTCGGATCTCCTCCAGGGAGGACTCCTCGAGCGGCTTGGCGCCCATGTTCATCAGGCCGGCGAGGAGGAAGACCGCCGCACCGTCGATCTTGATCGAGTTCGGCAGGTCTCGCGCGTCCCCGTCGAGCGAGAAACCGGCGTACTCGGTCGCCTGAACCTCCGCGCAGATGGCGCGGTACATCGGCGCGCCGGTGAACAGTGAGATCGGCCTCCGCGGCTTGCCCGGAATGTTGTCGCCCATGTACCAGGTGACCGCGTTGGGGAACAGGGTCGCCTCGGCGACCTCCAGGACCACCTCGTTGTACCGGTCCTCGGCCGCGGCCGTCACCTCGGCCGTCCGGTGACCGTGCGCGTCCGTATAGGCGATGAGGTCGGCGATGAAGTCGACACTGTCCTCGATGGCGATCGGGTTGTTGAAGAGGGCCGCCGCGCTCTGCGGACCGTTGACGTGGAACAGGTTCGGGAAGCCGTGGTTGGCCATTCCGATGTACGCGCGCTGCCCGTCGGCCCAGTGGTCGGTCAGTTTCCGGCCGTCGCGGCCCACCACGCCCATCCGCATCAGGGCGCCCGCGCCCACGTCGAAGCCCGTGGCGAGCACGATCACGTCGAACTCGTATTCCTGGGCCGTGGTGGCGATGCCCTTCTCGGTGATCCGCTCGATCGGGGTCGTCTTGGCGTCGACGAGACGCACGTGCGGCAGGTTGAACGTCTCGAAGTACTTCGTCTCGAACGTGGCGCGCTTGGCGCCGTACGGGTGCCCCTTCGGAGTCAGCAGTTCCGCGGTCTTCGGGTCCTTGACCCGCTCCCGGATCCGGTCCCGGATGTAGTCCGCCGCCGTCTCGTTGGCGGCCGGATTGAAGATCAGGTCGAAGTAGGTGGACGCGAGCATCCGGAAGCCGCCGCCGTTGTAGTACGTGTCGTACGTCTTGCGGCGTTCCTCGGGGCTGTCCGCCATCGCGGAGCGCGTGGCGCGCGGGTACGCGGCGCCGGCCAGGCTGTTGCGCGACTCCTCCCGCAGCCTCGGGTAATCGGCGACAGTCTGCTCGAACTCCTCGTCGGTGAGCGGACGGTTCCCGAGGGGACAGGCGAAGTTCGCGGTCCGCTGGAACACGGTCAGTTCGGCGACCTGCGGGGCGATCGTCTGGATGACCTGGATACCGGTCGAGCCGGTGCCGATCACGGCGACACGCTTGCCGGCCAGATCGACGCCGTCGGCCGGCCACCGGCTGGTGTGGACGACTGTGCCTCGGAACGTCTCCTGGCCCGGGAAGTCGTTCGGCTTGTTCACCGAGAAGGCGCCGGCCGCGTTGATGAAGAACCGCGCGATGGTGACGCCGCCGTCGTCCGTGCCGACAACCCAGCGCTGAGCGGCGTCGTCCCAGACCGCAGACGTGACGCGCGTGCTGAACCGGTAGCTGCGGCGCAGGTCGAACCGGTCGGCCACATGCTCCAGGTAGGCCAGGATCTCCGGCTGCGCGGCGTACCGCTCTTTCCAGCGCCACTCCCGCTGCAGGTCCTCGTCGAAGGAGAAGGAGTAGAAGATGCTCTCGAAGTCGCAACGCGCGCCGGGGTACCGGTTCCAGTGCCAGACGCCGCCCGGCCCCGAGGCCGCCTCGAAGGACTGAACCGACAGGCCCTGCTGGTTGCGGAGGCGGTGGGTGGCGTAGAGGCCGGAGAAGCCGGCACCCACGATGACTGCGTCGACATGTGTTTCGTCCATGTACCGACTCTGGGTTCAGCACGTTGCGAGGGCTACGGGTAGGGATACCTGATGGCATACCTGATCCCCTACCTGTCTTCTGCCGGGACGGTCGGCTGCGGCGACCCGGTTCAGATGCGAAGCCGCTGGTGAATGGGGTGAACAGCCTGTTTCGCGAGACTTCGGCGATCTTTTGCAACTGATTGCATAAACGTTCCGGGGTCATAAAACTGCTTGCATGCCCCAGCACGACTCAGGAGCAGGAGCACTGCCGATGTCCCCCTACCCTCACCTGCTGAGCCCCCTCGATCTGGGGTTCACCACCCTGCCGAACCGTGTCCTGATGGGCTCGATGCACCTGAGCCTGGAAGAGGCCGAGCGAGGCTTCGAGCGGATGGCCGCCTTCTACGCCGAGCGGGCCCGCGGCGGCGTCGGGCTCATCGTCACGGGCGGGATCGCCCCGGATGACCGAGGTCGAGCCTTCCCCAGAAGCGCCAAGCTCACCACCGAGGCTGAGGCCGAGCAGCACGCGCTCGTCACCGAGGCGGTGCACCGCGAGGGGGGCCGGATCGCGATGCAGATCCTGCACACCGGCCGGTACGCCTACCACCCCGATCTGGTCGCCCCCAGCGCACTCCAGGCGCCGATCAGCAGATACGTGCCGCATGCGCTGACCGATGACGAGATCGAGGAGACGATCGAGGCGTTCGTCCGTGCGGCCGCGCTCGCCAGGACAGCCGGCTACGACGGCGTCGAAATCATGGGGTCCGAGGGCTACCTGATCAACGAGTTCATCGCCCCGGCCACCAACCACCGCACCGACCGTTGGGGTGGCACCTACGAGAACCGGGTCCGGTTCCCCCTGGAGATCGTCCGTCGCGTGCGCGAACGGGTCGGCCCCGACTTCATCCTCATCTACCGCCTGTCCATGCTCGACCTCGTCCCGGACGGCAGCACCCTGGACGAGGTGGTCACGCTCGCCAAGGCGGTGGAGGCGGCCGGCGCCACGATCATCAACACCGGGATCGGCTGGCACGAGGCACGCGTCCCCACCATCGCGACCTCAGTGCCGCGCGGCGCGTTCTCATGGATCACTCAGCGCCTGAAGGGAGTCGTTTCCGTCCCCCTGGTGACCAGCAACCGCATCAACACCCCAGAGGTCGCGGAGGAACTGTTGGCGGAAGGCAGAGCGGACATGGTCTCGATGGCCCGTCCGTTCCTCGCCGACCCGGACTTCGTCGCCAAGTCACGCGCCGGACGCCCTGACACGATCAACACGTGCATCGGCTGCAACCAGGCGTGCCTGGACCACGGCTTCAGCGAGAAGACGATCTCTTGTCTGGTCAACCCGCGGGCCGGCTATGAGACGGAGCTGGTGCTGTCTCCGACGCGCCGCCGCAAGCGCCTGGCCGTGGTGGGGGCAGGTCCGGCCGGGCTGGCGGTGTCGGTGACGGCCGCCCAACGCGGCCACGACGTCACGTTGTTCGACGCCAACGACAAGATCGGCGGCCAGCTCAACATCGCCCGGCAGGTCCCGGGCAAGGACGAGTTCAACGAGACCCTGCGCTACTTCCGCGTCCAGCTCGACGAGCACGGCGTGGACGTCCGCCTCGGCACGAAGGTCACCGCTGAGGCGCTGGCAGAGGGCGCCTATGACGAGGTCGTCGTCGCGACGGGCGTCACCCCCCGCACTCCCGACATCCCGGGCAGGGATCGCCCGAATGTCGTCAGCTACCTGGACGTGCTGCGCGACCAGGTGCCGGTGGGCGAGCGGGTGGCGGTCCTCGGGGCGGGCGGTATCGGGTTCGACACCGCGCTCTACCTGACCGACCCGGGCGACGAGGCCAGCCGCCGCCCTGACGTCTACTTCCGGCGCTGGGGCGTCGACGTCGACTACCGCACGCGTGGCGGACTGGGGCGCCCTGAGCGGCCCACGGCGCGACGAACCGTTCACCTCCTCCAGCGCAAGACCAGCAAGGTCGGCGCCGGTCTGGGCGCGACCACGGGGTGGATCCACCGGGCCGAGCTGAAGCACCGCGGGGTCACCATGGTCGCGGGAGTGACGTACCGGCGCATCGACGATGAGGGTCTGCACGTCACGGTCGACGGCGAGGAGCGAGTGATCCCGGTCGACACGGTCGTCCTGTGCACGGGCCAGGAACCCAACCGAAGCCTCTACGAGGAACTGCGCGAGGACGGGCTGTCGGCCCACCTCATCGGTGGCGCGGACCTCGCCGCAGAACTCGACGCCAAGCGGGCGATCCGCCAGGGCACGGAACTGGGGGCGACGCTCTGACGCCAAGCCTTCTCGGCACTCCGGCAGGTCCGCGATGTACCTTCGGCGACTTCGCACCTCGACGACCGCGTCATGGGATCAGTTCGTCAAGCTGCTGTTCCGCCCAGTTCGTCCTGCCGGTCATGGAGTAGCGGGTGCCCCAGCGGCGAGTGAGCTGGGCGACCATGAAGAGCCCACGGCCGCCTTCGTCGAAGGTGCGGGCCCGGCGCAGGTGAGGGCTGGTGCTGTTGCCGTCGGAGACCTCGCAGATCAGACCCCGATCCCTGATCAGCTGGAGCCGGATCGGCTCCGCGCCATAGCGAATCGCGTTGGTCACCAGCTCGCTGACCGCGAGTTCGGCGACGAAGGCGGCGGCCTCCAGATGCAACGCGGCCAGCCGGTCCACAACTCCTCTGCGGATCGTGACCGCAGCTGCGGGATCAGGAGGCACCGCCCAGTCGGCCACCTGATCCTCGCTGAGCCTCTTGGTGCGGGCCAGCAGCAGGGCCACGTCGTCGGTGCGCGGCTGCGTGCACATGGACGCCAGGACGCTGTCGCACAGCGCGTCCAGTGACCGGGCGGGCTGGGCCAGAGCCCGTTGGAGGTCGGAGAGGTCTTCGTCGAAGTCGCATTCCCGGGATGTGACGAGACCGTCGGTGAACAGAGCCAGCACGCTCCCGTCGGGAATGTCGAGGTCCACGGCCTCGAAGAGCAGGCTGCCGAGTCCCAGCAGCGGCCCTGTAGGCAGGTCGTCGGTGTGGGTCACGATGTCATCAAGATGCGTGAGGAGTTCGTCGGGCGACAGATCGATGTCGGCGAGCGTGCGCACCGCGGTACGCAGCCGCTCCATGGTGACCGAGGCGGCAATGCCGTGTCCCACAACATCACCGATCACGAGGCCGACCCGCGCGCCGGGAAGGGGGATCACGTCGAACCAGCCCCGCCGGTCCGAGACCCGTTCCCAGCAGGCAGATACCGGCTGACCGTCTCGACGGCCGCAAGAGCGGGCCGCCGCGGCAACATCGCCCGCTGAAGCGCCAGTGCGATCCCGCGCTCCCTTGTGAACCGGTGGGCGTTGTCGAGACACACAGCGAGCCGAGCTACGAGATCCTCGGTGGCGGCGACATCGTCCGGCCCGAACGGCTCGCGCGACTTCTCGCTCCTGACGGACACTGCGATGCCCAGGACCGCGTCCGGGGTACGGATCGGGACAGCGATGAAGGATGTCCCGTTCTCCTCTCGCGTCACCGTCCGGCCGGCGAGGCACTCCGCAACCGGCAGTGCGCCGGGGTCGATGTGCGCCTCTCGGTCACCGAGGCCTGGCAGGGCAGACCGATCGTTTGGGCCTCGGTCTCCCGCGCGGCGCAGCACCGGATGACCGCCACGCGGACAGGAGGCGTCTCTCCCCGGAAGACGGGCTCCAGCAGGTTGACGCTGACGGAGTCGGCGAAGCGGGGCACGACGACCTCGGCGAGTTCCTGCGCGGTTCCGCCGATGTCCAGGCTGCCGCCGATACGGGTCCTGGCCTCGCAGCCGGTGGCCGTTCATCTATGCGGGCATCAGCCCAACGCCGGAGCAAACCCCCGGATCAGGTCAAACCTGCACACCCGCTGCCCGAGGGACTTCCGAGGGACTTTCCGCCGCCTAACGCGGCAAACCCCCGAAAGATCGGAAAGGACGTCCGACGCAGGTCAGAGGCCCTTTCCGAGGCAAAGCCACAGGTAGCCGCAGACGAGTCAGGCTGTACGCCGGATTCTGTCACCCAGTCGCCTCGCGGCAACCGGGGAGACGGCCATCCATCTAGGGCCGACGTTGCCGCCGGCCTCGTGCGGTCTACCCGCGGACTCGGGCGGGCAGCCCTCGAATGTCCGCGCAGAGCGCTTTTCACGGCGCCCCTCTTGACCTTGCTCCAGGTGGGGTTTACCTAGCTGGCCAAGTCACCCTGGGCACTGGTGGTCTCTTACACCACCGTTTCACCCTTGTGGACGAGCACGCTGACCTGCGCATACGCCAGCTCGACCGGCAAGACCCGAAGACCGCGAAGCCGCCCTCCACCCAAGGATGATCGTTGAAGGCGACAGGCCTCGGAAGGTTGCCCAGCGGCACCTCTGTGGGCTCTCTCGATTTCAAGTGTGGGCATCTGTGGGCGGCTTCGCCGGAACCGAGGCCGCCCTGATGCCGACGGTCCTGACGCATTGCCACTCCGACAGATGGCGTCCCGCTTGGTGCAACACCGTTGCGTTATGCCGTCCGGCGTCTTGTCAAGTTCATGAACGAGAGGACGGGACCCCTGGTAGATCCCTGTGGTGTCGAGCCCAGAGATCGTCGTACCGGAGGTCCCGTTGCCGCGGCATTCTGCCACCCCACCACCCGTGGCGTCAGCTCATGATGTGTACGCTCCCGGCCACCTGGGAGAGTTGACACAGGTCATCGACCCGCACCTGGTTGACGCCGTCCTCGAGGAGACAGGCTCGCGTGAGCGGCGCGTGCGGTTGCTGCCTGCGCGGGTGGTGGTGTACTTCGTGCTCGCTCTCGCCTTCTTCGAGCGCTCGTCCTACCAGACGGTATGGAGCAAACTCGGGGCGGGACTGCACGGGATCGCGGTGGCGCGGCCGTGCGCCTCCTCATTGTCGCGAGCCCGGCGCCGACCGGGCAGCGCTCCGCTGCGCCGCCTGTTCGAGATCCTGGCGGGTCCGGTGGCCGCCCGGGCACGGTCCGGCTCCTTCTATCGCGGTCTGCGGGCGGTCACGGTGGACGGCACCACTTTGAGCATCCCCGACGAGGAGGCGGTGACCTGGCGCTTCCCCAAGCACGGTGGTCAGGTGCTCGAATTCGGCTACCTCCTGCTGCGCCTGGTGGCACTGGTCGAGTGCGGCACCCGCGCCCTGCTCGGCGCGGCCTTCGGCCCGGACACCACCGACGAACTCGGCTACGCGCGCCGCCTGCTGTCCCATCTGGACGCCTCAATGGTGCTGCTGGCCGACGCCTACTACGACGCATACGACTTCCTGGAGGCAGTGACCGGCACCGGCGCATCCTTCCTGCTGCGCTCGACCCGCAAGCGGCGCCCGACGGTGCGCCACCCGCTGCCGGACGGCTCCTACCTGACCACCGTCTGCGCCGGGAGATACCAGGCCGGGCGCGGTTACGGGCGGCTCGAGGTACGGATCATCGAAGCCTGGATGACCATCGAGCTGGCCGACGGCACCCGCCGCACCGAGCTGTGGCGGCTGATGACCAGCCTCCTGGACTCCGAGAGCTACCCCGCCCACGAGCTGATCACGTTGTATCACCGCAGGTGGCAGGCGGAGACCTGCTATTTCTCGTTGAAGTCGACCGTCCTCGACGGACGGGTGCTGCGCTCACGGACAGTCCCCGGGCTCGAGCAGGAGGGTCTATGCCCTGCTGACGGTCTACCAGGCGCTGGTGCGAACCGCCGACGACCTGGTTACGGCCCAACCGGGCCTGTCGGCGGAGCGCGTCAGCCTGATCGTGCTGCTCAACGCCGCCGCTGACCAGATCGTGGCCGCCGGCGGCATCGTCCCGGCCGGTCCGGTGGGCCTCGTCGGGGCGATCGGTCGTGTCGCCCTGGCCGGCCTCCTGCCGAAGGGCCGACGCTGGCGGCTGAAGGCCCGAGTCCGCAAGCGCAACAGCAAGTACACGTTCACTACCGGCAAGCACCCCAGAAGAGCCCAGGCATACGCCCTTCACTTCGAGATGATCAAGGAAGGCGGTCTTGACGCCACCAACAGTGGCTAAACGCAACGGTGTTGCACTACAAGGGACATGACCATCCGACAGGAGGTCAGATCATCGCGCCTGCACCGAGACGGCGTTCGGTCTCGGTCGTGCCGCCCCAGATCCCTTCCGTCTGTCCCGTCCGCACGGCCCAGGCGAGGCACTGCCGGACGACGGGGCACGCGCCGCAGACGGCCTTGGCCTCGTCGATCTGGTGGCGCGTCAGCCCGCCGTTCCCGATGGGGAAGAAGAGATCAGGGTCCTCGCGTAGGCAGGCGGCGTGTTCACGCCAGGACGCGGCCGGATCTTCGCGTGCGGTGGTCATGGCGACGGAGACCTCCGGTGCTCGTCGTTCGGTGCGCAGGCGCGCGCCGGCATCTGTACACAGAAGACGAGGCAGCAGGCACATCTGTGACATGGAGCCGCGCTCTGCGGTTCGACCGGTTGCCGCCGCTGATCCGGCCGGTCTGGCCCACGTGGACAACGGCGTCTAAGATCTACGGCGACATCGCGTGCCGGTCACTGGCTGGGTGAGGCATGGAGGTGTCGGGAGATGCCCTCGGAGGCATTCCTTGTCAGTCGAGCTGAACCACACGATCGTCCATGCCCGGGACAACCGGGAGTCCGCGGAGTTCTTCGCAGACCTGTTGGGCCTTGAGATCACTTCCGAGTGGGGCCCGTTCATCGCTGTCCGGTTGAGCAACGGCGTCACGTTGGACTTCGCCACGGTTCCGGTGGACACGATCACCCCACAGCACTACGCCTTCCTGGTCTCCGAGGAGGAGTTCGACGCGGCGTACGCGCAGATCAGGCAGCGCGGCATCGAGCACTACGCCGACCCCAGGCGGAAACACCCCGGGACGATCAACCACAACGACGGCGGTCACGGCGTGTACTTCATGGACCCGGCAGGCCACGCCATGGAACTCATCACCGTGCCGTACGGCGGCTGGGCCGCGTAGGAAGCAAGCGCTCAGAACCCAGCGTCGCGTCCCCGACACCGCTGTCCGGATCGGGCTTGGGCCACCGAACCCTAGGAGGCGCCGACCAGAACCACGGTGACGCACAGTGCCATGGCCGCGGTGATGAGGATCATCGCGGTCAGGGTGCCGCGCAGCCAGTGGCCGAAGCGGACGCGATGGCGCTGTTCCACCTCGCTGATGCTGGCAGCGATGTGGTCGGTGACCATGCGGGCCACGTATGTCTGTTCCTCCAGATACCAGCGCTCGATGTCCGTCCGCTGTTCCCGGGTCAGCCCGGGCTCCTGTGCGGTGAAGTCCGCGACGCGCCGACGGGCCGCTCGCAGATGAGCCTGCTGGTACAGGAAGTCCTGGATGTCGGTCAGGCCGCGGGCGGCCTCCTCGCTCGTGTCCATGGTGTGCTCCACAGGTGAGGCGGCGGCTGTCCGGCCAGTCGCTGTGGTACGTGAGCGCGGTGCACGCGCTTCAGCGCCGGGGAGGAGAGCAGCGCGCACGAACGTATCGAGCCGGGACTGGTCGGGGCCGGCGATCTCGCGAACGCCGTGGAGAGCTGGAACAAGCGGTCCGAACCACCAGCGTGGCAACTTCCGCGGGAAGCCGCAAGGGCTCCGTCACCTCGTATCACCGTTCGTGACGGAGGCGTCACCCGAATGCCGGACGGACGGGGGACGGACGCGGAAGGGGCGCAGGAGGGACAAGGTCTCTTCGATCTACGTCACTTGACGGAGTCGGTCGCGGCAGCCGCCTGCCTGGCTTTCTTCACGTGGCCGCGACGGTCGGGCACACCCAAGGAGAAGCCATGAGTACGGAATCGCGGAACGTCGTTCTCGTCCACGGAGGCTTGTGGACGGATCCGGCTGACAGGGGGTCTACGCCGCCCTCCAGCGGGACGGGTACGACGTCATCGTCGTCCAGAACCCGACACTGTCGCTGGAGGGCGACGTCGCCGCGACGCGGATGGCCATCGACGTCCTGGACGGCCCGGTCGTCCTGGTGGGGCACTCCTACGACGGTGTCGTGATCTCCGAGGCGGGCAACCACCCGAAGGTCGCGGCGCTGGTCTACATCGCCGCGTTCGTGCCCGACAAGGGCGAGTCGGTAAGCTCGCTCATCGCCGACCCGGCGCTCCGGTGCCGCCGATCCTGCCGCCCAAGGACGGTTTCCTGTTCCTGGACCGCGAGAAGTTCGCGGACTCCTTCGCCGGACGTTCCCGTCGAACTGGCGGAGTTCATGGCCGACTCGCAGGTGCCGTGGGGTGTCGACGCGCCCATCGGCGCCGTGGCGGAGCCGGCCTGGCGGGTGAAGCCGAGCTGGTACCTCGTCGCCACCCACGACCGTATGATCCCGCCGCCCGCGCAGCGTGCGATGTCCGAGCGGGCGGGCTCGCAGGTCGTCGAGGTGCCCGGCAGCCACGCCGTGTACGTGTCCCGGCCGGACGAGGTGGCCGCCCTGATCAAGCGGGCCGCCGGGTTGTCCGTCGGGCCCGCCGGTGCCACCGGGCTGGCGTCGCTCGCCCCGCAGCAACGCGAGATCGCCATGCTCGCGGCGGCGGGCCTCACCAGCAAGCAGATCGGCGAACGCCTTCCTCTCCCCGCGCACCGCCTCCACCCACCTGCACCAGCTCTTCCCCAAGCTGGGCGTGGCCTCCCGCGCCGCACTGCGCGACGCGTTGGGGGACGACGACGCCTGACCACAGCGGTCGGCCGGTCTCGCCGCTGACGTCTGCACGCCGTTCTGCCGATTCCCCGTCGGGAATTGTCGGTCGCGGTCGGGCACCGCAGGATCTGGTCCGAACCGCCCCGCCCTGCAAGGAGATTCGCGTGATCGAGATCGACGCACAGCAGCTGGCCGACCGCTACATGGCCCAGTGGACGACACCGGACGCCACCGAACGCCGAACGGCCATCGAGCTGTTGTGGGCCACGGACGGCGTCCACGTCCTCCAACCACCGGCGGAGATGAGGCAGGTCGCCGCCGAACTCGGCTTCGGCCACTCGACATTGGAGGCTCAGGGGTACGACGCCATCGAGAACCGGGTTGCACGAGGCCACGAACGCTTCGTCGAGGCGCAGGGGTTCGCCTTCCGGGCACGCCCCGGCGCGGTGCGGCTGCACGGCCTGGTGAAGTTCGGCTGGGAGGCGGTGTCGGCCGAGACCGGCGACGTCGTGGGCGGGGGCCTGAACATCCTCGTACTCGACGACGACGGCCGGATCAGGACCGACTACATGTTCCCGGGAGCCTGACCTCCGGCGACGGGAGCCGCGGGCCCGGCCGCCGCCCACAGCGCCTCGGCGGTCGCCTGGTCGGCCGGCAGGAACGCCTCCAGTTTCAGCTCGGCCAGTGTCACGTCGACGGCGGTGGCGAAGGTCGTCACGGTCGTCATCAGGCTCAGGTCGCCGCGCGAGGAGCGCAGCCGAAGGGGTACCGCGAATCCGAGCGCCCCGGCTGATGGCTCCAACTCCGGGATATACGAGGTGAGTTCGGATCGCAGCTCGGGCCGGTGGCCGAGGCCGGCCAGGATGTGGCGCGCCCATTCGGCGAGGTTGCGGATGCGCGGCGCCAGACCGTCGGGGTGCAGCGCGAGACGGTAGACGTTCCTGCCCGGGCCGAGCAGTTCGGGGGCCGCCCCCTCGGCGATCAGATCAAAGGCCGGGTTCGCGGCGATCAGGTCGCCGCCCCGGTCCACGACGAGCGCGGGATAGGGCAGATGCCCGCGCAGGATGTGGTCGATCGCCTTACGGACCGGCGCCAGTTCTGGGCCCTCCAGCGAACTCTCCGGATAGGCGGGGGCATACCCTGCGGCGAGCAGCAGCTCGTTGCGCTCCCGCAGCGGCAGTTCCAAGGACTCGGCCAGGCGCACGACCATGTTCCGGCCGGGCACGGACCGGCCGGACTCGATGAAGCTGAGGTGGCGCTGGGTGGTGCCCGCGCGCAGCGCCAGGTCGAGCTGGCTGAGTCGGCGGCGGACACGGCGTTCGCGAAGCGCGCGGGGGAAATCCACTGACCTGTTGTAACGGCGGCGGAGGGCTACGGGCCATTCCCCACGGGGAATTGTCGCCGGCCGCACCGTTCGTGAACATCACCGGCATGGACATCGGTGTACTGCTCCCGACCGGAACGGCCCAATGGGGCCCGACCGACGACCCCCGCGAACTGGTGGCGTTCGGCCGCGCGGCCGAACGCCTCGGTTTCTCCTCGCTCTTCGTCAACGACTCCCTGCTCAGCCCGCGCGTCGAGGCGCTCACGATGCTGGCGGCACTCGCCCCGGCGACCGGGACCGTGGCACTGGGGACGGCGGCCCTGCTGCCGTCCCTGCGCCGGCCGGTCCAGGCCGCGCAGTCACTCGCGTCCATCGACGTGTTGTCCGGCGGCCGGCTCACCGTGACGGTCGGCGCCGGTTTCCCGGGCCGCTTCGGCATGCCTCTCTACGCCCTGTCCGAACTGCCGTGGGCGGGACGCTTCGCCCGTCTCGACGAAACCGTGGCACTGTGGCGTGCCCTGTGGGACGGCGCCGGCTCCTTCCAGGGCGAGCTGTTCCGCTTCGCCGACCTCCCGCCCGCGCTCACGCCGGCCCGCGCGGGCGGCCCGCCGGTGTGGCTCGGTGGCGCGACCCCGTCGGCGCTGGCCCGCGCCGGAAGGCTCTACGACGGCTGGCTGCCCTACCCTCCCGATCCAGCCGACTACGCCACGGGACTCCATGACATCCGCGCGGCCGCGGCCGACGCCGGGCGCCCGGCCGGGGACATCACCCCGGCGCTGTTCGTCTCGATTCGGATCGACGACGACGTCGAGCGGGGCCGTCGGGCGACGGACGCCTACGCTCGGGCCACGTACGGCATGCCGTTGCAGGACCTGGAGCAGATCCAGGCCGTCGTCACCGGCCCCGCCGATCAGGTCGTCGGGCGTCTGGAACGGTACGTCGCCGTCGGCGCCCGGCACATCGTCCTCCGCCTCGCCGCCCAGGACCTGCACTCCCAGCGCGACCAGCTCGAACGTGCGGCGGATCTGATCCCCGCCGTGCGCACAGCTGCCCTCGCATAAGGAGCCGGGCGCTCTGACCCGCCTGTGGGTAGCCGGTCTGCCGCCGAAAACGGCGCCGGGGGCAGCCCTCGTAGCGGCCGTGGCCAGGGGCAAGCCGACGGTCTGGTCCCCGGAGGTGCCGCGGGCGGGACGCAACTCACAGTTGCGTGGCATCAGTCGGTATCAAGGCCGTCGATCAGACGGTTGAGGAACCGGGTGAAGGTGGCATCGGGAGTGAGGGGACGTCCGGGGGCGGAAAGGGCTTCGGCGGGTTCCGGGTGGCAGCCGTCGGCGGCGACAGCGGCGAGGTAGCGGCCCTCGGCTGCGGCCCGGTCCGGTGATCGTGAGACTGCGGCCTGTGCGATCTCGTGGGCGACGTGCCCGGCCACGAACGCGGTGATCTGGGCGAAGACCTCCAGTTTCGCCGCGCCGTCCAGCCCGGTGGGCCGCAGGGCGGCGAGCACGTGTTCCAGGAAGGCCAGCGTGTTGGGGCCCGGAACGCGACGGGTGGACAAGGCCGCGGGCAGCCATGGGGGCGCAGCATGTGGGCGCGCTGCTGTCGGGCCACGGTCTTCAGATCGGCACGCCAGTCGCCGCTGGGCGGGTCCGTGACCGTGAGTTCGCCGCAGACGTGGTCGACCATCAGTTCCAGCAGCGTCTCCTTGTCAGGGGCGTAGCTGTAGCGCCCACCGCTTCCCCGTCGGCCATCGCATACGCTGGCAGATCAGCGGAGGCGCTCACCCACGCTACGCCCGCAGCCCCGGCACCGGTGAGTCGCCGCTGAACGCCACCACCTTCACACCGGTGCGCATCACGCTCCACACGGAGTCGGCGTTGGTACTTCCCAGCAGCTCAGGGCTCGCGTAATTCGTCAGTCCTGCGAGGAACGGTCGACGAGCCGGGCAGTTCGGCCCGGCTCACTCCTCCACGCCTCGCTTGGCCGTCCAGGTCAACGAGTCGGGCTTTCACAGCGGCCATCCGGTGGCGATGCTGTCGAGCCAGACCCGAACGGCCGGTCCCCATGCCTGGTTCCCCGCCCGGCGATGCCGGGCGGCGGCCGGTCAGCTGTCGTAGTCGACCGTCAGTGTCTCGGAGACCGGGTACGACTGGCAGGTCAGCACGTAACCGGCGTCCACTTCGGCCGGTTCCAGGGCGTAGTTGCGGCGCATGTCCGCCTTGCCGTCGGTGATGCGCGCACGGCACGTACCGCACACCCCTCCCTTGCACGCGAAGGGCAGGTCCGGGCGGATGTGTGAGGCGGAGTCCAGGATCGTGCTTTCGCGAGGGAGTCGCGCGGAGGTGGAGCGGCCGTCCAGGGTGACGGTGACCTCGCTGGTCGGTCCCGTCGCCGCCGCCTCCTCGTGGCGGACGGGTTCGATCGGCTCGTCGTCGGCGAAGAAGAGTTCCTGGTGGACCCGCTGGGCGGGGACCCCGAGACCGGCGAGCACCTGCTGTGCGTCGAGCACCATGCCGTGCGGGCCGCACAGCCACCAGTGATCGGCGGACGGCACGTCGATCAGTCCCTCGATGAGCGCGCCGAGGCGTTCGCCGTCGAGCCGCCCGGAGAGGAGTTCCGCTTCGCGGGGTTCGCGCGAGAGGACGTGGGCGAGGTGGAAGCGGGCGCGGTACTCGTCCTTCAGGTCGGCCAGTTCGTCGGCGAACATCACGGTGTCGGTGCGTCGGTTGCCGTAGAACAGGGTGACCTTCGAGCGGTCGTCGGCCGCGAGGACCGACTCGGCGATGGACATCATGGGGGTGATGCCCGAGCCCGCCGCGATCAGTACGTGGTGGCCGGGCACCGTGAGGTCGGGGGTGAAGGCGCCGGTGGGGGCCATCACCTGGAGGGTGTCGCCCGGCCGTACCTCGTGGACCAGCCAGGAGGAGAAGAGCCCGCCGGGCACCTCGCGGACGCCGATGCGGGGCGGTGCGCCGGCCGGTGAGCAGATCGAGTAGGAGCGCCGTTCGTCGCGCCCGTCGATGTCGCGGCGCAGGGTGAGCGACTGGCCGGGGCCGAAGGCGAACTCCTCCGCGAGGGCGCCGGGGATGTCGAACGTGACCGCCACGGCGTCCTCGCACAGGCGCTGGACCGCGGCGACACGCAGGGGATGGAAGGCTGGGCGGCGCCGGCGTGCTGTCGTCACAAGGGCACCGGCGGTCGGTGCCGTCAGCTCTGCCATCAGATCTCCTTGACGTACTCGAACGGCTCACGGCAGGTGAGGCACCGCCACAGTGCCTTGCAGGAGGTGGCCGCGAAGCGGGAGGTCTCCTCGGTGTCGACCGATTGGCAGCGCGGGCACGGGACCGTGCGCCGGGTCGGCGACAGGGTCAGGGGGACGGGACCCGCGGGGCGCTGCGGCGCCGCCATGGGCGGGGCGATGCCGTGTTCGGCGAGTTTGCGGCGTCCTTCGGGGGTGATCCAGTCACTCGTCCACGGCGGGACCAGCACCGTGCGGATCTCGACGCGGTCGAAGCCGGCGTCCCGCAGGCGCGCGGCGACCCCGGCCCGCATCTCGGCCATGGCGGGGCATCCCGAATAGGTGGGGGTGAGGTCGGCGACCACCGTGCCGTCGGCCGTGATCGTCACACCCCGCAGCACCCCGAGGTCGGCCAGGGTGAGCATGGGGAGTTCGGGGTCCGGGACCTGTTCGGCGAGGTGCCGGGCCCGCCGGACGTCGGACAGGACTGTGGTCACCATGTCGCCTCCGGATGTGCGCGGGCCACGCTCTGCAGCTCGGCCAGCAGCGGGGCGAGATGCTCGGTGTGCTCGCCGTCGCGACCGCTGCCGGGCAGGGGCGCGGGGTCCGGCACGGGAAGTCCGGCCGCGTCGAGGACCTGCCGGAGATCGGCCAGTACCGCGTCGCGTACGTCCTCGGCGGCGAACAGTTCCTCCCAGTAGGGGGCCTGCGATTCCAGGGCCGTCAGCATGCGCGCATGGGACTCTTCCGTGCCGTCGCCCAGGCGTACGACCCACTCGGCGGCGTACTGCCGGTGGTACGTGAGCTCCTTGACGCCCTTGGCCGCGATGGCCGCGAGCACCGGGTCGGGTGTGCCGGCCAGTTCGGTGAAGTGGGCGAGCCGCCAGCTCGCGAACATCAGCAGCCGCAGCACGGAGTGGGCGAAGTCGCCGTTGGGGAGTTCGGCGAGGCGTACGTTGCGGAAGTCGCCGGTGTCACGGAAGTAGGCGTAGGCGTCCTCGGTGCGGCCGGTGCCGTCCGTCTGGCCGCAGCGGGCGTAGAGCAGGCGGGCCTGGCCGAGCAGGTCGAGCCCGATGTTGGCGAGCGCCATCTCCTCCTCCAGTTCGGGGGCCCGGGTGACCCATTCGGCGAGCCGCTGGGCGAGGACCAGGGCGTCGTCGCCGAGGGCGAGGCAGGTGGCGGCCAGTCGGGCGGCGTCGACGGTCTCGGGTACGGCGGTGTCGACGCCGTGCAGGGGGTCTTCGAAGCCGGTGCCGAACGCCCAGCGGGCGTCGCTGTCGTCGTGGCCCTCGGCGAGGCTCAGGTAGACGTGGTCGTCGCTCATCACCGGCTCCTAGATGTGCGGGACGTCGTCGGGGATGTCGTAGAACGTCGGGTGCCGGTAGACCTTGTCGGCGCTCGGGGCGAAGAAGGGGTCCTTCTCGTCCCGGGTGGTGGCGGCGATGTGGTCCGAGCGGACGGCCCAGATGCTCACGCCTTCGTTGCGCCGGGTGTAGAGGTCGCGGGCGTGGGTGAGGGCCATCTGGTCGTCCGCCGCGTGCAGCGAGCCGACGTGGACGTGGTTGAGGCCGCGCTTGCCGCGGATGAACACCTCGTACAGGGGCCAGTTCTCCGGGTCGCTCATGCCACTGCCTCCTCGCGGGCTCGGGCGGCCTGCTTGGCGGCGTGCGCGCCGGCGGCCGCACGCACCCAGGCGCCTTCCTCGTGGGCGGTCCGACGGCGTTCCATCCGCTGCGCGTTGCAGGGGCCGTTGCCGCTGATGACTTCCTTGAGTTCGGAGAAGTCGGGGGTGCCGAAGTCGTGGTGGCCGCGCTCCTCGTTCCAGCGCAGCTCGGGGTCGGGCAGGGTCACACCGAGCTTGGCGGCCTGGGGCACGGTCATGTCGACGAAGCGCCGGCGCAGTTCGTCGTTGCTGTGCCGCTTGATCTTCCAGGCCATCGACTGCGCGGAGTTGGGCGAGTCGTCGTCGGGCGGGCCGAACATCATCAGGGAGGGCCACCACCAGCGGTCGACCGCGTCCTGCACCATCTCCCGCTGGGCGTCGGTGCCGCGCATCATGGTCATCAGCAGTTCGTAGGCCTGCCGCTGGTGGAAGGACTCCTCCTTGCAGACCCGCACCATCGCGCGGGCGTAGGGCCCGTACGAGCTCCGGCACAGGGGTACCTGGTTGCAGATGGCCGCGCCGTCGACGAACCAGCCGATGACACCGACGTCCGCGAAGCTCAGCGCCGGGTAGTTGAAGATCGACGAGTACTTCTGGCGGCCTTCGAGGAGGCGCTGGGTGAGGTCCGCCCGGTCGGCGCCCAGGGTCTCGGCGGCCGAGTACAGGTACAGGCCGTGGCCGGCCTCGTCCTGGACCTTGGCGAACAGGATCGCCTTGCGGCGCAGCGACGGCGCCTTGGTGATCCACTCGCCCTCCGGCTGCATGCCGATGATCTCCGAGTGCGCGTGCTGGGCGACCTGCCGGATCAGCGTCCTGCGGTAGCCCTCCGGCATCCAGTCACGCGGCTCGATCCTCTGGTCGCGCGCGATCGTCGCCTCGAAGTGGGACTCCAGGTCCGGCTCGGTGTCCCGTCCGACCGCTTCGGTCATCTCCACCAACTCCCTACCGACCATTCGTTCGGTTCATCATAAGGTCCCCCCTCCCCGGTCTGGCAAGAGCGGGGCCCGGTCATTGGCCGGATCCCGGGCCGGAAAGTGACCATGTGGATCACTCGGGCGGGGCGGTCATCCGGGCAGGGGGCGGTCTTCGACGACGTGCTTCATGACGAGGGTGGAGGTCAGACGCTGGACACCGGGAAGGCGTGCGAGCCGCTCGTCGTAGAGCTGCTGGAAGGCGGCGAGGTCGGCGGTGGCCACGCGCAGCAGGTAGTCGGGCTCACCGAAGAGGCGCTGGGCCTGGAGGACGTGGGGGATGGCGCTGACCACTTCCTCGAAGGCGGTGACGGTGTCGGGTGCTTCCCAGCGCAGCGTGGCGAAGACGAGCGCCTCGAAGTGCAGGCCCAGTGCGCCCGGGTCCACCACCGCGCGGTAGCCGCGGATCGCGCCCTGGGCTTCGAGGTCACGCAGGCGACGGTGGCAGGGCGAGACGCTCAGCTGCACCCTCGCGGCCAGTTCGGTGATCGTGAGACGGCCGTCCTGCTGCAGCTCGGCAAGAATCTTCCGGTCCATGGCATCCATGGAGAAGATTCTTCCTCACTACATCACCTTCTCGGGTAAATCCGGGAACACCTTCGGGGACTTCTTGCCTAGCCTTTCTCCCAGATGTGCGGGTGAGAGATGGGGCCTCATGAACTCGATCGGCTTCCTGCTGCTGGAACGCCTGGCGGGCTGACGACCCGGTCGGCCCGCTGTTCAAGCAGCAGCGGTCAGACCCGCTCCACCAGCAGGGCGACGCCCTGACCCACGCCCACGCAGAGGGTGGCCAGGCCACGGCGGCCGTTCTCGCGTTCGAGGCGGCCGAGCAGCGTGAGCAGGATGCGGGCGCCGGAGCAGCCGAGCGGATGCCCGAGGGCGATGGCGCCGCCGTCGGCGTTGACCTTTTCCTCGTCGAGCTTGAGGCGGCGGATGACGGCCAGCGCCTGGGCGGCGAACGCCTCGTTGAGTTCCACGGCGTCCAGGTCGCCGGTCCCCCAGCCGGCTCGGGCCAGGGCCTTCTCGGTGGCGGGGACCGGGCCCAGCCCCATGAGGTTGGGCTGCACACCGGCGGAGGCCGACGCGACGATCCGGGCCCGGGGAGTGAGGCCGTACCGCTCCACCGCCTCGGCACCGGCAACCACCAGGGCCGCCGCGCCGTCGGACAGCGGCGAGGAGGAACCGGCGGTTACGATGCCGTTCGCGCGGAAGACGGTGCGCAGGGAGCCGAGCTTCTCCAGGGTGGTGGCGGGGCGCGGGCCCTCGTCCCGGGTCACCTGGCCGTCGCGTACCGGGACGGGCACGATCTCGCGGTCGAAGCGGCCCGCTTCCTGGGCGGCCACGGCCCGCTGGTGGCTGCGCAGGGCGAAGGCGTCGGACTCGGCGCGGGTGATGCCGTCCAGGGCCGCGACCTCCTCGCCGGTCTCACCCATGGACAGCGTGGTCTTCGCCGTATCCGGTCCGGCGTCCCCGGGCACGGCCCGGTCGGCGGCGGTGAAGCGCGGGTTGGTGAACCGCCAGCCCAGGGCGGTGTCGTGCACCTGCCCGGGCTTGGCCCACGGGGTGCCGGGCTTCTCCATCACCCAGGGCGCCCGGGTCATGGACTCCACTCCCCCGGCGACCACGAGGTCCGCCTCGCCGGCGCGGATCGTCTGGGCTGCCGAGGCCACCGCCGTCAGGCCCGAGGCACAGAGGCGGTTGACGGTGTAGCCGGGCACGGTGTGCGGCAGCCCGGCGAGCAGCACCGCCATGCGGGCCACGTCCCGGTTGTCCTCGCCCGCCTGGTTGGCGGCTCCCAGGATGACCTCGTCCACGGCTGCGCCGGGGACGCCGGCCCGCCGGACGGCCTCACCGACGACGAGGGCCGCCAGGTCGTCGGGGCGTACGGCGGCCAGGGCTCCGCCGTAGCGGCCCTGCGGGGTGCGGGCCCCGTCGATCAGGTAGACGTCGTCGGACATCGGGCAGCCTCCTCGGCTTCGGGACGGACGGGGTGCCGTGGAAGTCGCTGAAGTCGGGCTGGTCCGCCCCAGCTGTGGCACGTCGTCCACCTCTTGACATGCAGGGGCCTTGCTGGATTACTTGACCACGCCGCACGCTAACCGAATGTTCGGTCGGTTCACAAGGTGGTGGAAATGACGACCCAGGCACCTGACACGAGGCCGGGCCCCGTCGAGACGATGTTCGCCGCGGACGAGGCTTCCCGCGGGCTCGGCATCGAGTTGCTGGAGCACGGCGAGGGGACCGCCGTTCTGCGGATGACCGTGACCGCCTCGCAGGTCAACGGGCACCGGATCGCCCACGGCGGTTACGTGTTCCTGCTCGCCGACTCGGCGTTCGCCAGTGCCTGCAACAGCCACGGCCCTGTGACCGTCGCCGCCGGCGCCGACATCGACTTCGTCGCACCCGCCTACGAGGGCGATGTGCTGGTGGCCACCGCGCGGGAGCGGGTCCGGTTCGGCCGCAGCGGTGTCTACGACGTGAGTGTCGTGCGCGGCGACGAGGTGATCGCGGAGTTCCGCGGCCGCAGTCGCACTCTGCGCACACAGAACGACGAGCCGCAATGAGCAGCGAAGTGATCCCGCCCGGGCCCAGGGGCACCCGCCGGGGAGAGCCGCTGCCCGAGGCGCTCCTGGACGACGCCGAGCGGATGTCCCGCGAGGAGCTCCGGGCGCTCCAGCTCACCCGGCTGCGCACGACACTGCGGCACGCGTACGACAACGTGGAGCTGTACCGCAAGAAGTTCGACGCGGCCGGCGTGGGCCCCGACGACTGCCGCACCCTCGCGGACCTCTCCCGTTTCCCGTTCACGACCAAGGCGGATCTGCGGGACACCTACCCCTTCGGCATGTTCGCGGTACCGATGTCCGAGGTGCGGCGGGTGCACGCCTCCAGCGGCACCACCGGCCGTCCCACCGTGGTCGGCTACACCGACAACGACCTGTCCATGTGGGCGGACGTGATCGCCCGCTCCATCCGGGCCGCCGGCGGCCGCCCGGGGCACAAGGTGCACATCTCCTACGGCTACGGCCTGTTCACCGGCGGCCTGGGCGCCCACTACGGCGCCGAACGCGCCGGCTGCACCGTGATCCCGGCCTCCGGCGGGATGACCGCCCGCCAGGTGCAGATCATCCAGGACTTCCGGCCCGAGATCATCATGATCACGCCGTCCTACATGCTGACCCTCCTCGACGAGTTCGAGCGTCAGGGCATCGATCCCCGCTCCACCTCCCTCCAGGTCGGCATCTTCGGTGCGGAGCCCTGGACGGAGGAGATGCGCCGCGAGATCGAGGAGCGCCTCGACATCCACGCGGTCGACATATACGGGCTGTCCGAGGTCATCGGCCCCGGTGTCGCACAGGAATGCGTGGAGACCAAGGACGGGCTGCACGTCTGGGAGGACCACTTCTACCCCGAGGTCGTGGACCCGCTGACCGACGAGGTTTTGGCCGAGGGCGAGAGCGGCGAGCTGGTCCTCACCTCGCTCACGAAGGAAGCGCTGCCCGTCATCCGCTACCGCACCCGGGATCTGACACGGCTGCTGCCCGGCACCGCGCGTCCCGGACTCCGCCGCATCGAGAAGATCACCGGCCGCTGCGACGACATGATCATCCTGCGTGGGGTCAATGTCTTCCCCAGCCAGGTCGAGGAGATCGTGCTGCGGACGCCGGGGGTGGCCCCGCACTTCCAGATCCAGATCAGCCGGCGCGCACGGATGGATCACATGACCGTCCGCGTGGAGGCGCGGCCCGACGCCGGCCCTGCCGACCGCGAGGCCGCCACGCGGACCATCGCCCAGGGCATCAAGGACGGCGTCGGGGTCACCGTGGAGGTCGCCGTCGTCGACCCGGAGACCCTGGAGCGCTCGGTCGGCAAACTCCGCCGGGTCAAGGACCTGCGCGAGTCCTAATACGATCAAGTCTTTATACGGTGGCGGGCGAACGGGCGGGGTGCCTACTGTCCTTCCCATGCCCGAGCTGCAGCTGCTCCGTCCGGACCACGCCCCGGCGCTCCTCGCCTTCGAGCGGGAGAACCGCGCCTACTTCGCGGCATCGATCCCCGACCGCGGCGACGAGTTCTTCGCCCGGTTCGACGAACTGCTCCGGGAACGGCTCGCCGAACAGGAGGCCGGGATCTACTACTTCCATGTACTGGTGGATGCGGCGGGTGAGGTGCTGGGACGGATCAACCTGATGGACGTGGCGGACGGCGGCGCCGATCTGGGGTACCGGATCGCCGAGCGGGCCACGGGGCGCGGGCTGGCCACCTCGGCCGTACAAGAGCTTTTCGAACTCGCCGCAAACAGCTACGGATTGACCACCCTGCGGGCCGCGGCCCGGGTCGACAACGCGGCGTCCCGGGCCGTGCTGGCCCGTACCGGGTTCACCGTCACCGGCGAGACAACGCTCTCCGGCCTCCCCGGCCTGACGTATCTGCGCCGGCTGGAGGAGTTCACCGCGCCCGGCCACCGGCCTGGCTGACACCGGACGGTCGGCGCCAAGGGGCAGCGCCGAGAACATCGCGCCTCGCCGGTGGCCCGTCGGGGCCGGTGAGACGTGCCGCCGGGCCGCGGTGCCCGTGGCGCGCCGCGGCCCTCCCGGAGTCGGTCAGCCGCTCACCGGCCTGCCGCGGCCCCATGCCCAGGCGAGGCGGTCGGCGCCGGACTGGTTGGTCGTGGCCAGCCAGGGGCGGGACGGGTCGCCGATCAGCTTCTGGATCGAGTACGTGTCGTCGGTGCGCAGACCGGGCCAGTACACCGAGCCCATGCCGAGCTTGCGGAACACATCCGTGTCGGCCTGGATGAAGTTGACGGAGTTGTCGTCGGGAGCGGGCTTGTTGTAGTCGAGGCCTGTGGTCATCGGGGCGCCGAACTCGTCGGCGACGGTGCGGCCCGCGCAGTCACCGAGGCGCTCCTTGAGGTCGGACACCCACTGGTCGTAGGTCGCGTAGCTCTTCCAGAAGCCGTAGTGGTGGAGGGAGAGATAGGTGCCCTTCAGTCGCGGGTCGGCGCAGACGCTGGTGACGTGGTCGTTGTAGCCGGCGCCGCTGACGAAGACCCGGTTGTGCGGGACGGACGGGTAGGTCGCCAGCCACTTGGCGGCGATGTCGGCCCATTGGGCGTCGGTGTAGCCGTGCGGCTCGTTCATCGGCTCGAAGTAGACGTGCGGGTCGTGCCGGTAGGCCTTCACGACGGTGTCCCACATCGGCCAGTAGGTGGCCTCGTCGTCGATGAAACCGTCCTTGTTGGCGCCGGTGCCCTCCCAGTAGGAGACGATCACCTTGAAGCCCTGGGCGGAGGCCGCGTCGATGACTCCGCGGTACGACTTCCAGTACGAGCCGCTGACCGTGTACGGGTTGATGGGCAGCCGTACGGTGTTGGCCCCGAGGTTGGCGCGGAACGCCGCGATCACCCGGGTCGCCTTGGCGTAGGTCTGGGCGTAGGTGTCCGAGAGGGACAGGCCGGAGAGGACCACGGGGTCGTCGGCGTAGTTGTCGCGCGGGTCGGCCCAGTTGACGCCCTTGAACTGGCTGGTGCCGTGGCCCGGTACGGCCGCGGAGGCCGGGCTGCCGGTGAGGGTCGTGGCACCCACCGCGGCGATCGCGACCGCCGCGAGGGCGGCGCGGGTACGGGGGGTGACACGGGTTCTGGCGGGGGTCTTGCGCATCAACGTGCCCTTTCAGGAGACGGCGGCTCGACGCAGGGGCCCATGGGCCCCGGACCACGTGTTTACGTAAACATCGACGCGGCGCGTTTACGTGAACATCTGCTGTGCGCCGGAGCGGCGGGATCTCCGCCTGGGCTGGTCACACGGCGATGTTTACGTAAACTCGAAAGCGTCGGAATCGTGGCATCCGCCCCTGCGGCCGTCAAGGTTTCCGGTCCCGACTTCCCGTGCATGAAGGAGATTTGAGGGGTGGGGCGATGGACCTGAACGAGCCGGAGCAGTGGGTTCCACCGGCCGCGGGCAGTGCGCGGCGGAGCGGGTCCGGCGTGCCCGGCGGGCGCCGTAGGCAGCGGGTCTCCATGGCCGACGTCGCCAAGCTCGCCGGGGTCTCGTCGCAGACGGTGTCGCGGGTCTCCAACGGCCACCCGGGGGTGGTCGGTTCCACCCGGGAGCAGGTGCTCGCCGCGATGCGGGAGCTCGGCTACCGGCCCAACAGCGCCGCGCGCGCCCTGCGTTACGGCCGGTTCAACACCATCGGCGTGATCCTGTTCAGTCTCTCCTCCACGGGCAACAGCCGTACCGTGGAGGCGATCGCCACGCATGCGGCGGCAGAGGGCTACGCGATCACCCTCATCCCCATCGACGTGGCCACCCAGGACAACGTGCTGGGGGCCTTCACGCGGATGGGCGAGCTTGCGGTGGACGCGGTCATCGTCATCATGGAGATCCATCTGCTCGACACGGGCACGGTGCAACTGCCGCCCGGCGTCCATGTGGTGGTCGTCGACTCGGACGCCGGGGACCGCTACAGCGTGGTCGACACCGACCAGGCCGACGGCGCGCGCAAGGCCGTACGGCATCTGCTGGATCTGGGGCACCGGACCGTATGGCATGTGACCGGTCCCGAGACGTCGTACGCGGGCCAGCGGCGCACACAGGCCTGGCGGGCCGTGCTGGAGGAGGCGGGACGGCCGGTTCCGGCGCCGCTGCGGGGAGACTGGTCGGCCGAGTCAGGTTACGCGGCCGGGCTCGCGCTCGCCGAGGAGCCCGACTGCACCGCCGTGTTCGCGGCCAACGACCAGATGGCCCTGGGTCTGCTGCGCGCCTTCCACGAACGGGGCCTGGCCGTTCCGGCGGACGTCAGTGTCGTCGGTTTCGACGACACCCCCGACGCCGCCTTCTTCATCCCGCCCCTCACCACCGTCCACCAGGACTTCGCCGAGGTGGGGCGGCGCTGTGTCCAGGGAGTGCTCCGCCAGATCCGCACCCGCGACGACTCCCGCCCCGGCACCGACCTCGTCCCGACCCGTCTGGTGATCAGGGACAGCACCGCACCGCCGCTCGGCTCACCGGGCCCCGGATAGCCCGTCACGGTGCCGACGTCCGTCAGCCCTGCGTGGTGTGCCGGCGGTGATGGCCGTGAGGGCGTGGTGGAGGGTCGAGCCGTTGGTCGGGGGCTCGTCCCAGCGGGCGGCGATGTGGCCGTCGGGGCGGACGAGGAGTGCGCCGCCGTGCGGGCTCCGTCGGTGGAAAACCAGTTGGAGCGGGGTGGCTCCGTGGGGAGACTGGTGAGCCGGACGGTGTCGCCGGATGGGGAGGACCTGCCGGATGAGGATGGTGCGGCTCGGGCAGAGCACGGTCGAGGTGTCGGAACTGGGTTTCGGCGGCGGACCGCTCGGGGGGCTCTTCGCGGCCGCCGACGACGACACCGCCGCGGCGACGCTCACCGCGGCCTGGTCCTCGGGCATCCGCTATTTCGACACGTCCCCGCACTACGGCATCGGGCACTCCGAGCGCCGGACCGGTGAGTTCCTGCGCCCTTTGCCGCGTGAGGAGTTCACACTGTCGACCAAGGTCGGACGCCTCCTCGTGGAACAGGATCCGGCCGGACGGCGCGACGAGAGCTTCAACGTGCCGGCGACGCACCGACGGGTGTGGGACTTCTCCCGCGAGGGTGTGTTCCGCAGCGTCGAGGACTCCCTGACCCGGATGGGCGTGGACCGGATCGACATGCTGTTCCTGCACGACGCCGAGAAGCACTTCGACGTGGCAGTGCGCGACGGCTACCCCGCGCTGGCGGAGCTGCGTGCCCAGGGCGTGGTCGGCGCGATCGGGGCCGGCATGTACCACCCCGGCATGCTGACCCGGCTGGTGCGGGAGACCGACGTCGACGTGGTGATGCTCTCCGGCCGCTACACGCTCCTCGACCACAGCGCCGCCGACGATCTGCTGCCCGCCTGCGCGGAACGCGGCGTCTCCGTGCTGGCCGCCTCGGTCTTCAACTCGGGCGTGCTGGCCACCGCGCACCCCGCCGAGGGAGCGGCCTTCGACTACGCGCCCGCCCCGCCGGAGGTCCTGCGGCGGGCTCAGGAGATCGCCGCCGTCTGCGAGGCGCACGGCACGACCCTTCCGCAGGCGGCCATGGCCTTCCCGCTGCGGCACCCCGCGGTCGCGGGCATCGTGGTCGGCATGCGCTCGCCCGAGGAGGTACGGCACAACGTCGCGTCGTTCCGGGCGGCCGTACCGGAAGGGTTGTGGGCGGACCTTCTGGAGGCCGGCCTGCTCGACGAGCGCGCCGCCTTGCCGGCGTGAGCCCGGTACGCGGCCGGCTGCGGTGGCTTCGCAGAAGGCGAGGTCGATGAGGTGACCGACGAATGCTTTCGGGAACCGCGACTCGCCGCGGTGTACGACGCCCTCGACCCCGACCGCGGCGACCTCGACGCGTACGTCCGGCTGGCGGACGGGTTCGGGGCTCGCCGGGTGCTGGACATCGGGTGCGGGACGGGTGTGTTCGCGCTGCTCCTCGCTGGCCGGGGCGTCCAGGTGGTCGGCCTCGATCCCGCGGCCGCGTCGATCGAGGTGGCGCGGGGGAAGCCGGGCGCCAGGCGGGTGCGGTGGATCTGCGGTGACGCGACGGCGCTGCCGCCGCTCCGGGTCGACCTCGCGACCATGACGGGGAACGTCGCCCAGGGCATCGTCGATCGGAGGGGCTGGCGGCAGACCCTGCGCGGGGCGCACGCGGCGCTGCGGCCGGGCGGGCGGCTGGTGTTCGAGACGCGGGATCCGGCGCGGCGGGCCTGGGAGGAGTGGGAGCGGGCGGCGCCGTATCGGGTGACGGAGGTCCCGGGGGTCGGGACGGTCGAGAGCTGGGTGCAGGTGACCGAGGTGGCGGAGCCGCTGGTGACGTTCCGGTGGACCTATGTGTTCGCCTCGGACGGGCAGGTGCTGACGTCGGATTCGACGTTGCGGTTCCGGGAGCGGGAGGAGGTCGAGGCGGATCTGCTCGCCGAGGGGTTCGTGATCGACGGCGTTCGCGACGCGCCCGACCGCCCGGGGCGGGAGTTCGTGTTCCTGGCGCGTCGGCCGGAGGAAGCGGCCGACGAACCGCACAGGGTGAGCCGGACGGAAGAAGAGCTCTGACCCCGTCGGGGCCGGCGGGCGGGCCGCTCAGGACGCCGGTCGTGTCCTCGTACCCTGTCTGACGTGCCTCCCATCCGCCTGCATCGCGTCGCCGTCCTTGTGCTGGAAGGGGCAAAGCCCCTCGACGTCGGGATCCCGGCGCAGGTGTTCACGACACGGGCGAGCATGCCGTACGAGGTACGGATGTGCGGGGCGGCGCCCGGTCTGGTCACCGGCGGTGACGGGCTGTCGTACCACGTCGCCCATGGTCTCGACGCGCTGGAGTGGGCGGAGATCGTGTTCGTGCCCGGGTACCGGTTCCCGGACCGGGAGGATCCGCCACCAGCCGTCGTCGCCGCGCTGCTCGCCGCCCACGAGCGGGGCGCGCGGCTGGCCGCCATCTCTACAGGGGCGTTCGCGCTCGCCGCGACCGGGCTGCTCGACGGCCGGCGCGCCACCACGCACTGGCACTACACACGGGCGCTCGCCGAGAAGCATCCGCTCGTCAAGGTCGACGAGAACGTGCTGTTCGTCGACGAGGGCAGTGTGCTGACGTCGGCCGGTGCCGCCTCGGGCATCGACCTGTGTCTGCACATCCTGCGCGGTGATCTCGGGGTGGCCGCGTCCAACCACGCGGCCCGGCGGCTGGTCGCGGCCCCCTACCGCAGTGGGGGTCAGGCGCAGTACGTGCCGCGCAGTGTGCCCGAGCCGCTTGGCGAGCGGTTCGCGGTGACCCGGGAGTGGGCCCTGCACCGGCTCGGCGAGCCGCTCACCCTGGATGCGATGGCCCGGCACGCGGGGGTGTCGGCGCGGACGTTCTCGCGGCGCTTCGTCGAGGACACCGGGTACACGCCGATGCAGTGGGTGATGCGCGCCCGGATCGACCTGGCCCGTGAGCTGCTGGAGCGGTCGGAGCGGAGCGTCGAGCAGATCGCCGGCGATGTCGGTCTGGGCACCGGGGCGAATCTGCGGCTGCACTTCCAGCGGATCCTCGGTACGACGCCGAGCGACTACCGGCGGACTTTCACGAAGGGGGAGTAGCGGCCGGCCCGGCGAGCCGACGGGCTGGCGGGCTGGCGGGCTGGCGGGCTGGCGGGCTGGCGGGCTGGCGGGATCCTTTCGAACCATGGCGATCTCGCCGCTGTCGGAGGCCGGTGCGGCCCGCGAACCTGGTGGCGTAGCGAAGGGACGCCACTCATGACTCGTATTGCCATCAACGGATTCGGCCGCATCGGACGCAATGTGCTGCGCGCGCTGCTGGAGCGGGACAGCGGCCTGGAGGTCGTCGCCGTCAACGACCTCACGGAGCCCACCGCGCTCGCGCGACTGCTGGCCTTCGACTCGACGGCGGGCCGCCTCGGGCGTCCGGTGAGCGTCGACGGGGACGTCCTCGTCGTCGACGGCCGGCGTATCAAGGTGCTCGCCGAGCGCGAGCCGGCCCAGCTGCCGTGGGCCGAGCTCGGCGTGGACATCGTGCTGGAGTCGACCGGCCGCTTCACGTCGGCGAAGGCCGCCCGGGTCCACCTGGACGCGGGTGCGAAGAAGGTGCTGGTCAGTGCGCCGTCGGACGGTGCCGACGTCACGCTCGCGTACGGCGTGAACACCGACGCCTATGACCCGGATGTGCACACGGTCGTGTCCAACGCCTCGTGCACGACGAACGCGCTCGCGCCGCTCGCCGCGGTTCTCGACGAGCTCGCCGGTATCGAGCACGGGTTCATGACGACGGTGCACGCGTACACGCAGGAGCAGAACCTGCAGGACGGCCCGCACCGCGACCCGCGCCGCGCCCGTGCCGCCGGTGTCAACATCGTGCCGACCACGACGGGTGCGGCCAAGGCGATCGGCCTGGTGCTGCCGAACCTCGACGGCAAGCTGTCGGGTGACTCGATCCGGGTGCCGGTGCCGGTCGGCTCGATCGTCGAGCTCAACACGACGGTGTCCCGTGACGTGACGCGTGACGAGGTGCTGGCGGCGTACCGCACCGCGGCCGAGGGGCCGCTCGCGGGCGTCCTCGAGTACTCGGACGACCCGCTGGTGTCCTCGGACATCACGGGCAACCCGGCCTCGTCGATCTTCGACTCGGCCCTCACCCGGGTCGACGGCCGCCACGTCAAGGTCGTCGCCTGGTACGACAACGAGTGGGGCTTCTCGAACCGGGTCATCGACACGCTCGAACTGCTCGCGCGCTAGCACGCAAAGCGGTCGGACACCACCGGGTGGCCGACCGCTGGGGAATCCACGGTGCCGCGACGTCGGTGATCGTTTCCCACGGCCCCGACCGGGAAGGCTCCGACCAACGACAAGGTGGGGGCCCAGCGGGGCTGCACCGTCGCGCCGTACGTCCGGCTGCACTGCGGCGCAAGGCCCACTTCTCGCGGCCTACGCCGATGCACCGCGGCCGTCGCCCTGGTCCGTGGGACGTGGCCCGGACGTGGATCCGCCTCGGTGTGGCCGCTCCGCCCCGGCGGCCCTGCCCGGCCGACCTCGGCGGTGCCCGGACGGCGAGCGGCTTCAGCGAGTGAACAGCTCGGGGTTCTCGCGGACGAAGTCGGCCACTCCCGCGGCGGGCCGCCCGAGGACCTCTGCCATGCCGTCCGCCTGGCGGTCATAGCGGCCGGCCAAGTGCAGGCGAGCCATGGTGGAGATGTGCTGGAGGACATGGTCCGGCAGTCCCAGCGCCCCGAGATCGTTGTCGAGCCATTCCCGCAACGGGACGTCGGTGTAGCCGACCGTGCGGTGCAAGGCATCGGAAATCTCCGCGGCCAGAGCCGCGACGTCCTGTGATCGGGGACCGGTCAGCTCATAGGTCCGGCCGATGCGCCCGGCCGGATCGGCCAGAATCTCCTCGACGACCGCGGCAACGTCACCGGCCGCGATCGGGGAGGTTTTCGCCGTGCCGAAGGGCCACCTGATGGTGCCGTCCTCGGCGATCGAGGAAAACACGGTCCGGATGAGCGGGTTCTCCATGAAGACGGTGGGCCTGACGTGGACCACGGGCAGGCCTGACCAGTCCAGAACCTGCTCGACCAGCCACTGCTGACGATGCTGATGCGACTCGGAGCCGCTGGTGGCGTCCATCTCGGAGACGGTCAGCTGCGACATGTTCACGAACGCCTCCAGCCCTCCGTAGGCGCGAGCGACCGTCGCTGTGGTCACGGCGGCCAGCAGATACTGCGCCGATACGGCCATGCCGAAATACATCCGACCGCAGCCGTCGAGGGCGTCGGCGACATCACGGGCCCGCGTCAGATCTCCGACCACGACGTCGGCACCCGTCGCGCGCAGCGCCTGGGCACGGTCGTCGTCCCGGTGCACCAGAGCACGGACCTGGAGCCCCCGGCGCCGTAGGCCTTGGACCACGGTCCTGCCGACGGCCCCGACGCTGCCCGCGGCACCGGTCACCAGAACGGGCCGCACACCTGCTTCCGGGCTGTAGTCCATGGTGGCAGCCTGCGGGCCGCCCGACCAGGGCGCAACCGGGCTGACGGCAATGAGCCCGACGCATCCGCGGCAGGCGCCGCGACCAGCGGGTCGGAGCGGAGCTCTCACCGTGACGCCAGAGACGTCACCCAAATACAATTCATCTAGCTATGCCCGCTATTGTCGGCAAAAGAGAGGTCCGGCCATGGACGGTATTGCCGACATGGGAGGAGTCCCGGGCTGGGGCTCCATGCATCCGCCGAGACGACATGAGCCTGTTTTCGCAGAGCCCTGGGAAGGCCGGGCGTTCGCGCTCGCGATCCTCTCGAACCGGGTGTCCGGGGGAAACCTGGACTCCTTCCGGCACGCGCTGGAGCGCCTGGACCGAGCGCACTACATCGACGACGGCTACTACGGGCGCTGGCTCAACGCCGGAGAGCTGAGACTCCTCGACAGCGCCATCCTGGCACCCGGTGCGGTCGACGCCCGCGCCCGCAACCTCCGCGGCGAGCACGTGGCGGAGCCCCCGGTCCCGGAGCCGGCCAAGCCCGACTACGCGCCGACCGCCGAGGGCACGCTGCGCTCCCTCGACAGCGCGCCCGCCTTCGCCGTCGGCGAGCGCGTGCGCGCCAAGGACATGTCGCCGCCCGGCCACACCAGACTCCCGCACTATGTGCGAGGGCATGCCGGCGTCGTCGACATCGTCCAGCCCGCCGGCGTGCTGCCGGACACCAACGCGCACTTCCTGGGCGAGAACCCGCAGTACGTCTACTCGGTGCGCTTCGACTCACATGACCTGTGGGGCACCGACGCCGAGCCGTTCGAAGTCACCGTAGAACTGTTCGAGAGCTATCTGGAGACCCCCTCATGACGACCACCGCCGGATCGGCCGAGCACCTTCCCCCGGCCCTGCGCACCGAGGCGCTCGAGCAGTTGCTCACCGAACGGGGCCTGATCGACCCGAAGGCGATGGACGGGCTCATCACCACCTATGAGTCCACCATCGGACCGCTCAACGGCGCGAAGGTCGTCGCGAGGGCCTGGACGGACCCCGAGTACCGCCGCCGGCTGCTCGAGGACGGCACGGCCGCCATCAGGGAACTGGGCTTCGGAGGGTTCCAGGGCGAGCACATCGTGGTGGTGGAGAACACCCCCACCACGCACAACGTGGTGGTCTGCACCCTGTGCTCGTGCTACCCCTGGCCAGTGCTCGGCCTACCGCCGAGCTGGTACAAGGATCCCGCCTATCGCGCCCGGGTGGTGAAGGAACCGCGCGCGGTGCTGTCCGAGATGGGACTCGAACTGGCCCACGATGTACGGATCACCGTCCGCGACTCGACCAGCGAGGTGCGCTGGCTGGTGCTGCCCGAACGGCCGTCCGGCACCGAGCACCTGACCGAGGAAGAACTCGTGGCGCTGGTGACGAGGGACGCCATGGTCGGCGTGGCCAAGGTGGCGGCACCGTGAGCGCGCCTCTGGACATCGAGGGCCCCGCCGCACCGCCCCGCTCCAACGGCGAGCTGGTGTTCGCCGAGCCGTGGGAGAGCCGCGCCTTCGGGATGGCCGTCACCCTGTACGACGCGGGAGCGTTCACCTGGCCGGAGTTCCAGGCGGCGCTGATCGCCCGGATCGCCGCCTGGGAAGCCTCGGCGGAGCGGGACGAACCGCACAACTACTACGGGCTCTGGCTGGCCGCCCTGGAGGATGTGCTCACGGGCTTGTGCGCCGTGACCACGGACGAGGTCACCACACGCGCCCGATCCCTGGCCCGACGCCCCGCGGGCCACGACCACCGTGACCACTCCGGCCACCACGACCACTCGCACTGACCGCAGCACGCTCCGGGTGTTCTCCGCGCCGACGGGCCTCGCCCGCCTGCCGCACCGGTCGAGCCGGGATCAGCCAACAGCCCCCTGTGGGGCGCCGAGTGTGTAGGTGGTTCCGACGCTGGTCTGCGCCCATGCGTCCGGGAGCGCCGCGGCGAGGGCGTGCTGGGCGCGCCAGCCGGTGCAGTGACCGGGGACGATCAGCTCGGGTGCGAGTTCGGTGAGCGCGGCCACCGTCGGGCCGATGACCGGCTCGAAGGCGGGGCCGCTCAGGTGGAAACCGCCGATGAGGGCAAGCAGTTCACCGACGCCGGTCAGTCTCATGGCGTGGCGGATGATGTTGACCACTCCGGCGTGACCGCACCCCGTGATGACGACGAGTCCCCGGCCGCGCACGTTGACGACGAGTGCCTGGTCGTCGATGACGGCGGGGTCGTGCCGCCAGCCGTTCCCGTCCCAGGCCTGGTGCGCCGGCGGCATGCCGTGCTCGAACTCGGTGACGCGGTCCACCTCGCCGGTGATCAGGATGCCGCCGGCCAGCAGGGACGGCTGCCGCCGCTCGATCACCTCGAACCCTTCGCGTTCCAGGGCGCCCCGTGACAGCGTGGGCATCTCCAGCCCCTGAACGGCGGGCAGTGCCAGGCGGCGGCGGGTCCAGACCGCGGGGTGGGCGGTCAGCGGCAGGCCGGAGCGCCCGCGCAGCCGGGCCAGGCCTTCGAAGCCGCCCGCGTGGTCGAAGTGTCCGTGGCTGAGCACGACGCCCTGCAGGCCGCCGACATCGACACCGAGACGCTCGGCGTTCACCGCCAACCGTCCGGCGACGCGCCGGTGTCGAACAGCAGCGTGCTGCTCGCGTTCCCGCTTCGGACGGTGAGCAGGGCGGAGAAGCCGTGCTCGGCACGCAGCCCCGCGAGGGCCTCGCCGCCGGCGAACTGCCGCGCCGCGGTCCGCCCGGCGCCCAGCGACGCCCGGGTGACGCCTTCGGCAGAAGCCAGCAGGGCGTCGTAGGTGTTGTCGACCATCGTCGTGACCCTGACCTCGTCGACCTCGGGCAGCGTCACCGGGTCGACAGCCGGTCCCTGCGCGAGGCGAGGCGCCGACCACGCCGCCTCGGCCGCCGAGTGCCCGTGATCGTCACACATGCTTCATGCGTCCACTCGCGCGGGCGGGACGACGACGTCGATGAGCCCGGTGGCCACGTCGTACACGAGCCCTGAGACGAAGACTCCGGCCGGAAGCTTCCGTTTGAGGCTTTCGACGTCGACGCGGACGGCGGCGACCGGGTCGGTGACCGCCTTGGCGTCCAGGTCCCCGGCCGGCACTTCGAAGTAGTCGGCCAGCAGCTCGGGGAAGGCGGCCAGGTCCGTGATCCCGCAGTCGGTGTGATGCAGGACCGCGTAGTGGACGTCGCCCGGGCGAGGGCCACCCGTACGGGCCTGCACGACCTTCGCCAGCATCCCCAGCGTCCGGAGTGTCTCGGGCGTGACCCGCCCTCCGACGTTGCGGATCACCGCTGCCTCGCCGAGCTTGAGCCCGAGCACGTCGGACGGGTCGACACGAGGGTCGACGCATCCGATGACCGTCAGACTGCCACTGGGCATGAGCTTGAGGCCGGCGAAAGATCTGCCGTCGGCGAACCCTGCGTTCCGCTCGGCCAGCTCGTCCGCGTCGATCACTGTGACGGCACCCCCTCTTGCTCTGAGCCTGGACTCCCGGTGGCGCCGACGACGACCTCCAGTTGCCGCCAATCCTGGACCGCCGCCGCCTCCCGTGCCAGGCGACTCCGCGGCACATCGCGACCATGCGGATCAGCTCGGCAGACAGGTCGACACATAGGACATAGGACATAGGACGTGGTGTTGCAGATTTTTGCGATTCCACAATTTTATGCCATACATTTGTCTCCTCGGGTCTCGCCACGAGGAGGTTGTGATGATCAAGCTGGTGGCCGCCGTGCGGCGCCGTCCGGGGATGACGCATGCCGAGTACGCCGACTACGTCCGCGAGGTGCACGGTGGGATAGCCGTCGCCAACAAGCTGACCCTGCGCAAGTACGTCCAGAACCACGTCTTCGACAGTGCGTACGGCGCGCTCGGCGACACCGGCTACCAAGTGACACTGCCGCGCGACTCCGTCACGGAGCTGTACTTCGACAGCCTGGAGACGATGGGGCAGACCTTCACCGACCCGTACACCCGTGAGGTCGTGGGCCCCGACGGAGTCAACTTCAGTGATCTGCCTGCGGCGTTGAGCCTGCTGGTGGCGGAGGAGCGGGCCGAGGTGCCGCAGCCCGGGCCCGGTGCGGTCAAGGTCCTGTACTTCTTCAAGGCCGCTGAGGGCATGGAACCGAGCGTGTTCCAGGAGCGCCGGCAGCACGCCCATGAGGAGGTGCTCGCCGATCCGTCCGGTGCCGTCGCCCGCCACCTGCGCGGCTACGAATGGAACCCGGCCCTTCCCGCCGGCGACGACGGCGGCTACTTCGGGGGTTCCGGACAGCCCGCGTACGAAGGCTATGCGACGCTGTGGTTCGACGAAGGGGAGGCGGTCGCCGGCATCCGGGCGTACGAGGCGGGGCTGGCCCGGCACACGCAGGAGCATGGCGCCTTCCACCTGCCGTCGCTGTCGTTCTTCCTGCTCACCAGGGAGATCGTCATCTTCGACGACACGGAGTCGCTCGTATGATCGCCCCATGAGCAAGCAAGGCGATGTGACGAGCGCCGAACGGCACGTCGTGCCCCAGGAAGTGGCGCTCGCCTTCTTCGGCCTGTGCGTGTTCGGCCAGGGCGCCACCCTGCGGGAAGTCGATGTGCGGGTCCCCACCCAGGTGCTGCTGGCGGTGCTGGGGAGGCTCGGTACGTCCGACACGGCGACCCGGGCCGCCTTGAACCGCATGGTCAACCGCGGTCTGCTGGCCCGTCACAAGGACGGCCGTACCAGCGCGTTCGAACTCACGCCACGGGCGCGCACGCTGCTCGCGCAGGGCCGGGACCGGCTGTTCTCCCCCGCTCCCTTCGACCACGAGCCCGGCGTCTGGACGGTCCTGAGCTGCCCGCTGCCCGAGACCCTGCGCAATGTGCGCTACCAGCTCCAGACCCGGCTGACCTGGGCGGGCTTCGGCGCCGTCCAGTCCCATGTGTGGGTCGCCCCCGGCCGCGTGGACGTCGAGGCCATGATCGGGGATCTGCTGACAGCGGATGTGCGCCATCTCGCCCAGGCGTTCCACGGCACACCGACCGCGCCCAGCGATCCCGCGGAACTCGTGGACAGGGCGTGGGACTTGACTGCGCTGCGGGCGGCTCACGAAGACTTCCTCGACCGCTGGGAGCGGGCCGAGCCGGGCGCCGGGGAGGCCCTGCCGCAGTTGCTGCTGCTCATCGACGACTGGGGGCGGCTGCTGCGCACCGACCCGGGGCTGCCCGCGGCGCAGCTGCCCGGGGACTGGCCGGCGGCCCGATCGGCCGGCACGTTCTCGCGGCTCCGCCACCGGCTCGGTCCGGGCGCGGAGACGGAGATCCAGGGGCTGCTGCGTCCGGCCGCCTGAGATGCCGCCGCGTCCGGCCGGTTGTCGGACCCTCCGCCTACGATGCCCGCATGCAGCCACATTTCACCGGCATCTCCCTGATCACCGACGACGTTCCGTCCCTCGCCGCCTTCTACGCGGCGCTCCTCGGCACGCACGTCGAGGGCGGTGACCCCTTCGCTCGGGTGGCGGTCCCCGGTGCCGAGCTGTCGTTCTTCTCCGCCCAGGGCATGGAGTCGATGGTGCCCGGATCTGAGGCCGCCGGCACCCGCGGAGGCCTCACCCTGGAGTTCCGGGTCACCGAGGTGGACGCTCGCCACGAACGGCTGCTGTCCCAAGGCGTTCCCGTACTCAAATCGCCGACGACCCAGCCGTGGGGACGCCGTTCGGTGTGGCTTCGTGACCCGGACGGCAACATCGTCAATCTGTACCAGGACGCCTGACCGTGATCAGAAGTACGTGAGAATCCCGAAGACACGGCGGAGTTGGGCCATGTCGTGCCGGTCACGGGCCGAGGGCCGGTAGCCCTGATGGAAATACACCTGCTGCTCGGCCGACAGACAGGGGACGGCCGCTCCGCCGATCCTGCCGGTGACGAAGCACGAGGCGGGGTACCGGAACGGCCGGTCGGGCTCGAACGACGCCTGGACCGCAGCCCCGTCGTCGTCGAAGACCAGCGGATGCAGATCGATCTCCCGCCCGCCCGGGGCCGTGACCACGAACCGGACGGGCCGCTGGTCCGGGCTCTCCGCGAACCCCACGGCGGCAAGGGCTCCGACCACGGCGTCTTCCTGATCCAGCCGGTACATCAGATCCAGGTCGCGATGCTCCCGGGTCTGCTCACCGACCAGCGCGTCGATCCCCCAGCCACCGCCGACCCAGACATCGGCCTCCGCCCGCCACAGCAGGGCCAGCACGGACAGCACCTCGTCAGCCGTCATCACTCGACGCAGGCTAGAAGCGATCCCACGGGACGGCGAACTCTTTTCCGGTGACCGTCGTCGACCGAGCTCAGGTGTCGGCCGGCACCACCCTGGTGACCTTGCCCTTCGTGTCCGCCTGCACATAGCCGCTCTGGTTGTAGTCGTTGCTGAGGTAGACGGACATCCCTGCGGGATCGTGGAAGACGGAGTCCGGAACGTCCACAACCAGGTAACGGGCGTTCGGGTGGGGAACGTTGAGCTTCTTCTTCGCTTCGGCCAGTAGCGAGGGGACCTTGTCCCAGGCGAAGTTGTCCAGGCGGATGGGTGTGTCGCCGTCGGACAGGCCGCCGTTGATGATGTCCTTCTCCACGCCCCGGCCGGACCAGTAGGTGTAGCTGTCGTACGCGGTGTCGCTGCCCTTCACCATCACATAGGCGATGACATACCCCGGGTACACAGCGAGCTTGCCGAAGCGGTCCCGGCCGGTCTCCTTCTCGATGGCCGCGATCGCGGTGCGGATGCCCTGCGGGGTCAACAGGTCGGTCGTGGCGGTCTGTTGCGTGGCTGTGGAGGAGGCCGTGGATCCGGCCGAAGGCGATGTCTTGGTGGCCGTCGACCCGGAGCCCGTGGCCCCGGAGGCGTGCGTGCCCGAGTCCGGCAGCCGGCTCCAGACAAGGGCGCCCACGAGGGCCACTCCCGCGGTGGGGAGGACGAACAGCGTCCAGCGGCGGCGACCGGCGGTCACCGCAGTGGTGGGGCGGGTGACCTGCGGTGGCGCGGCCGGGGGCTGCAGGGGGAACGACGTGGGAGTCTCTGTCGGCGTCTGCTCCTGCGCCTGGCGCGCCACGACGGCCAGCATCCGCTCCAGTTGCCGGGCGTCCGGGCGGGCCTGGGGGTCGCGGACGAGGACGCGGGCGAGGACCTCCGTCAGGGGGCCCGCCTGGACCGGCGACGGTATGCCGTCGGTGAGGACCGCGGCGAGCGTCGCGAGGGTCGTGCCCCGGCGCAGCGGATGGTGGCCCTCGACGGCGACGTACAGCATCATCGCGAGCGACCAGAGGTCGGAGGCCGCTCCGCCGTCCTTGCCGGAGACGCGCTCGGGTGCCATGTAGTCGGGGGTGCCGATGACGGAGCCGGTGGCGGTGAGGGCGGTGGCGTCTCGGATGGCGGCGATGCCGAAGTCGGTGAGTACCGGGCGGCCGTCGGGGCGCAGCAGGACGTTGGCCGGTTTCACGTCGCGGTGCTCGATGCCGGCCTCGTGGGCGGCGCGGAGCGCGGCCAGCACTTCCAGGCCGATGCGCGCGGCCTCGGTCGGGTTCATCGGGCCGAGGGCGAGGCGGTCGGCCAGCGAGCCGCCGGTCACGAGTTCCATGACGATCCACGGATAGGTCCCGGGGCCGCCGTCGACGATGTGATGGATCGTCACCACGTTGGGGTGGTCGACGCGGGCCAGCGCGCGGGCCTCCCGCAGCACCCGCTCCCGCAGCTGGTGTGAGGCCTCGGGGTCGTACTCGGCGAGGCCGGGGTCGGACGGCCGTACCTCCTTGATGGCCACACTGCGGTGCAGTACCAGGTCGGTGGCCCGCCAGACCATGCCCATGCCGCCGCCACCGAGCCGTGCCACCAGCTCGAACCGTCCGTCGACAACCCGTCTCGCGGGGTTGTCTCTGCCCTCGTCGCTCATGCGCGGGAGCTTAGTTGGCGGCGCTGACAACCTCGCATTCCGCTCAGTAACTGGACCCCAGCGACTGTGTCGTGTAGGCGCACTCCGTGTAGACGTAGCCGTAGCTCAGTTTGGCGGTGTCGGAGCCCGCAGTGGCCGTGGTGTCGTTCTTCGGCTTGTGCACGAAGTACGTGGTGCCCGGGGGAAGGCTGATCGTGCGCTGGGGATAGTTCTTGCCGCTGTCGCTGCAGGGCTCCCAGCCGGGGATGATCGAGCTGGCGAACGAGTACGCCTTGCAGCTGCCGCATGCCTTCAGGGTGAAGCTGCCGGTGACCGGGCCGGTGTACAGGACGGTGATGTCGTCGGGGCTGTCGTTCTTGACGGTCACGGAGATGCCGCCGCCGCCCGCGGTGGTGGGCAGCTTCTTGCCGGCCGCCGGGAGGGTCTGGGCGACCTCGGCGCCGATGGCGATCTTCCGGGCGCGGTCGCGGTTCCCGTGGTGCGGGTTGTCGGTGACGAACTGCTCCATGGTCTGCTGCGCCTGCTCGAAGTCACCGTCCTTGTACTGCTTGACGCCGCACTCGTACTCCCCCGCGTCACCGCTGCTGTCAGCCCGGGCGGCGACCTTGGTCAGACCGTCGGCGCCAGCGGCGGCGCCGTTCGACAGCTGCAGGATCTGGGTGTTCAGGGTGTGCAACTGCTTGACTGCGGTGCAGGGGTCGTTCCCGGAGACCGCCTTCGCCGTCTTCTTCTCGGCCGTGTCGACGGCGGGGACGACCTTTGCCGCCTGGCCGGAGTCCGGGAAGGTGCTCAGGAGGTCGCCGAACCGGGTGACCCAGTCGTCTCCGCCACTGGTCAGGCCGTCCGCTCCGCACTCGTAGAGCGAGGTGGCCAGCCGGTCGTCGGGCCAGTGGGCGAGGGTGCCGAGCTGGTCCTTCGGTATGGATTCGGGGACCGTTCGCAGGTATTTCAGGGGTTCGACGGCCGTGCAGTAGTCGTTGTGGCTGTAGGCCGCCGCGACGGTCGTGTAGTAGGTCTTCAGACGGTCGGGGACCTGGGCGGCGGCGCGCGAGCCGGCGTGGTTGACGGCGAGGTCCCGGTAGACGGCCAGGGCGTCCTGGTAGTCGGACTTGCCGGTGGCGAAGGCCTCCTGGCCGGCCGCGGTGACCCGTTTGTCGGCGCGGTCGAGGCGGTCGAGGAGCGCGCGTTCGACGGCTTCCTTCTGTGCGCTGTCGTACCAGAGCGCACCGCCCACGGGTACGGCGAGGAGCACGACGCCCAGCGCCAGGGCGACGGGCTGCTGTCCGGGCCACACCAGGCGGGTGCGCAGGCCGACGGACGCGCCGTGGAGGGCCGCCAGCAGCAGGAGCACGGCGTAGAGGACGAGCGCGGCTCCGGGTACGCCGTCGGCGTCCGCAGGCAGGGCGACGAGCAGCAGGACGACGGTCGCCGCCAGGCACACGGCCATCGGGATGCGTCTTCGGACGAGCAGGTAACCGAGGCCGAGGCCGCTGAGGTTGAGAAGGGCGACGGCGGTGGCGCGCAGGGCGTCCGGCGGGGCGGGCGGCGGGGCCGACGGCATGGGCGGGACGAAGGGACCCGGGTTCGGGAATCCCGGTCCCTGGAAACCCTGGTTCGGACCGTACGTGTCCCCGGACATGGCGGCTCCCCCAATTGCTGCCGAATCCTTATGAATTGACAGCGTACGGCCAAACGTGCGATTTCGACAGGCCCCCGGCCCCCTCCTCTTGGACCGTGCCGGCGCCCTGGGCGCCTCAGGGAATGTCCGGCGGGATCTCCTGCTCGGCCCAGATGATCTTGCCCTCCCCTGTGTAACGGGCGCCCCAGCGGTGGGCGAGCTGGGCCACCAGGAAGAGTCCGCGGCCGCCCTCGTCGGTGCTGCGGGCATGCCTGAGCCGGGGTGCGGTGCTGCTGCCGTCGGCGACCTCGCAGGTCAGTCGGGCGTCACGCAACAGCCTCAGCCGGATGGGCGGTTCGGCGTAGCGGATGGCGTTGGTGACCAGCTCGCTGACGATGAGTTCGGTGGTCATGGCCAGTTCGTCGTAGCCCCACACCGAAACCTGGCGGGTCGCCCGGGCCCGGACGTCGGCGACGGCGGCCGGGTCGACGGGCACCTCCCAGGAGACGACGTGGTCGGCGCCCAGGGCGTGGGTGCGGGCCAGCAGCAGGGCGACGTCGTCGGGCAGGGGTACGGTGACCAGCTGCTGCACGGTGGCCGTGCACAGCGCGTCCAGTTCGGTGGCGGGGCCGGCCAGTGCGACACGGAGCCGGGACATGCCCTTCTCGACGTCCCGGTCGGCGCCTTCGATGAGGCCGTCGGTGTAGAGGCCGAACAGACTGTTCTCGGCGAGTTCGATCTCGGTGGCCTCGAAGGCCATGCCGCCCAGCCCGAGTGGTGGTCCGGCGGGCATGTCGGGGAAGTGGACCCGCCCGTCGGGTGCGACCACGACGGGGGGCGGGTGTCCCGCCCGGGCCATGGCGCACCGGCGGGTCACCGGGTCGTAGACGGCGTACAGGCAGGTCGCTCCGACAAAGGTGGTCGTGCTGCCGTCGGAAGCCGTGCCGCCGCTCTCCTCCTCCCCCAGTCGCAGCACGAGGTCGTCGAGGTGGGCGAGGAGCTCGTCGGGGGGCATCTCCATGTCGGCGAGGGTCTGTACGGCGGTGCGCAGCCGGCCCATGCTGGCCGCCGCGGCGAGGCCGTGGCCGACCACGTCGCCGACGACCAGGCCGACCCGGGCGCCGGACAGCGGGATGACGTCGAACCAGTCGCCGCCGACTCCGTCCGCCGCGTCCGCCGGCAGGTAGGAGGAGGCCACGTCCAGCGCCGTGCCCCCGTTCAGCGCCTGGGGCAGCAGGCTGCGCTGCAGGGTGACGGCCGCCGTGTGCTCCCTCGTGTAGCGGCGGGCGTTGTCGACGCAGACGGCGGCGCGCGCGACCAGTTCCTGGGCGAGCAGGACGTCGTCGGGCCGGAACGAGATCTGGTTGAGCGAGCGGGCGAACGTGGTGAGGCCCAGGACGGTGTTCCGCGCCCGCATGGGGACCGAGATCAGGGAGTGCAGGCCGAACTCCCTGATGCGGGCCGTCCGCGCGGGCTGCTCGGTGACCCAGAGGTGGTCGTCCGGGTCGAGCACCGGGATGATGATGGGCTCGCCCCTGATGAGCAGGTCGATGCCGTGCGGCGGGGGCAGGAAGTCGACCCGGTCGCCGATCCGCGCCACCGCCTCGGGGCTGCCCTCGCGCACGGTCTTGAGCGCGGCCCGCCGCATCGACGGTTTGGCGGGCGCCGGGCCCGCGTCGGTCAGCCAGGTGCCGTGTCCCTCGGTGCTGAGGACGGGCTCCAGGAGATCGACGATGACGAAGTCGGCGAAGCGGGGGACGGCGAAGTCGGCGAGTTCCTGGGCGGTGCGCAGCACGTCGAGAGTGGTACCGATGCGGGTACCTGCCTCGTTGACCAGCGACAGCAGCTGCCGGGCGTTCCACCGCTCGGTGACGTCGGAGACCATGTAGCAGACGCCGGTCACCGATCCGTCGGCGTCGACGAGGGGGAAGAACGAGGTGGAGTAGGCGCGTTGCCGGTGCGGGTCGGCCCAGCTCCAGCCGAGGTACTCGTAGTCGGTGACCGGCTCCCGGGTCAGGAGCACCTTACGCATCAGGCCCTCGATGGTGCTGGCCTGCAGTCCGGGCAGCAGTTCGCTGAGCCGGCGTCCCAGGCGCTGTTCCCGGGGGACTCCGCCGAACTGCTCCAGGGTGTCGTTCAGCCAGATGTAGCGCAGGTCCAGGTCCATCACGGCCATGCCGATCGGCGAGCGGGTGAGGAAGCCGTCGAGGACGGACTGGCCCATCGTCCACCGGGGCCGCTGCTCGCGGGCGGAGAGGAGGAAGCACTCCTCGCCGCCGATCCGGAAGGACGCGGAGATCCGCAGGTCGACGACGATGCTGCGGCCGTCGCGGTGCAGTACCGGGACGAGGCCGCTCCAGCCCATGCCGGAGCGGCAGCGCTCGGCGACACCCGCGGCGCGGGCCGGGTCGGGGCGCATGGCGAGCAGGCACCCCGCGGAGCGGCCGACCACCTTGGCGGCCGGGTGGCCGAGCAGTGCCTCGGCGCCGCGGGTCCAGCCGATCACGACGCCCCGGGACGACAGCACCGCCGCAGCGTCGCTGGAGGCGTCGAGGAGATCGCGCGGGCCCGCGGAGGTCGGCACGTCGAAGTCTTCTCGCGGAGAATTCATTGGTTACATCCTCTATGTACCCCAATATTCCTGCTTGCCCGCCTGATACGCACGGGCCGACGGGAGCGGGGAGGACCCCTCCAGGGGCGTCCGGCGCGCTGTCCTGGGGTTGGGGTGGGCCGTGTGGCGGGGGCAGCATGGAAGTGCCGCAGCAGCGGCATCGGCCCCGCCGGCCGATGGAGGTGGTTGAGGCATGGCTGTGGGTTCCCTGCGGTCCGGTGACGGCCCCGGCCGCCCGGGGTACGGCCCCGGGCTGCCCCGCCCGACGGGTCTGCTGGACGTGCTGAGCGTGGCCGCGGTGGCACTGGACTCGCAGGGCCGGATCGTCTTCTGGACCCCGCAGGCCGAGGCACTCTTCGGCTACCCGGCCGAGGAGGCCCTGGGAGAGTACGCGGCGCGACTGCTCGTCCACCCGGACCATCTGAAGGCCGCGGTGAGCCTCTTCACGCAGGTGCTGGAGACCGGCCAGAGCTGGGCCGGCGCCTTCCCCGTCCGCCACAAGGACGGCAGCAGCCGGCTCATGGAGTTCCGCAGCATGCGGCTGATGGACGACGCGGGCGACATCTACGCACTGGGGATCGTGGCCGACCACACGATGCTCCAAAGGGTGGAGACCGACCTGGCGCTGTGCGAGCGGCTGATCAACCAGTCCCCGATCGGCCTGGCCCTCCTCGACCCCGACCTGCACTATCTGCTGGTCAACCCGGCGCTGGAACGCATCGACGGCATTCCCGCCGAGGAACACATCGGCCGCCATCTGCGGGAGGCCCTGCCGCTGCCCGACATCGACTCCGTGGAGTCGGCGCTGCGGCAGGTGCTCACCACGGGCACGCCGCTGCTCGACCAGTACCACGTGGGCCGGCCCCCGGCGGATCCGGAGCGTGAGCACGCCTGGTCGCTGTCGTTCTACCGGCTGGAGGACCACGGCGGCCGGGTCCTGGGCGCGGCGACCTCGGTCGTCGACGTCACCGAGCGGCACCGCGCGGCCGCCGAGGCCGACCGGGCCCGCAGACGGCTCGCCCTCATCGCCGACGCCTCGGCGCGGGTGGGCACCTCGCTGGAGGTGGAGCGTACGGCCCATGAGCTGGCCGAGATCGCCACTCCGGTCCTCGCGGACGTGGTCGCCGTGGACGTGCTGGACTCGGCGCTCGCGCTGCGCCGTTCCCGCAGACCGGACAACGGCCCGGAGCTGTTCCGGGCCCTGGCCCTCGAAGCGGCACATCCCACGGTCGCGCTGCGTGCCGCCGATCCGCTCGGCGACCTGGCCGCCTACGACGGCGACCGGCTGGTGACCGTCTGCGTCCACACGGCACGGCCGGTCCTGGTCCCCCGTGTCGGCGCGCACGATCTGTCGCGTATCGCCCGCAACGCCGAGGCGGGCGACCTGCTGGCGCAGGCCGGGGTGCACTCGTACCTCGTCGTACCCCTGATCGCGCACGGCGAGGTGCTCGGCGCCTTCGATCTCAAGCGCACCCGCAATCCGCTCCCCTTCGACGAGGACGACGTGGTCCTCGCCACCGAGCTGGCCGGGCGGGCTGCCGTGGCCATCGACAACGCCCGCTGGTTCCAGAGCGTCCGCAACACCGCCCTCACCCTCCAGCGCAGCCTCCTCCCCGACCACGCGCCGCACCACACGGGCCTGGAGCTGGCCTCCCGATACCAGCCCGCCCAGGCGACCAGCGAGGTGGGCGGCGACTGGTACGACGTGATCCCGCTGTCGGGCGAGCGGACCGCACTGGTCGTCGGGGACGTGATGGGCAACGGCATCGACGCGGCCGCCACCATGGGCCGGCTGCGCACCGCCACCTGCGCGTACGCGGACCTGGAACTGCCCCCGGCCGCGGTGCTCCAGCATCTGGACAAGATCACCTGCGATCTGGAGCACTACATCGTCACGTGTCTGTACGGGGTGTACGACCCGCACACCAGGCGCTGCGAATTCGCCAACGCGGGTCATATGCCGCCCGCGCTGGTGCACTGCGGGCACGCCGCCACCCTGCTCGAACTGCCGCCCGCCGCGCCGCTCGGTGTCGGCGGCATTCCCTTCGAGACCACCACCGTCGACCTCGCCGCCGGTGACCTGCTGGTCCTGTACACCGACGGCCTGGTCGAGACCCGCCGCCACCCCATCGACGACCGCCTCGGCGTGCTGCTCGGCTTCCTCGACGAGCCCCACCGGCCGCTGGAGGAGACCTGTGACCTGCTGCTGCACGGCCTGCGCCACCCCGACGACCACGACGACGTGGCGCTGCTGGTCGCGCGGGCGCTCTAACGCGTGCCGCAGCACTCCGTACGGCAGTAGCAGGACGCCGTGATCGGCACGTCCGCCGTCGCGGCGGCGAGCTTCAGCTGCTGGGCCACGATCCGTGCCTCGCCGTCCTTGCCGAGCCGTTGCAGGCATTCGTGGAAGCCGTGCAGGGACCAGACGTTGCCGGGGTGCTGCAGCGGCCGGGGCAGGGTGTCGTCCAGGCCGAGGTCGGCGCGGTAGACCGCCTCGGCCTCCTCGACCTTGCCGCGTTCCAGGAGCAGGGCGCCGTAGGCGTGCCGGGTGGGCTGCATCCAGCCCCAGGGCTCGTCGTAGGGGAGGTTGTCGTCCAGGTCGACCGAGCGGCGCAGGGCGACGAACGCGGTGTCGAAGTCGCCCTTGCGGTAGGCGAGTTCGCCGTCCAGCAGCGCGGACGCGATGGCCAGGATGTCGGCGCAGGTGTTGTTGAACAGCATGCGGGTGGCGGGGACCGCGGCGACCGCGCCCCGGAAGCGGGCGCGTTCCGCCTCCGCTTCGGGGATCCTGCCGGTGGCCGCGTGGGCGACTCCGCGCGCGTAGTGGTGCATCGCGGTGGTCACGCAGTACAGCACGGGGTCGGCGGGCTGCGGCAGACGCAGGATGTCGTCCCAGCGGCCGAAGCGGATGAGGACGTGCACCCGCATCGCGAGGAAGCCCTCCAGCCAGTCGGCCATCGGCGGGCTCTCCACACGCAGCAGTTCTTCCGGCACGGCGGCTTCGAGCCGTTCGGCGGTGGCGAGGGCGTCCTGGAGGCGGCCCAGGAACATCGCGCCGTAGATCCCGAAGTGGAGGTTGTGGCAGCGGTAGAGGGTGTAGAAGTTCAACGCTCCGGCGCGGGCGTGGTACTTCTCGTCGGCGTCGACGGCGGCGGCGTTGTCGGAGACCACGCGCCGGTAGTCGCCGCAGAGGACCTCCAGGTGCGAGGGCATGTGCTGGAGGTGCCCGGCGTCGGGCACCAGGTCGCGCAGCCGGTCGGCGACCGGCAGGGCGCTCTCGGGCGTGGGTGACATCTCCATCAGGTGGATGTAGAGATGCAGCAGCCCGGGGTGCCGGGGGCCCGCCTCGGCGTCGAGGGCCCGCTCCAGCACGGCCCTGGCCTCCGGGGTGCGGGCTCCGTCGGCGGGCCGGCCGGTGCGGATGTCCCAGAGCTGCCAGGGGGTGAGGTTCATCAGGGCGTCGGCGTAGAGGGTCGCCACGTCGAGGTCGTCGGGCGCCAGTTCGTGGACGGCCCGCATGCTGTCGGCGTAGGCGGTGTTCCACACCGAGCAGGCCTCCGCGTCCGGAGCCGCGGCCTGCGGGTAGCGGGCGCGCAGCGCCTCGATGAGGGCGCGTTCGACGGGGGTCGCGACTGCGGCCTTGGCGTGTGCGCGTTCCACGGCGGTGTGCGTGCGCTCCACCGTCCGGGCCAGGTCGTCCTGGTCGAAGAACTCCCAGGGTTTGTTGTAGTTGGGGCCGAGGGCGTAGGCCACGCCCCAGTCGGCCATCGCACAGTCCGGGTCCGCAGCGCCGGCGGCCTCGAAACAGCGGACGGCTTCCTCGTGGTTGAAGGCGTAGGTCCAGATCAGTCCCCGGTCGAACCAGGTCTGCGCCTCGGGGGACGACGTCGTCACGCGCCGGCTGTGACGGCCCAGGTCGTAGTAGTCCACGGCGGCGACCCTATCGGCGGAAGGAGGCGGAAGATCCCGGTGTCATCCGAACTCATGAGAAGGGCGCGGCGGTTGACGGACCGCCGCCGCGCCCCTGGTGCCGGTGGTGCTCAGGTGGTCCTCAGGGAGCGACCGCGCGGCCGGTCTGCGCGGAGATCCGCCCGGAGCACAGTCCCTTGGCCGCAAGGGTCTGTGCGATGCGCGGGATCGCGGCCAGGGTGTTGGCGGGCCACTCGTGCATGAGGATGATCTGGCCGCTCGTGAGCCGGGAGACGGCCTGCACGATGGCGTCGGTGCTCGCGCCGTTCCAGTCCTGCGAGTCGACGTCCCAGATGATTTCGGTGAGCCTGTACTTGGCCTCGACCGTGTGCACGGTCGCGTTGGTCTCGCCGTACGGCGGCCGGAACAGGGTCGGTGTCCCGCCACCGGCACTGGCGATGGCCGACTGGGTGCGGGAGATCTCCGAGTCGATCTGCGCCTGGGTCTCCTGGGTCAGATGCGGGTGGGTGTAGCTGTGGTTGCCGACCCACATGCCCGCCCCGATCTCGGCCTGGACCTGGGCGGGGTAGGCGGCCGCGTACTGGCCCTCGTTGAACATCGTGGCCCGCAGCCCGTTCGCCCTGAGAGCGCTGAGCAGGCTCGGGGTGTGGGCGGTGGACGGTCCGTCGTCGAAGGTGAGACCGACGTAACCGGCGCAGGTGGCGGAGTGGGCCGGAGCGGCGCCGACGGCGAGGGTACCCGCGGCGGCCAGCGCGATCGCGGCGGCCGTTGCCAGCAGGGGGCGTGACGAGTGCTGCGCTGCGGCACTCATCACGCCACCGTGATGTTGGAGCTGCCGCTGCTCTGGTAGCCCTCGGTCGCGAGGATCTGGTAGTAGCTGAAGCTGCCGAGGGACATGCCGGCCCTGGCCCAGGCGTCGAAGTGGTTGCCGGTGGTGATGGTGCCGCCCGTCCGCTTCGACTGGCGGACGCTCCAGTACTGGTTGAAGGTCTTGGTGCCTTCGACGGACGGGGCGTTGTACCGCGTCGTCAGGTAGATGTCGTAGGTGCCGCCGTCGCTGGTGACGCTGCCCTTGTACGTCCCGGTGGGCCGGTAGGTGCCCCAGTTGTCGACGATGTAGTACTCGACGAGCGGGTTGGACGTCCAGCCGTAGAGGGACAGGTAGCCGTTGCCGGACGGGCTGAAGCTGCCGGAGTAGGTCACGTTGCGGCGGGCGCCGGTGCTCCAGCCCTTGCCGCAGACGAAGTTGCCGGTGTTGCGCCAGCTGCTGCTGTAGTTGCCGCCGGAACCGAGGGTCATGGAGACCGTGCCCTGCGCGTCGGTCCAGAACGAGTAGTAGTAGCCGTTGTTGGTGCCGGTCTGGTTCGTGGTGACGACCGTGGCGGCACGGGCGGTGCCGGGCAGGGCCAGCCCGGCGGCGGCGCCCAGCAGCAGGGCGCCTGCGCCGCGGCGGCTCAGTGCGTGGTCGAGCGGGTTCATGCAGTGCCTCCTCGTGTGGCCTGTGCGGGTGTGGCTTGCTGGGCGAGTGTTGGTCTGGCCATGCCACCTGTCAACAGTTTCGGTGATTATTTCGAAACCTTCGATTCACTCAAGGCGTTTTTCCTGCAGCTCAAATGCACTGAATTCCAGCTATCGATCACAGGAGTCGACAATCAGCCAATTCAAGATCGATTATGCCAATGGAAAATCCCGAATGTTTCGTAACTGGACGCGAATGCTGCTGCCACGCCGGAACATGCCGCCGAGTGGAGCAATCACCGGCGCGGCGGGCGGCGGCCCGGAAGGCTGGGCGTCTTGTCGAGATTCGTATGCCAGGAGTCCCGGGTGAGGCACGACGGTCGCCACTCAGCACTGCCCGCTCCCCCCGCTTCCCCCAAGTGGATGCGCTGGCTTCCCGTCCTGTACGTCGTCGCCGTGCTGGTGCTCGAACCGATCACCCCGGTGGAGTGGCCGGTGAGCTTCCTGCTGATCGCACTCCCCCTGGTGACCGCCTTCGCACATGGGGCGGTCGTCGTCGCCGGCGCCACCGTCTTCGCCATCGGTTTCGAGATGGTGCTGGCCGGCACCCCGTGCTGTGCGGGCCGCTCCGTGGGCTACATCTGGGAACGGCACTACGTCGCCGCCTATGTGTGTACGGCCCTGGTGGGCGCCCTGGGCACGATCTTCGCCGCGCACCGGACCCGCCGGGAACGCACCCTGGCCGACGTCCGGTTCGTGGCCGAGATCGCGCAGCGCGTGCTGCTCAGACCGGTCCCGCACCGGATCGGGAACCTGCTGCTGGAGAGCTTCTACCTGTCCGCCGCCGCGGAGGCCCGGATCGGCGGCGACCTCTTCGAGGCCGTGCCGACCGCGTACGGGGTACGGCTGCTCATCGGTGACGTACGCGGCAAGGGACTGCTCGCCGTGGAGACCGCGGCCGCCATGCTCGGCGCGTTCCGTGAGGCCGCGCACGACGAACCCGACCTGCATGCCCTCGTGGAGCGGGTGGACATCAGCATGTCACGCCGGGCCGACCGGTTGGGCGGCAGCGAGGTGACCGAACGGTTCGTCACGGCCGTCTTCGCCGAGATCCCCGGCGGCGGTGACGACACGGTCGTCCGCATCCTCAACTGCGGCCATCCGCCGCCGCTGCTCATCCGCCCCGGCGAGGTCCGTGAGCTGGACCTCGGGCGGCCGGGGCCACCGCTGAACCTCGGCATGCTCGTCCGGGACCCCTACCGCGTCGACACCTACCCCTTCGGCCCCGGCGACCAGCTCCTCCTGTACACGGACGGCGTCACGGAGACCCGGGATCCGGACGGCTCCTTCTATCCCCTGCTCCAGCGGCTGCGTTCCTGGGGGCCCCTGCCGCCCGCGGAGCTGCTGGAACGGCTCCATGAGGACTTGCTGGCCTACAGCCACGACCAGTTGCAGGACGACACGGCCGCGCTCACCGCCTTCCTGCTCCCCGAGGGAACGACCGGGAGGCCGGGCGCCCCCCACACCGGCCCGGACGCCGGGGCGCCCGACGAGCCGCAGCCGTGACGGAGCGCGGGAAGCACGGCGACGGCTACCGCGAGCTCGGTGTCCCGGCCGCCGTCCTCGCGGGACGCGTCCACGGGATCAAGGCCGGGACGCCGGCGCGGTAGGCGTCGTAGGAAGCCCCGAACCGGCCGGCCATGAGCGCGTCCTCGGTCCGGACGCGGAGCAGCAGCCAGGGAACGGCGACCACGAGGACAGCTGTCCAGACGCCGAAGCCGCAGGCCAGCATGGCGCCGACGACCAGTCCGAGCAAGCCGGTGTATATGGGATGGCGAACCAGCCGGTAAGGGCCGTCCGTACGCAGCTCGTGATGCTCCTGGACCATCGGCACACTGGCCCACATCGTGCCCAGGACCCAGCGGGCCCACAGCAGCAGCGCCGTGGAGGCGACGGCGAGCAGACCCCCAAGGAGCGCGAGCTCGGGCTGCCAGTACCGAAGATGGCGCCAGAAGTCCCCGGAGTACCTGATCAACGAGGAGAACAGGTAGGCGCCTGCGATCAGCAGAACCCGGCGGGGCAACGCGCGACGCAGGCCGCGCCCCCAGCCCCGCACGCCGCCCTGGCTCTTCAGACCGAAGTAGACGGCACCCGCGATCCAGGCCGCGGCGAAGACCACGATGCAGATGCCGGTGACAGCGACGAGTGCGGAGTGAAGTGAACCCATGCCTCAAGGCTGCGCCGGGAGGGGTGCGGATCACCACCACCCACGGGTTGATGGAGAGACCTCCACCCGTGGTGGGAGACCCGCCGGGGTCAGAGGAAGCTGACCCCTTGGGCCAGGGTGAGTTCACCCGAGTAGTTGATGCTGTTGGTCGCCGCGCGCATGTACGCCTTCCAGGCGTCGGAGCCGGACTCGCGGCCGCCGCCGGTGTCCTTCTCGCCGCCGAAGGCGCCGCCGATCTCGGCTCCTGAGGTGCCGATGTTGACGTTGGCGATACCGCAGTCGGAGCCGGCGGCGGACAGGAAGATCTCGGCCTCCCGCTGGTCGCGGGTGAAGATGCTGGACGACAGGCCCTGCGGGACGTCGTTGTGCAGCGCGATCGCCTCGTCGAGGGTGTCGTAGGTGAGGACGTACAGGATCGGAGCGAAGGTCTCCTCCCGTACGACGTCGGTCTGTTCGTCCACGCGGACGAGCACGGGTTCGGCGTAGGCCGCCGCCGGTGCCGCCTCGCCGAGGCGCCGGTTCCCGCCGGCCAGGACCTTGCCGCCCTGGGCCTGGACACGGGTGAGGGCGTGCCGCATGGCGTCGAGCGCGGTGGTGGAGATCAGCGGGCCGACCAGTGTCGTCTCGTCGAACGGGCTGCCGACGGGGAGCTTGCCGTACACGGCGGCCAGGCGCTCGACGAGGGTGTCGGCGATGTCCCGGTGGACGATCAGTCGGCGCAGCGTGGTGCAGCGCTGGCCCGCCGTGCCGGCCGCGGCGAAGACGATGCCCTGGACGGCGAGGTCGAGGTCGGCGGAGGGGGCGACGATCGCGGCGTTGTTCCCGCCGAGCTCCAGCAGGCTGCGGCCGAAGCGGGCGGCGACCCGCGGGCCGACCTCGCGGCCCATACGGGTGGAGCCGGTGGCGCTGACGAGGGCCACGCGGGGGTCGTCGACGAGCTTCTCGCCGACCGCGCGGTCCCCGAGCAGGAGTCGGTGCACGTCGCGTGGCACGCCGACCTCGTCGGCGGCCCGGGCCAGCAGATGGTGACAGGCCAGGGCGGTGAGCGGGGTGAGTTCGGAGGGCTTCCAGATCACGGCGTCGCCGCAGACGAGCGCGACGGCGGTGTTCCAGGACCACACGGCCGCGGGGAAGTTGAAGGCGGAGATGACGCCGACCACGCCGAGCGGGTGCCAGGTCTCGGCCAGGCGGTGGCCGGGGCGTTCGGAGGCGATCGTACGGCCGTACAACTGGCGGGAGAGGCCGACCGCGAAGTCACAGATGTCGATCATCTCCTGGATCTCGCCGAGCGCCTCGGAGTGGATCTTGCCCGCCTCGATGGTGACGAGATCGGCCAGAGCGCCCTTGTGCTCGCGCAGCAACTCGCCGAGCCGGCGGACGAGTTCACCGCGGCGTGGGGCGGGTGTGGTGCGCCAGGCGAGGAAGGCGGTACGGGCGGCGGCGAGGGCTTCTTCGATGTCGGTGCCGGTGGCCGCCTTCAACCCGAACAGGTTCTCGCCGGTGATGGGGGTACGGGCCGGGAAGTCCTGGCCCTCCGTCGCCTCCGCACCGATGTTCCGCAGGCAGGTCCGGGCGCGGGCGCGCAGGTCGTCCGTGGTGGGCAGCGCGTTGCTGGTCATCGTGGTCCTCCAGGGGGTGGCGGGTCAGCGGAGGGTGGTGGTGAGGCCGAGCGAGCGGGCGACATGGGCGAGGGAGCGGTTCTGCTGCTGCTCGTAGAGGGCGAAGGGGTCGAGGACCTCGCGTTCGACGGCGCCGGAGAGCCAGTCGGCGTCGTAGGCGGCGCCCGTCTGTTCGTTGTCGCGGGTGCCCTGGCCGCTGAGGTTGGACTGGAAGATGCCGGCGGCGGAGCGGGGCAGGAAGTCCTCGTAGACGATGGGCTCGGCGCGCACCCAGCCCTGCCGCACCAGTTCGGCGAGACCGGCGGGCGGTGTGGCGGCGTCACTCGGCCGGTCGTCGGCGAGGCGGTAGGTGAAGTACGCCAGTCCCTCGGCCGCGAGTTCTTCCTCGCTGCCGGGCATATGGCGCTCCCACACGGCACGCGCGATGTCGTGGCGGCTCTCGACGGGGCTCCGGGACGCCAACTCGTCGACATGGCCAAGGAGTTCGTCGTACAGGGCCCGTCCGGTACGGGTGAGGGCGATGCCGCGGGCCTCGACCTCGCCGAAGCGGACCCGCAGTTCGCCGCCGACGACGCTGCCGTCCTCGGCGCGCATCGGGCGGGGTTCGGCCAGGGCGCGGAAGGAGGTCTGGCGCAGCAGGACGTCCGGGCCCTTCCAGGCCGGTGGGCCCTGGATGGTGTCGATCATCTCGATGCCGCGGTCCGTCATCCGGCGGTACAGCTCGTCGATGTCCAGGACGCGCGGGGTGAGGTGGTTGATGTGCGTGCTGCGGACGCCGCCGATGTCGGCGGCGACGGCGGAGACCTGTTCCAGGGTCCGGTACCAGGCACGGTCCACCGGTTCCTTCGACAACTCGAAGACGCTGACGGCCAGTCGGAGGAAGCGCTCGGCGTCGTCCTCCGGCAGTTCACGCTCGGCCGCGGCGCGGTCGGCCAGCGTGAGCAGCTCCGGCGGGAAGAGCTGACGGCCGGCGAGGAAGGTCTCCAGACGTGCGCGCAGGCCGGCGTCGAAGAAGCGGGGGTCGGCCGGGGTGAGCATCGAGGTGAACACCCTGAAGGGGTTGCGGGCGAGTTCCTCGCCGTCGATCGGGCGGAAGGCGGTGGAGACGACGGGGACGGCGCTGGCCGCGGCCTCCCGCAGGTCGTAGAAGCCGACGGGGTGCATACCGAGGGCACCGAAGACGCGGGCGACCTGCTGGAGTTCCCGCGGGGTGCCGACGCGGATGGCTCCGTGCCGCTCCGCGGTCACCCGGCCGATGGACCCGAGGCGTTCGGCGTCGGCTCCCTGCGCGCGCAGGACGTCCTCGTTGACCTCGCGGGAGACGTCCACCAGCGTCGTGTAGGCGGGAACCTCCTGCCCGTACATCTCCGACAACCGCACCGCGAACGCGGCCCGCAGCTGCCATTGACTGATCGTCGACATGGTTCGGCCTTTCGGTCGGGGTGCGCGCGACATGAGGCTTCGGGGCGGAACCGGCGCCGGCCACGGGCGCCCGCGGGAGCGGGGGCGCGGTGCGGTCGGCGGATCATGTCACCGATGGTCGCCGACCGGGCCCCTGCCGTACAGAAGGCGGGGCGGGTGTCGGGGCCGGCGGGCGGTGTGCTCAGACGAGGGTGCGGGTGCGGTCGCGCGTGCCAGGAAGTGGTGCCGGGCGTCCTCGTAGACCTCGATGTGCCAGCCTGCCACCCGCAGGGCGGGGGTGAGGTTCTCCTCGGCCGTCAGGTCGTCCGGGTCCAGGGGGCGTCCGTGGCGGGCGGCGCGCTCGGCACGGCCGGACGGGTGGAAGAGGAGGAGTACGCCGTCGGGAGTGGTCACCCTGGCCCATTCGCGCAGCGCCGCGGCGGGGTCGGGGACGTGGTTGATCAGGCCGGCGCTGAAGACGGCGTCCGCCGCGCCGGTCCGCAGCGGCAGCCGGCAGGCGTCGGCGAGCAGCAACTGCCCGTCCGCGTCCCGGCCTTCGCGAAGGGCCGCCCGGAGCATCGCGGGTGTGAGGTCGACGCCGGAGACCATGCCGTCGACACCGACCTGTGCGCGCAGCGCGGGGAGCGCCCGGCCGGTCCCGCAGCCCAGGTCGAGGACGCGCTGCCCGGGGCGCAGGCCCATCCGGCCGACCGCCGCCGCGTACCGGGGGCCGTCGTCGGTGAAGCGGTCCTCCCAGGTGGCCGCGCGCCGGGTGAAGAAGGCACGGGTCGTCGTCTGTTCGGACCGGCCCGCGACGAAGGCGGCGAAGCGTTTGAAGATGTCGTCGCGGTGCCGGGCCAGGGGCGGCCAGTTCGGTGGGCGCGGACTCCAGCAGGCCGGGCGCGGCAGCCGCTTCCTCGGGGAAGGCCCCGGCGAAGGCCTCGACCGCCGGCTCGTCCACTTCCAGGTGGAACTGGGTGCCCCAGGCCGAGCGGCCGATCCGGAACGCCTGGACCGGGTAGCGGTCGCAGGACGCCAGGAGGATCGCTTCGGCCGAGAGGTCCATGGTGTCGCGGTGCCAGTGGAGCACGCGCAGTCGGCCGGGGGCGCCGGCGAACAGCGGGTCGGCGGGGGCGGCCGCCGCCGTCCGTACGTCGCCCCAGCCGATCTGCGCTCCGGTGCCGGGCCGGGCGGTGCCGCCGGCCGCGACGGCCAGCAGCTGGGCGCCCAGGCACACGCCGAGCACCGGGACCTCGGCCTCCAGCGCGGCACGCAGCAGCGCCAGTTCCGCCGTACGGCTGGGGAAGTCGGCGTAGGCGGCCATCGGTCCGCCCATCACCACCAGGGCCGCCAGTCCGTCCGTGGTGTGCGGCACCGGGTCGCCGGCCCAGGTCCGGCAGACCCGCAGCGGCAGCCCGGCCGCCTCCAGTGCGGTTCCGATGGCGTACGGGCCTTCCTGCGGTGTGTGTTCCACGATCTGGATCACGGGCCGACCACCTCCCGCACGACCGTACCCGGACAGCGACCGAAGGGAGCCGCAAATACGAGATCAGAAAGCTCATCAGAGTTGTATTTACGAACCCGCTCCTCGCACCACCCGGGTATCTGCGTCAGTCACCGATCGCACCGGTCGGCCCGGTCTGCTCGCGCAGGATCCTGACCTCGCGTCCGTCGAGGGCGGCGAGCACCTCGGCGCAGATCGCCAGTGCCGTCTCGGCCGGGGTGCGGGCGCCGAGGTCGAGGCCGATCGGGCCGTGGATGCGCCCGAGGTGGGCGTCGTCGAGGCCGGCCTCGGTGAGGGCCTGGGCTCGGCGGGCCTGTGTGCGTCGTGAGCCCAGCGCGCCGACGTAGGCGGCACCGCCGGTCAGTGCGGTGTGCAGGGCGGGGATGTCGACGTCCGGCTCATGGCTGAGGACGATCAGACAGGCCGCGGCCGGACGGTCGGCGAGCAGCTTGACGGTGTCCTGGGCGGTGACCGTCACGGTCGCCTGCCAGCCCAGCAGGTGTGCCTGGGCGGCCAGGAGTTCGGCGAGTTCGCCGCCGCCGGCGATGACGAGGTGCGGTACGGCCGGGAAGGTCTCGATGAGGACGAGTCCGGCGTCGGTGGCGTGGGTCTCGCGGCCGGCCCTTCGGCGGGCGAGGAGTTCGCGGGCCCTTTCCATGGCCTGGACGGGCCCTTGTGCCACGGTGCCGTCGTCCGGTGCGGCAACGAAGCTGACCGCCCGGGTCCGGCCGGCGTCCAGTCTGGTGATCAGTGCCGCGTCGGCTCCCTCGGCCAGCAGGGTCCACCAGCGGGCGGGGATCGCCGCAAGGGGCTGGAGCAGGACGTCGGCCCGTCCGCCGCAGGTCAGGCCGGCCCGTTTCACCTCCTCGTCGTGGACGGACACCGCGCAGACGCGTGCCGTGTGCCCTGCCGTCAGGGCGGCCGCCTCGGTGGCGAGATGGGCGTCGAAAGCACCGCGGTACAGGGTGCCGTGGCAGTCTCCGCCCTCGTCGATCAGGATCGCGTCGGTGGGGTGCCGGGGGCCGAAGCCCTGCTCGGTGACGGGGCGGGCGAGGACTCCCGTACGGCCCCGGGCCGCCCACTGCCGTGCCGTTTCCGCCAGTTCGCGCATGATCGCGGACCTCCTCGTACCGGACGCCGGCGCCGGGAGAGCCGCCTGGTGGGCGAGGACGCCATGACCGGAATTCTAGTGAGGGGCCGCCCTGATGCGCGGAGTCGAGCCGCGGTGTCCGGGAGCCGCACGAAATCAGCCACCCGAAATCCACTGGACCGCTCTTCCTGTGTGATCCCTACGATATGACCTCAAGACAACCATGCGACCGGCTCGTTGGATGCGTGCCGGTCGGGGTCGCCGATGCCAGGGTCCGCTCCCCGGGCTGCGGTGATCTTCCTACCCAGGAGGACCTTCCGCATGTTCCGACGAATTGGCAGTGCCGTCGTCCGACATCCAGTCTGGACGATCGTGGCATGGCTGATCGCGGCGGTGGCGATCGTCGCCACCGCCCCGAGCCTGCCCTCGAACAGCGACGAGAGCAGTTTCCTGCCCAAGAGTTACGAGTCCATCAAGGCGGCCGACCTCCAGGCGAAGGCGTTCCCCAGCGCCTTCACCCCGGCCGCGATCGCGCTGTACCAGCGCACCGACGGCGGCAGGCTCACCGCCGAGGACAAACAGACCGTCGCCCGGATCACCACCGAACTGGGCGGCAAGCACATCGATCAGCTACAGAAGGTCGTCCCCGGCCAGCCGTCCAAGGACGGCAGGTACACCCTGACCCTGGTGCAGATGGACAGCAAGAACGCGGGCCAGCCCGTACAGGCGGACGCCGCCAAGGTGTTGCGCGACGACCTCGGGCAACTGGTCAAGGGCACCGGCCTGGAGGCCAGACTGGGCGGTTCGGCCGCGCAGGCCCTGGACCAGCAGGACTCGTCCAAGCGCGGCGAGGCGCTGATCGGCATCGGGACCTTCGCGATCATCCTGGTGACCCTGCTGATCATCTTCCGGGCGCCGATCCTCGCCTTCCTGCCGCTGATCCTGATCGGCCTGGTGTCGGCGATCGCCAACGGGCTGATCGCGTACGCCACCAAGCTGTTCGATCTGCAGGCCAACAGTTCCGTCTCGTCGATCCTGATCGTCGTGCTCTTCGGTGTGGGCACGGACTACTTCCTGTTCCTGATGTTCCGTTACCGCGAACGCCTGCGCGCGGGTGACGAACCCAAGCAGGCCATGGTCAACGCGGTCGGCCGGGTCGGCGAGGCGATCGCCTCGGCGGCCGGCGCGGTCATCATCGCCTTCCTCGCGCTGGTGCTGTCCACGCTGGGCTTCCTGAAGCAGATGGGGCCGGCGCTGGCCATCGCGGTCTCGGTCACGCTGGTCGCGGGCCTGACCCTGATCCCGGCCGTGGTCTCGCTCATCGGCCCGAAGGTGTTCTGGCCCTCGAAGTCCTGGCAGCAGGAGCCGGCCAACGCCCGTTTCGCGGCCCTGGGCCGTGGGGTGCAGCGCCGCCCGGCGCTGACCGCCGCGGTCTCCGGCGCCGTTCTGGTCATGCTGTCGCTGGGCACGCTGGGCTACCACGCCACGTTCGACCTGGCGTCGGGCTCGATGCCGAAGACCAAGGAGTCCATGGTCGTCCAGGACGAGATGCAGAAGGCGTACTCGGCGGGTGCCGCCGCGCCCACCGACGTCTATCTGTCCAGCACCGACGGCAAGCCGCTGGACAAGTCCTCCTTCGACGCCTACGCGCAGAAGCTGGGCGCCGTGGACGGTGTCGCGAGTGCCCGGATGACCCAGGTGAACGAGGGCGGCACCACGGCGGACTTCACCGTCACCCTCAAGTACGAGGCGTCCACGGACAAGGCGATCGACGCGGTGGGCCGGGTGCGTGACGTCGCGCACGCCGACGCGCCCGAGGGCACCGAGGCGGTGGTCGGCGGGATGTCCTCGATCTACAAGGACATCGACTCCGCGGTCAACCACGACTACCGGACGGTGTTCCCCGTCGCCGCCCTGCTGATCATGGTGATCCTGGGGCTGCTGCTGCGCAGTGTGGTCGCTCCCTGGTACCTGATCGCCTCGGTGGGGCTCGGCTTCGGTGCCACCCTCGGTGCCACGGTCTGGATCTTCCAGGAGGCGCAGGGCAAGCCCGGGCTGATGTTCATGCTCCCGGTGATCATGTATCTCTTCGTGGTCGCCATCGGCACGGACTACAACATCCTGATGATCGCCCGGCTCCGCGAGGAGGCCCGTGAGGGCCGGGAGCCGCGTGAGGCGGCCGGCATGGCGCTGCGGCACGCGGGTCCGACGGTGGCCGCGGCGGGCTTCATCCTGGCGGCGACCTTCGCCACGATGATGCTCGCGGGCAACGCACTGCTCACGGAGATGGGTTTCGCGGTCTCCTTCGGCATCGCGGTCGCCGCGTTCGTGATGGCGATGTTCTTCACCCCGAGCCTCACGGCGCTGATCGGCCACGCGGCCTGGTGGCCGGGCCACGCCGACCGGGCGGAGCCGACGGCGGACACGGCACCCGGCGGCTCCGTTCCGGCGCCCGGCGGGGACCACAGCACCCCGGCGGGGCGTCGCGGTTAGCAACGATGTGAGGGGCGGGTCGGCCGGGCCGGGTGGCCCGGCCGGCCTGTAGGGCGTCGCGCGCCGGAGTCAGGTGAGCCGGGTCCGGCGCACCCGGTTGCACAGTTCCCCCAGACCGCTGACCCGGGTGACGACGAGATCGCCGTCGCCGAGGAAGATCTGCGGTTCGCGGGCGCTGCCGATACCGCTCGGCGTGCCGGTGAGGACCACGTCCCCGGCACGCAGGGTCATGCCGCGGCTGAGCTCGGCGATGATCCTGGGGATGGGGAAGGCCATCTGGCCGCTGGTCGCGTTCTGCAGCAGACGGCCGTCGACCTCGCACTGCACCCGCAGGCCGGTCAGGTCGTCGATCTCGTCGGCGGTCGTCAGCCACGGCCCGAGCGGCATGGTCGCGTCGATGCTCTTGCCCTTGAGCCACTGGCCGCCGTGTGCCCGCTGGAGGTCACGCTGGGAGACGTCGTTGGCGACGAGGTAGCCGAAGACGTGGTCCAGGGCCTTCTCCTCCGGGATCGACCGTCCCTCGCGGCCGATGACGAGCGCGATCTCGGCCTCGTAGTCCCACTTGGCGGAGAGGTCGGGGTCGTAGGCGATGTCGTCGCCGGGGCCGATGACGGTGCCGGGGCCCTTGGTGAAGAAGGTGGGATGCTCGGGCCGCTTGTCCGGGTCCTGTCCCTCCCGTTTCCCCCTCGACTCCTCGAAGTGGTCCCAGTAGTTCCAGCCGGTGCACAGGATGTCACGGTTGAAGCGGTGCAGCGGGGCTTCCAGGCGGACCTGGGACAGGGCCAGGGGCACACCGGGCACGGCGGCGCGGACCGCCTCCAGGGCTTCCGGGCCGCCGCGGACGATGTCGTCCACGGTGCCGATCTCCGCGGGCAGCACGGTGACCGTCTGCCCGGTCTTGTCTACGACGCCGGATCGCCGCTCGCCGTCGACGGCGAGGGATGCAAGCTTCACGTCGCCCCTTTCGCTCAGTTGCGGTCGGACACGCCCACGACCGGGCGAGCGTATTGACTTTAAATGACGACCGTGAAAAATACGAGACATGAGATCCACCGAGGATACGCCCGCCGAACTGGCCAGTGCCGTCCACCGGTGCCGCGTGGAGTGGTCGGACACCGACGCCTCCGGGCACTACCACAACTCGGCGGTGGTCCGGTTCGTGGAGGCGGCCGAGGCGGCGCTGGCCCGCGAGCACGGTGTCGTCGGCTACTTCGGTGCCGCACCGCGGGTGCGCTACGAGGTCGACTTCGCCTCTCCGCTGTGGTTCCAGCAGGAGGTGACGACCATCCTCGCCGTCGAACGCATCGGGACGTCCTCGATGACGTTCCGGTTCGAGGTGTGGGGCGAGAGGACCGACGGCCGGCCGCGTCGGCTCGCGGCGTCCGGCCGGTACACGGTCGTCCATGTGCCACCGGAAAAGCCGGGAGAGGAGCGGGTCAGCGCGCCCTGGCCCGCCGAGTGGGTCGCCGCGCTCACCGCGGCTTCCGCGGATGCCGAACCGGGCGGGGACGGTGCCGGACGCCCGTAGCCGGACCCCGGCCGATGCCGTCGAGGAGACCTCGCCCGCCGAAGGGCGGGCCGGGCACGGGAGCCGGCCCGCCGTGGGTGTGTGGACGGTCCTACGCCGCGAGAGCGTGCCCGGGGTGCAGGACGACCTTGGTGTAGCCCTCTATCCGCTGGTCGAACTTCTCGTACGCCCTCGGCGCTTCCTCCAGTGGCAGTTCGTGGGAGACCACGAAGCTGGGCTTGGCCCGCCCTGCGATGATCAGGTCACGCAACTGGCGGTTGTACTGCTTCACATTGCACTGGCCGGTGCCCATCCGCTGGCCCTTCTCGAACATCCTGCCGATGGAGACCAGCAGCTGGCCGTGTTTGGCGTGCTCGTCGGGGCCGCCCGGGTCGGACGGGACGTACAGGCCCGGCACACCGTGCATACCGGTCGGCCGCACCGTCTCGACGAGGGCGTTGAGGACGATGGCGGGTTCCTCGTGGCTCGCGTCGTGCGCCTGGGCCTGATAGCCGACGGCGTCGACGCCCTTGTCCGTTCCCTCGCCTCCGGTCTGTTCCTTGATCTGGGCCGCCGGGTCGCCCTTGGTGAAGTCGATCGGGATCGCTCCGATCTGCTCGGCCTTGGCGAGCCGCTCGGGCACGCGGTCGACCGAGAACACCTTGGCCGCACCGCGCAGCAGCGCGGAGTACGCGGCCATCAGCCCGACCGGGCCGGCCCCGAAGACGGCCACGCTCTCGCCGGGAGACACCTGGGCGAGCTCGCAGCCGTGGTAGCCGGTCGGGAAGATGTCGGCGAGCAGCACGAAATCGGTCTCGAACTCCTCGCCCGGCGGCAGCTTGAGGCAGTTGAAGTCGGCGAACGGTACCCGCAGCAGCTCTGCCTGCCCGCCCTTGTAGGGGCCCATCGCCACATAGCCGTAGGCTCCGCCGGCGAAGCCCGGATTGACCGTGAGGCAGAAGCCGGTCTTGCCGGCCAGGCAGTTCTTGCAGAATCCGCAGGCGACGTTGAACGGCATGACGACACGGTCGCCCTTGGACAACGACGTCACGCCCGCGCCGATCTCCTCGACTATGCCGAGGTTCTCGTGTCCGAAGACGATGCCCGACTCGGCGGCCGTGCGGCCCTCGTACATATGCAGGTCGGATCCGCAGATGGCGGTCGACGTGACCCGTACCAGCACGTCGTTCGGGTGCTGGATGCGCGGATCGTCGACGTCCCTCACAGTGACACTGAAGGGCTTCTCGTAGACGACGGCTTTCACCTGGCTCACCTCCGCGTCGAACGCCGGGGGCCGACGACGGACCGCGCAGACCGAGGCGGTGGCCAGGAGAAACACGTCGAGGCAGAACCCCCGGTCCGTGCCGCGACCCTAGGCGCTCTTGTTTCACCATCGGATACTTCCAGAAAACGCCGCTCGGGCTGGCGCTGCAACCCCCTCGGGGGTCCGGATGCGGTGAGTGCTCGGGGCGCACCCCCGCTCCGCAGGCGATCGGCTCCGCGATCCCGAAGATCATCAACCTGCCGTTGCCGTCCCGGACGGTCACCGGCGGCGGGTCCCGGCGTCGTACGCGGCCGTCACCAACCCGTCGAACGACTCCCGTCGGGCCGCGCGTCGCGGCCCGTTCGGCGCCGGCATGCGGCGTTAGGCTCCTCAACGGGCCTGTATGGCACAGGCGTTGGGGTATCAGGGGGAACCGGGTGGGAACGGTGCAGGCGCCGGAAGTGCGGCCCGTCGCGGAGTTGCTCGTCGACAACGCCCGGCGGCACGGCGGGAGGGTCGCCTTCGCCGATGACCGGCGGGCGCTGTCCTGGGCCGAACTGGAGTGCAGGACGGGCCGGTTGGGGGCACGGCTGGAGACCGGCCGCTCGGACCGGGTGGCCTTCTGCCTGGACAACGGCGTGGAGCTGGTCGAGGGGCTGCTGGCCACGGTGCGGGCCGGCACGGTGGGCGTGCCGCTCGGTTCCCGCGCCACGGATGCCGAACTCGCCGAGCTGCTGGCCGACTGCGATCCGGCCGTGCTGGTCACCGACCGGCGCAACCTGTCACGGATCACCCGGCTGACGGCCGGCCGGCCGGTCCGGCTGCTCGTCACCGGCGAGGGCCCGCTGCCGGAAGGGGCCACCGCCTGGGAGGCGCTGGTCGCAGAACCGTCGTCCGCTCCCCCTGACGACCTCGGCCTGGACCAGCCTGCCTGGCTGCTCTACACCTCCGGTACCTCCGGCGTCAGCAGGGCGGCGGTCTCCAGTCAGCGGTCCGCGCTCTGGTCCCCGGCCGCCTGCTACCTGCCCCGGCTCGGCCTGTCGGCCGCGGACCGCATCCTGTGGCCGCTGCCCCTCTCCCACACCTACGCCCACTCGCTCTGTGTCCTGGGCACCACCGTGGCCGGGGCGAGCGCCCGGATCACCGCGTCCCGCGAACCGGCCGCGCTGGCACGGCTGGTCGACGAGTACGCGCCGACCGTCCTGGCCGGAGTCCCCCTCACCTACTGGCAGTTGCTGGACACCGGGCTGGGCTCCGTGCCCTCGCTGCGGCTGTGCGTCACGGCCGGGGCGCCCAGTGACCCGGAGTTGCGGGAGGAGGTCGAGGCGCGGTTCGGTGCCCCGCTGCTGGACGGCTACGGCTCCACGGAGACCTGCGGAAAGATCGCCATGGAGGGGCCTGGCGGGCCGAGGGCGCGTGGCGGCAGCGGGACACCGCTGCCCGGTATGGAGGTACGCCTCGTCACGCCGGAGACCGCCGACGGGGACGGCGAGATCTGGGTGCGGGGCCCGGGCGTGATGCTCGGCTACCACAACCGGCCCGAGGAGACCGCCGCCGTCCTGCGCGACGGCTGGTACCGGACCGGTGACCTGGGCCGGTTGGACGAGCGGGGCGTTCTGACGGTCACCGGGCGGGCGACCGACCGTATCGTGCGCGGCGGGGAGAACGTCGACCCGGCCGAGGTCGAGCGCGTGCTGTGCGGTCTGCCGGGGGTGCAGGACGCGGCCGTGGTCGGGCGGGCCCATCCGCTGCTCGGTGAGGTTCCGGTGGCGTTCGTGGTGCCGGACCGGCCGGACCTGGATCCGGCGCCGCTGCTGCGCGCCTGCGCGGCGGTGCTCTCCGCGCACAAGGTTCCCGAGGAGGTGCTGCTCACCCCGGCCGTGCCGCGCACCGCGGGCGGCAAACTGCGCCGGGCCCTACTGCGCCAGGCCCTCGCCGACCGTCGTGCCGAACCGGGCCTCGTCGCACTGGCCGACCGCACGCCCGGCGAGCGGCGGGCCGCGCTGACCGACCTGGTGTGCACGGAGGCCGCGGCGATCAGCGGGGCGGCCGCCGATCCCGGCACCGCGTTCGCCGATATCGGTCTGACGTCGATGGACGCCATGACCCTGTGGCACCGGCTCGGCGCCCGCACCGGGCTGCGGCTCCCGGCGACACTGATGTGGGACCATCCGAGCCCGGCCGCGACAGCCGCCTACCTGGACGCCCGGCTGCACGGAACTCCGGTATCCGCGAGGGCGGTTGCGACGCGCGGCCCGGAGGCCGACCCGGTGGCGATCGTGGCCGTCGGCTGCCGTTACCCGGGCGGAGTGAGCTCGCCCGAGGACCTCTGGCGCCTGGTGGCCGAGGGGGCCGACGCCACCTCCGAGTTCCCCGCCGACCGGGGCTGGGACCTGGCCGCCCTGCACCATCCCGACCCGGACCGGATCGGGACGACGTACACCCGCCGAGGCGGATTCCTCGACGGCGTGGCGGACTTCGACCCGCTGTTCTTCGGCATGTCGCCCCGCGAGGCGCTGGCCACCGATCCCCAGCAGCGGCTGCTGCTGGAGGTCGCCTGGGAGACCTTCGAACGGGCGGGCATCCCGGCACCACGGCTGCGCGGCACCAGCACCGGCGTGTTCGTCGGTCTGATGCACGCCGGCGGGTACGCGAGCGGGCTCTCGCCGCACGAACTGGAGTCGCATCTCGGCGTCGGATCGTCACCGAGTGTGGCGTCCGGCCGGATCGCCTATGTCCTCGGGTTGCGCGGCCCGGCGCTCACTCTGGACACGGCCTGTTCGTCGTCGCTGGTGGCGCTGGACCTGGCCGCCAGGTCGCTGCGCGCCGGGGAGTGTTCGCTCGCGCTGGCCGGCGGGGTGACGGTGCTGCCGAGCCCGCTGCCGTTCGTGGCGTTCAGCCGCCTTCGGGGGCTGTCGCCGGATGGCCGCTGCCGTTCGTTCGCCGCGGGCGCGGACGGCACCGCCTGGGCCGAGGGCGTCGGCCTGGTGCTGCTGGAACGGCTCTCGGACGCCCGGCGCAACGGCCATCCGGTACTGGCGGTGCTGCGCGGCTCCGCCGTCAACTCGGACGGCGCCTCGAACGGCCTGACCGCCCCCAACGGCGAGGCGCAGCGGGACCTGATCCGGCTGGCACTGGCCGACGCGGGGCTGCGGGCGGCCGACGTGGACGCGGTCGAGGGGCACGGTACGGGAACCGCGCTCGGCGACCCGATCGAGGCCGGCGCCCTGCTCGCCACCTACGGACAGCACCGCGATCCGGGCGATCCGGTGTGGCTGGGCTCGGTGAAGTCGAACCTCGGGCACACCCAGGCCGCGGCGGGGGTGGCGGGCCTGATCAAGTTGATCGAGGCGATGCGCCACGACGAACTGCCCGCCTCCCTGTACGCGGAGCAGCCGTCGCCGCATGTCGACTGGTCCGCGGGCGCGGTACAGCTGCTCGACCGGGCCCGCCCGTGGCCGCGACGCCGCGACCGCCCGCGCCGGGCAGCGGTCTCGTCGTTCGGCATCGGCGGCACCAACGCCCATGTGATCATCGAGGAACCGCCCCGGGACGACGCAGACCAGGCCGCGCCCACCACACGTCGACTGCCGGTCATGCCCTGGCTCGTCGGCGGGGGTGACGAGGCCGGGCTGCGCGCGCAGGCCGCGAGGCTGGCGGCCGCGCTCACCGACGTCCGGGACGAGACGGGCGCCCTGGACTCCGCGTACTCACTCGCCACCACCCGGGCACCGCTCTCCCACCGGGCGGCCGTCCTCGCCACCGACACCGACGGCCTGCTCGCGGGGTTGCGCGACCTCGCCGCCGGCATCGACGGCCCGGCGCTGCTGCGGGGCACCGCGCACCCGCGTCCGAAGGTGGCGCTCCTCTGTCCGGGCCAGGGAGCTCAGCGCCCTGGGATGGGCGGCGAACTGCGGGCGGCGTTCCCGGTCTTCGAGGCGGCGTTCACCGCTCTGTGCGAGGAGTTCACCCCGTGGCTGGACCGCCCTCTGCTGGAGGTGATCGACGGGGAAGCCGGTCTGCTGGACCGTACCGACTATGCGCAGCCCGCGCTGTTCGCCCATGCGGTGGCCCTGCACACCCTGCTCGCCGGCCTTGGGGTACGGCCGGACTTCCTGGTCGGGCACTCCGTCGGCGAGCTGGCCGCCGCTCATGTGGCCGGGGTGTTCTCGCGCGCCGATGCGGTACGGCTGGTCGCCGCGCGCGGCCGGTTGATGGCCGCCCTGCCGGCCGGCGGCGCGATGATCGCGGTCCGCGCGCCGCTGGCCGAGGTGAAGCGCCGCCTCGACAGGGTTCCCGGCCGGGCCGTCGCGGTCGCGGCGGTCAACGGTCCGGAGTCGGTCGTGCTCTCCGGACCGGAGGACGCGGTGACGGCGCTGGCCACCGCCGTGGGCCGGCCGTACCGCCGGCTGCGGGTGAGCCATGCCTTCCACTCGCCGCTGCTGGACCCGATGCTGGCCGACTACCGTGCGGTCGCCGAGTCGGTGACCTACCACCGGCCGTCCGTTCCGATCGTGTCCACGCTGACCGGCCGGACCGAGCCGGAGGCACTCGCCACCGCCGACCACTGGGTGCGGCAGGCGCGCGAGACGGTCCGGTTCGCCGAGGCGATGAGCCGGCTGGCCGAGGAGGGGGTCACGGCCTACGTCGAGGCCGGGCCCTTCCCCTCGCTGGCCGTGGCGGCCGAGGAGTGCGTCGGGCCGGGCACCGGCGCGGTGTTCAGTGCGTGCGGTGACGCGCGTACGACGGCGGCGGCGCTGGCAGCGCTGCATGTGCACGGGGTGCCGGTCGACTGGCGGTCGGTGTACGCCGGCACCGGGGCCCGGCGGTGTCCGCTGCCCACCTACCCCTTCCAGCGCCGGCGCTACTGGCTGAACGCCGCCGCGCACCGGAGCCGGTCCGGTCATCCGCTGATGGGGGAACCGCTGCCCGACGCCGACAGGCCCGGAATCCGGCACACCACCGTCCTGTCCCTGGACCGCCACTCCTGGCTGGCCGACCACACGATCGGCGACCGGGTGTTGGTACCCGCCACCGTCTTCGCCGAACTGGCCGCGCGGGCCGACGGCTCCCCGGGCCCGGCCGGGCTGGCCGAACTGGCCCTCCACGCGCCGCTCGTGCTGTCTGCGGAGCACGGGACGCAGGTGCAGGTGGTGGCCGGGAGCCCGGACGAGTCGGGTGGCCGGCCGGTCACCGTCTGGGCGCGCCGGGCCGGTACGCCGGGGCCGTGGACCCGGCATGCCACCGCGACGACCGCACCGGCCGGTCCGCCGCCGGACGGCCTACCCACGGCGTGGCCGCCGGCCGGAGCCGAACGGATCGCCGTCGACTACGGGCGCCTCGCCGGCCACGGCCATCGCTACGGCACCGCCTTCCGCGCGGTGACTGCGTTGTGGCGGCGGGGCGACGAGATCCTCGCCGAACTGGCGCTGCCGCCGGGGGAAGCGGCGGCAGCGGGGTCGTACACCCTGCATCCCGCCCTGTTCGATGCGGCGCTGCACGCCGCGCTGCTGGCCGGGGAGCCTGGCGATGAGCAGGGCGAGCCCGAGGCGCCGCTCGCCCTTTCCGGCGTGAAGGTGTACACGACCGGCGCCTGTGCCGCGCGGGCGGTCGTACGGCGTGTCGGCCCGGACGAGTTCCGCGTCGCCCTCACCGATGGGGCCGGTCTGCCGCTGGCCGTGGTGGAGTCGGTGGTCACCCGGCCGATCCCGACGCGGGCTCCCGCGGAGACGTATCGGCTCGCCTGGCGGCCCATGGCGCCGGGAGGTTCCGCGAGCACGACGCACGAGGTGCTGGACGTGGCCCGGCTGGCCGCAGCCCTGCCCCCGGACGCCGCTGTGCCCGATCGGGTGCGCGGGCTGCTCACCGCCGTGCTGGAGCGGGTGCGCGACTGGACCGCCGACGCCCGGCCGGGCCGTCTGCTGGTGCTGACCCGCAACGCCACCGGCGACGATCCCGACCTCGCCGAGGCCGCCGTCGCCGGGCTGGTGCACAGCGCCCAGTCCGAGCATCCCGACCGCATCGTCCTGGTGGACCGGCCGGACGCTCCGGCGGACACGGCGAAGCCGGGGCTCGCGGACCTGGAAGCGGCCGACCTGAAGGCCACGGACCTGAACGCGGCCGACCCGAAAGCGGCGGACCTGGAGGCGGCGGGCCCGAAGGTGGCAGACCTGAACGCGGCCGACCCGAAGGCAGCAGACCAGGAGGCGGCGGGCCCGAAGGTGGCAGACCTGAACGCGGCCGACCCGAAGGCAGCAGACCAGGAGGCGGCGGGCCCGAAGGTGGCAGACCTGAACGCGGCCGACCCGAAGGCGGCGGACCTGGAGGCAGCCGAGCTGGAGGCGGCGCTGCGGTCCGGTGAGCCTCAGGTCGCCCTGCGCGACGGTGTCGTCCTGGCTCCCCGGCTGGTCCTGGCCGATCCCCCGGCCGCCGGATCTGCCGAGCCGGCCCCCGAGGGGACCGTGCTGGTCACCGGAGGCACCGGCGCGCTCGGGGCCGGCCTGGCCCGCTATCTGGTCACCGAACGCGGGGTACGGCGTCTGCTGCTGGCGAGCCGCAGCGGAAAGGTTCCGGACTGGGTGGACGAACTGCCCGCCGATGTTCGGGTGGTGGCGTGCGATGTGAGCGACCGCGCGTCGGTGGACGCCCTGGTCGGGTCCTGCCGCTCGACGCTCACCGCGGTCTTCCACCTGGCGGGCGTGGTGGACGACGGTGTGGTGGACGCCATGACGCCCGAGCGGCTGGTGACCGTGCTCGCGCCGAAGGCGGACGGTGCCTGGTATCTGCACGAGGCGACGAAGGGCCTCGATCTGTCCGCCTTCGTGCTGTACTCCTCGGCCGCGGGCGTCCTCGGCAGGCCGGGACAGTCGAACTACGCGGCCGCGAACGGGTTCCTCGACGCCCTCGCCCGGCACCGGGTGGCCCGCGGCCTGCCCGCGCAGGCGCTGGCGTGGGGACCGTGGGCCACGGCGGGCGATGAGGGGATGGCGGGGCGGGTCGCGCCCGGCAGGACCCGCGAGGGCGGCGTCCTGTCCGTCGGCGAGCGGGAGGGCACGGTTCTCCTCGACGCGGCGCTGCGCACTCCGGAACCGCTGCTGGTGCCGGTCCCGCTGGACCTCCGGGCCGCCGCCGACGCGGGTGCGCCGGCCGTCCTCGCCGATCTGCTGCCGCGGAGTCCGGCCGCGGTCGACACGGCGCCCGTCGAGGGAGCCGGGCAGCGGCCCGGTGCCTGGCGCGAGCGGCTCGCGAGCGTTCCGTCTCCCGAACGTCCGGCCCTGCTCACGGAGTTGATCCGAGCCGAGATCGCGGCGGTCCTGGGCTTCGCGGACCCGGCCGCCCTTCCCGCCGAACGTTCTTTCACGGAGCTCGGATTCGACTCGCTGTCCGCCGTCCAGATCCGGAACAGGCTCAGCGCGTTCACCCAGGTACGGCTGGCTCCGACCGTCGCCCTGGAGTACCCCACGCTGCCGGAGTTGGCGGCACACGTCCACACGGCGCTGCTCGACGCGGACGCACCGCAGGGAGCCGAACCGGAGCGTGTCGACGGCCCCCGGGAGACCCGGCCCGAACCTGCGGCACAACTCCCCCACGCCCCTTACCGGTTCAGCCCCCTGTACCACCGCGTCCTGCGCGAACAGGGACCGCAGGAGGCGATGGGGCTGCGGTTCCTGGCGTCCTACGCCCTCCCGGTCTTCTCCGACGGCGAGCGCGCGCGGCACACCGTTCCGCCGCTCCAGCTCGCCCACGGTGACGGCACCCCGCTGGTGTATCTCCCGGACTACCTGGCACCGCACCTGCGTCTCCCCACCGCCCTGGCCCGGCGGTTCGACGGTGAGCGTGATCTGTACCTGCTGGAGCATCCCGGATTCGGTACGCGCAGGGCCGTTCCGGACAGTGTGGCCACGCTGGTGCGGGCACACGCAGACACCGTGCGCTCGCTGCCCGTCGAGACGGCACCGGTCCTGGTCGGCTACTGCGCGGGCGGCGCGATCGCCCACGCCGTGGCCCGGCAGCTGGCGCTGGCGGGACGGCCGCCGGCCGGGGTGGTCCTGATCGACTCCCATGCCGGAGTGCTGCGCCGCGCCGATGCGCGCGGGCAGGCCCTGGTGTCCGCGGGCGCCGCGCTCCCCGCCGACGTCGTCGACGGGCTGGACGACTCCCTGCTGATCACCGGGGGCGGGTATGTGCGTGTCATGGAGGGGTGGCGGCCCGAACCGTCCCCGGTCCCGACCCTGCTGCTGCGCGGTCGGCCCACCGCCGAGATGCTGCGCGTCGCACCCGACGGCGACTGGCGGCCGCACTGGCCGCTGCCGCACGACGGCGTGGACGTGCCCGGCGACCACCACTCCGTACTCCACCAGGACGCCGACAGCACGGCCGCGGCGATCCGCGCCTGGCTGACCAAGTGATCACGTTGCCCATGGGAAAGGAAGTGCCGGATGCCCTCTGAGAACGAGGACTACGATCTGATAGTCGTAGGCGGCGGGCCGGCCGGTTCGACCGCCGCGTCGGCTGTGGCCCTGCGTGGGCACCGGGTTCTCCTGCTGGAGCGGGAGACCTTCCCCCGCTACCAGATCGGCGAGTCGCTGCTGCCCGCCACGGTGCACGGCCTGTGCCGTCTGCTCGGTGTCGCCGACGAGGTCGCCCGGGCCGGTTTCACCCTCAAACGCGGCGGAACGCTGCGCTGGGGCCGCGACCCGGAGCCCTGGCAGTTCTCCTTCGCCATGACACCCCGGCTGCCGGAGCCCACGGCGACCGCCTTCCAGGTGGAGCGCTCCCGCTTCGACGAGATCCTGCTGCGCAACGCCGAGCGCGTGGGCGTCGAGGTCCGCGAGGGCAGCCCCGTGCGCCGGGTGCTCAGCGGGGGCGACGACCGGGTGCGCGGTGTCGAGTACACCGACCGGGACGGGACCAGGCGCACGGCGCACGCGCGGTTCGTCATCGACGCCTCCGGCAACACGAGCCGGATCCACGGCCGGGTGGGCGGGGCTCGCGTGTACTCCGACTTCTTCCGCAATCTGGCCGTGTTCGGTTACTACGCGGGCGGCCGTCGGCTCCCCGCGCCGAACAGCGGCAACATCTTCTGCGCCGCGTTCGACGCCGGCTGGCTCTGGTACATCCCGCTGCGCGACGACCTCACCAGTGTCGGCGCCGTGATCGCCCCGGAGCACTACGCGGCCGTCCAGGACGACCCCCACGCCGCCTGGCAGAACATGATCAAGGCCTGCCCCGAGGTCGACCGTCTGCTCACGGACGTGCCGGTCGCGACCGAGCCGCCGTACGACCAGGTCCGGGTGCGCAAGGACTACTCCTACTGGAAGGCGTCCCTGTGGTCACCGGGCATGGCCCTGGTCGGCGACGCCGCGTGCTTCGTGGACCCGGTGCTCTCGTCGGGCGTCCATCTGGCCACGTACGGCGCCCTGTTGGCGGCCCGCGCGGTGAACTCGGCCCTGGACGGCAGCGTTCCGGAGGAGCGCGGCTTCGCCGAGTTCGAGGCGCGCTACCGCCGGGAGTACGGGGTGTTCTACGAATTCCTCATCGCCTTCTACGACATGGAGCGCAACGAGGACTCGTACTTCTGGTCGGCGAAGAAGATCACCCGGGTGGACATCGACGAGGCCGCGGCCTTCGCCGAGCTGGCCGGGGGCGTGGCGTCGGGCGACACCGGTGTGCTCGCCGCCGGCGGACTCGGCGCCCGGTGGACCTCCGCAGCGGCCGAACTGGAGGGTGCGGTGGGCCGCCTGGCGTCGGCCGACGACCGTACGAACCCGCTCCTCGGCACCCGAGTCGTCACCGAGACCTTCCGCACCGGCAACGCCCTCCAGGAACAGGCCCTGTACGGCGGCCCCCTGGACGACAGGACCCCGCCTGTCATCGGCCGGCTCACGGCCACGGAGGACGGATTGTCCTGGCTGCCGGAATAGGACCGGCACCCTCCCCGAACCGGTGCCCTCACCCCTTACACTTCAATTGAAGAGTTCTTCAATTGGTTAGTTGTCATGACTACTAAGTGATCCACTGTCCGGAGGTCCTGGTGATGAACGAAGTCACCGAAGCACTGCTGGCACGGGTGCGCGCGGCGCGAGCCGCTCTGGCGGCCGCCGTGAGCGCCGCGGACGCGTATGCCGTCGCGGTGGCCGAGGACGACCTGGACGACGCGATACGGCTGGCACGGCGGCACGGGCTGGACGTCGAGGCGACCGGGGCGGACGAGGGGTGATCGGGATGCCGGTTCCGTTGTACGAGGCGAAAGCCGAGTTCTTCCGGATGCTCGGCCATCCGGTGCGCATCAGGGTGCTCGAGCTGCTGCAGGACGGCCCCAAGCCGGTGCGCGAGCTGCTCGCGGCGATCGAGGTCGAGCCGTCGAGCCTGTCCCAGCAGCTCGCCGTGCTGCGCCGATCGGGCATCGTGACCGCGACGCGCACCGGTTCGACGGTGGTGTACGAGCTGGCCGGCGGCGATGTGGCCGACCTGCTCGCCGCGGCACGGCGGATCCTGGCCACACTGCTGACCGGCCGGCAGGACCTGCTGGAGGAGCTGCGCGAGACGGACGCGACGCGGTGACCATCGCCGGGACCACGACGGTGCCGTCGTGAACAGCGTGGACTTCGGGGCACGGAACAGGAAGCAGGGAGACGGCACGATGACCGAGCAGGTGTCCGACGGGTCCGCGGGCGAGCAGCGGAAACGTAAAGCCAAGAAGAAGGACAGGGAGTGGCAGATCGAGCGCGGTGTCGCGATCCGCGCGGGCTTCTACATCTTCGGCACACACATCATCGCCGGCTGGGTGATGATGCTCTTCTATCTGGGCCGGCACGCGCACTAGTGACCGTGGGCGGGCGCGCGCACCTCGGACATGGGCCGACCGGCCCTGCCGCAGGCCCGGCCGACCCATGGCACGGCCTTCTCCGGCCAGGGAAGATCGGCTGTCCGGGCGGACGGCCGGCCCACGACCCGTGGGTGCTGCGGAGAAGGGATGCTTGAAGTGATCGCTGTGGTGGGACACCCCGACCTCACCGCGCCCACGCTGGCGATGCTGGAGGAGGAGCTGCGCCGCCGTCTGGCCGAGTTCGCCCGGACGGGCAGGGCAGGGCTGGTACGTGCCGGACAGGGACTGCCGGTCGCCTTCGGGAGGGCTGCCCGCGCCGCGGGACTGGCGCTGGTGACCGTCCTGCCCTCCAGGAACGGCGTCCCGGACGTGCTGGAGTCGTCCGATCGCACGGCGGCCGGGGAACTGCTGCTGCTCTCGGAGCAGGTACGGCTGCTGGAGTACGACCCGTCCGACCGCGGTTCCTGCGTGGGGGCGGACGAGAGCCTGCTGCGCTCGTGCGCCCGGCTGCTGGCGGTGTGGGACGGCTCCCCCACCGACGGCCGGGACGCGACGGCCCATCTCGTGGCCTTCGCCCGCAGCAGCGGTATCGCCGTAGAGGTCCTGTGGCCCGACGGAGCCGGCCGGATGACACCGGGCGAGGAGCGGGCCTGACGATCTGGAACGGCGCAGGATCGGGCGTCAGAGGTCGTTGCCCGCGTAGGACAGGTTGAAGCTCTTGTCGGTCAGCGGGAAGTCCGGGACGATCGTGTCCGCCAGGGCGACCGGCAGGGCGGGCCAGTTGAAGAACGACGGGTCGACGGGCTTGACCCGGGCCAGTGTGGAGTCGGGAGCGAGTGCGACGCGGGTGGCAATGGTGCCGCGCCAGCCCTCCACCAGGCCCACGCCCGTACCGGCGCCCACGCCCGTACCGGCGCCCGCGCCGGGTGGCGGCTCGGCCGCGAGCATCGCCATGGGGGCGGCCAGTCCCTCGGCGAACTCCTCGATCAGGGCGAAAGAGACCGCGATCTCCTCGGCACGGACGAGGAAGCGGGCCAGGACGTCGCCGCCGTCATGGACGGGTACGTCGAGGCGCGTCCCGTACGGCGTGAAGGGGTGCGTCACCCGGGTGTCGTCCGGGATGCCGCTGGCGCGGGCGACATAGCCCAGGCAGCCGATCTCGCGGGCCGCGGCGGTACGCAGGACCGCGGTGCCGGTGAAGCGGTCGCTGACGGTGGAGTGGCCGAGGGCGAGGTCGGTGATCTCCCCGATGTCCTCGCGGATCGACTTCAGCCGGGTCGGGTCGGGCAGCGTGCGCAGGGGCCGCGCCGCCGGGGACGACGCCGCCGCGCAGCAGCCGGTGCCCGGTGCGAGCCGGTGGCCGTCGGTCAGCAACTCCTCGGCCCGCCGGGGCAGTTCGGTGACGTCGACGTCATGTGCGGTGCGCATCGCCTCAGCCTCCGATCGCCTGGGCGGCGGCGTGCAGCAGGTCGGTGAGCGGCCCGGTGGCCACGCCCAGGGCGGCGCAGGCGGCCAGACCGAGCGCCAACGGCCAGATCCCGGCCGGGCTTTCCGTGCTCGGCGTCCCCGGGCCGAGCAGCATCCTGGCGGTTCGGGCGGCCAGTGCGGCGAAGGCGACCAGCACGAGCAGCAGGGCCGTCGCGGTGATCCAGGCCAGGCCGGTTCCCGCGGCGAAACCGGCGCGGGCGATGCCCAGTTCGGATGCGAAGAGGCTGAACGGCGGGAAGGCCAGCAGCGCGACCATCGCGAGCCCGAACGCCCCTCCCAACGGCGGCGCCTGGGCGATCAGGCCACGGACACGTCCGATCCGCGTGGTACCGGTGATCTGCAGGATCCGGCCGGAGGCACAGCATCCGGACCCGGTACGGCAGTCCGAACCCGGCCAGCGCCCCCGCGCCGCCCGCTGCGGTGGCCGTCGCGAGGGCGGCCGGAATGGCGCTCACCGCCCGGTCACGCGCCGTAGGGCCGCCACGATCTCGGCGGGCTCCGGCGGGCACCCGGGCACGGCCAGATCCACCGGTACGACATCGGAGACGGCCCCCTCGACGGCGTACCCGCCCGCGAACTCACCGCAGTCGACGGCACAGTCCCCGACCGCCACCACCAGCCTGGGTTCGCCCATCGCGGCGACCGTGCGGCGCAGCGGCTCGGCCATGTTGCGCGTCACCGGCCCGGTCACCAGGGCCACATCCGCGTGCCGGGGCGAGGCCACCAGCCGCGCCCCGTACCGCTCGGCGTCGCGCACCGGGTTGAAGGCCGCCGCGATCTCGATCTCGCAGCCGTTGCAGGAGCCCCCATCCACGCACCGCACCTGCACCGAGTCGCCGAACTCCCGTGCCTTCTCTGGCGTATCGCCCTGGGGGAACGGCGGTGCGGACTCGGCCACCCGCCCGGTCTCGCGGATCTTGCGCAACAGGCCCATGAACCCTCTTCCCGGCGTGGTGAGGACGTGTCTGCATGTGGCCAACGCGCCTCCCCACCAGTGGAGTTACTGCGCTTTTCCGGTAATTTGCCCGGAATTAAGGAATATTGCCGCAGGCGATGGCGGTGGCTACGCCGGCGGCTTCGCCTCCGACTGGGCCGCCATCAGGTCCGCGAGCAGCTCCGCCTGCCCCGTCAGCACGCCCGACAGGATCGAGCGCGCCACCCGCAGCAGTTCCGCCAGCTCCGGGCTGGCCAGCGAGTAGTACACGTTCGACCCCTCTTTCCGGGTCCGCACCAGGTTCGCCCGGCGCAGCACGGCCAACTGCTGCGAGAGGTGCGCTGCCTCGATGCCCACCTCGGGCAGCATCTCCGCGACCGCGTGCTCGCGCTCGCTCAGCAGCTCCAGGACCCTGATGCGGGCCGGGTGGCCGAGGGTTTTGAAGAACTCGGCCTTCAGCTGGTACAGCGGCGTACTCACCTGGCCACCCCCTCCCCCGTACAGCAGCACGGCACTGCCGGCCGGGCCTTCGCGCATCGCATCCACCCACTCGTCAGGAACATGTGGACCATCCTCGCCTGCGGCACCGGGCAAGCCGAAACCGCACAGGCGATGCGGACCACGGAGTCCACCAGTAAGGACCTCAGTAATTGCCAACATTAGCAATTCGTGAGGTCTTGTGAGGGTGTTGCGCGAGGACCGCGGTCGCCGTCCGGCCAGCCGGTGGTGCGCCACGACTGGCGTGCCTCTGCCGGTTCCCCGTGCCGGGCACCGTGTGCGGCGAGCGCGGCGGGCAGGTCGGAGTGAACCGGGACCAGCGGGCAGTCGCCGGTGGGGACGAGGGAGCCGTCGGCGGGGATGGCGGCCAGTTCCAGGCCGCGACCCGCCTGCGCCAGGCGGCGGGCGGCGTCGGTGATCGCCAGCTGCCCCTCGGCCGACCAGCCGCGCAGTTCGGTCAGGTCGACGACGACCGGGCCGGCCCCGCGGGCCAGCGCCCAGCCGACCGCGCCGGTGAAGCGGCGTACGGCGTCCGGGCCCAGGTACCCGGCGACCGACAGGACGCCGAGGTCGTCCTCGACGGTGTAGCGCCAGTCGATGGTCATGGTGGTGCTCCTCCTTGCGCGCGTGGCCGGCCGGAGTTCGCTGTCCGGTTCAGAGGGAGAGGGTGGTTCAGAGGGGCAGAGTGATCCAGATGGCCTTGCCGCCGCCGTCGGCGTCGGGGCGGACCACCGCGGTGCCTCCCAGGGCGAGCGTGAGTTCCATGACGGTGGCCAGGCCGCCGCTCGTTCCGGTGCCGGTGACCGCTCCGTACAGCGGTGGCTGGTGGGGATGGCGGTCGTGGACGGCGAAGGCCAGGCAGCCCGGCCCCGCCGCGTAGATCACGGTCACCGTCGGGGAGAGGACGGCGGCGTGCCGGACGCTGTTGGTGACGAGTTCGGCGAGGATCAGCAGCGCCGGGTCCACCGTGGAGTGACGCAGTCCGATGCCCCACTCGACCAGGGCCTTCTCGGCCGTCTCGCGGGCCGCGCGGACGGCGGACGGCTCGCTGGGCAGCGTGAGCACATGGCGGTGGGGCAGGGTTTCGAGCTGGGTGGACATCACGCCTCCGCGGGGGCGAGGCGGAAACCGGTGACGGTCCTGGGGTGCAGGCGCAGCAGGGTGTCGTGCGGGCCGTGGGTCCAGCCCGCGAGGATGCGGTGATAGTGGGCGGCCTCGTCGGGGTCGCTGATCACCTCGGTGGGGCCGGAGACGGTGACCGTCCACCCGGTGCCTGCGACGGTACGGATGTCGTCGACGTGGTACGTCGCGGTAGCGGGCACCGCCGGGGCCGGTGCACGGACGACCAGGCGGCCGTACTCCCATACGTGCCGGGCGGGCCGGATCACGGTCAGGTCCCGCTGCGCGTAGACCAGCCGGCCCAGCGTGCTGCCGTCCAGCAGCCACAGGGCCTCCGCGCCGGAGACCTCGACCAGACGAGGAGGGGCGGGGGAAGAGCTCATCGCAGGGCTTCCTCGCCGGAGGTTCGGGGCTGGGGGTCGGGGAGGGCGGGCAGCACTCCGGCGGTCTCCAGGTGGTCGCGGGCGGCCCTGATCGCGTCGGGCGTGGTGGCGTACTCCCGGCCGTCGTGGCACAGCAGGTCGAGCGCGCCGACGGAGGCGAGGACCTGACGCTGGCCGGCCCGTATGCCGGAGGCCAGGACGAGGATGCCGCGGCGGTGCAGCTTGGCCACCGCGTCCTTGAGGACCAGGGCTCCGGTGGCATCCATGGTCGACACCCGGGACATGCGCAGGACGACCACCCGGACGTCGGCGACCTCGGTGAGCTCCAGCAGGAAACGGTGGGCGGCGGCGAAGAACAGCGGGCCGTCAATGCGATAGGCGACGATGTGCTCGGCCAGCAGCGCGTGTTCCTCCGCGCTGTGATCGCCCCGGTCGAGCGGGACCTGGTCGAAGCGGGCCTGCTTGGCCACGGCGCGCAGGGCGAGGGCGCCCGCGACGGCGAGGCCGATGATCACGGCGTACACGAGGTCCAGGGCCAGGGTGGCCACGGCGGTGAGAACGAGTATCAGGGCGTCGGAACGGGTGGCCTTGGCCATGGCCCTCAGCGAGCCGACCTCGACCATGCGGATCGCGGTGGCCAGCAGCACGCCGGCGAGAGCGGCCAGCGGGATCTTCGAGACGACGGGGGCCGCCGCGAAGACGATCACGGCGAGGACGGCGGCGTGGGTGAGGGCGGCGAGCCGGGAGCCCGCGCCGGTGCGGACGTTGACCGCGGTGCGGGCGATCGCGCCGGTGGCCGGGACACCGCCGAACAGGGGGGCCGCGATGTTCGCGAGGCCCTGGCCGAACAGCTCCCGGTCGGGGTCGTACCGCTGCCCGACCGTCATGCCGTCGGCGACCGAGGCGGACAGCAGGGACTCCAGGGCGGCGAGCGCCGCGACCGCCACGGCGGGGGCGAGCAGGGTGCCGAGCGAGCCGAGGTCGAGGAAGGAGAGCGACGGCACGGGCAGTCCGGCCGGCAGGTCGCCGATCGGCTTCGCCGCGTCCAGGTGGGCCAGCTGTGCCACGACCGTCGCCGCGATGACGGCGACGATCGAGAACGGCACGGTCGGCCGCCAGCGGGCTCCCAGCAGCATGACCGCGGCTACCGCGACCGCGAGTCCGGCCGCCGTCCAGTTCGGGTTCTTCGCGAACTCCTCGACGGCACGCCAGGTCACGACCAGCACGCGGTCACCCTCGGGCTTGGGCACACCGAGCGCGTTCGGGATCTGCTGGAGGCCGATCACACAGGCGATGCCGACGGTGAAGCCCTCGACGACCGGGGCGGGCACGTACTGCATGTACTTCCCGGCCCGCAGCAGCGCCAGGCCGACGAGCATGACGCCCGCCATCAGCCCGACGGTGAGCACCCCGGTCGGCCCGTACCGGCCCACGATCGGCACCAGGACGACGGTCATGGCGCCGGTCGGGCCGGACACCTGCAGGTTGGACCCGCCGAACACCGCGGCGAGGGCGCCCGCGACAACGGCGGTCGCCAGTCCCGCCGCGGCGCCGAGCCCGGAGGAGACGCCGAAACCGAGCGCGAGCGGCAGCGCGACGATCGCCACGGTGAGACCGGCGAGCAGGTCCCGGCGCGGGTCGCGCCGGACCTCGGCGAGGTCGGCCGGGCCCGGCAGCAGCGACACGATCCGGGCCCACGCCCGGCCGAACGCAGTGGTCATCACGCGACGGCCTCGGCTTCCTGCAGCTCGGCCAGCAGTTCGTTCCGACCGGAGAGCATCTCGGTCAGGATCCGGCGCGCCGCCTTCATCAGGTCCGCGACGTCGCCGCCGGCCAGTGCGTAGACGACGGTCGAACCCTCACGGACGGACGTGACGATCCCCGAGCGGCGCAGTACCGCCAGCTGCTGCGACAGACCGGAGGGCTCCACCTCGATGGCGGCCAGCAGGTCCCGCACCGGCATCGGCCCGTCCTGCAGCAGCTCCAGCACCCGTATCCGTACGGGATGCCCCAGCATCCGGAAGAACTCGGCCTTGGCCTGGTACAGCGGAACGGACACGACCCCTCGGCTTCCCCGACAAGTCCCCCTCCGGGGGCGGACGCAAAAGGCGGTGCCCACGATCACCTGCAGACACAGCAAACAAAGCATCTAACCAATTGCGAAATTTTGCAATTCTGCATCCGACCGCGCCCCGGGCAACCTCGCCACCGAGGAGGTCCTGTCCGAAGGATCAGGCCTTCTTGACCACGCCCGACTTGAGCTGCATCGCTCCGAAACCGTCCACCTTGCAGTCGATGTCGTGCCCGTCGACCCCGTCGACCAGCCGGATGTTGCGCACCTTGGTCCCGGCCTTGATCCCCGAAGGGCTGCCCTTGACCTTGAGCGCCTTGACGACCACCACGGTGTCGCCGTCCTGCAGCACATTGCCGACGGCGTCCTTGACGACACGCTCTCCGGCGGCCTCGCCGCCGCCCTCGGCAGCGGCGTCGGCGGGAACCCATTCGTGGCCGCACTCGGGGCACACCACCAGGGCGTTCATCTCGTAGGTGTACTCGCAGGAGCACTTCGGACAGGGAGGAAGATTCTCGATCACCGCGCCAGCGTATCCAGCCCTGCCACTCGAACGTTCCCTCGTCCGGCGACGGTCAGAACCGGATCTCGATCGCGCGGCCCTCCGCGTCGCGTTGCGGTGGCTCCGGAATCCGCTGCGCGGCCCCCAGCGCGATCCGGTGTGCCGACCAGGCCGCGACGGCGGCGTCGAGCACGTCGTCCGCGGGAACGCGGTCCGCCTCACCGAGTATGTCCGGGAGTACGATCCCGGCCCCGGCCAGCAGGGAGCGGCGCTGCTGCTGACCGCGCCAGGTCTTCTTCGCGTGCGTCAGCGGCACCGCGCCGGCCAGGGCGTGGAAGGACACCTCGGGGTGGACCTCGTGGATCCGCTCGTCGGTCAGCCAGCACGCCCGGGCTTCGAGCAGCTTCGGGGCCAGCGCCCATGCCTGCCGGCTCAGCCGGTTGCCGGTGAGCTCCTGACACCGGTCGGCCGCCGCCGTGTAGTTCCGCTCCTGCCATGCCGGTCTCGGCGCGATGAGGAAGACACTGCTGCGCCGTGCACCGAGAAGGGCCTGGGCAGCGCGGTCCGCGGCACGCCAGCCCGTCTCGACGAGGCCGAGCGGCATGTCCACCGCGATGGTCCGCGTCGTGGCGGCTCGCTCGATGAGCGCGTCGAGCCGGATGTCGACGAAGCTGCCCGCGTAGGCACCGTCCGCGAGCCCGATCCCGACCCACCCCTGCTTCCCGCAGGCGTCGACTCCCAGGACGTCCACGTCCGGCCCGGCGCGCATGCCGGTCACCGGTCGTCCGTACGGAGGTCCGCGCCGAAGGCGTCGGCGTGGGCCTTCAGTGCCGCGCGGGCGAAGGTGACACCGAGGTCGATCACCTGCTCGATGGTCAGGTCGGGTGCCGGGACACTGCGGTAGACGAAGTCGGGGGCGAACCCGTTGAAGGACAGCGGCAGGCCCGGAGCCACGACGGGGCGTTCGGGTCCGGTGTCACCGAGCAGGTCGCGGGCGCCGTCGAAGCGGAAGTAGTCGCTGTGGGCGCGTGCCTCGTCCTCGCGTACCGCCCGCCGTTCCTCCCCCCTGCCGTACCCGGGACCCGGGCCCGTGAGATAGACGAGGCGGAACTGGCCTTCCTGGATCTGCCAGCCAAAACCGGGTCCCGAGTCGGCGGTGAACATCTCGACGATGCCCTGGCCCCGGCTCATCGTGGTCCGCACCACGATCCCGCTCTGCTCGATCTCCCCCGCCAGCTCCGCGCGGATGCGGTTCGTGGCGTACAGGCAACGCATCTTCTGCACCGTCGCGTCGAGGTGCGCGGACCTGAGGACGGCGGCCGCCTCCTCGGGCAGCAGCAGGGGCTCCTCGTCGGCGGGCGTGCCCACCTCGGCAGTCAGCCGCACGAGGGTGTCGATCAGGCCGAGCCAGCGCTCGAACGCGTCGGCCGCGAACCGGTCCGTTCCGCGTAGCTCCGGTAGACAGGGGCGGAGTACGGCGCCGAGTTCGTCGTAACCGCGAAAACGCCACAGCGCCCCGTCCGGCGTCGTCCACGACCGTCCTGGCCACCCGGGATCGAGCAGGCTCAGCAGCACCAGGACGGGGTGGTGGAGCCCGTGCAGCTTGGCGCGGGCGTAGGCGTCCAGCTGGCCGGTGTCCGGGAGCGAGAAGACCTTGTTCTCGACCACCAGCGGACTGCGGCCGGGCCACTCCACGACGAGATCGAGGTTCCGCCACTCCCGCCGTACGCGCACACGATCCGGCCCGCTGCAGCTCGCGGGCACCTGCCAGGCGTCCGACAGCGCTTCGCCCAGCACCGGGTGGTGCTCCACGTACCAGGCCAGCATGTCGCTGTGGAACAGTTCCTTGCTGCCCCTGGACATCGTGAAGACCAGGTCGTCGGTGAGTGACTCCACCAGGTACTGAAGCCGTGCGAACGAACTGCCGGGCACCCGTTGCCTCCCAAGAGGGACCGAGGAACGGGGTCGATGCTAGACAACGGCCGGGGGACGCGACGGGTGGGCCCCGGCAGCCGCTCGTAGGTGGTCCGCTGCTCGCCGTCCTCGTACCAGTGGAAGTCCCGCGGGGCCGTTCGGCCCTGTACCCACGGCCGCCGCTGTTCGACAGTGGTAGCAGGGGGACCGACCCGCGACTGCTGGAGGCCTGCCACCCGGCTCCATCGTGCGGATGCGGCCGGCCGACCACGGGAGCGGACGGAGGCAAGGAGAGAACGATGTCGCACACAGAGCAGTGGAAGGTCCGTCTCCACCTTTTCGAGGACGACCGCGGGACGACGAAGGCACAGGTGGTGCTGGACACCGGCACCACGGAACTCACCGGCCGCGGGGCCGCGCACTGCAACCCGGCGGACACCGACGTGCCGGAGATCGGCGACGAACTGGCCGCCGGCAGGGCCATGGAGGATCTCGCCCACCAGTTGCTGAACATCGCCGCGAACGACGTTCAGGACATGGCCGGCCCCCGGGAGAGCACCTCTGAGAGCATCGGCTGGCCCATGTGAAGCCACGCGGACCCATCGACAGGCCGTACGGCTGGAACCGCGGCCCGGCCTGCCTGGCGCACCCGGACGCCCGGACGGTCATGAGGAGCACTACGGGCCGAAGAGCGGAGGGATACGGGCCTCGATGAGGTGGGGGCCTGGTTCGGCGAGGGCCTTGGCGAGCTGGGCCGTGAAGTCCTCGGCGGTGGCGACACGGGAGGCGGGCACCAAGCAGGTCCCGGCGGGCTTGCCGGGAGCCCGGGCCGTGCGGGGCCGGGACCAGGCGTTCGTACTCCGTCTCCGATTGGAAGACCGACAGGTGCACATTGCCGTCGCCGGCGTGACCGCAGCCGGTGACCAGCGACCCGGTGTCCTCGGCGGCCGCGTGGACGGCGACCAGCAGGCCGGACAGCTCCCCGCGCGGCACGACCACGTCCACGACGTCGTCGGCGCCGGCCGCCTTCGCCGTCCAGAAGGCTCGCTCACGGGCCTCGACCAGCTTCCTGGCCGTGGCCGCGGACAGGACGAAGACGTCCAGCGCGCCGAGTCCGAGCAACTGCTCGCCGGCCGCCTCGACATCCTCCTGGAGCCGTGTCGCGGAGTTGCTTTCCAGCACGACCAGCAGATAGCCGAGCGCGGTGCGCCGTACGGAAGCGGGAACGCCCAGCCCTGTCCCGTGGTCGTCGGCGATCGCCGCCATGGCCGGCAGGTCCACGTACTCCAGTGCGATCGGCTCCAGGCTCCCGCCGTTCGGCATGGGCCCAATGGCACTGGCACGCCGGCGGCACCCGGGGTTCCATGGAATCGGCGGCGGCAGCCCGCCCCGCCGTGAAGGAGGCGAGGACGATGACCGCTCCCGCACCGCGCAGGAAGCCTGATCCGGGCGTCCGTCCCGAGGCGACCGGCGGTTCCATGCAGGCCCGCGTCGGCGACGAGATCGTCGTACGCGGCACCACGGACGGGGTCGTGGCCCGGGACGGCGAGGTCGTCGGGCTGCACCATCCGGACGGCAGTCCGCCGTACGACGTGCGCTGGGCCGACGACGGGCGGGTGACCCTCTACTTCCCCGGCCCGGACGCCTGCGTCAGGCATCTGACATCCGCGCCGGCAGCCGGAGGCAGCCATGACCACGGCATCTGACCGACGCCCGATCGTAGTGGGGATCGCCCCGGATCCGGGCCTGCGCACGGCGCTGACCTGGGCGGCCGACGAGGCGGCCCGCCGCCGGCTGCCGTTGCGCGTGGTCCATGCCGAGGGCGTGCCCACCCGGGGCTACCGGGGACGGGAGGTGCCGCCCTCCTGGGAGGAGTGGAACGCGGCACTGCACAAGGAGGGGCGGCAACTGCTCGACGAGGCCACGGCCTTCGTCGTGGCCCGGCAGCCGGACGTCGGGACCGACACTCTCCTCGCCGAGGGCGATCCGGTGTGGGTGCTGCGCGAACAGAGCCGCGAGGCCACGGCCGTCGTCCTGGGCTCACGGCACCTGAGCCGGACCCAGGAGGTGTTCGGCTCCGCCTCGGTCGCCATACCGGTCATGGCGCACGCACGGTGTCCCGTGGTCGTCGTACCGGAACCGGAGCACGTTCCCCGGGAACCCGGGTACTTCGTCGTCGGCGTCGACGGCAGCGAGCACGGTGCCGCCGCCGTCGACCTGGCCTTCGAGGAGGCGGCCCTGCACGGGGCCCAACTGCGCGCGCTATACGTGTGGCAGCCGGGACCGCTGCGGATCTTCGACGAGCACGAACCACAGGAGGAGGCTCGCCGTCTGCTCTCCGAGATCGTGGCCGGCCGCCAGGCCCGCTACCCGGAGGTGGAACTGCGTCACGAACTGGTGGTCGGCCACCCTGTGCAGGTACTGGCCGACGCCTCGGCCGACGCGCTGGGTCTGGTCGTCGGCACCCGGGGGCGCGGTGGCTTCACCGGCATGCTGCTGGGCTCGGTCAGTCAGGGCGTGCTGCATCATGCCCGCTGCCCCGTCCTCGTCGTTCCGCCGGCAGCCGCCTGAGCAGCCGCTGCCTTAGGTCCACTCGGTCCCCCGCCGGGTCCATGCGGCCCATGCCGCACCTCGGTGGTGATCGTCCACGCTGGAAGCGGGGCCCGGCGAAGGGAGTCACCGTGACCGCTCAACAGGTGGACGCGAACACGCTCACCGCACTCGTGGCCGACGCCACGGCGGCGCCGTCGCTGCACAACGCACAGCCCTGGCGCTTCCGTTACCTGTCCGCCGAGGGCGTCCTGCGGCTGCACGCCGACGTGTCGCGGGCGCTGCCGCGTACCGACCCGGACGGCCGCGGCCTGCATGTGGGCTGCGGTGCCGCGCTGCTCAACCTGCGTGTGGCCGCCGCGGCGGCCGGATGGACCGCGGTCGTACGGCTGCTGCCGGATCCGGCGGATCCGACGCTGCTCGCCGAAGTGGCCCTGGACACCACCGGACCGCCCGACCAAGCCCTCGCCTGCCTGTACCCGGCGATCCCCCGGCGCCACTCCAGCCGCCATCCCTTCAGCGAGCGGCCGATACCGGCCGACCTGCAGGACCGGATGCGCGAGGCCGCGGACGCCGAGGGCGCGCAACTGGTCTTCCCCGGTGCCTGGCATGTGCAGGAACTGCTGGAACTGGTGCAGGACGCCGAGGGCCGCGAGGCACTCGACCCCGCTCTGCGCGCCGAGACGGCCCACTGGACCCGGACCGGACCACCGGACGCCTCCCCCGCGTCGGATGGCATCCCCGTCGAGGCGTTCGGCCCCAGCCGGTACGGCCCGGCGACTCCGGTGCGCGACTTCGCCGCCGGACACGCGGTGCCCGGACGCGGCTCGGCGGTGTTCGAGAAGCTTCCGCACATCGCCCTGCTGGGTACCGGCCACGACGGACCGGCGGACTGGCTACGCGCGGGTCAGGCCCTGGAACGGGTCCTGCTCACGGCCACGGCAGGCGGACTGGTCGCCTCGATGGTGTCCCAGACCCTGGACTGGCCCGAGCTGCGGTGGGTGACCCGCGATCCGAGTTCCGGAATGGCCCAGGTGCAGATGGTGATCCGGCTCGGCTACGGCCCCGTGGGCCACCCGAGCCCTCGGCGCCCGGTGCACGAGGTGCTCGACGTCGTCCCGGGCGCGGTGCGTCCGCACTGACCCGCGTCGTTCCCTCCCCAAGATGAGGAGTTGTCGTATGAAAGTCTGCGAGACGATGACCGCCCCGCCGGTGACGGTGGCCCCGGGCGTGCGACTGGCGGAGGCGGTCCGGCGGATGGCAGAGGCCTCCGTCGGATCGGTGCTCGTCGTCGACGACGAAGGGGTGCTGGTCGGTATCGTCACCGACCGCGACATAGCCCTGCGCGGCCTGGGCGGCGGCCTGGACCGGGATGCCGGGGTGGACGCGGTCATGTCGGCCCAGGTCGTCACCGTCGACGCGGGCGACGACCTCCAGGCGGCGTACCGGACCTTCCGCCGCACCGGGGTCCGTCGGCTGCCGGTCCTGGAGCTGGGCCGGGTGGTGGGCGTGCTGACCATCGACGACCTGTTCCTCGACGTCTTCCGCGGGCTGGCCGACCTGCTGGGACCGGTCGCCCGGACCGTGCTGCAGGAGCCGTCCGGACGCGACGGTGCGGGCGGAGGCCCGCATGGGCTCTGAGCCGCCCTCCGGAACGGCCGCTCTGCTTCCCGCGGCTGCACCGCCCGATGAGGCACAGCCCCGGGAACCCGGCCCCGACTCCCCCGTCCCCTCCCTCCCGGCCGCCGACGTCTTCGCCGCGCTGGACAGCCGCCCGCGTGGTCTCACCCCGGCCGAGGCCGCCGCGCGGCTGACCCGGTACGGCGCCAACGAGCTGCCCGGCGCGGCCCGCGGCCAGGTGGGACGACGGCTGCTCGCGCAGTTCACCGACCTGTTCGCGGTGGTGCTGCTCGTCGCCTCGGCGATCACGTTCCTCGCCTACCTGCTCGGGCAGCCCCGGGACGCGGCCACGCTCCAGCTGGCCGTGGCGATCCTCGGTGTGGTGCTGCTGAACGCGGGCATCGGCTTCGCGCAGGAGTACTCCGCCGAGCGCACGGCGGAATCCCTGCAGGCGATGGTGCCGCACACCTGCCGGGTACTGCGGGACGGTGAACCCGGAGAGCTGCCCGCACGGGGTCTGGTGCCGGGTGACGTGGTGGTCCTGGAGGCCGGGGACGCGGTGCCGGCCGACTGCCGGCTGGTCCGCGCGCAGGAGGTCGCCGTCAACAACGCGGCCCTCACCGGCGAGAGCGACGCCGTGGCCCGGGTCGTCGACCCGGTGCCGGCGGGCGCGGTGCTGGAGGCGCGCAACTGCGTGTTCATGGGCACCGACGTGGTGGCGGGGACCGCCGAGGCCGTCGTGTTCGCCACCGGGACCGCCACCGAGTTCGGGCGGATCTTCCGGCTCACCGCGGCGGCGCCCAGGCAGCAGACCCCGTTGCAGCGCCAGGTCGCCGCCATGGCCCGGCGGGTGGCCGGTGTCGCGCTCGCGACGGGGGCGGTGGTGTTCGCGCTCCGTGTGCCCAGCGGGCAGCCGTTCGTGGACACGTTCGTCTTCGCGCTCGGCGTGATGGTCGCGCTGGTGCCTGAGGGACTGCCGGCGACGCTGTCGGTGTCCCTTGCGATCGGGGTGCGCCGGATGGCCCGACGGCACGCGCTGGTCAAGCAGTTGCTGGCGGTGGAGGCGCTGGGGTCGACCAGCGTGGTGTGCACCGACAAGACGGGCACCCTCACCCAGGCCGAGATGACGGTTGTACGACTGTGGGCGAACGGGGTGCCGCACGCCGTGACCGGCGTCGGGTACGCGCCCGACGGCGAGGTCGCCGACGCGGCAGCCGTCCGGGAGCTGCTGCGGGCGGCGGCGCTGTGCGGCAACGCCCGGCTGGTGCCGCCGGCCGGGCGGGACGGGTGGCGGGTGCTGGGCGACACCACCGAGGGCGCCCTGGTGGTGGCCGCCCGGAAGGCGGGCCTGGATCCGGCGGGCGAGGAGGCTCGTACACCCCGGGTGGCGGAGTACCCCTTCGACTCGGTGCGCAAGCTGATGAGCACCGTGCACCGCGACACCGACGGCACGTACGTCGCGTACGTCAAGGGCGCACCGCTCGAACTGCTGGCCCGCTGCACCGCCGTCGACCGGGGCGGCGTGCCGGTCGCGCTGACCGACGCCGCCCGCGCCGAGGTGGCCGCCGCCGCGGACGGCATGGCCGGGGAGGGGCTGCGGGTGCTGGCGGTCGCCTCGCGCCGGGTCTCCGGGCCGCGCCCGCCGATCGGTGACGTGGAGTCGGGGCTGACGCTGCGGGGGCTGGCCGGGATGTACGACCCGCCGCGGCCGGAGGTGCGGGACGCGGTGGACGCGTGCCGACGGGCCGGGATCCGTGTTGTCATGGTCACCGGCGACCATCCGCTGACGGCGGAGGCCGTCGCCCGCCGGGTCGGGATCGTGCGCGCGCCCGACCCGACCGTGGTGACGGGCGCGCAGCTCGACGCGCTGGACGACGGCGGGCTGGACGCGCTGCTGGCGGGCTCGGCCGAGCTGCTGCTGTGCCGGGTCAGCCCCGAGCACAAGATGCGGGTGGTCACGGCGTTCCAGCGGCGGGGCGAGGTCGTCGCCGTCACCGGAGACGGCGCCAACGACGCCCCCGCGCTCAAGCACGCGGACATCGGGGTGGCCATGGGCGCCTCCGGCACCGACGTCGCCCGGGAGGCGGCGGTGATGGTGCTGCTGGACGACTCGTTCGCGTCCATCAGCACCGCGGTGGGGCTGGGCCGTTCGGTCTACCGGAACATCCGCAAGTTCCTGATCTACCTGTTCAGCCACAACATCGCCGAACTGGTGCCGATCCTCGCGGCCACCTTCGTCGGCTTCCCGCTGGTGCCGATCACCGCCGTCCAGGTCCTCGCCATCGACCTGGGCTCGGACGTGCTGCCGGCGCTGGCGCTCGGCGCCGAACCCGCGGAGCCCGACGTGATGGACAGCCCACCGCGGCCGCGCCGGGAACGGCTGTTCTCGGCGGCCGTCATGGGGCGCATCCTCTTCCTCGGCGGCATCCAGGCGCTCGGCGTGTGCGCCGTGTTCTTCTGGCACATCCAGGCCTCCGGCATCCCCTACGCGGACTTCACCAAGGACACCCCCGTCTACCGGGAGGCGATCACCATGGTCCAGGCGGGCATCGTCGTGAGTCAGTTCTTCAACGCCCTCGCGGTGCGCACCGACCGGCAGAGCGTGTTCCGGGCCGGGCTGCTGAGCAACCCCTGGCTGCTGGCCGCGGGCGGCTTCGGCATCGCCTTCATGGCCGCCGTCAGCTACGCGCCGCCGTTCCAGGCGGTCTTCGGCACCGCCCCGCTGACCGCCGCCGACTGGGCGGTCCTGGCCGCCTTCGGTGTCCTGCTGCTGGCCGCCGAGGAATGCCGGAAGTGGCTGCTGCGGCGCCGCCCCGCGGCCGTGAAGGGAGGAACACGATGAGAGTCGTCATCGTGGGCTGCGGCCGGGTGGGGGCCACCCTCGCCGCGCAGCTCGCCGCGGAGGGACACGACGTACGGCTGGTGGACCGGCGGCCCACGGCGGACCGGCTGCTGCCGGCGGGCTTCCCCGGCACCTTCCACGTCGGCAACGGCTTCGGCCGCCCGGTCCTGGAGGCGGCCGGCATCGACGGTGCCGACGCCTTCGTCGCGGTCACCTCCACCGACAACGCCAACCTCGTGAGCGCGCGGACAGCGAAGGAGACCTACAGGGTCCCGATCGTCCTCGCCCGTGTCCACGATCCGCGCCGCGCCGAGATCTACCGGGACCTGGGCATCCCGGCGGTCTCCAGCGTCCGCTGGGCCGTCAGCCGCATCCACCAGATGCTGCTGCACCGCCACCTCACCCCCGAACTCGTCTTCGGCAACGGCGAGACGCTCCTCGTCCGTTCCGAGCTGCCGCCCTACCTCGCCGGCCGGCCGGTGACCGGCTTCGACGTCGACGGCGAGATCCGGGTCGTGGAGATCACCCGCGCGGGCCACTCTCTGATGCCCGCCCACGGTCTCCCGGCCGAACCCGGTGACCTGGTCACCTTCGCCGTCGCCGCGACCGCGCTCGGCAGGCTGCGCGGTTTCCTGGACAAGGAGCTGGGAACATGAAGGTCCTGATCGCCGGCGCGGGCCGCCTCGGCACCCAGATCGCCCAGGTGCTGTCCGCCGCGCGCAACGACGTCACCCTCGTCGAGCGCGACGAGGACCGGCTGGCGGAACTGGACGGCATGGCCCAGGTGCGGCTGCTGGCCGGAGACGCCTCCGAGCCCGGTCTGCTCGCCCGCGCGGGGACCCGCACCGCCGACGTCCTCATCGCCGCCACCGGCCGCGACGAGGACAACCTGGTCATCGGTCTGCTCGCCAAGCGGCGGTTCGGCGTGGCGAGGGTGGCGGCCCGGGTCAACGACGCGGAGAACGCCTGGCTCTTCGATCTGCGGTGGGGCGTGGACGTGGCGGTGCCGGCCGCCACCCCGCTGGTCTCCCTCATCGAGGAGGCCACCGGCGCAACGGACACCGTCGCGCTGCTGAGGCTCAGCAAGGCGGGCGTCGCGGTCATCGAGACCGCGATCACCGCGGAGTCCAGGGCGGCCGGGCGCCCCCTGGGTGAGATCGACCTGCCCGCCGGCACCGTCGTCGCCACGGTCGTACGCGACGGACGGCCGACGGTCCCCGGCCCGGAGGTGGAGCTGCGGCCGGGTGACGAAGTCCTGCTCGTCTCGCACGAGGCCACCGAGCAGGAGATCCACGCCGCGTTCCAGTAACCGGGCCCCGTGTCACTCCTGTTCGGCGCGCACCACCACGACAGAGCAGGTAGCGTGCGGCGACACCGGCCGGCTGACGGAGCCGAGCAGTGCGCCGGCCCCTCCTCCACGCTGCGCGACGAGTTGCACCCGCGCCAGGCGGCAGGACCGAGCCCGCGAGCCGCCTCAGGTGTGCGGGACGACAGCCACCGGGCAGCCGACGTGGTGGATCGCGGCATGGGTGACCGGTCCGGTGCGCGGGCCCACGGGCCGCTCGGCGAGCCGGTGGCCGACAACGAGCAGGCCTGCCCCGGTGGCCGCCCGGACCAGGACCGTCGAGGCCTTGTCCTCGGCGACTGTCTCCAACACGTCCACGTCCGGGTACTTGTCGCGCCACACCCGGAGCACGGCTTTGAGGAAGCCCAGCCGCTCCTCGGCCTGCCGCGGGTCGTCGACGAGGCCGATCTCGCCGGGGCCGAGGCCGAGCGGAACGGGCGGGTGCCAGGCGTACACGGCGCGCAGCCGGGCATGACGCACCCGGGCCGCCTCGAAGGCGAACTCGATGACCTCGTCGCAGGCGTCGGCGACGTCGACGGCGAGGACGACGTCCCGGTAGCCGGTGCGCGTGGAGGCGGTGCCGTCGGCCGCCGGGAGGTGTTCGTCTGCCGCGACCTCGTCCGCCCGGACCAGGACGACGGGACGGGTGGCCTCGGCGACCACGCCCAGGGCTACCGAGCCGACCAGGAAACCGGTGAAGCCGCTCAGTCCGCGCGAGCCCAGCACCAGCAACTCCGCCCGCTCGGCCGCCTTGACCAGGGCCGGGACGACCGGGCCGTCCACCTGCTCGTCCTGAACCCGGACGTCCGGGCACGCGGCACGCACCCGTTCCTCGACCTGCCGCAACGCCCGCCGGGCCAGGTGGCGTTGTGCGGCGGTGGCGATGGCGCCGTCCTGCCGGCGCGGATGCCAGTCCCAGACGTGCACCAGCCGCAAAGGCAGTTCACGCCGCAACGCCTCACGGGCCGCCAATTCGGCAGCGGCCAGACTCTGTTCGGACCCGTCGACTCCGGCGACGACACACGGCACCATGGCGACACCTCCTGGTAAGGGGTTTCTCCCGCTACCAGCGTCACGCGGCGAGCCGTCGGCGGGCAGGGGCCGCCCGGGTCTCACCCGGGGCCGGTCGGTCCGTGCCCGGGGCGAGAGCCGTGGTCCGGGAGCACCAGCGCACAGGTGTCCCCGGGCTCGACGCACACCGCACGGTCCGGCAGCCGGATGTCGATCGGCGCCTCGTCGGACGACGGCACGGTGACCTCCAGCCGTCCGCGCGTCAGCCGCAGCCGTACACCCCAATGCCCGCGATAGCGAAGGGACATACCGTACGACGACAGCTCAGGCAGCGGCACCGGGTCGAACCAGAGCGCTCCCTCGCGGGTCTCCAGCCCGGTCAGCCCGCGCTGCACGAGGTCGAGGGTGCCCGCCATGGCACCCAGGTGGATGCCCTCTCCGGTGGTGCCGCCCTGGACGTCGGCGATGTCGCCGCGCAGGGCCTCCTGGACGAACGTCCAGGCGTCCGCGCGTCGGGCACGTGCCAGGATCCAGCCGTGGACCAGGCCGCTGAGGGTGGAGCCGTGGCTGGTGCGGCGCAGGTAGTGGTCGACCGTGCGCGTCCAGGTCCCCTCGTCGAGTTCGTAGCCCAACTGCCGGAAGATTATGCGGAGTTCGGCAGGCGAGAAGAGGTAGCCGAGCATCAGGACATCGGCCTGTTTGGAGGCTTTGTAGCGGTTGACGGTGTCCCCCTCCGCCTCCAGGATCCGGTCCAGACGGCGGATGTCGCCGTACCGCTCGCGGTAGCCGTCCCAGTCGAGTTCGGCCAGGCCGCCGTAGCCCTCGAACTGGCTGATGACGCCGTCGTGGAAGGGGATGTGGAGCGAGCGGGACACGTGCTCCCACCGTTGGAGTTCGGCGTCTTCCAGGCCCGTGCGTTCGGTGAGTTCGCGGCGGCGCGGTTCGGGCAGGGTGTCCAGCAGTTCCAGGGAGCGGGTGAGGACCCAGGCGGCGCTGGCGTTGGTGTACGCGTTGTCGTCGAGGCCGGGTTCCCGGGCACCGGGGTAGGCGTCGTGGTACTCGTCGGGACCGACCACGCCGCGGATGCGGTGCCGTTCGAGGTGGTCGTCCCAGGTGGCCGAGTCCGCCCAGAACCGGGCGATCTGCAGGAGCATCTCGGCGGCCTTGGTGTGCCGGAACTCGGTGTCACCGCTCGCCTCGCAGTACCGCCACACGTTGTAGGCGACCGCGGAGCCGACGTGCCGCTGGAGGTGCGAGTGGTCCGGCAGCCAGCGTCCCGATCGCGGGTTGAGGTGCAGCGACTGCGACTCCTCGCGTCCGTCGGCGGCGCTCTGCCACGGGTACATCGCGCCGCGCCGGCCGATCGCGCGGGCGGCGGCACAGGCCCGGTCCAGGCGCCGGTGCCGGTAGCGGAGCAGGGCGCGGGAGACCTCGGGGAAGTGCAGGTTGAGGAACGGCAGCACGAACAGCTCGTCCCAGAAGACATGCCCGCGGTAGGCCTCGCCGTGCAGCCCCCTCGCCGGCACACCGACGTCCAGGTCGGCGGTGTGCGGGGAGAGCGTCTGCAGCACGTGGAAGAGATGCAGCCGCAGGATGCGGCCCGCCTTCCCGGGGACGTCGAGGGCGGTCCGGCGCCACAGTTGGTCCCAGGCATTCCGATGGGTGTTCAGCAGCGCGTCGAATCCGGGAGCGTCGCCGATCCGGCCGACGGCGGCCCCCAGGGGGTCGGCGATCGCGGGGTCGCGGGAGGTGTGCAGGGCGACGGTCTTGTCGACGGTGCGGGTACGACCGGGCGTCAGCGGCAGGCTCAGCCGCTGGACGGCTCTCAAGGGGCCGTTTCCGTCCGAGACCGGGGTGTCCGCGATGAGTCGTGCGGCCAGGGCGATCCGGATGTCCGAGGTGCGGGTGCGGCAGCGCAGCCACACCGTGTCCGCAGAGGCGGTACCGGTGCGTACGCGGGCCAGGTGGCGGCCGTCCAGGTCCCGGTAGCGGGGCACCCCTGCGTTGCGGACGTCCCCGTCGAGCGCCGCCTCGATCTCCAGTTCGCCGGCGAAGCCCTCGGCGGTGAACTCGGTTCGCAGGACCGCGAGATGCGGGTCCCCCATGTGGACCAGTCGTCTCTGGCGGACGTACAGCACCCGCCCGGCTCCGAGCAGGTAGCGGGTCCGGCGCTCCAGCACCCCGGCGCCCAGGTGCAGGATCTGACGGTGGTCCAGCACGGGTGCGGTGTCCGGGGTGAGCCAGTCCCCACCGGAGAGCCGGAATCGCAGTGGCAGCCAGTTCGGGAGGTTGACCATGTCCTCGTTCTCGACCCGGTGTCCGGCGACGTCCGTGGTCAGCCGGTCGTAGCAGCCGGCGACGTAGGTGCCGGGGTAGTGCACGTCGTCCGCCGCGCACTCGGGCAGTGCGCCCCGGGTGGCGAAGTAGCCGTTCCCGAGCGTGCACAGCGACTCCCTGAGCCGCTCGTCGGCGGGCACGTAGCCGCCGTACTCCCACGTCACTGCGGTACTCCCCTCACGGCCGGCTCTTCTCCGAGGTCGAGTACGACGTTCGGCGGCACCGTGCAGCCGCAGCCGCAGCCGCCGGGTGAACAGCCGTGGTCCCGAGCGGTCATCGGCACCCCCCACCAGTGCACCGGATACGACGATCACACTGTCTGCGGTACGACGGCGACCGGGCAGTCCGCCTGGTGCAGCAGGGCGTGGACGACCCGGCCGAGTTGCAGGCCGCGGTGGCCGCTCCGGCGACGGGCGCCCAGAACGACGAGGTCGGCGGCTGCCGAGCGGTTCGCCAGGATCCGGTGGGCCGGGCCCTCGACCGTCACGGTGCGTACCCGGACGTCCGGGTACTCGGCCATGGGTTCGCGCAGCAGACCGTCGAGCAGGGCCGAGGCCTGCGGCTCGGCTTCCCGGGCAGGCTCCTCCGCCGTCATGGGACGACGCCAGGCGCGGACCACGTCCAGGGTGCATCCGCGCACCGCCGCCTCGCGGAAGGCGAAACGCGCGGCCGCACCGCCGGTCTCCGGGTCGCCGGCGCCTAGCAGGATCCGTTCATGGGTGCCTGCCAGGCCCGCCTTGTCACCGCGGACCACGATGACCGGGCAGTGTGCCCGGCCCGCGACCGCCAGGCCGACCGAGCCGAGGAGCAGTCCCTTCAGCTCGCCGCGGCCCCGCGATCCGGTGACGACCAGGGAGGCGTTGTTGCCCTCGTGCAGGAGGGCGTCGACCGCGTCCTCGGGAAGGATGTCGGTGGTGACCTTCACGTCCGGGGCGCGCCGGGCCGCGCGGTCCGCCGCCGAGGCGACGATGTGCTCGGCCAGCACACGTTCGGAAGGGCGCTCCTCACCGACCCCGGGGATGCCGCTCTCGTAGCGCTCCCACAGGGACGCGTACACCAGCCGTAGCGGGGCGTCGTGGCGGGCGGCCTCGGCCGCCGCCCAGTCGACCGCCTGCAGGCTGCCGTCCGATCCGTCGACGCCTGCGACCAGGGGAAGTGTCATCGTCCCCACCGCCTTCCTCGGACTGCCACCTCGCGCGGCAGTGGATCCCCATCCACCTTCGCACCGGCAGCCCGCCGGCAGGAGGGGCCACTCGGCCCGTTGGCGTACCCGCTCAGCCTCTGCGGGCGGGGTGGCCGCGGATCGAGGCCGCCGCCACGGCGCCGCAGGCCCGGTGCCGCCCGCTTCCTGTGCGCGGCACCGGGACCTTCGGGTTCAGTGGTGCGCGGGGGTCGGCCGGCACGCGCGGATACGGGATCAGTGGCGTGGTGCGGTGCGGCCGCCGGCCGCGCAGCCGGGCGGTGAGCGCGGGCCACGCACACCTCGTGCGGTGGGGCGTCACCCCGAGTCAGCCCGTCCGCACGAGGATGGTCAGGACACCGTCCTTGTACTCCGCCGTCGCCTCGTCGCCCCTGGCACCCACGGCAGCCGGACGGAGCGGGCGAACGTGCTGTAGCGGCTCGTCGTCGAGCCTGAGCTGTGGCAGCCGTGCGCGAGCCGCTTCGGAGCCTTCCACCGCGGATCTCCAGATCCTTCCGACTCGAACGGGTCGGGTCCAGGTGGGCCGGTCGGCCCTCCGATGGGGACGGACAGCATCTGCCCCAGCGGCCCCGGCCGATCGACGCTTGAGCTGAAACCAGCCCTGAGCAAGACGGAGGAGACCGGTGTCATGGTCCGATACGTGTACGACTTCGCCGAGGGCGGCCGTGACATGGCCGAGTTGCTCGGCGGCAAGGGTGCGAACCTGGCCGAGATGACCCGGCTGGGCCTGCCGGTCCCGCCCGGTTTCACCGTGACCACCGAGGCCTGCCGGGCCTTTCTGGCCACCGGAGCCGAGCCGGAGGGCATGACCGAGGAGATCGCCCGGCACCTGTCGGGTCTGGAGGCCGCCGCCGGGCGGTCGCTGGGGCAGCGGGACGACCCGTTGCTGCTGTCCGTGCGCTCCGGCGCCCGGTTCTCCATGCCGGGCATGATGGAGACGGTCCTGGACATCGGCCTGAACGACGACACGGTGCAGGGTCTGGCCAAAGCGTCCGGCAGTGAGCGGTTCGCCTGGGACTCCTACCGGCGGCTCGTCCAGATGTTCGGCAGCACGGTGATGGGCGTCGACCCGGCCCTCTTCGAAGAGGCCATCGGCCTGCTCAGGGAGGCCCGCGACGCCCCGGACGACGTCCATCTCGAGGCGAGCGACCTCGCGTGGCTGGTGGACACGTACAAGCGCCTGATCCTCGACGAGACCGGACGGCACTTCCCTCAGTCCCCCGCCGAGCAGCTGCGCCTGGCGGTCCTCGCCGTCTTCCGCTCCTGGAACGGCGAGCGTGCCCGCGTCTACCGCCGCCGTGAGCACATCCCCGACGACCTGGGCACCGCCGTCACCGTGCAGTGCATGGTCTTCGGCAACCTGGGCCCCGACTCCGGCAGCGGCGTCGCCTTCACCCGCGACCCCGCCACCGGCCGCCCCGGTCTGTACGGCGACTACCTGGCCGACGCCCAGGGCGAGGACGTGGTCGCCGGCATCCGCAACACCGTGCCGCTGGCCGACCTGGAGCGGCTGAACCCGGCCGCCTACCGGCAGCTGCGCAACCACATGCAGACCCTGGAGCGGCACTACCGGGACCTGTGCGACATCGAGTTCACCATCGAGCGCGGCCGGCTGTGGATGCTGCAGACCCGGGTCGGCAAGCGCACCGCCGAGGCCGCGTTCGCCATCGCCGCCGAGCTGGCCGAGGAGGGGCTCATCACCCCGGACGAGGCGCTCGCCCGGGTGAGCGGCGAGGGACTGGCCCGGCTGATGTTCCCGCGTTTCGACAGCGCGGCGACCGGCACCGCCCTCGTCCACGGCATCCCCGCCTCTCCGGGCGCGGCGGTCGGCGCGGTCGTGTTCGACTCGGCCGAGGCGGTGCGGCGGGCCGCCGCCGGTGAGCGGGTGGTGCTGGTCCGGCAGGAGACGACCCCGGACGACCTGCCCGGCATGCTGGCCGCCCAGGCGGTGCTGACCAGCCGCGGAGGCAAGACCAGTCACGCCGCGGTCGTCGCCCGCGGGCTGGGCAGGGTGTGCGTGTGCGGCGCGGAGCAGCTCGCCGTGAACACCGAGGCACGCCGCTTCACCGCGCCCGACGGCACCGTCGTGGAGGAGGGCACGGTCGTCTCGGTGGACGGCTCCTCCGGCGCGGTGTACGCGGGAGCGGTCCCGCTGGTCGCCTCCGCCGCGATGCGGTACCTGGAGACCGGTGAACAGTCGGACGGCGTCGTCGCGGCGGTCGCCCGCGCGCTGGAACAGGCCGACTCGGTACGGCGCCTGGCGGTCCGGGCCAACGCGGACACGCCCGAGGATGCGGCTCGCGCCCGCCGGTTCGGTGCTCAGGGCATCGGGTTGTGCCGTACCGAGCACATGTTCCTCGGCGAGCGGCGCAAGCTGGTCGAGGACATGATCCTGGCCCGCACGGACGCGGACCGCGACCGGGCGCTCGCGGCACTGCTGCCGCTCCAGCGGGACGACTTCACCGGCATCCTGGCCGCGATGGACGGACTGCCGGTCACCATTCGGCTACTGGACCCGCCGCTGCACGAGTTCCTGCCGGACCGCACCGAACTCGCCGTACGCGTCGGCGCCGCCGAGGCCCGGGGCGAGCAACCGGACGCGTACGACTCGGAGTTGCTGGCCGCGATGAACCGGATGCACGAGCAGAACCCGATGCTCGGGCTGCGCGGTGTGCGCCTGGGACTGGTGGTCCCCGGCCTGGTCGCCATGCAGGTGCGGGCGATCGCCGAGGCGGTGGTGGCGCGTACCCGGGCCGGCGGCGCTCCGAAGGCGGAGATCATGGTGCCGCTGGTGGGTGCCGTGGAGGAACTCCGGTTCGCCCGCGAAGAAGTGGAACGTGTCCTGGGCGAGGTGGCCGAGGAGTCCGGCATACCGCTCGCCTGCCCGGTGGGCACCATGATCGAGCTGCCCCGGGCCGCGCTCACGGCGGGCCGGATCGCCGCGGAGGCCAGGTTCTTCTCGCTGGGTACGAACGACCTGACCCAGACCACCTGGGGCTTCTCGCGCGACGACGTCGAGGCTGCGTTCTTCTCCGCCTACCTCGACCGTGGCGTCTTCGCCGCCTCGCCGTTCGAGACGATCGACCGCGAGGGCGTGGGCCGGCTGGTCCGGATCGCCGTCGACGAGGGCCGTGCGGCGCGTCCCGACCTGGAGATCGGCGTGTGCGGCGAACACGGCGGCGACCCCGAGTCGGTGCACTTCTTCCACGAGGCGGGACTGGACTACGTCTCCTGCTCGCCCTTCCGTGTCCCGGTGGCCCGGCTGGAGGCCGGACGGGCCGCCCTTCCCGAGACGACCGGCGTCAGCGACAGCCGGTGAACACCCCTCACAGTGAGCGAAAGAATCGAAAGGACGTGGCGCACATGACCATCAGGGACGCCGTACGCATGCGGGCCCAGGGCGAGGTGGACGAGGAAGCGCTCGGCCATGTCCGCTCGAAGGTCGACGCGGCCTTCGAGCGGCTCGGACTCCCTCCCGCCGAGGGCACGTTGACCGTCGTCCGGGCCGCCGCACCGCACGTCCGGCGGCCGTGGTCGGCCACGGCCCGGCTCCTGGTGGCCGGGACCGTGGTCGTCGTGCACGCGGAGGAGCCCACCGCCCACGAACTCGGGGACCGGCTGGAGGACAGGGTGCGGGCCCGTGCGGAGGCGGAGGCGCACCGCACGGACACGGCCCGCAGGTCGGCCGCGCCGCCGCCGTGGCGCGGCGGGCCCGCGGGATCGGACGACGGCAGCCGGTCCGCCACGTAAGGGCCGATCGGCCCAGGACGCGGGACCAACGGCACCTGCGCCGCAGCGCGGCCGGGGAGAGAGTTGGGTCAGGAGCGGCACCGATCCCCTGCGGTGCCGCTCCGCCCGTACCACCACTCCGCACCGTCTCGGCGAGGCATGTCCGCCGCGCCGAGGGACGACTCACCGACGGAAGCCCGACATGGCGAACGACGACAGCGCACCCGCCCCTTCGACGAATGCGCGCAGGAGCGTCGAGCTCGACAGCGCGGAGGCGCTGCGGCTGCTGGGCTCGGTCTCCCTGGGACGGATCGTCTTCACCCGGCAGGCGCTGCCCACCGTCCGCCCCGTCAACCATGTGCTGGTCGACGGCGACATCGTCATCCGCACCCACGAGAGCGCCGCCCTGACCTCCCGCACCCGGCAGGCCGACGGCGCCGGGGTCGTGGTCGCCTACGAAGCGGACATCATCGATCCCGACACCCACCTGGGCTGGAGCGTGGTGGTCACCGGCTACGCACGCCTGGTGACCGATCCACGCGAACTCGCCCGCTATGAGCAACTGTTGCGTCCATGGCTGAACAGGAACATGGAAGACGCGGTCCGGATCCGCCCCGACCTGGTGACGGGCATCGCCCTCGTCGGCGACGACGGCTGAGCGGCCGGTCACGAGGTACTCCCTCGCTGAACACGTCGCCGGTCCGGTCGGCCTCGCCCGGCCCCACCTGTTCGGCCGTCCCCTGTCCCGTCCTCCCGTCAGGCCGCGGGGACGGCCAGCTCGTGCTGGACCCCGCCGAGCACCACCTTCAGTGCGGCGGTCTCACCGGCCCGACGGAAGACGTCGTACGCCTCCTCCATACGGCTCAGCGGGAAGGTATGGGTGACCATCTGCGCGGTGGGCAGCCGGCCGGCGGCGGCCATCCGCAGCAGGGTCGGTGTGGAGTGGGTGTCCACCAGGCCGGTCGTGATGGTCACGTCCTTGATCCACAGGTCTTCGAGGTGCAGGGTGGCCGGCCTGCCGTGCACGCCGATGTTGGCGACGTGACCGCCGGGCCGCACCATCCGGGTGCACAGCTCGAAACTCTCGGGCACTCCGACCGCCTCGATCACCACGTCCGCGCCCAGCCCGTCGGTCAGGTCGGCAACCAGCTGCGCGGGGGCCTCATGGACGTCGGCCACGGCATCGGCGCCGAACCGGTGGGCAGCCTCCAGCCGGGCCGGGGCCAGGTCCACCGCGATGATCCGCTCGGGTGAGAACAGGCGGGCCGTGGCGATCGCCGCGAGTCCGATGGGACCGGCACCGACGACGGCGACAGTGTCGCCGGGGCGCACCCGCCCGTTCAGCACGCCCACCTCGTAAGCGGTGGGGAAGATGTCCGCGAGCAGCACCGCGTCCCTGCTGTCGAGCGCGCCGGGCAGTGCGTGGACGGACAGGTCGGCGTGCGGGACGCGGACGTACTCGGCCTGGGTGCCGTCGATCAGGTGGCCGAGGATCCAGCCTCCGCCGCCCCGGCACTGGCCGTACATCCGCTCCCGGCAGTAGGAGCAGCGCCCGCAGGAGGTGATGCAGGAGACCAGCACCCGGTCGCCCGGCCGTACGGTCTGCACGTCGCCGCCGACCTCGACGATCTCGCCGACGGCCTCATGGCCCAGGACCGTGCCGGGAAGGACCTCGGGGACGTCGCCCTTGAGGATGTGCAGATCCGTCCCGCAGATCGTGACGGCGTCCACGCGTACGACGACGTCGGTGGGCTCCTTGACGGCGGGGTCGGGGACCTCTTCCCAGGCCGACTGCCCGGGGCCGTGGAAGACGAAGGCTTTCATGTCGCGCTCACCGTCCTTGGTCCGCTGCGGGGCCGGGGACCGACGGACGCCGGGAAGACGCCGGATTGCCCCGCAGATCCATCCTGTCCCGGCTTGCGAGGACGCGCTTGGGCCGTCCGGCCCCCGCCGCGTGCCGCACGGGGCAGGACAGCGCCTTCGAGCCGTCCCGCACGCCACCCCGGCCGCCGGCCTCGACAGCGCGGGAGGGCTGAACGGCCTTGTCCCTCTCGCAAGTTGAGTCCGAGCGGCCCTGCGGCGGCCCCTGTCCGGCCCATACCCGGCCGGCACACCGGCTGCCACCTTCGGAAACGTCACCACGACGACGAGGAGGGGGTACGGTCCGATGCGCGGAGCCAAGAGCGGGAAGAAGCGGCTGTGGCGGTGGCAGGACAACCCGCTGCGGCGGCACGACGACATCGTCGAGGCCTGGATCGTCCTGGCCGTGTGGGCGTTCATCGCGGTGGGCGGTGCCGTCGCCGGCGTGGTGACGGCCCGGGCCGCGGACCAGGTGTTCGCACAGCAGCGGGCCGATCGCCGACCCGTCCAGGCGGTACTGCTCACGGGCGTTCCGAAGAGCACCGGCACCGGTGGGGTGACCGACGAGCGCAGGATGGCCAGGGTGCCGTGGACGGCGCCCGACCGATCCTTCCGCACCGGCCTGACCCGGGTGGACGCGGACCTGGGCGCAGGGACTTCGGTCATGGTCTGGGAGGACGGCCGGGGACGCCTGGTCGCCGAACCGCCGGACGCGACGGAGGCGGCCATCGAGGCAGGGGTTCTGGGGGCGCTGGCCGTGGCCGCCGTGGCGGGCGCCGCACTGGGTGCGGGAGCCGTCGCCCGTTGGCGGCTGGACGAACGGCGGATGGCACAGTGGGGGCGGGAGTGGGATCTCGTCGGACCGCGGTGGGGACACCGGACGGGCTGAGCGATGGCACCTGTGCCACGACGATCGTCCGCGGGAGACGGCGCACGGAAACCCCCCGCTCGTCCCTCGATCCAGCGCGGGCCGAGATCGACTTCGCCTTCGACTGTGCCCGTCGGCGTCCCCGACGTGGACCGTGCCGCCTGGGAGGACCAGCAGGTCCAGTTCCTGGCGGATGTGCCTCGCCCGTGGCGAGCGAGGCACGCCGGGGTACCGGTCCTGGAGGACGTCAGGCTGTTCGCCCCCGGCCGAGGCGCTGCCCCCCTGCTCCGCGGAGGCCGCGCTGACCATGATCGGCACCGCTCTCTGACGTCTCTCACCTCTCACTCGTCGTCCGCCTCGCCTCCCCGCAACTCCCCGGCGACTCGAGCCGCCCAGGCCTCGATCGCCGCGAAGTCCCGGAAGTCCCCGCCATTTCCCGAGCGAAGGATCCGCTGCGCCAACCAGCCCTTGGCACCCTCCTCCAGACAGCCGCCGAAGGTGGCGTGGCCCCGGACGCCCAGTTCCGTCATCGCGCGCCGCACCCCGCGCACCGGCGGGATGTCCCCGGAGCCGGCGACGGAGGCCGAGCGGGCCGCTGCTGAAGAACCACAGCGACCGCTTCGCGAGCGCGCGGCGGTGGCGGCGCACGAAGCGCCGGGCGTCCTTGTGCCAGCGGCCGGCGTACAGCGCGCCGCCGACCACGACCGCGCCGTAGGGCGTCAGGTCGGTGACGGCTCCGGCCGAGCGGGTCTCCGCCGTCAGGCCGTCCTTGCGCAGGAAGGCCGCGACGGTCTCCGCGATCTGTGCCGTGGATCCGTTCGTGGTCCCGTAGGTGACCAGCACGGTGCCCGTCATGGCCACATGCCTCCTCTCACAGTCCGCGCAGCCAGTCGTCGGCCGCGCCGTGCAGGGCCTGCTCCGCACGGATGCCGGCGTCGTCGAGGCGGTAGGTCAGCTTGTCGACCACGTCGACCACGCCGTCGATCTGGCAGGTCATGGAGACGGCGATCTCGGTCTCGGTCCTGCGTTCCATATGGCCGGTGAGCGTGACGACACCTTCGGTGACGGAGACCCCGACGGTGCGGGGCGACAGCCACAGGGCACGCACCAGTACCTCGTCGACGACTTCCGTGCGGATCTCCGCGTCCGGGCGGAGGAACACCGTCAGCAGGTCGCGGCGGGTGACGATGCCGACCAGCCGGTTCTCCACATCGAGGACGGGGAGGCGTTCCACGTGCCGCGCGGCCATCGTGCGGGCTGCCTCGACGATGGTGTCCTCGGCGTGCACCGTGACCGGAGGTTCGGTCATCAGTTCCCCGGCGATGCGGGCCCCGGCCTTGCCGGCCTGCCGCCGGGCACCGCGGGTCAGCTGTCCGAGCGGCGGCGTGCGCCGCTTGTTCGCGAAGGGGACCGGGGCGGCCGCCTGGCGCACCATCAGGTCCGTCTCGGAGATGACCACGATGACCTTGTCGTCGTCGAGCACCGGCCGTCCGCTGATCCGGTGGTCCGCGAGGAGCCGCGCGACTTCCTTGAACGGGGTGGCGTAGGTGGCGTGGACGACGTCGTGGTCATCACGGAGCCCACCTTGTCGTGCTTCATGTCTGTTCCCTCCTCGGCTTCAGCGCAGCCGGCGCAGATAAGGGTCCTTGGCGTGGCGCGGCAGCAGACGGAGCCGTGCGTCGAGCACGGTGACCCCGCCGGGTGCGGCGAGCACCGGGTTGAAGTCGGCCTCGGCCAGCTGCGGCAGGTCCTCCGCCATCCGGGACAGCCGCAGCAACAGCTGTTCCAGGCGCTCCAGGTCGACCGGCCCGGCGCCGTTCGTGCCGAACAGCAGGGGCGCGCAGCGCGGGGCGGTGATCAGGTCGTGCACGTCGTGGTCGGTGAGCGGAGCGAGCCTGGCCGCGTGGTCGGCGAGCACCTCCGTGGCCGTACCTCCGAGCCCGAACAGGACCAGCGGGCCGAAGACCTCGTCCTGGACGACACCTGCGAACAGTTCGGTGCCGCGATCGGCGAGCGGCTGGAGCACCACTCCGGTCAGCAGGCCGTGGAAGCGGGTCTCCAGGTCGCGGAAGGCGGCCCGGACCTGGTGTTCACCGTGCAGGTCGAGATGGATCGCGCGTTCCTGGCTCTTGTGGAGGATGCCCGGCCAGTGGGCCTTCATCACCACCCTGCCGTCGGCACCGCGCAGTCGTTCGGCGGCGCGCACGGCGTCGTCCTCCGTCTCGGCCCAGGCCCAGCGGATCTGCGGGATGCCGTAGCAGGCGAGCAGGTCGGCGCAGGTCCGCGGGTCCGCCCAGCCGCCGTCGGGGTGGGCGTCGAGGTAGGCGTCGGCCAGCGTCCGGGCCTGTTCGGTGTCGATGTCGTCGAGGGCCGGGACGGTGCCGGCCGGGCGGGACAGCCAGGCCGCGCGGCGGGCCGCGTGGGCCAGCGCGCAAGCGGCCGCCTGCGGTTCGGCGTAGCTGGGGATCGTGCCGTCTTCGAGCGCGGGCAGCAACTTCACCGGAAGGTCCTGCTCCAGGCGCACGGCGACGACGGGCTTGGTCCGGCGGCCGGGCGCCCGGGTGAGGGCCCGGACGAGGTCGTCGCCGGTGGCGGCGGCGACCGCCGTCGGGACCAGGACCACCAGCACGGCGTCGACGCCCGGGTTGCCGACGAGCCGGTCGACGCACCGCCTGAGTTCTTCCTCGCTCACCGCGGCCGTGGCGTCGAGGGGATTGCCGAAGGACGCGCCGTCCGGCAGGACGGTGGCCAGCTCGTCGACGGCCCTGGGCGTGAACGGCGGCAGGGTAAGGCCCGCCTCGGCGCAGGCGTCGGCGGCCAGAACGCCCGCCCCGCCCGCGTTGGTGACGATCGCGACGCGCGTCCCTTCGGGGAGCGCCTGGGAGTACAACAGCGCTGTCGTTTCGAGGAGTTCACCGACCGAGCGGGTGGCGGTGATGCCGGCCTGGGTGAACAGCGCCTGGCGGGTCATGGTGGGGGTGGCGGCCGCGGCCGTGTGCGAAGCGGCGGCCCTGCGGCCTTCCTGTGAGCGTCCCGCGTCCACGGTCAGCACCGGCAGCCGGCGGGCGACCCTGCGGGCGGTTCGGGAGAAGGCCCGGGGGTTGCCGAAGGACTCCAGGTGCAGGAGGGCGAGGTCGGTGCGGCCGTCGGTCTCCCACCACTGGAGCATGTCGTTGCCGCTGACGTCGTACTTGTCGCCCAGCGAGACGAAGGACGACACGCCGATGCCCAGCCGGGACAGCCCGTCGAGCAGGGCGATGCCGATGCCGCCGGACTGTGCGGCCACTCCGGCGCTGCCGGGGCGTGGATGGCCGGCGGCGAACGTGGCGTCGAGGCGCAGTTCCGGGTCCGTGTGCGAGATGCCCAAGCAGTTGGGGCCGACCATGCGCATGCCGTAGGTGCGGCAGGCCGCCAGGAGCGCCCGCGCCTGGGCGGCGTCGAGACCCGAGGTGACGACGACCAGGGCACGGACGCCGATCTTGCCGCACTCCTCGGCGCAGGCCGGTACGCCTGCGGCGGGCACCGCGATGATCACGAGGTCCGGGGTCTTCGGCAGGGCGTGCACGCTGGGGTAGGACGGCACACCGAGCACCGACGTCACGTTCGGGTTCACCGCGAAGAGGCGACGGGTGAAGCCGCCGGAGTGCAGGTGGTGAAGGATCGCCCGGCCGACCGAGCCGGGGGTGCGGCCCGCGCCGATGACGGCGACCGCGTCCGGGCACAGCAGCGGCTTGAGGCTCGCCACGTCGGCGGAGCGGCCGCGGGCCTCGACGGCCGACAGGTAGGTGTCGTCCTCGTCGAGGTGGATGGTGCAGCGCGCCTCCGGACCCTCGAAACGGCGGGAGGTGCGCAGGCCGAGGTCGGTGAAGAGCCGGAGCACCTCGCGGTTCTCGCTGAGCGCGTCGGCGGTGAAGGTGTCGATACCGGCCGCGCGGGCCGCCGAGACCAGGTGCTCGATCAGCAGGGTGCCGACCCCTCGGTGGTGCAGTCCGTCGGCGACGGCGATGGAGATCTCCGCCAGGCCCGGCTTGCCGCCGGTGTCGTACTCGGCGAGGCCCAGCACGGCTCCCTGGGCCTCGGCGAGCAGGGCCCGGTAGCCGGGGCGGGGCGTGCAGGCCCGGTCGGCGGCCATGGCGGCCGAGCGAGGGCTCAGCCCGAAGAACCTCAGGCGGAGGTTCTCCGGCGACATGTCGTCGTAGAACCGCTCCAGCCGGTCGTGGTCGCCCGGCAGCACGGAGCGGATACAGATGGTGGTTCCGTCCGCGAGCAGCGCGTGGACGGCGAGAGCTCGGTCGAGCAGGTAGTCCGTCATGGCGGGTCTCCTCCGAACCGGTCGGTACTTCGAGCATCCGGCGTGGGCGCCCGTGATCCCATGGGCTGCCCGGGGCGGGGTGAGGGCCGATCGGCCCTCACCCCGCCCCGGACGGCCTCGCCCCGGCGGGTTTCACTCCTCGGCGACCAGAGCGGTGAGGTCGAGGAGCCGGTTGGTGTAGCCCCACTCGTTGTCGTACCAGCCGAAGACCTTGGCCAGGGTGCCGTTGGCCTGGGTCAGGGCCGGGTCGAAGACGCAGGAGGAGGGGTCACCGATGACGTCACGGGAGACGATCGGGGCCTTGGACACCCGCAGGATGCCGTTGAGGGGACCCTCGGCGGCGGCCGAGAACGCGGCGTTGATCTCGTCCGGGGTCGCCTCGCGTTCCAGCACCACGGCGAGGTCGGTGAGCGAGCCGTCCTCGACGGGCACCCGGACCGCGATCCCGTCCAGCGCCCCGGCCAGCTCGGGCACCACGAGGCCCACCGCGCGGGCGGCGCCGGTGCTGGTGGGGATGATGCTAAGGGCGGCCGAGCGGGCCCTGCGGAGGTCCTTGTGCGGGCCGTCGAGCAGGGACTGGTCGTTGGTGTAGCCGTGGATGGTCGTCATCACTCCGCGCTCGATGCCGAAGGCGTCGTCGAGGACCTTGACCATCGGGGCGACGCAGTTGGTGGTGCAGGATGCGGCGGAGACGATCTGGTGGCGTCGCCGGTCGTATGCACCATCGTTGACGCCCATGACGATGGTGGCGTCCACGTTCTTGCCGGGGGCCGACAGCAGCACGGTGTGGGCGCCCGCCTTCAGGTGCAGGGCGGCGGAGTCCCGGTCACGGAACCGGCCGGTGGACTCGATGACGATCCCGGCGCCGTAGTCCGACCAGTGCAGGGCGGCCGGGTCGCGCTCCGAGGTGACGGCGATGCGCCGGCCGTCCACCGTGATGGAGCTGTCGTCGTGCAGGACGTCGCGTCCGATGTGCCCGAACGTCGAGTCGTACTCCAGGAGATGGGCGAGGGTGGCGGGCGAGGTGACGTCGTTGATCGCGACGACGTCGAGCTCCTGGGTGCCCGCCTCGGCACGGTCCAGGGCGGCGCGCAGGTAGGTACGGCCGATCCGGCCGAAGCCGTTGATGCCGACACGTACGGTCATGGCGGTGAACTCCTCACAGGGTAGGTGGTGTTCAGGCGGTCCAGGTCCAGTCGGCGACCTCGGGCAGGTCGGTGCCGTGCTCGCGGATCCAGGCCTGGTGGCGGGTGCGGACGTCGGCCATCTGCTGGCGTACGGCGGCGGCGCGCACGGCGAGACCGGGGACACGGTCGATGACGTCCATGACCAGGCGGTAGCGGTCGAGGTCGTTGCGGACGACCATGTCGAACGGTGTGGTGGTGGTCCCGGACTCCTTGTAGCCGCGCACATGCAGGTTCTGGTGGCCGGTGCGGCGGTAGGCGAGGCGGTGGATCAGCCAGGGGTAGCCGTGGTAGGCGAAGATCACCGGCTTGTCGGTGGTGAACAGGCCGTCGTACTCGAAGTCGCTCATCCCGTGCGGGTGTTCGTCCTTGGGCATGAGGCTGGTCATGTCGACGACGTTGACCACGCGCACGGCCAGCTCGGGGAGATGGCCGCGCAGCAGCTGGGCGGCGGCGAGGATCTCCTGGGTGGGGACGTCGCCGGCGCAGGCGAGGACGACGTCGGGTTCACGGGTGCCGTTCTCGGTGCCGGCCCACTCCCAGATCCCCGCGCCGCGGGCGCAGTGGACACGGGCCTGGTCCATGGAGAGCCAGTCGAAGCAGGGCTGCTTGCCGGCCACGACCACGTTGACGTAGTCCCGGCTGCGCAGCACATGGTCGGCGACGGAGAGCAGGGTGTTGGCGTCCGGCGGGAGGTAGACGCGGACGACCTCGGGGCTCTTGTTGAGGACGTGGTCGACGAAGCCGGGGTCCTGGTGCGAGAAGCCGTTGTGGTCCTGACGCCATACATGCGAGGTCAGCAGGTAGTTGAGGGAGGCGATGGGCGCCCGCCAGGGCAACTCCCGCGAAGTCTTCAACCACTTGATGTGCTGGTTGACCATCGAGTCGACGATGTGCACGAACGCCTCGTAGCAGGAGAACAGCCCGTGCCGGCCGGTGAGGAGATAGCCCTCCAGCCACCCCTGGCAGGTGTGTTCGGAGAGGATCTCCATCACCCGGCCGTGCCGGTCCAGGTGTTCGTCCACCGGGAGCACCTCGGCCTGCCAGGCCTTGCCGGTGGCGTCGTAGACGGCCTGGAGCCGGTTGGAGGCGGTCTCGTCGGGACCGACGACACGAAAGTCCCGGCGCAGCCGGGTGTCCTTCATAACCCGGGCGAGGAAGTCACCGAGGACGCGGGTGGGCTCGTGCAGGGTGCTGCCCGGCTTGTCGACGGGCACCGCGAAGTCGTTGAGGTCAGCGATGGGCAGGTCCCGGACGAGGAGGCCGCCGTTGGCGTGCGGGGTGGCGCCCAGCCGCTTCGCACCGTCGGGGACGCAGGCGAGCACGTCGGCGACCGGCCGGCCGTCGGACCCGAACAGCTCCTCCGGCCGGTACGACCGCAGCCACGCCTCCAACTGCCGCAGATGCTCCGGGTTTTCACGGACCCCGGCGAGCGGGACCTGATGGGCCCGCCAAGTGCCCTCCACGGGCACACCGTCCACCTCCACGGGGCCGGTCCAGCCCTTGGGCGTGCGCAGCACGATCATCGGCCAGTGCACCCGCTCGGTGACACCGTCCTCGCGGGCTGAGCGCTGCATGACGGCGATGCGGTCCAGCGCCCGGTCCATCGCCGCGGCCATGGCACGGTGCACCTGTGCCGGATCGTCGCCGGTCACGTGGATCGGGTCGTGGCCGTATCCGCGCAGCAGGGAGTCGAGTTCGGCCTCGGGCAGACGGGCCAGGACGGTCGGGTTGGCGATCTTGTAGCCGTTGAGGTGCAGGATCGGCAGCACCGCGCCGTCGTGCGCCGGGTCGAGGAACTTGTTCGAGTGCCAGGACGCGGCCAGCGGCCCGGTCTCCGCCTCACCGTCGCCGATCACACAGGCCACCAGCAGGTCCGGGTTGTCCAGGGCGGCACCGTAGGCGTGGGAGAGCGAGTAGCCCAGCTCACCGCCCTCATGGATCGAACCCGGCGTCTCCGGGGCCACATGGCTGGGCACACCGCCGGGGAAGGAGAACTGCCGGAACAGCCGTGCCATCCCCTCCGCGTCCCGCGACACGTCGGGGTAGGTCTCGCCGTAACTGCCCTCCAGCCAGGAGTTGGCCAGCACGGACGGACCGCCGTGCCCCGGCCCCCATACGCACAGAGCGTCCAGCCCACGTGCCCTGATGACCCGGTTCAGGTGCGTGTACACGAGGTTCAGACCGGGCGAGGTGCCCCAGTGACCGAGCAGCCGGGGCTTGATGTGCTCCGGCCGCAGCGGCTCGGTGAGCAGCGGGTTCGACAGCAGGTAGATCTGGCCCGCGGCCAGGTAGTTCGCAGCGCGCCAGTGCGCGTCCAGGGTGCGCAGGTCGTCTTCGGAAAGCATGGTGGCGTCCTGGTGTTCGGCCTTGGACATGGAAAGACTCCAGAAGTCGCGAGGGTCGTCGGGCGGTACAGGCGGTATGGCCGGCAAGTACGCGGCGGAGCTGCCGCGCAGGGAGCAGGAGACGGAACTGCCACGTATGCAGTGGGCAGCCCCCCAGCAGGTCAGCTGTGCGGGACGACGGCGACGGGGGCGGTGGAGTGGTGCAGGACGGTGTGGGTGACGGAGCCGATGTGGGTGCCGAGCGGGCTGCGGCGGGTACGCCGGCCGACGACCACTAGGCAGGCGTCGCGGGAGGCGTCGACGAGGTGGCTGCCGGGGGTGCCGCAGTGGGACTGCTCGATGATTTCGACAGCGGGGAACTTCTCTCGCCAGGGGCGCAGGACCTCGGTCAACGCGGTGCTTTCGTACCGCGCCAGGTCTTCGCGGAGACCCAGGTCGGCGGCCACGCCGTAGGTGTCGTAGGAGTAGGGCGGGTTCCAGCCGTGCACGACCCGCAGCGACGTACCTCGGCGGGCCGCCGCGGCGAAGGCGAACGCGATCAGGTCGTCGTCGGGGCTCTCGGTGTCGAGGCCGAGGACGACGGGCCGGAACGGTGTCTGCGCGGACGGGATGCCGAAGGGGGCCGACTCGTGCTCCTCGGCGGCCTGTTCCCCGGCGCGGACCAGGACGACCGGCCGTTCGACGTGGGCGACGACGGACAGGCCGACGGAGCCGACCATGAACCCGCCGATGCCGCCCAGGGCACGGGAGCCGAGGACGAGCAGCTCGGCGTCGTTCGCCGCGCCCACGAGGACATCCGCGGGCCGGCCGGACAACTGCTCGGTGCTCACGTCGAGGCCGGGGTGCCGCAGCCGCACGCCGTCGGCCGCCTCGCGCGGCACACGCTCCGTCCAGTGCCGGTGGATCTCGGGACCGAGCACCGGTGCCTGTGCCATGGGCGCCGGTACGGGCTCCCAGACGTGCACCAGCTTCAGCGGCAGTTCGAGCAACTCCGCCTCGCGGGCCGCCCACTCGGCCGCGGCGCGGCTCTCGGGAGAGCCGTCGAGGCCGACGGTGACGGTACGGGTCATGATCTCTGCCTCCTGAACGGGGTTTCCGGTACGAGCGTCGTCTTCGGACGGGATCTCCGGCAGAGGCCGCAGGTCCCTCTGGCGGGCCGATCGGCCCTGGCCGGTGGGCGATACGGCGGACCAACGGGAGCTCGCGTTCAGTAAGCCCGCAAGCCATGTGTGCGGAACTGCTTCCGTACTCGCTCGACCGAGTCCGGCGCGGGGCTCGGTGTGTCGCGCAGCGGGAACGGGATGCCGAGGGCCTCGTACTTCGCGGCGCCCAGCTTGTGGAACGGCAGGATGTCCACGCGGTCGACCGCGTCGAGGCCAGCGACGAAGCGGGCCAGGCCGTCGACGGGTTCCGGGGCGTCGGTCCAGCCCGGGACCAGGACGTACCTGATCCACATCCGCACGCCGAGCCGGTCGAGGCGGGTGGCGAAGCTCAGGGTGGGGGCGAGTTCGCCGCCCGTGAGGCGCCGGTAGGTGTTGACGTCGAAGGACTTGATGTCCAGCAGGACCAGGTCGGTGTGGGAGAGGAGTTCGTCGGAGGCGCGGGCGCCGAGGAAGCCGGAGGTGTCGAGCGCCGTGTGCAGCCCGGCCTCCTTGCAGCGTCGCAGCAGTTCGCCGGTGAAGGCGGGCTGGAGCAGCGGTTCGCCGCCCGTGACGGTCACTCCGCCGCCGGCCGTGGTGATGAACGCCCGGTACTTCTCGATCTCCGCCATCACCTCGTCCACGGTCGTCTCCTTGCCGTCGCGCATGTGCCAGGTGTCGGGGTTGGCGCAGTACAGGCAGCGCAGCGGGCAGCCGGACACGAAGAGCACGAACCGGGTGCCGGGACCGTCCACGCCGGTGGACAGGTCCCAGGAGTGGATCCGGCCCCGTACCAGAGTGCTCACAACGATCCGTGGAAGGTGCGGCTGATCACGTCGAGCTGCTGCTCGCGGGTCAGCCGGACGAAGTTGACCGCGTACCCGGACACCCGGATCGTCAGGTCCGGGTACTTCTCCGGGTGCTCCATCGCGTCCTCCAGGGTGGCGCGGTCCAGGACGTTGACGTTCATGTGGAAGCCGCTGGCCGCCGTGTAGGCGTCGAGGATGCCGACCAGGTTGCGGGCGCGTTCCTCCGGGCGGTGCCCCAGGCCCTCCGGGGTGATGGTCGTGGTCAGCGAGATGCCGTCCCGGGCCTGGTCGTACGGCAGCTTGGCGACCGAGAGCGCCGAGGCGGCGACCCCGTGCCGGTCGCGGCCGTTCATCGGGTTGGCGCCGGGGGCGAAGGGCTGTCCGGCGCGGCGGCCGTCGGGGGTGTTGCCGGTGTGCTTGCCGTAGACGACGTTGGAGGTGATCGTGAGGACGGACTGGGTGTGCTCGGCGTTCCGGTAGGTGGGGTGTCGGCGCACCTTGGCCATGAAGGACTCGACCAGACCGACGGCGAGTTCGTCGGCGCGGTCGTCGTTGTTGCCGTACACCGGGTAGTCGCCCTCGACCTCGTAGTCGACGGCGAGTCCGGTCTCCGGGTCCCGGATCACCTTCACCCGGGCGTACTTCACGGCGGACAGACTGTCCGCGGCGACGGACAGGCCGGCGATTCCGCAGGCCATGAAGCGGTGCACGGGGTGGTCGTGGAGGGCCATCTCCACACGTTCGTAGGCGTACTTGTCGTGCATGTAGTGGATGACGTTGAGCGCGTTGACGTACGTCCGCGCCAGCCAGTCCAGCATCCGGTCGTAGGCGGCGGCCAGTTCGTCGCTGTCCAGGTACTCCCCGGTCAACGGCGCAGTTGCGGGGGCCACTTGCTCTCCGGTCAGCTCGTCCCGGCCACCATTGACCGCGTACAGCAGCGCCTTGGCGAGGTTGACCCGCGCTCCGAAGAACTGCATCTGCCTGCCGACCGCCATCGCCGACACACAGCAGGCGATCGCCGTGTCGTCGCCGGTGCGCGGGCGGGTCAGCTCGTCGGACTCGTACTGGACGGCGCTGGTGTCGACCGACACCTGGGCGCAGAACTCCTTGAACCCCTCGGGGAGTCGGGGCGACCACAGAACGGTCAGGTTGGGTTCCGGGGCGGGGCCGAGGTTGTACAGGGTCTGCAGGAACCGGAAGGAGGTGCGGGTGACCAGCGGCCGGCCGTCCTCGCCGATGCCGCCGATGGACTCCGTCACCCACGTCGGGTCGCCGGAGAACAGGGCGTCGTACTCGGGGGTGCGCAGGAACCGTACGATCCGCAGCTTGATCACGAAGTCGTCGATCAGCTCCTGGGCCCGGGTCTCGTCGATGGTCCCGTCCGCCAGGTCCCGTTGGAGGTAGACGTCGAGGAACGTGGAGGTGCGGCCGAGTGACATCGCCGCGCCGTTCTGCTCCTTCACGGCGGCCAGGTAGGCGAGGTACAGCCACTGGACGGCCTCGTGGGCGGTACCGGCGGGCCGGGAGACGTCGCAGCCGTACGTCGCCGCCATCTGCGTCAGTTCGGTCAACGCCCGTGCCTGTTCGGCGAGTTCCTCGCGGTCGCGGATGACCTCGGCGGTGGAGTCGAGCGCGTCCAGCGTGGCACGCTCGGCGCGCTTGGCCTCGATCAGGCGGTCGGTGCCGTACAGGGCCACCCGCCGGTAGTCGCCGATGATCCGGCCGCGGCCGTAGGCGTCGGGCAGCCCGGTGATGATGCCTGCCTTGCGGGCTGCGCGCATCTCGGGGGTGTAGGCGTCGAAGACCCCGTCGTTGTGGGTCTTGCGGTAGGTGCCGAAGACGCGGGTCACGAACGGGTCGGGCTCGTAGCCGTACGCCCGTAGTCCGTTCTCCACCATCCGCAGGCCGCCGTTGGGCATGATCGCGCGCTTGAGCGGGGCGTCCGTCTGCAGGCCGACGATCAGTTCGCGGTCGCGGTCGATGTACCCGGGCGCGTGCGAGGTGATGGTGGACGGGGTGGCGGTGTCGACGTCGAGGATGCCCCGGCGCCGCTCCTCGGGGAACAGGGCGCTGACCTTCTCCCAGACGGCCCAGGTGCGCCCGGTGGCTCCGCTCAGGAACGCGGAGTCCCCTTCGTACGGTGTGTAGTTGGCCTGGATGAAGTCGCGCACGTCGATCTGCTCGCGCCAGCGGATGCCGGTGAAGCCCCGCCAGGCATCCGTACGGCTGCCGACGGTCATGGTCGGTTCTCTCCTCGACTGGACGGCTCTCGCTTCGAATGGTGGTCTGTCGCGGTGATCGCGGGGAGTGCCGTCCGGTCCAACGGTCGCGGGGCCGGACGGCCCCCGGCGGCAGCTCACTCGCCCATGAGGTCCGGGCGGATCAGCGTGCCCGAGCGGCCGTGGACGATCTCGTACGCGGCGTCCAGGGCGCCGATGGCGGCGAGTCCGCCGGTGCGTTCGACGAACCGGGCGGCGGCCTCCGTCTTGGGGCCCATCGAGCACTCCGGGAAGCCGCCCCGGCGCAGCCGGCTCGGGGTGGCGTCGTCCAGCGGGCGCTGCCGTGGGGTGCCGTAGCCCTCGTACACGCACGGCACGTCCGTGAGGATGAGCAGGAAGTCGGCCTTGAGTTCCTCGGCGAGCAGGGCGGCGGTGAGATCCTTGTCGACGACCGCCTCGACCCCGGTGAGGGCACCGGTGTCGGCGTCGGCGACGACGGGCACACCTCCGCCGCCCGCGCAGATCACCAGCGTGCCGGAGGCGAGCAGTTCGTGGACGGTCTCCGTCTCCACGACGCCCTCCGGGCCGGGTGAGGGTACGACTCGGCGCCAGCCGTCGCCGTCCCGCGCGACCTGCCAGCCGCGCAGCCGTGCGAGGGTCGGGACGGCCTTCCCCGAGTACATCTGGCCGACGAACTTGGTGGGCCGGCCGAAGGCCGGATCGTCGGCCCGTACCAGGGTGTGGGTGACGAGTGTGGCGATACGCCGGCCGGGCAGCGCGTTGTGCAGGGCGCGGGCCAGCAGGGAGCCGATCATGCCCTGGGTCTCGGCACCGAGCAGGTCCAGCGGGTAGGGGGCGGTCAGGGCGGGGTCGGCGACGCTCTCGACGGCAAGCAGGCTGATCTGCGGGCCGTTGCCGTGGGTGATCACCAGTTCGTGGTCGTGGGCGAGGGCGGCGAGTGCGGTGACGACCCGCTCGACGTTCGCCTCCTGGACGGCCGCGTCGGGGTGGTCGCCCCGGCGCAGCAGGGCGTTGCCCCCGAGGGCGGCGACGATGCGCATGGTTCAGTCCTCCAGGGTGGCGACGAGGACGGCCTTGATGGTGTGCAGCCGGTTCTCCGCCTGGTCGAAGTCGATCGACGCCGGCGAGGCGAACACCTCGTCGGTGACCTCAAGACCGTCCAGGCCGTGGGCTTCGAAGAGCTCCTGGCCCAGGTGGGTGCTGCGGTCGTGCAGGGCGGGCAGGCAGTGCATGAACTTGACGTCCGGGTTGCCGGTGGCGGCCAGCGTCTTGTCGTTGACCTGGTACGGCAGGAGCAGCTCGATCCGCTCCCGCCAGGTATCCGCCGGCTCTCCCATCGAAACCCAGACGTCGGTGTGGAGGAATTCGGCGCCGCGGACCGCTGTCTCGACGTCCTCGGTGAGCAGGATCCGCGCTCCGCTTCGCTCGCCCAGTTCCCGGCAGCGGGTGACCAGCGCGGGGTCGGGCCACAGCGGGGCGGGCGCGGCGATCCGGACGTCCATGCCGAGCAGCGCGCCCATGGACAGCAGCGAGTTGCCCATGTTGTTGCGGGCGTCGCCGAGGACGGCGAGGTAGCTGCTGCCGTCGTCCCACTGCTCGCGCTCGGCACCCCGGATGTCCTGCGGCGCGGAGAGCATCCGGACCTTGTCCAGGTCCAGGGCCTCGGCCAGGGCGGAGTCGGCGGTGACGTCGAAGCCGGTCTCGCGGGTGTCGCTGGGCAGCAGCGTCCAGGAGCGCAGCGAGTCGGCAAGTCCCGGATAGATCGTGAAGGCGTCCCGGTCGACCATGGTCAGCACCGTGTCGAGGTGCATGAACGCGCGGGCGGACGGCAGCTGGACGGCGATCAGCCGGTTCGCGGTCCCGTCGGCGAACAGCCGGGCGGCCAGGTTCTCCACCGCCTGCGCGGTGGTGCGCTCCCCCATGCCGACCATGACGGAGCCGTTGCCGAGGACGTGGACGTCACCGCCCTCCAGGGTGCCCGCCACACCGTCCAGCAGCGCCGTGCCGGCGAACAGCGGATGGAAGCGGTAGATGGCCTCGGCGTGCAGGCTCTCGCGCCGCCGAGCCTGCTTGGCCATCGGGTTGACCGAGAGACGGTCGTAGATCCAGCAGGAGTTGTCGCGCGGGAAGAGGTGGTTCGGCAGCGGCGCGAGCGCGAAGTCGTCCGCGTCCAGCGCGCTCCAGACCAGGCTGTGCAGGACTGGCGGGTCAGCGCCCTGCCCGTGGTCGAGGGCGAGGGCCGGGTCGTCGGCGTCGTCTCCGAGGCGGACCTGCTGCACAAGGAGGAGTTCCGGGACGGCGACCCCGACCGGTACACCCGACTGCGCCCTGTCGACGAGCTGGCCACGGCCGGTGCCCTGACGGCGGGCGAGCTGATGACGTCCCCCGCGCTCACCGTCCGCCCGGACGCCACGCTCGCACAGGCCGCGCGGATCATGGCACGGGCCAAGGTGAAGCGCCTGCCCGTGGCCGACGACCTGGGCGTCCTCCAGGGCGTGGTCAGCCGCGCCGACCTGCTCAAGGTCTTCCTGCGCGACGACGAGGCGATCGCGGAGGAGGTCCGGCGCGAGATCGTGTCGTACCTCTTCCCCGCCCCCCGGCACGGTGCTGCGCGTGGACGTCCGCGACGGGGTCGTGACGCTCGCGGGCCGGATCCGGGACACGTCCCTGGTGCCCGTGGCGGCATGGCTGGTCAGGGCTGTCGAGGGCGCGGTGGACGTGGAATTCGACCTGTCCCCGAACCCGGCACCCGCCGCGGCGGATGCCCCGCAACGCATAAGTGGGACCGGACGGCCTTAGTGCGCCCCGTCCCGTCCCGGTGGGCACGCGGCCAAGTGACGGACGGCCGACGGCACGCGCAGGACCCGCATCTCCGGTCAGTGGGCCTGGGCGGTCGGGACGTGCCGGTGAGCACGCGGTGAACGCCCCGGTCCGGTCCTCGGTGTCGTGCCGGGAACCGGACCGGTGTGGTCCCGGGTCAGGGCTCAGGCCAGGGCGGCCTTCAGCACGCCGAACGCCGTCTTCGGGTCGGCGAGGGCGTGGTGGATGCCGGGGATCTCGCGGTCGAGGCCGAGCAGGCCGTAGACGGCGTGCATGGCGCCGCGTACGGAGTACTCGACGGTGAAGACGACGTCCTCCGGTATCTCCGTGAACTGACCGAGGAAGGCGAAGTTCGCCGCCCCGCGCGGAATGACCGGCGGCCGGTCGTGCGGGGTGCGCGGCGCGAACTGGCTGGTGATGTAGGGCAGCATCACCGGGATCACGGTCGTGGTGGCCGCGACCTGCTCCTCGATGTCCGACATGCCCAGGTGGCCGAGGAGTTCGGTGAGGATCTCCCGGCCGGTGCACTGTGCCATCGGCTTGTGGACGAAGTCGCCGTCGCGGTCGACGAACAGGCCGTAGCCCCACACGGTGTACACGTCCTCCGGCTGGCCCTCGAAGTGCGGGGCGTGCGGGACGACGATCGACATCAGCCAGCCGGAGTGCTTGAACGTCATCAGCGCGCCGGTACCCGGCAGGTTGCCGGACAGTTCCTCGATGCGGTGCAGCAGGAGCGGGCTGCGCATGGTGAGGGTGAAGGACTCCCACTTGGCCTCGTCGACGTTGCCGTGGAAGACGGCCGGGCGTCCGAAGTCGTCGGCCTTGACCGCGAGGGTCTCCCACCGCCGCCAGCCGCCGTCGCGCTTGTCGCGGATCAGCTCGGGCGCGGTGTCGTCGTCACCGTAGGCGGCGTCGGCGGTCATGGAGCCGAGGGTGAGGAACGCGTGGTCGGTGGTCGCGAGGTCGTACACGTCGGGCTGTCCGGCGCGGTCGAGGTGGAGGCGGCGCACCCGCCGGGTGCCGTCCGCGTCGGTGGTGATGTCGGCGTCGGTGACCCGCACTCCGTGCTCGAAGCGCACGCCGAGTTCCGTGAGCCAGACCTGGAGGGGGCGGATGATCGAGTCGTACTGGTTGAGCCGGGTCCGGCGTACGCCCGAGAGGGTGTGCATACGGGGGAACTCCTGCATGACGCAGGAAGTAGCGCTTCAGCTCGATGGCGCTGTGCCAGTTCTGGAAGGCGAAGGTGGTGCGCCACATCGCCCAGAAGTTGGTCTCGAAGAAGTGCGGGGAGAAGAACTCGTCGATCCGGCGGGCCCCGATCAGCGACTCGGGGAGCACGAGCAGCCGGGTCAGCTCCATGCGGTCGCGGGTGTCGAGGCCGTAGTCGGAGGCGTCCAGGATCTCGGCGCCCTTGCCGATCAGCCGGGCTTTGGCGTCGGTGGGCCACTCGGCGCTGAACGCCCGGATCTCCTCGCGCACCGACACGCTCTCGTCGGTGAGGGTCGGGATGCTCTCCAGGAGGTTCCACAGGCAGGTGTAGCCTCGTCCTCCAGCATGCGGCCGCCCCGGCTGACGTAACCGGCGGATCCGCCACGGCCGTCCATGGAGCCGCCGGTGACCGGGAGTTCCTCCAGTATGTGGATGTTCTGCCCGGGGAAGCCGCCGTCGCGGATCAGGAAGGCGGCGGCCGCCAGCGAGGCGATACCACCACCGACGAAGTAGGCCCGGGACTGCTGCGGAGCGTCGGTCACGACGTCCCTCCGTCCTGCCGTCCGCGCTAGGTGACGGTCGGCTCGTATCGGGGTCACCGTCAGTCAACTCGCAGGGCATCCGCGCAGGCAGGGGCCGGATGTCCCTGATCACCAGCCGACAGTCCCGGGTCCGGGGGGACCGCGGTCCGTCGAGCGGGTCGGGTGCGGAACGGTGAGAAGCCGGCAGCGCTCTCAGGGCGTGGACGAGGAGCAGGGGCGGACCGCGTTGCCTGGCCTCGTCGGCGGCCCGCGAGAGGGTCGCGGCGGGGACTCATCGCCCGCCGCGCGCCGCGTGTGCCTCTTCGAGGGCGAGGCCGATCCAGCAGGTCCAGCCGACGGGTTGCAGTGCCCAGTAGCTGATGATCCGGTAGAGGAACGTCGCGGCGATCGCCTGTGCGGCCGGCAGACCGGATACGACGAGCAGGGCGGACAGCGTCGCTTCGGCGATGCCCAGGTTCCCCGGCGTCAGGTGCAGGCTCCCGGCCAGCTGGGTGAGTGCGTAGGACAGGAGCAGCCCCCGCCAGGGCACCTCGATGCCCAGGGCCCACATCCCGGCGGCCAGGGCAGCCGCATCGAGCAACCAGTTCAGGAAGGCGTATCCGAGCGGCCACAGCCAGGGCAGCGGCCGGGGTTCCGCGGCGCGGGCCTGCCGCACCACACCGGCGAAGTCCGACTCCGCTCGGCGTACTCGCGGGTACCGTCGGCCTGTGCTCATCCGGACACGGCGCAGCAACCGGCGGCAGCCGGCGAAGCGGGACAGAGCGAGGAGCACCAGCGCGGCGACGAGAGCCGGCAGCAGTACGTCGTCCGTCACAGGGCGTACCAGGGCACCGGGACCGGCCGGACCGGCCACCGCCACCCCGGCGGCGAACAGGAGGCAGAGGCCCGCCGCCGACGCCGCGCCCGAGGTCACCAGGACGGCAGCGGCGAGCACCCCGCCCGCACCCCGGCGGGACAGGTGGCGCAGCAGCCAGGCGGCCGAGAAAGCCGCGCCGGCCGGCAGCGCACCCGCCATCGCGTTGGCGGCCACGGTGGTACACGTCATCCTCGCCATGCTCCACCGCACACCCCCCACCCTCAGCAGCCACCGAGGCACGGCCGCGAAGCACAGCAGGGACATGGCTTCGAGTGCCATGGCGACCACGAGACCAGGTGGCCGCACACGGGCGATCAGGTCATACGCCTCCGCGATCTCACGCCGTCGGAAGAGGGCGGCCACCACCGCGGCAGCCAGTACGAGTGCCGAGCAGAGCCACCAGAACCGGCCCGGCCGGGTGACTCCACCCGGCACCGGTCCGATGTCACCGGCTCGGGTCACCGGCTGCGGCATGCTTCCCTTTCGAGAGTCGGCGCGAGAGGCAGAGCCGGTCGCGGCGGCGGGATCCGTGTGGCCTCGCACCGTGCTCACCCCACTCGCCACGGACCACGATGCCGCCCGGCGTCGGCGCCCGCAGCCGGGTGCGGCCTGCCGGGCGTCATCCGCCCGGGGCATCCGGGTCCGGCCGCCGCTGTCCGGCCACGCCCCCCTCAGGCGACGGTGACGCCCTCGTCCAGGTAGACGTCCTGGACGGCGTGCAGGAGCTCGATGCCCTCGGCGGTGGGGCGCTGGAATGCCTTGCGGCCGGTGATGAGGCCGGTGCCGCCGGCCCGCTTGTTGATCACCGCGGTCCGTACCGCCTGGACCAGGTCCCCCTGGCCTGCCGAGGCGCCGCCGCTGTTGATCAGGCCGACGCGGCCCATGTAGCAGGTGGCGACCTGCCATCGCGTGAGGTCGATCGGGTGGTCGGTGGTGAGCCTGTCGTACAGCAGCGGGTGGGTCTTGCCGAAGCCCAGTGCGCGGTAGCCGCCGTTGTTCTCCGCCTGTTTCTGTTTGACGATGTCGGCCTCGATCGTCACGCCGAGGTGGTTGGCCTGGCCGGTGAGGTCGGCGGAGAGCGCGTAGTCCACGCCGTCCTTCTTGAATGCGGAGTTGCGCAGGTAGCACCACAGCACGGTGAACATGCCCAGTTCATGGGCGCGCGCGAAGACCTCACTGGTCTCCCGCAGCTGGCGGTCGGACTGTTCCGAGCCGAAGTAGATGGTGGCGCCGACGCCCGCCGCGCCGAGGTCGAAGCACTGCTCGACGTCGCCGAACATGATCTGGTCGTAGTGGTTGGGGTAGGTCAGGAGCTCGTTGTGGTTGAGCTTGACGATGAAGGGGATCCGGTGCGCGTAGCGCCGCGACACGGCGCCGAGCACGCCGAGTGTGCTGGCCACCGCGTTGCAGCCGCCGTCGAGGGCGAGTTCGACGATGTTCGCGGGGTCGAGGTAGCGGGGGTTCGGGGCGAACGCCGACGCCGCGGAGTGCTCGATTCCCTGGTCGACCGGCAGGATCGACACGTACCCCGTGCCTGCCAGCCGGCCGTGGCCGAAGAGTGACTGCAGGTTGCGCAGCACCCGGGGCGAGCGGTCGGTCCCGGACACGACCCGGTCGACGAAGTCGGGTCCGGGCAGTACCAGGTCTTCCCTCGGGATCCCCTGGGCGGAGTGGGTCAGCAGGTCCTTGGCCTCGTCGCCCAGAAGCTCTTGGATGTCGGTCATGGCTTCCGCCTCTCCTGTTCCGCGGAATGTCGATGGAGACGGCCGCACACGTGCGGGGCAGCAGGACGTGACACAGTCCGTGCGGCCGCGTCACGGGTTCCCTGTCCATCATCCGTGCGGAGCGACCTCCCGGCAGAGCCGGTCGGGCCCTTCGTCGGGGCCGAACGGTCCACGAGCAGCCGGACATCGCGCCTGCCGGGGCTTTCGAAGGCCCCTGCCATGGAACAGTGGAGGATCGCGTCAACAGGCACGGCGGGCGAAGGAGGACACGATGAGTCACCCCGTGCTGGCCGGTGTCGACGGCTCCGAGCACAGCCTCGCCGCAGCCGAGTGGGCGGCGCGGGAAGCGGTGCTGCGGGATGTTCCCCTCCGTCTCGTGCACGCCGCTCCGCCCCTTCCGGGCGCTGTGGTTCCCCATCAGGCCGGGGAGACGCTGCGCCGTGTGGGCGAGCGCATCGTCGAGGGGGTGATCGCCGACCTCGGTGCCCGCTACCCGGAGCTGCGGGTACGGGGCGCGCAGAGCGCCGAAGCCCCGGCCGAGGCTCTGCTGTCCGCGGCTCGCGGTGCCGGGCTGCTCGTGGTCGGGGCCCGGGGCTCGGGCGGCTTCAACGGCCTCGCGGTCGGCTCGGTGGCCCTTCGGGTGGCGGCCGCCGCCGACCGCCCCGTCGTCGTGGTGCCCGGACCTCGGCCCGGCGGCTTCGGGAACGGCGCACGCCCGGCGGGCGCCGTTCCTCAGGTCGTGGTGGGTTTCGACGCGCACCGCCCGGTCGGCGAGGTGGCGGACTTCGCGTTCGGGGCGGCCCGGACGCGCGGGGCGGTGCTCCGGGTGGTGCAGGCATGGGCCTTTCCCGCCGAGGCCGTGTCGCCGCGGACGCTGTTCGTGGCCGAGGAGGACCGCGCCACCTGGGAGGACCAGGAAGTCCTGCGGTTGTCCGACGCCCTGCGCGCCCGGCAGGAGCAGTGCCCGGAGGTGACGGTCCGCACGGATGTCGTCCTCCTGCACCCCGCGGAGGCACTCCTGAACACGTCCCGCGGAGCCGACCTGCTGGTCGTGGGCCGCGGTGCCGGCCGGGGCGGCGGCGAGGGCCGGCTGGGACCGGTCACGCACGCCGTGCTGCACCACGCCGGGTGTCCGGTGGCGGTCGTACCGCACGCCGCCTGACACCGCGCAGGGGCCGGCCGAGGAACACCGCGGTGTCAGCCGAAGAACACCCCGAACTCGTCGTACAGCGACGGGTCGACCATCCGGCTCTTCGTCTCGGCGCCGGGGATCGGGACCCGTACGATCCGGGTGCCGCTCAGGGCGACCATGGTCCCGAAGGCGCCGTCCTTGACCGCGTCGACGGCGTGCAGTCCGAAGCGGGTGGCCAGCCACCGGTCGAAGGCGCTCGGCGTGCCGCCACGCTGGACGTGACCGAGCACCGTCGTGCGGGCGTCCGTGCCGGTCCGCTGCGAGATCTCCCGTGCCAGCCAGTCGCCGATCCCGGACAGCCGCACATGGCCGTACTCGTCCACCGACCGGTCCTTGAGGACCATCTGCCCCTCCTTGGGAACAGCGCCTTCGGCGGTGACGACGATCGGCGCGTAGTGGAACTCGAAGCGGCGCTTCACCCACGCACACACCTGCTCGATGTCGAAGGGCCGTTCCGGGATGAGGATCACGTTGGCACCGCCCGCTACACCGGCGTGCAGGGCGATCCATCCGGAGTGCCGGCCCATCACCTCCACCACCAGGGTGCGCATGTGCGACTCGGCGGTGGTGTGCAGACGGTCGATGGCCTCGGTCGCGATGCCCACGGCCGTGTCGAAGCCGAAGGTGTAGTCGGTGCCGGGTACGTCGTTGTCGATCGTCTTGGGCACGCCGACGATCGGGATCCCCCGGCGGCTCAGCTCGGCCGCCGCGCCGAGCGTGTCCTCGCCGCCGATCGCGACGAGAGCCTCGATGCCGTGCGCGGCGAGGGTGTCCTGGATGCGGCGCACGCCGTCCTCGTGCTTGAACGGGTTGGTGCGGGACGAGCCGAGGATGGTTCCGCCGCGTGGCAGGATGCCCCGCACCTCGGGGACGCCCAGCGGCACCACCCGGTCCTGGAGCGCGCCGAGCCAGCCGTCCCGCAGGCCGGCGAACTCGAAGCCGTACTCCTGGACACCCTTGCGTACGACGCTGCGGATCACGGCGTTGAGACCGGGACAGTCACCGCCGCCGGTCAGTACTCCTACCTTCATGGTTCCCTCCCCCTCCGTGCACGGGTGAGGTTCTTCGTGAGATCCATTCTGACCGACGGCGCTCTCCAGGGCGACTCGCTGTCCGGCTCAGGGCGTCAGCTGTCCGGCTCGGTGAGTTCGAACTCTGCCCAGATGGTCTTGCCTCCGCCGTGGTGCCGGGTGCCCCAGCGCTGCGCGAGTTGGGCGACGAGCAGCAGGCCGCGGCCCCCCTCGTCGTACGTGCGGGCCCGGCGCAGGTGCGGGGCGGTGCCACTGCCGTCGGACACCTCGCAGATCAGCGCGGCACCGCGGATCAGCCGCAACCGGATCGGCGGTTGCCCGTAGCGGATCGCGTTCGTGACGAGCTCACTCACCACCAGCTCGGCGGCGAACGCCACGTCCGGCAGGTGCCAGGCGTCCAGCTTGGCCAGCACCTGGGCACGGGCGTCGGCCACCAGCGCCGGGTCGGAGGACAGATCCCAGGTGGCGACCCGGCCGGCGTCGAACGCCCGGGTGCGCGCGACGAGCAGGGCGACGTCGTCCTGGGGCCGTGCGGGCAGCAGCGTCCGGACCAGTTCGTCGCACAGCGTCTCCAGCGGCCCCGAACCGGGATGGCCCAGGCACCGGAGCAGCTCCTCCAGCCCGTTGCCCAGATCGTGCCCGGCGTCCTGGACGAGGCCGTCCGTGTACAGCGTGAGGAGACTGCCCGGGGGCAGTTCCCACTCGGCGGTCTCGAAGGGCAGACCCCCCACACCCAGCGGAGGGCCGGGCGGAACGTCGGCGAACTCCGGCGGGCTGCCCGGCCGGACGACGGCGGGCGGCAGGTGACCCGCGGAGGCGGCCGTGCAACGCCGGGAGATCGGGTCGTAGACCACGTACAGGCAGGTGGCGACGAGGTCGGTCGAAACTTCGAGGTCTGGCTCGTGGTCCGCGGTGCTGTCCTCCTCGGCCGCCAGGTGTGTGACCAGGTCGTCGAGATGGGTGAGCAGTTCGTCGGCGGGAAGCTCGACGTCGGCAAGCGTGCGCACCGCGGTCCGCAGCCGCCCCATGGTGGCCGACGCCCGCAGCCCGTGCCCCACCACATCGCCCACCACCAGCGCCACCCTGGCGCCTGACAGGGGAATCACGTCGAACCAGTCACCGCCCAGCCCGGCCCGGGTACGGGCCGGAAGGTAGCGATGAGCCACCTCGACGGCGTCCTGGGCCGAGAGCCGGCTCGGCAGCAGGCTGCGCTGCAGGGCCAGTGCGGTGGCTCGTTCCAGGGTGTAGCGGCGGGCGTTGTCCACGGCCACGGCGGCCCGCGCGCCGATCTCCTCGGCCAGGAACAGATCGTCGCGGGTGAAGGGATCCTCCCGCTGGTGCCGGACGAGGACCGCCACGCCGAGAGTGATACCGCGGGCACGCAGCGGAATGACCATGATCGAGTGGATGCCGAACCTGCGGACGACTCCCGCCCGCTCGGGATCCGCCCGTCGCCAGTTCCTGATCGCCTCGTCCTGGGTGCCGTGCAGTGAGGACCTGCCGGTGGCCAGGCAGCGGACGGGGGGTGCGAACTCGGGGTAGTCGTCCACGTCTCCCAGCCCGATCAGCGCCTCGGGCACGCCGGGCAGGACGGACTGCTGGGCCGCGCGCCGCAGCGGGACCGAGCTCGTCGTGGAGGGCTTCGGCTCGTCTCCGCGGTACAGGGAGTCGAGCAGATCGACGGTGACGAAGTCGGCGAGCCGGCCCACGATGACGTCGGCCATCTCCTGGGCCGTTCGCATCACGTCCAGGGTGCTGCCCACCTGCGCGCTGATGTCGTTCAGCAGCGCCAGCCGCTCCCGGGCCAGGTGCTGCTCGGTCACATCGAGCGCCGAGACCTCCACGTGCCGCACCTCCCCCGTCGGCGTGACGAGCGGGGACACGGTCACGGACCAGACCTTCTCGGGCGCGTCCCGCCGGGCCCTGCCCCGGACGTGGAACTGCTGGGACTCACCCGTCGCGAGCACCCGGCCCATGCCGTCCTCGATCCGTTCGCAGAGGTGGGGCGGCAGGATGTCGGTGACCCGCCGGCCGCGTATCCGCTCCTCGCTCAGGCCGAGTATCCGTACGGCACCGGCGGTCGCCCGTACGGCCCGCAGCGCGGAGTCGTAGACCATCACGGGCAGTCGGCACTGTGCGAACGCCTCGTCGGCCGTCACCGGATCCGGTGGTGGCTGCTCCGATGGCGTCGCCACGAGGAAGCGCTGGGTGCGGCCCTCGTGGTCGACGGACGGATACGCCCGCACCAGGACCTTCACGTGGCGGCCGTCCCGGTGCCGGAGCAGGACCGTGGTACCGGGCCCGTTCAAAGTTGGCAGACCGTTCCTGCCGCCGCCCGCGTCCGGGGCGATCAGCCGGGTGACCGGGCTTCCCACGGCCTCGTCATAGGGGTAGCCCAGCAGGTGCTCCGCTCCCGCGCTCCAGCCCGTCACGATGCCCCGGTCGTCGACGACCGCCGTGGCCGAGTCGGCCGGATCCGGCGGTACGCCGGGGCTCCCGCCGAGTGGAGTGACATCCCGCATGCCGGTCACCGCCCGTTCCGCCGGCCCGGACGCCGCGGCCTTCGGCGACTGCCGAGGCGGTCACGGGCTGCCCTGGCCGGCCGGTCTCACCACGTCGACCTCAGACCTCATCTCCATCGTTCACCGCTCGCCCTCGCGCGTCACCTTCGCGTTTCCTCCCGCCGTCGCGGTGCGGTACATGAGCGCGCCGGCCCGGGAAGTGCTTGCCGTAGGCGCAGCCCTCCCCTTCCCCTTGTCAGCGGGTCCTCTCCCGGACGCCGGGACAGGCGGCGGCGTGCGGCCGGGCGGCCACCGCCGCACTGTCCGGATGCCGGCGTCTGTCCGGCCGCTCCGGTCCGCAGTGGGCCGTACGGTCCCAAAAGCGCACCGACCGGCCCTCCCCCGTCGGCGGTGCCGGCACGGAGGCTGGGATCGGAGGCAACCTCGCGGCGCCCCTGCCCCGGCCCGTCGCGCCGGCACCGGAGGTGTACGTCATGGCTGGTTCCGCATTCGCGGAGTTCTGCGGATTCGGCAATCCGTCCGCGCGAGGGTACGGGCGACAACCGCCGCCGTCCCCCGGTACCGCACCTCCCTCCGCCCGTACCGCACGACCGGTCACCGTCACCCCCACACGGCTGACGGCTTCTGGTCGCCCCAGTGAGGACCGCCGATGAACCACGCACTGCGGACCAGATCGTTCCGGCTCCCTGGCACCGAACCGGCTCTCCTGGCGGCCACGACCGCCGCACTCACGGCCGGCGCCGTCGCGTGGCTGCTCGGCGCCCGGGACCTCGCCGATCTCTGCTGGGCCCTCGGCACGGTCGCCGCCGTCGTCCCCGCCGTCGCATGGGTGCTGGAGGCCCTGCATCGCAGGCAGGCGGGGGTGGACCTGATCGCGGTGGTGGCCCTGGGCGGCACCCTGGCCGTCAGCGAGTACCTGGCCGGGGCGCTGATCGCGCTGATGCTCGCCACCGGCCGCACCCTGGAGTCGGTGGCGCAGCGGCGCGCCTCCCGGGACCTGCGCGCTCTGCTGGAACACGCGCCCCGTACCGCACGGCGGCGCACCGGCGCCGAGGTGCACACCGTGCCGTCGGCCGACGTCGTGCCCGGCGACCTGCTCGTGGTCGGCCCCGGCGAGGTCGTCCCTGTCGACGGCCGGGTCGCCGGCGACCCGGCGGTGCTGGACGAATCGGTGCTCACCGGCGAGCCGCTGACCGTGCGGCGCCCCGCCGGTGAGCCGGTGCGCAGCGGTGTCGTGAACGCCGGGGGCGCATTCGAGATACGCGCCACGGCCACCGAGCGGGACAGCACGTACGCCGGGATCGTACGGCTGGCGCGGCAGGCCGGTGCCGAGTCCGCGCCCGTCGTCCGGCTGGCCGACCGGTACGCGGCCTGGTTCCTTCCGCTGTCCCTGGTGGCCGCGGGGCTGGCCTGGCTGGTATCCGGTTCCGCCGTGCGCGCGGTGGCGGTCCTGGTGGTCGCCACGCCGTGCCCGCTGCTGCTGGCGGCTCCGGTCGCCGTCGTCTCCGGTCTGTCGCGGACCTCTCGGCTCGGCGTTGTGGTCCGGGACGGCGGGGCGCTGGAGGCACTGGGCCGGGCCCGGACCCTGCTCCTGGACAAGACCGGCACGCTCACCGAGGGCCGCCCTCGAGTCCTCGACGTGGTCGCGGCGCCCGGCTGGCAGTCCAGTCAGGTGCTGCGGCTGGCCGCCTCGATCGACCAGTACTCACCGCACGTGCTGGCCCGTGCGGTGGTGGACGCGGCCCGTGAGCGCGGGCTGCCGCTGTCCGTCCCGGCGGACGTGTCCGAGGTACCCGGCCGGGGCGCGGCCGGCACGCTCGCCGCCCGGAGGATGACGGTCGGCCGCCTCGACACCGCCGCCGAAAGGCCGGACTGGGTCCGCGGGGTGGACAACCGGGCCCTGCTCGACGGCGCGGCCGTCGCCTGGCTGAGCGTCGACAGCCGCCCCGTCGGTGCAGTACTGCTGCACGACACGATGCGCCCCGACGCGCCGCGCACGCTGCGCCGGCTGCGCGCGGCGGGAGTCGGACGGCTAGTGATGCTCACCGGCGACCGGCCCGAACCCGCCCTGGAGGTCGGCGCCGTACTCGGCCTCGACGAGGTACGGGCCGGGCTCACCCCGGCCGACAAGGTCGCCGTGGTCCGCGCGGAACGCGCCCGCGCGGTCACCGTGATGGTGGGGGACGGCGTGAACGACGCTCCTGCCCTCGCGGCGGCCGACATCGGCGTGGCCATGGGAGCCCGCGGCGCCACGGCGTCCTCCGAGGCCGCCGACATCGTGCTGACCACCGACCGGGTGGACCGGCTGGCCGACGCGGTCGCCATCGCCGTACGGTCCCGGCGCATCGCCGTGCAGAGCGCGCTCGGCGGGATGGCACTGTCGCTGGCCGCGATGGCCGTGGCCGCCGTCGGTCTGCTCCCGCCGGCCGTCGGCGCTCTCCTTCAGGAGGGGATCGACGTCGTGGTGATCCTCAACGCCCTGCGGGCACTGGGCGACGACCGGGCGGCGCGACCGGCTCTGCGGCGCTCCACGACGGCGCTCATCCACCGTTTCGCGGCCGAGCACGATGACCTGCGGGACGTGCTGGAGGCCGTACGCTCCGCCGCGGACCGCCTCTCCGCCGGCACCGGGCCCGAGTCCCTCGCGGCGGTGGCGGAGGTCCACCGACTGCTCACCGAGCGGCTGCTGCCGCACGAGTACGCGGAGGAGCACGAGCTCTATCCGGCACTCGCCCCGGCCCTCGGCGGCCCGGAGGCCACCGCCACGATGAGCCGCGCCCACGCCGAGATCGAACGCCTCGCCCGCCGCATCGCCATCCACCTCGCACTCGCCGGCAAGGCCGGGCCCCTGCCCCCGGAACAACTCGACGACCTCCGGGCCTGCCTGTACGGGCTGCACACTGTGCTGCGCCTGCACTTCACCCAGGAAGAGGAGAACTACTTCTCCCTCGCGCCGTGAGGTGGTGCTGGAAACGCCCGGGGGAGGGCAGGTCGGCCCATCCCCCGCTGCCCCCACGGCCCGGACACCGGTCCCGCACACAAGGTGACCAACCAGTGTGCCGCACCGGACAGGTTCGGCCGGTCACGGCCAGTAAACGACTTCTCCTCGCCCGAGCGCGCCGGAACCGCTGAGATGACCGCAACCATCGTTGGGAAAGGGGTGGGGCGGACATGGTCGGCTCCCTCGAAGGCGAACGGGCGCGTGTGGTCGTCACAGCAGAGGCGGAGCGCTGCACATGCAGCAGCTCTGCGGCTGCCGGACAGGCGACCGGCGCCGCGGAGGAACGGTTCCGCGGTCTGCTGGAGGCCGCGCCGGACGCGATGGTCATCGTCGACGGCTCGGGCATCATCAAGCTGGTCAACGCGCAGACCGAGGCGCTCTTCGGCTACCGCCGCGAGGAACTCCTGGGCCATCCGGTCGAGTTGCTGATACCGACCCGCTTCCACAGCCAGCACACCCGGCACCGGGGCGGCTACTCGGCCAACCGCCAGGTGCGTCCGATGGGCGCCGGCCTGGAACTGCACGGGCTGCGCAAGGACGGCACCGAGTTCCCGGTGGAGATCAGCCTCAGCCCGATGGAGACGGAGGACGGGCTGCTGGTGTCCGCCGCCGTCCGCGACGTCAGCGACCGCAAGGCAGCCGAGGCCCGCATCAACGAACTCGCCGCCCTCGTCGAGTCCTCCCAGGACGCCATCCTCGCCAAGACCCTCGACGGATACATCACGTACTGGAACGCGGCGGCGCAGGACCTCTACGGCTACACCGCCGAGGATGCAATCGGGCGGCACGTCTCCATGCTCGCCCCGGTCGAACTCCGCGGGGAGATCAGCGCGTTGCTGACCCGGCTGCGCCGGGGCGAGAAGGTCGAGCACTTCGAGACGCTGTGTGTCACCGACTCCGGCGCCCTGCTGGACGTGGACGTGACCCTGTGGCCCACGCGGGACACCCACGGCAGGGTCGTCGGGGCCTGCGCCATCGTCCGGGACATCAGCGACCGCAAGCGTGCCGAGGCCGAACTGACCGCCCTGTACGAGCAGCAGCGGCACATCGCCCTCACCCTCCAGCGCAGCCTGATGGGCACGCCGCCCGCGCTCCCCGGCCTGGCCACCGCCAGCCGCTACCGGCCCGCCACCCAGGGCGCCGGGGTGGGCGGCGACTGGTTCGACCTGATACCGCTGGGCGCCGACCGGGTGGGCGTGCTCATCGGTGACGTCATGGGCCGCGGGCTGGAGGCCGCCGCCGTCATGGGCCAGTTGCGTTCGGCGGCGCACGCGCTCGCCAAGACCGGGATGGAACCCCGGCTGCTGATGCAGGCCCTGGACTCCTGCGTGGCCGACCTCGACGTCCCCGATCAGCTCGTCACCTGCTGCTATCTGGTCATCGCCCCCGACTCCGGGACCGTGACCGTCTGCTCGGCCGGCCATCTGCCGACGCTCGTCGCGGGCGCCGGCGACGGCGCGGTCGGCATCCTCGACTCGCCCGTCAACGCCCCGCTGGGGGTGGGAGGCATCCTCTACGAGCAGTCCCGTACGGCCGTCCCGCCCGGGTCGACCCTCGTGCTGTACACGGACGGGCTGATCGAGACCCCCGGAAGTGACATCGAGGGCCGGATCTCCGAACTCAGCGTCGCCCTGGAGGAGTTCTTCACCGGCACCCCGTGCCTGGAGACCGCCGCCGACCAGGTGCTGGCGAGCCTGCTCCCGGACGCCGAGAGCCACAACGACGACGTCACCCTGCTGCTTGCGCAGCTACCGGCCGCACCGCTGGCGGCCCTCACCACCGACCTTCCGGCCTGCCCCTCCTCGGTGCCGGAAGGCCGGGCGTTCCTGCACAAGGCGCTCACCGCCTGGGACTGCGCCGCGGGCGCGGACGACGCGCTCCTGCTGCTGTCGGAGACCCTGACCAACGCCGTCCAGCACGGCGAGGGGCCCATCGGCCTGCATCTGCACCGCACCGCCACCGACCTCACCGTCGAGATCAGCGACCGCAGCCCTCAGCTGCCCCGGCCGCGCCGGGCCGCCGAGGACGAGGAGTCCGGCCGGGGGCTGCTCCTCGTCCGTACGCTCGCCGACAGCTGGGGGGTACGGCCCACGGACGAGGGAAAGACCACCTGGTTCACCCTCCGGCTGTGAGGGACGTTCGGCCCGCTCCCGGGGCCGGGCAGCCCCTGTCCCCGGCCGGCGTCGCGCGGCGACCCTGGTGGTACGGAGCCCGTAGCGCCGGGCGCGGGCGCGGATCCGAGAGAGGTGAGGGTCGTGCTTCGCCCCGTAGTCGTAGGACTGGACGGATCGCGGGAGAGTCTCACCGCCGCCGACTGGGCGGCGCGGGAGGCCTTGCGGCGCGGCCTGCCGCTGCGCCTGGTGCATGCGGCCGATGCGCCGGCCGCCGGTGGGTCGGACCTGCCGGAGCTCTCGGCCCCGCGCCACTGGGCGCGGCGGATCCTGCGCGACGCCATGGACCAGATCAACGAGCGGTATCCGCGGCTGTACCTGAGCGCGGAGCAGATCGCCCGGCCCGCCGCCGAGGCGCTCGTCTCCGCGGGCGGCGCCGGCGAACTGCTGGTGCTCGGCAGCCGGGCGTTCAGCGGGTTCGGTGGGTTCCTGGCCGGTTCGGTGGCGCTGCAGACGGTGACCCGCGTGGAACGGCCCGTCGTGCTCGTCCGTGCCGACCAGACCGTCGAGGACGAGCACACCCCGGATCCGGAAGGGCGCCCGTCGGCCGACACCCCGTACCGTGCCGTGGTCGTCGGTGTCGACGCGGTGCGGCCCGCGGAACAGGTGCTCGCGTTCGCGTTCGAGAGCGCGGCCCTGCGCAGCACGCCGTTGCGGGCGGTGTACGCCTGGCGGCTGCCGATGGTGCGGGCCGTTGCGGAGGCCGGGGCGCACCAGACGGAGGAGGCCGCCGCCCGGCGGGCCCTGACCGCGGCGCTCGCCCCATGGCGGGAGAAGTTCCCCACCGTCGAGGTCGTCGAGCAGGCGGAGGAGGGGCATCCGGCTCAGCGGCTGCTGAGCGCCGCGCAGGACGCCGGTCTGCTGGCCGTCGGCCGCCCGATCCGTCCGGCCCGGCTGGGCGCGCACACCGGGCCCGTCGCGCACGCCGTCATGCACCACGTCCGCTGCCCGGTCGCGATCGTGCCGCACGAGTGAGTTCGCAGGGCCGTGGCGTCGTACCGCACGAACCCGACCCGCGCCACGGCCCGACCCGCGCCACGGCCCGATCCGCGCCTCAGACCGCGGGCGTGCCGTTGCCGTTCGCGGTGCCCGAAGTCCGCTCCGGCGGAGCCGGCGGCCCCCACTCGTGCCTTCCGCGAGCTCTGCCTGCTCGTCCACGGCATCGGCTGACGCGGTGTTCGGCCTCCGACCACAACACGGCAGGCCCCATTCCGGGCCTGCGGTGCGTGCTTCTGTGTGTACCCGAAGGTCAGAGCAGCCAGTGGTTGCGGCTGACGAAGGGCAGCCGGGCCCAGACCTTGCCCAGGCCCCAGACCGTGCCGGCGCCTGCGGCCACCAGGGCGATCATGACGACGGCGTAGACGAGGTGGTAATCGGCGAACGGGTTGGTGGACATGCTCACCGAACCGTCCGAGAGGTGCTTGGCCGGCGGCCACTCGGCGATCCACATGAACGCCATCATCAAAGTGCCGGCGATCGCGGCGATCCGCAGGCCGATGCCGGCGATCAGCGCGAGGCCGATGCCGAGCAGACCGAGCATGAACAGCCAGTCCGCCCAGCCCTGGCCGGCCCAGTCGTGGAACGTGGACTCCATCGGGCCGGCGGCGACCCCGCTGAGGAAGCCCTTGGTGGGCGAGCCGCCGTCGATCCAGCCCTTGCCGGACGGAGTGGCGTAGCCGAAGCCGAACGTCTTGTCCAGGAACGCCCACAGGAAGACGAACCCGGTCACCAGACGGAGCCCGGCGAGCGCGTACGCGCTGGTCGCCGTCACCGCCGCGGTCGTCACCTCACCGGACTCGGGCGCCGTCCCGTCCTTGCGCAGGGACGGGAGGTGGAATCCCAGGTGCCGGCGGGGGTGGTCGTGGTGGACTGCCATGATGGTCATCCCTTCCAAGGGGTGGTGCGCGGGGATCTGACGCCTCTCGTTGCGTCTTCAATGTCCCGCTGTCGCATCCGCTCCGCAGGGGGCTGCCCCGCCCACCTCGTAGGGCCGAACGTCCCTCGCTGTGAGGAATGTTGAGGATCCGTCAGCTGGTGGTCGGCACCAGCAGTACCGGGCCACCGTGCAACGGAGCAGAAGGGAAGTCGACATGACCCGCCAGAACGTGGTCGTCGGTGTGGACGGGGCCCCAGGACGGCGCGCAGGGAGGTGCGGCGGCTCCGCGGACGATGCTGGTCGCTCCCCGGCGCCCCGGGCAGGGGCCGCAGGCGCCCCGCGGCACGCCGTTTGGCCCCTTACCGAAGGGCCGAAGGGGTCGTACGGCCCTTGGCGCGGATAGCCCGGCCGGGCGGGGCAGGCCCACCTCGAAGAAGCTGCGCCGGCACGAGCGGTTGACGGCTCCTTGCCCCTTCGGCTCGCAGAAAGGGGCGCCCGCTCAGCGGGAGAAGGCGCGCACCTCCGGATGACGGCCGGGCAGGACTTCGCCGTCACGTGCACGCAGCCGGCGGTCGAAGAACGAGGCGAGGACGGGCCGTTCGGCGGCGATCGCGTGTCCCGGGGCGATGGTGCCGATGTTCTCGACGACCGTCTTCCGGGGCAGGCCGAGCCGGCGGGCGAGCTGCGGGATCATCGCCTCCGCGTCGGTGTACGTGGCGTGTTCCGCGCCGCGCAGTGTCAGACCCTCGCGCGGGCCGCGGCTGTGCCGCCACAGGGCGTTCCAGGACGGCACCGTGTCGAGGTCGTTGCCGTCCTTGCCGACCAGCAGGAAGGGACGGTCGAGGCCGTCGGCGGCGACGCCGGACAGGTTGCCGGAGTCGCTGTCCTCCTGGACGTAGGCGAGAACGCCGTCGAAGTCGGCCGCCGCCGCGATGCGCCGGTCGTCGTGCATCGTCTGCAGGGCGGTGAAGCCGCCCGCCGAGTGGCCGAACATGCCGATCCGGTCCCAGTCGAGGGTGCCGCGCAGTTCCCGGGGCAGCGCGCGGGGCAGTTCGTCGAGGAGGAAGCGGGTGTCGGCCACCCGGACGGCCATCGTCTTCCTGAGGAGGGCCGTGATGCGCCCCTGGTCCGGGGAGGCCTTGGCGAACTCCGCGGGCAGTACGGTGTGTTCGACACGGCCGCCGGGGAACTGGACGGCCGTGGCGTCGTAGGTGTGGTCGAGTGTCACCACGACGTAACCTCGGGAGGCGAGGTCGTCGCAGAGGGTGGTGCCCAGGGAACGCGGATCGCCGGCACCGGGTGAGTAGCAGACGACCGGGTAGGGACCCCGGTCCCGGTCGATCGGGGCGCCTGCATGGGCGTGGGTGCGGGTGGCCGACCAGTCGACCCTGTCGGCGGGCACGTCGGTGAGGTTGTTGACGGCGGCGAACCCGGCAGCCTCCCCGGGCAGCATCTGCGGTGCCCTCGGGTACGCGCCGACGGCCCGCGCCGGGTAGCGGATGCCGATCATCAGCTCCCGGTACGGCTGCGACGCGACCCAGGGATCCGCGCGTGCGGTGTCGACGAGGCGCAGGGAGACCGTCCCCACCGGATGCGGCCCGCTGGGGGCCGGCAGTGTCAGTCGTACCCGCCCGGTCCTGGGCTGCGCGGCGGCGGACGCGGCGCGCGTGGTGACGGCGGACAGGGTGGCGGCGACGGCCGACAGCACAGCGGTGCGGCGGGTGAGCAAGGCAGGGGCCTCCTTGGCTGCGGGTGTTCAGCGGCTCCTCTCAGCTTTGTGGACCGGCTCGCCTGCCACCATCCGGCAGACCGGTTGTCACACCCGGGGGCTAGCCATAAGCGCCCGTCACCCGGCCACGGTGAAACGCAGGTAGTCGAGGTTGAAGCCGCCGGTCTCGCAGAAGACGGTGACCGTCTGTTCTCCGGCCCGGAGCGTGACGGGCACCTGCACCGACTGATAAGTCCCCCAGCCGCCGGTGGCCGGGACGGACGCCGTCGCCAGAGTGGTGCCGGTGTCGTCCCGGAGGGACACGGCGTTCGCCGCGGTGGCTCCCGTGCCGTTGGCGACGCGCAGTTCGAGGTCGTACGAGCCCGCCTGCGGTACCTCCAGGCGGTACGTCAGCCAGTTGCCGGCGGCGGTCCAGCCCACGTCCTTGCCGCCGCTGGCGGCCGAGTTGGACTCGACGAAGTTGCTGCCGCCGGCCGGCCAGCCGTGCCGGCCGGTGTAGCTCTCGGCCTCGATCCGCTCGCCCACGGGTGCCGCGTGCGGGCGGACGGTCAGGTGGACGGTGAGCTTGTCGTGGGCTCTGCCGTCGGTGGCGTAGAAGGTCAGGTCCTGTTCGCCGGTGACGGTCGGGTGGATCGTGACCAGGCCGGTCGCCGGGTCGAGGGTGACGCCGTCGGGCAGTTCGGTGGCGTAGTAGGCCGGCCGGTCGCCGTCCGCGTCGGTGGCCCTCAGCTGCAGGTGCGTGGTGCCGTACTGGTCGGCGACGACATCGGCGGCCGGTGCGAAGACCGGGGCGTGGTCACGGCCGCCCGTGGGTGCCTGGCCCTGCCAGCGGTAGGTGGCGAAGGAGCCCGCCGGGACGGTCACGACGAACGTCTGGGCGCCGACGACCATCCGGACCCGGCTGTCGGTGCCGGTGCTGTTGCCGAGGACCGCGGTGTAACCGCCGTTGCGGGTGCGGTAGACCACGTTGCCGACGCCGTGTTCCGTGGCGCTGGACTCCAGGCGTACATCCCCGGGCGAGAGGTACTTCGCGAACTGCCCGAGCTCGTACAGCTCGTCGCGGACCGTGAAGCGCTTCGTGTCCGTGTGGACCGTGACCAGCCGGTCCGGCCACTTGGTGGTGGCCGCGACCTGGTCCCAGTCGATGTTGTTGTCCCGGGACGGCGTCCAGTGGAGTGTGCCGCCGTCCTGGTCGGTGGTCTGGGCCCACAGGATGTAGGAACCGGCGTCGAGGCGGAAGTCGTCGAGGACGGTCGAGGACGACAGGTCGCTGGTCTCGGTGAGCTGGACCGGCTTTCCGGTCTGCTCGTAGGCGTCGCGCATGACGTGCGGGTCGCCCCAGTAGGGGTGGAAGGCGATGGCGTCGGCCGCCTTGCGGACCTGCGCGCCGGTCACCGAGCCGCCGGGGGCGTCCTCGAAGATGCGGTAGTAGTTCTTCGTCGCCGTGCTGTTGGGGTCGTGCCAGTCCCAGAAGTTGAAGTCGTGCACATAGAGCTGGGTGTCCAGGCGGGCGGCACGGAGTTCGCGTTTGACCGCCAGGGCCAGCTTCTGCTGCTGGGCGACGCTGATGTCCATGGCCGGGTAGACGACGTCCATGCCGGGCTCGTTCAGCAGGGTCAGCGCGTCGACGCGGATGCCGTGCCTGGCGTACGCCTGGACGAACTTGACGTAGTACCGGGCGAACGCGTCGATGCAGTCGTCCCGCAACTTGCCGACCTGGTAGTAGTCCGTGCTGCTCCCCGGCTTGAGCGCGACCTCGCCGAGGAAGCGGTTGTTCGACTTCATCCAGGCAGGTGCGCTCCACGCCGACGCGAAGAACGTGGCGTGCGGGTTGTAGTGCTGGATGAGCTTGATGGTGTCGATGATGTGCAGGTCGAGGTCGCGCTGGACGGAGAAGTGCTTCAGGCCGAAGTCCTCGGTGACACCGGCGGGCAGGTCGTCCTCCGACCAGAACGGCAGGTGTTCGATGAGGTCGGGGCTGCCGATCGTCAGCCGGAACCGGTCGAGTCCCGCGCCGTGTTCGGGGTCGACGAGCAGCCGTACGGCCTTCGCCCGCTCGGCCGGGGTGAGCTTCCACAGGTTGGACACGCTGGTCTCGTCCAGGGAGAAGCCGATGCCCGTGTACTGCTGCCGGAGGGCGCTGGGGTCAGCGACCACGGTGGCGTCGACGGGACCGTCGGTGTCCGTGCCCGTCCTGACGATCGGCAATGGCCGCCAGGCCTGCGTACCGCCGGTGGAGTAGGTGCCGGTCACGATCCGGCCGTGCCTGGCCTGTGCGCCCTCGGTTCGGTCGGGGTGCGCGGTCGGGGCCGCGCCGATGAGTGGCAGTGTCATGACAGTGACGGCCGCGATCGCGGTGAGCGTACGTCTCACAACTACTCCTGGACTCTGGGTGAGTTGCGATCCAAGCAATATCCGCGATGTTAAGTCAAGGTGTGAAGAAAGGGTTTCGGGGTGAGCGGCGCCGGACCGGTGCGGACCGAGGACCGCGGCGGTGATCCCGATTCGTCCAAGCACCGTCGGTCTTTGTCCATGGACGGAGCCGGTGCCGGCGGTGAGGGTCGGTGCATGGGCGGATCCGGGGTCGACGACCGGCAGGTGCCGGCGGAGGTGCACGCGGCCGGGCCGCGGCGGGTGCCGAGCGGGCTGGTGGCGCTGGCACTCGGCGGGTTCGGTATCGGGCTGACCGAGTTCCTGATCGCCGGGCTGCTGCCGCAGGTGGCGTCGGACTTCGCGGTGTCCGAGGCGACCGCGGGCCGGCTGATCTCCGGGTACGCGCTGAGTGTCGCCGTCGGCGCGATCCTGCTCACCGCGGCGACGGCGCGGCTGCCTCGCAAGCAGGTCCTGGTGGGTCTGGTGGCGTTGTTCGTCATCGGCAACCTGCTGTCCGCGATCGCGCCCTCCTACTCCGTGCTGCTGCTCGGGCGGATCGTCGCCGCCCTGTGCCACGGCTCGTTCTTCGGCATCGGCTCGCTCGTCGCCGGCAGTCTGGTCGCACCGGAGCGGAAGTCCCGGGCGGTGGCGGTGATGTTCGCCGGGCTGACGGTCGCGAACGTACTGGGTGTGCCGTTCGGTGCGCTGGTGGGCGAGCGCTGGGGCTGGCGGGCGGCGTTCTGGGCGGTCACCGCGATCGGCGTGCTGGCACTGGCCGGCATCGTCGCCCTCGTCCCCGGCCGGGCCGGGACGGTGACGGGGGCCGGGGCGCCCACCGGCCTGCGGGACCAGCTCCGGGCGTTCCGGTCCTCGCAGGTCTGGCTGACGCTGACGGCCACCGCGCTCGGCTACGGCGGGATGCTCGGGGCGTTCAGCTACCTCGCGTACACCCTCACCGAGGTCAGCGGGTTCTCGTCGGCGGATGTCGCCTGGCTGCTGATGGTGTACGGCGTCGGTCTGGTCGTGGGGAACCTGATCGGCGGGCGGGCCGCGGACCGGGCCCGGGATCGCGCGCTGGTTCTTTCGTCGCTCGGACTGACCGTCACCCTGGCCGCGTTCGGCCTGCTGGCCGCCAGTGCCGTGGCGTCGGTGATACTGGTGTTCCTGATGGGGGTGGCCGGGTTCGCCGGCGTTCCCGGCATGATCACCAGGGTGACCGACGCCGCCCACGGTGCGGCGCTGGCCGCGAGCGCCAATGTGTCAGCGTCCAACGTCGGCAACGCCCTCGGCGCCTGGCTCGGCGGCCTCGCCATCAGCGCGGGCCTCGGCTACACGGCGCCGCTCTACACCGGTGCGGCGATAGCGCTGGCTTCCGTGGTCGTGATGCTCGTGGCCGCACGGCGGGCCGAGCCCCCGGTGGGGCAGAACAGGTGAAAGGAGCCGGGTGATGTTCGCGGCGACCGAACGGGACCGGGTCCGGGAGCGGTTGCTGGCCCGGGCCGAGACCGACGGGACCGTCACCGGCGCGGCCTTCACGGGTTCGCTCGCCGTCGGTGCGGGCGATCGGTGGTCGGACATCGACCTCGTCCTCGCCGTACGCGGCGAGCCGACCGACACCGCGGACCGCTGGACCCGGTGGCTCTACGACGAACTCGACGTCCGGCACCACTGGGAGCTGCCGGCCGGTGGCACCGTCATCCGCGTCTTCCTGCTCCCCGGCTGGCTCGAGATCGACCTGACCTTCGCCCCCGAGGCCGAGTTCGGCCCGCGCGGCCCCCAGTGGCGCACACTCTTCGGCGAGCCCCGGCCGCACGACCCCTTCGCGGCTCCCGACCCCGGCACCCTGGCCGGGCTCGTCTGGCACCACGCCCTGCACGCCCGCGTCAGCATGGAGCGCGGGCACCGGTGGCAGGCCGAGCACTGGATCGGCGCCACACGCGACCACACGATCACACTCGCCTGCCTCCGGCTGGGCCATCCCACCGCCTATGCGAAGGGCGCCCATCTGCTGCCCGAGGAGCTGACGGATCGGCTGGAGTCGACTCTGGTCCGCTCGCTCACCGAACCGGAACTCCGCCGCGCCCTGACCGCCACCGCCGCACTCGCGATGGACGAGGTCGAACGCTTCGATCCCCGGCTCGCGAACCGCCTCCGCCCCATGCTCGAAGAGCTCACGACGGAGTCCGGCGAAGGGCGGTCCACCGGGACATGACCACCGCCGGCGCATCCGCCCCGAGGCCGGCCGGCGTCCCGGGTCAGCCGGTTGCCCTGCGGCGGACGCGGTGGGCGGCGACCGTACGGGATCCCTCAGGCGCCCAGGCGGTTGATGTCCTTGCTGTACAGCACCCGGTTCTCGGTGGCGCCGGGGCGGGTCACCGCCAGCATGGCGCGGGCCAGGTGTTCGGTGGTCGTCGTGTGGGCCGGGACGAGGCGGTGCAGCAGGGGGTAGAGCCAGGAGGTGAGGGTGTACATGACGCGGTAGGAGCAGGTTCTGGAGACCGCTCCGTGCAGCGGCTGGATGTAGCCGGGGCGGAACATGTACGCGTCCATCGGCATGGCGAGCAGGTCGTTCTCGGTGCGCCCCTTCACGCGCGCCCACATGGTGCGGCCCTGTTCGGTGCTGTCGGTGCCCTCGCCGGAGACGTAGGTGAAGGTCGGTCCGGCGCTCGCGGCCACCAGTGCGCGGGCGGCGGCGAGGGTGAAGTCGTAGGTGACGCGGGTGTATTCGGCCTCGCTCATACCGGCGGAGGACACGCCCAGGCAGTAGAAGCAGGCGTCGATGCCGGTCAGCCGGTCGCCGATGGCGGTCAGGTCGGTGAAGTCGTCGTGGATCACCTCCGTGAGCTTGGGGTGGGTGACGCCCAGCGGGCGGCGGCTCACGACCAGGACACCGTCGACCGTGGGGTCGAGGAGGCAGGCGCGCAGGACGCCTTGTCCGACCATGCCGGACGCACCGAAGAGAAGGACGTTCACTGGGGTCTCCGTTGCTGGGAGGCGGGGTCCGGATCGGAACCCGACGTCCACCAGTCGGGGGCGCAGGCCACGGCCGAGCCGACCATGTCGTCCTTGGTGACGGACGGGTCGTCGAGCCAGGCCTTGATGGCCCCGGCGAAACCATGGGCCATGAACTGGGCGATCACCTGCCGGTTGGCACCGGGCAGAGCGGGCTGCCCGGTGCGGGCCATGAACGCCAGGGTGTACTCGCTGAAGTGCCGTACGAGTGCCTCGTACACTCCGCTGTCCGCCGGGTCGGCGAGGGAGTTCCGGTAGACGTCCACGAACCGTTCCACGTGGTCGGCGATGTCGGCCGTGGCGAGGCGGAGCAGTTCCAGAGCGGAGTGTCCGCCCTGGGCCCGCAGCGCGTCCTCCCTCCTGTGACCACGCTCCAGGTCGTCGTAGAGCACCTGGATGAGCGGGTCCAGCGGGGTGCTGTAGCGGTTGTAGAAGGTGGCCCGGGTGACCCCGGCCCGGTCCGCGAGCTCGGCGACGGTGATCTGCGAGACGGGACGCTCCGAGGCCAGTGCCACCACGGCCTCTTCGAAGGCGCGGACCGTTCGGGTGATACGCGGATCGATCCGGTCGTTCAGAGCACTGCCCTCCTGTGCGTGGCCGTTGCCGGTGCATTGCCGGCCATGCACCGGCAACGCTTATGCTTTTATACATCTGTCAAATAGACGGGTGCAAGAAACCCGGAGGAGCCCCTCATGGCCGCCCATACCTCCGTATCGCCGCAGGAGGCCGGCGACCGGCCGGCCGTCCGCGAGCTGATCGACGCCTATGCCCACTGCGCGGACCGACGGGACGCCAAGGGCCAGATGAGCCTGTTCACCGAGGACACCCGTCTCCTGGTCTTCATGGACGCCACGGCCGCGGAGCCGACGCAGGAGCTGCACGGCCGGGAGTCGCTCGCCCCCGTGTTCGACAACCTCAACTCGTACCGGACGACGAGGCACTTCAACGGGCAGAGCACCGTTTCCCTGGACGGGGACCGTGCGACCGGCGAGAGCTACTGCCTGGCCCACCATGTCTCGGTCGGGGACGACGGGCAGCGCACGCTGATGGTCGCGTCCATCCGCTGTCTCGACGAGTTCACCAAGCAGGACGGCGAGTGGCTGTTCGCCGAGCGCCGGCTGATGGTCGACTGGACGGAGACGCGCCCCTCGGCGCCGTGACCGGCCCGCGGCGAGGTCAGCCGGGCAGATGACGGGTGAACCAGTCACCGGCCAGGTGGGCCACCCGTTCCAGGGTGCCGGGCTCCTCGAACAGATGGGTCGCGCCGGGGACGACGTCCAGCCGGGTCTCCCCGGGGATCTCCCGCATCGCCTCCCTGTTGAGCCGCAGCACCTCCTGGTCCCGCCCGCCGACGATCAGCAGGGTCGGCTGCCGGACGGCCGCCAGGGAGTCCCCGGCCAGATCCGGCCGGCCGCCCCGGCTGACGACCGCGCGGATCGTGTCGGGGCGCTCCGCAGCGGCGACCAGGGCGGCCGCGGCGCCCGTGCTCGCGCCGAAGAGCCCGCAGCCGAGGCCGGCGGCGGGCTCGTACCCCTGGAGCCAGTCGGCGAGGCCGACCAGGCGCGCGGCGAGCATGTCGATGTCGAAGCGGAGCGTCCCGGTGACCGTGTCGACGTTCTCCTCCTCGCGGGTGAGCAGGTCGGCGAGCACGGTGCCGAACCCCGCCGTCCGCAGTTCGCCGGCGACGAAGCGGTTGCGGGGGCTGAGCCGGCTGCTGCCGCTGCCGTGCGCGAAGAGCACGGCACCCTTCGCCGCCTCGGGGACGGCCACGTCGGCTTCGAGCAGCACACCTCGGGCGGGTATGCGCACGCTCTCCATGACTGCGTTCACGGCGTCCTCCTTGCCGGAAGCACTGCACCGATCAGAACAATTCTCCCTTCTCGGGGTACCCGGTCGCCGCAGGAAGACAAGCGGGACAACGAGGAGGAACAGATGAGCACGGTCAAGGAAGCCGTGGACGTCGCCGTCCCGGTCCGCACGGCCTACAACCAATGGACCCAGTTCGAGGACTTCCCGCACTTCATGGAGGGTGTCGAGGAGGTCAGGCAGCTCGACGACCGGCACAACCACTGGACCACCAGGATCGGCGGGGTCCGGCGTGAGTTCGACACCGAGATCGTCGACCAGCTCGCGGACGACAGGATCACCTGGCGGGCCGTCGAGGGTGACATCCGACAGCGGGGATCCGTCCGGTTCGAGTCCCTGGACGACACCCACACCCGGGTGGAGCTCACGATGGACGTCGAGCCGAGCAGCGTCGCCGAGAAGGGGGCCGACGCCCTCGGCATGATCGACCGGCGGGTCAAGGGAGACCTGCGGCGCTTCAAGGACTACATCGAGCAGCGCGGAGGCGAGACCGGCGGCTGGCGCGGCCGCATCCGTCCCGGGAATCCCGGCTCCGTCCTCTGATGCCTGCGAGAACGGCCGTTCGTACACGCCCCCGGGCCCACGCGGGCCCGGGGGTTCCCTGCCTGCCACCGAGCCCGGTCAGTGTCCCGCGCATCGGGCGCCCGGCACCCGGCGTGCCGCGTCGAATGCCCGGGAGACGAGGCGTGGCGGACGTGGCATTCGCCGGTGCACCGGTAGCGTCGCCCAGGAGTGCGCAAAACCTCATCTACCGGTCATGTCTGTTGTGTTGCGGAGGACCATGAGCGAACTGTCGCAACGCGTCGGCGAAAAGCCCGCGCCTCCCTTCGCTCCGGCACCGCTGGGCCGCCGGATGCTGGGCTGGGCGTCCACGACCGACCACAAGGTGATCGGCCGGCTGTACATGGTGACGGCGTTCTGCTTCTTCCTCCTCGCCGGGCTGCTGGCGCTGGGCATGCGGGCCGAACTGGCGCGGCCCGGGCTGCAGTTCATGGGCCAGGAGACCTACAACCAGTTCTTCACCATCCACGGCACGATCATGATGCTGCTGTTCGCGACCCCGATGTTCGCCGGGTTCGCGAACGCCGTGATGCCGCTTCAGATCGGGGCGCCGGACGTGGCCTTCCCGAGGCTGAACGCGCTGTCGTACTGGATGTACCTGTTCGGCGGCCTGATGGTGGTGTCGGGTTTCCTGGTGCCCGGTGGTGCCGCCGCCTTCGGCTGGTTCGCCTACGCCCCGCTCAACAGCGCGTACTACACCCCCGGCGCGGGCGCGGACCTGTGGGTGATGGGCCTGGTGGTCACCGGTGTCTCGACGACCCTGGGCGCGGTCAACTTCGCCACGACGATCATGTGCCTGCGCGCGCCCGGCATGACGATGTTCCGGATGCCGATCTTCACCTGGAACGTGCTGTTCACGTCCGTCCTGGTGCTGCCCGCGTTCCCGGTGCTCACCGCCGCCCTCCTCGCCCTGGAGTGCGACCGGAAGTTCGGCTCGCACGTCTTCGACGCGCACAACGGCGGGGCGCTGCTGTGGCAGCACCTCTTCTGGTTCTTCGGGCATCCCGAGGTGTACATCGTCGCGCTGCCGTTCTTCGGGATCGTCTCCGAGATCCTCCCGGTGTTCTCCCGCAAGCCGATGTTCGGCTATCTGCCGATGATCGGGGCCACGATCGCCATCACCATGCTGTCCGCGGTCGTATGGGCGCACCATATGTTCGCCACCGGAGCGGTGCTGCTGCCGTTCTTCTCGGTGATGTCGTTCCTGATCGCGGTGCCGACCGGCATCAAGTTCTTCGCGTGGATCGGGACCATGCACCGGGGCTCGCTCTCCTTCGAGACACCGATGCTGTGGTCGCTGGGCTTTCTGGTGTCGTTCCTGCTGGGCGGGCTGAGCGGGGTGCTGGTCGCGTCGCCGCCGATCGACTTCCATGTCACCGACTCGTACTTCATCGTCGCCCATCTGCACTATGTGCTGTTCGGGACCGTGGTGTTCGCGATGTTCGCCGGGTTCTACTTCTGGTGGCCCAAGTTCACCGGGAAGATGCTGGACGAGCGGCTGGGCAAGCTGCATTTCTGGCTGCTCTTCCCGGGTTTCCAGATGACGTTCCTTGTGCAGCACTGGCTCGGCGCGGAGGGCATGCCCCGCCGGTACGCCGACTATCTGCCGGCCGACGGCTTCACCCTCCTCAACACCATCTCGTCGGCGGGCGCGTTCCTGCTCGGCGTCTCCACGCTGCCGTTCCTCCACAACGTCTGGCGTACGGCCCACAAGGGACGGCAGGTCGAGGAGGACGACCCGTGGGGGTTCGGCCGTGCCCTGGAGTGGGCCACCTCCTGCCCGCCGCCGCGGCACAACTTCGTGGCGCTGCCCCGGGTGCGGTCGGAGTCTCCCGCGTTCGACCTGCACCATCCGGAGGTCGCCCGGGAGACGGAGCCGGAGGTTCCGCGGTGAAGGTCGAGGCGCTGCTCTTCGGCGGTGTGGCCGTCTTCTTCGCCGCCGCGGCGGCGCTCTACGGCGTGTGGTCGCATGCCGACCCGGCGGGTACGGCGGCGCTGATCGTGGCCTTCGGGATGGCGTTTGTGGTGTCGTTCTTCTGCGCGACGCACTACGTCCGGCGCGGCCCGCGCCCGCAGGACCGTGCGGATGCGGAGGTGGCGGACTCCGCCGGTCCGCTGGAGTTCTTCCCGCCGCACAGCCCCTGGCCGGTCGTCACCGCGTTCGGGTTCGCCGTCGCGGCGGCCGGGGTGGTGTTCGGGCTGTGGCTGTTCCTCATCGGCTTCGGTGTTCTGGCTCGGGGCGTGGCCGGGCTGGTGTTCCAGTACGTGAACCGGGGGGCCGATCAGGAGGACTGAGCGGTCTGCGTGGGGCGCCCGGCCGGAACGACGTCACCGGGCGGTGGCCGCTCTCGTAGCCGCCGGTGAGGGTCTGGCGTACCTCGCCGACCTCCTCGCCCTCGGTCAGCCGCTCCTGTTCTGCGTGCAGCAGGGCCCGGCACAGCGTACGGGTGACGAAGAAGGCGGCGATCGGCGCCACGATCAGGGAGATCCGGAAGACCCAGGTCAGGGCGTTCACCGAGATCCGGAAGGACAGCGCGACGACGTCGTTGCCACCGGCCAGCAACAGCACCGCGTAGAAGGTGACACCGGCCGCACCGAGGCCGGTGCGGACGGGCCGTTCCCGGGGGCGGTCGCAGAAATGCTGCTCCTGACGCCACTCCCCCGTCAGCCGCTGTTCGACGAAGGGGTAGGCGTACAGGACGAGGAAGAACAGGGCGGGCAGCACGACGGCCGGCAGCAGCACGTTCCACATCAGGGTGTGACCGGCGACGTTCGTCTCCCAGGGCGGGACGAGCCGCAGCGAGCCTTCCAGGAAGCCGACGTACCAGTCCGGCTGGGAACCGGTCGACACCTGGTCGGGCCGGTAGGGGCCGTATTTCCACACCGGGTTGATCTGGGCGACCCCCGAGAGCGCCACCAGCACTCCGGAGACGGTGAGGAACAGGCCGAGGGAGGAGGCGGTGAACCGGGGGAAGAGCGGCTTGCCGACTGCGTTGGAGTTCCTGCGGCCCGGCCCGCGCCAGTGAGTGTGCTTCAGATAGAAGACCAGGATCAGATGGACGGTCACCAGGGCGATCAGCGCGCCCGGCAGCAGCAGGATGTGCAGGCTGTACAGCCGGGGGACGATGTCGTGGCCGGGGTACTGGGCGCCGAACGCGAGCGTGCTCACATACGTCCCGATCACCGGGATCGACAGCATGATGCCCTGCGCGATCCGCAGGCCGGTGCCGGAGAGCAGGTCGTCCGGGAGCGAGTAGCCGGCGAAGCCCTCGGACAGGGCGAGCACGAAGAGCGTGACGCCGATGACCCAGTTGATCTCCCGGGGGCGGCGGAAGGCACCGGTGAAGAAGATCCGCAGCAGGTGCACGCCGATCGCGGCGACGAAGACCAGCGCGGCCCAGTGATGGGCCTGCCGCATCAGCAGTCCGCCGCGGATGTCGAAGCTGATGCGCAGGGTGGAGTCGAAGGCTCCCGACATGAGCCGCCCGCGCAGCGGGACGTACGGTCCCTGGTAGACGACCTCACTCATCTCGGGCGTGAAGAAGAACGTCAGCCACACGCCCGTCAGCACCAGGACGATCAGGCTGTAGAGGGCGATCTCGCCGAGCAGGAACGACCAGTGATCGGGGAAGGCCTTGCGCAGCAACTGTCCGGCCCCGTCGTGGACGGGCAACCGGGCGTCGACCGCGTCCGCGAACCGCTCTCCCGCCGCGCCGCTCCCAGGATTCACCGAACGCCCTCCTCACTCTCGCCATCTCTTGCCCGGGAGACACGAGGCGAGTGGCCGACCACCGCGAAACACCCGCGCGGCCGGGCCGCGGCACCCGATCGGCTGACTGACCGGCAGCGGGAGCGGGTGTTCGCGGCGCTCGTGTTTCGGTGAGATTTCCGTCGGCGGTGATTGAAGAAGTGATGGTCACGACTTGACCCTGAGTGCTTGTGAGGTTGTGCGGCGCGGCGGATCATTGGCCGAATCCCGCCGTTATCACAAGCAAGCTGGAGCTCTCGGTGACCGCTGGCCCCATCGCATCCGAGCCGGTCGACGCGCCGGCCGCGGCGCAGACGGAACGGCAGAAGCTGCGCAAGCACTTCGGCCGGTTCGACATCCTTTTCTTCCTGCTGTGCACCATCGTCGGGGTCGACACCATCGGCACCGTGGCCTCGTCCGGTGCCGAGGCGTTCACCTGGCTGATCGTGCTGGCCGTGGTGTTCTTCGTGCCGTCCGCGCTGCTCATCGCCGAACTCGGGGCCGCGTTCCCCGACGAGGGCGGCCCCTACATCTGGACCAGCCGGGCCTTCGGGCGGCTCGCGGGGGCGGTGAACAACTTCCTGTACTGGATCACCAACCCGGTGTGGCTGGGCGGCACCCTCGCCGTCTCGGCGGCGACCGCGTACACCACCTTCTTCAACGGCGGGAAGGACCTGAGCACCCCCGCCTTCTACGCCTTCACCCTCGTCTTCGTCTGGGTGGGCGTGCTCGCGGCCATCCTCTCCTTCGACGTCGGCAAGTGGATCCCGACGATCGGCGCGTGGAGCCGTATCCTCCTGCTCGGCCTGTTCACCGTGACGGTCGTGGTCTACGGCGTCGAGCACGGCCTGCACGGCTTCGGGCTCGGCGACTTCTCGCCGACGTACGCGGGATTCGTCGGCCTGGTGCCCGTCCTGATGTTCAACTACGTGGGCTTCGAGCTGCCCAACACGGCCGGTGAGGAGATGACCGACGCGCAGAAGGACGTGCCCTACGGCATCTTCCGCAGCGCGATCATCTCGGTCCTGCTGTACGCGCTGCCCATCCTCGGCATCCTGCTGGTCCTGCCCGTCAAGGCGATCACCGGCCTCGGCGGGTTCCTCGATGCGATCCGGCAGGTCTTCACGGTGTACGGCGGCCATGTCTCCGCCGACGGCACGGCCACGCTCAGCGGGGCCGGCAGTGTGCTCGGAGACCTCGCCGCGATCATGTTCATCCTCACGGTGCTGTCCTCCGGCGTCACCTGGATCATGGGCTCGGACCGCGCCCTGGCCGTCTCCGGCTACGACGGCGCGGCGCCCCGCTTCCTCGGGGTCATCTCCAGCCGGTTCGGCACCCCGGTCCGGGTGAACATCCTCAGCGGGCTGGTCTCCACCGCCGTCCTGATCCTGGCCCACCAGCTGACCAACGGCAGCGCGGCCAAGCTGTTCGGCGCGGTCCTCGGTCTCGCCGTCTCCACCACGCTCGTCAGCTACCTGGGCATCTTCCCGGCGCTCCCGTTCCTGCGGCGGAAGTACCCGAACACGCCCCGCCCCTACCGGGCGCCCTTCCCCTGGGTCATCAGCATCGTCCTCACCCTGCTCATCGTCTTCGCCAGCGTGCAGCTCGTCGCGCCCGGGGCCGGCGACCAGTGGTTCGGCTCCGCCTACGCGCCGGACGGCTGGAGTCACGCCGAGCGCTGGAAGTACCTGCTGACGGAGCTGGTCCCGCTCGTCGGGTTCATGCTGCTCGGTGTCGTCTTCTGGGCGCTGGGAAGGCCGACCCGAGCGTCGGTGACCAGCGGGAAATAGGCCACCGCAGGACCTCGGTTCAGAGCGGGTCGGTCCACCTCGCGTCGGACCTGGTCAGGGCGAACGCGTCCAGGGTGCTGCCCGCGAGAAGCAGGGCGGCGAGCAGCAGGGGCAGGGTCGGGCTGCCGAGCCGGACGGCGAAGGCACCGCCCAGGGCACCGGCGAACATCGCCAGCGCCGAGAGGGGCCGGCGGCCGCTCCTGCCACCGCGGCCTCCGGCGGCCCTGCTGTCGGAGGCCATGCCGGTGATCGTCAGGGTCAGGACAGTGGTGGTCAGGTCCGGTACGGCGAGTGCGCGGGCGGTCGCGTTCTGGACACCCATGGCGAGCCCGAGGAGCGCGATCAACGTGTGCCGGGTCCCGGCCGCGTCCAGGAGCGCGGCGAACCGGGCGACGGCATAAGCCGCCAGGACCAGGGCCGTCTCCGTGACAAGGGCCAGGTGCAGGACGCGGCCGCGGTGCGCCCAGGCCCGATGGGCGATCCGGCCGCCCAGCAGGGCACCCGCCGCGAAGGCGGCCAGCGCGGCCAGCGAGGCGGCCAGGGAGAAGCCCGGGGCGCCCGTGATCGCGAAGCCGGAGAAGACCACGTTGCCGGTCATGTTGGCGACGAAGACATGGCCGAGCACCAGGTAGCTGAAGGCGTCCACGAGGCCGGTGACCACGGTGAGGACGAGCATCAGCGGGGGCAGCGGACCGTGGCGGTCGGCCGGGTCGGGCAGCACGGTGGCCCGTGCCTCATGCAGGACGGGGTGGACGGCATCCTTGATCGACATGGAGGTCCATTCGGAGGGGGAGGGCGTACCTCTGGCGGTGCGTCCCCTCCAGCGTCCGGCCGGACCGGCCGCGCTGTCCAAGATATGGATCCGCGCACAGCGATCGCCCGGACCGATAGATCGAGCGAGCCGACCGACCAGAGCGAGCGATCGAGCCGACCGGTCAGCCCAGCTGGTCAGACCAGCCGATCAGGCCGACCGGTCTGCCCGACAGGTCTGCCCGACCAGTCAGGCCGACCGATCAGCCGACGCGTCGGTGCCGTGGTGTTCGAGGACGTCGAGGAAGGCCGCGGCGGCCGGTGCCAGCCGGGTCCCGTCGTACACCGCGCAGATGTGGTGGACGGCCTCGTCGTCCGTCAGACGCAGCATCCGGGCGCCCCGGGGCAGGTCGTCGGCGGTGTCCAGGCCCAGGACGGAGCCGGGGCCGACGACGGAGGAGCGGGGTACCACGGTCACACCGAGGCCTCGTGCGGCCAGCCGGAGCATGTCGAGGATCTGGCCGACCTCGAAGTGCTGCCCCGCCGCCATGCCCGCGCGGTCGAAGGCCGCCTCGACCTGGTGGCGCAGGCCGCTGCCACGGGTGAACTGGATCAGCGGATGGCTCTCCGGCAGATCGGCGAGACCGACGGCCTCACGGTCGGCGAGAGCGTGGTCGTGCGGTACCACGAGGACCAGCGGGGCGCTGCCCAGCACCCGGTACTCCAGGCCCTCCGGCACCTGCCCCGAGTGAAGGCCGACCACGGCGACGTCGAGCGTTCCCGCGAGGACCTCGGCTGCCATGCGCGAGCTGGACGCGTTGGACACCTGAAGGTCGATGCCGGGGTAGCGGGCGCGGTACTCGGCCGCCACCTCCACGATGTCGAAGGACACGGCCATCGTCTGCACCAGGCCCAGCCGCAGAGTGCCCCGGCGCAGTCCCGCCAGCGCGTCCAGGGCGGCCTGGGCGTTGTCGACGTCGGCGAGGATGCGCCGGGCCAGCGGCTCCAGCAGCTCGCCGGCGGCGGTCAGCCGTACCGAGCGGCTGGTGCGGCTGAACAGCGGGGCGCCGACGTCCTTCTCCAGCCGGGCGACCTGCTGGCTGAGCGCCGACTGCGCCACATAGCAACGGGCGGCGGCCTGGGTGAAGTTGTGGGTGTCGGCGACCGCCAGGAAGTACCTCAGATGCCGCAGCTCCATGGGAATCAATCTCTCCCGCCGATCGTTTCCGGTCAATTGATGCGGTGCATCGATGCGGAGCCAGGACGCCGACTGCTTCCGGCAGCTGTCCTGGCCGGTCGCTTCTGGCAGGCTTACGGCGTTCCGGCCCGGCGGCGTGGACCTGAGCACCCGGGACCCAACCCTCGCGGGAGCGGCGACATGGCAGTGCGCACGAGACCCGAGCCCGGCGGTGCCGCCCGGGCGGAGTCGGCCTGGGCGCCCCTGGCCGCCCCGGTGTTCCGGGCCCTGTGGATCGCGCAGTTCGTGTCGAACGTCGGCACCTGGATGCAGACGGTCGGCGCCCAGTGGCTGCTCCTGGGCCACGGGGCCACGCTGGTCACCCTCGTCCAGACGGCGTCCAGCCTGCCCGTCGTGCTGCTGGCCCTGCCCTCCGGTGTGCTCGCCGACCGCTTCGACCGGCGCCGGCTGCTGGTGGTCGCCCAGTTCGCGATGTGCGCGGTGGCGACGGTCCTGGCGGTGCTGGCCTTCGCCGACGCGCTGGCCCCCGGAGCGCTGCTCGCCCTGACCTTCCTGCTCGGCTGCGGCACCGCCCTGATGGGCCCGGCGTGGCAGGCGATCCAGCCCGAACTCGTCGACCGCGGCCAGCTGGGGCAGGCCTCCGCACTGGGCGCGGTCAACATGAACCTGGCGCGTGCCATCGGGCCTGCCGTCGGCGGTGTGCTCGTCGCCGCGGCGGGCGCGGGCTGGACCTTCGCCTTCAACGCGGTGTCCTTCCTGGGCATCGTGATCGTCCTGCTGCTGTGGAAGCGCGCTCCGGCCCCGCCCGTCCCGGCCGCCCAGCGCGAGGGGTTCTTCACCGCCCTGTACGCGGCGCGCCGCTACGTGTGGAACGCGCCCGGCGTCCGCCGTGTCCTGCTGCGCACGGCCCTGTTCATCCCCGGTGCCGCCGCCGTCTGGTCCCTGCTGCCGCTGGTCGCCGGCGACTCGCTGAAGCTGGGCTCCGGCGGATACGGACTGCTGCTCGCCGCCGTCGGGATCGGCGCGGTCAGCGGCGCCTTCCTCCTCCCCCGGCTGAACAAGGTGCTCGGCGCCAACGGCACCCTCGCCGCCGGAGCCGCCGTCTTCGCCGCGGTACTCGTCGTCCTGGGCACGGTCCACGTCCCCTGGGTCGTGGTGCTCGCGCTGCTGCCCGCCGGGCCGGCCTGGATCGGCGTGCTGTCCATTCTCAGCGCGGCGACCCAGACCCGGCTGCCCGGCTGGGTACGGGCCCGTGGCCTCGCCGTCTACCTGCTGGTCTTCCAGGGCGGCCAGGCCCTCGCCGCACCGCTGTGGGGCGCCCTCGCCCAGTGGCTGGGGCTGACCACCGCCCTGCTGATCGCGGCCGCGTTGCTGCTGCCGGCCGCGGCGAGCGTGCGCCTGTGGCCGCTGTACGACGCCGCCCGCATCGACCCGACCCCGTCCGACCACTGGCCCACCCCGCCGCTGGTCCACGAGCCCGGCCCGGCCGACGGCCCGGTCCTGGTCTCCGTCGTCTACCGCATCGCCCCCGAAGACCGGGCCGCCTTCACGCATGCCATGGACCAGGTCGCCCGCTCCCGGCGCCGTACCGGAGCGTTGACGTGGGGCCTCTACGAGGACGGCAACGCACCCGGCCGGTTCATCGAGAACTACCTCGTCGGCTCCTGGGCGGAGCATCTCGCCCAGCACCACGCCCGGCTGACCGAGACCGACCGCCGCTTCGAGGACAGGGCCCGTGCCTTCCTGCTGCCCGGCACCGAGCCGGAGGTCACGCACGCGTTCGACGCCACGTCCACCGCACTCGGCAGAACGTCCTGATCCGCGCCTGTCCGGAGGCCGGAGACGGTGACCGAAGATCACTGAGCGTACGCTCGTGCACATGGTTCAGCATCGAATGATCGACGTGAACGGGATCCGGCTGCACATCGCCGAAGAGGGTTCCGGCCCGCTGGTCGTGCTGCTGCACGGCTTCCCCGAGTCCTGGCACTCCTGGCAGCACCAGTTCGGCCCGCTGGCCGCGGCCGGCTACCGGGTGGTCGCGCCCGACCAGCGCGGGTACGGGAGCAGTGACCACCCCGAGGACGTCAACGCGTACAGCATCTTCCACCTGGTCGGCGATGTCGTCGGGCTGATCCGGGAGTTGGGCGAGGAGCAGGCGTTCGTGGTCGGCCACGACTGGGGTGCGCCGGTGGCCTGGCACACCGCGCTGCTGCGGCCCGACATGGTCCGCGGGGTGGCCGGACTGAGTGTGCCGCCGCCGTTCCGGAGCTCGGAGCCGCCGCTGCAGATCATGAACAAGATGTTCGGCGGCCGCTTCTACTGGAACTACTTCAACCTCCCCGGTGTCGCCGACGCCGAGTTCGGCCGCGACCCGCGCACCACTCTGCGGAAGTTCCTCACCACGACAGCGGGCGACGGCTCCGGTGAGGTCGCGCAGCCGCTGGTCGACCCCGAGCGCGGCTGGCTCGCGGACATGCAGGAGCCGGAGGAGCTTCCGGAGTGGCTGACCGAGGCGGACCTCGACACCCTCGCCGAGAGCTTCTCCCAGGGCTTCACCGGGGCGCTCAACTGGTATCGCAACCTCGATCGCAACTGGGAACTCACCGCTCCCTGGCAGGGTGCGGTCGTCACCACTCCCGCGCTGTACGTCTACGGCGACCAGGACCTGGTCGCGGCGTTCCCTGGTACGCCCGACCTCATCGCGCAGCTCCCCGCTCTGATGCCCAACCTGGTACGCGAGCCCCTGAAGCTGTCGGGCTGCGGCCACTGGACCCAGCAGGAGCGCCCGGACGAGGTGAACGCGGCACTCGCCGAGTTCCTCAAGTCCCTCACCTGAGAGCCCTCCGCGGTCGGGCTCCGCTCTCCGCGCATACCTCTACGATCATCTCGTGAGCACGTGGAATCAGAGCCTGACCGCGGCCGGCATCCGGGAGCCGGAGCTGCGCCGGGACTACAGCACCCAACGGGGCGTGGTGCGGCGGTACCGCCGCAGCGCCTACCTGGCCTGCCGGATGCTGCTGCCGCCGGCGGTACTGCCCCATGTCCTGGCCACCACGGCCCTGATGCACCACGGCGACGACCTCATGGACACCGGCCCGAAGCCGCAGCGGGCGCCGGCCTGGGCCGCCTGGGAACAGCGGGTGCGCGCCGCCCTGGAGACGGGCACGACCGACGAACCCCTGATCCGCACCCTGCTGCACACACTCAGCGCGCATCCCCGGCACCGGGAGGTCGTGGACTCCTATCTGGCCACCGCCGGCGCCGAGTTGGAGTTCGCGGGCTTCGCGACCGAGGCCGACTACCAGGCCTACCTGGACGCCTACTCACTTCCGGGCTTTCTCCTGGTCGCGGCGTTGATCGGCCCCGAGCCCGATCCCGACGGCGCGTTCCGCGCCGGCTGCCGCACGTTCATCGACGGCAGCCAGCGGCTGGACTTCGTCAACGACCTCGCCGAGGACATACGGGAGGGGCATCCGGGCATTCCCGCCGAGACCCTGAAGCACTTCTCGGTCACGGAGGAGGAACTCGCGGCAGGCCACGCCTCCCCCGGCCTGGGCTCACTCGTGGAGCACGAGGTCGAGGCCGCACGGACCGACCTGCGCTCGGCTCGCGAGCTCCTCGGTCTGATCCCGCCGGCCGGCCGGCCGATGGTGGGCGCACTGATCGAGATCGAACTCCTCACCGCCGAGGCGGTGCTCGCGCGCGGTGCCGGGATCCTGCGCGGCTCGGCGTCACCGTCCTTGCCGGGCACCCTCAAGGTGCTGCGAGACGCCCGCCGGGGCGCCCGCGCGGCGCGCTGAGCACCGTCGCCCGCCTGGCACTCCCGTTGCCCCGCTCACAGGGCGGCCATGGTGGACCTGGCCGTCGACAACATCCTGGACGTTCTCCAGGACCGCCCGGCGCGGACGCCGTTGCCGGGAACGGCGTCCGCGTACGAGCGGCCGGTCAGCGGTAGCAGGTCGTGATGCCGGGGTGCCACCGGCAGGCGATCCCGGCGAATCCGCCGTTGGCGACGACGTCGACGCTCAACTCGTCACCGCCGTTGAGGACTTGGCGGTCCTGAACGAGGCCGTCGGCGCCGTCCCTGATCGTCTCCACCAGCCAGCGTCCGCGGCCGATGGTCAGCGGCACGGTGGCGGTGCGGGCGGCGCCGGCGTACACCCCGCCGAGGAACCAGCGGTCCCCGCTGCGGCGGGCGAGGACTGCTTCCTGGCCGGGGTTGCCGGCCAGCAGGCGGGTGTCGTCCCAGGCCGCGGGCTCCTGGTCGAGGAAGTCCCGGGCCAGGGGCCGGGCGTCGTACGACTCCGGGGTGCCCGCGAACATCTGGAGCCCCGACTCGTAGACGACGGTGAGTCCGGCCTCGGCCGCGTCCGAATTGGGGCGCAGGCCGACGCGCTGGAAGCCGCCGGGGGTGAAGTCCATGGAGCCGATGACGTTGCGGGTGAAGGGGAGGGTGGTGAGGTGGGTGGCGGTGTTGGTGCGCTTCTCCTCGCCGCCGACGGCCTCCATGGTCATCACCTGGGGCCAGGTGCGCTGGATGCCCTTGGGGAGGGTGGCGCCGTGGAAGTCGACCATGAGGTGGTGGGCCGCGGTCTCCGCGAGGATCGTGTCGTACCACTGGAACATCGACTGCGCCTCGGAGTTCATGAAGTCGATCTTCACGCCCTTGACGCCCCAGCGCTCCAGCGTGGGCAGCCACTGGGCGCGTTCCTCGGGGGTGTCGAGGTCGCGCTGGTGGACCCAGACGATGATCCCGACGCCCTTGGCGCGCGCGTAGTCGACGAGTTCCGGCATCCAGCTGTCGGTCTGCCAGTCGGGGTCGGTGACGTCCCACTCGTCCTTCTTGAAGTACCAGCCGGAGTCGACGGCTTCGTAGGGCCAGTGGTGTTGGGCCGCGTAGTCGACGTACGCCTTCTGCGCGTCGAGGCTCTGCCCCGCCGTACGGCCGCCGGCCAGCCAGGTCCACAGCACGGTGCCGGGGCGGATCCAGGAGGTGTCGGCGACCTTGGAGGCGGGGGCGAGGTCGTCGGTGAAGGTGGACCGGGTGACGGTGGCGAGATCGCCGGTGATCATGGCCCGCCAGGGGGTGGTGAGGGGGCCGTCGGTGTGGACGCGGTCGTCGGCGAGCTGGACGCGGTAGGTGCCGGTGCCCTGCGTGTGGGCGAGCCGCGCGCCGGAGTAGGTGCCGGTGAGGTCGGACTCGGCGAGCAGGGTGTAGCCGCCGTCGGTGGCGAAGAGGGCCTGGTCGGAGTACGCGCCGGTGGGGGCGGTCGCGGCGGTGTACTGGTTGAACTGGCCCTCGTTGTCGACCCGGTAGGTGCTGAGCCAGGCGCCCGCGTCCGACGGCAGGTCGAAGGCGGAGGTCTCGCCGAGGACGTCGCCGAGTTGGGCGGGGAGTACGTATCGGTAGGCGATGCCGTCCGCGGAGGCGCGGACGACCAGGTCGAGGCGGGCGCCGGCTGCGGTGGCGAAGGACAGCCGGGTCTCGTTCATGTGCACCCTGCGGTCCAGGCGTTTGCCGGACTTCGCCCGGTAACGCTCGTCGACCGTACGGTCCTTGCGGTGCAGGAAGCGCAACCCCTGGGACAGGTCGGCCTGTTCGGTCACGATCCCGAGGGGTGACGGCTCGATGACCGTACGGCCGTCGCGGGTGACCGCGAGGCGCAGGGCGCCGGTGGTGTCGTCGAGGGAGATCCGGGCGCGGGGTGCGTGGGCGGCCTCGGAGACGGTCCAGGCGTGCGGTTGCCGCTGCTCGGCCCGTGCGGCGGGCGCGGTGGTGAGGAGGGTGGCCGCCAGTCCGGCGCAGAGCGCGGCGACCACGGTTCTTCTGGGGGGAACAGCCATGAGAACCCTGCCTTCTGGTCGGTGGTTACGGCAGTCCCCATGCCGCGCCCGGTTCACTGACGGCGACGGGTGCGATGACGAGGTCGGGGCGGGAGCCGGAGTACACGAGCACCTCTCGGCCGCGGGGCAGGTCGATGGCCAGGGTGCCGTCGCCGAGGTCGTGGGTGCGGGCCGGGGTGCCGTCGTCGAGCAGGGCGGTGAGCCGGCCGGTCAGGCCGTGCCGGAGCTTGAGGGGCTCACCGGCCAGGCTGCGGATCCGGATGAACCTGGTGCTGCCCGCCTTCCGCACGGCGCTGACCAGGAAGGCGCCCTGGGTGCGGAAGTTGTGCAGGGTGAGGTCCGTCCAGGCGGTCGGTACGGCCGGGAAGACGCGGACGATCCCGCCCCAGCTCTGGCAGAACATGTCGTGCAGGGACTGCGAGGCGGACAGCGGGGTCTCGATGACCGGACCGGCCTCGGTGTAGTGGGTGTTGGCCCGGCACGGATAGCGGGTCGTGGGGTCGAAGAACTTCCGCAGGTAGCCGATCGCGGTGTCGCCGTCGCCGGTCATGGCGTACATCGAGGCGGCCCCGGTGTAGCTGTAGCCGCGGTGCGCGCCGGTCAGCGCGTGCCAGCGGACCACGGACTTGGTGATCAGGTCGCGGTTCTCGGGCTGGTCCCAGTTGACGAGGTACAGCGGGTACACCATCAGCAGGTGCGAGTAGTGGCGGTGGGACTGCGCGTACGGGGTGTCGGCGCCGATCATGAAGCCGTTGTCGTCGACCGGGTACGGGGTGAGCCGGGCCAGTATCTCCTGCCATCGGGGCTTCAACTCGTCGTCGACGCCGAGCAGTTCGGCGGAGTCGAGGAGGGTCTGGCAGCCCCAGCGGATCAGGGCGAGGTCGTAGTTGGTGTCCTGCGGCGGGACGACGGGGTACTCGGGTGAGAGCGTGCTCGGGAGGTGCAGTTTGCCGTCGCTGCCCGGGGTGAGGAAGTGCCAGTAGTAGTTGATCGTGCGGCGCAGCAGCGGGTAGATCGTGTCGCGCAGGAGGGACTTGTCCATGGAGTGGCGGTACGACAGCCAGACGTTGTGCAGCGCCCAGGTGAGGTCGCCGGTCTCGGCGCCGGTTCCCGGTTGCCCCACCTCCCGGGTGGCGAACATGTCGGAGCTGCGGCCGATGCCGGAGCTGTCCGTGCGGTAGGCGGCGGGCACGTTGGCGGTGAGCTGTTCCTGGCTTTGGCGCAGGGTGGTGGCGAGGGAGTCCAGTTCCGGGTGGTTGAAGGCGTGGATCAGCCAGTATTCGAGCTGGACGTTGAGGTTCCACCAGACGGCGGGCCAGGGGGTGGGCTCCAGCCAGGGGCCGGGGGTGGCCATGACCGGGCCGTCCGCGCGGCTGGCGGAGGCGACCTTGTAGAGCTGGATCCAGTGGAAGCTCTGCAGCCGCTGGTCGGGGAACGAGACGAAGCTCTTCCGGTAGAAGGCGTGCCACCAGCGGGCGTGCCGTCGCCTGAGGGCGCTGTACGACATGGCACTGTGCAGGTTCCGCCGGGAGTCGCGCTCGGCGGCGGTGTCCGAGGGGAAGCTGTGGCCGACGCTCAGCAGCAGTTCGTCGCCGGTACGGCGGTAGGAGGTGGCCGTCTGGCCGCCGCCGGTGAGAGGTTGGAGCACCTGCTCGGTGCCGTCGGCCGTGGTCCGGGTGGTCCAGGGCGGGTTGGCGGTGTAGCCGGCGGGCGGTGACTCCTGGATCTTGCGGGGGCTGATGGCCTCCTCGGGATGGAAGGTCCAGGTGACCTGTTCGCCGCCGTCGGCCGTGGCGCGGACGGCGAGGACCTCGTCGTGGATGAGGGCGGCAAGGGTGAGGGTGCCGGCGGTGGTGGTGACGGTGCCGGTGAGCTCGGCGTTCCACAGGCTCAGGCGCCAGTCGACGCCGGTGATGGTGCCGACCGGTTCGAGGGTGAGGTGGCCGACCGGGAGACGGGCGGTGCCCCAGCCGCTGCCGAACTCCGGCCGGTGGTCCTGCACCCGGCCGTGCTGCACGGTGAAACGGACCTGGTTGGCGCCCGGCTCCTGGTAGACCATGCTGCCGAGCAGCCCGTCACCGAGGAACGGTCCCTCGTACCAGAGGGCCGGCAGCCTGCTCCACAGCAGATCCTGGCCGCGCAGGAAGCGGTCCCAGGCGGTGTCGGTGGTCATGGTGTCGCGGAGTTTCCAGGGGTGTGCGGCCCGGGCGTCGGCCGCGGCCGCGTGGGCGGTCGCGGGCAGGGCCGCGGCCGCTGCTCCGCCGAGGGCAGTGCCGAGTACGGCTCTGCGGGGCACCGGTGAACGTTCCTCCGGCTGTGAGGTCATCGTCGTCCTCCAGACCTGACGGATCATCGATACATCGGGTGTATCGGCGAACCTAGGGACCTCACACAGGTCTGTCAACAACCCCAACAGTCATCGGATTTCACCAACCCTGGCCGCCTACCCGCCACGACCTTCACGTTCACATGAATAACCCATGCCCAGATCCTTGACTCCTCCGATGTATTGCGGTTGCCTGCGTTCGCGTTGCCGCTTCTCCGTCCCGCCTCCGACTCGCGCACAGGAAAGGACCGTCCATGAACCGGAGATCCGTCTTACGGGCCGGTGCCGGAGCGCTGGTCGCGCTCCCCCTCACCGCCGGTGCCGCCGTCGCGGCCACCGACCCGACCAGTGGCTGGACGCAGACCTCGTTCACCTACAGCTGGCAGAAGCCCTGGAACCTGGACCTGAGCGACCGGCACAGTTCCACCGGGGGCGTCGACCGGATGTGGGTGTACGCCACCGACGAGCCGTTCGAGGAGGGCAGCGACACCGACCCGCGCACCGAGATGCGCTGGAAGGTCGACTACAGCACGGGCGACCACATGTGGGACGGGGACGTGTACCTCCCGTCCGGCACCGACGGCGCGACCTTCGTCCAGATCCTGCGCAGCGTCCACCCCTCGGGAACCCCGGCCACGGACATCATGCTCGACGTGTACGACACCGGCGGCGGCACCGTGCGGCGCTACGACGGCACGGCGCTCAGAACCGACGCGTACGACACCTGGTTCAACGTGAAGATCGCCCACGAGGCGAGCGCCGGGACCGGGACCATCAGGGTCTACTTCGACGACTCCCTCGTCCTGACGGTCGACGACCGGGGCCCGGCCACCCGCTACTTCAAGAACGGCGTGTACAACCACGGTTCCGGACGCGCCGAGGCACGTTTCCGCAACCTCCGCTACTGGACCAGGTGAGCGTCCGGTCCGACCGCGGCCCGGCGACCGTACAATTTGAGGCCGAACGAACGTGTGGCCGTCCCGGCCCGCACGGTCCCCGGCGAAGATTGCGAAGGAGTCGTCCGTGCCCGGTCAGCGGTCCATCACCGAAGCCGAGAAGCTCGCCTCGGCGAAGCTCGGCGGCACCCCGATCCGCCGGGACCAGATGGCCGCCGTGGCGAACATCTACCGGGCCGCCTCCGCCGTGCGCCAGCACCTGGAGAACTCGGTGCTGCGCGGCTCGGACCTGACCTGGACGGCGTTCGTGGTGCTGTGGGTCGTATGGGTGTGGGGCGAGTCGGAGACCCGGCATGTGGCGGAGGAGGCCGGGATCTCCAAGGGCACGCTCACCGGGGTGGCCCGGACACTGGAGTCGCGTGGGCTGCTGAGCCGGGCCGGGCATCCGAGCGACGGCCGCCTGGTGCTGCTCAGCCTCACCGACAAGGGCGAGGAGCTGATGCAGCGGGTGTTCCCGGCGTTCAACGAGGAGGAGGCCTTCGTGACCTCCGGGCTCAGCGACGCCGAGTGCCGCAGCCTCGCGGAGGGGCTGCGGCGGGTCGTGCTCCAGGTGGAGGAGCACGGCGAGGAGCGACGGCGCGAGCTGCTGGACGGGGCCGAGCCCGCGCCGCGCCGCAGCGGACGACGCCCCAAGGCCTGATCAGGGCGGCTGATCAGGCGGCCGCGGCCCGGACGAACGCGTCGAACAGCCGCTGCTGGACGGGGTCTTCGTGCGCGGTGTCCTCGGGGTGCCACTGCACGGCGGTGAACCAGCCCCGGCCGTCGGCGAGTTCGACGCCCTCGACCGTGCCGTCCGCCGCGGCCGCGGTGACGGTGAGGCCGGTGCCGAGGCGGTCCACACGCTGGTGGTGGTAGCAGGAGGCGTCCAGCTTCTCGGCCCCGGTGGCCTGTTCGAGCCAGGAGCCGGCGCGGATACGCACCGGGTGGACCAGATGGCGATGGCCGGTGTCCATGTCCTGCTCCAGTGTGCCGCCCAACGCCACGTTCACGGCCTGGAGTCCACGGCAGATCGCGAGCAGGGGCAGGCCCGACTCGACGGCGTGGCGGGCGACTTCGAGGTCGAAGGTGTCCTGGAGGTCGTCGACGTCGTAGACGCTGTCGTGGGTGTCGCCTGCGCCGTAGCGGTACGGGGCGAGGTCGCCACCGCCGGGCAGCAGCACTCCGTCGAAGCGGGCCAGCCGGTCGGCCGCGCCGGTGTCGGCGGGATGGATGCTCGCGGGCTCGCCGCCGGCCCGCCAGACCGCCTCGATCAGGGACCGGGCGTTGACCTCGGCGGCGAACCGCAGGGCCGAGGTGGTGGCGGAGAACCGGGCGGGTACGGCGATGAGCGGACGGGTCACAGCTGGATCCAGGTCGTCTTGAGTTCGGTGTACTTGTCGATCGCGTGGGCGGACTTGTCGCGGCCGTTGCCGGACTGCTTCATGCCACCGAAGGGGACGGTCAGGTCGCCCTCCTCGTAGCAGTTGACCCAGACCGTCCCGGCCTTGAGCGCGCGCGAGACCTTGTGGGCGGTGGACAGGTCAGAGGTCCACAGGCCGGCGGCGAGGCCGTACTCGGTGGCGTTGGCGAGCCGTACCGCCTCGTCGAGGTCGTCGAAGGCCAGGATGGACAGGACGGGGCCGAAGATCTCCTCCCGGGCGAGGCGCATACCGGGGTCGACGCGGTCGAAGACGGCCGGCCGCAGATAGCTGCCGCCGGTCTCGGCGAGGGTGCGTGCGCCACCCGTGCGCAGCCGGGCGCCCTGCTCGCACCCGGTGGTGATGTGGTCCTGCACCCGCCCCAGGTGGGCCTCCCCGACCAGCGCGCCCATCTCGGTCGCCGGGTCGAGGGGGTCGCCGATCCGCAGCTCCTCGGCCCGGCGCACGATCGCGTCCGTCACCCGCTCGGCGATCGAGGAGTGCACGAGGAGCCGGGAAGGCGCGGTGCACATCTCGCCCTGGTTGAAGAAGATGCCCCAGGCGGCGGTCGCGGCGGCCCGGTCCAGGTCGGGGGCGTCGGGAAGGATGATGTTGGGCGACTTGCCGCCCAGCTCCAGCCAGACCCGCTTGAGGTTGGAGTCCGCGGAGTAGCGCAGGAAGTGGCGGCCGACGGCGGTGGAGCCGGTGAAGGCCAGGACGTCGACGTCCGGGTGGAGGCCGAGGGCCCGCCCGGCGGTGGGGCCGTCACCGGTGACGACGTTCAGGACGCCCGGCGGAAGTCCGGCCTCGGTGCCGATCCGGCCCAGCAGCAGGGCGGAGAGCGGAGAGGACTCGGACGGCTTCAACACCACCGTGCAGCCGGCCGCGAGCGCCGGGGCCACCTTCCAACTGGCAAGGGTGAGGGGGAAGTTCCAGGGGACCACTGCGCCGACGACACCCGTCGGCTCGCGGGTGACCAGCGCGAGGGCGTCGGGGGCGGTCCGCGGGGACTCGTCGGTGAGCTTGTCGGCCAACTGCCCGTACCAGCGGAAGGTGTTGATCGCGGCACGGAGTTCGATGGCGTACGCCTCGGTGATCGGCTTGCCCATCTCCAGGGTGATGGTGAGGGCGAGCCTCTCCCGGTGTTCTTCGAGGAATTCGGCCATGCGCAGCAGGATCCGGCCGCGTTCGGCGGGGGCCAGCTGCGGCCAGGGGCCGGAGTCGAAGGCGCGCCGGGCGGCGGCCACCGCGTGGTCGACCTCGGCCTGGCCGGCGTCGCCGACCCGGGTGAGGACCTGCCCGTCGCGCGGCGAGACGACCTCGAAGGCCGCTCCTCCGCCGGGTTCGTCGGTCCCGTCGATGTGGTGCTGTGCGGGCAGGTCGAGCGCCTTGGCCCGGCCGAGCAGTTCGTCGTGGGTCAGATCCAGCATGGTGATCCCGTCGGGAGGTCGGGGCCCGGCCGCTCGGCGGCCGGGCCCGGCGGAGGTGGGTCAGCGACCGTGGACGATCCGCGCGGTCCCCGCTCCGAGGAGCAGCACCGCGGGCACGGCCAGGACCAGCCAGGTGGCCGTGGTGGCGTCGCCGCCGATGAGGGTCGTGAAGTTGGTGAGCACGAGCCAGATCACGGCGGCGATGCCGAGTGCGCCGAGGGCGGGGGCGATCAGGGTGTTCCAGGGCCGGGTGTCGAGGCGCCGGCGGCGGAAGAAGACGATCACCGAGACCGAGGTCAGGAAGTACAGGAGCATGCAGGCCAGGACCCCGACACCGCTGAACCAGGAGAAGAGGGTGAGGACCGGGTCCTTGCCGGCGAGGGCGAAGGGCACCACCAGGAGCACCGCGATCGCCGTCTGCACGATGCCCGCGACCCAGGGCGAGTGCCGGTGGTTGAGGGTGCGCAGCCGCTCCGGCAGCAGGCCCTCGCGGCTGAGGGAGAACAGGTAGCGGTTGGCGGAGTTGTGGAAGGCGAGGATACCGGCGAAGAGCGAGGTGGCGAGCAGGATCGGCAGGACGTCGTTGACCCAGCCGCCGAACTGGGCGGCGATCGGCGCGAACACGAACACCGTGGAGTCACCGCCGGAGAGGGCCTTGCCCGCGGCCGCAGTGACCTTCGAGGGGCCGTACGACGAGACCAGCATCCAGGAGACGAAGGCGAAGAAGCCGGTGACCACGGTGACCGACAGATAGGTGGCCCGGGGGACGGTCTTGTGGGGCTCGCGGGCCTCCTCGCCGTAGATGGCGGTGGCCTCGAAGCCGAACATGGAGGCGACGGCGAACATCAGGGCCACGCCGGGCGCACCCTGGAGCACGGCGCCCGGCGAGAACGTACCGCCGAAGTCGAGGCCCTCGGGTCCGCCGCCCTTGAAGAAGGTGACCAGCGCGAAGACGAGCAGGATGCTGAACTCGGCGAGCACGAACACGGCGAGCACCTTGGCGCCCAGTTCGATGCCTGCCGCGCCCAGCACCTGGACGACGGCCATGGTCGCCAGGGCCCACACCCACCAGGCGATGTGCGCGCCGGAGTAGTGCTCCACCAGCCCGCTGACGGTGAATCCGTACAGGCCGTACATCGCGGCCTGGACCGTGCAGTAGGCGAACAGCGCCACGGCCGCGCTGCCGCTGCCCGTCGTCCGCCCCAGTCCCTTGCCGATGTACGTGTAGAAGGCGCCGGCGTTCACGACGTGCCGGCCCATGGCCACGAAGCCCACGGAGAAGAGCAGGATCACCGCTCCGGCGATGGCGTAGGCGGCCGGGGCTCCGGCTCCGTTGCCGACGGCGACGGCGATCGGGACGGCGCCCGCGATACCCGTGAGCGGCGCCTGCGCGGACAGGACGAAGAAGAGGATGCCCAGGACACCCAGGGCGTTGCGTTTGAGGGTGGCCGCGGGGCGGCCCTCTCCGGTCTGCGGAGAGGCGTCGACCGTCTGACTGTCCACTCGGATCACCTGCTGAGGGGAAGGGAGGAGTTTTCGTTTTGAGCCAAACGAGTTGCCTTATGGTGTGCTGGAGCTATCCATCTGGCAAGGGGGTCGGGAAGGGAATTTACGCCGGGGAAACCCACCGCTCCCGGGGCATGGCGAACCCCCCGGCGCGACCGCGACGGGGGGTTCCGGGTCGGGCACGCTCAGTCGCGGTTCTCCGGCGGCCGCTCACCCAGGGTGCGCAGCAGCGCACGCAGCTCGGCCAGGGCGGCCTCGGTGTCGGCACGGTCACCGATACCGGTGAGCTGGTGCAGCACCAGGCCGTCCAGTGCGGCGAAGACCAGCCGGTTGAACGCCGGGCTCGCGTCGTCGGGCAGTATGCGGGCCAGCTCGCGCTGCGAGGCGCCGAAGTACTCGTCGTACAGCTCGCGGACCTGCGGCAGCAGCTCGGGGCGGCGGCGGGCCTCCAGGAGCAGCTCGTACTGGTACGCCTGCACGTCCGCCTCGTCCTCGACCATGTCCGTCAGCCCGCTCACGAAGTCCTCGGGCTTCCCGGTGCCGGGCTCCAGCAGGCTGCTGCTGAGGCTCAGGCGCACGGCGTAGGCGAGGGACTCCTCGATCAGCGCGTCCCGGGAGCCGAAGTGGTGGACGACCAGACCATGGGTGACGCCGGCTTCCTCGGCCACGGCACGGTAGGTGAGGTGGCGCAGTCCCCGCCGCCCGACGACCCGGACCGCGGCCTTGAGCAGCGCCTCGCGCCCCTCCCCGTACCCGAGCCGCTTGCGCGACCGGGCGTCGGACGGCTGCGGGGTCCCGGCGGATTCGGTCATGGGCGCGACCCTACCCGCCGGGCCCCGCCGCAGGTCGAGGCACCTACCGGCGGGGCGGGCGGATGCCACGGAATTCCCAGTCGCCGCCGAGCGCGGTGGACAGCACCTCCTCGGACTCGGTGGGCTGCGCCCCGACGTCGGTACGGATCGGGGTGGGTCCGGTGACGATGTGGTTGGTGAGCTTGCCGAGGCCTTCGACCTCGACCTCGACGACGTCGCCGGGCTGGACCGGGCGGGAGTTGGCCGGGGTGCCGGAGAGCAGCACATCGCCCGGGTACAGCGTGATCGTGCGGGCGATGTCGGCGACGAGGTAGTGCATGTCCCACTTCATCTCGTCGGTGGATCCGTCCTGGACGACCTCGCCGTTGACGTACGTCCGCAGCCGCTTGCCGTGGAAGTCCCAGTCGGTGACCAGCCCCGGGCCGAGCGGGCACAGCGTGTCCGACCCCTTCACCCGCAGCATGGACCCGGCGTCGGTGTCGCGGAAGTCGTGCAGCCCGTAGTCGTTGGCGATGGTGTACCCGGCGATGTACTCCCCCGCCTCGGTCGGTGAGACGTTCCGCGCGGTCCTGCCGATCACGATGGCGACCTCGCCCTCGTAGTTGAGCCACTTGCAGCCCTCGGGCCGGACGATGGCGCCCTTGTGGGAGTTGAGGGAGGACGTCGGCTTGTGGAAGTAGGTCGGGGTGTCGGGCAGTTCGATCCGGAACTCGTCGACACGGCTGCGGTGGTTGAGATGTACGGCGACGACCTTGGACGGCACGACCGGCGGCAGGTGCTGAGCGTCCTCGGTCTTCACTCGACGCCCGTCCCCGGCGACGAGTTCGTCCCCGTCGACGGTGACCTGGACGGCGGCGCCGTCGAGGAGGATGCGGCGGTATTCGGGCATGGGCGGGCCTCCTAGGCGCGGCGGTGCGGGTGGTGGGGTGCGGTGGTCGTCATGGGCTCGCCCGTGCCGGTCCAGCCGTCGGCGGGCCGGTCGAACCACAGGTGGACCTGGCCGGTGCCGACGGAGTTCTCGTACTCCCCGTACTGCCGGGCCTTGGCCACGCAGGCCTGTTCGCCGAGGGCGCCGGCCATCATCAGGTAGTGGAAGAACTTCGCCTCGGGCTTGAACTTCCAGAACGCGTCCATGGTGTCGAGAACTTTGTCGTGCCGGCCCTCCTTGAACCACCCGATGCGTTCGCAGTCCGCTTCCCGCGCCTCGGGCGTACGGATGTGCACCGGATCGCTGGCCTCGTGGTCGCGCAGTTCGCGCAGCGGCCAGAAGGTGTGGGAGAGGGCGCCGGAGGCGATGAGCAGCACCCGCCGCCCCGGGGTGGCGGCGATCCCGTCGGCGAGCGCCCGGCCGAGCCGCAGATGGTCCTCCATGTCCCCGGTCTGGCAGACCCCGATGGTCACCCACCGCTTGTCGGGCAGGCCTTCCCCCAGGTACTTCCAGAGGTTGATGGTGGCGTAGTAGATCGGCAGGTACTCGTCGTCGATCGCGGTGATCCAGGTGCCGTGCTTGTCGGCGAACCTCTCGATGTTGCGGGCGAGTTCGGGATCCCCGGGAAAGTCGTACGGCATCCGGCACATCCCGCGCGGCAGTTCCTCGGAGGTGAACAGCCCGGCCCGCCGCTGCTGGGCGGTGACCACGAACTCGACGGTGGTCGCCCAGTGCGAGTCCAGGACGACGACGGTGTCGTAGTCGTCCCGCTCGAACACCTCCCGGCGCAGCTGCCGCAGACCGGTGACGAGGGTGATCTCCTTGCCCTCGTTGAGCTCCAGCCGGTCGGCCTCCGGCAGCACGATGGTGGGGACGTGGGCGAGGAGCCCCGCCCCGACGATCTCACCCATGGTCCTTCCAGCCCTTCGGTGCGGTGACGGTGTTCTTCAGGTCGCAGTAGAAGTCGAAGCTCCAGGTGCCGCCCTCGCGTCCGACACCGGAGAGGCGGGAGCCGCCGAAGGGTGCCTGGAGGTCGCGGACGAAGAAGCAGTTGACCCAGACCGTGCCCGCGACCAGCTGTGCGGTGACGCGCTCGGCGCACTCGGGGTCGCCGGTGGCAAGGGTGGCGGCGAGCCCGAACCGGGTGTCGTTGGCGAGCCGGACGGCCTCGTCCTCGTCGGCGAAGGTCTGGAGGGTCAGGACCGGCCCGAAGACCTCCTCCTGGACGACCTCGCTGTCCTGCGCGACATCGGTGAGCAGGGTGGGCGCGTAGAACTGCCCGTCGTTGCGGCTGCCTCCGATCACGGCACGGGCCCCGGCCGCGATCGCCCGCTGCACGAACCCATCGATCTTCTCCAGCTGACGGGGGTGGATATTGGGCCCGCCATCGGTGCTCTCGTCCCGCGGGTCACCCTGCTGCAAGGCACTGGCCTTCGCCACGAACCGTCGGGTGAACTCCTCGGCGACGGACTCCTCGACGAGCAACCGAGTGCCCGCCAGACAAACCTGCCCGGCGTTGTCGTACTGCTCCACCGCGAGGTCCACGGCGAGGTCGAGATCGGCGTCGGCGAACACCAACAGGGGCGACTTTCCGCCGAGTTCGAGACTCAGGGGTGTCAGATTGGCGGCGGCCGAGGCGGCGATCCGCTGGGCGGTGGGCACGGACCCGGTGAAGCTGATCCGGCGCACGTCCGGGTGCGAGGTCAGCGCGTCGCCGATCTCGGCGCCGTAACCCTGCACGACGTTCAGGACACCGGCCGGCAGTCCGGCCTCGGCGGCGATGTCGGCGAGGAGGGAGGCGGTCAGCGGCGACCACTCGGCGGGCTTCAGGACGACGGTGTTCCCGGCGGCGAGCGCCGGGGCGACCTTCCAGGTGGCCAGCATCAGCGGGGCGTTCCACGGGGTGATCAGCACGCAGGGGCCGGCGGGGTCCCAGCTGACGTGGTTGGTGTGCCCGCGGGTCTCGAAGTCGTCGTGCTCCAGCGTCAGCAGCCAGTCGGCGAAGAACCGGAAGTTGTGAGCGACGCGGGGCATGACGCCACGGCGGTGGGACCGGAGCAGAGCGCCATTGTCGGTGGTCTCGACGATCGCGAGCTCTTCGATCCGCTTCTCGACACCGTCGGCGATGGCATGGAGGAGGCGCGCGCGCTCGGCACGGGGGGTGGCGGCCCAGCCGGGGAAGGCCGCCTTGGCGGCGGCGACGGCGGCTCGGGCTTCGGCGGGACCGCCGCGGGCGATCTCGCCGATCGGCTGCCCGTCGATGGGTGAGTGGTCGGTGAACGTCTCGGCGGAGGCGACACGTTCACCGCCGATCCAGTGCCGGGTGTCGACGGAGACTCCGGCGACAATGGTCTTGTAGGACATGAGCGAGGATCCAATCTTGGCCAAGGGGACTACCGCTTACCTAGGGGCGCGGGGCTGTGTTGCATGTGCGGCTACCGCCGCGTGGGCGCGACCAGCCACAACACACCCGCACCACACCACCGGCCTCACCCGGCAGCCGCTCCGGACGTCCCGCTCTCCAGCAGCCGCCCTCCATCCCACACCACCCCGACCTGCCGGTAGTACGCGGCGATCGGCTCCCGGATCTCCAGCCGGGCCAGTTCCTCCGTAGGCGCCTCGAACAGCTCCAACTCGGCGTCACCGACCCACGGCTGACCGCCCTCGAAGGACGCCGCCCCCGACTCGATCAACTCATCCAGCGCCAGCCCCTTCCCCTTCTCGATCGACGGCAGCCACCGGTGATGAGCCATCGGATGTCCATTGACGAACCCGTTCGTCCCGGAAGGCTCCCGCAGCGTCACCACCGCCTGGGCCAACCGCCGGTCCGCAGCCGCCAGCGTCGCCCCGAACCGGGCGCCGGCCTCGATCCGCGGAGCGGGCCCGTACGGATGGGGTCGCGTCTGGTGGATCGACCCGAGCTTCTTCGGATACCCCTGGTGCAGCCCGCGGGCGATCGCGAAGTCCTTGTCGACCCAGATGTACACGCACCGCGAGTACGTCTGCCCCCGGTACTTGCAGCGCACGACCGCGAACGCCTCCTTGTACTGGGAGAGCACCGGGTCGAGCAGCTCCTCCCCCGACGCCGAGCACGACTGCCAGTCGGCCCAGATCAGCGCGACCGCGCCAGGATCCTCGTCGGCCAACTCCAGCGGCTCGGGCAGCAGTTCGCGCACCCGCGCGGGGTCGGTCCGGTACTCGATCGTGAGCAGGTCACCGGAGTACCGCCACGGCGGCGAGGGAATCAGCGACGAGGCACCGCTCGCCGTCTTCGGATGGAAGTAACCACGGAGACTGGCCACTTGGGGCTCCTTAAACAGTGAGGGCGGGCTGCTTGAGCAGTTCGGTGCGGTAACGGGCGGCGGACGCGGCGACGGCCTGGCCGCCGAGCGCCACGACGCCGACGAGCCGGCCGTCGCGGTGGTAGCCGACGAGTACGTCCCCGTCGGAGTCGCCGTCGAGCACCCGGACGTCGTCCTTGCCGAGCACGGGCGCGCCGAAGGACTGGAGCCGGAAGTCGTGCTGGTCGCTCCAGAAGGTGGGAAGCGGCGCGAACGGCGTCGACTCCTCCTGTTCTCCGGAGAGATGACGCACCAGCGCCTTCGCCGCGTGCTTGGCGCTGTCGGTCGGGATGGACCAGTGCTCGACGCGGCGCGGGACGCCGTCGTAGCGGGCGTTGGGGAACCGGGCCACGTCACCGACGGCCACCACCTCCGGGCGGCCGCCGACCCGCAGCAGTTCGTCGGTCAGCACGCCGTCTCGCAGATCGAGACCGTTGCCGTCGAGCCACTCCGTGTTGGCGACCGATCCGACCGACTCGACCACCACGTCCGCGGGGAGCACGGAACCGTCACTCAGCACCACACCGGTGACCCGGTCCTCGCCGGTGAACCCGGCCACCCCCACGCCCAGCGCGAAGCGCACTCCACGGTCCTCGTGCCGCGCGAGCAGTGCCCGGCCCAGCAGCTCTCCGAGCGGCCCGGCCATCGGCAGCGGCAGCGGATCGACGACCGTCACCTCGGCGACACCGAGTCCCACCGCGGTCGCGGCGACCTCGCAGCCGATGAAGCCGGCTCCGACCACGACGACCCGGGCACCGGGCCGGGTCAGCTCCTCACGCAGGCCCTGAGCGTCGTCGAGGGTGCGGACCGTGTGCCGGCCGGCGAGCGGTCCCGGGCAGTTCAGGCGCCGGGGGCGCATCCCGGTGGCGACGACCAGTCCGTCGTACGACAGCGCGCCGCCGTCGTCGAGCCGGACCGTCCGCTCGTCCAGCCCGGCGGAGACGACCCGCCGCCCCAGCCGCCACTCCACGTCCGACACGCTCGCGCGCGGGCGGAAGGCGAGGGACTCGAAGGGGACCTTGCCGGCCAGGACCTCCTTGGAGAGGGGCGGCCGGTTGTAGGGCATGTGCGGCTCGTCGCCGACGACGGTGATCGCGCCGGTCCAGCCCGCCGCGCGCAGCTGCTCGGCGGCGCGCAGGCCGGCCATGGAGGCACCGGCCACCACGATGCGCGCGTTCATCTCAGCCCTCGATCCGGATGGCCTGGAGCGGGCAGACGTCGGCCGCTTCCTCGACCTCGTCGCGCAGCGCGTCGTCCGGGTCGGAGACGTACACGAGGTGGCCCGCGTCGTCCAGCGAGAAGACGTCGGGAGCCGCGAAGACGCACTGGCCGTGGTCCTGGCACTTGTTCATGTCGACGACGACCTTCATGGCCGGTCCTCCTGAGGGAGCGGAAGCGAAGGGAAGGGATGGGAAGTAGTGGGCCCGGCCGGTCGTACCGACCGGGCCCTGCCAACGGGTTGCGGCGAACCGCGACCCGAACTCGTTTGGCTTCAAACAAGGTAGGCAGCCAGCACCCCCTGGTCAATACCTATCCGTATGGATAAATTCTTTGCCTCGCCCTCTTGCGGCAGGGTGGGCCCCTGCCTACCGTTTGGCTTCAAACACCAGGCCGGGAGCTGCCCGCGACATCGCGCCCCGGCCACCACCTGCCACGCCACCCGCCTCCCGGGATCCCTGGAGCCCCGGATTCCCGGATTCCCGGAGGTGGTGCCCCGACGTCCGTCCGCCCGAGGAGACAACGGTGAGCGATCAAGACCTGTCAGAAGTCCGCCGGCACATGGACCGGCTCGCCGCCGACGGCATCGATGTCGTCCGGGTGACATACCCCGACCTCATCGGCACCGACCGGGCCCGAGATGTGCTCCTGGAGGAACTGCCCAGGGCGGTCGAGCACGGGCTGGCCTTCTGCCGGGCCGTCTACCACACCAGCCCGCAGGGTGATGTGGTCCCGGTCAGCGGCGGTCTGGACGCGGGTCTGCCCGACATCTGCGTACGGCCGGACCTGGGCACCCTGGTCGCGCTCCCCTGGGAGCCGGGGGTGGCGGCCTGTCTGGCCGACGTCGTCGATCCGGCAACCGGGGCACCGGCCCCCGAGTCGCCGCGCGACCTGCTGCGGTCGGTCCTGGACCGGTGCCACGAGCACGGGCTGAGCCCGGTCGTCGGGCCCGAACTGGAGTACTTCCTGTGCGAACAGGAAGCGGGCGGTGGCTGGCGCCGCTACGGCGCCACCCCCGGTGTCGTCTACACCGCCGGGCTGCGCGCCGACCCCGACAACCACCTGTTGCGCACCCTGCGCCAGGTCCGCGGGCTCGGCATCGGGGTGCTGAGCGGGAATCACGAGTTCGACGGCGGGCAGTTCGAGATCAACCTGCTGCACTCCGAGGCCCTGTCCGCCGCCGACCGGGCGTTCCGCTTCAAGGCCGCGATCAAGGAACTGGCCCGGCGCGAGGGGCGACTCGCCACCTTCATGGCGAAGCCCTTCAACGACGCGGGCGGCTCCGGCTTCCATCTGCATCTGTCGTGCGCCGATCCCGAGGGCCGCAACACCTTCGACGATCCGTCCGGCGCGTACGGCCTGTCGGCCACCGCCCGGCACGCGATCGCCGGCATCCTCGCCCACGCGCCCGCCCTGGCCGCACTGCTCAACCCGACCGTCAACTCGTACAAGCGCTTCGGCCCGGACACCCTGGCCCCCTGGCTGATCGACTGGGGCCTGGACAACCGCAGCGCGATGGTCCGCGTACCGCCCGAGCGGGGCACCGGCGCCCGGCTCGAACTGCGGCTCGGCGACGCGAGCGCCAACCCGTATCTGGCGATCGCCGCGACCACGGCCGCCGCCCTGCTCGGCGTCCTGGCGGGCGAGGAGCCACCCGCCCCGCTGGAGGGCTACGGCTACGACACCGCGAAGGCGGCCGTGCTGCCCATGGACCTGTCCGCCGCGCTGGACGCGCTGGAGGCGGACACCGACCTGGCCGAGCTGCTCGGCAAGGACTTCACCGACTCCTACCTCTCCTACAAACGCAACGAGGTCGAACGCTTCCAACGGCATGTCACCGACTGGGAGTTCACCGAGTACGCCTACCACCTGTGAAGGACCGACGATGACCACAACCACCGGCGTCGAGGCCATGCGCCTCGCTGATGTCGACCTCGCCAATCTCGACAACTTCACCGACGGGGTGACCCCCTGGCGGATGTTCCACACCCTGCGCCACCAGGACCCGGTGCACTGGCAGCCCGAGGGGGCGCCCAACTCCGGTTTCTGGGCGCTCACCCGGCACGCCGACATCGCGCGTGTCGACCGGGACGCCGAGACCTTCACCTCCACCAGGTTCGTGAACCTGGAGGAGGTCGACGAGGACCAGATCAAGAAGCGCGCCTCGATCCTGGAGCTGGACGGCGTCCGGCACCGCGCCCTGCGCAGCGTGATCCAGCGCCAGTTCGGCGCCGGTGTCATCAACAGCTACACCGACTTCCTGCGCGGGCTGACCGCGAAGACTCTGGACGCGGCGCTGGCGAAGGGGCGGTTCGACTTCGTGCGCGAGGTCTCCGCGGACTTCCCCATCAACGTGCTGGCCCGGCTCCTCGACGTACCGCCGGAGGACAACCAGCAGTTGATCGACTGGGGCAACCGCATCATCGGGAACACCGACCCCGACTACGCGGACGTCCTGCTGCACAGCGCGGAGAGCGAGAAGTACCGCGATCTGCCGTTCCGCTCCCCCGCCTCGCTCGAAGTCTTCGAGTACGGGCGGGAGTTGGCCCGGCAGCGACGCGGCGGCGAGGGGACCGACCTGATCTCCAAGCTGGTCAACACCACCCCGCGCGACGGAGTCCCGCTCTCCGCCCAGGACTTCGACAACTACTTCCTGCTCCTGGTGGTGGCCGGCAACGAGACCACCCGGCACACCATCACCCACTCCATGCTGGCCCTCCTCCAGCACCCGGAGCAGCTGGCCCGTCTCAAGGACGACCCGTCGCTGATCCCGACGGCGGTGGAGGAGTTCCTGCGCTGGGCGTCCCCCGTCTACCACTTCCGCCGTACCGCGACCCGTGACGTCGAGCTCGGCGGCAAGAACATCAAGGAGGGCGACAAGGTCGTCATGTGGTACGCCTCGGGCAACCGCGACGAGGAGGTCTTCGGGAACCCGTACGACTTCGACGTCACCCGCACCGACAACGACCACGTAACCTTCGGCAAGGGCAGCCCGCACCTGTGCCTGGGCAACCTGCTCGCGCGCACCGAGATCCGGATCATGTTCGAGGAGCTGATCCCCCGGCTCGCCGACATCCGCCTGATCGGCGAGGTGCCTCGGGTGCGCTCCAACTTCGTCAACGGGATCAAGAAGCTGCCGGTCGAGGTGACCCTCGCCTGACGGCGGGCGTCAGAGTGCCGCCGCCCACGCGTCGACGGTCGTGACCTCCGCCTGTTTCGGGAACACCTTCTCTGTCAGCACCCGGTGCACCTCCGGGTCGGAGTCGAGGCAGGCGTCGGACAGGACGGTGAGCTCGAAGTCGAGGTCGGCCGCCTGGCGCAGGGTGGACAGCACGACGCCGCTGGTGGCGATGCCGGTGAGGACGAGGTGGTCGATCTCGCCGGCCCTCAGCACCATGTCGAGATCGCTGCCGGCGAACGCGCTGACGCGTCGCTTGGTGACGACGGGCTCGCCGGGCGCGGGAGCCACCTCGGGATGGACCTGCGTGGACGGGTTGTCACCGGCCAGCCTCGCGGCGGCGCCCACGAGGCCGCGGAACATCTTGTTGCGGGCGCTGACCTCCGGGTATCCCGGGCGGAAGCCGACGACCACGTAGATCACCGGGACGCCGCCCGCGCGGGCGGCGTCGATCGCCTTGCCGAGGCGTGGCAGGTAGTCGGGGTCGGGGAAGCGGTCGACGACGACCTGCTGGACATCCATGACAAGAAGGGCTTGCTGAGGCACCGTCACCGTTCCTTCTACGCGACCCCGTTAGTCATCAGGCGATTACTTGGCAACGTTACCCCGCTCCGGAACGAAGTCAACGCATGATTACCTGATGGCGAGCCGCTCGACCCGTTCGAAGGGTCCACGGGGGCGTCGACGAGAGGAGCCGGTGTGTCATCGGACGACGTGACCGATCAGGGCGACGGCGTGACCCATCAGGCCCAACAGGCTGATCAGGCCGATCAGCCCGACGGGCACCGGCGCCGGGACGCCGCGGCGACGCGCCGTGCCCTGCTGCTGGCCGCCCGCGCCCGGTTCACCCGGCTGGGGTACGACCGCACGACGCTGCGGGACGTCGCCGCGGACGCCGGGGTCAACCTGGCCCTGATCAAGCGGTACTTCGGCTCCAAGGAGGGCCTGTTCAAGGCGGCGCTGGCGTCGGCGCCCCGGTTCCTGGGCGGCGAAGCGGAGTTCCCGCACGACCGTGCCGCCCTGGCCGGGGCGCTCAGCCGTCAGCTGGCGGCCGGGGCGTGGGCGGAGTTCGGCGAGCATCCGGTGCTGCTGCTGTTGCGGGACTCCGGCGACGAGCAGGTGGCCGAGCTGCGCCGGCGGGCGCTGGAGGAGTTCGGCCGGCAGGTGCTCGAAGCGTCGGGTGCCGCACCGGCACCCGACGCCCTGCTGCGGGCGGAGCTCCTGGTCGCGCTGGGCGTCGGGGTCGCTGTCGTACGTTCCGCCGTGGGTCTGCGGCCCTTGGCCGACGCTACGCCCGACGACCTGATGGGCCCGCTCCGCGACATCGTGGACGGTCTGCTCGGACCGCCGTCCGGCTGAGCTCCCGCCGCGGACCGGTCACTCGGGCCAGGCGGAGTTCTTGCAGTCCGGGCTCGGCCGCTCGTCGAGGTGCGGACCCGCGGTTCGGCGAGGGAACACCGACCGTGGTCGCGGTGCGCGGTTCGACGCAGGACCACCGACCGTGGTCGCGGCGCGCGCGGTCAGGCGAAGGCGAGCGAGCGGAATGCGTCGCGGACGTGGGTGAGGGGCCCGTGGTCCCTGGAGCAGTAGAGCTTGTTGGTCAGCAGGATCGCCCAGCGGCCCTGTTTCGGGGAAAGCCATGCGCCTGTTCCCGTGGAGCCGTAGTGCACCCAGATGTCGTCGGTCGCGGGGACGGTTCCCGGGGCCGGGCACCAGAACAGTCCGCGGGCGGGTGCGAGTTCGCCGGTCTGGATCCGCAGCGACTCCTGGGTCCAGGCGGGGCCGAAGCCCGGCTGCCCGCCGTCCTGCCTCGGCTGCAGCATGTGGCGGAGGAAGACCGCGATGTCGGGGAGGACGGAGAACACTCCGGAATTACCGCAGGATCCGCCGAGCAGGCGCGCCGGCGGGCTCTGGGCGGTGCCCCTCAGGCGGGCACCCGTGAGGTCGTCGAGTTCGGTCGGCGCGCAGCGGACGGCGGTCTCGCCGGGCAGGGGGCCGTAGCAGGTGCGTGTCATGCCGAGGGGCTGCCACGTTCCGGTGGCGGCGAGGACGTCGAGGCTCTGCCCGGACAGCGCTTCGGCGAGGTAGCCGAGGACGAGGGCGGCGCGGTCGGTGTACTCCACGGCCTCCCCGGGCGGCCGGCGCACGGCTTCGTGGAGGACGCCGTCGCGGATGTCCCGGGGGTCGGTGCCGTACAGGTTCATGAGGTCGGTCCGGAGCGGGACGCCTGCGGTATGGGTGAGCAGGTGGCGGGTGCTCACCCGGCCCAGCGGGTGGCCGCTCACCTCGGACCAGAAGTCCCCCAGCTCCTCGTCGAGATGCAGCTTTCCGTCCTCGACGAGGGATCCGATGGACGCCCACACCGCCAGGACCTCCGTGAGTCCGGCGACGTCGAAGACGGTGTCGTGCCGCATCGGTTCGTCGGGCCGGTCGGGATCCAGGACACCTGGGGTGCCGATGGCCATGTTTCCGGTGCGGTCACCGACGGCCCAGACGGCGCCGGGGTAGACCTTGTCGTGGACACCATCGCCGATGAGTTGACGGAGGCTGTCGATGTCGAGGTCGAGGGCCATGGTCTCCCTATCTGTCCTGGACTGTGTGGTCTCCCGTCGCTCAGCGTAGTGAGGCGAGTGCGGAGGTCCCGGCTGCGCCACGGGCGGGCCGGGCGCGCCGCCCCCGCCGACCGGCTGAGGTCGCGCCGCCAACCGGCGGGTTCTCCGTGCCGGTCGCCAGGAGAAGGCTCCCGCGGGGTAGGCATCGACCGGGGCATGCGACGAGTGGAGCGCGGGTGATCCGGGTACTGGTGGTCGACGACGAAGCCTTGATCCGCACGGGTTTCACGCACATTCTCGAGACGGCGGACGACATCGAGGTCGTCGCGGCGGTACCCGGTGGCCAGGCCGTACGGACCGTGCGGGAGCTGCGACCCGATGTCGTCCTGCTCGACATCCGGATGCCGGACGTGGACGGGCTCACGATCCTGGCCGACCTCCGCCGTATGCCGCAGGCTCCGGTGGTCGCCATGCTCACCACGTTCGACACCGACGAATACGTGGCGACCGCTCTGCGGTCGGGCGCCGCCGGATTCCTGCTCAAGGACACCGACCCCGAACAGTTTCCCCACCTGGTGCGCACCCTGGCCGAGGGAGGGACCGTACTGTCGTCCAAGGTCACTCGCCTGGTGGTGGGCGGCTACCTCGACAACAGTGTGCGTGAGCCCGCCGCCGTCCGTCTCACCACTCGGCTCACCGAGCGCGAGCGTGCCGTGCTCGTCCTCATGGCCGAGGGGCTCGCCAATGCAGAGATCGGCGAACGGCTGCACCTGAGCACCGGCACGATCAAGGGCCATGTCACCAGCGTGCTCGGCAAACTGCGGGTGAGCAGCCGTGTCCAGGCGGCGCTGATCGCCGAGCGCGCGGGCCTGCTCGCTCCCTCCCAGGAGGAGGACGCCCGGTGAGCCTGCGACGGCCGCCGACGGTGCTGCTCGACATCGGTCTCGTCGGTTTCGCGGTGGCGGACGGATGGAGTCACATCGATGTCGAGGACCGGCCGACGGCTGCCTGCGCGTTGCTCGGCGCCCTTGCCCTGATGCTGCGTCACCGACTGCCTCTGACGACCTTCGTCCTCACGCTGCCCACCGCCCTGGTCACCGACGCCGTGGTCGCCCCGATGGCCGCGCTGTACACGCTCTCCTCCCTGAACCGCCACCGTTTCCTGCTGGCCGGCTGCGCGCTGCTCTACGCGATCATCGACTTCCTGCCCTGGCCGTGGTCGTCCCTGGACGCCACCGAGTTGTCCCAGACGAACAACGTGTTCCACCTCAGCTACACCCTGGCCACCGCGGCCGCCCCGGTGTTCCTGGGCCAGCTCGTCCAGGCCCGGCGCGAACTGTCGCTGCGGCTCGCCGACATCTCCGAGGCCCGCGAGCAGGAACGGCTGCTGACCGCACAGAGCGTGCTGGCGAAGGAGCGCGCCCAGCTTGCCCGGGAGATGCATGACGTGGTCTCCCACCAGGTCAGTCTCATCGCCGTACAGGCCGGAGCCCTGCAGGTGGGCGGCCGGGACGCCGAGACGAGACAGGCCGCCGCGACGATCCGCCGCCTGAGCGTGCAGACCCTGGAAGAACTGCGGCACATGGTCGGCGTGCTGCGGGCCTCCGGCAGCAGGCCCACGGAGCTCACCCCGCAGCCTTCGCTCGCCGACCTGGAGCACCTGGTCGAGGCCAGCGGCATCGAGGCGAAGCTGGAGACCGACCTGCCCGAGGACCTTCCGCCCACGGTCCAGCGCGCCGTCTACCGCACCGTCCAGGAAGCGCTGACCAACGTCCGCAAACACGCCCCCGGCGCCGCCGCGACCATCCGCATCAGACACCGGGACGGTGCCCTGTGTGCCACCGTCACGAACACCGCCCCCACCCGGCTCGCGTTCGACCTGCCCAGTGCCCACAACGGCCTGATCGGCCTGGCCCAGCGAGCGGAGCTGCTCGGCGGCACCGTCACCTCCGGCCCCACGGCCCAAGGGGGCTACGAGCTCCTCCTCGAACTGCCCATCGAACGGAACCGGTGAGCACGGCTGCCGGGACGACTGTCCGCCGGCCCGGGGGATGCCGGTTCCGGCCGGGCCGACGAGGCAGACCATCGGCCGGTCGGCCGGGTGGTTTCGGACACCTGACGGATGGTGCGGCCGGGGGCTTGCGCCGACTGTGGAGCAGGTGAGGCACGACGTGGTGTCGGCCGTTCCATCCGTTGCCCGGTGCGCCCGCCGGCCGGACAGGCCCGATCCAGCGACCTTCGCGTGGGTCTCACACCGTCCAGAGCCATGCCGGGCCATGAAGGAGGTCGGTCCCATGTCGATCCATCTGACGTTTCTGTGCGCGCCGGGCGGTGACGCCACGCTGGATCCACTCCTCGGCGACGCTCCGCTGAGCGAGCGCGGACTGCGTTTGGCAGGCACCGCGAGAGCAGTGCTCTCTCCCCGTGTGCCGGCCGTGCGGGCACCCTCGATCCGTTGCGCGCAGACTGCTGACGCCATCGGCCTGGTGGCGGCGTCCGAGCCCATGCTGCGCGATCTCGACGTGGGCAGCTGGCGCGGTCGCACGGTCGGCGAGGTCGCCGCAACCGACCCCGACGGGTTCTCCGCCTGGCTCACGGATCCGGATGCCGCTCCCCACGAAGGGGAGTCCGTACGCCAGCTGTGCCGCCGCTCGGCGGGCTGGCTGAGCAGCATGGCGCCCGAGACGGGCCACGTGGTGGCCGTCGTCGAAGCAGCGGTGGTCCGGGCCGTGCTCATCCACGCTCTGGCCGTACCGGCGAGAACGTTCTGGCATCTCACCGTGCCGCCCCTGTGCGCGGTCTTCCTCACCCGGCGTGACGGCTACTGGGACGTGCAGTGCGGCCGTGTCTCGCCCCGGGAGTCCGGGCAACGGTTCCTCGCACGCTCTGCGGCGTCCGCGGCCACGGACGGCGACCGGTCCGCGACGGTCCCCCTGGAGGGCCGGAAATCCCTCCCGGAGACACTCATCACCAACTGCGGGTAGGTCTCGCTCCCCCGGTCACCCGGCCGCCGCCCTCCCCGCTCCCGGTGGCAGCCAGGGTTCGTGCCATCCCGGGTGACCGGCGACGAGCTTGTTCGCTCCCGCCGGTCCCCAGGTCCCCTGCCGATAGCTCTCGGGGTCGCCGGGCGCCTCCAGCAGGGGCTGGACGATCCGCCAGGTCTCCTCCACCGAGTCCTCCCGGGTGAACAGGCTCGCGTTGCCCTGCATCGCATCACTGAGCAGGCGCTCGTACGGCTCGGGTGCCTCACCGAGCGCGGCCTCGAAGAGGAGGTCGAGGTCCACCAGCTGCGTGTCCTGCTTGCCCGGCTGCTTGGCCTGGATGCGGAAGTTCACGCCAGGGCTCGGATCGATCCGCAGGATCCACTGGCCGGGCTCGGGCGCGAACCGCTCCGCGAACGCGAGTCGCGGCGGGCGCTTGAACACGATCCGGATCTCGGTCACCCGCTCGGGGAGCGACTTGCCGGCGCGGATGAAGAACGGCACCCCGGACCAGCGCCAGTTCTCGATCTCCAGCCGCAACCCGACGAACGTCTCGGTGCGCGAGTGCGGACGCACGCCGGGGACCTGAAGGTACCCCTCGTACTGCCCGCGGACGTAGTGGGCCGGGTCGGCGTCGGGGATCGCCCGGAACACATCGACCCGGCGGTCCCGGAGCGCGTCCGCGCCGGCGGCCGACGGCGGCTCGGACGCCACCAGGGCGAGCAGCTGCAGCAGATGGTTCTGCACGACGTCGCGGAGCGCGCCGACCGGGTCGTAGAAATGACCGCGATCCTCGACCCCGAAGTCCTCGGCCATGGTGATCTGCACGCAGGAGATGTGGTCGCGGTTCCAGACCGGCTCGAACACGGAGTTGGCGAACCGCAGGAACTGGATGTCCATCGCCGGCTCCTTGCCGAGGAAGTGGTCGATCCTCAGCAGCTGGTCCTCGTCGAGGAGCTGACGCAGCTCGGCGTTGAGGGCGCGCGCCGACGCGAGGTCGTGCCCGAACGGTTTCTCCACGACGACCCGGGCGCCCTTGGTCAGCCCGACGCCCGCCAGTCCCTCGGTCACCCGGGCGAACAGTGACGGCGGGATCTCCAGGTAGAAGACCGGGTGCCGCTTGTCCTCGACCGCCCGGGCGAGGCGATGGTACGTCTCCGGGTCTGCGTAATCGCCCTGCACATAGCCGAGTCGGGCGGCGAACCGGGCCATGACGCTTTCGTCCAGCGGCTCGCCCGCCGCCTCGACCGCCGCGCGGGCGTGGTCACGCAGCGCGTCGTCGGACCATCCGTCGCGCGCCACTCCGATGATCGGGCAGGTCAGCAGCTTGCGCCGCTCGAGCCGGTAGAGCGAGTGGAACGTCATCTTGCGAGCCAGGTCGCCGCTGATCCCGAAAATGACCAGTACGTCGGCGGGAACGTTCGACGAGTTCGAAGCCACCTCATCCTCCTTACGGGGCCGGCACGGCAACGCAGCCGGGTGTCACGGTCCTGCCGGCGGCCGGTCGCCGGCGTGGGCGGGGCTCCGGCCGGCCGCCGCCGCGTCCGTGAGGACGAGCGACGCCGCCGCCTCGACCCGGCCGGCGGGAATCGACCGGTCTCCCGCGACGAACCTGGACAGCGGTTCGCGTTTGTCCGCTCCGGTGATGAGCCAGAGCACCTGCTCGGCGCGCGTCGGCGCGGGATAGGTGAGTGTCATGCGCTGGTGGCCCATGTAGGGCGCCGTGAGGGCCACCGGCCGGTCCGAGACGTCTAGCACCGGGTCCTGTGGCACTAGCGAGGCGGTGTGCCCGTCCGGACCGAGGCCCAGGTGAACGAGGTCGAACCGCTCGGGCAGCGACCGCCCGTAGGCGGCGGCCGCCGCGTCGAGGTCGGGGTCGTTCACGGGCATCGCGAAGACCTCGGCCGGAGCCGCTCCGAGGCTCTCCCGCAGGTGGGTGAGGTTGCGGTCCGGGTCGCCGTCGGGCGCGACCCGCTCGTCGACCTGGAACACGGCCACGTGCTCCCAGGGGACGTCCTCGTGTGCGAGCCGCGCGAACATCGCCCAGGGGGTGTGCCCGCCGCTGACGGCGAACGTGAACCGGCCGTGGGCCTGCACGCGGGCCCGGGCCAGCCGCGCCACGAACGCCGCCGCGGTGCCGGCGACCGCATCGGGGTCGGCGACGACCTCCAGTTCGTGATGCACGGCGCTCAGCCCTTCTTCTCCGCGTGCCCGCCGAACTCGGAGCGCATCGCCGAGAGGATCTTGTCGGTGAACTCCCCGGCCTGCCTGGACTCGAAGCGCTCGTAGAGCGAGGTGGTGATGACCGGTACCGGGACGCCTTCGTCCACCGCGGCGAGGACGGTCCAGCGGCCTTCCCCGGAGTCGGAGACCCGCCCGGCGAAGGCGTCGAGGGAGGGCGACCTGGCGAAGGCGTCGGCGATCAGGTCGACCAGCCAGGAGCCGACGACCGAGCCGCGCCGCCAGACCTCGGCCACCTCGCCGACGTCGATGTCGTACTGGTAGGCCCACGGATCGCGCAGTGGTGTCGTCTCCGCGTCGACCTCCTGCCGGCCTTGGCCGGCGTCCGCGTGCTTGATGACGGCGAGGCCCTCGGCGATCGCGGCCATCATCCCGTACTCGACCCCGTTGTGGACCATCTTCACGAAGTGCCCGGCGCCGTTCGGCCCGCAGTGCAGGTACCCGGACGGGGCGGTGCCGTCGGTCCGGGTCCGGCTCGGTGTCGGCTCGGCGCTGCCCTCGCCGGGGGCGATCGTCTTGAAGATCGGGTCGAGATGGGCCACGACCTCGTCCTCGCCGCCGATCATCAAGCAGTAGCCGCGGTCCAGCCCCCAGACACCACCGCTGGTCCCGCAGTCGACGTAGTGCAGCGACTTGTCGGCAAGACGCCTGGCACGCGTGATGTCGTCGCGGTAGTAGGAGTTGCCGCCGTCGATGAGGATGTCGCCGGGTTCCAGCAACGGTTCGAGCTGGTCGAGGATGGGGTCGACGATCGCGGCCGGAAGCATGAGCCACAGGGCCCGTGGCTTGTCCAGTTTCGCAACGAGATCCTGGAGTGAGTCCGCGCCCGTCGCCCCTTCGCCGGCCAGTTCGGCGACCGCGGCCGCCTTGACGTCGGACACCACGCAGTGGTGGCCGTCGCGCATCAGCCGTCGCACCAGGTTCGCCCCCATCCGGCCGAGCCCGATCATCCCGAGCTGCATGGGCTTGTCTGTCGCCATGTGGTGCCTCCTGGTCCTTGAGCGTGCGGTAGTACTCAGCGCGTTCATGGGCGAGCCGTGGCCGAGTTCAGGCTCGGTCACGCTCGCCCATGTCGAGCGCGGCAGACTAGGGCTGGACTTTCCCTGCCGGGGCGAAGAGCGCCGCACCGACGATTCCCGCGTCGTTCAGCAGCTGCGCCGGCACGGTCTCGGTCCTGAGTTCGATGTACGGCAGGAACTTGTCCGCCTTCTTGCTGACGCCGCCGCCGATGATGATCAGGTCGGGCCACAGCAGCCGCTGGACGAGGGCGAGATACGTGTCCAGACGGTGCGCCCATTTCCTCCAGGAGAGGTCGTCGTGCTCACGCACCGACTCCGCGGCCCAGTCCTCGGCATCCCCGTGGTGCAGCGGCAGATGCCCCAGCTCGCTGTTGGGCACCAGGAGCCCGTCGGAGAAGACGGCGCTGCCGATACCGGTGCCCAGGGTCACCATCACGACGACGCCCTTGCGCCCCTTGCCGGCGCCGAAGCGCATCTCGGCGATCCCGGCCGCGTCGGCGTCGTTGACCACCCGCACGTCGCGGCCGGTCGCCTGTGCGAAGAGCTGGGCCGCGTCCGTCTCCATCCAGGCCGGATCGATATTGGCCGTCGTCTGGACCCTGCCGCCCCGGATGACGGCCGGGAGCGTCAGCCCGACCGGTCCTGGGACGCCGATCTGAGAGAGCACCTGCACGACCACATCCGCGACCGCTCCCGGGGTCGCCGGCTGCGGGGTCGGGATCCGGACCCGCTCACCGGTCAGGCCGCCGGACTCGAGGTCGACCGGCGCTCCCTTGATACCGGTCCCGCCGATGTCGACCCCCAGCACGTGGGCCGCCCTGTCCAGACTTTCCTGCACCACTGCCCGCTCCCCTCAGGGGCCGGCCCAAGATGTGTTGTGTGAATTTTGAACGGCCAGACCCTATAAGAGTTTCGCCATACAATCCTTAAGAATAGCGCATATTAATTATAGTCGCCACATCACCTTTATCTGGTTATACCAAAACCCAATGGGTATACAAAAGAATTGCATGCCCAAAAGGGCATTGACCTTCCCTTCCGTTCGAGAGACACACGGCTACGCCCGGAGTTCACGGAGGTGCGATGCCAACCCGCCCGATCCGCCTGTTCCTTGCCGATGTCGACGGTACTTTGGTCACGAACGACAAGGTCCTCACCGACCGCGCGGTAGAGGCGGTCCACAAGCTCCACGACGCCGGCGTCGTGTTCGCGGTGACCAGCGGGAGACCACCGCGCGGCATGGCCATGATCATCGAGCCCCTGGCGCTGAGCACCGAACTGGCCGCCTTCAACGGTGGTCTCATCGTCAACCCGGATATGACCGTTGTCGAGCAGCAGGTCATCCCCACGGAGGTGGTGGCACCGGTCGTCGCGCTGATGGAGTCGTTCGGCCTCAGCGTCTGGATCTACCGGGGCGCCGACTGGTACGTCCGCGACCTGTCGGGGCCGCACGTGGATCGCGAGAGCTGGACGGTGCAGTTCGCACCCACGCTCGTCGCCGGCTTCGAGGGGCTGGAGCAGGGCACCGCCAAGATCGTCGGGGTCAGCGACGACCATGAGGTCGTCGAGGCGGCCGCGGTCGCGGCTCGCGCGCAGTTCGGCGACCATGTCTCGGCCGCCCGCTCGCAGCCCTACTACCTCGATGTGACGCATCCCCAGGCCAACAAGGGCGGTGTCGTCGCATACTGGTCCGCCAAGCTCCGGATTCCCCCCGAACAGATCGCTACGATCGGCGACATGCCCAACGACGTACTGATGTTCGCCCACTCGGGACTCTCCATCGCGATGGGCAACGCCGGTCACGAGGTCCAGCGCGCGGCGAGGCGGGTCACGACCAGCAACGAGGACGAGGGCTTCGCCAACGCTGTCGAGCAGTTCATCCTGTGACCCGTGGTCCAGGTCCGAGAGGAGGAAGGACCGTGAGCGTCGAGCATGAGAAGCAACGTGCCGCCGAGGCCGCGGCCGAGCTCGTGGAGGACGGCATGACCGTCGGCCTCGGCACCGGCTCCACCGTCGCCCACCTCCTGCCCGCACTGGCCCGCCGCGGTCTGTCCCTCCGGTGTGTCGCGACATCGCCGCGGACCGAGGAGGCCGCCCTGACGCTCGGTCTGCGGGTCGAACCGTTCGGCAGCATCGACCGCTTCGACATCGCGATCGACGGTGCGGACCAGATCGCGCCGGACGGCTGGCTCGTCAAGGGCGGCGGGGCCGCGCACACCAGGGAGAAGATCGTCGCCGCGGCCGCCGACCGCTTCGTCGTGATCGCCGACTCGAGCAAACGAGTGACGGCACTGCACCCGCCGGTCCCGCTCGAGTTGCTCGAGTTCGGGCTGGCCGCGACCATGCGGCTGCTCCACCCGGTCTCCCTGCGTGACGTACCACGCAGCCCCGACGGCGGCGTCATCGCGGACTACCACGGTGCCGTCGACGACCTCGCGGGCCTGGCGGCACTGCTCGGCGCCACCCCCGGCGTCGTCGAACACGGCCTGTTCCCACCGGCGATGGTCGCCGACGTGTTCGTGGCCCACGGCGACTCGGTCGAGCACCACCACACCGAGCCCCGAACCTGAGAGCGCCGGACGGATCCGACTCCTCCCCCCGGCCGACTGCGTGATCCACGGCAGTCCTTGTCCGGATGAGTCGTCAGGCCCTACACCGTCGCCGTCGGTTCCCCTCGTCCTTCCCAGGGCCTGGCGAGAACCACCAGCACCAGCCCGGCCGCGCCCAGCGCGACCAGCATGATGACCGCCATCGGCCGGGAGCTGCCCTCCCCGAACACGCCCACCAGCGGGGAGGCCAGGGCGCCGAAGAGGAACTGCAGGCCGCCGAGGAGCGCGGAGGCCGCGCCCGGAGCCGCACGACCCACCGCCTGGCCGATACTCATGGCGCTGGGGAAGACCAGGCCTATGCCGCCGGCGGTCACGAACAGGGTGATCCAGGTTCCCGCGAGGGTCTCCCCCGCGGTCACCACCAGCAGAACCTGCGCCAGCGCGCCCAGCAGGGCGATGCCGACTCCGGCCGAGAGCATGGCGTTGAGCCGTACGCCACGCCCGGCCAGGCGTGCGAAGGACGCCCCGCCGGCCAGCATGGCGACGGCGTTGGTGGCGAAGATGAGGGAGTACGTCGTCGAGGAGACCCCGTGGAGGTTCTCGAAGACGAAGCTCGAACCGCTGATGTAGGCGAACAGCGCGGCCGAGACGAGGGCGACGGCCAGGACGTATCCCATGAAGGTCCGGTCGGCGAGCAGCGCGCCCATCGCCCGGAAGGTGCCGGCGAGTCCGCCGCCGTGCCGCCGCTCGGGCGGCAGCGACTCGGGGACCGCCCGCACCACGGCGAGCAGGAGCAGCACACCGAGCACGGCCAGTACGACGAACACCGTCCGCCAGGTGGACATGGAGAGCACGGCCCCGCCGAGCACGGGCGCGGCGACCGGGGCCACGCCGACCACCTGGGACAACACCGCGAAGTAGCTGGGGAGTTCGGGGCCGTGGAAGCGGTCGGTGAGGACGGCCCGGGCCAGCACCATGCCCGCCGCACCGGCCACGCCCTGCAGAAAGCGGGCGCCGGTCAGCACGGCGATGTTCGGGGCGGCGGCGCAGGCGAGGGAGAAGAGGACGAACCCGGCCGCCCCTCCGATGAGCAGCCGGCGCCGGCCGAGTCCGTCGCTGAGCGTGCCGATGACCAGCTGGCCGACGACGAGCCCGGCCAGGAAGGCGGTCATCGTCAGCTGCACGGCCGAACTGCTCGCCCTGAACGCCTCTCCCAGTGCGGGAAACCCGGGAACGTACATGTCGGTCGCGAGCGGCGCGACGGCGGTCAGGGCGCCGAGCACGGCGATGAGAGCGGTGGCCGTACGACCCGAAGGCGCAGGTCCGGCGGTGTGAGGGACGGCGTCGGCGCGGTTGCGCGAGGATGACGGAGCTACCATGAAATTAAAGGTAACTGATAGTTCACTGGCTAACAAATATGGAGAGCGAGAAGACGAGCCGCATGCCCACCCCCTCCTCCGCCCCGTCCGCCGCCGATGTCGGCGCCCAGTGGGCCGCCCACAACCCCGACCTGGACACCTCCCCCATGGAGCTGGTCGGTCTGCTGAAGCACGCCAACGGTGTGCTCAGCCGCGCCGTCGAACCCCTCTACGCGGGCGCCGCTCTCACCGCGCCGGAGGTCGACATGCTGATCCCGCTCCGGCACGCGACCGAGCCGTTCATCGCCCGGAGCCTCGCCGAGCGGCTGGGACTGTCCCGGGCGGGCGTCAGCAAGACCCTCGGCAAGCTGGAGAAGCGCGGCTTCATCACCCGTACCCCCAACCCCGCCGACCGGCGCGCCGCCCTGGTCACCATCACCGAGGCCGGCGCCAAGGCGGTGGACGACCTCTTTCCCCGGCAACTCTCCATCGAGTTCGACCTGTTGGCCGGTCTGGGCGAGGACCGCGCACGGGTGACCGAGGCGCTGCACCGGCTGGTCGCGGTCATGGAGGCGCGCGTGGGGCACGGCTGAGGGCCGGACCAGGACGTGGTCACGCTCGCCGAGGGCGCGGGCGTGGCTGTCGCGCACGTCGACGACCGTCAGCGGGACTTGGCGGTCGGCGGCCGCCTCGCCGACGTGGGCGGCGGCCCAGGTGCGCAGTTCCTCCTCCCCCACCGTGGCGTCGGCGACGGTCACATACGCGACCGGTCCCTCGCCCGCCCGCCGGTCCGGCTGCCCGACGGCCTGGGCGCCGGTGACGGCGGGATGTGCGAGGCCTTCCACTTCGTCGCCGGGGGCAGGAACGCGGCGAGCAGTTCCACCGGTTTGGGCGGGGCCTTGAGGGCCGGGCCGACGGGGGTGCCGGTGAGGATCAGGTCGCCGGTGGCCAGGGCCTGGAAGCGGGAGAGTTCCTGGAGGGCCCGCAGCGGGCTGTAGATCATGTCCGTCAGGTCGCTGTTCTGGCGGATCTCGCCGTTGACCTTGAGGACCAGCTGCAGCTCGGCGAGGCGGTGGAGTTCACCGGCGTCGAACAGGACCAGGGCCGGGCCGACGGGGGTGAAGGTCGGATAGGACTTGGTCTCGTAGAACTGGGTCTTGGGCAGCTGTAGGTCGCGTGCGGAGACGTCGTTGGTGACGACGTCTCCGGCGATGTGGTCCTTCCAGTTGGCCGCGGTGACGGTCGCACCGACGTCGAGGGGGCGGCCGACGACCAGGCCGAGCTCGATCTCGTAGTCGAGGAAGCGGACATGGCCGGGCTTCACGATCTCGTCGTACGGGCCGCTGATCGAACCGGACGTCTTGCGGAAGAAGGTCAGCGGGACGGTGTCGGGGTCCATGCCCGAGTCGCGGACATGGGAGACGAAGTTGGTCATCTGGGCGACGACCCGGCAGGGCGCCGTCACCGGGGAGACGAGCGGAAGTTCCGCGATGGGCGCGGCTCCACGGCGGGGGCGGCCGGCGCCCGGTGGACCGCGGCAACGTCGGCGAGGAGTTCGCCGGTCGTGGTCGCGGTGGTGTCGACGAGTACGGCGTGGTGGTCGTCGACGGCGGCCCGCCACCGGTCGGTGGTGCGGAGGACGGAGACGGTCATGAGGTTGCCACTTTCAGCAGGCCGCGCAGGCGTTCGAGGTCGAGTTCGTTGTCGTGGGCGCGGAGGGCGGTGATGATCGAGCGGAGTTCGGCGAGCGACTCGCGGCCGGGGGCGACGCCCAGGAAGTCCTTGGTGGCCGGCGGCCCCCACTGGGCCGCTGGCGGTGACGGCCGGTGCCGTACTGGCCCTCGGCGCGCTGCCGCACGCCCAGCCCGACCGGGACGACGCGGCCTCCGCCGACCTGGTGGTGCGCGGTCTGCTGCTCCGGTTCGGCATCCCCGCGGACGAGGCGGCCCGGATCTGCTCGCTCGAACTGCCGGATCTCGACGTCGTCGACACGATCATCGGATGAGCACCGCCCACCCGTCCTCGCCAGTGCTGCTGTAGGGGCTGCTCCAATTAGAGTGGATACTTCAGCTACGGCCTGCCCCGGCGGCCGCCATGATCTCCGGAGGGCGCAGAGATGACCGTGCCGCAGACGACGCGCAGGAAGCGTGCGAACGGGGTGGAGTCGCGCCAGCGCATCCTCGACGCCACCGTCGAGATCGCCGGTGAGCGCGGCTACGACGGCACCTCGATCGCGGCCGTCAGCGCCAAGTGCGGGCTGCCCGCCAGCTCGATCTACTGGCACTTCAAGGACAAGGACGACCTGATCGCCGCCGTCATCGAGCGCAGCTTCGAGACCTGGCTGACCGCCGTCGAACTGCCCGGGGACGACGCGGGCACCCCGTTGGAACGGGTCACCCTGATGGCCGCGAACGTGGCCAGGTCACTGGTCGCCGCGCCGGACTTCCTGCGCCTCGGCCTGATGCTGGCGCTGGAACGCCGCCCCACCGAGCCCCGCGGCCGTACGGTCTTCCTCCAGGTCCGCGCGATCTCCCAGCGGCGGATCGCCGAGGTGATCGCCGCCCTCTTCCCGAGCCTGGACGAGGCCGACGTGGACACCCTGACCACCTACGCGGTGGCCGGCGCCGACGGCCTGTTCGTGCACCGGGAGGTCAACGGCGACTCCGTCGACCTGGTGTCCCTGTTCGAGCTGCACGCCCGGCTCATCTACGACGCCGCCGCCAGGATGGCGGCTTCCTGACCTGCGACCTCAGACCGCGCCGGCCTCGCCCTCCCGGGCCGCAGCGGCCAGCACGGCCGACAGCAGCCCGGGGAAGCGCTGTTCCATCTCTTCGGTGCGCAGCGTGTTCATCTTCGCGGTGCCGACGTAGTACTGCCGGATCACACCGGCCTCGCGGAGCACGGTGAAGTGGTGCGTCAGCGTGGAGAGCGACACCGGCGCGTCGAACGTCCCGCAGCTCAGGTCCTCGCCCGCGCGCGCCAGTTGCGACACGACCAGTCGGCGTACCGGGTCCACCAGCGCCTCCAGCACCTGCTGGAGCGAGACCTCGGACAGGTCGGGGTGCTCCACTGTGCGTGCGGTGGTGCGAGGGCGGGCCACGGTCACTCCTCGGGGCGGCTTCGGAACCGTCATGTCATAGTACGACCGCCATCGAAAGCGCGACCGGCCCGTAGGCCGGCGCCCCGCCGGGGTCGTCCGCGCGCGCTCAGCCGGCCGCGGGCCGCCTGTCCGGCAGAGGGTCGAGCAGGCGGTGGGGCTTCTGCAGGCTCACGGCGACCGGATCCGTGCGCGCCCTCTCCCCCGGTGCGCCCAGCGGGACGAGCATGACGTCCTGGGGTTCCGGAACCACATCACAGGCGACGCAGCGAGCGGTGTGGTCGAGCGGGTCGCCGCAACCCGCGTGTGTGAACATCCGGCGGGGCTCGCGGTCGTCGCCCGCGTACCGCTCGCCCCAGGCACGCAGGGCATACAGGGGCGGCCACAGCGTCTTCCCCTTGTCGGTCACCTCGTAGAGGTGGCGGCCGCCGTGCTCCGGGTCGGGCCGGCGTTCGAGCAGGCCGGCGTCGACCAGGGCGGACAGCCGCGTACTCAGGACGGTTCGCGGCGCGTCGAGGTGTGCGAAGAAGTCCTTGAAACGCCGGACGCCGTAGAAGGCGTCCCGCATGACCAGCAACGTCCAACGCTCCCCGACGACTTCGAGAGCGCGTGCCAGCGAGCAGCAGGGTCAGCCCTTGCCCAGCAACGCGCGCACGTGCTGGACGATCTCGTCGTTGGTGTAGGCGTGGCCGCCTATGCTCCAGCCGCCGGGAACCGCCTCGGTCAGGGTGACCCAGGTGCGCTCGGCGAGGGAGGGGTTCCCCGCGGCCGAGGCGACCAGTCCGGAGATCTCCTTGACCAAGCCGAGCTGCTGCTCACGGTCGAGTGCGCCGGCGTTGGTGGTGACGTTGACGCGCACGTGGTCGGTGCCGCCGCCCGCGGTGGAGAAGCCGTCCGCGTCCAGCTCGTGGACGAACGCGGCCGTGTTGTCCGTGAAGAACGGGATGACCGGGACCTTCTCCCAGCGCATGATCGCCTGAGCGAGATCCCGGGCCAGTCCCTTGCGGTCCTTGATGATCCCCTTGGCTGCGTACACGTCAATCATGGGCATGAGATCGATCCTCGCTCTGTCGTGCGTCGGACTGTCCTGTGGAGTACAGGCACCGGATTTTCCGTGGAACAGCGGCCCGGTGGCCGCACTGCGATCCTGCCCGTCACGGGACCGTGCGGGATCCCGTGACGCGCGTAGTCCGTTCGCGCGGGTGCGTAGGAGCGGCCCGCGCGGTGCCGTCAGAGGTTGATCATGTGTCCGGCGAGCCCGTGCAGGGCGTCCTGGACCGCCTCGCTCAGGGTCGGGTGCGCATGGACGTTCCTCGCGAGTTCGTTGACCGTGAGGTCCCACTTCTGGGCCAGGGTCAGCTCGGGCAGGAGCTCGGTCACGTCCGGGCCGATCATGTGGGCGCCGAGCAGTTCGCCGTACCGGGTGTCGCTGACCAGTTTCACGAAGCCGACCGTGTCGCCGAAGCCGTGCGCCTTGGCGTTGGCCGTGAAGGGGAACTTCGCCACGCGCACGTCGAAGCCCTCGGCGCGGGCCTCGGCCTCGGTCCAGCCGAAGCTGGCGATCTGGGGCTGGCAGAACGTCGCGCGCGGGATCATCCGGTAGTCCAGCTCCATGGTCTCCGCGCCGGCGATGCTCTCGGCGGCGACAATGCCCATCGCCTCGGCGGTGTGCGCCAGCATCAGCTTCGCGGTGACGTCACCGATGGCGTAGATATGCGGCTGACTGGTGCGGCAGTACCCGTCGATGTCGATGGCACCGCGCTCGGTGAGCCGTACCCCGGTGCTGCTCAGGCCGTAGCCGGCGGTGCGCGGCTGGAAGCCGGTGGCCTGGAGCACCTTCTCCGCTTCGAGGACCTGCTCCGTGTCGCCCTTGCGGACGGTCACCCGGACCCGGTCCTCGGTCTCCTCGATGGACTGCACCGCCGTCGAGGTCAGGACCTTGATGCCCTGCCGTTTGAAGCGCCGGGTGAGCTCGGCCGAGACCTCCTCGTCCTCCAGCGGGGCGATCCGGTCGAGGAACTCGACCAACGTGACGTCGACGCCGTACGACCGCAGCAGATACGCGAACTCGACACCGATGGCCCCGGCGCCCGCGATGACCAGGCTCGACGGGAGGCTGTCGGAGAGGATCTGCTCCTCGTAGGTGACGACGCGGCGGCCCAGCGTCGTACCGGGCAGCAGTTTCACGGTCGAGCCGGTCGCGATGATGCAGGAGCGGAAGGAGAGTGTCGTCTCGCCGTCCTGCATCCGCACGTGCAGGGTGTGGGGGTCGAGGAAGGTGCCCTGCCCGTCGAACTGCTCGATCTTGTTCTTGCGCATGAGGTAGCCGACACCCTTGACGCGGCCGTCGGCCACCACGCGGCTGCGTTCGTAGGCGGCGCGGTAGTCCAGGCTCACCTCCCCGCTGATCTTCACTCCGAACTTCTCCGCGTCGTGCTGGATCAGCTGGGCGACCTCGGCGTTGCGCAGCAGTGCCTTCGCGGGGATGCAGCCGATGTTCAGACACACGCCGCCCCAGAAGCGCGCCTCCACGATGGCGGTGCGCAGGCCCAGTTGGGCGGCGCGGATCGCGGCCACATAGCCGCCCGGCCCGGCTCCCAGGACGACGACGTCGAAGTCGGTCTGCATGGCTCCACCTCACCGTTGTGTCGGGTCGCTCTCCAGGGTCCACCGTCGCACGATCAGGCGCTCGGGTAGAGGAGATCCAGCGGACCGGACAGCGCGGCGCGCACCCGGCGGGCCGTGTCGTCGACGAGTACCTCGGGCTCGCCGCTCTCGATCGCGTCCATGGTCTGCGCCGCCACCTCGGCCGCATCCGCCTTCGGCGCGTCGATGCCCGCGGTGGCGTCGGTGTCCACCCAGCCGACGTGCACGCCGACGACGAGCGTCCCCTGCTCCCGCAGGGCGACCCGGAGCGCGTTGGTCAGGGACCACTGCGCCGACTTCGAGGCGGCGTAGCCGGGGAACCGGTTGTTCGCCCGCCACGAGGCCACGGACAGCATGTTCACCAGGGCTCCGCCACCGTGGGCGGCGAGCACCGGCGCGAAGGCCCGCGAGACGGCCCAGGTGCCCAGGTAGTTCACCTCCAGCTCCCGCCGCGCGCCGTCCAGGGAGCCCTCCAGCAGGCTCGGCCCGGCCTGGATGCCGGCGTTGTTGATCACGATGGTCGCGTCGGACGCCGTCCGGGCGGCTGCCGCGATCTGCTCGTGGTCGGTGACGTCGAGCCGCAGCGGCTCCAGCCCGGGCTCGTCGAAGTCCTCCGGCCGCCGGACGCCCGCGTACACCTTGGCGGCGCCCCGGGCCAGCAGGGCCCGCGAGAACGCCAGCCCGATCCCCCGGTTGGCTCCGGTCACCAGCGCGACAGATCCCTCGATCTTCATGCTCGGACACCTCGTTCCGTGTTCCATGGTTTGCCGCCGTACAGGAGTTCATGGTTTTACGTGCCCGGGCCGCTCGCATCCCGTGGGTTCGTGGTGTGGGCGGGCCGGTGACTACGAGCGTCACGGGACGCCGTACGAGGCGGTGCGCACCGGACTCGACTGCGCGCCGCGAGCCGGATCACGGCCGGAGGACGGGCCGAGGGAGCCGTCCGGCCGCCCACCCTGGCGGAGGAACACGTCATGACCAGTGAAAGCGCACTGAGCAGCGCCAGCACTTCGCCGATCCGCTCGGCGGAGTCGCCGAGCTCCCCGGTCAGCCACTGCGCCCGTGACATCAGCACCCGGATCCGGGCCGTCGCCCCCGGGTCGCCGGTCCGCCGCAGCAGGCTCTCCGCGATGCGCACCGCGTCGGCTGCATGCTGGACCCGGCCGAGCAGTTCCACACAGCGCCGGCCCGTCTCCAGCCACATCCTGCCGCCCGGACGCACCATCCGGAACGCCTCGGTGATCAGTTCCGCGGCGGTCTCGGGCATGGCCGGGACGGCCTCGTCCGCGGCGGCTGGGAGGATCCTGATGCCGGCCTCGTCGTCGGGCGTGGCACTGCGCCGGGCGTGCGGGGCCGCCTCCAGGGGGCTGTGCCCGCCGTCGATCAGGAACTGGGCGCAGCTGCGGTGGAAGCGGCGCCGGATCCCGTCCGACAAGGCGTTGTAGACGGTCTCGCGCACCAGGCCGTGACGGAAACCGACCAGATGTTCGACAGCGCTGAGCAGTCCGGAGGCGAGGGCCGCCTCCACCCCGGCGGTGACCGCCGGCTGTCCGTGCCGGGGTGCGAGGAGTTCGGTCATCTCGTCCACGGCGAACGTCCGCCCCAGCACCGCGGCCATCCGCACCACGTCGGCGGCCGCCGGACCGAGCCCGGCGAGCGATTGGCGTACACCCGCGATGAACTCGTCGGGCACGCGTTCGGCGGACTCGCCGCGGCCCGGACCAGTCCTTCCAGGACCCGCACGGCGAGGGAGGGGCTGCCGCCCACGCCGTCGAGCATCCGGCGGACCGGTACCGAAGGCGGGCCGCCGAGCCGGTCCGCACTCCTCCCGACCACGAACCCCAGCCGCCGGGCCTCGCAGGCCAGGGCGTCCAGAAGCGCGCTCTTGCCGATGCCGGGTTCGCCGGTGACGAGGACGATGCCGCTCCGACGGTGCCGGACCGTACGACGCAGCACGCTCAGCCCCCGCGACAGCTGGTCGGAACGCCCACGCAGCGGTACCGCCCGGCCCGGGACGGTTGCCACGCCGACCCCTAGGACGACCGCCGGCAGGCCCGGGCACAACAGTGCGTTGGGTGAACTGACCACAGTGGGCCCAGATTTGCCCGTGCGCGATGGCGGCCACATCACGGGAACCTCGTAGTCTCGCCGGGCGGGACGCTACGTGAACAGCCACCATCAGCTGGGTTTCATGGTGAAACTCTCTACGGTACGGACTATCGTAAGGTCATGAAACGGACGTCGTTCGCCAAGTGGCCGTGCTCCATCGCACGGGCCGTCGATCTGCTGGGTGACCACTGGACGCCGCTGGTGGTGCGGGAAGCGTTCTACGGGATCCGTCGCTTCGACGAGTTCCAGCAGGAACTGGGCATCGCCCGCAACACGTTGACCGACCGGCTGCGCCTGCTGGTGGACGAGCGGATCCTGGAGAAGCGGCTGTACGGGAGCGAGCCGCCGCGTTACGACTACGTCCTCACGGAGAAGGGGCGGGACCTGTTCGCGGTGCTCGCCGCGATGTCCGCGTGGGGCGACCGCTGGCTGGCCGGGGAGCAGGGTGTCCCGGTGGTGTTCCACCACGAGGCATGCGACCACGACACCGTCCCCGAGGTCGTCTGCTCCCTGTGCCGGACACCGCTGCGGTCCGAGGAGACCTCGATGCGGATGGGGCCCGGATACCCGGAGCGGCTCAGGCAGCGCCCGGACATCCGACGGCGGTTCGGCACCGACTGAGCCCGCCGCGACCCCCTACGCCTCTTGACAGAGTGGGTCTCATCTAGCAACTCTGGAGGTCAGACCCCTTAATGGCGAGGAGGCCGACGGTCTTGGAGTGGACAGGCGCGCGCTACACGGACAAACCCACGGTCGAGGTGCGGACCTGGATCGACGCCCCGCCCGAGAGGGTGTGGGCCCTGGTCAGCGACATCGAACTGATGCCGGACATGAGCGAGGAGCTCCGGTCGGTCGCCTGGCTCGACGGCGCCTCCGGCCCGGCGGTGGGGGCCAGGTTCGTCGGCCGCAGTGAGCACGAGGCGTTCGGCAAGTGGGAGACCACCTCCCATGTGATCGAGTGCGAACCGGGGTCGGTGCTGGCCTGGGCCGTGCAGGACCCCGCCGACCCCTCCGCGGTGTGGCGGTTCCGGCTCCGCCCCGAGGACGGCGGGACCGAACTCTCCCAGTGGATGCAACTGGGGCCGGGACGTTCCGGGTTGTCCGTGGCGATCGACCGGATGCCGGACAAGGAACAGAAGATCGTGTTCGTACGGCTGCGGGAGTTCGAGCGTGGCATCACCGCCACCCTCGCGCAGATCAAGCAGCGGGCGGAGGCGTGATGCGGACCGCCACCACGATCGAGGCCTCGGGCGGCGAACACTGGTCCCAGCAGGCCGACTTCGTCGTCGAGGCCGAGAAGCTGGGCCTGGACATCTGCTGGGTCGCCGAGGCCTGGGGCTCCGACGCACCCTCCGCGCTCGGCTACTACGCGGCGCTCACCGACCGGATGCTGCTCGGCTCCGGTGTCATGCAGCTGGGCACCCGGACGCCAACTGCCGTGGCTCAGACGGCCGTCACGCTCTCCAACCTGTCTGGCGGGCGCTTCCTGCTAGGCCTCGGCGCCTCCGGCCCGCAGGTGATCGAGGGGCTGCACGGTGTGCCCTTCGCCCGGCCGCTGCGGCGGATGCGGGAGACGGTGGAGATCGTCCGGCGGGTGGTCGACGGCGGCCGGCTCTCCTACTCCGGCACCGAGTTCACCCTCCCCCTGCCCGGCGGCGAGGCCGTCCCGATGCGGCTGTCGATGCGTGCCGAGCACCCGATCCCCGTCTACCTGGCCGCCCTGTCCCCCGCCATGCTCCGGCTGACCGGTGAGGTCGCCGACGGGTGGCTGGGCACCAGCTTCGTGCCGGAGGGCGCGGGCGACGCCTACTTCGCCCATCTCGACGAGGGCCTGGCCCGCAGCGGCCGTACCCGCGCGGACCTGGACGTCTGCCAGGGCGCCGAGGTCGCCTTCGCGCCCGACGAGGAGGCGCTCGGCGCGATGGTCGCCGGGCGCAAGAAGGAACTCGCCTTCAGCCTGGGCGGGATGGGGTCGGCCTCCACCAACTTCTACAACAACGCCTACAGCCGCCAGGGCTGGGCCGAGGTCGCCGCCGAGGTCCGCGAACGCTGGCAGGCCGGCGACCGGGACGGCGCGACCGCTCTGGTGACCGACGAGATGGTGCTCGGTACGACACTGATCGGCACGGAGGCCATGGTGCGCGAGCGCCTCGCCATCTGGCGTGACGCCGGTGTCGACACCGTCCGCCTGTATCCGGCCGGGGAGACGCCGGAGGCCCGGCTCACCACGCTGGGCAGGGCGATCGAACTGGTCCGGGAGGCCGACACGGCCGGCTGAGCCCACGGCCTCAGCCTGCTGCCTGGCGCACGCCTCCGACTCCGGTGTGGTGGCAGGCAGGCCGGCGAGGGACCGGGGTGACCGCGTCCGGGTCCGCTCGTAGGACCCGGCGAGGTGCGATGAGGCGCGGTGAGGCGCCGACGGTGCGGGTCCCCCACACCTCGTCGTGGCAGCGGCCGGGCGCGCTGTCACCGGCTGCCACGAGCAACTCCCTTCGGATTTCCCGTCATACGAACTGCACGTCGTCCATGTCGATGGCCAGGGACGTGTATTCGGTGACCCGCGTGCCGTCCGGGTTCCGGACGTAGACATGGTGCCGGGTGGGGACGACGATGCCGTCGAAGATCCGGTGCCGCGCAGCGTATGCTACGGCCGCGCCGGGACCGAGCAGGTCGAGGCCGAGGTCGGTCCGGCGCAGCAGGCCGTCCTCGTCGACGCAGAGGGTCTGCCGTCTCTACGGGGCGGCGAAGCCGTCCGGGTAGGTGATGCGGACGGCCGGCCAGACCGCGCCCTCCTCGTGCCAGGGGCGGGCCTGCTCGGTGCGGATGTCGCAGCTCAGCAGGTGGAACGGCATGGTGAGGCAGTGCCACAGCACCTCCGCCGCGAAGTAGGCGGCGTGGAACTCGTCCCAGGCCGTCTGCCGGGTGTGGGCGGCGAACCGGGCCCGGAGGCCGAGTTGTTCGGCCACCAGACGCCGTCGTCCTGCCGGAGGGTCTGGCGGCCCGGCTCCCAGGTGGCGTGCCGCCCCCGTCCGGGGTACGGGGCGATGGTCAGGCGCTGTCGGCGAGTGTCCCCGCTGACGGTGATGTCGCGGAAGGCGCCCTGCCTGCCCTTGACCGCCCAGATGGCTCCGCCGAAGTGGACCCGGGCGCGGAAACGGGACAGCTCGCGCCAGGTGCCGGCACCGCCGTGAGCCTGTGAGCCTGTACCGCCAAGGCGAGCAGGTCGTGCATGGGCACCTCCTCCGGGTTCCTGCGCGGCCCTTGACGATCTCCGCCTCGGACGACGGTGACGTCATGGCCCTCACCTCTCGGACGCCTGCCCTCTCGATCACCCTCCGCCGGAACGCGGGGTCATGTCATCCCGTACAGTCCGTAGTCGGCGGTCGTCGCCACCACGTGACACGGGCCGTTCCCGGGGCCTACGCCGACGTGATGCGGTCGCGGCGGGCAGCCAGCTCGCGCCGGGAGTGGACGTCGAGCTTCCGGAAGACCTTGCGCAGGTGGCAGTCGACCGTGTGCACACTGAGGAAGAGCTGGGCGGCGATCTCCCCGTTGGTGGCGCCGCCGGCGGCGAGCCGGGCGACCCGGGCCTCCTGGGGGGCACTTCGTCGCCGCCGCTGGGCGGTCGAGGCGATGATCCGGTCGCGGACATCGGGGTCCAGGACGCCGGAGACCACCGATTCCAGCAGCCGTCCGGCCGCGTCCGCACCGAGGCCGGTCACCGGCAGTTCGGGGAGTCCCGCCAGGTGGTCGACGCGGTCGAGGTGGTCCCGGGCGGCGAAGACCATGGTGATGGCGTCGGCGTGCAGCCGGCGGGCCACGAAGGCCAGCACCGCGGCGGACTCCTCGTCCAGCCAGTGGGCGTCGTCCACCAGGCACAGCAGCGGCCGGTCGTCGTCGCGGGCGGCCACCAGCCCCAGCGAGGCGAGGGCGACGAGGAACCGGTCCGGCGGACTGGTCCGCTCCTGCAGCCCGAAGACCTGGCGGAGGGCCTCGCTCTGCGGGTCGGGCAGCTTGGGCAGCTGGGCCAGATGCGGTCTGAGAAGCTGGTGCAGGGCGGCGAAGCCGAGTTCCGTCTCGGACTCCACGGCGTCGAACCGCATGATCTCGAAGTCGGGGGCCGCTCTGGTCTGGAGGTGGTCGAGCAGCGTGCTCTTGCCGGTTCCCGGCCCGCCGCGCAGGACCAGGACCCCGCTCATCCCCCGTCGGGCGTCGTCGAGCGCTGCTGTCCGCCGACCGCATTCCTCGTCCCGCCCGAACAGCTCGTCCAATGGTCAACCCCAAGGCACTCGACAGGGGCCGGCTTGCGCTGCTTGTGGCCCGCGTGAGTCCAATCACCGGATTCGTGCGCCCCATACTGGCCAGCCCCGGAGCCGTTGTCCAGTTGCCCTCGGGGCGCGTGGTGCCGGGGGTCGGAAACCACGCGAAGTGCGTGATTCCCGGTGCCCGGTTCCGGCGCCAGTCCGGGCTGCGACGACACCCGGCCGACCCCGGACGGCACCCGGCAGGCCCCGATCGCCGACGCGCCCTCCGTTGGGTCCTCGGGCAGGATGAGCTGTGGAAGCGAGCGACCGAACGGCCGCACCGGGCCGGCGCCGGTACGTTCTGGAGGTTCATCATGAAAGATCTGCCCCCGCCGCCCACCCCGTACCTGGAGAAGGCAGCCCAGGAACTCGCCGACGGCACCGCGCCCCACCCCCGGATCTACGAGGTACCACCGCCCCAGGGCCGCGACATCCTGGCCGGCCTGCAGACCGGGGAGGGCGTGCCCAGACCCGCGATCGACGAGAGCTGGGCCGACGTCGACGCCGGGGAATGGGGCAACGTCCGCACCCGTATCGTCAAACCCGCGGGTGCCACGGGTCCCCTCCCCGTGATCATCTACATCCACGGGGCCGGCTGGGTCTTCGGCGACGAGCACACCCATGACCGGCTCGTCCGCGAACTCGCCGTCGGCGCGCAGGCGGCGGCCGTCTTCCCGGTCTACGACCTGGCGCCCGAGGCCCAGTACCCGACCCAGATCGAGCAGAACTACGCGGTCGCCCAGTGGGTCGTGGCGCACGGCGCCGAGCATGGTCTCGACCCGTCCCGCGCGGTCGTCTGCGGCGACTCCGTCGGCGGCTGTATGTCGGCCGTGCTGGCCCAGATGGCCAAGGACCGCGGCGGCATCTCCCTCGCCGCGCAGATCCTGCTCTACCCGGTCACCGACGCGAACTTCGACACGCCGTCCTACCTGCAGTTCGCCGAGGGCTACTACCTCACCCGGGACGGCATGGTCTGGTTCTGGGACCAGTACACCGGCGACGACTCCCAGCGCAAGGAACGCTACGCGGCTCCACTGCGCGCCTCCCTCGACGAGCTCAGGGGCCTGCCGCCCGCCCTCGTGATCACCGACGAGGCGGACGTGCTGCGCGACGAGGGCGAGGCCTATGCGGCCCGCCTCCGGGAAGCCGGTGTCCCCGTCACCGCCGTACGCGTGCTGGGCATGGTGCATGACTTCCTGATGCTCGACAGCCTCCGCGACTGCCACGCCACCGATATCGCACGCCGTACCGCGATCGGCGCCATCAAGGCTGCACTGCACGGGAGTTGACACTCGGCTCCACTGACGGTCGGAGGCCTGCGGACCAGGCCTCCGACCGTCACGTGTGACCAGGCGCCGGGCCGTCGACCGGCCGCTGCGCCCCATGTCGTTCCGTATGTTGTTCCATCGCCGCCAACACCGTTCGCCCCGCCGGGCGTTAGGAGATTCGCAGAGCGCCTGTCGCGGTACTCTCGCGGAATTGTCCGTGATCGGTAACGGATGGATCCGGTGGCCGCCGTATTCCGTCCTGACGAATGCACGGGATCGACGGAACAAGCAGGGATCGGGGCGGGCATGGCGCGGCACGGCGGGCGGGGTTGGTACGGCCAGGTAATCGGGGCGGCGATCGGGGTCACGGCGGTGACCGTGGCCGCCTCGCTGTGGTCCGCGCAGGCCGGCCCGGTCAACGGGCAGGCTGGACCGAAGACTTCGGCGCACCGGACGGTCCCCAAGGCGGCCCCCGTGTCGGTGGAGATCGCGCACGCCTCGGACCAGGGCGCCCGCGGGGTGAACATCACCATCGACGACGGTCCGGACCCGGTCTGGACGCCCCAGGTGCTCCAGGTGCTCAAGGAGTACGGCGTGAAGGCCACGTTCTGCATGATCGGCCCCGAGGCGCAGGCGCACCCGGACCTGGTCAAGGCGGTGGTGGCGGCGGGGCACCGGCTCTGCGACCACACGGTGTCGCACGACACCACCATGGACCACAAGTCCGAGGCCTACCAGTCGCAGGAGATCCTCAACGCCGAGAGCATGATCACCAAGGCGTCCGGGGGCGTACGGCCGCTCTACTACCGGGCCCCGGGCGGCGCCTTCACGCCGTACAGCAGGAAGCTCGCCGCGTCGCACGGCATGCGGCCGCTCGGCTGGAACGTCGACTCCAAGGACTTCGAACGCCCCGGTACGGCCACCATCGTCGCCACGGTCAAGGGCGAGATTCCCAACGGCCCGACCGTCCTCTTCCACGACGCGGGCGGCGACCGCTCCGAGACCGTGGCCGCGCTGCGCGAGGTGCTGCCGTGGCTGAAGGAACAGGGGTATTCGTTCGGCTTCCCAGTGCGCTGAACGCGAACCGCGCGTATGGTGCCAGGACTACTGCGTGACGGTGATCGGCCCGTTGTCCGACGATCTGGTCGTACTACTGGGTGATCAGGTCCCAGTCGATCGTCTTGGACGACAGGACGGGTTGGAGGCGGGGCCAGGCCTCGTCCTCGCCGGCTGCCGGCCGGTAAAGGCGGGCGGAGCCGATGTTCTTCAGGCGCGGGAACAGGTTGAAGCCGAGCATGTGCGCGAAGGCGAACCCGACGACGGCTGCGCCGTGGGTGTCGGTGTACTGGCGGTCGACCACCATCTCGGTGCAGTGCCGCAGCACACCCTCGATCATCGCGGCGACCTCGGCCGCGGAGCAGGTCTTGAGCTGGGAGTACGCCGCCGGTCGGGGTGATGTCCTGGGGGTGCACGAAGTCCGTGGCATTGCTGGGGCTGTTGGTCCGGGTGGCCCGCACGTGCACCGCGCCGGTAGACAGGCCGCCCTTCACCTGGACGTCCATGGGCCGCGCCGGTGGTGGCCTCCAACACCGTCGAGTAGTCGGAGCCGTTGGACGAAGACAACGTGAGAGCGCTCTCACGGGATGACGATCGGTCGAACCGTTCGTGGAGGTTTGCGCGACAGTGTGCTGTCCTGTTGATTTGGAGTCAAGGTCTATACCAAAGCAGATCCCTTCGGCGACGCATGAGCGGCGGGGCACCCGAAGAGCGCGCTCCCGATACGCACTTGGGTCCTGGTCTCCGCGCGCTTCTGTTCGTTCCCTCAGGCCGTGGGCCACTTGAGGTAGGCGGCGGTCTCGTGGAATCCCAGGGCGCGGTAGAACACGGCGGCCCGGCGTGTCGGTACGGTCACCTCCACGTCGTTCGCCTCCTTCGCCCGCGCCTGCACCGCCCGGATCAGTGCGGAGCCCGTGCCACGGCCGCGCAACGGGGCGTCCACGGTAAGCTCCAGCAGTTCCAGCACCGTGCCGCCCGCGAAGAGGGTGGGCATACGTACGGCGAGGACGTATCCGGCCACGCGTGCACCCCGCTCGGCGACCAGGAACTCGGCGCCGCCCACGGCGGCGGCCTCGATGATCCGGGGGAACGTGGTGCGGTCGAAGACGGCGCGTTCGGGGCGGTGACTCGTCACGAACCCGGTCAGGAGGCGGTAGATGTCGGCAGAGTCGGCGGATTCGGCAGCGCGGATGATGACACCGGGATCGTTCATCTGACCGAATCTACCCCGACTGCCGTACCCGATAAGGGACTTGACGTCACTCCGTCGTCCCCTGGTCACGGCCGGCGAAGAAGTCGAGGTAGGTACGGGCGAGTTCCTCGGGCGCCTCCAGCGGGATGTTGTGTCCGGCGCTCTCGATGACGGTGCTGCGTACGTCCCTCGCAACCTGCGCCATCTGATGACCCGGCTCGGCGGCCAGGTACGCACGGCCGCCGACCGCCAGCACCGGGCAGGTCAGCGGGTCGGCGAACTGGGGCCGGTTCTGCTCCGCGTCGGTCTCGGTGGCCCGGTAGAGCTCGAAGACGGCGTGGTTCCCACCCGGTTGTTCGAGGCCGCGCGTGTATTCGTCGGCGTCGGCATCGCTGTACGCGCTGGGATCCGCCATGATCCGGCGCATGAAGTACGTCCAGAACGCCCGTTCCCGGCCCGCGATGAGCAGCTCCGGGTAGTGCGGCAAGGCGAACAGCGCGCGGTGCCAGCCGGTTCGGGGGTCCTCGGGTGGCAGCGGAGAAAGGTCCGGTACGTCAAGGCCGGGCAACCTGGTCTCCTGGTAGACGAGTTGCACGACCCTCGTCCGGTGGAATGCCGCGACGGCGTACGCGACGGCGGCGCCCCAGTCCTCGCCCACCACGCGGAACCTCTCGAAGCCCAGCGCTGTCATCACTGCGGCGACATCGCCGGCCAGGGTCCGGGTGTCGTAGCCGGACGGCGGGCGCGCGGACCCTCCGAAGCCCCGGAGGTCGAGCGCGACGACCGTGTGATGGGGCGTGAGCAGCGGAATGACGTGGCGCCAGAAGAACATCGTCTTCGGGACCCCGTGCAGGAGCACCACGGGTTCGCCCGAGCCGGCCAGCGCGTAATGGAGATCGACGCCGTCCACGGTCTGCCGGCCGTGGCGCAGCCGGGCACCCGTGTGGTCGGTCATCGCGTGCGCTCCGCCGCCGGTCATCTCAGTCTCCTCCGTACCTGGTGAAGCCCCAGCCCATCATCCGCGGCCGCGGCTCGCACCGGGGTCGGACCCCGGAGCAGCGGTCGGCCCCCGCAGGATCCGGCGGTTGACGGTCAGTGCTCGGTCGCCGGGCCCGGTTCGCCGATCGCGTGCGGGATCTGCTTCCGGGAGGTGACGCCGAGCTTGCGGAACACCTTGTTCAGATGGAACTCGACGGTCGAGGCGGTGACGAACAACCGGGTCGCGATCTCCCCGTTGGTCAGCCCCGAGGCGGCCATGGAGGCCACCTGCCGTTCCCGTGGTGTGAGATCGAACCGAGTCTCCTCCGTCCGCCTGCGGGCCGTCTCGCCGGTGGCCAGCAGCTCGATCCGGGCCCGCTCGGCGTACGGCACCGCGCCGAAGGCGTCGAAGCTCTCGTAGGCCGCGCGCAACTGCTTCCTGGCGTTGGAGCGCCGCTTGCAACGGCGCAGCCACTCGCCGAACAGCAGCCGGGAGCGGGCCTGTTCCAGGGCCAGCGGGCCCTGCCCCAGCAGCTCGACCGACTCCTGGTAGGACTTCTCGGCATCGTCGCCGTCCGCCGTCAGCGCCCGGCCGAGGGCCAGGGTGCCCAGTGCCCAGGGAGTACCGGCGAGCGGGGCACGTTCCTCCAGCCGGGCCAGGGCTTCGCCCACGCCGGCTCGGTCGCCGGTGCGCACCCCGGCCTCGATGAGCAGCGGCAGAACGAGGTTGCCGCAGGCCGGGGGGTCTTCCTCGAAGACCGCGCGAGCGTGTTTCCCTGCCTGCCGGTAGCGGCCCTGCCCCAGCTCGAACAGGGTCAGCGCGTGCTGCGCCAGGAGCTGGAGCAGGCCATGGCCGATGCCCCTCATCTCCGCGGTGCGCCGTGCGGCCGCCCGCAGCTCGGCCTCCCGGCCGGTGAGGGCGAACAGGTGGAGCCGGTTGATGTCTCCGCCGCCCGGGAAACCGGTGTCCGCCGCGATGTCGTCGAACTCGGCGTAGCGGACCTCGGCCTCTGTGAACCGTCCGGCCCAGAGTTCGTAGCGCGCCTCGACGAGCAGCGTCATGGACAGCGCGTACAGCGCGCCGGCGTCGCGGTCCGCCGTCGCCAGGCGGTCGGTGAGTTCACGCCCCGCCTGGACGTCCCACAGGTCGTCGCAGGCCATGGACAGCATCACCGCGAACGGACTGTTCGCGTCCCCGATCCGGCCGCCGCTCCGCAGCCCGTCCAGGGCCGTGCGCAGTACGGGCGCGCCGTGCTCGTAGCCCTCGGCCACGCGACGGGCCAGACCCTCCATCAGCAGGTCGCGGCCGCCCACGGTGGAGTCCGGGGCGTGCCGCGCGGCGACGGCGGCCGTCGCGACCTCGGTCAGCGACGTGCCCCGCGTGCGGTCGTGGGCGACCATCGCGGCGTGCAGCGCTTCGCAGAGCAGTTCCCAGGTCAGCCGTGGGTCCTGTGGCCCCAGCCTGGTCACGGCGTCCATCAGCATCGCGGGGACGTCGGCGACGACGATCTGGAACATCTGCGCGGTCGCTCGCATCCGCAGCTCGCGCGTGCGCATCACCGGGCCGTGGATGTCGGCGCCGGCCAGGTCCAGTGCGGTCCGTGCCGCCGGCGCGTCGCCCGCCATCAGGTGGGCCCGCGCCGCGTCGAGCAGCCGCTCGGCCCGTTTGTCCGGTTCGCCGGTGAACTCGGCGGCGCGCGAGAGAAACAGGGCCTGCTGCGAGTAGCCGCCGCGGGAGCGGGCTCGCTCGGAGGCGGCCTCCAGGTCGTCGGCGACGCGGCCGTCCAGGCCTTCGGCGGCCTCGGCCCGGTGCCAGGCACGGCGGTCCGTGTCCCGGACGGCGTCGCAGGCGGCGGCCAGGGCCGCGTGCACCCGGCGGCGCTCGCCGGGTGCGGCTCCGGCGTAGACCGTCGAGCGGATCAGGGGATGCCGGAAGGCCGTAGGTATGTCCCGGTCGAGGATTCCCGCGGCGACCGCGGGCTGGACGGCGCGGGCGGACAGGCCCAGCCGCCCGGCGGCCCGCCACATCATCGCCGTGTCGTCCGAGGGGGCCGCCACGAGCAGCAGCAACAGGGTTGCGGTCTCGGGCGGCAGGGCCCTGACCAGGCGCAGGAAGTGGCCCTCGAGCAGCCGGCTCACCGGCAGCGGATCGGGCAAGGGGGCGATACCGGAGAGTTGCTCGGAGGTCAGGGCGTCTGCCAGTTCCAGCAGCGCGAGCGGGTTGCCGCCGCTGCCCGCGACGATCCGTTCGGCCACGTCCTCGTCCACCCGCCGAGGGACGGCGGACAGCAGGACCTTGGCCTCCGGCTCGGGCAGACCGGTCACGGAGTGCACGTTCAGCGCGTCGAACAGACCGCCGGCACCGAGCCCGTCGCGGACAGCGATGATCAGGCCCAGGGAGTCGGCGTGCAGCCGGCGGGCGGTGAACGCGAGCGCCTCGGCGGACTCCCGGTCCAGCCACTGCGCATCGTCCAGCAGGAACAGCAGGGGCTGGTCGGCGGCGGCCTCGGACAGCAGGGTCAGCGTCGCCAGCCCGACCAGATAACGGTCCGCGGGCGGCGCCGACACCAGGCCCAGTGCCGCGTCCAGCGCGGCCCGCTGCGGCCCGGGCAGCCGGCCCGTCCGGTTCAGGAACGGCCGCAGCAGCCGGTGCAGCGCGCCGTAGCCGAGACCTGTCTCGGACTCAACAGCGGTCAGCCGGACCACGCGGAGTTCCGCGGCCCGGTCCGCGGCGTACTCCAGCAGCCTGGTCTTGCCGATCCCGGGTTCGCCGGTCAGGACCAGTGCTCCGCTGAGGCCGTCGAGCACCGCGCCGAGCAGCCGTGCGATGGCGTCGCGTTCGGCGTGGCGGCCGACCAACGGCGGCCCGGACGCGTGCTGGACGCCGTTCCACACCATGGGACCGCTCCCCCGCTTGTCGATGTCCTGACCTGGAAAACGCTAGGAGCGCCGTACGGACGGAAGCGAGCGTCATGTGACGGTGGTCAGCGCAGTGCGCTGACCACCGTCCGCAGTTCGGCGCGCGAGACCACACCCAGCTTGGGGAAGATCCGGTGGAGATGGGAGCTGACGGTGCGGTGCGACAGATAGAGCCGCTGGCCTATCTCGCGGTTGGTGAGCCCGTCGGCGGCGAGCGTGACGATCTGCAGCTCGTGGGCGGTCAGCTGGTCCCTGGCGTCCGGGGCCCTGCGGCGGCTGGTCTCGCCGGCGGCGCGCAGCTCCCGGCGGGCCCGCTCCCCCCAGGGGATCGCGCCGAGCGCGTCGAACATGTCGCGGGCGGCACGGAGGTGGTCGCGGGACTCGACACTGCGCCGCCGGCGCCGGAGCCATTCGCCGTAGGCCAGGCGGGTACGGGCCCTGATCAGCGGCCAGGCGCTGAGATCGGCGCTCAACGCGCCCGCGAAGAGCAGGTCCGCGTCCTCGTCGGCGGCCAGCAGGGCCCGGACCAGCCGCAGATCGGCGTGCAGCACCGGCGCGGAGGTCACCGTGGCGACCTCCTCCAGCTCTGCGACGATCGGGAGTACGGCTGCCGGCCGCCCGCAGTGCGTCGCGGCGTCGACGAGGTCGGCCACGGCCGTCAGCCGCAGGGCGACCTGGAACGCGGGATCCGCCGGATCGTGCAGCCGGCGGAAATGGCCGAAGGCCTCCTCGAACCGCCCCGCGCCTAGCGCGGCCAGTCCACGGGCCATCGACGCGGTGGCCAGCACCGGCCGTGCACCGGCCGGCAGCCCGATCTCCTCCGCCTCCTCGGCCAGTTCCAGGGCGGAGTCCGCGTCACCGCGGAGCGCGGCCAGCTTGGCCGCGGTGGCCGTCATCAGCGCGTACATCATCGTCTGGCTGGTCTCGCGCGCCAGCTTTCGTGACTCCTCGGTCGCGGCGATCGCGGCGCCGAGGTCGCCGACCACGAGAGCGCTCCACGCGTCCGCGCCGACCGTCCGGGCGAGCAGCCCGAGGCGTCCCTGGGCGCGCAGCGGTGCGCCGCCGACCGTGGAGAACTCCCGAGCCAGGTCGAAGCCGCCGGCGAGGAGGGACGCGGTGCTGAGCATGCGGTAGGCGCGGCCACCGTCGCCCTCCTGCAGGGCGGCATGCCGGGCACGGTCCAGGACGAAGGTGCCGCGGTCGATCGGCGCGGCGTAGGCACAGATGGCCAGCCGCCACGGATCGAGTTCGTCCAGTTCCATCCGCTCCACGGCCTGCAGGACCTTGCGGCGCCCCTCGGGGCCGGGGTCGGACCAGAAGCACAACTGCGCGGCGCTCCACAGGATCCGCAGCGCCAGCGCACGGTCCTCCGCGGCCATCTCCTCGGCGAGTGCCGTAAGGGAGTTGGCGCCCGACGAGTGGCTGTGCAGTCCCTCGTCGAAGCTGCCGCGCAGCCAGACGACGGTGGCGTGCTGCCGTCGTGACAACGGCCCGGTGAGTGCCTGGTCCAGCAGCCGGGTCACGGTTTCGGGCCGGCCGAGCTCGACGGCGAAGTCCGCGGCGCGCAGCAGCCGTTCCGCTCTGCGGTGGGCGTCCTCGCTGAGTGCGGCGGCCTGTTCGAGGGCCGTGACGGCCGCCGCGATGCCGCCCCGGTGTGCGGCCCGGTGAGCGGCGTCCTCCAGCGCGGCGGCGACCGGTTCCTCCGGGTCGTCGGCCGCGGCGGCCTGGTGGCGCAGCTGCCGGTCCGGATGTTCGTCGAGCACGGCGGCGAGTGCGGCATGCGCGGCGTGGCGGACGCCGGCGGGCATGGTCTGGTGGATCGCCGAGCGCATCAGCGGATGCCCGAACCGCAGCTCCGTGCCGACGACTTGGACGAGCCGGGCGCGCACGGCCGGGTCGAGTTCCGCGGTTCCGGCCTTCATACCGGTGAGCTGCCGGGTCGCGCGGTAGATCTCGGGGAGCGACGGGCTGTCGTCGAGGGCCGCGATCCGCAGCAGGCTGCGGGTGATGTCGGGCAGGGTCTCCAGGCGGTCGGTGAAGGCCCGTTCGAGCCGCTCGGTGAGGGGCAGCCGGGAGACGTGCGGATCCGCCGACGCGCCGAGGGTGCGGGAGAGCTCGGTCAGGGCCAACGGGTTCCCGGCGGCCTCGGTCAGCAGTCGGCGGTGCGCGGTCGGCCGCAGATCGGGGGCGCGGTCCGCCAGGAGCTCCGTGGCCTGGCCGTCGGTGAGCGGGCCGAGGGTCACCGAGGTGAGTTCGTCGGAGTTCAGACGCGACCGGTAGCCGTCGCGTGCGGCTCCCACTATGACCACCGGCTCGGTGCCGACCCTGCGCGCCACGAAGGCCAGGACGCAGGCGGTGGCGTCGTCGAGCCACTGGGCGTCGTCGGCCAGGACCAGCACCGGTGCGGCCGCGGCCGCGTCGGCCAGGAGGTTGAGAACCGCCAGACCGACCAGGAAGACGTCGGGGACACCGGCCTCGGCGTGACCGAGAGCGGTGTCGAGGGCCTGCCGGTGCGGCGCGGCGAGCTCGGTGGCTCCTGCGGCCAGTGGGCGCAGGACGAGCTGCAGACCGGCATAGGGGATGTCACTCTCGGCCTCGACACCGCTGGTGCGCAGGACCCGGTAACCGAGCCCCTCGGCAAGGGCGGCGGTCTCGGCCAGCAACGCCGTCTTCCCGATGCCGGGCGCCCCGCGGACCAGCACCGCGCTCCCGTGGCTCCGCGGTTCGGCCAGCAGCCGGCGCAACAGATCCAGCTGATCATCCCGGCCGATGAGCTCCACGTTCCCCCCATCAGCCGGGTCCCCGGACTCGGCCTGTCTGGAAGGTCAGGGTACTGCGCCGCGGCCGACGATCTGAACGGGAGAGCAGGGTGCGCCGGGCTCTCAATTCGCCTCGGCCCAGGACCAGCCAGTGTCCGCGCGGTTCTTCCACCCGGCCGCCGGGGAGCAGCCGCCCGGCGGCCCGGCGGCGTCCCCCAACGGCCCGGCCACGTCGGCAGGTTGCGGCAGCAGCCCGTCGGCCGCGCGCCGTCCGTCATCGCCGGGATCGAGCCGCCGGCATGCCCCTTCAGGGCCCGTTGTCACGGCGTTCGACCATGGCCGGTGCGCCTGCTCGCAGGTGCGCGGGGGCCATGTCCGTACGCGCGGTCCCGCCGCTGCCCCGCGCGGGCCCGTCGGTCAGGGGGCAGCGCTCACGACGTCGGCGGCGGGCCGGTGACCCGCAGGTGGAACGCCTCGGCCGAGGCGACCACCGCGCCCAGGTCGAAGGCCGGCGGCAGGTCGCCGGCCTCGGCGACCGGGGTGCCGTTGGCCCTGAAGTACTCCTCTATCCAGGCCGGGCTGAACAGGACGGCCAGGCGCGCGCCCTCGGGCGAACGCACCAGGTAGCTGTGCGGGACACCGCGCGGTCCGTAGGCGACCTGGCCGGGTGTCAGATCGTGGCGTCGGTCGCCGACGAAGAAGGTCACCTCGCCGTCCAGGACGAACCAGACCTCCTCCTCGTCCTCGTGGACGTGGTGCGGCGGTGCGTGCCCGGCCGGGTCCGCGAACTCCATCAGGCTGAGCCTGTTCTCGGTGGCGCTGCCGGGCAGCAGAATCCTGGCCTGGCCCCCGAGGAACCAGAACGGTTCACGCTCCGGCGTCGGCTCGAAGGTGGGAAAGAAGCGGGTCAAGGCGACTCCATCGGTCGGGGCTGAGCAGGGCCGGGCGGCGGGGAGGTCCGGCTGCGGGCCCTGCGGCTGTACGGCGGTCAGAGGGCGTCGGTCATGCCGCCGTCGATCACGAAGTCGGCGCCGGTGATGTTTCCCGAGCGCCGGCTGGCCAGGTGGAGCACGAGGTCGGCGACTTCGGCAGGGGTGCTGAACCGGCCGGTGGCCGCCGCCCCGGCGGCGTTGCGGGCCACCTCGCCCGGGTCGACGCCCAGCGACTGCCCAACGGTGTCGGCGACACCGCCCGCGCCCTTCCACAGCGCCGTCTCGACCGGGCCGGGGCTCACCGTGTTGACGCGGACGCCCTCCGGCCCGACCTCCTTGGACAGGGCCTTGCAGAAGTTCGTCAGCGCCGCTTTGGCGGCGCTGTAGTCGATGACCAGCGGATCGGGCAGACGCCCGTTGACCGAGGAGACGGTGACGATCCGTCCGTCGCCGCTCGCGATCAGGTGGGGCAGCGCTGCACGGGTCGCCCGCACGGCGGCCATGAAGTTGATCGTGAAAGCCCAGTCCCAGTCGGCGTCGGACACGGCCTGGAAGCCGTCCACCCGCGGGCGCACCGCGCCGACGTTGTTCACCAGCACGTCCACGCCGCCGTACCCGGCGACCGCCTCCGCCACCAGCGCGGCCGGGGCGTCGGGCTCGGTCAGGTCCAGCTCCACGACGGTGAGTTCGGCACCGTTCTTGACCAGGGCGTCAAGGCCGTCGCTGCGGCTCCGTGAACCCGCGACGACACGAGCTCCGGCGCCGAGAAGAGCCTCGACGATCGCCAGGCCGATGCCGCGCCCGGCCCCGGTGACCACGGCGGTCTGCCCGGCCAGACCGAGGTCGCAGGCGGCGGGCCCGGAGGTGCTCGTCGTCATCGCGCGGTCCCCAGGTTCTGCCGGCCCAGCCAGGCCAGGACCGTCTCGGCGACTTCGCGCCAGCCGCCGTCGATGGTCAGGGAGTGCCCGCGTTCGGGGAAGCCGATGATGTCGGTGACGGCGTCGGAGTGCCGGTACTGCTTGAGGGTGGCGCGGGTGACGGTCTCGGGAACGGTGTGGTCCTTGCCGCCCGAGATCAGCAGCAGCGGGCCCCGCCCGGAGTTCTCGGTGTCGACCTTCGCCGGGGAGTGCGGGTTGAAGTTGGCCGAGGCCGCCTCGTAGAGCGGCTTGCCGGGGGCGGGGATGGTCCAGCGTTCGTACAGCTCCGCGGACTCCTCCTCGGGGATCGCGTTGCCGAAGGCGAACCGGAACTGCTCGGCGGTCAGGGACACCGAGCGGCGCTTGTTGGCGGGGTTCCTGAACACCGGGAGGGTGGCCCTGAGCGCCGACAACGGCAGCGGCAGTACGCCCTTGATCTGCGCGGCGTCGATCGCGACGGCCGCGGCGGCGCGGTCCTGGCCGAGCAGCTTCTGCGCGATCATGCCGCCGAAGGAGTGGCCGATCAGGACGGGCGGCGACGGCAGTGCGGCGATCAGTGCCGCGTAGTGCTCCACGACGTCGTCGATGCCGTGGTCGGCGATGCTCTCCGGGTTCGCCCGGGCCTCCGCCACGGTGTCGGGGTCCCCCGGCCAACCCGGGGCGGACGGCTCGTAGCCCTCCTGACGGAACAGATCGACCCACGGCTGCCAGGAGGCGCTGTGCAGCCACAGCCCGTGGATGAAGTAGACGGGGATCGGGGTGGTCATGGCTCAGCCCTCCGGCGTGGCGACGTGGCATCCCTGCGATGCCTCACACAACCCGACTCCCGGCGTGCTCGAACCGTGGTGACACCCCAGTCCTTGCACGGCCGCGGGGCGCCACCTCCGATGGCCTCCTCCGCACGCACCGCGCGAGCACTGCTCTCGCTGACCACCCCCGGGGCTTGTCGTGCGCCCGAACGTCTGATTGGGTACCGCGCGACAGAAAGGGGCAACCGGCGTGGATCAGGCGGCACGGCAGAACGTCCAGGGAGCGCTGCGCGAAGGGCTCGGGCAGGCGATACGGCAGAGCGCCGCCGACATCGCGGCGGTGCTGGTCGGCGCGGCCGACACGAGTGCCGCCGTACCGGGGTCGGAGTGGACGGTCGGCGAGGCGGCGGCCCATCTGGCGCTGGCCAACGAGCTGATGGCCGACCTGGCGGAGGGCCGGGAACGCCCGTACGGGAACGGCACCCCGCAGAGCCTGGCGGCGGCGAACGCCGAGTCGCTGGCCGTGTTCGGGGAACGCCGGGCCGAGCCGCTCGCGGCGATGATCACGGCACAGGCCGAGCGCAGTGTGGACGCCCTGGCCGCCACGGCGGACGGTCCTGCGCCGGTCACCCCGCTCGGCCCGATGGACCGGTCCGTACTCGGCTCCTACCTGCTCACGCACATGCTGGGCCACGGCTACGACCTCGCCCGTGCGCTGCGGCGCCCGCACATGGTCGATGCCGAGCGGGTCGGGTGGTGCATGCCGTTCATGCTCTCGGTGATGCCGGCCGTGGCGGACCGCTCGGTCACCGCCGGACTGACCGCCCGCTACACGATCCGGCTGCGCGGTGGCGACAGCGCCTTCGGGGTCACCCTCACCGACGGCACCGTGCATGTGGCGCCCGAGCCGCAGGAACGCCCGGACTGCACGATCGTCATCGATCCCGTCGCCTTCCTGCTCATCGCCCTCGGCCGGCGCAACCCCTGGCTCGCCATGGCCCGGGGCCAGGTGCTCGCCTTCGGCCGCAAACCCTGGCTCGGGCCCCGCTTCCCCGCCCTGTTCGTCGCCCCCTGACCTCGTCCCGAAGTGTCGCAGCGGTTCGGGTTCCAGCACCGGCAGGGCCTAGGCTGAGCCTCCTGAACGGCCTTGTGGCGCAGGGGTAGTGGGAAGGGCGAGCGGGAATGCCGCTGAGCACCGGGGAATCGGGGGCCGCCGGCTCCATCGGCGGCTACACACTCGTCGACCGGCTGGGCAGCGGCGGAATGGGCGTCGTCTATCTCGCGCACTCCCCTTCGGGACGGCAGGTCGCGGTCAAGGTCGTCCACGCCCAGTACGCACTCGACGACGAGTTCCGCACCCGTTTCAAGCAGGAGGTCGCCGCGGCCCGGCGGGTGAGCGGCGCGTTCACCGCACCCGTGGTCGACGCCGATCCGGACGCCGAGCAGCCGTGGATGGCGACGCTCTACGTACCCGGCCGCACCCTCGCCGAAGTGGTCGCGGAGGACGGGCCGTTGAGCGGGCGCAAGCTGCGCGCGCTCGGGCTGGGACTGGTCGAGGCGCTGCGGGACATCCACCAGGCCGGAGTGGTGCACCGGGATCTGAAGCCGAGCAACGTACTGATGGCGGAGGACGGGCCGCGGGTCATCGACTTCGGCATCTCCAGGGCGGCCGACAACGAACTCCTCACCGTGACGGGCCGGTTGATCGGGACACCGCCCTTCATGTCCCCGGAGCAGTTCACGGCGCCCCGTGACGTCACGGCGGCCTCGGACGTGTTCTCGCTGGGCTCGCTCCTGGTGTACGCGTCCACCGGCAACCGCCCCTTCGACGGCGGCAGCCCGTACCTGACGGGCTATCAGGTGATGCACGAGGCGCCGACGCTGGAGGGGGTCCCGTATCCGCTGAGCGACATCGCGGAGCGCTGCCTGACCAAGGATCCGGAGTTCCGGCCCCGACTGGCCGAACTGCAGCAGCTGTTGGCGACCCTGCCCGACTCCGCCGCCGTGCCCCCGCCGACCGCTCCAGGCCCCTCGCGCGAGACCGGCACCACCGCGGTTCCCGTCCGCAGACGTCGGCGCCGCCTCGCCGCCCTCGGCGCGGCCCTGGCCGTGGCCGCCGTGTCGCTGACCGTCTACACCGTGGTGACGGACTCGGACTCCCCCGCGAAGGCCCCTGCCGCCCAACGGAGTTCCACCCCGCCCTCCCCCACGCTGCCCATCGGCTACCGGCCCTGGCGGGCGAGCCTGCTCAAGACCGTGCGGGGCAGTGGGGGCAATTTCCTGGACAGCACGCAGAGCGGCTGCACAGCGGACGGCTCCTCGGTGTACTGCGCGGGGACCGGCTTCACCACCGCCCGGATCGACGCCGCCACCGGACGCGTCGTATGGCGGTACGGCACCAACCTCCAGACCACGCTGGCCGCGGGCGCCCGCGACGGCATCCTCTACACGTACGACAAGAAGTACTCGGAGAACACGTTCCACCCTCAGCGGCTGGTCGCCCTCGACCCCGGCACCCGGAAGCAGTTGTGGTCGACCGACGTCAACACCGGTCAGGACCGTCCCGCGCTCCTCTTCAAGGGCGGTGTGCTCGTGGTGCCGGACGACAGGTCGCACCTGGCCGCCTTCGACGCCCGCACGGGCCGGGCCCTGTGGCGGACCCCGGCGAAGTCCGCCTCCGGCCCCGCATGCGATCCGGCGGTCGTGGACGGTGTGCCGTACGGCCTGTGCTCGGCCGAGGACGATCCCACCCACGGTTCGATGAGCGTCCTGCGCCTCGACCCGGCCGACGGCACGGCCCGTGAACTCGCCACCCTGCCCGCACTGTCGCACCCCCTCGGCAGCGTGGACGGGGAGTTGCTCTTCGCGGTGCAGAAGCCGCCGGCCGACACCTACGAGTCGACCGACCTGCAGAACCTGTCGTACACGGGCCTGATCCGGGTGGACCCGGCCACCGGCGCCGTCGTCAAGGTCCCCTTCAAGGCCGTCCGGCACGGCACGGTCACCCTGGTCGACGGCGTCGTGTGCATCGTGGGGCCCGACGGCACGGTCACCGCGCTCCGGCCGGGCGACGCCGGCCGGGTGTGGCAGCGGGAGACCCAGATCGAGAACCTGTCCACGCCGGTGTACTCGTCGACGTACGACGAGCTGTACTTCGTCAACCGTTACGGCCGGCTGCTCGCCCTGGACCGGCGGACCGGCGCCCGGCGGTGGAGCACGGCCAAGGTGGCCGCACCCGGGGCCTCGGCCGAGAGCACCGTGCCGAGCCTGCTCCTCGTGCGGGACGCGATCGTGGCGCAGGTCGGCGACATCGCCTTCTCGGTCCGCCCGGACCACCCCTCGCGGACCGCCTCCGCAGGCTGATCCGGCGCACCCCCGAGCCCACCCGTACGGCCTAACCCCGCTCAGCCAGAAGAGGCGAGTCGGCGTGACCGATGTGACCGTGGTGGAAGGTATGGGCGCGCCTACGGATCCGAGGAGGCTGCATGGCCGAGGGACTGGTCGACGGCAGAGCGCCCCGCACTGCCCCGGTGGACGGCTCCGACCGTCCCGCACCGATCTTCGAACAGCTGAGCGCCGTCGCCGATGCCGTCCTCTACGAGGGCTACCTCCTCTACCCCTATCGGCGGTCCTCGCCCAAGAATCGTGCCCGCTGGCAGTTCGGGGTCCTTCTCCCCCGGGACCGGGTGGAGGCGGACGGCCCGGTCAGCCCGGGCGTGTCGGGTTCGGCCGACTCCTGGTACCAGCAGACGGAGTGCCTGCTGCGGGTGCGCCGACCGGACGCGGTCCTGCGGCTGCGGGTGCGGTATCTGCAGTTGCAGCACAAGCAGGTCGAGAACGGCCGGGGGCAGCCTGTCGACTCGCTCACCTGCGACGACGGCACGGTGCAGCTGACCTTCGAGGAGGCGGTGCCACGGGAGACCGACCTCGCGGTCCCGCTGGACCGCCTGGACCGCGGTGAGCACACCGTTGCCGTGGGCTCACCGGCCGGTGTCGACACGGAGGCGCTGCCCTCGGGCGCCGGGCGGATCGTACGGCGCCGGGAAGAGCTGCGGGCGAGCACCACGCTCGTGACCGAGCGGCTCGGCGAGGGCCTCTTCCGGCTCCGGGTGCGCACCGCCAACGAGGGGCTGACGGCGGATCCGGGTGCCCCCCGCGACCGGACGCTCCGCCACGCCCTGATCGCCACCCACACCCTCCTCGGCGTCGAGGGCGCGGAGTTCGTCTCCCTGATCGACCCGGGCACCGGCCTCCAGGAGGCCGCCCGAAGCTGCCGTAACGACTTCACGTTCCCGGTGCTGGGCGGCGCACCGCCCGCCACCGCGCCCGAGGACGGCTCGGCGTCCGCCCTGCTGCTCTCCTCGCCGATCATCCTCCCCGACCATCCGCAGGTGGCGCCGGAGAGCCCTGGGGACCTGCACGACGCCGGTGAGATCGACGAGATCCTCACGCTGCGCACGATGCTGTTGACGGACGAGGAGAAGCGCGAGGCACGGGCGACGGATCCGCGGGCCGCCGAGATCCTCGACCGCGTCGACACCATGCCACCGGAGGTGCTCGGACGCCTCCACGGGGCAATCCGCTCACTCAGGCCTGCCGACGAACGCCCCGGCAACAACAGGAACGGCGGCACCCGGACCGACGGCGACCGAACAGACGGCGACCGAACAGACGGTGACCGCTCCGACGGCGACCACATCCGTAACGACGACACCGGCAGCGACCGAACGAGTACCGACCGAACCGGCAACGACCGGGCCACCGACCACCGAACCGGCGGCGACCGAACCGGCGGCGACCGAACGGGCGATCACCGCTCCGACGGCGACCACATGCGTAACGACCACACCGGCCGCGACCGAACGAGCGCCGACCGAACCGGCAACGACCGGGCCACCGACCACCGAACCGGCGGCGACCGAACCGGCGGCGGCCGAACGGGCGATCACCGCTCCGACGGCGACCACATGCGTAACGACCACACCGGCAGCGACCGAACGAGCGCCGACCGAACCGACAACGACCGGGCCACCGACCACCGAACCGGCGGTCGCCGCTCCAGCGGCAGGCGAACCGGCAACGACCGCACCGGCGGCGAGTCGCCGATCAGCAACCGCCTCGGCGGCGAACCCCCGGTCGGCAACCGGCCCGTTGGCCAACCCTCCGGCACCGGCCGACCCCACGGCCAACCCCCCGTCACCGGCCGACCCGACGACCGACCCCTCGACGCTGGCCGACCCACCAGCCGACCCCACGGCCAACCCCCCGTCACCGGCCGGCCCGTCTGGTGGCAGGAGGGTGTCGATGACGGGCTCTCTCCGGCCACCGACACGGTCCTGGTCGGTGGCGTGCGGGTCGGCGGCGGGTGCCCCGTGCGGCTCCGTCCGCGCGGCAAGGGTGCCGACGCCCAGGACATGTTCCTGGCCGGACGGACCGCGACCGTGGCCGCCGTCTTCCACGACGTGGACGGCAGCACTCATCTCGCCGTCACCGTCGACGACGATCCGGCGGCCGAACTGCACGGCTGGTACGGCCGTTTCCACTACTTCCGGCCCGACGAAGTCGAGCCGCTCGGGGGCACCGACGTCCCGGATCCAGAGGCGGCGACCACGCCGTCCCCGGGGCCCTCTCCATCGGAGGCCTAGCGTATGAGCACCACAAGCGGCACCACCGCCGTCGGCGGCGAACCCGGCCGAGCCGGGGAACACCAGGGGTTCGACGAGATCACCATCCTCTGGATCTCCGAGGGCATGAGCTGTGACGGGGACACGGTCTCCGTGACGGCCGCCGACCAGCCCTCCATCGAGGACCTGGTCCTCGGTCTGATCCCGGGCGTCCCCAAGGTCAACCTGGTCAACAAGGTGCTGTCGCCGAGCCTGGGCGGCGAGGACTTCCTCGCTCCCTACCGGAAGGCGGCGCGGGGCGAGCTGGAGCCGTTCATCCTCGTCATCGAGGGGTCGATCCCGAACCAGAACATCATCGAGGGCGACGGCTACTGGACCTCCTTCGGCAACGACCCGGAGACCGGCCAGCCGCAGACCCTCAACCAGTGGATCGACCAACTCGCGCCCAAGGCCTGGGCGGTCGTGGCCGTCGGCACCTGCGCCGCCTTCGGCGGTATCCACGCGATGGCCGGCAACCCGACCGGCTCCATGGGCCTCGCGGACTACCTGGGCTGGGAGTACAAGTCACAGGGCGGACTGCCCGTGGTGAACATCCCGGGCTGCCCGGTCCAGCCGGAGAACTTCATGGAGACCCTGGTGTGGGTGCTCTACCACGCCGCGGGCACCGCGCCCCCGCCCCCGCTGGACCACATGCTGCGCCCGCAGTGGCTGTTCGGCCGCACGGTGCACGAGGGCTGCGACCGCGCCGCCTACTACGAGCAGGCGACCTTCGCGGCCGACTACAACTCACCCAAGTGCCTGGTGAAGACCGGTTGCTGGGGCCCGGTCGTGAACTGCAACGTGCCCAAGCGGGGCTGGATGGCCGGCGTCGGCGGCTGCCCGAACGTCGGCGGCATCTGCATCGGCTGCACCATGCCCGGCTTCCCCGACGCGTTCATGCCGTTCATGGACGAGCCGCCCGGCGGCACACTCTCCTCGCTGGCCATCAAGCCGTACGGCGCGGTCATCCGCCGGCTGCGCGGCTTCACCAACGAGCTGGTGAACCACGAACCCAGGTGGCGCCACAACAAGCGCAAGCTCACCAGCGGCTACGCCCCGCGCTGGCGCCCCTGACACACCACGCGTCGTCCCCCACCCAAGTCCCCCCACAGCAAAGGTCAGCGAACACCGATGACAACCGAGGCCCGGCAGAAAGGGCGCAAGCCCGCGCAGATCGTGGACATGTCCTGGGATCCGATCACCCGGATCATCGGAAACCTGGGCATCTACACGAAGATCGACTTCGCCAACAAGGAGGTGGTGGAGTGTCACAGCACCTCCTCCCTCTTCCGCGGCTACTCCGTCTTCATGAAGGGGAAGGACCCGCGCGACGCCGGGTTCATCACCTCCCGCATCTGCGGCATCTGCGGCGACAACCACACCACCTGCTCCGACTACGCCCAGCAGATGGCGTACGGCGTGAAGCCGCCGCCGCTGGCCGAGCACATCGTGAACCTCGGCGAGGCGGCCGAGTACATGTTCGACCACACGATCTTCCAGGACAACCTGGTCTTCGTGGACTTCTGCGAGCAGATGGTCAAGGCCACCAACCCGAGCGTCCTGGCCCGCGCGCAGAAGACCACCGCGCCGCGCGGTGACATCCACGGCTACCGGACGATCGCGGACATCATGAAGGCCTTCAACCCCTTCGAGGGCGAGGTCTACAAGGAGGCCCTGAAGGTCTCCCGGACCACCCGCGAGATGTTCTGCCTGATGGAGGGCCGCCATGTGCACCCCTCCACGCTCTATCCGGGCGGTGTCGGCACCATGCCGTCGCCGACCGCGTTCACCGACTACCTCAGCCGGCTGATGCACGTCATCGACTTCGTGAAGAAGGCCGTCGCCATGAACGACGACGTCTTCGACTTCTTCTACGAGGCGCTGCCCGGCTACGAGGAGGTCGGCAAGCGCCGCATCCTGCTGGGCTGTTGGGGCGCCTGGCAGGACCCGAAGGTGGTCGACTACAAGTACGAGAACATGGACCGCTGGGGCAAGGCCATGTACGTCACCCCGGGCATCGTGGTCGACGGCCAGCTGGTCACCAACAACCTGGTCGACATCAACCTCGGCCTCAGGATCATGCTGGGCAGCTCGTTCTACGAGGACTGGGTCAACGAGGACCCGTTCGTCACCCACGACCCGCTGGGCAACCCCGTCGACATGCGGCACCCGTGGAACCAGACGACCCTCCCGGTGCCGCAGAAGCGGGACTTCGAGGGCAACTACAGCTGGGTGATGAGCCCGCGCTGGTTCGACCAGCGCACCGGCGACCACCTCGCCCTCGATACCGGCGGCGGCCCGCTGGCCCGGCTCTGGTCGACCGCGCTGAGCGGCATCGTCGACACGCCGTACATCAAGGCCACCGGCCACAGCGTCCGCATCTCGCTGCCCAAGGGCGAGAGCCTGCCGGAGACCACGCTGGAGTGGAAGATCCCGAAGTGGTCCAACACCCTCGAACGGGACCGCGCCCGGCCGTACTTCGTCGCCTACGCGGCCGCCATGGCCCTGCAGTTCCTGGACGAGGCGATGGGGCTGGTCCGGTCCGGCGACACCAAGGTGTTCGAGGACTTCGAGGTGCCGGACGAGGCGATCGGCTGCGGCTTCCACGAGGCCGTGCGCGGGGTCCTCTCCCACCACCTGGTGATCAAGGACAAGAAGATCGCCAACTACCACCCGTACCCGCCGACCCCTTGGAACGCCAGCCCCCGCGACAAGTTCGGCACGCCCGGCCCCTACGAGGACGCCGTCATGGGCCAGCCGATCTTCGAGGAGAACGGCCCCGACGACTTCAAGGGCGTCGACATCATGCGTACGGTCCGCAGCTTCGACCCCTGTCTGCCGTGCGGTGTCCACATGTACACGGGCAAGGGCAAGACGCTGACCGTCACCCACTCGCCGACCTACGGAGCGAGTCATGGCTGATGTGACGGCTGATGTGATGGCCGGCATCGGGCGGCTCGACGGCCCGGCGGTCGAGGCGCGGCTGGCCCGCCTCGACTCGCTGCTGGAGAGCCTGGAGTCCGCCCCGGGCCCGCTCGGCAGCTCGGCCGTCGAGGCGGTGCGCCTGCTGACCGAGGTCTACGGCGAGGCGCTCGCCCGGGTCCTCGACGGCGCCGACGCACCGCTGGCCGAGCGGCTCGCCGACGACGAGCTCCTCGACCACCTCATGGTCCTGCACGACATCCATCCCGACTCCCCCGAGTGCCGGGCCGCCCGCGCGGTCGAGCGGCTGCGCCCCGCCGTGCGCGAGCGCGGCGGCGACGTCGAATGGGCCGGTGTGGAGGGCGAGGTGGGCCGGGTGCGGCTGGCCACGGGCGGCGGTTGCGGTTCCGGGTGCGGCGGAGGTACGACGGAGATGACCGACGTCGTCCGGGAGGCGGTGCTCGCCGCGGCTCCCGAGCTGGCCGACGTGCAGCCGGTGCCCGAGCCCCCGGCGCCCGCCTTCGTCCCCCTGGACTCCCTGCGCCGGTCACAGGAGGCCCGGTGAGCGTCGAAGGGGCCCTGGCCCGCCTCATCCGTTCCTCGGCCGACCTGCAGACGGCTGCCGGGGCGGAGGTGTGCGACCTGTGCGCCGCTCCGGTGGCCGAGGACCATCCGCATCTGTACGACACCGGGCAGGCCGAGGTCCGCTGTGCCTGCCGTCCCTGCTCGGTGCTGTTCGCCGAGACCCTGCAGGGTGAGGGCCGGCTCCGGCTGGTCCCCACCCGCCGGGTCCGCCTCCCGAAGGTCGACACGGCGGCCCTCGGGGTCCCGGTCGGGCTGGTCTTCTTCGTACCGCGCGCCGACGGCTCGGTCACCGCGGAGGGGCCGAGCCCGGCGGGTGCCATGCGCTGGGAGGTGGACGCGGCGGCCTGGCGGCGGGCGGTCGCCGGCTGTCCGCCGCTCGCCGGCATGACACCGGACGTGGAGGCGCTGCTGGTCAACACCGTCCACGGTCAGGACCACCACTGGATCACACCGATCGACGACTGCTTCCGCATGCTCGCCGTGATCCGCCGCGAATGGCGCGGCCTGTCCGGCGGCGGCCGGATGTGGCCGGCCGTCGAGCGTTTCTTCGAGGAGCTCACCGAGCGGTCATGAGACCGAGCGGCAGCGAAGCCGAGCGGCCTCGGAGAACGGCACCACAGGAAGGAGAAACCCCATGGGCAACATCCGAGTCGGCCGCCCTCAGGCGCGGCCCGACACGCCGTCCCACGTGCCCGGCATACACCAGGGCAACGAGGGTCCCTACAAGAAGCAGACAGGTCACCACCAGGACGGCACCGCCGACGCGCGGCGCTCGACCAACATCAGCTGGAAGCGCCACGACGCCCTTCTGGACGTCATGCCGAACATCCCGCCCGGATGACACAGATCAGGGAGTTCCCCACATGAAGGACCGACGCAAGAGAACAGGAACGGCGGCCCAGACCGTGCTGACCGCGGAGATCGCCGTGGTGGGCGCCCTGGCCCTGGCGCTGCTCGCCACCGGTATCCCCAGCCTGGTGCGCGAGATGAAGATCTGGCGCATCGCGGGCGGGCTGCGCGCCGGTCACCGGTATCCGTGAGCGGGTCGTGCACGAACTGTCGATCGCGACCGCGATCGTGGAGCAGGCCGACGAACGGGCCCGGGCGGACGGCGCGGACCGTGTCTCCGCGGTGACCGTCCGGGTCGGCGAGCTGTCCGGGGTCGTCCCCGACGCCCTGGACTTCGCCTTCGAGATGGCCCGCGACGGCACGGCCCTGGCCGGGGCCCGGCTGGTGGTCGAGCAGGTGACGGCGCGGGCCTGGTGCGGTCCGTGCGCCGAGGAGTTCGCGGTGGGTATGCCGCCGTTCTTCTGGTGCCCGCGCTGTGACCGGCCCTCCACCGAGCTGCGCTGCGGCCGGGAACTGGAGATCATCGCGGTCGAATGACCCCGCCCGTGCCGTACGGCACGGGCGGGGTCATCGCCTTCTCATCTCATCAGCGGAGCCTGCCGTCAGCAGATACGGGGCAGCTGCTCCCCGAGCGGCAGGTCGACGACCCGGGTGCCGCCCAGGCCGGTCGCCACGACCACCATGCCGGGGTGCTCGGTCACGCACTCGCCGATCCGGGTCGCGCCCGCCCCCTGCGGATGGGCGCGCATCGCATCGAGCACGGCGTCGGCCTCCGTCGGCGGGACGAAGGCCACCAGGCGGCCCTCGTTGGCGACGTAGAGCGGGTCGAGCCCGAGGAAACCGCAGGCGCTCGCGACCGCGTCCGGCACCGGAATGGCCCGCTCGTTCAGCCGTACCCCGGTTCCCGAGGCGCGGGCGATCTCGTTGAGCGAGGCGGCCAGACCGCCCCGGGTGGGGTCGCGCAGGACGTGGATGTCGGGAGTGACGTCCAGCATGGTCGCCACCAGGTCGGCGAGCGACGCGGTGTCGCTGGCGATCTCGACGCCGAACTCCAGCCCCTCGCGGACGCTGAGCACGGCCACCCCGTGCAGGCCGATCGGCCCGCTGACGATGACGGCGTCCCCGGGCCGGGCCCGCTGCGGGCGGATGTCGACTCGCTCGGGGACAAGGCCGACCCCGGCGGTGGTGACGTACACCCCGTCCCCGTGCCCGGCCTCGACCACCTTGGTGTCACCGGTGGCGATGGTGACACCCGCCGTCTCGGCCGCCTCGCCCATGGCCTGGGCGATGCGTTCGACGACGGACAGCTGCACGCCCTCCTCCAGCACGAAGGCGGCGGAGAGGTAGGCGGGCCGGGCGCCGCTCATCGCGAGGTCGTTGACGGTGCCGTTGACGGCGAGGTCGCCGAGGCAGCCGCCGGGGAAGAAGAGCGGCCGTACGACGTAGGAGTCGGTGGAGAGGGCCAGCCTGGCGCCGCCGAGCTGGAGGACCGCGGAGTCGGTCATCCCGGCGAGGAGGGCGTTGCCGTAGGCGGGGGCGAAGATCTGCTCGATCAGCTCGGCGGACAGGGCGCCGCCTCCGCCGTGGCCCATCACCACGACCGGCTGGTCGCGGATCGGCGCCGGGCAGCTCCAGTTCGCGGGGTCGACGAGGGTCTGCTCAGCCAACGGGGTTCATCTCCTCGCGCGGGTGCGCCGGTTCGGACATCCGGCGGTAGAGGTAGTAGGCGGCGCAGGCGCCCTCGCTGGAGACCATGGTGGCGCCGAGCGGGGTGCGCGGGGTGCAGGTGGTGCCGAAGGCCGCGCAGTCCGTGGGCTTGATGAGCCCCTGCAGGACCTCGCCGGCGCGGCACTCGGCCGGTTCCTCGGTGCGGATGCCGGTGACGTCGAAGCGGTGCTCGGCGTCGTGGTCCCGGTAGGCCTCGGTCAGCCGCCAGCCGCTGGCGGGGATCCGGCCGATGCCGCGCCAGGAGCGGTCGGTGACCTCGAAGACCTCCTCGATCATGCGGATCGCGGCCGGATTGCCGTCCGTGCGCACGGCACGGGCGTAGGCGTTCTCCACCCGGTGCTCGCCGCGCTCCAGTTGGCGGACGGTGCAGCGGATGCCCTCCAGGATGTCGAGCGGTTCGAAGCCGGTGACCACGATCGGCACGCGGTGCCGTTCGGCCAGCTCCGGGTACTCGGCCATGCCCATCACGCTGCACACGTGCCCGGCGGCCAGGAAACCCTGCACCCGGCAGCCGGGGGCGGTCATGATGGCCTCGATCGCCGGGGGGACCCGGACATGGGAGACCAGGAGGGTGAAGTTGGTCAGGCCGAGGCGCCTGGCCTGGTGGACGGCCATGGCGTTGGCGGGGGCGGTGGTCTCGAAGCCGATGGCGAAGAACACCACCTGACGGTCCGGGTGGCGCCGGGCGAGCTGGAGCGCGTCGAGCGGTGAGTACACCACACGGATGTCACCACCGTCGCCCTTGACCCGGAACAGGTCCCGGTCGGTGCCGGGGACGCGGAGCATGTCGCCGAACGAGCAGAAGATCACGTCCGGACGGGCGGCGATCTCCAGCGCCTTGTCGATGCACTCCAGCGGGGTCACACAGACCGGGCAGCCCGGACCGTGGATCAACTCCACCTCCTCGGGCAGGAGTTGGTCGATGCCGTGCCGGATGATGGAGTGGGTCTGGCCGCCGCACACCTCCATCAGGGCCCAGGGCCGGGTCACGGTGGCCCGGATCTCGTCCAGCAGGCGGCGGGCCAGCTTGGGGTCGTTGAACTCGTCGAGGTACTTCACCGGGTCTCGCTCCCCTCGGCCTGCCGGGCCGCCTGCTGCCAGGCGTCGCCGAACTCCTCCTCGAGAAGCCCCAGTTCCTCGAATAGCTTGAGGGAGGCCAGAGCCGACTCCTCGTCGAGTCGCTGCAGGGCGAAGCCCACATGGACGATGACGTACTCGCCCACCCGCACGTCCGAGACGTACTCCAGACACGCCTGCTTCTGCACTCCGCCGAAGTCGATCAGGCCGGTGAGGGGATCGGCGGTGTCGTCGATGCTCACGACTCTGCCGGGCACTGCCAGACACATGGGTCACTCCGTCTCGTCGCTGACTGCTTTCCGTCGGTCGTCGTCGGGTCGTTCGTGGGCCACAGCCGGTTCGGCCCCAGCCGGTTCGGCCTCGGCCGGTGCCCGGGCCGCAGCCGGTTCATGGGCCGCGACCATCAGCTGCCCGAGGGCCAACCCGCCGTCGTTCGGGGGGACTTCGCCGTGCAGCAGGACCGTGAATCCGGCGCCGTGCAGCAGGTCGGTGCTCGCGCTCTCCAGCAGGGCGTTGGCGAACACCCCTCCGGTGAGGGCGACGGTGCTCAGACCGGTGACCGCGCGTGCGCGCCGGCACAGGTCCAGGACGGTCTGTGCGACGCCGCGGTGGAAGCGGGCCGCGATGACCGGGGCCGGGGTACCGCGCCGCAGGTCGGTGACGATCGCGCGCAGGGCGGGGGCCGGGTCGAAGCGGTCGCCGAAGGGGTACGCGGCCGTGTCCTCGTCCCAGGCCGGGCAGGCCTGTGCCTCCAGCTCCAGGGCGGCCTGGGCCTCGTATCCCGCGCGGTGGCAGACCCCCGCGAGGGAGGACACGGCGTCGAAGAGACGGCCCATGCTGGAGGTGGCCACACAGCCAACCTGACTCGGCAACTGCCGTGCCAGCAGCCTGAGTTCCTCGCGGGAGCCGGCGGCGACACAGGGCAGGTCCGCGTCCCACGGCACGCCGGCCGCCCACAGCCGGGCCAGCGCCGTCCGGCACGGGTTGGCCACGCCCGCGTCCCCGCCGGGCAGCGGGGCCGGGGCGAGGTGGCCGAGGCGCCGGTAGCCGGTGTAGTCGGCGACGAGGACCTCGCCGCCCCAGACGGTGCCGTCGTCGCCGTAGCCGGTGCCGTCGAAGGCGACGCCGATGACGGGTGTGGTGCCGTCGAGGCCGGCCTCAGCCATGGCGGCCGCGATGTGGGCGTGGTGGTGCTGGACGAACACCGGCTTCCTCAGCGGGAGTCGACCGGTGTGTTCCGGCGGGAACCGAGTGCCGGTGCCGTGCGCCGGCGGGAGCTGATGGGCGTACCGGCTTGCCCAGGCTGACGAGTGATAGCCGGGGTGGCGGTCGGCGGCGACGAGTTCGGGGCGGATTCCGGTCAGCCGGTGCAGATGCCGTTCGGCGCGGGTGGCGGCCTCCAGGGTGGCCAGGTCGCCCATGTCGCCGATGTGCGGCCCGAACCAGGCCAGGTCGCCCTCGCCGACGCACAGCGCGTTCTTGAGGTCACCGCCCACCGCGAGCGCGGGCCGCACCGGAACGGGCAGACGCAGCGGACGCGGCACATACCCGCGGGAGCGGCGCAGCACCTGCTCGGTGCCGTCGGCGCGCACCCTCAGCAGGGAGTCGTCGCAGGGCGAGGCGATGGGCCGGTCGTGGGCGAGCCAGGCGTCGGCCAGGCCGAAGAGCCGGGTCAGGGCCTCCTCGTCGTCCGTGACGATCGGTTCGCCCGACCGGTTGCCGCTGGTCATGACGAGGACGCGGGGGCCGGGCGGGTCGCCGGGGAGGCCGAAGAGGAGGGTGTGGACGGGGGTGTAGGGCAGCATCACGCCGAGGTGCGGGCTGCCGGGGCAGAGGCCCGGTGCCAGCCGCACCCCGCGGCGGGGGCGCAGGAGGACGATGGGGCGCCGGGGGCTGATGAGGGCGGCCCGTTCGCCCGTCCCGACCTCGGCGATCCGCTCCGCCTCGCCGAGGTCCGCGCACATCACGGCGAACGGCTTGTCGCCGCGTGCCTTTCTGGTGCGCAGGGTGTCGACGGCCCGGGCGTCGGCGGCATCGCAGGCCAGGTGGTAGCCGCCGATGCCCTTCACGGCGACGATCCGCCCGGCGGCGAGCAGTTCTCGCGCCCGTGAGAGGGCGTCACCGTCGCGAGCGGGTCTCACTCCGCTGCCGGCGGCGGGCACCAGCCGCAGCCGGGGCCCGCAGTCCGGGCACGCGACGGGCTGGGCGTGGAAGCGGCGGTCGGCCGGGGCGCCGTACTCCCGGGCGCAGCCGGGGCACATGGGGAAGCCGGACATCGTGGTGACCGCGCGGTCGTACGGCATCCCGGTGGCGATGGTGAAGCGGGGCCCGCAGTGGGTGCAGGTGATGAAGGGGTGCCGGTGGCGGTGGTCGGCCGGATCGGACAGTTCGCGCAGGCAGTCGGCGCAGGTCGCGGTGTCGGGCGGGAGGAGGGTACGGCCCGGGGCCGACTGCTCGGAGGCACGGATCGTGAAGCCGCAGTCCGCGCCGGTGACAGGTACCTCCTCCACACCCACCGCGGTCACGGTGGCCAGCGGCGGCGGCTCGGTGGCCAGCCGCTCGCAGAACCGGTCGACGTCGGACGCCGGGCCCTCGACCTCGACGATCACTCCGTTCGCCGTGTTGCCGACGAATCCGGCGAGCGCGAGATCGACGGCCAGGCGGTGGACGTACGGGCGGAAGCCCACGCCCTGGACGGTCCCGCACACGGTGACGCGTCGGCGGACGGCCGCCGTGGTGGGGGCGGCGGTCACGAGGCGGTCGGGGCGTGGACGTGACCGTGCGGGTGCGGGGCGAGGGGCGGACGGTGCACGGGGGCGCCGTCCCGTACGGCGAGCACCCGGTCGAGGACCATGTCGACGCCCTCGCCGGTGCGGGCGCAGGAACGCACGATCTCCACCCCGGGATTGACCCGCCGTACATGGTCGGCGAAGGCGGTCGCGTCGAAGCCGGCCGGTCCGGCGAGGTCGGTCTTGGTGAGAACGACCAGGTGCGCGGAGCCGAAGGCGGTGGGGTATTTGGAGGGCTTGTCCTCGCCCTCCGTCACCGCCATCAGCACGATCCGCAGGTGTTCGCCGAGGTCGTAGGAGGCTGGGCAGACCAGGTTGCCGACGTTCTCGACGAACAGCAGAGCGGTGTCGGTGGGCAGCCAGCCCTCCAGATGGCCGCGGACCTGCCGGGCCTCCAGGTGGCACAGCCCGTCGGTCAGCAGCTGTTTCACCGGCGCTCCGGAACGGGCCAGGCGCTCGGCGTCGTTCTCGGTCGCGAGGTCGGCGGTGAAGGCGGCGACGGGGACGTCCCGTTCCCGGGCCCGGGCCAGCACCCGGCCGAGCAGTTCGGTCTTGCCGCTGCCGGGACTGGAGAGCAGGTTCACCACGCTCACCCCGCGCGCGGTCAGGTCGTCGCGCAGGCTCGCGGCCAGGCCGTCGTTCCTGGCCAGGACGGCCCGGGTGACCTCCTCCGACTGACACATGGGTGCTCCGCTCCTGGGTCGCTGGGCTCGGGACGAACCTTCGGAGCGGGCTGGTCCCGGTCCGGGTACTGGTCCGTCAGCGATCCTCCGCGCCGGTGGCGGCGGTGTGCGGGAGCCCGGCCGCGGCGCGGCCCGCGGATTCCTCCGGGCGGGCCAACGAAGGCGTGACCAGGGGATCCGCCAGCAGCGCCGGGACCAGGGTGTGCAGGGCCGCGACGGCCCGCCGCACCGCGTCCCGGACGGGCTCGCTCAGGCCGGGGGCGATGTCCTCGTCGCCGCGCGGCAGCTCGCCGGGCTCGCAGGCCAGGACGAGGACGCGGGGCAGGGGTTCGTCGCCGAGGTGGGTGGCCAGGACCAGCACCTTCGCCGGGTCCATGCCGTGTGCCTCGGGCGGGGCCGGCGAGCGGCCGTCGGGCGGTTCGGGCTCGACCAGGGACAGGGTGCCGGGGCGTTCGCCGCGGGCGGCCGCGTCCACGAGCACGGCGACCGTCCAGCCGTCCAGCAGTTCGTAGGCCAGGTCCATGCCCCGGATGCCGAAGTCCCGGACCCGTACCTCGGGCGGCAGGGGGCGCTCCGCCAGGGCGCGGATCACCTCGGGGCCGAAGGCGTCGTCCCCGAGGAAGATGTTGCCGACGCCCGCCACCAGCAGCCGTGTCACCGGGCACCGCCGGGGACCTTGCGGACGAAGTCCGAACGCAGCGCGTGATAGGCGGCGCCGGGGTCGAAGAACAGGGCGTGCATCCGGGCGAGTTCGTCGCTCCGGTACTCGACGAGCGGCCGTTCGGCCTCGTCGGCCCGGCGCGCCGCGGCCTTGACGGCGATCCGGCGATCGAGGTCCGGGGTGCCGGCGAGCGCGGCCGCCAGGTGCTCGACCTCGGTCGTGAAGTCCTGTGCGGGCACCGGAACCAGCCGGTCGACGAGCCCGGTCCGGGCGGCTGTGGCGGCGCTCACCGGCTGTGCCTCGTCCATGAGCTGCCGGGCGGTCTCGGCGCCGACGCGGCGGGGCAGCGTGTACGTCCAGAACTCTGAGCCGTACAGGCCCATCCGCCGGTAGTGCGGGTTGAGGACGGCGCCGGTGCGGCACCAGACCTCGTCGGCGGCGAGGGCGAGCATGGCGCCGCCGGCCGCCGCGTTGCCGCCGAGCGCCGCCACGACCAGCCGGTCGGTGGTCCGCAGCACGGCCTCGACCAGGTCGTCCATGGCGTTCAGGTTGGTCCAGGACTCCTCGGCGGGGTCCGGGGCGGCCTCGATGACGTTCAGGTGGATGCCGTTGGAGAAGAAGTCGCGCCGGCCGCCGAGCACGAGGACGCGGGTGGGGCGGGCGAGTGCGTACTCGTACGCGGCGAGCAGGCGCCGGCAGTGGTCGGTGCTCATCGCCCCGCCGGGGAAGGAGAACCTCACGAAGCCGACCTCGCCGTGCTGCTGATAGGTGATGTCGGTCCAGGTGCGGCGGTCCGGGGGCAGTTCGAGCGGGGCGGGGCTCTCCGGGAGGTCCGGGGCGGCGAGCACGTCGGCCGCGGGGCGGCGGAAGGGGGCTGGGTCGCCGGAGTTCTTGCGGGGGCGCAGTTCGGGAATCCACACGGCGCCGTCCCGGGTGGCCCGGCAGACCGCGCCCGCCCGCGTCGCGAGCAGCTCACCGGGCTCCCCGGTCAGTCGGTCCTCGGGGTGTCCCCCGTGCAGGAACACCTCCCGGCCGAGGAGTTCGTCGAGCACCCCCGGCTGCGAGTCGGCGCCGCGCAGCTTGCGCAGTACGGTCTCGGTGTCGTCGGCCGCCCAGTCGATCCGTCGCCGCACCTGCCGGAAGACGTCCCGCCAGACGATCCGGCCGTGGATCTCGGGGTCGCTCTGCGGCCGGGGCTTGTACGAGCCTTCCGCGTACCGTCGTACGGCCTCGTGGACGGCGGTGAGGGCGGCGTCGGCGGCCTCGCCCCGGTAGAGGTCGCTCTTGCCGACCGGCTCGACCGGGAACGGCTCGCTCGCCCAGACGGCGCCCGCGTCCATGGCCGCCTCGGCCTGGAGCACGGTCACCCCCCATTGGGGTGCCTGTCCGGCGATGGCCCAGTCGAGGGAGGAGGGGCCGCGGTCGCCGGGCGGTCCCGGGTGCACGATCAGGCAGGTGTGCTCCCGCCAGACGTCCTCGGGGAGTGCCGTCTTCAGCATCGGCGCGACGATCAGCTCCGGGCGCCGGTCCTGTACCGCGGCGCGGACGGCGTCGGGGCCGCGGCCGGCGAGGACGACGTCCACCCGGTGGCCGAGGTCGGACAGTTCGGCGTACACCCGCTGGGACAGGCTGTTGAACGCGCTTGCGACGAGCAGAATGTCCATGGTGCGGCATATTCGCGGCTTCAGGGGCTTCCGGGAAGCACCTCGGCGGCGTTTCGCCGACGGTCCTGGACCGCACGGGCCTCGCCCGCCCGGAACACTCAGTCCGTCCTGGGCTCCGTCACGAACCGGAAGACCCGGCGTGCCGGCGGTGTGCACAGCGGGGTGACCCGGTTTCCGGCGCGGTAAACCCACCGTGGGAGTGAGGTGCCGAAGCGGGAAACGGTGTCCGTCCGTCGTGCCCCGCCACGAAGATGGTTCCGCCCGTGTCGGCCGATGCCTCTTTGGAGTGTGCCGCGTGACGTCGTCGGACCGTGTCTCCGCACCGTTCGTGGAACTGCTGGACACCCGCCCGGAAACCCTCCGGGAGGCGGCCGAGGACTTCGGTCACCTGGTGTGCGCACCGCCTCTGGGGGTGCTGCGGCCGCGGTCCGCTGCCGAGGTCGAGGACGCGCTGGCGTACGCCGGGCCGCGCGGGATCCCGGTGGCCGCGCGGGCCGGCGGCCACTCGATGTACGGCCAGGGTCAGGCACCCGGCGGGATCGTCCTCGACCTGCGTGAGCTGAGCGCGGTCGGGCCGGTGACCGGCGACCGGGTCGAGGTCGAGGCGGGTGCGCTGTGGCGTGACGTGCTGACGGCGACCCTCCCGTACGGGCTCGCGCCGCCCGTCCTCACCGACTACCTGGGGGCCGGCGTCGGCGGAGTGCTGAGCGTCGGCGGGCTGGGCGGCGCCGGCCACCGGCACGGGCTGGTCGCGGACTCGGTGCTGGAGCTGGAGGTGGTGACGGGCGCCGGCGAGCACCTGGTCTGCTCGCCGGAACGCCATGGTGCGCTCTTCCACACGGTCCTGGCCGGACTGGGGCAGGTCGCCGTCATCGTCCGGGCCACCCTGCGGCTGTCCCCCGCGCCCGCCCTGGTGCGCCGCTACTGCCTGTACTACCCCGATCTCGACGCCTACCTGTCCGACCAGCGCCTGCTCGCCACGGACGGGCGCTTCGGCTACCTCGAAGGCCAGGCCCGCCCCGTCGAGGACACCGCCGACGGCTGGCGGTACATGGTCGAGGCCGTGGCCGCCCACCAGGGCCCGACCCCGCCCGACGACACGGCCCTCCTGGGGGACCTCTCCTTCGGCACGGCCGAGATCGAGGACCTGGGGTACGCCGAGTTCGCCGACCGGGTTGCGGTCGACGAGGAGACCCTGCGCGCCAGCGGCGAGTGGCTGCACCCGCATCCCTGGCTGAACCTGCTGCTCCCCGAGGACACCGCCGCGTCCGTCGTGACCGGCATCCTCGCGGACCCGGCCTTCACGGACCTGCGCGAGAACGGCCTGGTGCTGCTCTACCCCCTCCTCACCCGTACCCTGCGGGCCCCGCTGTTCCGGCGCCCGCGCGGCGAGGTCGTCCATCTGCTCGCCCTGCTGCGCACGGCCGTCCCCGGCGCGGCCGACCCGATGGTGGCCGCCAACCGCCGAGCGTACGAGTACGCGCGGGCCGAGGGCGCGGTGGCTTATCCGGCCAACGCGCTGCCGATGTCCGCCGCGGACTGGCGCGAGCACTACGGCAGCCTGTGGGGCACGCTGGCCGGGGCCAAGGCCGTCCACGACCCGCACGGCGTCCTGGGCCGGGGGCACGGGATGTGGCAGTGACCGGGGCCACACACACGCATGACCACGGTGTGTCGATTCCGCCCGGCGCCGTTCGTCGGTGGGGTGTAGGAAGCTCTTGAGGACCGGGAGGAACCATGAAGTACATGCTGCTGGTCTGCGGCGACGACACCGCCGACGCCTCCGGGATGGCGCCGGTGGAGCCCTGGGTGGAGGAGCACGGCGTCCGCCGCGGGGTCCGGCTGTACGGCCACCGGCTGCGGCTGCCGGACACGGCGGTCACCGTGCGGGTGCGCGACGGGGAGGTGCTGCGGACCGACGGGCCGTTCGCGGAGACCAAGGAGTACGTCGCCGGGTTCGACGTCGTCGACTGCGACAGCCTGGAGGAGGCCGTACGGATCGCCGCCCAGCACCCCGTGGCAACGATCGGGGCCATGGAGGTGCGCCCGTTCTGGGACGACGGGCTGATGGAGGACGCCGGGACGGCCGTGCGCCGGATCGACGCCGAGCTGACCGCGGCCGCCCGCGAGCGGGACGTCGACCGGATGACGGCCTGCTACGCGCCCGACGTGGAGGCCTTCGGGCCCGCCGCGGCCGAGCCGCAGTCCGGGATCGCCGCGTTCCGCAAGGCGGTCGAGGGGTGGTTCGCGACGCTCAGCGGGCCCGTGCACCGCGAGGTGCTCGAACTGCGCGTGCGGCCCGGGGAGGGCAGCACCTTCAGCCACGCCCTCGTCCGGATCCGCGGCACCCGGGTCACCGGCGAGCCGCTGGACCGGGTGGTACGGGTGACCACCGGCTACCGGGACACCGGCTTCAGCTGGGTCATCGCCCACGAACATGTCTCGGTGCCGCTGGAGGCGACGGCCGGGAAGGAGCGGTCATGAAGTACGTCCTGTTCATCTGCACACCCGTCGGCGGCGAGGAGCTCAGCCCCGCCGAGATCGCCGAGGACCCGCGCTTCACCTCGTACATCCACGAGGTCCGTACCCGGGACGTCGTCAAGGGCGGTGCCCGGCTGCGGCCCGCCGCCGACGCCACCACCGTCCGGGTGCAGGGTGACGAAGTGCTGCTGAGCGACGGGCCGTTCGCCGAGACCAAGGAGTACGTCGCGGGCCTCGACATCATCGAGGTCGCCGACCTCGACGAGGCCATCGCGCTCGCCTCCCGGCACCCCGCGGCGCTGGCCGGCGGCTCGGTCGAGGTGCGGCCGGTCTGGGAGTGAACACCACGTGAGTGTCACGGACGACGTCGAGAAGGCCGTCGCCGCCGCCTTCCGCGAGGAGTGGGCCCAGGTCGTCGCCACCCTGATCCGGGTGACCGGCGACTGGGACCTCGCCGAGGAGTGCGCGCAGGACGCCTTCGCCCAGGCGCTCGAACGGTGGCGGCGCGACGGAGTGCCGCGCCGCCCCGGCGCCTGGCTCACCACGACCGCCCGCAACCGCGCCCTGGACGTGCTGCGCCGGGAGGCGGTCGGGGCGGCGAAGCTGCGGGAGGCGGCGGTGCTGACGCGGGACGAGGGACCCTACGACCCGTACGACCCGGACCACGAGGGCGACGACAGCGGGGTGCGGGACGACCGGCTGCGGCTGGTCTTCACCTGCTGCCACCCGGCGCTGCCGATCGAGGCCCGGGTCGCGCTGACCCTGCGCACCCTCGCCGGGCTGACCACACCCGAGATCGCGCGCGCGTTCCTCGTGCCCGAGGCGACGATGGCGCAGCGGCTGGTGCGCGCCAAGCGGAAGATCCGCAACGCCGGTATCCCGTACCGGGTGCCGCCCGCGCATCTGCTGCCCGAGCGCACCACGGGCGTCCTCGGCGTGCTGTATCTGCTCTTCAACGAGGGCTACGCGGCCACGGCCGGCGCCGACCTGATGCGTTCCGGCCTCTGTGCCGAGGCCGTCCGGCTGGCCCGGCTGCTGGCCCGGCTGATGCCCGACGAGCCGGAGGTCGTCGGCCTGCTGGCGCTGCTGCTGCTCCACGACGCCCGCCGGGACACCCGGGTGGACGCGGCGGGCGATCTGGTGACCCTTGAGGACCAGGACCGTACGGCCTGGGACCGGGCGGAGATCGATGAGGGCGCGGCTCTCCTGGAGAGCGCCCTGCGCCGCGGCCGCCCCGGCCCGTACCAGATCCAGGCGGCCATCGCGGCCTGCCACACCACCGCGGCGACCGCCGCCGGCACCGACTGGGCCGACATCGCCGGCCTCTACGGCGAACTCCTGCGGTACGTGCCCTCGGCGGTGGTCCGGCTGAACCGCGCGGTCGCCGTGGGCATGGCCGAGGGCGGGGAGGCGGGCCTCGCCCTGGTGGCGGAGCTGGCGGCGGAGGACGACCTGGCCGGCTACCACCTGCTGCCCGCGACCCGCGCCGACCTGCTGCGCCGCATGGGGCGTACGCGGGAGGCGGCCGAGTCGTACGAACAGGCGCTGGCGCTGGTGGAGAACGCGGCGGAGCGCCGGTTCCTGGAGAAGCGGCTCGCGGAGTGCCGATCCGCGTAGGCGCCAGGGGGTTCGCTCCACCGCTGCCCGGGGGTTGGCCACACCCCGGATACGGCGGCCCGCTGGAGTGATCGCGGACCGGGCGGTCCCTAGCGTGTTGGCGCATGGCAACGATTTCCACGAAGTCCGTCCTGGCGTTGTCGGTGGCGGCGCTCGTGCTGGCGGCCGCGCCCGCGGCCACCGCCCGGCCGTCGCCCCCAGGACCGTCCGAGCGCTGCGGTACGCACGACGACGTCCGCCGGGCGCTGACCGCGCTCACCGCACACGACCGCATCCCCGGAGCCTCGGTGCTCGCCGACGGCCCGTGCGGACGCTGGGCCGAGACCGCCGGCACGGCCGATCTCCGCACCGGCCGTCCCATGAACACCACCGACCGGCTGCGCGTCGGCAGCGTCACCAAGACGTTCACCGCGACCGTCGTCCTGCAACTCGCCGCCGAGCACCGGCTCTCGCTGGACGCCTCCGTCGACCACTACCTGCCCGGGCTGATCGACGTCCACGGCTACGACGGGCGGCACATCACCGTAAGGCAACTCCTGCGCCACACCAGCGGGTTGCCCCACTATCTCGACGCGCCGGTGGCGGACCCCGACCGTTACAGCCCCCGGCTGCTGCGCGGCTCGGAGCCCGCCAACCGGCACGCCCTGCGGGACTGGGCCGCCTGGACCGCCGCCCGGAACACGACGTACGGCCTGGGCCGCACCCGGGACGCGGTGCTGACCGTCGTGGACCGGATCCAGGCCGCCGCCGAACGGGCGCCGCTGCGGGTCGGTGACTACCGCGTGGACGAGAGCACCGCCCCGATGGTCGTCTTCAACGGCCTCTCCCAGGACAACGACACGGCGTACGGCGACTTCGCGCAGGGCATGCGCGACCTGCGGGACGCGGCCGCCGGCAAGGCCGTCACCCCGAGCCCCTGGCTCGCGGACACGCTGGGCTTCACGCTGACCGGATCCATGTCGGACTACGGCAGCGTGCAGATGTCCATCCTGTGCGGTGACGTCGCCGCGCCACGCGATCCCGAGACGTACTGGCGTGACGTGCAACGGTCCCGCGCGCAGGACCCGTTGTTCGGGCCGGTGACCAACAACATCGGGCCGTGCGCCTTCTGGGACCCGCCGCGCGAGCGGCCGACCGTGATCAGGAACGACCTGCCTGCCTTGCTGGTCAACGCGACCGGCGATCCGCGCACCGTCTACCAGGGCGCCCAGGCGGTGCACCGCGACTGGCCCAGCTCCCGCCTGGTGACCCTGCGCGGCGCGGACCAGCACGCGGTGTTCGGTGTCTACGGCAGCGACTGCGTCGACGCGACGGTCAACGCCTACTTGGCGACCGAGAAGTTGCCGGCCACGGACGTCACCTGCGCCGCCTCCCCGCACTGAGGGACACCTCCGGGCCGGCTCCGGCGGAGCCGGCCCGGAGGCTCACACCGGGGTCAGGCCCTGCGCGCGTCCTGCGCCAGCGCCTTGAACTCCGGCCACCGCACGCGTGGCCGGGGCAGGCCGCGCCGGGACAGATAGCGGTCGGTGGCCCGCTTCGTGCTGCGGAGCACGCCCACCGCGTCGGTCGCACGGCCCGAGCCCATCGGCTCCACCACCTTGGCCGGGACCAGCACCCGTCCCGCAGCGCTCTCGCGCAGTTCGCCGCGCACGAGCGCGTTGTGCATGTGGTTCAGCCGCTCGTCGTGCCGGTGCACGAGGAGCGAGGCGGGGCCCGGTACGGCCGGGCAGTCGGCCGGCACCTCCACGGCGAAGCCCTCGGGCGTGGGCACCGGCCGGGTCCGGGCCAGCACCGGCGCCCCGGAGGCGTCGCGCGCGGCGAGCACGGCCGTCGGGAAACGCGCGAGTTGCGCGGCGCCCACCAGGTCACTGGCCGGAGCGGGGGTGCCGGACGCGGGCAACGGCGGCCGTACGACCACCTGTTGGGGCGTCACGGTGATCAGCAGCCGCAGGTAGTACCAGTCCATCAGCGGCCGCATGGGAGCGGTGAGGTACGACCGGCTGTGCGGCTGGCGTTCGAACAGCATCCGCCAGTAGTCCTCGGCGCCTTCGGGTCCGGTCATGATCTCGTCGGGGCATTCGGCGTGTCCGCCGACGAAGATCTGCGGGGGATCCGTACGGCCGCTGCCGGTGGGGTCGGAGAAGAGCAGGGCGACGCGGCCGTCCCGGCGGATGTTCAGCGCCTTCTGCGCGAACGCCAGGGAGGTGCTGAGCAGCAGCGTCCCGTCCGGACGGCGCCGCACGGCCGTCGGCCAGGCCACGGGCGAGCCGTCGCGGCCCAGGGTGACGAACTCGCAGGTCCGGTAGGCGTCCAGGACGTCGAGCGGGGCGGAGTCGAGTACGGTCACCGGTCTACTCCTCGTCCAGCGGGGCGCGCATGGTCCGGCGGTGGGCCGCGTACTGGCGCCGGCCGACGGCCTGCCACAGCAGGCGGCCGATCAGCGGGACCCTGCCCAGGAAGAAGGCGCTCTCCTCGGGTGTGGCCTCCTCCAGGATGGCGCCGAGGGCCAGCATGCGCTTGTTCTTCGGTATCCCTTCCATGCCGCGCTGTCCGACCAGGTCCCACTCGGCGACGGTCAGATGCCCGGCGACCAGCGGGAGCACCGACCGCTCCTCCTCGTCGAGGTGCTCCAGGAGCGCGGTGCGGTGTGCCTCCAGCGCGAGGGCCAGTTCCTCGCCGGAGATCCGGTCGGCGGACCGCTCCCACACCGGCGTCCACTCCGCCACGGCCGCCAGGGTGCGGTCGATGGTCGCGTGCTGCTCGGTCATCCGGCCCACCAGCGCCTCGTCCTGCGCCGCGCGGGACCGCAGCAGCGGCCAGATCAGTTCGTCCTCGGCGTGGTGATGGTGGTGCAGGCCCATGGTGTAGTCGCCCAGGGCCCCGACGATCCGCGCCGCGCGGGCCGTGTCACCTTCGGGTACGGCGCGCACCAACCGGGGCAGCAGCGCCGACTCGCGGCGGAAGACCCGGTGGACCACGACCATTTCGTGGGTATGAGGACGCTCGGCGGTGGCCGGGACGCCATGGCTGCTGTTGAGGGACACGCTTGCTTGCTCCAACGATCGGATGTCTGCGTCGACTGTCTGTGTCGACCATTCACCGTGCCGCACCCCACTTGGCGTCTGCTTGGCGCTCGACTTGGCGTCCGCCCGGCACGCGTCTCAGCACTCGTCCCGGCACCCGACCCGGCGTCCCGCAGTGGCCTGCGTTTATCGACTGTTGACGGGATCGAAGCGGTCCTCGGGTAGATTCCCGCGGCGTGCTGCGTTTGCGAGTCCTGGGTCCGCTGGGTGCCGAAGTCACCGGGGCACCGGTCGAGTTGGGTGCTCCGCGGCAGCGTGCCGTGCTGGCGCTGCTGATCGCGGCCCGGGGCGGTGTGGTACCGGTCGACCGGATGGCGGACGCGCTGTGGCGGGGTGAGCCCCCGGCGAAGGCGACCGTGTCGCTGCACGCCTATCTGTCCAACCTGCGCCGGTCGCTCGAACCAGGGCGCCCGCCGCGTGCGCCGGCCACCGTTCTGGTCACCGTCCCACCGGGCTACGCCCTGAGGCCGGCCCAGGACGCGGTGGACGCCTGGCGGTTCGAGACCTGGGTCGGGCGCGCCCGTGACGCCCCGGCCGAGGAGGCCCGGCGGCTGCTCGCCGAGGCGCTCGGCTGGTGGCGCGGGCCGGCCTTCGCCGAGCACGCGGACGAGGACTGGGCCGCCGCCGAGGTGGCCCGGCTCACCGGGTTGCGCGCCGAGGCCCGCGAACTCGCCGTCGCCGCCGAGCTGCGTACCGGCCGGGCGGCGCAGGCCGCGGCCGACGCCGAGTCACTGGTCCGGGAGGGGCCCCTGCGCGAGGAGGGCTGGCGGCTGCTCGCGCTCGCCCAGTGGGCCTGCGACCGGCAGGCCGACGCACTCTCCTCGCTGCGCCGCGCCGCCGCCGTGCTGCGCGACGAGCTCGGCTGCGATCCCGGGCCCGCGCTGCGGGACCTGGAGCGCGCCGTACTCGACGGGCGGCTCGACGTGCTGCGCGCGGCCGTTCCCGAGCCCGCGGCCGTCGCCCTGCCCCCGCGCACCGGGCGCGGTCTGTTCGTGGGCAGGGGCGCGGAACTGCGTGCCGTGGACACGGCCGCCCGGGACGCACGGCAGGCGGGCGGTGTCGTCCTGGTCACGGGCGAGGCCGGCGCGGGCAAGTCCGCGTTTCTCGACCGGGCCGCCGTCCGGCTCCGGGAGGCCGGCTGGCGGGTGGTGATCGGCCGCTGCCCCGAGTACGAGGGCGCACCGCCTGCCTGGGCCTGGGTGGAGGCGCTCGGCGCGCTCGCCCGCGAGGTGCCGCCGGCCGGGCCCGACGAACTGGCCGTGCTGCTGCGGGAGCCGGAGAGCGCGGCCGCCCCGACCCGCGACGAGGCCACCGCGGGCCGCTTCCGTATGCACCGCGCCTTCGCCGCCTGGCTGCGCACCGCGGCCTCCGGGGCGCCCCTCGCCGTCCTCCTCGACGACCTGCACCGTGCCGACGCCGAGACGCTCGCCCTGGTCGAGGCGGCGGCCGCCGTCACCGGGGTCCCCCTGCTCACCGTCGCCGGTTACCGCCCCGCCGAGGTCGGCGAACACCTTGTCAAGACCCTCGCCCACCTCGCCCCGGCCGCCCCGCACCGGATCGCGCTCGGCGGCCTGCCCCCGCACGACACCGCCACCCTGGTCGACGCCGTCTGCGGGGCGCCCGTGGATCCGGCGACCGTGACGGCGCTGGCCGAGCGCACCGGCGGCAACCCGTTCTACGTCCTGGAGAGCGCCCGTCTCCTCGCCGACGAGGGCGCCCTGGTCGCGGTCTCCGAGGTTCCCCAGGGGGTGCGTGACGTGCTGCGCCGACGCCTCGCGCTGCTGCCCGCCGCCGCGCGGTCGGTCGTCCAGCTCACCGCGGTGCTGGGCCTGGAGGCCGAGGTGTCCCTTCTCGTCGACGCCGCCGAACTGGACGAGGAACAGGTGCTGGAGGGCCTGGACGCGGCGCTGGCCGCCGACCTGCTCGCCGAACCCGGGCCCGGCCGCGTACGGTTCGTGCACGCCCTGGTCCGTGACACCGTCTATGCCGGCCTGTCCGGCGTACGGCGCTCCCGGCTGCACGCCCGGGTCGCCCGGCTGCTGCGCCACCACCGCCCCGGCGAACTCGCCGCCCTGGCCCACCACTTCGCCCGCTCCGGCAGCGCCGCCGACGCCCCGCTCGCCGTCGACTACGCACTGCGGGCCGCCGAGGCCGCCGAACGGCGGTACGCCCATGACGTCGCCGTCGCGCTCATCCGGCAGGCGATCGACACCCATACCGCGGCCATGGGCGAGGATGCCCAACCCGACGGGCTGATCGAACTGTTGGTGCCGCTGCTGGGTGCGCAGGTGCGCACCGGTGCGACGGACGCGGCCCGGCGCACCCGGCAACGGGCGGTGGAACTCGCCGAACAGGCCGACCGCGGCGACCTGGTCGCGGCCGTCTACGGGGCGTGGACCGAGCCCGCGCCCTGGCGCAGCCGGCTCGAAGGACCGTACGACCGGACCGCGCTGGCCCGCCTCGAACGGCTCGCGTCCGATACCGGGCTGGACGGCCCGACCCGCTCCCGCGTCCTCCAGGTCCTCGTCGACGCGGTCGCCGCGGAGGACGCGCCCCGGGCTCTGGAAGCGGCCGACGCCCAGCTCGCACTCGCCCGTGCCGACGGCGAACCACGGCTGATGGCCGCCGCGTTGATGACCTCGGCGCGGCTGCTGCCGCACGAGACCCGGGCCGCCGAGCGACCACCCCTGACCGCCGAGTTGCGCGAGCTCGCCCGCGCCCACGACCTGCCCGCCTACCGCTGGGTCTGCGAGCACCTCGACGCGATGACCGCCGCCGCCCGCAACGACCCGGCCGCGGTGCACCGGCACACCGCGCAGGGCCTGGTCCTCGCGCGCCGCTACCGCATGGTGTGGGCGCAGGGACTCAGTGCCGCGACCTCCGCGATGCTGGCCGTCGTGACCGGCCGCTTCGAGGCGGCGGAGGCCGGTTACGCCGAGGCCGACACCCTGCTGCAGCGGGTGGGCGCCCACCACGCCACCGGGCTGCGCACGCTCGGGCTGATCAGCATGCGGCTCGCCCAGGACCGGGTGGCCGAGATCGAGCCGATGGTCCATGCCGTGTACGAGTCGGCGGGCGGCTCGGTCGCCGTGGCCCATGCGCTGGTGCTGGCCCGTCTCGGCAGACTCGACGAGGCAAGGGCCGTACCCGTCTCGCCGGATCCGCTCCAGGACCATCTGTACGGCCTGGAACTGGACTTCCGCGCCCAGCTCGCCGTGCTCCACCGGGATCACGAGGCCGCGGTCGCCCTCCTCGGGCACCTGCTGCCGGTGCGGGACCAGCTCGCGGGCGCGGCGGGCGCGGCCTACGCGAGCCGACCGCTCGCGCACGCCCTCGCCGATCTGCACCGGCTGCTCGGCGAGGACCGGGATGCCGCCGAGGGCTACGCACAGGCCGAACGCACGGCACACGCCTGGGGTTCGGCCCATCTCGCCGCGAGCGCCCGCCGGGCCGCCGCGGAGCTGGCCGAGACCCGGGCGCGCAGGCGCACCTTCGTGTCCCGGCCGGGCGGCTGACCCGGCCGGGACCCGAAGTCGGTCGGTACCTCAGCCGCCGAGCGCGAGGTCGACCACCGCCTTGGCCTCCTCCTGCACCCGGGCCAGGTGGTCGGGGCCCTGGAAGGACTCGGCGTAGATCTTGTACACGTCCTCGGTGCCGGACGGGCGGGCCGCGAACCAGGCGTTCTCCGTGGTCACCTTGATGCCGCCGATCGCCGCGCCATTGCCCGGCGCCTCGGTGAGCACGGCGGTGACCGGCTCGCCCGCCAGGGTCTCGGCGGTGACCTGGGCCGGGGAGAGCCTGGCCAGGAGGGCCTTCTCCTCGCGGTTCGCGGGGGCGTCGATACGGGCGTAGGCCGGTTCGCCGAAGCGGGCGGTCAGGTCGGCGTAGTGCTCGGACGGGGTCTTGTCCGTCACGGCCGTGATCTCGGAGGCGAGCAGGGCGAGCAGGATGCCGTCCTTGTCGGTCGTCCAGACCGAGCCGTCCCGGCGCAGGAAGGAGGCGCCGGCCGACTCCTCGCCGCCGAATCCGATCGCGCCGCTGACCAATCCGTCGACGAACCACTTGAACCCGACGGGTACCTCGACGAGTTGACGGCCGAGGTCGGCGGCGACCCGGTCGATCATCGAGGAGGAGACCAGGGTCTTGCCGACCCCGGCGTCCGCCGCCCACTGCTCGCGGTGGCGGTAGAGGTAGGAGATGGCGACGGCGAGGTAGTGGTTGGGGTTCATCAGGCCGGCGTCGCGGGTGACGATGCCGTGCCGGTCGGCGTCGGCGTCGTTGCCGGTGGCGACCCGGAACTCGTCCCGCTTCTCGATCAGCGAGGCCATGGCGTACGGCGAGGAGCAGTCCATGCGGATCTTGCCGTCCCAGTCCAGCGTCATGAAGCGCCAGGTGGGGTCGGTGTACGGGTTGACCACGGTGAGGTCGAGCGAGTGCCGTTCGGCGATCCGGCCCCAGTAGGCGACCGAGGCGCCGCCGAGCGGGTCGGCGCCGATGCGCAGCCCGGAGGCCCGGACCGCGTCGAGGTCGAGGACGCTGGGCAGGTCGTCGACGTAGACGCCCATGAAGTCGTAGCGGCCGGTGGTGGGCGCGGCGAGCGCGCGCTCGTACGGGATGCGCTGTACGTCCTTCATCCCGCCCGCGATGATCTGGTTGGCGCGGTCCTGGATCCAGGAGGTGGCGTCGGAGGCCGCGGGGCCGCCGCTCGGCGGGTTGTACTTGAAGCCGCCGTCGGCGGGCGGGTTGTGCGAGGGAGTGACGACGACGCCGTCCGCGAGGCCGGTCGTACGGCCCCGGTTGTGGGTGAGGATGGCGTGCGAGACGGCGGGGGTGGGGGTGTAGCCGTCGGCGCTGTCGACGAGGACGGTGACGCCGTTGGCGGCGAAGACCTCCAGCGCGGTGACCTTGGCGGGCTCTGACAGGGCGTGGGTGTCGGCGCCCAGGAACAGGGGGCCGTCGGTGCCCTGGCCGCTCCGGTACTCGCAGATGGCCTGGCTGGTGGCCGCGATGTGGTCCTCGTTGAACGCGGTCGTCAGCGACGATCCGCGGTGTCCCGAGGTGCCGAACGCGACGCGCTGGCCCGGGTCGGCCGGGTCGGGGTGCAGCGCGTAGTAGGCCGTGACCAGCCGGGCCACGTCGACGAGGTCCTCCGGAGCCGCCGGCCGGCCCGCTCGCTCATGCGGCATGAGTCCACTTCCTCCGCAGTCGTTGATCGATCGCTCGGCGCCCATCTTTCCTTGTCAGCGGCGGTGGACGCGAGTGCGGCACCGTCGGTACGCCGAAGACACGGCGGGTTCACGGCGGGTTCACAGCAGCCGCAGGGCCCCTGCGGGCCCGGTGGGCGCACACGAAAGGACCCCCGGACGGTTCCGGAGGGCCCTCGCGTGTCGTTCGGTGGGCTGCGGACATCCGCCGTCAGTGTGCTGCGGACATCTTCCGTGCGGCGGCCGGAGCCCTCGCCGGCTTCGGGTTGAGCACGCGCTCGGCCAACTCGCCGAAGAGCAGCCCGAATCCGCCCCACAGCGTCAGCTGGATGGCCAGTGCCGAGAGCCGGAACCGCCACAGCAGGGTGGCCGGGAAGTCCTTCGGCACCTCGTTGACGACCGGCAGGAACTGGTAGGCCAGCCCGATGACGACGGCGAACGCGACCACCGCGAGCACGGTCGCCCACCAGGTGCCCAGCCGTGGCTGGAGCCGCTTGCCGAGGATGGTCGCGGCGACCGCCAGCAGCACGCTGAGCAGCATCATCAGGAAGTAGAGGGTGGTGCGTTTCCCGATGGTGTCCGGGTCGCCCACCGACGGCGGGTTGGCCGGGTACTTCAGGAACGGCACCACGTACACGGCGAGCAGCGCGCAGCCCGACAGCAGCAGAGCCGTCGCCCGCGGCGAGAAACGCCCGACGCGGCCCAGGGCGAAGCAGAAGGCGAGTGCGGCGATACCGCCGAAGGCGACCCCGTACACCAGCACACCGGTGGCCAGGCCCGCGGTGGACTGCAGGGAACGGGACACGACCTCCATCTCGTGCTCGTGCGAGTGGGCGTGCTCGAAGCTGATCGCCTTGTCGACGTTCGGCTCACCGAGCAGGTAGGCGGCGACCAGGGCGAGCACGCCGGCGGCAAGGCCGGCGAGCATGCCCCGCACCAGGAGGTTCCGTACCGTTGCGGAGTTCATGTGATGTACGGCGTCCCTCGCGTCAGTGGCAGGGGAAACCGAGCAGATGGCGGGCGTCGTGCACCCACTCGTGGACGTCCGTGCCGTTGAACACGGAGGTGGCGCCCTGCTCGGCGCCGACGAAGTAGAGCAGGACGAGCATCAGGATGCCGAAGAAGACCGCCCAGGGAGCTATCGCGGACAGCGGCAGCTTGGCGGGAACGGCAGGGGTGTTGGCTGTCGGCGGAGCGACGGTCTGCGCCATGGCAGGACCTCCTCTGGGAGTTCGCGTCCCAACTCGGTGGTGCACATGACGACGGCCACGGGTCTGACTAGCAAGCACCCGGGGGCTCTTGCATACAGTGGCGCGACCGTGCCGGATTCCCACCGGCTTCCGTCTCGCCGTCGTCGATATCGGACAGACCGTACCGCGTGTCGGAGGCACGGCCAAGACCGCGTCACCGGTCGTGATCTTCATCTCGTGCTTGGTGGGCGGTCGGCGGCGCGGCTCGTCCGGGCGGGGCGAGGCCCAGTTCGCGCTCGCCGAGCGGGGCGAAGAAGCGGTCGACGTCGGCGTCGGTGACCTCGGCGAGGGTGGCCGGGGACCAGTGCGGGTCGCGGTCCTTGTCGACGACCTGGGCTCGGATGCCCTCGACCAGGTCGTGGGTGGCGAGGGTCGCGCAGGAGACCCTGTACTCCTGGTCCAGGACCTGCTCCAGCGAGCCGAGTCGCCGGGCCCGGCGCAGGGACTTCAGGGTCACCTTGAGGGAGGTCGGCGACCTGGTGAGCAGGGTCTCCGCCGCCTGCTTCGCGGCCGGGTCGCCGTGCGCGGACAGCCGCTGGACGATCTCCTCGACGGTGTCGGCCGGGTAGCAGGCGTCGATCCACGCGCGGTGGCCGGCCAACTCCCCTTCGGGCGCCGACCGTACATGTCTCGCGAGCGCTTCCGGTACGGGCAGTTCGGCGAGGTCGTCGGCGAAGGGCCGGATCGAGCCGGACGGCATGAAGTGGTCGGCGAGTCCGCACAGCAGGGCGTCGGCGGCGCCGATCTGTGCGCCGGTCAGGGCGAGATGAGTGCCCAGTTCGCCGGGGGCGAGGGCGAGCAGGCGGGTGCCGCCGACGTCGGGGACGAAGCCGATCCCGGTCTCCGGCATGGCGATCCGCGAGCGTTCGGTGGCGATCCGGACGCTGCCGTGTGCGGAGACGCCGACACCGCCGCCCATGACGATGCCGTCCATGATCGCGACATACGGCTTGGGGTAGCGGGCGATCCGGGCGTTGAGGTGGTACTCGTCGTACCAGAAGGCGGCCGCGGCGGTGCCGTCGCCGTCGCGGGCGTCGTCGTGGACGGCACGGATGTCACCGCCGGCGCACAGGCCGCGCTCCCCCGCGCCGGTGATGACGACGGTCTCGACGGCCGGATCGTGCTCCCAGGCGGTCAGGGCTTCGGCGATCCGCAGCACCATCGGGTGCGAGAGCGCGTTGATCGCCTTCGGCCGATTGAGGGTGATGTGTGCGGCCCGGCCGGTCGTGTGGAGCAGGACGTCGCTCATCCGGACGCCTCCGTCGGTTCGTGGGCCACGGTGACGCGCATGTTCTCGTCGGTTCCTTCCGGGGTCGGGTGGACAGGTCGGTCACGGACGATCTTCTCGCGACCGGTCGGTCCGCAGCGCGACGGCCCGTCGGAGTGCGTCCCGGCAGGCCACGACGGCGGGGTGCCCGCCCCGCCCGCGGCGTACGACGGTGAAGACACGGCGCCCGGCGGGGAGTTGCCGCAGCTCGGCCGTCACCGGCTGTCCGTCTAGGACCAGGTCGGGAAGGAAGGCGGCCGCGAGTCCCTCCTCCACGAGGCGGAGGTGGAGCAGCAGGTCGGTGGTCTCGAAGCGTACGTCCGGTTCGAAGCCCGCGTCGCGGCACACGCTCAGGGCCCAGTGCCGTGCCGGAGTTCCTTCGAGTTCCATCACCCAGGGGTGGTCGGCGAGTTGCCGCAGTTCCGTCGTCGGGCCGCCCGCCGATGGCGGCAGGGCGAGGTGAAGGGGATCGTCGAGCAGGTCCCGCTGTTCGAGTTCGGCGGGCCGACGCTGGGGGTTGCCGGGGTACTCCTCGGCGAGGACCAGGTCGAGTCGCGGGCCTGGAGGGCCGGAAGGGACTTTTCCGGCTCCATGTGGGTGACGTGGACGCGCAGGTGCGGATGGGCCTCGTGCAGCAGACCGGAGCGCGGCGGAGACCAAGGACCAGGGCAGCCGTCTGGAACAAGGCGACGCGCAGGGTACCGGTCAGGTCGGTGAGGAAGGTCTCGATTTCGGCCTCGGCGCGTTCCAGGCGTTCGAGGACGGCTCCGGTGTGGGCGACGAGGATCTCGGCCTGCTCGGTCAGCCGCACCCGCCGCCCGACCGGCTCCAGCAGCAGGACACCGGCCTCGGCCTCCATCTGGGAGAGCTGCTGGGAGACGGAGGAAGGGGCGTATGACAGGGCCGCGGCGACGGCGGCGAGCGTGCCCCGGTGCTTGAACTCGCGCAGCAGGCGCAGCCGGTGCAGGTCGAACATCACCGGCCCGACCTCCCAGCAGCCTGGGCGCGCAGGCGCTGCGGGAGCACCGGCGCGGCGCGCCGGCCCCGGCGGCGGACCCACCTGGCCCGACCGCCGGAAGCGCTCGGCGGACCGGTCTGCTCTGCAACCTGTTCAACCCGAAGATCGCCGTCTTCTACACCGGACTGCTCCCCGCCCTGGCCCCGCCGGGGTGGCCCGCCGCATGGGCCATGGCCCTCCTGGTGCTCCTGCACGTCGGTCTCACGCTGGTCTGGCTGGGCTGCTACGTACTCCTGGCCTCCAGGGCCCGGCACGTCCTCGAACGCCCCGAAGTCCGGCGCACGCTGGGGCGGGCCACGGGCGTCGTACTGATCGGCTTCGGCGTCCTGTTGGCGGTGGCCGCATGAGTGTGCGGGGGACGGAGCCCAGGTCGCATTCGGCCGGAGCCTGTCACATCCGCGTGCCGGGCGGTGTCTTCATGCAGAACAGCCGGCGCACACCGCGTCGGCGACGCACAAGGAGAACAGCATGGCGCTGCGCCTTCCGAAGGCCGAACTCCCCGCCGAGCTCAAGGAGAACATGGTCGAACAGCTCGGGGCCGTGCCCGAGAACGTCGAGGTGCTCTGGCACAGCCCTCAAGTCACGCAGGACAGCCTTGAGTTCGGCGGCAGGGTGGGCGCGTGGGACGCGGCCGACCCGGGCCTCAAGTCGTTCGCTCACATGGCGGTGGCGGCGCAGGTCGGCTGCAGCTGGTGCCTGGACGTCGGCTACTTCCAGGCGCGGAACGAGAACCTGGACCTGACCAAGGCCAGCCAGGTGCCGCGCTGGCGGGAGTCGGAGGTGTTCACGCCGCTGGAACGGGATGTCATGGCGTACGCCGAGGCCATGACGGAAACCCCGCCGACCGTGACCGACGAGATGTACGCGGGCCTCCTGGACCGGCTGGGCGCACCGGCGATGGTCGAGCTCACCGCGCTGATCGCCTACGTCAACCTGGCGACCAGGGCCAATGTGGCGAACGGGGTCACCTCGCAGGGCTTCTCGGACACCTGCGAGATCCCGCTGGCGAAGCGCCCGAATCGTCCGGCGACGGCATGATGGCCGACGTGCTCGAAGAGGATCCTTTCGTCTCCCACCACAGTCTGTTGTTCACGGTCGCCTACGAGATGCTCGGGTCGGCGGCCGACGCGGAGGACGTACTGCAGGAGTCCTGGCTGCGGTGGGCCGGTGCCGACCGGGCGCAGGTACGGGACCCGCGGGCGTATCTCGTCCGGATCGTCTCCCGTCAGGCGCTCAACCGCCTGCGGACGCTGTCCCGCAGCCGCGAGGACTACGCCGGCGAGTGGCTGCCGGAACCGCTGCTGACCAGCCCGGATGTCGCCGAGGACGTGGAACTCGCCGAGAGCGTGTCGATCGCGATGCTCACCGTCCTTGAGACGCTAGCGCCGACCGAGCGGGCGGTGTTCGTGCTCCGCGAGGTCTTCGAGGTGCCGTACGGCGAGATCGCGGAGGCGGTGGGCAGGTCCCCGGCCGCGGTACGGCAGATCGCCCGGCGGGCCCGTGAGCATGTGACGGCCCGGCGGCCCCGGGTCCGGGTGAGCCCGTCGGAGCGGCGGACCGTCGTGGAGCGGTTCCTGGCCGCGCTGCGCACCGGGCAGGTACAGGAGCTGATGGAGGTGATGGCACCCGACGTGGTCCTGGTCACCGACGGCGGCGGGCTCGCGAACGCCGCGCTCGCACCGGCCCACGGAGCCGAGCTGGTGGCGAGGCTGCTCGCACAGCAGGACCGCACGGTGTCGCCGGTGTGGCTCAACGGCGCACCCGCGGGCCGGATCGAGGCCGGTGGCCGAATGGCCACGGTGAGCGTGGAGGTGGCCGACGGCCGGGTCACTCGCATCCACGCGGTCGCCGCCCCGCGGAAGCTGACCCGGCTGGACGAGCCTGCCGAACTCACCCGGTGAACTCCTCCGGTTCCGGGCGGGGCGGCGCCGCCCCGCCCGGAACTCATCCCAGTCCCGGCAGGCTGCGCAGTTCCGTCGTGCGCAGGAGTCGTGCGAAGGCCAGGAACAGCAGCACCATCGTCAGCCCGCCCGCGGCCAGCGAGAGATAGCCCGACATCGAACTCCGGTCGCAGGCACGGGTGATGAACCAGCCGGCGACACCGGCGGCGGTGGCGGCCGCGACCAGCTTCGCGTACGTACGGCAGATCCGCCGTCCGTCGAGCAGTCCCTCGGTGCGCCGCCGCAGCCGCACGGCCGTCAGCAGCAGGCCGATCCCGTAGGACAGGGAGTAGGCGGCGGCCATCCCGGTGACCGCCCAGCGCGGGGAGAGCAGCAGATGGCAGGCCAGGGCGAGCGCGATGTCGATACCGCTGATCCAGACGGCCATCCGGAACGGCGTGCGGGTGTCCTCGAAGGCGTAGAAGCCGCGCAGCAGCAGGTACTGCGCGGAGAACGGGATCAGTCCCAGGCCGAAGGCCTGCAGCATTTCGCCCAACGGGACGGTCTCGGCGACGTCGGCGGTGCCGTGGGCGAAGATCAGCCGGGCGATCCGGGGTCCGAAGGCGAGGAAGAAGAAGGCGGCCGGGACGATGACGACACCGCTGACCCGCAGCGCCCGGGACAGGTCCGTGCGCAGATCGCCGAGCCGGTCCTCGGCCACGGCCCGGCTCATCCTCGGCAGCAGCGCGGTCACCAGGGAGACGGTGACGATCGACTGGGGCAGCATCCAGATCTGCTGGGCGTAGCTGTACGCGGTGAAGCCGACGCCGTCGTCCGGCCGGGCCGCGTCGGCCGCGGAGGCCAGCCTGGTGACGACCGTGCTCGCCACGAGGTTGGCCAGCACGAACAGCAGGGTCCAGCGCGCCGCGGAGACGCTCTTGCGCAGGCCGGTGCCGCGCCAGTCGAAGCGCGGGCGGAACCGGAACCCGGCCGCGATGGCGTAGGGGATCAACGCGAGCGCCTGGACGGCCAGGGCGACGGTGGTGCCGATCCCGAGCAGCCTGACCTGGGCGCCGCTGATGTCCGAGACCTGTTCCGGAACGGTCAGCAGGCCGAGGTAGAGCCCGAACATGGTGATCAGGACGACGTTGTTGAGGACCGGTGTCCACATCATGGCGCCGAACCGGTTCCGGGCGTTGAGGACTTGGCCGAAGATGCTGAAGACACCGTAGAAGAAGATCTGCGGGAGCAGGAAGCGGGCGAAGACCACGGTCAGCTCGAACGCGTCGTGGGTGGCCGGCGTGTCCCGCTGGTAGACGCTGATGATCTCGGGCGCGGCCCAGGTGGCCAGTGCGGTCCCGAGGCCGAGGACACACAGCACCAGCGTGACCAGGCGCTGTTCGAAGGCGGCGCCGCCGTCGGGGTCCTCGGTGCGGGCCCGGACCAGTTGGGGCACCAGGACGGAGTTGAGCGCACCGCCGATCAGCAGGAAGTACAGGCTGGTGGGGACGGTGTTGGCCTGGTTGTAGGTGGTGGCGAACAGACCGGTCCCCAGTGCGGCGGCCTGTAACACCATCCGTATCAGCCCGGTGGCGCGCGAGACCACCGTGCCCGCCGCCATCAGTGCGGACGAACGCGCCAGCCCGCCGCCGCTCCTGGGCTTCGCGTGCGACCGCGCCGAACGCTCCGTCGTCGTCTTCTCGATCATGGGCCCAATCTACTGACGCAGCGCCCGCGGGCTGGACACCGGCTGCCGACTCCCTTTGGTTCAGGCGGAGTTGGTGCGGACCCGGATCGTCAGCGGGAGCAGATCACGGTGACGAGGGTGAAGGAGGCGAAGAAGGGCCCCTCGGAGAGCGAGGTGAACCACCGGCGGCCGCGGGCCTCTTCCACATGACCGTCCTGGATGGCCCGCTGCATGTTCCGGCCGAGTCCCAGGGTGTGGTCCGCTTCCGGGAAGTCGAGGAAGACGGGTGTGGTGGCCCGCACGGTCTCGACCACGAAGCCCGTGCGCTGTGCGTGACGGGCGAGGCTGCGGCCGATGGTGGCGTGCCGGACCGCTTCCGAGGTGGTGTACCGCGTGAAGGCGCGGCTCGTTTCGAGATCCTCCGCATCGACGATCAGGGTGTCCCAGTCGGGCTCCGCCAGAGCGATCCGGGATCCCGGACGCGTTGCCGCGTGGAGTTGCGCCAGCACTTCGGTCGGCTCGTCGACATGCATGAGGACCCGGTCGATCTTGGCCCTGTCGACCGTGCCGGGCTCGACGGGCAACGCGTGGACGTCGGCTTCGCGGATCTCGACGGCCGGCAGGTCGCCGGTGCGTCGGCGGGCTTCGGCCAGCATCGCCGGGTCGCGGTCCACTCCGATCACCGTGCCGCTCACGCCGACGCGCTCCGACAGTGCGGGAAGGTCCGTGCCCGGGCCGCATCCCACGTCGAGCACGGTCTGGCCCGGCCGGACGTCCAGCAGTTCCAGCAACTCCTGCTTGTAGGCGCGGCCGACGCCGGCCGCGCCTCGCAGCATGTAGACGGCAGGGTCCGGTCGGGGTGCGCCGAGAGTCGTCGCCATGCGAAAAAGTGAAGCACGGTCCTGTTCCGTGGACGGCGCAACGCGAGAACCGGTGATTCGTTCAGGCTGCCGACGCGGGCTCGATCGCGGCCGTGATCACTCCAGTTCGCCCCGGGTTCCCTGTTCCTCCTGCTCGCGGGCCACGACGGCGGCGGAGACGACTGTCGCGGCGGTGAGACTGCCCCAGAGGGCGGCCGGGCCGTGGGGTGCGAGCGTGGTGATGACCGCCGGGGAGACGGCGAGGCCGAAGCCCGTGGAGAGCTGGAAGCGAGCGAGGGCCCGGCCCAGGACATGGGCCGGGGCGAGGGCGGTGACGAGCGCGGTGGCGCTGCCGGCGTAGATGATCTCGCCGATCGTGCAGACCACGGACACCGCGGCGACGGCCGGGACAGCCCAGCCGTGTCCCAGTGCGGCGGCCGCGAGGAAGCCCAGGTAGGACACGGCCAGCACCACGCCGGAGAGAGCCAGCACGGCCCGCCGGGAGTAGCGGGACATCAGGACGGTGACCGGCACCTGCAGGGTGACCACCAGCACCGTGTTGGCCACGAAGACGGCCGCCGGCCACATCGGGGACGCGTGGAGCTGCGTCACCAGGACCAACGGGAGTGCGATCTCGGGGACGTTGAGGCAGAAGACGTAGATCACATTGGCGGCGAGCAGCGTGCGCATCCGGGGCGCGGGCCCGTCGTGACCGTCCCCGGCCTGTGCGGCGGCCTCCGGCTGTGCGTGTACGTGGACCGACCATGCCAAGGAGGCTGCGGCGAGGTAGGCGAGCCCGGTGACAACCGCCAGCGCCCGCAACGCGGTGGTGCCGCCGGCCAGGCATGCGGTGGCGAGGAGTGCTCCGACGCCCAGGGCGGCGTTGCGCAGGGCACGGGCTCCCGCGAGCGCGGTGTCGCGTTCCCGGCCGTGGGCGACCGTGGCCACGAGAGCGGCGTGGGCGGCCGGCCAGGCCTGGTTGCCGATGCCGAGGAAGAGCGCCGCCGTCGCGAAGAGCCGGACGTCCCCCGCCGGGGCGGCCAGCAACAGCGCCACGCCCAGCACCCGTACCAGCATGGCCGCCGCCACGACCGTGCTGCGTGCGCCCCGGTCCAGCCAGCGGCCCACCGCGGGCATGCATGCGAGACCCGCGACGACGCCGGCCGTCATGGCGGTGCCCGTGACGGGAGCGGACAGTTTCAGCACCGTAACGCCGTAGAGCAGCAGAAAAGGCCGCAGCAGGCCGGTGCCGAGCGCGTCCACGGCCAGGGCGACGGTGTAGCGGGGGCCTCCGGAGGCGCGGACGAGGGTGCGGGGCCGGATTCCGGTGATGGTTGTCATGGCGTCAGACGGTGCGTCCGGCCGCCGGTGCAGGGCGCGTCGATTGACGTCCTTCGTCAATCGACGCCGTCACCTGGGTGTCCTGGCGCTGATGATGGGGGGATGACGCTGAGGATCGACATCAGCGGTCTGCCGTCCGAGCCGGTGCGGTTCGCCGCCTCCCCGCTGGCCGAGCTGACCGCGATGCTGCATGTGCTGGCCGAACCCGGTCACCATCCGCAGTTCGCCGGCTGGGCCGCGGACGTCTGGGCCGGGCTGCGGCCGGAGTCGGCCGAGCGGCTCAGGGAGGCGGAGTTCCTCTGGCGTTCCTCACAGGCCGACTTCCTGATCCCGGCGCGGCCCCGGCCGACCCTCGCCGAGGAACTGGACGACGTGGACCGGATCGACGACGAGACCTATGTGACCGCCGCGCTCGTCACCACGTGCGGCAGCAACCGGGTCCATTTCCGCGGGGCGTCGCCGCTCACCGACACGACCGCGCGCGAGCAGGCCCTGGACCTGGCCCAGGCCCGCGGCGCACTGCAGGAGGCCTTCGCGGAACGGCTGCTCGCGGACCCGGCCGCGGTGCGGGCACGGGTGCGCCACACCCTCGAAGCATGCGCCGAGGCGTTCTTCGACGACGCCTGGGCGGGCGTCGCGGTGCGACTCGCCACCGATCTGCGGCTGAAGAACGAACTGCTCAGGCGCCAAGGCATCGGGGCGGCACTGGCCTCGGTCTCCGGCGCGGTCACCCTGGCACCGGACGGCGGCTGCATCATCGTGGACAAGGTGCAGGACAAGGCGACCGCCGCCCGTGGCGCGGGGGTCACCTTCATCCCCAGCGTCTTCGGCCGCCCGCACCTGGTCGCGGTGCACGCGCCCGGATGGCATCCGGTCGTGCAGTACCCCGTGGCCGAGCCGGGTCCGGCGGCGCCGGTCTCCCTGGAGACGGTCACCCTCCGCCTGGAGGCGCTCGCGCATCCGGTACGGCTGCGGCTGCTGCGCACCCTGGCCCGTGGCCCGCACACCACCGCCGAGCTGGCCCACTTCTGGGAACTCTCACCCCCGGAGGTGTCCCGCCACCTCGCCGTGCTGCGCCGCGCGGGCCTGCTCACGTCCCGCCGGCAAGGCCGTTACGTCCGCTACACCCTCAATCTGCCTGATCTGACGGATCTGGGACCCGACCTGCTCGCGGCCGTACTGCGCTGAGCGACCCGGGTCCGCCCGGCGCGGCACGTCAAGCGGCCGGGCGGCCCTCAGTCGTCGGGGATGCCGGCTCCGCTGAGCGCGGGGACGGTCCGCTCCGGGTGGGCCAGGGAGCGGACGCCGAGGCGGAACCGGTCGAGCCTGTCGATGATCGTCTGGCCGACCGGGGTGTGGCCCCAGACGCTGATGCCCTGGTGGGTGCCGGGTTCCCAGGTCGACTCGTCGATGACGATGGGGTTCCAGCCGACCTCCCACTCGAAGCCCGAGGGGGTACGGGCGTAGTAGGAGAGTTCCTTGTCGTTGGTGTGCTGTCCGACGGACAGGGCCATGTCGAAGCCGAGTTCGTGCACGCGCTGGTAGCTGCGGGCCAGGTCGTCCAGGGAGGCGGCCTGGATGTTGAGGTGCTGGACGCGGGTGCGGACGGGGTCGATCGGCAGGCCGCGTACGGCGGCGATCGCGAGGGAGTGGTGGCGTTCGTTGACGCGCAGGAAGCGGATCTTGAGCTTGACGCCGCTGATGGTCTCGTCGATGTAGTCGGTGAGGCGGGCGTCGAAGACGGTGTCGAAGTAGCCGTGCATCAGGGCGGGTCGGGTCGAGGTGATCGCCACATGGCCCATGCCCGCGTCGCCGGTGACCCAGCCGGAGGCGAGCATGTCCAGGGGTTCGGCCGAGCGCACCGGGGTGGTGCAGATCTCCTGGGTGATGCCCTTGGGCCCGGGGAATCGGAGCAGGCGTTCGACGCCGCGCTGCTTCGCCTCCTCGGCGGTGCCCTCGGCCACGGGGACGCCGTGGGCGCGGACGCGGGCCTCGATCTGCTCGAAGGCGGCGTGGTCGTCGACGTGCCAGCCCGTCGCGACGACGTCCTCGGCAGGTCCGCGGCGCAGCAGGAAACGGCATTCCCGGTCGTCGAGACGGAACCGCATCAGGCCGGTGTCGAGGTCGTCGTGGTGCATGCCGATGGCGTCGGTGCCGAACCGGCGCCAGTCGGCGAACCTGTCGGTCTCTATGACGAGGTGGCCGAGGTGGACGGCCCCGAAGACGGAGGTGGCGTTCATCGACGGCCTGCCAGGAAGTCGGCACAGACCCGGTTGAAGAGTTCGGCTCGTTCGAACTGCACCCAGTGCCCGGTGTTGGCGACCTCGTACAGATCGCAGTTGGGCATCCGGGCGGCCAGCATCCGGCCGCCGGAAGGGCGGTTGACCTTGTCGGCGGCGCCCCAGAGCACCAGGGTCGCAACGGGCAGCCGGGACAGCCGTTCGTCGCGGGTGAAGTCCGTCCTCCACAGGGTGCGCAGCGCGTTCGGGCCGGAGGGGCGGCGCAGCGGCGGGGCTGCCACGACTTCCGGGTCGATGCTCGCCAGGTAGCGGGCGTCGATCACCGAGTCCGGGACGTCGGCGGCGTTGAAGACGAGGTGGTTGCGGATGAACTTCTCCAGCTTCGGCCGCGAAGGGCCGTCCCCGGTGTAGTAGTCGAGGAGGCTGTTGAGGCCGGGGGTGGGCAAGGCGCGGGTGGTGCCGATGCCGCCGGGACCCATCAGGACCATCCGGTCGACCCGGTCGGGGGTGTCCAGGGCGAGCCGCAGGGCGCAGGCGCCGCCGTAGGAGTTGCCCACCAGGTGGGCCCGGTCCAGGCCGAGTGCGTCGAGCAGGCCGCGGATGCCGTCGGCGAGGTCTCCGAAGGGGTCGGTACCGTCAACTCCCTTGGTGCTGCGGCCGTAGCCGGGCAGGTCGGGGACGATGACCCGGTACTCCCTGGCCAGCTCGGCGATGTTGCGGCTGTAGTTGGAGACGCCCGAGGCGCCGGGGCCGCCGCCGTGCAGGAGCAGGACCGGCGGGCCGTCGCCGGTCTCCGCGACGAAGATTGTCTTGCCCGGGACGTCGAGCAGGTACTCCTGCATCGGCGGAAGTGGCGCGTGCGTGGTCATGGCGGTCCCTAACGTGCGGCGGCGGTGGTCGGTACGGCTGCGAACCCGGCCGGGGGCGGCGGGAGCGGGGCGCCGGCGGGCGCGGCCGCGTAGACGTAGGCGTCCGGGCGCAGCGCGACGGTGGTGGCACGGTGCCCGGCAAGCCAGGCCAGCAGCACGCCGTCGCTGTCGACGACGGCGCCGTCGGCCGGCTGCGAGCCCGCGGGCAGGACGGCGAGTGACGGGACTCCCGCCCGCTCCCACGCGGGCTGCGAGGCGGGCGGGCCGCCGTGCAGCAGCAGCCAGCGGCCGGCGAGGACGTCGTCCAGGCGGGCCCGGGTGCCGTCGGGTGCGGTGACCCAGGGCTGTGGGATCTGGTGTCCGGAGGCCTTGGTGCGGGGGTGGGCCTGGAGGCCCTCGGCGTAGGACGCGGCCGGGATCCAGTGGGAGTCCGTCAGCCGGGAGGTGAGGCCCGACAGCGGGCGGAGCGCGCGGAGCGCGGTGTCCCGGACGCGGGCCACCGGGAGCCGGCGTTCGGTGATGATCCGGCCGACGAACACGGCCCGCCGGGTGACCTCCTTGACGTGCGGCTTGCGTTCGGCCTCGTAGGAGTCGAGGACCGTCTCGGGCAGTTCGCCGCGCAGCACGGCGGCGAGTTTCCAGCACAGGTTCGCCGCGTCCCGCACGCCGGCGGCCATGCCCTGGCCGATCCACGGCGGCATCGCGTGCGCCGCGTCCCCGGCGAGGAAGACCCTGCCCGCCCGGAAACGGGCGGCGAAGCGGACATGGTGGCTGTAGACGGTGGCGCGCAGGATCCTGATCCGGTCCCGGCCGATGCCGTACCGGGAGACCATCGTGTGGATCGCGTCGTCGGTGGTCAGGTGCTTCTCGTCGTCGCCGGGCAGGATCGGGAACTCCCAGCGGTGATGTCCCAGCGGGGTCGGGCAGTCCACGGCCGGTCGGGCGGGGTCGCAGCGGAACCGCAGCCGGTCGTGGTCCGGCCACGGCTTCAGCATCTCGGTGTCGACGACGACCCAGCGGTCCTCGTACGTCCGCCCCTCGTAGCCCACGTTGAGCTGGGCGCGGGTGAGGCTGGAGCCGCCGTCGGCCGCGACGACGTAGGCCGCGCGCAGCCGCCGTACCGAGTCGTCGGCGGTCCCGGCCACCGTCAGCTCCACGCCCTCGGCGTCCTGACGCAGTCTCAGGCACTCGTGGCGCAGCAGGACTTCCACGTTCGGGTAGCGGTCGACGCCCTCGCGGAGGACCTTCTCCAGCGCGGGCTGGTAGATGAACATCTGCGGCGGATGACCGTGGCCGCGGGATGTCGGGGAGGCGCTGAGGAAGGTACGGCCCCGGGCGTCGACGAAGTCGAGCGGGCGCTCGGCGAGCATGTCCTGCTTCAGCCGGTCGGCCAGGCCGATGCGCTGCCAGATCCGGATGACCTCCTCGTCCGTGGAGATCGCCCGGGCCCGGGAGTAGACCTCGGCGTCCCGCTCCAGCACGACGACCCTGAGGCCCGTCGCACCCAGCAGGTTCGCCGCGGTCACCCCTGTGGGCCCGTAGCCGATCACCGCCACGTCGTAGGCGTTGTCGTGGGCCCTGTTCTCGGAGCTGATCCCGGTCACCAAGCCACCTCGCTGTCGTTCCTGTCACGGCTCTTTGCTGTAGCGTCCACTCCAATTGGAATGAACGCTACGGTAAGCACGCCGTAAGGGACGGTCAAGGGCCGTCGCGGCGGTCGCCGGTACCGAGAAAGCCGAGGGCCAGCCCCATGACCACGTCACCCCGCCGGATCGATGTCCACCAGCACCTCGTCCCGGGCTTCTACCGGGACGCCCTCGCCAGGTCCGGCATCACCGAAGCGGGCGGCCGCGCCCTGCCCGAGTGGAGCCCCGAGGCGGCTCTGGAGCTCATGAACCTGCTGGGCACCGAGACCGCGATCCTGTCCGTCTCCACCCCCGGCACCGCCTTCCTCGCCGACCCCGGCGAAGCCGCCGGACTGGCCCGGCGCCTCAACGACTTCGCCGCCGCGCTCCCCGCCCTCCACCCGGGCCGCTTCGGCTGGTTCGCCACCCTGCCCATGCCCGACGCCGCCGCCTCCGCCCAGGAGGCCGAGCGGGCCCTGACCGAGCTCGGCGCCGACGGCGTGACCCTGCTCGCCAACAGCGACGGCGGCTACCTCGGCACCGGCGGCCGGGACGCCCTGTGGCGGGTCCTGGACGAGCACCACGCCGTCGCCTTCGTCCACCCGGCCGAACTGCCGGCCCCCGCGGTCGAAGGCATCCCGCCCTTCGCCGCCGACTTCCTCCTCGACACCACCCGCGCCGCCTACCTGCTCGTCCGCAACGGGGTCGTACGCCGGTACCCGAACATCCGGTTCGTCCTCAGCCACGCCGGCGGCTTCGTCCCGTACGCCTCCCACCGCATGGCGGTCGCCATCGCCGCCGACACCGGACGCAGCCCCCTCGACATCCTCGACGACCTCCGCGGCTTCCACTTCGACACCGCGCTCTCCTCCAGCCCCGCCGCCCTGCCCACGCTGTTCGCGTTCGCCCGCCCCGGACACGTCCTGTTCGGCAGCGACTGGCCGTTCGCGCCCACCGCCGCGGGCCAGTACTTCGCGAACGGACTCGACAGCGGCGTCGGCCCCGGCACCCTCGCGGCGATCGACCGCGGCAACGCCGAAGCCCTCTTCCCCCGCCTGGCCGGCAGCGCCCCCGCGCCCGCCGCGGCCCGACCGCTTCCGGTACGCCTGCGCCGGTCCGCGCAACGCGCCGCCGCCCGCCTCTTCTTCAAGCTCGTACAGCCCGGACCCGACTGAGGTCGCGCCCGACCCGGCTAGCCGAAGGCCGCTGCCGGGACCGCGGCGGATTCGCCGAGCTCGGCCCAGACCGTCTTGCCGTGCCGGGCGTGCCGGGTGCCCCACCGGTCGGCGAGCTGGGCGACCAGCAGCAGACCTCGTCCGCCCTCGTCGAACCCCCGCGCCCGGCGCATGTGCGGAGTGGTGCTGCTGGCGTCGGAGACCTCGCACAGCAGCGTGCGGTCGTGGATGAGGCACAGGGTGATCGGGGCCGTGCCGTAGCGGATGGCGTTGGTGACCAGTTCGCTGACCACCAGCTCGGCGGTGAAGTCCAAGTCCGCGAGCCCCCAGTCGCTCAGCTGCCGGGAGACGTCCGAGCGGGCCCGGGCGACGACGGCGGGGTCGGCCTCCAGCTCCCAGGTGGCGACCCGGTCGGCCCCGAGGCCGTGCGTGCGGGCGAGGAGCAGGGCGATGTCGTCGTCGGGATGCCCGGTCAGCAGTGCGTCGAGCACGGTGTCGCAGACCGCGTCCAGGGAGGGCGCGGGCTGCGCGAGCAGCTCCCGCAGGGTGGTGAGGCCCACGTCGACGTCGTGGTCGCGGGCCTCGAGCAGGCCGTCCGTGTAGAGGGCGACGAGGCTGCCCTCGGGCAGGCCGACCTCCACCGTCTCGAAGGGCAGGCCGCCGAGGCCGAGGGGCGGGCCTGGCGGCAGCTCCAGGAGGTCCGCCTCCCCGTCGCGGATCACCACGGCGGGCGGCACATGACCGGCGCGGGCCAGGGTGCAGCAGCGGGAGACCGGGTCGTAGACCGCGTACAGGCAGGTGGCGCCGATGTAGTCCGCCTCGTCGGCCTCGGCGTCCGGGTCGGCGGCGGCCTCGGCGGACAGCCGCAGGACGACATCGTCCAGATGCGTGAGGAGCTCGTCGGGCGGCAGGTCGATGTCGGCCAGGGTGCGTACGGCGGTCCGCAGCCGGCCCATGGTGGCGGCGGCGTGGATGCCGTGGCCGACGACGTCACCCACCACGAGCGCCACCCGGGCCCCGGACAGCGGGATCACGTCGTACCAGTCGCCGCCCACCCCGGCCTCGGGGCCGGCCGGCAGATACCGGTAGGCGACCTCGACGGCCGACTGCCGGGGCGCGTGCCGCGGGAGGAGGCTGCGCTGCAGTGCGAGGGCGGTGGCGCGGGCGTGTGTGTAGCGGCGGGCGTTGTCCACGGCGACGGCCGCCCTGGCCGCGATCTCCTGGGCCAGGAGCAGATCCTCGTCGTCGAAGCGGAGGGGGTTGCGGTAGCGCACGAACTCGGCGACGCCGAGCGTGGTCCCCCGGGCACGCAACGGCACCGTCAGGGTGGAGTGGACCTCCCCGGCGTCCAGGGGCCCGTCGCTGTGGTGCCGGGCGGGCCGACCGGTGGCCAGCGCGAACGCCGGGAACGATCCGTCGGGGCAGGTGTGAAGGTCCTGCTGCGCCGCACCGGAGCCGCTCCAGGTGTGCGGCTCCCCCACCGCCCCCGGACCGGTTCCGGCGGGCGGCTCCTCGACCGCCCCGGGACCGCTTCCGGTCCGCAGCTTCTGCGCCGCCCCCGGACCACTCCCGGTATGTGCCTGCCCCACCGCCCCCGGACCCGTCCCGTCCACCGCTGCCAGGGCGACCCGGCGGAGTACGAACGGGCCCTCGCCCATGGCGTCCCGGCCGTGGAGCAGGGGATCCAGGAGGTCGACGGTGACGCAGTCGGCGAACCGCTCGGTGGCCAGGTCGGCCAGTTCCTGGGTGGTGCGGACGATGTCGAGGGTGGTCCCGATGCGCATGCCCGCCTCGTTGACGATCGCCGTCCGCCAGCGCAGCCGCCGGTCCCGCTCCTCCTGGAACACCGCGACGCCCCGCTCCGACGTGCGGTCCACGTAGACGGTGGACACCGCGTTCAGCCTGCGGGCCGCCGCGCTGACCTCCTGGGGATCGTCGCTGAGCCGGGGCAGCTCGGCGAGCAGCCAGTCGATGACGATCTCCTCGCCCAGCCGGAAGGCGCGCAGCATCGAGCTGAGCGGCGTGCCGTGCCGGGCCAGCTGGCGGGCACGGTCCGCGTCGGCGGGCGGTTGCACGATGCGGCCGGGGTCCACGGCGTGCTCCAGGCCGTACAGGGCGGCGGCGACGTGCTCGGAGATGTTCTCGGAGGCGAGCCGGGCCACGCTCGGGTCCTCCCACAGTTCGGGAAGCTCACGCCGCAGGCGCCGGTCCACGTCGGCGATCACCTCGTGGGCGCGCAAGCCGAGCTCACGGGCCGCACGGGACAGGAGACTGCCGGGCGCCACACACACGACGGTACGCCGGTCGCGCGCCCGGCTCACCGGGACGACGGGCCCTCGGGCGCGGCACGGCCGAGCGGGATGCCCGCTCACAGCAGCGCGCGATCACCGGTCACCTCCGCTGCACGTCCGGTGAACCGGCAGGGAACTCTTGGTCATGGGTTTCCCTGGACGGCCGTTCGAGAACGAAGGGCTGCCTAACATGAGGCGATCACGAACGGTACGAACCCGGGAGCTCGGGATGGTGTTGTCCGGCCTCAGCTGGAGGTCGTTGCGTCCCTGGACGGTCGTCGGAGTCGTCGTCGTATGCCTGGTTGCCGGAGTCCTGGCGCTCACCCATGACTCACGCCCCGCACACGCCGAGTCGGCCGGGCCGCGGCACACCACCGTGGAGGTGTCCCCCAGCCGCTGCGGCAGGGGGTGGAACGCGCCGACGCCCGGTGTCCAGGTCTTCGACCTGCACAACCCGACCGACGGCGCCGCCGAGGTGTTCCTGGAGGATCCGACGAGCCAGGCCGTCTACGGCGAGGTGGAGGACATCGGTCCGGGTACCACCCGGGAGCTGACGGTCCGTCTCGGCAAGGGCGCGTTCGCGTTCAAGTGCGTGCCCGACGACGCCGACGCGGTCACCGGGCCCACGGTCCGCATCAGCAAGGGGCGCAGCGGTCCGGCCGCCGCCCCGGTCACCGAGCACGACCTCATCCCGCCGGCGCTCGCCTACCAGAAGTGGATCGGCAGCGGTCTGTCCGACGTCGTACGGCTGACGACGGCGCTGCGGGACGCGATCGACCGCGGCGACCTCGCCGCCGCCCGCACCGCCTGGCTGCCCGCGCACCTGCAGTACGAGCGGATGGGCGCGGCGTACGACGCCTTCGGCGACGCGGACGGAGCGATCAACGGCACCGACGCGGGGCTGTCCGACGGGGTGCACGACAAGGACTTCACCGGGTTCCATCGTATCGAGTACGGGCTGTGGCACGGCGAGTCCGCCGGCGGCCTGCGCGGCCCGGCGGCCGGTCTGCTGAAGGCGGTCACCGCGCTGCGCGACGACTGGGCGCAGACCCGGATGGATCCCGCCCAGTTGGGGCTGCGGGCGCACGAGATCCTGGAGAACACGGTGCAGTTCGAGCTGACCGGCCGCACCGACTACGGCAGCGGCAGCAACCTCGCCACCGCCCGCGCCAACCTGGACGGCACGGTGGAGGTCATGTCCCGGCTGCATCCGCTGCTGGCCACCCGGTACGCCGGCCTGTCCGGCCTGGAGAACGAACTGGACCGGGCCGGGAAGACGTTGGACGGCTTCGAGCACGACGGCACCTGGACCCCGCTGGACCGGATCGGCCACCGGCAGCGCGAGAACGTCGACGCGGTTCTCGACGACCTGGTGGAGCGGCTGGCGGCGGTGGCGACCCTGTGCGATCCGCGGAGGACGGTGTGAGCAACGGTGAGTGACATGGAGAAGACCGGCGGAGTGGGCCGGCGCGGTTTCCTGCGCGGTGCGGCCCTCGCGGGTGCGGGGCTGGCCGCCGGAGGTGCGGCCGCCCCCGGCAGCGCGGACACCGCCGCCGGCACCACCACGGGCACACCTGCCGTCGCGCCCTTCCACGGCCCCCGCCAGCAGTCCGCGATCGCGACCCCGCGGCGCACGACCGTGTTCGCCTCCCTCGACGTCACCGCCGACAGCCGGACCGAACTGACCGATCTGCTGCACACGCTCACCGAGCGCGCCCGCTTCCTGACCTCGGGCGGCATCCCCGACCCGGTCGGCATCACCGCCCCGCCCGCCGACTCGGGCGTCCTCGGCGGGCAACTGCCGTCCGGGGCGCTGGCGGTGACCGTCGGCGTCGGCGCCTCGCTCTTCGACGACCGGTACGGGCTCAGCAGGCTGAGACCCCGTCGGCTCACGACCATGCCGGCCTTCCCCGACGACGACCTCAAGCCCGAATGGTGCCACGGCGACCTCAGTCTGCAACTCCACGCGGACGACACCGACACCGTGCTGCACGCCCTGCGCGACATCGCCCGGCACACCCGGGGCGGTATGCAGGTCCGCTGGCGGCTGGACGGCTTCAGCAGCCCGCCCCGCCCGTCCGGCACCCCGCGCAATCTGCTGGGCTTCAAGGACGGCACCGCCAACCCGGAGACCGGCAGCGCCCGCGAGATGGACCGGCTGGTGTGGGTCGGCAAGGACTCCGGCGAGCCTGACTGGGCGGTCGGCGGCAGCTATCAGGTGGTGCGGCTGATCCGGATGCTGGTGGAGTTCTGGGACCGGGTCTCCCTCAGCGAGCAGGAGCGGATGTTCGGGCGCTCCCGCGAGTCCGGGGCTCCGCTGGACGGCGACGCCGAGCACGACACGCCCGATTACGCCGACGATCCCAAGGGCGACGTCATCCCCTTGGACGCGCACATACGGCTCGCCAACCCGCGTACCACGGCCACCGCCGAGCAGCGGATCCTGCGCCGCGCCTACAACTACGACCGGGGCATGGACAGCAACGGCAACCTCGATATGGGCCTGCTGTTCAGCTGCTACCAGCAGGACCTGGCCCGGCAGTTCGAGACCGTGCAGAAACGGCTGGCCGGGGAGCCGTTGGTCGACTACGTCTCGCCGTTCGGCGGCGGCTACTTCTACGCCCTGCCCGGTGTGGCCGACAGGAACGACTGGTACGGACGCGCCCTCCTCACCTGAGCTTGTTCGAACAACTCCATGGCAATTCCGTAGCCCAATCGGTCAATACACAGTCAAGGTTTGCCCCAGCATCCCTGACCCGGTGTTCACTCGCACGCCATCATGGCTCCGCCGCGACGCCCGGCAGCGGGCGAAGCATCCCTGCCTGTACGACGCAGTGACGTTCATGCCCGGAGGGGAAGCAGCATGGCCAGCACAGGAAGACGAACGGCGATCAGGAGCCTCGGCGCTCTCGCGGGGGCCGCCGCACTCACGGTCCTCGGCGGCACCGCGCCCACCTGGGCCGCCGTACCCGCCGGGCACCACGGCGGCTCGTCGACCACGACGCCGATCAAGCACGTGGTCGTGCTGTTCGACGAGAACATCTCCTTCGACCACTACTTCGCGACCTACCCGAAGGCCGCGAACACCGACGGCACGAAGTTCACGGCGGCGAAGAACACGCCGAAGGACATCGACACCCTCACGCACGCCGGGCTGCTGACGAAGAACCCGAACCAGTACCTGCCCAAGCGGCTCACCTCGTCGCAGGCGATGACCTGCGACCAGAACCACTCCTACGGGCCCGAGCAGCTCGCCTACGACGGCGGCAAGGCCGACCAGTTCGTCCAGAACACCGAGGTCGACAAGTGCAGCGGCGGCCTGTTCGGCGAGCCCGGCCTGGTAATGGACTACTACGACGGCAACACGGTCACGGGGCTGTGGAACTACGCCCAGCACTACGCCCTCAACGACAAGTCGTACAGCTCGGTCTACGGCCCGTCCACGCCGGGTGCGCTCAACCTGGTCTCGGGTCAGACGCACGGCGCGATCTCCGTGGACCCGGTCACCGGCAAGCAGACCTCGACCCCCGACTCGTACGCCATCGCGTCCCCGAACGCCAAGGGTGTCGGCACGGTCATCAACGACCCCGACCCGGCCTTCGACGACTGCTCCGACAAGGACCACACCAGCACCAGCGCGCTGGCGGCGCTGCAGGGCAAGAACATCGGTGACCTGCTCAACACCAAGCACGTGACCTGGGGTTGGTTCCAGGGCGGCTTCCGTCCGTCCACGGCCTACAACGGCACGTCCGGCTCCTACGCCAAGTGCGACACCACGCACACCAACGTCGGCGGCGCCTCCGTGGTCGACTACAGCCCGCACCACAACCCGTTCTCGTACTACAAGTCGACGGCCAACCCGCACCACGTGGCGCCGAAGAACGTGAACGAGATCGGCCACAACGGCCAGGCGAACCACAACTACGACCTGACCGACTTCACCGCGGTCGCCAAGGCGGGCAAGCTCCCGGCCGTCAGCTTCCTCAAGGCCGGTGAGTACCAGGACGGTCACGCCGGTTACTCGGACCCGACCGACGAGCAGCACTTCCTGGTCAACGAGATCAACACCATCCAGAGCTCGCCGCAGTGGAAGTCCACCGCGATCGTCGTCGCCTACGACGACTCCGACGGCTGGTACGACCACGCGTACGTCAAGCCCCGCAACGGCTCCAAGGACAGCACGGTCGGCTCCAACGGCAAGGCCCTGGACAGCGCGGCCTGCCAGTCCGGCCCTGCCGCGTCCGGCGGCTACGCCGACCGCTGCGGCCCCGGCACCCGGCAGCCGCTGCTGGTCATCTCGCCGTACAGCAAGGTGAACAAGGTCGACCACACCCTGACCAACCAGGCCTCGATCACGCAGTTCGTCGAGAACAACTGGCGCACCGGCCGCATCGGCGACCGCTCCTTCGACGCCACCGCGGGCTCGCTGTCCGGCATGTTCGACTTCCGGCACCCGAACAACAAGCAGGTGCTGCTGAACTCGGACGGCTCCGTCAAGTCGGTGGGCCCGATCCACCACGTCGCCCCGGTCAGCACGCAGATCACGCCGGGCCCGGCGATGGTGAACACGGCCGCCACCACCGGCTCCGGCCAGTTCCCCACCCTCCCGGTGAGCCTCGGTACGGCCGCCCTCCTGGCCGCCGGCGCCACGGGCACGTACCTGACGCTGCGCCGCAAGCAGCGCACCGCCGCCTGACGTCACCCCCTGTCTGACCCGCTCGGCACGGTCCTCCTCCCCGGACCGTGCCGAGCGGCATGTCCGCCGCCGGATCCCGGGAAACTCCCCGCCGGCCCTTTTCCGGGCCCGGGACGCTCGTTACGCTCCGGTTCCACCACAGCCTCGACGACGAGGCCGGAAGGGGACGCCGGATGGGCCTGGGCGCGATCGACCTCAATCTCCTGGTGGCGCTGGAAGCGCTCCTGGAGGAAAAGAACGTCACACACGCCGGCAGTCGCCTGTCCATCAGCCAGTCCGCGATGAGCGGCTCCCTCGCCCGGCTGCGGAGGCATTTCAAGGACGATCTGCTGGTGCGTGTGGGCCGTGACTACGAACTCACGGCACTCGCCGAACAGCTGCTCCCGGTCATCCAGGCGTGCCTCCACAGGGCCGAGGAGGCACTGTCGCTCACGCGCCGCTTCGACCCCGCGGACAGCGAGCAGCAGTTCTCCGTCGTGATGTCCGACTACGTCATGACGGTGCTCGTGGAGCCGCTGCTGCGGGCCATCACGCAGGAGGCGCCCGGGGTCCGGCTCGACGTGCTCCCGCTCGTCCCCGGCCGGCCGGAGTCGGAGTCGAACCTGCGCTGCCACGACCTGACGATCGTGCCGCTCGGTTTCCATCTGCCCGGGGTCAGCGAGGCCGTGATGCGCGACCGGTTCGTGTGCATCGTCGACCCCGGCAACCCGCGCCTGGCCAAGGGCCGGCTCACCCTGCGCGACCTGGCCGAGATGCCGCACGCCGCCTCCGCCTTCGGCAAGCAGCTCACGCACGCCGACCGGCAGCTGGAGACCCTCGGCGTCACACCGCACGTACAGGTGAGCGCGCCCGGCTTCGCGACGCTGCCGTTCCTGGTCGGCGGCACGGACCTGGTGGCGCTGGTGCCCGAGCTGCTGGCCCGCCACTACGCCGGCTTCGCGCGCTGCGTCGCCGTGCCGACCCCGTTCCCGGAGGTACCGCTGGTCGAGGCCATGTACTGGCACCACAACCGGCACGCCGACCCAGCGCACCGCTGGCTGCGCGAGACCGTACGCAGGGTCGCGGCCTCCCTGGGCGACGCCTGCGATCCGTTCGGCCAGGAGAGCACCGAGGACGGGCAGCGGGTGCTCCGGAAGCTGTCCGCGGCCTCCTGAACCGGCGGCGGAGCAGAGCGCGGGAACTCCGCGTACGGCATGGCCGGAATGTTTTCACCCTTTCGGGCGGAACGGGGCATTCATGGAACTTCGGCGATGCGTCAGGAGTCCTGTGGGGTGAAGGAACAGGACCACAGAACACACGGGGGTGTTCGTACCTTGACCGACATCATCGAGAGGATCACCGGGAGCGGCGCGGAGCAAGCGGCACCGGCTCCGGAGGAACTGGCGCCGTACGTCACGCCGTTGCCCGTCCCGCCCGTGCTGCGACTCGGCACCGGCGACGTGCTGCGCGAGACACAGATCGCCCTGCGCCCGACCTGGGTGCGTGTGCACCCGCAGCTCCCGCCGACCCTGATGTGGGGGTACGACGGGCAGGTGCCGGGCCCGACCGTCGAGGTGCGCCGCGGGCAGCGCGTGCGGATCGCCTGGACCAACCGGATCCCCAAGGGCAGTGAGTATCCGGTCACTTCGGTGGAGGTGCCGCTGCGCACGGACGGCCGTCCGCAGGCGAGCACCGAACCGGGCCGCGAGGGCGTCGAGCCGGACAAGGACGTCGCCGCCCTGCCCGCCTGGACGGTGACCCACCTGCACGGAGCCCAGACCGGCGGGGGCAACGACGGCTGGGCGGACAACGCCGTCGGCTTCGGCGACGCCCAGCTCTCGGAGTACCCGAACGACCACCAGGCGGTGCAATGGTGGTACCACGACCACGCCATGAACATCACCCGGTGGAACGTGCACACGGGCCTGTACGGCACCTACCTCGTCCGTGACGACGAGGAGGACGCGCTCGGCCTGCCGTGCGGGGAGCGGGAGATCCCGCTGCTGCTCGCCGACCGCAACCTGGACACCGACGAGGACGGCCGGCTCAACGGACGGCTGCTGCACAAGACAGTGGTCGTCCAGCAGCAGAACCCGGAGACGGGCAAGCCGGTCTCCATCCCGTTCACCGGGCCGTACACGACGGTCAACGGCCGTATCTGGCCGTACGCGGAGGTGACCGACGCCTGGTACCGCTTCCGGCTCGTCAACGCGTCCAACGCGCGTATCTTCGAACTCGTCCTGGTCGACGAGGACGGCAACCCGGTCCCCGGCGTCATGCACCAGATCGGCAGCGACGGCGGACTGCTGCCCCGGCCAGTCCCGGTCGACTTCGACGGCGCGCTGCCGACGCTGACCGTGGCCCCGGCCGAGCGGTTCGACCTGCTCGTCGACTTCCGGGGCCTCGGGGGGAAGAAGCTCCGGCTGGTCAACAAGGGCCGCAACCAGGCGCCGGGGGTGCCCGACCCCGCGGGTGACGTGCGCTACCCGGCGGTCATGGAGTTCCGGGTCGACTGCGACGGCGGGACGGACGCCTTCGAGCTGCCCGAGGTGCTCTCCGGCTCCTTCCGCCGGCTCACGCACGACATCCCGCACGGTCACCGGCTGATCGTGCTCACCCCGCCCGCCACCAAGGGCGCCGGCGGACACCCGGAGATCTGGGAGATGACCGAGGTCACCGACCCCGGCTCCGTCCAGGTCCCCGCCGAGGGTGTCATCCAGCTCACCGGAGCCGACGGCACGACGAAGACGTACCGGAGCACCTCCCGGACCTTCAACGACGCCCTGGGCTTCACCATCGCCGAGGGCTCCTACGAGCAGTGGAGCTTCCTCAACCTCGCGCCGATCACCCACCCGATGCACATCCATCTGGCCGACTTCCAGCTGCTGGGCCGCGACGCCTACGACGTCTCCGGCTTCGACCCGGCGGTGGGCGGCACGGTCAAGCCGATCTCCTTCGACGCGGCGACACAGCTCCCCCTGGCTCCGAACGAGCTGGGGTACAAGGACGTCTTCCGGGTGCCGGGCGGTCAGGTCCTGCGGGTGATGGGCAGGTTCGACGGCGCGTACGGCCGGTTCATGTACCACTGCCATCTCCTCGAACACGAGGACATGGGCATGATGCGGCCCTTCGTCGTGATGCCCGAGGAGGCGATGAAGTTCGACCACGGCGCGGCGCACGACGGCCACGGTGAGGGGCACACCGGCTGACCCGGGACGCGGTCCGAGCCCTCGGGCCGTGGACGGTGACAGACTCCGGCTTTCCCCATGTCAGAGGTCTGTCACCGGCCTCGTCCTGAGCGCGCCCGCCCTGAAGGGACCGCACGGCATGCCTCGGCTCACCGAGCTGGCAGGGCAACTGGCCTCCGGACCGAATTTCGCAACGGGGGCCACGACCGGGAGGGCGGTCCGCCCCAGCAGAGCGTGATCTGGGTGACGGCCACCGAGGACGGAATCGCCTTCTCCACGGTCGAGGGCCGCGTCAAGCACCTCAACCTGATGCGTGATCCGCGTGCCAGCGTACTGATCATCGCCCACGACAACCCGTACCGGTACGCGGGCCGCCGCCCGCCCCTGGCAGGAGACCGCGACCAACCCCCGGCTCGTCGTCACCGTCCGGGCGGACCACATCATCGAGCACGACACCTGACGCCTCCCTCGGGCACGGAGCACGTCGAAGGCGACCGTTATCGTGGGGACGACGGCGTCGTCGAGGCAGAGGAACACGATGGACAGCGAAACCGGCCCCGGCTCCCGGTCCGCCGAGAACGACGCGGAGGCCGACCGGGTGCTGGCCACCGCCCTGCCGCTGGTCACCGGGATCCAGGCGACGTTCGGCCGGATCTGCGAGGTCGTCCTGCATGACTTCCGGCGCGGGGACCACTCGGTGGTCGCGGTCGCCGGCGACGTGACGCACCGCAAGGTGGGCTCCCCGATGAGCGCGATCGGGCTGTCGCTGCTACGACAGGCAGAGGCGGCCGCGGACAAGCTCAACTACGTGACACGCCTGCCCGACGGCCGGGTCATGAAGTCGTCGACGATGCTGCTGCGCCTCGCCGACGGCACGGTGACGGGCGCGCTCTGCATCAACCTGGACGTGACGCAGCTGCGGATGTCGTCGATGCTGCTGAGCGAGGTCATAGGCGACAGCGGCGAGGCGACCGCCTCGGAACCGCAGCCCGTCACCTTCGGCAGTGACGCGGAGACCGTCATCGAGTCGGTGCTCGCCGAGGTCGAGGCACAACTGGGCAAGCCCCTGACCCAGCTCGCCACCGCCGAATGGCTGTCGGTGTTCAAGACCCTCGACGAGCGCGGGGTCTTCCAGCTTCGTCGGGCGGTGCCGATGCTGGCCGGCCGACTGGGGATGTCGCGCGCGTCCGTCTACAACCACATCGGCAGGCTGCGCGACGAGACCCCCTCCAACTCCTAGAGCGAGCGGGCCGGATCGGGCCGTTTCGCCAGGAGCGTCCAAGTACCCATATGGCCGAGTAGGAGCAGGCCGATCGACGAGCGTCCGGCCTTCGCGCAGTTGCTGCGGCACCATCGCCGTACGGCCCGGCTGACCCTGGAGCAGCTCGCCCAGGCCTCGGGAGTCGTGCCCCGACCCTGTCGGACATCGAGCGCGGCCGGAGCAAGGGTCCCCAGCACCGCACGGTGACCGCCGTCGCGGACGCGCTCTCCCTGTCGTACGACGCCCGTAGGCAACTCCTCTAACTCCCCCTGTCTGTCGACGACTTCACCGGTCGCGCTGCCGAACTGGCCTGGATCAAGGGTCTCGGGCACGGCGAACCCGCGCCCGGGGCCGCAGTGGTGGGGCTGATCACCGGCTCAGCCGGGCTGGGGAAGACCACGTTCGCCATCCGCGCCACGCACGCGGCGCGGGCGGGGTTTCCCGACGGGGTGCTGTTCCTCAATCTGTTCGGCATGTCCCGGCGGCCCCTCGCTGTCGACGACGCCCCGAGGCTGCTGCTCGGTGCGCTCGGCCACGCGGCGGTGTACGCCCGGTTCGGGAACAACCCCCGTTCCTCCACTCCTGCCCGTTGGGGAAGCATCTCCCGTCAGCCGGACATGGACGGGCGCGGGACGGCCCTGACCAGCGGCCGTCCCACGCCCGAATGATGGAACCCTTTCGGTCAGCCCTCGATGCGGTGGGTGGTCCAGAACGACGTCAGGTCCGTGCTGGTGGCCGCCTGGGCCGCCGCCTTGAACTCGGCGGTGGTCGAGACCCCGTACCAGTGCGAACTGGCGTAGCTCTTCAGGAGGTTGGTCATGGCGGTGTCGCCGATGAGGCGGCGCAGGTCGTGCAGGGCGCACTTGCCGTAGCCGTAGACGACGGTGGAGTAGCGGGAGGAGTGGGCGTCCCAGTACGCCATCGAGTTGGTGATCTTCTCCGCCGACGACGCCCAGGACACGCTGTTCCAGCAGTTGGTGCCGGACAGTCCCTGCGCGAGGTCGGTGGCGTAGTCGGTGAACGCCTCGTCCAGCCACGGGCTGTTGTACTCGTCGTCGCCGACGATGCCGTACCACCACTGGTGGCCGATCTCGTGGGTGAGCGCGGTGGTGCTGACGAGGTCGAGGACGAAGCCCGGGTACTCCATGCCGCCGAACCAGAAGTTGTTGTCGATGACCGCGTCCAACTCGCCGTAGGGGTAGGCCCCGAAGCGGCCGGCGTGCGCGTCGACGGCCGACTTGGCGGTGGTGAGCATCGACTGGGCGCTGGAGGAGCTGATGCCCGAGACGGAGTAGATGTTGATCGGGACGCCGCCGGGGGAGGTGCCGGAGATCTTGCTGAACGGCCCGGCCGCCCAGGCGAAGTCACGGACCTTGGAGGCCGTCGCGGTGGTGACGGTACGGCCGCTGGTCCCGGGGGTGTCGACCGAGGTGCCGGTCGCCGGGACCAGGAGGCTGGTGGGGTGGTCCAGGGTCACCTTGAAGTCGGCGGCGAGGGAGTAGAAGGACTCGCCGTTGTTGGTGTACGGGTCCAGGTGCCAGCCGGAGCCGTCCCGGACCGCGAGGACGGGCAGGGCGTTGCCGATCATGCTGAAGGCGCCGTCGTAGCCGAAGCGGTCGGCGCCGCTGGGGACGGTGATGCCCAGGTCGAAGCCGATCGTGGTGCTCTGGCCCTGGGCCAGCGGTGTCGGCAGGGCGACCTCCAGCGCGGTGCAGGCGACCGAGAGCGCGCCCGCGGTGCCGCCCGTGACGTTGCTGACCGTGATCGGCGGGGCCGAGCAGGTGCCGTGGTAGTTGTCCCACAGCCTGAGGTAGACCTCGCTGAGCGCGGTCGCGGAGGCGTTGGTGAAGCTCACGCTCTCGTGTCCGGTCCAGCCGGTGCCGCTGGAGTTGCTGGTCAGGCTGACGGTGTACGAGGGCGACGCCGGGGTGCGGGTGGTGTCGCCCGGGGTGGTGGCGGCCGAGGTGTCCAGGGCGAGGTCGTCCAGGACGAAGCTCGTCTGGAGGCTGGAGTCCTCGGTGCCGGTGAAGGCGACGGTCACCGTCTGCCCGGCGAACGCCGAGACGTCGAACGACTTCTGGACGAAGCCGGTGTTCTTGTCGAGGTTGGAGTAGGTCGCCAGCGTGGTGCTGCCGATCTTCGCGGTGAGCTTGTCGTACGCCGTCGAGCTGGTCGTCTCGGCGGTGTCGATGTGCATCCAGAAGGTCAGGGTGGCCGAGCACCCGGACGGGATGGTCACGCTCTGCGAGAGCGTGTCGGTGTGGGTGGCGCCGGTGCCGTCCAGCCAGGCGAAGCTGGTGCCACCGTGGGCGGACTGGCCGGAGCGGCTGGTGATCACACTGGTCGACGACTGCGTCCAGGGTGAAGTGCCGCTCTCGAAGCCGCCGTTGGTGATCAGCTGGGACGGGGTGCAGGCCGCCTGGTCGGCGGCCGACGCCGTACTTCCGGGGAGCAGGGCCGCGGTGAGTGCCGCGATGGCCGACGCGATGGTCACGAAGGCCTTGTGGGGGGTCGATCTCACACGAAACTCCTTTACGCCGGCCGGGATTCCGGCCTGCTCGGAGACCGCCCGCCCGGCTGGGGTGCGCCGGGGAGCGGTCACGGGTCACGCGCTACGAAGTGGTGCGAGTCGGAAGCCTGACAGATTTGACCAGGCCATGTCACTAAGGGATTACCCGCGCGTCAGCTGTGGTCCGCGCAGCACGGAGTCGGATCGGGGACCTCGAAGGGAGCCAGCAGGCCGCCCGCCGCCGGGACCAGGGCGAGGGTGAGGGTGCCGTCGCGCCACTCCGGGCGTACGTGGTTCTGGGTCAGCACCTCGGCGTCGGCCGGGAGTTCGGCGGCCGGGGCACCGAGCACGACCAGGCGCTCGATGGCGGTGCGGTCGAGCAGGTCCGCGACGGTGACCGTGCCGGTCAGGTGTGCCACGCCGGGGTAGACCACCGCGCGGCCGGAGGTGGGGGGCGCGAGCGCCGCCCGGCGGGCGGCGGCCACCGCGTCGTCCGGGCCGTGGACGCGGTCGGCCAGGACGAGGCCGGTGCCCTCCGGCAGCCTGGCCGGCAGCTCCCGCCACACCGCGTCCGGGTCCGGGACGCCGAGCGACACCGCCGTACCCCGGCGGTCGTCGGTGCGGTGGAGGTGGGTGCAGGCGAACACATCGTCGGTGAGCGCCAGTTGTCCCAGCAGCTCGTGGATGAGGTGATCGGCCTCCCGCAGGGTCACCGTACCGGCGTCCACCCCGATGACGGAGCGGACGCCGGACGGGTCGTGCGGTGTGCTCATGCGGGCAGGACCCACATCGGGTTGGAGTAGAACCAGAGGTCCTTCCACGGGTCCGCGTCGCCGAGGACGTCGATGGCCGGGCCCGCCGGGTCCACGGCGGCACCGTTGATGCCGACCGCCGAGCGGTTGCCGTCGGTGCCGCGCAGCCGGACGTAGGCCGGCTTGTCGAGGCGGCCGAGGGAGTAGCTCAGCCGGACCGTGCCGGTGGACTTGTTGACCTCGAAGGACTTCACGACCTTGGTGGCGGGCGTGGCGAAGGTGTCCTTGTCGGAGACCGCTCCGGTGACATCGCCCTGGATGACGTCGACACGGGCCAGGGTGGGCACGAACTGGGCCCAGTTGGGGCCGTTCGCAAGACTGATCTCGATGACGAGGTCGACCTGGCTGCCCTTGCGGACGTGCAGCACGTCACCGAGGGTCACGGCCCGGTAGCCGGAGCGGAGCTGGGCGTTGAGGCCGCTGATCAGGCCGCCGTGGTCGACCCAGACGCGGCCGGCCCGGATGCCGTCCATGACCGCCTGGTACGAGAACGAGGCGGAACCGACGTGGGTGCGGGAGTACTGGCCGGGCCAGAAGTCGGTGTCGGTGAGGCTGATGGCACCGCCGTAGACCGGGTCGTCGTAGCGGCCGTTGGCGTTGAAGTCGCTGTTCGGGCCGCGCACGGCGGTGTCGGCGTACACGTTGTGGGAGTCGGAGTTGGCCGTGATCCACCAGGGCTTGCCCTCGGCGAGCAGGCTGTCCCACAGGCCGCCGACAGTGGCGGTCATCCAGTCGAAGCCGCCCCAGGTGCGGTAGCTCTCCAGGGGGTAGCCGGCGAAGGAGTCGGCGCTCGGGCTGTTGTCGTAGATGCCGCGCGCGGAGCCGGGACCGTTCGGCTTGGGCAGGCCGCCCGCCTGGTGGCCGGGGGCGCCCTCCATACCGACGGCGATCGACGGCTGGGCGTCGCGCCAGGCGCGGATCTCGTGCGGGGAGTCGATGCCCTTGCGCGCCGGGTGGTTGGCGAGGAACAGCGCGTCCTTGACCTTGCGGCGCTGGACCTGCTCGGCGAGGAAGTTGAGGCCGGAGATGGCCAGCGCCTCGTTGGCGGGGGTGCTCGCGGAGGCGCCCTTGACCGAGCCGTCGAAGGAGGTCTCGAACTCCTTGAGGACGGCGACCTCGTTCTTGCCGGGGTGGACGAAGACGGTGCCGTGCTCGGCGGCCGGGATGTTCCACTCCAGGCCCTGGAAGACCAGCGTGTCGTCGATCTGGTCGCGGGCCGCGACGATGTCCGGGTTGACCTTCTCGACACCGATCTTGGCGTGGGTCTCACTGCCGTGGTCGGTGATGACCATCCAGTCCAGGCCGTGCGCGTTGCCCTGCCGGACGTGGTCGATGACCCGGTACTTGGCGTCGGAGCTGTGCTGGGTGTGGATGTGGTGGTCGCCGGCCAGCCACAGGTAGCCGGCGGACCGGCCGCCGCCGTGGGAAAGCGAGGCGGAGGTGGCCGCCGCGGCCTGGCCGGCGCCGCCGAGGACGCTGCCGGCGGCGAGGCCCGCGCCGAGCAGGCCGGTGCGGCGCAGCATCGAACGCCGGGAGAGCTGACCGGGCGTCAGCTCCTCGTCGGGGACGGACAGATCGAGGGCGGGCGGCAGCGACGAGGCGTCGGCGCCGTCCGTGTGGTGGTGATGGTGGTGGTGACCGTGATCGTGTCTGTGACCGTGACTCATGCTCGGATCTCCCGCTGGCGGCCTGGACGAGGGGTGGGTCAGGACGTGCAGAGTCTGCGAAGGCCATATGAACAGCGGGAGTCGAGGTCATGGTGGGGTAAAGAACCGCCGATGTGCAGCAAACTACGGGCAGTTGGACCGTAAAGCCCGCACCCGCAAAGCAAAGCCCCCGTACACGCACGGACGCCCGGGCCGGCCGGTGAGGGCCGGCCCGGGCGTCCTGCGCCGGGCTCGCGCTGTCGGGCTCGCTGTGTCAGCCGGGCCGGACGGCTCAGACCAGGTCGAACCGGTCCGCGTCGGCGACCTTCGTCCAGGCGGCGACGAAGTCCTTCACGAACTTCTCCTTGGCGTCGTCACTCGCGTAGACCTCGGCCACCGCACGCAGCTCGGAGTTGGAGCCGAAGACCAGGTCGGCACGGGTGCCGGTCCACTTCACGGCGCCGCTCGCGTCGCGGCCCTCGAAGGTGGACTGGTCCTCGGAGGTCGACTTCCAGGTCGTGCCCATGTCGAGCAGGTTGACGAAGAAGTCGTTGGTCAGCACGCCCGGGGTCTCGGTGAGGACACCGTGCTTCGAACCGCCCTGGTTGGCACCGAGGACGCGCAGACCGCCGACCAGGACGGTCAGCTCGGGGGCGCTCAGGCCGAGCAGGTTGGCGCGGTCGAGCAGCAGGTACTCGGCGGGCAGGCGGTTGCCCTTGCCGAGGTAGTTGCGGAAGCCGTCCGAGGTCGGCTCCAGGGCCGCGAAGGACTCGGCGTCCGTGTGCTCGTCGGTCGCGTCGACACGGCCCGGGGTGAAGGGCACCTCGACGTCGACACCGGCGTCCTTGGCGGCCTTCTCCACCGCGGCGGCACCGCCGAGGACGATCAGGTCGGCCAGGGAGACCTTCTTGGCACCGGTGTTGAACTCCCGCTGGACGCTCTCCAGGACGCGCAGGACCTGGGCGAGCTGGTCGGGGTCGTTGGCCTCCCAGCCGCGCTGCGGCTCCAGGCGGATCCGGGCGCCGTTGGCACCGCCGCGCTTGTCGCTGCCGCGGTACGTCGAGGCCGACGCCCAGGCGGTGGAGACCAGCTGCGAGACCGTGAGGCCGGAGTCGAGGAGCTTGGCCTTGAGGGCCGTGACGTCGGCGGCGTCGATGACCTCGCCCTCGGCCTCGGGCAGCGGGTCCTGCCAGATCAGCGTCTCCGCCGGGACCTCCGGGCCGAGGTAGAGGGACTTCGGGCCCATGTCACGGTGGGTCAGCTTGTACCAGGCGCGGGCGAAGGCGTCCGCGAAGACCTCCGGGTTCTCGTGGAACCGGCGGGAGATGGGCTCGTAGATCGGGTCGAAGCGCAGCGACAGGTCGGTGGTGAGCATCGTCGGGAGCTTCTTCTTCGACGCATCGTGCGCGTCGGGGATGATCGCCTCGGCGTCCTTGGCCACCCACTGCTTGGCGCCGGCCGGAGACTCGGTCAGCTCCCACTCGTAGCCGAAGAGGATGCCGAAGAAATCGTTGCTCCACTGGGTCGGCTTGGTGGTCCAGGTGACCTCCAGGCCGCTGGTGATCGCGTCGCCGGCCTTGCCGCTGCCGTAGGTGCTCTTCCAGCCCAGGCCCTGCTGCTCGATCGGCGCACCCTCGGGCTCGGCGCCCACGTTCTCCGCGGGGCCGGCGCCGTGGGTCTTGCCGAAGGTGTGGCCACCGGCGATGAGGGCGACGGTCTCCTCGTCGTTCATCGCCATCCGGCGGAACGTCTCGCGGATGTCGCGGGCCGCGGCGATCGGGTCCGGGTTGCCGTTGGGGCCCTCCGGGTTGACGTAGATCAGGCCCATCTGGACGGCGCCCAGCGGGTTCTCCAGGTCACGGTCGCCGGTGTAGCGCTGGTCGTCGAGCCAGACCTTCTCGGGGCCCCAGTAGACGTCGTCCTCCGGCTCCCAGACGTCCTCGCGGCCGCCGCCGAAGCCGAAGGTCTCGAAGCCCATCGACTCCAGGGCCACGTTGCCGGTGAGGATCATGAGGTCGGCCCAGGAGATGGCCTGGCCGTACTTCTTCTTGACCGGCCACAGCAGACGGCGCGCCTTGTCCAGGTTGCCGTTGTCCGGCCAGCTGTTGAGCGGGGCGAAGCGCTGCTGGCCCGCACCGGCGCCACCGCGGCCGTCGGAGATGCGGTAGGTGCCCGCACTGTGCCAGGCCATGCGGATCATCAGCGGGCCGTAGTTGCCGAAGTCGGCCGGCCACCAGTCCTGCGAGGTGGTGAGCACCTCGGCGATGTCCCGTTTCACGGCCGCGAGGTCGAGGGCCTGGAACGCCTCGGCGTAGTCGAAGCCCTCACCGAGCGGGTTCGCGACGGCGGGGTTCTTGGCAAGGATCTTCAGGTTGAGCCCCTCGGGCCACCACTGGCGGTTGCCGCCGCCCTGCGTGGGGTGCGGGGCGCGGTCGTGCGCGACCGGGCACTGGCCCGCGGCGTTCTCCTGGGTCTCAGACATGGGGGAAATCCTTCCGGAATGGGCGGATCAAGGTACTCAGGAACTGCGTATTCATGAACTACGCCTTCAGGAACTGCGTACTCGGGAACTGCGTACTCAGGAACTGCTGACGGTGGTACAGGCGGGGCACAGACCCCAGTAGATGACCTCGGCCTCGTCGATCACGAAGCCGTGGGCGTCCGATGCGGTCAGGCAAGGAACCTCGCCGACCGCACAGTCGACGTCGGCGACGGCACCGCACGACCGGCACAGGACGTGGTGGTGGTTGTCGCCGACGCGTCCCTCGAACCTGGCGGGGCTGCCGGCCGGTTCGATACGGCGTATGAGTCCTGCCGTGGTGAGCGCGTACAGCGCGTCGTACACGGCTTGAAGCGATATGTGGCCCACCCGCTCGCGGACACCCGAGGCGATCGTCTCGACGTCGAGGTGGTCGCCGTGGCGGACGGTCTCCAGCAGCGCGACACGGGCGGCCGTCACCCGCAGGCCGGCACCGCGCAGCTCTTCGGCGGTCGTCGGGGGCTGGGATGCGGTCATGGCGCCAACCTATCCTCAAAAACACGAGTGATTCAAGAAAACAAGCAGTTCAAGTTTGGCCCAGATCCGGACAACCCCCATCCCTCCGGCCTCCCACCGCCGTACAGCTTTGCCATCTCTTTACAACCTGCCGCGGGGCCGGCTCGTCTCTCCGCTCGATTCGCAACCCAGCCCGCCCCGACCACGGCGGGCCGACGAAAGAGAGCGTCTTCATGCGCCCCATGCGCCGAACTGTCCTGAGCGCCACGGCACTCGCCTGCACCGCCGTGCTCGGCGGCACCGTGCCCGCGTTCGCCGACGGCACCGCTCCGAGCCCGGTCCCCACCGTCGTCGCGTCCGCGGCGCCGTCCGCCGTCCCCTCCGAGGAACCGTCCGCCGTACCGTCCGCCGCGCCCACCCGGGTGGCGACCCCGGCGCCGGCACGGCAGCGGGGCCAGGTCGCGGCCGTGCCCGCGGGGGCGCCCGACACCGGGGTGACGGAGTCGTCGTCGGGCTCCGGATCCGAGGGCGCGCTGGTCGGCGGCGGCGCGGCGGCCGTCGCGCTCGCCGCGGGCGCGGTGCTGTTCACCGTCCGCCGCCGGGCGACCGGGGAATGACCTCGCTCTCCAGGCGCGCCTTCGTCACCGCCGCGACGGCCTCGCTGCTCGCGGGCTGCGGCGGCGAGGCACCGCACCGGACGGCCACGGCGGCCCCCCGGAAGCAGTCGGCCTCGCCGTCCACCGCGTCCGCCACGTCCGCGACGCCCACCGCGCTCGGCCGCTCCGTACCGGTCCGGCTGCGCATCCCGGCGATCGGGGTCGACACCCCGCTGCTGGCGCTGGGCCTCGCGGCCGACGGCACGGTTCAGGTGCCGCCGATCACCGCGCACGACCGGGCGGGTTGGTACCGCTACTCCCCCACACCGGGGCAGGTCGGCCCGTCGGTGATCCTCGGCCATGTCACGGTCGGCACCTACGGGGACGGCGTCTTCCGCCGTCTCGCGGAGCTGCGCCGCGGCGAGGAGGTCGTGACGCGTCTGGAGAACGGCACGTCGGCGGTGTTCACCGTCGGCGAGGTGCGTACGGTCGCCAAGGCCGAGTTCCCGACGAAGGACGTGTACGGGAACGTGGACCGCCCGGAGCTGCGGCTGATCACCTGCGGCGGCCCGCGCAGCGGCCACGGCTACCTCGACAACGTGATCGTCTTCGCCGCGCTGACCGGCACCACATCCTGACCCGCCGGAACGGGCGCGGGACCGGTGGAACGTACGCCGTCGGTCCCGCGTCCTCCCGGGCGAACCCCTTCGACCATGGAGAACGTTGAAACGGTCCCGTGACAAGGCGGCGTCCGAGCTGTTCGCCGCCCTGTATCCCCGCCTGGCCGGCTGGTGCCGCCGTCTGGTCGACGACGACGAGACGGCGCACGAGATCGCCTCCGAGGCGTTCACCCGGCTGTGGGCCCGGTGGACGTCGGTGGAGGAGCCGCGCGGCTTTCTCTATGTCACCGCGGCGAATATCGTCCGGGACCACTGGCGCAAGCTGGAGCGTGAGCGCCGGGCCGTGCGCCGCGTCGGTTCGGAGGCCGCGACCCGCCCGCACACCGAGCAGACGGACCCCTCGGTACGGCTGCTGGTGCAGTCGCTGCCCGAGCGGCTGCGGGTGCCGATCCTGCTGCACTACTACGCCGACATGCCGATCCGGGAGGTGTCCGAGCTGACCGGGCGCAAGGAAGGAACCGTCAAGGCCGATCTGCACGCGGCCCGAGAACTGCTCCGCGGCCATCTGAGGAGAAGCCTTGACCACACGCTTTGACGACGAGCCGGAGTTCGACGGCCCGGACGATCCCCTCGCGGTCATCCTGCGACCGCCCACCGCTCATCTCGGCCCGCCGCCGGGCCGCTACCAGGAGATCCGCCGTGCCGCGAGTCGCCGCCGGCTGGTCCGCGCCGCCGCCGGAGCCGGGGTGACCTGCGCCGTCGCCGCCCTCGTGGCACTGCCCCTGCTCCTGGCGGGGCCGACGGCGCCGACGACCCCGCGGGTCCCTCTCGCACCGCCGGCCTCCAGCCCCGCCGCACCGCACCGCCCCTCGACGTCTCCGGCGCCCGCCAGTCCGAGTCCGAGCGCCGCGCCCACGAGGAGCGACACCTCACAGGCGCCCACGCGTGGCACGTCGTCGCCCCGGTCGATGGCCCCGTCGTCGCCCCCGTCGGCGGTCCGTGCCACACCGTCCGAGGACCGGGCGAGCGCCGCCGCCACACCGTCCGCCCGGTAGCGGGCGTCAACTCCGTACCGGACGAGTCATCCGTTCGTGCCGCCGTGTTTCGGCATACCGTCCACCGCCCAAAGGCACGGGCCGGGGCGTCACACCCGGGTGCGCAGGGTGCTGCGGGGACCACGGACCGTGTCGGCCGTCCGGGTAGGGTCGCACTCGCCCGTCCGGCCGCTGCGGCCCGTATGGCCGAGGCCGCTCCTCGGCGTTGGTGTGATGTTTCGTACGGGGCCGGAATGAAACATGCGGAACGGGCAACGCTCCGTTTCATGCTCCATGCGCCAACCCTCCGGCAGGTGACTCGATGACGACGGCGACCAAGGCCCTTTCCACCGCTTCGGCCGCCGCGCCACCCTCCCGTCCCCGGCCGGCCGCCCCGGCCCCCTCGCTGCCGTCCCTCACCGGGCTCAGATGGATGGCCGCGGTGCTGGTCTTCGGGCTGCACGTGCACAACTTCCGCTATTTCGGCGGCACCGGCGGCCGGCTCATGGACTGGGGATTCGAGGCCGGTGCCTCAGGGGTGTCGTTCTTCTTCGTGCTCTCCGGGTTCGTGCTGATGTGGTCCGCGCGGCCGGGCGACCGGGCACCGCGCTTCTGGTGGCGGCGGGTCGCCCGGGTCTACCCGGTGCATCTGGTGACCGTCGGCATCGCGCTGGTCATGATGCTCACGCTGCCCCGCCAGCCGAGGCCGACCCTCCTCCAGGGCCTCGCCGACGTCTTCCTGGTGCACTCCTGGTGGCGCCCGTGGTGGCAGACACTCGACCCGGTCAGCTGGTCGCTCGCCTGCGAGGCCTTCTTCTACGCCGCCTTCCCGCTGCTGGCGCTGCTGCTGCGCCGCCTCGGCGGGCGGGGCGCCACGGCGCTGGCCGCGCTGTCCCTGCTGGCCGTGCTGGCGCTGGCCTGGACGGACAGCCATCAGTGGTGGGACCAGCCGATCAGCTCCTTCCCGGCCGCCCGGCTGCCCGAGTTCGTGCTCGGCGCGGCCACCGCCCGGCTGGTGCTGCTCGGCCGCTGGCGCGGCCCCGGCCTGGAGGCCTCGCTCGCGCTGGCGGTCATCGGCTACTTCCTGGTCCCACAGGTCGACACCGACGGCTACGCGGCCACCGCCTGCACCATCACGGGCTTCGCGCTGCTCATCCCGGCGGCGGCCCAGGCCGACCTGCGCGGCCTGCCCTCGCTGTGGCGCCGCCGGTGGCTGGTACGCCTGGGCGAACTGTCGTTCGCGTTCTACATGGTCCATCTGCTGGTGCTGCGGACGGGCACCCATCTGCTCGGCACCCGTCCGCGCTTCGACCTGGTCACCGGCGCGGCCGCCGCCGCCGTCGCCTTCGCCGTGTCGCTGGGCCTTTCCTGGCTCCTCTACGAGGGCGTGGAGCGGCCCGCGCGACGCCTGTTGCTGCGGTATCCGGCACGGGAGAAGAAGGCGGCGGCCTGACCGGCTACGGGAACTGCGTCACCTTCGAGGGGGTCGTGCTGGTGCCCGAGGTCGGCGATCCGGTGGTGTTGACGACATGGGCGTACTGGCCCATGCCGCCGAGGGAGATCACCAGCAGGTCGTGCATCTTGATGCCCGAGCCGGTCGGCACCTGGAAGCCGTTGGACTGCACGATCGTCGGATCGGCCGTGTAGTTGCAGTAGCTGCCCAGGCCCCAGGCCTCGTGGGTGGTCACGGTGTCGGCGACCTTGTAGGCCGCGTATCCGACGACGCCGTCGTGGGTGATGGCGGCGGCGTTCGGGGCGTCGTACGCCTTCTCGTTCTGGAAGAAGATCGTGCGGCCGCGTTCGCCGTTCCAGTAGACGTCGTACTTGTTGAAGTGCTCGACGAACAGGCCGGTGGCGAGGACGTCGTTGCCGTTGACGCGCAGGCCGTAGTCGGCGCGGTTGGTGTCCCAGCCGACTCCGCTGCCGTGGTCGGCGCGCCAGAGCCAGGTGTGGTCGATGATCACGTTGTTGCTGTTGACCACGACCGAGTTGGTGGCGAGGCCGGGGCCGGCGCCGCCGATGCGGACGAACACGTCCTGCATGGTGGTGGGGTTGGCGGAGTGGTCGGCGGTGGAGCCGGGGTCGCCGATCCGGAGCAGGGTGTCGGAGTTGACCGTGCCCGCGTCGATGAGGAACCCGGCGAGCTTCACGCCGTCGACGTCGGCGACGTGCATGGCGTCGACGCCGTTGTCCGGGACCAGGGTGGCGAGTCCGAGCCCGAGGACGACGGTGTTGGCGCGGGTGACGTTGATGGTCTGGTCGAGGTGGTAGATGCCCGGGGTGAAGAGGAGGTTGAGGCCCTGGGCGAGGGCCTGGTTGATGGTGGCGGCGGTGGCGCCGGGCTTGACGACGTAGAACTGGTCCAGCGGGATGGAGGTGCCCGCGTTGGCCGGCCAGGAGACGCCCCGGGCGTTGGTGCGCTTCGCCGGGACGAAGACCTTGTAGGCGCCGCCGTCCAGGTAGAGGAACGGCTTCTCACGCGAGACGGGGGTGTTGTCCAGCGTGGTGTACGGGCCGCTGTCGAAGTTGGTGGCGGGGGCGCCCTCGACTCCGGAGAAGGTCATGTTCCAGACGCCGTTGGTCCAGCCGCCGACCGAGCTGTCGCGGGTGTACCACTGCTGCTGGGAGTACGGGCCGACGGTGCCGTCGATCTTCGAGTCGGCGATGTACCCGCCGGAGGCCCAGCCGTAGCCGTTCGGGGCGAGGTTGAGGCCGCCCTTGACATGGATACGGCGGAAGGGGGCCGCCTGAGCCACGGCCCACCGGTCGGTGCCGTTGGACGGCGTGATGGCGAAGTTCTCGGCCGAGCGCCAGAAGTTCTGGGTGGCGTTGCCGTTGAACCAGCCCGCGTCGACCGTGACATCACCGTTGATCTGGGTGTCGTCGGGGTTGAGGCCCAGCCCGGAGATCGAGGTGTAGAAGCCGATCTGGGCGTTGATGCCGTTGTAGGTACCCGGCTTGAGCAGGAACTGGTAGCGGCCCGTGCCGAACTGGGCCGACTCCTGCTGGGCGAAGACGGAGTCGAACTTCGCCTGGAGGTTCGGCGTGGACGGGTCGACGACGATCACGTTCGGGCCGAGGTCGCCGCCGCCCTGGACCGGGGGCGTACCGGTGGTGGTGCCGTACACCTGGAACTCCCAGAGCGAGTAGCCCCATTGGGTGGCGCGGTGCACGCCCAGCATCCGGACGTAGCGGCCCTGTCCCGACACGTCGAGCGTGTCGGTGCCGCCGTCCCCGCCGGTCACCGACTTGAGGTCGGTCCAGCTGCTGCCGTCGGCGGAGATCTGGACCTTGTAGTCCTTTCCGTACGCGGTCTCCCAGTTGAGGACGACCTGGCTGACCGTGGCGGTGGCGCCGAGGTCGACCTGGAGCCACTGGTCGTCGGAGAAGGACGACGACCAGCGGGTCCCGGTGTTGCCGTCGACCGCGTTCCCCGCGGCGGTCCCGGCGTTCTCCTCGGAAGAGGCGGTGGCCGTCTTCCCCTGCGACAACGGGGCGTCGGCGGCCTGCGCCGCCGGCGCGTGCGCGGTGGGCAGGGCGAGCAGCGCCGCCATGGCGGCGAGCGCTACGCCCAGGGATCTCAGTCTCATCAGCGGCTCCTGAGGTTGGCACGGGGTACGCGCAACCGGCGCACCCCACTGCTTAGTTCAGGATTTGATTTAAGTGATGAGGCAACCCGGGGACAAGCCCTGGGTCACTGGAAATTTCCAACTGCCCACCAGGTTCCGGGATCCCGTCACCCGGCGAGCTGCTGATACATGGCGGCGAGGTCGCCGGACAGGGCACCCTTGGCCCAGCGGGTGATGTCGTCGGCGAGCACCTCGTACGCGTCCGACTCGATGCCGTCCAGGGCGGCCGCCGCGATGTCCTCGGCCTTCGCCTTGGGGCCGTCCACACCGGCCGTCATGTCGGTGTCCACATAGCCCATGTGCAGTCCGGTGACGCCGATGCCGCGCGACTGGAGCGCCAGGCGCAGGCTGTTGGTCTGCGACCAGAGCGCCGACTTGGAGGCGCTGTAGGCGCCGCCCTCGGCGAACCAGGACAGGACCGAGTGGACGTTCAGGATGTGGCCGCCGCCGTTGCGCTCGATGACCGGGACGAAGGCACGGGCGACCAGCAACGGGCCGTAGAAGTTGATCTCGAACTCGTGGCGGATCTCGTCCAGCGAGGAGGTCAGGAAGCGGGTTCCGGTGGCGACCCCGGCGTTGTTGATCAGCACGGTGACGTCCTGCGCCTGCTCGGCGACGGCGGCCACGGAGGCGGGGTCGGTCACCTCCAGGGCCAGCGGCACGGCATCGGGGTGGGCGACGGTCCGCGGGTCGCGGGCGGTGGCGTAGACCTTGCCCGCGCCGCGTGCATACAAGCCTTCCACCAGCGCCTTTCCGACGCCTCGGCTGCCGCCGGTGACGAGGACGACAGAGCCCTTGATCGCGGTCATGACACTCACACTCCAGACGTGGACGAAGACTGGAAACCGATCGGTTTCCGACGCACGGCCCCCATCGTAAACCGATCGGTTTCCAGCTTCAATCGCGGAGAGCGCCCCCCGGTCCTCCGCCGGCCCGAACCGCCGCGCCGGCAGGGGCAGTTACTCGATCAAGTTCATTGCGTCCGACCTCTGGCTACGGACTCCTACCGGGCGGTATACAGAGCCCGACACACGCGTACGGGCCGCCCGTCGGGACCGGTTCCGTGCGCGTCCTCGTTGCAGGGGGGATTTCCATGGCGTACGGCACCCCGTCGGACGATTCGGCGAGACGGCACCGGCGTAGGGCCACCGTGGCGGCGGCGCTGGGGGGCTGCGCCCTGGTGGCCGCGTCCACGACACCGGCCGCGGCACACGGCGGCGGCCCCGGCCACGACCGCGGCACGAGCTATGTCGCGCTCGGCGACTCCTACACCTCGGGGCCCCTCATCCCGACGCAGGTCGACGCGAACTGTGCCCGCTCCGACCACAACTACCCCTCGCTGGTGGCGGCGGCCCGGCAGGTGAGCGCGTTCAAGGACGTGAGCTGTTCCGGTGCGACGACCGCGGAGATGTGGAAGGCGCAGGGCACCAACGGCCCGCAGCTCGACGCCGTGCAGCGGGACACCGACCTGGTGACGGTCCAGATCGGCGGCAACGACGTGGGGTTCAGCTCCGTCATCGGCACCTGCGCGGCCCTCAGCTCCAAGGACCTGACCGGCAACCCCTGCCAGCAGTACTACAACGCGTCCGGCACCGACCAGCTCACGCTGAACATCGCGCAGACCGCGCCGAAGGTCGACAAGGTGCTGCGGGCCGTCCGCGTCCGGGCCCCGCACGCCCGGATCCTGGTCGTCGGCTACCCCGACCTGCTGCCCGACGACGGCAGCGGCTGCTACCCGACCATGCCTTTCGCCGCCAAGGACTTCCCCTACCTCCGGGACACCGGCAAGCGGCTGAACCTCATGCTGCGGCTGGTCGCCGCCTGGAACGGCGCCCGGTACGTGGACACCTACGGCCCGACCGTCGGCCACGACGCGTGCAAGGCCCCCGCCGACCGCTGGATCGAGCCCCTCCAGCCGACCTCACCGGCGGCCCCCGTCCACCCCAACGCCAAGGGCGAGGCGGCCATGGCCCAGGCCGTGCTGGAGCGGCTGGGCAGGAGGTACTAGGGGGACAGGACTCCCCTAGGGCGCCGTGGGCAGCGGCTTGGGTGGGTAGGCGCGTAGGACGAGGGACGTGGTGACCGGACCGTAGCGGGCGAGGGAGTCCACGACCTCTTCGAGGCGTTCGGCGTGCGTGCAGTGCACGTCGAGGAACAGGCAGTCCTCGCCGGTGACCCGGAGCGTCGAGACGACCTCCGGGATGCCGGCGGCCAGGGCGAGCGCCTTCGGCAGGTGCGCGTGCGTGGTGCGCAGCCGGACGACGGCGTGGATGTTCAGCCCGAGCGCGGCGGGGGCGACGACGGCCCGGTAGCCGGTGATGACACCGCTCTTCTCCAGCCGCTGGATCCGGGCGCCCGCCGCCGGCTGGGAGAGCCCGACCCGCCGCCCGACCTCGGCCCCGGTGAGCCGCCCGTCTGTCTGGAGCAGGTCCAGGATCGCGCGGTCGATCTCGTCGAGTGATTCCATCGTCGTCGTCCCCACTTTCTTATGGATCACCTGCACGACCCCGCCGTCGCCGCTGGTTCATCCAGAATCGCCCCCAGGAGGGGGCCCCTGAAGTCCGGGGCCACGAAGGAAAGGGCGGTCGGCGGTGGTCGCGTACATCATCATCCCCGGGATCGACGGTTCGGACGGCGAGCACTGGCAGAGCCGGTGGGAGGCGGCGTGGGGGCACGCGGCCGTGCGGATCGCACCGGGGTCGTGGAGCCGGCCCGAGCTGCCGGACTGGGTCGCCGCGGTGCAGGCCGCCTACGTCCGCGCGGCGGCGCGGGGCGGCCGGGTGGTCCTGGTGGCACACAGTCTCGGCTGCTGGGCGGCGGCCGAGTGGCTGGCGCGGGCGCGACCCGAGGGGGTGTCGGCGTTCCTGTCCGCGCCGCCGGATCCGCGGGGCCCGGCGTTCCCGCGTGCGGCCGCGCCGACGTTCCTGGGGCTGTCCGCCCGCCCGCTGCCGTGCTCCGCCGTGGTGGTGGCGAGCGACGACGACCCGTACGGCGGGCCCTCGGCCTCCGCCGCACTGGCCGCGGCCTGGCAGGCGCCCCGGCACTCCGTCGGCGCGCACGGGCACCTCAACTCCGCGAGCGGGCTCGGTGACTGGCCGGTCGGCCGGGAGTTGCTGCGTGCGCTGGTGAGCGGCTGAGCCGTCCCCGGGACCCGACACCCCGGGCCGTTCGGCCCCGCGGGAGGGACCGGGGGGCGGTTCGCGATAGGTTGACCTGCATGAGCGACAACGTTTACTTCGACATCTCGATCAACAACGAGCCGGCCGGCCGGATCGTGTTCCACCTGTTCGACGACGTGGTGCCCGACACGGCCCGCAACTTCCGCGAGCTCGCCACCGGGCAGCACGGCTTCGGCTACGCCGGTTCGTCGTTCCACCGGATCATCCCCGAGTTCATGCTCCAGGGCGGTGACTTCACGCGCGGTGACGGCACCGGTGGCAAGAGCATCTACGGCGAGAAGTTCAAGGACGAGAACTTCCAGCTCAAGCACGACCGCAAGTACCTGCTGAGCATGGCCAACGCGGGCCCGCACACCAACGGCTCGCAGTTCTTCGTCACCACCGTGCTGACCCCGTGGCTGGACGGCAAGCACGTGGTCTTCGGCGAGGTCGTCGAGGGCTCCGACCTCGTCGACAAGATCGAGGGCTACGGCACCCGCAGCGGTTCCCCCAAGGCCGCGGTCAAGATCACGGCGAGCGGCACCGTCTGACGACGGGGGCCGGTACCTGTATACGCGACGAACGGTGACCGGGCGGCTGCCCGGTCACCGTTCGTCGCGTCCGGGCCGCAGCCTCTCCGTCTCCGCCGGGGCACGTGCCCCCGGTGTGTCATGGGCGGTGAGGTGCTCCAGGGCCTCGGCCAGTTCCTGGCAGGCCTCCTCGACGGAGAGCCTGGTGTTGCGCTGTTCGGTGATCACGGCCGAGAGCAGCAGCGTGGTCAGGGCCATCGCGCCGTTGAACAGCTGCAGCTTCAGCATCACCTCGACCTGGGACAGCCTGGCGAACGCGCCGACATGGTCCGTCGCGGCGATCGTGGCCATGACCGACGTGAACAGGGCGCACGGCGTGCTCCCCGCGAGCCGGAACCGCAGCGCGGCCCAGACCAGCAGTGGGTAGACGAGGAACAGCGCGCTCATGGTGCTGTGCGTGGCCGCCGGGACCAGGACCGCGGCGACGACGGCGAGGGCCAGGACCTCCTTCCAGCGGGCCATGGGCGGGGGCCAGCGAGCGCCGAGCAGCACCAGCAGGAACGGGGTGACGATCAGGACGCCCATCGCGTCGCCGGCCCACCAGGCGAACCAGATCGGCCAGAAGCTGCCCGGGTCGAACTTGCCGGCGAGCATCAGCGTGACCACGGCGATGGTCGAGCTGACCAGCATGGCGGCGAGCGCCCCGAGGAACACCAGTGCGATGCCGTCCCGCAGTCGGCCCAGGTCGCTGCGGAAGCCGACCCGGCGCAGCATCAGGTACGCGCAGACAGGCCCGGCGGTGTTGCCCGCGAGAATGCCCACGGTGTCGGGCGCGGGCTCGGTGATCGACACGATGACGAAGAAGGCGCCGAGCACGATGCCCGGCCCACAGCCCAGGCCGAAGACCAGCAGACAGGCCACGGCCACGCCGGTCGGCGGATAGAGGGGGGTGACGACGGCGCCCTCGACGGTGAGCCGGCGCAGCAGGCCCAGCTGCCCTCCCGCGTAGTAGCAGGTGGCCACGGCCAGCGTCCGGAGGGCGAGGACAGCCGGTCGGCGCAGTTCCTGGATACCCACCACAGCAGCCATCAGACACCGAGGCGGCCGGGTCGGCCAGGCGAGGGACACCCATGGCCGACCCGGCGGGCCGGTGCCGGGCGGGCTGCCGGTTCTCCTACGGCGTGGAGTCGAGGCCGTCGTGGCCCACGACCAGGACGGCCGCGTCGTCCTCGTGCCCCACCCGTTCCGCGCCCTTGATCACGGCGGCGGCCAGCGCCTGCGCCTCCAGACCGGCCACGGCGGCCACACCGGCGAGGCGTACCACCTGGTCGAGCCCCTCGTCGATGCTTATCGACGGCCCCTCCACCACCCCGTCCGTGAGCAGTACGAACATGCCGCCGGTGGCGAGCCGGAAGCGGGTGACCGGATACTCGACGCCCGGTTCGATACCGAGCGGCGGTCCGCCCTCGTCCTCGCCGATGCCCGACTTTCCGTCGGCGGTGGCCCAGACGAACGGGACGTGGCCGGCCCGGGCGCTCTCCAGGATTCCGGTTTCCGGGTCGAGCCGCATGAAGGTGCAGGTGGCGAAGAGGCCGCTGCCCAGGGACACCAGCAGGTCGTTCGTCCGGGCGAGCAGTTCGCCGGGCTCGCTGGTCACCGAGGCGAGCGCCCGCTTGGCCGCCCTGACCTGGCCCATGAAGGCGGCGGCCTCGATGTTGTGGCCCTGGACGTCGCCGATGGCCAGGCCGATGCGGCCGTCGGGCAGGGTGAACGCGTCGTACCAGTCGCCGCCCACGTTGAGCCCGTAGCAGGCCGGGGCGTACCGGACGGCCAGATGGACGCGTGGGGTGTCGGGCAGGTCCCGGGGCAGCATGCCGCGCTGGAGGGCGACGGCCAGCTCGACCTGCGAGCGCTGGTACTCGGCCCGCTCGCGCGCCTGGGCGGTGAGCGACCTGAGTCTGACCAGCAGCTCGTCGTCGTCCGTCGAGCGCTTGCGGGGCATGGGGCACTCCGGCCGCGGCGGCTGCCCTACCAGGGCAAAACCGTGGATTTTTACCTTTACAGGATCATAGTGCGAATAGGACTCGGTGGGCGGCGAACGGAGGGGCGCGGACGCCACCGGGGCGACGGACGTGCAGGGCCGTCCGTCGCCGTCCTGACCACGGACCGGTCCGGCGGCCCGGGCGGGCTCATGGTCAGGACGGTGGGTTCACCCCTTGTGGATGCCGTCGGCGCGGCGGGACGCGCGCAGGGTGCCGACGGTCTTGAGCAGCCGGTCCGCCGGGTCGCGCAGCCGGGGATGCGCGAGGACGGTGTTGCGCAGCCCGCGCACCGGGCGGCGCCACAGCCGGGCCGCGGCGGCCACCGGGTGGGCGCGGGTGACGAAGCCCTCACCCACCCGCAGTTCGCGGGTCTTGAGCCAGTCCTTGTACTCCTTGTCGCCCCGCCCCAGGTCGACGAGGGTCACACCGCCGCGCGCCGCGGCCTCGGCGGTGCGCAGATGCATCATCAACCCGGGTGAGTAGTAGTGCAGTTCGGGGTCGTAGGCGGTGAACCAGGCGGCGAGCACGGAGCTGGAGCGCGGACCGAAGTGGGCGGCCACCGGACGGTCGCCGGCGTAGAGCACGGACAGCACGCCGGTGAAGTGCTCCTCGCGGACGTGGAAGAGGTGGTCGACGAGGTCGACTATCCAGGGGCGGGCGAAGCGGTCCATGCGTCCGGTCCGCCGGTACTGGGCTGACTTCCAGCGCATGAGGGTCCGCAGTGCCGCAGGGTCGCGCTCGTCGAACTCGAAGCGGAGGTCGCCGATGTCGCGGCCGAGCCGCCTTTCCTTCTTCAGCGTGGTCTTCGCCAGGCCCGGGTAGGTGGCGCGCAGCCACTCCGGGTAGCCGCCGTCGCCGGGTTTCACGTCGATCACCGGTGAGGCGAAGGTGCCGGTGACATGCGGGGCGAAAGGTCTCTGCTCCGCGACCAGATGGTCGAACTCGAAGATGGACACCCCGCAGGCGCTCAGCAACTCCTGGGCGTTCCAGGTGACTCCGGGCCGGTGCACCAGCGCCTGGCAGTCGGAGAGGCCGAGGCCTATGGCCCGGCCGACACCGAGGGGGTTGCGCTCGTACGGGAAGAAGCCGACGGGTTCGCCGTCTTCCCGCAGGACCGCCACCCGGACGCCGGCGCGCTGCTTGCCGACGCCGATCGTGAACTCCGGGGCCAGAAAGGGGTTGGCGTACTCCGGGGACTCGTCCATCGCACGGTGCCAGGTCCGGCAGAGCGACTGGGTCAGCTCGCCGGGTCTGTGGATCGTTATGTCCACCTCAGATCAACCGCCCCTCGGCTGACGAGGTGTGTGGTTCATGATTCCCGAACCGGCTCTCGGACCGACTCCCGGACGGACCTCTGCACTGGCCTCTGGATCGCATGGGCGACCGCTCCCCCCATAACGCGTCTTCCGCGTTCTCCCGCTGCTGTCAACAGCTCCTGTTCCCCGTTGCGCACCGTCGTTCCGCGGCCGGCGACCGGGTCGCCGGGCCGGAGGTGTCGCTCAAACGTCGCGAAACAGTACGCACGCTGTCAAGGGTGCCACTGTCAGGGCGAGATGGGGGTGTGGTGACTCGGACTTTCCAGGTCCTTTTCGGTCAGGTCGCCGTGGCCTCGGCCGTTGCCCGGTGCCCTGACGGCCGGAAGAAGGAGTGATCGGCCGGTCGCGTTGAGCGAGGGCGGTCCGCACCGCGTATGCATGGACATTCGAGGACGTCATGCCGAGACGGAAGGACACGACGACGTGCGATCTTCCACGGCCGAGGCACGGCAGACCGGTGAGCCGTCCGGCCCGCCGGGTGGGACGCCTCCCGCGCCATGCCGCTGCCCCGAAGACTGACCGCCGCCGTGGCCTGCGCGGAGGCCTGCTGGAGGCCGCGGACGTGGTGGTGCCGCGCTGCGAGGACCCGTCGGACTCGTTCCCCGAACTGCTCGACCCGATGGGGGACATGCCCGCTCCGGTGATCGCCATCAGTCCCCGCCGGGACATCGCGGCGGTCATGGCGGTCTTCCGGCTCGGGGGCGGCTATCTCGTCGAGGGCGACCACTCCCCCTGCATGCTCTCCGTGGCGGTCATGAACGCGATGAACGGGCACACCCATCTCTCGTTCGTCGCCTGCTCGGCCCTCCGGGAGGGAGCGCGGCGCATGACCTTCCCCCCAGGCCGGTGCGCGGGACACACCACCGGCCCCGCTGTCCCGGCGCGAGCAGCAGATCATGGAGTTGCTGTCGACGGGCGTGGGGGGTCCAGGAGATCGGCCCGCACCTCGGCCTCAGCGAGCAGACCGTCCGCAACTACCTCAGCAACATCTACGCCAACCTGGGCGTCCGGAACAGTACGGAGGCGGTGCCGCGCCGGCACGGCGCGAGTCTGCGGGGCGCGGACGACGCGGCGGCCGCGATGTGATCCGGGCAATCGATTTGCTTCAGGAAACGCCGCGAAAGGCCTCCGTTCCGACACGGAGGCCGTTCGCCGGAGCGCTTTTCCAGGCGGCTGTCCCTTGGCTACGAGACCGTGAGGCCCTCAACTTCCGAGAGCGGGACCTCGGCATCGGTCACGCCGTCCCCACCCTCCTGGAATCCGGGTTCGATGCGGACACTGTTGTCGCTGTTGCGCAGCGCGCAGGCCTGCGGAGTACCGCACTTGAGATTGCGCAGCCACAGCCGCCCGTCGATGTGGTCGGCGAGGGCGGTGTCGGTCCGGGTGAACGAGAAACCGGTGGCGGTGCCGTCCCGCTTGATGTTGATTTCCTGGGTGTTGAACTCCAGGCCGATCTCGAAGATGTCACTGCCGAGTTTCGTGCCGCCGGAGACGCTGGAGCCGTCCTCCAGTTGGATGACCCGGGTCACCGTTCCACTGGCGGTGAAGGACTTCTGGGAGTCGGTCGTCGAGCCGCAGTTCTGGGTGATGGGTGACACGGCCGCGAAGCCGCCGCCGATCGATGCCTCCGTCGACTGCAGCTGGCCGTTGATGACCGCCGAGTGGTTGCACATGTCGGTGATGACCGCGCCGGTGGCGAGCGCGGATCCGACGGCTACAAGGCGAATGATCCCGGCCATGTCTTGTCCCGTTCTTTGGGCCGACAGAGTCAAATACCAACACTCACCGGCGACTTCACGGACGGCGGGCCGATGGCGGAATTCCTGGCCGTTTATCCCAGTCGCATGATTTGCGAACATGTCGACCTGCTTGGTCGGTCCAGGGCCGAGCATCACTCGCGAGCGTCAGGCAGCCGGTACCTCTCCGATTTCCTATAGGATTAGCGGCCCTCCGGTCACTCCAATCCGACGGCAAGCGCTGCCAGCGTCCATGTCACTCCTGATCACACCTATCTCTGTCGCAAGTCTTGACGGACGCGCGCCCCTGACCCACGATCGCCGCATCAATTTCCTATCTGATTCTTCAGGGGTGGGACATGCGCTTCCCGACCAGATCCGTCCTGCCCGGGGTTCTCGCGGTGACGTTGCTCGCCGCCGGGTCGGCGGCCTGTACGTACCGCAACGCACCCGGTCCCGCCGCCGGTCAGGCCTCTGCGGCCCAACGCTCGGGCGGCGGGGCCGACTTGGTGGACGGTTCGAAGACCAAGGTCGCCCTCGTGCCCGGCGGCGCCCATCCGTACTTCCAGCCCTGGAAGACGGCGGGCGCCGTCGCGAAGAAGACCTACGGCCTCGGGGACGTCACCTTCGACGAGACGGCCGAGTGGGACCAGCAGAAGCAGAACAACCTGCTGTCCACGCTCGCGGCACGCGGCTACAACGCCTTCGGGATCTTCGGTGTCTCCCCCACCGACATCAACACGACCTTCGCGGACCTCAAGTCCCAGGGCTTCCCCGTGGCGTCCCTGGGCTCCTGTCCGGCCGGCAGCACGGACGAGGCCGACTTCTGCCTCTCCACGGATGTCGAACTCGCCGCCTACAAAGCCGCGAAGGCGGCCATCGACGCCATGGGCGGCAAGGGCACCCTGGTCCATCTGACCGGCAACAACGTGGACGCCAACACCCAGTTGCGGATCAAGGGCGTCGCCCGCGCCGTCAAGGAGTCCGACGGCGAGGTGAAATTGCTGCAGACCGTCACCGACATCGACACGGACCTGCAGACCGCGCAAAAGGCCGTGTCCGACCTGATGGCGGCCAAGGGTGGCCAGATCACCGGCATCGTCGCCACCGCCTACAACCCGGCCGTCGCCGCCGACGACGCCGTCAAGTCGTCCGGCTCGAAGGCGAAGGTGATCGCCATCGACGACGACGCCAAGATCCTCAGCGGCATCAAGCAGGGCACGGTCACCGCCACCGTCGTTCAGAACCCGGTCGGGCAGGCCGAGATCGGCACCTGGGCGCTGGCGCTGCTCCAGACGAAGCAGTGCACGGTACGCGATCCCGGCGTGAAGGTGGACTCCGGTTCGTTCGTCGTCACCAAGGCGAACGTCGACGGCTACGACAAGGCCCGGCAGGCGAAGACCGCGGAGCTGAAGACGGAGTTCGCCGACAAGTACCTCTCGTGCGGCTGACCGCCCGACGGAGCACCGGCAGCGCCCCGACAGAGAGTCTCGACAGAGAACGGACATCGATGACCATCATCACGACCGCGACCGCCAGGCTGGCCGACATCGCCGTCGAGACGGACCGTACCGACGCGGTGCAGTCCTTCGTCAAACAGGAGACGGTCCTGGTCGACCTGGAGACGGCGGACGGCCTGGCGGGCACCGGCTACGCCTATACGATCGGCACCGGCGGCACCGCCGTACTGGCGCTGCTGCGTGACCATCTGCTGCCCGCCCTCGTCGGGCAGGACGCCCGCACGGTCGAGGCCCTGTGGCAGCGGCTGTTCGCCCTGACCCGGGCCACCACCACCGGCGCCATCACCTCCCTCGCCCTCGCCGCCGTGGACACCGCCCTGTGGGACGTGCGCTGCAAGCGGGCGGGCGAGCCGCTGTGGCGGCTGGCCGGCGGGCATCGCCAGGAGGTGCCGGTCTACGACACGGAGGGCGGCTGGCTCCATCTGGGCACCGAGGAGCTGGTGAAGGGCGCCCTGCGGGCCCAGGAGGCGGGCTGGGCGGGCGTCAAGATCAAGGTGGGCAAGCCGCATCCCGCCGAGGACGCGGAACGGCTGCGCGCGGTACGCGAGGCGGTGGGGCCCTCGCTGCACATCATGACCGACGCCAACCAGTCGCAGACGGCGTCCTCGGTGCTCCGGCTCGCGGCCGCGCTGGAGCCGTACGACCCCTACTGGCTGGAGGAGCCGCTCCCCGCGGACGACATCAGCGGGCACGCCCGGCTCGCCCGCGCCACCCGGATACCCGTGGCCGTCGGCGAGTCCATGTACTCGCTGATGCAGTTCCGCAGCTACCTGGAGACCGGTGCCGCGTCCGTCGTCCAGGTCGATGCGGCCCGGATCGGCGGCATCACCCCGTGGCTGAAGGTCGCACACCTGGCGGAGAGCCACAACGTGATGGTCTGCCCGCACTTCCTGATGGAGCTGCACGTCAGCCTCTCCGCGGCGGTGCCCAACGGCCGGTACGTCGAGTACATCCCGCAGTTGCGGGCCGTGACCCGGACCGAGCTGACCATCCGCGACGGCATGGCCGTGGCCCCGGACGTGCCGGGCATCGGCATCGACTGGGACCTGGACGCCCTCGACGACCGGAGGGTGGCATGACGACCTCCGTGAGCCCACCGGAGACCGTTCCGGCACAGGAGAGGACGGCCGGTCACCGGATGCCGTTCTGGGTCAACCAGCGGCTCGGCCTGCTGGTCCTGGTCATCGCCCTGAGCATGCTGTTCGGCGTGCTGCGGCCGGCGTTCCTCGACCAGCGGCTGGTGCTCTTCCCGCTCCTGCGGGACGTCGCCACCCTGACCGTGGTGGCGCTGGCCCAGATGGTCGCCCTGTCCGTGGGGCACATGAATCTCGCGGTCGGGCGGATGGCGGCCTTCGGGGCGATGTTCGCGGGCATCGGCTACGACAGGCTTCATCTGCCCATGCAGGCCGGGCTGTTGCTGTGCCTGGCCGCCGGTGCGGCGATCGGCGCGGTCACCGGCTGGCTGATCGCCCGGACCGGCGTGAGCTCCTTCGTCGTCACCCTGGCGATGGACTTCGCTCTGCTGGGCCTGGTGTCGTTGATGTACTCGGGCCTCACCGAGGACGCCGCCTTCACCACCCGCCCGGCCGGCATCGACGCACTGCGCTCCTACTCCCTCGCCGACATCTGCGTGGGCCCGCTCTGCGGTTCGCCGGCCGTCCCGCAGCTCGCCCAGTTCACCGTGTTCGCCATGCTCGGTCTCGGTTTCCTCTACGGCTGTACGCGTATCGGCAGGGAGCTGCTGCTCACCGGGGCGATCCCGGCCGCCGCCGAGCTCTCCGGAATCCCCACCGGACGCCGGGTCCTGCTGGCTCACACCCTCTCCGGACTGCTCGCGGCGCTCGCCGGGTTCATGGCCGCCGCCGGTACGGGCACGTTCCGTGCCTCCATCGGCGACGACTTCATGCTGCCGTCCTTCCTGGGCGCGGTGCTCGGCGGCACCCTGCTCACCGGCGGGGTGGTGTCCGTCCTTGGCACCCTGCTCGGCACCGCGCTGGTCGGCGTGATCCGCAAGGGGCTGGACCTGCTCGGGGTCGGCCTGGAAAGCCTGAACATCTACCTCGGCTGCATCCTGTTGCTGGCGCTGTCGGCCGACCGGATCCGCACCGTGGTGTCCTATCGCAAGGTGGTGCGCTCCACATGAGCACATTGCTCGATCAGCAGGGCCGGGCCGCCGAGGTGCTGCGCCGGTTCTCCCGTACGACGGCGGCCATGCTGCTGCTGGTGGTCGTGGCCGGATCCGTGGCGCTGGAGGTGGCGTCCTCGGGCTCCTTCCTCGAGGGCCCCTCGGTGCGGGTCTTCCTGCAGTACCTGGCCACGCCGATCCTCATCGGCCTGGCCCAGATGGTTGCGCTGTGCGTGGGCCAGCTCAATCTCGCCGTCGGCGCGCTGGGCGGCTTCACCGCCTGTCTGACGGGTGTCCTGATGGCCGATCACGGGGTGCCGGCCGTAATCGCCGTGCTCGTGGGGCTGCTGACCGCCACGGCCGTCGGCCTGGTGACCGGGATCGTCATCGTGGCCACGCAGATCAACGGCTTCATCGTCACCCTCGCCACGATGACGATCCTCCTGGGCGCCCAGTACCGGCTCGTCGGTACCCGGACCGTCGACGGCTACTCCCCCACCCTGCGCGACCTCGGCACGGCAGCGCCGCTGGACACCCCCCTCGTGTTCGTCACGGCGATCGTCGCGGCGGGTCTGCTGGGCGCGTTCATGTACCGCACGGTCGCGGGGCGGCGGCTGCTCGCCGCCGGCGGGAACCCGCTGGCGGCCCGGCTGTCGGGCATCTCCACCGACCGCCAGATCGTGCTGGCGCACACGCTGTCCGGGCTCCTGGTCGGGGTGGCCGCCGTGACGGCGACCGCCTCGCTGCCCGGCGTGAACCACAGCGTCGGCGGCGACTGGCTGCTGCCGAGCTTCGCCGCGCCGATCATCGGCGGGGTCGCGCTGACCGGCGGATCCATCGCCGTGTTCGGAACCGTGCTGGCGGCCTTCGTGACCCGGCTCATCGACGCGGCCCGCGCCCAGTTCTCGCTCGACCCGAGCTGGGTGAACCTGCTGATCGGCCTGGTCGTCCTCGGCACGGTCGCAGGTGGCCACCTGCACCAGACCCGCCTCGCGAAGAGCGCGTCGAGCGAGGCGTCCCCGCAGCCGGAAGGTGCCCGATGAACTCCGTCCTCCTCGAATGCCGGGACCTGGTCAAGGTCTTCCCGGGCGTGCGCGCCCTGGACGGCGTGGGCCTGCGGCTGACCGCCGGCAGCGTGCACGCCCTCCTCGGTGAGAACGGCGCCGGCAAGTCCACCCTCATCAAGGTCCTCACCGGGGTGCACGCCCCCGATGGCGGCACCCTCGCCTGGGAGGGCGAACCGGTGCAGCTGCGCTCGCCGTTGGAGGCGACCCGTACCGGAATCGGCGTCGTCCACCAGGAACGCAACCTGATCCCCGGCTTCTCGGTGGCCGAGAACATCACGCTGCAGAAGCCTCCTTCCCGGCGCGGGCTGGTCGACTACGCGGCCATGACCGAACCGGCCGCCGGATGCCTCACGGAGCTGGGCGTCGACCTCGCCCCGGACCGCCCGGTGCGTGAACTGTCCGTCGCACAGCAGCAGTTGGTGGAGATCGCCAAGGCCCTGTACACGGAGAGCCGGGTGCTGCTCCTGGACGAACCCACTGCCTCCCTCTCCCCCGAGGAGACGGAGCGCCTGTTCGAGGTGATCCGGCGGCTGGCCGAGCGCGGTGCCTGCGTCGTCTTCGTCAGTCACAAGCTGGAGGAGGTCTTCGCCGTCTGCGACACGGTCACCGTGCTGCGGGACGGGAAGTCGGTGCTGGAGTCCTCGCCGCTGGCCGACCACTCGCACGACGACATCGTGAGCCTGATGGTGGGCCGCGCGCACGCGGCGACCGAGCTGCACCCGCGCCCGGTCGACCGGTCCGCCGCGCCCGCGCTGGAGCTGGACGGGGTCGCCACGGCCGGCGGGCACCGCGACATCAGTCTGGCGGTGCGGCCCGGGGAGATCGTCGGCCTGTACGGGCTGGTCGGTGCGGGCCGAAGCGAGCTGGTCAAGGCGGTGCTCGGCCTCGGCCGCATCACGGCCGGCGAGGTCCGGGTGCACGGGCGGACGGCCCGGATCAGCTCTCCGCGCCAGGCCCTGCACGAGTTCGGCATCGGGTACGTGACCGAGAACCGCAAGGAGGAGGGTGTCTTCCTGGAACAGCCGATCGTCCGCAACATCACGGTGACGGTGTGGCGGAGGCTGGCCAGGGCGTTCGGGTTCGTCCCGGCGCGCAAGGAGCGCGAGACGGCCCAGGGCCTGGTCGAGCGGCTCGGCATCCGGATCGCGGGACTCGCACAGAACGCCGGTGAACTCTCCGGCGGCAACCAGCAGAAGGTCAGTCTCGCCAAGTGGCTCGCAGCCGACACCCGGTTGCTCGTCATCGACGAGCCGACGGTGGGTGTGGACGTCCGCACCAAGCGGGCCTTCCACGAACTGATCTGGGAACTGGCCCACGACGGCCTGCCCATCCTGCTGATCAGCAGCGACCTCGCGGAGATGGTCACCCTCGCCGACCGGATCGTGGTCATGACGGACCACCGCGTCCGTGGCGAGGTCGACAACGACCGGGACTACGACCGGATGAGCGGCCGGATCATCCGCCTGATCCACGACCGCGACGCGGTGCGCTCATGAGGCGGGTGGCCCAGGTCGTCGCCGTGCGGCCGGAAAAGCTCGACGAGTACCGGGAGTTGCACCGCGCTGTCCCGGAGCCGGTCCTGGACCGGCTCCGGCGCTGCCACATCGCCAATTATTCGATCCATCTCCTTGGCAACCGGCTGTTCGCCTACTTCGAGTACCACGGCGACGATCTGGAGGCGGACCTGGCGCTGATGGCCGCCGACGAGGCGACCCGGGAGTGGTGGCGGCTCACCGTGCCCTGTCAGACGCCTGTTCCGCAGGCGGCTCCCGGCGAGTGGTGGGCCACGGCGGAGCAGGTGTTCCTCATGGAGTAGCCGACGCGTCGCCCCGGTCCTCGTGCTGGCGGCGCATGCTGCGGGTGAGGTGCTCCGTCATCGCCTCGGCAGCCCGCTCGGGGTTGCGTCGCAGCACGGCCCGTACGATCCGCTCGTGCTCGGCAACGGTCGGGCCGCCGGCGCCGACGACGTTGCTGAGCCGGAAGATGTGCAGGTGGGCGTGGAGGCGTTCCACCGCGTCCGCGAGCAGCGGCCGGTGCGCGGCCTGTCCGATCGCCTCGTGGAAGCGCTGGTCGAGCGCGGCGAAGTCACGGTACGACGCGTACCGGCCGTTCGGGCTGGGCTGGACCTGCATCTCCTCCAGGATGCGTTCGAGACCGTCGAGCTGTTCCTCGGTGGCGTTCGCGGCGGCCAGGGCGGCGGCCCTGGGTTCCAGCAGCAGCCGCATCTCGAAGAGTTCCGCGAGGCCCTGAGGGGTCAGCAGCTCCGTGGCCCGGTATCCGGAGAGGGCGCGCTTGACCACCAGGCCGTCGGACTCCAGCCGGGCCAGCGCCTCCCGGACGGGGGTGGGCGAGACCTTGAGGGTGCGGGAGAGCGCGTCGATGCCGACACGGGCGTTGGGGGCGATCTCGTGGTCCATGACCATCGCCTTGATGCTCTCGTACACGCTGTCCGACAGCGCCTGCCGGACGGGAGGCGCCTCGCCGTGCCCGTCGCCCTCGCCGGGGACCCCGGCCGCGGAAGAGCCGTGCGGCGGCATCCCGGCGCCTCCTTCCAAAGGCCTGCGTGTCGCCCACAGTTTACCCAGGTGGGCGCGGCGGGAGGCCCGGAAGTCCTGATGAGGCGGTGCGGTGGGGTACGTGGTGCTCCGGCGCGGACACCACGTGCCCCACGGGATGCCCCGGCCGTGTCCCGCCGGGGCAAGTCGATGACCCACTGCGCGCAGCCGTGCATGCCGGGCGCGCCGTGGGGTGCCGACGAGGCGAGCGCCAGCCGTCGTACGAGCGCGGGCCGGGTGAGCGCGATCTCCTGGGCGACGAAGGAGCCGAGCGAGAAACCGAGGACGTCGACCTGCTCCAGGCCGAGGGCCTCGACGAAGGGCGATGGCGTCCTGCGCCATCTGGGCCACCGTGGCGGGGGTGGTGCCGCCGGAGCCGCCGACGCCGGTGTTGTCGAAGGCGATGGCCCTCCGGTCGCGGGCGAGGGCGTCCACCAGCGCCGGGTCCCAGTTGTCGAGGTTGCCCCTGAGGTGGATCAGCAGCACCAGCGGGACCCCGCCCTCGCCGGTCTCACGGTACGCGTACTCGATGCCGTTGGCCGCGGTCACTCTGCTGATGGGCGCCTGGGCGTAGTTCAGCACCATCGGATTCACCTCGGGAGGGAAGCGGGGGATCGTTCGCGGACCAGGTTCGGTCAGCGGCCCGTTGTCCGTCCCTCACGTGAATGGGTGAGGGAGGCCGTCGAGGGCAGGGTCAGGACCATGCGGGCGCCCCGGTCGCCGGCCCGGGGCGGCAGGGCGGTGAGGGTGCCGCCGTGGGCGGTGGCGATGTCTCGGGCGATGGCGAGACCGAGGCCGGTGCCGCCCGCGGTGCGGGTCCGGGCGTTGTCCAGCCGGGTGAAGCGGTCGAAGACGCGCTCGCGGTCGGCTTCCTCGATGCCCGGGCCGTCGTCCCTGACCTCGGCCGTCAACTTGTGCCCGGAGCGCCGTATCTCCACCGTCACACCGCCGTGGGCATGGCGCAGACCGTTGTCCAGGAGGTTCGTGAAGAGACGGGCGAGTGCGGTGCGGCTGCCCAGGACATCGTCCTCGTCGGGGTGGTCGTCGGGGTGGTCGTCGGGGTGATCGTCGGTGACGAGGACGACGGGCCGGTGGGGATAACGGTCGGCGACGGTCTGCCGCAGGAGGTCGGTGAGGGACAGCGGCTGCAGTTTCAGCGGTTGCCGGGCGTCCAGGCGGGCGAGGAGCAGCAGATCGGCGACGATCTCTTCGAGCTGCGTGGTGTCGCGCAGGGCCTCCCGGCCGACGGCCGTCCATGCGGCGCTGTGGGGACGAGCCATGGCCAGTTCGAGGCGGGCCTTCAGGGTGGTGAGGGGGCGCGTAGTTGGCGCGCACCGTCCGTGGCCGCAGCCTCGGACGACGGTCCTCAGGCCCCGTCGGAGCGGAGCCGGTACGCCCCACCGGGGACGGTTTCGATGCTGGCCCGGCCGAACGGCCGGTCGGTCTTCCGGCGTAGAGCACTGATGTTCACCTCCACGATGTTCGGACCGCCCTCGTACGTGGTGTCCCACACCCTGTCGAGCATGGCGGCCTTGCTGATGGCGATGTCCGGGTGGCCGCGAGCAGCGCCAGGACGTCGAACTCCCGGGGTGTGAGGGCGATGTCGGTGCCCGCCCGGCGGCAGCGGCGGGCACCGGTGTCGATCTCCAGGTCCCCGAAGTGCCGGACGATCTGCCGCTCCGGACGGGCCCTGCGCATCAGGGCGTGCAGGCGGGCGATGAGGACGACGAAGGAGAAGGGCTTCGTGAGATAGTCGTCGGCCCCGGTCTCCAGCCCCTCCGCCTCGTCGTACTCACCGTCCTTCGCCGTCAGCATCAGGATCGGGGTGTTGTCGCCGGCGGACCGCAGTCGGGCACAGACCTTGTAGCCGTTCAGACCGGGCATCATGACGTCGAGAATGATCACGTCATAGGTGTCGGCCGCCGCCCGGGCCAGACCTTCCAGGCCGTCACCCACCGTGTCCACGGCGAATCCCTCGGCCCGCAGGCCCTGTTGGAGCAGCTCGACGAGACGGGCGTCGTCGTCCATCACCAGCACGCGCATGGCGTACGCCTTGCCTCACCGGCGGCACCCGAGGCTGAAGGGGATCTTCAGGACGTTCAGCGGCCCTTCAGCGGACACCGGCAAGAGTCGTGTCCGTACTCGTTCGAGGGCGGGACCGGTCACCCCGTTTCCGCCACCCATGAAGGAGCTGATCCCATGCACGCATCACGCCGTCGCAGCATGCTGATCGCCGGCGCGGTCGCCGTACTCGTCGCCACCGGCGGGGCCGCCTCGGCGGCCGCCGGCGGTCACGGTAAGACCGGCCGCACCGACACCACGACCAAGCAGGTGACCGGCAAGGGTCCCGACCCCACGTGCGTCGGCATCGGGCTCACCCCCGTGACCGGCAAGGGCATCGTGCTCACCCCGGTGACCGGCGAGGGCAGGCCCACCACCCACAAGCCCGGCAAGGGCACCGTACTGACCCCGGTGACCTGCGACGGCACCACGCTCGTCCCGGTCGGCGGGGTGCACCCGCACCACATCAAGCCGGCCGGTTCGCAGGACGACCCCGAGCTCGTGGAGGTGCCCGGCGTCAAGCTGCCGAAGCACGTCGAACCCGGCAGGGCCACCCCCGTGGACGGCGTCCCCGCCGTCGTGGGCGACGGCGGAGTCACCCAGGCCCGATGAGCTGAGCCTCGTCTCCGTGGGCGCTCGGCCGGGCTCCACCGGCCGAGCGCTCTGTGCGCCCCCGCACCCCCGCCATCTCGCACTGGCGCGCTATGCCCCTGTTCCATGGAGACCGTGGCGACCGAACCGATCACCCCGTCCACCCCACGGCCCGTACGGCGGCCGACGCTGGTGCAGGGATGGCACGAACTCACCTTTCTGCACTGGCCGGTGGAGCCGGAACGGGTGGCGGGGCTGCTGCCGGTCGGCACCCGGCCGGACACGCTGGACGGGGTCACGTACATCGGCCTCGTTCCGTTCCTGCTGCGGCGCACCGGTCTGGGGCCGGGGCCGGGGCTGCCCTATCTGGGCACGTTCTGCGAGACGAACGTACGGCTGTACTCGGTGGACGAGCAGGGCCGGCGCGGGGTGGTGTTCATGTCCTTGGACGCGACCCGGCTGCTCCCGGTGCTGGCGGGCCGGCTCGGGGTCCGGCTGCCGTACCTCTGGTCCGCGATGCGGCTGCGCCACGAGGGCGATGTGATCACCTACACCTGCCGACGGCGGCGCACGGCCGCCACCAGCCGGGTGGTCGTACGGACCGGGCCGCCGATCGCCGAACCCTCGCCGCTGGAGCACTTCCTGACCGCGCGCTGGGGACTGCACGTCAGCTGGTTCGGCCGCACCGCGCACCTGCCGAACGAGCATGCGCCCTGGCCGCTACACCGGGCCGAACTGCTGGATCTGGACGACGAGTTGATCGAGGCGACAGGCCTGCCCGCTCCGGCGGGGCCGCCGGTCAGCGTGCTCTGGTCCCCCGGCGTGCGGGTGCGGTTCGGGGTGCCGACACTGCTGCACCACTCCAGGTAAAGAACTCGTATGGTCTAGTCCAAAGTGCACTTTGGTCCAGTCCAATCTATTGACGTGGTCGTGACACCTCCGGAAGCTGGGGCGACTCCCCACCCCCACAGGAGGCACGCAGTGAGACCTCTTCGCGCATGTCTGGGCGCGGCGGCCGCCGTCACGCTCGCCGCCGCCGGCACTACCGCACTCGTCGCGGGCAACGCCTCGGGTGCGACCACCGCACTGAGCAACCGCTGGTACGCGGCCGCGCCCTATCTGATGCCGCTCGACAACGACCCGCCGAGCGCGGCCGCCATCATGGACGCCACCGGCCTCAAGGCCTTCCAGCTGGCATTCGTCCTCGCGCCCAACGGCGGCGGCTGCTCCCCCACTTGGGGCGGTACGACGGCGGTGTCCTCCGACACCGCCGTCCAGTCCGTCATCAACACCATCCGCGCCAAGGGCGGCGACGTCTCCGTCTCGATCGGCGGCTACGGCGGCACCAAGCTGGGCCAGACCTGCGCGGACGCGGCCTCGACGGCGGCGGCCTACCAGCAGGTCATCACCAAGTACGGGCTGCACGCGATCGACTTCGACCTGGAGGAGCCGGAGTACGAGAACACCGCGGCGATCAGGAACGAGATCGGCGCCGCGAAGATCCTCCAGCAGAACAACCCCGGCCTGTACGTGTCGGTGACGACTGCCGGTACGACGGACGGGACCGGCTGGTTCGGCAAGCAGATGCTGCTGGAGGCGAAGTCGCAGGGGTTCACGCCGAACAACTTCTCCATCATGCCGTTCGACGGCGGCTTCAACGGGGCGGCCTCGCAGACCAGCGCGCTCACCAACTTCAACTCGATCCTGCAGTCCACCTTCGGCTGGGACCAGGCGACCGCCTACGCCCACGAGGGCTTCTCCGGGATGAACGGCCGCAGCGACACCGGCGAGTACTTCACCCAGGCCGACTTCCAGACCGTGCTCGACTACGCCACGAGCCACAACATGGACCGCTTCACCTTCTGGTCCCTCAACCGCGACCGCCAGTGCACCCCGGCCGACAACGGAGGCCGCACATCCGGCACTTGCTCCAGCGTCGCCCAGAACTCCTGGGACTTCGCCAAGTACTCGGTGAAGTTCGCCGGGGTCACCCCGCCGACCACCACCCCCACACCCACCCCGACGCCGACCCCGACCTCCTGCAAGACCGCGTGGAGTTCGACGGCGGTGTACGTGAAGGACGACGAGGCCTCGTACGGCGGCCACAACTGGAAGGCCAAGTGGTGGACCCAGAACGAGGTGCCGGGCGCCTCGCAGTGGGGCCCCTGGACGGACGAGGGCGCCTGCTGAACCCCTTGACGTGATTGGTCCGGACCTTTAGCTTCGCGGGTCATCGACGGTTAAGGATGCGGCCACAGTTCACAGACATGAACAGCAAGGCTGCGGCCGCATCCCTGACGAAAGGACCCCCCACGTGAACCGTTCCCGGCTGCTCGCGGCGCCGACCGCGGCGGGCCTGGCCCTCGCCCTGACCGTCCTGCTCGGCGGCAGCGCGAACGCGGCGAACCCGAACGTCGCGCCCGGCGGCAACTTCGACCTGTCCATATGGCAGCTCCAGGAGCCGGTCGGCTCCCCCGGCTCGCCGACCACCATCCCCTCGTCCCGGCTGCAGGACGCGAACGGCTACCAGGACGCGTACTTCTACACCGACACCCGCGACGGCGCGATGACCTTCTGGGCACCCGAGAAGGGCGTCACCACCCCGAACTCCAACTACGCCCGCTCCGAACTGCGCGAGATGAACCGGGACGGCAGCGCCGCGAACTGGTCGCTCAGCGGCAGCCACCGGATGAACGCGACGCTGCGGGTGGTCTCGGTGACCAAGAACGTGTGCGTGGGCCAGATCCACCTCGGCACCGGCGGCTCGTCCACCAAGCCGCTGCTGGAGCTGTACTACCACTCCAACGGCGACATCGTGCTCGGTACCGAGAACTCCCCGGACGGCGGCCAGACCACGCACAGCGTGGGCCATGTGCCGGTGGGCAAGACCTGGAGCTACACCATCGCCGTCTCCGGCGGGAACACCATCGACCTGACCGTCAACGGCAGTACCACGCACTACGCCATCCCGTCCTCCTTCAACCAGTACAAGCAGTACTTCAAGGCGGGCTCGTACAACCAGTCGTCCTCCGACAGCACCACGAACGGCGCCCGGGTCGCCTTCTACGGACTGACTGTCACACACGGCTGAGTTCGCCTGGTCCGGCCTGGCGGGGGCTGTCGTTCCGCAGGACGATGGAAGGGCCATCCGCGCCACGGCCGGACGACGGGAGGACCGATGACTCAGAGCTGGGGACCACGTCCTCCCGTCACGGCGGACGGCGCCGAATGGCGGCCCGCGCTGGACATCCCCGCGCCCGGGCCGCAACGTCGCTGGACGGTGCTGCTGCGCTGGCTGCTGCTGATCCCGCAGTACATCGTGCTGTTCCTGCTGGGCATCGCCGCGTTCTTCGTGACGGTTGCCGGCTGGTTCGCGGCGCTCTTCCTGGGCCGGCTGCCCGACCCGATCGCCTCGTTCCTCGGCAAGTACCTGGCGTACGAGACACGGATCTCGGCGAGTTCCATGCTCCTGGTGGACCGCTATCCGCCCTTCGCTCTGACCGCTCCCGACCATCCGGTGCAGATCGAACTGCGGCCCACCACACTGAACCGGCTCGCGGTGCTGTTCCGGCTGATCCTGATGATCCCGGCGGCGATCATCTCCAACCTCGCGGCGACCGGCTGGTTCGCGATCAGCTGGATCTTCTGGATCATCGGGATCGTGCTGGGGCGGCTGCCCGGGCCGGTCTTCGGCGCGACGGCGGCGGTGGCCCGCTACCGGTTGCGGTTCGGCGCCTACGCCAGCATGCTGACCCCCGCCTATCCCAAAGGGCTCCTGGGCGACCACCCGGCCACCAAGGCCGAGGCGGCCGGAGAGGCCGGGGAGGTCCGGTCCGCGACCCGGCCGCTGCTCCTGGACTCCACCGCGAAGCTCCTGGTCTGGGTCTTCCTGTTGCTGGGCCTGGTCACCCAGGTCCTCTACCGCAGCACCACCGACTACGGCGGCTACGACGACTCCGGCCTCGCACATCAGTCGCAAGTGGTACATCTCGCGGGACGGTCGTAGCGTCGTAGAGAAGCACATACGGCGGTACGGGCGGGAGCGACCATGCGGAAACCAGTGGTGGGAACGGCGATCGGACTCGGGGCTTGCCTGCTGCTCACGACGGCGATGACGACGGCATCGGCGACTCCGCCGACATCGGCCGCGCCGGCCGCGGCACAGGGGGTCCAGCATCCCGTGCTCGTCGACTGCCTCTGGCACCAGCGGTTCCGGCCGACCAACTTCATCCTGGCGTGCGGGGACGGCAACAGCGTCCTCGCCGGCATGCACTGGACCCAGTGGAACGACAACACCGCGGTCGCCCAGGGCATCAACTGGGTGAACGACTGCAAGCCGTACTGCGCGAAGGGCACCTTCCGCAAGTACCCGGTGACCGTACGGCTCGACCAGCCGACGGTGTGGAAGAAGCATCCGAGCGTGCAGCACTTCACCCGGATGACCATGACCTACTCCGGAGCGAGGCCGGCGGGATTCACGCAGGTCATGACCGTCCCGCTGTGGAACTGAGCGGGTTCGTCACCCGGGCGGGCGGCACGCGGGGCCGGGCCGTGCGCCGGGCGGGCGACGTCCCGGCCGGGGCTGACGCCGAGCCGGGCCCGGGAAGCGTCATGTTGGTGTGACCGGTACGCCGGAGTTTCGCACTCCCGTCGAAAGAGGTCACATGCCCCGATTCCCCCGCCCGGCCGTCGTCGCGCCGGCCGTGGTCGCGATCGGTCTGCTCGCGGCGGCCCCGGCCGCGAGCGACGGGCCGCTCGTCTCGAATCCCCATGCCAGCGCCCACTTCGATCTGACGCGCGGGCAGACGCCCGACAGCGTCGTCGCCGAGCGGGGCGGCTCGGCCGACGTCTCCTTCGCGTTCGCCCGGCAGGTCGTCAAGGTCACCCGCGAGCGCCGGGTCCATGTCCTGGCGACCCTGCCCCCCGAGGACCACCCCCGCACCGCACTGGTGAACGGCGCCGTCACGCTCGGCCTGGCCCGCGCCCAGGACGGCACGCTGTACGTCAACTACGCGACCGGCACCGACAGGACAGGTGTCTGGCGCATCCCGGCGGGCGGCGGCTCGCCCGAGCAGATCGCCCAACTGCCGCCGGACGGCCTGCCCAACGGCCTGGCCCTGGACGAACGGCACGGCGTGCTCTACGTCGCCGACTCGGCCCTGGGTACGGTCTGGCGCGTCCCGCAGTCGGGCGGCGCGCCGACGGCCTGGGCCAGGGGCGCCGCGCTCACCGGGCTGCCGGGATCGGCCGACGGCTTCGGCGCCAACGGGATCAAGGTCCACAAGGACGCGGTCTGGGTGACCAACACCGACCGGGGAACGCTGCTGCGCATCCCGGTCGGCGCCGACGGCTCGGCGGGGGCGGTCGCGACCCGGGCGACCGGCCTCGACGGCGTCGACGACTTCGTCTTCCCCGGGCACTCGGACGTCGTCCTCGCCGCCCTGAGCACGTCCAACGAGGTCGCACTGGTCCGCCCGGACGGTACCCGCGACATCGTCCTCACCGTGCAGGACGGCCTGTCCAACCCGACCTCGCTGGCGGTACGCGGCCGCGACCTGTTCGTGGCCGACGCCGCCTACCTCACCCAGCGCGACCCCAACCTGCTGAAGGGCCGCCTCGACGCCTACTTCGCCCGCCAGTAGCCCGGAGCCGGTGCGGGAGTTCCGGCCGACTCACCCGCGCGTGGCGAAGGAACGGCGTGCCACACACGGCGACCGGACCGCACCGGCCGAAAGGCGAACACCGGCCCACGGCAACCCCGACAACCGCAGGCGCACAGGACCCCGGCCACCACAACCGCCCCGTCGGCAGAGCGCCGCCCGCAACAGCCGCCCGCGTCGAGTAACCGGACCGGGACAACACCCGCCCACGTCGAAAAGCCGCGCCGGCACGGCAACCACCCGCGCCGAAGGACCGGACCAGCACAGCACCAGCCCGCATCGCAGAGCCGCGCCGGCACAGCACCAGCCCGCATCGCAGAGCCGCGCCGGCGGAGCGGGCCGGCCCTTCGGGGGCTTTCCGGGTCAGGCGATCTCGACCAGGAGGTCGCCGCCCTCCACCTGCTGGATGCGGTTGATGGCGAGCCGGGAGATCCGCCCGGCCTTCGGGGCGGTGATGGTGGCCTCCATCTTCATGGCCTCGATGGTGGCGACCGTGGCGCCCGCCTCGACCTCCGTGCCCTCGGTCACCGCGAGGGTGACGACTCCGGCGAACGGGGCCGCGACATGGCCGGGGTTGGCGCGGTCGGCCTTCTCGGTGGCCGGGATGTCGGAGGCCGCCGCCCGGTCCCGGATCTGGATCGGCCGCAGTTGGCCGTTGAGCGAGGACATCACCGTGCGCATGCCCCGCTCGTCGGCCTCACCGACGGCCTGGAGCTCGATGAGCAGCCGGACGCCGGGCTCCAGGTCGACGGAGTACTCCTTGCCCGGGCGCAGGCCGTAGAAGAAGTCCTTGCTGTCCAGGACGCTGGTGTCGCCGTAGGTCTGACGATGCGTCTCGAACTCGCGGGTCGGGGCCGGGAACAGCAGCCGGTTGAGGGTCGTACGGGGTTCCTTGGCCAGGCCCTCGCGGTCTTCGGTGGACAGTTCCGGCGTCGGCTTGGCGGCGGCGCGGCCCTGGAGGGCCTTGGTGCGGAACGGCTCCGGCCAGCCGCCGGGCGGGGTGCCCAGCTCGCCGCGCAGGAAGCCGATGACCGAGTCGGGGATATCGAAACGGTCGGGCGTCGACTCGAAGTCCTCCGGGCTCACCCCGGCGCCGACCAGGTGCAGGGCGAGGTCGCCGACCACCTTGGAGGACGGGGTGACCTTGACCAGACGGCCGAGGATCCGGTCGGCGGCCTCGTACATCGCCTCGATGTCCTCGAAGCGGTCGCCGAGGCCGAGCGCGACGGCCTGGGTGCGCAGGTTGGAGAGCTGGCCGCCGGGGATCTCGTGGTGGTAGACGCGGCCGGTCGGGGAGGCGAGGCCCGCCTCGAAGGGGGCGTAGACCTTGCGGACGCTCTCCCAGTACGGCTCCAGGTCCTCGATCGCCCGCAGGTCGAGCCCGGTGGGACGGTCCGAGTAGTCGGTCGCGGCGACGATCGCCGAGAGGGACGGCTGCGAGGTCGTACCGGCCATGGAGGCGACCGCGCCGTCCACCGCGTCCGCGCCCGCCTGGATCGCGGCGAGGTAGGTGGCCAGCTGGCCGCCCGCGGTGTCGTGGGTGTGCAGGTGGACGGGGAGGTCGAACTCACGGCGCAGGGCCGAGACCAGCTTGGCGGCGGCGGGGGCGCGCAGCAGGCCCGCCATGTCCTTGACGGCCAGGATGTGCGCGCCGGCCTCGACGATCTGCTCGGCGAGCCGCAGGTAGTAGTCGAGGGTGTAGAGCTGCTCGTTCGGGTTGGACAGGTCCGCGGTGTAGCAGAGGGCGACCTCGGCGATCGCGGTGCCCGTCTCGCGTACGGCGTCGATGGCGGGGCGCATCTGGCCCACGTCGTTGAGGGCGTCGAAGATGCGGAAGATGTCGATGCCGGTGGCGGCGGCCTCCTGGACGAAGGCGTCGGTCACCTCGGTCGGGTACGGGGTGTAGCCGACGGTGTTGCGGCCGCGCAGCAGCATCTGGAGGCAGATGTTGGGGACGGCCTCGCGCAGGGCGGCGAGCCGCTCCCAGGGGTCCTCGGCGAGGAAGCGGAGCGCGACGTCGTAGGTGGCGCCGCCCCAGCACTCCAGGGAGAGCAGTTCGGGCAGGGTGCGGGCGACGACCGGGGCGACGGCGAGGAGGTCCTTGGTGCGGACGCGGGTGGCGAGCAGCGACTGGTGGGCGTCGCGGAAGGTGGTGTCGGTGATGCCGATGGTCGGCGACTCGCGCAGGTGGCGGGCGAAGCCCTCCGGGCCGAGTTCGACCAGGCGCTGGCGCGAGCCGGCCGGGGGCTCGCCGGCGGGCAGCACGGGCAGCTTGGTGGTGGACTCGATGAGGTGGGGACGCTCGCCGTGCGGCTTGTTGACGGTGACGTCGGCCAGGTAGGTGAGCAGCTTGGTGCCGCGGTCGGCGGAGGTGCGGGCGGTGAGCAGGTGCGGGCGCTGCTCGATGAAGGAGGTGGTGACCCGGCCCGCCTGGAAGTCCGGGTCGTCCAGGACGGCCTGGAGGAAGGGGATGTTGGTGGCGACACCGCGGATGCGGAACTCGGCGACGGCACGCCGGGCCCGGCCGATGGCGGCCTTGAAGTCCCGGCCCCGGCAGGTGAGCTTCACCAGCATTGAGTCGAAGTGCGCGCTGATCTCCGTACCCGCGTGGGTGGTTCCGCCGTCCAGGCGGATGCCGGAGCCGCCCGGGGAGCGGTAGGCGCTGATCCGGCCGGTGTCGGGGCGGAAGCCGTTGGCGGGGTCCTCGGTGGTGATACGGCACTGGAGGGCGGCGCCGTGCAGCTTCACCGTCTCCTGGGAGAGCCCGAGGTCGGCGAGGGTCTCGCCGGAGGCGATGCGCATCTGGGCCTGGACCAGGTCGACGTCGGTGACCTCCTCGGTGACCGTGTGCTCGACCTGGATGCGCGGGTTCATCTCGATGAAGACGTGGTTGCCGTCGCGGTCGAGGAGGAACTCGACGGTGCCGGCGTTGCGGTAGCCGATCTCGCGGGCGAAGCGGACCGCGTCGGCGCAGATGCGGTCGCGCAGTCCGGGGTCGAGGTTGGGCGCGGGGGCCAGCTCGATGACCTTCTGGTGGCGGCGCTGCAGCGAGCAGTCGCGCTCGAAGAGGTGGATGACGTTGCCCTCGCCGTCGGCGAGGATCTGCACCTCGATGTGGCGGGGGTCGACGACGGCCTTCTCCAGGAAGACGGTCGGATCGCCGAACGCGGAGGCTGCCTCGCGGGAGGCCTGTTCGATGGACTCGCGCAGCGTGGCGGGGTCCTCGACCCGGCGCATACCGCGGCCACCGCCGCCGGCGACGGCCTTCACGAACACCGGGAAGCCGATCTCCTCGGCGGCGCGCACCAGTTCGTCGATGTCGTTGGAGGGCGCGGAGGAACCGAGGACCGGTACACCGGCGGCGCGGGCGGCGGCCACCGCACGGGCCTTGTTGCCCGTCAGCTCCAGCGTCTGGGCGCTCGGGCCGACGAACGTGATGCCCGCTTCCTCGCAGGCGCGGGCGAGTTCCGGGTTCTCGGAGAGGAAGCCGTAGCCCGGGTAGACGGCGTCGGCCCCGGCCCGGCGGGCGGCGCCCACGATCTCCTCGACGGAGAGGTAGGCGCGCACCGGGTGCCCGGGTTCCCCGATCTCGTAGGCCTCGTCGGCCTTCAGACGGTGCAGCGAGTTGCGGTCCTCGTAGGGGAAGACGGCGACCGTGCGCGCACCCAGCTCATAGCCAGCGCGGAACGCGCGGATGGCGATCTCTCCACGGTTGGCGACCAGCACCTTGCGGAACATCCCTGGATCCCTTCAGCCTGCCGGCGACAAACACCATGGTGTCAGCCGCGCCCGTCCTTGGGGGTGTCCGGCGGATCATGTCGGCGACGCGGGATCCGGCACGCCCTCCCCCAGAGGGGGTACCCGGGGTACCCCCAGCCGCGTTGTCGTGACTCGCCGACGCCCCCGGCCTTCGGCCACAGGGCACCGCGTCTTCCCGCCGGCCCGATCCGCCGGACACCCCCTAGCTCGCCGCAACACTAGGGGTTGCCCGAACAGGCTGAAGTGCGAAAACCATCACATTGACGTCGTTGAGCAGTTCGGCGGGTCGGACGCGTGACATATGGGGTTTCCGGGAAGCCGGAGGGGTTGGGGTCTCAGGGGAGCCGGAAGGACGGCACCGGGTGGCGCGGCGGGCCGGGCCGGTACACGGGCGGGTCGGACCAGGGCGGTGTCGGCGGTGTGCCGAGGCGTTCCACCAGTCGGGCGGGGAGCGGCAGTCGGTGGCCGTGCATCAGGCCCAGAACGATCGCCGCGGCCACGGCGATCAGGTGCTCACGGCCGGCGAGGTTCGGTACGGCGATGGACTCCCACACCATCGAGCCGCCGGTCAGGGTGAAGACGACGGGGGCGCGCCGGACCACCGCCAGATAGGTGAACAGGCCCACCACCGCGGCGGACGGTCCGGTGTCGAGGACCCGGCCGACCTCCGGGGGCAGGCCGAAGCCCCACCAGCCGGGGCCCAGCGCGACCATCAGCCGGGCGGTCATGGTGCCCGCGAGGGTGGTGACATAGGCGATGGCGAGGGTGCGGGCGCGGCCGAGGCCGAGTTCCGCGAGCGCGAAGGCCAGGAAGAGCTGGGTGATGCCGGCCCAGACCGGCAGGTCGAGCGCCGGGACGTACAGCGACACCGGGGTGCGCAGCAGGGAGAGCCACAGGGGCAGGTCGGCGGTGACACCGCCGAGGTGCCACACCATCCTTCTGCCGAAGGGGTGCTGGGCGATCGCGTGGAAGAAGATGACGCCGAACGCGGCCACGAACGCGAGCACGATCCCGGACAGGCCACGGCGTACGAGCTGGCGTACCGGCTCCATCACGATGTTCTGCCACTCCTCGCGCAGCGTGCGCCGCACGAACCGGACCGCTCGTGCGGCGGCCGTCCCCCAGCTTCCGTTGCCCCTCATGAAAGGCATCGCCCCCTCGACACCGCCCCCCGGCTCGGACCTGCGCCTCCGAAGAGGCTCTCCGCGTGCATGCCGTTCCACGCGCATCGTATAGACGTTTGGATCATTTGCGACGATGCGGGAGCTACTACTGGTCGAATTCCGAGGTCGGGTTTATCACCCGTCCACGAGTGAACCCTCAAGGCCGTCGGTGCGTCCCCCTCACCGATGCCTCGGGTAAAGGAGCGGTCATGCAGAAGCCGTCCCGCCGCGTCGTACTGACCGCGGCCGCCGGTACCGCGCTGGGCACCCGGGCGGCACCGCGGGCGGCGAGCCGGTTCCAGGCGCTGGAGCGCGAACACCGGGCCCGGCTGGGGGTGTTCGCCTGGGACACCGGCTCCGGGGCCCGGATCCGGTACCGCTGCGGGGAGCTCTTCCCGATGTGCTCGGTGTTCAAGACGCTCGCGGTGGCCGCCGTCCTGCGCGACCTCGGCGAGGAGGTGCTCGCCGAGGTCGTCCACTACGACGAGCGTGATGTCGAGCGGGCGGGCGGGGCGCCCGTCACCGGGAAACCCGGGAATCTCGCCTCCGGAATGACCGTCGCAGAGTTGTGCGCGGCGGCGATCGAGTACAGCGACAACACCGCGGCGAACCTGTTGCTGGAGCAACTGGGCGGGCCGGTGGCGGTGACGCGGCTGTGCCGTTCCCTCGGGGACGAAGTGACGCGCCTGGACCGGTGGGAGCCGGAGCTGAACTCGGCGGAGCCCGGGCGGGTCACGGACACCACCACTCCCCTGGCCGTCGGCGTGAGTTACGCGCGGCTGGTCGTCGGCGACGCCCTGGACGGCGCGGACCGGCGGCGGCTCACGGGCTGGCTGCGCGCCAACACCACCGGAGGGGAACGGATCCGCGCGGGGCTCCCCGGGGACTGGACGGTCGGCGACAAGACCGGAACAGGCGGCTACGGCACCGCCAACGACGTCGCGATCGCCTGGCCTCCGGGCCGCGCCCCCGTCGTCCTCGCCGTGTTCTCCACCCACATCGAGGCCACCGCCCAGGCCGACTCACCGCTGGCGAGGAAGGCCGCGGCGGTGGTGACGGACGCGTTCAAGCACGGCCGCGCATAAGATCGTTCACAGCCGGAACACAGCAAGTCACTTTCCTGGCGTCGGTTTCATGCAATGAGAACCGGAACCGTTCTGTTTCGATCACGGACTCTCGTATAGTGACGCGCAGTTCAGCACCGAGCGTCACACCTCCTTTACCGGATCCTCATCCCTCCCCGTTTCAAGGACCAGACCGGACCGATGACCGCGCCCACGCATCCCGGCGATCGACCCTCCCTCCGTAGGCTCGCTCCGACCATCGCGCTGACCGCTGTGGTGTCGGCCCTCGCGGTCGTCGCCGCAGTGACCGCCGCGCCGCACTCGGTCCGTGTGCCCCTCGCGCTGGGGGGCAGTGCGGCCGCGCTCCTGTTGTGCGCGGCGGTGACCTGGGCCGTCCACGCCGGTCGGGCCGCCCGTGGCGCCCGGCGTCGGCTGGAGACGGTGAGTCAGGACATCGGACGGCTGCTTCAGCAGCAGGCCCGGACGACCGAGGAGGCCCGCCAGGAACAGCAGCGGCTCATCGACGAACTGGCCCAGCAGCGCAGCGAGTTCGCCGACTCCTTCGAGCAGGAGCGGGCCCGGATCCACCAGGACAGCAGTCAGGAACTGGACTGGTACCGGCAGGAGAACACCCGGCTCGCCGCCGGGCTGGAGCGGGCCAACCGGGAGCGGGCCTCCGCGATCGCCGCCGCGAGCAACGCGGCCGGCCGGATGCAGGCCCTGGCCACCGCCACCCTCGCCGACCTGCGGGCCATGGAGGAGCGGCACACCGGCGAGGACGTGCTGGCCGACCTGCTGCACCTGGACCACCGCACGGCGCAGGCGGGCCGGCTCGCCGACTCCATCGCCGTACTGACCGGGGCGCGTTCCGGCCGCCGCTGGGCGCGTCCGATCAGCATGGAGTCCATCCTGCGCGGTGCGATGGGACGCATCAGCGGCTACCGCCGGGTGCGGGTGCACTCGGTGAGCGAAGCCGCCGTCGCCGGACACGCGGCCGAGGGCGTCATGCACGCGCTCGCCGAACTCCTCGACAACGCGGCCAACTTCTCGCCCCCGACGGCCGAGGTCCATGTGTACGTGGAGGAGGTGCCGTCCGGAGTCATCGTGTCCGTGGAGGACAGCGGGCTGGTGATGGGCGATGTGCAGCTGCGCCGCGCCGAGCAGGCGGTCGCGGGTGACACCTCCGGACTGGGCGGTCTCACCGGCACCCGGCTCGGACTCGCGGTGGTCGGCCGGCTGGCCGCCAAGCACGGTCTGAAGGTGTCGTTCCGGCCGTCGGCCCGCGGCGGCACCGGGGTGCTGATGCTGGTCCCGCAGGACCTGCTGGCCCGCCCGGTCGCCGAAGAGCCCGCCCTCCCGAACGGGACACCGTCGCCCGAGCCGGTGCCGGCCCAGGCCGACCCCGTGCACGAGTCCGCCGAGCCGGACGACGCCGCCACCGAGGACGAGGACGCGGACGGCCCCACCGGACTGCCCAGGCGGCGCCGCGGCCGGACCCTCGCCGAGGCCGAGCGCAAGGCGGCGCACCAGCCGGCCGAGCCGCGCCCGGCGCCGGCCGCCGAGGACGCCCGGGTCCGCGCCGCCCGCTTCAACAGCTTCCGGCAGGCCGTCCGCCCGGCCGGGCCCGACTCCGACGCCGGTTCCGAGGCCCACGGGACCTCCGGCGCGGCCGACGAGACGGCCCGCTACGCTCCCGCCCCCACGCACGACCCGGTCCCCGCGCCCCACCCGGAGTCCGACCCCAAGGCCCCCTCCCACCAGCACGCGTACCCGGAAGGCGACACCACTTCATGACCGGCAGGACCACCGCCGACGACAAGCTGACCTGGCTCATCGAAGGCCTTCTGGAGCGCACCCCCGGCGCGCGACACGCCCTGGTGCTCTCTCGTGACGGGCTGAAGCTCTGCCGTACGCCCGAGCTCTCCGTCGACCAGGCGGACCAGCTCGCGGCGATCGCCGCCGGCATCCAGTCGCTGTCGCACGGGGCCTCCGTCGAGTTCGGCGACGGCAGCGGCGGCGTTCGGTCGGCGATGACCGAGTTCTACGGCGGCGTGCTGTTCATCGTGGAGGCCGGCGAGGGTGCCCATCTGGCCGTGGTGACCAGCGAGGACGCGGACCCCGGGCTGGTCGGGCACAACATGAGCGAACTGGTCGAGCAGCTCGGCGAACACCTCACCGCGCAGCCCCGGACGTCATGAGCCGGCCAGGAAGGGACGACGCTCCCGACCGCCTGTACACCATCACCGGCGGCCGCAGCGGCGCCGGACCGGACAACCCCTTCGACCTGGTCACGCTGGTCGTCGCCGAGTCCGAGCCGGCTACCGGCATGCAGTCGGAGCACGCGGCGATCCTGCGCCTCGCCGAGTTCCCGGTCTCCGTGGTCGAGGTCGCCGCGGAGCTGAGGCTGCCGGTGAGCATCACCAAGATCCTGCTGGGCGACCTGCTGGTGGCCGGCCGGGTCAGCGCCCGCCATCCCCACCGGCCGGCCATCACCGACCCCGACATCCTGGAGCAGGTGCTCGTTGGACTCCGCAACCTCTGACGCGCGCACCCCGTTGGGTGCGACCGCCGACAACGGTTTCAAGATCGTGGTCGTGGGCGGTTTCGGCGTCGGCAAGACCACCCTGGTCCGTTCCGTCAGCGAGATACGTCCCCTCAACACCGAGGAGACCATGACCCAGGCCGGCGAGGATATCGACGACATCCGGGAGGTGCGCGGCAAGTCCGCGACCACCGTCGCCTTCGACTTCGGCCGGATCACCCTGGACGCCCGCAATGTGCTGTACCTGTTCGGGGCCCCGGGCCAGGAGCGGTTCTGGTTCCTGTGGGACCGGCTGTTCTCCGGCACCCTCGGGGCGGTCGTGCTCGTCGACACCCGGCGGATCGACGACTCCTGGTACGCCATCGACCGGCTGGAGAAGTACGGCACGCCCTTCATCGTGGCCTGCAACGACTTCGGCGGTACGGTCCACACGCCCGAGGACATCCGCCACGCGCTCGACCTGGACCCGCAGGTCCCGCTGCTGAACTGCGACGCCCGGTCCAGGGAGTCCGGCAAGCAGGTGCTGATCACCCTGGTCCAGCACGTCAGGAACCGGTACGCCGGCCCGTCCGCACCGGCGGACCTGCCCCGACAGGAGTTCGTGTGACCCCCGATGCCGTGCCGCTCGGCGGCCCCCGGTTCCAGACCGAACCGGCGCGTCTGTACCGCGAGATGCGGCGCGACCACGGCGCCGTCACCCCCGTCGTGCTCGACGGGGACGTGCCGGCCTGGCTGGTCGTCGGCTACCGCGAGCTGCACCAGGTGACCGGGGACCCGGTGCTGTTCAGCCGGGACTCGGACCTCTGGAACCAGTGGGACATGATCCCCGACGACTGGCCGCTGCTGCCGATGATCGGCCGCAAACAGCCGTCGATCCTGTACACCGTCGGGGAGCGGCACCGTGAGCGCGCGGGGATGATCAGCGACGCCCTGGAGGCCATCGACCCCTTCGAACTGCGGGGCCACGCCGAGCGGTTCGCGGACGAGCTGATCGACGGGCTGTGCACCGCCGGCGAGGCCGACCTGATCGGCCAGTACGCGATGCTGCTCCCGGTGCGGGTGCTGGCGCGCCTGTACGGCTTCTCCGACGAGGACGGCCCCGGTCTGGTCACCGCCCTCAACGACATGATCGACGGGCGTGAGCGGGCGATCGCCGGGCAGACCCATCTGGCCACGTCCATGGCCCAGTTGCTGGCCGACCGGAAGGCGGACCCGGCCGACGACGTGGTGTCGCGGATGCTCCAGGACAAGAGCGGGTTCACCGACGAAGAGATGATGAACGACCTGATGGTCATGATGGCGGCCGGGCACCAGCCGACCGCCGACTGGATCGGCAACTCGCTGCGCCTGATGCTCACCGACTCCCGGTTCGCCGCCTCCCTGTTCGGCGGGCGCAACAGTGTCGCCGAGGCGATGAACGAGGTGCTGTGGGAGGACACCCCCAGCCAGAACATCGCCGGCCGCTGGGCGTCCCGCGACACCCAGCTGGGCGGCCGCCGGATCCGCGCCGGTGACCTGCTGATCCTCGGCCTGCAGGGCGCCAACTCCGATCCGCAGGTGCGCACCGACGCCTCCGCGCTGACTGGCGGCAACAACGCGCACTTCTCCTTCGGGCACGGCGAGCACCGCTGCCCGTTCCCCGCCCAGGAGGTCGCCGAGGTGGTCGCCCGGACCGGGATCGAGGTCGTCCTCGACCGGCTCCCGGACATCGACCTGGCGGTGCCCGCCGACTCCCTCACCCGTCGGCCCTCGCCGTGGCTGCGCGGCCTGACCGCGCTGCCCGTCCGGTTCACCCCCGTCCCCGCCCTCTGATCCGCACCGACAGACAGGCGCAGCACCGCATGGCGCAGTTACCCGACCCTGCCCTGGGAGGCACGTCACGATGACGACCGGTACCGAACAAGCCCGGATCGCCCTCGACCCCTTCGTCACCGACCTGGAGGGCGAGAGCGCGCGGCTGCGCGCCGCCGGTCCTCTCGCAGCCGTCGAGCTGCCCGGCGGGGTGCCCGTCTGGGCGGTCACCCGGCACGCCGAAGCCAAGGCGCTGCTCACCGACCCGCGTCTGGTCAAGGACATCAACGTGTGGGGCGCCTGGCAGCGCGGGGAGATCGCGCCAGACTGGCCGCTGATCGGTCTCGCCAACCCCGGCCGCTCCATGCTCACCGTGGACGGCGCCGACCACCGCAGGATGCGCACCCTGGTGGCGCAGGCGCTCACCCCGCGCCGGGTGGAGGCGATGCGGGAGCGCATCGAGAAGCTCACCCAGGACCTGCTGGACGGACTTCCCGGGGACGAGGAGAGCGTCGATCTCAAGGCGGCCTTCGCCTATCCGCTGCCCATGTACGTGGTCGCCGACCTGATGGGCATCGACGAGGCCGAACTGCCGCGTCTGAAGGTGCTGTTCGAGAAGTTCTTCTCCACCCAGACCCCGCCCGCGGAGGTCATCGCGACCCTCACCGAGCTGGCCGGGATCATGGCGAAGACGGTCGCCGCCAAGCGGGCCGAGCCCGGCGACGACCTGACGAGCGCGCTGATCCTGGCCTCCGAGGACGGCGACCACCTCACCGACGAGGAGATCGTCTCCACCCTCCAGCTGATGGTGGCGGCCGGTCACGAGACGACGATCTCCCTGATCGTCAACGCCGTGGTCAACCTCTCCACCCACCCCGGCCAGCGGGCCAAGGTGCTCGCCGGCGAGGTGGACTGGTCGGCGGTGGTCGAGGAGACCCTGCGCTGGTCCACCCCGACCTCGCACGTGCTGATCCGGTTCGCCACCGAGGACGTCCAGGTCGGCGACAAGGTGCTCCCGGCAGGGGACGCCCTGATCGTGTCGTACGCCGCGATAGGCCGTGACGAGAACGCTCACGGGCCGAGCGCCGGGGAGTTCGACATCACCCGGGAGACGCAGAACCGGCACATCTCCTTCGGGCACGGCCCGCACGTCTGCCCGGGTGCGGCGCTCTCCCGGCTGGAGGCCGGTGTGGCGCTGCCCGCGCTCTACGGCCGCTTCCCCGACCTGGACCTGGCGGTACCGGCGTCGGAGCTGCGCAACAAGCCGGTGGTCACGCAGAACGACCTCTTCGAGCTGCCGGTCCGGCTGAACCCCTAACCGGCGTTCACGGAGTACGACCTGGCTCCCGTGCCGGCCAGCCGACCGCCGACGACGATCAGGTACTCGTCGCGGATCGGCCGGCCGGCGAGCCAGCACTCCAGGATCTCCCGGGTGCCCGCCGCGTAGCGGGCCTGCGCGGAGAGGGTGGAGCCGGAGATGTGCGGGGTCATCCCGTGGTGCGGCATGGTGCGCCACGGGTGGTCCGCGGGCGCGGGCTGCGGGAACCAGACGTCGCCCGCGTAACCGGCCAACCGACCGCTGCGCAGGGCCCGTTCGGCGGCGTCGCGGTCGGCGATCCGGGCCCGTGCGGTGTTGATGAGATAGGCGCCGCGCTTCATCGCACCGATCAGTTCGTCGCCGAACAGGCCCTCGGTCTCGAGGTGGAGGGGCGCGTTGACGGTGACGACGTCGCAGTGCGGGACCATGGCGGCCGCGCTCTCGTGGAAGGTCAGACCGAGTTCGCGCTCGACGGACTCGGCAGCCGGGTGCGGTCGGTGTAGTGGAGCTTCACGTCGAAGGGTGCCAGGCGGCGCAGCGCCGCGAGGCCGATCCGGCCGGCGGCGACGGTCCCGACGTGCATGCGCGGGCGTAGCTCTTCGGGTATCCGTCGGTCGGGTCGTCGTACAGGACGCAGAGCACCTTGGCCATGGTGGCGGCTCCTCAACTCCGCTGCGGATGGGCGCCTTTCACGATCCATGGCAGCAACTACGCAGGTCAAAGCGAACGTTGCTATGTCGTGATAGCCGGTCTCTATCAGCCGCGGCCGTCCAGGACGGCGTGCAGCCGGCTGTCCAGGGCGTCCCTGAGGCCCGCCTCCCGGGCGACCTGCAGCAGGGCCTGGGCGAGCACCGACCGGGGCTCGCTGCGGGCGACGACGAGCCCGACGCGGGGCCCGTGGGCCGGGCCTTCCAGGGGGACCACGCGCATGCCCTGCGGCACCCCGAACATGTGCAGCCAGGCGTGCGAGATCACGCTGGACCAGCGGCCGCCGGGGAGGTGGGCGTAGAGCCCGGCCACGCTGTCGGACTCGATGGCCGGGACGGGGGCCGCGCCGTCGGCGGCGAAGCAGTCGTCGATGCGCCGGTTGCGCATCCGCCGTCCGAGCAGGCACAGCGGGAGGGCGGCGGCCTGGGACCAGGTGGCGGCGGCCGCGTCGCCGAGGGGGCCGTCGGCCGGGGTGAGCAGGACGTACCGCTCCTCGTAGAGCGGGAAGCGGCGCACCTGCCGTAGCTCGTCGTCGTCCAGGTAGGTCATGGCCGCGTCCAGTTCGAACTCGGCGAGGCCGCGCCGGATGTCGGCGGACGACAGGGATTCCATGGCCACCCGGGCGTGTGGATGCCGGTCGCAGAAGGGACCGGTGAGGAGCGAGGCGACGGGGACGGCGGTGGGGACGATCCCGAGGCGCAGGGTGCCGGTCAGTCCGTCCCGCAGCACCGACAGCTCCTGCCGCAACGCGTCCCCCTCGGCGAGGATGCGGTGCGCCCACGCCAGCACGACCTCGCCCTCGGGTGTCAGTCCCTCGTAGCGGCGGCCCCGGCGTACGATCGGCACGTCGAGTTCGTGTTCGAGTCGTCGTATCGCGGCGGACAGCGAGGGCTGCGAGACATGACAGGCGGCCGCCGCCCGGGCGAAATGCCGCTCCCGGGCGAGCGCGACAAGATATTCGAGCCGGCGCAACAGCATGCGGGCTCCCCGGGGGTTCGGGCGGCGGTCACGGTCCCCGGGTCTACGTGTACCGGATCCGCGGCACCCGTTTGACTTCGAGTGCTCTTCAAGTCGTAGCGTCCGAAGCACAGCACTAGTCAGCAGGAAAGGCTGGGAGTCACATGGAGCAGCGCAATCTGCGGGATCTGCGGGTTTCCGCCATCGGCCTCGGCTGCATGGGCATGTCCGCCTTCTACGGCACCACCGACCAGGACGAGGGCGTGCAGACCATCCACCGCGCGCTGGAACTGGGCGTCACGTTCCTCGACACCGCGCAGCTCTACGGCCCGCTCACCAACGAGACGCTGGTCGGCGAGGCGGTCCGGGGGCACCGGGACGAGTACGTGATCGCCACGAAGTTCAACTACCGGATGGACCACGCCGTCCCGGGCGACATGAGCACCATCGGCCGGCAGGACGGTTCGGCCGAGCACGTCCGCAGCTCGGTCCACGGTTCGCTGGAGCGGCTCGGCACCGACTACATCGACCTGTACTACCAGCACCGGGTCGACCCGAACGTGCCGATCGAGGAGACCGTCGGCGCCATGGCCGAGCTGGTCGCCGAGGGCAAGGTGCGGCACATCGGACTGAGCGAGGCGAGCCCGGAGACGATCCGGCGGGCCCACGCGGTCCACCCGATCACCGCGGTGCAGACCGAGTACTCGCTGTGGTCCCGCGACCCGGAGGACGGGGTGCTGCCGACCTGCCGGGAGCTGGGCATCGGGTTCGTCCCGTACTCGCCGCTGGGCCGTGGCTTCCTCGCCGGCCGGTTCTCCTCCCCCGACGAGCTCGACGCGAACGACTTCCGGCGCAGCGGTCCTCGTTTCACCGGCGACAACCTGGACGCCAACCTGCGGCTGGCCGCCAAGGTGAAGGAGATCGCCGCCGAGAAGGACGTCACCCCGGCGCAGCTGGCCCTCGCCTGGGTGCTGGCCCAGGGCGACGGCATCGTGCCGATCCCGGGCACCAAGCGCCGCAGCTACCTGGAGCAGAACGCGGGCGCCGTCGACGTCGAGCTGACCAAGGAGGACCTGGCCCGTATCGACGCGGAGGTGCCGAGGGCGGCCGGCGAGCGGTACGACGAGAACGGGATGCGCTCCGTGAATCTCTAGGGTTCCGCGCGCGGTGGCCGCTCGGACGGGGTTGGCGCACGCTGGTGGCATGGTGACGCGGTGGATCGGTGCGGCGGGTCTACGGCGGTCATGGCAGTCGCACGCGCTGCTGCTGCTCCCGATCGCACTCATCCTGGTGATCACGGTGGCGGACCTGCGCACACCCAAGGACATCCATCTGGGCCCCGCCCTGGTCATCGCCCCCGCGCTCACCCCGTCGTTCGCCGGCCCCCGGGCGACCGCGCTGGTCGGGGCGCTGGCGGTGGCTGCCCAGGTGCTGATCGCCGTCTTCCACGGCGGGCTGACCACCGCCAACCACATCGTGCAGATCGTCACCCTGGCGGTGCTCTCGGTGATCGTGGTGGTCTACAGCGCGGTCCGGGAGCGGCGGCGGGCCCAGCTGGCCCAGGTGCGCACCGTCGCCGAGGCCGCGCAGCACGTGCTGATGTGGCCGCTGCCGGAGTACATCGGCCCGCTGCGGATCGCCTCGCTGTATCTGGCGGCCGAGGACGAGGCACAAATCGGCGGTGATCTGTACGCGGCCACCCGGTGCGACGGCGCGGTCCGGGTGCTGATCGGCGATGTCCGGGGCAAGGGGCTGTCCGCGATCGGCGAGGCCGCGCTGGTGCTGGGCGCCTTCCGGGAGTCCGCCCACCGGAATGTCGCCCTGCCGCAGCTGGCGGCGTCCCTGGAGCAGAGCGTGCAGCGCTACGGGGCGGAGCTGGAGACCCCGGAGGAGATGGGCGAGCGGTTCGTCACCGCGCTGCTGATCGAGATCCCCGACGAGGACCCGCTCACCCGGATGACCAGCGCGGGCCATCCGCCGCCCCTGCTGCTGAGCCCGGGGCACGCGGTCACGGTCCCGAGTGTGCATCCGGCGCCACCGCTGGGTGTGCCCAGCGCGGACGGCGCCGAGCACACCCTTGACGTCTTCTCCTTCGAGCCGGGCGACACCCTGCTGCTCTACACCGACGGTGTCGTCGAGGCACGGGACGCGCAGGGCCGTTTCTACCCGCTCGCGGAGCGGGTCGCGCAGTGGACCGACGCCGCTCCCGAGTCGCTGATGCACCACATCCGGCGCGATCTGCTGGCCCATGTCGGCGGGCGCCTCGGCGACGACGCGGCCCTGATCGCCCTGCACCGCACCCCGACCGTGCACCGCCGGCACCATCACGGCATCCTCGGACACGGCGCGACCCATGCGTGAAGGCTTCAGAAGGCTTCGGTCTGTGCCTTCAGATACGTCTTCAGGAAGGTGAACTTGGCGTCGCTGTCGGCCACCGCGAGCGTGCCGTAGGCCGCGCCGAGCTGCATCGTCTGCGGGGTGTCGGTGCTGAGGGCGGGCCAGGCGGTCAGGGAGGAGCCGTTCGGGTCGCCGGTGACGGCGAAGCGGGCGACGTACGAGGCGGCGGTGTCGGCGGCGGCGTAGTCCTGCGCGGTCCACGGGCGGTCGGTGCTGTAGAGGAAGCCGAGCAGGTAGTAGACGTCGGAGCCCTCGAAGGCGCCGGTCGCGGCCGTGCCGATGACCGGGTTCGTGTTGTCGTACCCGGGCGGGACGCGGGTCCAGAAGTAGGTGTGGACCGGGCCGGAGTTGCCGGCCGTGTCCTTGAACTGCGCGGCCCACAGGAAGGCGGAGACACGTTCCTGGTCGCGGGCGTAGGCGCAGTACTGCCGGGCGGCCGCCGTGTCGCTGTCCGCCGGGTACAGCGCCAGGAAGGTGTCGGTGAGCCCCAGGGGGCCGAACTCGGACTCGGCGTACGCGTTGTACGCGTCGAGTGTCATCGCCAGGTCGGGTGAGGCGCCGTTGGCGTCCTTGCAGACGCCGGTGAGGACCGGCACATCGGTCTCGGTGCGGGCCTCCAGTACGGCGGTGTAGGTGTCCGGCAGGACGTATCCGTCGAGGACGTTGCCGAAGTCAGCGGCGGTGTCCGCGGCGGCTCCGGTGACGAGGTCGTCGGCGTCCAGCGCGCGCAGTGCGGCGAGGCCGTCGGCGCCCAGGTCGGCGGCGAGGGCGGTGCCGTTCGCCTCGGCGTCGGCGAGGGTCCGGTAGCGGGAGGTTCCCCGGGCGATCGCCGGGTCCTTGGTGTACCGCACGCCGGAGGAGAGCAGGGCACGGTGGTAGAGGCCCCTCGCGCACCCGGACGCGAGCAGGATGTCGACGAAGGACGCGCCCTGCGACCAGCCGCCCAGGGTCACCCGGTCCGGGTCGCCGCCGAACACGCCGATGTTCCGCTGGACCCACTCCAGTGCGGCGACGGCGTCCAGGATCCCCCAGTTGCCGGAACCGCCGTACGCGGACTCGGCGGTCAGTTCGGGGTGGGCGAGGCCGCCGAGCACGCCGACGCGGTAGTTGGGGGTGACGACGACGAGGCCCTTGGCGGCGAGCAGGGAGCCGTCGTAGAGCTCCTGGCCCGACCACAGGGCCCGGTCGCCGCCGTAGAGCCAGACGAGGACGGGGCGGGCGTCGCTCGAACTGGTCGCAGCCGTCCAGATGTTGAGGTTCAGGCAGTCCTCGCTCAGCTCGGGCACCTGGTCGCTGGGGATGCCGGTGACGGGCTGCGGGCAGGCGGGGCCGAAGGAGTCGGCGGCGCGGACGCCGTCCCAGGACGGGGCCGGCTGCGGCGGGCGCCAGCGGCCCGCGCCGGCGGTGGAGGCGGCGTAGGGGATGCCCTTGTAGACGGTGACACCCCGCAGGCCGCCCTGGGCTCCGGTGACCTGGCCGGACTCCGTGGTGACCGGGGTGGCGGCCGCGCTCCGTGCTGCCTCAGCGGGGGTAGCCAGCGCGCCGAGCAGTCCGGCAGCGGCGGCCGCGCCGAGGAAGCCACGCCGGTTCAGCGCGGCGGAACGCATGTCTCTGTCGCTCACGGGGCTCCCTCTCGGGGGTGGGGGGACGAGCCGACGGAAGCCTGGCGCCGTTCCGGAGCGCGCGGCAAGCACATCCCGGCTACTCACAGCAGGTCAACAGGTGCCGAAAGGAAGGGAGTTGGCTCGGCTGTTCAATTGTCTTTGGGTCAAAGTTAAGTCGTGAGGGTGTTCTCGACCATGGGCTGACTGCCAGACTCCGCTTCGCCTTTCACAGACAGGGAGCCGACATGCCCGACCTGCAACCCCCCACCCGCAGACGGCCGTTCCGCAAAGCCCTCGCCGCGGCCCTCGGTGCGCTCGCGCTGGTCGTCGCCGTGCCCGCGACCGCGCACGCCGACGTCCTGACACTGCTGCCGCAGAACGCCGACGGACTGGAGCAGACCTTCTCCCCCGCCTACGACTACGACGGGGACGGCTGCTACGCCACCGCGGCGATCGGCGCCGACGGCACCATCAACCCGGGCCTGAAGCTCGGCGGTGACGTCAACGGCCACTGCCACGACTACGCGCAGCTCGCCAACGCCAACACGTACTCGCGCGAGAAGTGCAACAACGGCTGGTGCGCCGTGATGTACGCCAGCTACTTCGAGAAGGACCAGGCGACGTACGGGCCGCTGGCCATCGGGCACCGGCACGACTGGGAACACGTCATCGTGTGGATCCAGAACAACCAGGTGCAGTACGTCTCGGTGTCGCAGCACAGCAGTTACCAGGTGGCGGCGGCCTCGGCGATCCGGTTCGACGGCACCCACCCGAAGATCGTGTACCACAAGGACGGCCTGTCCACCCACGACTTCCGCTTCGCCAACTCCAACGACGACCCGCCGGAGAACGTGACCGGCGGCTGGTTCTACCCGCGTCTGGTGGGCTGGGACGGCTACCCGGCGGGCTACCGCGACAAGCTGATGAACGCGGACTTCGGCGACGCCACCATCAAGATCAAGGACGGCTCGTTCAACGCCAACCTGGGGTACTCCATGCCGTCCGGGATCTCGTTCGACCCGAACGCCTGAGCCGGCCGGTACCCGTGGGAACGACCGTGCCGGGGCCGGGAAGGTGAGCCGGGCCCCGGCACGGAGACCGTGTCACGGCTTGCGGGCGACCGCTCCGTACATCGCGATGTCCTCGTCGCGGATGCCCGCTTCGCCGGTGCCGTCCGGGTGCCACTTGTGGACCTGGACGATGCCCGGCTCGACCAGCTCCAGGCCCTCGAAGAACTCGTGGGCCTCGTCGATGGTGCGCAGCCGCATCGGCATGTTGCGGGCCGCGTACTCGCGGGCGACCCGGCCCACCTCCTCGGGCGCGAACTCGGCGGTGCCGATGGACATCGCCAGGTAGCTGCCCGACGGCAGCGGTTCGAGGAGGCGTCGTACGACACCGACCGCGTCGTCCGCGTCGAGCATGAAGTGCACGATGGCGATCACCGTGAGCGCGACCGGCTTGTCCAGGTCGAGGGTCTCGCGCAGTTCGGGGGCGTCGAAGAGGTCCGTCAGATCACGGAAGTCGGCCTCGATGTACGCCGTCCTGCCCTCGGGCGTGCTGGAGAGCAGGCCCTGGGACAGGGTGAGGACGATGGGGTCGTTGTCCACGTAGACGACCCGGGAGTCCGGGGACACCGCCTGGGCTATCTCATGGAGGTTCGGAGAGGTGGGGATGCCGGTCCCGACGTCCAGGAACTGGCGCATGCCCGCCTCCTCGGCGAGCCAGCGCACGGCGCGGTTCATCCAGTCGCGGTTGGCGCGCATGTGGATCGGGAGCGCGGGCCACTCCCGGGACATCGCGTCACCCGCCTCCTGGTCGGCGGGGTAGTAGTCCTTGCCGCCCAGGATGTAGTCGTAGATCCGCGCGGAGTGCGCGTTCTCGGTGTCGATGCGGTCGGCCGGCCATCCGTTGTCGGGCAACGCCGTGTCTCCCATTCAGGTGAGGGGGGATGCGGGGGTGTTCGGAGGGACTGCGGGGGTGGTGCGTCTGGTGTGGGGGGTGGTTGAACGATCAGCTATAGCAAGGAAGTTCCAGGAACAGGGGTCACATCAGGAAGTCGGCGTCACCCGCCTTCACACCTGACAGGAAACTCGTCATCTCACGGGGCGTGAAGACCAGCGCGGGACCGTCGGGGTCGGTCGACTGGCGTACCGCGACCCGGCCGTCGGCGAGCTTCTTCACTTCCACGCAGGCGCCGCCGGCGTCGTCGCTCCACGGCTTGGACCAGCCGCGCGCGCCGAGTTGCCGGGAGGGAATGCCGTTGTGTATCGGGTGGTGCACGTCAGAGCTCCTTGCGAATCGCACCGAGGACCGCCTCGGTCCTTCTGGCGGGCGCCGCCTGGGCGCCCAACCGGTCCAGGGCCTCGCGATAGACCACGACGTCGTCGCCCTTGTCCAGGTAGACCGCGCCCACCAGGCCGTTGAGATAGACGATGTCGGGCAGTTCCGGGGCCTTGAACCGGAAGAGGTGGTACGCGCCCGCGCGCATGGCCGGGTGCGGGCCGTTGGCGAACGGCATGATCTGCAAGGTGACGTTGGGCAGCCGGTTGAGCTCGATCAGATGGTCGATCTGGGCGCGCATCACCCCGGAGCCGCCGACCGGCCAGCGCAGCACCGTCTCGTCCATCACGACCCACAGCCGCGGCGGCGCCTCCCGCGTGATCAGCTCCTGGCGGCGCATGCGCAGCGCCACCATGCGCTCGGTGGCCTCGGTCGGCGCGTGCGGGTTGCCGGCGCCGAGCAGGGCGGCGGCGTACTCGCGGGTCTGCAGCAGGCCGTGCACGAACTCGTTCTCGTAGGCGCGGATCTGCAACGCCGCCTGTTCCAGGCTCAGATAGGCGGCGAACCAGTCCGGCATCACATCGCGGTAGGTGTGCCACCAGCCGCGCTTGTTGGCCTCGCGCACCGACTGCAGGAAGGTGTCCAGCTCCTGGCGGTCCGTCACCCCGTAGGTCTGCAGCAGTTTCTCGGCGTCCGCGAGCCGCAGCCGGGCCACCTTGGCGGCCTCCATCCGGCGGATCGTGGAGTGGCTGACGCCGATCGCGGCGCCGGCCTGTTCATAGGTCAGGCCGGCCCGGGTCCGCAGCTCCTCCAGTTGCCGGCCCAGGATCATGCGCAGGACGGAAGGGGCACCGCCCCAGTCGGTCTCCGAGGTCACGCCCTACCCCCTCACACCAGGTTTCAGGGTCACCGTCTCACGCAGTGGTGATCGGCACACGGACTCTTTCGATCACTTCTTGTCGCGAGCAGCATGCACTTCACTTCTTGCAATTTTCAACTTGCTGGTTGCGAGGCGATGTTGGCAGATGTCAGAGTGGGCTCAATGCTCCGGTCGACCAAGGAGCAGGCGAAGCAGTCCAGTTGGGGGAGACTGAGCTGTGACCCGGTGCCGTCCAGGCACGGGCCGTCGTCTGCCCTGCGGGAGCTCCGGGGCGGACCGCGACCGCTCAGCCCCCCACGCTGCGAAGCCGGACGAAAGGCGTACGGCGATGGCACCGCCCTCTCTCCCCCAGCCGCTCGACCGACTCCCCGAGGACCGGATACCCGGCCTGCCCCGCCCGGCTCTGACGGCCGGTGCCGAGGGCCCGCACCGCTCGTCCGACGTGACGGGCAACGTCCCCAGACCACCCGGAGGCGAACGCCTAGGTCGACTCCCTGGGCCGCAAGGCCTCGATCGGTTCGCCTCCGGGGACGGACCCACCACCCTTGTCCACAGCCGGGCCTTCGACCTGGCGCCGACGCCGCGGGCGGTGGGCAACGCCCGCCGGAGCGTGGGCGAACTGCTGGACTCGTGGGGCGTGGGCGAGGAGGCCCGCGACAATGCGGTCCTGGTCACCTCCGAACTGGTCACCAACTCGATCGTCCACTCGGCGGGCCGGCGGATCGTGTGCCGGGTGCACGCCGGCAGCGACCGGATCCGTATCGAGGTCGAGGACCAGAACGGGGGCTTCACGCTCCCGGCGCCCCGGCAGGCCAGACCCGACGAGCAGAACGGGCGCGGGCTGTTCCTGGTCGACGCGCTCAGTCTCGACTGGGGCGTCGCGATCGCACCGGAGGGCCCCTCGGTACGCGTCGTCTGGGCCGAACTGTCGACGGCACCGGACGAACCCCCCACCACCCCGCACTACTCAGGAGGCCCGTCGACCCATGGACCGTCCCCCCACTCCTGACCCCGCCGCCGACCCGTCCTGGACACGCACCCGCCCGAAACCCGGCCCGGATCAACCCCACACCGCTCCGGCCCGCTGATCCCGCACCACGCCGGTCGGCTGCCCACCGCACCGGCCTCACGGCCCGGCCCTCGGGAAGAGGGCCGGGCCGCCGTGCGCCCGCCCCGGCGAACCGCACCCCTGGCAGGGCGGCGGCACGGGATGCGGTCCCGGTCGCCGCACCGCATGATCGAGGGTGGAACGGCCCGTGGTGGAAGGCGGCAGCCCCATGACTACGACGGTCGACGAGGCCATCGCCCGGGTGGACAGGGCCGCCGGGTGGGTGCTCGTGGACACGGTTCCGCTGGACTTCGTCTGCCACCACCCCCGGGGCATCGACCGGGCCGACGGCACCTTCTTCGTGAGTGGCTCGGAGATCCTGGAGCCTGCCGGGGCCGTCCGGGGTGCGGACGGCACGTCGTACGGCGCGGGCCGGGGCCGTGCGCACCTCTTCGAGATGAGCCCGCGCGGCCGTCTGCTGCGCCACTGGGACCTGGGAGAGGACGCGCTCCACCACGCCGGCGGGCTCACCCACGACGGACAGTTCGTCTGGGTCACCGTGGCCGAGGACCGGCCCGACTCGCGGTCCATCGTCTACCGCCTGGACCCGGCGAGCGGTGAGGTCGAGGAGATGTTCCGGTATCCCGACCACCTCGCCGGCATCGCCCGGGACCCGGAGACCGGGCTGCTGCACACCGTCACCTGGGGCGGCCGGCGCATCCTGGTGCTGAGCACCGACGGTGAACCCGTCGGCAAGACCGCGGTGCCGGGCCGCCGCGTCGGCCTCCACGACTGCGTGGCCGTCGCCGTCCTCTCCCCCACCGGGCGCGCGGTCTCCGTCGGGGCCACGGACTTCGAGGTCGCCGGCGCCGACCGGCTCCGGCTGTACGCGCTGCCCGACGACTCCTCGGCACCGGGCGCGGCGAGCCTGCTGGTGCTGGAGGCCGCGCTGCGCGGCTGACGCCCGACGCGCGTTCAACGTGCCCCGGTGCGCTTGGCGTCCACCCTGCGCCGGTCCGGCCAGCGCACCTCGTAGACCCAGCCCAGCCGTTCGAGCCAGCGGATCAGCCGGGCGCTGGCGTCCAGTTGGCCGGTGAGCACGCCGTGGCGGGCGCTGGTGGGATCGGCGTGGTGGAGGTTGTGCCAGGACTCGCCGAAGGACAGCGGGGCCAGCCACCACACGTTCCCGGACCTGTCCCGGCTGTGGAAAGGCCGTGAACCGGCCGCGTGACAGATGGAGTTGATCGACCAGGTGACATGGTGGACCATGCAGATCCGAACCAGACCGGCCCAGAACAGCGCGGTCAGCGCCCCCTGCCAGGACCGGGTCAGCCCTGCGCCGAGCAGCGTGGGCAGGGCGAGCGAGGCGAGGACCAGGAGCCCGAAGCGACGGGAGATCAGCATCAGGGTCCGGTCCTTGACCAGGTCGGGAGCGTACTGCCGGGGCGAGGCGTGCTCGGTCTCGAACAGCCAGCCGAGGTGGGCGTAGAGCATGCCCTTGGCGAGGGCGCCGGGTGAACGGCCGTACCGCCAGGGCGAGTGCGGGTCGCCGTCCTTGTCGGAGAACTGATGGTGCTTGCGGTGGTCGGCGACCCAGGTGATCAGCGGGCCCTGCACGGCGATGCTGCCCGCCAGCGCGAGCACGATCCTGAGCGGCCGCCGCGCCTTGAACGAGCCGTGCGTGAAGTGTCGGTGGAAGCCGACGGTGATGCCGAGCCCGCTGACGAGATAGAAGACGACGGCGAGGGCCAGGTCGACCGGGCTCAGCCCGTGCCGCCAGGCCAGCGGCACGGCGGCGAGCAGCGCCAGGAACGGTACGGCGACGAAGACGCCGATCATGAACTGTTCGGCGGTCGGCAGGGCGCGCCCGCGGGCCGGGGTGGTGCTGGCTTCCTGGTACATGCCTGTCTTTCGGCCGGGGACGGGGGCGCCGCTAGTCGACGGCGGTGAAGGCGAGTACGGCGTTCTGCCCGCCGAACCCGAAGGAGTTGCTGACGGCCGCGCGCATCCGGTGGGCGCGCGGCACCTTGGTGACGACGTCGAGGTCCAGCGCCGGGTCGAGCACATCGAGGTTGGCGGTGGGCGGGACGAGCTGGTGGCGCAGGCTCAGTACGGTGCAGGCGGCCTCGATGGCGCCGGCGCCGCCGATGGCGTGCCCGATGGTGCCCTTGACGGCGGTGACCGGGGGCGGGCGGTGGAAAACCTGGTGCAGCGCGTTGTGCTCGGCCGCGTCCCCCTGCGGGGTGGCGGTGCCATGGGCGTTGACGTGATCGACGTCCGCCGGGGCGAGCCCGGCGTCGGCGAGGGCGGCGCGCAGGGCCCGGGCGGCGCCGTCGCCGTCCGGGTGTGGGGCGGTGAAGTGGTGGGCGTCGCAGGAGGCACCGAACCCGGCCAGGTACGCCTCGGGCCGCGCGCCCCGGGCACGGGCGTCCGCGACGCGTTCCAGGACCAGTACTCCCGCACCTTCACCGAGGACGAAGCCGTCCCGGTCCCGGTCGAACGGCCGGGAGGCGCTGTGCGGTTCGCCGCTACGACGGGACAGCGCCCGCATCTGGGCGAAGCAGGCGGCGGTCATCGGCAGCCGGGCCGACTCGCTGCCCCCGGCCAGCACCAGGTCGCAGCGGCCGGCGAGCAGCCAGTCCCGGGCGAGCCCGATCGCGCTGGTGCCGGAGGCGCAGGCCGTGCTCACGACCATGTTGGGGCCGGTGGCGCCGAGGTCCAGGGCGATCTCGGCGGCGGCCATGTTGGGCACGCTGCGCGGCAGGGCCAGCGGGGAGACACGTTCGGGGATGTGGTTCGCAAGGCGGTCGAACTCGGGCTGCCAGCCCTGCATGGATCCGGTGCCCACCCCCATCACGACGCCGATCCGCGCCCCGTCCCAGGCGTCCGGGTCGAGCCGGGCGTCGGCGACCGCCTCCCGGGCGGCCAGCAGGGCGAAGGTGGTGAAGCGGTCGAGCCGGCGGCTCAGCCGGCGCCCCAGCAGGGTGGTCGCGTCCAGGTCGGGCACCCGGCAGGAGAAGGCCACCGGCAGCCCTGCCAGCTCCGGATCGGGCTGCGCCGTCGAGTCGCCCGCGCACAGTCCCTCCCAGGCCGCGTCCCTGCCGATGCCGGCCGGTGTCACCAGTCCGAGGCCGGTGACTGCCACCCGAGCGCGCCGTGCGTCGCCTGTGTTCACGAGCTGCATGGGCGGTGATTATGCGCCGCACGACCGGCGGTTACCGGCCGCCACGCCTCGTTCGGCCCAGGCGGACGGTCCGCTACCACCCGGAAGTGCGAACGCCGCCCGCGAAGTGCAGGGATGCAGCGCGCGGGCACGGAGTGCGCCCAGGCCTCCGGCCGGACAGCCGCGGAGCGCGCTCGGGCCTCCGGCCACCGCGGGCCGGTGGGGGCTGGTCGCGCAGTTCCCCGCGCCCCCGAGAAGGTGGGTCCACCGGTCCCACCTGAAGGCGGGCACGCCATACGCCCAGACCTCCCGCCACCGCAGGCCGGTGGGGGCTGGGCGCGCAGTCCCCCGCGCCCCCGAGAGGCTTCCTCCGGGGTGTCAGCGTGTGTCGGTGCCTTCGTGATTATGTCCCGGGCGGCGGGGCCGGGCGTTGCGTTCTGTCGCATGCGCCAGCAATGCGGTTGCCGCGGAGCGCAGTTGTGCTGCTGCGGCCGTACAGGCGACCGCCTGCCGCTCCAGCGCGGCGCCGCTCCACTCCGGCGTCCCGGCGCAGCCGCCCAGGGTCGCGGCGGCGCCGCGCAGCCGTTGCGCATAGCCGTCCATCCGGTCGGCGTCGACTCTCAGGTCGTCGACGTAGGCGAGGAGTTCCGGGGACGCGGTGGCGGGACGGGATTCGGTCGCCATGGGGGCTCACCTGTTCTCAGCGGGGCAGTACCGCGCCGGCGCTTCTGCGGGCCATGAAGCGCCGGCTGGACAGCACGAACCTGGGCCGGACCGTGTCGAGTTCGAGGATCTGGAGGTGGCGGGCCAGCGGCCCGTGGGCGCCGTCGAGCCGCAGCCGCACCCGGGGCCGGCCATGGAGCTGCAGCCTCCCGTGGGCGCGGACGAGGGTGCGGACCGTGCTGTCGCCGCGACGGCCGTAGAGCACCCAGTCCACCTCCGGACAGCGCACGCCGGGCCCCGGACCGCCCTCCACGCTGAGACCCAGCTCAGGTGCCTCGACATGGAGTTCGCGCCCCTGGAGATCGACCGCGGCGGATCCATGCACGGCCGGCTGGCCCCACACCTCCGCCGCCACCGCCCGCGCCTCCTCGGTGCCGACCGCGAGCGAGACGACGTACCGTCCGGTGCGGCGCAGGTCGACGCGGCGCAGCAGGTCCACGGCGATGTCGTACGCGTGCGGCCGCCACAGGTCGTCGACCAGGATCGACAGGCCGAGCTCGGTATAGGGGCCGATGGTGGTGCAGCGGTGCTCGTAGAGGGAGAGCACGGCCAGGGCGCGGCGGCCGAGCCGGGTCGGGACCATCCAGGTCACGTCCGGCAGCAGACTGCGGGCCACGTCGGTGTCGACCGGGTAGCACAGGTGGGCGGCGGAGGAGTCGTAGTAGCGGACCGGCACGTCGACCGGACCGGCCGAGGTGGGCAGGCTGGTGGTGGGCACGGCCAGGAAGGGGTAGCCCTCGGGCGGGTGGGCGCGATCCTGGAGCTGGTAGACGCGGGTGAGTTCGACCGGGCCCCGGTAGGGGGTGAGGGCCAGGTCGATGTCCTGGGCGGTCCGCGGGATCACCGTCTCCAGGTGCTCTATGTAGACGCGGAGCATGTGGCAGAGCGGGAACTCCCGGTCCGGTCCTGCGTAGTCGGCCTCATACCGGTTGGGGTGCGGGGCGAGGGCGCCCGCGCCCCGGCCGTCGGGCCCGGGGACGATGTCGTACCGGTTGGTGATGCCGGCGACCCAGGTGCGCGGGTCGGCGGGCCTCTTGTCGCCGACCGGCGAGCCGACGGCGACGACATGGGTGACCCGGTAGGCGCGGCAGAACTCGTCGTCCTGGGCGAGGTTCATCAGCGCGGTGCCGCCCTCGCCGTGCCCGAGCAGCGCGAGGTCGGCACCGCGCGGGATGCCATGGCGCCGGATCGCCAGCAGGACCGAGCGGGTGTACGGCGAGTCGGCCATGAACAGGTTGCGCCAGGCGTCGGCGAAGTCCTGCGGGGAGTCGTGCCGGGGGCGCCCGGGGGCCGTGCCGGGCGCCTGGACGACGTACCGGAGGACGCCGTCGGGGCCGCGCACCTCCTGGACGAGGACACGGCCGTCGACGGAGAGCAGGTCGATGTTGCGCAGGAAGCCGAGGAAGGAGCCCTCGTCGGCGATGCCCTGGCGCTCCCGCACGGACAGTTCGACGGACCGGGCGGTGGCGCCTTCGCCCTGGTCCACGGCGAAGAGCCGGGAGGTGCCGAGGCCCGTCACCGGGTCGGCGGTGAGGTCACGGCCGACGGCGAGCGCCCAGGCGGTCTCGTCGTTCAGCGGGTCCTCGTCCAGCAGGCCCCGGACGGCGAGGAGTTCGGCGAGGATCGGGGTGAGTCCGGCGAGCGCGTGCTGGGCGCCCTGGTCCTTGAAGAGGGTACGCAGTGCCCGTACGGCCTCCGGGTCGCGGGCGGCGGTGACGGCCTCCGTCAGCCGGCGTATCCCCGGGTCGTGCTCGAACTCGGGGTGGTCGAGGAGCACGGCGGCGATCCGGAGCCGCAGCGAGGTGACCGCCACCTGCGCGGCCAGGCTCTCCCGGCCCAGCGCCTCGCCCGCCGCGCCGAGCAGATGGCCCACCCCGTCCGGCGCGACGATCGCCGAACCGCCGAGTCCCTGCTTGTTGGTCAGCGCCCGCAGCAGCGCCCAGCGGGCGGCCAGGCCGGTGCGCGGACGGCGGTGCGCGGAGCTTGTCAGCGCCGGGGCGAACAGGACGGAGCTGGTCCGTGCGCATACCCCGCGGATGCCTTCGGCGACGTCCACCACATCATGGGCGCACTCGCGCAGCAGTTCCTTAGTGGGCGGCCCGGAGGCGCGGCGATGCGCTGCCATCCGACGCTCCCTCGGATCGACGACATGGCCTGGTCCCATCGTGTGCCCTGGACCGGGCGCGCGCACCTTCGTCCATCCGGGTGGAGCGTGTCCGCCGGTACGGTGCCCACCCGTGCCGGGCCCGGTGGCCGGGGCCGCCGTGCATGTAGGCGCCGAAAGGGCAGCCGCGGGTCTCTTCCAGGCAGGGGTTGCAGGCTGGTCGCCAGGGAGCACGCACGAGTGCGCTTTAACTCGATCGTGTGATGGTCGGGGGCGGGCTTGCGGTGGCCTGGGCCATTCGGGCTACGGTGATCGTGCGATCTGGGACGCCGGGTGTGGCGCCAGCGTGCGGGGCCCCTGCTCCACCGGAGTGATGGTTCAGGGCCTCCCCGTCGCCTCTGGCCACATCCACATGGCCAGGTCGTGAGGGAACCGGCCTCCCGGGATCGGACCACGGACAGGATCCGTGTCGCTGCCCCGGGGTTGAGTACGCTGGCGACCAGTGCGCCCAAGACCGTTCGGGGCGTGCGGCTGAGGGGGCTCAATCCTGCTCAGTCCACAGGAACGGTGTGATGGACGATCAGCAAGCCAGGCACACCGGCACCCTGCTGTGCAGGACCCGCCGACGGCAAACGTCGGCGGGCCGGTGGTCAGGGCTGTGCGGGCATGGTCCAGCAGTCGGAGACGGCCGGTACGCCGGACAGCCGGGCGGTGAGCCAGGCGACCGCATCGCCCTGGTCGGTGATCAACGGCTCCAGGTGGTTCAGCAGGGCTCGGCCCGCGTCCGGCAGGACGACCGGGACGTAGGTGACGTTCGCGCCCTCGTCGCACCAGTCGACGGCGAGCCGCCGCGCCTGCGCGTGCGGGACGAGGTCGTCGCTGACGCCGGTCGCCAGCCGGACCGGGCTCGCGGGTGCCGTCGTGCCGATGCGCTGGTCGTCCAGGAAAGCCTGGAGGGCGGGCTCCTCGCCGATGATGTCGGAGACGGAGCTGCCGTCGGTGGTCCAGGCGGTGCTGTGTGTGGAGCCGTAGGCGAGGATCGCGTCGCCGACGCACATCGTCGACAGGTCGGTGAGCGCGGCCCGGCCCGCCGCGCTGAGGTGGGCGGCGACGATCGGCCGGAGCGCCGGGTCGGACTGGACGAAGCCGTTCACCGCCCAGCCCAGGGCGCCGGCCAGGTCGCTGCCGTCGATGGCCGCGGTGACGGCGGTGAGGTCGGCGGGCGGCGGGCGGCGCCCCGGCATAGCTGCCGGAGAGAGTGACATCGGGGGCGTATCCCGGCTGGAGTTCGGCGGCAGCGGCGGTCGCGCCGCCGCCCTGGCTGTAGCCGAACAGGCCGACGCGCGAGGCCGCGGTGACCGAGGTGCCGGGCACGCTCCGGGCGGCACGTACGGCGTCCAGGACCGCGTGGGCGCCGTCGAGCCGGTTCACGTAGGTGTGCAGCCGGTCGGTCGCGCCGAGGCCGACGTAGTCGGTGACGACGACCGCGACCCCCTCGGCGAGCAGCCGGTAGATCGACAGGTCCTCGTAACCGACGGACACCGTCTGGCCGTTGAGCACCAGCGGGTGCTGCAGACCCATGGAGGCGGCGCACTGGTCGCCCTGGCCCATGGTGCCGGGGGCGAGAGCGACCAGCGGGCGGGCGCCGGGTCCCAGCCAGGGGAGCGTCGGCTCGATGTAGGCGCCGGTGACCGCCACGGGTTCGCCGGCCGAGTCGGTGGACTTGTACATGAGCCGGGTCGCGCTGCCCGGCAGCGGGCCCGGCAGGCTCGGCAGGCTCAGGGCCAGCGGGAGGGGTTCGGTGCGGATGAGGGTGCCGTCGGCCGTGGGCAGGGTGGCCGGAGGGTCGTAGAAGGCGGGGATGGTGACACCTCGGGAGACCTCCGCCTGGGAGACCGTGGCCTGCAGCGTCTGGACGCAGAGGCAGGCGGCAGCGGCGACGGCGGTGGCCAGCAGACGGATGCGTACGGGCATGGGGAACCTCCTGGACGTGCTGGACGTGGGAGGTGGTACGGGGAGTCCCCGGAGCGGCCGACGGGGCGTGTGCGGTACGTGTGCGTGTGCGATGCGAGTGCGGTACATGCGCGGTGCGTGTGTGGGGCATGCGCGATTTACTCGACGGTAACGAGCGATGCGTTACCGGCGGTAGCGGCCGTTTGGTTACGGTTCAGTAATATGACGGTGGGTCAACGAGCCGAGGGGGAGGCACGGGATGGGGACCGCACGGAGATGGGTGGCGTGGCTCGCGCTGCTGACGGGGCCGACGGGGGCGCTGACCGGGTGCGACATGTCGCCGCGTTCGGTCGACGTCGCGGTGTCGGGGCACGGGTCGAGCGGTGCGGCCGGGAGCGCGGGCACGGTCGGCGCCGCCGGTTCGGCCTGTGAACTGCCGGTCGGGTTCGGCATCGCCAGGGGCTGGAAGGCGGAGGCGGTCGACGGACTCGCCGCCGTCGCTTCGCCGGGTACGGACGGCGACAGCGCCGGCAGCCTGCTGCGGCAGGGCCCGGTGACCCTCGTCTGCGAGCTGGACGCCAAGCCCGCCGGGGCCATCGGGTTCCTGCGGGTGTCGACCGGAGAGCCGGGCAGCGGTGACGCGGGCGCGGTGCTGCGGGCGTTCGTGGCCGCCGAGGACTGCGCCGGTCAAGCGAGGTACCGGAACTTCAGGACGAACGGCCTCTCCGGAGTGCGGGCCGACTACGTCTGCAGCAGCAGGCTCCTCGGCGAGAGCAAGAAGGAGTCGGCCCTGGCCGTGATCACGCCTCGCGGCCCCGTCGTACTGCACCTGGGCGGGCTCGACAGCGAGGAGCACGAAGAGATGCTCCCCGCGTTCGAGCTCGCCCAGGAGACGCTGCACATGACCTAGGAAGGGTCAGGCCGAGTTCCGCCACCGGGTGCGCCACAGGAGCACGAACCCGGACACCAGCAGCAGCGCGCCGAAGGCGGCGGGCCAGAGGTGGGCGCCGGTCTCGGCGAGACCGCCCTGGACGGCCTGGGGCTGGGTCTGGGGTTCGGTCTGGGGTGCGGTGGACGGGTTCTCCTGCTGCCCGGCCGGGGCGGCCGCGGCCGTGCTGGTCGACGCGGTCGGTGCCTGGGTGTCGGGCCGCTCGGTGGGTCGGCTGATGTCACCGCCGCCCGAGGTGGTGGACGACTTCTTGGGCGACACGCTCGCGTCGACCTTCGGCAGCTCGGTCACGGTGCCGGGGGCGGCCTCCGTCGTCGGCGTGTCGGCCGGGGGCTCGGAGGACGGCTCGGCGCTCTCGGTCTCGGCAGGCGGCGCAGCCGTGTCGCTAGGCGGGGTCGACGTGTCGGCGGGCGGGGCCGGCGTGTCGCTGGGCGGGGCGGCCGGGCTCGAAGACGTCTGTGTCGGGTCCGGCTCGGCGCTCTGCGACGGCGGCTGCTGGGCGGCACCCGCCCCGCAGGTCCGGCCGGAGTTGATGCAGTCGACCATGTCCCGCATCAGGCTCTCGTCGAAGACGTTGATGAAGTCGCCGTGGTCGGTGACCGGCTTGTGCAGCTGCTCGGGGAACGAGTCCACCGCGAACAGCGGGACCGTACGGCCGCCGTCCTGGAGGCTCGGCGCGGCCACGTCGTAGACGATGCGCTGGACCAGCTGCGGGATGGCCTTGAAGCCTTCCGGGCAGCTGCCGTCGGGGCCCTCGAACGCCACATGGGTGCGGTGGTTGGCGCTGTCGATGTTCCGCCCGTCCCAGCAGCTCTGGAACCTGAAGGTGCGCACGACATCGCTGCCCGAGGGGCAGAGCGGGTACTTGTCCTTGAGCTGCCGGTCCTCGAACCCGGTGCAGCTCCAGGAGGCGTTGGCGTTCTTCGGGCCGTTGACGAAGGCCTTGGCGTCGCCGGTGATGATGCGCAGCAGCCGGGGCATCTCGGTGACCTTGGACGTCGGGTTGCCCTCGAAGGTCAGCGTGACCTGCTTCGCCGTGACGATCTGGCCGGCGTTGCCCTCCGTGCCGCCGCCCGGCTTGTCGGCGTCCCGCTCCTGCTTGCCGTTCTGCAGCCGCAGGACAGGCCAGTAGTAAGTGGACTTGTCACCCTTGTCGGCACAGCTGGTGTCGGCGTTCGCGAGGTCCTGGTCGCTGGCGAAGGCGTTGTTGGACTGGTTGCCGATGTAGTCGTGGAAGTGGTGGGCGCCGTTGGAGACACCGGGCGCGACGATCACGTTGTCCGAGTTGAACAGGCCGTTCGCGTTGACGCCGCAGCTGGAGCTGAAGGTGCCGGTGGAACCGCCGGGCTGCTCGGCCGGGGTGGAGACGTCGGGCTGGACCGTGGTGATGTCGGCGTAGTCGCCGACGACGGGGCCGTTGCCGCCCTGGCCACCGGCGCCGGCGCCGGCGGACTGGCTCGGCGCGGCGCCGCCCTGGCTCGGCGTGGCGCTGTCCTGGGGTGCCGTCGACTGCCGGCCGTCCTGGTTCGAGGAGTGCAGGGTGCAGGCGGCGAGGCCGTCGAGGCCCTGAGGGCGGTCACCCTCACGACCGATGGCGTCGGCGATGCGCTGGAGCGTCGCGGACCGCTTCTCCTTCAGCGGGTTCATGATCTCCCGGTCTGCGAACCCGGGGTCCTGCTGGAGCGCCTGTCCCGATTCCTTGAGTTGCTGGTAGGCGGCCGCGATCTGCTGGTCCAGCTGGGCGAGTTCGCCGTCGACGTCGGACCGGGCCCCGTCGGGCACGGCCGTCAGTCTGCTGCCGACGTCGGGGCAGTAGACCGTGGGCGCGGACAGCACCTGGACGTTCGGCCAGGACTGCTGGTCCGAGCCGCCTTCGGTGGCCGAGGCGTAGACGTTCACCGCGACCAGCCCTCCCCCTCCGAGCATCAGCGCGACCGCTGCGAAGGTCGCGCGTCGTGCGCCGGTCGGGCGCCTGCGCCTGTTGCGTCTCAAGGTCGTACTCACGGTCGTACCCCTGCGTGGTCGTGGGCGGCCGGGCATGGAAATCCCCTGCCTGATACGGGCCGTGGCACCGCCGTGTTCAACAACCCCGGGAATTCACGGCGACCTCACAGATTGCCACTCCGCCAGGTAATCGGGCGAACACGGTGCGCACTCGCCGGCCGGGGCCATTCACACCGCGCGATGAAGACTTTCCATGAGAAACTGGTGCGAAAAAGGCGGGGAGGTGGCCCTGTCATGACCGGCACGGAGATCGACTACGCGACGGTGTTCCGGACCCTGCCCGGGATGGTGGCGCTGTTGACCCCCGACCTGGTGTACGCGGACGCCAACGAGGAGTTCCTGCGCATGTCCGGGCGCAAGCGCGAGGACCTGATCGGCCGGTACCTGTTCGATGTGTTTCCCGACAATCCGAACCACGACGACGCGACCGGCATGCGCAACCTGGAGACGTCGCTGCTGCGGGCCCTGGCCACGGGCGAGCGGGACACCATGGCCCTCCAGCGGTACGACGTACAGATCCCCGACCGGCCCGGACACTGGGAGGAGCGCTACTGGAGCCCGGTCAACGTGCCGGTGCTCGGCGCGGACGGGAAGGTCGTCCTGCTGGTGCACCGGGTCGAGGACGTCACCGAGCTGATCCGGGCGCGCCAGGCCGCCGACGACGGGCAGACACGGGTCCTGGAGGCCGAGCTGTACCGGCGCGCGGGCGAGCTGCAGGCGGTCAACGAGCGGCTTCGGCAGGCACACGCCCGGGAACGCGAGGTGGCGGTCGCCCTGCAGGAGGCGATGCTGCCCGCACCCCGGCAGCCGGCCCACCACCTGGCGGCCGTACGCTACCGACCCGCCGTGGGAGCGCTGAACGTGTGCGGCGACTGGTACGACCTGGTCGACCTGGTCGGCGGCGACCGCATCGGCGTCTCGGTGGGCGACGTCGTCGGGCACGGACTCGAAGCCGCCTGTGTCATGGGACAGTTGCGCAGCGCACTCAGCGCGGCCTCCCGGGTCGCCGAAGGGCCCGCCCAGGCGCTCAACGTGCTGGGACGGTACGCGCACGTGGTGGACGGCGCCGAGTCGGCCACGGCGGTGACGACGTTCGTCGACTTCGACCGGCACACGGTCACCTACAGCAGCGCCGGGCATCCGCCACCCCTACTGCTGCACGCCGACGGCCGCGTGGAGTTCCTCGACCGGGCCACCGATCCCCCGCTCGACGCCCGCCCCGATCCGCTGCCGCGCCCGCAGGCCGTCACCGCGTTCGACGACGGCGCCACACTGGTCCTCTATACCGACGGACTGATCGAACGGCGCCGCGAGGACATCGACACGGGACTGCACCGCCTCGCCCGATCCCTCACCCTGCACCGCGAGTTGGATCCGGAGACACTCGCCGACGCCGTCCTGCGGGAGCTGCTGCCCCCGGAGGGGGCCACCGACGACACCGCCCTGGTGGTCGTACGACTGTGATCGATCAACGCGCGAAATGCCGTCCCTCACGGTCGAGTTCCGAACAGTACGACGAACATCACAAATACGTATCGGACATTACGCACTTCAACCTTCACACGAGTGACACAAGTTGGCTAAGTTGACGTTTAAGCCGCTCGGCTCCCCCCGGCGAATCCCGTCGGGCCGCGCGGCCTCCGCCGAGTCCGGGCCTCCCAAGGTGATCCGGAGCCGGGGACCCAACCGACCACTGGGGTGAATCGGCCGACTGCCCACCAGGGCAAGGGCCGTAGGGCATACCTTCCGGATTCGACGCCCGAACCCGACAGCTAACCCGGTAGGCGGAGTACGGAAGGAGCACGACCCCCATGGCGTCCGAGAGCCGTGACGAGGTTCGACAGCGGATCAACAACCTCTACGACCAGGCCGAGAACGCCACCGGGAACTACAACGCCACACGTGCGATGAGCGGGGGTTCGCGCTCGCGCGGTGTCCCCTTGTTCAAGCGGCAGCGTCGTGACGACCCGGGCCTCGACAACATCGCCAGGGAGTGGTTCGAGGGGGCGCGCACGAAGCTGGGACCGAGTGTCCCCGCCGCGCTGCCGACCGACCGGATGCCCGACCGTTCGGGCCCGCGACGGCCCGTCAGCGCCATGGCCGCCGACCTGCTCAGCCAGTTGGAGGACTCCGGCCCGGCCCGTCTGGCGCTGCCCGCGGGAACGTCCGCGCAGAGCGACATCGAGGTCGTCCGCGAGCTGCCGGCGGAGCGCCCGAAGCTGGAGCTGACCGCGGGGCCCAGCGCGGCGTTGCCGCCGGGCTCGTCGAGCGCGCCCGCGTCCAAGGCCCCTTCCTCCACCGTGCCGCAGCGGCACGCACCCGGCACCTCCAAGACCAAGAGCCAGCTCAAGGTCGCCAAGGCGCGTGAGCTGCTGTCCCAGCGGACCGGGCAGCGCGCGGTCGCAGCGCTCGAACCGACCCCCGCCGCACAGCCGTCTCCGATGCCGCAGCCCGCCCCGGTCGCGCAGACCCCTTGGCCCACCCCCGAGCCCCAGATGCAGGCCCCGGCGCAGCAGTGGCAGGCGCCCCTCGTCGGCATCCCCGCCCAGCGCACCGACAGCGGCTCCTTCCGGACCGACGCCCTCACCGGCACGGGCGCGTTCCCGACCGTGACCGCGGCGGACACGGGCGCCCGCGTGATGAGCCCGGGCAGCACGGGCAGCTTCCCGGCCGTGCCCCCCATGGACATGGGCGCCGCTCCGGCCCCGAACCCGATGGACACCGGCACGTTCCGGGTCATGACCCCGGGCAGCGCAGCCCCCGCCCCGTCCCCGGCCGACACCGGCGGCTTCCGCGTGATGACCCCGGGCAGCACAGGCAGCTTCCCGGCCGTGCCCCCCATGGACATGGGCGCCGCTCCGGCCCCGAACCCGATGGACACCGGCACGTTCCGGGTCATGACCCCGGGCAGCGCAGCCCCCGCCCCGTCCCCGGCCGACACCGGCGGCTTCCGCTTGATGACCCCGGGCAGCACAGGCAGCTTCCCGGCCGTGCCCCCCATGGACATGGGCGCCGCTCCGGCCCCGAACCCGGCCGACACCGGCACGTTCCGGGTCATGACCCCGGGTGCGTCCACCGCCTACGCCCCGATACCGGACGCGAACGCCGGTGCCGCCCAGGCCGAGGCTCTCGCCGCCACCGCCGTCCTCCCCGCCCAGAACCCGATGGACACCGGCACGTTCCGGGTCATGACCCCGGGCGCGGCCGCGGCCCCCACGGCCTACGCCGCAGCCCCCCCGGCCGCCGCCGGACCCGCCTACGCCACCGGCACGTACGCCATGGGAGCACCCGCTACCGCCGCCGCTCCCATGCCCCAGATGGCCCCCATGCCGCCGGCCGACACCTACGCCGCGCAGCCCGCCCCGAACGCCTATCCGGGCATCGCGCAGCCCGCCGGCACCGCCTACGCCGCCCCTATGACGGCGCCCGCTGACCCCATGGCGATGGCCGCCGCGACCATGGCCCCTGCGCCTGCCCCTGCGGGCATGCCAGCGGGCATGGCCATGGCCGTCGGCACCATGGCCCCTGCCCCTGCAGCGATGCCCGTCGCACCCCCGGCCGCCCCGGCTGCGACGCCCCTCGCCGCGCCCCCGGTCGCCGCTGCTCCGCTTCCCCCCGTGGCCGACCCCCTCTACGCCACCGGCACCTTCGCCCCGGGCACCTTCGCCGACACCGGCACCCTCCCCCAGCCGGGCGCCGTGCCCGAGCCGGGGAAGGCCATGAAGGCGCTGGCGTTCGCACGGGCACAGATCGGGCGGCCGTGTGTCTGGGGAGCGACCGGTCCGGAGTCGTACGACTGCTCCAGCTTGACCCAGGCCGCCTGGCGCGCCGCGGGCGTCACGCTGCCGCGTACCGCGCCGGACCAGACGTTCGCCGGCACCCCGCTGACGCTCGCCGCCATCGAGCCGGGCGACCTGATCTTCTTCTTCGACAACGACAGCCACGTCGGGATCTACGCGGGTGGCGGCATGATGATCCACGCGCCGAGCCCGGGGGCGACCATCCGCGAGGAGTCGATCTACAACGCCGGGGAGTCGGCCATCCACCGGGTGGTCCGCCCCGCGTAGCCCGTACGACCGTCGTACGACCGCCGTACGTCGAGGTCAGACTCTCCGCCGCCGCGTGCGCCAGCTCTCGTGGTGGTCCAGGAGGGTCTCCTCGATCGGCCGGTAGACGAGGCCCAGTTCGTCGACGCTGCGGCTGTTGTCGACGCGGAAGCGGATGCCGAGGTGCTTCTCTGTGTAGTCCTGGGTCAGGCCGAAGTGCGGGCCCAGGATCCGTACCGGCCAGTGCGGAAGCGCGGTGCGGGGCAGGCGCAGGTCGCGGGGATGGCGGGTGCGGATGATGCGTGACATCTCGTGGAAGGACGTCATCGTCTCGTTGGCCACGATGTACCGGCCCTTGGCCGCCGGGTTCTCCGCCGCCGCGATGTGCGCGTCGGCCACGTCGCGGACGTCGGCGGTGGTGAAGCTGAAGTCCGGGGCTCCGTAGCAGAAGTAGCCCTTGAACAGCTCGTCCAGCAGGAACAGGCTGCCGGACTCGGAGGCCGGGGTGAGGGAAGGGCCCAGTATCAGGCCGGGGTTGACGGAAACCAGGCGCCAGCGGTCCTGGGCGGCCTCGGCGTCCCAGGCGGTGCGTTCGGCGACCGTCTTGGCGTAGTGGTACGGGTTGTTCGCCACCGTGCTGCTGGTGTTGAAGTACTTCTCCGTGAGCAGCTGACCGGCCATCTCGCGGACGTCCGCGTAGTCGCCGAAGATCGCGCCCACGGTGGAGGTGAAGACCAGGGTCTCGACCTCGGGGGTGCGCTCCACGCTGCCGAGCACATTGCGGGTGCCGAGCAACGCCGGGTCCACCAGGTCCCGTTGGCCGTCCTTGATCCGCTCGGGCATCAGGAACGGCGAGGCCACGTGGAAGACGGTCGCACAGCCGCGGAAGGCCTCGTCGAAGGAGCCCTCCTTGAGCAGGTCGGCCTCGAACAGGGCGAGTCGACCGGGGAAGGCCTCCTGGAGCTCCCACAGGGGCCGGACCTTCGTCGCGTCGGCGGCTCTGCGGACGGTCGCGCGGACCGCGTACCCCCGCTCCAGAAGTCGCCGGACCAGATGGCTGCCGACGAATCCGCTGCCGCCGGTCACCGCGACGGCCGTCTCCCCGCGTGCGTCCACGCTCTCACCCCTCGCCCTCCGGCCACCGCGCCTCGGTGCACCGCAGAGGACAGGCTGGTGCATGCCCGGGGTGGGCGCCAAGCACCGGGAGGGCACCGGTAACGTCTTCGGGGCATAAGCCGGGCCCGACAGAGGGCATAAGATCAGCTTATGGGGTCATAGACCGGACCCGCGTACCAACTTAGGACTGCCTTAGTTTAGGCTTCCCGTTCGAGATCGATTGTCTTCACTCGATCGATTGTCTCCGCTCGAAGGGAACCTGATCATGCCGCGCCCCCTGCGGGTAGCCATCGTCGGAGCCGGCCCGGCCGGGATCTACGCCGCCGACGCCCTGCTCAAGTCCGAGGTGGCCGCCGAGCCCGGCGTGTCCATCGACCTCTTCGAGCGGATGCCCGCCCCGTTCGGCCTGATCCGCTACGGCGTCGCCCCCGACCACCCCCGCATCAAGGGCATCATCACGGCCCTGCACCAGGTGCTCGACAAGCCGCAGATCCGGCTGTTCGGCAACGTGGACTACCCGTCCGACATCAGCCTCGACGACCTGCGCTCCTTCTACGACGCGGTGATCTTCTCCACCGGCGCGACCGCCGACCGCGAGCTGCGGATACCCGGCATCGAGCTGGACGGCTCCTACGGCGCCGCCGACTTCGTCTCCTGGTACGACGGTCACCCGGACGTGCCGCGCACCTGGCCGCTGGAGGCCGAGAAGGTCGCCGTCCTCGGCGTCGGCAACGTGGCCCTGGACGTGGCCCGCATCCTCGCCAAGACCGCCGACGAGCTGCTCCCCACGGAGATCCCGCCGAACGTCTACGACGGCCTCAAGGCCAACAAGGCCCTCGAGGTGCACGTCTTCGGCCGCCGTGGCCCCGCCCAGGCGAAGTTCTCCCCGATGGAGCTGCGGGAGCTCGACCACTCCCCCAACATCGAGGTCATCGTCGACCCCGAGGACATCGACTACGACAAGGGCTCGATCGAGACCCGGCGCGGCAACAAGCAGGCCGACATGGTCGCCAAGACCCTGGAGAACTGGGCAATCCGCGACGCCGGCGACCGCCCGCACAAGCTGTTCCTGCACTTCTTCGAGTCCCCGACGGAGATTCTCGGCGAGGACGGCCAGGTCACCGGCCTGCGCACCGAGCGCACCGCCCTCGACGGCACCGGCAACGTCAAGGGCACCGGCGAGTTCAAGGACTGGGACGTCACCGCGGTCTACCGCGCGGTCGGCTACCTCTCCGACAAGCTGCCCAAGCTGCCCTGGGACATCGAGTCGGGCACGGTCCCGGACGAGGGCGGCCGGGTCATCGAGGAGAGCGGCAACCACCTCCGGTCGACGTACGTCACCGGCTGGATCCGCCGTGGCCCGGTCGGTCTGATCGGCCACACCAAGGGCGACGCCAACGAGACGGTGTCCAACCTGCTGGACGACTACACCAACGGCCGGCTGCACACCCCCGAGACGCCCGCGCCGGAGGCCGTCGACGCCTTCCTCGCCGAGCGCAACGTCCGCTTCACCACCTGGGAGGGCTGGTACAAGCTGGACGCCGCCGAGAAGGCGCTGGGCGAGCCTCAGGGCCGCGAGCGTGTGAAGCTCGTCGAGCGCGAGGACATGCTCCGGGAGAGCGGCGCGTGACGCACTGACAGAGGGGGCCGGCGGATCTGCGCCGGCCCTTTCCGCGTTCCCGGGCGGGCGGCCGCGGCTCGCTCGCGACCGCCCGGGGAGGCGAACCGCACCACGGAGGTCGGCGGCCGGTGCACCGCGAGCTCATGACAGGCGAGGCCTTCGGCACGAAGGGGCCGGTGACCTGCGCGAAGGCAGCCGAAGCCCTGGTGAACGGGGCCCGCCCCTGAGCGGATGGGCGGGCGGGCCCCGTTCGCCGCACCATTGTGCGGGGTGCCGCGGATCATGGGCACGGGTGAACCGGCGTCGTATCGCGCGCTCCGTTCACACCCCGGGTGTGGGGCGTGCTCCCCGTGCGCGGGCGCCCCCGCTCTGTGAGACATGCTCCCGAGCGGTGATACTGGAGGACGCACCCCGCTCCGACCAGCAGATTGGCCCATGTCGAACTCCGCCACCGACCGTGCCGTCCTTCCGCCGACCGTCTGGCCCGCCCGCGGGCGCCACACGGGCCCGGACTCCGAGGAGGTGATCCGCCGGATCCTGCGCAGCCGCAAGGAGACCGGCGCCCTCGACGACTTCGCAGAACCCCCCGTGCCCGAGGATCCCGACCGGCGGGTCTTCGAGGCCCGCTGGCGCGTCGACGACGGCGCGGTCACGGTCCGCGCCCGGCTGACGCTCGTGTCGTCGCTCGGCCGGCAGGCGGCCGGGCGGGAGTGGCAGCTGGTCGCCGAGGCCGAGCGGCCCTGGGACGACGCCTGGCCCTCTCCGGCGACGATGTTCTGGCCCGACGGGGACGAGGCCGGTGACGGCGGCGAGGCCGCCTGGGACTACCACCCGGCCGTCGCGGGCCTGCGGCTGCGCACGGTCAACCCGCTGCCCGCCGACGACAAGGACATGCGCCGGGACCTGCGCGACGCCGCGAAGGACGCCTGGTGCGTCAACCTCGTCGTGCACGAGGCGATGACGCCCGACACGCTCGGCCGGCTGCCGCTGGTCCGGCGGCTGCCGCCCGGTCTCGCCCACCGCGTCGTGGAACACCGGGCCACGCCCCAGCAGTTCCGTGCCGTGAACTGGGCGGTGCGTGACCTCGGTGTCGAGGTGCCGCGCGGTGGCGCCGTCCTGCTGCCCCCGGACCCGGCACCGTCCGGGTACGACGCGCAGGAGTTCGCGGTGCGCAGCGTCTTCCTGGACGGCTCGGAGCCCACCGAACTGATCGCCGCCGTGAGCCGGTTCGCCGCCCTCCCCAAGCCGGCCCCGCAGGGTGCCGAGGAGGCGCTGGCCGATCTGCGCGACAACTGGACCCTGATGACGATGGAGGAGCAGCTCGACCGCCAGCGCAGGCTCGTCGCGCAGTACTCCGAGGCGCTGGAGGCGATGACCAGGTCGCGGGATCTGTACCGGGAGTCCGCCGAGCGTGCCCATGAGGCGCTCGCTGCCCTCCGCGACTCCCCCGCCCCCAGCGCATCCCTGCCCCAAACCGCCTCGGCGCTGCAGCAGTTGACCCGCGTCTTCAAGGGACTGCGGCCTCCGAAGGACAGTGCCGGGCCGGCTGCCATGCCCGAGGACGAAACCGGGAAGACGGACCAGTGACAGACCCCGGGCCGGATCGGGGCCGGACGACAGGACAGCCATGGACACCACCACGACCGTGCTCCTGATCTGCGCGCTCGTCGCCACGGCGCTGCTCGCCGGGGCGATCGCCGTGCTGGTACGGCTGGTCCGCACCCGGCGCACGCTGCGCCGGGCCGGGCTGCCGACCGGCCCGCGCTGGATCTTCTGGGGTGCCGTCCTGTATCTGGTGCTGCCGACCGACCTGCTGCCCGACCCGATCTACCTGGACGACATCGGCGTCCTGCTGCTGGCCCTGCGCTCGATGCGGGCGGCCCGGGTGCTGCCCACGGAGGACCCCGAACTCTGAACTCCGAGGCGTCCAGGGCATGATGGGGCGATGCGATCCACCTTCACGGGTGTCTCCGGTCTCTCCTCGACGCCCGATGTCGCCGTCGTCATCGACGTGATGCGCGCCTTCACGGTGACCGCCTGGGCCTTCCGGCGCGGCGCCGAGCGGATCGTCTTCGCCGAAACCCTCGACGAGGCCCTTGAGTTGAAGGCCCGTCACCCCGGCTGGCTGGCCTTCCAGGACGGTCCGGTGGTGCCGGGCTTCGATCTGGCCAACTCACCGGCCCGGCTGCGCTCGTTGGACGTCGCGGGCCGCACGGTCGTACAGAAGACGACCGCCGGGACGGTCGGGGCGCTGGCCGTCGCGGGCGCCCGGCTGCTGCTGTGCGCGAGCTTCGTGGTCGCCGAGGCCACCGCCGCCGTACTGCGGCAGGAGCGGCCGGACGCAGTCACCTTCGTCGTCACCGGGGACGGCGGGCAGGCCGACGAGGACCTGGCCTGCGCCCAGTACATCGCGGAGCGCGTCGCCGACGACACGGTGGCCCCGGACCCGTTCGTGGAGCGGGCGCGGAACTCCGGCGCGGCCGCGCGGCTCGCCGAGGGCGTGCGGCTCGGCTGGGAGGGCGTCGACTCCGAGGACGTATCGCTGTGCCTGGAGGCGGACACCTTCCCGTTCGCGATGGCTGCCGCCCGGGAGGACGGACACCTGGCGCTTCGCCCGGTTTCCGGCGATCCGGCCGCATTCGACCCCCTCGGATGAGCCGCTGGTGTACACCTCCCTGACCTTCGACGCCGACTGCCTGTATCGAATCCGTGCCGCGGAGGTGCGATTCCAGGCCGTCTTGACGCATTCTTGCTGTGTCACCCACCCGGCGGTGCGCGGACGAGGTAGGACCGGATGACTGGGAGCGGGGAGCACGTGGGCCGGGCGCGTGAACGGCTGACCGCGTTGCTGGTCGACGCCTCGACCGGCGCCCTGGGCGCGGCGGGCGGCCACGTCGCCGGGGTGTACCTGCGCACCGGCACGCCCGGCCTGCTGCGGCTCTCGACGCTCCTCGGGCTGCCCGGCCAGCTGTTCCGGCCGTGGTGGCGGCTGCAGGTGGACCGGCCGTTCCCGGTCGCGGACGCCTACCGGCTCGGGGTCCGGGTGGTGCTGCCCAACGCCACCGAGATGGTGCGCCGCTACCCCCAGTTCGCAGCCGGTCTGCCGTTCCAGTTCGGGTCGGTGTACACACCCGTGCCCGGGGCCGACCCGTCCTTCGGGGTGCTCACCGTGCTGCGTCCGGCGACCCCGGACACGGTGGACGAGCTGCCCGACCTGGACCGGCTGTGCCGGCTGGCCGAGGACCTGGGAGCGGGGCTGCGCGAGCTGGTGGCCGAGGAGGGCGAAGCGGCGGTCGCCTGGGAGGGCGAGCCGGTGTGCGTACGGCCGCCTGCCAGGCATCCAGGGCCGGCCCGGGTCGGCCGTTTCACCTGGGACCCGGCCACCTCGGCGGTGCACGCGGACGACCGGCTGCACGCCCTGCTCGGCATGGCACCGGAGGATTTCCCCGGCACCGGCGCCGAACTGGCGGCGGCCGTGGCGCCCGCCGACGCCCCCCATGTGCTGACCGCGCTGCGCGAGACCGCGGCCGGCAAGCCCCCGGTGTCCCCGCTGCGGGTGCGGGCCGGGGACGGCGCCGCGCGGCTGCTGGAGCTGTGGCCGCCGCCCGGTGCCGCCGATCCGACCCTGGTCTCCGGGATCGTCGTCGACCCGGGCCCGGCCGCCTCCGCCGACGGCGCGGCCGATCTGCTCCCCCATGGCGTGTTCTGCCTGGACCGCACGGGGCTCGTCCTCTACGTCAACCCGGCCGCCGCCCGTCTGGCGGGCCGGCCGCGCGCCGAGCTGCTCGGCCGGCCCGTGTGGGAGAGCATGCCGTGGCTGAGCGGGCCGCCGTACGACGACCACTGGCGCGGCGCGCTGCTCGCCCCGGGCCCGGTGCACTTCCAGGTCCGCCACGAGGACACCGGCGAAGGCGACTGGCTCGCCCTGTCCCTGTACCCGGGCCCGGACCTGGTCACCTGCACGGTCGTCCCGGCCAACCGCATCGACCCGGCCCTGCACCTGCCCCGTCGGCCCGAGCCGGGCGAGGCCGGCGAGCCGGGAGAAGTGGGAGTGGCGGGCGAAACCGGCGAGGCGGGCCGGCCCGTCCCGGGCGGCCGGCCCTCGATGGCTCCGCTGTACCGGCCGATCGCCCTGGCCATCGCGCTGACCGACGCCGTGACCGCCCGGCAGGTGTCCGAGGTGGTGACGCAAGAGCTGCTGCCGGCGTTCGGCGGCGGCCGGCTGGCCATCTACCTGCTCCAGGACCGGCATTTCTACCTGGCCTGGGAGAACGGCTTCCCGCCGGGCTTCCTCGCCCCCTTCGACGGCGTCGGCCTGGACGCCCACCTGCCCGGAGTCGAGACCCTCACCAGCGGGAAACCGTTGTTCTTCGAGTCGATGCGGCAGCTGGCGGACTCCTACCCCGGCATCCCGATGGACGCCTCCGAGGGCGCCCGCGCCTTCCTGCCGTTGATCGCCTCCGGCCGTCCGGTCGGCTCCTGCATCCTCGGTTTCGACGTCGATCGCGGCTTCAGCACCGAGGAGCGCACGGTCCTCACGGCGCTCGCGGGCCTGATAGCGCACGCGATGGAGAAGGCCCAGCGCTACGACACCGAGGCCGCCCTCGCCCGCGGGCTCCAGCAGGCGCTGCTGCCCCGCCGGCTGTCGACACATCCGCTGGTGGAGACCGCGGGCCGGTATCTGCCGGGCACCCAGGGCATGGACGTGGGCGGCGACTGGTACGACGTCGTGGAGGCGGGCGACGGTCTCGCCCTGGTCATCGGCGACGTGCAGGGGCATGGGGTGCAGGCGGCCGCCACCATGGGCCAACTACGCAGCGCGGTGCGTGCGTTCGCGCTCGGTGACCGGCCGCCCGACGAGGTGCTGAGCGGCACGAACCGTCTGCTCATCGACCTCGACCCGGGTCAGTTCGCCAGCTGCTGCTATCTGCGCCTCGACCCCGCCACCGGGCACGCCCGGGTCGCCCGGGCCGGTCATCCGCCGCCCCTGCTGCGTGCACCGGACGGCCGCACCCGGGTCCTGGAGATACCCGGCGGCGTCGTGCTGGGCGTGGACCCGCGGGCCCGGTACCCGGTGACCGAACTGGAACTGGCACCGGACGCGATCCTCGCCCTGTACACGGACGGGCTGGTGGAGCGGCCCGGTGCCGACATCGACGACGGCATCACGGCGCTGCGGGTGGCGCTGGCGAAGGCCGGCGCGCTGCCCGGACGGCGCGGCGGCCGCTCGCTCGCCGGGGTGGCGGACCGGCTCACCGCCGGGGCCCGGCACGCCACCGACCGCCCGGACGACGTGGCGCTGCTGCTCGCCACCCGCCGCCCGCGCAGCGCCGGTGACACGGCACAACGGGGTATCAAGCCGGTTACCTCTTGAGACACTCTCGCCTCGCGGGGCCTGGCAGTGTAGACATGTGCTCATGGTCCGTCAGCCCGGCCGGTCCGACATTCGGCCGCCCCGTGGTTCCGGGAGCCCGCACGTCCCGCTCACCGAGCATGAGCAGACATCGGGCCGGGGCCGGGCCGGACGGATGAAATCGGTCGTCGGCGGACGCAGCGTGGCCGGACAGGTGTTCATGCTGCAGGTGGTGATCGTGCTGCTGCTGGTCTTGTCGGCCGTGGTGGCCCAGGTGCTCCAGGTGCGGCACGACAGCAGCAACGAGGCCCGCAACCGGTCCCTGGCGGTCGCCCAGACCTTCGCCAACGCACCCGGCACGGCGGCGGCGCTGCAACTGCCGAACCCCACGTCCGTGCTGCAGCCGAAGGCCGAGGCGGCCCGCAAGGCGGCCGGCGTGGACTTCATCGTTGTCATGAACACCGACGGGATCCGGTACACGCACCCCAAGCCGAACCGCATCGGCAAGAAGTTCGTCGGGGACATCGGACCCGCGCTGGCCGGCGGGACGGTCTCCCAGGAGGTGCACGGCACCATCGGGGAGCTGGTGCAGTCCGTGGTGCCGGTCAAGGACTCCGCCGGCAAGGTGGTGGGCCTGGTGTCGGCCGGCATCACCACCGCGCACGTGGGCGGCGCCGCCGACCAGCAGCTGCCGCTGCTGCTGACCGCGGCCGCGGCCGGTCTGGCCCTGGCGACGGCGGGGACGGCGCTGGTCAGCCGGCGGCTGCTGCGCCAGACGCACGGTCTCGGCCCGGGTGAGATGACCCGCATGTACGAGCACCACGACGCGGTGCTGCACTCCGTGCGGGAGGGCGTGCTGATCGTCGGCGGCGACGGCCGGCTGATGCTCGCCAACGACGAGGCGCAACGCCTGCTCGACCTGCCCGCGGACGCCGAGCGCCGCCGGGTCCTGGACCTCGGGCTGGACAGCGACACGGCGCAGCTGATCGCCTCGGGCCGGGTGGCCACCGACGAGGTGCACCTGGTCAAGGACCGGCTGCTGGCGGTCAACCAGCGGCCCATCGCGGTGCACGGCGGCCCTCCCGGCAGCGTCATCACCCTGCGCGACTCCACCGAGCTGCGCGCCCTGTCCGGCCGCGCCGAGGTGGCCCGCGAGCGTCTGAACATGCTGTACGACGCGGGCGTGGGCATCGGCACCAGCCTGGACGTCACCCGCACCGCCGAGGAACTGGCGGAGCTGGCCGTGCCCCGGTTCGCGGACTACGCCACCATCGACCTGTACGACGCGGTCCTCAAGGGCGAGGAGCCGAAGCCCGGGGACGCGCTGCGCCGGGTGGCGGTCACCGGGATCCGCAAGGACGCTCCGCTGTACCCGGTCGGCGAGCGGATCCGGTTCGTGCCGGCCTCGCCGCAGGGCCGCAGTCTGGAGACCGGCGAGTCCGTGATCGAGCCCCGGCTGCGGGACTCGCCCGGCTGGCGGGCCCAGGACGTGGAACTGACCGGGCGGATCCTGGAGTTCGGCATCCACTCGCTGATCAGCGTGCCGCTGCGGGCCGGGAACCTGGTGCTGGGTCTCGCCAACTTCTGCCGCTCGGAGAAGCTCACGCCGTTCGACACGGAGGAGCAGGCCCTCGCGGAGGAGCTGGTGGCCCGCGCCGCCGTCTCCATCGACAACGCCCGCCGCTACACGCGCGAGCACAGCATGGCGGTGACCCTCCAGCGCAGTCTGCTGCCGCGCCGCCTGCCCGAGCAGAGCGCCCTGGAGATCGCGTACCGCTATCTGCCGGCGCAGGCGGGCGTGGGCGGCGACTGGTTCGACGTACTGCCGCTGTCCGGGGCCCGGGTGGCGCTGGTGGTCGGGGACGTCGTGGGCCACGGGCTGCACGCGGCGGCGACCATGGGGCGGCTGCGCACGGCCGTGCACAACTTCGCGGCGCTGGACCTGCCGCCGGACGAGCTGCTGGGCCTGCTGGACGAGCTGGTGGGCCGTATCGACCAGGACGAGACCCCGGCGGACAACGCGGCCACGATCACCGGCGCGACCTGTCTGTACGCGATCTACGACCCCGTCTCGCGGCGCTGCACGGTGGCCCGGGCCGGTCATCCGCCGCCGGCCCTCCTCAAGCCGGACGGCAGCGTGGAGTTCCTGGACGTCCCGGCGGCTCCGCCCCTGGGCCTCGGCGGACTGCCCTTCGAGACGGCCGAGGTGGAGCTGCCCGAGGGCAGCAGTCTGGTCCTGTACACCGACGGACTGGTCGAGGACCGGCGGCGGGACATCGACGAGGGGCTCGATCTGCTCGCCGGCGCCCTGGAGTCGGCGGCGGGCAGCACACCCGAGGAGACCTGCGCGGCCGTCCTGGAGCGGCTCCCGGCCCACCCCAACGACGACGTGGCGCTGATCGTCGCCCGCACCCGGGCGCTCACCGCGGACCGGGTGGCCGAGTGGCAGGTGCCGGCCGACCCGGCGGCCGTCTCCGAGGTGCGGTCCAAGGTGACCCGGCAGCTGGCGCACTGGGGCCTGGACGAGCTGTCGTTCATCACCGAGCTGATCCTCAGCGAGCTGGTCACCAACGCCATCCGCTACGGCCGCGAGCCGATCGGGGTACGGCTGCTGTGCGACCGGACGCTGATCTGCGAGGTCTCCGACGGCAGCACGACCTCGCCGCATCTGCGGTACGCGGCGAGCACCGACGAGGGCGGCCGGGGCCTGTTCCTGGTCGCGCAGATGGCCGAGCGCTGGGGCACCCGGTACACGCCCGCCGGCAAGGTCATCTGGGCGGAGCAGCCGCTGCCCTGAGCCGGGGCGACACCCCGCGCACAAATGTGTTGAGGACACGTCACCTGATGGGTGATGATCTCCGGCATGTTCTCGCGCCGCGCCCGTCGTCCCAAGTCCGCCGGACTCACCAAGGCCTGGGAGTGCCTGGACTCCGGGGATCTCCCAGGGGCCGTACGGCAGCTGCGGGCCGCCGGGGAGGAGGCGCCGATCGCCGAGGTGGCCCTCGTGGTGGAACGGGCCGCCCGGGGCGCCGGCTTCGACGACCTCGAACAGGCCGCCGCCGCGCTGGCCGCCAAGCCCGGCGACGCCAACAGCCTCTTCGCCTTCGGGTACGCGTGCGTCGAACGCGGACTGTCCTTCCTGGCGATCCCGCCGCTGCGTACGGTGCTGGGTCACAACCCGGGTTCCCTCATGGTCCTGCGGGAACTGGTGTCGGCGTACGAGCGCGAGGAGCGCCACCAGGAGGCTGCCGCCGCACTGGCCCTGCGTGAGGGAGAGTTCACCGACTGGCCGGACCGGTATCTGCTGGTCCACAACGCGATCATGGCCGGTGACCTGGATCTGGCCCGCCGTCAGCACGCGCTGCTGCCGGACCCCGAGGACGAGCAGTGGCGGCCCCCGCAGGCGCGCCAGACCCGGATGCTGGAGCGCGTCGCCGCCCTGGGTGAGCCGTCGGGGCTGCGGGACTGGCAGTACGTGATCGGCGGTCAGGTGCTCGGCACGCTCTCGCCGTTCGGCTTCGAGGCCGGCATGGCGGGCCGGTACGCCTACCTCCAGGACACCCCGGAGCTGTGTCTGCGCGGCCTGCGCCGGCTGAAGACCGTCCTGTCCGCTACGGGGGCGGGCCCGCGCTCGGTGTCCCTGCTGCCCGACCGCGGCTCACGCGTCCTGGGTCTGGCCGCCGCCGAGGTGCTGCGGCTGCCGGCCGTGCCGTTCGAGGCGGGGCGCCCGGACACCGTCGTCGTGGCGTACGACCTCGACGAGCTGGCCGGGCATCCCGCGGGCCCCGAGATCATCGGCAGTCTCTTCGAGCGCGCCCCGGGTCAGGTGCTGCACGAGCACGCGAGTTCCTGGACGGACACCCCGGCCGTCGCAGCCGACAGCGTGGGGCTGCTGCACCAGGTGGTGGTGGCCCCGTGGGGCGAGCGGCTGCGGTTCGGCGAGGACGGCGAGAGGCATCAGGAGCCGGCCGACGACCGCCCGGAGGAGGAGCTGGCCGACGAGATCGCCGGGGCCGACGCCACCCCCGACGAGGGCGACGGCGAGGGCCCGGCCGACACGGACGAGGCGTTCGCCGCGTTCGCCGGCTCCGTCCGGGACACCTGGCTCCGGGGCGACCGGGCCCGGGTCAAGTCATCCGGGCCGGTGCGCAGTTCCAGGTTCGCCTGACGCTCAGCCCAGCGCCCGGTCCAGGTTGAACGCGGCGCTGATGAGGGCGAGGTGGGTGAACGCCTGCGGGAAGTTGCCCTGTTGCTCGCCGGTGCGGCCGATTTCCTCGGCGTACAGGCCGAGATGGTTGGCGTAGGTGAGCATCTTCTCGAAGGCGAGCCGGGCGTCGTCCAGGCGTCCGGCCCGCACCAGGGCCTCGACGTACCAGAAGGAGCAGATGGAGAAGGTGCCCTCGTCGCCGCGGAGTCCGTCGGGGCTGGCCTGCGGGTCGTAGCGGTAGACGAGGGAGTCGGAGACCAGGTCCTCGGTGAGGGCGTCCAGGGTGGACAGCCACTTGGGGTCCGTCGGAGCGATGAACTTGGCCAGGGGCATCATCAGGAGCGAGGCGTCCAGGACGTCCCCGCCCTCGTGCTGGACGAAGGCGCCGCGCCGCTCCGACCAGCCGCGGTCCATGATCCGCCGGTAGATGGTGTCGCGGGCCTGCAGCCAGCGGGGCAGGTCGGCGGGCAGGCCGCGCCGGTTGGCGAGGCGGATCGCGCGCTCGATGGCGACCCAGCACATGAGCCGCGAGTAGAGGAAGTTCTTTCGGCCGCCACGGGTCTCCCAGACGCCCTCGTCGGGCTGGTCCCAGTGGTCGCAGACCCAGCCGACGAGGCGGGTGACGTCGTCCCACTGGGCGCTGGAGATGGGCTGGGCCCACTTGTCGTAGAGGTAGATCGAGTCGATGAGGGCGCCGTAGATGTCCAGCTGGAGCTGGCCGGCCGCGCCGTTGCCGACCCGGACCGGAGCCGATCCGCAGTAGCCCTCCAGGTGCGGGAGCTCGCGTTCGGGCAGCTCGGAGCGGCCGTCGATGCCGTACATGATCTGCAGCGGGCCGGAGGCGAAGCCGTCGCCGGGGCTGATGAAGGTCGTCACGAACTTCATGAAGGCCTCGGCCTCGCCGCTGAAGCCGAGCCGCAGCAGGGCGTAGACGGCGAAAGCGGCGTCCCGGATCCAGACGTAGCGGTAGTCCCAGTTGCGTTCGCCGCCGAACTGCTCGGGGAGGCTGGTGGTGGGCGCGGCGACGATCGCGCCGGTGGGCGCGAAGGTGAGCAGCTTCAGGGTCAGCGCGGAGCGGTGCACCATCTCGCGCCAGCGGCCTCGGTAGCGGGACTTGTGCAGCCAGCGGCGCCAGTAGCAGACGGTGTCCTCGAACTGCAGCTCGGCCTCGGTGCGGGCGCAGCCGCGCGGGGCGATGTGCTCGCCGGCCTGGTCGAGGGCGAAGACGGCGGACTCGCCCTCGGCGAGCTTGAAGTCGGCGCGGGCGTCCGGGCCGTCGCTCTCCATGACCACCGTGGAGGTGAGCGCCAGGGACATCGACTCGGACTCGAACAGCGCGACGTCACCGCCCATGCGCAGGGCGTGCGGGTCGGCTCCGTAGTTGAAGCGGGGCGCCACCCGGACCCGGAAGGGGACGGTCCCGCGCACGCAGAGCACCCGGCGGATCAGCCGGTGCCGCTCGCACTCGTCGGACTGGCCGGTGACCGGCATGAAGTCCTGGACCTCTCCGACGCCGTCGTCCGTGAAGAACCGGGTGATCAGCACATTGGTGTCGGGGAAGTAGAACTGCTTGGTGCGCGCCGGTACGGCCGGGGCGAGCGCGAAGAAGCCGCCGCGCTCGGCGTCCAGCACGGCCGCGAAGACGCTGGGCGAGTCGAAGGACGGGCAGCAGTACCAGTCGATCGTTCCGTTGCTGCCGACCAGGGCGACGGTACGCAGGTCGCCGATCAGGCCGTGTTCGGCGATCGGCAGGTAGCGGGGGCTGCCGGGCGCATTCTGATAGAACTGCTGTTCGGCCATGGCGCGGCCTCCCCGGATGTGCGTACGAGCACCTACCAGCTTAGGAGCGCCCCTCTCCTTTCCGCACCGGCTACCGGCTCGGACGAGGGTCTTAGCCCGTTCGGGATGCGGGCCGCGTCCGGGCGGGCAATCGTGAGAGTGTGCACCCCGCTCCGTGAAGGAGGGCCCCATGTCGACCTCAGAACCCGAAGCGTCCCGGCCGTCCGACGACCGCGCCACCCCGGACTCCCTGCTGCACAGCGCCCCCGGCACCGGGGTGGCGCCCGAAGACCTGGTGATGGCGTCCGGCCGGGACGTCACCCCGGCCACGCTGGAATGGGCCAGGAAGAAGATGGAGCGCGAGGGGCCGAACTGCATCGAACGGCTCCTGCCCTGAATCCGGCGGGTCCAGGCCCGACGGCACCCTGCCCGGCGGCGCGTGGCGTTTGGCGAGCGGATCGGCGCGGGTAGCCCGTACGGGGCTGCCGGGACCGGCGCTCGCCACGCCTGCGCTCGTTCGAGGAGAAGACGTGAGGGTCGTCGTCACCGGCTCGTCCGGCTTCCTGGGAGGCCGGCTGACCGGCGCCCTGCTGCGGACCCGGACCTTACGAGGCGCACCGATCGACCGGCTGGTCCTCGCCGACCGTACGGCACCGCCCGGCTCCCCGGCGGCGGCAGATCGGCTGGTGGAGGTGGTGCGGGGCGACCTCACCGACCGCCTCGACGACGTGTTCGCCCACCCGGTCGACGCGGTGTTCCATCTCGCCGCCGCGGTGTCCGCCGAGTGCGAGGCCGACTTCGACCTCGGCATGCGCGCCAACGTGGACACCACCCGCGCCCTGCTGGACGCCGCCCGGGCGCAGTCCTGCGACGGCGGGCCGGTGCCGCTGCTGGTGTTCGCGAGCAGTATCGCCGTCTACGGTGTCGACCCGGCGCTACCACTGCCGCCCGTGGTCAGCGAGGCGACCCCGCCGTTGCCGCGGTCGAGCTACGGTACCCAGAAGCTCGTCTGCGAGCACCTGATCGCGGACTGCACCCGCCGCGGCTTCGTGGACGGGCGCGTCGCCCGTCTGATGACGGTCGCGGTACGGCCGGGCCGCCCGAACGCGGCTGCCTCCGGCTTTCTCTCCTCGATCGTCCGCGAGCCGCTCGCGGGACTCCCCGCGACCTGCCCGGTCAGCCCTGACCTGAAGGTCGCGCTGGCCTCACCGCGCCGCACCGTCCAGGGGCTGCTGCGGATCGCGGAGGCCGAGCGCGGCACCGGGCCGGGCCGCCTCGAAGGCCATGTGCCGGTCAACCTTCCCGGGGTCACGGTCTCGGTCGCCGACCTGCTCGCCACGGTCCGGGAGGTGGCCGGGGACCGCGCGGCCGACCTGGTGACCGTCGTCCCCGACCCGGCGGTCGAGGCCATCGTGGGTTCGTGGCCCGCCGACTTCGACAACACCCGCGCCGCCGCGCTCGGCCTGGAGCCCGACCCGAGTCCGCTCTCCCTCGTACAGGACTACCTCGCCGATCAGGCACCGCCGCGGGAGAACCGATGACGTTGGACAGGCGCCGCCTCCTCGGACCGCTCGGCACCGCGGGCGCGGCTCTCGGGACGGGCAACGCCCCAGGTCCATACCGGATTTCACGGGAAGGTTGCCTGTTCACCCTTCCGGTGCGGGGGCGCCTGCTGACAGACTCCGCAAGGTGCCAGACTTCGACATGCTCGTCATCGGATCCGGACCCGGCGGCCAGAAGGCCGCCATCGCCTCGGCCAAGCTCGGCCGCCGGGTCGCCGTAGTGGACAACCCCGAGATGGTCGGCGGTGTGTCCATCCACACCGGCACCATCCCCTCCAAGACCCTGCGCGAGGCCGTCCTCTACCTGACCGGTCTCACGCAGCGCGATCTGTACGGCCAGAGCTACCGGTTGAAGGAGGACATCACCGTCGCCGACCTGACCGCACGCACCCAGCACGTGGTCAGCCGCGAGGTCGACGTCATCCGCAACCAGCTCTCCCGCAACCACGTCACCCTCTGCTCCGGCACCGGCCGGTTCGTCGACCCGCACACCGTCGCCCTGCGCGAACCGAACGGCGACGAACGGCTGTTGAGCGCCGAGCACATCGTCATCGCGACCGGCACCCGGCCGGCCCGGCCGGACAGCGTCGCGTTCGACGGCCGCACCATCATGGACTCGGACAACGTGCTGTCGCTCGAGCGGGTCCCGCGCTCCATGGTCATCGTGGGCGCGGGCGTCATCGGCATGGAGTACGCCTCGATGTTCGCCGCGCTGGGCAGCAAGGTCACCGTGGTCGAGAAGCGCGCGGCCATGCTCGACATGTGCGACATCGAGGTCGTCGAGTCGCTCAAGTACCACCTCAGGGATCTGGCCGTCACCTTCCGGTTCGGCGAGACCGTCGCCGCCGTCGAACGGCATCCGCGGGGCACGCTGACCGTGCTGGAGAGCGGCAAGAAGATACCTGCGGACACGGTGATGTACTCGGCGGGCCGGCAGGGCCTGACCGACGAACTCGACCTGGACAAGGCGGGGCTGTCGGCGGACCCGCGTGGCCGGATCAAGGTGGACGAGCACTTCCGCACCGAGGTGCCGCACATCTACGCCGTCGGCGATGTCATCGGTTTCCCGGCGCTCGCCGCGACCTCGATGGAACAGGGCCGGGTCGCCGCGTACCACGCCTTCGGGGAGCCGGTCGGGGAGATGGACAACCTCCAGCCGATCGGGATCTACACCATCCCGGAGATCAGCTTCGTGGGCCGCACCGAGGACCAACTCACCGAGGAGTGCGTGCCGTTCGAGGTCGGGGTGGCCCGCTACCGGGAATTGGCCCGGGGCCAGATCATCGGCGACTCGCACGGCATGCTCAAGCTGCTGGTGTCCCCCGAGGACCGGCGGCTGCTCGGGGTGCACTGCTTCGGAACGGGTGCGACAGAACTGATCCATATCGGTCAGTCGGTGATGGGCTGCGGTGGCACCGTCGACTACCTGGTGGATGCAGTGTTCAACTACCCGACGCTCGCGGAGTCGTACAAGGTCGCGGCCCTGGACGCCACGAACAAGCTGCGCCAGCTCGACCGGCTGGAGGACTGAGAGCTTCCGGAACCGGTGCTTCCGTCGTGACAGTTGGCTCACTCAAGTGGCATATGTGATTACCGGTCAGTCAGCTTGAAAGCTCAAAGAGGGCCGCTATAGTCACACCCACACACGCGGTGTGACCGTTCGCCGACGCTCGGCATGCGGCCTTCACCAGTTCTTTCTTCTTTCTGACCGGCGTCTTGCCCGAGGCCATCCCTCTCCGGGTACGAGGCGGGTCGTGCACCCCCCACCCGTACCATCGCGGGCCTGCACTCCCGTGCGCCCTGCACGACCGGAAAGCAGCACAACCATGAGCAACAACAGGGGCCGAGGGCTGCAGGCCAACGCCCTCGGTACGTTCGACACCGTGGTCATGGCCGTCGCGGGCAGCGCACCGGCGTACTCGCTGGCCGCGACGACGGCCGTGCTGGTGGGGTCGGTGGGGCTGGCCAGTCCGGCCGCGCTGCTGTGGTGCGCGATACCGATGCTGGGCATCGCGCTCGCCTTCAGCTACCTGGGCCGGATCGACGTCAACGCGGGGGCCAGCTACTCCTGGGTGGGCCGCACCCTGCACCCGTTCCTCGGTTTCGTCAGCGGCTGGGCGCTGGTGGTGTCCGCGACCATCTTCATGGTGGCCGGTTCACTGCCCGCCGGGTCGATGACGCTGTCCCTGTTCGACGCGGATCTCGCCGACAACGTGGCTCTGTCGACGGTGGTCGGCGCCGCCTGGTTCGTGATCATGCTGGCGGTGGTGCTCGGCGGCGCCCGCCTCACCGTCCGCGCCCAGCTGCTGATGTCCGGCATCGAGCTGGCGATCCTGCTGCTGTTCGCGGTACTCGCCTTCTTCCACACCAACAACGCCCGTACCTTCGACTGGTCCTGGCTCGGTTTCTCCCACTTCGACGGCGTCTCCGGCTTCGCCTCGGGCGCCCTGATCGCCGCCTTCTACTACTGGGGCTGGGACGTCACCAGCAACCTCAGCGAGGAGACCCGCAACTCCCGCCGTACGACCGGCCTCGCGGGCCTGGTCGGCATCGGCATCGTCTTCCTCCTCTTCGAGGTGTTCACCATCGCCGCGAACGTCATCCTGTCCTCCGACCAGATCGCCGCGAACGACGCCAACGTGCTCGGTGTGCTGGGCGAGGAGGTCTGGCCGGGCTGGGGCGGCAAACTGCTCATCGTCGCCGTGATGCTGTCCACCATCGCCACCCTGGAGACGACCCTCATCCAGGTCACCCGCTCGCTGTTCGCGATGGGCCGGGACCGTACGATGCCGGCCGCGCTGGGCAAGGTGCACCGCACCTGGAACACTCCGCACGTGGCGATCGCCGCGGTCGGCGGGGTGGCGCTGGTGATGTTCGTCGCCTCCAACGCCCTCCGCTCGGTGCGCGAGATCCTCTCCGACGCCATCTCGGCGATCGGTCTGCAGATCGCCGTCTACTACGGGCTCGCCGGCCTCGCGGTGGTCGTGGCCTACCGCAAGATGCTCTTCAAGTCCGCGGGCAACTTCCTGCTCGGCGGGCTGTGGCCGCTGTTCGGCGCGGTGTTCATGTTCTGGATCTTCGTCGAGTCGCTGGGCGAGCTGAGCACCGCGGCGATCACGATCGGCATCGGCGGCCTGGCCATCGGTCTGATCCCGATGCTCTGGTACTGGAAGCAGGGCAGCGACTACTACCGGCCGGCCAAGCTGGACGCCACCCGTACGGTCGAGGCCGACTGGGTCCCCGACGACCATGCCACCGCCCATGCGCAGGCTTACGAAGGCCTCCCCACCGATTTCTGAGGTACGAGTCCGATGGCGCGAGACCGCTTCGCCCCCGACTTCGCCCCGGACTGCGGGGACGAACCCCTGACCTCGGCCCGACAGGACATCGTCATCGGCCGCTGGCAGGGTCTGCGGGCACTGCTACGGGACACCGGCCCCGACTGGCTCGTCCGGGGCCACCGGGTACGGCTGCTGGCACAGGCCTGCGCGGGCAGTTCGACGTCGGAGTCCTGGCTGGCCGCCGAGCCGCACAGCGCCGACGCGCTGGTGCTGCGGGCGGCGACCGAGACGGCCCGGGCGTTCACCCTGGCCATCTCGGCGGGCCGGGGCGCCCCGATGGACCGGGCAAGGATCGACACCGCCGTACTGGCCTGCCTGGCGGCCGCGGAGGCGTACCCGCAGGACCCGACCCCCTGGGTCTCCCTGATCTCGGTGGCCCGCCTCTACCCGACCGGGGTGCGCCGGCAGGAACTCGCCCGCTGGTGGGACGAGTTGCACCGGCGCGACCCGTACAACGTGGAGGGCCATCTCCAGGTGCTCCACTACTACTCCGCGCGCTGGCACGGTACGCACGGCCTGATGTACGACTTCGCCCGCGACGCGGCCGGGGTCGCCCCGCCCGGCTGTGCGCTGCCGGTCCTGGTGCAGTACGCCCGTGTCGAGGAGTTCCGCTTCATCCTCGACGGGGCGAAGGGGCAGCAGACCTCGGTGGGCCTCAGCCAGCACTGGAAGCACGACGGCGCGGTCAGCGACGTACGGCGCACCTGGGAGCGCTGGATCGCCCAGCGCGGCGAGGGCCCGATCGCCCCGGGCGAACTACGCGACCTCAACTACCTGACGCACGCGGCCTGTCAGGCGGGCGTCACCGACATCGCGGCGGACCTGTTGCGCCTCCAGGGCCGACGGGCGACCCGCACCCCCTGGTCGTACACCGGCGACCCGGAGAAGCAGATCGTCAAGTGGCGTGCGGATCTGAAGGTACGGGGTTGAGCTGAGGCCGGCGGGCTGGGGGCCCCTAGCCCTCAGTCTGCTCGGCGGGCCGGGCGAGGCCCGTCGTCCACTTCTCCTCGATGCGGCCGGCCTTCCAGACCAGCAGGGCGATCGCCCAGGTGGCGAAGAAGAGGCCGACGATGACGAAGCCGACGGTGTTGAGGTCGAGGCCGGCGATCCAGTCCCAGAAGAAGCCGTGCAGGTCCAGCTTGTCGGCGAGCAGGCCGAGGAGTTCCACGGTGCCGATGATGAGGGCGACGGCCACCGAGAGGCCGGTGATGGTGAGGTTGTAGTAGACCTTGCGGACCGGCTTGGAGAACGCCCACTCGTACGCGAAGTTCATGAACGAGCCGTCGATGGTGTCGAGCAGGGACATGCCGGCCGCGAAGAGCACCGGCAGGCAGAGGATGGCGTACCAGGGCAGACCGGAGGCGGCGCCGGAGCCGGCCAGGACCAGCAGCGCGATCTCCGTGGCGGTGTCGAACCCGAGGCCGAACAGCAGGCCGAGCGGGTACATCTGCCAGGGCTTGCTGATCGAACCGGTGACCCGGCCGAGGAAGCGGTTCATGAAGCCGCGGTTGTTGAGCTGTGTCTCCAGGGCGGCCTCGTCGTAGGCGCCGGAGCGCATCTGCCGGAAGACCTTCCAGATGCCGGCCAGGATGACGAGGTTGATGCCGGCGATGAGGTAGAGGAAGGTGCCGGAGACCGTCGTACCGATCAGGCCGGTGACGTCGTGGAGGTTCGAGCCGTCGTTCTCGACCGGTCCGGCCAGGGCCTTCATGCCGAACGACAGCAGCAGGGAGAGCCCGAAGACGATGCTGGAGTGGCCGAGGGAGAACCAGAAGCCGACCGACAGCGGGCGCTGCCCCTCCCCCATCAGCTTGCGGGTGGTGTTGTCGATCGCCGCGATGTGGTCGGCATCGAAGGCGTGCCGCATGCCCAGCGTGTAGGCGGTCACGCCGATGCCGATGCCGAAGGACTCCTTGCCGACGCTGAAGTGCTGCGGGGCGATGATCCCGACCAGGGTCCCCCAGCCGATGACATGCAGGGCGAGTACGAACGCGGCCATCCCGCCGACCCTGGTCCACTCCTGCCGGGTCATGGAGGCCCGGACACGGCCCCAGGCCGAGCGCTTGGCGTCGGCCTGGGCGGGGAGGGACGGGGCGGAACCAGGGGCGGCCGTCATCGGGAGGTGACATCCTTCGGTCGAGCATGGGCAGCTGCGATCGACAGCCTTGTGCCATCATCCCGTACTTGCAAATCGTTCGCACTAAAGTCGGCGACAGGCCTTTCTCATGAGAAGGTAAAGGGAAGGTAAGGCGGTCAGGGAGACAGCAGCCCGCTGCCCAGCCAGTCCTTGCCGTTCTTCACACCGGGCAGTGCGAAGAAGTAGCCGCCGCCGGTCGGGGAGATGTAGTCGACGAGGGGCTCGTCGATCAGCCGGGTCTGGGTGGCCTCGAACTGACGCTGGACGTCCTGGTTGTAGCAGCAGAAGGCCAGGCCCATGTCGAGGTTGCCGACGCTGTCGACGCCCCGGTCGTAGTTGTAGCCGCGGCGCAGGATGCGGGTGCTGTCGCTCTTGGAGGTGCGCGGGTTGGCGAGCCGGATGTGGGCGTCCAGCGGGATGGCGTTGCCCTTCGGGTCCTTGGCGTAGTTGGGGATGTCGGTCTCCTTGGCGCCGTCCAGGGGGGCGCCGGTGTCCTTGCGGCGGCCGAACATCAGCTCCTGCTCGCTCAGCGAGACCCGGTCCCAGAACTCGACGAGCATCCGGATGATCCGGATCACCTGGTAGCTGCCGCCCGTCGTCCAGGCCGGTTCGCCCTGGCCCTCCCCGACCCAGATCAGCCGGTCGGTCTCGCGGGCCGAGGTGACGTCCGGGTTGGCGATGCCGTCCTTGAAGCCGAGCAGGTTGCGCTGGGCGCCGGTCGGTCGCGGGGCGTTCTGGAAGCCGTCGATCCGCCACTTGATCTGCATGGCACCGCGGGTGTGCTTGGCGATGTCCCGCAGGGCGTGCAGCACGGTGTCCGTGCTGTTGGCGCAGATCTGCAGCGACAGGTCGCCGTGGCACTCGGCCGCGTTCAGGTTGTCGTTCGGGAAGGTCCGCATCGGCGTCAGCCGGACGGGCTTCGCCTTCGCCAGGCCGTAGCGGTCGTCGAAGAGGGAGGCGCCGACGCCGACGGTGACGGTCAGCGCGTCGGAGGGGACGTCGGGGCCGAGGATGCCGTTGTCGGAGGGCGGCGCGCCGACACCGAGGTCCTCGGGCGTGCCGCCGGAGGTGAGGAAACGGGCCCGCGCGGTGATCGTCTTCAGCAGGTCTGCGAGCTCCTGCCGGTTGCCGGCGATGACGTCGAGGGAGACGAAGGTCGCGGCGGCCGGGGCCGGCGTGAGGATGCCGGCCTGGTGGACGCCGTGGAAGGGGACCTTGGCGGTGCCAGTCGCGTCAGCGGCCCGGGCCTCGGCGGTGCCGCCGGCCTGGCTGAGCGCGAAGCCGCCGCCGGCCAGGACCGCGCCCGCGGCACCGGCGCCCAGCGCCGTCCGCACGAAGGAACGGCGGCCCGCGCCCATCGGGCAGGACGGGGTGTCGGCAGCGGACATCGGAGGGTTCCCTTCGTCGTACGGGTGCGCGTGGTCTGCGGCGGTCATCAGGCGGACTTCCTGATCTCCAGGAGGTCCGGCACCGGGGCGAGGTCCTCCAGCAGCTGACCGGTGGCCCCGTTCAGCTGCTGCCGGGTGGCCGCGTCGAGCGTCTCGACCGAGGTCCACACGACACCCTGGTGCTCGGCGTCCAGCAGCTTCTGCAGACGGGCGATGTCCGCGTCGACGGTCGGCAGGAGCTTCGGCGCACGGGCGGTGAGCAGCGGCCTGAGTACGGTGAGCAGCTCGTTGGTGCCCGCGAGGTTGGCGTTCGCGGTGGCGAGGTTGGTGCCGCTGCCCAAGTCGGTGTCGGCGGTCAGCTCGAACTGCAGGGTGTTCTCCAGGATTTCGTGGGCGCGCAGCGGCAGGTCGCCCGGGTCGAAGTCCTGGGTCGGGAAGGCCTTCTGGAGTCCGGCGGCCGCGTCGACGAGCGCCTGGGCCGGGGTCTTGAGCTCGTCGGCGGACTGGCCGTGCCACAGCCCGTACTCGATCCGGTGGAACCCGGCGAAGTCCGGGTCGGCGACCCCGCCCGCGAGGCCGTCGGCGCGGCCGTTGATCTTCTTGTCGAAGTCCTCGAAGGTGCCGTACGCGGCGCCGAGGGAGGAGTAGGCGAGGTGGGCGGTCAGCCAGTCGGTGCGGGCCTGGTCGAGGTGGTTGCCCTCGATGTCGGCGTCGAGCGTGCGGGTCTGGGCGACAAGGGTGGCCAGCCCCTGGTCGACGTACTCCTTGTACGCCTTGAGCGGCGCGGCGAGGTCGTTCTCGGAGACCGGTACGACCGCCTTGGCGCTGCTTCCGCCGCCGGTGACGGTGACGGACTTGGAGGTGACGGCCTTGCCGCTGGACGGGACGCAGCGCCAGGCGTAGGTGCCGCCGGCGACCGTGGCGACCAGGTCGCGGGTGGTGCCGGGCGCGAGGCCCTCGATCTCGCCGTAGACCGCGTTGGTGCCCGGGTCGATCAGGTACACCTCGGAGGTCTTGCTGCCGGTGTTCTGCATCTGGAAGGTCTGGCGGCCCGCCTTGGGCGCGGTGAAGCCCTTGCCGCACTCGGTCTCGGAGACGGCGACGGTCTGCCCGCTGCTGGGCTTGGGCCGGGCGACCGCGACGACGACCCCGGCGACCACGACGGGAACGGCGACCACGGCGACGGGGACGACCCAGGCGGGACGGCGACGCGGTCCCCTGGCCGGCTGCGGCTCGGGACGGTCGGCGGCGGGGGCGGGAACGGGGGCGGCGGGCCGCGGCTCCGGCTCTCCGGCAGCGGACTGCGGCTCCGGCTCCGGCTCCGACTGCGACTGCGGCTTCTCGGCGCTGGACGCGGGTTCCGGCTCCGGCTCCTCAGCGCCGGACGTCGGTTCCGGCCCGTCGACGGCGGTCTTCGACTCAGGACGGTCGGCGGCGGGGTCCTCCGGCACCTCGGACTTCTCAGCCGCGGACTGCGGCGCGTTCGGCTCGGCGGCCGGCTTCGGTGCGGATGCGCGCACTCCCCGCACGAACAGCGTCATGACGACGGCGAGGTAGCCGACGTACCCGGCCGTCTGGAGCCAGGTCATGGTCGGTGTGATGTTGAGGACGCCCTGGAGGAGGGTGCTGTACCAGGAGCCCGCGTCGATGCTGCCGCTGAGGTCGAGGGCGTATGCCGTGTTGCCCGGGAAGACCCGGCCCTCCTGGAGGTCGCGCAGCCCGTAGCCGAGGACGCCGGCCGCGATCACGATGAGGACGGCACCGGTGTAGGTGAAGAACTTCGTCAGGTTGATCTTCAGGACGCGGCGGTACAGACCCCAGCACAGGCCGGCCGCCAGGACCAGGCCGATCCCGGCGCCGGTCAGCGGACCCGCGGACTCACCGGCCGCCCGGGCCGTGGTCCACAGGAACAGCGCGGTCTCCAGGCCCTCGCGGCCGACGGCGAGGAACGAGGTGACGATCAGCACGCCCGAGCCCATGGCCAGGGCGCCGGTCACCTTCTCCTTGATCTCGCCGGAGAGGCTGCGGGCCGAGCGGCGCATCCAGAAGACCATCGCGGTGACGAAGGCGACCGCGATCACGCTGAGGGTGCCGCCGAAGGCCTCCTGGGCGGTCGCAGAGAGGGAGGCTGCGGTGAAGGTGAGGACCGCGCCGAAGCTCATCGCCAGCGCGATCGCGGCCAGGACACCGGTCCACACCTGCGCCAGCCGGTTTCTGGCGCCGGCCCGCACCAGGGTGGCGACGAGGATCGAGACGATCAGCCCGGCCTCAAGACCTTCCCTCAGTCCGATCAGGAAACTCGGAAACGCGTCGTCCCACATCCGCCGCAGCCCTCCCCGGCAGGCCCGTCCCCGCCCTATGGCTCGAACTTAGTGAAGGCATGCCTTACTTCCGCCGACCATGATGACTACACCCATGTAGTCAGAAAGTCATGAAATGGCAATGGTGCGGCAAAAGCCGTGACCGAACGGGGGCGCGCACACCCAGAACCGCGGACCGGGCCACGATCGTCTACAGTCGAGTAGACCGTCTACACATTCGTCGTCGTCGAAGTCATCGTCGAAGTCGTCACCGAAGTAGTCACCGGAAGGGCCGCTGCCTGCGTGATGAACCGCAAGAGGATCGCGGAGTTCGCGGGGAGCGTCGGCCTCGGCGCCTGGGCGGCATTCGCCGTGCTGGCCCTGGTCGTGACCGGCCGCCACGGCGCCCCGTTCCCCCTGGACCGCACACTGCTCGCCTGGTCCCTCGGCCATCGCCCGGACGTGGCGGTGGCCGTGGCCCGGGGGCTCACCGCGACCGGCACGGGGTTCGTCCCGTACGCCCTGGTCGTGGCCGCGGGGCTGCTGGCGGGCCGCACCCGACGGCAGCGGCTGATCGCCGCGCTCCTCGGCGTCACCTGCCTGGGACTGGGCCAGACGGCCCGGGTCGGCGTGATGGAACTGGTCGCCCGCGCCCGGCCGCCGCAGGCCGACTGGCAGACACAGGCCAGCGGCCTGTCGTTCCCGTCCGGGCACAGCACCACGGCAGCGCTCACCGCCGGCCTGGTGATCCTCGCCCTGTGGGTACGGGCCCCGCACGGTCGTACGGCATGGTGCGCGGCCGCCGCCTGCTGGGGGCTCGCCGTCGGGGCCACCCGGGTGTTTCTCGGCGTGCACTGGGTCACCGATGTGCTCGGCGGCTGGCTGTTCGCCGCCGGCTGGCTCGGGATCTGGCTGTGCGTGGGTGCCCGGTGGGTTCCGGCCCCGGGAACCCGCAACGGCGTACCGGAGAGACCGGTGACCGCTCCCTGAGTCAGGGCGTGGCGCCCGGTCCGTCCGGGCGGGTGCGGCGCTGTTCGACCATCTCCCGGGTGAGTTCCTCCGTCTCGGGCTCCGGCAGCCGTTCGAAGCCGTCGTCCGTGATGACCGAGACCCGCGGGAAGATACGGCGGTTGGTGTCGGGGCCGCCGGTCGCCGAGTCGTCGTCGGCCGCGTCGTAGAGCGCCTGGAGCGCGGCGAGGGCGGCCTCGCGGCGGGTGAAGCCGGGGCGGTACAGCTTCTTCAGGGCACCCCGGGCGTACGGCGACCCGCTGCCCTCGGCGTGGAACTCCCGCTTCTCGTAGAGGCCGCCGGCGACGTCGAAGCTGAAGATACGGCCGCGTTCGCCCTCGGGCGCCTTGGTGTCGTAGCCGACGAGCAGGGGGACGACGGCGAGGCCCTGCATGGCCTGGCCCAGGTTCTCCCGGATGATCCCGGCGAGGCGGCGGGCCTTGCCGTCGAGGGTCATGGGGATGCCCTCGATCTTCTCGAAGTGGGTCAGCTCGACCTGGTAGAGCTTGACCATGTCGAGGGCGAGCCCGACGGTGCCGGCGAAGGCGACCGCCGTGTGGTCGTCGGCGGGGTGCACCTTCTCCAGGTCGCGCTGGGCGATGAGATTGCCCATGGTGGCGCGGCGGTCGCCGGCGATCAGCACGCCGTCGCGGTAGGCAAGCGCGAGGACGGTCGTGCCGTGCGGGAAGGCGTCGGGTCCGGCCACCGTGCCGGCGGGCAGGGGGCTGCGAGTCGGCAGCAGTCCGGGCCGGTGGGCGGCGAGGAACCCCGTGAAGGACGAGGTCCCGGGCGTGAAGAACTCCTCCCCCAGGCGGCCACCGCTGTCGTAGTCGTTCGCTGCCATGCCACTCCCCTCCCGTGCAGGCCCCTTGAGTCGGCCGACGACATCGGACTCCTACCTGATGCGGGCCGCCGGGAAACGCCTCGCGGGTCACAGCGCCCGGCGCCGGATCAGCACCCCGAGCAGGAGCAGGCCCGGCAGCAACGGCAGCCACACGGTGAGCAGCCGGTAGCCGAGCACGGCGGAGGCGGCCGCGGCGGCCGGCGTTCCGGAGGCGGTGAGGGCCAGCGCGAGAGCCGCGTCCAGCGAACCGAGGCCGCCCGGGGTGGGCAGCAGCGCGGCGGCACCGCTGGCGGCGAGGTAGAGCAGTGCCACCCGGGCCGGGGACAGCGGCAGTTCGACCGCCCGGGCCACGGAGATGAGCACCAGGGCGTGCAGCCCGGTGAAGGCGAGGGAACCGCCCCACAGCGCGGCCGCACGGGCCGGCCGGGAGTGCAGGGCCCTGATGTCGGCCACCACGGCGGCCACCGCGCCCCGGCAACGGGGCCACACCCTGGCCCGCAGCAGCAGCACGCCCGCCAGGGCGACCACGGCGGCCCCGGCCAGGAGTACGGCCGTGGGCAGGTGCGGGGCCCGCAGCAGCCCCGGACAGGCGGGCGCGAGGGCGGCCACGAGGGCCAGCCGGACCACGGCCCCGGCGGCGGCCTTCACCGCGAGGGCCGACGCACCGCGGCCCGGCGGGAGCCCGCAGCGCATCAGGAAGCGCAGGTTCACCGCGCCCGCGCCGACCCCGGCGGGCAGCACATGGTTGGCGGCCGAGGCGGCGAACTGCGCGGCCACCAGACGCCCGCCGGGGAGCCGGCGGGCGACCGCGCCCTGTTGGGCGAGCGCGGATGACGCCCAGGTCCCGACCGCCGCCAGGGCCGCCACGAGCAGCCAGCCCTGATCGGCGACGGCGAGCCGGAGCGCCCCGTGTTCCACGACCGGCCAGTGCCGCCGGAGCAGCCAGCCCGCACCGAGCAGCACGGCGAGACAGGCGGCGGCATGCCAGTAGACCCCTCGGCGGCTCATGGCGGGCGCGGCGTTCACGTTCGGGACCATCGAGGCACCCACCCCTGCTTCCCCTACAGCTCGTAGGACCGTCCATGGACTTAGGGGACAAACAGTGACAAATTAACCGAGATTGTGGGTCGAGGCAGCGCCGGTACGCCCACCCGGACAGCGGCACTACAGCCTGTAAGGTTGTGCCATGGCTGGTACAGGGGCCCATGGCAGAGCGGAGCGGCGCAGTGCCGGAGAGCTGGAGAGCGAAGTACTGGCAGCCCTGTGGGCGACCGAACGCCCGTTGACCCCGGCCGAGATCCAGTCCGAGATCGGCGGCGGCCTCGCGTACAACACGGTCCACACGATCCTGAAAAGGCTGTACGACAAGGGCCTGGTGCTGCGGGACGCGGACGGCCGGCGTGGCGCGTACCGGCCGGCGAAGAACGCGGCCGAGCTGACCGCCCAGGCCATGCACGAGGCCCTGGACCGGGGTCCGGATCCGATCGCGGCGCTCCAGCAGTTCGTGTCCGGGCTGAGTCCGGAGGAGGAGCGGGCGCTGCGGAATCTGTTCGCCGGGGGCGGCGCATGATGTTCGACGTCTACACCCCGCTGCTGGTCTCCCTGTTGCTGCCCCTGGTCGGCCCGGTGATCGGCCGGCGGGTCGCCCCGGCGCTGGCCGCCCGCGTGCTCACGTCCGCCGCCGTGCTGACCGCCGCCGCGACCACCTGGTCCCTGATCCTGCTGACGACCGCTCTGGTGGGCGACGCCCCACCGGTGATCCGGGAAGCCCGGGCGGCAGGCCGGCATCTGGCCGACCCGGTGCCCGAGGTGATCGGCGTGGCCGCGTGCCTCGCGCTGGCCGTGGTGGTCCGGCGGGTGCAGCGGGCGGTGCGGGCCGAGCGCCGTACCCGGCGGGCGTTGCGGCGGCTGTGCGAGGGGCATCCGCGCGATGTCGAGCTGGTGGTGGCCGCCTCCGAGGTACCGCAGGCGTTCGCGATCCCGGGCCGGCCGGGCCGGATCCTGGTCACGTCGGCGATGCTGAGCGCGCTGGCACCGGCGGAACGGCGGGTGCTGCTGGCCCACGAACGGGCCCATCTGACCCACCGGCACGGCCGTCTGGTGACGGCGGCGACACTCGCCGAGGCCGCCAACCCGTTGCTCGGCCCGGTCCGTGCCACCGTGTCCTTCCTGGTGGAGCGCTGGGCGGACGAGCAGGCGGCGTCGGCCGTCGGGGACCGGGTGACCACGGCCCGCGCGCTTGCCCGCGCCGCCCTCAACGCGGGCCGCGCCCGCCGGTCCTGTGCTCTGAGCTTCACGGACCGCGCGGTCACCCGCAGGATCGCGGCGCTGCAGACCGCCCCGCCCCCGCATCTGTGGTCCGCCGCCGCGGCCGTTCTCGCGCTGGGCGCGCTGGCCGCGCTGTTCGCGGCCGACGCCACGAGCGATCTGGTGGGGCTGCTGTGGAACGCGCTGACCTGACCGGCAGCCCGTCCGGGGTCTTTCGCGGCCGTATGACCTCTCCCGGCGGGGCTTCGTGATGCGCGCTGCGCGACGCTCGGTGTCCTGACGTCTCCGCGTGCCCTACCCCATGGTCCGGCCGGGCGATAGGGTCCAGAAGTGCGTTGATCTTCCGGGCGGCAGCCATGCGCGGCCGCGGACGGTGCAGGGCGCCTCGCAACAGGGGCGCCCCCGCGGGCATACCCGTCATCACCTCACCGGAGATCCCCATCATGACTGCTCAGCAGCCCCCCGCCTACGACGCGTTCGTCGAGCTCGCCGCCGCCGATCCAGCCGTCGTCGGCCTCGTCCTCAAAGGTTCCCAGGCCCACGACGGCATGGTCACCCCGTACTCCGACCACGACCTGTACGTGGTCGTCGCCGATGACGCCGGGACCGATCCGACCCGGTTCTCCGGCCACCGCGGCCCCGAGCTCGACCTCGTTGTCGTCACCCTCGCCGAGTTCTGCGGGGCCGGGACACCTGGCTGGGAACGCTATGCCCTCGCCCGTGCCCGGATCGTGCTCGACCGGCTCGACGGAGGCATCGCCCGCATCCTTGCCGACCGGGCCCGGCTGGATGCCGATGAGGCGTTCCGGGACTCCGGCGGCCGGCTCGACGCCTACGTCAACTCCCTCTACCGCTCGCTCAAGAACCACCGGGACGGCAGGTCTCTGGCGGCCCGCCTCGACGCGGCCGACAGCATGCGGCTCCTGCTCGAGTCGCTCTTCGCTCTAGACCGTCGCCCCCGCCCCTACAACAAGTACCTGGAGTGGGAGCTGGCCCGGTACCCGCTGCCGGGCTGGGACACCGACATGCTGCTCCGCGCCGTGGACCGCATTTCGGCGACGGGCGAGGTGTCCCTGCAGCGGCACCTGTTCACCCTTGTCGAGAGGGCGGCCCGAGAGGCCGGACACGGCGAGGTGCTGGACGCATGGGGCGACGACCTCGACTTCATGCGACCGCAGGAGGCGGACAGCGAGACTCCCTGAGCTCTGCCCGTGAACGGGGTCACCCGGGGGTGGGCGCGAGCCGGAACACCGGCCAGCCGATCTCGGTACGCCAGGCTGCGGGATCCGGGTCGTCGCGCGGGCCGACGAGATATGTCTCGTGCACCGGGCCATCGACCACGAGGGCGTGGTCGACCACCCAGGCGCCGAGCCGGCCGTAGGTGACGTCGATGTCGTCGTGCGGTCCGGGATGGACGACCACGGCAAGCTCGCCGGCCGGGAGGTCCACCGGTCGCACCCGGCCTCGGGTCGGCGGGTCGGCCACCGGCCGGTAGACCAGCGCCGTTCCCCGGCCGCGGGTGAACAGCTCGTTGGCGTAGCACCCACCCGGCGGCCCCTGTGCCGGCAGACCGGCGACCGCGGCGCCGAGTTCGGCCATCGCCCCGTCGTACCAGGAGATCACCTCGTCGTAGCCGACGACGTCCTCGACCCCGGCGACCGTTCTGGCTGCCACCGGGCGGAGCTCGACCTGCAGGCCGCCGGCGTCGGGGCGCAGCAGGTTCCGCAGGGAGACCACGGCGGCTCGTGTGCGGTCCAGTTCCGCCTCCAGCCGCTGCAGGTGTTCACCGACCAGGTCCGCGCGCTCCGCGGCGTCCTCGGTGGCGAGGATCTTGGCCACATCGGCCAGCGGCACGTCCAGTTCACGCAGCCGATGGATGACCTGCGCGGTGGGGATCTGGTCGCCGGAGTAGCAGCGGTAGCCACTGACGGGGTCCACCGAGACTGGCTCCAGCAGCCCGGACTCGTGGTAACGACGCAGGGTCCGCACGCTCAGGTGCGTCAGCTGCGCGAACTCGCCGATCGTCAATCCGCAGGCCATCCCCCCAGTGTGCATCCGCCGCGCTTGACCCTCTCCCCGGGGGAGGCCCCATCGTGATCGACATGAGCTGCCCGCCCGGCCCGGCTCCGCCGGCCGATGCCCCGATCGGTCCGCGCCGGTTCACGCAGGGTCGGTGGTTCCCCCCTCAAGCCTTTGAACTCCTCGACATCACGAACGGACAGTGCAGTGCCTCTCACACTCGGACTCATCGGCAGCGGAGCGATCGGCACCTCCCTCGCCCGTCCGGCCGTCGCCGCGGGACTCGACGTCGTCCTCAGCAACTCCCGAGGGCCCGAAACCCTCAGCGAGCTGGTCGACACCCTGGGCAGTCACGCTCGCGCGGCCACGCCGGCGGCAGCGGCACGGGCCGGCGACCTGGTGGTGGTGTCCGTCCCGCCGACGGCCCCCGGCCTGCTCCCCGTGGACGCGCTGAACGACAAGATCGTGCTGGACACGGGGAACTGCCATCCCCAGCGCGACGGCCGGCCGGCCGAGCTCGACGCCGACGAGATCACCTCCAGCGGCCTGCTGCAGCGGCACCTGCCGAGATCGACCGTGGTCAAGGCGTTCAACAGCACAGGTTCCGAGCACAGGTTCCGGCCGGCTCTTCGCTCTTGCCCGGCCCGCCGGGTCACCCGACCGCAGTGCCCTGCCCATCGCCGGCGACAGCACGAAGGCCAAGGAGGAGGCCGGCCGCCCGCTGGACGTCCTCGGATACGACGCGGTGGACATCGGCACGCTCGCGGACAGCCGGCAGAGCGAACCGAACGCCCCCGTCTGCGTCGAGCCCTACCGCGGGGAGGCGCCCGCCGGACCGGGGCCCGAGGAACCGTGGCAGTGGTCTCTGCGGGACCCCGGCACCGCCGTCGCCGCGGCGCAGGTCCGTGAGCTGGTCGCGAGCGCGGAACGAGGGCCCTCGCGGGCCGGCGTCGTCCCGGCAGGGCTCACCCGCCGACCGTGCCCTCCCCCTCCCATCCGATCACCTCACGTAAGGCACCCCATGACCGACAGCACCGTTCGTATCGACATCACCGATCTGCCCGCGGCCGTCCGGCAGTTCCTCACCGCGCTCGACACCCGGGACACCACCGCGCTGGCCGGGATCCTGACCCCGCAGGCGAGCGTGACCGACGAGGGCCACACCCACACCGGCATACCCTCGATCACCGAGTGGATGGCGAACGCCGCTTCCGAGTTCACCTACACCACCACGCCGGTGGCCGCCGAGCGCACCGGCACCCATCGGTTCACCCTCACCCAGCACCTGGAGGGCGACTTCCCCGGCGGCAGCGTCGACCTCGGCTACCGCTTCACCCTCGACGGCACGCTGATCAGCAGCCTGGTCATCGCCCCCTGACCCGCTGCCGCCTTACCCGCTCCAAGGAGGAGCACTGTGAAGACATGGTTCATCACCGGCGGTACCGGTGGTTTCGGCAGGGCTTATGCCGACGTCGCGCTGGAGCAGGGCGACAACGTCGTGCTGACCGCCCGCCGGCCGGGCAGCTGAAGGAATGGGCCGACCTGCACGGCGCCGAGGCGCGTGAGCGGATCCTGCTGCTGGAGCTGGACACCACCGACCCCCAGCAGGTCCGGGCCGCGGTCCGGGCCGCGGAAGCGCACTTCGGCGGGATCGATGTGCTGGTCAACAATGCCGGCCGCGGTTGGTACGGATCGGTGGAGGGCTCTCCTGAGGCCGATGTCCGCCGTTCCTTCGAGCTGAACTTCTTCTCCGTCGTCGACCTCGTCCGCGCGGTGCTCCCCGGAATGCGGGAGCGGCGCAGCGGATGGATCGTCAACATGTCCTCGGTCGCCGGGATCGCGAGCGTGCCCGGTTTCGGTTTCTACAGTGCCGCCAAGTTCGCGGTGGAGGGCATGACGGACGCGCTGCGGACCGAGGTGGAGCCGTTCGGGATCCAGGTCCTCGCCGTGGAGCCGGGTGCCTTCCGCACCCGGGCCTATGCCGCCTTCGTCGAGGAGCCGGTGACCGAGACCGTGGAGGCCTACCGGGCGTTCGTGGAGACGGTGCGGGTGGGCATGGTCGGCCAGGACGGCCGTCAGCCCGGCGATCCCCACCGCGGCGTCAAGGCCGTGGTCGACGCCATGAGCCAGGACGCGCCGCCCCGCCGTATCGTGCTGGGCAACCGCGGATACGACCGCGTCCACGACCAACTGCGCGGCGCCCTGGACGAACTGCGCGCCCAGGAGACCGCCTCCCGGGCCGCGGACTTCCCCCGAGCGGCGTAGCCCGAGCGCGCACCCCCTGAGCAGCAGCCCCACATCTCGTTCTCCTGGAGGATCAGTGCCCACCGCCGACGAGCTGATCAGCCCCGGCAGCATCCGCAGCCTGGCGTTGATCCTGCAGGAGACCTCACCCGGGACCTCGTCGTGGCAGACCGTAGCCGAGAGCGCACGGACACTGGCATCGCTCGGCCTGAGCGAACGCGCGCGTACGGTCGGTGAGGCGCTGCTGGCCGACGCCGGGCACGACTACCGCCGTCTGTCCCGCGCGGTCCGCGCGGCCCTGCCCCGGGCGGACCTGACCGGCTGGATGCTCTGGCCGGTCACCGAGGCCGTCGCCACCGCGGCCGCCGACTCCGGCACGGGCCAGGACCTCGATGACGGCCTGACCCTCATGGCCGCCCTCACACCTCGGCTGACCAGCGAATTCGCGCTGCGTACCTTCCTGAACGCGGACCTGGAACGCACCCTTGCCGCCGCCCGGACCTGGACCACCTCACCCGAGGAGGCCGTGCGTCGCCTGGCCAGCGAAGGCACCCGGCCCAAACTGCCCTGGGCGCGCCAGGTCCCCGCCCTCAACCACAACCCCGCCCTGACCATCCCGATCCTGGACGCCCTCTACCCGGACAGCTCCGCGTTCGTACGCCGCTCGGTCGCCAACCACCTCAACGACGTCTCCCGCCTGGACGCCGGCCTCGCCGGCCGCACCGCCGCGCGCTGGGCCGGCACCCCGCAGGACACCACACCGGCCCTGATCCGCCACGCGATGCGCACCCTGGTCAGGAAGGGCGACCCGAACGCCCTGCAGCTGGTCGGCTTCCACGGCAGCCGCGACGACCTCACGGTCGTCGGACCGCTGCCGGAAGAGACCGACATCCCGTTCGGAGGCGCGCTCACCTTCACCGCCCGGATCACGAACATCTCCGGGCGACCGGTCACTCTCTCCATCGACTACGTCATCCATCACATGAAGGCGAACGGCAGGACCGCACCGAAAGTCTTCAAGCTCGCCAAACGCACCCTGGACCCCGGCCGGTCGACCGAGGTCACACGCGAGCACTCGTTCCGGCCGATCAGTACCCGCGTCTACTACCCAGGCGCCCACCAGGTGCAACTCCAGGTCAACGGCCACCAGTTCGATGCTGTCGACTTCCGGCTGCTGCAGCCCTGACGGCGACCGCTCAGATCGGCTCAGGCGTTGGGGCGCTTGCCGTGATTGGCCTTCTTCTTCTTGCGGGCGCGTCGCTTGTTCCCTCGCTTGGCCATGGCACACATCTCCCTGATTCCGTCATCTTCCGGGCCTCGCCAGTCTAGATTCGCCCCGATATGTCCGCATCAGGTGACGCTGCCCTCAGGCCGGCCGGTTCGGTGCCCGGTGCGGTGGCTGCTGCGGAGCCGGGCCCGGGCGGGCCGGGGGCACCGCGCGCACGGCGGGGCCGTCGGTGCCGACCGTCACCGGCTCCCCGTGGTGGTGGACGGTGAGCGGTGGGCCGTCGAGGAGGGTGTAGGTCGCCTTGTCGGAGCCGATCTCCACGCGCAGCCTGCTGTCCCGCAGCTGCAGGCTGAAGGCCAGCCGGCGCAGCCGTTCCGGCAGCCGGGGGGCGAAGCGGGCTCCGTCGTCGTAGTGGCGCAGCCCGCCGAATCCGGCCACCAGGGCCATCCAGGTGCCGGCGAGGGAGGCGATGTGCAGTCCGTCGCGGGTGTTGTGCTCCAGGTCGTCGAGGTCCATCAGCGCGGCCTCGGCGGTGTAGGCGTGCGCGAGGGTGAGGTGGCCGGCCTGGGCGGCCACGACGGCCTGGCAGCAGGCGGACAGCGAGGAGTCGCGGACGGTCAGCGGTTCGTAGTAGGCGAAGTTGCGGGCGATGTGCTCCTCGTCGAAGAAGGCCTCGCAGGTGTACATCGCCAGCACCAGGTCGGCCTGTTTGACGACCTGTTTGCGGTAGAGGTCGAAGTAGGGGAAGTTCAGCAGCAGCGGGTACTGCTCGGGGCGGGTGTTCTCGAAGTCCCAGCGCTGGTAGCGGGTGAACCCGGCGTTCTGTTCGTGGACGCCGAGTTCGTGGTTGTAGGGGATGTGCATGGACTCGGCCGCGTCCCGCCAGGCGGCGCTCTCCTCCGCGTCGACGCCGAGCCGGGCCGCCTGGCGCGGGTGGCGTTCGACGGCGTCGGCGGCGGCCAGCAGGTTCGCCCGGGCCATCAGGTTGGTGTACGTGTTGTCGTCGGCGACCGCGCTGTACTCGTCGGGGCCGGTGACGCCGTCGATGTGGAAGGCGCCCCGGCCGTCGTGGTGGCCGAGCGAACGCCACAACCGGGCGGTCTCCACGAGCAGTTCGACGCCGGTGTCCCGTTCGAAGTCCGTGTCGCCGGTGGCGGCGACATAGCGGACCACCGCGTCGGCGACGTCGGCGTTGACGTGGAAGGCCGCCGTCCCCGCCGGCCAGTACGCCGAGCCCTCCGAGCCCGCTATGGTCCGCCAGGGGAACGCGGCCCCGTCCAGGCCCAGTTGGGTGGCGCGCTCGCGGGCGGCGGGCAGGGTGTTGTGCCGCCAGCGCAGCGCCTCGGCGACGGCGCCGGGGGCGGTGTGGGTGAGGACGGGCAGCACGAACATCTCGGTGTCCCAGAAGGCGTGCCCGTCGTATCCGGAGCCGGTCAGGCCCTTGGCGGGTATCGCCCGCTGCTCGGCGCGGGCCCCGGCCTGCAGGACATGGAAGAGCGCGAAGCGGACGGCCTGCTGGACCTCCTCGTCGCCGTCCACCTCCACATCGGCCCGGGACCAGAAGTCGTCCAGGTAGCCGCGCTGTTCGTCGAGCAGTCCCTGCCAGCCCTCGTGCGAGGCGGCCGCCAGGGCCGCGTCCACCTGGTCGGCCATCGCGGGCAGGGAGCGCACCCCGGACCAGCCGTGCGCGACGAACTTGGCCACCCGCAGCCGCTCCCCCGGCTCCAGCACGGAGGTGACGGTCAGCCGGGCCATGTCCGCACCGCTCTCGGCGTGGGTGGAGGTCCGCTCGGGCCCGGAGACCGTGTGGTCGGCGGCGACGGCGACCCGCAGGCCGCTGCGCCGGGTGCGGTGCACGAGCCGCAGCCGCTGCCCGGAGGCGAAGCCGTCCTCCTGCTCCAGCGGCGACTGCAGCGCCAGCGCCGCGCGTGGATCGCCGTCCGACTCGGGGAGCTGCTCGTTGGCGACCAGCTCGGACTGGATCACGATCCGGCAGCGCCGGTCGACCGCCTCCACTTCGTAGGAGACAGCGGCCACCGCCCGCTGGGTCAGCGACACCAGCCGGGTCGAACGCACCCGCACGGTGGATCCGGCGGGCGAGGTCCACTCGCAGGTCCGCTCCAGGACTCCCCGGCGCAGGTCAAGGACCCGCTCATGGGCGACGAGCCGGCCGTAGCGCAGGTCGAAGGGCTCGTCGTCGACCAGCAGTCGCAGGATCTTGCCGTTGGTGACGTTGATGACCGTCTGCCCGGACTCCGGATAGCCGTAGCCGGCCTCGGCGTACGGCAGCGGGTGCACCTCGTGCACGCCGTTGAGGTAGCTGCCGGGCAGGCCGTGCGGCTCGCCCTCGTCGAGGTTGCCGCGCCAGCCGACGTGTCCGTTGGACAGCGCGAACACCGACTCGCTCTGCGCGAGCACGTCGAGGTCGAGCTCGGTCTCGCGGACCGCCCAGGGCTCCACGGCGTACGACCGGTGGGTGATCACTGCTTGCCTCCCAGTTCGGCGAGGTCCTTCACGACCGTGTCCGCGCCGTGCGCGTACAGGGCGTCGGTCTGTCCGACGCGGTCGACTCCGACGACGTACCCGAAACGGCCCGCGCGACCCGCGTCCATCCCGGCGAGGGCATCCTCGAAGACGGCCGCCCGGGACGGCTCGACGCCGAGGTCGTGGGCGGCGGCCAGGAAGGTGTCCGGGTGCGGCTTGCCGGGCAGCCGGCGCTCGGCGGCCACGACCCCGTCGATACGGACGTCGAAGAAGTGCTCGGCACCGATCGAGCGCAGCACGTCACGGCAGTTGGCGCTGGAGGAGACGATCGCGGTGCGCAGTCCGTGCGCGCGGACCGCCTCCAGATAGCGCAGGGTGCCGTCGTAGGCCTCGACGCCCTCGGTGCGGATCTTCTCCAGGAGCAGTACGTTCTTGCGGTTGCCGAGGCCGTGCACGGTGGGTGCGTCGGGTGGGTCGTCCGGGGTGCCCTCGGGCAGGTGGATGCCCCGGGAGTCGAGGAAGGCGCGGACCCCGTCGGCGCGCGGGCGGCCGTCGACGTACTCGTCGTAGTCGGCGACCGCGTCGAAGGGGCGCTGGCCGTCGTAGCCGCGCAGGAAGGCGTCGAAGGTCTCCTTCCAGGCCGCCGCGTGCACGACGGCGGTCTTGGTGACGACCCCGTCGAGGTCGAAGAGGCAGGCCTGGATGGTGTCGGGCAGACCGAGTGCAGTCATGTCCGGCATCTTCCCCATCGCGCGGCCTTGAGGGGGTGGCCTCCGCCACATCCCGGGGCCGGTGTCACACTTTTTGCGTGCCGCTGACTTTCGACGACCTCCTCGACCGCGCCCGTTCACTCGCCGGACGCGGTCCGCGCGCGATCCTCGGCATCGCGGGCAGCCCCGGCGCCGGGAAGACGACCCTCGCCGAGCGACTGGTGCGGGAGTTGAACGGCACGGGTGAGCCATGGGTGGCGCATGTGCCCATGGACGGCTTCCATCTGGCCGACGTCGAGCTGGAACGGCTTGGCCTCAGGGACCGCAAGGGCGCGCCCGCGACCTTCGACGCGGGCGGGTACGCGGCGCTGCTGCGGCGGCTGCGCGAGGACCGGGACGACGTGGTGTACGCGCCGGGCTTCGAGCGGGTGCTGGAACAGCCGATCGCGGGTGCGGTCCCGGTGCCGCCGACGGCCCGGCTGGTGGTGACGGAGGGCAACTACCTGCTGCTGGCGGACGGGTTGTGGGCGCGGGTGCGGCCGGCCCTGGACGAGGTGTGGTTCTGCGAGATCGACGAGACCGAACGGGTACGCCGACTGGTCGCCCGGCACGAGGAGTTCGGCAAGGGGCACGAGCAGGCCGTGGTCTGGGTGGCCGGCACCGACCAGCTCAACGCCGACCTGGTCGCGGCCACCCGGGACCGGGCGGACCTGGTGGTGCCGCAGACGGCGCTGCCCGCGCCGTACGACGCGGGCAGCCGCTGAGGGATATGTTGAACTAGCAGGCGGCGAGGGCGAGTTCGGGCACGCCGTGGGCATCCTCGGGCCCGATGACGGCCGTGAACGCCTCGGTGCGCACGGTGAGGTCGCCCTCGAAGGACGGCGCGAAGTCACCGCCGGCCCCGTACCGTACGGCGAACACCTGCAGGTGCTCCGGTGCGCCCGGCGCCGGTTCGGCCTCGTAGGCGCTGGAGGTCACCAGGTGGCTCCAGCCCTCGTCCGGGTTCCCGTAGCCGCGCGGGTCGGCGGCGAGGGCGAACGCGGCCTGTTCCTGGGTGAGTTCGGCGCGCGCGTCGAAGTGGTCGGCGCCCTGTACGGAGGGGTGCGTGAGCCGCAGCGCACCCGCCGCCGCGACCTCCCCCTCGGCGACCCGGCGCACCCGGTCACCGTCGTCCGCCGCGTACGGCAGCCCGGCCAGCAGGTAAGGCGTCCCGTCGAAGCGTTCCACGGCCACGGTCACCCACAGGCTGGTGCCGTCCGTGACGTACAGGGAGCGCACATGCCGCAGGACGTGGTCGCGCCCCACGACCGGCTTGCTGACGAGCTTGGCGGTCAGGTGGTAGGCGCTCATGTCCCGGACGCGGACCTCGCCCATCGGCCGGCAGAACAGGAAGCCGTCCAGGACCGGGCCGAAGCCGTGCTGCCGGTTCACCGCCGCCGGGAGGTAGTAGGTGCCGGCCGTCTCGACCAGAGCCGGGGTCATCCGGCTGTCGAAGGCCACCGAGACGGATCCCGCGCGGAGTTGATGGCGGGCCGGGGTGGTCGACGGGGTGCGGTGCCAGGGGGTGGTGTCCTGGATCTGCCAGACCAGCATCCAGGCGAAGTGCCCGTCCACACCGCCGTCCGGCTTGACCGCGTGCCGCCCCCAGTTGGTGTCGCCGCGGTAGCGGCCCAGGTCCGAGCCGATCCGGGCGCCGAAGTAGCGCAGGCCGAGCACCGACTCGAAGGCGGAGTGCTGTTCGCTGTAGCGGGGGCCGCCGTTGTCGAAGCCGCCGTTCGTCAGGCGGGCGTCGATGTACCGCGCGAGCGCGTCGCCGTCCTCGGCGAACATCTCCGCGCCGCTGATCCGGTGCGCCTGGGCGAGGAAGGAGAGGGAGATCGGGCCGTAGTTGTTGTCGTAGGCGCCGCCGTGCTCGGGCGGCAGCAGGGCACCCCGGTCGAGGACGCGGTGGGCGCGGATCTCGTCGGCGTACAGGGTCAGGGCCCGCTCGCGGACCGGCTCCCCTTCCCCGGTGGGCAGATGGCGGGCGAGCATCAGCCCGCCGACCACGCATCCGATCGCCTGGTTGCCGGCCTCCTGCGGGTTGAAGAAGGTGGCCTCGGTGAGCCAGCTCCAGTAGCCCTTGGCCAGCGCCAGGAGTTCGGCGCGCTGTCCGTCGTCGACCAGACCGTCCGACAGGTCCAGGACGTTCACGGCCTGGAGCAGCGCCCACACGGTGCTCGGCCAGTCCCCGATCGGATGCGCGCCCGCCGCCAGGACGTAACGCGCGTACGGGAGACCGGAGTCGCGGACCGTGAGGTTCGGGTAGCCGGGGTTGTCCTCGGTGTACACCCGCTCGCGCAGGTGGAAGGCGAGACTGCGGTGCACGGCCTCCGGCAGGCGCGGGTCCTTGGAGCGCTGCCAGGCGAGGGCCAGCAGGGAGGTGATACCGAGGGAGGTGTCGCCGATGTCGTCGTCGGCGTCGGGGTGTTCGAGGTTGCCCTCGGCGGTGAGGCGGGCCAGGGCCTGCTCCACGACGTCGGCGAGGACCGCGTCGTACGCCTCGGGGGTGGACGGCAGGTTGTGCAGCGGGCCGAGTTGGCGCGGCAGATGCATCGGAGGAGGTCAGCCCTTCATGCCGGAGGTGGCCATGGCGTGGGTCGTCGGGGTCCTAGGACAGGCGCGGGTCGGTGGGCGCGCAGCGCGACGGTCAGGGTCTGCGGGCCCTGACCGCCTATGTAGACGCGGTTTCCCGTCGTCGCGTCGGTGCCGCCCACCACGGTGTGGTCCTGGCCCGGGTCGTACCGCAGTACGTCGCTCCGGTCCGGCCCGGCGAGCGGTTCGCCCGCCTCGACGTCGGTCTCGACCCGGATCTCGTCGTCACCGACCCGGTAGGTCAGCGGCCCGGTCGTCAGGCACCAGCGTCCGTCACCGATCGGTTCGGCGCCCTCGGGCACGCCGCCCGGCCGGAAGGTCAGTTCGAGGGCCCAGGGCACCGGTGGTCCGCCGATGTCGATCCGCAGGTCGGCGCCGTCCTCCCGCAGGTCCACGTCGACGCGGGTCGTCTGGGAGACCTCGTCCCGGGGGCGGTCCGGGAAGGCCATCGCGGCCGAGAAGCGTCCCTCGTCCGCCATCCGGTAGGCGCCGTCGGCCCGTCGCCGGTCCGGCGGGAGCGGCTGGTGGTAGGCGGCCGTGAGGGTCTCGGTGAGCCGGTACCGGTTGCCGGCGAGCTGTTCCATGCCGGCGGCGCGGAACGGGCCGAGGTCGAAGAATCCCCGTGAGAGGCGGACCGCGTCGAGGACGGCGTCGCCGGCGAACAGGCGCAGGAAGGTGGGATTGCAGGCGAGGCCCGAGCGGATGCGCCGGTGCTCGGGCACGTCCGAGCCGCCGTACAGGACGCTGTGCGCGGTGGCGGAGGCGCGGGTGGCGAGGCGTGCGGTGGTGAGGTAGCGGTCGCGGGGCAGGGGTTCCGGCGCCGGTGCCGGCAGTGCGCGGCACAGGTCGGGGATGAGGATGGTCTGGGCGAGCAGGTCGGGGTCGTCGATGCCGTCGGCGGCCGCCAGTCGCGCCGCCCTGCTGAAGTCGCCCCGGCCGGTGCGGATCGCGAGCAGCCGGTAGTGCGGCAGATAGGGCGCCAGCGGGAACGGGTGGTTCTGGTCCTGCCGTCGTGAGTGGACGGTCTCCACCGTGCCGTCCGGCCTGATGAGGTCCAGGGTCGCGGCGAGGTTGCGTTCGACGGCGTCCCGCAGGTCGGTGCGGCCGAGCACGTCGGCCAGCAGCAGCAGCGACGGGTTGGTCACGTGGGACGCGTAGACGGCGCTGCGCTCCGAGTAGAGGCCCTCCGCGTCGATGTCGACGCCTTCTGCCAGCCACTGCTCGACGCGGGCCGGCAGCCGGTCGTCCGGGAAGGACCGGTGCAGCCGGGCCAGCGCCGCGCACAGCTCCCAGCGGTGGTTCGGGGTGTGCACCCCGCCGGTCAGGAGGGCGCCGGTGGCGGCGCCGGCGATCTCGGCGAGCGCGGCCGTGACGTCGCGCAGTTCCGGCCCGGCGCCGCTGGCGAGGACATGCGTGTCGCACACGTCGTTGACGGTGAACGCGGAGTCCGGCGGTGACTGCACGTTGTCGCCGCCGGCGAAGAGGCCGGTGGGTGTCTGCGCTGCCCTCAGGGCGCGGAGGTGGGTCGTCGCGGCGGCGACGGCCTGCCCGCTGCCGTGCAGTGCCGAGTCCGGGGACCGGTACGCCGCGACCAGAGTCTTCACCCGGCGTGCCAGAGCGCGGTGCGGCACCCCGGCGGGTTCCTCGCCGGGGCCGGCCGCCAGCGGGGCGGCCGGCCGGTCGGCGGCGCGGGCCGCCGCGCGGACGAACTCGTGGTCGAGCGGGGTGGACACGGTCAGTCCTTCAGTCCTGCGTTGATGTCGGCGCCCATCACATAGCGCTGGAAGACCAGGAAGATGACGATCAGCGGGATCATGGAGATGACCGATGCGCCGAGCAGTACCGACCAGTTGATGTTCTGCGCGCCGACGATGCTCTGGATGCCGATCTGCACGGTGAACTTGTCGGGGTCGTTCAGCATCAGCAGCGGCCAGATGTAGTCGTTCCACCGCCACTGGAAGGACAGGATGGCGAGGGTCAGCATGATGGGCCGGGAGAGCGGCACCATGATCCGCAGGAAGATCGACAGTTCACGGGCGCCGTCGATGCGGGCGGCTTCCACGAGTTCGTCGGGAACCGTCAGGAAGAACTGGCGGAACATGAAGCATCCGGTCGCGGTGAGCACGGCCGGGAGGATGACGCCGGCGAACGAGTTGTAGAGGCCGAGGTTGCGGACCACCAGGAACTCGGGGGCGAGCATGACCTCGCCGGGCAGCATCGTGGTGGCCAGGATGCAGATGAAGAACGCCTTGAGCCATTTGTTGTCGTACTTGGCCAGCGCGTACCCGGTGCAGCAGCTGGCTCCCACCGTGAGGATCGTCGTGATCACACACACGAGGGTCGTGTTGATGAAGTACTGCGAGAAGTTGGCACTGCGCCACGCCGTGAGGTAACCGGACAGGGTGGGGTGGTGCGGAACCATCGTCAGCGGATAGGAGAACAGGTCCCCGGCCGGTTTGAAGGAGCTGAGGATGAACCACAGCACCGGCAGCCCGTAGAGGCACGCCAGGATCCACAGAAGTGTCGTCGCGGGGACCGCCCGCCGGAGCCCGCCGCTGCTCGCGCCGCGGGACCGCTTCTTGGAGACGGGCCGTCCGGGATCGGCGTCGATCCGGCGTGGCGTGTCTGTGGTTGTCATCGGTTCTCCACCCGTCGGTTGACGATCAGCTGGATGATCGCGACGGCCATCAGGATGAGCATGAGCACGAACGACGCGGCGCTCGCGTAGCCGATCTGGCCCCGTTGGAATCCGGTCTGGTAGATGTACTGGACAAGCAGGTTGTTCGACGTTCCGGGTCCGCCGTTGTTGAGCGAGACGAACACCGGGTATTCCTTCATCGCGTTGATCGTGTTGAGCAGGATGACGATGAACGAGGTGGGCGCGATGCTCGGCAGCGTGATGCTGAAGAACTGGCGCCATGGACCGGCGCCGTCGAGCGAGGCCGCCTCGTAGTACGACACCGGCACGTTCTTGATCGCCGCGATGAACAGCAGCATCGAGAAGCCCGTCCAGGCCCAGGACGCCGCCATCACCACCACCAGCAGCGACAGGTCCGCGTTGGACTGCCACGGAATGGCGTGCCCGCCGAGCTTCTCGACGAAGTAGTTGACCAGTCCGAAGTTCTCACCGAACAGCCACCGCCACAGGACACCCACGACGATGGGCGACAGCAGCCACGGGATGAAGAAGATGATCCGTGCGACCGACGTGCCCTTGGCGTGCTTGCTCACCAGCACATTGGCGATGAGCAGCGAGACCGCGAAGTTCAGCGGCACGAAGAGGACGGCGTACAGCAGCGTCCGGGTCAGCGCGTCGTAGAAGGCGGAGTCCCCGAACAGGTTGTGATAGTTGTCCAGTCCGACGAACTGGAACGCCCCCACACCCGTGTAGTTCGTGAAGGAGTAGACGAGCCCGATCACCGCCGGCCACACGAAGAACAGGGCGAAGAGCACGACATTGGCCGCGATGAGGACGAGCGGCGCAAGGGTGTAGGTGCTGCGTCGCCTGGGCGGGCTCCCGGACACGTCCGAGGCGCGTTTTGTCATCTTCCTGACTCCGTGCTGTGGGGATGGATTGCCATGGGCTCGGGCCATGAGCCCGTGATCATGTGGCCGGCCGGGGCCGGGCGGCGGGGTCGAGACACCGCCGCCCGGCCCACCGGCCTGCGATCAGCCGCCGACCTGCTGGTTGTAGCCGTCCACGATGTTCTGGAGGGCCTTGTCGGCCGACTGCTGGCCGTTGATCGCCTTGCCGAGCTCCGTCTTGGTCGGGTCGGTGGTGAGGCTCTTGCCCTTCAGCACCCACGCGGTCTGCGCGTTGTTGAAGTAACCCGAGATCGGGGCGTAGAGCGGGATCTCCTCGTTGTACAGCTTGAAGGCCGCCTGCGCCGCCTCGGAGGTGAAGGGGTACTTCGGGCTCAGACCGCTCTCGACCGGGAGGAACCCGGAGGACTCGACCAGCTCGGTGTACTGCTTCGGGTCGTACACCCAGGACATGAACTTCTTCGCGGCGGTGGCCGCGTCGCTGTTGTTGTTGAAGCCGACCATCATGCCGCCGCTGTTGACGTCACTGGCCTGCACCGGCTGGGCGGGGGTCGGGACGCTCGCCCAGTCGAACTTCTTGATGCTGTCCGCGAAGGAGGCGACCTGCCACACGCCGGACCAGTAGGCGACCACGTCACCGCTCTGGAACAGGGCCGACGGGTCGGCGCCGCTGGTCCACACCGACTTCGGCATGACCTTGTCGTCGTTCAGTCCGACGAAGTACTTCACGGCCTTCTTGGTCGCGGCGTCCACCGAGAACTTGCCGGAGGAGTCGGCGTGGACGTACTGCCCGCCCATCTCGTACACCATGGCGCGCAGCCGGGAGGGCGACTGGTCGAAGGTCAGGGAGTACTTGGCGCCGGTCTTCTCGCGGACCTTGTTCGCCGCGGCGATGAACTCGTCCCAGGTCCAGGTGTTCGAGGGCGAGGTCGGGACGGCGACGCCGGCCTTCTTGAACAGCGTCTTGTTGATGTACAGGCCGGACGCGGTGACGTCCGAGGGGATGGACAGCACCTTCCCGGACGTGTCCTTGGCGAGGAAGTTGCCGTTGATGTTGTAGCTCTTGTTGTTGGCGATGGAGCTGAGGTCGATCAGCTTGTTCGACCAGATCGGGTCCAGGGCCGGCACGTCGGCGACGTCGGGCAGCGAGTTCGCCTGCGCGGCGTTGTGCAGCTTCGTCGGGTAGCCGTCGTAGGGGATGTTGACGAGCTTGACGTTGACGCCCGTTTCCTTCTTGTACTGCGCCACCAGCTTCTTCCAGCCCGCGTCCTGCCCCGGAACCGTGGAGATCCAGAACGTCAGCGACTTGGCGGTCCCGCCCGAGCCGGAGCCCGACCCGCAGGCGGAGAGCAGCAGAGCACCTGCCGAGGCCACGGCAGCGAGGGGAACCAGGCGGCGCATACCGCCGCGGCCGAGTCGGCGGGAGCGCCGCACACCCACAGTGGTCATCTTCGATCCCATTTCGTCGGAGGGACGGAGCACGGCGCCGGCTGAGGCGGCACAGGTGCATTTTTGAGGAAAGTCACTTTCCGGGGGCGCGGCCTCGCCCGGCCGCATCGTCCACGCGGGGGGAGATCCCCGGCCGTCCTGGCCGTCACCGCACGGACACGCCCTCGTGCGGTTGCCGTACGTCGTGTACGGGCTGGGAGGCTCACCCCAAGCCGGTGTCCCGACCGGCTTAGAAAGCGCTTGTCCGGACATTGGCAGACCAAGTCGGAGGCCGTCAATCCTTCACCTGCGCTCCTTCGGTCACGTTTTGGACTCCCTTGGCCACGGCTAGCCGGGCAGCCCCTACGACGGTACCTAGATCGCCGATCTGGCTGCTCACCACCTCGGTGGGCCAGCTCAGCCGCCCCAGCTCGGCCCGCACGCCGGGCAGCAGCTGCGGATCGGCGCCCGTGCTGCCGCCCAGTACGAGCAGCCCCGGGTCCAGTACGGCGGTCACGGCGGCGGCCAGCCGGCCCACGTCGGCGGCGTGCCGGGCGACGAGGGAACGGGCGGGCTCCCGGCCCTGGGCGGCCAGCGCGAAGAGCCGGTCGACGGTACGCGGGCGTGGGCCGTCGGCGGGCCGCCAGGCCTGGGCGGCCCTGCGCAGCAGGGCCTGGGAGCCCACGTAGGCCTCCAGGGCCTCCTGGCGGGGCTCCCGGTCGTCGTCCCAGGGGTAGGGCAGCCGGGCGAGCTCACCGGCGGCTCCGTTGGCGCCGCGCAGCACCTGGCCGCCGATGACGATGCCGAGACCGATACCGACGCCGATCCGCAGATAGCCGAAGGTGCGCCGGCCCCGGGCGGCCCCCTCGTGGAGTTCGGCGAGGGCCGCGCAGTTCACGTTGTTCTCCAGGTGGACGGGGACGCCCGGCGGCAGCGCGACGGACACCGCGTCGAAGACGGGTCCGGCCTTGGCGGTGGCCGGGCGCATGCCGCCGCTCGTCCGGTCGGGCTCGGTGACGTCACCGACGGCGACCACGATGGCCCGCAGCGGTGCGTCCGCCGGCAGCGCGTCCAGCGCCTCACGGACGGCGTCCGCGGCCCGGGCCCTGGGTGTGCTGGCCTCGGCGAGCAGGGTGCCGTCCAGGGCGCAGCAGCGCACCCGGGTGCGGGCCGGGCCGAGGTCGACGGCGAGCACCGAGCCGGCGGCGGGGCCGAGGCCGTACACGGCGGCGGAGCGGCCGGTGCCGCTGGACGCGGTACCGGAGTGGGTGGCCAGCCGCGCCCCCTCCAGTTCCGCGACGGCGGCGGAGACCGTCGGCTTGGACAGGCCCGCGAGGCTCGCCAGCTGCGGCCGGGTGGCGCTGCCGGCCTGGGCCAGCACGGCGAACACCGCGCCGGCGCTCTCGGTGAGACGGGGGGCTTCAGCCACGACGTGTTCCACAGTTCCCCCATGGGTCAGGGGCCGCGCTCCCGGGTGTCGTGGGATGCGGCGATGCGGTGCCCTTGTGCCGCGCGGTTCTGCCCTCGACAGCGGCCCGTCGATCGAGAGCGCGACAACTCTTGACGCACTGTACTTCGTTAGTTAACTTCCTAACGAAGTACACGGTACTCGCCTGCCGTGCTCCGCAAGAAGCCCGTCCCGGGGCTTCCCGACTAGCTCAACTCCTGTTCGGCCAGGCGCGGTTCGCCCGCCGTCGCAGCTAGGGCCTGGCCGGCGGATCAAGTCGCAGAAAAACAGCGGCGGCTGTCCGCGTCTGCGGCTGGATCCGCCGGCCAGGCCCTGAGTGCCATGATCTTCGGCGCTCCGTGCCCAGACGACGAAAGAGGATCCGTGCCGGTCGTTCCTTCTTCCCCGCTCGTGGTCGGTGTCGACGTGGGCGGCACCAAGACCCACCTCCGCGCGCTCGCCGGCGCGGAGCAGGTCGCCGACCACGTCCGCCCGAGCAGCGGCTGGCGGCCGCACGACTCTGCCGCCGCGGCCCGCTGGCTGACCGCGCTGGTCCACGAAGCTCTGCCCGCAGACGCCCGCCCGGCCGCACTGGCCGTCGGCGGGCATGCCTGTGAGACGCCCCGGCAGTGCGCCGGGATCGCCGACGCGCTGCGGGACTCCCTCGGTGTACCGGTCCGGGTGGTGGGCGACGCCGAACTCCTCGTCCCCGCCGCCGGCCTGGACAAGGGGGTCGGTCTGGTCGCCGGCACCGGCTCGGTGGCGGTCGGCCGGCTCGCCGACGGCAGCCCCGTGCAGGTGGGCGGCTGGGGTGCGGTGCTCGGCGACGAGGGCGGCGCCGCCGGACTCGTCCGGGAGGCCGCCCGCGCCGCCTGGGCCGCACACGACCGCGGCGAGGCACCCGACGCGCTCGCGACGGGACTGGTCGCCTCCTTCGAGGTGGCCGAGGTGCCCGCGCTGGGCGCCGCCCTGGAGAGCGCCACCGACGTCTCGGCCCAGTGGGGCCGGCACGCCCCGGTGCTGTTCGCGGCGGCCGACGCGGGCTCTCTGATCGCCCGGGACGTGATAGCCGACGGCGGCCGCGCGCTCGCCGCCCTGGTGACCCGGCTCGCCGCCCGCGGTCTCGCCGTGGACGACGTGGTGGTGGCGGGCGGCACGATCCTCTCCCAGCCGCGCCTGTACGACGCCTTCGCCGCCGCGCTCGCCGAGGCCGTACCCGGCGCCCGGCCGCAGCCGCTGCGCAGTCCGCCCGTGGCGGGCGCGGTGGCACTCGCGCGTTCGATCCTGTGAGGAATCCGTCCGCGGGCCCGTTCACCTACGGGCCCGCCGACCACGGGCCGTTCGACGCTGCGAACACGCAGGTCCCGGCCCTGCTTCCTGTGAACCACCGGACTTCCGTTCAACTCCGGGCCATGTGGCGGTCGTCGGACCATGACCGTCGGGACACGGGCCGGTCCTAGAACTTCGCTCGTTCAACACTTTTCCCACGCGAACCCACACGCTCACGCACATCGGGCGCACCGGCCGTTCGTGTGAACTCCCCGTAGAACTCAAGAGAGGCACACCCATGCCGTCACCTGCCGGGCACCACTCCTCTTCTCCGGCCCGTGGACTCGCCGTCGGCCGACGGGGATTCCTGAAGACCTCGCTCGGCGCGTCGGCGGGCATGGTGGCCGCCCCGACCCTCGTCAGCTGGCTGGCCGCCGCCGACGCCAAGGCTGCCACCGCCCTCGCGTTCGTCGACGACTACAAGACGAACATCAGCACCAACCTGACGGCCGACACCAACGCGGTGGTCCGGATCCTCGGCGGCTTCGCGCAGATATGGAAGACCGGTTCGGCCTGGAACACCGGCACCGTGCTGCGCGCCGACATCCTGCGCGCCAACATGCGTTACTGCGCCCGCGTCACCACCCGGCGCACCGACGCCGAGGCGAAGAAGGCGTTCCTCTACGACCGGCAGCACCAGAGCTACGCGATGATCGCCGGCCTGGGCCCGCTGGCCGACCTCTACAAGGCCGGTTCCCTCGCGGTCACCTCGATCACCAGCGCGCCCGACTCCACCCCCGCCACCACGATCAGCGACGCCGTCCCGGCGGGCGCCCCGGCGGGCTCGGCGCTCGGTGCGGGCTCGCACAGCTCGGCGCTCGGCAAGGTGGCCGAACTGGTCGACACCGTGCGCGGGAACTACGCGTCCGGCAACCCGTCCAAGTACGCCTACCAGTACCCGCGTCCGTGGCGGATGAACGAGGACAACCAGGTCGTCGACACCGGCACGACCGACGCGTTCGGCTTCCCGGTCTACGAGTCCGACGTGGTCGTCGCCCCGCAGCTGCTGCGCCAGCGCGGCACCTCCCCGACCGACGACGGCGGTTTCCCGTCCGGTCACACCAACGCCTTCCACCTGGCGGGCCTGGCCTACGCGTACGCGGTGCCGGAGCGCTTCCAGGAGCTGGTGACCCGCGCCCTGGAGCTCGCCGACACCCGCATCGTCGCCGGCATGCACAACACGGTCGACGTGATCGGCGGCCGCATCATGGCCACCGCGCTGGCCGCCGCCACCCTCGCCGACCCGGCCAACGCCGACCTCAAGGCCGCCGCCCGCGCCCAGGCCCTCGCCTACTTCGAGGCGCAGACCGGCACCAGCACCGACACCCTGTACGCCTACGCGCACTCGGCCGGCGCGGCCACCGACCCGTACACCGACCGCGAGGCCAACGAGCGCGCCGCCACCCCCCGGCTGACGTACGTGCTCCCCCGCCAGGGCCGCGACCTGCCGCTCACCGTGCCCAAGGGCGCGGAGGTGCTCCTGGAGACCCGCCAGCCGTACCTCACCGCCGACCAGCGCCGCGAGGTGCTGCGCACCACCGGCCTGCCCTCCGGCTACGTGCTGCTGGACGGCGTCGAGCAGTGGGGCCGTCTCAACCTCTTCGCCGCGGCGGACGGTTACGGCTCCTTCGACGCGGACGTCACGGTCACCCTGGACGCGGCGGCCGGCGGCTTCGCGGCGGCCGACAGCTGGCGCAACGACATCGACGGCCGGGGCGGTCTGACCAAGCTCGGCACCGGCACGCTCACACTGACCGGCCGCAACCGCTACTCGGGCGGGACCATGCTGGCTGCGGGCACCCTGGCCGCCGGTTCGGACGACGCGCTGGGCCACGGCGACGTCCGGGTCTCGGCCGGCACCCTGCGGGTGACGGACCGGCTGTTCGTGCGCGGTGCGTACGCGCAGGACGCGGGCACTCTGGAGGTCACGCTGAGCAGGGGCTGCAAGGCGCCGCTCACGGTGAAGCACCTCGCGGCCCTGGGCAAGGGCACCACGCTCACCCTGAACCTCGACACCGAGCACCCGCCGGCCGCGGGCAGTACCCTCGCCGTGATCGACGTGCCGCGACTGCGCGGTCAGTTCGACAAGGTGGAGCTGAACTCCGCCACGCTGCGGGCCGTACCCGTGTACACGGCAGACGGTCTGTCGGTACGACTCGTGAAGCGGTGACGCGCCCGGTGGCGGGAGCGATGCGAAAGTAGGCCCATGGCGGCCAGTGATCGTTCCCGTCACCGCGGGCCCGGTGTCCCCGCGGGGCGGATGATGGCAAGCGAACAGCAGTCGGTTCTCGAACCCGACGTACCCGACGTCCCCAGGCCCGTCGCACGGCCCACCCGCGCGGCCCGGCTGGTCGCCGCCCTGCGCGCCCGCCGCCGGTGGCTGGTGCCGGCCCTCGTGGTGCTGCTGCTCGCCCAGATGGCGGCGGCGATGGTCACCACCGCCGTGCAGCAGACGCCCACCATCGACGAACCGGTCTACGTGGCCACGGCCACCGACTACCTCCACGAGCACCGGATCCGCTACAACCCCGAGCACCCGCCGCTGGGCAAGCTCGTCATCATGGCCGGTATCGCGGTCGCCGACCCGCACTACGACCCGTCCTACAAGGGGAACCAGGGGCAGGTGGGCCGGCATCTGCTGTACGCGTCGGGCAACGACCCCTGGCGGGTGATGCTGTGGGCCCGGCTGCCGGTGATCGTGCTGACGCTGCTGTTCGGTCTGGTCGCCTTCGCCTTCGCCCGCGAGATCCTGGGCAGGACCGCCGGGCTGCTCGCGCTCACGCTGTACGCCTTCTCCCCCGACCTGATCGCACACGGCTCGCTGGCCACGCTCGACGTGCCCTCGGCCGGGTTCGTGCTGACCTCGGCCTGGCTGGTGTGGCGGGCCCGGCTGCGGCCCCGGCTGTATCTGCCGCCGGCGGGGGCCGCGTTGGGGGCGTCGGTGGCGACGAAGATGAGCGCGCTGCCGGCGATCCCGGTGCTGACGGCGCTGGCGGTGGTGTCGGTGTGGGGCGCGCGACCGGGCCGTGCGCTGCGTGCCCTGGCGGCCGCCGCGGTGGTGGCGGTGACGGCGGTCGCCGTGGTCTGGCTCTCCTACCTGGCGGTCGATCCCCGGCTGCGCTTCCTGCCCGCCGAACCGGTGCCGGCGGTGCACGGCCTGCGCGGAGCCCTGGTCGATCTGATGCCCTTGCCCCGGGCCTACCGGGACGGTATGCGGGTGCAGTTCGCCCTGGAGGACCTGCCCTGGCAGGGCTATCTGTTCGGGCACCTCTACACCGGGTCCCGCTGGTACTACCTGCCGGCCGCCCTGCTGGTGAAGACCCCGCTCGGCATGCTGGCACTCTGGGCGGCCGGCGCGGTGGCGGTGGTGGCGGTACGACGGCTGCGGCCGGCCGCGCCGTACGTGCTGGTGCCGCCTGCCGTGCTGCTGGCCTCGGCGATGACCGGGTCGCGGGACTTCGGGACGCGGTACGCGCTGTTCATGCCGATGTTCCTGGCGGTGGGCGCGGCCTCGGTGCTGGCGCTGCGCCGACGGTGGGCGCGGCCGGTCACCGGGGCGCTGGTGCTGTTTGTCGCGGTGAGTTCGCTGCGGACGTTCCCGCTGTATCTGCCGTACTCCAACGAGGCGTTCGGCGGTCCGGCGAAGACGCATCTGCGGTTGCACGACTCCAACGTGGACTGGGGCCAGGACCTGGGCAGGCTCGCCGACCGGCTGAAGGAGCGTTATCCGGGCGAGCGGATCTGGCTGGTGTACAAGGGCAGTGGCGTTCCGGCGTACTACGGCATCCATGCCACCGACCCCCGCAAGGTGCCGGCCGGGAAGGTGCACGGGCTGCTGGTCGTCTCGGACTCATGGGTCGCCAAAGCCCGGGGTGAACTGGCCGAATTGATCCACAGCAGCCGTCCGGTCGATGATGTCGGGCATTCGATCACCATCTATCGGCGGTGACGATCACCGGGACTCCGGCGCCGGTTCCGCTCTCCGGGAGTCCGGCCGCCGGGGCGGTCCGGCGTAGCGCACACCCCCTGGTCACCACGGTCCGTGAGCTATGTTGAGTCCTCGTGGGAGACAAAGGAGGCGCTTCGGTGCCATCGCCGCAGCAGGCTCGCGCTCAGGCATCCGCGATCACCTCGGGCAAAACCGTGCCGGAGGCGGAGGCCGCGCCCACCTCCCAGCTCCGCGAGCTCTTCGACGGCCCCCGGCTCTCCCCCGGGCAGCGGCGCATCGCCCAGTACCTGATCGACCACATCACCGAGGCGGCCTTTCTCTCCATCACCGACCTCGCCGACCGGGTCGGGGTCAGCCAGCCGTCGGTGACCCGGTTCGCGGCCGCGGTCGGCTTCAGCGGCTACCCGGCGCTGCGGGAGCGGCTCCAGTCGATCGCGCTGCGCACCCTGGCGGGCGGTACCGGGGCGGCCACCGAGCAGCGCAGCAACGAGCTCCAGGCGGCCGTGGACGCCGAGATCGAGAACCTGGAGAACCTGCGCCGGGACTTCGCCGATCCGGACCGGGTGATCTGGATCGGCCGCGAGCTGTCGAAGTCGTCCCCGCTGACCGTGCTCGGCCTGCGTATCTCCGTCTCGCTTGCGGAGTACTTCGCCTACGCAGCCCGCCGCATCCACCCCGACGTACGGCTGGTGACCCGGGGCGGCAGCGTGGCCTACGACGCGCTGCTGCAGTCGCGTGAGGCGGGCGGCACCTGGGTGCTGGCGTTCGGCATGCCCCGGCACGCGCAGGAGACGCTCACCGCGATCCGGGTGGCGCGCACCGCGGGTCTGCGGGTCGCCCTCGTGACCGACCTCGCGCTCGGCGCGCTGGCCGACGAGGCCGACGTCACCTTCAGCACCGGCATCGGGGCCCGCCTGGTCTTCGACACCTACGCGGTGCCCGGTCTGATGGCCGCCGCGCTGCTGCAGGCCATGACCGACGCCGACCCCGAGCGCACCCAGGCGCGCCTGGAGGAGTACGAGCAGGTCGCCGAGCAGCACCAGTTCTTCCTCAAGGACTGACCCCGGGGTCCGGCGTCCCGGCCGTCCCGTCCTCCTCCCACCGCATGGCCGCGTAAGGGGACCATTCACCGCATTCCACGCATGAATGTTTTCATACGTCTTGCAAAGCGGACGGCATATATAAATACTGCTCACGGATCACCCCGGCACACCCCGGGCACGTTCCGCAACCGAGGACGCACACGCACCCGCCCCGAGAAAGCCGACGGACCGCCCATGCGCACGCAGCACCACCCGCAGTGCCGGCGGCCGACGCCCGGGGCCTCTGCACGGACACCCTCTGCCGCCGTCTCCTACCCGCGTCGGCGCCCCGGGTGTTCGAACGGGCATCGCCTGCGCGATTCGCCCGCGGCGGCTCCGGCCATCCCCTAGGCCGGAGCCGCCGAGACCTCCGTCGACCACCCTCACGACGCCGCACCCGGAAGCGATGATCATGACCCTGACGACGACCACGCGCATCAGCCCCGACTGGCCCTGCCAGGTCAAGGCGCCGGGCAGCTACGACTGGGAGCGCTCGGCCACCAAGTGGCTGCGCGAACTGGTGCCGGCCCGCTACGCCAGCTACCCGGCGCTGATCCGCCACCCCGTACTGCTCGCCCGGCACGCGCAGATCCAGGTCCAGCACGAGGTCCGGGTGGCGCGCACCGCACTGCAGACCGCGCGGGCCGAACTGCCCCTGCTGGGCCTGCCGGAGTCGGTCATCGAGCACACGATCAAGCTGTACGCGGCGGAGGTCATGCAGCTCCAGCACATCGCGCGCAGCGTACGTGCGGTCACCGAGGCACTCGTCGGGCACAGCACCGGCCGCTGACCATATCGGCCTACGTCTGCGCAGGTCCTTCACGGATCCGGCACGGGTGTGATCAGAGGCACCTTCCTGTGCGATGCTCGACCCGTGACGAGCGAGCACGCATCTCCTGTGGGCACCGGCGCGGTCGCCGAGCTGGCAGCACTCGCCAAGATCGTGTCCAGGCAACGCGCCGAGCTGGACCGCCTGCGGGAGACGACGGCCACCTCGGCCCTGGTGGAGCGGGCCACAGGCGCATTGATGGCCACCACGGGCTGCTCTCCCGAGGCCGCCCACGAAGCACTGCGGCAGCGGGCCGAAGCCGGGAACCGCACGCTGCTGGAGGAGTGCTGGCTCACCCTCGGCGCGCTGATGCCCACCACACCCCCGGCCGCCACCACCGCCGAAACACCCGCCCCGGCAGACCCCCGGGAGCCGGTCGCGGCGCCCGGCACCACCGAGACCCTCGGCCGCATCGGCAGGGCCCTGGTGCACGTGGGCTCCCCGCAGGAGCTGGCCGGAGCGCTGCTGGAGCACCTGGCGCCCAAGCTCGACGCCGACGCGGTACTGCTGTACCGGCGGCTGCCCGCCGACGGGCTCGAACTCATCGGGCACGCGGGTATCGACGCGACGCTCGCCGTCCAGTGGCACCAGGTGCCGCCGCTGGACGGCATCGCCCCGCTGCAGGCGCTGAAGGCCGGTGAGCCGCTCTGGCTGGAGCGCTTCGCCGAGGACCGGCAGGAGTTCCAGCTGATCGGTGAGCCGCCCGGGCGCTGGCGGTCCCGGGCCTGGCTGCCGGTCCCGGGTGACGGTCCGGCCGCCACGGCCCTCGGGGTACTGCGCCGGGACGAGGCCGTCTTCGGTCCCGCGGCCCGTGAGCTGCTGCGGGCCGTCACCCGGCTGTGCGCCGGCCGGCTCACCGCCCTCGGCGGCCCTCCCGAACCGGAGACCTCGGGCTTCTCCCGGACGGTGCAGCGGGTGCTGGACGCGCTGCCGGGAGCGGCGGTCCTGCTGACCCCGCTGCGCGCCGCCACCGGGGAGGTGGAGGACTACCTCGTCGAGGCGGCCACCCCGGACGCCTTCGACATCCTCGGCCGCACGGGCCGCGAGATGGTCGGCGCGCGCATCCTGGAGAGCTACCCCGCCGTCGCCGGCGAGTCGCTGTGGCAGGGATACCTCAAGGCGCTCGGCGGAGAGCCGTACGAGGGCGAGCCGTTCGTCTACGAGGAGGTCGTCGCGGGGGTCACCGTGACGGCCACCTACTCGGTACGGGCCGCGCGGCTCGGTGACGGGCTGCTCGTGACCTGGCTGCGGCACGACACCGAGGAGCGGCAGGAACAGCGGCTGGCGGACATGCAGCGGCTGGGCAACCTCGGCTGGGCGACCTGGAACCTGGTCACCCGTCAGGTCACCTGGTCCTCGCAGGTCTACACCATCCTGGGCCGCGACCCGGGACGCGGAGCGGTCCCGCTGGACCTGCTGCCGGATCTCGTGCTGCCCGAGGACGCCCACGCGTTGGCCCGCGCCGTCTCCGAACTCGCCCGCAACGGCAACCAGTTCGACGTCCCGTTCCGGATAAGGTCCGGGAACGCCGTACGGCATCTGCGAGCCGTCGCCGAGGCGGTGACCGCCCCGGACGGCATGGTCGTCGAGGTGCACGGCTTCGTGCAGGACCTCACCGCGCAGCGCAGCGCCGAACTCGCCCTGGTGGACAGCGAGCGGGCGATCCTGATGCAGCGCGGTGTCCTGGAGGCCGAGCGCGCGCTGGCCGCCCGGCTCCAGCACGCGCTGCTGCCGCTGCCCAGCAGGCCGGTGCGGCTGCGCGGGCTGCGCGTCGAGGTCGCCTATCTGCCCGCGCAGGCGGGGGTGCATGTCGGCGGCGACTGGTTCAGCGCCATCGAACTGCCCGACGACGCGGCGCTGTTCGTGGTCGGCGACGTGGCGGGCCACGGCGTCGACGCGATGGCGACGATGGCCCAGCTCCGGTTCACCGCGAAGGGCATGGTGACCACCGGCTCCTCCCTGACCGGTGCGCTCGCCCGGCTGAACTTCCTGCTGCTGCACTCACGCGACGCCCAGGCCACCGCGACGCTCGTCCTCGCCCGCTACGAGCCCGCGGAGCGCCGTCTCGCCTGGGCCCAGGCGGGTCATCTGCCGCCCCTCCTGGTCCGCGCGGGCGAGGTCCAGCTGCTCGACCGCCCGGACGGCATGCTGCTCGGCGCCTCGGCGCACCCGGTCTACGAGTCCGCCGAGTGCCGGCTGGAGCCCGGTGACCGGCTGCTGATGTACACCGACGGCCTGGTCGAACGGCCGGGCGAGGACATCGACACGGGCCTGGCCCGCCTGTCCGAGGCCGTCCGCGCCGCCGGCCCCGGCTCCCTGGACGCGCTCCTCGCCGCGATGCTGGAGGGCGAGCGGCGGGACGACGTCTGCGTGCTGGACATCCGGGTGCCGGTGGCGGACGAGGAGTAGCCGGACCGGTCAGTCGTCGTCACGGTGCCGCCAGTACCAGAACAGGCCTGCCACGAGGGCCAGCAGGAAGACGGCGGGCACCAGCAGGCCCGGGACGCGGGAGCCGTTCATCGGCATGGCCTTCGGGGGTCGTACGACGGGAGCAGGGCGGCACGGAACCGCCGGGTGGCTGCCCATCGTGGCGCCCGCCCAGCGGACTTTCCGGTGCTTTCCCGATCCGTTGCCCGGCGTTCGAGGGTGCGGGGTCAGCCGTCGCCGAGGCTGGTGCGGGACTCCAGGGAGTTGCGGGTGTCGTCGCCGTAGACACCGCGTTCGTCGCCGCTGATGCCGTACCAGATCTGGAAGCGTTCCACGGCCGCGGCGAGGGTGGCGTCGTACGTTCCGCTGGTGGAGCCGTCGCGGTAGACGTCCGGGATGCGCAGCAGGCGTTGCTCCAGTTCGACCACCTGGGGACCGCTGTCACCCTGGCGCAGGGTGCCGGCGCCGTCGGGGTCGGCTGAGCCGGACGCCGCCGGGGCGGTGGTGGCCGGTGCCGTGGTGGCGGACGGGGACGGCTGTGCGGCCTCGGCGGTGCCCTCACGGCCGGGCAGCAGCAGGGCGCAGCCGAAGCCGACCAGGGCGGCCGCCCCGACGGCCACGGCGGCGGCCGCCCGGCGCAGTCCCGGGCCGAAGCCGAAGGCGCGGGACGCGTGGGCGCCCTGGCCGTAACCGTGGCCGTAAGCATGACCGCCCGGCACGGTGCGCGGGCCGTCGGTGACGGGTGGCAGTTCCTGGGTCTCGTCCTCGGTTCCCGCGCCGGTCCACGATGCCGTGCCGAAGACGTCGAACTCCGCCGGGGCCGGCTGGTCCTTCTGCCCGTTCTTCTGCTCGTTCTTCTGTTCCCGTGCTCTCTCGTCGGCCTCCGCCTCCTCTCGGATCTCGCGCATCAGCTCCGCGAGGGCGTCGAGTCGGCGGGGGCGCAGAACCCGGACCGGTTCCAGGACCGGTCCGCGGTGCGACTGTTCAGGGTCGGACGGTGTCGACACACTGCTCTCCTTCTACGTCCCGTGCGCACGGGTGTCCGCGATCCCCGAGAACAGATACGGGAGGACCGGTACGACGGTTCAGCCCGGGCGGACCGAGCGGACGGACCGAGCCTCGAAGAGCACTCAGTCCCCCACATCAGTGCACTGAGTGCCAGAAGGGCGGACGGAATGCTACGTTCGCGTCCATGAGCTCCAGCAGCACGGCACCGCCCGCGAAACCGGCCATGCGGGACGCCCTGGTCGCGGCGGCCTTCCAGCTCTTCCTGGAGCGCGGTTACGAGCAGACGACGGTCGACGACATCGTTGCCCTGGCCGGGGTCGGGCGGCGCTCCTTCTTCCGCTACTTCCCGTCCAAGGAGGACGTGGTCTTCCCCGACCACGAGGGCTGCCTGGCCGACATGACCGCCTTCCTGGCGGCGAGCGCACCGGAGCACGAGCCGGTGCGGCGGGTGTGCGACGCAGCTCGGCTGGTGCTGCGGATGTACGCGGAGAACCCCACGTTCTCCGTGCAGCGCTACCGGCTCACCAAGCAGGTGCCCGGACTGCGCGCGTACGAGCTTTCGGTGGTGTGGCGCTACGAGCGCGCGCTGGCCGAGTATCTGCGCGACCGTTTCGCCGGCCGCCGGGACGGGACGCTGCGGGCGGACGTCATCGCGGCGGCCGTGGTCGCCGCGCACAACAACGCGCTCCGCTCCTGGCTGCGTTCGGACGGCCGGGCAGACGCGGGCGCCACCGTCGACCACGCCCTGCGCTATGTGCAGGACGCGTTCGGCACCCCGGCCACCGACGCCGGGGGCGGAGTCGAGGTCGGGGTCGGGACAGAGGTCACGTCCGACGGAGCGTCGGCCGCGCTGTTCGGCGGCCCGGCCGAGCACCCGGACGACGTGGTCGTCCTCGTCTCCCGGCGCGACGCCCCGCTGTGGCGGGTGGTGCAGGAGATCGAGACCGCGTTCGGCCGTACCTGACCGCCGGAAGACCGGCGAAAATTTGGGGTACGCAGTGCCTTTACGAGTGGCACTGAGTGCCATACTCTGTCGACGTGCGCGGTGGCACGGTGAACCGGGCACCTGCGTGTCCGGCCGGGTCCGGGCACGCCGGATTCGGGATTCCGGGCGAGCGCAGGGAGTTGACCAGCGTGTACCACCACTCGGCGAGCGCCGCACAGTCGGCGGTCGGATTCGCGACGAGCGTTCTCGACCCCGCGCCCGCGGACCACCACAAGGACGCCATCGTCTTCCAGCGCTGCACCTGGTGCGGCACCGCCATGTACCACCGGCTGCTGTGTCCGGTGTGCCAGGGCAGCGAGCTGCGCACGGAGCGCAGCGAAGGTGTGGGCACGGTCCGCCACTCGTCGGTGGTGCACCGCAACACACCCGCCGCGCGCAATGTGTCGCTGATCGAGATGGCCGAGGGGTTCGTGGTGCGGGGCAGGGTCATGGGCCCGCCGATCGGCATCCACAGCGGCGACCGGGTCAAGCTGTCCACGACCAAGGACCCGGTGCGCGGTGAGCCGGTCTTCCAGCTGCTCGACGAGCCCTACCGGGCCTGGAGCTGACGGTCGGAAACCCGGTTGCGCGGCAGCCGGCGGCCTGGGCGAGGATACGGCCATGGACGATGAATCGGCCCAGGTGGCGGCGGCGATCGCGGGCGAGCTGCGGCTCATGGACCCCGAGGTGCGCGCCTCGCGGGCACTGGCGCGCGAGCTGCTGGACCCGGAGTTCGTGGAGGTGGGCGCGTCCGGCCGCCGGTACGGGTACGAGCAGTTGCTCGCCGAACTGCCGGACAAGCCGGGCGCGTCGAAGGACGGCCCGCGCTACGATCCCTCCGGCATGACCGGGGTGCTCCTGGCCCCGGGCCTGGTGCAGGTGACGTTCGAGGCGAGGCTCGGCGACCGCCGCTCCCGGCACAGCTCCCTGTGGCGCCGGCGCGACGGGCAGAGCGACTGGCGGATGTACTACCACCAGGCCACGGTCGTACCGCCCGGCGTCGATCCCGTACCACCGGCCACTGCCCCATAACCAGCCACTCCCCTCTCACAGGCAACCCACAGACTCACCTCTCCGTCCTCCGGAACGCGAGAGGCATCCCGGGACGGCCGGGGTGCCCGTACTCGCCTTCCGAGGAGGGGAACATTGGTCCGTACCCGGCGAATATGGGTCACCGCGGCCGCGGTGCTCGCGCTGGCGGGAGGGGTGTCCGGTACCACCGCACACGCTCGACAGGCCCCGGCGGCCACCGAGGCCGGCGGGAAGCTGCCGCCGGGCTGGCGCATCGACGACGGGCGGTCGGCGCCCGAGCTGGTGTGGCGGTCCGGCAGACAGGTGCCGATGGGGGACGCCCGGGTCGAATTCCGTTCGGACGGACGGTTGTTGGGGGTGCCGAAGCCCGAGCGCGACGGGCACACCTTCCGGCTCGGTCTCGAAGCATCGCGCACAGGTGACCTCAAGGACCTCCAGGTCTGGTCCGGTGGACGGCGGCTGGACACCCGCTCCCCCGCCACCACGACACCGGCGCCGGCCGCCCGGCCCCCTGCTCCGCTGCCCGCCAATCCGGTGGACCCGGGCAAGCCCGGCCGCTACCGCACCACCACCGGCTCGTACCAGCTCAAGTCCGTTCGTCTGCCCGGGTTCTCCGTCCCCGTGGAGATGAGCGCCGTCGTGGTCGCGCCCACCGGGATCTCCGGTCCGCGCCCGCTCGCGCTGTTCCTGCACGGCCGCCACGCCACCTGCTACACCCCGCACGGCGACGACGGTGAGGCGTCCGGCGCCTGGCCGTGCCCGACCGGGTCGATCGCGGTGCCGAGCGACCGGGGTTATCTGCGCGACCAGCGGCTGCTCGCCTCGCAGGGCTATGTGACCGTGTCGGTCTCGGCGAACGGGATCAACGGCCAGGACTGGCAGGCCGAGGACGGCGGTGCGCAGGCCCGTTCGTCGCTGGTACGGCTGCACCTGGCGCAGTGGGCCGCCTGGGCTCAGCACCCGGGGCGCGCCCCGCGGATCGTCCGTGAAGCGCCCCGCGCCGACCTGTCCCGGGTCCTGCTGATCGGTCACTCGCGGGGCGGCGAGGGCGTGAGCCGGGCCGCGCTGGACAGCCTCTACCCGCCACCGGCCGACCAGGACGGCTACCACGGCACGGTGCGCTGGCACATCAGCGGGACCGTGCTGATCGGTCCGACCGTCTTCGGCCAGAACCCGGTGCCGGACGTACCGTCGCTCACGATCCTGCCGGGCTGCGACGGTGACGTCTCCGACCTCCAGGGCGAGGTGTACGTCGACGGCACCCGCGCGGTCAGCGCCGGCAAGGCCCTGCACAGCGCGGTGTTCGTCATCGGTGCCAACCACAACTTCTTCAACACCGAGTGGACGCCCGGGCAGGCACAGGCCCCGGCGGAGGACGACTTCTACGACGACGGGGACCACCCGGACCCGGTGTGCGGGAAGCATGCCGCGACCCGGCTGACCGCCGACCAGCAGCACCGGGCGGGCTCGACCTACATCGCGGCGGCGGCCCGGCTGTTCGTGGCCGGTGACGACAAGGTGCGTCCGCTGCTGGACGGTTCGGGGCGGCGGGCGCCCTCGGCGGATCCCGCGCGGGTGCTCAGCCATGCGGTCGGCGCGAACCGTGGCGCCGGCTTCCTGCCGGACGGCGGGGTGACCGTGACCGGCGGCCGGCTGTGCGCCGCGGTCGACCCCGCCCCGGCGAGGGCCTGCCTGGGCCGGGGCGCCGAGGGCGTCTCGCCGCACTTCGCGCAGTGGGAGACGGGACGGGAGGCCGGCCGGCACGCGGTCGCACTGCGCTGGACGTCCACGGGAGCACGGACCCGCGTCGCGGTGACGCAGCCGGTCTCCCTCCACGGCAGCGAGGCGCTCGCCCTGCGGCTCTTCGTGCCGCCGAACTCCCGGGGCACGAAGCTCGACGTCTCCGTCACGGACACCCACGGCCGCAAGGCGACGCTCGGCCGGGTCGGCGTCGACGGGCTGCCCGGCAGCGACCGCACCGCGTCTTACTGGGCCCGCGAGGTCCGGGTGCCGCTGACCGCCGCGCGCCGCGCCGGGGTCGACCTGCGGTCGGTCAAGTCCCTTGATCTGACCTCGCGTTCGGCGTCCGGACAAGCCTGGCTGATGGACGCCTGGGGCTGGCGGCCGGGCACCCCCGCGGTACGGGCGGCCGCGCTGCCGCGCGTCGACATCGGCCGGCTGACGGTCGACGAGGGCGACTCGGGCGTGCGCACCTACCGGGTACCGGTCCGGGTGTCCGGGCAGGGCAGCGGCCGGGTCCGGGTGTACGTCGTCGACCCGGTCACCGGCGAGGCCAGGGACCGCCTGGTCACCGTGCGGCCCGGGGGCCACGACATCGACGTCCCGATCGAAGTGAAGGGCAACACGCGCTACGGCACCGACGTGCCGCACGACGTGCTGGTCAAGGCCGTCCACGGAGCGGTCGTCGGCTCCTACCGGGGCGGGCTGACCGTGCGCAACGACGACCCGGCGCCCACCGTCACCGTGACCCCGCTCGCCGACCGGGTGACCGAGGGTGAGGCCCTGAAGTGGCGGATCTCGCTGTCCGAGGCCGCGGACACGGACATCACCGCGCTGTTCGTCCCGGTTCCGGTCAGCGGCCCGGAGTTGTCCACCAAGGACGTCGACCCGCAGTGGCTGGCCGGGGTGTCCGGCGCGGAGCCGGACCCGGAGCGGCCGCTGTCCAAGGTGGACGGCCTGTACCTGTATCTGGACGTCCCCGCCGGGAGGACGAGTCTCGACGTGACCATACCCACGGTGAAGGACCAGGTCAGGGAGTCCGCCGAGACGGTGAGCCTCCAGCAGACCGACGACGCCGGCAGACCGCTGCCCGGCGGGCTGGTGCTCACCGGAACGGTGCTGGACGCCTCGTAGCGCCCTGTGCGCCCTGGGGAGGTCGCGGCCTCCTCAGGGCGTCAGGGTCACCCGGATGCCGACGGTGCCGTCCAGGCCCCGGCGCAGCCTGCTGCCGAGGAGCGTGAGGCGGCCGGTGATGCCGTACTTGCGGGCGATGAGGCCGCGGTAGCGGGCGGTGGTGGCCGCGTCGGCGATCTCGGCGGTGGCCGGGACCGGGTCGCCGGTCGGACGTCCGCGCAGGTCACAGGGGCCGACCCGGACGTCGGCGCGGCGACGGATCCGCTTGACCTTCCAGCTGTCGGTGGTCGTCCAGACGCCGAGCCCGTCCCCGTCCCGCACCACCCACACCGGGGTGGGCACGGGCGTGCCGTCCTTGCGGTAGCTGGTGACCAGCAGATACTTGCCGGCGCCGAGCCGGTCGAGGTCCGTCCCGGTGGTGTCGTCCATGCCGGAAGTCTAGGCGTCCGTCGGCCGTGCGAGGAGGTCGAGGTAGCGGCGGGCGAAGAGATAGGCGTCGCCGGGCCAGCGGGCCGAGAGATAGGTGCCGTCCTCGACGACGAAGGCGGCGGTGTCGTCGGTCTCGGTGCCGCGCCGGGAGAGCTCGCGGGGCCCGCGCTCGAACTGGGCGGCCGGGTCGGCGAGCGCGGCGCGCACCTCGTCCTCGACGTAGGCGGGGTAGGTGCGGTAATACCGGCCGAGGCGCCAGGCGGTCGCGAAGTAGGCGGTGCGTTCCATGTACTTGGGCAGGCAGGTGGTCCGGCGGCCGGACAGGACACTGCGGCCCGTGGCCGGGTCCCGGGTGCGGGCGAGGACCAGTACACCGTGGCAGATCGCGCCGACCGGGCGGCCGAGCGCCCAGAACTTCCGCACCTGCTCCTGGAGTTCGGCCGAGCCGAGGTACTGGCGCATGCCGGGCGCGTGGCCGCCGGGCAGCAGCAGGCCGTCGTACTCCGTGACGTCGAGGTCGGACCAGGCGAGCGCGGCGGCGAACTCCGGTGCGGCGGTGAGCTGTTCGTAGAACGTCTTGGGTTCGTCGTCGGCGCCGAGCTGTCCGAACAGGACGCCGGTGAGCAGCCGGGGGTCGGCGGCGGGCCGGGTGCCGGCGCGCTCGGTGGCGAACACGACCTCGTGGCCGGCCCGGGTCAGCAACCGCCAGGGCACGGCCACCTCGGTCACGTCGAAGTCATGGTCGGGGACGGGCATCAGCACACGCATACGGCCATGATGTCAGCCGCCGCGGTTCACCCGAGCGCCGCCGCCATCCGCCGTACCGCCTCCGTGATCACCTCGGGCGAGGCGGCCAGGTTGAACCGCACATGCCCGGCGCCGCCCGTCCCGAAGGGGATCCCGGAGTTGACCGCCACCCGCCCGCGCTTCAGGAAGGCCTCGGCCGGGTCGTCGCCGAGGCCGAGGGCGCGGCAGTCGAGCCAGGCGAGGTAGGTGGCCTCGGCGGGCCGGTACCGGACGGCGGGCAGGTGGCGGTCGAGCAGGCCGGCGAGCAGGCGCCGGTTCTCGTCGAGGCCGGTGAGCAGCGCGTCCAGCCAGGCGGTGCCGTCGGTCAGGGCGGCCGTGTGGGCGATGACGCCGACATGGCTCGGGCCGTGGCTGACCTCCTCCGGCATCCGGGCGAGGTCGGCGGCGGCCCCGGGTCCGGCGATGGCGAGCGCGGCCTTGAGGCCCGCCAGGTTCCAGGCCTTCGACGCCGACATCAGCGACAGCCCGCGCTCGGCGCCCGGCACGCTCAGATACGGCACGAAGCCGGCGCCCGGGGCGGTCAGCGGGGCGTGGATCTCGTCGGCGACGACCCGCACGCCGTAGCGCTCGGCGAGGGCGGTGACGGCGGTGAGCTCCTCGACGGTGTGGACGGTGCCGGTCGGGTTGTGGGGGCTGCAGAGCAGGAAGGCGGCCGGTCCGCCGCCGAGGCCCCGGAAGGTGTCCTCCAGCACGTCGAGGTCGATGCGTCCGTCGGCGCCGAGCGGGGCCTCGACCACCCGGCGGTCCATGTGCTCGACGAACTGGTAGAACGGCGGATACACCGGCGAGTTGACCACCACCGGGTCACCGGGCCCGGTGACCAGTTTGAGCATTTCGACCACGCCGAGCATCACATCGGGCACGATCGCGGTGCGGGCCACGTCGAGCCCGTCCCAGCCCCAGCGTTTAGCGGCGAACGCGGCCAGCGCCTCGGCGTAGGCGGTGCCCGCCGGGTAGCCGGTGTCCCCGAGCGCGAGCGCGTCCGTGACCGCGCGGATCACCGGTTCGGCGAGCGGTACGTCCATCTCCGCCACCCACACCGGGAGCACGTCCTGCGGGTAGGTGCGCCATTTCATGCTGGTACGACATCGCAACCGGTCGAGGGTGAGGGCGCGCAGCGGGTTCGGTTCGTCCGGGTTCTCCTGCGGGATGCTGGTCATGGCTGTCAAGATAGGCGGCTGCCGACCGCCCGGGAACGAGGCGGACGGCAACGTCGTACTGCCATGGGATCGCAAAGATCACCGACGCCGTGAACGCCCCGTGCTCCGTCCGCGTATGAAGAGCAGGGCGCTCGACGACCGGAGGGCCCCGCGGTGTCGACACCGCGCGTTCGGGGTTTCGGGAGCCATGGATGAGGCACGCACGACGACGGGTCGTCCGGCGAGGGACACAGCTGGCGGCGGTCGGCGGACTCCTTCTGGGAGGTGCGATGGTCACCACGGCCATGGCGAGCGAGACTCCCGGCACGTCCGCCGTGCCGTTCAGCTCCGCGACGGAGGCCGGTGACACCGGTACCGCACTGGTCACCAAGCTCGGCACGGCCCGCACGGCGGGCAGTTGGATCGGCGCCGATGGGAAGCCGGTGGTCGCGGTGACCGACGAACAGGCCGCCGCGATGGTCAAGCAGGCGGGCGCCGAGCCCAAGATGGTCTCGCACAGCATGAACGCACTGAAGGCGGCAACCGCCACGCTGCGTGCGGCGCCGCGGGTGGCCGGCACCGCGTGGGCGGTGGACTACCGGACCAACCGGGTGATGGTGGAGGCCGACAGCACGGTCTCCGCCTCCGACTGGGCGGCCCTGAAGCAGGTCGCCGCCGGCATCGGCGGGTTCGTGCAGATGCAGCGCACCGGGGGCACGTTCACGCCCCGGCTCAACGGCGCGCAGCCCATCCTGTCGACGGGCGGCCGCTGTTCGGCGGGGTTCAACGTCACCAACGGGCAGACCGACTTCATCCTGACCGCCGGTCACTGCGGTCCGGCCAACACGATCTGGTTCGACGAGGGCCAGGGCGGCAACCAGCAACTGGGCACCACGATCAACACCCAGTTCCCGGGCAATGACTTCTCGCTCATCCAGTACGCGAACGGCAAGGCAGGCGACAACGCCGACGTGGTCGCGATCGGCAACGGCCAGGGCGTGCGGATCACCGGGTCCGCCGATCCGACGGTCGGGCAGAAGGTGTTCCGCAGCGGCAGCACCAGCGGTCTGCACGACGGCACGGTGACGGCGCTCAACGCGACCGTCAACTACCCGGAGGGCACGGTCACCGGGCTCATCCAGACGAACGTGTGCGCCGAACCGGGCGACAGCGGCGGCCCGTTGTTCTCCGAGGGCATCGCGCTGGGCATGACCTCGGGCGGCAGCGGTGACTGCACCACGGGCGGGGTGACGTTCTTCCAGCCGGTGACGCGGGCGATGGCCGCGCTGAACGTCCAGTTGATCGTGACGAAGCAGGCCGCCACCGGGACGCAGGCCGCCACCGGGACGCAGGGCGCCTCGGCCGCGCCGTCCGCGTCGGCCACCCACAGCACCATCGCGCCGAGCGCCGCCTCGCCGGGATCGACGGCGGCGGTCGGTTCCTCCGACACCAGCCTGGTCGCCCGGCTCACGGACACCCGCAACGTCGGTCCGGGTCTGCTGGTGATCGGGGGCAGCCTGATCGCCCTGGTCGGGACCCGCTACTTCCGCGCGGAACAGGACCGCAAGGCCTACCAGCGCTACTACTCGGCGACTTGGGGCTGACGGGGAGACCGGGAGGGGTCACGGACCCACGGGCCTACGAGAAGGGCACCCGTTCACGGGTGCCCGGGACGGACGGTCAGGCCGCCTGATCCGGCTACTGCGGGGCCGCTGCCGCCCATTCGAGGACGAGCCGCTGGTACTCCTCGCGCTGCTCGGTGCTCAGTGTCCCGCCCGACCGGAGCCACAGGGCCCGGATCTCCTCGTTGACCTCGTCGGCCGATCGCTCGGTGACGGCTTCAACAGTGGTGGACATGGTGTGAAGCATATGCCGATCGGCGTGAAGGCGCCGTGAGTAAGTACGACCGATATAGACATTTCGGACCGTGTTACTCATCACGTCAATGTGTCAAGGAGAAGCGGGAGTTCAGTCCCCGGCCCCGCCGAGCACCAGCACCTGGATGGCCAGTACGGCGGCACCGCGCGCCCAGTCGTGGAAGTCGGACACCTTGGTCTCCAGACGGATCGGCTCGGCGAGCGGATGACGGTGGGCACCGACGGCGTCCCGCACCATGTCCCCGGCCACGTCCATGAGGCCGACCCCTTCCCCGGCGAGCAGGATCTTCTGCGGCATGGCGAAGTTGGCGATCTGCGCGAGCAGGGTGCCCAGCGCCCGGCCGGCCTCGCCGATCACCCGCGCGGCCATCGGCTCGCCCTCGGCGGCCCGGGCGAGTATCTCCTCGTACGACGCGTCATGGCCGGTGGCGGCCCTGATCTGGTAGCGGATGCTCGGGATGGTGAGCAGCGAGACCGCGCTGCCGCGCTCGCCCTGAGGAGTGAGCGGGCCCTGCGGGTCGATGATCCAGTGCCGGCCGAAGCCGCGGTCCTCCTCGGCGTACGGGACCCGCTTGCCGCCGAGCACCAGCCCGTAGCCGATACCGGCGCCGATGGTGAGGACGACGAAGCGGTCCAGGCCACGGCCGGCGCCGAACCAGGTCTCCGCCTCGACCAGGGCGGCCACGTCGTTCTCGACGACGACCGGCAGCCCGGTGCGCTCGCGGACCAGGTCGGCCAGCGGGACGTCCCGCCACCGCAGGTACGGCGACTCGCCGACCACGGCGTGCTCGCGCACATACCCGCCGACGCCGATACCGATACCGGCGACGGCGGGGTGCCGGTCGGCCAGCTCCGCGGTCATGGCGGCCAGCAGGCCGGCGACCCGATCGGGATCGTGGCTGGTGAGGGGCCGTTCGAGGCGGGTGACGATATCGCTCCTGAGGGTGGTGACGACGCCGTACACCGTCTCGTCGGTGACCTTGAAGCCGAGGAAGGAGCGGGACTCGGCGACCACGTCCAGCGGCTGCGAGGGGCGCCCCTGGCGTGCCTCCGCCGGGGCGCCCGACCAGGGGGTCTCGACGAGCAGTCCGGACTCGATGAGCGGCTTGGTGAGGCGGGTGAGGCTGCCCTGGGAGAGGTTCAGCCGGTGGGCCAGCTCGGTGCGCGACAGCGGGCCGTGGACGAGTACCTCGATCGCCACGGAGCGCACCGCGGGGCTCAGCGGCAGCCAGTCGGTCACGGCATCCCTTTTCTTCCGGAGCTGAAGCAACCTGACAAGCCTACTGTGCGCCCGGTGCGCCGCAGAAGCGCCCTCCTGCCACCTTTCCTACTTCCTTCCGCCCCTTGACTTCGAGATTCTTTCGCAGCAAAAGTAACCACCATGACTTTCTCACTCGGCATCGTCGGCGCCGGACAGTTCTCCGGCCAGTTCGCCACGCTGTTCCAGGCCCACCCCGGCGTCGGCGACGTGTACGTCACCGACCTGCTGCCGGAGCGCGCGGAGAAACTCGCCGCCGCCCAGGGACTGGCGGGCACCTTCCCGTCGTACGAGGCCATGCTGGAGTCCGGCGTCGACGCGGTCGCGATCTTCACCCAGCGCTGGACGCACGGGCCGCTGGTCCTGCAGGGCCTGAACGCCGGCAAGCACGTGTACTCGGCCGTCCCCATGGCGATCGCCACCGAGGAGATCGCGGCGATCATCGACACGGTCAAGGCGACCGGACTGACGTACATGATGGGCGAGACGAGCCAGTACAACCCGGCGACCGTGCACGCCCGCAACCAGATTGCCGAGGGCGCCTTCGGGCGGCTGTTCTACGCCGAGGGCGACTACGTCCACGACATGGACCTGGGCTTCTACGACGCCTACCGCTACAGCGGCGGCGAGAACTGGAAGGCGACCGCCAGCTACCCCCCGCTGCTCTATCCGACGCACTCGGTGGGCGGGGTGCTCGGCGCCTGGCAGACGCACGCGGTGAGCGTGTCGGCGATCGGTGTGACCGACGACCGGGGCGACGGCGTCTTCGACAAGGAGGTCAGCCAGTTCGGCAACGACATGTCCAACGCCACCGCGCTGTTCGAGGTGGCGGGCGGGGGCTCGTTCCGTACGAACGAGTTCCGGCGGGTGGGCTACCCCTCCCACATCCGTGAGTCGCGCTTCCGGTTCTTCGGCACGGAGGCGAGCATGGAGCAGCTGGCGACGGTCGCGCTGTGGCAGGACAAGAACGGCGTGAAGGACATCAGCGAGCTCCTCGAGCCCAAGCCGACCATGTCCCCGGACGACCCGTCACTGCAGCACATCGCACCGGAGCTGCGGGCGGCCTTCACGTCCGGTTCGGCGCCGGTGCACGACCGGGCGCGGCTGCCGCGGGAGTTCGACGCGCTGCACAACGGGCACGAGGGCAGCCACCACTTCCTGGTCGACGACTTCGTGACCGCTGTGAACGCGCGCACACTGCCGTCGGTCAACGCGTGGGTCGCCGCCCGCTACACCCTGCCGGGCATCATCGCGCACGAGTCCGCGCGGCAGGGTGGGGCCAGGCTGGAGATCCCGGACTTCGGGGACGCCCCGGAGAGCTGAGCCCGAAGCCGCGGGCCGGAGGCCGGAGGCCGGGTGCCGTCAGGTGCCCGGCTTGCGGCCGTAGACGAACACGTCGTCACCGGTCTTCAGCAGTGACCAGTACTTCTTGGCGACGCCGGGGGTCATGTTGACGCAGCCGTGCGAGCCCGGCGGGTTCCACATGCTGAGGTTCACCGAGTGGAAGGCCTGGCCGCCGTCGAAGAACTGGCTGTAGGGCATCGGCACGTTGTAGACGGACGAGACGTGGTCGATGTCCCGCCAGTAGATCTTCTTCAGGCCGGTGCGGGTGACGAACCCCTTGCGGCCGGTACGCACCGGGACCGGGCCGTAGACGAGCTTGTTGCCGTCCTGGATCCAGGACAGCTGGAGCGTCAGGTTCACACAGGCGATGCGCCCCTTGTTGGTGGGGCACTTGCCGTCCTTGTTGGGGTTGTTCCCGACGGCCTTCTGCTTGTTCATGAGATCCATCACGCCCCAGGTGACGGACCCCGCGTACCCGACGGCGGGCGTGATGCCGTGCTTGTTCTGGAACGCCTGGATCGCCTTGCAGTCGGCGGTGGACTGCTTGCCGTCGACCGGCCGCCCGAGGAACTTCTCGACCTGCTTCTGGTACGGGCCGGCCTGTGTGGTGCAGCTGCTCGCGGCCTGTGCCGGTACGGCGGTGAAGGCGAGCGCGAGCGGCGCCACCATCCCGGTGACACCGAGCACCACGGCACTTCGTCTGGTTATGACCCCCATGTGGCGTCTGTCTCCTTTTCCTGTGTCCTGCGATCTCGTGGTCCTAGACCACCCACTGGCGGGCATTGGTTGTAGCCCGGGTCGGCCTGTGACGAAACGGTTGCTTTGGGCGCCGCCGCCTCCGCGGGCGGCATCAGTCCACTTTCCCCGGAGTGGCCCGCGCCACCGCGTCACGGCCGTCCTAGTCTGCGGACCATGGACCCCGTGCTCGCCGAGGATCTCGCCCGGCTTCCCGAACTGCTCCAGTCCGCCTGCGACTTGGCCGCCGGTGAGGTGGCCGGGCCGGCCGGGCGGCCGGTGGTCGCGCCCGGACCCGCACCCGCGCGGGCGTCGTTGCCCGAGCAGGGGGAGGGCGGTGCCGGCGCGCTGGCCCGGTTCACCGAGCGGTGGGCGCCGGGTATGTCCGCCTCGGCCGGGCCACGCTACCTCGGTTTCGTCACCGGTGGTGCGACACCTGCCTCCCTCACCGGCGACTGGCTGACCTCGGCCTACGACCAGAACCTGTCGGGGGCCGTCGGCTCCTGGGGTGCCGCCCTGGAGCATGAGACCGTGGCCTGGCTGGCCGAGCTGTTCGGGCTCGGCGAGGCGCACAGCGGTGCGTTCGTGACCGGGGCGACGACATCGAACACCGTCGGTCTGGCGATCGCCCGGGAATGGCTCGGCGAGCGGCTCGGGGTGGATGTCTCCCGGGCGGGTGCCGCCGCGCTCGGCCCGGTCGACGTGCTCTCCGGCAGCCCGCACTCCAGCGTCGGCAAGGGGCTCTCGGTCCTCGGCATCGGGCGGGACCGGCTGCGGCAGGTGCCGCTGCTGCCCGGGAACCGGGAGGCGGTGGACGTGACCGCGCTCGACGCGGCGCTGGCCGCTCTGGAGGGGCGGCCGGCGATCGTCGTCGCCAACGCGGGCACGGTGAACACCGTCGACTTCGACGACCTGCGGGCGATCGCCGCCCTGAAGGAGCGGTACGACTTCTGGCTGCACGTGGACGCCGCGTTCGGTGCCTTCGCCGCCCTCTCCCCCGCCCACGCCCCGCTCGTCGCGGGCCTGGACGCGGCCGACTCGGTCTGTGTGGACCTGCACAAGTGGCTGAACGTCCCCTACGACGCGGCCGTCCAGTTCACCCGGCGCCGCGATCTCCAGGTGGCCGTGTTCCACAACGCCTCCGCCTACCTCGGCATGCCCACGGGCGAGCCCGACTTCGTGCACCTCACCCCGGAGAACTCCCGCCGGATGCGGGCGCTGCCCGCCTGGTTCTCGCTGACGGCGTACGGCCGGGCCGGGCACCGCGAGATCGTCGAGCGAAACGTCACCGAGGCCCGCCGTCTCGGCTCTGGCATCGACGCCCTCCCGGCCCTGCGCCTGCTCGCCCCGGTCCGGCTGAACGTGGTCTGTTTCACACTCGCCGAGCGGCCCACGCAGGAACGGGTGGATGCCCTGGCGCGGGCGGTCGCCGCGTCCGGGGAGACGTTCCTCACGCCGACCGTCTACGCCGGGGTGCCGGCGCTGCGGGCGGCGTTCAGCAACTGGCGGACCACCGAGGACGACACCCGGCGGGTGCTGGACGTGCTCACGAAGGCGTCAGCGGCTCTCTGACGCGTGCCGGGCCTCCCGGTGCGGCCGCAGCGCCGCGTGGAATCCGCTGTGGACGGCGGTGAGCCCGCCGTCCACACGCAGGGCGGTACCGGTGATCCAGGCGGCGTCGCGGGAGGCGAGGAAGGCGACGGCGGCGGCCACGTCCTCCGGCTCCCCGACCCGGCCGAGGGGATAGAGCGGTTGGAGGGCGTCGAGTTCGTCCTCGCGCCCCTCCCAGGCCGAGGTGCGGACCGTGCCCGGCTCCACCAGGTTGACCCGGACCCCGCGCGCGGCCGCGTGCCCGGCGAGCGTACGGGTCAGCGAGACGAGGCCCGCCTTGGCGGCGCTGTAGGCGTGGTTGCCGAAGTCCGCCTCGGCGTTGACGGAACCGATGCTCACGATCGCGCCCCTGCCGGAGGCGGCCAGGTGCGGGAGGGCGGCGCGGCAGCAGCGGTGGACACCGGTGAGCGTGATGTCGAGGTCCAGGGCCCACCCGTCGTCGGGCTGGTCCTCGAAGAGCGGGAGGTCCGGGGTGCAGTGCGCGGCGCAGTTGACCAGTACGTCGAGGGTGCCGAAGGCGTCGACGGCACGGGCGACGGCCGCCTCCACGGATGCCCGGTCGGCCACGTCACAGGCGAACGCCTCGACCGCCAGCCCCTGTTCGCGCAGGGTGGCCGCCGTCTGAGTCGCCGCGGGCAGGTCCCGGTCGGTCACCAGCACCCGGCCGCCCTCCTCGGCCAGCCGCCGGGCGACGGCCGCGCCGATGCCGCGGGCCGCGCCAGTGACGAGAACCCCGTGTCCCGCAAAGCGGTTGAGTCCGGTCATGGCAACGACCGTACGGGCGCTACGATCAACAGGACAGATAGCGTGCGCACATGTCCGCGTTCTTGCAGCAACTCCCGGCTCTCATAGGCGTCGTGATCGGCGCGCTCGGTTCGTATCTCGCCGTGGTGCGGGGTGACCGGGCGCGGTTCCGGCGGGAGCAGGAGGCGCGCTGGGACGAGCGGCGGCTGTCCGTGTACGCGGAGTGGGCGCAGGCGCTGAAGAAGACCGTCTCCGTGGACTACCGGGTGGCCGCGCATCTGGGCAACGACCCGCATCCCCACCCGCTCTCCCCGCAGGAGGCCGAACCCCAGCTGGCGGCGGCCCAGTCGGAACGGGACCCGTACGCGGAGAAGCTGATCATGCTGGGCGATCCGGCGGTGGTCGCGAAGGCCCAGGAGTGGGTCGTCACGGTGATGGAGATGGAGCGCTTCCTGCGCGAGGAACGGCACGACCCCGAGACCTGGCGGGCCCTGCTGGAGCGGCAGCGCGACGGCCGCGACGCCTTCTACGCGGCCGTACGCGAGGACCTGACCCTGCCCCCCGGCCACTCGGGCCGCCTGCCGCTGCCGGAGGCGTGAGTCACCCGGCGGGGCGCAGTCGCTCTTCCAGTTCGGCGTCGTCGGCGACGAACCAGAGGTGGCGGCCCCGGTTCGCCTCGTACACGAAGTCACGGAGCGCGGAACTGTCGGCGAGGTGCCGGGAGATGTCGCCGACCACGGCGAGCCGCATCCGGTAGTTCACGAACTTCTGCACCACCGCGCCCGCGACCCCGGAGCGGAGCCGGAAGAAGTCGTCCCCGACCCGCTCGGCGGGGACCGCGACCAACTCCGCGTCCTGGCCCATCGCGTCGCCGACGAGATCGAGGGCGGCGCTCTCGCCGTCGAGCGCCGGCCCCTCGGGGGCGCAGCGCAGGACGCGGGTGGTGTGCAGGGTCACGAGCGTGGCGGTGGTGGTCATGGGCGTGATCCTAGGAGGGCCTACGACCACGCGCCTGCGGATTTCGGCCGGTGCCGTCAGTGGCCCCGGGCGATCCACTCCTCCAGGTGGGGCGCCTCGGCGCCGATCGTGGTCGGGTCGCCGTGGCCGGTCAGGACCTTCGTCTCCGCCGGGAGGGTGAGCAGCTTCTCCCGGATGGAGTGGATGATCGTCGGGAAGTGGGAGTACGACCGTCCGGTGGCGCCGGGGCCGCCCTGGAAGAGGGTGTCGCCGGTGAAGACGGTACCCAGGCCGGGGTCGTACAGGCAGACGGCGCCGGGCGCGTGGCCGGGCGTGTGCAGCACGGTCAGGTCGGTGCCCGCGGCCTCGATGACCATCCCGTCGGCCAGGTGGTTGTCCGGGTCCCGGTCGGGGTGGGTCTGCTTCCACAGCGCCAGGTCGTCGGGGTGCAGCCAGATCTTGGCGCCGGTGAGGTCCGCGAGGGCGGGCGCGGCGTCGATGTGGTCGTTGTGGGCATGGGTGCACACGATCGCCTTCAGGGTGCGGTCGTCGACCGCCTCCGCGATGGCCTGGGCGTCGTGGGCGGCGTCGATGACGATCACCTCGCGTTCGTCGCCCACGATCCACACGTTGTTCTCGACGTCCCAGGTGCCGCCGTCGAGGGTGAACTGCCCGGCGGTGACGAGGCGTTCGATGCGGGTGGTCATCAGAGCACCACCACCGAACGCAGCACGTCGCCGCCGTGCATCCGCTCGAACGCTTTCTCCACCTCGTCGAGTTGGATGGTCTCGGTCACGAAGGCGTCCAGCGGCAGCCGGCCCTGCAGGTGCAGGTCGATCAGCATGGGGAAGTCCCGGGTGGGCAGGCAGTCGCCGTACCAGGACGACTTGAGCGCGCCGCCGCGGCCGAAGACGTCGAGCAGCGGGAGTTCGAGCTTCATCTCGGGCGTGGGCACGCCGACGAGGACGACGGTGCCGGCGAGGTCGCGGGCGTAGAAGGCCTGCTGGTACGTCTCCGGGCGGCCGACCGCCTCGATGACGACGTCGGCGCCGAAGCCGCCGGTCAGCTCGCGGATCGCCTCGACCGCGTCGTTCTCACGGGAGTTGACCGTGTGGGTGGCGCCCAGGGCGCGCGCCTTCTCCAGCTTCCGGTCGTCGATGTCGACGGCGATGATCTTCGCTGCGCCCGCCAGCCTGGACCCTGCGATCGCCGCGTCACCGACACCGCCGCAGCCGATCACGGCGACCGTGTCGCCCCGGCCGACGTTGCCCGTGTTGATCGCGGCGCCGATGCCGGCCATCACCCCGCAGCCGAGCAGGCCGGCGACGGCGGGCGACACGGCCGGGTCGACCTTGGTGCACTGCCCGGCGGCGACCAGCGTCTTCTCGGCGAAGGCGCCGATGCCGAGCGCCGGGGAGAGCTCCTGCCCGGTCGAGGCAAGGGTCATCTTCTGCTTCGCGTTGTGCGTGTTGAAGCAGTACCAGGGGCGCCCACGCAGACACGCTCGACAGTTCCCGCACACGGCACGCCAGTTGAGGATCACGAAGTCGCCGGGCGCGACGTCCGTGACGCCCTCGCCGACCGACTCCACCACACCGGCGGCCTCATGGCCGAGCAGGAACGGGAACTCGTCATTGATTCCGCCCTGCTTGTAGTGCAGGTCGGTGTGACAGACCCCGCAGGCCTGCACCTGTACGACGGCTTCGCCCGGCCCGGGGTCCGGCACCACGATCGTCTCGACCCGCACGGGCTCGTTCTTACCCGGTGCGACCACGCCGCGTACTTCCTGCGCCATGCTCCTGACCCTTCCGTCGATCTATTGACGTGCTGCCTCCCGACCCTACGTGTGACCGATCGGTAACCGCACGGAGCACGTCGACCGTTCCTGATCTTTCCGGCCGGCCACCGCACCCGCCGCCGATGCGCCGTCGACACCCGTCAGATACCCCCAGGGGTACCTCTGCTACGGTGGTGAACATACCCCCGGGGGTAATCCGAGCCGGGGTTCGAGAGAGGAGTGCCGCCGTGTCCTTCGTCGACACCGTCGAAGTGCCCGGACTGGGCAACCGGGGTTATCTGGCGGGCGGGGTGCACAGCGCCGTCGTGGTCGATCCGCCCAGGGACATCGACCGGGTGATCGAGGCCGCCGCCCGGCGCGGAGTGCGGCTCACCCATGTCGTCGAGACGCATGTGCACAACGACTACGTCTCCGGCGGGCTGGAGCTGGCCCGCCTGACCGGGGCCTCGTACCTGGTGCCGACCGGGGCGCGGGTGGCGTACGAGCGCACGGCGGTGGCCGACGGGGACGTACTGGAGATCGAGGAGGGCCTGGCGCTGCGGGCGCTGGCCACCCCCGGGCACACCCCGCACCACACGTCGTACGTCCTGGAGGAGAACGGCCGGGCGACGGCCGTCTTCACCGGCGGCTCGCTGCTGATCGGTACGGTCGGCAGGCCCGACCTGGTGGAGCCCCGGCTGACCGGCGAGCTGGCCCGGGCGCAGCACGCCTCGGCGCACCGGCTGGCCGCCGAGCTGCCGGAGGAGACGGCGGTGCTGCCGACGCACGGTTTCGGCAGCTTCTGCTCGGCCGGAGACGCGTCGGGCACCGCGACCACCATCGGCCGGGAGCGTGCGGTCAACGAGGCACTGGTCAAGGACGTCGACACGTTCGTGGCCGAGCTGCTGGCCGGGCTCGACGACATACCGGCGTACTACGCGCACATGGCTCCGCTGAACTCCAGGGGACCCGCCCCCGTGGACCTCACCCCGCCGCGCCCGGCGGATGCCGAGGAGATCGCGGCGCGGCTGGCCGCCGGGGAGTGGGTCGTGGACCTGCGCAACCGGGTGGCGTTCGCCGAGGGGCATGTGTCCGGGACGTTCAACTTCGAGGCCGAGGGGCAGCTCGCCACCTATCTGGCCTGGCTGCTGCCCTGGGGCAGACCGGTGAGCCTCCTCGCCGAGTCGGCGGCCCAACTCGCCGCCGCCCAGCGGGAACTGGCCCGCGTCGGCATCGACCGCCCGGCCGCGGCCGCCACCGGCGCACCCGGGGCCTGGCTCCGGCCGGGGGAAGCCCCGCGCACCTTCCCCCGGGCCACGTTCACGGAGCTGGCCGCGCACGGGACGGACGGGGTCGTCGTCCTGGACGTGCGCCGGGACTCCGAGCGGGCCGGCGACCACATCCGCGGCTCCCTCCACATACCCCTGCACCAGCTGCGGGAGCGGCTGGGCGAGATACCCGGCGGCACGGTGTGGGTGCACTGCGCGGGCGGGATGCGGGCCGCGGTCGCCGCGTCGCTCCTCGACGCGACCGGGCGGGACGTGGTCGCCGTCGACGACGGGTTCGGCGCGGCCCGCGAGGCCGGGCTGCCGATGGCCCGGCTCACCCCGGCCGAGGCGCAGGAGCGCACCGACGCGGGTGCCGTCCTGCTGGACGTCCGCGAGGCCGCCGACTGGGCGGCCGGGCACGCGCCTCAGGCCCTGCACACCCCGCTGTCCGCGCTGACGGCCGGGGCGCCGCTCCCGCCCGTCGCCGAGGACCGTCCCATCGTCGTGATCTGCCGCTCGGGCAGGCGGTCCCGTCAGGCGGCGGCGCTGCTCACGGCCCGGGGCCTGGACGCGGTGGACGTCGTCGGGGGCATGGGCGCCTGGAGTGCGGCGGGACTCGCGGTGAGCGTCGAGGGCACCCCCGAATGACCGCGCTTCTTCTCGCCCTCGGCGCCGGGGCGGTCACCGGCTTGGCGCTCGGGGCCCTGGGCGGCGGCGGCAGTGTGCTGGCCGTACCCGCGTTGATCTATCTGCTCGGCTTCACCCCGGCCGCGGCCACCACCGCGAGCCTCGTCGTCGTCACCGTCACCTCGGCCACCGCGCTCGTCGCGCACGCTCGTGCGGGCACCGTGCGGTGGCGGGCGGGTGCGGTGTTCGCGGCGGCCGGGATCGTACCCGCCGCGCTCGGCGGACTGGTCTCACGGCACCTGCCGGCCGCGTCACTGACCGGGGCGTTCGCGGTGCTCGCGGCCGTGGCGGCGCTGCGGATGCTGCGGCCGTCGGCCGCCCGGTCCGGCGGGCCGGTACCGGTCCGGGCCTCCCGGGTGGCCGGGGCGGGCGCCGGTCTCGGCGCGGTGACCGGGGTGCTCGGGGTGGGCGGCGGGTTTCTCGCCGTACCGTCCCTGGTGAACGTCGTGGGACTGCGGATGCGCATGGCGATCGGCACCAGCCTGCTGGTCATCACCATCAACTCGCTCACCGCGCTCGCGGCTCGCTCCGGTTCGGCGGCGGACGTCGACTGGTCGGCCGTGGGTCCGTTCGCCGCGACCGCGATCCTCGGCGCCTGGGACGGCAAGCGGCTCGCCGCCCGGCTGTCCGCCGGCACCCTCCAGCGCGTCTTCGCGTACGCGCTGCTCGCGGTCGCCGCGTTCATGCTGGCCGACGCGGTCGCCTGACGCGCCAAGCGACAGCGCCCCCGGAGGGGCGCTGGGGGTACCCCCGGCCGAAGGCTGGGGGAGGAACCGCGCGACCAGCCACGACGGCGCCGCAGACGGCAGACGGCAGACGGCAGACGGCAGACGGCACATCGCGGTACTGCCAACAGAGCGCTCAGGCCAGCGAGAGGAACAGCTTCTCCAGCCGGGCCTTCATCTGCTCGGTCGTCTCGCCGTCCGCCCCGTTCCGGGCGGGGTCGATGATGCACTGCTGGAGCCCGGTCGCGATGATCGCGAAGCCCGCCCGGTCCAGGGCGCGCGAGGCGGCGGCGAGCTGGGTGACCACGTCCTCGCAGTCACGGCCCTCCTCGATCATCTTGATCACTCCGGAGATCTGCCCCTGCGCCCGGCGCAGCCGGTTCAGGACCGACTTGAGTTCATCGCCCTCGAACTGAAGCTCCACGACCACACCACTCCTTACATACCCGTAGGGGTATTTTACCCGCCCCTCGGGCAACCCCGTCACTCATCACCACAAGGAAGGATCGCACCCGCGATGCCCACCACTCCCCCGAACCCCGATCTCACCCCCGACCAGGCCCTCACCCGCCTGCCCGAGCTGACCGTCGTCGATGTCCGCACGCCGGGCGAGTACGCCTCCGGCCATGTGCAGGGCGCCCACAACATTCCCCTGGACGCCCTGCGCCGGGCCCTGCCCGCGCTCCGCGCCGCCGACGGCGAGCTGCTCCTGGTGTGTGCCTCCGGCGCCCGTGCCGAGAACGCCCGGGCGGTCCTCGCCGAGCACGGCATCCCGGCGGCCACCCTCACCGGCGGCACCCGCGGCTGGGCCGAGCGCGGTCACGCACTGCACCGCCCGCGGGGCGGGTCCCGTGCGACATGGGCCATGGAGCGCCAGGTCCGCCTCACCGCCGGCTCGGCCGTCCTGGCCGGCCTCGCCCTCGGGCAGCTGCACCCGGCCTGGCTGTTGCTGTCGGCGGGGGTCGCGGGCGGCCTGGTCTTCTCGGCGCTCACCGACACCTGCGGGATGGCCGCGGTCCTGTCGAAGCTGCCCCACAATCGGCCCCGCCCCGCCGACCTCGACGCGACCCTCGCGCAGATCGGTTCCGCCCGTAGATGAGCGGGCCCCGGACCCGGGAGCGGCCGTCGTAGCCTGGGGGGCGCCGCCCACCTCCCGGACGAGGAGCACCGTGACCACCGCAGACGCAGTTCCGGCGACGAAAGTGACGAGAGACACGGGAGACCCGGAAGACCCGGGAGACACGAGCGAGCGGACCGGTCCGTCCGTCTTCCGGCTGCTCCTCTCCTATGTACGGCCGCACCGCTGGGCCCTGCTGACCGGCGCGTTGCTCTCACTGCTGACGGGTGCGACCGGACTGCTGCTGCCGCTGGTGGCACGGGGGTTGATCGAAGACCTGTCCCATGGCCGTTCCATCACCGGGAAGTTGCTCGCCATGGCGGGGCTGGTGGTCGGCAACGCCGGGTTGGGCGCGCTGGGTTCGTACGTGCTGCGGCGCACCGCCGAGTCGGTGGTGCTCGGGGCGCGGCGGACCCTGTCGTCGTATCTGCTGCGGCTGCGGATCGCCGCCGTGGACCGGACCGAGCCCGGTGACCTGATGGCCCGGATCACCTCGGACACCACCCTGTTGCGCGAGGTCACCACGGACTCGCTGGTCGCGCTCGGCACCGGCGGACTCACTCTGGTCGCCACGGTGGTGATGATGGGGGTGGTCGATCCGGTACTGCTCGGCGTCACGCTCGCGGTGATCGCCGCGGCGGGCACGGTGCTGGGCACGATCGTGCCGCGCATCAACCGGGCCAGCCGCCGGGCGCAGGACGCGGTCGGGGTGATGGGTGCCTCGCTGGAGCGGGTCCTGGGCGCGCTGCGGACCGTGAAGGCGTCGGGCGCCGAGCACCGGGAGGAGCTCGCGCTGCACGCGGCCGCCGAGGAGTCCTGGCGGCAGAGCGTACGCGCCGCCAAGTGGTCGGCCGCGGCGGGCAACACGGCAGGGCTCGCGATGCAGTTGGCGTTCATCACGGTGCTCGCGGTGGGCGGGGCGCGGGTGGCGACCGGCGCGATCGGGGTGGGCACGCTGGTGGCGTTCCTGCTCTACGTCTTCTATCTGATGTCGCCGATCCAGCAGGTCGTCGGCGCGGTCACGCAGTACCAGACGGGTGCCGGCGCGCTGGCCCGGATCCAGGAGGCGCTGCAGTTGCCCGCCGAACCCCCGGCGGAACCCGTCGAGTTGCCGTCGGCCGGCGCCGAACCGGCCGCCCTCGCCTTCACCGACGTACGCTTCCGCTACGCCGACGACCTGCCGTACGTCCACCACGGGGTCAGCTTCGCGGTCCCCGCGCGGGGCATGACGGCGTTCGTCGGCCCCTCCGGCGCCGGCAAGACCACCGTCTTCTCGCTGATCGAGCGGTTCTACGACCCCGAGTCCGGCGCCATCACCCTCGACGGCCGTCCGCTCGCCGACTGGGACCTGTCCCTGCTGCGTTCGGCGATCGGGTACGTCGAGCAGGACGCGCCCGTGCTGTCCGGTTCGCTGCGGGACAACCTGCTGCTCGGCAACCCGGCGGCGGAGGAGGACGCGGTGACCCGGGTGGTGAAGACGACCCGCCTTGACGGTCTGGTCGCGCGGCTGCCGCAGGGGCTGGACACGCTGGTCGGCCACCGCGGAACCAAGCTGTCGGGCGGGGAGCGGCAACGGGTCGCGATCGCACGGGCGTTGCTGCGCCGGCCCCGGCTGCTGCTCCTGGACGAGGCGACCTCGCAACTGGACGCGGTGAACGAGGCGGCCCTGCGGGACACGGTCGCCGACGTGGCGCGGTCGACCACGGTGCTGGTGGTCGCGCACCGGCTCTCCACGGTGACGATGGCGGACCGGATCGTGGTCATGGACGCGGGCCGGGTCCGCGCGGTGGGCACGCACCGGGCACTGGTGGCGGCGGACCCGCTCTACGCGGAGCTGGCGGCGACCCAGTTCCTGGCCTCGGAGCACTGAGTACGACGAAGGGCCGCCCCCTTGCGGGACGGCCCTCACGGTGCGGGCGGGGTCAGGCTTCGATGCCCGGCACCAGGCCCATGACGGGCGCGGCCAGGTCGGTGATCTGGTGCAGTTCGCTGAGCCTGTGGACTCCGTTCAGCCCCTGCACCTGCTCCGAGACCTTCGGGATCTCGTCCTTGTACTGCGCCGGGATGTCGCTGCGGGAGAGCGAGTCGAGCACGCCGAGCGCGGTGAGTTTCCCGGTGTGCTGCGGGCTCGCGCCGGCCGCGTTCGCCAGCGGCGCGGCGAGGCCGGTGACCCCGACGGCCAGGCCGACGGCGGCGACGATACGTCGTGTTGAGATCATGTCTCCAGCAACGGCCCCGGCGCCGGACCGGACACGGGCGGCCGCTCCGCCTCACCCGTCAGGAGGAGCGCCCGGGCTGCGCTTGCCGAGCCCGGCGGGGCGGAGGACGCTCGGAGTGAGGGTTCTCGCGACCCCTCCGCATCGGGTCGCGGGCGCCCGCAGGAGGTCACCATGGACACCGCGACAGGTTCCGCCTTCGACACCGAGACACTGCGCCGGGCCATAGAAGGAAACACCGGGAACAGCCTTCTGGCGCTCTACGCCGACGACGCGGAGATCCGTATCGTCGACCGCAACACCCAGCCCAGCCATCCCAAGGTCCTGCATGGCCGCCAGGACATCGCCGCGATGCTGGACGACGTCTACAGCCGCGACATGACGCACAAGCTGGACCAGTGCATCGTGCAGGGCGACAAGGCCGCCTTCAGCGAGTCCTGCCAGTACGGGGACGGCGTCCGGGTCCTCGCCGAGTCGATGATCACGCTGCGCGACGGCAAGATCTCCGAGCAGATCATGATCCAGGCATGGGACGACGAATAGTCGGAAGGACCGCGAGGGTCCAGGTCAGCTCCCGAGTGACCTGGACCTTCTCGGCGCGGGCCGCGCTGGGACACAGCCGCCGGGCGCGTCCACGCGCGTCCGTAGTGCTGCTGCAGTCGATCCTGCGGACCGTACGCTGCCACCGGAAGCGCTGAGCGGCTCGGTTACCCTGGGGGCGGGCCGTGACTGGCGCTGAGGTGGAGCACCACCGGGGAGCGGTCCGCACCGTGGATGCCGTGCGCCTGGGCGATCGAGGGCAACCAGCTCAGGAGTGTGCCGCATGGCCCAGGCCCGCATCATGGACGGAACCGTAGTCGCCCGCCGGATCGTCGAGGAGACCGCGGAGAGGGCCGCCGCCCTCACCGCACGGACCGGTGTCACGCCGTGTCTGGCGACGGTGCTGGTCGGCGAGGACCCCGCCTCCGTCACCTACGTCCGGATGAAGCAGAACCGCAGCCGCAAGACCGGCATCGCCTCCCGGCACGTGGCCCTGCCCGCCACCACGACGACCGGGGAACTCGTCGCCGCCCTGCGGGAGTTGTCGGCCGACCCGGCCGTGCACGGCATCCTGCTCCAGCATCCGGTCGGCGAACACATCGACGAGCGGGCCGCGTTCGAGGCGATCGCCCCGGAGAAGGACGTGGACGGCGTGACCTTCGCGTCGTTCGCGACGATGAGCTTCGGCCTGCCGGGCTTCGTCTCCTGCACCCCCGGCGGCATGATGCGCCTGCTGGACGCGTACGACGTCGACCCGGCCGGAAAGCGGGCGGTGGTCGTCGGCCGCAGCGCGATCCTCGGCAAGCCGGCCGGCATGCTGCTGCTCGCCCGCGACGCCACGGTGACCTACTGCCACTCCCGCACCCGGGACCTGTCGGCGGTCGTCCGCGAGGCGGACATCGTGGTCGCGGCGGTCGGCCGCGCCCGGCTGATCCGGGGGCAGGACATCAAGCCGGGCGCGGTGGTGCTCGACGCGGGCTACAACGACGGGAACGTCGGCGACGTCGACTTCGACACCGCCGTCGAACGCGCCTCGCTGATCACACCGGTGCCGGGCGGCGTGGGTCCGATGACCATCGCGCTGCTGCTGGAGCAGACCGTCGACGCGGCCGCCCGGCAGCTCGGGGTGTGAGGCGAGGGGGGCGGGACACTCTTCGGTCGAGATGTGAACTCTCGGCCGCCGAAGGCCCGTCGCGGCTCCGTCCGGGACGCGCTCGGGCGCGGCCGGACAGTGTCCGGCCGCGCCCGCGGAGCTACCGGATCAGCTCTGGCTCCACTGCTGGTTGGTCCCGCCGTTGCAGGTCCACAGCACCAGCGAGGTGCCGTTGCTGGTGCCCGCGTTGTAGGCGTCCAGGCACAGACCCGCGTTGACGTTGGTGATCGTGCCGTTGGAGTTGACGGTCCACTGCTGGTTGGTCTGGCTGTTGCAGTCCCAGATCACGACCTTGGTGCCGTTGGTCGTGCCCTTGTTGTACGCGTCCAGGCACTTGTTGCCGTACACCACGAACTCCTTGCGGGAGGTGTACGTCCAGGCCTGGTTCTGGCCGCCGTTGCAGTCCCAGATCTCCGCCTGGGTGCCGTTGGTGATGGTGTTGTTGTAGACGTCGGCGCAGCGGCTGGAAGCCCCGCCCACGAGGAGGGTGCCGTTGGTGCCGGGGATCGGGCTGACCGCGATCGAGCCGAGCGTCGGCAGCGAACTCCCGGTGAAGGTGAGCGAGTTGCTCGACCCCTTGCTCAGGTCGACCTGTACCGAGACCGTGCCCTGCGAGGACCCGGTCGGCGGGAAGGAGACCGTGGTGGCGGTCTGGCTGTTCACCTGGAGGGTGCCGGTGACGGCGGTGGAGCCGGTGTTGGTGTAGGCGACGTCGACGACGTTCAGGCCGGTGCTCGCGGCGCTCACACCGGTGTACTTGCCGGTGGAGGAGGCGCTGTAGCTGGTGCTCGACGCCTCCGTGCCGCCGCTGATCTTGAGCATCACCGAGCCGCCGGCCGGGACGCTGGCGGTGTAACTGGTGCTGTACGACCCGAGGTTCGACTGGGCCCACAGGTCGCGGACCGTCGCGGAGGCACCGGTCAGGCCGAGGTCGGACCAGCGGGCGGTGATGTTCGCGGCGGCGGAGGTGCGGTTGAGCAGCACGACCGCGCGGTTGCCGGTGCCGGCGAGGACCTTGCTGTAGACCTGCAGACCGGTGCTGTCCTCGGCGACCTTGGCGCCCTGTAGCCCGCGCGCGTCCTGGTCGACGGCGATGACGTCGGAGTTCTTGAGGATGGCGGCGGTCTCACTGGTCATCGTGGTGAGGTCGTTGCCGGCCAGGAGCGGCGCGCCGGAGATCGCCCACAGGGCCATGTGGGTGCGGTTCTGGGCGGCGGTGAGGCCGGTCATGCCGACCGTCAGCATGTCCGGGTCGTTGTAGTAGCCGGTGTGCTGGGCCGCCGGGTGCAGGGTCTGGTCGAAGTTGGACAGCACCGCCGCCTGCGACGCCGTGCCGCCGTAGTAGTAGATGTCCGTGCTGGTCCGCCACATGCTGCCGAGGCCGGTCGCCCAGTTCCAGGTGTTCTGGTAGCCCCAGTTGCAGATGGACAGGGTGAGGGGACGGCCGGTGGTGGCGGCGGCCGTGGTGACGGCCGAGCTGATCGACTTGTAGGTGGTGGCCGCGTCCAGGCCCTCGGCGTCGCCGCCGCACCAGTCGACCTTCACGAAGTCGAAGCCCCACTTGGAGAACTGGAGCATGTCCTGCGCGTAGTGCCCCTCGCTGCCGGTGTTGGCGGCGGCGGGACGGCCGGTCGGGTAGTAGTAGCCGCAGCCGTTGTAGCCGGCGTCGGTGTAGATACCGGCCTTCAGGCCCTTGCTGTGGATGTAGTCGGCGATGGCGCTCATGCCGCCCGGCCACTCACTGGTGTCGACGGTGATGTTGCCGTCGCTGTCGCGGGTGCCCTGCCACCAGCCCTCGTCGATGTTGATGTACTTGTAGCCGGCGGCCGGGAGACCGGCCGCGACGAACGCGTCGACCTGCGCCTTGACGACGTCGTAGTCGATCTTCGCCGCGAAGCTGTTCCAGGAGGCCCAGCCCATCGGAGCGGTGGGAACCGAGACCTGGGCGACCGTCGCCGCCCGGGCCGGTCCCGGCGTGGCGAAGAGGAGCGCGGCGGCGGCCGTCAGGGCAAGGGCGAGCGTGCGTACGGCAGCGGTCCACAGGTGTCGTACGAGACTGCTGCCGGTCGATCGGGGCGGGGGGTACATGCGGCTCCTCCACGGGGGTGCACGAGAGGGGTTGCGACTCAACCGCGTTCGACATTCCGAACGGATGTCGGTGTCCCGAACAAGTCGCGCGCCGACCGTAGAGCCGCCAGAGGGTGAAGTCAACGGATGTGACAGGCGTGAAGTCGCCCTTCTCCAGCGGCCGTTCGCATCCGCGCCCGAAGGACTACCGGGAGCCCCCCGGCGTCCACCCGTCCGGCCGCAGGATCCCCAGCAACAGCCGCACCAGTTCCTCCACGACCTCGTCCAGGCTCGCGTCCACCCACCCCGCGCTCCAGTCGTGCAGCAACCCGTTCACGCTGCCGATGAACGCCGTCGCGGCCAGCCGGTAGTCACGCGGCGCCGCATCGCCCCGCGCCACCGCCGCGTTCGCCTCGGTGCATATCAGCTCCACCCACCGCGCCCGCCGCGCCAGCCGCTGCTCCTCCAGCCGGGGACTGACCCCGATGATCTCGACGAAGGCGATACGGATACGGCGGGGGTCGGAGGTGACGTCACGGGCGTAGGCCCGGAACAGCACCGTCACCCGCTCGACCAGCGGCAGCGGCTCCGCCTCGGCGAACGCCTCCACCACCGCCCGCTCGGCCCACCCGTTGACCTCCAGGTGCAACGCGGCGAGCACATCCTCCAGGGTCTGGAACTCCTCGTAGAACTGACGGGTCGACAGCCCCGCCGCCTGACTGAGCGCGGCGACGGTGGTAGCGCGAAATCCCGGTGCGTCACCGAAGAGCCGGAGCGCCGCCTCCAGGAAGCGCAAACGCCGCTCGGCCTTGCGTTCCTCGGCGGACCGGCCGCCGTAACGACCCGTCGGTGCCTTGATCCTGCCCGCCAAGACCGCCCCCTCCGTCGTCCACCCGTTGGCCAATTTTGTCGTGTACGCCTCTTGTGGAGTAGGCCCACCCCTCCTTACTTTTCAGTAAGTTCGTTTTGAACGCGCCCGTGTTCAGATTCCGCGACCCGATACTGCACGCGCGCCCCCACACCCCCCATCAGAGGAGAGAGCAGTCATGCCTGCCTTCAGACCCAGGCACCTTTGCTCCGTAGCCGCCGCCCTCGCCCTGACCGTCGCCGCGCCCGCCACCGCCGCCCACTCCGCCGACGCCTCGCTGCGCGAGGTGCTGTTCGTGGGCAACAACTGGGACGGCACCGCGACCGTGCTGAAGTCCTCAGGGGACTTCGCCAAGGTGGGCCAGATCAACGTGATCCCGGACAAGGACGCGCGGATCGCGGAGATCAACGCCGACCCGATCAAGTGGATCTACTACACGTCGATCCGCAACGAGGTCGGACAGGGCCACGACCAGTACGCCGACGACATGTACTCCACACCGGACGGGAAGTCCGTGGTGGTCTCCCGGCCGAGCTTCGCGGACGTCGTCTCCATCGACCTGGCCACCGACAAGGTCAACTGGCGTTTCCCGGTGGCCGGTTACCGGGCCGACCACATGGCCGTCTCCCCCGACGGCAGCAAGGTCGCGGTCTCGGCGTCCACCGCGAACAAGGTGCAGGTGCTGGACATCAACACCGGTAAGGAACTGGGCGAGTTCGCCACCGGTGACAAGCCGCACGAGAACGTCTTCAGCCCCGACGGCAAGTACATCTGGAACATGGCGATCGGCGAGGTCACCACCTCGCTCGACGACCCGGCCTGGGACTGGACCAAGGGCGACCGCCACATCACCGTGGCCGACGCCACCACCTACAAGCAGGTCAAGACCATCGACATGCGCTCCCGGCTGGACGCGATCGGTCTGACCGACTTCTCCGACGCGGTGCGGCCCGCCGCCTTCACCCCCGACTGGTCGAAGATGTACTTCCAGGTGTCGTTCTTCAACGGCTTCCTGGAGTACGACATCGCCAGCGACAAGATCACCCGGGTGAAGACGCTGCCGGTGAACCCGGCGACCAGCACGGACCGCACCACCTGGCTCCTCGACTCCCGCCACCACGGCATCTCGATGAAGCCGGACGGCACCAAGCTGTGCGTCGCGGGGACGATGGACAACTACGCCACCGTCGTCGACCGGGCCACCCTCCAGGAGGGCCCGCTCATCACCGCGTCGACCCCGTACTGGGCGACGGTGAGCGGTGACGGCAAGGACTGCATCATCTCCGAGGCGGGCGCCGACCAGGTGACGGCCATCGACTTCGCGACGGGCGAGAAGGTGCTCTCGGTCCCGGTGGGCGACCACCCGCAGCGCGTCCGGCTCGGCCATGTACCGGCCGACTGGACCGGTGCGTCCACGAGTTGACGGTCCGGCAGGACCCGCACGGACTTCGGCCTCCGGGATGCGCGGCACCCCGGAGGCCGAAGCGTTGCCCAGAACGCTCAGAGCACTCAGAACGCTCAGAACTTCGACGCGACCCAGGCGGCCAGCTCGGACTTGGCCGCGTTCAGCGCGGTGGAGCTGGGCGAGGTCGCCCCGTTGGTCACCAGCGCGAAGTGCAGCACGCCGGAGTCCGAGTCGGTGAGCAGCAGTCGGCGGCTGCCCGTTCCGCCCGGTTCGACCGCCACACCGACCGGGGTCGAGGAGGTGTACGACGGGGGTGCGTACGCCGTACCGAGGTCGGAGACGACGGTGGTGGACGCGGTCGGGAAGGAGGCGGGGAGGTGGAGTTCGGTGGGTGCGGTGGCGCTGCTGGAGCGCCAGACCTGGACGGCGTACTGTCCGGAGCCGACCAGCGCGGCCACGTTCGGCAGCGAGCTGGGCACCGGGTTCCAGGTCAGGGTCGTGGAGCCGTCCCGGGAGCGGTCCTCGTAGGTGAAGGCGAGGGTGGAGCCCGAGGTGGCGCCGGGGTAGATCCGGTCGAGCAGCCGGGCGTCCTGACGGAGCGTCACCGTACCGGAGTCGTTCATGTTCACGGCCGAGAGGTCCTCGTCGTTCCAGGCGTCACCGGAGGTGAGGACCTTGCCGGCGTTGTCGTTCATCAGCTCGTGGTGCCGGCCGTTGTAGATGTCCCACTGCCACTGGGTGCCGGACAGCACCGGACCGGAGGACGCCGGGGTGGACCACCAGGTCGACCCGGGGAGGCGGGAGTCGAGGGCCTGGTACATGGCCTTGTCGACGGTGGGCGCCTTGCCGGAGGTGGTGCCGGACAGTGGATGCCCGAACTCGCTGACGACCGCCGTGGTGCCAGAGGCCGAGGCACGGTCGCGAATGGTGCCGAAGTCGGTGGAGTACTGGCCGTCGGAGGCGTTGCCCCACATCAGGATGCCGGAGATCGCCTTCTGGTCGTAGAAGTGGGTGTTGAAGACATAGCGCGAGCCGAGCGTGCCCACGTCCAGCAGGCCGCCCTCCTGGTTGGTGACGTTGCCGTTCCAGTAGAGGTTGGGCTCGATGAGGGCGGGCTTGCCGGTCCAGCCGGCGGCGTCCATCCGGGCCCGGAACTTCTGGTAGAAGGGCCACAGCCGGTTCTGCTCCCAGGTGCGGGAGGTCTCCCCGGAGTCGTAGGAGCCGGCGTAGGGCTCGTTGTAGGGGTCGAAGCCGACGACGCCCGCGAACTCGTCGGACGTCAGATGCCCGGCCAGGTACGTCATCGTGGTCTGGGCGGTGGCCAGGAAGTAGTCCTGGAGGCCGTAGTTGTTGTGCCAGAAGTCGTACTGGGCGTCCTGGACAGCCGCGTTCTGGGTGATGTTCTGGCCCCAGAAGAGGCAGATGCCGCACGACTCGGCCGGGTAGTTCCCCAGCGCCACCGCCCACTTGGGGGCGCCGTCGCCGGTGTACCAGCTGCCCGAGTTGAACAGGTAGCGGGAGTACAGGTCCTGGTGGAAGTCGGGGAAGACGCGGATGCCGGCGTCGAGGAACGCCTGCATCTGCGCGGTCACGGCGGCCAGGTAGGTGGTGTCGACCTGGCCCTGCACGGGTTCGGCGTGCGCCCAGGAGAGCAGGAAGCGGACCGCGTTGCCGCCGCCGAGGGCGCGCAGCGCGGTGGCGGACTTCTTCGCGTCGGCGACGGAGGCGAACGGCAGGCCGCTGTTCTCCTCCAGCTTGGTCTCGCCGGAGACGTTGTAGCCGCGCAGCACCACTTCACGGCCCTGGCCGTCGACGAAACGGCCGTTCTGCACGGTGAGGGAGGTGCCGTCGAACCAGAGGGAGTCGGACGGGGTGGCAGCGGTGGCGGACGGGACGCCCGCCACCGCGAGGAATCCACAGAGGACAACCAGGACAACGACCAAACGCGCCCGGATACTCGTCATGCTCATTACAGTCAGGTGCTTTCCGGATACCGTCAATACTTCTGACTCATGAGTAAGTTGAATACCTGCCTGGCACTTGGTGCTCAGCCGGCCACTCGACCGGTCACCTTCAACAGGTACTCCCTGCGGTTGAGCGGATTGTGGTCGGTGCGTGCGCGACCGGGGACCGCACCGCGTGACACGGGCGCGTGGTGATCGAACGCGCTCTCCAACTCGCCCTCGCCGCGGGTCAGCCCCGGGAGCCGCTGCTCCAGTTCGTGCACCTGGGCCGCGGGGACCGCGCCCTCCAGGACGGCGAGCGGCCCCTGCGTCCCGGTCCGCTGCGGCACCGCGCCGAGCCGGGCGAGCACGGGCAGCAGCGCGCCCAGCGTGTCCGCCGGGGCCTCCAGCCGGAACCGGTGCATCGGCTCGTACACCCCGGTACCGGCCCGCCGCAGCGCCTCGACCAGCACGAGCGGGGTCAGCCCCCGGAAGTCGTGTCCGGTGCTCGACATGCTCTTGTCGAAGCCCTGGTGGGCATGGCTCTGCCGGGGCGAGTAGCCGGAGTGGGTCATGGTGACCGAGCAGTCGGGGATCCGCCAGCCGTGCAGCCCCTGGCCGAGGGTCTCGCGCACGGTGTCCTCGACGGCCTTGAAGAAGGCGTACGGCATCGAGCCCAGCTCCACCTCCAGCCGGAAGCCGACGCCCGCGCCGACCGGGGCCGGCTCCACCCGCAGGCCGACGGTCGCCAGGAACGGGTTGCCGTCCTTCTTGTTGAACTCGACCGCGGCCCCCGTACCGCTGATCCGCTCGACGCAGATGGTGGTGGTCTCCCGGAAGGTGACATGGAGGCCGTACTCGTCGGCGAGGGTCGCCTGGACGACCTCCTTCTGCACCTCGCCGTAGAGGGAGACGGAGGTCTCCTGCCGTACCTCGTCGTGCCGGACGTCGATCAGCGGGTCCTGCTCGGCGAGCTGGGTGAGGGCGACATGCAGCGAGCGCCGGTCGGTGCCGGACCCGGGGACGACGACGGTCTCCAGGGTCGGGGGCGCGAAGTGGTGCCGGTACGCCTGTCCCGGCTGTCCGAGTGCATCACCGATCCGGATACCACCGAGCCCCCACAGCTTGACGATCCGCCCGGCCCGGGCACTGTCCTGCCGGAGTTCGCCGCCCCGGTCGAACACGGCGAGCCCGGTGACCCGGCCTTCCGCCGGGCCGCCGGTGACTCGCCGGCCGACAGGGCGCCGACCCGCCTGCCCGTCGTCGCGGTCGCCGACGCCGTCCCTCGCACGGACGCCGGCAGCGCCGCCTTCCCCTCCACCACTCCCGAACGGGATCCGCTCACGTACCCGCAGGGTGCCGGAGAAGATGCGCGCATAGGCGACCTTCTCGCCCGCCGGGCTCCGCTCCACCTTGAAGACCGTGCCGGAGAACGGGCCGCTCGGGTCGCCGTCGGCGACCGGGAGCAGCCGCTCGATGCCCGCGATCAGCTCGGGCACCCCGGCGCCCGTGACCGCGGAGCCGAAGTACACCGGATGGACCAGGGCCCGGCGGGTCTGGTCGGCGAGGGCGGCGCGCAGCCGGCCGTCGGGGACGCCGCCGTCCAGGTAGGCGGCGAGCAGCGCGTCGTCGTGGTCGGCGAGAGTGTCCGGCGCGGCCGGGCCGAGGCCGGGCACGAACCGGGCGGCCCGGGTGCCGAGTGCGGCGGCCCGGCCCATCGGGACATGCGGTACGGCGAGCCTGCGGGCCAACTGGGCGAGCACGGCCTCGTCCCGGGCGCCCCGCCGGTCGATCTTGTTGACGAAGATCAGCGTCGGGATACCCAGCCGCCGCAGCGTCCGCATCAGGACACGGGTCTGCGCCTGGACCCCTTCCACTGCCGACACGACCAGGACGGCACCGTCGAGCACACCGAGGACGCGCTCCACCTCGGCGATAAAGTCCGGGTGGCCCGGGGTGTCGATGAGGTTGACCGTCACCCCGTCGAGCGGGAACGACACCACCGCCGATTTGATGGTGATCCCGCGCTGCCGTTCGAGGGCGAGGGTGTCGGTCCGGGTGCTGCCGTCGTCGACACTGCCGAGCTCGTCGATGACCCCGGCCGTGTGCAGCAGCCGTTCGGTCAGACTGGTCTTACCTGCGTCGACATGCGCGAGAATTCCGAGATTGAGCAGTTGCACTGAGCGTGATGTCCTTCGGCATGGGCGGGATTCCTTCCTGGGTGGACATGCACGCAGCGCGCATCGGTGGTCCTCTCCGTGTGACGTCGGGCAGGGAGCAGTGCAGCAGGGGCGCTCACTCGACAGCAATGGATTAATGGTCAACAAAATCGCCGCCGCAGCACTCGCCGCCTCCAGAGCCCGGTCTTAGAGTGACCTACATCACGCGACGGTGACCCTTTTGCCTCGTTTTCCTCATTCACGCCCGCACGGCCTGGAGGGCATATGACCCACATCAAGGTGAACGTGGACGGCACGCCCTACGAGGACGAGGTGGAACCCCGTCTGCTGCTGGCCCACTACCTTCGCGACCGTCTCGGTCTGACCGGCACCCCGATCGGCTGCGACACCTCGAACTGCGGTGCGTGCACGGTCGAACTGGACGGGACGACCGTCAAGAGCTGCTCGGTCCTCGCCGTACAGGCGGACGGCTCCACAGTGACCACCGTCCAGGGGCTGGCGAAGGACGGCGAGTGGACCGCGCTCCAGCACGCCTTCCACGAACGGCACGGTCTGCAGTGCGGCTACTGCACCCCGGGCATGATCATGGCCGCACGGGATCTGCTGCGCGAGAACCCGCACCCCACCTCCGACGAGGTGCGGGAGGCCCTGGAGGGCAATCTGTGCCGGTGCACCGGCTACCAGAACATCGTCCGCGCGGTGCTGGCCGCCGCCGGACAGCAGGACGGCCCCGGACGGCAGGACGCCTCCGGGCGCCAGGTCGGCGAGGAGGTCACGGCATGACCGACCAGGCCGTCGAACACGAGGTCGGCCGCGCCCGGCTGCGCAAGGAGGACGCCCGGCTGATCACCGGCCAGACCAACTGGACCGACAACATCCAGGTCGCCGGACTGCTCCAGCTGGCCGTGCTGCGCAGCCCGATGGCGCACGCCCGCATCACCCGTGTCGACGTCTCCCCCGCCCTCGAACGCCCCGGTGTGGTCGCCGCGTTCAGCGGCGCCGACCTCGCCGAGGGGCTGGGCTCGCTGCCCTGCGCCTGGCCGGTGACCGAGGACATCGTCCTGCCGGACCACCCGCCCATCGCCGTCGACGAGGTCCGCTACGCCGGCGACCCGGTGGCCGTCGTGGTCGCCCGCGACCGGTACGCGGCCGCCGACGCGCTGGAGGCGATCGAGGTCGACTACGACCCGCTGCCCCCGGTCCTCGGCCTGGAGGCCGCGCTCGCCGACGGCGCCCCGCTGGTCCACTCCGACAAGGGCACCAACCGCTGCTACACCTGGCCGCTCGCCACCGGCGAGAGCTTCGATTCGGTACGGCAGCGCGCCGAGGTCACGCTCAGGCGCCGCTACCACCAGCAGCGGCTGATCCCCAACGCCATGGAGCCGCGCGCGGTCGTGGTGACGCCGATCGCCGCCTCCGGCGAGTACACGGTCTACTCGGCGACCCAGATCCCGCACATCCTGCGGATCATGCTGGCCACGGTCACCGGGATCCCCGAGCAGAAGCTCCGGGTGATCGCCCCGGACGTGGGCGGCGGCTTCGGCTCCAAGCTCCAGGTGTACGGCGAGGAGGCGATCGCCCTCGCGGTCGCCCGCAGGCTGGGCCGCCCGGTGAAGTGGACCGAGTCCCGCTCCGAGGGCTATCTGGCCACCCACCACGGCCGCGGCATGATCCAGGACGTCGAGATCGCCGCCACCCGCGAGGGGAAGCTGCTCGGCCTGAAGGTGGACCTGCTCGCCGACATGGGCGCCTATCTGATGCTGGTCACCCCGGGCATCCCGATCCTCGGCGCGTTCATGTACCCGGGTATCTACAAGATGGACGCCTACGATTTCACCTGCACGGGCGTCTTCACCACCCGTACCCCCACCGACGCCTACCGCGGCGCCGGCCGCCCGGAGGCGACCTTCGCCATCGAGCGGATCATGGACGAGCTGGCCGCCGAACTCGGCCTGGACCCGGTGGAGTTGCGGCGCCGGAACTGGATCCGGCACGAGGAGTTCCCGTACACCACCATCGCCGGGCTGACCTACGACAGCGGCAACTACGAGGCGGCCACCGGCAAGGCCCTCGCCCTGTTCGGGTACGACGACCTGCGCGCCGAGCAGCAGAAGCGCAACGAGCGCGGTGACGCCGTACGCCTCGGCATCGGCGTGTCGACCTTCACGGAGATGTGCGGCCTCGCACCCAGCCGGGTGCTGCGGGACCTCAGGTACGCGGCCGGCGGCTGGGAGGCGGCGAGCATCCGGATGCTGCCCACCGGCAAGGTCGAGGTGGTCACCGGCACCAGCCCGCACGGGCAGGGGCATGTGACCTGCTGGAGCCAGATCGCGGCCGACGTGCTGGGGGTGCCGTTCGACGACGTAGAGGTGGTGCACGGCGACACCAGGGCCGCCCCGCAGGGCATGGACACCTACGGCTCGCGGTCGCTGGCGGTCGGCGGCGAGGCCGTGCACCGGGCGGCGACGAAGGTGGTCGCCAAGGCCCGCAAGGTCGCCGCGCATCTGCTGGAGGCGAGCGAGCAGGACCTGGAGTTCACGGACGGCGTGTTCTCCGTGAAGGGCTCCCCGGAGGCCCGCAGGACCATCCAGGAGATCGCCTTCGAGGCGTTCACCAGCCACGACCTGCCCGACGGCGTCGAACCGTCCATCAACGCCGAGACCGTGGTCGACCCGGAGAACTTCTCCTACCCGCACGGCACCCACCTGTGCGCGGTCGAGGTGGACACGGAGACCGGGCGGACGCGGATCAGGTCGTACGTCTGCGTCGACGACGTCGGCCGCGTCGTCAACCCGATGATCGTCGAGGGCCAGGTGCACGGCGGCCTCGCGCAGGGCATCGCCCAGGCGCTCTACGAGGAGGCCGTGTACGACGACGAGGGCAACCTCGTCTCCGGCACCATGGCCGACTACCTGGTGCCGTCGGCGGCGGACCTGCCGGACTTCGTCACCGACCGGACGGAGACCCCGGCGTCCTCGAACGCCATGGGCGTCAAGGGCGTCGGCGAGGCCGGGACGATCGCGTCGACGCCGGCGGTGGTCAACGCCGTGGTGGACGCACTGCGTCCGCTGGGCGTGACGGACGTGCGGATGCCCTGCACCCCGGAACGGGTGTGGCGAGCGGTGAAGGAGGCGTCGGCATGATTCCCCCGGCATTCGAGTACGCCCGTCCGGCGAGCGTCGACGAGGCGGTGCGCGCGCTCGCCGATGCGGGCGAGGAAGCCAAGGTGCTGGCCGGCGGGCAGAGCCTGCTGCCGTTGCTGCGGCTGCGGCTCGCCTTCCCCGAACTGGTTGTGGACGTCGGGCGGATCCCGGAGCTGCGCGGGGTCCGCGAGGACGGCGAAGCGCTCGCCATCGGTGCGCTGACCACGCATCACGACGTCATCCACGACCCGTTGGTGCGCCGGTACGCCGGGCTTCTGGCGGGCGCCACGGCCACGGTCGCCGACCCCGCCGTACGCCATCGCGGCACCCTCGGCGGCTCCCTCGCGCACGCCGACCCGGCGGGAGACCTGCCCGCCGTGGCCCTCGCCCTCGACGCCGAACTGGTCGCGGTCGGCCCGGCCGGCCGACGCACCATCCCGGCGCGGGAGTTCTTCCTGGACTATCTCCAGTCCGCCCTGTCGCCCGACGAACTGCTGGTGGAGGTGCGGATCCCGAAGACGGAGGGCTGGGGCTTCCACTACGAGAAGTTCCAGCGGGTCGCGCAGGCCTGGGCGATCGTCGGCGTGGCGGCGCTGGTCCGGCGTGCCGACGGGCATATCGCCGAGGCGCGTATCGGGCTCACCAACATGGGTTCGACCCCGGTGCGGGCCACGGCCGCCGAGCGGGCCCTCGCCGGTGCCGACGGCCCCGAGGCCGTGGCGCGGGCGGCAGAGGCGGCGGCCGAGGGCACCCGGCCGTCCCAGGACCTGTCGGCCTCGCCCGAGTACCGGGAGCACCTGGCACGGGTGCTGACCCGGCGGGCGGTGCTGACGGCCGGCGGAATGGGGTGAGCGCCGATCACCCGCATGCACGACCCGGATCAGGTGCGGGACCGTCTGGAGGAGACGGGGTACCTCGTCGACGAAGGGCTGGCCGTCACCTGCTTCCTGGCGCTGAGACTGCACCGGCCGCTGTTCTGCGAGGGCGACGCGGGCGTGGGCAAGACCGCGCTCGCCTCCGCCCTGGCCGAGGCGCTCGGCGCACCGCTGATCCGGCTCCAGTGTCATGAGGGCATCGACGCCTCCCAGGCCCTGTACGACTGGGACTTCCCGCGCCAGCTGCTGCATCTGAGGGCCGCCGAAGCCACCGGGGTCAGCGACGCCGACCGCCTGGAGAGCGAGCTGTACGACCGGCGCTTCCTGATCGCCCGGCCACTGCTGCAGGCCCTGCAGACGCAGCCGTCGGTCCTGCTGGTCGACGAGATCGACCGGGCCGACGACGAGTTCGAGGCGTTCCTGCTGGAGCTGCTCTCCGAGTACTCGGTCACCATCCCCGAGCTGGGCACGCTGCGGGCGGAGGTGCCGCCGGTGGTCGTCCTCACCTCGAACCGGACCCGGGAGGTGCACGACGCCCTGAAACGGCGCTGCCTCTACCACTGGTTCGACCATCCCTCCTTCGCCCGCGAACTGGCCATCGTGCGCACCCGGTTGCCGCGGGTGTCGGCGCGGCTCGCCGAACAGGTCACCGCACTGGTGCAGGCGCTGCGCGGCGCGGACCTGCTCAAGCCGCCGGGTGTGGCCGAGACCATCGACTGGGCCGAGGCCCTGGACGCGCTGGGCGCGGACGAGGTGGACGCGGAGCTGGCCGTGCAGACGCTGGGCTCGGTGCTGAAGTACCGGGAGGACGCGGACCGGGCACGGGGCCTCGATCTGGCGGCGGTCCTGGCGAGCCGGGGAGCGTGACCGCCGTGGCCGGGGCGGGAGAGCGGGGCCCCGCGGGGACGGCGCGGGCGGACGCCGTGCTGCTCGGGTTCGTCCGGGCGCTGCGGGCGGCGGGGGTCGAGGCGAGCACCGAGCGGGCGTACGCCTTCCTGCGCTCGGTGGAGGTGCTGCGGCCCGGGGTGCGTGCCGACGTGTACTGGGCGGGGCGGGCGACGCTGTGCGCAGGCCACGACGACCTGGAGCGGTACGAGCGGGTCTTCGCCGCCTACTTCGGGCCGTCGGACGGGCCCGCCCGGCAGCCGGCGCGGCGCGCTCCCGCGCCCCGGCTGCGGTTCGTCGCGCGGGACACCCCGGCCGGGAGCCGTTCCCGGAACGAGGGGGAGCGGCCCGGGCCGCCGACGGCCGCGCTCGCCAGCGCCACCGAGGTGCTGCGGCACCGTGACGTCGGCACGCTGGACGCCGCCGAACGTGCCCAGCTCAACCGGCTGCTGGCCGCGTTCGCGCTGTCCGGGCAGACCCGGCGCTCCGCCCGTCGGCGGCCCGCCCGGCGCGGGGACGTCGACCCGCGCCGCACCGTACGGGAGTTGCTGCGGCAAGGCGGGGAACCGGCCCTGCTGCGGCGCCGCGCGCGCGTGGCGCGGCCGCGCCGGGTCGTGCTGCTCGTGGACGTGAGCGGCTCGATGGCACCGTACGCCGACGCGCTGTTGCGGTTCGCGCATGCCGCGGTGCGCGGCGGCCGGACGGAGGTGTTCACCATCGGCACCCGGCTGACCCGGGTGACCCGTGAACTCTCGCACCGGGACCCCGACCTGGCGATGGCGGCACTGGCGGCGGCGGTGCCGGACTGGCGCGGCGGCACCCGGCTCGGCGAGCTGCTGCGGGAGTTCCTGAACCGCTGGGGACAGCGCGGCATGGCGCGCGGCGCCGTCGTCGTACTGCTCTCGGACGGCTGGGAACGGGACGGTCCGGAGCTGCTCGGTGCGCAGATGCGCCGGCTGCACGGCCTTGCGCACCGGGTGATCTGGGCCAACCCGCGCAAGGCACGCCCGGGGTACGCACCGCTGGCGGCCGGGATGGCGGCGGCGCTGCCCAGCGTGGACGCGTTCGTCGAGGGGCACAGCCTGGCGGCGCTGGAGCGGCTGGCGGCGGTGGTGCGCGGGGCGGAGGCCGACGGGTTCGCCGTGGGGCGGGCGAGAGGAGCGGAGCGTGCGTGAGATCCTCCCGGCGCTGGCGCGCTGGTATGCGGACCGGGTCCCGTTCGGGCTGGCCACGGTCGTCTCGGTCAGCCGCAGCGCGCCGCGCGAGCCCGGTGCCGCCATGGCGGTGGGGGGCGACGACGAGGTCGTGGGCAGTGTCTCCGGCGGCTGTGTGGAGGGGGCGGTGTTCGAGCTCGCGCAGGAGGTGGTGGCGAGCGGGGAGGCGCGGCTGGCGACGTTCGGCTACAGCGACGAGGACGCGTTCGCGGTCGGGCTGACCTGCGGCGGCGAGATCACGTTGCTGGTGCGGCCGGTCACTGCGGCGACGGACCCGGTGTTCGGCGCGGTCGCCGCGTCCGTCGCCGAGGGCGAGCCGGTGACCGTCGCCACGGTGGTCGACGGGCCCGCCCCGCGCGGGGCCGCGCTGGCCGTCTGGCCGGACACCGAGGCCGGCACCCTCGGCACGGCCGAGCTCGATGTCGCGGTCACCGCCGACGCGCGCGGCGAACTCGCCCTCGGCGCCTCGGTGCTACGGCACTACGGCCCGCACGGGGAACGCCGTGAGGACGCGGTCACCGTCTTCCTCCAGTCGTTCGCGCCGCCGCCCCGCATGCTGGTCTTCGGGGCCATCGACTACGCGGCCGCGGTGGCCCGGATCGGCGACTTCCTCGGCTACCGGGTCACCGTGTGCGACGCCCGCCCGGTCTTCGCCACGCCCAAGCGGTTCCCGGCCGGCGTCGAGGTCGTCGTCGACTGGCCGCACCGCTACCTGAGCGGTACGGAGACCGACGACCGCACGGTGATCTGCGTCCTCACCCACGACCCCAAGTTCGACGTGCCGCTGCTGGAGGAGGCGCTGCGCCGGCCGGCCGCCTACATCGGGGCGATGGGCAGCCGCCGTACCCACGACGAGCGGCGCGCCCGGCTGGCCGAGGCCGGTCTCACCGAGGCCGAGCTGGCCCGGCTGCGTTCGCCCCTCGGCCTCGACCTCGGCGCCCGCACTCCGGAGGAGGTCGCGGTGTCCGTCGCCGCCGAGATCGTCGCCCTGCGCTGGGGCGGCAGCGGTACGCCCTTGGCCAAGACCGCCGGGGCCATCCACCACCCGGTCGCGCCCTGAGTGCGAGGAGGAGCAAGCCATGGAGCTGCACCACGAGTTCACCGTCCCCGTGCCGGTCGACGACGCCTGGCACGCACTCCTCGACATCGAACGGGTCGCGCCCTGCCTGCCCGGCGCGGTCGTGGAGGAGTACGACGGCAAGACCGTGACCGGCTCGGTGAAGGTCAAGGTCGGCCCGGTCACCGTGACCTACCGGGGCACCGCGGTCTTCGAGGAGCAGGACGAGTCGGCACACCGGATCGTCCTGGCGGCGAGCGGCCGGGAGACCCGGGGGCAGGGCACGGCCAGGGCGACGGTCACCGGCACGCTGAGCGAATGCGACGGCGGTACGGCGGTGTCGGTCCGCACCGACCTGACGGTGACCGGACGTCCCGCCCAGTTCGGCCGCGGGGTGCTGGCGGAGGTGGGCGACCGGCTGGTGGGCCAGTTCGCGGCGTGCCTGGCGGAACGGCTGACCGAGCGGCCGCAGGACGAGCCCGTCCTCGACGAGGAGGAGCCAGAGCCCCTCGACCTGCTGCGCACGGCGGGACTCCCGGTGGCCAAACGGGCGGCCACCCTGCTGGCGGTGGCCCTGCTCGCCTGGCTGATCGCGCGACGACAGCGAAGGAGGCGCACCCGGCGACACCGGTGACGGCAACCCCGGGGCGAGCCCGCACAGCAGCGATCCGGCGCCGAGGACGACGAGGCCGGCCAGGACGACCCGCCGGTGCCCGTACCGGTCCCCCGCGGTGCCGCTGGTGAGCATCAGCGAGGCCAGGGCCAGGGCACTGCCCGCTCAGCGGGGCGGCAGCCGGTGCAGCGTGACCTCGGTGAGCGTGCCGTCGGCGGCGGTCGCGGTCAGGTAGGTGCAGTACGGCTGGCGGCGCCGGTCGGTGGGCGAGCCGGGGTTGAGCAGCCGCAGGCCGCCCGGTGCCGTGGTGTCCCAGGGGATGTGGCTGTGCCCGAAGACCAGGACGTCCAGGTCGGGGAAGCGGGCGGCGCAGCGGGCCTCGCGACCCTGGGCGGGGCCGGTCTCGTGGACCACCCCGAAGCGCAGGCCGCCCAGGTCGGCGTACGCGATCTCGGGAAGGCGGGCGCGCAGTCCGGGGCCGTCGTTGTTGCCGTACACCCCGATCAGCCGGCGGCTGTGGCTCTCCAGCAGGTCGAGGGTGGCCTCGTCGATCCAGTCGCCGGCGTGGAGCACGACGTCCGCGCGTGGGAGTTCGGCGAGGAGTTGGTCCGGGAGCCGTCTGGCCCGCGCGGGCAGGTGCGTGTCGGAGGTCAGGAGGAGGCGCACCCGGCCAGCGTAGCCAGCCGCCGCCTCGTACGAGATCTTCAGTTCGGACTTAACAGTTTTGCCTGGACAGTTTCCGCTGACGGTTCTAGGGTGAACCGCATGGCAGAGATCACCGATTCCGCGACCCGCGCCGCGCGCGACCTGCGCGTGATGTTCAGCAGGCTGCGCCGCCGTATCCGGGAGGTCGCCCGGGACGCGGACCTCACCCCGTCGCAGGAGTCGGCGCTCACGCTGGTGTCGAAGCACGGCGCGGCCACGGCCAGCGCGCTGGCCTCCGCCGAAGGGGTGCGTCCGCAGTCGATGGCCGCCACCCTGGCCGCGCTCGACCAGCAGGGGCTGATCCGCCGCAGTCCCGACCCGACCGACGGCCGTCGACAGCTGGTCACCCTGACCGAGGCGGGCCAGGCACGCGTCGAGGGGAACCGGCAGGCACGTGACGAGTGGCTGGCCCGCGCCTTCCAGGAGCGGTACACCGAGGAAGAACGGCAGACCCTCGTCACCGCGATCGAGCTGCTCGAACGGCTGTCACGCCCGTGATACCGAGGCTCACCGGACACGCCGGCGAGGCCACCCGCACGGCCCCCGCGGGGTTCGACCGGCGGCTGATCGCGCCGATGGTCCTGGGTTCCGTGCTGAACCCGATCAACTCCTCGATGATCGCGGTGGCCCTGGTGCCGATCGGCATCGCCTTCGGGGCCCCGCCCGCCGAGACGGTGTGGCTGGTCACCGCGTTGTACCTGGCGACCGCCGTGGGCCAGCCGGTGATCGGGCGGCTCGTGGACCTGTACGGGCCGCGCCGGCTCTACCTCGCCGGTACGGGTCTGGTGGGCATCGCGGGCCTGATGGGCGCGCTGGCGCCCTCGCTGGGCGTGCTGATCGCGGCCCGGGTACTGCTCGGGTTCGGCACGTCGGCGGCGTATCCGGCGGCGATGCGGCTGACCCGGAGCGAGGCCGAGCGCACCGGGCAGGACAGCCCGGCCGGGGTGCTGACCGCGCTCGCCGTGTCCGGCCAGACCGTGGCCGTGATCGGCCCCACGCTCGGCGGGCTGCTGATCGGCGCCGGCGGCTGGCGCCTGGTGTTCACCCTCAACGTGCCCCTGTCCGCGGCCTGCCTGGTCCTAGTACTGCAATCACAGTTATGGGGTCTGGCCTCGGCGTTTGTAGTGGCTGTGGCGAGCGCGTGTCTGGCTGAGCCGTCTCCACCATGACCAGTGCAGATGGTGCGTCGGGGTGAGGTGTTGTGGGTGGAGGAGCAGTCCGATTAGGCGGCGGATCTCTGCGACGGACAGCGGTATCAGGCGGGTTTGTCCAAGATCGTTGCCCCCTTTGGCAGTTCCTGGGCGCGGATGGCGGTCAGTGCGGCGAGGGCGGCCATGGACAGGGTGATGTGCCGGTACCAGGCGTCGTAGCGGCGGACCTGGTAGTGGTCCAGGCCGCACTCGTTCTTTGCGGCCTGGAAGCATTCCTCGACCTGCCACCGGGCTCCGGCCACCCGGGCCAGGTCCCTCAGCCGTGTGCCGACCGGGCCGTAGCAGACGTAGTAGGCGATCTCGGTGGGATCGGTGAGGCTGCGGCGGGCCAGTACCCAGTGGCCGAAGCCGTTCTCCCACCAGATCCGGATCGGCACCCGGGCCCAGTCATAGAACCGCTGTCCATGGGCGCCGGCCCCTGCCGACACGCGTTTCCACGCCTGCCGCGGCAGGCCGGCCACCAGGGCATCGACCCGGACCTCCGCGCCCCGGGTGGTGATGACGGTGTCGTTGACCTTGGTCGCCAGCACGTGCGCGACCGCGCGCTGCTCCAGCCAGTACCGCAGTCGCTTGACCTGTCCGTATGCCTCGTCCGCGGTCACCCACGCGAACGGCACCTTCGCGTCCAGTGCCCGCTGGAGCATGGCCTGGAAGTGCTCGATCTTCGTAGCGAACGGCACATCGTCCGGGATGCCGGCAGCCCGGCACCGCACCCGGTCGTCCGTCCAGGACTTCGGCAGATACAACTCCCGATCGATCAACGCCCGCCCCCGCCGGGAGGCATAGGCGAGGAAGGTGCCAATCTGGGAGTTCTCCGTCCGCCCCGCAGTGCCGGAGTATTGCCTCTGCACGCCGGCCGACCTGGTGCCCTTCTTCAAGAACCCGGTGTCGTCACCGATCAGCACCGCGTCCTTGTCGCCGATGCTCTCCACGACGAAGTCCCGCACGTCATCGCGGACCCCATCAGCGTCCCAGTCAGCCTCGCCGAGCAGTCGCTGCATCCCGATCGGATGTGCCTCACCGGCTCGTTCCGCCAGCGACCAGCCATTCTTTCGCTCCAACGGCGCAATCAGCCCGGCCATGTACTCCAGCGCCCGGCCCCGCGGCTCCGAGCGGGCAAACCGCGCAGCGAACCGCGCGTGTAACCCCGACAACACCTCACGCCATGACTCGACTTGACACACACCAAGATCCACAGACACCAGGACACTCAATCACACCAGACCCATAACTGTGATTGCAGTACTAGGCGTCAAGTGGCTGCCGCGGACGAAGACCTCGCAACGGCGCCAGAGCATGGACCTGCCGGGGATGGCCCTGTTCGCCGTCCTCCTGGTCTTGCTGATGCTGTTCCTGATGGGCCCGCGGCTCGACCGCTGGTACCTGCCGGTCCTGACCCTCGTCGCGGCCGCCGTCTTCACGGTCCGGGAGCTGCGGGTGGCGGGCCCGTTCGTCGACCTGCGCGTCCTGGGCGGCAACGTCCCGCTCATCCTGACCTATCTGCGCCAGCTCCTCGCGTACACCACCTCGTACGCCTTCCTGTACGGCTACACGCAGTGGCTGGAGCAGGGCCGCGGGCTCAGCGCCTCCACCGCAGGACTCGCGCTGCTGCCACTGTCGGTCGCCGCGCTCACCGTCTCCACGCTCACCGGACGCCGTGAGGCGGTGCGCGGCAAGCTGCTCGTCGGCTCGGCGCTGCAGATCGCCGGCTGCGCGGCCCTGCTGCCGGTCGGCGCGGGCAGCCCGGTGTGGCTGCTGCTCGCGGTCGGCGCGCTGCTGGGCATACCGCAGGGCCTGCTCGGGCTCGCCGGACAGACCGCGCTGTACCGGCAGGCCGACCCGGAGCGCATCGGCTCCGCCGCCGGGCTGCTGCGCACCTTCATGTACCTCGGCGCGCTGGGTGCCTCCGCCGCCACCGCGGCGTTCTTCCCGCACCGCGCCGACACGGGCGGGCTGCACGGCCTGGCCCTGTTCATGCTCGCCGGCTCCGCACTGCTGCTGGCGATCACGCTGCCGGACCGCTCCCTGGCCCGGCTCACCCCCCAACCCCGTCAAGCCTCCGGAAAGGCCTGATCCACCCCATGTCTCTGAGCACCCTCGACCCTCGTACCGCTCTTGTCGTCATCGACCTCCAGCAGGGCATCGTGGCCATGCCCACCCAGCCGTACTCCGGCGCCGAGGTGGTGGCCCGCACGGCCGAGCTCGCCGACGCCTTCCGCGCCCAGGAGCTGCCCGTGGTCCTGGTCCGGGTCTCCTTCGCGGCCGACTTCGCCGACGCCGTCCCGGGCCGTACCGAGCGCCAGGCGCGCGGCCTGGCCTTCCCGGAGGGCTGGGACGTCGTCGTCGACGAGCTGTCCGGCCACGACGGCGACATCCACGTCACCAAGCACAACTGGAGCGCCTTCCACGGCACCGACCTCGACGTCCAGCTGCGCCGCCGCGGCATCACCCAGATCGTGCTGACCGGCGTCGCCACCAGCATCGGCGTGGAGTCCACCGCCCGCGACGCCTACGCCCACGGCTACCACGTCACGCTCGCCACCGACGCCATGGCCGACGCCGACCCCGAGGCGCACCGCGGCAGCGTCGAGCGGATCTTCCCGCGACTCGGCGAGTCCGGCACCACGGCCGAGGTCCTGGAACTGCTCGCCAAGACCCACGGCTGAGCTCCGCCACAAGGATCGGCGAGCCCCGGTGTGCCGCGAAACGCCGCAGGGCGGCCGACGAGCTCGGTGAGCCGTCGGCCGCCCTGCGGCGGTGCGGGTACGTCGCGCCCTGGGCGAGCCCTAGGCGGACATCTCCTTGCGGATCAGCGGCAGTGCCTCCCGCAGGGCCTCCCGCCAGTCCCGCAGCGGTTCCAGGCCGACCTGTGACCACCGGTCGTGCCCGAGGGCGCTGTAGGCGGGGCGGGGGGCCGGGCGGACGAACGCCTCGCTGGTGGTGGGGCGCACCCGCTCCGGGTCGGCGCCGAGCAGGCGGAAGACCTCGCGGGCCAGCTCGCACCAGGTGGCCGCGCCGGAGTTGGTGCCGTGGAAGACGCCGTGCGCGCTCTCGTCCCGGCCGAGGCGGGGGCCGAGGTCGGCGATCCGGGCGGCCAGGTCGGCGCTCCAGGTGGGCTGTCCGCGCTGGTCGTCGACGACGTCGAGGGTGTCCCGGCGGGATTCCAGCTCGATCATCGTGCGCACGAAGTTCTTCCCGTGCGTGCCGTACAGCCAGGCCGTGCGGACGACCGCGCTCGCGCCCGGGAGCTCCGCCAGGACGGCCCGCTCGCCCGCGAGCTTGGTCCGCCCGTAGGCGGTGCGCGGGTCGGTGGGGTGGTCCTCCGGGTACGGGCTGGTGCGGGCCTCGCCGTCGAAGACGTAGTCCGTGGAGACGTGGACGAGACGGGCGCCGTGCCGGGCCGCGGCGCGGGCCAGCAGGCGCGGGCCCTCGCCGTTGATCAGCAGGGCCCGCTCCTCGTCGGTCTCGGCGTCGTCGACGGCCGTGTACGCGGCGCAGTTGACCACCAGGTCGGGCGTGTGCCCGGCGAGCGCCGACTCCACCGAGTCGGCGCCGGTGATGTCGAGGTCGCCGCGGCCGAGGGCCACGACCTCCTCACCCCGGCGGGTGAGCTCCTCGACCACGTCGTGGCCGAGCATTCCGCCCGCTCCGGCGACGAGCCACTTCATCAGTGCTTCCCCTGCTCCTTGCGCGACTCCAGGGCGGCGCGCTCCTTCAGCGGCTCCCACCAGTCCCGGTTGTCGCGGTACCAGGCGACGGTGTCGGCGAGGCCGGAGGTGAAGTCGTGCTTGGGGGTGTACCCCAGCTCGTTGTGGATCTTGCTCCAGTCGACCGAGTAGCGCTGGTCGTGGCCCTTGCGGTCGGCGACCCGGTCCACGCGCTCCCAGTCGGCGCCGCAGGCTTCGAGGAGCAGCCCGGTGAGCTCCTTGTTGCTGAGCTCGGTGCCGCCGCCGATGTTGTAGACCTCACCGGCGCGGCCGCCGGTGCGGACCAGGTCGATGCCCTGGCAGTGGTCCTCGACGTGCAGCCAGTCGCGGACGTTGCTGCCGTCGCCGTAGAGCGGGACGTTCTTGCCGTCGAGGAGGTTGCTCACGAAGAGCGGGATGACCTTCTCGGGGAACTGGTGCGGCCCGTAGTTGTTGGAACAGCGGGTGACGCGGACGTCCATGCCGTGGGTGCGGTGGAAGGCCAGCGCCAGCAGGTCCGAGGAGGCCTTGGAGGCGGAGTACGGCGAGTTCGGCTGGAGCGGGTGGCTCTCGGGCCAGGAGCCGGTCTCGATGGAGCCGTAGACCTCGTCGGTGGAGACGTGCACGAACGGGCCGACGCCGTGGCGCAGGGCCGCGTCCAGGAGGGTCTGGGTGCCGACCACGTTGGTGCGGACGAACGCGCCCGCACCGTCGATGGAGCGGTCGACGTGCGACTCGGCGGCGAAGTGCACCACCTGGTCGGCGTCCGCCATGAGCTTGTCGACCAGCTCGGCGTCGCAGATGTCGCCCTGGACGAAGGTCAGCCGGGGGTGCTCGGCGGGCAGGTTCGTCAGCGTGCCCGCGTAGGTGAGCTTGTCCAGCACGGTGATGTGCGGCGCGTCGGGGCCGTCGGCGGCGAGCAGGCCGCGGACGTACGTGGAGCCGATGAAGCCGGCCGCGCCGGTGACGAGGAGATTCATGAACGGATCTGCACCTTGCTGTGGTCTCCGAGAACGAGGCGGTGGGCGCTGGGGGTGCCGGGTGCCGGGGTCACCTCGACGTGCCGGCCGATCAGCGAGGACTCGATCCTGCCCACCCCGTCGATGGAGGAGTCCCGCAGCACTATGGAGAACTCCAGCTCACTGTCCGTGATCCGGCAGTTCTCCGCGACCGACGTGAAGGGGCCCACGTACGAGTCGCTGACGACAGTACCGGCACCGATCACGACCGGTCCGACGATCCGGGAACCCGTGACACGCGCACCGGGCTCGACGACCACGCGGCCGACGATCTGGCTGGCCTCGTCGACCTCGCCGTCGATGCGCGGCTCCTGGCTCTCCAGGACGGTCCGGTTGACCTCGAGCATGTCGACGACGTTGCCGGTGTCCTTCCAGTAGCCCTTGATCACCGTGGAGCGCACGTCGGCGCGCTGGTCGATGAGGTGCTGGATGGCGTGGGTGATCTCCAGCTCGCCGCGCCAGGACGGCTTGATGGCGCGCACCGCGTCGTGGATGGCGGGCGTGAAGAGGTAGACGCCGACCAGGGCGAGGTCGCTCTTGGGCTCCTGCGGCTTCTCCTCCAGGCCGACCACCTGGCCGTCGGCGTCCAGCTCGGCGACACCGAAGGCCCGCGGGTTGGGCACGTGGGTGAGGAGGATCTGGGCGTCGGGACGGGTCTCGCGGAACTCGTCGACGAGTCCGCTGATGCCGCCGACGATGAAGTTGTCGCCGAGGTACATCACGAAGTCGTCGTCACCGAGGAACTCCCGCGCGATGAGCACCGCGTGGGCGAGGCCCAGCGGGTGCTCCTGGGGGATGTAGGTGACGCGCAGGCCGAACTTCGACCCGTCGCCGACCGCTTCCTCGATCTCGGCGGCGGTGTCGCCGACGATCATCCCGACGTCGGTGACGCCCGCGGCGGCAAGGGATTCGAGCCCGTAGAACAGCACGGGTTTGTTCGCCACCGGCACGAGCTGCTTCGCCGATGTGTGGGTGATCGGCCGCAGCCGGGTTCCGGCACCGCCGGAGAGCACCAAAGCCTTCATTCACTACACCTTATAGGTGAACATCTGATTTAGACGTTCTTCTGTTTTCACGATTGGTTACGACAGTATGGCCCTGGTGCGGATGGCATGTGACCACGAGGTGCCTCCTACCGGCATCCCGCCCGTTATGCCCGATGTATTCAGCGGCCGCGCGGCCGCGCTTCAGGCGTCCTCCGGCCAGGCCGCAGCACGCTCCACCTCCGCCTCGACCTCGGACCGGGGGAGGCCCTCGTCACGGGCGTACTCGTTCACCGCTGTCAGTTCGTCGCGGGCGAGGTCGCGCCAGGCGCGCAGGGCGGTCTCGTAGGTCTCCGACTGGGCGCCGCCCGGCTCCTGCTGCTGGGCCGGGGGGCCGTAGGCGTCCCGCAGCTCCAGGACCTGTTCGTGGGCCGCTTCGGCGGCGCGGTGCTTCGCCACCAGTTCTTCGAAGGTGTGTGCCACGTCAAGACCCTAAGAAGCCTCGGCCCGCACCGCCTCCCGAGACGGCCGCACATTCACCCGTGCGGCGCTCGAACGGCTCACCCGCCCTCAGCCGTCCTCAGGCGTCCTCGGCGTCCTCGACCAGGTCCGCCCACACCTGCTTGCCGCCGCTGACCGGCACGGTCCCCCAGGCGGCCGACATGGCCTCGACGAGGAGGATGCCGCGGCCGCCCGTGGCCTCCCAGCCGATGTTGGGGGGTTTCACCGGACTGCGCGGCGAGGCGTCGGCGACGGCGATCCGCAGCCGGTGGTCGACCTGGGTCAGATCGAGCCGGACCGGGCCGTCGGTGTGGATGAGGGCGTTGGTGACGAGTTCGGAGACGATCAGCAGGGCGGTGTCCATGGCGTCGTCGGTGACGCCCCAGGAGCGCAGGGTGCGCTTGCTGAAGCGGCGGGCGTGCCGGGCGGCCTCCGGGACCCGCCACACGGTCCAGCTCTCGCGCAGCGGGCGTACGGCCATGCCGTCGTAGCGCATCAGCAGCAGGGCGACGTCGTCGGCGCGGTGGGCGTTGCCGAGCAGGGCGTCGGCGACCAGACCGAGGTGTGCGGGGTCGGAGACGGCGAGGTCGTGCGCGAAGCGCGCCATGCCGTCGTCGATGTCCTCGCCGGGGGACTCGACCAGGCCGTCGGTGGTGAGCGCGAGCAGGGTGCCGGGGCGGAGGCTGAGCTGGGTCATGGGGAAGTCGGCCTGGCCGAGCACACCGAGCGGGGGGCCGCCCTCGGTCTCGGTGATCTCCGTGGCGCCGTCCGGGTGACGCAGGACCGGCGGCAGATGCCCGGCGCGGACGCACCAGGCGGTGCCGTCCTCCATGTCGACGTCGACGTAGCAGCAGGTGGCGAAGAGGTCGCTCTCCATGTCCATGAGGAGACGGTTGGCGTGCGACACGACCACGTCGGGGGTGTGGCCCTCGGCGGCGTAGGCGCGCAGCGCGGTGCGCATCTGGCCCATCAGGGTGGCGGCGGCCGCGCTGTGGCCCTGGACGTCGCCGATGACGAGGGCGACGTGGTTCTCGGGCAGGGGGATCACGTCGTACCAGTCGCCGCCGACCTCCAGCCCCTCGGTGGTGGGCAGATAGCGGGCGACGGCGACCGCGCCGGGCAGCGTGGGCAGCCGGCGGGGCAGCAGGGCACGCTGGAGCATGCCGACGAGTTCGTGTTCGGCGTCGAAGGCGTGGGCGCGCATCAGGGCCTCGCCGGCGAGGCCCGCGGAGGCGGTGAGCAGGGCGCGTTCGTCGGGGCCGAAGTCGTACGGGCTGTCCCAGCCGATCAGGCAGGCGCCGGCCATCCGGCCGCCCGCGGGCAGCGGGAGGACGGCGAGGCCGCCGGGGCCGACCTCGGCGAGGGCGGGTTCCAGGGCGCTCTGGGCGGGCCAGATCTGCACCCGGCCGTCCCGCAGGGCGGCGGCGAGGGTGGGCATGGCGCGTACGGGCGCGTCGGGCCATTCGGTGCGCCATTCGGTGCGCCACAGTTCGGGCCAGGACTCGGCGTCGGGCGGGTCCAGGACGGTGACCACGAGACGGTCGTTCTCCAGCTCCGCGAGCGCGATCCGGTCGGCCTTGAGGGGCCCGCGCAGTGCGGTGACGACGGCCTGGCTGACGTCCTTGACCGTGAGGGCGGTGGCCAGGGCGGCGGCGAGCCGCTGCACACGGGCCACGTCGGTGACGTCCGAGCGGAGCGTGGAAGCGTCGGCGACGGTGCCGGCCAGCCGGGCCGGGCGGCCCTCGCCGCCGGGCATCAGACGGCCGCGCAGCCGCAGCCATCTGGGCGCGCCGGAGGGCTGCAGGATCCGGAACTCCAGCTCGCGCTCGCCGATGGACATGTGGTCGGCCTCGACGACGGACATCAGTGCGGGCACGTCCTCGGGCACGGTACGGCCCAGCAGCGTCTCGACCTTGCCGTCGAACTCGTCCCGGTCCATGCCGAAGAGGTCCAGGATGCTGTTGCCGACCTCGATCCGGCCGGTGTCCATGGCGAGGCTGAACGCGTCGGCGGGCAGCTCACCGGTGTCGGTGGGACCGGGGAACGGGGCGGGCAGGGCGATCGCGTCGGCGACCAGGTGCAGGCAGGCGCGGTCCTCGGGGCCGAATCCCTCGTCCCGCTCGCTGACGGCGACCAGGAGTCCGGCACGGCCGGGCACCGGCAGGACGGCCAGCGAGAACTCCTGGGCCGGGGTCCGCCGCGCCTCCGGGCAGTCGGCCAGCTCCTCGGGGCCGAGCCAGACGGGCCGCCCGGTGCCGTACACCTCTGCGACCCATGAGCGCCCCACGGCCGGATAGGAGTCCCGCAGCCCGTACAGGGTGCGGGGCAGGCCGGCCGACTCGGCGAGGCAGAACACGGCCCCGTCGTCCCCGGGCGTGTACACACCGGCGAACGCCGCGCCCGCGAACACCAGCGCCTGTTCGAGGACGCGACGGAGCCAGTCGGGTGCGCCGGGATCGCCCGTGAGCGTTTCGAGGGCGATTTCGGCGCGATCCGTTCTCGTTCCGCGTACCGCAGCGCCCTCACTGACCACGCCGCCATTACAGCGCTTATGACGCGTATGCGCAGCCCCTGTGACCGTTCCGTGGAGGTCCGTAGGCCGATGCGCTCGAAACGAACCGAACATGTCTTGACCCGTGCGTTCCGCACGGCGATCTCATGACAGACATGACTGTCCGCGGCCGTTCGGCGCCTGGGAGTGTCGGGACCTGGCCACGGAGGGGGACGGATGGACAGGCGGTACGAGGTGTACGCGCTCGCCGACGGGCAGTTCTACGACACGCCCGACCGGCTCGGGTCGGGCGGGGCGCAGTCGGAGCCCCTGTTCGCCACGGCGCGCCGCGCGGTGCCGGAGGACTGGCACGCGGCACGGTCCGGCGACTGGCTGACCATGACCCCGCTCGGCGCGGACGGGGCGCCGCTGCCCTCACCGGCCCAGGGCTGGAAGATCCACTCCTCGGCGACCCGGGCGAACGCGGAGCGGATCGCGGCGGTCGTGTGGGACTACTGCGTGCCCCGCCGCATCCCGTTCAAGTTCGTGCCCGGACCGCATCTGCTGCACCTGCGCAACGCCAAGTACGCGGGCCGCGACACCAGCGGCAAGTTCGTCACGGTCTACCCGTCCGACGAGGGCCGGCTGCAGGAGGTGCTGCGCGAACTGGGCGCGCTCCTGGAGGGTTTCGAGGGGCCGTCATCCTCACCGACCTGCGCTGGAACGACGGTCCGCTGTACGTGCGGTACGGCGCGTTCGCCCGCTCCTACGTGGTGGACGAGCGCGGTTCGCTGGTTTCGGCGGTGCGGGACGGCGCGGGAAAGCTGGTGCCGGACCGGCGGGCGCCCTCCTTCCAGGTCCCGGAATGGTTGACGCTCCCGGAGTTCCTGCGGCCGCAGCTGGCGGCGCGGGACGCCACGACGGTGGGCGAACTGCCGTACCGGATCGAGAAGGCGCTGCACTTCTCCAACGGCGGCGGGGTCTACGCCGGGACCGACACGCGGGACGGGCGGCGGGTGGTGCTCAAGGAGGGGCGGCCGCACGCGGGGCTCGCGGCCGACGGCGCCGACGCCGTCGCCCGACTGGCCAGGGAGATCGTCGTACGGCGCCTCGCCGAACCGCTCCCGGACACGCCCCGGCGGCGCGCCGGGCTGCTGCGGGGTGCGACCGGGCCCGCGCTGTTCCTGCTGCGGCGGTACGAACGGACCGGCGAGGCCCGGCTGTTGACGGCGGCCGGCGAGGCGCTGCGCCGGGACCTGGACCGCTGTGTGGTGCAGCAGGGCGGCGGCCTGGAGGTCGACGAGGGCTGGCGCACCCTGCCGTACCTCGGCGACGGCAGTGCGGGGATCGGGCTGGTCCTCGACGACTGGCTGGCGCACGGCACCGACGGGACCGGCGCCTTCGAGCGCGCCCGCGCCGCCATCCTGACCGCCGCCACCTCACGCTTCTACGCCCAGCCGGGCCTGTTCCAGGGCCGCGCCGGGATGATCCTGCATCTCGCCCGCACCGGCGCCGCCCCCGAGCGGCTCGCCGCCCAGGTCGCCGGGCTCGGCTGGTTCGCGATGGCCTACCAGGGCCAACTCGCCTTCCCCGGGCACCAGATGATGCGGCTCTCCATGGACCTCGCCACCGGAACCGCCGGGTGTCTGCTCGCGCTGACGGCCGCCCTCGACGGCGACCCCGTCGCCCACCTGCCGTTCCTCCCGCCGCCACCGGCGGCCCCCGAACACGGCTCCGCACTCTGACGGAGCCGTGACGCAACCCCGTCCCCGACAACGCCGGGGGGACCGCTCGGTCCCCGGAAAGGACAAGACATGGCACTTCTCGACCTGCAGACGATGGAGTCCGAAGAGCGTCACGACGGCGGCGGCGCCAGCACGGTGAGCCTGCTGTCGTGCGTGTCGGCAGCGAGCATTCTGCTCTGTCTCTGACCGGCACCGCGAACCGGGCGCCGGGCGGCCCTCTCCTTCGGGAGGGGGCCCGTCCGGGGCCTTCGCCGATACGAGGGCTGCCACGATGACCCCGCCTCCGCACCGTGATCCGATGCGCACCGCCCTGCGCCACGCCGGGGTGCGCTGCGCCGTCCTGTGCCTGGTGAGTACGGCCGCCACGGCGGCGGGGCTGCTGCTGCCCGCCGTACTGGGCCGTGCACTGGACCTGCTGCTGGCGGGCGCCCCGGCGGTCGGCTGGGTGGGCCGGGCAGCGGGCCTCGTACTGCTGCTCGCCGTGCTGGACGGCTGCGCGAGCGTCGTCGCCGGGACCGTCGACGCGCGGGCAACGGCAGTACTGCGCAAGCGGGTCACGGGGCATGTACTGGCCCTCGGGCCGCGCGCGGGGGCCCGGTTCGGCGCCGGGGACCTGGTCGCCCGGCTGGTCGGGAACGCCGCCCAGGCCGGGACCGGGCCTGCCGCGCTCGCCGCACTGCTCGCCGCACTGGCCGGTCCGGTCGGGGGCGTGGTCGCGCTGGGTCTCATCGACCCCTGGCTGGCGGCCGTGTTCCTCACCGGGGCGCCCGTACTCGCCCTGCTGCTGCGGGCGTTCACCCGGGACACCTCGGCGTGCATGACGGAGTACCAGCGGGTGCAGGGCCGGATCGCGAGCGCGCTGGCGGAGGCGGTCGACGGACACCGAACCATCGCGGCGGCGGGCCTCCAGGACCGGGAGACGGCCCGGATCCTGCGCCCGCTGCCCGAACTCGCCGGCGCCGGGCGCCGGATGTGGCGGGTGCAGGGCCGGGCCGCCGCCCAGGCGGTCACCGTGGGCCCGCTGCTCCAGCTCGGCGTCATGGCGGTGGCCGGTCTGCTGCTCGCCCGCCACCGGATCTCGGTCGGCGAGGTGCTGGCCGCCTCCCGCTACGCGGTCCTCGCGACCGGCGTCGGCGTGCTGGTCGGACAGCTCGCCGCAGTCACCCGGGCCCGCGCGTCCGCGGCGCGCCTCGCCGAGATCGTGTCGTACCCCGCACCCGCCCATGGCACCCACCCGCTCCCGCCGGGCCCCGGCCGCCTGGAACTGCGCGGGGTCACGGCCCACCGGGGCGGGCGGGCGGTGCTCGACGGCGTCGACCTGACCGTTCCCGGCGGCACCGCCCTCGCCGTCGTCGGCCGTTCCGGTTCGGGCAAGTCCCTGCTGGCCGAACTCGCCGGCCGCCTGACCGACCCGGACGCCGGGGAGGTCGTGCTGGACGGCGTTCCGCTGCCCGCCCTCCGCCACGACGACCTGCGCCGGACCGTCACCTATGCCTTCGCCCGCCCGGCCCTCCTCGGTACGACCGTCGAGGACACCGTCGCCCTCGGGCTCACCGCCCCCTCGTGCGCCGAGATCCGGGCCGCCGCCCGCAGAGCCCAGGCCAACGCGTACATCCGCCGTCTGCCCGACGGCTACGCGACCCGCATCGCCGACGCCCCGCACTCCGGCGGCGAGTCCCAGCGTCTCGGCCTCGCCCGCGCCTTCGCCCACCCCGGCCGGCTGCTGATCCTCGACGACGCCCTCTCCAGCGTGGACACGGTCACCGAACACCACATCACCGAGTCCCTGTTGTCCGGCCCCGGCCCGATCCGCCTGATCGTCGCCCACCGCGCGACCACGGCGGCCCGGACCGACGCGGTGGCATGGCTGGACGGGGGGCGGGTCCGGGCGGTGGGGACACATACGGAGCTGTGGCGCGACGCGGGGTACCGGGCGGTGTTCGGGGACGTGGGGGCGGCGCAGGACGCAAGCGAGCTCGCCCCGGCCGCCGAGGCAACACCCGATGCGAGCAAGGATGCGGCAGCCGCCCGGCCGACGCGGGCCGATGACGTGCCCCGTCCGGCGGCGAGGGACCGGGGGACACGGTGACGAGCCGGTCCCGGCGGCGGCAGGCCATGGGGTTGCTGCGGGCTGGACGGCCGGTGTCGGCGCGGCTCGCGGGCTGGTCTCTGCTGGAGGCCGGGCAGACCTTTCTCCTCGGATACGCCCTGGCCCGCGCGCTCGACGTCGGGTTCCTGGCCGGGAACGTCCGGGCGGGCCTGCTGTGGCTCGCGGCGGCCGGGGGCGGGGTGGTCCTCGGGGCGTACGGGACCCGGCGGGTGTATGGCGTGGTCGCCGACCTGGTCGAACCGGTGCGGGACCGGCTGGTGTCGGGGGTGGTCGCACGTGGGGTGCGGGAGGCGGACCGGGCAGCGCTCTCCCGGCTGACCCAGCAGGTGGAGATCGCCCGGGACACCCTCGCCGGGCTGGTGATGGTGTCCCGCTCCTTCGTGTTCGCGGTCGGCGGTGCCCTCGCCGGGCTGTGCACCCTCGCGCCCCCGCTGCTGCTGGTCGTCGTACCCCCGCTGCTCGCGGGGCTCGGCCTCTTCGCGGCGACCCTGCGCCCGCTGGCCCGCCGGCAGGAGGCCTTCCTCGTGGCCGATGAGGCCCTCGCGGGAGAACTGGGCGAGATGTGCCCGGGGCTGCGGGACGTCACGGCGGCGGGCGCCGAGCAGTACGCCGGCACACGTGCCGGGGAGCGCGTCGACGCCGAATTCCGGGCCGCCCGGGCGCTGGCCCGCTGGAGCGTCGTACGGGTGGCGGCCCTGGTGGTCGGCGGCCGAATGCCCCTGGTGCTGCTGCTCGCCACCGCCCCCTGGCTGCTCGCCCACGGCGTGACCGCCGGTGCCCTGGTCGGCGCGCTCGCCTACGTCACCCAGTCCCTGCTCCCCGCCCTGCAGAACCTGGTGCACGGCCTCGGCACCAGCGGGGCCCGCCTCACGGTCGTCCTGCGCAGACTGCACCCGCCCCCGAACCCCGGCACCGGCACCGGCACACCTCACGAGACCCCGGACACCCCCAGGTCCACCACACCCCGCAAGGTCCCCGGGCGACGCCCGGACGTCGGTGTCCCGGCCCTCGCGCTCGCTGCCGTGTCCTTCGCCTACGGACCCGCGAGCGCCCCCGTCCTCGACGGCCTCGACCTGTGTGTCCCACAGGGCGGTCACCTCGCCGTCGTGGGGCCGAGCGGGATCGGCAAGTCGACGCTCACCGCGGTGGCCGCCGGGCTGCTGGCCCCGGCGCACGGCCAGATCCGGGTGTGCGGGCACCCCGTGCCGGGGGCGCGGGCGGCCGCGCTGCGGGTGCTGATCCCGCAGGAGGCGTACGTCAGCACGGGCACCCTCGCCGAGAACCTCGGACTGCTGCGGCCGGACCCCGTCCCGGAGCCCGAGCTGCTGGCCGCCGCCGCGGCGGTCGGGCTCGCCCCGGTCCTGGAGCGGCTGGGCGGGCCGGACGCCCCGGTGCGCCCTGCGGCGCTGTCGGCCGGCGAGCGCCAGCTGATCGCACTCACCCGCGCGTATCTCTCCCCCGCGCCGCTCGCCCTGCTCGACGAGGCCACCTGCCATCTCGACGCGGAGGCCGAGGCCCGCGCGGAGCGCGCCTTCGCTGCACGGCCGGGCGGCACGCTGGTGGTCGTCGCGCACCGGATCGCCTCCGCCGGCCGCGCCCAGCGGATCCTGGTGATGGACGGCCCCCGCACGGCCTACGGCACCCACCAGGACCTGCTGCGCACCTGCGCGCTCTACCAGGACTTGGCGGCACCGTCACAGCCACCCTTCGCCCGGTGAGATGCGGATCGCGTCGACGCGGTTGCGGGCGCCGGTCTTGCGGGTGATCGCCGCCATGTAGTTGCGCACCGTCCCGTGGGACAGGTGCAGGCTCCCGGCGATCTCCGCGATGGACGCCCCGCCGGCCGCCAGCTCCAGCACGCTCAACTCCCGTCGGGTGAGCGGGATCTCGGTGGCCTTGAGGAAACCGAAGCCCAGGGAGTCGTCGACGAAACGTTCCCCCTCGGCAGCACGCCGGATCGCCCGCACCAGCCGTTCCGGCGCGCCCTCCTTGTCGACGTAACCCAGCGCCCCCGCCTCGGCCGCCCGCTTCAGCAGCCCGGGTCTGTTCGCACCGGCAAGCACGACCAGCCTCGGCGACGGGGTGCCGGCCTCCGCCGGGCGCAGTTCGGCCAGCGGTGGCACACCGTGGGTGCCGGAGCTGTCGAGATCCGCCGCGCACACGTCCGGCCGTACCGCCCGGACCCGCCCCCGCGCGCCGTGCCACGGCGTGTCGTACACGCGGAGCCCCGGTTCCCGGCGTAACCACTCCGCCAGGACCGATCTCACCAGACATGCGTCGTGCACCAGAAGTACCCGGATCACCGCCGCCCCCTCAGCCAGCCGTCCTTCGGTTCTTCGGTTCAAGGTGTTGAACGCGTGCCCCATTGTTGGCGTCCGCCATCCGTCGTGGGCGCGGAGTTCCGGACATCAGGGTGCGCGGGGGCGCACGCCAGGCGCTCGTACGCCGCCGCGCGCATCGATTGCGGGGCATGTGCGGGCGTGAACGGGGTACACGGAGGGCGCTCGGTGCAGGAGCTCCTACCGCTCTCGCCGTGCGCCGGTCGCCGCCGCGCGGGAGCCTTGATCCCGAGGACGCGACGCGCGGCCGGGCGAGGAGGTGGTCGGGCGTGACCGACGCGATGGGGGCCCCTCCGGCGCCGGTGGAGCCGACCGTGGCGGAGCCGGCGGCCGACGACGTCGGGTCCGGCCGGCCGCTGTTGTCGCTCGCGCTGGCCTCGATGATGGAAGAGGTGCAGGCGCACTCCGGCGCGGTCTATCTGGTGGCGGCCGACGAGCCGGTCCTGGAGATGGCGGTGACGGCGGGGCTGCCCCGGGCGTTCGCGGCGCCCTGGGAGCGGGTCGGGCTGAGCGCGCCGATCCCGGTGGCGGAGGCGGTGCGCGAGCGTCGGCTGGTGTGGGTGGGCGGTGAGGAGGACATGGCGCGCCGGTATCCGCGGATCGCGGTGGTGCTGCCGTATCCGTTCGCGCTGGCCGCGCTGCCCGTGGCGACGGCCGACACCGTGTACGGGGCGGTGTACGTGACCTGGCCCGGTTCGCATCCGACGGTGCCGTCCGACAGGGAGCGGCAGGCGCTCACGGCGGCGTGCGAACGGCTGGCGGTGCGGCTCGACCGGGCCGCCCGGGAGAACCGTGCGCTGCGGGCCGAGCCGGATCTGCTGGCGGCGCCGGCGTCGGGGGCGGGCACGCCGGGCACGGTGGAGGCGGCGCGGATGGTGGCACGGCTGCCGTACGGGCTGGCCTCGCTCGATCTGCACGGGCGGGTCGCGTTCGCCAACGCGGCGGCGGCCGAACTGCTCGGCGTCCAGACCGGCGAACTGCTCGGCACCCAGCCGTGGGTGTCGGTGCCCTGGCTGAACGACCCGATGTACGAGGACCGCTACCGGGCTGCGCTGATCAGCCAGCATGTGACGTCGTTCGTGGCGTTGAAGCCGCCGGGCGACTGGCTGTCGTTCCGGATGTATCCGAGCAAGACCGGGCTGACCACCCGGATCACCCGGGCGCGGGCGGCCGCCGAGATGGTGGGTGCGCTGCCGCGCGCCGACGCGGCGGCCTCCCCCCGGCTGGTCACCATCTCGCAGGTGCTGAGCCTGGCCGGGGCGCTGACCGAGGCCGTCGGAGTGCAGGACGTGGTGCAGCTGGTGGCGGACGAGGTCGCCCCTGCCGTCGGCAGCCAGGCCCTGGTGATGCTCGGGTCACAGGGCGGGCGGCTGCATGTCCTGGGGCACCGCGGGTACGACGATCCTCAGGTCGTGGAGCGGTTCGACGGTCTCCCGCTGGCCGAGCGGACGCCTCGCACCCATGTCCTGAACACCGGTGTGCCCGCGTTCTTCGAGTCACGGCAGCAGCTGGAACGGCTGTATCCGGGACGGCGCGACTCCCCGGACGGGTTCGCCGCCTGGGCGATCCTGCCGCTGATCGCGTCGGGGCGGCCGGTGGGCACCTGTGTCCTCGCCTACGCCGAGCCGCATGCCTTCCCCGCCGACGAGCGCGCCGTGCTGACCAGTCTCGGCGGGCTCATCGCGCAGGCCCTGGAGCGCGCCCTGCTCTACGACGCGAAGAACCAGCTGGCGCACGGTCTGCAGGCGGCCCTGCTGCCGCACTCGCTGACCCCGCCGCCCGGTGTCGAGGCGGCCGCACGCTATCTGCCGGCCATGCACGGCATGGAGATCGGCGGCGACTTCTACGACCTGGTGCCGACCCGGCCACTGGCCGCGGCGGTGATCGGGGACGTGCAGGGGCACAACGTGACGGCGGCCGGGCTGATGGGCCAGATCCGTACCGGTGTACGAGCTTTCACCACCGTCGGGCAGGCGCCCGAGGAGGTGATGCGCAGCACCAACCGGCTGCTGATCGACTTCGGCGCGGACCTGTTCGCGAGCTGTCTGTATCTGCGGCTGGATCCCGAACAGGGGCGGGCGGTGATGGCCCGGGCCGGGCATCCACCGCCACTGCTGAGACGTCCGGACGGCCGGGTACGGGTGCTGGACCTGGCCGGCGGTCCGCTGCTGGGCATCGACGCGGAGGCGACGTACCCGACCACCGAGGTCTCGCTGGCGCCGGGTTCGGTGCTCGCCCTCTACACCGACGGCCTGGTCGAATCACCCGGCGTGGACATCGAGGACGCGCTCGTCGGTCTCGGCGAACTGCTCGCGGAGAACGGCGACCAGCCCTTGGACCGGCTCGCCGACACGCTCGTGCGGCACAGTGCGGCGGCGCAGGAGCGTGTCGACGATGTGGCGGTGCTGTTGCTGCGAGCCCAGTCGGACGGCTGAACTCCGCGGGCAGCGGACGGCCCGGCCCTCCCTCGGGAGGGCCGGGCCGTCCGCTGCCGAACGGAACCGCTGGTGGGGCCGATCAGCCCTTCTTGTGGTGGTGCTTGCTGCTGGTGCCGTTCGCGGCGGTCCCGGTCTGGTCGCCGGTGCCCGTCTGGTCACCGGTGCCGCTCACGTCACCGGTGCCGGTGCCGCTCTGGTCGCCGGCCGTGGCCGACGGGTCGGCAGCGGTCGCGGACGGGTCGGCAGCCGTGGCGGACGGGTCGGCCACGCCGCCGACCTGGTCGCCGCCCGCCGCCGGGTCACTGGCGGTGGCGGACGGGTCGGCCGTGGCACCGGCGTCACCGGCGCCCGCGCCCGCTCCCCCGTCGCCGAGGGTCGCGCCGGTCGCCTGCAGGGCGGTGGTCACCGGCTGGAAGAAGGTCTCGCCGCCGGCGGTGCAGTCGCCGCTGCCGCCGGAGGTCATGCCGACCGCGCCGCCGTCCTGGGTGAACAGCGAGCCGCCGCTGTCGCCGGCCTCGGCGCAGACGTTGGTCTGGATGAGACCGGTGACGGTGTCGGTGCCGCCGGGGACGGTCTCGCTGGCGAAGTTGACCGTGGCGTCGAGGCCGGTGACCTGGCCATCGTGCAGACCGGTGGTGGAGCCCATCCGGAAGACGGTCTCGCCGACCGTGGCGTCGACCGCCTGGGTGATGGGGACGGTCTGCTGGCCGGTGTTGACCTCGCTCGGCGCCTGGGTGGTGGCGTCGTTGTACTTGACGAGCGAGAAGTCACCGTTGCCGGGGAACTGGGCCTGGTCCACGGTGGCGATGGGCTGGCCGTTCTGGGAGTCGGACCAGTCCTTGGCCGCGACCCCGCAGTGACCGGCCGTCAGGAAGGCGGGGCTGCCGTCCGATGCCTTGACGTTGAAGCCGAGGGAGCAGCGGACGGTGCCCTGGGCCACCTGGGAGAAGATCGCGTCGCCGCCGGAGACGAGGGTCTTGAAGGTGCCGGACGACTTCTTCAGGGTGGCCATGTTGGAGCCGAGGCCCTGGACCGTCGACTCCAGCGTATCCCACTTGCTGCCGGTGACGGTGCTGTCGGCGCTCACCACGACCTTGTTGGTCTTCGGGTCGATGGCCCAGGCGGTGCCCGGTATGGTCGCCTTGGTCTTCAGGGTGGCCGCGGCGGCCTCGAGGTCCTTGGTGCTGTTGGCGACCTGACGGACGACCGCGCCGGCCTTCTGCGCCTGGACGATCACGTTGTTGTCGCCGTTGATGACGTTGACGACGAGTTGCTGCTTGGAGCTGTCGAAATAGGACCCGGCGAACGCCTGGCCGAGGAGGCTCTGCAGCTGCGAGGAGAGATTCGAAGCCTGCGTCGCCTTCAGGGTCTTGGGCGCGGCAGTGGCGCCGGAGGCGTTGTCCTGGGACGCGTTGGCGTTCGGCAGCAGGAAGGCCGCAGCTCCGAGCGCCACCACACCGCCCGCCGCAATCGCGGCATTGCGCTTCGGAATTCGCTTGTGACTCAAACTTCTCGACCTCCAAGGGACGGAGTGTCTGCCGTAGTAGGGCAGTCGTTCGTGAGCGGCGCCTGGATGCTCATAGGTACGGGCGGGTCACGTGGTGCGTTCAATTCCGGTTCCCAACTTCCTTGGACCGGCCGGAAATCGACCATGCACGTGCGTGTCGCGGCGCGGCTGCGCGTGGTGCGCCCAGGGCCCGGGAAGAATCCGCCATATGACGATGACCACCGCCGAAGCCGACAAGATCCTCTCCGCCAACTTCGCCCCCTGGGTGCTCGATCTCGGGCTGACCGCCGAGGCGGTGGGCGAGGACCGGGCGACACTGCGTCTGCCCTGGTCGGAGCGGCTGTCCCGGGAGGGCGGCGGGCTGTCGGGGCAGGCCCTGATGGCGGCCGCCGATACGGCGACGGTGATCGCGGTCTCGGCGGCCCGGGGCTCCTTCGTACCGATGACGACGGTGCAGCAGTCGACGTCGTTCCAGCGCCCGGTGCTCGGCGCGGATGTCCTGATCGAAGCGGTGCTGACCAAACTGGGCCGCCGGATGGCGTTCGCCGACATCACCATGCGCGACGAGAGTTCGGGCGCGCTCGCCGCCCGGGCAAGCGCTGTCTACGCACTCCTGGGATGAAGACCCACACCCCCGAACCGACACGGTCGGCAATCGATCACTGACGTTCCGTTGCGATCACGGACCGGAATCCTTGCTTCAGGGAATCTGCACATCGAATACCCAAGCAAGTCACGGGAAGCGACGGATCTGCACAACCGCACGCCCCCTGCCGCGCCTTTGGCGCGGTGTGCCGGATTCGCCACCGGGCGGGCAAGCCTCGCCACCGCGGCGAAGTCGTGCGGCTTGTGAAGGAGTCGCCGACAAGACGTGCGCACGCCTGCACGGATAAGACCTTCTCAGGCTCAAGTTCCCAGGTGAGACGCCTGGTTGATTGGAAGCGCGGACCGCGGGCGTGCTTTGATCCATCGCACCGCAGGGACCGCGAAGGGTTCCCGGAAACGGGCGCCCGGCACCCGCGGTCGCGGCCATCCGCTCGTCCCCGCAGGGCCGTTGTTCCGTCCCGAAGGGCCGTAGGGGGCCGTTCCCCCCTTGTGAATATCCATATGAAGGGAAGTTCCATCATGAACTCCACCCCCCAGGTTGAGACCGTCGAGATCTCCGACGCCGAGCTCGACAACGTCTCCGGCGGTCTGTCCGTGAACGCCCTCGGCACCGTCACCGGCCTGGTGGACGGCGTTGCCCCGGTTTCCGGCCTGGTCAACACCGCTATCGGCACCGTCGAGGGTGTCACCGGCCTGAACACCCAGCCGGTCACCAACCTGGTCGCCGGTCTCTGATCGCACCTCGTTACCGCTGAGTCCCGGAGCCGGATCCCGGCGCCGGGGCTCTCGGGCGTTCTGAAACGCCTTTTCATCAGCGTCTCTCCCACAGGTGAGGGAAGTTCCGTGCAGTTCCGCCAACAGGCCCTCGCCAAGCTCCAGTCACCGGAGGAGCTCGATCTCCCGGTGCGGTTCGCCCGTCCACAGGGCTGGCTCGCGCTGTCCGTCTCGGTCGTCGTGATGGCGGCGGCCTCGGTGTGGGCGGTGACCGGTTCGGTCGCCTCCACGGTGAGCGCGCAGGCCATCCTCACCCACGGGCAGGGCAGCTACATCCTGCAGAGCCCCGTCGCCGGCCAGGTCACGGCCGTCCTCGCCGAGCAGGGCGAACGGCTCCCGGCGAACTCCCCCGTCCTGAAGGTCCGTACCCCCCAGGGCGACTCGATCGTCCGGACGGTCGCCGCCGGGCGGATCAGCGCGCTGGCCGCGACCATCGGGCAGATCATCCAGACCGGCGCGAACGTCGCCGCCGTGGAGAAGATCGCCCACGCCTCGGACCCGCTGTACGCGACGGTCTACGTCCCCGCCGAGAACGCCTCCTCCATACCCGCGAACGCCCAGGTCGATCTGACCGTGTCGTCGGTGTCGACCCAGGAGTACGGAGTGCTGCGCGGCCAGGTGAAGTCGGTGGACCGCTCCGCCCAGTCGGCCCAGTCGATCGCCGCGTTCCTCGGGGACAGCCAGCTGGGCGAGCAGTTCAGCAAGAAGGGCCGCCCGGTGGCCGTACTGGTCCGGCTGGACACGTCGAAGAGGACGAAGAGCGGCTACAAGTGGTCCTCGGCCGACGGGCCGCCGTTCCGGCTGGACTCCATGACCCTGGCCTCGGGTTCGATCCGGCTGGCCGACCAGCGTCCCGTCGATTGGCTGCTCCCGTGACCACCGCCCAGGAGACCCGCGGCCGCCGGCGTGCCGCCCCGCCCAAGCGTCCGGTGCCCAAGGGCCGCGGCGGCACGGTCCGCACGCCTACCGTGCTCCAGATGGAGGCGGTCGAGTGCGGCGCCGCCTCCCTCTCGATGATCCTCGGCCACTACGGCCGTCATGTCCCGCTGGAGGAGCTGCGGATCGCCTGCGGTGTCTCCCGCGACGGCTCGCGCGCCAGCAACCTACTGAAGGCGGCCCGCAGTTACGGCCTGACGGCCAAGGGCATGCAGATGGACCTGGCCGCCCTCGCCGATGTCCAGGCCCCGGCGATCCTGTTCTGGGAGTTCAACCACTACGTCGTCTACGACGGCATGGGCCGCCGCTTCGGCCGCCGGGGCGTCTACATCAACGACCCCGCCAAGGGCCGCCGGTTCGTGCCCATGGAGGAGTTCGACGGCAGCTTCACGGGTGTGGTGCTGGTCCTGGAGCCGGGCGACGGTTTCGAGAAGGGTGGCCGCCGTCCCGGAGTCCTGGGCGCGATGCCGGCCCGGCTGCGCGGCACCGCCGGCACCATGCCCGCGGCCGTCCTGGCCAGCCTGCTGCTGGTGGTCGTGGGCGCGGCACTGCCCGCGCTCAGCCGGCAGTACATCGACCTGTTCCTGATCGGCGGCCAGACCTCGCTGCTCTCCGTGCTGTTCGCCGCGATGGGCACCTGTGTCCTGCTCACGCTGGTGCTGACCTGGTTGCAGCAGGCGAACCTGCTGCACGGCCGGATCGTCTCCTCCACCCTCTCCAGCGCCCGCTTCCTGCGCCATCTGCTGCGGCTGCCGGTGACCTTCTTCTCCCAGCGCAGCCCCGCCGACCTGGTCCAGCGGCTCCAGTCCAACGACCAGGTCGCCGAGACCCTCGCCCGCGACCTCGCCGCGGCGGGCGTGGACGCGGTGGTCGTCGTCCTCTACGCCGTACTCCTCTATACCTACGACGCCCAGCTCACCTTCCTCGGCATCGGCGTGGCGCTGCTGAACATCGTGGCGATGCGGTTCGTCGTACGGCTGCGCGCGACCCGGACCGCCAAGCTGCGCGCGGACACCGCCCGGCTCACCAACACCTCCTACACCGGCCTTCAGCTGATCGAGACGATGAAGGCGACCGGCGGCGAGGACGGCTACTTCCGCAAGTGGGCCGGGCAGCACGCGGCCACCCTGGAGGAACAGCAGCGCCTCGGTGTGCCGAGCGCCTGGCTCGGCGTGGTCGCCCCGACCCTCGCCACCCTCAACAGCGCACTGATCCTGTGGATCGGCGGTATGCGGGCGGTCGAGGGCGGTATCTCGGTCGGTCTGCTGGTGGCCTTCCAGTCCCTGGTCACCCGCTTCACCGCCCCCCTCACCCGGCTCAACGGTGTCGCGGGCCGCATCCAGGACTTCGCGGCCGACGTGGCCCGCCTCAAGGATGTGGAGAACTTCCAGGCGGACCCCATCTACGCCCGCCCCGGCGCGGACGGGTCGACCCGACGGCTCCAGGGCCATGTCGAGCTGGAGAACATCTCCTTCGGCTACAGCCCACTGGACAAGCCCCTGCTCACCGGCTTCGACCTGACCGTCGGACCGGGCCGGCAGGTGGCTCTGGTAGGCGGCTCGGGCAGCGGCAAGTCCACGGTCTCCCGGCTGATCTCGGGTCTCTACTCCCCCTGGGAGGGTGTGATCCGCATCGACGGACAGCGTCTGGAGGACATCCCGCGCGGCGCGCTCGCCGCCTCCGTCTCCTTCGTCGACCAGGACGTCTTCCTCTTCGAGGGCTCGGTGCGCGACAACGTGGCGCTGTGGGACCCGTCGATCCCGGACGAGGCCGTCGTGGAGGCGCTGCAGGACGCGGCCCTGTACGACGTGGTGATGCGCCGGCCCGGAGGTATCCACAGCAGGGTCGAGCAGGACGGCCGCAACTTCTCCGGCGGCCAGCGGCAACGCCTGGAGATCGCACGGGCGTTGGTGCGCAGGCCGAGCATCCTGGTGCTCGACGAGGTGACCAGCGCGCTGGACGCCGAGACCGAGCTGACCGTGATGGACAACCTGCGCCGGCGCGGCTGCGCCTGCGTGGTGATCGCGCACCGGCTGAGCACGGTCCGCGACAGCGACGAGATCGTCGTGCTCCAGCACGGCACGATCGTGGAGCGCGGACGGCACGACGAGTTGGTGGCACACGGCGGGGCGTACGCCGCGCTGGTCAGGGAGCGATGAGATGACGACCGTAGACGGAGGCGACCTCGTTCTCGGCGCGCTCGGCTCGCTGGGCGCCCGGATCGACTGCACCGGCTTCAACCGGCTCGACCTCGAAGGTCCGCAGGTCCTGTGGCTGGTGGCGTCCGGCGCGCTGGACCTGTTCGCGGTGGACGCCGAACAGCAGGGCCACTGGCATCACTTGGGGCGGCTGGAGGCCGGCTCGCTGCTGCTCGGTCCGGTCGCCGGGCCCCAGCACACGCTGGTGGCACGCCCGTTGCGCGACTGCGTCGTCCACCGCATCGGCCTGCGCGAGCTGTACCAGCCCGCCAGCACCCAGACCTGGTCCTACGACGAGTACGGCAACCCCCAGTACGTACCGCCGACGACGAGCCCCCTGGAGTACGCCCTCGCCCTCGGTGTCGGCCGTGGCCTGTCCATCCTCTTCCAGGCGCCGATGACCGCCGGCGAGCGGGCCGCGGCCCCGACCGACGACGACGTCCTCTGGATGCAGGTGCCGCCGGGCAGTGTCCAGTACGGCTCGCTGTACGGCGCGGAGGCGGCCGCGGATCTGCTGATGGACCCGGCCGTGTGGCAGAGCATGGTGGACCAGGAGTACCGGCTGCTCACCACGCTGGACCGCTGGATCGAGCAGCTGGAGCGCACCCACGAGTCCCGGACCGCGGCCGGTATCAAGGCCGGTGAGGCGGTCCGCGCCCAGGCCGACCGCACCCTTCTCGCCTCGATCGGCAAGGGGTCCAAGCGCACCACTGCCGCCGACGCCGACGCCTCCTACGCGGCCTGCAAACTGGTCGCCCAGGCGGCGGGCATCACCCTCGCCGAGCCCGCGCAGAGCGGCACCGAGAGCGACCGCATCGATCCGGTCGAACGGGTGGCGCTGGCCTCCCGGGTACGGACCCGGGCGGTACGGCTCGACGGCAGCTGGTGGCGGGACAACGTCGGCCCGCTGGTCGGCCACCGGGCCCTGTCCGGGGCGCCGGTCGCGTTGCTGTGGCGGCGCGGCGGCTATGTGGCCGTCCATCCGGCGACCGGCCGGGAGACACCGATCGAGAAGGCGAACGCGGAGGAGTTCGAGCCGCGCGCGGTGATGTTCTACCGCCCGCTGCCCGACAAGGCGCCCAGTCCGCTGGGCCTGCTCCGGTTCAGTCTGCAGGGCACGCGTGGCGACCTCGGCAGTCTGCTCCTCGCCGGTCTGGTGACCGTGGCGATCGGCTCGCTGGTGCCGATCGCCACCGGCAAGGTGCTGGGCGACTATGTGCCGAAGGCCCAGACGAACCTGATCGTGCAGGTCTGTCTCGCGGTGATGATCAGCGCGGTGGTGTCGGCCGCTTTCACGCTCCTGGAGAACCTGACCATCCTCCGTCTGGAGGGCCGTATCGAGGCGACGCTCCAACCCGCCGTCTGGGACCGGCTGTTGCGGCTGCCGACGAAGTTCTTCACACAGCGTTCGACGGGTGAGCTGGCGAGCGCGGCGATGGGCATCAGCGCGATCCGCCGGCTGCTGGCGGGCGTCGGCCCGGTGGTCGCCCAGTCGGTGACGGTCGGAGCGATGAACCTGGGCCTGCTGTTCTGGTACAGCGTCCCGATGGCACTGGCCGCGCTGGGCATGCTCGTGGTCATCGCCGCCCTGTTCCTGGGACTCGGGCTGTGGCAGGTGCGCTGGCAGCGCCGCCTTGTGGTGCTCGGCAACAAGCTGAACAACCAGGCCTTCCAGACCCTGCGGGGCCTGCCCAAGCTGCGGGTGGCGGCGGCCGAGAACTACGCGTACGCGGCCTGGGCGGGCGAGTTCGCGCGCAGCCGGGAGCTCCAGCAGAAGGTCGGCCGGATCAAGAACCTCACCACGGTCCTCGGCTCGGTCTACCTCCCGGTCTGCACCCTGCTGATGTTCATGCTGCTGGCCGGCCCGGCGAGGGGCGCCTTGGACGCGGCGGCCTTCCTCACCTTCAACACGTCGGTGACGATGCTGCTCACCTCGGTCACCCAGCTCACCGGTTCCTTCGTGTCGGCGGTGGCCGCGCTGCCGCTGTTCGAGGAGATCAAGCCGGTCCTGGAGGCAGCCCCCGAGGTACGCACCGCCAGCACCCGCCCGGGGCCGCTGTCCGGCGCGGTCGAGGCCCGTCGGCTGTCCTTCCGCTACGCGGACGACGGCCCCCTGGTCCTCGACGACGTCTCCTTCGACATCCGCCCCGGCGAGTTCGTGGCGGTCGTCGGCCCCAGCGGCTGCGGCAAGTCGACGCTGCTGCGCCTGCTGATCGGCTTCGACAAGCCGGTGTCGGGGATCGTCCTGTACGACGGTCAGGACCTGGGCGCGCTCGACCAGTCCGCCGTACGCCGTCAGTGCGGTGTGGTGCTCCAGCACGCGCAGCCGTTCACCGGCTCCATCCTGGACGTCATCTGCGGCACCGAGCCGTACACCCCCGAAGAGGCGATGGCGGCGGCCGAGATGGCGGGGCTCGCCGAGGACATCAAGCGGATGCCGATGGGGCTGCACACGATCGTCGCCGGGAGCGGCGCGATCTCGGGCGGGCAACGGCAGCGCCTGATGATCGCCCAGGCGCTGATCCGGCGGCCCCGGATCCTATTCTTCGACGAGGCGACGAGCGCGCTCGACAACGACACCCAGCGCACGGTCATCGAGAGCACGCGCAAGCTGAACGCCACCCGGATCGTCATCGCCCACCGCCTGTCGACGGTCATGGACGCCGACCGCGTCATCGTGATGGAGGACGGCAAGGTCGCCCAGCAGGGCCCGCCGGCCCAGTTGCTCGCCGACACCGGCGGACGGCTGCACGAACTGGTGCGGCGGCAGCTGGCGTGAGCGCTCAGGTGTCGAGGCCGGGAACGGGGGCGCCGGAGGGCAGGCCGGCGTCGAGGTAGCCCTGGTAGTACTCCCTCCAGGGCGCGTTGACCCCGGCGTGCGGCCCTTCGAAGCGTTCGCCGTGGGCCTTGGCGTCGAGGGCGGTGAGGCAGACCTCCCAGCCGGCGCTGTTGCGGGCGGCGGTGTTCTCCTCGCCCAGGACGTGGGTGAGGGTGAAGCGGGTGCGGTCCTCGCCGTCCGGCGCGAGCTCGAAGCGGAGCTCGTCGCCGCCCCAGTCGAAGGTCAGGTGGCGGGGCGGGTCGACGGCGAGCACGGTGCCGTACGACTCGGGCATGTTCGGGTCGCCGGTGAACTTGACGGCGCCGCCGGGGCGCAGATCGATCTCGGCGCGGGAGGGGAACCACCCGGCGAGTTCGTCGGGGTCGGTGACGAAGTGCCAGACGCGGTCGATCGGGTGGCCGTAGAGGCGGCTGAAGCGGACGGCCGGGCGGCCGTCGTCGAGGGTGACGTAGGTGCCGGTGAGTTCGGCGGGCATGGGGATCAGTCCTTGGGCTTCGAAGGGGGTTCTTCCGGGTCGTACGTCGTCTCGTCGAGGCGGCGCCCCAAGGCGTCCAGACTGCGGTTCCACAGTCGGCGGTAGGGGGCCAGCCAGGCGTCCAGCTCGGCGATCGGGGCGGGGTCGAGTGCGTAGACACGGCGCTGGGCGTCCTGCCGCACCCGGACCAGGCCGGCCTCTCGCAGCACCTTGAGGTGCTTGGAGGTGCTCGGCTGGCTGAGGCCGCATGCGTCCACGATCTCGCCGACGGGCCGGGGGCGCGTCAGGAGCAGGCCGACTATGGCTCTTCGATGAGGGTCGGCGAGGGCGGTCCAGAGGGTGTCTTCGGACATGGTTTCAATATGCCTGACTGGTTATATTCCCGTCAAGGCATACGCAGGCTTCACGGCGACCGCACCCCCTCTACAGCGAAACGTTGCCGTTTCGCTGAACGTGGTCTAGGCTCGACGTGTACGAAACCGTTTCGTTCGCCGCCTCGCGAGGCCGTCGTTCGAGGCGGCTTCTTTGGTAAATCCCGAACGGCTTCCCTGGAATGGTTCGCCAATGTCTGAGAAGACCCTGACCGACGACGTCCACGTCGGTGCCGTGGAGGCGCCGCCGGCCGCCTCCTCATCGAAGCGGTGGTGGATCCTCGCGGTCGTCGCCGTCGCCCAGCTCATGGTGGTGCTCGACGCGACCATCGTGAACATCGCCCTGCCGTCCGCCCAGGCCGACCTCGGATTCTCCGACGGCAACCGGCAGTGGATCGTCACCGGCTACGCTCTCGCCTTCGCGTCCCTGCTGCTGCTCGGCGGCCGGATCGCCGACCTGTTCGGCCGCAAGACGGCCTTCCTCGTGGGAGTCGTCGGCTTCGCCGCCGTCTCCGCACTGGGCGGTGCCGCGAACGGCTTCGGCATGCTGGTCACCGCGCGCGCCCTGCAGGGTGCCTTCGGCGCACTGCTCGCACCGGCCGCGCTCTCCCTCCTCAACACCACGTTCACCGACGCCCGTGAGCGGGCCAGGGCGTTCAGTGTCTACGGCGCCATCGCGGGCGCCGGCGGCGCGGTGGGTCTGCTGCTCGGCGGCGCCCTGACCGACGCGTTCGACTGGCGCTACACGCTGTACGTGAACGTCGCGATCGCCGTCGTCGCCTTCGTGGGCGGCCTGATGCTGCTGACCAACCACCGTGACGCCGCCAACTCCAAGCTTGACGTGCCGGGCACGGTGCTGGTCGCCGCCGGTCTGTTCTCGCTGGTCTACGGCTTCTCCAACGCCGAGACGCACGACTGGGGTTCGCCGCTGACCTGGGGCTTCCTGATCGCCGGTGTTCTCGTCCTGGCGGCCTTCGCCTGGTGGCAGACCAAGTCCGCACACCCGCTGCTGCCGCTGGGTATCCTGCTCGACCGCAACCGGGGCGCCTCGTTCCTCGCCGTGCTGATCTCCGCCGGCGGCATGTTCGGTGTGTTCCTCTTCCTCACCTACTACCTCCAGCTGAACCTCGGCTTCAGCCCGACCAAGACCGGTGTGGCGTTCCTTCCGATGATCGGCGCCCTGATGGTGACTGCTCAGGTGGGCACCCAGGTCCTGGTGCCGCGGATAGGACCGAAGGCGGTCGTCCCGCTGGGCTTCGCGGTCTCCGCGGCCGGTATGGCCTGGCTGACCGGGATCGGCGTCGGCTCCAGCTACGTCAGCGCGGTGCTCCCGCAGCTGATCGTGACCGGTCTCGGTCTCGGTCTGGTCATGCCGGCGGCCATGCAGCTCGCCACCGGCGGGGTGACGGCGGACGAGGCGGGTGTCGCCTCCGCGACGGTCAACGCCATGCAGCAGGTCGGCGGTTCGATCGGTACGGCGCTGCTCAACACGCTGGCCGCGAGCGCGGCGTCCGACTACCTGGCCGGCAAGGACGCGACCAGCAAGCTGGTGCAGGCGCAGGCGACGATCGAGAGCTACACCACGGCGTTCTGGTGGTCGGCCGGCATGTTCGTGGTGGGCGCGGTGATCGCCTTCCTGCTCTTCCGGCGAGGAGTGCCGGAGCAGGACGCCGATGCGGCGCCGGTCGTGCACATGTAGTTCCTTGCAGAGCCGCAGGGATTGAAGGCCTGAGGGGTCGCCGTCAGCAGGGAGACGGCGGTCCCTCGCCGTTTTCGACTGCGGGTGCGTTGTGGCTGGTCGCGCAGTTCCCCGCGCCCCTTTGGGGCGCCAGGTCAAGCCTCTTTAAAGATATTCGCACGGTCGAGTGAACCTGATCTTGCGCTGCTCGTGACAGGGATGGGGCGCGCTCCCAGTGGGTAACAACCGGGCCCGTATGCGCCCCATGCCAGGTGGAGCCAAGATGACGCCGGAAGCCGTTGACCGTGGGCTGCCCGTCGCCAACTCCTGTGCGCGTACTCGGCGGTGCGGGTCGTACCTGGTCGTCGAGGCCTTCGGCGAGGTGGACATCGCCACCGAGGAGTTGCTCGCCGAGCACCTGCTCGCCGCCACCGCCGGGCCCGAGCCCGATGTGCTCGTCGATCTGCGGCGGCTGGACTTTCTCGACTGCTCGGGGTTACGGGTGCTGTGCAGGGCCGAGGCGCGGGCCAAGGAGCGGGGCGGGCGACTGCGGCTGGTGTGCGAAGGGCCCCGGATTCCACGGCTGCTCAGGGCCTCGGGACTGTTGGGACGTTTTCCGCCGCTCCCCGGGTTTCCCCGGGACGGGAGCTCCGGGGAGCGGCGGTGATAACAGGGGTCGGCGGGCGGCCCCACTCCGCCCGTCCGACCCCCGCAGCGAGATCGCTGGTTCCCCGCGCCATTGGCCGCACTCCCCAGTTGCGGACCTGTCCGGCAGTCACGAGGACCGTGCGATCCCGGGTCTCAGAACGCGAAGACGCTCGCGCCGTAGGTGTCCCTCATGCAGGCGTTGCCGAAGGTGCGCTCATAGGAGACACGCTTGCCCTGCCAGACTCCCTCGACCGTGACCACGACGGGGTCGTAGAGCTTGGTGCACCACACGTCGGTTCTGGGCGTAAGGGCATCGAAGTCGCCGCCGGCGCCGCGCAGTTCGGCGCAGGCCTGGGCGGCGGCCGGGTGAGTGCCGGAGGCGGTCGGGGCGCAGGTGAGGGTGACGGCGCGTTCCGGCGTGGCAGTGGCCGCCTCGCTGCCGTGGCCGGTGGTGAGCACCAGGGCCGAGGGGGCGTAGAGCGAGCTCGGGGTGGCGACGGCGGCCCCGGTCAGGGGTCCGCAGACGGCGGCGGCCGTGAGGCCGAGGGTCGCTGCCCAGCGCGCGGTGGTTCGCATTGTGTGCATCCTTCCGCTCGATTCGACGGGTGCCGCCCTCGGCCCGGTGGGTGCCGGGGCGGCGGGCGCCACTCTGCCGAGTCCGCCGCCGAAACACACATCGAACCCATCTAATTCAGTAACCTTGCGTATTGAAACAGTGGCGTGAAGTCACGGAAATCGGTCGCGTCGACCGCTCAACGGAGCGGTTCTTGATCGCTCGAAGCGGCCGGATGGCCTGATTCCATCGCCTCGTTAATCGTCCTGAAACATTCCGCTTCCGCTGTCGGCGGACGTCGCGGCAAGCCCTTGCCTTTGCGCTGCAACGGAGTAATCGTCATTACATGATTACTCAAGAGCAACGAGACAAGCTGCGCGGCTGGTTCGCCGGCCGACTCCCTGACGACCTCTTCGAGGAACTGGTCGAGGTGACGGTCGACCGCGAGGAGGTGACCGTCGTCGGACGCATCCCCGGACCCAAGCTCGCGGAGGGCGTCTCGGACGCCGAGAGCGAGGCGGCCGTGCAGGGGCGCATCCAGGAGTTCCGGGAGCGCACCCGGGAAACCCGGATCGGGGTGGCGCGGGAGGCCGAGCACCAGTTCCGGCGCAAGGTGTCCTGGGGTGTGGAGTGCGCGGGGCAGCGGGCGCTGTTCACGCATGTGGCGGCGCCGGTGATGACCCGGCTGCGCCAGCCCGAGCGCCAGGTGCTGGACACGCTGATCGCCGGAGGTGTGGCGCGCAGCCGCAGCGAGGCGCTGGCCTGGTGTGTGCGACTGGTCCAGAAGCACACCGACGACTGGCTGACCGAACTGCGTGAATCGCTGGAGCACGTCGAGAAGGTGCGGGCGCAGGGGCCGGACGCCGAGGAGGACTGAGACCGGCCGTCCGGACATGGGCGAATCATCCACTCCGGCTGCGAAAGTGGGATGAATAGTCTCCTGGTCGCGGACTTGACCCGGGCTTTAGCGTCGGCGGAACCCTGTCAGGACGGCCCATGGACCGCCGCACACCCCGCGGCGCGCCACGGCCGTCCGCCCGCCGTCGCGCCGACCCCGCGCTCCACCGCCGTCCTCCGCTGGAGCCCCCGTTGCCCTCGCAGCCCTCCCCCGCCGCCGCGCCGTCCCTCACCGAAGTCGAGGTCCACGGTGTCGAGCGGATCCCCGACGCGGACCGCACCGCGACCCCGCTCGACCTGTTCCGGCTCGCCTTCGGCGGCGCCAACACCTTCTCGACCTGTGTCCTCGGCGCGTTCCCGATCCTGTTCGGCCTGTCCTTCTGGCAGGGCCTGGCCGCCACCCTGCTCGGGGTGGTCGCGGGCGCGCTGATCCTGTGCCCGATGGCGGTGTTCGGCCCGGTCAACGGCACCAACAACGCCGTCGCCTCCTCCGCGCACCTCGGCGTGCACGGCAGGGTGGTCGGCTCGTTCCTGTCCCTCCTGACGGCCGTCGCGTTCTTCTCGATCTCGGTCTGGAGTTCGGGCGACGCCCTGGTCGGCGGCGCACACCGGCTGTTCGGCCTGGAGCGGAGCACGCTGTCGTACGTCGTCGCGTACGCGCTGTTCGCGTGTCTGGTCCTCGCGGTGTGCGTGTACGGCTTCCGGTTCATGCTGTTCGTCAACAAGGTCGCGGTGGCCTCGGCGAGCGTGCTGTTCGTGCTCGGCGCGTTCGCGTTCGCCGGGGACTTCAACCCGTCGTACGCCGGGGTGTTCACGGCCTCGGCGGACGCGGCGACCAAGTCGATGTTCTGGCCGTCCTTCATCGGCGCGGCGCTGATCGTGCTCTCCAACCCGGTGTCGTTCGGCGCGTTCCTCGGCGACTGGTCGCGCTACATCCCGGCCGACGTGCCGCGCCGCCGAGTGGTCGGCGCCGCGTTCCTCTCCCAGATCGCGACCCTGCTGCCGTTCGTCTTCGGCCTCGCCACCGCGAGCGTCATCGCCGCGAAGGCACCGAAGTACGTCGACCCGTCGGCCCCGGACTTCGTCGGCGGGCTGCTGGCCATCTCCCCCGGCTGGTTCTTCCTGCCTGTCTGTCTGCTCGCCCTGATCGGCGGCATGTCGACCGGCACGACCTCGCTCTACGGCACCGGCCTGGACTTCTCGTCGGTGTTCCCGCGCCTGTCGCGGGTGCAGGCGACCTTCCTGGTCGGCGTGTTGTCCATCGCGTTCATCTTCATCGGCCGGTTCGGCCTGGACCTGGTGCAGTCCATCTCCACCTTCGCCACGATGATCATCACCTGCACCACGCCGTGGATGGTCGTGATGATGCTGGGCTTCTGGACCCGGCGCGGCTGGTACGACCCGGACGCCCTGCAGGTCTTCAACCGCCGTCAGCGCGGCGGCCGTTACTGGTTCACGCACGGCTGGAACTGGCGCGGTATGACGGCCTGGTGGGTCTCGGCGGTGATCGGTGTGCTCTTCACCGACATCCCGGGCCAGTTCGTCGGCCCGCTGGGCGACCTCGCGGGCGGCGTCGACATCAGCCTGCCGCTGTCCCTCGCGGTGGCCGCGGTGCTGTTCCTGACACTGCTGTGGGTCTTCCCGGAGCCGCGTGCGGTGTACGGCCCCGAGGGTCCCCGGCTGGCCCGGACCGTCGAGGTCCCGGTGCCGCCGATCACCGGCCCGGGCGCCGAGCCGGACACCTCCCGGCCTGCGGCGACCGCCGCGAGCTGACCCGAAGGCCGGTGTAAGGCCCCGTACATACCGCCGAGTATGGTCGCCACGACGCGTACTCGACGGTGAGAGGCGGGACGTACGGATGGCGAAGCACTGGGCGGACTTCCAGTACGAGATCTATCTCAACGGGATGACGGGGGCGGTGCCGCGGCTGCCCACCGATCTGACCCGGCTGGAGGAGCTGACCGAACGGCGGCTGGGGCCCGGTCCGGTCGGCTATGTGGCGGGCGGCGCCGGCGACGGCAGCACCATGCGCGCCAACCGGGCCGCCCTGGAGCGGCGCCGCATAGTGCCGCGCATGCTGCGGGACGTCGGCGAGCGGGACCTGGCGGTGGAGGTGCTGGGCCGCTCGCTTCCGGCCCCGCTGGCGCTGGCGCCCGTCGGCGTACTGTCGATCATGCATCCGGACGCCGAGTCGGCGGCCGCCCGGGCCGCCGCCGCACAGGGCGTGCCGTTCATCCTGTCCTCGGCGTCCAGCACGCCGATGGAGCAGGTGGCGGAGGCCATGGGCGACGCCGAGCGGTGGTTCCAGCTGTACTGGGGCAGGGACCGCGAGGTGACGAAGAGCTTCCTCGGGCGGGCGAGGGCGGCCGGGTTCTCGGTGCTGGTCGTCACGCTCGACACGCCGTTGCTGTCCTGGCGTCCGCGCGACCTCGACCAGGCGTATCTGCCGTTCCTCAACGGGGTGGGCACCGCCCACTACTTCACCGACCCGGCGTTCCGGGCGGGGCTCGCCAAGCCGGTGCACGAGGACCCGAACGCGGCCGTGCTGCACTTCCTCGGCCTGTTCGGGAACCCGAGCCACACCTGGCCGGACCTCGCCTTCCTGCGGGACCACTGGGACGGGCCGATCGTCCTCAAGGGCGTGCTCCATCCCGACGACGCCCGGCTGGCCGCCGACGCCGGGATGGACGGGGTCGTGGTGTCCAACCACGGCGGCCGTCAGGTGGCCGGTTCGGTCGCCGCGTTCGACGCGCTGCCGCGGGTCGCCGAGGCGGTGGGCGACCGGCTGACCGTGCTGTTCGACAGCGGGGTGCGCACCGGCGACGACGTGTTCAAGGCCCTAGCCCTGGGCGCGCGGACGGTCCTGCTGGGACGGCCGTACGTCTACGGGCTCGGCCTGGACGGGCAGGCCGGTGTGGACCACGTGATCCGCTCGCTCCTCGCCGAGTTCGACCTCACCCTCGCCCTGTCCGGGCACTCCACCCCCGCCGCGATCACCGCGGCCGACCTCGTCGAGGAGTCCGTGTGACCGCCCCGAAGAACGTCCTCGCCGTCATCCCGCCGCACGTCGGCGGTCGCACGGCCGGCGCCGGGATGGCGTCCCTCTTCCCCGCCGACGCCCAGGTCACCGTCGTGGAGTCGGCCGGCGAGGATCCGGCCGCGCTGCGCGCGGCGCAGGTCGTGATCACCGCGCTCGCCCCGGTGAGCGCCGAACACCTCGCCGCCGCACCGGAGTTGGAGCTGGTGCAGTGCGCGAGCCACGGTTTCGACTATGTGGACACCGTCGCGGCGCGCGCGAAGGGGGTGTCCGTGTGCACGATCGGCTCCAGCGGCGCCGAGGCGCAGAACGTGGCCGAGCAGACCTTCGCGCTGATGCTGGCCCTCGCCAAGCAGCTGGTCCCCGCGCACCAGGCACTGGCCGAGGGCGACTGGGCGCTCCCCCGGCTGCAGCGCTCGCTCACGGAGCTGTCCGGCAAGACGCTCGGCATCGTGGGGCTGGGCCAGATCGGACAGCAGGTCGCACGGCGTGCCGCGGCGTTCGACATGACGGTCCTGTACACGCAGCGGCGCCGGGCGTCGGAGGAGACCGAGGCGCGGTACGGCGACGCGCGGTACGTCCCGCTGGAGGAGCTGCTGCCCGCCGCGGACTATGTGACCTTGCACTGTCCGCTCACCGACGAGACCCGGCACCTGCTGGACGCCGGCCGCCTCGCCCTCCTGAAGCCGACGGCGTTCTTGGTCAACACGGCCCGGGGTGCGCTCATCGACCAGGAGGCGCTGGCCGACACGCTGGAGAAGGGCACCCTGGCGGGGGCGGGCCTCGACGTCTTCGACCCCGAACCGCCCACCCCGGCCCTGCGGTTGCTGCGCGCCCCCAACGTGGTGCTGTCACCGCACGTGGGGGGCGTCACCCGGGAGACGCTGATCCGGATCGCGCTGGCCGCCGTGCAGAACGTGCTGGACTTCCTGGCGGGCGGCGCTCCCCGGGACGTCGTGAACTAGCGGCCGTCCGCCCCCGGGGCGTGTCCGCCCCGGGGCATGTCCGTCCCGTCCCTAGTTCCCGGACAGCTCCGCGGGCTGCGCCGAGGCCGCCCCGGTGCCCGCGATGGAGAGTGAGCCGCGGCTCGGGGACGGTATCGGCGAGTCGGTCAGCCAGTGCTGACCGCTGGTGTGGTCGCGGACCTTGACGACGACGTCCGCGCCCTCCTGCTCACCGGCCGTGGCGAGGGCGAGGGTCTCGTCCCAGCTGGGCAGCAACTCGCCCTGGCCGGTGAGGTCGTAGCGCACGTCCTTGCCGCGCTCGGCGTCGGCCGCGGCGCAGGTGCCGAGGATGACGACCCCGCCGTCCGCATGTGAGTCCAGGCAGAGGTCGTGGTCGGCCGCGCTGCGCACCTCGCCGTCGCTCTCGTACGTCCACTGCTGGGTCCAGGACGTCGAGCACACCTCGAGGACCACACTCGCCCCGGCCTTCGGCGCGCCCTTGATGTCCAGGCAGAGCTGGGCGGCCTGGTTGCGCAGCCGGGTCACATGGTCGGCGGCAGGCAGCCCGGCCGTGCTGGAGGTGGGTGTGGGCGTCGCGTCCGGGTCGGTGTCGCCGGGTATCTGGCCGGCGGTCGCGACCGCGTCGCTGCCGTCGCCGCCGCCCGACATCGCGCTGATCGCCAGCACGGAGGTCAGCAGCCCCGCCCCGGCGACGCCGACACTGGTGAGCAGCGTCTTCGACGACCAGGAGCCGGGCGGGCGGCGCACGGCGACGGGGATACGGGCCAGGATCCGGGTCCGGGCGGCGGCGCGTCGGCGCCCTCCGCCGCCGGAGCGCCGGTTGGCGGCGCGGCCGTGCGGAGCTTCGGAGCCCTTGCGGCCCGGGCGCGAGTCGTGGTAGCGGCGGGCTCCCCAGCCGAGCACCGCTTCGGAGAGCAGTACGCCCAGTCCGCCCTCGACATGGCCGAGTTGTTCGGCGGCGGCCCGGCAGTAGGGGCACTGGGCGAGATGTTCCTGGACATCCGGCAGCAGGGCGCCGCCGCGGCGGATCGGAACGTCCAGCAGCCGGTTGTAGTAGCGGCACTCCTGGGAGGGTGCGAGATCCCGGTGGGCGCGGACACAGCCCTCCCGGAATTTCTCCCGGGCGTCCTCGAGAGCGGCCGATGCAGTTGTCGTGTCCATGCCCAACAGACCGGCCGGTACGGTTATGGGTTCGGCCTCGACCTCGGCGTGCCAGAGCAGACTCTGCGCGAGCGCCGGAAGGCCCATGAATGAACGCTCCGCGAGGGCGCGGTTTTCCGGCGTCATGGTCTTCTTGGTGCGGATACCGCGGCCGCCGGCCGGTTTCCCGAGGTCGGGAAGAACCTCCGCTATTCGGTCCTCGGCGGACCAGTTGGCGACCGTGTCGCGTACGGAGACCAGCAGCCGTGGCCGGAGGGCGTCGGCGGTCTCGCCGAGGGCCACCCGGTCGAGGACCTGATGGAACGCGGCGGCCGCGACCATGTGCGCGACGGGCCCGCCGGCGGCCAGGCAGATGACCGCGTATTCCTGTACGGGGCGCCAGTGCCGGGCCATGAGCAGCGCGGCGGACCGGGAGGCCTCGATGTCGGAGCCGGCTCGCAGCGGGGCGGCGAGGGACTCGTCGGACTCGCCCGGACCACCGCCCGGCGGCGGATAGGGAGGTCGAGGCGGGTGGGGGGTGGGCACTGAGCGGATTCCTTTGGTGCGGTGGTGCGTACCTCTTCGGTGCGCTGGCGGGGTGCGGGAATTCGCCGACGCGGTGTCGGTCTCATACCCCAACTGCCGAATAGGTCCCGGCCATTCCCCCGCGCAGGTGATTCACCCTGGCACAAGTCTCACACAAGCAACAAGACACCCGTACAACATCGACAGCATTGACAGAAAGTCAGAAAGACGGCGGCCGCCATTGTCCGGTAACAGCCGTATTCACTTTCCGCACACCCCGTGTGAACCGTGCGCCCACCCCGGTCCCGCGCGCACCCTCCCGGCCCGTCCGCCGGGGTAGTCAACTGGTGCCCGGCCCTCCTCGCAAGGCCCCGTGCAGAACGGCGGCTCTTCTGCGCGAAACAGGCCGCCGGCCCCGTTCCTCCCGCCCTCGGCCGGCGGCCTCCGAGGGCGGTGGCGGCCTGCCCCGCAAGTCCGGGCGGGTGTCAGAGCTGCCAGGAACGGAGCCGGTCCGCCGCGGCGTAGACGTCGGCCTTACCAGTCATCAGGTCGCGGGCGAGGTCGACGAGGGCGCCGTACGGCGGGTCGATGCCGGCGCCACTGACGAACATGTACGCCACCGCGGTCGCGCAGGCGAACCGGGCGTTGGCCGAGGGCAGCGGCTTGAGCTGGGCGAGGGTGTGCAGCAGGGCGGCGGCCCGCCAGGCCGGGTCGGAGTCCACACCTAGCCGGGGCGGATCGACGCGGTGCCGGGCGACGGCGGCGACCAGCGCGGAGAAGTCGTTCACGGTGGGCTGCTCCGGCAGCACTTCCTCATGGCGCTGGAGCAGCCAGGGCACGTCGATATGGATGACCGGCGGCATGGCTCAGGCGGCCTCGCCTTTCGTGGGCTGCTCGTCATCGGGAAACGCGGCCGCGAACTCGGCGGCATGGGCCGCGAAGAAGCGGCGGAACTCCTCCGCCCCCTCCTGCAGGGCCCGGTGCCGGGCGATGTCGGCGGCGGCCGCGTCACGGACGAGGGCCTTCATCGACGTACCGCGCTCCTTGGCTATCTGCCTGAGGTCCTCTAGCTCGCGGTCGCTGAACTCCACGTTGAGAGCTGGCATGCCCTTCACGGTACCGCGTGGGTACTCGACCGTAAATATCCGCAGGTCAGCACCGATGGCATACGGTACCTCCGGGGTCCTCGCGCCGACGGTCCGGACGAGACGGGACCAGTGGCGGTCGCCCCGTCCGGACCGTTCGGGCCGATGTCAGATGTCGAGCCGGCTGATCCGCACCGCCCCGGAGGTCTCCCCCGGGTGCGCGCTGGCCAGCGTCAGCCGGATCCGGGAACCGCGCGCCGGGGTGAACGTGATGACGGTCGGGGTGTCCGAGGCCGTCGACCAGTCCACCGTCGTGCCGTCCACGGGCCGGTAGACCTCGCCGTCCCAGACCGCCACCTCGACCGAGTCAGGCAGCGCGTGGGCCGTGTCCACGGTGAAGGAGACGACCACCCGGTCGAGGGTGCGGGCGCGGCCGAAGTCGACCGACACCCAGTCCTCGGCGCGGGCCCCGGCGAACGCGGGCAGCAGGGCGGTGGCCGACTTGGCGAAGGCGTTGGACCAGCCGGTGGTCGCGTCGCCGTCGAGCATGGCGGCCGGGAGGGTGTCCACGCGGCCGGAGTAACTGGCGTCCGCGTAGGGGTAGTCCGGCGGGGCCGGGTAGTCCGGGCCGAAGTCGGGGGCGGGGGTGCTCGCCACGGACCGGGCAGGGGTGGTGGGCACGGTGACGGTGCCCTTGCGCAGCCCGTCCACCCGTGCTGTCACTTTGAGTCCACCCGGTTTCACACCGGAGCGGATGACGGCGAGTGCCTTGCCGTGGAAGGCGGTACGGGTGCTCGCCTGGTAGCGCTCGGCGCTCTCCTCGCGGCCGTTGTCGAGCCCGGCGAGCGAGCCGCCGGTCACGTCGAAGGAGATGAGGTGCTCGGCGTCCGGCACCAGCACGCCGTGCGCGTCGACGATCTCGGCGGTCACGAAGACCAGCGAACGCCCGTCGGCGGCGAGGGACCCGCCGTCGGCGGTCAGACGTACGGCGTGCGGGTCGCCGGCGGTGCGCAGCACGTCGGTCGCGACCACCTTGCCGTCGCGCCGGGCCACCGCCCTCAACTCGCCCGGCTGGTACGGCACCTTCCAGATCAGGTGCAGCTTGCCCGCGCTGCCGTTGGGACTGGTGTAACTGCCCGGGTAGGCGCCGGAGGTGACGGTCTTGTCGTCGCCGGAGGCCTCCGTGGTCTCCAGGTAGGTGCGGCCGTCGGTGGTCGTCTTGGTGTCGAACTCCCTTGTCCCCAGGGACTTTCCGTTGAGGAACAGCTCGACGGACGGCACGTTGGCGTACGCCCACACCTCCACCGTGTCCCCGGCCTCGTGGTTCCAGCTCATCGGCAGCAGGTGCACCATCGGCTCGCTCACCCACTGGCTGCGGAAGAGGTGGTACATGTCCTTGGGGAAGCCGGCCGTGTCGACCGCTCCGAAGAAGGACGACTTCACCGGGAACACGTCGTACGGTGTCGGCTCGCCGATGTAGTCGATGCCCGACCACAGGAACTGGCCCGCGAACCACTTACGGTCCCGGTCCTTCTTGTGGCCGTACTCGCCACTCATCGTCCACGAGGCCAGGTTGTTGTCGTAGGACGAGGTCGCGCGCCGGCCGGGCGTCTGGTTCTCGCCCGTGTTGAGGTGCTCCGGTTCCTGGTACGCGCCGCGGGTCGAGGTCTCCGACGACGACTCGGACTCGAAGAGGAACAGGTGCGGGTAGGCCGCGTGCAGCGCGTCCACGGACTTGGCGGTGTTGTAGTTGAGGCCGAGACCGTCGAGCTTGGCCAGCATCAGGTCGGAGGCGGAGCCCCTGGCGGGCACGCCGTGGTACTTGTTCGAACCAATGACCACCGGCCGGGTGTCGTCCGCGGCCTTGATGGCGGTGATGATCCGGTCGGCCATGGCGAGGCCGGCCGTCGAGGTGGAGTCGGGGATCTCGTTGCCGATGGACCACAGCACGACCGCGGGCGAGTTGCGGGCGGCGAGGACCATCTCGGTGGCGTCGCTCTCGCACCACTCGTCGAAGAACCGGCCGTAGTCGTACCTGGTCTTGCCGGTCTTCCAGCAGTCGAAGGCCTCCACCATCATCACGATGCCCAGCTCCTCGCAGACCTCGATCATCTGCGGCGAGGGCGGGTTGTGCGAGGTGCGGAAGGCGTTGACACCCATCGACTTCATGATCGTCATCTGTCTGCGCACCGCGTCGGCGCTGATCGCCGCGCCGAGGGCACCCTGGTCGTGGTGGAGGTCGACACCCTTGATCTTGGTGTGCACGCCGTTGAGGGAGAAACCCTCGTCGGGGTCGAAGCGGTAGCTGCGGATGCCGAACACCGTGCGGTAGGTGTCGGTGGTGGTGCCGCCGACGCGGAGTTCGGTGTGCAGGGTGTAGCGGTGCGGGCTCTCGATGGCCCACAACTTCGGTTCGTCGACGGTCAGTTCATGGGTCTCGGCGCTCCCTCCGGAGCCGGTGACGGTGACCGTGGAGGAGGTACGGGCGACCGTACGTCCGTCGGGACCGGCGATCCTGGAGACCACCGTCACGTCCGCGCCCTCGCCGGACTCGTCGACGACGGCCGTCCGCACCCGCACGACCGCGCGTTCGGCGGTGATGTCCGGCGTGGTGACGTACGTCCCCCAGCGCGCCACGTGCACCGGGTCGGTCACCACCAGGCGGGCCTCACGGTAGATGCCGCTGCCCGAGTACCAGCGGCTGCTGGGCAACTGGTTCTGCACCTTGACCGCGAGGACGTTCTCGGTGCTGCCGTCGGTGTGCAGCAGATCGGTGAGGTCGAAGGCGAAGCCGGTGTAACCGTAGGGGTGGTGGCCGGCCTGGGTGCCGTTGCAGTAGACGTAGGAGTCCATGTAGACGCCATCGAACTCCACCGAGATCCGCTTGCCGGCGTACCCGGGCGGCAGGGTGAAGGCGAGCCGGTACCAGCCGAGGCCGCCGGGGAAGAAGCCGGTGCCGCTGGTGGTGCCGTGGTCGGTGGTGGGGGTCTGCTCGATGCTCCAGTCGTGCGGTACGGCGGCCTGGCGCCAGGCCGAGTCGTCGTAGCCGGGGTCGGCGGCGTTCGCGTAGGCGCCGGTCGGGTCGGTGATCCCGCCGGGGTTGACCAGCGCGAACCGCCAGCCGTCGCGCAGGGCGACGGTGCGGCGGCCGGTGACGTGTGCGGACGTACCGGCCTCCGGGACCGCCCAGGCGCCCGGGGCGCCGAGCAGCGCTCCGGCCGTCGGGGCTGCCGTGGCGGCTGCCAGAACCGATCTGCGAGTGACCGTCATGGTGCGGCTCTCCCTCATCAGGGCCCAGAACTACTCACAACTGATCGTGACCGAACAGATTCTGACGGTGTGACACTTGTGGCCGTCAAGGGCCGGGAAGCCGCCGGACACCGCTTTCGTCCTGTCGGCCGGTTCGCGTTCGGCCCCTCGGAGCGAACGCGGTCACGGCCGACCGGCCGAACAGGGTTGCCGTTCACAGCGGGGCCCGACGCACTAGGCTGAACGGCGGTGGTGCACCTGTTGACTGTGAAGTGTGCGCTTGGGAGTGCGACGATGAGCCGGGTCTATCCGTTCGACGATGCGGCGACGGCCCGGGCCGTCGTCGACGAGGACGGCACACTGGCCGAGTGGAACGAGGGCGCGCAACGGCTCCTCGGCCACCCGGCCCGCGAGGTCGTGGGCCGCCCCGCCGCGCTGCTGCTCGCCGGTGACACCGCACCGCCCACGCCGGCGGGCGCCCGTTGGGACGGCGTCCTCGAACTCCGGCACCGGGACGGCCGTACGATCCCGGTCTGGCTGCTCGCCCACCACCGGGCGGCACATGACGAACGTCCCGGGCACTGGCTGGTGGTCTCCCCGCTGGCGGGCGGCGGCCCGCGCACCCCGGACGACCCGCTGGCCACGGCCGCGCTGACCCAGTCGCCGTGCGCGGTCGCGGTCTACGACGAGCAACTGCGGCTGCGCCGGGTGAACGACGCGATGGCCGAGGTGATCGGACTGCCCGAGGAGCGGATCCAGGGACTCAGGATCGCGGAGATCGGCGGCATGGTGCAGAGCGCGGAACTGGAGCAGAACATGCTCCAGGTGCTGGCCTCGGGCCGCCCGCTGGACGTCCAGACCTATATGCGCACCGGCGGCGAGGAGCAGGCGCACGCCTGGCTGGCCCGGATGGCACCGGTCACGGACACGGCGGGCCGGGTGCGGGGCGTGTGCCTGGCCGCGCACGACTTCACCGAGAACTACCTGGCCAGGGAACGGCTGCAACTGGTCAACGAGGCGAGCGTGCGCATCGGCAGCACCCTCGACGTCACCCGGACGGCACAGGAGCTCGCGGACGTCTGTGTACCGGCGCTCGCCGACTTCGTCACCGTCGACCTGCTGGACCCGCCGGAGGACGGCGGCGATCTCCCGGCGCGGCTGACGGCGCCGGTCACGCTGCGCCGCACCGCGCACCAGTCCGTACTGCCCGGCGTCCCCGAGGCGGTGGTGAAGCCGGGGCACACCGAGTCCTACCCGGGCTCCTCGGCGCAGGCCGACTCGCTCATCGGGGGACGGACGATCGTGGCCTCCATGCCCTCCGGCGAGATGCAGCAGTGGGTGCACTGGAACCCGGCGCGCGCGGAGCGGGTGCGCGACTTCGGTGTCCACGCCACGATGTCGGTGCCGATCCAGGCGCGCGGGGTGACCCTGGGGGTCGCGGTGCTGAACCGGCACCGGCGGCCCGACCCGTTCAGCCCGGACGACGTGCTGCTGGCCGAGGAGATCACGGCCCGGGCCGCCGTCTGCATCGACAACGCCCGCCGCTACTCGCGCGAGCGCGAGACCGCCCTGGCCCTGCAGCGCAGTCTGCTGCCCCGGACGCTGCCGCGCACCGCCGCCCTGCAGGCCGCCTCCCGCTATCTGCCGGCCGCCCGGGCCGGAGTGGGCGGCGACTGGTTCGACGTGATCCCGCTGTCCGGGCTGCGGGTCGCGATGGTCGTCGGGGACGTCGTCGGCCACGGAGTGCAGGCCTCGGCCACCATGGGCCGGCTGCGCACCGCCGTGCGCACCCTGGCCGACATCGACCTGGCCCCGGACGAGCTGCTCACCCACCTCGACGACCTGGTGGTCCGGCTCTCGGAGGAGCAGGGCGGCGAAGCCAGCCCCGGCGAGGTCGGCGCGACCTGTCTGTACGCCGTCTACGACCCGGTGTCCCGGCGCTGCACGCTGGCCCGCGCCGGCCATCCGCCGCCCGTCGTGCTGCGCCCGGGCCACCGCCTGCACGAGGTGGACCTGCCTGCCGGTCCCCCGCTGGGCCTGGGCGGGCTGCCGTTCGAGTCCACCGAGATCGAGCTGTCCGAGGGCACCGTGCTGGCCATGTTCACGGACGGGCTGATCACGTCCCAGCACCGCGACCCGGACGCCGGTCTCCGGCTCCTGCACGAGGCGCTCGCGGCGTACAGCGACTCCCTGGACGAGACCTGCGACCGCATCCTGCACGCCCTGCTGCCCTCGGGCGGCGCGGCCGACGACGTGGCCCTGCTGCTGGCCCGCACCCAGGGCCTGCCGCCGTCCCGGGTGGCGAGCTGGGACGTTCCCGTCGACCCCGCCCTGGTCGCGCCCATCCGCAAACAGGTCGTGAAGCAACTGGACGAGTGGGGTCTGAGCACGGCCGCCTTCACGGCGGAGCTGGTGGTCAGCGAACTGGTCACCAACGCCATCCGCTACGGCGCCCATCCCATCCGTCTGCGGCTGATCCATGACACGCCCACCCTCATCTGCGAGGTCTCCGACAGCAGTCACACCGCCCCGCACCTGCGCCGGGCCAAGACCTGGGACGAGGGCGGCCGGGGCCTGCTGCTGGTGGCCCAGCTGACCCAGCGCTGGGGCAGCCGGCACACGGCCGAGGGCAAGACGATCTGGGCGGAGCTGTCCCTGTTCGAGGAGGAGGACGGCCTCCAGGACCGTCCAGGACCGTCTAGGACACGCTCGTGAGGACGACCAGCTGCTGTGTCGCCCGGGTCATCGCGACATAGCGGTCGACCGCGCCCTCGACGCCCTCGCCGAACTTCTCCGGGTCGATGAGGACGACCAGGTCGAATTCGAGCCCCTTCGACAGCTCCGGCGTCAGCGACCGGACACGGGACGTAGGTGTGAAACCGGGGTCGCCGATCACGCAGGCGACGCCTTCGGCATGGGCGGCGAGCCAGGCGTCGAGGACCTGGTCCAGCTCGTCCAGGAATCCATGCACGACGGGCAGGCCGCCGGCGCGGATCGAGGTCGGCACGTTGGCGTCCGGGAGCGCGGCCCGGATGACCGGCTCGGCCTCCGCCATGACCTCTTCCGGCGTCCGGTAGTTGATGCTCAGCGAGGCCATGGTGATCCGGTCGAGCCCGACCCGCTCCAGGCGTTCCTGCCAGGTCTCCGTGAACCCGTGCCGGGCCTGGGCGCGGTCCCCGACGATGGTGAAGCTCCGGGACGGGCAGCGCAGCAGCAGCATCTGCCACTCCGCGTCGGTCAGTTCCTGGGCCTCGTCGACGACGATGTGCGCGAACGGGCCGGCCAGCAGGTCCGGGGCGAGGGCGGGGAGTTCGGACTCGTCGACCAGGCTGACCTTGGCGTCCGCGCCGCGCAGCATCCGCACCAGGCCCTCGCCCTCGTCGCCGTCGGCGCCGGAGTCGGCGACCGCCCCGATCAGGTTGTCGACGACCTGTGCCATGCGCTCGCGCTGGGCGGCGAGGACGGCCTCCTGCCGCTGTCTGCGCCGCGCCGCCTCCGGGTCGCCGAGCCGCTGCCGGGCCGCGTCCAGGAGCGGCAGGTCGGACACCGTCCAGGCGCGCGAGTCCGCGCGCTGCAGCGTCCGGACCTGGTCGCGGTCCAGCCAGGGGGCGCACATCCGCAGATAGGCGGGGACCGACCACAGGTCTCCGACCAGGTCGGACGCCTCCAGCAGCGGCCATGCGCCGTGGAGGGCGTCGACCAGTTCCCCGTCCTGCCGCAGGGACCTGCGGAACTCCTCGGGCGTGACGTCGTCGCCGTCGTACTTGTCCAGCAGGATGGCGGCCAGCTCCTCCCAGATCTGGTCGCGGGCCTCGTTGTGCGGTGTGCTCGGCCCCGGCGCCCGGAACGCGTCGGCCCAGTCTTCGGCGGTCAGCCGCAGGTCGGCCCAGTCGGTGGTGACCGTCATCCCCGCGGCGGGGGGCTCCTCGTAGAAGCGGACGGCCGTCTCGATCGCCCGCACCATGTCGGCGGACGACTTCAGACGGGCCACCTCCGGGTCGGTCTCGGGTGTCGCGTCGGCTCCCTCGTCGACGAGGTCCCGCAGCACGCAGGTCTGCACGCCCTCCTCGCCGAGGCTGGGCAGCACGTCGGAGACGTAGTTCAGATAGGGCCGGTGCGGGCCGACGAACAGCACGCCACCGCGGCGGTGACCGAGGCGCGGGTCGGAGTACAGGAGGTGGGCGGTGCGGTGCAGGGCGACGACGGTCTTGCCGGTGCCCGGGCCGCCGTCGACGACGAGGGCGCCCCGGGATCCCGCGCGGATGATGGCGTCCTGGTCGGCCTGGATGGTGGCGAGCACATCGCGCATCCGTTCCGACCGGTCGGCGCCCAGGCTGGCGATGAACGCGGACTGGTCGTCGAGCGCGACATGCCCGTCGAGCCCGTCGGCGGTGAACACCTCATCCCAGTAGTCGCCGATCCGGCCGTTCGTCCAGCGGTACCTGCGGCGGCTGCGCAGCCCCATCGGGTCGGCGTGGGTCGCCGCGAAGAAGGGCTCGGCCGCGGGGGAACGCCAGTCGAGCAGCAGCCGGCGGCCCTCGCTGTCGGTGAGGCCGAGCCGGCCGATGTACACGGGCTCGGGGTCGTCGGCGCCGACGATGTGCCCGAGGCACAGGTCCAGGCCGAAGCGGCGCAGGGTGCGGAGCCGCCCGGTGAGCCGGTGGACCTCGATGTCCCGGTCCATCGCGGCCCGGCCGGTGCCGCCGGGTGCCCTGAGCTCGGCGTCGAGGCGGGCGGACAGCTCGGCGATCGTCTCGTCGAGGCAGCGTGCGATGGCGGCGAAGTGCCGCTCGTCGTCGGCGATCAGGGCGGGGGCGGCCTTGACGGAGAGGCGTTCGGGGAGGTCGAAGGCGCTGGTGGTCAGGGGGTGCAATGCATCAGCTCCGTGGAGAGGCCGTGCGGCCCGGGGGCGCGTACGGGGGCAGGACGAGCATGGGGGCTGGGCGGGAGGTGCCGCAGGAGGCGGGCTGGGGATCGTGATCCGTGAAGGGGGTCGGCCCCTGGGGGACTCGGACGGCGACCGTCATCCAGAACTCAGAGGTCGCGGTGCGTGGGAGGCTGCGGCGCCGTCGTGGCTGGTCGCGCCCACGCGGCGGTAGCCGCACAGCGAAACAGCCCCACGCCCCTTGCGGGGCGCCACAGTGGCCGTCAGGCGGTGCGTCACGCCATGCTCAGGCCCCGTCGAGAAGCAGCCTGGCCGCGGTCGTCGCTCCGTCCGTGCACATCGTGGCGGCCACCGCGGCCGCGCGGGCCCGGGTCTCGGGGGCGAGGGCCGTCGCGAGCGCGGCCGAGAGGGAGTCGAAGGTCGGGGTCGGGCCGTCGTGGGCCGCGCCGATGCCCAGTGCCGCCACCCGAGCGGCCCAGTGCGGCTGGTCCACGAACTGGGGGACGACCACCTGCGGCGCGCCGGCCACGGCGGCGGCCGTCGTGGTGCCCGCGCCGCCGTGGTGGACGACGGCGGCCACCCGGCGGAACAGGGCCTGGTGGTTGATCTCGCCGATCGCCAGGCAGTCGTCCTTGCCGTCGACCGGGGCCAGGTCCGCCCAGCCTCGCCCGACGAGGACACGGCGCCCCTGAGCGCGTACCGCCTCGACGGCCACGCGGGCCGCGTCCGGCGCGCCGCGCATCGCCATGCTGCCGAAGCCGACGTACACCGGCGGTTCGCCGGCCTCCAGGAATGCCTCCACCTCGGCCGCCAGCGGTCGTTCGTCCGGCAGGAGCCACGCTCCGGTCTGCACGAGGTGGAGATCCGTCATGTCCTGCCACGGGGCCAGGCTCGGGTCCGCCGCCAGCCACGGCCGCTCGGTGAACACATGATCGCGGACGTTGTCCACCGGCGGCAGGCCGAGCGCGGCCCGGTGGGTGTTCAGGGCCTCGCCGTACAGCGCGTTCACCCGCTCGGCGTCCACCTTCCACAGCGTCCGCAGATCGGCACCGGCCGGGGCCGGGGGACCCGGCCTCCCCGGCGGCGGGAAGTGCGAGGACGGCATTCCGAACGGGTGGAAGCTCGCCAGCACGTAACGGATGCCCAGTTTCTCCGCCACCGACCGCGCGCCGGCCGGCATCAGGCCGCTCGCCACCAGCGCATCGCATCCCTCGGCCGCCGGGCCGACCGTGTCGAAGTGCGCGGCGACCAACTCGGGCGCAAGCTTGAACGCATCCCCCGGAGACGGCTTCGGCCTGGTCACCAGCGCGCGCACGGACGGCCCGAACGGCACATGCGGCACCCCGGCCCGTGCCAGCAGCTCCACGAACTCCTGGTCCGGCGGCGCACACACCCGTGCTTCGGCGCCGTTCTCCCGCAGCGCCACCGCGAGCCCCGCCAGTGGTTCCACGTCCCCGCGCGACCCGTATCCCATCAACAGCACACGCATGACGTACATCCCCCAAATACCGCGGTTCCTGGCTTCGGCCTGCGATTCTGCGGGACGAGGGGGGCCTTGCCGCAAGCCCCCCAGTGCGCTATAAGTTGAGAGTGGCGGGGAGTGGACGAACTTCTCGCCTTATGTGTGTGCGGGCCGCGGAGACGCGGCCGTCGCTGTTCCTACGGCGCGCTCAGCCAGGGCCGGACCTGCTTGCGCGCCTCGTGCAGCCGGGACTTCAGCGTCCCCAGCGGAATCCCCACCCGTTCGGCGACCTCGGCGTAGTCCAGCTGGCAGATGTCCCGGTAGACCAGCGGCGCGACCAGCTGCGGGTGCTCGCGCTCCAGCCGGTCCAGCGCCTCCAGCAGATCGATCCGGGAGCCCGCGATCACACTCGTCGTACGCGGGTCGACATGCGCGGTGGGTTCGATGGTGGCCGGCTGCTCCGCGGCCCGTCGCTTCAGGTCCCGGTACTTCTGCCGGGAGCAGTTGGCGATGACCGTGTAGAGCCAGGTGCTGAAGCGGCTGCGGCCCTCGAAGGTGGAGATCTTCCGGGAGACCTGGAGCAGCACGTCCTGGGCCGCTTCCTCGGCGTCCTCCCGGCACGGCAGGAACCGGCCACAGCGTCGTACGACGTCGGGCCACACCTCGCTGAGCAGCTGGTTCAGGGCCACCTGGTCACCGGCGGCGGCCCGCCGGGCGAGGTCTTCGGTCAGCGTGGCGTCCGGCACGGGAGGTCCCCCTCGAAGTCGATCTCAGGGCAGGCATGATAGTCGTATGCAACCCCTCGAGCGGATCGGCCGCTATCGCCTGGAACGGCGCCTGGGCACCGGCGCCTTCGGTACGGTCTGGCTCGCCCACGACGACCAGTTGGACGCCTCGGTCGCGGTGAAGGTACTCGCCGACAACTGGTCCCACCGGCTGGACATCCACGACCGGTTCCTGTCCGAGGCGCGGCTGCTGCGCCGGGCCGACTCCAAGCGTGTGGTGCAGGTCTACGACATCGGCGAACTCCCGGACGGGCGGCCGTACTTCGTGATGGAGTACGCCGACGCGGGCACCCTCGCCGATCTGCTCGCCGGTGGCCCGCTCCCGGTCCCGGACGCGCTGCGGCTGACCGCGCTGGCGGCGCGCGGCGCGGCGGATCTGCACGGGGCGGGGATCGTGCACCGGGACATCAAGCCGACCAATGTGCTGCTGCGCACCGCGCAGGACGGCACCCGGCGGGTACTGCTGGCCGACCTGGGGCTGGCGAAGAGCCTGGCGCAGGCGTCGGGGCTCACCCTCGCGGCCGGTTCGGCGGGGTACCAGCCGCCGGAGCAGGCCCAGCCCGGCGAGGGCATCGACGCGCGCGCCGACGTCTACGCGCTGGGCGCGGTGGGCTACGAGCTGGTCACCGGGACGGTGCCGGCGGCGCCCGGGCAGGTCGTAAGGCCCGAGCGGCTGCGGCCGGATCTCGGGGACGATGTGCAGCGGGCGCTGATGCGGGCCCTGGAGCCGGACCGGCAGCGGCGCTGGCCCACCGCGCACGCCTTCGCCGACGAACTGGACCGGCTGGCGGCGGTCGCCACGGCGCGCCGGCCGAAGCGGCTGGACGGGGTCCGCAGAAGGCTGAACGCGGTCACCCTGACCGTCGCCGCGGTGCTGGCGGCCGGGGGCACGGCCGTCGCGGTCACCATGGTCGACCGGCACGGGTCGGCGGGCCAGGAGACCCGGGTCACGGACTCCACGGGGCGGGTGGTGGCCCAGGTGCCCTCCGCGTGGGCGGGCGAGCTGCGCAACTCCGGCTGGAATCCGCAGGCGCTCGGTCTGACCTCGGGGCAGGAGCCGGGTCTGGAGGTCGCCGACGACGTGTCGAAGTGGCAGGACCTGACGGCCGCGGTGAACGGTGTGTTCATCGGCGTGAGCGAGCACGGCGACCTTACGGCCAAGGTGACCGCGCTGTCCCACGACGACTGCCACTACGACGGCAGCCGTGCGTTCTCCGGCACCGCCTGGAAGGGCCGGATCCGCACCTGGAGCGACTGCTCCGGAACCGGCGGCTCGATCCAGGAGGCGGCCCTCGGCCCGGCCGGCGGGGACTCCCAGCCCCAGGTGTACGTCCAGATACGGCAGAAGGGCGCGGCCGACCGTGACACGACGGACGGCATACTTCGCTCCCTGAAGGTCACCTGACCGGACGAATTCCGGCGTGGCCCCGAACTTTTCCGCCGCTTCGCGCATCGGATGAGAGAGAGACGGCGCACGGAGCGCCGCAGGCACGCCTCACCCGCGTGCCATGAACAACCAGGAGTGTGGAGAGACATGGCGCACACGTCCCAGTCCTTGCGGCGCGGGGCGGCCCTGCTCGCGAGCACGGTCGCCGCCCTGGGCCTCCTGACGGCCTGCGGCAATGACAGCCCGGGGAAGTCCCCGGAGTCCGTGTCGGGCACGGCGGCGCCCGCGACGGGCGGCTCGGCGGGCTCGGACACGTCGGACACCGGCTCCGCCCCGTCCGGCAAGAACACGACGTCCTCGTCGTCCCAGAGCACCGGCTCCGCCACGAGCGGTAGTGGCACGACGACCTCCGCCGCGAGCAGCACGCGCTGCCACACCTCCGAGCTGTCCGCCTCGGTGGGCGGCAACAACCCGGGGGCCGGACAGGAGAACTTCCCGATCGTGCTCACGAACAAGTCGGGCCGCACCTGCACCGTGCGCGGCTTCCCGGGCGCCGCGTTCGTCAACGCGTCCGGCGCCCAGCTCGGCCCCGACCCCGTGCGTGAGTCGGGGAGCTCCCCCGCGACGGTCACCCTCAAGCCCGGCCAGAGCGCCTGGGCGGGGCTGACCTTCTCCAACCCGGAGATCAGCGGCGCCAAGACGGCGACCCCGGCCGCGCTGGTGGTCACCCCGCCCGACGAGCGGGACCCGTTGAAGGTGACCTGGAAGAACGGCGCGGTCCCGGTCTCCGGGAACTCCTCCTCGGTACGTCTGACGGTGTTCAGCGCCGGCACCGGCGTCTGAGCGCTCCCCCGGCACTCCCCCCGATCATTCCCTCGACCACTCCCCTGAGCGAACCCCGCTGCCGACTCCCCCGGGCAGCGGGGTTCGTCATGTCCGGGCCACAACTGTCACAGACGTGCAACACGCACAGCCGGCTCCGATCTTTTTGGCCGGGCCTGCCATCGAACCCGTCGACCACGCAGAAAAGCGGCTCCTCGGGGGGCCGGGACGACGGATCGGGGACGGACATGAGCGGCATCTCTCGCAGGCGGGTGCTGACGGCGGGCGCGACGGCGGGGGCGCTGGGTGCCCTCTCCGCGTGCTCGAAGGGCAGTTGGACGCTGAACGGCAGCGGTTCGGCCGACGGCGGCAAGGACGCCGCGCCGGCCAAGCCACTGAAGCTCATCGGCGACGGTTCGACGGCCGACACGGGCGCCCAGCCGCACCAGCCGAAGGCGACCCGTATGAAGGCCGGCACCAAGCCGCCGCAGTTCGTGGTGTTCTCCTGGGACGGCGCGGGAGAGCTCAGCAACCAGCTGTTCTCCCGCTTCCGCAAGGTGGCCGCCGACCACGGCGCGAAGATGACGTTCTTCCTGTCCGGCATCTACACACTGCCCGAGTCGAAGAAGGACCTGTACCGGCCGCCGCAGCACGCGGTCGGCGCCTCCGCCATCGGCTACCTGTCCGACCGCCACATCCACTCCACGATCCAGCAGGTGCGCGCCGCCTGGCTGGAGGGCCACGAGATAGGCACCCACTTCAACGGGCACTTCTGCGGCAGCGACGGTGTGCGCAACTGGTCCCCCGCGGAGTGGCGCAGCGAGATCGACCAGGCCATGGACTTCGTCACCAAGTGGAAGACCAACACCGGCTTCACCGACCTGGAGCCGCTGCCCTTCGACTACCGCAAGGAGCTGATCGGCGGCCGCACCCCGTGCCTGGAGGGCCAGTCCAACCTGCTGCCCACCGCGGCCGCGCTCGGCTGGAAGTACGACGCCAGCTCCCCCGGCGGCCTGCAGATCTGGCCGGGCAAGGTGCAGGGCAACCGGATCTGGGACTTCCCGCTGCAGTCCATACCGTTCCCCGGGCACTCCTTCCAGGTCCTGTCGATGGACTACAACATGATGTACAACCAGTCCGCCGGAAACCCGCTGGGCGACAAGACCCAGTACGACGCCTGGCGCACCCAGGCCCGTGACAGCTACGTGGCGGGCTTCGAGCGGGCGTACAGCACCAACCGGGCACCGTTCTTCATCGGCAACCACTTCGAGCGCTGGAACGGCGGCATCTACATGGACGCCGTCGAGGAGGCGATCGGCAAGATGGCCGAGCACGACGATGTGCGGTTCGTATCCTTCAAGCAGCTGGTGGCGTGGCTGGAGGCCCAGGACCCGGCGGTGCTGCGCAAGCTGCGCACGCTGAACCCGGGGCAGGAGCCGACGGGCGGCTGGGCGGAGTTCCTGGGCGCGGCGGGTACGCAGTCCTCGTAACCGGGTCCGTCTGCTTTCATGGGCGGACAGCATTTGATCACGCCCCGAGGAACACACCCTGAGTACGCCTCTCGCCGAGACCCTGTCCGTCCTCCTGCTCGCAGCCGTCCTCGCCTGGGCCGTGATCCGGCCGCGCGGCTGGGCGGAGGCGGTGCTTGCCGTGCCTGCGGCGGGGGTGGTCGTCGCCACCGGGGCGATCTCGCTCGACCACGCCCGGGCGGAGGTCGAGCAGCTCGGGCCGGTGGTGGGTTTCCTCGCCGCCGTCCTTGTGCTCGCCCACTTCTGCGATGTGGAGGGGCTGTTCCAGGCCTGCGGGGCGTGGACGGCCCGCTGGTCGGGCGGCCGGCCGGCCCGGCTGCTGACGGCGGTGTTCGCGCTGGCGTCGGTGATCACGGCGGTACTGAGCCTGGACGCGACGGTGGTGCTGCTGACGCCGGTCGTGTTCGCGACGGCGGCCCGGTCCGGGGTGCGGGCGAAACCGCACGTCTACGCGTGCACGCATCTGTCCAACACCGCCTCGCTGCTGCTGCCGGTGTCCAATCTGACGAACCTGCTGGCGTTCGCCGCCAGCGGGCTGAGCTTCACCCGGTTCGCGGCGCTGATGGTGCTGCCCTGGCTGGTCGCGATCGGCGCCGAATACCTGGTGTTCCGGTGGTTCTTCGCCCGGGACCTGTCGACCGCGGCGCCCGGGGCGAGGGACACCGGCGAGCCGCCGCGGCTGCCGCTGTTCGCCCTGGTGACGGTCGGCTGCACGCTCGCCGGGTTCGTGCTCGCCTCCGCGGTCGGCATCGATCCGGCATGGGCCGCGTGCGCGGGTGCGCTGGCGCTGGCCGGACGCGCGCTGGTACGGCGCCGGGCCACCCCTGTGACGGTCGTGAAGGCCGCGGCCCCGGCCTTCCTGGCGTTCGTGCTGGCGCTGGGGGTCGTGGTGCGGGCGGTCGTCGACAACGGGCTCGCCGACGCCCTCGGGCGGGTGCTGCCGGGCGGGACCGGGCTGCCGGCGCTGCTGGGTGTCGCCGCGCTCGCCGCCGTACTGGCGAATCTCATCAACAATCTCCCGGCCGTACTGGTGCTGCTGCCGCTGGTCGCGCCGACCGGGCCGGGTGCGGTGCTGGCGGTGCTGCTCGGGGTGAACATCGGACCGAACCTCACCTACGCCGGGTCGCTCGCGACGCTGCTGTGGCGCAGGATCGTGCACCAGCACGACCACGGGGTGGATCTGCGGGAGTTCACCCGGCTGGGGCTGCTCGCCGTGCCGACTGCGCTGGGCGCGGCGGTGGTGGCACTGTGGGGAGCGCTACAGGTGGTCGGGAGCTGACCGGGAGGCCGAGGCCGTATGCGGGTGATCGTCTGGCTGGACGAGGGGACCTGGCCGGCCTGTGTGGACGCGGCGCGCGCCCATGCGCCGGCCGCGTCCGAGGTCGTGCTGCTGCATGTGTCCGGGCCGGGGGTGGCCGGGCTGGCGCACGGCGCGTTCGCCGGTCTGCTGGGCCGGGCCGGTTCGGAGCCGGACCCGGAAGGACGGCTGGTGGAGCTCGGCAGGGCGTCGGCGGCGGAACTGCTCGACGCGGCCGAGGCGCGGCTGGGGCGGGCGTGCACCCGGCTGGAGCGGGCCGGCCGGGTGGAGCGGGAGGTGGTGGCCGCCGCCGAGGGGGCCGATCTGCTGATCCTGGCCCGGGACGGCGACCGGTCCCGGCTCGGGCCGCACAGCCTGGGCAAGGCGGTGCGGTTCGCCGTCGACCACGCGCCCTGCCCGGTGCTGCTGGTGTGGCCGGAGGGGGCGCCGGATCTGACCACGATGCCGCCCCCGCCGCCCCACCACCACTGAGCCCGCGGGCTCAGTGACCGCGGTGACCGCCGCCATAACCTCCGCCGTAGCCGCCCCCGTAACCTCCGCCGCCGTAGCCCCAGCCGCCGTACTGGCCGCCCCCGTAGCAGTAGCCCGGGTAGTCGGCGCACGGGTTGTAGCCGGTGGTGCTCGACGGCGTCGGCTGTGCGGTCGTCTGCGACGCCGACGGGGTGGGCGTCGCGGTGGGGGTCTTCGCGGACTTGGTCGTGGGGGTGGCGGCCGCGGTCGGGGTCGGGGTGGTCTCGGCGTCCCAGTTGACGATCTGCATCTGCAGGTCGGGCTGGGAGGTGTCCATCACCCAGCGCTGGGCGCTGACGTTCGTCCGGGTCTTGACCACCAGGGCGCCACCGCCGTCGGTGGCGGCCGGGGCGAGCGCCAGGTCCTGGTCCCAGCGGGGCACCAGGACGCCCTGGAGGGTGAAGTCGTAGCGGATGCTCCGGCCGCCGGACGCGGTGGCGGACGAGCACGGGGCGAGCTGGACGGAGTAGCCGAGGTGCGAGTCGAGGCAGAGGCCGGGGTCGTCGCCGTTGCGCAGCAGCCCGTCGCTGTCGTACGTCCACTGCTGGCCGGCCGCCGAGGAGCACTCCGCGAGTTCGGTCTCGGCGCCCTTGACGGCCTTCTTGCCGACCACGCCGATACAGAGGCCGGAGGCGATGTTGTGCAGCCGGCCGCGGAGGGTGCCCTGGGTGGTCTGGCTGGTGCCGATCCAGGACGGGCCCGAGGTGGACTTGCCGGTACCGGGCGTGGCGGAGGGCTTGGCGGAGGCGGACGAACCGGAGTCGTCGCCGGAGCCGAGCACCGCCCACAGCACCAGCGGCAGCACGACCAGTCCGCTCACCGTGCCCACCGCCACGGCGAGGTTGCGGCGCCGGACCCGGACCCGGCGGGCGGCGCGCTGCGCGGCGCGCCGGGAGGCGACGGGGTGCACCCTCAGGTCCTTGCCCGGCGCGGGCGTCGCCGGCGCGAAGGCCTCACCGCCCGCGAATCCGCCCGCGGGTCCGCCGACGGGCGCGGCCGCCGGCTCGGCGGGCTCCGACATGAGGCCCGCCCGGGACTCCAGGTAGGCACGGGCACCCCAGCCGAGCACGGCCTCCGCGAGGGCGATACCGAGGCCCCCGTTGAACTGGTGGAGCTGGTCGGCGGTGAACCGGCAGTGCTTGCAGCCGTTCAGGTGCTGCTGGAGGTCCCGGTCGACGTCGACCCCGCCGCGCCGGAAGGTCACGTCGATCATCCGGACGTAGCGCTGGCACTCGTCCTCGTGGGCGAGCTCGCGGTGCACCTGGAGGCACTCCTCGCGCAGCCGCTCGCGGGCCCGGCGCAACTCGACCTCCGCGTCCTGCTCGTCGAGGCCCAGCAGCCCGGCGGGGGTCGACAGCGGCTCGGACTCGACTTCGGTGTGCCACAGCACGGCGCGCGAGGACTGGGTCAGCCGCTGGAAGGCGCGGGAGAGCAGCCGCCGGTTCGCGGGCGGGAGCAGCCGGGAAGCGGCCCGCTCCCCCTTTCCGGCGCGCAGTTCGGGGTGCAGCAGTTCGCCGCGCCCGTCGTTGTCCCATTCGGCGGCAATACGGCGGACGGTGACGAGGATTTGGGGGCGCCAAGCAGCGGTCGGGCCGGCCTGGCGGAGGGATTCGCCGAAGAGCCGGGTGAATGCGGCGGTGGTGAGCATTCCCGCGCCGCGCGTCCCGTCGGTGCACAGACGGGCGTAAGCGAAGGCCGCTTCCCAGTGCCGGTCGAGGAGTTCGCCGACGGGGTGCAGGGCGGGCGCGGTGCCCGTCCACTGCTTGAGCTCGGTGCTGAGCTGCTCGTCGGTGACGTCGAACGGCCGGGCGGGGGTAGGGGAATTCCCCAGGCCTGCGTCATTCACGGCTGCATTCCTTCCAGACGCAACGCGGGATTCGGCCCATACCGTTTGGTATGCAACCGGTATACGACCCGGCCGATACCTTGATCGGATGGGTCTGTTGGGGGTTCGGCGCTCGCGTGTCCGCCGTCGGCTGCTCTTTTGAAGCGTGGGGGGCGAACGGGAGCGGCCTCGCGCATGCGGGTGAAAATAATTGTCCGCATGCCGACACGCCACACCTTTGCACAGGCCAGCAGGGCAGAACAAGGGATCCCGGGGTTTTGCGCATTGCCCGTACCGCGGGTCGATTTGACGAATCGTCAATGAGCGAGTTCGCGCTGTGTCGCTGTATCGACACCGCAATTGGCGTGGGGATTCACCGCCGGCCGCCCAACGATCGACACGAACCATTGAACCACGGCCCGACCTGCACAAGCCGCCGGCCCCTCGGCTCTCATGAACCAATAGCCGGATGGATTACGGACGTTCACCGGAGCGGTAGGCACCGGGCGGGACCCCGTATCTTTCACGGAAAACCCGGCTGAAGTGGAACGGGCTGGGAAATCCGGACGCGGCGGCGACCCGCTCGACGGTCAGGTCGGTGCTCTCCAGCAGCCGAACGGCGTGTCGCAGCCGGGCTTCGCGCAACGCGCGCATCGGTGCCACGCCGGTCTGACGGGTGAAGAGGTGGGCGAACCGGGACGGAGACAGCGCGACACGCGCGGCGAGCGAGCCGACGGTGTGCGGGGCGCCGGGGTCGGCCGCGATCAGTTCCTCGGCGCGCCGCACCCGGTCGTCCGGGCCGGGCGGGGTCCGGTGGGCGCCGGCCGTCGCGAGCAGGACGACCTCCTCCAGAGCGCACAGGGCGAGTTCGCGCGCGGCGCTGCCGTGCGCGACGGCGACGGGGTCGTCGCCGGGTGCCGGGGCGGGCGGCGCGCCGGTGCCGGTCCAGCGGGAGTCGGCGAGCACACGGTGGAACGCGGCCTCGATCCGGGCGTGCAGGGCGCCCGGGGCGCCGACGGCGTAGACGCCGTCGCCCACGGCACCCGGCCCCAGCCACTGTGCCCAGGCGGGGCGGGCTTCGCAGTGGGTCCACCAGAAACGCCAGCGGTCGGCGCCGGGCCCGACCGTGTAGCTGTGCGGGACACCCGGGGCGAGGACGACGAGGTCTCCGGGACGCGCGAGGATCCGGGTAGCGCCCTGCCGGAGCAGACCGCGGCCGTCCGTGGTCCAGGTGAGCAGCCAACTGCTCGACCCCTTCGGGCGGTTGACCCGGTAGCCGGGCCCCTGGTCGTAGCGGCCGGTGACCACCATGCCCCGCGGTGGTGCCGGGACAGCAGTCCCGGGCAGTTCCTCAGCACTCATGGGCATCCTCTCCGCGGGTGCGTCGTCCTAGCGTGACAGGCCCAGGGCACCGGACCGAGGAGCGCGGGTATGACAGCCACGGGCAGCGACACCACCGTCCTGCGACAGTTCGAGGAGGACGGGTTCACCGTCGTACGGGAGTTGTTCGGGTACGACGAGATCGACCGGCTGTGCGCGGAGTTCGCGGCGCTGCACGCGGCGGGGCGGGCCGTGCCGGGGCACTTCGAGCCGGGGCCGACGGCGGATCCGCTGCACCGGTATCCCCGGGTGATGCAGCCGCACGAAATCAGTGCGCTCGCCCGGCGGTTCCTGCTGGACGCGCGGCTGCGGGTGATCCTGGAGGCGCTGTTCGGGGAGGAGGTGCTGGCCGCGCAGAGCATGTTCTACTTCAAGCCGCCGGGGGCCCGGGGGCAGGCGCTGCACCAGGACAACTTCTATCTGCGGGTGGAGCCGGGGACGTGCGTCGCGGCGTGGGTCGCCTGTGAGGCGATCGACCGGGAGAACGGCGGTCTCCAGGTGGTGCCGGGGACGCATCGGATGGACCTGTTCTGCCCGGAGGAGTCGGACGCGGAGCTGTCGTTCGCCCGGGAGTACGTGGCACCGCCGGAGGGGCTGGCGGCGGTGCCGGTCGATATGGGGCCCGGTGATGTGCTGTTCTTCAACGGGAGCCTGGTGCACGGCTCACAGCCGAACCGCTCCGCCGGACGGTTCCGGCGGTCGTTCATCGGGCACTATGTGGGGCGGTCCGCGGTGCGGATCGGGGGGTATTACCGGACGTTGAGCATGGGTGGGGAGCGGGTTCCTCTGCTGGAGAGCGAGGGAGCTGGTCCGTGCGGGACCGAACGGTTGTGATTCGGGTGCGGGCGGGCGGGGGCTGGTCGCGCCCACGCGGCGGTAGCCGCACATCAAACACAGCCCCGCGCCCCTGAAAGCGAAAAAGCAGGAACGCGCCTCAGTGGCCGGAGACGGGATGGGGGCCGTAGGGCTGCTCCAGCTCTTCCAGTTCCTTGTCGCTGAGCTCGAGTTCCACTGCCGCCACCGCGTCCTTGAGGTGGTTCGGTTTTGACGCGCCGATGATCGGGGCCGTCACCGTGTTCTGGTGGAGGAGCCAGGACAGGGCCACCTGGGCCCGGGGGACGCCACGGTCATCGGCGATGCGCGTGACCGCCTCCACGATCGCGCGGTCGCCGTCCTGGTAGAGGCGGTTGCCGAAGTTGTCGGTGGCGCTGCGTTCGGTGACCGTGCCCCAGTCCCGGGTGAGGCGGCCCCGGGCCAGCGGGCTCCACGGCAGCACGCCCACGCCCTGGTCGGCGCAGAGCGGCAGCATCTCGCGCTCCTCCTCGCGGTAGAGGAGGTTGTAGTGGTTCTGCATGGAGACGAACTTGGTCCAGCCGCCCAGCTCGGCTGTGTACTGGGCCTTGGAGAACTCCCAGGCGTACATCGAACTCGCGCCGATGTAGCGGGCCTTGCCGGCCTTGACGACGTCGTGCAGCGCCTCCATCGTCTCCTCGATCGGCGTGTCGTGGTCGAAGCGGTGGATCTGGTAGAGGTCGACGTAGTCGGTGCCGAGGCGGCCGAGACTGTGGTCGATCTCGGAGAGGATCGCCTTGCGGGACAGGCCGCCGCCGTTGGGGCCGGGGCGCATCCGGCCGTGCACCTTGGTGGCCAGGACGATCTCGTCGCGCCTGGCGAAGTCGCGCAGCGCCTTGCCGACGATCTCCTCGCTGGTGCCGTCGGAGTAGACGTTGGCGGTGTCGAAGAAGTTGATGCCCGCGTCCAGCGCCTGCCGGATCAGCGGGCGGGACGCCTCCTCGTCCAGGGTCCACTCGTGGGTGCCGCGGTCGGGCAGGCCGTAGGTCATGCAGCCGAGGCAGATCCGGGACACGTCCAGACCGGTGCGGCCGAGCTTCACGTACTCCATCGTTGTCTCCCGCCGTCGAGATCACGTCGTACAGAGCCGAGCGTACGTCGACGGGCCGGCCGGTCTCTCGGGATGGCGGTGCAATCGGACGCCGTCAGCCCCGCTCCAGCAGGTCCAGTGCCCGTGTCCAGGCGAACTCGGGGCGCCCGCCGTCCGCTTCGGGCTCGCCGGCGTACGGGTCGCCGAAGCGGACGCCCAGTCCGCGCAGCCGGGCCAGGCTCTCCTGGTAGGCGGGGTGGGCGGACAGGGCGTCCGCGACGCAGGGCAGCACGGCGATCGGGACGCCCAGACCGAGGGCCTCGCACAGGGTGCCGACGGCCAGGGTGTCAGCGAGTCCGGCGGCCCACTTGTTGACGGTGTTGAAGGTGGCGGGGGCGACGGCCACCGCGTCCGGCGGCGGGAAGGGGCGCGGGTCGGCGGGCCTGCGCCAGGCCGACCGTACCGGGCGGCCGGTGCGCGCCTCGGCCTCGGCGGTGTCGAAGAAGCCGTTCATGGCGACCGGTGTGGCGATGATCCCGACCTCCCAGCCGCGCTCCTGCGCCGCGGTGACCAGTTTGCCGACGCCGGCGGCGATGCCGGCCGCGCAGACGACCAGGTAGAGGAAGGGCTTCGCGGTCTCATCGGTCATCCGGGAACCCTATGCGGGTTCTACCGGAGCGGGAACGACAGGCCGTGTTCGGACTCCGGGCGCGGACCGTGGACACGGCGCTCGTGCTCCTCGATCCGGACGTCGTTGATGCTCGCCTCGCGCCGGGTCATCAGCCCGTGCTCGTCGAACTCCCAGAGTTCATTGCCGTACGACCGCCACCACTGCCCGTCCGCGTCGCGGCACTCGTACTGGAAGCGGACCGCGATGCGGTTGCCGTCGAAGGCCCACAGGTCCTTGCGGAGCGCGTAGTCGAGTTCGCGGTTCCACTTGGCGGTGAGGAACTCGACGATCTCGGCCCGTCCGGTGACGAAGGCATCGCGGTTGCGCCAGACGGAGTCCTCGGAGTAGGCGAGCGCCACGCGCTGCGGATCGCGGGAGTTCCAGGCGTCCTCGGCGGCCTGGACCTTCTGGGCGGCGGTCTCCCGGGTGAACGGCGGCAGGGGCGGACGGATGGTCATGGTCTCCTCCTTCGGTGGAGAACGTGCGTTCTCTCGGTCGCTTGCTAACGTAGGAGAACGCACGTTCTCTCGTCAAGGAGTGGTCCATGGACAGCGTGGTGGCCCGTGAGCAGGCCCTGGACGCCGCCGAGCGGCTGTTCTACGGGCGCGGGGTGCAGTCCGTCGGCATGGACGACATACGCGGCGCCTCCGGGGTCTCCCTCAAGCGGCTCTACCAGCTCTTCCCCGCGAAGGAGCAGCTCGTGGAGGCCTATCTGGAGCGGCGGGACGCGCGCTGGCGGCAGCGGCTCGCCGAACACGTCCAGCGGCACGAGGATCCTCGGGAGCGGCTGCTCGCCGTCTTCGACTGGCTGGAGACCTGGTTCGGTGAGGAGGACTTCAGGGGGTGCGCGTGGATCAACGCGTACGGGGAGCTCGGCGCCACCTCCCCGCGGGTGGTGGCCCAGGTGCGGGGCCACAAGCGGGCGTTCCGGGACTACCTCGCGGAGCTGGTGGCCGGCGCCGGGCTGGACGCCGGGGTCACCGGGCCGCTGTTCCTGCTCGCCGAGGGGGCGATGGTCACCGCCGGTATCACCGGCAGCACGGCACCGGCGGCCGAGGCGCGTGAGGCGGCCCGGGTGCTGCTGCGCGCCGGGTGAGGTCAGCCCACGGCGGCGACGAGCCGCGAGAGCTCGGCGCGCGCCGTGGCGAGGGAGGCGGCGGCGGTCTCCTCCTGACCGGCCGGCAGGGGCAGCACGTCGACGCGGGTCAGTTCGGCGGCCACCGGGTGGAAGTGCTCGGGCCGGACGCCCAGCCGAGCAGTCCAGGCCTTCAGATACGGCAGCTGGAAGTCCAGGGCCGCCCGGCCGGTGTCCGGGCCGTAGGCACCGCCGCGCGCCAGGACGGCCACCAGCCGGGCGTCGGCCAGCAGGCTCTCCCCCGTGTCCGGGTGGGCGAAGGCGCCGGGGAAGGTCACCCGGTCGATCCACGCCTTGAGGGCCGCGGGCACCGAGAAGTTGTACATCGGAACGCCGAGCACCACCGTGCCCGCGGCGGCCAGTTCGGTGGTGAGCGGCAGGGTCAGTTCCCACTCACGGGCCTCGGCGGGGCTCTCGATCAGCGCGGCCACCTTGGCGGGCGGGACGAAACCCTCGCGCTCCACCCGGCGGCCCAGCCTGGCGTAGGCGCCGGTGAGCGGGGGCACCGGCGTGGCCGTCAGGTCGCGGTGGCGGTAGTCCGCCGCACCGTGCAGCGCGCGCCATTCCCGCGCGAAGTCCGCGGTGAGGCGCCTGGTCACGGAGTCGGCGGTCGTGTCGGCGCTGGAGTCGATGTGCAGCAGCATGGGGTGGTCACCTCGGTCGGTTCGGGTTCGTCGACGGGGTGACGGAGCACGGAGCGGAAAGGTGACCCATGGACGGGCACGACGAACTGGCGGCGGAGTTCGAGGCCCGGCGCGAGCGGCTGCGGGCGATCGCCCACCGCATGCTGGGCTCGGCCGGCGACGCCGAGGACGCGGTCCAGGAGGCCTGGCTGCGGCTGAGCCGGGTGGGCGGTACCGGGATCGACAGCCTCGGCGCCTGGCTGACGACGGTCATCTCCCGTATCTGCCTGGACATGTTGCGCGCCCGCACCGCTCGTCGTGAGGAACCGTACGGCGAGGATCTCGCGGAGCGCGCGGCCGGGGACGGGCCCGAGGAGGAGGCGGTGCTCGCCGAGTCGGTGGGCGTCGCCCTGCTGGTGGTGCTGGACAGGCTCGGCCCTGCCGAGCGGGTGGCGTTCGTACTGCACGATCTGTTCGCGGTGCCGTTCGAGCGGATCGCGGCGATCACCGACCGTTCGCTGCCGGCCGCGAAGAAGCTCGCCAGCCGGGCCCGGCACAAGGTGCGCGGCACGCCCGCGCTGCCGGCCGCCGAGCAGGACCGGCACCGCGGGGTGGTGGAGGCGTTCCTGGCCGCGGCCCGGGGCGGTGACATGGGCGCGCTGCTCGAACTGCTCGCCCCGGACGTGGTCCGCCGGGCCGACCCCGCGGCCCGGCCGCCGGGCGTGCCGGCGGAGCTGCGGGGAGCCCGGGCGGTCGCGGAGGGCACCGTGCTGCTGCGCCGGCGCGCCCGGTTCGCGGTACCGGTCCTGGTCGACGGCCGGGTCGGCCTCGCCGTCGCCCCGCGGGGACGCCTGCTGTACGTGCTGCGGGTCACCGTCGAGGGCGACCGGGTGGCGGCCTACGAGGTGGTCGCCGACCCGGCGCTGCTGCGAGGGCTGGAGCTGGCGGTACTGGACGCGCCGTCGGCTGCTTAGCCCGTCGCTTCCTTGACCGTGATGGCGTGTACCGGGCAGGCCCGGGCCGCCTCCTTGACCAGCGGGTCGCCCCCGCCGTCCTCCTTTCCGGGGAGCAGGGTGCTGAAGCCGTCGTCGTCCTGGGTGAAGACGTTCGGGGCGGTCAGGGCGCACTGGCCGGCGCCGATACAGACGTCCTGGTCGATCTCGATGTGCATGGCAGGAGCCTCTTACCAGGTCACGGGGAGTTCCAGCATCCCCTGGATCGTGTCGCCGGGTTTGAAGGGGATTTCCTCCGGCGGCGCGGCGAGCCGCAGGTCCGGCAGCCGCTCCCAGAGGGTGGTGAGGGCGATCTCCAGCTCGGCGCGGGCCAGGTTCTGGCCCAGGCACTGGTGGATACCGAAACCGAAGGCCACGTGGTGACGGGTCGGACGGTGCCAGTCGATGCTGTCGGGGTCGTCGTACACGGACTCGTCGCGGTTGATGACCGACGTCGCGAAGAGGACTCCGTCGCCCTTGCGGATGGTGGTGCCGGCCACCTCGATGTCCTCCAGCGCGACGCGCAGCAGCCCGTCGGCGATGGACAGCATCCGCATCAGTTCCTCGACGGCGGCGGGCACCAGCGTGGGGTCGGCGCGCAGTTCGGCGAGCCGCTCGGGCTGCTGGAGCAGGGTGAAGGTGCCGAGCGAGATCATGTTGGCGGTGGTCTCGTGTCCGGCGACCAGCAGGATGAGGGCGAGTGCGACCACCTCGCCCCGGTCCAGGGCGCCCTCGCGCAGGCGCTCGTGGACGAGGTCGTCGAGGACGCCGTCGCCGGGCGCCTCGTCCCGGCTCTTGCGGTCCGCCAGGTCGCCCAGATAGACCTCCAGCTTCTCGCGCGCGTCCAGGGAGTCGGCGGGCTCCGGACCGCGCAGCAGCCGCCGGGACTGCGCCTCGAAGAACTCGTGGTCGGCGTACGGGACACCGAGCAGGTCGCAGATGACCATGGACGGCACGGGCAGGGCGAAGGAGCTCACCAGGTCGGCGGGCGGTCCCGCGGCGATCATCCTGTCGAGCAGCCCGTCCACGATCCGTTGGATGGCCGGCCGCATTCCGGTCGCTCGTTTGAGGGTGAAGTCCGGGATCAGCATCCGGCGCTGCTTCTGGTGCTCCGGGTCGTCGAGACCGAGCAGGGCGACGTTGCGGCGCTCCCGGACCGCCGCGAACCGGGCGTTCGGCATCGGGAAGTCCTCCCGCCGGCGGTCGCTGGAGAGCCGGGGGTCGGCGAGCAGCGCCCGGGCCGCGCCGTGGCCGGTGACCGCCCAGGCGGTACGGCCGTCGTAGAGACGGATACGGGACAGCGGGCTTCCGTCGCGCAGCGGGTCGTAGCCGGTGGGCGGGTGGTAGGGACACGTCCGGTCCTGCGGCCAGGCCACGGGATCGGCCGGATGGGCAGAAGTCGTGGGTTCCGTCAGGTCCGTCAGTTCGTTCATGGAAGACCTCGCAGACGAATGCGGTACGTCGTGCCGATCTTCATTAGATGCCCGGGGCACCTATGGGGCGACCGCAAGTTCAGCCAGATCGGTGAAGTACGTGATCTGGCCGAACGGCATGCGGTCGGGGGACGTTTCCACGCCGAAATTCGCTTGCCGGGGCGGCGAGGCGGGCCGGAGGATCTGCCCATGACGACTCCTCACGCCTGTGCGACGCTGACCTCCGCGACCGTCCGTCCGGTGCGGGGCCAGCAGCAGCCGGGGCGCTCCTGGAGGCCCGAGCCCGCACGCCGGTGACGGCCGCGCTCGTCGCCGGCCTGCTCGCCGGGTACGGCATCGCCGTCCCGGTCGGCGCGGTCGGCACATATCTAGTGTCTCTCACGGCTCGTACGTCCCTGCGGACCGGCGCCTGCGCCGCCCTCGGCGTCGCGAGCGCGGACGGTCTCTACGCCCTGCTCGCCATGGTCGGCGGCGCCGCGCTGGCGGCGGCGCTGCAGCCGGTTCTGGGGCCGCTGCGCTGGGCCTCGGCCGCGGTTCTGGTCGCGCTCGCCGTGCGGGGTGCGGCGGTCGCGCTGCGCCAGTTCCGGGAGCGGCGGCTGGCGGTCCGGGCCGAGCGGCCGATACCCGGCCCCGCACGGGCGTATCTCGGCCTCCTCGGCATCACGCTGCTCAACCCCACCACGGTCATCTACTTCGCGGCCCTGGTGGTCGGCACCCGGGCGGGCACGGCGGTACGGCCGCTGGAGCAGGGTGTCTTCGTGCTGGCGGCCTTCGCCGCGTCCGCGAGCTGGCAGCTGCTGCTGGCGGGCGGCGGGGCGCTCCTCGGCCGGGGCCTGACCGGCCACCGGGGGCGCCTGGTCACGGCGCTGCTGTCGAGCTGCGTGATGCTGGGACTCGCGGCCCGCATGGCGCTGTCGCCGGGCTGACGGCCGAAGACGTCAGGACGCGAAGGACGTCAGGACGCGAAGGCCCGGGCGACGGCGAGGCTGTCCTCGTACACGTGGTGCCGGACGACCAGACCGTCCCGGACGGTGAGGTGCAAGGCGAACCTGGCTCGATAGGGACGCCCGGTGGGCTTCGCGGTCTGCCGGATCTCGCCGAGCACGACCGCGTCGAGGCCATCGACGAGGACGCGCTCGATCCGGGTGTCCGCCTGTCCGGGCACGTGGTGTGCGGCGAGGTCCCGGAAGTGGGCGGCGGCGCCGGCGCGGCCCGTACGGTGGGTGATCCACGGGGTGGCGGGACGGTCGTGCTCGTCCTCGGGCCAGTTCAGCCGCCAGTCGAGGTCCTCGGCGTACAGCTCGGCGATCGGCCCGGGGTCGCCCGCGCCGATGCGGCGGAGCAGTTCCTCGACGACGGCGCGGGTGCGGGACATGGGTGACCTGCCTTGTATGTCGGCCGGATGCGGTGCGCGTACGACCATGCCCGGAACGCGCGGGGTAGGCGATTACGTGTGGGGTAAGGGGTTCGGTGTCGCGTGGATGATCCGGGCCGCACCGGGTGTTGAATCGTGGCGTCAGTCTTGGCAGCGACGAGGGGACGGACCTCATGCCTCTTGAGGGCGAGTACGAGCCCAGCCCGACCGCCTGGGTGCGCGAACAGGTCGAGTTGTACGAGAGCTCGGGCGGGACGAAGGGCACGACCCTGATGGACACCGGGATGCCGGTCATCCTGCTGACCACCCTGGGGGTGAAGAGCGGGAAGATCCGCAAGACGCCCCTGATGCGGGTGGAGCACGACGGGAAGTACGCGGTGGTCGCCTCGCAGGGCGGTGCGCCCAAACATCCGGTCTGGTACTTCAACGTCAAGTCGGAGCCGCTTGTCGAGCTCCAGGACGGGGCGGTCAAGCGGGACATGACAGCCCGTGAGGTCACCGGTGCGGAGAAGGAGCAGTGGTGGGAGCGCGCGGTCGCCGCGTACCCGCCGTACGCCGACTACCAGAAGAAGACGTCCCGGGAGATCCCGGTGTTCGTGCTGGAGCCGGTCGGGGGGAACTGACGGTTCCGGGAATCCTTTCCGGCCTGGAACCGTCGGAATTTAGAAAAATCTGTTTCCGGCAGGCATGAGCCGGGTCCGGGCCGGGCAGTCGAAGGTCAGGCCCCGCCGCGTTCCCCCGTCGCGGCGGGGCTTTCCGCTGTCTCGTGCGCGGAGCGGTCGGTGACGTCAAGGAAGATCTGGTCGGCCTCGGAGAACGTCCGGGCCAGGGACCGCTTGATGCGCACCAGGACCTCCTCGACCCGTTCGCTGTCCAGGCCGGGCACCAGATCGACCCGGGCCGCGACCAGGGTCGACTCCAGGCCGGTCCGCATCGTGAGCAGCGCTTCCACGCTGTCGATCTCGGATTCCGCCGCCAGCTGCGCCCGCATCCTGCGGCTCAGCTCGGGATCGGCGGCCTCCCCGATCAGCTGGTCGCGGGCGTCGGCCCCGAGCCGGTAGGCGACGAACACCAGCAGCGCGCCGATCGCCAGCGAGGCGGACGCCTCCCAGGCGACCTGGCCGGTGATCATGTGCAGGGCCATGCCGGCGATCGCCAGGAGCACGCCGAGCACCGCGGTGCCGTCCTCGGCGACGACCGTGCGCAGCGCCGGATCCCGCAGCCCCCGCTGCTCCCGGCGCACCTGGTGCAGGGCCCGGATCAGGGAGATGCCCTCCGCGCAGAGGGCGACGCCCAGGACGATCAGACCGGCCACATAGCCGCTGAACTTCTCCTCGGCGCCGTTGCGCAGCGCCTCGATGCCCTGGAAGACGGAGAAGCAGCCGCCCATGACGAAGATCCCGACGGCCGCGAGCAGCGCCCAGAAGAAGCGTTCCTTGCCGTAGCCGAAGGGGTGCCGTTCGTCGGGCGGGCGCCGGCTGCGGCGCAGGGCGGCGAGCAGGAACACCTCGTTGAAACTGTCGGCGACCGAGTGCGCGGCCTCCGACAGCAGCGCGGGCGAGCCGGCCACGACCCCGCCGACGGCCTTGGCGACGGCGATCACCAGATTGGCGGCGAGCGCCACGAGCACGGTCACGCGTGTCCTGCGGTCGGCCTCCGGCCGCTTCTCCGATTCGGTCCCGCTCACGCCCGCCGACTGCCCCGACGCGCGCCGATCACACCGTACGGTCGGCGCAAATCGGGGAACATCGGGGGAACCCGGTGCATCGGCGCGTACCGGCCCTCATGGACCGGTGCATGAGGGCCGGTCGTCGGGGCGACGTCCCCTCGGCAAGGAGGAACCATGAGCGGTGGCGGCAACGCCTCGTTGGGGCACAAGGCGTTCTCCCGGTCCCCCAGTCATTTCGCGGACCGGATCACGGCGGACGGACGGGACGGCTGGCCGGTGGCGGCCGGGCGCTACCGGCTGGTGGTCAGCCGTGCCTGTCCGTGGGCGAGCCGGGCGGTGATCTCACGAAGGCTGCTCGGCCTGGAGAACGCCCTCTCCCTGGCCGTCGCCGACCCGATCCAGGACGACCGCAGCTGGCGCTTCACCCTGGACCCGGGCGGCCGGGACCCGGTGCTCGGCATCCGGTTCCTCGGCGAGGCCTACGACCGGCGGGAGACCGGCTACCCGGGCGGGGTGAGCGTGCCCGCGGTCGTGGACGTGCCGAGCGGGCAGCTGGTCACCAACGACTACCAGCAACTGACCCTGGACCTGGCCACCGAGTGGACGGCACTGCACCGGGAGGGAGCGCCCGAGTTGTATCCGGCCGGCCGGCGGGACGAGATCGACACGGTGATGGCGGAGGTCTACTCGGACGTCAACAACGGTGTCTACCGGGCCGGTTTCGCGCCCGGGCAGCAGGACTACGAGGAGGCGTGCACGGCGGTGTTCCGGCGGCTCGGCCTGCTCGCCGAACGGCTGGCCGGGCAACGCTATCTGGTCGGGGACACGATCACCGAGGCCGACATCCGGCTGTTCACCACGCTGGTCCGGTTCGACGCCGTCTACCACGGCCACTTCAAGTGCAACCGCTGGAAGCTCACCGAGAACCCGGTGCTGTGGGCGTACGCGAGGGACCTCTACCAGACGCCGGGATTCGGTGACACCGTCGACTTCGACCACATCAAGCGGCACTACTACCAGGTCCACACCGGGATCAACCCCACCGCCGTCGTGCCCCTCGGCCCGGACCTCGCCGGGTGGCTGACGCCCCATCACCGCGAGGAGCTGGGCGGCCGGCCCTTCGGGGAGGGGACACCGCCCGGCCCGGTGCCGGCGGGCGAGGAGGTGCCGGTCACGGGGCGGCCCTGACCACGCGGAGGCAGGCATGGCCAAGAGCAGGAAGAAACTGAAGCTCCCCCTCGTCTACGCGCCCCTCGGCCTCGTGCTGAGCTGGGCCGGCGGGGCGCTGGGCGCGCTGGTCTTCCGCCGGACCTGGATGGCGCTGCGCGGCGAGGAGGACGCGCCGGACGCCCTGGACCGCAACCGCGGCTGGGGCGAGGTGCTGCTCGGCGCGGCCCTCCAGGGCGCCGTCTTCGCGGTGGCGCGCAGCGCCGTGGACCGCACCGGCGCCACGGCCATAGAGCGTTCCACCGGAGTGTGGCCGACGGCCCGGAAGGGCGGCCGGGACCGGGTCGGCCCGCCGTCGGCGGGGTCGGACGCAGCGTGAAGGAGTCTCCGGCCGGGCCGGCGCAACCGCGCTCCTCCTACGGCCCGGCCGGACCCCGCGCCCCGACCCTCAACCCGCCGAGGCCGACCACCCGGCGCTCCTCGTACGGCCCGGCCGGACCCCGCGCCTCGACCCTCAGCCCGCCGAGGCCGGCCACCCGGTGCTCCGCCTCGTCCAGGTCCGCACGGTGCGTCCGTCCCCGATCACGGGATTCAGTCGGCCACCAGCCACTTCCCGTCGCCCATCAGCTCGCGCCCCGCAATCTCGTCGGCCTCCCGCCAGGCCTGGACCCGCCTCGGGGTGACCTTGAAGTACAGGTAACGGGTGGCGAGTCGGCGCGGATCGAAGCCGCACCTGGCGGCGAACCGGTCGCCCTCCTCGACGGGCAGTTCCTCCGGGGTCACCGCACGGACCTCTCCCTCGATCATGACCACGTCCCGGGTCGGCCCGACAGCCAGCCGGGCGGTGCCGGTCGCCACGAGATTGCGGCCGGTGGGGCTCGCGGCCGGGGTGGCCAGCAGCAGGGTCGAGCCGTCCCACCGGAAGGACAGCGGCACCAGGTACGGCGCGCCGCCCTCCTCCCCCGCGGTGGCCACCCAGACGTCCTCGTCCCGCTCCAGCCGGTCCAGGGTGTCCTTCTTGCGCTGCTCGGCGCTGCGTGCGGGCGGTCGGGTCATGGTCGTTCGGCCTCCTCGTGATCGGTGTCGCGGAGATGACGGACAGGCGGCGTGGAATGTGACCCGGCGCCGAGTTCCGCGAGCCGGGCCCCGGCCGCCGTCAGCAGCAGTTCCAGGGCCGCCGGGTAGGAACTTCCCCGCATCGACGCCACGAGATGATGGGCGGTGGCCGCGATGTTCGGGTGGGTGGCGGCGGGCAGCCGGGCGTAGGTCGTCCGCCACACGTCCGCCTCGGCCTCACGGGCGGGTTTCGGCAGGGCGGTATTGGCGGAGTCGAGGGCGCCGTACGCGAGGGCCTGGTCGATGAAGGCGTGGTAGACGCGGACCGCCTCCGCGTCGGGGAAACCGGTGCTGCGCAGCACCCCCAGGATGGTCTCGACCGCCTGGATCTCGTGTGTCCGTCCGGTCACCCGGTGGGCGCTGAGCACCGCGGCCCTGGGGTGGGCGAGGGCGCCGGCGTGTATGCGCAGGCCCAGGTCGCGCAGGTCGGCGCGCCAGTCGCCGGTGGGCCGCCAGGTGCGCAGGGTACGGCCGATCAGCTCGTCGGCGATGGCGAGCATCAGGTCGTCGGTGTGCTCGAAGTAGCGGTAGAGGGAGCTGGGGTCGGCGCCCAGGGCGCGGCCGAGGCGGCGCACGGAGAGGGCGTCTGCGCCGTGCTCCTCGATCAGCCGGAGCGCGGTCTCCACGATCAGTTCCTCGGAGAGGACCACGCCCTGCTTGGTGGGGCGCCTGCGCTGCCGGCCGGTGGCCGGGACGACGCGTTCGCTCATGGGGCCTCCCTCGCGATGTGTCGGCACCTTATGACAACACTGTTGACCTGTGAAGTGCACCGGCAGTTTCATGGCCGGTCACCGGGGCCGGTCGGGTCGGCCCCCAGGTGCGAGCGGAGTGTGCCGGCCATGACCGACCAGCCCTACACAGCAGACCCACCGGAGTTGCGCAGATCCCTCTCCGTCCTGGACGGCGTCGCGGTGGCCGCGTCCAGTACGGCCGCCACCACCAGCATCGGCATCGGTCTCGGTGTGACGGCCGGGATGGTCGGGCTGCATCTGCCGGCCATCATGCTGCTGGCGTTCCTGCCGGTCCTCGGTATCGCGGGTGCCTACTCGCGGCTGAACCGGGTGGAGCCGAACGCGGGCAACGGATATGTGTGGGTGGGCCGTTCGCTCAACCCGTGGCTCGGTTTCATGGTCGGCTGGGTGAACATCGTGGCGACGGTGGCCTTCCTCGCGTACACCACGGCGGTCACCGGGTCCGCGATGCTGCAGCTGGCGGGAGAGGCCGGGGTGCACCGTGTCGGCGGGCTCGCCCTGGACCCCGGTTCGACGGCGCAGACCACGGCCGTCGGCATCGTCGTCCTGGTCGCCGTCACCCTCACCGCCGTGACCGGCATCCGTACCGCGGCCCGGCTCCAGACCGGGCTGCTGGTCTTCGAGTACGTCGTGCTGCTCGGGTTCTGCGGCTACGGCATCGTCACCGGACCGCACGCCTTCAGCCTGAGCTGGTTCGACCCGTTCGCGATTCCCTCGGCGACGGCACTGGCGCAGGGAATGCTGCTGTCGGTGTTCTGCTACTGGGGCTTCGAGGCCGCGTTCAGCGTGAACGAGGAGGTGCGCGACCCCCGGGACGCCTCCCGGGCCGGGCTGATCACGCTGGTGACGATGCTGGGGCTGTTCCTGCTGGGCTCGGTGGCGTTCCAGCGGGTGCTGTCCGAGAAGGAGCTGGCCGGGCACGGGGCCGAGGGGCTGGCGTTCTTCGGCGACCGGCTGGCCGCCCAGCCGTGGGCCGCGCTGCCGCTGGTGGCGCTGATGTTCTCGGCGGTGGCCTCGCTCCAGGCCGGCGTGATCCCGACCGCCCGTGGCATGTTCGCGATGAGCCGGGACCGTACCCTCGGGCCGGTGTGGTCCAGGGTGAGCGCCCGGTACGGCACCCCGGCGGCCGGGACGCTGCTGATCGGGGCGCTGGCCGCGGCGGTCGCCGGGCTCGCCCTGGTGATCCCCAGGCTCGCCGACATGATCATGGCGACGGTGAACGCCGTCGGCATCGTCGTCGCCCTGTCGTACGCGCTCACCGCGCTCGCCGCCGCCGCGCGCTTCCGTTCGCTGCTGCGCGAGGACTGGCGGCAGGGCGTACGGGCCGTGGTGCTGCCGGCGCTGAGCGCCCTCGCACTGCTGGGGCTCGGCGGCTACCTCGGCTGGTCCTTCTACACCTCGACGGACCACTTCGAGGTCAGCGCGGACAACGGCTGGTTCCTGCTGACCACCCCGCTGGCGATGATCGCGTCCGGGTTCGTCGCCGCCGGCTGGGCGAAGTACGTGCGCCGCTCGCCGTACTTCCGCACCGGCGAGGGCACGGATGCCGACGCACCCCAGCTGCTCACGACCTCCAAGTAGGGAAAAAGAAACATGCACGCAGATCTGCTCTTCACCGGTGGCCCCGTCCTCACCCCCGAGGGCCGGACGGCCAGTGCCGTCGCCGTCACCGGTGAGCGCATCACCGCCGTCGGATCCGCCGAGGAAGTGCGGGAGTTCGCCGGGCCGCGCACCGAGGTGGTCGACCTCGCGGGGCGGCTGCTGCTGCCCGGGTTCCAGGACGCGCACGTCCATCCGGTGCCGGCCGGGCTGGAGTTGGCCCGGTGCGACCTGACCGGACTGCGCACCGCCGAGGAGACCGTGGCCGCCGTGCGCGCCTACGCCGAGGCGCATCCGGAGCGGGAGTGGGTGCTGGGCGGGGGCTGGTCCATGGAGTCGTTCGCGGGCGGTACGCCGTCGAAGGAACTGCTCGACTCCGTCGTACCGGACCGTCCGGTGTATCTGCCCAACCGGGACCATCACGGGGCCTGGGTCAACAGCCGGGCCCTGGAGCTGGCCGGGGTCGACCGCGACACGCCCGACCCGGCCGACGGGCGGATCGAGCGGAACGCCTCGGGCGAGCCGAGCGGGACGCTCCAGGAGGGGGCGATGCAGCTGGTCGGCCGGCTCGCGCCGCCGGCCGGCCCGGCGGACCGGCTCGCGGCGCTGCTGCACGCCCAGCGGCATCTGCACGCGCTCGGCATCACGGCCTGGCAGGACGCGCTGGTCGGGGAGTTCCTCGGCATGGACAACCCGGCCGAGGCCTATCTCGCGGCGGCCCGGGACGGTTCGCTGACCGCGCGGGTGGTCGGGGCGCTGTGGTGGGACCGGGAGCGCGGCGCCGAGCAGATTCCCGAACTGGTCGAGAAACGCGCCGCGTTCAGCCACGGGCGGTTCCGGGCGGGCACGGTGAAGCTGATGCTGGACGGGGTCGCCGAGAACGGCACGGCCGCGCTGCTCGACCCGTACCTGGACAACTGCGGCTGCGCCACCGCCAATCGCGGCAAGAGCTTCATCGACCCGAAGCAACTTCCCCAGTACGTGACCGAGTTGGACGCGCTTGGTTTCCAGTGCCATTTCCACGCGCTGGGCGACCGGGCCGTACGCGATGCGCTGGACGCCGTCGAGGCGGCACGGGCCGCGAACGGTCCGAGCGACACGCGGCCCCATCTGGCGCATCTCCAGGTCGTGCACCCCGATGACGTACCGCGCTTCGCCCGGCTCGGCGCCACCGCGAACATCCAGGCGTTGTGGGCCGCGCACGAGCCGCAGATGGACGAGCTGACGATCCCCTTCCTGGGGTCCGAACGGGCCGGGTGGCAGTACCCGTTCGGGTCGCTGCTGCGCTCCGGGGCGCGGCTCGCGGCCGGCAGCGACTGGCCGGTGAGCAGTCCCGACCCGATCCAGGGCATCCATGTCGCGGTGAACCGGGTCGAACCGGGCGGCGGCGCGCCGGTGTTCCTGCCCGAGGAGCGGCTGGGCCTGGTGGATGCGATGACCGCGTACACGGCGGGATCGGCGTACGTGAACCATCTCGACGACACCGGGCGCGTGGCGGTCGGGGCGCTCGCGGACTTGGTGGTCCTGGACCGCGATCCGTTCGCCGGAGACCCGGAGGACATCGCGGCCGCGCGCGTGACGCACACGTACGTGGGGGGCGCGCGAGTGTACTCAACTCAGGAGGCGTGAGCAGTAACACACATCACGATGGGGTCACGCGTAGATCATTTACGCTCTGGGCAGCCTCGTAGCGCTTCACGGCTCAACTTTCGAGCCACGAAGGCCAGTTCGAGTGCACGGGTGGCCGACCGGCCACCCATTCGCAGGGACGGGGGGACTCTGCGCACTGTCGCCCGAAAGGAAACACATGCCCCAGGACGTCACCTTCGACCTGCCCTTCGACACCCCTGCCAGTGAGCATCCGGAGTACGCCCGGGCCCGACATCTGCGCCGACTCCCGGACATGGACCTGGTGGGCGGCAAAGCCGGGTCGGAGGAGCACGTCTCGCAGGCCCTGCCGCAGGCGGCCGCCCGGACCCGTCCGCACGCCTCGGTCGAGGACATGATCGTCCTGATGAACCGGTTCCCACCGGCTTTCCTGTTCGATGGCCGGTTCGACGCGAACCGGCCGGACCGCAGGCTTCGCCTGCCCTGCTCGATCGAAGCAGGGCAGGCGGTCGTATTTCCGTGGGGATCCCCACATGCCGTCGGACCCTCCGGCCTTCCCGGAGCGGCCAGGCACCTCGGATCCGGCGGTCGCGCCACGCCTGACGGGCCGCGAGTGCTTTCTGTTCGACACAGCTGAGGCGGCCGTGCGGGTGCTCGTCAGGTAGCGAGAAGCACTTCGACAAGGGCGGGTGGACCACCCGCTCCGCCTCTTCGGCCGTCGACGCAGCGGCCGTACCCCTCGCGGTCGTTCGCAGCAGGAGCCGGAGCCGGTCGCGTGCGTCCGGCTGCTCGGCGAGACCGTCGCGACAGGGCCAGAAGATTCCCGGACACGACCGGCCAACGACCACGGCCGGTCGATTCCGTTGTCATGACCACAACTTGAAGGAGACCGGTGTGAAATCCCGCATCGCAGGTGCTGTTCCGACGGCGTCCGCCGACAGCCTGCTCCTGGCGCAGCCCAGCGCCGAGCTTCAGCCCACGGAGGCGGGGAACGCCCTGGCCCGCCTCTTGGTGAACCGCATCAACGGGAGCACGGAGCAGTACCGAAGCCGGCAGACCGCCGCTCAGCAGCGGCTGGACGCACTCGGATCCCCCCACTCCAGTACCACGCTGCATGTCGAGGGAGCCCTCCATCTGGCGCAGACCGCGTTCCTCCCGCCCGACGAGGAGGGCTACGCGAGGCTGAGGCGCCTCGACACCAGCCTGCGCATGATCGAAGCAGCCTTCCCCCAGGTCAGCACCGATGTCGAGATGTGCCGACTGACCAGCACGATGCTGGAGGGGGCCTGGCGGAGCCGGGCACTCACCCCACCGCGCGACGAAGAGCGGGCAACAGCCTGCGCCTGCCCGCTGTGCCGTCGGCTGCCCACGCCCCCCGCACGCACGCTGGGCGACTACAGCTGGCGGCAGAGCGCCGGTCGTCCCCTCACCGTCAAGGCCTGGCCCTACCGCCGGGAACTCGACAGCGTCCTCACCGCTGGATGGATCTGGGTCCGGCAGTTGAACGACCTTGAACGAGACCTTGGCCTCCGCCACCGCTTCGAGGACGACATCCTCGTCTTCCACGAGTACAAGCGCGTGATCGACACCATCGACACCACGCACGTCACCCAACTCGTCGAAGGCCGCCTGGCCGAGAGTTTCAGCACCAACAGCGCACGGGCCCTGGTCTGCGGACTCTACGCAGCCCATAAGCGATCCGTCGACGAGCACTGGCTCCAACAGCACCACGCGGGCAGCGTCACGCTCCCCCAGACCAACCCGCTCGGCCAGAGCACCTATTCAGCCCTGCAGATGCTGGACTGCCTGTTCTGGCACGTCTCACCCGATACGGAACTCTGGCAGGAAGAACACCTCGCCTCCCTGCTGCTGTGCCGCGTCATCGACGACATGGCCGACGTACGAGTCGACTCCCTCACCGGCGAGATCAGCAACTTCTGGCTCGCCGACCTACCCACCCACACCAAGGCCCTCTACGCTGCCTGCACGATCGCCCTCATCAAGTACGGCTGCATGCCCGAGGCGCATGAACCGATGTGGAACACCTGGTTGATGAGCAGCACCATCGTCTGGATGGGACTCACGGGCCGCCACGCCCTGTGGTTCGACGGCATCACCGAGGGCCTCCCCCCGGCCGAGGACTGCCCGCTGTGCGACCTGCAGCCCAACCCGTGCACCGGCATCCTCACCCACGGCACCACCCTCACCATCGGCCCGCGCCCCACCGCACCGGCACTGAGCTCCCGGACCGCCGAGCTGTCCGCACTCTGCCGAGCCCAATTCCCCCGGACATGGGCCCTCTTCGACGCCGAGCTCCATGCCTTCGAAGCACTGCACGGCCCCTGGCAGGGCAACACCGACAGCACATGGGAGATCCTGCGCCGGACCTACGTCGCCGCTGTGGAGGCATCCATGGATGCACCGTCTCCGGACCGCGCTCGGCAGATCCAACAGGACGCCGGCGCAGTCGGATCCGAAAAGTTCTCCACCCTGTACGACCCTCAGACCGGGAGGGAAGACACCGCACTGCTCTCCTACATGTTCGGCTGCGCCCACCCGCATTTCATCTGGAACGCCACGGGATACCAGCCCACGACCGTCACCGGCGACTGGCTCGACGGCTGACGCCTCGATCCTGTTCCGGAACCACCGACGACGCTGCTGCCCGGCCGGTCCTCCGGCCGGGCAGCAGCGTGCTCACACCGGGAACTCGACCGGCAGGCTGTCCAGCCGGGACTCCCAGGTGGAGGCGGTCGAGGTGAGCTCGTCCGCCGCCACGGCGAGCCGCAGGCCCGGCAGCCGGTGCAGCAGGACGTCCACCGCAATCTCGATCATGGACTGACCCATATTCTGCCCGGGGCACTCGTGAGGGCCCGCGCCGAACGCCAGGTGCGCCTGGTTACCCTCCACCGAGACACCCGGGTCGGGCCGGACCTCGGGGTCGAGGTTGCCCGGGGCGAGACCGAGCACGAGCAGGTCACCCGCCCCGATGAGATGCCCGCCGAGTTCGACGTCGCTGGCGGCGAAGCGCCCCGGCAGGACGGTCAGCGGCGGAGAGTTCCACATGGCCTCCTCCATCACCGCCGAGATGTTCAGCTGCCCGCTGGTCAGCCCGGAGAGCCGGGAGGCGTCGGTCAGGACCAGCCGCAGCACCCGGGCCAGCAGGTTGGTCGTGACAGCCGCGGCGATCATCACCATGCGCAGGTGATCGACGACCTCGTCGTGGTCGAGAGCCGCGTGATGGTCCAGGAGGTCGGTGGCGAGGTCGGAGCCGGGTTCGGTCCGCCTGCGCTCGACGAGTTCGCCGAAGATCTCCCTGATCCTGCCGTCGTGCATCACGGCGTCCTCGCCGCCCTTGAGCAGCTCGGCGCAGGACTCGACCAGCCGGCGCCCCTCCACCTCGGCGAGCCCGAGAACGCGGCTCATCACGAGCATCGGCACAAAGTCGGCGTAGTCCGCCACCAGATCGGCGCGGCCGACGGCCGCGAACCGGTCGATCTGTCTGTTGGCGAAGTGCGTGGCGTGGCGCCGGATACCACGGCCGACGGCGGCCTGCAGCACGTCGTTGACGGCGCCGCGCAGCCTGCGGTGCGGCTCGCCGTCCTGGGACACGCAGTCGGGACGCCAAGCGAGCATCGGGATCAGGGCAGAGGTCTCCTCGATCCGCCCCTCCCGGTAGTCCCGCCAGGTCCGCGCGTCCCGGGGGAACTGGCTGGGATTGTCGAGCACCCGCCGGCTGTCCCGGTAACCCAGCACCAGCCAGGCGTTGACGTCGCCCTCCAGCAGCACCGGCGCGACGGAGCCGTGCTCCTTGCGCAGCCGCTCGTAGACGCCGAACGGGTCGGTCGCCACCTCGGGTCCGTACAGCCGGGCCAGCTCGGGCGAACCGTGTGCGACCGGGCAGCCGCGCGGGGCGTCGGGACTGCCGGGGCTCTGGTCGTTCATCGGGGCTCCAGTGCGACGGCGGAGCGTTCCTTCAAATGACTTATCAGGGCGATCAGCACGTCACGGCTGGAAGCGCGGTCACGGGCGTCACAGGCCACGATCGGGGTGTGCGGGGAGATGTCGAGGGCGTCCCGGATCTCCTCGATGGGGTGTTCCTTGCAGTCCGGGAAGACGTTCAGGGCGATGACGAAGGGCACGTTCTGCCGCTCCATCTCCTCGATCGCCCGGAAGCTGGAGGCCAGCCGCCGGGTGTCCACCAGGACGATCGCACCGAGCGCGCCCTTGAACAGGCCGTTCCACAGGAACCAGAACCGTTCCTGTCCAGGGGTGCCGAACAGGTACAGCATCAGGCTCTCGTTGAGGCTGATCTTGCCGAAGTCGAGGCTGACCGTGGTCTCGGACTTGTCCGCGACACCGATGAGGTTGTCGACGCCGACGGTCGCCTGGGTGAGCGTCTCCTCGGTGGTGAGCGGCTTGATGTCGCTGACGGAGCGGACCATGGTGGTCTTCCCTGTGCCGAACCCCCCGGCGATCATCACCTTGACCGAGCGGGTCCCCCCGGCACCGGGGTCGCCGGGATGGTCAAAGCCTTTCAAGTCCACTGAGTACCTCCTGGAGGAGCGCGAGGTCAGGCCCGCGTCCGGAGTGGTGCGCCGGAATGGGATCACGGGCTTCAATACGGCCTGCGTCCAGCAGATCCGCCAACAGCACCGCGAGAATGTTGAAGGGCAATCCGAGATGAGCGGTGAGTTCGGCCACCGACAGCGGATCACGGCAGCGCCGGACTATCTCCTCGTACTCGTGCTGCATCCCCGGTAAGGGGGCGGTACGGGAGACGACGAGGGTGGCCACGTCGAGGCTCGACGCCGACCCGCCCGGTCCGCTGCGTCCTCCCGTGAGGACGTAGTAGCGCTCAAGACCGGACGGGTCCGTGGGCCGACGGGGAGCACTCATCCAGAGTGCTCCTCCAGGCGCGGAGAGGTGCCGAGCAGCTCGCCCATCCGCCGTGACAGGTCCCTCATCTGGTGCCCGAGCAACCCCTGGTCGAGTCCTTCGCGGGCGAGGACCCCGAGATACGTCTCCACACCGGCCCGTACGACGAAGAGGTGACCGCCGTCGACCTCGATCATCGCCAGCCGCAGCTGCCCCGCGTACTTGGGGAACTGCTCGGCGACCGGCTGGGCCAGGGCCTGCAGCCCGGCCACCACGGCCGCGAAGCGGTCCACGTCGTCGGGGTCCTCCGCACCGAAGGAGGTGATGGCCTTGCCGTCGCTGGAGGCCACGAGGGCGAAACGGATCTCCGGGATGCTCTCCACCAGATCACGGAGCGCCCAGCTCACGTCGGTTCCCTGTTGCGTCATGTGGACTAGTCGCTCTCTTCAGTGCGGTGCTCGGCGGACTCGCGTCCGGCGGCGGCGTCATCGGCGCCGTCCGGGGTCGCGGGTGCCACGTCGTCTTCGTCTCCGGTCAACTCGGCTTCGCTGTCCGCCGCTTCGTCCGCCACGGGCGCACGGCCCGCGGTGGCGAATGCGGCCAGGCCCGCGAAGGACTCATCGGGCGGGACCGCGGGGAACGCGGCGCCCTGCGTGCGGGCGGTGCGCTCCTCGGGCTGCTCCTCGTCGCGGCGCCGGCTGCGCCGCCGCGGCAGTCCGCCCGGGGTGGTGTCCGGGGCCTCGCCGGACTCCGGCTGAGTGACGGTTTCGACGGCGACCGGGCCGTGTGCCTGCACCGGGGACGCGGCGGCGGGGGCGGCCGTCGCGGGGGCCTGGGCGGCGGGGGCCGCGGGCAGCGGGCTGAAGTACTTGTGCGGGACCACGACCACCACTGAGGTGCCGAGCCAGGGCGAGTCCGCGAAGGTGACCCGGATGCCGTAGCGGCGGGCGAGGATGCCGACGACCCGCAGGCCGATGCTGGCGTCCTCGGAGATGCCGCCGATACCGGGACCGGCCTCGGTGCCCGCCAGGGAGTGCTGGGCCTCGCGCTTCTTCTCCTCGCTCAGGCCCTTGCCGGAGTCCTGGATCTCGATGCCGACGCCGTTCGGCACCTCCTTGCCGGACACGACGACCGGCTCGGTGGGCGGCGAGTAACGGGCCGCGTTGTCCAGCAGGTGGGCGAAGATCAGCGTGAGGTGGTCCACCAGACCGCCGTCGACGCCGAGTTCGGGCAGGTGCCGGACCTCGACACGATGGAAGTCCTTGATCCGGCCGATACCGCCGCGCACCACGCTGAGCAGTCGCTGGGGCTCCTGCCACTGGCGGCCGGGCCGGTCCGAGCCGCCCAGCACGCCGATGCTGCCGGCGAGCGAGTCGGCGGGACCGAGCTCCTGGTCGAGCTCCATGAGACCGCGGGCCACGGCGGGCAGCCGGCCGTGCTCGCCCTGCATCTCGTGCAGTCGGCCGCGCAGCTTGCTGGTCAGGACGTGGATGCGGTTGCCGATGCTGATCACGGCCTGCTCGGCCGAGGTGGAGCGGTTGAACTCCTCCTCCACACCGATCAGCGAGGTGCGCAGGATACGGCGCAGGTTGGCCTGGAGGTCCTTGTCGACCTTGGCGCACTGCTCGGTCACCGGCAGCAGGTCGTCGATGGCGTCGCCCTCGCGCAGCCGCTTCAGCGCCTCGGGCAGCTGCTCGTCGGCAAGCCGGGCGATCGCGGACCGCTGGTGCTCGACCTGGTCCTGCCAGACCTCGGCCTGGTCGGCGAGCTGCGCGTCGGAGGCCTTCACCAGGTCGGCGAGCCGCTCCTCGTACGCCCTTGCCTGCTCGGCCAGTTGACCGTCGTAGTGGGCGGTCTGCTCACCGAGCCGGGCGTCGAAGGCGGCCGCCCGCTCGCCGAGCTGCGCGTCGAACGCGGCCGACTGCTCGGCCAGCTGGGCCTCCAGCGTGGCGCGCTCGGCCGAGAACTTCCGTTCCAGGCCCGAGACATGCTGCTGCCACTGCTGGGAGTGCTCGGCCTGCGAGCTGCGGAACGACCCTTCGGCGCTGCGCAGTTGACGCTGCGAGCGGATCAGGAGCCGTACACACACAGAGCTGGCGGCGGTGGCCGCGGCGCCGGCGACGGCCGCGGTTATTCGCTCGGAGCTCATGAACGTGGCGGCGACCGTCCCTCCCCCTAAGGCCAGCGGCATCAGCCACCAGCTGTACCAGGCGACAGGGGCCCGCGCCGCCGGCGGCGGAGTGGCGAGTTCCATCTGCATCCTTCGAGACAACACAATCGAACAACAGCGAACAAGGGCAGTGTGCGAAGGCCGCACTCACGAGCACGCACGGCGGGACGAACCCACCGTGGGGAGCGTCAACTCGCTGTGACTGCATGGAGCTTATCGGGTTTGAACCCGAAAGGATCAACCTCGGCAGGCAGAGGAAGTGAGGATTCCGTCACGCTCCGCCAGTTGGTGGCAAATCAACAAATACCCATTGCCACCCACCCGCCTACTGGACACCTGTCCAGCTATAGTGGACACCTGTTCAAGAGATGGGGAGGGTCCGCGATCATGGACATCGTGGCGAACGTGCTGGTCGGCCTGGTGGCCGCGCTGCATGCGTACATCCTGGTGATGGAGATGTTCCTGTGGCAGAAGACGCCAGGGATGCGCTTCCACGGCTTCGACGCGGAACTGGCGCGGCGCACCGCACCGCTGGCGGCCAACCAGGGCCTGTACAACGGCTTCCTGGCGGCCGGTCTGGTGTGGGGGCTGGTCGCGGCCGATCCGACGGGCTTCCGGGCCCAGGTGTTCTTCCTGTCGTGCGTGGTGGTCGCGGGGTTGTACGGCGCGGTCACGGCCAACCGGCGGATCCTCTTCGCTCAGGCGCTGCCGGGCGCGCTCGCTCTGGCCGCCGTCCTCGCCGCGGGGTGACCGGCCGCCCGGCCCTGGAGGACCCGCGGGCCGCACGCACCCGGGCGCGACTCCGGGCGGCCCTGCTGGAGGAGTGCGCCGAACGGCCGCTCGCGGAGGTGGGCGTGGCTGCACTGGTGCGCCGGGCCGGGGTCGGGCGGGCCACCTTCTACGTGCACTACGACGGCCTGGAGGCGCTGGCGGTCGACGCCTGTGCGGACGTCGTACGGGAGGCGGTGGACGCGCTGCACGCCTGGCGGGGGCGGCCCGATCCGGTGCACGCGCCGCCCGCGCTCCTGGGGTTCTTCGCGGGGCTGGCCCCGCACGCGGCCCTGTACCGGGAGCTGCTCGCGCCGGGCGGCGGGGGTCCCCTGGGCCGGGTGCTGCACCGGGACCTGCGGGCGCGCAGCCTGGCCGAGCGGGAGCTGGTGGGCGCGGCGGACGCGCCGCTGGTGGCCTCGGCGGTGGCGGCCACCTTCGCCGGGGTACTGGCCGACTGGCTGCACGGCCTGCTCGACGCCGGCCCGGAGGACGTGGCGAACCAGGTGTGGCAGCTGCTGGTCGCCCTGCACATGAGCCGCTGAGCCGCCCGGGGCCGGGCCGGCATGATTGACTGGCACGATTCCATCGGATATTGGCAATCGTGCCATTTCCCGGGCGGGCGCGCCCCGGCAGGCTGGGTGACCATGAACGATGTGAACACGATGCGTGTGGTGAGCCAGGACGTCCTCGGCGGTCCCGAGGTGCTGAAGGTGGTCGAGGTGGCGCGGCCGAAGCCGCGGCCCAACGAGGTGCTGGTCCGGGTGCGGGCCGCCGGGCTGAATCCGACCGACTGGAAGCACCGGGAGCTCGGCATCTTCCTGGGCGAGCCGCCCTTCGTCCTCGGCTGGGACGTCTCCGGCACGGTCGAGCAGACCGGGATCGGCGTCGCCGCCTTCGCGCCCGGTGACGAGGTCTTCGGGATGGTGCCCTACCCGTTCGGCCACGGCACGCACGCCGAGTACGTGATCGTCCCCGCCCGCGCCCTGGTGCCGAAGCCGGAGGTGATCGACCACGTCCAGGCGGGCGCGCTGCCGCTGGTGGGGCTGACGGCCTGGCAGGCGCTGGTGGAGTACGCCGACGTACGGCCGGGGCAGCGGGTGCTGATCCATGCGGCGGCCGGCGGGGTCGGGCATGTGGCGGTGCAGATCGCCAAGGCGCGCGGGGCGTATGTGATCGGCACGGCGAGCGCCGCCAAGCACGACTTCCTGCGGGAGATCGGCGTGGACGAGCCGGTCGACTACCGGTCCGTGGATGTCACGGAGGCGGTGCGGGACGTCGACGTCGTGCTCGACACCCTGGGCGGCGACACCTCGGTGGCCTCACTGCGCATGCTGCGGCCCGGCGGGGTCCTGGTGTCGATCCTGCCGGTGGGCTCGGCGAGCCTGTACGAGGAGGCCGATCGGCTCGGCGTGCGGGCGGTGCGGATGCTGGTGGACGCCGACCGGGCGGGGATGCGGGCGATCGCCTCCCTGGCCGAGGAGGGAAAGCTCCGGGCCACGGTGGCGGGGACGTTCCCGCTGGCCGATGCCGCCAAGGCGCACGAGCTGGGCGGCACCGGCCGGACCACGGGGAAGCTGGTCCTGGTGACGGACTGACGTCCGCGCGCCGGGTTCAGAAGACGGGTTCAGGAAACGGGCTCAGAAGGTGAGCACGGGCTTGATCGCCTTGCCCGTGCTCATGTCCTGCACGGCCCGGTCGATCTCGGCGAACGGATAGGTGGAGATCAGCCGGTGCAGCGGCAGCCGTCCCTCGCGGACCAACCGGACCAGGGCCGGAATGAATGCCTGGGTCTCGCTGTCGCCGAGGGTCAGGCCGACGATCCGCTTGCCGGCCAGCAACCCGTTGACGTCCAGGGGCACTTCGGTGCCGAAGGGCGGGGCGCCGACAACCACCAGGGTGCCGCGGGCGGCGAGCGCGTCGACGCCCTGGCGGAGCACACCGACGTTCCCGGTGGTCTCCACGATGCCGTCGGCGCCGGCTCCGCCCGAGATGCGCCCGATGGCCTCGGGGAGGCTCTCCCGGGTGGCGTCAACGGTGTGTGTGGCACCCAACTCCTTTGCCAGTTCGAGGCGTTCGGCCACCCGGTCGACGGCGACGATCGTGGTGGCCGGGGTGAGCGCGGCCGCCATCACCGCCGACAGGCCCACCGCCCCGGCACCCAGGACGACGATCGTGCTGCCCGTGGTCGGCTCGAGTACGTTCCACACGGCGCCGACCCCGGTCTGCACCCCGCAGCCGAGCGGGGCGATCGACTCCAGCGGGACGTCGGGGTCGACCTTGACCAGGCTGCGCTCGTCGACCAACGCGCGTTCCGCGAAGGACGACTGGCCGAAGAAGTGGCCGCCGAGCGGCTCGCCGTCCCGGCTGACGGTGACGGTGCCGTCGGCGCGCCGGCCGCCGATGAGGTTGAGCGGCAGCCAGGTGGTGCAGTAGGCGGGGTGACCGCCGTGGCAGTTGCGGCAGTTGCCGCAGGAGGTGAAGGACAGGACGACATGGTCGCCGGGGGCCACTCCGGTGACGGCGGAGCCGACGGCCTCGACGACACCGGCGCCCTCGTGGCCGAGAACTCCGGGCAGCGGGAAGGGCAGCCCGCCGCTCGCCACGCCGAGGTCGGTGTGGCACAGACCGGCGGCCACCATGCGGACGAGCACCTCGTACGGCGCTGGCGCGTCGAGTTCGACGTCGGCGAGGGTGAAAGGCGCGCCGCCGGACTCGACGACGGCGGCTCGGGTGGTGATGGGCATCGTACGGACTCCTGGTCTGCGGGGCTCAGTCGAGCGAGACGACGACGGACTTGGCCTTGGTGTAGGAATCGAGGGCCTCGGGGCCGTACTCGCGGCCGTAGCCGGAGGCCTTGACGCCGCCGAAGGGGACGGCGGGGTCGAGCATCGCCCAGTCGTTGACCCAGACGATGCCGGCCTGGAGACGGGCGGCAACGCGATGCGCGCGGGCCAGGCTGCCGGTCTGGATGCCCGAAGCAAGTCCGTACGGGGTGGAGTTGGCGAGGGCGACGGCCTCGTCCTCGGAGTCGAAGGGCTGCACGGTGAGTACGGGTCCGAAGATCTCGTCCTGGATCACCCGGGAGTCGTTCGGCAGGTCGGCGACGACCGTCGGCCGGTAGTAGAACCCGCCGTCCAGGTCGAGGCGTTCACCGCCACAGACGATACGGCCGCCCTCCTTGCGGGCGAGTTCGACGTACTCCTCGACCTTGCGCAGATGCTTCTCCCCCGCCATCGGGCCGACAACCGTGGCCGGGTCGCGCGGGTCCCCGACCGGGACACCGGGGACGGCCTCGGCGAGGATGCCCAGCAGGGTGGCGTAGACGGAGCGGGCGACCAGGAGCCGGGGGCCGCCCATGCAGAACTGGCCGGTGTTGAAGACGAACGCCTTGATCACCGCGCCGACGGCCTTCTCCAGGTCGGCGTCCTCGAAGACCAGGTGGGCCGCGTTGCCGCCGAGTTCCATGGTGACCGGCTTGAGCGCCTGGCCCGCGGTGCTCGCCACGTGCCGGCCGATGGCGGTGGAGCCGGTGAAGGCGACCTTGTCGACGCCCGGGTGCCGCAGCAGTGCCTCGCCGGCGACCGGTCCGGCGCCGGTGACGACGTTGACGACGCCGTCGGGCACGCCCGCCTGCTGGAAGAGGCGGGCCATGTACAGGGCGCTGAGGGGGGTCTCGTCGGCGGGCTTGTGGACGATCGTGTTGCCGGCGGCGAGGGCCGGGCCGATCTTCGAACCGGCCAGGATGAGCGGGAAGTTGAAGGGGGTGATGGCGGCGACCACACCGATGGGCTCGCGCCGGGTGTAGGCGAGGGCGTTGAGCGGGACGTCGCGGACTGCGCCGTCCAGGGAGTGGGCGAGGGCCGCGAAGTGCTCGTAGTCGTTGGCCGCGTTGGTGACGTCGACGGCTCCGGCCAGCGTGATGGGCTTGCCGACGTCCAGGCTCTCCAGGGCGGCTATCTCCTCGGCGTTCTCCCGGATCAGTTCGGCGATCCGGTGCAGCACCCGGCCGCGCTCCCGGCCGCTGAGCCCCGACCACTCCCCCGCGTCGAAGGCCTCGCGGGCGGCGCGTACGGCCGCGTCGACGTCGGTGGCCCCGGCCTCGGCGACGGTGGTGATCACCTGGCCGGTGGCCGGGTCGGTGACCTCCGTCCGGGCCCCGTCGGCGGCTTCCCGCCACTGTCCGCCGATGAACAGCTGCCCCGGCCCGGTCTCGAAGGTGGTCGTCATTGGCCCACTCCCAGTGTTGATGGCGTCGAGGGCACCCACAGCCCCGGTCACCAAGTTTTCAACAAACAGGAATCCTGTTGGTCCCGCGTCTGGTCCGCAGTCTGATTACAGACAGGATTCCTGTCAATGGTCTAGGGTGCACGCATGGTCGGTACAAAGACACGCCCCTCGCTGCTGTACATGGTCAAGCAGGTGGAGCTCGTGGTGCGCTCCCATCTCGACGAGCTGGTCAGGCCCGCCGGGATCACGGCGCTGCAGTACACGGCCCTGACTGTCCTGGAGCGTCATGACGGGCTTTCGGCTGCACAGTTGGCGCGGGATTCCTTCGTGACCGCCCAGTCGATGGCGGACCTCGTACGGTCGCTGGAGAGCCGCGGGCTGATCCGGCGGGAGCGCAACTCGCGCAACCGGCGCGAGCTGCTGATCCTGCTGACCGACGCCGGGCGCGAGCTGCTCGCCGGGGTCGCCGGGCCGGTTCGGGAACTGGAGGAGCGGATGGTGCGCGAGCTCACCGCGCATCAGGAGGAACAGTTCCGCCAGGCACTGAGCAAGGCGTGGCACGCACTTTCCTAGCGCGCGCTACCGTTCCCACGTGCACGTTCTCCGACTGTCGCGCACGCCACAGAAAATGGCGTGCCGAAGCAGCAGACATATGTCAATCGAACATGCTCAAATTCCCTCCATCGAGGGTAACTTGCAGGGCGGGGAACGGAATTGACCGGCAGGGGTGGGAGGTGATGCCGTCGTGCGCCAGGAACCCCGAAAGGATCCCGCGCCACTCACCCGGCACCTGCGTGTCCGCGAGGACCGCGGCCACACGGTGCTGGAGTTCCGGGGCGAGATCGACATCGCGGCGGCGACGGAGATCATGCCCTGCCTGGACCTGGTGACCGCGCGGGGCGGCGCCCGGGTGGTGATCGACCTGCTGCACGTCGAGTTCTTCGACTGCTCGGGGCTGCGGCTGCTGTACCGGGCGCGCAGCCGGGTGCTGGAGCGCGACGGACAGCTCCAGCTGGTCTGCGCGCACCCGCTGACCCTGCGGGTGCTGAAGGTGACGGGACTGTCGCGGCTGCTGCCTCCGCTGGCGACCCTGGACGCGGCCCTGGGCCAGCCGGAGGCCACGTCCGGGACGTTATGACCGCTCCCCACCATGCCTGCCGGGTCGGCTACTTGAGGATGTTCGTCACCTGACCGGCGCCGACCGTCCGTCCGCCCTCGCGGATGGCGAACTTCAGGCCCTCCTCCATCGCGATCGGCTGGATCAACTGGACGCGCATGGTGGTGTTGTCGCCCGGCATCACCATCTCGGTACCCGGGGGCAGGGTGACCACTCCGGTGACGTCGGTGGTGCGGAAGTAGAACTGGGGGCGGTAGTTCTGGAAGAACGGGGTGTGCCGGCCGCCCTCGTCCTTGGAGAGGATGTACGCCCGCGCCTCGAAGTCCGTGTGCGGGGTGACCGATCCCGGCCGGATGACGACCTGGCCGCGCTCTACGTCGTCCCGTTTGACCCCGCGCAGCAGCAGTCCGACGTTCTCCCCGGCCCGGCCCTCGTCGAGCAGCTTGCGGAACATCTCGACGCCGGTGACCGTGGTCTTCGTCTTCTGCGGGTGGATACCGATGATCTCGACCTCACTGTTGACCCGCAGTGTGCCGCGTTCGATCCGGCCGGTGACGACCGTCCCCCGCCCGGTGATGGTGAAGACGTCCTCGATGGGCATCAGGAACGGCCGGTCCACGTCCCGCACCGGCTCGGGCACGAACTCGTCGACGGCGTCGAGGAGTTCGAGCAGGGCCGCGGTCCACCGGGGGTCGCCCTCCAGGGCCCTGAGCGCGGAGACCTTGACCACCGGGACGTCGTCACCGGGGAACTCGTACTCGGTGAGCAGTTCGCGCACCTCCAGTTCCACCAGCTCCAGGATCTCCTCGTCGTCCACCATGTCGGTCTTGTTGAGGGCGACGACGATGCAGGGAACGCCAACCTGACGGGCCAGCAGAACGTGTTCCTTGGTCTGCGGCATCGGCCCGTCGGTGGCCGCGACCACCAGGATCGCCCCGTCCATCTGGGCGGCCCCGGTGATCATGTTCTTGATGTAGTCGGCGTGCCCCGGGCAGTCGACGTGCGCGTAGTGCCTGCGCTCGGTCTGGTACTCGACATGCGCGATGGAGATGGTGATGCCGCGCTGCCGCTCCTCGGGCGCCTTGTCGATCTGGTCGAACGGGGTGAAGGGGTTGAGCTGCGGGAACTTGTCGTGCAGCACCTTGGTGATCGCCGCGGTGAGTGTCGTCTTGCCGTGGTCGATGTGCCCGATGGTGCCGATGTTCACATGCGGTTTCGTCCGCTCGAACCTGGCCTTCGCCACTGGGTGCCTCCCGTCCGCCTCGGTGCCACCGAGCGCGGTTCAGCGCTACAACTCCTCCTTCCTGTCTAGAGGTTGCGCGGCTCGTCGAACAGGGCGCTCACGGACTCGCCGTTGTGAATCCGGCGTACGGCCTCGGCCAGCGCCGGGGCGATGGACAGGATGCGCAACTTGTCGGTGTGCTCCTCGGCGGGCACCGGCACGGTGTTGGTGCAGACGATCTCCAGCACGTCGGGCTGCTCGCTCAGCCGCTTCAGCGCCCCGGCCGCGAACAGCCCGTGCGTGCACGCCACTCGAATGGACCTGGGCCCCAACTCCCGCAGCCGGTCCAGAAGTTCCAGCACCGTGCTGCCCTTGGCGATCTCGTCGTCGAGCACGATGACGTCCCGCCCGGCCACATCGCCGATCACCGAGCTGATGGTGACCCGGTCGTCGGCGAACCGCTGCTTGGCGCCGGCCGCCACCTGGGCACCGATCAGCCGGGCGAAGGCGGCGGCCTCCTTGGCGTTGCCGAGGTCGGGTGAGACGACGGTGGTGCGCGAGAGGTCGTACCGCCGGAAATGCGCGGCCAGCTCCCGCAGCGCGTGCAGATGGTCGACCGGCACCGAGAAGAAGCCGTGCACCTGCGGGGCGTGCAGGGTCATGGCGAGGACCCGGCTCGCGCCCGCGGCCACCATCAGGTCGGCGACCAGGCGGCCGCCGAGCGAGATGCGCGGGGCGTCCTTCTTGTCGGAGCGGGCGTAGGAGTAGTGCGGCATGACGACGGTGATCCGGCCGGCCGAGGCGCCCCGGGCCGCGTCGCACATCATCAGCAGCTCCACCAGGTGCTCCTGCACCGGCCGGACCAGGGGCTGGATCAGGAAGACGTCCCGCTCCCGGCAGTTGGCCTGGAGCTGCACCTCCAGACAGTCGTTGGCGAACCTGCTGACCCGGGTCGGGCTGAGCGGCACCCCGAGGTGCGCACAGACCTCCTCGGCCAGCTCGGGGTGGGCGCTGCCGCTGAAGACGGCGATGTCTCGCACGATCCGCTCCTCGCATGATCATCACGGGCTACGGCCTCATGCTACGGACCGTGGGGCCCTCACCATGGAACGGGTGTGCCGTCCCAGGAGAAGAACCCGCCGGTCGGCCCGTCGTCGGGCAGCAGCGCCAGCCGTACGGCCCCGCGCGCGGCCTCGGCCGGATCCCCGCCGCCGGTGATCCCGGGGACCAGGTCGGTGGCCCGGCGCCCCGGGGCGAGGGCGTTCACCTTGATCCCGTCGCCGGCCAGTTCCTGGGCGTAGAACACGGTCAGCGCGTTGAGGGCGGCCTTCGAGGAGCGGTAGGCGGCTGACCTGGGGCTGCCGTGGGCGAACTGCGGATTGGGGTGGGTGCTCCAGGTGAGGGAGGCGGTGCCGCTGGAGACGTTCACGACACGGGGGCGGGCGGAGCGGCGCAGGGCGGGCAGGAAGGCGTTGGTGACCGCGACGACGCCGAGGACGTTGGTCTCGTACGTGCGCCGGAAGTCCGCCACGCCGGTCTCGGCGGGCGGGCCGGTCACCGGCTGGACACCGGCGTTGTTGACCAGGACGTCCAGGCGCTCGACCCGGGCGGCGGCGTGCTCGACGCTGCCCGGGTCCGTGACGTCGAGGACGAGGAGCCGGGCGCCTGCGCCGATCTCCTCGACGGCCCGCTCCCCGCGCCCGGCGTCCCGGGCGCCCACATGGACGGTGAAGCCCTCCCCGGCGAGGAGCCGGGCGATATGCAGGCCGATGCCCTTGTTGGCACCGGTGACGAGTGCTGTGCGATCGTTCATGACAGCCACGGTTCCCCGGCCGCGTCCGTCCTGCCAGGGACCACCTGTACCAGGCGGACCAGGGAGGCGACGGTATGGCACGGCAGGAACTGGCCCGCTTCCTGCGGGAGCGCCGGGCGGGACTGACCCCGCGGACGGTGGGGCTGCCGACGGGACCCGTCCCGCGCCGCACGCCCGGTCTGCGGCGCGAGGAGGTCGCCGAGCTGGCCCATATGTCCGTCGACTACTACACCCGGCTCGAACAGGCCCGCGGCCCGCGGCCCTCTCCGCGGGTCCTGGACGCCCTGGCCGGGGCCCTGCGGCTGGCCCCGGCCGAGCGCAGCCACCTCTTCCGGCTGGCCGGCTCGGCCGCGCCGCCGCCCGGCACCTCGGCAGCGCGGCAGGTGCGCCCGCAGGTGGCCCGGATGCTGGAGCGGCTGCCCGACACCGCGGCGATCGTCACCGACGCGGCCTACGGCCTGGTGGCCTGGAACCCCCTCGCCCAGCTGCTGCTCGGCGGGGACCTGGGGCGCGGCACGACCAACCTGGCGCGACGACGCTTCCTGGGCCAGGGACGGATGTACGAGAGCTCCAGCGCCGAGGAGTTCGGGCACATCGTGGTGGCCCGGCTGCGACGGGCCACCGAACGCTATCCGCATGACACTCAACTAGCCGCCCTGCTGGGCGAGTTGCGCGCGGGAAGCGAGGAGTTCCGGCGGATCTGGGCGACGCATCCGGTGCATGCCCCGGGGCATCGCGCCAAGGTCGTCGACCATCCGGAGCTGGGGCGGCTGCGGCTGAACTGCGACGTCCTGCTGGTACCGGAGGACGACCAGGAGGTCGTCCTGGTGACGGCGGATCCGGGCTCACCGTCGGCACGCAGGATCGCGGAGCTGGCGGCGCGGGTCTGAGCGACCGGGGAGCGGGTCGCCGTACGCCGGCGGACGACCGGCCGTCGGGCGGCTGCCGCGCGACCGGCACCCGGGACGGTGATCGGCCACGCCCCGGTCCCTCAGCCGCCTACCGTGACGAGTCCGCTCTCGTAGGCGAAGATCACCGCGTGCACCCGGTCCCGCAGGTCCAACTTGCCCAGGACCCGGCCGAGATGGGTCTTCACCGTGGTCTCACCGAGAAACAGCCGCGCCGCGATCTCGCCGTTGGTCAGCCCCTGGGCGACCAGGGCGAGCACCTCCCGTTCGCGCCCGGTCAGCAGGGCCAGCCGGTCCCGTTCGGCTGCGGGCGCAGTGGGCAGGACGAACCGCTCCACCATCCGCCGTACCGCCGAGGGCGCCATCATCACCTCGCCGCGCAGCACCGCCCGGACCGTCACCAGGATCTCCTCGCCCACCGCGTCCTTCACCAGGAAGCCGGCGGCCCCGGCACGCAGGGCGCCGTAGGCGTACTCATCGAGGTCGAAGGTGGTCACGACCAGCACCTTCGGCGCCGGACTGCGGGAGCAGAGCTCACGGGTGGCCGCCAGCCCGTCCAGGCCGGGCATCCGGATGTCCATCAAGACGAGGTCGGGCCGGAGTTGGGCGCTCAGCTCCAGCGCGGTGTGCGCGTCGGCGGCCTCCCCGACCACCATGAGGTCGGGCTGGCTGCCGATCACCATGCGCAGCCCCGTGCGGATCAGTTCCTGGTCGTCGCAGAGCAGGACACGGTACGGCGCGGCCGGCTCCCCGCTCACGCGGTCACCGCCTCGGGATGCAGGACGGCGTCCACCCGGTAGCCGCCACCGGGTCGCTGTCCCGCGGCCACCGTTCCCCCGTAGCGGGCCGCCCGCTCCCGCATCCCGGCCAGACCGCGTCCGGCCGAGACCGGCAGCGCCACAGGTGCGGTGCCGGTGCCGGCCGAGTTGTCGACCCGGACCCGGACCCGGCGGCCGGGACCGGGGCTGCCGAGGTCGATCCGCACCCTGGTCCGGGCGCCGGGCGAGGCGTGTTTGGCCACGTTGGTCAACGCCTCCTGCACGATCCGGTACGTCTGCTCGACCGCGTCGGCGGACACCCCGGCCGGGTCCCCGCACACGTCGAGGCGGGCACCACAGCGGTTGGCGAGGGTGCGCAGGTCCGCCAGGTCCGGGGCGCGGACCTGCTCCTGCTCGCCGTCTGGGCCGAGGACGTCCAGCAGGCGGCGCAGTTCCCCGAGTGCTTCCCGGCCGGTCGTGCCGATCGCCGCGAGGGCCCGGTCGGCGGCGGTCGGGTCGGTGGCGCGGGCGAGCCGGGCGCCCTCGGCGTTGAGGACCATCACCGAGACGCCGTGAGCCAGCACGTCATGGATCTCTCGGGCGATCCGGGCGCGTTCCTCGGCGGCCGCCGCACGGGCCAGCGCCGCCCGGCGGGACTCGGTCAGCTCGGCGCGGCGGGCGAACTCGGCGAGATAGGCGCGGCGGGCCCGCACATAGGCGCCGAGCATCCAGGAGCCGGCGAGCCAGAGGACCACAAGCGCCGGGGTGAACCAGGTCTCGGAGCCGGCCGTCGCGGAGTCGGACAGCCAGTCCGGCACCCACAGCAGCACACAGGACGCGGCGCAGACCGCGACGACCGTGGCCGTCCTGCGCAGGCCGCGCACCACCAGGGTGTAGAGGACCGCGCTCAGCGCGATCACCCCGCGCCCCGGTTCCCGTCCCCACACATCGCCCAGGTACTGCGCCCAGAACGCCGCCGTGACGACCGAGGCCGCGAGCACCGGCCGGGTGCGCCGCCAGAACAGGGGGACCACGAAGCCGGCGTAGACGACGAGCTGCGCCCACACCGGCCGCCAGCCGGGCTGGGCGCGGATCACGGGCAGTCCCACGACCAGGGCGATCAGCAGGGCGTCGGTCAGCCAGGGGTGACGCAGCCGCCACCCCGGCAGGTTCTCGATCAGGCGAAGCACCGATTCACGCTACGCCGGCGGGGCCGGCGCAGGCGTCAGCCCACAGACGGCACGGAACTCCTCCCACAGGACGACCCGTCGGGACCCGGAGTACGACCCGGGGCGGGCCGGAAGTGTCACCCGGTGCGGCCCGGGGCAGGACGCGGAGTTACCCGGGCGCCGCGGAGTGTGGCGGTCGTGTCGATCACCACTCAGTTCCTCAGGCGCCCTCTCACCACCGGGGCAGTGGCCGCCAGCTCGCGTCGGCTGGCCCGGGCCATGACCCAGCACACCGGCCTCGAAACGGCCCGGCTCGTCGTCGAACTCGGTCCTGGTACAGGCGTGTTCACCCGGGAGATACTGCGGCAGCTGCCGGTGGACGGCCGGCTGGTCGCCATCGAGCTCAACCCCGTGCTCGCGGCCGGGCTGTTCGTCACACACCGCGACGAACGGCTCACGGTGGTCGAGGGGGCGGCCGCGGAGCTGGCCGAGGCCGCCGGGGCGCCGGTGGACGCGGTGGTGTCCGGGCTGCCGTGGACCGTGATGGCGACGGCCGAACGGGACCGTACCCTCGACGCGGTCGCCGGGGCGCTCGTGCCCGGCGGCTGTTTCACGACGTTCGCCTATCTGCACGCGGCCTGGACCCCGCCGGGCCGCCGGCTCGCCGCGGCGCTCCACGACAGGTTCGCCACGGTGCGGCGGACCCGGGTGGTGTGGCCGAACCTGCCGCCCGCGTTCGTGTACCGGGCGACCCTCACCACGACACGGGAAGACACCGCGGGCTCCGGGTCAGCTGGCCCTCGCGCCAGTCGATCGTCGCGGGGGTGAACTCGGCGCGCAGACCCGGGAAGCGGACGGCGAGCCGGTGCAGGGCGAGGGTTATCTCCAGACGGGCCAGCCAGGCGCCCAGACAGTGGTGGGGTCCGGCGCCGAAGATCACGCCGGGCACGGGCAGGGGTGCGGTGAGGTCGGGCGGTCCGGACGGATAGACGTCCGGGTCACGGCTCGCCGAGTTGGTCTGGACGGCGACGACACTGCCCGCCGGGATGGTGACGCCGCCCACCACGGTGTCCTGGACGGCCCTGCGCAGCAGCCCGGGCAGCACCCGGCCCTCGCTGATCGGCACGGTGCGCAGCAGTTGCTCGGCCGCGGTGGCCGCACCCTCCTCGTCCACCGCGAGAGAGGGCCAGTCGGCATGCCCGTCGGTGAGGAGGTAGACGACGATGTTGCCGAGCGCGGACATCGTCGTCTCGTGCCCGGCCACCACCAGGCCGCAGACCAGCGCGACCAGTTGGCGTTCCTCGATGCCGAGCGAGTCACCCGCCGCCACCAGTCCGCTGACCAGGTCGTCACCCGGCCGCGCCCGCCGCTGTGCCACCAGTTCCGCCCCGAAGTCGGCGAACTCCCCCATGGCGGCCTTGACTTCCTCCGCGCTGTGCGCTCCCCCGGACAGCGCGTGGTCGGCCCAGTGCCGGATGCGTTCGCTGTCGATGTGGTCGAGCCCCATCAGCCGGCAGATCACCGATACGGGGAGGGGCCGGGTGAACCCTTCGACGATGTCGGCCGGTCGAGGGGTGGCTGCGAGTTCGTCGAGGAGTGATTCGACCACCGATGCCACCCAGGGGCGCCAGCGTGCGACGGCACGCGGGGTGAACGCCCGCTGGACCGTGCCGCGCAGCCGCTGGTGGCCGGGACCGTCCTGGTTCACCAATCCGTCCGGGTCGCTCAGCAGGTTCGGTACGGCCAACAGCGGCGGGGCGTCCTCGGCGTGCAGGGAACTCCGGTCGAAACGGGCGTCCATGAGCACCTGGCGGACGTCGTGGTAGCGGGTGACGAGCCATACCGGGGTGCCGGTGGCCAGGGCGGCGAGCCGCGGCGGACCGGACTCGGGATACACCATGCGGTGCATGGGACATAAGGGTCGGGAGGTGCTGTCTGCGGTCATCCGGGGCTCCTGGCACGCCGACGGGCAGTCACTCCACGCTAAAGCGTGTATCAGTCCTGCGTCAGCTGTCTCAATCAGCCAACAACACGGTCTGGCAAGGCTTTTGCCGGGCATTCGTGTCGTTGAAAGGAGGGCCGTCACATGGCGAGTTCCACCAAGGAGAGCTCCACGAAGGAGACTCGGACTCCGGTCAAGGCCCGGCCCCGGCGCATGCCCGGTTGGGCGAAGCTGGTCACGGCGTTCGTACTGGTGCTCGTGGTGCTGTTCGCCGGGATCAAACTGGCGGTACTGCCGGGCATCAAGGACCTGTTCGGCACGGAGTCCCGCGACAACACGGGTCCCGCGCTGCTCAAGTCCATCCAGAACATGAGTCGTTACGATGCCGCGGCCGGCAACTTCCAGGTCGTCGTCGACCTGGAGAAGGACGCCAAGTACCTGCCCAGCGCGATCCGCGGCACCCGCACCCTGTACGTCGGGGCGGGCACCGTGGAGGCCTACGTCGACCTCGGGCAGATCGGCCAGAAGGACGTGACGGTCAACGGCGACCGCACCGAGGCCACCATCCGGCTGCCGCACGCCCAGCTCGGCAAGGCGACCCTGGACGCCGACCACTCCTACGCCGTCTCCAAGCAGCGCGGTCTCCTCGACCGGCTCGGCGACCTGTTCTCGGACAACCCCAACAGCGAGCAGGCGGTGCAGAAGCTGGCCGTGAAGCACATTTCCGACGCGGCCAAGGACAGCGGACTGACCACCCGGGCGGAGACCAACACCACCAGCATGCTGGAGGGGTTGCTGCACTCCCTCGGCTTCACGGAGGTGCATGTGTCCTACGGCACGGTGTGATCGGCTCGCAGCAGGACCCCGGCCGCCGTTCAGTGGACGGCGGCCGGGGCGCTCCCCGATCCGGCATCGACGGGCCTTTCGCGGGTAACTGGCTTATCACGCCGGAAAGTTGAAGAGTGGAGGACCAATGGCCAGCGCCGCCTCGCGCCTGCGCTTCACCAAGGGCGAGACCACCGAGGAGACGAAGAAGGACGGGGACACCGGCAAGAAGCCCGGGGTGTTCGCCAAGGCCGTACGCGTCGTCAAGGCCCGCGGGGCCGAGCCGGCCGCCACCCCGGGGAAGGGGAAGGCCGCCAAGCCGGCCGGCACCGGGAAGAAGACCGTCACCGGCAAGGCGGCCGGCACCGGCAAACCGGGCGGCACGGCCAGGACCCGCAAGCCCGGCGGCACCGGCAAGCCGGGCAGTGCCGCCAAAAGGAGCGACACCTCCAAGAGGAGCGACACCGGCAAGAAAGGCACCGCCCCCGCCAGGACCGGCGCCGAGCGTCGCCCGCTCCCCCTCCCGCTGCGCCTGCTGGCGATGGCGATCGCCTTCGCCGCGATGGTGGCGTTCGCCGCCGTACTGGCCCGGCTGACCCTGGAGCCGTCCCCGGCGTCGGCGTCGATCGCGCACACGAATCTGCACCCGGGCACCACCATCAAGCTCTATCTGGACCAGCCCTCGGTCCGTGACACCGTCAAGCAGATCGGCGGGAACGTCATGCTCGGCCTCCCCTTCGGGATCCTCGTGCCGGTTCTCGCGCCCAACGCCCGCGGGATCCTGCGGGTGCTGGCGCTCACCGCGATCGTGATGCTGCTGGTGGAGATGGCGCAGGGCGCGCTGGTCAACGGCCGGGCCTTCGACGTGGACGACGTCATCCTCAACACCTCGGGCGCGCTGATCGGTTGGCTGCTGCTGGGCCGGCGGCTCGGCCGGGCGGTGCACGCGCGAAAGCCCAAGGCGTAGCCCCGGCACGACCCGGCTCGGCGGTCGGCGGTCGGCGGTCGGCAGCCATCGGCCGCCCTTCGTCGGCCGTCGAGGCCGCCAGTCGCCAAGTCGCCAAGTCGCCAAGTCGCCAAGTCGCCAGTCATGCGACCGTTCGATACTGGTCCGTTACCAAACTCTTGACTCGCCACTTATCTCACTTCTTAAATCAAGAGGCGACGCCTTCACCCCCCCACCTCGGCCGGCCGCCTCCCCGCGTCCGGCCGCCGTACGGAAGGATGAGCCGTGGCCTCCCCACGACTGCTCCGCAGATGCCTGTTCGCCGCCCTGTCCGCCGCACTGCTCGGGTCCGTCGCGGTAGGCCCCGCGCACCGGGCCGAGGCCGCCGGCACCGCCGCGGCCGCCGTGACGACCTTCTCCGACAACTTCGACGGCCCCGCCGGTTCGGCGGTGGACTCCTCGAAGTGGAACATGGAGACCGGCGACAACGTCAACAACCACGAGCGCGAGTACTACACCTCGGGCACCAACAACGCGGCCCTCGACGGCCAGGGCCACCTGGTCATCACGGCCAAGAAGGAGAATCCCGCCAACTACCAGTGCTGGTACGGCACCTGTCAGTACACCTCGGCCCGGCTGAACACCTCCGGGAAGTTCAACGCCCAGTACGGGCACGTCGAGGCCCGGATGAAGATCCCGCGCGGGCAGGGCATGTGGCCCGCGTTCTGGATGCTCGGCACCCCGGTGAACTGGCCGGACTCGGGCGAGATAGACGTGATGGAGAACGTCGGCTTCGAGCCGTCGACCGTGCACGGCACCATCCACGGCCCCGGCTACTCCGGCTCCGGCGGCATCGGCGCGGCCTACTCGCTGCCGAACGGCCAGGCCTTCGCTGACGCCTTCCACACCTTCGCGGTCGACTGGGCGCCGAACTCGATCACCTGGTCGGTCGACGGGAACGTCTACGAGACCCGCACGCCCGCCGACCTGAACGGCAAGACCTGGGTCTACAACAACAAGCCGTTCTTCCTGATCCTGAACCTGGCCGTCGGCGGCTACTGGCCCGGCGACCCGGACAGCTCCACCTCCTTCCCGGCCCAGCTGGTCGTGGACTCGGTGTCGGTGACGACCAGCAACACGGCGACCGGAGTCGCGATCAAGGGCCTGGCCGGCAAGTGCGTGGACGTGGCCGGGGCCAACTCCGCCAACGGCACCGCCGTCCAGCTCTACGACTGCAACGGCAGCGCCGCCCAGCAGTGGACGGTCGGCAGCGACGGCACGATCCGCGCGCTGGGCAAGTGCATGGACGTCACCGGCGGCGGCACGGCGGACGGGACAGCGGTCCAGCTCTACGACTGCAACGGCAGCGCCGCCCAGAAGTGGGCCGTCTCGTCGGCGAACGACATCGTGAACCCACAGGCGAACAAGTGCCTGGACGTCACCGGCAACAACTCGGCCAACGGCACCCGGCTGCAGATCTGGACCTGCTCGGGCGGCGCCAACCAGAAGTGGACGGTCGGCTGAGAGCAGTGCTCTAGCGACGGGTCGGGCGGGGCGTCCAGGTGAACTTGTCCCCGCCCACCCAGCAGACCACGCCCGGGTCGTCGAGGTCATGGACCGTGATGCCGTAGGCCGCGGCGACCGACAGCACCTCGGTGATGTCCCTCGCCTCCGCGACCACCTCGCCGTCGATCTCCACGATGCGGAAGGGAAGGGTCCCCGGCTTGCCGGTCATGACCCCGAGCACCAGGATCCGCGGCTGGGAGATGTGGGGGCTCGCTATCTCGGTCATGCAATCGAGGGTAGATCTCCCGGGCGGAAGTGACCTGCGAGAGCCCCCTGACGGTGAAGGTGCTCCCGACCCCCGTCGAGGCGCCGGAACGGCTCGTCTTCCTGCTGGTACGGCGCTGGCACCTGGAGTCCGTCAAAGGCATGGCCCCGGAGAAGACCCGGATGGACGGCGCGTCACCGACCGAGGATTTGCCCGGATATTTGCGCACGCTTGATGAAGATGCGGGCGAACCGCTCACCCGCCCGGCTCACTGCCGGGCAGCCCTCCGACCAGGGGGTGATGCGGATCACGTACCGGCATGGAACAGTCCCGGGTGGTTGTCCGTTGAACCAGCCGTGGGTGCGGATGGGACAGTGTCCCCGGGCCTCACCTTTTGCCCACAGGGACGATCGTTCGGCTGAAGCCCTGTGGAGCGTTTCGCCGAGAGGCGACCGCCATTCGCACCCACCACCTGGCCGCCCCGGCCGCGAATCCCCCGTCGCGGCCGGGGCTCTCCGTTGCCCGCTCCGCCCCTTTCGAGACCTTTCGCGGGAATTCAAGATCTCCGCTTGACTTCGAGCGCACTCCAATTCGTAGCGTTCAAGCCATGAACACCACGACTCCTCAGCACAAGATCGGTTCCGGTTTCGGCGCGGAGAGCACGGCCGAAGACGTCCTTGCGGGCCTCGACCTGAGCGGCCGGCTCGCCATCGTCACCGGCGGCTACTCCGGGCTCGGTCTGGAGACCACCAAGGCACTCACCGGGGCGGGCGCCCAGGTCGTGGTGCCCGCACGGCGCCCCGAGGCCGCCCGGGAGGCCCTGTCCGGCCTGGACCGGGTCGAGGTGGACCAGCTGGACCTCGGTGACCTGGACAGTGTGCGCGGCTTCGCCGAGCGGTTCCTGGCCTCCGGCCGGACCGTCGACTTCATGATCGACAACGCCGGGATCATGGCCTGCCCCGAGACCCGGGTCGGGCCCGGCTGGGAGGCCCAGTTCGCCACCAACCACCTCGGCCACTTCGCCCTCGTCAACCGGCTCTGGCCGGCCATCGAGCGCGGCGGCGCCCGGGTCGTGTCGGTCTCGTCCCGTGCCCACCACTTCTCCGGGATGCACTGGGACGACGTCCAGTGGCAGCACGGCTACGACAAGTGGCAGGCCTACGGCCAGGCGAAGACCGCGAACGTGCTGTTCGCCGTGCATCTCGACCGGCTCGGCCAGGGCTCCGGCGTGCGGGCCTTCTCCCTGCACCCCGGCGGCATCATGACCCCGCTCCAGCGGCACATCCCCCGCGAGGAGATGATCGAGCGCGGCTGGATCGACGAGAACGGCACGGTGCTCAGCCCCCAGGGCTTCAAGACGCCCGCGCAGGGTGCGGCCACCCAGACCTGGGCGGCCACCTCCCCGCAGCTGGTGGGCATGGGCGGGGTGTACCTGGAGGACTGCGACATCGCCGGGACGGCCGTGGAGGGCGAGCCCACCGGTGTGAAGGCCTGGGCGGTCGACCGGGAGCAGGCGGCCCGGCTGTGGGACCTCTCGGCGGAGCTGACGGACGTGAACGCCTTCGCCTGACGCACGGCCGCGCTCAGGCCGCCGCGCGCCGTACCCCGCGCCCGGCGTCAATGAACTCGCGCAGATCCTCGGTCAGTTGCCCGGCGTGGGTCCTGAACAGGCCGTGCCCGGCGTTCTCGTAGACCCTGAGCGTGGCGTCGGGCGCGAGCCGGGCCGCGCGGGCACCGCACGACTCCAGCGGCGCCGAGGCGTCGTGCGTGCCGTGCACGACGAGCAACGGCAGGTGCAGCGCGGCCAGTTCGGGAGCGAGTTCCAGCGCGGCGACGGTGTCCCGGACGGCGGTGCCGGCGCGCGGGGTGGACACCAGGCAGCGGTCGACGAGGTACCGGACGTACTCCGCCGACACCTCGTTGCCCGGCAGGTGGAGCGCGAAGAAGTCGTCGGCGAAGGCCGTGTAGTAGGCGGCCCGGTCCCGGCGGTAGAGCTCGTTGTCGGCCTGTACGACGGCCGGGTCGACACCGTCCGGGTTGGCGGCCGAGCGCACGACGCCGGGGGCGACACCGGCGACGAGTGCGGCCCGCGCGACCCGTCCGTGACAGTGCCGGGTCAGGCAGCGCACCACCTCGGCGGTGCCGACGGAGTGCCCGATCAGGGCGGTCCCCCGCAGGTCCAGGTGGTCGAGGAGCCCGTACAGGTCGTCGGCGAGGGTGTCGAGGTCGTACCCGTCCCAGCTCTCCTCGGACCGCCCGTGCCCGCGCCGGTCGAGGGCGACACAGCGGTACCCGGCCTCCGCCAGCGGCAGCATCTGGTACTCCCACATCTCGTGGCCCACGTAGGCGCTGGCGGTGAACACGGCGACGGGCCCGGTCGCCGGACCGTGGTCGGCGTAGTACAGGCGGGTGCCGTCGGCAGGGCTCTCGTAGTACGGCATGGGGGCCTCCCGGGGTGGTCCTGCGGACTTCCTACGGCCCTCATCCTCACGGCGCCGGTGCACCCGGGTCGATTACCTCCCGGGTCATGGCCGCCCCGCGCTCAGCCGGACGGCTCGTCGGGCACCGGATCCCCGGGGTGTACAGCCCCCGAGCGCGGTGCACCCCGGGGTCCTGTCCCGGCCTCGTCGGTGTCGGGGAGGTCGGCGTCTTCGCCCCTGTCGTCCGGGCGACGGCCCTCGGCCGCCTCCCACGGGTCCCGGCCGTCCGGCCGGGCCTGCTGGTCCTGCATGTCCCGGGGTACGGGCCTGCCGTCCCGTCGGTCGCCCACGGCTTACTCCCCTCGCGTCGATCCGGGTGCTACGCGAGTACCTCCTCCCGGAGTCCCGAAACGGGGTGCGTCTCAGCGCGGGGAGCGCTCCTCCAGTGCCGTACGCCAGGCGGGGAGCCGGTCCTCGGTCACCGGTTCGGCGCGACGGCCGCCGCGGCTGAAGAAGTCGGCGAGGGGCAGGATCGCGGCGCCGACGGTGACCGCGTCCGGGCCGAGCCGGCCCAGGTCGATGGTGACCCGCTCGGCCGGGTGGCGCAGCGCGTACGTGGTCGCGTACCGGCGTACGGCGGGCAGGAAGCGGGCGCCGAGCTGGAGGCCGGCCCAGCCGCCGATGAGGATCCGCTCGGGCTGGAAGAGGTTGATCAGGTCGGAGAGGCCGGCGCCCAGGTACTCGGCGGTCTCCTCCAGTACGGCCAGCGCGACCGGGTCGGGCTCGGTGCCCTCGGGCGGGTAGGCGGCGGCGAGCATCGCGGTGAGCGCGCTCTCCTCGTCGAGGCCCTCGGCCGGACGGCCGCCCTCCTCGCGCCAGCGGGCGAGCAGCGACTCCGCACCGGCGTACGCCTCCAGGCAGCCGAGCGCGCCGCAGCGGCAGCGGCGGCCCCGCACCCGTACGGTCAGATGCCCCCATTCGACGGCCCGGCCGTGCTCCACCTCCGCGGTCACCAGACAGGCGCCCACGCCGGAGCCGAACAGGACCACGACCGCGTTGTCCGCGCCGCGTCCGGCGCCGAACCACATCTCGGCCTGACCCAGGGTCTTGGCGCCGTTGTCGATGAAGTACCGCACGGAGTCGGGGAGTTGGCAGCCGGAGCGGAGCAGTTCCTCCAGCGGGACGGCGTCCCAGCCGATGGTCTGGCCATGCACGACGGCACCCCGGTCGTCGGTGTGCTCGACGATGCCGGGGACGCCCACGCCGACGCCGAGCAGCAGCTCGGGTGAGGCACCCTCGGTGGCGAGGACCTCGTCGATGCCGTCCCGGATGTGGCCGACGATCACATCGACGTCGTAGCCCTGCTGGGCCAGCGGGCGCTCGACGCGGGCGAGTTCGGTGAGGGTGAGGTCGAACAGCTCGACTCGGACCCGGGTCTCGCCGACGTCGACGCCGATCATGTGACCGCTGTGCGGGGCGACGCGCAGCAGGGTGCGGGGGCGGCCGCCGTCGGAGTCGACGCTGCCGGCCTCCTCGACCAGGCCGTCGGCGACCAGGTCGGCGACCACGTTGCTCACCGAGCCGGAGCTCAGGCCCGTCGCCGGGCCCAGTTCGAAGCGGCTGAGGGGGCCGTCGAAATAGAGCCGCTGCAGCACGGCCGTGCGGTTGGCCCTCCTGAGGTCGCGTACCGTGCGCCCGTTCCGCCCCGCCATGTGGCTCCCTTCACGAACCCTTCCCGACCTGCAAGATACTCCTTCGGGGGGCCGGAAGCGATATTTCCCCAACCCTTAGTTCACGCTGTGAGCTAAGGGCTTCGAGGGTGGCGGGTACGGGTAGTGCGCGAGCTGCCGACCGGTGGGGGCCGATCGCGCAGTTCCCCGCGCCCCTGACGGGGCGCTGCAGGACGACGGCGCCGGTCAGTTCGCCGCGTATACATCCTCCACATATCGGCCGTCCGCCACCAGCGTGTTCAGCCATTCCTCGGCGTTTCCTCCCGGAGTGCGGTCGCGGTAGATCGTGCGGAACGCCTCGCGCACGCCCGGTGCCATCCTGCCGCCGTCCCCGCAGACATATACCTTCGCACCCGCCGCCAGCAGGGCCCACACCTCGTCGGCCTCGGCGGCGATGCGGTGCTGGACGAAGGTGCCGTCGGTGCTGAAGGCCGGGCGCAGCGATACGGCCCCGGCGGACTCGGCGGCGTACAACTCCTCGGCGTGCAGGAAGTCGGCCTCGGCCGCGTCGCAGCCGAAGTAGCAGAGGGCGGGCCGGAGTTGGTTGCCTGCCGCGAGGGCTGCGGTGCGGTCGGCCACCGCGCCCCGGAAGGGGGCCAGGCCCGTGCCCGCGGCGATCATGACGACCGGTGCGCTGTCGTCGATGCGGAACGCCTCCCGGCACGGCTGGACGCGGGCGTACAGCGTGTCGCCGGGGCGGAGCGAGGTGAGGTGGCCGGAGCCGGTACCCCGGTAGGTGCCCTTGCCGGAGTGGGCGGGAGCCTCCAGGAGGGAGATCATCAGGTCGGCGTGGCGGGGGTCGGTGGCCTGGGACGAGGAGATCGAGTAGTGGCGCGGCTTCAGCGGGGTCAGGAGCTCCAGCAGCCGGGGCCAGTCCAGGGCGCCGCGCAGCGCCGGGTGGTCCTCGATGATCTCGACGAGGGTGCGCGGGTCGTCGCCCAGGGAGGCGAGGGCGGCCTTCTCGGGCGGGCAGGGGTTGGCGTCGGCGAGGAGGGACAGCTGCTGGGCGCTCGGACGTTCCTGGTGGAGCGGATCGCCGAGGCGCTGCGGCTGCGGCACCGTTCGCGCTACCAGGTGTCGGTACGGTGGCGGGCGCCCGACGGCACCGAGCGGTACGGGGAGTTGGCGGCGGACCCGGTGAGCGAGTCCGTCGGCGAGACGCCGGCGCTGCTGGTGATGTTGCGGGTGGCGGGCGAGCGCGAGGCGTCCGGGTCGGAGCCCGCGCGGGTCACCCCGGTCGAGGGGCGGGTGCTGGCACTCCTCGCGCGGGGCGCCACCACGGCGCACGCGGCCCGCCAGCTGGGCCTGAGCAAGGACGGCGTGACCTACCATCTGCGTCGGCTGTCGGCCCGCTGGGGCGCGGCGAACCGCACCGAACTGGTCGCCCGCGCCTACGCCTTGGGGGTGCTGACCCCCGGTGTCTGGCCGCCGGCGCCGACGGAACAGGCCGAGTCGGCGGAGTAGTCGGACCCGGCGGAACAGGCGGTGCCCGCGCCTTCCGGGGCGCCGAACCGGGCAAGGGTGTGCCACACCATCTTGAGGTCCTGGATCTCGTACCGGCCGGTGCGGGCCGCGTCCCCGATGATCCGTGGATCGACCACACCCTTCTCGGCGATCAGGGCGCCGAGTTCGGCGTACTCCGGACCCCGGTAGTCGGCGTGGCGGCGCAGCTCCGGCACGGTGAGCCGGTAGCCGGGGTGCCATTCCACCGGGAAGGGCAGCCGACGGGCCGCCGCCTCCACGCGGGTGTTCCGGTACCCGGCGTCCAGGACCAGCGCCTCCACATCCCGGTCGAGCCGCACACCGCCGTGCACCTGTGTCTCGACGTAGTCGTTGAGGGCGTCCTGCTCGTCGGCTTCGGCCAGGCCGAGCAGATGCGTTCCGGCGGCGACGCCGAAGTCGGTCGGCTCGGCCGCGCTGTCGGGGTAGCAGAAGGTGGCGCGGTGCAGTGCCGGGCCGGTCAGACGGAGGTGCGAGGAGCCGAACCGCGGGGCGGCGCCGACGACTTGGCGGCGGAAGTTCAGCGCGCCGTACACCGGTCGCTCGGCCGGGTCGGCGTCGTCGTAGATCCCGGCGAAGATCCGGCTCTCCCAGCGCCAGCGGTCACCGCCCGGGTGCGCGGTGAGCCCGCCGTTGCTGGTTCCGGTCACGAACTGCGAGTGGTAGACGCCGTCCCGGGCCAGCGCGTCGAGGACCGGCAGCCCGGCCGACACCCGGTCGGGGTGGAAGTTCAGGGTGATGCGCAGACCGGGGTCCAGGGCCGGTCCCGAGGAGAGCGCGGCCACGTGACGCAACGCGGCCGCGGCCCGCGCCGCCTCGATGTCCCCGAGTCCCATCGATTCCCCCTCTCCTCTCGCCCGGTCTCGGCCGACGTCAGCCGATCATGGTCGGCCGGGTCATGGCCATTTCACCGCGGGGTCGGCCCGTCGGAGCTCGGCCGCTTCGCCGCTCAGCGCCGGACCCTCAGCACTGCCTTCCCCCTGTTTTCGCCCGCTTCCAGCAGTCGCTGGGCCTTCGCCGCGTCGGCCAGGTCGTACTCGGCCGTGATGTCGATGCATACGGCACCTGATGCGACCTCACCCAGCGCGGCGAGGGTGTGCCGGCGGAGCGTCTCGGGGGCCCGGCGGGCGAGGTCACCGATGTTGTAGCCGGTCAGGGCACGGTTGTTCTTCCACAGCGGGAGGACCGGGAGGGTGGTGAGGTCCGGGTGGCGGGCCGCCTCGCCGTAGACCGCGACCCGGCCGAACGGGGCCAGCACCTCGAAGCTCGCCAGCCGGGTGGGGCCGCCGACCGGGTCCAGGACCAGGTCCACGCCCCGGCCGGAAGTCGCGTCTCGCACCGCATCGGCGAAGCCGTCCCGCAGGAAGACGTCGTCGTAGCCGAAGCGCCTCGCGTACTCCGCTTTCTCCTGCGTGCTCACGGTCCCGTACACCGCCGCCGCCCCCAGCGACCGGGCAAGCTGTGCCGCGGCCGACCCGACCCCGCCGGCCGCCGCATGGATCAGCACCGTGTCGCCGGAGGCGATCCGGCCCGCGCCCGCCAGGACCCCGTACGCCGTGGTCAGGACGAGGGGCGCGGCACCAGCCGTACGGAGGTCGAGGCCCAGTCCTTCCAGTGGAAAGACGAACGGCGCGGGCGCGAGCACGTACTCCGCATAGCCGCCGCCGTCCGGGAGATACGCGGCGACTTCATCGCCGGGCTTCAGGCCCGTCACGTCCGCACCCGACTCCACCACCGTCCCGGACACCTCCAGACCCGTCACCGTCTCGCCTTCGGGCACGCCGAAGTCACCCAGGCGGTGCTGTACTTCGCCATAGTTGACGCCGGCGTACGACACCTGGATCAGTACCTCGCCCCGGCCGGGTTGCGGGTCGGGCAGCTCCACCGGGCGCAGTACTTCCGGTCCGCCGGTCTCCTTGAATGCGATTGCCCGCATATGTCCCCCTGTGCTGTCGGACCGCGGCCGTCGGTCACCGTGATCGTCTCCGGCCGTTCCGACGTCGGGAACCCGCGCCTGGATCTCCCTATTCCCGGAGCGGGGCGGAGCGGGGCGGAGCGGGGCGGAGCGGGGCGGAGCGGGGCGGAGCGGGGCGGAGCGGGGCGGGGCGGTCTCGGACGAGGTCGGCGAGGTCAGCGAGGTCGTCTCACCACTAGCGCGCGCGAGTGATCCGTGGACAATACGTTCGACGTGACACATGAACGGGAACAGGCCAAGGGATGCAAGACGTACGGAAGTGGGCCCAGGGGCTGGAGCGACTGCTGCGGCGCCATCGGGACCCGGTGGTCGTCCAGACGCTGCGGTCGGCCACCGCGGCCACGATCGCCTACGTCGTCGCGCTCCGTCTGAGTCCGGAACCGGCGCCGCTCACCGCCCCGCTGACCGCGCTCCTGGTCGTCCAGGTAACCCTGTACGCCACCCTCACCAACGGCTTCCGCCGGGTCAACTCGGTGGTGGCCGGTGTGCTGGTCGCCATCGCCTTCAGCCAGTTGGTGGGGCTGACCTGGTGGAGCCTGGCGCTGCTGATCGTGGCCTCGCTGGCGGTGGGGCATCTGGTGCGGGTCGACGAGTACATCCCCGAGGTGGCGATCAGCGCGATGCTGGTGCTCGGGGTCACCACCATCAGCAGTACGGCCTGGGCGCGGATCGTGGAGACCCTGATCGGCGCGGTCGTCGGGATGGGCTGCAATCTGCTGCTCCCGCCCCCGGTGTGGGTGGACGAGGCCGGGGAGTCGATCGAGGGGCTGGCGCGCCGGCTGCGGCAGTTGATGCTGCGGATGGGCGAGGAGGCGGTGGAGATCACCCCGTGGCAGCGGGCGGCGGAGCGGCTGCACGAGGCCCGCAGGCTGGACCACGCCATCGTCGAGGTGGACGCAGCGCTGCGGCAGGCCGAGGACAGTCTGCGGCTCAATCCGAGGGTCAGGGAGGGGCTGCTGCACCGGGTGGTGCTGCGGACCGGCCTGGACACGCTGGAGATCTGCACGGTCGTGCTGCGGGTGCTGGCCCGTACCTTCACCGACCTGGCCAAGGCCCGCGAGCCCGAGCCGCTGTTCGCGTCGGACGCGGGGGCGGCCGTGGAGCAGTTGCTGTCCCAGATCGCCGACGCGGTGGTCAGCTTCGCGGTGCTGGTGACCACCAGCATCAGCGAGAACGCCGAGTCGGCCGAGTCCCGGCTCGCCGCCGAGCTGCACACGGCGGCCGGCACCCGCGACAAGCTCGCCGAACTGCTCCAGGAGGAGATCCGCCACGACGACCGGAACTGGCAGCTGCTCGGCGCCGTACTGACCGAGGTCAACCGGCTCCTGGACGAGCTGGACACCGAGCACCGCACCCGCCGGCTGCTGGAGGAGCTGGACCGGGTCTCCGGCGAGCAGCGCGCCAAGCTGCCGCGGCTGACCTGGCTGCGGGAGCGGGTGGGCGTTCCGGAGAAGCTGCGGCGGAACCGGACGGGCGGCGCGGGACGTTCTCGGTGAAGAGATGAAGCGGTGAAACGGTGAAGCGGTGAAGCGGTGAAGTACGGAAAGGGGGCACGCCGGTGACCGACACGGCGGTGAGGATCGACGGGGACACGCTGCGGCTGCCAGGCGGGGTGGCGGTCCAGTTCATGCGCACGCTGCGGCTGCCGGAGACGGGCACGCACGCGCTGCCGCCGGGACTCGGCACGTTCCCGGTCCGGCGGGTGGCCGACTTCCCGGACACGGTCCCCGAGGAGTGGCGGGCGCGCGGCGGGGTGCTGCTGCCGGTGTACCTGCGCGAGGCGATGTGGCTGAACTTCGCGGGTACGACGCGGCCCGCCGCGCTCCAGGTCGGCGTCGGCAAGGTGTGCGCGGTGTCCGGCAGGCCGTGGAGCGACCGGCTCGCGCAGCAGCCTCAGAACTACCTCGTACTCCCCCGGCAGCCCTGGCTGGACGGCATCAACTCCGGAGAGGGTACGGTCCGCCAGTTCGTGGCCGTGCCGCTCGGACTGGGCGCCACCGTGGAGGGCCAGGTGACGGGCGAGGAGGTGTGGGGCGGGGTGCAGCTCCAGACGTTCCCGCTGACCGAGGAGGCACTCGCCGAGTACCACCGTCAGGAGCGGCGACGGCGGGAGCGGATGCGCAGGGTGCCGGCGGTCGGTGCCTTCGGCATGGCGCCGCAGATGGCGGCACCCGCGCCGGGCGGGGCCCCGGTGGCCAGGAGCAGGAGGTCGGCCAGGACGGCCGGGACGGCCATGGGTCTCGGCGTCGGTGGCTCGATGCACCAGGAGGTGTACCAGGACGACCGGCCCCTGCGGGACTGGTCCGAGACTCCGGCCGGGCGCGTCTTCGTCCACCTGGTCACGCCCCCGCAGTGGCGCCGCATCACGGGCGAGGCGCCCCCGCCGTCGCCGGTGGACCGGGCGGCGTACACCCGCGCGGGGCTGCCCTGGTTCGACTACTACGACGAGGACGCCGAGGATCTCGCCCCCACGGAGGCCCTGGAGGCGGTCAAGCCGGTCGGCGACTGGCTCGGCGACGACCTGGAGCCCTGGCAGCAGCCGTCGCCGGGACAGGTGATCCCGCTCAAGGACACCCCGGGCAAGCCGGTGGAGGACGGCGACTGGTGACCGCGGGGCCACCACCGTCGACACTCCATTGCATTGTGTGCAATGGCCGTTGCCCGTCTTGCCTTTGACCGTGAGGTCGCGCCAAGGTTGCTGTCACGACCGGGGTGACCGACGACCTGAGGTGCGGGCATGGACAGTGGTACGGAAGTGACGGGCGGCGGCTGGAGCAGGCGCCGGTTCGTCGGTGCGCTGGCGGGTGCCGCCGCGGTGGTGGCGGTCCCGGCGCCCGCGGCGCCGCTCCGGCAGCGGCCGCACAACGCACCGGCACCGGTGGCCGAGACCCCGCCGAAGGCGCCCTCGGCCCCCCGCCCGCTCTACATCGGCACCTACACCTCCGTGGACGGCGGCGGCACCGGCATCGGACTCGCCGCCTACGACCCCGCGACCGGCGAGATCACCGGCACCGGCACGCTCACTGGGGTCGCCGACCCGTCGTATCTGGCCGTTCATCCGAATGGCCGCACGCTGTACGTGGTGAACGAACGCACGGACGGGGGCGTGACCGCCGTACGCCTCGCCGACCGGAAGATACTCGGCAGCCGGAGCACGGGCGGGGCGGGCCCCTGCCATCTTTCGGTGCACCCCTCGGGCCGCTGGCTGCTGAGCGCCAACTACACCTCGGGCAGTGTCGCCGTGCACCCGATCGACGCCACGGGCGCCCTCGGTGAGCGCACGGACCTGGTCGCGCACTCCAGCCCGGCGCCCGGGCCCGGTCAGCAGGGCCCGCACGCCCACCAGTTCATCACCAGCCCGGACGGCGGCCATGTCCTCGCCGTGGACCTCGGCACCGACACGGTCTACAGCTACCGCCTGGACCTCGCGAAGGGCACGCTCACCGAGGTCGCCCAGGCGCACACGAAGCCGGGGGCGGGTCCGCGCCATCTGACCTTCCACCCGGGCGGGCGGTACGCCTATCTGGCCGACGAGGTGGGCAACACGGTCGCAGCCTGCGGCTACGACAGGGCCACCGGCCGCCTCACCATCGGCGAACCGCAGTCCACCGGCAGTACCCCGGGCACCACCAACTACCCGGCCCAGTTCCTGGTCACCGCGGACGGCGCCTACGCCTATCTGGCCAACCGGGGCGACAACACGCTCGCGCGGTACGCGGTCGAGGCCGAGGGAGCCCGGCTGCGACTGCTGGACACGGTGCCGGTGCACGGGGACTTCCCCCGGCAGATCGCCTTCTCCCCCGACGGCCGGCTGCTGTTCGCGTCGAACCAGCGGTCCGGCACCGTGAGTGTCTTCACGGTCGACGCGCGCAGTGGTGAACTCCGGCTCGCGGGCGAGCCGTTCGCCTCACCGGTCGCCGTCTGCGCGCTGCCGCTGTAGCGCCCGCGGGCAGGAGGCGGTGGCGCCGGCCTGGGCGAGCAGGACGTGCATGCGCTCGGTGAGCTGGGCGACGTCGTCGGCGGGCGCGTGGAAGGTCAGCCGTACGTCGCCGTGGGCGCGGGTGCGCTCGATGCGCAGGGTGATTCCGTGCCGGTCCACGGCGAGGGGCTGGACGCGGGTGGCGGCGTGCAGGCTCTCGGGTTCGACGAGCCGGGTGAGCCGCTCGACGGCGTCCGGGTGGGCGTCGGCGAGGTGGGTCAGCAGCCTGGCCTCGGCGGCGGCCAGCGGGTCGGGGTTCGCGGCGGCGAACTCGTCGAGGTCGACGACGACCGCGCCGGACGGCCGGCGCAGCACCACCCGGGTGGGGTGGAAGACGAGGTGGTCGTCAGCGGGGGCGAACCAGCCGGCCATCCAGAGCCGGGCCCGGATCCGGCCCCGCACCGGGACGGGCGCGACATCGGCGAACTCCAGCACCGCGGACCGCTCGCCGCGCGGGGCACAGATCGCGGCCACGAGCAGAGCGCTGTCCTCGGGCACGTGCAGCAGCACCCGGCCGTCGTCGGCGACGCCGTGTGCGCCGACGAACTCCTCGCGTCCGCCGTCCGCGGTCACCCTGCACGACCACGTGGTGGCCAGCAGCGACCGGGCCTGTTCGGCCGCGCCGGGTCCGGCGGCCCAGGCTGCCTGTTCGTCACCCATCCCGAAACCTCCTTAGGTAAGCCTCACCTAACTTATCGAAGATCGGGGAGTACGCCAAGCACGGGATGCGTCACGTGCGTGAAGAACGCAACGGCCGACGGCCGCGGCGGCGGCGCCGGAAGCGTCAGGCGAGGACACCCAGCAGCGCCCGCGCACACAGATCCCGCACCTGCTCCCGCGTCAGTTCCTCGGTGCGCAGCCACTCCAGGCAGACATGCGTGGTGAAGGCAAGCCAGCCGCGCACCGCGAGCCGGGTGTCGGGACGCTGTTCGAGGGCGGGGCCGAACTCGGGATCGGCGGCCAGGGCGGCGAGGATCTGACGCTCCTGGGCGTCCTGGGCCCGCCGGTAGACACGCCGCACGACCTGGTCGCCGGAGGCCTCGGCACGGTGGAAGGCACGGAAGCCGTGCGCATGGGTGTGGACGTACCCGAGGTAGACGTCGAGGCCCGCGGTGAGCTGCTCACGGGCGGGCACGCCGGGCTCGGCCGCCGTCATCCGCAGCATCCGCTCACTCTCCCGCTCCACCACCGCCGCGAAGAAATCACGTTTGGTCGGAAAATAGTGGTACAGCAGGCCCCGGGAGACGCCCGCGATCTCGGCGACCTGCTCGATCCACACGTCGTCGTACGGGCTCTCCGAGAAGAGCCCGGCCCCGACCGAGAGGAGCTGCTCACGGCGTTCCGCGGTGCTCATCCTGCGGCGGCTGCGCTCACTCTGGTTCGCGACCATGTCCGCACTTTACTTGACGCGGATTCAACAACGGGACGAGACTGAGAGCGCTTATTGAACCCACGTACAACTAGCTCAACCTGCCGCAGCATCGAGGGAGATCGCGTCATGGCGGAGACGGTCACGCAGTCGGCGACGGGGACGGACGGGCCGCTGCCGAAGGGGTTCCGCGGGGCCGAGCAGGGCTGGCCCGAGCTGCACCGGATACCCCACCCGCCGCGCAGACTGCCCCTCCTCGGCGACATCCTGGGCGTCAACCGGCGCACCCCCCTCCAGGACTCGATGCGCTTCGCCACCCAGCTGGGCCCGATCTTCCGGCGCAAGGCGTTCGGCAACGAGTTCGTGTTCGTGTGGGGCGCCGAGCCGGCCGCCGACATGGCCGACGAGGCACGGTTCGCCAAGCACGTGGGCCTCGGCGTCGCCAATCTGCGCCCGATCGCCGGGGACGGCCTGTTCACCGCGTACAACCACGAGTCGAACTGGCAGCTGGCGCACGACGTCCTGGCCCCCGGTTTCAGCCGGGAGGCCATGGAGGGCTATCACGCGATGATGCTGTCGGTGGCCGGGCGGCTGACCGACCGCTGGGACCGGGAGCTGGCGGCCGGCCAGTGGGTCGACGTGCCCGGCGACATGACCAAGCTGACCCTGGAGACGATCGCCCGGACCGGGTTCGGGCACGACTTCGGGTCGTTCGAGCGGGACCGGCCGCACCCCTTCGTGACCGCGATGATCGGCACGCTCGTCTACGCGCAGCGCCTCAACAGCGTGCCCGCGCCGCTGGCCCCGCTGATGCTGCGGCAGGCCGCCCGGCGCAACGCGGCCGACATCGACTACCTCAACCGCACGGTCGACGACCTGGTCGAGGAGCGGCGCGGGACCGGTCGCGGGAACGGCGACCTGCTCGACCGGATGCTGGAGACGGCCCACCCGGAGACCGGCGAGCGGCTGTCCGCCGAGAACGTACGACGGCAGGTGATCACCTTCCTGGTGGCAGGCCACGAGACCACCTCGGGCGCGCTCTCCTTCGCCCTGCACTACCTCTCCCTGCACCCCGAGGTCGCCGCCAGAGCGGCCGCGGAGGTGGACCGTGTCTGGGGCGACACGGCAACGCCGAGCTACGACCAGGTCGCCAAGCTCCGTTATGTACGCCGGGTCCTCGACGAGTCGCTGCGGCTGTGGCCCACGGCCCCCGCCTTCGCCCGCGAGGCCCGCCAGGACACCGTGCTGGCCGGGGACCACCCGATGCGCCGGGGCGCCTGGGCCCTGGTCCTCACGGCGATGCTGCACCGGGACCCCGAGGTGTGGGGCCCGGACCCGGAGAGCTTCGACCCGGACCGCTTCGACGCCAAGGCCGTACGCGCCCGGGCCCCGCACACCTTCAAGCCGTTCGGCACCGGCGCGCGGGCGTGCATCGGCCGCCAGTTCGCCCTGCACGAGGCAACCCTGGTCCTCGGCCTGCTGCTGCGCCGCTACGGCCTCAAGGCCGACCCCGACTACCGCCTGAAGGTGACCGAGCGGCTGACGCTGATGCCGGAAGGCCTGCGGCTGCGGCTGGAGAGGCGCACCCCGGCACCCGCGCAGACGCCGGTGCCCGTCCCCGATACGGCTGCCTCAGAGGGCGGCGGCTGTCCAGTGCACGGGGTGGGTGACTGACGCCGGCAGCCGGGTCCCGGCGCTCCCCCGGGCCGCGTCGAGCTGCGGCTGGGTCAGGAAGAATGCGCCCGTGAGGTCCGCGTCCGTGAGGTCGGCGTCACGCAGGTCGGCGCCGATCAGGTCCGCGTCCCTGAGATCGGCGCCGGTCAGGTCGGCGGCGATCAGGTAGGCCCCACGCAGACTCGCACCCCGCAGGTCGGCGCCCCGGAGCCCGGCGCCGATCAGGTCCGCGCCCCGGCGGTCCTTCTTCCGGCCCCGGACGCCCGCGCGGGCCAGCTCACTCGTCCGGAGCAGCAGCACATTGACCTCCTGCCGATGCGCGGCCACGTCCAGGGCGGCGAGTTCGTCGGGTGAACCGAAGGTGAGCTCCTCGGTCCGCTCCAGCAGCTCGCCGAGCTCGGTGTGGACGGGCCGGGCGGCAGCCAGGCTCAGGGCCTCCGTCAGATACCAGAGCAGTTCGTGCAGCTGCCGTACGACCGGGAAGACGTCCAGCATCCGGCGGGCGTGCTCCTTGGACCCGGTCCGCCAGTCCTGCCCGCCGAAGGTGACCTGGGAGACCCGCTGCCCGGCGCCGAAGCAGTCGTAGACCGTGCAGCCGCCGAAGCCGCGCTGCCGCAACTCGGTGTGGATACCGCAGCGGTGGTCGCCGCCGAGGTTCCGGCAGGGCGTCCCGGCGGGCTTGGTGACCGCGAAGTCCGCCGAGGCGGTGAAGGGCAGGGCGACACAGCAGAGCCCGAAGCAGCGGGCGCAGTCGCCGCGCAGCCGAGTCCGTTCGGATATCTGTTCTGGCATCCGTCCACCCTACTGACCTGGGAGGACTTCCTCGTCCGCATTTCTGAGCCGGACCGCGTCCGCGCCCGGCGGCCGGCCGAACTGCCGCCGGTACTCGCGGCTGAACTGGGAGGCGCTGTCGTAGCCGACCGCGTAGCCGACGTCGGCCACGTCGTCGGTGCTGCTCATCAGCCGCAGCCGGGCCTCCTGGAGGCGGATGTGCTTCTGGTACTGGATCGGGGTCAGGGCGGTGACCGCCCGGAAGTGCCGGTGGAACGGGGACGCGCTCATGCCCGAGAGCCGGGCCAGTTCCTCGACGCGCAGCGGCTCGGTGTAGTGGTCGCGGATGAAGCGGATCGCCCGGCTGATCTGGGTGAGGCGGCTGTCGGCGAGCCCGATCTGCCGCACCAGCGGCCCCTGCGCGCCGGTGACCAGCCGCCACAGGATCTCCCTCTCGGTCATCGGGGCGAGGACGGGGATGTCGGCGGGCCGGTCGAGCAGTCGGACCATCCGGACCACGGCGTCGACCAGGTCGGCGCCGGCCTCGCCGACCGCGAGCGCGGGCAGGTCGTCCGTACGGCGGCGGGCGGCACCGGCGTGCGGGTCGATGCCGGACTCCAGGAGCAGCGCGGCCAGCCGGGCGGGCCGCAGACGCAGTCCGAAACCCAGGAAGGGCTCTTCGGGGGTCGCCCGGGTGCAGTGCCCGGAGACCGGCAGATCGACCGAGACGACGAGGTACTGGCCGGCTTCGTAGTCGTAGATCCGGCCGCCGAGCGTCAGTCGTTTCGCGCCCTGGGCGGGCAGTGCGAACACGGGGTCGGTGATACCGGAGCGGGGTCCGGTGGGCCGCTCGGCGCGGGTCAGCATGAGGCCGTCGATCGCGGGGACGGCGTCGGCGTCACGCGGGGCGTGCCGGTCGATCAGGGTGCGCAGTTCGTCGAGGGACACGCTCGATTCAAACGCCGACGGCAAGCGGGCCGCAACGCCCTCCCGCCCACATCGACAGGATCGTGCAAGCCTCCGGTGCGATCGCCCTAACGTTCCCGCAGCTCAGGCTGGTTTGCTCGAAGAGACGGAATCCCCACCCACCTTCCACGGAGCATTCCATGGCACTCGACTCGTACGTCGGTCTCGGCCGGTCCGGGCTCAAGGTGAGCCCCTTCTGCCTCGGCGCGATGAACTTCGGCGAGGACGGCGGCTTCGGCTGCTCGGTCGAGGACTCGGAGAAGATCCTCCAGACGTATCTCGACCTCGGCGGCAACTTCGTCGACACCGCGAACTTCTACACCAACGGCCACTCGGAGGCGATCCTCGGCGACTTCCTCGCCGCCCGGCCGGGGCAGCGCGACCGGCTGGTGCTGGCCACCAAGTTCTTCGGCAACCTCCACCCCGGCGACCCCAACGGCGGCGGCGCGGGCCGCAAGGCGATCGTCGGCCAGCTGGAGGACTCACTGCGCCGGCTGCGCACCGACCACGTCGACCTGTACTGGCTGCACAACCACGACTGGGCCACGCCGGTCGAGGAGACCCTGCGCACCCTGGACGACCTGGTGAGCGCCGGCAAGATCCGCTACGTCGGCTTCTCCGACACCCCGGCCTGGTTCACCGCCAAGGCCCACACCATGGCCCTGCTGCGCGGCTGGACGCCGGTGACCGCGCTGCAGATGGAGTACTCGCTGCTGGAGCGCACCATCGAGGGCGAGCTGATCCCGCTCGCGCAGGACGCGGGCATGGGACTGCTGCCCTGGAGCCCGCTCAAGAACGGCTACCTGTCCGGGAAGTACCGCCGGGGGCAGGCGGCGCCCACGGACGCGAAGCGGGCGGCCGTCCTCGGGCAGCCCACGGACGACCAGTTCACGGTGATCGAGACCGTGGCCGCCGTCGCCGAGGAGATCGGCGCGAGCCCCGCCGCCGTGGCCCTGTCCTGGGTCCGGCACCGCCCCGGAGTCACCTCCACCCTCATCGGCCCGCGCACCCTCGCCCACCTGGAGTCCAACGTGGCAGCCCTGGAGGTCCATCTGCCCCCCGAGCACACGGCGAGGCTCGACGAGGTGTCGGCCCCGGCCCTCAACTTCCCCTACGACCTCAACCGCCGGGTCGGCGCGATGCTCAAGTACGCGGGCGCGACGGTCGACGGGGTACCGAGTGCCGTGTACCCGCCACTGCTGGCGAGCAGCGCGCGCTACTGATCCGGTCCCGAGGCCGAGTCCCCTTCCTGCCGTACGCGGGTGAGCTTGTCGGGGTTGGTGACGACGTAGACGCCGGAGACCCGGTCGCCGTCGGGGGTGAGGTCCATGACCATCACGGCGTACGGGGAGTCACCCTCGAACAGCACCGCTGCGTCGTCGCCGTTGACGCGGCGGTAGCTGACGTCCAGACCCGCGGCGCGGCGCGTGGCGTAGCCGGCCAGCATGCGGGCGGCCTTCTCCCGGCCGTGCACCGGGCGCAGCCCGGCCCCCTGCCGTGCGCCTCCGCCGTCGATCCAGACCGTCACGTCCGGGGCGAGGATCTCCATGAGCGCGTGGAGGTCACCGCCGAGGGCGGCCGCCACGAACCGCTCGGTCGCCTCCCTCCGGACGCGGGGGTGGGTGCGGTAGCGGGGGCGGCGGGCGTGCACATGGGCGCGGGCGCGGTGGGCCAGCTGGCGCACGGAGGCGGGGCTGCGGCCGAGCATGCCGGCGATCTCGGTGTGGCGGTAGCCGAACACCTCGTGGAGGACGAACACCGCCCGTTCCAGCGGGGTGAGGGTCTCCAGCACCACCAGCATCGCCATGGAGACCGAGTCGGTGCGCACCGTGTCGTCGGCGGTGTCCGGGGCGAGGCCGGTGGCGGCATCGGTGACCAGGGGCTCGGGCAGCCAGGGACCGACGTACGTCTCACGGCGGGCCGCGACGGCCGACTGCCGGGCGAGCGCGTGGTTGACCGCGATGCGCACGAGATACGCGCGCGGGTTGCCGATCTCCGCGAGCGGCGCCCGGCGGTTCTTGCCGGACCAGGACAGCCAGGTCTCCTGGAGCACGTCCTCGGTGTCGGCGACGCTGCCGAGCATGTTGTAGACGACGGAGAACAGCAGCTCGCGGTGGTCGAGGAAGAGCCGGGTCACGGTGTGGGCCGCCTCCGCTCCACCCGGTACCGGGCTGTCTTCGGGTACGGACCCGATGAGACGGTCCTGCTCCTCAGCCACCGAACGCTTCTTTCCGTATGACCGCGAAGAAGCTCGGCACCCCTTCCGTGGTGCGGACGTCGACGAAGTCGCGCACATGCGGAGTGCCGGCCGCCTCGCGCAGCAGCGCGTTCCCCAGATCCGCGCGCGAGGTGAACCGGCCGGGCAGGCGCGAGGTGGCCACCCGGTAGTCGCTGACGGCGTCCGCGTCGAAGAGACCGGCGGGACGGACGACCGTCCACTCGTGATCGCTCTCGCGCACGATCTCCTCCATGCGCCGCATGTCGTCGTACACAGTGCGCCCCATGGTGCGCGCGATGAACGGTTCGAGCACCTTCCGGAAGAAGAGCGTCTCGCCGGGCGCCGGTACGCCGAAGAGCACGGTCGAGCTCACACAGACCAGGCGCCGCACGCCGTGCTTCGTCATGGCCTGGGCGATGTGGGTGATGCCCTCGGAGTACACGGTGACGGGGCTGCGGCCGTACGGCACCCCCAGCACCGAGATCACCGCGTCCTGGCCGGCCACGGCCCGTGCCACGGCGGACGGGTCGTGCACGTCCGCACCGACCACTCGCAGCAGCGGATCACTCAGCGGGAACTCCCCTGGGCGGCGGGTCACGGCGGTGACCGTGTGCCCTTCGGCGATCGCCTGCCGGGTGGCCTGCCGTCCGGTCGGCCCGTTCGCCCCGAATATCACAATCTTCATGGTCGGCCCCTCTCTGTCGGTCCTGTCAGCTGAGAGGGTCCGGGCCGCGCCGAGTGTGACATCTCCCGCCGGGGACGGTCGCCCGGAAACTCACCGATGAGTTTCCGGCCTTGTGGGCGTCCTCTCATCCAACGGAAAACAAGCTCGGCTACCACGGAGACAGGAGCAGGAGCCCGCAGGACAGGAGACGAACCATGTGCAGGCATCAGCCCCCGTGCCCCAACGCCGGCCACCCCGAGCAGCCCGACCACCACCCGGCCGTCATCGTCTCGGCCCATCCCGAACAGGGCTGGAGTCTGCTGTGCGACGGCACCATCGTCTTCGACGACACCGGTGAACTCCTGCCCGACGGACGGACCGTGAGCCCTCATCGGCCCCCGGCCGCCGCCGTCTGACCACCCGTCCGACCGCCTGTCAGTCATCCTCGACGGGCAGGTCCAGGCGGTCGAGTCGCTCGGGGTCGGCGAGGATGTACATCTCGGTGATCCGGCCGTCGGCGACGGTGACCGCCATGACCGAGATCGGGCGTCCCTCGGGCGCGGTGACCATGCCGACGGTGCCGTTGACCAGCGCGAGCCGCGCCATGTCCGCGAACTGCCGGAAGGTGAGCGCCTGTTCGGCCACCGTCTTCGCACCGCGTACCACCTTGGAGGCGGCCGCGCCGCGCACCAGCGCGCCCGAGTCGACGCGCAGCACCACGTCCGGGTGGAGCAGGGCGACCAGCGCCTCGAAGTCGCCGCCCCGGGAGGCGGCCAGGAAGGCGTCGAGGACCTGGCGCTGCCTGCCCAGGTCCCGGTCCGCCGACGGGCTGGCACCCTGCACCCGGCGGCGGGCCCGGCTGGCCAGCTGACGGGTCGCCGCCGAACTGCGTTCCACGATCGGGGCGATGTCGTCGAAGGGCACCGCGAACATGTCGTGCAGGACGAACGTCAGCCGCTCAGCGGGCTCCAGCGTCTCCAGGACGATCAGGAGGGCGAGACCGACGGAGTCGGCTTCGAGCACCTCGTGCTCTGGGTCGATGCTCGACAGCGGCCGGATCACCGGGTCCGGGACGAACGTCTCGTCCATCGGCTGCTCACGGCGCGCCGACCGCGATCGCAGCATGTCGAAACAGACCCGGCCGACCACCGTGGTCAGCCAGCCGCCGAGGTTCCTGATCTCGTCCGTGTCGGTGCGCCCGAGCCGGAGCCAGGCCTCCTGGACGGCGTCCTCGGCCTCGGTGACCGAGCCGAGCGTCCGGTAGGCCACCGCGCGCAGATGGTCGCGGTGTTCCTGGAAGCGGTCGGCGAGCAGCTCCGTGTCCATGTTCATGGCCCCCGTTGGTCAGGCATGAATACGAGCCGGCTGATCGCCGGCGCGGTCATGGCCGCAGACTATGCGCGCTCACCCCGCCCGCAACTTCTTTTACGGGACGTCACACTTCGTCGCGGGCGAGCGCCAGCAGCCGGTCCAGGACCCGGGGCGCGCCGACGCGCAGCCCGTCGTGCTCGAACTCGTCGGTGACCCAGGTGCGCAGGCCCCGGATGGCCCGGGCGGTCTGCAGGGAGTGCCCGGTGTCGACGTACATGTCGTCGTGGTAGACGGCCGCGGCGACCGGGACCTCGTTGACGGCGAGACGGGCCGGGTCGTACAGCGGCCGCCAGTCGGTGCGGGCGGCGAGCAGTTCGGCGGTCTCGCGCAGGGGGCGCAGGGCCGGGTCGGTCTCGAAGACCCAGGGGTGCACGGTCTCGCCGGTGAACAGCACCGGGGCCTCGCCCGCCAGCGCCTTGGCGGCGTCGAACTGCGGGAACTCGCCACGCACCCGCTCGGCCGCCCAGGCGGTGGGGCGGCTGTCCTGGCCGTAGAGCGGCTCGTGGACGAGGGCGTAGAGCGGGTTGCTCGCGTACGAGAGCAGGCCCTGGACCTGTTCCTGGAAGGCGTCGGAGAGCTCGGCGCCGGCCGGGGTGCGGACGAAGGCGTCCTCCAGGAGGAAGTGGAGGCGGTGGCTGCCGTCGCTGGTGCCGAGCATCAGGCCGAGGGACTGGAAGGCCTCGACGGTGAGCCGGTAGCTGTTCGGCAGGACCACCGGGTGGTCGAGGAGGTGCTCGGCGATCCGGCGGACCCGCTCGACGTCCTGCGGGTAGCGCTCGTAGTGCGCGGTGACCTTGCGCTCGATACGCGGGTAGGCGGCCCGGTAGACGTCGTCGGCGTGGGCGTCCAGGGACGGCAGGCCGCCGGTGATCACGGAGGTCTTGAGGCCCTCCGGGAAGAACGACAGGTACGTCACCGTACAGAAGCCGCCGAAGCTCTGGCCGAGGGTGGTCCATGGGGCGCCGCCGGTGACCTGCGGGCGGATCGCCTCGCAGTCCCGGACGATCGAGTCGGCGCGGAACCGGGCCAGGTGGTCGGCCTGGGCGGCCGGCCCGCCGCGCAGCGGCAGCGTCTGCCGGTTGACCGGCGTGGAGCGGCCGGTGCCGCGCTGGTCCAGGAGGAGTACGCGGTACTCCTGAAGGGCACGGTCGAGCCAGACCTGCCGCCCGACGAAACGATTCGCCCCGAAGCCCGGCCCACCCTGGAGGTACAGCAGCCAGGGCAGCTCCTTGTCCGCCTTGTCGCTCGCGACCGCCTCCCGGGCGTACAGCTCGATGGACTCGCCGTCCGGGTCGGCGTGGTCCAGAGGGACGGTGAAGTGGCGGTCGGTGAGGACGACGCCGGGCTGGCGGTAGCTGAGGCTCAACGGTTCTCCCGGGACGGACGGACGGTCGCGTCCCAGTTCAGCACATGTCCGGGGCCCGGCCGCCCCCGGGATCATGAAATCGTTACTGAATCCCCGATCAGCGGGCGGCGAGGCTGGAGCGGCGGACCACGAGCTCCGGCTGGAGCACCACCCGGCGGTGTTCGTGGCCGCCCGGTCCCTCCCGCTCCTCGGTCTCCTCCAGGAGGAGGTCGGCGGCCATCGCGCCCATGGTGACGGCGGGCTGGCGTACGGAGGTCAGCGGTACGGCGGCCGCGGCCGCGAACTCGATGTCGTCGTAGCCGACGATCGCGAGGTCGTCCGGGACGACCACCCCGGCCGCGTACATGGCCTGGAGGACGCCGAGCGCGAGGAGGTCGTTGGCGCAGAAGACGGCGGTGGGCCGGTCGGCGAGCCCCAGAAGGCGGGCCCCCGCGTCCCGGCCGGCCGCCACGTCAAGGCGCTCGGTCGGCAGCTCGCGCAGGGCGTCGGGGCCGAGCCCGGCCTCGGCGAGGGCGTTCAGGGCGCCGGTGCGCCGGTCGCGGACCTGGTTGAACCCGGGCGGTCCGCTGACATACGCGATGGACCGATGCCCGGCGTCGACGAGGTGGCGGACGGCGAGCGCGCCGCCCGCCACGTCGTCGACGCTGACCGAGCACTCGGTGGTGCCCTCGGCGACCCGGTCGACCAGCACGAAGGGGATGCCGTGCCGGCGGAAGCTCTCGATGTTGCGGCCGGTCGCGTCCGCGGGGGTGAGCAGGACGCCGCGGACCCGCTGCTCGGCGAAGAGCGAGAGGTACTCGGCCTCCTCGCCGGCGTTCTGCGCGCTGTTGCAGACCATCACGCCGAGGCCGGCATCCCGGGCCGCCCGCTCGGCGCCCCGGGCCACGTCCACGAAGAAGGGGTTGCCCATGTCGAGGACGAGCAGGCCCATGATCCGGCTGCGGCCCGCCCGCAGCTGGCGCGCGGACTCGCTGCGGACATAGCCGAGCCGGTCGATCGCCGACTGGACCCGCGCCCGCGTCTCACTGGCGACCGTGTCCGGGCGGTTGATGACGTTCGAGACCGTGCCCACCGAGACTCCGGCGGCGCGGGCGACGTCCTTGATACCCACCGACTGGGCCATCGGGCAGAGACCTCCAGGGAAACGCGGGCGGCGGGAAACCCTTCACACCGGGCGGGCGGACCACCACGGGAAGGGCTTCACATTACGACATGACTCGCACACAGGGCCGGGTCAGGCGGGCAGGGCGAAGTCGACGACATGGAGCGTAGAGGGGGTCGTACCGCTCGATGCCTCCTGGTACATGAACGACAGCACGTTGTCCGCCTTGACCCGCATCTCGTCGATCACGACCTCTCCGAAGGCGTTGAGATCGCTGCCGTCGTAGAGGAGCGCCCAGTCGGTGTAGCCGGAGGACTTGGACGCGCCGGCGATCCGGCCGTAGGGGAAGACGGCATAGGCGTTGTCGTACTTGTCCAGGAGGAGCTTGGTGCGCTGGCTGGAGTCGAGTACGACGGGGATCTCGGTCTTCTGCCAGGTGCCGGAGGAGTTCTTGCGGACGTGGAAGGCGCGGCCGCCCGCGGTGCGGTCGGCGACGTAGTCGGTGGTGCACTGGCCGAAGCGGCCGGGGACATAGCTGATGATCGCGTGCGGAAGGCCGGCGGAGTCGGTCCACTGGCTCTCCTGGTTCATCAGGGAGTGGTCAGGGTTGAGGGAGTCGACGACCAGTCCGGAGTCGGTGACGGCGACGGTGTCCGAGGTGCCGGTGGTGGCGACCAGGGTGCCGGTGTCGTTGCGCCAGGTGCGGCCGCGGTCGGTGGAGTAGACGTAGCCGGTGTCGTGGTTGGTGATGCCGCCGCTGTTGCACATGACGGACGACGACTGCTCGCGCCAGGTGAAGAAGGAGTGCAGTCGCCCGTTGACGTCGTAGTCGATGCCGTGCAGATACATGTTGCGGGCGGTACTGGAGCCGTGCGAGCTGGTGTACGTCCCGGTCGAGCTGGTCCACTCCCCCAGTGCGGTCCAGCCCGAACGGTCGTACTCCGCGAGGGCGTTGCGGCCGTTGCCGGAGATCCCGACCCGATAGCTGAGCTGGAGCTTGCCCTCGGGCGTGGAGATGAACTGCGGGTAGGTGAACTGCGAGGTGAGCGGCACCCCGTCCAGGGACGTCTGTATGGAGCCGAAGACGGCCGAGGTCCAGGACGTGGAGCCGGGGTTGTCCAGCAGCCCGGCGACCGACTTGACGTAGAAGAAGCCGTCGCTGTGCGAGTCCATGTTGATGTGGAGCCGGCCGTCGACCTTGGACACGCCCATGGAGATGACGTTGTGCGAGTCGCTGGACTTGAGCTGGTGGGAGAGGATGACGGTCGACCAGGACGAGCCGCCGAGCACGCGGCGGCCGATCACCGCGTAACCGGTCGAGGTGTACCAGCCGGCGTACTGGTAGCCCTTGTACGTGAACAGGCCGTTCTTCTGGAACGAGTTGTTGTTGACCAGGCCGTCGTAGGAGACGAAGAAGATCGCCTGGGCGTCGAGTCGGGTGCTCTGCTGCTTGTTCACCGACGGTCCGGGGTCGGCCGCGCGGGCGGTGCCGGCGGCGAGGGCGGGGGTGGCCATGGCGCCGACGAGCGCGGCACCGAGCGCGGTACGTCTTTTCACGAGCGGCTCCTGAGGGGGACGGGTCAGGCGAGGTGGAACACTTCGGTGAGCGGTCTCATCGCCTCGTCGGGCCGGGTGCCGTCGAGGGATTCGAAGAAGGGACCCATCTCGGCCTGCCAGCGGGCGTTGACCTCGGTGGCCTCCATGCCGGCGAGGGCGGCCTCGAAGTCCTCGGTCTCCAGATAGCCGACCAGCAGGCCGTCGTCGCGCAGGAAGAGCGAGTAGTTGTGCCAGCCGGTGGCCGAGAGCGCCTCGCTCATCTCCGGCCACACGGCCGCGTGGCGTTCGCGGTACTCGGCGAGGCGGTCCTGCCGGACCTTGAGAAGGAAACAGACGCGCTGCATGAAGTACCGCCCGAGAACTAGAAGTTGAACTGGTCGATGTTCTTCGCGTCGAACACGGTCGGCTTGCCGAGGTTGATCACGCCGTCCTTGCCGATGGTGTACGTCGTGTCGCCGGCCTTGAAGGTCTCGCCCTCCTTGCCGGTGATCTGCCCGGAGACGAGCGCTACGGCGGTGCGGGCGGCGAGGTCGCCGAGCTTGGCCGGGTCCCACAGCTCGAAGGCGTCGACGGTGCCGTTCTTGACGTACTGGCGCATGTCGTTGGGCGTGCCCAGGCCGGTCAGCTTGACCTTGCCCTTGTACTTGGAACCGGACAGGTACTGGGCGGCTGCCTTGATGCCGACGGTGGTCGGGGAGATGATCCCCTTCAGGTTCGGGTACTGCTGGAGCAGGCCCTGGGTCTGCTGGAAGGACTGCTGGGCGTCGTCGTTGCCGTAGGCGATCTTGACCAGCTTGACGTTCTTGTACTTCGGGTCCTTCAGCTCGTCCTTCATGAACCCGATCCAGGTGTTCTGGTTCGTGGCCGTCTGCGCGGCGCTGAGGATCGCGATCTCGCCCTTGTAGCCGATCTGCTCGGCGAGCAACTGCACTTCGGTACGGCCGAGGTCCTCGGCGCTGGCCTGCGAGACGAAGGCGTTGCGGCAGCCGGCGTTGGTGTCGGAGTCATAGGTGACGACCTTGATGCCATTGCTCATCGCCTGCTTGAGCGCGGTGCACAGGGCGCCGGGGTCCTGAGCGGACACGGCCATGGCGTTGACCTGCTGCTGGGTGAGGGTGTTGACGTAGGAGACCTGCCCGGAGGTGTCGGTCGCGCTGGAGGGACCGACCTCCTTGTACTTGCTGCCCAGTTCGGTGAGCGCCGTCTCGCCGCCCTTGTCGGCGGAGGTGAAGTAGGGGTTGTTGACCTGCTTGGGCAGGAACCCGACGGTGAGCCCCTTCTTCAGCGCCGCGTTCGGATCGGCCTTGGCGGTGGAGGTGGCAGCCGACGACTCGTCGCTGCCGGAGTTGTTCTTGGTCGTGCCGCCGCAAGCGGTGGCGGAGAGGGCGAGGGAGGAGACGGCGGCGACGGCCACGCAGACACGCCGGAGGGACGACTTACGCATGACGGGTTCCTTTTTTGAGTAACGGCTCTGGAAGCGCCCCCTCCTGGAGGCGCCGGGGGTACCCCCGGCCGAAGGCTGGGGGAGGAACTGCGCGACCAGCCACACACGGCCCGCAGCAGTCAGACGGCCTTCGCACCCCTGTGCCGGGCCAACGAGACCTGACGGGCAACCCGAGGCCCGAGCACCGAGACGACAAGCAACACACCGGTCACGACGATCTGGGACTGCGCGGACACGTTCAGCAGACTCATCACGTTCTGGAGCGCCCCCAGCAGGAACACCCCCGCGATCGCCCCACCGAGCGTCCCCTTGCCCCCGTCGAAGTCGATGCCTCCCAGCAACACCGCGGCCACGACACTCAGTTCGAGCCCGGTCGCGTTGTCGTACCGCGCACTCGCGTAGTGCAGGGCCCAGAAGACCCCCGTCAGGGAGGCCATGAACCCGGTCGCGACGAACAGGATCAGTTTGTTGCGCTTGACGCGGATCCCCGCGAACCGCGCCGCCTCCTCGCTCGCCCCCACCGCGAACAGCGACCGCCCGAACGGCGTGGCGTGCAGCACCACCACGGCGATCACAAGGAGCACCAGGAACGGCAGGAAGGCCTGCGGCAGGAACGTGTCGCCGAGCCTCCCCGCCGCGAAGTTCTGGTACTGCGTCGGGAAGTCGGTCACCGCGTCCGAGCCGAGCACGATCTGCGCGATGCCCCGGTAGGCGGCGAGCGTGCCGATGGTGACGGCGAGCGACGGCAGGCCGAGCCGGGTCACCAGCAGGCCGTTGACCAGCCCGCAGACAACGCCCAGCAGCAGGCACAGCGGGATGATCGTCTCGATGGCCATGCCCTCGTTCCAGAGCTTGCCCATGACCGCACCCGAGAGCCCGGCGGTCGACGCGACCGACAGATCGATCTCGCCGGCGACGATCAGAAGGGTCATCGGCAGGGCGATCAGCGCGATCGGAAGCGTGTTGCCGATGAGGAACGACAGGTTGAGGGAGTTCCCGAAGCCGTCCACGAAACCGAAGGAGAACAGCAGCAGGACGACCAACAGGGTGCCGACGACGGTGTCCCAGCGAATCGCACGCGCCAACGACTCAGGCATGGCTGGTGTTCTCCTTGCTGATCGCGGTCCTCTTGAGGGCCGACTTCTTCTTCAGCGCGGCCGCCACCCGCAGCGCGACGACCCGGTCGACGGCGATGGCGAGCAGCAGCAGGAAGCCGTTGATGGCGAGGACCCACACGGAGCTGACCCCGAGGGCGGGCAGCACACTGTTGATGGAGGTCAGGAGCAGCGCGCCGAGCGCGGCGCCGTACACGCTCCCGGAGCCGCCGGTGAAGACCACGCCGCCGACCACCACGGCGCTCACGACGGTGAGTTCGTAGCCGGAGCCGGTGCCGGAATCGACGTTCCCGAACCGGGCCAGGTACATGGCGCCGGCCAGCCCCGCGAGGGCACCGCAGAAGGTGTACGCGGTCAGGATCCGCTTGCGGACCGGGATGCCGGCCAGCCGGGCGGCCTCGGGGTTGGAGCCGAGCGCGTACAACTCGCGTCCGCTGCCGAAGTGTTTGAGGTAGTAGGCGGTGGCGACCAGGACCGCGAGGGCGATCAGCGCCAGCCAGGGGACCGCCGACAGTCCGCCGGAGCCGAAGTCGACGAAGGAGCCGGTGAGATCGGCGGCCGTGATCTGCCGGGAGCCGACCCAGATGGAGTCGACGCCCCGGATGATGTACAGCGTGCCGAGGGTGACCACGAGCGCGGGCACCTGGCCGAGGCTGACCAGCAGGCCGTTGAGGAGTCCGCAGCCGATGCCGAGCAGCACGGCGAGCACGATCGCGACGACCGGGTTGCCGCCGCCGTGCAGATAGTCGCCGGCGGCGAAGGCGGTGATGCCGAGGGTGGAGCCGACGGAGAGGTCGACGTTCCTCGTGATCACCACCAGGGACTGGCCGGTGGCGACCAGCACCAGGATGGTCGCGTTGAGCAGCAGGTCCTTGATGCCCTGCTCGGAGAGGAACTCGCTGTTGCCGGCCTGGGTGACGGCGATCATCACCAGGAAGACGACCAGGATGGCGAGTTCGCGCATCTTGAAGACGCGGTCGACGAGCCGGGTCCCGCTGGTCTCGGGCGCCTTTGCGACGGGGGTCTGTTCGGACGTGGTCGCCGTCATGCTGCGGCCCTCCCGGTCGCTGCGGCCATCACGGTTTCCTCGCTGGCTTCGGAGCGCGGGATCTCGGCGGTGATCCGGCCCTCGTGCATCACCAGCACGCGGTCGGCCATGCCGAGGATCTCGGGCAGGTCGGAGGAGATCATCAGCACGGCGACCCCGTCGGCCGCCAACTCGCCCAGGAGCCGGTGCACTTCGGCCTTCGTGCCGACGTCGATGCCACGGGTCGGCTCGTCGACGATCAGCACCTTCGGTCCGGTGGCGAGCCATTTGGCGAGGACGACCTTCTGCTGGTTGCCGCCGGAGAGGGTGGAGACGGCGTCGGCGATCCGGGCGTACTTCACCTGGAGCCTGACCGCCCAGTCGAGGGACCGGCTGCGTTCGGCGCCCCGGTCGACGAGGCCCGCCTTCACGGTCGTACGCAACCCGGTCAGGCCGATGTTCCGCTCGATGGACATCCCCATCACCAGACCCTGGGCGCGTCGGTCCTCGGGGACGAGGGCGAGACCCGCGTTCATCGCGACGGACGGCGCACCGTTCGTCAACTTCCTTCCCCTGACCTCGACTTCGCCCGCGTCCCAGCGGTCCACGCCGAACACGGCCCGGGCGACCTCGGTCCGGCCGGCGCCGACCAGTCCGGCGAGGCCGACGATCTCGCCGGACCGCACCTCGAAGGAGACATCGGTGAAGACGCCCTCCCGGGTCAACCGCCGTACGCTGAGCGCCACTTCGCCGGGGCGGACGTCCTGCTTGGGATAGAGCTCGTCCAGGTCCCGGCCGACCATCCGGCGTACGAGGTCGTCCTCGCTCATGCCGTCGAGGAGCTCGCTCGCGATCCAGGCGCCGTCCCGGAGGGTGGTGACCCGCCGGCAGATCTGGAAGATCTCCTCAAGGCGGTGCGAGATGAAGAGCACGGCGGCGCCCTGCTCGCGCAGGGTGCGGACGACTCCGAAGAGACGGGCGACCTCGCTGCCGGTCAGGGCCGCTGTGGGCTCGTCCATGATCAGGACCCGGGCGTCGAAGGAGAGCGCCTTGGCGATCTCGACGATCTGCTGGTCCGCGATCGACAGGCCGCGGGCGGGGCGGTCGGGGTCGAGGGCGACACCGAGCCGCTTCATCAGGGCGGCGGTGGCCGCGTGGGTGGCCTTGTGGTCGATCCGGCCCAGCGCCCGCCGGGGCTGACGGCCCATGAAGATGTTCTCGGCGATCGACAGGTCGGGGAAGAGCGTGGGTTCCTGGTAGATCACGGCGATTCCGGCGTCGCGGGCGTCGCCGGGGCCGTGGAAGACGACGGGTTCACCGTCGAGCAGCACCTGGCCGGCGTCCGGTCGGTGCACTCCGGCGAGGGTCTTGATCAGCGTCGACTTGCCCGCGCCGTTCTCCCCGGCGAGGGCGTGTACCTCGCCGGGGAACAGCTCCAGGGAGACGTCCCGCAGGGCGCGTACGGCACCGAAGGACTTGGAGACGTCCTTCAGCGCCAGCACCGGGGCCGGTCCCGTGTCGGACGGGTGGGTCATGGGGGCTCCTCGACGACACCGGCGAGACGGTACGTACCGACCCCACGGCGTCGTGAAAGGTTTCAACTGGATTGCCGGGACCGTAGGCACCACGGGCATGTCACGTCAATGGGTCCGTGTCGAAAAAATTTCGATAGTCGAAGGTCACGGCGGAGTCACGGAAAACGGGGTTGGCCGGAGTCCTTGACACCCCTTCGACGGACTCATACTTTGCCGTTCTGAATCGTTTCATCATTCACCCCGGGAGCCCCTAAGTGACCGACCTCGTCGCGGTGAAGGCCGCGCTGAAGACCCAGGCCGTCGAGACGCCGTCGTGGGCGTACGGAAACTCGGGGACCCGCTTCAAGGTGTTCGCCCAGCAGGGCGTGCCGCGCTCGCCGAAGGAGAAGCTGGACGACGCGGCGCAGGTCCACGCGGTGACCGGGGTGGCGCCGACGGTGGCGCTGCACATCCCCTGGGACAAGGTGGACGATTACGCGGACCTGGCCAAGCACGCCGAGCAGCGCGGGCTGAAGCTGGGGGCGATCAACTCCAACACGTTCCAGGACGACGACTACAAGCTGGGCAGCATCTGCCATCCCGACGCGGCGGTGCGGCGCAAGGCCGTCGGTCATCTGCTGGAGTGCGTCGACATCATGGACGCGACAGGGTCGAAGGACCTGAAGCTGTGGTTCGCCGACGGCACGAACTACCCCGGGCAGGACGACATCCGGGGGCGGCAGGACCGGCTGGCCGAGGGCCTGGCGGAGGTGTACGCACGGCTGGGCGACGGGCAGCGGATGCTGCTGGAGTACAAGCTCTTCGAGCCGTCCTTCTACACGACCGATGTGCCGGACTGGGGCACGGCCTACGCGCACTGTCTGAAGCTGGGGCCGAAGGCGCAGGTCGTCGTCGACACCGGGCACCACGCGCCGGGCACCAACATCGAGTTCATCGTCGCCACGCTGCTGCGGGAGGGGAAGCTCGGCGGCTTCGACTTCAACTCCCGGTTCTACGCGGACGACGACCTCATGGTCGGGGCCGCGGATCCGTTCCAGTTGTTCCGGATCATGTTCGAGGTGGTGGGCGGGGGCGGGTTCACCTCCGAGGTCGCCTTCATGCTCGACCAGTGTCACAACATCGAGGCGAAGATCCCGGCGATCATCCGGTCGGTGATGAACGTGCAGGAGGCGACGGCGAAGGCGTTGCTGGTGGACCGGGGGGCATTGGGCGAGGCCCAGGCCGCGGGGGATGTTCTGGCCGCGAACGCGGTGCTGATGGACGCGTACGACACGGATGTGCGGCCGTTGCTGCGGGAGGTGCGGGCGGAGATGGGGTTGGACCCCGACCCGCTTGCCGCGTACCGCCGGTCTGGGTGGGCCGAGAAGATTGTCGCTGAGCGTGTTGGAGGACAGCAGGCGGGGTGGGGGGCGTAAGCGTCTGCCCTGATCTGTTTCGACGCGGAGTGCGGGCCGGATGTGGCTGGTCGCGCAGTTCCTCCCCCAGCCTTCGACCGGGGGTACCCCCAGAGCCGCTGACGGGGCGCACTGGTGTCCCCCTCCTTCAAGAAATTGGGAAACTTCATGACCACACACCCCGAAGCCGCCGCTCTTCTCTCTCGTTCCCATCGGCTCGGTGCTGATCCTCGCAACACGAACTACGCCGGCGGGAACGCCTCCGCCAAAGGCACCGCCACCGACCCCGTGACCGGGGGCGATGTCGAGCTGATGTGGGTGAAGGGGTCCGGTGGGGATCTCGGGACGCTCACCGAGGCCGGGCTTGCCGTGCTGCGGCTCGACCGGCTCCGGGCGCTCACCGGTGTCTACCCGGGTGTCGAGCGCGAGGACGAGATGGTCGCCGCCTTCGACTACTGCCTGCACGGCAAGGGCGGGGCCGCTCCCTCCATCGACACCGCCATGCACGGGCTCGTCGACGCCCCGCACGTCGACCATCTGCACCCGGACTCCGGGATCGCGCTGGCGTGTGCCGCCGACGGGGAGAAGCTGACCGCCGAGTGTTTCGGGGACAGCGTGGTGTGGGTGCCGTGGCGGCGGCCGGGGTTCCAGCTGGGGCTGGACATCGCCGCCGTCAAGGCCGCCAACCCGCAGGCGGTCGGCTGCATCCTCGGCGGGCACGGGATCACCGCCTGGGGCGACAGCTCAAAGGAGTGCGAGCGGAACTCGCTGCGCATCATCCGTACCGCCGAGGCCCTCCTCGCCGAGCGCGGCAAGGCGGAGCCCTTCGGGCCCGTGATCGAGGGGTACGGCGCGCTGCCCGAGGCCGAGCGGCGGGAGCGGGCTGCCGCCCTCGCGCCGTACGTCCGTGCCGTCGCCTCCCAGGACCGGGCGCAGGTCGGGCACTTCACCGACGCCGAGGTGGTCCTGGACTTCCTGGCGCGGGCCGAGCACCCGCGGCTCGCCGCCCTGGGCACCTCCTGCCCGGACCACTTCCTGCGGACGAAGGTACGGCCGCTCGTGCTCGACCTTCCGCCGACCGCGCCCCTCGACGAGGCCGTCGCCCGGCTGAAGGAACTGCACGCCGTCTACCGCGAGGAGTACGCCTCCTACTACCGGCGGCACGCCCTGCCCGACTCCCCCGCCATGCGCGGGGCCGACCCGGCGATCGTGCTCGTACCAGGCGTCGGCATGTTCAGCTTCGGGAAGGACAAGCAGACCGCCCGGGTCGCGGGCGAGTTCTATGTCAACGCCGTCAATGTGATGCGCGGGGCCGAAGCCGTGTCGACGTACGCGCCGATCGAGGAGTCGGAGAAGTTCCGGATCGAGTACTGGGCGCTGGAGGAGGCCAAGCTGCAGCGGATGCCGAAGCCCAAGGCGCTCGCGACCCGGGTGGCGCTGGTGACGGGGGCCGGCAGCGGGATCGGGAAGGCGATCGCACATCGACTGGCGGCCGAAGGGGCGTGTGTCGTCGTCGCCGATCTGAACACCGAGAGTGCGGCCGGGGTCGCGGAGGAGCTCGGCGGGTCCGACAAGGCCGTGGCCGTCACCGTCGACGTGACGGACGAGGAGCAGATCGCCGCCGCCTTCCGGGCCGCCGCCCTCGCCTTCGGCGGGGTCGACCTCGTCGTCAACAACGCGGGGATCTCCATCTCCAAGCCGCTGCTGGAGACTTCCGCGAAGGACTGGGACCTGCAGCACGACATCATGGCCCGCGGCTCCTTCCTGGTGTCGCGGGAGGCGGCCCGGGTGATGATCGCGCAGGGGCTGGGCGGTGACATCGTCTATATCGCCTCGAAGAACGCTGTGTTCGCCGGGCCCAACAACATCGCCTACTCGGCCACCAAGGCGGACCAGGCTCACCAAGTGCGCTTGCTGGCCGCCGAGTTGGGCGAGCACGGGATCCGGGTCAACGGGGTCAACCCCGATGGTGTGGTGCGGGGGTCGGGGATCTTCGCCGGCGGATGGGGCGCCCAGCGGGCCGCCGTGTACGGGGTGGAGGAGTCGAAGCTGGGCGAGTTCTACGCTCAACGGACCATCCTCAAGCGCGAGGTGCTGCCCGAGCATGTGGCGAACGCCGTGTTCGCGCTGACGGGCGGGGAACTCACCCACACCACCGGGCTGCACGTCCCCGTCGACGCGGGTGTGGCGGCCGCGTTCCTGCGATGAGCGCTGGTCTGAGGGCGTACGCCGCGGTCGATCTGGGCGCGTCCAGTGGGCGGGTCATGGTCGGCCGGGTGAGCACGGACTCGCTGGAGCTGTCCGAGGCGCACCGGTTCGTGAACCGGCCGGTGCGGGTGCCGGAGGGGCTGCGCTGGGACGTACTCGCCCTGTACGCGGGGGTGTTGGAGGGGCTGCGGGCGGCAGGACAGGTGGACTCCGTCGGCCTCGACAGCTGGGCCGTGGACTACGGGCTGCTGGACGCCGGGGGGGCGCTGCTCGGCAACCCGGTGCACTACCGGGACGCCAGGACGGAGGGCGTAGCCGAGAAGGTGTGGGCGACCCTGCCGGCCGCGGAGCTGTACGCCCGCACCGGGTTGCAGTACGCGCCCTTCAACACCCTCTACCAACTGGTGGCCGCCCGGTCGAGCGCCCAGTTCGCCCACGCCGAGCGGCTGTTGCTCGTCCCGGACCTGCTGTCGTACTGGCTGACCGGCGAGCAGGGCACCGAGCTGACCAATGCCTCCACGACGCAGCTGATCGATCCCCGGACGCGCGACTGGTCGTACGAGGTCGCGGAACGGGTCGGCATCGACCTCGGGTTGTTCGCGCCGCTGCGGCAGCCCGGGGACCCGGCCGGGCTGCTGCGGCCCGGGGTGCTGGAGGAGACGGGGCTGACCGGGCCGGTGCCGGTGACCGCGGTCGGCTCGCACGACACGGCGTCGGCCGTGGCCGCCGTACCGGCGCTCGGCGAGCGGTTCGCCTACATCTGCACCGGCACCTGGTCACTGGCCGGTCTGGAGCTGGCCGCGCCCGTGCTGACCGAGGAGAGCCGGGCCGCCAACTTCACCAACGAGCTGGGGCTCGACGGCACGGTCCGCTATCTGCGCAACATCATGGGGCTGTGGCTGTTGCAGGAGTGCGTACGGGCCTGGGGCGACCCGGACCTGGGCGGCCTGCTGCGCGAGGCGGCCACCGTGCCGGCCCTGCGGTCGGTGGTGGACGCGGGGGACGCCGTGTTCCTGGCCCCCGGCCGGATGCCGGAGCGGATCGCCGAGGCGTGCCGGGAGTCCGGGCAGCCGGTGCCGCGGACGCCCGGGGAGATCACCCGGTGCATCCTCGACTCCCTCGCGCTCGCTCACCGGCGGGCGGTCGCGGACGCGCAGCGACTGGCCGATCACCCGGTCGACACCGTGTACGTGGTGGGCGGTGGCACCCGTAACGCGTTGCTCTGCCAACTCACCGCCGACGCCTGCGGGCTGCCGGTGGTGGCAGGTCCGACGGAGGCGGCGGCCCTCGGGAACGTGCTGGTCCAGGCCCGGGCGCACGGTCTCGTCGGCGACCTCGCCGACATACGGCGGCTGCTCACCCGTACCCAGCCGCTGACCCGGTACGCACCGCGCGGCGACACCGCCCGCTGGGAGGCGGCCGAGGCACGACTCGCCAGGCGGTGACCGGGTCTCCCGCTCCTCGCACCCGCCCACTACGCTGCACTCATCGGATGATCGACCTCAAGGAGCCGCGATGCGTGTCGCTCTCTTCCTGACCTGCGTCAACGACACGCTCTATCCGGACACCGGCCGCGCCGTGGTGAAACTCCTGACCAGGCTGGGTGTCGAGGTCGACTTCCCGATGGCTCAGACCTGCTGCGGGCAAGCCCACTACAACACCGGGTACCGCCATGACGCAGAGCCGTTGGCCCGGCATTTCTCCGATGTCTTCGGGGAGTACGAGGCGATCGTGACCCCGTCCGGGTCATGCGGGGCGATGGTGCGGGAGCTGTATCCGCGGATGGGCGAGCGGGCGCGGGCGGAGGGGCGTGGGAGCGGCCTCGCCCATGCGCTGGCGCCGGTGGTGCCGAAGACGTACGAGCTGACCGAGTTCCTGGTGGACGTGCTGGGGGTGATCGACGTCGGGGCATATTATCCGCACCATGTCACATACCACCCGACCTGCCACGGTCTGCGCGGTCTGGGGCTCGGCGACCGCCCCCGTCGGCTGCTCCAGGCCGTGAAGGGGCTGGAGTTGGCGGAGTTGCCGGGGGCGGAGGAGTGCTGTGGGTTCGGCGGGACGTTCGCGCTGAAGAACCCCGACGTCTCGGCGGCGATGGGTGCCGACAAGGTGCGCAACGCCGAGTCGACCGGCGCTCAGGTGCTGTGCGCGGCCGACAACTCCTGTCTGATGCACATCGGCGGCACCATGACCCGGCTCGGCACCGGCATGCGTCCGGTGCACATCGCGGAGATCCTGGCGAGCACGGAGGAGGAGCCGGCCGTATGAGCGGGACGTTCGTGGGGATGCCGGCCTTTCCGGCCGCCGCGCATGAGGCCGTCAACAACCAGACCCTGCGCGGGAATCTGCGTCATGCCACCCACACCATCCGCGCGAAGCGGGCCAAGGCCGTCGCGGAGGTGTCGGACTGGGCCGCGCTGCGGGAGGCCGGCAAGCAGATCAAGGACCACACCCTCCGTCATCTCGACCGCTACCTGGTCCAGTTGGAGGAGTCGGTGACGGCGGCGGGCGGTACGGTCCACTGGGCGGCGGACGCCGACGAGGCCAACCGGATCGTGACCCGGCTGGTGAAGGAGACCGGTGAGCCGGAGGTCGTGAAGGTCAAGTCGATGGCCACGCAGGAGATCGGGCTGAACGAGGCCCTCGAAGCGGAGGGCATCCGGGCCTACGAGACCGATCTCGCCGAGTTGATCGTCCAGTTGGGCAAGGACCGGCCCTCGCACATCCTCGTCCCGGCCATCCATCGCAACCGGGGTGAGATCAGGGACATCTTCCGGCGTGAGATGGGCGAGTGGGGACGCCCGGCCCCCGAGGGGCTGACCGACACCCCGGCCGAACTCGCCGAGGCGGCCCGGCTGCACCTTCGCGAGAAGTTCCTGCGGGCCAAGGTCGGAGTCTCCGGGGCCAACTTCATGGTCGCCGAGACCGGCACCCTGGTCGTCGTCGAGTCCGAGGGCAACGGACGAATGTGCCTGACCCTGCCCGAGACGCTGATCTCGGTCGTCGGCATCGAGAAGATCGTGCCGACCTGGCGGGACCTGGAGGTGTTCCTCCAGACGCTCCCCCGCTCGTCGACGGCCGAGCGCATGAACCCGTACACCTCGATGTGGACCGGCACCACGGACGGCGACGGCCCGCAGACGTTCCACCTGGTGCTCCTCGACAACGGCCGCACCGACACCCTCGCCGACGAGGTCGGCCGCCAGGCCCTGCGCTGCATCCGCTGCTCGGCCTGTCTCAATGTCTGTCCGGTGTACGAGCGGGCCGGCGGCCATGCCTACGGTTCGGTCTACCCCGGCCCGATCGGCGCCATCCTGAGCCCCCAGCTGAGGGGCACGCAGAGCGAGATCGACGCCTCGTTGCCGTACGCCTCGTCGCTGTGCGGGGCCTGCTACGAGGTCTGCCCGGTCGCCATCGACATCCCCGAGGTGCTGGTGCATCTGCGGGAGCGGGTCGTCGAGGGCGGGGAGGCGGTCCGCAACGGCAACAAGGTGCTGCTCAAGCCGGCCAAGGGACACGCGGCCGAACGGGCGGCGATGCGCGCGGCCCGCTGGGCGTTCTCCCACCCGGCCGCCCTGCGCACCGGCCAGCGGCTCGCCTCCCGCAGCCGCCGCCTCCATCCCCGTACGCTGCCGGGTCCCGGCAGGGCGTGGAGCGGGACGCGGGATCTGCCGGCGGTACCGGCGGAGCCGTTCCGTGACTGGTGGCAGCGGACGAACGGCGGAAAGGGCGGTGCGAAGTGAGCAGCAGGGAGCGGATCCTGGGCCGGGTGCGGCGGGCGCTGGCCGATGTGCGGGGCGAGGACGGGCCGGTCGAGCGGGCGTACCTGCGGGAGCATGGGGAGCGGAGCGTCGAGGAGACGGTGGATCTGCTGGCCGAGAACCTGGCGGACTACCGGGCGATCGTGCACCGCTGCACTGAGGGTGAACTGGCAGTTGTGGTCGGTCGGCTGCTCGCCGAGCGTGGTGCGAAGAAGGTGGTCACGCCTGCGGGGCTGCCCGTGGACTGGCTCGCGGCGACCGATGCCGAACAGGTCCCCGACCATGCCGAGAGCACGCCTGACGAGCTCGACCGGGTCGACAGTGTGGTAACCGGCTGTGCCGTGGCCGTGGCCGAGACCGGGACGATCGTGCTGGACGGGGGCCCCGACCAGGGCCGTCGCCGGATCACGCTGGTCCCCGACCACCACATCTGTGTCGTCCGGGTGCCGGACCAGGTCGTGTCCTCCGTGCCGCAGGCCCTCGATCGCCTCGACCCGACCCGCCCGTCGACCTGGATCTCCGGGCCGTCGGCCACCAGCGACATCGAACTGGACCGGGTCGAGGGGGTACACGGTCCGCGCACCCTGGAGGTGGTGCTCGTCAGCGGCGATCGGCCGAGCACGGCGGCCGAATCGTAGCGGCCTGAAGCGGTGGCCCTGGCAGGTCACGGCCGGGGTGGGTCGTCGAGCATCCGGCGACGGCCGCGGCTAGCGTGAGGGAATGATCCGGTTCGAGCAGGTCACCAAGCGGTATCCGGACGGTACGACCGCTGTGGACGGTCTGTCCTTCGAGGTGGCCGAGGGCGAACTCGTCACTCTCGTCGGACCCTCCGGCTGCGGCAAGACCACCACCATGATGATGGTCAACCGGCTCATCGAACCGACCTCGGGGCGGATCTTCGTCGACGACGAGGACATCGCGCAGGCCGACCCGGTGCGGCTGCGCCGCCGGATCGGCTACGTGATCCAGCAGGTGGGCCTGTTCCCGCACCGCACCGTCCTCGACAACACCGCGACCGTCCCGGCTCTGCTCGGCTGGAAGCGGGACAGGGCCCGCGAGCGCGCCGCCGAACTGCTCGATCTGGTGGGTCTGGACCCGAAGACGTACGGTCCACGCTATCCCGACCAGCTCTCCGGCGGTCAGCGGCAGCGGGTGGGCGTCGCCCGGGCGCTGGCCGCCGATCCCCCGGTCCTGCTGATGGACGAGCCGTTCGGCGCGGTCGACCCGGTGGTGCGGGAGCAGCTGCAGGACGAGTTCCTCAGGATGCAGGCGGCCGTGCGCAAGACGGTGCTGCTGGTCACCCATGACATCGAGGAGGCGGTGCGGCTCGGTGACCGGATCGCGGTGTACGGGCCGGGGCGCATCGAGCAGTTCGACACGCCCGGGGCCGTACTGGGGACCCCGGCCACTGCGTACGTCGCGGATTTCGTGGGCGCCGACCGGGGGCTCAAGCGGCTGTCGGTGACCGATGTCGAGCCGGACGACCTGGAGCAGCCGCCGGTCGTCCGGCTGGACGAGTCCGCCGAGGGCGCGGCCGCGCGGATGCGGGACGAGGGTGCCCGGTGGGCCGTGGTCCTGGACGCGCACGGCGATCTGCACGGCTGGGTCGGTCTCGACGAACTGGCGGTGGGCGGCCCGGTCCGGGTACTCGCCCACCGAATGACCGCATGGGTGCCGGTGGGCGCCCCGCTGAAGCAGGCGTTCGGTGTGATGCTCCAGCATGACGCGGGATGGGTCGCGGTCCTCGACGGCTCACGCTTTCTCGGGGTACTCACCCCGGCCAAACTGCACGAGGCGCTGCGCCGCTCGGTGGACGCGGACGCGCGCGGGATCTCGCGGGGCCAGGTGCCGTTCGACTCGGTGTCCGACGCCTGACCGGCAGCGGCCGGATCCGCGTCAGCAGTAGGTGATCGGGCAGCCGCGCCGCAGCGAGTGCTGGGCGGCCCGCAGGTACAGCGCGACGTAGAAGGCGGCGTCCAGGTCCTCGGCCCACGGGCCGGGGCGGGCGGCAGCGGCTTCCTCGGCCGCGCCCTCCAGGAACCACATCGTCAGATCGAGGTTGTCGCAGGCCTCCGGTATCACGTCGACGGGCAGCCGGATCGCCGCCGCCAGCCGTTCGGCGACAGCGAGCACCTGGGGTGCGCCGGCGACCGTCGTCTCATCGGCGTAGGCGTTTTCGACGGGCAGTTGGAGCGCCTCGTCGAGAGACAGCGGCACCAGCACCGACCAGGTCAGCAGCAGCCCCGACTCCTGCTCCGACAGGTGTTCCCGGCACAGTGCGCCGAACCCGTCCATGGGCGGCGCCAGCTTCTCCTCGAACGACTGCCCGGAACCGCGCACGAGGTCGGTCTTCTCGGGCACCGACGTGTAGGGCGCGAGACCGCGCTGTCGCAACTCCGCGTCGAGGGCTACGGCGAGGGCGCCGTGGCCGCCCTCGTCGTAGCCCTCGGCGTCGCCGAACCAGTCCCCCGCGCTGACACTCACCAGATAGATCCCCATGCCCCGAAACGTACCGCCCGCCACTGACAACGGGCCCCGGACCTCACTTCACCAGGCCTTTGTCCTTCAGATAGGTCCGGGCGACGTCCGAGGCGAGCCGCCGCCAGCTGTCGACCTCCTGGTTCATGGTGGCCAGGTCGGCGGTCGTCAGGACGTCGTTGAGCTTGCCGAGCGCCTTGGTCACGCGCTCGCTGCCGGCGCGGGAACGATTGACGACCGGGACGACGTAGTCCGCGTTCTGCAGGTGCTTGTCGTCGGCCAGGAGGACCAGGCCGAACTGGTCGAGGGTGGCGTCCGTGGTCGTGGTCAGCACCATCTGGTCCTGCCCGTTCTGCACGGCCCGCTTGGCCTGGGTGGTCCCGACGCCCTTGGGGTCCACACCGGTGATGTCGATGCCGTAGACCCTCTTCAACCCCGGTTCGCAGTACGGCCGTTGCACGCATTCGTCGCCTGCCGCGAGCCGCACCTTCAGTTTCGAGGCGCCGAGGTCGCTGAGGGTTCTGAGATGGTGCTGCCGGGCGTAGGCGGCGGTGACCGCGAAGGCGTTCTGGTCGACGGCCCTGCCCGGGCCGAGGACCGTGAGGCCGCGGGGTGTGGCGAGGCGGCGCAGCGCTGTCATCGTGGCGGCGAGGTCGGGCGAGCCGACGGGGGGCGCGTCGGGGCCGTTGGTCTTGGCGTTGAGCCAGTCGGCGAAGGTGGCCGCGTATTCGGGGACCACGTCGATCTGCCCGGATTCCAGGGCCGGTTCGTAGATCTCGCGGTTGGCGACGGTGATGAGGGACGTCTGGTAGCCGGCCTGCCCGAGCAGTTGTGCGTACATCTGGGCGAGCAGGTCGCTCTCGGTGAATCCGGCGGAGCCGATGGTCAGGTGCTTGCTGTCGCCGGGGGATGCGGTGACCTCTCCGCGGTTCTCCAGGGAGGGGCCGGTGGTGCAGGCGGTGAGGGTGAGCAGGAGCGCGGCCGGTCCCGCCGTACGGCATCTCACCGCGAGCCTCGCGCCCGGACCGGGGCGAGCCGTTCGGCGAGTTCGAAGAGGCCCTCGACGATCAGGGCGAAGACGGCGACCAGGATCGCTCCGGCGACCACCATGGGCGTGCTGGCCAGGTTGAAGCCTGCGGTGATGATCCTGCCGAGTCCGCCGCCGCCCGCGAGTGCGGCGATGGTGGCGGTGGCGACGAGTTGGACGGCGGCGATCCGCACACCGGTGAGGACCATGGGGAGCGAAAGGGGCAGTTCCACGTGAAACAACATCTGTCGCCCGGTCATCCCCATCCCGCGTGCCGCCTGCACGATGCCCCGGTCGACCTCGCGCATCCCGACGTAGGCGTTGGTGAGCAGGGGCGGTACGGCGAAGAGCACCAGGGCGACCACGGTGGGGCCCTCGCCCCAGGTGCCGATGGGGGTGAGGAGCAGCAGGACCAGGACGGCGAAGGTGGGGACGGCCCGGCCGACGTTGGAGACGTTCACGGCGAGCGCGCCGCCCCTGCCGAGGTGGCCCAGGACCAGCGCGACCGGGAGTGCGATCAGACAGCTGATCACAAGGCAGACGACGGTGAGGACGAGGTGCTGGAGCAGCCGGTGCCCGATGCCGTCGTCGCCCGCCCAGTGCGCGGGGGCGGTGAGCCAGGCCCAGGCGTCGGCGAGGGTGCTCATGCCCGGGCCGCCCTCGTCCACGGGGTGATCAGCCACTGCACCCCGAGCAGCAGCAGGTCCGCGGCGACGGCGATCACCACGCACAGCACGGATGCGGTGAGGACCTGGGCCTTGAAGTAGGTGTTCATGCCGGCGTAGATCAGGTTGCCGAGCCCACCGAATCCGACGATCGCGCCGACCGTGACCAGGGAGACCGCCGAGACGGTCGCGATGCGCAGCCCGGCCATCGCGGCGGGCAGGGCGAGGGGCAGTTCGACGGTGAGCAGGAGCCGGATCGGGCCGTAGCCCATGCCGCGGGCGGCCTGCCGGGTCTCCTCGGGGACGGCCCGCAGGCCCGCGAGGATGTTCCGGACGAGCAGGGTGAGCGAGTAGAGCACCAGCCCGGCGACGACGAGGGTGGCCGAGAGGCCGTAGAGGGGCAGGAGCAGCGAGAACATCGCCAGGGACGGGATGGTGTAGAGGATGGTCGTGGCACCGAGGACGGGACCGGCCGACCAGCGCAGGCGGCGGGCCAGCACGGCCAGCGGGACGGCGACGGCCAGCCCGATGAGCACCGAGACGGCGGTGAGCCGCAGGTGCTGGCCCACCGCGTCGAGGAGGATCTGGCGGCGGCTGGACAGATAGGCGCCGCAGATCCACTCGTTGCGCGCGAGGCAGTCGTTCGGGGGCGCGGTCACGCGTCCATTGCATCCGGTGGCCGACCGGCTCGGCGCGTTGTGGTGATCCGTCCGGGCGGATGCTCGATGTCCTTCAGCTCGACCAGGACGGCGAGGTACGGACAGCCGCAGTAGCCGGGTGCCGCCGCGTTCTCCTCCACCCGCCGGAACACATAGCGGATCCGTTCGCGAGGGGTGGCCGCCTCGGCGTCCGGTGACCTGAGCTGGGCCTCGTACCAGGGCCTGCGGCGCTCCAGGCTGGCGGCCAGCACCTCATCCTTGCTGTCGAAGAGCTGGTACATGGAGCGCTTGGAGACCCCGGCCGACCTGCACAGCGCCTCGACGCCGATGGAGACGCCGTCGCGGTAGAAGAGCTCGGCAGCGGCGTCGAGGAGCCGGTCCCGGGGAGACGCCTTGTCAGTGGTGGCCATAGGGCCGAGGTTACCGCGCGGGACACCGTGAGGAAACCGATCGGTATACAGGGTGGCAGGCGAGGTGAACAAGCGCTTAGATAGGAAGCCGGACCTGTTCCCGCATACGTTCCACGAACCTGATCAGCCGGAGGCCCCGTTGTTCACTTCCGTCGACGACGTCTCCGCGCGCCTCGCGGAGACCGGCTATCTCGCCTCCCCCGCCGTCGCCACCACCGTCTTCCTGGCCGACCGGCTGGGCAAACCGCTCCTCGTCGAGGGCCCCGCGGGGGTCGGCAAGACCGAGCTGGCCAAGGCCGTGGCCGAGGTCGCCGGGGCCCGTCTGGTACGGCTGCAGTGCTACGAGGGCGTGGACGAGTCCCGGGCGCTGTACGAGTGGAACCACGCCAAGCAGCTGCTGCGCATCAGCGCGGGCCGGGACGAGACCTGGGACGAGGCCCGCACCGACATCTTCAGCGAGGAGTTCCTGCTCCCCCGCCCGCTGCTCACGGCGATCCGCGGCGACGACCCGAAGGTGCTGCTGATCGACGAGACGGACAAGGCCGACGTCGAGGTGGAGGGCCTGCTCCTGGAGGTGCTCAGCGACTTCCAGGTGACGGTCCCCGAGCTGGGCACGGTCACCGCGACCCGCCGTCCCTTCGTCGTCCTCACCTCCAACGCCAGCCGTGAGCTCTCCGAGGCGCTGCGCCGCCGCTGCCTGTTCCTGCACATCGGGTTCCCGGACGAGGAGCTGGAGCGCCGGATCGTACGGCTGAAGGTGCCGGGGCTGACCGAGGCGCTCACCGAGTCGGTGGTACGGGTGGTCGGGGCGCTGCGGGCGATGGACCTGCGCAAGGTGCCGTCGGTGGCCGAGACGATCGACTGGGCGCGCACCCTGCTGGCGCTGGGCGCCGACACCCTGGACGAGCAGGTCGTACGGGACTCCCTGGGCGTGATCCTCAAGCACCAGGACGACATCCAGAAGGCGGCCGCCAAGCTGGACCTGGACGCGCTGTGAGCACCGGGGCCGACGCCCTGGCCGACCTCGCCGACCGCCTGACGGGGCTGGTCGGGGCGTTGCGGGCGCACGGTGTACGGATCGGCACCGGGGAGACCGTGGACGCGGGCCGGGCAATCGAGGCGCTGGGCCTGGCCGAGCGGGAGCCGCTGCGCGAGGGGCTGGCCGCGACCCTGCTGCACGGCACCGGCCAACGGGCCGTGTTCGACCAGGTCTTCGACCTCTATTTTCCGCGCGGAACGGGCGGACCCGGGACCGGACCCGGCGACCGGGACGAGCTGCGGGAGCGGCTGGCGGCCGCGCTGGCCGACGACGACACGGCGCTGTTGCGGCAGTTGGCGGCCGAGGCCGTGAACGGCTTGGGCGGATACGGGAGTTCACCGGGATCGGACGGCTGGTCGTCGTACCAGACACTGGACCGGCTGCGGCCGCAGACGCTCCTCGCCCGGGTCCGGGCGGACGTCCGGGCGCGGGACGGGAGCGGTGCCGAGTTCACGGACCGGCTGCTCGACGACGAGATCCGGCGGCGGATCGAGGCGTTCCGGGGCATGGTCGCGGCGGAGGCCCGGCGACGGGTGGCCGAACGGCGAGGGCGGGACGAGATCGCCCGACGGGCGGTGGCGCCGAGCGCCGACCGGGTGGACTTCCTGTTCGCCGGGCGGGACCAACTCACCGAGCTGCGCAGGACGGTTCAGCCGCTGGCCCGCAAGCTGGCGACCCGGCTGGCCGCGCGCCGCCGCCGGGCCGCACGGGGCACGATCGATCTGCGCCGCACCCTGCGCGGCTCGCTGTCGACCGGCGGGGTACCGATGCGGCCGGTGCTGCGCCGCCGCCGGCCGGTCCGCCCCGAGCTGGTGCTGCTGTGTGATGTCTCGGGCTCGGTATCGGGGTTCTCGGACTTCACGATGCTGCTGGTGCAGGCGCTGCACGACCAGTTCAGCAAGGTCAGGGTGTTCGCGTTCGTCAACCGCATCGACGAGGTGACCGGCCTGCTGGAGCACGGCCGGGCCGACCCCGAGGGGCTCGGCGCCCGGATCCGCGCCGAGGCGACGCTCACCGGCTGGCACGGCAGCAGCGACTACGGCATGGCGCTGGGCGAGTTCGCGGAGCGGTACGGCGCCGCGGTGGGCCCGCGAACCACGGTGTTCGTGCTCGGTGACGCCCGCACCAACAACCTCGACCCGAACGTCGCCGCCGTCCGGAACCTCGCCCGGCAGGCCCGCCGCTTCTACTGGTTGAACCCCGAGCAGCGCTCCCTCTGGGGCACCGGCGACTCCGCCGCGCCCGACTACGCGGAACTGGTCGAGATGCACGAGTGCCGCACGGCCCGCCAGCTCAGTGGGCTGATCGCGCGGCTGCTGCCGGTGTAGGTGCACACAGGAGAGGGTGCCGTCACCCACGCGCGGTGACGGCACCCGATGACTGTCCTCAGCTCTCCTTGGCCTTCGCGTAGTCCGTCGCCATGCCGCCGGCGAAGTCGTACACGATCACCTGCTCGTCGCCCACGACCCAGGCGTCGTGCCCGGCCGGGCAGACGAAGACGTCGCCGGGGCCTACCTCGCCTTCACCGCCGTCGTCCATCGCCAGATGCATCCTGCCCTGCACCACATAGCCGTTGTGGTGGACCATGCAGCTCTCGGTGCCCGCGATCGGTGCCACCGACTCCGTCCAGCGCCAGCCCGGCTCGAAAGTGGCGACGGCGAAGTCGAGGCCGGTCATGTGCACAGCCTCCAGATGGCCGCGGGGGAAGTCACGCCGCTCGTCCGGCTTGTCGACCGTCTTTATCTCCAGCATGACTGTGTCCTTCCTTCGACCACTCCATCGTCTGCCTGTCAAGCCGGGAGCGCCATTCGTCCGGAAGGGGAGGCTTCGGAGCGGTTGCCTCGTCGCCGGTGTCCGGAGTCCGAGGAACATCCGTGTCAGATCGAATGTGATCGTTGCCTTCCTCCCGCATCTGACCGCCGGCGCCGAGCATGGAAAGCCCGCCGACCACGACATCGAGTGCCTGCGCAGCACCGACATCGCGGGGACCGACCGTTGCCTTCGTCGCCGCCCTTCCCCGACGCGTCGACATCAGCGAGCTGACCATCCTGCCCACGGCTCAGCCCGTATGGCGGAACACATAGGCGCTGTGCCTGCCGTCGGGCAGGTCGTTGTCCAGCGGCCCTCGCCTACGGGGGCCAACCCCTGCCCAAGCGATGGCTCACACACTGTGTCGCGAACTCGCCGGAGAATCCACGACAGCCTGGCGAATTGAAACGGATAACTCGCCCACGGCGTCATGAGCAACGACCAGATCCCCTCCTGGTGCACCATCTGACACGGATGTTCCTCAGGCCCTGTTCCGGCAGTGTGCAATGTGACATATTACTGATGTGAGCGTACGACTGACCTGCGATGTCGTGGTCATCGGAGCGGGCATGATGGGCGCCGCATGCGCCCTGTACGCGTCCCGGGCGGGGCTGGACGTCGTCGTGGTGGACCGTGGTCCGGTGGCCGGCGGTACGACGGGAGCGGGCGAGGGCAATCTGCTCGTCTCCGACAAGGAGCCGGGGCCCGAGCTCGAACTCGCCCTGCTGTCCGCCCGGTTGTGGACCGACCTGGCCGGCGAGCTCGGTGGCCGGATCGAGTACGAGCCCAAGGGCGGGCTCGTGGTCGCCGCGGAGCCCGAGGGGCTCGCCGCCCTGGAGGTGTTCGCGGCCGGGCAACGGGCCGCCGGGGTGACCGCGTCGGGTGTGGCCGCCGATCAACTCGACGAGCTGGAACCGTACCTGGCACCCGGGCTGGCGGGCGGGGTGTTCTACCCCCAGGACACCCAGGTCATGCCGACGCTGGCCGCCGCGCACCTCGTACGGGCCTCGGGCGCCCGGTTGGCGACCGGGCGGACGGTGACGGAGGTGCTGCGCGGTGCCGACGGCGCCGTACGCGGTGTCCGTACCGACCGCGGCGAGATCCACGCCCCGGCCGTGGTGAACGCGGCCGGTACCTGGGGCGGCGAACTGGCCGCACTCGCCGGTGCGCACCTCCCCGTGCTCCCCCGGCGCGGCTTCGTGCTGGTCACCGAGCCACTGCCGCGCCGGGTACGGCACAAGGTGTACGCCGCCGACTATGTGGCCGACGTGGCCAGCGACTCGGCCGCCCTGCAGACCTCGCCGGTCGTCGAGGGCACGGCGGCCGGGCCGGTCCTGATCGGCGCGAGCCGTGAACGCGTCGGCTTCGACCGGTCGTTCTCGCTACCGGTGCTGCGGGCGCTGGCGGCGGGCGCGACCCGGCTGTTCCCGTTCCTGGCCGAGGTGCGGGCGATGCGCAGCTACCTGGGCTTCCGCCCGTACCTGCCGGACCATCTCCCCGCGATCGGCCCCGACCCGCGCGTCCCCGGCCTCTTCCACGCCTGCGGACACGAGGGCGCGGGCATCGGACTCGCCACCGGCACCGGGCAGTTGATCGCCCAGGTGCTGAGCGGCGCAGACCCCGCGCTGGACCTGACACCGTTCCGTCCCGAGCGTTTCGCCGAGGAGGCCGCGTGAACCCCCTGGAGCTGGCCCGGGCACGGCCGGGCCCCGCGTTCACCGTCACCTTCGACGGCCGGGAGATGGCGGCACTGCCCGGTCAGACGGTCGCGGCCGCGCTCTGGGCGGCCGGGGTCATGTCCTGGCGGTCCACCCGCGGCGAGGGCCGTCCCCGTGGGGTCTTCTGCGGGATCGGTGTCTGCTTCGACTGCCTGGTCACCGTCAACGACCGCCCCAATCAACGGGCTTGCCTGGTGCCGTTGCGCCCGGGGGACGCGATCCGCACCCAGGAGAGCACGGGCCACGATGACTGAACGACCGCACATCGCCGTCATCGGCGCCGGCCCGGCCGGACTCGCCGCCACCCTGGCCGCCGCCCGGCACGGCCTGCGCGTCACCCTGATCGACGCGGCGCCCGAGGCGGGCGGCCAGTTCTACCGGCAGCCCGCCGCCGGGCTCGGGGCGCGCCGCCCGCAGGCGCTGCACCACCAGTGGCGCAGCTGGCAGCGACTGCGCGAGGGGCTCGACCGGCACATCGCGACCGGTCACGTGCACCATCTCCGGGACCATCATGTGTGGTTCGTGGAGCGGCGGCCGGAGGGCTTCACCGTGCACGCGCTGCTCGGGCCGGAACAGGAGAGGCCGGTCGAGGTGCGTGCGGCGGCCGGGGTGCTGCTGGCGACCGGCGGCTACGAGAAGGTGCTGCCCTTCCCCGGCTGGACGCTGCCCGGTGTCGTCACGGCGGGCGGTGCGCAGGCCATGCTCAAGGGCGGGCTGGTGCTGCCCGGCCGTACGGCCGTCGTCGCCGGCACCGGACCGCTGCTGCTGCCGGTCGCGGCCGGACTCGCGGCGGCGGGCGCGCGGGTGGCGGCCCTGGTGGAGTCCGCCGACCCTCGGTCCTTCGTCCGGCGGTTCCCGGCGCTGGCGGCGCGGCCCGCCAAGCTCGCCGAAGGCGCCGGGTACGCGGCCCGCTTGGTACGGCACCGGGTGCGCACCCTGGTCCACCACACCGTCGTCGAAGCGCACGGCGACCAGCGTCTGGAGGCGGTGACCGTCGCCGCGCTCGACGCCGAGGGCCGGGTACGCCCCCGTACCCGGCGGCGTATCGACTGCGACACCCTGGCCGTCGGGCACGGCATGCTGCCGCACACCGATCTCGCCCTGGGGATCGGCTGTCGTGTCGACGGCGTCGCGGTGCACGTGGACGACGAGCAGCGCACCGACGTGCCGGGGGTGTGGGCGGCAGGGGAGGCGACCGGCATCGGCGGTGCGGTCCTGGCCCTCGCCGAGGGGCACATCGCGGGGCGGTCGGCCGCCGCGAGGTTGTCGGGTGCGGCGCCGGATCCGAACGGGTGGGCGGGGGCCGCCGGGGCCCGTGCCGAGCTGCGGAGGTTCTTCGCCACACTCGACGAGGCCTACGCACCGCCCGCCCACTGGGCCGAGCAGGTCACCGACGACACGGTGGTCTGCCGCTGCGAGGAGGTCACCGGCGGGACGATCCGCCGTGCCGTCACCGAGTTGGGAGCCGCGGACGTACGGACCGTCAAGCTGCTCACCCGGGCCGGCATGGGCTGGTGCCAGGGCCGGGTGTGCGGGCCGGCGGTCGCCGGGCTCGCCGGCTGCCCGGAGACGGCGGCCCGCAGACCGTTCGCACGGCCGGTACCGCTCGGGGTACTCGCCCGGGCCGGCCGAGACGATCCCGAAGCCGATCCCGATGGCGATCCCGATCCCGAAGCCGAAGCCGATGCCGTTGACGTTGACGTTGACGTTGACCATCAGTGATATGTCACATCACACCGAAGGAGCCCGATGACCATCACCCCCCAGACCCGCCCCTGGCACGGTGTCCTCGTCGCCACCGCGCTCCCGCTCACCGACGACCTGACCGTGGACTACGACAAGTACGCCGAGCACTGCGACTGGCTGGTCGGGAACGGCTGTGACGGCGTCGTACCGAACGGCTCCCTCGGCGAGTACCAGGTACTCACCCCCGAGGAGCGCGCCAGGGTCGTGGAGACCGCCGTGGCCGCGATCGGCGGGGCCCGGGTCATGCCCGGGGTCGCCGCCTACGGCTCGGCCGAGGCCCGCCGCTGGGCGGAGCAGGCCCGGGACGCCGGCTGCCAGGCCGTGATGCTGCTGCCGCCCAACGCCTACCGCGCCGACGAGCGGTCGGTGCTGGCGCACTACGCGGAGGTCGCGAAGGCGGGGGTGCCGATCGTGGCGTACAACAACCCCATCGACACCAAGGTCGACCTCGTACCGGAACTGCTCGCGAAGCTGCACGGCGAGGGGTACATCCACGCCGTCAAGGAGTTCTCGGGCGATGTCAGGCGCGCCTACCAGTTGGCCGAAGTGGCCCCGGATCTGGACCTGTTGATCGGTGCCGACGACGTCCTGCTGGAGCTCGCACTCGCCGGCGCCAAGGGCTGGGTGGCCGGCTATCCGAACGCCCTGCCGGCCGCGACGGTGGAGCTGTACCACGCGGCTGTCAGCGGGGACCTGGATACCGCCAAGCGGCTGTACGAGCAGCTGCATCCGCTGCTGCGCTGGGACTCCAAGGTCGAGTTCGTACAGGCCATCAAGCTGTCCATGGACGTCGTCGGCCGCCACGGCGGCAGTTGCCGCCCGCCACGGGTGCCGCTGCTGCCCGAGCAGGAGGCCGTGATCCGCGCGGCCACCGAGAAGGCCGTCGCGGCCGGACTGTCGTGACCGACACGGACGGCGGTAGCCGAAACGGACTGACGTAGCCGGCCCCCGACCTACTCTCCAGGAGTGTCATGCGCAGCAAACTCGTCCTGCACGCCGTCGACTCGCACACCGAGGGCATGCCCACCCGCGTGATCACCGGCGGGATCGGGACCGTCCCCGGCGCGACCATGAACGAGAGGCGGCTGTACTTCCGTGAACACCGCGACGACATCAAGCAGTTGCTGATGAACGAGCCGCGCGGGCACTCGGCGATGAGCGGCGCGATCCTGCAGCCGCCCACCCGGCCGGACTGCGACTGGGGCGTGGTCTACATCGAGGTCAGCGGCTATCTGCCGATGTGCGGGCACGGCACGATCGGTGTGGCGACCGTCCTCGTCGAGACCGGGATGGTGGAGGTCGTCGAGCCGGTCACCACCATCCGGCTCGACACCCCGGCCGGTCTCGTCGTCGCCGAGGTCGCGGTGGAGGACGGCGCCGCGAGGCACGTGACCCTCAGGAACGTGCCGTCCTTCGCCGTCGGACTCGACCGCAAGATCACCCTCGCCGACGGGCGGACGGTGACATATGACATGGCATACGGCGGCAACTTCTACGCCATCCTCCCGCTCGACGAGTTCGGTCTGCCCTTCGACCGGGCCCGCAAGGACGACATCCTCGCCGCCGGGCTGTCCTTGATGGAGGCGATCAACGCCGAGGGGGAGCCGGTGCATCCGGAGGACCCGTCCATCCGGGGCTGCCATCATGTCCACCTGATCGCGCCGGGTTCCACGGCCCGTCACTCCCGGCACGCGATGGCGATCCACCCCGGCTGGTTCGACCGCTCCCCGTGCGGCACCGGCACCAGCGCGCGGATGGCCCAGTTGCACGCCCGCGGCGAACTCCCCCTCGAAGCCGAGTTCGTCAACGAGTCCTTCATCGGCACCCGCTTCACCGGCCGGCTGCTCGGCACCACCGAGGTCGCGGGCGTCCCCGCTGTCCTGCCAAGCTTCACGGGCCGCGCATGGATCACCGGAACCGCCCAGTACTTGCTGGACCCCACCGACCCGTTCCCGGCGGGCTTCGTACTCTGATCGCCCTGTATCTCTCCGTCTCTCCCGTCTCTCCCGTACCTCCCGTCTCTCCCGTTTTTCCCAGGAGTTCCGCCATGGCCGACCGGCCCAGCAGCCCGCCCGTCCCCGCTCCCGCCATCCCCGCGCTCGGCGGCCGGAAACCCAACTTCCGGGAACGGGTCGTGGATGTACTGCGCGCCGCGCTGATCTCCGGTGAGCTGCGCCCCGGCGAGGTGTACTCGGCGCCGGGGCTCGCACCCCGTCTGGGCGTCTCCGCGACCCCGGTGCGCGAGGCGATGCTCGAACTGGTGAAGGAGGGCATGGTCGAGATCGTTCCGAACAAGGGGTTCCGGGTCACCGCCGTCTCCGAGAAGCAGCTCGACGAGTACACCCACGTCCGGTCCCTGATCGAGATCCCGACGACCGTCGGCCTCACGGCCACCGCCGACACCGCCGACCTGGAGGCGCTGCGCCCGGTCGCCCTGGAGATCGTCGCCTCGGCCGTGAAGGGTGACCTCATCGCCTACGTCGAGGCGGACCTGACGTTCCATCTGGGGCTGCTGGCTCTGGCGGGCAACGACCATCTGGTCGAGGTCGTACGGGACCTGCGGCAGCGCTCGCGGCTGTACGGGCTGACGGCGCTGGTGGCGGCCGGGCGTCTGAAGGCCTCCGCCGAGGAGCACCTGGAGCTCCTGGACGCCCTGCTGGCCCGCGACGAGGCGGCCGTGCGCGAGGTCATGACCCGTCACCTGGGCCATGTCCGCGGCCTGTGGGCGGCCCGGCAGCCAACAGCCGACTGACCCCCCTCGGGTGAACTGCGGGTCAGCTGGACTCGCGCACCACCAGTCGGCACGGCACGGTGTGCACGCCCGGATCGGGCTCGGCGTCGATGGCCTGGAGCAGGCGCAGCGCGGCGATCCGCCCGATCTCGGCCAGGTTCATGTCGACGGTGGTGAGGGGCGGGCGGCAGGCGAGCGCCATCGTGTCCCAGTTGTCGTAGCCGACGACGGCGATGTCCCCCGGCACCTCCTTGCCGCGCTCGCGCAGTGCGTCCGCCACGCCGCGGGCGATCTGGTCGTTGCCGCAGAAGACCGCGTCCGTGTCGGGCGCCGTCCGCAGCACGGCGTCGGCGGCCCGCCGTCCCCAGGCCTCGCTCCACTCCCCGAAGTGCACCCGCCCGGTGGCGAGTTCGAGGCCGGCCCCGGCCAGGTGCTCGACGGCGTGCCGGGCTCGGTCGCGGGCGGCCTGGTGGTGCTCGGGCCCGGTGACATGGGCGATCCGGGTACGGCCGGTGGCCAGCAGGTGTTCCACCGCGAGATGGGCTCCGCCGCGGTCGTCGGTGACGACGGAGGTGTCGGCGGGGTCGGTGGACGGTGAGAGGGCGTAGACGACGGGGATCGCCGGGTCGATGCCGGTGAGGGGCGGGCGGGGGTCGGTACGACGGCCGGTGACGATGATGCCGTCCACCCGCCGGTCGGTGAGGTTGCGCAGATGGTGCTGCTCGCGGATGGCGTCACCGCGGGTGTCGCAGAGCAGGACGGAGATCTTCCCGGCGCCGAGGGCGTCCTCGGCGCCGAGCAGGACCGGGGTGCTGAAGCGGCCGATGCCGTCCGTCGTCATCAGGCCGACCGTCCAACTGCGGCCACTGTGCAGGCTCTGTGCGTGCTGGTTGGGCCGGAAGCCGAGCTCCTCCACCGCGTCGAGCACCCGCTGCCTGGTCTCCGGGCGCATCCTGCCGGCTCCGTTCAGTGCCTTGGACGCCGTGCCCACGCTGACGCCGGCGAGTGCGGCGACATCGGCGAGCCTGGCCCGGCCGGTGGGCGGAGAGCCTGCAGCAGAGGTCACGGGCAAACCTTTTCCTAGACGGTTTCTCGACTGGGCCGACCGTCTCACGGCGGCAAAGCCGCCTGACATCCTCGCAGCCTGCCGAGTGCAGTGCCAGACCTGCCGGGCAACTTGAAAAATCTGTGCCGGGCGTCTTGACCCCTCCCCTCGCCTGCCCTGTACTTCTCGGCGAGAAAACGGTTGCGCAAAATAGTTCCTCGCCGCGTCACGCACGATGCTCCAGACGGTGTTCGACATATCGACAGCACTGGCGCCGAGGCGCCCAGTCCCCTCCTCACCCCGGAGAGCCATGCCCCGCACCCGCTCCGCCCTGCCCTCCCCCGTCGGCCCCGTCCGTCTCACCCCCGACGCCCGTACGGCGCTGCGCCCGGCGGCCGCCACCATCGGCGCGGGCTTCTGGCACGAGCGTCGCACCACCAATGCCAGGGTCTCCCTCCCGCAGGGCCCGGACCTGCTGGAGTCCGCCGGGAACCTGCACAACCTGCGGCTGGCGGCCGGCACGGCCGAGGGCGAGTTCCGGGGCGCGTACCCGTTCGTCGACACGGACGTCTACAAGTGGCTGGAGGCGGCCTCCTGGCAACTCGCCCAGGAGGACGACGAAGCGCTGGCCGCGGAGGTGGACCGGATCGTCGCCCTGGTGGCCGCCGCTCAGCAGCCCGACGGCTATCTCAACACCTGGTTCCAACTGGTCAAGGGCGGTGAGCGGTACCAGGACCTGCGCTGGGGCCATGAGTTGTACTGCGCGGGCCATCTGATCCAGGCCGCCGTCGCCCATCACCGCGCCACCGGCCGCCCCGAACTCCTCGACGTGGCACGGAAGTTCGCCGACCATCTCGACTCCGTGTTCGGCCTGCCCGGCAGCGGCAAGCCTCTCGACGGCATCGACGGCCATCCGGAGGTCGAGACGGCTCTGGTGGAGCTGTACCGGGAGACCGGTGAGCGACGCTATCTGAACCTGGCCGGCTACTTCGTGGACCGGCACGGCCATGGCCTGCTCGGCGGTGAGGCCTACTGCCAGGACCGCGTCCCGCTGCGCGAGGCGACCGACGTCGAGGGCCATGCCGTAAGGCAGTTGTATCTGCTCGCGGCGGCCGCCGACCTGGCCGCGGAGACCGGGGAGGCCGAACTCCGGTCCACGGGCGAGCGGTTGTGGCGGGCCATGACCACCACCAAGACCCATCTCACCGGCGGGCTCGGCGCGCACCACGACAAGGAGGACTTCGGCGACCCGTACGAACTCCCCAACGAGCGTGCCTACTGCGAGACCTGCGCCGCGATCGCCTCCGTCCAGTGGAGCTGGCGGCTGGCCCTGCTCACCGGCGAGGCCCGCTACTCCGACCTGATCGAACGCACCCTCTTCAACGGCTTCCTGGCCGGGGTCTCCCTGGACGGGGAGCGGTGGCTGTACGTCAACCCGCTCCAGGTCCGCGACGGCCACACCGACACCGGCGGCGACCAGTCGGCCCGCCGCACCCGCTGGTTCCGCTGCGCCTGCTGCCCGCCCAACGTGATGCGGCTGCTGGCGAGCCTGCAGCACTACCTGGCGTCGAGCGACGAACAGGGCCTGCAGATCCACCAGTTCGTCACCGGGACGTACGGGACCGACCAGGTCCGGGTACGCGCCGAGACCGACTATCCCTGGCACGGCACCATCGCCTTCACCGTCGAGGAGACCCCGGCCGACAGCCCCTGGACGCTGTCGTTGCGCATCCCGCAGTGGTGCCGCGAGTTCCGGGTGCGGTGCGGCGAGGAGACGTACGACTTCCCCGTGGACGACGGCTGGCTGCGGCTGTCGCGGACCTGGACGCCGGGCGACCGCGTGGTCCTGGAACTCGTCCTGGAGCCCCGGCTCACCGCCGCCGACCCACGCGTGGACGCCGTACGCGGCTGCGTGGCGATCGAGCGCGGGCCGCTCGTCCACTGCCTGGAACAAGCCGATCATCCGGGCGGCGGTCTGGACGACATCGTCCTCGACCCGTCCCGTCCGCTCGCCGTGAAGCACCGCCCGGACCTGCTCGGCGGGGTCACCACCGTGGTGGCCGCCGGGCGACGGCGCCGCATCCCCGACCGGGGCTGGTGGCCGTACCCGACCGCGTCCGGCTCCGACCCCGAACCCGACGGCGAGCCGGTCGAGTTGACCGCGGTCCCGTACCCCGTCTGGGCCAACCGCGAAGACGGCAGCATGCGCGTCTGGCTCCCCACCTCCTGACCCACCCCCGCACTACGACAACGAGGTCACCCCGTGATACCCATCCGCCGTACCCTCCTGGTCGTCGCCATGGCGACCCTTCTCCCTCTCACCGCCTGCGGTGGCGGTTCCGGCTCCTCGGGATCGTCGTCCTCGGCCGGCGGGACGTACACCTTCTGGGACCCGTACCCGCAGTTCGACGCCTCCTCGGACTGGGGCAAGCGGGTCACCGCGTGCGGCACCGCGGCCGGGGTGAAGCTCAAGCGGACCGCGTACGACACCACCGACCTGGGCAACAAGGCGCTGCTGGCCGCGCAGCAGGGCAACGCGCCGGACGTGATGCTGGTCGACAACCCGGTGGTCTCGACGCTGGTGGAGGCGGGGATCCTCAACAAGACGAGCGACCTCGGTCTGAACACCTCGTCGATCCAGCAGAACATCATCGGCGCCGGCACGATCGACGGCGCCTCCTACGGCGTTCCGATCGGGGCCAATACCCTCGCGCTCTACTACAACAAGAAGGTCCTCTCGGCCGCCGGTGTCGATCCGGCCTCGGTCAAGGACTGGGCGTCGCTCACGGCCGCATTGAAGAAGGTCAAGGCGGCCGGGAAGAAGGGGATCACGTTCTCGGCGATCAACACGGAGGAGGGCAGCTTCCAGTTCCTGCCCTGGTTCTGGGGCGCGGGCGGCGACCTCACCAAGCTGGACTCCGCCAAGGGGGTTGCGGCGCTGTCGCTGTGGAAGCAGTGGGTGGACGCGGGGTACGCGCCGAAGGACGTGCTGCAGAACACCCAGACCACCAGCTGGCAGGAGTTCGCCACCGGGGACTACGCGTTCAGCGAGAACGGCACCTGGCAGCTCGGCAACGCCGACAAGGCCGATTTCCCGTACGGGGTCGTCAACATCCCCGGGCAGAGCGGCGGTTCGGCGCCGGTACCGACGGGTGGCGAGTTCGTGACCGTGCCCGTGCAGAAGGACACCTCGCGCTACGACTTCAGCAAGAAGATCGTCGGCTGTCTGACCAGCGACTCCAACCTGCTGCCCACCGACACCACGCTGATGTACGTGGCGCCCACCGCCGCCGTACAGGCCGAACAGGTGAAGAAGAACCAGGAGTTGAAGCCCTGGGTGGCGGCGGTCGCGGCGGCCCGGGGCCGTACCAGCGGCGGTCTCGGCACCAAGTACCCGACCATCTCGCAGCCGATGTGGACCGCGGTGCAGGCGGCGCTGTCCGGCAGCAAGAGCCCGCAGGATGCGCTGGAAGCTGCGCAGGCTGCGGCGCACAAGGGCTGACGGTGGCTGTCAATCTGCGGGTCGGTGGGGGCTTGTCGCGCAGTTCCCCGCGCCCCTATCGGGGCGGTACACACCTGGGAGTTCGCATGTCCCCCGCCCTTCGGCATCGGCTGACCGCGCTTGCCTTCGTCCTCCCCCTGCTCGCCTACCTCGCCGCTTTCTACGTCTACCCCCTCTACCGCAACCTCGATCTGAGCCTGCGCGACTACACCGTCCGGTCCTTCGTGGCGGGCGACGCGCCCTTCTCCGGCTGGGACAACTTCCGGACGGTGCTTGACGATCCGACCTTCGGCCCCGCGATGCGGCACACGATGGTCTTCACCTTCGTCTCGATCGTCTTCCAGTACGCCGCCGGTCTCGCCCTGGCGGTCTTCTTCAACCGGCACTTCCGGCTGTCGACCGTGCTGCGGGCGCTGTTCCTGATCCCCTGGCTGCTGCCGCTGATCGTGTCGGCGTCGACCTGGTCGTGGATGTTCAACAGCGAGTCGGGGGTGGTCAACTACTTCCTGCACTTCTTCGGCATCGACCCGGTCGGCTGGCTGACCTCGCCGGACTGGGCGCTGGCCTCGGTGATCGTCGCCAACATCTGGATCGGCATCCCCTTCAACCTGGTCATCCTGTACAGCGGACTGCAGAACATCCCCGGTGAGCTGTACGAGGCGGCCGCCCTCGACGGGGCCGGCGCCTGGCAGCAGTTCCGCCGGATCACCTTCCCGCTGCTGCGCCCGGTGTCGGCGATCACCCTGCTGCTCGGGCTCGTCTACACCCTCAAGGTCTTCGACCTGATCTGGATCATGACCAAGGGCGGTCCGGGCGACGCCTCCTCCACCCTGGCGACCTGGTCGTACCAGCTGGGCTTCGGCACGCTGCTGCCCAAGTTCGGTCCCGGTGCCGCCGTCGGCAACATCCTGATCCTCATCGCACTGGTCTTCGGCCTCCTCTACGTCCGCGTCCAGAGGAGGCAGGAGACATGAAGTCCCGTGGCTACACCGTGCTGGGTCTCCTCCTCACGGCGCTGATGCTGTTCCCGGTGTACTGGATGCTCAACGTGTCCCTCACCCCCCAGCAGGACATGCGCAAGGACCCGCCGGACCTGCTCCCGCTGCATCCGACCTTCGAGGGCTACCGGGCGGTCCTCGACGACCAACTCCCCTACCTGGGCACCAGCTTGCTGATCGGGCTCGGCACGGTAGCCCTCACGCTCCTGATCGCCGCCCCGGCCGGCTACGCACTGGCGAAGCTGCGGCCGCGAGCCGGCGGCGCCCTGAGTCTGGCCCTGCTCATCGCCCAGATGATCCCGGGCATCGTCATGGCGATGGGGTTCTACGGCATCTTCCTGGACCTCGGACTGCTCAACTCCTGGTGGGGGCTGATCATCGCGGACTCCACCATCGCCGTGCCCTTCGGCGTCATGATCTTCACCGCGTTCATGTCGGGCATCCCCGGCGAGCTGATCTCGGCCGCCCGGATCGACGGCGCCGGCACCTGGCGCACCTTCCGCTCGGTCGTCCTCCCGCTGAGCCGCAACGCGATCGTCACCGTCTCGCTGTTCGGCTTCCTGTGGGCCTGGTCCGACTTCGTCTTCGCCAACACCCTGGACGGCGGCGGCGACTGGAAGCCGATCACCCTCGGCATCTACAAGTACATCGGCAACAACAACCAGGAGTGGAACGCGATCATGGCCACCGCCGTCGTCGCGTCGGTCCCCGCGGCCGTCCTCCTGGTCCTCGCCCAGCGCTACGTGGCCGCGGGCGTCACCTCGGGCGCGGTGAAGGACTGATCACCGCCGGATTCCTCCCTGCTCACCGCTTGATTCCCCTAACTCCGTGAGGAGACCCATGTCATGAGCCGCACCCCTTTCAGAGCCGCCCTGGGCGCCGTGGCCCTCACCGCCGCCCTCGGCACCACGGCCCCCGCCCAGGCGGCACCCACCTCGTCGACCACCCTCGTGGTGAACGCGAACCAGACCCTGCGCTCGGTCACCCACGTGGCCACGGGCAGCCTGTACGGCCTGGACACCGCGAGCGTCCCGGCGGACAGCCTGGTGGAGCCGCTGAAGCCGAACACGTTCGTGCAGATGGCGCCCGGCGGCAGCCAACTGCCCAACGGCGAGTCCAGCCCCGGCGGTGACGCCCTGGTCGTCGCCCCTGAGGCGGCCAAGGCCGGTGCCAAGGTGGTCGTGCGGATGCCGGACTGGTATCCCGACTTCCCCTACAAGTGGGTGAGTTGGAGCGACTGGCTGGCCGCCGTGGACAAGCAGGTCGCGTCCGTGAAGGCGTCGAGCGCCACCAATATCAGCGCCTACGAACTGTGGAACGAGCCCGAGGGCACCTGGGACACCTCGGCGGCCGGCGCCTTCGACGACGGCTGGTCGCGGACGTACAAGGAGGTGCGGGCGAAGGACACCGGCACGCCCATCCAGGGGCCCAGTTTCGCGACGTACACCGACAGCAAGATGAAGTCCTTCCTCCAGGACGCCATCGCGAACAACGCGGTGCCCGACATCATCAGCTGGCACGAGCTCCAGAGCAGCGCGAACATCGCCGCGCACGTGGCCGACTACCGGGCGCTGGAGTCGAGCCTCGGCCTCAGCGCCCGCCCGATCGCCATCGAGGAGTACGGCACCACCAGCGAGGTCGGCGTCCCCGGACCGCTGGCGAGCTATGTCGCCAAGTTCGAGCGGGCGGGGGTCCATGACGCCGAGCTGGCCTTCTGGAACCACTACGGCACCCTCGGCGACACCCTCACCGACACCGGTGGCTCGCCCAACGGCGCGTACTGGCTCTACAAGTGGTACGGCGACATGTCCGGCAACATGCTGGTCACCACGCCTCCGGCGCAGACCGGCATCGACGGCTTCGCCTCCCTCAACGGCTCGGGCAACCAGATCAGCGTAGTCACCGGCGGCTGCGCCGGTTCCTGTGCCGTGACCGTCAACGGACTGTCGTCGCTCTCCGCCTTCGGCAGCACCGTGCACGTCAAGCTGGAGTACACACCGTCCAAGGGCCGTACGACCGCCGTCTCGGGCCCCGTCACCATCTCCGACACCGCCTACACGGTCAGCGGCGGCTCGATCACCGTGCCCGTCACGATGAACGCCTCCGACGGCTACCACCTGACGATCACCCCGAGCGGCACCGCCACCTCGCTGGCCGGGCGCTACCAGATCACCAACAAGAACAGCGGCCTCGCCCTGGACACCAGCGGCGCGGGCACCGCCCAGGGCACCGCCGTCGTCCAGGCCACCTCCACCACCGGCACGGACCAGAACTGGACCCTGGTGGCGGCGGGCAACGGCCTCTACAAGATCCAGCAGCAGGCGAGCGGGCTGCTCCTCGGCATCACGAGCATGAGCACCAGTGACGGCGGCACGGCCCTGATCTGGGGCGACAACGGCACCGCCGACCACCTGTGGCAACTGGTCCCGTCCGGCGACGGCTACTACAAGATCGCCAACTACAACAGCGGGCTGCTGCTCGGGGTGAACAGCATGAGCACCTCGTCCGGCGCCCAGGTCCTCCAGTGGGACGACAACGGCACCGCCGACCACCTGTGGAAGCTGACGGCGCGCTGACGTACGACGCCGGTGCCGCACCACGCCACAGTGAACCGGCGCACACCCAGGAGAAGCCAGGGCCGTGAATCGCAGCCGCCCGAAGGCCTCCCCTGTCGATTCGCAAGGGAAGGAGCCCGGACGGCCGTGCCTTCACAGGCAGGACGCCCGGGCCTCCGGCAGATCCGTGCAGGTGATCAGGAACGGGCGGTTATCGTGACGGGACTCGTCGAACACGGACAGAGCTGGCGGAGGACGGGGCGGTGTCGGACGAAGGGCGGCTGGTCGCCGGGCGGTACCGGCTGACCGAACGGATCGGCCGCGGCGGCATGGGCACGGTGTGGCGGGCCGACGATGAGGTACTGGCCCGGCAGGTCGCGCTGAAGCTGATCCAGGCCCGCCCCCACCTCTCCGACGACGAACTGGCCACCCTGTACGAACGCACCCGCCGCGAGGCGCGCAGTGCCGCTCGGGTCGTCCACCCCAATGTCGTCGTCGTGCACGACGTGGTGGACGACGACGGCCGCCCCTGCATCGTCATGGAGTACGTGCCCGAGCCCGCCCTCGCCGACCTCCTGGAAGGCGGCCGGACGCTGCCGCCCGAGGAGGCCGCCCGGATCGGCCTCGGCATGGTCGCCGCCCTGCGCGCCGCGCACGCCGCCGGTGTCCTGCACCGGGACGTCAAACCCGGCAACGTACTGCTCGGCCCGGACGACCGGGTGGTGCTCACCGACTTCGGCATCGCCCTGACCGCCGGTTCGTCGACACTCACCCAGACGGGTCAGATGGTCGGCTCGATCCCCTACATGGCGCCGGAGCGGCTGCGCGGGCTGACCCCGGGACCGGCCTCGGACCTGTGGTCCCTGGGGTCCACGCTGTACCAGGCGGTGGAGGGACGGCCGCCGTTCAAGCGCGACACGGCGATGGAGACGGTGTACGCCATCGTCACCGACCCCGTCGAGCCGATGAAGCAGGCGGGTCCGCTGGAGCCGCTTGTCGAGCTGCTGCTCTCCAAGGATCCGGCGCAGCGGCCCGCTGCCGAACAGGTGGAACGGGCCCTGCTGGCGACCTGGTCGGGAGCCGAGACGGAGGTGGTGCGGCCGGCCGAGCCCGTGCAGGAGCGGGGTGGCCGGGGCCGACGGCGCGCCCGGCGTGGTCGGCGCGTCGCCCTGGCGGCCGGCATCGTGGTGTCGACGGCGGCCGCGGTGACGGCAGTAACGCTTCTGCACGGACCCGGTCCGCACTCGGCGGCGAAGAAGCACCCGGCCGCCGCGCCGACGAGCACCTCGCCCTCTCCCCTCCCCCAGGGCTACCGCCTCATCACCGACAAAGAGCTCGGCGTCTCCTTCCCGGTCCCCGACGGCTGGACGGCCGGCACCCGGGCCACCGACGAGGTCACCTACAAGGACCCGACCGGTCTGGCCGGCGTCACCGTCGGCACGGTGGAACCGGCCGGCGCCGACCCGATCACGCACTTCGCCGACATCGAGGCCAACACCAAGGTCAACTACTCGACCTACCGCAGACTGCGGATGCAGCGGACCGCCTTCCGCGGGCAGCCGGCCGCGATCTGGGAGTTCACCTTCCAGGGCCGGGTCCGCGTCTTCCGCGCCATCGACCTGGGCTACGGCCGCGAGGGCGGCCGGGAGTACGACATCTACCTCTCCGCGCCGGACGCCAAGTGGGAGACCTACCGGCCGGTCTTCGACAACGTGCGGGACGGGTTCCGTACGACCGGCTGACCGCTCGGCAACCGGGACCTCCGGCCGCTAAGTTTGGCGGCATGAGCAACCTTGACCGCGCGCCCGTACCGAGCGTGTGCGGCGGCCGCGGATTCGTCGTCGCCGAACCCGTCCGCGAGCTGCTGAGCCCCCGCCACGTGAAACTCGGCGAGTCGACCGAGGTACGCCGGCTGCTGCCGAACCTGGGCCGCCGCATGATCGGCGCCTGGGCGTTCGTCGACCATTACGGCCCCGACGACATCGCCGACGAGCCCGGGATGCAGGTGCCGCCGCATCCGCACATGGGGCTGCAGACGGTGAGCTGGCTGCACCAGGGCGAGGTGCTGCACCGCGACTCGACCGGCAGCCTGCAGACGATCCGCCCCCGCGAGCTCGGGCTGATGACCTCGGGCCGGGCGATCAGCCACTCCGAGGAGAGCCCCAGGTCGCACGCCCGGTTCCTGCACGGGGCCCAGCTGTGGGTGGCGCTCCCGGACTCCCACCGGCACACGGACCCGAGGTTCGAACACCACGCCGACCTGCCGAAGGTCACCGCCCCCGGCCTCACCGCCACGGTCATCCTCGGCTCCCTCGACGGCGCGCCCTCCCCGGGCACGACGTTCACCCCGATCGTCGGCGCGGACCTGGCGCTCACGAACGGCGCGGAGCTGCGGCTGCCGCTTGAGCCCGACTTCGAGTACGGCGTACTGGCGATGTCCGGCGAGGTACACGTCGACGGCGTGCCCGTACTCCCCGGCTCGATGCTCTACCTGGGCTGCGGCCGCTCCGAGCTCCCCCTGCGCGCCGATTCGGACGCGGCGATCATGCTCCTGGGCGGCGAGCCGTTCGAGGAGGAGCTCGTGATGTGGTGGAACTTCGTCGGGCGTACCGAGGACGACATCAAACAGGCCCGCGAGGACTGGATGAGCGGGTCGAGATTTGGGGAAGTAAAGGGTTACGACGGAGCGCCTCTACCCGCCCCCGAACTGCCGCCGGTGCCGCTGAAACCACGGGGAAGAGTGCGCTGAGCTGGGATTTCGCGACCCTGCAAACGCACCACCGGGCGAGGCGAAAGACGCCCCGCCCGGTTCATCAAGATAGCGAGAGCAAAACCACATAACACCGCCCGTTCCATCGCCCCTCGAAGTGCAGGATTCGCCAGCCGTAGTCAGCTTTGATCGGACTGATGCTGACTCAATGCTGACTTTACTGACGGGTCATCAGGTTCTCCGGGAAGGCTCCACCCTCGCGTCACGCGCCACGCTGACCTCGGCGCTCTCGGACTCGCACCGCGAGCCACCTACGAACCGCTCCTCCTAGCGCGCGAAAATCCCCACCCCCCTGGGAACCATGCTGACCGCAGACCCAGTTATCGGGTCTCCACAAACGCAACACTCCGACGGTCCCCGCTCGTGACACCAGGCAACCTGCGCAGGAGACCTGCTGGCCGGGCTGGGATCATCGCTGCGGGTCCGGGAGCAGGAGAATCAGGCGGCCAGACCCCAGGCCGGATCGGGAACATCCCCCGCGGGCGCGGGGAGCAATGCGTACCCCTTCGCCGTGAACGCCTTCTCCAGGGAACATGCCCGCGGGCAAGGGGAGCAGATGGCCAGCCGTCTGCCACTCCGCTGGGATCATCCCCGCGGGGGCGGGGAGCATGCCTTCGTGTACGCCATCGCCAGGCCGCCATGGGGATCATCCCCGCGGGCGCAGGGAGCAGCAGACCCGCTCGACGACCCGGTAGGCGGTCTTGTCGGGAAAATCCCCGCGGCGCGGGGCCAGGCCAGCAGTACCCGTGGGCATCCGCGTAGGGAACATTCCCGCACCCGCGGGGATGTTCCCAAGGCCGTTCCGCGGAAGGGCTCGCTGTACTGCTGCTCCCCGCACCCGCAGGGATGTCAGCCTCGATCTTTCCTGAGGGTCCGCCGACGGAGTCGGTGGGCCCTGTCGCTTTCCGGAGCTGACCGTGGGCAGGCCAGCGGCCCGGTCGTCGCATCGGGTGGGCGCCGGGTTCCACTGCCCGGGACGGGCGATGTTGTCGTCGGGACGGTGGACGTTGCTGGTCAGCCGAGGGTGGCCAGCAGCGCGAGCCGTTCGAGGGCTGCGGTGATCTCGCGGGTCCAGGGCCAGTGCCGGGTGAGGCGGAGAATCCTGCGCCGGCCGGTGGTGACGAGCTGAGCGGCCGCGGAGAACAGGCGGAATCGCAGTCGGCGGGGTTCCCAGAGGCGGGCCTTGCCGGTGAGGGCGAGCATGGACATCCAGGCCAGCAGCTCGAGGGCGATCTGGACGATCTCCAGCCAGACCTTGTTCTGGGCTGTGGTGTGCAGGGGCAGGTTGCGCAGGCCGGTGGCCCGGGCGGCCCGGATCCGGTCCTCGGCCCGGGCCCGCAGCCGGTGACGTAACTCGAGGGCGGCGATCGGCCGGTCGGGGGGGGTGGTCGCGAAGCATGTGATCCGCATGCCGTCCGCGTCCGTGATCCTCAACTGGGCGCCGGGATGGGGGCGTTCCTTTCGGACGATCAGACGCATGCCCTTGGGCCAGCCGTTAAGGAGCTTGCCGGTGAGTTCGGCCACCCAGGCCCCGTCACGGGACTCACCGTCGGTCTCGACGGCCGGTGTCCAGGCTGAGGCGGGGACCTTCAGCACGTGTTCGTGGATCGCTTCGGTGATCACCATGCCGACCGAGTACGACAGCCAGCGCCCCCGCTGGGCGAGCCAGGAAACGAAGTCGTGGGTGCCGCCGGCGGAGTCCGTGCGGATCAGGGTCTGCCGTCCCCGCCGGTGGTGCTTCGGCAGTTGGGCCAGGGCGAGTTGGGCGGTGGTGATGTGGTCGGCTGCCGTGTTCGAGCCCGCGTTTCCCGGCCTGAGGAGGGCGGCGACGGGTTCACCGGTTCTGTCTGGTCCGTGGTCGAGGAAGGCCGTCAGGGGTGATGGCCGAAGGTCTTCTTCCAGGTCGGGGCCGCGTCTTCCTTGTCGGAGTGGGCGATCACGAGGACACCGTCGAGATCGATGACGACCTGGCCGTCGGCGTCCGGGGCGTCCTTACCGGCCAACGACCAGGCACACTGGCGCACTTCGGAGCGTGCGGACCGGATGGCCTGCAGGGCTTTGTCGCCGGAGGCGGCGAGGGTGTCGATCAGGCGGAAGATGGTCGGATCGGAGGCGACCGGGCCGAAGACGGCCGGCTCACACCGCAGCATCGCGACGTCCGCGAGGCAGTCCCCGCCCAGTGCGACCGCCAGGGTGACGTCCAGGAGGGCCTTGCCGGGGCCGTGGACGGCCCGCGGTTTGCGCCACGGAGCCAGAGCCTTGGATATGGCCTGGTCAAGACCGGTCTTGCGGACCGATTCGACGAGCTGGACCGACCCTGCCTGGGAGACGACCTGGCGGCCGTCGTCCTGGACACGGACGCGGGGGTAGGACCCGATAGAGTGCTTCACCTGGGAAGTGCCTCCGGCGGTGGCAGGAACAAGGACCTCGACAATCCTCATTCTTGCTGGCCAGAGGCACTTTCTGCTTTCCTGACCGCCTGCCGGACAGCCCGCTTCATGAAAGCGCGAGGCTAGGAACGACGTCCTTGAACACCGGTCGCCCTCGAATCACAGAGGCCGTACCAGTCACACGTCCGTCCATCTGCCTCACCCGATCAGCACGGGGCAGCCGAGACAGCCATGTGTTCAGTTGACTTCTGCGCCGAGGGCGATGTCGAAGCCGGCGCCGTGGCGGGCCAGCCCCATGAGCAGGAGGCCGGTCCATTCGAGGACCGACGCCATCTGGAGCCCTCCGGCGTCGAGAGGCCGCAAGCCGATGCTCTCCAGAAACGCCGCGACTTGGGCCTTCGCCTCGGCGTCGTCGCCGGCAAGAAACGCGTCCAGGGGCTTGTCGTGAGCGAGGACGTGGCCGAATATCGAGTTCAGCGCCTTCACGACCGGTGTGCCCTCGGGGGCGGCAGCGGCGATCTCCTGGGCCGCCGAGCGGCCTGAGACGGTCGCGAGCCCGTCGGCGTCGGCGTTGAAGGGATTGGAGATGTCGACGAGGATCTTGCCGGCCAACGCGCCGTCGTAGCGAATGACCGCGTCGACTGCGCCGGTGTACGGGACGGCCACGATGACGATGTCACCTGCCGGCGTTGCACCGAACACGCCCACGGTGGCTCCATTGCCGATCTGGTCGGCCAGCGCCTGAGCTTTGACGGTGTTGCGGCTCATGAGCTCGATGGTGTGGCCGTGCTTCGCCGCCCGGGTGCCGATGGCGGTGGCCATGTTGCCCGAGCCGATGATGCTGATGGTGGTCATGACGTTTTCCTTTGCTGTCTATCGATCAACTGCTGGGTCATAGGGGTCTTGCCGGTGTGGTGGGCTGCGTCGAGAGCACTGGCCGCGCGGGGCGGAGTGCTAAGAGCGTTCGCGGGCGACGTGTTCGCGTACGGCGGGGATCGTTTCCGCGGCGAAGCGTTCGAGTACGTCCGGGTCGTCGCTGGCCAGGATGAAGACGCTGACACCGTCCTCGACGGCCATCTGGGCCAGTGCCTCCACGGTCTGCTGACTCGGGAAGATGTTCAGCAGCCGGGTGATCTCGCGGGGGTCGCGGTTAGCGGCCCGCGCGGCGTCGTCGATGATCGCGTTTCCCTTCTGGAGGCCGCCTGGCTCCAGGACCGGCAGCGACGGCAACCAGCCATCGGCCTTGCGTCCCACCAGGGCCTGCATCTTCGGCTTGTGGGCTCCGAGCCAGATCGGGATCTCGTGTGCGGGCGCGGGTCCGCGCTCGGCGCCGTGGACCGAATAGAACTCCCCGTCGACATCCAGTCGTCCGGGCCCGTCGGCGTCCCACACCCCGCGGATCACGTCGATCGCCTCGCCCAACGCCGCCACTGACTGCAACGGGGTCAATCGACGTCCGCCGATCGCCTGCACCGCATCCCAGTAGAAGCCGGCCCCGAGCCCGAGACTGATCCGAGCACCGGAGAGCAGGTCGAGGCTGGCGGCCGCGCGGGCGAGCACGGCGGGGGGCTGACGCAGCGGCAAGTTGAGCACATTGCCAGACAGACCGATGCGCTCGGTCCGCGCGGCCACCCAGCTCAGCAGAGTCCAGGTATCGAGAAAGCTCGACTGGTAGGGATGATCCTGGAAGGTCACGAAGTCGAAACCGAGCCGCTCACTGAGCTGCGCCAACTCGACCGGACGGGTCGCCGGGGAGTTCGTGGGACCGATGAATGTTGCGAAACGCAGGGGATGACCATAGTCAGGCATCGACGTCTCCTTCAGTCGTTCGTGTGTGGTCAGCCGCGACGCGCGACGTCGTCGCCGACGGCGTGTCGTCAGATCAGGGCGCTGACGATTCCGTCGAGAGGCTCGGGCTGGCCGGCCTCGTGATGAAGGCTGGTGCCGCCGCGGATCAGGGCGCCGCAGAGCATCAGCGGCAGGAACGCGACGCCAGTCGTGATCGGCGAGTAACGCAGCACGCCCTGGAAGTAGCCAGGTCGGAGCGCCGACATGAGGCGCCTCTCTGGTCGTCGCTCGCTGCTAGATCTGGCTGAACCCGCCGTCGACGACCAGGTTTGCGCCGGTGATGAAGCTGGCGTCCGCGGAGGCCAGGAACAGCGCAGCAGCCCCGATCTCCTCGCTGCTTCCCAGCCGTCCCAGCGGGATGGCGGCGGTGATCTGCTCCCGAATCTCGGGGGATACGGTGCTGAAGAGCGCGGTGTCGATCGAACCGGGACTGACGACATTCACCCGGATGCCGCGGACCTTCAGCTCCGCGGCCCAGGTGCGGGCGAGTGAACGCACGGCGGCCTTGCTCGCCGAGTAGACCCCGGCACCGGGAATGCCCTTGGTCGCGCTGGTCGTGCCGTTCAGGATGATCGACGCACCGTCGCTCATCAGCGGCAGCAGGTACTGAACGGTGAACACAGTGCCGCGGAAGTTCACGCCCACCAGCGCATCGAACGTATCCGGGGTGATGCTTCCCAGCGGGTCCGAAACCGATCCGAGGCCGGCGCTCGCAAAGAGGACGTCGACTCGTCCGTGACGCTCCCGCACGGTCTCGGCCAAGCGAGCCAGGTCGTCGAGATTTCCCGAGTCCGCCTGGACGCCCGTCACGTTGTGGCCGATGGAGGCGACCGCCTCATCCAGCCTGCGCCTGTCTCGTCCGGTGATGAGCACGTCGGCGCCTTCGGCCACGAACAACTTGGCCGTCGCCAAGCCCATCCCAGAGGTTGCTCCAGTGATCACGGCGACCTTGCCATCAAGCTTGGGCATGTTGACCTTCATCCTTCTGTCGGCCGAACGGCCGAACGGTGCGCCGACCCTGCGGGGCACGCGGGCCGGCGAGTACGCGCCGGTTGTGCGAAGCGCTCCGCAAACGGGACTGTTCTCCCGCTCGCGACTACATGCTCACCATATCAGATGCGTGCGCGCGCACCTAAGTGGGAGGGCACTCAGTTTTCGGGTATGCTGCTGGGTGTGAAGGCACCCGTGTCGCAACCGCGCATCATTTCCCCGGACCAGGTCAAGGGCTGGTTTGCGCTGCTGCTCACCCACTCCACAGTTACCGGGCGGATCGACGCCGCGCTGATGGACCAGCACAAGATCTCGTTCAGCACCGTCGAGATCCTGTGCTGGCTCCTGGAAACCGAGCCTCAGTCGGTTCGAGTTCTGTCTGGCGAACTTGTCAGCGTGAGCCCCACTCGAGCATCACGGTTGGTCCAGAATCTGATCGATGCCGGGCACCTCCAGCGTGGCGCCGACCAAGGCGACGGGCGGGTGTCGCTCATCAGCTTCACCAAAAGCGGACGGCAGTTCGCCGAGTCGGTCAGACGAACTTTCGAGGATTCGGTCAAGAAATACTTTGTCGATCCCCTCGACGACGATGACATTGCTGCCATCACCCGGATTTGGGCCAAGCTCGAAAACGCAGAAGGTCCTGGCTGAGGGAAATCCGGATCGCTGTGATCGCCGTCCTCGTCCGGCGACACGAGACCGGTCAGCAACTGTCATCCGCTGTCGGGACCTCGAGCGACAGGGACCACGCGATGCAGCGGCGGATCGTGACCGTCAACGTCGTGGGCCGCCAGCCGAGCGGCTCATGTGCGAGCCGCCTGGTCACCGTGTCACGCACGGTCCCCTCGCCACCGCAGCGGCGGCACCACCGGTCGGGTTCGAGGACCCGACAGGCGAGCACGGACCGGTCGGGTGCGAGACGCTGGCCGGCCCCGTGCCTGGCGCCCGGATCCGCCGCCACTGATTGTCCATCGCGTAGTGCTGGTACGGCCGGCTGGGATCGGTTGCCTGGCGCAGCAGGTAGCCGTCGACCGTTCCGTGCCTCTCGGCATACCACTCGATCGTCTCCCTGACCCGGGCCGGCAGGGGAACGTCACGGTACTCCCCCGGCTTCCGGTGTTTGAGCGGTCCGTACTCCCGGGTGGCCATCATGACCTGTTCGCTGACCCGGTACACGTCGTCGGCCACGATGTTGCCGAGGTTCACCGCGGCCGCTTCACCGTTGCGCAGGCCGCAGCCGCTCATCAAGTCGACGATCAGCATGAACGCGTCGTCGCCGGCGGTACGTATCCCGCGCAACTGCTCCGGGGAGGTGATGACGGCGCGCGCGGGGTCGTACTGCGGCGCCTTGACCCCGGCCACGGGGTTCTCAGGGTAGATGCCGAGACGTTGAGCATCGAGGGGGATCGCGCGCAGTTTGTCGAAGGCGTTGGACTGGGTGGCCAGACCGACCCGTTGCGTTCCATGGTGCGGATAAATCCGTCGACGACCTTGTGGTCGACGGAGTTCATCCGCCGGCTGCCAAGTGCGGGGTAGAGATGGTGCTCCAGCAGCGAGTCGAGGTGCTTGACCGACTGGACAGCCAAATGCCGCTGGCCAACCTTCCACTCCTCAGCGTAGTCCGCGAAGCGCATCGCCCCGTACTTCCGGATACGCTCCGCCTTCGGCCGCCCCTGCTTCGCCGTCCGCTTCTCCTTGTAGACCTCCGTCAAGCGCTCGATGGCCAAGTCCTTGTTCGCGAACCCGGACTCTTCCACCTGCTTGCCGGCGGCCGACCGATGGCGTCCCGTGAAGTGGTGTAGCCGGGCAGGGTCCCGGAACGCGCGGGTGTCTGCTCGGGGCGTGCATCCGCCGGCGGTGCATGCTCCCTGAACAAGGGCAGGCCATCGCGCAAGTCTCTCTGGTGAACGGGCAGTTCGACCGGAGGAGCACGCGATGGCCTTGTCCCAGTCTGAGCTGATGCGGCTGCTTGAGTCACTACGTCGGGCCGATGGAGTTGAAGCAATCAGGGTGGTGTGCGAGCGCATCCTGCAGGAGCTGATCGAGGCCGAGGCCACCGAGGTGATCGGTGCCGCGCCGCGCGAGCACTCCCAGACGCGCACGACCTGGCGCAACGGGCACCGGGACAGGGTGCTGACCACGCAGGCCGGCGATCTGGACCTGAAGATCCCGAAGGTGCGGAGCGGGTCATTCTTCCCGTCGCTGCTGGAACGCCGGCGGCGGATCGACCGGGCGTTGTTCGCCGTGGTGATGGAGGCATACGTGCATGGTGTCTCGACCCGCTCGGTCGACGACCTGGTCAAAGCACTCGGTGCGGACAGCGGGATCTCCAAGTCCGAGGTCTCCCGCATCTGCGGTGAGCTGGACGAAGAACTGACCGCGTTCAAGGAGCGGCCGCTGGAGCACACCGTCTTCCCCTACGTCTTCCTGGACGCCACCTACTGCAAGGCCCGGGTCAACCACCGGATCGTCTCCCAGGCCGTGGTCATCGCCACCGGGATCTCCGCCACCGGACACCGCGAGATCCTCGGGCTGATGGTCGGCGACAGTGAGTCGAAGCCGTTCTGGACGAAGTTCCTGCGCTCGCTGCGGGCCCGCGGCCTGGAGAACGTCCAGCTGGTCATCTCCGACAGCCACAGCGGTCTGGTGGCCGCGATCCGCACCGTTTTCCTCGGTGCGGCCTGGCAAAGGTGCCGGGTTCACTTCGTCCGGGACGTGTTCTCGGTGATCGAAAGGGGCTCCGGGGAGATGGTCGCCGCGACCATCCGCACCATCTTCGCGCAGACCACCGGTGAGCAGGTGCGCACCCAACTGAACGTGGTCGCCGACATGCTCGGACGGCAGTTCCCGCAGGTCAAGACGATGCTGCTGGATGCGGCAACGGACATCACCGCGTTCGCCGACTTCCCGCCGGCGCACTGGAAGAAGATCTGGTCGACCAACCCGCTGGAGCGGCTGAACCGGGAGATCAAACGGCGGGCCGACGTCGTCCAGGTCTTTCCCAACCCCGCCGCCCTTGACCGGCTCGCCGCCGCGGTCCTGGCCGAACTCCACGACGAATGGCAGGTCTTCGACCGCCGCTACTTCTCCGAAGCCTCCATGGCCGAGCTCTTCACCACCAAGCCGGCCGAACCCGAAATCACCCCACAACCGGAACCGAAACAGCTGCCGTGACTACACCACCTCGCGGGACATGACCGGCCGACCGGTACCGGACCGCGTAGGGGTGGGGGCACTTCGCCCACCGCGACTGCGGATGCCCGCACTCCTTGAAGAACGACCCCATCCCCCTGGGCAACGAACTCTGCGCCACGCCGAACCGACTCCCCACGACCGATGCTGACCTTTTGCTGACCAGCGGCAGCCCTGATGCCCGCTGACCTGCTGACCCAATGCTGACTTTACTGACGGGTAGTCAGGTCCTTGCAGAGGGCTCCGCTCGCCCTACCCGCGTCCCCCTCGCTTCCGCGCTTCCGAACTCGCGCCGCGAGTCGCCGCCGAGTCGGCCATCCCTCGGCAATGGCAGATCCCCGCCCTCTTAGGAAGAAGACTCACCACACTCCCGGTTGTGGAGTCTCCACAAGGACGGCGCGTGGCACATGCCTGGGAAGTCCCGATGTAGGCCTGGGATGTCCGCGCACCCGCGAACAGCGCCCCCCGGACGACGGCTCGGGAAGCCGCCGCGAGGACCAACTCATGGAGCCGTAACGTCGCTCTGGACCGGCGTCTGCCCGCCCTGGGCAACGTGCGAGGTCGGCCACCACTTGGCCCGGCTGATCCCCAGACAGAACTGCGCGATCCTCCCGTGGGGGATCTGAATACGTGAACCGACTCAGTCCGCGAGTGCGCCGAACGCTCTGCTGGACTGTCAACGGGTACGCGGCGGAGCGGGGCAATTTGCTGGTGCGCCGTTTCCCTTATTCACCACGCTTCTGTCAATGAGGTGCTGAGCACCGTCTCGGCAGCACCCAGAGCGATCGCGAGAGCTCGGTAGGGCCTTTCTGGTAGCACCCCAGAGTCGAGCGCGCAGCTCAGGCGCAGGTCCTCGCAGTCCTGCCGCTCGCTGTCCTTGACGAGCGCGCCGAACACGGGGTCGGCCAGTATCTCGCGGGCCGCATACCCGTTTCGCGTCTCCATTGTTCGCCGGCACAGATCATCGACGAGGAGGCGGGCCTCAGGGTGTTCGGCCGGGGCGACGGCGTCCAGGACGGTGAGACCGAGGCGGACGTCGAAGACAGTCGTACCCGGGTTCGCCTTGTGATTCAGGAAGGTGTTCGTCAAGGACGCCAAGGAGTCGTCGACTGGTTGGCCCGCGTCGCGGCGGCACAGCATCGTCAGGCAGGCCGTGACGGCCTGTTCCCATGGCTCCCCCGGTGCCGTAGCAGTGAGGAGCTCGTGAGCATGGTTGATCTGGCCGGAAGTGAGAGCCACCATGACGGCGACTTGGCGCCCGTCCAGCATCCTGATGCCCACACCCCGGTGTTTTTCGATGTGTGCCAGTGCCTCAGACCATCGCCTTGCGGTGGTGAGGCTGCGTATGCCGTCAGCGAGGAGTACACGCCATATCCATGCCCGCACCTCTTGTCGCTCGCCCTCGATGGAGGTGAGGTCGGCCGGCACGGTGATGCCTTCGAAGGAGACTGCGGTACCGGTGCCGACGGCCTCGTACAAGTCCAGCAGCCGTTCACGGCCGTCTGTCCGGCCGGCGCGGATCTGCAGGCGGGCGAGGTTGACCAGGGGCTCCAGTGCGCGGATGGCGGCCATGGCAGGGAGCGGACAGGCATTCAGGTAGGCCGCAGCGTGCCGGTGGCAGATCGTTCGGGCGAGATCTGGAAGGTCGAGGTCGGAGGCGATGAGCGCCGTCTGGTTGAAGACGGTGGAGGCCAGTCCCTGGTCACTCTGCTCCACAGCTCTTGAGGCCAGCGCGGTCACGGACCCCACCCGCTCCGGCAGCGGGAGGCAGGCGGGGCGGAATCGAGCAACTAGCGGAAAACGTCGTGCTATTGGGCCGTTTGGATCCGTGGTCCCCTCGGGCGACGTTGACGTGATGTTGGGTGGACGAGCGGGGGCGGTGCCCGTCGCAACGGCCGACGGGCACTGCCCCTCGCCTATGGGCAGTTGTCTTTACGGGCCGTTGTCAGTTCCATTCGACGAGGTTGCGGTTGAGCGGCGTGTCGAGGACGAAGCGGCCTGGGCGCGGCTTGGTCGCGGAAGCGTCGAGGTGCTGGATCTCGAAGGTGGCCTCGTGGCCTCGGTAGTCGCGGTCCCAGGTGCGGATCGTGTCGGCGACCTTAGCTTGACTCTGTCGGGGATCTTGGAGTTTCCCGGTGCGGCAGCTTGGTCGACGGGGATGATCGGGGAGTTCCGCCGACGGCACTGTCACGTTGGCTGACCGGTGGGATGATCTTCTGGTTGATCGTGCTGGAGGGGGTTGTCTGTGGGGTCCGTGTCGCTGTCGTACAAGGGGCACCGGTACCCGGTCGAGGTCATCTCCCGCTGTGTGTGGCTGTATCACCGCTTCCCGCTGTCCTACCGCGAGGTCGAGGAGTTGATGATCGAGCGCGGCGTGACCGTTTCCTACGAGACGGTGCGCCGCTGGTGCGCCAAGTTCGGGCCGGCCTACGCCAACGCGCTGCGCCGCCGGCAGCCTCGGCCTGGGGGCAAGTGGCACCTGGACGAGGTCTTCATCAAGATCAACGGTGAGCAGAAGTACCTGTGGCGGGCCGTCGACCAGGACGGGATGGTGCTGGACATTCTGGTGCAGAACCGCCGGGACAAGGCCGCGGCCAGGCGTTTCTTCCGCCGCCTGTTGAAGAGGACGGGTGCGGTGCCGCGGGTGATCGTCACCGACAAGCTCCGCTCCTACGGCGCCGCCCACCGCGAGGTCATGTCCTCGGTGGAACACCGCTCGCACAAGGGCCTGAACAGCCGGGCGGAGAACAGCCACCAGCCCACGAGGCAGCGTGAACGCGCAATGAAGGGCTTCCACAGCATCGGCGGGGCCCAGCGGTTCCTGTCCGCGTTCAGCGGTATCTCGCCCCACTTCCGGCCACGCCGCCATCTGATGCCCGCCCACGACTACCGAGCCGAGATGACCATCCGCTTCGCCATCTGGGACCAGATCACCGGCGTCGCCGGCCTCGCCACCGCGGCCTGAGCACAGGCCCGGCTCCCAAGCTCACCCTGCCCCGACGCACCGTCAGGCAGTCACACTGCCAACAACGTGACAACGCCTCAGCCTCGTACCCGGCAGCGGTCCGAACGACGACGCGACCAAGGCCCTCGTCACCGCCGTACGCGGCAAGAGCACGGAGATCGGCAAAGCCCACGGCGCGGTCATCGGCATCACCGGTTTCACGGCACTCGCGATCGACGTCTCCGACCGGCTCGCCGACGCCCTGCCCGTCTACCTGGCGACCGTCCTCGGACTCTCCCTGATCGTCCTCCTCCTGGTCTTCCGCTCCCTCATGGTCCCCGTGATGGCCACCCTCGGCTTCCTCCTGAGCATCGCCGCCACCTTCGGCCTCACCACGGCCGTATTCCAATGGGGCTGGCTGCAGAGCCTCATCGGCCTCGACGCCACCGCTCCGGTTGTGAGCCTGCTGCCCATCATCATCACCGGCGTCCTCTACGGCCTCGCCATGGACTACCAGATGTTCCTCGTGACCTCCATTCGAGAGACACATGTGCACGGCTTGACCGCGCGCAGCGCCACCGTCACCGGCTTCGCACGCGCGAGCTCCGTCGTCCTCGCGGCCGCCACCATCATGGTCTCCGTCTTCGCGGGGTTCGTCTTCAACGCCCAGCCCATGATCAAGCAGGCCGGCTTCGCGCTGGCGGCCGGAATCCTCATCGACGCCTTCGTCATCCGCATGACACTCATCCCGGCCACCATGGCACTCGCCCAGGAAAGGGCCTGGTGGATCCCCGCCTGGCTGGACCGGCTCCTGCCCGACCTGGACGTCGAGGGCGACAAGCTCGCCCAGAGGATCCCCCCGCCCCGCCACACGACCACACCACCACAACGCGAAGAACAACAGGCCGGAACCACCGGCTGGCCTACGTCAGACCGGCCGTCGCCGGAGCCGGTCTGCACCGGAGGCTCAGGTCGTCGGGAACGGCCGTAGCGCCAAACTGCAGTTCAAGATCACCGATGTGCACGCCTGGGCTCAGCAGCAGAGGCTCGGCTGAGTCACGCCACACTCGATTCCTGGCCGCCGGCACGGCCAGGCATCACACCTCACCTCAAGCCGCGAGATCTTGAACGTGACGTCGACGCTCTTGTGCCCCATCCACTCAGCGACGTCCGTGATCGGGATGCCGTTGCTCAGGCAGTTCGACGCGTAGAAGTGGCGGGTGCCGTAACGGACCATCCCTTCAGGGATGTCCACCTTGCCCGTTGCCCTGATCCGCCGCCACTGGTTGTCCATTCCCCGATGCGGCGAGATGCACCGCGGCAGCTGAACCGATACGCCAGTCGGCAAGGCGCCGCGGACTCACACCGTGAAGGTTGTCCATGTCCGGATCGGCACCGGCGGCGACCAGCAGCGACAAGACCGCGCCATCACCTCGATACGTGAACACCGCCTGCCACAAAGGCGTATTGCCCTGCTCATCGGGGACATCCACTCCCGCACCCGCCGCCAGGAGAGAGCCGACAGCCTCGGCATCCTGCTCATCCGCCGCGAAGTGCAGCGGCGTCCACCCGGCGGCTCTCACGGCCTGAGCCCTGAACCTCATCCGTCATGCCGGCCATCATCACAACAGCCTGACGAAAGACATAGGGGCCCCCGTCACACCACCCGTTCCACCGCGCCTCGAAGTGCAGGTTTCGCCGACCGCAGTCAGCTTTGATCGGACTGACGCCGACTCCGAGTTCAGGGCCGTGCGAGGCTGCTGGTTTCCCGGAGCGACTCGCAGTGATGCGTCGTCGGTGGCCCGCTAACCGAGCTTCCCCAGTACCTCGGCGATGGTGGCCCGGTACGTCCGCAGCGCCTGCAGCCCGGCGGCGTAGCGGTCGCGGTGCCGTGCGATGTCTGCGGCCTGCTGCTGCGCCCGTGCAGCGTGCCAGAGCTCGGCCGTATGGTGGCGGCGTTTGCAGGTGACGTCCGCGACGGCAGTGGCCCGCTCCCGCTCCGTATGCCGGGTGTTGCCGTCACTGCCCCGATGCCAGGCGGGGTCCGTGTATGCCGCGACGGGGTCGGGATAGCGCGTGAATCCTTGGTCTGCCACACAGCGGGACCACACGGCCCAAGCCGCACGGAGGCGCGGGTCGCGCTTGACCCCCTCGTCGACCTCGACCGCCCGTGTGCTTGCGTAGAGCCAGTCCCGCTTGAGGTCGATGCCGCGCAGCAGCCGCCGGCTCGCCTCAGCGTTGCAGGCGGGGAAGTCCGCATACTCGGCGTCGGTCATCCGACGGCCTTTCGGCCGCAGGGTCAGGGACTTGTCCGGGTCCCAGCCGTAGCCCCAACGGCTGGCGGTGGCGAGATCCAGGGCGCCGTAGTCGGTGCTGACCGCGGTGGCGACGACGGGGTCACTGGGGTAGCGGGGGTCGAGCGGGAAGTCCCGGTGGCCGCGCTCCGCCATGCATTGCCGGACCAGCAACGCCGATGCCCGCTGCGACCGCTGGTAGTCCTGCGGTGTGTAGTCGTAGCGGTCGGCCGGCAGGGGGCCGAGGTCGGACGCTGTGCGGATGACGTCCGGACGCTCGGGACCGGAGACACAGATCGCCACCAGCACCGCCACGACACCCAGTCGCCACCCCCGCCTCGTCATGCGAGGGATGCTAGCGGGCGGCGTGCAGCGGGCGGCCGTGGCCCCCGCCACTCATTGACCCATGCCGGGACTTCAAACTCCACTGCCCTCCTCGGGCGGTCAAGGCACGTTGCGGCGCCCGGTGAGACGGAACATCCCCTCGGACCACCGAGCCTCTGCCCGCACCCGAAGCCGTCGGAACGTCAAACGCGTACGACGTCCTGGCGTCAGTCGACCCTGCCCTGCAGCGCAGTCAGCTGCTCACCGAGCACCAGTAGGTACGCGGAGCACCGCACCGCCGGTATCGGCCCGCCGCCAGCTCGCTCTCCTGCTAGCGTCTTGCGGTGATCACTCTGGGGGAACCTGCGTTCTTCACCCGCCTGTGCGACGCGCGACGGGTGCTCATCGCCGGTGCGGGCGGGGGCTTCGACGTGTACGCCGGGCTGCCGCTCGCACTCGCGTTGCGGTCGGCGGGCAAGGAGGTGCACCTCGCCAACCTGTCCTTCGCCGACCTGTACGGCCTGGACCTCGACGTGTGGGTGGACCAGGACGTCGCGGCCGTCGGGCCCGACACCCCCCTGCGCGGCGACTACTTCCCCGAACGGACACTCGCCCGGTGGCTCGCGACGCAGGATCTGCCGTCGACCGTGTTCGCCTTCCCCAGCATCGGGGTCGGTCCGCTGCGGGCGGCCTACCGGACGCTGATCACACATCTCGGCGGTGTCGACGCGGTCGTGCTGGTGGACGGCGGGACCGACATCCTGATGCGCGGCGACGAACACGGTCTCGGCACCCCGGAGGAGGACATGGCAAGCCTGGCCGCCGTGAGCGGGCTCGACGAGGTCCCGCACCGACTGGTGGCCTGCATCGGCTTCGGGGTGGACGCGTATCACGGCGTGAACCACTCGCTCGTACTGGAGAACCTGGCCGCCCTGGACCGGGACGGCGCCTATCTCGGGGCGTTCTCGCTGCTCGGGGCGGCGCGGGAGGGCGCGCTCTATCTCGACGCGGTGGCGCACGCCCAGCGCCACACCACGAGCCACCCGAGCATCGTGAACGGATCAGTCGCCGCCGCCGTGCGCGGTGACTTCGGCGACGTCCGGTTCACGGAAAGGACCAAGGACGGCGAGTTGTTCGTCAACCCGCTGATGGCACTGTACTTCTGTGTGGACCTGCCTGGACTGGCCCGCCGCAATCTCTACCTCGGTCTGCTGGAACGGACTTCGCTGATGCGGCAGGTGAGTTCCGTGATCGAGGAGTTCCGCACCACACTGCCCCGTCAACGTCCGCCGCGGGCATTCCCGCACTGAGTCTTCCTCCGGTTCACGGGATCCGCCCCCATCCGGACGGCTGCCGGCACCCGTGGTCGCCGGCCTTCCGCCATCGGTCCAGACGGCGCCAGCACGTCTGTCCGGAGCCGAACCCCATCTCCAGGTACAGGAGTTGCCAGGCGATGTCCTGGTAGAGGACGTACAAGATTCCCTCCCGAGGCCAGGCGTGTTCCTCGCGCCAGGTGCCTTGCGTCGTCGCAACGTCGGCCCGTGTCAGCTGGTGCGTCCGTCAGTCGGTGGCGGAACCGGGGCTGTTCCGGGGGATGTCCCGGGCGGTCCGGGCGGCGCGGGTCGAGGTCTGGTCGAGGGCATCCGCGGAGACCCCGAACAGGCCCTGTCGCAGAAAGACCTCGATGCCGTAGGCGGCGGAGGCAATGCGCAGCAGGAGGCGGCGGCGACGCCCGCGTGCTCCGCCTTGTCCAGTCCGGCGGAGAACGTGACGTCGAACAGGGCCCGTTCCTCCTGAAGAGGATCTCGAGTGTGGTGACGAAGCGGGACGGCCTGATGTACACCGAGGTCGTGGTGGTCGCGACAGGCAACACCATTGACTTCCGCGTGCCGCACGACTCGGCGCCCGCAATCAAATCGCTGCTGACCGACTTGGTGCTCGGCAAGGTGCCTGCGCCCGGGCACACCCCTCCCCCGCCTGCTCAGCCGTCAGCCCCCAGGCAGGCGGCGCCGTCGAACAACTGCAGCAGCTCGCACAATTGCGAGACGCCGGCATCCTGACCGAGGAAGAGTTCACGACCAAGAAGGCGGAGATCCTCGCCCGCATGTAGAAGGCCCGCCCCACACCTCTGATCCACGGCAGCACCGAGTGGCGCGCCGGAAGCATCCGGATGTATCCCGACTCAACCCGCTGACAGACATCTGGCGCCCACGGGCCGGCGCGGTTGCGGAGCCGGTATCGGGCCTGGACACAGCGGAGGGAACCATAGGCGTTGGCCAGTGGCTCCCTCCGTTGGTGAGCCGCCGCGTTCGAGAGGGCGACAGTGGCGGCGCGACCGTCGAACGTGGCGGCGACGGCTACGAGAAGGACGCGTTCGGCGTCATCGCCGAGCCTTCTCCTGCGGGGCCGACGACGTTCTCGGCCGCCGGCGTCACGAGACCTGCTCTCCCACGGACTGGCAGCCCGCTGTGTCCGCGGTCGCCGGCCGAGCTTCGTTCGAACTCCTCCGCCCTCCCCCGGATCCTCACCCAGCCACGAAGTGCCGAGAGTTGGGCATACAGTCATGCCCCATGAAGCCGCCGCAGCCCACGGATCCGCAAGCCGAAGCCGCACAAGGTCGTATCGCTCTATGGCTCGACCCGGAGGACTTGCACTGGCTGGCGCGGCATTGCTGTTGTTTCGACGACGCAACAGACGAACACAAGGATCGCTGGGGACGAATCCGCTTCCGGGCCAGCACAGCCCTGCACAAGCATCAGCACTCGGCATGAGGTGCGCAGCCCGTCACGGAACTGCGGCCAGGGCCTTGGATTTCCCCCCGACGCTCACCGCCGCCACGAACGCAAGCCGGAACACTTCCTCGCCTTCGTCGGCGGGGCGGCGCTTCTGATTGGATACCGCCGTCTGACCAAGAGGGCGGCCTGAGCCGATTCTGCTGAGGATCGAAGCAGACCAGCGGGCCACCGGCCCCGCCGATCAACGGCCCAGCCGTCCAGGGCGAAGCGTCCTCCACGTCCTCAGTCACGTCACCCCACCGCTCCACAAGCGCGGCAACGTAAGCCGTGACGCGCTCGGTCGGTGGATCGCGCACCTCTGTCTCCAGGTAGCGGTCGAAGAGGTCCGTGAAGACTCGAGCGGCGGTCCTGTCACTCGCCGGTCGCTCTCCTTCCCACACGGCCAAGTCGTAACTCGTACCTGGACACTCGCACACCGCGACACAAGGCTGACGGCCGCCGGGCGCCAGAGGAAACGACGTCTTTGCCAGCCAGATGGCCGAGCTTCTCCACGCGGCGGCGCCGTATGTGGAGAAAGTCACGGGTCTGCCGCTGCCCGACGCCACCGTGCGTCTCGTGGATATCGACACCGCAGCCCAGCAGTACGGCGCGTTCGTCCGGCACCGCTTCGAACACGGCATTCCCCGTCCCGGTCTCACCGCCCGGGAACGCGACTGGAAGAACGTGTTCGTCGGAGGCACGGAATGGAGCGTGCGTGTGCAGTGGACGACGACCACGTCGCTCGCGATCGCCAACTGCGCCCGGGGCAAAGCAGCCTGAGTCGCTCATGGTGCCGACGACCCTCGAATGGGAGAAGCTGCCCCGCGATCGCACCCGACTGTGTGCACTGATGGTCGAACCCCTTGCCAACGGGTCCAGTTCACAGCATGCGGCGGAGGCTTGATCCCGGGCAAGGGCGGCCTCGTCCCTGCGGGACAGGATCCCGCGTTCCACCTGGGAGCGGACCATGCGCAGTGAACGAGCTTGCGGGTGAGCCCGCTTGTCGTCGGCCGGCCCGTGCGGCGCCGTCGGCAATGGCATGTGGACGTGGTCCGCGCCTCCCTCGTCGGGGACGTAGGCGGCACGCGGGCGTGGAAGCGCCGTTCCACCTCGTTCGTCGACGCGTCCCTGACCGCCGTCGGCACCGAGGTCTTGAACCGCCCGTAGGAGCGGCACGAGATGCTGCCCATGCTCGCCGAGCTGCGGCGCCCGGCCCGGTGGACAGGACGGTAGACCTGCTGATCTCGCTGTGCCGGGCCCCGGCTTCGTCCGTCCCCTTCGTCCGAGGTCGCGCCGTACGGAAACGCGTGCGTCACTCCTGTATCGGGTCGCGGCGATTCGGCCACTCTCCGCGCTCGTGGGTCCGCACAGGCAAGCGGTCGGCACCACGCCGGCCCCGGAATCACGGGGCTGGAGATGCGACTCAAACACGCGCGTTCGAGTCGGGCGGCCGGGTCGTTGTGCCGGTCATCATCAGTCATCCCCAACGCGGCGCGCATGCACGGCTGTTGACACCAGCCGAGTCGGAGCCGTGTCCCTGGGGGATGACCGCCGGCTCACCTTGCTGTTCGACGACCACTGGAGGAATTCATGAATCCCGTTCCCGCCCCCGCCCCTGTCCCTTTCCCTCCTGCTTCGGCGCGCCGCGCCCCGGGCCGGCCCTCGTACATCGCCGCAAGCGTCTCGGTGGCCGGCGCGGATCGATCACGTATGACACCGAGGTGGGGGGCATGACTGACCCGTTCCTGCTGCCCGAACCGGTACGCATCTGGGCCGAGAAGACGCTGGGCGCCCTCGTCCCCGTACGTGACGCCTCGCTCGACGTAACCCTGCGAAGTTCGTGGCACGTTGTCCGGGCTGCCGACAACGCACGCTTCGTCATCAAGATCGCCCGGACGTCCGAGGGCTTCACCCAGGAGACGTTCGTCCACCGGCACGTGGTCTCGGCCCTCGGAGCGGGAAGCGCGCCGCGTCTGCTGGCCACCCTCCCGTCCCACCTGGCACTGCTCCTGACCGACCTGCAGGGCATTCCCCTTCCTGACCTCCAGGTGAAGGTCGCCGCTCTGCGGCGGATCCACTGGCGCAGTGGGGTCCTCGTCGCCAAGCTGCACCAGGCCGGCGAGGCGACCGCCGGCAACCGCCAGGAGGCGGACACGGCCGTGTTGCGGCTGGCCCAAGACGCACGCCTCCACCTGGACGTGGTCGGCGACCGGCTGTCGGTGGAGGAGCAGAAGCTCGTCGCGCATCTCGCGGACCGCCTGAGTGTTCTCGGCGGCCTGCCACTGGGCTTCGTCCACGGCTGCCTCGAACGCGGCCTGGTCCAAGGTCCCCAGGCGCACCTGTCCCTGCGTGACTTCGAGACAGCCGGGTTCGCCCCGGTCGTTGTGGACTTTGCCCGTCTGGCCTGCGGTCCGTGGCTGGCTCAACCGCACCTGCGCCTTGACTTCTTCAACGGCTACGGCCGCGGCCTGAGCGGAGACGAGCGGCTGGCCCTGCGCGCTCTCACGGCCCTGCACGCCGTACGCAGGCTGGCCGCCGACGGCAAGGAACCCGGTCATCGCCAAACGGCCGAAGACGCCCATGCTGTGCTGGCCCGCCTCACGAAAGAGGTACCGGTATGAGGCCGACATCATCCCCGACATGCGTGGTGAGGCTGTCCGTTGCCCGAACGGGACTGCCTCGGGGAGGACGCCGGTGAACGCCGCCTCCCCGCCACGGGCAGGGAACGCAGTAGGAGCTGGTCGGGTACCGCCTCCGCCGCCCGCCCAGTTGCACTACACCGGCAAGCACAGCAAGAACCCGCTTGAAGAGGCCGGGTTCACGGCCATGGTCGGCAAACTGCCCGCAGTGCTCGCGCGAACCGCCAGGATCGCGTGGGCCATCGACCGCCGTGCCGTCATGCTGCTCGCCGGCTGCCAGTTGGCCATCGGGGTCAGCGCTGCCGTCCAGCTGACCGGCACCGCGCACGCGATGCGTCAGGTCCTCGCCGCAGGACCGGTCGCGGGCAGGCTCCACCAGGCACTGCCCGCCCTGGTCGTGATCGCGCTGGCCGCGATGACCGGAAAGGCGGCGACCGCGCTGTCCTCCTACGCGGACGGAAGGATCACACCGCGGCTGACCACGGAGGCGGACAGCAGTCTGGTGGAGGCGGTGTGCGGCATCGAGGCCGCCGCCCGCGCCGAGGACGGCTGCGCGGACCGGCAGGAGGCCGCGGAGATGGGCGCGGTCCGTGGTCATGTGATGGTGCAGGACGCCACCCGTCTGACCGCTGCCCTCATCCGTCTGGTCGCCGCGAGCGGAGTGCTCACCGTCCTGCATCCGCTGCTGCTGCCCCTGCTGCTGCTCGCCGTCGTGCCCGCCGGTGTCGGTGCCGTGCTGCATGCGAAGGTCACCTATCAGACGCACTATGCGAACGTGGGCGACCGCAACGTCCGCCACAATCTGCGCGGCTGGGCGACCAGCGTGAAGTTCACCGACGAGATCCGCGCCAACACCATGACCGGCTACCTGACTTTCTGGTACCGGTCGATCTCCGAGCGGATCGACGCCCGTACCCTGGCCGCCGCGCCCAGCATGCTCAGGATCGTCCTGACCAGTTCGGCGATCGGGGGAATCTTCCTGGTCGTCACCTGGGCCGCGCTGGCCTGGCTCGCCGCCACGGGCAGGATCGAGCCTGCGGTCGCGGGGACCGCGGTCATCGCCGTGCAGACCAGCCTCGCCGCGCTCAGCCAGGTCGTCATCTACGGCGCGGCCATGTTCCACACCTCGCTCTACCTCGCCGACATGGACGCCTTCCTCGCCTTCGCCGCCGACCGCGCCCCCAAGCGAGGCCAGTCGGCCCTCTCCGCTCCGGTGCAGGAGGTCCGGGCGCAGGAGGTCGGCTACCGGTATCCGGGAAAGGAGAAGCCGGCTCTGGACGGGGTGTCGCTGCGGGCGGGCAGGGGCGAGATCGTCGCCCTGGTCGGCGAGAACGGGTCGGGCAAGTCCACCCTCGCCCGGCTGCTCGCCGGCATCTACCTCACCGACAAGGGCAAGGTCAGCTGGAACGGCAAGGACGTGGCAGGTCTCGACCCCGAGAGCCTGTGGGTCATGTCCGGACTGGTCCCGCAGTCCTTCGCGCAGTGGCCGCTGTCCGTACGGGACAACGTGACGCTCGGCCAGCCCCACGAAGACGGTGATGCTCTCGTCTGGGAGGCGATCGACGCGGTCGGCCTGAGAGAGGCCGTCGAGGACCTCCCGGCCGGACTGGACACCTTGCTCGCCCGGGAACTGTGGGGCGGCAGCGAGCTGTCCGGCGGCCAGTGGCAGCGGCTGGCCTGCGCCAGGGCCCTGTACCGCAAGGCAGGTCTGCTGATCCTGGACGAGCCGACCTCGGAAATGGACGCCCGTGGCGAGCACACGATCCTCCAGAAGATCAAGGCCCTCGCCGGTGACTGCATCACGATCGTGGTGACCCACCAGCTGGTCAACTGCCAGATCGCCGACCAGATCCTCGTCCTGGAGAACGGCCGGATCGCCGAGCAGGGCGCCTACGACGACCTCGCGGCCGGCGGGGGCCTCTTCGCTGAGCTCCTGGCGCTGTCCACCACCCGTTGAAACCCGGGGCGCCGCCGCTGCCGGGGCCAAAGACGGCGGCGCCCCGGTCCTCCTCACATCTCGCCTGCCCGCATGGAGAACCCGCATTCGCATGGCCGAACCGCCCCCGCACACCAACGTGGTCGCCCTTCTGGTCCACCCCGATGACCGCTATCTGCTGCATCTACGGGATGCGAACAAGCCCATCTCCAGAGCCGGGCAGTGGTCACTGCCGGGTGGCCATCCCGAACCCGGGGAGAGTCTTGACGCGGCGGTCGCCCGCGAGCTGCTGGAGGAGGCGGACCTGCGCATCGCCGATCTGGCCCCGTTCGCCGTCGTCGAGGACACCGGACCCGAGGGCCGGCTGACCGGACGGGTCCAGGTCTACGCCGGAACCTGGCGCGGCGACCCCGCTTCGGTGCCGCTCACCGAGGGGATCATGCTGCGCTGGACCGACCCTGGACAGCTCCCCTGGCTGACCATCGGCCCGATGACCAGCGCGGTCATCGCCCACCACCGCAGCGCGCCCAACGCCGGGGCCGCCCTCTGGTGCCCCACTTCCCGTCCCGACGGAACACCTGGGAGCTTCCGGGCGAACTCGCCGTGGAGACCGGGCTGATCGCGGATCCCGCCGACGATGACGGCGAAAGCGTCGGCACCTGACGGGGTAGGCGAGAACGGGTACCGGCCCTGAGAGAGCTTCTCCCGGCGGCGGGTGCCCGGGGCGCGTAGAAGTACGCGCATTCCCGTCCCCTCTCGGCCGCTGTCAGCGGTGATCGTTACCCTGTGCGGCCATGGGACTTTCCATCACCGTAGGGCTCCTGGACGACCAGGCGCGCAACGACGCCGAGGGACTGGCGTACCACCGTCGCGCGTTCGCGCGCCTTTCCGAGGCCCTCGCGGTCGACGGCATCACCTGGCAGGAGCCGGAGATCGGCGATCCGCCCGCCGTCCCCGCTGTCTCCGCGGGCTTCCCGCACAGCCATCTGACCCATCTGCGTCGCGTCTTCGTGCTCGCCGAGCGCGGCGAACTACTCACCCCCGCGGCGGAAACCGACAGCGGGCAGTACGAACGGGACTGCGAGAAGATCCACGACGAGACGGCCATGTGCCGCCCGTGGCCGCGAGGGGGCGGCACCCGCCGACGTGGCGTTCGCCGAAGAAGTGATCCGACGGGCCCTGCCCGGGGTCGGCCTGTAGCCCGCACTTCTGGCCCCCATGCCAGACCGATCGGCCCATAGACCGAATGGTCTGAACGTAATTGCGCGGGGCGCACCATGTCAGCCTCGATCACTACGAGCAGACGAATCGGTCTACCAAGGCCCGTCGCGTGTTCGCGACCCGCCTCGCGCTCCGCCGACGGGAAAAGGGTTTGAACGAGGCGGCGCCCTGCCGCTACTTTCGTGGCGGACCGTGAAGTCGTCGTATGGAGGTGAGCCCCGTGAACACAGTTACCCGTGGGTGCTCCCTCAACCCGTCACGGTCCGGCGGCTGACGTTCGGTGTCGCCAGGAGCGCCTGAGATCGAGGCACTCCTGGAGGGAGACTCCGATGAACACAAAACCTTTCTCATCCGGCCTGCGCGAGAACGCGGTGATGATCACGCGCGTCGCGGACCGGCAATGGCATGCACTGGATGACGACCTGGTGGTCGGCCGCGGGTACGCGGAGCACCGGTCCGACGGACGCCTGTTCGTCGGCATCGACGCCTGGCACGACGCCACCTTCGACCGGCTCGCCGAGGCGATGCTGGCGGAACTGCCGGTGCCGCTGTACACGGTGGTCGACGAAGCCGACGTCGAGTTGACGGCCGGCTGGCGGCGGGCCGGTTTCACGGTCCGGCGCCGCGAGTGGGAGTACGTCGTGCCGACCGACCCGCGGGTCACAGGGCTCGAAGCGGTCCTGCCGCCTTCGGGCGTGACCATCGTGCCCGCCGGTCAGGCGGACGAGAGTCTGCTACGGGCGGTGGACCGCACGATCCGTGACGAGGTGGAGGCGACCGCCGGGTGGTGGCAGTCGATGCCCGCGGAGGTAATTCCCTTCCCCGAGGGCGACACCATCGTCGACCCGTCGAAGTACGCGGTGGCCGCGGCGCCGGACCGCTATCTCGGTCTGATCCGGGTGGTGACGGCGATCCGGCCGCGCATCGGGCTGGTCGCGGTCCGGGCCGGCGAGCAGCGCCGCGGCATCGCGCGAGCACTGCTGGCCCACGCGCTGGGGACGCTGCACCGCTCCGGGTTCGCCGAGGCCTGGACCGAAGTCCACGAGTCCAACCAGGCGGCCTCGACGCTGCTCGAGGGCATCTGCGCCCGGCCGATGAGCAGCAACCTGGAGCTGGTGCGATGACCAGGAACAAGAACGTCATCGAAGTCGAGGGCAGGGTCGTCGAGTGCCTGCGCAGCGCCATGTTCACCGTGCAGCTCGAGAACGGCCACCAGGTGCTCGCGCACATCAGCGGGAAGATCCGCAAGAACTACATCAAGATCATGCTGGAGGACCGGGTGCTGGTGGAGCTCCCGCCGTACGACCTGACGCGCGGGCGGATCGTGTTCCGGTACCGGAACTAGCGGCGGTCGGCGCCTTCCTCGGTAGCTGAGCCCAGGCCCCGGTCGCGGTGTTTCCGCGACCGGGGCCGCTGTGCCGGCTCACCCGACCGCGACGGCCGCCGCTGCAGCCATCGATGCCCTGCGGACACAGCCGGTCCGGCTCTTTCCCTACTGCTGCTCTGAGGAATCGTCACGTGGAGCGGCTCGGCCGCGAAGCGTCACCAGGGCCAGCAGTGCGGAGAACAGTGCGGCCGAGCCACAGACGACGAAGCCGATCGAGTAGCCGTGGCCGAGGGCGTCCAGGGCGAGTGGATGCAGGTCCGCCAGCTTGGGTGACGCCGCCGAGGCACCGTTCACCGCGAGCGGGCCGCCCTCTTCCAGTACGGCCGTGCCTGCGCCCTTCAGCGCTTGCGGCAGCGCGGAGCCGTGCAGGGAGTCGGAGAAGCTGCTCGCCGCGCGGCTCAGGGCCACGGCGCCGATGACGGCCGGGCCGAGGGTGAAGCCGAAGTCCCGCAGCAGGTTGGTGGTGGCGCTCGCCATGCCGGCCAAGCGCACCGGCACGGTGTTGACGGCCGTCGCCGTGATCGACGAGACGGTGATCGCGAAGCCCAGCCCGACCAGACCGAGCGGCAGGATCAGCGAAGTGAAGGAGGTGTCGGTGATCGGCAGCGTGGCCGCCCAGTAGTCGCCCGCCGCGATCAACAGCAGTCCCGTGCCCAGCAGCAGCCCAGGTGCCACACTTCTCAGCAGCCGTTCCGTCAGCGGCAGCATCACCAGTGTGATGCCGTTGAGCAGGACGAATGCCAGGGCCGTCCGCATCGGGGCCTGGTCCTGCACCGGGCCGAGCCGGATGCTGACGGAGTAGGCGGTGCCCAGAAAGGCGAACATCCCCACCACGGCCACGACCGAGGCGACCGCGAAGGCGCGGTTGCGGAACAGGTCCAGCCGGAGGAGCGGGGACTTGGCGCGGTTCTCGGCGAGGACGAAGGCGGCGAGGAAAACGGCCGCCAGGACGAAGGCGACGACGATCGCGGGCGAGGCCCATCCGTCGGTGGGGCCCTGGATGATGGCGTAGAGCAGCGAGAACAGGCCCAGGCCGATGGTCAGTTGGCCCGCCACGTCCAGTGAGCGTCCTTCGGGAGCACTGGAGTTGACGACGAACAGGGCGCTGACGGCGGCACTCGCCGCGGCTACGGCGGTGACCACGACGAAGGACCATCGCCAGGAGCCGTAGGTGGCGGTGATGCCCCCGAGCAGCGGAGCGAGGAACCCGCCGGTGGAGAGCAGAGCTGCCCACATCGCGATGACCCGGGCCCGTTGCGCGGGCGAGGTGGTGCCGGCGGCCAGGATGGCCAGCGAGGTCGGGAACAGGCTCGCGGCGCCCAGACCTGCCAGGGCCTGTCCGACCCAGAGTTGGTGGACGCCGGAGGCGGTGGCGCTGACCAGCTCGCCCACGGCCAGCAGCGAAGCGCCGCCGATCAGCAGCCGCTTGCGGCCGAAGAGGTCGCCGAGCAGGCCGAAGGTCAGCTCCAGTACGGCGACCGGTAGCAGGAAGGCGTCGGAGATCCAGGTGAGCTGCGAGCCGACCGGGTGCAGGTCGGACTGGAACAGCCCGTTGAGTGTGGCCGGTATGGCCAGGCCTATCTGGGCGAGGCAGACGGCGAGGAGACCGGCGACCAGGGTGCCGGTGGTCAGACCGCGGCCGACGGCGGTTCTGGCGGAGGATTCGGTCGTCATTGACACGGGGTGCTCCTGGGGCGCGCGAGCTTGGGATGGGGAGGGGACGCTTCGGGATCAGCGGGTACCGCTGAGAGGATTCGGCCGGTAGTCGGTGAAGGCGGCACCGTCGAGGCCCAGTTCGTCGGCGCTGCGCTGGAGTTCGGCGGCGGTGGCGGAGTTGTCCCAGTGCCCGGTGTCCAGCCGGTGCTCCACGGCGTGCAGCCCGGCGACCACTTCGGCGGTGGTGAAGTTGCAGTGGTTCTGGCGTGCCACATAAGCCTGTCGCAGCAGCCCGGAGTCTCCGGCCCTGCGCACCCGCCCGGCGAAGGCCGACTCCTGCTCGACGGGCACGAGTTGGTCGGCGGTGGTGTGGATGTCGAGCAGCGGCACGGTCAGTCCCTGGCCGGCCGTGGAGGTCCGCTTCAGATGCGCCACCGCGGCCGGGTCGGCCGAGATGTCCGCGCCGCGGGTGAGCCGGTTCAGGTCCGTCCGCAGGTCGAGCCCGGCGTCGCGGTAGAGCGCCTTGATCTGCCTGGCATGGCTGGACTTGTGCAGCAGGCCGGCGTAGTCGACGCCCTTGTTCCAGGATGTGTTGCCGCCGGCGGACTGCTCCACCGACCAGCGCGCCGGGACGATGAATCCGAGAAGGCCCTGAGCCAGCCACGCGTACTGCTGCTTCTCCTGGCCCTCGAAGTCGTCACGCGCGGGCGGCTGTTGGCCCGGAGCCCAGTCGGTCAGGTTGAGGAAGGCGGCGGCCAGGGCGATCCGGGCACGCCCCGTGGGGTTCTGCTGTGCCGCTTCCACAGCCTTCGTGAGCCGGTCGGCGAGGGCCGCGCCGTCGGCCTGGCTGTCCAGGTTCACGAGGTTGTCGGCGTCGGCAGGGTCGAAGAACGTGGCCAGCGTGTACTCGGCGTCGAGCTGGTAGTTGTCCAGATCGACGCCGCCCGCGACCAGGCCGCACAGGCCGAGTGAGCCGTCGACGCGTCCTGCGCCGTCACGGGCGATCTGGGCGTTGATGAGGCCGCCCATGGACTGGCCCACCGAGATGACCCGGGTCGGTGTCCCGACCTCTCGGCGGAAGGCGGTGAGCGCCGCGAACTGATCCCGTTCGGCCGAGTCGAGTGCCCACATCGAGCCGTTGGGGTCGTAGGAGGAGCCGACGAGTGCGTAGCCGGCGTCCAGCAGGGCCTGGCGCGCCGCGGTCGACGGGGCGTCGGCAGCGACGGTCGGTCCGAAGCCGTGGCTGAAGAGCAGCAGGCTGCCGTTCCACTGCGCGGGTTTGTCCGCGATCCAGGTGGCGCCGTCGGACAGCGTCCCGGAGTAGTGGTCGGCGGTCGTGGCTTGGGCGCCGGCCGCCGGCCCGATCACAGTGGTGGCGAGGGCGGTCGCGCAGACGGCGACGAGGGTCGAGAAACGGGGTCGGGGCATGACGGCGGCTCCGCGAGTCGAGGGGGACCGAGTGAGGGAGCGAGCGGTAAGAGCGCTGCGAATGTAGGGCTCTTTTTTCATCGCCGTCAACATACTGCCCAATATTGAGACAGGCGGCTCCGCGTCTGGGTGCGCGGGGCCCCGGTGCGGATCAGTCCAGCGTCAGGGTGTCGAGCAGTCGGGCGGCCACGTGCGTGGCCGGGCGTTCCCAGCGGCTGGCCAGGCCACGGAAGACGGTCTCCGCCTCGGCGGCGGGCCAGTCCCCCGGAAGGTGCTCGGCGGGCAGATGCGGATCACGTCGCACCAGGTCCAGCCAGTCGGTGTGCAGCAGGAGCTGGCCCGCGAGTTCGTCGCCGGAGAGCGCTGCGGGCAGCGGGTCGGTGCGGTCCCAGCGCTCCAGGAACGCCCGGTACCGTGCGCCGATGGCCGGCAGGTCGAAGGCCTGCTCCAGCACCTCACGGACGTCGGTCGGCGATTCCACCTCCGCCCGGAACACGCGCAGGTACGGTTCCATGCCGAGACCCGCCACCATCTCACGGACGTCGACGCGCGCCGGGGCCACCCACAGGCCGTTCTGCAGGGGGCCGAAGCCCGCCCAGATCAGCCGGGAGCGCAGGTCGTGCCGTTCACGGCTCCATGCCTCGGGCAGCGAGAAGCCGACCATCGTCCACCGACCGTCCCAGTCCCGGTTCACCGCGCCGGTGCGCCAGATGCGGTCCCTGCCGTCCGTCAGTACCTGGACGGCGTGCGGCGTCAGCCCGAAGTAGGTCTTCCGGCCCTGACGACGACGCTCCAGCAGACCGCGTTTGACCATCCGGTTCAAGGTGGTCCGCACCGCCTCCTCCGTACTGCCCAGCCTCCCGAGAACAGCGATCACACTGCCGGACGACACCGCGATGGGCCGCCCCAGCACATGAATGCCGAAGAAGGTCAGCATCAGGGACTGGGTACGCGGCTCGGGACCGCTTTCGGCGGCGGGCCCGGCGGCGACATCGGCACTGGTCACCGGCATAGCGTAGGCCCGGGGCGAGCGCATGCTGCGGCTGCCCCGGAAAATACGCCATTTCCGTGACGGCAATCGTCAAGCAGACGAATGCCGGCGGTCGAGTCACGAGACGGAAGGCGAGAGGAGTGCCGTTCCGGCAGACAGCCGTCCGGGGTGTGGGCCAGGACATGATCCATTACTGGGCGCCGCGGTCGGCCATTGCGGGCATCGCGGTCGGCCACACCGCCGACCCGCGCGGATGCACCCGCGGGACGCGGTCAACTCCAGGCGGTCAACCCCAGGCCGCCCATTCCTTCACCGCGAACCGGTCGCCTACGCGTCGTACTTCGGCCGCGCCCGGCCCGGGGAAATGCGCGGGGAACAGCACGGCGCCCCGGTCCGCGGCCTCCCCCAGCACCCGCCGTCGGCTGCGCCGTGCGCGGGACTCGTCCTCGTCGAAACTGGGGCAGTCGTCCGGTTCCACGATCTGCAGTGGGCTGTGCAGCAGATCCCCGGCGAACACCGCCCGGTCAGTGCCCGACCGCAGCCATACGACGGAGGAACCGGGCGTGTGGCCGGGGGCATGCTCGATGCGGAGTCGGCCGTCGATCTCGTAGTGGTCGCCCTCCCACAGCACGGTCCGGCCGGCCTGGTGGACGGGGGCGACGCTGTCCTCGAAGACGTTGGCCATCCGAGGGCCGGACCGGGTCCGGTGTCCGTTGGCCGGATTCCAGTAGTCGAAGTCCGCCCGTGAGAGGACGTACCGAGCGTTCGGGAAAGTCGGTCGCCACTCCCCCTCGGGCGTCAGGCAGGTGTTCCAGCCGACGTGGTCACTGTGGATGTGGGTGCAGATCACCGTGTCCACGTCCGGCGGATGGACATCTGCTGCGGCCAGCTCTTCGAGGTAGTGGGTGTGCAGCCGGTGGAAGGAGGGCATGGCCGGGCGCTCCCGGTCGTTGCCGACGCCGGTGTCGATCAGGATCGTTCGGCCCTCGCTGCGGACCAGCCAGGTCTGGATCATCATCGGGACCTCGTCGGCGGCCGGGTCCAGGAAATCGGGGGCGAGCCAGTCCCGATGCTCCTGCCAGTGCTCGACGGGCACATCGGGGAAGACATAGTCGCGGGCGCGCCCTTTGGCGGGCAGCTCCACCACACGGGTGATCTCCACCTCGCCCAACACGATGGTGTCCATACGTCCAGCCTGCGCGCCGGATGACGCGGGCGCGATCGGTCGCATCCCACGCCCGTCGCCGCCGCCCTCTCAGCGCGGGACCCTGACGTCCCAGTGCTCGACCGCTCGTCCGTCCGCCACCCGGAACCGGTCGTGGAACACGAAGGCTCACCGTGCTCGCAGCCCTCAAGGAGCGGGGCGACACCTACTGCCGGGACGGCGTCGCCACAGCGGAGTTCCAACACCGGTGCGGTGTCGTTCTGCACGCCCGGGCGGACTGCGCCGCCTGCGGTGAGGAGAGCCGTTTCGAGGACCTGACCGTGGCGGGAGGCACACACCCGCCGCGGATACGGCCCTGAGTCACTTCTGCCGGTCGTTCTGCATGGTCCGCGTCCACCTGCCCGTGATCGACTCGTCGTGGCGCCGGGGACGCCGGTTCTCTCCCTTCCCCGACACGACCACGCCCCTCGGCAAAGGAACATGCACATGCGCAGATTCAGGAGTGCCCTCACGGCAGTAGCGGCCCTGGCCGCTTTCGCAGGGGTGGGTGCCGCGGCGGCGCCGGCACAGGCGGCGACCTACTGCACGACCAAGGGCCAGAAGTACTTCTGCGCGTACGGCATCGCGTCCACGCAGCTCGACAACGGGACGACGGAGCAGTTCGTCGTCGGCAGTGATCACGCGGTGTGGACGAACTGGAGCTACCCCGACGGCTCCTGGAACGGCTGGGTGTCCATGGGCGGCTGGGTCCAGAGCCAGGTCACCATCGGCCATTTCCAAGGGGGGAGCCTCTCGTACTTCACCATCGAAGCCATCGGCGGTGACGGCAACGTCTGGTTCCGGCTGCGCGACTCCAACGGCTCGTGGAGCCCCTGGCAGGTGAGCTGCAACGTCTCGCAGAACGCCCCGCTGTGCCCGTGACCGTGGTGGCAGAGCGGCAGCGGCCCTGACGGCGCCCAGCCCCCTGCAGTCACCTGTCCGTCATGGTCCGATCCAGCGCGGCGAGTGCGGTGGCGGCTTCGTCCTGTCGTGGGCTTCTCAGCGCGGCGAGGGCGTCACGGGCGGCGATCAGGGTCTGCCGGGCCTCCGGGTGGCCCATGGCGCGGAGCACCAGGCCCAGGTCGAGCCGCGCCTGTTCGGTCCAGGCCGGCATCTGCGCGGTCTCGAAGGAGGCGAGGGCCTGCCGCAACGGCGGCTCGGCTTCGGGCCAGCGCTCCAGGGCCGCCAGGTCGTTGCCGATCTGCTGTCGGGCGACCGCGTGGTACAGCGCGAACAGTTCGTCCGTACGGCCCGGGACACCCGCCCGGCAGATCTGTTCGCTGCGGCGGTGGATGTCCAGGGCTTCCGCCGGCCGGCCGATCTGACGCAGCAGGGTGCCGAGGGAGTTGAGGATCGTCAGCTCGGCCAGCCTCGCCTGCGGGGAGCCCTGCGAGGCGAGGCAGCGGGCCGCCGCGCGCAGTCGTGTCCGGGCCTCTTCCATACGGCCCAGTCGATGCAGTGCGCCCGCGCCGTAGCCGAGCGCCCAGCCCTCCTGGAGTCCGTCCTCGCTGTCGCGGGCGGCCACGAGCGCGGCGTCGGCGGACACCAGGGCGGACCGGGGGTCGTGGACGCAGAGGTTGTGCGCCCAGGCGAGGTAGTTGAGGTGGGCCGCTTCCTCCCGCCTGCTGCCGAGTGCGCGGGCGGAGTCGGCGGAACGCCGGAACACCTCCACCCACTGCTCCCAGTGCTGGGTGCGGTCGGAGAACCAGTGCATCGCCTTGGCCGTGTCCAGGACCTGCCGGTGCCGGCCGGTGTCATCGGCCCGGCGCAGCGCCGCGAGCCACTGGGCACGCTCGGCTTCCAGCCAGGCCCGCGCCTCCTCCCGGCCGGTGGGTGCGGTGTCCGGGTCCGGGTCGCCGGACGGCGCCGTCCGGTCGTGTTCGATGTCGAAGTGCAGCGCGGCGGCGGTGGCCCGGCGCAGCATCCACTCCGTGGTCCGGTCGAGGGCCGCGGCGCGGGCCTCGGGGCCGTCCTCGGCCTCGACCTGTTCGGCCGCGTAGAGCCTCAGCAGGTCGTGGAATCGGTAGCGCTCGGCGGTGGGATCGCTCTGGAGCAGTCCGGCGTCGGTCAGTTCCTCGGCGCAGGCGACCGCCCTCTCGTAGGACAGCCCGGCCAGGAGCGCGCCGGTCTCCGGGCTGAAGTCCGCCCCGGCGGCCAGTGCGGCGCGCCGCAGGAAGGTCCGTGAGTCCGCGGACAGTTGACGGTACGAGAGGGCGAAGGCGGCGCGCACCTGCAGGCTTCCGGCCTGGAGGCCGTCCAGTCGTCGGCCCTCGGCAACGAGTCGGGCGACGAGCTTGCCCAGGCGCTCGTGCGGCCGGCTGAGGAGGCGCTGTCCGGCGATCCGGACGGCGAGGGGCAGATACCCGCACAGGTCGGCCAGGTCGCGTGCGGCCTGCGCTTCCGCCCGCACCCGTTCGGGGCCGACGATGCGGGTCAGCAGTTCCACCGCTTCCTCGCGCCGCAGCAGAGCCAGATCGCAGCGGTGAACGGAGGTCAGACCTGCCAGGGCCTGGCGGCTGGTGACGATGGTCAGCGACGGGCCGGCGCCGGGCAGCAGCGGGCCGACCTGGGTCTCGTCGGTGGCGTTGTCCAGCAGCAGGAGCAGCCGCCGGCCGGCGGCCAGGGAGCGCCACAGGCTCGCCCGGTCGTCGGTGCCGGCCGGTATCGCGGCGTCGGTGACTCCCATGGCGCTCAGCAGCCGGGCCAGCGCATCCCGGGGGGTGGTCGGCTCGGTATCCATGCCGTGCAGGTCCAGGGCGAGCTGCCCGTCGGGGAAGTGCGGGGCGAGACGGTGCGCGGCGTGCACCGCGAACGCGGTCTCGCCCAGTCCCGGCTGTCCGGCGACGACGGTGACCATCGGCCGGCTCGCGCCGGCGTCCTGCGCCAGGTCCAGCAGCCGGGCAAGAGCCGTGTCACGGGCGGTGAAGTCCTGGATGTCACGCGGCAGGGCCAACGGGACGGGCACAGAGGGGCCTTCGGCCGGGTTTTCGACCGGGCGAGGGCGGGGGCGGCCCTGCGCGGCGGACGCCTCCAGGCCCGACGCCTCGTCGCCGTCCAGTCCCAGAGCTTCGGCCAGCGCCTCGACGGTACGGCGCTGCGGCCCCCGGGTACGCCCGCGTTCCATGTCGGCCAGTGCCCTGACGCTCACCCCGGCGGCGTGCGACAGCGCCTCCTGGCTCAGTCCGGCACGAGCCCGCAGAAAGCGCAGCCGCTGCCCGAAGTCCTCCGTGGAAGGCGTGCCACCGCGCACGTCGACGTCCCCCGATCATCCGGCTCGTCCGGACGCGAGCCCCCGGCAGCAGTATGACGGACCGTAGTTCTGCTGGTGGAACCGCCTGGGACGCGACGGCCGTTGGTGATCGACTGAGGACAGGCGCGGGACGCCTCCTCCCAGACGGACGGAGTCCGGACGGCCGGTCCTCGACGGACGGTGCCGCCGGACCACGGACCCTGTGCGGACTGGGGACGGGCACCGACCACCCGCCGACGAACACCCACCGAGGACGCGCGACCGGCGCACGACCGACGCGCCACGAGCGACGATCATGAATCGGGGAAACCTCATATGGACAGCGGCAACGAGCAGACCACCGGAATCTCCAGACGGAGCGTTCTGGCGGCGGGTGCGCTGACCGCCGGCGCCGTGGCGTACCAGGCAGGCCGGGCCCCCGCCGCGTCCGCCGCCGCCAGACCCGCCATCTTCTACTCCCCCCACCAGGACGACGACGCGATCGGCCTGGCCGGATCGATCCTGGAGCACAAGGCGGCCGGACGGCCCGTCTTCCTCGTACTGGTGACCAACGGCAAGAACCCCGATCTGGCCGTGCGCATGAACGCCGACCCGTGCGTCCTGACCACCTGGGCCACCCCGCACCCGTGCGCCGCGGGCGGCCGGCACAACCTGAACTGGCCGACCGACGGGACCTCCATGATCGTCGCCGGCCGGACGGCCGAGTTCATGGCGTCCGCGAAGGCGGTGGGCGTGGACAAGGTCATCAACTTCAAGATCGTGGACGACGGGGCCGCCGGCACGTCCGCCTACGACAAGCTGGTCGACCGGATCGAAGCGAAGGTCAGGGCGCTCGCCGCGCAGTACCCCGGCGCGTCGCACAAGTTCACGGCCGGCTGGCTGGAGCGCACCGAGGCCCACAAGGCGTGCAGCGACGTGGCCTACCGCCTGATGAACGACGGCACGATCTCCGACGTGCGCTTCAACCACGTCTACGCCTACCGGCGCCCCTGGGAGCAGCGCGCGGACGGCGCGGCCTACGTGCTCGACATCCCCAGCGCCCACATGGACATCAAGCGCAACGCGATCTACGCCTACAACACGTGGGACCCCAGCCGGAACCTGTACGCCCTCGGCTATCACAGCGTCCCCGAGCTGCTGGAGCCCGCGCACGCGGATCCGCGCGAGTTCGTGTACACCCTGCCGTCCGACTACCGGCCGGGCACGGGCAACTGACCAACCGCACCACTCCACCGGAACGACCTCGGCCGACGGCACCCGCCGCGGCCCCGCACCACTCACGGGAAACTCTCCATGAACCTCATGCGTCACCGCTCCCTGCTGCTCGCCACCGCGGGCACGGCCCTTGCCCTGTCCCTGACCGCCTGTCAGAGCGGTGCACCCGTCAAGTCGGCTTCCGCGGCCGCCTCTTCGGCGAGCTCTTCGGCGGACGGGAAGACGGCGGACGGCGGACAGGCCGATGCGTCGGGCGCGACGGACTCGACCGGTCCGGCGCACTCGACGGCGTCCAAGAGCCCCGCGGACGGCACTGCCGGCGACGCCGCGGGCTCGACCGGCGGGCAGGCGTCCGCCACCACCCGGGTCTGCACCGCGCGGGACGTCACCGTCACGGCCGCCCCGCAGGACGGCCCTCCCCACACCCATATCGTCCTCACGGCGAAGAACACCTCCGGACACTCCTGCCGGCTTGCCGGTGCGCCGCACATCCAGTTCCTGGAGAGCCACAAGCAGGACGTCCCCGCCGTCGCCAAGAGCAAGCCGGCCGCGCCGGTCGTCCTCACGGCGGGAGCGCCCGCCTATGCCCTGGTGAAGCTGTCGGACGGCGGGGTCGACGAGGACAACGAACCCGTGTCGGCGTTCTCCGTCATGCTGGAGGGTGACTCCACGGTCATCGCCGTCACCGCGCCGGGCAGCGGCGGCGTCGCCGTCGACCCGGCGAAGGCCCTCACCGGCTACTGGACCCCCGAACTCCGCAACGGAGCGGACGACTTCTGAGCCACGCCGGGCATCACGCCCCGAAGACCTGGAACTCCGAGACCTGTCCGGCCGGCCAGCCGTTGTTGGCGGTGAAGGTGCGCTGGGTGGGGCGGGTGGCGGTGAGCACGATCTGGCCCTTGAGCATGCGGCCGCCGTCGCCGGTCAGGCGCAGATAGTAGTCGGCGGAGCAGGCGGTGCCGTCCTCGTCGAGGGCGAGGAACCCGGAGTCGGTGGGCACCCAGTCCTGGGTCTCGGCGGTCTTGGCGATCTGGTTGCCCTCGTTGAACTCGTCGAACATCGAGATGTGGATGCCCTGCACCCCGGCCCGCAGAACAGGGTGGCGGGGCGGCCGTTGCCGAGGGCCGGGTACGACGTCTGGTACGTGTTGGTGTAGTCACGCACGTCGGGCCAGCATTTGATGGCGGTGTTGGACGAGGAGGGCAACTGGCTCCAGTTCTGGCTCCGGTGCCATCAGCCGTCGATGGGCGCGCTGTCGCCGATGCGGGCGAACCAGCCCTGGTAGCCGACGCTGATCCTGCCGACCACGTCGTCCGGCGAACTGGCCGCCGACGCGGTCTGGGCGAGTACGGTCTCGGTGACTCCCGCGGTTCCGACCGCGGTGGCCGCGATCGCGGCCCGTGAGAAGACTCTTCGTGTGACACCCATCTGGACTCCTCTTCGGTGGTCGGTGCCGCCGAGCGCGAACGCGCCCGGCGGCACCATGAGTTCGGATCAGGTGCTCCAGACCTGGAACTCCGAGACCTGCCCGGCCGGCCAGCCGTCGTTCGCCGTGATGTTCACCCGGAAGTACCGCTGGGTGGTCGCGGTGAACGTGATGGTGACCGTGTTGTTCGTGGTGGGGTCGAAGGTGTAGATGGCCGACGACTTGATGGTGGTGAAGGAGGAGCCGTCGGTGCTGCCCGACAGGGACAGCGTCTGGTTGCGGGCGCCCCAGGTCGCGGGGAGCTGGAGGACGACGCGGCTGGCGCCCTGCGCGGAACCGAGGTCGACCTGGACCCACTGCGGGAAGGCGTTGTTGGCGCTCTCCCAGTAGGTGCCCTGGTTCCCGTCCGTCACGTTCGACGACGGGTACACGTCGGTGTGGCTGGACTCGGTGGTGGCCGCACCGGCCGCCAGGTTCCTGCTGACCGTGCCGGCCCCGGTGCCGGTCAGCGCGACCGTGGTCGTGCCGTTCGACGCGTTGCCGGCGATGCTGAGATCGCCGGTGCGGGTGCCGGAGGCGGTGGGCGTGAACGTGACGGCGACCGTGCAGGAGGCCCCTGCCGCGATCGACGTCCCGCAGGTGTTGGACTGCGAGAAGTCACCGGTGACGGAGATGCCGGAGACGGTCGCGGCCGCGGTACCGGTGTTGGTCACCGTGACCGTCTGCGCACTGCTGGCGGTGTTGAGCGCCTGGGTGGGATACGACAGCGACGTCGGGCTGGCCGACAAGGTCGCCGGCGAGGAGCCGCCGACGCTGGGGAACACCTCGAAGTCCGACAACTGGGCCGCGTTCCAACCGGTGTTGGCGGTGATGTTCACCCGCACGTAGCGCGCCGTGGCGGCGCTGAAGGTGATGGTCACCGTGTTGCCGTTGGCGTTCGGGTCGAAGGTGTACCCGGCCGACGCCTTGATCGTGGAGAAGCTGGAGCCGTCCGTGGATCCCTGCACCGACAGCGTCTGGGTGCGGGCCGACCAGGTCGTCGCCGGCGGGAGCTTGAGCACGACCTTGCCGACGCTGTAGTTCTGGCCGAGGTCGACCTGGGCCCACTGCGGGAACGAACCGTTCGTGCTCTCCCAGTACGTCGAGGCGTCCGGGTCGGTGAGGTTCGAGGCGACGTACGGGCTGTTGCTCGAACTTGCCGACGCCGGCCGTCCGGCGGCGATGTCGGTGGTGCTGTCGATGCCGCTGCCGGCGAGGGTGACGACGGTCGGGTTGTTGTTGGCGTTGCTGGTGACGGTCAGGTTGCCGGTGCGGGAGCCGCCCGTGGTGGGCTTGAACCCGACGGTCACCGTGCAGGACGCACCGATCGCGAGGGTGGAGCAGTTGTTGGTCTGGCTGAAGTCACCGGTCGCAGAGACGCCGGAGACGGTCGCCGAGGTGGTGCCGGAGTTCGTCACCTTCACCGTCTGTGCGGTGGCCGAGGAGCCGACCACCGTGGCGGCGAAGGACAGGCTCGCCGGGTCGGTGTTCAGCACCGGGCCCGGCGCGGCGCCGGTGCCGGAGAGGGTGACCGTGTCGGTGATCCCGCCCGCGTTGACGGTCAGCGCGCCGCTACGGCTGCCGGTCGCCGTCGGCGCGAACTTCACGCTGACGGTGCACGATCCGTTCGCCGCGATCGACGAGCCGCAGGTGTTGGTCTGGGAGTAGTCGCCGCTGGTGGAGATGGACGAGACGGACGCGGCGGACTTGGTCGGGTTGGAGACGGTCACGGTCTGTGCGTCGCTGGTCGAACCGGTCGGGACCGAACCGAAGTTGAGCGCGCCGGGGGTAGCCGTCACGCCTTCGGACGGGTAGGGCGGGTAGACCGGGGCCGGCCAGCCACCGCAGTACGGTGTGCCACTGATGCCGGAGTTGCCGCCGCCGTCGGTCACCGTGAAGCTCCCGGCCGAGCAGCTGTACACCGGCGAGGAGTACCCGACGCCGGTGGCGGTGACGTTGGTGAACTTCGCGGCGCCGCCGGTCTGTTCCTGGAGGGCGAAGGTTCCGGTGCCGGCGATGGTCACGTTGTCGAGGTTGACGCCGCTGATGGTGCCCTCGACCCACTGGACGGCTTCGTACGGGCTCTGCTGGATCAGCGCGTTGGTCACGTTGATGGGGCCGGTGATCGCGCCCTGGCTGCCGTCGAACCACAACGCGCCCACGCCGAATTGCCAGTTCGGGTCGAGGCTGCCGTCCCGGACCAGGGTGTTGTCGGAGATGGTGGTGGTGCCGACCGGCGTCGACGAGAAGCGCTGCCCCACATGGATGCCGCCGCCCTGGGTGATGCCGGAGTCCACCACCCGGTTGCCGCTGACGGTGTTGTCGTGGCCGCCGTAGATCGCGATGCCGTTGGCGAGGATCTGCAGGGACACGGTGTTGTTGGAGATCGTGTCGTTCGCGTCGGCGCCGATCCCGGAGTCCGCCCAGGTGGCGATACCGTCGTCGCCGGTGTTGCGGATGTCGCTGTTGGTCACCTTCGAGTTGGTGACGGCGCCGTGGAAATTGATGCCGTCCGCGGTGGTGTCACGAATGCGCATGCCGCTGAACGTCAGCCCGTCCATCGGCCCGTCCATCCAGGCGCCGACCTTCATGTGGTCGATCCACAGGTTGGAGACCGTCGAGTTGCTCATCGCGCCGCCGATGCCGTTGACCTGGGCGCTGTCGTTGCGCTCCTGTACATCGCCGAAGATCGCGAAGTTCTGCAGGTGCACGCCGGTGCTCGGCGAGGGTGCGGAGTTGCCGTAGAAGCCGGGTGCGGTGCCGGTGACGGTCGAGTACCACATGCCGGCGCCGGCGATCGTGACGCCGTTGACGCTGATGTGGCCGGGGATGTTGTAGGTGCCCGGCGGGATCCACACGGTGCCGCCGGGTCCGGCCGCGCTGATCGCGGCGTTGAACGCGCTGGTCGCATCGGTCGCACCGGTCGGGTCGGCGCCCTTGCTGGTCACCGAAACCGACCCGGATGGCGCGGTCAGCGCGGCGCCGACCTGCTCGAAGTCGGCGAAGTCGATCGTGTACGAGGAGGCGGCGTCCCCCGAGTCGATCTGCAGCTTGAAGGTCGTGCCCGCCGGATAGGTGGTGGAGAACAGACGGTGGGCCTCGTCGAAGAAGTGGTGCGGGTTGCTGCCCGGGGTGTTGGTGAAGGGGTAGCTGGCGTAGTACCAGCTGTAGGCGTTGGTCAGGGTGAAGTCGGGCTGCTTGACGCCGTCGATGTAGAGGGACAGCGCGGCTGTGTAGACCGAGCCGCCCGACGTGTCGGGGATGCTGTACCGGAAGTTGATCGAGTTGGTCGCCACCGGCGTGGTGAACGTGACGTACTCGCCGGTGCCCTGGAGCGTCGTCGCCTTGCGGTACGACGCCTCGTCGGCAAGCTGGCCCTGGGTGTAACTCGGGCCGATGGTCGAGCCGTTGGTGGCGGAGTTCTCCGCCTGCACCTCGACGTACGGAAGGCTCGCGCCGCTGCCGCCGGTGGCGGCGGCCGCCGCCCACGCCGGTTGGACGGCCAGAGCGAAGACGCCTACGGCGGCCAGCATCGCGGTGCTGACCGCCCAGACGAGGGAGCGTCTCAGATCTCGGATGGAATGGAGCACGTACCACTCCTTACGTCATGAAATGCCGGAATTAGTCCGTCGACGCCGCCGGAGGCGGGGGGAGCCAGGGGGGTGCCGATGACGCAAGGGGGACCGTAATATCGGCGATATGAACGCGCAAGAACAAGACAGAGCTTTGCAACAATAAAAATGCAGCCCGCAAGATCTAATGTGCTGCTTCCGGCCGCGCACATGGCGGTGCCGCCGGGCGGAGTGCCCGGCGGCACCGTGAAGCAGGACGGCCCCAGCTGGTGGGCTCGTCCGCGCTGAAGCCGAGGTAGCTGATGTTCCAGCCGCCGTTGTCCTGGTCGACTGTCAGGGTCTGCCGAGCGGCCGGCAGGGCCACCTGGGTGGTCACGCCGGCCCAGGACTGCCAGTCGCCGGTGGCGGGCAGGTCGACGGCTCCGATGAGGTCGGTGCCGGCGGCGTCCGACAGGTGCGCCGCGCCCGCCACCGCGGAGGGAGCGGCGATGCGCAGGCCGAGGGTGTAGGTGCCGGCCGTGGCGACGTCCACGGTGCAGCAGAACCGCTGGCCGCCGCCGGTCCAGCCCAGGTCGTAACCGCCGCCGGTGTCCGAGGTGTTCTCCAGATCCACGCCGCGGGCCGGCCCTGGCTGTAGGCGTTGCCGCCGGAGCGGACCACGGTGTTGCCGGTCACGGTCGACTGAACAGAGCCCATCTCCACCGCTAGATTCGGACGGATCAAAGAATAATTCCGGCGCAATCTTGCAAGATTTTGACTTGACTCCTGTAAATCCCGGGGCGCGGAGGTGATCGCTTCGAACCTCGACTGCCACCGGGCGGCCTTTCTCCGGAAGTGCGAGGGCCTGTCGGAGGCACAGCTGCGACAACGGCCGGTGCGGTCATCGGAGTTGACCTTGCTGGGCCTCATGCGCCATCTGCAGGGAGTCGAGCGGGCCTGGTTCCAGTGCACCCTGGCGGCCGCTGCCCCGCGGTTCTTCCCCTACCGGACCTACGTCACCGCTGCCGGCGACGAGTGGTACGACGAGTCGGACCCCACACCGGCCGGGCTCGTGTACGAGGACTGTCTGAAGGCGTGCGAGGAGTCCCGGCAGGTGTTCGCACGGGCGACCGGCGATCCGGCACGTCTCGTGCCGAACCCGGAATTCGGCGACACCGATGTGCGGTTCGCCCTCCAGCACGTCATCGAGGAGTACGCCCGCCACGTCGGCCACGCGGACCCCTCCGCGAAGCCACCGACGGCGCCACCGGCGAATGACCCGTCTCCCGGGCAGGCCCCGTACGGCGGCAGGCTGCGAGGTCAGCGGGCGAGCAGGGTGTCGAGCCAGTCGAAGGTGCGCTGGTGGAACAGGAGCATCGCACCCTCGTGGCAGTGCTCGCCGGCGCCCTCGTCCTCCCGGAAGGAGATCAGCTCCTTCTCGCAGGTCAGCTCAGCCAGGAGACGCTGCGGCTGCCCCTTGAAGAACTGGTCGTTCTCGGCTTCGAGCACCAGTGTCGGGCAGGTGATCCGGTCCGCGACACCTGCCATGGTGTACGCCTCGGCCGCCTTGACCAACTCGTCGATGCCGGACGCACCGAGGGTCCACCGGCCGTTGCGCACCACCCATCGCACCATGGTGTTCTGCGCCATCAGCGCCTCCATCCCGCCGGGCGTCGAAGCAGCCCGGTCGGCGCTTGCGGCCACGACCTCATGGAAGTCGTAGACGCCGTCGTACAGCACGCACGCGACGAGGCGGTGCTCGAAGGCGGCCGCCCGCGCGGCGAGGTAGCCGCCGAGGCTCATACCGATCAGCACGAGTCGCTCGGCGTCCACCTCGGGCACGGCGAGCGCGAAGTCGACCACGGGGGTGACCACGGCCTCCCAGTCCGGGCGGAAGTGCAGGCCCTGCTCGCGGACGGTGCTGCCCTGGCCGGGGCCGTCGAACGCGATGACGTTGTAGCCGCGCCGCAGCGCACCGGCGGCCAGCGCGAAGTAGTCCTCCTCGAGGGTGGAGTCGTATCCGCCGTGGAAGAGCACGGTCGGGCGCGGGGTGCCCGAATCGTCGGCGAGGAACAGGTAGCCGGGCAGCGTGGTGTCCTCGTACGGGATACGCAGGGCGCGGGCCGGTGTGTCGAGGAGGGCCGCCGCGTCGGCGAACGTCTGCCGGGAGGCCCTGGCGAGCCGCGCCGACTCGGCGTCGGCAGCCGGATTCTCACGGCGGTAGAAGTCGGCGGTCCGGTAGTAGTTGGACGCGCGCAGCAGCGCCTCCCTGGCACTGACCCTGTGACCGCCGGCCAGCGCGTCCCGGCCGATGCGCTCGATGCGCGCCGCTGTCGCGGCCCACTGGGCCGACCAGGCCTCCTCGTCCCCCTCCGGGATCTGCCGGCAGGTGACCAGGACCTCGCCCAGGTCGGCGCCGCCATGGACGGCATACCCCGCGGCACGCAGCGCCTCGAAGGAGAAGGACTCGTCGTCGTAGAGGAATTTCATCGTCGGCTCCCTTCCATGAATGGAACGGAACGGATTCGTTCCGTCTCTCTCGAAAGTAGCACATGGAACGCTACCGTTCCGTTCGCTATGCTCGGGAGCATGACAGTGCAGCAGAAGAAGGACCGGCCGGCGACCGGCGGGGCGGTCCTGCGGCAGCGGGTGACCGAGGCGATCACCGAGGCGGTCTTCGCCGAACTCGCCGAGTCCGGGTATGCGCGGATGTCGATGGAATCGGTGGCCCGGCGCGCCGGCGTGGGCAAGGCCGCGCTGTACCGGCGCTGGCCCTCGAAGCAGGCGATGGTCACCGAGTTGATCCGCAGCAAGGTCACCGATGCCCTCCCGCCCACACCGGCCACCGGCGCGCTCCACACCGACCTGCGCGAGCTGCTCGCCACCTTCCGCGGCCAACTGGCCAATCCGCTGCTCGCCCGGATCGCGGCCGGACTGCTCGCCGAAGCCGCTCACGACCAGGCCCTGGCGGAGGGGCTCGACGCCGGAGTGACCGCACCGCGGCGGGCTGCTGCGCGCGCGATACTCCAGGGCGCGATCGACCGCGGCGAACTTCCCACCGGGCTGGATCTGGATCTCGGCACCGACCTGCTGATCGCGCCGCTCGCATTCCGGGTACTGGTCATACAGGGCAGCAGCGACGACGAGTACCTGGAAACCCTGACCAACGCAATCGAGGCGGCGCTGCGAGCGGCCGTCCGCTGACCTCACCGTTCCGGTCGGGCCGGAGTCGAGCGGCGGCCGGGCACCCGCCCCGCGGCCCCCGTGACCGATGACCTTGCGGCGACCGCTTCAAGTGCCCCTCCCTGCTAGACTCCTGGCCAGCTGGAGAGCCTTCTCGGCGCGGATTCCGATCCGCCGGGGAGGCTTTTTTCATGCCCGGGGTCCTGCCCCGGTACCGGTGGCCCGGTTTGAGTTGCCCGCCCCGCCGGGCGGCCGGAACCCGCCGCACCCACCGGTCGGTTCCTCGTTTCCCGGCCCGCAAGAGGAGAGCCATGCCATGAGCCCACAGCCGAACACCACAGCAGCCACCGGAACTTGGCGACTCGGTGACCTGAACGTCAACCGTGTCGGGTTCGGCGCGATGCGCCTGACGGGTACCGCACCCTTCGACCGCGGTGTGCCGCGCGACCGCGAGCAGTCGATCGGCGTGCTCCGGCGGGCGGTCGAACTCGGCGTGAACCACATCGACACCGCCGCGTTCTACTTCTCCGCGACGCGCTCCGCCAACGAACTGGTCAACCGGGCGCTGGCGCCGTACCCGGAGGACCTGGTCATCGCCACCAAGGTCTGGCCGGGCCGCGACCCCTCGGGCGCGTGGTGGTGGGCCGCTCCGGAGCAGCTGCGTGGCCAGGTCGAGGAGAACCTGCGTCAACTCGGCCGCGATCACCCGGATGTGGTGAACCTGCGCGTGCCGCCGAGCCGACGGACCGGATCGATCAGCGAGCACTTCGCAGCGTTGGCCGAGCTGCGCGACGCCGGGCTGATCCGTCACCTCGGCGTATCCAACGTCACCGCCCGGCAACTGGCCGAGGCCCGGGCCATCGCCCCGGTCGTCTGCGTGCAGAACCCGTACGGGATCGGTGCGGCGAGCGAGGACCGGGCACTTCTGCGGCTCTGCGGTGAACTCGGCCTCGCCTTCGTTCCCTTCTTCACGATCGCCGGTGCCGGCCGCGAGGCGGGTCCGGCCGCCGGTGACAGCGAGGAGGTGTGCGCGGTCGCCCGTGCGCACGGTGCGTCCCCCGCGCAGGTCCGGCTGGCCTGGACCTTGCAGCAGGGACCGCATGTGCTGGCGATCCCGGGGACCGGCGATCCGGGCCACCTCGCACAGAACGTGGCGGCCGGCGCACTGCGGCTCTCCAAGGAGGAGCTGGCACGCCTCACCTCGCTGCGTCCGGCCGCCGCATGACGGCCTGTTGCCCGCCGGAGGAGCCCGGCACCGCCGCCGCGGTGACGCCGGTACCGCCGAAGGCACCAACCCGGTCACTTGCGGAACGCATATGCCCGAATACAGTGAGTAGTGACATTCGAGTGGTTTCGTGGCTCTTTGCGACACGGGCGCTGCGGGACCACCCGTTCTGTGCGACTGGAGGAGTACGCGGATGCAGCCCTACCCGGAAGACCTGCGTGCGGACGCGACCTACCGCGACGACGGTGAGATCAAGCTTGAGGGAATTTCCCTCACCTGGCAGATCGGCCAGAACGCCCCCGACCAGGGCGAGACACAGCCGCCCGACTGGAACAACGGCCGGCCGGCCTACCCGCACCACTACGAGGTCTGGCTGGACGGGCGGCCGACGCAGACGGTGGACGTGTACTGGGCGACGTGGTATCCGCACTGGCAGGCGGCGAACCGGCACTGGGTGTGCCTCGGGGAGACTCCGGCCGGCCAGTACCGGGTGAAGATCCGGGCCCGGCACGCCGACGGCCCCTGGGGACCGTTCACGAACGAGGTCACCGTCGACACGTCCACATCCCAGCCCTACAAGCAGTTCATCCCCCAACGCGCCGCGGAGAGCGCAGAGGGCGGCCGGGAGCGGCACGGGAGCCTGGAGTTCCCGGTCAGCCGGGCCATCCGGGCGATCCGCGACGAGGACGACGCGCGGATCTGCCAGGAAGCGCGCCGGCTGAACACGTCCACCACGTGGCAGGAGGTGGTGCCTCCCGGCACGGTCGCCGATCCCCCGTGGAACGAGGAACGCGGCTACCTCGAGTACCGGAAGTTCTTCCAGGGCGCCGACGTGGCCTCGGCGGCGAACCCGGCCTTCAAGGGCCTGGACCTGGCGGGCGGCGACGGCCACGGTGACTGGCCGATCAGCACCCTGGAGGCCGTCGACGGCCGGCACACCTTCACGTACAACTACCGGCAGAACCACATGGGCCCGAAGTGGACGCACCAGTGGTTCATCACCAAAGAGGGCTGGGACCCAGCTCGGCGCATCTCCTGGGACGTGCTGGAGCCGACTCCCTTCATGGTCGAGCACCACGGCGGCGGCACGCACGGCGACCAGGAACTGCAGTACACCACCGAGGCGCTGGTGAACCGCCGGGGACGGCACGCCATCGTCAACATCTGGGGCGGCGGCGACGCCGGGCACGACTTCGCGGGCGAGTTCTTCGTCAGCGTCGCCGACGTCGACTTCCGCTGACCCCCGGTCGACGCCCGTCCGGCGTGCGGTCGACGTGAACGGCCGGAGGCCTGCCGAGGCAGCCCGGCCCCTCGTCGGCGTTCGCGGGCACACGTCGGCCGGGCGTCGGCTTCCGTTCTGTGCGCTCGGCCGGACGATCAGCGTCCGCCTGCCGAGGCACATGAAGCCCCCGGCACAGGCCGCACCCGGCATTCGTACGGCACATCGCGCGCGCCCCGGCCCGTGTCCTCCGGGGCCGTCACAGCGACGGGCCGGGCGGAGGAACCATGCCCGCGGGCGTGGGGAGCCTGTGGCGCAGGGTTGTTGCGAGAGCGAAGCCGATGGCCGCGGCCAGAAGGTGGCCGATCGTGGTGAAGTCCGGCAGACCACGGCTGAAGTCGGCGCCGATGACGGGCCATGCCACCACCGCCGTGATCGCCGCGATCCGCCGCACCGACGTGAGGAACACCACGGCTCCGGCCGCCAGGGCCGCCTCGGCGCCGTAGCTGATGCCGTAGTCCAGGGCGTCCCGGACGCCGGCCGGATACCAGCCGCGGACCACGGCGGCCACGATGAAGGCGGCGGTCAGCGCGGTTGCCAGCACATGGCCGACGGCAAAGACGACGAACGCCCGTAACGCGCCGTAGCGGCGTTCCAGGAGGGCCAGACAGACAGCTGTGCCGGCCCCCAGCGTGATCAAAGTCCCCACGAAGTAAAGGGACTTCACTTGGGTCAGGGTCCCGTCGAAGAAGAGCGCGCTGCCCGCCAGGGCGAGGAACGGATGCCGGGGAAGGTTGTCGACGTTGGTGCTCACCGTCTCCAGCAGGCGGCGGCGCGTCGGGGCCGAGGCCGTCACGAGCCAGGCGTGGGTGGCCAGCAGGAGGGCCAGATAACCAGCCGTCACCGGGTTGCCGTGGACGTAGTTCTCAAGGAAGCGGCGCACCGCGGTCGGCGTCTCGCCGAACCCCTCCTTGCCGCGCATCACCCGGTCTGGCCCACGACGAGCTGGTAGAAGATCGGCTCGCCGGTCGTCGTCACCCTGTGCTGGAACCGCGTTCGCTCCAGCACAGTGAGACCTCCGCCGGCCACCAGCCGCTCGACGGCGGCTGCGAACCCGTCCGGATCCGATGCGTCCATCCACCGCTCATCGATCGTGAAGGCCACGGGCGCGCCGGGCAGCAGGACCTTGAGGGCGTTCTCGAGCGCCCGCGGTGTGGCGTGCGTACCTCCGAACGCGCCGGCCGACACCAGTCCCCCGAACGCGTAAGGGCGCAGGGACTCACCGAGCGTGTCGCCGAGCAGGAAGTCACCGACCACGTAGTCGGCGTAGACACCTGGCCGGTCGCGCAGACTCGCCCGGCGCGCCGCCGGCAGCGAGTCGGCCCCGACGACCCGGCCGACGCCACCACGACGTACGAGTTCACCGACCAGGCCCGTGCCGGCGCCGATGTCGAGGACCGTCAGCGAGCCCGGCTCCAGGCCCATGCGGGCGACCGCGCGCAGCAAGCCCTCCGCCGCGACCTGCGGTGATCTGCACTGCAGCCGATCCTGGACGACATGTTCATAGAGGCCGGGCACGGCGTAGATCCGCGTGCACTTGTGCAGATGCACCATCTCGTGCTCGCTCAACGCGATGTACTCGCCGTCGGTCATCGGCGGGCCGAGCAGCCGGACGTCCGCAAACATCTCTGCCATGGCCGCGAGACTATGCGCGCGTGTCCGTGCCCCGCCACCGGTGGCAGGGCGGCGAAGTCCGACGGTGGGATGCGATGCGGGCGGCGGACGGGTGGGCGATCGGCGGCTGTCGCCCGCATCGCCGTCAGCGGGTCACGGCCGAATGCCGAAGGGGCCAGTACGCCGGCGTCGACGCGCAGCGACTCCAGCAGGGTGGCGGCGTTGTCGTGGGTGAAGACGTCGGCGGCCGCCAGCCTGCCGAGGTACTTGCCGGTGACCGGATCGGCCGCGGTCCGCGCCACCGCGTCGAGATAGGTTCTGAACATGGCTCAGGCGTTGCCACCCGGCCCGTATTCCTGGAAGTACGGCGTGGGGTCCACCGACTTGACGGCAGCTCGGACGCCGGCCTCCAGGTCCGCCATGTACTTCTGCAGCTCGGCGCCGGCCCGGACCCCGAGCCGGCCGAGATGGCCTGCGACCAGGGTGGTCCAGGGGTAGGACAGCGCCACGTCGTGCGCCTTGATCCAGGCGGGGATGTCCTGGGAGATGGCCAGGTTCTTGAAGGGGACCCAGCCGGGGAAGACCACGTCCACGAGCATCAGGGTCCGGTAGGCCGGGGCGTGGACATAGATGTTGTCCGGCGTGTGGTTCGGCCCGTGGTGCGCCAGCTCCAACTGCTCCCCGCCGACGGAGTGGGTGTACCGGCTGTCGAACGTCACCTTCGGCGCCGGCCGGTTGGGGTCGTCGGCACGCAGCAGCGGTTCGCGGTTGGCCCGGTGCCCGATGCGCACGACGTCGTCGCCGAACAGGACGGACGCGCCTATGTGGTCGGCGTGTGCGTGCGAGTGGACGAGGTGTGTCACCTTGCCCGGTCTCCCGTTGGCCCTGGTGACGTCCTCGATGGCGCGCAGGACGTTGGTCCCGATGGTCGGCGGGGCGTCGACGAGCACCACGCCGTGCCGGGTGCTGAGGAACATCGCCTGGTAGTAGGCGTCGGTCACCCAGTACAGGTTCCCCTCGATCCGGCCGACGTGGTAGCCGTCCGCGTTGAGTGCCGGACCCATCGACGCCGGGGGCACCGGCTCGAAGCCGGGCAGCCCGGCCGCGTCCGCCGCATCCGCGCCGCCGGCCGGCGCGCCGAGCACGCCGGCGACGGGAACCGCGGCGACGACCGACGAGGGCGAACCGGTCGGCGTGGCGGCCCACTCGGAAGGCGTCGAGCGTCCGGCTCGTCGAACTGGGCCCGCGGGGCGTGGCATTGACGTACGACAAAACCGCTCCGTACGATCGCGACCGGCATTGAGTGTCAGCGTCAAGCCCTGGCTCGCTGACCGGCAACCCTCCCGCGCGGTGGGGTGCTCCAGGTGAAAGCCCGGCGGGATCACCGATGATCCCCGCAAGCGCGTGGCCCCGGTGGCGGGGCCGGAGACGGGGAGGGACCGGTATGCGGCACAGCGGTGACGTGGCTGCCTCCTTCGCCGGCGCCATGCCGTTCTCCCGGCTCTCGCGCCGGCGCCACATCGACCTCAAGCGCTCGACGAGCTGTCTCTGTCGCGCGATCGCCTGTCGCTGACGAGCCCGCCTGCCGTCGGCTGACGACGACGGACCGACCGGCCACCGTGTCGGCCGACCCGGTTCGGCCGTTCCCTGCCGACCGGCCTTCGTCGACCGACCGCATCAGACACCACCCCCTCGAAGTCCCCTGGGCCCGCACGCCCATGCACGGCCGTGCACGGCCGTGCCGCGCGCCCCCGACGCCCGGCACCCTGTGCCTGGTGACACGAGTAGGAGAAAGCCCTCCCGTGACTGCACTTCCGGTTCTCAGACCATCCCGTTGGGCGCCGCTGGCCGCCCTGTTGACCACCAGTGTTCTATTGACCGCCTGCGGGTCGGGCGACGGCGGTTCCGGCGGCGGAAGCGGCCGGCCGAAGTCCGGCGGCACGCTGACCTTCGCGGTGGGCTCCGACGCCGGCTGCGTGGATCCGCAGCAGGTCGGCAGCAACGACACCATCTACTCGGTCCGCCAGACCGTGGACTCCCTCACCGACCAGGACCCCGCGACCGGCAGGATCGTGCCGTGGCTGGCCAAGAGCTGGGACATCAACTCCGACGCCACCCGGTTCACGTTCCACCTCCGCTCGGGCGTCACCTTCAGCGACGGATCCGCGCTGACCGCGCAGGTGGTGAAGGACAATTTCGACGCGGTACCGAAGCTCGGTGCCCTCGGCACCCTTGCCGAGGGCTACCTCAGCGGCGTCCAGAGCACCACCGTGGTCGACCCGCTCACCGTCAAGGTGACCTTCAAGCAGCCCAACACCCAGTTTCTGCAGGCGACTTCGACCCACACGCTGGGCATCGAGTCGTCCGCGAGCGTGCGGAAGACCCCGCAGCAGAAGTGCAGTGACGGGATCGTCGGGTCCGGGCCGTTCGTGCTGAAGCAGTATGTGCAGAACCAGTCGATCACCCTCGCCAAGCGGACCGGGTACGCCTGGGGATCCGCGCTGTGGTCCAAGAAGGGCGAGGCCTACCTGGACAAGCTGGTGTTCAAGGTGGTGCCGGAGGCGGGCGTGCGGGCCGGCAGCCTCCAGTCCGGGCAGGTGGACGCGATCAGCAGCGTCGGCAAGGCCAACGAGGTCGCGCTCAAGGGCGGTCAGGTCGCCCTCCAGCGCCGGGCCAACCCCGGTGTGGTGTTCGGCCTGGGGCTCAACAACGCACGGCCCCTGCTGAAGGACGCCAGGGTGCGGCAGGCGATCCAGGTCGCCGTCGACCGCAGCCAGATCGCCGACACCGTCTTCCCGACCGGCACCCGGCCGGCCACCAGCGTGCTGGCACACACCACTCCGGACTACAGCGACCTCTCCTCGGACCTGTCCACCGACACGGCCAAGGCGAAGTCCCTGCTGGACCAGGCCGGTTGGCAGGCGGGCGGTGACGGCATCCGCACCAAGGACGGCAAGAGGCTGAGCCTGACCATCACCTGGTTCCCCAACTCGGCCACCAACCAGCCCGCACTGGAACTGGTCCAGCAGCAACTGAAGGCCGTCGGGATCGACGTGGTGCTCAAGCAGCTCCAGGTGACCCAGTTCGCGACGACGCTCCAGTCCGGTGACTTCGACGTGGTGTGGGGGAACGTGACCCGTTCCGACCCGGACATCCTGCGCAGCTCGTTCTCCACCCGGCTGGGCAACTTCTACCACCTGCCCGCCAGTTCGCTGGACACGGCGCTGTCCGGGCAGGCCGCGGCCACCGACACCGCGAAGCGCGGGAAGCTGGTGGCCGAGGCGCAGCGACTGCTCGTGCAGAACGCGTACTACGTGCCGGTGGTGGAGCTGCAGACCCAGCTCGGCGTGTCGAAGAAGGTGCACGACCTCGCATTCGACTCGGGCAGCCGCGTCCAGCTGCACGACACCTGGATCGGCTAGCGCATGCGCCGCTATGTGATCAAGCGCCTGGCGCAGGCGGTCGGGGTGCTGTGGGCGGCCTACACGGTGTCGTTCCTGGTGCTCGACTTCCTGCCCGGTGACCCGGTCACCGCGATGGCCGGCGCCGGAATGGACTCGGGGCAGGTCGACCCGGCCCAACTCGCCGCGCTGCGGCACGAGTACGGCTTCGACAAGCCGGTGCTGGTGCAGTACGCCGAGTATCTCGGGCGGGCGGTGCGCGGCGACTTCGGTGACGCGGTCTCCAGCGGCCGCCCGGTCACCTCCGTCATCGGCGACGCGCTGCCGCAGACGCTCCAGCTGACGGGTGCCGCGCTGCTGCTCGCGGTGGTGCTCGGGGGCGGTCTCGCAATGGTGGCGACATACACCTCGCGGCGGTGGCTGCGGCAGTTGCTGCTGTCGCTGCCCCCGCTGGGGGTGTCGGTGCCCACGTTCTGGGTGGGGCTGCTGCTCGTCGAGACGTTCTCCTTCCGGCTGCACTGGTTCCCGGCGTTCGGCAACGACGGGCTGCGGGGCCTGGTGCTGCCGGCGCTGACCCTGGCCGTCCCGACCGGCGCGCAGGTGGCCCAGGTGCTGGCCAAGAGCCTGCTCACGGCACTGGACCAGGCCTATGTGGAGACCGCCCGGGCCAAGGGCGCCGGTCGTCGGCGGGTCCATCTGCGGCACGCGCTGCGCAACGCGTCGCTGCCCGCGCTGACCGTCGTCGGTCTGCTGGTCGGGCAGCTCATCGCCGGTTCGGTGGTCGTGGAGACGGTGTTCTCCCGCGACGGCCTCGGCCGGGTGACCGCGGCGGCCGTCACCGCTCAGGACATCCCGCTGGTCCAGGGGGTGGTGGTGTTCGGTGCGCTGATCTTCGTGGCGACGAACCTGATCGTCGACCTCGTCTATCCGCTGCTGGATCCGCGCATCGTGGTGGCCTCGGACCGGAGGGCGAGCTTCGCATGAGCCAGAGCCTTGTCGATGGCACAGACGACACAGACGAGACGGCTGACGCGGCCGACGCGGCGGAGACCGCCCTCGGCCTTGCCCGGCCGCCGGTGGCGGGACCCGCATCCGGACCGGGCCGCCGTGCCGACGTACGAAGGGTGCTGCGGTTCCTGGTGCGCCGCCCCGGGCTGCTGCTGTCGGTCGCGGTCGTGGTGCTGGTGGTGCTGGCGTCGTTCCGGCCGGACCTGTTCACCTCCCAGGACCCGTTGAAGGGCGTGCCGTCCCGGAACTTCCGCGGCCCGAGCGGCGGTCACTGGTTCGGCACCGACGAACTGGGCCGTGACGTGTTCTCCCGGGTGGTCCACGGCGCCCAACTCTCCCTGAAGGCCACGCTGATCGCGGTACTGGTGGCGTTCGTGGTGGGCGGACTGCTCGGTGTGGTCGCCGGGTTCGTGGGCCGCTGGGTGGACGACGTGCTGATGCGCTTCGTCGACGTCCTGCTGTCCATCCCCGCGCTGTTCCTGTCGCTGGCCCTGGTCACCGCGCTCGGGTACGGGACGGTGAAGGTGGCGGTCGCGGTCGGCATCGCCAGCGTCGCCTCCTTCGCCCGGGTGGCGCGCGCCGAGGTGCTGCGGGTGCGGCAGGCGGTGTTCGTGGAGGCGTCCCGCTCCTGCGGGGCCCGCTGGTACTCGGTACTGGGCCGGCATGTCCTGCCCAACGCGGCCGGCCCCGTAGTCGTCCTGGCCACCCTGGACTTCGGTTCCTCGATCCTGGCGGTGTCGGCGCTGAGCTTCCTCGGCTACGGAGCGCCGCCGCCCGCCCCGGAGTGGGGCACCTTGATCTCCGACGGCCGCAACTACCTGGCGAACGCCTGGTGGCTGACCGCGCTGCCCGGTCTGGCGATCGCCGCGACCGTACTGGCCACCAACCGGATCGCGCGGGCGCTGGACGGCGAATGGTCCCGGCAGCGATGAGCGACGCACACGAGAACGGTGAGGACGTGACCACACCACTGCTGGAAATCCGCGGTCTGTCCGTGTCGTACCGCACCCGGGCCGGCGCCGTACCGGCCGTGCGGGGCGTGGACCTGGACGTATGGCCCGGGCAGGTGACCGCCGTGGTCGGCGAGTCCGGCTCCGGCAAGAGCACCACCGCGCACGCCGTCACCCGGCTGCTGGCCGCGAACGGCACCATCGACGCGGGCACGGTCCGCTTCGGCCGGCACGATCTGGCCACCCTGTCGGAGGCCGAGCTGCGGACCGTGCGCGGCGCGCGGATCGGGCTTGTCCCCCAGGATCCGACGGTCTCGCTCAACCCGGTCAAGCGGATCGGCGAACAGGTCGCCGAGGTGCTGCGCATCCATGGTCTGGCGACCCGGCGTTCGGCGGCGGCCGAGGCGGTCGAGGTGCTGAACCGGGCCGGTCTGCCCGACGCGGCGGTACGGTCCCGGCAGTATCCGCACGAACTCTCCGGCGGCATGCGGCAGCGGGTACTGATCGCCGTCGCCATCGCCGCGGGACCCGAGCTGATCATCGCCGACGAGCCGACCAGCGCGCTCGACGTCACCGTGCAGCGCGTCATCCTCGACCATCTCCAGCACCTCGCCGAGGAGTCGGGCACCGCGATCCTGCTGGTCACCCATGATCTCGGGGTGGCCGCCGACCGCGCCCGGCGCCTGGTGGTCATGTCCCAGGGCAGGGTCGTGGAGGCGGGCGAGACCCGGACCGTGCTGGCCGACCCGCGGCACGAGTACACCCGGCGCCTGCTGGCCGCCGCACCGAGCCTGACCACGGCCCGCCCCCGCACCCCGGTGCCCGCCACGCCCTCCACGCTCGCATCACCCGCGAAGCCCGCAAAGCCCGCGTCGCCCGCAGCGCCCGCGAAGCCCGCAGCGCCCGCGGACGCGACTCCCCTGGTCGAAGCCCGCAACCTGGTCAAGGAGTTCAGGCTGCCCCGCGCCGGCGGCGAGTCCCGGACCCTGCGCGCGGTGGACGACGTCAGCCTCACCCTCCACCGCGGCCGGACCCTCGCCCTGGTCGGCGAGTCGGGCTCGGGCAAGTCCACCACCGCCCGCCTGGTGCTAAGGCTGACCGACGCCACCTCCGGACAGGTCCGGTTCGACGGCGCCGACGTCACCACCGCCAAGGGCGCCCGGGCCCGGGCGCTGCGCCGCCGCGCCCAGTTGGTCTACCAGAACCCGTACGCCTCCCTGGATCCGCGCTTCTCCATCGGCGACGTCATCACCGAGCCGCTGCGTGCCTTCAGGGTCGGCGACCGCGCCTCCCGCCTCGCCCGGGCCCGCGAACTCCTGGACCGGGTGGCTCTGTCCGCCACGACCCTGGAGCGTCGCCCGGCCGAGCTGTCGGGCGGACAGCGCCAGCGGGTGGCCATCGCGCGTGCCCTCGCCCTCTCCCCCGACCTGGTGGTGTGCGACGAGCCGGTCTCCGCGCTCGATGTCTCCGTCCAGGCCCAGGTCCTCGATCTGCTGGCCGAGTTGCAGGCCGACACCGGCGTGGCCTATCTGTTCATCTCCCACGACCTGGCCGTCGTACGCCAGATCGCGCACCAGGTGGCGGTGATGCGCGCCGGGCGCGTGGTCGAGACGGGCCCGCCCGAGGATCTGTTCACCGAGCCGCGCCACGAGTACACCCGCGAGTTGCTCGCGGCGATCCCCGGCGGCCGTGCCCCTTCCTTCACGGCCGAGACCACCGCGAGCTGAGGACCGACGTGCTCCGAGCTGTCAGCGCGTCGGCAGCTCGGACGCGGTGAACCGTTCGAAACCCGCGTGGAAGGCCGTGCCCTGTGGGTCGGTCGCGCTGTAGTGGAAGGCGGCGACACCACAGCCCCGGGCGTCGAAGGCGGCTCCGGTGTACGAGGCGACCTTGTTGCCGTCGACGGCGAGTTCCACCTCGATCCGGCCCTCACCGGCCGGGGAACAGGTCATCGACATGTCGACCTGTTGCCGGCTCTCCACCTGTAGGCCCAGGTCCGCGAGGTCGACCTCGACGACCCGGTCGTGCTGGAAGGTCCCCTTGTACCGGAACTCGCGCACGATCAGCGCCTCCTGGCCCGTCGTCAGATAGGTTGCCCAGCGGGAACCCTTCCAGTAGTCCCCCGAGCCGTTGCACCACAGCCCGACCCCGCCCTCGCCCCCGTACCACTCCGTCCGGGTGCTCAGTTGTACGGCGAACGAGGACGGCTCGAAGGGCGCCTGCGGCCACACCTCCAGCTCGGTCCTGGGATCCACCAGCATGGTCCCGCCCTTGTGCGTGATCTTCGCCAGGGCCGGGTCCTTGTGGAGCCAGTCGCCGGAGTCGGTCAAGTCATCGGTGTACGAGAGGGGTTGGGAGTCCGCGGGGGGCGCGGGCGAGGACACGGAAGCCGAGCCAAGGGTCCTCTGGCCTCCACCGGCCGCCGATCCCCCCGGGGTGGTGGTGAGCACGACGGCGAGCAGTACCGCCACCGCGGCGCTGCCGACCGCGAACCCCCACAACCGCAGCTGCCTGGCGCTCGTGGCGAAGCCGGGGCCGGCACCACCGCTCCCGCGTTCGGACGGTAACGGCAACGGTTGCGGCGGTGACTGCGGCTGCGCTTGCGGAGCATCCGGCTCCGTCTGCGCGCCCTCCGTGGTCTCCGCAAGCCGGGCGACGAGCTGAGCGGCAGTGGGACGTTCGGCCGGGTCCTTGCGCAGACAGTCGGCGATGACCGAACGGACCGGCTCCGGCACCGCCGTGAGATCCGCGTCGCGCGTGCACACGGCGACGAGCACTTCGTAGTCGCTCTCCCCCTCGAAGGGGTGCCGGCCCGTGGCGGCGAAGTACAGCGTGCCGCCGAGCGAGAACACGTCGGAGGCGGCGGTGACATGGAGCGACTGGACCTGCTCGGGCGACATGTAGGCGGGCGAGCCGAGCACACTGCCCGGTGTGGTGAGCGCCGACTCCAGCAACCGGTCGTCGCGGGCGATACCGAAGTCGATGATCCGCGGTCCGTCCGGGGAGAGCAGGATGTTGGACGGTTTGATGTCGCGGTGCACCACACTCACGCGGTGCACCTGTGCCAACGCGTGCGCGACGGTCAGCGCCATGGACTGGAGCCGCCCGGCGGGCAACGGGCCGTTGGCGGCCACGTGCTGGTGGATCGTGGGACCCGGGATGAACTCGCTGACGATGTACGGGCGTCTGCCGGCCAGGTCGGCGTCGAGAACCCGTGCCGTGGCCAGTTCTCCGACCCGGCTCGCCGCGCCGAACTCCCGGCGCACCCGGGCGAGCGCGACCTCGTCGTACTCCTTGCCCGGCAGCAGGAACTTCACCACGACCTGCTGCCCCGCCCGGTCCCGGGCGAGCCACACCACGCCCTGCCCGCCCCGGCCGAGCTCGCGCTCGCAGACGTAACCGTCCACCGACAACCGCATCCGCGGATCCACGCCCCGCCCCCAGTTTGCCCCGGTTCATGGCTGCCTTTCAGGGTATCGGCTTCCCCGCGCCGCGACAGGCCTCTCGGCCGGGTATCCCGCACCGCACCCGTACCGTCGGGGGACCTCAACGCACGCTCCGCTGAGTACGCCTACTCATGCCCGTCCGCCCCTGGCCGGGGACGATGGGCTGAGTCGGCGTACGGACAGGAGACGGGGGCATGGGGAGATTTCTGGGGGCGGTGGCAGCCGTCGTGGCCGCGGCCGCGGCACTGGTCTTCGCATATGTGGCGGGGGCACCGCCCGCTGTGGTGTTCGGCGTCGGGGCGGGGGTGCTGAGCCTGCTGTGGCTGCTGCTCCTGCTCACGCTGCCCTGGAACCTGTACTTCCGTGCGCACGCCGTGCTCGCCGAGATCGCGGTGAGCCGTGAGAAGGGCATGCAGGTCTCCGCCGCCCGGGATGCCGAGGCCGCGCGTATCGCCCGCACGATGCTCCGGGCGGCGGTCGCGGGTCACGTCCTCACGACGGCGGTCGTCCTCGCGGTCACCTGGGCGACGGGCGAGTTCACGGGTTACTGGTTCGCCGCGTTCTTCCTGCTGAGCACCTTCTTCCGCCCGGCCGGCGCGTACTTCGGCCAGCTCCGACGGCGCCTGGGAACCCTCCTGAAGGACGTCACGTATCCGCGGGACGATGTCGTCGAGCTGCATGCCCGGCTGAACCGCGCCGAGACCGGGACACGGGTCCTGGAGGAGAAGGCGGAGGAACAGTACCGGGCCCTCGCCGAACTGCGCCGTGCGGTGGACGCGCTGGCCATGAGCACATACGAACGGGCCGAGGGGGCGGACCGCAGGATCGCCGCGCTGGGCAGGGAGTTCGAGTCCACGGTGAACCGTCTCACCGACAACCAGGAGATCATCGCGGGCGTGAAGGCGTTCCTGCGTCTGCTGCACTCCGCCGACGCGGCCGGCGGCGCCCCGGCCTCCGGGTGACCGGTGTCCCGCCGGCCGGCTGCGGTGTGCGCGGCAGGCGTAGGCCGGCGAGGCTCTGGAGTGTCAGCGCGGCGGCGGCCGCGGCGGCGACGGCGAACCCGCCGCGCGGCCCGAGCGAGTCGACCGCCCAGCCGGAGAGCGCCGCGGCGACGGCCGAGCCCGCCGCGCTCGCGGAGCCGAGCCAGGAGAACGCCTGGGTCAGGACGGACTGGTGGACGACTGACTCGGTGAGTACGGAGAAGAGCGCCAGCAGGGGCGGGACCGTGGCCCCGGTCAGTACGACGACCACTCCGAGGCCGACCGGTGAGTCGACCGTGAGCAGCAGCAGGGTGCCGAGCAGCAGCGCACCGGTCGCCGCCGGCAGGTGCACCGGCGGTGCGGCCCGCCATCGGCGCAGCCCGTACAGCCAACCGGCCAGCAGTCCGCTGCAGTTGGAGACGGCGAAGACCGGGGCCGCGGCGCCCGGTGCGCCGTGCGCCATCACGAAGGCGGTCACGGACACCTGCATGGCGCCGAAGAAGACCCCGATGGCGAGATTGAGGCCCATGAGCAGGCCCATCGGTACGAGGGATTCGCCGCGGAACAGGGACGGCTTCTCATGGATGTGCGCGGCTCCGTCGGCCGCCGGGGCGGGCGCGCTGCCGCGCTGTGCCGCGAGGACCAGACCGCCGGTCACCGATACGGAGGCGGCCAGCACGGTGCCGGTCAGGGCGTGTCCGGCCGCGGCGAGTGCGCTGACCGACGCCGGGCCGACCAGGTAGCCCACCGCGTTGCTGACGGACTCCAGTGCGAAGGCGGTGGGCAGTTCCGCCGCTCGGCCGGGGCGCAGCAGCGCCGCCCAGCGGGCCGCGGACATGGCGCCGAGTTGGGGCGCCCCGGCCCCGGCCAGCGCACCGCCCGCGACCAGGAGGGCGTCGCAGGCGCCCGCGGTGACCAGGGACACCAGGACGGCCACCGCGACGGCGTGGCCGAGCAGTGCGGGCGGCAGCACACGGGTCTGCCCGAACCGGTCGACGAGCCGGGCCAGTTGTGGTGCCGCGAGCGCCTCGGACACCGCGAACGCGCCGCCGACCAGGCCGGCCGTGGCGAAGGTGCCGGTGCGGCTGTGCACGAGCCAGACGATGCCGAGGCCGGTCATCGCGACGCCGACGCGTCCGAACGATGCCGGCAGGAAGAAGGCCGCGGCGCCCGGGGTGCGCAGCAGGGAACGGTAGTTCGCCGAGGGCACGGCGAGTCCTTTTCGCTGCCCGGCGGGACGGCCCCGCCTGGGTCGTCGGTGCCCGGAAGTACCGACCCGTGGTCGCCGCCTGGAACCGTCCAGTGGTGGCGCGGAGAGGGGACACGCGCCCCGCGCCGACTCCGTCACCGGGCAGAGGTTCTGATGTGCTGTCGATGGCTGTGAATCGCGGACATTCTCGCCGCCGGGGCCGTTGCTGTCCACCAGCCGTTCGGACGTGCGGCGGCTCGACCGCGTCCGGCCGCCGGAACGCGCCCGCCAACCGGGCCAGGCGCACGGCCGTCCCGCATGGCGCCGGGCCGGTGGTGAGCCAGGTCCGCCAACGCGGCCTTCGTGCGGAGATTCTCGTAGGCGACGCGTGCGCAGCAGGTCCAGGGCCATACCGCCGTCGCGAACTGCCTGTCCGCCACCACGACCCTGTGGCTGCCCGTCTACGCGGCCGGGACGGCAGTGCTGGGGGGCTGGGTGCGTGGTCCGTCGGACGGGGCCGGATGAGGAAGGGGCCGCTTAGCGCCCCGCTCGGATACGGGTGGCCCGCCCCTCGGGTGCCGCCGTGCGGGCGGTTCCGAGGGGCTCTCCTGCGGGGTGGCCGTGGGGTCAGGGGCTGCGTCTGCGGACCGGTGCGCGTGACGAGGCCGGCTTGGCCTCCCGGGGCAGGGGCTTCGGCCGTACGCTCTCCTCGGTGTCGAGCACCTGGTCGCCGTACAGGTCCTGCAGCCAGTTGGTCTGGTAGATGGTGTCGAGGTAGCGCTCGCCGAGGTCCGGTGCGATGGCCACCGCGGTGATGTTGCGGGTGCCGTGCCGGGACAGCCAGTCCGTCGCGCCGCTGACCACCGTGCCAGTGGAGCCGCCGAACAGGAAGCCGTGTCTGGCCAGTCGGTGACACATCCGGATGGTGTCCGTCTCCTCCACCCGTATCACCTCGTCCACGAAGGACTCGTCGAGCAGGGGCGGGCGCATGCTCATCCCGAGCCCGGGGATCATCCGGCGGCCCGGCTCGCCGCCGAACGCCACCGAGCCGACGGCGTCCACGGCGACGATCCGCACCGGCCGATGGTACTCGCGGAAGTAGCGTGCGCACCCCATCAGGGTCCCGGTGGTGCCAGCCCCGACGAACAGGACGTCGAGGTCGGGGAAGCGCCGGGTGATCTCGGGGGCGGTCGTACGGTAGTGGGCCAGCCAGTTGCCGGCGTTGGTGTACTGGCTGAGCCAGACGTACCGGTCGTCGGAGGCGCACAGGTTGCGGACGTACTCGATGCGGGTGCCGAGGAACCCGCCGTTGGAGTCCTGGTCGGCCACGATGTGCACCTCGCTGCCGAGTGCCTCCATCAGGAGTCTGGTCGACAGGTTGCACCGGGAGTCCGTCACGCAAAGAAACCGGTAACCCTTGCTCGCGGCGATCATACTGAGCGCGACGCCCAGGTTTCCGGACGAGGACTCGACCAGGACGGAATCCGCGGTCAGGATTCCGTCCCGCTCGGCGCTCTCCACCATCTCGTTCGCGGCCTTCAACTTGATGGAGCCGGCGAAGTTGAAGGCCTCGCACTTGAGATAGAGCGGGTATCCGCAGATCGACGCGAGATCGACGAAGAGGTCGCCCTCGTTGAAGGCGTGGGGAGCGGATATGACGGGCACGGCGGGCCTCCTGGTGCCGGGCCGAGGACGACGGTCTCAGCCGTACCGGCGCAGTTCGTGGAAGAAGTCATCGATGAGACGCAGGTCTCCAGCCCGGGACACCTCGTCGTAGACGTACTTGCCGACGGCGAGGTCCAGGACGCCGAGCCCGAAGGGCGAGAAGATCACCGGGCGGTCGGCGGGCGGCGCGGCCCGTCCGGCCATGACGTCGCCGAGCGTTCCGTTCAGGAAGTCCCGGTTGCCGGTGAGCTGTTCGACCAGATGCGGTGACGTGTCGGCCTTCAGGCAGTGCTCGACGTCGTCGACGAAGTTGGCCGAGCCCAGCAGGACCTCGGGGGCGAGGTCGCGCAGGGACACGTGCAGGACCAGCGGGTTGTGGGTGAACAACGCCGGGTCGGTGACGTGCGGTTGGCCGGCGATGGTGGCGAAGACCACGAGGTCGCTGGCGCGGATGAGGTCCTCGGCACTGTCGTGGACGGTGATCCGGGCGGTGGTGCCGGTCTGCCGCAGGTAGCCCTGGTAGCCGGCGGCGCTGTCGGCGGACAGGTCGTGCACGCCGATCTCGTCGAAGTCCCAGCCGGTGCCGGCCAGGAAGGTGTGGATGTAGCGGGCGATCAGGCCGGTGCCGAAGAACCCGACCCGGGTGGGGCGGGACCGGCCGCGGCTGAGCCAGTCGGCGGCGAGTGCCGCGGACGCGGCCGTCCTGGTGGCGCTGATGATCGAGCTCTCCAGGCAGGCGAACGGGTAGCCCGTCTCCCGGTCGTTGAGGATGAGCACCGCGGAGGCCCGCGGCAGCCCTGCACTCACGTTCCCCGGAAAGCTGGAGACCCACTTCAGGCCGTCCACCTGCACCTGCCCGCCGAGGGAGGCCGGCAGCGCGATGATCCGCGAGGTGGGGCGGTCGGTGAAGCGCAGGAAGTACGACGGCGGGTTGACCGAGTCTCCGGCGTCGTGCACCCGGTAGACGGTCTCGACCAGCTCCTTGAGCTGTTTCTCGCGCCCGCTCAGCGCGCGCTGCACCTGCTCTCCGGTGATCACCGCGAAGGAAGGTGCGGAGCCCCGCCCGGGCGTGGCCGACCGGGCGGCCGACGGCAGTACATCGGTCATCGCTCGCTCGCCTCCGTCGCCGGGCAGTCGTCGGCCGGCCGCAGCGGCTCGCCCATGCCGACCAGCACCTGCCGCTCTCCGGTGAACACCTCTCTGCTGTGCGCGGTGCGGATGTTGTCCACCAGCAGCAGGTCACCGGCCTGCCAGGGCTCGCGCCGGGCGTGTGCCTCGTAGGTGGAGTTGATCAGCTGGACGATGTCCTCGCCGATCGGGGTGCCGTCGCCGTGGCGGGTGTTGAACGGCAGTCCGTCCGCGCCGTAGACGTCCACGAGGTATTCGCGCACCTCGGGGGCGAGCGTCCACTCGTTGAGGAAGGCGATCTGGTTGAACCAGCAGCGGCGGCCCGTGACCGGGTGCCGGACGACGGCGCTGCGGCGCTGTTCGGTGCGCAGCGAACCGTCGGGCTGCCAGGTGAAGTCGATGGCGTTGGCCCGGCAGTAGCGCTCGATCCCGGCGCGGTCGGCGGTGCCGAACGACTCCGTCAGGCTCGCCCCGATCTCGTCGTTGTAGGTGCGGGTCAGGATCCAGCCGTCCCGCTCGAACCGTTCGGTGAGCCCGCCGGGCAGCGCCTGCAGCACCTCTTCGGCGTCGGCGACCGCCGTGGCCCCGCCCTGTCCGGGTGCGGTCAGGCAGGCGAACAGCATCAGGCCGGGCACTTCGAGCCGGTAGCTCAGCTCGTGGTGCATGCACATCGGCTGGTTGGCCGGCCAGGGTGTGGAGGCGTAGAGCCCGGGGCCGTGGGCCTCGCGGGGGGCGAAGGCCTCCAGCTCGGGCATGAGTTCACCGGCCAGCCGGGCGAGGACGGCACCGGCCTGGCCGGTGTCCCGCAGCCCCAGGCCGCGGACGACCAGGGCCCCGTGCTCCGTGACGTGCGCGCGTAGCGCCTCACGGTGTTCGGCGGCCCATCGTGGGGCGTCGTCGGGTGGATCGACGCGCAGCAGGGCCGGCTTGTCCGGCCGCAGCTCCACGTCGAGCGGTGATGCCAGGGATGAGAACGGCATCTCGGGTTCCTTTCGGTCGACCGTCCGGTGTGCGACGGTGCTCAGGAGGAGGCGAGTGGTACGACGGTGCGCAGGACGGCCCGCGCCGCCTCGGCCGGACGGGTGCGCAGGAAGTGGTGGCCGCCGTCGGCGAGTTCGTGGAGTTCGACGTGGTCGGCCAGGAGCAACCAGTCCCGGTGGCGCCGGGCGTGGCCGGCGGTGTACGGGTCGTCGTCGGCGACGACCACCGTGACCGGCGCGGACAGCTTCACCGGGGGTGGGGCTGTCAGGGCCTCGTGGAAGTAGCGGTGCGCCGAGACGCAGTCGTGCCGGTAGGCGGCGGCGATGTGTCCGGCGTGCAGTGTGTTCAGTTCCGCGAGTTCGGTGTGGCCGCCGTCCGCGGCCAGCCGCGCGGCGAGCTCGGCGTCGCTGCGGCTCGTCAGCTCGGCGACGGCGGTGTGCCGCTCGGTGGCGGTGCCGAGCAGCTGTGCGGCGAGGAAGACCCGTGTCACCGCGACGCCCCGCTGCTGGAGCTTGCGGGCCGTCTCGACGGCGGGGGCGGTGCCTGAGGAGTGGCCCCAGAGCATGACCCGGGTGAGGCCGCGCGCCATGATCTCGGCGGCGACCTGTTCGGCCACCTGTTCGATCGATGCGAAGGGTTCCGGGGGTGCGGCCAGGTTGTGGCCGGGCGGGTCCACGGCGAGGACCGCCAGGCCGCTGTCCGCCAGCGCGGTCGCCATCGGCAGGTAGTTGACGGCGTTGCCGCCGGCGTACGGGAAGCACACCAGGGCGCACTCCGGTGTGCCGCTCCCGCCCGACAGGGCCAGCAGCAGCTCCGGGCGCCGCCGGGCCGTACCGGCGCCGCCGCCGTTGCCGCCGCCGTGGTCGAGCAGGGCGGCCAGGTCGGCGAGGACCGGGTGCCGGGTGATGTCCTTCAGGGACACCGCGCGGTCCAGCGCGAGGCTGAGCTTGACCGCGGTCAGGGAGGTGCCGCCGGAGTCGAAGAAGTGGTCAGTGCGGCCGATCTGCCGCTCGGGCACCCCTAGCAGCTCGGCCCAGGCCGCGGCGAGCCGCCGCTCGGCCGGGTTGAGCTCGTCCCCGGATTCCCGCTGCGGGGCCGACTCCTCGGCCAGAGCGGTCAGGGCCTTCCGGTCGATCTTGCCGTTTGCGGTCAGCGGAAGGCTGTCCTGCCGGTGGAAGGCCGACGGGACCATATAGGCGGGCAGCACCGCGCCGAGCGCCTCGCGCAGTGCCTCGGGCCGCTGCTGTCCACCGGCGTAGAAGGCGATCAACTGCTTGGCGCCGCCGGGCCGTTCGGCCACGACCACCGCTCCGTCCCGTACTCCGTCGACCCGCAGCAGGGAGTTCTCGATCTCGCCGATCTCGATGCGGAAGCCGCGGATCTTGACCTGGCTGTCGCGGCGGCCGAGGAACTCCAGCTTGCCGTCCGGGTGCCAGCGCCCCCAGTCCCCGCCCAGGTAGAGCCGTTCGCCGGGCCGGTACGGGTCCGTCCGGTACGCCTCCCGGGTGCGCTCCGGGTCGTTGACGTACCCCCGGCCCACGCAGACACCGGAGAACGCGATCAGCCCGGGGGCGCCCAGCGGCACCAGCGACAGATGTTCGTCCACGACGTACACGCGCACGTTGTTGACGGGCCGGCCGAGCAGCACCCGGTCGGGCACCTCCCGCAGGACCTCGTGGTTGGTGTCGTCCGAGGTCTCCGTCAGCCCGTAGGCGTTGAGGAGCCCGATGCCCGGCTGGACCGCGAACCAGCGCTGGACCAGCTCCCGTTTCAGCGCCTCGCCGGTCACCGACACGCACCGCAGGTCGGGCAGCGGGCGCGGGCGCTGCTCCAGGTAGGTGACCACGACCTCCAGATAGGAGGGGACGACCTGGGCCACGCCGACCCGGCCGTGCTCCAGGGTGTCCACGAACCGTTCGACGTCCGTGATCACGTCCTGTTCGACCAGCAGGGTCCGGCCGCCGACCAGCAGCGGGGCGATGAGCTGCCACAGCGAGATGTCGAAGCACTGCGGGGCCGTCTGCGCCACCACGGACCCCTCGCCGATCGCGAGGTCGTCGATCTTGGCGTGGAGATGGTTGAGCATGCCCGCGTGCTCGCACATCGCGCCCTTCGGCTCGCCGGTGGAGCCGGAGGTGAAGTAGATGTAGGCGAGTTGGCCGGGGTCGACCCGGACGCCGGGGCTGTCGTCGGCGTGCGATTCGGCGTAGGCCGAGTCGATCCGGAGCTTCTGGACCTCCGGCAGGGCGGCCAGCGCCCGGTCGAGGGTGTCGGTGCTGCCGGATTCGGTGAGGACCAGCCTGCAGCCCGCTCGCGAGAGCGTCGCCTGGATACGGCCGGCCGGGAAGTGCGGCTCGATCGGCAGGTAGACGCCGCCCGCCTTGAACACCGCCAGGACCGCAGCCGGCCAGTCGAGGTTGCGCTCGGTGACGACGGCGACGACGTCCTCCCGGCGCAGGCCTCTCGCCAGCAGGGCGCGTGCCAACCTGTTGGCGCGCCGGTCGAGTTCGCCGTACGTCCACTCCCGCCCGCCGTGTACGGCGGCCACGGCTTCCGGATGGGCCCGCGCCCGCTGCTCGAACAGTTCGTGCGCCCGCGCGTCCGGCAAGGTCCGGTGCGGCCCGGCCAGACCTTCCAGCTGCTCCTGTTCCTCCTCCGCCGAGAGCAGGCTCCCCCGCGTGTGGTCGGCGTCCGGATCCACCGTCATCTTCCGTAGTGCGGTGAGGTGGTAGCGGCCGATGCGGGCCGCGGCCGTTGCGTCCAGCACGTCCGTGCGGTGGCGCAGGCGCAGTGTCAGCCGCCCGCCCTGGTCGGACCAGCGCACCTGCAGAACGCCGTCGTCAGTGTGGGGCTCGGCGGCTCCGAGTGGCCCGCACACGATCTCGTACGACGGCTCGGTCAGCCCCAGCTCCCGCCGCAGTTTCTCCACCGGGAAGTCCCGGTGCGCCAGCACCTCCGCCTCGGCGTGCCGGGCGGCCGACAGCAGGGCCTGCCAGGAGCCCGGGGGGACGGCCGGCCGGCACGGCAGCGGCTCGCCGCGGGTACCGGTGGCGTACCCCGTGACCACGTCGGGCTCGCCGGAGAGCACGGCCAGCACCTTGATGTGCGCGGCCAGCATCAGCGTGTCGGCCGGCAGTCCCTGACGCCCGGCCAGGTCACGCACCGTCCGCGTCACGTCGTCCGGCACCGGTATCTCGTGTTCGGCCGTTCCCGGAACAGGCTCCCGGACCCACCGGGGCACGGTGGTGACACCGCCGGCGGTCAGTACCCGGCTCCAGAACTCCCGGTCCGCTTCCACGCGCGTTCCCATCGAATGGCCTTCCTCAACTCAAGGTCGCCGAAGCGGCGTCGGCTGCTGACGTTGCCCTGCCGGGGCCGGCGGAACCGCTGCCGGACTCCGGCATCTCCACCGCGGGATTGCCGCCCCACTGTGCGTTCGGGGGGACTTCCTCGCCCTTCATGAGGAACGAGTCGGGTGCCAGCACCGAGCCGTCGCCCATGGTCACGCCGTAGTGCACATGGGCGGCGACGCCCAGCGTGCAGCCGGCTCCGAGCGTGGTGCCGTCGGACTTGAAGGTGCCGTCCTCCTGCGAGTGGCACTGGAGTTTGCTGCCGGCGTTGAGGGTGCAGTCGTCGCCGATGGTGGAGAGTGTCCGCTCGGTCAGGTAGCAGCCGTCGTCGAACACCCGGCGTCCGATGCGCACGCCCAGCAGCCGCCAGACCAGGCTCTTGTAGGGGGTTCCGTTGAAGATGTTGAGGTAGTGGTCCGGTACCTTCCACACCCGTTCGTGCCACCAGAAGTACGGGTCGTAGATGGAGCACAGCCGGGGGCGCAGCGCGCGGAACGAGGTGAGGCAGCGCTCCACCAGGATGAAGTACAGGGTGGTGAACGCGAGCGTGAAGGCCAGGTATCCGCCTATCACCACTTGTCCGACCACGCCGTACAGGTCCACGGAGGCGAGGCCGAACAGGGTGAGCGCGAAGGTGTGCAGCCAGCGCACGAGCAGCATGAGCGCCATGGAGCGGAGGTTGTAGCGGTTCTTCGCGGCGAGCCGTTGGTGGAGTGTGTCGCCCGTCCTGAGGTGGTCGAAGCGCGCGTCGCGTTCCACCGAGCGGGGGATCTCGAAGCACGGCGAGCCGAGGAGGCCCACGCCTTCCCGGATCTCGCCGTCGAGGGGGATCATCACCTTCGTCGCGAGCAGGCAGTTGTCACCGGTCCTGCCACCCGCCGGGTAGGCGATGTTGTTGCCGAGGAAGTTGTGCGGGCCGATCGACACCCTGCACGCCCGGAAGGACGTGCTGGAGTAGTCGGCGTTGACGACGGACAGGCCGTCGGCCACCATCGTGCCGCTGCCGACGGAGACCAACAGGGGTGTCTCGTGCTGGACTTCGGTGCCGAAGTTCGACCCGGTCTGCTCGACCCGTGACAGGTCGTAGCCGATTCCGCGGAGGTAGTACACGATGTAGGAGCTGTCGCCGAAGAGCCAGGCGAAGAACTTGATGTTCGTCATACGGGCCGTGGCCCGGTGCAGCGCGTAGTGGAATCCGTAGAGCGGATACACCTTGTCGGGTCTGATGACCAGGCCCACCAGGCGCGGGAGGGTGCACAGGGCCGCCAGGCCCAGGACGAGGAACCCGAAGAACAGCACCAGGGAGAGCAGCAGCGCGTCGGGGACGAGCGCCGACCGGCTCAGTGCGGCGGTCTGGGGGTCCAGTCGCTTGCCGATCGCGGGGACCTCGGTGAACAGCATGTACATTCCGCCGACGAACAGCGGTATGTACAGGAGGAAGAGCTGTACCAGCGTGCCGAGGGCGAACCAGGCCCGGCGGACGGTGCCGCACCGGGCGGGTGCGACCCTGAGGTAGTCGGTCGACGTGGGTTCCGCCGGGGATCCGTGCCAGTGCGCGCCGTCCGGGACGCTCTGGCCGCGGTGCAGGGCGGAGGAGTGGCCGAGCTGGGCTCGGTCGCCCATGGCCGTATCGATGTCCAGGACGGTCTTCTCGCCGATGTAGACATCCGCGCCGAGGGTGATCCGGCCGGTCTGGATGTGTCCCGCACAGGCGCGGTAGCCCAGGAAGAAGGAGTCCTTGCGGATCACCGTGCCGGCGCCGATCGTCAGCAGGTCGGTGCAGACCGGGACGGAGTGGGAGAGGATCGTGACCCCCTTCCCGACCCGGGCGCCGAGGGCCCGCAGATACAGCACGTACAGCGGGGTGCCGATGAGGAGGACCATCGGGTTCGCGTGGAGCAGCACCTTGACGAGCCAGAAGCGCAGGTATCTCAGGCTCCAGACGGGGAACTCACCAGGTCGCCAGCGGCCGACGAGAACCCATTTGGCCGCGACCGGGAACGCGCACAGCGCCACGAACGCGATGCCTCCGAACAGCAGCGACCGCAGATAGACGTCGGCCAGGCCCTTGCCGGTGGCGATCCACTCGTAGCCCATGGCGGTGGCGAATCCGGAGACGAGGGAGTAGCCGAGGAACACCAGCAACTGGAGCGTTCCGCACAGGAGATGGCTCCACCGGTTCCCGGGCGGCGGCGGGGTCGGTGCCGGGGCGTCGACCGGATCGGCGGGAACGGGCACGACCTCCCCGAGGGCCGTCGCCAGGCTGTGGATCGTGGGGTGCCGGTAGATGTCCCTCATGGACGGGGACGGCAGGTCCGGCCGCTTGCGTATGCGGGCGCAGAACTGGGCCATGACCAGCGAGTTGGCGCCGAGGTCGGTGAAGAAGTGGCTGTCGGCGGGAACGCGTTCGGCACCCAGGAGATCGGCCAGAGTCTGCGCGAGCTCCCGCTCGGTGTCCGCTCCGTCGGGGCCGGTGTCGCTCATGGCGACGACAGATGCGTCCGGCTCCGACGCGACCTCGGAGGACTGCTCCACCATGCGATCTCCTGGAGAACGTGGATGTTCCTGATCACGAACCGGCGGATTCAGTCTGTCCAGATGAGGACATGCCTGCCACTTTTGTCGATGCCCTGGCCGCGTGCCGGGAACGACGTGCCGGGCCGTATCCCCCGGGGTTCACGCCGGGACGGGAGCGCGCCCATCACTCGTACGGCGGTCCCCCATCCGGCAGCCCACGGCTCCGGTGAAGTCGGGACGCGCCTCCGCGCACCCGGCCGTCCATACGGACCCGCACTTCACGTCCGGTCCGGAAGCGCCGCCGGTCCCGGTCCGGGCGCGGTCCGCGAAGGCGGCGGGAGCCGGCTGCGCTCCCCGGCCGCCCGAACGGCGGCCGCGGTCCTCCGGTGGCCGGGCGGTCCGCCCGGGGGCACCGGTGGAGCGGTCTGTGATGCACCGGGGTCGACGATGTGCCGGACGCACGCGCGCACGCCGATACGGATCGAGCCGCCCTTGGCACCAACTCGTTTGCGCATCAGGGCATTTCGCTCTTCACACGGAATCACCGGACCCCACACGAGCACGGCACGGCGGCGCTACCCGAACTCCTTCTGCCACGACATCCTTGTCATCGACGGGATCGACGGAAGCGATGGGAACGACGGGAACGACGGATCGAGGACGTCGGAGGATGCGCGGACATGCAGCGAAGGATTCCCAGGTACACGCCGGCCGGTGTGGCGGACGCCGCGGTGACCACTCGCCCGTTCACGACCGAGGACGGCCTGGGTCTGTGTCTCACCCGGTTCCGGCGGTTCGACTGCGACGACGTGGTGGTCCTGCTGCACGGGCTCACCGCGTCCAGTGACCTCTTCATCATGCCCGAGCACCGGAACATGGCCGGCTATCTGCTGGACAACGGCTTCGGCGACGTCTGGACGCTCGACATGCGGATGAGCAACAGGTTCCCGTACAACACCGAACCCCATCGGCACACCCTCGACGACGTCGCGCTGTACGACTACCCGGCGGCGCTGGCCGAGTTGCGCCGGCACATCGGCGACCGGCGCGTCCATGTCGTCGCGCACTGCCTGGGATCGATGACCTTCCTGATGAGCCTGTTCGGCGACGTCGTACGGAACATCACCAGCGTGGTGGTCAACGCCGTCGGCCTGGTGATGCACGTACCGACCTGGTCGCGGTGGAAGCTCGACTACGGCAGGGAACTGATCGAGCGGGTGATCGGGCTCTCCCACCTCGATCCGCGGTTCGACCGGGCGCCCGCCCTCACCCGCGGCCGGGCCCTGGCACGGCTGGTGTCGCTGGCCCACCCCGAGTGCGACAACCCCGCCTGCCACATGGTGAGTTTCATGTGGGGCAGCGGCTGGCCGGCGCTGTACAGCCACGCCAACCTCGACCCGGTCACCCATGACCGCATCGCCGATCTCCTGGGCCCGACCGGACTGCAGTACCACCGGCACATCCGGAAGATCGTGCGGGCCGGCCGCGCCGTGAAGTACGACAGCACCGCGCCCCGCCATGCCTCGCTGCCGGACGACTACCTCGCGAACGCCGAGGAGGCGGACACGCCCGTGCTGTTCCTCACCGGGGACCACAACAACGTGTTCGGCGACTCGTGCGTGCGCTGCCATCGTGAACTCACGGGCCGCTCCCGGCACCCCGACCGGTACGAACTGTATGTGGCGCCCGGCTACGGCTACTTGGACTGCATCATCGGCAAGAACGCGCACCTCGACGTGTTTCCGCACGTTCTCGACTTCCTCAGGCGCAGGGCGGTCTGAGATGACGCGGCACACCGCGCCCCGCGAGCATGTCGACGCCGTGGTGATCGGCTCCGGCTTCGGCGGTGCCGTCGCCGCGTACCGGCTGGCCCGGGCCGGGAAGTCGGTGGTGGTGCTGGAGCGCGGCCGCGCCCATCCGCCCGGAAGCTTCCCGCGCACTCCCGCCGAACTCGGCCGGTCGCTGTGGGATCCGCGAGCGGGTCTGCACGGCCTGTTCGAGGTGTGGAGCTTCGACCGCTTCGACTCCGTGGTCGCCAGCGGCCTGGGCGGCGGGTCGCTGATCTACGCCAATGTCCTGCTCCGCAAGGACGAGCGCTGGTTCGCCGAACAACGGCCGCTGCCGCAGGGCGGATGGGAGGCCTGGCCGGTCGGCCGCGCCGATCTCGACCCCCACTACACCGCGGTGGAGGAGATGCTCGGCGCCACCCCGTACCCCCTGGACCACCCCGGCTACGCCGACACCCCGAGGGCTCATGCGATGCACGACGCGGCGCGGCTGCTCGGCCTGGAGGTCCAACGGCCGCCGCTCGGGGTGAGCTTCGCACCGGAACCCGGTGCCGAGCCGAGCCCCGGCCGGCCGCTCGCCCAGCCGCCGGAGGGCAATCTGCACGGCGCCGCCCGGACCACCTGCCGGCTGTGCGGCGAGTGCAACCTCGGCTGCAACGAAGGCGCCAAGAACAGCCTCGACCTCACCTATCTGTCCGCGGCCCGGCGGCACGGCGCGGATCTGCGCACGGGACACGAAGCCACCCTTCTGCGCCCCCTCGACGGCGGCGGTTACGCGGTCGACCACGTCCGGCACCACGCCGACGACGACGGCCGGAACGCCGGGCATGCGGCCACGATCGACTGCGACCGGCTGGTCCTGGCCGCGGGCACCTACAACACCGTCCGTCTTCTGCTGCGCTCCCGCAGGTACCTGACCGCGCTGAGTCCGGCGGTCGGCACCCGGTTCTCCACCAACGGCGACCACCTCGCCTTCGTCCTCCGGGCCGGGCAGGGCCACGGTGGGCGACCGCTGCTCCCGCATCGCGGCCCGGTGATCACCAGCTCCGTCCGGCTGCCCGGCGAACTCGACGGCGTCGACGGTGCCGGGCGCGGCGCGTACATCCAGGACGCCGGATATCCGGCCTTCGTGGAGTGGCTCGTGGAAGGGGCCCGGGTGCCCGGCACCCTCACCCGGACCGTGCGGTTCATGCTCGGCCGGCTTCTGGACCGCGCGGCCGGGGCGCCGGATCCCCGGCTTTCCGGGGCGGTCTCCGAACTGCTCGGCCGGGGTGCGCTGTCCAGCACCTCGATGCCGCTGCTGGGCATGGGCAGGGACGTCCCCGACGGGGAACTGCGGCTGCGCAACGGCAGACTCGACGCCACCTGGACCGCGCAGGGCAGCGCCGAGCACTTCGAGCCACTGCGCGCGGCGATGAAGCAGGTCGCACAGGCGCTGGGGGCGGGATACGCCGACCATCCGCTGTGGCGCCGCGGGCGGGCGATGACCGTGCATCCCCTCGGCGGCGCCCCGATGGGACGGCACCCGGCCACCGCGGTGTGCGACCCCTACGGCGAGGTCTTCGGCCACCCCGGTCTGTACATCGCGGACGGCTCGGTACTGCCCGGTTCCGTAGGGGTGAACCCCTCCCTCACCATCGCCGCCCTGTCCGACCGGCTGAGCACCCGGCTGCTGGAACACCCTCCCGCCACCCCACATCGCGTGCCGCGCCCGACGAGCACCTACCCGGCACGGACCACGGTGCAGTTCACCGAGGAGATGCACGGCTTCTGCGCACCGGGGTCGGCCGATCCGCTCACGGCGCGCCGCACCGGCCGGCGTGAGCCCCTTTCCTTCCGGCTGACCGTCACCGCCGACGACGTGGACCGCTTCCTCGACGAACCGGACCACACCGCCCGCGTCGACGGCTGGATCGACAGCCCCTGTCTGGGCGGGCGACGCCCCGTGCCACGGGGCACCGTCAACCTGTTCGACGAGGACGCACCGGCCCTGCGCTACCGGCTGTACACCACGGACGCGGAGGGCCGGAGCCGCACCCTCGCCGGGCACAAGGTCATCTCCCGCGGGGCACCGGTCCGGGTCTGGTCCGACACGATGATCCTGCCGTTCCGGCTGCTGCACGGCCATACCGCGGATGACGACGACCTCCGTGCACGGGTCCTCGGTGCGGGCGTCGTGCGGCTGCGCCCCGTCGACCTGGCCCGGATGCTCACGACCTTCCGGACGACCGGCCCCGGAGGCCCGGCGGCCCTGGCCCGCTTCGGGCAGTTCTTCCTCGGCAGCCTGTGGAGCCACTACCTCCTGCCCGGCTCCTGACCGGCGCAGTGCGCTCCGCCGCGGTTCACCCCGCCGCGGTCCAGGCCTTCGGCCCGAGGCCGCGCCACTCGATCAGGTCCGGGTCGTCGACCGTCGTGTCGGTCTCGGGCAGGCCGGCTCTGCGCAGGAACTCGACGACGTCGAGCAGGTGATACGCGGTGCCGACGTACTCTCCACGGATCGTGACCCGTCTGCCGCCGTCGGGCTCCGGCGGCTGCACGATCACAGGCACGCCTTCCATAGTTATGTGGTGCCCCCCGGCGGCGCCGCTCATGCGGCCCGCGCGGGCCCCTGTCCGTCATGGGCGAGGCCCTGTCCGGCACGGCGGGGCCGGAAACCGGCGGTTGGCCGAGAACCCCCAGGGGCGGAGCGGCGGGTGCCTGTATCGCGCGCCGATACGCGCCAATAGCCGCCGTAGGCGGCGGACGGGAGGCGACCGTCGCCGGGTCTACGCGGGTCGCTTCGGCGTCGCCGGGCACGTGCGCGTTTTGCCGCCCGATTACGCCTTCACGCACTGGATACACGATCATCACGGTGTGCGCACTCTCGGTCACTCTGTGTACCGGTCGCGTCGCCCCGGGGCGCCTCCCGTAGGCGTGCTTCCTCGCCTCCCGCCCCGCCCGCTGCTGCTGGCTGCTTGCCGCCCGGGTTGAGCACCACCGTCCCGGCGCCCGCCCTCCGTACGGCGCGCACCAGCCGGCGGCAGGGGGGCAGGCCGTCCACCCGGCGCCGGGGTACGTCCGGCTCGCCGACCTGACCGTCACCTTCGAGGGGCACTGGTCGACGTACGTCCGCGCGTTCAGCAGACCGGCGTGGGCCGCCCGACAGCCGCCGGAGCGGCTGTGCCATCTGGTCTACGGTGTGCCCGAGGCCCTCGTTCCGCTCGCCGTGCGCACGGCGCACGAGCGCGGTGCGGCGGTCTGCGGTCCGGTGACGGCCGAACCGCCCAATCCCTGGGTCCGGTTGACACCGGCGCTGACAGGCACGGACCGATGAGTGCGCGTAAGGCACTGGCGGCGGTCCTGGCGGCGGCGCTGCTGCTCGCAGTACGACGAGTGCGCGCTCCTCACCCCGTTCGTCAGGGCGCACAGGGCGGTGTTCCACGTGGAGTACCGGGAACCGCCGAGTGCCTTCTGCGCCGAGTCGAGGCGGCCGGGCCTGTCGTCCATGCAGAAGAAGCCGAACCTGGGGGGTGTGGCGCGGGCTGTGCTGACGGCGGTCCGCCGCCACCTCGGCGTGGGTGCGGTCGCCCCTCCCCCAAGCGACGACCGCACCCACCCGGGCCGACGCCGTCCCCGCGGTTCCCCCGCGGGGACGGTCCGGGCGAGCCCCCCATGCCCGCCCGACCGGCACCCTGGAAGCCCCCTGGGTGCCCGGCGCCGTGTCAGGCTGTCAATGTGGCCCAGACCGCATGGCCGCTGGTGAGCCTGGAGCGGTCCACACCCCAGGAGTCGGCGAGCTGCTCGACGAGCAGCAGTCCCCGCCCGCCCTCGTCGTCGGGGCCCGGCTCGCGCCGGAGCAGGCTCCGCCGCGAGTAGTCGTGGTCGTGGACCTCCAGCCGCAGACAGCCGTCGGCGATGAGGCCCATGCCGCACAGGATGCGAACGCTGAACGTGTGGCGGACGGCGTTGGTGGCCAGCTCGGACACGAGCAGCACCGCGTCCTCGCACAGCTCGCCGGGCAGCCCCCACGCGCTCAGCCGCTCCCGCATGGAGCGGCGGGCCACTCTCACGCTGGAGCGGTGCGAGGGCAGCTCGATCCAATGGGACTGGTCAGGGTCTACTACGTCCAACAGGTCGCGGTGGGAAGTCGCGTGGGGGGACACGATGGTTGCCTTCCGTGAGGCGGGCGCGGCGGGGAGCAGGCAGAGCTGAACAACGTCCCTACGGGGACCGGACGTTGTTCGTGGTCGTGCACGCGAATTGCTCAAGTAACTATGCGCGCACCCAAGTTCAACCTGCAACCGGCTCTCTGATAATTTCAGAATGCCGGTGTCGGTGTGGTCGCTTCATCAAGTGCCTGTCACACTCGTCGTGGTGATAGTCCCTCAGGAGGTAGGGCGTGAGCGAAGGCCGGTCGAACGCGGGCAGCAGCAGTGCGCCCACCGTGCTGCGCATGATCCTGGGCCGCAGGCTCCAGGAGCGCCGCCAGGAAGCGGGCGTGTCACTGGAGGACGCTGCGCGGGCGCTTCGGGTCGCCCCCCTGACCATCCGCCGGCTGGAGAAGGCGGAGGTCGCGCTCAAGCCCCTCTACGTGGAGAAACTCCTCGAAACCTACGGCGCCGACCGGCAGGAGACGGAGGAGTTCGTCGCCTTCGCCGAGCGGGCCAACGAGCCCGGCTGGTGGCACACCTACCGCGATGTGCTGCCCACCTGGTTCAGCGCCTATGTGAGCCTGGAGACCGGGGCGAAGACCCTGCGCACCTACGAACCGCACTACGTCACGGGGCTGCTGCAGACCCGCGAGTACGCGCGTGCCGTGCTCGGCGGCGGTTTCCCGAACGACCGTGACGAGGAGCTGGACCGGCGGGTGGACCTGCGGCTGCGCCGCCAGGCCCTGCTGGACAGGCCGGACGCGCCCACGCTGTGGGTGGTCATGGAGGAGGCCGTCCTGCACCGGGTGGTCGGCGGCCCCGAGGTGATGCGGGCCCAGATCGAACGGCTCCTGGAGGTCATGGAGCTGGACCATGTCAGCGTCGACGTCGTCCCGTTCACCGCCGGTGCCCATGTGGGGGCGTGCGCCCCGTTCACGTACTTCCGTTTCGAGGAGCCCGAGCTTCCGGACGTCGTCTACAGCGAGATCCTCTCCGGCGCCATGTACCTCGACCAGCGCTCCGACGTCGTGGCCCATCTCGAGGCGCACAACCGCATGTCCCTGCTGACCTCCGACGCGCAGAGCAGGGGTCTGCTGAACCGCATGCGCAAGGAGTACGCATGACCATCATCGACGGCAGTGCCCGCGACGTGTACAACGGCATGCCCGCATCGGACCTCGGGGAGCAGGGCTGGGAGTCTCCCTGGAGCGGTCCCAACGGAGGCCAGTGCGTACAGACCAAGCAACTCGCCGACGGCCGGGTGGCGTTGCGCCAGTCGACCGATCCCGGCGGCCCCGCGCTGATCTACACCCCCGAGGAGATCACGGCGTTCGTCGCCGGGGTCAAACGGGGCCTCGCCGACCATCTGACCACCGGCTGATTCCTCTCCCCTTCCCCTCTCCCCCACGCACCCACCGAAAGGGACACGATGACCACCTCGCACGCGGCGCGGGACATCGACACCAGCAGGCCCCACTCCGCCCGGATGTACGACTACTACCTCGGCGGCAAGGACCACTTCGACATCGACACGAAGGCCGCCGAGACCGTGGCGGCCGTCTACCCGGGCATCTTCGTCTGCGCCCGGGAGAACCGCGCCTTCATGCACCGCGCCACCCGGGTCCTCGCCCGGGAGCACGGCATCCGGCAGTGGCTCGACGTCGGCACCGGCATCCCCACCGAGCCGAACCTGCACCAGGTGGCCCAGTCCGTGGTCCCCGAGGCACGGGTGGTGTACGCCGACAACGACCCGCTCGTCCTCAAGTACGCCGAACGTCTGATGCGCAGCACGACGGAGGGCCGCACCACCTACATCGAGGCGGACGTCAACGACCCGCAGTCGCTGCTCGACGCCCCCGAGCTGGCCGAGGTGCTGGACCTGGACCGGCCGGTGGCGCTGTCCCTGAACGCCCTGATGCACTTCGTCACGGACGCCCAGGACCCGTACGGCATAGTCACGCGGCTGCTGGACGTGCTTCCCTCGGGCAGCGCGCTCGCCCTGAGCCACTGCACGCCCGACTTCGACCCGTCGACCTGGCAGAAGGTCACCGACATCTACAACAACGCAGGGACCCCGGTGCAGTTCCGCTCGCGCGAGGACGTGGCGCGTTTCTTCGACGGGCTGGAGCTGCTCGACCCGGGCGTCTCGGTCGGCCACCGCTGGCGTCCGGACTCCGAACCGACCGCCACCGACGCGGAGGTCAGCCTGTGGACCGGGGTGGGCATCAAGCCGTGAGGCACCCGGGCTGTCGTACCGCACGGTGAGGTGACGGTACGACAGCCCCGGGCAGGTCAGCCGATGTGGTAACTGTCCCCGTACACCTTCCAGTCCAGCGGGGTGTTCAGGCACAGGTTGCCCTTGCGCAGGAAGACCCGCTGCTCCGTGTCGACCCTGGTGGTGTCGCTGTGGGCCTCCTCCTGCTTCATGGCCCAGACGCGGGCGTCGAGGAAGGCGTTGAGGTACGTCGTCTCGTTGCCGCCCTGCGCCGGCGGCTTCGCCTTCGCGAGGGCGCGCTTGCGGATGTTGCGGAAGCTGGTGGGGTCGTCGCCGTCGCCGTGCATGACGATGGCGTCGTAGTAGGTGAACTGACCCAGCGTGCCCAGGCCGTCCGTCTTGCCCTGCTGGACCGCCGGGTTGAAGTACACGCGGTCGCGCTCGTCGTTCTGCGCCTGCTGGAACGCGGTGTCCTGGGCCGCCTTGCGCCAGTCCGAGGGGAAGTTCGGGTCGAGGCCCGAGTGGGAGTCGGTGCCGTTGACCCGGCGCAGCGCCGGCAGGTACTTGGCGAGCACGTTGCCGGGCTTGCGGTCGGTGTAGAGCTGGACGAGGTCGAGCATGTCACCGGTGCCGGAGCAGAACCCGATGATCCCGGCGGTGTAGCCGCGGCCGTCGCCGATGTCCTCGATGTACTTGTACTGCGCCTTCCAGTCGAGCGAGGAGTTCTCCGCGCTCGACACCAGCTTCATGGCGATCTCCTTCTTCGCCGGGTCGTCGAGGCCCGCACAGCTCGCGGCAGTCGAGGCGGCGGCATGTGCGGGGCGGAGCAGCACGGCTCCCGCTCCCGCCGCGGACACGCCGAGCAGGGCGAGCACGGTGCGGCGGGAGGTCAGGACGGGGGCGGGGTTCGTCGCGGCGTCGTTCGGATGCCTCATGGGGGCTCCAGAAGGTGGTGGGGGGTGGATCGCTGCTACTGATAGGAAGGTTTCCTACCAGTGATGGCCGGAGTTGTGTACCCGTCACACAGAAAGTTCGTAGGGTCGAACAAGAGGGGATTCACCAGCCGGACGTCGCGTTGTCAGTGCCGCTTGGTACAACTGCGATCATCACCGAACGCCCTCGAACGCGTCCCAGGAGCGGCCGTATGACCGTCAATCAGCACCTCTCCACCCTCTACGGGCTGCCCGCGTACGCCTTTCCCGGCCCCGGCGCGTCGACGGACCGCCTGCCCGACGCCGACTCGGTCGCCTGGCGGGTCACCAGTGACGTCTACGACGCCGACGAGGACTGGACCGACGCGTTCGCCCGCTTCCTCACCGCCGTCGACACCACCCGGGTCCGGGCGCTGATAGTCGGCGCCTGGCAGGAGGCGTACGACACGGATCCGTCCGCCGTGATCGAGGCGCTGCTGGCCGCGCGCGACCGGCTCCCGGCCCTGCGTGCGCTGTTCCTCGGCGACATGGTGGTGGAGGAGTGCGAGATCTCCTGGATCAACCAGAGCGATGTCACCCCGCTGCTCGAAGGCTTCCCGGAGCTGGCGGAGTTCGGGGTGCGCGGCGGCTCTGGGCTGGGCTTCACCGGGCTGCGGCACACCGCGCTGCGCCGGCTGACCATGGAGGCCGGCGGACTGCCCGCCGCGGTGGTGCGCGGGGTGGGGGCCAGTGACCTGCCCGCCCTGGAGTACCTCGACCTGTGGCTGGGCACCCCCGAGTACGGCGGCGACAGCGAGGTGGCCGACCTGGCGGGCATCCTGTCCGGCGAAAGGCTGCCGGCGCTGCGTCATCTGGCGCTACGCAACAGCGAGATGCAGGACGACGTCGCGGCTTCCGTGGCCGACTCCCCGGTCCTCGACCGCCTGGAGGTGCTGGACCTGTCCATGGGCGTCCTCACCGACGACGGCGCCACGGCACTCCTGGACGGCCGGCCGCTCACCCACCTCAAGAAGCTGGACCTGCACCACAACTACCTCACCGAGCCGCTCCAGGAGCGGGTCCGCGCGACCCTGATACCCGCCGGTGTCGAGGTGGACCTCGACCGCGACGACGCCGACGAGGACAAGGACGACGACGGCACGGTGTGGCGGTACGTCGCCGTGGGCGAGTGACGGACGTACCCATGGGCTCCGGCGACCGTCGTGCGTCGATGTCTGCGGCAAGCGCGCGGTTCGCGGTCGTCGGCAACCCCGGGAACCGTCGCGTCACCCTCTTCGCGGACGCGGTCCGGGCCGCCGGGCTTCCCGGGCCCCGGGTGGTCGCCTGGCGGGACGTACTGCGCGACGGCGGGGCCGGGTTCGACGCCGGGGAGATCGTCCGGATCGACTCGCCCGGGGAGGACGCGGAGGTCGACCTGCTGCTGCGCGGCGAGAGCGAGCCGACCCGGGTGGCGGGCTCGGCCCGCTGGTACGCCGGGTTCGTCGCCGCGCTCGGCACCCTGCGCGGCGGCCTGCGCCTCGACGACCCGGACGACCTCGCCGTGCTCTTCGACAAGCGCCGCTGCCACGCCGTCCTGGACGCCGCCGGGATACCGGTGCCGGCCTCGCCCACCTCGGGTCCCGGAGCGGCGCCGGTGCGCGGCTGGGACGACGTGCGGGCGCTGATGCGGGAGCACCGGATGCCCCGGCTCTTCGTCAAGCCCGCGCACGGCTCGTCCGCGTCCGGCGTGCTCGCGGTGGAGTCGGCGGGCGGCGGCCGGATCCGGGCGACCACCTCGGTGGAGCGCGCGGCCGACGGCACGCTGCACAACTCCCTCAAGGTACGCCGCTACGACCGGGAGCCGGAGATCGCGGCGATCGTCGACGCGCTCGCGCCGGACGGGCTGCACCTGGAGCGCTGGCTGCCGAAGGCCGCCCAGCAGGGACGGGCCGCCGATCTGCGGGTCGTCGTGGTCGGCGGCCGGGCCACGCATGCGGTCGTCCGCACCAGCCGCTCCCCGCTGACCAACCTGCACCTCGGCGGCAGCCGGGGGGACCTGGACGCGGCCCGGCAGGCGGTCGAAGCGGCCGGGGCCCTCTGGTCCGACGTGCTCGGCGTGTGCGAGCGGGCCGCCGCCTGCTTCCCGCGCACCCTGTGCGTCGGCGTCGACCTGCTCCCGGCCGTCGACTGGCGCCGGGCGGCCGTCGGCGAGGTGAACGCCTTCGGCGACCTGCTGCCCCGCCTCACCGGCCTGCCCGGCAGCGGTGCGGAGGGTCTGGACACCTATGCCGCCCAAGTCCGCGCCGCCCTGCACCACTTTGCTCTCCAGTACCCAGAAGGAACCCCGCATGCCCTCGCCCGCCCCGGCCGCTGAGCCGGACATGAACGAGCCGGACATGAACGAGGTGGTCGGCAGCCACGACCTGCTCCTCGTCACCCTCGACACCCTGCGCCACGACGTCGCCGTGGAACTTGCCGCCGAGGGCCGTCTGCCCCACCTCGCCCGTCATCTCCCCGGCGGCGGCTGGGAGAAGCGGCACGCCCCGGGCAGCTTCACCTACGCCTCCCACCAGGCGATCTTCGCGGGCTTCCTGCCGACCCCGGCCGCCCCCGGCCCGCACCCCCGTCTGTTCGCGGCCAGCTTCGCGGGCAGCGAGACCACGGCCACCGGCACCTTCGTCTACGACACCCCGGACCTGGTCTCAGGTCTGGCCGAGGCCGGCTACCGCACCGTGTGCATCGGCGGCGTCGGCTTCTTCAACAAGCGGGGCCCGCTGGGCTCCGTCCTGCCCGGGATGTTCGACGAGGCGCACTGGGAGCAGGAGTTCGGCGTCACCTCGCCCCACTCCTTCGAGAACCAGGTGGCCCGCGCCGAGCAGATCGTGCGCGAACTCCCTCACGAACAGCGACTGTTCCTCTTCGTCAACGTCTCCGCCCTGCACCAGCCCAACTGGTTCCATCTGCCGGGCGCGACCCGTGAGGCGGGCGACAGCCGGGCCACCCATGCCGCCGCGCTGGAGTATGTGGACCGGCACATCGGCCGTCTGTTCGCCGCCGCGAGCAGCAGGCGCCGCTGCTTCGCGATCGTCTGCTCCGACCACGGCACCGCCTACGGCGACGACGGCTACACCGGCCACCGCCTCGGCCACGAGTCCGTGTGGACCGTGCCGTACGCCCACTTCTTCCTGGACCCGGCGGAGGCCGCCCGATGACCACCGCGACCGCGGCAAGCCCCTACCAGAGCTATGTCTACGCCTACCCCCACAAGACCGCCTATCGCCGGCTGCCCGACCGCCCCGCGCTCGGCGACCTGTGGGCCGCCGAGCCGAAGAACGCCCTCTCCCTCTATCTCCACATCCCGTTCTGCGAGGTCCGCTGCGGCTTCTGCAACCTCTTCACCCGCATCGGCGCCCCCGACGACCTGACCGGCGCCTACCTGGACGCCCTGGAGCGCCAGGCGACCGCCGTGCGGGAGGCCCTCGGGCACACGGACGACGTACGGTTCGCCACCGCGGCCTTCGGCGGCGGCACCCCCACCTTCCTCACCGCCGCCGAACTGACCCGGCTCTGCGACGTCGCCGAGCAGCGGATGGGCGCCGACCTACGCGCCATCCCCCTCTCGGTGGAGGCCTCGCCCGCCACCGCGACCGCCGACCGGCTCACCGTCCTCGCCGAGCGCGGCGCCACCCGGCTCAGCCTCGGTGTGCAGAGCTTCGTCGACTCCGAGGCGCGGGCGGCCGTACGCCCGCAGCACCGCGCGGACGTGGAGGCCGCCCTGGCCCGGATCCGTGAGGCGGGCATCCCGGTGCTCAACATCGACCTGATCTACGGCATCGACGGCCAGACGGAGCAGACCTGGCTGCGCTCCCTGGACGCGGCCCTCGCCTGGCACCCCGAGGAGCTGTACCTCTACCCGCTCTATGTCCGCCCCCTGACCGGACTCGGCCGCCGCGCCGCCGCGGACCCCGACCCGGCCTGGGACGCCCAGCGGCTGCACCTCTACCGGACCGGTCGCGACCACCTTCTCGCCCACGGCTACACCCAGCAGTCCATGCGCATGTTCCGTCGCGCCGACGCCCCGCCGCAGGGGGCCGACGACTACGCCTGCCAGACCGACGGCATGATCGGACTGGGCTGTGGTGCCCGGTCGTACACCTCGGGGCTGCACTACTCGTTCGACTACGCCGTGGCCATGCACGAGATACGCGGCATCATCGACGACTACGTCTCCCGCCCCGCCGGGGACTTCGGGTACGCCGAGATCGGCCGCCGTATCGACGCCGACGAGGCGCGGCGCCGGCATCTTCTGCAGTCCCTGCTCCAGGCGGAGGGTCTGCGCCACGACGACTACCGGTCCCGCTTCGATGCCGCCCCGGCCGACCACTTCGGCCCGGAGCTCGGCCGATTCGCCGACCGCGGCTGGCTGGCCGACGACGGAACCCTCCTCCGGCTCACCCCCGAGGGGCTCGCCCACTCCGACGCGATCGGTCCCGTCCTCTTCTCCCCCGCGGTCCGGGCCGCCATGGCCGGCTACGAGCGGAAGTGACCACCCGGCCATGGACCTGACCCTGCTCTACCGGGGCCCACTCGCCTCCTGCGACTACGACTGCCCGTACTGCCCGTTCGCCAAGCGGCGCGACACGGCGGACCAGCTCCGCGCGGACCGCGCCGCGTTGACCCGCTTCGCGGACTGGGCGGCCGATCAGACGGAGGACCGCCTCTCGATCCTGTTCACACCGTGGGGCGAGGGCCTGGTCCGCTCCTGGTACCGGCGCACCCTCGCCGAGCTGTCCCGTCTCCCGCACATCCGGCGGGTGGCGATCCAGACCAACCTCAGCTGCCGCACCGACTGGCTGGCGGACGCCGATCCGGCCACGCTCGCCCTGTGGTGCACGTACCACCCGGGCCAGACCCCCTACGACCGGTTCCTCGGCAAGTGCCGCGACCTCGCCGACCAGGGTGTCCGGTTCAGCGTGGGGATCGTCGGCCTCCCCGAGCACCTGGAGGCGGCCCGCCGGCTGCGCGCGGACCTGCCCGAGCACGTCTACCTCTGGGTCAACGCGGCCGAGGGCCATGCCTACACCGATCCGGAGGCCGCCCTGTGGACGGCACTCGACCCGCTCTTCCCGTACAGCCGCCATCCGCACGCCAGCGCGGGGCTGCCCTGCCGGACCGGTGAGTCGGTCGTCTCCGTGGACGGCGAGGGCACGGTCCGCCGCTGCCACTTCGTCCCCGCCCCGCTCGGCAACCTGTACGACGGCTCCTACCGCGCCGCCCTGCGCCCCCGCGCCTGCCCGCTGACCAGCTGCGACTGCCATATCGGCTATGTCCACCTGGAGACACTGCCGCTGTACGACGTGTTCGCGGGCGGGGTCCTGGAGCGCATCCCGGCACCCCTCAGAGAGTAGTGGAATATTCAACTACACCGCTCTGTTGACGGCCCCGAAGGAGGTCACGAGTGGACACGATGTACTACGAGCAGGGAACCGCCGCCGAGCGCTGGGACCGTGCTCAGCTGTTCTTCGACGCCAAGGACTACGCGGGCGCCGCGCGGGTGCTCGCCGGGCTGGTCGAGGAGGTGCCGGAGCAGACCGGACCCCGGCTGCTGCTGGCGCGTTCCTACTACCACTCGGCCCAACTGCAGCGCGCCGAGGCTGAGTTGCGCGAGATCGTCAAGCGCGACCCGGTGGAGCACTACGCCCGGCTGATGCTGGGCCGCACGCTCCAGCGGCAGGCCCGGCACGAGGAGGCCGAGTCTCATCTGCGGATCGCCTCGGCGCTGGCGGGAGACTTCCCCGAAGAGTGAGCGACGGTCGCTGAGGGCCCCTGGTCTTTTCCAGGGGCCCTCAGCACTGTGTACCGCTCCGGTCCGCGGGCGAGGTGTTCCGGGTGTTGGCCGGCCCCGGCTCCGCGTCCTCCAGCAGGGCCCGCAGCACCCGCTCGTCACCAGGCGGCAGAGCGGTCACGAAGCTCGCCAGGACGGCCTCCCGGTCCCGCTCGCCGTCGAGGAGCCGGCGCATCCGCAGGGCGGCGAGCCGGGCCACATCGGCGGTCGGTGTCCACAGGAAGGAGCGACCCTGCCGCTCGCGGGCGACGACGTCCTTGGCGAGCAGCCGGGTCAGGATGGTCACCACGGTGGTGTAGGCGAGGTCGTCGCCGAGCCGCTGCTGCACCCAGGCGGCGCTGACGGGACCGTCGGCCTCGCTCAGCGCGCCGAGCACCTGCCCCTCCAGCTCCCCCTGCCCGCGCCGGACCCGCGCCATGGTCCCGTCTCCCTCCGGCGTAGGCGTGTCGTGACACGCCCGTCTGCGTGTCTCACCACGCTACTTCACGCCGGCCCGGCCCCCGTACGTCCGCCGTCCCTGCCGGTGCGCGATCTCGCCGAGCACGATGTCGACGGCGAGGAAGGCGGCCAGGGGGATCCCGAGCAGCGGCACGAAGTAGCCCAGCACCGCGATCAGCGCCATCGCCGGGACCAGGAGGTACGGCTGGACCTCCGCCCAGGCCCCGCGCGGGATCGGCCGGCCGAAGGCGGAGCCGCGGCCGCGCTGCCACCACATGCGGTAGCCCCACAGGATCAGCAGGATCAGGGAGAGCGCGAGCAGGGCCAGGGCGAGCTGGTTGACGATGCCGAAGAGGATGCCGGTGTGCAGGTCGATGCCCCAGCGGGTGAGTTTGGCGAGGACCGGATAGTCGGCGAACCGCAGCACGTCGGTCACCTTGCCGGTGGCCGGGTCGACGGCGACGGCGTCCTGCTTCTCGGGCCAGCTGCGCTGGACCTGCTTGACGACGTACGTGCTGTTCGCGTCGGCGGGCGGGACGATCTCGACGGGGTCGCCCAGTCCCTCGGCGCGGGCGGCGGCCAGCACCTTGTCCAGGCCGACCCCGTGTTCGGCGGCACCACCGGTCATGGACGCCATGTCGTGGCCCGCGTGCTCGCCGCCGCTCGCGGCCGCCGACACGGACGGGGTGGCCTGGCCGAGGGAGGTGCGCAGTTCGTCGATGTTGGCACCGGCGTAGGTGGACCAGGTCAGACCGGTCGCCGACAGGAAGATGAACCCGGCGGCGGCCCACACGCCGACGCTGCCGTGCAGGCCGAGCGTGCGCCGCCGCCCGTTGGTGCCGCGCACCTTGCGCAGAGCGCGCCGCCGCGAGAACCACAGCACCAGGCCGCCGCCCGAGATCACCCACAGCCAGCTGGCCGCGAACTCGCTGTAGAGCCGGCCGGTGTCGCCGAGGTGGAGATCGCGGTGGAGCTCGTCGATCCAGGTGCGCAGCGGCAGCGCACCGGTGGAGCCGTACTGTTCGAGCGCGCCGAGCACCTTGCCGGTGTACGGGTCGACGAACACGGCGAGGGTGTGGTCCGGGTCGACGCCCTTCACCCCCGACAGCAGCACTCTGGTGGTCGCGTCCGCCTCCGGAGCGGGCCGTATCGCGGAGACGTTCCCCTCGGGGTGGGCCTTGCGGGCCGCGGCGACCTGCTCGGAGACCGGCAGCTCGGTCTTGCCCACCGGGACAGTCAGCTCATGGGCGTACATGAGCTTCTCGGCCTGGAAGGAGAGGGCGTACAGCAGGCCGGTGACGGCGGCGACCAGCAGGAAGGGGGCAACCAGGACGCCGGCGTAGAAGTGCAGGCGCAGGACGAGGGGGCGCAGCGGGGCCCAGCGGCTCGGGGGCGCGGCCGGGACGGTGGGCTGCGGGGCCTCGTCCGATGGGGGTCCCCCCGATCGAGCGGAACCGAGATCGGGGGAGGTCGAGGGGGTGGTGGCCATCGGCGGGGTTCTCCGGGGACTCGTGGCTGAGCGGTGACGGTCCAGTAGTCGGAGGGGGCGGGGACCGAGTTCCCGACAGTCAAAGTGACCCGCGTCACACTCGCCGTCATGGGATGCTGGCGCAATGGCATCACCCAGCGATCGCGCACCCTTTGTCGAGCGGGTCGAGGAACTCCTCGCCGCCGACGGCCCGTTGCCCATCGTCGCGGCCGGCGACCCGGTCCTGCGCCGCGGAACCGAGCCGTACGACGGCCAGTTGGGCCCCGAGCTGCTGGCCCGCTTCATCGAGGCGCTGCGCATCACCATGCACGCGGCACCCGGCGTGGGCCTGGCCGCGCCCCAGGTGGGCGTCCCGCTCCGGATCGCGGTCATCGAGGATCCGGCACCGGTACCGGAGGAGGTGGCGGTGGCCCGCGGCCGGGTCCCGCAGCCCTTCCGGGTACTGGTCAACCCGGCCTACGAGCCCGTCGGCCCCGCCCGCGCCGCCTTCTTCGAGGGCTGCCTGAGCGTGCCGGGCTGGCAGGCGGTGGTGGCCCGGCACGCCGAGGTCCGCCTGCGCGGCCAGGACGAACACGGCCACGCGGTCGACGAGTTGTTCACGGGCTGGCCGGCCCGAATCGTCCAGCACGAGACCGACCACCTCGACGGCATGCTGTACCTGGACCGGGCGGAGCTGCGGTCACTGTCGTCCAACGAGGCGATGGCCCGCCGCTGGACCGAGCCGACGCCCGCGACAGCGGCAGCGGAGCTGGGCTTCGAACTGACCTGAGCAACAACGCCCCGTCAGGGGCGCGGGGCTGTATCGATATGCGGCTCCGCCGCGTGAGCGCGACCAGCCACAACGGCGCCGCACACAACCCACGCGCCCCACCGCACCTATCCCCGGTACGCCTCGAGCAGCCGCAGCCACACCTCGCTCAACGTCGGATAGGACGGCACCGCATGCCACAACCGGCTGACCGGTACCGCCCCGGCGACCGCGATCGTCGCCGAGTGGATCAGCTCGCCGACACCGGGGCCGACGAAGGTGACCCCCCGCAGGGTCTCCGAGTCCAGGTCGACGACCATGCGGGCGCGGCCCTTGTATCCGTCGGCGTACAGCCCCGCTCCGGCGACCGACGAGAACTCGACGTCGACGGCCCGCACCCGGTGGCCGGCCTGCTCGGCCTCCGCGAGGGAGAGCCCGACGGCCGCCGCCTCGGGGTCGGTGAAGATGACCTGCGGTACGGCGTGACGGTCTGCGGTGGCCGCATGCGCACCCCACGGCGCGTCCAGAAGCGGCGTGCCGGCCGCGCGCGCGGCGATCGCGGCGCCCGCGATCCGGGCCTGGTACTTGCCCTGGTGGGTGAGGAGGGCCCGGTGGTTGACGTCCCCGACGGCGTAGAGCCAGTCGGTGCCCTCGACCAGGAGGGTGTCGTCGACCGACAGCCAGGAGCCCGGTTCCAGATCGACCGTGCCGAGGCCGATGTCGTCGGTGTGCGGGACGCGCCCCGTGGCGAAGAGGATCTCGTCGGCCTCGATCCGGTCGCCGCGGTCGGTCACGGCCACGACGGTGCCGTTCTCGCGGGTCACCGACCGGACGGACGTGCCGGTACGGACGTCGACGCCGGCCTCCGTGAGCGCCTCGGCGACGAGTTCGCCGGCGAACGGCTCCATACGGTTGAGCAGGCCCTTGCCGCGGACCAGGAGGGTGACCCGGGAGCCGAGGGCCTGCCAGGCGGTGGCCATCTCGGTCGCGACGACACCGCCGCCGACGACAATGAGCCGACCGGGTGCCTCCTGGGCGCTGGTGGCCTCGCGGCTGGTCCAGGGCTTGACCTCGGCGAGTCCCGGCAGGTCGGGCAGCTGGGCGCGGGTGCCGGTGGACACGGCGACCGCGTGCCGGGCGGTGAGGGTGGTCAGGGTGCCGTCGGGGCCGGTCACGGTGACCGTACGGGGTCCGGCGAGGCGGCCGTGGCCGCGGTAGAGGTCGGCGTGGATGCCGTCCAGCCAGGTGACCTGGCCGTCGTCCTTCCAGTTCGAGGTGAAGTAGTTCCGGCGGGCGAGGACCGCGGGGGTGTCGAGCGGGCCCTGGACCGCCTGGCTCAGACCGGGCAGGCGGCGTGCGTCCGCCTGGGCGATGACCGGGCGCAGCAGAGCCTTGCTGGGCATGCACGCCCAGTACGAGCACTCGCCGCCGACGAGCTCGCTCTCCACTACCGCGGTGGTGAGACCGGCCGCACGGGTGCGGTCGGCCACGTTCTCCCCCACGGGCCCGGCCCCGAGCACCACGACGTCGTAAGCGATGGATTCCGTTTCCGTCATGGGGCCAGTCTTGCGGGTGGTGTGCGCTCGGGCCACACGGGTATGGGGGCGGAATACCTGCCCGGTCGGACATGTTGTCGGGAGCGGTTCGGCCCCGCACCGGGACGCCCCCACACCAGGAAGAGGGAAGCACGCATGAGCAGCACCGTGGAGCTCACCAAGGAGAACTTCGACCAGACGGTCACCGAGAACGAGTTCGTCCTCATCGACTTCTGGGCGTCCTGGTGCGGCCCGTGCCGTATGTTCGCCCCGGTCTACGAGAAGGCCGCGCAGGACAACCCGGACCTGGTGTTCGGCAAGGTGGACACCGAGGCCCAGCCGGAGCTGGCCCAGGCCTTCGGCATCCAGTCGATCCCGACCCTGATGATCGTCCGCGACCAGGTCGCCGTGTTCGCCCAGCCGGGCGCCCTGCCGGAGGCGGCCCTGACGGACGTCATCGGCCAGGCCCGCAAGCTGGACATGGACGAGGTCCGCAAGAGCATCGCCGAGCAGCAGGGCAGCCCCCAGGGCGAGTGACCCCTTTTGGCGGAGCTCAGAAGGGGTACTGCGCCGCGTCCCCGCGTACGGTCGTCCAGCGCACGTCGGTGAACGCCTCCAGGTTGGACTCGCCGCCGAACCGGGCCCCGGTGCCGGAGGCGGCGACTCCGCCGAAGGGGGCCACGGCCTCGTCGTTCACGGTCTGGTCGTTGACGTGGACGATGCCGGTCGGGATGCGTTCTGCGAGGTCGAGTGCGCGTGCCGTGTCGCGGGTCACGATGCCGAGGGAGAGACCGTAGGAGCTGTCGGCCGCGAGGGCGGCGGCCTCGTCCGCGTCGGCGAAGGCGCGGACCGGCGCGACCGGTCCGAACACCTCCTCCGCGTAGGCGGGGGTGCGGTCGTCGACGCCGGTCAGGACCGTGGGCCGGTAGAAGAGGTCCTCGTGGGTGCCGCCGGCGGCGAGCCGGGCGCCTTGGGCCGTGCTCGACTCCACCAGGCCGTGGATCTTGGCGAGTTGGCCGGCGTCGATGATCGGGCCGAGGTGGACCTGCTCGCGGAACGGGTCGCCGACGGCGAGCGAGTCGGCCTTGGCGGCGAGGCGTTCGGCGTACTCCGCCGCCAGGGAGTGGTGGACCAGGTGCCGTCCGGTGGTCATGCAGATCTGGCCCTGGTGGAAGAAGGATCCCCAGGCGGCCGTGGAGATCACCGCGTCGAGGTCGGCGTCCTCCAGGACGATCAGGGCGGAGTTGCCGCCGAGTTCGAGATGGGCCCGCTTCAGATGGCGTCCCGCGGCCTCACCGACGGCGCGGCCGGCCGCCGTCGAACCGGTGAAGGAGATGACCGGCACCTGCGGGTCCTCGACCAGGGCGGCTCCCACGTCCGCGCCGCCGGGCAGTACGTGCAGCAGCCCCTCGGGCAGCCCGGCCTCGGCGAACACCGCGGTCAGGGAGAGCCCGCCGCAGACGGCAGTGCGCGGATCCGGCTTCAGGACGACCCCGTTGCCCAGGGCGAGGGCGGGCGCGACCGAGCGTATGGACAGGATCAGCGGGGCGTTGAACGGCGCGATCACGCCGACGACACCGACCGGGACCCGGCGGGTGTACGACAGCCGGGGCGCCTCACTGGGCAGGACCTGGCCGGCCGGGCGGGAGGCGAGGGCGGCGGCCTCGTAGCACTCCTGGGCGGCGACGTGCAGTTCGAAGTCCGCCTTGCCGGGTATGGAGCCGGACTCGCGAACGATCCACTCGCGCAGTTCGTCGGCGTGCTCCGTGAACAAGTCGCCTGCCCTGCGCAGGACTTGGGCCCGGGCGAAGTGGGGTGTCCGGGCCCAGTCGCGCTGTGCCGCGCGGGCGGCCGCGGCGGCCGGGGAGACATCCGCGGGGGCGGCGAGGGTGACGGAGCCGAGCGTGTCGCCGGTGGCGGGCTCGGTGACGGCGTACCGGGGGCCGGACAGGGGCCCGGTCTGCGAAATCTTCGGGTCCTGCCAGTTCTTCGGGTCGAGCAGCGGCATGACGGCTCTCCGATCGATCACCAGGGTTACGCGGCCCACGACGCACCCATGAGCCGTTTGGTTGAGCGCGCAACATCCTAGCCAGGGGGGCCGGAAAAGCACCTCCCCCGACCAGGGTGACCGATCAACTGGAGTCGCGCTGCACCACCGAGGCGCCCAGCACCTTGTGCGTCTCCGGCTCGCAGCCGGGGTCGCGCACCACGCGGTCGACCAGTTCGGCGAGGTCGCGGCCGGACGGCAGGTCAATGTGGATGGTGGAGAGCCGGGGCCGCAGCAGCCGGCCGAGCATCAGGTCGTCGGCGCCGACCACGGCGATGTCCTCGGGGATGCGCACCCCCTCGTCCTGGAGCGCGCGCATTAACAGCATCGCGTACTCGTCGTTGTAGGCGAACACCGCGTCGACCTCCAACGTCCGCCAGCGCGCCGCGAGTTCGGCCGCGGACTCCTCCGTGGGGGCGAGCGGCAGCTCGGTCACGGTGGCGTCGGTGCCGCGCAGGGCCTGGCGGACGCCTTCGAGGCGGGGCCGGGAGTAGGTCTCCAGGCCGGACCCCTCGGGCACGACCACGCCGATCCGGCGCCGGCCGCGGGCGTGGAGATGGGCGCCCGCGCAGTGGCCGACGGCGTCGTGGTCCATCAGCAGGGCATGGGCGCCCTCCACCCGCTCGGGGCCGAAGGTGACGACGGCGCGGGCTCCGGCCCGCTTGAGGACGGCGACACCCTCGGGACCGAGCTCGGCGCCGGGTACCAGCACGGCGACGGGCCTCAACTCGGCCCAGGCACGGGCGGCTTCGTCGCCGCGCAGGCCCGCGGTGCCGTACTGGACGACCGTGTAGTCGAGGCGGCTGAGGGCCCACTGGAGGTCGTTGAGGAACTGCGCGTACAGCAGGCCCACCGGGATGGCGGGGGCGGACATCAGGACCATCCGGCTGTGTCCGGCGCGCAGGCTGCGGGCGGCCGCGTGGGGGACGTATCCGAGCTCCTTCGCGGCCTGGTGGACGCGGCGGCGGGTGGGCTCACTGATCCGTACGGCGCTGGTGTTGTTGAGGACGTAGGAGACGGTCGCGCGGGAGACGCCGGCCAGACGGGCCACATCGGCGCTCGTGGGGATCGAGCGCGGTGTCGGCGACGCCGCCGAGGGCGGTTTCGGTATCTGCACCATGACGTACCGCATCTTGGCAGAAGGCCGGGGAGGGGGGACCGCCGGGGCAAGATGGTTCACGGTTGGACGAATTGGGTCCACCATGGCATCGAACGAACATGTTCGTGACGACCTTGTTCGCAACGAACGTGTTTGTTAATGTGGAGTCATGCCCACCACCCCACGCTCCCGCCGGGAGCGCCCCGCCAAGCCCGCCCTGACCAGGGAGGGCATCGTCGCCGCCGCCCTGGAGGTCCTGCGCGCCGAGGGTCTGCAGAAGGTCACCATGCGGCGCCTGGCCCAGGAACTCGACACGGGCCCGGCCTCGCTGTACGTCTACGTCCGCAACACCGACGAACTGCACGCGGCGGTCCTGGACGAGCTGCTCGGCACGGTCGGCCCGGTCCCCACGGAGGGCGACTGGCGGGAGCGGCTGGAGCGGGTACTCATCGGCTACACCCGGATGCTCCTGGAGTACCCGAGCCTGGCCCGCTCCGCGCTCACCACCTGGCCCAGCGGCCCGCACTACCTGAACCTGATCGAGACCCTGCTGGGTCTGCTCTACGAGGGCGGGGTGCCGCGAGATCGCGCCGCCTGGGGCGTCGACCTGCTGCTGCAACGCGCCACCGCGACCGCCGCCGAGCACGCGGGCGGCGGGTCCCAGGAGGACTGGAACTCGCTCGGCCGGGCCCTCGGCGAGGTGTCCGAGCACACGCACCCGCACATCGCCGCCGCCTCCGGGCTGCTCCTGGCGGGCGCTCCCGAGGCCCGCGCGTCCTGGGCGTTCCAGGCGCTGATCAGCGGCATCGAGCACACCGCCGTACCCGATTCACACGCCTAGATCCACACGCCTGGATCCACACATCCAGATCCGCACGCCCAGGAGACCATCATGTCCACTCCCCACTTCCCCATCGCGATCATCGGTGCCGGTCTGGGCGGGCTCACGCTCGCCCGGGTGCTCCATGTCCACGGCATCGAGGCGGCCGTCTTCGACCTCGACGCCTCCCCCGCCGCCCGCACCCAGGGCGGCATGCTCGACATCCACGAGGAGTCCGGTCAGGCGGCGCTGGGCGCGGCCGGGCTGTACGACGAGTTCCTGGCGCGGGTCCACAGCGGCGGCCAGGCGGTGCGGGTGCTGGACCGGGACGCCGGCGTCCGGTTCGCGGAGTCCGACGACGGCAGCGGCGGACGCCCGGAGATCGACCGGGGCGATCTGCGCCGGGTGCTGCTCGACTCACTGCCCGAGAGCCTGATCCGCTGGGGGGCGAAGGTCGCCGATGCCCGTCCGCTCGGCGCCGGCCGGCACGAGGTGACCCTGGAGGACGGCGGCAGCTTCACGACCGACCTGCTGGTCGGCGCGGACGGCGCCTGGTCACGGGTGCGGCGCCTGGTCTCGGACGCCCGGCCCGCGTACTGCGGGGTGTCGTTCGCGGAGGCGGACCTGCGGGACGCGGACGTACGGCATCCGGTGAGCGCCGAAGTGGTCGGCGGCGGCATGCTGTTCGCGCTGGGCGCGGGCCGGGGCTTCCTCGCCCACCGCGAGAGCGACGGCAGCCTGCATGTGTACGCGGCGGTGGAGGCGCCCGAGGAGTGGCTGGACGGAATCGACTTCACCGACGCCGAGGCGGCCAAGGGGGCCGTGCTGGAGCACTTCGACGGCTGGGACAAGAGCCTGCGGGCGCTGGTCGCGGACGCCGACGGCGCGCTGGTCCCCCGGAGGATCCACGCCCTGCCGGTCGGCCACCGCTGGGACCGGGTGCCCGGGGTCACACTGCTCGGTGACGCGGCCCATCTGATGTCGCCGTTCGCGGGTGAAGGCGCCAACCTGGCCCTCATCGACGCCGCCGACCTGGGCCTCGCGCTCGTGGCGCGGCCCGGTGATCCGGAGGCCGCGCTGGCCGCCTACGAGGCGACGATGTTCCCGCGCGCGGAGTCCGCCGCGGCGGAGTCCACGGAGGGCGGCGCCATGCTGTTCCGCGCCGACGCCCCACAGGGGCTGGTCGACATGTTCGCCGGCCACCGGGGAGAGATCAGCGGGGCGGCTCCGTCCGAGTGACACGGGCGACCAGGTCGACCCAGCCGGCCTCCAGGCGCTCCATCGGCATCCCGCACTGCTGGGTCAGATGGTGGATCTGGGCGGGGTCGAGATAGGCCAGCATCGTCTGGGCGAGCAGTTCGCAGTCCGCGTCCGGCTGGATCTGCCGCAGCAGCACCGTGAGATGGGTGCGCAGCGCCTGGACCGAGGGGTGGGAGTAGCGCCGGTTCGGCTCCGGCTGGGCGGCCAGCCGCAGGTCCAGCTGCTCGGCCGTGCGGTACAGCACGGCGATGCCGAACGCCCGCAGCCGGTCGACCGGCGGGGCGCCGGGGCCCAGCGGGGGCGGCCCGCCGAGGAAGTCGGCCTGGAGCTGCCGGGACGAGTGGTCGAGGAGCGCGGTCAGCAGGCCGGTGCGGTCGCCGAAGCGACGGAAGACGGTGCCCTTGCCCACTTCGGCCGCGGCCGCCACCGCCTCCATCGTGACCCCTTCCACCCCGTGCTCGGCGATCAGCCGGGTGGCGGCCTCCAGCAGCCGGGCGCGGTTGCGGGCCGCGTCGGCGCGCAGGCACGGCTCTTCCGGGCCGGGGCCCACCTCCAGCAACTGAGGGGTGCCGAAGGGCTCCTGGGGCTGCGGGAAGGGCGGCAGGGCGCTGGACATGAAGACAGCGTAAAGCATCGGGAACAGAACTGGACCGCGGTCCGTTTAAGGTGTTAGAAATTCATCCGGACCTCGGTCCGGTTTGCAACGGCAGTGTTAACAGCCCCCCTCTGGAGTTCCCCATGTCTGTCCGCATCCTTGCGCTCGTCGGCAGCCTTCGCGCCGGTTCGCACAACCGCCAGCTCGCCGAGGCGGCCGTCAAGCTCGCCCCCGAGGGTGCCGAGGTCGTCATCTTCGAGGGCCTCGCCGACATCCCGTTCTACAACGAGGACATCGACGTCGAGGGCAGCGTCCCGGCCGCCGCCGCGAAGCTGCGTGAGGCCGCCCAGGCCGCCGACGCGTTCCTGCTCTTCTCCCCCGAGTACAACGGCACGATCCCGGCCGTCCTGAAGAACGCCATCGACTGGCTGTCCCGCCCGTACGGCGCCGGCGCCTTCGGCGGCAAGCCGGTCGCCGTCGTCGGCACCGCGTTCGGCCAGTTCGGCGGCGTGTGGGCGCAGGACGAGACCCGCAAGGCCGTGGGCATCGCCGGCGGCAAGGTGCTGGAGGACGTCAAGCTCTCCATCGCCGGCTCCGTGGTCCGCTTCGCCGAGACCCACCCGTCCGACGACGCCGAGGTCGCCGCCGACCTGGCCGAGGTCGTCGCCCGTCTGCACGGCAACGTGGGCGTCGCCGCCTGAGGCACCGCCTGAAAGGGGCCGGAGACCCCGGCCCCTTTTGTCATGCCGTCGGTCAGTCGATCGCGGCGAGCCGCTCCACGGCCGGGGCCGCGAAGCTCTCCATCCACCCAGAGGTCTCGCCCAGGCGCGGCGCGAGGATGACGGTGTCCACGCCGAGCTTCGCGTAACCCTCGATGTCCCGGGTGAAGGCGTCCAGGTCGCCCGCGGTGGCCGGCTCTGCGCCGTACGCGATGGTCTTGCGGATGGTGTCGTAGTCACGTCCGACGGTGTCGCAGTGACCGCGCAGCACTTCGAGCTTGTGCCGCAGTTCCTCCGGGGAATTGGGGACGAGGTTGCAGGCGTCCGCGTACTGGGCGACGAGCCGCAGGGTCTTCTTCTCCCCGCCGCCGCCGATCATGATCTCGGGATGCGGCGCGCTGACCGGCGCCGGCACGCACAGCGTCTCGGCGAGCTTGTAGTGCTTGCCCTCGAAGGGCCCGTTGTCCTCCGGGTCCCACATCTGCAGACAGATCCGGAGCGTCTCCTCCAGCCGCTCGAAGCGCTCGGCGAGCGGCGGGTACGGCACACCGAGACCGTGGTGCTCACGGTCGTACCAGGCGGCACCGATGCCGAGCGTGGCCCGGCCACCGGACACCACGTCGAGGGTGGTGGCGATCTTGGCGAGGAGCCCGGGATGGCGGTATGTCACGCCGGTCACCAGGGCGCCGAGCCGCACCGTGGAGGTACGGCCGGCGAGGTAGCCGAGGGTGGTGTAGGCCTCCAGCATGGGGTCCTCGGCGCCGCCGTTGAACTCCATCTGGAAGTAGTGGTCCATCACCGAGACCCAGCTGACGCCCGCCGCCTCGGCCGCGGCACCGGCGGCGGCGAGCTCGGCACCGAGGGCGGGTCCGCCGCCGGGGTGGTTGAACCGGTTGATGTGCACGCCCACACGCATGGCCGTTCTCCGTTCCGCCGGGATCGTCGTCTGCCCTTCCGACGCTAGATCTTGAAGCGCGCTCGAAGTCAAGCCGCCCAGCGGCTTCCGGACCCGCACCCGCCGGATGGCGGGGAGCTTCCGCCGTCCGGCGGCCCCGGTGCACGCGCGGTCGCGCGGATCATGGCTGTACGAGCCGCCGTACCCCGCCGCGAGGAGCAGCCATGACCTCCGTACCACCCCCGTTCGACCCCGAACTCTCCGCCGCCCTGGAGCTGATCAAGGACGTGATCTCGCCGGCGATGACGATGGAGGACATCGCCACGATCCGGCAGGGCGAGGGGATCCGCCTGCTCGCAGAGCTGGACCTCACGATGGACGGGACGTTCGAGGTGGCGGACCGCACCGTGCCCGGCCCCGCGGGCTCGCCCGAGATCTCCCTCCTGATCTGCCGCCCGGTCGCCCCGGCCGCCGCCGGCCCGCTCCCGGTGATCTACCACGTGCACGGCGGCGGCATGGTGATCGGCAACAACCGGGTGGGCATGGACGTCCCGCTGGCCTGGGCGAGGGAACTCGGTGCGGTGGTGGTGTCGGTGGAGTACCGGCTGGCGCCCGAGCATCCTCATCCGGCGCCGGTCGAGGACGTGTACGCCGGGCTGCTGTGGACGGCGGAACACGCGAAGGAGATCGGCGGCGACCCGGACCGGATCGTGATCGCCGGCGCCAGCGCGGGCGGCGGCCTCACCGCGGCCCTGGCCCTTCTCCTGAGGGACCGTCAGGGTCCGTCGGTCATCGGCCAGATGCTGCTCTGCCCGATGCTGGACGACCGCAACGACACCCCCTCCGGCCACCAGATGAAGGGCCTCGGCGTCTGGGACCGCACGGCCAACGAGACCGGCTGGACCGCCCTCCTCGGCGCGGCCCGGGGTGGCCCCGACGTCTCCCCCTACGCGGCCCCGGCCCGTGCCACCGACCTCACGAACCTCCCCCCGGCCTTCCTCGACGTGGGCTCCGCCGAGACCTTCCGCGACGAGACGGTCACCTACGCCTCCCGCATCTGGCAGTCCGGCGGCATCGCCGAACTCCACGTCTGGCCGGGCGGTTTCCACGGCTTCGACGGCTTCGCCCCGCAGGCGGCCCTGTCCCAGTCGGCGAGGGCGGCCCATGTGGACTGGCTGCGGCGGCTGCTGGCGGGCTGAGGGCTGAGGCTGCCGTCCCGCTCTCAACCCCCGTTCGCCGACGCCTTCTTGATCGCCTCTCTGATCCTGGAGTAGGTGCCGCAGCGGCAGACGTTCTCGATGCGGTCGATGTCGGCGTCCGTCGGGTGCGGGGTGCGTTCGAGAAGGGCGGCGGCCGCCATGATCTGGCCGGGCTGGCAGAAGCCGCACTGGGCCACGTCGCAGTCCAGCCAGGCCTGTTGGACGGGGTGCAGAGTGTCGCCGTCGGCCAGGCCCTCGATGGTGGTGACCGTGCGGTCCGCGCAGTCGGCGACCGGGACCGTGCACGGCTGGATCTCCTCGCCGTCGAGGTGGCTGGTGCAGGCGCGGCAGACGCCCACCCCGCAGCCGTACTTGGGTCCTGTGACGCCGAGCAGGTCGCGCAGGACCCAGAGGAGGGGCATGTCGGCGGGGGCCTCGACGGTGACCCGTTTGCCGTTGAGGACGAAGGAGTACGAACGCATCGGTGCCTTCTGGGAGTCGGGAGGCGGTGGGTCAGAAGTCGAGGGGGAAGCTTCGGGGCTTGGTGCCGGTGGCGCGGGCGTAGGCGTTGGCGACCGCGCCCGCCGCCGCGGGAACGCCGAGTTCGCCGGCGCCGCCCGGCTCCCGGCCCGAAGGGACGATGTGCGCCTCGAACTCCAGTGGCGCGTGCCGCTGGCGGGCGTAGTGGAAGTCGGCGAAGCTGCCCTCGCGCACCGCGCCCCGGTCGATGTGCAGCCCGGCCCGCAGCACCGTGGAGATGCCGTCGACGGCCGTGCCCATGAGCTGTGCCTCCAGGCCGCGCGGGTTGACGGCCGTACCGACGTCTGCGGCCATCACGACCTTGGTGACCCGGGGGTTCTTCGGGTCGGTGGCGTCGATCTCGGCGAGGCAGGCGACGGCGGATCCGTACTCCTCGTGGACGGCCACGCCCTGGGCCGTACCGGAGGGCATGGGGCGGCCCCAGTGCCCGGCGGCGGCCGCCTTGGCGAGTACGGCCTTCACCGCCTTGCTGCGCAGGGTGGTGCGGCGGAACGCGACCGGGTCCTGGTGCAGGCCGCGTGCCACCTCGTCGACGACGATCTCCTCCGCCGTGCGGCTCGTCCCGGAGTCCACCGAGCGCCAGGCGCCGAGCGGGATCGGCAGCTCGATGCCGCCGGAATCGCCGCCCACGCGGCCGAAGTTGTACAGCCCGCTGTCGCTGGGCAACGGCCGTACCCCGCCGGTCTGCGCGGTCAGGCCGGCCTTGTCGGACGACTCCCCGACCGAGGCCGTCATGTGCTGGAACGCCACGACACGGCCGCCCGCGACGCTGGCCCGGATCCGGTGGTGGCTCGCGGGGCGCATCCTGCCGTGCCGGGTGTCGTCGTTGCGGCTCCACATCAACTTCACGGGTTTGCGGGCCGCCTTGGAGATGAGCGCCGCCTCGATCGCCGCGTCGAACTCAAGCCGCCGCCCGAACGAGCCGCCACCGCGCATCACATGGACCCGTACCGCCGACTTCGCCAGTCCGAGCAGGTCGGCGACGGTGTCGCGGGCGTCCATCGGCGTCTGCGTGGAGAACCACAGCTCGGCCCGGTCGGAGCGGACGTCGGCGATGGCGGTCAGCACCTCCATCGGGGCGTGGCTGACGAAGGCGAACGCGAACTCGCCCTCGATCTGCGCCGATCCGTGGGGTGGGGTGCCGAGGCGGGGTACCGCGGCGCGCAGCCGGGAGCGGATCTCCTTGTCGGACAGGGGCGCCAGCGGGCCGGGAGCCCAGGTGATCCTCAGCGCGTCCCGGGCCTGGAAGGCGTGGTGGAAGGTGTCGGCCACGACCGCGACTCCGCCGGGGATCCTCACCACCGCCTGTACGCCGGGCAGGGCGCGGGCCGCGGTGTCGTCGAGGGAGACCAGCCTGCCGCGCAGCGTCGGCGGCCGGGCCACCACGGTCGGCTTCGCCCCGGCCACCGCCAGGTCACCCGTGTACTTCGCGGCGCCGGTGACGATGTCCCGGGCGTCGATCCTGGTCGTCGGCTTCCCGATCACCTTGTGCCGGGCGGCCGGCTTGGGCTTGCTCGACACGTCGGGGGTCCGGATCCGGGCGGCGCTCGCGGTGAGCGAGCCGAAGGTGGCCATCCGGCCGTCCGGGGCGACGACCCGGGTGTTCCAGGTGCGCAGGGAGTGCGCGGGGAGCCTCCAGCGGCGGGCGGCCGCGGTCACCAGGCGGGCGCGCGCGGTGGCGGCGAGCTGCCGGGCGGGGTCGTACAGGGAGCTGACCGAACTGGACCCGCCGGTGTACTGGTTGCCCTTGCTGCGCGCGTCGGCGAGCGGGATCCGTACGTCGGTGAGACGGGCGTCCAGTTCCTCGGCGATCATCATGGCGACGGCGGTGGTGATGCCCTGGCCGACCTCGACCCGGGGCAGCCGTACGACGACCTCGTTGGCGGCCGTGACCTCCAGGACCAGCATCTCGTCGTCGGTGCCGGTGACCAGGACGTCGGAGGCCTGGGTGGCGCCGTCGGCCCGCTGGGTGTCGCAGCCGAGCGGGGCCGCGACCGTGAGGGTGGTCGCGGCCACCGTGTAGACCATGAATCTCCGGCGGGACGGTCCGGCGTCCCGCACGGGCTCGTTGCGGTCCAAGCGAGGGCTCCTGTCGGTCGGTTCCTGTGTCAGAGCTGTGTCTCGACAGCCGTGTCCTGACAGCTATGAGGGACGAGGGCCGGCATGGGTTGCCTGCCTCCCCCGCGTACCGCCGGATGGCGCATCATGGCGGTATGAAAGAGCTGGCGGGGCGGCTGGCCGCGGTGGACCCGGATGCCGGGGCCGCCGTCGCGGTCATCGCCTACTTCGACCGGCTGGCCGAGGCCCGGGCCGGTCTGGAGGCGCTGGTGCGCGGGGCCGCCGTGCTCGCCGGCTGTGCGGCGCGCCTTGCCGACGAGGAACGGCGGGTCCGGCTGCGGGTGGAACCGGACGGCCGCCGCAAGGACAGCGAGGGCGCCCCCGAGCCCGGCTGGCCCTGCGCGCCGCTGGTGCCGGGCGGGCCGCCCGCGCTCTGGCTGGAGCGGGCCGGGGACGCCGGGCCGAGCGTCGTGGACGCGGTGATCCTGGAGCGGGCCTCGGCGGCCGTACGGTCCGTGCTCGACCGCACCCGGGGGCGGGCCCCGGCGCCGCCGGTGGACGATCCCGCGCTGGTGGAGACGGTCCTGGACGCCGACGCCCCACTACCGGCCCGGCTGTATGCGGCCCGCCGGCTCGGCCTGGACACCACCGACCCGGCGGCGCGGTTCCGGGCGGTGGCGGTGGCGGACGGCCTGCCCCGCATCCTGACCGACGGCCTGCCCCGCACCGTGACCGACGGTCCGCCCCGGGGCGTGGCGGACGGTCCGCGTGGGCTCGTGGCCGACGCTGCGCAGCAGATCGTGGGCGGCAGCCCGCAACACATCGTCGGCGGCGGCCCGCGCGGGATCGCGGCCGACGGACGTCCGGCGCCGTCGGCGGAACGTGCCGGTGTGGGCCCGGCCGTGGCCGTCGCGGATCTCCCCGACTCCTGGGCGGCGGCCCGCACCGCGCTGCGGTTCAGCTCCGACGGCGGCGCGCAGGAGCCGGGCGGCCGGCCGGTCGTGCACAGCGACGATCTGGGCGGTGTCGCGCTGCTCGCCGGTCTCGTCGTACCCGGAGCCGAACCGGCGCCGGACGTCCGTGCCGTGGAGGCCGCGGCGGCGGATGCGCCCTGGATGCTGCGCACGCTGCACGCGGTCGCGTCGACGGCGAGTCTGCGGGCGGCGGCCGTCGAGGTCAACGTCCATCACTCCACGCTCCAGGACCGGTTGACGCACGCGGAGCATCTGCTGGGCTGGCCGGTGCGCACCCCGCAGGGCCGGTTCCGGCTGCAACTTGCCCTCACCATGCGGCAGCTGATGCGGAACCGGTCAACGGATCAGTAGACGTCCCGGACGTAACGCTTCTCCGTGGCCAGCTGTTTCACATAGGCCCTCGCCTCGTCCTCGGTCAGTCCGCCGTGCAGGGTGGCGATGTCCTTCAGGGCGTTGTCGACGTCCTTGGCCATGCGGGAGGCGTCGCCGCAGACGTAGAAGTGGGCACCGTCCTGGAGCCAGGACCACAGCAGCGGGCCGTGTTCGCGCATCCGGTCCTGGACGTAGACCTTGGCGCGCTGGTCGCGGGAGAAGGCGGTGTCGAGGCGGCTCAGGGTGCCGTCGGAGAGCAGGGCGGTGAGCTCCTCCTGGTAGTAGAAGTCGGTGGCCCGGTGCTGTTCGCCGAAGAACAGCCAGTTGGGGCCGCGGTGGCCGCGGGCGCGGCGCTCCTCCAGGAAGCCGACGAACGGAGCCACTCCGGTGCCGGGGCCGACCATCACCATCGGGGTGACCGGGTCGGCGGGCGGCCGGAAGTGCGGGGAGCGCTGGACGTGCACCGGGACCTCGGTGCCCGGCTCGGCGTCGGCGAGGAACGGGGAGCAGACGCCCTGCCGGGGCTTGCCGTGCAGGTTCTCGTAGCGGACGACCGAGACGGTGAGGGAGACCTGGTGGGGGTCGGTGAGCGGGCTGGACGAAATGGAGTAGAGGCGCGGCTGCAGCTTGCCCAGCACCCCCGCCCACTCCCCCGCCTGCGCGCGGATCCCGAACTCGGCCGCGATGTCGGCCGCCTGCCGCCCCCAGGACCACTTGGCGAGCTCGTCCTTGTTGTCGGGGCGCAGCAGTTTGCGCAGCTCGCGCGGGTCACGGGCGCGTTCGGCGACGAACCGGAGCAGGTCCGGGGTGATCCGGGTGATGTCCAGGTGCCGCAACAGGGCCTCGGCGAAGGGGACTTCACCGACTCCGTTGAGCTCTACGGCGGTTGCGGCGTCGACTCCGGTGACTGTCAGCCATTCTTCCACCAGATCACGGGAGTTGAGCGGTCGTACGCCGAGCGCGTCGCCCGCCTCGTAGACCAGCGGGGTCTCGCTGTCGCGGGTGTCGAAGGTGAAGCGGCGGACCTCCTTGCCGGCACCGGGCAGGCTGAGCAACTGGTTGCCCACGAGCCGGGCGGTGACGGGGGCCGGCCGCCGGGACCTGGCGGGTGCGGGGGCCGGGAGGGCGGCGGGAGCGGGGGCGGGCTCGTCCTTGAGAGCGATGAGCACCTGGTCCAGCCAGGCCTCCGCCTGTGTCTCGTAGTCCGGTTCGCAGTCGGTGCGCGGTGCGAGCCGGACCGCGCCGAGTTCGTCCATACGGCTGTCCAGACGCCGTCCGTGTCCGCAGAAGTCGTCGTAGCTGGAGTCGCCGAAGGCCAGCACGGCGAACCGGCGGCCCGCCAGGCGCCCGGTGTCCAGGGTCGTGAGGCCGTCCCAGAAGCCGGCGCCGTTGTCGGGGGCGTCGCCGTCGCCGAAGGTGCTGGTGATCAGCAGCAGGTCGGCGCCGGTGGGCAGGGCGGCCGGGTCGGCCTCGTCCATGGCGACGAGGGAGGCCGCGTGGCCGCCCGCGGTGAGGCGCTCGGCGGTGGCGGCGGCGAAGTCCTCGGCGTTGCCGGTCTGCGAGGCCCACAGGATGACCACTTGGCGGCCGGGCGTCTGCGCCGTCACGGGGGCCGACGCCGACCGGGAGTACATACCGGCGAGGGTGCCGTTGACCCACAGGGCGTGCTCGGGGCTGAAGGGCGCGTCCGGCGGCAGCACGGGAACACCGGGGGCACCGGCCGGGATGCCGGCCAGGAAGCCGACGAGGTACTGCCGTTCGCGTTCGGTCAGGACCGGCGGCGGGGCGGGCCGGAGGCCGAAGACGGAGGCGGCGGACGCCAGCACGGCGGTGGGAGCGACGACGGCGGCAGCGGGCACGACGACGGCAGGGGACACGACGGCGGCGGCCGGGGTCGCCTCGGCGCCCGGGGGCTGCACGGTCACCGGTGTGGACACCCTGGTCAGCGACACCGCGCACACCTTCAACTCGGGCTGGAAGGACAGGGGGTCGACCGCGTCGCTGGTCACGGCGTTGACGCTGAGGTACTCGCCGAACAGGTCGTTCCAGTGGAAGGGCGCGAAGCAGGCCCCGGGCAGCACCCGGTCCGTGACGACCGCGGGCAGCACGGCCCGGCCGCGTCGCGAGGCCACCTCGACGGAGTCGCCGTCGGCGAGGCCGAGCGCGGCCGCGTCCTCGGGGTGGACCTCGACGAACGGGCCGGGGTTGAGCTTGTTCAGTTTGGCGACCTTCGCGGTCTTGGTCAGGGTGTGCCACTGGTGCTGGAGGCGCCCGGTGTTCAGGACGAAGGGGTAGTCGTCGTCCGGCATCTCGGCGGGGTCCAGGTGCGGCCGGGCGTGGAAGGCGGCACGGCCGGAGGCGGTGGCGAAGGTGAGGGACCCGTCGGCGTTCACGTACCGGACCGGGTTGCGTTCGGGTCCGTCGGCGGTGGCGGCGGGCCACTGGACGGGGGTGGTGCGCAGCCGGTCGTAGGTCACGCCCCGCAGGTCGTAGCCGGTCTGCGGGTTGTGGAAGCGCTTGATCTCCTCGAAGATCTCCTCCGCGCTGTCGTAGGAGAAGCCGTCCTCGAAGCCCATCGCCCGGGCCACCCCGGCGATCAGACGCCAGTCGGCGGTGGCCTCGCCGGGCGGGTCGGCGGCCGGGCGGGCGAGGGTGAGGTTGCGCTCGCTGTTGATGAGGACGCCCTCGGTCTCGGTCCACAGGGCGGCGGGCAGGACGACGTCGGCGTAGGCGTTGGTCTCGGTGTCGGTGAAGACGTCCTGGGTCACGACGAACTCGGCGGCCTCCAGGCCCTCGATGACCGTCTTGCGGTTGCCGACGGAGGCGACCGGGTTGGTGCAGATGATCCAGCAGGCCTTGATCTCGCCGTCGGCCATCTTCCGGTACATCTCGACGGTGCCCTTGCCGACGCCGTCGGCGCGGATCGTGCCGGGTTCCAGTCCCCACACCTCCTCGGCGAAGGCTCGGTCGGAGTCGACCAGGACCGACCGCTGGCCGGGCAGCCCGGGTCCCATGTAACCCATCTCCCGGCCGCCCATGGCGTTGGGCTGGCCGGTGAGGGAGAACGGGCCGCTGCCCGGACGGCAGATCTTTCCGGTGGCCAGGTGCAGGTTGATCAGCGCGTTGGTGTTCCAGGTGCCGTGCGTGGACTGGTTGAGGCCCATGGTCCAGCAGCTGGTCCACTCCCCCGCCTCGCCGATCAGCCGGGCCGCCGCGCGCAGGTCGGCCTCGGGGATGCCGGCGGTCTCCGCGACGGTCGCGGGCGGGTAGTCGGCGAGGAACTCCGGCATCGCCTCCCAGCCCTCGGTGTACGCGGCGACGAACTCGGGATCGGTATGCCCGTTCTCGTACAGCAGGTGGAGCAGGCCGTTGAGCAGCGCGAGGTCGGTGCCGGGCCTGACCTGGAGGAAGAGGTCGGCCTTGGCGGCGGTGGCGGTACGGCGCGGGTCGACGACGATCAGTTTCGCGCCCGCCTTCACCCGGTCCATCAGGCGCAGGAAGAGGATGGGGTGGCAGTCGGCCATGTTGGCGCCGATGACCAGGAAGACGTCCGCCTTGTCGAGGTCCTCGTACGAGCCGGGCGGGCCGTCGGCACCCAGGGAGAGCTTGTAGCCGGTGCCGGCGCTGGCCATGCACAGCCGGGAGTTCGACTCGATGTTGTTGGTGCGCAGATAGCCCTTGGTGAGCTTGTTCGCGAGGTACTGGGCCTCCAGGCTCATCTGGCCGGAGACATAGAGGGCGACCGTGTCCGGGCCGTGCTCGTCGAGAATGGCGCGCAGCCGCCGCGCGGTCTCGGCGACCGCCGTGTCCACCGAAGTGGGCACGGCCTCCTCGCCCCGCTCGGGCCGCAGCAGGGCGGTGGTCAGACGGCCGGGAGCGGAGAGCATGTCGGCGGTGGTGGCGCCCTTGGTGCACAGCCGCCCGAAGTTCGCCGGGTGCTCCTTGTCGCCGGAGGCCTTGAGGACGCTACGGCGGCCGTCCGGGCCCGGGCCGATGTCCAGGACCATGCCGCAGCCGACCCCGCAGTACGAGCACACGGTCCGCACCTTTCCGGTGTCGGTGCTGCGCGAGTCCGGCGCTGCCACGGGCGCCCCCTGTTCTTGCTGGTCAGCCTCTTCCATCCGACCTCGACGGTAGGTACGGGTGATTACGCCGGCGTCACCGCTCCTGATCAACGGGGGTTAAGGCCGCCGCACAGACCGGCCCCGGGCGATGTGAGCGGGAGCGTCCGAGATGCGCCGCACAGCGACCTGATGGACGATGAGGGCGGCCGAGGGCGGGGGCAGGCGAGGAGGTCCGGGTGGACAGGGACACCTCCTCGGGACGACCGGCACCACCGGTCGGTCCGGCCGCGCCCACCGTGGACATCGGCTACTTCGACCTGCTGCGCGGCATGGTCGAGGACTCGGCCGCCGTGTTCGTGGTCCTCGACACCGATCTGCGCTATCTGTACGTCAATCCGCACACGGCCCGGATGACGGGCCTGCCCGCCGCCGCGTACATCGGCCACAAGCTGCACGAGGTGCTGCCGCACATACGGCGGTCGGAGCAGGTGCTGCGGGACATCCTGCGCGACGGACAGCCACGCGAGATCGTCGTGACCGGGCGGACCTGGGTGGACTCGCCGCACCAGGTCCGGGAGTGGCGCTGTGTGTACCACCGGATGGTCGACAGCACGGGCAGGGTCGTGGGCGTCGCCGGGGTGGGCCTGGAGATCAGCGAGCCGCAGCAGTACCTGTACGAGCTGGAGCGCGCCCATCGGCGGCTGGCGCTGCTGGACTCGGCCGCGTCCCGGATCGGGACGGGCACCGATGTCGCCGGGACCTGCCGGGAGCTGGCGGAGTTCGTCGTACCGGAGCTGGCGGACGCGGCCGGCGTGGAGCTCAGTCCCACGGACACGGAGTCGGCGCGGCGGGCGCCGACCCGGCTCGCGGCGTACGCCACGCGTCCCGGGCTGGTCACCGGGCTGGCGGCGCTGGACGCGCGCGGTGAGCTGGTCGGCTGGCCGCGCGGCACCGGGACCCGGCAAAACCTCGCGGCGGGCCGGATCTGGCGGCGCAACGCGATCACCGAGGCGCAGTGGCGGTCGCTGATCCCCCGCTGGGCGCCGGCCCGTGCGTGCATCACCGCGGGTGTCCATTCGGTGCTCCTCGCGCCCCTGGTCTCGGACGGCCGGGTCCTCGGCATCCTGATGCTGGCCCGGGCCGGGGAGTCGGCGCCGTTCTCGAACGAGGACGCCACGGTGGCCCGGGAACTCGCCGCCCGCGCGGCACGCGCCCTGGACCGTGCGGTCCGCTTCGAGCGCGAGCACACCATGGCACTGGAGCTGCAGCGGGCCGTGCTCTCCGAGCCGGGCCAGCTGCAGCAGCGCGCCGGTGTGGAGACCATCGCACGCTACCGGCCCGCCGACGACGGCTCACTGATCGGCGGCGACTGGTACGACGTCCTGGCCCTGCCCGACGGCCGTACGATGCTGGTCATCGGGGATGTGATGGGCCACGGCGTGGAGGCGGCAGTGGCCATGAGCCACTACCGTTCGACCTTGCGTGCCCTGGCCCTCGCGGGGCTCTCGCCGCGCCGCATCCTGCAGCGCGCGGACCGGATGGTCGCCGACTCCGGTTTCGAGCGGGTGGCCACCTGTTTCCTGGTCCTCGGTGACGCCGAGGTCGCCACCCTCACCTATGCCAGCGCCGGCCATCTGCCGCCGGCCTGGCTCACGCCCGGGGGCGAGATGCAGCTGGTCCCGGTGCCGGTCGGCCCGCCGCTGGGCAGCGGGCTCGGCCGGTACGAGCAGCGGGTCTTCCCGGAACGCGGCGGTGTGCTGCTCCTGTACACCGACGGGCTGGTGGAGCGGCGCGGCGAGGACATCGACCTGGGCCTGGACCGCCTGACGGCACTGTCCCTGTGCCCCACCGACCCGCTGGACAAGATCGTCGACACGGTCCTCGCCCGCCTGGCGACCGGTTCGGAGGACGACATCGCGCTGCTCGCGGCGCGGGCCGTACGGACGTGATCCGGACCAGTGCTCCAGACCAGCCGCTCCAGACCAGCACTGCAGACCAGTGCCATGTCACATTCCGCCCACTGCAGTCGTACCGTCAGTCGTAGGTGAGCACCATCCGGAAGCGCGCGGCCCCGGCCATCATCTTCTGGTAGGCCGCGTCCGCCTGCTCCAGCGGTACGGTCTCGATCGTCGGGCGGATGCCGTGCAGGGCGCTGAACTCCATGGTGTCCTGCACGTCCTGCGCCGTGCCGGAGGGGTGGCCGCGGACCACCCGGGCACCCATGATCAGGTGGAACGGGGTGATCCCGAGGGGCTCGGGGTCGGCGCCGATCACCACCAGTTCGCCCCGCGGCGCCAGCCCGTCCACGGTCGCCGAGATGGCCTGCGAGTTGCCCGCGGTGGCGAGGACGACCTCGGCGGCGCCGAGCGACTGGAGGGCCTCCGCGACGGGGGTCTTGGCCGTGGAGTCGACATAGTGGTGGGCGCCGAGCTGCTTGGCGAAGTCGGCCTTCTCGGGGCCGCGGGCGATGGCCACCGTTTCGAAGCCCATGGCCACCGCGTACTTGACGCCGAGGTGACCGAGCCCGCCGAGACCGAGGACGGCGACCAGGTCGCCGGGTTCGGCGGGGCTGCGCCTGAGCCCGTTGAAGGTGGTCACGCCCGCGCAGGCCATGGGCCCTGCGTCGGCCGCGGTCAGCCCGTCGGGGATCCGGGCCAGGGCGTCGACCGGCGCGATCACCTTCGTACCGAAGCCGCCGTCGTAGGCCCAGCCGGGCGTCTTCATGGTCTCGCACACGATGAAGTCGCCCTGTCGGCAGGGCTTGCAGTGGCCGCAGCTGCCGCCGAACCAGCCGACCGCCACCCGGTCGCCGACGGCCCAGCCCCAGTCCTCGATGCCCTCGCCGAGTTCCTCGATCCGCCCGGCGATCTCGTGCCCGGGCACCACGGGGAACGTGAGGCCCGGTACGGCGGCGTCCACGAAGAGGGAGTCGCTGTGGCAGATGCCGCAGGCCTCCACCGCGATCCGCACATGACGGGGTCCCGGCCGTGGCACCTCCCGCTCGACGATCTCGAACGGGCCGCCCGCAGCGGCCACCTGCGCGACTCGGTAGGTACTCATGACGTCACTCCCGGAACGGGTACGACGGAACGGTCCGAAAACCCCTTCACCCAGCACACCAGCTCCGGGCCGATCACGCGCGTCGAGCCCTGATCAGGAGGTGATGCCGTTGTACTGGTCCCAGGTGTAGGCGAGGTCGGGGGCGGAGGGCTTGCCGGTCCAGTCGAAGTAGTCCCAGACGAGTTCGGCGGGGTCGGTGGCGAGGTAGCCCCGGCCGGGCAGGTCGTCGGCGTCGTCCCAGGCCCAGGGCGGGTTGGCGGCGTCTGTGGCGCAGGCGCCGTTGGCGGGGCCGAGGACTCCGCCCTCACCGCACTCGGCGCCGTAGGGGTCGGAGCTGTCGTCGCCGGCGAAGTTGTCGGGCGTCGCGAACAACGTTGTCAGGGTGCGGTTCGCCCACATCCCGTTCGGGGCGAAGATGTCGGTCAGCGTGTACTGGACATCGCGGTCGTCGGACCCGGACGGGACCTCGGCGGTGGAGCCGGGGTAGTAGACGATGCCGTCGCCGTTCGCATACTGGTCGCGTTCCCTGGACAGGTACCCCTCGGCCCATGCGGCGTGGGTGTTGGGCTGCTGGGTGGTGAACGGGCGGCCGTGGCCGTCGTCGTGCGGGTCGCCCTGCAGTTTCAGTGTGCCGTCGACGCTCTCCCGGCCGCTCGTGAAGTCGCTGCCCGAGGGCACCCAGGAGTAGAAGTTGCTGTGTGCGACGGTGATGGCGGCCTTCAACTGCCCGTGTGCCGAGCCGTCGTTGGCCACCACTTCCAGCACGCCCTCGGAGTCGTTCTCGTGCTCGGTCAGGTCCTCCTGGTAGTTGTCGAGGATTCCGTCGGACCAGTCGCGCGGGTGGAAGTACATGTACAGCAGGTAGGAGAAGGACGGGGTCTGGACGACCGAGTAGTAGACGTGCGCCGCGAGCGGGTACTGGCTGGTGTTCTCCCAGTTGTTGCGGCCGTTGAGGTCGCCGTCGTAGTCGTACGAGGTGATGTAGTCGGACTTGCCGCCGAGGGCGGTCTCGCCGGTGGAGTCGACGTCCTGGAAGTTGACCGGGGCCCACCACTGGGCGAGGGCGGCGCGGTCGTCGGCGGTGGCCGCGCGTGCGGGGGCCGGCCGGTTGAGGGCGAGGCAGCCGACGGCGGCGAGGGCGGCCGTCAGGGCGAGGAATCTGCGTCGGGCGAGCGGCGCGCGCGAGCGGCCGGGGCGGCTGGTTGCCACGGTTCCTCCGGGGGCGGCGAAAGGAACCGGCACGCCGATGAACTCGACGCACCGGTACGAGAGTTGGCGCGTGTTCCGGTGGTGCGTGAGGTGCCGCGCGTACGATACAGCGGGTCAGCAGGTGATCGTGCCCCTGCGCAGTGCGTAGCCGTTGTCGTTGCTGTCGTCGGACCAGTACACGGGCTTGGTGCCGCTGCTGCACGCGTCGGAGCCGGAGACGCTGAAGCCCTCGTTGTTGAAGTTGTCCATGCCGGTGGGGCGGTTGTAGATCGCCGTGGTGGCGAAGGCGCCGGACGAGTTGATCTGCATGGTGCGGTGCTGGCCGGAGCAGGTGTCGTCGCAGACGACCCAGAGGCGGGAGGCCTGCGGTTCCCACTGGAGTTCCATGACACCGGCCATGCCGCTGCTGATGGAGGCAACACGGGTGAAGGTGCCGTCGTCCTTCAGGACGTAACCGTAGATCATGCCGGTGCCCTCGACGCCGACGAAGAACACGCCGCCGGTGTGGGAGGCGTAGGTGCTCGAGGCGTAGGCCGCGCCGGTGGACTCGTCCTTGAAGCCGGCGGCGGTCAGGGTGGCGTCGGGGACCCAGGTGATGCCCTCCAGGCCGAGGTTGGAGCCGACGGCCGGCAGGTCGGAGGTGAGGTTCCACTCGGCGGAGGCGTTGACGGTGGTGCTGGTGCCGCTCACGTTGTACTTCAGGACGGACAGCCGGCTGGTGCCCGAGGAGTCCGCGTTGCGCTCGCTGCTGACGTACACGCCGCCGGCGGAGCCGGCGCCGGTCAGGGTGACGCCCTCGTCGTCGGGTGTGCCGGAGCCGCTCGGGAACCTGAGGGTCTTGCCGGATGTCCAGCCGTTACTGGTGTCGGCCTTCCAGGCGGTGATGCCGTTCGGGACCAGTCGCCAGAGCTTGCCGCTGTTCTGTGCCGCCCACATCACGCTCCCCTCCTGGTAGAGGCCGCTCATGTCGGAGCCGAAGGCGTTCTTGGCGTCGGCGGTGGTGACCGAGCTGCTGCCCGGCCAGGCCGTGGCCGAGATGCCGCTGCCGCAGTCGTTGGCGGCGCCGAGGGTCACAGCGGCCGAGCCGAAGGCTCCGGTGCCGTCGGGGGTCCGGTCGCCCGCAGGGGCGCGGGCAGCAGGATGAGCAGGAACAGCAGATGGTCGGTGCCTTCGAGAATATGGTGGGCGCCGAGCCGGAACATGGCGTAGGTGCCGCTCCAGATGCTCCCGCTCTCCAGGTCGACGGTGAGCGGAGCGACGGTCATGGTCCGGGTGCCGGTGCGGATGACCCCGACCTGGGTCGCGCTGTCCTGCCCCGATCCGGCCACCTTTCCGGTGGCCCAGTCCTGGCGGACGGAGAACAGGACGGTTTGGGTGACGACCTGGTGGACGATGGCGTCGTAGTCGAGGACGAAGCGGCGCGGGTCCCCGCCGGCGGGCGGAGTGAGCACGGCCCGGACGGTCAGTTCGCGGTAGGGACCGGTCGAGGTCTGCTGGGTCCGGCCCAGGGCCATGGCACCGAAGGTGACGGTCCAGGCCTTGCCCCGGCGGGTGGTGGCGTGCACATGGGCGGCCAGATAGCGGCGGATCGCGGCCTTCCGCGCCGACAACTGCTCGGCCGTGGTGTCGTCGTCCAGGCCGATACCGCTGGCCCTTGAGAAGTCGCTGACCGGGAGGACCAGTTCGGCGGCCACCGACGTCTCGTGCACGTCGAGCAGGAGCACGGAGTGCGGCATGGGATGCGCGGCAGCGGGCGGCGCCGCGAGGAGCAGCGCCGCCGTCACCGCCGTCGCGATCCCGGCCAGCATGCGCAGCGCATGTGACAGTGAGATCGGCAGACGGTTCATCAGAACGAGAACTCTCGGCCGTAGTCGGTGGTGTGGTCGCGGTAGACGGTGTGGTAGTGGATCTTGCTCGTGTAGACCACGCCGTCCTGGCAGACGAACTCGATCCAGACACCCGGTCCGTCGATGCGCACGTAGTCGCCCTGGGCTCTCAGATCGGTGCTGCCGGAGTACGAGATGTAGGTGTCGTCGAGTTCCGACTTGTAGGTGCTGAGTACGGAGGCGGCGGTGGTGTCGTCCGCCACGTCGACCCAGGGCTTCATGGCCGCGAGGACCAACGCCTGCTGGTCGTCGGTGAGTTCACCGACCTTGAGGCCCTCCTTGGTCTCGGGGAAGTCCCCGTCGTCGTCCGGGCCGAGCAGCACGTCACTGAACGACTCGGAGAGCTTCGCCTCGGTCAGCTCGTCGTCGGTCAGGCTGTCGACCATGGCCTTCATCCCGTCGTACATCCCGGACAGGGGTGCGTACGACGTGCCGTCGTCGCCGGTCCAGCTGGTCGGCTCCACCCCGACGAAGAACGGGGTCGTGCCCTCGACCTCGCCGTCCTTGTAGGTGAGGTTGAGCGCGAGGTGGTGGCCGCCGAAGTGCAGCTGCCAGGTGCCGGTCGTGCTCGGGGTGCCGAGGAACGCCAGGTAGTAGTTGCCGCTGCCGTAGCCGCTGGCGGTCTCACCGAGGTAGTCGTCGGCCTTCAGGATCTGGCTGATCTGGTCGTACCCGCTGCCGCTGCCGGTACCGGTGGCCGCCTCGATCACCGCCTTGGCGGCGGTCAGTTGCTCGTCGCTGAGGGAACTGAACTCGATACCGACCCGGCAGGTCGAACCACAGGGGAGGTTCGACCAGGCGGTGGCGTTCGCCTGGGTGAAGTCGAGGAGCACGGACGACTGCTGGTCGCTGTCGAGGGTGTCCAGGAAACGCGTTGGCCGCGGTGACGACGTCCGAGACGGAGGAGGAGGCCGCGGTCGTGGTCGTTGTGGCGTCGGCGGCGGCGCCGGCCGAGGAGTCGCCGGTGGTCGCGGCGTTGGCGTTGACGTAGACGGCCCCGAAGAGCAGCGCAGTCCCCGCGGCGAGGGCCACGCCCGCCCGCTTCCACTTGCTCTTCGTCCTGCGGTGGGTGTTGATTTCTGACACCTTGACGGTCCCTTTCTGAAGAGAATGCAGAGGAACTCCGGGAACTGTTGCCATGCATAAGGCCATCGGATTTCCCCCGACCCTGGCACATGAATACGCACTATCCGGCGAGAGCCGCCGTCCCGAACTTTCCTGCCCGTTGTCTGGGCGAGACAAATTCCACCAGCCGCCGCTATGGATGGCATCGAGCGGCACTCGGCCTTGCCTATGGGTTGCTGTGGCGGATGCCCGGGAATTTCAGGTTGCAGTAATTCGAATTCAGCCAGCATGGCTGAAAGAGCACACACAGTCCACGACTGTCGTTCCGGCTCCGCAGTTCGGTTGCGGTCGAGGCGAAACCGCCGTCTCCGATCAGGAGGACGCCACACGGCTCGCGTGTCTGCCGGCCGTCGCCGCCCTCGTCGAGGACGCAGCCGCCGAATACGCCACCCTGCTGGACGACGCAGGCCTGGACACCGCCCCGCCCGCGGACGCGCTGGCCCGCTTCCTCGACGCCGGCTGGCGGTTCGTCGACCGCTACTCTCTTCTGCTCACCGCCCCTGCGGCGCGGATTCCGCGGCCCGAGAACGACCCGCACGACTTCGTGCCCCCGCGACTCGAACGGCTCATCCAGCGAGGCCGGCACACGGGCGACTTCGCCCCGTCACTCCCCGCGGCCTGACTCGCCGCCGCCGTCCTCGGGCTCCAGCACACCGCCGTGGCACAAGTCGGAACCCGACGACTCACCGCCCAGGCGGCAGCCGCGCTGTGCCTGGACAGCGCGCTGCGCCTCTGCGGCGGAAGAGCGGGAACGGCGCGCGCCGGACACCACCCGACGACGTAGAAACATCTGGACAAGGCAGGTTCAGCGGCCCGAGCATGAGGCTTGCACAAGTGAAGGTGGCACCGGTGTCGGTGAGAGGACGTCAGACCGTTCGTTCGGCGCCGTAGTAGCCGTGGTGCGCGCAGTTCGAAGCCGCTCCGGAGGGACCGTTCGCAGACGTACAGGTTTCCGTCGGGACCGGGATGTCCGCTCCCGCCGAAGGACGCGCCTGGGGTGCGGGAGTCCGTGAGAAGGCGCAGGAGCTCGCGCGGCACATGGCTCGCTGAGCGGTACGGCCGCGCAGCGCGATCCGATCGCCGGTCTGACCGTCCCAGAGGTTCTCGGCCCCCACGCGCGGTCGCGGTCGGCCTTCCCGGGCCGACCGGACGCGCGGCTGACCCGGATCCGGGGCGGGCTCTCCCGGGTCGGCGCGGGCATGCGGGCGGCAAGCGGGCGTGCGCCGGTCATGGAGCGGGCAGCGTCGCCCCTCGGCGGGCGGCCCTCCGGCGCGTCGTCCAGGCATTCCGCCCTCCGGAAAGCGGGCACATTCGGTCATGAACTGGGCTACGGCGAACCTGGTCAGTACGCGCAATCGCCTTGTACAAATTTGGCCACCGGAGGCCGAACGGGCCGGACTCCGGGACATCGGCCGCCGCGGGCACCACCGCGCAGCGCCCTGCAACAGAGCCATGAAACGGAGGTGCCGCCGTGGACGCCGAGGAACGAAGACGCGGGATCCTCGCAACGGCACGCCGTTCGGGATCCGTCGACGTCGGCATGCTCGCCGCCGACCTCGGGGTCTCCAAGGAGACCGTGCGCCGGGACCTCAACCTCCTGGAGACACACGGGCTGGTCCGTCGTACCCACGGCGGTGCCCACCCTGTCGAGAGCGCGGGCTTCGAGACCACGCTCGCCTTCCGTACCACCGAACACATCCCCGAGAAGTCCAGGATCGCGGCCGCCGCGGCCGCCCTGCTCGGGGACGCCGAGACCGTCTACCTCGACGAGGGCTACACCCCTCAGCTCATCGCCGCCGCACTCCCCCGCGACCGGCCGCTGACCGTGGTCACCTCCTCGCTCGCCACGGCGGGCGACCTGGCCTCGGCCGAGAACATCACCGTGCTGCTGCTCGGCGGCCGGGTGCGCGGCGGGACGCTGGCCACGGTCGACCACTGGGCGCGCCGCATGCTGTCCGACTTCGTCATCGACCTGGCGTACGTCGGCGCGAACGGCATCTCCCGCCAGTGGGGACTCACCACCCCCGACCCCGCGGTCAGCGAGGTGAAGGCCGAGGTCATGCGGATCGCCAAACGCCGGGTGTTCTCCGGCGTCCACACCAAGTTCGGCGCCGTGAGCTTCTGCCGGTTCGCGAACGTCACGGACTTCGAGGCCATCGTCACCGACACCGGGCTGCATTCGTCCGAGGCCCGCCGCTACGCCCTGCTGGGCCCCCAGGTCATCCAGGCCTGAGCCGCAGTCCAACTCCCCATCCCACCACCCCCCGTAAGGCCGGGGCCCTGGTTCCGCACGCCCTCGAACCCTCCTGTTGGAGTCAGTCATGCACACCAGAAGAATGATCCATGTCCTGCTCACGGCCACGGCCGCGGGCTCCCTGCTGGTCGCCTGCAGCGGGGCGGGCGGCACCTCCGCCTCCGGGGGCGGCGGCAAGAGCATCAACGTACTGATGGTCGGCAACCCGCAGATGGAGGACATCCAGAAGCTGACGAAGAGCACATTCACCAAGGACACCGGCATCAAGGTCAACTTCACGATCCTTCCCGAGAACGAACTGCGCGACAAGGTCACCCAGGACATCGCCACCCAGGCCGGCCAGTACGACGTCGCCACCATCGGCGCCTACGAGGTGCCGATCTGGCAGAAGAACGGCTGGCTGCACGAGCTCGGTTCGTACGCCGACAAGGACACCGCCTTCGACTCGGCCGATCTGCTCAAGCCGGTGGTCACCTCGCTGTCCGGCTCCGACGGCAAGCTCTACGCCCTGCCGTTCTACGGCGAGTCGTCCTTCCTCATGTACAACAAGGACGTCATGGAGGCGAAGGGCGTCACGGTGCCCGAGCACCCGACCTGGCAGCAGATCGCCGACATCGCGGCCAAGGTCGACGGCGCGGAGCCGGGGATGCGGGGCATCTGTCTGCGCGGCCTGGCCGGCTGGGGCGAGCTGGGGGCACCGCTGACCACCGTGGTCAACACCTTCGGCGGCACCTGGTTCACCAAGGACTGGCAGGCCCAGGTGAACAGCCCGGCCTTCAAGAAGGCGACGAACTTCTACGTCGACCTGGTCAAGAAGCACGGCGAGGCGGGGGCGGCACAGTCCGGCTTCACCGAGTGCCTGAACGCCATGAGCCAGAAGAAGGTCGCGATGTGGTACGACGCGACCAGCGCGGCCGGGTCGCTGGAGGACCCCAGCGCCAGCAAGATCGCCGGCCATGTCGGCTACGCCTACGCGCCGACCGCCGAGACCAAGAGCAGCGGCTGGCTGTGGAGTTGGGCATGGGCCATGCCCAAGACCACCAAGAACGCCGACGCGGCCTCGAAGTTCATGCTGTGGGCGTCGAGCAAGAAGTACGAGAACCTCGTCGGCGAGAAGCTCGGCTGGTCGCGGGTCCCGGCCGGCAAGCGGGCCAGCACCTACGCGATCCCCGCGTACCAGAAGGCCGCCGGGTCGTTCGGTGACATCACCCTGAAGTCCATCGAGCAGGCCGACCCGGCCGACCCCGGCGTCCAGCCGAGGCCGACCGTGGGCGTCCAGTACGTGGCCATCCCCGAGTTCCAGGACCTGGGCACCAAGGTCACCCAGGAGATCTCCGCCGCCATCGCCGGCAAGACCAGCGTGGACAAGGCGCTCGACGACGGCCAGAAGCAGGCCGAGGACGTCGCCAAGAACTACCGGTGACCGTCACCGCCCGGCCGGCCCCGACGCCGGCCGGGCACCCGCTCCCCCACCCCGGCTGTCACCGGCAGAGGAACTCTCCATGACCACGCTCACCGCTCCGCCCACGACCGCACCACCACCCAGCCGCACGCGCTCGTCCGGCGGCGCCGGCAAGTGGAAGCGCCGTCTCCCACTGCTCCCGGCGCTCGTCTTCACCATCGTCGTCACGCAGTTGCCCTTCGTGGCCACCATCGTGATCTCCACGTTCCAGTGGAACATCCTCAAGCCGGGCGACCGGCACTTCGTCGGCCTGTCCAACTTCACGTTCGTCTTCACCGACGAACGGCTGCGCACCGCGGTCCTCAACACCGTCGTGCTCACCGCGTCGGTGGTGCTGATCAGCGTCCTCCTCGGCCTCGGTCTGGCGATGCTGCTCGACCGCCGGTTCGTCGGCCGGGGCCTGGCGCGGACGATGCTGATCGCGCCGTTCCTCGTGATGCCGGTCGCGGCGGCGCTGCTGTGGAAGCACGCCATCTACAACCCCGACTACGGCCTGCTCAACGGCACCCTCAACGCCGTGTACCGGCTGTTCGGCGCCGCCAACGGCCCTACGGTCGACTGGGTTTCGTCGTATCCGATGCCCGCCGTCGTCGTCTCCCTGGTCTGGCAGTGGACGCCGTTCATGATGCTGATCCTGCTGGCCGGTCTGCAGGCGCAGCCCGGTGACGTCCTGGAGGCGGCCCGGGTGGACGGGGCGTCGGCGCTGGCGACCTTCCGCCACATCACCCTGCCGCATCTGCGCCAGTACATCGAACTGGGCATCCTGCTCGGCACGATCTACGTCGTGCAGACCTTCGACGCGGTCTACACGATCACCCAGGGCGGCCCCGGCTCGCAGACGACCAACCTGCCCTACGAGATCTACCTGACCATGTTCCGCAAGTACGAGTACGGCCAGGCGGCCGCCGCCGGAGTGGTCGTCGTGCTCGGCTCGATCGTGATCGCGACGTTCGCGCTGCGCACCATCGCGTCGCTGTTCCGCGAGGAGGTGTCCCGATGACAGACGTCCCTGTGACGCGCGCAGCCGTCGCCGTGCCCGGTACTGGACTCAGGAAACTGTTGCGCCGGCGTCAGGACGACCAGGAGGCCGCGGCGCGGCTGTCCCCGCTGTGGACGTTCGTCGCCTGGCTCGCCACGCTGGCGTTCTTCGCGCCGGTGGCGTGGATGGTGCTCACCTCCTTCCACCAGGAGGCGGACGCGGCGACCAACCCGCCGACCCCCTTCGCCTCCCTCACCTTCGACCAGTACCGGCTGCTGTTCAGCCGGGACATCACCCCGTTCCTGCTCAACTCGGCGATGGCCAGCGTGATTTCGACCCTGCTGGTGCTGGCCTTCGCGGTGCCGACGGCCTACGCGCTGTCCATCAAGCCGGTCCAGAAGTGGACCGACGTGATGTTCTTCTTCCTCTCCACCAAGTTCCTGCCGGCCATCGCGGCCCTGCTGCCGGTGTACCTGATCGTCAAGGACGCCGGGATGCTGGACAACGTGTGGACGCTGATCGTCCTCTACACCGCCATGAACCTGCCGATCGCGGTGTGGATGATGCGCTCGTTCCTCGCCGAGGTACCCAAGGAGATCCTGGAGGCAGCGGAGGTCGACGGCGCGGGCCTGCTCACCGTGCTGTGGCGGATCGTCGCACCGGTCGCGGCCCCCGGACTGGCGGCCACCTCGCTGATCTGCTTCATCTTCAGCTGGAACGAGTTCATGTTCGCCGTGAACCTCACCGCGACCAACGCGTCGACGGCGCCGGTCTTCCTCGTCGGGTTCATCACCAGCGAGGGACTCTTCCTCGCCCGGCTCTGCGCCGCCGCCACCTTGGTCTCCCTGCCGGTCCTCATCGCCGGTTTCGCCGCCCAGGACAAACTGGTCCGCGGCCTGTCCCTAGGAGCAGTCAAGTGAAAGCCGCCGTCATCGAAGCCCCCGGCAAGGTCACCGTCACCACGGTGCCCGATCCCGCTCCCGGGCCGCGCGAGGTCGTGGTCGAGGTGGCGGCCTGCGGACTGTGCGGGACCGATCTCCACATCCTGCAGGGCGAGTTCGCACCGACCCTGCCGGTCGTGCCGGGCCATGAGTTCGCCGGGGTGGTCGTCGGTCTCGGGCGCGAGGTCACCGAACTGGCCGTCGGCGACCGGGTCGCCGTGGACCCCTCGCTGTACTGCAACGAGTGCCGTTACTGCCGGGCCGGACGCAACAACCTGTGCGACCGCTGGCAGGCGATCGGGGTGACCGTGGCGGGCGGCGCGGCCGAGTTCGCGGTGGCACCCGTCGCCAACTGCGTACGGCTGCCGGACCACATCGAGGTCCAGGACGCGGCCCTGATCGAGCCGCTGTCCTGCGCGGTGCGCGGCTACGACGTGCTCAACAGCAGGCTCGGCTCCCATGTGCTGATCTACGGCAGCGGCACGATGGGCCTGATGATGCTGGAGCTGGCCAAGCGCACCGGTGCCGCTGCCGTGGACGTCGTCGACGTCAATCCGGAACGGCTGGCCACGGCCGCGAAGTTGGGCTCCTCGCGGACGGCGCTCTCGGCCGACGGGCTGGAACGACCGGGCGGTTGGGACGTGGTGGTCGACGCGACGGGCAACGCGGCCGCCATCCAGGACGGCCTGGACCGGGTCGCCAAGGCGGGCACCTTCCTGCAGTTCGGGGTCGCCGACTACGCGACCCGGGTGACGATCGACCCGTACCGCATCTACAACCAGGAGATCACCATCACCGGCTCCATGGCCGTGCTCCACAGCTATGAACGCGCCGCGGAGCTGTTCGCCACCGGTGTCCTCGATCCGCAGGTGTTCATCAGTCACCGGCTGCCGCTGGCGGAGTACCCGCAGGCGCTGGAGCGGTTCGCCGCCGGCCAGGGGCGCAAGATCGTCGTGCTGCCCTGACGTCCGCTCGCCGCCGGGACCGGTCGTGCCGTCGTGCCGACCGTCGTCCCGCGGCACAGCGTCAACTTCGCTCTCCCTCGCACCGATTTCCGTCGCTCAAACGGACGGGCGACGCGGCTGTCCGGTCATCATCCGTCAGACCCGGAGACGCCGTCCCGGCACGGCTCCCCCCGACCTACGGTCCATGCATCGGACGGGACGGCGACCGCCGGTCCGTCGCAACCGACAACCAAAGGGGAGGCGCCGCTATGGCGAGCGTGGAAGTGTCGCTGAAGGAAATGATGGCCGGGGTCGAGGGGTCGCTGGGAGCCGCGGTCGTCGACTACACCAGCGGCATGGCCCTGGGAACGCTGGGCGGCGGCAAGGACCTCGACCTGACGGTGGCCGCGGCCGGGAACACGGACGTCATCCGGGCCAAGGTGCGCACCATGTCGGAGCTGGGCCTCAAGAGCCGGATCGAGGACATCCTGATCACACTGGAGAAGCAGTACCACCTCATCCGCCTGATCACCGGCCGCAGCGGGAACGGCCTGTTCCTCTACCTGGTCCTCGACAAGGAACGCTCGAACCTCGCCATGGCCCGGCACCAGTTGAAGCGGGTCGAGGAACAGCTGGAGGTCTAGCCGCCGTCCTGGGTCCGGGGCTTCGTGCGCCCACGATGTGAAAACTTCTTCAAGTGACCACATCAGCATGATCCCAAGTCATGCCTGCGCACGGCCCCGGACGGCAAGGATCGGCTGTACAGGGCCAATGCGGCGGTGCCGCGAGGCACCGCCGCACCCCGGCGGCCCACCCCACTCGACCCGGCAGAGAGCGAGCGGTCATGCAAGTCCCCCTCTACCAGGCCAAGGCGGACTTCTTCCGCATGCTCGGGCACCCCGTACGCATCAGGGTCCTGGAACTGCTCCAGCACGGGCCCGTCCCGGTACGGGAGCTGCTCGCCGACATCGAGATCGAGCCGTCCAGCCTCTCGCAGCAGCTGGCCGTCCTGCGCCGGTCGGGCATCGTGGTGTCCATCCGGGAGGGGTCCACCGTCAGCTACGCACTGGCCGGCGGCGATGTCGCCGACCTGCTGCGCGCGGCCCGCCGTATCCTCACCGAGCTGCTCGACGGGCAGAACGTGCTCCTCGCCGAGCTGCGCCAGGCCGACGCGTCCGTCCCGCCCGTGTCCACGAACAGCCGCGGCTGACCGTGCGTGCGGAGTGTCCCCGGGGGACTCGGGGGCGGCGCTTCAGTCGGTGAGCAGGCCGACGTACATCGTCCGGTGCAGGGTCTCGACGTGCCGCGCGGCGACCGCGCCGGCCGCGGCGGTGTCCCGGGCACGGAGGGCCTCGACGAGCCGCCGGTGCTCGGCGTTCGACTCACGCAGGGCGGCCATCGGGTACGGCAGGTAGTAACGGTAGAGCTCGCGCAGGACGGTGGCGTAGGGGACGTCGGTGCCGGGGACGCCGGTGGCCGCGGCCGTCGCCAGGTGGAACCGTTCGTCGAGGCCGTGGAACTCGGCCCAGCTCTCCGCCCGGTCCATGGCGTCCACCAGCTGCTGGAGCTCCGCCAGGGCCGCGTCGTCGGCGTGCTCGGCCGCCAGGTGGGCGATGCCGCACTCCAGGACCAGCCGGTGGTCGATCAGCCGGTGCACGGCGGCCGTGTCGGCGCGGTAGGCGGTGGTCGTGTCGATGACGCCCTTCGCGGGCTGCTCGGCGACCAGCGTCCCGCCGTTGCGGCCGCGGCGGCGCTCCAGTACGCCGTCCTCGCACAGGGAGACCAGGGCGCGCCGGGCGGTGATCTCGCCGACGCCCAGCGCGGCGGCGATCCGGTCGGTGCCGGGCAGGCGCTCGCCGGGGGCGAGCAGGCCGAGGTCCACGGCGAGGGCGATCCGGGCGCGCACCGCCTCCAGTGCGGACAGTCGCCGGATGCCGCTCAGCTGGGGAGCTTGCAGCTGCGCGGTCGGGGCAGCGGCTTCGGTACGGCGGCCAGGCATGGCGCCACCTTAACCATCCGCAGGACGTCATCTAAAACTGATCAGGATGATCAGTCTTGTTTAAGTGCTCATCCTGACCTATTTTCGTCGCCATGCCCCGTGCACTACCCCTGGCCCTCGGCCAGCTGCCTCCCCGTCCGGCCGGCGCACCGCTGTCCGGCTTCACCGCCGAGGTCGAGCGAATGCTTCTCGACTCGCCCGGCACCCGGATGGCCGTCTTCCCCGAACTCCATCTGTTCGGGGTGACCGGCCCGCCCGACGAGGCCGCGGGCGTGCTGCGGGAGGCCGCCGAGCCGCTGGCCGGCCCACGGGTCGGGGAGCTGGCGCAACTCGCCGGTGACCTGGGCATCTGGCTGCTGCCCGGCACGGTCCCCGAACGGGGCCCGAAGGGCGAGCTCTACAACACCGCGCTCGCCTTCTCACCCGAGGGCCGCCTGGTGGCGTCGTACCGCAAGGTCTTCCCGTGGCGCCCCACCGAGCCGTACGACCCGGGCGACCGCTTCGTCGTGTTCGACGCGCCCGGCACCGGCCGGATCGGCCTGGCCATCTGCTACGACGCCTGGTTCCCGGAGGTCGCCCGCCATCTGGCGTGGCTGGGCGCCGAGGTCATCGTCAACCCGGTGATGACGACGACGCCCGACCGGGAGCAGGAACTGGTTCTGGCCCGTGCGAACGCCATCGCCAACCAGGTCTTCGTCGTCAGCGTGAACACCGCGGGCCCGGTCGGCACGGGCCACAGCCTGGTCGTCGACCCGGAGGGCCGGGTGCGCACCGAGGCGCCGTCCACGGAGGCGACGGTCCTGGCCGACGTCATCGACCTGGACGACGTCACCCGCGTACGGGAGCACGGCACCGCCGGGGTCACCCGCATGTGGGCCCACTTCACCGACACCGACCGCCCCATAGAACTGCCGCTGTACGGCGGCCGTATCGATCCCCGCCGCTGGCACCCCGCCCCGTCCCCTGGAGCCGCATCGTGAACTCACCCGCCCCCGCGCTGGCCCGCACCCTGACCCTGAGATCGGTCGTCGTGTTCGGCCTGGCCTACATGGCCCCGCTGATCGTGCTCGGTACCTTCGGCGTGGTCGCCGACGAGACCGGCGGCGCGGTCCCCAGCGCCTACCTCGTCGCCCTCGCCGCCATGCTGTTCACCGCGCACAGCTACGGCCGGATGTCCGCGGCCCACCCGGTGGCCGGCTCCGCCTACACCTACGTACGGCGGGCCATCGACTCGCGCGTCGGCTTCCTCGTCGGCTGGGCCACGCTGCTCGACTACTTCTTCCTGCCGATGGTGATCTGGCTGATCGGCGGCGCCTATCTGCACGCCCAGTACCCGGGCGTCCCGAACTGGGTGTGGATCGTCGCCTTCATCGCCGTGACGACCGCGCTGAACGTGCGCGGCATCAAGACCGCCGAGCGCGTCAACGACCTGCTCATGATCTTCCAGATCCTGGTCATCGGGATCTTCGTGCTGCTGTCCCTGCGGCACGTCGTGTCGGCGGACGGGGCCGGCGCCCTGGCGAGTGCCACGCCGTTCGCCAACAGCGCCACGACCGCGACGGGCATCTCCGCCGGCGCGGCGCTGGCCGCCTACTCCTTCCTCGGCTTCGACGCGGTCACCACCCTCACCGAGGAGACCCTGGAGCCCGAGCGGACGATGCCCCGGGCCATCCTGCTGACCGCGCTGATAGGCGGCGCGATCTTCGTCGTCGTCGCCTACACCACCCAGCTCGCCCACCCCGGCTCCCACTTCAACGACGTCAGCTCGGCCGCCTTCGAGATCGCCAAGACCATCGGCGGCGACCTGTTCTCCTCGTTCTTCCTCGCAGGGCTGGTCGTCGCGCAGGCCGCGTCCGGCATCGCCGCGCAGGCCAGCGCCGCCCGGCTGGTGTACGCGATGGGCCGTGACTCGGTGCTGCCGCGCAGGATCTTCGGCCGTATCCACCCGCGGTTCCGCACTCCAGCCTTCAACGTGCTGCTCACCGGCGCGGTCGGCCTCATCGCCCTGCGGCTGGACGTCGCGACCTCGACGTCCTTCATCAACTTCGGCGCCTTCACCGCCTTCACCTTCGTCAACATCAGCGTCATCGCCACGTTCGTCCGGGAGCGCCGCAACGGCACCCGCCACGGTGTCCTGTCGTACGTCGTGGTCCCGGCGATCGGCGCGGCGGTCGACATCTGGCTGCTCGCCCATCTCGACGGCAAGGCCATCACCCTGGGCCTGATCTGGCTCGCGCTCGGCATCGTCCAGCTGGCCTGGCTCACCCGCCTGTTCCGCAAGGCGCCGCCGGAGCTGTCGATGCACGAGGACGAGCGGCTGCCGGAACCGGTGTGACCGCTTCGCCCTCGGGGCCCGACACCGCGAGAGCGGACGGGCCCCGACCCGCACGAGGCTGAGGCACACCTGGACCACCGTCATCTGTGGCGACGGCAGCCCCAGCTACGGAGCATCAGGTGGACCGCGGCCGCCGTCCTGTCGGCAGCCGCGGCCCGCAAGGGCGGCCGCGGTTCGATCAGACCCGCGAGCCTACGAGGTCACCGGGCAGCCAATACCACACGGAGCTCCCTTCACACGGCACCGCCGCACTTCCACGTCTGCGAGCCGCTGTAGTTGTAGATGCAGACACGCGACTTGTAGCCCGAGTCGTCCCAGTACCAGCCGGTGTTGTCCGCCTCGTCGACCACGTTGTGCACCGAGGAGACCATCGTCCACGTGCCGTTGTGGTAACGCTCCAGGAACATGCGGCACGTCTGACCGCTCCACGACTGGACCAGCCCTTGCGCGAACCAGTTGCCGTTCTGCTTCTCCGTGTTCATCCACCCCTTGCAGCTCGCGTCGGTCACCACGGAGGTGGGTTCGAAGTCGTCGGGATGCACGATGCCCGCGCGGTGACCGAGTCCCGGCCTCAGGGGGCCGGCGCTCGCCTGGCCGGCCAAGGCACCGACGACGCCCAGGAGCGCTGCGGCTCCTCCCGCGCCCAGCCGAACACCGATCTTCTTCTTGAGCATGAACTCCTCTTTTCCATCGGTCGGTCTGCCGTGCGCAACGGACGGCGGAACAGCGGTTCGCGCCCTCTGCTGCGTTCACGTCATCGAGTTCAGCGGGCCGGGCATTGAATGGGCAGCCGGTTCCGCCACCCTGATCAATGGCGACCGTGCAGGTCACGAGCGCAGTGGGGCGCACTGACCGAAGCACGTGCTTCTGGTTTGCCGCCCTGCCGCGGATGCGCGTAGCTTCGCGAGCCACAGCGCCACATCCGCGGGGAGTCAGGACGGGGGAACTGCCGATGGCGGGGCGTCGGGAAAGTCCACTTGATCCGGGTGCGGGTCCGGTCGCGCAGTTCGCTTTCGAGTTGCGCAAGCTGCGGACGGAAGCCGGCAGTCCGACGTACCGAGCGATGGCGCAGCGCACAGGGCACGGGGCGAGCACCCTGTCACAGGCGGCCGCGGGTGAGCGGATGCCGACCCTGCCGGTCGCGTTGGCCTACGTGCGTGCCTGCGGCGGCGACCAGACCGAGTGGGAGGAACGGTGGCATGAGGCTGCCGCCAAGGCGGCCGGCGAGCCGCGCACGGACGGCGAGGACGCTCAGCCGCCCTACCGGGGACTAGCCCGTTTCGAGCCCGCAGACGTCGATCTGTTCTTCGGACGGGGCAAGCTCACCGAGCACCTCTTCCAGCAGGCTTCTTCGCGCCGCTTCACGGCGGTGTTCGGCCCCTCGGGCAGCGGCAAGTCCTCTCTGCTGCGCGCCGGCCTCATCCCCCGTCTCCGCAACGCGGGTCCGACCGGTCCGCGCCCGGCCACCGTACGGGTGCTCACCCCCGGCGAACACCCACAGCGCACCCATGAACAGCGCCTCATGCCCGCCGGCGGGCATGAGGACACATGGCTGATCGTGGACCAGTTCGAAGAGCTCTACACCCTTTGCACAGACCCTGCCGAACGCGAGCAGTTCATCGACCGCCTCCTGACCGCCACCGACTCCGCGAGCCGGCTACGCGTCGTCATCGCAGTACGCGCCGACTTTCTGGGCCGCTGCGCCGAACACCGCCGGCTGACCGCGGCCCTGCAGGACGGCACCGTGCTCGCCGGGCCGATGAGCCGCGATGAACTGCGCGAGGCCGTCGTCAGGCCGGCACAGGCCGCCGGCCTGAACGTGAAACGCGGGCTGACGACCCGCATTCTCGACGAGGTCGAAGGAGAACCGGGGGCGCTGCCGCTGATGTCACACGCCCTGCTGGAGACGTGGCGCCGCCGCAAAGGCCGAGCCCTCACCGCAGAGGCCTACGATGGGGCCGGCGGTCTGAGCGGTGCCATTGCCCGCACCGCAGAAGCCGTCCACGCCCGTCTGACCCCGTCGCAGTCCGACCTCGCCCGCCGTATCCTGCTGCGCCTCATCACCCCGGGCGAGGGAACCCCCGACACGCGACGCCCCGCCCCCCGCTCGGAACTCGACTTCGGTGACCCCGTGGACACGGCCACGGTCCTCGAACACCTGGCCCGCGCCCGCCTGCTCACCCTCGAAGACGGCACCGTCGACCTCGCGCACGAGGCACTGATCACGGGCTGGCCCCGGCTACGTGAATGGATCGAGCGGGATCGCGAACTGATACGCCTGCACCACGCGTTGACCGACGCGGCCCGGACCTGGGCCGACCTCGGCCGTGATGCCGGTGCGCTGTACCGGGGCAGCCGGCTGACCGCGGTCGAGGAACACCTGGCACCGGCCCACCTCACCTCCGCCGAACGGTCCTTCCTGACCGCGAGTGTCACCGCGCGCGAACAAGAACGGCGTGCGGCCACCCGCGCGTCCCGGCGGCTGCGCCGACTTCGGACGGCCCTGTCCCTGGCCGCCGCGCTGATCCTGGTCACCGCCACGCTGGCGTGGCAGCAGAGCCGTTCCCGGGACCATGAGCAGGCGTTGGCCGAGGCCCGCCGAACGGCGGCGCTGGCCGATGCGCTGCGCGCGACCGACCCGGCCACGGCGATGGAACTCAGCCTCGCCTCATGGCGGCTCGCCGACCTCCCCGAAACCCGCTCGGCACTGATCGGTGCCATGACGCAGAAGGAACAGGACGCCTTCGTCGATCCGAACGCCGATCCGGCGGCCGAGCGGTACCTCGGAGCCGACGGCCGTACGCTGCTCAGCGCCGACAGCCGGCGCGTGGTGCTCTGGGACGTGCGTACGCACCGGAAGATCGCCACCTACCCCGGTCTGGGAGAGGAACTCAGCCAGGCGGGGGCGCTGAGCTCAGACAACCGCCGGCTCACGCTGCTGGGAGGCGATCTGCCACGGGGAGGCGATCAGGCACGGAGAGCCGATCAGATACGGGTGTGGGACATACGGGCCGGGCTGGTCGAACGCCCGGCCTTCTCCGCCGCCGACGGTGCCGAGTTCGGTCCGAGCGGCCGTACGGTGCTGCTGTACGGGACGGCCGGCGGACGGCATGTGGTCCGGCTGGTGGATGTGGCGAGCCGGCGCGTCCTGTTGCGGCTGCGTCTGGACACCGTGTCGCATGGTGCCGGCGCAGGGCCGATCCCGCTCTCGGACTGGAACACGCATCGCGTACTACGTCAACGCAGCCTCTCGGACTATCCGTTCCCCGACGCGGCGGTGAGCGCGGACGACAAGTTGGTGGCACTGTGCCGTCCGGGCAGGCCGGTAGAGCTGTGGACTGTCACCGGGCGACGGCGGCTCTCGGCCGCCTGGGCGCCCACCGTGACGGCCGACGACTGCCTTGAGGAGAACGTGCGGTTGACCCCGGACGGCCGTCGGCTCGTCCTCCTGACCACGTCCGGCGTACGGATCTGGGACATCGCGTCGGGAAAGCGCCTGCCCGGGATCTCGCACAAGGGGCTGCGGGAAGTGGAGTTCAGCCGCGACGGAACTTACCTGGTCGCATCCGATGCGGACGAGATCCTGCTGTGGCGGGTCGGCTCGGGGGCCTCGACCGCCCCGGCCCTCGTCCTCCGGTATCCGCTGCCCGACGAAACCGCCAGTGAACTCCGGATCGACCTGAAAGCACAGCGGATCAGCTACCTGGGTGGCAGCACGGAGGATGTCGTGCGGTCCCTGACCCTGCACGGCGCGACCGCGAACTGGCAGAACACGCCCGTCACCGCGGCTGCCTTCAGCCCGGACGGCCGGACCCTCGCCACCGCCCGGATGGACCGCGCCTCCGGGCGGACCAGGTTCCGAGTACGCACCGGCGACCGGGTGACCGACCTCCCGCCCGTCTCCTGTCCAGCTCCGCCCGGAGAACACCGCGCTCCCGCGCCCTGCACGGTCTTCCTGACCTTCCGACCCGACAGCCGCGTCCTCGCCTACGGAGTCAGCCACCCATACGAATCCGTGCCGCCGGAGCACGTTGCCCTGTGGGACATCGCGGCACACCGGGTCATCGCCACCCTGCCCACGGCTGAGACGAACCGCGAGCATCCCGGCCTCCCCTCAAACGCGGTCAACGGCATCGCGTTCGGCCCGCACGGGACGCTGCTGACCTCGCGCATCCCGGCGGACGAGGAGATCGAATCCTGGGACCTGAGCCGGAAGACCGTGGTCGGGCGGACGGCCGGCGTGGGTGGTGAGATCCTCGCGGTGCGTCCCGACCGGCGTCTCCTTGTCACCTCGCACGGCCAGCTGCTGGACCTGCGCACCGGCCGGGTGACCCGCCAGGTCCTCACCTCGGGCAGCGTCACCGCCCTGACGTTCAGTCCCGACGGCAGGTACCTGGCCGCGGGCGACGAGTCCGGGCAGGTCACCGTCTGGGACGGCAGCGTCCGCCGGCGCCGGGTCGTACTCCCGGCCGCCCCTGACCGACCCGACGACGGCGCATCCGGCACCGTGTCGGCGCTGGCCTTCTCACCGGACGACCGCACGCTGGCCACGGCCGAGCAGGACGGCACGCTGCGCCTGTGGGACAACACCTCCAACCAACGGCTGGGGTCGTCACTGCCGACGTCCGGCGACACGGTGCTGGCCCTGGCTTTCGGACCGGACAGCCGCACTCTCCATGCCTCCGGCGAGCACGTACCGCTCCAGCTCTTCGGGATCAGCCCTCGCGAGGTGGCCGCCAAGGTCTGCGCGCGCCTCGGCGAAGTGCCCCCGACCGACTGGCGGACCCGTGTGGCCTCCGTTCCCGACCAGCTGCTCTGCCCTCGATGACGGTACGGGTGCCGGATGTCACGACCGCCGCACGACATGCCCCCTGACGGTGCGTCACCTGCCCCAGATCTTTCGGTAGGCCTCCCGGTAGCCCGACGGGTCCCAGGAGGTCGCGCCGCCGGTGTTGGCGGCGGTGGAGACATGGACGGGTGCCGCGTATCCGCTGGCCGGGCTGTCGGAGAAGGCGCGGTTGAACTCGTCGACGATCTGCCAGCCCTGCTGGGTCAGCGGCTCGGGGACGGTGGCGGACTGGTACTGCCCGCTGTTGATGCGCTGGAAGGCGGACGGATCGCCGTCGCCCGCACCGATGTTGTACGGCGGTCCCGTACCCGGTGCGCCGGCCGCGCGGAAGGCGGGCGCGGCGTCGGCGAAGTAGAGGTCGTTGATGGCGACGGAGTGGGTCCAGCGGTCACCGAAACGGGACAGGAGCGAGGCGACCTCGCGCGGGGTGCGGCTGCTCGCGTCCGGGATCGGGATGTTCTCGTACGCCAGGACGCGCACGTCCGGGCAGGTGGCGAGCTCCTTCCTGATCAGCTCGGACTTCGTGAGGGCGAACGGGATCGAGGCGTCGGTGAAGAGCACCGCCCCGGCCCTGCCGCGCGAGTGCTCGATGACCCATTGGGCGCTGATGCGGGCCACGTCCTGGACGTGCGTGGTGACGTTGCTGAAGAGCGGGGGCCGCCGGCTGGGACCCGGCGCGGCGACCGCGTGCCAGCCCACCAGCGGGATCTTCTCGGCGGCGGCCCGGGAGACCTGCTGCGAGGTGGAACCGGGGTCGAAACCGCCGATGACGATGCCGGAGGGCTTGAGATCGACCGCCTGGTCCATCGCGGCCTGGATGCCGGCCGGGGTGCCGCCGCCGTCGATCACACGGACGTTCCAGCCGACGACCCGTGCCGCCTGCCGCACGCCCTGCGCGGCGCCGGCGACACCGGGGTTGGTCATCGTCTGGGCCACATAGACGAGGGATCTGCCCGTCACCGCGCGCGGGCCGGTCGTCGGCCCGCCCCAGGGCACATCGGTGCGTTCCGCGCGCTCGACGGCGGCGCGGGCGGTGTCGTAGACGGCGGGGCAGCCGATCGGGCCGGTGGTCGACTCCCCCGGCCCGGTGCGCGGGGAGCCGCGTTCGCAGCCGGCGAGAACGACGATCGTGGCCAGCAGTGCGGCGGTGCGGCGGGCGAACCGGCCTGGCCGGACACCGGGGCGGGCGGTGCGGATGCCGTACCCCGGATCGCCGGAGGACACGTCGGTCGGGGCGTGGGACAGGCCGCGGGCCCCCGCCTCCCACGTCACGGCGACCGGGCGCACCCTGTCTCCCGGAGAGACCGCTCCGGCGGGCAAGGGGGCTGCCTGCCCGTGTCGGCGGACCCGCCACGGAGAAGGCGTCATTCGGCGCTCCCCTCCGTCGGCGTCGGCGGGTCGGGCGGCAGGCCGCTGCCGGTGCGCAGGCGGCGACGGGACGCGTAGCCCGCGAGGCCCACGGCGACCAGGAGGGTGCCGCCGTAGAAGAGGGGGACGGTCCAGAAGTCGGCGCCCAGTTGGCCGATGCCGGTGAGGCCCACGGCGAGGACGGCGACCGCGACGACCGTGCCGAGGACGTTCGGGCGGCCGGGTCTGATCGCCGTCGAGCCGAGGAGGGCACCGGCGAAGGCGGGCAGCAGGTAGTCGAGACCGACGCTGGGGTTGCCGAGTTCCTGCTGGGCGGCGAGCAGCACCCCTGCGAAGCCGACGATCAGCCCCGACGCGGTGAACGCGTACACCGTGCAGGTGCGGGTGCGGATGCCGACGAGTTCGGCCGCGCGCGGGTTGGAGCCGACGACGTACAGATACCTGCCGAGCGGCAGCCGCTCCAGCACGAGCCAGAGGACGGCGGCGAGGGCCAGGACGTAGAAGGCGGGGAGCGGCAGGCCGAGGAACTTCGAGTCGTAGAGGTCGGTGAAGGGTGCCGGGAGGCCTTGCGGGCCGGGGACGATCCGGCCGCCTCCGGTGACCCAGCCGGTGATCGCGTACATCATGCTGCCGGTGCCGAGGGTGGCGATGAACGAGTCGATCCGGCCGAACTCCACGACGGCCCCGTTGAGGACCCCGGCGAGGCCACCGCCCGCCACCACGGTGAGACAGGCGAGCGGCCAGGGCCAGCCCACGTCGACGATCAGCTTCATCACCATAACGTGGGCGAGGCCGAGGCCGTAGCCGAGGGAGAGGTCGAAGGCGCCGGTGACGATGGGGACCATGGCGGCGAGCGCGAGGACGGCCGGGATCGCCTGGGTGGACAGGATCGAGTCGACGTTGTCCAGCGTGGGGAAGGTCCGGGGCAGCGCCAGCGAGAAGACCAGGACGAGGAGGAGCGTGAGGGCCGGCAGCCCGTAGGAGCCGATCAGGTGGCCGCCCGGCCGGGGCGCACGGCCGGTCACGACCCGCAACCGGCTCCGGAGGCCGGTCATGGTCTGCCACCCGCTCCGGGACCCGGTCCCCGACCGCCGCCCGTCCCGGAATCCGGTCCCCGTCCACCACCGGTTCCGGGAGGGGGTACAGCCGAGGCCGCCCGGGTGAGTTCGGCGGCTGTGAGGGCGGTGCCGCTCAGTTCGGTCGTCACCCTCCCGCGGACCAGGACGACGGCGCGCCGGCACACGTCCACCACCTCCTCGAAGTCGCTGGAGACGAGCAGGACCGCGAGGCCCTGGCCGAGGGCGTCGTCGAGCAGTCGGTGGATCGCACCCTTGGCGCCGATGTCGACGCTCGCGGTGGGCTCCTCCAGGATCAGCAGTCGGGGGCCCGCGCGCAGCCAGCGGCCGATCATCACCTTCTGCTGGTTGCCGCCGGAGAGCGTGGCGACGGGCGCCTCGGTGTCGCGCGGGCGCACGGTGAACCGGTCGACCAGCTCGGCGGCCTCGGCCCGTTCCCGGCGCGGGCGGATCCGGTGCAGGGCCGGGACGCCGTCGGCGCGGGGGTTGGCGAGGAGGTTCTCGCGCACGGTCAGCTGGGGGAGGCAACCCTCCCGGAGCCGGTCGCCGGGGACCAGGCCGACGCCGCGGGCGACGGCGTCGGCGACCGTGCGGGGGCGATAGGGCCGGCCGTCGAGCGTGGCGGTTCCGCCGAGCACGGGCAGGGCACCGGCGAGGGCACGGCCCAGCTCGACGTGCCCGGCGCCGGAGAGGCCGACGAGGGCGACGGCCTCGCCGGCCCTCAGTACGAGGCTCACCGGGCCGACGCCGGTGGTACGCAGTCCTTCGAGGGTGAGGACGGCCGGTGCCCCGGCAGGGACCGGCGCGGTGGGACGACGGCCGAAGGGTTGCTCGCCGACGATGTCGTGGACGAGACGGGCGGGGCTGTACCCGGCCAGGAGGCCGCGGCTGACGAGCCGGCCGTCGCGCAGGACGGCGAAGGTGTCGGCGACCTGGTGGACCTCGTCGAGGCGGTGGCTGACGTAGAGGATCGCGTGGCCGCGGTCGCGCAGGTCGTGCAGGCTGCGGAAGAGCCGGGCGCAGTCGGCGGCCGGGAGGCGCGCGGTGGGCTCGTCGAGGACGATGAGCCGTGCGTCGGCCGCGAGTGCCCGGGCGATGGCGACCAGGGAACGCTCGGCGGGGGCCAGCCGGGCGACCGGTTCGTCGGGGTCGAGGTGTACGGCGATGGTCCGCAGGGCGTCGGCGCAGCGCTCGCGGGTGCGGCGCCAGGAGATCAGGCCGGCACGGCGCGGGTATCCGGTGCCCAGGGCGACGTTCTCGGCCACCGTCATCCAGTCGACGAGCCCGAGGTCCTGGTGGATGAAGGACATCGCGCCGGTGGCCACGGGGCTGCCGAGAGGGTGTCCGATGACGGTGATCCGCCCGGCGTCGGGACGGTGGACGCCGGCGAGCACCTTGATGAGCGTGGACTTTCCGGCACCGTTGGGTCCGAGCAGGGCGAGGACGCTGCCGGCGTGGACGTCGAGGTCGACGCCGTCCAGTGCGACGGTCCCGCCGAACCTCTTCACGAGCCCGCGGATGCTGACCACGGGTTCCGCCGCGGAGGCGGGAGCCGCATCCTGGCCGGGAGCGTCACACACGGGAAAAAATTACATCAATCCATACGATATGGAGCGCCGAAGGGGCCTCACACGCCGTCGACTCCGCATTCGGCCCAGATGACCTTGCCCTCCGCCAGGTGCCGGGTGCCCCAGGCCCGGGAGAGCTGGGCGACCAGGAACAGGCCCCGGCCGCCCTCGTCGGTGCTGGCCGCCCGGCGCAGGTGCGGGGCGGTGTTGCTGGTGTCGGAGACCTCGCAGATCAGGGTGCGGTGGTGCAGGAGCCGTACCCGGACGGGGCCGGCGCCGTGCCGGATGGCGTTGGTGACCAGCTCGCTCAGGATCAGCTCCATGACGAACGCGGTCTCGTCGAGGCCCCACTCACGGAGCCTGCCGAGGGCGGCGGCGCGGACCTCACCGACCAGGGCCGGATCGGCGGGCAGCTCCCAGGTGGCGACCCGGTCGGGCCCCAGGGCGTGGGTGCGGACGACCAGCAGGGCGACGTCGTCGCACGGGTGCGCCGGCGCCACGCTGTCGAGGACCGCCTGACAGGTCTCCTCGGGGGTGCGCTCCGGGCGGTCCGCCAGGGCGCTGCGCAGCTGTTCCAGGACGGCGTCCACATCGCGGTGGCGGTCTTCGATGAGTCCGTCGGTGTAGAGGACGAGCTGGCTGCCCTCCGGCAGGTCGACCTCCGCGGAGTCGAAGGGCAGCCCGCCGAGACCTAGCGGAGGACCGGCGGGCAGGTCGGGGTAGGAGACGCTGCCGTCGGGTCGGACCAGCGCGGGCGGCGGGTGGCCGGCGCGGGCCATGACGCAGCGCTGCGTGGTCGGGTCGTAGACGGCGTACAGGCAGGTTGCGCCGATGATGCCGGAGCCCTCGCCGTCGGGGTCGTCGCGGTCCAGCCGGCCGACCAGGTCGTCCAGATGGCTGAGCACCTCGTCCGGCGGGAAGTCCAGTTCGGCGAAGCTGCGGGCGGCGGTACGCAGCCGGCCCATGGTGGCGGCCGAGAGCATGCCGTGCCCTACGACATCGCCGACGAGCAGCCCGATCCGGGCACCCGGGAGAGGGATGACGTCGTACCAGTCGCCGCCGACGTCCGATTCGGCGGGCAGATACCGGTGGGCGATCTCCACGGCGTCCTGGTCGGGCAGCCGGTGCGGCAGGAGTCTGCGCTGGAGGGCCAGGACCATCGAGCGCTCATGGGTGTACCGGCGGGCGTTGTCGATGGAGAGGGCCGCACGTGCGGCCAGTTCCTGCGCCAGCGAGCGGTCGTCGTCGCCGAAGGCGGCGGAGCCCTGCGCGCGGTAGAAACTGGCGATGCCCAGCACGACCCCCTGGGCCACCAGCGGTACGGCGATCAGCGAGTGCACATGGGCCAGCAGTTGCTCGGTGTGCTCGGGATCCTGCGCGAGCCAGCCCGCGGCGACCTGCAGGTCCGGCTCCAGCTCCGCCCGGCCGTGGGTCAGACAGCGCAACTGGGGGGTGGTCGGGCCGAATTCGATCCGTTTGCCGACCGGCGTGAACGGCAGCCCGTTGCGGACCCCATGCACCACCGTCCGGCGCAGATCACCCAGCGGATCGTCGGACTCCTCGCCGCGCAACACGGCATCGGGCAGGTCGACGGTCACGAAGTCGGCCAGCTTCGGCACGGCCGTCTGGGCCAGTTCCTCGACGGTACGGCGGACATCGAGCGTGGTTCCGATGCCGGCGCCGGCCTCGGACAACAGCTCCAGCCTGCGCCGCGCGGCAAGGGCGTAGGCACCCACCCCGGGCTCACCGAAGAGAACGAGACGGCGGGGTGGAGCGGAGGTTCCGGGGGCGCCTGAGATGTCGGGGGTCCCGGGCGCGGTGCTGCGACCGGTCACGGGGGCGTCCCGGCCGGTTGCGGGGGCGGCCTTGTGGCCGGTCGCGGGGGCTGTACGACCGGTCGCAGAGACCCTGTGGCCGGTCGCGGGGGCGATACGGCCAGTCGTGGAAGCCCTGTGGCCGGTCACCGGGGCGATACGGCCGGCCGCAGAAGCCTTGTGGCCGGTCGCCGGGGCGATACGGTCAGTCGCAGAAGCCTTGTGAGCGGTCGCAGGCGCGATACGGCCGGCCGCAGAGGCCCTGTGGCCGGTCACGGCCTGCTCGGGGGCGTCGGTCGCGGCACCGGTCGCGCAGTCCGTCGCCGCAAGGGTGTCGGCGCGGGTGTCGGCTTCGGCGTCGGGCCCGCGCCGCACCGCCGGGGCCGCGGCACAGCCCACGAGGAGATCGGGCGCCCGTTCGCGGGGCTGTCCGGCACTCGCCGCGCCGTCCGCGGAGATGTCCAGCAAACGTCCCGCCACCACACGGCCCGGCGATCCGGGCCCGGCCCGCGCAGCCGGGCTCCCGAGGGCCCCGCCCGGCAACGTCCGCCGATGCGAAACGATCAACGACGCCCCTGCCGCCGCCCCCGGCAGCGTCATTTCGACTGCGAGGCCCTGCACCCCCGCGGCGCCGGTCACCGGGCGGCTGACGAGCGTGACACAGCGGCCGTCGGACAAGAAGACCCGCGCGCTGCCCTGCTCGGCGTGGGAGATGAACTCGGCGGCCTTCTCCATGAGGGCGGCCCGGTCGTCGGCGCGGAGATCCAGGGCGGGTTCGTCGATGGAGAGGGCGGAGGCGGGGCCGGCGGCGGACTGGTATGCCCGCAGGAGGACTCGCTCGCGTGCGGAACTCTGCCGTAGCAGCCGGCGCTCCACGGCCTGTGCCGCCCGGCGGATGACGTCGGCCAGGGCCGGGTCCTCGGCGCTGCGCTGGTAGCCGAAGCAGAGCACGCCCTCCATTCGCCCGCTGAGCGGGTCGCGGACGGGCAGCGCGATGCAGGCGTTGCCCTGGGCGCGTTCCGCGAAGTGCTCGGCTCCGAAGACCCGGACGAGGCCGCGCTCGGCGAGGGCGAGACCGATTCCGTTGGTGCCGGCGAACCGCTCGGCGAAGACGAAGCCCGGCTCCACCTGGATCGCGGGAAGGCTGCGGACCATCGACGGGTCACCGAAGCGGCGCAGCAGGACGATGCCGTTGGCGTCGGCGAGGGAGATGTTGATCCGGCTGCCCGAGAACCGGGCCTGGAGCCGGTCGAGCACCGGCGCCGCCGCCCGCACGATCCGCCCGCCGGGATCGAAGTCGTCGCGGAAGGGCAGGTCGGACCGGTCCGGCGAGAGACCGAGGGAACGGCAGCGCAGCCAGGAGTCCAGGATCGACGTCCGTACCCCGTTCTCGACCGGCTCGCCCTGAAGGAACCGCTCACGGAAACGAACGGGTCCCGAGTCACCCTTCGGATACCTCGCAGGCACTGACTGCCTGCCGGACCGAATCACGCCTTGCCTCGCTCACATTCGCAACAACCGGCATTACGTAAAAACCTCATATAAGTGAGGATACGGACATCGGCGGCGAGAGTCACAGCACCGCTACCGGGTTGACGGGCGATCCCGTCCCGCCAGGGATGTTCAGCGGGGCCACGACCAGCATGAACGTGTACCGGCCGGCCTCGGCGGTCGCCGCGGACAGGGCCTCCAGGTCGAGGTTGTCCAGCAGCGGCACCCCCAGCGCGGCCACGGCCAGGGCGTGCACCGGCGAGTGCACGCCGGGCACGGGCGAGGGCCGTACGTCGCTGTCGCCGTCGCCACCGAGCAAGGCGATGCCGCGCTCGGCCAGCAGCGGTACGGCGTCCACATGAAAGCCCGCGCTCAACGCCCCCGAGTCCCAGGCACCGACTTCGCGTCGGCGCCTGGCGTGCCCGGAGCGCAGCAGCACGGCATCGCCTTCGCCGACGGTCACACCGAGCGCCCGCTCGACCGCGAGCACGTCCGCCGCGCGTACCGCCCGCCCCGGCTCCAGCCAAGGGACGTCGAGGACAGCGGGCAGATCGAGCAGCACGCCCGTCGTGACGAGCGGACCGAGCTCCGACACCGCTCCGAAGCGGGCGCCGCCCGCATCGATGTGACCGCGCGCCGAGCGGCCGTCGTACAGCTCCCCCCGGTAGGCGACGTGGCTGAGCGCGTCGAGGTGGGAGATGCCCTTGCCGTGGTAGTCGGCGGCGACGAAGTCCTTGTGGGTGGCCGGTTCCGGGCTCTCCACGTCACCCAGGTCGGTCATGTGGTGCAGGGCGGGCCTGGGGTTGTCCGGGCCGGAGCGGGTGTTCCAGGGCAGGGCCGTGGGTACGACGGTCCCGGACCGCACCAGGGCGGCAGCCCGACGTGCGTGCTCGGCGGTCACCCGGTTGAAGGCCCCGCGACCGGCCGCCGGCCAGCGCCCCCAAGTGCGCAGCGACATGAAGAGCTCGTCGAACTCCTGCCGGGAGACGACCGGGCCGGAGATGTCGGAGGTCATCGGCTTCCATCCCTCCCACGACCAGGACTCCAGCAGGACTCCAGCAGGACTCCAGGCTGGCATCCAGGAGACGGCCCGGCGACTCCGGCGCTCCCTCCGGACAGCTCCCTCCGGACGGCCACGGGACCGCCGAAGAGCACTCGGGTCAGCTGAGGCCGAGGCGGCTGAGCGCGGTGGTCCAGTCCGTCACTATGGCCTGCTGCGCGGCGGCGAGGGTGACCTTTCCGGAGCAGACCGCGGTGTGCAGCTTCGTCTCCACCGGGTCCTTCGCGTTGTTCACCCCGGAGCCCTTCTTGTGGCCGGGGTCGGCCGGCTCCACCCACAGGTTCCGCGGGTCGTTGGGGTCGCCGCCGAGCTGCAGGCTGATCAAGTGGTCGTACTCGTCATTGCTCAGACTGCCGGTATCGCTGTAGGAGGCCGCGTTGAGCCGCTTCTCCTTGCCCGTCACATAGGCGGAGGGGCGTACCCCGGAGGTGTAGCCGCCCTTGCGGCATATCGTCGACGCGATGTTCGCCTGCGTCACGGCCGGGGAGATCGCGCCCGGCGTGCACGCCGGATCCTGGAGCGGTTCACCCTTCTCGTACCGGTAGTGGCACGACCCCGCCGACGGCTGTTGCTGGACCGTGTAGTTCTTCTGCGGACCGGCCCCGACCGCTATCTTCCGACCGGCACCACCGGCCGCACCGGACGCCGGGGCGGATGCGCTCCCGCCCGGAGACGGTGACGAACCGCCGAGCGATCCGGACTTGCAGCCCGCGAGTATCAGGCAGGACAGCACCGCTATCGAAGCGGCGCGGCGGGTGGACGTCATGACGGCCTCTCATGGTCAGGCAACGGCTGAGGAGATGCTGCCCTACCCGGCCGGAGCCCTACCGCGCGGGGGTACGGCGCACAGAGGCGAGCCGGTCGCCGCAGGCGGACCGAAGGGCCCGCCGGCCTCCGGGAGGACCGAATCGGCGCGCGTCGTGGAACGCATGGGCCAAAACGATGCCCGGGGGACACGGCACAAGGAGCGTGCGGGGCACGCGCGGTGAGCGCCCGCACATGCCACAGCTCCCGGCGCTCCGGCGAGCCGTACCGTGCGCCGTTGCCGCCGCCGTCGGAGCGGGGAGACCGTGGGGCGGCATCCGCCGGATCCGGCGGACAACGGACAGGAGCACCCGACCATGCCCGTCATCGTGACCTTCGACCTCGAGAACACGCCTGCCGCCCAGGAGTTGTACGACACCTGCATCGACCGCGTCACCGAAGGCCGGGGCTTCGCCTCGCCGGCCGACCTGCCCGCGCCCGGGCTGCTCGCCCACATCGCCGGGCCGGTCGGCGGCTGTTGGCGCGTCACCGACGTATGGGAGTCTCCCGAGTCGTTCGAGGCCTTCGCCAAGATCCTCGGCCCCGTCCTCACCGACCTGGGCTACGGCGATGTCCGGCCGGACGTCTCGCCTGCCCACAACGTCGTCCTGCGCTGAGCCCTGCCGGCGGCGTGCGCCTCCCGGGGACGCGCACGCCGTCACCGGCATCGGCATCGCGTACGGCCTGCGAGGCGCTCCGCCGCGCTGCCGGGCCCGCGGCTACGCGTGGGCGCTGATCACGCCGCCCGCGCTGAGCACGATGTAGACGCGGTCGACCTCGGCACCGACGTCCTGCCCGTTCGCGTCCAGCGTGGCGGACACGCCGCCGGCGTCGCCGAGGATCCGCGCGCGGTAGTGGTCCTCACCGACCTTGGTGACCTTGGCCGTCCAGCCGCCCATGAGCTCGGAGGTGCCCGGTCCCTCGTGTCCGCCGCCCATCCAGGCCTGGACCCGGCCGTCGCGGGTGAGCAGGATGAACATGTCGTTGGCGTCGAGCCCGGCGTCCCGGTGGTTCGTCTCCATCGTGCCCAGGACGTCACCATGGTTGACGATCTTGAGCAGGTAGTGCTCGGTACCGAGCTTGCGGATCTCGGCCTTGCTCCCGTCGGGCAGGGTCTGGGTGCGGACCGGGGATGCCGTCTTGGGGGATGCCGTCCTGGGCGTGGCGGCGGGAGTGGTGGAACGGTGCGCGGCGGTCGTCTGCGTCCGCAGACCGGTCCCGGCGCCGCTGGTCTTGGCCCCACCGAGCCCACCGCCCTCACCGGTGGAGGGGGAGGCGGAGACCTTTTTCTCCCAGCCGGCGGCGGCGTCCTTGCCCCCGCTCTGGCAGGCGGTCAGCGACAGTGCCGCGGCGGCGGCGACGGCCACCAGGCCGGCGGCACGGGCGGTACGGCGGGCACGGTTCGTGGTCATGATGAAAGCTCCCCCATGGGCGGTCAGGACGCGGCATCTCCCCCTGCTCCCGCAGGGCGACCGACCGCATCGGCTGTTTCGCTGCACCCCGTGAGATGGCCCCGGGGCGGGCGTTGTTCACCCGGCTCTGTCCGTATCCGGTAACAAGGCGACGGCCCTGCAGCCCCTGCGTCCGGTCCCGTTGTCAGTGGTGGGCGGCAGGATGCGGCGTATGACAACACCTGCAGCAGTGATCGTGGATGCCGCCGCCTACGCACAGGCGGTCGAGGACGCCGTAGAGGCAGCAGCCGCGTACTACGCGGGCGGCACCTCGCCGCTGGACGACGACGCCTACGACCGGCTGGTGCGCGGGATCGCCGCATACGAGGCCGTACACCCCGAACAGGTGCTGTCCGGCTCCCCCACCGGGAAGGTGGCCGGCGGCGCGGTGGAGGGCGATGTCCCGCATTCGGCGGCGATGCTGAGCCTGGACAACGTGTTCTCCGCCGAGGAGTTCACCGCCTGGACCGAGTCCCTGGCCCGTCGTGTCGGGCACGAGGTGACCCGCTTCCACGTCGGGCCGAAGCTGGACGGCCTGGCGATCGCCGCCCGCTACACCGCCGGCCGACTCACCCGGCTGATCACCCGGGGCGACGGGACGGCCGGGGAGGACGTCTCGCACGCGATCGGCACCATCGAGGGACTGCCCGAGCAGCTGGCCGAGCCGGTCACCGTGGAGGTGCGCGGCGAAGTCCTCATGACGAACGCGCAGTTCGAGTACGCCAACGAGGTGCGCACCCAGCACGGCGGGCAGCCGTTCGCCAACCCCCGCAACGCCGCGGCCGGCACCCTGCGGGCCAAGGAGCGCGTCTACACGGTGCCGATGACGTTCTTCGGCTACGGACTGCTGCCCCTGCCCGCCACCGACCCCACGCTGACCGAGCGGCTGAACACGTCCGCGCACGGCGATCTCATGCGTCTGGTCGCCGAGTTCGGTGTGCACACCAGCGCCCGCACCGACATCCCGGACACCGTCGCCGAGACCGTCGAGCAGGTACTGGCCCGGGTGGCGGAGATCGCCGCGGTCCGTGCCGGGCTGCCGTTCGGCATCGACGGCATCGTCATCAAGGCCGACCTCGCCGCCGACCAGCAGGCCGCGGGATCCGGCTCGCGCGCACCCAGATGGGCGATCGCCTACAAGCTCCCGGCCGTGGAGAAGATCACCCGGCTGCTGGAGGTGGAGTGGAACGTGGGCCGCACCGGGATCATCGCCCCGCGCGGCGTCCTCGAACCGGTCGTCATCGACGGCTCCACCATCACCTACGCCACCCTGCACAACCCGGCCGACATCACCCGCCGCGACCTGCGTCTGGGCGACCAGGTCATGGTGCACCGCGCGGGCGACGTCATCCCCCGTATCCAGGCCCCGGTCGCCCACCTGCGTACCGGCGACGAACAGCCCATCGCCTTCCCCGAGACCTGCCCGCGCTGCGGATCGGCCATCGACAGGAGCGAGGAACGCTGGCGGTGCGCGCAGGGCCGCAACTGCCACCTGGTCGCCTCGCTCTCCTACGCCGCCGGCCGCGACCAGCTCGACATCGAAGGCCTCGGCGCCACCCGCGTCGTCCAGCTCGTCGACGCCGGCCTCGTCACCGATCTCGCCGGCCTGTTCGCTCTCACCCGCGAACAGCTGCTCGGGCTGGACCGGATGGGCGAGACCAGCACCGACAACCTCCTCGCCGCGATAGCCAAGGCCAGGCAGCAGCCGCTGTCCCGGGTGCTGTGCGCGCTCGGTGTGCGCGGTACCGGCCGGTCCATGTCCCGGCGTATCGCCCGCCACTTCGCCACCATGGACGCCGTGCGCGCCGCCGACGCCGAGGCGATGCAGCAGGTCGAGGGCATCGGCGTGGAGAAGGCCCCCTCGATCGTCGCGGAACTGGCCGAACTCGCCCCGCTCATCGAACGACTGGCCGCCGCGGGCGTCAACATGACCGAGCCCGGCGCCACCCCGCCCTCCCCCGCGGACGCCGCGGCACCCGACGGCGAGGCATCTCCCGGCGAGGCGCCCGCGGCCGCGCCGGAGGCGGGCCCGCTGGCCGGGATGACCGTGGTCGTCACCGGCGCCATGACGGGTGCCCTGGAGAAGCTCTCCCGCAACGAGATGAACGAGCTCATCGAGCGGGCCGGCGGCCGCTCCTCCTCCAGCGTCTCCAAGAAGACCACCCTCGTCGTGGCGGGAGAGGGCGCGGGCTCCAAGCGCGCCAAGGCCGAACAACTCGGCGTCCGGCTCGCCACGCCCGACGAGTTCGGCGCCCTCGTCGCCGGCTTCCATGGAGGCGTCACGGATCGGCCGGGCGAGCCGGTGTGAGGGCTGGGCCGGTCATGGGGGCCGGGCGGGTGATCGGGGGGAGCCGTCGGACGCGCCGTCCGATCACAGCGGACAGCGCGAGTGCGCAGGACGCGGAGACGACGCCGCCCAGGACCAGACTGGAGCGGGCGCCGAGGGTGTCCGACACCAGGCCGACCAGTGGGGCGCCGACAGGGGTGCCGCCGAGGAGGACGAGGAAGTAGACGGACATGACACGACCGCGCAGCTGCGGGTCGGCGTGGAGCTGGGTCAGTGCGTTGGCGGTGGTGGTCACGGTGACCGCGGCGAAACCGGTGGGGATCAGCAGGGCCATGAAGGTGCCGTAGCCCGGCATCAGGCCCAGTGCCGCCTCCAGCACTCCGAAGACCACGGTGGTGGTGGTCAGGCGTCGGACCGTGGGGGGCTTGCCGCGGCTCGCCCCGTGGATCGCGCCGACGAGGCTGCCCACGGCGTAGGCGGCGGAGAGGTACCCGAAGGCGGCGGCGCCCGAGTGGAAGACGGTCATGGCCGCGAGCGAGATGGTGACCTGGAAGTTGAGGCCGAAGGTGCCGACGACGGCGATGAGACAGACCGGCAGGAGCAGCTCCGGGGTGGAGGCGATGTCGTGGAAGGCGTCGCGCAGTCGAGCCCGGTCTGTGCTGGGCCGGCCGGGGCCGGCCGTGCGGATGGTGATCAGGCCGTAGAGGACAGCCAGGTACGAGGCGGCGTTCGCGAGGAACACGGGACCGGTGCCGAAGGCGGCGACGGTGAGGCCGGCGAGGGCGGGGCCCAGGACGCGGGCCATGTTGAACTGGGCGGCGTTCAGGCTGACCGCGACGGCCACGCCCTCGCGGGCGACCAGTTCGCAGATGAAGGCGCTGCGGGCGGGGCCGTCCACCGCGGTGGCCGTGCCGAGGACGAAGGCCAGCGCGTAGACGGAGAGCGGGTTCACCGCCCCGGTGACGGTCAGCAGTCCGAGCAGGAGGGACTGCGCTCCCATGGCCGTCTGGGTCAGGAGCAGCAGTCGCCGCCTGGGGTACCGGTCGGCGAGGACGCCTCCGGTGAGGCCGAACAGGGTCTGCGGCAGGAACTGCAGTGCGGTCACGAGGCCGACCGCACTGCCGCTGTTGCCGGTGAGGTGGAGGACGAGCAGGTCCTGGGCGGCGCGCTGCATCCAGGTGCCGATGTTGGAGGTCAGCTGCCCGAGCAGGTAGCGACGGAAGTTCCGGGACATGAGTACGGCCGTCATCCGCATGCGGGTACCGCCGTTCATGACGGCTGGTGGGCGTACCCGCCCGAGGCCGGCGACTCCGCGTCGTCGACATGATGGAACGTCGGGTGGGGGTGCATGAGGAACGCATGGTGGGAGATGTTCCAGGCGTAGGCGCCGGCCATCGCGAAGGCGACCCGGTCGCCGACGCGCAGCCGCTCGACCATGGCCCCGCGGGCCAGGACGTCCTTGGGGGTGCACAGCTGTCCGACCAGCGTCACCGGCTCGTCACGGGCCTCCGGGCGCTGCCAGGGCCGTGCCCAGCGGCCGTCGGGGATCACCTCGAAGGGCTGGTCGTGCTGTTTCGCCGCCGGGGTACGCAGATGGTGGGTGCCGCCGCGCAGTACGGCGAACGCATGCCCGCGGCTGAACTTGATGTCCAGGACCTGGGTGACGTACCAGCCGCAGTAGGCGGTGACCGAGCGGCCGGGTTCGATCCGCAGGGTGAGGCGAGGGTGGCGGGCCAGGAGCGGGCGCAGTCCGGCACCGAAGGCGCGCCAGTCGAACTTCCGTCGCGGATGGGTGTAGTCGACGCCCATCCCGCCTCCGACGTTGACCTCGGTCAGGTCGACGGCGCGGTGGTGTGCCCAGTCCTCGGCCCAGGTCAGGATCTCGTCGATCAGGGCCAGGTGGGGTCGTTCCTCGAGTCCGCTGGCCAGATGGAAGTGGAGTCCGCGCAGTCGCAGGCGCGGGGCGGAGGCGAACACCTCCAGACAGCGGTCCAGTTGGGCGGGGTCCATGCCGAAGGGACTGGGGTGCCCGCCCATCGCGAGCGCGACCCGGCCGACTACGACGGGCAGGTTGACGCGCAGCAGGACATCCACGGTCCGGTGGCCCAGCAGGGCGGTGACCAGGCGCAGTTCCTGTTCGCTCTCGATGTGCAGCCGCTGCACTCCGGCGTCCAGTGCCCGGGCCAGCTCTTTCTCTGTCTTGCCGGGGCCTCCGAAGGCGATCGGCGCATCGGGGACGAGCCCGCGGACGTGACTCAGCTCGCCGCCGGAGGCCACCTCGAACCCGTCGACGTGCTCGGCCAGCGTCCGCAGGATCCGCGGGTCGGAATTGGCCTTGGCCGCGTACAGCAGCTCGACACGTTTCGGCAGTGCGGTCCGGATGGCGTGTAGGTGCTCACGCAGCTCCGGGAGGTCGTAGACGTACGCGGGCAGGTCGTCGTCGGTGAGTCGGCCGACGTGTTCGAGGAGTGCGGACCTCACCGGATCACCTCGTGGGGGAAGTCCGCACCGAGCGGGCTCGTCAGGGGGACGTAGGTGGCGTGCCGGTCGGCCTTGCGGGCCCAGCGCAGCAGAAGGTTGGCCTTGGCGGGCAGCGGTACGCCGGACAGCAGGGCGCGCAGGCGTGGCGGTTCGGCGGCGGTGCGGGCATAGGCCTTGAGGTGGTCGCGGACCAGGCCCCAGAGGGCGGGCTCCAGCGTCGGGGCGAGGTCGGCCAGGGCGCCGAGCACTTCGGCCGTGTGGTTGACCAGGAGGCAGTACGCGACCCGGTTCCAGCCGTGCTCGGGTTCGTAGGTGAGGGGTTGCCGGACGTGCTCCGGGAGGTCGGCGAGGGTGTGTCGGTGGGGTCCGGGCAGGAGCTTGGTGCCTTCCAGGTCGCGGAAGAGCATCTGCGCCGGGGTGCCGTCGGCGTCGACACCGACGACGACGTTCTGCAGGTGGGGTTCGAGTACGACACCGTGTTCGAAGTAGGCGGCCAGTACCGGTGGCAGCAGCAGGTGCAGGTACGCGTCCCACCAGGCCAGTACGTCCCCGTCGCCGCGGGCGAGCAGCCGGGAGACGTGGGCCGCGCCGGAGGGGTACTCGTCCGCGATCGCGGCGGCGAGCAGCGGGGTCACCCCGGGGCGCAGGTGGTGGCGCAGGCCGGAGCGGACGATGACGCCGAGGCCCTCCAGAAGATCGCCGTCGGTGTCGAGGGTGCGGTAGCCGGGTTCGGCGAGGAGCGCGCATCCCGGGTAGCGGCCGGTCAGCCGGGCGAAGACGGGCTGGAGCAGCCGGTTGAGGGCGACGGCGCCGGACAGCTCGTAACTGGCGTGCCTGCGGACGCAGTTGGTGAGACGGACGTTCAGGCTGAACTTCAGGAAGGTGTCGGTGTCCGGGTGGTACAGCGTGCGCACGGATGCGGTCGGCACCAGCTCCGGTCCGTGCGTGCCGGTGTCGACGACCTCCCCGGCGGCCATCACCTCGCGCAGCCGGTCATGGTCCTGGAGCAGCCGGTACTGCCAGGGGTGCACCGGCAGTATCGCGAACCCCGGGTCGGCCGCCGGGCACAGCGCGTCCATCTCGTGCAGCTCGCCCTCCTCGCGGACGAGGTGGCTGCGCACGGCCAGGTGGCGCAGGCGGAAGCGGGCGCCGGTCTCCGGACCGTACGCCAGCCAGTCCTCCGGGTCGCCGGTGCGGGCCTTGGGGGTGGGGTGGAAGCGGTGGCCGAACACCAGGGACTGTTCCGACGCCACGTACGGGTCGGGGTGCGGTGTGCGGCTCGTCCGCTCCTCCAGTGCGGTGCGGATCGTCTCCCGGCTGTCGGCGACCTGGGCCAGGAACTCCTCGTTGGCGACACCCGTGCGCAGTTCCAGTTCGTCCTGGATGCAGTCCGCCAGCTCCCGCCAGTCCACGGTCACCCAGGTGTCGTCGTCGAGCCGCTGCACCGGGCCCTGGAAGCGGTGCGCCGCGACCAGGGAGATCCGGCGCAGCCGGGAACGCAGCAGGAGGCCCCGGCGGGGCAGTCGTAGCAGGAGGTGGCCGTCGGCGACCGTCACCTGGTGTTCGGGGGCGGACACCTCGCGGATCAGGCAGTTGAGCAGTGTGTGGGCGGTGACGGCGTCGGCCGTCTCCGTCGGTCCGGTGACTGCTGCGAGGGTGGGGGCGGTGCCGGTGACGGCGGTGACGGCGGTGGGGGCGGTGGGGGCGGTGGGGGCGGTGGGGGCGGTGTCGGTAACGGCGGTGGTGGCGGTGCCGGTGGTCATTCGGTCACTCCAGTGGCGCGGCGATCGGTGTCGGACTTCAGCGGCACAGGGCCAGCGGGTTGGGGACCGGCGTCCACTGCGCCTTCCCCGGGTTGTCGGCCAGGCGCATGGCGATGGTCGCCTTCAGCGGCATCGTGTCGCCGAAGAACGCCGCGGCGTCCTCGTCGCTCGCCAGGCCGGCGTACACCTGGCGGCCCGCCTCGGCCACCGCGCCCCACAGCGCTCGGGGGTCGGCATCCCGCGTCCGGCCGAGGACGTCGACCAGTTCGCCGAAGACGCCGCTGATCAGGCCGCCGAACAACTTGGTGTGCAGCGCGTCCACATCGTCCCCCGCACGGGTGCCGAGCAACGGCGGCAGCGTGATGCCGCACCGGGCCAGGCGGCGCGGGCTGACTCGTACGCCGTCCAGGTCGCGGTAGAGCACCCGCACCGGCCGCCCGTCGCGCAGCACGACCAGGGTGTTCTGGCCGTGCGCCTCCAGTGCCACCCCCATGGACAGCAGCGTCAGTGCGGGCGGCAGGACGAGTGCGGCGAAGTCCGCCAGCCAGCGCACCGGGTCTCCCGAGATGACGGTCGCTCCCGTCGCGTGGACGGCGGTGAGCGGAACCGCGATCTCCCCCGGGTCGAGGTGGCACTCGGTCGACTCCCGGATCATCGCCGCCAGGCTCGCGGAGGGCTGTCCGTCCACGCACACCGCACCGCCGCCCAGCTCACGCATGACGCGCAGGCTGTCGCCGTACCCGGCCTTGTCGATGAGGGCCGAGACGAGGTCGGACAGCGGGGGCCCGTCGGCGACCTCGGCCGGGGAGATGGTGCGCCGGTAGTTGGTGACCTGTACGTCGAGCGCCGTCTTGAGGTGACAGCCCGGCAGGGTGCCCAGCGGTGCCAGGGTGCGCAGCGACAGCAACGGCCGGGCCGGGATCGTTTCCTCCGAGACGGAGACGGAGCCGGAGCCGGCGAGGCCGGGGTGGTGTGCGAGTACGTGGTCCCGCTGCCAGGGGTGCAGCGGGACCAGGATGGTGTCGCCGTCCCGCAGTCGCCGCGGCCAGGCGCCGGCGCTCTGCCAGCGGTCGGCCGGGACACGGAGCAGCGCCAGTCGGACGACGGGGTGGTGCTCGGGAGCGTAGGCGAGCACGTCGGCGATCGACATGCCCGTACGTGTGCGGCAGCAGGGATGCTGCGGATGGCCGTCCACGACGGTCTGCTCCGCGTCCGCAGAGTCGTCGGGTGCGACCGCCCGGCCTGCGTTCGCGGCCCTGGCCAGGGCCAGGTTGACCACGCTGTTGTCCAGCTCGGCCGCCAGCCGCTGCGCGGCGCGGGTACGCAGGCCGAGTTGCGCCAGCAGTTGCGCCGGTCCGTCGATCGGCCCGTCCGACCCGGACACGGCGAAGTCGTCGGGCACCTCGGCGAACGACCGCGCGCCGGACGCGGGCGCCGAGAGCGATCCGCCCCGCCGCAGCTCGATCACCAGGTCGTCGGACTCGCGGCGGTGCCCGGTCACGCCGGGCAGGGGTTCGCGTGCGAAGGCGCCCCACAGCCGGGCCAGCACGGTCGCCCGTGCTCCCGGGAGCTCGGCCGTGAAGGGTTCCACCAGGTCCGGTCGGATGCGACGTAGTTCGTCAATGGGCATGGGGTGTCCCAGGTGCTTGTGCGGGCGCTTGTCACTCGGTGCCCCCGTGGCACCGGCCGTGCAACCGACGCTAGGACACGACGGTCAAGCGGATTGCCAGAGCAATGACAGCCGGTGATTCCGGATCCCTCTGATGAAGCGTTTTGCCGCTGCGGAATCCGGCCGGTTCCGCGGCGCACTCGTCGATCGACGCAACCTGACCCTGGATCAGTTTTCGACTGCGATCGGGCCGGTGGGACGAGCGGGCCACTGCCGGGCGGCAGGCGGGCTCACTCGGCGTTCGAAGGTCTTCACTCTCTCCTTCCTTCACGCTGTCCCGGTGCTGGATGTCGCAGTCATACCGCGTTCGGTGTCTACGCCAACCGGGTCAGGATCACCGGCTAGGGGGAGGTTCCGGCGTTTGCGCCGCGCTCTCGAGGCGAGGTCTGTGAGCCTTTCCGGCATGCGTGTCTTGCTGATCGAGGACGACGACCGGGTGGCCGGACCATTGACGGAGGGTCTGCGGCGATTCGGGTTCACCGTGGAGCACGCCAGAACGGGGGCCGACGGCCTCGCCGCGCCGGAGGCGGCGATGGTGCTCCTTGACCTGGGGCTGCCCGACATGGACGGCCTAGATGTGTGCCGTGCGCTCAGAACCCGTTCGTCCGTGCCCATCATCATGATCACCGCCAGGGACGACGAGGTCGACCGGGTGCTCGGTCTGGAGCTGGGCGCCGACGACTACGTCTCGAAGCCGTTCGGCGTACGGGAACTCGTCGCCCGCATCCGCGCCGTCACCCGCCGCGCCCGCCCCGCCGTCCTGGACCCGCACGGTCACGAACCGGGGCCCCCGGACGACGTGGCACCGCCCGGGACACCCGACGTCCAGCGGGTCGGCCCGCTGACCATCGACCGCCGTACCCGGCAGGTGCACCTGCACCGGTCGCCGATCGCCCTCGCGCCCAAGGAGTTCGATCTGCTCACCTGCCTCGCGGAGGATCCCGGAGCCGTCTGCTCCCGTCGGCAGATTCTCGACACGGCATGGGAACCGAACTTCTTCGGTCCCACCAAGACCCTGGACGTCCACATCGCCGCGCTGCGCCGCAAACTCGGGGACTCCGCCTGGATCGAGAACATCCGCGGCATCGGCTTCCGCCTGGTCCCCCCGGCACACGAGGACACCGCCTCCGCGACAGCGCCGGTACCCGGCGGAGGGCCTCGGTGACCCGGCGCATCCTGCTCAGCCATCTGAGCCTCATACTGCTCGTCCTGCTCACGCTCGAAGTGCCGTTCGGGCTCTTCTACGCGCGCAGCGAGCTGGCCCGTTTCTCCCACGCGGCGCAGCAGGGGGCGATGACGCTGGCCGAGGTCTGCGAGGAGAAGATGGAGCGCGGGGTCGCCGGTGACCTCCCCGAACTGGCTCGCGCCTACGGGCGGCGAACCGGCAGTCGTGTGGTCGTCACCGATCACCGGGGCGTCGTCCTCACCGACACCGCCGCCCTCGCCCCGGTCGGCGAGGACCTGTCCACCGAACCGGACATCTCCACCGCGCTGCACGGTCACCCCGTCGTCACCGGCCGGAGTGCCCCGTCCGCGGGCGGGGACCTCCTCCTCACCACGGTGCCCGGTGGTTCGGACGCCGTCGTTCCCTGCGTCGTACGGACCGTGTACGCGCTGGGCCCGCTTGAGGCGAAGGTCCATGCCACCTGGCTGGCTCTCGGCTTCGTCGGCGTGGGGGTGCTGACCGCCGTCTCCCTGATCGGCTTCGCGCTCGCCCGCTCGATCACGCGTCCCGTGCGGGCCCTGGAACTGGCGACCGCGCAGCTCGCCGACGGCCGGATCACCGACCCGCCGGCCACCGATCACGGGCCGCCGGAACTGCGCCGTCTGGCCGCGTCCTTCACGGCCACCGCGACCCGGCTCCAGCACCTGCTGCAGGAGCAGCAGGCGTTCGCCTCCGATGTGTCGCACCAACTGAGGACTCCGCTGACCTCGTTGCGCCTGCGCCTGGAGAACTTCGAGCCGCACCTCGACCCGTGCGCCCAGGACAGTCTCGACAAGGCGCTGGGGGAACTGGAACGGCTCGGCCGTATGGTGCAGGGGCTGCTGGCGCTCGCCCGGCTGGAGAACTCCGCGATCCGGCCGGAGCCGGTCGACCTCGACGCCGTCGTCGCCGATCGCGCCGCCATCTGGACGGCCTTCGCCGAGGAGCAACGCGTCGACATCGTCGTCTCGGGAGCCACCACCGTTCGGGTGTGGGCGGCTCCGGGCGCCCTGGAGCAGATCGTCGACAACCTGCTCTCCAACGCGCTGCGCGCGTCCCCGCCGGGAACCGCCGTCACCCTGGCCGTCGTCGACGCCCCTGGACAAGCGGACCGGGCGGCGCCTGAAGCCGAGTTGCACGTCATCGACCAAGGTCCCGGCATGACCGAGGCCGAACGGCGCAGGGCCTTCGACCGGTTCTGGCGGGCTGCCGGCGCCGACCACGACGGCACGGGCCTCGGTCTGCCGATGGTCCGGCAACTCACCCGCGCCAGCGGTGGCGAGGTCACCCTGGAGACGGCCCCGGGCGGCGGGCTCGAAGCCGTCGTCCGCCTCCGGCGCACCGAGAGTCACGCACACCGGGAACGCCGGGGCACCCCGACGGCGGGGTGTTCGAGAGCGCGTTGAGAAGACCGGACCCGGGCCGTGCAACCGCCCCGCTGGTTCTCACCCCGGCAGGGCCCGGGTGAGAACCTCCAGGGCGGATTCCCCGGTGTCGTCGCGGAATTGCCCGAGCCGCTCCCAGCCCCATGCCCGAAAGGCGTCCAGCGCCGCGGAGTTGGCGGGGTCGAGGAGTGCGACCGCCAGTTCCGCGTCGCTGTCGGAGAGCAGTCTGTCCTGGAGGCGGCTGCCTGTCCCGCGTCGGCGGTGTTCCGGAAGCACCATCAACTCCGCGAGGGCGAACACCTTCCCGGATGCGGTGAGTTCCTCGACCTCGCCGGGAAGGACACCGACGAAACCGCGCCACCATGAGCCGTCGCGGTGCAACGGATACCCGTAAGCCAGTCCCGCCGGTTCGTCGTCCTCGCCCTCCACGTCGTCGGCCACCACCATGTCGAAGCCCGGCCGTTGGACATCGTCCGCCAGTACGGCCAGGAACCGTTCGCGATTGCGGTATTCCTCGCCCGGGGGTTCCTGGTACGCAGCCACATACAGGTCCGCCAGCTCTTCCCGGTCCCCGTCGGCCTGCCACCGGGTCAGCTTCCGGAAGAACACCTCACCCATACCCATCCCCTCGCCCGCGCCATCAGGCAGTCAGTCTTCCCCCCGCCTCCGAGCTTATTCAGGACGCCCGAGGGACCGGACTTTGCGCGCCGCGATGAAGTTCTTGGGCAGAATCCGGGCCGCAAGTCCGGTTCCGTACACGTTCTCCCTCTCGAATGTCGGTGCATGATCCGCAGGGTCACAAGCTCCGCACAGCGTGAGGAGAACCATCGTGTTCCGACACCCGCTCCGTCCCGTCGCGGCCGCCGCCGCGGCGCTCGCCGCCGTCGGCGGTCTGACCGCCGCGACCACCGGCCCCGCCGCGGCCTCCCCCGCATCCCGCTCCCGGCACGTCCTGCTGCTGTCGGTTGACGGTCTGCACCAGTCCGACCTGGCCTGGTACGTGGCCCGGCACCCGCGTTCCGCGCTCGCCCGGCTGGTCGGCGGCGGTGTGGAGTACACCCACGCGAGAACCACCGTTCCCTCCGACTCCTTCCCAGGCATGGTGGGCCAGTTGACCGGCGGGGACCCGGGCGTCACGGGCGTGTACTACGACGACACCTACAGCAACGCCCTGCTCCCGGCCGGCACCACCAGTTGCGCGGGCGTCAAGCCGGGCGCCGAGGTCGACCTCACCGAGGACCTCGACAAGAACCAGGACTCCCTCGACGCGGGCCAGGGCCTTTCCGGCCTGCCCGACAGCATCCTGAACATGACCGGCGACCCCGCCGGCCTCATCAACCCGGCGAAGCTGCCCGTCGACCCGAAGACCTGCAAGCCCGTCTACCCGCACTCCTACCTCAAGGTGAACACGGTCTTCGACGTCGCCCGCAAGGCCGGGCTGCGCACCGCGTGGTCGGACAAGCACGCCGCCTACGAGATCCTCGACGGGCCGTCCGGCAACGGCATCCAGGACCTGTTCGCCCCGGAGATCAACAGCCAGGCCATCGGCTACCCGGCCGGCAAGGACTGGACGAAGGACAACGCCGCGACCGAGCAGTACGACGCGTACAAGGTGAAGGCCGTCCTCAACGAGATCGACGGTCACGACCACAGCGGCTCCCACCAGACGGGCGTCCCGGCGGTCTTCGGGATGAACTTCCAGTCCGTGTCCACGGCCCAGAAACTGCCCTCCTCCGACGGCCTGACGGGCGGTTACACCACACCCGGCACGCCCGGACCGCTGCTGGCGAAGAACCTCGACTTCGTCGACCAGGAGGTCGGCGCGTTCCTCGACGAGCTCCACAAGCGGGGCCTCGACGGCAGCACGACCGTCATCCTGTCGGCCAAGCACGGCCAGTCCCCCACCGACCCCGAGTCGCTGACCCGCATCGACGACGGGCCGCTGCTCGACGGCCTCAACTCCGCCTGGAAGGCCGCCCACCCCGGCGCGGGTGACCTGGTCGCCCACGCCGTGGACGACGACGCCATGCTGCTGTGGCTCACCGACCGTTCCCAGGCCGCCGCCGAGTTCGCCAAGACCTACCTGCTGGCCCAGTCCGGCACCGGCAACGGCATCGACGGGGCCGCCAAGCCGTTCACGGCGAGCGGTCTGAAGACCGTGTACGCCGGTGCGGATGCCGCCCGGTACTTCCACGCCCGGCCCGGCGACTCGCGCGTGCCCGACGTGTTCGGCATCAGCCGGTACGGCGTGGTCTACACCGGCGGCAAGAGCAAGATCGCCGAGCACGGCGGAGCCCACGCCGACGACCTCGACGTGCCGCTCGTCGTCTACGGCGCCGCCACCCCGCACGACGTGCGCGTCAACGCTCCGGTGCGGACCACGCAGATCGCGCCGACGATGCTGCGGCTGCTGGGCCTGAACCCGAGGGACCTGGACGCGGTGCGCATCGAGCACACCCGGTCGCTGCCGGTGCGCTGACCGCGCCCGGGGCCGCCGTCGTGCCGGCGGAGCACCTCCGCCGGCACGAACCCCTGCGGCTGCTCCCGGCCTCCCACCGACCCCGCCGAGCACCGCGACCGCACGCCCCCCCTGTGGAATGCCTTGCGCGATGTCTCCGACTGTGCCGGTCACGACACCGGGGTGGGCGGCCCCCTCGCCGTCCACCCCGGTCCCCGGGATCAGAAACCGTTGATGTGGACGAAGCCGTCGGGGATCGGTACCCAGCCGAGATCCACGCCGGCCATCGGCCCGGACGGTGTGGTGTTGGCGGCGCGTCGCACCAGCTTGCCGTTGCTGACGGTGAAGTGGATCGTCGAGTAGGCGCCGTCCTTGCCCTCGATGTTGTACTCGGCGATGTCGAAGCCGGTGACGGCGGAGCCGCTCTTCTGCACCGCGGTCACGTACGCGACATGGCCGGTGCCGTGTGCTGCCCACACCCCCTTCCGGTCCCACCAGGCGACCGAACCGGGGGTCGGGGTGTGGTTGACGGTGACGTGGTGGGAGGCGGCCGCGTAGCCCCAGTTGTAGGCGTAGCTCCAGGCGCCGGAGCCGGAGGTGGGATCGACGCGGACGCTGTAGCGGGCCCAGTCCGAGGGCGCCGCCTGACCGCCTGGCACCTGCGTACCGCCGCTGTTCTCGTAGATCTTCCAGGCGACGTAGGACACGCACTCCCGGTTCAGCCCGAAGACGTTCGCGAAGGAGTCCTGGGCCGGGGACTTCCACTTCGCGGGGTAGTCGTCGCCGCCGATCAGGTTCTGCGGGCCGGGGCCGGTGGTGAACTGCTCCCAGGGGCCGGGCTTGGTGGCCCTGGCGCGCAGCAGGCCCGCCTCGTCGCCCGGGTAGTTCTGCTCTGCGGTGACGTACCACAGCTTGCCACCGGAGTCGCGTACGGACAGCGTGAAGGTGTGCGCGCCGGTCTGGTCGAGGTAGAAGGTCTCCCACGGGCCGGTGCTGGTCTGCCCGGGGCGGGCGTGCAGGGTGCCGCGCTGGTCCAGGCCGGACGAGGTGGCGCCCCAGGCGAACTCCGCCGTCACGTAGGCCTGGGCCGCATCGGACCACAGGTGCACCGCGTTGCCGGACGAGGGGCCCAGGTAGTCGATGCGGTACCCCTCCCAGGGTCCCGGGGTCGCGGCACGCGCCCGGATCACGTTCTTGGCGTGCATGCCGGTGCTCCCCGACCAGCCGTTCTCGGTCGTGACATAAGGCTCGTTGCCGAGCGCGGACCGCAGATAGACGTGCTTCTGCGTCGCGGCGGCAGCGGCGGTCACCGAGGCTCTGGACGCGGTCGTGTGCGGGACGGTCGTGGTCGCGGTGGCGGGCGCCGCCGTTCCGAGGCCGGTCGCGGCGATCGCGGCCAGCGTGGCGATCAGCGGCCTGGGCCACCGCCGAAGGATCCCGCTCGGCGCGTTGCGTGTCATATGTCCTCCTTCTTCGTCCGCGGCGGGTGTGGACGACCGGCTCGGGTCGTTCCCGCCGCGGGGCTGTGGTCCGGTTGACGAGGCCGCCGAGCGCACACGGGGCTCCGGCAGATCGGCGGTCGGCTCTGGGACAAGAGCAGACGACCGAGGGGTGTTCGACAACGCTTCTCGAACATCGATCAACAGGACTCCGGTCACAAGTGCCTGACCTGCGTGTTCGAGAACGTTCGCGAACACCGCCGGGACCGTGGGGGGTTGTCCCGTGGGACGCGGACGTCATCGAAGGGCTGCCAGAAGGCCCGCGCTGTCCCGACAGAAGGAAGTCGCCCAACCCAGCGATACGTTCGGCCGAGCCGGGAGACCGGCTGCTGCTGCATCGGATGCGACGACGTCGAGCACCGGACGCAGGCCGCGCTGCCGTGCCTCCTCCGCCGTGACAGGATCCGCTGGCATGAGCATCGAACAAGCGGATCGGCCCGTCGCCCTGGTCAGCGGGTCCACGTCGGGAATCGGGGAGGCCGTCGCGCGGAGGCTGGCGGCAGACGGGATGCGGGTCGTCGTGCACTCACGACGCAGTACGGAGGCCGGGGAGGCGCTCGCGGCGGAGCTCGGCGGGGCGTACGTGCGGGCGGACCTGGCGGTGGAGGACGAGGCCCGGGGGCTGGTCGAGACGGCGCTCGGCCGGTACGGACGGCTGGACGTGCTGGTGAACAACGCGGGCATCAGCCGGCCCATCCCGCACGACGACCTGGCCGCGGCGACACCCGCTGACTGGCGGCGGCTGCTGGAGGTGAACCTGATCGCGCCATGGGTGCTGTGCACGGCGGCACTTCCGGCGCTGCGTACCTCCCCCGGGGGCGGCAGCATCGTGAACATCACCAGCCACGCCGGGGTACGCCCCAAGGGCTCGTCGGTGCCGTACGCGGCGAGCAAGGCCGCGCTCAATCACGTGACCCGGCTGCTCGCGGCCGCGCTCGGGCCCGAGGTGCGGGTCAACGCGGTGGCGCCTGGGCTGGTGGACACTCCGATGACGAAGGACTGGACGCAGGCACAGGAACTGTGGCGGGAGCGCGCGCCCATGCGCCGTCCCGCCCAGCCCGCCGACGTGGCCGATCTGGTGGCGTCGCTGGTCGCCGGCACATACATCACCGGCGAGGTCGTCGTGCTGGACGGCGGGCTGAATCTGACCTGAGCACCGCCGCGCCGATGTCCCCCGCGAGGCGGCGGGTCAGCCCGCGGGACGGAGCAGCCGGGACGGCGGAGTGTGTACGTCAAACATGGTGCTGCGCTGAAGTCCGGCGTGGCAGGGGAGTTGGCCGGGCGCGACCAGCCTCAGGTCGGTCAGGGCCTGGCTGTGTGCGTGCCGCACCTCGGCGGCCTCCAGGCGCAGCGGTTCGTGCCATACCGAGTACCGGCCCACGCCCCGCCCGTCGCGCCGGGGGTACCAGCCCACGGCGGGGTCGACAAGGATCCGGCTCGCCTCGCCGGGGTCCGGGAATCCGGGCGGGGTGTCGAGGGGTCGCCCGGTGCCGCGAAGTCCGACATCGGCCGCGCCCCAGCGGCCCTCGGTCCGCAACTGCCAGTCGGACGCGGTGCCTGCCACCCGCACCGACTCGTGGTACCAGGGCATCTGCCAGCCCGTGCGCGGGAGTTGTACGAGCCGGCTGCTCAACGAGGTGCCGAAGAACCAGACACCTGTCTCCGCGCCCCGGCGGACATACGTCCGGTAGTTGACCTGACCGGCCGAGAACCGCACCCGTGGGGCGAAGCGGAAGTGGAAGTGGCGGTCCCGGAAGGCTACCAAGGAGACCAGGACCGCCCCGTTCCGCACATCCGGCTCGAAGCCCGGCGGCAGCAACGCGGCGACCCGCTCCGGCTCCGCCTCCCAGCTGATCAGCGCGAAGTCCACCAGCTCGGCCACCGCGTGGTGCCAGCGTATTTCCGGGCGTCGGTTCATGAAATCGGCTCCTCTTCGGCGACCGCCGTTCCGTCCCACCGGGTGGCGGGCCAGCTCCCTCTGACGAGCGGCCGCCCGGCACCGCAGGACCGGCCCGAGCGCGCCGAGGCCCCGGTGAAACCGCTGTCGGTGACGCGCCGGGATCCGTTTGACGACGGACCCTAGTCGACCATTCCCAGTTCGTACGGCGGGGCCGGCCACTCGGGCATCCAGTCGGTCTCGATCTCCCCCGCGAGCATCCGGGGGAACCACTCGCCGAACTCCAGGTCGGTGTCGTGCCAGTCCGCCCAGCCGCGCCGGAACGCCGACACCGTCCAGCGGCCGCCGCCCCGGTCGACCAGGAACAGCTGGTCGCCCTCGATGGTGTTGCCCCACACCAGTGCTCCTCCGGAAGACGGCAGTACCCGGTGCGGAACGGTCGGCGAATCCTCCATCCTCCGGCCCATGGCCGCCGCGTAGGAGCGCAGATTGCGAGCGCCACAGAAGAAGATGTACTCGCAGATGGTGACATCGCCGTACGCCGCCGCGACGGCGACGAAATCGGGCGGGAACACCGCTCCCCACTCCCGCGCCACCGCTTCGATCTGTTCCTCCTCGCCCGACCGGACCGCCGGTCCGAGGAGTTCGGAGAGGGAGGGGGGATCAGTACGCGGGCTCGTCGTCACACTTCATACTGACAGCAACTCCCTGCCGCCGTAGGACGATTCACCCCAGTGGGTCGACCATCGCCCGCGCCCTCCGCCGCTTTCTCGGGACTGCCATGGCTGGGCACGGCGCCTGCCGACCGGTCCGTCAGTCCGAGGCGCCGAAGACGTCAGGCGTGGGCTGTTCGTCGTGCAGTGCGGCCAGCGCCGCGGCGAGCTTGCCCCGGCCGGTGATGCCGAGGCGTGGATAGATGCGGTACAGGTGCGCTCCGACGGTGCGGTGCGAGATGAACAGGCGCTGGCCGATTTCCCGGTTGCTCAGCCCCTGTGACGCGAGCACGGCTATCTGCATTTCCTGGGCGGACAGTTGCTCGCCGGTGTTCGCGTGCCGTCGGCCGCTCGACTCACCCGTGGCACGCAGCTGCTCACGGGCCATCTCGGCCCAGGGCCGCGCACCGGCCCGGTCGAACTCGTCACGGGCGAGTCGAAGCGGTTGCCGGGCGTCCGCGTTGCGGCGTTGGCGGCGCAGCCGGCGGCCCTGGTGCAGCTGCAGGCGGGCACGCGACAGCGTCCAGTCGGCCGGCAGTGCGGTAAGGGCCGCGGCGTAGCGCTCTTCCGCGACGTCGTCCGGAGCCAGCACCGCGTCGGTGTAGGCATGAGCCACGACCATCATTTCCGAAGGCAGCCGTCCGGCCAGCTCCGGAAGATCGGCCAGCAGCTCCCGGGCCTGCTGCACGGTGCCCGCGGCGACTGCGGCATCCGCCAGATCCGGCGCGAGCAGCCAGCGGCTCACCGAGTGGTAGTGGGGGTCGATCGGATCGAACGCGCGCGAGAGAACGTCGTACGCCTCCTCGGCGCGGCCGTCGAAGAGGGCGAGCAGGCCGTCGGTCTGCTGCGCCATCACGGTGACGAACGGCATACCGGGGAACAGGCTGTGCATGCGGAGTTCGCGGATCATCCGCGCTGCCTGCTCGGTTTCTCCGCGCAGCGCCGCCACCAGGCCGGCGGTGCCCTTCAGCCCCAGCCAGACGATCCCTTCCCCGGTCTCCTCGGCCAGGGCGAGCCCCTCGGCGGACTCCTCGCGAGCTCGCTCCAGCCGGCCGAGGTACACCTGCGGCCAGCTGGCCGCCAGCGAACGGGCGAGCAGCCCGAGTCGGCCCTGCGACCGCCACGCCGCGGCTGCCAGCGCGAGGTGGTGGGCGGCGCGACTGATGTCGCCGATGACCAGGGCTCCGCTACCGAGAAAATGCAGGATCCGGCCGTCTTGACGGTCTGCCCTGATTCCGTCGAGCCGCGCGATCACGTCGGCCCCGTGCCGGTACGGCTCGGAGTACGCCCGCACCGCGAGCACATGGGGAGCGTCCGGATCAGGTTTCCAGCGATCCAGTTCCGCCGCGGCCTGAGCGCGTACCTGTGCGTCGCCGTCCTGGAAGAAGCATCGCGCGCTGGCACGCCACAACAGGTCCTCCGCGACGTCTCCGGCTCCCGCGTCGAAGGCTCCGGCCGCCGCGGCGACCATGTCCTGGATCCGTCGCTGCGGCTCGTCCGGTTCGAAGGCGGAGCTGTCGGACACCACCATGAGGCGAGCCCGCTCCACCGGGCCCAGCACACTGGTGTCGATACGGTCCAGCAGCAGCTGGACGCTGATGCGGTCGTTGATCTCGCTGGACAGCTCGGCCGCCCGGACCAGGATCCCGGTCCGCCGTTGCGCATCGAGGACGAGGTCGGCCGCCTGACGCAGCGCCGGGACAGCAGCCGCCACCTTCCCCCGGGCCTGCGCCGCAGCGGCGAAACGCTCGAGCCGGGCGGCCAGTTCCTCGTCCGGCCCGATCGTGGCCGCCGCCTCGTGGGCCAGTTGGCGCTCGGGGGCGTCGTCCATCACCGATGCGAGGGCACGGTGAGCGGCCAGCCGATCGGCGATCGTGGCGTGGGTGTAGATCGCCGTGCGCATCAACGGATGGCGGAACTCGGGGGTGTAGCCGACCAGTGTGACCAGATCCGCGTCGACCGCCTCCTGCACCGCGTCGACGGAGACCGCCGAACCGGAGAGCCGACTCGCCACGTCCAACAGCAGGTTCAGTGGCGCGGCCGGCTCGGCGGCCAGGACCAGGAGCAACGTGCGACAGGCCCGGCTCACCGCATCGGTACGCGCGGAGAAAGCGTCCTCCAGCCGCTGGGTCAGCGGCAGGTCGTCCATCTGCGCGGTCATGCCCTGCACCGCCTTGGGTAGCTCCACCAGGGCCAGCGGAAAACCCGCGGCACGCTCGAGGATGAGCGCCCGCAACGGCGCCGGCAGGTCCGGCGCGCCGGCATCGAGCAATTCGGCGGCGGCCTGCGGGCCGAGCGGCTTCAAGCGGAGGTCCAGGTGCACATACGAGTCGGAGTACTGGATCCGGGCGGCGGCGATGACCTGTACGGCGAGGTCGCGGGTACGTCGGGCCACGAACTTGAGGACGTCCCGGCTGGAGGTGTCGATCCACTGCAGGTCGTCGACCAGCAGCAGGAGTGGCTGCCGGCTGGCCGCGTCGGCGAGCAGTTCGAGCACGGCCAGTCCGACCTGGTAGATCTCGGGCTCGGTGTCCCTGACGCCGAACACGCCGCTCAGTGCCGAGCGGTACGGAGCCGACAGGTCCTCGACACCACGGGCGAGCGGTTGCAGCAGCAGCTGCAGCGCGGCGAACGGCAGCCACTGCTCGGGCTCCACCCCGGATGTGCGCAGCACCTTGAAGCCGCTTTCGGTGGCCTCGGCCCCAATGGTGCGCAGCAGAGCCGACTTGCCGACCCCGGCGGCGCCGTGGACCAGCAGGGTGCTGCCGTTCCCACCCGCAGTGTCCGCCAGCAGCCCACGCAGGGTGCGCAGCTCCCCATCCCGCCCGATCATCGCAGGCGTGCGGATCCCGCCTTCTGCGGGGAATGCTCGGGCAGGGCCGGACGTGCCCGCATCGGCACAGCAGGCATCGGGCACGACACGTGAAGCTTCTCTCCGTCAAGGGGGCGTTCCGACCACCATCGTACCTGTCAGGTGCGCTCCCACATCGGCGAGGCTCAACCATCAGTCGAACGACTCTCGGACGACGCGGCGAACGGAGAGTCTCAGCGGCCCGCAGCCGATCAACGGACGAAGCCTTCAACGCCCAGAAAACTTCTTTCCTCTCCAAGGGGAACGACCTCGGCAGTGCGTTCCATGAATTCGTCGATCGCTACCGCAGATGCAGCCACGACAAACTTTTCCCAGCCCGACCTGAACGACATGTACACCAGCCCATGACCTCGGATCTCGGCAGGCCATATCTGGACATCGCCGAGACCGGTCAGCCGCCGTCGGCCGGAATCCAGGAGCTCACGCCCGAATTCCCACTCGATGACCATGTCGGTGCCCGCGTTGAACACCATGAACACCGAGAACGGGTCCGTGCTGTCGTACCGGAGATCTGTCACGACCGGCAGAGGCGCCTCCTCTTCGAGGAGTGCCACGACCGTCCGGCATGTCACAGGCCCGGAATGAACATCCCGCCGTGTGTTGCCATCGCGCCGGTGTCTGCGATCTTCGCGAGCACACCCGGGCCCGTCATCGGTGCCGAAGACCTTCCCACTCATGATTCGTCCTCTCTCGTCTTCCCGCCGCGACCACCACGGAGGTGGATCGGGTTACCAAGAGCCTGGGGGCCGACCGAGACCTGACACATCAGTCAAGTGACTACGGGCGGACGGGCCTCCTGGGTGCGAGAGAGCAGCAGCACATGACCAGTTTCGACTGAAACCGTATCGAATGCACCTATGACTGTAATGTGACCCCGTGACCACCGGAGCTTTTCAGACACCTCAGACAACCACCCCCTGCACCACCTCGCGTGCGACGGACCGCCCCGGGGATGCCTCGCCTTTCGCCCTCGCACTGTTGTTGCGGCGGGCGCACTGGCGTGCGGCGGGGGTGATGACGGAGGCGCTGCGTCCGCTCGGTGTCGAGTTGCGGCATTTCGCGGTGCTGCTGGTGCTGGTCGACCGGGGGCCGACGGTGCAGCGGGATCTGGCGGCGGCGACGGGGTCGGACAAGGCGGGGATCATGCGGGTCGTGGACGACCTGGAGCGTAGGGGGCTGGCGGTGCGCAGGGCGGTTCCGGGGGACCGTCGGGTGCGGGCGGTGGAGATCACCCCTGAGGGTGTCGAGCTCTTCGATGCGGCTCATGTGGCGGCGCAGCCGCTGGCCGAAAGCATGGTTGCCGAACTGGGGCCCGGTGAGCTTGAGCAGCTGACGAGGCTGCTGACCCGGTTCGCCCACCCCCCCGAGGGCGAGGCGTGAACACTCCGAACCATGGCAATAGATAGTATTGAATGATACCGTCTTGTGTGTGACGGTAACGTGCGCATCGAACGGAGAGGGGTGCAGGCAACTCATGAACGTCTACGAGGCGGTCGCGAGTCGGCGAGCTGTGCGGGGATTCACCGACCAGCAGGTCCCGCGCGAGGTCCTGGAGCGCGTGCTGTCCGGCGCGGCCTGGGCACCGTCCGCATCGAACCTCCAGCCGTGGCACACCTACGTGCTGACCGGCCGGCCGCTGGCCGAGCTCAAGAAGCGCGCCGGCGAGCGCATAGCCGCAGGCGACTCCTGGGACGAGCCGGAGTACGAGCAGTACCCGCCTACGCTGAAGAGCCCCTACCAGGAGCGCCGGTCCGCCTTCGGCGAGCAGCGCTACGGCGCACTCGGCATTCCGCGTGAGGACCTGGAGGCGCGGCAGCGAGCCGCTGCCGCGAACTGGGACTGCTTCGGGGCACCCGCCGCCCTGTTCTTCTACATAGACCGCTGCATGGGCCGGCCCCAGTGGTCCGACGTGGGGATGTATCTGCAGTCCGTGATGCTTCTGCTCCGCGCCGAAGGGCTGCACAGTTGCACGCAGATGGCCTGGGCGAAGTATCACAGGACCGTCGCGGAAGTCCTGTCGCCCCCGGATGAACTCCTCCTCTTCTGCGGCATGTCGATCGGGCACGAGGACGTCACGGCAAGCCAGCCCCGTATCGGCCGGGCACCGCTCGACGAGACGGTCACGTTCGTCGACGGCTGCTGACACCGTCGGCGTCCATGGGCACGGCACGCTCGACCGTCAGCGATCACCCTGCTGTGCCGGGCCCCGGTGCGCGCCGGGGTCACCGGGAGTGGCGGGCTGGTTCCAGGAGCGCAGCTTGTCGGGGTTGAGGACGACCCAGACCTGTGCGACCTGGTGGCCGGCGACGTCAAAGCTGATCACGGCGGCGACCTGGCGGTCGTAGCGGGCGATGAGGCCGGTGCGCCCGTTGACAGAGTGGGTGGTCAGGGTGGTGCGGGGGTGGCGGGCCAGGAGTGTCAGCAGGCTGTGGGCCACCTGACGGGCGCCGTGTACGGGCCTGCTCAGTGCGCGGACCTTGCCGCCGCCGTCGAAGAACGCCGTGGCGTCCGGGCACAGCAGCGACTCGAGCAGTTCGGCATCCTCGTTCACGCAGGCCTGGCTGACGGCGCGGGCGAGAAGATCGTGCTCGTCCGGTGTGGTGCGGCGTGAGCGCTGCCTCCGAAGACTGCGACGGGCCCGGTCGGCGAGTTCGACGCACTCGGACTCCGTGCGTCCCACGATGTCGGCCACCGAATCGGAGGCCATCCCGAAGACGTCATTGAGCACAAACGCCGCCCGCTCGGCCGGCGACAGAGAGTCCAGCGCGTTCAGCAGAACCTGGCTGACGTCTGCCGCCAGGCTCGCCGGCACCCCCTCGACGTCTTCCGTCGAAGCATGGTGCTCCTCGCTCTGCTGCCATGGGCCGGCCGCACTCCGGTGGGGACGGGCGAGCAGGCCCAGACAGATCCCGCCCGCGGTCTTCGCGAGCCAGTATCGGGGAGCCGTGATACGCCCGCGCTCCGCGTCGGACAGCCCGTACCACCGTCGGTAGGTCTGAGCGACGACACTCTCCGCGTCACGGGAGCTGCCCAGCATCCAATAGGCGACTTCCAGCAGGTGCCGACGCTCATCGAGCAACTCCGCGACCGGCACCGCGTCAGCGTGGTCCATGCGACGTCCTCCCCCTCACAAGGCACAGCCCTTCGTGAGGGCTACAGAGAATTCGGTGTGCCGACACGACACACCTCCTTCGTTTCTCGGCTCGATCCTTTGACCGGGCATGCACAGGACTTGTGACAACAGCCGACCGCGGACGCTCGGTCTCGCAGTGGCGGCCCCGACGCGGGTCGTGGCCCTGCCCCTCCGTAGCCGCTCTCGCTCACCGGCGCCTTCGGCCCTGGCGCAGCCGGTTCGCACGAGGGGCGGCTGCCCTGCGTGTCACAGATGCTCCGGGCGGTCGGTCTCAGTCATGGCCCCGGCACCTCTCGGTTTCCGGAGCCTCCTGCCGAATGACAAACCCTGGAGGTCTGCATTTCCATGGCTGCTGCACGAAAAGGCGATTACGCCCAGTGGCGAGGGGCCCGCGGGAGCGACACACATGAATCGAGGGTGGGGTGATCGCCCAGGAAGACATATCCCTGGAACGAGGCCTGCTTCCTGCACCGGCGCTGCGTGAAGACAATTTCTCGGCCGCTGCGCGTTATATTCCGGAGCGGGCTCACGCGCTGTTGTGCGGTGACTTCTACGACGTTGTGCAGACCGAGGACTCGACCGTGCACGTGATCCTGGGAGACGTCTCCGGACACGGGGCGGCTGAGGCCGCACTGGCGGTTCACCTGCGCGTGGCCTGGCGGACCGCCGTTCTCTGCGGCAAGACCCAGTTCGAGCGGCTGCGCATCCTGGAGAAGATCCTGGTCGACGAGAGAGCGGACGACGACACCTACACCACTGCCGTGTCGCTGGTTTTCCCGCCAGGAGGCCTGTCCGTGGAAGTGGTGAGCGCCGGGCACCCAGGACTTCTACTGCGCAGCGACGAGGAAATCCGCTGGATCGAACCTCGGGCCGGAATCGCCCTGGGCCTGTTTCCGGGATACGAGGACTGGACACGGACCGATGTCTCGCTGTCCCCGCGCGACAGCGTGGTCCTCTTCACCGACGGACTGATCGAGGCAAAGACCGCCCCCTCCACCCGCCTTGGCGAGGAAGGCCTGCTGCGGCTGGCGATGCGGCACGGACACCTGCCGGGGCAGGAGTTCATCGACGCCCTGGTCCACAGTGCCGCGTCCAGGGCGGCACCCTACGGGGGCCTGGCAGACGACGTGGCGGTTCTCCATCTGGGCTGGATCACGGGGAGATGACCGCCCGTGCCGACAGGCCACGACCGGGCCGCCGTGTGAGCGGCCGGTCGCTCAGTTCAACGTTCCCAGCATCACGGCGAAACACAGCATCACGGCGGTGATCAGAGCCATCGCGGTCGCCGTTCCCCGCAACCAGTGTCTGAAGCGCACATGGTGCTGCTCCTCCGCCAGGCTGATGCGGTCCGAGATGTGCTCCGTGACCTGACGCGCGACGTACTGCTGCTCATCGAGATACCAGCGCTCGATATCCGTCTTCTGCTCCCGGGTCAGCCCTGGGGCCCGCGCGGTGAAAGCGGCCACGCGCTGACGCGCCGCTTGCAGATGAGCCTCTCGGTAGAGGTACGCCTCGATGTCGGTGAGGCCGCGTTCGGCCTCCTTGCTCGCGTCCATGGTGTCCTCCGACGGGAAAGCAGGAAAGGTCAGTTGTGACGATCCCGGGAACCGGGAACGGGCCGGCTGTCACGCCGGTCGTCGTAGTGAGTGGGCGCGATGCAGGCATCGGCGCCGGGCAGGAGATCATGGCGCCGGATTCTGGCGCCGAAGTAAGGACTGCGGTCGTCGGTGAACAGACGGCGGTGGTCCCCGATGTCGGTGAGGGCGGCCCGGACGAACGTGTCGAGCCGCAGCTCGTCGGGGCCGGCGATCTCACGAACGCCGAGCAACGGCCGGGAAGAAGCGGTGTGAGCCACAAGTGTGGCGACTTCCGCGCTGGACACCGGCCGGATCTGGACGGGCGCCACCCAGATGATCCAGTCTTCTGTGGCAGCTTCGGCGATGTCAGCGGCGGACTCGAAAAGCTGGGTCGCCCGGATGATCGAGTAGGGCATCCGGGACTGCCTGATCAAGGCCTCCTTGGCATACAGGGCTCGGAAGTATCCGCTCTCCCTCAACCGATCGACGCCGACCACGGACAGTGCGACATAGTGGTTCACGCCCGCGGCGGCGGCCGCCGAAAGCAGGTTGGCCGTGGAACGGCACAACGTCTGCGTGACAGCCTCCTCATCGATCACCAGACCGCAGTCCTCGGTGAGAACCCCGTCACCGAGTGAGGGAGGCCCGGACAGGTCGACCAGTACGGAGCAGTTCTCGAGGGCCTCGGACAGGCCTTCTCCCGTAAGGATGTCGACGCCACTCGAAGCGGAGACCAACTCGGCCTCATTCCCGTGCTCTTTGACTCCGGCGACGGTCTCGATCCCTATGGACCCACCGCCGCCGATCACAACGACCTGCATGGAGAGAGGCTTTCCCTTCACGTGGAGCCCGCCCCGGGATACGGCCAGGACGTCATTGCGGATTGCCGTTCGTGACGAACGCCTCCCGTGGATGCTGGACAGAGGCAAGGGAGACGAGATCCCTGCCCCACAGCGCGGCGGTGAGCCAGACGGCGAGAACCCGGACCTTGCGCTCCCAGCTGGGCACAGCCAGTACGTGGTAGCCACGGTGCATGAGCCAGGCCGGAAATCCCTTGATGACGATTTTCTTGTACTGGAAGACACCTCGTCCGAGCCCCAGCGTCGCCACCACTCCCAGACTGCTGTGGCGATAGTCCCGGATCCTGCCGCCCTGGAGACTTGCTGCGATGTTCTTCGCAAGGCGCTTGCCCTGCCGTACGGCATGCTGGGCGTTCGGCACCGTACGGGCGCCGGGTACGGAAGAAGCGAGGTCGGGAACGGCCGCGTCGTCTCCGGCCGCCCACGCGTCCGGCACGGGATCGCTGTCGGTGCCCACGCGCAGATCGGGCCGCACCACGATCAGCCCCCGCTCGTCGACGGGCAGGTCCGTGTGGTTGTGCACGACCGGATTCGAAGCGTTCCCGGCAGCCCAGACGATGAGTTCGGAATCGAATTCCGTTCCGTTGGACAGCACGACATGGCCGTTCTCGGCGGAGAGCAGCTGCGTGTTCAGGTGGACGTGCGCACCACGCTCTTCCAGAGAGCGCACCACCCAGGCACCGGGCTTGTCTCCCACCTCGGGCAGGATCCGGCCTCGGGCCTCGACCAGGTGGAACGACACATCGTCGAAGCTGAGTTCCGGGTAGAACTTGACCATCGCGGTCGCCAGCGACAGCAGTTCACCGAATCCCTCGACGCCGGAGAAGCCGCCGCCCACGAACGTGACGGTGAGCAGCCGCTGTCGCTCGGCACCTGGCGGCAGCGACGCCGCCTGATCGAACGCCGTCATGAGCCGGTCGCGAATAGCCACCGCCTCTTCCACATGCTTCAGCCCTATCGCCTGCTCCGCCAGCCCGGGTACGGGGAAGGTGCGGGTCACGGCACCTGCGGTGACCACAAGGGTGTCGTATTGAAGTTCGTAGTCCGCTCCGCCCTCGGCTCGGACGGACACCGTCCGGTCGGCGTGGCGGATCTCGGTCACCTTTCCCGCGATCAGCCGGGTTCTGCGCAGGTGCCGCCGCAACGACACGGCAGCGTGACGTGCCTCGACCGATCCGGCCGTCACCTCCGGCAGAAAGGGCTGGTACGTCATGTAAGGACGCGGGTCGACAACCGTGACCCGTGCCTCGCCCTTACGCAGCTTCTTCTCAAGGCGCCAAGCAGTGTAGAAACCCGCGTAGCCCCCGCCGACAATCAGAATCTCGCGCATCGGTCCCTCTATTTGTTGTTCGACACCAGATAGACCGGACGGACCAGGACGGTGTGACACGGCCGCGGTGGCGGAGCGGGACAGCCGGTCCCGTCACAGAAGTCGGGAGTATCCGGTCTCACTCAAGGCAACGGTGTGACTCGAACGTTGAGGGGGAGGGCCCGACTGTGCTTGTCGTTCCGGATCCGAAGGTCGTGAGAAGGCTGCTTACCCGGTACGCGTCCCTGCAGATCGCGCTCGCCGAGAGCGGAGGGCGGGAAAGGGTACGCGAGCTCGAGGACGTGAGTTACACCCTGTGCATCACGATGGGCACCCGGAACGTGCTTGAGGCCATAGCGGCCGCGGACACGCTGCTCGCGGCCCGGGCCGGGCGGGGCGGTGTCCAGGAGCCGGACGGCGAGGACGATCTGCCGGTGCTCGTCTGACGCCTTGTCAGGGCGGCGACACCCGGTCGGCGACGGGGAACCGGCCGGCGGTCCGGCCCGGAACTCGCCCTACGCCTCGTCCTCCGCAGGGTGGGCGAACCGGGTCAGCAGCCTCGTCAGCTGCTCAAGCTCACCGGGCCCCAGTTCGGCAACCATGCTTTCGGCCAGCGGCTGCGCCGCCACATGAGCCGCATCGAAGAGCTCGACACCCTCAGGGGTGATCTCCACCGCCCGCACCCGACGGTCCCCCGGAACCGCCCTGCGCACCGCCAGCCCCCTACGCTCCAGGTCGTCCACGACCCGCATGATCCCCGCCTTGTCCGACCCCGTCGCCGCCGCCAGATCCCGCTGCACCGTCGGCCCCCGGTCGACCAGCACCAGCAGCACCGCGAAATGCCGCAACTCGACACCGAGCGGACGCAGCGCCTCCGTCATCACCCCCGCCGCACGCCAGTGCGCCCGCCGCAACAACAGGCCGAGGGCGAAAGGCGAGGCATCCCCGGGGCGGTCCGTCGCACGCGAGGCGCCGGCTGGGTGAGGAACATCGGCAGTCACAGATCCAGATTACCGGTCGTCCATTCATCCGATACGGTATCGCTTGAAACAAAAGTGCCGGCATGCCCGCCTTCGCCGTGTGTCCGCTCAGCCCTGGGGCACCCGGGCATCACCTGCCGGCCGGCCCCGGCCACAACGCCCGCACCGCGTCGGGCACCTCGGCCACAACAGCCGGATCGAGCAGAGCCACCTGGAGGATGTAGCCGGGAAGGATGGACAGCAACGTCGAAGCGATCGCCTCAGCCGTAACGTCTGCAGGCAGACCGCCGCGCTCCTGATGGTCTGCGACCAAGGTGACCAGATTGGCGCGTATACGGCCAATGAGATGGTCGAGCTTGCGTGCCAGCGACGGATTGCGCATGGCCTCTCCCCAGACCAGAACCGCGAGGCCGGCCACGTCCTCCTCGACGGACTTGACCCGGATCACGTCCAGCAGATCCGCCATGACCGCCCCCATGGACTGACCCTGGCGGTCTGTGGCGACGGTGAGGGTGATGTCGAGGACATCGCTCATGTTCTCCTCGGCGATCGCGAGGATCATCTCGTCCTTGCTGGTGAAGTGCCGGTACACCGCCCCCGCGGACAACCCCGACTCCGCGAAGAGGTCCTGCATGGACGTGGAGTGGAAACCGTCACGGAGGAAACAACGGCGCGCCGCGTCCAGGATCTGCTCGCGGCGGGCGTCCATGTGCTGCTGGGAGACCTTGGGCATGAGATCAGCCTAGCAAAGAAAACGAACATTCGTGTTGACGTCTGCCCGTGCGGAAGCCCAGACTGGCAGCCAAGAAAACGGTCATTCCTTTTTACGAGAGGGTGGGTTGTGAGGAACCCCTTGTCAGGACACCGCGCATGGCGGGAGGTAGTCATTGCCGCAGTGGCGCTACCCATAGTGATCACTCTGGCGGTGCTGGCGTTCGCCTGGCCCGCGGGGCGGATCGCGCCGCGTGACGTCCCGGTCGGGATCGTCGGCACCGGGGCGGCCAGCCAGCACGCGGTGGAGGGACTGACCCGTGCGAAACCCGGCGCGTTCGACTTCCACCTCTATCCGGACCAGCAGGCCGCGCGGTCGGCGATCAGGAACCGGGATGTCTACGGTGCTTTCGCCATCTCCGGCCACGGCATCACCGTGCTGAAGGCCACCGCCGCCAGCCCCTCCGTGGCCCAGGTCCTGACCGATGTCGGACAGCAGCTGGCCGCCAAGGCCACCCAGCAGATCGCCGCCCAGGCGAAGGCCGCCCAACTGAAGGCCGGTGCACACTCCCCGGCGAAGACGCACAAGCAGGGCGCTGCCCAGCAGAAGGCCGCCGGGCAGGGAGCCGCCGGTACCGACCCCTCGGTGAAGCTCCTCGCGACGACGGTCGACGTGGTGCCCGTCGCGGCGGCGGACCCCCGGGGTGCGGTGTTCAGCTCGGCGGTCTTCCCGCTCACGATCTGCGGCATCATGATCGGGGCGTTCGTCACGATGGCTCGCGGCCTGGCGCGCCCGCGGCACCGAGTGCTGACCCTTCTCGTCGCATGCGCCGTCGCGGCCCTGGGCATCTATCTCGTGGCCCAGGGTTTCCTCGGGGCGCTGCCCCACCATCACGTGGCCACGTGGGCGATCCTGGCTCTCGACCTGTTCTCCATCAGCGCCACCGCCGCCGGCGTGATCCGACTTCTCGGGCCGGCGGGCCTCGGGCTCAGCGCCGCGCTCATGGTCTTCGTCGGGAACGCCTTCTCCGGCGCCACCTCCGCCCCGGAGCTGCTCCCCAAGGGCGTGGACCACATCGGCCAGTGGCTGCCCCCCGGCGCCGGAGCCAGCCTGCTTCGCGACACCACGTACTTCGACGGCAACGCCGGCGACGGCCACCTTGCCGTCCTCGTTCTGTGGAGCGTCATCGGGATCACCGCAGTCATGTTCGGCCACTGGGTCATGCGGGAACCCAGGGGAGCTCGCGGCGCGACGACCAATCCGACGGCTTCCGGGGAGCTGCTCCCGGCCTTGCCGGAATCCGGCGCCGCTTCGCCGGTTCCGCGTCATGCGCACGCCCACGCCCACGCCCGTCGCCACGACGGTGACGGCTGATGGCTGCCGGCGAGCGCCCTGCGCGGGCGAGCCGCTCACCGAGGCCACGGCCGTCCGCATGAGTCGACATGACAGAGGTGCACCCCCCTCCACGGGGCCGCACCGCCACCCGGGACGCGGTCCGGCAGACGCGCGGGCCGACTCCTGAGACGACCACGACCAGGACCACGACGTACGGCGAAAGGCGCTGCACCGCGATGCCTCTCGCCGTGCCGGAGCGGACACACACCATGACCACCCCACAGCATCCGCAGTCGGCTGACAGCTCTCCGGCCATCACTCGGGCCTTCGCCCTGCTCAGCAAGGACTGGAACGGCCTGATCCTCATGGCTCTGGCCAAAGGCCCGGCCGACTTCGCGCAGATCCGCGAGAGCGTCCCCGGTATCAGCAGCCGCATGCTCGCCCAGCGCCTCCGGGAACTGACCGCGATCGACCTGGTCGCCCAGGACGTCCGGCCCGGGCAGTCGTCGCGAACGCGTTACGCACTCTCTCCGCACGGCAACGCCTTCCTCATCCCCCTGGCCGTGCTGTTCCTGTGGGCGGAGGATCACCTTCCGGAGAGCGGCTCGCCGGTATCGGGTCAACCGGCCACGCCTGGCCCCTGACATCCAGAGGGCCGCTCGTTCACCGTTTTGCGCACTTTGTCATATTTTGTAGTCACCCGATCGTGAAGGGGTGGGCATGTAGAGCCGACGAGGAGATTGGTGATCTTGGACGTCTACGAGGCAGTCACCAGCCGAAGGGCCGTGCGCGGATTCACCGACCGGCCGGTCCCGAGGGAGGTACTGGAGCGGGTGCTGTCCGCTGCGGCGTGGGCGCCGTCCGGGTCCAACCTGCAGCCCTGGCACAGCTACGTGCTGACCGGCCGACCGCTGGCCGAACTCAAGGAACTCGCGGGCAGGCGCGTGACCGCATGCGATCCCTGGGACGAGCGGGAGTATGAGATGTACCCGGCCACACTGCGGTCCCCGTACCGCGAGCGCCGCTCCGCCTTCGGTGCGGAGCGCTACAGCGCACTCGGCATCGCACGCGAGGACTGGGAGGCGCGCCAGAGGGCCGCTTCCGAGAACTGGACCTGCTTCGGCGCGCCCGCCGCCCTGTTCTGCTACATCGACCGCGGTCTGGGCCGGCCCCAGTGGTCCGACGTAGGGATGTACCTGCAAACCGTGATGCTGCTGCTCCGCGCCGAAGGCCTGCACAGCTGCCCGCAGATGGCGTGGTCGGTCTATCGCAGGACCGTCGCGGAGGTCCTGTCGCCCCCGGACGGCCTCATCCTCTTCTGCGGCATGTCGATCGGGTTCGAGGACTCCGCAGTGCCCTACACACGTACGGGCCGGGCACCGCTCGACGAGACGGTCACGTTCGTCGACGGTTCACTTCCGCAGCGCCAGGCCCTCGACGACGCTCACCCCTGCCGGCCGTAGCGGTCGCGGGCCTGGGCAACCGTCTCCGGGGCGATCGCACCGGTCCGCGCCAACTGGCCAAGGGCGGCTACGACGATCGACTCGGCGTCCACATGGAAATAGCGGCGTACGGCATCACGGGTGTCCGAGAGTCCGAAGCCGTCCGTTCCCAGCGATGTGTACTCCTGCTCGACCCACTGGCTGATCTGGTCGGGCACCTGCCGCATCCAGTCGCTGACCGCCAGGACGGGACCTGGGGCGCCCGACAGCGCAGCCGTCACATACGGGACGCGCTCCTCCCCCCGAAGCCGGGCGCTGTCGGCGTTCAGGGCGTCGCGGCGCAGCTCCGTCCAGGAGGTCACCGACCACACGTCGGCCTGGACTCCCCACTGGGACATGAGCACCTCCTGGGCCTCCAGCACCCAGTGGATCGCCGTGCCGGAAGCCAGTAGCTGCATCCGCGGTCCCGCACCGCGTGGCTCCGCCTGCCGGAACCGGTACATGCCCCGCAGGATCCCGTCCTCGACCGCCGGCTCGGTGGGCATGGCGGGCTGCCGCCTGGGCTCGTTGTAGACCGTCAGGTAATAGAAGACGTCTTCGGGCCGGTCGCCGTACATCCGCCGCAGCCCTTCCCTGACGATCACGGCGATCTCGTACGCGAAGGCAGGGTCGTAACTCACCGCGGCCGGATTCGCGGATGCCAGCAGGTGGGAGTGCCCGTCGGCGTGCTGCAGTCCCTCGCCGGTCATCGTCGTACGGCCGGCCGTCGCCCCGATGACGAAACCGCGCCCCATCTGGTCCGCCAAGGCCCAGAACTGGTCACCGGTTCGCTGGAAACCGAACATGGCGTAGAAGATGTAGAAGGGGATCATGGGTTCGCCGTGCGTGGCGTACGAGGTCGCCGCGGCGGTGAACTCGGCCATCGATCCGGCCTCGGTGATCCCCTCGTCGATGAGCTGACCGTTCTTGGCTTCGCGGTAGTAGAGCAGCTGATCCGCGTCGACGGGTTCGTAGGTCTGGCCGTGCGGTGAGTAGATCCCGGCCGTCGGGAACAGGGACTCCATACCGAACGTGCGGGCCTCGTCGGGAATGATCGGCACCCAGCGCCGCCCCGTCTCCTCGACGCGCATCAGATCCTTGACCAGTCGCACAAGAGCCATGGTGGTGGCCACCTCCTGCTTGCCGAAGCCCTTCTCCAGGGCCTCGAAGGGGGCGGCCGGGGGCTGCTGCAGCGGCTTGGCGACCACCTTGCGTACCGGGGCGGGGCCTCCCAGGGCCGTACGCCGGTCGCGCAGGTACCGCACCTCTTCCGAATTCTCGCCGGGGTGCCAGTACGGCACCAGCTCGCCGTTCAACGCGCTGTCAGGGATGGGAAGTTCGAGCAGGTCACGCATGTCACGGAACTGCGCCGTGGTCAGCTTCTTCATCTGGTGATTGGCGTTGCGGGACTCGAAGCCCGTACCCAGCGTGTGTCCCTTCACCGTCTGGGCGAGGACGACGGTCGGCGCTCCATGGTGCTCCACCGCGGCCCGGTAGGCGGCATACACCTTGAGGGGTTCGTGCCCGCCGCGCGAGTTCTCGAACAGATCGGTGAGCTGGGCGTCGCCGAGCCGGGCGGCGACGCCGGAGAGCGCATCGCCGGTGAAGAAGTCCTTGCGTGTGTAGGCGGCGTCCCGCGCGGCGTACGTCTGCATCTGGGCGTCGGGAACCTCGCCGAGGCGGTGGACGAGGGCCCCGGTGGTGTCCTGTCGCAGCACCTGGTCCCAAGCCTCGCCCCAGAGGGACTTCACCACGTTCCAGCCCGCTCCGCGGAACCGGCCCTCCAGCTCCTGAACGATCTTGGAGTTCGGCCGGTCCGGGCCGTCCAGGCGCTGCAGGTTGCAGTTGATCACGAAGGTGAGATTGTCGAGCCCCTCGCGGGCGGCGAGCGCCAGCGCGGCCATCGCTTCGGGCTCGTCCATTTCCCCGTCCCCGAGGAAGGCCCATACACGGGACCCGGATGTGTCCTTGATGCCGCGCGCGTGCAGGTAGCGGTTGAACCGAGCCTGGTAGATGGCGGCGAGCGGACCGAGTCCCATGGAAACGGTGGGAAACTCCCACAGCCACGGCAGCCGGCGGGGGTGCGGGTAGGACGGCAGTCCATGGCCGCCGGCCTCACGCCGGAAACCGTCCAACTGCTTCTCGTCGAGGCGCCCTTCCAGGAACGCGCGGGCATAGATGCCGGGCGAGGCATGGCCCTGCACATACAGCTGATCGCCTGAGCCGTCCCCGTCCTTGCCCTGGAAGAAGTGATTGAACCCGACCTCGTAGAGCCATGCCGCCGAAGCGTAGGTGGCTATGTGGCCGCCGAGCCCCAGGCGGGAGCCGCGGGTCACCATCGCTGCCGCGTTCCACCGGTTCAGGGCGGTGATCCTGGATTCCACGGCGATGTCGCCGGGGAAGTCGGGCTGCGCCGAGGTCGGGATCGTGTTGATGTAGTCCGAGGACAGGAGCCCTGGCAGGGCGAGCCCGGACCTGGCCGCGTACTCGTGCACACGCCGCAGCAGGTACACCGCCCGGTCCGGCCCCGCGTTCCGCACGACGGCATCGAGCGACGCCTGCCATTCGGCGGTTTCCTCGGCGTCCCGGTCGGGTAGTTGGTCGAGTTCGCTCGTCGCGGAGAACTCGGCGGGCCGGGACGGATCACTCATGGCAGCCTTTCGGTCACAGCATGTGGGGTGCGCGGGTGGCGGCGGGGTGAAGCCGGCCGCTCACAGCACCTAGGACCGCGCTCGTGCCACTTTTGTGACCGCCCTCGACACCGCGCCGATCGGCGCTGGAGACCCACGTCACACAGGCCTTGGTGTCACACCTTGCCGGGCTGTCCGGTCAGCAGTGCGTACCAGCAATTCTGCTAGGAGCGCCAATGGATGCACGCCTCAACTACTACGGCAATCCCTTCGCGGGCAAGGTGCTGAAGCACCTGCTCTCGGCCAGCAAGGAGCTGTCGGGCTCGACGCTGCCGGCCACCATTCAGTACCTGGTGGAGGTTCGCGCCAGCCAGATCAACGGCTGCGGCTTCTGCACCGACATGCACACCAAAGAGGCCGCCCACGCCGGGGAGACCTCGGTGCGGCTCAACCTGATCGCCGCCTGGCGGGAGGCGACGGTCTTCACCGAGGCCGAGCGCGCCGCGCTGGAGCTGGCCGAGCAGGGCACCCGCGTCGCGGACGCGGCCGGTGGTGTCACCGACGAGGCCTGGGCGAACGCCGCCCAGCACTTCGACGAGGACCAGCTCGCCGCGCTGACCACCCTCATCGCCGTCATCAACGCCTACAACCGCATCAACATCATCACCCAGCAGCCGGCCGGCGGCTACAAGGTCGGCATGTTCGGCTGAGCCGGCGTGGTCGGGCGTGCACACGCACCGACACCCTCCACGGTGATGCCTCACGTCCGGCACCGTGACGACGTTCCGCCGCGATTGCCACGGTGCCCGGCGTTCCCGATGCCGCGGCCGGCCGAATTGTGGGGGCCGCCGGCAGGGAGCAGGGTGATATGGGACCGACTGTATGCGAGACAGAAGGCACGGAGTGTGTCACGGACGCGGGCCGAGCTTTGTCTTCGCTGTAAAGCAAGTTGTTGTGAGCCCGGGATCTCCGACGCGAGATGGTCTGCTCCGGGCAGATCTACGGAGGAGTAGCACAATGCACGAAATGCACTCAGAGGGCGGCTTCGGGCCCAAGATGCTCGCGGACATCAAGCCGCCTTTCATTCCGGAGGGCGCCTCGGGAATGACCGTCCTCGTCGAGTGGGCACCCGGTGACCCCGGGACTCCCCCGCACCGCCACTCCGGGCCGTGCTTCGGCTACGTACTCGAGGGCGCGGTCCGGTGGGAGCTCGAAGGCGAGCCGGAGCACGTGATCAAGGCCGGTGAGACGTTCTGGGAGCCGGGCGGTGAGGTGATCCACTACCAGAACGGCAATGCCTCGTCGGACGTGCCGGCCAAGTACATCGTGTTCATGATGTGCGCGCCGGGCCAGCCCATGCTCACGCTGGTCGACGACGAGGAACTGGAGAAGCGGGCCCACCTGCGCGCCCCGCGGCCCACCGACTGACCTGCCGCCGGCTCGCACCGGCCGGTTTCCCGCGGAGCACGTCCGCTCCGCGGGAGGACGCGGGTCAGGAGAGCCAGTCGGTGTAGCGGGTGGGGGCGAGGTGGGCGTTCTTGTCCGTCAGGACGTCGCCCTTGACGACGGCGAACATACCGGCGGTGGGGTCGATGACGACGGTCCGGTGGTCGCCCTTGTGGGACAGGGTGATCCGCCCCACCTCGTCCAGGGTGAAGATCTCGGGGCCGGCGATGTTGCGGATCCCGTTCAGCGGGGTGCCCGCGGCGACCTCCGCCACCGCGTCCGCCACGTCCTTGGAGGCGATGGGCTGGATGGGCGTGGCGGGCAGCCGGACGGTGTCCTCGTCGGCCGTCCAGGACAGCACCGCGTCCATGAAGTCCATGAACTGTGTGGCTCGGACGATCGAGTAGGGCATCGGTCCTGCCGCGAGGATCTTCTCCTGAAGGGCCTTGGCGCGGTAGTAGTCCAACTCCGGGACCTGGTCCGTGCCGACGATCGAGAGGATGACGAAGTGGCCGACGCCGGCCTTGTCGGCCGCGGCCAGGAGGTTGTCCATCGAGGTCTGGAAGAAGGCGGGGGAGGCGTCGTCGAAGGTCGGGGAGTTCGTCAGGTTGATGACGACGTCGGCACCCGCCACCGCCTCGTCGAGCCCCTGACCGCTGATGACGTCGACTCCTGTGGACTGCGAGTGCGGTACCGCCTCGTGCCCGGCGGCGTTCAACTTCTTGACGACTTGCGAGCCGATCAGTCCCGTACCGCCGATGACCGCGAACTTCATGACATGCCCTTCCGCCGGTAGTACGTACGAAGTGAGACATAAGCCACTATATGGGCGCCCCATGGGTTTGCTCGAACGCATCCGCACCAGGCCCCGGGGCCGTCGACCGCATCGATCACCATGATCATCGAAGCGGTCGACGGCCCCGGCTGGGCGTTCACCTGCACGGAGCTTGATCGATGCTCGCCGCACCCATGCGCGACCGGCTGCGGCCGGCGGCTGTCACAACGGCGGGCACATGCCGGTCAACTGACTGTCAGCAGCTGGAAACCCTCCCTACGCGAAGGTGCACCGAACATGGCATTCGACGTTACCGGTCCGCTGGGCTCCGCCCATGACCCGGAGTCCGATATCGCTTGGCGGCCCGGCAGGAAGAGGCCGCGTCACGCAGAGAGTCCGACGGAGGCGAGCTTGGCCATGTCGGCTTCGGCTCGGCGCCCGGCCGTGTCCTGCGACGCCGACGGAGTCATGCCGTGACCGAGTGGACCCGGCTGCCCGATCTGTCCATCGACAAGGACTTCGAGGGAAAGACCTTCGCCCCGATCTACACCACGACCGTGACGGTGAGCGGGGGTACGGCGAGTCACGGGCGGGCCTCGGGAAGGGCACGCTCGGGCGACGGGGTCCTGGACCTCGATCTGCGCATGCCTCCGGAGCTGGGCGGAGACGGCCAGGGAACGAATCCCGAGCAGCTGTTCGCCGCAGGCTTTGCCGCCTGTTTCCACGGCGCACTGAGTCTGGTCGCGCGGCAGGCCGCGCTCGACCCCGCGACGATCTCCGTGGAGGCGACCGTGGCTTTCGGGCGGGACCCGGAAGACGGCGGCTACCTGTTGCACGTCGACCTCAGGGTCGAGTGGCCGGACATCGATCCAGTCGTGGCCGCTCCCCTCGTGGAGAAGGCCGATTCGCTGTGCCCCTACACGAAGATGGCGCTACGGGGAACGCCGACAACTATCAGGCTGGCCTCGTAGCCGACGGCATCGGCCGCATGTCCGGCCGTACGTCGTTCCCCCAGCCGTCGTGTGCCTCATGGCGGCACACGACGGCTCGCCCATGCCGATGCGGGCGCACGCCACCAGCGCCGGGAGCGGCCACGAATGGTGTCACAGATTCCGGGACATCCCGGTCGTACTGAGTGACAATCCCTCAGCGATCGGAGTAGATCGTGGCTATCGCCGAACAACGTCTTTCCACCTCGGTGCTGGTGATCGGAACCGGAGGTGCCGGGCTGCGAGCAGCGATCGAGCTGGCAGAGGCCGGTGTCGATGTCCTCGCGGTCGGCAAGCGCCCCAAGGAGGACGCCCACACGGCGCTTGCCGCCGGAGGAATCAACGCCGCCCTCGGCACCATGGATCCCGAGGACAGCTGGCAGCAGCACGCGGCCGACACCCTCAAGGAGAGCTATCTGCTCGCCGATCCCCGCACCGTGGAGATCGTCACCCAGGGCGCCGCTCGGGGCATCGGCGACCTGGAACGCTACGGCATGGCCTTCGCCCGGGAGGAGGACGGCCGTATCTCCCAGCGCTTCTTCGGCGCACACAAGTTCCGGCGGACCGCGTTCGCCGGCGACTACACCGGACTGGAGATCCAGCGCACGCTGATCCGGCGCGCGAACCAGCTGAAAGTTCCGGTGCTCGACGGCGTCTACATCACCCGGCTGCTGGTCCACGACGGCGCCGTCTTCGGTGCCTACGGCTTCGATCTCACGCACGGGACGCGGTACTTGATCCATGCCGACGCCGTCATTCTCGCCGCCGGCGGCCACACCCGCATCTGGCGGCGAACCTCCTCTCGGCGCGACGAGAACACAGGCGACTCGTTCCGTCTGGCCGTGGACGCCGGAGCCCGCCTGCGCGACCCCGAACTGGTGCAGTTCCATCCCTCCGGGATCATCGAGCCCGAGAACGCGGCCGGCACCCTGGTCAGCGAGGCCGCGCGCGGCGAGGGCGGCATCCTGCGCAACGCGCTCGGCGAGCGGTTCATGAACCGCTACGACCCCGCGCGCATGGAGTTGTCCACCCGTGACCGCGTGGCCCTGGCCTCGTACACGGAGATCAAGGAGGGCCGCGGGACGCCGAAGGGCGGAGTGTGGCTCGACGTCTCCCATCTGCCCCGGCAGACGATCATGACGCGTCTCCCCCGCGTCTACCAGACCCTGCTCGATCTGCAGATGCTGGACATCACCCGCGACCCGATCGAGATCGCGCCCACCGCGCACTATTCGATGGGCGGGGTGTGGGTACGCCACGAGGACCACAGCACCGACGTGCGCGGCCTGTACGCCATCGGTGAGGCGTCGAGCGGCCTGCACGGCGCCAATCGCCTGGGCGGGAACAGTCTGATCGAACTGCTGGTCTTCGGCCGCATCACGGGGCAGGCGGCCGCCGCCTACTCGCAGTCCCTGACCGCCCAGCCGCGGTCGGCGTCGGCTGTCGCTCAGGCCCGTTCGGAGATCGACGATCTCCTGGAGGCCGACGGACCGGAGAACGTCCGCGCCCTGCAGCGCGCCATCCGCAACACCATGACGGAGCACGCCGGAGTCGTACGCGACGAAGAAGGCCTGCGCACCGGGCTCGCGGAACTCGCGGCGATCGAGAAGCGGATGGAGGACGTCGGTGTGCACCCGGACATCGCCGGCTTCCAGGATCTCGCACACGCCTTTGATCTCAAGTCCGCGGCCCTGTCGGCCCGGGCCACCCTCGAAGCAGCCCTTGAGCGTCGTGAGACCCGCGGCTGCCACAACCGCAGCGACTACCCCGACCTGGACCCCGCTCAGCAGGTCAACCTTGTGTGGTCGCCGACGACGGGTATCACCCGCGAGAGCATTCCGGCCGTCCCCGACGAGATTTCCTCTCTCATGGCAGAGGTCTCGACCGACGGAAAGCTCGCCGAATAACTTCGCACAACGCCGCGAGGCATTTTCTCGACCTTGCGAACTCCTGTCACAGACAGATCTGTTGTCCGGTCTCTCCTAGTGCAGACCGAAATTCCTTCGGCGCCGACGAGGAACTCGTCGCAGTCGCGCGCCGCACCATGAAAACCTACGAAAGGGCACCACTATGAAGGTCGTAGTGATCGGCGGAACCGGACTGATCGGCTCGAAGCTGGTCGGCAAGCTCAACGAGTACGGGCACGAAGCGGTCGCGGCCTCGCCCAACACCGGTGTCAACACCCTGACCGGCGAAGGACTGGCCGAGGCCCTGCAGGGCGCGTCGGTCGTGGTCGACGTGTCCAACTCCCCCTCGTGGGTCGACGAGGACGTCATGAACTTCTTCCAGTCCTCGACCGCCAACCTCCTGAAGGCCGAGGCGGACGCCGGCGTGACGCACCACGTGGCGCTGTCCGTGGTCGGCACCGACCGTCTCCAGGAGAGCGGTTACTTCCGGGCCAAGCAGGCGCAGGAAGAGCTGATCAAGGCCTCCGACATCCCGTACTCCATCGTCCACGCCACGCAGTTCTTCGAGTTCGTGAGCGGGATCGCGGACATCTCCACCGAGGGCGACACCGTGCGTCTGGCCCCCGTCAAGTTCCAGCCCATCTACTCCGACGACGTGGCGGCGGCCGTCGGCCGCACTGCCGTCGGCACCCCGGTCAACGGCGTGCTGGAGGTCGCCGGCCCCGACGTGTTCCAGCTGGACGAACTCATCCGTCAGGTGCTCGCCGACAAGGACGACGCCCGCACGGTCGTCACGGACCCGAGCGCCCCGTACTCCGGTGCCGGGTTGGAGGACACCACCCTCGTGCCCGGTCCTGACGCGCACATCGCCGAGACCCGGTTCTCCGACTGGCTCGAACAGCAGAAGTAGGCCCCCCGCGGGGGTGGCTCCTGGCGCGAGGCCGGAGCCACCCCCGCAGCGCGCTGTAGCAACAAACGCCGTTCCGGCTCTCCGGGAACGGCAGAAATTCAATCTGTGCCTCGAAAGGGCTTTTCATGAACCGGCGTTCTCTCTACCGCCGCACCCGCACTCCGCTCGCCGTCCTGGCTGCGACGAGCGTCGGAGCCGCTCTCCTCGTCACCGCGGTCGATCCGGCCAGCGCCTCCACCTCGCCGGGCTCGTCGGCCTCGGCCACCCGGTCCGCCGCCGCGGGCAAGCCGACCGTCGTACTCGTGCACGGCGCCTGGGCCGACGGATCGAGCTGGAACGGCGTCATCACCCGGCTGAGGAGCCGGGGTTACCGCGTCGTCGCCCCGCCGAACCCCCTGCGTGGTGTGAGCAGCGATGCCGCCTACCTGGCCGACTACCTCAAGACGATCCAGGGCCCGGTGGTACTGGTCGGCCACTCCTACGGCGGCATGGTCATCACGAACGCCGCCCTCGGCAACACCCATGTGAAGGCGCTTGTGTACATCGACGCCTTCATTCCCGCGAAGGGGGAGTCGGCGGGGAAGATAGCCGCCTCCGAGCCCGGTTCGGGGGTGATCGTGCAGGATCCGACGACGGTGTTCAACCTCGTCCCCTTCCCCGGCGCATCGGACGGGGACGCGGACCTGTACCTCAGGCCGCAGGTCGTGCGCGCCTCGTTCGCCCAGGATCTGTCCGCCGAACAGCAGAACCGGATCATTGCGACCCAGCGCCCGCTGGCAGCTTCCGCGGTCAACCAGCCGTCGGGTGACCCGGCGTGGAAGACGATCCCCTCGTGGGCTCTGATCGGGCGACAGGACAAGATCATTCCGGCGGCCGCGCAGGAGGCGGCAGCACAGGTCGCACACGCCAAGGTGACGGAGATCAACTCCTCGCACCTCTCGCTGGTCTCCCATCCCGGTGCCGTGGCCAGGCTCATCACCACCGCGGCCCGCGCCAGCTGATCCGTACGAGGCCACGAAAACGCGGTGCCGCGCTGTCGGCTCGGCACCCGGCCGCGCCACTCGGGTCCGGACCGCGTGATGTTCTCCGCCCTCGCCCGCCAACCGGCGGGCGAGGGCGAACTTGCCTACGGCGAACGGGTGGAGCCGATGCGGCCGTGCTACGCCCTCGCCCGTGCCGGAGCGCGGAGGACGGTCGTCAGCCGTGCCAGTCCCTGTGGCCCGTAGCCGTCCGCGACGGCCTGGTCGATGGTGGTCTTCGCCGCGGTGAGCATCCCCACATCGATGCCGTGGCCGGCGGCAGTGCTGATGATGTGAGTGATCCCGGACGCCGCGGAGGCGATCGTGGACCGGTCTCCCGGGTAGTGGCCCGTCCGGATCTGCTCGGCGAACCGCGTGATCATCTCCGGGAGGAATCCGCCGATGCCGGCGGCGAAGGCGGCGAACCGCTCCGGTTCGATTCCCTCGGCGGAGGCGAGCGCGAAGGCGTGCACGATGCCGTTGACCGAGGTGGCGAAGATGTCCAGCAGCGCGATCTCGTAGGCGGAGGCCCGGCCGGGATCGTCGCCGACATGCGTCGCGGTACCGCCGACGGCGGCCATCGTCTCCTGAACGGCCTCGTAGACGTGGCGGGAGCCGCTGAGGAGGACGGCGCCGGCCGGGGTGCCGATCGCCGGGGTCGGGGTCAGGACGGCGCCGTCGAGGTAGTCGATCCCGCGGGCGGCGGCCCACTGCGACATCCGGCGGGCTTGCGCCGGTTCTCCGCTGGTGAGGTTGACCAGCCGCCGGTCTTCCCAGTCCGCCGGCGCGTGTTCGAGCGTGGCCCGCACCGCGTCGTAGTCGATGAGACAGACAATGACCACGTGTCCGGCCCGCACCGCGCCCTGGACCGAGCCGGCGACCACCGCACCCCGGCCGGGAAGGTCTCCGGCCTTTCCCGGCGTGCGGTTCCACACCGTCACCGGGTGGCGGGCATCGAGGAAGGCAGAGGCCAGGGCGCGGCCCATCGGGCCGAGACCGAGGACGGTCACGGGTGTGCGGCGAGTGTTCTCATGAAGGGTTGAGACCATGCGCCGAACGCTAAACCCTTACATTGACGTCAAGGTCAAGTGCTGCTGGACTCTCCCCCATGAGGATCGGTGAACTCTCACGACGCACCGGCGTGAGCCAGCGCTCCCTGCGCTACTACGAAGAGCAGCGACTGCTCACCCCGACGCGCCTGCCGAACGGCTACCGCGACTACGACGAACGCACCGTCACCACCGTGCAGCGCATCCAGATCCTGCTCTCCGCGGGTCTCGGCACAGCCGCCGTCGCGGAGATCCTCCCCTGCGTCGTCGACGACACGGTCGTCCTGGCCGGGAGCTGCCCGGAACTCATCGACGGCCTGGCGCAGGAGCGCCGCCGGATCGACGCGGCGATCGACGGCCTGATCGCCGCTCGCGACATCCTCGACTCGCTCGTCGGACGCCCGCTGCACCGCCAGGACGCCCCAGCGCGCTGAAGCCGCTTCGGCAAAAGCATCAGGAGGCGATGCCGCGCTCGTCCATGGCGTCCTCGACTATGTGCAGCCCCTCCATGCCCGGCAGCTTCGCAATGTGCGCGTCGATGTCGCGGATGAGTTTGCGGCCCTCGGAGCCCGCGAAGAGGTGCGTCATGACGTGTGTGACCTCGGCCTCGGGCATGATGCCCGAGCCGACCGGGCCCCAGGCCTTCTCCAGCGCCAGCCGAGCGATCACGCGGGCCTTCTTGCTGGCCGCGAGCCGGTCACGCGCCTGCGATGCGTAGAAGGCGACGTGCTTCGTCTCCTGCTGCGCGATCCGCCTCAGCAGCGGTACCAGGACCGGGTGGCTCTCCAGCGCGGCGAGCCGGTGGTACGCCGCTGTCGCCGACCACTCGTTCGCCGCTCCCCACGCCATGTGCACGGCGACGAAGTCGTGTCCGACCAGACGGCCCATCACCGTCTGCTTCACCGTCCCCAGGCGGTCCCTCCAGCCGAGCTTCAGACGGGTCGCCTTGAGCTCGTCGAAGTCGACTCGGAGGCCGTGCCGCTCCAGCACGGCCGCGAGCGCTTCGCCGTGCCAGAACTCCTCGCGGTTCCACATCGTCATGAAGGCGCCCACCGCGGGCTCGTCGTGGGACGGGGTCGTCAGCAGATCACGCAGGTAGCAGACCGTGTGGTACTCGATGTCGCACATGTAGCGCAGCGTGCGCAGCGTCTCCTCGGGCAGCGGGTCGCGCTCGAACTCGTCGAAGTCGAGGTCGGCCCACTGCACACCGGTGGAGTTCTTCGTGTACTTGTCTATGTCGAAAGCCATCAGCCGCTCTTCTCGTCGGTGCGCGTCGGGATCGTCGCCCGTGCCGCCATGACGTCGCGGCGCACACCCGAACCGCCGCTCTTCCAGCGGTGGATGGCCCAGTCCCTCTTGTGCGCCTCGCGGGCCAGTCCGACGTCGGGGTTGATCGCCGAGGGCCTGCCCAGCAGCGACAGCCACGGCAGGTCGGAGTGGCTGTCGCCGTAGCCGTAGGAGGCCGCGAGGTCGTAGCCGCCCGTCTCCGCGTAACGCTGCAGCCACGCGGCCCTCGCCTCGTCGACGAGCGGCGGCTTCGCGAGGTAGCCGGTGAGCACACCGTCCCGCACGTGCATGGAGCTCCCGACGACCTCGTCGAACAGGCCGGCGAGCGGAGCGGCGAGCAGGCCGATGGAGCCGGTGACCAGGACCGTACGGTGACCTGCCGCTCGGTGCTCACGGATACGCGCCAGGGCGTCCGCGCTCGTGTGCCGCAGCATCGTGTCGGCGTAGCCGCGCCGTACGACCTCCTCCAGACGGGCGATGGGCATGCCGCGGTAGCGGCGCAGGAAGGCGCGGATGAACTCACCGCGGTCCCGCCGCTCCGCGCGGAGGTAGCCGGGCAGCGAGGCGAGCAGGTCCGCCACCTCCTTCGGCCAGGCCGCCTTGCGGAAGCCCGCGGTGCGCACCCAGAGGTACTGCTCGACGATGTTGGAGTCGACGACGGTCCGTTCGAGGTCGAAGACGGCGACCACGTCGGTGCGCCGCGGCAGTTCGCGTTGCGCGCGGGCGTGCGCCGGCCGGGCGGCCGCGGCCTTGCGCCGACGGTAGGCCGCCGTCAGCTCGCCGATGGCGGGCAGGTGCACCTTCTGCAGGTACTCCTCCCAGTCGATCCGCTCCACGTCGAAGCCGCGGTCCTCGCGCACCTCGGCCGGAAGGGCGGCGTTCAGCGCGCGGGTGTTGCGGTCGTCGAAGACGATCTCGGTCTGCGCGTACGCGCGGTAGAGGTCGATGAAGTTGCCGAGGGTGGCGATGCCGGCGCGCAGCTTGGCGTTCCTGGTCGCGAGAGCGCGCTTGCGTTCGTCGTTCGGCATCAGCCGCAGCGCGGCGTCCCACAGGTCGGCCTTCTTCCGCGCCAGCAGAAGGCCTCGGTCGAACTTGCGCTCGCCCGCGAACTTCCAGGCCGGCACTTCGACGAAGCCGTCGCCCTTGGGCACCGGGTGCTGCGTGTAGTAGTCGCGTACGTTCTCGTACATGCGGTGGAAGGGCAGCGGATTCGACGCGCCCGAGGCGATGTGGAAGTACCTCGGCTCGTCGGCGGGGGCCGGGTTGGCCGCCACGGCGAGAATGGCGTTGACGACGAAGTCGACGGGGATGACATCGAGGATCGAGTCGGGCAGTCCCGGGAAGTCCGGCAACTCGCCGCGGCCGTAGGCGAAGATCAGCGGATCGGCGACCTTGAAGCCGTCGATCCAGCCGGGGAACGGATGCTGGAGGGCGCTCTCGATGATCGCGGGCCGGACCACCGAGAGCCGGTGTCCGGCCTCGCCCCAGAGGTCTTCCGCGGCGCGTTCGGCGAGTGCCTTCGTCAGCGTGTAGACGTCCGTCCACCCCAGACTCTGCGCACGCCGCCGGCCGGCGGCGACGAGTTGGGAACGCACCCACTCGCGCCGCGCGTTCTCGCTCGCGCGGGCCGCCGCGATCGGGCCCTCCTTTCCGTGGTCGCCGCGGGCGCGGGACATGAACGGCTCGAGCATCGCCGGCTCCCGCGAGGCGAGTTCGGTGCGCTCGTGCGCCTGCGCCGCCAAGGTCCACTCGGTGTGCCAGTCGACGTCGTGCTCCAGCTTGGCCTCGGGCACCACACCGCGCCGGAGTCCCCCGACGTAACAGGTCGACACATGGACGACGTGCGGGTCGGATCCGGACGCGAGCAGGGCCTCGTAGAGGCTTACGGCGCCGTTGACGTTGGTGTCGAACGCCTCGTGGATGGGCGGGTCGAACGAGACGGTCGACGCCGAGTGGATGACGACGTCGAGGTGGGAGGGCAGCTCGGGAATGCCGGTCATGCTGCCGTCGAGCACGGTGATCCGCTCACGGACGATGCGCTCGGCCTCTTCGGCGCCCACGGCGTCCCGCCAGCGCGCGAACACGGGTTTGCGCAGCAGCTGCCGGAGCCGGTCCTGCCCGGTCTGACTGCCCTTCCCGCGCACGAGGAGCCAGACGTGGGTGGCCGGGTGATCGGTGAGCAGCCGCTCGAGCACGGCCTGGCCGACGAAGCCGGTCGCGCCGGTCAGCAGGATGTGCGCAGTGCCGAGTTCGGTCTTCGCGGTGTGCGATGTCACGGAAGGAGCCTCGATTCCACGGTGGATGCGACACCGGGACGGATGCCGGGGAGCGCGGCGACCATCGCGCGGATACGGCGCGCCTCGGCTCGTCCGCTCTGGTCGCCGAAGACATGACGTTCGAAGAAGGTGCGTTCGTGCTCGGCTCGGTCGACCGAGCCGAGCGGCCAGGCGCTGTGCCGCAGGGCTCGGTTGGTGATGCGCCGGGCGCGGGCCGAGTACCCGAGTCGCCGCTCCGCCTCCGCGGCGAGGAAGCGGATGTGGCGGTGCTTGATCTCCACCACGGGGTCGATGATCGACGCCATCGCGCAGGACACGCCGGCGAGACGCCGATAGGCCGCCTGCGTGATCCACTCGTCCACGAGGCCCGTCGTCACGTGCTCGGCCACGATCTGCGTACCGGTGAAGTTGGCTGCGAGGGAACGCAGGACCGGGCCACGGCGCTCGCGGCGCTCCGCCCATACCCGCCGTGCCGGACCGGCGCTCGCAGGGAGGTCGCGGGCGGCGGGTGAGGCGTCCAGGACTGCGTCGAGGGCGTCGGCGATCCAGAACTTCTCGAACATCCACGTGGTGAGGAACGCGGTGACCCGGGCGTCCTTGTGTGTCGCCGTGACGAGCAGGTCGCGCACCCGGTGCAGCGTCGTACGTTCCATGTCGCGCAACGCGCGGACGAGCCGGACGGATTCGGCGTCGAGCGGCTCGTCGGCGAGCGAATCGAGGTCGAGCGTTCCGCGGTGGTTGCCGTGTGCCGTACGGGCGAACTCACGCACGTCGAAGCCCGCTGAATCGGGCGGCGCGGTCGTCGTGTCGTTTTTCGAGTTCATGCACGGACTTTCTGGCGCGGGAGCGGGGGTGACTCTGCAGAGGCCCCGGATCGTGCGATGAGCCGTCGGGGCCGTCACGAGAGACCGGGCAACCGGCGCATGTGTGACACCTGACTTGGCTCCGCGTGGCGGCGGAGTCTCGTGTCACAAGACGAATGCGTGCCCGGTCTATCGGAATGAGCCGAGAGACGAAAGGTGTGTCATGCGCGAGAACTCAGCCATCGGCTGCCGCACGACCGTGGCGATCAGATGGCACAGGAAACTGTGCTGAGCCGCATACGGGTCGCCCTGGTCACCGGTGCCACATCGGGTATCGGAGCGGAGTTCGCCCGCATGCTGGCGGACCGTGGCTGGGACCTTGTCCTGGTGGCGCGCGACAGGGAGCGGCTCGGCCGGATGGCGGCCGAGCTCGGATCCCGGGGCCGTGCTGTCGAGGTGCTGCCCGCCGACCTGTCCGATCGTGCCGACGTCGAGCGTGTCGCCGCCCGGCTGGAGGACCCCGCCCGTCCGGTGGACATGCTGGTGAACAACGCCGGTTTCGGTGTGCACGCGGCGATGACCTCGGCCGACACCGCTCCGCACGACCGGGCGATCGAGGTCATGGGGCGCGCGGTGCTGGTGCTCGCCGGCACCGCCGGGCGGGCCATGCGCGAGCGCGGGCACGGTGCGATCGTCAATGTTTCGAGCACGGCCGGGTTCGTCACGATGGGGAGCTATTCGGCCGTCAAGGCCTTCGTGACCTCGCTGACGGAGAGCCTGGCGAACGAGCTCCACGGAACGGGCGTCACCGTGACGGCACTCTGTCCGGGCTGGGTCCGCACGGAGTTCCACACGCGGGCCGGAATCCGGTCGTCGAGCATTCCGGACTTCCTCTGGCTCGACGCCCGGACAGTCGTCGAGACGAGTCTGCGCGACGTGCGTCGCGGACGGGTGATCTCCCTGCCGAGTTTCCGATACCGGTTGCTCATCTGGTTCACACGTCATCTTCCACGCCGCACGGTCCGGTGGATCTCGCGACGGATCTCGTCCAGCCGCAACGACAGTCCCACTCACTGAAAGAAGCAGTGCGGGCGAGCCCGCACGGAAAGGAAGCGGATGCCTGCGGCGATACGCGACCGTTTCACCTCACGCTCTCACGCTGCGGCGCGTTTCGTCGCCCAGCGGGGGCTGCTGAAGCCGCTCGTCTGGAGCGTGACCAGCGTGACAGTACTGGGGCGCGAGCGCTTGGCGAACGTCGAGGACGCCTATGTCGTCGTCGCCAATCACACCTCGCACCTCGACACACCACTCATCATGGGCGCGCTGCCGCGCCGGCTGGCGCGCCACCTCGCGGTGGGAGCCGCCGCCGACTACTTCTTCGACGTGTGGCGGCGGCGCGGCCTCACGGCTCTCTTCTTCAACGCCTTCCCGGTCGACCGCACCGGAGGGAGCGCGCGCGGCGTGAGCGCCAAGGCCTTGCTGAACCGGGGAGTGCCTCTCCTGATCTTTCCCGAGGGGACCCGTTCGCGCGACGGATCGCTCGGGGCGTTCAAGCCGGGGGCGGCGGCGCTGGCCTCGGCGGCCGAGGTGCCGGTGCTCCCCGTCGCGGTCATCGGCGCACATGAGGCGCATCCTCGCGGATCGAACTGGCCCAAACCGGGCCGCCTGCCGGTCGGGGTCGTGTTCGGCGAACCGCTCACCGCGCTTCCCGGAGAGTTGAGAAGCGAGTTCACCGAACGCATCCGCTCGACGATCGCCGCCCTGTCCGAGGAGCACTCCGACCGCATCCTCGGCACGCATGCCACCTCACATCGTGTACTTGAAGGAGACCGTTCGTGACCGAACCCGCCGACCGCACCGACGCGATGCGCACCGGTGAGGTGAAACACATGAAGTGGTGGGGCTGGGGCGTGGAAGGTGTCGCCTTCCGACACGAGGACAAGCCCGGTTTCGCGCCGTTCGTACAGCAGGCCATCGGTCTCGATCTCCGGGCGGGCGAGCGCACCGAACGGCCCTACTTCTCGCAGCTGATGGTGCCGGCCTCGGTGGCACCGAAGGAGTTCGTCGCGGTTCTGAGCGGCGTCGTCGGAGCCGGGAACACCGTCGTCGACGACCTGTCCCGGGTCGTCCACACCTACGGCAAGAGCCTGCGTGACCTGGTCCGCATCCGAGCCGGCGAGATCGCGCGCACTCCCGATGTGGTCGTCTACCCGGCCGACGAGACGGAGGTGCGGAGCGTCGTCGAAGCGGCCGTCGCCGCGGACGCCGTGATCATCCCCTTCGGGGGCGGCAGCAATATCGCGGGCAGCCTGGAGCCTCACCGGGACGAGTCGCGGGTGGTCGTCTCACTCGACCTCGGCCGCCTCGACCGGGTGCTGGAGATCGACGCCGACTCCGGCCTGGCACGCATCCAGGCCGGTGCCCTGGGCCCCGATCTCGAGGCTCAACTCAACCGGGACGGCTGGACGATGGGGCACTTCCCCGACTCGTTCACGCACTCGACGCTCGGCGGGTGGGTCGCCACTCGCTCGTCCGGCATGCAGTCGGACAAGTACGGCGACATCGCGGACATCGTCAAGGGGCTGCGTGTCGTGCGGGCCGGCGGGGTCCTCGCGATCCGTGCCGTGCCGAGCGCGTCGACCGGGCCGAGCGTGCGGGAGATGGTGGTGGGCTCGGAGGGGCGGCTCGGCGTCATCACCGAGGTCACGGTGCAGGTGCACCGGCTCCCCGAGAAGCGGGCCATCCAGGCCTACTTCTTCAAGAACCTCGACCACGGGCTCGCCGCGATGCAGGAGATCGCCGAGAGCGACGTCTCGCCCTCGGTCACCCGTATCTCGGACGCGCACGAGACGGCCTTCTCCCTGGCGACGAGCAAGGAGTCGACGGGGATTCGGAAGAAGGCACAGGCCGGCCTCATGGCGTATCTCAAGAGGCGTGGCTGGGACCTCGACGAGATGTGCCTCTCCTTCATCGGCTTCGAGGGCGACGGGGCGCACGCGAAACGGCAGAAGTCGCTCGTCGACCGGATCGTGCGCAGGCATCACGGCATCGGCGTCGGCAAGGGACCCGGTGCGCTCTACGACCAGAAGAAGTTCGACACGCCGTACATCCGCGACTTCCTGCTCGACCACGGTGCCGCCGGCGACGTGAGCGAGACCGCCGGTTCGTGGTCGAAGCTCCGCGGCATCCACGCGGCGGTCTACGAGGCGGCCGACCGTGCCTACGAGAAGATCGGCCACAAGGGCTGGACGATGTCACACATGTCCCACTCGTACCACTCCGGGGCATGCCTCTACTTCACTTTCGCCTTCGTGTTCGGCGGCGACCCGCTCGGCGAGTACGACACCGTCAAGCGGGCGATCCAGCAGGCGTTCGTCGACGCCGGCGGAACGATCTCGCACCACCACGGAGTGGGCCTGGAGCACGCGCCCTGGCTGGAGGAGGACATCTCGACGCAGGGTGTCGCGATCATGTCGGGCCTCTTCGACGCCGCCGACCCGGGCGGCAACTTCAACCCGCGCAAGATCGTGGTCTGAGCGCGGCACTGCGACAGCGGCGAGCACCACCTCGCCGCCACGCATGTCACATCCATGCCTCATGTCCGGTCATAGGAGTGGAAGCAGTCATGCGCCTGCGCGAAGCCCAGAGGCATGGATTCCGTAAGGCCAAGAGCGCCCCTTTCGGGCCGGATGAGGAATGGTTGCAGGGGCATGGATGATCAGAGCCGGACAAAGGGAGCGGGCGAAGGAGGCGATGGGGAGAGAATCGCCCGCTGGGCAGATGGCCGTCTGGGCCCGTACAGCCTGATCCGGAACAAGGCACGCAGGGCTTTCCCGGACCACTGGTCCTTCCTGCTGGGAGAGATCTGTCTCTACAGTTTCGTCGTGATCGTCGTGACGGGGGTCTATCTGACCCTGTACTTCCATCCGTCGATGAAAGAGGTGCAGTACAACGGCAGTTACATGCCGTTGCGGGGGCAGACGGTGTCGGAGGCGTTCGACTCGACCATGCACCTCTCCTTCGACGTCCGGGGCGGCCTGCTGATCCGGCAGGCCCATCACTGGGCGGCCCTGGTGTTCATCGGCGCCATGCTCGTCCATATGCTGCGCGTCTTCTTCACCGGCGCCTTCCGTAAACCCCGTGAATTCCAGTGGCTGTTCGGGTTCCTCCTGCTGGTCCTCGGAATGTTCGGAGGGCTGACCGGATACGACCTTCCGGACGACCTGCTCTCCGGAACCGGGCTCGCCGTCGTGAACGGAACGATCCTTTCCCTACCGATCGTCGGAACCTACCTCTCGATGTTTCTCTTCGGAGGTGAGTTCCCGGGCGCTGAACTGGTCGCACGCTTCAACACGATCCATGTTCTGATCATCCCCGCCATCATGGTGGGACTGCTCGTGGCCCATCTGATCCTGCTGCTCCATCACAAGCACACGCAGTATCCGGGCCCGGGGCGGACCAACAAGAATGTCGTGGGCCTGCCGGTCAAGGTGCGGGCGGTGAAGTCCGCGGGCTTCTTCCTGCTGGTCGCCGGCGCCATCTTCACCGTCGCCGCACTCGCGCAGATCAATCCCATCTGGCTGTACGGCCCTTACCGTGCCGACCAGGTGTCGGCCGGATCGCAGCCCGACTGGTACATGGGCGTGGCGGACGGACTCCTGCGCGTCATGCCCGGCTGGGAGATCGACTTCTGGGGCCACACCCTGGCGCTGGACAACCTGATACCACTTGCGGTGGGCGTCGGCCTCTTCCTGGCCATGGGCGTATATCCGTTCATCGAGTCCTGGGTGACCGGGGACGATCGCGAACAGCACCTTCTCGACAGGCCGCGCAACCGCCCGGTGCGAACGGCGCTCGGTGTCGCCTGGATCAGCTTCTATCTGGTGTCGCTCATCGGCGCAGCGAACGACATCATCGCCACCCGGTTCCATGTCTCGGTCGAATCGGTGACGTGGGCGGTCCGCGTCGGGCTCTTCGCCGCACCCCTCGCGGCCTATGCCGTGGCGAAGCGGTGTGCCCTCGGCCTGCAACGCAGAGACCGCGACATGGTGCTGCACGGCCGTGAGACCGGTGTCATCAAGCGCTTGCCGCACGGCGAGTTCGTCGAGTTGCACGAGCCTCTCCGCCAGGAGGATCTCCACCTTCTCACCCAGCATGAGCAATACCCGCCGATCGCGCCCGGCTCGAACGGCAACGCGGGAGGCCGTGGCGCCGGCACCGGCTTCGCCCGGCGCTTGCGGGTCACGTTCAGCCGCGCCCTCTACGGCGAAGGCGCGCAGATCCCCAAGCCGACGGCGCAGGAGTACCGGGAGATCGCCGGCAGACACCCGCGATGAACAGCGCGGCAACGGAGGTCGGCAGAGAGCGAGAGGTTCGAACGACTGTGCCGAGAACATGTCTCATAGTCGACTTCGGCGGTGTGCTCACCACATCGCTCGATGACGCGGTGCGTGGCTTCGAAATCCGTGAAGGCCTTCCCGAAGGAGCGGTGGAGCGGACCTGGTATCGGGATCCGGCGATGGTCGAGCTCACTCACGACCTCGAACGCGGCAGGGCCACTCAGCTCGACTGGAACCGCCGCCTGGGCCGGATGCTGGGCATCGACGGCACCGGCCTGCTGGGCCGGGTCTTCGCGGATTCCCGCCTCGACGAAGCCATGGTGTCGGTGGTGGCTCGGGCCCGCGCCTGCGGACTGAGAACCGGTCTGCTGTCCAACAGCATGGGCCTGGCGCCGTGGAACATGTATCGGGGTTTCGACCTCGACGCGGCCTTCGACGCGGTGCTCATCTCCGAGTGGCACGGACTGCGCAAACCGGAGCCGGCGGTGTACGAGCTCATCCTCAAGATGCTCGAAGTGCCCGGCGGGGAGTGCGTCTTCGTCGACGACAACGCGGCGAACCTGCCGCCCGCCGAGGCACTGGGAATGGCCACTGTCCTGCACCGCAGCCCAGAGCGCTCCACGACACGGCTCGAGGAACTGCTGGGCGTCGCCCTCCGGCCGAGTCCGTAGGTGTGTCACGGATTCCCCGTGTACTCGGTCATCACCAATGAACGTGCGTGGGACCAGGACGTGGGAACACGCGGTCGGCCAACGGTATGTCTGCCCCGGGACGGACCTTTCGCGAGGTATGTCTGGCTCAAGGCATGGTGGATCTACGGAGGTGCAACACAATGCCGGACAAGGATGCAGTGCACGGTCACGGTGAGCAGTCCCTGTCGGAAGCGTGGAAGACGGCGGCGACGGTGCTTCAGGACGCCGCACCGTTCACCGTTCCCGAGGGTGCGTCGGCGATGACCCTTCATATCGAGTGGGGGCCCGGAGATCCGGGGACGCCGCCGCACCGCCACTCGGGACCGGCCTTCGGGTACGTCCTGGAGGGAGCGGTCCGCTTCGAGCTAGAGGGCGAGCCCGAGCGCGTGATCGAAGCCGGCGGGACGTTCTGGGAGCCGGGGGGTGATGTGATCCATTACCAGGACGGCAACGCGCTGGCGGATGCCCGGACCCGGTTCGTCGTGACCATGATGTGCGCGCCGGGCGCGCCCATGCTCGAACTGGTCGACGAGAAGGAACTGGCCGAACGGGCCCAGCTGCGCGCCCCGCGACCCACGCGTTGACCAACACCCCCCTCACACAATGCAGTTCCGAGGCGGATCCTGAACGCTCCGCGGGAGGGCGCGATTCGGCATGAGTGCCACAGAAGTCGTCCCCTGCATGCTGACCGCCCTGTTCGCGGCCGCCGCCGTCCGCGCGCTCCGGCAGGCCGTTCTGACACGTGCTCCTGGTTGCCGCAGCCGCATCGACCATCTGCTGCACGCCGCCATGGCCCTGGCCATGGCGGTGATGCCGTGGAGCTGGGGCAGCGCCCTGCCGGGGCTGCCGCAGTCGGTCTTCTTCGCCTGCGCCGCGCTGTGGTTCCCGCTGACCGCCGTCAGGAGCGGCCGGGAGCGGCAGTTGTCGGCGACCGCGCGGAGACTCCCGTACGCGGTCGGCATGGCGGCGATGACCTGGATGTCGTACCGCGCGGCGGGCCATTCGCACCAGACCATGGCCGAGGGCGTTCCGACAGCGGACCCGGCCCTGCATCTCGGCCACTCCTTGGGGCAGTCGAGGGCCGGCAGCGTCGTCACAGGAGTGTTGGCGCTGTACCTCCTCACCTGTGCGCTTCGCTCGCTGACCCGTGACATGCCCGCACTGCGCAAAACCGCGGAAGCGTCCGGCACCTCCACCTGTCTCAAGGGCGCCTGCAACCGCTTCTGGGACGGAGTGACGGCCCTGGGCACGGTGGTCATGCTCCTGATGGCCCATTGACCTCCAGGCCGTCACAAACGGGTTCGCCGGTCGGTCAATTGGTGGTCTGGAGTCCTGGATCTCCGCCATGTCCGCCACCGAAAGGAGAACTGACTTGACCACCACTCCCCCGGCACCGCCGGACGAGCTGCTGGGCGCCGACTTCTACCGCTACGAGACGCTGCTCCCGGACGACGAACGCAAGATACTGCTCAAGGCCCGCGCCTTCCTGCACGACGAAGTCAAGCCGCTGGTCAACGGGTACTGGGACAAGGGCGAGTTCCCCGTGGAGCTGATAGAGAAGTTCCGCGGGAGCGGGCTGAACGCCCTGTCCTACGAGGGTTACGGTGAGCACCTGCCCGCCGTGAGCCACCTGCTCGGCGGCATGCTCGCGATGGAGATGAGCCGCGTCGACGCCTCGGTCGCCACCTTCTTCGGCGTCCACAACGGGCTCAGCTTCTATTCCATCCACACCGGCGGCGACCAGGAACAGCGGGATCGATGGCTGCCCGCCATGGCCTCGATGGAGAAGATCGGCGCCTTCGCCATGACCGAGCCGCTGGGCGGCTCCGACGTCTCCGGTGGCATGCGCACCACCGCCGAACTCAAGGGCGACACCTGGGTCCTCAACGGCGCGAAGAGGTGGATCGGCAACGCCACCTTCGCCGACCACGTCGTGGTGTGGGCACGGGACGTGCACGACAACCAGGTCAAGGGCTTCGTCGTGGAGAAGGGCACCCCCGGCTTCGTGCCGGTGAAGATCGAGGGCAAGATCGCGCTGCGGATCGTACAGAACGCCGAGATCACCCTCACCGACGTACATGTGCCGGAGGCCAACCGCCTCCAGAACATCAACTCCTTCAGAGACGTCGCGGAGATCCTGCGCTTCACACGCAGCGGAGTCGCCTGGCAGGCTCTGGGTGTCATGATCGGCGCCTATGAGCTCGCGCTCGCCTACGCCAAGGAGCGCCGGCAGTTCGGCCGTCCGATCGCCGGGTTCCAGATGGTGCAGGACCTGCTGGTGAAGAGCCTGGGCGACATCACAGCCTCGTGGGGCATGCTGGTGCAGCTCGCCCGGCTGCAGGACCAGGGCGTCTTCCGCGACGACCACTCGGCACTGGCCAAGGGGTTCACCACGTCCCGGATGCGGGAGGTCGTCGCGGCCGGCCGCGAGATCTTCGGCGGCAACGGCATCGTCCTCGACTACGACATCGCACGCTTCTTCGCCGACGCCGAGGCCCTCTACTCCTACGAGGGCACCCGCCAGATGCAGACCCTCATCGTCGGCAAGTCCATCACCGGGCAGAGCGCCTTCGTGTGAGCCGGGAATGACCGCAGACCCTGATGCCCCCGGTTTCCGGCGGAGCTCCGCTCCCGACGGCGGCCACCGCCGCGGCCCCCGCCTGCGCCACGAGCGGTTGGTGTTCGCCAGGATGCGCACGTCGCAGGACCGGTTCGCGGACGCGATCACCGCGTTCGCGGGCACGATGGGGTTCGTCTACGTCCACACAGTCTGGTTCGCGGTGTGGATCGCCCTCAACCTGAGCCTGTTCGGCCCGGCAGAGGTCTTCGACCCTTACCCGTTCGGGCTTCTCACCATGATCGTGAGCCTGGAGGCCATCTTCCTGTCCACGTTCGTGATGGTGAGCCAGAACCGGCAGGCCGCGAGGGAGAACATCCGGGCCGATCTGGTTTTCGAGACCAACGTTCGCGCAGAGGTCTGGGCCGTGCACATGGGCAAGGCGCTCGGCCTGGACCCGAAGCAGGTCGAATTGCATGTCCAGGAGATCCTCCGGCAGAGCAGGAGCGCGATGAACCCGGAGCCCGGGGTCGAACCGGTGACCCCGGAGGCTGAGTGAACGCGTCCCTGTCCGGGGCAGGGGCACCGCTCACCCGGTCCCGTCGGCGATGTCGCCCCGCTCGCCCCGCTCGACGGCCAACCGGGTCAGTTCGACACGGGTGTTGATGCCGAGCTTGGTGAAGATGTGCCGCATGTGGGTGTTGACGGTGTGCACGGACACATAGAGCCGGTCGGCGATGGCCCGGTTGGTGAGACCGTCCACGACGAGCGGGATCAGTTTCCGCTCGGATTCGGTCAGGCTGCTCCACCCCGGAGGGCCGATCGTGTCATGGCTCGGGGCGCCCGCGGGAACGCCGAGTTGCCGCAGACGCCGTCCGATCCGTTCGTGGTCGCGCAGGGCTCCCGAGGCCAGCGCCAGCCGGCCCGCTTCTTCGAGGTTCGGGATCGCGGGCGCCGTATCGGCCGATGTGGCCAGGAGTTCGCCGAGGTCCTCGTACGCCGCGGCCAGCACCAGTCGCCTGCCGGTGCTCCGGTAACCGGTGATGGCGGACATGAGCGCACGGGGGTCGCTGTGGAGAAGGCCGTCCACGTGGGCGCGGACGGCCCCGATGATCTCCTGGCTGTCGTCCCGGGCGGTCAGTGTGCGCAGTGCGCCGGACACGGCCTGCGCGATCGACGGCTCCGCGCCGCGCAGCGCGATACGCACGATTCCGGGCCAGTGGGACGGCGACAGGGCGAGCAGCCGCGTCGGCTCACGGTCGTCGAAACCACCCATGAGCGCTGCCGCTGCCGTGTCCTGGTTCTCCGCGTCCGCCAGGCCGGCGCGCGCGAGCGACACCCACAGGCCGTACCGCTGCGCGTTCGTGCCGGAGCCGGCTTCGGCGGCGCGGAGGTGGTCCCTCGCCCTGGCGAGGCCACCGCGCCTGATCTCCACCAGTGCCAGCACGGAGCGGGCCAGCGGATTCGGCTGGGTGATCTCGAGTTCGTCCGCCACCGCCAGGCCGGCCTCGGCCTCCACGGCCGCGTCGTCCAGAGCACCCTGTTCGAGCAGTGCGCAGGCACGGCGGGCATGCCAATGAGGAAGTGACCAGCCCAGGCCCAGCGCCTCCGCTTCCTGCTGACCCTGCCGCAGGATCCGCTCGGTGTCCGCGAGCCGGTCGGTGGTGGTCAGCAGCGTGGCCAGCCACAGCGCCGGAATCCTCGGGGGCCGCAGATAGGGCACGGTGGGCTCGGTGCGGGCACGTTCGGTGGCTTCCTCGGCAAGCTCCAGGGCCCGGGCCAGGCGCCCACGGTAGAAGAACGTCTGCGACTGGAACACCATGACACTGACGACGACGGCCGGATCGTGGCTCCGGTAGGCGGCCTCGACCAGCCCGGGGTCCGTCTGCTCGGCAGCGGTGATGTTCCCGAGGTGCACGTGGCCCATCGCCTCGGTCTTCAGCAGCCGGACCCGCAGTTCGGACGGCAGCCCGGGCAGGTCGAGGGCCTTCTGGACGTGTCTCATCGCGGCGCAGTCGTCGCCCGCGGCCTGATGGATCTCGGCGGCCACCAGGCGCAGGTTCGCCTCCTGCAGCGGCTCGAGGCCGTCCGACAGAGCGGCGTCGACCAGATCGAGCGCCTCGTGCACCCGGCGGGTCCGGCCGAGGTACTCGGCGGCGTCGGTCAGCAGGCCGACACGACGCCGGTCGCGCGGGGACAGCAGGCCGGCGGCCCGCTGGGCGAAGTCCGCGGCAGCGTCGGGTGCCGTCGCCGACAGATCCCGTACGGCGGTGTGCAGCGTGGTCACGGCGTCGTCGTCGACCGGGCCGCCCGCCATGACGACATGCCAGGCCACCTCCGCCGATCGTGCCCCGGTGGCGCGCAGGCTCTCGGCGGCCTCCCGGTGCAGAGCGGTCCGTACGGCCTGCGGCAGGTTCTCGTGGACGGCCTGCCGCATGAGGTCGTGACGGAAGGCGAGTCGCGGGCCGTCCGCCGAGAGCAGACCGGCGTTGAGGGCGGCCTCCACGCCTGACAGCAGGCTGCCGACCTGTCTGCCGAGCATGCGGGCGGCCGTGCCGAAGTCGAACTCGCGGCCGAGGACGGAGCCGATCTGGAGCAGGCGTACGGCGTCCTCCGGGAGCTGCTCCAGCCGTGCGGCGACGCTCAACCTGAAGCCGACCGGGATGTCGTGGTACAGGCGGCCGGCCACGCCCCCCTCCGCTTTCCCGGCGTCCGCGGCGGCCACGGAGCGCACCAGCTCGATCGCCAGGAACGGATTGCCCGCGACGCCCCGCAGCATCCTGGCCAGAGCGGGCGACGGGTTCTCCCCGAGCACGTCGGCCGCGATGTGCTCCAGTTCCTGCTGTGGCAGCGGACCGAGGGTCAGCCAGCGGGCTCCGAGGCGTTCGAGGTCCTCCCGCACCCTGGCCACGGTCGGCCGCTCGGTCTCCGACCGTACCGCCAGCACCCACAGGATCGGCGATGCGGCCAGTCGTCCCGGCAGGGTGCGCAGTGCGAAGAGCGTGGCCGGGTCCGCCCACTGCGCGTCGTCCACGAGCACGAGCACCGGGGCGCCCTGAGCCCGGTCCTCCAGGGCGTCCGCGATGCTGTCCAGCAGCCAGAGCCGCTGGTCGTCCGCGGTCGCGGCGGCTCGGGCGGAACCGCCAAAGGCCTGCAAGGCGGACTGCAGGGCGGCTCCTGCCGCGTACTGGTCGAACTCGTCGGCCCGTACCGAGACCACCTCGAACCCGCACCGCCGCGCCCGATCGTCCAGCTCCGCGAGCAACCGGCTCTTGCCGACGCCGGGTACGCCTTCCACGACGACACAGGCGCCCCGTCCGCCACGCACCGTCGCCAGGGCCTCGCGGACAGCCGCGATCTCACGGTCCCGTCCTCTGAGGCGCAACCCGGTCCCACCCTGGTCACCGCGCCCGGGGTCCAGGGCGCCCGAGGGGGCTGTGCTGCGCATGGGGCAAGCATGCCGCAGGCCACATGGGCCCTCAACGCCGGTCCCCCTGTGATCGGCCGGGAACGGGGACGGGATTCCTCGGGCGGCGAATCGCCTGAGGCCCGGACCCGGGCGGACGCATCACCGGGGCACGGGACCGCGTCCCGCGACGACGACGCGGTCCGCGGGTGTCGGCGGCGATGTGGGGGCGAGCGCGGGGAGCTTCTCGATGACGGGTGGTACCCCAAGCCTCTGTCCGGGTGCCGATGCGGGGGCCAGTTCTTCTTCGGCCCAGACGACCTTGCCACCCGCTACGGAGCGGAAACCCCACCTGCGGGACACCTGGGCGACCAGGAAGAGGCCGCGGCCGTTCTCGTCACTGGTGCGTGCGCTGCGCAGACGTGGCGAGCATGCGCTCGCGTCGAACACTTCGCAGGTCAGGACCTGGTGCCGGATCAGGCGCAGGGTGATACGGCCGCTGCCGTGGCGGACGGCGTTGGTGACCAGTTCACTGACGATCAGCTTCGTGGCGTCCTCGAGATCCCCCAGGCCCCATTCGTCCAGCTGACGGGCAGCCATGCACCGGGCGCTGCGAGCGGCGGTCTGGTCGCTGGGCAGCGTCCAGGAGGCCACCTGGTCAGGGCTGATCGTCCGGGTCCGGACGAGGAGCAGCGTGGCGTCGTCGGAGGGTGCCTGCCCCGGGAGGGTCTCCATCGCGCGGCTGCAGACGTCTTCCAGGGAGCGGCCCGGCTCTGCCAGGGCGGTGCCCAGGCGGTGCATACCCACGTCGATGTCGTGGTCGCGGGTCTCGATGAGGCCGTCGGTGTACAGGCCGAGGAGACTTCCCTCGGCCAGTTCCAGCTCGGCGGCCTCGAAGGGGACGCCCAGTCCCATGCCCAGCGGGGTTCCGGTGGGCAGGTCGGGAAAGGCGACCCGCCCCTGCGCGTCGATGATCGCGGGCGGTGGGTGCCCGGCCCGCGCCATGGCGCAGCGGCGGGTGACCGAGTCGTAGACCGCGTACAGACAGGTGGCGCCCACAGCCGGGGAGTACCGCTCCGCAGCGTCGGCGTCGTCCTCGGCCAGCCGCTGGACCGTGTCGTCGAGGTGGGTCAGCAGTTCGTCGGGGGCCAGCTCCATGTCGGCGAGGGTGCGTACGGCGGTGCGGAGCCGGCCCATGGTCGCGGCGGCGTTGATCCCGTGTCCGACCACATCGCCGACGACGAGGGCCACCCGGGCGCCGGACAGCGGGATCACGTCGAACCAGTCGCCCCCGACGCCGTGATCCAGGTCGGCGGGAAGGTAACGGGACGCCGTCTCGACCGCTGCGCCGCCCTTCAGACGGTGCGGGAGCAGGTTCCGCTGGAGGGCGAGGGCAGCGCTGTGCTCACGGGCGTACTGGCGCGCGTTGTCCAGCGCCAGAGCGGCGCGGCTGACCAGTTCCTCGGCGAGGAGCACATCGATCTCCTGGAACGGTCCCGGGTCCGAGGTGCGGACGAACAGGACCATGCCCAGCAGGACACGCCGCGCACGGATGGGTATGAGCATCATGGAGTGGATGCCGTTCTCGTGGATCTTCTGCGCCCTCGCCGGGTCCTGGTCGATCCATGTGCCCGGAGCGGTGTCCAGGATCGGCTCCAGGTGGGGCATCCCGGTGCACAGGACGTCGGTGACGGGTGAGTCGGGCGGCCAGGGGACCACCTCACCGTGCGCCCACGGGGACTCCGGAACCCCATGGTGGATCGAGGCCAGACCGGCGCGCCGGAAAACGGGGAGGCGCTGGCCCGTGGCGCCGATGTGGACCGGGGGCCCTTCGCCGAACGGGACCGACTGTTCGAGGTCGACGGCGACGTAGTCGGCGAGCAACGGCACGGCCAGGTCGGCCAGTTCCTGGCTGGTCCGCATCACGTCCAGGCTGCTGCCGAGGCGGGTGCTGCCCTCGCTGAGGATGGCCAGGCGATCGCGCGCCCGCCTGCTCTCGGTGAGATCGACGCTGATGACGCACACCCCGAGCACCTGGCCGTCGGCGTCCTGGAGGCAGAAGATCGAGGCCGCGTACGCGTGCTCCCGACGCGGGCTCGACGGCAGCCACGTCCGGTGGTCCTGGACCTTGGCGGGCCCGCCCCGCATCACCTCCCGCATCGCCGACTCGAGTGTTTCGGCCTCGGCACCCGGCCGCACATCGGTGAATCGGCGTCCGAGCCGTCGCTCGCGGGAGATGCCGTCGTGGCTCTCCATGGTGTCGTTCACCCAGGTGCACCGCAGTTGCGGGTCCCGTACGACGATGCCCATGGGGACGCGGGCGAGCAGCGACTCCCGTACCAGTCCGTTCGTCGTCTCCCCGGAGGCTTCGCCGATGCCTGTCACGGAGACGAGCCACCGGACCGTTTCGCCGCGCCCCCACAGCATCGAGACCCGCAGGCTCACGTCGAGCCCGTGACCGTCTCTGTGCCGTACCGTCGTCGTGCCCGACCAGCCGCGCCGGGCACGGCACCGGTCGACGAACTCCGCTGTCGTCGGCGCTTCTTCGGAGTGCGGCAGTACGGCCGAGGCCGACCGGCCCACGACATCGCCGGCGGAGTACCCGACCAGCCGCTCAGCAGCCCGTGTCCATCCGACCACCGTCCCCTGCTCGTCGAGCATCGCGATCGCCGACTCCGAGGGCTCGCGGATGTTCGGCCGGCCACCGGGTACCAGTTCGTCATTGTCGATCATCGAATCGTCGTCCTCGGTCAGATGGCGGCGGGGCGGATGTCTGCGGCAAGCCCTGCTCTGTCTCCGTCCTCCATGCCGGACCTGAATTTGGCCGAGATTTCATCCCTACTTGCCCCTTTTCAGGCAATTGACCGGACAGTGCGCAGATCTGTGACAAGGGATGCCGGACCGATGGGGACACGGCCGGTCCTCCCGCGCGAGGTCGGCCGGTGCGGACGTACGGTGCTGGTATGTGCGCCATGCGGGAAGACGGCGCGGTACAGCCCTACGGGCCCCCGTCCGTCCTCACCCGCCTCCGGATCGATTCGCCGGGCGGAGCTGGACCAGCTGCTGGAGTTCGCCGTGCGCGACACGGGGATGCTCGCGGGCGCGGTCTTCCTGCTGGCGCCCGACGGGCAGGCGCTGCGGCTGGAGGTGACCGCCGGCCTGCCGGCGGAGTTTCTGTCGCCCTGGTCCCGGGTGGCGCTGTCCAGTCCTGTTCCGGTGGCCGAGGCGCTGCACCGACGGCGGCTGGTCTGGCTGTCCGACCCCGAGGAGTTCGCCCGGCGCTATCCCCGCACGGCGATCGCGCTTCCGTACCACTGGGCGGCAGCCGCGGCACCGATCGTCACCGGCACGGCACGGCGGACCCTGCCCCAGCCGCCGGCCCGCAGACGCCTGCCGGCCGAGGCGCTGGCCGCGGCGGACCTCGTCGAACGGTTCCCGGAGGGCAGCTGCTCGCTCGACCTGGAGGGCAGGTTCACCTACGTCAGCGCCACCGCCGCGCTTCTGCCCGGCGGCAGCATCCCCGATCTGACCGGTACACATCCGTGGCGGTCCCTGTCCTGGTGCACCGACTCCGCCTTCGAGGACTGCTGCCGCAGCGCCCTGGCCAGTCGCCGCCCCGCCTACTTCACCGCCGAGCGCCCGCCGGACCAGTGGCTCGCCTTCGAGCTCTACCCCGATGGATCCGGGGTGAGCGTCCGTATCTCGCCGACCGGCCCGTCCCCGTCCTCACGGGCCGGGCCCGCCAGGACGGAGACGTTCCTGGGCAAGCCGATCCCCCTGGGCGAGGTCTATCAGGTACTCCATCTGGCCGCCGCCCTGTCCGAAGCGGTGAGCGTGCGCGACGTGGTCGACCTGATCACCGAGGAGATACTGCCGGCCTTCGGAGCCCGGACCGTGGCCCTGCTCGCGGCCGAGGACGGCAGAATGCGCGTCATCGGCCGTCGCGGATACAACCCCGGAATCCTGGAGTACTTCGACGGAGCTCCGCTGACCTGCCCGGCACCCCCGGTCCGGGTCCTCGCCACCGGCCGGCCCAGTTTCTTCGCCACGTTCGAGGAACTGTCCCGCGCCTACCCGCCCGCCGTCCATCAGGAAGATGTGCACGCCTGGGCCTTTCTGCCGCTGATCGCCTCCGGGCGTCCGGTGGGCTCGTGCGTGTTCGCCTTCGACCACCCCCACCCCTTCCCCGAACAGGAACGGGTTGTCTTCACCGCGCTCGCGGGACTGATCGCGCAGGCTCTGGAACGGGCCCGCCTGTACGACTGCAGCAAGGAGCTCGCGCAGACCCTGCAAGCGAAGCGGCCCTGCTCCCCGACTCGCTGCCCGACGTCCCGGGACTGGATGCGGCCGCCCGTTACCTGCCCGCCGCCCGCGGTATGGACATCGGCGGCGACTTCTACGACCTGGTCCGGGTGGACGGGACCACCGCGGCCGTGTTCATCGGTGACGTCCAGGGCCACAGCGTCACCGCCGCCGCGCTCATGGGCCGGATCCGCCCCGCCATCCGCTCCCACGCCGCCACCGGAGCCGCGCCGGCGCAGGCCCTTCTCCCAGGCCAACCGCCAGCTGGTCGACCTGGACCAGGGCCGCTTCGCCAGCTGCCTGTACGCGCATCTCGATCTCGCACACCGCCGGGCCGTCCTGGCCACCGCCGGGCATCCCCCGCCGATCCTGCGCCACCCGGACGGACAGGCCGAGGTCCTTCCCCTGCCGCCCGGGCTGCTGCTCGGCATCGACCCCGACGCGGACTATCCCTCCGCCGAGATCCCGCTGCCGCCCGGCACCGTCCTCGCCCTGTACACCGACGGACTCGTGGAAACTCCCGGAGTCGACCTGGACGACGCCATGTCCGGGCTCGCCGTCCAGCTCTCCCGGGCCCGGCACCAACCGATGGAACAGCTCGCGTTCATGCACACCATCGATCTCGCCTACGTCGGGCGGGGCCTGCACGAGGAACTGGCCGCCTACATCGCCGACCAGCACGACTACTACGCCGACGAGGGCGTCCACGTCACACTGCACGACGGCTGCGCCTGGGACGAGGAGCGGCTGCGCCGCTGCGCCACCATCGGGCTGGGCCGGGCGCTGTTGTCACGACTCACCGACGGGACCCCCTGGGTCGCCCTCAGTGTCAACACACACCGTCCGCTGTTCTGGTTTCTCGCGCGCCCCGGCCTGACCTCCCTGCCCGACCTGGCGGGCCGGCGGCTGGCCGTGCACGCCCGCCACACCGCACCCGGATGCTTCGCCCGGATCGTGCTGCGCCGGGCCGGTCTCGATCCCGACCGCGACCTCCACACCGTCGTCCGCGCACCCGGCGACTACCGCCTGGACCTGCGCGGGCTGCACGACGGCGGCATCGACGCCGCCTGCGTGGGCAGCACCATGGCACCGGAGGCGGTGGCCGCCGAGCACGGCTGGCGTCTCCTGGCCTGGGTCGGCGACCACTTCCGGATCCCCACCGTGGGCGTGGCCGTCGACCCCACCCACATCGCCCCCGACGACCCCGCGGTCCAGGCCGTCGTACGAGCCCACCGGCGCGCCCTGCGGGTGATCCACGACGACCCCGACACCACGGTGCGACACATCCGGACATTCCTGGGCGGACAGACCGCGGAAGAAGCCCGAGCGCACTACGAGACGTTCATCGCCCCGTATTTCACCGCCGACGGTCTCGCCGACCTCGAGGTCGGCGAGGCCGCGATCACGGCGGTCGCCGCCGAACTCGGCGTACCCGCGGACATCACCGCAGCCGAGATCTACCGCACCGCGACGACCGCACCCTAGGATCCGGCGACGCCGACGCGACCTCTTCCTGTCTCACCCGTCAACCGACGCAAGACCGGGAACAGTTGCGCAGCGGGAGCGAGAGTCCAGGAATGCGGCGATCTTGCTCGGGTTGAACACCCACATCACCCTGTGGATGCCTTCCTTCGAGGCGGCGATCGTCAGGATCGTGGCGGGGGAACCGTCACGGCAGATCATCACGCCCGTACGACCGTTGGCCTGGACCAGGCGCAGTTCCGCCTCCCGCCAGAACTGCCGGGTGGCGGTCGCCAGGTTCGCCACGCGAGCACGGCCCAGCACGGGGACCCGGGCGACACCTCGGAGACCGTTGCCGTCGGACAGACTGACGGCATCAGGGGCGAGGACGGCTTCCAACGAGGCCACATCCCCCGTGCGAGCCGCTGAGACAAAGGCCTCCAGCAGACGTCGATGCTCCACCTCGTCCACGCTCACCCGCGACTCGCCCGACAGACGCTTGCGGGAACGGCTCACGATCTTCCGGACGTTGACGACGCTGAGCTGCAGGATCTCGGCAATCTCGGGATAGGTGTAGTCAAAGGCCTCGCGCAGGACGTACACGGCCCGCTCAGCAGGGCTCAGCTTCTCCAGCACCAGCAGCAGGGCCAACTCCAGAGCCTCCGCCCGCTGCGCGCCCACCTCCGGATCCGAACTGGTGTCGACGGGCTCGGGCAGCCACGGCCCGATGTAGGTCTCCCGACGCACCCGCGCCGACTGCGCCACGTTGATGGCCAGGCGGGTCGTCGCGCTCGACAGGAACGCCACCGGGCTCAGCACCACGGAGCGGTCGGTCTTCTGCCAGCGCAGCCACACCTCCTGGACCACGTCCTCAGCCTCGGCCACGCTGCCGAGCACCCGGTATGCGATCCCGAAGAGGCGCGCCCGGTGCTGCACAAAGACGGAAACAGCCTCGTCAAGGTCACTCGTCATAGGGGGCGACTCGAGATACATGATCCTGCGGTCCTCGTTCCTACGGATACGGCTGTCGCGTGGCGGGATCGCATCGCTACCGCGTGCAAGCAGGCGTCAGGCGGAGACATGGCGGTCTCACGCCACCTGTGGCTCAGATCAGAACCCTGACCGACAGATGCGCTTCTCTTTCCGCAATGGGATGCGTTCTTCCCCAACCAGAACAGACTGGTTCATAGCGGTACCGAGACGCATCGCATGATCGAGTGATTCGACGGGCCGTCCGAACCTGGCCCCAAGGTGGGTGACTACGCCACGGGCGACTCACCGGTGTCCCACAGGCGCCCCAGACGCCATGAGCGCCAGCCGGACAGCCCTGACCAGGCAGCATGCCCCAGGGCGCTCCTGAGGCGCATCGCATGATCTAGTGATGTGACTCGCCGGCCGACCGGCGGACCCTCAATACGCATACACAGCGTGACCGTCAGTGACGCCGCCCGCCGTGCAAACCCGGCACTGTCAAGCGTCCTTGACGCCCTTCAGGTCCAGGTCGGACTGAACGCTGCCCGACGAAGCCAGGGCGACAAACAGCGGCAGCTTGTACAGCGGGGGAGGTTCGCCCGCCAGCCCCAGTCGCTGCCAGGCCAGCCGAGCCGAGAGCTTCAGTACCCGGCGTGCGCGCATGACGAGCAGGAAGGCGAGTGGCAGTTCAACCAGCACGGCCGAGGCCGCACTTACCCACACGTCACCTCGGCCCAAGCTCAGGGAAACGTCGAACCAGGCATCGCAGACCAGGAGCGAGGCCGCCACGAAGGACAACGGAACCAGGGCCTGCCGCTTCAGCAATACCGCCACCCCGGCGCCGGCCAGCGAGACGAGCAGCATGACATCGAAGCCCACCCACACCATGGGCCAGTACCGGGCCTCGAAGCGATCGGGCAGCGAGACGGCCAGGAAGACGGTCCAGGGGACGAGCACGAACACACACAGCGCGAATTGCCCTACCGCCCGTCGGTGGCGGCGGCGCAGCGTGGAACCGTCCAGCCTGAACTCCTTGGCCGTCGCGCCCGTCGAGGCGGTGGGGTGGTTGCTGTGCTCGCTCATCCTTGCCTGTCCCTGATATCAGCTCCCGGCCCGAGCCGACCCTGGTCGAACGTCCTTCGATACTACGGCGAGCTCATGCCGCGTCCGCAGGCACAGCAACGGCGACGGAACCCTCCAGGGCCGGGGCGGCGCCCCGGAGACACTCTCCGGGTTCGCCCCATCACGCAGGGCGCAGGTCAGGCCCAGGCCGTCACCGCCACGAACGCTTGACTGTGGGGGTTCCGTTCCGGCGATGCCTTGGTAACCGGTCGGATCCGAGATCTCGTCGAGCAGCTCGGGAGGGAGGCTCTGCAGGACACCGACATCGGCTCCAGCGCGGCCGATCCGCCGCCCTGGCCCATCACCCCGGCCGGCGTGGCGTACTCGTGGTCGGCCGCCAACGCCGGCAGTCCGGCCCAGTTGGACGAACGTAGCGGTCACACTGTCGCGGAGGTGTCCTCGGTCTCCGCGGTGAGACTGCCCAGCAGGCGCAGAGCCGCCTCGGAGGGCGAGCCGGGCTCGGCCGTGTAGGCGATCAGGCGCTGGCCGGACGAGCCGGGGATGACAAGGTTCTCGAAGCTGAGCTCCATGGTGCCGACCAGTGGATGCCGCAGTTGTTTCACTCCCGATGTGCAGGTGCGCACCGGATGGCGAGCCCAGCGAGAGGCGAATTCGTCGCACTGCACGGCGAGTTGGCCGACCAGCTCGGCCAGCCGGCGGTCGTCGGGGTGACGGCCGGCGACCAGGCGCAGCGACGCGACGGCGAGCTGGGCCTCCTCGTCCCAGTCCGTGTACAGCTCCCGGTAGTGCTCGTCCAGGAAGAGCATCCGCGTCACGTTGGGGCGGGCGGCCCGCTTGTCGGGGCTGTCGGGTGGCAGGTGCCCGGCGAGCAGCGCATGGCCCAGCCGGTTCCAGGCGAGCACGTCATTGCGGCGGTCGAGGACGAGCGCCGGTACGTCCGACATGGCCGCGAGCAGCTGCCGCGCCGATGCGCCGACGCGCTCGACGCGGGGTGGAGCAGGGCGGGACGCGGCGGCCGGGCGGGCGAGGGTTTTCAGATGTGCGGTCTCGTCTTCGGTCAGGCGCAGGGTGCGTGCGATCGCGTCCAGTACGCCGTCCGAGGCGCTGATGGCGCGGCCCTGTTCCAGACGGGTGTAGTGGGTGATGCTGACGCCGGCGAGCATGGCCAGCTCCTCCCGGCGCAGACCGGTGACGCGGCGACGGGTCGGATGCGGCGAGATGCCGACGTCTTCCGGGCACACCTCGGCACGGCGGGACTTGAGAAAGTCTCCGAGTTCGGACGGAGCGTGCATCGATGCCTCCGGTTTCTCGGATGTCCGGCCGCACGGCCCTGAGCACCCTGCCTGGCGAGCCGCGAGTCATCCCCCATGATGCCCGCCCACCGGGCGGCCCGAGGGCCGTAAGGGTGGTCATGTCATGACCACCCTTACGGTGGCTGCGCGCAACAGGGTTCTGGCTGGAGCCCCGAGCCGAGGCGAGCCTCTTTCCCCAGCGGTGCGTGACAGACGCCCGCGCACAAGAGAAGGGTCTCGGCCTCATGTCCGTCACTGACTCGGGAACAGCCGGCACAGCCGTCGGCACCTCACCGGCCGTCCTCACTCCCCGCCTGCGGCTGGTCCTGGTGCTGCTGCTCGCCGCCCAGTTCATGCTGGCGGTGGACTTCTCCATCCTGAACGTGGCACTGCCGGTGATCGGCAAGGGCCTGGGCTTCTCGCTGGCGCACCTGCAGTGGATCGGCACCGCGTTCGCACTGTGCGCGGCGGGCTTCACCCTGCTGTTCGGCCGGGTCGCGGACCTGTTCGGCCGACGCCGGCTCTTCCTCGGCGGTCTGGTGGTGCTGGGCGCGGCCTCGCTGGTGGGCGGCCTGGCGCAGAACCCGGAGGTGCTGATCGCGGCCCGTGTCTTCCAGGGTCTGGCCACCGCGGCGGTGACCCCGGCCGGGCTGTCGCTCATGACGACGTCGTTCCCCGAGGGCCCGCTGCGGGAGAAGGCCCTCGGTCTCAACGGGGCACTGATGTCCGCCGGGTTCACCACCGGAGCGATCCTCGGCGGTCTGCTGACCGACCTGCTGTCCTGGCGCTGGGCATTCTTCGTCAACGTCCCCGTCGCCCTCGCCGTGCTGTTCATCGCCCCGACGGTCATCAGGGAGTCCCGGCCGGACGAGCACCCGAAGCTGGACCTGCCCGGGGCTCTCAGCGTCACGCTCGGCCTGCTGGCCATCGTCCTCGGCCTCACCCAGGCGGGTGAGAAGGGCTGGGCCTCCTCGTCCGCGCTGCTGTCGCCGGCGGCCGGCATGGTCCTGCTGATCGTCTTCTGGGCCGTCGAACGCAAGGTGGCCGCCCCGCTGGTGCCGCTCAGCGTGCTCGGCAAGCGATCGGTGGCCTGGGGCAATGTCGCCGGTCTGATCGCGTTCCTCACCGAGACCTCCCTGGTCTTCCTGCTGACCCTGTACCTCCAGGAGGTGCTCGGCTTCTCCCCGCTCACCGCCGGCCTGTCCTTCGGCGTGCTGGGTCTCGGAACGGTCGTCGGCGGCTCGGTCGCCCCGAAGGTCATCGGGAGGATCGGCAGCAAGCAGACGCTGATCACCGGTGGCATCCTGCAGACCGTGTTCACGGCCGCCCTGCTCGGCCTCGGCGACGGCCGCTCCTGGATGTGGCTGCTGCTCGTGGCCACCTTCGCCGGCGGGGTCGGCAACATGCTCGTCATCGTCGGCTTCATGGTCACCGCCACCTCCGGTCTCGCCGACCACGAGCAGGGCCTGGCCACCGGGCTCGCGACCATGACCCAGCAGATCGGCATCACCATGGGCACACCGATCATGAGCGCCATCGCCACCGCCGCGATGACCGGTACCGGTGCTGCGGCCGTCCTCGGTGGTCTGAAGGTCGCGATCGCGGTGAACGCGGCCCTCGTGCTCTTCGGCGCCCTCACCAGCACCCTGTTCCTGCGCGGCGCCCGGTCGAGCAAGCAGTGACTCACGGCGGTACGAGTCCCTCAGGAAGCTGAAGTCGTCAGCTCCGGTGAGCCTTCACCCTCACGCTCATCGGAACTCGCGGGAACTCGCAGGAACTCGCAGGCACTGCTGACCGAGCGTCAGGACATCTGGCCAGGTCAGCAGTGCCGCAGGTCAGGCCCAGGCCGCCACCGCCGCGAACGAACTGCACGAGACGCAGTACTTCGCCGCCCCTTTCGGCGGACCCCCGTGTCGGGCCGCGCTCGCAGAGCCGATGCCGGGGTGGACCATCGAGGAAGCCTGATCGTCGGCCTGTCCGGCTCGGTCGGGTGACGGGTCCGTCAAAACTCGGCGATGACCTGTGCTCGCAGGAAGTCTCCGCTCGTCAGGCAGGCTGGCCGTCGACTGCGGTGTGCGTGGTGCGGAAGCGTGCCCGGTAGGCCCCCGGTGTGATGCCGAGGTTGCGCGTGAAGGCCCGGCGCAGCGACTCCGCCGAGCCGAAGCCGGTGCGCCGCGCCACCGTGGCCATGGGGTCGTCGCTCCCTTCCAGCATCGCCTGGGCGGCTTCCATACGGACCTGCTCCACATAGCGGGCCGGTGTCGTGGCCATCTCGTCGTGGAAAAGGCGCGTCATGTGACGGGGGCTCACACCCGCCCGACGCGCCATGGCGGCAAGGGTGTGCGGAGCGGACGGATCTTCGGCGACCGCGTCCAGGACCCGGCGCAGCATCTCCTGTCTCGCGCGTGGAGTGTGGGTGCGGACACTGAACTGCGACTGGCCTCCCGGCCGTTGCATGAACACAACCATGTCCTTGGCCACGGCGCGGGCGACGTCGGCGCCGAGGTGCTCCTCGACCAGGGAGAGCGAGAGGTCGATGCCCGAACTGACGCCTGCGGAGGTCATGATGTGGCCGTCGCGTACGAACAGGGCGTCGGCTTCGACAGTCACCCGCGGGTAGCGCAGGGCGAGTTGGTCGGCGAAGCGCCAGTGCGTGGTCGCTCTGCGTCCGTCGAGCAGCCCGGCCGCGGCGAGGAGGAAGGCGCCCGTGCAGATGGACGCGGTGCGGCAACCGCGTGCGTCGAGCGCCTTCACAGCGTCCAGCAGAGTGTCGTCCTTGACGAGGGAGGGCCACTCGGGGCCACCGGGGATGACGACCACGTCGCCGGCCTCCTGCACCTGCGCGGCAGCCAGATCGACGTGCAGTCCTGTGCCTGCCGCGGTGACCACGTCGGCGCCGTCCGGAGAGACAATGCGTACGCAGAAGCGACCACCGAACTCGTTGGCCGTCGAGAACACCTCGATCGGGCCGGTGACGTCGAGCAGTCGTACGCCGGGGAAAACCAGCACGGTCACCAGCAGCGGCTTCCTGCCTGACGGCATCTCCTTCATTGTGCGCCTCCCGGAGGGACCGGGTCCCACAGTAGGCTTTGCGGGTTTGATTATCAAACCCAACTGGTCGCGCGGCTCGGACTTTCAGCGGTGGCCTGCCGTCTCGCCAGGCCACGCGTGCCGCCGGCACATGCCCGGAGAGGCACATCGGGGCATCAGCCGTCATCCAGCAACGAACCCGCACGGCGCCTCGATGTCCTGGTGTGAGGGTGTCATGGCGCGCGCTGTTCTGTGGCGGAAGCCGGGCTTCGCCATAGCGTCGCAGGCACCAACGGGCCGACGGTCCCGGCCGTGCCCCCGTGAGCTTTCGGGCACGGTCCGGCCGGTCGGCCGGTCACCGTCGCCAATCGTGGACGGTGACGAATCCGACACGACAAGAGAAGGCACTCCGCACCGTGGCACCCCACTCCAGTACCAGCCGGGCGATCCCGTCCCAGGACGACCCCGTTCCGAGCCGGTCCTCACCTGCCCGTGACCGTCCGACCGGGGCGAACGGCAAGGGGCGGGGAGATCTCGGTCCCAGCTGGTTCGCGGCCGTCATGGGCAGCGGGATCGTGGCCGTCGCGGCCGCCACCCTGCCACGCGGTTTCCCCTGGCTCGACGAGGCCGCCACAGTCGTCTGGGCGGGGACCGCGCTGCTGCTGATCGTGCTGATCGTCAGCTACTTCGGGCAGCGGACGCTGCGGGTGCACGCCGGCGATCCGGTACAGGCCCAATTCTTCGGGGCACCGCCGGTGGCGCTGCTCACCGTCGGGGCCGGGACGCTGCTGCTCGGCCGGCGGCTGATCGGGGAGCGTGCGGCGACGGACGTGGACTGGGTGCTGTGGTCGGCCGGTACCGTGCTGGGTCTTGCCACCGCCTGCACGGTTCCCTATCTGATGGTCACGCGGCACCGTTTCACGCCGGACGCAGCGTTCGGCGGCTGGCTGCTGCCGGTGGTGCCTCCGTTGGTCTCCGCCGCCACGGGCGCGCTGCTCGTCCCGCGGGCACCGGTCGGGCAGGTACGGCTGACCCTGCTGCTGGGCTGCTACGCGATGCTCGGACTCGGGCTGGTCGCGGTCCTGCTGGTGCTGGCCATGGTGTACGGCCGACTGGTGCATCACGACGCGCCCAGCGGTGCGGCGGTGCCCACGGTGTGGATCGGCGTGGGAGCGCTGGACCAGGCGGTCACGGCGCTGGGTGCGCTGGCCACGGCGGCACCGAGCGCGCTGCCCGCCCCGTACGCGCGCGGGAGTGCGGTCGCGGCGCTCCTGGGTGGACTCGGGATCTGGGGCTTCGCCCTGCTGTGGCTGGTACTCGCCACGGCGCTGACCGTGCGGGAGGTGCGCAAGGGGCTGCCCTTCGCACCCACCTGGTGGTCCTTCATCTTCCCCCTCGGCGCCGCTGTCACCGGCACCAGTGCCCTCGCCGCCCGTACCGGATCACTGCTGTTCGCCTGGACTGCCGTCGTCCTGTACGCCCTGCTCGTCGCCGCCTGGGCGGTGGTCGCCTGGCACTCCCTGCGCCACGCGGCCTTCCGGCAGCGTGAGCGCGCCCGACGGTGACGGGGCAGGTGTGCCCCTCCGCATGACGCGGGACACAGCGCCGGCCCGCCGCGCCGCCCTCCGGCAGGCGGGTGCGCGCTGCGCCGTTCACCTGGTCGAGCGAGGGACCCCGCTTCAGGGGCGACTGCGGTGTGGCCGTCGGGTACGAGACGCGCGGCCGGCACGTCGGAGGAGATGGCCAGGGTAAGGAAGGCGAAGCCGCGCGGCCCGACGAGGTCCGCGACGAATCGCTCGCGCCGGCGCAGCAGCCGCCAGCCGTAAGCGGGCACCAGGATCACGAATCCGGCCAGGGCAACCCACAGCAGTGCGGCGGAGGCGGCGCCGACGCCGATGACGTACAGGGCCATGGAGACGATGCCGGTGCCCATGACGAATACGAGCGCGCCCGCGTTGAGGCCGGTCACCGCGGCGGAGACGACTGCGCGGTATCCGGGCGGTCGGGGACCGGGACCGGTACGTCCGGGATCGGGAGGGTCGGCATCCGGACGCCGTTCATCGCGAGGGCCGGGTTCGGTGAGCCATTCCGCGAGGACGGCGGCGTGGCTGTGGCCCGTGTCCTGGGTGGCGGTCAGCAGGTCGCCCAGTTCGGTGAGGTAACGGCGGCGGGTGCGGCCTCCCGCAGCCGCTCGTCGGGCGCCGCACCCTCGCGGCGCATGCCCTCCGGCCAGATCCGGTCGACCCGCACCCGCTTGCCGAGCCGGTCGTCCTCGGCAGACGTCTGCTCATCGATTCTGCGGCAGGTGATCTCGGCCATGACGCATCCTCCGGCCGCTCGCACAACGTAAGCATTTTAATGATTTGTGGATTTTATTGCGTTTCAGGCGCGGAGACGCACGCTGGTCGATGCGTGCCGGCAGGCTCATGGCACTGCTCACCGGAAGGCCGATGCCAGGAGAGCCTTCTGCTCCAGGCCGTGCCGACGGGCGGAGCCGACCGCGGGGGCGGGCGCCTCAGGCCGGCTCACGCATTCCACGAGGCGTCCTGTCAGCCGGTACAGACGCCGTGCGACGAAGGACCACGCCCCCTGGTTCTCCGGCTCTTCCTGCACCCACCGCACGTGTGCGGCCGCAGGGAAGCGGGCGAGTTCCGCCGCGAGCTCCGCCTCGGGGAACGGGTAGAGGCGTTCCACGCGGACGATCGCCGTGCCGGTCGAGCCGGTGCCGTGCCGGTGGGCGTCAAGGTCGTAAGAGACCTTGCCCGAGCACAGCAGCACGCGCGTGACCTGGGCGGGGTCGACGGTGTCATCCGGCAGGACCGGGCGGAAGCCGCCCTGTGTGAACTCGGGCAGGGCGGAGGTGGCAGCCTTCGACCGCAGCATCGACTTCGGGGTGAGAACGACCAGCGGCCGTCCGCGGCCGCCCAGTGCCTGCTGCCTGAGCAGATGGAAGTAGTTGCCCGGCAGGGAGGGCATGGCCACGGTCATGTTGTCCTGGGCGCACAGTTGCAGGAAGCGCTCGATCCGGGCGGAGGAGTGGTCCGGGCCCTGGCCCTCCAGTCCATGGGGCAACAGCAGCGTCACTGCCGAGCGCTGACCCCACTTCTGCTCCGACGAAGCGATGTACTCGTCGACGACTGTCTGCGCACCGTTGGCGAAGTCCCCGAACTGGGCCTCCCACAGCACCAGGGCCTCGGGGCGGGCCAGCGCGTAGCCGTACTCGAAGGCCAGCGCCGCCAGTTCGGACAGCATCGAGTCGTACGGTGCGAAACCTGCGGCCCGCGGGCCGAGGGAGTTCAGCGGTGTGTGCGCCGCGCCGGTGCGCCGGTCGGTCAGGACGGCGTGGCGCTGGCCGAAGGTGCCGCGCCGCGAGTCCTGCCCGGCCAGTCGCACCGGCACACCCTCCAGCAGCAGCGAACCGATCGCCAGCATCTCCGCGGTGGCCCAGTCGACCGTGCCCGTCTCCAGCGCCGCCGTGCGCCGTTGCAGCTGCGGCAGGACACGCGGGTGCACGGTGAAGCCCTGCGGCAGGTCGCTCTGCGAGGCGATGACCTGCCGGACGGTCGCCTCGTCGACAGCGGTCCCCGCCCGCCGGGCCGCGCGCGGGGCGGTCGTCCGTCCGACGCCGTCACCAGGCATGCCGTGGCCGAAGTGGGGAGCGGGCAACGTCCGGGTCTCGGCGAAGGCCCCCTCCAGGTGGTCCTGGTAGTTGCGGCGGGCCGCCTCCACCTGCCGCTCACCGATGTCCCCGCGGGCCACCAGGGCCTGGGCGTACAGCGTGCGCACCGAGGCCCTGGCGTCGATGAGGTCGTACATGACCGGCTGGGTGATGGAGGGGTCGTCGACCTCGCTGTGTCCATGACGCCGGTAGCAGACCAGATCGACCACGACGTCCTTGTGGAACGTCTGGCGGTAGTCGAAGGCGAGCCGCGCGACGCGGTCGACGGCCTCCGGGTCGTCACCGTTGACGTGGAAGATCGGCGCCTCCACCATGCGTGCCACGTCGGTGGCGTAGGTGCTGGAGCGGCCGTGGGCGGGCGACGTGGTGAAACCGACCTGGTTGTTGACGACGACGTGGACCGTCCCGCCCGTGCGGTAGCCGGGCAGCTGCGACATGTTCAGGGTCTCGGCGACCACGCCCTGGCCTGCGAAGGCCGCGTCTCCGTGGACGACGACCGGCAGGACGGACAGCCACCCGCTGTGCGCCTCGGCCACATCCTGCTTGGCGCGCACCACTCCTTGGGCGACCGGTCCCACGATCTCCAGGTGTGAGGGGTTCGCCACGACCGAGACGGCGATCGTGCCGCCCTGCAGGGCACGGTAGGTGCCCTCCGCGCCGAGGTGGTACTTCACGTCCCCCGAACCCTGCACGGACCCGAGGTCCTCCGCGTCCTCGAACTCGCCGAAGATCTGGGCGTAGGACTTGCCGATGATGTTGGCCAGGACGTTGAGCCGGCCGCGGTGCGCCATACCGATCACAGCTTCTGCGACACCGTCCTCCATGGCCCCGAGCAGCAGGGAGTCGAGCAGCACGATCATCGACTCGCCGCCTTCGAGCGAGTACCGCTTGTGACCCACGTACTTGGTCTGCAGGAACGTCTCGAAGGCCTCCGCCGCGCCCAGCCGGTAGAGGATCCGCAGCTGCCGGGCACGGTCCGGCCGGCCCGGCACGTTCTCGACCCGCTCCTGGATCCAGCGGCGTTCGCCGGCGTCCTGGATGTGCATGTACTCGAACCCGGCGTTACGGCAGTAGAACTCCCGCAACGCACCGAGCACTTCGTCGAGCGTCATCGTGGCGCGCCCGGCGAAGCCGTCCACCACGACGCCCTGCACCCGGTCCGCGTCATGGAGCCCGAACGCGGTGAGGTCCAGTTCCGGATGGGCGACGGGCTGTGGCGTGAGCGGGTCCGTGCCGGCCATCAGGTGACCGCGCACGCGATAGGCGTGGATGAGCGCCGCCACCCGGACGGCCTTGAGTGCCGCCTCGTCGCCGCCTTGGTACTCCGGGCCGGAGACGGCGTGCGCCGACCGGACTGCCGATGTACCCCGGGCGGCTGGTACGGGCGGGCGGGCCGCGACAGCCGGGGCGGCGAAGAAGTCCCGCCACGTCTCCTCGACCGAGCCCGGGTCGCGCAGGTAACGCTGCCGCTGCTCGTCGACAACCCATGCGTTGAGTCCGAAATCCAGCCCGTGAACCACGGTTCGTGCGGTGTCCGATTGCGAGGCCATGGCGTAGAACGCCTTCTTCCCTGTGTGAAGTCGTACGATCCCGGCGCGGTCCTGACCGGTCGCCCGCCCCACGTGTCACGTGTCCGAGGATCTGGAACCCGCTGCACGGACCGACCTGTGCGACCACGTCGCGTCGACGACGTTAGATCCGGGAGAGGACGGGGACGTACAGCCCTCCGTGCCACATCAGCCTCATATCGGGACATCCGCCAGGCGACAGGCCGTGTGTCCTGATCTGAGGGCTTCATGTCCCCCGGCCCGCCATCGGCCTTGCGGAGAACGCGGTTGTGAACGTGTGGCCGCGAGTCCGCGGCCGGTGGACCCACCCCGGGAAAGAAGCATGACCGACCGCGATCCGGCGAACACCACACGTCAGCCCCCGTCCATCCTGTGGAGCCTGTGCCTTCTGCACGGCGAGTTGCGGGCTGCGCACGGTCTGTCGCTCCACGACTGCATCATCCTCGGCGCCCTCGCCGAAGCCGGGGGCCTGCCCGTGCCCGTGACCCGCCTGACGGCGTTCCTCCAGGAATCGGGGACCCGGATGTCCGCTCTCCTGAAGAGCCTGCAGGCGGCCGGACTGATCGACCGCAATCGCCGTGACGGCGATCGCAGGACGGTCGAGGTGACCCTGACCGAGACGGGACGTGCCAGGCTCGCCGACGCCGAGAAGACCGCGCACGTGCGGCTGCGCCGGCGGCTCTCCCCCTGACTGGTTCACCGTCGACGGTCGCCGGCCACGATCCTGGAGACCGGTGGACGGAACCCGGGGTCGAACCGCGGGCAGAGACCATGCCCCCTCCCTGGCCGAGCATCTCGTGTCAGCGACGAGGCACACGGGAGTCCCCGCGGCCTCGCGGTCCCTCCCGCAACGGCATGACGGGCGTCGGGCCCGGAGGTCCGTATCCGAGGGCCTCACGGCCGTTTCCCGGGCCATGGGGTGACGCAAGGAGAGCGCTGAAACGGTGGGGCGCGGGATCCCGCGCCCCGGAACCTCGACAGGAGGCAGCGGCTTGACAGAGCACTGGGCGGTCCGGGGCCCGGCCGGGATCGATCACGAGCAGTTGCGGGCGTTCGATGAGCTGGGGGCTGCGTCGGCAGGGCGGCCCGCCCTGCGCGAGCCCTTCTTCGACCGGCCCGCCCTTGAGGTGGCTCCCGAACTGCTGGGGGCTCTCGTGGTCTCGCGCTCGCAGCATGGCGTGACGGCCGTGCGTATCACCGAGGTGGAGGCGTACGAGGGACCGGACGATCCGGCCTCGCACGCGTTCCGGGGCCCGAACCGGACGAATCAAGCGGAGTTCGGGGCGCCGGGGACCTTCTATGTGTACCGGACGCACGCGGTGCATCGGTGCCTGAACACCGTATGCGGACCGGGGCGGCGTCCCGCTTCGGTGCTGCTCCGGGCCGGCACCGTCGTGGAGGGGGCAGACGTGGCGCAAGAACGCCGGGGGCCTCGGGTGCGGGCGCGCGACCTGGCGCGTGGCCCGGCCAACCTCGCCCGGGCGTTGGGCATCTCCGATCTACGTCATGACGGGCAACCGGCCTGCGACACGGCTGCCGAGTTGTTCCTCGCGGAGCCCGCCGGCGGCGTCTCACCCGCGGGGGTAGGCCGAGGGCCGCGGACGGGAGTGGGCGGTCCTGCAGCTTTGTACCCCTGGCGCTTCTGGATACCGGGCGAGCCGAGCGTCAGCCCCTACCGGGCACACCCAGGGGCCCGCCGACGGATGAGGGCAGAGGACTGACCCCTCCGACCTCCCGGGACACCGCAGGCGCTCAAGCCCCCGGAACGGCCCGGCCCCGCTCTCTCGGACTGCCGCTCCGCCAGGACGCACGGGGCGCGCACACGATCGGTACCGCCCTCATCACACGCACAGGCAGGACGACACGCATGACCGCAAACGACCATCTCGACTACTTCAAGCCACAACTCGTCGTCATCCCGTGCGGCAGCCGCAAACTCGGCGTGCCTGCACGCTCGGCAGACATGTACGTCGGCTCCTACCACCGGGCATGCCGCAAGGCGGCCGATGCACTGCAACCCGACCGGCTGCTCATTCTCTCCGCACGCCACGGACTCCTCGAACTGGACGACGTCATCGAGCCGTACGACACACCCCATGGCGCTGCCGACGCGGTGACGAGCCAGGTCCTTCTGGAGCAGGCGACCGTGCGTGACATCGTCGGCCTTGACCCCGTGGTCGCCCTCGGCGGTGCACGACACATCAGCCTCGTGCGCTCGGTCTGGCCCCACGTCCACACGCCGCTGGCCGGAGCACGCGGCATGGGTGAGCAAATGGCGCGGCTTGCAGCATGGCGCAGGGAACGGGACCACATCTGACATGACGCCACGTGCGGCGGCAGCCAGGCCGCCGGTCCTCGGCGCGAGGCGACGCAGCACGTCTGCCGACGCGTCCGAGCCATGCGAACGACCGCTGATGAACACACGACGGCGCTCCCGCCGCACCGCCCGCGCCTCTTACGGCGGTCCGTCAATGTCCGTGGTGCGGGTCGCGATCGGTTTGCCGCAGCCCGTCCGGGAGCAGCGAACTAAACCGCGAAAACACCGTTGGCAACCTTCGAGGCGGCTATTCCGTCATCGCGACCGCACTGCGACCCGGCTGCGGTCCGACTCCCTTTTCCTTTAAGGCTTCGACAGAGCCCGCACGGAGAAACGAACCAGACTCTCGTCCAGTTCTTTCCTCAATCGAAAAGAGTCTGCGCAAGGTGACCGAATCACACCGCCAGGGTCTATGGTTCGTCAATTTCCTCCCATGGCGGGGCAGTTAATCAATTGCTCGGAGTTGGCGAACGTGCCGATGCTCACAGCCCTCTCACAGTGCATAAGGGGCTTGAAGCCCGTAGGTACCGAAATCCAGAGGCACGACTTTGACATCGACCGCACTCGATGCCCCGCCACCGTCTCCCGAGCCCCCTGAGGGCCGGGCTCTCTTCCGCTCCGCGGCGGCCGCGTCGCCCCGCACCCTCGTCGATGTCCTGCAGGCCACCGCCGCCCTGCACCCGGACGCACCCGCCCTGGACACCGGCGCCGAGGTGCTGTCGTACCTCGAACTGTGCGCCGAGGCCCACCGACGCAGCCGCCACCTCGCCGAGCAGGGAATCGGCCCCGGCGACCGGGTCGGCATTCGAGTGCCGTCGGGTGGCGCCGAGCTGTACCTGTCGATCCTCGCCGTACTGCACTGCGGTGCGGCCTATGTCCCGGTCGACGCCGACGATCCCGAGGAGCGCGCCGCCACGGTGTTCCGCGAGGCCGGCGTGTGCCACGTCCTGGGGCCGCACCCGCAGCCGGCCGGCCTCGCGCCGCCGTCCGGAGCGATGGCGGGAGCCGCGCCCGCTCCCGGGGACGACGCGTGGATCATCTTCACGTCCGGCTCGACCGGTGCGCCCAAGGGCGTGGCCGTCACCCACCGTTCCGCCGCCGCCTTCGTGGACGCCGAGGCCGCGTTGTTCCTGCGTGGCCGTCCGCTCGGCCCCGGCGACCGGGTGCTGGCGGGGCTGTCCGTCGCCTTCGACGCCTCCTGCGAGGAGATGTGGCTGGCTTGGCGTTCCGGCGCCTGCCTGGTGCCGGCCGAACGGGCCCTGGTACGGGCCGGCCACGAGTTGGGCCCCTGGCTGACGCAGCGTGGGATCACCGTCGTCTCCACCGTCCCCACGCTGCTGGCCATGTGGCCCCAGGAGACGCTGGCCCAGGTGCGATTACTGATCCTCGGCGGCGAGGCATGCCCTCCCGGTCTCGTCGATCGGTTCGCCCGCCCCGGGCGGGAGATGTGGAACACCTACGGCCCCACGGAGACCACCGTCGTGGCCTGCGCCGCCCTGCTGGCGCCCGGGCAGCCGGTGCGCATCGGGCTGCCGCTGGCCGGCTGGGAGTTGGCGGTGGTGGACGAGGCCGGGCAACCGGTGGCCTACGGCGAGCAAGGCGAACTGGTCATCGCCGGCGCCGGAACCGCGCGCTACCTCGATCCCGTCAAGGACACGGAGCGCTTCCGGCCGTGCCCGGCGCTGGACTCGCCGCGCGCCTACCGCTCGGGCGACCTGGTGCGCGCCGACGCCGAGGGACTGGTCTTCCTCGGACGCGTGGACGACCAGATCAAGCTCGGCGGACGCCGTATCGAACTCGGCGAGATCGACGCGGCCCTCCTCGCCCTGCCGGGCGTGCGCGGGGCAGCCGCGGCCGTGCAGTCGACCGCGGCCGGTACCCAGGTGCTGGTCGGCTACGTCATCCCGCAGCAGGACGCCGAGGGCCGCTCCGCCTTCGAGGCCGCCAAGGCCAGGGCACTGCTGAGCGAGCGGCTGCCCGCACCGCTGGTACCGGTCCTTGCCGAGGTGACGGACCTGCCCACCCGTGCGTCCGGCAAGGTCGACCGGAAGGCGCTGCCCTGGCCGGTGCCCCTGGCCGACGCCGACCAGGGCGGCGCCGCGCAGCGGCTGCAGGGGACGGCCGCACGGCTGGCGGACATCTGGGAGCAGCTGCTGGGCCTGCGCCCCGGCCCCGACAGCCATTTCGTGGATCTCGGCGGCAGCAGCCTGACCGCCGCCCGGATGGCCTCGTTACTGCGCGAGGACTATCCGGGTCTCTCCGTCGCCGACCTCTACCGGCACCCTGTGCTCCAGAGCATGGCCGACCATCTCAACTCCCTGACCGGCTCCGTGCGGAAGGTACGCCCCGTCCGGCCGGTACCCCGGCGGACCGCTGTCGTCCAGTTCCTGGTCACCCAGGCCGGTTACGGCATCACCGGGCTGCGCGCCCTGGTCGGCCTGGCGGCGGTGGACAACGTGCTCGGCTGGATCGCCCCGCACCGCTGGGCCCCGCACACGTCGTGGTGGCTGGTCCTGGTGGGCTGGGCAGTGCTGTTCAGCGCGCCACTGCGTGGCCTGGTCGGCGCGGTCCTCGCCCGTACGCTGGCCGGCTCGATCGCCCCGGGAGCGTATCCGCGCGGCGGACGTGTCCATCTGCGGCTGTGGACCGCGGAACGGGCGGTGGCCGCGTTCGGTGTTCCCGCCCTGCTCGGCACCCCGTGGGCCGCGCTGTACGCCCGGACCCTCGGCTGCCGGACCGGACGCGACGTACGGCTTCACACCATGCCCCCGGTGACAGGCCTGGCCGAACTGGGCGACGGTTGCAGCGTCGAACCCGAGGCGGACATCGCGGGCTGGTGGCTCGACGGCGACCGGCTGCGTATCGGCACCGTCACCCTCGGCGCGGGCGCCCGGGTGGGCCACCGCAGCACACTGCTGCCGGGCGCCGTGCTGGGACGCGGCGCGGAACTCACCGCCGGGAGCTGTCTCGACGGCCGGGTCCCCGACGGCCATGTATGGAGCGGTTCGCCGGCCCGGCCGGCCGAGCCTGCTGAACGCCTCGCGGGCGTCGGCTGGCCCGCACGGCCGGCGGTCCGCTCGCGCGGCCGGCACCTGGCCTACGCGCTGTGCCTCGTCCTGCTGCCCCTGCTGTCGCTGCTCGCGGCGGCCCCGGCACTGCTCGTCACCTGGCTGCTGGTGCGCCACACGCCGACGCTGCCGGGCGCGGCCGGGCATCTGCTCGCCGCCGCGCCGTTGCTCGCGGTCCTGACCATGGTGTGCGGGATGCTGGTCACCGCGGTCACCGTGCGTCTGCTGAGCCGCTCGATCAAGCCCGGTCTGCACCGCGCGGACGGGGGCGTGGCCCTGCGGGCCTGGCTGGTGACCCGACTGGTCGACGGTGCCCGCGGCAGCCTGTTCCCTCTTTACGCGAGTCTGGCCACGCCGTACTGGCTGCGCCTGCTCGGCGCACGCGTCGGCCGCGGTACCGAGATCTCCACCGTGCTGCCGCTGCCGTCCCTGCTTCAGGTGGACGACGGGGCCTTCCTGGCGGACGACACGCTCGTCGCGCCGTTCGAACTGCGCGACGGATGGATGCGGTTGGGGCCCGTGCGGATCGGGGCGCGCGCGTTCGTGGGGAACTCGGGCATCGTCGCACCCGGCCGTGACGTCCCCGACCGGGCGCTCGTGGGTGTGCTCTCCGACGCACCGGCCCACGGCGGGCCGGGCATGTCCTGGATCGGCCGGCCCGTGATGCCGTTGCCGCGCGTAGCCGACAGCGCCGACCCTGCGCGGACGTTCGCCCCGCGCCGACGGCTGGTGGCGGCCCGCGCGGCCGTGGAGCTGTGCCGGCTGCTGCCCGTGATCCTCGGCACGCTCCTGGCCGAGGGCGTGTTCCTCACCGAGCAGGAGGCCCTGGACCGCGGCGGACTTCCGCTGGCCGCACTGGTCGGCGCCCCTCTGCTGCTTGCCGCGTCCGTGCTGGCCTGTCTGACCACGACCGGCGCCAAGTGGCTCCTCGTGGGCCGCTTCCGGCCGGTCGAACGGCCCCTGTGGTCGTCGTTCGTGTGGCGCAACGAGCTGTTCGACACGTTCGTGGAGACGCTGGCCGTACCCTGGGGCGCGGGCGCGCACCTCGGCACGCCCGCGCTGAACTGGTGGCTGCGCACGCTCGGCGCGCGTGTCGGCCGGGGGGTGTGGTGCGACACGTACTGGCTGCCGGAGACCGACCTGGTCAGCCTCGGCGACGGGGTCAGCGTCAACCGCGGCTGCGTCCTGCAGACCCATCTGTTCCACGACCGGATCATGCGGATGGACGCCGTACGCCTGGCCGCCGGAGCGTCTCTCGGCCCGCACAGCATCGCCCTGCCCGGCACCACGATCGGCGCCGGCGCGTCCGTCGCCGCGGCCTCCCTCGTGATGCGTGGTGAGACGGTGCCCGACGGCACGCGCTGGGCCGGCAACCCCATCGCCGGTGTCTCCGCGGCCGACGGCGCGGCCCGCTTCGGCGAAGGCGAGGCGGCATGACGTGGTGCAGCCGACGCTCGCTGATCCGCGGCGCGGCGCTCGCCCCGCTCGCGGTCACGGCCATGGACAGTCTGCCCCGGCAGGCCGAACGCTACTTCGCGAGCCATGGCACCCACGATCACCGCACCGTCGCCTACGACCTGCGGCTGACGTACGACCCGGCCGCCGCGACGCTCGACGGCCGGGCGCACATCCGCGCGGTGGCCGAGCGGACGCTGCGGCAGGTCCACCTCGACCTCGCCGGGCTGAGCGTGCGCGACGCCCGGGTCGACGGGGCGTCCGTGCGCCCGCGCCGGACTGGACGCAAGCTGGTCCTGCCCGCACCGCGCCCGATCGGGGCGGGCACGCCGTTCACCCTGGAGATCGGCTACGGCGGCCGGCCGGGCCCGGTGCGCACGCCGTTCGGCCTCATCGGCTGGGACCGCACCGGCGACCCGCACGACGGCACACTGGTGGCCGCTCAGCCGCTCGGCGCCCCGTCGTGGTTCCCGTGCAACGACCGGCCTGATGACAAGGCCGAGTTCACCTTCCGGGTGACCGTGCCCCGCGGCCACCAGGCGCTCGCCAACGGCACGCTCCTGGAGCACAGCAGCACGGGGACGACCGAGTGCTGGACGTACCACCACCCCGGGCCGATGGCTCCGTACCTGGCCGCGCTGTACACGGGCCGCTTCACCCACCGGACCTGGCGGGCCCGCGACACCGCGACCGGCCGCCTGGTCACCGGCCGCGACGCGTACCCCGCCCGCCTCTCCCGGCAGGCCGAGTACGACCTGGCCCGCCAGCCCGAGATGTTCGAGACGTTCACCGGCTGGTTCGGTGCGTATCCCTTCGAGACGTACGGCGCGGTCGTGGTGGATGCCGACCTGGACGAGCCCGTCGAGAACCAGACCGCGTCCGTCTTCGGCCGCAACCACATCGACGGCGGCCGCACGTCGGAGACGCTCGTCGCCCATGAACTCGTCCACCAGTGGTTCGGCAACAGCGTGAGCCTGCAGGACTGGCGGGACATCTGGCTCAACGAGGGCTTCGCCACCTACGGGGAGTGGCTGTGGTCGGAGCACATCGGCGAGGACTCGGCCGACACCATCGCCAGGGCGGCCTGGCACACACTGGCGCGGGAACAGGACGGCCTGCGGATCGCCGACCCCGGACCGGACCGCATGTTCGACGACCGCGTCTACACCCGCGGCGCGTGCACCCTGCACGCGCTGCGTCTGGCAGCGGGCGACGAGCGGTTCTTCGCGATGCTGCGCGGCTGGCACCACGCCCACCACGGCAGGAGCGCCGACACCGCGGCCTTCGTCGCCCACGCCGGACGCTCCATGCCTGCGACGGTCGAGCCGCTGCTGTACGCCTGGCTCTATGACGAACGCCTCCCACCACTGCCGCCCGCCATGCCCTGACAACACCTGCCCGCCGGGCCGCCGGAGCGGCCCCTGGCTCGGCTCTGAGGCTGAAAGAACACCTCAGGCTCGGCGGTCATGAATGTCACTCACGGCCTTGAGAAGGATGCGCAGCCGGTCCTCGGCCAGGGAGGCTGCGCCCTCACTCCCCGAGTACCAGCCGCTCCAGCGCCGCCCGTGCCCGCGCGTCGGACTGTGCACGGGCCGCGATCGCGACCGCGAGCTCCCGTACCCACTCGTCGAGCGCCACCGGGCGCCGCGAGAGCACCACGCCGCGGACCTCCTTGCACACCTCGCCCGTGGGCTGCCCGCCCTTGAGGTCGAGCACGAGACGCTGCTCGCCGAGGAAGACCTCGAGCCGGTCGACGCGGCCGGCACGGCCCGCGAGCCGATCGGCCATGCTCCGCTTGCGCTCGACGACGACGGAACCCGGCGGCAGCGCCTCCGCAAGTGTCACGGTGACCACCTGGGCATAGACGTCCAGATCGGCGGCGTCCCTGCGCAGCGCGGCCGTCAGCAGGTCGATGGAGTCCGATGCGCCGTCGGGCTCGAACGGGACGGGGTCGTGTGGGGAGGTCATCGCGGGGCCTCTCGTGGTGTGCGGTTGGTCCGAGTCTGCTGGGCCGGACGCTCAGCCGTCCAGGCTGAGCACCATCGTCGGTCGCTCGATGACGTGGTCCTCGCGCAGCGGCCGTACGGCCGTGCCGATCGCGAAGAACTCGGTGGTGTGACCGCCCCAGCGGTGGTTGTGCGCGTTGAGCTGTACGCCGACGACACCCTCCGCTCGCAGTTCCTCCGCCTCGTGCTGCATCCGCGCCATCGCCAGCTCCCGCGCGTCGTACAGCGCCTGCGTGAACTGCTCGATCTCCACGTTCTTGCCGATGTTGGAGAACATCTGTCCCATCTTCTGGTGGGCGATGTGGTAGACGCAGGTGCCCATCACCATGCCCAGCGGGGCGTAGCCGGCGCGGATGAGCGTCCAGAAGTCCTGACCGTTGAGGTCCGAGGTGAACGGCTGGCCCTTGAGGTTGCGCCAGCTGCCGCCGTTGCCACCCGGCGCCGGGTGATCGGCCTTGACCGCGGTGCCGATCGCGATGAACTCCGCGACGTCGTTGCCGAATTCACGGGCCTCGACGCTCAGCCGCACGCCGACGATACCGTCCGCGCCCAGTTGGGCCGCCTCCGCCTCCATGCGGGTCATCGCCAGCTCACGGGCGTGGTACATCGCCTGGCTGAGCGTCGTCAGCTCCTGGTTCTTGCCCCAGCGACCCAGCTGGATGCCCACGTGGTAGATCGAACTGCCGAGGACGAGGCCGATGGGCCGGAATCCCGCCTCGCGCACCAGCAAGAACTCGTTGACCGACAGGTCACTGGTGAAGATCGAACCCGGCTTGCCCGGCTGCAACTCGGCCAGCCGCCGCATCGCGTCGGCCGGCACGCCCTGGGCGGACATCCCGTCGGGGCTGCCATCGGCGGGGTTGAAGACGCTCATGAACGGGTTCCCCTCATCGTATATCGGTAGCGGTGCGACGCATGATCCGCCGACGTCGTTCAGGGTCGAGCGGCATCACGGTGAGTGTGCGGGGGGATTGCTCGCGGACCGTGAAGCGGGCGACGGTGGTACCCAGCAACGTCGCCTCGGCCACATGGTCCCGCTGATCGTCGTTGCTCCTGCGCATGCACGACTCGCCCCAGATGCGCAGGCGGCCCGCGGAGAGGATCACGCCGTCGCCGCCACGCCGCCCCGTCTGCGCCCGCAGGTGCGCACGGGCGTCGGAGCGCACTGCCTGAACGAGCTCGCTCCAACCGCTGACCTCGGTGTTGTTCCACGAGCGCGTCTGTGATCGGATGCGGTAGTCGTCGTGGCGTACGCCGATGGACATCCCGTACAGCAGTTCCACCGGGACCCATCCTGCGGTCACCAGTTTCGCGAACCCCTGGCCGTCGAGGTGGCAGGTGAAGGGCTGCGGCGCCCGTACCGCCCCGGCCGCGCGCACTGCAGTCCCGATCACCTTGAACTCCAGGCAGTTGGGCTGCGCCACGAAGGGCGCCACGGTCAGCTGCGCGGCGACGACGCCGTCGCCGCCGAGAGCCGAGCACTCGGCGGTCATCCGGTCGAGGGCCGAACGACGCGCCCGGTCGAGCACCTCGACGAGCCCGGCGGACGGGGCGCCGTGTCCGGAGAGGGCGACGGGCGCCGGGGCGCTGCTGAAGGCGTACTGTATGCCCCCGTAAAGACAGTCGTGATAGCCCCAGTACCGGCCGCTGCGGCCCACGTGGTACACGGCCGAGCCCATGACCTGCCCCACCGGCTCGAACCCCACGGCGCGCAGTGCGGCGAACTCCCCCGTGGAGAGCGCCGAGGACCACGTGCCACTGTCCCGTACCTCCGCGATGCGCGCCGCTGCCGCCGGGGGCAGCCCCGCCCCCGCCCAGTCCCCGCTCATGGACACCAACTCCCCGTTTCATGCCCGGCCCGAGGCACAGCGGCTCAAGTCTATGCCCGGCCGCCCGATCGATCCGGGTGAGGCCGACGAAGCAGAGCCCGGCCACGCCGTGGAAGACCGGAACGGGACCGCCGCTGTCACCAGGCCGAACGCCCTCTCGTTCAAGGTTCGGCAAGGTTCGGCAACGGCTGATGCAACCTTTGAGCATGCTGTGTGCCCGGCGCGTACCGCGAGTGGATCCTCCGTGCCGCGCGATCGGGTTGATCGCCCCTCCGTCACGCCGAGAAGGGTCCGCACTGTCACGACCGTCGTGCGCCCGCGCGACCGTGGGGCACTCCCATGGAGGGACGCACAGTGAGGAGCAGCTCAGTGGCCCGCAAGAACCTGACACAGTCATCGCGTGCTTCACGGCGGGAACACGCCCTACGCCTGAAGCGGTCGAAGATGTCGCTCGCCCTCCTCGGCGGGCCGGTCGTTCTCGCCGTCGTCGCGGGTTCGGTGTTCGCGGCGGAAGGCCACGACCAGCACCGCCCGCAAGGGAACCAGGCCGCCGCCGCGCAGCCCGAGGCGGCCGGCCAACCCGACCCGAACTGCACACTGTTGGTGCCGGGCAACCCGCTCACCGCCAGAGGACTGGCCACGCCGTACAGACTCGTCGCGACCGATCCGGCACAGGGCCCCTGCCACGAAGCCGACCCCAACCAGTCGGCGTTCGTGGAGGCCGCGATCGTCACCCCGAACGGCAAGCTGACCATCTACAACCCGTTGGTGATCGACAAGGGAACCAGGCCGGCTGCGCGCCCCGCCAAGGCCTCGGTGCCGCGCGGCTCGACCGTGGGCATCTGGTTCGGTTTCAACAACGCCAATCTGACCCTGCGGACAAGTGGTCGTACGAACGGCCTCGCGCAGGGCAAGTGTGTCAACGGCCTGCCGGGATCGGTCTTCGGTCAGTTCGCGTACTGCAACGCGCCGGCCTTCTTCCGGGCGGCCAACGCGCAGATCGCCAAGAAGCACCTCAGGATTCCGGCGCTCGGCACCGCCAAGGACGGCCTGCCCTGTCCGACCACGCGGGACTTCTCCGTCGTGGACCAGGACGGAAGCGACAACGTGGTGACCCACTACCTCGCGGACGGGCGCGGCCGCATCGCCCAGAACAACGCCGCGAGCAGGGCCGCACTCGCGAAGGCCGCTCGGCTGGACAACCGCGGCGACCGACACCACCGGCCCGACGGCAAGGCCAAGTCGGCGAGCGCCTACACCCCCAAGGATCTGGCCAACGGCAGCGACAACCTGCTGCTGACCCAGTTCATGGACCCCGCTCTTGGCTGCAAGCCGTTCACCGCGCGCGACCAGTCCGGCGACGGCCGGGCCACGTCCGCCCTCGCGTTGGACGAACTGTCCGCTGCGGCAAGCCAGAAGGCGCCGATCGCGCTGGTCCCGCAGAACGACCCGATGACGCTCGTCGACGGCCGTGGCAGCGTCGCGAAGACCAACGCATACCGCATCGGAGTCAACATGCCCGCGGTCGGTGCCGGCGCCGACGGTGACGGAGCGGCCTTCTGCACCACCCTCTTCCGCGACCCGGCCGGCATCCAGCGCGTCTTCAGGGACAAGGCGCTCTTCGAGAAGGCACCCTCGCCGGACCCGGGCGTGTCGTCGAACCTCTTCGGTTTCCTCGCCTCACGCGCCAACCAGACGTTCACCAACCTGGGCTGCGATCAACTGCTCGGCGCCGCCGACCCCGTCACCCTCACCACAAACGCGGACGGAACGGTCGCCGACGCGGTCCTGACAGCACTCGGCCAGACGCCTCCCCCGTCCGCGTCGCCGAGCACCCCGTCCTCCGGCACAACCGGCGGTCCGGCCACGGCCACGGCCACCGCCACCGCCACCGCCACCGCCACCGCCACCGCCACCGCCACCGCCAAGACCACCTCGTCGGCCAGCGCCCCCGCGTCCCCCAAGGCACAGCAGTCCCATGGAGGCCACCGCCACAGCTCCTGACAGTCACGCCCGTCCTCGCGCCGCCCGGCCGGACAACTCATCACCGGCCGGCGACCCAACGCCAACTCGCTCTCCGATGAACCGAGTTGAACCGTTCAGTCAGGCGTTTCACATCGTGATCCGGAGGCGGCTCCTCCACGGAAACGCGCAGGTCAGTCGAGAATGGCGCAGTTGACCGCGTCCATCAGGGCCGCGCCGGTCTGGTGCGCCTGCTTGGTGAGAGTGGACGTGGCAAAGAAGAAGGCGGCCGTGCGACGGCCGGTGGAGTCGGTGACGTTGTAGGTCGCATAGCCCGGGACGATGCCGACGTGGTCCCAGACCGTGCCACAGGAGGTCTTCGCCGTCTCGATGCCCAGCCCGTAGCCGAGCTCGTCCGGGTCCCCCGGCCCGTCCTCCGGCACGGTGGTGCGCATCTCGGCCAGTTGGGCGGCGGGCAGCAGGCGGCCCGACATCAGCGCGCCGTAGAAACGGGACCAGTCACCGGCGGTGGACACGATCGCGGCATCCGCTCCGTCGGCCGTGACGTAGTCGCCGGTGACGTCCACATGGTCGTCGTGCTGCGGTCCGGCGTAGTTCCTGAACTCGTCGGGGACGTCCGGCGGCATGTGGGCGGCGTCAGGTTCGTAGCCGTGCGCGTGCCGGTCGTGCCAGGCGGAGCCGGTGGCGTAGAAGGTGTGCCGGAGCCCCAGGGGTTCGGCAATCCGGTCCCGCACCAGCGCCGCGAGGCTCTTGCCGGTGGCCTTCTCCAGGACGGCGCCGATCGCGATGTAGTTGGTGTTGCTGTACGACCACTCGGTGCCGGGCTCGAACAGTGCCGGGTGTCTGTTCACCAGGCGCAGGATTTCCGCCGACGTCCATACGTGGGAGTCCCAGCCGGTCAGGGCCGGTGCGAGGGCGGGGTCGTCGGTGTAGTCGAACAACCCACTGGTGTGGTTGAGCAGCATGCGCAGGGTGATCGCTCTGCCCTTGCGCACCTGGCCGGGCAGCCACTTGTCGACCGGGTCGGTGAGGGCGAGTCTGTGTTCAGCGATCAGTTGCAGGACGAGGGTGGCCATCACCGTCTTGGTGTTGGACGCCTCTCGCACCTCGTCGTCCGCACTGAGCCGATGGTCCTTCTTCGTCCAGGCGGCCTGCTCGGTGATCTCGATGGGCCTGCCGTGACCGTCGTCCACCCGCACGATCACCCCAGGCACTCCTTCTTCCACCAACTTCCGCGCCAACTCGCGCAGTTGAGCGCGTGTCTCCGCGGTGCCGTCCTGTCGGACCGCCGAGAGCGTCCGAGGGCCGACGGCCGCACTCTCGCGGATCACCGCACCCTCGTGGACCGTGTTCGCACTCGACGGGGTCGCAGCGAGGGGCACGACGAGGGCCGCGGACACCGCAACTGTTGCCACTGCACGAAACCCCGTCAGTTGCGGGCGCCGTCGGACACGCACATCCACTCGCAATTCATGCTCCTTCGAGAATCCGGGAAGGCCGTCGGGCACGATCGGGGTACGAGGAGAAGAACACGGGACTCCGCCCGGCGAGTTGCCGCCCGCCCCTGGGGCGAAGCCGGCTCCGGCGGGCCCTGCACAGCCGTGCGGAATCCTTCGGAGGATAGCCGAAGGCGGGGTGACAAAGATGAGTATCGGTTACTTGGCTTGGCCCTGTCAGCGTTCGGTGGGCCGCCCTCCGCACCCCCGTGGCGGAGGGCGGCCCCGGTCATACGGTCAGCGGAGTCTGGGCATGGGTGCCCCCGTGGATGAGTGCATGAGTGCATGAGTGCATGAGTGCATGAGTGTCGTTTGTCGCCCGCCGCCGACTGGTCGGTCCGGTCCTGGCCGGTGCGACACCAAGAGCATCAGCCGTCACGACGGCCCCGCGCAACGCCTGACGCCCGTCCGGCGACCATGGAACCATCCCAGCCCATCTGACGTGCAACTCCATGGACCGCCTGGGATATGGGGACACGTCGGAGGACGGGGGAACAGTGTCGACCGAGGACGACGTCGAGCAGTTCGCGGCGCTGCTGCGCCGGCTGAAGAACCGCACGGACAGGAGCTACGGCTCGCTGGCCCGCCGTCTCCACATGAACACCTCCACGCTGCACCGCTACTGCACGGGCGAGGCGGTCCCGCAGGACTACGCCCCGGTGGAGCGTTTGGCCGCCTTCTGCGGGGCGGCCCCGGAGGAACGCCTCGAGCTGCACCGCCTGTGGCTGCTCGCGGTGACGGCACGTCAGCGGCCGAGGGCGGGTGAGGAGGCAGCGGATCCGGCAAAGACCGAAGGGGCACTGGAACCGACGGGGGACGAGCGGGCTTCGGGTCCGGACAGCCGGACGATGGGGCGTGCCGGTGGCAGCGCGCGCCGTGTGGGTGGCGGCGTTGACGGCATCGGTGGCGACGGGGGCGGCACGAGCGGTTCACCACCGCGACTCGACGGGGGCTCACCCGACGCCGCGCTGCCTGCCCCCGACGCTCCCGGACCGGGCAGTCCCGAGCCGACGGCACTGTGCGTTGCGGTCCGCTCAACCGGACGGCCCTGGTACCGCCGGCGCCGCACCGTCGTCGGCGCCGCCGCGGCGACCGTACTGCTGGTGACGCTGAGCACTGTGTCGGCGCTGTCGGCCGACCGGTCTCACGGCGACTCCGCCAAGGCCCCCGGTCAGTCCCGTACGACAGGAACCGGTACGTCACACCACCCCTCGGCCACTGCGGCCAGCCCCTCCCGCAGCCCTGCTACGGCCTCGCCCCCCACAGGAGTACGGGCTTCAGGAAGCCCCGAGTCGAAGGGCGGACCGTCGGCGGACACGAAGAGCGACGCCCCCGCGCCAACCGGTGTGCCGCTCGCGTGGACCGCCGACTCGCGGATCTGGGACGGCGGTTGCGGCCACGACTACGTCATCGAGAAGGAGCCGGCCCAGGTGCCCCCGCCGCCGGTAGAGCAGGACGCCGGAGTGTGGGCAGCGACGCAGCAGGCGGTACCTGGGCGGCAGACGATGGTGCAGATCTCGGTGCAGGGGAAGTCGTCCACGGCCGTGGTCCTCACGGCCCTCCGGGTCCGTATCGTCAGCCGCGGCACCCCGGTCACCGGCAACGCGTACGCCATGGGCCAGGGCTGCGGCAGCGATCTGCCGCCTCGCAACTTCTCCGTGGACCTGGACGTCAACCGCCCGATCGCCCACGCGCGCCCCGGCAACGACAGCGGGAAGCCCTTCCCCGCGGTGCAGTTCCCCTACCGCGTCTCCGCCGAGGACCCGGAGGTGCTGCAGGTCACCGCGACGACCGAGGCCCACGACTGCAACTGGTACCTGGAACTCGACTGGTCCTCCCAGGGCCGCACCGGCACGGTCCGTATCGACGACCACGGCCACCCGTTCCGCACCAGCAGCATCAAGGGCCTGCCCCACTACTGGTACGGCACGAACGGCCACGGTGTACGTCAGTGGGTACCCACCAATTCCTGAGGGAACGTGGGAGCTGCTCGGGCCGGTTGCTGCTGCTCCGCCCGGGAACGCCCGCCGCGTTCCCCTCGGGTTCGGCGCCGGCTCCGGCATGACACCTGTCATGCGCAACGCCGGATGCAGAGCACTGGGGCCCGCGGGCCGACGTCCGTACGGTACTTCCCATGACGAAGAGCAACGGGGAGAACCCGCAGAGGACCGACATCAAGGTGAGCCTGATCGGCGGTCACCGCCTGGCAGGAGCCACCCTCCACGAGAGGACCGTCACCGCTTCCCTCATCGGTGGTGCCGACGTCGATCTGACGGACATCGCCGTCCCGGACGGCGCCGAGCTGCGCATCACCAAGCTGAGCCTGATCGGCGGCGTCAGCCTCAAGGTCCGCCGCGACGTCCGGGTGGAGGTCCACGGGCTGCGCCTGGGCGGGGTGAAGGACGACGGCCCGAGCGAGCCGGGCGGCCCGACGGTCCGGATCGATGCCTGGGGCCTGGTCGGCGGCGTCAGCGTCAGCCGCGCCTAGCCAAAGGTCATCGAGGCCCGCCAACCTCCCACAGGCAGACCACGGTGCCCCGCGACGCGCCAGGCCGACCGCACCAGCGGGTGACGAAACCGGACCTGGAGCGTGGAACCGATCTGGTCCAGGGCCGCGAGTGCCCGCGCCTGGCCGGTCCCGGCCGCCACCGCCACCATGTCGGCTTCGAAGGCGTCCCCGAGCACCGAGGACGCACCCAGGCCTCGACATCGAGGACCTGGCGAGCGTTCTGGTGCTCGCCAGGCTCTTCTTGCGGGAACTACTGACTGACCGCCAGAGTATTCACCCAGGTCAGCAACAGCGCAGGTCAGGCCCAGGCCGTCACCGCCGCGAACGATTCGACGCGCGCATCGACCCGAACGTCGACCCCCGCTACTTCCTGCGCCACTCCAACTACGACTTCCAGCTCGCCCACAACGACGGCAGCAGCCAGTTCGCCCAGGACGCCACCTTCCGCGTGACGAGCTGGCCGACGTCTTTCACACCCTCGTTCAATACATCCCATGTTCACTATGGCCGCCAGAGCGCCGAGCGTGTAAGTGGTGGGAACCACAAAGGATTTCGTCACGACGCTAGACGAAGGCAACGCTCGTACTCGTTAATACATCCCATGTCTCAGAGGCGTGAGCCGCGCTGCCGCCTTGCCCGCAGCGGTCGGCTCCGGGCGGGGTTCCGACGACCGAACAGGACGAGTACACAGTGCCGGAATCCATCTCACGAAGATCAGTTCTTGCCGGAATGGCGGCCATGACGGCGGCCGCAACGGTCGGCTCCGCCGTGCTGGCGACACCCGCGTATGCGGCGGCCACCACCCCCCTGCCGCTCCCTCCCCTGCGGATCCCCGAGGTCGACCTGGGCCTGGAGCAGCAGTCCGACTCCAAGATCCAGTGGCTGATGGACGCCAAGCTGGGGATGTTCATCCACTGGGGTGTCTACTCGGGACCTGCCAAGGGCGAGTGGTGGATGCACAACGGACCGGTCACGCCGGCGGACTACCGGAAGTACGTCACCGACGCGACGAGCGAACAGTTCACCGCGGATGCCTACGACCCAGCGGCCTGGGCGCAGTTGGCGAAGGACTTCGGAGCGAAGTACACGACGCTGACCACCCGTCACCACGACGGGTTCGCGCTGTGGCCGCTGAACCACCCCAACGCCTGGAGCTCCGGACAGGCACCGCTCAGCCGTGACTTCGTCAAGGACTACGTGGCGGCGGTGCGCGCGGCCGGGTTGAAGGTGGGCCTGTACTACTCGCCCATCGACTGGCGCTACCCCGGCTACTACGACGTCACGGGCACCAACTGCGCGAGCAACCCGTGGAATTACACCACCGATCCGGCGCACAAGGAGAACGCGCGGATCATGAAGACCGGAGTGTACGAGTCGGTCAAGGAACTGGTCACCCAGTACGGCGTGATCGACGACCTGTGGTGGGACGGCGGCTGGATCGCCGAGCAGGGCAGCGACGCGGACGGCGCGTTCTTCTGGGAGCCCGCCCAGTTCCGCGACGGCGCCAACCAGTGGCCGGTGGACGCCACTTATGGCGAGACCGACGCCAGCGGCAGGCCGTTCGGACCGATGGGCATGGTCCGCAAGCACCAGCCCGACATCGTCGCCACCTCACGCTCCGGCTGGAAGGGCGACTACGACAGCGACGAGGGGCCATCGGTCCCGACCGGGGCGATCCGCACCGGCAGGCTCGTCGAGAAGGTCTTCAGCATCATCGGCACGTGGGGCTACTCCGACACCGCTGTCATGGGCTACGGCACCGCCATGAACATCCTGGTCAACTGCTGGGCGCGGAACATGACCGTGATGGTCAACGTCGGCCCGGACCGGCACGGCACCGTCTCCGACGGCCAGGCGGGCCTGCTGCGGCAGATCGGCTCCTTCCTGTCCACCTGCGGCCAGGCCGTCTATGGCACACGCGGCGGGCCGTGGGAACCGCTGGACGGCAAGTACGGCTACACGTACAAGGACAACACCTTCTACGTTCACCTGCTGCCGGGCTACAGCGGCACCTCCTTCACCACCCCGTCGACGGGAGACGCGAAGGTCACCCGCGTCTTCGACGTCGACACGGGCGCCGACCTGTCGTTCACCACCGGCGCGGACGGCAGCGTGACGGTCACCGGCATCAACCGCACCCGCGTCCCCGAGGACAGCGTCGTCGGCGTCACTCTGGACCGCTCCGTGCAGCCGGCCGACATCGCCGTCGGCAGGACGGTCACGGCCAGCAGCGAGGAGGCCTCCAAGGGCAACACCGCCGCCAAGGCCGTCGACGGCTCCACCGCCACCCGCTGGTCCGCGAACAACGGCAACACTGGACAGTGGCTGAAGGTCGACCTGGGCTCGGAGAAGTCGCTGACCGGCACCCGTATCGCCTGGGAGTCCGCCGCCACCAACTACCGGTACCGGATCGAGGGTTCCACCGACAACAGCACCTGGACCACGCTCGCCGACCTGACCGCCACCACCGGCACCAGCCAGGTGCAGGTGTCCGTGTTCCGCGCTCAGGCCCGCTATGTGCGGGTGACCGTCACCGGGCTCCCCAGCGGCGCCTGGGCCTCGATCCGCAACCTGGAGGTCTACGACCGGCCCTTCAGCGCGGACATCGGCACCGTCCGGCTGGTGAACCGCAAGAGCGGCAAGGTACTGGACGTCAGCGGCGCCTCGACCGCCGACGGCGGCGCCGTCATCCAGTGGCCGTCGAGCGGCGGTACCAACCAGCAGTGGAAGCTGCTGCCCAACGCCGACGGCTCCTTCCAGTTGTCCAACGTCCGCAGCGGCAAGGCCCTTCAGAGCCCGGGCGGCTCCGCCCAGGGCGACGGACCGAACCAGTGGACCGCCGACGGCGGCGACAACCAGTCGTGGAAGCTGGTGCCCTCCCAGACCAGCGGCTACCACCAGCTCGTCAACGTCCGCAATGGTTGGTGCGCCGACGTCAAGGACGCCTCCACCGCAGACGGTGCTTCGATCATCCAGTGGCCCGCCTCCGGCGGCTCCAACCAGGACTGGCAGATCGTCGCGCTTTGACAACGCCGGGCGGGGGCCGTGCCGCGCGACGGCGCGGCCCCCGCTCGTCTTCCCCTCCGGCCGTCGCACCCCGTCCAGCGTCACGTGCGCCACGGCGGCCACGGTCAGCGGCGGCGGCCCGCTGAATCTGCGCGGCAGCTACTCTGCCGGTCAGCGGGCGTCCGGCCGTAAGCAGCGGTGACCACCACGGCAACGGTCACGTGCGCAGTCGGCGTCGGCAATGGTCCGTCGCCCGCCACCGTCGCGACCCGGCCTCTGGACAGCGCGACGGCAGCCGCTCGGGCAGCAGACTGCGCTGGGGAGTGAGCGCGGTCCGGCGTTCGCGGGTGCAGCGCCGGGCCTTGTCGGCGCTTGACGGACACCGGCCCGGAACGCTATCCGAACAGGCGTCGCTGGATCTCCCGCCGGTAGTCCTCGAGTGTCCTGTCGAGATGTGCCGCCGTAGCCTCGGCCGCCTCGTCGGGCCTGCCGTCACGAATGGCCCGGTAGATCGCCTCGTGCTCCTCGACCGCGGACTCGGTGCCTTCACCGAGCGCGTCGTGGATCCCGATCGCGCTGGACTGCCGCTGCAGTCGTCGCGCGTCCCGCACGGCGCTGACGAGGAACGTGTTGTGCGAGGCCGCGGCCACGCCCATGTGGAACTCCTCGTCCGCCTGGTTGAACACCTCGACCTGATTGTGGACGAACCCGTGCCGGCACTGCTGCATGGCCACCTCGATCGTCCGCAGCTCGGCGGGCGTGGCACGGGTGGCGGCCAGACTGCTCGCGGCCATCTCCTGGACGCGGCGGAACTCGAAGAGCATCAGCACGTGATCGAGGTCGACGGGGCGGAAGAAGCCGCCCCAGCGGCTGGTGACGAGCATGCCCTCGTCGTCCGCGACGAACAGTCCGCGCCCCTTGTGCGCCCGGACCCGGCCGAGCGCCGAAAGGATCTTCACGGCCTCCCGCACCACCGCCCTGCTGGTGTTCAGCCTCTGCGCCAGGTCGTTCTCCGTGGGCAGCCGGTCACCTGCCACCAGACGGGCCTCGGCGATGAACTCGAGGATCCGCTCCGCCACGACCTCATAGCCGGGTCGGTACTCACCCCGCGCGTCCGCGCCGTTCGCCGCTGCCGCCGCAACGAGAGGTGCCTGCGTCGGCAAGGCCGCCTGGGCCGCGGGCGTGTCGTTCATCTGTCCTGCCTCCTGGCTGACGCAACTGGAGCGGCTGATCGCTGTGGAGCCGAGTTCATCGTATCTCAAGCCTCGATGAGTCGTACTCATCAGCCAGGTAGATCCACATCGTGAGGCTGGAGACTGCACCGGATAGATGGTAATTAATGGAATATTTCGAGCTTCTGAATGGCATCAGTACCCGCAATTCGACGAGAAGAGGCGAGAGAAGGCCGCACAAGCCCTTGACGGAGCCCTCGATAAGGCGCCTAATTTCTTCCGCGACGGCAAGCGGGACGGCCGTCCGCGGTCACAGACGCCCGACCGGTACGGCCCGGCGTCGCCCCATCCTGGCGCCACCTGTCCATCCGCTCGAGGCGCCCTGTGAAACCAGTGGAGTCGCACATGACCGTCACCAAGCCTTCGTCCGGCCGGGAGAGGCAGTCCAGCAAGAGGCGTGCGGCGTTGCTGGCCGGCTGCGCGGCCACCGCGGCCCTGACTTTGACTGCCTGTGGCAGCGGCGGCGCCGCGGGGACGACGAACAAGGACGGCTTCGCCCAGGCGCCGCAGAAGGACGGTGCGTTGACCGTCTGGGTGGACGCGACCCGCGTGGAGGCCGCGAAGCTGTACCAGCAGCAGCATCCGGATGTGAAGTTGGACATCGTCACCTACGACGGCGACGCCAACGGCTCGAACTACCTCCAGACCAAGGTCCAGTTGTTCAACCGCACTGGCAAGGGCTGGCCCGACGTCGTCTTCAGCTCCCAGAACAACGAAGTGACCTGGGCGGTCGACCAGAACTTCGCCGCTCCGCTCAACAAGGGCCTGATCCCCTCGGCGGCCTTGGGGAAGTTCGCGAGCGGGGCCAACGACGTCTGCACCGTGGGCGGCACCGTCTACTGTCTGCGCAACGACCTCTCCCAGGCGGTGCTGTGGTACAACGCGCCGCTGCTGAAGAAGTTCGGCTACTCGGTGCCGACGACCTGGGAGGAGTACCAGGCGCTCGGCGAGAAGGTCGCCAAGGAGCACCCCGGCTACCTCGTGGGTGACGCCGGTGACTCCTTCACTCCCGAGATCTACCTGTGGGCGAGCAAGTGCGGCGCCAACCACATCACCGGCCCCAAGTCGGTGTCGGTGAACACCTCCAGCGAGGCCTGCACCAAGATGGCCAAGCTGATAGATGTGCTGATCAAGAACAAGTCCATGTCCATCAGCGGGGTCTTCAGCACCGACTTCGGCAAGAACGAGGCCGACAAGGTCCTCCTCATGCCCGGCCCAGCCTGGTACGGCGGCGCGGTGTTCAAGGACACCTTCAAGATTCCGGCCAAGCAGATCGGCGCGGCGCCCATCCCCCAGTGGCAGGGTGACGCCTCGCCGTCCACGGGCAACGTCGGCGGCGGTACCTGGTTGCTGTCCCAGCACTCCACTCACATCAAGGCCGCCACCGACTTCCTGAAGTGGGTCACCACCGACAACGCCTACCAGGGCGAGAAGGCGCCGGGCTTCCCCGCGTACGCGCCGGCGGCGGAGAACTGGCTGAAGGGGCAGGACGCCTCCGGCTACTTCGCCACCGACCTGAGCGCCCTGAAGAACGCCTCCTCGCAGGTCTGGCCGGGCTGGGGTTCGGGCCAGTTCAGCCAGGAGGCGATCTGGGCCGCCACCGTCAAGCCCGGCCTGACCCAGGGCAAGAGCGTCGTCTCGATGCTGCCGGCCTGGCAGGACTCCATCGTCAAGTACGCCAAGTCCAACGGATACAAGGTCTCCCAGTGACCCTCACCCCCTCCCCGGCCGGCTCTGCCACCCGGCGCCGTCGTGGCGCTGCCCGGCAGAGCCGGGCCGGTATGGCCTTCGTCGCCGCGTACGTGGTCCTGCTGGTCGCGTTCGGTGTCCTCCCGACCGCGTACGCGATCTACTTCGCCTTCACCGACGCCGGGGGCAAGATCACCGGCTTCGCCAACTTCATCACCACGGCGCAGGACTTCCGCTTCCTGGACGCCGTGGGCCATGTCGCCACCTACCTCGCCTTCTGGCTCGTTTCGCTGGTCGTGTTCGTGGTGGCCCTGGCGCTGCTGCTGCACCGCCTGGCCTCGGGCGGCGCCAGCAAGGCGCTGCGCTTCCTCTACTACATCCCGGGAGCGCTCGCCGGCGCCGCGAGTGTGCTGGTGTGGCTGTTCATGCTCGACCCGACGGTGAGCCCGGTCAGTTCGCTGCTGGGCGCGATGGGGTTCCACACCTTCGGCGAGGTGATCGCGCCCGGCAACCTGCCCGTACTGTTCACGATCATCGCGTTCTGGACCGGCGCGGGCGGCTGGATCGTCGTCATGTACGGCGCGCTCAACAACATCCCCACGGATGTGATGGAAGCCGCGCGCATCGACGGCGCGGGCGCCTGGAAGACCGCCTGGCATGTGCAGATCCCGATGCTCCGCAAGTGGATCGTGTACATGGTGATCCTGGCGTTCGCGGGCGGCGCCCAGCTCTTCGTGGAGCCGCAGTTGCTCTCCCTCGCCAGTGTGGGCGTGGCCGGACGCGACTACTCGCTGAACCAGCTGACGTTCGACTTCGCCTTCCAGATGAACAACATCAACGGCGCCGCCGCGGTCTCGGTGGAGCTCCTGGTCGTCAGTGTGTCGGCCGCCGCCCTCTTCGTCGCACGGTCGGGGTTCTTCGATGCCGACTAAGGCCCCTGGCAGTCGAGTCGCCGCAACGGCGAGCTGGGAACGGGAAGCACCCCTCATGAGCCGATCTCACCACCAGCCACCGCACCGCCGGAGGTCCGCACAGCACGTGGCCTCCCGGCTGCTGACCGGATCAGTACTGGCCGCGTTCCTCGCCTTCTTCGTGCTGCCGGTGGTGTGGCTCGTCCTCGCGGCGACCAAGACCGACCAGCAGCTGGTCCACGACAACCCGCTCTCCTTCGGCTCCTTCCACGCGCTGAAGGCCAACTGGCACGCCCTCACGGCGTTCCAGGACAACGCCGTCATGCAGTGGCTCGGCAACTCCGCCCTCTACGCGGTGATCTCACTGGTCATCACACTCGCCGTCGCCATTCCCGCGGGATACGCCCTGGCCATGACCGAGTTCCGCGGCCGGCACACCCTGCTGATCGCGACCCTGGTCGTGATGCTCATGCCGAACGCCACACTCGTGGTCCCGCTGTTCCTGGAGATCAACGCGGTGCACCTGATCGGCACCATGTGGTCGATCATCCTGCCGTACTCGTTCTACCCCTTCGGCGTGTACCTGACGTACATCTACTTCACCACCGCCGTCCCCAAGGACCTGCTGGCGGCCGCACGGATGGACGGCTGCTCGGAGCTCCGCGTCTTCTGGCACATCGCGCTGCCGCTGGCGACACCGGTCATCGCGCTCGTGGGCTTCTTCAGCTTCGTCGCCAACTGGACCAACTACTTCCTGCCCTACGTCATGCTCCCCGAGAGCAGCCAGATGCCCATCCAGGTGGGAGTCGGAAGCCTGCTCAGCAACGTGCCGTCCTTCAACCCGGCCGTCGGCAACCTCGCGATCGAGCGGCCCCAGCTGGCTCTGGCCACCCTCGTCGCCATCACGCCCGTACTCGTCGTCTTCCTCTTCGCCCAGCGCTTCCTGGTCAGCGGGATGCTCGCCGGCGCCACCAAGGAATAGCGGCCCGTCCGGCCGCAGTCCCCGGCGTGCGACACCCCGCCGCCCACCCGAACGGAGATCCCCCATGCCCTACAGCTCCGCCGACCGCACCTCGGCCGAGGACGCCCCCCGCGATCATTCGGCCGCGCCACCCGAGATCGAGGCGGGGGTGCCGCTGCTCGAACCACCCGGCTGGGCCGTGGCCCAGCGGTCCCTGTTCGACCTCCTCGACCACGCCTGGCGGCGCTTCGCCCGTGACTTCACCGGCCCGGACGGACGCCTGAACTACTCCGGCCCGCTGACCACCCGCGACGGCGTGGACGACTTCTACGAGGTGTTCTTCAACTGGCCCCAGCTGTACCTCCTCGGCGGCGCCGACGACCTGCTGCCCGCCAGTGAGAAGCACTGGGAGGGCGTGACCCGCCAGCTCACCGAACTGGACATGCTGCACGACGAGTTCGAGCGCGGCTACGACTGGTTCCACCAGGGCGAGAGCCTGCTGCTGCTCTACTTCCTCAGCATGGCCGCCCCCGACCGCTGGTCCGAACGCGCCCTGCGCTTCGCCGAGTTGTACGTCGACCCGGCCAAGGGCAACTACGACCCCGAGCACCGCATCATCACCCGCCCCCACAACGGCAGCGACCCCGACCGCACGGGCCTGTTCGACGGTGACGTCTATCCCTGGCTGCTCAAGGAAGCGCAGACGTACGGCTTCCCGCTCGACTGGATCCCCGAGGCCGACGGCGGCCCGTACCCGCTCTCCGCGGACCCGCGTCTCGGCGCGCAGATGCGGGACCGCATGGGTGTCGGCGACACCGCGGTCAGCCTCGCCGCGGCCGGGCTGGTCCTCAACGCCTGGATCCTGTCGGGCGAGGAGCGCTACCGCGACTGGATCGTCGAGTACGTCGGCGCGTGGCGGGAACGCACCGAGGCGAACGGCGGTCTCCTCCCGGACAACGCCGGCCCGGACGGCGTCGTGGGCAGCCTGCTGGAGGGCCGCTGGTACGGCGGCCACTACGGCTGGTCCTGGCCGCACGGCTGGCACAGCGTGGGCCACGCGGCCTGTGTGGCGGCGCTCGCAGCGGCCACGGTCACCGGGGACGACGACTACCTCTCCATGGTCACGACCTCGCTCGACACCCTCATCGGCCACGCCAAGGTGATGCCCCACACTGAGGCGAACTCCAGCCTCCCCTCCAAGTGGGCGGTCGAACTCGGCCCCGACGCCCACACACCCACGCTCCACCTCCCCTTCCGGTACAAGGACTCGGGCTGGTTCGACTACAACCCGGCCACCGCGCCGGTCCCGGTGGCCCTGTGGCACCACACGGCCTCCGATGCCGACCGCGCCCGGTTGGAGGGGTTGCGCGAGGCCGACGGCATCGACTGGCGCACCGTACGGCCGTTCCGCGCCAAGGAGGAGTCGGGGCACGAGAAGGCCTGGTTCGCCTTCCTCGCCGGTGACGACCCCGGCTACCCCGAGCGGATCCTCGCCACGGCCCAGGCCCAGGTCCGTCACCGCCTGCGGCGCATCGACCGCTACCGCGACCTGGACGTCCCCGAGGCCGACATCCACGTCTGGCAGCAGTCCAACCCCGTCGTCACCGAGGCCCTCGTCCAGCTGACCTGGGGCGGCCCCCAGGTGCTCTACAACGGCGGCCTGCAGCAGGCCCGGCTGCGCTACCACGACGCCGAGGCCCGCCGCGCCGGCCTCCCCCAGGACGTGGCCGCACTGGTCACCTCCATCGAGCCCGAGGCGACCACCGTCGAACTGGTCAACCTCGCCCCCGAGGCCGAGCGCACGGTGATCGTCCAGGCCGGCGCCTTCGCCGAGCACGCGATCACCGCCGTCCGGTACACCACCTGCCAGGACGACAGCTGGATCGGCGACATGTACGACTACGGCCACACCGAGCCCGTCGTCACCGAGACGGAGCAGGTCTGCGACAGCACCTTCCTGACCGTCCGGCTGCCCGCCTCCACCCGCATCCGGCTCACCCTGCGCCTCCAACTGCGCGCCCACGCCCCCAGCTACCGCACACCGTTCGACACCCCGGCCGGTCGCCCCGCCCCGGACACGGAGGAAGAAACCGCATGAAGCGCGTCGCCCAGACCATCAGGCTCCGACCCGAGCACCGCGAGGAGTACCTCGAACTCCACTCGGCCGTCTGGCCCGGAGTCGAAGCCGCCCTGCACCGGGCGAACATCCGCAACTTCAGCATCTACCTCCACGGCGATGTGCTGTTCGCCTACCTCGAATACCACGGCGACGACTTCGAGGCCGACATGGCAACGCTCGAAGCCGACCCCGAGACCCAGCAGTGGTGGAAGCTCACCGATCCCTGCCAGGAGCCCTGGCCCGACCGGGGCGACTCCCGCCAGTGGACGGAGCTCCCCGAGATCTGGCATCTCAGCCCGCCTGGTGACACCACCACCGTCTGATGCACCTCGCCCCAGACCACTTGGCCCCACCCGACGTGGACCGACCCGACTTGGACCACCAGTGACCCCCACCACCGCCCCACTCATCGACGCCCACCACCACTTGTGGGACCTCGACCAGCGGCCGCAACCCTGGCTCCACGACCCCAACCTGGCAACGATCCGCCGCACCTTCACCCCCGACGACCTGCGTACCACCGCCACCCGGACCGTCGCGGGCCGCCGTCTGCACAGCACGGTGGCCGTCCAGTGCGTGCCGGACGTACACGAGACGGAGGACCTGCTCGCCCTCGCGGAGCGGGAGCCGCTGATCGGGGCCGTGGTCGGCTGGGCGGACCTGACGTCCCCGGGGACCGGCGACCAGCTCGACGGGCTGCTCACCGGACCGGGCGGCGCATGTCTGCGGTCCCTGCGTCATCTCGTGCAGGGCGAGACGGATCCGGCATGGCTGCAACGCCCCGATGTCGAACGCGGCTTGGCGGCGGTCCGGGACCGCGGGCTCTGCTACGACGTGCTCGTCCGCAGCCACCAGCTCGACCAGGCGATCCGGCTGGCCGAGCGGTTCCCGGACCTGCCCCAGGTGCTCGACCACGCCGGCAAGCCGCCGATCGCCGACGGTGACCTCGCGAACTGGGAACGCCATGTGCGTCTGCTGGCCGTACACCCGCACGTGGTCTGCAAGGTGTCGGGGCTGATCACCGAGGCGGACCACGAGAAGTGGACCGTCGAGGACATCCGCCCCGTCTGGGACGTCCTGCTCTCCGCCTTCGGCCCCGACCGCCTGATGTTCGGCTCCGACTGGCCGGTCGCGAACCTCGCGGGAGGCTGGAACCGCTGGGCCGCCACGGTGGACGAACTGCTCGCCGGATGTTCCGCGGACGAGACCTCGGCGATTCTCGCGGGCACCGCGACCACCTTCTACCGCCTCACTCGTACGTAACGGACCTCGGGATCACGTCGACGCTCCCTGAAGGAGTCGGGGCTCGGCTCGCCGCCCGGGACCCGGCCGACGACGACGTGCCCGCACTGGTGCGGCGGTGGACCGGGGACTCGTGCGCGGACGTCGTCTTCGCCAGAACGCCAGGCCGAGCTCCGTCCAGTGCTCGACCTGACGATGACCAGGTGTGCGCGCCTTCCCGTCCCCTGCATTGCCTCGCTGGGCCCACTCGCGACAACGGCGGTATCAACTCAGGTATCCGAGTCGAACACCAGCCACAGACATGGGATGCAAACGATCCGATACCAGAGAGGGAGGGCAGCGAACAGACCAGGGAGAGGGTGCCGAACAGACGGTAGGAGCAGTGCCGTTGGAACGAAGCAGCCCAAGGGCCGACCCGTGCCACCGATCCTTGATTTGACTGTATTCATGGGATGTTCCAGCCGTGAAGCGCGGTATCTATACGGGTGCGCTTGTGAGGTCTGCAGGCTCGTGTGGTCAACGCTCGCCCGAGCTGCTGACACGAACGGCGATCAGCCCCGCTGACTCAGCAACCACCCGCAGAAGAGGACGCTGGATGAGAAAGTCCTGGGCTTTACCTCTGATCACGCTTGTCGCTGCCGCGCTCGGGGTGACAGCGGCAGGTGTGACCCCTGCCTCCGCCGCCTCGAACACACCCTTGCGGGTCATGCCGTTGGGCGACTCCATCACCTGGGGTGTGGGAAGCAGTACGGGAAGCGGCTACCGGGGGCCTTTGTGGAACCAGCTTGCGGCGGACGGCCATCCGCTCGACTTCGTGGGCACGGGGCGGAACGGTTCGATGTCCGACCCCGACAACGAAGGCCACCCCGGATACAAGATCCACCAGATCGCCGCACTCGCCGACGCGTCGCTGACCCGCTACCGGCCCAACGTCGTGACGCTGCATATCGGCACCAACGACCTCAACGAGAGCTACCAGGTCTCCACCGCCACCGCCCGGCTTCGGTCGCTGGTCGACCAGGTCACCGCCGCCGCCCCCGACGCAACCGTCCTCGTGGCCTCCCTGGTCGTCTCCACCAGCGGCTCGGAGGAGCAGTACCGTGCCTCGTACAACCAGGCCATCCCCCAGATCGTCAGGGACGCACAGGCCGCGGGCAAGCATGTCGCATACGTCGACATGAGCAGCCTGACCACGGCCGACCTGGCCGACACCCTGCATCCCAACGACTCGGGCTACCAGAAGATGGCCGATGCCTTCCATCGCGGCATCCAGGCCGCGGACAGCGCCGGATGGTTGGGGAACCCGGCCCCCGCCCCCGCACGCGTGCAGTCCGGCATCGCCGGCAAGTGCATGGACGTCAACGGCGCCAACACCGCTGACGGGACCGCCGTCCAGACATGGAGCTGCGGCGACGGCGCCACCAGCTCTGGTCCGCCTACACCGACGGCACACTGCGCTCGCTGGGCAAGTGCCTCGATGCCTCAGGCGGGGGCACCGCCAACGGCACCAAGGTGCAGCTGTGGACCTGCCACGGCGGCGCCAACCAGGTCTGGCAGCCGTACAACGGCGGCTACCGCAACCCCGCCTCCGGCCGCTGCCTCGACGTTCCGGGCTTCTCCACGACCGACGGCACGCAGCTCCAGCTGTGGGACTGCAACGGCGGCTCCAACCAGAACTGGATCACTCTGACCGCCGGATGACCTCTGCTCCCGGGACCTCGGCCTTTCCGCGCTCCGGTCCCGGGAGAGCACCGGCGCCTGCCCGTCACTTCCCCGCTGTTGTCCCGAAGGGGAGCGGTTCGCCCGAGCGCAGGTGTTCCCTCAGCCACTGCTCGGTGTTGCTCACGTGCAGCAGTGCCGCTGCCTGGCTGAGGGTGGCGTCACGGGTGGACAGTGCGTTGAAGATGGCCTCGTGCTCGGCGAGGGTGCGGCCCGCGGCCTTGTCGTCGACCAGACCGCGCCAGATGCGGGCGCGCAGGGTGCGGCCGGAGATCCCTTCCAGGAGGGTGAGGAGGGTCTCGTTGCCCGTGGCCGAGACGACGGCGCGGTGGAAGGCGGCGTCGTGGGCGTTGAGCCGTTCGACGTTCTCGCGGGCCTCGCGCATGGCGTCCAGGTGCTGTTTCACCTCGGCCAGTTGCTCATCGGAGATCCGCGTGGCGGCAAGGGCCGTGGCCATGGGTTCGAGGAGCCGGCGTACCTCCATGAGGTCCTGCAGGGCGACCGAGTCGCCCTGCAGCAGCTCCACCGCACCGCCGAGGCCCTCCAGGAGCAGGCTCGGCTGGAGGCTGGTCACATACGTGCCATCCCCCCGGCGGACCTCCAGGACCCGCGCGACGGCCAGTGCCTTGACCGCCTCTCGGGCGAGGTTGCGGGACAGGCCCAGCTGCGCGGCCAGGTCCGGCTCGGGTGGGAGCTTCGAGCCCGGAGGAAGAGCACCGGTCCGGATCAGCTCGCGGATCTGCTCGATGGCCTTGTCCGTCAGAGACACTGCGCATCCCTCCCTCCACCGTGCTCCGCGAGCACGTCCGACCTGATCAGCCCCTGCGCGCTCAGATCGTCCCAGAGGCCGTCCGGGACGTGCTGATCATGGAGTTCCACGTTTCGTCCGACCTGTTGCGGAGTCCGCATGCCGAGGGTGACGTTGATGATACTGGGATGGGTGTACGGGAAGGCGATCGCGGCGGCGGGCAGGCTGGTCCCGTGTTCCGCGCAGACCTCGGCGATCGCCCGGGCACGGGCGACAAGATCCGGCGGGGCGTCCTGGTAGTCGTACTTCATGCCCTCGGCGGGCCGGTCACGGGAGAGCAGTCCTGAGTTGAAGACGCCCACCGCCACCACGCTCTTGCCGAGGTCCCGCGCGGCGGGCAGGACGTCGTCCAGCGCCGACTGGTCCAGGAGTGTGTAGCGCCCGGCGAGCATCACCACGTCGGCGGCGGTCTCGCGCAGGAAGCGGGCGAGCATCGCCGACTGGTTCATGCCCGCGCCGATGGCGCCGATCACGCCCTGGTCGCGCAGCTCCGCGAGCGTGGGCATGGCCTCCTCGGCGGCCTGGCGCCAGTGGTCGTCGGGGTCGTGCAGGTAGACGGTGTCGAGGCGGTCCAGGCCGGTGCGCTGCAGCGTGTCCTCGATGGAGCGCAGTACGCCCTCGCGGCTGAAGTCCCACTGCCTGCGCAGGTCGTCCCGTACGACGAAGCCCTCGGTGTCGACTCCGCGTGGCTCCTCGTTGGGCACCAGCAGCCTGCCGACCTTGGAGGAGATGACGTACTCGTCGCGCGGACGGTCTCGCAGCGCAGCGCCCAGACGGCACTCGGAGAGGCCGAGGCCGTAGTGCGGTGCGGTGTCGAAGTAGCGGATGCCGGCGTCCCAGGCCGCGTCGATCGCGGCGGTCGCGTCGTCGACCGGGGTGACGCGGTAGAGGTTGCCGATCACGGAGGCCCCGAAGCCGAGCTCGGTGAGCGAGACGGACGTGTTCTGGATGTTCCGCTGGTGCAAGTCGTGCTCCTGGGATACGGGTGATGCGGGCGTCGGTCAGCGTCTGACGCGGGCCGACCGGCCCGCGATGAGGGCCTCGACCTCGGCGAGCGAGGCCATGGAGACGTCTCCGGGCGTGGTCATGGCGAGCGCGCCGTGGGCGGTGCCGTAGGCCAGGGCGCGCTCCAGTCCGGCGTCGTTGAGAAGTCCGTGGATCAGGCCGGCGGCGAAGGCGTCGCCGGAGCCGATGCGGTCCAGGACCTGCAGGCCGGGCATCCGGAGGCCGGCGATGAAGCCGGTCTCGGCGGACCAGGCGGCCGAGGACCAGTCGTTGACGCCGGCCGAGGGCACCTCGCGCAGGGTCGTCGCCAGTACGCTCGCCTGGGGCAGCAGGTCGGCCACCGCGGCGAGGGCGTCGGCCACTTCGTCGGCCGCGATGCGCGTCTGTCCCGGGTGTGTCCCGGCCAGGCCCAGGGCGCCCACCACGACGTCGGCGTGCCGGGCGAGCCGCAGGTCGACCTCGCGGGCCCGCTCGGCGCCGCCGCGGCCGGCCCAGAGGCTCGGGCGGTAGTTCGGGTCGTAGGAGACGGTGACGCCGTGGCGGCGGGCGGCGGCCATGGCCTCGTCGGCGACGTCCAGCGTGGTGTCGGACAGACCGGCGAAGATGCCGCCGGTGTGGAACCAGCGCACGCCCGCCGCGAACACCGTGTCCCAGTCGACGTCCCCTTTGCGTAGCTGGGAGACGGCGGTGTGGGCACGGTCGCTGACGCCCAGCGCGCCGCGGATGCCGTAGCCGCGTTCGACGAAGTTGAGGCCGTTGCGGGCGGTGCGGCCGATGCCGTCGTCCAGCACCCAGCGGATCAGTGAGGTGTCGACGCCGCCCTGGAGGATCAGGTCCTCGACGAGCCGGCCCACCGCGTTGTCGGCGAGCGCGGTCACGACGGCCGTGCGCAGGCCGAAGCAGCGCCGCAGCCCACGTACGACGTTGTACTCGCCGCCGCCCTCCCAGACCTGGAACGTGCGGGCGGTGCGGATGCGTCCCTCACCCGGGTCGAAACGCAGCATCACCTCGCCGAGGGCCACCACGTCGATCACGTCATGCTCCTCTCCACCGCCTCGGCGGTCAGCCTGCGGATCTCCTCGTAGTCGCCCCGGACAAGGTGGTCGGTGGTGGCCATCCAGCTGCCGCCGACAGCGAGGACCGCCGCATCGGCGAGGTAGGCGGCCAGACGGGAGGCGTCGATGCCGCCGGTCGGCACGAACCGCGTCCCGGGGAAGGGTGCCGCGAGCGCCCGGAGCGTCCGCAGGCCGCCCAGTGACTCGGCGGGGAAGAGCTTGACGGTGTCCAGGCCCGCCTTCAGGGCACGCATCAGCTCCGTGGCGGTGGCGATGCCGGGCACCACCGGCACACCCAGCTCACGGCACTTGGCGACGACCTCGTCGTCGAAGCCGGGCGAGACGACGAAGCGGGCCCCGGCCGCCACGGCACGTTCCGCCTGCTCGGGCGTGAGGACCGTGCCGGCACCGACCGTGAGCCCACCATGGGCCGCCATCGCTTTGAGCACCTGCTCGGCGCCGGGGGTGCGGAAGGTGACTTCGGCGCACCGGGCGCCGCTCGCGGCGAGGGCGTCGGCCAGCGGGGCGGCGGTCGCGGGGGACGGGACGGTCAGTACTGGCAGGAGGCGGGCTCCTGCCAGTACGGAGTCCAGGGATGTGCCGCTCATCGGCCCAGCCATCCGCCGTCGACGGGCAGGACGGTGCCGTGGATGTAGGCGGCGGCGTCGGAGGCCAGGAAGACGGTGGCGCCGGCGAGGTCGTCGGCGTTGCCCCAGCGTCCGGCCGGGATGCGGTCCAGGATCGCCTTGCTGCGTACCGGGTCGTCCTGGAGGGCCTGGGTGTTGTCGGTGGCGATGTAGCCGGGGGCGAGGGCGTTGACGTTCACGCCGTGCGGGGCCCATTCGTTGGCCAGGGCCTTGGTCAGGCCGGCGATGCCGTGTTTGGCGGCGGTGTAGCCGGGCACGGTGATGCCGCCCTGGAAGCTGAGCAGTGAGGCGGTGAAGATGACCTTGCCCTGGCCGCGGGCCACCATCGTCGCGCCGATGGCCCGGGTGAGTGCGAACTGTGCGTTGAGGTTGACCTGGAGGACCAGCTCCCAGTCCGCGTCGGTGTGTTCGGTGCCAGGGGCGCGTCGGATCGTGCCCGCGTTGTTGACCAGGATGTCCACCGGACGCTCCCGTCCGGCCAGGTCCGCGCCCAGGGCTCGTACGGCGGCGGGGTCGGCGAAGTCGGTCCGGATCGCCTCGAAGGTGCGGCCGACGGCGAGGACGTCCTTCTCGACCGCGCTGCCGGACTCCTCCAGGGTGGCGCTGACGCCGATGACGTCCGCACCGGCTCCGGCGAGCGCGCGGGCCATGGCCCGGCCGATGCCGCGCCGGGCACCGGTGACGACGGCGAGCTTTCCGGTGAGGTCGAAGGCGGTCATACGGCCACTCCCTCGGTATTGCCGGTGCAGTCGACGAGGATCTTCATCACGTCGCCGCCGCCCTCCAGCGCCTCGAAGGCGGCGGGCGCCTCGGTGAGCGGCACGACCTTGCTGATCAGCCGCTCGGCCGGGATGGTGCCGTCGGCGACCAGGGCCGCCGCCTTCTCGAAGTCGGAGCGGTCGTACAACCGGGCGCCCACCAGGGTCAGTTCACGCCAGAAGAAGCGGTGCAGGTTCACCTCACGCGGGCGAGGGTGGATGGCGACCAGGCACAACCGGCCGCGCACCCCCAGCACCTCGACCGCCGTGTCCACGCCGGCCGCCGCGCCGGACACCTCGAAGGCGACGTCCGCGCCCGCCTCCCCGGTCCACTGCCGCACCGCCTCGGACACGTCCTCGGTGGCCGGGTCCCAGGCAGTGAGCCCCAACTCCTCGGCGAGCAGCCGACGGTGGGCGCTGAGCTCCACCACCCGGACCTCGGCGCCCGCGGCCCGCGCGACCAGCGCGATCAGGACGCCGACCGGGCCGCCGCCGACCACCACGACCTTCTCACCCTCACGCACCCCCGCCCGCCCCACGTCGTGCACGGCCACCGCCGTCGGCTCGACGAGCGCCGCCCGGTCCAGCGCCAGCGACTCCGGCAGCCTGATCAGCGTCGAAGCGGGCACCGTCCAGCGCTGCTGCATCGCGCCCGGCGAGTCGATACCGATGAAGTCCAGGTGCTGGCAGATGTGCTGATGCCCGGCACGGCAGGCCGGACAGGTGTCGTCCCAGCGCAGCGGCATCACGGTGACCGCGTCACCGGGCTGCCAGCCCTCCACGCCCGGCCCGACCCGCACCACCCGGCCGGACATCTCGTGTCCCAGGACTGCGGGCGTCTGGACCCGGGCGTCCATGTCGCCGTGGAAGATGTGCAGATCGGTACCGCAGATTCCGACGAAGGCGGGAGCCAGCTCCACCTCACCCGGACCAGGCGGCACACCGATCGCGGGAGCCGTGTCCAGGGAGCGGGCGGAAACGTAACGGACGGCGAGTGTCATCGTGTCGTCAGGGTCCCTTCAGCGCGGACGCCGATGGTCAGCAGCAGGTTGGCGTAGGTACGGGTGTCGGCGGTGACGATCGCCAGCGCCAGGTCGGGCGAGCGGGCCGCGTCGTAGAACTCGAAACGGCCGAGCGTGCCTACTGGGAGGGGCGCCAGCATCGAGCGGTACTCGGCGATGGCGGGCGGCTCCGGTTCCCCCTCGGGCGGCACCATCACGTGCGCCGACTCGACGGGCAGGGCACGCAGCAGGACGTCGAGCACCGTGGTGACGTCCAGCAGGCCCGGAGCCAGGTTGAGATGGACGGTCCGGGCGCGCTCGCCGGTGGCGGTGCTCGCGGGGTAGTGGCCGTCGGCGAGCAGCACACGGGAGCCGTGACCGGCTCCGGCCAGGGATTCGAGGATCCCGGGGTGCAGCAGTTCCGTCAGGAGCACGGTGTCACCTCCTTCATGGGGCGGGGTCGAGGTGGTAGAAGGCGGTCGCGGTGCCGGCGAGCACCGCGTGGATCTCGGTGTCGGAACAGCCGTCCAGGAGTTCCTCGACGGTGGCGGCCCAGCGGTTCCAGCCGCCCGCGAGGTTCGCGACCGGCCAGTCGGAGCCGAACATCAGGCGGTCGGGGCCGAAGGCAGAGAGCAGGACGTCCCACACGGGGCGGATGTCGTCGACGGTCCACTTGTCATGGTCCGCCTCGGTGATCAGCCCCGACACCTTGCAGCGGACCTGGGGATGCCTGGCCAGCGTCCGCAACTGCTGCGTCCAGTCGGTGAGTTCGCGCCGCGCGATCGGCGGCTTGCCGGCGTGGTCGAGGACGAGCGGCAGCTCGGGGAGCCGTTCCGCGAGACGGATAGCCTGCGGGAGCTGGTGGCTGAGTACCAGCACGTCGTATCCGAGCCCGCGCTCCCCGACCGCTCGCAACCCCCTTTCCACGTCCGGCCGCCCGAGCCAGTGCGGGTCGGACTCGCCCTGCACGAGGTGGCGTACGGATCGCAGGTACCGGCCCGCCTGCCCGGCCCGCAGATCGTCGAGTACGTCACCGATCTCGGGGGACGTCAGGTCCGCCCAGCCGACCACGGCCCCGATCAGCGGGTCGATGTCGGCCAGGGCGAGAAGCTCGCGGGTCTCGGGCACGGAGGCGACGCACTGGACGACCACCGAGCTCGTCAGTCGCCGCCCGGCCAAAGGCCGGGTCGCGGCCGCGCGGAGGGCGTTCGGGCTGAAGCTGCGGCGGATCGGCTCGTGCCCCGGCTCGTCCAACCAGGGCTGCGGCCGGACGTCCAGGTCCCAGACGTGGTGGTGGGCGTCGACGAGGGCCCGGGCCTCAGACACGAGCGACCCAGACGGGGCCGTCGGGGTAGGCGTACTCCTTGAGAGACGCCTGGTGCATCTGCGCGCTCAGCCCCGGCAGTGTCGGCGCAAGGTAGTGGCCGTCGACGATGCGCACCGGGTCGACGAAGTGCTCGTGCAGGTGGTCGACGTACTCGATGACGCGGTCCTCGGTCGTGCCGGAGACCGCGACGTAGTCGAACATCGACAGGTGCTGCACCATCTCGCACAGGCCCACGCCACCCGCGTGCGGGCAGACCGGGACGCCGAACTTCGCGGCGAGCAGCAGGATCGCGATGTTCTCGTTGACGCCGCCGACCCGCGCGGAGTCGATCTGCACGATGTCCACCGCTCCGGCCTGGAGGAGCTGCTTGAAGACGACCCGGTTGGCGATGTGCTCGCCGGTGGCGACCTTGATGGGGCTGACGGCCTTGCGCACGGCGGCGTGACCGAGGATGTCGTCGGGGGAGGTGGGCTCCTCGATCCAGTACGGCTGGTAAGGGGCCAAGGCGCTCATCCAGTCGATCGCGGCCTGGATGTCCCATCGCTGGTTGGCGTCCACGGCGATGCGGATGCCGTCCCCGACGGTCTCGCGGGCGGTGCGCATGCGCCGGACGTCGTCCTCCAGATCGGCGCCGACCTTCAGCTTGATCTGGGTGAAGCCGTCGGCGACGGCCTCGCGGGCGAGGCGGGACAGCTTCTCGTCGGAGTAGCCGAGCCAGCCGGGGGTGGTGGTGTAGGCGGGGTAGCCCTGGTCGAGCAGGTGGCCGATGCGCTGGGCGCGGCCGGGCTCTGCGCCTCTGAGGATTTCCAGGGCCTCCTCGGGGGTGAGGGCGTCGGACAGCCAGCGGAAGTCGACCTGCGCGACCAGCTCCTCGGGCGACATCTCGCCGAGGAAGCGCCACACGGGCTTGCCGGCCCGCTTGGCGGCCAGGTCCCAGGCGGCGTTGACGACTGCGCCGGTGGCCATGTGGATGGCCCCCTTCTCCGGGCCCAGCCAGCGCAGTTGCGGGTCGTGGACGAGGGAGCGGGCGAACGCGCCGAGGTCGGCGCAGACTTCCTCGACCGACAGGCCCACCACGTGCGGGGCCAGAGCGGCGATGGCGGCGGCCTGGACATCGTTGCCGCGGCCGGTGGTGAAGGCCAGGGCGTGGCCCTCCAGTCCGTCGCCGGCGTCGGTGCGCAGGACGACGTAGGCGGCGGAGTAGTCGGGTTCGGGGTTCATCGCGTCCGATCCGTCCAGGTGCTCGGACGTCGGGAAACGCACGTCCAGCACATCCAGGGCGGTGATGCGGGCAGGGGCCGGGGATGCCTGGGAAGAGGACAGGGCGGATGACATGGCGGCAACTCCTGTGAGGTGCGGGGGCGAGACGACCCCTGGCGACGAGATGGGGGTGCGGCGGAGGATGGCGGGCGTCCTGGACGCCCGCCCGTTTCACTCCTGGACCTTGCCGCCCGTGATACGCGAGATGGCGAGGGCGACCAGGATGATCAGGCCGTTGAGAGCGCCGATCCACTGCGCGGGAACGCCCGCCAGCGTGAGGACGTTCTGGATCATGAAGAGCAGCAGGATGCCGCAGAAGGCCCCGAACATGGTGCCCTTGCCACCGTTGAGGCTGATCCCGCCGATGACGGCGGCGGCGAAGACGGTGAAGATATAGCCGTTGCCCTGCGCAGAGGCCACCGAGGCCAGGCGTCCGGAGAGCAGCAGCCCGGCGAGGGCGGCGAGGACACTACCGGTGACGATAACGATCCACAGCACCCGGTCGGTGCGGATACCGGCCGCCTTCGCGGCGTCTACGTTGCCGCCGATGGCGTACAGCGAACGCCCGAAGCTGGTCCAGCCGAGCACCACGATCGCCACGGCGAACAGCACCAGGCAGACCCAGATCGACGCGGGCATCCCGAACCATTCGGCCGTGCCGAGGTAGAGCATCGACGGCGGCAGCTGGAAGAAGGTCTGGCCACCGGAGATGCCGGTGAGGACACCGCGCAGCACGATCAGCATGCCGAGGGTGACGATGAAGCCGTTGAGGCCGAAGCGGATGATCAGCAGGGCGTTGATCACGCCGACGAGCGCGCCCACGGCCAGGGTGACGGGAATCGACCACGCGCCGGGGAGCAGCCCGAGCCCGTGCCCCGCGCCTACCGGCACGACCAGCCAGGCCGCGACGCCGGGCGCGAGGCCCATGGTGGACTCCAGCGACAGGTCCATCTTCTTGACGATCAGGATCATCGTCTGGGCGAGGACCAGCAGGGCCATCTCGGACATGGTCTGCAGGACGTTGATGAGGTTGTCGGCCTGCAGGAACACCGGGTTGACGATCTGTCCGACGATCGCGATGACCACGATGGCCGGGACGAGCGCGAGGTCGCGCAGGCGGGCCAGGGGTATCCGGCCGCCGAGCAGCACGGTCCGCTTGGGCGCCGGCTCCGTGCCGCCCGCGGCGGCGGTGTCCGCGAGGACGGTTTCAGGCATCGAGGTCCACTCCTTCCATCGCCGCCACGAGGTCGTGGTCGTGCCAGCCGCGGGCGATCTCTGAGGTCACACGGCCCTGGAACATCACCAGGACCCGGTCGCACATGCGCAGGTCGTCGAGTTCGTCGGAGGCGATGAGCACTCCGGTGCCGGTGGCCGCGGTCTCCTCGACCTTGCCAAGGAGGAACTCCTTGGAGCGCACGTCCACTCCCGCGGTCGGGTTGATCAGGACCAGCAGCCGGGGGTCGTCGGCGAGGGCGCGGGCCATGACGACCTTCTGCTGGTTGCCTCCGGACAGGGCGGAGACGGGCAGGTCGGGGCCGGGAGTCTTGATCGCAAGGTTCTCGATCATGCCCTGGGCGAGCCGGTCCCGGCGGCTGCGGCTGAGGAAGCCGTTGGTGCCGAGCCTGCGGGGAACGGACAAGGTGGCGTTGTCCGCGATCGACATGCCGGGCACGAGGCCCTGGTGGTGCCGGTCCTGGGGGACGAACCCGGCGCCTGCGGCGAGCGCCGCGGGCACACTGCCCGGCCGGGGCCGGCTCCCGGCGATCTCCACCTCGCCCGCCGCTGCCGCCCGCAGTCCCACGACGGTCTCGGCGACCTCGGTACGACCGCTGCCGGCGGCCCCCGCGAGGCCGACGATCTCGCCGGCCCCGATCTGGAAGGTGACGTCGTCGTACGCGTCGCCCTGCAGATCGCGAACGTTCAGTGCGGCCGCGGCGCCGGAGTCGAGGGCGCTCGTGCGTTCCTCGCGCCGGTCGGCCGCCGCCTCGCCGGTCATGGCGGCGACGAGGTCGGTGCGAGGTAGTTCCGCGACCGGTGCGGTGACGATGTGCCGGGCGTCGCGGAACACCGTCACCATGTCGCAGATCTCGTAGATCTCCTGGAGATGGTGGCTGATGAACAGGAAGGTCACGCCCTGGCGTTGCAGGTCGCGGATGCGGTCGAAGAGCCGGTTGATGGCCGCCCCGTCGAGCTGGGCGGTCGGCTCGTCGAGGATGATGAACCTGGCCCCGAAGGACAGCGCGCGGGCGATCTCGACGAACTGCCGCTGCTCCACGCTCAGATCACCGGCCGGGGTCTGCGGGTCGACCTCCACCGACCAGGCCGACAGCAGGTCCTGTGCGCGGCGACGGGTGGCCTGCCAGCTGATGAGCCGGCTCTGTCCGTGGTCGTGCCGGTTCAGGAAGAGGTTCTCGGCGACGGTCAGCGTGGGGATGATCGTCGACTTCTGGTAGACGCAGGCCACGCGCCGGCGCCAGGCGTCACGGTCGCCGAGCCGGGGGGCCGGTTCGCCGCCGAAGGTCACCGTTCCCTCGTCGGGGGCCTGAAGACCGGTGATGACCGACACGAGGGTCGACTTGCCGGCTCCGTTGCGGCCGACCAGCGCGTGGGTCTCGCCGGGCCTGATGGTGATCCTGGCGCCGTTCAGGGCCATCGTGGGGCCGAATCGCTTGACTATGCCCGTCGCCTCGACGACGGGCGGGTCCGAGGGGGCCCGCCCGTCGTCCGCCGGGGCGGGCGCGGGGGTGACTGCTCGCTCCCCGTCGCTCATCTCAACCGCCTTGATCTTGTGGGCCGTTGTTCCGGAGGAAGGATCAGCCGAGGTTGTTGCCCCACAGCGACTTGTCGTCGCTCTTGACGCTGGGCACGCCGCCGTAGGTGGCGCCGTCGGAGGTGACGAGCGGGGCGGAGAGCTGGTCCTCGAGCACGCCCTCGCGCACCTGGATGATGGTGCTGTCGTGGTCGGTCTTGCCGGGCTTGAACGTCTTCCCGTCGATCGCGGCCTTGAGGTAGTACAGGGCGTACTTGGCGTAGAGGTCGGCCGGCTGGGAGACCGTGGCGTCGATCTTGCCCTCGGCGATGGACTTGAGCTCCTCGGGGATGCCGTCGTTGGACACGACGAACACGTGCTTCTCGTCCTTCGGGCCCACCAACAGGCCCTTCTGCTTGAGGACTTGGAGCGTGCCGGCGAGCGCGAAGCTGGATTCCATGTAGACGCCCTTGATGTCCGGGTTGGCCGTCAGGTCGGTCTGCAGCTTCTGGGCGGCTACGGCGCCGTCCCAGTTGGTGGCCTCGCCGAACACCTTGATGCCGGGGTAGTTCTTCTTCATGCAGTCGTTGAACGCCTCGGTGCGGTCACGGCCGTTGATGGAGTCCAGGCCGCCCTCCAGCATCACGACCTTGCCCTTGCCGGCGAGCTTGGTGCCCAGGTACTGGCAGGCCTTCTCGCCGTAGGCGCGGTTGTCGGCGCGCACGACCATGAACACCTTGCCGCTGTCCGGGCGGGTGTCGACGGTGACGACGGGGATCTTCTTCGCCTCCAGCTGCGCGAGGGTGGGCGCGATGGCGGCGGTGTCCTGCGGAGCCATGGCTATGCCCTTGACGCCCTGGCTGATGAACGTCTGCGCGTTGGCGGTTAGCTTGGCGACGTCGTTCTGCGAGTTGGTCGTCTTCAGGTCCAGGCCCAGTTCCTTGCCGTACTGGGGCGTGTACTTGATGTAGGAGTTCCAGAAGTCGGTGTCGGAGCGCGGATAGTCGACGCCGACCAGCGGCTTGTCACCTGACGACGCCGACGTGGTGGAGCCGCTGCTGCACGCACTGAGCAGAGTCAGTGCGGACAGGGCGGAGACAGCGGAACAGAGGGCGGTTCTGAGTCTCATCGGTGCTTCCTCGCGCCGGTCCCGTAGCGGGAGATGTTTCGCCTCGACGACAGCTGTGTATCGCCGTGCTGTAGAGATGGGATGTTTATAGGCGCGCCCGCGACCCCCTGTCTACCCCTGCGGTCGATAGATCTCCGTAATGCCAGCTCAAGAGTCACCCAGGATGAGCACGGGTGGGGCCAAGAAGACAAGATCCATCCCATCAATTGTCGCGTTCGGATCATCCAAATCGGTCACGACGTCCTGACAGACATGCCATGTTTAGCCAGTGATAAATCGCAGCAAATCGGCTTTAAGTATGTGCAACTTCCTTGCCATGCAGTGCTTTTCATCCCTGCACACTGGTTGACATCTCAGGGAGACATGGCCGACCTTCATGCGTAACAAGCGGCGCCCTGCATTCCCCCCTCCCCTTCTGCATCAGGGATGTCTCCATGTCGAGTTCGATCAACAGACGCCACTTCTTGGCCGGTGCGACCTGCGTCGCCGCTGCGGCCGTTGCCGGAGGTGTCTTCGGTGCCGGGATCGCCCAGGCGGCGCCCAGCACGTACACGCCCGACTGGAACTCGGTCGACCAGCACCCGCCGGCCCCGGAGTGGTTCCAGGACGCCAAGTTCGGCATCTACTTCCACTGGGGCGTCTTCAGCGTCCCCGCCTACGACAGCGAGTGGTACCCGCGCAACATGTACCAGGCGGGCAGCAACGCCAACAAGCACCACATCGCGACCTACGGCCAGCCCTCGGCATGGCCGTACCACAACTTCATCAACGGAGCGCAGGACCTGGCGGGCAACTTCGTGAAGTTCGCGCCGACGCTGAAGTCTGCCGGCGGGAACTTCGACCCCAACGAGTGGGCTCAGTTGTTCGTCGACGCGGGCGCCAGGTTCGCCGGCCCGGTCGCCGAGCACCACGACGGCTTCTCGATGTGGGACAGCCAGGTCAACGAGTGGAACTCGGTGAACAAGGGCCCGGGGCTGAACCTGCTGCAGCTCTTCTCCACGGCCATTCGCGCCAAGGGCCTCAAGCTGCTGGTCGCCATGCACCACGCGTACAACTTCAACGGCTACTACGAGTACGCCCCCGCCCAGACGGACCCGAGCCTGAAGAAGCTCTACGGACAGCTGGGCTCGGCCGCGGAGAACCAGCTCTGGTACGACAAGCTCAAGGAGGTCATCGACCGCGCCCAGCCCGACATCCTGTGGCAGGACTTCAAGCTGGACGCCATCGACGAGACCCAGCGCCTGAACTTCCTGTCGTACTACTACAACCAGGCCAACAGCTGGGGCCGTGAGGTCGTCGCCACCTACAAGGACGGCCTGAACAGCAAGGGCGAGGTCTTCGACTACGAGCGCGGCGGCCCGGCCGACATCACCACGCCGTACTGGCTGACCGACGACAGCATCTCCAGCTCCAGCTGGTGCTACACGCAGGGCATCGGTTACTACAGCATCCAGCAGATGCTGCACTCGTTCATCGACCGGGTCAGCAAGAACGGCAATATGCTGCTGAACATCGCGCCGATGGCCGACGGCACCATCCCCCAGGCGCAGAAGGACGTCCTGCTCGGCATAGGCGACCATCTGAAGCGTTTCGGCGAGTCGATCTACTCGACCCGCGCGTGGAGCGTGTACGGCGAGGGCCCGACGAAGATGGGCGGCGGCGCCTTCACCAATCCGACGGCCGGCACGGCGCAGGACATTCGCTTCACCCGCAACAAGGACAACAACGTCCTGTACGCCACCGTCCTGGGCTGGCCGGGCAGTTCGCTGACGATCAAGACACTCGGCTCGGGCAGCATCAACCTGTCGTCATTGACCTCGGTGAAACTTCTCGGCTCCAGCGCCGGCACCTACATCGACCTGCCGACGCCGACCCAGAGCGCCTCCGGCCTCACGGTCACCCTGCCGTCCTCCGCGCCGTACAGCGCCAACGCCTATGTCCTGAAGCTCTCCTTCTCCGGCACCATCCCGGCCATGACGCCGCTCGCCGGGGCCGCCGCCTTTGCGGACGTCAACTACACGGGCAGCTCCGCCACGTTCGCCCTCGGCGACTACACCGCGGCCGACCTGACCTCGGCGGGAGTGGGCGCGCGCAGCATCTCCTCCCTCCGGCCGGCCCCCGGCTACCAGGTGATCGGCTACTCAGCAGACAACTTCACCGGCACCGCCTGGACGTTCACCGCCGACAACCCCGACCTCAGAGTCACCGGCAACAACGATCAGATCACCTCGCTGAGGGTCCAGTTCAACCCGTCGACGTACTTCCGGCTCACCAACGTCACCGACGGTCTCGCCCTGGACAGCGGCGGCAACGTCGCCTCCGGATCGAACCTCAAGCAATGGACCTGGAACGGCAGCTCCAACCTCCAGTGGCAGGCGGTCGATGTGGGCGGCGGCTACTACAAGTTGGTCAACCGCGCCAACGGCATGGTCGCCGACGGCTGGGGCGCCACCACGGACGGCTCCGTAGCCCGACAGGCCGCCTGGAACGGCAGCAGCAACCAGCAGTGGAAGATCACCCCCCGGGGCGGCAACAGCTACTCGATCGCCAACCGCACCACCGGCCTGGTCCTCGACGGTGGCGGCAACGTCTCGTCGGGTTCCGTCACCAAGCAGTGGACGTACGGCAGCAGCTCCAACCTGCTGTGGTCCTTCACGGCCGTCTGATCCCTTTCCCCGCGAACCCCCGCCGCCGCCCGGATTCCGCTCCAAGTCGACCGGGTGGCGGTGGGTCACCACGACGACGGGTCACCGCTCCGCTCCCCCCGCGACCACGCACCGCCGACCGGACACAGGAGTCCTCTTGCCGGACAGCGCCATAGACCGCAGACGGTTCCTCACCGCAGCCGCACTGACCGCGGGGGCCGCGGCCCTGCCCGGCGGCCTGCTCCCGGGCAGGGCGGAGGCGGCCGTCCCTCCGCAGATCACCCTCCCCGAGCGCGGCATCCACGACACGTCCCCGGCCTCCTCCTGGACCGACGGCTTCCTCACCGGCAACGGCGAATACGGGGCCGTGCTGTATGGCGCTCCCGCCCTGGAGAAGGTGGTCTTCAACCACCACCGGCTGGTCCTACCGAACGGCACCCGTGACCTGACCCCGCCAGTGATCTCCGGCCGTCTGCAAGGCGCCCGCGACAAAGCACTCGCGGGTGACTACGCGGGCGCCAACCGGGACTTCGCCGCGGGCTGGTCGCTGCGATGGACGCAGGCCTACCACCCCGCGTACGAACTGCAGATCGACACGCCCGGCATGACCACGGTCAACGACTACGCACGGGTCACCGACTTCCGTACCGGCGAGGTGAGTTCGAGCTGGACGGATCCGTTCGGCACCTGGACCCGGCGGGCGTTCGTCTCCCGGGCCGACAAGGTGATCGTCCATGAGCTGACACCCGCTTCGGACCGTACCGTCGACACCACGCTGAGTGCCAACACCGCGCTCACCGGGGTTCCCAGCAACATGAGCTTCACCACGCGTGCCACCGTCACCGGCGGCTCCGGGTACCTGAATCTGCGCGGCACCTACCCCTCGGGGCAGGGCGCCTTCGGCTACGAGGGCGTCACCCGCGTCGTCGTCTCGGGCACCGGCGCCACGGTCACCGTCAACGGCTCCACAATCGTGGTGGCCAAGGCGGCCAAGGTACTGCTGCTGACGAAGCTGGGCCGCTACGAGTCGTCCACGGGCTGGGACTCCGAGCCGCTGCACACACAACTGGCCGCGCTCGGCACCGACTACGCCGCGCTGCTCTCGCGGCACACCGCCCTGCACACCCCTGTCTACGACCGCTCTCGCCTCGACCTGAACGTCCCGGACGCCGACCGGCAACTCTCCGCCAGTGAACTGATCGCCCGCCAGAACGCCGACCGCACGGTCATCGACACGGCGCTGCTGGAACGGCTCTACGACTCCGGCCGCTACCTCTTCCTCAGCTCCAGCGGCATCCTGCCGCCCCGCCTCACCGGCATCTGGGCCGGATCGTGGGGCGCCGCCTGGGCCGACGACTTCACCACCGACGCCAATGTCAACCTCCAGGTCGCGGGCGGCAACATCCTCGACCTGACCGAGCCCATGCAGGGCTACTTCGACCTGATCCTGGGCCAGCTCGACGACTGGCGCACCAACGCGAAGAACCTCTACGGAGCTCGCGGCTTCCTCGCCCCCTCCCGCACCGACGGCGAGTACGGCCACATGCTCCACTTCAACAACGGCGACTTCCCCGGCCAGTGCTGGACCGGCGGCGCCGACTGGCTGCTCCACCCGCTCCTGGAGTACTACCAGGTCACCGGCGACCAGGCGTTCCTACGCGACAAGCTCGGCCCCGCGCTGATGGAACTGGCCCTGTTCTACGAGGACTTCCTCACCCGCACCGACGCGAACGGCAAGGCGGTCTTCGTACCGTCCTTCTCGATGGAGAACGCCCCCCGCAACACCGGCGTGTACCTCTCGATCAACGCCACCGGCGACATCATGGCCGGCAAGCACGCCCTCCAGGCCGCCGTCGACGCGGCCAACACCCTCGGCGTCGAACAGGGCGGCGGCCAGGGCGTCGCCCGCTGGACGGCACTGCTGAAGAAGATCCCGGACTACCGCGTCAACGGCGACAACGCACTGGCCGAATGGTCCTGGCCGAGCCTCACCGACAACTACAACCACCGGCATGTCCAGCACCTGTACGGCGCCTGGCCACTGCACGAGATCAACCCCGAGAGCGCACCTTCCCTGGTCCGCCCGGCGCAGCGGGCCCTCGAACTGCGCGGCGACCAGAACGTCTCCGCGCACGGCAGCCTGCACCGGGCGCTGGCCTGGGCCCGGCTGAAGGACGGCGGACAGGTCTACGGCAACCTGCGGAAGGTCCTCGGCAACAACATGGTCTTCAAGTCGCTGATGACCTCCCACAACCCGAACCTCGACATCTACAACGCCGACGCCGCGAACACCATCCCCGGCGTGCTGGCCGAGGCCCTGATCTACAGCCGGCCCGGAGTGCTGGAGATCCTCCCCGCGCTGCCCGACCAGCTGCCGAAGGGCACGATCACCGGGGTACGGGCCCGAGGCCGGATCCGGATCCACAGCTTCGCCTGGGACCTGAACGCCCGGACCGCCACCCTGTCCGTCACCTCCGACGTCAGCCAGGACGTCACGCTGATCAGCCGCCGCGGCATGACCTCCGTGGCCACGACCGCGACCGTCACGCCCTCCTCGCTCGGCACCCACGCCAGGGAGGTCTCCCTGACCGCCGGGCAGCGCACCGACATCACCGTCTCCCTGCTCAGCGGCCTCTTCCGGCTCGAAAACCGGCGCAGCGGCAAGGTGCTCGACGTCACCGGCGGCAGTACGGCCGACGGCGCCGGCCTCATCCAGTGGGGCTGGTCCGGCAGCGAGAACCAGCAGTGGCGGCTCCAGCCCGACGCCGACGGCTCCTTCCGCCTCGTCGCCCGCCACAGCGGCAAGGTCGTCGACAGCCCCGGGGGCTCCGGACAGGGCGCCCAGCTCATCCAGTGGCCGGACGGCAACAGCGACAACCAGCACTGGAAGGTGGTCGACGCGGGCGGCGGATACGTCCGGCTCGTCAACGTCCGCAACGGCCTGTGCGCGGACGTCGAGGGCGGATCGGCGGCCGACGGCGCCAAGGTGATCCAGTGGCCTGCCGGAGACGGAACCAACCAGCAGTGGCGGCTGGTCGCCCTCTGACCGACCCCGCTCCGCGGTCGGCCGTTCTTCCGTGGAGCGAGCCCTTCAGCAGATCGCATGGTCGTCCACTTCGACCGACACGACCTCGCCGTGCGCAGCCGGCTCCGGCGTGCGCACGGCGAGGTCGTGTCGGTCGCACCGGTTTCCCGCCCGATCTGCTCGCCGTGCTGCACACCACCGGCCCGCAGCGCTTGCGCAACCTCCCGGCGGGCCGTTCCGGGGGACTCACCCCCGGGGTCCGTGAGCGCGGCGCCGGACAGGACCCGGCGACCGCACCTCCTCAACAATCCGAAAAAAATGTCGGCAACCTTTGCGCTTCCTGTGGCCACTGAACAGTGCACCGTCGACTCGACCATCCGAACGGACAGGCATGCAGACAGCAAGGCAGGCCGCGCGGCAGCGCAGGCGCAGACACAGGCAGCTGGTGGGCACCACGGTGGCGCTGGCCGCCGCGGGCGTCGTCACCGCCCTGGTCATGATGTTGCTCCCCGACCGCGGGACCGACGGGACGTCGGTCGCGGTCGCACGCGCCGCCGGCACCCCGGCGGGGGCCACGCCTGCGACAGCCACCCCGAGTTCCACGGGCACCCCGACCGCGACAGGCACACCGACAGCGACGGCCTCACCGACGTCGAAGGCTTCCGGAAACACCCGGTCGAAACGACCGTCGGGCACGTCCACCCCGCGGGCCGCACGAACGACGTCGACCACGGCAGTGTCGGCAGGGCGGATACGGCCCGGGAGCACCCACACAGGGGTCGCCACCGCCTACGAGGCCGGTGACGGAGACGGCGCCTGCGGGTTCGGCCCGAGCAGCGACATGATGATCGCGGCGATGAACACCACCGACTACGAGACGTCCAGGGCGTGCGGGGCGTACGTCCACGTCCGCGCGGCGAACGGCGCCTCCATCACGGTACGGATCACCAACGAGTGCCCCCTGCCCTGCGCACCCGGGCAACTCGACCTCAGCCAGCAGGCCTTCGCCAAACTCGCCGACCTCAAGGTCGGCCGGATCCCGATCACCTGGAGCCTGGTCAGCCCGAGCACGTCCCAGACGCTGTCCATCAGGTACAAGACCGGGTCCAGCCCCTACTGGTGCGGCATCCAGACGATCGGCCAACGCAATCCGGTGACGCGGCTGGAGGTCAGCACCGGGAGCGGTTGGCGGCAGTTGCCCCGCACCTCGTACAACTACTTCCTGTCCGCCGACGGCACTGGATGCGGCAGCACGATCAGGATCACGGACATCTACGGGGAACAGTTGACCGTCAGCGGGATCGCCCTGCGGCCGAACGTCGTGCAATCGACCCAGGTCCAGTTCGCCCGGCACTGATCGCGCGGCCGACCCGCGCCAACCGGACACCGGGACACACCCCCTCGTTCGCCATACCGAAGCCCTGCTGGTTCAGGAGTAGCTGACCCAGCAGGGCTTCGGCGCTCTGCGTTCCCGACAGAATCTGGGCTGCAAAGGCAGTTTGTCGAAGCGCATCGACAGCCCCCATCCACCCTGAGAAGCCGCCAACCAGCCGACAGTGAGCCAGGATAGGAAAGTTTCTTGGCGCATGGACTCTTTTTTCGCACGAAACTTCTCCGTTACCTTCGCCCGCGAGGTGAAGCGCTTCAACAACGCCCGAGGGCCCGCCCTGACGTCTCGTCAGAGAATCACTCGTCTCTCCATACCCAAGGAAGCCTCATGACGGCACGCAGCATCACCGACCGCCTGGGCGGCCTCGCGCACCCTGACGCGCTGCCGGTCTCACCGGAAGGCACCCGCCTGAGCCACGGCAGCCGCGACACCTACTGCCTCACCGGGCCCGCCTACCGCCGCGCGGCCGGCCGGATCGCGTCCGCCCTGGCCGAACGGTGCGGCGACCACCCCGCTCTCGCGCTGTGGCACGTGCACAACGAGTACGGCACGCTCTGCTGGTGCGACCACGCGGCGACCGCGTTCCGGGTGTGGCTGCGCGCCCGGCACGGCTCGCTGGCCGCCCTCAACGAGGCGTGGGGCACGGCCTTCTGGAGCCAGCGCTACAGCTCCTGGGAGCAGGTCCTTCCGCCGCGGGCCACCCAGCCTGAGTGGCCGGCTCCGGGTTCAAGGGCCAGAGCCGTCCTCCACCTTCTCGAAGAAGAACTCGTGCTTGAGGAAGGAGACGTCGTACTCGTGGCCGGGCTGGGGCGGCAGTAGTGGGGAGGCCTGGAACAGGCGCCACCCGTCGTGCAACGCGGCAAGCCCGGTGGCATAGGGCGGCTCGTCGCTGTCGCCGGTCGTCGGACGGGTACGGCCGGTACCGTCGTAGCGGGACCAGCCCACGACGTCGGAGTCCAGCGCCGACGTTGCGAGATAGAGGACCAGGACCTGCTGCCTCATGCGTGACTCCTCAGGGCCGGCCGGTTGCTGACGCGTGTGACCCAGTACTCGACATCGAACGAGTCGTCACCGGTCAGGGCCCGCCACAGCAGTACCCGGTTGTAGATCTCCAGTCGGGCCGTGGCCTGCTCGTACCAGGGGAAGTACGTGTTGAGTTCCGTGGTCACCGCGGGGTCGTGCAGGTCGGAGAGGTCCCACAGACGCACCTGCGGCACGGTGGGGTTGAGGCGGATTTTGTACATGTAGCGACGGCCCGCGGTGTCGTTGCGGCGGCCACTGTGCCAGATGCCGTGGTGCACGACAACGACCGTCCCCGCCGGGCAGGTCAGACGGGTCTGCCCCCTGAGGTTCTGGACCCGGCCGACGTCCGTCTCGTTGATCCTGCGCAGATGGCTTCCGGGCACACTGAGGGTGCCGCCCATCTCGGCGGTCACCTCGTGCGGGTAGTACATGAGCTGGATGTCGAACGCATCCGGCCGCACATCGATGATCGCGTCCCCGTGGAGCGGCTGCGCCTGTCCCTCGTGCGGCTCGCGCACATGAACCGCGTGGTGGTCGACGGTCGGCTCGGGGCCGACCAGGCTCTCGACAGCGCCTGCCACGACCGGCAGGGCGAGCAGCTCGTGGACGAAGGTGTCCGGCGCGAACGCCGCGCCCAGCGGAGTGCCGTAGGACACTCCCGGCAGACCCTCGGTCAAGGCCGCGACGGCCCGTTCATTGATCTCCTGCGGCACCACCCCGTCCAGGCGCAGAAATCCCTGCCCGACGAAGCGCGCCACCTGAACCGATGTCAGGAGTTGCTTGCTGGTTGACATGCGATGAACGTATGCGCCCCGCGCGGATCGGTCGTGGGCTGGAATCGCCCAGTGCTGGTATTTTTCCACCCTCGTGAAACACGTGACACTACGGCTCGACGAGTCGCCCACCGTGGTCAACGCAGGCGTCGGCGTGCACGGCGTCTCCACCGCCCACGACGTCTTCCGGCTGCCCGACCTGTGGCAGCTGCACCTCTACAACTACGAGGGTGCCCTGTCCCTCGGGCAGTCGGTCCACCCCATACGCCCCGGCCACGTCAGCCTGGTGCCGCCGAACACCGAGGTGCACTTTCACTACCGGGGCAGGTCGGAGCATCTCTACGTCCATCTACGGCTGCACGACGGCGGAACGGCGCGGGTGCTGCCGGTGATGCAGGACGCCGCAGCCGAGAGCACACGCCTGGCGGAGCTGCTCCGACACGCCGTGACGGCCATGCCGACTTGTCCCCGGCGAGCCACGGCCGAGGTCTGGACCGCTCTGTGGCGCATCGCCGAGTTGCCGAGGGGCGACGGAGCCGGGCGCCGCAACCCCTTCGTGGCCGCCGCACAGGCCTACGTCGAGGAACACCTGGCCGGCCCGTTGTCCGTACCGGACGTCGCACGTGCCGTCGGAATCTCCCACACCTACCTGACGCGAGTGTTCCGCGCGGAAACCGGCCTCACGGTCGTGTCGTACATCCGGCACCGACGCCTTCAACGCGCCCGCCACCTCCTGTTGTCCTCCACCCTGTCCATCACCGCCATAGCGGCGGCCGTGGGCATCGCCGATCTCCAGGCCTTCAACAAGGCCTGCCGCCGTGAACTCGGCGCGAGCCCGCGTGACGTACGAGCGGCTGCCCCTGCGGAGCCGGACGGCCCAGGACCGTAACCGGGGCCGGCGGACAGCTCCCTCATGCCCGGCGAGGCACATACGCGAAGCTGACCCTGACGGATCTGTTCGGCCCGAGCACCGCGTTCCCGGTGCAGGTCGCTGCATCGTCCCGCACCAGGCCGCCGCCGTCGTGGAACTCAGCCGCCACTCGGCGAGGCCGTGGCGCGCCGCCGCCCGCAACACCCACGACGTAACGGCCCATGTCGTGCTGGCGGAGCGATCAGCTGGGGTGCGCAGCCGGCTCGCCCGCATTCGCCCCGTCCGGGCCGAGCCACCACGCTGATCCATCCAGTCGAGGACCCGGCGAGCGTTTTGGTGCTCGCCGGGGCCCTCACGCCTGGTCACCCCGCTCTCCCGCACCCCGCGCCCGTTGCACGTTTCTGCGGGAAATCCCGGGAAATCGAGGGAACTAGCGGGAACTACTGACGGATACTCAGAACGTTTGCCCAGGTCAGTATCGGTGCAGGTCAGGCCCAGGATGCCACCGGAAGGAACGAACTGTCCCGCCGGAACAGGTCCGTGCCGTCCGAGATGTCGACGCGCAGTTGGTAGTTGTAGTGACGCAGGTAGTAACCCGGGTAGTTGTACGACTCGAAGCGCACCGAGCCGCTGGACGAACCCGGGCGGGCGATGAAGGTGGCGTCCTTGGCGAAGGTCGTCGTGCCGTCGTTGGCGTCGAAGCGGCCGCGGAAGTCGTAGTGGCGCAAGTAGTTGCCGGACGAGTCGCGGAAGGAGTAGCCGTTGGAGTCGGCCAGGCCCGCCACGACCGTGAAGGTGGCAGCCGTTTTGTCCGCCGAGGCGCTGGAGCTGGTCACGACCGGGAGGTTGAGGAGGGAGGACACCTCCTCCCAGTAGCAGGTGGTGTAGTTGACGGACTGGAAGGAGCGGGTCGCGTTCTTCGTCACCGAAGTGCCGCCCGAGATCGTCTCCTTGATCACGGTGAAGTGGCGGGCCGTGCCCGAGAGGGTCGCGAGCGCGGTCGGGGTGCTCCACGTGGCGAACGTGTCGTAGCTGTCGCTGTAGTAGTAGGTGCCGTCGCCGTAGCCGTCGAAGAAGATCCGCCAGCCGCCGTTGTCGAGCTGGATCACCGACGGGCCCTCGCGGTAGCTGCCCCAGCCGGCCCAGTCACCGGTCTTGGAGATGGTGTAGGGGCCCTTGAGGCTGGAGGCGGTGCCGTACTCGATGTACTTCGCGCTCTCGTTCTTCGTGAACGCGTGGTAGGTCGAGCCGACCTTCACGATGTACGTGTCGATGTGGTTGGAGCCGATGCCGGTCAGGGCGACCGGTGAACTCCAGCCGGTGAGTGCCGAGTTGCTCGCCGTCAGGACGTACGGTGTGAAGATCCACTCGTCGTCCGTCGTCGAGCAGGACACGATGACGTTGACGCTGCCGTCGCTGTCCACGAACCACTCCGGCGCCCAGGCGCGGGACAGGTTGGTGATCGGGATCGCGTAGTCGTACAGGAAGGTCCAGTTGACCCGGTCGGAGCTGCGGGCGAAGCCGATGGTGGTGCTCTCGTCCTCCCAGGTGTGGGTGGTGTAGGTGATGTAGTAATAACCGTCCGTGTGCTTGAAGACGCTGGCGTCGCGGATGCGGTTGCTGGGCGGGGTGTAGGCGGAGGACTGGAGGAGGCGGAAGTCCGTCGCGTCGTCGGACTGGTAGACGTTGACCGTGCCGTCGTCGCTGTTGAGGAACGGGACGATGGTGTAGCGCGTGGCGTAGCCGCTCGCGGGCGCGGCGGCCTCGGCCGTGCCGAGCAGTCCGGGCAGTTCGCCCAGGACCAGGGCCGACGCGGGCAGGGCGGCCAGCGCGCGGAGCAGGGTGCGGCGGGACGGGGTGGGGGGACGTGTGGTCACGGCGGCTCTCCCGGTGGCTCGTGCGGACGCGGACGCAGCGGCGCGTCCGGTATTTCGAACTGGGTTCGATAAGTCGCGCAGAAAGTAAGAGGAACGGCAGGTTCACGTCAATGCTTTGGGTGGGACTCGGGCGCAGCTGAACACCGGCTGTGCGAAACCTGTACTACGGGAGCCGGATCGACGTTACCCTCCGGTAGACGCAGCGCCGCCGAAGGTGGGTCCTCCATGTCCTACGACCGTTCCGCGGGCCTCGCCGCGTCCGTACGCGCCCTGGCCGACAGGGAATTGACATCTCGCCAGCTGGTCGAGGCATGCCTGGCGCGGATCGAGGCCACCCAGGGTTCCCTCAACGCCTTCCGGATCGTGCGCACTTCGGCCGCGCTCGCCGAAGCGGACGCCGCAGACCGGGAGTTGGCCGCCGGAGTGCGCCGCCCGCTGCTCGGGGTGCCGGTAGCGGTGAAGGACGACATGGACGTGGCCGGCGAGCCGACCGCATTCGGCTGCCGGGGCGACTTCCCGCCGGTGCGCGAGGACGGGGAAGCCGTGCGACGGCTGCGCGCGGCCGGGGCGGTGATCATCGGCAAGACCAACACCTGCGAGCTGGGGCAGTGGCCGTTCACGGAGGGGCCGGCCTTCGGCGACACGCGCAACCCATGGCACCCCGGGCACACCCCGGGCGGGTCCTCGGGCGGGTCCGCGGCCGCCGTCGCGGCGGGGCTCGTACCGGCCGCGCTCGGCTCCGACGGCGCCGGCTCCGTGCGCATACCGGCGTCCTGGACGCATCTGATCGGCATCAAACCGCAGCGCGGCCGTATCTCCACCTGGCCGCGCGGCGAGTCCTTCCAGGGCATCACGGTCAACGGCACCCTGGCCCGCACGGTCGCAGACGCGGCCCTGCTGCTGGACGCGGCGAGCGGGAACCACCCCGAGGATCCGCACCGGCCGGCCGAGTTGACGCTCGCCAAGGCAGTGGGCCGGGACCCCGGCCGGCTGCGTATCGCGCTCTCCCTCAAACCGCCGTTCACCGCGCTGCCCGCCCGCCTGGAGCCGGACGTACGCGCCCGGGTCGTCGAACTGGCCGAGAAGTTGGCCTCGTTGGGCCATACCGTCGAGGCGGCGGACCCGCCCTACGGCCAGATCGGGCTCACCTTCATGCCCCGCGCCACGGTCGGGATCGCCGAACGCGTCCGCGAGGCACCGCATCCCGGCCTGCTCGACAGGCGCACCCTGGAGGCGGCCCGCCTCGGCCGGCTGCTCGGCGGGGCCCCGCTGCGGGCCGCCCGGCGCGCGGAGGCCGGTCTGCAGCGGCGGATCGGCTCCTTCTTCACGTCGTACGACGTGATCCTCGCGCCGACCACCGCCGCTCCCCCGCCCCCCATCGGCGCGATGCTGGGCCTCGGCCAGTTCGCCACCGACCGGGCCATGATCGCCGCCTGCCCCTACGCCTGGCCGTGGAACGTGCTCGGGTGGCCGGGGGTCAACGTGCCCGCCGGGTTCGTCGGCGACGGGCTGCCGGTGGGCGCGCAAGTGCTCGGCCCGGCGAACAGCGAGCCACTGCTCGTCTCGGTCGCCGCGGAGCTGGAGTCGGAACTGCGCTGGCACGAACTCTGGCCGCCGCACACCGTGACCGCCGACTCCCCGGCCGCATAGCAGCGGGCGACCCACGCAGAAGGTCCGGTGCAGCAGGACGGCGAGCAGCCGTGTCCGGCTCCGCGGCCCCCGTGCGCCGAGGCGGCGCCGAGACCCGCAGAGAACAGCCGTTTCACTCGCGCGCGTTGAGCCGCTCCAGCAGACCGAGCAGTGTCGCCCGCTCCCTCGCCGACAGCCCGGCGAAGCAGTCGGCGAGCACCTCGTCGGCCACTCCCTGCCCGGCCGCCAGCATCCGCTCGCCCTCGGGGGTGAGGTGGTGCTGGATGCGCCGCCCGTGGCCCGGTCGCCGTTCCACCAGGCCCTGTGCGGTCAGCCGGCCCACCAGCGTGCCGAAGGCCTGCTCGCTCTGGAAGGTGGCCGCGGCCAGTTCGCGTGCCGAGGCGCCCGGCGTCCGGTCGATCGCGCGCAGCGCGTCCCACTGCGCGAGGGTGGTGCCGACGGCCGAGAGCGCGCTGTCCAGCGCCCGGTGCTGCCGGTACTGGGTCTGTTTGACCGCTCTTCCGAGAACTTGCAGGTCATCGTGCATGGGGTCAGCCTAACCGATGACTAAGCTTGTTTATATAAACATCCTTAGTTAGATTGTGCGGCATGACGCAGAACCGCATCGCCCACGTGTATCCCGACCTCCCGCTCTCCCTCACCGAGGCCGGCACCGGCCGCCCGGTGCTCGTCCTCCACGGAGGCGGCGGCCCCGCCACGGTCGCCGCCCTGGCCGCCCGGCTCGCCGAGTCGGCCCGCACCATCACCCCGGTCCACCCCGGCTGGGACGGAACACCGCGCCCGGACTGGCTCACGAGTGTCGACGACCTCGCCGTGGCCTACCTCCACCTGCTCCAGGACAGCGAGTTGAGCGATGTGCTGATCGTCGGCTCCTCGCTCGGCGGCCGGCTCGCCGCCGAGATGGCCGTACGGGACACCGCGGGGGTGATCACCGGCCTGGTGCTCGTCAACGCGGTCGGCGCGGACATCGAGGGCGAGCCGGTCACGGACTTCTTCGCACTGGATCCGCGCTCCGCCGCCGAGCACTCCTGGCACGACCCGGACCGCTTCTACGTCGACCCCGCCACCCTGCCCGCCGCCGAACTCGCCCGCCGCCAGGCCAACATGGCGACCATGCGGCTCCTCACCGACGGCGGGCGCATGTCGGATCCGAAGCTGCTGCCACGGCTGGGACGCGTACGGCAGCCCGCACTGCTGGTGTGGGGAGCGAGCGACCGTATCGTCACCCCCGCCTACGGAGCCGCCTTCGCGAAGGCCTTCCCGCAGGGCCGGTTCGAGCTGATCGCGGAAGCCGGTCACCTTCCGCAGCTCGAACGCCCCGATGTCACTGCCGAGTTGATCGAGGGGGAACTGCGCAGTACCGGGACCCCGCCTGTTCTCGCAGGCTGAGGCCCCTTAGGGTGCCCTGGTGACTGCGTTTACCGACGACGAGAACGTCCCCGGCCGTTACGGCCCCACCGCGACCACCGAGGCCGACCCGCGCGAGGTCGGCAAGGTGCGCACCGAGTATGCGCCCGCCCACGACGGCGACCCGGACCCCGGCGAGATCGTGTGGACCTGGGTGCCCTTCGAGGAGAACGACGGGCGGGGCAAGGACCGGCCGGTGCTGGTCGTCGCCCGCGAGGCGGCCGGCACCCTGCTCGCCGTGCAGCTGTCCAGCAAGCGGCACGACAACGACCGCGAGTGGGTGGCGATCGGCAGCGGGCCGTGGGACAGGACCGGGCGCGACTCCTGGGTGGACGTGGACCGCGTCCTGCGACTGCACGAGGACGGCATGCGCCGTGAGGCGTGCGCGCTGGACCGGGGCCGCTTCAACCTCGTACGCAACCGGCTGCACGAGCGCTACGGCTGGAAGTGACGCGTCAGCCCGCCGCCGAGGTCTGAAACACCTCGGCGAAGGCCGCCCTGACCACCGATCCCGGCGTGCGGTCCAAGACCCCGAACACCACGTGCTCGAAGGTCCGCCCGAACCGTCCGCCGGGGCCGAGCAGCCCCCGGAAGGCCCCCGCGACCTGCGCGGGGTCGTTCTGGAACACCCCGCAGCCCCAGGCGCCGAGGACCAGCCGCCGGTAGCCCTGGGCCGCGGCCACCTCCAGCACCCGCTCGGCCCGTACGGCGAGGGCCGCGGGCAGCTCCGCGACCCGCTCCGGGGCCGTACGGCGGATCACGCCCGCGTTGGGCGCGGCGGCGGTGAGAAAGCCCGCGAGGTAGGGCTCGGCCAGCAGGCCGCCGCGGTCGTCACGGAAGACCGGGACGGCCGGCGAGTGGATCACACGGTCCGAGTAGAACGGGTCGCGGTGGGCGCGGTGGTGGTCGTAGAAGACGCGGGCACGCAGTTGGCAGGCGTACAGCGCGGAGGCGCGGCAGAGGGCCTCCTCCTGCGCCTGGGCGCCGTTCAGATAGCCGCCGCCCGGGTTGCGGGCCGAGGCGAAGTTCAGGACGGCCACCGGCGCGCCGGCCAGTCGGCGGGCGGCCTCCAGGCTGCTCTCGCCGGTGACCTCGAAGACAGTGTCCAGGTCCGCATCGGGCGCGACCGGCACCGGCTGCGGCCCGTACATCCGTGTGGCGTCCTGTGCGGCCGCGATATCGGCGGCCAGGTGGATTTCCCGGCCGTCCGGCGCTCGATAGCCCCCCGCCGCCACGATCTGTTCGGTCTGCTGGGCGATTCCGCGCAGGCGCGCGCTCATGGCGCCACCCCCGTGGACGCCATGACCGCGCCCCGCGCGGCCTCCCCCGTCGTGCTCATGTACGCATCCTGGGCGATGCTGGTGATGCCACGCAACGGAGTTTCCTGCACCCAAAACGGCCGGAAACACGCAAGGAAGCAGAGGTTACCGATCTAGAACGTCCCCTTGGGCACTCTTGTGCGAATGGACGCGAAGGTCTTGGGTGGAACGGACGATGCCGTCCCGTGACCGACCAAGGCCGGGGCGGCGGCATGGTGGAATCTCAGGAGGATCCCGACATGTCCGACTCGATATCCGACGGCGGCGACTGTACCGACGGGCCGGTGAAGACCGACTTCTCGGACGACCGCACCGCTGTCACCGAAGCCGAGGTGGAAGCCCTGGTCAAGGGCATCTGCTTCAAGACCGGACCGCCCCGCACGGTCGGGGTCGAAGTGGAATGGCTGGTCCACGAGCTGCGGCAGCCGCAGCTCCCGGTGACATCCGAACGACTCGAAGCGGCCTACGCCGCACTGCGCACGGTGCCCCTGGGGTCGGCGCTCACCGTCGAACCCGGCGGCCAGCTGGAGCTCAGCTCGCCGCCCGCCGCCTCCCTGATGGAGTGCATCGGCACCGTCTCCGCCGACCTGGACGCCGTCCGTACGGTTCTCGCAGAGCGGGACCTCGGTCTCATGGGCGTCGGTCACGATCCCTGGCACACACCCCGCCGCTTCCTGCGCGAACCGCGCTACGAGGCGATGGAGAGGTGCCTGGACCGCACCGGCACCGCGGGCCGCCACATGATGTGCACCTCGGCCTCCGTGCAGGTCTGCCTGGACGCCGGCCACGAGGAGCCCGGCCCGCTGGGGCACACCCGCCGCTGGTGGCTGGCCCATCAGCTGGGCCCCGTCCTGGTGGCCGCCTTCGCCAACTCACCCCTGGTGGGCGCCCGGCCCACCGGCTGGCTGTCCACCCGACAGCTGCTGTGGATGGAGATCGGCTCGGGCCGTGCGGGCGCGCCCCCGCTGGACGGCGACCCCCGGGCATCCTGGGCCCGGCATGTCCTGGACGCCCCGGTGATGTGCGTACGGCGGGACACCGGTCCCTGGGAGGTGCCCGACGGGCTGACCTTCCGGGAGTGGACCCGGTCGGGCGTGCCCACCAGGGAGGATCTCGACTACCACCTCACCACGCTGTTCCCGCCGGTCAGGCCGCGCGGCCATCTGGAGCTGCGGATGATCGACGCGCAGCCCGGTGACGACGGGTGGATCGTGCCGCTGGCGGTGACGGTGGCGCTGTTCGACGACCCGGAGGCCGCCGAGACCGCGTACCGGACGGTGAAACCGCTGGCCGAGCGAGCCATGTCGCTGCCCGCCCCGCACAATCCGCTGTGGCTCGACGCCGCCCGCTCCGGGCTCGGGGATCCGGAGCTGCACGAGGCCGCCGTCGTCTGTTTCGCGGCGGCGGTGGAGGCCCTGCCCCGGCTCGGCGCGACCCCCGAGGTCGTGGCCGCCGTGACGGAGTACCTGGACCGGTACGTCCGCCAGGGCCGCTGCCCGGCCGACGACCTGCTGGACCGACTGCGCGGCACGGCCGCTCGCGCCCAGGGGAAGGACATCAGCGCATGACCGAGACCGAGACCGACATCGATATCGAGACTCTGCGTGAGCGGGCACTCAAGTCCCTGACCACGGCCCGCGACCGCACCACGCTCCTGACCAGCTGCGTGGAGGAGCCCGATCTCACCGCCCAGCACTCCCCCCTGATGTCGCCGCTGGTCTGGGACCTCGCGCACATCGGCAACCAGGAGGAGCTCTGGCTGCTGCGCAACGTCGGCGGCCGGGAGCCGATGCGCCCTGAGATCGACACCCTGTACGACGCCTTCGAGCACCCGCGTTCCGAGCGGCCCTCGCTGCCGCTGCTGCCGCCCGCCGAGGCCCGGCAGTACGCGGCGGAGGTGCGCGGCCGGGCGTTCGACCTGCTGGAGAGCACGGCGTTCAGCGGCACCCGGCTGACGGAGGCGGGCTTCGCCTTCGGGATGATCGCGCAGCACGAACAGCAGCACGACGAGACGATGCTGATCACCCATCAGCTGCGCAAGGGCCCCCAGGCCCTCACCGCCCCCGACCCGGACCCGGCGCCGCCGTTCACCGGTCCGGCCGAAGTCCTGGTCCCCGGCGGCCCGTTCACCATGGGCACCTCCACCGAGCCCTGGGCGCTGGACAACGAACGCCCGGCGCACCGGCGGGAGGTGGCCGCCTACTGGATCGACACCACCCCGGTGACCAACGGCCGGTACCTCGCGTTCATCGAGGACGGCGGCTACGAGAACGAGCGCTGGTGGACGCCGGAGGGCTGGGCCCACATCCGCAAGCACTCCATCTCGGCGCCGCAGTTCTGGCACCGGGAGGGCGGCCAGTGGCTGCGCCGCCGGTTCGGGGTCACCGAGGTCGTGCCGCCCGAGGAGCCGGTGCTGCACGTGTGCTGGTACGAGGCGGACGCCTACGCCCGCTGGGCCGGGCGCCGGCTGCCCACCGAGGCCGAGTGGGAGAAGGCCGCCCGGCACCACCCCGGCGAGAACCGCTCGCGCCGCTACCCGTGGGGCGACGCCGACCCCGCCCCGGCCCACGCCAACCTCGGCCAGCGTCATCTGCGCCCGGCCCCGGCGGGCAGCTACCCCGAGGGCGAATCACCCCTGGGGGTGCGGCAGTTGATCGGCGACGTGTGGGAGTGGACGTCGAGCGACTTCCTCCCCTACCCCGGCTTCACCGCCTTCCCCTACAAGGAGTACTCGGAGGTGTTCTTCGGCCCCGAGTACAAGGTGCTGCGCGGCGGTTCGTTTGCCGTGGACCAGGTGGCCTGCCGGGGGACGTTCCGCAACTGGGACTACCCGATCCGGCGGCAGATCTTCTCCGGCTTCCGCACCGCCCGTTCCGCGGAGACCGTCTGATGTGCCGTCATCTGGCCTGCCTGGGACCCGAGGAGCCGCTCGGCCGGCTCCTCGTGGAGCCCGCGCACTCCCTCTTCCGGCAGTCGTGGGCACCCCGGCGGCAGCGGTACGGCACGGTCAACGCCGATGGCTTCGGGGTCGGTTGGTACGCCCCGGAGGATCCGCGGCCGGCCCGGTACCGGCGGGCGGTGCCGATCTGGGCCGACCCGTCCTTCGCCGACCTGGCCCGGGTCGTCCGCACCGGCGCGCTGCTGGCCGCCGTACGGGACGCCACCCTGGCGGGTGCGGACGGGGAGGCCGCGGCGGCGCCGTTCGCCGCGGGCCGCTGGCTGTTCAGCCACAACGGGGCGATTCCCGGCTGGCCGCAGTCCGTGGCACCCCTGGTCCCCCTGCTGCCCCCGGTCGACCTGCTGTCCATGGAGGCGCGCTCCGACTCGGCGTTCGTCTGGGCGCTGGCCCTGCACCGGCTGCGATCCGGCACCGAACCGGGCCCAGCCCTCGCCGAAACGGTTCTCCAGATCGCCGAGGCGGCTCCGGCCGCCCGTCTCAACCTCCTCCTCACCGACGGCGCGACCATCGCCGCCACCACCTGGGGCGACAGCCTCTTCCACCTCTCGGAACCCGGCCGCACCGTCGTCGCCTCCGAGCCGTACGACGACGACCCGCGCTGGCGGGAGGTCCCCGACCGCACGCTGCTCACCGCGAGCCGCGCGGGCGTCGTACTCACCCCCATCGAGCTCGCCCCGGCCGAGGACCTGGCATCCGTATCTCCTAAGGAGCCCTGTACGTGAGCCCCCTCCGTGTCACCCGCACCCTTCCCGAGGACGCCACGGACGCCGCGCTGCGCGCCGATGTCCTGAACGGCCTCACCGCCACCCCCAAGACGCTGCCGCCGAAGTGGTTCTACGACGCCCGCGGCAGCGAGCTCTTCGAGGAGATCACCGAACTGCCCGAGTACTACCCGACCCGGGCCGAGCGCGAGATCCTGCTCGCCCGGTCCGGTGAGATCGCCGCCGCGAGCGGTGCCCGCACCCTGGTGGAGCTGGGCTCGGGCTCCTCCGAGAAGACCCGTCTGCTGATCGACGCGCTCACCGGTCTCGAGGTGTACGTCCCGGTCGACGTCAGCGAGAGCGCGCTGACGCAGGCCGGGCAGGTGCTCATCGAGGAGCGCCCGTGGCTGACCGTGCACGCCCTGATCGCCGACTTCACCGGCCGGATGGAACTGCCGGAAACGCCGGGACCGCGGTTGCTGGCCTTCCTCGGCGGCACGATCGGCAATCTGCTCCCGGCCGAGCGGGCCAGGTTCCTGGCCTCGATCCGGCGTCTCCTCGCGCCCGGCGACACGCTCCTGCTCGGCACCGACCTGGTCAAGGACGAGGAGGTCCTGGTCCGGGCGTACGACGACGCGGCCGGGGTGACGGCCGAGTTCAACAAGAACGTCCTGGCCGTCGTCGACCGTGAGCTGGACGCCGACTTCAACCCGGACTCCTTCGACCACGTCGCCCTGTGGGACGCGGACAACGAATGGATCGAGATGCGGCTGCGCTCGCGGGTCGCGCAGACCGTGAAAGTCCCGGCGCTCGATCTGGCCGTGGACTTCGCGGCGGGCGAGGAACTGCGCACCGAGGTGTCGGCGAAGTTCCGGCGGGCCGGAGTGACCGCCGAACTGGCGGCCACCGGACTGGAGTTGACCAACTGGTGGACCGACTCGCAGGGCCGCTTCGCGCTGTCCCTGAGTATGGCCCGCTGAGTCACCCGAAGTTCGGTGCGAGGAGCTCGGTGATGCGCCGGGAGGCGCGGCGGGCCTCGGTCGCGGGGTCCGCACCGCCGAGCACCCTGGTCATATAGCCCTTGATCGGGTTGTCGGCCTCGACCACCGGCCAGTCCGGGGTGTGGGGGGTCGCCCGTCCCCGCGCGGCGCCCGCCGCCATGGCGGCGACCCCCTCCTCCCCGGCGACCGCGCCCGCCAGCGTGGCCTTGTTGGGCACGTAGTTCATGGTGCGGGCGAGGTCGGTGTCCCACTTGGCACCGGTGAGCGCGCCGACGACGGCGGTCGCGTCGTAGGGCCGGTCGGCGTTCTGCGGTACGACGAGGTCGGAGCCGCCGGTGAAGACGGCACCGGGGTGGCCGGCCGTGAGCCCCGGCACCGGGAAGTACCCGATGTCGTCCTTGAGCCGGGGGTTCACCTGCACGATGGACTGGGTGAGCCCGGGCACCGCGATGATCTGGGCGACCTTGCCGTCCGCGAACACCCCGGCCTGGGGCGGGTGTTCCTCGTCGGCGTTCACGGGCCCCTTGCCGAGGGCCTGGAGCCGCCGGTAGAAGTCCATCCCGCGCAGCGCGGCGGGCCTGTCCAGCGTGCCCTTCCAGCCGGCGTCCGTCTGCTCGGCGAGGTCGCCGCCCTCGTCCCAGACGAACCCGGAGAGCGTGTACCAGTCCTGTCCGGCCAGGTAGATTCCCTGTCTCCCACCGGAGTTGAGCTTCTCGGTGTCGGCCAGCCACTCCTTCCGGGTCTTCGGCGGGGAGGTGATGCCGACCTTCGCGAAGAGGTCCTTGCGGTAGATGACGACCCGGTTGGCCGCGTACCAGGGGATGCCGTACTGGCGGGAGTCGTCCCGGCCGGGTTCGGCGAGGCCGGGCAGCCATTGGTCCTTGCCCCAGTCGCGCATCGACTCCAGGGTGAGGTCGGTGAGCCGGCCGCCCTCGACGTACTGCGGGACCTGGGTGTTGCCGACCTCGATCACGTCGGGCGCGTCGCCGGAATCGCTCTTCAGCGCCGCCTGGACCTTGCCGACGATCCCGTTCCAGTCCTGGATGCGGATGTCGAGGCGGATGTCCTTGTGGGTACCTTCGAAGTCCTCGGTGAACCGGCGCAGGAAATCCTTGGACGCGCTGTTGCGCATCAGCCACACCGTGACGGTGTGCCGCTCGTGGCCGACGCCCGGCACTACTCCACAGGCGCTCAGCAGGGCGGCGGACACACAGACGAGGGCGAGTGGGCGACGACGTCTCACGGGGTTCCTGTTCTGTCTGGCGGACAGGGGACGGGGCCCGGCGTGGGGGAACGAGCACAGGAGTGCCCGTACGGGTGTACGGGATTTTGGTATGGACCAATGCGGAGGGTCAAGGGCTGTAAGCAGTTCGGAACCGACGCCTCGCGCTCCGCTTCCGGATGGGGCACGGTGGAGTGACGCGTGACACCCGTCACTGCGGAGAGGAGCACCCGTATGTCGAACCACACCTACCGGGTCACCGAGATCGTCGGCACCTCGCACGAGGGCATCGACCAGGCCATCCGCAACGGTGTCGCACGCGCCGGCCAGACCCTCCGCAACCTGGACTGGTTCGAGGTGACGCAGGTCAGGGGCCAGATCGAGAACGGGCAGATCGAGCACTACCAGGTGGGCCTGAAGGTGGGCTTCCGCATCGAGGGCGAGGACTGAGGCCGGACGGCGAGGGAGTGCGGACGACGGCTGACGGCCGCAGCCGGCCTCAGGTCCGCCCCTCCCCCTCCTGGGCCTGCTCCAGCGCGGCCGACCGGTCGGCCCAGCGGGCCCGTACCACCCTGAACCCGGCCCGTTCGGCGTCGTCGCACACCAGCTCGTCGTCGTCGACGAGGACGCGCACCTCACGCCGTTCGGCGAGGCGGCGCAGGATCTCCAGCTTGGTGTGCCGGGCGGGCCTGCGGTCGGCGTTGCGCCGCATGTGCACGCGCCCCTCGGGGAGCCCGTGGGCGGCGAGCCAGTCCAGCGTGTCCCGTCGGCAGCGCTCGGGCCGCCCGGTGAGATAGACGATCTCGCACTCCTCCGCGGTCGCCACGGCCAGCGCGATCCCCTCGGCGATCGGCGGGTCCTGGGGCGCGGCCGCGAAGAACGCGTCCCAGTCCCTGGGCTTGCTCTCCAGGAACCGCTGCCGGTGCGCGGTGTCGGCGAGGGTGTTGTCGATGTCGAACACGGCGACCGGACGCTTGCTGCTCTCTGTCACGCGGCAACCCTAGCCGCCACGCGGCGGCCCCGGACCGGGGCAACAGCGTCGGCCCGGAGCGCACTTGACACGCTCTCCCCATGCCTTTCTCCGACTTCACCGCGGACCGTCCCCTGCGGCGGCCCCGGCAAGAACCCCGGCCACGCCGGGCAGCTGGAACGGCTGCGGACCGGCGCGGCGGAGGGCGGCCGGAGCTCCGGTTCATCCGCCCGCCGAGGGGCGCCCGGGCCCGTTTCCGCCGCTGACGTGGAGTGACGGCGGGAATCCTGCGGCGGCCGGAGTGTTGAACCCTCTGTGAACGCAACCATCGCCCGGACCCGGTTCTCCGTCCTCGACCGCTCGCGTACCCGGGAGGGGCACGCGCCCGGCGAGGCGCTGCGGGACACCGTGGCGCTGGCACGGGAGGTGGAGACACTCGGTTATCACCGCTTCTGGGTGTCGGAGCACCACGGTGTGCCCGGAGTCGCCGGTTCGGCGCCGACCGTGCTGGCCGCCGCCGTGGCCGGCGCGACCCGGACCATCCGGGTCGGCACCGGCGGGGTGATGCTGCCGAACCACCAACCCCTGGTCGTGGCCGAACAGTTCGGGGTGCTGGAGTCGCTGTACCCCGGGCGGATCGACATGGGGCTGGGCCGGTCGGTTGGCTTCACCGGCGGGGTCCGCAGGGCCCTCGGACGGGACAAGGACGACGCCGAGGACTTCGCGGCACAGCTCGGTGAGCTCCTCGGCTGGTTCGAGGGCACCTCGCCGACCGGGGTGCGGGCCCGCCCGTCGGACGGGCTGCGCGTGCCGCCGTTCGTGCTGGCGATGGGCGAGGGCGCGGACATCGCGGCCCGCGCCGGGCTGCCGATGGTCATCGGAGATCTGCGCAGCCGCGAGCGGATGCAACGCGGCATCGACCACTACCGCGACCGTTTCCGCCCCTCCCCCTGGGCCGCCGAGCCGTACGTCGTGATCTCGGGGACCATCGCCGTCGCCGGCACCCCGGAGGCGGCCCGCAGGCTCCTGATCCCGGAGGCCTGGTCGATGGCGTACTCCCGCACGCACGGCAGGTTCCCGCCGTTGCCCCCGGCGGAGGACGTCGAGGCCCGGACGATGACCGCGAAGGAACGCGGTTTCTACGAGTCCGGGCTCGCCGGGCACATCGCCGGGACGGAGGAACAGGTGGCGCACGAACTGGACACGGTCCTCAAGGAGACCGGCGCGGACGAGGTGCTGGTCACCACCAGCACCTACGACCGCGCGGCCCTGCTGGACTCCTACCGGCGGCTGGCCTCGATCGTGAACTCCTAGACCGTCGCGGGTTTGTCCGAGCGGATCACGATCTGGCCGTCGGCCGCGTCCACCACCGCCCGTTCACCCGCGACGAGTTGGCCGGACAGCAGCAGGTCGGCGAGGCGGTCGTCGACCTCCCGCTGGATGGTGCGGCGCAACGGGCGGGCACCGAAGTCGGGTTCATGGCCGAGGTTGGCGAGCAGCTCCGCTGCCGTGTCGGTGACTTCGAGCGTGACGTCCTGGGCGCGCAGCCTGCCCCGGGTGTGTTCCAGCAACAGGTCGACGATCTCGCGGAGTTGGGTGCGGTCCAGGCCCCGGAAGACGATGATCTCGTCGATGCGGTTGAGGAACTCCGGGCGGAAGTGCTGCTGCAGGGCGGGCATGACCGCCTCGCGGACCTTGGTGTAGTCCTCGGTGCCGGCGGCCAGGATGCGGTCGGCGCCGATGTTCGACGTCATGATGACGACCGTGTTCTTGAAGTCGACGGTACGGCCCTGGCCGTCGGTGAGGCGGCCGTCGTCGAGGAGCTGGAGCAGGGTGTTGAAGACGTCCGGGTGCGCCTTCTCCACCTCGTCGAGGAGCAGCACGGCGTACGGCTGTCTGCGCACCGCCTCGGTGAGCTGGCCGGCGTCCTCGTGGCCCACGTAGCCGGGCGGGGCGCCGACCAGCCGGGACACCGTGTGGCGCTCCTGGAACTCGCTCATGTCCAGGCGGATCATGCGGGTCTCGTCGCCGAAGAGGGCGGCGGCCAGGGCGCGGGCCAGTTCGGTCTTGCCGACGCCGGTGGGGCCGAGGAAGAGGAAGCTGCCGACGGGGCGGTTGGGGTCGCTCATGCCGGCGCGGGCGCGGCGGACCGCGCGGGCGACGGCGGTGATCGCCTCGTCCTGGCCGACGACCCGCTCGTGGAGGTGCTCCTCCAGCTTCATCAGCCGCTCCCGCTCCTCCTCGGTGAGCTGGGCGACCGGGATGCCGGTGGTGCGGGAGACGACCTCGGCGATGTCCTCGGCGGTCACCTTCGGCGCGTGTTCCTCCGCGGTGCCCACCCGCTCCAGCTCGCCCTCGGCCTCCTTGATGCGGTCGCGGAGTTCCTTGGCGCGCTCGTACTCCTCGTCGGCGACGGCCTGGTCCTTCTCCCGGTTCAGGGCGGCGATCCGGTCCTCGATGTCCCGGGTGTCGGTGGGCGGGGTCTTGGAGCGCAGCCGGACCCGGGCGGCGGCCTGGTCGATCAGGTCGATCGCCTTGTCGGGCAGGAATCGCGAGGTGATGTACCGGTCGGACAGCTCGGCCGCCGCGACCACCGCCTCGTCGGTGATGCGGACCTGGTGGTGGGCCTCGTAGCGGTCGCGCAGCCCGCGCAGGATCTCGATGGTGTCGTCGACCGTGGGTTCGCCGACCAGGATGGGCGCGAACCGGCGTTCCAGCGCCGCGTCCTTCTCGATGTGCTTGCGGTACTCGTCGATGGTGGTCGCGCCGATGAGGTGCAACTCGCCGCGCGCGAGGGCGGGTTTGAGGATGTTGCCCGCGTCGAGGGCTCCGTCGCCACCGCCTCCGGCGCCCACCACGGTGTGCAACTCGTCCAGGAACAGCACCAGTCCGTCGGCGTGCTCGCGGACCTCGTCGAGGAGTTTCTTCAGCCGTTCCTCGAACTCGCCCCGGTACTTGGTGCCGGCCACCATCCCGGCGAGGTCGAGGGAGACCAGCCGCTTGCCCTCCAGCGTCTTGGGCACGTCCCCGGCGACGATCCGCTGGGCGATGCCCTCGACGATGGCCGTCTTGCCGACACCGGGGTCGCCGATCAGCACGGGGTTGTTCTTGCTGCGCCGGGAGAGCACCTCGATGGTCTGCTCGACCTCCTCGTCCCGCCCGATCACCGGGTCCAGACGCCCGGCCCGGGCGTCCTCGGTGAGATCACGGCCGTACTCGTCGACGGTCGGCGTGGTGCTGGGCTTCTTCCGCTCCCCCGCGCCGTCGACGGGCATCCGGGTCGGCTCCCAGCCGCTGTCGCCGAGAGCCCGTCCGGCCGCCGACTCGGGGTTCGCGGCCAGAGCGCGCAGCAGGTGCTCGGGGCCGATGTAGGAGGCGCCCTCGGCGCGGGAGATCTGGTAGGCGTCGAGCAGGGCCCGTTTGGCGGCCGGGGTGAGGGTGGTGGGCTCGGTCTTCTGGCCGGCGCCGTGGCCGGCGGTGAGCCGCTCGCGGAGCTGGTCGGGGTCCGCGCCGGCTTCGGTGAGCAGCCGCCGGGTGGAGTCGTGGGTGGTGGCGGCGGCCAGCAGATGGCGGGCGTCCAGTTCCTCGCTGCCCTCGGCGGCGGCGAGGTCCCGGGCCTCGGCGACCAGTTCCCGGGCCCGTTCGGACAGCAGACTGCCGATGTCGACGCGCTGCGGGCGGCGGGCCGGTGTGCCCGGTCCGGATCCGCCGAAGAAGCGGGACATCAGCTCGTCGAACTCCTCGAAGGGACTGCGTCCGAATCCGAAACCGGGAGTGTTCATGGGGCCGTGCCTTTCTGCGGTCGGCGGGAATCCGCGGTTTCCAAGCTCGCACAGGCGGGCCCGGCCCGCACGGGGACGTCCGCCGGAAAGCGGACCCCGATGCTCCGGCCGTGACGCCCGCCGAGATGCGGACCCGGCCGCGGCCGGTGACGCTGGGGAGGAAGCCTCAACCAGCGAGGAGGGCTGCCATGTCCATGCTGGACAAGCTCAAGGGGATGCTCAAGGGCCATGAGGACCAGGCCAGACAGGGCGTCGAAAAGGGCGGTGACATGATCGACGAACGGACCGGCGACAAGTACCGGTCCCAGGTCGACATGGCGCAGAAGCAGGCCGACGACTACATCGACCGGCAGCGGAACCAGCAGAACCCGCCGCAGTAGGAAGCGGACGGGCGGGGGCGGGCTAGGATCGCGGGGTTTGTCCCTGCCCCGCGAGTCCAGTACCCGGCGAGTCGCTGTCCCGCGCGTCGCCCGTCACGGAGTTTCCGCTCGATGCCCAGCCCCCACGATCCATACGTCCGCGTCCGCGGTGCCCGTGAGCACAACCTCAAGGGCGTCGACGTCGACATCCCGCGGGACGTACTGGCCGTCTTCACCGGTGTGTCCGGCTCGGGGAAGTCGTCCCTGGCGTTCGGCACGATCTACGCCGAGGCCCAGCGGCGCTACTTCGAGTCGGTCGCGCCGTACGCGCGCAGGCTGATCCACCAGGTCGGGGCGCCGAAGGTCGCCGAGATCAGCGGGCTGCCGCCGGCGGTCTCGCTGCAGCAGCGCCGCTCGGCCCCCACCTCCCGCTCCTCGGTCGGCACGGTCACCAACCTCTCCAACTCCCTGCGCATGCTCTTCTCCCGCGCGGGCGACTATCCGCCGGGCGCCGAACGCCTCGATTCCGACGCCTTCTCTCCCAACACGGCGGCGGGTGCCTGCCCGGAGTGCCACGGTCTGGGCCGGGTCCACCGTACGACCGAGGAGTCACTGGTCCCCGATCCGTCGCTGTCGATCCGCGACGGCGCGATCGCAGCCTGGCCGGGCGCCTGGCAGGGCAAGAACCTGCGGGACATCCTGGACACGCTCGGTCACGACGTGGACCGCCCCTGGCGCGAACTCCCCGCCGAGCAGCGCGAGTGGATCCTGTTCACCGACGAGCAGCCGGTGGTCACCGTGCACCCGGTCCGGGACGCCGACCGCATCCAACGGCCTTACCAGGGCACGTACATGAGCGCCCACCGGTATGTGATGAAGACGTACGCGGACTCCAAGAGCCCGACCCTGCGGGCGAAGGCGGAGCGGTATCTGACCAGCGCGCCCTGTCCGGTGTGCGGCGGCAGCAGGCTGCGGGCGGAGGCGCTGGCGGTGACCTTCGGCGGCCGTACGATCGCCGAACTGGCCGCCCTGCCGCTGACCGAGCTCGCCGAACTGCTCGACGGCGAGAGCCCGTCGGAGACCGCACGGGTGCTCACCGAGGACCTCGTCTCCCGGATCGCACCGGTCGTCGAACTCGGCCTCGGCTATCTCGGTCTGGACCGGGCGACCCCCACGCTCTCGGCAGGCGAGCTCCAACGCCTGCGGCTGGCCACCCAGTTGCGCTCCGGGCTCTTCGGTGTCGTCTACGTACTGGACGAGCCGTCGGCCGGTCTGCACCCGGCGGACACCGAGGCGCTACTCACGGTGCTGGAGCGGCTGAAGGCGGCCGGGAACTCGGTGTTCGTGGTGGAGCACCACCTGGACGTGGTGCGCGGCGCCGACTGGCTGGTGGACGTGGGGCCGCATGCCGGAGAGCACGGCGGGGAGGTACTGCACAGCGGACCGGTGGCAGAGCTGGCAGGGGTCGCGGAGTCGGCCACGGCCCGCCACCTGTTCGCACGGGAACCCGCACCCGCGCGCCGGCTCCGCTCCGCCGACGGCTGGTTGACGGTCGGCCCGGTCACCCGGCACAACCTGCGCGAGGTCACCGCCGAGTTCCCGCTCGGTGTCCTCACCGCTGTCACCGGGGTCTCCGGTTCGGGCAAGTCGACGCTGATCGGCGAGATCACCGAGGAGCAGGCCGGCGTCGGCCGGCTGATCTCGGTCGACCAGAAGCCGATCGGCCGCACCCCACGCTCCAACCTGGCCACCTACACCGGCCTGTTCGACGTCGTGCGGAAGGTGTTCGCGGCCACCGACCAGGCGCGGGAGCGCGGTTACGGCGTCGGCCGGTTCTCCTTCAATGTGAGCGGCGGGCGCTGCGAAACCTGCCAGGGCGAGGGTTTCGTCAGCGTGGAGCTGCTGTTCCTGCCGAGCACCTATGCGCCCTGCCCGGACTGCGGCGGGGCGCGCTACAACCCCGAGACGCTCGAAGTGTCGTACCGGGGACGGAACATCGCGCAGGTGCTGGACCTCACCGTGGAGGGCGCGGCGGAGTTCTTCGCGGACACCCCAGCCGTGGCGCGCAGCCTGGGCACCCTGCTCGACGTGGGGCTGGGTTACCTGCGACTGGGCCAGCCCGCCACCGAGCTGTCCGGCGGCGAGGCCCAGCGCATCAAGCTCGCCGGCGAGTTGCAGCGCGGTCGGCGCGGCCACACCCTGTATCTCCTCGACGAGCCGACGACGGGGCTGCATCCGGCCGATGTCGAGGTGCTGATGCCGCAGTTGCACGGGCTGGTCGACGCCGGGCACACGGTTGTGGTGGTCGAGCACGACATGACGGTGGTGGCCGGTGCGGACTGGGTGATCGATCTGGGGCCGGGCGGCGGGGACCGGGGCGGCCGTGTCGTCGCGGCGGGCCCGCCGGCCGAGGTCGCACGGGCGGCGGGCAGCGTGACGGCGCCCTATCTGTCCCGGTCCCTCCGCTGACGGCCGTCCCCGCCCCCTGAGGCGGAGCGCACCCGCCGGACGACATGCCCAACGACGGCGGCTACGGCGTCGACTTGCTCAGGTTCCATTGGGGGACCGCCCACTGAGCACCCCGGTCGGGGCTCACCAGGGCCGCGTGCGTCCAGGCCGGTTCGTGGGTCACCGGCTGGGCGGCGTGGGCGAGGGTACGCCGGTCCGGGTGGCTGCCGGCCGCTATCAGCGGCCGTACGTCCACCTCGGCGACCAGGCCGCGGGTCGTCACCACTCGCCACAGGGAGGCCAGCAGGGTGTCCTCGCCGACATAGGCGGGCACGGTGCTGGCGGTCCCGCCTTCCAGGCGGTACTGCAGCCGCACCGGCTGCACGGGCGCGCCGGCGTCCAGCGCGGCCTGGAACACGGCCCGCCGGAACCGCCCCTGGGCCCGGCCGCACCAGGTGCTGCCCTCCGGGAAGGCGACCACCGCGGCGCCCTCCCGCAGCGCCCCCGCGATCCGGCCGACCGTGTCCGGCAGGGCACGCAGCCGGTCCCGGTCGATGAACAGCACGCCGGCCCCCGCCACCAGCGCCCCGGCCACCGGCCACTCGCGGATCTCCTTCTTGGCGAGCATCCGCGCGGGCCGTACGGCGGCCAGCAGCGGGATGTCCAGCCAGGAGATGTGGTTGGCGACGAGGAGCACCCCGCCGGTGGCGGGCGCGCTGCCGGTGATCCGGACCCGGACCCCGGCGGCCCGCACGAGCAGCCGGCAGAACCGCCGCACCCACTCGGCGGGAATCCGGCCGCCGAGCGGGACCAGCATGATCGCGGTCAGCATCAGGACCACGACGGCGGCGAACCGCAGCACGGCCCGGGGTACGGCCGCGAGGGACCCCACGCGTTCCACGCACGCGCCCGGGGTGCAGGGCGCGCTGGGCAGCCAGACGCTCATCAGGCCGGGACGAGCGAGAGGAAGTGCCGCAGATAGCGCGCGTTGACCCGGCGCATCGACAGCAGCACGTACATGTCGGCGACCCCGAAGTCCGGGTCGTGCGCGGGCTCCCCGCACACCCAGGCGCCGAGGCGGAGGTAGCCGCGCAGCAGGGCGGGCAGTTCGGTACGGCCCTCGGGGGCGGGTCCGGTGGGCACCCAGGGGTTCAGGGGCCGTACCCGGAACTCCTCCGGGGCCAGGTGCTTGGCCTGAACCTTGTCCCAGGTGGCGGCGGCGAGGGCACCGCCGTCGGCGAGCGGGACGGAGCAGCAGCCGGCCAGCCACTCGTGGCCGCGGTCCACCATGTAGCGGGCGATGCCGGCCCATATGAGGCCGATCACGGCACCGTCGCGGTGGGCGGGGTGTACACAGGAGCGGCCGACCTCGACGAGGCCGGAGCGGATGCCGGCGAGCGGGCCGAGGTCGAACTCGCCCTCGGAGTACAGGCGGCCGGCGACGGCGGCGCGCTCGGGCGGCAGCAGCCGGTAGGTGCCGACGACCTCGCCGGTGAGGGCTTCGCGGATGAGGAGGTGGTCGCAGTACGCGTCGAAGGCGTCCACGTCCAGACCCGGCTCCGGCCCGTCGAGCCGGGCGCCCATCTCTCCGGCGAAGACCTGGTGGCGCAGTCGCTGCGCGGCCCGGACGTCGTCCTCGTCGCGGGCGAGCTGCACCAGATAGCCGGAGTCCCCGGTCGGGGCGGCGAGAGCGGGGGGTGAGGCGGGCATGGCGGTCATGGAGGTCTCCTGCGCCGAGCGGAAGCTGAGGAAATCTGCACCTGCTTTCTTCCGTGGCAGGCTGGACTCGGCGTGACGTGCACGGGACCCGTGGATGTGGGACTGCTGAATGCCGGGGGTCGCACCCTTTCCGGTCACTCACAGACGCCTGAGAGTAACGCTACCGTGATCAAACGGCCGTAAAGAAACGCGAGACGGGGCCGGTGAGCACCACACCGACCCCGCCCGTCCGCACCTTCCGGCGAACGTCTTTCACTTTTCGGCGCCCCGAACGACAGCGCCCCGTAAGGGGCGCGGGGCTGTATTTGATATGCGGCTACCGCCGCGCGGGCGCGACCAGCCCCCACGCACGCGCACTCCCCGACGGCACTACCGCTTCCCCGCCTTCCGGGCAGCCCGCAGCCACTCCTTGTTCATGCTCGTAATGGACACCAGCGGAATCCCCTTCGGGCAGGCCGTCGCACACTCCCCCGTCAGCGTGCAGCCGCCGAACCCCTCCGCATCCATCTGCCCCACCATGTCCAGCACCCGCGTCTCCCGCTCAGGCGCCCCCTGCGGCAGGACGTTCAGGTGATTCACCTTGGCGGACGTGAACAGCATCGCCGCCCCGTTCGGGCAGGCGGCGACACACGCCCCGCACCCGATGCACTCCGCGTGCTCGAACGCGAAGTCGGCGTCGGCCTTCGGCACGGCCGTCGCGTGGGCCTCCGGCGCGGACCCGGTCGGCGCGGTGATGTACCCGCCGGCCTGGATGATCCGGTCGAACGCCGACCGGTCCACCACCAGGTCCTTGATCACCGGGAACGCGGACGCCCGCCACGGCTCGATGTCGATCGTGTCGCCGTCCTTGAAGGACCGCATGTGCAGCTGACAGGTGGTGGTCCGCTCGGGCCCGTGCGCGTCCCCGTTGATCACCAGGGAGCACGCGCCGCAGATGCCCTCGCGGCAGTCGTGGTCGAAGGCGACGGGGTCCTCGCCCTTGAGGATGAGCTCCTCGTTGAGGGTGTCGAGCATCTCCAGGAAGGACATGTCGGAGGAGATGCCGTCCACCTCGTACGTGGACATCGTGCCGTCGGCGTCGGCGTTCTGCTGCCGCCAGACGCGCAGGGTGAGCTTCATGCGTAGCTCCGCTGGGTGGGGTGGACGTACTCGAAGACCAGGTCTTCCTTGTGCAGGGTCGGAGCCTCGCCGGTGCCGGTGAACTCCCAGGCGGCCGCGTAGGAGAACTCGTCGTCCCGGCGGGCCGCCTCGCCGTCCGGCGTCTGCGACTCCTCCCGGAAGTGGCCGCCGCAGGACTCGGCGCGGTGCAGCGCGTCGAGGCACATCAGCTCGGCGAGTTCCAGGTAGTCGACGATGCGGTTCGCCTTCTCCAGGGACTGGTTGAACTCCTCGCCCGTCCCCGGCACCTTGATGCGCCGCCAGAACTCCTCGCGGATCTGCGGGATGCGCTCAAGTGCCTTGCGCAGCCCCGCGTCCGTGCGAGCCATACCGCAGAACTCCCACATCAGTTCGCCGAGTTCACGGTGGAAGGAGTCGGGGGTGCGGTCGCCGTCGACGGACAGCAGCAGGTTCAGCCGGTCCGCGGTCTCGGCCAGCACCTCCTGGACGACCGGGTGTTCGGCCGTCACCGCCTCCTGGTGCGGGTTGCGGGCGAGGTAGTCGTTGATGGTGGCCGGCAGGACGAAGTAGCCGTCGGCCAGGCCCTGCATCAGCGCACTCGCGCCGAGCCGGTTCGCGCCGTGGTCGGAGAAGTTGGCCTCGCCGACCGCGAACAGGCCGGGGACGGTGGTCTGGAGGTCGTAGTCGACCCACAGTCCGCCCATCGTGTAGTGCACGGCGGGATAGATCCGCATCGGCACCTGGTACGGATCCTCGTCGGTGATCCGCTGGTACATGTCGAAGAGGTTGCCGTACTTGGCCTCGACGGCCTTGCGCCCCATCCGCTCGATGGCGTCGGCGAAGTCGAGGTAGACGCCCTGCCCGCCGGGGCCGACACCCCGCCCCTCGTCGCAGACGTTCTTCGCGGCGCGGGAGGCGATGTCGCGCGGGACCAGGTTGCCGAAGGACGGGTAGATGCGCTCCAGGTAGTAGTCGCGCTCGTCCTCGGGGATCTGGTTGGCGGGCCGGGTGTCGCCCTTGGCCTTGGGCACCCAGATCCGGCCGTCGTTGCGCAGCGACTCGCTCATCAGGGTGAGCTTGGACTGGTGGTCTCCGGTGCGCGGGATGCAGGTGGGATGGATCTGCGTGAAGCACGGGTTGGCGAAGTAGGCACCGCGCCGGTGCGCCCGCCAGATCGCGGTGGCGTTGGAGTTCATGGCGTTCGTCGACAGGTAGAAGACGTTGCCGTAGCCGCCGCTGGCGAGGACAACGGCGTCCGCGAAGTACGTGTCGATCCTGCCGGTGATCAGGTCCCGAGCCACGATCCCGCGCGCCCGCCCGTCGACGACGATCACGTCGAGCATCTCGGTGCGCGGGTGCATCTCCACGTTCCCGGCGGCGATCTGCCGGCTCAGCGCCTGGTAGGCGCCGAGGAGCAGCTGCTGCCCCGTCTGGCCGCGGGCGTAGAAGGTGCGGGACACCTGGACGCCGCCGAAGGACCGGGTGTCGAGCAGTCCGCCGTACTCACGGGCGAACGGCACGCCCTGCGCCACGCACTGGTCGATGATCTCGACGGAGATCTGCGCGAGCCGGTGGACGTTGGACTCGCGGGCCCGGAAGTCGCCGCCCTTGACGGTGTCGTAGAACAGCCGGTGGACGGAGTCGCCGTCGTTGCGGTAGTTCTTCGCCGCGTTGATACCGCCCTGCGCGGCGATCGAGTGGGCGCGGCGCGGGGAGTCCTGATAGCAGAACTGGACGACGTGGTAGCCCTGTTCGGCGAGGGTGGCGCCGGCGGAGCCGCCGGCCAGGCCGGTGCCGACGACGATCACGGTGTGCTTGCGCCGGTTGGCGGGGTTGACCAGCTTGGCCTCGAAACGGCGCTTGTCCCAGCGCTCGTTGACCGGTCCGGCGGGGGCCTTGCCGTCGGCGACCGCTTCGCCGGTCGTGTAGTTCACGTATTCGGTCATGTTCAGCTCACCACTCCGGTCATGACACCCACGGGTACGGCGATGAAACCGGCCGTGAGCAGCAGCGCGAGGACGTTGGCCGTGGCCTTGAGGGCGCGGTCGCGGGTGCGGCTGCCGACGCCGAGGGTCTGGGCGGCGCTCCAGAAGCCGTGCCTCACATGCAGGCCGAGCGCGAGCATCGCGACGATGTAGATCACGTCGCCGTACCAGGTGGAGAAGGTGTCCACGACGTTCTGGTACGGGTGGCCCTCCTGGAAGCCGCCGGAGTGCACGGTGCCGGTGGTCAGGTCGAGGATGTGCCAGACGATGAACAGGCCGAGGATGATCCCGCCCCAGCGCATGGTGCGCGTGGCGTAGGACGCGCGGGGCTTCTTGTGCACGTACTTGCTGGGACGTGCCTTGATGTCGCGGCGGCTGAGCTGGTAGGCGGACGTGGCGTGGGCGACCACGGCGACGACCAGGACGATCCGGATGAGCCAGAGCGTCCACTCGTAGTGCATGAACGGTTCGCCGATGGTGCGCAGCCAGTGGGCGTAGTGATTGAACTCGCCCGCCCCGAAGTAGATCTTCAGGTTCCCGATCATGTGCACCACCAGGTAGAGCAGCATGATCAGGCCGCTGACGGCCATCACGGTCTTCTTGCCGACGGAGCTGTCCCACATCGTGCGCGCCATGGACGGCCGTCGGTCCGTCCGCGTTGCCAGAGCCATGCTGAGGACGGTAGGGCCGAACGGCCCCATCGGTCCAAGACATGGTTCGGCTTGATTCGATAGCCAGGAGCTATCGTGTCACCATGCAGTTCCAGCAGCTTCAGTACTTCGTCGCCGTGGCGGAGACCCGGCACTTCACCCGGGCCGCCGAGCTGGTGCATGTGGCCCAGCCCTCGCTGTCCCAGCAGATCAAGGCGCTGGAGCGGGAGCTGGGGGCGGATCTGTTCCTCCGGGCGCGGGGGAACATCACGCTCACCGACGCGGGCGAGGCGCTGCTGCCGCTGGCCCGGCGGATCCTCGCGGACGCGGACACGGCCCGGCACGAGGTGCAGGAGCTGGTGCAGCTGCGGAGCGGCCGGGTGCGGCTGGGGGCGACACCGAGTCTGTGCACGGGGCTGCTGCCCGACGTGCTGCGGTCGTTCCATGATCGCTACCCGGGGATCCAGCTGCTGATCGAGGAGAGCGGGTCCCACGATCTCGTACGGGAGCTGGCGCGCGGGGCGCTGGACCTTGCGCTCATCGTGCTGCCGCTGCCGCCGGCGTCGCCCGCGCTGACCACGGTGGAGCTGTTGCGGGAGGACCTGGTCGTGGTGTCCTCACCCGAGGCGACGGTGCCCGGGCGGGGGCGGGGCGGGGTGAAGATCGCCGACCTGGAGGGGGAGCGGCTGGTGATGTTCCGGCACGGGTACGACCTGCGGGAGCTGACCGTAGCCGCGTGTCGCTCCGCCGGGTTCGAGCCGGGTTTCGCTGTCGAGGGGGGTGAGATGGACGCGGTGCTGGGGTTTGTGCGGGCGGGTCTTGGGGTGGCCGTGGTGCCGCGGATGGTGGCGGCGCGGTCGGGGCGGGGGTTGCGGGTCACTCCGTTGGCTCGGCCGGGGTTGCATCGGACGATCGCGTTGGCGCACCGGAGTGATGTGGCGCCGCCCCGGGCCGCTCGGGAGCTTCAGAGGATGCTGCTGGAGCGTTGACGGAGCGCGGTCGGGTGCGGGCGCGTGGGGGCTGGTCGCGCAGTTCCCCGCGCCCCTTTCAGGGCGTGCACCTGGCGCCCCTTCAGGGGCGCGGGGAACTGCGCGAGCAACCACCGGCAGCCCGCGCCGCACCGACGGACCCAGGTCACTGGCGGGTCACCCCGTCGCGTCCACCAGCGCAAGCTCGTGGAGGCGTTCCGGTGGGCCCGGGCGGGCGTAGTACCAGCCCTGGGCCGTGTCGCAGCCCAGTATGCGGAGTTGCTCGGCCTGGGCGCCCGTTTCCACGCCTTCCACCGTGACCGCGAGGTCGAGGCTGTGGGCGAGGGAGACGATGCCCTCCACGATCTTGAGGTCGACCGGGTCCGCCGGGAACTGCTGCATGCTCTGGGTGAAGGAGCGGTCCAGCTTGAGGATGCTCACCGGGAGGCGGCGGAGGTTGGCGAGGTTGGAGTAGCCCGTGCCGAAGTCGTCCAGGGCGATGTCGACGCCCATCTCGGCGAGGCGCCGCAGGGGTTTGAGGAGGTCGTCGTCCGCGCCGATCAGCGCCGACTCGGTGACCTCCAGGCACAGCGCGTCGGGGGCCACCCCGGTCCGCTCCAGGATCTCCACCGTGTCCTGGACCAGGCCGGGGTGGGTGAGCTGGCACGGGGACAGGTTGACGTTGATGCGCAGCGGGCCGGCGGCGGAGTCGTCGCCGTAGCGTTCTCGCCACTCGCGGGCCTGGCGGATCGACTCCTCCAGCACCCAGCGGCCCAACGGGACGATGAGACCCGTGTGTTCGGCGAGCGGGATGAACCGGTCGGGGCCGAGGACGCCGTGCTGCGGATGCAGCCAGCGGACCAGGGCCTCGGCGCCGCGGACGCTGCCGTCGCCGAGGTGGACCAGCGGCTGGTACTCGATGAAGAACTCGCCCCGGTCCAGCGCGGCGGGCAGCGCCGTCGTCAGGCCGTGCCGGGTGATCGCGCGGGCGTCCGCCTCCGGGTCCGCCAGCTCGGAGCGGTTGCCGCCCGCCGACTTGGCCCGGTACATCGTGATGTCGGCGCTGCGCAGCACCTCGGCCGGGGTGCGCTCGCCCGCCGGGCCCTCGACGATACCGATGGAGCCGCGGACCAGGAGTTCGCGGCCGTCGATGCTGATCGGGGTGACGAGCGCGTTCATGATGCGGTCGGCCAGGTCGTCGACCTCGCGCTGGGTGTCCCGTCCGGTGGTCAGGGCCACGAACTCGTCGCCGCCGAGCCGGGCGACCATCTCGCCGGGCGCGGTCGCGCAGGACTGCAGCCGGTCGGCGACCTCCACAAGGAGTCGGTCGCCCGCGGAGTGGCCGAGGCTGTCGTTGATGGTCTTGAAGCCGTCCAGGTCGAGGTAGCACAGGCCGAAGCGCTGGCCCTCGCCGGCCGACAGGGCCTTCTCCAGGCGCTCGAAGAACAGCGTGCGGTTGGGCAGGCCCGTGAGCGCGTCATGGGTGGCCTCGTAGCGCAGCCGGAGGTTGAGCAGCCGGCGCTCGGTGGTGTCCTCCATGAGGGCCAGCTGGTACTGCGGCTCGCCGTCCGGGTCCCGGAGCAGGGAGACGGTCAGGTTGGTCCACAGGACCGTACCGTCGGAGCGGTTGAACGCCTTCTCCACGTGGTAGTGCTCGCGGTCGCCGCGCACCAGCTCCTCGTAGAGCCGCCAGGTCTGGGGCGCGTCCTCGGGGTGCGCCCACTCCAGGACGTTGCGGCTGCGCAGGGTCTGCTCGGAGCCGCCGAACATGCGCAGCAGCGCGCCGTTCACCTGGAGGACGTTGCCGTCGAGGTCGGCGATGCCGATCCCTATCGCCGCGCCCTCGAAGACCGCGCGGAAGCGGGCCTCGCTCGCGTGCAGCGCCTGCGCGACCACGCCCTGGGCGCGCAACGCGGCCTGGGCGATGGCCTCCTGCTCGGCCAGCGTGCGCTCACGCAGCGCCTGGGCGAACCCGGCGGCCATCGCGTGCTGGATCCGCGAGGAGCGCATCCGCAGCTCGTCCTGGGGGCCGTCGGCGCCGCAGTACAGGGCGAGATAGGCGTCCACGCAGTCGAGGGTGCGGGTGAGCGCCTCCGGGTCGGTGCAGTGCGCGTCGATCAGCGCGGCGCCCACCTGCCGGGCCTCCTCGGCGTCGAAGCCGTGAGCGAGGAGCACCTCGCTCAGCCGACGGGCGAGCGGCAGGAGCTGTTCCTCGAACTCCCGCCGGGTCAGGGACGTCGAGGTCACCGGGAACACCGCCCGGCTCCAGATCGTCGCGAACCGGCGCAGTCTGTCCTCCGGGCCGTCCGGCTCCGCGCTCACGCCGCGATCCCCACGCCGGCGAATCCGGAGAAGGCATACGGATCCTCGTCCTCCGGCGCCGACTCCGGCCGCCAGTGGGGCATCGGCACCAGTCCGGGTTCCACCATGTCGTACCCCTCGAAGAACCTTGCGATCTCGTCGCGTGAGCGCATGATCAGCGGGTTGCGAATGTCCTTGTATACGTCCACCGCACCCTCGGCCCGCTCGGCCGGCAGCGGGATTCCCTCGTACGAGGCATGCGTGAGAACAAGGAGGCTGCCCGGCGCGAGTGCGTCGCGCAGCTGTGCCACTGCCTCGTACGGGTCGTCCGTGTCTTCCACGAAGTGAAGTATGGCAACGAGGAGCAAGGCCACTGGCCGATTCAAGTCGATGAGGCGCTCCACCTGAGGGCTCGACAGGATCTCCTGGGGCTTGCGGAGGTCGGCGGCGACCACGTCCGTGTCCTCGTTGCCCGCGAGCACGGCCTGGCTGTGTGCCACGGCCACCGGGTCGTGGTCGACGTAGACCACGCGTGCGCCGGGGTGCGCGGTCTGTGCCACCTCGTGGACGTTGCCGAAGGTGGGGATGCCGGAGCCGATGTCGAGGAACTGGTCGATGCCGGTGCCCACGGCGTGGCGGACTGCGCGGCGCATGAAGGCGCGATTGGCCTGCATGATCTTCGGCAGGCCCGGCATGTAGGTCATCGCCTTGCGGGCCGCTTCCCGGTCGACCTCGAAGTTGTGCGAACCGCCCAGGTAGTAGTCGTAGATACGCGAAACGCTCGGCACCGAGATGTCGATGCTCCGTGGGGCCCAGGCGGGACGCTCCATGTATCTCTCCAAGGCTTAGGCGATCCGGTGTTCGAGCAGAGGCTACTGATCGCCTGCGAACGGGGCGAGCCGAAACGGAAATTGACCGTCCGTTCCCGGTCAGGAGCAGGGAATTCCCTGAGCGCTTTGGGGGTGTTCGGGTACTCCGTCGGGTGCGGGCTCGTTGTGGTTGCTCGCGCAGTTCCCCGCGCCCCTTACGGGGCGCTTCACCTGCGGTACGTCAAAGAGCCCGCCCCCTCCGTGCGGTGTGGAGGGGGCGGGCGGTCGTGCGCCGTCTTGTTCGTCGTCCGGGACTCTCGCTGGCCTCTGCCCTCCCTTCCGCGATACGCGAATGTGGACTTGGGCGGGGCGATCAACCCTGGGGAGGCGATCCCTAATTGCTCGGCGCGCCGACCAGCTTTCCTTCGGGCGAGACGGCGTACCAAGTGCCGCCCACACCCTGTCCGTTGGTGTCTCCGGCCTTCGCGTCACCGGAGAAGGTGTAGATCGGCCAGCAGTTGACCGTCTGCTGCTTCTGGCCGTTGTCGGGCCGGGTGAAGCCCATCAGGCCCTTTTTCACGATGCCCTTGGTGTCACTGGAGGCGACCTCCGCGACGGCCGGCCACTTCACCAGGCAGGCACCGGTGCAGTTCGAGACGACCTTGGGCCACGCCTTGTCCTTGATGAAGCGGTAGACCGTCATGCCGTTCTTGTCGACGATGATGTCGCCGAGCTTGGCGTCCTTGCGGACCGACAGGCCGGGCAGGGAGGCCAGCGTGGCCTTCTTGCCGGTGGGGGCGAGCGCGAACCACTTGCCGCCCACGCCCTGGCCGTTGACGTCACCGGCGTTGACGTCCTTGGCGTAGCGGTAGACCGGCCAGCCGCCCACGGTCAGCTGCTTGGTGCCGTCGGCGCGGGTGACCTCGCCGAGCAGCGCCTTGTCGATGCCGGCGCCGGCCGAGGCGTCGTCGGCGGGCACCGGCGGCCAGGTGGTGGCGCAGTCGCCGTTGCAGTTCGACTTGGGGGGATTGGCGGTGTCCGCGTCGAAGCGGTAGAGGGTGAGGCCGCTGCCGTCGGTCAGCACATTGCCCAGGTCGGGGTTGCTGGCAACGGTCAGCTTGCCGGCGGGTGCGACCGCGGCCGGGGAGCTGGAGGCCTGGTTGCCGTCGGCGCCGTAGCCGTTGCCCGCGCCGGTCGAGGCGGAGGGGTTGGTGATGCTGCCGATACCGGCCGGAGCCGTGGCACCGACGTTCTGGGCCGCCGAGGACGGAGTGGTCGCGTTGTTCGAACCGCACGCCGTCGCGAACACCATCACCCCCGCGGCCGTGGCCACCAGCGAGGCGCTCCTCCACGAGGTCTTCATCGTCAACTCCCCATAATCGCCTGGATTTTGCAGCGCCTCTGCGCCGCCGCACGACACCAGGTACGGATGCCGGGGGCCGAAGTGTTCAACCGGCTCACAAATTTCTTTCGGGACACCGTGCTCCCGGGTCCCGTACCGCACGGGCGTACGCTTCGAGCCATTCGCCGACCGGTGTGATTCAAACCGGTTTACGGCGACTGTCCCCCGTTCGGGCCAATCCCTCCCTACTCCGGCGTGCGACGGTGCCCGACGCCTCATGATCTCGCTCGTGCATGCACCCGAAGTGACCCGACTCACGCCCGTCCCGCGGGCGTTGGCCCTGGTGACGTTGGTGTGGGCCCTGGTGGGCTGCCCGGTCGGCACGGCCTCGGCCGACGCCTGCGCCTACGCCTCGACGGGCCCTGCCGGCATACAGGCCGTGGCCGTGGCCGGCGACGTCCAGGCCGTGGCCGTCGTCGGCGACTCCTGGCCCACTCCCCTGTGCCCGCCCCCCACGCCGCCGCCCTGCCCCACACCCACCCCGACGCCCACGCCACCACCGCCGCCACCACCGAAACCCACCCCTACGCCGAAGCCGACACCCAAACCCTCGCCGAAGCCGGCCCCGCCACCGCCGAAGCCGGCGCCACCGCCGCCCAGGCGAGCACCGGCCCCCAAGCCCGCGCCCACCCCGCCGCCGGCTCCCAAGCCCAGGCCGGTGCCCACACCCACCCCGTCGCCCAAGCCGAAGCCGCGGCCCTCACCGACCCCGGTGACCTACCCGCCGTACCACGTCCAGTCGACCGGCGCGGCGGCCCCGAACCGCACCTCCCCGGTCACCTACGTCCTGCTCATCGCCGTACCCGCGATCATCGCCGTCGCCGCGTTCCGCGCGCGCTGACGGCCGGCCCACTGATTTCTGGAGGCTTCCGTTGCCGGATTGGCTTGTTCTCGTCCTCGCGATGCTCGCGGCCGTCGCCGTGGTGCTCGTCATCACCCTCGTACGTGACAAGAGGGCGGCGGAGGACGAGGATCCCTCCGAGACGCCGGACGTCATCGAGTACATGACCATGTGGATCGGCGTCATCTACGCCATCGTCCTCGGTCTGGCGGTGGCCGGGGTGTGGGAGGCCCGCAGCGCCGCCCAGGACCATGTGCAGGCGGAGGCGCAGGCACTGCACGAGATCCATGAGCGGGTGCGGGTGTACCCGCCGGACGTCCGCGACCGAATCCGGGCGGACGTCGACGCCTACGCCGGACAGGTCGTCGGCAAGGAGTGGAAGGTGATGTCCCAGAAGGGGCACCTCACGCAGCAGGGTGCCGACCTGCTCGCGAAGATCCGTCAGGACGTGACCGACTACCAGCCGAAGACCGACTTCCAGGCGCAGGCCTACCAGCCGCTGGTGGACCAGGTGGCCGCCGTCGACCAGGCGCGCAGCGCCCGCGCCGACTCGACCGGGGCGACCATGCCGAACGTGGTGTGGTTCGGACTGCTGACCGGAGCCGCGATCACCATCGGCATGGTCTTCGCGCTGCAGATCAGGCGCACCCGCCGGGAGTTGATCCTGGCGGGGCTGTTCTCCGCGACCATCGCGTTCATGCTGTACCTGATCTGGGACTTCGACGAGCCCTACAGCCGGGGTATCACGGCGACGTCGCAGCCCTTCCTGGCCCTCTTCCCGCACATCAAGGGCTAGGGCTCCCGGGAGTCGGCGCGGGGGACATCGGCGGCGCGCCGCGGATGTCCCCCGGGTGCCGTAGCCGCATCACCCGGGCGGCCCGCCCGATTCCCCCGTTCGCGCTACTGGGTTCGCGCGCATGTGCGGGTGTTCCTAGCGTTCCGATCATCGAGGTGCATTTCCGGCACTGGCGGAACAGGTCCGCAAGCCGCTCCTCGGAGACCGGAGGAACCACATGCGCGCGATACGCGTCGCTTCGGCCGCACTCCTGGGCGTCGGCGCCCTCGCCCTCTGCGCTCCGGCCATCCTCGCGAACGACGGAGACGACGGGGGCCAGGACTCCGGCCGCGAAAGCGCGTCCCTCGGATTCCGGGTCACGCCGTCCACCGTCGCGGCGGGCGGCCGGGTGAGCCTGCACCTGAATCGCGACGACAGCTGCCGGGGCGCCGCGACGGTCTCCTCGGGCCTGTTCGACACCGTCCGTATCCCGGCGGGACAGGACTCGGGAACGGCCACGGTCAACCGGGACGCGCGATCGCAGGCGTCGTACCGGGTGACGTTCAACTGCGACGGGGCGAGCGCGTCGACCGAACTGGCCGTCTCGGACGGAAACGGTGCCGGGCGTTCGGACGGAGCCGGTGGCGGGCGCACGGACGGAAACGGTGCCGGGCGCACGGACGACCAGACCGCCGGACGTACCGACCAGACCGCCGGACGTACCGAGGCGGGCACGGGCGGCCGTACCGGCTCGGGCACGGACGGCCGTACCGACGGTCGCACGGACGCGGGGTCCGGCGATCACACCGGCGGACGCACGGACGGCGGCACCGACAGCGGCGCGGAGCTCAACCCGCAGCCCCTCCCGCCGAGTCACGGCGTCCAGGCCGGTGCGGGCGGCAGCTTCGGCGGGTTCGACCTCAAGGAGATCGGCCTCGGTGCGGCGCTCGTCGTGGGCTCAGTCGGTACGGCGTACCGCATCGCACGCAGGCACACCGGCGAGGACGGCTCCTGAGCGCGCCCCGACCGCCGATTCCCTCGCGGGTTCCCGCCCCGGTTCCGCGGGGGAACGGAGCGAGAACCCGTCGACGGCGTGTGCGCCCCGGCTCGCGGCGGGGCTCGCGATGGTCAGAACCGCTTCTCGTGACGCCGGCGCAGCCAGAACCCGCACCCCGCGAGCACGGCCGCGCCCACCAGCCCGCCGCCGATCGCCATGTCGGTCGGGGTGGCCCCGTTGGACACGCTGCCGCCGAGCCCGGCCTGCACCCCGCCGAGCTGGAGGCGGTCGTCGCTGTCCATCTCGTTGGACATGTTGCCCTCCGTCCCGCCGATCACGGTGAAGGCGGACGGCCGGGTCAGGGACGGGCCGTCGTCGCAGATGACGGTGAGGTCGTACGGGCCCGGGTGGGCGTGCCGGCGGATTCTGGCGGAGCCGCGCGCCATGTCCCCGCCGAACGGGAACAGCCTCGGCCTGTCGACGAAGGCGGAGGACACCATCGTGCCCCTTCGGCAGCCGTTGACGGTGACGACGACCTCCTCGCCGCCCGCGACCGTGCGGGGCTGCACGACGATGTTGCGCACGCCGTCGCCCCGGCCACGGGAGCCGTTGCCGAACCCGTCATCGCCCCGCCCGCCGAACCCTTCGCCGCCCCGCCCGCCGAACCCTTCGCCGCCCCGCCCGCCGAACCCTTCGCCGCCCCGCCCACCGAACCCTTCGCCGCCCCGCCCACCGAAGTCGTCACCGCCCCGCCCGCCGTAGCCGTTGTTGAAACGCCCGTCACCACCGAACCCGCCCACCCCGACCCCGGGTACGACGACTCCGGGGACCGCGACACCACCGATGCCGCCGACACCGGCGAAGCCGCCGACACCGCCGACACCGCCGACACCACCCACTCCACCGACACCGGTCCCCGGGGCGACGCCCGCCCCTCCGACGACCGGGGCCTGCGTATTGGGCGGGCCGCCGGGGTTGCCCAGGCCGTCGGCGACGGCCATGGGGGCGGCGGCACCGAGAACGGCGACCACTGTGCACGCGGCCGCCAGCGCACGTGAGTTTCGCATCTCTTCCTCCGCGGAAGGCGCCCCGGGAACCGTCCCCGGTGGATCGGCGAGAAAGCACCTCCCGACTAGACCCTCAGATGCCGTGAACACGCCCGCATTTCGAGAATGGTCCGTCCTGGTGATCAGACACGCCGTCAGAAAAGCGCACAATCGGATATTGCCGCAGGTCACGGACCGTCAGAAAAAATCTGCGAACGGCAACTCGGATGGCGCACCGGAATGCCCTCGGGCCACCCGTTCGCCCGTCGCCCCGTCGCCGCACGCGCGCGCGGGACTTAGCGTTTTCCCATGCGCGATACGGACATGGGAGCAGCCGCGTCGAGAGGGGATGGCGAATGTCTGCGTCCGGACTTTCCGAGCTGGCCGAAGAGGAGGAGCGGCGGCGGAAGCGTGCCCCGTGGGGAGTGATAGCGCTTGTTCTGCTGACCGGTCTGGCGCTGATTCGGAACGGTTCGGGAGAGTTCGACGTCGGTCCGCCACAGCCGGCCTCGGCCGCCGCTCCCGACAGCCGTACCACGGTTCCGGACACCTTCGCCACGGCACCCGTGCCCGCCGCACTGCCGTTCGCCGCGGCGGACCGGATCCGGATTCCCGCGATCCGGGTCGACGCGCCCGTGATGGGGGTGGGGCTGGACACGGGCGGCTGGATCGCGGCGCCGCCGCCGGACGACCCCAATCTGGCCGGCTGGTTCACCGGGGGCGTCTCGCCCGGGGAGAAGGGGACCTCGGTCGTCGTCGGCCATGTCGACAACTCGAAGGGGCCGGCGGTGTTCTACGGCCTCGGTTCCCTGAAGAAGGGAAACCAGATCGAGGTCGACCGGAAGGACGGCAGGACCGCGGTCTTCGAGATCTACGGGATCGAGGTCTTCGCGAAGGCCGGTTTCCCGGGCGACCGGGTCTACGGTTCCAAGGGCACACCGGAGTTGCGGGTCATCACCTGCGGCGGCGGCTTCTCGAAACAGAACGGCTACGACGGGAACGTCGTGGTGTTCGCCCGCCTGGTCGGGGCCCACTGAGGCCACCACCGGGCGGGCTGGGGGCTGTCCGGCGGATCAAGTCGCAGGAAAGCAGCCGTGACTGTTCAGCCGAGGTGAGCGGGCGGCCCAAGGCTGGGGGACGTCGGCGAGTGACGACAACGCCGCGGGGGTACCCCCTGGGGGAGGGCGTGCCAGACCCCACGCTGCGGCATGATCCGCAGGGCGGCCCCCAGGGCCCCTTCAGGTGCGGCGGCGTGGGACGGTCAGGTGGTAGCCGTTGTCCAGCAGGTAGGGCAGGTACTCGCGCAGCGCCTTGACGCTCTGCGAGCGGTCGCCCCCGGCGTCGTGGGAGAGGACCACGACGCCGGGGGCGGCGCCGTGCTCGACGATGTCGACGATGGTGCGGGTGCCCGGGGTCGTCCAGTCGGTGCTGTCGACGGTCCAGGCCATCGGCTCCATGCCCATCTCGGCGCCGAGCTGGAAGGCCGCGCGGTTCCAGGCGCCGTAGGGGGCGCGGAACCACTGGGGGCGTTCGCCGTAGGTGTCCTCGATGGCGTCGCTGGTGCTCGCCATCTCGTCGCGGATCTCACTGCGGTTCATGGTGGTCAGCAGCGGATGCGTCCAGGTGTGGTTGCCCACGACATGCCCCTCGTCGGCCATCCGGGCGACCAGTTCCCGGTTGACGACGATGCACTCCCCGCACAGGAAGAACATCGCCCGCACGTCGTACTTGGCGAGGGTGTCCAGGATGTGCGGCGTGTAGTTCGGGTTGGGGCCGTCGTCGAAGGTGAGCATCATGCGCCTGCCGCTTTTGGGGATCTCCATGATGGGTTCCGTGCGGACCTTGAGCTTGCGCGGCTCGGTGCGCGGCGGGCCGTATCCGGTGAGCGGCTGGAGCCGGAAGGCGGAGGACTTGAGCGCCGAGCGGGGCGGCGGTCCGGCGGCGGGTACGACGGTACGGGCCACGTCCTCGGCGTCGCTCGCCAGCACGACTCCCGCGGTGCCCGCGGCCCCCAGAGCGGCCGCGCCGGCGAGCAGCAGGCGGCGCCGGGTGAACAACTGATCCTTCTGCATGACTCATCAGTCGCCCGGTGGGGCTCCGGCGCACCACATCGCCACCGGTGTGGCGGGAGGAAAACACCCGCACGGCCCAGAGCCGGAAGGATTCAGCGGCCCTCGGCCGCCACGCTCAGCGGCGGCGGACCAGAGGGAAGGGCAGCGTCTCGCGGATCGTCAGGCCGGTGAGGAACATGACCAGCCGGTCGACGCCGAGGCCGAGCCCGCCGGTGGGCGGCATCGCGTATTCGAGGGCGGCGAGGAAGTCCTCGTCGAGCTCCATCGCCTCGGGGTCCCCGCCGGCGGCGAGCAGCGACTGGGCGGTGAGCCGGCGGCGCTGTTCGACGGGGTCGGTCAGTTCGGAGTAGGCGGTGCCGAGTTCGGTCCCGAAGGCGACCAGGTCCCAGCGTTCGGCGAGCCGCGGGTCGGTGCGGTGCTGCCGGGTGAGCGGGGAGACCTCGGTCGGGAAGTCCTTGTAGAAGGTGGGCAGCTGGGTGCGCTCCTCGACCAGCCGCTCGTACATCTCCAGTACGACGTCTCCGGGCCCGTCGTCGGCGGTGTACGGCACACCGACGCGGTCGCAGTGCCGGTGCAGCCGGAGCAGCTCGCTGCCGGGGCCGATCTCCTCCCCCAGCACCTCGGAGATCGCCCCGTGCACCGTCTTGACCGGCCAGTCACCCGAGATGTCGTACTCCCGTCCGTCCTTGCGGGCGACCGGCGAGCCGTGGGCGGCGGTCGCGGCGCCCTGGATCAGCTCACGGGCGAGGTCGAGCATCACGTCGTAGTCGGCGTACGCCTGGTAGGCCTCCAGCATCGTGAACTCGGGGTTGTGCTTGTGGGAGACACCCTCGTTGCGGAAGGTGCGGCCGAGTTCGAAGACCTTCTCCAGACCGCCGACGCACAGTCGTTTCAGGTACAGCTCGGGGGCGATGCGGAGATAGAGGTCGAGGTCGTAGGCGTTGATGTGGGTGGTGAAGGGGCGGGCGTTGGCGCCGCCGTGGATCTGCTGGAGCATCGGGGTCTCGACCTCCAGGTAGCCGCGGTCGAGCAAGCCCTGGCGCAGCGCCTGTACGGCGGCGGAGCGGGCGCGGACGACGGCGCGGGCGGCGGGACCGGTGGCGAGATCGAGGTAGCGGCGGCGGACCCTGGCCTCGGGGTCGGTGAGGCCGCGGTGCTTGTCGGGCAGCGGGCGCAGGCATTTCGCGGTGAGCTGCCAGTCGGTGACGAAGAGGGTCGGCTCGCCCCGGTCGCTGACGCCGGCCCGGCCGGTGGCGGTGATCTGGTCGCCGATGTCGGTGTCCGCGGTGAACCGGTCGAGGGCCGGTCCCGACCCGTCGCGGGTGAGGGCGAGCTGACGGTCGCCGGACCAGTCGCGCAGCACGACGAAGACGATGCCCCCGAAGTCGCGGACCAGCATGATCCGCCCGGCGACGGTGGCCGTCTCGCCGTCGCGGACGTCGGCGAGGGCACGCGTGGGCCGGACGGTCGCCACCGGGTAGGGGTCGACGCCCGCCGCGCGCAGCCGGTCGAGCTTGCGCCGGCGCACCCGGAACTGGTCCGGCAGGCCCGCGCCCGGCGGTCCGGGCCCGGTCTCGTCCCCTCCTTCGAGACCGGGCACCGGCAGGGACGGCAGCCCCTCGGCGGGCCGCGGTCCCGCCTTCGGGTGCCCCTTTCCCCAGAGTTTGCGCAGGGACGGTACGGGGACGAAGCCTTCGGCGATTCCGGAGGCGAGGCCGATCCGGGCGAGGGAGCCGGCGTCGCCGTAGCAGAGGAAGCGCGGGTACCACTCGGGGTGGTACTTGGCGTTGGAGCGGTAGAGGGCCTCCAGCTGCCACCAGCGGGAGAAGAACAGCAGCAGCCGGCGCCACAGGCGCAGCACCGGGCCCGCGCCGATGCGGGCGCCTTCCTCGAAGACCGAGCGGAAGACGGCGAAGTTGAGCGAGATGCGGTGGACGCCCAGTTTGGGGGCGGCCGCGCACAGGTCGGCGACCATGAACTCCATGACCCCGTTGGGCGCGGCGCGGTCACGGCGCATCAGGTCGAGGGAGATGCCGTCGCCGCCCCAGGGGACGAAGGAGAGCAGGGCGAGCAGCCGGCCGTCCTCGGCGATGGCCTCGACCAGGAGGCAGTCGCCGTCGGCGGGGTCGCCGAGCCGGTCCAGGGCCATGGAGAAGCCGCGTTCGGTCTCGGTGTCGCGCCAGGCGTCGGCCTTGTCGACGATCTCCTCCATCTCGGTCTCGGTGAGGGTGGCGTGGCGGCGGACCCTGGTGGTCGCGCCGGTGCGGCGGACGCGGTTGACGGCCTGCCGGGTGACCCGCATGTCGCGGCCGCCCAGGTCGAAGTCGGCGACGTGCAGGATCGCCTCGTCGCCGAGTTGCAGCGCGCCGAGCCCGGCGCGGACGTAGGCCTTGGCGCCGTCCTCGGAGGCGCCCATCACCGCGGGCACCCAGGCGTGCCGGCGGGCCACGTCCTGCCAGGCGGCGATGGCGTGCGGCCAGGCCTCCGGGTCGCCGACGGGGTCGCCGCTGGCCAGGCAGACGCCGGCCTCGACGCGGTGGGTGACGGCGGCCTTGCCACTGGGCGAGAAGACCACGGCCTTGTCGCGCCGGGTGGCGAAGTAGCCGAGGGAGTCCCGGTCGCCGTAGGCCTTGAGAAGGGCGCGGATACGGGCCTCCTCGTCGCCGTGCAGGGCCGCTTCCAGGCGTTGTGAACGGAACAGGGTGGCGGCGGCGTTGAGCAGCGCGAGGGCGCCGAAGAGGCCGAGGAGGAAGGCGACGGAGCGGGGCGGGCGGCCGGCGTAGGTGTGGACGGGGACCAGGCCGCCGCAGACCCGGTCGGCCGCCCAGACCAGGTGCTGGCCGTGCGGGAGCGTGCCGGGGAAGAGCGAGACCAGGCCCCAGCCGGCCAGGATCGCCACCACCAGGCCGATCAGGAGGACGGCGAGGGCCCTGCGTACGGCGGCCCGGCGGGAGGCGGCGTAGAACTCCCGTCTCGCCACGATCAGCAGGGTCAGGGCGAGCCCGCACACCAGCAGTGAGCTGAACGAGTACCAGTCGAAGCCGAAGGCGACCGCCAGGACGTCGACCAGCGCCAGCAGGCCGAAGTAGATCACCAACAGCCACCAGGCGACCTTCTTGCGGGCGGCGGTGGCGCCGCCGAGGAGGAAGAGGAAGACCGCGTAGGCGAGGTTGGGGCTGACGGGCACCACGACCGCGTCGAGGAAGTACACGACCGGGTGGAGCAGCACGCGCAGCGGGGCGATGAAGGAGAGCAGGGCGCACAGCAGGGCGAGGGCGCCGAAGAAGGTCCCGAAGGCCTCCGGTACCCAGGTCAGTCGCCCGCCGCCGGGCGGGCGTATCGGGCCCGCCGTCTCCCTGCCCGTGGCGGGCTCCACGGCGGCACTCATGTTCCGACTGTAGGAAGGGCCCGCCCGGCTCGCCCGTCGAGCGGCCCCCGGAGACCCACCGGACCTGCGTGTTCCGATAGCCTCGGACCGTGGCGGAACAGCACCGGTTCGAGCGGGGCACAGACGGGCCCAAGGTCATCATGGTCGGAGTGGACGGCTCGGACTCCTCGTGGCGTGCGGCCTCCTATGCCGGCGGTCTGGCCCGGCGGCAGCACGCGCTGCTGGCCGTGGTGTACGTGCAGCCGGTGCTGGCGGCCGGGGCGGCGCTCGGGGCTCCGGTGGCGGAGACGACCGACGAGATCGCAGAGGACCTGATCAAGGAGGTCAGGGAGGCGACCGAGCGGCTCAAGGGGATATTCGAGGTGCGCTGGGAGTTCCACACCTTCCGCGGCGACGCCTACAACGGCCTGGTGAAGGCGGCGGACGAGCTGAAGGCGGACGCGGTCGTGGTGGGCGCCTCCGAGCAGGCCGGCCACCGGATCATCGGCTCGGTGGCGATCCGTCTGGTGAAGGCGGGACGGTGGCCGGTGACGGTGGTGCCGTGACCTCCCGGGGTTCCCTCAGGAGCAGCACCGGGGTCGCCAGCAGCAGGACGCCGGCCAGGGCGATGGCGGTGCGGGGGCCGGTGAGGGTCGCCAGCAGGCCCCACAGGGCGGTCAGGGCCGCCGTGGTGGCCTTGCCGGTGATCGACCAGGCGGACAGGGTGCGGGCGACCCGGTCGTTCGGGGTGCACTCCAGGCGGCGTGTGGCGAACACCGGGTTGTAGACACCGGAGCTGGTGATCACCCCGAACTCGACGGCCATCACCAGCAGCAGTCCGGGCAGCCCGGGCCCGACGAAGGCCAGCCCCACGGGCCAGACGGCGCGCAGGGTGCCGGCGGTGTGCAGCACCCGCCGTCGGCCGTGGCGGGTGACGAGCGGGCGAGCCATCCGGGAGCCGAGGAGGCCGCCGAGGCACGGCACGGCGAAGGCCAGGCCGTACTGCCAGGGGGCGAAGCCGAGCGGTCCGAGCATGAGGACGGCGAGCGGCGGGATGGCGACCATGATCAGGGCGTTGCCCGCGAGGCTGTTGAAGAACAGCGGGCGCAGGGCCGGGCTGGAGAGGATGTGCCGCCAGCCGTCGAGCAGGTCGGCGGCGCGCAGGCGTTCCGCGGTCCCGCGCTCGGGGCGGAGTTCGCCGCCGCCGACGGCCCGGATACCGAGTGCGGACAGCAGGAAGCTGACGGCGTTCGCCACGACCGTGGTGACCGGTCCGAACAGGCCGATCGCGGCACCGCCGAGGGGCGGTCCGAGGACGAGGGCGGTCCAGTTGGTGGACTCGAACCGGGCGTTGGCGGTGAGCAGCCGGTCGGCCGGTACGAGTGACTTCAGGAAGGCGCCGGAGGCCGCGTTGAAGGTGATGTCGGCGGCCGCCACGACGACGGACACGAGCAGCATCTGGCCGAGTCCGAGGCCGCCGAGCGCGTAGGCGACGGGAACGGTGAGCAGTGCGGCGAACCTGGCCAGGTCCATGGCGATCATCACCGGCCGCTTGCGCCGGAACTCCACCCACGGTCCGAGCGGCACCGCCGCCACGGCGCCCACGGCGGGCCCGGCGGCGGCGAGCAGCGCCACCTCGGCGGACCCGGCGTGCAGCGCGATGACCGCGATCACCGAGAACGCGTCGAAGGCGAGATAGGTACCGAGCGCACTCACCGAGTACGCGGCCCACAGCCACCCGAACCGCCGCCCCATGCACAACCTCCCGTTGACCCGGGACATGAAAACGCGCAGGTGACCACCGGATCAAACAACTTCAGAGCACCCACCCACAACCACCGGTTGTACTTCCACGACGCGACTCCGCCCCACCAGGAACACCGCCCGCACCGACCGGCCGGCGGGCGCACGGCCGACGGCAGACGACTGGACACGACGGCCGGAACGGCGCCGGGCGGCACACAAGCGGGCGGCCGACGTCCGGCGACTCGGCAGGTCGGCGGGAGCGGTGGCGGGCGGATCGCGGCCATGCAGTCGGCAGGGCACCAGGACGACCGCAGGGACGGCGCGTGCCTCGGAAGCGGGCGGTCGGCGACTCGGCAGGACGGCCGGCGCGGTGGTGGGCGGACAGCGGTCGTGTGGTCGGTGGCGGGCGGGCCCGGCGTATGCCGGTCCGGGGCGCCGCCCGGGCCGGGCAGCTTGGCCGGACATGGCCGGTATGCGCGGCTGCGAGGGCGGCCCTTGGCGGGGCTTCGGCTCGGCGGGGGGGCGTGCGTGGCGTCTTCCGTCTGTTATGTGCCTGGGCCATCATGATCGGCCGTCAGCCGTTCGCGATCGGCGAAGAGGTGAGGCACATGGCCAAGCTCCGCATGGGTGAAGGAATTCTCCGTCGCAAACCCATCGAACACATCGAGGAGACGGAGGTCACCGAGGGCCCTCGGCTCGACAGATCGCTGGGGCTGGTGCAGCTGACCGCGATCGGTGTGGGCGGCATCATCGGCGCCGGCATCTTCACCCTCGCCGGCACGGTGGCCAACGAGACGGCCGGTCCCGCCGTCCTGGTGTCGTTCCTCATCGCCGGCCTGGCGAGCGCCTGCGCGGCGCTGTCGTACGCCGAGTTCGCCGGCATGATCCCGAAGGCCGGTTCGGCGTACACCTACGGCTACGCGGTGCTCGGTGAGTTCGCGGGCTGGTTCATCGGCTGGGACCTGCTCCTGGAGTACACGGCGATCGTGGCGGTGGTCGCGATCGGCATCTCCGGGTACTTCAGCTTCCTGGTCGAGGAGATGGGCGCGAACCTGCCGCACTGGATGCTCGGCGCCCCCGGCACCGGGCACGGCCACCGGGTCGATCTGTTCGCCGCCCTGCTCTGTCTGCTGATCGCCTATCTGCTCACCATGGGCATCCGCAGCGCGGCCCGCTTCGAGACGTTCGTGGTCGCGCTGAAGGTGCTGGTCGTGCTGCTGGTGATCGGCGTCGGCGTGTTCCACATCGACTCGGCCAACTACCACCCGTTCTTCCCGTACGGCATCAGCGGGGCGTTCACGGGCGCCGCGACCGTGTTCTTCGCGGTCTTCGGGTACGACGCGATGTCGACGGCGGCCGAGGAGTCGAAGGACGCGCAGCGGCACATGCCCAAGGCGATCATCTACTCGCTGGCGATCTCGATGGTGCTGTACGTGGCGGCCTGTCTGGTCCTGACCGGTATGCAGAACTACAAGGACATCGACCCGGAGAGCGGCTTCTCGACGGCGTTCAAGTCGGTGGGGCTGAGCGGCCTCGCGGATGTGATCGCGGTGGGTGCGATCATCGGCATCCTGACGGTCATGTTCACGTTCATGCTGGGTGTGACGAGGGTCTGGTTCGCCATGTCCCGGGACGGGCTGCTGCCCTCCTGGTTCGCGAAGACGCACCCGACGCGGCATGTGCCGACCCGGGTGACCTGGATCGTCGGGGTGGCATCGGCGCTCCTCGCCGGCTTCGTGCCGATCGGCGAGGCGGCCGAACTCACCAACATCGGCATCTTGCTGGCGTTCGTGGTGGTGTGCAGCGCGGTGATCGTGCTGCGCTACCGGCAGCCGGAGCTGCCGCGCGGCTTCCGCACGCCGTGGATGCCGTTCCTGCCGGCGCTGGGTGTCGTCTTCTCCATCTGGCTGATCACGTTCCTGAAGTGGCAGACCTGGGTGCGGTTCGCCGTCTGGTTCCTGATCGGGTGCGTGGTCTACTTCGGCTACTCGTACAAGCGGTCGCGGCTGGCCGGGCGTTAGAGCGCGCGGAGGAAGTCGAGCAGGAGGGTGTTGAAGACCTCCGGCTTCTCCAGGTTCGGATAGTGGCCGACTCCTTCGACGACCTCGGCGCGGCCGTCCGGGACCTCGCGGGCGAGGCGTTCGGCGGCGGCGAGCAGGTCGGCGGGTTCCAGGCCGCCGTTGATCGCGAGAACTGGCACGTCGATCTTCGGTACCCGGGGCCAGGAGTCGGTCACCGGGACAAGCCAGTCCCGCTCGCCGGGCGTGTGCTTGGACATCGTGCGGAGAGCCATCTCCCGCAGCCGGCGCGGGATCTCGGGGTCGATGTCGTCCATCGTGCGCTGCCACCCCGGTACGACCCTCACGAAGGCGTCGAGCCAGCCCTCCAGGTCGCCGGCGGCCAGGGTGCGGGCGTACTCGGCCCGGATTTCCTCGTGCCAGGCGTCCGTGTACCGGAAGTCGCCGGTGACGGCAGCGCAGGTGACAACCGCGCGCACCAGTTCCGGGTGCTCCAGCACGGTGTCGGTGGCGATCACCCCGCCCATGGACAGGCCGACGAGCACGGCGGGCCCGGCGTCGACACCGCGCAGGAGCTCGGAGAGGTCGTCGGCCCAGCGGAAGGGCCTGCTCGCGTTGGCGGACCGGCCGTGGCCGCGCGTGTCCGGGGCGATCACCCGGAACTCGGCGGCGAGCGCGGGGAGCTGCTCGTGCCAGAAGCGATGGTCGACATACCCGGAATGGAGCAGGACCACCGGGTCGCCGGAGCCGGTGTCGAGGTAGGCGAGGTCGCCGTCGGAGGACGGGAGGAAGCGGACGTCCGCATCACCATTCATGACAACCAAGGTGTCATCTTCTTGGGGTTTTGACAACTAGGTTGTCATGATGATCCGGGGTGCATGATGGCCGGGTGAACGACATCGACAAGCCCCTCGCCCCCGACGAGCTGGGCGACCGCATCACCGAGGTGTTCGATCTGATCGGCCCGCTCTACCGGCGCGCCTTCCGCAAGATCGAGCAGGGCGAGCAGATCGAGGGGGCCTCCGTCGGCGTGCGCTCGGTGCTGGATCTGCTGCGCCGGTACGAGCCCATGACGGTGCCTCAGATGGGCCGGATCATGGCGCTGAGCCGGCAGTTCGTGCAGCGCATGGTGAACGACGCGGTGGCGCGCGGCTGGGCGGAGGTCATCCCCAACCCCGCGCACCAGCGCTCCTCCCTGATCCGGCTCACGGACGAGGGCCGGACGGTCATCACGGCGGTCCTCGCCCGCGAGCACGCCCTGAACCGGCAGATCGGCGGCGATCTGACCGACGCCGAGATCACCGCGTGCGTCCGGGTGCTGAAGCAGTTGCTGGAGACGTTCGACCACGTCGACGTGGAGTGACCCCGGCTACTCCCCCATGAGCAGCCCGTCCTTGGCGGCTCCCCGGCTGAGCACGACGTCGCGGATGGTGTCGCGTACGGCGGTGTAGTCGGCGCCCTGCTCGATGGCCGCGTTGAGGTCGACGACCCGGCCGGCGTCGAGGTCGTACAGCTGCGGGATGAACTCGGCCTTGGCCACCTCCCAGCGGCCCCCGGGACGGGCGGGCGGGGTGAAGGTGAAGCGGGCGAGGGTGGACTCGTTGCCGCGCGGGTCCTGCCGGCCCTTGCTGTCCTTCATCTCGCCGGCGATCTGGTCGCCGAGGCCGTAGACCACCCAGGTGCCGTTGACCTTCTCGTACGCCTGCGGGATGTGGGCGTGAGTGCCGAGGACCAGGTCAATGTCGGGGCGGCCGCCGGTCCGCGCGGCGGTGAGCCGCTTGGCGAGGTCGAGCTGCTGCTGGTCGGGGGCGTTCTGCCCGTCGGTGCCCCAGTGCACCGAGACGACGACCACGTCGGCACCGGCCTGCCGGGCGGCGCGGGCGTCGGCGAGGATGCGGTTCTCGTCGAGGAGGTTGACCGCCCAGGGCTGTCCGGGCGGCAGAAGGTTGCCGTTGACGTCGTAGGTGTAGGAGAGGTCGGCGACCCGGGCGCGGCCCGCGTTGAGCAGCGTGAGGGAGCCGGCCTCGGCCTGGGTGCGGGCGGTGCCGGTGTGCCGCAGGCCCACCTGGTCCATGGCGGCGAGGGTGTTCGCGATGCCGGCGGCGCCGCCGTCGAGGGCCCGGTCGGAGGCGGTGGAGCAGCCGTCGTAGCCGACGCCCGCGAGTCCCGTGACGAGCTGCGGCGGTGTGGTGAGGCCGGAGCCGTCGGCGCCGAAGACGGTCGCCAGGTGGCAGAGCGCCAGATCGGCGCGGGAGACGACGGGTGCGACGCCGGCGAGCATCGGGCGGAAGTCGTAGCCGCCGCCGCCCGCGTCGAGGTTCGCGTGGTCGACGGCGGATCTCTGCGGCAGGAGGTCGCCGGAGGCGACCAGGGTGAAGCCGCCGGCGGCGGCCGCGGCGGGCGCCGGGGGGACGGGCGGGGCCGCACCCTCCTGCCGTTGGTGGTTCGTGCAGGCGGCCGCGGTGGCGAGGAGGGCGGTCAGGGCCAGGGCCGCCTGGCGTCTGCGATTGATCATCAGGAGCACCCCAGAGTCGCAAGCCTTGTCCTATTTACAGAACAATGGGTACGAAGGTGAGCGGGACCGCAAACAACTCAGGCGCCCCGATTGACCCATCCGGGTCGGGTTCGGGGTGTGACGGACCGTTCGTCGCACCGTTCGCCGACGCGATCGACCGTCCGCCGCAGATCCCTGTACGCCCCCTGTCCCCCGGTCCGGCCCTGCGATGCCATACGGCCATGACGGCCGGAACCACCCTTCCCCACGGGCTTCCCCCCGGACTCCCCCACGGGCCTCCCCACGGGTCGACGACCGCCGAGCACGAGCTCGCCGCACTCCAGCGCGAGCACGGCCGACCGCTCTTCGCGCTGCTGCTGCGGCTCAGCGACGGGGACCGGCAGCGGGCCGAGGACCTCGTCCAGGAGACCCTCGTACGCGCCTGGCAGCACCCCGAGGCGCTGCGCGCCGACGACTTCGACTCCGTGCTGCCCTGGCTGCTGACCGTCGGCCGACGGCTCGCCATCGACGCGCGCCGGGCCCGGCAGGCGCGGCCCGCCGAGGTGCACGACGCCGTCCTGGAGAACACCAGGGCGATCGGCGACCACGCCGAACGCGCCGCCGCGGCCCTGGACGTACGGGAGGCTGTGAAGACTCTCACCCCGGAGCACCGTGAAGTCCTGGTGCTGGTGTATTTCCAGGGGGCGAGTGTTGCGGAAGCCGCCGAGGCCCTCGGGATTCCACCCGGTACCGTGAAGTCGCGCGCTTACTACGCGCTGCGCGCCCTGCGCCGGGTCCTTCCCGGTTACGCACCCGACCTGGGATGAAACCGTAGGCAGAGCAAAGCCTTTGTAAAGCGCCTTGCTGAGGACCATGTCTGGGCAATCAGCTGTCTTCATCCGTGTTCCGCACCGGGAGAGGGACGGACCCGGGGTCGGGGCCACGCGCGCACCGGAGGAAGGCAGGACGGGATGCTGCACAGAGGTCAAGAGAGCACGGGCGGGGCCGGGAGCGGGGAACTGGCGGTCCCGATGGCCTGGTTGTACGCCGAGTACATCGCCGACGAGCTGCTGCGCACCGGCGATCTCATGCCACCGACGTCCTTCGAGTTCCGGGCCGGCCGTGACGCGCTGGCGCTGACCATCTTCCTCTCCGACACGGACGGCGAACTGTCGGGCATCCGGGTCGTGTCCCAGTTGGAGACCTGGCTTTCGCTCACGGCGTACGACCAGCCGTGGCAGGACTGGGTCGGCGAACGTATGGCCGTAGTGAACGCCGAGGCGGCCGAGGCGGGCGGCCCGTCACCGGACCTGGATCTGGCCGCGGCCGCCTGGCGCTGGCTGGAGGAGACCGAGCTCCTGGCGCCCGACCTGGACGCGGTGCCGGGCGGCGGTTCGGTGTTCGGCGAGGACGACGGACCGAAGGTGTGGACCCCCGCCTGGCGGCTCGGTCTGCCCCTCGGGCACCTCGCCATCCATCTTTTTTGATTCAGGACCAATCCGGAGGCCGGGCCGCTCCGAATCCTTTGGTTACGATTCTGTACGTGCCTTGAGTGAATCCTCTGCCGACTGCGTACGGGTGGGAGCAAGGAGCAATCAGTTACCCCACCCCCACCCTTCGGCACGAGGATTCGGCATGAGGTCCCAGGAAAGGCATCGCGACGTCGGCGCGTACGCGCTCGGCGTGCTGGACGAGGCGGAGGCCTTCCGCTTCGAGGACCACCTCATGGAGTGCCCTCGTTGCGCGGCGCACGTGACCGAATTCGGCCCCGCGGCACGGCAGTTGATGCTGTACCGCCGGGCCACGCCGCGCTTCGTGCACCCCATGGCCCAGCCGGGTCCCCGGCTGCTGGACCGACTGCTCGCCGAGGTGGCGAGCCGGCACCGCGCCAAACGCCGCAAGCTGCTGTACGGCCTCGCCGCCTCCGTGGTGTTTGCGATCGCGGGCCCCGGCATCATGACGTACGTCGGCCACGAGTCCGTCCCGACCGTTCAGGTCGCCGCGACCACCGACGCGCAGTCGGGGGTCTGGGCGCAGGTGAAGGAGGCGGACACGGACTCGGGCGCCGAGATCGAGCTGAAGGTGAAGGACGCGAACGGGCCGGGCTCCTGCCGGCTGATCGCCGTCGGCAACGACGGCTCCGAGCAGATCGTCACCACCTGGGCCGAGCGGGACCACGACGACCGGGTGAGCACCATGTCGGGCGGCTCCTCGATGCACCCCGACGAGATCGACCACTACGAGGTACGCAGCGCGGACGGGCAGCGCCTCGTGACCATCGACCCCAAATGACCGCCGGTCACTTCAGCAGCCGGGACATCCGGCGGTCCGCGAGCGGTTTGCCACCGGTCTGGCAGGTCGGGCAGTACTGCAGCGAGGAGTCGCTGAAGGAGACCTCACGGATGATGTCCCCGCAGACCGGGCAGGGTTCGCCGGTACGGCCGTGGACGCGCAGCCCGCTCTTCTTCTCCGCCTTGAGCCGGCCCGCCGCCAGGCCGTGGGAGCGCTCCACCGCCTCGGTGAGGGTGGTGCGCAGCGCCTCGTACAGCCCGTGCACCTCCTCGGGTGTGAGGGCCGCGGCCAGCTTGAACGGGGACATCTTCGCGGCGTGCAGGATCTCGTCGCTGTAGGCGTTGCCGACCCCGGCGATCAGGCTCTGATCGCGCAGGGCGCCCTTGAGCTGCCGCCGCTCGTCCCGCAGCAGGGCGGCGAGGCGGGCCTCGTCGAAGTCGGCGGCGAGCGGGTCGGGGCCGAGACGTGCGATGCCCGGCACGTCCTGCGGATCCCGTACGACGTACACGGCGAGCTTCTTCTGGGTGCCGGCCTCGGTGAGGTCGAAGCCCGCGCCGTTCTCCAGGGCCACCCGCAGCGCCAGCGGGCCCTTCCCCGGACGGGGCGGCCCGTCCGGCAGCCGGTCCTTCCACTGGAGCCAGCCCGCGCGGGCCAGATGGGTGACGAACCGCAGACCGCCGCCGCCCTCGATGTCCAGGAACTTGCCGTGCCGGTGCACGGCGACGACCTCACTGCCCTCGAACGCGCCGACGGGAGGGTCGTACGTCTTCAGCACGCTGATGGCGACCGGCAGCACGCGTACGACCTCGTGGCCGACCAGGTTCTCGGTCAGGAAGTCCTTGAGCGCTTCGACCTCGGGCAGTTCGGGCATGGGTCCAGAGTGCCATCCGGGGCCCCCGGGGTCAGTCCCCGTCGGACTTCTGCGGCATCCGGAACTCGCACCAGACCGCCTTGCCGCCGCCGCGTGCCTCCACACCCCAGGCATCGGCGATCTGGTCGACGAGCAGCAGACCCCGGCCGGAGACCCCGTCCTCCCCGGCGTCGCGGCGGCGCGGCAGGGCGCTGGAGGAGTCCTCCACCTCGACGCGGAGCCGGCGGTCGCTGCCGGTGAGGACCCTGAGGGTGACGATCGCGGAGCCCTCCGTGTGCATCAGCGCGTTGGTGATCAGTTCGTCGGCGACCAGCTCGATCTCGTCGGCCCGGTCCCCGGCGCCCCAGGCCCGGACGGCGGCCCGGATCATGTGCCGGGCCAGGGCGAGCGCCTCGGGGTCGCCGGAGGCCACATGCTGCTGGAGACGGCCGACGGCCTGGGCGGTGTCCGGGCCGCGGCGGCGCAGCAGGAGCAGGGCCACGTCGTCGTCGCCGCCGCGCTCCTCGGCGACCGCGATCAGCCGGTCGGCGAGGCCCCGCACGTCCTCCGGGCCCTGCTCGACCTGCTCGGTCAGGGCCCGTATCCCCACGCCGAGGTCGGTGCCGGGCTGCTCGACGAGCCCGTCGGTGCACAGCAGCATCGTCTCGCCCGGGTCCAGCTCCAGGGTGGACACCGGGTAGTCGAGGCTGTCGAACTCGGCGGACAGCCCCAGCGGCAGCCCGCCCTCGACGGGGATACGACGGCAGCTCCCGTCGGTGGCCCGGACCAGCGGGTCGATGTGCCCGGCGCGGACCACCTGGACGACGCCCGTGGCCAGGTCGGCCTCGGCGTACAGGCAGGTGGCGAAGCGGTCGGTGTCGAGTTCGTCCAGGAAGACGGAGGCGCGGGCCATCACGGTGGCCGGGGTGTGCCCCTCGGCGGCGTAGGCGCGCAGCACGATGCGCAGCTGGCCCATGACGGCCGCCGCGTGCGTGTCGTGGCCCTGGACGTCGCCGATGACCGCGCCGACCCGGCCGCCGGGCAGCGGGATCAGGTCGTACCAGTCGCCGCCGATGTCCCGGCCCAGCGAGCCGCCGGCGCTCGCGGAGCGGTAGCGGACGGCGATGTCGGCGCCGCGCACGCTGGGGATGGTGCGCGGCAGCATCGCCTGCTGGAGGCCCTGGGCGAGGTCCTTCTCCTGCTCGTAGAGCATGGCCCGCTGCAGGCTCTGCGCGATGCTGCTGCCGATGGCGACCAGGACGGCGCGCTCCTCGGAGGAGAAGCCGAGCCGGTCGTTGTAGAGCAGGCCCATGGCGCCGATCGGGCGGGCCTGGGCGATCAGGGGCAGATAGGCGGCCGAGGTGATGTGCAGGCCGGTGATGTGCGGCCACAGTATCGGGTAGCGCTCGGCGAATTCGTCCGGTGACTCGATGAAGCGCGGGCTGAGGGTCTGCACCACCTCACCCATCGGGTAGGGCTCCTCGATCCGGGTTATCCGGGTGCCCGGTACGAAGCTGCCCGCCGGTCCCTCGGCGACCAGCCGGATCCGGCCCGCCTCCACCAACCCCATCACCAGGCTGGTCGCGCCCAGGTTGGGGATGCCGTGGGCGTCCTTGAGGGCCTCGATGACGTCCTGGACGCTGCGGGCGTGCGCGAGCGCGGCGGTGATCACCTGGACGACGTCGGTCTGCCGGCGCAGCGCCTGCCCCTGGGCGTCCCGCAGGCTCCGTGCCTCGCTGTCCTCCAGTTCCTTGGTGGCGTCCCGGACGATCCCCACGACCCGGCGCGGGCGGCCCGTCGCGTCGCGCCGGATGTAGCCCTGGGTGTGCGTCCAGCGCGGGCCGCCGTCGCGGCGGCGGATGCGGAAGTACGTCCCGTAGTTCTCGCTGCCGTCCTTGATGGCCTGGGACACCACCGCGTCCAGCCTGCTGGACTCCAGCGGGGGAACCCGGAGCGCGAGGCCCTCGGGGCGCCCGTCGAACTCCTCGGGGGTCAGGTCGAACACCTCGTACGCCTGGGCGTCCATGTGGAACAGACCGGTGTCCAGGTCCCAGTCGAAGGTGCCCATGCGGTTGAGCGCCAGGATCGGGTGTTCCGGATGGGCGGGCCAGTCGTCCGGGAGGGACGGAGCACTCGCTCCCCGATCAGCCATGGGGCCACCTTGCCAGGGGAACCCTTTCCGGGCAATTCCTCCCATATTGTCCACTTCACCCGCCCGGGTTACGCAAGCAGAGGGACGCGGTACACAGGGTGACAGGTCCCTCTCGCACCGGGGGGCCGCACAATGGAGAGAGGCAGGAGCGCACGGCCGTGGACTGGTTCACCGCACCCGGGTACTGGTTGAGCCGGCTGGTCTTCCAGCGGGCTCTGGCCGGTGTGTATCTCTTCGCGTTCCTGGTGGCCGCGCTGCAGTTCCGGGCCCTGCTGGGCGAGCGCGGGATGCTGCCGATCCCGGGGTTCGTCGCCCGGGTCCCCTTCAGGCGGGCGCCGAGCCTGTTCCACCTGCACTACTCGGACCGCTTCTTCGCGGCCTGCGCCTGGGCGGGCTGTGCGGTGTCGGCGGCGCTGCTGGCGGGCGCGGACTCCGAACTGCCGCTCTGGGCCGGGATGCTGCTCTGGCTGATCCCCTGGGCGCTGTACCTGTCCATCGTGAACGTCGGCCAGACCTGGTACGCGTTCGGCTGGGAGTCCCTGCTCCTGGAGGTCGGCTTCCTGGCCGTCCTCCTCGGCAACGACGAGGTGGCCCCGCCGGTCGTCGTCCTCTTCCTGCTGCGCTGGATCCTGTTCCGGGTCGAGTTCGGGGCGGGCCTGATCAAGATGCGCGGGGACGCCTGCTGGCGCAAACTGACCTGCCTCCACTACCACCACGAGACCCAGCCGATGCCGGGGCCGCTGAGCTGGTTCTTCCACCATCTCCCCGGGCCGGTGCACAAGGCGGAGGTGGCCGCGAACCACTTCACCCAACTGGTGGTCCCCGTGCTCCTCTTCACCCCGCAGCCCATCGCGACGGCGGCCGCGTCCCTGATGATCCTCACCCAGCTGTGGCTGGTGGTCTCCGGCAACTTCTCCTGGCTGAACTGGATCACCATCGTCCTGGCCCTGTCCGCCCTCCAGCTCCCCACCGGCCACACCACCGCCCCGTCGGCCCCGCTCTGGTACGAGATCGTCGTCCTCGCCGTGGCCGCGCTGCTCGTCTACCTCAGCTACCACCCGGTGCTGAACATGGTCTCCCGCCGCCAGGTCATGAACCGCTCCTTCGACCCGCTCCACCTGGTCAACACCTACGGTGCGTTCGGCAGCGTCAGCCGGGTCCGGTACGAGGTGGTGGTCGAGGGCACCCTGGACGACTCGCCGCGCGAGGACTCGGACTGGCGGGAGTACGAGTTCAAGGGCAAGCCGGGCGACCCCCGGCGCTGGCCGCGCCAGTTCGCGCCCTACCACCTCCGCCTGGACTGGCTGATGTGGTTCGCCGCCCTGTCCCCCGCGTACGCCGGCGACTGGTTCGGCGGCCTGGTGGAGCGCCTCCTGGAGAACGACCGCGACACACTCCGCCTCCTGCGCCGCTCCCCGTTCCCGCCCGACCGGCCCCCGCGCTTCGTCCGCGCCCGCCTCTTCCGCTACCGCTACACCGGTTGGCGGGAGCTGCGGGAGACGGGCGCGTGCTGGCAGCGGACGTATGTGCGCGAGTTCATGCCGCCGACGCGGCTGGCGACCTCGGCCGTCGAGCGCGACTGACCCGCCGGGCGGACTCAGCCGGGGCTTCGCGCCGTACGGACTCAGCCGGGGTCTTCGACGCTCCAGCGGACTCCGTAGGGGGCCAGGCTGCTGAGGAAGTCTTCGGCGGGGAAGGCCTGGGACGGGACGAGGACACCGGGGTGGACCGGACCAACTGCATCCGTTGCTGAGCGAGCTCCCGGAGATCGTGCATCTGCCGGCCGGCCTCGGCCGGTATCCGGCGCTGCGGTCGGCCGCCCGCCGCTGGCCTGTCCGACCTGGTGGCGGCTGAACAGGGCCACACGGCTGCTCTGCGCCTCGGACGCTCCGCTCACGACCGTGGCGCACCGCGTCGGGTGCCGCTCGGGGTTCTTCGCCTTCGGCGCGGCTTCACACGGGAGTACGGCGTGACGCGCGGCGCCTGCCGGCGGCGGGTGCCTCAGAGGCCGTAGACCCGGGTGGCGGTGGTCTCGAAGACGTGAGTCCGGTCGGCCGGGGTCACCAACCGGGCGGCGGCGTCGAAGACTTCGGCGTAGGTCCCGGCCAGCGTGCACACCGGCCAGTCCGAGCCGAACATCAGGCGCTGCGGGCCGAAGGCGTCCAGGACCATGTCGGCGTAAGGGCGGAGGTCGTCCACCGTCCAGGAGGCGGGTTCGGCCTCCGTGACCATGCCGGAGAGCTTGCACACGGTGTTGGGGAGGGCGGCGAGGGTACGCACGGCGGTGGCCCAGGGGTCGAGGGCGCGGGAGGCGATGGGGGGCTTGCCCAGGTGGTCCAGGACGAAGGTGAGGCGGGGGTGGGACTCCGCCGCCTTGACGGCGGCCGGGAGCTGGTGGGGCTGGACGACCAGGTCGTAGACGAGCCCCGCGTCGGCGATCGCCGCCAGGCCCCGGTGTACGTCCGGGCGCAGCAGCCATTCCGGGTCCGGCTCGCCCTGGACCTGGTGGCGGATGCCCTTCAGGTAGGAACCGCCCGGGAGTTCGCGGAGGCGGGCGAGTTCGTCGGCGATGTCCGGGCGGGTCAGGTCGGTCCAGCCGACGACCGCCGCGACCAGGTCGTGGGCGTCGGCGAGGGCCAGGAACTCGGGGGTCTCCTCGGGCGCGGTGACCGTCTGGACGAGGACCGTGCGGGTGACGCCGGCCGCCCGCGCCTCGGGGTCGAGGTCCTCGACGGTGAAGTTCCTTCTGAGCGGCTGGAGTTCGGGTCCGGCGATCCAGTCCTGGTCCCGTACGGAGAGGTCCCAGACGTGGTGGTGGGCGTCGACGGTCATGGCAGCTCCCATACGACGGGCAGGCCGGCCTGCGCGCCTGCTTCGGAGTAGTCGTGGACGACGTCGAGAAGCTCGGCCATCCGGGCCTGCCAGGCCAGGTTGACCGGGAGCTTCTCCAGTTCGGCGAGGAGGTGGCCGTAGTCCGCGCAGTCCAGGAGATGGAAGAGGTCGGTGCCGCTGCGCCAGATGGTCCAGGAGGTGGCGCCGGCGGCCCGGATGGCGGCGGTGAGTTCGGCGGGCACCTCGCGGTGGGCGGCCTCGTACTCGGCGATGCGTTCCGCGCGGACCTTGGTGTGCAGGGCGACTCTCATGACGGCTCCTCCGTGGGGACGGGGGCGTCGGCGGGCAGGAGTCCGGTGGCACGCAGCTCCTGCCAGAAGGCGGCGGGTACATGCGTGCCGAACTGCCGTGCGCCGTCCTCGATCTCGGCCGCCGAGCGGGCACCGACCAGGACGCTCGCCACGGCCGGGTGGGCGGCGCAGAAGGCGAGGGCGGCGGCCCGGAGGGTGGTGCCGTGCTGTTCGGCGAGCTCCTTGAGCCGCAGGGCCCGGGCGAGCAACTCGTCAGGCGCCTGGGCGTAGTTGTAGGTGGCGTCCGGCTTCGGGTCGGCCAGCAGACCGGAGTTGAAGGCGCCGCCGATCACCACCGAGGTACCGCGCTCCTCCGCGGCCGGGAGCAGGTCGGCGAGTGCGCTCTGGTCGAGGAGGGTGTAACGCCCCGCGCACAGCACCACGTCGATGTCGGTGTCGCGGACGAAACGGGTGAGCATCGCGGTCTGGTTCATGCCGGCGCCGATCGCGCCCACGACACCCTCCGCGCGGAGCTTCTCCAGGGCCGGGTAGCCCTCGCGGAAGGCCTGTTCGGCGTGGTCGTCGGGGTCGTGGAGGTAGACGACGTCGACCCGGTCGAGACCGAGCCGCGCCAGGCTCGCCTCCAGGGTGCGGCGGATGCCCTCGTCGGTGAAGTCCCAGACGCGACGGAGGGTGTCGGGCACGGCGAAGCCGTTGGCGAGGTCGTCGCCGTCGCCGGGCCCCGGCTCCAGACGCCGGCCCACTTTGGTGGACAGGGTGTAGGCGGTCCGGTCGTACTCCCGCAGCGCCTCGCCCAGCCGCCGTTCGGACAGGCCGAGGCCGTAGTGCGGGGCGGTGTCGAAGTAGCGGATGCCCTGCTGCCAGGCGGCGGTGACGGTGTCGTGCGCCTGCTGGTCGGGGAGTTCGGTGTACAGGTTGCCGATCACGGCGGCGCCGAGGCCCAGCGGGCTGACCTGGACGCCGCTGCGGCCGAGGCCGCTCACTGTCCCACCGGACGCAGTCGCAGGCCCTGCGTGCCGCCGTCGACCGCAAGGGAGGTGCCGGTGGTGGCGCCGGACAGCGGGCTCGCCAAGTAGGCGATGGCGAGGGCGACTTCGGGGGCGGAGACCAGGCGGCCGGTGGGCTGGCGGGCCTCCAGGGCGGCGCGTTCGGCGACCGGGTCGGCGGCCTTGCCGAGGAGGCGGCCGATCCACGGGGTGTCCACCGTGCCGGGGTTGACGCAGTTGACCCGGACGCCCTCGCGGACGTGGTCGGCGGCCATGGCCAGGGTGAGGGAGTACACCGCGCCCTTGGTGGCGCTGTACAGGGCGCGTTGGGGCAGTCCGGCGGTGGCGGCGATGGAGCAGGTGTTGACGATGGCCGCGTGCTCCGAGCGGCGCAGGTGCGGGAGGGCGGCGCGGGTGGCGCGGACCATGCCGAGGACGTTGACGTCGTAGACGCGGTGCCATTCGTCGTCGTCGTTGTCCTCGACCGTACCCTGGGCGCCGATGCCCGCGTTGTTGACGAGGACGTCGAGGCCGCCGAGCGCCTCGACCGCGCTCTCCACGGCCGTACGCACGGAGGCGTCGTCGGTGACGTCGGCCCGGAAGCCGAGGAGGGGTTTCTCGACGGAGGACGGGTCGAGGTCGAGGACGGCCACCTGGGCGCCGCGCTCGGCGAGGAGTTCGGCCGTGGCCCGGCCGATCCCGGAGGCCCCGCCGGTGACCAGGGCCTTGAGACCCTCGAAGTCGGTCATGCCGCCTGTCCCTTCTGCGTTTCCGCGTCGGCGGCCCAGAAGGTGCCGCCCGGATAGGTGTACTCCGCGACGGCCTCCGGTCGCATGGCGGCCGAGAAGCCCGGTGCGGTGGGTGCCGTGTAGTGACCTTCCCTGATCACCACCGGGTCGAGGAAGTGGTCGTGCAGATGGTCGACGTACTCGATGACCCGGTCGTCGGTGGTGCCGGCGACCGCGAGGTAGTCGAACATCGAGAGGTGCTGAACGAGTTCGCACAGGCCGACCCCGCCGGCGTGCGGGCAGACCGGGACGCCGAACTTGGCGGCGAGCAGCAGGATGGCGAGGTTCTCGTTGACGCCGCCGACCCGGGCCGCGTCGATCTGGACGATGTCGAGGGCGCCGGCCTGGAGCAGCTGCTTGAAGACGATCCGGTTCTGGACGTGTTCGCCGGTGGCGACCTTGACCGGGGCGACCGCGCGGCGGATCGCCGCGTGCCCGAGGATGTCGTCGGGGCTGGTGGGCTCCTCGATCCAGTACGGGTCGAACTCGGCGAGGGCCCTGGTCCAGCGGATCGCCTCGTCGACGTCCCAGCGCTGGTTGGCGTCGATGGCCATCCGGATGTCCGGGCCGACGACCGAGCGGGCGACCCGGCAGCGCCGGATGTCGTCGTCCAGGTCGGCGCCGACCTTCAGCTTGATCTGCCCGAAGCCGCCGGCGACCGCCTCTGCGGCGAGCCGGGTGAGCTTCTCGTCGTCGTAGCCGAGCCAGCCGGCGGAGGTGGTGTAGGCGGGGAAGCCGCGCTCCAGGAGGCGGGCCCGGCGCTCGTCCGCGCCTTCGCGGCCCCGGCGCAGGAGGGCGAGGGCCTCCTCGGGGGTGAGGGCGTCGGTGAGGTAGCGGAAGTCGATCTGACGGACGATCCACTCGGGCTCGGCGTCGGCGAGCAGCTGCCACAGCGGCTTTCCGGCGCGGCGGGCGGCGAGATCCCAGACGGCGTTGATCACCGCGCCGATCGCCATGTGCATCACGCCCTTCTCGGGGCCGAGCCAGCGCAGCTGGCTGTCGCCGATCAGGTCCCGGTAGAGGGATCCGGGGTCGTCGCAGATCTCGTCCACCGGTCGGCCGAGCACGTGGGTCCGCAGCGCGTCGATCGCGGCGACCTGGACGTCGTTGCCCCGCCCGATGGTGAACGTGAACCCGTGCCCCTCGTGTCCGTCGCCCGCGTCGGTGCGCAGCACGACATAGGCGGCCGAGTAGTCGGGGTCCGGGTTCATCGCGTCGGAGCCGTCGAGCTCGCGCGAGGTGGGGAAGCGGATGTCGTAGGTCTCGAGCGCGGAGACGCGGTACGAGGGGCCGGGGCTCGGGGACACGGATTGCCTTTCCGTCGGGGGGAGTGCGGGACGCGGGTGGCTCGCGTCGGCGGCCGGCGTGCCGCCGTCGGTCAGTCCTGCGCCCTTCCCGTGGTGACACGGGCGATCATGAGGGCGACGAGGATGATGCCGCCGTAGATGGCCTGGATCCAGAACGACGGCACCTGCGCCAGGGTGAGCAGGTTCTGTACGACACCCAGAAGGAGTACGCCGGTCAGGGCGCCGAACATGGTGCCCTTGCCGCCGTCCAGGCTGATGCCGCCGATCACCGCCGCCGCGAACACCGTGAAGATCATGTTGTTGCCCTGGTTGGCGCTGATCGCACCCACGTAACCGGTCTGCATGATCCCGCCGACCGAGGCGAGAACGCCTGCCACGACGAACACCCCGAGCATCACGCGGTCCACGCGGATGCCGGCGGCGCGGGCCGCGTCGGCGTTGCCGCCGATGGCGTACAGGGCGCGCCCGACGCGGTGGTACTTCAGCACCAGTCCGGCGACCGCGAAGGAGACCGCCGCGAGCCACACCGAGAGGGGGACGTTGAGGAAGGTGGTGGTGGCCAGGGTGAAGAAGCTGTCGGGCATCCCGAACAGGGTCTTGCCCTTGGTCGCGCCGACCAGCACACCGCGCAGCACGATCAGCATCGCCAGCGTCACGATGAACGCGTTGAGCTTGAACTTGACGACCAGGATGCCGTTGAAGGCACCGACCGCCCCGCCGACGACGAGGATCGCCACCATCGCGAGGGCGGCGGGGAACCCGGTGCCCCAGCCGGATTCGGCCGACGGCAGCACGAGGAGGGCGCCGACGGCGGGCGCGATACCGACGACCGACTCCAGGGAGAGGTCGAACTTGCCGGTGATCAGCACCAGCGACTCGGCGAGCACCACCATCGCGAGGGCGGCGGAGGCGCCGAGGATGGAGATCAGGTTGCGCTCGGTGAGGAAGGAGTCGTTGACCACCGCACCGAGCACCATCAGCAGCAACAGGGCCGGGACGAGGGCGAGTTCACGGGCCCGGCGGAGAATGACGGTACGGGCCGCGCGCGTGTCCGGGGAGCGCACCGGGGTGATCGGCGGGGCCTTGGTCTCAGCCATGGTCCACTCCTTCGGGCATGGAGTCCACTCCTTCTATGGAGGCGATCAGCTCGTGGTCGTGCCAGCCGGCCGGGTGTTCGGCGACGATCCGGCCGTGGAAGAGGACGAGGACGCGGTCGCAGCGGCGCAGGTCGTCGAGTTCGTCGGAGACGACCAGTACGGCGGTGCCGTCCTCGCGGGCGCTGTCCACACGGGCCAGCAGGGACTCCTTGGACTTCACGTCGACGCCCGCGGTGGGGTTGACCAGGACCAGGAGCCGGGGGTCGGAGGCCAGGGCGCGGGCCATGACGACCTTCTGCGCGTTGCCGCCGGACAGGTCGGAGACGGGCTGCTCGGGGCCCTCGGCGTGGATGTCGAGGCGTTCGATCAGCCCGGTGGCGAAGCGGCGCTTGCGGTCGGTGCCGACGAACCCGCGGCGGCCGAGCCGGTCGAGCACGGTCATGGTGGCGTTGTCGCCGATGCTCATGCCGGAGACCAGCCCCTGGTCGTGCCGGTCACGGGGCACGAAGCCGACGCCGGCTTTCAGCACGGCCCGTACATCGCCGAACGGGAGCGGTTTCTCCTGTACTCGGGCCGTACCGCCGGTCGGGGTGCGCAACCCCGCGACGGTCTCGGCGAGTTCGATCTTGCCGCTGCCGCTGGTGCCGGCGAGCCCGACCACCTCGCCGCCGCGGACGGTGAGGTCGATGTGGTCGTACGACTCGGAACTCAGCCCCTGTACGTCGAGGACGACGGGCGCGTCCCCGGGAACCGCGTCCCGCGCCTGCTGGGCGCTCCCGGTGACGGCCTCCCCCGCCATCGCCTCCACCAGGGCGGGCCTGGGCAGGTCGGCGACGGGGGCGGTGGTGATCCAGCGGGCGTCGCGGAGCACGGTGACGGTCTGGCAGACCTCGTAGACCTCCTGGAGGTGGTGCGAGATGAACAGGAAGGTCACACCCGAGCCCTGGAGGGCCCGGATCCGGCTGAACAGCCGCTCGATCTCCCGGTTGTCGAGCTGGGCGGTCGGCTCGTCGAGGACGATGAACCGGGCGCCGAAGCTCAACGCGCGGGCGATCTCGACCATCTGGCGGTCCTCGACCTTGAGGTCGGCGGTGCGCGCCTCGGGGTCGACGTGCACGTCCCAGGTGTCGAGCAGCGCGGCGGCCTCCTTGTGGAGTCGCCGCCAGCTGATGAACCCCCGTTGCAGCGGCTGCCGGTTGATGAACAGGTTCTCGGCGACCGTCAACTCCGGTACGACCGTGGGTTTTTGATAGACGCAGGCGACCTTGCGCCGCCAGGCGTCCCGGTCGGCGAGCGGGGGCGCGGGTTCGCCGTCGAAGCGGACCGTGCCCTCGTCCGGGGCCTGGAGGCCGGTGAGGACGTTGACCAGGGTGGACTTGCCGGCGCCGTTACGGCCGACGAGGGCGTGGGACTCGCCGGGCAGGACGGTGAGCCGGCCGTCGGCGAGGGCGACGGTGGGGCCGTACCGCTTGACGACGTCCCGGGCCTCAACAAGTGGCGTGATCATTTGACCGTGTTGCCCCACAGCTTCGGGTCGTCCACGTTGTCCTTGGTGACCAGGGGCGCGGGCAGCTGGTCCTCCAGGATCCCGCTGGACAGCTTGACGATCGTGGAGTCGTGGTCGGTCGGACCCGGCTTGAACGTCTTCCCCTCCATCGCCGCCTTGATGTAGTACATGCCGTACTTGGCGTAGGCGTCGGCGGGCTGGGAGACGGTCGCGTCGATCTCGCCCTTGCGGATGGCGTCGAACTCCTGCGGGATGCCGTCGTTGGAGACGATCACTATGTGCCCGCTCTGCCCGGCGGTCTTGAGCATGCCCTTGGACTTCAGGGTCTGCAGGGTCGGGGCGAGGTAGACACCGCCGGCCTGCATGTAGATGCCCTTGATGTCGGGGTTGGCGTTGAGCAGGGTGCCCAGCTGGGAGGCGGCGGTGTCGGACTCCCACTTGGCGGGGATCTCCAGGACCTTGAGCTTCGGGTACTTCTTCTTCACGCAGGAGCGGAACGCCTCCGAGCGGTCGCGGCCGTTGACCGAGGCGAGGTCGCCCATGATCTGCACGACCTTGCCGCTGGTGACGTGCTGGCCGAGGTAATCGCAGGCCTTCTCGCCGTAGGCGACGTTGTCGGCGCGTACGACCATGGCTACCTTGCCCTTGTCGGGGGCCACGTCGACGGCGACCACCGGCACGCCCTTGCGTTCGGCCTGGTCGAGGCCCGCCTCGATGGCGGCGCTGTCCAGGGGCGCGACGACGAGGCCCTTCACGCCCTGGTTGAGCTCGTTGTTGATGTCGGTGATCTGCTGCGAGGGGTCGCTGTTGGAGTTGACCGTCTTCAGCGCGTCGACACCCTCGGACTTCGCCATCTTGGGCACGTAGTCGTTGTACGACTGCCAGAACGGCGAGGTCAGCAGGGGCAGGACCACCCCGACCTTGCCGGTGCCGCCGCCCCCCGCGCTGCCGCTGCCGGTGTCCTTGGTGCTGCCGCACGCGGCCAGCATGAGCGAGGCACCGACGGCCAGGGCCGTCGCGCCGATGATCCGGGACCTGTTCCGCTTCCTCAGTGTTCTGCCGGGCATCTGGCAGCTCCTCATCGAGCGTGTTCGAGCAGATGACGGCATACTTATCAGACCACTCGACGCCTTCAACACCCTGCGGACCGCAATTTTCCGTCGAAGAACCGTCGAATGAGCCGTAGTGGTCCGACCACCTTGCTGATTAGACTGCGGCTCACGGGCGACAGGAGGAACGGTGTGGACGAGACGGCCCCGCAGAAGGGCACGGTGACGCAGCGCGCCATCGAGCAGATCAAGGCGATGATCGCGGAGGGCCGGCTGGAGCCGGGCCAGCGGCTGCCGACGGAACGGGATCTCGCCGTCCAGCTGGGCATCTCCCGCAGCTCCATGCGCGAGGCGATCCGCGCGCTGACGGTCCTGGGCGTGCTGGAGGCCCGCCACGGCTCCGGTATCTACGTCACCCAACTGGAGGCGGGTGACCTGCTGGAGACGTTCGGTGTGGTCGCCGATCTGTCACGCGGGCCGCGGCTGGTGGAGCTGCTGGAGGTACGGCGGGTCCTGGAGTCGACGGCGACGGCGCTGGCCGCGGCGCGGATCACGGCCGACCAGCTGGCGGAGGTGGAGAAGCACCTGACGGCCATGAACGCGACGGACGATCCCGAGGAGATCCTCGCGCACGATCTCGCGTTCCACCGGGTGATCGCGGGCGCAGCGGGCAACGACACGATGGCCGCGATCCTGGAGGGGCTGTCCTCGCGGACGTTCCGGGCCCGGGTGTGGCGGGGGTACGAGGAGGAGGGGGCGTTCGCACGGACGCGCCGCGAGCACGCCGCCATCCACCGGGCCCTCGTCGCCCGGGACCCGGAGGCGGCGAGGGCCGCGGCGGCCGCGCATGTGGGTGAGGTGGAACAGTGGCTGCGGACCCAGCTGGGCGGACAGACGTGAGCGCCGGGGGCTGAACCGGCGCGCCGGTTCAGCCCCCGGCCGCGGGTACGGGCGGGTCCGGCCTGTGCCCCTGGCTCTCGGACCACTCGCGCAGCTCGTTGTCGCCGACCTCCTCGATCACCGACCGGAGGGCCTGGCGGGCCGCCCCGTCACGGTCCGGCTCGGGCACGAGCAGATACCGGTTGACGGCGCGGCGCAGCGTCTCCCGGGCCTGGGCGGCCAGCACCCAGCGCGCCCCCGGGGCGAACAGCTGCCGCAGCCCCGTGAAGAAGACGGCACCGCCCGCGATCAGCGCGGTCAGCCAGGCCGGTGCGTGCAGTCCGGCGGCCACCACCGTCACCGACGTGGTGCCGAGCGCACCGACCTCGGTGCCGTAGTGCAGCCGCCGGGCCCGGGCACAGGTCCTCGCGTAGAACCCCAACTCCCGTCGGGCGAGGGCCAGCAGGGGATCCGGCTCGGCGGCCCAGGACTCGTCGGCGACGGTTCTCCGTGTCATCGCCACATCATCGCGGGCCGGACGGCGCGGGTGGAAGCGGGTTCGGAGCGCACGCCCGGCGGACCCGGTCGGCCGGACGTGCGCTCCGCCGTCTCAGGCCCGCCGGAACCGAAGGGTCACCAGCTCGAACGGCCGCAGGCGCAGCGACACCGCGTCGCCCGCCCGGTCCGGCGCCGGGGTGTCCGTCGGCCGCTCCAGGAGGTCGGTCACCGTGACGTCCGCGACCGCGAAGCCCGCCGTGAGGGTGGCTCGTGCCCGGCCGCCGTGGGCCTCGTGGAACCGGACCACGAGGTCCCCGCTGCCGTCGTCGGCCAGCTTCACCGCCGTGACCACGACCGCGTCGTCGTCGACCGTCACCAGTGGGGCGACCTCGTGGGCGCCGGTGACCCGCCGCTCGGGCAGGTTGATCCGCCAGCCCTCGCGTACCGCGTCGCCGATGCCGGCACCCGCTACCAGCGCGTGCCGGAAGCGGTGGATGCCCTGGTCGGTCTCGGGGTCCGGGAAACGCGGGGCCCTCAGCAGCGAGACCCGCACGGTGGTCGTCGTCCCCCGGTCGCCGTCGGTCCGGACACTGCGGGTCACGTCGTGGCCGTACGTGGAGTCGTTGACCACCGCCACGCCCCAGCCCGGTTCCCCCAGTTGGACGAAGCGGTGGTTGCAGGCCTCGAACTTCGCCGCCTCCCAGGAGGTGTTGGTGTGGGTCGGGCGGTGGAAGTGACCGAACTGGGTCTCGGACGCGTACCGTTCGGCGTGCAGGTCCAGGGGGAAGGCCAGCTTGAGGAACTTCTCCGTCTCGTGCCAGTCGACCTCCGTGTCGATCAGCAGCCGGCGTTCCCCCGGCGGCAGGGACAGCACCTGGGTGACCCGGGAGGAGCCGAAGGACCGTACGATCCGGACGGACCGGCCGTCCTCGCCGGGGGCCAGTCCGTCGGTGTCCGTGAGGTCGGTGACCGCGTTGCGGTAGAAGGCGTCGACGTCCCAGGCGTCCCACATGTTGGGGAAGTCCGGGTGCAGCTGGAGCAGGTTGCCGGCCGTGCCGGGGGCGATGGTCTCGCGGTCGGCGGCCGGGTCGAAAACGGACACGACAAGGCCCCGGGCGTCGATCCCGATGCGCAGGAGGCCGTTGTCGAGGACGTACCCGCCCTCGGGCCGCTCCGACACCGTCGCCCCTTCCGGTGACCGCTCCTCCCCCGCACCCCCGGCGGGCACGCCGTTCCGGCTGTGCGGCGCCGCGTTGAACAGCAGCGGCCGGTCGCCCTCGCCCGCCAGTGCGCGCTGGGCCGCGTCGATGATCCCGTCGAGTTCGGCGGCGATCCGCTGGTACGTGGCCCGCGCCTCCCGGTGCACCCAGGCGATCGACGAGCCCGGCAGGATGTCATGGAACTGGTGGAGCAGGACCGTCTTCCAGATCCGGTCCAACTGCTCATAGGGGTAGGGGAATCCGGCGCGCACGGCAGCCGTCGCCGCCCACAGCTCGGCCTCCCTCAGGAGGTGTTCGCTGCGCCGGTTGCCCTGTTTGGTCTTCGCCTGGCTGGTGAGGGTGGCACGGTGGAGTTCGAGGTACAGCTCGCCGACCCAGACGGGCGGATCGGGGTATTCGGCCTCCGCCTTGTCGAAGAACTCCTCCGGGATCTCCCAGACGACCGTCGGCGAGCCCTCCAGGTCGCGCACCCGGGCCGCCTTGGCGACCATCTCACGGGTCGTGCCACCGCCTCCGTCACCCCAGCCGGTGGGCGCGAGGGAGTGCCGGGCCCGACCCTTGTCCTTGAAGTTGCGGGCCGCGTGGGCGAGTTCGCTGCCCTTCATGGAGCAGTTGTAGGTGTCGACGGGCGGGAAGTGGGTGAAGATCCGGGTGCCGTCGATGCCCTCCCACCAGAAGGTGTGGTGCGGGAACCTGTTCGTCTGGGACCAGGAGATCTTCTGGGTGAGCAGCCGTGTCGAGCCCGCCGCCCTGATGATCTGCGGGAGCCCGGCGGCGAAGCCGAAGGTGTCGGGCAGCCAGGCCTCGTCGTTCTCGATGCCGAACTCGTCCAGGAAGAACCGCTTCCCGTGGACGAACTGACGGGCCATCGCCTCCGAGCCCGGCATGTTGGTGTCCGACTCCACCCACATCCCGCCGGCCGGCACGAACCGCCCCTCCGCGACCGCCTTCTTCACCCGCGCCCACACCTCGGGCCGGTGCTCCTTCACCCAGGCCCACTGCTGCGCCTGGGACATGGCGAACACGAAGTCGGGCTCGTCCTCGATGAGCGCGGTCATGTTGGCGGTGGTGCGGGCGACCTTGCGGACCGTCTCGCGCAGCGGCCACAGCCACGCCGAGTCGATGTGCGCGTGCCCGACCGCGCTGATGCGGTGCGCGGAGGGAGCGGCGGGGACGGCAAGGACGTCCGCGAGGCATGAACGGGCCCGCACCGCCGTGCTGTTGACGTCTTGGAGGTCGATCGCGTCCAGGGCCCGCTCGACCGCGCGCAGGATCTCGTACCGGCGCGCCGCGTCCGCCGGCAGCTCGGCCATCAGCTCGCCGAGCACCTCCAGGTCGATCACCAGCTGCCACACGGTCTCGTCGAGGACGGCCAGGTCCATCCGGGTGAGCGTGTACTGCGGTTCCTGCCCGGCGGTGTCCTTGTCGCCGAGCGAGGTGGGCCGGAAGGGGTGGTAGTCGAGGATGACGGGGTTGGAGGCGGCCTCGATGTGCAGCCGCACCTCCTCGCCGCCCTCCACCGGGGCGCCGACGCGGACCCACTGGTTGCGCGGGTTGAGGCCCTTCACGGGAGTGCCGTCGGGCCGGTAGACCAGTCCCTCGCACTGGAAGCCGGGCATGTTCTCGTCGAACCCGAGGTCGAGCAGTGCCTCCACGGTCCGCCCGGCCCACTCCTCGGGGACGGTCCCGGTCACCCGGAACCAGCTGGTGCCCCACGGAGCACCCCACCGGGCGCCCACCGCGATCGGCTCGGGCTCGGCCGCGAGTCCCTCGGCGACCGGCACGGGCTCACCGGGCGCGTGCCACACGGCGACGTCGAGCGGCACGGACTCGGGATACACGGCGGGGCGGATGCGCTCGTCGAGGACGCGCTTGAGGCGGGCTTCGATCAGGCTGCGGTCGTCATGCATGTGGGGTGCTCCGTTTGATCGTTACCGGTTACCAGGTGTGCGTGACGGTCACGGGGTCCGACGAGGTGTACAGCTCCCCTACGGCACGTACTTCGAACCGTGCGGTGTCCTCACCCTGCTCCGGTTGGAGCCCGGTCAGGAAGTAGGCGCGCTGCCCGGTGGCGCCGAGGAAGCGCCGGGTGCCGTCGGGGAGCAGCCGGTGCAGCGTGTAGTGCCGCACCGCGCCGGGAGCCGCGTCCCAGGCGAGGCGCAGGTCGCCGCCGGTGGCCGCGGTGACCTGCGGGCCGACGGGCGCGGCGGGGGTGCTCACCGCGTCCCGGACGGCGATGCCGCCGAGCCGCCACTGGACGGGCCCGTCACTCGCCGTGAGCCGGACACCGAGGGCGTGGATCGTGCCGGAGAGTCCGGTGAGCGGGACGGTCGCGGTCGACCAGCCGTCGCCGTGGTCCACCGGCAGATAGGTGTACGGCGGTGCCGCACCGGCGCTGCCCGGCTCGGCGGTGGCGACGGCGAGCTCGACGTCCACGCTCCCGGCGTCGGTCCGGTACGTCAGCTCGACAACCGTCTGGTCGCCGATCGGCAGCCGGGTCTCATACAGGTCCAGCACCACGGGCCGGCCCGGATCACCGGCCACCAGCACGCTGCTGCCGCCCCGCCAGGCGTCGGCGAAGTCGAAGGTCACGGTGGGGCGGGTGCCGTCCGTCCGGACCGCCCATCGCCGGGACGGCAACCGGTCCTGCAGGCCGAGGTGGTTCCAGGCGGTGTCCGAGGTGACCTGGCCGTCCTCGTACCAGCGCAGCCCGTGCCCGGTGTTGAAGACGCTCGCGAACGGCACCGCCGTGACCGTCGACCGGTCCGCCACCGACACCGCCGGTGCCCGCCACGGGTCCGTGCTGTCCGGCCCGGACGGGTCCAGTGACCGCCCGGTCCAGAACCGGTCGTCGGCGGCGTGGAAGTCGCCGGGGGTGCGGCTCGCGGGGAGGTGGTTGCGGGTCCACTCGGGCCGGTAGAAGCCGATCGACGTGACGTGCGCCGAGCCACTGGGCACGATCGCGTCCCAGTTCACGGAGGTGTTGGACCCGTTGGACTCGACGTCGACACCGGCCCACAACTCGTATCTGCTGCGGCCGAGTTGGACCGCCTTGGTGCCCGACGAGGCGAGCGTCGAGGCGCTCCACCGGAAGTCCACGAACATGTCGTCGGCGGCTTGGAAGAAGGCCTGGTTCTGGCTGTTCAGTGCGCCCTGCCAGCTGACCGTGCCGTTCACGGTCATCGCGTCGTACCAGGTCACCCGTTGTCCTCGGGCCGCGGCGAGGGACTTGAGCTCCTTGACGAAACCGAGCATGGCGGTGCCGAGGACGGTGTTGCCGCCGCCGGTCTCGGCGTTCACGAACCAGCCGTCGAAGCCGTAGGCGGCGGCCACGGCGACGAGCTGGGCGGCGAGCGGATGGTGCCCGGTGGAGTCCGTCTGGACCAGGTCGCGGGTCCACTGCAGCTGGCCTCCGTACGCGGTGGGCGGCAGGAAGATGTTGCCGAGGACGGGCACGCCGTGCCGGTGGGCCGCGTCGACGATCGGCGCGTTCGGGGCGAGGATCAGGCCCTCGCCGGCCGAGCCGCCCCAGAAGACCAGTTCGTCGAGGTAGGCCCAGTGGGTGAGCGCGTAGTAGTCGGCGGTGGCCGCGCCCTGGGAGGGGTTGCTGGAAGTGGGGCCGAACGACACCAGTGCCTGGACGCGGGCCTGCCCGGAGCGGGCGGTGGTGTTGGCCGGAGTCGGGGTGAAGCGGGCGGCGAGCGGTACGGAGGCCGCGTTGAAGGCGAGGTCGGTGTCACCGGCGGCCGTCCAGCTCTTCAGACTGCGCCAGGTGATGCCGGTGCCCGGGCTGCCGGAGGGGAACGAGTCCGGGTACCAGTACGAGGCGTACGGTGCGGTGGCGGCCGCCGCGGCCTTCGGGACGGCGGCGCGGGCCGGGGCGGGCAGGAACGCCGCCGCGGTGGCGGCGATCAGGACGGTGCGTCTGCTGGGGTTCACGAGCGGGTGCCTCCTTGTGGGGTGGGGAGTACCTGATCGGGAGTGACGACTTCGGTGATGCCGCGTGCGGTCAGATGGTCCTGGTCGGCCGCGCGCGTGTCGAGGACGGTGGTGGGGCGGACGCCGTCCGCGACGAGCCGGAAGTAGGCGTCGAAGACCGGCCCGCCGGGGGCGCATTGGGAGCGCGAGGCCGGGGCCGAGGGCACGACGAGGGCCGTACCGCGCTCAGGTGCCGTGCTGGGCTCGGCCGCCGCGAGGACGCGCGCGATGTCCTTGGGCTTGCGGTCGTTGGTCAACAGGCCCAGCCCGTATTCGAGTTCGGGGAAGTCGGCCAGGCCTCGGCTGACGTCGTGGGAGCACCACCAGGTGACCCCCCAGAGGTCGGGGCAGTCCAGTACGGCGGTGATCGTGGCCTCGGCGAAGGCGGCGGCGTGCTCGGCCGGGATCAGCGGGGCGGGCGCGCCGACCTCCTGCAACCAGACGGGCCGGTGCTGCCGATGGGCCCAGGCCTTGCTCAACTCCACTAGGTACGCGGCGTGCTGCTCGGTCTGGAGGGCGGTACGGCCGTGCCGCTGGGCGGTGCCGTTGAACACCCAGGAGTGCACGGCGGTGACGTCGCCGAGGCGGGCCGAGTGGGCGGGGGTGAAGGGCTGGTCGTCCTGGTACCAGGCGGCGTCGTAGCAGGCATGCAGGTGGAGCCCGGCCGGCGCGCCCTCGGCGCAGGCGGCCAGCAGCCGTACCAGCCAGCGCTCCGCGTCCTCCTCGGTGATCCGGTCCGGGTCCGGATGAGGGCCGGCGGCGAACTGGTTGACCTCGTTGCCGATGGTCATCCCGATGAAGTTGGGCCGGTCCGCGAGGGCGGCGGCGAGGGTGCGCAGATAGGCGGCCTCCGCGTCGACCACGTCCGGGTCGGTGAAGAGGTTGCGCCGGTGCCAGGTCCGGGTCCAGGCGGGCAGGAAGTCGAAGCTGCTCAGGTGCCCCTGCAGGCCGTCGACGTTGACGTCCAGGCCGCGCTCCGCCGCCGCGTCGGCGAGGGCGGCCAGCTGCTCGACGGCGCGTGGGCGGATCAGGGTGCGGTCGGGCTGGAAGTAGGGCCACAGCGGGAAGACCCGGATGTGGTCCAGGCCGAGCGCGGCGATCGAGTCCAGGTCGGCCCGTACCGAGTCCAGGTCGAAGTCGAGCCAGTGATGGAACCACCCTTCGCTGGGGGTGTAGTTGACGCCGAAGCGCGGCGCGGCAGGAGGCATGCGGTCTCCTTGCGGGAACGGTGGTCAGCCTTTGACGGCGCCTTCGCCGACCCCGCGGAAGAAGTACCGCTGGAGGCAGGCGAACAGGGCGATGAGCGGGGCCACCGCGATCACGGTGCCGGCGGCGACGAGGCGCTCGTCGTTGGCGAAGGTGCCGTGCAGATAGTTGAGGCCTATGGTGAGCGTGAACCTGGAGGGATCGCTGAGCACGATCAGCGGCCACAGGAAGTCGTCCCAGGCGCCCATGAAGGCGAAGATCGCGACAACGGCGACCGTGCCCTTGACCGACGGCAGGGCGATCCGCAGGAACCGCTGCCAGACGTCGGCGCCGTCGACGTAGGCCGCCTCCTCGATCTCGTAGGGCAGGTTGAGGAAGGCGTTGCGCATCAGCAGCACGTTCATGGCGCCGACGGAACCGGGCAGCACGACCCCGATCAGGGTGTTGTTGAGGCCGAGCTCCCGCATGGTGGTGAACTGGGCGATGATGATGCCCTCCACCGGTACCAGCATCGCGAGGATGAAGACCAGGGTGGCGATCCGGCGGCCCCGGTAGCGCAGCCGGGCGAGGGCGTATCCGGCGAGTGCCGAGCCGACGCAGTTGGTCACCACGCTCGCGCTCGCGACCTTCAGCGAGTTGAGGGCGTAGTCCCAGACGGGGATGGTGTCGGCGACCCGCTGGTAGTTGTGCAGGGTGGGATGTTCGGGCAGGAAGCTCGGCGGTGAGCTGAAGATGTCCTCGGTGGGGCCCTTGAGGGACGTGGACAGCTGCCACAGGAACGGGCCGACGGTGAGGGCGAGGACGAGCAGCAACAGGGTGTACCGCCAGAGCAGTTCGCCGATCCGGATCCGGCGCCCGTGCTCGTCGGTGACGCGTGCATCCTTGGCCCGGGGCACGGCCTGGACCCGCTCCTCGGTGACGGTCATGTGCGCTCCCTCCGGTCGGCGCGCAGCACGAGGAGCATCAGCACGACGGTGACGACGAAGACGACGACGGAGAGCGCCGAGGCGTAGCCGACCCGGCCGGTCAGTCCGGTGCCGGTGCGCTGGACGAGCATGACGAGGGTGGTGTCCTCGCCGGCCGGGCCGCCGCTCGGGCCCGCCATCAGGTACACCTCGGAGAACACCTTGAAGGCGGCGACCGAGGAGAGCGCGGCGACCAGCACCATCGTCGAGCGTACGGCGGGCACGGTGACGGTGAGGAAGCGGCGCACCGCTCCCGCGCCGTCCACGGCGGCGGCCTCGTGCAGTTCGCGCGGGACATTGGCGAGTGCGGCCAGGTAAATGATCATGTAGTAGCCGAGGCCCTTCCAGACCGTGACGGCCATCGCGCTCAGCAGGAGCAGCCACTGGTCGCTGAGGAAACCGATCCGTCCGATCCCGACGGTCTCCAGCAGGGAGTTGACCAGTCCGCGTTCGTCGAGCAGCCAGACCCAGATGAGCCCGACCACGACGATCGAGGCGACGACCGGCGTGTAGAAGGCGGACCGGAAGAAGGTGATGCCGGGGATGTTCTTCTGCACCAGCAGGGCGAGCAGCAACGGCAGGACGACGAGGGCGGGCACCACGCCCACGATGTACAGCGTGCTGTTGCGCAGACCGGTCCAGAACATGTCGTCGTGGATCAGCTCACGGAAGTTGGCGAGGCCGACGAACCGGCCGGGGATCAGGGTGCGGCGGTCAGTAAACGAATTGACCACCGTCGAGACGAACGGATAGAGCACGAAGGCGCCGACGACCAGCAGCCCGGGGGCAGCGAACAACCACGGACTGGTGGGCAGTTGACGCCGCACTCGCGACACACCGGCCATCCGTGTCACCCCTGCTGCTGCAGGAGCTGGTCGCAGGCCTTGACAGCGTTGTCGAGGGCCGCCTTGGGGCTCTCCTTGCCCAGCAACGCCTTGGCGACCTCGTTGCGCAGCGCGGTCTTCATCTGGTCGCTGAACAGCACGGGCGTGTAGTTGACCGCGTTCTGCAGGGACTTGGCGGCGGCGATCCGGACCCGGGTCTCGTCGGTGCCGTCCTCCTCGGTGAAGTACGGGTCGTCGAGGGAGCCGGCGGTGCTCGGGAAGATGGCGACCTGCTTGGCGAAGGACATCTGGTTCTGCGCGTCGGTCACGAAGTGCGCGAAGGCGACGGCGGCCGGGGTGTGCCTGGTCTTGGTGTTGACCATCACGCCCATCACGTACATGTTGACGTGCCCGGTGCTGGTGATCTGGTCGGTGATGCCGATGTTCTTGTACAGGTTCGGCGCCTGCTTCTTGAAGTTGTCGAGGTCGAGGGCGCTGCCGGGGTTCATGGCGACGGCCTCGGTGAGGAACTTCTTGCCGGAGGACTCCGGGGTCGCGGTCAGCGCCTGTGGGTCGAGTGCCTTGGCGTCGTACAACTCCTGGTACCTGGTGAGCAGTTCGACCCCCTTGGCGTCGTTGAAGGCGAACCCGGTGCCTTCCTTGTTCATCAGCTCGACGCCGTAGCGGCCGAAGTCCTCGATGGTGGGGACGTTGGCGAGGGTGGCGACCTTGCCGCCGCTCTGCTTCGCCATCTTCAGGGCGTCGGCGAAGAGGTCGTCGTATGTCTTCGGCGGCTGGGCGGGGTCGAGCCCGGCCTCCTTGAACAGGGACTTGTTGTAGAAGAGCGGCCCGGTGTTCAGGTACCAGGGGAAGGCGTACGTCCCGCTCATCCCCGGTATCCGGTGGCTGGCCCAAGCCCCGTCCAGGTACTCGGACCTGTACTTCGCCGCCGCCTTGTCGAGGTCGAGGGCGAGGCCCGCCCTGGCGAGCGGGGCGACGAGGTCCGGGGAGACGTTGACGACGTCGGGCAGCGTGCCGCCGGCCGCGTCGGCGCTGATCTTGTCGGCGTAGCCCTCGGCCGGCTGGTCGATCCACTTCACATGGGTGTCCGGGTACTTCTTCTCGAAGTCCGAGATCAGGCCGTCGAAGTACGGCTTGAAGTTCGCGCGCAGGTTCCAGGTCTGGAAGGTGATGTCGCCCTCGACCTTGCCCGAGGCGTCGGTGGATCCGCCGCCGTCCTCCCCGGAACCGCAGGCGCTCAGCGGCAGAGCGAGCAGGGCGGCAGCGGCGAGGGCGAAGACTCTGCGGGAGATGTGCATGGTCCGTGACTCCTTTGCGGTGGGGTTGACCGAAGGTGCCGCGCCAGACCTTGCACGCCGTTTCCACGACAAGTCAATGGATTCGGCTCAGCTAAAGTCATTAGTGGCACAAAGCTCCTGCTCAGCAAGATGCTTGCGAGGTATTGCGGCCGATCGCTAATGCGCTTTAGGCTGTTTCTGCTCAAGCGCATTAGCGGATCACGCCCCGAACCGAGTGAGGCAGTGTCTTGGCGGAGAAACGCTCACCCGCGCGCCGGCCGACGATGAAGGACATCGCACGCCGGGCCGGAGTCTCCGAGAGCGCGGTCTCCTTCGCGCTCAACGGCCGCCCCGGCGTCTCCGAGACGACCAGGGCCCGGGTCCACCGGGTCGCCGAGCAGCTCGGCTGGCGGCCGAGCACGGCGGCCCGTGCGCTGTCGGGCGAGGGGGCTGCCACGGTCGGCTTCGTCCTCGCCCGCCCCGCGCACTCCCTGGGCGTGGACTCCTTCTTCCTCCAACTGGTCTCCGGTATCCAGGAGGTACTGGCCGAGCGCCATCTCGGTCTGCTCTTCCAGATGGCCGAGGACGTGGCCGACGAGTGCGCGGTCTACCGCCGCTGGTGGGCGGAGCACCGCGTCGACGGCATCCTGATGGTGGACCCGCGCGCCGACGACCCCCGCCCCGGCCTCCTCGACGAACTCGGCCTGCCCGCCGTGGTGATCGGCGGCGCCCCCGACGAACGCCACCCCGAGCTGTCGACGGTGTGGGCGGACGACGCGGCCGCGATGGCGTCGGTGGTCGACGAGCTCACGGCCCTGGGCCACCGCCGGATCGTGCACATCGCGGGCCTGCCGGGCCTCGCCCACACCCAGCGCCGGGTCCGCACCCTGCGCGCCGAGGCCGACCGGCGCGGCCTGTCCGAGGTCCGCTCCGTCACCACCGACTACTCCGACGCCGAGGGCGCGGCCGTCACCCGCCGTGTGCTGCGCGCGGCCCCGCCTCCGACGGCCCTGATCTACGACAACGACGTGATGGCGGTGGCCGGGGTCGCCGCGGCGGCCGAACTCGGCTACTCCGTACCGGACGACGTCTCCGTCGTCTCCTGGGAGGACTCGGCCCTGTGCCGGATGGTCAAGCCCTGGCTGTCGGCGCTCTCCCGGGACAGTGCGGAGTTCGGCCGCACGGCGGCACGGGAGCTGACGGCCCTGCTGGACGGCGGCTCGGCGCGGGCCGTGCGGGTGCCGGTGCCCCGGCTGACCGTACGGGGCAGCACGGCACCCGCCGCCGACCGCGACGCGCCGTCGCGGTCAGCCTCGTGACCGGTACAGCCCGAACTCCGAGATCCGTACGGCCCCCCGGGCCGCCGTCACCCGCACTCGCCACCTCCGGGCCATCACCGGCTCCGCCAGCCGCAGGATCCTGCTCGCCCCCACCGTGCCGGCCGTGACCACCTCGGCCCACGCACCGGCCGAGTACGCCTCGACCACGACACCCTCCGCCTGCTGCCCGTACCGGATGTCCTCCGCGAGCCGGACCCGGTCGACCTCCCGCTCCTGGCCCAGGTCGACCGTCACACCGCCCGATGTCACCGTCTTCCGCGCACCCGAGGTGAAGTCCTCGGGCAGTTCCCGGTCCACCCGCTCCCGGAACTCCCGCAGCCGGACCACGTCCGTGGCGTGCAGCAGACCGTCGGTGTCCGGCGGGACGTTGAGCAGCAGCACGGCGTTGCGGCCGACCGATCCGAAGTAGATCTCCGTCAACTCGTCCACGGATTTGGGCTGTTGGTCGGCGTGGTAGAACCAGCCGTCCCGGATGGACACATCGCACTCGGCCGGCCACCACTGGAGGTAGTCGGTCCTGGGCTGCGCCACGACCAGTGCGGCCCGGCTGCCCTCGTCGGCGGTGTCGTAGGAGAGGGCCCAGTCGGTGCGGCCGTACTGGTTCTCCTTGACCGGGATGACACTCCACTCGTCCTCGCGTGCAAGGCCGCCCTCGTTGCCGACCCAGCGCACGTCCGGGCCGGTGACGGCTATGGACGCGTCCGGGGCGAGCGTGCGCACCAGCGTGTACCAGCTGTCCCAGTCGTAGTTCTCCACCTTGTCCGGCGGGATGTGGCCCTGGGCACCGTCGAACCACACCTCGTCGACCGGGCCGTATTCGGTGAGCACCTCGTAGAGGGTGTTGAGCATATGGGCGCCGTAGTCGGTGGCGTCGAGGGCGAAGAGGCGGCCGGGGGTGCGGCCGTCGCCCTCGGTGAGGGTCGGGATCGTGTGTGTGGTGCGGGCGCTGCCGTTGGCGTACACGCCGTGCAGGTACTGGTTCTCGTCGGCCGGGGAGATGTAGACGCCGACCTTCAGGCCGTGTCGCCGCATCGAGTCCGCGAAGGAGCGCAGGACATCGCCGTGGCCGCTCTGCCAACTGCTCGATGCCACCGTGTGGTCGGTGTACCGGGACGGGTAGAGGACGAAGCCGTCGTGGTGTTTGACCGTGAGGATGGCGAGCCGGAAGCCGCCGTCGCGGAGGGCCTGTGCCCACTGGTCGGTGTCGAGGCCGGTCGGCTGGAAGACGTTCGGGTCCTCGTCGCCGGTGCCCCACTCCAGGCCGGTGAAGGTGTTGACGCCGAAGTGCAGGAAGGCGGTGCGCTCCAGCCGTTGCCAGGCGATCTGCCGTACGGTGGGGCGTACTCGGGAGGCCTTGCGGACCAGGTCGGCCGGGGTGTCGCCGGAGCCCACGGGGATACGGGAGAGATCTGTGTCCGCGGCGGTGGCGGGGAGGGCCGGAAGGCCGGCCGTCACCGCCACGACGGCGGCCGAGGTGACGAAGACACGTCTTGAGAGATCCATGCGGGTGCTCCTCGGGTCAGGAAAGGTGCCAGAGGGCGGGGGTACGCTGGTCGGGCGGGTACTGGACCGGCCGGCCGTCGTCCGTCACGGTCACCGCCATGCGGGTGATCGCGTTGATCAGGTGGTAGCCGCCGGCCGCGGGCTCCAACTCCCAGCGCTGCAGGGTGTTCGCGCCGTCACAGGGCTCCCAGGTCGCCTCGACGCCGGGCTGCAGCGGGACGTTGAGCGTGAGCTTGCCGCCGCGTATCTCCAGACAGCCGTCCGTGCCGCGCAGGGTCGCGTAGCCGTCCGCCGTGCGCTGCACGGCCACCCTGTACGACGCTCCGTCCGCGCGGAAGGTGTACGTCCCGTCCGGCACCGGAACCCGGGTCAGGTCCCGTCGGCCGGGCGCGTGTCCGACCGCTGCGCCGCGCGCCGTGAACTCCGCGTACGTGGCGTCGGGATGCGGGTCGCCCCAGGTCGCCTGGGCGATGTGGCGCAGGGCGGGCCAGAGTTCGGCCGCGACCTCGTTCTCGGTCTCGCCGCGGCCGTTGTCGGGCCAGAGGCTGATCTTCGCGCCGGTGATGCCGGCGGAGGAGGTGAGTCTCTCGCCCTCGAAGGATCGGGGGTCCCAACTCTGGTCGTAGAGCGCCTCGGTGTCGCTGTGGAAGCCGCCCCGGACGAGATAGAGGGAGTACGAGGCGTTCATCACGTCATACCCCTGGGTGATGAGCCGGCTCGGCTTCACGGCAACGTTCAGCCAGTGCTCCACCGTCGTCCCGGCCGTCACGGGGACGGTGTTGGCGCCGGTGAGGCCGTCGTTCCAGATGCGCAGCCGGCGGCCCTTGCTCGCCGCGTGGGCCTGGACACGGTTGATGAAGTCGACGTACGCGTCCTGCGGGGTGGCACCGGGGCCGTACTTCTCCTGCGCGTACTTCAACATCTGCGGGTACTTGACGAAGTCCGAGCCGAGCATGTACTCGTCGGCGCCCATGTGCCAGGACTTGGCGGTGAAGACCTGGGCGTACTCGTCCATCAGGCTCGTGTAGTAGTCGAAGGCCGCCTGCTGGGTGACGTCGAGCCTGGCGGGCTGCTTGTTGCCGTCGGAGTCCGTCAGTTGCAGGTCGGGGCGGTTCTCGATCCAGGGGTCCATATGGCCCGGGGAGTTGATCTCGGGGATGATCTCGACGTGGTAGCGGTCGCCGAGGGCGACCAGCCGGCGTATCTCGTCCTTGGTGTAGTAGCCCCAGGTGTTCGCCTCGGGATGGGCTTCGCTCTTCACCTTCAGCTCCAGGAGTAGCTGGTTGAGCTTGTGGTACGCCATCTCGCGGACGAGGTTCTCCAGCCAGGGCAGGGAGATGTGGATGTAGCAGGCGCAGACGCCGACGCCCCGCTCGCGGTAGCGCGGCACGTCGACCGTGCGCCCGGCCGGGACTCGGTCGCCCTGGGCGAGGAGTTGGAGGAGGGTGCGGGTGCCGTAGAAGGCGCCGGTCTCGGTGGCGCCGGTCACCGACAGCCACTCGCCGGACCGGAGTTCGTATCCCTCGGGGCCCTGCGCGGCATCGGCCGACGGGCGGACCTGAACAACGATGTCGCCGGGGTGGGAGGCGCCCGTGACGACCGGAACCGTGCCATGCCCGGCCGAGCGGAGATCGTCGGCGAGGGTGTCGGCGACCCTGCGCGCGGCCGCGCCGGAGGCGACCAGACGCGTCCCGGCGCCGAATGCGTAACTCCCCTGTTCCGGCGTCCAGTCGGAGAGGGCCGGCACGGTGACCGGTGTCCGCTGCGGTTCCTGTGCGACCGCCGGGGTCGGTGCCGTCAGCAGCGTCAGCACCGCCACGACCCCGAGCAGCCGCAACAGTCCCTTTCGTAGGACGTCAGCCACGCCATGCCACCTTGAACACCCACACATGCTGTCCCGCCCTTCGGGCCGCCTCGGGCACGTCGACCACCAGCGCGCCCTTGCTGAAGGTCCAGGTCAGCGGCCGGTCATGGCCGAGCATGGTCACCTTGTCGCCGCTGCGGACGGGTACCGGCGCCTCGACGGTGAACTTGGCGCCCGGCCGGGTCAGGGAGTGGATGTAGAAGGCCTCGTCCGGGCGGACCGTGAACCTCAGGTCATCGCCGAGTCCGGCCATGCGCGACCAGTAGGTCGTGCCGTGGATCGCCTCGCCGTTGGCCGCGAGCCAGGCGCCCGTCTCGCGCAGCCGGGTCTGCATGATCTCCGGGATGGTGCCGTCGGCGCGCGGGCCGATGTCGAGGAGGAAGTTGCCGTTCTTGGAGACGATGTCGACCAGGCTGTGCACGACCTCCTCGGTCGTCATGTAGGCGTCGTCCGGGGTCGCCCGGTTGTAGCCGTAGCTGCGCGGGTCGAGGCCCCGGCTGGCCTCCCACTTGGCGACCACGGTGTCGGCGTACGTCGTGTACTCGGGCGTGGTGTAGTCGTGGAAGCCGATGCCCGAACGGTCGTTGACGGTCACGTCCACCGGACGGGCGCGGTTCTTCGCGTGGTTGAAGTACTCGGCGAGGACGTGGACGCTGTCGTTCGCGCCTCCGATGTCGCACCAGATGATCTCCGGGTCGTAGCCGTGGATCAGTTCGAGCATCTGCGGGGCCTGGAAGTCCTTCACATAGTCCTTGCCGGCGGTGTACCCGGTGTACGGCAGCGGTTCCAGCGTGTACGGGTTGCGCGGGGCGTGGCCCATCCAGGGGTTGTCGGGATTGAACCACTCGGGCATGGAGAAGTAGAGGCCGCAGTGGAGTTCCGGAGTGTGGCGCCGGGACGCCTCGAACAGTTCCCTGACCAGGTCCCGCTTCGGGCCGAGTTTCACCGCGTTGCGGTCGGAGACCTTGGTGTCCCACAGGGCGAAGCCCTCGTGGTGCTTGGACGTCAGTACGTGGTACTGGGCGCCGGCGTCCCGGAAGAGCTCCACCCAGGCACGGGGGTCGAACTTCTCGGCGGTGAAGCGCGGGATGAAGTCGTCGTAGGCGAAGTCCTCGCCGTAGGTGTCGCGGTGGTAGGTGTACGTGGGGTTGTTCGGGTCCTGCATCTGGTCCCAGTACCACTCGGCGTACTGCACCCCGACCGGCGCCCAGGCGGGCACCGAGTAGACGCCCCAGTGGATGAAGATGCCGAACTTGGCGTCGTTGAACCAGTAGGGCGCCCGGTGGCCGGCCAACGAGGCCTCGGTGGGCTGGTAGTCGGCGGTGCCGAGGGTCAGCGTGCGTCTGCCGGTGGCGACCTGGCTGCCGCGGCCGCGGACCGTCACCGTGCCGTCCTGCTCGGTCCCGGGTGCGGTGCCGGTGCGGTTGCGGATGCCGACCTGGACCCGGGCCTGTTCGCCGGGGTCGAGGCGGCGGATGCGGGCGGGCCCCACGGTGCGGGCGCCAGGGACGTCGACGCTGACGGACACCGCGTCGCCGGCCAGGATCGCGACGGTGCCCGCGTTGACTACGGTGGCCTCGACGCTCTGGGCGCCGGTGGCGGCCAGCAGGGAGCTGATGGAGCGGGCGTCACGCAGGGCCAGCGCCCGCCCCTGGGCGACGGGCTGGAGGGAGAGCGCGAAGACGTGCAGGGCGGTCGTGCCGGTCTCGGCCGGGCCGGTCACCGGCAGGGTGAGGGCGACGGCCTCGCGCTGCGGGTCGATCCACACCTCCGAGGTGCCGATCCCCACACTGTGCTCGTCCTTGCCGCCGTCGGGCCGGTAGCGGTACGGCGAGGCCAGCGGGCCGCCCACCGCATACCAGTCGCCGCCGCTCAGATTGGCGGTGGTGGTCGAGCCGTCCGCGTAGTGGACGGTGGCGGTGCCGGATGCGTTGCCGTAACTGCCCGCGGTGAGGAAGACGGCGGACAGGTAGCTGCCTTGCGGCAGGTCGACGCGCTGTCCGAGCGCGACAACGTTGTTCTTGGCGCCCGCCGTCGCGGCGGGGAAGTCGAAGGGGACGCCGTCCACCTCGACGCGGCCGGACGGGAGTTCCTCGCCCGGGAAGGTGTAGCCGGAGCCGTCGAAGTCGCCGCCCCGGGCGGCGGCGGTGTCGATGCCGTCGTTGTCGTAGAGGGAGTCGAGCGGTACGGGGATCGGAGCGGGGACGGGGACCCATGGCGATGCGGCCTGGTCAGCTGCCGCGGCGCCGGTGGGCTCGGCGGCGTGCGCCTCGGGCGTCACGGCGAGGGGCAGGGCTGCTGCTGCGGCGGCACCGGCCGCTGCCCCCAGGACCTGGCGTCGCGGAAAAGGAGACATGCTCATGCGCGGCTCCATTCATCGGATGTCTGATGATTGAGCGGGTCCAGGGGACTGTCAATGGGGCATGCACGCGCGGGAGTTGAGGCAGTGATCGGATGACCTGCAGGGAAAGCATCGAGGCCGAGGGCGGGCCCGGTGTCGGCCCCTTCGGCCGCCACTCTCGACGCGGGGGCACACGGCGGGGCAGAGTGCCCTTTCGTACCGACGAGTAAGCCCGTTTTCCGCACCTCTAGGAGCGCCCGTGACCAGCTGGGTCGGCCGGACCGCCACCGACATCGCCGCCGCCGTACGCGAGAAGCGGGTCACTCCCCGGGAGGTGGTGGCCGAGCATCTGGAGCGGATCGCCCGGCTGGACGGGCGGATCGGCGCGTTCCGGAAGGTCCGGACCGAGGCGGCGCTCGCGGAGGCGGACGAGGTCGCGGACCGCACCGATCTCGCCGAACTCCCCCTCGCCGGTGTGCCGTTGGCAGTGAAGGACAATCTGGCGGTGCGCGGTGAGGCGCACCGGGACGGCTCGGCCGCCACGCCGGACACACCCGCCGATGCCGACCATGTCACCGTGGCGCGGCTCCGGGCGGCGGGCGCGGTGGTCGTCGGGCTGACGAACGTGCCCGAACTGTGCATCTTCGGTACGACCGAGGGCGTACACGGCACCGCACGCAACCCGTGGGACACCGCACGCAACGCCGGCGGCTCCTCGGGCGGCAGCGCGGCCGCGGTCGCCGCCGGGCTGGTGCCGATCGCTCTCGGCAACGACGGCATGGGTTCGCTGCGCATCCCGGCGGCCAACTGCGGCCTGGTCACCATCAAGCCGGGGTTCGGGGTGGTGCCGGCCGGGATCGGCAACGGCGACTGGTTCGGCATGTCCGAGAACGGGCCGCTGGCGACCAGCGTCGAGGACGCCCGGCTGATGCTCTCGGTCCTGGCGGAGACGGGGTTCGAGAGCGCGGCGGAACGGTCGTCGTACCGGATCGCCGTCTCGGTGCGCAGTCCGCTGGCCGGGGTGAGCGTGACCAAGCCGTATACGAACGCCGTACGGGAGGCGGCCGGCCTGCTGGCCGGCGCCGGACATCAGCCGCGGCCCGCCGAGCCGCCGTATCCGATGTCGCTGAGCGTGACCTCACTCCGGCACTGGACCGCGGGTACAGCAGTGGACGCGGCGGGGCTGGATCCGGCTCTGCTGGCACGGCGGACGCGGGTGCACGCGGCGATCGGACGCCGTTTCCTCGGCGCGGTGCGAGGCGGCGACTCCCGTGACCGGCTACGGGCCCGGCTCACCCCGTTCTTCGCCGAGCACGATGTCCTGCTGGCCCCCGCCCTGGCCCGCCGCTCCCCCAAGGCGGGCCCCTGGCACGAGCGCGGCTGGCTGCGCAATGTGCTGGTCAACACCAACTACTCGCCGCTCACCCCGCCCTGGAACCTCACCGGCTGGCCTGCGATGTCGGTCCCCTTCGGCACCCTGCCCTCGGGCGCCCCCTGCGCCGTACAGCTGGTGGGGCGGCCGGGTTCGGAGGCGGTGCTACTGGAGGTGGCCCAGCAGTTGGAGACCCTGCGGCCGTGGCAGCGGACGGCGCCGCTCGGCTGAGACCCGCTAGGGCTTGGGCTCGGTCATCCGGCGGGCCGCCTCGACGACGGCCGAGCGGTGCAGGGCCAGCCGTTCCTCCGGCCAGGACTCGCCGGCCTCCTTGGGGTCGACGCCCTCGGCGGCCCAGAACCAGGCCTGGGCCGCGGCGAGCACCAGGGTCAGCAGGTCGTCGGGTGCCATCGCCGGGTCGAGGTCGCCGCGCTGCTGCGCCTCGGCCACGAGCGCGGCCTTGTTCCGGAACGCGTCCTGTTCGAGTCCGGTGGCCGAGGGGCGCTCCAGCAGCTTCCACAGGCGCAGGCGCATCAGGTCAGGCCGTGCCACGAGGTGGTCGAAGACCGCGCCGGCGTATCCGGGCAGGTCCTCGACGTCGAACGGCACGGCATCGGCGCCCGCCGTCATGGCCCGTTGCAGCACCTCGTCGAAGAGCTGCTCCTTGTTGCCGAAATAGACGTAGATCAGCCGCTTGTTCGCCCCGGCGGTCTCGGCGATCCGGTCCACCCGGGCACCGGCGATGCCGTAGGCGGCGAATTCGGTGAAGGCGGCGTCGAGCAGCCGGGCCTTGGTGGCACTGGAATCCCGTGACATGCGCACTACCCTACCAAGTAACTATCTAGTTATTGACATGAAGGCCGCGCCGGGTCTACCGTCAAGGTATCTATCCAGTTAGTTATGGAATTGAGGAAACCTCATGGAACAACGCGCACTGGGCGGCCAGGGGCTGACCGTCGGCGTCCAGGGCCTCGGCCTCATGGGCATGAGCGCCTTCTACGGCGCCACCGACGAGACCGAGTCGCTGGCCACCGTCGACCGGGCGCTGGAGCTCGGCGTGACCATGCTGGACACCGCCGAGAGCTACGGCCCCTTCGTCAACGAGCAGCTGCTCGGCAAGGCGCTGGCCGGGCGCCGGGAAGCCGCCGCGGTCGCGACCAAGACCGGCGTCGAGATCACCGACGACGGCCAGGTGGTCGGCCTGAACGGCACCCCCGCCTATGTGCGCCGGGCGCTGGACCGCTCGCTGCGCCACCTAGGCACCGACCACGTCGACCTCTACTACCTGCACCGCATCGACCCCCAGGTGCCGATCGAGGAGACGGTCGGCGCGCTGGCCGAGCTGGTCGCCGAGGGCAAGATCGGGCACATCGGCCTGTCCGAGGCGTCCGCGCAGACCATCCGGCGGGCCCACGCGGTCCACCCGGTCGCCGCCCTGCAGATCGAGTACTCCCTCTTCGAGCGGGGCATCGAGCACGACGGCGTCCTGGGCACCCTCAGGGAGCTGGGCATCGGCCTGGTCGCCTACTCCCCGCTGGGCCGCGGCTTCCTGTCCGGCGCGATCACCCGCCCGGACGACTTCGCCGCGGACGACTGGCGGCGTACCGACCCGCGTTTCCAGGGCGAGAACTTCCGGCGCAACCTCGACGTGGTGCGCGAGGTCCGCCGGATCGCGGCCGACAAGGGCGTCACCCCTTCCCAGCTGGCGCTCGCCTGGGTCCAGCACCAGGGCGCGGTCGCCATCCCCGGCACCAAGCGCCGCCGCTACCTGGAGGAGAACATCGCCGCGACCGGCATCACGCTCACCGCGGACGACCTCGCCGCCATCGAGGCGGTCGCCCCGCACGGCACGGTCGCCGGTGACCGCTACGCGCCCGAGCACATGGGCACCCTGAACGGCTGAGCCCCGACGGCACCCCGACGACCCCGCCGGGCACCGCCCGTCCCGACTCGCAGACCCCCACACCCACAGGAGACACCTCTCATGTCCGTATCCCCGAACTCCGGAGCCTTCGGCGTGACCACCACCGCCGCCGAGGTCGTCGACGGCGTCGATCTGCACGGCCGCAGGGCCGTGGTGACCGGAGCCAGTTCCGGCATCGGCGTGGAGACGGCCCGTGCGCTCGCCTCGGCCGGCGCCGACGTCACTCTGGCCGTGCGCAACACCGAGGCCGGCGACCGGGTGGTGACCCGTCTGCAGGCCGAACTGCCGCCCGAGTCGGGCAGGTTGACCGTGGCACGGCTTGACCTGGCCGACCGGTCGACGGTCGCGGCTTTCGTGGCCGGCTGGCAGGGCCCGCTGCACATCCTGGTCAACAACGCGGGCGTGATGGCGCCGTCGGAGATCACCCGCACCCCGGACGGCCGGGAGCAGCAGTTCGGCGTCAACCACCTGGGCCACTTCGCGCTCACCGTCGGACTCCATCCCGCTCTCGCGGCGGCGGACGGCGCACGGGTCGTCTCGGTCAGCTCCACCGGGCATCTCTTCTCCCCCGTCGTCTTCGACGACCTGGACTACCGGTTCCGCCCCTACGACCCGTGGACCTCCTACGGGCAGTCGAAGACCGCCAACATCCTGTTCGCGGTCGCCGCGGCCGAGCGCTGGGCCGACGACGGCATCACGGCCAACGCCCTGATGCCGGGCAACATCGCCGACACCAACCTGGCCCGGCACATGGACATGCAGCAGGTCGCCGACTTCATCGCCTCCGGCGAGCTCGTCCTGCCTCCGCAGAAGACGGTGGAGCAGGGCGCGGCGACCTCGGTGCTGCTGGCCGCCTCCCCGACGGTGGCGGGCGTCACCGGCGGCTACTTCGAGGACTGCGCGGAGGCGAAGCCGGTCACCGAGCGGGCCGGTTCGGTCGGCGGTGTCGCGCCGTACGCCCTGGACCGGGACAACGCGGCGCGGCTGTGGGCCGTGTCCGAGGCGCTGGTCGGCTGACCCGCCTCAGAGGGCGCGGTACATGATGTGCAGGCCGACCGGCCCGTGCTTCGGGTGGTCGAAGGCCTGCGGGACCGTGCCGATGACCGTGAAGCCGAGGGAGGTCCACAGGGCCACGGCAGGATTGGTCTCGACGACGGCGTTGAAGACCATGGCACGGTAGCCGTGCGTCCGGGCCTCGGCGAGGATGTGCTCCGCGAGTGCGCGTCCGACACCGCGGCCGCCGTGGTCGGGGTCGACCATGAAACCGGCGTTGGCCACGCAGGCGGCGGGGCCCCCGTAGTTGGGGGTGACGTAGGCGGACCCGACGACGGCTCCGGTGGGGTCCTCGGCGACGTAGACACGCTTCGCCGGGCTCATCCACAGGGCGCGGGCCGCTTCCTCCGACGTGTCGGGATCCCAGGTGTACGTCTCGGCGGCGGCGACGATCCGGTGCCAGAAGGGCCAGATCTGCGGCCAGTCGGCCGCGGTGGCTTCTCTGATCAGCATGGGCGTGAGTCTCGCACGCCCATGCGCGTCGGCGATCGCGACAGGACTGACCGGCCGGTCAGTCCACGCTCGGCAGGATATGGGGCTCGGCGAGGTCGTCCTCGTAACCCGCGAGGCGGATCGGGGCGGACCGGGCCCACACGTCGAGGCTGCCGAGCTGTCCGGGCCGATTGCCCACGCGCTCCGTGCGTTCCTTGGGGCGCTGCTCGCGATTCGTCTTCTCAGGTGTCACCGCGCACTCCTTATGTGTCGGTCACCCTCGGGGCGTGCCGGACAGCCTGCGTTCCGGTGCTCGGGCGCCCGCTCGGGTCTGGATGGAAGGCCAGTTCGGACGCGGTGGCGCCGGTAACTCAGAAGAGAGCAGGCCGTTGTCTACCGGCTTGTCCCGGGACGGACCGTGGGTGTGGGTGGGACCCCGTACTGCTGTCCGTCCCGTATAGATTAACCAAATGAGCGCGGGTCCGCTCGATAGGGAGTGCAAACTTGGTGTAACTATCGCGAGTCGCTCCGTACTTCAGCGGTCCGGAATTGCACCTGTCCGTAACATGATGCCCCGATTGCGATCCACTCGCCCGGCCTATACGAACGAACACATCTTCGAGTCGGCAGATCGCCGCTCCCTTCACAGGCTGTGCAGTTCAGGTTGCGTTGGCCGGGTCGAAAACTCGACATGATCCGATGGCGCAGGACAACGGCTGTCTCGCGGAAGGACTGACGCATGGAGCTGCGCAGCGTCGAGGAGCTGATGGATCTGCTGTACGCCTGCCGGCACCAGCGCGCACTGCGCACCGCAGCGCTGCTGCGCCGCAGCCGCCCCGCCGACAAGGAGCTGCAGGTCGCGGGCCTGGTGCACGGCATCGAGGAACTGCTGGGCCCCGCCGACGGCGCCGCGCACGCCGTACGGCACCTGCTCGGAGAACGCGTCTACCATCTCGTCCGCGGTGACGTCGGCGGGGGCGCCGACGACGATGCGCTGCGGCTACGCCAGGCCGACGAGGAGAGCCGCACCGCGGGCTTCGACGCCGGTGTCCTGGAGGACTGGCGGACCGTGCTCGAACTGGTCGCTGCCCACAACTCCCGCCTGGGGGCTGTCGACTGACGGTCCGTCATGAGACGGTACGGCGATGACGTCGTCGTACGGGCTCAGGGGGAGGGCGGCCGTCGTCACGGGCGGCACGCGCGGGATCGGGCGTGCGGTCGCCGAGGCGTTCGCGGCGGCCGGTGCGCTGGTGTGTGTGAGCGCGCGGGACGCGGACGAGGTCCGGCGGACGGCCGCGGAGCTCGGCGGGATCGGCCTGGCCGGCAGCGTGGCCGAGCCCGAGCACGCCCGGGAGCTGACCCGGCTGGCGCTCACCGAGTTCGGGCGGCTCGACATCCTCGTCAACAACGCGGCCACGAACCGGCCGTACGGACCGCTCATGGACGCGGACCTCGGGGTGTGGCGGGAGGCGTTCACGGTGAACGTCGAGGCACCGCTGCGGCTGACGCAGTGCGCATGGCGGGGCTGGATGCGCGAACACGGCGGCTCGGTCGTCAACATCTGCACGGAGGGTGCCGCGCATGTCGGCCCCGACGTGGGCGCGTACGGCACCAGCAAGGCCGCGCTGCTCCACCTCACCCAGCAGCTGGCGGGGGAACTGGCACCCCGGGTACGGGTCAACTCGGTCTCGCCGGGGCTGGTGCGCACGGAGATGGCACGCTTCATGTGGGAGCCGCGGGAGGCGGAGATCGCCCGGGGGCTGCCGATGGGCAGGATCGGAGAGCCGGAGGACGTGGCGGGGGCGGTGCTGTGGCTGGTGTCGGACGCTGCGGGCTGGGTGACCGGTGCCGACGTGGTGGTGGACGGCGGCACCCGGGTACGAGCGGCACGCACACCGACTTAGGGGCACGGGGTTGCCGGATTCAGCGGATATCGCGGTCAGTCGGCTCCGGAGGTTCTCCTCGCCGGGCTCCGCGGCGCCGGGCACGGCTCGGGATCGGGCACCCACGCCAGGTCGTGGGGCGCGCCTTCGCACCTGACCCCAGGACGTGCACGCATCTGCCGGCGGCGGCTCGTCTCCCTACGCCGAGAGTACGGGAACCCAGTGCTCCATCAGCTGGTGCAGACGCCGTCGGTGGTCGGCGATCCAGCCGTCCGGCAGGGCGATCGGTACGCGCACGGTGACCATGGATCCCGACTCGTCCTCCACCACGACCTCCGGACAGTCACGCTCGCCGATGAGCCGGATGGAGATGGACGCCCCCCTGCTCATCTCCATCCAGGCGACATCCTCGCCGGCGTCGAGCCTGTTCAGTGCGTCGGACCAGCTCTGCAGCTTCGAAACGGACAACACCAGGTGACAGCGGCCGGACACGAAGGGTGTCGCGACGACGATCTCGGCATCGAGCCCGCCGGACCACGTGGGGCTGCGCCCCAGGACGTCGACGCTCACGCTGTTCCCCTCGTCGTCCGCGAGAGAGATGAGCTCCCTCGGAACGATGTCGCCCATAGCCTCCCCTTTTCCGTCAGGGCTGCTGAGCGCGGGGCTCACCACTTGCCGGGTGCGTAGTCCTTCAGGAAGACGCCGTACACGTCCTCGCCCTGCTCGCCGAGCACGATCGGGTCGTAGACCCGGGCCGCGCCGTCCACGAGGTCGAGCGGTGCGTGGAAGCCCTCCTCGGCGAGGCGCAGCTTGTCGAAGTGCGGGCGCTCGTCGGTGATCCAGCCCGTGTCGACGGAGGTCATGAGGATGCCGTCGGTCTGGAACATCTCCGTCGCGCTGGTCCGGGTGACCATGTTCATGGCCGCCTTCGCCGCGTTGGTGTTGGGGTGCCCGGCGCCCTTGTAGCCACGGCCGAAGACGCCCTCCATCGCGGAGACGTTGACGACGTACGCACGGCCGCTGCCGGCCTTCTTCGCGGCGTCCGCCATCGCCGGGCGCAGGGCGCTGATCAGGATGAACGGCGATGTGTAGTTGCACAGCTGGGTCTCAAGGAGCTCGACCGGGGAGATCTGGTCGATGGTCTGCACCCAGGTGTTGGACTCGACGACGTCGGGGACGAGCCCGCCCGCGTCGATGGCGGTGCCGTCGAGGTGCCGGGCGACGCTGGCGTTGCCCGCGACGAGGGCGAGGTCGGCGACCTTCTGTGCGTCCAGGCCGCTGGTGCCGATGGGCAGCGCGGCGATGCCGTCCACGGCGCCCGAGTTGAAGGCGCCGATCACGTGGTGGGCGGGGAGTTCACCGGCGGGCAGCGGGGCGCTCTCGCCGTCGACCAGGGCCGCGTACGCGGAGGGCAGCCGGCGTACGGTCTGGGTGGCGTTGTTGATCAGGATGTCGAGCGGGCCCGCCTCGGTCATCCGCTCCGCCAGCGCCACGGCCTGCGCCGGGTCGCGCAGGTCGATACCGACCACCTCCAGGCGGTCCAGCCAGTCCGCCGAGTCCTCCATCGCCTTGAAGCGGCGGATGGCGTCCTTCGGGAAGCGGGTGGTGATCGTCGTGTGCGCACCGTCACGCAGCAGCCGCAGCGCGATGTACATGCCGATCTTGGCGCGGCCGCCGGTGAGCAGGGCGCGCTTGCCGGTCAGGTCGGCGCGGGCGTCGCGCTTGGCGCGGTTCAGAGCGGCGCAGTCCGGACAGAGCTGGTGGTAGAAGTAGTCGACCTCGACATAGCGGGTCTTGCAGGTGTAGCAGGAGCGCGGGCGCTGGAGTATCCCCGCGATCCGGCCCGCCTCGGTGACCGACGACGGCAGGATGCCCTCGGTCTCGTCGTCGATGCGCTGGGCGGAGCCGGTCGCGGTGGCCTCGGTGACCGACTTGTCGTGGGCGGTCTTGGCGGCCCGGCGCTCCTGCCTGCGGCGCTGCTTCACCGTGCGGTAGATACCGGCCGTGGCCCGGCGCACCGCGATGGCGTCCGGGTGGTCGACGTCCAGCTTGTCCAGCTCGTCGAGCACGCTGAGGCAGACGGCGAGCCGCTCGGGGTCGATGCCGGGGCCGTAGACCACCGCGTCCACCGCGTCCTCGGCCGTCGAGCCGTCCTGTGTCACCGTCATCGCGCTGCCGCTTCCCTGGTCAACCAGCGGCGCTCCGACTCGCGCCCGCTTTCGAACGGGGAATTTTACGGAGCACCGGGCCCCAGCACCAAACCCGCCCGAATGCCGGATCGCGGACGGGGCCGAAAACCCCCCGCCTGCCCGCGGTGGACACCGCGGGCAGGCGGGGCTCAGCCCCTCCTTCGGACCGCCGTCACTGGTCGCAGACCGCGATCAGCGAGTCGACCTCGTCGGTCACCGCGCGGGCGAGTACGTCGAGGTCCGGGACGGCGGAAGCGTCGGCGACCAGGCCGTAGTGGACCTGGTTGCGGTAGGTGGAGATGGCGACGGCGAGGGACTGGCCGGGGGCCAGCGGGGCCAGGGGGTAGACGGCGGTGAGCGGGTCGCCGCCCAGGCGCAGGCCGAGGCCGGGCAGCGGCACGCTGGTGACCAGGATGTCGAACCAGAGCCGGGCGGCCTGGCCGACGAGCGGTCCGCCGAGCCGGTGCCCGAGCGCCGGCACATGGTCGGCGAGCAGGGCGACGGCACCGGCGCCCCGGTTGGGGCCCGCGTCCTTGTTGCGGACCATCGCCGTGCGGACGCGGTCGAGGCGGGCGAGCGGGTCGGGGTTGTCGACCGGGAGCCGTATCAGATAGCCGGAGAGCCGGTTGCCCTGTGGTGTGGCGGTGCGCGGACGGCGCTTGGAGACGGGGATCAGGGCGCGCGGGGCGACGCCGTCGGTGCCGTCGCCGCGCTCCTCCAGCCAGCGGCGCAGCGCGCCGGCGACGACGGCGATCAGGACGTCGTTGACGGTGCCGCCGACGGCCTTGCGGACTCGGTGCACGTCGTCGATGTCGAGGTCGACCCCGGCGATGGAGCGGGTGCCGGTGGGCGTGGACTTGAGCGCGGAGGACGAGCTCACGCCGAGGGCGGACAGGGCGACCGAGGCGCCGATGTCCAGGGCCCGGCCCACGTCCGACAGGGCGCCGCGTACCAGCTCGGGCACCCTGCGTACGTCGGGCAGCGCGAGCATGGGGCGCGGCGGCTCGATCGACCGGGGGGTGCGCTCGGGCAGGTCGAGCGGGTCCATGACACCCGCGGCCAGTTTGAGGGCGCGCAGTCCGTCGGCGAGCGCGTGGTGGAACTTGAACAGCACCGCGAAGGACACCCCGTCCTCGCCGGGCAGTACATGCGCCTCCCAGGGCGGCCGGCCGCGCTCCAGCGGGCGTTCCATCAACCGGCCGGCGACGGCGTGGAAGTCGGCCGTCGGCGCGTGCAGCCGGACGTGATTGAGGGGGTCGAAGTCCGGGTCGGTCTCGCGGGCGGCGCCGCCGAACGCGAGCGGCCGCCAGACGTCGCGGATGCGCATGCGCAGTCCGGGCACGGCGGCGGCCCGGGCCGCGAGCAGATCGGCGGCGTGGGCGCCGGCGGTCGGCGAGTGCGCCGAGAAGACGCCGAGCGCGCCGAGGTGCATCGGGTGCCGGTCGGACTCGATGTTCCAGAACGCCAGGTCGAGAGGAGCGAGCAGGTCAGCAGTCAAGGGGCTTGCCTCGCGTCGACGAAGGTGTGGATGAGCAGTCAAACGCCGACACCTGATTACGGTCAAGTACGATCACGCTACGCTCAGTTAACAGCAGATTAAGTCCCGCCTCCTCCGAAAGAGGCGGGGCTCAAGGGACACCTGAGGTCATCTCAGCGCCGGTGGCGCCGCCTCGGGTGACGTACCCCACTCTGACGGGCGCGGGCCGACCGTGAACGCCAGTGAGCGCAGGGAACGCAGCGAACCCGTCGTCAGATAGGTCCGGCCGTACCCCTTCCCGTCGGTCCGAGCCCGCTGGATGTAGCGGGCGGTGGCCGAGGTTCCGGGGGCCGTGACCGTGAAGCCGCCGCTCGGCCAGTAGCGGCGGTCCAGGCGGACGTCGATCCGGTCGAAGACGGGCGTGGACAGTCCCCAGGTGTCGTATCCGGGCTGGACCGGGAAGAGACCGATCGACGACAGCACGTTCCATGCGGACATGGTGCCGAGGTCGTCGTTGCCGGTCATCCCGTTCGGCCCGTCGGTGAACAGGGTGAGCGCCGCGTGCACCACGTCGGTGGTCTTCCAGGGCTGGCCGGTGGAGAGGTAGGCGTAGGGCGCGATGAGGTCGGGCTCGTTCATCGGGTTGTAGACGGCCGCGTTGTAGTAGGCGTACGCGTTGCCGTGCACCCACACCTGGCGCGCGGTCTTCGCTGGGTCGGCGAGCAGCTTGCCGTAGGCGAAGAAGGAGTCCAGCCGGGCGTTGGTCGCGCGCTTCCCGCCGATCAGGGAGATCACGCCGGGCAGGTCCTGCGGGACCAGCCACTGGTACTGCCAGGCGGTGCCCTCGTGGAAGCCGATGCCGCGGGCCGGGTCGGGGTTCCCGGTGAAGGCGCCGGAGGCGTCGCGGGCGCGGAAGAAGCCGGTGGAGGGGTCGAAGACGTTGCGGTAGTACTGGGCCCGGGTGGCATAGCGGGCCGCGTCCGCGACATGGCCGAGGTCCCGGGCCATCTGGGCGAGCATCGCGTCGGAGAGGGCGTACTCCAGGGTGACGGAGGCGCCGTGGTCGTAGTCGGAGTCGCCGACCTTGGTGTGCGGACGGCCCTTGACGTACGGCGCGAAGCCGTTCGCGAGGTACTCGGCGTTGGCCTCGCGGCCGACCCCGGCGTTGGCGGCCGGCGGCACGCCGTCGGCGTTCTTCTTCAGCGCCCGGTACGCCCGCTCCTCGTACCCCTTCAACAGGCCCATCTGGTAGGCGGTGGTCAGGAACGGGGTGACCGGGTCGCCGGTCATGATGTTCGTCTCGACGGTGGCGTAGCCCCACTTGGGCAGCCAGCCGCCCTCCTCGTCGATCTTCAGCACCGACAGCGCCATGTCACGGGCCTCGCGCGGAGCCAGCAGCGCGAGCAGCTGGGCCTGGGTGCGGTAGGTGTCCCAGAGCGACCAGTTCTGGTAGTAGGTGAAACCCTTCGCGCGGTGGATCCGGCGGTCCCAGCCGGTGTAGCGTCCGTCGGCGTCACCGCCGACGGTGGGCGCGAGGAAGGTGCGGTACAGGGACGAGTAGAAGGTACGGCGGAGGGTGGCACCGCCGCCCCGGACGCGTACGCCGGCGAGCCGCCGCTCCCAGGCGTCCCGGGCCTGCCGCCGCACGCTGTCGAACGAACGTCCGCCTTCGGCACGCAGGTTGACCTCGGCGCCGTGCGCGTCGACGTACGACAGGGCGGTGGTCGCCTCGACCGTACGGTCGCGGGTGGTGTCGAAGCGGACGTAGGCGCCGTCGGTTCCGGTGCGGGCGCCGGGGGTGACCGTGGTGCCGTGCCAGGTGCCGTACGCCGTGAACGGGCGGCTGAAGCGGGTGACCGTGTAGACGGTGTAGGGGGCGGTGTCCCGGCAGAAGCCGTGGCCGGTGATCTTTGTGCGGACGGTGTGGTCGTCGAGGATCTCGACCTTGCTGCTCACCGGTTTGTGCAGCGCCTGGGCCGCGTTCAGCAGGACGTTCGCCTTGGTGGTGGCCGGGAATGTGTAGCGCTGCACGCCGGTGCGGGCGGTCGCGGTGAGCTCGGCCCGGACTCCGGAGTCGAGGCCGACGCGGTAGTAGCCGGGGCTCGCCGCCTCGTCGGCGTGGCGGAAGCCGGCGGCGTACTTGGCGTAGTCCGTCTGAGTGACGTACCCGGTGGTGGGCAGCACGGGCAGGTCGCCGCCGATGGCGCAGCCCACGCCCGAGAGGTGGACCAGGGAGAAGCCGCGGATCCGGTGCTGGGAGTAGTCGTAGCCGGTGCTGTGTCCGGTGTCCGGGGAGAGCTGCACCATGCCGAAGGGCACGGCCGCGCCGGGGAAGGTGTTGCCGTCGTCCTGGCTGCCGATGAAGGGGTCCACCAGGTCGGCGAGGTGGCCGTCGGCCGGTTCGGCGGCTCCTGCGGCGGGGGCGGTGAGCAGCGCGGACGCTGTCAGCACCCCGGCGAGGCACAGCCGTGTGCGCCGGGTCCCTCTCATGTCGGATGACCTCCGAAGTTCGACATCGCTGTCTGCATCGTGAGGGGGGAAAGCCGAAAAGCCCCGCAAATAGGGGTTTTCACGCGCGGCGCGTCGCACAAAAGTCAGGCCCGGCGCGGGAACAGCGCGCCGGGCCCGTGACGATGGGGGCGGTGAAATCGGACGTAGTGGGGTTGTGAAATCGGACGTGGCGGGGCTACGAGACCAACTGCCCCTTGCCGAGGCCGATCACCCCGCCCTTCGAGACGGTGTAGAGCTCGGCGTCCCGTTCCGGGTTGACGCCGATGGTCGCGCCGGGCGGGACCTCCACGTTCTTGTCGAGGACCGCGCCGCGCACCACCGCACCGCGCCCCACGATGACGTTGTCGTGCAGCACCGACCCCTGGACCACCGCGCCCGGGTCCACGCGTACGCCCGGTGACAGCACGGACCGGGTGACCTGACCGCGGATCAGGCAGCCCGCGCTGATGATGGACTCGCTCGCCATGCCGCCGGCATTGAAACGGGCCGGGGAGAGCTGGTAGGAGTGGGTGTAGATGGGCCAGCTGCGGTTGAAGAGGTTGAAGGCGGGCCGCTCGGCGATCAGGTCCATATGGGCGTCGTAGTACGCGTCGAGGGTGCCGACGTCCCGCCAGTAGCCGCGGTCGCGGCTGGTCTCGCCGGGCACGTGGTTGGTGCCGAAGTCGTAGAGCTGGGCCTCGCCGCGGGCGGTGAGCTGGGGCAGGATCGAACCGCCCATGTCGTGCACCGAGTCGTCGTCCTCGGCGTCCCGGTGCAGCGACTCGACCAGTGCCTTGGTGGTGAAGATGTAGTTGCCCATGGAGGCGAACACGGTGTCGGGGGCGCCCGGCAGCCCCGGCGGGTCGGCCGGCTTCTCCAGGAAGGTCTCTATCGTCTGCCCGTCCGAGCCCGGGGTGATCACACCGAACGCCGAGGACTCGGCGCGCGGGATGCGGATGCCCGCGACCGTGACCCCGGCGCCGCCCTCGATGTGCTGCTGGAGCATCTGCCGCGGGTCCATGCGGTAGACGTGGTCGGCGCCGAACACCGCGACGTAGTCGGGCTGTTCGTCGTGGACGAGATTGAGGGACTGCAACAGCGCGTCGGCGCTGCCCAGGTACCAGCGCGGGCCGAGCCGCTGCTGGGCCGGTACCGGAGTGACGTAGTTGCCGAGCAGACTGGACATCCGCCAGGTGGTGGTGATGTGCCGGTCCAGCGAGTGCGATTTGTACTGGGTCAGCACGCAGATGCGGAGCACGTCCGCGTTGACCAGGTTGGACAGAACGAAGTCGACCAGGCGGTATGTCCCGCCGAAGGTCACAGCTGGTTTGGCACGGTCGGCGGTCAGCGGCATCAGGCGTTTGCCTTCCCCGCCCGCGAGCACGATCCCGAGTACCGAAGGCCCACCACGACGCATGGCCGCTCCCCTCACCCTGGTGCTCCATCCTTGCCCTCGGAGCACTCCCGCTAAGCCTGCATCGGGATCTCGTCGAACAGGCGGCCTGTTAGTTACGCCTGCCTGTGAATCTCTGGTTACGACGGTTTCAGGATCTGCTCGTAGAGCCGGACCGTGCGCCGGGCCACGGCGTCCCAGCCGAACTCCCCCACGGCGCGCTCCCGTCCGGCCTCGCCCATCCGCCGGGCCGTCTCCCGGTCGCCGACGATCTCGTCCAGCGCCCGCGCCAGGCCCGACTCGAAGTCGTCGTCGAGATCGACCAGCAGGCCCGTCTTGCCGTCCTCGACTACCTCCGGGATACCGCCGACCCGGGACGCGACGACCGGCGTACCGCAGGCCATTGCCTCCAGGTTGACGATGCCGAGCGGTTCGTACACCGAGGGGCAGGCGAACACGGTGGCGTGCGTGAGGAGTTGGATGACGTCCGCGCGCGGCAGCATCTGCGGGATCCAGTGCACGCCCTCACGGACCCGGCTGAGCTCCTCGAAGAGCTCGCGGAACTCCCGGTCGATCTCCGGGGTGTCGGGCGCCCCGGCACACAACACGACCTGCACCGCCGGGTCGATGTCCCGTACCGCGCGCAGCAGCTGGGGCACACCCTTCTGCCTGGTGATACGGCCGACGAACAGTACGTACGGGCGGCCCGGGTCGATACCGATCCGGGCGAGGACGTCGGTGGAGCGGTCGGGCCGGTAGAGGGAGGTGTCGATGCCGTTGTGCACGACGTGGACCTTGGCCGGATCCAGCGCCGGGTAGCAGCCGAGGATGTCCGCACGCATGGCCCCGGAGACGGCGATCACGGCGTCGGCCGCTTCGATGGCGCTGCGTTCGGCCCAGCTCGACAGGGCGTATCCGCCGCCGAGTTGCTCGGCCTTCCAGGGGCGCAGCGGCTCCAGCGAGTGCGCGGTCACCACATGCGGGACGCCGTACAGCATCTTGGCGACATGGCCGGCGAGGTTGGCGTACCAGGTGTGGGAGTGCACCAGTTCGCGGCCTTCGAGGCCGGCGGCCATGGCGAGGTCCACGGAGAAGGTACGCAGCGCGTCGTTGGCGGTGTCCAGCGCGGACCAGGGGCGGTGCCGGACGACGCCGACCCCGCGGCCCTCGCCCCAGCAGTGCACCTCCAGGTCGACCAGGGGCCGCAACTCCCGGGCGAGGAACTCGACATGAACACCAGCACCGCCGTAGACGTCCGGGGGGTACTCCCGGGTCAGCAGTCCGACTCGCACCCGCAACCCCTCGCTCTCCACGCCCGGTTGGTCCATGGTCACCCAGATACGGCGCGCGGGGAAGAGCGCGGCGGTTGTGTGAAACAACAGTCACCGCAGACCCCGCCGCCCGGTACCCGGTAGTAGAGGCAGCAGCTGCGACGCCGGAAGGCCGGGCCGGTGCGGGTGCCGGTGGCGCTCAGCAGGGGGTGCGCGAAGAGGGCGGCGGTGAGGGTCCGGGTCCGGTGGGCGACGTCGCTACGTCCGTGGGCGCGCGCCCAGCGGTCCAGTTCGCGGGCGGCTCCGGCCAGCGCGGACCCCGCGTTGCCCCACAACAGGCCGCCGGCGACGCCGTAACGGGCCCGCAGGGCCTCCCCCAGGGGTTGCAGATGACCGTGCAGGACGGCGGCCGCGAGCGTGGCCGGTTCGGCGGTGCCGGGCAGCGGGCGTACCGCTGCGAGCCAGAGGTCGTCGGGGGCGCCGGCGCCGGTGTCCCAGTGCAGCAGCCGGGGGTCGAGGTCCGGGAGGCGGCCGTACCGGACGGCGCAGCCGAGCGCCACGGACCAGAGCCGGGCGGCCAGCCCCTGCTGGGCGATGGAGGCGGCGACCCGGGGCTCGGACGCGCGCAGACGCTGTTTGACCGTCTCCACGCGGAAAGTCACCACATCCCGTTGATCATCCGATATCTCTGTTCTGTAGGCCTGTTCGAGGGTCGGCAGCCCGTCGATGCGCGCCCGCGCCGGGCCTCCGGCCGCCGATCGGGCCGTGCGCAGGACGAAGAAGCCGCCGAGCGGCCGGAGCGCGGCGAGGTCGGGGTCCAGATCCACGAACAGCAGTAGTACCAGGACTGTTGAGAGTCCGGCCGCCCGGTCCTCCACCCTGCGTTACCCACCCTGGGGATGATCAGGGTCCTGCCGTACTCCATCGGTAGTACGACGCATTGGGTGCTCAGGTACGACGACGGGAAGCAGCGGGGCGGGCAGAGTGTTGCTCATGGAAGCCGACCGATCACCGCACGGGACCAAGAGGTCCTGTCCGACGCAGAGGAGCCGTACATGAGCGCCCTCGCGTTGTCCGTGCTGCTGTCCTTCGTGTCCGCCGTCGCCTACGCCGGCGGAGCGATCGTGCAGGAGCAGGTCGCGGTCTCCTCTCCCGCCGAGCAGTACGCGCCGTTGCGCCGCCCGAGCTGGTGGGGGGCGATGGCGCTCAACGGCATCGGTGGCCTGCTGCACGTCGTGGCTCTGGCCTACGGCCCGCTGAGCCTGGTCCAGCCGCTGGGTGCGCTCACCATCGTGTTCGCGCTGCCCATGGCGGCCCTGTTCGTCGGCCGCCGGGCGGGTGCCACCGCCTGGCGGGGCGCGATCATGGCCACCGTGGGGCTGGCCGGTCTGCTCTCCCTGGTCGGCTCCTCCGACTCGCACGCCCTCGACTCCGCCGGACGGATCGGCGTCGCGATGGTCACCGGCGGGGCGGTCGTCGCGCTGATGATCGCGGGACGGGCCGCGCACCGGCACCCGGCGGTGCGCAGCGTGCTGCTCGCGACCGCGTCCGGCATAGCCTTCGGCATGTCCTCGGTGTTCACCAAGGTCGTGGCGATCGACTGGGACGGCGGCATCGCCACGGCCGACGTGCTCTGGCTGAGCGTGATCGGCGCCTATGCCGTCGCCGGTGTCCTGATCTCCCAGGCCGCGTACCGCGGCGGCGGCCTCGCCGCGCCGCTGGCCACGCTGACGGTGGTCAACCCGGTGCTGGCCGCCGCGGTCGGCATCACGATGTTCGGCGAGACGTTCCGCTACGGCGCCACCGGCACCTTGCTCGCACTGGGCTGCGGTGTGGTGGCGGCGGGCGGCCTGATCCTGTTGACGACCGAGCGCATCGAGCGCACCCCGCACCCGGTGGAGCCGGAGCCCATCGCCGGGGCCTCGCCCGAGCCGCTGGTGGAGGCGCTGGTCGAGCTGGCGGAAGCCGGTCTGGCGGATGCGGATGTGGCGGGAGCCCGGTCGGCGGCGACCCGTGCGATGCTCGCCGAAGCAGCGGACGGCGAGACGCGCCCGGCCCTGCTCCAGATGCCGCAGCAGCGCACCGCGTCCACGGCGGAGGTGGCCGACGTGCTGCTGCCCGCCGCCGGCTATGTGCACGGTCCGCTGGCGGACCGACACCGCACACGGGTCAAATCCTGACGACACACCGGGCCGCGAGACGGGGCTCGGTTCCCGATACGGACCCGAGCCGGGACACCCTGGCCGGTTCGGTTCCCGACGCCTCCCCGGGTCGGGAGCCGCCCGTCGGATCCGGACGGCGGCCGGGAGACGATGTTCAGACCGTGACACCGCCGGCCCGGAGATAGGCGACCGGGTCGATGTCCGAGCCGAATTCGGGCCCCGTCCGTACCTCGAAGTGCAGATGCGGGCCCGTGGCGTTTCCGGTGGAACCCGAGCGGCCGATGCGCTGGCCCGTGGACACGCTCTGGCCGGCCCGCACGGAGATCGCCGAAAGGTGGGCGTACTGCGTGTAGCGGCCGTCGGCGTGCCGGATCACCACCTGGTAGCCGTACGAGCCGCCCCAGCCCGCGGTGACGACCTCCCCGGCCTCGACCGCCTTGACGGAGGTCCCGGTGGGGACGAGGAAGTCGACGCCGGTGTGGTAGCCCTTCGACCAGTGCGAGCCGGACGCGTGGTACGGCGTGCCGATGGCGGCGTCGACCGGGGCGACGAGCGAGTGCCCGGAGTGTGTGGAGGCCTTCCTCGCCTCGGTCTTCTCCGTGGTTCTCGCCTTGTTCTTCGCCTTCGTCTTCGTGGCGGCCTTCTTCGCCGAGGACTCGGCCTTCGCGGCCTTGCCCGTCAGGCTCAGCCGCTGGCCCGGCAGGATCAGGTCGGGGTCGGAGCCGACCGTGGCGCGGTTGGCCGCGTACAGGCGGTGCCAGCCGCCGGCGACATCGTGCTCCTCGGCGATCCCGGAGAGCGTGTCGCCGCGCACCACCGTGTACATCTCGGCCTTGCCGGCCCGGGACTGCGGTGTGGTCTGCGGCCGTACGTCCCGTACCGAGCTCTTGGCCGGGCGGGTGTGGACGCTCTCGGTGTGCACGTCGGGCGTGCCGCCGCCGCGGGTGAGACCGGCCCGCACCGAGCAGACGGGCCAGGCGCCCGGCCCCTGGCCGTCGAGGACCTTCTCGGCGACGGCTATCTGCTGGTCCTTGGTGGCCAGGTCGGCACGCGGCGCATATCCGGTGCCGCCGTAGGCCTCCCAGGTGGACTGGGTGAACTGGAGCCCGCCGTAGAAGCCGTTGCCGGTGTTGATGCCCCAGTCGCCGCTGGACTCGCAGGCGGCGACCTTCTCCCAGGTGGACATGGAGGCCGCGTCGGCGCTTGTGGCGGCGGCGAGCGGGATCGCCAGCCCGGCACCGCCCGCCGTGACGGTGAGCGAGGCACGGTTGATCCTGTTGGGCTGGTACCGGCGGTGCCGGCCGCGTTCGGCCATGTCTGATGCCCCCTCGCCACGCGCGTCAAGAAGGCCAAAAGTAAGTGCCCCGAACAGGCCATGACAAGACGGCAATCAGCCGCCTCGCGCCCCTCCACGCACGGCCGTCACGCGCCGTCACGCACCGAACCGGCCGGGCGACGGACGGAGTTGACATGGAGTCAATTCCTGTCGGCCACTCAGTGCCTCCGTGAAGCGTTTCGCGAGGTTACTGAGGCGTCGGCACCGTCTGGTCCGTATCTGCAAGTGCGGCCGGTCGGACGGCGAGTCAGGATGGCCTTTGGGCAATACTGGCGGTCATGAGCGGCGGCAGCATCCCTTGCACGTGCTACGGGATCGACTTGATCTTTGAGGAGCAGGCGGTATGAGCACTTCGGCGCAGATCGGCGTCACGGGTCTGGCGGTCATGGGCCGCAACCTCGCCCGGAACTTCGCGCGCAACGGCTACACGGTGGCGTTGCACAACCGCACGGTGTCAAAGACACACGAGCTGGTGGAGAACTTCGGGGACGAGGGCGACTTCATCGCGGCCGAGACCGCCAAGGAGTTCGTCCAGGCGCTGGAGCGGCCGCGCCGGCTGGTCATCATGGTGAAGGCGGGCGGTCCGACGGACGCGGTGATCGAGGAGTTCGCGCCGCTGCTGGAACCCGGTGACATGATCATCGACGGCGGCAACGCGCACTTCGCGGACACTCGCCGCCGGGAGAAGGCGCTGCGCGAGCAGGGCATCCACTTCGTCGGCATGGGCGTCTCCGGCGGTGAGGAGGGCGCGCTGCACGGACCGAGCATCATGCCGGGCGGCCCCAGGGAGTCGTACGACTCGCTCGGCCCGATGCTGGAGAAGATCTCGGCGAAGGCGGCGGACGGCGCGCCCTGTGTGACGCATGTCGGCCCCGACGGTGCCGGGCACTTCGTGAAGATGGTGCACAACGGCATCGAGTACGCCGACATGCAGTTGATCGGCGAGGCCTATCAGCTGCTGCGCGATGTCGCCGGGTACTCCCCCGCGCAGATCGCGGACATCTTCCGTACCTGGAACACCGGCCGGCTCGATTCGTACCTGATCGAGATCACGGCGGAGGTGCTGGCGCACGTGGACGCGGCGACCGGCAAGCCGTTCGTGGACGTGGTCGTGGACCAGGCGGAGCAGAAGGGCACGGGCCGCTGGACGGTCCAGATCGCGCTCGACCTGGGCGTGCCGGTGTCGGGTATCGCCGAGGCGGTCTTCGCGCGGTCCCTGTCGGGCCACGCCGATCTGCGGGCCACGTCCCGCGGGCTGGCCGGTCCGAAGCCGACGGCGCTGTCCGAGGCGGAGGCGGCGGCGTTCGCGGACCGGGTGGAGCAGGCGCTGTACGCGTCGAAGATCGTTTCGTACACGCAGGGCTTCCACGAGATCCAGGCGGGCAGCGACGAGTACGACTGGAACATCGACCTCGGTGCGGTGTCCGCGATCTGGCGGGGCGGCTGCATCATCCGGGCGGCGTTCCTGGACCGGATCCGTGCGGCGTACGACGCGCGGGCGGACCTGCCGAGCCTGCTGTCGGACGAGACGTTCGCACGGGAGATCGCGGCGGCGCAGGACGACTGGCGCGAGGTGATCATCGCGGCGACCCGGGAGGGCGTGGCGGTGCCCGGTTTCTCGGCGGCGCTGGCGTACTACGACGCGCTGCGGGCGGAGCGGTTGCCTGCGGCGCTCACGCAGGGGCAGCGGGACTTCTTCGGGGCGCACACGTACCGGAGGGTGGACCGTGAGGGCGCGTTCCACACGCTGTGGGGCGGAGACCGGAGCGAAGTCACGGCGTGAGCCCGGCCGTTCGTCGGTGAGGGGTGCGGGGAGCTGCGGATTCGCGCAGTTCCCCGCACCCCTCAGTTGCGTGGGGGCTGAGCACGTCGGTTCAGTGCGGGTGCGCTGTGGTTTTCGCGCAGTTCCCCGCGCCCCAGGGGGGTGCGTCGGGGCTGAGCACGGCGCTCCGGTGCGGGTGCGCTGTGGATTTTGCGCAGTTCCCCGCGCCCCAGGGGGGTGCGTCGGGGCTGAGCACGGCGCTCCGGTGCGGGTGCGCTGTGGATTTCGCGCAGTTCCCCGCGCCCCAGGGGGGTACGTTCGATCAGGCGCGTTTTGAATGGGCTGCCTGTTGCTGTCAGGTCAGGGGTGGGCCCGGTTCCGGGGCGGGTGTGGGTTCCGGACCCGGGGGGATCGGGGACGGTGAGGGGTCCGGGGGCTGCGGGGGCGGGGTGGGACCCGGGCCCGGGGGTGGTGGGGTGGGGGTCGGGTCGGGACCCGGGGGTGGTTCGGGGGTGGGTACCGGGCTGGGGTAGGGGTCCGGGGGGTGTGGGGTGGTCATGGTGTCCTCCGGCCAGTGGCTCGACATCGCCTCTGGGGGCCTATTGCCCCACGTACCCGACCAGCGCTCGCGCACTCCCCCGGGTGGCCGCACCGCCCGTACCGCGGCCGTCAGGGCCGGGGCCGCCGTCGGGCGATCGCCGCGGACTGTCGGGGACGGCCGCCTCGGTGGCGGCCCGCTCCGCGACCTCGCCGGTCGCCGGTCGTCGCCGGAGGATCGCGCGTAAGCCGTCCGCCGCCGCCCGCTTCCGCGCCGCGGCGACGCCCGCCCGGTGCCACCATGCCCTGGCCCGGGGCGTCGAAGACGGGAGGGACGGACCGGACCGGTGCGGATGCTCAGAAGCGGCCGGGGTGGGCGATCAGCCACTCCTTCGCCGCGCGCAGCAGCTCGGGGTCGGCCGCCGGGGCCACCTCGGGGTGGCGCTCGGCCCACCTGACGACGTACGGGCAGAGCGGGGCCACTGGGGTGGTCTCGCGCTCGGCGATCGCGTACAGCTCACGGGCGAGGGAGCCCGCGATGCCCTTCCCCTCGTGCTCCGGTTCCACGATGGTGTGGACGGGCACGAGGGCCCGGGAGGGCGACTCCAGCACGAAGTACTCGACATGGCCGACGACTTCGCCGTCGGCGACCGCCTCCAGACGGCCGGCCTCCCGGTCGTCGCGGATCTCGATGTCGCTCATGTCGCCCTCCTGGTCCGTCGGTCAGGCCGATACGGCCTGCGGGCTGCGCTCCTGGTCCGATCCGGGGACCGGCTCGGACGGGTCGGCGCCGAGGGCCACGACCCGGTTGCCGTGGTCGACGTGCACGACCCGCGGCCGAAGCGTACGCGCCTCGGCATCGGTGACCTGAGCGTAGCTGATGATGATCACGAGGTCGCCGGGATGGACGAGGTGGGCGGCCGCCCCGTTGATCCCGACGACCCCCGAGCCCCGCTCGCCCTCGATGACGTACGTCTCCAGCCGGGCGCCGTTCGTGATGTCGACGATGTGGACCAGCTCGCCGGGGAGCAGGTCCGCCGCGTCGAGGAGGTCCGCGTCGATGGTCACCGATCCCACGTAGTGCAGGTCGGCCTGGGTGACGGTGGCTCGATGGATCTTGGACTTGAACATGGTGCGCAGCATCGCGTACTCCTAGAAGACGGCTCTCCGCCCGCTTTCTGCAGGTCGGAGGCGCCCGTCACTGTACAACGGCACGCCTGGGCCCAGAAGTGTTCGAGAAATTCGACACACAGGCGGAGAGCGGTTCGACTTCGCTGCCCTGGCGGGGCGTTGACAGTCGCCGGGATCGGCGCGACGGTGAGAATTCTCCCGTGGCGCGAGACCGGAGGTCGTCCCTTGGCCGGTTCGTCAGCACCTCGATCGGACACCGACCTAGTCGAACGCGTGCGCGAGCTGCAGCCGCTCATCCGCTCGCACGCCCTGCGCGCGGAGCAGCAGGGGCGGGTGACGGGCGAGGTCGTCCAGGCTCTCACCGGTGCCGGGATCCACCGTATGAATGTCCCCCGCCGCTTCGGGGGCTACCAGACCTCGTTACGGACCCAGGTCGACGTGCTGAGCGAGGTCTCCGCCGCGTGCGGGTCGACCGGGTTCATGGCGTTGATCCAGGCCGGGTGCGCGTTCATCGCGGCCCTGTTCCCCGACCGGGCCCAGGACGAGATCTTCACCGGTCCCGACGTACGGGTCGGCGGCACTCTCATCCCGGGCTCGAGGGCCGTCGCGGCCGACGGCGGCTACGTGGTGAGCGGAAGCTCCCCCTTCGCGACCGGCTGCCAGGACGCCGACTGGCATCTGCTGACCGCGCTGGCCCACATCGGGGACGGACCGCCGCAGATGCTGTGGCTGGCGATCCCCATGGCGGAGCTCAAGGTGCTGGACGACTGGAACGTCTCCGGTCTGGCCGCCAGCGGCAGCAACACCGTCGTCGCCCAGGACGTCCATGTGCCCGCCCATCGCGTCCTGCCGGTCGGGCCGTTGCTGGCGGGCGTGTCCGAGTCGCGGCGCAACAGCGCCGACCCCTTCTACCGGATGCCGGTGCTGCTGCTGTTCTGCGCCTGGACGGCCGCGAACGCCCTCGGTCTGGCACGGGCGGCTCTGACGCAGTTCGGGGAGCGCATCCATCAGCGGGGCATCACGTACACCGTCTACGAGCGCCAGCACGAGGCCCCGGTGACACATCTCCAGTTCGCCGAGGCCACGATGAAGGTCGCCTCCGCGGAACTGATCGCCGCCGACTTCGTGGGGCTGATCGAGGCCAGGGCGGCCGACGGGGAGCCCTGCACGATGCAGGAGCGTGCGCGGATCAGGGCGCAGTGCGGGTACCTGACGCGGTTGTGCAAGGAGGCCGCCGACCTGATCGGGTCCGCTTCGGGTGCCTCGTCCCTGCACCGGGAAGTGCCCGTCCAGCGGATCGTGCGGGACCTGAACGCCCTGAGCCTGCACTCGTTCGTCAACCCCGCCGCCAACCTGGAGCTGTACGGCAGGGTGCTGTCGGGGCTCGACGCCGGGACGCCGTTCCTCTAGCAGCGCCGGGCCATTGATCGATCCGGTCCCGCGTGGTTGCCGGCCCGCCGGCACTACGCGCCCCACGTGATGCGGCACCGTCGCGAGAGCGGAATCGTGGTGCGGGTCTCCTGTTGCGTCTACGGCCGGACGGGAGCCGCGCGCGTCGCCGTGCCGGGGGCACTGCGGGTATTCACGAACCCAGGAAGCGTCTGCGAAGGGGCGGGATCCGTGAGCGGCTGAAGGGAAGCGACCATGTCCGCCGTCGACATCGCGCTGACCGCCCCGAACCAGTTCGCCGAGGCAGCCAACGGAGTGAGATACGCCTACCGGCGGTTCGGCGCTCCCGCTCCGGAGACGGTCCCGCTGGTGATGCTGGTGCACTTCCGCGGCAACCTGGCCAACTGGGATCCGCTTCTCCTCGGCTCCCTCGCGTCCAACCGTGAGGTCATCACGGTCGACAACGCCGGCGTCGGTCTGTCGTCCGGGCTGGTGCCGCCCACCATCACCCGGATGGCCCGCGATGTCATCGCCTTCGTCGACGCGCTCGAACCGAACCGGATCGATCTTCTCGGGTTCTCCATCGGCGGGATGGTCGCCCGGGAGCTCACTCTGATCCGCCCGCAGCTGGTCCGCCGGCTGGTGCTGGCCGGCACCGGGCCGCGCAGCGGCCAGCTGATGCACGGCTGGATCAACGATGTCCAGTACCTCGCGAACGGCGGGGCGTTCAGCTGTCGGCAACACCCGGCCTGTCGAGGAGGGTCAGCTCCTCCTCGGTCAGGCGGAGGGCGCCGGCGGCGATGTTCTCGGCGAGATGGGCGGGGTCGGTGGTGCCGGGGATGGCCAGTACGTGCGGACCGCGGTGAAGGGTCCAGGCGAGCCGTACCTGGGCGGGTGTCGCGCCATGGGCGCGGGCGACCGCGTGGACGCGCGCGTCCTGCTCCTGGACCGCGGCCGCCTCCCGGCGCAGGCCGGCGACCGCGAAGAACGGGACGAAGGCGATGCCCTGCTCCCCGCAGAGGTCCACCAGCCCGTTCTCGTCGGCGCGGCGCCAGTCCAGGCCGTAGGAGTTCTGCACGCAGACCACGGGCGCGATCGTCCGGGCCTCGGCCACGTGCTCGGGCCGGACGGCGGAGAGCCCGAGGTGCCGGATGAGGCCGGCGTCGCGCAGCTCGGCGAGGGCGCCGAAGTGCTCGGCGATCAAGGCTGTGCGGGGGCCGCCGGCGCGCAGGTTCACCACGTCCAGGTGGTCCCGGCCGAGCCGGCGCAGGTTCTCCTCGACCTGACCACGCAGTTGGTCGGGGCGGACCATGTGGAGCCACTCGCCGGAGGGATCGCGTGCCGGGCCGACCTTGGTCACCACGACCACGTCGCCGTGCCAGGACGAGAGGGCGCGGTTGATCAGCTCGTTCGCGGAGCGCAGCGGCGAGAAGTAGAACGAAGCCGTGTCGACGTGGTTGACACCCTGCTCGAACGCGCTGTGCAGTAACCGCACCGCGGCGTCGCGGTCGGTCGGCGTGCCGTCGGAGTTGCCCATCATGCCGTTGCCGGTGAGCCGCATCGCACCGTACCCGACGCGGTTCACCTCCAGGTCCCCGAGCTTCCAGGTCCCTGCCGCCGCCGCTGCGCTCATCGTGCCACTCCACCCTACCGGTTCGTCAGGTTCTGGAGTATGGGCTGGTCAGAGGTGCTGTGACAGGCCAACGGACTGGGCGAAGCATCACATCCACATCGGGAACGAACCGTGGCCGCCCAGCCGTTGGACCTGCCGAGAGACGTTCACTCGGAACGTCGTCGGCCTACGGCAGGCGCCACTCCACCGGCTGTCCCCCCTGCTGGACCAGCAGGTCGTTGGCCCGGCTGAACGGCCGCGATCCGAAGAAACCCCGGTCCGCCGACATCGGCGAGGGATGAGCGGACTCCACCGCCGGCAACTGGCCGAGGAGCGGGCGGAGATTACGGGCATCGCGGCCCCACAGAATGGACACCAGCGGCTTGCCACGCGCCGCCAGCGCCCGGATCGCCTGCTCGGTGACCTCTTCCCAGCCCTTGCCGCGATGGGCGCCCGGGCTACGCGGGGCCGTGGTGAGTGCCCTGTTGAGCAGCAGCACCCCCTGCTCGGTCCACGGCGTGAGGTCCCCGTTGGAGGGCCTGGGCAGCCCCAGGTCGGTGTGCATCTCCCGGAAGATGTTCTCCAGGCTGCCCGGCAAGGAGCGCACCTCGGGCGAGACCGCGAAACTCAACCCGATGGCCATCCCCGGCGTGGGATAGGGATCCTGGCCGACGATCAGGACGCGAACGTCGTCGAAGGGCTGCTGGAAGGCCCGCAGGACATTCGCCCCGGACGGAAGGTAGGTCCGGCCCGCCGCTATCTCGGCCCGGAGGAAGTCCCCCATCGCGGCGATGCGTTCGGCCACAGGTTCAAGAGCCTTCGCCCAGCCTGCTTCAACAAGTTCATGCAAGGGTCGTGGTGCCACAGCGCGTCACCCTACTGGCACACACCGGGGTCCCGCACAACCGCGGACGCCCCCGCGCACGGCCGCCGCCCCCGGCGCTACCCTTCCTCCGCATCAAGGTCATCGAGCCGATCCAGCGGATCGCGCCGCCGGACACCGGGAAGGAGGGGAGCCCGTTGCAGCCAGTGATCGAGCCACTGCGTCATGGTCATCGGGCCTGGCGAGCCGCTCGCCGCCGGTGCCCGGATCCTGGCACTCCCGCACCCACGGTGAACCCGCCCCGGTCGGCGACGGAGTCCGCGCACCCCTCGCCGATGCCGGCGGACCGGCGCCTGTCGTGAGCGGACCGGGCGGCAACGCCCCCGCCGCCGGCTTTCTCGCCGTCGACTCCGGAGGCTCCGGGCTGCGGGCCGTCGTAGGCCTGCCGGGCCGGGAGCCCTCGGTGCCGCGCGTTTCACGGGAGCCGGTGCGCACCGGGGCGCGGGGGATCGATCCGGGGCATCTGCTGGAACAACTCCTGCCCATGGCACGGACGTCGATCGCCGAGTATGGGCTGGACCGGGTGGAGACGGTCGTCGTCGGCGCGGCCGGGATGGCCGGTCTCGGGGACGCCCTGCGGGCCGAACTGCCGGGCGCGCTGGCGCGTGAGCTCGGTGTGCGGACGGTCGCGCTGGCCGCCGACGCCGTGACGGCGTACATCGGCGCCCTGGGCCCGTGTCCGGGGGCGGTGGTGGCCGCCGGTACCGGGCTGATCGCGATCGGTACCGATCTGGCCGGATGGCGGCGGGCGGACGGCTGGGGGCATCTGCTGGGCGACTGCGGCGGCGGGGCCTGGATCGGCCGCGCAGGGCTGGAGGCGGCGCTGCGTGCCTTCGACGGGCGGGACGGCGGCTCGGCCGCGCTGCGGGCGTGTGCCGAGGAGCGGTTCGGGCCGCTGGCCGGGCTGCCCGGCCAGCTCTATCCGCGCACGGACCGGCCCGCCGTACTGGCCTCGTTCGCCCCGCAGGTCGCGGAGTGCGCCGTACACGACCCGGTCGCGGCCGGGATCCTGCGCGCGGCGGCCCGGCACATGGCCGAGTCTGCCGCCGCCGTCTGTCCCACGGCCGGCGAACCCCGAGTCGCCCTCACGGGCGGACTGCGCCAGCTGGGCGACCCGCTTCTCCTGCCACTGGCTGAGAAGTTGACCGCTCTGCTGCCGCAGGCGCGGCAGGTCCCGGCGGCGGGCGATCCGCTGCACGGGGCGGTGCGCCTGGCGAGTGACCTGGTCAGCGGGCTGCTCACCCTGCCGAGTGATGAGCGGATGTTCTCCGTGGTACACACAAAAGGTGATTGATCCCATCGGGACATGAAGTGTCCGACAGTTGATGGGATCACCTCCGAATCATGCGTAACTCATCAGACAAAACCGGACGGATACCGCTCACCTGCACCCTCCCCGAACAGGGGAGCCCAGATAGCCAGTAACATGCGGCGCCATGAGCTCCCCCACTGGGCCCGCCGGCCTGCCAGTACGAATGCCGCGCCCCCGCCAGCCCGGACGGCACCGCCGCCCCGAGCCGCTGGTGGCGCCCGAGGATGCGCCCGCGCTCGTCCTCGCGGTGCCGGGTACGCCCAGCGCGGCCACGCGCGGCCTCGCCGAGGAGGTCGTAAGCATCGCCCGCTCCGAGCTGCCCGGCCTGGATGCCCGGATCGGGTACCTGGACGGGGACGACGGGGAGTTCCCCACCCTCCAGTCCGTGCTCGCCCATGCCGCCGAGGAGCGCACCGCCCGCTACGAGCAGGCCGTCGCCGCCGGTGTCGAGGGCATCAAGGCGCCCGACGGCCCGGTCGCCGTCGTCGTGCCGCTGCTGGCCGGCCCGGACAGCGCGCTGCTGCGCCGGCTCCGCCAGGCTGTCATGGAGAGCCGGGTCGCGGCCGACCTGACCGACGTCCTCGGCCCGCACCCGCTGCTCGCCGAGGCCCTGCACGTGCGCCTCTCCGAGGCGGGCCTGGCCCGCGCCGACCGCGCCCGGCTGTTCACCGTGGCGACGGCCGCGGACGGCATCGTCCTCGCTTCCGTGGGCGGCGACGAGGCCGTGCAGGCCGCCGGGATCACTGGCATGCTGCTCGCCGCGCGCCTCGCCGTGCCGGTGATGGCCGCCGCGCTGGACGAGGAGGGCTCGATCGCGTCCGTCGCCGAGCAGCTGCGCGGTTCCGGCTCGCAGCAGCTGGCGCTGGCGCCGTACCTGATAGGGCCGGAGATCGACGCCGCGCTGCTGGCCGCGGCTGCCGAGGAGGCCGGTTGTGCCACCGCCGAACCGCTGGGGCCGTATCCGGCGATCGGCAAGCTGGCGCTGGCCAAGTACACGACGGCACTCGGCATTGCGCCGCAGCAGCCGCAGGGGACGCCGGTTCGCTGACGCGGGCAGGTGTTTCCCGACGGGGTCCTTTCTCCGAGAGGGCCCCGTCGGCTGTTTTCCGGGGTGGTGCGGACCGATCTCGACCGCAGGCCGGTGGGGGTTGATCGCGCCCATGCGGCGGAGCCGCATATCGATACGGCCCCGCGCCCCTGCAGGGGCGCTCCAGGCAACCTCAGTCGAAAACGATGCAGGACGCCGCCGGGACCTCCACCGAGCCGTCGTAGCGGGGCAGGCCGGTGATCTGGTCCACCGCGAACCACGTGACGTTCCCAGAGCGCTCGTTCGCCGCGTACAGGAAGCCGCCGGACTCCGTGAGCGCCCGTGGCCAGTGGCCCCCGCAAGGCACCGTCGCCGTCAGGTGCAGGTGGTCCTGCTCGACCGCGAACGTCGTCAGGACGTCCTCTCCTCGGGTCGCCGTCCAGACGAAGCGGCCGTCGGGGGACACGGCGATGCCGGAGGGGTACGCGTCGCCGGCGGGGGCGCCGGGGAGCACCGGGGTCTCGGTCAGGGGCTTCAGGGAGCCGGTGCCGGCGTCCCAGCGGCAGACCGTGACGGTCGGGGTGAGTTCGTTGACGACGTAGGCGTATCCGCCGCCGGGGTGGAAGGCCAGGTGACGGGGACCGGAGCCGGCGCGCAGGGCGATCTCGCGGTGGAGGGTGAGGCTGCCTGCCTTGAGGGTGCAGACGCGGACCGAGTCGGTGCCGAGGTCCACGCTGACCGCCCAGCGGCCGCTGGGGTCCGGTTGCACCTGGTGGGCGTGCGGCCCGCGCTGGCGGCGCTCGTGCGGGCCCGAGCCGGTGTGCTGGAGGACCCCGGAGGCGGCGCCGGCGAGGGTGCCGTCGGGGCGGACGGGGACGGCGGTGACGCTGCCCGAGCCGTAGTTGGCGGTCAGGACATGGCCGTCGAGGACGCTGAGATGGGTGGGGCCGCTGGCGTCGACCGGGACCGGCGGTCCGGCGAGCCGTGGTTTGTCGTCGTGGACGTGGTACGCGGCCACCGCGCCGTCGGCGGTCTCGCTGACCGCGTACAGCGTGCGCCCGCCGGGTGCGAGCGCGAGATACGACGGGTCGGGCACGCCGTCGACGCTCTCCAGGAGGGCCAGGGCGCCGTTGTACGGATGGACCGCTGCCGCGACGACCCCGGGGCCGCCCGCCGCCGTGAACGAGCCGATGAACGCCCTCCGCCGCCTGCCGCCCTCTGCCACCGCTGTCCCCTCTCGCTACGAGCCGGTACGAGTCAGTACAAGCCAGTCCCGGGCCGACGGTAGCAGCTTGAGGTCTAGACCAAGGCGTCCGGGGCGGCGCGTCTCAGGCGCCGACCAGAGGGGAGCCCGAGGGGGCGCGCAGGGGTTCGGCGAGTTCGGCCAGGGCGCGTTCCAGGCCGTGCAGGTGGGCGAGCGCGGGTTCGGTGGGCGGCTCGGCCGGGCCGGTGATGTGCTCCGAGCCCTTGGTCAGGGCGGCCACGGCCGCCTCGACACGCCAGCAGGCGGCGGCCAGGCGGGCGTCGTGCGAGGCCTCCGGGTCGGCGGCGACGGCGACCAGGCCGCGGATCTCCCGTGCGCAGTCGTCCAGCAGGGCGAGGACCAGACGGGCGCGGCGCTTACGGCCGGGCATCGGGTTGAGCGGGTGTACGAGAGGGGCGACCGAGAGCCGCACCCGGCCGAGGAGTTGTTCGAGTTCGGCCACCCGGGGTGCCGGGTCGGCGGTGACGGCACCGGCGAGGCGGGCGGCGGCCTCGGCCGTGCAGGCGTGGACACAGCGCAGGGCACGCTGGATCCAGGCGTCGGTGGTGAGGTGGGTGGTGACCGGCAGCACGAACAGGACGGCGAGTACGGCACCGACGGCGCCCACCCCGGTCTCGGCGAGCCGCAGCGCCAGCAGGCCGGGGCTCAGGACGCCGAGCAGACCGTAGAGCAGCTCCGCCAGCAGGGTCACCCAGAGCATCATCCAGGTGTAGGAGACGGCGGCCGTGTAGAAGATGCCGAACACGGCGACCGCCACCAGGACGGCGGTCGGGACGGGGGCGCCGTGCACGGGGACGGCGACGAGCAGGCCCAGCGCGATACCGATGACCGTGCCGAGGACCCGGCGGAAGCCTCGTACCAGCGTCTCGCCGCGCGAGGCCGTGTTGACGAAGATCCACCAGGTGGCGCCGACCGCCCAGTACCAGCGCTGGCCCGACACCAGCTGGCCGACGACCAGCGCGAAGCCCGCACCCGCGGTCGCCTGGACCGCCTGCCGGGTGGTCACCCGGGCCAGGCCGGTGCCGGCGGGTGCGGCGGGCACGGGCACCGGGGGCAGCCGGCGCTCGTAGCACCACAGACCGAAGCGGACGGCGGCCGCGCTGAGCACGGAGAGCAGGACGGCGGCGTACAGCTCGGGCAGCCGTCCCGGGGTGGCGTGCAGGAACTGGGCCACGAAAAAGGTCATGAAGGCGAACACGCCGAGACTGTGGCCGCGCGGTCCCCACCGGCGCGCGTACACGCCCGCACCGACCACGGCCAGGAAGACCAGGTCGCGGACGACCGGTACGTCGTGCAGTTCGGCCGCGGCGGCGAGCACCGGCAGACCCACGGCGGGCAGCAGCGCGGTGGTGACCGTCTGCCCGCGGACCGTGGCGTCCGCAACGGTGAACAAGGTGAGCAGCGCGGCGAGCCCCCCGGTGACGGCGCCGACCAGGGAGTGCCCGGCCAGTCCGCAGACCACGACGGCGAGGCCGATCCCCAGTACGGCCCGCGCGGCGAAGCGCAGCCGCACCCGCCCCGGGTCCGGAGCCGTGAACACCCTCTTCAGCACTGCTTCCCCTCTCACGGACGACTCGGACCGGACGGCACAGAAATGGCGCCGCGGGGATCCGCAGCGCCATCGACACGGACATGAGAGCATCGCCGGGGCTACTGGCTCAAGTGTCTTCAAAATCGCTGGGCCAATGGTCCAGCAATAGCCGACAGCGGCTGTCATCCAGAAGGCCAATGGACCAGGTCGGACGGACAGTGCCCTGAGCCATTGGTACAGTCGTTCATCATGGCCGTGGACGAGCTCGACACCCGCATCCTGCGGTTGCTGCTGGAGCAGCCGCGTACCAGCGTGCGCGAGTACGCCCGGGTGCTCGGGGTCGCCCGGGGCACGTTGCAGGCGCGCCTGGACCGGCTGGAGCGGGACGGTGTGATCACCGGCTCCGGCCCCACTCTCTCCCCCGCCGCGCTCGGCCACCCGGTGCTGGCCTTCGTGCACATCGAGGTCACCCAGGGCCACCTGGACGACGTGGGGGACGCGCTGGCCGCCGTACCGGAGATCGTGGAGGCGTTCTCGATCACGGGCGGCGGGGATCTGCTGACGCGGGTGGTGGCGCGGGACAACGCGCATCTGGAGGACGTGATCCAGAAGCTGATCAGTCTGCCGGGCGTGGTGCGCACCCGCACGGAGGTGGCGCTGCGCGAGCGAGTCCCGCACCGGCTGCTGCCGCTGGTGGAGTCGGTCGGCCGGGCAGCACGCGGGTGACGGCATGCTGGTCCCATGAGTCATCTCGGCAGCCTCTCGGTCATCTTCGATCTCGACGGAACGCTCGTGGACAGCGAGCCGAACTACTACGAGGCGACCCGGCTGACCCTGGCCGCGCACGGTGTCCCGGACTACACGTGGGCGGAGCACGAGCGCTTCGTCGGCATCAGCACACTGGAGACGTTGGCCCTGTTCCGGGAGCGGTACGGACTCCGGCCCCCGGTGGCGGAGTTGCTCGCGGAGACCAACCGGCACTATCTGGAGCTGGCCCGGACCCGCACGCCCGCGTATCCGGAGATGCGGAAGCTCGTGGAGTTGCTGACGGCCGAGGGCGTGCCCATGGCGGTGGCCTCCGGCTCCTCCCCCGAGGCCATCGCGGCGATCCTGTCGGGTACGGGGCTGGACGCGCAGCTGCGGACGGCGGTCTCGGCCGATGAGGTGCCGCACGGCAAGCCGGCGCCGGACGTCTTCCTGGAGGCGGCGCGCCGTCTCGGGTCCGCCCCGGCCGACTGTGTGGTCCTGGAGGACGCGGCCCCGGGCGCGGCCGCGGCGCACGCCGCCGGGATGCGCTGCATCGCGATCCCGTACGTCGCCGCGCAGGCCGACGCTCCCGAGTTCGCCGACGCCGACCTGCTCCTGCCGGGCGGCCAGCCGGAGTTCACGGCACAGATGGCGTTCGACTGGCTCCTCCGATCGGTCCGGTGACCGCATTGACGTCGGTGCCGGGGGCGATGAGCATGGCCTGGCCGGTTGTCGACGTCCGTGACCTGGAGGGTTTTCGTGGGTGCTGCCGCCGTGCTGGTCGCCAACCGTGGCGAGATCGCCGTGCGCGTGCTGCGGGCCGCGGCGGAGGCCGGGCTGCGTACGGTCGCGGTGTACGTCGAGGGTGACGGCGGGCACACACAACTGGCCGACGAGGCCGTGCCGTTGAACGGCTACCTGGACGGTGACGCGCTGCTCGCCGCGGCACGGAGCGCGGGGTGCGACTTCCTCCACCCCGGCTACGGCTTTCTGAGCGAGGACGCGGATTTCGCCCGTCGGTGCGCGGCGGGCGGGGTCGTCTTCGTGGGCCCCTCGCCGGAGGTGCTGGCGGTCTTCGGGGACAAGGCGCGGGCCCGCGAGCTGGCCGCCGGGGCAGGGGTTCCGGTGCTCGCCGGTGCCGACGGTCCGGACGGGGCACGGGAGTTGCTGGCGGGCGGGCCCGTGATGGTCAAGGCGGTCGGTGGGGGCGGCGGTCGCGGGCTGCGGGTCGTGCGGCAGGCCGAGGAGCTGGACGAAGCGTGGGAGCGGTGCCGTTCGGAGGCGCAGCAGGGCTTCGGACGGGGTGAGTTGTACGCGGAGCGGTTGCTGGAGGGGGCCCGGCACATCGAGGTGCAGGTCGTCGGGGACGCCACCGGCGCCGTCACACACCTGTGGGACCGGGACTGCAGCGCGCAGCGGCGCCACCAGAAGCTGGTCGAGATCGCTCCGGCTCCGGACCTCCCGGAGCCGGTGCGGGAACGGCTCCTGGACTGCGCGCTGCGGTTGGCCCGTGCGGTCCGCTGCTCCAGTCTGGCCACCTTCGAATTCCTGGTCAGGGAGCAGGAGTTCTGGTTCATCGAGGCGAATCCCCGGATCCAGGTGGAACACACGGTCACCGAGGAGGTGACCGGACTCGACCTGGTCGGTGTGCAGTTGCGGCTCGCGGCCGGGGAAACGCTGGCCGGCCTCGGACTGTCGGGGGCTCCGGCCCCGCCGCGCGGGTTCGCCGTGCAGGCCCGGGTGAATGCCGAGGGGGCGGGGCGGATCACCCGCTTCGACGTGCCGACCGGGCCGGGGGTGCGGGTGGACACGGCGGTCAGGTCCGGGGCCGAAGTCGGCCTGCAATACGACCCCTTGCTGGCCAAGGTGGTCGCACATGTCCCGCACGGCGATGTCGAGGCGGCCTGCGCGCGGGCGCGCCGGGCGTTGGGCGAGTTCGGCGTGGAGGGGGTGCGGACGGGGATCCCGCTCCTGCGGGAGGTGCTCGCCCGGCCCCGCTTCTGGGCGCACACCGGTGTGGCGGCCGAGCTCGCGCAGGGCTTCACGGGCGTGGCCGCCCCGTCTCTGGAGGGCTCCGTCGTCGCACCGCTGGGCGGGACCGTCGTCTCGGTCGATGTATCGGACGGTGAACCGGTGTGCGCCGGGCAGCAGTTGCTGGTGCTGGAGGCGATGAAGATGGAGCACGTGGTGCGCGCGCCCGGCTCCGGAACGGTGCGGACGCTGCACGTTCGGGTGGGCGAAACCGTCACCGAGGGCTCGCCGTTGGCCATCATGGACGAGTTGACCGGCGACCACGCGGCCGCCCCCGCCGAGCAGGGGTTCGATCCGGACTCCGTCCGCGACGACCTCGCCGAGATGGTGCGGCGCCACGCCTTCGGGCTGGACGAGAACCGGCCCGAGGCCGTGGCCAAGCGGCACGCGCTGGGGCGGCGAACCGCCCGGGAGAACATCGAGGACCTGTGCGACAGCGGCTCCTTCACCGAGTTCGGCGCCCTCGCGATCGCCGCCCAGCGGAGGAGGCGTTCCCTGGACGACCTGATCCGCTCCACGCCGGCGGACGGCATGGTCACCGGCACCGGGCGGGTGAACGGCCGGCCCTGCGTGGTGATGTCGTACGACTACACGGTGCTGGCCGGGACGCAGGGGCTGCAGAACCACCGCAAGACCGACCGGCTGCTGGAGCTGGCCGGGGAACGGCGGCTGCCCGTGGTGCTGTTCGCGGAAGGGGGCGGGGGCCGGCCCGGGGACACGGACACCACGGCCGTGGCGGGGCTGGATGTGGCCACCTTCCAGCGGATGGGGCGGCTCAGCGGCACGGTTCCACTGGTCGGCATCGTCTCGGGGCGGTGCTTCGCCGGGAACGCGGCGCTGCTGGGCTGCTGTGACGTGGTGATCGCCACTCCCGACGCGACCATCGGGATGGGCGGGCCGGCGATGATCGAGGGCGGCGGGCTGGGGGTGTTCCGGCCCGAGGAGGTGGGGCCGCTGTCGGTGCAGGTACCGAACGGGGTCGTGGACCTGGTGGCCGCGGACGAGGCGGAGGCCGTGCGGCTGGCGCGGCGCTATCTGTCGTACTTCCAGTCGGGGCAGGGAAGTTGGGGGGCGCCGGACCAGCGGCTGCTGCGGCGGGTGGTGCCGGAGAACCGGCGGCGGGCGTACGACATGCGGGCGGCGGTCGCGGGGCTCGCGGACACGGACTCGGTGCTGGAGCTGCGGCCGGAGTTCGGGGTCGGTGTCCTCACGTGTCTGGTGCGGGTCGAGGGGCGGCCGCTCGGCCTGCTGGCGAGCAACCCAATGCATCTGGGCGGGGCGATCGACCGGGACGCGGCCGACAAGGCGGCGCGTTTCCTGCAGTTGTGCGACGCGTTCGGGCTGCCGGTGGTCTCGCTGTGCGACACCCCGGGCTTCATGGTCGGCCCGGACGCCGAACGGACGGCCACGGTACGGCACTTCGCGAGACTGTTCGTGACGGGCGCCAATCTGCGGGTGCCGTTGGTGGGTCTGGTGCTGCGCAAGGCGTACGGGCTGGGGGCGATGGCCATGCTGGGCGGCTCCACGCGGGCTCCGCTGGCCACGGCCGCCTGGCCGAGCGGGGAGTTCGGCGGGATGGGGCTGGAGGGGGCCGTCCGGCTCGGTCACCGCAGGGAGTTGGAGGCGATCACGGACCCGGCCGAGCGCGCCCGCGTCTTCGAGGAGCGGGTCGCCGAGTTGTACGAACGCGGGAAGGCCGTCAACACGGCGGCCGCACTGGAGATCGACGCGGTGCTCGACCCGGCCGGGTCGCGGGCCTGGATCCTGGCGGCGCTGGAGGGATGCCCGCTTCCGCAGCCGGGGCACCGCCCGTTCGTCGACACCTGGTGAGCGGGCCGCCACGTCGAGTCGGCCGGCCGTCGTCCGAGTCCGCCGCTCCGGAACCGTTGACCCCCACCCGCCTCCTCCTTATCCTCTGGTCGGCTATCCGTACGCCGTTCGGGTTTTCGGGACACCTCGGGGCGCGGCCTCGACGCGGTCCTGCGCCGCACCTGGGGCGGGCCCAGCCACCCGGGTTCCTCGCGGCCTGTCCGGAGATGCAGTTCATCCTGCTGGAGTCGATGACCGGCAGCGACTACACGAAGGTGTGGGCGCCGTACTACACCGCGCACAAGATCCTCCGGGGCCTGCTGGACGCCCACACCGCGACCGGCGACGAGCGGGCGCTGGACCTCGCCTCCGGCATGGGCAACTGGATGTACTCCCGGCTGTCCGTGCTGCCCGCCGCCACCCTCCAGCGGATGTGGGGGATCTTCTCCAGCGGTGAGTTCGGCGGGATCGTCGAGGCGGTCTACGACCTGCACCAGCTCACCGGGAAGGCCGAACATCTCGCGCTGGCCCGGCTGTTCGACCTCGACAGCCTCATCGACGCCTGCGCCGCGGACACCGACGCGCTGAACGGCCTGCACGCCAACCAGCACATCCCGGCCTTCACCGGTCTGGTCCGGCTGTACGACGCGACCGGCGAGGAGCGTTACCTCACCGCGGCGAAGAACTTCTGGGGCATGGTCGTACCGCATCGCATGTACGGCATCGGCGGCACCAGTACGGGCGAGTTCTGGAAGGCGCGGGACGTCATCGCCGGGACCATCGGCGCGACCACGGCAGAGAGTTGCTGCGCCTACAACATGCTGAAGCTGAGCCGGGCGCTGTGCTTCCACGAGCAGGATCCGGCGTACATGGACTACTACGAGCGGGCGTTGTACAACCAGGTGCTCGGCTCCAAGCAGGACCGGGCCGATGCCGAGAAGCCGCTGGTCACGTACTTCATCGGGCTGACGCCCGGGCATGTGCGGGACTACACACCCAAGCAGGGCACGACCTGTTGCGAGGGCACGGGCTGCTGGGCGAGGCGGACGGCGACCGGATCGTGGCCACGGCGCGGAAGGCGTCGTACGCGCGCTGACACAGCGCCCCGACACCGCGCCCCGACATAGCACGCCGACACCGTGGCGCCGACACCGTTGATCGTCGCCACGGGTCGGCCGCCGGGCGGAAGCCGGCAGCCCCCCCGGAAGGAGCAGTGGGCCAGCCGTTCGCTCCGCCGGTCGTGCGATGACCGGAATGACTGCATAGCGTGGCCGTATGACCACGACCTGGGCAAAGCCGCAGCAGCCGGCCACCGACGAACGGCGGTGGCCGGCCCTAGGGGTCTGTCTCGCGGCCGGTTTCATCTCGCTGCTCGACACCTCGATCGTGAACGTGGCGCTGCCCTCGATGGAGCGGGGACTGGGCACCACGGAGGCGGCCCAGTCCTGGGTCGTCTCCGGGTACGCCCTGACCTTCGGACTGGCGCTCGTGCCAGCAGGTCGGCTCGGAGACATGCGCGGGCGGCGCCAGGCGTTCCTGATCGGGCTCGCCGTGTTCACGCTGGCCTCGGCGGCCTGCGGGCTCGCGGCCAGCCCCGACCTGCTGGTGGCGTTCCGGCTGCTCCAGGGCACGGCGGCGGGCCTGGTCGCGCCGCAGACCTCGGGGCTGATCCAGCAGATGTTCCAGGGCGCCGAACGGGCCAAGGCCTTCGGTCTGCTCGGCAGTGTCATCGGGGTCTCCACGGCGGTGGGCCCGCTGGCGGGTGGTCTGATCATCGACGGGGTCGGCACCGACGACGGCTGGCGCTGGGTGTTCTTCGTCAACGTGCCCATCGGGGTGGCCGCGTTCATCGCAGGACTACGGCTGCTGCCCAGGTTCCCCGGGTCGGCGGGCAGACGGGAGCAGTTCGACCCGATCGGCGTGCTGCTCCTCGGCTCCGGCGTGCTCGCGCTCATGCTGCCGCTGGTGCAGGAGCAGCAGTGGACCGGCCGGCAGAAGTGGGCGCTGCTGCCGGTGGGCGCGGTTCTGCTGGGACTGTTCTGGACCTGGGAGCGACGGCAGGGGCGGCTCGGACGGGCACCCCTGATCGATCTGAACCTGTTCTCGCTGCGGTCCTTCACACTCGGCGCGCTGATCAGCTTCAGCTACTTCGCGGGCTTCACCACGGTCTTCTTCGTCCTCGCCCTCTTCCTGCAGAACGCGGCGGGATACAGCGCGCTGGCCGCCGGTGTCACCGTGCTGCCCTTCGCCGCCGCCTCGGCGGTCGGCGCCGCGCTCGGAGGCCGACTGGTGGTGCGCCACGGGCGCACGCTCGTCGTCATCGGGCTCAGCGGGGTGGCACTGGGCCTGATCGGGATCATCGCGGTGGTACAGCTGGTGCCGTCGGACAGCATCGGCTGGGCCGCCGCGGTGCCGATGATCGTCGGTGGGATCGGCTCCGGCATCACGGTCTCCCCCAACACGACGCTCACGCTCACCCGGGTCCCGGTGCAGCGGGCCGGCGCGGCCGGCGGAGTGCTGCAGACCGGCCAGCGCGTCGGCTCGGCGGCCGGGATCGCCGTGGTGGGCTCGGTGTACTTCGCCCACCTCGCCCACCACGGCCCGGCCACCGAGGCGCTCCAGCTCGGCCTGCTCACGTCCGTCGGATTCATCCTGGTGGCGCTGGGCCTGGCGGTCGCCGATCTGCAGGAGCGGCCGGACGTACCGGAGGACTGAGCCCGGCCGGGCCCGGAGCTAGGCGGCCACCGCCTCCACCACCGAGAGCACGGTCGGGGTCGGCACGATCCGGGACAGTTTCAGACCGGCGGCCTCGAACAGCGCGGCGAACTCCGGCTCGGTGCGTTCCCGGCCCACCAGGACCGCCATCAGCAGCAGATCCAGCGTCTTGGCCTGATGGGGTGTGTTGCCCGGCGGGACCACCGCGTCGACGACCATGATCCGCCCGCCCGGCGCGAGTGCGGCACGGCAGCGGTCGAGGAGGGTCACACACTGGTCGTCCTCCCAGTCGTGCAGGATCCGCTTGAGCACGAGGACGTCACCCTCCGGTACGGCGGTGAAGAAGTCTCCGGACTCGATGCTCCAGCGGCCGGCGGTCCCCGGCTTGTCCAGGAGGTGGCCGGCCAGAACGTGCGGCTGGTCGAGCAGGACGCCGTGCAGACCGGGGTGGTGGTCGAGAACCGCCAGCAGGAAGCCGCCGTGGCCGCCGCCCACGTCGACGACCGTGCCGGTGGACGGGAACTCGCAGGCGGCGGCGATGGGCTCGTTCTCCGCGGCGGACATCGCGGCCATGCCGGTGTGGAAGACATCGGCGGTGTCCTCATCCTGCGCGAAGTACTCGAAGAACGGCAGCCCGAAGAGGTGCTCGAACGCCGACGTGCTCTCGCTCACGCAGCGGCTCAGGTCCGCGACGGGCAGCCACATGCTGCGGTCGGTGTTCATCAGGACGGCGGAACGCGCCGAACAGGGTGCGTCGCTGCGCAGGGTGTCCCCGACGGAGGTAAGCCGGAAGCGGCCGCCGGCGTCCTCCACGAAGATGCCGCGCGTGGCCAGCAGCCGGAGTACCCGGTACAGGCTCCGCGCGTCGGTGCGGGTGGCCTCGGCCAGTTCGGCCGCGGTGCGGGGCCCGCCCGCCAGGTGGTCGGCCACACCGACGACCGCGGCGACGCGCAGAGCGGCCGGGAACAGGTAGCCGAGCGATTCGTTGACGAGGAACGCGGACGACGCACGGGGGTCGACGGCTTCGTCCGGGGCTGCTTCAGGGCTCACGGGCGCCTCCAGCGGTGGATGTCCGGGATGTCCGGAGGCATCGTGACATCGCACGGGCCCGAGTCCGGGGAGGTGATCAGGGCGTGTGGGAGCAGATCGGGAGCGGATGCGGGGCCCTGCGGGGCGTTACGACCGGCGGCGGGGCTTTCCGCGCTTGGCGGTCTTCGCCGTCTTGGCAGACTTGGCGGACTTCGCGCCGGTGGTGCGGGCGCCGGCGGTACGCCCGGCGGACGCCGCCTTGGCGGCCGCCGGCTTCTGCACCCGTTTGGGCTTCTCCTGCGATGCCGGGGATGCCTGGGCCGGCTGACGGCCGCGGGTGCTGTTGACCGTGCGGCCGCGGACGATGCCGATGAGGTCCTCGACCAGGTCCGTGGTGGCCTCCTCGGGCCAGGACAGGGCAACGGTCGACTCGGGGGCGTCGGTGAGCGGGCGGTAGGTGAGGTCCCGGCGGTGGTACAGGCGGGCCAGGGACTGCGGGACTACCAGGAGGCCGACGCCGGCGGCGACCAGTTCCACCGCGTCCTCGGTGGTGGCCGGGCGCTCGAAGGCGGGCTCGCCGGGCGGCGCGTCCCAGTCGAGGACATCGTCGAGGGGGTGGAAGAGCACCTCGTCGGCGAGGTCGGCGACAGTGACCTCCTCGGCCGCCGTGATCACGTGGTCCTTCGGTACGACGACCACCGTGGTCTCGGTGTAGAGGGGGATCGCGCTGAAGAACGTACGGTCCACCGGGAGCCGTACGAAAGCGGCGTCCGCGTCGCCCGCGCGCAGCACGTCGGACACCTCGGCGGGCGGGACCTGGTGGAGCGTGAGGGGGATGTCGGGCAGGCGCTCGTTCCAGATCCGTACCCATTTGGCGGGCGTCACGCCGGGAACGTACGCGAGCCGGAACGACGGTGTTTCCTCCGAGCCTGTCACCAGGCCAGGTTAACCGGCCGCGGACGGCTGCCCCGCATCGGCCGCGGTGGGCGGCCTGCCCGCGGCCTTGGCCGGCCGCCCGTCATCGGCCGTGGTCGGGGCTTCTGCGCCCGGCCGATACCCTTGACCTCATGAGTTCGCACCAGACCGCCCAGACGATGAAGCCCGCGACCGCGGCGAAGAAGCTGGGCGTGTACCTGCCCGCCACGCCCGCATCCTTCCAGGAGGGCGTCGTCTCGCGCGCCGAGCTGAACGAGCTCCAGGCAAACCCGCCGGAGTGGCTGCGCGAGCTGCGGGAGAACGGTCCGCACCCGCGTCCGGTGGTCGCGGCCAAGCTGGGCGTGTCCATCGCGGGGCTGGCGCGCGGCGGAGTGACGGAGGCGCTCACCACCGAGCAGATCGAGGAGCTCAAGCGCGAGCAGCCCGAGTGGCTGGAGAAGGAGCGCACCACGCAGGCCGAGGTCCGCAAGGAGGGCGCACGGCTGAAGAACCTGAAGCGGGAGAAGGAGTCTGGGCAGGGCTGACGGCTCGCCCGATCCTCATACGGCCCCGGTCCGGACGCTCTTCACGTCCGCGCCGGGGTCGTTGCCGTACCGGAGTCGTTGCCGTTCCGGCCTCGGCCCGCGCCGCCACCCGTCGCATCCGTCCCGGTCCCCTCCTCCCTTCGGTTCCTCCCCTGGGCTCCTCCCCTCGGCCTCGACGTCCATCGGTCTCATCCACAGCCGCTCGCCCTCGACGACCTGCTCCCGTCCCCGCGGTGATCGTGGAGGGCGTTGTCAGTGGCCTCCCCTAAAGTCCCCATCACTTGATCACTGCGGTGCGGGGAGGCACGCATGGGGTGGGTGACGGCCGGGGACTACGAAGTGGCCCTGGACGACGGGAAGGTGGTCTGCCGCAACGCGGCGGGGCGGCGGCTGAAGTCCGTGCCCTCGAAGCTGGCGGACGATCCGGCGGTGGTGGGGCTGCGGCAGCTCGTCGAGTGGCTGGAACGGCACGAACGGCAGTGCCTGGCCGACGTGGAGCGGTGGATGACCCGGTCGTTGCCGGTGCCGATGGATGTTCTCGCCCGAGTGTGGCCTGATCCGGCCTGGCAGGCCGCGCTGCGTGACCTCGTCGTCACCGGCGCCGACGGCGAGGTCGCCGGATTCCTGCGGGACGCCGACGCGGAGCGCGGGCTCGGCCTGGTCGACCTCGACGGCGACACCGTGCGCATCGCTCCCGAGCTGGTCCGGCTGCCGCACCCGGTGCTTCTCGAAGACCTGGAGGAACTGCGGGAGTTCGCCGTCGAACTCGGCGTCGAGCAGAAGGCCCGGCAGCTCTTCCGCGAGGTCTGGCACCGCCCGGCCGCCCTGGACCCGGAGGCCGGCCAGGTCGACGAGTACGCGGGCGGGGTGTTCAAGGAGCTGCGGTTCCTGCACGGCAGGGCCACACAGCTGGGGTACCGCGTGCGCGGGGGCTACGCGGTGTGCTCCGTACTGGAGGACGGCCGCGGGGTCGAGGCCCGGGTCTGGGTCGGCGACTTCGACGGCTACTACGAGACCGAGACCGGCCCGTTGGTGTGGACCGATCCGGCAGGACGGTCGCTGAAGCTCGGTCAGGTCGGGCCGGTCGCCTGGTCGGAGGGGATGCGGATGGCGGCGGCACTGTACGCCGGGCGGGACATCGAGGACGAGGAGCGGGCGGCATGAGCACGTACGACGACATCACTGCGGCCGCGTTGCTCGACGTCGGCGCGATCCTGCCCGTGGGCACGACCGGGCGGGAGGACGCCGATGTCCTGACCGCCCGCACGTACACCCACCCGGCCCTGGACGACCGCGCGGTGGTCCGCCTGGTGCCGGGCACCCTCGGTGACGCCGAGGACCTGGCCCTGGAGTTCCTCGGCCTCGCCCGTGATCCGGAGGCGCCCGAGGTCGGCCAGGTGCGCCGGGAGACCCTCGGCTTCCCGGCCTGGGCGCTGGTCCACGACCCGGCCAACGGCCATCACGCCCTCGCCCTGGTCAAGGACGTCGAGCGACTCGCCCGGCAGGCCAAGTCCAAGCCGGGCAACGCGAAGGAGGGCTTCGAGGCGCTCGGCGGGCAACTCGGCCGTGCGGTCCCGCACTTCCTGCCGACCTTCTACGAACAGGCCGCACGGGTCTTCCTCCAGTACGAGAACACGACCTACGCGGCCGCCTTCTTCGGCAAGGCCCGCGAGGCCGAGCGTGTGCACGCCCTCGCGGTGGACGAGGAGCGGCAGCGGGCGGTGTTCCTGGAGTTCGCATTCGCCGGGGCGCTCACGGTGAAGGCGCTCAAGGAGTATGTGAAGGACCTCGCCCGGCGGCTCGAACCGGCCACCGCCTGGGCGCAGTTCCGGCAGCTGACGGTGGAGCGCTGCGCGGCCGGGATGCCGCCGTACGCCTCGCTCCCGCAGGACGCGCGCGGGCTGGTCAAGGCGGCGAAGCTGGACCTGGTCACCGAGGAGTGCGCGCTGGTGGCCGACCTGCTCGCCTCCCCTGCCGCCGTGCGGGCGCCGGCCGCCTTCTGGAACGCCTACCGGAGCGTGCTGCCGACCGTCGCCGAGCGCCGGCCGGAGGTCCGGGCACGGCTGCTGGAGATCATGCCGGCCGGGCTGGGCCGGCAGGTGGAGGACGACGAGCTCTGGCTGGCGCTGCTGGCTGAGTGCGGCGCGGACCTGCTGCTGACGGACGAGGGCGGGGAGGCCGACGCGGCGGACTGGCTGGGCCGTTGGACGCTGCACCGCAAGCACGGGGCGGCGGCCCCGCACCGCTCCCCCGCGACACTGGCCCTCGTCGAACGGATGGCGCCCCGGCTGCGCGCGACCGGCCGGCCCGTCGACCTCTTCACCGGGCGCTGGCAGAGCGGGGCCGACCTCGACCTGCTGGACCTGTGCGTGGCGGAGCGGATCCCGCTGGCCGTCCCCGACGCGGACACGGACGTGTATCTGCCGCTGAGCAGCTGGCTGCGCGACAAGCGGCCCGGACAGCGGGACCTGACGGCCATCGCGGCCGAATCCCGCTACCGGACCCTGCTGTTCCGGGCCGTCGCCGGGCTCGGCCGGGGGCAGGGGGCGACGGATCTGCTCAAGGTGGCCGAGCACCCGGTTCTCGGCGATGTGCTGGTCGAATGGCTGCAGGTGTCGACGGCGGAGTTCACCTCCGCCACGGGGCTGCCCGGGGTCGACACGGAGCTGGAACGGCTGCGGCCCTTCCGTCCGGTGATGCAGAAGAGCGGACTCTCCGTACGGCGCCTCGTGGAGTACGACGTCGTACCCGTGCTCGGCCGCACCCTTCGCGCCGGGATCCTGGACGAGCTGGGCTGGCCCGCGCTGGACGAGGCGCTGGTGCTGCTCGACGCCGAGGTCCGCAAGAACCAGGACAACTCCCTTTCGGTCACGGAGGCTTGGCCCGCACTGATCCTGGCGCGCGGGCGCAAGGCGGTCGTCGTCGGCCCGCAAGGGGTACTGCTCACGCACGACCTGCGGCTGCCCGCCGATCTGGACAGCTGGCAGCGGCCCGTGTTCCGGTACACCGACGGCGAGTTGCTGGTGCTGTGGCGGCAGGGGGCCAAGCAGTACGGCTACTGGTCGGCCCGTCCGACCGAGGTGTTCCCGGCCGGCGGCGAGCAGATCCCGGTCTGGCGGTCCGGCACCGACACGGCCAACGCGTCGATCCCGCTGCCCGGCGGCGGCCGCGCCACGGGTGGCCGCACCCTGCATGCCGGGGACACGGTCCTGCCGCCGAGCCGTCCGGTCATCGGCGACGGCACCACGTACTGGCGCCAGGGCAGGCACGGCAAGCAGACGGTGTGGCTGGAGTACGACCCGGTGAGCGGCGAGCACGGACGTGCCTCGCTCCCCGCGCTGCTGGCCTCGGCCGTCCGCGAGGACGCCAAGCTGCTGCACGGCTCCTGCGAGGTGCTGCCCCTGCAACCCGGGCTGGAGAACAGCCCGTTCGGCACCGACGGCACGGTGCTCGGGCGGTGGGTGCGCACGGAGGGCGAGGAGACCGCCGCGGGCACTCCGGACGGACGAACGGTCACCCTGCAGGCCGGCCGCAACGGCCGGGTGCCGGGGGTGCCGCTGGGCTCGCTGCGGCTGCCGGGCGGGGCCGAGCCGATCGCCGCGCAGACGTACCAGAGCGTCGCCCTGCACGCGGACGACGGCACCGAACTGGGGCGGGTGTCCTTCGGTGAGTCCGGCGGGGCGTACGCGGCCGGCACCCGGCTGGTGCCGCCGGTCGCGTTCTGGCACGCGCTGCGTCCCCGCGACGAGCGCGGGTCGGCCGTGCTGCGCACCCTGGGCGACGAGGCGGCCGGTGAGCTGATGCGGGCGACGGCGGCGGCGCTCACCGAACGGCGGGAGGCGCTGGCCCGGGCCGGAAAGGACGACAGGGCCAGGGCCGCGGTGCCGGCCGCCGACGAGGTCGCCGTGACCGCGGTGGCACGGGCGCTGCCGGAACTGACCGACCGGCGGCTACTGGTCGGTGTCGCCGCTCTCGTCCGGGCCGCGTTGCGGGTCGCGGAGTCGGCCGCGACCCTCGCCACGCCTCCCGAGGAGCGGCCACGGCAGCCCCGGCACCGCACCGAGGGCATGTTCGCCGACTACCGGCCGCCGCACGGCGAGGACCCCGCCCTGTCCCAGGCCGTCTCGGGCGTTGTCGGTCTGCAGAACACCTGGCAGAGCGACTGGACCGCACTGCGGCAGATCCGCGCGGTGAACCATGTGCTCTCCGGGAAGCCCGCCGACGGCAAGCCGCTGCCCGACCGCGAACCGCTCGCCCTCGGCGACGGCTGGCGGAGCGACGAGCACACGATCCCCGGCATCGGGATGGTGTGGCCGCCTCTCCTCGGCGTCCTGCGGCCGCTCGCCTACCGCGCCGCGTCGCCCACCCTCACCGACGCCCGGCGAGAGCCCCTGCTCCTGCTGTTCGAGGCACTGACCGAGGGGCCGCTCCCGGCGCTCGGGGACACGCTGCGCGAGATCGTGCTCAGCGAGGAGCAGCACAAGCAGCAGCGGACGGGACAGGTGCTGCGCCGCGACGGCCGTACGGTGGTCGTCCTCGGCTGCCAGAGCGTCGACCCCCGGCTGGGCCGGATCAACTGGCTGGCGCTGGACCACGACCCGTCCGGCACGTTCGGCCCTGTCGGGCACTTCACCCTGACCGGCGAGACCCGGTACACCACCGGGATCCCGGCGGACCGGCTCGCCGAACTGGCCCGGCTGGTCCGGGACAAGGGCGCCGCACCCTGGCGGTCCGACGCCCCCGAGGCTGTGGTGGCCGCGACCGGCGGCGGACTCGGCCCCCTCCAGGCCACCGTGCTGCTGGCCGGCCTCCCGCACGCGCCCGCCACCGAAGACCTCACCGCGATCGGCCTGAAGCCCCGTCAGAGGGAGTTCGGCGCCCAGCTGCTGAACTCGCTGGGCGGCGAGGAACAGCGGGCGCTGCTCGGCGCACTGCTGCCCGACGACCCGGCCGACCTGTGGACGACCGGACCGGACACGGCCACCGCGGGCCGCCTGTGGGCCGAGCGGCTCGGCACGCTGATACGGCTGCCCGAGGACCTGAGCGCCGAACTCGCCGGAGCCGGCGGCGGGTACGCCGAGGCCGTGCTCAACCCCGCACGCACCCCCTGGCTCAGCCGGACCACCATGCTGCGCTCCGACAAGGACGGCGACCTGGTCCCCGAGGACCCCTCGGCGGTGCCCGCGCGGCACGCGCTGTCCGGCGCGGTGGAGAGTCTCGCCGCCCTGGCGTACGTCCTGCCGTACGGACATCCGCTGCGGGCCGCGCTGCCGGAGGGACTCACCGCGCTGCGCCATCGGCTGACCGACCCCGAGCTGCTGCTCGATCTCGGTGTCGCATGGACGGAGAAGGGCGGTTCGACGGCGGTCGAGTTGCGCAAGGTGTACGGCCTTCCGCAGACCGGTGGCGGTGACGCGCACGGTTGGACGCGGGCCGGGGATGCGCTGGTGCTGCGCCCCTGGTACCGGGACATGGAGACCGTACTGGTCCGGCCCGCCGCGTTGGGCGGCCCGGACGACCCGGTCCTCGGGCTCCTCGAAGGCCTGGTCGGTGCGGGAAGCCGATCCGGTCCACGGACGCTGCGGACGATCCTCGGTGACGACCTGGCCCGCGCCCTCTCCGCCGAGGGGCCCGCGGGGTACGCCCAGGACCCCTCGGTCGGCGTGCCCGGGCTGGTCGCCGAGGTCGCCGCGGCCCACGGTCTCGGGGAGGACGCGGCCGCGCTCTACCTCCAGTTGCTGGCGCTGCCCGACCCGACCGACCGCAACTGTGCGCGCTGGACCGGCTGGAGGCCCGCCCGCATGAAGAGGGCGCGCGCCGAACTGGCGGCGACCGACCTGGTCGTCGAGGCGAAGCGCCCGCGCGCCGGCCGCACCCTCTTCCTGCCCTGCGGCTGGCGGGACCTGAAGGCCCCGGCCCTGCCGGTGGAGACCTGGAAGGAAGCCCTCTACCCGGTCTCCGACAACGACCGCACCCTCCCGCTGGTCCCGGTGCCGGAGCTGTTCGCCCGCGCCTGGGAGCGCGTACTGGCGGGAGACGCTCCCTCGTACGAGCAGCTGACGACGCGCGCGACGCGCAGAGGCCGCCGCCGATGACCACGATCCGTACCGCTTCGCAGCACCACCTCGAAGGACAGCCACCGATGACCACCAGCACCGCTCCGCTCCGCCAGATCGTCCCGCCCGAGGACCGGTACGCCACCGAACTGGCCTTCCTCGCGGCCTACGACGACGGGCCGCGCCCGCCCGCCTGGCGGCTCACCCCCCGGGCCGTCGTCACCTTCGTCATGGGCAGCGCCGGCCAGGCGCTGCGGCTCCCCGACGGCGCCGACGTACCGGAGGGCGTAACGCGCCGGCTGGTGGTGGAGGGCAAGTTCGTCGGCGACCGGGCCCTCGTCGAGCGCTGTGTGGTGACCCTCGCGGGCGAGCGGGGTCTGCTGCTGGTCGGCGAGCCCGGCACCGCGAAGTCGATGCTGTCCGAACTGCTGTCGGCCGCGGTGTGCGGCACCAGCGGGCTGGTCGTGCAGGGAACCGCGGGCACGACGGAGGACCAGCTCAAGTACGGCTGGAACTACGCCCTGTTGCTCGCCCAGGGCCCCAGCCGCCAGGCGCTGGTGTCCTCCCCCGTGCTCACCGCGATGTCCCGGGGCGCCATCGCCCGTGTCGAGGAGGTCACCCGGTGTCTCCCCGAAGTCCAGGACTCCCTGGTGTCGTTGCTGTCCGAGCGACGCATCGCGGTACCCGAACTGGCGGGCACCGAAGACGCGTTGGCACACGCCGCACCCGGCTTCAACCTCATCGCCACGGCCAACCTGCGGGACAAGGGTGTCTCGGAGATGTCGGCCGCGCTCAAGCGCCGCTTCAACTTCGAGACCGTGGGCCCCATCCCGGACCTCGACGCCGAGACCGCCCTGGTGCGGGGCCAGGCCCGGGCGTCGGTGGAGCGGGCCGGGGCACCCTTCCAGGTCGACGACGCGGTCCTGGAGGCCCTGGTCACCGCGTTCCGTGACCTGCGCGAGGGACGGTCGGCCGAGGGCTGGGAGGTGGAGCGCCCCTCCACGGTGATGAGCACGGCGGAGGCCGTCTCGGTGGCGGGCGCACTGGCCCTGGCGGCCGCCTACTTCCCCGGTGACCGTGACGTCCTCGGCCTGCTCCCGGGCCACCTCCTCGGTGTCGTGCGCAAGGACGATCCCGCCGACGCGGCCCGGCTGCGCGGCTACTGGGACGGTCCGGTACGACGGCGCGCGGAACAGGGCTCGGCGACCTGGCGGACGCTGTGGGACCTGCGCACGGTCCTGGAGGCGTGACCCCATGTCCGACACCCCCGAGGTGGCTCTCGCGGCCCTCACCGACCCAGCTGCGCCGTATCTGATCGGCGTACGGCACCACGCGCCCTCCCTGGCGGCAGCGGTGCCCGCGCTGCTGGACGCGGCGAAGCCGGACGTGCTGCTCGTCGAGCTGCCCGCGGAGCTGCAGGAGTGGCTGCCGTGGCTGGCCCACGAGGAGACCCGCGCCCCGGTGGCCCTCGCCGCGGCACCGGCGGACGGCAGCGGCGGCCCGGCGTTCTATCCGTTCGCGGACTTCTCCCCGGAACTGGCGGCGGTGCGGTGGGCCGGGCGGCGACAGGTGCCGGTCGTGGCGTGCGATCTGCCGCTGGCGGACCGGGGGTGGCGGGAAAGGGGTACCTCGGCGCAGGAGCCTGGCCGGCTTTCGGACGCCTTGCGCTCCCGGCTTACCGGCCGCCCCGGTGACGATCTCTGGGACCGGCTGGTAGAAGCGACCGCACCCGGCTCGGCACCGGAGGCACTGCGACGGGCGGCGCTGCTGACGGGTTGGGCGTTGCGGGAGGAGTCGGCTGTTTCGGAGGTGGATCTGCGGCGGGAGGAGTGGATGCGCTCGCAGCTGGCCGCCTCGACGAAGAACGGCGAGCGAGCAGCCGCAGTGGTCGGCGCCTTCCATACTCCGGCGCTGGTGCGCCCCCTTGGGGGCGCGGGGCTGCAATCGATGTGCGGCTACCGCCGCGTGGGCGCCACCAGCCCCCACCCACCGGCACCCGAATGGACCACCTCCCTCATCCCTTACACCTACGCCCTCCTGGACGAGCGTTCCGGCTACCCCGCCGGCATCCGCGACCCCGAGTGGCAGCACATGGTTCTGGAGGCAGCAGGGGATCCCGGTTCCCTGGAACACGCGTTGACCAGCGCCTCAGTCCAAATCTGCGCCGAACTGAGAAAGCTGGGCCACCCCTCGGGCCCCGCCGACGCACGGGAGATCACCCGCCTCGCCGGAGACCTCGCCCGCCTCCGCAACCTCCCCGCCGCAGGCCGCGGCGAGTTGGTCGAGGCCGTCCAGACGGTGCTGACACAAGGCGAGCCCTACGGCCGGGGCCGGGCGGTAGCCAGGGCGATGGAGAGCGTCCTGGTCGGCGACCGCGTCGGCCGCCCCGCGCCCCGCGCGCCCCGCAGCGGTCTCGCCCCGGCTGTGGAAGCGGAGCTCACCGCCCTCGGCCTGCCCGGCCCCGCCGACGGCGTCTCCCGCGCCGCCCGGGACCTCCGGCTCGATCCCCTCCGCTCGGATCTCGACCGCCGCCGTGAACTGCTCCTGCGCCGACTGGAGTTGTGCTCGGTGCCGTACGCCGAGTCCAAGCCGGTGACCGGCACCGGGGGCGCCGACGCGCTCACCTCGCGCTGGGAGGTCCGCTGGACGCCGGCCACGGCGGCGATGCTGACGGCGGCCGGGGTGCGCGGAGTCACCCTGGCCCAGGCGGCGGAGGGCCTGCTGCGGGAGCGGAGCCGCAAGGAGCGGGACGCCGGCGGGCCCACGGCGACGCAGGTGCTCGACGGCTTGCGACAGGCGGCACACTGCGGTCTGCCCGGACTCGTGGACGAGGGGCTCGACGCCACCGCCGACGTGCTCCCGGGCTCCGGCACCCTGCCCGAACTCCTTGCCGGGCTGGCCCTGTTGGACCTGCTGCGGGCCGGTCACATCGCGGGCCTGGAGGCGGACGAGGACCGTACGGCCAGGGCCTTCGCCGTGGCCGAGCTGCTGACCGTCGCGGCGGTGCGCCAGGTGGACGGCCTCACCGGTTCCGAGGATCCGGCCGACGCCCACGCCCTGCTCGAACTCGCCCATCGCGCGGACCTGTCGGGCGGCATCCGGCTCGCCGACGCCCTGGCCCGGCTGGCCGCCGACGGCTCCCCGTTGATGCGGGGCGCCGCCGGAGCCGTCCGTGTGCTGCTGGGGCAGGAGGAGCCGGCTGCTTTCGGCGGCCGGGTCGTCTCCTGGGTGGACGGGGCGGTCGACGCCGGGTCCCGGACCGCGCTCACCGCCCGTCTCACCGGGCTGCTGACGGCCGCCGGGCGCCTGCTGGAGGCGGCAGCCCCGGCGTTGGAACCCCTGGTCGAGCGGGTGTCGGAGCTGTCCGACCGGGACTTCCTCGATCGGCTCCCGGCCCTGCGCGGCGGTTTCGACACACTGAGTCCGGCCGACCGCGGCCGGCTGCTGGCCGGTGTCGAGGAGCGTCTCGGCATCGACCGGGTGGCCGACACCGGCGCGACCGACCCGGCCGCACTGGCCATCTGGACCAGCGCCGACCTCGCCGCCCGCGCAACCCTGGGCGCGCTCGGCCTGCTGCCCCCGCCCCGGGCACACGCGGAGCCTGAGCCCACCGCCACCGCCACCGTACGGACGGAGGACCACCGGCTGGCGCCCGCGGATCGCTGGCGTCTGCTCCTCGGCCGCCGCACCGATCAACTACCTGGATCGGCACGCGCGTTGGCCACCGCTCTGGACGAGTTGTACGGCGGTGGACGCGGCGAGGGCAGCCGCGGTGACCTCGGCGGCGGGGGCGGTCGCGAGGCGCCGTATCCCGGGGTGCGGGAGTGGTCCGAGGAACTGGCGGCGCTGTTCGGGCCGGGCATTCGGGAGGAGGTGCTGGCTGCGGCCGCCGCGACGGGCCGCCAGGATGTGCTGGCCGAGCTGGACCCGGACGGAGTGCGCCCCTCCGTGGACCTGTTGCGGTCGGTACTGCGGCACGCGGGCGGGCTGCCGGAGGCCCGGCTGGCCGCGCTGCGCCCACTGGTACGGCGTCTGGTGGACGCGCTGACGCGGGAGTTGGCGACCCGGCTGCGTCCCGCGCTGCACGGCACCGCCCTGCCGCGCCCCAGTCGGCGCCCGGGAGGCGGCCTCGACCTGCCGCGTACCCTGCGGGTCAACCTGGCCACCGCCCGCCGGGCGCCGGACGGCACGGTCCGGGTGATCCCGGAGCGTCCCGTCTTCCGGACGCGGGCCCGACGGGCGGCCGACTGGCGGCTGGTCCTGGTGACGGACGTGTCGGGGTCCATGGAGGCGTCCACGATCTGGACGGCGCTCACGGCGTCGGTACTGGCCGGGGTTCCGACGCTGTCCACACACTTCCTGGCCTTCTCCACCGAGGTCATCGACCTCACCGACCACGTCCAGGACCCCCTGTCGCTGCTGCTGGAGGTCAGTGTGGGCGGTGGTACCCATATCGCGGCCGGGCTGCGGCACGCGCGTGAGCTGGTGACCGTGCCGTCCCGCACGCTCGTGGTGGTGGTCAGCGACTTCGAGGAGGGCTATCCGGTCGGCGGACTGCTCGCCGAGGTCCGGGCGCTGGTCGGGGCGGGCTGTCACGTCCTGGGCTGCGCGAGTCTCGACGACTCGGGGCGGCCCCGTTACTCGACCGGGGTCGCCGGGCAGCTGGTCGCCGCCGGGATGCCGGTCGCGGCGCTCAGCCCGCTGGAACTCGCCCGCTGGGTAGGGGAGAAGATCGCATGAGCACGGAACGGGAACTGCCCGCCGTCGCCCCGGCCGTGACCGCCGAGTTGGTCGCGGCTCTCTCGCCCCGGCTGCGCAAGCGGCTGGACGCGGGCGTCGCCAAGCTCGCCGGCCGCCCGCTCGTCCAAGACGGCGACACCGTGCGCATCACCGTCGACGACGAGGGCTCCGAGCTCGAACTGCACGCCCCCGGGGGTGTCGTGGCCGACGCGGCGGCCATTCGCTGCGGCTGTCTGCTGGCCCCGGACTGCCTGCACCGCGCGGCGGCGGCTTCGGCAGCTCCGGTGGGTTCGGTGGATCCGGTGGATCCGGTGGATCCGGTGGATCCGGTGGATCCGGTGGATCCGGTGGATCCGGTGGATCCGGTGGATCCGGTGGATCCGGTGGATCCGGTGGCCGATGCGTCCGGGTCCGTCGAGAAGAAGCCCGCACCCGGCTCGACCACTCCCGAGGCCCCCGGCCCTGCCCCCACCCCCACTCCCGCCGCCGATGAGACCGCGACTCTTCCTCAGCGCGCCGCGGCCCAGGCCGTTTTCGCCGCCGCGGCCGCCGTGCTGGACGCCGGTTCGGACGGTTCCGGTGCCGTGCTCCAGGCGGAGTTGCTGCGCGCCGCCCACACGGCGCGGCTCGCGGGTCTCCCCCGGGCGGCCGCGGCGGCGGTCTCCGTGGTCACCGCGTTGCGCGCGGCCCGCGCCGCAGACCCGGCGTTCCGGCTGCCGGACCTGGTCGCGGCCCTCGCCGAAAGCCTGTACGTGGCGTTTCGCGTCCCGCATGCCGGCGGTACGGACCTGACCGAACTGCGCGGCACCGTACGGCAGCCGTACGCCCCGGACGGGTCGCTGCGGCTGTACGGCCTGTTCTCCGAGCCGGTGCTCACCGCAAGCGGGTACGCGGGTGCCGTCACCTGGACCGCCGACGCCGACGGCCGCCTGTACACCGTCTCGGACGTGGCCCCGGGCGGCGCGGGCCGGGCGGTGGGCGCCGCCGACCGCGCCGTACGCATCGGTGACACGGCGCTGACGCACCGCGAGTTGTCGCGGGCGGGCCTCGCGGTGTCCGGGGCGACGGTGTCGCCGAGCGGACGGCTGGGCGCGGGCTCGGGGGTACGGGCGGTGCGCGCGTCGGGTGCTGGCTGGCGGGCCGAGCCGCTGGACCGGTTGTGGGCGGTGCCCGTGGCCGAGCAGGTCGGGCGAGCCCTGGGCGGCGGTCACGGGCTGCTGTTCCTGGAGGTGACTCCGGTCGGCGCGGTGCGCGAGGCGGCGGGCGACTGTCTGCTGGCCGACTGCGCAGGTGTGCCGCTGCGGCTGACGGCGGCGCACGACCATCCGGCGCTGCCGCACCGCGACAACCTGCGGCTGCTGGCGGCGGCCCGGGGCAGCCGGCTGCGGGTGATCGCGCGTCTCGCTCCGGCTCCGCACGCCCGCGCGCAGTTGCTCGCGGCCGAGCACCCCACGCTTGCGGGGAGCCGTGTCGACGTGGGCCTGGACCGGCTGCAGCAGGCGGATCTGCCGAGTCCGGTGGCGGGCACCGCGGTGCCCGCGGCCGAGGAGGCTCCGGTGCACCTGTTGCGCCGCCGGGTCGAGCAGGCGACCTCGGGCGGCCGGCGCGTGCTGGCCTTCCCGGGCCATTCCGGGGCGGACGCCCGGCGCCTGGACCGGCACGGTCTCGTCACGGCCGGCGATATCCTCGACGCGCTGCTCGCCGCGGCGGCGGACCGCTCGCGCGACGCCTTCGGGCGGCTCCTCCCGGCGGACCGGGAACGCTTCGCCCGGGCGTGGCTGACGGCGGCGCGCTACACGGACGAGGTCGGCCGTGCGCTGTGTGCCGCTGCCTGGGGCGGATGACTGGGACGCGGGCCGGATGCGGGCCGCCGCTCCCCCGTGTCGGCGGCCCGCGCGACCGGAGTCGTCGATCCGGTCTCGGTGCCCGGTTGAAGCATGCGACAGCCGACCGTCGTGTGGGTATGCGTATAACTGCGTAGGGGCAGGAGCAGAGAGGAACTCGCGTTATTGGGGCTGGACAGGGCCTACGAACGTCTCACCGAGCTGGCCGTGGCCGCGCTGCACGAACGCGACCCCGAGCAGCTGTGGCCGTTGCTCGCCGCTGCCCTGACCGGCCTGTGCGGCGGGGAGACGCTGATCTACAAGCTGGACGACTGGAGCGAGGACAAGGGCAGGCTCGGTCTGGTGCCCGCAGCCGCCGCCGAGTTGGACCGGCTCGGCGACGAGGCGCTGGGCGTGCTGCGCTCGGGCTACCCGTTCGCCCACCACTACGCGGCCGGTCTCGGCCGTACCCCCGCGACCGCCCGTCAGATCGCGGGCGGGGCCTGGCCGGTGAGCGAGACCGCGCGGGTCCTCGGTGACGCCCTCGACCTGAACCAGGTCCTGGCGCTGCCGCTGCCCGGGACGGTCGCGCCGATCACGGGTTGCCTGGTCTACCGGTCCGGCGCGGACTTCACCGACGACCACGTGCGGATCGCCGAGCGCGCGCAGCCGCTGCTCGCCGCCGTCGAGCAGCAGCGCCAATTGCTGGAGCAGTGGCGCCGGTTGGCCGCGACGGCCGGCGAGCCGGAGGAGCGGGCGGCGGACTGCGCGCTGACGCCGCGGGAACTCACCGTCCTCCTCCTGCTCACCGACGCCCTGACGGCGGACGCGATCGGCCGGCGTCTGGGCATCTCGGCTCGCACGGTGCACAAGCACATCGAGAACATCTACCGCAAACTCGGCACCCGCGACCGGCTCGGCACCGTCCTGCACGCCCAGCGGCTGGGACTGGTGCCGGCCCCGGCCACGACAACGGTCAGGGGCTCGGCGATCGGGTAATCGTGTGGACAGCGCCGCGGCCCGCCCGGCAGAGTGGCCGCCCGTGACAAGCAGTGAGCTGTGGAGCCGCGCCGACGCCGACCGCTACGACGCCGAGGAGACGGAGATGAACTCGGCCGCCGTGCTCGGGCCGACCGTCGCCTTCCTCGCCGAACTCGCCGGAGACGGCCGGGCGCTGGAGTTCGCCATCGGTACCGGACGGGTCGGGGTCCCGCTGCGGGAGCGCGGAGTGCCCGTGGTGGGCGTCGAGTTCTCCGAGCACATGGCGGCGGTGCTGCGCCGGAAGGCCGACGAGGAGACGCTGCCGGTCGTGATCGGGGACATGGCCACGACCACCGTGCCCGGTGAGTTCACCCTGGTCTATCTCGTCTACAACACGATCTCGAATCTGCTCACCCAGGACGAGCAGGTCGAGTGCTTCCGCAACGCGGCACGTCATCTCGCGCCCGGCGGCCGGTTCGTGATCGAGCTGGGGGTGCCGCCGCTGCGGCTGCTGCCGCCCGGACAGGTCGCGGTGCCGTTCGACGTCTCCGAGGGGCACCTCGGCTTCGACACCTTCGACCTGGTCGGGCAGATCCTGGTCTCGCACCACCTCACCCGGGACGGCGCGGACGGCCGCTACCGCCGAGGCGGCTCCCGGCACCGGTACGCGTGGCCGGCGGAGCTGGATTTGATGGCCCGGATCGCGGGCCTCGAACTGGAACGGCGCGTCGCGGACTGGGACGGGTCCCCGTTCGTCCAGGACTCCACGAAGCACATCTCCGTGTGGCGGAAGCCGTCGTAGCCGCGGCCGAGGAAGGGCAGTCGCGACCATGCGTTACAGGTGAATCACACTCCGCCCCTGCTGTGCACGGCGATATGACTGTGCGGCATGACCCGCTACGCTGTCCCACCACGCCTCGGTACCGGCGAAGGAGGCCCGCGATGACCATGTCCGCCAGCACGCTGGGACAGCGCGTGCGCGCGCTGCGCCGGGAGCGGGGCCTGAGCCAGGCCGATCTGGCGGGGGGCACCGTCTCCGCCAGCTACGTGTCGTTGATCGAGTCCGGCCGCCGCACCCCGGAGCCGCCGGTGGTCGAGCTGCTGGCGGAACGTCTGGGCACGACGGTGGAGTACCTGCTGACCGGCCGGGACCGGACCGAACTGGACGAGCGGCTGCTGAAACTGCGCTTCGCCGAGCTGGCACTCGCCAACGGCGCGGCCACCGAGGCCCGCGACCGGCTGCTCGACCTGACCCGCGAGGGCGACCACGAACTGATCTGGGACACGCTCTGGGCGCTGACCCGGGCGCACGAGGCGCTGGGCGAGACCGACAGGGCGCTGGACGGGCTGGAGCGGCTGATCGCCGCGGCCCGGCGCGGTGAGACATTGCCGGTCGGGCTGCTGCCGCTGCTCATGATGCGCTGCCGGTTGCTCAGCGAGGCCGGTGACTTCGGCCGGAGCATCGAGCTGGGGGAACAGGCCCTGACGGAGGTGCGCCGACTGGGCCTGGAGGGCACCGACGACGAGATCCGGCTGGCATCCACGCTGGTCGCCGCCTACTGGGGCCGTGGCGACCTGGCGACCGCGCAGCGGCTCGCGGCCCGGGTGATCGAGCGCGCCGAGCACAACGGCTCACGCTGGGCCCGTGGTTCGGCGTACTGGAACGCGGCGCTGGTCACCGAGGCCCGGGGCGACTTCGGACTGGCCCTGGAGCTGGTGGACAAGGCTCTCGCCCTGATGGCCGAGGACGACTCCGAGCGGAGTCTGGCCCGGCTGCGGCTGACCTACGGCTGGCTGCTGCTGCGTGCCGATCCGCCGGAGCCGGGGCGGGCGGCGCCGCTGCTGGCACAGGCGCACGAGGTCTTCCTGCGGACGTCGGACTCCGGCGACCTGGCGTCCTGCGAGACCGAACTGGCCCGTCTGGAGCTGCTGTCGGGCCGCCCGGCCGACGCCATCGCCATGGCGCTGCGGGCGATGGGCCGGCTGGAGGGGCGTACGGCCGTCGAGGCGGGCCGGGCCCGCTGGGTGCTGGGTCTGGCCATGGTGGCGGACGGCCGGAACGCCGCGGGTGTCGAGGAGTGCTGGACGGCCGCCGAGGAGCTCCAGTCCCTGGGAGCCCGACTCGAAGCCGCTCAGGCCTGGCGTGAACTCGCCGAGCTGCATGCCCGCCACGGCGACCCCGCCCAGGCTCTGGAGTCCTACCGCCGCATGGCCGACTGCGCGGATGTCAGACCCCCCACCCCGCTGCCGGCGACCCGCCCGAACCACCCTGTGGCCACTACTGGCTGAGGGCGGCCGCGCAGCAGGGGCCGGGGCCGTCGGACTGGGACCGGAGGGCCGTGCCGCGGGCGCCCGCCAGAGGCGAGAGTGCCAGGAGTGCCGCCAGAACGGCGACGGCGAATCCGACCGGGATATGTCGGGTCCATGTCATCTGCATGTTCATCCTCCCCCTGTGGGGCGTCTCTCGCACCCCGGCAATGAATCGAAAGCAACGCTCACCCAGTCAAGATTCACTGTCAATCAAAACCCTCGACACTTCACACACATGACATGTGAGCTCCCCGGCAGGCCTGACATCGCAGCCTTGAACTGGCCTTATCCTCGAATCCGACATCGCCGCCACGGACTCATGACGTCCACTTCCATGGTCCGTTCAACCATCCCAGGCCAGTCAAGAAGATCCTTGACTGGCCTCTGAAGAGCTGTGTACGGTCTGGACGAAGCCGCAGCAAGGGCAGGACCGGCGGCTTGATGTGCCTGTGACGCAGTACGGGGGAAGCAAGGCACCTTCCAGGCACGGGTGCGTTGCACTCGATCCCCCTCTCACGACGCCGCTGACAGCACGGCGAATCCGAGTGAAGAGTGAAGAAGGGTCGTCAGTTCACCATGTCCAAACTTGACCGCGCACGTCTCGAATCCCTGGCCGCCGAACTCCTCGAGAAGCAGTTCGCCCGCGTGCCCAAGCTCCGCGAACTCCACCGCGGCGAATGGATCGACCGCGACTACTACGTCCGGCACATCACCGAAACGGTTCTGCGGATCCGTCTCAACAACGAGGTCGACAGCTACGCCCTCTACAAGGTCGGCTCCCAGGACGACTCCCTGGCCGCCAAGCTCGCCCGTTACCTCGCCGAGGAGTTCGGGCACGAGAACATGTTCACCCGCGACCTGGAGAAGTTCGGCCTCAGCATCGAGGAGCTGAACGCCACCCCGGTCTTCCCCTCCACCGCCCAGCTCATGGGATACCTGCGCCTGGAGGCGGACCGCTCCGGCCCGGCGCCCACCACCATCTGGGACTGGTTCGTGGAGTGGTACTCGGACCGGTACAACCCGGTCATCACCGAGAAGGCCGCCCAGGAGTTCGGCAAGGAGTACGTGCACGGCACCCGCGCGCACATCGCCTTCGACGAGTCCCATGACCACGACGAGCTGATGTTCCGCACCGTCTCCCGCGCCGTCGAGAAGTTCAGCACGCCCGAGCAGGCTGAGGCCTATCTGACCGTGTTCGTCAACCTCATCGGCGACTACTTCACCGAGTTGTACGAGTCCACGGTCGGGGCCCGCGAGACGGTGCCGGCCGGAGTCTGACATGACGACCGACCTCCGCGACGCACACGCCGGCGACCGGGTGCTGGTCGTCGAGCCGGTCTCGTCCGGGACAGCGCTGTTGACCGCCGCCCGTGACCTGGGTCTCAGGACCGTGGTGGCATCCTTCGACCGGGACGACCGCCGACTGCCGGACTCGGTCCGGCCGGACATCGACACCCTGGTCACCGTCGACACCGCCGACGAGACCGCCCTGACGCGGGCCGCCCTGCGACTGCACGAGGACGGTGGCCTCCTCGGTGTCCTGCCGGGCTTCGAGTTCTACGTCCCCGCGGTCGCCCGGATCGCCGCGCGGCTGGGGCTGGCCGGGCTCGCGGAGGACTCGGTCGAGCAGGTCCGTGACAAGACCGCGATGCGCCGCCGGATCGACGCCGCCGGGCTGCGGGTACCGCGCTGGGCCCCGGCAGCGTCGGCCGCGGAGCTCGACGCCGCCGCCGACCATGTGGGTTTCCCCTGTGTGCTCAAGCCCTCCGACTCGGCCGGCAGCGTCCATGTCACCCGGGCCGACACCCGCGCCGAACTCCACCGGGCCCACGCCCTGCTGACCGCCGACCTCCGCCCCGACCTCGGTCGCCGGCTCGACGGCCGGGTACTGGTGGAGGAGTACCTCGACGGACCCGAGGTGTCGGTCGAGGGCTGTGTGACCGCCTCGGGCGAGGTGGTGGTCGTGGCCGTCACCCGCAAGTTCCTCGGCCCCGAACCGCACTTCGTGGAGCTGGGCCACATCGTCCAGGCCGATCTGAGCACCGTCGAGCGGCAGGCCGTCGAGGCGTACGTCGCCGATGTCGTCGCCGCACTCGGGGTGCGGGTGGGGCCGTTCCACTGCGAACTGAGGCTGCCCGGCGGCGAACCGGTCCTGATCGAGCTCGGCGCCCGGATGGGCGGCGACCACATTCCGGACCTGGTCCGGCTGGCCACCGGTGTGTCCCTGCCGCACCTCGCGGTGGCCGCGCACACCGGCCTGTCCCTCGATCCGGGCCGGCTGCCGCAGGGCGTCCCGGCGAGCGCGCCGCGCGCCAAGCACGCCGGCATCCGTTTCCTCATCGCGCCCGGCCGCACGGACTACCGCACCGTCTCGGGCCTGACGGCCCTTCGGGCGCGGCCCGACGTACTGGACGTCCAGCTGTACCTGAAGCCGGGCGAGCCGATCCCGCCGGACCCCGACTTCCGCTGCCGGATCGGGCACGCCGTCTACACCGCCGACTCGTACGCCGACGCCGTCGAGCTCGGGCACGTCATCGACCGTGGAGTGACCTTTGAGTGACACCGACCCCCTGCCCGCGCCCGGATCCCCACCGCTGCTCCTGGTCATCAACCGCTTCGACGACGAGTTCGGCGAGTACCACCGCTTCCTGCCCGGCGACACCCACCGGCTGGCCTACCTCACCACCGAGGACGGCCTGCCCCCGCTGGACCGTGCCACGGCCGTGGAGACCGTCGTCGTACCCGACCTGGAGTACGCCACCCTGCTGCCCCACGCCCGGCGCATCGCCGAGACGCACGGGCCGCTCGCCGGGATCGTGGGCCCCTCCGAGTTCGACCTGCTCACCGCCGCCCGGCTCCGCTCGGCCCTGGGCGTGCCCGGCTGGACCCTGGAATATATCACCCGCTTCCGTGACAAGACGGTCATGAAGCGCTGGGTCACCTTCGCGGGGCTGCGCGCCCCCCGCTACCTCGCCCTGGACGCCGACGCCACCGCCGGCACCGTGCTCGATCCGGGGTCCGGACTGCCCGGACTGCCGCTGATCCTCAAGCCGCGCGACGGCGCCGCCTCCCGGGGAGTCCGGCTGGTCCGCACCGAGGCGGAACTGGCCGCGGCGCTGGAGGAGATCGGCCGCAAGAGCCTGCCCGGCTACGAGGCCGAGGAGTACGTCGAGGGCCGGATCCACCACGTGGACGGCATCCGCACCGACGGCCGCTTCCACTTCGCCAGCGTCTCGGAGTACGTGAACACCTGCCTGGACTTCACGGGCGGCACCCCGCTCGGTTCCGTCCTCCTCGACCGCGGCCCGCTGCACGAGCAACTCAGCGGCTTCGCCGCCGACTGCCTGGACGCCCTGGAGCTGTGGGACGGCCCCTTCCACCTGGAGCTGATCCTCCCGCCCTCCGGTGAACCGGTGTTCCTCGAGGTCGGCCTGCGCCCGGGCGGCGCCGGTGTGCCGTTCGTCCACCGCGACCTGTTCGGCATCGATCTGTACTGCGAGGCCGTCCGCGCCGCCGTGGGCCTGCCGCCGCTCACCGACGAGGCCGCACTGCGCCGTGTCGAGGCCTCCGGCGGCTGGCTGGTCTTCCCCGAGCCCCGGCCCCTGCCGGCCCGGGTCGCCGCCCGCGGCTCCCTGCTCGGCGAGGTCCCCGAGGTGTACGCCGAGGCGCTGCCCGCCGTGGGCCACGTCTTCGACGGGGACGGCGGCTACGACCACGCCGGCGGCCGCTTCCTGCTGCGCGGCGCCGGCCAGGCCGCGGTGCGCCGGGCCGTCCACGAGGCCGTCGCCCGCTACCGGCTGGTGGCCGAGCCCGCCGCCGTGGAGGTCGGCGCATGAGCCGGCTGCGCTTCCACTGGGGCTCCGCGCTGGACGACGGCCAGGAGAAGACCGCCCAGAAGTACGCCTCCGACGTCCTGGACCTCGACGGAGCCGTCGACTTCACCCGCGAGGCCGACGAACTCGGCGTCGATTCCCTGCTGATGGCCCAGAGCTTCGATCTGCCGGACCCGCTCCCGATCATGGGGGTGTTCACACGTGAGACCCGGCGGCTGAAGTTCATCCTCGCCTACCGGCCCGGACTCCTGTCGCCAACCCTGTTCACCCAGGTCGTGAACACCCTGTCCTGGATGTCCGGCGGCCGTGTCTCGCTCAATGTGATCGCCGGCATCTCCCCAGCCGAACAGGCCTATTACGGCGACTTCCTGCCGCACGACGAGCGCTACGCCCGTGCCGCCGAGTTCCTGGACGTCGTCCACCGGTTCTGGCGCACCCCGGACACGCCCTTCGACTACGAGGGCGCCCACTACCGCGTCAAGGACGCCCGGCTGGGCCTCGGTTTCCACGGGGGCGGCCGGCCCGAGATCTACATCAGCGGCGCCTCGGCCGTCGCCCAGGCCAACGCCGTACGGTACGGCGACTGCTGGTTCCGGTACGCCGACACCCCGGAGGCGATCGCCCGGTCCGCCGAACCCGTTCTGCGGCAGGGCTGCCGGGTCGGGCTGCGCATGCAGGTGCTGGCCCGCGAGACCCGCGAGGAGGCCCTGACCGATCTGGCCGCGGTCGTCGCCGGGGGCGACGAGAAGCACCGCAGATGGGTCGCCGAGTTCGTGGAGCAGGGCGACTCGCAGGCCGTGAAGAACTCCTTCCGTCTCGCCGAGGAGGCCGGCCACGGCTGGCTCAACCCGGTGCTGTACTCCGGTGTCGTCGCCTACCGCGGGGGGCCGGCGCTCTGTCTGGCCGGCAGCTACGAGGAGGTCGCGGAGGCCGTCCTCGCGTACAAGGCGGCCGGTGTCAGCGAGTTCATCTTCTCCGGCTGGCCCGCCCGCGACGAGATGCGGCGCTTCTTCACCCGTGTCCTGCCCCTGGTCCGCGCGCTCGAACAGCGGGAGCTGCCGGAGCTCGTTCCCGGCCGGCAGGCGGTGTGATGGCCGGCGACCGTGCCCGGCGCGCGTGCTTCTCGGCCGGCGTGCTGACCGGGCTCCTGGCCCAGCAGCTCGTGCTGTTCGCCGTACCTCTGATCATCTACCGGGACACCGGCGAGGTCTCCACGCTGGGTCTGGCCTATGCCCTGGAGTGGCTGCCCAACCTGGTCGCCTACCCCTTCGCGGGGGTTCTCGTCGACCGCGACGGCGGTGTACGGTTCTTCTCCCGCGCCAACGTGGCCCGCGCCGTGCTGCTCGGCGCCGCGCTGACGCTCTGTCTGACCAGACCCGGCTGGTCGACGCCGGTACTCATGGCCAACGGGGCGCTGCTCTCCACGGCCATGGCCGGTGTGCACCTGTCCGTGGAGAAGGTCGTGCCGCGGCTGGCCGCGGGCGAGCAGCTGGCCCGGACCCAGTCCCTGGTGCAGAACATGGAGCTGCTCGCCATGGCGCTCGGCCCGGGGCTGGCGGTGGGCGCCGTGCTGGTCCTCGGCAAGGTGGGGCTGCTGGGCCTGGCCGGCGCCATGTTCGCGGCCGCCGCGGCCTGCTGGCTGCCACTGCCCCGGTTCCGCCCCGATCCGGTGGAACGGCCGGCCGGCAACACCCTGCGGGACTCGGTGGCCGAGATACGGCAGGGCTGGCGGCTGATGGTCCGCAACCGGCCCGTCCTGATGCTCGCGGGCTTCAACTTCGCCATCAACCTGGTGCTGTCGGTGGCACTGGCCGCCAACGCCGCCGTCGTCACCGGGGTGTTCAAGGCACCCGAGTCGTCCTTCGCGCTGCTCAACACATGCGTCGGTGTCATGGGCCTGGTCAACCTGCTGCTCATCCCGCTGCTGCTACGGCGGTTCGACGTCCGTGCGCTGGGCGTGACCGGCTTCGCCGGGATGTGCGCGGCGACGCTGCTGCTCGGCCTCGCGTCGTCCTTCACCGCCTATGCGTCGGCGTTCGTCGGGATGCTGGTCGCCGCCGCGTACTTCAACGTCTTCAACCGCACCCAGCGGGTGCGGGTCATCGCCCAGGAGCACCTGGGGAAGGTCATGGGCTCGTTCTTCATCATCAACGACCTGGCCTTCCCCCTCGCCGGTGCGCTTCTCGCGGCCGTCGGCGGCACGGTCGGTCCACAGCGGCTCACCGCCCTGCTGACCGTGCCGCTGGCCCTGTTCGGAGCGGTGTTCCTGCCACTGACGATCCGCGGTTTCCAACGGGCGCTGTCCGTCCGCCCCGCGGCGACGACCAGCACGGCGGCCACGGCGGGAGGACAGCCGTGACGCCGCCGTTCCCCGCCCCGCCCCCGCACACCTCCACCAGCACGGGAGAACCCCCGCAGTGACCGCACCCGCCCAGGCCGGACGCCGGATCGTCGTCACCGGCCCCGCCCTCCCCGAGTCCGCCGTCCGCACGCTGCACGCCGCCGGAATCGAGGTCACCGGCGCCCCCGGCGACCTCGACGAGGAAGGGGTGGTCAAGGCCCTCGACGGTGCCTGGGGCTATCTCCTCGGCGGCAGCGAGCGGCTGTCCGCCAGGACCTGGGACCGGCTTCCCGAGCTGGCCGTCGCCTGCTTCCTCGGCACCGGCTACAGCTCCTTCATGGAACTGCCCACGGGCCCCTCGCGGATCCGTTTCGCCAACACCCCGCACGCCAACGCCGTCGCGGTCGCCGAGATGACCGTCGCCCACATCCTCGACCTCGTCCGGTCCGTCACCCGGACCGCCACCGAGGTCGCCGCCGGCCGCTGGAGCGAACGGACCACCCCTTCCCTGGCCGGAGCCCGACTGGGCGTCGCGGGCATGGGGCACGTCGGCCGCGAAGTGGCCCGGATGGCGCACGCCGCGTTCGGCACGGAGATCCTCTACTGGAACCGATCCCCCCGTCCCGAGCTGGACGCCCTGCCGTACACGACGGTCCCCTCCCTGACCGAACTCTTCGCCGCCGCCGACGTGGTGAGCGTCAGCTTCACCCATGAACCGGGCGGGAACGACGGGATCATCGGCACCGAACACCTGCGCGCGCTGGGCCCCGCCGGGTACCTGGTGAACGTGTCCCGCGCCGAACTCGTCGACCCCTCGGCCCTGCGTTCCGCCCTGGCCGAGGGCACCATCGCGGGAGCGTCCCTGGACGGCTACTACAGCGAACCCACCCCACCCCCCACCGCCGACCCGCACGGCCTCCTCTCCTTCGCCCCGACCCGCCTCCTCATCACCCCGCACAGCGCCTTCAACAGCGCCCAGGCCCTGACCAGGGTGGCCGAGATGGCCGTGGCCAACCTCCTGGCCGTCCACCACGACGAGGAACCGCCGTACGGCATCCACGCGTAGCGGCGGCGGATCTGCGCCACGGCGGTCGTCGGGAATAGCCTGGAGAGGAGCGGCACCGGGACGGGACGGAGCCTCCCGATGCATTCCCTTTGCCGAGGGGGCGGAGAAGAGGGAGGCGAAGAGCCATGCCCTGGAATCTGAGCGGCACGTATCTGGAGAGCTGCAACTGCGACGTGGTGTGCCCCTGCACCACCTCGGGCCTCACCGCCCCGGCCGACCAGGAGCGCTGCCAGGTGACTTTCGCGTTCCACGTGGACCGCGGGAGCGTGGACGGCGTGGACGTCTCCGACCGCAGCGTCGCCGTCTTCATCGACGCGCCCCGGGTGATGGCCGAGGGCGGCTGGCAGGTGGCGCTGTACCTCGACGCTTCGGCCGACGACGGCCAGGCGGAGGCGCTGGGCAGGGTCTTCTCCGGCCAGGCCGGCGGGCCGATGGCGGCGCTCACTCCGCTCATCGGAGAGGTCCTCGGCGTGGAGCGCGTGCCCATCGACTACCGTGACGACGGCCGTCGTCACGCCGCACGGGTGGGCGACGCCATCGACATCGAGATCGAGGACCAGGTCGCCCCGCAGTTCGGCGAGGACGGTCCGGTCATGGGCCTGACCGGCATGTTCCATCCGGTGAACAGCACGCTGACCATCGCCCGTTCCACCCGGGCGGCCGGCGACGGCGTGTACGGCCGGTCCTGGGACTTCTCCGGCGGCAACGGGCATTCGGCGCCCTTCGCGTGGTCCGCGTGACCGGTCGGCCGGTCACCGTCCGCAGCACGGCGGGGCCCGCCGGACTCCTGCTGGTCGCGGCGGCTGCGGCCTGGATCTGGGTGGTGACGCACTGGGGCGGTATGCAGGCGATGCCGGGCACCATGGGCGTGGGTCTGCCGGCTTTCCTGGCCGTGTGGACGCTGATGATGGCCGCGATGATGCTGCCCGCCACGGCGCCCGTCGCCGCGCTGTACGCACGCACCATCACCGTGCACCGGGCCGCGCGCATGGTCGTCTTCACGATCGCCTACCTGCTTGTCTGGGCCGCGGCCGGAATCCCCGCGTACTGGCTCGCCACCGGCCTGGGCCGGGCGGCCGGCCTCTCCGCCCTGGCGGGGACCGCAGTGGCCGCGGCCGTGTTCGCGGTCAACGGCGTCTTCCAACTCACGCCCCTCAAGGACCGCTGCCTGGCGAAGTGCCGCTCTCCGATCGGGCTGATGCTGCGCTACGCCTCGTACCCGGGGCCCTCGCGCGATCTGCGTGCCGGAGCCCACCACGGGGCCTTCTGCCTGAGCTGCTGCTGGTCGCTGATGGTGGTGCTGGCGGCGTTCGGTGCGATGAACCTGTGGGCCATGGCGGTGGTGGCCGCCGTGATCACCACCGAGAAGCTGGCTCCGGGCGGCCGTCTGGTGGCCCGTGCCGTGGGAATCGCCTCGATCGCCCTGGCCGCCGCCGTCTTCTGGGTCCCGGCACTGGCTCCAGGCCTCACCGGTGGCGGTATGGCCGGGGCGTGAGGCTGAGCCGTCGCGCGTCTTCCCGCCCCGGACCGGCACTGGTGCATCGCGGGCGACGGGGGCACCGTACTGTCGACGCCGGACGGCGGCGCCACCTGGGTGCAGCACTGCTACGACCCCGGAAAAGGCGCGGCCGCACAGCCACGCTGGAGGACACAGGAGTCATGGCAGACGCCACCGAAGCCGCCGCTTCCCCGTTCGCGGACGTTCCGACCACCACCCTCGCCGATGTCCTGGGCCGCGAGCAGGTCATGGACATCGGCATCCGCCCGCTGTGGTCGCCGGTGCCGCGTGTGGCCGGACCGGCGTTCACCGTCAGGTGTCCTCCCGGCGACAACCTCATGCTGCACGCAGCCATCCACCGCGCCGCCCCGGGCGCCGTCATCGTCGTCGAATCGGGCGACCTGGACTACGCGCTGGCCGGCGGCAACGTGTGCGCCGTGGCGCAACGCCGCGGCGTTGCGGCCTTTGTCGCCGACGGTCTGATCCGCGACCTCGCTGAGGTCCGGGACCTGCGCTTCCCGGTGTTCGCCCGGGGGGTGATCCCCGTTCCCGGAGGCAAGAAGGCCGTCGCGCCGCTCAACGCCGAAGTGCGCTGCGCCGGAGTCACGGTGAACGTCGGCGACGTCGTCGTCGCCGACGAGGAGGGCGTGGTGGTCGTCCCGTCCGCCCGCGCACGGGAGACCCTGTCCGCCGCCCGGGCCCGGCTGGCCGAGGAGGCCGACGAGACCCTCGACGCATGGGAGGAGGCCCACCGCACCCGCATCGACAGGATCCTGCGTGACCAGGGCTTCGAGGGCTGACACGGGCGGCTTCACCCAGGCAGCACCTCACGGTGCCGGGCCGGCCGTGTGGGATCGCACCAGCCCGCGTCGGGTCAGGATGCCTGCGCCACCCGCTTGAAGAGGCGGCCGGCGAGGTCGACGCCGGTGACCGCGCCGTCGGCGTCACGGGAGAAGTAGCCGCGCTGCCCCTTGAGGCCGCCTTCGGTGACGATGTACTCGTCGCCGTCACCGGGGAGGAAGCCGATGCCCGCGGCCGGGTAGTCCGGGGGCATTTCCTCGTCCGCCGCCTCGCGGATCTCCGGCTTGATCCCGACCGCCAGGGCGAGACGGATGCCGTCGGATGCGATGTCGAGGTTCATCGCGTCGATCTCGTAGCGGCCGGCGACCTGCCGGGCCTGTCCCTCGTCGTACGGGAGCGGCTCCACCGTCTTCTCGACGATTCCGAGGTAGTGCTCGAGTGCCCACCGCACGACAGACTGGTTGAAGGGGTAGCCGTCCGGGCCGACGTTGGCCAGGGAGACCACCGCGAAGTTGCGCTCGGGCACGATGAGCAGCTCGGCGAACTGACCGTTGCCCGAGCCGCCGTGCCCGAACCCCTGGAGGCCGTCCAGGTCGTGCAGGAACCAGCAGATGCCGAAGCCGTCGCCGAGCGTGCTGGCGCGCAGCTCGATCGTCCGCTCCCGCATGCGGTGCAGCTCCGCCGCGGGCAACACGCCGTCACCGTCGCCGAGCTGGAACCGTGCCCAGCGCAGCAGGTCGCTCACCGAGGAGGCGAGGCCGCCACCGGGGTTGTCGCCGCGCGCGCCCTCCCTGAACGCTCCCCAGGGCCGGGCGGGGCGCAGTTCACCGTCGTCGCCGCGGTTGTGGCCCACGGCGAACTTGCGGACCATCACCTCCGCCAGGCCGTACACGGTGTCCGTGAGGCCCACCGGCTCCAGGACGAGCGAGACCATGGCCTGCTCGAAGGGCAGGCCCGTGACCTTCTCGACGATCCGCCCGGCCAGGTTGTATCCGGCCTGGCTGTACGAGGCACGGGCGCCGGGCGGTGCGATCAGCGGCAGCTGGGGCAGCTTCGCCACGAGCCCGGCCAGGGAGCGGTCGCCCTCGCCGTCGTCGATCAGGTTCCAGTCCAGGCCCGCGGTGTGGTTGAGCAGGTTCAGGACGGTGATCTGCGCCGCGGCCTGCTCGTCGGCGAGCTCCAGCTCGGGCACGTAGCGCCGCACCGGCGCGTCCAGGTCCACCTTCCCCTCGGCGACCAGGCGCATCAGCGCGGTCGCGGTGAAGGTCTTGGACACCGACGCCAGATGGAACAGCGTCTTCCGATCGACCGGCGACGGGTTGGCGAGGCTCGTCACGCCGTGTGAGGCGTAGATCTCCTGGCCGTCCACGAGCACTCCGACAGCGGCACCGGGAACACCGAGCTCGGTGGCCTGCGCCTTGACGAACTCCGACAGCTTGTCCTGCGGCATTGCTCCCCCTCCAGAGACTTGAACTAAGTACGAGAAGCAGCGTAGGCCGTCACTCGAACTAAGTGCAAGACTCGACATGCACTAAGTTCAAGTAGGGTCGTGGCATGCCGCGAGACACACTGACCGCAGACCGGATCGTCCGTGCAGCCGTCGAGTTGCTCGACGACGAGGGACTGGACGGCCTCAACATGCGAAGCCTGGCGAAACGGCTCGGCTCGGCCGCCACAGCGGTCTACTGGCACATCAAGACCAAGGACGACCTCGTCCGGCTCGCCTCCGACTCGATCTGGCACGAGGTCGAGGTGCCCGATCTCGATGCCGCGGACTGGCGCACGGCCGCCACCGCCCACGCCTCCGGCATGCACGCGATGCTCACGCGCCATCCCTGGCTCGTCCAGGCATTCGGCAGCCACCTCCTGCACGGGCCCGGCCAGGCCCGGCACAGCGACCTCGGCCTCGCCATCTACGAGAAGGCGGGCTTCGAGGCCGCGGACGCGGACCGGGCGGCCGGCACCGTGTTCACCTTCGTGCTCGGCAGCGCGCTCGGCCCGGCCGCGGAGGTGTCACTGAACCGCCGGCTCGGCCAGAACGGCACTGACGCCGAACAACTGATGGCCGACGCCATGACACGCGCCACCGAGACCGCCATGCACTTCCCTCGCCTGCGTGAACGCCTCGACACCGCGGCTGCCAAGGAGTACGCCGCGGCGCCCGACAACACCTTCGAGTTCGGCCTGCAGTGCGTTCTGGACGGCTTCGAGGCCCGCCTCACCGCCGACCGCGTCGGCCCACGCGAGTGACAGGTCGGCCGCGAAAACCCTTCCGCCGTTGTCGGTCATCTCTGTTAGCTTCGTGCGCTCGTGTGATCCACGAGTCTCAAGAGCGAACAGGGGAGGGGCACTTGACCAGGTTCAGCGGGACGGGCAGACGCAGACGGACGGTGGTGGGGAGCTGTGCGGCGGCGCTGTTGGCCACGGCTGCCGGGACGGCACACGCAGTGGACAACCTGCCGCCGAAGCAGCCACTCGTCCAAGACCTCCAATCGGGAGGCAAGGCCTGCTCGACCGGCGAGAACACGCCGTACGTCTCGGCGCCGCCCAGGCTCAGCGCAGTGCTGTACGACCCCGAGGAGGACAACCAGCCCTCCGAGGCCAGCCCGGTCAGCGGCGAGTTCGAAGCCTGGTGGACGGACACGGCAGGCGTGGAACAGCGGCGCACCTACACCACCATCACCCTGACGTCGGGGCAGAGCCAGTACTGGACGATGCCGAACGACATCCCGGCGAACACCGTTATCTCCTGGCATGTCCGCGCGAACGACGGCAAGTCGACCTCCCCGTGGAGCGACGAGGGCGACGGCTCGGTCTGCTCGTTCGTGTACGACGACGTGAGTCCGGAGAAGGCCACGATCACCTCGCCCGACTACCCCGAGCCCGAGGACGTGTTCTGGGTGGACGGAGTGGGTGTCTACGGCCATTTCACCGTGGACTCGCCCTCCGACGACGTGGTGTCGTACACGTACGGTTTCCTGGGCGGCCCCTACGGAACCGTCTCCGCGGAGCGGCCGGGCGCGGCCGTGACCATCCCGTACCTGCCCCTGACTTCGGGACCCAAGTCGCTGACGGTCCACGCGATCGACCGGTCGGGCCGCAGCAGCGGAGAGTCGCGTTACGACTTCAACGTGAAGGACGGCCGTGCTCCCGTCGCCCGCTGGAGGCTGGACGACCCGGCGGATTCCCGCTCCGCAGCCGCCGAGACCGGCACCGCCGCCCGTGCCGGGACCGGCGTGACCTTCGGCGGCCCGGCACCCGCGGGCACCACGACCACCGCCACGGTCAGCCTCGACGGCAGCGGCCACGGCTTTCTCACCCCGGCCGCCCCGGCGACCGACATCCGCAAGACCTTCGCGGTGAGCGCCTGGGTACGGCCCGCCGAGACCGACCGCACCATGACCGTCGTCAGCCAGGACGCCGACGGGGCACCCGGCTTCAGCCTGGGGCTGTGCCGTCAGGACTCCGGGCCCGCCTGGTCGTTCGCGATCGGCGGCGCGCAGGTGTCCGGCGGCGCCCCCGAGACCGGCGAGTGGACCCATCTGCTGGGGCTCTACGACGCGGAGACCGGAAAGGCGCGGCTGTACGTCAACGGCCACGAGGCCGGGACCGCGGCCGACGCGACTCCCGCCGAGGCGGCGGGCGCCTTCCAGATCGGGCGCGCCCGCGGGGCTGCCGGCTATCGGGACCGGTGGCACGGGGACATCGGTGACGTACAGGTGCACGACCGGGTCGTGGTGCCGAACGAGGTGGCCGAACTGGCCTACCGCAAGCCGAAGCTGCTCGGCCACTGGTCGCTGGAGAACGCGACGGACGGCGTGAGCCCCGAGCAGTCGGGCGGCGCGCCACTGCGGCTCGGCACGGGGGCTTCGATCTACCGGGGCTCCGACGATTCCTGTATCCCGGACATCGACCCCGACTGCACCTATGTACCGCCGCCGCTCGTCGGCGAGGGCCATCTGCGTCTGGACGGCGAGAACGGGTACGCCGCTGCCGACGGGCCCGTCGTGGACACCGGGGACAGTTTCACTCTCGGCGTGGTCGTACGCCTCGCGGACTCCGGGCCCGCCCACCCGATGACCGTGCTCTCGCAGGCCGGTGAACACACCGACGCCTTCGAGGTGCGCTACGAGCCGTCCACGCACACCTGGCAACTGGTGATGCCGGAGAAGGACGAGGCCGGAGCCCCCGAGAGGGTGGTGTCCCAGATCGAGGGCGCGGACGGGGGCGAGGGCCAGGGCCATCGCCTCGCCGTGGTCTACGACGACGCCACCGACACGATCAAGCTGTACCTCGACGGCTACACCAACACCCAGGCGACCGCGACCCTCCCCGACGGCTGGCACAGCACCGGCGCCCTCCAGATCGGCCGGGCCAAGGTCGGCGACGGCTGGGGCGAGTACCTGCACGGCGACGTGGACGAGGTACAGGCCTACTCCGGTGCACTGAGGGACCGGGACATCCTCACCCTGGGCCGGAGTACGGATCCTTGTCTCTGCTGATCCCTGATCCCTGACCTCCCCGACGGCCCGCCCGAACCCAGGTTCCGGCGGGCCGTCCTGCTCCGGTCGCCCCGCCGGTCCAGGCGGTCGTGGTGGAACTCGGCCGGGCGACACGGCGGGCCACCCCCGGGACCGGACTCGGCATGCGTTCTCATGCCCGCCCGGGGTATGTCATCCGGCCACGGCCTCCCCCGCCTCCCCCGCCTCCCAGCGCAGCAGGTCGCCCGGCTGGCACTCGAGCACCTCGCACAGGGCGGCGAGCGTCGCGAAGCGCACCGCCTTGGCGCGGCCGTTCTTGAGTACCGCCAGGTTGGCGGGTGTGATCCCCACGCGGTCCGCGAGTTCGCCCACGGACATCTTCCGCCTGGCCAGCATCACGTCGATGTCGACGGCGATCGGCATCAGATCACCTCGTCCAACTCGGCCCGCATCTCCGCCGCTTCGACGTCGCGCGCGACGGCCTGGACGAGCAGCATCCGCAGCACGAGCACGATGAGCGCGACCCCCAGGATGGCCAGGCCGATGCCGGCCATGATGACGCTGACGCCCGGGTCGTCCCGCTGGCCCGGCGCGTTGATGGCCGTGACCGCGAACCACACGAGGGCGGCCGCCACGATCGCGCCGATCACGCCGTTCACGTACCGGAAGGCGGCGTGGGAGAACACGGTTCCGCGTCGCACCATCGTCACCAGCCGCCATACGCAGACCAGGGCGACCTGGACCGCCGCCATGCCCAGGATCGTGATCACGCGCAGCGGGGTCAGCGGGAGCGACCCGTCGTCCGGCTTGACGGCCAACGCCCACACCATCCCCGCCTGCACGAACACGGTGCCGAGGAACACCACCCCGAGCACGACACGCAGCGCACCCACCGCCAGCTTTCCCATGGCTCACCCTTCCATCGAGTTGCGATGGAAATCTATCGTTTTTCGATAGGTCGGGCAAGAGGTGAGACCGCGGGTGGGTGACGACGGTTCACGATCCGCACAGGTCCGACAACCATTTTCATGGCCGCATCACCGACCAGCCCATCTCAGGTTCCAGAGGAAACAGTTTCAGGTGGGAGGCAAGTCCACGAAGCTGTGCTCGGAGGAGCACAAGCGGGACGCGATCGAGCTCGTGCGGTCGTCGGGCCGAACGGCGACCGAAGCCGCCCGGGAGCTCGGGATCACTTCGGAGTCCCTGCGGGACTGGCCGAAGAAGGCCCGCGCCGCCCAAGAGGCCGAAGTGGCTGCCGGGTTGTCGGGGCCGGGCAGCCACACGACAGCAAGTGCCGTCCCAGCTCCCGACCCGATCGGCCGGAACTTCGCCGCCACCGGCCCCGGCACGAAGGTCGTCATGGCAGCCGCGCCGGGGCGCCTGGATCTCGACCGTCTGTCCCTGTCCGCGTGGCCCCTGAGCATCCTTCCACGGCACCCAGAGGCTGTGTTGCAGGGCGGCCGGATCGCGGAACTGATCGACTCAGCCGCCGCTCTTGCGCCGGAACGACCGCTGGCTCGCAGCCGGGCCGTTCGCCCTACGGACCTTCGACGCATCGACGTTCGCAGCGAGGTCGGCGGAGTCCGTCTGCTCACCACGCTTGCGCGCGAGGGCCTCCCGGAACTTGCGCTTCAGGTCGTAGTTGCCGTCGCTGTCGGGCACCAGAGCGGACGTCTCGGGGTCGGTCGGCTCCGAACCTTCTTCGGATGCAGACTCTGCGGTCATGGCGACCTCCTGGGTTCGGCGGTGGGAAGCACAGCTTGTCATGCCGGGCGCGGTGCGGGGCGCCGGCAACATGATGGCTCCGGCTTCGGCGGGCGCCCCTCGCGGCCGGGCACACCACGAGAGCGTTCAAAACGGCTCAGCGGCCGCGACGCACCTCGGCCGCCCTGCGGGCCTCGGCGAGCTTGCGGGCCTCGCCGGCCCTTCGTGACTTGCCGCCGGCGCCGCGGGAGGTGTCCTTGCTGGTGCCCAGGCCACGGAAGGGAGCGTTGGTGTTCTTGGGCCGGGGCGCGGCCGGCCCGCCGTCGAGCGGGATGCCGGAGGGGGCCTTGGCCCCGGTGATCCGGCTCAGCTCCGCCTCGCCCGAGCGCACCTTGGTGATCGTCGGCTCGATGCCGGCCTCCGCCATCAGCCGGCTCATCTCGCGGCGCTGGCCCGACAGCACCAACGTGACGACACTGCCGGACTCACCGGCTCGGGCGGTGCGGCCGGCGCGGTGCACGTAGTCCTTGGGGTCGGTCGGCGGATCGACGTTGACAACAAGATCGAGGTCGTCGACATGCAGGCCACGGGCCGCGACATTGGTCGCCACCAGGACGGTGATCTGGCCGTTCTTGAACTGCGCAAGGGTCCGTGTGCGCTGCGGCTGGGACTTGCCGCTGTGCAGGGCCGTGGCGTGCACCCCACTGGCCCGCAGGTGCCGGGTGAGCTGGTCGACGGCGTGCTTGGTGTCCAGGAACAGCAGCACGCGGCCGTCGCGGGCGGCGATCTCCGTGGCGACGGCGTACCGGTCGGGGCCGTGGACGAGCAGAACATGGTGGTCCATCGTCGTGACCGCGCCCGCGGAAGGGTCGACCGAGTGGACGACGGGGTCGTGGAGGTAGCGGTGGACCAAGTGGTCGACGTCGCGGTCCAGAGTGGCCGAGAACAGCATCCGCTGACCCTCGGGGTGCACCTGGTCGAGCACCTCGGTGACTTGCGGCAGGAAGCCCATGTCGCACATCTGGTCGGCCTCGTCGAGGACGGTGATGCGCACTCGTCCCAGGCGACAGGCCCTGCGCTCGATGAGGTCGTGCAGACGGCCGGGGGTGGCTACGACGACCTCGGCCCCGTCGCGCAGCGCGGCGGCCTGCCGGCCGATCGACATGCCGCCGACGACCGTGGCCATCCGCAGCCGGAGCGCGTCGGCGTACGGCGCGAGCGCCTCGGTGACCTGTTGGGCCAACTCCCGGGTGGGAACCAGGATCAGAGCGAGGGGCTGCTTCGGTTCCGCGTGCCGCCCAGCCGTCCGTGTGAGCAGCGGGAGGCCGAAGGCGAGGGTCTTGCCCGATCCGGTGCGTCCGCGCCCCAGGATGTCGCGTCCCACGAGGGCATTGGGCAGCGTGGCTGCTTGGATCGGGAAGGGCTCACGCACACCGAGTTCGCCAAGCGTTCGCAGCACCTCGGCCGGCAGGTCCAGGTCGGCGAAGGAAGCGACCGGGGGCACCATGGGGGCAGTGGCCACGGGCGGGGCGAGATCGCCGTTGGAGGTGCCGGGGCGGTCGGGGTGATTCATGAGGAACCTTCCGCATGGGGAACGTACCGAGGAAGGCCCGGTAGGAACGAGCAGCCGACGAACAGGGGAAACCGAACAGCCGGAATCGCCAACCGTCACGAGTACACAAAGCTCCAAGGCTAACACAGAGTGACAGCCCCCCGTCGTGGAGCCGATCGCCCCCTGCGTCGGCACCCCGGCACAGACCGGGCTGGACACGGCGTCGGACCTCGTCCAGTGCGTTGCACGCCCGGTCCGGCGGTGTGAGACGCGCACCCGGACTCATCCACGAGTGCCGGGAGAAGTCGTACGGCGATGCCCGAGACCGGCCTCGCCCATGGGATCGGCCGGGGCGGTGGTGGCTCTTGCCCGGTTGCACGCCGCGTAGTTGCCTGCGTTCGGCAGGCAGCACCCTCACATCCGCGCTCCAGAAGACAGCCTTGCTTTCCGGAGCCCAGCAGCTGAGCGTCGGTATCCGATGGAGGGGCGATGCACCGAACAGCTCCGCCGAAGCCGTCACCCCAAGGCCAGGGCCGGGTTCAGGCGCCTGCCATAAAGGAGAAGCGCACCTTTCGCTCGGGATTGTCCCTGTTTGTGTCGACCAGGCACACCGACTGCCAAGTGCCCAGTTCCAGGCGGCCGTTGATCACCGGAAGGGTGGCGTGCGGGGGCACGATGGCCGGGAGGACGTGGTCGCGGCCGTGGCCGGGGCTGCCGTGCCGGTGCTGCCAGCGGTCGTCGGCTGGGAGCAGGGTGTGCAGCGCCGCCAGCAGGTCGTCGTCACTGCCGGCGCCAGTCTCGATGACGGCGATACCGGCCGTGGCGTGCGGGGTGAAGATGTTCAGCAGTCCGTCGCGGCCGGCCGCGGTCTCGCGGAGGAAGGCCTCGCAGTCGCCGGTCAGGTCGACGACCCGCTCGCGGCTACCGGTGGCGACATGGAGCACTCGTGTGGTGAAGGCGTCCGACATGCCCCCATCCTCGCGCATGGGCCGGGCCGGCCGTGCGGGCGGCGGTGCCGGGAAGATCCACGGCCACCCCTCGGTTGCTAGAAGCGTGAACAACTTGCGTGAGGTCGAGGTAGTCGTCATAGGCGCTGGTCAGGCCGGTCTGTCCAGCGCCTATCACCTGCGACGCACCGGTTTCGTGCCGGACCGCGACTTCGTGGTTCTCGACCACTCCCCCGCCCCGGGCGGCGCCTGGCAGTTCCGGTGGCCCTCACTGACGTACGGCAAGGTGCACGGAATGCACGCACTGCCGGGCATGGAGCTGACCGGGGCGGATCCGGCGCGGCCGTCCGCCGAGGTCATCGGCGAGTACTTCGCCGACTACGAGCGCACCTTCGGCCTTCGGGTACACCGTCCCGTGGACGTCCGCGCGGTGCGCGAGGGCGAGGGCGGGCGGCTGCTCGTGGAGACCGACGGCGGGAACTGGTCGACTCGGGCGCTGATCAATGCCACCGGGACCTGGGACCGGCCGTTCTGGCCGCGCTACCCGGGCCAGGAGACCTTCCGAGGGCGGCAGTTGCACACCGCGCAGTACGCCGGGCCCGAGGAGTTCGCCGGGAAGCGGGTGGTGGTGGTCGGCGGCGGGGCCTCCGGCACCCAGCATCTGCTGGAGCTCGCCCCGTACGCGGCCGCCACCACCTGGGTCACCCGGCGGCCGCCGGTCTTCCGTGAGGGTCCCTTCGACGAGGGTGCGGGCCGGGCCGCGGTGGCGCTGGTCGAGGAGCGGGTGCGACAGGGGCTGCCGCCGAGGAGCGTGGTGTCCGTGACCGGGCTGCCGCTCAACGACGCCGTCCGGAAGGGCCTGGAGGACGGCGTCCTGGACCGGCAGCCGATGTTCGACCGCATCACCCCGGACGGGGTGGAGTGGGACGACGGCCGCCGGGTCGACGCCGATGTCATCCTCTGGGCCACAGGTTTCCGCGCGGCCCTCGATCATCTGGTACCGCTGCGGTTGCGCGAGCCGGGCGGCGGGATCCGGGTCGAGGGGACCCGCGCGGTCGCCGATCCGCGCGTGCACCTCGTCGGGTACGGCCCCTCGGCCAGCACCATCGGCGCCAACCGGGCGGGGCGCGAGGCCGTACGGGACATCAGGCGACTGCTGGCCGGGGAGCCCGTCGCCGCGTGACACACCGGCCGGCTCAGCGGGGCGACGGGGAGGCGTGCGGCGACCGCTGCGCCTTGCTGCTCTGCACGGCGTTGAAGTCGGCGACATTGCGCTGGTGTTCGGCGTAGTCGGCGGTGAACCGGGTGTCTCCCGGCTTGACCGTGACGAAGTACAGCCAGTCGCCCGGCGTCGGGTTGAGGGCGGCCCGCATGGCGTCCTCGCCCGGGCTGTCGATCGGCGTGGGCGGCAGGCCCATGCGCTGGTAGGTGTTGTACGGGCTCTGGACGCGGGTGTCGTTCACAGTGGTGTTCAGGGTGTTGCGGTTGAGGCCGTAGTTGAGGGTGGAGTCCATCTGCAGCGGCATACCGTTCTGCAGCCGGTTGAAGACGACCCGGGCCACCTTCCCCATGTCGGCCGGGTTCGCGGCCTCGGCCTGGACGATGCTGGCGATGGTCACCGCCTGGTAGACGTTCATCGCGTTGCGCTGGGCACCGGCCGCGACGGGCGCCATCTCGAACTTCTGGTTGGCGGTCTCGACCATGGACCGCAGCACCGACTGCGGCGTCGAACCCTTCGCCAGGGGATAGCTGGCCGGGAAGAGATAACCCTCCGGGTTGCCCTGGGCCTCGCCGGGCAGTTTCAGGCCCGCGGTGCCGACGGCCTGCTTGGTGCTGCCGGCAGGAAGGGCAAGGGCCTTGTCGACCGAGTCGTAGACCTGGGACGTACGCCAGCCCTCCGGGATGACCAGGACAGCGGGCCTGGTGGGCGCGGAGCGCCCCAGGAACAGCAGCGGCACCGCCACGGCGGTGCCGGCCACGACGGCGCCGGTCACTCCGAGGAGCAGCCTGCCCCGGCGCGTCAGTCGAATCGGTTTCCGTCGGATCGTCTTCCGTGGCGGAGTGTTCATCTGCATGCGCGAACGTTAGCCCGCAGATACCCATAAACCCGACATATCTTCAGTTTGTCGACGTCACGTTGGGGATTTCGGCTCGTCGGCTTCAGCTTGTCGGCGGAGTCGTGGGCTGACGCCCCCGGTCGCCCCTTCGCCGCCCCGGCCGAAGCGCCGTCTCCCACCGGGCCGTCTCTTCGACCGCGGCCGGCTCCGCCGCGGACTCGACCACGGACTCGCTCGCCGGCTCCAGCCGGGCGTCGCGCCGCACCAGTTCCGCGTACCGTCCGTCGAGTTCCAGGAGCTCCTCGTGCGTGCCCCGTTCGGCCACCTGCCCTGAGTCGAGGACGACGATCTGGTCGGCGCCGCGGATCGTGGACAGCCGGTGGGCGATGGTGATGGTCGTCCGGTTGGCCGACAGCGCGTCGATGGCTTCCTGGACGGCGTGTTCGGTGCGGGTGTCCAGGGCGCTGGTCGCCTCGTCGAGGATGAGGACCGGCGGGTCGCGCAGAATGGTGCGCGCGATGGCCAGCCGCTGCTTCTCACCGCCGGAGAAGCGGTGTCCGCGCTCGCCCACGACCGTGTCGTAGCCGTCGGGCAGCGAGGCGATGTGGTTGTGTATCTGGGCCGCGCGGGCGGCCGCATGCAGTTCCTCGTCGGTGGCGTCCGGCTTGGCGAAGCGCAGGTTGTCGGCGACCGAGGCATGGAAGAGGTACGTCTCCTGGGAGACGACGCCGACCGCACGGGCGAGGGTGTCGAAGTCGAGGTCCCGGACGTCGACGCCGTCCACGGTGACCCGGCCTCCGGTGACGTCGTAGAGCCGGGGAACCAGGTAGCCGAGCGTGGATTTGCCGGCGCCGGTCGGGCCCACGACGGCCAGGCTGCCGCCCGCCGGGACGGTGAGGTCGATGCCGTCGAGGACGGGGCCGCCCTTGTCGTCGTACCTGAACTCGACCTTCTCGAAGCGGACCTCGCCCTTCACCCGGTCCAGGTGCACCGGCTCGTCCCGCTCGGTGATGTCGATGGGCAGGTCGAGGTACTCGAAGATGCGCTGGAAGAGCGCGAGGGAGGTCTGGATCTGGACTCCGGTCGCCAGCAGGCTCACGGCCGGGCGGAACAGGCCCTGCTGGAGAGAGACGAAGGCGACGATGGTGCCGAGCGAGATCTGCGGGCCGCCCATCTGGAGGGCCATGCCGGCGGTCCAGTAGATGACGGCGGGCATCGCGGCCATCACGATGGTGATCACGGCCATCCGCCAGCGGCCGGCCATGTTCGACCTGACCTCCAGATCGACCAGTTGCTCGGACTCCTCGGCGAAGGACGCGGTGAGCGAGTCGGCGCGGCCCATGGTGCGGCCGAGCAGGATGCCGCTGACGGAGAGCGACTCGGTGACCGTGGCGGCCATCGCGGCCATCTGCTTCTGGCGCTGGGTGGTGATCTTCTTGCGTTCGTTGCCGACCCGGCGGCTGATCCACACGAAGACCGGGAGCAGGACCAGCGAGACGATGGTGAGCCGCCAGTCGAGGGCGATCATCGCGACGATCGTGGCGACCACGCTGGTCACGTTGGAGACCAGGGAGGTGGCGGTGGAGGTGACGGTCGCCTGCATACCGCCGATGTCGTTGGCGATGCGGGACTGCACCTCGCCGGTGCGGGTGCGGGTGAAGAAGGCCAGCGACATGCGCTGCAGCCGGCCGTAGACGGCGGTGCGCAGGTCGTGCATGACACGCTGGCCGACGGTGGTGGATATCAGCGTCTGCAGGACGCCGAAGACGCTGGTGAGGACGGCACTGAGGATCATGCCCAGCGCGAGCAGGCTGAGCAGTCCGGTGCGGCCCTGCGGGATCGCGGTGTCGAGGGTCGCCTTCAGCAGGAACGGGGTGGCGACGGACACCAGGGAGGCGGCGCCGACCAGCAGGCCGACGATCGCGAGCCGCCCGCGGTAGGGGCGGAAGAGGCCGAGGATGCGGCGCACCTGGCGGGGTTGCCCGGCCGAAGCGCCGTCGGGGGTCCAGTTGATCTCGTCTCGGGGCATGGCTCCTACGGATGGGTGTGGTGTGTACGGACTCACGGAGCATAGCTCACTGTTACCTATGCTCACAATGAACTAGGTCCTGATATTATTCCCGCATGAGCACCCCCGACTCCGACGGCCCGCTCGCCGAGCAGCTGCTGCGCCTCACGCGCCGGGTGTGGCGCATCCAGAAACGCCATCTCGAGGCGCGCGATCTGGGCGTCACCCCGGCCCAGTCCCGGCTGCTGCGCACCCTCGCGCACTACGACACGCCCCCGCGCATGGCCGACCTCGCCGAACGCCTGGAGGTGGTGCCGCGCGCGGTGACGACCCTGGTCGACGGCCTGGAGGCGAGCGGCAAGGTGCGCCGGGTTGCGGATCCGACGAACCGCCGGGTGACCCGGATAGAGATCACGGACGAAGGCCGCGAGACCCTGCGCGAGCTGCGCGCGGCACGCAGATCGGCGGCCGAGGAGATCCTCGCTCCCCTGTCGGAAGAGCAGCGGGTGGTGCTGGGCGGGCTGCTGGATACGCTGGTCGACGGGCCGGTGGCGGCGAAGCGCTGCTGAGACATGGCGAAGCTGCTGTGACATGACGAAGAGCGGCTCCCCTGCCTCTGAGGCAGGGGAGCCGCTCTTCGCCGTACGGTCTAGCTCCGGTGCACCGACTCCCCGGCCGGCGCGGCCGTCGTTTCCTCGGCCGTCGCGGCCGTCGTTTCCTCGGCCGGCGCGACTTCACCGCCCAGCACCGCCTTCGCCCGCTCGATGTCCAGCGCACCCTCCCAGCGGGACACCGCGAACACGGCGACGCAGTTGCCGAGCAGGTTGGTGACGACGCGCATCGAGTCCATGATGCGGTCGACGCCGAGCAGCAGGGCGACGGCACCGGCCGGGATCGCCCCGAGCGAGGAGGCGGTCGCGGACAGGGCGAGGAACGCCGAGCCGGGGATGCCGGCCATGCCCTTGCTGGTGAGCATCAGCACCAGGACCACGGTGATCTGCTGGCTCAGGCTCAGGTCGACGCCCACGGCCTGCGCGATGAACAGGGTGCCGATGGAGAGGTAGAGCGAGGCGCCGTCCAGGTTGAAGGAGTATCCGGTGGGCAGCACCAGGCCGACCGCGTCGTCACGGGCGCCGGCCTTGCGCAGCTTCTGCATCACGCGCGGCAGTACGGACTCCGTGGAGGCGGTGCCCAGGGCGAGCAGCAGTTCCGCACGGATGTAGCGGACGAACTTCCAGAGGCTGAGCCCGGTCAGCGCCTTGAGTGCGACGGCGAGCAGGGCGACGAAGAGCGCGGCGGCCGCGTAGCACAGGACGATCAGCTTGGCGTAGGTCTCGATGACGCCGAGGCCGTACTGGCCGATCAGCACGGCCATCGCGCCGAAGACGGCGATCGGCGCGAGGCGCATCACGAAGCCGACGATCGCGAAGATGATCTCCTGGGCCTGCTCGATCGCGGGGAGCACCTGCGGCACCTTGGTGTGGCCGAGGTGGAGCAGGGCCGCGCCCACCAGACAGGCCAGGACGAGTACCTGGAGCAGGGAGTTCTCGGCGAAGGCGCCTATGAAACTGGTGGGCAGGGCGTTGAGGACGAACTCGGTCGTCGAGGGCAGCGAGCCGCCGCCCGTCTTCGCGTCGACCGCCCTGGCGCTCAGCGTGGCCGGGTCGACACGCATCCCGGAGCCGGGCTGGACGACGTTGGCGGCGACGAGTCCGATGAGCAGCGCGAGCGTACTGGCCGCCTCGAACCAGATCAGCGCCTTGAGCCCGATCCGCCCGAAGGCCTTCAGATCACCGGCCTTGGCGATGCCGACGACGACCACGCAGAACACCAGCGGGGAGATGATCGTCTTGATGAGCCGGGTGAAACCGTCGCCGAGCGGCTGCAGGTCCGAGGCGAAGCCGGGCCACAGCCTCCCGACGACGATTCCGAGCACGAGCGCGCAGGCGACCTGCGCGAAGAGGGAGGTACGCAGTATGCGTGCGATGCGTCGCGGCAGCGACGGTACGGACTGCGGCACGGGCACTCCTGGTGGGGGGACGTCGACTCGCGGAAGCCGAGCGGGACTTCTGCGATGCGGAAAGCGGCTTCCGCATCGGTCACTCTGAAGCCCTTCTTGATCCCGTCCGAGACCGCCGTGTATCAGCCGTGTAAATCACCTGCCGAGTGACGCATCGCACACAACTCGCCTCAGCAGCCGCTGCGGTCCTCGGTCAGCACCCCCTGTTCGGTGGCCAGTGAACGGTCGTAGCAATCGCCGGACCCGTACAGCCGGTAGCGCTCGCTCGACGTACCTACCGCGTGCCGCTGGTCGCGCGGCACACCGAGGGTGTACGTCGCGTCACCGCTGTAGGTGTCGTCGAGCCGCGACCAGCCGCCCCCGGCCCGATGGACCGACGCCCGGTCGCCGAGGGTGAGTTCGGTGCGCAGCCGGTCGTCGGTGCCGATGGTGGTGGCGCCGTTCATCGTGTACGTCCACAGCGTGCGCGTCGCCCGGCGCACCCCGCCCGCCTCCACCGTGACGTTCTGGTCGTCCGTCCAGGTGGCGTCGAGCGCGTCCGTCGTCTCGCCGTCGTTCCAGCGGTGGACGGAGGTGTTGGCCAGCGTCCGGCTGACGGTGGTGGTCACCCGGCCGTGCGAGGTGTCGACGTATCCGGACACGGCGAGCCGGTGCCCGGCGTCCGTGTCGACCCGGTACTCCCCCGAACCCGGGGTGTACACGGAGGAGTTGACGGGCTCGGTGGCCTTGGCCGCGGTGAGCTTCCCGGTGACATGGGCGCGGTGCGCGTCCTGCCGGACCAGTACGTTCACGGGGGCGCTCCAGCCGGCCTGCCCCTCGGGCACCCCGGCGACGGAGACCTCGACCTGGTGCGGACGGCCGTCGTCGAGCAGCCCCGCGAACGGCGTCAGGTCGAAGTCGATCGGCTTGACGTCAAAGGCGCGGGGGCCCGGAATGACGTACCAGAGGAAGGGGTCGGACCAGCCTCCGGTCCATACGTTCGGGAACGGCGTGGCGATTCCGGCCAGTTGGCCGTCGACCTTGATCTGCACCTCCCGGTAGGGCCCCTTGTCCGCCTTGCAGGAGTACGACGCCGGGTCGGCCACGGTCAGGTACCAGAACTCCTCGCAGCCGCCGCCGGATCCGGTGGCGTACACCTCGGCGACGATGCGTTCGCTGTTGCGCGGGGTGGTGAGGGTGGTGCCGCCGGCGAGGGTCAGCACCTTGTCGGGAACATCGGCCCGAGGGTGCCCCTCGTAGAAGGTGAGCGTGACCTTGACGTCGATGACGCCGGTGTAGGTGTCGTCGACAACGTTGCCGATGAGCATCTCGACGTCCTGTGCCCTGCGGAAGGTGTCGCTGTAGCGGGTGACGTCCTTCTGCACATGCCACTCGATGCCGTCCGGCGAGGGCTCGGGGGTGGAGGTACGCAGCACTTCCACCCCGCCCACGTGCAGATAGCCGAGGCGGTCGTACTGACGGCCCTTCACCTTGCCGTCGAGCCGCAGCACCACCTTGCTCCAGCGGTCGCCGCAGCCCTGTGGGGGTGTGTACGTTCCCTTGTACGGCGTGAAGTCACGGAACTGGGCCTGCGCCAGGGTGACTTGGCAGGACTTGGCACCCTTGGGCACGGACACCGGCGGGGCGGCGGTCACCGGGTCGTGCCAGTCGGTGCCGAACTCGGCCGGTACGTCGGCGGCCCGGGCGGCGGGGGCACCCGTGCCGAGGAACGCGCTCGCCAGGAGAGTCACCCCGGCGAGCATGGACATGACGATCCGTCTTCTCATGGCCGGTGTTCTACGGGGAGTTGGCCGCCGACCGCAATGGGGAGACCGGCCGCCCGTCCCATGACCCGAGCGGACGAACACAAGAGGTATATATAGTGCTATAAGACGATCTTACTGCCACAGTGCTGCCATGGAGATCACGACCGCTCATGGCAGCGCAGCCCTGCGCCCAGTTCACGACGGACCTGTCCGGTGAAGCCGCCACCATCACACCCGGCTCCCCGGCATCGGCGCCATGTACTCCGCGCCGCCCTCGCCCTGACGGGCGCCGTCGCGCTCACCGGCACCGGCTGTTCCGCCGGCGACCCGCACCGGGACCACGGCTCCCCCGCCCCCGGCGCCTCGGCCGGCCCCGCCCCCTCCCCCGGCGCACCGGGGATCGGCGACCCGCTCATGCCGCTGGACGGCAACGGCGGCTACACAGTCCGCCGTTACACACTCGACTTCGACTGGCAGGCACCCGGGACGCCCTTCGCGGCAGGTACCACCATCAGCGCCACCGCCACCCAGGCGCTGTCCCGCTTCGACCTGGACTTCGCGGGCAACACCCTGCACAAGGTCACCGTCGACGGCGCCCCGGCCACCGCCGAACGCGACGGCGACGAACTCGTCGTCACGCCCGCGAAGCCGATCCCGCGCGGCGGCACGTTCACCGTCCACGTCGCCTACACGGCCGACCCCACCCAGCGACGGCATCGCGACGACGCGATCCGGGAGTACGGCTGGGTGCCCACCCCCGACGGCACGGTGGTCTGTGCCCAGCCCGACGGCGCCAAGATGATCTTCCCGGCGGACGACCACCCCAGCCTGCGGGCGCCCTTCACCTTCCACATCACGACCCCGCCGGGCCTGAGCGCGGTGGCCAACGGCCGGCTCGTGGAACGCGTCCGGGAGCCCGGCGGGCGGGTGCAGTGGACGTACGACTCCGAGGAGCCCATCGCGGCCCAGCTGGTCCAGCTGGCGATCGGGAAGCTCACGTTCGTCGCCGGCCGGGGGCCGGGCGGGCGGGCCGTGCGGGACGTGGTGCCGGACGACCTGGTCGCCGACACCGAGGCCGAACGCTCGCTCACCCCGGAGCACCTCGCCTGGCTGGAGCAGCGGCTCGGCCCGTATCCGTTCCGCAGCTACGGCGTGCTGGTCGGCGACACCGATCTGCCGGTGGCGCTGGAGACGCAGTCGCTGTCCCTCGTGCCGAAGGACGACCTGCTGGGTGACCGCGTAGACGCCGAGCGCAATCTCGTCCACGAGCTGACCCACCACTGGACGGGTGACAGCGTCGCCGTCCGGCGGTGGTCCGACCTGTGGCTGAGTGAGGGTCACGCCCGTTTCTACGAACGGCTGTACTCCGAGGAGCACGGCGGCGTCAGCATGGATGACGCTATGCGGGCGGCCTACGAACAGCACGACCAGTGGCGCCACGACGACGGCGCGCCCGCCGAGCCCACCGAGCCGACGCTGTTCAAGGTGATGCGGTACGACGGCTCGGCGCTGGTGCTGTACGCCCTGCGGGAGAAGGTCGGTGACGAGACGTTCGGCCGGATCGAGCGGGCCTGGGTGACCGAGTACCGGGGCCGCGCGGCCGGCACCAAGGACTTCGTGGCACTCGCCTCCAGGGTCGCGGGCAAGGATCTGACGCCGTTTCTGACCCCTTGGCTGTACGGGCCCCACACCCCGCCGATGCCGGGCCACCCCGACTGGCACGTGGACCCGGTCGAGGACTGAGCCGGCACGGCTCGTGGCCGCCCTCTCGGACGCCGAGCCGCTGCCGCCGACCGGGTGGCCTGTGCCGGGTCGCTGGGCCACCCGGTCGACGCTCGGCGCGCCGGGTCGCGCCCGGCACGGAAACGTACGAGGGGTGACGTGAAGGGCAACACCCTTGCCCCGGTTGCGACGAGTGTGGTTGGAGACCCTCAGCAAGCGGTTGGAGACCCTCTGGTATGAGAAGAACTGTCACTCCACGAGTGCCCGACAAGGTCCGCATCTGCCGCCGGACGGCTTGCCTGATCGCGACGGCCGCGCTGCTGCCACCACTGCTGATGCTCCCGGCGTGCAGTTCCGGCGACGCCGAGGACCAGCGCCTGCAGAACGCCTTCACGGACGCCGCGCGCGAGTTCCATGTGCCGCGCAGCGTGCTTATGAGTGTGTCCTACATGCAGTCGCGTTGGGACTCCCATCCCGGCACCCCCAGCGTCGCGGGCGGTTACGGGCCGATGCACCTGGTGGACGCCGCGCGCATGCAGGCCCCGTCGCCGTCGCCGGGCCCGGCGACGCCCAACAGCGGTACGGCCGTGCCGGGCGAGGTGGGAGCGGGCGCACCCGGCGCCCACACCGTGCAGCCGGCGGACCTGGAACGCGCCGCGCGGCTGATCCGGATCCCGGCCGGACAGCTGCGGACGGACGCCGTAGCCAACGTACGCGGCGGCGCGGCGATCCTGGCCGCCACGCAGCGCCGGCTCGGCAAGCCGCTCAGCGCCGACCCCGCGGACTGGTGGCAGGCGGTGGAACGTTTCCCCGGTACACCTGACATCACGTCGGCGACGACGTACGCCAACGATGTCTTCGGCCTCATCCGCCGGGGAGCGCACCGGACCACCGCCGAAGGACAGGACGTCACCCTCCCGGCCGCCCCCGGTGTCAGACCGCACCCCGGCCTGCAGGGCACCCCCCGGCCGAAGAACGTCGAGTGCCCTCCGGAGCTGGCCTGCGACTGGCTGGCTGCGCCGTACGTGCAGATCGACGACGACGGCGACTACGGCAACCACGACCTCGCCGACCGGCCCAGGGACCAGCGGATCGAGTACATCGTCATCCACGACACCGAGGCGAAGCTGCCGAACATGTTCCAGACCGTGCAGGATCCGACGGAGGCGTCGTGGCACTACTCGATCCGCTCCAGCGACGGCCACGTCACCCAGCACGTCAGGACGAAGGACGAGGCCTGGCACTCGGGCAGCAAGTTCGTGAACGCCCGCTCGATCGGTATCGAACACGAGGGATTCCTCGCCCACCCCGGAACCTGGTACACGGAGCAGATGTACCGCTCCTCGGCGCGCCTGGTGCGTTACCTCGCCAAGAAGTACGGCGTCCCGCTCGACCGGCAGCACATCTTCGGCCATGACAACGTGCCGTCCCCGACCACCGACAGCATCCCCGAGATGCACGAGGACCCCGGCCCCTACTGGGACTGGCGCCACTACTTCGACCTGCTCGGCGCACCGCTGAAGGCCACGGCCGGACCGGACAGCCCCATGGTGATGATCCTTCCGGACTACGCCACCCACAAGCCGCGGTACACGGGGTGCGACGGCCATGGCAAGCCGTGCGCGCCGCACGGGTCCAGCGCCGTCCGCCTGTACACCGAACCGGACGAGAACTCCCCGCTGATCCAGGACCCGGGCCGCAGACCGGACGGCGACGAATCCACGGAGGACGTCAGCGATCTGGGATCACGCGTCTCCACCGGCCAGACGTTCGCCGTCGCCGAGCGGCGCGGCGAGTGGACGGCGATCTGGTACCAGGGAGAGAAGGCCTGGTTCAAGAATCCCGCGGACCACCCGACGGCCGTCGGCGCGAGCGGCCGCATGGTGACGCCGAAGGAGGGCCTGGACGAGGTCCCGGTGTTCGGGCGGGCCCTCCCCGAGGAGGAGGCGTACCCGGAGGGAGTGGAGGAGGAGGACGAGTCGCCGCTCCCGTACAGCATGCGGGCGGGACAGCGGTATGTGACACAGGCCGGCGTCGGCAGTTCCTACGTCGACAGGTCGTTCTTCTCCGACACACCGCAACCAGTGGTGGTGGGCCACGAGAAGTACTACGAGATCCAGCTCGGCCACCGGCTCGCCTACGTCCGGGCGAACGACGTGGACCTGGTGGACGCCCGCACCACCACCGGAGGCGCGCCCAGGCCATAGGCCGGCCGGGCAGCGCATATCGGCCCGTCGGCTCAATCGCATGACGGTCAGCGCGTGTTGGGCAGCAGGCCCTGGCCGGAAGGCAGCGGATTTCGGCGGCCACCACAGAAAACCGTTTGATTTCGAGCACGCTCCGACGCGAACCTGTCACGGCTTGTCGCCACCTCCCCCGACACGAGCCGCTGGGACGCCATGCACATTCAAGATCTTCCGTATTCCGACCCTGGCGTTCCGGACGCGCGTTCGGGTCCCCGGTTCCTGTGGTGGCTCGGGCGGAACCAGCTGGGCGGCCAGCTCAAGGCCCTGGCCTGGGGCCTGCTGCACTTCGTTTCCGTCTCCGCTCTCCCGTTCTGTGTGGGCCTCGCCGTGCAGGCCGTCGTCGACCGCTCCGGCACCCGGCTGGCGCTGACGGGCGGTCTGCTGGTGCTGTGCGGCACGGCGATCGCCGTCGGCGACACCTTCCTGCACCGGGCCGCCGTCACCAACTGGATCACCGCGGCCGCCCGCGTCCAGCAGCTGCTCGCCCGCCAGGCCACCCGGCTGGGCTCCGCACTGACCCGGCGAGTGGCGGCCGGCGAGGTGGTCGCCGTCTCCACCGGCGACGTCGAGAAGATCGGCTGGTTCGTCGAGGCGGTCTCCCGCTTCACCGCCGCCGCGGTGACGGTCGTCCTGGTCGGGGTCGGTCTGCTCTTCTACCAGCCGGCCCTCGGCTGGGTGGTCGCCGTCGGCCTGCCCTTGGTGGCACTGGCCGTGCTGCCGCTGCTGCCCCGGGCGACCCGGCGCGCCGACTTCCAGCGCACCAAGGCCGGCCGGGCCACCGAGCTGGCCTCGGACACCGTCGCCGGGCTGCGGGTGCTGCGCGGCATCGGCGGCGAGGACCTCTTCCTCGACCGCTACCGCCGCGCCTCCCAGGAGGTGCGCCACGCCGCCGTGCGCAGCGCCCGGATGTGGGCGCTGATCTCCGCCATCCAGGTGCTGGTGCCCGGGCTGCTGCTGATCGTCGTCGTCTGGCACGGCGTCCAGCTCGCCCGGCAGGGCCGCGTCACCGTCGGCGAACTGGTCACCGTCTACAGCGCGGTCATGATCCTCAACTACCCGCTGCAGCACTTCACCGAGATCGCCATGGCGTACTCCTTCTCCCGTCCCTCGGCGAAACGGGCCGCGCGGGTGCTCTCCCTGGAGCGGGCCACCGACACCGGCGGCTCGCGAGCGGACACGGTTCCGGCCGGCGACCTGTACGACCCGGCCACCGGTCTGCTCGCGCCCACGGGACAGCTGACGGCCGTGGTCTGCGGCGACCCCGACACGGCCGGAGACCTCGCCGAACGCCTCGGCGGCCACCCGGCCGAGGCCGGCACCTCCGTGCTGCTCGGCGGGGTGCCGCTGGACGAACTGCCCCTGGCCGCTGCCCGCACCGCGGTGCTGGTCCAGGACAAGGACCCGGTGCTGCTGTCCGGTTCGCTGCGCGAACTGCTCGACGTGCCGGCCTCCGGGGCCGTGCGGGCCGAGGACGCGCTGGCCGCCGCCCAGTGCACGGACGTCCTGGATGCCCTGGTCCAGGGCTCGTTGGACATCACCGACCCGATGGACGCCCGGATCACCGAACGGGGCCGCTCCCTGTCGGGCGGCCAGCGCCAACGGCTCGCCCTGGCCCGCTCGCTGATCACCGACCCCGGGGTGCTCGTCCTGGACGAGCCCACCTCCGCCGTCGACTCCCACACCGAGGCGCGGATCGCGGAGGGCATCCGGGAGGTGCGATCCGGCCGTACCACCGTGGTGTTCACCTCCTCGCCGCTGCTGCTCGACCGGGCCGACCGGGTCGTGCTCGTCCACGAGGGCGAGGTCGTGGCGGTCGGCGTGCACCGCGAACTGGTGCGCACCGAGCCCCGATACCGGGCCGTGGTGACGCGGGAGACCGACGAGGAAGCGGCCCTGCCTGGTTCCCTGGACGAGGAAGTGGCGCTGCGGAGCGGCGCCCTGGAAGAGATCGAGGAGAGCGCATGATCGGCGTCGCGCCACCGGCCTACGACCCGGCGGCCCCGACGACGGCCACCACCCTGCCCGTCGGCGCCACCGCGACCGTGCGTGCCTACGTGGCCGAGTTGTTCCGCCGGCACCGCCGGGCCTTCTTCCTGCTGATCGCGGTCAACGCGGTGGCCGTGGTCGCCTCCATGGCCGGCCCGTACCTGCTCGGCGGGCTCGTCGAGCGGGTCTCCGACGGTGCCCGTGAACTCCGTCTGGGGCCGACCATCGGCCTGTTCGTGCTCGCGCTCGCCGTCCAGGCCGTCTTCGTGCGCGAGGTACGGCTGCGGGGTGCCGTGCTCGGCGAGCGGATGCTGGCCGACCTGCGCGAGGACTTCCTTGTCCGGTCGGTCGGGCTGCCGCCGGGCGTCCTGGAGCGGGCGGGCACGGGCGACCTGCTGTCCCGGATCACCACCGACATCGACCGGCTCGGCAACGCCATGCGCGAGGCCGTACCGCAGCTGTCCATCGGCATCGTGTGGGTCGTACTGCTGCTCGGCGGGCTCGCCGTCACGGCTCCGCCGCTCGCGGCCAGCGTGCTGCTCGCCCTGCCGATCCTGGTGGTCGTGTGCCGCTGGTACTTCAAACGGGCGCCCGCCGGCTACTGCTCCGAGGCAGCCGGATACGCGTCCGTGGCCGCCGCCCTCGCGGAGTCCGTGGACGCCGGGCGCACCATCGAGGCACACCGCCTCGGTGCCCGCCGCGTCGCACTGTCCGAGCGCCGGATCAAGGAGTGGACGGCCTGGGAGCGCTACACCCTGTGGCTGCGCTCGGTGCTCTTCCCGGCCCTCAACGCCACCCACACCACGGTGCTCGGCTCGGTCCTGCTGCTCGGCGGGGTCTTCGTCCTGCACGGCCGGCTCGACGTCGGTCAGCTGACCACGGGCGCGCTCATCGCGCAGATGCTCGTCGAACCGATCAACCTGATCCTGCGCTGGTACGACGAGGTCCAGGTCGCCCAGGTGTCGCTGGCCCGGCTGGTCGGCGTGCGCGACATCGAGCCGGACGCCGGGGACGCCGCGCTGGCCCCCTCCGGCCGGGAGGTGCACGCCGACGAGGTCCGCTTCGGCTACCTGCAGGGCGTCGACGTGCTGCGCCAGGTCTCCCTGGAGGTCGCGCCCGGCACCCGGCTGGCCCTGGTCGGTCCCTCGGGCGCGGGCAAGTCCACCCTGGGCCGGCTGCTCGCCGGGATCTACGCGCCCCGGGACGGCCGGATCACGCTGGGCGGCGCGGAACTGTCCCGGATGACCGCCGAACGGGTCCGCTCCCATGTCGCCCTCGTCAACCAGGAGCACCACGTCTTCGTGGGCTCCCTGCGGGACAACCTGCTGCTCGCGAGGACCGGCGCCGAGGACGCCGAGCTGTGGGCCGCCCTGGCCGCGGTCGACGCGGACGGCTGGGCGCGGGCCCTGGAGGAGGGCCTGGACACCGAGGTCGGCTCGGGCGGGCTGGCGCTGACCCCGGCGCAGGCCCAGCAGATCGCGCTGGCGAGGCTGGTGCTGGCCGACCCGCACACGCTGGTCCTGGACGAGGCGACCTCGCTCCTGGACCCGCGCGCGGCCCGCCATCTGGAGCGGTCCCTGGCCCGGGTCCTGGACGGCCGCACCGTGGTCGCCATCGCCCACCGGCTGCACACCGCCCATGACGCGGACGTCATCGCCGTGGTCGAGAACGGCCGGATCAGCGAGCTCGGCAGCCATCACGACCTGGTGGCCGCCGACGGCGCCTACGCGGCGCTGTGGCGGTCGTGGCACGGGTGACGGGCCGCGGCACGGGGTGCGCGCCGCAGGTCGGGCCCCGTGCCGTTGCGCGGGTGCGAGCAGGGGTGGAAGGCTGGAGAGCGGCACCGGTTCGGGGACCGGCCGGGAACCGTACGGTTCGCGCCGCGCACCCGTGCCGAGCGTGCCGGCGGCCCGCCCCGCGGACCGCGTCCTCACTCCCTGGAGGTAGCCGTGACCACCGCCGACGGATGGGGGGATGACGTCTACCAGCCCGACGGATCCGAGATCCGTGAGGACACGGGGCTGCTCGACGTGGAGGACACGCTGGAGTCCGACGGCGTCAGCGATCCCCTGGACCGTGGCTGGTCCCCGCCCGAGCGGCCCTGGGCCGTGGAGCACACCGGGGTGACCGCGGCGGAGCGCCACCGGGGCGAGACCCTGGACCAGCGGCTCGCCGAGGAGCTCCCCGAGCCGGCCGTCCCCGACGGCGACGGCATCGGCGACTGCCAGGGCAGCGACGGCGAACCCCTGGACAACGAGGTCGGCGATCTGCGCTCCGGCCGGCTCGTGGCCCCGAACGAGGGGGCGCACGAGGACGACGAGAACGGCCTCGTCGCCACCGACGTCGGTATCGACGGCGCCGGGGCCTCCGCCGAGGAGGCCGCGATGCACATCGTCGACGAGGACACCGCCTACGGCTGACGCCGGTCCACCCTGCCCGACCGCCCCGACCGCATAGTTCGAGGAGCCGCCATGCAGCAGGACAAGCAACCCGACTACCACCCCGTGGTCTTCCGTGACCGCGCCGCCGGCTACGCCTTCCTCACCCGGTCCACCGCCACCAGCGACCAGACCATCGACTGGGACGACGGCCAGACCTACCCGGTGGTCGATGTGGAGATCTCCTCGGAGAGTCACCCCTTCTACACCGGCAAGGCGCGCACGGTGGACTCCGAAGGCCGTGTCGCCGCGTTCGAGCGCCGTTACGGGGGTGGCTCCGGGACGGCGGGCTGACCCTCGGAGCACGTCGGGGCACAGGCCCGCCGGCCGTCGTCGCGCAGCGCGCCGGGGGCCGGTCGGCGTCCGGGTCAGATCACGTTGAGCGCGGCCGCACAGCCTATGCCGCCCAGCACCATGAACACCGGCATGAGCACCTTCAGCTCGACCCAGCTGCCCGCGCGGAACCGCATCACCTTCGGCGGGCCCAGCGGGTACCAGCGCTTGCGGCCGATCGGGATGGGCCACAGGATCGGGCAGCCGGAGACCGTCAGCGCGTCCCCGATGTCGTGCACCAGCGCCCCCAGCAGCACCGGCAGCCCAAGCCACAGGTACTGCTGGCCGGGCTGGGTGAACAGCCAGTCCGAACCGTTGCCCGGCTTGTCCAGGATCTCCGCCAGGATCCAGGCGCTGGTCGCCGCCAGCAGCCACACCAGCACATCGCTGCTGGAGCCGCGGGCCGCCCGCCACAGCAGCCCCTCGATCGCCAGCACCATGTGCGCGAAGAGGATCGCCAGCACCGCCCAGCGGCCACCGAGGATCGCCGCGGCCGAGCAGCCCCCGCCGATCAGCGCCGCCCACACCCAGGTGTGGGTCAGTGTGCGGTGCCCGCCGTTGCGGCGCGGGTCGCCGGGCTTGCGGGTCGCCTTGTAGACGGCGTAGGAGAGCTTGTCGACGATCTCGCAGACCCAGCGCGAGAGCGGTCCGAAGGCGCGCGAGATGGTGGCGGCCTTGTGGTCGAGGTCCGGAGCGAGCGCGGCGCCGGCGCAGATCAGCGCGCCGACCAGCAGCACCGGCCAGGGCATCGGGTGGCCGGCCGCGGCGGCCGCGGCTCCGACGCCGAGCCAGGCGGCGGCTCCCGACAGTGAGTGTGCTGGTCCCATCATGGCCCTTGTCCGCCCCATTCCTCGTATGCCGCTGTCCAGTTGACCGGGTGCGTTGACGCTCCGTCGGCGCCACAGCGTAGCGGTCGTGATCTTCCTGCTCGAAGCCGATTCCCCCCTCGGCGGGTGGGCCAGGCAAGATGGGGGCGTGACCCTCATCGATCAGCTGCCGCCGACCGCCGACCCCGACGCCCTGTACGAAGCCTTCGAGGCCTGGGCGCAGGAGCGCGGTCTCACGCTCTACCCCCACCAGGAGGAGGCGCTGATCGAGGCGGTCTCCGGGGCGAACGTGATCGTGTCGACACCGACCGGCTCCGGCAAGAGCATGATCGCCGCGGGCGCTCACTTCGCCGCGCTGGCCCGGGACGAGGTCACCTTCTACACCGCCCCGATCAAGGCACTGGTCTCGGAGAAGTTCTTCGAGCTGTGCAAGATCTTCGGCACCGAGAACGTCGGCATGCTCACCGGCGACGCCTCCGTCAACTCCGACGCCCCCGTCATCTGCTGCACCGCCGAGGTGCTCGCCTCCATCGCCCTGCGCGACGGCAGGCAGGCGGACGTCGGCCAGGTCGTCATGGACGAGTTCCACTTCTACGCGGAGGGCGACCGCGGCTGGGCCTGGCAGATCCCGCTCCTCGAACTCCCCCAGGCCCAGTTCATCCTGATGTCGGCCACCCTCGGCGACGTCTCCTTCTTCGAGAAGGACCTCACCCGCCGTACGGGCCGCCCGACGTCGGTGGTCCGCTCGGCGACCCGCCCGGTGCCGCTCTCCTACGAGTACAAGTTCACCCCGCTCACCGAGACGCTCACCGAACTGCTGGACAGCAGGCAGGCGCCCGTGTACATCGTGCACTTCACGCAGGCGCAGGCGGTGGAGCGGGCGCAGGCGCTGATGAGCATCAACATGTGCTCGAAGGAGGAGAAGGAGCAGATCGCCGAGCTGATCGGCAACTTCCGCTTCACCACCAAGTTCGGTCGCAACCTTTCCCGTTACGTCCGCCATGGCATCGGTGTACACCACGCGGGCATGCTTCCCAAGTACCGGCGTCTGGTGGAGAAGCTCGCCCAGGCCGGTCTCCTGAAGGTCATCTGCGGCACCGACACCCTCGGCGTGGGCGTCAACGTGCCGATCCGCACGGTCCTGTTCACCGCCCTGACCAAGTACGACGGCAACCGCGTGCGCACCCTGCGCGCCCGTGAGTTCCACCAGATCGCCGGCCGCGCCGGCCGCGCGGGCTTCGACACGGCCGGACTGGTCGTGGCGCAGGCGCCCGAGCACGTCATCGAGAACGAGAAGGCGCTCGCGAAGGCGGGCGACGACCCGAAGAAGCGGCGCAAGGTGGTGCGCAAGAAGGCGCCGGAGGGCTTTGTCGGCTGGACGGAGACCACGTTCGAGAAGCTGATCGTGTCCGAGCCGGAACCGCTGACCTCGCGCTTCCGGGTGACGCACACCATGCTGCTGTCGGTGATCGCCCGCCCCGGCAACGCCTTCGAGGCGATGCGCCATCTGCTGGAGGACAACCACGAGCCGCGCAAGCAGCAGCTGCGGCACATCCGCCGGGCGATCGCCATCTACCGTTCGCTGGTGGACGGCGGGATCGTCGAGAAGCTGGACACACCGGACGCCACCGGCCGTATCGTCCGCCTCACGGTCGACCTCCAGCAGGACTTCGCGCTCAACCAGCCGCTGTCCACGTTCGCCCTGGCCGCGTTCGAGCTCCTCGACCCCGAGTCGCCGTCGTACGCGCTCGACATGGTGTCCGTCGTCGAGTCCACCCTCGACGACCCGCGGCAGATCCTGGTCGCCCAGCTGAACAAGGCGAAGGGCGAGGCCGTGGCCGCGATGAAGGCGGACGGCGTCGAGTACGAGGAGCGCATGGAGCGTCTCCAGGACGTCTCCTACCCGAAGCCCCTGGAGGAGCTGCTCTTCCACGCGTACAACACGTACCGCAAGAGCCACCCGTGGGTCGGCGACCATCCGCTGTCGCCGAAGTCGGTGATCCGGGACATGTACGAGCGGGCGATGTCCTTCACGGAGCTGGTGTCCTTCTACGAGCTGGCCCGCACCGAGGGCATCGTGCTGCGCTACCTCGCCAGCGCCTACAAGGCCCTCGACCACAACATCCCGGACGACCTCAAGTCCGAGGACCTGCAGGACCTCATCGAATGGCTGGGCGAGACGGTCCGCCAGGTCGACTCCAGCCTGCTGGACGAGTGGGAGCAGCTCGCCAACCCGGAGGAGATGACCGCGGAGCAGGCCCAGGAGAAGGCCGACGAGGTCAAGCCGGTCACGGCCAACGCGCGCGCCTTCCGGGTCCTGGTCCGCAACGCGATGTTCCGGCGCGTGGAGCTGGCCGCCCTCGACCAGGTCGACGAGCTGGGCGAGATGGACGCGGAGTCCGGCTGGGACGCCGACGCCTGGGGCGAGGCCATGGACAAGTACTGGGACGAGTACGAGGACCTGGGTACCGGGCCCGACGCGCGCGGCCCCAAGCTGCTGGTGATCCAGGAGGAGCCGCAGAACGCGCTGTGGCGGGTCCGCCAGATCTTCGACGACCCGAACGGCGACCACGACTGGGGCATCAGCGCGGAGATCGACCTGACGGCCTCCGACGCCGAGGGCCGGGCGGTCGTCCGCGTCACCGACGTCGGCCAGCTCTGACCCTGGCGAACCCGACCCGACCGGCTCCCACCACAGGAGAACCCCACCCATGACCAACCCGGCCGAGAGACTCGTCGACCTGCTCGACCTGGAGCAGATCGAGGTCAACATCTTCCGCGGCCGCAGCCCCCAGGAGTCCCTCCAGCGGGTCTTCGGCGGCCAGGTGGCGGGCCAGGCGCTGGTCGCCGCCAGCCGCACCACGGAGGGCGACCGTCCGGTGCACTCGCTGCACGCGTACTTCCTGCGCCCGGGCCGGCCGGGCGTGCCGATCGTGTACCAGGTCGAACGGGTCCGGGACGGGCGCTCGTTCACGACGCGCCGGGTCACCGCCGTGCAGCAGGGCCGCACGATCTTCAATCTGACCGCCTCCTTCCACAAGCCTGAGGTGGGAGCTTTCGAGCACCAGCTGCCGCCGGCCCGCGAGGTGCCGCACCCGGAGTCGCTGCCGACGCTCGCCGAGGAGATCCGCAAGCATCTGGGCGAGCTGCCCGAGCAGTTGGAGCGGATGGCGCGCCGCCAGCCCTTCGACATCCGCTATGTCGACCGGCTGCGCTGGCACCCCGAGGAGATAGCGGGCGCCGAGCCGCGCAGCGCGGTGTGGATGCGCGCGGTGGGTCCGCTGGGCGACGATCCGCTGGTGCACACCTGCGCGCTGACCTACGCCAGCGACATGACCCTCCTGGACGCGGTCCGCGTGCCCGTCGAACCGCTGTGGGGGCAGCGGAACTTCGACATCGCCTCACTGGACCACGCCATGTGGTTCCACCGGCCGTTCCGCGCGGACGACTGGTTCCTGTACGAGCAGGAGTCCCCCGTCGCCACGGGCGGTCTGGGCCTGGCCCGCGGGCGGGTCTACGACCTGGAGGGGCGGCTGCTGGTGTCGGTCGTCCAGGAGGGGCTGTTCCGGGCGCTCTAGCCGACGCGGTCCGGGCCCGTCAGTGGGTGGGTGGGGCGGGGGCTTCTGCGAAGCAGCCAGCCGCGCAGGCCTCGCGGGTGTTTCGGCCGGGCGGGAGCATGCGCGGGCCGCGGCTCCGCGGGCACGGTGAGCTGCGGCGGTGCGGCGGGGCGGGGCGCCGGCCGAAGCGTGCGGGCTTCCGCGACTTCCCGTGCCAGGTCGTTCCGGAACCAGTCGATCTCGTCCGGGTCGTCCGCCGTCATGAGTTCCTCGGCGAGCAGCGCGACGGGCGAGCCCGGCGCGCCGTGGGCGGGCGGGACCGGCAGGAAAGCCCGCACATACGCGCGCTCGTGCGGGTCCGTGAGGAGGTCGTCGATCTCACCGGGGTCCAGGAAGCCGGCCACGACCCCGGCCCGCTGCCACGGCCCCTCGGTCTGCCTCAGCAGGAAACCGCAGTGCCGTCCCCGCCAGTTGCGGGCCCGCTGGTCCGCTCCCGCCCTCAGCCGGTCACGCAACTCCTCGGGCGTCCGGCCGGTGAGCAGCCGCGCGTTCTTCTCGTCTGCCGCGAACTGCCGTAGCTCCTCCGCCAGATAGAGCCAGACCACGGCCCGGTACCGGTTCGGGTACCACTTCACCGGGGTCACCAGGCCGAGTTTCGCGAAGCGGGTGAACCTGCCCGGCGGAATCTCCATGAGGGCCGCGCCCTCGGTCGTACCCACGGCTTTCACGCTCTCGCGGAGGGTTTCGGTCCGGTCCCGGAGCCGCTCGATCTCGGTCCATGGAACACGGCGGCCTCCGCCGCCCTCGTCGGGCACTGTGCGGATCCGGCCGAGGTGCACCGCGAGGTCGAACTCGCCCCGCCTGAGATCCAGTTCACGGGCCGCGCGGCCGAACGCGTAGTTGAGCGGGTGGGGTTGGGCAATGGTCGTGGTGCCGGGCATGCTCGGTCTCCCCCGTGGAGCGGGTGGCTCGCGCCGGGTGCGCTCGCCGTGGAAAAACCGTAGCCGTTCCGGCGAATCCTGTGGCGAGCCTGTGGATAACCCCGCACCGAGGGGCGAACCCGCAGGTCAGAGGTCTGCTATGGAGGACCGCTCCGGTTGCCGGGCGTCCACGCCGAGGTGTTCGCCGACGCGGTTGACGAGCAGGGTCATCTCGTAGGCGATCTGGCCGATGTCGGCCTCCGCCGCGCTGAGCACGCACAGACAGCTACCGGTTCCGGCGGCTGTGACGAACAGGACCGCGTCGTCGTACTCGATCATCGTCTGGCGGACCTGGCCCGCGCCGAAGTGGCGTCCGGAGCCCTTGGCGAGGCTATGCAGCCCGGAGGCGACGGCGGCCAGATGCTCCGCGTCCTCCCGACGAAGGCCCGTGCTCGCCCCCGTGACCAGTCCGTCGTTCGACAGGACCAGCGCGTGCCGTACGTGCTCCACGCGCTCGGTCAGGTCGTCGAGCAGCCAGCCGAGTCCCTGGTTCTGCGCCATGTCGTAGCGTCTCCCCGTGTGCCGTCCCCTCCCCCTGGCTGGAGGATCTCCCCGCCAGCCTTCCCCACCACCGCCGTCCGGGCAAGGAGGATGGGGACATGGCACAGAAGATGACCGACGACGAATGGCGGGCGTTCGTCTCGTACGGCACCCGCACCGGCAAGCTGTCCACCGTCAACGCAGATGGCAGCCCTCATGTGGCCCCTGTCTGGTTCCTGCTGGACGGTGACGACCTGGTCTTCAACACCGGCAGGGATACGGTGAAAGGGCGCAATCTCGCCCGTGACGGGCGTGTCGCCCTCTGCGTGGACGACGACCGGCCCCCCTTCCACTTCGTGGTGCTGAACGGGCGCGCCCGGCTTTCGGAGGAGCCGGGCGCGCTGCGTGATTCGGCCACCCGGATCGCGGCTCGTTACATGGGAGAGGAGCGCGCGGAGGAGTTCGGTGCCCGCAACGGCGTCCCGGGCGAGCTGCTGGTCCGGGTCACCGTGGAGAAGGTGGTGGCGCTCAAGGACCTGACGGGCTGAAGGTCAGCCCACCGAGTCGAGAAGCCGGGCGGTGTGCATCCGCCCGGCGTACTCGACGAGCCGGATCAGCACCTCCTTGCCGGAGTCCCGGTCGCGGGCGTCGCACAGCACCACGGGCGTGCCCTGGTCCAGGTCGAGGGCGCGGCAGACGTCGAGGGCGCCGTAAGTGCGGGCGCCGGTGAAGCAGTTGACGGCGACGACGAACGGGATGTGCCGGTGCTCGAAGTAGTCGACCGCCGGGAAGCAGTCCTCCAGGCGCCGGGTGTCGGCGAGGACGACGGCGCCGAGGGCGCCTTGTGACAGCTCGTCCCAGAGGAACCAGAAGCGGTCCTGGCCCGGGGTGCCGAAGAGGTACAGGGAGAGCCCGGAGCGGATGGTGATGCGCCCGAAGTCCATGGCGACGGTGGTGGTGACCTTCTGGTCCACGCAGTCCGTGTCGTCCACCAACTGCCCGGCCTCGCTGAGCATTTCCTCGGTGCGCAGCGGCCGGATCTCGCTGACGGCGCCCACCAGGGTCGTCTTGCCGACGCCGAAGCCGCCGGCGACCAGTATCTTGAGCGCCATCGCCGAGGTGTCGTCGGTGGCGGGCTCGGAATGCTCGGAGACCATGATCACTTCTCTCGGGAGGGCCGACCTCGGCCGACGTCCGGACGCTCGCGGTGCTCGGGACGCGAAGCCAGCATCATGACAACGGCCGCCGCGTCGTGGGTGGTTGGACCGGAACACATCTGTTGTGACCTGCTCCCGCCCGGTTGGTTCCGAATACTCATCTACAGTGCCCGCAATCCCGCGATGACCTCGCGCAGAATCCGTTCGTCGGGGAGCTGGGCCGGTGGCACCGGGCGGCTCACGGTGACGCAGCCCAGTTCCAGCAGGTCGCCCAGCAGCACCCGGATCACGCCCACGGGCAGGTCGGCTCCGGCGGCGAGTTCGGCGACGGACTGCGTCTCCACCCGGCACAGATCGATCAGCGCCCGGTGTTCGGGACCGAGCGCGGTGTCGTCGTCGGCGACGGGCGCGTTCGGGTCGAGGGTGACCAGGGCGATCAGGTCGAACCGCACCCCGGTGGGGCCGGGTTTGGTACGGCCGCCGGTCATGGCGTAGGGACGGACCAGGGGCCCGGCCTCGCTGTCGTACCACTGGCTGCCCGGCTCCTGCGGGATGCCGGTCGTGTACTCGGTCATCGGTGGCGGTCTTCCGGTCATCCGGCCGCGGGGGGCCGCGCGGTGACGCGCGGCGCCGTGTAGAGGTGCTCGCCGACGCGCTTGACCAGTCGTGCCATCTCGTAGGCGACCAGACCGATGTCGGCGGTGACGGCGGTGAGCACGGCCAGGCAGGAGCCGTCGCCGGCGGCGGCCACGAAGAGGAAGGCATCGTCCATCTCGACCATGGTCTGACGCACCCCGCCCGCGCCGAAGTGCCGTCCGGCGCCCTTGGCGAGGCTGTTGAAGCCGGAGGCCACGGCGGCGAGGTGCTCGGCGTCCTCGCGTTTGAGACCGGTCGAGGCGCCGACGGCGAGACCGTCGTTGGACAGCACGACGGCGTGCCGTACTTCGGTGACGCGCAGCACCAAGTCGTCCAGCAGCCAGTCGAGTTCGCCGGAGCGCCGGTCTGCCCTCGGGCTCGGGTCCTGGATCATGCGCGGTCTCCTTCGGTGCTGTCGGTGCCCTCGTCGGGTTCCGGGGCGGCTCCACGGCCGGGTTGTCTGCCGCCGCCGCGCGCCCAGCCGTCGCGGTAGGCCGCCATACGGTCGCGGACGATTTCGGGGGTGCGTTCGTCCGGCCGGCGGGCGGGGGCGGGCTCCTCGGCGCGCGGATCGCGCAGTTGGGGTGCGAGGCTCGCCTGCCGCACCCGGCGTGGGAGGTCGTCGTCCGGGGACTCGGAGGTGTGCGGTGGGCGGTGCGGCCTCAAGGTGGTGACTCCGGGAGGCGGCGGCTCGGGCGCCGGGTGCGGGGACGGGCGGGCGGTGACGGCGAGGGCGGGCCGGTCGGCGGGGGCGGCCTCCGGGAGCTCGGCGCCGGGCACGCGCGCGTACTCGCGTTCCGGTACCTGTCCGGTGTCGGCCGCCGGGCGGCCGGAACGTTCCGCCGGGCCGCCGTGCAGCAGGGCCTTCGGCAGCAGGACCACGGCGGTGGTGCCGCCGTAGGGGGAGGTGCGCAGGTGCACCTTGATGCCGTGGCGGGCGGCGAGCCGGCTGACCACGAACAGGCCGAGCCGGTCGCTGTCGAACAGGTCGAGGGCCTCGGACTGCTCGATGCGCCGATTGGCCTCGATGAGGGTCTCCTGACCCATGCCGAGGCCGCGGTCCTCGACCTCGACGGCGTAGCCGTTGCCGACGGGTTCCCCGGTGACGCGCACGCGCGTGTGCGGCGGCGAGAACTGGGCCGCGTTCTCCACGATCTCGGCGAGCAGATGGGTGAGGTCGGCCACGGCCGCGCCGATGACGGCCGCCTCGGAGAGCTGTCGTACCTCCACGCGCGCGTAGTCCTCGACTTCGGACACGGCTGCCCGTACGACGTTGGTCAGGGAGACGGGCATGCGCCAGGCCCGGCCGGGGGCCGCGCCGGAGAGGATGATCAGGCTCTCCGCGTGGCGGCGCATGCGGGTGGTGAGGTGGTCGAGACGGAAGAGGTCGCTCAGTTCGTTGGGGTCGTCGGAGCGGCGTTCCATGCTGTCCAGCAGGCTCAGCTGGCGGTGCACGAGGATCTGGCTGCGGCGGGCGAGGTTGACGAAGACCCCTGAGATGCCGCTGGCGAGTTCGGCGCGTTCCACGGCGGCGCGCAGGGCGGCGCGGTGCACGGTGGCGAGGGCCTCGGCGACCTGGGCGGTCTCGTCCTCCGCGGGCGGCCCCGGGGGTGCCTCCGCACGGACGTCGATCTCCTCACCGGCCCGCAGTCTGCGCATCGCTTCGGGGAGTTTGCGGCGGGCGATCTCCAGTGCGCTGTTGCGCAGGCTCACGAGTTCGACCACGAGGGCGCGGCCGATGCGTACGGAGATGACGAGCGAGGCGGCCACGGCGAGGAGTCCGAGGATGACAGCGGCGCCGGCCGGGGTGAGCAGACCGCGCGCGAACGGGTCGGCGCGGCCGGCGACCGCGCGTGCCGTGTCGGCCTGGATGGTCTGCATACCGTCCTGTACGCGCGCGTGAGCGGTGTTCCAGGTGGCCGCCTGGGCCGCGTCGGGCCCTTTGGCTCCGGGTGCCCTCGCGAGGATCTTGTCCTCGGCGGTGCCCAGCGCGCTGTAGTCGTCGCCGGCGGCGAGGTCGCGCCAGGCGGTGCGCTGTGGACCGGGCAGGTCGGCGACGACGGCGTCGGTGAGGACACGGCGGGTTTCGACGGCCCCGGTGAACAGCCGCAGCCGCTCGCCATCGAGGCCGCCGTTCGGCCGGGCGCCGGCCAGGACCGCGTCCTCCTGGGCGAGCGCTTCGCCCGCGCGGGAGAATTCGAGCAGTACGCGCGCGTCGGAGCCCATGTCGTCGGCCTGGATGCCGGTGAGGGCGCCGTCCACGGCGAAGGCCGTGGCGATCGTCTGCGTGTACTGCCCGTAGGCCTCGTCCCAGCGGGCGCTGCGGTTCCGGACCGCCGTCCGCAGCGTGCGCAGGTGCTCGGCGCCGGTGACGAAGGTCTCCAGGCGCTGGGCGACACCGGCGGGCAGTTCCTCGCTGTCCGCGACGGTGCTGCCCTTGCCGAGTCGCAGCGCGGCCACGGCCTGGTCGGTGCGGGTGCCGAGTGCCTTGAGGTCGCCGGACTGTTCGGCAGACGGGTCGGTCGCGTAGCGGACGGCGACGGCGCGCTCGGCCTGGAGCGCGGCCACGGCGGTGGCGACCGGGGTGCGCAATGCGGCGTCCACGCGCTGGGACTGGCGGAGCCGGGAGACGTCCTGTGCCGTGGTGACGGTGGCGTACGCCCACAGGGCGAGCAGGGACATGACCGGCACCATGAGCAGGCAGACGACCTTGGCCCGGACGGTCCGGGGGCGGATCCGCCAGCCGCCCGGGCGTGCGGGTGCGCCGTCCTCCGCGGTGTCGGCGAGATCGTCGACGGGTTCGTCGGCGGGTGGTCCGGCGTGTGCACGGCGGCCGCGCCGCGGCTGCGGGGACGTTGTCTCCGGGCCTGTTGTGGGGGTCCTACGGGGTGTACGCATGGCCTCCTCGCTCGGGAGTGGATCGGGGCCCTGGGCCGGGCCGGGTCAGCGGGTGGCGGGCGTCACGGGCCGCTGGGCCGAGGCGGACTCCTCGCGCTCACCGGCCGTGGGCGAGAGCGCGACGAAGGCCGAGGTGAGGAACAGGTAGGACCCGAGGCCGACGGCGAGGGGGAAGATGAACTGCATCGCCGTGGCCCCGGTCAGGGGGGTGCCGGAGGGCGTGACGTGCACGCTGACCGCGAACATCCCGGTGTAGTGCATGCTGCTGACGGCCGCCCCCATGACCAGGGAGGCGATGGTGACGGCGACGGGCGACCTGATGTTGAGGGCCGCCCACAGGGCCGCGGTCGCGGCGACCACGGCGATGAGCACGGAGAGCCCGACGAGCATCGGGTCGTAGCGCACGTCGCCGTGCAGCCGGACGGCCGCCATGCCGAGGTAGTGCATGCTGGCGACGCCGAGTCCGGTGGTGAGTCCGCCGAGCAGGAGCGCCCGGTTGCGGTCACGGCTGTAGCCGACGGCGAAGACGCCGGCGCTGACCACGACCACGGCGACGAGCAGGCTGAGGATGGTCAGCGGTACGTCGTAGCGGATGTCGGTACCGCTGACGCTGAAGCCGAGCATGGCCACGAAGTGCATGGTCCAGATGCCGGTGCCGAGCGCGGAGGCGGCGGTGAGGAGCCAGTTGCGGCGCGAGCGGCCCGTGCTGCCGAGTGCGCGGACGGTGCAGCGCAGCCCCAGTGCGGCGCCTATGCAGGCCATGACGTACGACAGCACGGGGGTCAGCCAGCCGAAGGTGGCGTGGTCCAGGTGTCCCATGGCCCAGGGACGCTAGGGGGCATGGGCGCACAAAGGGGGCGCATTTCGAAAGGTGCTGCAATATGACTCAGATATGCGCCGGAACGATCGCGTCCCGCTCGAACGTGCGCGCAAGGACGTCCTCCGTGACAGTGAGAGATCATGCGTTACATGAGCGACGACCACACACATGTCCAGGAGTTCTTCACCGAGCGGGCGGCCGACTGGGACAGCAGGTTTCCGGACGACGGTCCCGCGTACGCGTCCGCCGTGACCGAGTTGGGGCTGCGCGCGGGTGATCGGGTGCTCGACGCGGGCTGCGGCACGGGACGCGCACTGCCGCCGTTGCGTGCGGCCGTGGGGCCGTCGGGTGTGGTCCTCGGAATGGATCTGACCCCGGCGATGCTGCAGGCCGCCGTACGGGCCGGCCGGGACCGCGCCGGGTGCCTGCTGCTCGCCGACGTCGCGGCGCTGCCGGTGCGGTCGGAGTCGCTCGACGCCGTGTTCGCCGCGGGCCTGATAGCCCACCTGCCCCGGCCCGCCGATAATCTGCGGGAGTTGGCACGCGTGGTCCGCCCCGGCGGCACGCTCGCCCTGTTCCACCCGATAGGCCGGGCCGCCCTGGCGGCCCGCCAGGGGCGGCAGATCACCCCGGGCGACCTGCGTGCGGAGGGCAACCTCGGCCCGCTGCTGGCCGGTTCGGGCTGGCGCATGACGTCGTACGTGGACGAGGACGCCCGCTTCCTGACCCTGGCGGTCCGCGGGCGCTAGCCGGCGACCGCCGCGGCGAGGGCCGCGGGGTCGCCCTCTTCTGTTGCCGGAGCTTCAACCCTGCGTTCGGTGGAGGAAGCCGACTGTTCGGAAGCGACAGGGGAAGGTGGCCCGCGTGTTCGACCGGATCCGCAGGTACGCAGGCAGATTTCGTGGCGCCGGGGGCGCACAGACACCGCAGCGGCGCACGCACAACTTGTTCGAGGCCGCGGCCGCCTATGTGACGGCCCGCGCGGAGGATGACCAGGACCGGATCGAGGAGGTGTCCGGCTGGGTGTCGCCGGAGGCGCTGTCGTTCGGGGTGAGCGAGCTGGCGTGCCGGGCCGTCGTCGCACTGGCGCGAGAGCGCGACGAGTCGCCGCGGACGGTGGCGCGTGACCTCCTGGGGCTGCCGGTCGTGTGAACCTTCGGTGCCGACGAGGCCGATTCGTCCCGTCCCGGTGGAAAGCTGCAGCTCCGCGTGTGCTGCCGGTCGTGACAACGGCCTTCCCGTCGCACTAGGGTGCGCGCCGTTGGACGAACGACTGGGAGACAGTGATGGCCGATACGGGCGAGGAGGTCGTCGCCGCCGCGGACGAGGCGCTGTACGTGCTCACGGCGGTGCTGCTGACGCCGGCGCAGTTTCCGAGCGTGCTGGGCGACGACTATCCGGAGGCCTGCGCGGCGCTGGAGCTGGCGCCGCGCGCCGACGGATACGGCCTGGTGCTCGGCCAGGACGGGGAAGGGGCTCGCTGGACGGTCGTCATCGACGACGTCTCGCTGGTCGCGGTCGCGATCGCGTCCTGGGACTGCGGCATGGAGTACGACCTGTCGCCGGACGAGCGCACGGTGGTCGCCGCACTGCCCGGCTGGCCGCTCGCCGTCGCCGTGGCGGCTCCCAACGTGCCCCCGCCGCACGATCCCGGCCCGGAGGTGGCGGACCGGACCCCGCTGACCCCACCGGACACCAGCTCCTGGGGTGCGGCACAACGGCGGCTCGGCGCGGACGAGATCGCCCTCCAGTGGGCCATCTGGCGGGAGCAGATCAGCGACGACCACTTCCCGGCGGCGGCACCAGCGGCGGCCGGCACCTCGGAAGCCTCCGAGGAGGCCCCCGAGGAGGCCTCGGAGGGCACCGAGGCGGCCCCCAAGGGGCACGCCGGGATCCGGCGGGTCCTGGCCGAGGCATGGGCCTATGTGGAGATGCCTCCGCCACTGGGGCGGGTCCGCTCGTCGTTCGCCCCGGGTGACGCCCGTACGCTGCGCGCCGACGGGCCCGGCTGGTCGATGGTGGCCCGCACCGACGACATGGCCTTCGTGCTTCTCGACGAGGAGCCGGGCGAAGTGCTGCCCGTAGGCCGGGGTCCCGAGCTCCCCGGCCTCCTGGAGGCCCTCGACAAGATGGCCGTACGCCCCCTGTGAGCCGTCCCGGGCCGCTTCCCGCCGGTCGGGGGCGCGGCCTCGGGACGGTGGCTCAGTGGCCGATCTCCTTGCGCGTGACCCTGCGCAGCCTGCGCCGCTGCGAGGGGTCGAGGGTGAGGTACGCCGCCACCGGGACGCCCACCACGATCAGGAACGACACCCACCAGGGCAGCCATATCAACAGGATCAACCCGACCGCCACACCTCCCGCGGCGATCTTCGCGTTCTTCGACATCAGCGTCGCCTCCTTCGCGGCCGTTGCCGCTCTCTGATCTGAAAACGGGTGCGCGCTTCCCGCGGTTCCGGAGCGCGACCCTGAGACATCCCTGACGAGCGACCCTTACTGGCCCCCGGGTACCGGGTCGAACAGATTGTGAAGTGCTCCGGCTCTCAGCGTAGCCATTCCCGGTGGGCCTGCGGCCGATCCAGCCGGGACGTGGTCGCCCCGCGCCCGCCGGGCCGACGACGCGCCCCTGCGGAAAACCCCACTCGCACAGGCCGGTTGGCCGGACGGGCGACCGCACCCGGGATTCGTACGGTCACGGTATGAAGCGAATGAGCAGGGTACTGGTGATTTCGGCCGTGTCGGTGGCACTGATGGCGAGCACCGCGACGGCCGTGGTTGCGCAGGGAGCGGCCGGCCCCCGGGCCGCCGTTCCCGCGCCGACGACGGCGGACGTGTCGCGAGGCACGCTCGTGTCCGTCGAGCATCTGCGGACGCTGACCGCCCGGGAGGTCGCGGCGGAACTGGCGGTAGACGCGGCGGGCGCCTGGGACACCGGCGCCGTGCGCTACGGTCTGGACCCTTCCGGATCGTGTACCACACGGTGGATCCCCATGGCCGGCCCACCACCGCCAGCGGGCTGCTGGCCTTGCCCCGCAGTGGTGAACGGCGGCTGCGCACCGTGTCCTTCACCCACGGCACCGAGCTCTTCAAGGGCGATGTCGCCTCCGTCTCGGCGGACGTCTGGGACCAGGCTCCCGCGCTGACCTGTGCCTCGGCCGGGTTCGCCGCGGCGCTCCCCGACTACCTCGGTCTGGGCCTGGGGCCCGGCCCCCATCCCTGGATGGACGTGCCCTCGGAGGCGACGGCCGCCCTCGACATGCTGCGCGCGTCCCGCACCGCCGTGTCGGCGCGGGGCCGTGAGCTGCGGCGCGAGGTACTGGTCACCGGCTTCTCCCAAGGGGCCTCGGCGGCACTGGGACTGGCCCGGTCGCTGCAGGAGAGGGCCGACGGATGGTTCCGTCTCCGCGCGGTGGCGCCCGTCAGCGGTGCGTACGCGTTCCGGGACGCCGAGCTTCCCGCGCTGCTGGCCGGGCGGACGAAGCCGAAGGCGAGCGTGATCTACACGGCACTGACCCTGGTCGCCTTCAACCGCCTGCACCACCTGTACGACGCGCCTTCCCAGGTGTTCCGGGCACCGTACGACGGCACGATCGAGGGCCTGCTGGACGGCACCCACACCGGTCAGGAGGTCGTGGCCGGCACGCCGGAGTCCCTCGACGGGCTGCTGACCGCCCGGGGCCGGGCGATGCTGGCGCACCCCACCGGGCGGCTGGCGGCGACCCTGAGGATCACGGACGGCGTGTGCACCGACTGGGCGCCGAAGGCGCCGGTCCGGCTCTATTTCGCCGACCGGGACGAGCAGGCCGTCAACGCGAACACGCCCACTGTCACGCCACACAGCGCGCCCGAGGGGCCGACGCCCCAGTGGTCGACCTCGGGACGCCGGACTACGGCGGTTCCCGGCACCTGGGCTCCCAGCAGGCCGGAACCGCCGCGGTGGTGCGCTGGTTCAGTGCTCTGGGGTGACAGAACCGCGCAGCCAGGGCGGCGGAATCCGACAGTCCGCCGTCCCGAGGCCGAAAACCGGTGATCCGCCGAGTGGCAGTCGCCCTGCGTTCACCGACTCGTCGACAAGCATTCCCCCTGAGGCCCAACTCTGGCCGCTGCCAACGGACTTGTCTTCAGGAGGCTCGATGTCCCCGCACGCCGCCGGCAGCCGCCGCGTCCACCGTTCCGTCGCGACGGGTCTGCCCCTGGCCCTGGCCGCCGCCCTCGTGGCGGCGGGCACCGCCACCGCCGCCCCGTCCGGCGCGGCGCGGGTCGTCCGCACGGCGACCCTCGGCGACATCCCGCTCGGCGCCTTCAGCAACACGCTGCTGCCGGGCAGCGTGGTCAACGACCGGGGTATCGACCTCGGCGGCATCGGCAGCGACATCTACCCGGCCGGCCGCAAGGGCGAATACTGGACGGTCACCGACCGCGGCCCCAACGGCCAGATCAAGGTCGACGGCAAGAAGCGCCGGACCTTCCCGGTGCCCGGATTCGACCCGGCGATCGTGAAGATCCAGGTCCGCGGCGGCAGCCTCGAGGTGATCGACGCGATCCCGGTCACCACCTCCTCGGGCAAGGCCGTCACCGGACTGTCGAACCAGGCGGGCCGCGACGAGGCGCCGTACTCCTACGACGCCAAGACCCCGCTGTCGTACAACCCGAACGGTCTGGACACCGAGGGCATCGTGCGCGCGGCGGACGGATCCTTCTGGCTCGTCGACGAGTACGGGCCGTCGCTGGTGCACGTCTCCGCGCGCGGGAAGGTGCTCACCCGTTACGTGCCCAAGGGGCTGAACCTCACTGGTACCGACTACCCGGTGGTGGAGGCGCTGCCGTCCGTCTTCCTGCACCGGAAGATCAACCGCGGCTTCGAGGGCCTCGCCCTGCTGCCCGACGGGGATCTCGTGATGGCCGTGCAGAGCCCGCTGTCCCTGCCCGACGGGGACGCCGGGGACGCCTCGCGCACGACCCGTCTGCTGCGCTTCTCTCCCCGCAGGCAGGCGGTCACAGCCGAGTACGCCTACCGGTTCGACCCGGTGAACGTGGTGGACCCGAGCGAGGACGACACCTCGGAGCTGAAGATCTCGTCGATCGTGGCGGTGGGCGGCGACCGGCTGCTGGTCGAGGAGCGCACCGACAAGGCCGCGCGCCTCGAGGAGGTGAAGCTGGACCGCAGGTCGAACATCCTCGGGGGCGCCTACGACGACGACACCACCTCCCCCTCGCTGGAGCAGCTGGACGACCCGGCCGCCGCCGGAGTGCCGGTGCTCGGCAAGCGTCTTGTGGTCGACCTGAACACGGTGACCGGGGTGCCGCTGAAGATCGAGGGCATCGCGCGCGTGGATCACGACACGCTCGCTCTGATCAACGACAACGACTTCGGGATGACGGACGGGGCGAGTGCGTTCGACGCCCAGGGCCGCCTGGTCGACAGCGGTATCGAGACCACCCTGGTGTACGTCCGGCTGCCCAAGGGGCTGTAGTCACCCCAGCAGTGAGGGCAGCAGGGAGTCCAGACCGCTCGGGAACCCGCTGGGCAGTTCCGAGGGGAACTCCGAGGGCAGTCCGCTCGGCAGTCGCGACGGCAGGCTGCTGGGCAGTTCGGTCGGGAGGCTGAAGGACGGCCGGGGCGAGCCCGAGGTGCTCGGGCTGCTCGTGGTGGGCTTGTTGCCGGGTGAGCCGTCGCCGCCGGACGCCATCAGGACGATGACGGTGACGGCCACGGCGGCCACCACCACGGCCAGCACGGCGAACAGCGGGCCCCTGCGCCGCCGGGGCGGCTCCGGGGGCGGCGGCGTCCAGCCGACGGCGGTGGGTGGGTCGTAGTCCCCGGGCGGGGCGCCGAAGCCGTCGTGGAGGGGCCGCTCGTGTCGGTCGTCCGGGGGCGGCCCGAAACCACCGTGCCGGGGCGGCTCGTACCCGTGGCCCGAAGGCGTTCCGGAACCCTCACCGGAAGGAGGACCGTAACCCTCGTCGGGTGGCGGTCCGAATCCGCCGCCCGCGGGTGGGCCGAAGCCCCCGTCCGACGGCGGGCCGAAACCCCCGTGTCGAGGCGGGTCGTAGCCCCCGTCCGAGGGTGGAGTGCCCCCCGGCGGGCCGGGCGGTCGGGGCGGTACGGGCGGCGTGGCCATACCACCAAGAGTCACCGTGTACCGGTCATCGCGCGAGCCCCTGGCGGGAGTTGATACGGACTCATGCCCTGGACCGCATGATTCCGGAGCATTTCCCGCAAGAACCGGCCATGCGAGTACAGGTGACGACACGCGCGCGTGAGGGCGTCCGCCGCGAAGGCGGCCCCCACGCGCGCGTGCGTCTTCAGCCCCGGGCGCCCAGGAGGTGGTCCATCGCCAGCTGGTCGAGCTGCTCGAAGGCCATCCCGCGCGCGGCGACCGCGTCCGCGTCGAACTCCTCGAAGGCCGCACGGTCGGCGAGGAGCGCCTGAAGGCCGTCCGCGGCGGTCGGCTGGGCCAGCTGGTCCAGACGGGAGGCGCGCAGGGCCTCCTGGACCTCCGGGTCCGCGCGGAAGGCGGCGGCGCGCTCCTTGAGGATCAGGTAGTTGCGCATGCAGCCGGCGGCCGACGCCCACACGCCGTCGAAGTCCTCGGTCCGCGGCGGCTTGAAGTCGAAGTGCTTCGGGCCCTCGTAGCCGGCGCTCTCCAGGAGGTCGACGAGCCAGAAGGCGGCGCGCAGGTCGCCGGCGCCGAAGCGCAGGTCCTGGTCGTACTTGATGCCGGACTGGCCGTTGAGGTCGATGTGGAAGAGCTTGCCCGCCCACAGGGCCTGGGCGATGCCGTGCGGGAAGTTCAGGCCCGCCATCTGCTCGTGGCCGACCTCGGGGTTGACGCCGTACAGCTCGGGGCGCTCCAGGCGCTCGATGAACGCGAGCGCGTGGCCGACGGTGGGGAGCAGGATGTCGCCGCGCGGCTCGTTCGGCTTGGGCTCGATGGCGAAGCGCAGGTCGTAGCCCTGGGAGGTGACGTACTCGCCGAGGAGGTCGAAGGCCTCCTTCATGCGGTCGAGGGCGACCCGGACGTCCTTGGCGGCGCCGGACTCGGCGCCCTCGCGGCCGCCCCAGGCGACATACGTCTTCGCGCCCAGCTCGGCGGCCAGGTCGATGTTGCGGATGGTCTTGCGGAGCGCGTAACGGCGCACCTCGCGGTCGTTCGCGGTGAACGCGCCGTCCTTGAAGACCGGGTGGGTGAAGAGGTTGGTGGTGGCCATCGGCACGGTCATGCCGGTCGCGTCGAGGGCCTGGCGGAAGCGCTTGATGTGCGATTCGCGCTCGGTGTCGGAGGACCCGAAGGGGATCAGGTCGTCGTCGTGGAACGTCACACCGTAGGCGCCCAGTTCGGACAGGCGCTGCACCGTCTCGACCGGGTCGAGGGCGCGGCGGGTGGCGTCGCCGAAGGGGTCCCTTCCCTGCCAGCCGACGGTCCACAAGCCGAAGGTGAACCTGTCCTCGGGGGTGGGCTGGAAGCTCATGCCGCGGCTCCTTGCTTGATGCCTGTGCTTGATGAATGTGCGAATGACTGTCGGGCCGACTATTTCGTCATGGCCGTTTACAAATTAGTATGCCGATGCATCCCTGGGAAGGGTCACCCTGTCCCGAAGGGATGAAATCCGGGTCGCGACACCCCGGTGAACCAGGAAAACTGCAGGTCAGGGAACCGCGAGGCGCGGAAAAAAGGGAGAGAGACCGATGTCAGCAGCCGAGGGTCCGCTCGTCGTCGGCGTGGACACGTCCACCCAGTCCACCAAGGCGCTGGTGGTCGATGCATCCACCGGACAGGTCGTGGCGAGCGGTCAGGCGCCGCACACCGTGTCTTCCGGGGCGGGCCGGGAGAGCGATCCCCGCCAGTGGTGGGACGCACTGTGCGAGGCGCTGCGCCAGTGCGGGGACGCGGCGCACGAGGCGGCGGCCGTGTCGATCGGCGGACAGCAGCACGGTCTGGTCACGCTGGACGAGCGGGGCGAGCCGGTGCGGCCCGCGATTCTGTGGAACGACGTCCGTTCGGCGCCCCAGGCGCAGCGGCTGATCGAGGAGCTGGGCGGCCCGAAGGCATGGGCGGAGCGCACCGGCAGTGTGCCGGGCGCGTCGTTCACGGTCACCAAGTGGGCCTGGCTGGCGGAGCACGAGCCGGAGGCGGTCCGCGCGACCAGGGCCGTACGGCTCCCCCACGACTACCTCACCGAGCGGCTGACCGGGCAGGGCACCACCGACCGCGGCGACGCCTCCGGCACCGGCTGGTGGGCGTCGGCCACCGAGGCGTACGACGAGGAGACCCTCGCGCACGTGGGCCTGGACCCGGCCTTCCTGCCCCGGGTGGTCCGGCCCGGCGAGATCGCCGGCACCGTGCGCGACAGCCACGACCTGCCCTTCTCCAAGGGCACCCTGGTGGCCCCCGGCACCGGCGACAACGCGGCGGCCGCGCTGGGCCTCGGGCTGCGCCCGGGCACCCCGGTGCTGAGCCTGGGCACCTCGGGCACGGTGTACGCCGTCTCGAAGCACCGCCCCGCCGACCCGACCGGTACCGTCGCCGGCTTCGCCGACGCGCACGGCGACTGGCTGCCACTGGCCTGCACCCTGAACTGCACCCTCGCGGTCGACCGGGTCGCGGCCCTTCTCGGCCTGGACCGCGAGGCCGTCGAGCCCGGCACGTCGGTCACCCTGCTGCCGTACCTGGACGGCGAGCGCACCCCGAATCTGCCGAACGCCTCCGGTCTGCTGCACGGCCTGCGTCACGACACCACCGCCGGCCAGCTGCTCCAGGCCGCCTACGACGGCGCCGTGCACGCGCTGCTGGGCGCGCTGGACCTGGTGCTCGACGAGGACGCCGACCGGACCACCCCGCTGCTGCTGATCGGCGGCGGCGCCCGCGGCCGTGCCTGGCAGGAGACGGTACGGCGGCTCTCGGGGCGTCCGGTGCAGGTGCCCGAGGCGAAGGAGCTGGTCGCGCTGGGCGCCGCCGCGCAGGCGGCCGGGCTGCTGACCGGCGAGGACCCGGCGGCGGTGGCACGGCGCTGGAACACCGCCGCCGGGCCGGTGCTGGACGCGGTGGAGCGGGACTCCGCGACGCTGGCCAGGATCTCCGGGGTACTCTCCGACGCGGCCCCGCTGCTGGAGCGGGCGCCGCAGAACCGCTGATCAGCAGAGACCGTCCAGAGGGCTGATCGGCAGAGAACCGTCCAGAGGACTGATGGAGGCATGACCGCACCGCTGCACGAGGCCCGCCCGACGGCGACCGGCCGTGCCCTGCCGGACACCCAGCAGGGCATGCGCCGGCGCAACCTCGCGCGTGTGATGCACGCGGTCAGTGCCGAGGGTTCGCTGTCGCGGGCCGCGGTGGCCTCGCGCATCGGGCTGACCAGGGCGGCGGTGTCGACCCTGGTGGACGAGCTGGTCCGCTGGGGGCTCCTGGAGGAGCTCGGCCCGGAGCGGCCCAACCGCGTCGGACGGCCGGGTTCGGCGCTCGCGGTGAGCGGGCGCGGCCCGGCCGGTATCGGGGCGGAGGTCGGGGTCGACCATCTCGCCGTGTGCGCGGTGGACCTGCGGGGCGAGGTACGCGCGCGTGCCGTGCGGCACGGCAGGAACCGGGGCCGGGATCCACGGCCGGTGGTCGAGGAGCTGACGGCTCTGGTCCGGCGGGTTGTGGCGGACGCGGAACGCGACGGTCTGTGGCCGGCCGGGCTCGCGGTCGCCGTCCCCGGTCTGGTGGACCGCGACGGGCACACGGTCGTCCACGCCCCGAACCTCGACTGGCACGACACCGACCTCGGTACGCTGCTGCCGGCCGGCCTCCCGCTGACGGTGGACAACGAGGCCAACTTCGGTGCCCTGGCCGAGCTGTGGCTCGGGGACGCCACCCCACGCGACTTCCTGCATGTGTCCGCGGAGATCGGCATCGGCGCCGCGGTCGTCGTCGACGGCCGGCTGCTGCGCGGCAGGCGCGGTTTCGCGGGCGAGCTCGGCCATGTGCCGGTCCACCCCGACGGGCCGCGCTGTGCCTGCGGCGGACGTGGGTGCCTGGAGCAGTACGCCGGCGAGGAGGCGGTGCTGCGCGCGGCCGGCCTCGAGTCCCGCGAGGACGCGGTGGGCCTGCTCGCGCAGCAGGCGGGCGAGGCCCACGAGGGAGTACGACGCGCCCTGCACGACGCCGGTACGGCCCTGGGCATCGCCCTGACCGGCGCCGTCAATCTCCTCGACCCCGAGTCCGTCGTCCTGGGCGGAGCCCTGGCGGGCCTCGCCCCCTGGCTCCTCCCCTCCTTGGAGACCGAGCTCGCCGACCGCACCACAGGCCCGGCCTGCCCGGTCTCCGTCTCCCGCCTGGGCCCCGAGGGTCCTCTCCTGGGTGCGGCACATTCGGTGGTCCGTGCCGTCCTGGACGATCCGGCGACGGTGGCGGAGCGGGTCTGACGGCGCCGGGGCCCGCCCGGCCCTAACCACTCGGACCGGTGGTTCGGGACGAGTCCACCGCGGGGAGCCACTCCTGGGAATTCGCCGGACTCCGGGAGGTTGGCGTGGCCGAGTGGCTGCCCCGCGCGGAATGGATCAGGACCCAGCCCCAAGCACTCATCGCGTCATGCGTGTTCATGCTGGACGAGCGCGATCGCGTGCTGATGCTGCGGTACGGCGCCGGTCAGCCCGCCGCGGGAACGTGGTGGCTGCCCGGCGGAATGCTCGACCACGGCGAGGATCCCTGGACGGCGGCACGGCGGGAGATGCTGGAGGAGACCGGTATCGCTCTCGGCCCGGTGCCCGCGCTGCTGGGTATCGACCACCGGGCCGATGTACTGGGCACCGGGCCCGTTCTCGACTGCTTCTTCGACGGCGGGATCCTCTCGGACGACGCGACGGTCCGGCTCAGTGACGAGCACGACGACCACGCGCTGTTCTCCATGGCGGAGCTGGCCGCAACACCGTTGGCCGCACACCTTCCGTCGCTCGCCGCGCTCTACTCCGCCGCCCGCTCGGGCACCTTCGCCTACCTGCGGGAAGGCAAGCCCGTGTGACACTCGCCCGGCTCCCCTTCGCTCATTCGGGTGGCCGGGTTTTCCACAGTCTTCGCCCCGTCCACGGAAGCACTCGGCGCTCTTCTGCCCAACCCGCAAGCGCCGTACCGTGATGCACGCGGGGCGATCCGTCGGATCGGCGGATTCACGCACGTCGGGGGGTGGGTATGGCCGGAGAGGTGGCCGCAGGGCTGCGACGGGACGCGGTCGGTCTGCGGGAGGTCCTGTTCCAGAGCGTCACGGCGATGGCGCCCGCCGCCGCCGTCGCCGCCTCAATTCCCTCGGGGGCCGCCTTCGCGGGCGGCAGTCTGCCGCTGGCCGTGGTGATCGCCCTGGTGGCCTGTCTGTTCACGGCCTCCTGTGTGGCCGAGCTGGCGCGGGAGTTACCCGCGGCGGGCTCCGTGGCCACCTATGCGGCGCGGGGGCTGCATCCGGCCGTGGGGTTCCTGGTCGGCTGGGGCTATGTGTTCGTGGAGGCGCTGGTTCCGCCGTTGCTGCTGCTCCAGCTCGGGTTCACCACGGCGGGGACCCTTCATGACGAGTGGGCCTCCTACCCGGCAAACCTGTGGTGGCCGTGGTCGCTCGCCGGCGCCGCCGTCATCGCCGTCACCGGGTATCTGGGGGTCCGTGCCTCGGCCCGTTTCGGGACGGCCCTCGGGATCTTCGAGATCGCGGTCCTCCTCGTCTTCGCCGGGTGGCTGATCGTCAGGGCGGGAAGCGCCAACACCCTCTCCGTGTTCGGTACTTCGCACACCGCGGAGGGCTACCGGGGCATCAGCGGGGTCTTCGCCGGCTCCGTCTACACCGTCCTGGCGTTCGCCGGCTTCGAGGCGGCCGCGCCGCTGGCCGAGGAGACCCGCGACCCACGCCGCACGATGCACCGCGCGGTGCTCGGCGCGGCTCTGGGCATCGGCCTGTTCTATGTGGTGACGACCTACGCGATGACCGTGTATTTCGGGCCGGACCGGTTCGCCTCCTTCGGGGCGGCGGGCCCGGCCTCCTGGGAGGGGGTCGCCCGGGCCTCCTTCGGGCTCTTCTGGATCCTGGTGTTCCTCGCGGTGGTCAACTCGACGATCGCCAACGCCAACGCCTGTACCAACGTGTCCACGCGCACGGCCTTCGCGCTGGCCCGCATCCGGGTCCTCCCCCGCGTCCTCGCCACGCTCCATCCCCGGTACCGCTCCCCCGTCGCCGGCATCGCGGTCCAGACGGTCGTGGCGGTCGGCGCCGTGCTGGGGCTGGGCTTCGGCTACGACCCGGTGACCGCGTTCCTGCTTCTCGCCACGGTGATCGTCACGGTCGTCATCGGCGTCTACATCGTCGTCAACCTCGCCTGTGCGGGCTACTTCCTGCGCCGCGGCCGCGCATCCCTCGAACCGGTACGGCACCTCCTCCTTCCGTTGCTGGGCATCGTGGCGTTCGTGCCCGCCCTGCTCACCGCCGCAGGGCTGCCCGTCTTCGACTTCGTGACGAAGCTGACCGCCCCGGTGTCGTACGCCGGTCCGGTGGTCGGCGTCTGGATGGCCGCCGGAGTGGTCGTGCTCCTGGTGCTGATACGCCGTCACCCCGAGCGCATAGCCGAGACCGCCCGGGTCCATCTCGACGAGGACGACCCCGGCGTCACCACCCCGGAGAACGGAGACCTTCCGCTATGACCGACCCCCGGATCCTCACCGTCCGGCCCGGACCGGACGACTACGCGTGGACGTTCGGCGGAGCGCCGCCGGTGGCGCGGATCACGCCCGGCACGGTGCTCGACCTGTACACGGAGGACTGCTTCGCCGGACGGGTGCGGTCCGAGAAGGACCTGGTGTCCGAGGTGTGCGAGTTCCCGTTCCTCAACCCGCAGACCGGTCCCTTCCACATCGAGGGCGCGGAGCCGGGCGACACGGTCGCCGTGCACTTCGTGTCGATCGAACCGGCGCGGGACTGGGCCGCGTCGACCACGGTCCCCCTGTTCGGCGCGCTCACCTCGACGCACACCACGGCCACCCTCCAGCCACCGCTGCCGGAGACGGTCTGGATCTGGCAGCTGGACCGGACCCGGCGCACGGCCCTGTTCCGGGCGCGCGAGGGCGACATCGAGCTGGAGCTGCCGCTGGACCCGATGCACGGCACGGTCGGGGTGGCGCCCGCGAACCTGGAGGTCCGCTCGGCCCTGGTGCCGGACGCGCACGGCGGGAACATGGACACACCCGAGATGCGGGCCGGCGTCACCTGTTACCTCGGGGTGAACGTCGAGGGCGCGCTGCTCAGCCTCGGCGACGGGCACGCACGGCAGGGCGAGGGCGAGACCTGCGGCGTGGCCGTCGAGTGCGCGATGAACACGGTGGTGATCGTCGAGCTCCTGAAGGGGATCGCGACTCCGTGGCCCCGGCTGGAGTCGGACACGCACATCGTCTCGACGGGTTCGGCCCGTCCGCTGGAGGACGCCTTCCGGATATCGCAGCTCGACCTGGTGCAGTGGCTGGTGCGCGACTACGGGTTCGGCGAGCTGGACGCGTACCAGTACGTGACGCAGGCGGTGGAATCGCCGTTGGCCAACGTGTGCGACACCAACTACACCTGCGTGGCCAAGATGCGCAAGGAGTGGCTGCCCGGAGGCGAGACTTATCGAGGACTGCACGCGCGGTTGCGCGAGACGGCGGCAGCACTTCGCCCCTGACCGCGCTTCCCCGTGCACCGATCACGCTCGCGAAAGGCATCCCATCCATGGACCGGGCACGACCGCTCCCCAGCAGGCGACGGCTCCTGATGGGCGCAGCTCTCGCCGCCGTCCCGTACTCGCTGCTCCCCGCGGGCCGCGCGGGCGCGCAGACCGGAGTCGTCGACTATCCGTCGGCCGAATGGCAGGCGGCGAGCGGCGAGAACCGCACGCCCGCCCAGCGCCCGGACCAGTACGCGATCGACCGGGTGATCATCCATGTCACACAGCAGTCGTACGCCGGCACGCTGTCCACCTTCCAGAACCCGAAGGCGCGGGTGTCCGCGCACTATCTGGTCCGCTCGGCCGACGGCCATGTCGCGCAGTGCGTCCGGGAGTCCGATGTCGCCTGGCACGCGGGGAGCTGGGACTACAACACGCGCAGCGTCGGCATCGAGCACGAGGGGTGGGTGGACAAGCCGGAGTACTTCACCGAGACGATGTACACGGAGTCGGCGCGGCTGACGGCGTCGATCTGCGACAGATACGGCATCCCGAAGGACCGCCGGCACATCATCGGCCATGTGGAGGTGCCGGGGACCGATCACACCGATCCGGGAAAGCACTGGGACTGGGTCCGCTACATGAGACTGGTGAGCCTGTCCTCGGACTGAGGGCGGTCGAAACGGTTGTCGATGCGAACACCCCGAGTGACGATGTCCCCAGTCGCATTGCCGTCGGGAGGCCGAGTTGACCGATCCATGGGTGGCCCTGGAGCCGGGGGCCGACCCTGCCGAACGCGTCCGGGCACTGCGCCGGGCGCACGAGACGTTCACCACCGTGGGCACCGTGCCGCGCCCGGTGCGGTCGGTGGTGGCCGAGTCGTGGCGGCGCTCGGCGCGGGCCGGGGTGGGACCGGACGCCGCGGCGCGGGTGGAGCTGACGGACGGCGATCTCGGGGCCTACCGGGCCGAGCATCCGCTGGCCAGGGTGATGCCGCTGTTCCGGGAGCTGCTGGGCACGTTCGCGGCGGACGGCGAGCATCTGCTGGCGGTGTGCGACGCGGACGGCAGGCTGCTGTGGGTCGAGGGTCATCCGGCGACCCGGCGACGGGCGGACGGTATGAACTTCGTGCCGGGCGCACGCTGGTCGGAGGCGGCCGTGGGGACGAACGCCCCGGGGACCGCGGTAGCGGTGGACCGGCCGGTGCAGGTGTTCGCGGCGGAGCACTTCGTCCGCCGGGTGCAGCCGTGGACGTGCGCGGCGGCGCCGGTGCACGATCCGTGGACCGGGCGGGTGCTGGGAGCGGTGGACATCACCGGCGGCGACCGGCTGGCGCATCCGCACAGCCTGGGCTTCGTCCAGGCGGTGGCACGGGCCGCCGAGTCGCAGTTGGCGCTGCTCGATCCGCCGACGCCGGCCGACGAGGCGCCCGCGCTGACGGCGCTCGGCCGTGACGAGGCCGAGCTCCGGCTGGACGGCCGCCGGATCAGGCTCGGCCGCCGGCACAGCGAGCTGCTGGTGCTGCTGTCCCGGCACCCGGAGGGGCTGACCGGCGACGAGCTGCTGTGTGCGCTGTACGAGGACGAGTCGGTGACCCCGGTGACGCTGAGGGCCGAACTGGCCCGGCTGCGGCGGCTGCTGGGCCCGGGGTTGCTGGCCTCCCGGCCGTACCGGCTGACCGCTCCCGTGGAGTCGGACGCGGCCGTGGTGGAGCGACGGCTGGAGGCCGGGGCGGTGACGGCGGCCGTGGGGGCGTACACCGGGCCCCTGCTGCCGGGCTCGCAGGCGCCCGCGGTCGTACGGCTCAGGCAGAGGCTGGCGGACGGGCTGCGGGCCGCGCTGATCGCGTGCCAGGACCCCGATCTTCTGGCTCGGTGGGCGCACGCCGCCTGGGGCGAGGACGACGTCGAGGTGTGGCGGGCGCTCGCGGCGGTACGGCCGACGGCGGTCGTACGGAGCCGGTTGGCCGCGCTGGAGTCCGAGCTGGCGGCACCCGGACGCTGACCTGCGGCGCAACGTGGGCGCAACGTCCGCGTCGCTACCCTCCGCGCCGAGAGCTGCCCAACGGCGGGCAGCGCATCTGCAAGGAGGCAGGCCACCATGACCCGTTACGCGGCGCCCGGCACCGAGGGCGCGATCGTCTCCTACCAGGCGCGCTACGACCACTTCATCGGCGGCGAGTACGTGCCGCCGGCCCAGGGGCAGTACTTCGAGAACCCGTCGCCGGTGAACGGGCAGCCGTTCACCGAGGTCGCACGGGGCACCGCCGAGGACGTGGAGCGGGCGCTGGACGCGGCGCACGCGGCCGCGCCGGGCTGGGGCCGTACGTCGGTGACGGAACGCTCCGACATCCTCCTCAAGATCGCCGACCGGATGGAGGCCCACCTCGAACAGCTCGCGGTCGCCGAGAGCTGGGAGAACGGCAAGCCGGTGCGCGAAACGCTGGCCGCCGACATCCCTCTGGCGATCGACCACTTCCGTTACTTCGCGGGGGCGATCCGCGCGCAGGAGGGTTCGCTGGGCGAGGTCGACGACGACACGGTGGCGTACCACTTCCACGAGCCGCTCGGGGTCGTGGCGCAGATCATCCCGTGGAACTTCCCCATCCTGATGGCGACTTGGAAGCTCGCGCCGGCCCTCGCCGCCGGCAACGCGGTCGTCATCAAGCCCGCCGAGCAGACCCCGGCCTCCATCCACTACTGGATGAGCCTGATCGCGGACCTGTTGCCGCCGGGCGTGGTGAACATCGTCAACGGGTTCGGCGTGGAGGCGGGCAAGCCGCTCGCGTCCAGCCCGCGGGTGGCGAAGGTCGCCTTCACCGGCGAGACCACCACGGGGCGGCTGATCATGCAGTACGCCTCGGAGAACATCAAGCCGGTCACGCTCGAACTGGGCGGCAAGTCCCCGAACATCTTCTTCGACGACGTCTGGGCGCACGACGACGACTTCCGCGACAAGGCCCTCGAAGGCTTCACGATGTTCGCGCTCAACCAGGGCGAGGTCTGCACCTGCCCGTCCCGGGCCCTCGTGCAGCGCGGCCACTACGCCGAGTTCATGGAGGCGGCGGTCGCCCGTACCCGCCTCATCAAGCCCGGCCACCCCCTCGACACCGAGACGATGATCGGCGCGCAGGCCTCCAACGACCAGCTGGAGAAGATCCTCTCCTACCTGGACATCGGCCGGCAGGAGGGCGCGAAGGTCCTCACCGGCGGCGAACGCATCGAGTACGACGGAGAGTTGAAGGGCGGCTATTACGTCCAGCCGACCATCTTCGAGGGCGGCAACCGCATGCGGATCTTCCAGGAGGAGATCTTCGGCCCGGTCGTGTCGGTGACGTCCTTCGACGACTTCGACGACGCGATCAAGATCGCCAACGACACCCTGTACGGCCTAGGCGCGGGGGTCTGGACCCGTGACATCAACACCGCGTACCGCGCGGGCCGCGCCATCCAGGCGGGCCGGGTGTGGACCAACTGCTACCACGCGTACCCGGCACACGCGGCGTTCGGCGGCTACAAGCAGTCCGGGATCGGCCGCGAGACCCACAAGATGATGCTGGAGCACTACCAGCAGACGAAGAATCTGCTGGTGTCATACTCGCCGAAGAAGCTCGGCTTCTTCTAGAGGCACGGGGAAAGGCGCCTGACCTGGGTTTTCACCCGTCAGGCGCCCTTCGTGCAACCCGCTCTCGACCGGGCCCGGCTTGCGTACTAACTCCCAATTCCTCCCACGACTGCACCCATCCTGACCAGTGCTTCCGGACCAGTCACGGACCAAACCCCCGGTTCAGCCCTCGGGTACATCACCTTGACTGACGCGCTGCCACTCAGCTCTCCAGGGCCTACTGCCGGTCGCCCTTACACCGCTGGTTCCTCGCGTCCACCTTCCCGTCTCGCTTGCCGGACCCGCACCGTCCGGTAGTTCCGGGGCGTCCCGTCGTTGTCGGGGCTGCTCTGCACCAGACCCGGCCGACTCGCCGGACCCAGCTACCCCCTGCTTCTGCCGTCCCGCTGCGACGGAACGACGGTGCGGGTCTGACACCCGCACGCGGATCACAACGCCTCGTGGCGCACCCCCTCGTAGCGTAGAGACCATGCATGCAGAGAAGCGTCGGAGGACGGAGCAGACAAGAATGGAAGGGCTTCCACGTACGCGGTGACATGAAGGGGCACGTGATGAATGAGGTCTCACGGTCGGGACGGCCGACGCTCGACGAGGTGGCCGCGCTCGCCGAGGTCTCCCGCTCCGTCGCGTCCCGGGCACTCAACAACGCTCCGCATGTCAGCCGCGCCAAACGCGAGGCGGTAGAGCGGGCCGTACGGGAACTTGGATACGTGCCGAACCCCAAGGCCCGGGCGCTGGCCACGCGCCAGGCGGGAGCAGCGGCTCTCGTCATCTCGCAGCACGATCCCTCAGTGCTCGCGGACCCCTTCTTCGGACAGGTCATCGCCGGAGTCTCCAGTGTCCTCGAAGAGGCCGACCTGCATCTCATGCTCTGCCTGGCCGCCTCCGACCGGGCCCGAAAGCGGGTCGGGGACCTGCTGCGGTCCCGAGGCGTGGACGGCGTGATGATGATGGCGCTGCACGCCGACGACCCCCTGGCACACCTGGCAGCGGAGACGGAGCTGCCGGTCGTCTTCGGCGGACGCCCCGGAGGCGCCGACCCGCGCTGGTACGTGGACATAGACAACGTCGCCGGCGCACGGCGCGCTACCGAGCATCTGCTCGCCGGCGGACGCACCGACATCGCCACCATCTGCGGGCCTTTGGACACGGAGGTGGGCCGTGCACGCTACCAGGGGTACCGGGAAGCGCTGCTGCTCGCCGGGAGGAGGCCGCACGCCCCCGAGACCGGGGACTTCAACGAGCCCAGCGGGGCCTTGGCCATGGCCAGGCTGCTCGAGAGACATCCCGCCGTGGACGGAGTGTTCGCGGCGAACGACAACATGGCGGCGGGGGCCCTGCGTGCACTGCGCGCAGGCGGCCGCTCGGTTCCGCACGACGTCGCCGTCGTGGGCTTCGACGATCTCCCTGTGGCGCAGATCGCACACCCGCCGCTGACCACCGTTCACCAGCCGATCCGTGCCCTGGGGCGGGAGATGGCCCGCATGCTGGTCGGTGTCATCGAGGGCGCAGACCCCACTCCCCTGCTGCTGCCGTCTCATCTGGTGGTGCGTTCCAGCGCCTGACCGTGCGGACCACCCTCGCGGGATCCCGCACGGGCGGCGGCCATCCCGGAGGATGGCCGCCGGTCAGGTCACGGGTAGTACGGCGTGTACGTGATCGAGGAGACCTTCAGGTAGCGGGCGCCGTCCGCCGTTGCCCAGGTCGAGTTGTCCGGATTGCCTGGCCAGTCGCCTCCCACCGCCGTGTCGACGATGAAGTGCATGCCGGTGCCGGCCGGCGTGGTGTAGGGCTTCGAGCCCGTGATGGTGCCGTCCACCGCGAAGTCGACGTGGTCGGGCCACCACGTGAACGAATACGTGTGGAACGCGTTCGTCCACCCCGAGGAGTTGTTCTTCGAGTACTGAGTCTGCCCGTTGTTCTGGTCGTGAAGTGTCTGGTACACGGTGTGGTTGTTCTGGCCGACGATCTCGGCGGCGTCGAACTCGGGCAGCCACGGGTTCAGGTAGGCCGCCCACACCGCCGGGAGCAGCCCGCGTCCGTCGGGCATGTTCGCGGTGAAGCTGTAGGTGCCGTAGCCGTAGAGCGCCTTCGACTCCACGCGACCCGAGTAGTACGTCCCGTCGGCGGCCTTGTATGTCTTGATCATCAGGGTGCCGCCGTCGTACCAGACGCAGTTCGGCGTGTACGTCTCCAGCTCGTTGTTGGCGGTCCACCTCCCGTTGATGACATTCCACGAGTTGACGGTCTGGGGACTCCCCCAGGAACTGGCATGCGCCGGGTGAGCGGAGAAGGGCAGCAGCAGGCACGCCGTCACCAACGTGACCGCGCTGCGAACCGACGTGAAGAAACCAGCTGGCATGGTGAGCTCCGTTGCTCGGCCGTGGATGCATTTTGGAAGCGCTTCCAGCAAAGGTGGCACTTCGCTCCGATGACGGTGAACATGACAGCGCCGTAACTTCCTGTCAATAGCTTCGACTTCAACTGTTGAACGAGAACGGGTCGATCGCTTCGTTGAGCGAGCTCGATTGAACTGAAGGCAGTGCCGAGCCGGACGTTGCGGGTCACCGAGTTCAGCGCGTGAATGCAAAGGTGAGACGACGCGACCGCACGCCTTCGTTCCTCATGCAGCCGTATACATCATCCACTTCAGTCTTGACACGGGCTCTCGTGCGCTCAATCATCACCAACCTGGAAGCGCTCCCAACCGTGCGCCGCATGGCGGAGAGCCGTGAGATTCGAGGCTCCGTCGGTGCAGTCGCCCGGCTCACCCACACCTACGTACTGAAAGGGAGACTCCACCCCATGATGAATGGCAGAGCGCTCCGCCGGCTGGCCCTCGCGGCCTGTGCGGCGGCTCTCGTGGTGACAGGCCTCACCCCCGGCGCACAAGCCACCCCCGGACCAGCACCGAGCCGAACACTGGGCAGCGGTACACGCTTCTACGTCGATCCACACAGCGAAGCCGCTCACCAGGCCCTCTCCGACCTGCGGGCCGGCCATCTGGCCGACGCGCGCAACATGGCCGAACTCGCCAGCTGGCCCGAGGCGGTCTGGCTGACCGACGGAACCCCCCAGCAAGTCGGCGATCGCGTCCGAGGCATAGTCCAGGCCGCGAAGGCGACCCGCTCCGTCCCACTGCTGGTCCTGTACGACGTTCCTGGCCGGGACTGCGGCTCCTATTCGGCCGGCGGCGCGGCCGACTCGGCCGCCTACGACGCCTGGGTGAAGGCTGTCGCCAGAGCCATCGGCACCTACAAGGCCGTCGTCATCGTCGAACCGGACTCACTCGCGCTGCTCCCCAAGGACTGCGGCCCGGACACCGACCCGACAGGTTCGCTCACCACCGCCCGTATCGCCGAGGTCAGATCGGCCGTCGGCACCCTGGAAGCCGACCCTGCGACCTCCGTCTACCTGGACGCCGGCAACAGCAAGTGGCAGCCCGTCGGTGAGATCACCGGCCGGCTGATCGACGCGGGCCTGCGGCAGGCGCAGGGATTCGCCCTCAACATCTCGAACTACCAGCCGACCGACCAGCTCAACCGCTATGGCACATGGGTGTCCAAATGCGTCTGGTACGCCACGGAATCCCTTGACCCCGCTGGGCGGGCCGACCAGTGTGCCAGCCAGTACTACTCCTCGGCTGCCCCCAACGACGGGCTCCCGGGCGACGCGGTCGAGTTCGACGACCCTTCGACCTGGCACTGGACCGACGCCTGGTACGACAGCAACGTCGGCACACCTCGTACCGACCGGCTCACCCACTACGTCCTGGACACCAGCCGAAACGGACGGGGTGCATGGACCGCCCCGCCCGGCAAGTACACCGACGACGAACCCTGGTGCAACGCCCCGGGCCGCGGAGTCGGCAACCGCCCCACGACGCAAACCGGCGCCCCCTTGGCCGACGCGTACCTGTACGTGAAGACCATCGGCCAGTCCGACGGCACCTGCCACCGCGGCACGGCCGGACCGGGAGACCCCGAGTACGGCGGCGTCGAGGATCCGCCCGCCGGTGCCTGGTGGCCGGACTTCGCCCACACCCTCGCCGGCAACGCCAACCCTCCGCTGACCTTCAACCACGCGCGCTGATCACGCCGCTTGGCACACCAACCCGGCTCCCCCGGTGTCGGCCCCCAATAACCCACCTGCGGTGAGCTGCACCCCGTTTCGTGGAGTCCATGAAGCAGGACGAGCTCCGCGAGCGAACCGTCCGCGAGGTCCGCACCACCAGTCATCCGATCGGGCACGTCGCGAAGGACCTGGGCATCCACAAGGAGTCCCTGCGCGGCTGGGTCCGCCAAGCCGAGGCGGACACCGGTGAACGCGACGACCGGCTGACCACCACCGAGCAGGAAGAACTGAGGCAACTTCGCCGGGTAAACGCGGAGTTGAGGCGGGCGAACGAGGTTCGCCTGCCGGGTGCTGGGGCTGTCGGAGTCGGCGTACTACGCGCGCAAGAAGCGACCGAAGTCGCTGGACCTGGGCACCGTGGTCCGGGGCCAGTGCGACCCAGGTGCCGACGGCGGCCACGGTGAATGCGGCGGCTGCCACCGCAGCGATCCGGGTCCGCCGGCCTGGACGGCGCGGGGCTGGAGCGGGCCAGACGGGGTCTTCGACGGTCGGGGGGGTGCCACTGCTCGGCGATCAGGTTCGGGACTTCGGTAGGCCGGTCGTGGACATCGGCGAGGACCTGGGTCGCCTGCTCGCCGAGCAGTTCGGCACTCTGCTGCGCGACGGCTGCGGATGAGGGCCGGCGGCCAGGTTCCTTGGCCAGGCACGTCGTCACCAGGCTGAGCAGGTCGTCGGGGACGCCGCCGAGGTCCGGGTCGGCGTTCAGGACGCGGAAGGCGACGGCCTCGGCGTTGCCGGTGTCGAAGGGGTGGCGGCCGGTAGCGGCGAAGGCGAGCAGCGCGCCCCAGGCGAAGACGTCCCCGGACGGCCCGGCGGTGCCGCCCCGGTAGTACTCGGGGCTCACCTAGCCCGGCGTACCGGTCAGCATGCCGGTGCGGGTCACCGCGGTGCCGTCGGCGACTTGAGCGATGCCGAAGTCCAGCACCCGGGGCCCGTCCGGCGCCAGGATCACGCTCGCGGGCTTCAGGTCGCGGTGGACCACCCCGACGACGTGCACGGCCGCGAGCGCCCCGGCCTTCTCCGCAGCGAACAGGTGCAACTGGATCCCGCCAGCGGCCCATGCGCCGCGACGTGATTGCCGAGCGTCAGACCGGGTAGGAAAGCGGTGGCCAGCCAGGGAATCTCCGCTTCCGGGTCGGCGTCCAGCAGCGGCACCAGACACGGGCCGAAACCCGCCGCAGCACCTGTACCTCGTGCCGGAACCGGGCCCGGAACTGGTCATCCGCCGCCTGCCCGGCATCCACGGCCTTCACCGCAGCCCGCTCGACCCGCTCCCCCACAGCGGCATACACCGCGCCCATCCCGCCCGCACCCAGCACCCCAACTACCCCGAAACGCCCGATCCTGATCGGGTCCGAAGCACGACGGGCAGCAACCGCGGACACGAACAAAACCCCCGCCGAGAGCAATTGTGGACGAGGTGTGAGCCTTAGCGGGGATAGCCGACGCGGTACGCCCGTTGACGTCAGATCAGATCCACTCGTGCCCTGCCTGTCCGGTTCGCCTTCAGCGGGTGGTCAGTGGGTCATGCGGAAGGGGGTCCACGGGGGTTCGGAGCCTTCGCGGAGACCGTGAAGGCGGAGGCGGACCTGTTCTGCGAGGCCGGGGCTGTTGTCGAGGACCGGCAGGACAGCGGTGAGGACCTTGAGTTCCCGCAGTCGGCGGAGGACGGTCCAGCCGGACCAGGTCCGTATGTCGGCGCCGTAGAGCTGGCACAGGAGGTCGTAGTCGGCTATGGGGCGCCGGTACCGGATGCAGGCCACCAGCTCCGGGATGAGATCCCATTCGGCGGGGCCGCGGCACAAGGAGTCCAGGTCGCACAACACAGGTTCGCCACGGGGACCGCGGAGCAGGTTTCCGATATAGGCGTCACCGTGGATGACCCCGCCCGGGTGCGGGAGTGGGTAGGTGAGGTCGCCGAGCTGCTCGTCGAGTTCGTCAACACTGTCACCGAGCCACGCATGGTCCCCGGGAGGGAGGACCGACGAATCGGCCAGGCGCTCGCGCATCTCCCGGATGGGCTCCCACCGGGGAAGGCCGAACTCCGGCGTGGGTAGAGCGTGCAACTGCCTTAGTGGTCGGTTCCGGAAGTCCTTCGGGGGGTGACTCCGAAGATGGTGCTGGGGACTTCGCTGTCAGCTGGTGATGAAGTCGGCCATCATCGCCACGGTATGGGACGAGGAGGATGGACGGCGGCATGGACGGTGCCCATGCGGAGCTCGGCCACCCGTCTCCCACCGACAGGGGGCCATGGCCGAGCCTCTGAGGGGTGCGTCGCTTCTCGTCCCCACGGGATGCCGCACGAGGGGCCGCCGCCACTCAGTGGCGGCCCCCCAGGCTCGTTCCAGCTGCACTGAAACGGCGATCGGATGGGTGACGGCTCACCCGAGTTGGGGGTGGACCCTACTCATCAAGGAACTGAATGGCGTGCTTCAGGAACCGCTCGGGGTACTGGAACTGCGCCCCGTGCCCGGCGTCGGCGTAGATGATCAGCTGGGCGTTGGGAATGTTCCGGGAGAGGTGCCACGAGTTGATCGTGGGGATCATGATGTCGTCCTCGCCGTTGAGGACCAGCGTCGGCTGGGTGATCGCGTTCAGGTAGGCGAAGGGATTGTCACCCGGCAGCGCCTTCTCATAGGCCGTGACCGCTTCCAGCCGCGCCATCATCAGCACGGGCGAGCTCGGCGTATCCTGGTCCGCCCGCTGGTGACGCCGCCCCCGAGTTCGTCGAGACCTACGTCTCTCAGGAGCACCGCGACGGCCGCGCCGACAGCTGCAACATCGCAGCCCTCAGCGGCGACGCGGCCCGCCAACCCGCGGACGCCAAAACGGAGTTCGCCGCCGGCATCGAGAGCCTGCTGGCTGCGCTTCAGGGCGGCGGCGACACGCCGGCGGACGCAGACCAGCGCGCCGACCGCACCTTGGTGATCAACATGCTCGCCCATTCGGTCGGCGCGATCATGATGTCGCGGGCTTGCCCGGATGGTTCTCCGCTGGCGGACGAAATCCTCGACGTCTGCCGCGCGGAGATTCTCGGGACAGGATGCGGCCGCCATGGACGAGATGACCGTGCGGCTCAAAGAGGCCGTCCGCGCCTGGACGGAGAAGACCAGCGTCGGCACGGTCACCGACATGACCGCCCTTCGAGCCGCTGAACGAACCCTACGGTTACCCACTGAGCCAGTGGGTCTCGGTCTGCTGTGCCGTTCAGGGCGGAGGAGGCTCCGACGCCGGTCACGTTGTCGTTGTAGCCCGTGCCGCTGATGACCGACTTGCGGGTGAACGCGCGAGTGGGCATGGCTGCTCCCCGAATTGAGGCCCCTTCCGGGGGAAACTGTTGCGGAATGTTGTTGAGGGATGTGCGACTCTGTCGGAAGAAGACTGAGGACTTCCTCCCGACCCGTCAAGACTCAAGAACCGGTCGAGACCCGTCGCGACCACCAACTTGCCTAAATCTGAAGATAGTTGGCCGAAAAACGAGTGGTCATCGGCGCCGCGCACCGCATCGCTTCGCAGCACGATCCTTTGCAGCTCAGTGATCAGCTCACACCCAATCGATCTCCGGCGGCCGCCGCGGAAGAGGCGGAACTCGCCCTGCTCCACCACGACCGCGACGTGGAGACCATCGCCCACACGACAGGGCGACCTGTCCGCACCTTCGACCACAGGCGGTAGAGCCCGCGTGGCCACGAGCATGAGCACCAGAAGACCGCCGACATGCCGGTCCGCCGACTGTGCGCGGTCGACCGACCTGTGGAGCACGTCCGTGCCGAGAGCGGCGTCGGAACCCGCCGCCCGATGAACCGTGACCACCGACGTCCGCAAGCACGGCAGTCCGCCCCGAGCGGTCAGCCCGCGTCGAGTTCAAGCAGTCCGAGCCTGAGGGCCTCGCTGACCGTACCGGCCCGGTTCTCGGTGCCCAGCTTGCGGTAGATCCGAACCAGGTGGGTCTTGACCGTGGCCTCGGTGAGGAACAAGGCGGAGGCGATGGCCCGGTTGCTGTGGCCCTGGGCGAGCAGGCGTACGACCTCGGTCTCCCGCTCGCTGAGCGCCGGTCCCGGGTCGGCGGTCCGGCCGACGAGGCGGGCCGCCGCCTCGGGGGCCAGCCCCATGCCCCCGGCTGCCGCCGCACGCACGGCGCGGAACAGTTCCTCGGGCGGGCCGGCCTTGAGGATATAGCCCCGGGCGCCCGCTTCCACCGCACGGACGACATCGCCGCGGCCGCTGTAGCTGGTCAGCACGACGACACTGGCGCCCGGTACGGCCGCGGTGATGCGGCGAGTGGCCTCGATGCCACCGAAGCCGCCGTCCGGGGCGGCGGCGTCCGACAGACGCAGATCCATGAGCACCACGTCGGGCCGCAGGCGTTGAGCGAGGCGGACGGCATCCCGGCCGTCCCCGGTCTCGGCGATCACGTCGAAGCCGGGCTCTCCCTCCAACAGAGCGCGCAGGCCGGCCCGTACGACGGCGTGGTCGTCGACGACCAGGATCCCCAGGGCGCCCCTGGTCACGGTGTCCTGGCCAGTACGCCTTCGGCAGCAGGCAGTTCGGCGCGCACCCGAGTGCCGCGCCCGATCGCACTGTCCACGGAGAGCCTGCCGCCCAGGGCGCTCAGGCGGTCGTGGGCGGCGGCGAGCCCGAAGCCCCGGTCGAGGCCGGCGGGTTGCGTGGCCCGCGAGTCGAAGCCCCGCCCGTCGTCACCGACTTCGACGGTCACCATGTGGTCCTGATACGTCAGCGTGAGGTGAACGTGCGTTGCCCGGGCGTGTTCGAGGGCATTGGCGAGGAGTCCCTGGGCCACACGCAGCAGGGTGACGGCCCGATCGGTGGGCAGGGGGTGCGGCTCTCCCTCGGTGCGGAAGGTGATGTGCGCGGCACCGGCAAGGGGCCGGGGGCGGGTGCACAGGCCGCGCAGCGCAGATTCCAGGTCGTCCCGCTCCAGGGCGGGCGGAGTGAGGTCGCCGATGATGGTGCGGGTCTCCTCCAGGTGGGCGCCGAGGGCCTGGGAGACGGCGCGGACCTGACGCAGGGCCACGTCCGGATCGCGCTCCCAGTCCCGCTCGGCGGCCTGCAGGAGCATGCGGCTGCCCGCGAGTTCCTGGGCGAGGGTGTCGTGCAGGTCCCGGGCGATCCGGGTCCGCTCGGCGAGTCGCCCGGCCTCGCGCTGACGCTGCGCCAACTCACCCCGGGTCTCAGCCAGTTGCGCGTTCAGGCGCTGCTGGGCACGGTAGAGGACAACCGTGCCGCAGAAAGCGGCGAGCGGGGGCGCCAGCACGTCGGCGTCAATTCCGCCACCGATCCGTACCAGCGAGGCCAACAGCCCGGCCGCGATCGCGCCGATCGCCGACACCGTCACCCGGCGCCCGGGCATCCGCAGCGCCAGCACCGCCAGCGGGACGGCCAGCCATGTGTAGGCGAAGGCGAGCGGTACCGGGAGCTTCCAGGACACCCACGCCCACAGCAGTACCAGTGTGCCCAGCCAGACCGGTCGTCCCGCGACGCCGAACCGGTCCCAGCGGCTCGGCCCGGCGAGGTAGAGCAGCCCGAGGGCGGCGATCGGCGGTGCGACCACCCAGCACAGCTCCCTGTGCAGCTCGACGAGCCGCACGAGGGTGCCCGCGACCGGGACCAGGAAGACCAGGTGGGGCAGCCGCCGCGCCGACAGGGACAGCCGACTGGGCACGACGGGGGTAGTGGGGGACACTCTGGCTCCCTGCGACGGGCCGGACGCAGTTGACAACTGTGCCAGAAGTGTAAGGCGTGCCCTGTACGTCCCCGGTAAACAGCGTTCTGCCGCCGTCACCGCCCCGGGTGCAGCCCCAGCCATCCCGGCGACGGATCTCCCTTGACCTCGCCGAAGTACAGGGCGAAGGTCTGCTTCAGCCGCTCGACCTCGGCGCGGTCCTCCATGAACTTCGGGAAGCCGTCGACGTTGGCATTCGGGAGGTCCCAGACGGGCCTGAGGCTCGCGTTCGGGGTGATGTCCTCGCGGACCGACCAGCCGTTGAAGGCGGCCCTCTGGCGGGCCTCGGACAGCTGCCAGTTCATGTAGAGCTTGGCCGCGGCCGGATGGGCGGCCTGTTTCAAGATCGCGGCGCGCTGGCCCCAGGCCATGAAGGGAGCCCGCTCCGGGAGCACCCACTTCAGGGTGGTGGAGGTGGAGACCGCGCTGCCGGAGCCGCCGACGCCGATGGTCTTCTGCCCGCCCGTGACCGCGGCGCCGGGAGTGTTCGTGCCTCGGGCGAACTGCGGCTGCTGCGCGGCGAACTGAGCGACCCAGTCCCAGCCGTAGGTGAGCTGGTAGAGGGAGTAGAGGTAGAGGACCGCGTCGTCGTCGTTCGGGTAGGAGGACGCGATGGCGTTCTTCCACCGGACGTCGACCAGGTCCGCCGGGGTCCTGGGCGCGTTCGCGCCGGCGGCCTGAATGTCGTACATGAAGCTGAAGGCGATGACCATCAGCGCCGTCCACGCGCCGTCGGGGTCCTTGAAGCCCTTGTGGACCTCGGAGAACCCGGCGGGCTTGTAGGGCAGCAACTTGCCCTGGCGCTTCCAGCGGGTGAAGTCCTGGAGGGTCTGCAGCTGGACCACGTCGGGGACGAGGGTGCCGGTCGCGAGTTGGTTGTCGACGCGGACGTCGTGGTACTTGCTGTAGTCCACGACGACCGTGAGATCGACCTCGGGGAAGGCTGCGGCCCAGGCTGTCCGGACGCCCGCGGCCTGGCTGTCGACGTCGCCGCCCTGGTAGAGGACGAGCTTGCCGCCCTCGGCGACCGCGGCCTCGTACAGCTCCTCCAGCGACCGCGTCTCCTCTCGGGCGCCGAGCAGGGAAGCCCCCGAACTCCGGGCGCCCGGTGCGGCCGACGCCTGGCCGGCAGCGGCCCCGGCGATCGCGACGCCCGCGCCTGCGGCGAGCAGCCGACGCCTGCTGAAGTTCGTGGACATGGTGGGAATCCTCTCCTTGTGCCTCATCTGCGATCGCCGTCGGCGACTCGGGCGCCACGGCCCGCCAAGTCTCGCCGAGCGCAGCCTTGATCCGCGTCGCCCGTACGCCGAGACCGGATTCAACCGTTCGATGGACTCAGAGGCTCACAGACGTTACAGCCGTAACCGGTAGTGACTGTGTCTGCGACGGCCCGGCACCTTCGGCATTCATGCAACTGCTTCGCAAGCCCTTCCCCCCACGGAGACCAGCCGCAGGGCGGCGAAGAAGTCCGCGGGATTCAGCAGCTTTGCGCGTGATGGCACCGGGGCCGGGCAGCTTGCCGTCGAGTGCCACCAGAACACCGGCCGCCGCGGGCACCCCGGTCGCGTCCTCTTGGGTGGTCGTTGCTGTCCGGAAACATCGGAGAACGCCAGGACGACCACCGCAAGCAAAGGCAGGGTGCAAGGTCGCAGTGGGAACTCACGTAGCGGAATCCGCAAGAAACGGTCTTGCCGATAAGGCGGCCGGGCCCGTCGACCAGGTCGACGGGCCCGGCACGCGTCCATGTCGGATGGTGTGCTTCCCGCGGGGTCGCGGCGGAGATCGGGGTTGCCGCGGGCTCGGTGGACCGGCTACCGCAGGGAGACCCCGCAAGAACCCGCCCGAAGCGGTGCAGGACCGGATCACCGAGCCCGTACGATGCCGCTCGCAGCCCCGGGGCCGGGAACGCGCCCGCCGCCACGCCGCCACCCAGACCGGCATGACCCTCAATTTCCGCACCACCGGGGCTTCCTCGGGTGACGGGGCAGGGATCCGAGAACAGGGCCTGATCCACAACCCCTGGTACAAGGGGCAGACCCCCCGCCCAAACACACGGACGGGGGTCAACATCTGTCACGTCCGTGTCACCAACACCGTTGACGCGCCTGGACGGGAAGTCCGCGCACCGACAGGACTGACGCCGATCGAAGCTGAGTTTACTTTTCTATACCCAGAAGGTAGCGTCACCGGTACATCGATCCGGCTGCCGCACGGACACCTGTCACGGCACCCATCTGAGAAGGAGCGCCATCATGGGCGTCAGCCAAGAAGCACACGAGTTCGCGGAGTTCCTCGCCGGCGTGAGCGCGAAGTCCGCGACACCGGGTCTCGACCTGAGCGTCATCCGCGACATCGTCGACTCGAACCACAAGGCGTCGACCGAACCGGAAGGCGTCACCTACGCCGAGGTCGACGCGGACGGCGTACCCGCCCTCTGGGCCATCCCCGAGGGCGCCGCCCCCGACAAGGCGCTGCTCCACTTCCACTTCGGCGGATCGGTCGCCGCCTCGATGCACTCCGACCGCAAGGCCGCCGGCCACATCGCGAAGGCCGCCGGAGTCCGCTCCCTGGTCGTGGACTTCCGCCTGGCGCCGGAGCACCCCTACCCGGCGCAGCTCGACGACGTCGAGACGGCTTACCGGTGGCTGCTCTCCCAGGGCTACGAGCCCCGGAACATCGGCAGCACCGGCCACTCCATCGGCGGCACGCTCGCGATCATGCTGGCGCTGCGTCTGCTGGCCAAGGGCGAGCCCACCCCCGGTGCGATCGTCAGCGTCTCGCCCTGGACCGACCTCACCCTCCAGAACAAGTCGGTGGACGCCAACGAGGCGCACGACAAGATGCTCAGCCGCGCCACCCTCGAGCTCTTCCGCGGAGCCTGGGTGCAGGACCCCGCCATCGAGCCCGCCGACCCCCGGGTCAGCATCGCCAACGCCGACCTGACCGGCCTGCCGCCCACGCTCGTCTACTACGGCGAGTACGAGACCCTTGCCGACGACGGTGCCGTGCTCGGGCTCCGGCTCGCCGACTTCAAGGTCACTTCCGAGACCCACGGGGTTCCCGAGGGTCAGCACTCGTTCGTCCTGGGCGCGGGCCGCGTGCCCGAGGTGAACGCGGCGATCGACCGGATGGGGCAGTGGCTCCGCACGCACCTCGGCGCCTGACCAGAGCATGAGTGCGGGGCCTGCCGACAAGGGCTCGCCAACCATGACGTGACGCGATGCCGGTGACCGGGAATCCGGGTCATCGGCATCCTGCTCGGCCATTGCGGCCAACCTGAGGTATGCGTTGAGGCAGCGTTCTGCACGCCGCCCCTCCCCCGGTCCCTGGACGCCACAAAGGAGTGCGCAATGGGAAAGTACGAGGACGTCTTCCGCGCCTGCACCGAAGACCCGGAGAACTTCTGGCTGACGGCGGCGGAAGGCATCGACTGGGATGTCGCTCCGCGACGCGCCCTGGACGCCTCCGGCGCACCCTTCTACCGCTGGTTTCCCGACGGTCGGCTGAACGTCTGCTTCAACGCGCTCGACCGGCACGTCGACGCGGGCCGCGGCGATCAACCCGCACTCGTCTACGACTCACCCGTGACCGGCACCCGGCGCACCTACACCTACACCCAACTCAGGGACGAGGTGGCGGCCTTCGCCGGAGGGCTCGCGCAACTCGGTGTGGAACAGGGCGACCGAGTGGTGATCTACATGCCGATGGTCCCCGAGGCCGCCATCGCGATGCTGGCCTGTGCGCGCATCGGCGCCGTGCACTCGGTGGTCTTCGGCGGGTTCGCCCCGCACGAACTCGCCCTCCGCATCGACGACGCCGCCCCCAAGGTGGTCGTCTCCGCCTCCTGCGGCATCGAGGGCAAGCGGGTCATCGCGTACAAGCCGCTGCTCGACCGGGCCATCGAACTCGCGGTCCACAAGCCGGAGAAGAGCGTGATCCTGCAACGTCCGCAGGAGCGGGCCGAGTTGGGGGCCGACGATCTCGACTGGGCCGACCTGGTCGCCGCGGCACCGCCGGCCGACTGCGTTCCCGTCCCGGCGAACGCGCCCCTGTACATCCTCTACACGTCCGGAACGACCGGGAAACCGAAGGGAGTTGTGCGTGACAGCGGCGGCTACGCGGTCGCCCTGCACTGGTCGATGGGCGCCGTGTACGACGTGGGCCCGGGCGAGACGATGTTCACCGGCTCGGACGTCGGCTGGGTCGTCGGCCATTCGTACATCGTCTACGCCCCGCTGCTGGTCGGCGCGACCACGGTCCTGTACGAGGGCAAGCCGGTCGGTACCCCGGACGCGGGGCAGTTCTGGCGCGTCGCCGCCGAGTACCGCGTCAAGACGATGTTCACCGCGCCCACCGCTTTCCGGGCCATCCGTAAGGAGGACCCCAAGGGTCTGCTCGCCGCGGACCACGACCTGTCCGGCCTGCGCCACCTCTTCCTCGCGGGCGAGCGCCTCGACCCCGAGACGTACCGCTGGGCAAGCACCCTTCTGGACATTCCGGTGATCGACCACTGGTGGCAGACGGAGACGGGCTGGCCCATCGTCGCCAACCCGGTCGGCATCGAGGCCGCGCCCGTCAAGCCCGGTTCCCCCACCCGCCCGCTGCCCGGCTGGGACGTCCGCGTCCTCGACCCCTCGGGCGATCCGGTGACCGCGGGCGTCGACGGCGCCATCGTCGTGAAGCTCCCCCTGCCGCCGGGCGCGCTTCCCACCCTGTGGAACGACGACGAACGCTACGTCGCCTCCTACCTCTCCGCCTACGACGGCTACTACCTCACCGGCGACAGCGGCCACCTCGACGACGACGGCTACGTCTTCGTCATGGGCCGCACCGACGACGTCATCAACGTCGCCGGACACCGACTGTCCACCGGCAGCATGGAGGAAGCCCTGGCGGCTCATCCCGATGTCGCGGAATGTGCCGTCATCGGGGTCGCCGACGCACTGAAGGGGCAAGTGCCGCGCGGTTTCGTCGTCCTCAAAGCCGGCATCAGCCGCGAGGCGACCGAGGTCGAGGCCGAACTCGTCCAGCTCGTACGCGACCGCATCGGTGCCGTCGCCTCGCTCAAGAGCGTGGCGGTCGTGGCCGCCCTGCCCAAGACCCGATCGGGAAAGATCCTTCGCAAGACGATGCGCGGCATCGCCGACGGCCTCGACGAACCCATCCCCTCCACCGTCGACGACGCGAGTGTCATCGAGGCTCTCCGCCCTGTCCTTCGACGCGCAGGCCGCGCCGTATGACCGTCCATCTTCTGCTATGCGCTGTTGAGCTGTCCGCGGCTGTCGTCCAGCGTCATGTCGATCACAGGGTGGCGGGTGCACTTCACCCGGCGAGACCTCGCGTGGCCGAGGGAAGTGAGCCCATTCATACGGGAGTTCAATGAGCTGTTCGGCGATCTGGATCAACGGCTGGACGACCTGGGCGTACCCGGAGGTCAGCCGTTCCTGATCAGTCCGAATCAGTCCGACGGCCGAGGGATCGCTGTGGCGTTGTCGCGTGCGGCTGGCAGCGGTCGAGGAGTTGGCGGTGTGCCGCTGGGGTGGCGCTGACGCGCGGGGTGTAGTCCTGGCCGCGTCGTACGGTCACGGCCTGGCTCAGAACAGCAGTACGGGGCGCCCCCGTACACCGCCCACTTCGAAGAGACGGTGCGCCTCTGCCGCCTGTTCGGCTGGGAACGTGGCCGCGACGCGGAGTGTGAGGATGCCGGACTCGGCCTGGTCGCGTAGTTCCGTCAGGGCTGCCGTGTCCCGGAGCCGGTCCCCCACGAACAAGGGGAGCCGGCGCACACCACGGTCCGTGGTCCCGGTAAACCGTTCCTAGAGACTGAGCGGGAGTGAGTCCTGTTGCCAGGACTCGTGCTCAGCCGAACGCCCCGGACGGTGTTGGGCGTTCTGGTCGACCGCGTTCGCTCCGCGTCCGGCGCCGACGGATCGTGTCCGTGGTCCGGGGACGCGGGGGCGGTTTCCCTCACGTCCTGGGGCCACCGGTTCGGCCTGGACGGTCCGATGCCCGCACCCATCGCTCTGGTGGGTGCGGGGCGGTGCCGTCCGACGCCGGATCGGATGCCCCAGGGCGCGTCTTCCGATCGCCACCGCTGCCGCGTCGTGGCGAGTGGTCTTGCGAGTCTTGCCGGTGAGGGGTTTCTGCCAGTGCTGGGCACCCCACCGGCTGGTGTAGGCGGGATCGACAGCGATGACGGGGATGCCGAGTTCGGCGGTCATGCTCACCAGCCGGGCCCGCAGCCGGGAGACGGGCATGCCCGAGATCAGCTTACGGAAGCGTTTACGGCCCCCGTGCTTCTCACGGCTGGTCTCGCCGGTGAAGTCGAGGTCCTCGACCGCGATCGCGAGGCCATGGCGCCTGGCCCAGTGCAGCAGACGGATCAGCGCGTGCCTGACCTGCGCGTCACGATGCGAAGCGGTGCCGGTCAGGTCGTAGCCGAAGCGGAGTGGTTCGCCGAGGGGGTTGCCGTGCCGGTCGAGGCGCCAGGCGGCGAGGTGGTCGGCGTTGGTGTCCACGCCGATCAGGCCGTTCGCGCGGGCCGTCTCCAGCGGCACCGTCCTGGTCGGTGGGATGGTCCAGGATGCGGTCAGGTACCAGCGGCCACGGTCCGCGTCCTCGTGGATGTGGTAGGCGACGGCCCGGTTGGAGGTGACGCGGTCGGCCCACTGCTCGCCCCGGTGCGCGAACGAGGCCTTCGCGGCGAGGACGTACCGGCCGTGCGGCGCGTTCGCCAGGTGTGCAAGTGGTGCGGGGAGCTTGAGGGAGACCTCACCGTCGGGCGTGACGCGGATGGTCTCGTTACCAAATCGTTTGCCGGACTCGCCGTCGGCCTCGAGGAACCGGCGTCCGGCCTGCCACCGGGCGCGCCACTGCTCGTGGGTGAGGTGGGCGGCCTCCAGGTGGTGTCGGGTGTTCAGCAGCCGCTTGCCGCCGCGCACCACACGCACGGCCCCGGCCTGCCAGTCGGCCCGCGCCGCCCTCAGCCGGTCTTCGAGGACGCGCAGGCGGCGGGACTTGGCGAACCACTCCTTCCTGCTGCGATAGCCGCCCGGCGCATGTCTGGAGCCCTTCTCACCGACGGGCAGGGACAGCCGGTGCCTGATCGTACGCACGCCCGCCTGGAGGCTGTGGACGTGCGCGAGTTGGCCGCGCCGGGCGAGCGCCCACTGGTCGTGGATGGCCTTCGTGACCGACCCCGCCCAGCGCGAGGAGGACTCTGCGGTCAGGACACGCTTGCGCTCGGCCCACTGCCCGCTGTCGTGCTCCAGCCCGGCCGAACACCGCGCCCTCAGATCACGGGACGCCAGCGAACCAAGAAGATCGCCGACCAGGTACAGCACCGTCTCGTCCACCACGGTCAGGCCCTTGAGCCGGGTACGGACCGTGACACCCGAGGGGCCGGGCACCACGAACGGCGCCGCCACCTCCCGCAGCCCACCCACCCTTTTCACACCCCCCGGGCCCGTGTCGCAGAAATCCGTCACCCCACCCAACGACCACCACCACAGAAGGTCACCCATTCGATGCAGGAACTCTCGTTCCCCACCCGGAACAGGCGTGCCTGCAACCTCCCGAAGGCTCACTCATGCATGCCAGAACACACTCAAACACCGTCGACCACCACCTGTTCACAACCCCTGAAGGGTCACGATGGTTCCGCCGTCGCGCACCCCTGCGGCCACCGCCGCGTTCATCAGCCCGGCGCCGATGATCCCGCCCGCGCCGGCGGAGCGCAGTTCACGGACTCGTTCGGCGAATTGGTCCCCGCGGGGGAGCACGTGATCGGGACCCAGGCCGGTGACGAGGTCGCGGTCCTTGTCCGCCGCGTCGGCGATCACTGTCAACCCGGCGGCCTTGGCCGGCTGCACCGCGTAACCGCCGACGGCGCCGGCTGCGCCGGTCACCGCGACCGTCGCTCCGGGGGCAGTTCAAGGGCGTCCAGCGCCGCCATCCGCGCGGTGAGCGCGTTCATCAGGAGGGTCGACGCCGCCGTCAGGTCGGCCCCCTTGGGCGCGCGGACCACCGATTCCGGGGTTGCGACCACGTGGCGATCGTCGACGCCGTTCTCATGCCTTTGCTCTGACGGCCATTTGTGAAGCGTCACCGGCAGGCGATCGGTCGGAAGCGAGTTCAGGGTTGGTGTGCCCGCCACGAGCAGAGTGGCGCTGCGTCGCGAGGTCGGGTGTAGACCTCATCGCCCGCCTTGAACCCGTGCACCGCGGGTCCGACGCGGCAGGCGAGGCCCGCGACGTCGCGCCCGTACGTAGGGGGTGGACAAGGCCGCGTGCAGGCTCCGTGTGTCGAGTGGGCACCTCTTCCCGTACGGATGTCGCGCCGCAGGTGAGGTGTTGGCGCGGTGCCTAGGCGCGGCGCCCGCTCCGCGGTGTCCCCTTGCACGCCGGTCAGTGCGCCGTCCTGGTGTCCTCTCCGTGCTCGATGCCCAGGAGGGCGAGGGCGTTGTGGATGCCCTGTTCGAGGACTTGATCAGCGAGCTGCGGGTCGGCGAGGGCCCGTGAGAGCTGGAGTGTGCCGGCCATCATGGCGTACGAGCTCAGTGCCATGGGGCGGACCGAGAGCGGGTCGTCGGGCGCCAGGCGGGTGGCGATGCCGTCGGCGACCACCAGTACGCCGTCGGTGTAGGCCTGCTTGGTCGGGTGTGTGCAGCGCCCTATCTCGTCGAGCAGGGCGGCGGAGGGGCAGCCGACGTCACGGCTGTCACGGTGCCAGGGGGACAGGTACCAGCGCACGATCTGTTCGAGGCCGGCGCGGCCCGGTTCCGCGTGCGCGACGATAGTCGCGTTCTGGGCCTGCAGCTGGTCGGCGATCGTGGTGGCCACCAGTTCGTCCTTGGACGTGAAGTGGGTGTAGAAGGCGCCGTTGGTCAGCCCGGCGTCCCTCATGAGCGCCGCGATGCCCGAGCCGTCGATGCCGTCCTCCTTGAAGCGACGGCCCGCCGTCTCGATGATCCTCTGCCGGGTGGCCTGCTTGTGCTCTCTCCCGTATCGCACCACACACTCCTCTACGTACCGGGCGGGCAGCTCGCCCTCCATCGGCTCCCCCAAGGTATTGTATTGTGAACGTAATTTAATAGCCCCGGATTCCAGCACCCTCGCAGCCGGGGCGGGGCCACAGCCCCTCAGCCCCTGTCGCGCTGAACCGCTTGCACTGCCGGTCCGCATTCGGCTCCACAGCCGACCGCGAGCCCCGCTCACCGCAGGGACCCCCTTGTGCGCCAGAAGCATCCCTGCTTAATATTATGAGCATAATTCAATCGCCTCGCGGCTCGGCACGGTGGATTCCGAGGCGATCGGAGCGCGCCGGAAGCCACCTGGGTGACCCCAGGGGTCGAGAGGGTGTCGAGCGATCCGAGCGGATCGGATCGTCGGCCTGATCCACAACTCCGGCTCGCCTCTTCGAGCGCCGGCCAACGGCAGCGGCCCCACAGGCCCAGCACGCCTCCCCGTGTGCTGCGTGAGCAGACCCGCCAGAACCGACGGGCACCCGCCAACAAGAGAAGGACGTCATGAGCACATATCTGGCCGACACGGCCGAGAACCTCACCATGGAGGGGCCCTCCGCGACCTTCACCTACCGGCGCATGGGACCGCAGGGCGGCGTACCGCTGGTCCTGCTGCAGCGTTTCCGCGCGACCATCGACTGGTGGGACCCGGAGTTCCTGGACTACCTGGCCGCCGACCACGACGTGATCGTCTTCGACAACGTCGGCGTCGGCTACACCACCGGAGAGCCGCGCGACTCCCTCGACGGATTCGCAGAGGGCGCCGCCGAGTTCATCGAGGCACTCGGCCTCACGCAGGCCGACCTGCTCGGCTGGTCACTGGGCGGCTTCGTGGCCCAGCGCCTGGCCGCGCGACGCCCGGAGCTGGTGCGCAAGATCATCGTGGCAGGCAGCGGCCCGACCGGCTGGGTGCCCGGTGCGCCGGAGGCGAGCGAAAAGGTCCTGGGCATCATGGCCAAGCCCGACGCCGACCAGGAGGACATGCTGTACCTGTTCTACCCGGAGACGGACGCGGCCCGCGCCTCAGGTCACAGGCACTTCGCCCACGTCGCGACCCGGCTCGCCGCCGGCGGCCCCGCGGTCACCGAGGCGACGGCGCAGGGCATGCTCGCCGCGATCGGCCAGCTGCTGGCGGCCCCCTTCGACGAGGTACGGGCCGAACTGGAGTCCATCGAGCACCCCGTCCTGTACGCCAACGGTCTGCACGACGTGATGGTCCCCGCCCACGCGTCCTACGTCGCCGTCCAGCACCTGGCCGACGCCACCCTCCTCCTCTACGGCGACGCCGGCCACGCCTTCCTCTTCCAGCACGCCAAGGCCTTCACCAAGCAGGTGACCGACTTCCTCGCCGCCTGAGCACGCCGACCGCACCGCCGATCCCGAACCCCGGCGGCTGGCCGGCAGTCGTGCAAGCGCCGCCTCACAGCCGTGAGGCGGCGCTTGCACGATGGTTGACCGGCGTCGCCATCGAGGCTGGGCAGTCGGTGCGTACCAGCGACGTGACAATTCTGGATTGCCGGTTCCGAGTGGTTCACCGTCGTGTAGCTGAGGCCCTCGCCGAAGCGGCTGTGATGCCCCCGGACCTGGCCGCAGTAGACCGGCAGCTGTCCGGCAGGGCGGGGAACGCCGAGCGGCAGCCGCCCACTCGGCTCGATGCACCCGAGCATGAACTCGGCGATCGCCCGACCGCCCCGCATCCCGGGTTGAAGGCCTGGATGATGGCGTCCGCGCCGAGTTCCGAGGCGGGCAGCGTCGAGGGATTGCCCTGGATCAGAACGACGACGAGGGGCCGGTCGAGAGCTTCTGGAGGGCGTCGAGGAGCGCGATCTGACTCACCATGAGCTCCAGCGTCGCCGTGGAGCGGCCTTTCCCCGGTCAGACCGACGGTGTCGCGGACGACCGCGACGACGTAGTCCGCCTGGGACGCGACCGCCACCGCCTCAGGCAGTTCGGCCTCGCCGACCTTGGCGGGCGGGATCGACCGGATCGGGGATCAGCCGGCCGATCTGCGCACCACGACGGTGTTGCGCAGGAGCAGGAGTGAACATCACGACAGTTCGAGGTCGGGGCGGACGTCGATGACGACGACGCCCACCACGTCACCGGCCGGGATGCCTTTTGGGCCCGCCCGTGAGCTGGGCGCAGCGGAACCCGTGGAAGGCCATGGCCGGTTCGAAGGCGTCTTCGCAGCCGCTCACGGTGAAGTGGTTGGTCGCCAGGGCCGAACGCAGCGGCCGTACGCACAGCTCGCTGCGCTCAAGAACCCCTCACTGTCCTCAAGGACCCCGGGGGCCGCGCCGTGATGCCGTCCCGGCCACTCCGCGCGCACGGAGCTTGAGCCGGCCCACGGTGTTCTGTCCGAAGTCGAGGAGAAGGGGGGCCCGGAAGCGCCGCGTCAGATCCGCCGCAGGTGCACGTGGGCATGCGCCGTACCGGCGGCGCGGGATCGGGGCTGAGGCGGGCGTTGTCGAGCCGGTGCAGGCTCCGGCTCAGCCCTCGTCCTGGATTCCGGGGCGCAGCCAGGTGTCGTCGTCACGCCGGCATCGATGTCCTGACCGTCGTTGTCACCGCTCCGGGGCCGGACGTCCACGACTCATCGGTCACGATCAGCGTCTCGTGGCCGTCGGCGTAGGTGAGCCGCTCCTGCCCTGGTGGCGCGTTGTGCTATGCGCCATGACGCTTGGCGGAACTCGGGATTCCACAGCTGTGCATCCAGTTCGACTCCACCACTTGCACCCCGATTAAAGTACGGTCATACTTCAATAGTCGGCGGGTTGTTCAGGCCTGATCCAAGGGGTTTCCCACCTCCTGGGCCTCCTCTGACCGTCGACTCCGGACTGCAGTCGCAGCCGGGAGACCGGGAACCGCTCTGCGCTCACTCGCGAGGAAGCAGAAATTGGCGCACAGCGGCGGTAACCCACACATCGAAGGGCACGACCGTGAACGCACGCGAAACACGAAACGACGGCGACGTGGTGACGTCGTACAAGAACGCGCAGACCCGCACCGTCACCGCCGACGGAGTGACCTTCGCCTACCGCGACCTCGGCCCCCGGACCGGCATGCCGGTCATCTTCATCACCCACCTCGCCGCGGTCCTGGACAACTGGGACCCGCGGGTCGTCGACGGCATCGCCGCCAAGCACCGGGTGATCACGTTCGACAACAGGGGCGTGGGCGCGTCCAGCGGCAAGACGCCGAAGACCATCGAGGAGATGGCCAAGGACGCCGTCACCTTCATCCGGGCGCTGGGGTTCGAGCAGGTGGACGTCCTCAGCTTCTCGATGGGCGCCATGATCGCCCAGGTGATCGCCCAGACCGATCCGCAGCTCATCCGCAGGCTGATCCTCGCGGGCACCGGTCCGGCCGGGGGCGAGGGCATCAAGAACGTCACCCGGATCTCCCACTACGACACCCTGCGGGCACTGCTCACCCTTCAGGACGTGAAGCAGTTCCTCTTCTTCACCCGCACCCCGAACGGGATTCGGGCCGGCAAGGAGTTCCTGGCCCGCCTGAAGGAGCGCACCAAGGACCGGGACAAGGCGATCCGCCCCACCTCCTACTTCTCCCAGCTCAAGGCCATCCACCGCTGGGGACTGGCACAGCCGCAGGATCTCTCCCGCATCCAGCAGCCCGTGCTCGTCGCCAACGGCGACGACGACCGCATGGTTCCGACGTCGAACTCGCACGACCTGGCCCGGCGACTGCCCAACGCCGAGCTGGTGATCTACCCCGACGGCGGCCACGGCGGCATCTTCCAGTACCACGAGCAGTTCGTGCCGACGGCGCTCGAGTTCTTCGGCCGGCCGTAGGGCCGCGGTGCGGTCTGCGTACGGGCCGAGGACGCCGACTCAGAGCCGTGACGCCCGGCGGGCGTCACGGCTCTCGGCACCTGTTCGACGTAACCGAAGCTGCTCGCTTCTCAGTCATACGGCGCCGAGACGGTTTTTGTGCGGACGGCGATGCGGAGACCGGCGTGGTCGATATCCCGTCTGCGCCGGTCCGCTACGGCGTATCGAATGAGTGGAGCGTCATGCGCCGTACGAGCGGAGGATCGCCGCATCGGTGTCGCTTCCGAGATCGCAGTTGTCCCGGCGACCGCCCGCTCACGCTGACGGCCGAAATCGCGGGTGCGCGGCACCGGCGTCCCGGCCCTTGCCAGGTGGTCAGCCAGCCGGTACCGACCGCTGTTGCGCGAAGGTGAGGGCGTTCTCGATTCCCTGCTCGAGGACCTCGTCGGAGAACTTCCGGTCGGAGAGCGCCCGGGACAGCTGCAACGTTCCCACCGCCATGGTGTAGAGCCCGATGGCCTGACCGCGGGCGGATTGCGGATCCTCGGGTGCCAGGCGGGCGGCGAGCTCGTCCAGGATGGCCCTGGCGCCGTCGGTGTAGACGTCCTTGGTCGCGTCACCGCAGCGGCCGATCTCGTCGAGCAGGGCCGCGGACGGGCAACCGTCACCGGGGTTGTCCCGGTGCTCGGGCGACAGATACCCGCGGATGAAATCCTCAACTCCCTCACGGCCGGGCCGGAGCGTGTCGTACTGCTTGACCTGCGCGCGCAACTGCTCGGCGACGACATTGGCGACGAGGTCGTCCTTGGACTCGAAGTGGGCGTAGAAGGCTCCGTTGGTGAGTCCGGCGTCGGACATCAGCGTGGAGATGCCGGAGCCGTCGATGCCGTCCTGCTTGAACCGGTGGCCGGCCCGCTCGATGATCCGCTGCCGCGTCACCTGCTTGTGCTCTTTGGCGTAGCGCGCCACAGGGTGTCTCCCTCAACTTTGCCGGGCATTGCCTCGTGATCCCATCCTAATCCATGGCCTGACGCACGTAATATTACGATCGACAGGTGATTGTGCGGTCAATCTGCCTCCCAGCGGACGGCAGGCCACGGGCTCGCATGGCGGCCTTGGCTGTTGCCCGGCGCGACCGCCCCTCCTTTGTTGGTGGCGGACATCCGGCAGACCTACGTCCCGGACTGTGAATCCGATGAGGCATCCGCCATGCGCATGGATAAATTACATTACGTACGTAATACTTTACTGGGTGGCGGGCGGCGCAGGAACGACCGGGACCGCCGTCGGCCGAGGACGTGCCGTTCGGCCTTGGCGCGCAGCTACTTACTCGTCGAGGAACTGGAGGGCGTGCTTGAGGAACCGCTCGGGGTACTGGAAGTGGGCTCCGTGTCCGGCGTCGGGGTAGATCAGCAGCTGGGCGTTGGGGATGTTCTGGGCGAGGTGCCAGGAGTTGATCGAGGCGATCATCACGTCGTTCTCGCCGTTGAGTACCAGCGTCGGCTGGGTGATCGCGTTCAGGTAGGCGTAGGGATTCTCGCCCGGCAGCGGCTCCGCATAGGCCATGGACGCTTCGAACTGCGCCTGCCCGACTGCGGGCGAGCTCGGCGGGTCCTGGTCGGCCCGCTGGCGGCGTCGCTCCCAGAAGGCCCGGCCCGCTTCGACCGCGGCTTGTGAGCGGCCGAAGAACAGGAAGAGGAAGTCCTCCAGGGTGGGGACCGGGTTCAGCGCCACCTCGGGCACCTTGGGGTCCATCGTCGGGTCCCCGCCGCGGAGGCCGGTGCCGAGCAGGAGGAGCTTGCGTACCAGCTGGGGGTGGCGCAGCGTGACCTCCTGTGCCTGGTAACCGCCGAGCGAGAAGCCGAGCAGATCGACCCGCTCCAGCCCCAGCGCCCGGATGACGGCGGCGATGTCGTCGGCCATGCCCTCGACCCGGTTGCGCGGCAGGCCGGATGACGAGGCGACACCGCGCCCGTCGAACAGGATGACCTCACGGCCTTCGGCCAGGCCGTCGGTGAGCAGGGGGTCCCAGTTGTCCATTCCCCCGCGGAAGTGCTGGACGAGGAAGATCGGGACGTCGGAGGGCTTGCCCCAGCGGCGGTAGGCGAACCGTTCACCGTCGACCTCGATGTACTGGGTCGGTGCGGTCACATGCGTGTCACTCATGACCTGAGCCTTTCTGGAGGGGGCGAGCAATACAATGACGGTCGTAATTTAAAAAGTCAACCTCATAGATGTCGATCGACATCTATGTATGCTTGACCGTCGAGCGTCGACCGTGGAAGGGAGCTGGACATGCGGGTCACCAGGGCCCAGGCGGAACAGAACCGTGCGCACATCGTCGCGACAGCTGCCAGGCTGTTCCGCGAGCGCGGCTATGACGCTGTCGGCGTGGCGGAACTGATGGCAGCCGCCGGGTTCACCCATGGCGGGTTCTACAAGCACTTCGGCTCCAAGGCCGACCTGATGGCCGAAGCGTCCGCGAGCGGGCTCTCGCAGATCGCGGCACGGACGGAAGGTCTGGGCCCCGCCGAGTTCGTCGAGCGCTATGTCTCCCGGGAGCATCGCGACGGGCGCAGTGACGGTGGCACCATCGCGGCCCTCAGCGGCGATGCCGCACGTCAGTCGGCGGATATCAAAACGGAGTTCGCGGCCGGGATCGAGAACCTGTTGACGGCCCTTCAGGCCCTGAGCGACACGCCAGGGGATGCGGACCAGCGCGTGGACCGCACCACGCTGATCGACATGCTCGCTCAGTCGGTCGGCGCGGTCATGCTGTCGCGGGCATGCCCGGACGGTTCTCCGCTGGCGGACGAAATCCTCGATGTCTGCCGCAAGGAAATTCTCGCCTCGCTGGCGCACGGCAGCGAGGACCAGCCGGCGGCACTGAGCCCAGAAGCCTGAGCTTGTCCTACGGTTCTAGCGCGGGCTCACGCCGGCCATTCGTAGGATCGGTGAAGCCCGAGGACTCCGGGTATGGCAGTCAGCTTGTCGCCGCGATGGCCAGCATCCGGTGCTGTCCCGTCTCTCAGCGCTCCTACCATCGCAAACGCAACGAAGGTAAAAGCCACATCCAGGCCGTCCTCGCTCTGGCCCGCCGACGCCTCAACGTTCTCTGGGCCATGATCCGCGACCAGACCTCCTACGAACCCCGCCCCTCGCTCGCGGCTACGGCTTGACGTCCGCTATTGGGAAGTCCTTTATGGTCGGCGGTTTCGTTGAGGCCGGCAGCGCACGCGGGCGGGCTTGACGGCCTGGGCTGTTCGAGAGCCGTCGGGGTCCGGGACGAAGTGGCAGTGGAACGTCGGCTGATCAATTGCGTACTGCCCTAGCTCGCCGATCCGGGTGTCGCTGGTCCAATGCGCGATCGAGCCGCAGGTCCCCGTTCTCGCAGGTCACGCCTCTGTATTGCGAGAACGAGCCATCAGATGGTGCGGCCGGCATCACGCGACACTACTGTCAGGCGGTCTCTTTCAGCTGCGGGGAGGAGTCCTCCACCCGCAACACATAGGCCGCAGCCCCGGCGTAGGAAGCCTCGACGACAAGAACGGCGATCAGCAGAGCATGGGGCCACCCATCCGCCACGATGCTGACCAGGCGCCCCACAGCCAGGCCGCTCATGAAGGTGAACAGCGTGATGAGCGAAGTCCTGGTGTAACGCGTGTTAAAGGCTCCCAGGCAGAACAAGATCGCCATGGCTACGAACAGTGACCCGGAACCGCTCCTGAAGATGTTCGCCTCCGATGGCGACTGGATGTCGACCCCGTAGACGTCGAGCAAGAGGTGGGGAGCCAAGAGATAGATCAACCCGATCACGGCGATCCCGAGGCCCGCGGAACCAAGAACCAGCTTTTTCAGACGCATCTTTCTGATACCTCCGGCTTGGCAGCTCATCGAAGAAGCTCCGGAATATGCGGCACGAACTGCTCGTGGTGCTCGTGGTGCTGGAAGACGCCGCCATGGCCGACATCGGGGTAGATCCGAAGTGAGGCGTTGGGCAGGCGATGCGCGAGGTCGGACGATGCTCGTGTTGGAAGCCTGCGGTCGTCCTCGCCGTACGCGACCAGAACGGGATGCCGGATCAAGGAGAAGTCCATCGGTGCTTGATTTCCCCAGCGAAGAGTCGCCTTGAGCTGGGCAGCGACCCTCTCGGTGAGGTGCCGGACACAGTCTCGAGGTTCGGACCCCGGCGGGCGGGGCGCGGCCCTCCGGCCGGGAGCCGGCGGCCGGGGCTGCCGTTGGGCGTGCCCGGCCGCCGCAGGGACCCTGGTGGGCCGCCGAGGATGGCACCGCCCCAGGCTGTCGCGGCGCCTACGGGCCCCCAGTGGGGCGCTACGGTCGGTCGTGGGCGCGGCCGGGGCCATCAGAGGGCTTCGCTGACCCGGCCGATGTACTCACCCAGCTGGTACTCGACGTCGAGGCCCCTTTCGGCAACCAGTGCGCCGAGTCCGACCGCACGCGCGGCGAATCCCGGCTGCGTCAGGGTGCCCGCGAACTCGCCGAAGGCGGCGACCAGGTGGGCGTCCGGCGGCAGTGTCGCCCGGTTGACCTGGGACTTCGCGGTCGCCAGTGCATGCCGGTCGAAGGAGGCGAGGCGGGCGACGGTCGCGTCGACGAAGGCGTCGAGTTCCGCGTCGGGCAGGGTCCGGGTAACCCATCCCCAGCGTTCGGCCAGGTCGGCGTCATAGTCGGCGCTGGTCAGGATGGCCTCCAGGGCGCGGTCGCGGCCGATGGAGCGCGGGAGCCGCTCGGCGCCGCCTCCGCCAGGGACGAGGCCGAGGCCGACCTCGGGCTGGCCGAAGAACGCCTTCTCGCGGCTGGCGTAGCGCAGGTCGCAGGCGAGGGCCAGCTCGTTGCCGGCGCCGCGGGTACGGCCTCGGATGGCCGCGATGCTGACGAACGGAGCCTTGCTCAGCCGCAGGACCATGTCGGTCCACAGCGGGTTGTCGTCCTCGTGCTCGGGCACGGGAAGGTCGGCGGCCGCGGCGGCGTCGAAGTGGTTGATGAAGAAGTCGGGAAGTTCGCTGGCGAAGACGACGACCTGGATGTCCGGGTCGTTCTCCAGCTCCGAGACGATCTTGTGCAGCGTCACGATGGACTCGGGAATCACCAGGTTCACGGGAGGATTCGAGAACGTGATCCTCGCGGTCCGCGGGGTCGTCCGCTCCAGGCGGATCGTGCCGGGCTGGCTCATGACGTGGTTTCCATTTCATAGGGGCTCGGGCTTGCATGACCGTGATCGCGTCCGGCGACCGCGGAGCTGTTGCGCCTGGTGGGGTGCGGGTTTCGCCGACTTGTCCGTCGGAGCGGCGTCGGCTGGGCCGGCCCCGCCTGCACCTGTGCGGCATGGTGTGGGCTCTGTTCGTTCGAGCTGATGGCGAGCCATCGCTCGTTTCCCATCATTTACCTTACGGTCATAATACAATAGGCCGGGAAACGCTCAGCAGGCAAGACCCGACACACGGGGCGAGCCACCGGCCAGCCGTTTTCGCCTGGATGGCCGACCGGCGAACCGAGCCGTCGAGACCGTCCGGCGGCGTACGAGAGCGGGAAAGGCCAGGCGGGCAGAAGAGCTCCTCGCTTTTGAGCGAGGCCGCCGCCGAGGTCTTAGCGGATGGAGGGGAGGGTGGCGGTGACGATCAGGTTGTCGAGCGCGGTGATGACTCCGGCCATCCCGGTCATGACCGCGGCCTCGACGGCACTGCCTCCCGAACCGGTTGCTTGTGATGCCGTGTCAGGACGCCCCCTTGGCGGACGCGCCTGGCGATTGGCCGGCGAGGGCGGGCCCTCCTCAGGGGAGCTGCGGGTAGAGCGCCGAGACACCCCCGGACAGTGCCGCCTGCGCCTGGCGGGCCGCGTTGTCGGCGAGGATCTCGTAGGCGCCGGCGGCGATGCCGTCCACGGCGATGCGCGCGATGTCGGCCGGGTCGGACTTGGCCGCGTCGACGGTTCGGACCATGTCGGTGTCCATGTAGCCGACGTGCAGACCGGCCACGCGGATGCCCTGGTCGGCCAGTTGCACGCGCAGGGTGTTGGTAAGTGACCACTCCGCGGATTTGGCGGCGCAGTAGGCGCCGAACTCCGGGAAGCTGACCCAGGACAGGCCGGACAGGACGTTCAGCATGGCCCCGCCACCGTTGGCCGCAATCTGGGGTGCGAAGGCGCGGGCCACCGTCAGGGTGCCGAGGTAGTGGGTGTTCATCTCCAGGCGGATGTCGTCCAGGTCGGCGGTGAGCAAGTCGGCGCCGGTGGAAGATCCCGCGTTGTTGACCAGGATGGTCACATCGCCGGTGGCCGCGACGGCGGCCGCGACGGAGGCGGGGTCGGTGATGTCGAGCGCGATCGGCTTGGCGCCGGGCAGGTCGACCTGGTCGGGGTTGCGGGCGCCGGCGTAGACGGTGGCCCCGCGGTTGAGCAGTTCGGCGGCGAGGGCCCGGCCGAAGCCCCGGTTCGCTCCGGTGACAAGGGCGGTGCTGGCGGAGAGGTCCATGAAGGTTCCCGATGAAGTGGAGAGGAGATGACCAGAGCGCTGATGGCGTGACCCGACGCGGCCCCGGTCCATTAAATTACGATCGTAAGAGTAAGCAGGTCGAGTCAGTGATCGCAACCGATCCGCCTGGTGAATGACGCTGAGCCGGGCCTCTTGCCGGAACACTGTCAAGGAACTGATCGATGCGGGCAAGGCCAAGCACTTCGGCCCGAGCGAGACCGGCCCGCAGACCATCCGCGGGGCGCAGGTGGTGCGGCCGGCCTCCGTCCTTCAGGCTGGCACTCCTGTTCGAGTGGGACGTCGAGCAGCTCTTCCCGGTCCTCGACGAACTGGGCGTCGGCTTCGTCGCCTACTCACCTCTCGGCCGCGGCTTCATCACCGGCACCGCCACACCCGCCGGCGAACGCGACGTAGCCGACATGCGCAATGTCGACCCCCGCCGGCAGCCCGGCAACGTCGAGAAGGACGTCCAAGCCGTGGGCAAGCTCGGCAACCTGGCCGCGACCAAGGGCATCACCGTCTCCCAGCCGGCCCGCCCGCGCCGTCGATGTCCCTCTGACCAGGGGCGACGACCTCGCCACGATCGACGAGATTCTGCACACGGCGGCTTCGGCGCCCGCTACTCCGAGGACCACGCGCCCGTCTGGATCTGAATCCGCGCCGGGACCCAAGCCGCCCTTCCTGACGGACACCGCCGGGACCTCACCCCGAGGGCACCGACAACCGGCTCGCGACGGACAACGGACAACGTAAAACCCTGTCGACAATGACGGCTCGTACGCTGCATCACGACCTTGGCCCCGCTGCCCGCCGTACCGATCGCCTCCGCCACGGCTTCCGCCACGTCGTCGTCGATGAGGCACGCCGGATCCTCACTCCGTACTGCGACCCGGAAATCAGCGAGTCCGGTCGCGCGCGGAGGCGCAGTGTGCAGGTGAAGCCGACGTCGTGGTCCGCCGGCCCGACCACCGCCTGCAGGATCGGGACGAGGTCACGTGGTCGCGGACCTGTGCGCCGCCTCAGGCCATGTCGGCCTCTGTCCACCGTCCCGGCCCCGGGCCGTAGGGAACATGTCCGATGAGGGGGATCGATCGCCTTGTCGACTCGTACCCGTACAGGCCGGTGAAGTGGGACGACCGCCTCCGGCGGACCCGCCCGACGTACGGGCCGTGTCCCACGGGTGTGACGAGGGGCCGAACACGGGGTTGTCGGCCTGGACGTCCTGGTGGCCCGCCGGCATGTTGCTCCTGCCCATGATGACGGCGCCCGCCGAACGCAGCCCTCTGACCGCCTCGGAGGCCTGGTCGGGTACGTAGTTCTTCAGATCCGTACGGCCGCAGACGGTGTGCATTCCTGTCGTCTCGAAGGCAGTGAACGGACGCATCTCCAGGCACGCCTGACCGGCGATTCCCGTCGCACGCCGCGTCAACTCTTTGCACCAGCAGGCGAGCAGCCTTCGCACGGGCCGCAGAAGGGACAGTTCGGTCGAGCCCGTAGGGCGAAGGGTTCCCCCGCGCACCGAGGCATTGCCGGCGCCGGTCGCCGTGGCGTGAGCCGCCCCCACTCGTGTGGCAAGGGCGCTCAGGGGCGCAGCCTGGGAGGCCCGTTGGCACGCAGTGACATGTCGCAACATCTGAGTAATTGTCAAATGTTGTGGACCTGGGCGAAGCTGTGCCAGCCTCGCCTGCGGTGCTCTCCGGGGGTTCCCAAGGTGTCACTCGGAGGGTGTCGAGGAGACCCGGTTGAAGAACCGTCCGGCCATGTCGGCCCCGATGATGGCGCCGTCGGCATCGCGGGTGAGGAAACCGCGCTGGCCGATCAGGCCGCCGCCGGTGACGATGTACTCGTCGCCGCTCCCGGGGAGCAGGCCGAGGCTGGCCGGCGGCAGGTCCGCTGGCAGTTCCCTGTCGGCCGCCGCGCGGATCTCCGGCTTGATCCGGCATTCGACCGTCATCGTGTCGCCGTCGGTGTCGATGATCAGCGTCATGAATTCGTTCTCGTAGTGCCCGGTGATCTCCTGGGCGCGCTGCGGGTCGTACGGGAGCGGGTCGGGGTCGCGCTCGACTACGCCGAGGTAGTGTTCGAGAGCCCAGCGGAGCACAGCCTGGTTGAACTCCAGGCCGTTGTCAGGCCCAGCGTTGGATGCCGCCACGACGGCGAAGTCCCGCTCCGGGACCAGCAGCAGGTTGGCGAACTGGCCGTTGGTCGATCCGCCGTGCCCGATGGTGCGCACGCCGTCCACGTCGCGCAGGAACCAGCCGAGGCCGATGGCGTCGCCGAGCGTGGAGCCGTGCAGCTCCACCGTCGGCTCCTGCATGCGCCGCGCCAGGTCACCGCCGCCGAGGTGGAACCGGGCCCAGCGCAACTGGTCGGAGACCGAGGACGCCAGGCCGCCGCCCGGGTTGTTGCCGCGCGTGTCCTTCCAAGTCCGGGCGACCTTGAGCGCCCCTTCGCTGAGGTTGTGGCCCACGGCGAACCGGCGGGTGATGGCCTGTCCGGCGGTGAAGACGCTGTCGGTCATGCCGGCCTGTTCCAGGACGAGTGAGGCGACAGCGGCCTCGTAGGTCTCGCCGGTGACGTTCTCGACGACCCGGCCGAGCAGGTTGTAGCCGAGCTGGCTGTAGGAGGCGCGGCCGCCGACTGGGCCGATCATCGCCACCTCGGCCATGTTGGTCACCTCGCGGGCCAGTGCGTCGTCTCCGTCTCCACTGTCGAAGACCATCCGGGTGTCCAGCCCGGCGGTGTGGTTGAGCAGGTTCAGGATGGTGATCTGCGCGGCCGCGTCCTCATCGGGGAGCCGGAGTTCGGGAACGTAGCGGCGCACTGGCGCCTCCAGTTCGACCCGCCCCTGTTCGACCAGGCACATGATCGCGGTCGCCGTGTACGTCTTGGTGACCGAGCCCAGCACGAAGAGTGTGTCCCGGTCGACGGCCAGCGGGTTGTCGATGCTCGTCACGCCGTGGCAGACGGTCAGCTCCCGTCCGTGCACCCGGACTCCCACCGCTGCACCCGGGATGCCGAGCTCCTTGGCCTTCTCCTCGACGAACTCCGCCAGCGCATCGTGTGACATCTCGATTCCCCCTCGATCGGTGTGGTTCACGCACGGCGCCAAACTGCCCATCGGGCGTCGCGGCGACTTGCACTGTGTTCAAGGGGAGGCTAGCGAACGACTTGAACACTGTGCAAGTGGTTTGTTGAACGGCGTGCAAGTCGAGGACTATCGTGAATCCATGCCCCGCAACACACTGACCCGCGAACAGATCCTCACTGCCGCCATCACCCTGCTGGACGCCGAAGGGCTGGAGGGCCTGAGCATGCGGGCACTGGGCCAGCGGCTGGGCTCGGCGGCCACCGCGGTCTACTGGCACGTGGGCAGCAAGGACAACCTCATCGCCCTCGCCGGCGACCAGCTGTGGCACGAAATCGCGCTGCCCGACCCTGACGGGGTCGGCTGGCGCACGGCGGCCACCATCATGGCCAGCGACCTGTACGCAATGCTCACCCGCCACCCGTGGCTGCTGCAGTCCTTCGGCTCCCTCCTCATGTTCGGCCCCGGCAAGGCCCGCCACGACGACCACCTCCTCGCCATCTACGAAGCCGCGGGATTCGCCGGCCCCGCAGCCGACCAGGCCGCGGCCGCCGTTTTCACCTTCGTCCTCGGCAACGCCCTCGGCCCAGCCGCGACAGCCTCACTCACCCGCAAACTGCGGCGCGAAGGCAGCGGTGACGCCGAACAGGCCATCGGCGAAGCCCAGGCCGAGGCTCGCGAGATCGCCGCACAATTCCCTCGGCTGCGCGCCCGCCTCGACACCCACAGCGCCGACTACGGCGCGGCGCCCGACAACACTTTCCAAATCGGCCTTCAGGCCATCCTCGATGGGCTGGAGGCGCTGCAACGCGGGCCTACTCGGTGACCATCACGCGATTTTCGAGCAAGGGGCGCTCGGCCCACGGGTTCAACGGCGAGGCCGAGGCGGAGGGCGGTGGCCCTGTGGCCCAGGCGCCGCAGCACAGCGGACTGGGCCATGGTCTGATCTGGATCGGTGAGGACCTTCTTGACCAGAGCCGTCTCCTCAGCCGCCGGCGACCTGCACGAACTCGCGAAGGTGGGCAACGAAACGCAGGTACTCAGCCGGCTCTTCCTGCGGGCGTCGTAGGGTCTCATGCGGCTTGGTCCTGACGCTCGATCAGGACGCCGTTCTCGAACCTCGCTCCCGCGCGGACGAGGGCGACGAGCTGGGCCCCGGTGATCGCGCGCCAGCGGGCCTGGGCGGACTCGGTGAGCTTGAACACCATGGCCAGGGCCGCTGCGGGGCTGCCAGCTCCGCGGGTGACCCGGGTCCTCAACTTGACGGTGCTGAAGGTGGATTCGATCGGGTTCGTCGTTCTGAGGTGGACCCAGTGTTCGGCGGGGAAGTCGTAGAACGCCAGGAGTTCATCGGTCTCGTCGGTGACCTTCCTCACCGCCTTGGGCCACTTCGCGCCGTAGGCGCGATCGAAGTCCTTGACGGCCTTCGGAGATCGACCTCGCTTGTGCCGGCGCCCAAGTGCGCGACGCACGCGACCTGGTCCCCATCCTCCACGCGACGGTAGGACCGCCGGAGCGCGACGGTGGCTTCAGCTACACCCTCGCACCACCACGAGCGAACGAACTCGGCGCCTTCCGCGTGGCGGTGTGGACTGAGGACGCGTCATGCCCGATAGATCACGATGTCGTTGCCGCAGTGGACGACGCCTTGAGCGCCCTGAAAGCGGCGGGCACGAAGGTTGAAGTACGGCCCACCAGCCTGCCCGTCGACATGACGACCAGTCATGCCCTGTTCCAGCGCCTGCTCTTCGGCGCCTTCACCTACGACCGGTCCGGACTGACAGCGGCCTCCAACGCCGCGACCCTCGCGCGTCTTGTCCAACACCCTCGTGGAGAGGTGCTGGACGCGGTGAGAGGAACCTTCCAGTCCCACTACAGCTGGCTGCAAGCGGACGTCGCACGCCATGAACTCCGGCACCGGTGGGCCGAGTTCTTCCGTGAGTTCGACGTCCTGCTCATGCCGGTGACTCCGACCACGGCGCCGCCTCATCACACCAAGCCGATCGACAGGTTCGGCCGGCGGATCCAGGTGGACGGGCATTCCCGTTCCTATTGGGATCAGGTCAAGTGGAGCGCCATCGCCAATGTGGCCGGCTCTCCGGCGACGACCATCCCCGTCCGAACGGGCCGTGACGGTCTGCCCGTCGGGCTGCAGGCGATGGGGCCGAGCGGCGGCGACCTCACCACCATCAAGTTCGCCGAGCTCCTGGGCCGGGAAGTCGAGGGCTACCAGCCCCCTCCGGCCTTCGCGTGACGATCAGCCCCCCGCATGGGTGAACGGCCACCGGTTCGGCCCGCACGGTTTCACTCGCCGTCGGGCACCATCGAGACCACGACCTTGCCGGCCTTGGTGCGGCCCTGCTCGACGTACGCCATCGCCTCGAGCGTCTGGTCGAAGGGGAAGGTGCTGTCGATGACCGGGCGGAGCTTCCCGCTGTCGTAGAGGGCGCCGAGTTTGCGCAGCTGGGAGCCGTTGGCCTGCATGAAGAGGAACTCGTAGCGCACGCCCAGCGCCCTGGCCCGCTTGCGGATCTTGCGGCTGAGGGTGTTCATGACCAGGCCCAGGACGGAGGGTGCGCCGAGCTGCTTGGCGAAACCGGCGTCGGGCGGGCCGACGACACTGATGGCCAGGCCGCCGGGCTTCAGTACGGTCAGTGACTTCTCGAGGTTCGCCCCGCCCAGGGAGTCCAGCACCAGGTCGTAGCCCGAGAGCACCTTGGAGAAGTCTTCCTTGGTGTAGTCGACGACGACGTCGGCGCCGAGGCTCCTGACCAACTCCTCGGACCTGGTGTTCGCGGTCGTCGCCACCGTGGCGCCGAGGTGCTTGGCGAGCTGGATGACCGTCGACCCGAGGCCGCCGGCTCCGGCGTGGACGAGCACTTTCTGCCCCGGCTTCACGTGCGCGCGCTCGACGAGGATCTGCCAGGCGGTCAGGGCCACCAGCGGCACCGCGGCCGCCTCCTCCAGGGAGAGTGAGGCCGGCTTGGGGGCGACATCGTCCGCGTCGATCGCGATGAACTCCGCGAAGCCCCCGACCCGCAGGTCGCGCGGGCGGGCGTAGACCTCGTCGCCGACCTTGAAGCCGTGTACGGCGGAGCCGACCTGTGTCACGACGCCGGCCACGTCGTGGCCGAGCACGAACGGGCGCTTGTACTTCAGGATCTGCTTGAACTCCCCGTTGCGGACCATCTTGTCCAGCGGGTTGATGCCGGCGGCGCTCACTCTGACCAGAACGTCGCGGGCTCCGACGGTGGGCTCGGGCACGTCGGCGGCGCGGGCGCCGTCCTTGCCGTACTTCTCGACGACGAATGCCTTCATGGCGGCCGCCTTTCTGCGTGGGTGTCTCGGTGGTCGGTGTGATTCTTGGGACGGTCCCCCTGTGCGCCTGCTTCTCGTCTGCGGCCGGGTTGACGTGCCGATCATGACAGTACTAGCTGAGTATGGAAAAGTAAACTCAGAGGAGGTTAGAATCACCCCCATGGACGCAACGACCGAAGCCCTGCAGGACGACGCCGGCACGTTTCCCCATCTCGACCGGGACACGTCGAACTGCTCGATCGCCCGCACCCTTGAGGTCGTGGGCGAGAAGTGGACGATCCTGATCCTGCGCGAGGTCTGGTACGGCTCGTCCCGTTTCAGCGAGTTCGAACGCGTCCTCGGCTGTCCTCGCAACCTCCTCGCGGCGCGACTCAAGATGCTCGTGGAGGAAGGGATCCTGGCCACCGAGACCTACCAGGAGCCGGGCTCGCGGAGTCGGCCGAAGTACGTGATCACACCCAAGGGTGCGGATCTGGTCCCGGCCGTGATGGGGCTCCTGCAGTGGGGGGACCGCTACCGCGCCGACCCGGAGGGCCCGGCCATGCTGTCCCGGCACCGTGGATGCGGCGCGCATGTCGACGCCCAGATCCGCTGCGACCAGGGCCACGCCGTACAGCCGGAAGACATCGAGAGCATCCCCGGCCCCGCTTTTCGCCTGAGGCCCGCCGAGTGAACTGAGCGCGGTGGCGCCGGGAGCTCGCGACGGGCTCGGTCCGACCAGGTGCGCTCGCGCTCGCCCGGTCCGGCCCGGGTCCGCGTTCTGGCGGTCGCCGCCGGGACGACCTGGACCACCAGTGGCGATTGCGGGCGTCGGTCGCCGGACGTGGACCAGGCGGCGCCGAGAATCAGACAACGCCCGTTCCCGCCCCCGCCGAGCACGGCCCTGAAGCGGTCACGCACCCACCACCCCTCCAGGCAGGTCACGCCACAGGCGCAGGCAATGCCCGCACAATTAGCGCAGCAATCACGGTGGCGCGGGCGGCGGGCACGGTCAGAACCCTGCACCCCGGCTCGACCGTCGTCATCCCGAGCTGCGCCTCCAGCGCCAACACGACTGCGATCGCGCAGACCGAGTAGCGCAGCCGTGAGCGGGGTGTCGCGCACGCCTTGCGCACCGGGGCGCGGATCGTCGCCGTCCGAGAGGGGGAGTTCCGCCCACGCCCCGAAGCGGAGCGGGATCAGGCCGGATCGACGAAGATGTCGAGGGCGAGATCCCCCTCGAAGCCGGCAGGGCTGTACTCGGAGAGGTCGGCGACGCCTTCGTCCGACAGGACCTCGTCGTCGATGAACAGGTTGCCGGTGCACTTGCGCGCGTCACGCGTGAGGACGGCGTACGCGGCGTCAGCCATGATCTGCGGACTACGGGCCTGCCCGGCGCCGCCGACCACGTTGCGTACGGCGGCCGTGTCGATCAGCGTTCGCGGCCACAGCGAATTGGCGGCGATGCCGTCGGCGGCGAGCTCCTCGGCGAGCCCGATGGTGCACAGACTCATCCCGTACTTCGACAGCGTGTAGCCGAGATGCCTGCCCACCCAGTGCGGCGCGAGGTTCAACGGCGGCGAGAGGGTGAGGATGTGCGGGTTGTCCGCTTCCCGCAGGTGCGGGATCGCGGCCTTGCTCAGCAGGAACGTGCCGCGCGTGTTGATGTTCTGCATCAGGTCGTACCGCTTCATCTCCAGCTGCTCCGTCGACGACAGGTTGATCGCGCTGGCGTTGTTCACCACGATGTCGATGTCGCCGAAGGCAGTGACCGCGGCGTTGACGGCGGTGCGTACGTCGTCCTCGTTGCGGACGTCACCGACGACGGCCAGCCCCTTGCCGCCCGCGCGCTCGATCTCCTCGACCGCGGTGTGAACCGTGCCTTCGAGCTTCGGGTGCGGTACGGCGGTCTTGGCGAGCATCACCACGTTCGCACCGTCGCGGGCCGCGCGCAGGGCGATGGCGAGTCCGATGCCGCGGCTGCCTCCCGACATCAGGACGGTCTTGCCGGCCAGCGTCCGTGTCATGGTCGAACCTCCAAAATCGATTGGTGAACTAATCATATGCGATACGAATGATATGGTCCGCGCATGACTTCCACTTCCACTCCCGCACGTCAGAGCGACCGGCTCTACCACGAGCTCCTCGCCCCCAAAGAGACCCAGTCCGTACGCGCCGCCGTGCGCCGGATCGCGGAGCAAGAAGTGGCTCCGCACGCCGCAGCGATCGCGAACGGCGACGAGCGCACCGACGGCTTCCCCCGGCAGGTGTTCGACGCGCTCGCATCGGCGGGGGTCTTCCGGATCCCCTTCCCCGGCGAGGTCGGCGGCGACGGTCTGACCCACCCGGCGACCGCCACCGCCGCGGCGATCGAGGAACTGGCCTACTACTCCAGCAGCGTCGCGGCCGTCTTCGACGTGCACTGCATCCTGGCGGGCAACGCACTGCGGCAGGGCACCGAGGAGCAGCAGCAGCGCTGGCTGCCCAAGGTCGCGGAGGGTTCCGTGGTCGGCGCGTTCGCCACCACCGAGCCGGACGCCTCCAGCGACCTGTCTCCGCAGGCCGTTCGAACCGAGGCCGTACGCACCGAGACCGGCTGGGTGCTGAACGGCCACAAGCGGTGGATCTCCAACTCGCCCGTGGCCGCGTTCGTGGTGGTTCTCGCCCGCACCGGCGAGCGGCTGAGCATGTTCATCGTCGACACAGCACTTCCGGGCGTTCAAGTCGGCCTCGCCGACCGCAAGATGGGCAACCGCGGCCAGCTCACCGCGGACATCCGCTTCTCGGACGTACACCTGTCCGACGACGACCTCCTCGGCGGCACCGAGGGACACGGACTGCGCCACGCACTGACCACCCTCACCTACGGCCGGATCGGCATCGCGGCCGTCGGGGTCGGCATGGCACAGGCCGCCTTCGATCACACCGTGGCCCACCTGTCGACGCGCCACGCCTTCGGCAAGCCGGTGGCCGCCAACCAGCACTGGCAGTTCCTGCTCGCCGAGCGGGCCACCGAGATCGACAACGCCCGCACCCTCGTCACCAAGGCGGCCCTTCGCTTGGACGCCGGCAACCCGTCTCCGGAACCCGAGGCCGCGATGGCGAAGTACTACGCCACCAAGCTGTCGGTGGACATGGCACGCGACGCCGTCCAGGCTTTCGGAGGCCTCGGCTTCGCCCGCGAACTGGGTGCCGACGGCAGCCCCGGCCCTGTCGAGGCGATCTACCGGGACAGCAAGATCGGCGAGATATACGAGGGCACCAACGAGATCCAGAAGTGGGTCATCGCCCGGCAGATCTTCGGCCGGACCATCGTCGGCTGACGGCCCCGCGCATCCCCTGCCCTGCGTGCCCCGATTCCGCGCGCCGAGATCGCTGCCCCGGTCCGGCCACCTCAGGCCTTCTCGTAGGATGGACCCAGACGATACGCAGGCCTAACCATAGGCGGGATAAACGATGTCCGAGGCTCCGCTGGTACCGGGGACAGTGGCTGAACACACCATCTGCCTGCTGGTCAAACTCGGGCAGGTGGCTTTCAGGATCGCCGAAGACGGCATCAGCGGTACCGGCCTGCGAGTGCGCCACTACAGCGTCTTGCAGGCCCTGGCCGACAACGGGGCCATGCCGCAGCTGGCGCTCGGCTCGTTCCTGCGCATCGACCCGGCAACGATGGTGACGAGTCTCGACGACCTTGAGCGGGCCGGATACGCCGAGCGGACACGCGATCCGCAGGACCGACGCCGCTACGCCGTCAACATCACGGACGACGGGCGCAAGGTCCTGGCCGACCTCAACCGCACACTCGTCGGCCTCGACACCGAAATCCTCCCCGACCTCGGCACCACTGAGCGGCACTCGCTACACGCCCTGCTGAGCAGCCTTGCCGAGAGTCCCGCTCTCACCGCCATGTTCGACGCCGTCCGCGAGCAGAGCGGCGCGAAAAGGGCTTGACGTGCTCCCCGACCTAGGCCGTGTCTGATAATTGATCTTGTGGTTGGTCGGGGTGAGTTGCCGGATGCGGCGTGAAAGCGGATAGCTCCGCTGCTGCCGGGTGCGGATGGTCGTGGGCGGTCTTGGCGGGAACACCGGCAGGTCGTGAACGGCGCGTTGTGGCGGTTGCGGACAGGAGCGCCCCAGCAACACGGCCGGGTGCAGATACTCTTGCCCGGTCACAGCCTGGGCACCCGCGCAACCCCCTCGGCTTCGCCGACGCCCTGAGCCAGCACGGTCTGCCTGCCCGCGCAGCCCGGAACACCGCCATGATGGACGCCCTCGTAGACCTGCCGCCCATGGTCATCACCGACCTGCTCGGCATCCAACCCAAGGCAGCCGAACCCTGGGCCACCCTCGCGGGCGGGAACTGGTCCGAATACTTGGCAGCGCGGCAGTCCGCCCCGCCGGGCATGCCCGTCTGTGGCCCGAGGGGCCGATGGAAGCGACCGTAGCGATCCTGCCGCTCTTCGACGAGGAGCCCTCCCAGCCAGTCGCCGACCGCCTGCGCGCAAAGCTGGAAGACATCGTCAGGCAGGACCACCTCCTGGCCCCGGCCGCCGACTCCGCTTCTGGGCCCGTATGGTCGCCCAGCGGCGCCTCAGCGCCACCGTCCAGGACCGCCCGGCGCCGGGAAGGCCATCATCGCCCGGCTCCTCACGGGCGGCCGCGACATGGCATTCGAGCCGGTGCCGGCCACCTTCCCGGCTCAGCAGAACCACCCCCCGCGACCACCGATGGTAAGTGGATCGACTTGCCTTAAGGGTGGTGTGGGAGTTACCTTCCGATGGTGAGTTCATCGACTTACCTTACTTCTCGGCAAGGAACAGGGAACATGAATCGTCTTGCGGGCAAGCGCGCCCTCATCACCGGCGGCACGAGCGGGATCGGTCTGGAGACCGCCCGGCGGTTCCTCGCGGAGGGGGCCGACGTGCTGGTCACCGGCGTGACCCCGGCCAGCATCGACAGGGCCCGGCAGGTCCTCGGAGACAAGGTGCCCGTCGTGCAGGCCGACGCCCGCGATCTCGATGCGCAGCGCGCACTGGCCAAGCAGGTGGGTGAGCACTTCGGAAAGCTGGACGTGGCGTTCCTGAACGCCGGCGTCTCGGACTGGCGGCCCTTCGAGGACCACACGGAGGACAGCTACGACCGGCTCTTCGAGATCAACGTCAAGAGCGTCTTCTTCCTCACCCAGGCCCTGGTGCCGATGCTGGCCAACCCGTCCTCGGTCATCCTCAACGCGTCCAGCAGCGCGCACGGCGGCTACGGGAACTCGAACGCCTACGCCGCGACGAAGGCGGCTGTCGGCTCCCTGATGCGGTCGTGGAACGCGGACCTGCTCAAGTCGCACGGCATCCGGTTCAACGCGGTCAGCCCCGGCCCGGTGGACACCCCGCTCTACGCCAAGCTCGGGATCGAGGACCCCGCGGTCCAGGCGGCGGTCCTGGAGAGGATCAGCGCCGGCATCCCGCTGGGCCGCATGGGTCTGCCCGAGGAGGTCGCGGAAGCCGTCGTGTACCTGGCCTCCGACGCCTCCGCCTTCGCGGTGGGCCAGGACCTTATCCTGGACGGCGGCCAGACCGTCCTCTGACAGCGAGGACGCGGCCGGGAAACGGGCGAGGGGCGAGGGCATGGCGGTGGCGGAACGAGCGGAAACCGGTGGCGAAGCGAGCCAGGCCGGGTATCACGCGCAGATCAAAGCGGAGAACCGCGCCCGCATCATCCGCGCCGCCCGCGACCTCTTCCTCGCCCGGGGATACGACAAGACCTCCCTGGCCCAGATCGCCAAGCAGGCCCGCGTCTCCACCGGCACCCTCTTCAAGCGGTACCCCTCCAAGGCCGCGCTGTTCGCGGCCGTCACCTCCGAACAATGGCAGCTGGATGTGGAGTACGCCGCGCCGCCACCGCCCGGCGACCCCCGGTACGGTCTGGACCACATCGGCCGCGACTACGCCTGCCTGGTCGCGCGGCCCGGCACGGCGGCGCTGTGCCGCCTCATCATCACCGAGCTTCCCCAGATGCCGGAACTCGCCGACATCGTCGGCACCGGCTTCGCCATCGACCGCGGACCCTTCTTCGACCGGCTCCGCGACTACCTGGAGGCCGAAGCACACGCCGGCACACTCGACTTCCGTTCGGCCGACGGACAGCCGCTGTCGGCATCCGAAGTGGCCGAACAGTTCCTCGGCATGATCTGCAGTCAGTTCCTGTGGCCTCAACTCGTACGGACCGACTTCGTCCCGCCCAACCCCACCGACGCCGCGATCGTGGACGAAGCGGTCGCCCTCATGCTCAGCCGCTACGGCACCGGATCCTGAACTCCGGACCTCCGGTTCACGCCGCAAGGATTTCGACACGTCGCCCTACCGTCGGCAGCGCTCGCGGTCGTTCGTCCAGGAGGTGGGCAGATACAGCCGCCGGTCGATCAGCGTGCGTCCGCGGCCGGTGGCGTAGGCGAGGAACACACCGATCCGGCAGTTCTCGAAAGCCGCCGGCAGCACGCCTCCGCGAGAGCGTCACCCATGTCGAGCCCTCATAACGCTACATGTTGATCATGTGGCCGGCGAGGCCATGGACGGCTTCCTTGACCGCCTCGCCGAGGGTCGGGTGGGCGTGGACGTTGCGGGCGACCTCGTGGACCGTGAGGTCCCACTGCTGGGCCAAGGTCAGCTCGGGGAGGAGTTCGGTGACGTCGGGGCCGATGAGGTGGCCGCCGAGGAGCTCGCCGTACTTGGCGTCGCTGATCAGCTTCACGAACCCGGTCGCATCGCCCAGGCCATGGGCCTTGGCATTCGCGGTGAACGGGAACTTGGCCACCTGGACGTCGAAGCCCTTCTCCCTGGCCTGTGCCTCGGTGTAGCCGAAGCTGGCGATCTGAGGCTGGCAGAAGGTGGACCGCGGGATCATCACGTAGTCCAGCTCCATGGTCTCCGCGTCCGCGATCGTCTCCGCGGCGACCACGCCCATGGCCTCGGCGGCGTGCGCGAGCATCAGCTTCGCGGTGACGTCACCAATGGCGTATATGTGCGGGACGGAGGTGCGGCAGCGGCCGTCGACGTCGATCGCGCCCCGTTCGGTGACCCGCACTCCGGTGTTCTCCAGGCCGTAGCCGGTGACGTTCGGCGCGAAACCGATCGCCTGCAGGACCTTGTCGGCCTGAAGGACCTGCTGGGCGCCGTCCTTGCCGGTGACCGTGACACGGACCTGCGCGCCCGACTCGTCGATCGACTCGACGCGGGTCGAGGTGAGGACGTCGATGCCCGACTTCCGGTACTGCTTGGCGAGTTCGGCGGAGACCTCGGCGTCTTCCAGCGGGGCGATCCGGTCCAGGAACTCGACGATGGTGACCTTCACACCGTAGTTGTGCAGGATGTACGCGAACTCGACGCCGATGGCGCCGGCTCCCGCGATCACGATCGACTGCGGCAGGTCCTCGGCGAGGATCTGCTCCTCGAACGTCACGACACGCGAGGTGCGGCGGGTGCCGGGCAGCAGCTTGGGCGTCGCTCCGGTGGCGATGACGCAGTGGTCGAAACCGACGGTTCGGGTGTTGCCGTCGTAGTCCACGACCTGGAGCGTATGGGGGTCGAGGAACGTGCCGCGCCCACTGATCTCCGTGATCTTGTTCTTCTTCATCAGGTAGTGGACGCCCTTGACCCGGCCGTCCGCGACCTTCCGGCTGCGGCGGAACGCCTCGCCGTAGTCGAAGGAGACCTCGCCGTCGACCTTGATGCCGAAGGTCTTCGCCTCGCGCGTGAAGACGTGCGCGAGTTCGGCGTTGCGCAACAGGGCCTTGGTGGGGATGCAGCCGACGTTCAGACAGACGCCTCCCCAGTACTTCTCCTCGACGACCGCGACCCGCTTGCCCAGTTGTGCGGCCCTGATCGCGGCAACGTACCCGCCGGGGCCCGCGCCGAGTACGACGACGTCGAAGCGCTCACCCTGCTCGTCCATGGACGGCTTCCTTTCCACTGGTGCGGCCGGCCCCCGCGAGGGGCGGACTCACTCCCGATCGAACCATCTGTTCACCAACCCGCCGGCGGCGGCATCCGCCACCGCCCGCCGCGCGGGGAACCGGTGGAGGCGGCCGTATGGTCCACCGTCTCGGCGGCTTCCCGAACGTCAGCTTCAGCGCCGCGGCGTGGTGATCTATGCCCGCTCAGCCGTCATCGACGGCGGGCCGACGCCCCGTCGACTTCGTGTACTCCGGCCTCGGCGGCACCGAGCCTGAGAGTGTCGAGGCCGAAGGCGGCGACCGGGCCGTGCGCACCGGGCTTGAGTACGGCATCCGGCTGAGCCGCGTGGGCGGCGCCCCACGCCAGGAGGGATCCCGTCATCTCGTACGGATCGGGTCCGGTGAGGGCCGACGATGTGGGACGTGGTGGCCCACTCCCCGAACGCTTCGTGCTTGCTCCGGCCGACGAACCGGGCTCCCAGAGCAGGCCCGCCGCCGTCCAAACATTCCACCGACTGCAGCTCGGAGCTCATGCGCGGCATCAGTTCGATGTCGGACACCAGCCTCCACACCTGAGCCGGTGGTGCGGCGATCCAGGTGTGGACCTCAACCGTCGGTTTGTCCGCATAGCGTGCGCCCGTCCACTCCATGAACCCGCAGCCCCTCTGTCGCCAAGAGCGCTCGAATGAGCGTCTGACCAGTAAAGTTGCGTAGGTAGACCCACTTGTCAAGGGTGACCTGCCGTGCAGGGCGCTGCCCGGTCAGCCCGTGAACCGGGCCCGCACATCCGGCCGTTCGGCCAGGTGCGGTGGGTAGCCGGGGCCCATCCGGGGGTGGGTGTTGTCCAGGGTCATGGGCTCGCCGCAGGCGGCGCACACCACCTCGGCATGCGTCTCCTGCCCGCACGCCTCGTGGCGCATCGTCACCGGCGGGCCCGCTTCGCCGGAGAGCCAGCGGTCCCCCCACCGGTTCATCACCAGCAGCACGCCATAGAAGTCGCGCCCCTTCTCGGTGAGCACGTAGTCATGGCGGACCGGCTCCGTCTGGTAGGGCCGCTTCTCCAGCAGCCCCTCCTCCACCAGCCGGCGCAGCCGGTCCGTCAGCGTGTTGCGGGCGATCCCCAGCGACTCCTGGAACGCGTCGAACCGCCGGATCCCGTAGAACGCCTCACGCAGCACCAGCGGCGTCCACCAGTCCCCGAGCAGGTCCATGGTGCGCGCGATCGAGCAGGGCCACTGCGCAAAGGATGTCCGTCTCATGACGGCCAGCATAGGTTCGTCCAGTCGTGAGACCCAGCAGGTGAACCGAACAGCGACCGGTGCGCAGTCTCTTGTGCTCCATCAATAACGAAGTTATGTTGCCGCCATGAAACGTGACTTGCTGGGCAAGAAGCTGGTTGTTACCGGAGCGGCACGCGGCATCGGTGAGAAGGTGGCCCGCCTGGCCGCCGCCCGAGGGGCCCAGGTGACCGTGATCGGCCTCGAAGCCGATCGGTTGCGCGCCCTCGCCGACGAGCTGGGTGCCGGCGCCGGCTGGCGTGAGGCCGATGTGCGCGACGGGGCTGCTCTACGGTCGGCGATCGACGAGGCCGCCGAGGTCATGGGCGGCGTCGACCGCGTGGTCGCCAACGCCGGCGTCGTGGCGTACGGGACGGTGCGACAGACGGACGAGGCGTCGTTCGAGCGGGTTCTGGACATCAACCTCAATGGTGTCTTCCGCACCCTCAAGTACGCGACGCCCCATCTGGAGCGCAGCCGTGGCCATGTGCTGGTCGTGGCGTCCGCGCTGTCGTTCATGCCGCTGGCCGCGATGGCCTCCTACGGCGCGAGCAAGGCCGGGGCCGAGTTGCTCGCTCTGACCTACCGACAGGAAGTGGCCCACCTCGGAGTCACGGTCGGCGTGGTACACCCCTCCTGGATCGACACGGATCTCGTCCGGGGCGCCGAGGCGGACCTCCCCTCGTTCCAGGACCTGCGCACACGGCTGCCCTATCCGGGCAACGTCACCACGAGCGCGGACCGGGCGGCCGCAGCGATCGTCGACGGGCTCGTGCGCCGACGCAGCCGCGTGTATGTCCCGCGTGCGGTCGTCGTGGCCAACTGGGCCAAGGCGGCGCTGAATTCACCGCTGGCCTGGCCCTGGGCGCGGCGCTTCGCGGCCCGGGCGGTGCCGTCCCTCGAACGGGAGGTCGCGGCGCTGGGGAGGCAGGACCAGGTCACGCCGGGCGCAGATGCCCCTGCCGCGGAGACCAGGTCGTCCTAGGGCCTGGGGCAGCACCCAACCGCCCGGCTTCTCAGCGGCCTTGGACGATCGAGTCGTACAGGCGCGCGCCGGCCTCGTGGGAGGCTTCGGCACGTTCGCGCTCGTCACCGAGTCCGACAGTGAAGTTCACACCCATCGGCACGAGCACCTGCGCCACGGCGTCGTCGAACTCGACGAAGTGCTCAGCCAGTTCGAGGGTGATGTAACCGTGCACGTAGCTCCACAGCTGGGCGGCGATGACTTCGGGTTCCTGCCGCTCGACCCTGCCGGAGCGCAGGAGCCGTTCGCATGCCGCGGTGACATGGGCGTGGGCTTCCCGAAAGGCCGGGGAATGCCCGCTCAGGCGGCGGTCCGTATCCGGCAGCGGCCGGTACGTCGCCCGAGTGGACAGTCCGAACATCAGGTCGTAGAGGTGAGGGTTCTCGCGGGCCTGCCGACGGCAGGTCAGGGCCATGGCGAAGAGATCCGCGATCGGGTCCTCCGTCACCGGTACCCGGGCGAACGCCGCGCCGAGTTCCTTGAACCCGTGGTCGGCGACAGCGCTCATCAGCTCGGGGATCCCGCCGAAGTGGCTGTAGACCACCATCGTCGACAGTCCGCTCGCTGAGGCCACCGTGCGCGCCTTCACAGCCGACGGACCCTGCTCGGCCAGCAGGCCGATGGCCGCCTGCACAAGTCGTTCCGGCGCGTCTTCGAGCCTCGCCCGCCCTGCCATGTTCCGTACGCCTCCACCGTTGACACACCAGAAATAACTTGGTTATGTAATTCTTCACGGCAATAGTACACATCGCATGTGACGTGCCGCCGTCGATACACGCGTCCGCCTTCGGACACGTCATCACGCGCTGGTCCAGTCTCCTGCCGCCTGTGCGGGCACAGCGTGTCGGGCGAACCCGACCTCATCGCTGCCACACGCATCCGCGGCCGTCCCGACGCACTTTCCCATCGCCATGAACTCAGCACGGGAGCAGAACTCATGCCATACAAAGACAAGGGCCGTCTGACGATCGAAGATCGCGGGGCCGTCCTGATCGTCCGGGTCGACGGCGGCCCGCACCAGGAGTTCGGCCTCGACATCGCCCAGCAGCTGGACAGGCTGGTGGCCCGAGCCGACCGCGATCCGAACGTCCGTGCCGTCGTCTTCACCGGGGCGCATCCCAAGCGGTTCGTCAGTCATGCCGCGGTCCGGTGGCTGCAGGAGGAGGGCGCCGCGAGCCCCACGGTCGGACGGCGCGGTGCCGCGGCCGTCGTCCGCATGGCGAAGCACGTGGACCGGTCCCGTCTCCTCGCGCCTTTGCTGCGCAGGACCCCGATGCGAGGGGCCCTGCAGCTGGAACGTCTGCACACCACCTTCCTGCGGATGAACGCCAGCGGTGTGCTCTACGTCGCCGCCCTCAACGGTTCCGCTCTCGGCCTCGGCGCGGAGTTCGCCTGGGCGTGCGATCTGCGGGTCATGGCCGAGGGGGAATTCTTCATCGGCCAGCCGGAGATCCTCCTCGGCATCATCCCGGGCGGTGGCGGCACCCAGCGGCTGTCCCGCCTGATCGGCACCCACCGGTCCCTGGCCGCGATCCTCGAAGGCAAGCCGTTCACGCCCGCGGAGGCCCTCGCCAACGGGGCGGTGGACAAGGTCGTCGCGCAGGACAAGGTGGTCGCGCAGGCGGTCGAACTCGCCGAGCACTTCGGGAAGCGGTCGAAGGGGTCGGTCGCGGCGGCCAAGAGGTCGGTGTACTTCGGCGGCTCGATGTCACTGGAGGACGGTCTGCACGTCGAACGCGCCGAGTTCTTCGCCCAGATCATGTCAGAGGAAGGCCAGAGGCTGATGCTCGACTACCAGGCCACGACCGCCGCCACCGGCGAACTCCCGCTCTACACGCCGGGCACCTACGCACGAGCCCTCGCCTCGGGCAGCGTGCCGGGCGGTCGCTCGACGAGCGGGCGGTGAACCGACGATGACCACTCAGCAGTCCTTCACCCGTCACGACATCACGTTCCCTTCCGGCGACAGCAACTGCGCCGGCTGGCTCTACCTCCCCACGGGCGTCACGTCTGCGCCCGTCGTCATCCTCGGGCACGGCCTGGGCGCCGTCCGCGAGATGCGCCTGGACGCCTTCGCCGAGCGCTTCGCGCAGGCCGGCATCGCCGCGGTGGCCTTCACCTACCGGCACTTCGGCGACAGCGGCGGCCACCCTCGCCAGCTCCTGTCGATCAAGCGTCAGCTCGCCGACTGGGACGCCGCCATCGCCTACGTCAAGGCCCGCACGGACGTCGACCGGGCCCGCATCGCCGTATGGGGCAGCTCGTTCGGCGGCGGCCATGCCATCACCGTCGCCTCCCGCCACCCCGAACTGCGCGCGGCGGTGTCGCAATGCCCCTTCACCGACGGTCTCGCCTCCGCGCTCGCGCTGGGCCCTGTCGCCTCACTCAAGGTCCTCCCCGTGGTCGCCCGCGACCTGGCGGCCAGAGGCCGCGGAAAGCCGCCCGTGATGGTGCCGATCGCCGCCACCCCCGGCTCGTCGGCCCTCATGAACGCCCCGGACGCCCTGCCCGGATACCAGGCGCTCCAGCCTCCGGGAACGACGTTCCGCAACGAGGTGGCGGCGCGGGTCATCCCGACCATCCTCACCTACCGGCCCGGGCGTGCGGCCAAGAAGATCGCCATGCCGATCCTCTTCTGCGTCAGCGACACCGACTCCGTCACGCCTCCCGCCCAGACCCTCCGCTACGCGCGCACCGCACCCAAGGGAGAGATCAAGAGGTACGACGCCGGCCACTTCGACTTCTACACCGGCGAGACCTTCGAAGTACTGGTGCGCGACCAGATCGAGTTCCTCACCCGCCAGCTGAAGCCGGCAGCCGCCGCGTCAGCTCCGTGACCGGACCGCATCACACCCAGACAGGTACGCCCTCGCCATGAATTTCGCATCTCTGCCCGACCGCCGCGCGTCCCTCGACCCCGACGGGGCCGCGGTCTCGGACGGCCGCCAGGCCCTCACCAACGTCCAGTTGCTGCGTCGCGTCCAGGCGGCCACACGTCACCTCCAGGATCTCGGGATCGGCCCCGGCGATGTCGTGGCTCTCAAGCTCACCAATCGCGTGGAGTTCGTGCTTCTGTTGTTCGCCGCCTGGCGGCTCGGCGCCACCATCACGCCGGTCAACCCGAGCATGACCGACATCGAAGTGGCCCGACAGGTCAAGGACTCCCGTGCACGCCTTCTGGTGAGCGAGGACGGCGAGGCCGCGGTGGCGGACGGGACTGCCGTTCTCGCCGTCGGCGAACTGCACGACGACGCAGCGGCGGAGCCGGATGAGGCCCCCCTCCCGGACCCGTCCGCGCTGGCCCTGCTCATCTACACCAGCGGCACGACCGGGGTTCCCAAGGGGGTGATGCTCGATCACGCCAACATCGACGCCATGGCGGACATGGGGCGTCGGGCGCTGGAGGTCGGTCCGGCCGACCGGTGTCTGCTGATCCTGCCGCTCTTCCACGTCAACGGCATCGTGGTCAGCACTCTCGTACCGTTGCTGGCGGGCGCGAGCGTCACCATCGCCGACCGGTTCAATCCCCAGACGTTCTTCGACGTGGTCGAGCGCGAGCGCCCCACGTTCTTCAGCGCCGTGCCGACGATCTACAGCATGCTCGCGGCGCTCCCGGACCAGGTCCGCCCCGACACGTCGTCCCTGCGCTTCGGAGTCTGCGGCGCGGCACCCGCCTCCGCCGAGCTGCTGACCCGGTTCGAGGCCCGTTACGGGTTCCCGCTCGTCGAGGGGTACGGGCTGTCCGAGGGAACCTGCGGCTCCACCATCAATCCTGTCGCGGGCCCTCGACGCGCCGGAACCGTGGGACTGCCCTTCCCCGGCCAGGAGATCCGGATCGTCGACGCCGACGGCAGCGAGGTGCCGCCGGGCGCGGACGGAGAGGTTGTCGTGCGGGGCCCCAACGTCATGCGGGGCTATCTCGGCCGCCCGGAGGAGACAGCCAAGATCATCGTCGACGGCTGGCTGCACACCGGCGACGTGGGCCGACTCGACGCCGACGGATACCTGACCCTGGTCGGACGGTCGAAAGACATGATCATCCGGGGTGGGGAGAACATCTACCCCAAGGAGATCGAGGACGTCCTCGTCGGTGACCCGTCGGTGCTCGAGGCCGCCGTGATCGGCGTCCCCGACGAGAAATGGGGAGAGGTCGTCGTCGCCTACGTCCAGCCCCGACCGGGTTCGGCCGTCGATCCGTCGGCACTGCAGTCCCTCTGCGCGCGCAGCCTCACCGGCTTCAAGCGCCCGACCGCGTTCTTCGTGGTGGATGCCATCCCGAAGAACCCGGTCGGCAAGATCGACAAGGTCTCGCTGCGCGCTGCCCACGCCGAGGTCGCCGCGCGGTCCTGACCTCCACGGATGGCGCTTGGGGCTGTCTCCGGTGGCGGCCCTCGGCTCCGTGTCAGGGACCGAGTCCAGATCCGGGACCCCCAGCACTTCGCGAGCTTCGCCACTCGCCCGGCCTGCCGGGGACATCCGCGGAGTTACTCACAAGGATGGCCCCGCCCTATCGGTGCGCTCGCTCCCAGGCCGCTCCTGCCGGAGCAGGCCGGCAAGGAGACACCATCAAGATTCCGGACCATACACGGACCAACTCCCGCCAGCTCTCTGCAAACCCCGCATTCGCGCAGGTCAGCGCCGCGCGTGCGATGTACCACCAGCAGACCAAGAACATTCTTATTTCATACAGTCCACAGAAGCTCGGGTTCTTCTAGGACTCAAACCGGTTGTCTGGAGACGCCATCGGTCTCCAGACAACCTACACGACAGTTACCATGCGTCACAATGTCAGCACCTTGAGCGACTGCACGGTCGTCCGCTCGGTCACAGCCCCCTATGGCTGAGTGGGTCTGGCTGACGGCGCCGGGGCGCCGACATTCTCACCCGCTGATCCCGGGAGTGCGGATGGTCGGCGTCGTCTCGGTTGATCCGGTCCCGCTCGCTGTCGTGACGACCGGCCTAAAATACGCAGACTTTTCGAGCTTTCTGTCACCCACGGCGGTTCCAGTCCTCGTGACAAAGCGCCAACTGTCGTGTCACAGCTCACTGCGCACGTTGTGGGCGCCGCAGGAGTGACAGATGTCGCGCCCGAGTGCCAACCACCTCGCTCGATCACACCCCGGGGCCGAGGCGATCGCGAGCACGGGCGGCTTGTGCCACAGGACTTCCGGGGTCGGGACCGGCGCCAAAGCCATCGCCTCGACCTGGACGTCGCCCGTCGGCGACGTTTGAGCGTCGACCACCAGGTGAGTCCCCCATCGGTACGGAACGGTCCGTGTATGGTCCGGGGGAATGCGGTGACCGTCTATCCGCAGGGCCGTGCCCCGCTCAGGCGGGGGGGCAAGCCCGGGCCCCCGGTGGTGCCGCCTACCACCCACTTCCATCCCATGAGCCCGTTCTCCTCGATCGGAGCCAGCGGTGGGCCGTCGAGGACGGTGACCGTGTAGAGGTGGGCGCTGTCACCCATGCCGTCGCCGGCGGACCACTGAATCTGTCGGACCCTGACGTGTTCGGTACGCCCGTGCTGGTGCAGTACCTGCTGATCCAGCTCCCGGTTCTGCAGGAACAGCACCCCGAGGAGGCACACCGCACACAGCAGCCACCGGATGCCCAAGTACCAGCACATGCACAGGAACACGCATCCGAGGAGGAGCGCCAGCGCGCACAGCGCGTCGATCCACGGAGCGTGCGCGACGAAGGCCATGCGCACGATCAGGCGGACGACCGCCCACAGCGCCAACGCCGCGCCGGTGCTTGCGGCGCCTACCAGCACCCGCCGGCCCACGCCTGTCCGCCCTTTGCCTGCTTCGTGCGCGCTCATCCTCACCCCTGCCTTCGACGAAACCGCCGGCCTGGTGGTGCACGCGTTCCAATGCGTGGATTGTTGAACGATCCTTCAATAGGATGGTTCAACGTCCCATCGTCTGCTTCGCGGACGCGGAACGGCGGCAACCAACGGGAGGGCTGTAGGAGATGAGCCGGCATCAGTTCGAACAGGTCGACGACCACGGGCGGATCCTGTTCAGCGACGACCCCGCGCTGCGGCTCGGGCGCGTGCTGATGGTTCTGGACACCGCGGAAGGCACGGTCACCCTCGATCACATGCGGACACGTCACATGCCCACTGCCCTCTTCGAGTTCCGTCGCGCCGTGGGCGACTTCGGGTTCGTCATGCCGGAGGGAGCCTCGCTCGACGACATGCCCGAGGAACCGCAGATCGAAGGCGCCATCCTGTTCGGCATGAGGCGCCTGCCGCCCGAGTTCTCCGACCTGCGCCTGATCCCTGGATGGGAGCTGCACGAGATACCCGATGAACAGCCAAAGCTGTGGCAGCGCTTCGGGTACACCTACTCCCGGCTGGAACTGCGGACGCCCGACGGTGAGATCTACTCCCGGACCTGGGTCGCGCACGACCCCGAGTGGGCGGCCGCCGCCCTGCGTCACGGCTACGTCGTGTGCCTGTGCGGCGTGGAACTGGGGATCCGCGCACCGTATGCGATGACCGACGCGCAGCACACCCCGCGCATGCGCTACGCGGCCTTCCGCCGCGGATGCGCGGTGGGTCTGACAGTGGGCGGATTCGTCGCCTACGTCGACCACCGCTGACGCGCAACACCGAGCCGGCATCCATCGAGTACGAACCGGGCCGCGACGCGGCGTCCGAGCGGGCCCTGCGGACGATGTGAGGTCGACGTGCTGAAATCCCGGCTGTGAGGCTGTGCGGACTCGGCTGCTACGAGTGCGTGTCGACGCATCGAGTGGGCCATCTCCTCAAGCACATCGCCTGCCCTCACTCCCAGCACAGTGCGGTGCGCAGTCGTCGCCAGCAGATGACGGCGCAGCCGAGGGTGACGAACGCGTGGTGGATGTCGTCGCGGATCTCCCAACGGGTACGCAGGCGGCGGAACCAGTGCAGCAGCGCGATCGCTCCTTCCACGACCCAGCGGTAGACGCCCAGGCCGGAGCCGTGCCCGGCGCCGCGCCGGGCGATGTGCGGGGTGATCTGGAACCGGCGAACCTTGTTCCGGTAGTCCTCGTGGTCATAGCCGCGGTCGGCGTAGAGGTGCTTGGGGCGGCGCAGTGGCTGGCCGCGCTTGCCGCGGATCGGCGGGACGGCCTGGATCAGCGGGATCAGTTGGGTGATGTCGTTGCGGTTGCCGCCGGTGGTGATCGTCGCGAGCGGGATGCCGTGTGCCTCGACGATCAGGTGGTGCTTGCCGCCGGTCTTGCCCCGGTCCACCGGGGACGGACCGGTAGCCGGCCCGCCCTTCATCGCGCGGATGTGGCTGGAGTCGACCGCAGCTCGCAGAGCAGCAGCTCGTGCAGGCGCTGCCAGACCCCGGCCTCATTCCAGTCCCGGTCGGGCCGTTCGCTGAAGCGGAACGCACGGTCCCAACATGAGCACCGGGACGACACGGAATCATCCCGCGCGCGGGGGTGACGCTCGGCCTTGGCCTGCGCACCGGTCGGTGCTTGGACTGCTGCCGCAGCAGGTTCTCCAGTCGCCGCTTGAGCTCCATCACCGCCACGGTGCGTGGCGCGTGGTCTTTGAGCTGAGCGCCGATGAGGCAGCGGGCCCTGGGGCCCGGCGCCATCGACCACGGCTACGCCCCGGCGGTCGTCGACGTCAGCCGCATAAAGACCTCTCGGGTGACGATCGGTGCGGAAGCCCGCTCGGACAGGATGTCCAGCAGGTCGGGGCGGATCACGACGGCACAGCCGGTCGTCCGCGGCCACGGCAGGCGGTAGGCACTCCGCTCGTACTCGGTGCGCCAGCAGACGAGCCGCAGGGCCGGACCTCGGTCGTCCTCCAGTGTCAGCAGGGCTCCGGGCGTCAGGGGCAGTGCGGCACGCAGCCACGGGGTGGGTGTAAGTGCGAAGCCGGGCAGGCCCAGGCCTTGGGCGGCGTCTGCGGCGGCGGTCATGTCGCGGTCGAGGCCGAGGAGCGGTCGAACCCTCGCCAGAGGGCTTTCCCATCGAACCGCAGGAGTGTGGTGTTCACCCCCGGAAGGAACGGCGCGTCGGAGAAGCGGGCGGGCACCATCACCGCCTTCAGTGCGTCGTCGTCCGGAGGCGCATCGCGCATCACGATGCGCAACCGGTGGGCGGTGGCGCTCGCACCGGGTCCGTCCCGGTCGGCGACGGCAGCCGCCACAAGGCGGTCCAGCCTCAGTCCACGGTCGTCGATCGTGAACGTGGTGTAGCCGAGGGGGTTGTCCTCGTCCGAGTGCTTGAACTGCGCCCGCTCACGGGATCCGTCCGCGTTGATCACCGTGAGGTCGTCGAAGCGGTCGTCCGGCACCAGCTTCTCGTCGACATGGACCCTGACGATCCCGCCGAGCAGCAGGTCAACGACGCGGCCTGCCTCCATCAAGTCCTGGTACTCGTAGCCGCGGTGTGCGGCAGTCAGATCACTCATCTCAGCAGGGTTCTCCACCGTCAAACATCCTGCTGGCGCAGAAGTGACCAAACCGCGACGAAGGCTCTCGATCAGGTCCACCGGCCGTGGGAGAACAGGACGCGTTCGAGGCCGCCGACGGTGAAGTGGCGCAGGTTCATCATCACGTGGGTGATGGTGATGCGGAGGACAGAGTACGGGGCATCACGGACGCCCCTATAACGGAGGGACGCTGGATACCGGTCTGACCAGGTTGAAGACCTCTCGGGCGGCATATCGCTTGAGGCATCGGATGATCTCACGCCGGGTTTTGCCCTCCTGAGTGCGGCGTTGGCAGTACGCCTGGGTGCGCGGGTCGTGGCACAGCCGGGTGGACACGATCCGGTACAGGGCGGTTTTTCGCCTGCCGGTCGCCGCCGTGGTTGAGCCGGCGCGAAGTTCGACGGCCCGAGGAGTACTCGACGGGACTGACCCCGCACAGAGCGGCGAAGGAACGCCTCCGTGTTCAGCCACTCGACGTCGTCTCCCATGGTGATCAGGAGCGTGACGGCGCTGTCCGGGCCGATGCCCACCGGCACGAGCAACTGCGGGGCGTGGCGTTCGACGAGCGGGTCAGGCGCTGATTGAGCTCATCGATCTGTGCGGTGAGCTGCTCGATGCGCTGGGCCGACAGGCTCAGCTTGACTCTGTCGGGGATCTTGGAGTTTCCCGGTACGGCAGCGTGATCAACGGGCATGCTCGGGGCTGTTCCAAAGGTCCTTGCGATTGTCGAGGTGCTCGTTGTCCCTCCGTCCCCGTTCCGGTGAACAAGTCCCGTCTCTGACCGCGCAGATCGCGCGGGCGAGCAATCCGGACGGCACGACGGCGATATGGGTGCGCGACCGGCTCGACGGGCTGTGGTGCGACGAGGACTTCGCCGACTGGTACCCGCGCGACGGGCGTCCGGGTCTCTCGCCCGCCCAGCTGGCCACCGTCTGTGTGCTGCAGTTCGTGCTCGGCCTGTCGGACCGGCAGGCCGCCGAGGCGGTTCGCTGCCGCATCGACTTCAAGTACGCGCTGGCCATGGAACTGGACGACCCAGGCTTCCATCACAGTGTGCTGGCCGACTTCCGCGACCGTCTCGCCGAAGAGGGCCGTGCCGACCACCTGCTCGACCTGGCGCTGGCCCGCCTCAAGGAGGCCGGCCTGGTGCGCGAACGCACCACGCAGCGCACCGACTCCACCCATGTCCTGGCCGCGGTACGGGATCTCACCCGAATGGAGCTGGTCACCGAGGCGGTCCGCGCTGCACTGGAAGAAGTCGCCGGTATCTCTCCTCACCTGCTGGACGATCTGGTCGATGAGGACTGGGGACGCCGCTACGCCCGACCGGTCCGTCTGGGCAAGAACCCCACCAAACCCAAGACCAGGATCCTCGCCACCGGAAACGACGCCGTCCGGCTCCTGGAGCACCTCTACCGTCACGGAGCGGACCGCGCGTCGGGCCCGCGTGTCCAGGCCCTGCGCCAGATCATGGTGCAGAACTACCACCGTGACGCCGCAGGACACCTGCGCTGACGCACTGCCGAGACGGAAGGCGGGCCCGGACTGCCGCCCTCGTCCCGGGCGATCGTCTCTCCCTACGACACCTCGGCCCGCTACGCACGGCACGGACACATCATCAACTGGAAGGGGTTCTCAGCCCATTTGACCGAGACCTGTGCTCCTGACGGCCCCAACGTGATCACGGACGTGGCCACCACCGCGGCCACCACCCACGACAGCCAGGTCCTGCCCGGCATCCACATCCGACTGCGGCGCCGCGGCTTACTGCCCGCCGAGCACCTGGTCGACGCCGGCTACACCTCCCTGCCCCACCTGGAACAAGCCGCACGTGAGCACCAGGTCACCGTCTCCGGGCCACTGCGCAGCAACCCCACCCGCCAACACCGCAAGAACGAAGGCTTCGGCCGGGACGACTTCCACATCGACTTCGACCGCCGCCAGGTCACCTGCCCCCAGGGCCAGATCAGCGCAGGCTGGCACGGCCCCTACCCGACCTCCTCGCCCACCGCCGCCCCGCTGATCGTGGCCCGGTTCACCAAGAGCCAGTGCCGCCCCTGCCCTGCCCGCACCCGCTGCACCACCACCGCCGACAGCGCCCGGACCGTGGGCTTTCCCCCGCGAGAACTTCGCGACCTGCAACTCCGCGTCCGCGCCGAGCAGCAGACACCCGAGTGGAAGACCCGCTACGCGGTGCGCTCCGGGGTGGAGGGAACCGTCAACGAGTTCGCCCACGGCCACGGCATGCGCCGTTGCCGCTACCGAGGACAGGGAAAGGCCCACATCCAGCACGTCTTGACGGCCATCGCCGTGAACATCGAGCGCCTCAGCGGACTGACACCGACCGAGGAAGCACCCACACCCCGCCAGCCGACCGCCTTCCAGAACTACCTCGACCAGCACGAACTACCCCGGCCGAAGTCCTGGCGAACCCTAGGCACCTGACCTCGGCAACTCCAAGATCCCCGACAGAGTCAAGCTCAGAAGCCATTGCCCTATCGATTATGAGGACGGTTCTGATCGAACGGGGTCCCTGGTCGGGGAATCTTGGCCAGGTGGGCGCATGAAAGCAGGACCTGCCATGCAGCACGAGGGTTGCGAAGCTAACTCAAGGGCGTCGGGTGGGGTACGTCCGGCTCGCCAGGGGTCCTGCTCGTCCTGCTTCAACGACGTGCGGGCCCGGCCAGCCCGCTTTCGTAGGCGGCGATGACGAGTTGGGCCCGGTCCCTGGCCCCCAGCTTCGTCAGCAGATGGCTGACGTGGGTCTTGACCGTGCCAACGGTCAGATACAGCTCGGCTGCGATTTCGTTGTTGGACAGGCCACGTGCGATCAGGCCCAGCACGTCACGCTCGCGGCCGGTCACCCCGTCCAGGGCATGGGTGACCGGGCCGGGGTAGCCGGGGCGGCGGACGTAGGTCTCGATGAGCCTGCGAGTGACGCCGGGTGACAGCAGCGACTCCCCGGTGGCGATCACCCGCACGGCGTCGATCAGGCGTGCGGGTGGAGTGTCCTTGAGGAGGAAGCCCGCGGCGCCTGCACGGAGCGCCTCGAAGACGTATTCGTCCAGGTCGAAGGTGGTGAGCACCAGGACGTGGACGGGCACCGGAGACGGGCCGCCGAGCAGCGTGCGGATGGCCTCGATGCCATTGAGCCCGGGCATCCGGATGTCCATCAGGGCTACATCGGGGCGCAGTTCGCGGATCACCTTGACCGCCTGGGTCCCGTCGGCCGCCTCTCCGACGACCTGGAGATCGTTTTCCGACTCGATCAGCACACGGAACCCGGCACGCACCAGCGTCTCGTCGTCCACCACGACGACTCGCACCGTCATGCGTCCTCCGGATCGGCGCCCACGGGGAGCTGGGCTGTTCGCTCGTCCGTGGCGTACAGCAGCCGGGCGTTGACGCGAAAGCCGTGCGGCGAGAGCGGGCCCGCGTGAACCTCGCCGCCGTAGAGGGCGGCGCGTTCCTTCATGCCGGTCAGGCCGTGGCCCTCGGTGACCGGGGTGGACGTGCGGCCGGCTCCGGCATCGACGACCGTGAGAGCGACCTCGCCCGGTGCGTAGTCGACCGTCGCCTGGGCGTGGCTGGTGCGGGCATGCTTGACGACGTTGGTCAGGGCTTCCTGCAAGATGCGGTAGGCGGCGCGGTCCAGACCTCGGGGCAGGGCGTGCGGGTGACCGCTGATCGTCAACTCGACCTGGACGCCGGCCCGTCGGGTCTGTTCGAGGAGCGTGTTGAGGTCGTCGAGGCCGCCGGGCAGCCATTCGGCATCGTCATGATCGCGCAGGACGCCCAGCAGTGAACGCAGCTCTCCCAGGGCTGCCCTGCTCGTCGTTTCGATCACGGAGAGGGACTTCGCGGCCTCGTCGGGCCGGCTGCCGATGACGTGGTGGCCGACGCCTGCCTGGACCGCGACGATGCTCAGGCTGTGCGCGACTACGTCGTGCAACTCCCGGGCGATGCGGATGCGTTCCTCGGCGAGGAGGAGCTGTGCCCGCTCTTCGGCCTGCTCGACCAGGCCACGGGTGTAGGCGCGGCTCTGTCTGATGGACCATCCGATCGCCCAGGCGGCGCCCTCGACGATGAGGACTTGGATCATCCCCGGCCACCCCCAGGAGTGCCCTGTTATGCCCTGCAGGGGGATCGTCAAGGCGAGTTGTGCGGCGCCTGCCACCATGACCGCGTACGCCGCGACACGTGCGGGCCGGGTGACCGCTACCTCGTACACCAGCAAGGCAGTCGCCAGGATCCCCGACACGCCGACTGCGGCCTCGGTGGCCATCGTCACCGACGCCACCGCCAGTGCCGGCAGTGGCAGCAGCCGCCGGACGGCGACAGCCAGGACCAACGAGCACGTCAGCACGGCCTGCCATGCCGGCCAGCCCGTGCGGTGCGTGCCAAGCGTCCACCACAAGACGTTCCACGCCATCAGGACCATGGCCAAAAGCACATCCAGCCCGACCGGCTGAGTCAGCGTCAGCCCTCGGGCGAAGGACGCCGCGTCATGCCTCACCGTCATGCCTCGCACGCGTCCGACCCTAGCGGGGAGGGCGATCATCCGCCTCTGTCCAGAGACAGAGATCAGCTGGTCATTCCATGGCCAGATCCGCGGGGCGGGCACCCTTTGCCAGGGTCGGCCACATGGATTTCTCCCGGACGCCCGCCCGCCGATGGTTCTCCCCTGTGCCCTGGGGCTTCGCCCTGCTCGCCGCCGTGTCGTCCCTGACGTACGGCGGTGATCACGCGGTGAACGTCTGGGCGTCGACCAACCTGGCCAATATGGGTGATCATCCTGTGGAGGCGCTCATCGCCTCCGCCTTCCTGTTCGGCGCCGATCCCTGGGCCTGTCTGCGCAGCATCGCCTTCGCCGGGGCCGTGCTGGCGTTCCTCGTCTTCCGGTTCGGCAACATGCGGGCGGTCGCGCTGATCGCGGCCGGCCAAGTCTTCGGCACACTGGTGAGCGAGGGGCTGCTGGCAGCGCGGATCGCGGCGGGCCAAGCAGACCCGGCGCTGCGTACGACGCTGGACGTCGGCCCGTCCTACGTGATCGTCTCGGCCCTGGCCGCCGTGGTGGCAGCGGGGGCCCGACGGTGGCACCGATGGGCCGCGTTCGCCGCGCTCGCGGGGCGCGCACCGCATATCACGAGCGGCCTGACCACGCTGGGGGTCACTCCCGTCGGCCACGTGACAGCACTGTCCACCGGCATGCTGTTGGCATGGGGTTTGCGGTCGTCCGACGCCCGCCACCGCTACCTGCACCGACTGACATTACGCGCAGCTCCGCTTCAGACCGAGGGGCGTACCAATGGTCGCGTACCTTCTGTGGCCCGGCCACCAGCACGGCGTCGGGTCACACCGCACGACAGACTGGACGGGACGGGGGTCAAGTTGAGTACCCCGTTCGAGACGCACTGCGGCGCTTCCTCCCTGACCAGCACCGCGCCTGTTAGCAGCAAGGATGAGGGCTGCCCAGGCGAATAGTCCCACCCCAACACGGTACTTGGCCGGGTGATCTCGGTCGGGTGGATGCATGAGTGCAGGGCCCCTTGGTAGTCATCCCGGGCCCTGTCGGTCCCGCCCCGTGGCCGGGAAAATCGGGGCTGGTGCCCGTCCGGAGGACGTCGATAGAGCTTGGTGCCGAACGTTGAGCCCGTTTGGTAGTCGGACGCGGGGGCCGAGCGCAGGAGTCCAGTGGTGTTGCCGCGAGCACGCAAGAGAGCTTCTTCGAATCCTGTGGTCCCTGATGGGCGGGCACCGCTACTGGTGCACGCGAGGAAGGGCGGGGCGGGACATGGATGTGATCGAGGAGCGGTGCGGGGGCGCCGACTTGGGCAAGGCGGATGTCAAGGTATGCATCCGGGTTCCGGGCACCGGCAAGCGCGCCCGTTATGAGGTCCGTACGTTCTCCACGATGAACGACGGCCTGCTGGAGCTGCGGGACTGGCTGGTGGAGAACAGGATCGCCCGGATCGGCATGGAGGCGACGGCGTCGTACTGGAAACCGCTGTTCTACCTGCTCGAGGCCACTGAGGGTATCGAGCCGTGGCTGCTCAACGCCCGGCACATCAAGACCGTTCCCGGCCGCAAGACCGACGTGAAGGACTGCCAGTGGATCTGCAAGCTCGTCGAACACGGCCTGGTCCGCCCCTCTTTCGTTCCCCCGCGTGACATCCGTCAGCTGCGGGACCTGACCCGGTATCGCACCGAGACGGTCCGGGACCGGGCCCGCGACGTGAACCGCCTCGCGATGTTCCTGGAGGACACCGGGATCAAGCTGTCCTCGGTCGTCACCGACATCACCGGCCGCTCGGCGCGGGCCATGCTGGATGCCTTGGTGGCGGGCGAACGGGACCCGCAGGTGCTGGCGTCCCTCGCCCTGGGCAGTCCGCAGAGCAAGGTCCCCTTGCTGACCCGCGCCCTGACCGGTGACTTCAACGAGCACCATGCGTTCATGATCGCTTCGATGCTGCGGGCCATCGACGAGGCCGACAACCGGATCTCCTGCCTGAGCGAGGAGATCAACCGCCAGCTGCAGCCCCTGCGGCAGCAGGTCGACCTGCTGATCACCATTCCCGGGATCAGCCTGACCCTCGCCCAGGTCCTGATCGCCGAGATCGGCATCGACATGACCCGTTTCGCCACCGCCGGACACCTCGCCTCCTGGGCCGGAGTGTGTCCCGGCAACAAGGAGTCAGCCGGCAGACGGCTGTCCGGACGCACCCGCCACGGCGACACCTGGCTCAAGACCGCTCTGTTCATCGCCGGCGCCAGCGCCTCCCACAGCAAGACGACCTACCTGGGAGCGTAATTTCGGCGGCTGGTCCCGCACCGGGGAGCCAAGCGCGCGACCCTCGCCGTCGGACACTCCATCCTCGTCGCCGCCTGGCACATCCTCCACGACCTCGTGCCCTACCGCGATCTCGGCCCCGATCACTTCACCAACCGCCTCGGCAAAGAACGCCACACCCGACGCCTGATCGCCCAACTCGCTGCCCTCGGCAAGGGCGTCACCATCACCTCACGCGAACAGACCACGTGAACCGCGCCGACGCGTATCACCGCAGGTGATTTTCAAGAGAGCTCGATGCTCATGAGCCGTCGCCTCGCCCGCCAGGAGGACGGCTCCGACGGGCCGTTGATCGGCTCCATGGACCTTCCCGACCCGGTCGGCATGGTCACCGGCTGGTGCCTGGTCGATCTCGGCCGGCCACGGGAAGCGGGTGAGGAACTCGATCGGCAGCTCGCCCTGGTCGGCCCGGACGCGGTGCGTATGCAGGTCCGGTACGGCGTGCGTCGTGCGCTCGCCTACGCATCGGCGGGCGAGATCGACCATGCGTGTGCGCTGACGGCGCCACTGCTCGACGGCGTGGCGACCGCGCGCTCAGCGACCGTCACGACCGACCTGCGCCGTCTGGCCGGCGTCCTGTCCCGATATTCGGATCATCCTTCCGTACGTCAGCTCGGGCCGCGGCTCGGCACGTTATCGCGCTCGTCCACTTCCTGAGGGAGATACCACTATGAAAGAGGTCTTCATCAACTACCGCACAGGCGACGGGGAGAAGAACGCTGCCCTGATCGACCAGGAGCTGTCACGCCGCTTCGGCCCGCAGCACGTCTTCCGTGCGTCGCGGTCGATCGCTCCCGGCGAGGCCTATCCCGACTCCCTGCTCACCGCGCTGCGACGCAGTTACCTCCTACTGGCCGTCGTGGGGCCGGACTGGACGAACTTCCGGACGAGACTGCACGACCCGGAGGACTGGGTTCGCAGGGAGATAGACTCGCAGCTCCGGGCACTCGGCATCCGCCGATCGGGACAGCACGGCCTCCGCCCGGGGCACCGGAAGCACCACCTCTCCTTCGGAGTACTGGCACCTCCAACCCTTCTCCACAAGGAGATCGAGTACTGCCTGCCATGCCTCCACCGAGGCGCCCGGAACACGTACGTCCGGCAACGACCCCATCAAGTCCGGGTCGAAGAAGCACCTCACGTCATCCCACAGCAGGTCGGTCACCCCGCCATGCTGCCCGGCTCCCCTGGGCCGAGCCGGCGTAGAGGGCCGGCTCGGTCCGGGTCCGTCACGCGCTCGCGGCGCATGACCGCCTAGGCGTTCCCCAGGCGCTCACGCGCCGCCCTTGGTGACCATCTCGATCAGGGCGTCGGCTGCAGGAGCCGAGGACGCCGGGTTCTGCCCGGTGATCAGCAGACCGTCCTGCAGGACATAGGGCTGCCAGTCGCCGGTCTTGGAGTAGACGCCGCCGAGCTTGGTGAGTTCGTCCTCGACCAGGAAGGGGACGACATCGGTGAGCTGGACGGCCTCCTCCTCCGAGTTGGCGAATCCGGTGACCTTCTTGCCCGAGACCAGCGGGGTGCCGTCCTCGTTGACGGTGTGCCGCAGGACGCCGGGGGCGTGGCACACCAGTCCCACCGGCTTGCCGGAGCGGAGAGTGGTTTCGATCAGCCGCGCGGAGACGGTGTCCTCGGCCAGGTCCCACAGCGGTCCGTGCCCGCCGGGGTAGAAGACCGCGTCGAAGCCGCCGACCGCGACCACGTCGAGGCGCACGGTGTTCGCCAGTGCGTCGGTCGCCTCCGGGTCGGCCTCGAAGCGCCGGGTGTCGTCGGTCTGGAAGCCGGGTTCGTTGCTCTTGGGGTCCAGCGGCGGCTGTCCGCCCTTCGGTGAGGCGAGGGTGATCTCCCAGCCGGCCTCCTTGAAGCGGTAGTACGGCGCCGCCAGCTCCTCCAGCCAGAACCCGGTCTTGTGGCCGGTGTCCCCCAGCTCGTCGTGCGAGGTGAGAACGATCAGAACCTTCATGACACACTCCTAGGGCGAGTAGACCAGTCTACTAATAACGGTGAAACGGGGGCCCCATGACCGGACAGACATGGGGTGCGGGTCTTCTACAGGTGCAGAAGCCTGCGGGTTGTCGCTGTGGCGGTGTCGAGCGGGGCCGGACTACGGTGGATCTTGGCCATGATGCTGGCGCCGAGCCACATGTCGTACAGGGCCTGTGCGACATCGCGGGCCTCACCGTCGACCGAGAGGGAGCCGTCCTCCAGGCCGCGGACGATCGTCTGCTCGATGCGGTCGGCGATGGCGCCCGTACCTTCCTTCAGGGCCAGACGCATCGGCTCGGACAAGTCCGCGACCTCGGCGCCGAGTTTCACGGCCAGGCACTTGCCCTGGCAGTCCTCGATGCTCTGCGTCTCGCGCCACTGCTGCCAGTAGGCCATCAGCCGCTCGGCCGACGACTGGCCGGAGCGGGCGAGAATACCGTCCATGTCCGTGAGGTAGTCCGCGAAGTAGCTCTTGAGGATCGCTTCACCGAAGGCATCCTTCGAGGCGAAGTAGTGATAGAAGGACCCCTTCGGCACGCCGGCCTCCGCGAGCACCTCATTGATACCGACAGCCGAGTAGCCCTTGCGGGCCATGATCCGCTGGGCGGTATCGAGGATGATCCGACGGGTGTCCGCGGTGCGCGTGGCGACTGGCATGCAAGGACCGTAGCACCCGAGTAGACCAGTCGTCTATTCGCCGCCTCCGGACTCCGGACCATGCACGGGCCACGACCCCACTCATAGTGAGTCCGGCCTTCGTTTCCCCTGGTCAAGGCGCCTTGCATGGTGTACCACCAGCAGACGAAGAATCTCCTGGTGTCGTACTCGCCGAAGAGGCTGGGCTTCTTCTAGCACCTGCGAAATGGCGCCTGACCTGGGTTTTCACCCGTCAGGAGCCCTTCGCTCACCCGCCCTCGACCGAGTCCGGCTTGCACGCTAACTCCCAATTCCTCCCACGACTGGGCCCCTCCTGACCAGTGCTTCCGGACCAGTGGTCAAGGCGCCCAGACTGCCGCCGCTTTCGCTGTAGCTTCGCAGAGAGAGCCAGTTGACGGACCTGATACCGCACCAGCGGCTCTTCCGTAACTGCGGACCCGCTGCTTGATCGCTGGCGAATCCGGGCGTCCGGGTCACCCACCCGGCTGGGGTTCGCCCAGCGAAAGTCCGCACTCGCGGCCCCAGTTCTCGCCTTCGGTCGTCCAGGCGATGCGGTTGCCGAGGGAGACCCAGATGCCGAACTCGCCGGGGACGGCTCGAAGATCTCCCGCCTCCAGACGCCACTCAGGCAGAGTTGCACGCCGCAGTCCTTGAACTCCGACAGACCCCGCCAGCGGCAGTCCCAGCTCACGTCCAGAGACAGCGGGCCAAGAAGGGACACCATCTCATCCGGTTCCTCATCGGTGCAGTCGGGGTCCGGCTCGCTGTAGGGACCACCGAAGGGCGAGGCCGAATCCAGAGAGTGAGGGCCAGCCCCTCGCCCAGCGGCCAGAGGTCGGTCGGGTCGGCGCGGAGTGTCACGTAGCCGGCGAACCAGGAGTTCGGCTCTTCGTTGCCGAACGTCACGACGGTGCGGCGCCGAAGTTCGTCCAGGCAGGGGCCGACGCCGGGCTCTGCCTGGTTCCCGTAGACGCGGGCGGTGTCGAAGCGGAGAGGGCGTACGCGTACCGCTCCGCCGTGGTGACCGGCTCCATTCGGGGCGTGGCCATGGAGACCCAGTCGGCCAGCTCGCGCGAGATCTCCCGCGCCGGCGCCAGCGCACTCGGCGCGTCGGGAAAAAACTCGCGTACTCGGTAAAGCATCGAGGGCAAGAAACGCGCCTTTCGGACAGGACCAGCGGCGGACGCGCCTTCACGGTACGCATCCGCCGCTGTCCTGGCTCACAGCCTGCGGTCAGAGAACAGCAGGCGATTCAGTACGAGTACCCGTTCGACGAATAGTAGGTATGGGTACGTTCGTCGTAATGGCCTTCGTCGGCGTTGGTGCCCAGATCGAAGTTGCCCAGACTGTCACCGCTTTCGTTGTAGACCCGCAGACGGAACCCGCGGACCTTGGCGAGGCCGCCGTTGTTCTTGATCCGCAGATTCCGGTACTGGCGGACCCACCCCTTCACCTCCGAGGCATCAACCAGGTCCGGGACCTGTATGAAGACCTCGTTGACATCCGTGCCCCCTGCCCAGTCCTGGCGCCAGCGCAGCTGCTTGACAGCCTCTCTGAGTTGGCCGTTGAAGCTCTTGAAGCTGTTCTTCATGATCGTCTTGATCTCGCCGTAGCCGACGATGTTGCCCTGCTGGTCGAGGTACTCGATGTCCGGGTTCTCCACCTGTTCGCCCGGCTCAGCCTTCAGTTCGTTCTCTTTGGGCATGGCCCGAGCCCGTGTGCCCTCCGGGGCACCGTCCAGCGAGCGGTACGCCTTGTCCAGGGTGAGCGGCGCCTCGCGCCCTTCCTTTTCGCCGTGCTCATCGGCCAGCTTCTGTGCATCCGCGTCCCGGCTCGGATCCTCGGAGGACGAGCTGTCGGACCCACCCCCATCGCCCCCTCCGCCGCCGTCGCCGTTCTGCACGGCATACGCGATGTTCGGTGCGGCGACCGAGAAGGCCACCGTGGCGGTGCCGGTGACGGCGAGTGCGGAGCCCGCGAGGATCAGTGCCTCGCCCGGTCCGAGTGCCCCGATGCCGGTCGCCATGAGCGCGCCACCCAGGCCGTCCGCGGCCGCGCCGAGCAGCAGCTGTCCGAAGCCGAGTGCGGCCATGGGGGCGTTGGTCCGGTCGATGACCTGCTGGGCGGTGTCCGCCAGGCTGGAGACCGCGTTGGACAGGGAGCTGAACCAGCGCTGTCCGGTCGGGTCGCTCCCGGTCACCGGGTTGTTGGCGGCGTAGTCGTAGCCGGTCAGCTGTGAGGGGTCGGTGGCCTCCAGTTGCGGGTCGCGGCTGACGAAGCGGCCGGTCTGAGTGTCGTACTCGCGCATCCCGAGGTTGACCAGACTGGTCGCGGTGTCGGTGGTGCCGCCGACGTAGCCCTTGTCGCCGAGCCAGGAGGACGGGGCCGCGCCGCGGGTACCGCCGAAGGGCAGGTACTGACGCCGTGTCACCGCCTGGGTCTGGTAGTCGACGGACAGGTAGTCGGTGCCCTGCCGGTTGGGGATCAGGTACTGGATGTTCCCGCTGCTGGAACGGGCAGCCACGGTGGTGCCGTTGACGGAGTAGTAGCGGGTGCCGGTCACCGCCTTGGTGGCGGTGTTCTCCACCAGTTCCTCGTCACCCAGGTAGAGCGTGGCCTGGGTGGGGTCGGTGCGCAGCACCAGGCCGCCGTCGAGACCGTAGAGGTAGCTGGTGGCGCCGGCCGACGTGGTGTCGGTGTCCAGCCGGTTCTGGTGGTTCCAGGTCAGGGTCTGGTCGCCCAGTGCTCCGCCCTGGATCGAGGTCGTGTTGCCGGAGGCGTCGTAGTGGTAGGACGCCGTGTTCGCGGACGCGGCCGGCCCGGTGGCGGTGGTGCTGCCGAGCGTGTGCGGCTGGTCGGTCGCGGAGCCCGCGGTCGGGTAGTGGTAGGTCGTGGTGGTGTCGTTGACGCTGTTGCCGGCGGTGTCGTGGTCGGTCTGCGTCTGGCGCTGGCCGTCGGCGGCGTAGGTCCAGGTCTGCCAGTAGGGGTTGGGGCCGCCGACGGTGGCGCTGCTGCCGGAAGCGGGCGTGGTGGCGCAGCCAGACCGTGGACTCTTGGTTCGTCGGGATCCTTTCACCGCCGGGGCCAAGGGCAGTCCCGTAATCACTGCGTGACCTGTGCGTGCCAGTCGCGTTCATCGGCTGTGCGAAAGATCATCACGTGGGACCGCTGGATCCGGTGTGCTCCGGGGACCGGCATCCTCGGTAGCGTGACCGTCTTGCATGGAGCGTCCAGGTGTCCGGCTGGTCCGTGCGACGGCTTCCGACGGAGAGTGATGAGGCTGCAATGAGTGAACTGACGAAGCCCGAGGTCGACGTTCCGGAGGGTGACGCTCCTACCGAGCTGGCCATCCGGGACCTGGTCGTCGGGGACGGGGCTGAGGTGAAGCCGGGCATGGTGGTCAGGGTCCACTATGTCGGGGTGGCCTTCGAGTCCGGGAAGGAGTTCGATGCCTCCTGGGACCGGGGTGAGTCGTTCAAGTTCGCCCTGGGCAGTGGCAAGGTCATCAAGGGCTGGGACCGGGGGGTAAGGGGGATGAAGGTCGGCGGTCGGCGCGAGATCATCGTTCCCGCGCGTCTCGGCTACGGCAATCAGTCGCCCTCGCCGTTGATCCCGGCGGGCTCGACCCTGGTCTTCGTGGTGGACCTGCTGGACTCGTATTCCAGCACGACCGGGTGGAGCAACGCCTAGTGCCCCTGGCTGCCGCTCCCGCTTCCGCCTCCGCAGCGTCCGAACGGTTCCGCTGCGACTGATCGGTCTCGTACTCACCGCGCAAGCTCGGCTTCTTCCAGAGGCACAGCAAAGGGTGCGCGGACTGGAAAATCTCTCGTCGGGCACCCTTCTTCGCGCCCGGGCCGTTACCGTCCCCGGCGGGCGCCGAGATGGCCTACTGCCTCGTCTCTTCCTGATCCGGACGCCGACCAGGTCCGGCCAGAAGGCCGCCGGCCGCTCGGCCGCCCGCGCCGTTCCCGGAGTCATGCTGTCACCGGCTCACGTCCGTCTGACGGGTCCGGCGCGGATGCCAGCCCGGCCGTGGGACGGAGTCCAGCAGGGCCCGGGTGTACGGATGCTGCGGTGTCGTGAGGATCCGGGCGACGGGGCCTTCTTCCACGACACGGCCGCCCCGCATCACCACCGTCTCCTGGCAGAGCTGGCGGACGACGGCCAGGTCGTGGGTCACGAAGACCAGCGTCGTTCCCTCCTGTTCGCGCAGGTCGGCGAGGAGGTTGAGGATCTGGGCCTGGACGGAGACGTCGAGGGCCGCGACCGCTTCGTCCAGGAGCAGGATGTCGGGTTCCACGGCCAGCGCGCGGGCGATGGCGGCGCGCTGACGCTGGCCGCCGGAGAAGCGGGCGGGGCGGGCGTCGGCGAGACCCGGCAGGCCGACCGTCTCCAGCAACTCGGTGACCCGCGCCGGCCTGGCAGCGGGGACGGACGCGGCGGCAAAAGGTGCGGGCCGGCGGGAATCGCGGTCATGCTCTACACCCACGGGGCGGACGTCAGCCGAGCCCGGAAGCCGTGGTGTCCGCGCCTGCGGCGGCCCGGGTGCCGTCGGTCCGGAAGAAACGTGCCGTGGTCACCAGGACCAGGGCCAGTGCGGCGGGTATCGCGTAGGCGATACGGAAGTGGCCCGTCGCCCCCAGGCCGCCGCTCGCACCCGCTCCGACGAGCACGCCGACGTAGTTGAAGACGTTGAGCCGGGCCAGCACCGTCTCGGGGGCACCGGGCCGCAGCCGGCCCGTCGCGGCGACGCACAACGGAGTGAGGGCGGCGACTCCGAGACCTGCGCACCCGGCCGCGACCACCGCGTACGGCCAACTCGGGGCCGCTGCCAGACCGGCCAAGGCGGCGGCCGCGAGCACGGCGGCAACCCGGACCACCGCCACCGGCCCGACTCGGCGCACCATGAGGTCGGCGCTCGCCCTGCCGGTCACCGTGCCCGCCTGGTAGGCCGCGTACGCGAGCGGCGCGGCCGCCAGGGACGCGGCGAGGGTCTGGTGAAGGTAGGCGGTCGACCACGCCGAGACCGTGGAGTCGACGACGTAGGCGACGAGGAGAACGACGCCGAAGGGGGCGAGCCGCGCCCAGACCCGTCGGCCCAGGACCTCCTCGACCGGCGTCGGACCGTCGCCGGACGAGGAGAGCGCGGGCGGAAGGACATGGGGCCGGACGGTCAGCGCCAGGAGGGCCACGAGTGCGGCGTGCGCGGTCAGGACGTACTGGACCGGCAAGCCCAGCCGGGAGACACCCGCCGTGAGCAGCGCGGCCGCCACGCCCGCGGCGCTCCAGGCGGCGTAGAAGGAGGAGAGGATGCTGCGCCCGTAGTGGCGTTCGACGGTGGCCGCGCGGGTGTTGACGGACACGTCGATGGCACCCAGCGCCAGCCCGAAGAGGACGTACGCCGCCGAGGCGACAGCCCGGCCGGGTGCCCACGCCACGGCCAGCAGGGCCGCGGCCGCGGTCAGCACCGCCGCGCGCATGACGGCGACGGGACCCGAGCGGCGCACGGCTGCCAGGCCCGCGAAGCTGCCGGCGCCCGCGGCCAGGGTCAGGGCGATCGTGAGCGCGGTCATCGCCAGGGACGACAGTCCCAGATGGCTCTCCACAGCGGGCACGGTGGTGGACACGGCGGCCACCGACGCGCCCTGGGCGGCGAACACGGTGGCCGTGACGCGGCGGGCTCCCGCGAGCGGGCCACTTGTCACGGACCGGGGCGGAGCCGGCGCTCCGACGGATGCGGTCATGGGGACGCCCCTCTTCCTGTCACGGACCGTGGACGGGTCCTGTCGCGGACCTTGGACGGGTCCTGTCACGGACCGTGGACGGGCCGGCGTGCGCGAATTGGAGCAACCGTAGGAACGCGGACCGATCCGACGGAGGACACCGACGGCCACACGAAGGACCCTGGCGGCCAGTGGCGGGGCCCCTCGCGGCCAAGAGCGGGATGACCCGGGCGGTAGTACCTCAGGTGACCGGCGGACCGCCGGCGGAGCTGCCCCGCTTCACCACCGGCCGAGCGGCGAGGTCTCCGGCCCGTGTCGCGCCGGGGCGGTCAGTGGGCTGGCCGCTGGAGTCCTCTTTGTGGCCGCACAGGCCAGTCCGCGGGTGCCTGCACGCTGCCTAAGTTCCTCCCACGCCGAAACGTGGCGACGAGAGGAGGTGGACTCGTGAAGGAGTCCGAGTTCGACACATGTGTCATCGGTGCGGGTCCCGCGGGGCTGGCAGTGGCACGGGCGCTCGGTGAGCGACGGCTTCCGTACACACACATCGAGCGGCACACGGGTCCGGGTGGGCTGTGGGACATCGACAACCCGGGCAGCCCGATGTACGAGTCGGCGCATTTCATCTCCAGCAAGACCCTCTCGGGCTTCGGCGGCTGGCCGATGCCCGACCACTTCGCCGACTACCCCCCGCGGCGGCAGATCCTGTCGTATCTGACGTCCTTCGCCGACGCCTACGGGCTGACGGAGCGGATCGAGTTCGGCACCGAGGTCCGTGACGTGGCGAAGAACCAGGACGGCACCTGGACGGTCACCCGTGCCGACGGGCGCACCAGCCGGCACGGGCAGGTCGTGGTCTGCACGGGCTCGCAGTGGCATCCCAACATCCCGGAGATTCCGGGTGAGTTCAGCGGCGAGATCCGGCACACCGTCGGCTACCGCAGCAGCGACGAACTGCGCGGCAAGCGGGTCCTGGTGGTCGGCGCGGGCAACTCCGGCTGTGACATCGCCTGTGACGCGGCCCGCGCCGCCGACCACGCGGAGATCAGCATGCGCCGTGGCTACTGGTTCATCCCGAAGCATGTGTTCGGCAGGCCCGTGGACACCCTCGAAGGCGTCGGTCCCCGGATGCCGAAGTGGCTGGAGCAGAAGCTGTTCGGCGCACTTCTGCGGATCGTCAACGGCGATCCGCGCCGCCTCGGTCTGCAGAAGCCGGACCACAAGCTCTTCGAGACCCATCCGACGGTCAACTCGCTGCTCCTGCACCACCTGCAGCACGGCGACATCACCGCACGGCCCGGCATCGTGCGCACCGAGGGCCGTACCGTCCGCTTCGCCGACGGCAGCAGCAACGACTTCGACCTGATCCTGCTGGCGACCGGCTACGTGCACAAAGTGCCGGTCGCCCAGCGCTACTTCGGCGACGAGCAGCATCCCGACCTGTACCTGTCGTCGTTCTCCCGGGAGCACGAGGGGCTGTTCGGCGTCGGCTTCATCGAAACCAACTCGGGCGCCTACCAATTGTTCGACGCTCAGGCGCAGTTGATCGCCGGCTTCGTCCAGGACACACGCCGGGGCATGCCGAACGCCGACCGGTTCGCGCAGATGATCAGGAGTGACCGCCCGGACCTGTCCGGCGGCCTCAGGTTCGTGGACTCCCCGCGCCACACCGGTTACGTCGACAGCGCCGCGTACACCAAGTACCTCAAGAAGGTCGCGGCCGCCATGGGCTGGCCCACCGAGGGACGCCCGCCGGCGGTGCCGGTCGTCCGGAGCCGGGAGACCGTGGCATGAGCGGCTACGACTGCACCGGCAAGGTGATGCTGGTGACCGGCGGCGCGGGCGGCATCGGCAGCGCGCTGTGCCGGCGGTTCGCGATCGGCGGCGCGGTGTGCGTCGTCGTCGACATCGACGGTGAGCGTGCGAAGCGGGTCGCGGACGCCCTGCCCGGCGCCGGTCACCTCGGCCTCGGCTGCGACCTGCTGGACCGGGCGGGGGTGGCGGACCTCTTCGAACATGTCGCCCTCGCCTTCGGCCGCCTCGACGTGCTGGTCAACAACGTCGGCATGACCAGCACCGAGCGGTTCGACGTGCGCGCGGTGGAGAGCATCGAGCGGGAGATCGACCTCAACCTGGTCTCCCCGCTCGTCGCGACCCGGCTCGCCATCCCCCTGCTGCGGGCGTCCGCCGACCCCCGGGTCATCACCACGGTGTCCCTGGCGGGCATCTTCCCCCAGGGCGAGACCCCCATCTACGCGGCGTCGAAGTTCGGGCTGCGCGGTGCCATGCTGTCGATCGCCCTGGACCTGGGCGCCAAGGGCATCCGGGTCGGCTCCGTCCTGCCGTCGGCCACCGACACCCCGATGCTGCGCCAGGAGGCCGTCGACGGCGGCAACTCCCTGCAGTTCCAGGACCCGCCGCAGCAGCCGTCCGACGTCGTGACCGCGGTGGTGAGCATGCTCGACCGGCCTCGACTGGAGGCGTATCCACGCGCGGGCGAATCCCGCCTGGTCCGCTTCTCCATGCTGGTGCCGAACCTCCTGCCCAGACTCCTCCCGCTGTTCCGCAGGCGCGGCGAGCGTGGCCTGGCCCGGTACCTGGAGGACCTGCGGCGCAGAGGACTGGCCCGGCAGGTCGACGGCCGCTGGGAACTGGTGAAGGAGGCATGACCGTGACCACGGACACGAACGACCGGCTGCTCAGGGTCGTCAACCCGGCCACCGGAGAGACGCTCGACACCCTGCCCGCCGCATCCGCCGACGAGGTGGACACGGCCGTGGGCCGGGCCTCCCGGGTCTTCGACAGCGGGGTGTGGGCGGGTCGGCAGCCCCGGGAGCGGGCCGCGGTCCTGCTGCGCCTCGCCGACCTGATGGAACGCGACGCCGAGATCCTGGCCCGGCTGGACTGCGAGGACGCGGGCAAACCCATCACGGACTGCCGCACGGGGGACGTGCCCGGCGCGATCGAGTCGATCCGCTGGTTCGCGGAGGCGGCCGACAAGGTCTTCGGGCGCATCGCACCCACCGGCCACGACCACCTCGGCCTGATGAGCCGGGAACCCGTCGGGGTGGCCGCGGCTATCCTCCCGTGGAACTACCCGCTCGCCATGGCCGCCTGGAAGATCGGCCCCGCGCTCGCCGCGGGCAACAGCCTGCTGCTCAAGCCGGCCGAGGCAACACCCCGTTCGGCCCTCCACCTGGCCCGGCTGGCGGCGGAGGCTGGGCTGCCGGACGGCACGCTCACCGTCCTGCCCGGTTACGGCACGGAAGCCGGCCGGGCCCTCGCCCGCCACCCCGGGATCGGCGCCCTGTCGTTCACGGGCTCGACGGCGACCGGGCGGCGGGTCCTGGCCGATGCCGCGGAGACCAACTTCAAGCGGGTCTCCTTGGAGATGGGCGGCAAGAGCCCCCAGGTGCTGATGCCGGACGCGCTCGGCTTCGGCGCCGAACTCATCGACGACATGATCGAGGCCGCGTTCCTGACGATGGGGCAGAACTGCACGGCCGGCTCCCGGATCCTGGTCCACGAGGACATCGCCGCCGAGGTCGTCGCACGGTTCACGGCCGCCGCGGGCGCCCTGGTCATCGGTGACCCCGCCAAGCCGGACACCCGGACGGGACCGCTGATCAGCGTCGCGGCACGCGACCGGGTCGCCGACGCCGTGGCCGAGGCGGTCGCCGCCGGAGCCGTGGCCCACACCGCCGGGCTGCCGAAAGGCCTGCACCCGCACGGCGCCTACCACCCGCCGACCGTGGTCGGCGGCGCCCCCGACGGCAGCACGGTCCTCACCGAGGAACTGTTCGGCCCCGTGGTCACCGTCCAGACCTTCGCCTCCGAGCAGGAGGCGATCCGGACGGCGAACGCCACGCCTTACGGCCTCGCCGCCTCCGTCTGGACCCGCGACCTCGACACCGCCTTCCGCCTCGCCCGCGGCGTCCAGGCCGGAGTGGTCTCCGTCAACGCCTACAGCGAGGGCGACATCACCTCCCCCTTCGGCGGCTGGAAGCAGTCCGGCTTCGGCGGGGCGGAGCGTTCCACCAACGCCTTCGACCAGTGGACCAGGGAGAAGACGGTCTGGATCCGCACCCGCTGACAAGGCGGAACCCGGACGCGGCTGCCTAAGGTGGTCGTCAGTACGGCCGTACGGCCCTGGAGAGAAGTCATGCCCGAGGCACCCGATCCGGAGAACGGCACCACGCGCAGCACGTCGGCGACGATCTCGCCGAACATCCTGCGCTACCTCGGCCAGGTCACCACCGAGTACGGCGTCGACCTGGGGCCGGAGCTGACACAGGTCGGCCTCACCGAGAACCTGATGCGATCGGCGGCCCTGCGCGTCTCCTACCGCCAGGGCAGTGCCGTCATCCGGCGCGCCGTCGAGCTCACCGGGGACGAGACCCTGGGCCTGCGGGTCGGAGCCGCGCAGCACCTCACCGCCTGGGGGCTGCTGGGCTTCGCCATGCTCGCCGCCGACACCCTCCAGATGGCCATCGAGACGGGCGTGCGCTTCCAGAACGTGTCCGGGGCCATGACGGTCTGGTCGGCCGGCCGGGAGGGCCCCGACTACGTGGTGCGGGCCGATCTGCCGGATCCGGTGCTCGACCCGAACGTCGCCGTCTTCCTCGTCGAGGAGGCGTTCTCCAGCGTCGTCACGCTGGGCCGCCTCGCCGCCGGCGCCGACCTGGCACCGCAGGACGTCCGCTTCGCCTTCCCCGCTCCGCACCACGTCCGGCCGTTCCACGACCTCTTCCGCTGCCCCCTGCACTTCGGCGCCGCCCGCAACCGCATGGTGGTGCCGCAGGCATGGATCAACCGGCCGATGCCGGGCCGCGATCCCGTCACCTACGCCTCGATCCTCGAACTGCTCGAAGCGCAGATGGCCTCGCGCCGCCGGCAGCAGGACCTCCTGGAGGTGTTGGAGATCTCCGTCGCGCAGAGCCTCCCGGACGTCCCCTCCTTCGCCGAGCAGGCCCGCAGACACGCGTCGAGCGAACGCACCCTGCGCCGCCGGCTGGCCGACTGCGGCACCTCCTACGAGGCGATCGTCGAGGGCGTACGACGTGAACGCGTCGAACACCTCCTGCACCGCCCCCACCTCACCCTGCGCGAGGTGGCCCGCCAGGCGGGCTTCTCCGACGAACGCGCCCTGCGCCGGGCGGTCCGCCGCTGGCACGGTATGGCGCCCCTGCAACTGCGCGAGGGCTTCCTCTCCGGGGACAGCGGGAACAGTAGTGGCCCGTCGGGCGTGCGGAGTTGAGTTCAGTCCCCAACCGGCAGCGGAAGCGACACCCATCGTCCCAGGCCGAACTCCTCGGCCTCGTCGTCGCTGACGACCGCGACGGCTCCCGTGGGGACCCCGGGCAGCGTGGCCACGCGGGACGCCACCGCCAGCAGTTCCTCCTCGCCCGCTCCGGTGACGATGAAGACGTAGATGTCGTCGTCGTCCTCTCCCTCGTCGAAGATCTCCACGTCGCCTCGCTCTTCGAGAGCGAACAGGAAGTCCTCGACGTCCTCGATCCAGGGAAACGGGTAGGAGCCGTCCGGCAGGCCGGACGCCGGCAGCAGGGGCACGTGGATCTCGACGACCATGGTGGGCACGGCACCATCCTGCCTCCCGCCTCCCCGCACGGCTCGGCCGGAGATACATCGCTAGACGGGCAGCCGTTCCAGTGTGGCGGCGACCGCCGCCCGTCCGACGACGTCGATCAGCGCCTGCCCGATCACGGAGACCGGGCGGCGGGCCGGGAGGACCAGGACGATGCGTTCCGTGCGGACCGGGCGGACCAGTGGCACGGTGTGCATGCCCGCGGGCACGCCGAAGACATGCAGCCAGGCGTGCGGCACGATGCTCGCCCACTGACCGGCCCTGACCTGGGCGAACAGGGAGGCGATGGAGTCGGTCTCGACCCGCGGTGTCACGGTCACGCCCACGGTCTCGAACACGGCGTCCAGCACCTGACGCCCCTGCATCACGGGGTGCAGGAGACACAGGGGGTACTGGGCGGCCTCCTCCCAGGAGATCTCGGCGGGGCCGGGGTCGGGCGCGGTGCGTTGGGTCAGCAGGACGTAGCGTTCCTGGTACAGCGGTACGAAGGTGAAGTCGTGCCCGGCGATGGAGCTTTGGTAGGTGACGGCGGCGTCGAGTTCGTAAGCCCGCAGCCGGTTCACGATGTCCTCGGCCTGCAGGTCGGCGAAGACCTGGACGGTCGCCAGCGGGTTGGCCGCGCAGAACGGCTGGGTCAGCAGGGCGACCGCCGTGGACGCGGTCGGGACGGTGCCGATGCGCAGCCGGCCGCTCAGTCCGGCTCGCAGTGCCTGGATCTCGCCCTGCATCGCATCGCGGTCGGCGAGGATGCGCTGTGCCCACAGGACGACCCGCTCGCCCTCCGGTGTGAGGCCGTCGAATCGGCGGCCCCGCTGGACGAGGGGGATGCCGAGTTCGTCCTCCAGTTTCCGGATGCCCTCGGACAGGGTGGGCTGGGAGACGTGGCAGGCCTGGGCCGCCTTGGCGAAGTGGCGGGCGCGGGCGAGGGCGACGAGGTATTCGAGTTGGCGCAGCAGCACGCGTCCATGATCCCCCGCGCCGGGCCGCGTGGCGCCGGTCACGCGGCCCGGAGCGGCCCTCCGGCCGAGCTGCTGTGATCGGCGGCGCCTGTCAGCTGATCGGAACTTCCGCTTTGACCCGCCCCGAAGCGCTGCCGAAAAGTGAGGGCGAACAGTGGGCGGGGGTGTGCCGCGAACGTACTCGTCCCGGGACGAAGAGGGCGTGGTGTGCGATGCGGGATGTCGGCGAACCGGACGAGTCCGAGCTGTCGGTGACGGCTCCCAAGACCTGGGCGACCGGTGCTCCCGCCGTCGTACACGCCTTGCAGTACGCGCTCGGGCAGACCTCGCCGAAGCGCACCGCGCTGACCCTGCTCAACATCAACCAGACCAAGGGCTTCGACTGCCCGGGCTGTGCCTGGCCGGAGCCCGGTCCGGGGCATCGGCACCGCAACGAGTACTGCGAGAACGGCGCCAAGCACATCGGTGACGAGGCCACCTCCCGCCGGGTGACCGCGGACTTCTTCCGGCAGTACTCGGTGGACGAGCTGAGCCGGAAGTCGGACTACTGGCTCAACCAGCAGGGCCGGCTGACCGAACCGATGGTGCTGCGCGAGGGCGCCACCCACTACGAGCCGATCGGCTGGGACGAGGCCCTGGACCTCCTCGCCGGCGAACTGCGCGCCCTGGACCACCCGGACGAGGCGCTCTTCTACACCTCCGGCCGGCTGGCCAACGAACCGGCCTTCCTGCTCCAGCTGTTCGTGCGGGCCTTCGGCACCAACAACCTCCCCGACTGCTCCAACATGTGCCACGAGTCCAGCGGCTCCGCGCTGAACGAGACGCTGGGCATCGGCAAGGGCAGCGTCAGCCTCGACGACCTCTACGACTGCGACCTCGTCTTCGTGGTGGGCCAGAACCCGGGCACCAACCACCCGCGCATGCTGTCCGCGCTGGAGGAGACCAAGCGCCGCGGGGGTCATGTCGTCGCCGTCAACCCGTTGCCCGAGGCGGGCCTGCTCCGCTTCAAGCACCCGCAGAAGGCACGCGGGATCATCGGCCGCGGCACGGACATCGCCGACCAGTTCCTGCAGATACGGCCCGGGGGCGACCTGGCCCTCTTCCAGGCACTGAACCTCCTGCTGCTGGAGGCGGAGGACAAGGAGCCGGGCACCGTCCTGGACCGCGACTTCATCGAGGCGCACAGCACGGGCTACGACGCCTTCGCCGAGCACATCCGTGCGACGTCCTGGGACGCCGTCCTGGAGGCCACCGGCCTGAGCCGGGACGAGATCGAACGGGTGCACGAGCGGGTGCTGGCCAGCCGCAGTGTCATCGTCTGCTGGGCGATGGGCCTGACCCAGCACAAGCACGGGGTGCCCACCATCCGCGAGGTGGTCAACTTTCTTCTCCTGCGCGGCAACATCGGCCGTCCGGGCGCCGGCGTGTGCCCGGTCCGGGGGCACAGCAACGTGCAGGGCGACCGCACCATGGGCATCTGGGAGCGGATGCCCCAGCCGTTCCTCGACCGGCTGGGGCGGGAGTTCGGCTTCACCGCGCCGGCCAGGCACGGCCTGGACTCCGTCGACTCCGTCCGGGCCATGCTCGACGGGCGGGCCAAGCTGTTCGTCGGCGTCGCGGGCAACTTCGTCCGGGCGTCGCCCGACAGCGACGCCACCGAGCGGGCCCTGCGCAACTGCCGGCTGACCGCGCACATATCGACGAAGCTCAACCGCTCCCACGCGGTGTGCGGAGGCACCGCCCTGATCCTGCCCACACTCGGGCGCAGCGACCGTGACGTCCAGGCCGGCGGCGAGCAGTTCATGACCGTCGAGGACTCGATGAGCGAGGTCCACGCGACCCGCGGCCGGCTCGCCCCGGCCTCCGCGCACCTGCTCAGCGAGGTGTCCATCATCAGCCGCCTCGCCCGCAAGGTCCTGGGCTCCGGACCGGACATCCCCTGGGCGGACTTCGAGGCCGACTACGACCTGGTCCGCGACCGCATCTCCCGGGTGGTCGAGGGCTTCGCGGACTTCAACGAGCGGGTACGGCGCCCCGGCGGTTTCCGTCTTCCCAACCCGGTCAACGAGAGGGTGTTTCGTACGCCCGCCGGGAAGGCCGTCTTCACCGTCAACGACTTCACCATGCTCCAGGCACCGCCGGGCCACCTGGTCCTGCAGACGCTGCGCTCGCACGACCAGTGGAACACCATCCCGTACGCGATGGACGACCGCTACCGGGGCATCAAGGGCGGCCGGCGCGTCGTCCTGGTCAACGGCACCGACCTCGCCGAACTCGGCCTCGACGACGGCAGTCTCGTCGACCTCGTCAGCGTCTGGACCGACGGCTCGGAGCGCCGTGCCGACGCCTTCCGTGTCGTCGCCTACCCGACGCCCCGGGGTTCGGCGGCCGCCTACTACCCGGAGACCAACGTCCTGGTGCCGCTCGACAGCGTCGCCGACATCAGCAACACCCCCACCTCGAAGAGCGTGATCATCCGCCTGGAGCGGGCCGCCGACCGCGCACCGGTGTAGCACGGTCGGGGCAGGGAGGGGCCGTGGGCTCAGGTGCGGGGCGCCGACCGCACCCGGCGCACGAGCCGTCGCGCCGCCAGGTGCGAGCCGGCCGTCGCCACCGCGGCCAGCGCCAGCCCCTGTACCGCTTCGCGTGGCCGTGTGGGCCGCAGGACGCAGGCTCCCCGGAGCCGGCCGCGCGCCCACCGGGTGAAGGGGATGACCAGAAGGGGTGAGGTGACCACGTCGGGTGTGTAACCGCGCACGGTGGCGGCCTGGGCCAGATGCACCAGCGCGTGCAGCCCGAATCCGTTGAGGGCGGCCCGGTAGAACGCGGATCGGCCACCCGCGCGGTACCCGTCGGCGGCAGCTGCGGCGGTCACCACGGCCATCCCGGCGACGGCCACCGCGAACTCCCCTCCGTCGGTGGATTCCATCAGCTGCCACATCCGTTCCGGCACTTGCGGAAAACGCTGCCTGAGCACGGGGACCTGCTCGCGTGCCCAGCCAGGCACCGTGGCCACCTCCTCCAGGTCGTGCACCGTCCAGGCGGCCGGCAGCCCCAAGGTCGCACCGGCACCGTCCCTCATCCCGTCGCCTGCCGGGCGGAGGGCCGTTCCATGGCGTTGTCCAGATGGGTGATGACGGCCGGCACGTCATGGCTCTCGGTGCCCCGGATGAGTTCCAGGGCCGGCCGGACGAGGCCGCCCGGTCTTGCTATCAGACGAGCGAGCGCGGTGGCCCGGACGTCGAGCCGTTCGATGGTGGCCGCGCGCTCCTGCTCGTTCTGGCCGGCCAGCAGGACGGCGTTGTGCCACGCCTCCTCGCGGGACTGCCGGACACTGAAGTCGAGGATCCGCTCGTCGGTGCGGCCTCCGACCCGGTCCAGCAGCGACAGGAGTGGCGACACAGCGTCGAGCGAGTCCTGCACCGCCAGCACCACCCCCGCGAGGATGTCGTTGATCAGCAGGAAGTCGTGCCGCAACGCCTGGATGTCCTCGCCCGGGCCGGTGCGCGCGGCGGCGACGGCCAGGTCGAGGTTGATGTGGGCGTTCACGCCGAGTATCAGGTGCTGGACGATGACGGTGTCGGCGTCGTCCAGCAGCCCGAACGTCTCGCGCCAGCACCGCGGCCCGCTCCGGTCACGGCGCCAGGCGTCGTACGCGTCGAAGTAGCGATTGCCGAACAGTGTGTCGAAGCGGTCCATCCGGGCGCCGTCGTCGAACTGTCCGCGGTGGATGGCCGAGCGGATCTCGACCGTCACCTGCCGGTACAGCGCCGCGAAGTATCCGATCCGGTCACCGGCGTCGACGGCCTCCCGCACGATCCCGGCAAGTCCGTCCACGACGTCGTCGATGTTCTCCGCCGCCATACCCAACTCCCGTCCCCTGCACCCTGGTTCGGCTGCGCGGGCTGCTGTCCGCGACGCCGGCCGCAGCCCCCGTCCTACCATCGCGCACCGGGAAACGGGAATGTGCGGGGGCCACGACCGTCAGACGACGGACGCGCTGCCGGAGCCCTTCCCGGCCGCGACGACCACGTCCCCCGCCGTCGTCCGGGAGTACAGCACCGAGCGGCCGGCCCGGCGCCGCTCCACCAGCCCGGCGTCGAGCAGGACCTTCAGATGGCGGCCGACCGAGCCCAGCGCCTGCCCGGTCACCGCCGTCAGCTGGGTCGTGCTCATCGGGGCGTCCAGCAGCACCAGCACCCCGGCGCGGGCGGCGCCCAGCAACGCTTCCAGGGCGGCCGGAACGGCCCGCGCCGAGGGGTCGGCGAGCGCACCGGCGCAGGAGTAGACCAGTGCGTACCGGTCCGGCTCCTCCCAGGAGACCCAGCCGCACCGCGCTGTGACCGGTACGAGGAGGAGGTCGGCGCCGGAGATCTCGCGGGGCGGGTACTCGTGGAGGTTGACCTGGAGCCGGTTGGCGCCGAGCCAGCGGGTCCGGCCCGGCCGCAGCGAGTCCAGCACCTCGGCCCAGCCGCCCCGGCTCACCCGCGCGGTCCGGGCCACCACATCCGCTTCCAGGATCCGCCGCCGGCGCTCCCAGTACGGCCGTAGGGTCGCCTCCCACACGTACGTCAGCAGGTCCGCCGCACGGTCCGGCAGGTCGTCGCGGTCCAGGGCGGCGGGCAGGGAACCGGCGAGGGCCGTACGGAGGTTGGCGCGGGCCGCGTCGGGGCGGGCGGCGCGCACCCGGGCGATGCCCGCCTCGGCGCTCTCGTCGTCCCGGGGAGTGGGGGTGAGGAAGTCGGCGATCCAGTGGCGGCCGAGACCGGCGCGGACGAGCTGGGCGGTGACGGGGTCGGCGGCGAGCCGCGCCCGGTAGGCGGGCAGATGGTCGCCGAGCCAGCGCCGCTCGCCGGGGTGGGCGGCAGTGCCGGAGTGCAGCAGCTTGAGGCCGGCGAAGGTCTCGGCGAGAGGGGAGATCAGGAAACGGCTGCGGGCGAGAGTGTCCGCGTTGACCTGCCACCATCCCAACGGGGTCCCCCTGTTGGTTGTCGGAGTTGTCAGAACCTTTCGCCCGCACGCGAAACAATAACGACCGCGCCGGCCCTTCCCCAGACTCCCCACCATGGCCACCAGCTACCGATCCCTCTTCCGCACCCCCGAGTTCACCCCGCTCTTCCTCGGTTCCGCCGCCCAGAACGCCGCCGGTACCGTCGGCGGGCTCGCCCTCGGCACGCTCGTGTACCGCGCCACCGGCTCGCCGCTGCTGTCGGCGCTGAGCATGTTCGGCCCCTCGCTGGCGCAGGTTCTGGGTGCGACCTTCCTGCTCTCCGGCGCCGACCGGCTGCCCCCGCGCACCACCCTCGCGGCGATCTCCCTCGCCTTCGCCGTCACCACCGCCGGCATGGCGCTGCCCGGGCTCCCGGCCGGCGCGCTGCTCACCGTCGTGCTGCTGCTGGGGCTCGTCGCCTCGCTCGGCGGCGGGGTCCGTTGGGGGCTGCTGAACGAGATCCTCGCCAAGGACGGCTATCTGCCCGGGCGTTCGCTGTTCAACATGATGAGCGGGCTGGTGCAGATCGCCGGTTACGCCACCGGCGGCGCCCTGCTCGCCACCGTCTCCCCGCGCGCCTGCCTGCTGCTCGCCGCGGCCCTGTATCTGACCTCCGCGGTCGTGTTGCGGCTCGGTCTGACCGCCCGCCCGCCCCGCTCCGCCGGCCGCCCCTCGGTCGCGGCGACCTGGCGCACCAACGCCGTGCTGTGGTCCTCCCGGCCGCGCCGCCTCACCTACCTGGGGCTGTGGCTGCCCAACGGGCTGGTCGTCGGCTGCGAGTCGCTGTACGTGTCGTACGCCCCGGACTCGGCCGGTACCCTCTTCGCCTGCGCGGCCCTCGGCATGCTGGCCGGTGACGTGACCGTCGGCCGGCTGCTGCCGCCCGCCGTGCGCAGCCGCATGGCCACGCCGCTGCTCCTGCTGCTGGCCGCTCCCTACCTGGTGTTCGCCCTGCACCCGCCGCTGGCGCCGGCCGCCGGCTGTGCCGCGGTCGCCTCGGTCGGGTTCGGCGCGAGCCTGGTCCAGCAGGAGCGGCTCATGAAGCTGACCCCGGACGAACTCAGCGGTCACGCCCTCGGGTTGCACTCGGCCGGCATGCTGACCATGCAGGGCGTGGGCGCCGCGCTGGCGGGTTCGGTGGCCCAACTCGCCTCGCCCGCCGACGCGATGACGCTCATGGCAGGCGCGTCACTCGCCGTGACGCTGCTGCTGGCCGCTGCCGACCGACAGGGGCGGAGCGCTTTGCCGCCGGTGCGAACCGACGTCACGTCCGGTCCAGTTCGCTCCGGATCTCGTCGCGGACCACGTCATGGCGCGGGCTCAGCCTGAACCGTCCGTCGGTCCACCGGTCACCGGGGTACAGCCACACGGGCCTGCCCACCAACTCGGCCGGCTCCCACTCGAACCGTGGCCAGACGTGGACGTGCAGGAACGGGTCCGTGTTCCCCAGGATCTCCAGGTTGACCCGGCGGAAATCCGGGTCCAGGCGTCGGCAGGCACGCTCGACCGCTTCCCCGAGCCGGTCCATGTCGGCCAGGAACGAAAGCCGTTTGGTCCTGGGCAGGTCGGAGAGCCGTTGGACACCGGGTTCGTCCACGAGGAGGACCGAGTACCCCGGCAGGAACTGGACATCGCCGATCACCGCGAACCCCGCTTCGAGCCGCCGCAGCACGGTCGGGTTCTCGCCTCGCAGAGCGGCCCCGATCCGATCCGCCCTCCAGTCACCGGCCACGGCCTCACCCTAGCCACCGACGAGTGCGGAAGACGGCCGAACACGGACAGACCCAGCCTTCGTCCAGCACCGCCCGGATCACGTGCCGGGTACTCTTTACAGCACTCTCACAGAACCCGCCGCATGCTTGATGTTTCAAATGTTAGGCTCACGGCCGTTCCCCCCACCCTGGCTCAGGAGAATCACTGTGCGGGACGGCAATGTAGTGGTGATCGGCGGCGGTTACGCGGGCATACGGCTGGCGAAGAAGCTGGACGCGGCGGCGCATGTCACGCTCGTCGACCGCAAGGAGGTCTTCTTCCACCGCATCGCCTCCCTGCGGGCGGGTGTGCGTCCGGAGTGGACGGGGGCCCCGTTCATCCCGTACGACCGGCTGCTGACGCACGGGAGTGTAGTCGTGGGCAAGGCGGTCCGCGTCGACACCGTCGAACGCCAGGTGGTCCTCGCGACGGGCGACCGGCTGCCGTACGACGTCCTGGTCGTCGCCACCGGCGCCGACTACCCCGAGCCGGCCCGTTTCGTCGGCTCCAGCCCCGACGAGGCCGCCAAGGCCTTCGCCGAGCATCAGCACAACATCGCCACCGCCGAGCACATCCTCGTCGTCGGCGGCGGCCCCTCCGGTGTCGAGCTCAGCGCCGAGATCCGGCTGGCCCGGCCGGACGCCCGGGTCACCCTCGCGCACTCCGGGCAGGAACTGCTGCACTCCACGGGCAGCGCCCGCGCCGGCCGCAAGGCCCGGACCTGGCTGGAGTCCCACGACGTGGCGGTACGCCTGGACTCCTTCATGTCCCCCGGCCACGACTTCGCCACCTACCGCGACGCCCACGGCGGCGTCCTGGCGGCCGACCTCTCCTTCTGGGCGACGGGCACCACCCCCAACACCCTCTGGCTGCGCCTGGCCGGGCACGGCGACTGGCTGAACGGATCGGGGCACGTCAAGGTCGACCGGACGCTCCGGGTCGAGGGCAGGCCGGACGTGTTCGCGGTCGGCGACGTGAACGACGTCGCCGAGCTCAAGGTCACCCCCGCCGCGCTCGCCCAGGCGGAGGTCGCCGCCCACAACATCCTGTCCTACCTGCGCAGTCCGGGGCGGCACAGCAAGAAGTCGCGCTCCTACCGGGCCGTGCACCGCACCCCGCTCATCGTGCCCTTCGGCCCGGCCGACGGCGTGACCATGCTGCCCGTGCCGCTCGGCGAGACCGCGGTGCTCGGCACCCGCACCACCGCCGTGGCCAAGGCGAAGAACCTCATGACGCCCTATATGCGGCGCCAGCTCGGGTACTCCGCGGCCTGAACCCCGCACCCGCCGGAGCGCGCCCCGGCCGCCGCCACGTGACACTTGGGGAAGGCGACCGACGAGCAGGGCCGGGAGGCGAGAGCGGTGATCGCCGTCAATCCGACGGACAGCGCCTCGCTGCTCGCTGCCTTCGGCGCACTGGGCGTCCTGGCGGTGATCTTCGCCGAGTCCGCGCTGCTGGTCGTCGGCTTCTTCCTGCCGGGTGACACGCTGCTCTTCCCGGCCGGTGTGCTGTGCGCGGCGACCGCGGACCGGCCGCCCCGGCTGGAGCTGTGGCAGGTGCTGGTGTGCGCGGCCGTCGGCGCGGTGGCGGGTGGGCAGGTCGGCTATCTCATCGGGCGGCACGGCGGGCGGCCGCTGCTGTCCCGGAGCTCCAGACCGCGGGTGCGGGCGGGGGTGGTCCGGGCGGAGCAGCTCCTCGCCCGGTACGGGTACGGCAAAGCGCTGGTGATCGGCCGCTTCGTACCGATGGTGCGGTCGGTGCTGCATCCGGCGGCCGGGGCGCTGGGGGTGCCGCTGCGGACGTTCACCGTCTGGCAGACGGTCGGCGGTCTGCTCTGGTCGCAGAGCTTCGTCCTCGCCGGGTACGCCCTCGGGTCGTCCGTCTCCCACATCGACAACTACCTGCTGCCGCTGGTCGCCGTGATCGTCGTGGTGTCCCTGCTGCCGCTGCTGCTGGAGGCCCGCCGCAGGCACTGACCCCGGTTCAGGGCCGGTGCCCCGTCCAGGACGGGCGGTGAGATGCGCCGCCAGATGGTGGGCGGCCTGGGCGACCAGGACGACCAGGATCAGGTCGTAGAAGTGCTCCAGCGGACCGACCACCCGGTGCCGCGGCTGCTCCCCGTGCGCGCGCGGCGGCCGCCACAGCTACCGGCGCAGCCGGGCCCAGTTCGGCTGTCTCTCCGGTCGCGGGGTCATGCCGACGGTCCCGGCCGAGATCACTGCTGCATCACATCTCCCCGGGGCATGGGCTGGAGTTGCGCCTCGGGCAACTATTTGACACTTGTACATTAACAGTCCGGGGAACAGCGGCGGGCTACGCGAAAGGTCCCGGACGCACTCCTCTCATCCAGGACCTTTCCCATGCTCCGCGCCGGGCGGCGGAGCTCAGTCGAGCTTCTCGACCACGGCTTCGAACTGCCGCCCCATGGCCGGCACCGACCGTCCGTCGAGCAGGTCGATGACCCGCTTGCGGGCGCTCGCCAGATGGATGGGGTACGCGTCCTGCAGGCGCTTCAGCCCCTCCGGGGTGAGGGTCGCGACATTCCCGCGGGCGTCACCCTCGTAGCGCCTCTTGACGACCTGTCCGCGGCTCTGCAGCGCGTCCACGACACGGGTGATGCGGCTCGCCGACAGCGCGGTGGCCGAGGCGAGGTCCGTCATCCGGAGTTCCTGGTTCTCGGCCTCGGAGAGGTTCATCAGGACGACGTACTCGGTGAGCGTGAGCCCCGTGGACCGCAGCAGATCGTCGTCCAGCGAGCGCGGCAGCGCGACGATGACGCGCATCAGGGCGCGCCAGAGGCGTTCTTCCTGGGCGGTCAGCGGATCCTCGGGGGTCATCAGAGCAGAATAGCGTGCTCAAGCAAGGAATCTCAAGCTTCCGGACCACGTCAGGGGCGGTCCGCAACGCTGCCGGACCGCCCCTGCCCCCCGGGCTCTCAGGCCTGCTCGACGATCTCGGCGATCACGTCGAACGGACGGTACTGGTCGAACTGCCCCTGGATCTCGCTCGCGCGAGTCGGTGCCGAGCATCAGGAGCGTGTCGCACCGCTCCATCGCGTGGCAGCCGGAGGTGAAGCCCAGCAGTCCGGTCATCCCGACGTCGTAGGGGTTGGCGTACTCGACGTGTTCCTTGCCGCGCATGGTGTGCACGACCGGGGCCCGCAACGCCTCGGCGAGCCGGACGAGTTGGTCGTGGGCGCCCGCACAGCCGGCGCCGGCGAGGATGGTGATCCGCCGGGAGTCGTTCGGGAGGGCGGCCGCGCGGTCGATCTCCGCGTCGGCGGGGCGCACCACCGCCGTGGCGGGCCGCACGGCGGCCAGGGTGCGCTGGTGGTCGAGCCGGTGCAGGAGGACGTCGCCGGGGACCACGAGGACGGACACCCCGTTGCGCTCGACCGCCGTGCGCAGGGCGATGTCGAGGAGACGGGGGAACTGCTCCGGGGTGGAGGAGAGTTCACAGAACTCGCTGCACTCCCGGAACAGTTCCTGGGGGTGGGTCTCCTGGAAGTAGCCGGTGCCGATCTCCGCCCCGGGGATGTGAGCGGCGATGGCGAGGACGGGGACACGGCTGCGCTGTGCCTCGAACAGCCCGTTGACCAGGTGGAGGTTGCCCGGTCGGCAGCTGCCGGCGCAGACCGCGAGCGTGCCGGTGACCGCGGCGTCGCCCGCGGCGGCGAACGCGGCCGCCTCCTCGTGCCGGTAGTGCTCCCAGGTCACCGAGGGAGTCCTGCGCAGGGCGTCGGGGCTGGACGGTGTGCTCATCAGCGTCGGCGGGCCGCCGACGGGCACCACGGCCGCCATCGACGACGAACAGTGGCGGGCCTCCTTCGAGTCGGACTTCCTGGGCGCGGTGCGGTTGTCTCGGGCCGTCGCCGCGCAGCTCGGCGAGGGCGGGGTGATCGGATTCGTGCTGTCCACCTCGGTGTACGAGCCGATCCCCGGCCTCGCCATCTCCAACGCCCTGCACCCCGCCATCTCCGTGATCTGCGAACTGCTCGGCGTGCCGCTCGACGACCGGGACCGGTTCCGCTGGGCCTCGGAGCAGGTGGTGGCCCCGGTCGCCGTTGCGGACCGGGAGGAGGCCTACGTCTGGATGAGCGGGTATCTGGCGGAGCTGATCGCGGGCAAGCGGGCCGAGCCCGGAGCCGACCTGCTGAGCGCGCTGGCCGACGACGACCGGCTGACCGACCCGGAGCTGGTCGGCATGGCGTTCCTGCTGCTGATCGCCGGGTACGAGACGACCGCGAACCTCATCGGCGCCGTACTCCTCGGCCTCGCCCGCCGGCCCGGCCTGCTGAAGGCGCTGCGCGCCGATCCGGGTCTGATCCCCACGGCCGTCGAGGAGTTCCTCCGCCTGGACGGCCCGGTGGTGACGGCGGCCGAACGCTTCGCCACCGAGGACATGCACGTGGGTGATGTCCCCGCGCGCCGTGGGGACATGCTGCTGGTGTCCCTGGCCGCGGCGAACGGGGACCCGGCCCGGTTCGAGGAACCGGACTCCTTCCGCCTCGGACGCCCGGCAGGCGGCCATCTCGCCTTCGGACACGGCGTCCACCACTGCCTGGGCGCACCGCCGGCGCGGATGGAGGTCGAGGTCGTGATCACCGCGTTCGTCCAGCAGGTGGAGAGCCTGGAACTGGCCGTCGCCGAGGCCGACCTGGAGTGGGCCCCGGGCCTGCTGATGCACGGGGTACGGCGGCCGCCCGTATCCGCCGTGGCCGCCGGGGAACCCGCCTAGCCGGACGTCAGCGGCACCAGTCGTCCCCGGGAGATGAGGGACACGGCCTTCTTGAGGGGCCGGACCCGCATGCTGACGCTGTAGCCGTCGATGCCCGGGGTCGCGGCGACGCGGGTGGTCAGATAGCGGTAGAGGTCGTCGGGATCGCGGGTGACGACACTGACCATCAGGTTGTGCTCGCCGCTGACCGCCCCGGCGAACGGGACTTCCTCGTGGCCGGCGAACTCCTCTCCGACCCGTTCCAGTTGGGCGGGTGCCACGCTCAGCCAGAGGGTGGCGTTGAGGGGGTGACCCAGGCGTTCGGGGAGCAGTTCGACCTCGTATTCGAGGGTGCCGGAGCTCTCCAGGGACTCCAGCCGACGGGCCACCCGGGCCGGTGACCAGCCGGTGAGTTCGGCGAGCCGGGTATGGGTGGTACGGCCGTCCTGGGCGAGGGCGTCGAAGAGCGGGGCGTCCTCGTCCAGGGGCTGCGGCGGGGGTCCGGGGGCGAGCGGCGGCCGGTCGGCCGTGAGCATCCGTACCTGCTCGGCGTCGAGGTTGTCGCCGTAGCCGGTCCACTCGGCGGTGCCGGGAGCACCGTACTCGTGCAGGAGCAGATCGATGCTGACGTCCAGGACCGAGGCCGACCTCGGCAGTTGCCGGAACAGGAGTTCGCCGCGCTCGGTGTCGAGCGGCGCGCGGATCACGCAGAAGATCTCCGAACCGCCCGAAGCGAGATGGGCGTAGGCGATGTCGGGGCGCCGGGCGAGGGCGTCGGCGAGCGGGCCGACCCGGTCGGGGCGGCAGCGGATGCGGGCGATCCACTGCGCGGAGCCGTACACCCGTGAGTTGACGAGTCCCAGCACCCGCAGGACGCCGTCGCGGCGCAGCGCCTGGTAGCGGCGGGCCGCGGTCTGCTCGGAGACGCCCGCCACCTCGCCGATCCTGCGGAAGGGCAGCCGGGGAGCGCATTGCAGGGCGCGGAGGATCTTCCTGTCCACGTGGTCGAGCATGGCGGAAGTGTGCCACAGCTGGCGCCCTCCTATGGAGGCTTCTGTACGTGAGGTGGCTGTTGGTTGGCGGTTACGGGTGTGCGGACCGGATGCTGTGGCGGCGGACTTCCCGTCGGAACTCCGTACGACACCAGGCCGCCGGGTACGCCGGTGGCCTCGACCGCGGCGCGGTGCGCGCCGCGAAGGAGAATCTCCGTGAACGTCACGACACCGGCGAGCGCGCCGGTCGAGCGGCGGGCGGCCACGATCGTCATGGCCTGCCTGGGCGTCTTCGTCGCCTATCTTCCTGTCACCACCGTCTCCGTGAGCCTGCCCGCCCTGCAGGCGGCACTGAATGCCTCGACCTCGCAACTGTCCTGGGTGCAGGACGCGTTCGTGCTGCCCATGGCCGCCTTCATCCTGACCGCCGGTGTCTTCGGGGACGTGCACGGGCGGAAGAAGGTGTTCCAGGCCGGGCTGCTCTTCTCTGCGGCCGGCGCCGGCACCGCCCTGTGCGCGCACTCCATCGAGGTGGTCTGGGCCGGGCAGGCGCTGGCCGGGATCGGCGCGGCCGCGCTGCTGCCCACGACCCTGGCGCTGATCAGCCACGCGGTGCCGGACCACCGGGAGCGTGGCAAGTACATCGGTATATGGGCCACCTGCCTGATGGCGGCCCTGGCGGTCGGTCCGGTGATCGCCGGTGTGGTCGTCGAGCACTTCTCCTGGCGCTGGATCTACCTGCCGACCGTTCCCGTGGCGCTCCTCTCCGTCGCCGTCGCGGCCCGGCGGCTGTCCGACTCCCGGGCTCCGCACGGCCGCCGTCTTGACTGGCCGGGCCAGCTCACCGCCACGCTCGCGATCACCGCGCTGGTGTACGGCGTGATCGAGGGCGGCGCGGACTCGTTCACCGACGTCAAGGTGCTGGTGGCGCTGTTCACGGCCGTGGCCGCCGGTGTCGCCTTCGTACTGGCGGAGCGGCGCAGCGACAGCCCGATGCTGGACCTGAGCCTCTTCCGCAGTCCTGCCTTCACCGCCACCACGCTGGTCGCGATGATCAGCTTCCTGGCGATGATCGGGTTCTTCTTCGTCCTGAGCCTGTACTTCGGCATGGTGCAGCGGCTGGACACCCTGGACGCCGGGTGGCGGCTGCTGATGGTCACCGGGGCGGCCCTGCTGGTCGGCGGCCCCGCCGGCCGGTTGATGCACCGGGTCTCGGCACGCGTGATGATCACCGGCGGGCTGCTGCTGGTCGCCTTCTCCCAGTTCGCGCTGATCGGCCTGACCGCCGACACCTCCTTCGCCTCGGTGGCCTGGCGGCTCGCTCTGCTCGGCCTGGGCATGGGTTTCGTGATGACGCCGATGACGGCGACGGCGGTGGCCTCCGTGCCGTACCAGCTGGCCGGCATGGCCGCCGCGGGCAACAACGCGTTCCGGCAGGTCGGCGGCGCCCTGGGCCCGGCCGTCCTGGGCGCGCTGCTCAGCACCCGGGCGGTCGACGCGCTGCCCGGTCACCTCACCGACGCGGGCGTCACCGGCGCGGCGCAGGACCGCATCGTGACGACCGCGCGGACGGACGGCCTCGGCGCGGTCGCCCAGCTGGACCTGGGTCCCCGGACCGGCCAGGCCCTCGGAGCGCTCGGCGACTCCTTCCTCGACGGGCTGCGCCTGTGCCTGATCACAGCGGGGAGCCTCACGCTGCTGGCCGCCCTGGTCGCGGCGGTCCTGCTGCGCACACCCCGGCAGCGGCTGACGCTCAGGGCGGCGGGACACACCACGGGCGAGAAGACCCCGGCCGAGCAGAACGCCTGACGGCCCGGCCCGAAGAGGCAGGGCACCCGACGGCCGCTCACCGCACCAGACAGGGCCGCTTGGCGTCGAAGCTCCAGCCCTCCACCAGGTACTGCATCCCGGCCGCGTCGTCCCGCCCCGCGCCGAGGTTCTTCTCCTGGTGGAGGGCATGGGCCGCGAGCAGCCGGTCCATGTCGAGCCGGACACCGAGCCCGGGGGCGTCGGTGACGGCGACCTCGCCGCCGGCGATCCTCGGCGGCTCGACGGTGAGCCGCTCCCGGCCCTCCTGCCAGATCCAGTGCGTGTCGAGGGCGTTGTACTCGCCGGGGGCGGCGGCACCGCAGTGGGCCATCATGGCCAGGGAGATGTCGAAGTGGTTGTTGGAGTGGCAGCCCCAGGTCAGCCCCATCTCATGGCAGAGCTGCGCCACCCGCACCGAGCCCCGCAGGGTCCAGAAGTGCGGATCCGCGAGCGGGATCGACACGGACTGGAGGGCGAGGACGTGGGTGAGCTGCCGCCAGTCGGTGGCGATCATGTTGGTCGCGGTGGGCAGCCCGGTGGCCCGGCGGAACTCGGCGAGGATCTCCCGCCCCGAGTAGCCGTCCTCGGCGCCACAGGGGTCCTCGGCATAGGCGAGGGTACCGAGCAGCGGCCGGCACAGCTCGACGGCCTCCCGCAACGACCAGGCGCCGTTGGGGTCGAGGGTGATCCGGGCCTGCGGGAAGCGTTCCTTCAGAGCCCGTGCGGCCTTCACCTCCTCCGCGCCCGCGAGAACCCCGCCCTTGAGCTTGAAGTCACGGAAGCCGTAGCGGTCGTACGCCGCCTCGGCCTGGAGGACGATCGCCTCCGGGGTGAGCGCTTCCTCGCGGCGGATGCGGTACCACTCCACATCGGCGTCGGGTTCTCGCAGGTAGTCCAGGTCGGTGCGGCCGGGGTCGCCGACGTAGAAGAGATAACCGAGGACGCGTACCGAGTCGCGCTGCTTGCCGTCGCCGAGCAGGGCGGCGACGGGCACCTCCAGGTGCTGGCCCAGCAGGTCGAGCAGGGCGGACTCGACGGCGGTGACGGCGTGCACGGTGGTCCGCAGGTCGAAGGTCTGCGCACCACGCCCACCGGCGTCCCGCCCGCCGAACTCCTCCCCCATGACCCGCAACACCCTCTTGTAGTCGCCCAGTTGTGCGCCGACGACCAGGGGCTCCGCATCCCGCAGAGTCCGGGTGATCGCCTCCCCGCCGGGCACCTCCCCGAGCCCCGTCCGCCCCTCGGAGTCCTCGACGACCACCACGTTGCGGGTGAAGTACGGGGCGTGGGCGCCGGAGAGATTGAGCAGCATGGAGTCCCGGCCGGCCACCGGGTACACGGAGAAGCGGGTGACGACGGGCTGACCACTCATGGGCGAACGTCCTTACGGGAGAGGGAACTTACACACTGAGGGCGTCGAGGATCTGTTCCATGAGCAGCACGCCGCCCAGGCCCAGGATCGCGAGCACGGTCGTGTAGGTCGTACGGGCCTTGATGGCGTCGAGGACCGACAGGTTGAAGTACTCCTTGAACATCCAGAAGCCCGGGTCGTTGACATGGGAGAAGGCGATCGAGCCGCAGGAGACGGCGAGGACCATGAGTTCGGGATGGACCCCGCTGCCCGCCAGCAGCGGCAGCACGACGCCGGAGGCGGTGACCACGGCGACGGTCGCCGAGCCGAGCGCGACCCGCAGGATCGCGGCGATCAGCCACGCCAGGATGATCGGCGAGACGGACCAGCCGTCGGTGAAGTCCTTGATGTAGCCGGAGATCCCGCCGTCGACGAGTACCTGCTTGAACGCGCCGCCGGCCCCGATGACCAGCAGGATCATCGCCATGGCCTGTGCGGCCTCCCGGCAGGAGCGGGCGACCTCCTCCGTGGTGCGTCCGACGCGCGGCCCGAACGCCCACATGGAGACGAGCAGGGTCAGCAACAGGGCGACCGGCGCGGCGCCCACGAAGTCGACGAAGTGCACGACCGGAGTGTCTGCCGAGGTGGACAGGTCGGTGACGGCGGAGCCCGCGATGAGGACGACGGGCAGCAGGGCGACGGCCAGCGACCAGCCGATGCCGGGCATTTCGTCGTCCTCGAAGACCCGCTCGCTCACCAGTCCCTTGGGCACCTCCGGGTTCATCGACCGGACGAAAGGCAGCCGGGGCCACACCAGGGCGATGAGCGCGCCGACGGGGACGGCGATGAACAGGCCGTAGAAGAGGGTGAGTCCGGCCGAGGCGTGGAAGGTGGCGGCGACGGCGGTCGGCCCGGGGTGCGGGGGCAGGAAGCTGTGCATGGTGGACAGGGCGATGGACATCGGCAGGCCGACCCAGAGCAGGTTCGACCGGGTGACCCGGACGAGGGTGAAGGCGACCGGCACGATGATCACGAAGGCGGCTTCGTAGAACATCGTGACGCCGATGATCATGGCCGTGAGCACCATGGCCACCTGCACGCCGCGCGGGCCGCTGACGGCGAGGAGCTTGTCGGCGATGCGCTGGGCCGCGCCCGAGTCGCCCATCACCCGCCCCAGCATGGCTCCCAGGCCGATGGTGAGCATGGTGTCACCGATCTGCCCGCCGATGCCGTCCGAGAGGGTGCCCGGGATCTTCTCCAGCGGGATCCCCCGGACCACGGCGACACCCACGGCGACGAGCAGCAGCGCGACGAAGCCGTTCATCCGGAGCTTCGTCATCAGGAAGAGCAGGACCAGCACGCTGATCCCTACGACGACCAGAGGCAAGCCAGTTCCCCTTTGAACTGGGCGTCACGTCCATATGCCTGAATGACGCCTGCATACAGAGACAACATCTACGTATGGAGACGGAGGCTAGGGATGCGGGCATGCTCAGGTCAATGGGTGCGCGCGAGGAATCCCGAGGTCACCCGGAAACCGGCGGCTCCAGCAGGAACACGGTGAGCCATTCGGCGTCCGCCGCGTGGTAGCCCAGTTCGCTCAGGGTGCGGGACGCGGCACGCATGTGCGTGGCGCCGTAGACGACCCCGGCCGTGAAGGTCCCGGACCGCTCGCCCCAGGCCCGGTGGGCATCGGTCAGGGCCCGCGCGAGCAACCGGTCCCTGCGTCGCACCACCAGATCGTCCACACCGGGCAGGGCGTCCTCCGCCGCCTCCTCGGCGTCGGTCAGCAGATCCTCGGTCGTCAGATGGCGGGCGAGATAACGGCGGGTGCCGAACATCCGCATGCCGGCCACGACCGCGGGCACCATCGCGGCCAGCAGCACCCGTTCCTTCAACGGCAGCCGGCGGAAGCCCTGTTCGAACTGCGCCCCGCTCATGTCGGGGTTGATCACCGGCACCCCGAGGCTGTCGAAGTCGATGTCCTGCACGACCAGCCCCAGCCGTTCGTGCCGGTCCAGCCGGGCGTACGAGGCCACCAGCGCGTCCGCGCCGGCCGACCCCTTCCCCACGCCCTCCGCTATCACCAGGTCACAGCGACCGCGCAGTTGGGAGGCGACCTCCCGGTAGAACCCGGCCTCGCCCAGATGAATCATCGGGAAGAGCAGGAACTCCAGCCCCGAGTCCGGCCGTCGGAACCGTATGACGGCGGAGCGCACCCCCGCCAGCTCGGTCACCTCGATGAACTGCATCCGGCCCCGCCCCCGTCCCGAGCCCCGGTCCCTTTCAGGGTAGGGGTGCCACGAGCGATTCGGTCCCGTCCGGGAAGCAGATCTCCGCCCCGCCGCCGGCCGTCGGTGTCGCCCGGGTGCCGGTGCGCAGGGCGTACGGGTCCCCGTGGACGGCCGGATCCGCGGTCAGGACGACCAGGGTGGCCAGCAACAGGGTGCCGCCGGGGTGCGGGACGGTGACCAGAGGGGTGGCAGAGTGCTCGCCGAAGGCGTTGTGCCCCCGGGCACGTTCGATGACAGGGGTGCTGTCGGCCGGGCCGATGAGGGTGGCGAGGACCGTGGTCAGTCCGTCCGCGCGCCGGGCCAGCGCCCAGCCGGACCCGCACTCCGTCTCCAGGGGCGCCGTGTCGTCGGCCAGCGCCCGGCCGCCCATCCGTACAAGTTGTAGTAGTCGAACTTCCACCCGTCCCCGTCGGTGTACCAGCCCCCGCACCGGTACCAGTCGTCAAGGCGTGCCAGCCCCGCGTCGATCTCGCCACGGCGGTGCGGCCCTCCGACGGAGGCGAGGAACTCCTCCACGATGACCTGGAAGAGCCGCCAGTTGGAGTCGTTGACGACGGCACCGACGAAGTCCGCCAGCCACGCGACGACCTGCTCCCGCACCCGCTCGTCGAGTTGATCCCACAGCCACACCCGCGACTCGTGCAGCGCCACGGCGACGGAGGCGGCCTCGACCATCGGCTGCCCCCGATCGGTGATGGGCGGCCAGTGTTCGGGATGCCGGGGATCGGTACCGGCGGCGAGCCCACTGGCGTACCGCTCGACGAGGGCGGGTCCGGCCTGTCCCTCGGAGCCCGCGATCCGAAAGGCGGCGAGCAGAAAGGACCGCGCGAACCCTTCGAGCCCGTCGGACCATTCCCCGGAGTGGCTGGTCCGTCCTGGCAGCCGGTACTGGGCGAACTTCGGTGAGGCGTAAGGCAGCAGACCGTCCAGAAGACGGCCGGCCATGGCCTCCCAGTGAGCGCGGGTCCACCCGGTGACGGGCGACAGGACATGGTCGGACGGCAGCAGCAAAAAGGTTCCTCCTTCATCCGACGGCTTGTTGCGCGCCCCTCAGGGGTGCGGGGCTACATTCGACTTGCGGCTGCCGCCGCGTGGGCGCGACCAGTCACAGCGCACCCGCACTGTCACGACGGCCTCTCGACGGGCGCAACACTCCCTCGCACGACAATGCGCGTTGCGAGCAAGTGACGTGCTCCAGCGGTTTCTTCGGAATCCCGCAGAGCGAACCGCACAGCAGCCCGCCCCAACTCCTCGGCGGGCGTGCGCACGGCGGTCAGCGGCGGATCGAAATCCTCGGCCGGCGGAATGTCGTTGTACCCGACGACAGATATGTCCTCAGGCACCCGCAACCCCGCATCGGCGATCGCGCGGAGCGCCACCGCCGCCACCATGTCGTCCCCCGCGACCACGGCCGTGAACTTCCGCTCCCGCCTGAGGAGTTCGGTCATCGCCCGCAACCCGGCGCTCCTGCCCAGCCCGCAGTCGACGACACGGGCCGCATCCTCCGGCAGCCCGTACTCCGCAAGCGCTGCCCGATAGCCGGCCACCCGCGCGTCGAGCGCCGTATTGCCGGGCAGCCCGCCGAGAAACACGATCCGCCGATGCCCCGCCGACAGCAGATGCCCGGTGATGGCCAGAGGACCGGTCACCACTTCTGACACAACTGCCTTGTCCGAACAGACCTTTGACGGTCGGACCGCCCGAGGCGAGACTGGGGGGATCCGACGCCCCGGCCCCAGGACGGTGACCATGGACGAGATGACCTCACCCCCACGCGTCGAGCTCACGCCGCAGGCCGCCGACCTGGTGCGCCGGCTGCACGCCGAGCACGGCCCGCTGATGTTCCACCAGTCCGGCGGCTGCTGCGACGGGAGCGCCCCCATGTGCTACCCGGACGGCGAGTTCCGCACCGGCGGCTCGGATGTGCTGCTGGCCGAGCTGGCGGTGGACGGTGTCGAGGCGCCGGTCACGTTCTGGATGTCCCGCAGCCAGTACGAGGTGTGGAGCCACACCCGGCTGATCGTGGACGTCGTACCCGGACGGGGCAGCGGTTTCTCGCTGGAGGCACCCGAGGGGGTGCGTTTTCTCACCCGTTCTCGTGTAGTCGACGTCTAGCCGCCCCGCCGGTCACCCGGATCTGCTGCACTTCCCTGTGTCCTGAGGAACTTGACGAGACATCAGGGGATGTAGTGACGCATCGTCAGAGGCGATTTGCAGCGACGGCCCGAACTCTGTTCACGATTCTCACGACGTCCGGCGTGCTGGCCGGTGCGGCCCTCGCGGGGGCGGCACCGGCCGGCGCCGTGCCGGACGCCCGGCGGCTCTCGTCCGGCATCACCTACCGGCAGTTCGACGTCCCCGCGGCCAAGGGCACGGTCCACGCGCATCTGCTGACCGTCGACCTGATGGACCCGCACGTCCGGGTGGACCTGCTCTCCCCCGGCGCGGTGGCCGCCCGCTCACGGGTGTCCACCATGGCCGACGCGGCGGGCGCGGTCGCGGGCGTGAACGGCGACTTCTTCAACATCAGCGAGACCCAGCACCCGGGTGTCGAGGCGACCGGCGCGAGCGTCGGCCCCGCGATCGCCCACGGCCGGGTCCTCAAGTCCGCGGTGCCGACGGCCCAGCGGTTCGGCCCGGCACTGCCGCCCGGCACCGACACCACGGACGTCTTCGGGGTCGGTGCGGACCACCGGGCCCGGCTCGACCGGCTGGCGCTCATCGGCACGGTCCGCACCCCCGCGGGGAACCTCGCCCTGCGGGGCCTCAACCAGTACGCACTCGCGCAGGACTCCGTCGGCGCCTACACCTCGGTCTGGGGCTCGGCCTCCCGCAGACGCGCCACCTGCGGCTCGGACACCGACCGGGCGGCCGGATGCAGCACGGACACCTATGAGGTGGAGGTCCGTGACGGAAGGGTCGTCGCCACCTCCACCACCCCGGGCAGCGGGGCGATCGCGGCGGGTACGACCGTGCTGCTGGGCCGGGAGGCGGGCGCGGACCGGCTGCGCGAGCTCACCAAGGGCGAGCGGGTCAGGGTGTGGGAGCGCATGCAGGCGTCCACGTCCAGGATTCCGTTCCGCTTCGCGGTCGGCGGCTACCCGGTGCTGCGCGACGGCGAGCCGCTGGCCGGGCTGAACAACACCGCCTCGGCCGTGCGCACGGCCGTGGGCTACGCGAACGGCGGACACGAACTCCTGCTGCTCGCGCTGGACGGCGCGGCGGCCTACCGCAGTGGCATGACCATCGCCGAAGTCGCCTCCGAGATGCGGGCGTTGGGGGCAGCCGATGCCTTCAGCCTGGACGGCGGCGGCTCCACGACGATGGTGGCCCGCGCCGAGGGGGCGAAGACGGTGAGCGTGGTCAACCACCCGACCGACAGCCCGGAGCGGGCCGTGGCGAACGGGATCGGGGTCTTCTGGAAACCGTGACCGGCGACCGCTGACCGACAGCCGCCCGTCTGCGGCCCTGAGCGTCCGGCTCAGGGCCGCAGACTGCTCACCAGATCGGCGGTCGCGGTGAGACCGCTGCTGATGGTGGGCGCCATGCTGGTACTGGCCAGAAAGAAGCCGAGCACCATGCAGACCAGGGCGTGCGAGATCTTCAGCCCGCCCTGGCGCATGAAGAGCACCGCCACGAACAGGAGCAGCAGCACCACAGAGATGGAAACGGCCATCGCGAACCTCCTCCGCCACGCCCGTTTCGGGGCGTTCGGCCGCAAGTCTGGCGCAGCGGAGGGTGGGCCCGTGCGGTAGACACGTCCCCCGTTCGGGTGGTCTTACGACGCCGGGTGGGCGTCCAGGAAGACTTCCAGGCCGGCAAGGTCGTCGGTGTTGAAGTAGTCGACGCCGGCCGCGAACAGTTCGCTCCACAGCGCGTCGCGCGCCGGTCCGGCCGCGTCCGGGGTGGCCCAGAACCGCACCTTCTGCCCGTTCGCGTGCGCCTCCTGGATGATGCCGCGCAGCTTCTGCCGCTCGGCCTCCGGGAAGTTGCCCTCGCCGAGCCAGGTGAAGTTGAGAGTCCAGTTGTCGCTGATCAGCGGGACGAAGGAGGCGGGCGCCGAGGTGCCGAGATCGGTGAGCCGGCCGTCGTAGAAGGCCCGGCGCACGGTCTGCGCCTCCATCGGCGTACGGGCGGCACGGTCACCGGAGATGACGTTGGTGACGGCACCGGGGACAACACGGCCGTGGACGTAGGTGGTGAACAGGTTTGGGTAGCGCCGCAGATGCCGGTCGAGTTCCAGGTACGTCGAAGAGCCCTCGGTCTTGATGTCGATGAGCAGCTGCAGGGGTCGGCGCCAACCCCGGTACACGGAACCGTGGTTGGCCTTCACGATCGCGGCCAGCGGGTCGAGGTAGAGGGACTCCAGGGTGCGGCTCGGGTCGAGGTCGTCCACGGTGTGGCCGATGAGGAGCTGGTCGCCGACGAGGAAGATGTCGGCCTCGACGCTGCCGAAGCGGTGGCCGAGGGCGTCGAAGAGGGGATGGGTGTGCTCGTAGTCGTTGTGGGCGTGGGCACGCAACAGCGGCTGCCGGCCGCGGTGACCGCCGACCGCCCGGGCCTGCGATCCGGGCAGCACGACGGCAACCGCGAGGGCGGCACCGAGGGTGGTGAGGGCTCTGCGACGGGTGGTGAGGGCCACGTTCTGCCTCCCTTGTAGGGCCATAGGTGACCCCAGGGAGTATGCGTTCGAGCAAGCACCAAATGGCGCACCTGCACAGGAGGTTGGCCGGACTGCCACCCCCGGTTCATGTCATACGAACCCCGGCACAGGCGCCCCGAAGGGGCGCGGGGAACTGCGCGACCAGCCCCCACACACCCGCACCCGAAAACTGTCACATCACGGCGCCTGAAGATCCACCAGAGCGGCCAGGGCTTCCCGGTGTGCCCCCGCCGTACCAAAGGCGATCGAATCCGCCTTGGCCCGCTTCAGATACAGATGGATCGGATGTTCCCAGGTCATGCCGATACCCGCATGCAACTGCAGCGCCTCCTCAGCCGCATGCACCGCGACCGGCGCCGCGTAGGCCTGAGCAACGGCCACCAACACATCCGCATCCTCGCCGGAGGCCAGCGCGTCGGCGGCCCCCCGCGCGGCGGCCCGCAGGTTGACGACCTCCAGCCACAGCTGCGCCAGCCGGTGCTTGAGCGCCTGGAACCCGCCCACCGGCCGGTTGAACTGCTTGCGCTCCTTGAGGTACCGCACGGTCTCGGTCAGCGTCCATTCGGCGACCCCGAACTGCTCGGAGGCCAGCAGCCCGGCACCGGCCCGCAGCGCACGCCGTACCGCGGGCTCCGCGTCACCCACGCGACGCCCGGCCGCCCCGTCGAGGGTGACCGTGGCGAGCGGCCGGGTCAGGTCGAAGGCGACCTGCGGAGCGATGCCCACCGCGTCCGCGGCGACCGCGTACAGCCCGCCGTCGTCCCCGGGCACGAGCAGCACGTCCGCGGCGACCGCGTCCGCGATCCCGCTCAGCTTGCCGTACAGACGCCCGTCTTCGACGCGTACGGCCTTGTACGCGGCCCCCGGAGCGACCTGCAGCCCTACGGCCAGGGCCCCGATCGTCCGCCCGGACGCCAGCTTGCCGAGCAGCTCCTCGTCGCCGCAGGCCAGCAGCGCCTCGGTCGCCACCACGGCACTGGTCAGATACGGCACGGGCGCCACGGCCCGCCCCAACTCCTCTAGGACGACCGCGACTTCGCGGTGCGAGGCGCCCTGGCCGCCCAGTTCCTCCGGCACCAGCAGCCCGGCGAGGCCCATGCCGTCCGTGAGGGCCTTCCAGGCCGCCAGGTCGTGCGGGGCGTCGGACTCGGTGCGGGCGATGACACCGGGCGCGTCGCAGTGGTCGGCCAGCAGATCCCGCACCGCGGCTCGCAGCGCCTCTTCCTCCTCCGAGTACAGCAGGTCGGTCATCGGGCGAGGTCCTTCCAGGCGACGTCCTTGTCGGTGCGCGGCTCCGAGGGCAGGCCCAGGACGCGCTCGGCGACGATGTTCAGCAGGACCTCGCTGGTCCCGCCCTCGATGCTGTTGCCCTTGGCACGGAGGTAGCGGTAGCCCGCATCCCGGCCGACGAAGTCGACGAGTTCGGGCCGGCGCATGGTCCAGTCGTCGTACAACAGGCCCTCCTCGCCGCGGAGTTCGACCTCAAGGCCGCTGATCTCCTGGTTGAGGCGGGCGAAGGCGAGCTTCATGCCGGCGCCCTCGGGGCCGGGCTGTCCGGCGACCAGCTGCTGGCGCAGCCGTTCGGCGGTGAGCCGGGCGACCTCGGACTCGACCCACAGCTTCAGCAGCCGCTGGTGCAGGTCGTGGGTGCGCAGCTCGGGGCGCTCGCGCCAGGTCTGGGCGACCGGGCCGATCATGCCGCCCTCGCGGGGCAGCCGCATACCGCCGATGGCGACGCGCTCGTTGTTGAGCGTGGTCTGCGCGACCCGCCAGCCGTCGCCGATCGCGCCGAGGCGGCGCGAGTCGGGGATGCGGACGTCGGTGAGGAAGACCTCGTTGAACTCGGCCTCGCCGGTGACCTGCCGCAGCGGGCGGACATCGACGCCGGGGTCGGTCATGTCGCAGATGAAGTAGGTGATGCCCGCATGCTTGGGCACGTTGGGGTCGGTGCGGGCGATGAGGATGGCCCAGCGGGCGTTGTGCGCGCCGGACGTCCACACCTTCTGCCCGTTGACGACCCACTCGTCGCCCTCACGGACGGCCCGGGTGCCGAGCGCGGCCAGGTCGGAGCCGGCCCCCGGCTCGCTGAAGAGCTGGCACCAGACCTCCTCCCCGATCCACAGCGGCCGCAGATAGCGCTGCTTCTGCTCCTCCGTGCCGTACTTGAGGATGGTCGGCGCGGCCATGCCGAGCCCGATGCCGTTGCGGCGCGAGTCGTTGTCGGGGGCGCCTGCGGCCTCCAACTCGGCGTCCACGACGACCTGGAGGGAGCGCGGGGCGCCGAGGCCGCCGAGGCCCTCCGGGTAGTGCACCCAGGCCAGCCCGGCATCGAACCGGGCCTTGAGGAAGTCGAGCTTCTCGGTCGAGGCGGGCGGGTGCGCGGCCAGCAACTCGGCTGTGCGGCGCCCCAGTTCGGCAGCGTCGGTCATGCTGCGGCTCCCTTCGGTACGACGGTGACGCGACCGGTGGTGACACCGTCACCGACCCGCTGCACGGCTGCCGCGGCCTCGGACAGCGGCACCCGCTCGCTCACCAGCGGCTTGATGGCACCGCTCGCGGCCAGTTCGGTGAGCTGTTCGTGGCAGTGCGGGATCAGCTTGGGGTTCTTGGTGGCGTACAGGCCCCAGTGCAGACCCAGGATGGAGTAGTTCTTCACCAGGGCGTGGTTGAGCGCCGGGCTCGGGATGGTGCCGCTGGCGAAGCCGACGACGACGATCCGGCCCTCGAAGGCGACGACCTTGGCCGACTGGGTGTAGGCCTCCCCGCCCACCGGGTCGAAGATCACGTCGGCGCCCCGGCCGCCGGTGGCCTCCTTCACGGCGGCGATGACGTCCTCGGCACGCCGGTCGATGACGACGTCACAGCCGAGCTCGCGGGCCACCGCGACCTTGTCGGCGCCGCCGACGACACCGATGACGGTCGCCCCGGCCGCCTTGCCCAGCTGTACGGCTGCGCTGCCGACCCCGCCCGCGGCGGCGTGCACCAGCAGCGTCTCGCCGGCCTGGAGCGCGGCCCGGCGGTGCAGGCCGAACCAGCCCGTCTGGTAGCCGATGTGCAGCGCGGCGGCCTCGGCGTCGTCCAGCGAGTCCGGCGCGGGCAGCAGGGCGGCGGCGTCCGCGACGGCGTACTCGGCGAAACCGCCGTACGGCAGCACGGGGTTGGCGATCACCCGGCGCCCGTCCTCGGTCTCGCCGCAGATCTCCACGCCCGGGGTGAACGGCAGCGGGGGCCGCACCTGGTAGTGGCCCCGGCACATCAGCACATCGGGGAAGTTGATGTTGGCGGCACGCACCTTCAGCAGGACCTGGCCGTCGCCGGGCGTGGGCCGCTCCACCTCCTGGAGCCGCATCACCTCGCTCGGCTCACCGTTCTCGTGCACTTGCCATGCCTGCATGCGGTGCCTCCACAGACTGCTTCGTCAGGGTCCACCGCATACTAAGCGGTCGCTTGCCGCCGAGGGAACCGTGTCCGAGGTAACAGCGTCACTCCTTGCTTCTGGGCCGCGCCCGGACATGCATCCGCTCCCCCTGCGGCCCGAACAGGCTGAGGAACTCCACCGGCCCCTCCCCCGTCGAGCCGAACCAGTGCGGCACCCGGGTGTCGAACTCCGCCGCCTCCCCCGGTGCGAGGACGACATCGTGCTCGCCCAGCACCAGCCGCAGCTTCCCCGCCAGCACGTACAACCACTCGTAGCCCTCGTGGGTGCGCGGCTCGGGGTCGAGTTTCCGCTTCGGTTCGACCACCTTGAAGGCCTGGAGGCCGCCCGGTTGCCGAGTGAGCGGCCAGAAGGTGCGGCCGTACCGTTCCATCGGCTTGGCCCGCACCCGGGGGTCGCCGACCGGCGGGGCGCCGACCAGTTCGTCCAAGGGCACCTGATGGGCCTGCGCGATCGGCAGCAGCAGCTCCAGGCTGGGCTTGCGCAGCCCCGACTCCAGCCGGGAGAGGGTGCTGACCGAGATACCGGTGGTCTCGGAGAGAGCGGCGAGGGTGACCTCCCGCTCCTTGCGGATCCGGCGCAGCCGTGGTCCGACCTCTGCGAGAACGTCGTCCGTAGTCATGCAAGGCATTGCAGTTTCGGCAACCCCCGTTTGTCAATCCGGCAGCGGCACGCCGTGCACGGCCGGGCCACGAGGGTTACGGTCACCGAAGCGCACCCGGCCGCCGACAGGGGCGATCGGGAATGTGATGGGGAGCCGGGTCCAGGGCGGCCGGGCCGCTGCCTGAGAGCCGGGGCGGGGCGGCCGGGACCGCGGACGACGCCCCGGGCCCAGGCGGCCCGGACCCCACGACGAGCCGGGCCCAGGAGGCCCAGGACAGTGACGACGCGCCGGGTCCGGGGAGCCCGGGACAGTGACGACGCGCCGGGACCGGGGAGCCCGGGACAGTGACGGCGAGCGGGGGCCGAGGAGGCGGTGTGGACGGTCCGGAGCGGCAGGAGTCGTCGTCCGTGCCCGGGTCCGGGCCCGCGCGCAGGCGGTTCCTCGGGCTGTGCGCGGGCGTCGGACTCGGCGCGGCGGCGGCCTGCGAGCAGTTGGCCCCGGCCCATGGGTCCGCCGCCCACGACGCCCGGCTGCCCGAGGCGGAGCGCGGCCGTCCGGGGACCGCCGACTGGCGCATCGGGTCCCTCGGCGCTCCCGACGCGATCGCCGGTTACGCCGACCGGGTGAGCGTGACGCCGGGCGAGGAGTTCGGCCTGTCCGTCTCGACCACGGCCGCCGCCTTCCGGGTCTCGGCGCTGCGGGTCGGCTGGTACGGCGGGAAACAGGCCCGGCGTGTCTGGTTCTCCCCGCGCATCCCGGGCCGCGCCCAGCGGTCTCCGGGGATCCTCTCCGCCACCCGCACCGTGCGCGCCGACTGGCCGCGCACGCTCACCGTGGACACGACCGGCTGGCCGGAGGGCGCGTACCTGCTGCGTCTGGAGGCCGAGAGCGGCCATCAGCGGTACGTCCCGCTGGTCCTGCGCTCCACGCACGGTGCGGGCCGTACCGTCCTCCTGCACGCCCCGGCGACCTGGCAGGCGTACAACAGGTGGGGCGGGCTCAGCCTCTACGCCGGCTCCGACGGCGGCTACGCGGGCCGCTCGCTGGCCGTCACCTTCGACCGGCCCTACGACCAGAACGGCGCGGAGAAGTTCCTGGTCTACGAGTGGGCGGCGGTCGTACTGGCCGAGCGGCTGGGCATCCCGCTCGCCTACACCACGGGGACGGACGTGCACGCCGACCCCGGGGTGCTGGCCGGGGCCACCGCCGTCGTCTGCCTGGGGCACGACGAGTACTGGACGCCCGAGCAGCGCCGCCATGTCACGGCCGCCCGGGACGCGGGTACCAACATCGCCTTCCTCGGTGCCAACACCTGCTTCCGGCGCGTCCGGATAGAGGCGTCGGACACCGGCCCCGGCCGTACCGTCGTCTGCTACAAGTCCTCGTACACCGCGGACCCCTGCTTCCCCGCCCGGCCCGCCCTGGTCACGACCGACTTCCGCGCGGCACCGGGCGCCAACCCGGAGTCCTCGCTCACCGGAGTGCTCTACGAGGGCTACCCGGTGGACGCCCCCTACATCGTCACGGCGCCGGACCACTGGCTGTACGAGGGCACCGGAGTCCACGCGGGCGAGGGTTTCGGCCATCTCGTGGGCGCCGAGTACGACCGGGTCCTCCCCGGCACGGCCGCCCCCGGCCCGCTGGAGATCACGGCCCACTCCCCCCTGGTGTGCGACGGCCGGCGCAGCCACGGCGACTCGGCGTACTACACCGTGCCGAGCGGCGCCGGGGTCTTCGCGACCGGCACCATGCGCTGGGTGGAGGCCCTGATGGCGGCCACCGGCGACGGCAGCCGGCACCATGGCATGGACGCGGCTACCCGCGCCTTCGTCACCCGCACCACGGAGAACCTGCTGCGCGCCTTCGCCGAAGGCCCGGCGGCCCACCACCGCCCCGCGCCGCGCCCCAACGCCGCGCAGGTGTACGGAACCGCCTCGGCGTGACCCCCACGCGGACGCCGTGCGGGGACGTACGGGTGTCGTCGGGCCCCGTCCGTAGCACCATGGCTGCATGCTGCTGACCCGGCTCGCCGAAGTGTCCCGGGAGGTGGCCGCCACCGCGGCCAGGTCCCGCAAGACCGCGCTGCTCGCCGAGCTCTTCCGGGAGACGGCCCCCGACGACGTGCCGATCGTCATCCCCTACCTGGCCGGGCGGCTCCCGCAGGGCCGCCTCGGTGTCGGCTGGAAGGTGCTGGGCCGACCGGTCGCGGCAGCCGCCGAACCATCCCTCACCGTGCGCGAGGTGGACGCCCGCCTCACCGGTCTCGGTAAGGTCTCCGGACCCGGCTCGCAGGCCGAACGCGGCAGGATCGTGGGCGAGTTGATGGGCGCGGCCACGGCGGAAGAGCAGTGCTTCCTGCTCGGCCTGATCACGGGTGAGGTTCGGCAGGGCGCCCTGGACGCGGTGGCCGTGGAAGGGCTCGCGCAGGCGACGGACGCGGACCCGGCGGACGTCCGGCGGGCCGTGATGCTCGCCGGGTCGCTCCAGGCGGTGGCCGAGGCGCTGCTGGCGGACGGCCCGCCCGCCCTCGCCCGCTTCCGCCTCACCGTCGGGCGGCCGGTGCTGCCCATGCTGGCGCAGACCGCCTCCTCGGTCGCCGAGGCGGTGGCGAAGCTGGGCGCGTGCGTGGTCGAGGAGAAGCTGGACGGCATCCGGGTCCAGGTCCACCGGGACGGCGACATGGTCCGGATCTTCACCCGCACGCTCGACGACATCACCGACCGCCTTCCCGAAGTGACGTCAGTAGCACGGGAGTTGACGGGTGACCGGTTCATCCTCGACGGCGAGGTGATCTCCTTCGACGCCGCCGGCCGCCCCCGCTCCTTCCAGGAGACGGCGGGCCGGGTCGGCTCCCGGGTGGATGTCGCGAAGGCCGCGGAGGAGGTCCCGGTCTCCCCCGTCTTCTTCGACGCGCTCTCGGTCGGCGACCACGATCTCCTCGACCTCCCCTTCGCCGAACGGCACGCGGAACTGGCCCGGCTGGTCCCCGAGCCGATGCGGGTGCGCCGGGCGCTGGTGTCGGGGCCGGCGGACACGCCGGCGGCCGAAGAGTTCCTCGCCGCCACCCTGGAACGCGGTCACGAGGGCGTGGTCGTGAAAGCCCTCGACGCGCCCTACAGCGCGGGCCGCCGGGGCGCCTCCTGGCTGAAGGTCAAGCCGGTGCACACCCTCGACCTGGTCGTCCTGGCTGCCGAATGGGGACACGGCCGGCGCACCGGCAAGCTCTCCAACCTCCACCTCGGCGCACTCGCCCCGGACGGCACCTTCGCCATGCTCGGCAAGACCTTCAAGGGCATGACCGACGCGATGCTGGAGTGGCAGACCGCCCGGCTGAAGGAGCTGGAGGTCTCGGACGACGGCTGGGTGGTGACCGTACGCCCCGAACTCGTCGTCGAGATCGCCTACGACGGTCTGCAGCGGTCCACCCGCTACCCGGCCGGAGTCACCCTGCGCTTCGCCCGGGTCGTCCGCTACCGCGAGGACAAGCGGCCGGAGGAGGCGGATACGGTGGAGTCCCTGCTGGCCGCCCACCCGGAGGTACGGCGTTGACGGAGCCGAAGCGAAGCGCGGGACTGCTGTTGTTCCGGCATACCGGTGAGGGTCTTGAGGTGTTGCTCGGCCATATGGGCGGCCCCTATTTCGCGAAGAAGGACGCGGGTGCGTGGACCGTCCCCAAGGGCGAGTACGGGCCGGAGGAGCCGGCCTGGGCGGCGGCCCGCCGCGAGTTCCAGGAGGAGCTGGGCCTGCCGCCGCCGGACGGCGAGGCGATCGAGCTGGGCGAGGTCCGGCAGACCAACGGCAAGATCGTGACGGCGTGGGCGATCGAGGCGGACCTGGATCCGGCGGCCATCGCCCCCGGCACCTTCGAGATGGAGTGGCCGCCGCGGTCGGGCCGGATCCAGGAGTTCCCGGAGCTGGACCGGGTGGCCTGGCTGACCCCCGACCGGGCCCGCGAGCTGATCGTCAAGGCGCAGGCCGCGTTTCTCGACCGGCTGGCGGAGCACTCGGGCTGAAGGGACGCCCACGCGTTGCGGTCCCGGGAGCCGCGCGGGAAGGTCTTAGCAAGCCCGCTCCCAGGGAGGTCAGCCATGCCCATCGCGACGGTCAACCCGGCGAACGGTGAGACGCTCGAAACGTTCGAGGCCATGAACGAGGACGAGCTGGAACGCCGGCTCGAACTCGCCGAGGCCACGTTCCGTACGTACCGCACGACCACGTTCGCCGAGCGCGCCCGGCTGCTGCACGGGGCCGCGGACCTGCTGGACTCGGACCAGGAGGACATCGCGCGCACGATGACCACCGAGATGGGCAAGCCGGTCAAGCAGGCTCGCGCGGAGGCCGCGAAGTGCGCGAAGGCGATGCGCTGGTACGCCGACCACGCGGAGGAACTGCTGGCCGACGAGGAGCCGGCGGAGACGGACGTGAAGGACTCGGGCGCTTCGCGGGTGCGGGTGCGCTACCGCCCCATCGGGCCGGTGCTCGCCGTGATGCCGTGGAACTTCCCGCTCTGGCAGGTGGTCCGGTTCGCCGCGCCCGCGCTGATGGCGGGCAACGTGGGCCTGCTCAAGCACGCGTCGAACGTCCCGCAGACCGCCCTGTACCTGGAGGACCTCTTCCACCGGGCGGGCTTCACCGAGGGCTGCTTCCAGACGCTGCTGATCGGCTCCGGCGCGGTCGACGACATCCTGCGCGACGAGCGGGTGCGGGCGGCGACGCTCACGGGCAGCGAGCCGGCGGGCCGCGCGGTCGCGTCCACCGCCGGGGAGATGATCAAGAAGACGGTGCTTGAACTGGGCGGCAGCGACCCCTTCGTGGTGATGCCGTCCGCCGACATCGACCGGGCCGCGAAGATCGCGGTCACCGCGCGCGTGCAGAACAACGGGCAGTCGTGCATCGCCGCGAAGCGGTTCATCGTCCACACGGACGTCTACGACGCGTTCGCCGAGCGGTTCGTGGCGGGCATGGCGGAGCTGCGCATGGGTGACCCGATGGACGAGGGGACGGATGTCGGGCCGCTCTCCAGCGAGCAGGGGCGGAAGGATCTGGAGGAGCTGGTCGAGGACGCGAAGCGGTCGGGTGCTCAGGTGCTGTGCGGCGGGCAGCGGCCGGACGGGCCCGGCTGGTTCTATCCGCCGACCGTACTCGCCGGGATCCACCGCGACATGCGCATCCACCGCGAGGAGGCGTTCGGGCCGGTGGCCACGCTGTACCGGGCCGGGGACCTGGACGAGGCGGTGCTCATCGCCAACGACTCGCCCTTCGGACTGAGTTCGAACGTCTGGACGCGGGACGAGGCCGAGGTGGACCGGTTCGTACGGGATCTGGAGGCCGGTGGCGTGTTCGTCAACGGCATGACCGCCTCCCACCCGGCGTTTCCCTTCGGGGGTGTGAAGCGGTCCGGATACGGGCGTGAGCTGTCCGGGCACGGAATCCGGGAGTTCTGCAACATCACCACCGTTTGGCAGGGTGCGTGACGGTTACGCGGCTACGATCCGGGTGTGAACCGCGAAGTGACTCTGCCTCTGGTCGTCGACGACCGCGGGACCTTGCAGGTGGCTGCGGCCGACGTGAGTAAGTTGTTGCGGACCATGGGCGGGCGGTGGCTGCGGCTTGTGGAGGCCGGGGAGAGTGGGCTCGACGAGGACACGGTTGCCGCTCTGACCATTGAGCTCGCGAAGCTTGCGGATCGGATCGACGTGGCTTGTATCGCCCATAGCAGTGGGCAGCAGGGGTAGTTCGGCGGGTGCGGGTCGGCGGGGGTTGCTCGCGCAGTTCCCCGCGCCCCTAGGGAATTTCGCCCAACGCCGACCAGAACATCGCCTCATAGGCCTGGAGCAGACGGCCGTAGGTGTACGCCGAGCCTGTGTCGAGGCGGCCGGTGTCCAGTCCCGCCCGCACCGCTGCCTCTGCCTGCTCGTCCAGCGCCGGGGCCGGTTCTGCGAAGAAGTCGAAGAACGCGCAGGCCTCGTCCGTGAAGCCGTAGTGCGCGCGCAGGCCCTGGGCGATGCGCGCGCAATACGTCCCCCATGTCGCGAAGTTGGCCGTGATGGCCAGGACCGCGTCCGTCGGGGCGGCGTTGAGGGCGAGCCAGGAGATGTACGCCGGGTACGCCTGGCAGCCCGGCAGGGGCTCGTACGCCTGCATGCGTCGCTGATCCACTTCGCACGCCACCATGAACGCGCCCAGCCGCTCTGCCGCCAGCTCCTCGCCCTCGGCCAGCATGGTGAAGAACCCTGCGGCCGCCTGCTCCCCGTCGGCGCGCTGCGCCAGATGCAGGAACGCGCGCCGGTCGGCGGGGATCACCCGGTGTTGTTCCAGGGCCAGTGCGGCGAGTGTCCCCAGACTCGCCCGGCCGCTGGCGACGAGCGGACCAATGGATTGGCGTTCGGGTCCGGGGCAAGCTCTGACCTGGTGGTTTTCAGCATTTCCGCGGCCGTGCCGGGCATCGCGTCCTCCTCGTCGAGGTACCTCTGTGCTGATCCGACCCTGACACGGGGTCACCGGTTCGGAGTAGTCCGGCGCGAGATCATCGCCCTCACGGGTGATCGTGAGGGAACCACCTCCTGAGGTGAACCACCTTCTGGCCGGCGGGCCCAAACCCGCCGGAAGGCTGAAAGCAGGCACGGTTCATGGCGACTTTGTGCAAGCCCTCAGTGTCGGTCCCGGAGTACGTGATCACGATGGAGGAGACGCTGGAACTGGCGCGCTCCCACCACGAGAACAACCCGCAGCTGCCATTGGCGCTGAGACTGATCGAGAACACGGGCGTTCGTACCCGGCACATCGTGCAGCCGATCGAGGAAACCCTCAAGCACCCCGGCTTCGAGGAGCGCAACAAGCTCTACGAGGTCGAGGCCAAGGCCCGGGTCCCCGCAGTCATCCAGCGGGCACTCGACGACGCCGAACTGCTCACCAGCGACATCGACGTGATCATCTACGTCTCGTGCACGGGCTTCATGATGCCCTCGCTCACGGCGTGGCTGATCAACGAGATGGACTTCGACTCGACCACCCGCCAGATCCCGATCGCGCAGCTCGGCTGTGCGGCCGGCGGGGCGGCGATCAACCGGGCGCACGACTTCTGCTCGGCGTACCCGGACGCCAACGCGCTCATCGTGGCCTGCGAGTTCTGCTCGCTGTGCTACCAGCCGACCGACCTCGGTGTCGGCTCGCTCCTGTCCAACGGCCTGTTCGGTGACGGCATCGCCGCCGCCGTGGTCCGCGGCAAGGGCGGCGACGGCGTCGAGCTCGAACGCAACGGGTCGTACCTGATCCCCAAGACCGAAGAGTGGATCATGTACGACGTCCGGGCCACCGGGTTCCACTTCCTGCTGGACAAGCGGGTCCCGGCGACCATGGAGCCGCTCGCACCGGCGCTCCAGGACCTGGCAGGACTGCACGGCTGGGACGCCTCCGACCTGGACTTCTACATAGTCCACGCGGGCGGCCCACGGATCCTGGACGACCTCAGCAAGTTCCTCCAGGTCGATCCGCACGCGTTCCGGTTCAGCCGGGCCACGCTCACCGAGTACGGCAACATCGCCAGCGCCGTCGTCCTGGACGCACTGCGCCGGATGTTCGACGAGGGCGGTGCCGAGCACCGGGCGCGCGGACTGCTCGCCGGGTTCGGTCCCGGCATCACCGCGGAGATGTCGCTGGGTCGCTGGCGGCGTTCGGACGAAGGGGCGGACTGACCGAGATGACACTCACGGAACGACTCGACCCCGCCGACGAAGCTCCTGGCGAGGACGCCTGTCCGGTCCGGTACTGGGAAGTGCCGGACCTGACGGGGGTGGACTTCGACCCCACCCTGGCGGAACTCATGCGGGAGGGTCCGATCACCCGCATCCAGCTGCCGAACGGCGAGGGCTGGGCGTGGCTGGTCACCCGGTACGACGACGTACGAGCGGTGGCCAACGACCCCCGGTTCAGCCGCAAGGCGGTGCTGGACCACCCGGTCACCAGGCTCGCCCCGCACTTCATCCCCGATCGCGGTGCGGTCGGCTTCCTGGACCCGCCCGACCACACGCGGCTGCGCCGCTCGGTGGCCGCCGCGCTCACCGCCAAGGGCGTGGAGCGGGTCCGGGAGAAGGCGCGCCGGATGCTGGACGAGCTCGTCGACAAACTCGTCCAGGACGGCCCGCCCGCCGATCTCACCGCGACGGTCCTGAGCCCGTTCCCCATCGCGGTGATCTGCGAGGTGATGGGCGTCCCTGCCGCCGACCGGCACACCATGCACCTCTGGACCCAGCTGATCCTGTCCTCCAGCCACGGCAAGGAGGTCAGCGAGCGGGCCAAGCGTGAGATGAGCGCCTACTTCGGTGACCTCATCGCGCTGCGCGACGGCAGTGCCGGCGAGGACGTGACCTCCCTGCTCGGCACCGCCGTGGGCCGCTGTGAGATCACCCTGGAGGAGGCCGTCGGTCTCGCCGTCCTCCTCCAGATCGGCGGCGAGGCGGTCACCAACAACAGCGGGCAGATGTTCTACCTGCTGCTCGCCCGGCCCGACCTCCTCGACCGGCTGCGCACCGAGCCGGCGATCCGCCCCCGGGCGATCGACGAACTCCTGCGCTACATCCCGCACCGCAGCGCGGTCGGGCTGTCCCGGATCGCCATGGCTGACGTGGACATCGGGGGCGTACGGATCCGGGCGGGCGATGCGGTCTACGTCTCGTACCTGGCCGCCAACCGCGACCCGGAGGTCTTCGCGGACCCCGAGACGATCGACCTCGCCCGCAGTCCCAACCCGCACATCTCCTTCGGGTTCGGCCCGCACTACTGCCCCGGCGGCCAGCTCGGCAGGCTGGAGGAGGAGTTGCTGGTCGACACCCTCCTCGACCGGCTGCCCGGGCTGCGGCTCGCGGTACCCCCGGACCAGGTCCCCTTCAAGAAGGGGGCGTTGATCCGGGGGCCCGAGGCCCTTCCGGTGACGTGGTGAGCGCCCCATGACGACGACCGAGGGACTCCTTGTGCCACCTGGTCATGGGCGTGTGGTCCACACGCCGGCCCAGCGCGTCACCTTCAAGGTGACGGGCACGCACTCGCGGAGCGCATCCACCTTCGAGGTGGAGGTCCCGCCGGGCTTCGACGTGGGCGCCCATGTGCACACCCGCAGCGAGGAGTTGTTCTACGTCCTCGAAGGCGAGCTGGACGTCCTCGCCTTCGAGCCCCGCATCCGCACCCCCGACAACTGGCAGAAGTGGCAGTCGAGTTCGGGCAGCAGGGTGATGCGGGCGACCCCGGGCACGGTGATCGTCGTACCGCCCGGCTGCCCACACGCCTTCGCCAACCCGACAAAGGCCCCGGCACGGATGTTCTTCCAGGCCTCCCCGCCACCGGATCACGAGCGCTACTTCGAGGAGCTGCTGGAGATCCTGGGAAGCGGCGGTCCCCCCGACCACGAGGCGATCGAGGCACTCCGCAAGCGCTACGACATCGAGCAGTTGACGCCTTTGAAACTCCGGTAAGTGGATGCGCCCCAAAGGGGCGCGGGGAACTGCGCGACCAGCCACGACGCGCCCGCAGACCGTGTCGCGCAGCACCCCGAACGGCGGCTACCGGATCGGCATCCCCGACAGCGTCCGGGCGATCACCAGCCGCTGGATCTCACTCGTACCCTCGAAGATCGTGTAGATCGCCGCATCCCGGTGCATCCGCTCCACCGGGTACTCCCGCGTGTAGCCGTTGCCACCGAGGATCTGGATCGCCTGCCCGGTGACCTTCTTGGCCGTCTCGCTGGCGAACAGCTTCGACATCGACCCCTCGGCGGCCGTGAACGGCTTCCCGTTGATCGCCATCCAGGACGCCCGCCACACCAGCAGCCGGGCCGCGTCGATGGACGTACGCATGTCCGCGAGCTGGAAGGCCACGCCCTGGTTGTCGATGATCGGCCGCCCGAACTGCTCACGGGTCATGGCGTAGTCGAGGGCGACCTCGTAGGCGGCACGTGCCGTGCCGACGGCCATCGCCCCGACCGCGGGCCGGCTTGCCTCGAACGTCGCCATCGCCGCGTTCTTGACGCGCTCACCGCCCGACTTCGCCCGCTCCCGGGCCCGGGCCAGGCGCTCGTCCAGCCTCTCCTTGCCGCCGAGCAGGCAGGAGCCCGGCACGCGGGCGTTGTCCAGGACGACCTCGGCGGTGTGCGAGGCGCGGATCCCGTGCTTCTTGAACTTCTGCCCCTGGGCGAGTCCCGGAGTGCCCGGCGGGACGATGAAGGACGCGTGGCCCTTGGAGCCGAGCTCCGGGTCGACGACCGCGACGACGACATGGACGTTGGCGATGCCACCGTTGGTCGCCCAGGTCTTGGTGCCGTTGAGCACCCACTCGTCCTTGGCCTCGTCGTAGACGGCCCGGGTGCGCATGGAGCCCACGTCGGAGCCGGCGTCCGGCTCGGAGGAGCAGAACGCGGCGACCTTGACGTCGTTGGCGTCGCCGTACATCTGCGGGATCCAGGTGCCGATCTGCTCCTCGGTGCCGTTGGCGAGGACGCCGACGGCGGCGAGACCGGTGCCCACGATGGACAGCGCGATGCCCGCGTCGCCCCAGAACAGCTCCTCCATGGCCATCGGGATGCCGAGGCCGGTGGGGTCGAAGTACTGCTGGGCGTAGAAGTCGAGGGAGTAGATACCGACCTTCGCGGCCTCCTGGATGACCGGCCAGGGAGTCTCCTCACGCTCGTCCCATTCGGCGGCCGCGGGACGAATGACATCGGCGGCGAAACCGTGCAGCCAGTCCCGGACCTCCTTCTGTTCGTCGTTGAGCTCCATGGTGAACTCGGCCATGACCCCTCCAGCGGCGGCGCATAATGTGTTACTAGCGGTAACCCGAGTCTGTTACTGGTCGGTAGGAAAAGTCAACTCCCGAGGTCACCTCGGCAGCCAGTTCGATACGGGATGGCTGTCAGGTGTTAGTTTGCGCGAGCAGTACCGAAACAGCACGGGGTGGGGAGAGCACATGGACACCACACAGCGGACCGAACAACAGCGGTCCGCCGACCGCCGACGGCGCGAGCTGCTGGAGGCCGCCGACCGGGTGGTACTGCGCGACGGTCCACAGGCTTCCATGAACGCGATCGCGGCCGAGGCCGGCATCACCAAACCCATCCTCTATCGCCACTTCGGCGACAAGGGCGGGCTGTACGCGGCGCTGGCCAAGCGGCACACGGACGCGCTGCTGAACTCACTGCGGGCCGCACTGGACGCTCCGGCGGAGCGCCGTGAGCGGGTCGAGGCGACGTTGGACACGTACCTCGCGGCGATCGAGGCGCGGCCTCAGGTGTACCGGTTCCTGATGCACCCTGCCGAGGGCAGCACGGGGGCCGAGCAGGGGTTTGACGTGGGGAAGCACTCGGCTCCGTTGCTGCGCAGGATGGGTGAGGAACTGGCTCAGGTCATCGAGGACCGGCTGGATCTGGGGCCGAACAGCCAGCAGCTGGCCCGGGTATGGGGGCACGGGATCGTCGGGATGATGCATGCGGCCGGGGACTGGTGGCTGGGGGAACAGCCGTGTTCCCGTGCCGAACTGGTCAAGAGTCTGGCTGATTTGCTGTGGGGGCGGCTGGCTGCGGCGGGGGACAAAATAGGTGGTCCGGGGTTCTGACGGTCGTGCGCCGTGTCACGGCCGGTGGGGGCTGGTCGCGCCCACGCGGCGGAGCCGCATATCGATACAGCCCAGCGCCCCTTCGGGGCGCATTCGCTCACCGGTGCCAAGAGGATTTGGCCACCTGTCGCATCAGCTTGCGCTTGCGCCAGCCCGTGACGTGGTCGGCGTAGACGCGGCCTTCCAAGTGGTCGGTCTCGTGTTGCAGGCATCTCGCGAAGAAGCCCGTGCCGTGGATCGTGATCGGCTCCCCCGTCGCCGTGAAGCCCTCGACCACCGCGTGGTCGTAGCGTTCTGTCCCCGCCTCCAGGCCCGGCAGGGACAGGCAGCCCTCGGGGCCGCGGATCGTCACGCCGTCGGCCTCCACCAGGCGCGGGTTCACCACGTGGCCCAGGTGGCGGACGTCCTCGTCGTCGGGGCAGTCGTAGACGAACACCCGCAGCGACTCCCCCACCTGGTTCGCCGCCAGGCCCACCCCCTCGGCCGCGTACATCGTCGCGAACAAGTCCTCCACCAGTCGGGAGAGTTCGGGGCCGAAGTCGGTGACGTCCGCGCAGGGGGCGTGCAGAACGGGGTCGCCGAGCAGGGTGAGGGGCCGGACCCGCCCGCGGGAGCCCGGAATGGAACCGTGTCGCATGGCCGCAAGGGTACGGTTCGGATCAGGCCCTGCCCGCCGCGCAGGCGAGGGCCGGAATTCGGGTGTGCGAATGGATCTCGATAGGCTGGCCTCACACCACGTTGCCGGATGGCTGAGGCGCGGCGCGTACGCAAGGAGGATCGAGAACTGATGGCAGGCAACTCGGACCCGCTCACGCCGCGGGCCAAGCTCGCCGTGACCGCGGGCAAGGCGGTCGCGGCGGCGTCCCGGGCGGCGGGACGCGGCAGCGGATCTGTGATCGGTGGCCGGGTCGCACTCAAACTCGACCCCGACCTGCTCGCCCGGCTCGCCACCCACCTGGACGTCACGCTCGTCTCGGCGACGAACGGCAAGACCACGACCACCAGGCTGATCGCCGAGGCGCTGAAGGCCGCGGGGCCGGTCGTCTCGAACGCGCTCGGCGCCAACATGCCCGCCGGCATCACCTCGGCGCTGGCCGGTGGCTCGGACTCGAAGTTCGGTGTCATCGAGGTCGACGAGAAGTACCTGGCCGGGGTGGCCCGGGACACCGCACCCAAGTGCATCGCCCTGCTCAACCTCTCCCGCGACCAGCTCGACCGCGCCGCCGAGACCCGGATGCTCGCCGAGAACTGGCGGGAGGGCCTCGCGGGGTCGAAGGCCGTGATCGTGGCGAACTGCGACGACCCGCTGGTGGTGTGGGCCGCGTCGTCCTCCCCCAACGTGGTCTGGGTCGCCGCCGGGCAGATGTGGAAGGACGACGCCTGGTCCTGCCCGTCCTGCGGTGGCGTGATGCAGCGCCCGGGCGACGACTGGTTCTGCGGCGAGTGCGGGTTCCGGCGGCCGACCCCGAGCTGGGTGCTGTCGGGCGACCACGTGCTCGACCCGCACGGTTCCGCCTGGCCGATCCATCTGCAGCTGCCGGGCCGTGCCAACAAGGCGAACGCCGCCTCCTCGGCCGCCGTCGCCGCCGTCTTCGGGGTGCCGCCGCAGGTCGCCCTGGAGCGGATGTACCAGGTGCAGGCGGTCGCGGGACGCTACGACGTCGTGCAGTTCCAGAACCGTGATCTGCGGCTGCTGCTGGCGAAGAATCCGGCCGGCTGGCTGGAGACGTTCTCGCTCATCGACCCGCCGCCGGCCCCGGTGATCCTCTCCGTGAACGCACGCGGCGCGGACGGCACCGACACCTCCTGGCTGTGGGACGTGGACTACACGCGCCTCACCGGCCACCCGATCTTCGTGCTGGGTGACCGCAAGCTGGACCTCGCGGTGCGTCTGGAGGTGGCGAACCAGCACTTCCAGGTCTGCGACTCGCTCGACCAGGCCGTGCAGATGTGCCCGCCGGGCCGTATCGAGGTCATCGCGAACTACACCGCGTTCCAGGACCTGCGCCGCCGCGTCGGCAACTGACCACGAAGGACGAAGACTTCATGAGCGACAACCAACTGCGGCTGGTGTGGATCTACCCGGACCTGCTCAGCACCTACGGCGACCAGGGCAACGCGCTCGTCGTGGAGCGCCGGGCCCGGCAGCGCGGTCTCGACGTGGCCCGGCTCGATGTGCGCAGTGACCAGCCGATCCCGACCTCCGGCGACATCTACCTGATCGGCGGCGGCGAGGACCGTCCGCAGCGGCTCGCCGCCGAGCGGCTGCGCCGCGACGGGCATCTGTACCGGGCGGTGGAGAACGGCGCGATCGTGTTCTCCGTGTGTGCCGGGTACCAGATCCTCGGGCACGAGTTCATCAACGACCTCGGGCAGCGGGAGCCGGGCCTCGGGCTGCTGGACGTGACGACCGTGCGCGGCACCGGGGAGCGGTGCGTCGGCGACGTCCTCGCCGACATCGACCCGCGGCTCGGGCTGCCCCAGCTCACCGGGTTCGAGAACCACCAGGGCGTCACCCAGCTCGGCCCCACCGCCCGCCCCTTCGCCCGGGTCCAGCTCGGCCGGGGCAACGGCACCGGGGACGGCACGGAGGGCGCGTACAACGAGACCGTCTTCGGCACGTACATGCACGGGCCGGTGCTCGCCCGCAACCCGCTCATCGCCGACCTGCTGCTGAAGCTGGCGCTCGACGTCAACGCGCTGCCGCCGATCGACGACCGCTGGTACGAGGCCCTGCGCAACGAGCGGATCGCGTCCGCGCAGCAGCCTGCCTGACCGTTTCGGCGGGGTCGGTTCCGGGCGCCGTCACGGGCACGGTTCCGAGCCCGCCTGACAGCGCGTCCGCTCACATGTGCGGGCGCGTCCAGCAGGCGGACGCCCGCTAGGGAGGCACCCCCTCACGCCGGTAGGGTGGCCGCGTTGTCAGCCGGACAGCGTGGTCCGGTCCTCGGCCCACGTGAAGAAGGTTGTTTCGGGCTATGCGCATTGGTGTCCTCACGTCCGGTGGCGACTGCCCCGGCCTGAACGCCGTCATCCGGTCCGTCGTGCACCGTGCCGTCGTCGACCACGGCGACGAGGTCATCGGCTTCCGGGACGGCTGGAAGGGCCTCCTGGAATGCGACTATCTCAAGCTCGACCTCGACGCCGTGGCCGGCATCCTGGCCCGCGGCGGTACGATCCTCGGCTCCTCCCGCGTCCAGCCCTCGCATCTGCGCGACGGTGTGGAGCGGGCCAAGGGCCATGTCGCCGAGCTCGGCCTCGATGCGATCATCCCGATCGGCGGTGAGGGCACGCTCAAGGCGGCCCGGCTGATGTCCGACGCGGGCCTGCCGATCGTCGGCGTCCCGAAGACCATCGACAACGACATCGCTGTCACCGACGTCACCTTCGGCTTCGACACGGCCGTGGGCGTGGCGACCGAGGCCCTGGACCGGCTCAAGACCACCGCCGAGTCCCACCAGCGGGTGCTCGTCGTCGAGGTCATGGGGCGGCACACCGGCTGGATCGCCCTGCACTCCGGCATGGCCGCCGGCGCGCACGCCATCGTCGTACCGGAGAGGCCCTTCGACATCGAGGAGTTGGCCCGCCGGGTCGGCGAGCGGTTCGAGGCGGGCAAGCGGTTCGCGATCGTCGTCGCGGCGGAGGGGGCCAAGCCGAAGGCCGGCACGATGGAGTTCGACGAGGGCGGCAAGGACATCTACGGCCATGAGCGGTTCGCCGGGATCGCCCGGCAGCTCTCCATCGAGTTGGAGGAGCGGCTCGGCAAGGAGGCGCGGCCGGTGATCCTCGGGCACGTCCAGCGGGGCGGGACGCCGACGGCGTACGACCGGGTGCTGGCGACGCGGTTCGGGTGGCATGCGGTGGAGGCGGTGCACCGGGGCGAGTTCGGTCACATGACCGCGCTGCGGGGGACGGACATCGTGATGGTGCCGCTCGCCGAGGCCGTGGAGACGTTGAAGACGGTTCCCTCCGGGCGGTACGACGAGGCGGAGACGGTGCTGTAGGGGCAGGGCCGTAGGGGGTGCCGGTTCGTCGCCGGGTGCGGATCCTGCGTGGTTGCTCGCGCCCACGCGGCGGAGCCGCATATTGACACAACCCCGCGCCTTCCTGGAGGTAGGGACACTCGCCCCCGGTCGCAAGTGCGGTCGGGGGCGGTTCTACTCTGGGGTCGGCAGGAAACGCACAACCCCCCACGAATCAGGAGCCGCCGGATGGATCACAGCGGGCACGGCATGACCATGGATCTGCCGCCGTTCACGCTGGGGCGCGGGCTGGAGTGGTCGGCGGATCCCTTCTTTCTCGTCGCCTGTGTGGCCGGGCTCGCTCTGTACGGGTGGGGTGTGGTGCGGCTGCGGCGGCGCGGGGACTCGTGGTCCGTGGGGCGGACCGTGTCGTTCGTCGTCGGTGTGCTGACCGTCATGCTCGTGATGTGCACCAGGCTGAACGACTACGGGATGGTCATGTTCAGCGTGCACATGGTGCAGCACATGATCATCAGCATGCTGTCGCCCATCTTCGTCCTGCTGGGCGCCCCGGTCACCCTCGCACTGCGCGCGCTGCCGGTCGCGGGGAAGGGCCGGAAGGGGCCGCGTGAGCTGCTGCTGGCCCTGCTGCACAGCCGCTACATGCGGGTCATCACCCACCCCGCCTTCACGATCCCGCTGTTCATCGCGAGCCTGTACGCGCTCTACTTCACACCGCTGTTCGACTTCCTCATGGGCTCGAAGACCGGGCACATCGCGATGATGGTCCACTTCTTCGCCGTCGGTATCGTCTTCTTCTGGCCGATCATCGGCGTGGACCCGGGGCCGCACCGGCCGGGGTATCTCATGCGCATGCTGGAGCTGTTCGCGGGCATGCCGTTCCACGCCTTCTTCGGTATCGCGTTGATGATGGCGTCGGAACCGATGGTGGAGACGTTCAAGAACCCGGCCGCCTCGCTCGGCATCGACGCGCTCTCCGACCAGAACGCGGCCGGCGGGATCGCCTGGGCGTTCAGTGAGATTCCGTCCGTGCTGGTGCTGATCGCGCTGTTGTTCCAGTGGTACGGCTCGGAGCAGCGCCAGGCCCGGCGTACGGACCGGGCCGCCGACCGGGACGGCGACAAGGAACTCGAGGCGTACAACGCCTATTTGGCCTCACTGAACGCACGCAAGGGCTGAAAGGGTTTTCGTTCAGTAGCATAAAGCGCGATGGGATAACCGCCGGGGGGAGCGGTGATGACACTTCGCGCTTTCTTGCACCAGGCATGTGTGCTTGTTGTCCTGGTGCCGGTACTGATACTCAGCGGATGCGGGCGGGACTCGCACGACGTCAAGGCGGCCGCCGTCGGTGTGCCGGCGCTCGACCCGTTCTTCGACGAGGGCCAGGGGGTCGGCCACGACAAACAGGCCCCTTCACTGCCGGTGCGCGGCAACCTGCAGCAGGGGGACGCGCCCGGTCTCTACGGGGGAACCCGGCAGCCGACGATCTGCGACGTCGAGAAACTCAAGAAATTCCTCACCGATCCCGCGAATCACCGAAAGGCACAGGCATGGGCCGGTGTCTTCAAAATCTCGACCGAACACATTCCTGATTTTCTCGACCGACTCACTCCGGTACTCCTGCGTCACGACACCCTCGTGAAAAACCACGATTACAAAAGCGGCACCGCAGTGTCCTACGACTCCCTGCTCCAGGCCGGAATCGCCGTTCTCGTCGATCAGCAGGGACAGCCCGCCGTGAAGTGCTCGTGCGGAAATCCGCTGCGGCCTTTCAAGGGCGACGCCGGCCGCATCAAGGTCGACTTCGAGCACGGCAACAAGGTGTGGCCGGGGTACGACGAGCACGAGGTGACGGCGGTACGACCCGCCGCGCGGCCGCTGAGGCAACTCGCGCTCGTCGATGTCGCCGACCCCGAGCGGGGCTTCGAGCGGCCGGTCGGCACGACGGGCTCGCACGACACCGTGTTCAGCACCGGCGAGCAGCATGCCGTCCCCGATGTCGTCGGCCTGTCCTTCGGCGCGGCGAGCGGACGGCTCTCCGGCGCGGAGCTGGCCGCCGCCTACGACAGTGCCGAGCCGCCGCCCGACGACGCCCGGGTACTGGCCTCGGACCCGGTGGCGGGGACACGGCTGACGTTCGGGGAGTACGTCACCCTGCGGGTGGCCGGGGGCACGAGCGGCGACGAGTCCGGCGGATCGTCGTCCTCCGGATCCGTGGGAGGGGAGATCTCGGGGTCCTCGTCGTCATCGGATCCGGGGTCCACGTCATCGGATCCGGGGTCCACGTCATCGGATCCGGGGTCCTCGTCATCGGATCCGGGGTCCACGTCGCCGGATCCGGGGTCCACGTCATCGTCGTCCTCGTCGCCGTCGGGGGTGTCTTCGTCGGACACGCCGTCGGACTCCGGTACGCCGTCCCGTGCGTCCTCGCCCCTCGCTTCGGGTCCGCTGCCGCCCTCGGACCCGCCCTCCTCCGCCTACCAGGGGGCCTCCCCCGCCCCGCCGGCCTCCTCGGATCCACCGCCGGACTCGGCTTCCGCGCGCCCGCCGGACTCCCCGTCCGTCACCCACAGCGCCACCGGCCCTTCTCCGTCGGGAACGGAACCGGCCGCGCCCGGCGAACCGGTGCCGGCGGACGGTACCGGCTCCGGCACCACGTGACACCGCACGCGAACGCGAACCCGGGAGTGACTGGATGGGCGAAGGAACCCCTGTGTCAGGAGACGGCCGGGTCATCGGCGGCCGGTACGTACTGCTGAAGCAGCTGGGCAGCGGCGGTATGGGGCATGTCTGGCTCGCTCACGACCCGGTCCTGGAGTGCGAGGTCGCGCTGAAGGAGCTGGTGCTGCAGGGTCCGGACGAGCAGGAACGCGCCGACCGGGTGGCGCGGGCCCGGGCGGAGGCGCGGCACGCGGCCGGGCTGCGCGCGAATCCGCATGTGGTGACCGTGCACGACGTGCTGGAGCACGACGGGCTGCCGTGGATCGTGATGGAGTACGTGCCGGACGCGGTCGATCTGCGGGTGCTGGTGGGGCGGGGCGGCCCGTTGCCGCCCGCCGAGTGCGCCCGGATCGGCCTCGCCGTCCTGGACGCGCTGACGGCCGGACACCAGCGGGGTCTGATGCACCGGGACGTGAAACCGGCGAACATCCTGCTGGCGCCCGACCGTACCGGGGCGCCGTATGCCCGTGTCCTGCTGACGGACTACGGCATCTCGGTGCAGCCGTACGGCGGCGAGACCCGGTACACGCAGCCGTCGGCGCTGGTCGGGACGGCGGGGTATGTGGCGCCGGAGCGGGTCATGGCCGGGCCGCCCACGCCGGCCGCCGATCTGTTCTCGCTGGGGTGCACGCTGTACCACGCGGTGGAGGGGCGGCGGCCGTTCGAGCGGGGTTCGGACTACTCGGAGATCTCCGCCGCGGTGACGGACGAGCCCTGTCCGCCGGTGCGGGCGGGTGCGCTGGCGCCGGTGCTGCTCGCGCTGCTCGTCAAGGATCCGGAGCGGCGGATGTCGGCGGTGGAGGCCGAGGCCGCGCTGTCGCTGATCGTGTCGTCGCAGGCGGATGCGTACGTCCGTACGCGCACCGATCCGGGTTCCGCACCGCCCTGGGGCGACGCACCGGAGGTGCCCGGCTTCGGAGCGCCCGACGTCGTGTCGAGCCCGGTCCCGTCGCCCGTTCCCCGGCCCGACGCCCCGGCCGACCCCCCGTCCGGCCACCGCCCCGGCCACCGGCGCGGTCCGTACCCGCATGCCCTGCGTGCCGCCATCGCCGCCGCCCTGGGGCTGGTGCTGGCCGGGGCCGGGATCTGGTGGGCGATCGCGCACGAGAGCCACGGTTCAGCGGCCGGGCCGCCGTACGGCAGCCTGGTGGGCCTTGCGCAGCCCCTCAAGGGCGGTGACTGTGTGGTCGCCGAGTGGTCCAGCGGGACGCGTTTCGTGGGCACCCCGACCCTCACCGTCGACCCGACCTGCGCGGACAGGGCGCCGGACGGCCAGGTGATGACGTTCGTGCCGGTGGCCTCCGCCTCGGAGGCTCGTGAGAAGGGGCCCGCCGGGTGCGAGGAGCGGACCAGGGAGCTGCGCGGCAAGCTCGCGGATGTGCGGCCCGTCGCCGTCGTACCGAGCGGGGACGGGTTCGAGGCGACCGGAGGGCGGGTGGCCTGTCTGGTGCTGGGGGCGCACGGACCCGTCTACGGGCCGCTCGACGGGTACCGCACGATGGGGGCCTCGTTCGTGGGCAACGCCACCATGCAGAAGCGGGACTGTCTCCGGCTGCCGCCCAGGCGGACCGCTGAGCTCGTCTCCTGCTCGGGGCCGCACGACGAGGAGGTGCTCGGGTTCACGCGGCTGGCCGCCGACCTGACGCTGGCCAAAGCGGGGAAACAGCAGGACCAGGCGTGCGCACGGGACGTACCGCCCCAGGAGTACGGATTCGATCCTTCCGTGTACGAGGCGCACTCCTGGACGAGTCAGGCCACGTGGACGGCCGGCTTTCATTTCGCCGTCTGCACCGTCCGGAAGCAGAACGGGGGCACCATGGAGGGGGACGGACCCTGAGGAGGGTGTCGCGATGCCCGGTTCTGCGAACGGTTCGAACGGTTCCAACGGCTCCACCAAGGCGATGGGGGTGCTCACCGTCGGCGGTCTCGTGGTGGTGACGGCCTACACGGTGGCGCTCGGCAGCAACGGCTGGCTGTGGTTCGGGTGGGTGGTGCTGGGGCTGCTGACGCTGGCGATGGTGATGACCCAGCAGAGCGGCTGACCGCTCAGTCCGTCGTCAGGCGGGCGGTCCGGTGCACTCCGGGCTGGTACTTGGGCAGCCGGGCGGTGATCTTCATGCCCGCGCCTGGGGCGGTCTCGATGACGAGGCCGTGGTCGTCGCCGTAGACCTGGCGGAGCCGGTCGTCGACGTTGGACAGGCCGATGCCGCCCGAGGGGCTGGTCTCGCCGGCCAGGATGCTGCGCAGCAGCACGGGGTCCATGCCGGCGCCGTCGTCCTCGATGACGACCAGGGCCTCGGCGCCCGTGTCCTGGGCGGTGATCTGGATGTGGCAGGTGCCGGTCTTGCCCTCCAGGCCGTGTTTGACGGCGTTCTCGACGAGGGGCTGGAGGCAGAGGAAGGGCAGGGTGACCGGGAGCACCTCGGGGGCGATCTGGAGGGTGACCGTGAGGCGGTCGCCGAACCGGGCCCGGACGAGCGCCAAGTAGTGGTCGATGGCGTGGAGTTCGTCGGCGAGGGTGGTGAAGTCGCCGTGCCTGCGGAACGAGTAGCGGGTGAAGTCGGCGAACTCCAGGAGCAGTTCGCGGGCGCGCTCGGGGTCGGTGCGTACGAACGAGGCGATCACCGCGAGCGAGTTGAAGATGAAGTGGGGGGAGATCTGGGCGCGCAGGGCGCGGATCTCGGCCTCGATGAGGCGGGTCCGGGAGCGGTCGAGGTCGGCCAGCTCCAGTTGGACGCTGACCCAGCGGGCGACCTCGCCGGCCGCCCGGACCAGCACGGCGGACTCGCGCGGGGCGCAGGCGACCAGGGCGCCGTGGACCCGGTCGTCGACGGTGAGGGGGGCGATCACGGCCCAGCGGACCGGGCAGTCGGGCACCTCGCAGTGCAGCCGGAAGGCCTCGCCGCGGCCGGACTCCAGCGGTCCGGCGAGGCGTTCCATGATCTCGGTGCGGTGGTGGCCGCCGACGCCGTCCCAGACCAGCAGGCTCTCGTGGTCGGTGAGACAGAGGGCGTCGGTGCCGAGCAGGGTGCGCAGCCGACGGGCCGACCGGCGGGCGGTCTCCTCGGTGAGGCCCGCGCGGAGCGGGGGTGCGGCCAGGGACGCGGTGTGCAGGGTCTCGAAGGTGGCGTACTCGACGGGGGTGCCGAGGCCGCCGCCGAGGCCCTCGGGGCGCGCGGTGCGGCGGCCCAGCCAGAAACCAGCGGCGAGCAGCGGGAGTACGGCGACCAGGAGGCCGGCCAGGAAACCGGTCACGGCCTCCCCCCGGGAGACGGCGGCGCGGTCTCGCCTCGGAGGGACGCGGTCACGCCTTGACCTCCGCGTGCAGCTCTTCCGGCAGGTGGAAGCGGGCCAGGATCGCGGCCGTTCCGGGCGGCACCCGGCTCGCGGTCGCGAGGGACACCAGGATCATGGTGAGGAAGCCGAGCGGCACCGACCAGAGGGCCGGCCACGCGAGCAGGGCGTGCAGGTTCCCGGTGCCCGGGAAGTCGGCCATCGTCGCGGCCACCGCGCAGAACGCCGAGCCGCCCCCGACCAGCATCCCGGCGGCCGCGCCGGGCGGGGTCAGCCGCCGCCACCAGATGCCGAGAACCAGCAACGGGCAGAAGGAGGAGGCCGATACGGCGAAGGCGAGCCCGACGGCGTCGGCCACCGGCAGCCCGCCCACCAGCACGCTGGCCGCGAGCGGTACGGCCATCGCCAGCACGGTCCCGAGTCTGAAGTGCCGTACGCCGCGCGACGGGAGGACGTCCTGGGTGAGGACTCCGGCGACCGCCATGGTGAGCCCGGAGGCGGTGGAGAGGAACGCGGCGAAGGCGCCGCCCGCCACCAGCGCGCCGAGCAGCTCGCCGCCGACGCCGCCGACGACCCGGTCGGGCAGCAGCAGGACGGCGGCGTCCGCGTCTCCGGTGAGGGTGAGTTCCGGGGTGTAGAGGCGGCCGAGGGCGCCGTAGACGGGTGGCAGGAGGTAGAAGAGGCCGATCAGGGCGAGGACGGCGACCGTGGTGCGGCGGGCGGCGACGCCGTGCGGGCTGGTGTAGAAGCGGACGACGACATGGGGCAGGCCCATGGTGCCGAGGAAGGTGGCGAGGATCAGTCCGTACGTGGCGTACAGCGGGCGTTCCTCGCGGCTCTCGGCGAGCGAGGTGGACATGCCGCCGTTGGTGCCGCGGTCGGTGGCGGGGACGCGGGTGCCCTCGGCGAAGGTCAGCCGGGTGCCGGCGGCGATGCGGTGGGTGCCCTCGGGGAGGGTGACCCTGGCATCCTCGCGCGGGCGGCCGTCCACCGTGCCGGTGACGGTGATCGTGAGGGGGCGGTCGAGTTTGAGGGCGAGGGTGTCCTGGACGTCGACGGTGCGCCGGTCGCGGAAGGTGGCGGGCTCGTCGAAGGCGTGGGTGGGGGCGCCGGCGCCCTGCCAGGCGAGGACCAGGAAGAGGGCGGGGACGAGGAGCGCGGTGAGCTTCAGCCAGTACTGGAAGGCCTGGACGAAGGTGATGCTGCGCATCCCCCCGGCGGCCACGGTGGCCACGACGACGACGGCCACGATGAGGCCGCCGAGCGCGTCCGGGGCGCCGGTGAGCACCGCCAACGTCAGCCCCGCGCCCTGCAGTTGCGGCAGCAGGTACAGCCAGCCGACGCCCACGACGAACGCCCCGGCGAGCCGTCGTACCGCCTGTGAGGCGAGCCGGGCCTCGGCGAAGTCGGGGAGGGTGTAGGCGCCGGAGCGGCGCAGCGGGGCGGCGACGAAGAGGAGCAGCACCAGGTAGCCGGCCGTGTAGCCGACCGGGTACCAGAGCATGTCCGGGCCCTGGACGAGGACCAGGCCCGCGATGCCCAGGAAGGAGGCGGCGGAGAGGTACTCGCCGCTGATCGCGGCCGCGTTGAGGCGGGGGCCGACGGTGCGCGAGGCGACGTAGAAGTCGGATGTCGTACGGGAGATGCGCAGGCCGAAGGCGCCGACCAGGACGGTCGCGACGACGACGAGGGCGACGGCCGGGACGGCGTATCCGGAGTTCATCCGGCCTCGTCCCGGCGGGAGTTCAGGACCGGTGCTGGCATGCGACGGCTCATCGGTCCTCGACGAGGCGGACGAAGTCCTCCTCGTTGCGTTCGGCGCGGCGCACGTACCAGCGGGCGAGCAGGATCAGCGGGGCGTAGAGGCAGAAGCCGAGCACCAGCCACTCCAGGCGGCGCGCCTCGGGGGCGGCCGCGAAGACCAGCGGGAGCGGGCCGACGAGGAACACGAGGACCGCGAACACGACCAGAGCGGCCCGGAGTTGGGTGCGCATGAGGGAGCGGACATAGGTGTGGCCGAGGGTGGTCTGCTCGTCGATCTCAGTGCGCGGCCGGTAGTAGCCGGAGGTACGGCGGCTGCGGCGCGGCGGGCCGGTGACGGTGACACGGCGCTCGGCGGGGTCCGCGGGCATCGTCAGACCCTCCTCATCAGCAGGTCCCGCAGTTCGCGTGCGTGGCGCCGGCTCACCTGGAGTTCCTCGTCGCTGACCAGGACGCTCACCGTGCCCGCGTCCAGGCGGAGTTCGCCGATGTGGCGCAGGGCGACGAGGTGGCGGCGGTGGATGCGGACGAAGCCTCGGGAGCGCCAGCGGTCCTCCAGCGTGGACAGGGGGATGCGGACGAGGTGGCTGCCGCGGTCGGTGTGGAGGCGGGCGTAGTCCCCCTGGGCCTCGACGTGGGTGATGTCGTCCACGGCCACGAACCGTGTGACACCGCCGAGTTCGACCGGGATGTGGTCGGGGTCGGGTTCGTGCACGGATATCCGGGGTGCGGCGCCGCGCAGTTCGGCGGCCCGGCGTACCGCTTCCGCGAGGCGTTCCTTCCGTACCGGCTTCAGGACGTAGTCGACCGCCTTGAGGTCGAAGGCCCGCACCGCGAAGTCCTCGTGGGCGGTGACGAAGACGACCAGCGGGGGCCGGGCGAAGCCGGTGAGGAGGCGGGCCATCTCCAGGCCGTCCAGGCCCGGCATCTGGACGTCGAGGAAGACGACGTCGATCGCCTCGGGGCCCTGTGGTCCGGACTCCAGGGCGCGGGTGATGCGGCGCAGCGCCTCGGTGGCGTCCCCGGCGCCCTCGATACTGCCGATCCGCGGATCGGCGTTGAGTAAGTAGAGAAGCTCCTCCAGCGAGGGGCGTTCGTCGTCGACGGCGAGGGCGCGCAGCATGAACGGAGTGTAGGCGGCTCGGCGGGGCGCTGGACATGTACCGGACGTGGACGTTCGCGCCGGATGAAGTGGTGCTCCTGAACCGTCTGCGCGCGTGGATACAGTGCGCACATGAACAGCGGCACCGTCCCGTTCGACGAACTCGACCGGAAGATCACCACCGCGCTGATGGCGAACGCGCGGACCAGTTTCGCCGAGATCGGCGCGGCCGTCGGGCTCTCCGCCACCGCTGTGAAGCGGCGGGTCGACCGGTTGCGCGAGACCGGTGTGATCACCGGGTTCACGGCCACCGTCAAGCCGTCGGCGCTCGGCTGGCGCACGGAGGCGTACGTCGAGGTGTACTGCGAGGGCGCGGCCCCGCCCAGGAGGCTCGCGGAGGTGGTCCGCAACCATCCGGAGATCACCGCGGCCATGACGGTGACCGGGGGCGCGGACGCCCTGCTGCACGTGCGGGCGCGGGACGTGGACCACTTCGAGGAGGTGCTGGAGCGGATCCGCGTCGAGCCGTTCATCCGGAAGACGATCAGCGTGATGGTGCTGTCGCACCTGCTCCCGGAGAGCCCGGAGGCGGGCGCGACACAGCCCGTGCCCGAGTAAACGCATCAATGCTGCGTTTGTACGATCGGATACGCAGTATTCCTGCACAGATGCGCAACATTTATTTCTTGTCGTGCGGATCTGTCGCTTTCTACCTTGGTGTCAACCCTCAGTCGACACCGCAGGAAAGCGGAGGAACACCTCTGTGTCCGAAAGCCGTGTGCCGCGCGTCCGGCGCTTCCTCGTCTGCGAACCCAGACACTTCGCCGTGCAGTACGCGATCAATCCCTGGATGAACCCCGACACCAGGGTCGACATCGACCTGGCCCAGGAGCAGTGGACCGCGCTGATCGGCGCATACCGTGCTCATGGCCACAGCGTCGATCATCTGGAGCCGGTCGCCGGCCTGCCCGACATGGTCTTCGCCGCGAACTCGGCGGTCGTCGTCGGCGGCCGCGTCTTCGGCTCCCTCTTCCACGCGCCCGAGCGGCGCCCCGAGTCCACCCACTACGACCTCTGGTTCAAGACGGCGGGCTATGACGTGCACCGCCCGGCCTCGGTGGTCGAGGGCGAGGGCGACCTGGTCTGGACGGGCCGCTGCCTGCTCGCCGGCACCGGCTTCCGCACCACCCGTGAGGCGCACCGGGAGGCGCAGGAGTTCTTCGGCCACCCGGTGATCAGCCTGACCCTGGTGGACCCGTACTTCTACCACCTGGACACCGCGCTGTTCGTCCTCGACGACCAGAACATCGTCTACTACCCCGAGGCCTTCTCACCCGGCAGTCAGGACGTACTGCGGCGCCTGTACCCGGACGCGGTGCTCGCCACCCGCGACGACGCGATGGCGTTCGGCCTGAACTCCGTCTCCGACGGCCGCCATGTCTTCATCGCGCCGCAGGCCGAGGCGCTCGCCGCCCGCCTCGCCGACCAGGGCTACGAGCCCGTCCCCGTCGATCTGTCCGAGTTCCACAAGGCCGGCGGCGGCATCAAGTGCTGCACCCAGGAAATCCGCTGAGGACCAGGAGACCCCACTGATGACCGCACCCGCGCACACACGCTCCTCCGCCGAACTGATCGAGGCGGAGGAACCGGTCCTCGCACACAACTACCACCCGCTGCCCGTCGTGGTCGCCCGTGCCGAGGGCACCTGGGTGGAGGACGTCGAGGGCCGCCGCTACCTCGACATGCTGGCCGGCTACTCGGCCCTCAACTTCGGCCACCGCCACCCGGCCCTGGTCGAGGCCGCGCACCGCCAGCTCGACCAGCTCACCCTCACCTCCCGCGCCTTCCACAACGACCGCCTGGCCGAATTCGCCGAGCGGCTCGCGGAGTTGACAGGCCTGGACATGGTGCTGCCGATGAACACCGGCGCGGAGGCGGTGGAGAGCGGCATCAAGGTGGCCCGCAAGTGGGCCTACGACGTGAAGGGCGTCCCCACCGACCAGGCCACGATCGTCGTCGCGGCGGACAACTTCCACGGCCGTACGACCACGATCGTCAGCTTCTCCACGGACGAGACGGCCCGGGCAGGGTTCGGTCCGTTCACGCCGGGCTTCCGGATCGTGCCGTACAACGACCTGGCCGCGCTGGAGGCGGCGGTCGACGAGACGACGGCGGCCGTGCTGATCGAGCCGATCCAGGGCGAGGCCGGGGTGATGATCCCCGACGACGGCTATCTGACCGGGGTCCGTGAACTGACCCGGCGGGCGGGCTGCCTGTTCGTCGCCGACGAGATCCAGTCGGGTCTCGGCCGCACCGGCCGTACCCTCGCCGTGGACCACGAGGATGTCGTGCCGGACGTGCTGCTGCTCGGCAAGGCGCTCGGCGGCGGGATCGTGCCGGTGTCGGCGGTGGTGGCCCGGCGCGAGGTGATGAGCGTGCTGCGGCCCGGCGAGCACGGCTCGACGTTCGGCGGCAACCCGCTCGCGGCAGCCGTCGGCACGGCGGTGGTCGAGCTGCTGGAGGGCGGCGAGTTCCAGCGCAGGGCGGCGGAGTCGGGCGTGATCCTGCGGGACGGTCTGGCGGAGCTGGTCGGCAGGGGTGTGGTCGGTTTCCGCTCGCGAGGGCTGTGGGCGGGCGTCGACGTGGACCCGGCGATCGGCACCGGCCGCGAGATCAGCGAACGGCTGATGCGCGAGGGCGTCCTGGTCAAGGACACGCACGGCTCCACGATCCGGCTGGCCCCGCCGCTGACCATCACGGCGGAGGAACTGCGGTCCGCGCTGGGCTCGCTGGAGAAGGTCCTGACGGCCTGACCCCCGGCCGGCGTACGACGGCGGCCGCGCCCGGGAGCGCGGCCGCCCCGCCGCGATGGTGCGCATTGACGCGCCGCGGGAGGGCACCGACCATGGGGTGCGCATGGCGCGGTTGCTCACGGGGGTGCGCAATGGTCACACGAGAGCGGGACGAGCTGCCCTTACGTCCCTTCACCGTCTTCAGGCTGAGCTTCGCCGCCCTGGCCGTGGCGGCGGTGGTGCTCGGTTGCGTCGGCTTCCGGACCTATCTGCGGCAACGCCCGGAGTTCGGGCACGGCCCGGCCGACCTCCTCTACTACTCCTGCCAGTTGTTCGTGCTGTCCGCCACACCGCTGGACAGGGGCGGTCCGCTCCCCCTGGCACTTGACGTGGCCCGGTACGCGGCCCCGCTCACCACGGTCTACGCGCTCGCCGAGACGGTCCGGATCCTCGGCGCCGGTGAACTGCTGCGGCTGCGGATGGCGCGGCTGCGCGGGCACTGCGTGGTCTGCGGGTCGGGCGGGACCGCCCGGATGCTGGCGGCCCGGCTGCGGGCGGCGGGCAAGACCGTGGTCGTCGTCTCCGCCGCCGGCAACGACGACGGGGTGCTGAACGTGGTCGGGGACGGCCGTCGCCCGGAGACGCTCCGCAGGGCCGGAGCGGTCCGCGCGGCCGCCGTCTACGCGTGCGACGAGGACTACGGTGCCAACGTCCTGATCGCCGCGGCGGTGCGGGACCTGGCCACCCGTTCCCGCGAGCCGCTGCGGGTGCACGCGGCGGTCGCCGACCAGGAGATGTGCACCGCCCTGCAGGCCCGCCACCTGGTGGGCACGGCACAGAGCCGGGTACGCCTCGACTTCTTCAACGTGGATGTCCTCGCGGCCCGTCAACTCGCCGCCGAGGAAGGCTTCGAGGCCCAGGACGCCGCCGCTCCGGCGGGCTGTCTGATCGTCGGGGTCTCCCCGTTCGCCCGCGCCCTCCTCGTCGAACTGGCCCGGCGCTGGCGGCTGCGCGAGCACCCGTCCGGGCCGCTTCCGGTGACCTGGGCCGGTGACTCCGCCACCGCCGCGCTCACCGCTCTGTGCACCCGGTACGAGTTCCTGGCCGAGGTGTGCCGGCTCACCCCACGGGACATGCCGGAGACCGGACACGCCGTCAACGAGCTGCTCTCCGAGCTGCGCTCGGCCGAGCCGGCGACCGTGCCCGGACGCGTCTACGTCTGCTGCCGACCGGACGACGTCTCCCTGCGTACCGCGCTGACGGCGGTCAGGGCCTGGCCCACCACGCCGGACGGTCTGACCCTCCAACTGCAGGAGGCCGGCTCCTACGGCGCCTCCCTCGGCGACGGCGACACGGCGATGCTGGACGATCTCGGCGGCAGGCTGCGGCCGTTCGGGGTGCTGGACGCGGCCTGCCGGCCCGAACTCCTCGACGACGACCTGATGGAGCAGCTCGCCCGGGCCTTCCACGAGGAGTATGTACTGGCCCGCCGCCGGCACGGGGACGTCGTGGCGGCCAATCCGTCCATGGTCCCCTGGGAACGGCTGCCCGGCCGGCTCCAGGAGGACAACCGGGCCGCGGCCCGGCACATCGGCCCCAAGCTGCGCTCCATCGACTGCGCGATAGCTCCTCGGGTGGCGCCGAAGCCGCCGTTCGCCTTCCGCGACGACGAGATCGGCCGGCTGGCCGTCATGGAGCACCGGCGCTGGCTGGCGGCTCGGCAGCGGGAGGGCTGGACATACGGCCATGTCCGTGACGACACGGCCAGAACCCGGCCCGACCTCGTGGAATGGGAGCTGCTCGGCGAATCCGTACGGGACCGGGACCGCGATGCCGTGCGCGCACTCCCGTCCGTGCTGGCGACCGCCGGCTTCCAGATCGTCCGGCTGACCCCGGAAGAGCCGTGACACTCCTCGGCGGGAGGGCCGAGCGGACTGGCGACGTCCCCCAACTGTGCTATTCATACAAGTGGGCCCCGGCCTGGGAGAACGTCAGTTTGAAGTCACCTCGTGGAGTTGGGGGCTGCCAGCCGTGTTCTACTACCTTCTCAAGTACGTGCTCCTGGGGCCGCTGCTGAGACTGGTGTTCCGCCCCCGCATCGAAGGTCTGGAGCACGTGCCGGCCTCCGGACCCGCGATCGTCGCGGGCAATCACCTCTCCTTCTCCGACCACTTCCTGATGCCGGCCGTACTGAAGCGGCGCATCACCTTCCTCGCCAAGGCCGAGTACTTCACCGGGCCGGGTCTGAAGGGCCGGCTGACCGCGTTCTTCTTCCGCAGCGCCGGGCAGATCCCGGTGGACCGCTCCGGCAAGGAGGCGGGCCAGGCCGCGATCCGCGAGGGGCTCAAGGTGCTGGGCAAGGGCGAGTTGCTCGGCATCTACCCGGAGGGCACGCGCTCGCACGACGGCCGGCTCTACAAGGGCAAGGTCGGTGTCGCCGTGATGGCGCTGCGGGCCGGGGTCCCGGTGATCCCGTGCGCGATGATCGGCACCTTCGAGGCGCAGCCGCCCGGCAAGGTCATCCCGAACGTCCACCCCGTGGTGATCCGCTTCGGCAAGCCCCTCGAGTTCTCCCGGTACGCCGGGATGGAGGACGAGAAGGCCGTCCTGCGCGCCATCACCGACGAGATCATCTACGCCATCCTGTCCCTCTCCGGGCAGGAGTACGTCGACCAGTACGCGGCCGTCGTCAAGGCCGATCAGGCCGCGGAGAAGGGCGGGAAGGAACGCAGGTTCCCGCGCGCGCCGCTCAGTTGAGGGTATGAGTGCGGGCGGCGGGGAGATGCTCCCCGCCGCCCGCACCGGCTAAACGGCTGTGGCTGTGGCTACGGCTTCGGAGTCGCGTGCGGTGTGCAGGTGACGTCCGCACTGTCCAGCTTGCCGGTAAGCAGGTAGGCGTCCACGCGGTCGTTGATGCACGGGTTGACCAGGCCGGTCACGCCGTGCGAGCCGGCGCCCTGCTCGGTGATGAGACGGGAGCCCTTGAAGCGCTTGTGCAGTTGGACGGCGCCGGGGTACGGGGTGGCGGCGTCGCGGGTGGACTGCACGATCAGCACCTGCGGCAGCCCCTTGTGGGTCGTGACCTCGACCGGGGTCTGCTGCTTGACCGGCCAGGTGGCGCACGGCAGGTTCATCCACGCGTTGGCCCAGGTCATGAACGGGTACTGCTTGTTGAGCTCGGTGTTGTCGCGGTCCCACTTCTTCCAGCTGGTGGGCCACTTGGCGTCGGTGCACTCGACGGCCGTGTAGACGGCGTTGCTGTTCTCCGAGGTGATGTTGCCGGCGGTGTCGGTGAGGTCCGGGGCGGCGGCGTCGACCAGAGCCTGGGTGTCACCCGCGAAGTACTTGCTGAACACCGTCGCGACCGGGACCCACGAGGAGTCGTAGTACGGCGCGTTCTGGAAGAAGGAGATCAGCTCGGCCGGTCCGACGACCCCGCCGATCGGGTTCGCCTTGGCGGTGGCGCGCAGCTGGAGCCACTTGGCCTGGACGGCGTCGCGGGTGGTCCCGAGGTGGAAGGCGGCGTCGTTGGCTGCGACCCAGTCCTCCCAGTCCTTCCAGCGGCCCTCGAAGGCGATGTCCTGCTCCAGGTTGGCCTGGTACCAGATGTTCTCCCGCGACGGGTTGACGACACTGTCGACGATCATCCGGCGCACATGCCCCGGGAACAGCGTCCCGTACACGGCGCCGAGGTACGTGCCGTAGGAGACCCCGAGGTAGTTGAGCTTCTTCTCGCCGAGCGCGGCCCGGATGACGTCCAGGTCGCGTGCGGTGTTCGGGGTGGTCATCTGCTGGAGCATCGCCCGGCCGGTGCGCGCGGCGCAGCCGTCCGCGTACTGCCTGGCGAGCTTGCGCTGGGCGGTCTTGTCGGCCTCGGTGTCCGGCACCGGGTCGGCCTTGGGCGCCTTCACGAACTCCTGCGGGTCGATGCAGGAGATGGGCGCGGAGTGGCCGACGCCACGCGGGTCGAAGCCCACGAAGTCGTACGCCTTCGCGGTGTTGACCCACAGCGGGTTCTTGGTGGTGACCCGGCGCGGGAAGCGCATCCCCGAACCGCCCGGGCCGCCGGGGTTGTAGACGAGCGCGCCCTGGCGCTCCGCCTTCGTCCCCGTGTTGCCTATTCGGTCGACGGCCAGCTTGATCTGCTTGCCGTAGGGGTTCGTGTAGTCGAGCGGCACGCTGACCCAGCCGCACTGGATGGGCTTTTCGAAGCCCCAGTCGGCCGGGCAGTCCGCCCAGTCGATGCCGGCCTTGGCGGCACGCGCGGCGGCGACGGAAGCGCCCCACTGTGCACGGTCCTGGCCGCCCTTGTGCGCCTCGGCACCGGACGCGGGCGCCGCGAGCGCACCGGTGATCAGGGTCGCCGTGACGAGCGCGCCCGCGGAACCGAGCGCCAGCATCCGGCTCCTCGATCTGAAGTTGTCCCTCAAGTGGGCCCCTCCCCGTACATGGTGACGAATAGTCAGAGGGGATCCTTCCGGCTGTGAACCTCCTGAGAACAGGGTGTGACAGCCGTCGTTACCAATCCGATAACCGGACGATCACGTCCCGCTGAGCGGATCAGCCAGAGAGATGACCCAACGCCTCGTCCAACACCCGCCGCAGCCGCAGCGCGTCGACTGCCACCGCACTCACCAGAACGGCGGGCCCGACGAGCGGAGTGAGGGCGGCGCACTCCCCCAGCATCCTCGCCGCCACCGGCTCGGCCTCGAACTCCGGCCGTACGACGACGAGTTGCCCCACCGCGCGATGTCCCCCCAGCACGGCGGGCCCGTCCCATCCACCGGGCACCCCGGGACCGCAGGCCAGCTCCTGGTCCAGTACGGCCTTCCCTGCGACGCGCACGGTGAGCCGACTGGTGAGCCGCCCGGGCTCCTCCCCCGCCCGCCCGAGCACCTGCTCCTCACGCAGCACGAGCCGCCCGCCGGCTCCGACGTCGGCGCGGGTCGTGACGTGCAGATCGCTCCCCTTCGCCGAGATCAACTGTTCGGGCAGCCACCGTAGTTCACCGCCGTCGGCGACATCGAGCCGAACGTCGTACCGGGCCTCGCCCTTCGCCTGCCCCGGCAGAGCGATGGTGGCCGCGGCGGACCCGACACACAGCCGTGCCCCACGCTCCACCGTCGCCTCGACCGAGAACCGGTCGCCACCGAGCGGCCCGCTCATCGCCCCGACGACCATCACCCGGGCCTCGGCACCGCTCCCCCGGGTGCGCCGCAGCGCGAGCGGCCCCTGGCCCTCCAGCACAGGCAACGACGTCCCGCCCCGCCCGTCCTCCCGGGCGACGATCCGCGCGGTCGCCCGCACACCGGTGGCGGTCACGCCGTCCACGCTGCGAGCCGCTCCCGCACCCACGAGGCGACGTCCCCGACACCGGCCTCGCCGCGCAACGACTGGAAGACGACGGGCAGTTCCGCCCGCTGCGCCTTGGCGTCGGCGGCCATCCGCGCCAGATCGGAACCCACGTAGGGAGCGAGGTCGGTCTTGTTGACGACCAGCAGATCGGCGGTGGTCACCCCCGGGCCGCCCTTCCGGGGGATGTCGTCCCCGCCGGCCACGTCGATCACGAAGATCTGCGCGTCCACGAGCCCCTTGGAGAAGGTGGCGGTGAGATTGTCCCCGCCCGACTCGACGAGGATGAGGTCCAGCGGCCCGACCTCGTCCTCCAGGTCCTCCACGGCTTCGAGGTTGGCTGAGATGTCGTCGCGGATCGCGGTGTGCGGACAGGCCCCCGTCTCGACGGCGGTGATCCGCTCGGGCGGCAACACGGCCTCCCGAAGCAGGAACTCGGCGTCCTCGCGCGTGTAGATGTCGTTGGTGACGACGGCGAGGGACAACTCGTCACGCAGAGCCCGGCAGAGCGCGGCGACGGTAGCGGTCTTCCCGGACCCGACGGGCCCACCGAGCCCGATCCGAAGGGCACGCCGGGCCCCATCGGGCCGACGCGCGTCGGCGCTCAGGACGGCGGGACCGTGATGATCGTGATCGAGGTGCATATACGGCTCCTTCATATGATTGGCCCACTCTGAGCCCGTCCGACGTCTGACGACAAAGACCGGCCCGCACCCCCTCCAGCCCGTCCGACGTCTGAGGACGAAGACCGGCCCGCACCCCCTCCAGCCCGTCCGACGTCTGAGGACAAAGACCGGTCCGCACCCCTTCCAGCCTGTCCGGCGTTTGAGGACGAGGCCGTTCAGGCCGAAACGGGGGTCCGGGGCGGCAGCCCCCGGCAGGGCGCGGCGGGGGTCGAAGGGGGCGCAGCCCCCTGGTGATGGGACGGGTAGGGGCGGCGGGGGCGAGAAAACTAGGACGCGAACAACCGCACCCCCCACCCCGCATGCCACTCCGCCCCGATCTCCAGCAACGGCGCCGACCCCGCGGGCAGTACATCCACCCCACCCCCGGCCGCCCCGCGCGCCGCCTCCACCGCCTGGTCGACCACCCGATCCACCTCCGGCGCCAACCGAGCCAGCACCCCCGTCGCCTCGAACGGATCCAGACTCAGCAACCGCACCACCGCCGTGGCCGGCCCGCTCACGCACTCATACGCCGCGCAGTACGCCGCATCCGCCACCGAAAGCCCCGCCGCCCGAGCGACCACCCCCAACACCACCGGCTGATGCGCCCCCTTGGGAAACTCCCGGGCAACGGCGTCGAGTTCGGGCCCCGGCCAAGTCACCCGAGCGGCCCGCAGCAGCTGCCGCCCGAGCTTGCGAGCCGTGCCCCGAAGCGCGGGCGACGGCGTCCGCGCATCGGCTGCCGCATCCAGCTCCCGTACCTCCGCACCGAGTACCGCAGCCGCGGCGAACGCGCCCGCCATCAGCCCCGCCGTGTGCAACCGCCCCCGGCAGAACTCCTCCAGATCCGCCGCCCCGCTGATCCGCCCGGCCTTGACCGCCGCTTCGGCCCCGCCGGAGTGCGCATGCCCTCCGGCGGGAAAGCGGCCGTCGGCCAACACCAGCAACGCCGCCCGAGACATCACGACCACCTGCTCTCAGAACAGGAAGTAGCGCTGGGCCATGGGCAGTTCCGCGGCCGGTGACGCCTCGACCAGTTCCCCGTCGATATGCACGGCGAAGCTGTCGGGATCGACCCGGACCGAGGGACGAGCGTCGTTCTCGCGCATGTCCGCCTTGGTCACCGCACGCGTCGACTCGATGGCGACGAACCGCTTGCCGAGCTGCAGCCGCTCCGGCAACCCGTCCTCGATGGCGAGCGGGGCGACGAAGTTGAAGGAGTTGGCGGCCGGCGCCCGTCCGATCGCCCCGTACATGGGACGCGGCAGGATCGGCTGGGGCGTCGGGATCGACGCGTTGGCGTCGCCCATCTGCGCGTAGGCGATCTGCCCGCCCTTGATGACGAGCTGCGGCTTGACCCCGAAGAACGCGGGCTCCCAGAGCACGAGGTCGGCGAGCTTGCCGGTCTCCACCGAGCCGACCTCCCGGGCCAGCCCCTGGGCGAGCGCCGGGTTGATGGTGTACTTCGCGACGTACCGCCGTACCCGGCGGTTGTCGGCGCGCCCGTCCCCCGGCAGCGCGCCCCGCCGACGCTTCATCACATGCGCGGTCTGCCAGGTCCGCAGTATCACCTCACCCACCCGCCCCATGGCCTGCGCGTCGGACGAGATGATCGAGATCGCACCGAGGTCGTGCAGCACGTCCTCGGCCCCGATGGTCGACGGCCGGATCCGCGACTCGGCGAAGGCCAGGTCCTCCGGCACCGCCGGATTCAGGTGATGGCACACCATCAGCATGTCGAGGTGTTCCTCGGCGGTGTTGACGGTGTAGGGCCGGGTCGGATTCGTCGAGCTCGGCAGTACGTGCGGCTCGGAGACGACGGTCATGATGTCCGGCGCGTGCCCGCCCCCCGCACCCTCGGTGTGGTAGGCGTGGATCCCACGTCCGCCGATCGCGGCGAGCGTGTCCCCGACGAACCCCGCCTCGTTCAGCGTGTCCGTGTGGATGGCCACCTGGATACCCGTCCGGTCGGCGACGGTCAGCGCGGCGTCGATGACCGCCGGGGTCGAGCCCCAGTCCTCGTGCAGCTTCAGCCCCAGGGCCCCGCCCCGGATCTGGGAGATCATCGCCTCGTGGGAGACGGTGTTGCCCTTGCCGAGGAACCCGATGTTGAGCGGGTACTGCTCCATCGCCTCCAGCATGCGGGCGAGGTGCCACGGCCCCGGTGTCACGGTGGTGGCCTTGGAACCCTCGGCAGGTCCCGTGCCACCACCCACGAGGGTCGTCACCCCCGCCGACAGCGCCTCGTCGGCGATCTGCGGGCAGATGAAGTGGACATGGGCGTCGATGGCACCGGCGGTCAGGATCCGCCCGTTGCCGGCGATGACCTCGGTCTCGGGCCCGATCACCAGGTCCGGGTGCACCCCGTCCATGGTGTCGGGGTTGCCGGCCTTCCCGATGCCGGTGATCCGGCCGTCGCGGATACCGACGTCGGCCTTGACGATGCCCCAGTGATCGATGATCACGGCACCCGTGATGACCGTGTCGGGGGTGCCTTCTGCGCGCGTAGCACGCGACTGGCCCATGGACTCACGGATGACCTTGCCGCCGCCGAAGACCGCCTCGTCCCCGGCGAGACCGGGCCCGCCGGAACGGTCCTCCTCGATCTCGACGAGCAGGTCGGTGTCGGCGAGCCGGATCCGGTCCCCGGTGGTCGGCCCGAACAGGTCGGCATAGGCGGCACGGGAGATCTCAGGCATCGAGGGCACCTCCGGTCTCGCCGCGCAGTCCGGGCACCACGCGGGCGCCGGTGAGCGGGACGAGTTCGACGTCGACGGGGATGCCGGGCTCGAAGCGGACGGCGGTGCCGGCGGCGACGTTCAGCCGCATGCCGCGGGCCGCGTCCCGGTCGAACTCCAGTCCGGGGTTGGCCTCGGCGAAGTGATAGTGGGAGCCGACCTGGACGGGCCGGTCGGCGGCGTTGAGGACGGTCATCCGGGTGACGGCGCGGCCCTCGTTGTACACGATGGGCTCGTCGGCGAAGAGGATCTCTCCGGGAATCATCGGCGGCCCCCTCAGACGATCGGGTCGTGGACGGTGACGAGCTTGGTGCCGTCCGGGAAGGTCGCCTCGACCTGGACGTCATGGATCATCTCGGGGATGCCCTCCATGACGTCGTCCCTGGTGAGCAGCTTGCGTCCGGAGGCCATCAGCTCGGCGACGGTACGGCCGTCACGTGCGCCCTCGAGGATGTGCGAGGTGATGAGGGCGACGGCTTCGGGGTGGTTCAGCTTGAGCCCGCGGGCCCGGCGCTTCTCGGCGACGTCGGCCGCCACATGGATCAGCAGCCTCTCTTGCTCGTGCGGGGTCAGTTGCACGTCCCACCTCACAGTCCTCGCTCCGGACCGTGCGGGGTCCGGTTGCCGCAGCCACCTGTACGGACACAAAACCGCTGGTGGCGTGGATGGGCAGGCTAGTTCGCCGGAGTTTCAACGACGTTAACCGCACCGGGACCGCCGCACGGGGACACCGGACCGGCTCTCGGCACACCCCGTGGACGACGTCGGTGACGAGTCCGGGGTCCGCATCGGCGGCGATCTCGCCGCGCGCGCTCGTCCGATCGAGGATGTCGCGCGGTGCCGCGGGGCGGTGACCCTCGCAGCGGTCGGCGGCGCCGTCGAGCGGATCGTGTCCCCGTCGGCCGCCGGGCTCGCGCCCGTAGAGGTGAACGCGGTGTCGTCGGGCGCGGTCGACGCGGACTGCTATGACTTCCTGCCCGACGGGCGGCGGCAGGCGCAGTTCGCCCCGGCGGCGGACACCGTGTCGGCCGAACGGGTGGGGCGCCCCGGGGATGTCGCCGTCGTCCGCCGTCTCGTCGACGTCATCCATATGACCGGCTCGATCCTGCCCGCCGACGGAGGCGGCACCGTGGCCCGACGCCCCGCGGCACGCCCCATGACACCCGATCGGCCCTCCCCCGGATGCTCCGGTGGAGGGCCGATGGCATGTCCGGGGTCAGGAGCCCGCGGCCCCCCGGTGCTCCGCCGCGATGCCGAAGCGGCCGCGCTCCGGGCGCACCGCAGCGGTCTCGCGCACGGTGGAGACCGAGCTGACCACCTGGTCCTCGGCGGATTCCGAGAGCTCTTCGAGGCGCTCCAGGTCGGCGGCGGAGACGAGGGCGACCAGGGGTTTGCCGTGCCGCGTCACCACGACGCGCTCACCGCCGTACACCACCCGGTTGATCAGTTCGGCGAGCTCAGCCCTGGCTTGCGTCACCGGAATCTCGTAGGCCATGAACCCAGCTTACGGGGCACCTCGGACAACACATCTTGTTCGGCGACAGCGGAACACCCACCCGAGGCTCTGTACGTCCTGTACATTTTTTACAGAGAGTCCGGCCGCCGAGACGCCTCGGCCGCGAGGAGGGGTATGCCATGACCCGACCGTCCGCCCGCTATGTGCTGCCAGAGTTCACGGAGCGCACCAGCTCCGGACAGCGCACCCTGGATCCGTACTCGAAGCTGCTGGAGGGGCGGATCGTCTTTCTCGGCGCGCCCGTGGACGAGATCTCGGCCAACGACGTGATGGCGCAGCTGATGTATCTGGAGCACGCCGCCCCGGAGCAGGACATCGCGCTGTACATCAACTCTCCGGGCGGGTCGTTCAGCGCGATGGCCGCGATCTACGACACGGTCCAGTACGTCACCTGTGACGTGGAGACGATCTGCCTGGGGCAGGCCGGTGCTTCGGCCGCGGTGCTGCTCGCGGCCGGCGCACCGGGCAAGCGGTCCGTGCTGCCGGGCGCACGCATCGTGCTCCAGCAGCCGTCGCTGCCGGAACCGGTGCAGGGCCAGCCGAGTGATCTGGCCATCCAGGCGGCGGAGTTGGACCGGGTCCGGGCGCTGCTCGAAAGCATGCTCGTCAAGCACACCGGGCGCACACCGGAGCAGGTCCATCAGGATCTGGACCGGGACCTGGTACTGGACGCGCACGGGGCGCTGGCGTACGGGCTGGTGGACCGGATCGTGCCCAGCCGCAGGACCTCGCTCGGTCTGCCGGACGCGGGGTGAGGCGCCGATGCTGCCACCGGAGCTTCCGCCGCTGCCCGCGCTGACCCGGGCCGAGGGCGAGTTGATCGACCGTTACCTGGACGTGGTCGACCTGCTGGGCCGTATCAACCCGGCGCAGAACGAGGACACCTATCGAGGGCTGCGCGCCGCGCAGGCGCTGGTGCGCGCGGCGTCCGAGCTGCGCGACGCGCTCGCCCTGATGCATCGGCGGGGCGAGACGGAGCTTCACGGGGACACGCTGGCACGGGCGTTGCGCGTGCTCGACGGTGAGCGCCGGACCGCTCGCGTCGCACTCCCGCCCGACTGCGTACGGTGATGCCCGCAGGAGTCCGGGGCGGCGCGTCGACGGCACGCCCGGGCCGGAGTTGAAACGACCCAAAGGGGTTACTGCCGTTCGGCGGAGTGTGGCGTGGTTTTACCTGACCGAAGAGGTCGCTCAGGACGCCCGTTCGGAGACACCCGCATGACGCTTCGGCGCAGGTCCGGGGCTACGCAGGGGAGTTGACGGAGAATCGAACAAAGGGCTGTCCACCCGAACGGGTGGGTGGTGAGTAACCCCACAAATCCCCGATTCCGTTGGGATTTTCGGACACGAGTGAGTGAAGATCCCTGTCTGACGACAAGCCCCCGCCACAGCGGCGGGGCGGTCCGGGCGGACGCCGAGTCCTGCCGCCGCCCGGATTGACCCGTCGACAGAAGTGCATCGGCAGGAGTGGAGGACCCAAGCACGACGGGTCGCCGGAACGGTCACGCCATGACCGGGCCGAGCTGCCCTTGGGGTGAAGCCGTGGCGACACGGCCGGGCAACTTCGCCAGCCCGAATCCGACAGGTCATCCTTCACAGGCGGCTGACGAAGGGTTGCGCATGACTGCGCTCAATCGTGTTCCGTCGCTCATGGCCCGGGCCGGTACGGCCTCGGCGCTGACCATCGCCGCAGTGGGCGGCTCGATCGTGATCCCCGGCGTCGCCTCCGACGCCTCGGCCGCGACGATGGGGACGAAGGCACTGCAGGTCGCTGCCTCGAAGAAGGGCGCGCCCTACAGGTGGGGCGCCACCGGACCCAACCGGTTCGACTGCTCCGGGCTCACGCTGTACTCGTTCAAGAAGGCGGGCAAGACCCTGCCGCGTACGGCGGCCCAGCAGTACAACAAGACCCGTCACATCTCGGCCGGCAACCGCAAGGCCGGGGACCTGGTCTTCTTCCACTCGGGTTCCAGCGTGTACCACGTCGGCATCTACGCCGGGAAGGGAAAGATCTGGCACGCCCCGAAGACCGGGGACGTGGTGAAGCTCCAGAAGATCTGGACCAAGAGCGTCTGGTACGGCCGGGTCAGCTGATCCGCTCGATCGGTCGGCCGGCAGGGGCTCAGGGCTACGGCTCCTGCTGGCCGGCGGTCGTGACGGGTTCGGCGGGGACCGTCCAGGGCAGTTCGATGAAGACGGTCTTGCCGCCCTCCCGGGTGGGGCGCACCCGGAGCTTGCCGCCGCACTCGGCGGTGAGCCAGCGGATGATGACCATGCCGCGTCCGTTGTCCTGCTGCACCGCGGCGGGAAGTCTCTTGGGGAAGCGCGGATGACTGTCCGTGACGCCGATGCGCAGGTGTTCGTCACGGTCCAGGACGAGGTCCACCGTGAAGGTGGGTGACTGCCCGAAGGTGTGCTGTACGGCGTTGGTGGCGAGTTCCGAGACGATGAGGCGGATGGTGTCCGCGGTCTCCGTCTGCGGTGGCAGTCCCCATTCCTCCAGGGTGCACAGCACATAGGAGCGGGCCGTGGAGACCGAGGCGGGATCGCTCGGCAGAGTGACGGATGCTTCCAGATGGTCTGCCATGGCGAGGTCGTCCCTTTCCTCGGGACCGGAGTCCGACACGGTGCGGATGGTTCGAGTACGGTCCCGGACTGGTGCTTCTTCGTCAGACTGCCATTACCGGGCCGGTCACGGGGAGCGATCCACCAAGATATGCATATATCTGTCGCTCGAAGCGGTGAACTCTGCTACCCCAGACCGTATTTGGGCGGCTCGGAAGGAGTAAGGAGTAGCCCATGCAGAACGGTCCCGCGGTACGCCGCCGGAAACTGGGCGCCGAACTGCGCATGCTGCGCACCGGCGCGGGTCTCACGAGCGGAGAGGCCGCCCGTCTGGTGGGCTGGCATCAGTCGAAGGTGAGCCGGATCGAGACCGGCGCCAGCGGTGTGAAACCGGCCGATGTGCGGTTACTGCTCGACGCGTACGGCGTGATCGAGGGACAACTTCGGGAGTTGCTGCTGGTGTTGGCGGGGTCGGAGGATACCGCGGGCCGGCACCACTGGTGGCACGCCTATCGTGGCGTACTGCCCCCGACCTACCGGGATTTCATCAGTCTGGAGTCACAGGCCAGCGCGATGCGCACGCTGGAGACCTCGGTCGTACCAGGACTGCTGCAGACGCCCGAATACGCGCGTGCCGTGACCCGGGTGGCCGCCGACGGGCTCGACGACGAGGCGTTGGACGCCCTGGTGGAAGTGCGTCTGGCCAGGCAGGACGTACTGCGCAACGAGCCGCCGCTGGAGCTGAGCGCGGTCCTCGACGAGGCGGTGCTGCGCCGCGAGGTCGGCGGCCCGGGCGTGATGGCCCGGCAGCTGGAGCGGCTGGTGGAAGCGGCCCGGCTGCCCCAAGTACGGCTCCAGGTACTGCCGTTCGCGGCCGGGGCGCATGTGGGCATCACCGGGCCTTTCGTAATCTTCTCATTTCCGAGCACTTCTGATCTGGATGTGGTTGTTCTCGACCAGTTGACGAGTAGCCTCTATCTGGAACGGAAAGAAGACCTCCAGGCCTACGCGGAGGCCTTCAACACCCTTCAGATCCACGCCCTTTCGCCCGAGGACTCGTTGGATTACATCGCCGGGATAGGTGACGGCGCGTAAGGAGGCACCATGACTGCACTGCCTCGGAACGTACCTTCAAGTGCTGATCTGCACGGATCGCGGTGGCTGCGCAGCAGCTACAGCACCGGAGCGAACAACTGCGTGGAGACGGCACGGCCGCACTCCGGCCCACCGGCCGGACTGCTCGCCGTGCGCGACTCCAAGAACCCGGCCGGACCCGCGCTGCTCTTCTCCCCCGAGAGCTGGGCGGGTTTCGTGGCCACGCTCACCGACTGATCAGCTGACGACCGACTCCGTATCCGCATATGGGCAAGGCCCGGCCGTGTCACGCCGACTCATGGTCGTGTCTCGCCGATCACACGTACAGCGCGTTCGATCTCGGCCCCGGAGAGGTCGGCACGGGCGGTCAGCCTGAGCCGTGAGATGCCGTCCGGCACGGAAGGCGGACGGAAACAGCCCACGGCCAGGCCTGCCGTCCGGCAGTCGGCCGCCCACTGCACGGCCTCATCCGGGGACGGTGCCCGCACGGAGACCACCGCGGCGTCCGGTCGTACCGCTTCCAGACCCGCGGCGGTCAGCCGTGCGTGCAGGTCGGCGGCCACCTCGCGGGCCCGGGCCGCGCGCCCGGGCTCGCGTCGCAGCAGCCGCAGGGCGGCCAGCGCCGCTCCCGCCGCGGCAGGAGCGAGGCCGGTGTCGAAGATGAAGGTCCGGGCCGCGTTCACCAGATGGTCGATCACCCGGGCCGGGCCCAGGACCACACCGCCCTGGCTGCCCAGGGACTTGGACAGGGTCGCCGTGACGACCACGTCGTCGGAGCCGGCCAGCCCGGCCGCGTACGGCGCTCCCTGCCCGCCCTCCCCGAGGACCCCGAGTCCGTGGGCGTCGTCGACCAGCAGCCCGGCGCCGTGCTCCCGGCACGCCTCCGCCAGTGCGGCCAGCGGTGCCGCGTCGCCGTCGACCGAGAACACCGTGTCGGAGACGACGACCGCGGTCCCCTCGTGCGTGCCGAGCGCCTTGCGTACGGCGTCCGGGTCGGAGTGCGCCACGACCTGGGTGGTGCCCCGGGCCAGCCGGCAGCCGTCGATCAGGGAGGCGTGGTTCAGGGCGTCGGAGACGATCAGGGAGCCGTGCGGGCCGAGCGTGGTGACGGCGGCGAGGTTCGCCGCGTAGCCGGAGGAGAAGACCAGGGCCGCCTCGAACCCGCAGAATTCGGCCAGCTCCCGCTCCAGCTCGGTGTGGAGTTCCGTGGTGCCGGTGACCAGCCGGGAGCCGGTGGAGCCGCCGCCCCAGGTCCGGGCCGCCTCGGCCGCGCCCTCGGCGACCTCCGGGTGATGGGCGAGGCCGAGGTAGTCGTTGCTCGCCAGGTCCAGGAGCGGCGAGTCGGCGGGACGGGGGCGCAGGGTCCGTACGAGTCCGGCGCGGCGGCGGAGTTCCGCCTGTTCGTCGATCCAGCCGAACGCCATGACCCCTCCGGTGATTTTGTAGGCAGTGGACAGACCCTAGCGGGACGACCAGTCACCCAGTGTGTGGCAATACCCACACGTCGAACTGACAGGGTTGTGCAAACTCTCCTTGGCCCGGAGCTGCCTTGTAGTACAGGATCGGCTCTCATGGACCTGCTGAACACGCTGGTGGACAAGGGGCTTCGGCGCGAGCTGCCGACCCGCGAGGAAGCGCTCGCCGTACTGGCGACCTCCGACGACGACGTGCTCGATGTGGTGGCCGCGGCCGGCAAGGTGCGCCGGCAGTGGTTCGGCCGACGCGTGAAACTCAACTACCTGGTCAACCTCAAGTCGGGCCTGTGTCCTGAGGACTGCTCCTACTGCTCGCAGCGGCTGGGCTCCTCGACCGGGATCCTGAAGTACTCCTGGCTGAAACCCGACGAGGCCTCGAAGGCGGCCGCCGCGGGGCTCGCCGGGGGCGCCAAGCGGGTCTGCCTGGTGGCGTCCGGACGCGGTCCGACGGACCGGGACGTGGACCGGGTCGCCGGCACCATCAAGGCGATCAAGGAGCAGAACGAGGGCGTCGAGGTGTGCGCCTGCCTCGGTCTCCTCTCCGACGGCCAGGCGGAGCGGCTGCGGGAGGCGGGCGCGGACGCCTACAACCACAACCTCAACACGTCCGAGGGGACGTACGGGGAGATCACGACCACCCACACGTACGCCGACCGGGTGGACACCGTCAACAAGGCGCACGCGGCGGGCCTGTCCGCCTGCTCCGGTCTGATCGCCGGTATGGGCGAGACGGACGAGGACCTGGTCGACGTGGTCTTCTCGCTGCGCGAGCTGGACCCGGACTCTGTGCCGGTCAACTTCCTGATCCCGGTCGAGGGCACCCCGCTGGCCAAGGAGTGGAACCTCACCCCGCAGCGCTGCCTGCGCATCCTCGCGATGGTGCGGTTCGTCTGCCCCGACGTGGAGGTGCGGATCGCGGGCGGCCGTGAGGTGCATCTGCGCACCATGCAGCCCCTTGCGCTGCACCTGGCCAACTCGATCTTCCTCGGCGACTATCTGACCACCGAGGGCCAGGCCGGCCAGGCCGACCTGGAGATGATCGCGGACGCCGGGTTCGTGGTGGAGGGGGCCGACGAGGTGACGCTGCCGGAGCACCGAGCCGAGGCCGCGGGTTCCGTCTGCGGCTCGCACGCGGACGCGGGGTGCGGATCGCACGCCGACGCCGGATGCGGGTCGGGCTGCGGTTCCCACGGGGGTGTCGCCGCCACCGCCACCGAACCGCGTACCGACCTGGTCGCCGTCCGCCGTCGCGGTGCCGGAACGGATCTCGCGCCCAATGCCTGACCTGAGCGTCCCCGAGCTGCTGGACCTCGACCGGCGGCACGTCTGGCATCCGTACGGTCCGATGCCGGGCCGGGCCGAACCGCTCGTCGTGGAGTCGGCGAGCGGGGTCCGGCTGCGGCTCGCGGACGGCTCGGGCGAGCTTGTCGACGGCATGTCGTCCTGGTGGTCGGCGATCCACGGCTACAACCACCCGGTGCTGAACGAGGCCGCGAGCGCGCAGCTCGGCCGGATGAGCCATGTGATGTTCGGCGGGCTCACCCACGAGCCCGCCGTCCGGCTGGCGAAGCTGCTTGTCGACATCACACCGGACGGCCTCGAACACGTCTTCCTCGCCGACTCCGGCTCGGTGTCGGTCGAGGTCGCCGTGAAGATGTGCCTGCAGTACTGGCGCTCGCTGGGCCGCCCCGCGAAGCAGCGCCTGCTGACGTGGCGGGGCGGCTACCACGGCGACACCTGGCAGCCGATGTCGGTGTGCGACCCCGAGGGCGGGATGCACGACCTGTGGTCCGGGGTGCTGCCGCGCCAGGTCTTCGCGGACGCGCCGCCGACGGAGTACGAGGAGTCGTACGCGGACCAGCTGCGCTCCATGATCGAGCGGCACGCGCACGAACTGGCCGCGGTGATCGTGGAGCCGGTGGTGCAGGGCGCTGGCGGGATGCGGTTCCACTCCCCCGTGTATCTGCGGGTGCTGCGCGAGGCCTGTGACGCCCATGACGTGCTGCTGGTGTTCGACGAGATCGCGACCGGCTTCGGCCGTACGGGCGCGCTGTTCGCGGCGGACCACGCGGCCGTCACGCCGGACGTGATGTGTGTGGGCAAGGCGCTGACCGGCGGCTATCTGACGATGGCGGCGACGCTGTGCACGCCCCGGGTGGCCGAGGGGATCTCACGGGGCGAGGTGCCGGTGCTGGCGCACGGGCCGACGTTCATGGGCAACCCTCTTGCCGCGTCCGTGGCCTGTGCCTCGCTGGAGCTGCTGCTCGGGCAGGACTGGCCCGCCGAGGTCAAGCGGATCGAGACCGGCCTGCGGGACGGGCTCGCGCCCGCACGGGACATCCCCGGCGTACGGGACGTCCGCGTTCTGGGTGCCATCGGGGTCGTACAACTCGACCACGAGGTCGACATGGCGGCCGCGACGGCGGCCGCGGTGCGCGAGGGCGTGTGGCTGCGGCCGTTCCGCGACCTGGTCTACACGATGCCGCCGTACGTCACCGACGACGCGGACGTGGCACGGATCGCGCGTGCGGTGTGCGCCGCGGCGCGGGAGGGATGAGCATGCCGATCCTGGTGATCACGGGGACGGGCACGGAGGTCGGCAAGACGGTCACCACGGCCGCGGTCGCCGCCGCCGCGCTCGCGGCGGGCCGCTCGGTGGCGGTCCTGAAGGCAGCGCAGACCGGGGTACGACCGGACGAGCGCGGGGACGCCGACGAGGTCGCGCGGCTCGCGGGTGCCGTGACGGCGGCCGAAGTCGCCCGTTTCCCCGAGCCGTTGGCGCCGGGCACGGCGGCCCGTCGGGCGGGGCTCGCCCCGGTCCGCCCCCAGGACGTGGCGGAGGCGGCCGCCAAGCTGGCCACCGAGCACGATCTGGTGCTGGTGGAGGGCGCCGGTGGACTGCTCGTCCGCTTCGACGCGACGGGCGGCACCCTGGCGGACGTGGCCCGGCTGCTGAACGCGCCGGTGCTGCTCGTGGCGTCGGCCGGGCTCGGCACCCTGAACACCACCGAGCTGACCGCCCGTGAACTGCGCTTCCGTGAGCTGGAGTTGCTGGGAGTGGTGATCGGCAGCTGGCCGGACTCTCCCGACCTGGCCTCGCGGTGCAATGTGGCCGACCTGCCGGAGGTGGCGGGGGCGCCGCTGCTCGGTGCCCTGCCCGCCGGGGCAGGGGCGTTGGCCCCCACCGACTTCCGTGCGGTGGCGCCGAGTTGGCTGTCGGCCCGCCTGGACGGCACCTGGGACGCGGAGGCGTTCCGGGTACGGGAAGCGCCGTAGGGCGGCACGCCGTCGGTCGGGTGCGGCGCGCCCCGAAGGGGTGCGGGGAACTGCGCGAGCAGCCCCCACAGAGCCGCACCCGACCGACGGCCCACCCGCCTCGCGGAGTTGCTCCCTAGGGCGACTCGCCGAGCAGTCGTACCAGTTCGATCCGGGACCGGATCCCCAACCGGCTGAAGACCCCCCGCAGATGGTGGTCGATGGTGCGCGGGCTGAGGTTGAGCCGGTCGGCGATCTCACGGTTGGTGGCCCCGTCGGCGGCCATCCGGGCGACCATGAGCTGTTGGGCAGTGAGGACGGCCGCCGGGTCGGCGCCGGAGCTCGGGACCGAGGGTGTGCCCAGGGCGCGCAGTTCGGCCCGGGCCTGGGCGGCGCAGTGCGGGGCACCGAAGGACTCAAAGGCCTCCAGGGCGCTCTGCAGCCGGTCGCGGGCCTCGGTTCGCTGTCGAAGCCGGCGCAGAGCGCCGGCGAACAGCAGTTCGGTGCGGGCGCGTTCGAAGTCGCGGGTACCACGGGCGTGCAGATCGAGTGCGGTGCGGTAGTGCGGGATCGCCTCGGCGCCGGGGGCGAGCAGGGCCCGGCAGCGGGCGCTGAGGGCGAGGTCGTCGGCGCTGCGGACGGCGGTGGCCCAGTGGTGGTAGTCGGCGTGCGCGGCACGGGCGACCCGGGTGTCGCCGGTGCGGACCGCGGCCTCGACGTAGTGCGGGGTGGCCAGGTGCCGGATGGCCCGGTGACCGTGTCCGGGGCCGAACCCGGCGAGGGCGCGCAGCCGGGCGGCCGCGGCGGGGAAGCGGCCGTGGGTCAGGTCGAGGAAGGCGAGGGCCCACTGGGCGAGGGCGGCGGGCAGGCCGAGTCCGTGCGCGAGTGCATGGGAGCGGACGGCGGCCGCGCGCTCCCGGCAGGCCTCCTCGTCGCCGGTGACGGCGGCGAACATGGCGAGCGCGGCCTGGAGATGGCAGGCCCCGTTCTCCTGGCCGGTGGCGTGGGCCTGGCGCAGGGCCTCCTGGACGGCGGCCTCGGCGGCCCGGGTGCGGCCGGTCCAGAAGTCGGCGTAGGCGCGGAACTCCATGGCCTGGGCGGCGGTCGCCGGGTTGCCGTGGGCGCGGGCCGAGGCGGCGGCCTGGAGGGTGGCGGTGACGGTGCGGGTGTGGTCGCCGAGCATCAGCGCGGCGATGCCGGAGTGGATCAGCGGCCCGGGTTCGCCGCCGGGCCCGCAGCGGCCGGCGGTGCCCTTGAGGAGAAGACGGGCGTCCTCGTAGCGGCCGTCGACGGCGGCGGCGAGGCCCGCGAGCACCCCGGACTGGGGAAGGCCGAGTCGCTGGGCGGCGACCTGGGCCTCACGGCAGCGTCTCAGGTCGCCGGTGTAGACGGCGGCCTCGGTGGCGAGGGCGAGCAGTTCCGCGGAGTCGGCGGAACGTTCCTGCCGGACGGCCGCGGTGAGCAGCGCGTCGAAGGCCTCGGAGGCGTCGCCCGCTCTGAGGGCGAGCACGCCGTTCAGGGCGGAGCTGTCCGTACGGGCGGCGAGGCGTCTGGCCCGGTCGGGCTCTCCGGAGCGCCAGGCGTCGGCCGCGGCGCGGGCCAGCAGCCGGGCCTCCTCGGCCGGATCCGGGCAGAGGTCGGCTGCGCGCTCGGCGAGGGCGCGGGCCAGCGCGGGCCGCCCCTCGGCGCGGGCCCGGTCGGCGGCGGTGCGCAGCTCTGCGGCGAGCCGGGCGCTGGGACCGAGCGCGGCGGCGCCCCGGTGCCAGGAGCGGCGGGTCGTCTCGGCCTTGCCGCCCAGTACGCGGCCGAGCAACTGGTGGGCCGCGCGCCGGTCGGCCGGTGAGGCGGTCCCGTAGGCGGCGATCCGGGTCCAGATGTCCCGGAAGAACACCCCACCGGCGCCGGCATGAGCGACCCCGGCGGTCTCGGCGGCCTCCAGCGGGCGGGTGTCGATCCGGGCGGCCGTGACCGCGCGCAGGAAGGCGTGGGTGGCGACCGGGTACTGGTCGGCGGCGGCAAGGAGCAGCAGCAGCCGGGTGTCGTCGGGCAGTGCGCGGATCTCCCGGCGCAGGGCCTGGAGCAACCGCGGTGCCAGCTCGGCGGGTTCGACGGGCAGCGGGTCGACTCCCGTCGCCTGCCGTTCGGTGAGACGCGGCACGAGTTCGGCCACGGCGCGCGGGTCCTCGTATACGACACGGAGCACCCGGGCGCGGACGCCCTCGGGGAGCGCCGAAGCAGCGCACGGCCCCGCGTCGGTCCTCTGCGGTGGCGAACTGCGGTCAAGAGGTGGGGGGTTCACCGGTATCACCACACCAAAGACGTTACTGGCGGGTTAGTTGACTCGTAAAGACTGGCGACTTCGCCGATGCGGCGCGCGTAGACCCGTCCTGACACTCCTGAACAACCCCACCCGTTTCAGGAGGCATCATGCAACGCGCCAAGCGTCGCATCGCTACGGCTCTGTCGGCGATTGCCGGTTCGCTCCTTCTGTCACTCCCCCTGGCCACGACTCCCGCGCACGCGGCGAGTCACGACCCGATCGTGTTCGTGCACGGTCTGAGCAGCGACTCCAGCAGCTGGGACGACTGGATCGCGGACTTCGAGGCGGACGGCTACTCGTCCTCCGAGCTCTACGCCATCTCGTACGACTGGACGAAGTCGAACGTCACCACCGCCTCGACGCTGTCGACCTACATCCAGTCCGTCCTCACCAAGACCGGCGCCTCCAAGGTCGACCTGGTGGTCCACTCCATGGGCGCTCTCAACAGCCGCTACTACCTCAAGAACCTCGGCGGCACGTCGTACGTGGACCACTTCGTGTCGGTCGCCGGGGTGAACCACGGGACCAGCGTCGCCTCGCTGTGCGGGTGGCTGTACACGTCCTGCAAGGAGATGACGACCGGCAGCTCCTTCCTGACCGCCCTGAACTCGGGTGACGAGACGCCCGGCAGTGTCTCGTACGCGGCGTACTGGTCGGACTGCGACGCGGCGATCGACCCGGACACCTCGGCGGAGCTGAGCGGGGCGACCAACGTCGACGTCGGCTGCATCTCGCACACCGACATGAACAACGACTACGGCGTGTACGAGCAGGTGCGCGACTTCATCGCCTAGTCGTTCATCCCTCGGTCGGGGGGCGGTTCTCCGCCTTGATGGCGCGGCGGGGGGTGCGCGGGGCCCGTGCGGGGGACAATCACCGTAGACCTGCTTTCGTGCTGGAGGTCCGTCATGCGGCTGTTGTCCGCCGGCGCCGGGAAACCGGTGCGGGATCCCGTCCACCACCCGCTGTTCGCCCGTTTCTACGCCCGCTGCAGCGTGACCGCCGAGACCAGACTCGGTATGGCCGCGATCCGGGAGCGGCTGCTCTCCGGGCTGTCCGGGCGCGTGATCGAGATCGGCGCGGGCAACGGGCTCAATTTCGCCCGGTATCCCGGTTCGGTCGCGGAGGTCGTCGCGATCGAACCGGAGCGCACCCTGCGGCAGTTGGCGGCGGATGCCGCCGTCCGCGCCGAGGTCCCGGTGGACGTGGTGCCGGGCGCGGCGGAGGCGCTGCCGGTGAAGAGCGAGGCCTTCGACGCGGCGGTGCTCTCGCTGGTGCTGTGCAGTGTCCGGGATGTGCCACGGGCTCTCGCGGAGGCTCGGCGGGTGCTGCGGCCGGGCGGTGAGCTGCGGTTCTTCGAGCACGGCTCGGGCGGCGGCCCGGCGATGAGGCTCACCCAGCGGACCCTGGACCGGACGGTGTGGCCGCTGCTGAGCGGCGGCTGTCATCTGTCCCGGGAGCCGATCGGGGCGCTGCGCGCGGCCGGCTTCGAACTCGGTCCCTACCGGCCGGTGCTGGTTCCGGAGAACGGGCCGCGGCTGCCGTCCTCGTACTGTGTGCTGGGCGTCGCGCGCCGGCCTCCGGAGTCCTGATCACCGATTCCCCGGGAATGCCGGGTCCGGCTCACAGGCTCCAGCTGCGCAGTTCCTCGGCGATGTCGGCCACGCCCGCCTGGCCGTTCTTGACCAGCCGGGCAAGGTCGCGGACCTGCTCGGGCGAGGTGGCGACCTTCAGGCCGCTGGCGACCAGGTACGCATAGGCGACGGAGGACGCGAACAGGGCGTTCGAGCGCTCCAACGCCGGTACGTGGATGAGGAGTTGGAGCAGAGCCGCGGCACGGGCCTGCGGGGTGTCGTAGACGGGGACGTCGAATATCTCGGCCTGGTGCCTGGCGACGGCCGCGATCAGCGCGCCCCAGTCGGTGACCTGCGGGTCACCCGGGGTCTTCTGTTCGGCGAGCATGAGGAGCCAGGCGAGGTCGATGGTCAGGTCGCTCAAGGGATCAGTGACGGCCTTCGGTCTTGTCAGACGTGTCGGTACCGAGCGTCTCGCCGAATTCCTCCGCGAAGACGGACTCGTACTGCTTCATGAAGTCGGCGGCTGCCTCGACGAATGTCCGGCCCGCCTCACCCGTGTCCTGCATGACCAGTTCCTCTATGTAGCGGTTGACGCTCATGCCGCGCGCGAGGGCGCGTTCGCGGGCCACCTTGGCGGTGCCCTCGTCCACCCGCACGTTCAGCTGGGTCTTAGCCATACCACGACGCTAGCGCTGAACCGCTAGCAGCGGCAAGTGTGCATCGGAATCGAAAAGTGATACCGCCTGTGGGACGGGTCACACTACGCTCGACCCGGACAAAGAGGTCGCGCGATCGGGGAGGCAGTCTTGTCCACAGCAGCTGCGGAGGCACCCGCCGCCGACGGGCCGGCGGCCCGCGCACGCGGGCTGACCAAGGCGTACGGAGCGGGCGAGACGGCCGTGCTGGCGCTCGACTCGGTGGACGTGGACATCGCGCGCGGCCGTTTCACCGCGGTCATGGGCCCGTCCGGTTCCGGCAAGTCCACGTTGATGCACTGTCTGGCGGGGCTGGACACGGTATCGGCCGGTGCGGTCTGGCTCGGCGGCACCGAGATAACGGGTCTGAAGGACCGCGAGCTGACGCGGCTGCGCCGGGACCGGATCGGGTTCATGTTCCAGTCGTTCAACCTGATCCCGACCCTGAACGCGGCCGAGAACATCACCCTGCCCATGGACATCGCGGGCAAGAAGCCCGACGAGAAGTGGCTGGACCAGGTCATCGACACCCTGGGGCTGCGGGACCGGCTCAAGCACCGGCCGGCCCAGCTCTCCGGCGGCCAGCAGCAGCGCGTGGCCTGCGCCCGGGCGCTGGCCTCCCGCCCCGAGCTGATCTTCGCCGACGAGCCGACCGGCAACCTGGACTCCCGGGCCGGCCTGGAGGTGCTGGGCTTCCTGCGGGACGCGGTCGACCAGCTGGGCCAGACGGTGGTCATGGTGACCCATGACCCGGGCGCCGCCGCCCACTCCGACCTGGTGCTCTTCCTCGCGGACGGCCGGATCGTGGACCGGATGGCGGATCCGACCGCGGACGCCGTGCTGGAACGCATGAAGCGGTTCGACGTGGGACGCGGGTCCGCGGACCCCGAGGAAGGCTGAGAGCCGGTGCTGAAGGCGACCCTGCGGAGCTTCCTGGCCCACAAGGGACGGCTGATGCTGTCCGCGCTGGCCATCGTCCTGTCCGTGGCGTTCGTCGCGGGCAGCCTGATCTTCTCCGACACCGTCACCCGCACCTTCGACCGGCTGTTCGCCTCCACCTCCGCAGATGTGACGGTGGAGCCGAAGCAGGACCTCAAGTCGTCGGTGCCGACCGGCGCCGTCCAGACCGTGCCGGCCACGCTGGCGGGCCGGGTGGCGAAGGTCGACGGGGTCGCGGACACGCACGCGGACGTGTCCGTGCAGAACATCGTGGTGGTCGACAGCCACAACAAGTCGGTCGGCCCGACCACCGGCGCCCCGACCATCGCCACGGACTGGTACCTCACCCACCGCAGCCCCGTGAAGCTCACCTCGGGGCACGCCCCGCAGGGCGCCGGGCAGGCGCTCCTGGACGCGGACACCGCCGACAAGAAGCACGTCCGGATCGGCGACACGCTGACCGTGCAGGCCCAGCCCGGCACCTTCGAGGTGGAGATCGTCGGCATCGCCACCTTCACCACCACCAACCCCGGCGCCGCCCTGGTCTTCCTCGACCCGTCGGTCGCCGCGAAGGAACTGCTGGGCTCCCCCGGCCGGGCCACCAGCATCTCGGTGGACGCGGCGAAGGGCGTCACCGACGCCGAGCTCAAGCACCGTATCGGCGAGTCGATCGGTACCGGGACCTACGACCTGAAGACCGCCGACGAACAGGCGAAGTCCTCGGCGGCCGACCTCGGCGGCTTCCTGGACGTCATCAAGTACGTGATGCTGGGATTCGCGGGCATCGCCACGCTCGTGGGCGTCTTCCTGATCGTCAACACCTTCTCCATGCTCATCGCCCAACGCACCCGCGAACTGGGCCTGTTGCGCGCCCTGGGCGCCGACCGGCGGCAGGTGCGGCGGTCCGTGCTCACCGAGGCGGTGCTGCTCGGCCTCGTCGGCTCGACGGTGGGTCTGGGTGCCGGGATCGGGCTGGCCCTCGGGCTGATCAAGCTGATGACCGCGTTCGGGATGAACCTGAAGGCCACCGAGATGGTCATCGGCTGGGGCACGCCCGTCGCCGCGTACGCCGTGGGCGTCGGCGTCACCTTCGTCGCCGCCTATCTGCCGGCCCGGCGCGCGGCCACGGTGTCGCCGATGGCGGCGCTCGCGGACGCCGAGATCGCCGGTGTGGGCAAACCGCTGAGGACGCGGGCGATCGTGGGCACGGTCGTCGGGGCGATCGGCGCGGCGGCCCTCGCGGGCTGTGCGGCGGCCACGAAGACGGCCTCCGCCGCCTCACTGCTCGGCCTCGGAGTCGTCTTCACCCTGATCGCGACGGTCATCGCGGGCCCGCTGCTGGTCCGCCCCGTGATCCGGGTCCTGGGCGCGGTCTTCCCCGCGCTCTTCGGCTCGGTCGGCCGCATGAGCCAGCGCAACGCGCTGCGCAACCCCCGCCGTACCGGTGCCACCGCCGCCGCGCTCATGGTCGGCCTCGCCCTCGTCGGCGGGATGTCGGTGGCCAGCGCCTCCATGTCCAAGTCCTTCGACCAGCAGATCGACAAGACCCTCGGCGCCGACTTCGTGATCCAGAACGGCAACTTCCTGCCGTTCACCCACGAGATCACCGACAAGGTGCGCGCCGCCGACGGAGTGGGCCTGGTGGTACGGCAGCGGTTCACGCCCGTGGCGGTACGGCTGCCGGACGGGAAGCGGGTCACCACCACCGCCGCCGGGTACGACCCGCAGGTCGACGCCGTCGCCCATGTCGCCTACAAGGGCGGCGACACCGCGGCGGCACTGGCCGACGGCAGTCTCGGCATGGACGTCAACTTCGCCGAGGACCACAAGGTGCGGCTCGGCAGTGTGCTCCCGGTCGAGTTCCCGGGCGGGAAGAGCGCCGAGATGAAGGTGGGCGCCCTCACCGACCAGGACAGCGGCAGCGGGTTCGGCACCCAGGGCGGGCTGTTCTTCGGCATCGCCACCGTGGAGAAGTACGTGCCGAACGGCCAGGACTCCTCGCTGTACGTCAACCGGGCCTCGGGCACGAGCCCGGACCAGCTCCGCAAGAACCTCGACCGGACCCTCGCCCCGTTCCCGCAGGTGCAGGTACGTGACCAGGCCGACTACAAGAAACTGGTCCACGACCAGATCGCCGTGCTGCTCTACCTGGTCTACGCGCTGCTCGGCCTGGCGATCGTGATCGCGGTGCTCGGTGTGGTCAACACCCTCGCCCTGTCCGTCGTGGAGCGCACCCGCGAGATCGGACTGCTGCGCGCGATCGGACTGGCCCGACGGCAGCTGCGCCGGATGATCCGGCTGGAATCGGTGGTGATCGCGGTGTTCGGGGCGGTGCTGGGGCTCGCGCTCGGCCTGGTGTGGGGCGTGTGCACACAGCAGGTCCTCGCGCTCCAGGGCATGAAGGCCCTCGCCGTCCCGTGGGGCACGATCGTCGCGGTCGTGATCGGCTCGGCGGTCGTCGGCATCGTGGCCGCGCTGCTGCCGGCGTTGCGTGCATCGCGCATGAACGTGCTGGCGGCCATCGCGCACGAGTGACGGAATCCCCACGGACCACTCAAGTCACCTTTAGCCGAGGAGAGTTCATGCCGCGTCCGTTCCGTTTCGGGGTCAACCTCCTCACGCCCGCGTCGGCCGGCGAATGGCGCGCGAAATGCCGGCGCGCCGAGGAACTCGGGTACGACGTGATCCTCGTCCCCGACCATCTCGGGATGCCCGCACCCTTCCCGGCGCTGGTCGCGGCGGCGGAGGCGACCGAGCGGGCCCGCCTGGGCACGTTCGTGCTCAACGCCGGTTTCTGGAACCCGGTGTTGCTGGCCCGCGAGGTGGCGACGACCGACGCGCTGACCGGCGGCCGGCTCGAACTCGGTCTGGGCACCGGCTATGTACAGGCGGAACACGACCGGGCCGGGCTGCCGTTCGGCTCGCCGCGCGAGCGGGTGGACCATCTGCGGTACACGGTCGAGGAGTTGCTGAAGTCGGAGGGGTGCGAGGTGCCGTTGCTGATCGGCGGCAACGGCGACCGGATGCTGCGGCTGACCGCCGAGCACGCGGACATCGCGGCGTTCACGGGCGCGCGCCTGGTGCCGGGCAGCACGGTGGGCCGCCTGGAGCCGGTCTCCGCGGCGGAGCTCGACGAACGAGTCCGCCGCTACGGGCAGTTCGCGGCCGACCGCGCGGAACCCGCCGAACGCAACCTGCTGATCCAGTCGGTGGCGGTCACCGACGATCCCGGAGCGGTGCTGGCACCGATGCTGGAGCGGCAGCCCCAGCTGACGCTGGAGCAGGCCCTCGCTCTGCCCGTCGTCCTGGTCGGCACGCTGGAGGAGGTCGTCGCACGGGTCCGCGGGCTGCGCGAGCGCTACGGGTTCTCGTATCTGACCGTCCTGGAGCCGTCCATGGAGGCGCTGGCCCCGGTGATCGCCGCCCTGTCCGCATAGTGGAATGGGCGGATCCGCACAGTCGGCCGTGCTGGGATCACGGCATGACCGATCTTCGTATCCGGGCCGCAGAGCCCGACGACATCGACGCCGTGCTCGCCTTCTGGAAGGCGGCGGCCGAGGGCACCAGCATCAGCGACGACCGGGGCGGGATGGACCGTCTGGTCTCCCGGGACCCCGGGGCACTGCTCCTCGCCGAGCTGGACGGTGAGCTGGTGGGCACGGTGATCGCGGGCTTCGACGGCTGGCGCTGCCATCTGTACCGGCTGGCGGTGCATCCGGAGCGACGCCGCCGGGGCATCGGCTCGGCGCTGCTGGCGGCCGCCGAGGAGCGGTTCGTACGGCTGGGCGGGCGACGCGGGGACGCCATGGTGCTGGTGCGCAACGAGACCGCGCACCATGCCTGGCGGGCGGCCGGGTACGAGCCGGAGGAGAAGTGGCGGCGATGGGTGAAACCGCTGGCGGCGGCCACCGACTGAGGGTACCGACCGAGGAGCTTTGCCGATCCTTTACCATTGAGGGGTCCTCTGCGTTCCGATGACTTCCTCTATGAAAGGTGTGTGAGCGTCCGCCCATGGGCGAGCCTCCCGGTCCACTCCGCCGACAACACCGCGCGGTCCCGTCCGCCCTGTCCGATCATGGGACGGAGGTGACCCGATGACCGAAGTGCTCCTGCTGCTGGTGGCGATCCTGCTGTCGCTCGCCTGCGGCGCCTTCGTCGCGGCCGAGTTCTCGCTGACCACGGTCGGGCGCGGTGAGCTGGAGCGTGCCGTGGAGCGCGGCGAGCGCGGGGCGGCGGGCGCTCTCAAGGCCGTGCGGAACCTGACGTTCCAGCTCTCCGGGGCGCAACTCGGCATCACGGTCACCAATCTGGTGGTCGGCATGCTCGCCGAACCCTCGATCGCCAAGCTGCTGGCCGGTCCGTTGGAGGCGGTGGGCGTCTCGGCGTCGGCGGCGAGCTCGCTGGGCCTGGTGATCGGCACCGCGCTGTCCACGGTGTTCCTGATGGTCGTCGGCGAGCTGGTGCCCAAAAACTGGGCGATCTCCTCGCCGCTGGCCGTCGCCAAGCGGGTGGGCAACGCCCAGCGCTGGTTCAGCGCGGCCTTCCGGCCCTTCATCACCCATCTGAACAACACCGCGAACCGGGTGGTACGGCGGTTTGGCCTGGAACCCGCCGAGGAGCTCGCCTCCGCGCGCGGGCCCCAGGAGCTGGCCGCGCTGGCCCGGCACTCCGCCAAGCAGGGCGCGCTGGAGGCGGACACCGCCGAGCTGTTCGTGCGCACGCTGAACCTCGCCGACCTCACCGCCGAGAACGTGATGACCCCGCGCGTCCAGGTCGTCGCCCTGGAGCTCCGGGCGACCTGCGAGGACGTGGCGAACGCGACCCGCGCCACCGGGCTGTCGCGCTTCCCGGTCTACCGGGACAGCCTGGACTCGGTCGTCGGCACCGTCCACATCAAGGACATCGTGGCCATGCCGGCCGAGGACCGGGCCCACACGTCGGTCGCCCAGCTGATGCGGGAACCGCTGCTGGTCCCCGAGTCCCTCACCGTCGACCGCCTCCTGGACCGGCTCGGCGGCCGGCGCACCATGGCCGTCGTCATCGACGAGTACGGCGGTACGGCCGGGGTCGCCACCCTGGAGGACATCGTCGAGGAGGTCGTCGGCGAGGTCCGCGACGAACACGATCCGCACGAGACGCCCGACCTCGCTCCCGCCGGCGCCGACGAACAGGGCCGCGCGCTCTACTCGGCGGACGGCGCAGCCCGCATGGACCAGCTGGCGCGGGTGGGCCTGCGGGTGCCCGAGGGGCCGTACGAGACGCTGGCCGGGCTGGTCGCGACCGAGCTGGGCCGGATACCCGAGGTCGGGGACGGCGTGGAGGTCGCCGGATGGCGGCTGGACGTGGTGGACGCGTCCGGGCGGCGGGCGTCGCGGGTGCTGCTGCACGCGCCGCTCGCCGGCGGGCAGGATCGGGAGGGGGAGCGATGACCGCGGTACAGCTGCTGATCGGTCTCGCGACGCTGGTCGTCAACGCGTTCTTCGTGGGCGGCGAGTTCGCGCTGATCTCCGTACGCCGCTCGCAGATCGAGCCGCATGCCGAGGCGGGCGACCGGCGCGCCAAGAGCGTGCTGTGGGGGCTGGAGCACGTGTCCGCGCTCCTGGCCGCCGCCCAGCTCGGCATCACGCTGTGCACGCTGGTTCTGGGTGTGGTCGCGGAGCCGGCGATCGCGCATCTGCTGGAGCCGGTGTTCCACGCGATCGGCGTGCCCGAGAGCGCGGGCCACGCCGTGTCCTTCGTGATCGCGCTCACGCTGGCGACGTATCTGCACATGCTCCTCGGCGAGATGGTGCCGAAGAACGTGGCACTGGCCGAGCCGGTGCGCAGCGCGCTGCTCCTCGGACCGCCCCTGGTGGCGCTGTCCCGGGCGCTGCGCCCGGTGATCTTCACCGTCAACGCCTTCGCCAACACCCTGCTCAGGCTCCTCAGGGTGGAGACCAGGGACGAGGTCGCCGCGACCTTCACGGACACCGAGCTCGCCGAGATCGTCAAGGACGCCGGCGAGGCGGGTCTGATCGACGACCGGGCGCAGGAGCGGCTGCACGACGCCCTGGAGCTGGGCCGCCGGCCGGTGTGGGACGTGGTCGTACCGCTGGAACGTGTCGTCTACGCGCGCGTGGGCGTCACCCCGGAGGAGCTGGAGCGGCTGTCGGCGGAGTCGGGTTTCTCCCGCTTCCCGGTGGTCGACGAGGGGCGGCGGATCGTCGGCTATCTGCACGTCAAGGACGCGCTGGACGCCTCGCCCCGAAACGAGGCGTTCCGGCTGCGGGACATGCGGCCCATCGCGCGGGTACGGGAGGACGCCCCACTGGACGACGTGCTCACCGCGATGCGCGGCAGCCGCACCCATCTGGCGGGCGTCCTCGGCGACGACGGGCGGCTGGCGGGTCTGGTGACGATGGAGGACGTGCTGCGGGAGCTGTTCGGGCAGCATGCCTAGGCCTCCGGGGAGCGGTGCGGCCGCACGCCTGGCCCCCGGGGAGCTGTTCCGGCCCGCATGCCCGGCCCCCGGGGAGCGACCGACCGGCGGGTATGAGCCCCGGGATACCATTTCTGTCGCCATGCAGAAGAACCCAGTGCTTCCCGCACACTCCAGCCTGGTCGCGATCGGCGACTCCTTCACCGAGGGCATGTCGGACCTGAAGCCCGACGGCTCCTACCGCGGCTGGGCCGACGTCCTCGCCGAACGGATGGCCGCCGGCACGCCCGGTTTCCGCTACGCGAACCTCGCGGTGCGCGGCAAGCTGATCGGGCAGATCGTCGAGGAGCAGGTGGACGTGGCGATCGCCATGCGGCCCGACGTGATCACACTGGTCGGCGGCCTCAACGACACCCTGCGGCCCAAATGCGACATGGGCCAGGTCCGGGATCTGCTCACCGAGGCGGTGGAACGGCTGGCCCCGGCCTGCGAACAGCTCGTGCTGATGCGCAGCCCCGGCCGCCAGGGCCCGGTGCTCGACCGGTTCCGGCCGCGCATGGAGGAACTGTTCGGCATCGTCGACGCGCTGGCCGAACGCCACGGCGCCCTCGTCGTCGACCTGTACGGGGCACCCTCGCTGGCCGACCCCCGGATGTGGGACGTGGACCGGCTGCATCTGACGGCCGAGGGGCACCGCCGGGTCGCCGAGGCGGTCTGGCAGACCCTCGGCTACGAGCCCGAGGACACCGAGTGGCGCACGCCCATGCCGGCCACACCGCCGCCCGGTTGGCTGGCGCGCCGGATCGAGGACGTCCGCTTCACCAAGCAGCACCTGCTGCCGTGGATAGGCCGCCGCCTGACCGGCCGCTCCTCGGGCGACGGGCGGGCACCGAAGCGGCCGGAGCTGCTGCCGTACGAGGCGTAGCGTCGTTCCTGTGCGTACGCGGGTGATCAATGTGAGGGGCCGGATCCACGAGTTCGGCCCCCGGCTGGAACACGCCCCCGCGGACGTCGTCTACGTGGGCCGCCGCTGGACCCTGGGCGGCTGGGATCTGCCCCGCCACCCGCTCTCCAACCCCTTCGCCTACGACACGCCGAAGAAGCGGCGGGACGGCACCCGCGCCGCGGTGATGGCGATGTACCGGGCCTACCTGCTGGAGCGGCCCGAGCTGCTGGAACTGGTGTCCGAACTGCGCGGGAAGAGACTGGCGTGCTGGTGTGCGCCGGAGCTCTGCCACGCGGACGTCCTGGCGGACCTGGCCGACCTGCCACAGCCGTGACGCTGCTCTCGTAGGTTCGCACGTGCAGGCCTGCGGCGCTGGCCTGCACGAATCGCCAGTAGAATCCGTACACGTGACTTCAGCCGCGCCCGCCAAGCCCCGCATCCCCAACGTCCTCGCCGGACGCTACGCCTCCGCCGAGCTCGCCACGCTCTGGTCGCCCGAGCAGAAGGTGAAGCTGGAGCGGCAGCTCTGGCTCGCCGTGCTGCGGGCCCAGAAGGACCTCGGGATCGAGGTGCCGGACGCGGCGATCGCCGACTACGAGCGGGTCCTCGACACCGTCGACCTGGCCTCGATCGCCGAGCGTGAGAAGGTCACGCGGCACGACGTGAAGGCGCGGATCGAGGAGTTCAACGACCTCGCCGGGCACGAGCACGTGCACAAGGGCATGACCTCCCGCGATCTGACGGAGAACGTCGAGCAGCTGCAGATCCGGCTCTCCCTGGAGCTGATGCGCGACCGTACGGTGGCCGTACTCGCCCGCCTCGGCAAGCTGGCCGGCGAGTACGCCGAGCTGGTCATGGCCGGCCGCTCGCACAACGTGGCCGCGCAGGCCACCACCCTCGGCAAGCGCTTCGCGACCGCCGCCGACGAGCTGCTCGTGGCCCACGGCCGCGTGGAGGAGCTGCTCGGCCGCTACCCGCTGCGCGGCATCAAGGGCCCGGTCGGTACCGCCCAGGACATGCTGGACCTGCTGGGCGGGGACGCGGCGAAGCTCGCCGAGCTGGAGGACCGGATCGCCGGGCACCTCGGTTTCTCGCAGGCGTTCACCTCGGTCGGCCAGGTCTACCCGCGCTCGCTGGACTACGAAGTGGTGACCGCGCTGGTGCAGCTGGCGGCCGCGCCGTCCTCGCTGGCCAAGACGATCCGGCTGATGGCCGGGCACGAGCTGGTCACGGAGGGCTTCAAGCCGGGCCAGGTCGGCTCCTCGGCGATGCCGCACAAGATGAACACGCGGTCCTGCGAGCGCGTCAACGGCCTGATGGTCATTCTGCGCGGCTACGCCTCGATGACCGGCGAGCTGGCGGGCGACCAGTGGAACGAGGGCGACGTGTCCTGCTCGGTGGTACGCCGGGTGGCCCTGCCCGACGCGTTCTTCGCGCTCGACGGTCTCCTGGAGACGTTCCTGACGGTCCTCGACGAGTTCGGTGCGTTCCCCGCCGTCATCGCCCGCGAACTGGACCGCTACCTCCCCTTCCTCGCCACCACCAAGGTGCTGATGGGCGCGGTGCGGGCGGGCGTCGGCCGCGAGGTCGCGCACGAGGCGATCAAGGAGAACGCCGTCGCCACCGCGCTCGCGATGCGCGAGCAGGGCGCCGAGCGCAACGACCTGCTCGACAAGCTGGCCGCCGACGAGCGGCTGCCGCTCGACCGCGAGCAGCTGGCCGCCCTGATGGCCGACAAGCTGTCCTTCACCGGCGCGGCGGCCGCCCAGGTCGGTGTCGTCGTCGGCCGGATCGAGGAGATCGCGAAGCAGCACCCGGAGGCCGCCGGCTACACGCCCGGAGCGATCCTCTGACCCGGTTCACGGCGGCGGACCTGCAGGCCGCCCGCGACCGTCTCGTACCGGACGTGATCGCGGACGGCCTGCACGTCCTGTTCTGCGGGATCAACCCCGGTCTGATGACGGCGGCGACGGGCCACCATTTTGCCCGGCCGGGCAACCGCTTCTGGCCGGTGCTGCAACTGTCCGGCTTCACCCCCAGGCTGCTGAAGCCCGCGGAACAGGGCGAGTTGCTGTCGTACGGGCTCGGCATCACGAACGTGGTGGCACGGGCGACCGCGCGGGCCGACGAGCTGGCGGCCGCGGAGTACACCGAGGGCGGGCGGCTGCTGACGGCGAAGGTGGAGCGGGTGCGGCCCAGGTGGCTGGCGGTGGTGGGCGTCACGGCCTACCGGGCCGCCTTCGACGACCGCAGGGCCCAGGTGGGGCCGCAGGAGCGGACCATCGGGGACACGCGGGTGTGGGTGCTGCCGAACCCCAGCGGACTGAACGCGCACTGGACTGCGGCGACGATGGCGGAGGAGTTCGGGCGGTTGCGGGAGGCGGCGGAGGGCCGGCCGGTCACGGCAGGTCCACGTCGGTGACCACGGCGAGGAGTTGAAAGGGCAGATCCCTGTCCCACTGGGAGACGCCGAGGGCGATCCAGCGGCCGGTCTGCGTCGACTTCCACAGATGCAGGTCGGGCACATGGGAGGCGAGCGTGCGCCACGGCTCGGATATCGCCTCTCCCTCCTCGCTCCGCTGGAAGGCGCTGAACAGGCTGATCGGGCCGACCGGCGCGCAGCGCTCGCCGAGCCGCTCTCCCAACGCGTCCCGGTCGGCGTCGAACTGCGCCTCCGTCTCCTCCAACACGTCCAGGTCGGCCTCGTAGAAGTCGCCGCTCGTCGCTAACTCGGCTATGAAATAACCCGGTCCGCCCGTGCCGACGTCGACCCTGCCGTGCCCCGTCGGGAACTCCCGGGCGCACAGCTCGTCGATCACGGCGAGGTGCTTCGCGATGTCCATGTGATCCAGTAAAGCGGGTACCACTGACAATTGGCCGGTTGTCAGGCGTCCCGCCGGCGCAGGCTCCGGGCGCCGGCGAGCAGTGCGGCCGCCGCCCACACCGCGGTCACCGCAAGCCCGCTCCACGGTCCCAACGGGCCGTCCCACGACGTGTGGAGCACCACCTGCCCGGCCCTGTCCGGCAGAACGTCCGCCACGGAACCGGACATGTCGCCGATCACGAACGACACGGTCAGCAGGAACGGGATCAGGACGCCCAGCGTCGCGGTACCGCTGCGCAGCACGGCCGCGAGTCCCGCCGCGAGCAGGGCCATCAGGGTCAGATAGACCCCGCAGCCCAGTGCCCCGCGCATTCCTTGCGCCCAGGTCGGCCCGTCCGCCCCGAGCAGGAGCCTGCCCAGCACGAGGGTGACCAGCCCGGTGACAAGCCCGACGGCGAACACCGGAAGCGCAATCGCCATGGCCTTCGCCGCGAACCACCGGCGCCGGTCCGGCACCGCGGACAGGGCCAGCCGCAGCGCACCGCCCCGGAAATCGGACGAGACGGCCGTCGCACCGAAGGCGACCGCCGCGATCTGCCCGAAGGACACGCCGAGGAACACGGAGAAGAGCGGGTCGGTGCGGTCGGACCCGGTCGCCGCGAGCCCGGAGAACGCGACGGTGGCGAGCAGGACCGCGGACAGAGTGCCCAGGAGCGAGCGGAGCGTACGGATCTTGATCCACTCGGCGTGCAGTACGGGCCGGAAGGGCATGGTCAGGCCTCCTGGTGGTGGTGTGCGGTGAACTCGGCTTCTGCCGACGTCAGATCGAGGTAGGCCTGCTCCAAGGTGGCCTCCTCCTGGGCGAGTTCGAGAACGGGTACGGCAGCGTCGGCCAACAGGCGGCCGAGGTCCTCCACGCGCGCGTGCCGCACGGTCCAGGTGCCGTCCGCGCCGCGGTCCGCCGCGTATCCGTGCCGGGCGAGCAGTCCGCCGAGGCGTTCGTCGTCGCTGGTGCGGATCCTCGTCCCGGGCCGCACGCGCGCGTGGATGAAGTCCCGGACCGGGGTGTCGGCCAGGAGCCGGCCGCGGCCGAGGACGACGAGGTGGTCCGCGAAGGACGCCGTCTCGTTCATCAGGTGGCTGGAGACCAGCACTGTGCGCCCCTGTGCCGCCAGCCGGCGCAGCAACCGGCGGATCCAGACGATGCCTTCGGGGTCGAGGCCGTTGGAGGGCTCGTCCAGCAGGACCACCTCGGGATCGCCGAGCAGGGCGGCGGCGATCCCGAGCCGCTGGCGCATGCCCAGGGAGTACGTCCTGACCCGGCGGCGGGCGGCGGGGGCGAGTCCCGTCTCCTGCAGCACCTCGTCGACCCGGCGGACCGGGATGCGGTTGCTCGCGGCGAGGGCGAGCAGGTGGTCGCGTCCGGTGCGGGAGCCGTGCGCGGCGTCGGCGTCGAGGAGGGCACCCACCCGGCGCAGGGGCTCATGGAGTTCGGAGTAGGGCCGGCCGCCGACCGTGGCGGTTCCGGATGTGGGGTGGTCGAGGCCGAGGACGAGGCGCAGGGTGGTGGACTTGCCTGCGCCGTTGGGTCCGAGGAAGCCGGTGACCCGGCCGGGGCGGACGGTGAAGGTGAGGTGGTCCACGGCCCGGCGGCCGCCGTACTCCTTGGTGAGGTCGTGCACGTCGATACTGGTCATGGCCAACAGCGTGGCTGGTCAAGGGGGTTGTGATCCTCCCCCGCCGGTGGAGATGCTCTCCCCCGCTCGGGGGAGGCGTGTTGTCGGCGGGGCCTGTCAGGCTGTGCGCATGGCCCGATTTCTGCGCCCGCTGCTGCGGGGGACGACGTACACCCGCCTGCTGCATCTGTGGGTGCCGCTGCTCGTCGTCGGCCTGTGGCTCTTCGTCGACCCCTCGACGCCCTGGGTGCCCGCGCTGGTGCTGATTCCGGTCGGGCTGATCCCCGCCGTGCGCCGGGGCGAGGGTGTGCAGGCCCGGCTGCTGCTCACGCCTGGTGAGGAGCACTCGGAGATCTCGGAGACGCCGTCGGCGACCTGGCGGGACCGGGGCCGCACCGTGCTGTGGCTGGAGGCGCGGATGGTCCTCGGCTCTGCGGGCGCGTTGGCTTCGGTGTGGCTGCCGGCCATCGCGTTCGACCTCGCCCGGCTCGCGGCGGGGCAGGAGTCCGGCGGCATTCCGCTCCTCGACACCCTGCGTCCGCACTGGGCGTACGCCCTGCTGGTGCCGCTCCCGCTGATCGCCTTGTACGGGGCCGTCGTCGGGTTCGGGGAGCTGATCACCGCGCTGGCCCGGTGGCTGCTCGGTCCGTCCGCGGCGGAGCGGCTCGCGGCCTTGGAGGAGCGCACCGAGCAACTGCTGGAACGCACGCGCATCGCGCGCGAGTTGCACGACTCGATCGGGCACGCCCTGACGGTGGCGGTCGTACAGGCCGGGGCGGCCCGGGCGGCGGGGGATCCGGACTTCACCGACCGGGCGCTCGCCGCCATCGAGGAGACCGGCCGCAGCGCACTGGAGGATCTGGAACGGGTGCTGGGCGTGCTGCGTGAGTCGCGGCAGCCGGTGAGCGGGCGGCCCACGCTGGCCGACGCCGACCGGCTCCTGGAGTCGGCGCGGGCCTCGGGCGCGAAGGTCGACGCGGAGGTCACCGGTGCGCTGGAGACGCTGCCGGGCCCGGTCTCCCGGGAGGGCTACCGGATCCTCCAGGAGGCGCTCACCAATGTGCTGCGGCATGCGGGGAACGTGCCGGTGCGGATCCGGGTGGCCGTGGCCGACGGGGTCCTGGTGCTGGAGGTCCGCAATCCGCTCACCGCGGCGGTACCCGGGCCCGGACGGGGCAGCGGACTGCGCGGGATACGCGAGCGCGCGGCCCTGCTCGGGGGCCGCGCGCGGACCGGTCCTGACGAGGGCGACTGGCAGGTGCACGCCGAGCTGCCGATGGGCTGATCTACGCTGGCCGGATGCCGGTGACCGTGCTCCTCGTCGATGACGAACCGCTCGTACGCGCGGGTCTGCGTGCCGTGTTGGAGGCGCAGCCCGACATCGAGGTGGTCGGGGAGGCGGCGGACGGTGCGGCGGTGATCCCGCTGGTGCGGCAGCTGCGGCCGGACGTGGTCGCGATGGACGTACGGATGCCGCTGCTGGACGGGATCGCGGCCACGCGCGCGGTGCTGCGCACGGTGGCAAAGCCGCCCAAGATCCTCGTGGTGACGACGTTCGAGGACGACGAGTACGTGTACGAGGCGCTGCGCGCGGGTGCCGACGGGTTTCTGCTGAAGCGGGCCCGCCCGGCCGAGATCGTGCACGCCGTACGGCTGGTCGCCGAGGGTGAGTCGCTGCTGTTCCCCGCGTCGGTACGGCAGCTCGCGGCCCGGTACGGGGAGCGCGGCGGGCGGGACGCGCTGGCGGGGGCGCGGCTGACCGAGCGGGAGGCCGAGGTGCTGCGGCTCATGGCACAGGGGCTGTCCAACGCCGAGATCGCCGGGAAGCTGGTCGTCGGCACCGAGACCGTGAAGTCCCATGTGGGGGCCGTGCTGGCGAAGCTCGGGGCACGGGACCGTACCCAGGCGGTGATCGCGGCGTACGAGTCGGGCTTCGTCGCGCCCCGCTGAGCGCGGATCTCCGTCAGGTCGGGGGCTCCGGACACTCGCCGGGGCCGTCGGTACCGAAGTACGATCCGGCCAACACGCAGGGCGAGCTGGGAGGACGGACGTTGGCGGGGCTGACCGGCGGTGATCCGTCTCTGCTGCGAAGGATCAATTCCGCGGTGGTGCTGCACGCGCTGCGTGCCACGGACTGCGCGACGCTCACCGAGATCACCCGGGTGACCGGGCTGTCCAGGCCGACCGTCGAGGGGGTCGTCGAAGGGCTCATCGAAGGCGGTCTGGTCGTCGAGAAGGCTGCCGAGGAAGGCGCCACCCGACGGCAGGGGCGGCCCGCGCGACGGTTCCGGTTCCGGGCCGAGGCCGGACATCTGCTGGGCCTGGAGATAGGCGCGCACCGGGTCGCCGCGCTCCTGGCCGACCTGGACGGGCGGGTGCTGGGGGCACAGGCCAAGGACGTGGACGAGACGGCCGACGCGGACGAGCGGCTGGAGCGGCTGCGTGCCGCGGTCGCCGAACTGCTGCGCCGGGCCGGGGTGCCGCGCAGTTCGCTGCGGGCCGTCGGGGTCGGTACGCCGGGCATCGTCGAGGCGGACGGCACGGTGCGGCTGGGCACCGCGCTGCCCCAGTGGACGGGGCTGCGCCTCGGCGAGCGGCTGAGCCGGTCCTTCAAGTGCCCGGTGCTGGTGGAGAACGACGCCAACGCGGCGGCGGTGGCCGAGCACTGGAAGGGCGCCGCCACCGAGTCCGACGACGTGGTGATGGTGATGGCCGGGCTGAGCCCGGGGGCCGGTTCGCTGATCGGCGGGCGGCTGCACCGGGGGTACGGCGGGGCGGCCGGGGAGATCGGCGCGCTGCATCTGCTGGGCCGGGAGGTGACCCCGGAGACGCTGCTGTCCACCACCGACGAGCCGCTGCATCCGCTGGACGAGCAGGCGGTCGCCGAGGTGTTCGCGCTCGCCCGGAAGGGGGACGCGCGAGCGCGGGCCGCCGTCGACCGGTTCATCCAGCGGCTGGTGCACGATGTGGCCGCGCTCGTCCTGGCGCTGGACCCGGAGCTGGTGGTGATCGGCGGCTGGGCGGCAGGCCTCGACGGCGTCCTGGAGCCGCTGCGCCGCGAACTCGCCCGCTACTGTCTGCGTCCGCCGAAAGTGACCCTCTCCCTCCTCGGCGAGGCGGCGGTGCCGACGGGGGCGCTGCGACTCGCCCTGGACCATGTGGAGGAGCAGCTGTTCGCGGTGGACGGGACGGTCACCGCACGGCGCTGAGACGCTGTCCGCGAAAACGCGTCGCGCCCCGGAGGAGTTCCGGGGCGCGGGCCGTCCGGGACGGTGACTCCCGGGCGGTGGCTACGAGGCACTGGCTGCGAGGCAGCGGCTACGAGACGGTGACTACGAGGCCTGGCGCTCGGGGCCGTGGTGGATCTCGACGCCTCCGGTGTCGCCGAAGGTCAGCCGGCAGGTGTCCGCCCGGTAGGTGGCGACGGACAGCGCGGCGGTGCGGCCTTCGGCGAGGAATCGGGTGGTGACGACGAGGACCGGGGCACCGGGGAGCCGGTCGAGTTCCTTGGCGTCGTCCGCGCGGGCCGAGCCGAGCTCCACCGCGCGGTCCTGGCCCTCCAGCTCCAGGCGCTGCAGCTCGCGCAGCACCGCACGCGCGCGTGCCGCCCCGGACGGCGCGTCGATCGCCGTCAGGTCCGGGACCGAGGACGCCGGGATGTAGAGCAGCTCGGCGGCGACGGGCTGGCCGTGGGAGACGCGGGAGCGGCGCACGATGTGCACGGGCTCGTCCGCGCCGGTCTCCAGGGCAGTCGCGACGGCGGCGGGCGGCGCCGCGAGGGCGCAGTCCACGGACTGCCAGGCGTCGTCGGGGGCGCCCGGCCAGGCGTCCTGGTCGGTGCCCACGGCCACGCCCATGCGCGGCGGCGCGACCGTCGTACCGACGCCACGGCGGCGCTGCAGGCGGCCTTCCAGTTCGAGCTGTTCGAGGGCCTGACGGAGGGTGGCACGGGCCACGCCGAAGCGGGCGGCGAGGTCGCGCTCGTTGGGCAGGATCTCGCCGACCGAGAACTCCGAGTCGAGTGCCTCACTGAGCACGGTCTTGAGATGCCAGTACTTCGGTTCCGGCACCGATTCCAGCTGCGTGGTCCCCACCCTGTCCTCCGCAATCGCCGTGGTCCGGCGGGCGTTTTAGCGCCCTTATTTATTAAAGGTTGTTGTACTTATCTGCGACCATAGGGCGGCGCACACCCTTGGTCAAGACCAATCCTCGATCCCTTGGCCTACGCATAGAAAGCGGTGCCATACAGCGTTCACGAGGCGTTCGCGCGAGGTCGTTTTCGTGACATGGCGGCAAACCTCCCGTCGCCCGACGGGAGCCACCCGGAAATGGGGATCAGAGGTCCGCGAGGGACCGCAGTTTGTCGGGGTTGCGAATGATGTGGACGGTCCGCACCAGGCCGTCGGCGACATCCAGCTGGAGGACGCTGTCCGGCTCGCCCTCCGCCAGGAGGAGCACGGCGAGTCCGCCATTGATCTCCAGGAACCGGAAGGACAGCCCGGCGCCTTCCTTGCGGGCGACGCCGAGGAGGAACCGGCCGACCTTGGCGGGGGTGACGATGACGCGCAGCGCCGCGGTCGCCTTGCCGCCGCCGTCGCTGACGAGGCGCACGTCCGGGGCGAGCAGGGACATCAGCCCCTCCAGGTCGCCCTCGGCCGCGGCGACGAGGAAGCGTTCGGTCAGGTCCCTTCGCTGGGCCGGGTCGACCTCGTAGCGCGGCCTGCGCTCGTCCACGTGCCGACGGGCCCGCCCGGCGAGCTGCCGCACCGCGGCCTCACCCCGGTCGAGCATGGCCGCGATCTCGGCGTGCGGGTATCCGAAGGCCTCGCGCAGCACGAAGACGGCGCGCTCCAGGGGTGACAGCGACTCCAGGACGACGAGGACGGCAAGGGAGACGGAGTCGGCCAGTTCGGCGCGCTCGGCGGTGTCGGGGGCGGTGGCGGCGAAGTCGGTGACGTACGGCTCCGGCAGCCAGGGGCCGACATAGGTCTCGCCGCGCGCCTGGATCTGGCGGAACCGGTCGACGGCGAGCCGCGTGGTGATGCGCACGAGGTAGCCGCGCGGTTCGCGCACGTCACCCCGGTCGGCGCGGGACCAGCGCAGCCAGGCGTCCTGGACCACGTCCTCCGCGTCGGCCACGCGGCCGAGCATGCGGTAGGCGACTCCCATGAGCACGGGACGGTGTTCCTCGAAGACATCGGTCAGGGTGTCGGCGGTCACGGCCCCATCCCATCCGACACGTTCCCGCGTGTCCAGGCGGCGGCGTACGACGCGTTCCACCCCGTCCGGGCGCCCCGTACGACGCGTCCCACCCCCGTCCGGGCGCCCCGTACGACGCGTTCCACCTCCGTCCAGGCGCCCGCGTACGACGCGTTCCACCCCTGTCCGGGCGGAATCGGTCCGTCCACCGAGCGCGCGGCCCAGAATGATCCGCGGACCGCCGGTGGCCGGCGGTCCGGGCACGGGGAGGTGGCCGATGCGGTACGCGGTACTGGGCACGGGCGAGGTGGGCCGCACACTGGGCGGCAAGCTGGTCGCGCTGGGGCACGAGGTGGCCCTGGGTTCGCGCACCGGGGACAGTCCGGCCGCACTGGAGTGGGCCCGCGAGACGGGCGGGGGCGTCGGTACGTTCGCGGAGGCCGCGGCGGCCGCCGAGGTGGTCGTGAACGCGGTGGGCGGCCGGGTGGCACTGGCGGCGCTGGAGGCGGCGGGCGCGGAGCATCTCGCCGGCAAGGTCGTCGTGGACGTCTCCAATCCGCTGTCGTTCGAGGACGGCCGGGTGCGGTTGGACCCCGTGGAGTCGGACAGCGTCGGCGAGCAGCTCCAGCGGGCGTTCCCGCACGCGCGCGTGGTGAAGACACTGAACACCGTCAACTGCCAGGTGATGGTGGATCCGGCGCGGGTGCCCGGCGAGCACGTCCTGTTCGTGTGCGGCGCGGACGCCGAGGCCAAGGCGCAGGTGACCGCGATGCTCGGGGAGTTCGGCTGGCCGCCCGAGCGGGTGCTGGACCTGGGCGGGATCGAGGGGTCGCGCGCGGTGGAGATGTGGCTGCCGCTGTGGCTCACCCTCATGCAGCGCTTCGGGCACCCGGATTTCAACCTGGAGCTGCGCAGGGCCCGTTGAGCCGGTCCCGCCGCGGATGCACGACACGCCCCATCGGGGACTACCCGCCAGTAGTAATTGCTGACAAGCTGTCTACGGCGTCCGCCGAAGTCCCAGCCGAGGAGCCCCCGATGTCCGCCACCGTCTCCTTCAAGGTCCCGACCCCGCACGGCCAGCAGGACGTGACCGTCTCGTACGCGCGCGTGGGCCGTGGCGAGCCGCTCGTCCTGATCCACGGCATAGGGCATCACCGGCAGGCCTGGGACCCGGTGGTGGACATCCTCGCCACCGAGCGGGACGTGATCGCCGTGGACCTGCCCGGTTTCGGCGCCTCCCCCAGTCTTCCCGCGGGCCTCGCCTACGACCTGACGACGACCAACTCCGTACTCGGTGCCCTGTTCGAGGCCCTGGAACTGGACCGGCCGCATGTGGCGGGCAACTCGCTGGGCGGTCTGCTCGCCCTGGAACTGGGCCGCGAGAAGCTCGTACGGTCCGTCACCGCCCTCTCCCCCGCCGGGTTCTGGTCGCAGGCGGAGCGGCGCTACGCGTTCGGTGTGCTCATCGCCATGCGGCGGATCGCGGAGCGGCTGCCGCTTCCGATGGTCGAGCGGCTGTCCCGGACGGCCGCCGGACGGGCGGCCCTGACCAGCACCATCTACGCCCGCCCGGCACGCCGTTCACCCGAGGCCGTGGTCGCCGAGACGCTCGCGCTCGCGCGCGCCACCGGGTTCGCCGACACCCTGCGGTCGGGCTCCGCCGTCCAGTTCACCGACGACGTCCCCGGCATCCCGGTCACCGTCGGCTGGGGCACTCGGGACATGCTGCTGGTGCGCCGCCAGGGCGTCCGGGCCAAGCAGATCATCCCCAAGGCCCGCCTGGTCCGGCTGCCCGGCTGCGGGCACTGCCCGATGAACGACGATCCGGCGCTGGTCGCCCGGGTCATCCTCGACGGCAGCCGCTGACGGACGGCCGGGAAGCGACACGGCGCGGACACCCACCGACCGGCGGCCGACGGCGCGACGCAGAGCCCGGACAACCGACAAGCGGCGGCCGACGGCGCGACGCAGAGCCCGGACAACCGACAAGCGGCGGCCGACGACGCCACGCAGAGCGCGGACGACCGACGATCGGCTGCCAACGGCACGACGCAGAGCGCGGACAACCGTCGATCGGCCGCCACCGGCACGACGCGGACCACCGGCATCCCACGTGCCGTGGTCGGCCGCGCGCGCTGTAGCGGGGCCCTGAGCTCGAGCGGGCACCGAGCGGCGGTCGGCGAGGCGGGGCAGGATGCCGTCGGTCGTCTGCCGGCGGCGCTTGCGGCCGAGACCGGGCAGGGCCCCGGAGCCCACCGCGACACCGGCGCCGACCAGGGCGCCACCGGCGGCCTGGGCGAGCCCGTAGGAGCCCGTTCCCACGAGCGGGGCGGTGCCGACGGCCGTGAGCGGGACGAGTCCGGTGAAGAGCGTCGCGCGCTCCGTGCCGATCCGCTGGACGCCCATGTACCAGCACACGAAACCGACGACGGTGACGACTCCCGCCTGCCACAGCAGCGCGGCCGTCTCCACGGCATCGGGCCTGCGCAGCCACGCCCCGCCGTCGAGCGCGACCCCGGCCACCGCCGCCTCGACCGCGGCGAGGGCGCACACCGTGGCGGTCAGCAGCCGTGGCCCGAGCACCCGCAGCACCGGTCCCGCGAGCACCGCGAACCCCACCTCACCGGCCAACGCGCACACCGAGAAGGCGATCCCGCTCGGGTCCGTCCGCCCCCAGCCCTGGACTGCGAAGGCGCCGACGGCCACCAGCAACGCCCCGTAGAACACCCCGCCTTGGGGCTGGCGCCCGTCGAGCAGCGGGACCAGAACCGCGACCACCACCGGTGCACAGCCCACGAAGACACCCGGGACGGCCGGTTCCGCGGTGCGCTCGGCCGCGAGGATCGCCAGGTTGAAGCCGACCATCCCGACCGCGGCGAGCAGGGCCAGCCGCAGCCAGGCCCGCGCTCCGAGCCCGCGCAGCCGCTCGGCCGCGCCCGGCCCGGCGAACGGTACGAGCAGCGCGCAGGCGAGCCCGTAGCGGACGAACTGTCCTCCCGCGTAGGGGTAGTGGCCCAGCACGCTGTTCGCGGTGAAGGAGCCGCCGACGAGGACGTAGGCGAGCGCGGTCAGTCGGGCGCCGCGCGTGATGGTCGCGTTCACGAGGACGACGCTAGGAACACCGGCGGCCCGGATTAAGGTCCACTTCCATGACGTCATCGGGGACCAATCCGGGCGCCCTGCCCGGTTCCGCCGCGTGGGAGCTGTTGCTGCCGGCCGCCTCGGCACCGGCACGCGCGCGTGGCCGTTTCCTCCAGGCGGCCCTGCGCGAGGCGATCCGCGCGGGACGGCTCGCGCCCGGCACCCGGCTGCCGTCGAGCCGTGAGCTGGCCAAGGACCTCGGGGTGTCGCGCGGACTGGTCACGGAGGCGTACGAGCAGCTGGCGGCGGAGGGCTACCTGCGCAGCGGCCGGGGTGCGGGCACCTGGGTGGGCGGTGCCGTACGGGCGGCATCGCCACGCGCGCGTGACCTCGCGCCGCGCCCACGCGGTGTCCGGGTGGACTTCGTGCCGGGGTCACCGGATCTGGCCCTGTTCCCGCGCGCCGCCTGGGCCGCCGCGCAGCGCGAGGTGCTGGCGGAGCTGCCGCATCGCGACCTCGGCTACCCCGACCCGCGCGGACTGCCCCGGCTGCGCTCGGCCCTCGCCGAACTGCTGGCCCGGCGCCGGGGTGCGGTCGCCGATCCGGAGCGGATCGTGGTCGTCTCCGGAGTGGCGCAGGCGGCGACGCTCCTCGGCTTCGTGCTGCACGGGCGCGGGATGCGCGAGATCGGTGTGGAGGACCCCGGCAGCCCGCAGCACGACGGCCTGTACGCGGCGGCCGGGATGGGCACCGTGCCGCTGCCGCTGGACGACGAGGGCCTGGCGCTGCGCCCCCTGTTCGATGCGGGCGTACGTGCGGTGGTGACGACGCCCGCCCACCAGTACCCGACCGGGATCGCCTACTCCGCCGAGCGCCGCACCCGGCTCCTGGACTGGGCCCGTTCGGTGGACGGTCTGCTGCTGGAGGACGACTACGACGGGGACTTCCGCTACGACCGCGCCCCGGTCGGCGCGCTCCAGGGCCTCGATCCTGAGCGTGTGGCGTACATGGGGTCGGTCAGCAAATCCCTCGCGCCGGGACTGCGGCTGGGCTGGCTGCTGGTGCCGGAGTCCCTGGCGGACGACGTCGTGGACCGCAAACGAACCATGGACCTGGGGCACCCCGCTCTGGACCAGGCGGCGTTCGCACGGTTCCTGGAGCGCGGCGACTACGACCGCCAACTGCGCCGCTGCCAGCGGGCCTACCGGGAACGGCGGGACGTCCTGGTCGCCGCGCTCGCCGAACACTTCCCGCACGCGCGCGTGTCGGGGATCGCGGCGGGGCTGCACGCGATCGCCGAACTGCCCGAGTCCTACGGGCCGGAGAGCCGGTTCGCGGAGCGGGTGGCGGCGGCCGGGGTCGCGGTGCGTCCCCTTGGCGAGTGCACGCACGCGCGGGGCGACGGTTCCGTCGTACGGCTGGTGCTGGGGTACGCGCAGCTGTCTCCGGCGCGGATCCGGGAGGGGGTGCGGCTCATGGCGGAGGCTCTCCAAGGATGACGGCGCCCCGGCCGGCCCCGCCTCCGGCGCCCGTCCGTTGTTCACCCGCGGTTTCCGTGTGCGCTGCGGCGCCCCAGTAGTTGTGGCTGTGCACATCGGCCGAATCCCGTCCTGGAGGCCCTTCCATGTCCCTTTCGCTCCCCGGTCGCCGCAGCGTGCTGCGCGGCTCCCTCGCCGCGTCGGCGGCCCTGACCCTGCCCACGGCGCTCGGTTCGGCGCCGGCGTTCGCACTGTCCGGGCGTCCCCGCGCGGACTGGGGCGTACAGGCGGGCGACGTGACCGCCGGCTCCGGCCTGGTGTGGGTCCGTTCGGACCGGCCGGCCCGGATGATCGTGGAGACCTCGGCCACCGAGTCGTTCCGCAACGCCCGCAGGTGGCACGGCCCGCTGCTCGGCGCCGGCAGCGACTTCACCGGCACCACCCGGCTGCACGGGCTGCCGTCCGGCGAGCAGATCCACTACCGCGTACTGCTCGCCGACCCCGACGACCCGCGCCGCACCGGCGAACCGGTCAGCGGCACCTTCCGGACGGCCTCCGCTCGCCGCCGCCAGGGCGTGAAGTTCGTGTGGTCGGGCGACCTGGCCGGACAGGGCTGGGGCATCAACGAGTCCATCGGCGGCTACCGCATCTTCGACGCGATGGCGAAGCTGGACCCCGACTTCTTCCTCTGCAGTGGTGACAACATCTACGCCGACGGCGTGATCTCGGCGACCCAGGCGCTGCCCGACGGCAGCGTGTACCGCAACGTCACCAGCGTGGAGAAGTCGCATGTCGCCGTCACCCTGGACGACTTCCGCGGCAACTTCCGCTACAACCTGCTGGACCAGGCGCTGCGCCGGTTCAACGCCCAGGTCCCGAACGTCATCCAGTGGGACGACCACGAGGTCCGCAACAACTGGTACCCGGGCGAGGTCATCGGCACCGGCACCGCCTACCCGGCCGGTACCAAGCTGGACGACATGGCGCTGCGCTCGCGGCAGGCGTTCTCCGAGTACTTCCCGATCTCCACGATCAGCGGCCGTCCCGACGGCCGGATCTACCGCGTCCACCACCACGGCCCGCTCCTCGACGTGTTCGTCCTGGACATGCGGACCTACCGCGACGCCAACTCGCCCGACGACCAGACGACCGACCCGCAGGGCATCCTCGGCGCCGAGCAGCTGGAGTGGCTCAAGCGCGAGCTGTCCCGGTCGCGCGCGGTGTGGAAGGTCATCGCCGCGGACATGCCGCTCGGGCTCGTCGTACCCGACCCGGTCGAGGGCAAGGCTAACTTCGAGGCCGTCGCCCAGGGCGACCCGGGCGCGCCGCTCGGCCGTGAGCTGCAGATCGCCGAGCTGCTGCGGTACATCAAGCACCGCAGGATCACCGGCACGGTGTGGCTGACGGCCGACGTCCACCACACCTCCGCCCAGCACTACGACCCGTCGCGGGCCGCGTTCAAGGACTTCGCGCCGTTCTGGGAGTTCGTCTCCGGCCCGCTGAACGCCGGCGCCTTCCCGGCCAACGCGCTGGACGGCACGTTCGGACCCGACCGGGTGTTCGTCAAGGCGCCGACCGCCTCGAACGTGTCACCCGCGGAGGGCTACCAGTTCTTCGGCGAGGTCGACATCGACGGCGACAGCGGTGAACTGACGGTGCGTCTGCGCGAGTACGACGGCACCGTGCTGTTCACCCGGACCCTGCAGCCGGGCCGGGTCGGCCAGTAACTCCCGTACGCTCTTCCCAGGGCCGCGTATCGGCGTCATCCCCCGGTGCGCGGCCTTCTCGCATCTGTCGGCACGGGTCCTCCCGCACCGCCGAACTCACCCTCCCACATGGCGTTTTCGCAGGTCAGGCCCGACTGTCAGTGATCGCCTCTACGGTTTTTCCCATGACGCGATCTTCACAGGCCGTGGCCTATCGCCAACCCTCCGTGCTGCGCTCCGCCTCCGACGGACGCCACCTCGGGCTCGAGACCTCCCAGGGTGCGACACCCACCGGGGTCGAGGACCATCCGCGGTTCTTCGCGGGCTTTCTGACCTCGCCTCAGGTGGCCGCGGCCGGGCTGCTCGCGGTGGCCGACGTGGCGGCCGCGCGGTACTACCAGCCGCAGCTGCGCGCCTCGCTGGACCCGGTGGTGACGGGCAACGGCGACCGGCTGCGCTTCGAGTCCTTCTCCGGCTGCGGCGGGGTGTACGCCCGGCTGGACGTCCTCGGCCCGGGTCTGGACGGCGGCGAGGTGGGCCACGGCACGACGAACGTGGACGTCAACAACCCGCTGCGCGAGGCACTTTCCCGGATCGGCACGGACGATCCGCTCCATCTGCGGGTCGGGCCCGAGGAGCTGGCGGTCACCACGCTGGACGGCCCGGTGGTGGAGAAGAAGGTCCCGCTCCCGGACCGGTGGCTGCGCGGCTTCGCGGAGGCCCAGGTCATAGCGGCGGGGTTCGATCTGCGGGCCGAGCTCCCGGCGGACGAGGCGGTGCGGTTCCTGCGCTCGCTCCCGCGCGCCGGCACGGCCCGCCGGGGCTCGGCGGGACCGCGCTGGGTGGTGCCGGCGGGCCGGGGGCTGCGGCCGACGACCCGTCCGGTGCCGGGCGCGGTGTGCCTGCCAGGGCCTGAGCGGCTGGCCGCGCTGCAGCGGGTGCTGCGCCATGCGACGGCGTTGCGGGTCTACGGCCCGCAGGGCGCCCTCGCCGTCTCCGGTACGGCCGCCGCCTGGGAGGTCGTGCTGCCGGGCATGCGGCTCACGCTGACCCTGTCGCCCGACGCGGCCCGCGGGTTCTCCGGTGAGGGCGGCGTGCTGGACGCCCTCGCCACCGACGAGGCCGCCGAGGACGCGGAGCTGATCGCGGTGCTGCTGGCCTGGGAGCCGCGCGTGGATGTCGCCGACCTGGCGGCCTCCGCGGGCCTCACCCCGGAGCGGGTCCGCGCGGCCCTGGTCCGCCTCGGCACCTCGGGACGCGTCGGCTACGACCCGGCGGAGGCCGCCTACTTCCACCGCGAACTGCCCTACGACGCCGGGCGCGTGGAGCGGCACAACCCCAGGCTGCGTTCGGCCCGGACGCTGGTGGCCGCGGGCGCGGTGGCCCTGGACGGCGATCTGGGCACGGTGACGGCCGAGGACGGTCATGTGCACCGGGTACGGAACGCGGCGGGGGTGTTGAGCTGCAGTTGTCTGTGGTGGGCGAAGTACCGGGGCGGGCGCGGGCCGTGCAAGCACGCGCTGGCGGTGCGGATGGCGAGGCGGGGCGCCTCGGCGGGACAGGACGCCGGGCAGGACGCGGGACAGGACATGGCGGAGATCGGCGGGGGTGCACGATGAGTGCGGTGCTGGAGGCGGTACGGGCGGGACGCGCCGGGGAGACGGCCCTGCTGGTGAAGAAGTTGACGGATGCCGAACGGCGGGCGCTGCTGCCCGAGTTGCAGGACCTGCGCAAGGAGCTGCGGGCCGCTCCGTGGGAGACCCCCGCCCAGCGCAGCTATCCGGCGCTCCAGGTGGCCGGGGCGATGTGCCACTCGGGGGCCGCGGCCGCCGCGACCTGGATCGCCGGAGCCGACATGCGCTGGCGGCAGGCACCGGCGGAGACGCTGTTGAAGGCGCTGGCGGACCGGGGCACCGGCTGGCAGGCCGACGTGGCCCGGCGGCTGGCCGCGCGGCCGGTCTCCGCGGACGTGTCGTTCGAGCTGATGGCGGGGCTGGTGCGCCGCTCGGGGTGTGAGGTGCCGGTGACGGACGCCTATGTGGTCGGCTGGGTCAGGCACATCGGCCACGGCTGGGGGCGCGTCCCGCTCGTCGACCGGCTGCGCGCGGAACCGGATCTGACGCCGCTGGTGAACGGCCTGTTCGAGCTCTCCGACCTCGGTGAGGTCCGGTGGCTGTTCGGCGACGGGCCCGGTTCGTGGCAGAGCGCCCTCGCCGAGCTCGCCCGCACGGGCACCCTGGACCGCAAGGTGATCGTGGACGGCTGTGTCGCCCGTCTGCTGCGCGGTGGCGGACCGACCGACCACCGGGTCTTCCTGCCGCTGCTGGTCCAGCTCGCCCTCACCCGGGGCGAGGAGCTCGAGCGCGTCGCCGACTGGACGGCCTTGGCCCGGGACGCCGTCTCCCCCGTGGCCGCCCACGCCCAGTCGGTGCTGGCCGCCCTCGCACTCGACGGCGAACTCACCGCGCGGCAACTGGCGGAGGCCTCCGAGGGGCTGCTGTTCCGCGCCGAGAAGAAGCTCGTGCGTGCCCAGCTGGTGCTGCTCGGCAAGGTGCTCACCCGCGAGGCCGCCTCGACGGCACAGCTGCTGCCGGCCGTGGCCCAGGCGTTCGGGCACGAGGACACCCAGGTGCAGGAGCGGGCGCTGAAGCTGGTGGAGCGGCATGTGAAGCGGCTCACCGAGGACTCGGCGGCCCAGGCCGACATCGCGGACGCGGCCGAGCAGTTGAGCCCCGCCCTGCGCGTCCGTGCCGCCGCTGCCCTGGGGATCGCACCCGCCTCGGCTCCCGAGGTGTACGAGGAGGTGCTGCCACCTGCTCCGGAGCCGTTCCGGCTCGCACCGGCGCCGGACTCGGCCGTGGAGCTCGCCGAGGAGGTCTCGGCCCTGCTGGCGTCCGACGGGGACGTGGCCGCGTTCGAGCGGGCGCTGGACGGTCTGGCCCGGCACGCCCACCGCGACCAGGACGCGCTGCGGGAGGCGCTCGAGCCGGTGGCGGCCACCCGCTGGTGGCAGCCCGACTCGAGCGGCCGACGGTACGCCGAGGAGCACTTCGACCATAACCGGCGTGGCCTTCTCAACACCTCGAACGGCCTCGACCTGATCCTGGCCACGCTGTCCGGGGAGGTGAGCACGGCCGCCCTGTTCGCCGCGCTGCAGCGCGGTCCGGCCGACCATGATTGCGCGCGCCACGGGTTCTCCCGGGTCATCGACGTCCGGTTCCGTGAACTCGCCTACCGGATACGTACGGATCCGCAGCCGCTGCTGCTGGCCACGCCGTCGTGGAGCACCGGACTCCTGGAGCCGGGAGATCTCGTCGACCGGCTCGAGGCCTACCGTCGTCTCGACGCCCGGGTGGGTGACGTCGACTTCGCACAGGCACTGTTGCGGGTCCGGCGCGAGGACCGCACCGCGGCCCTGGCCGCAGCCGGGCGCGCGAGCGAACTCGGCACGCCGGAAGGCGAGCGGCTGGCCCGCTGGCTGGCCGCCGGGGAACCCGCCCTGCCCACGTCCGACCGTCGGACATCGGGTCCGCGCGTCCTGATCGAGTCCGGCGAGGTCCTGGACCTCCGGGCGGACTTCCCCGAGGCGTTCCGGCGACTCGGCCGGCCGTTCTCGGTGTCCGACGCCGTCCGGTACTGCTACCACTGGGGCCAGGAGGACCATCAGCACTGGCTGGCCACGCTCCCGGAGTCGCGCGAACTGGTCGCCGTGCGGCTGGTGCACGACCTCTCCGAGGCCGCCCTGGACGACCAGCGGGGCATGGCCGCCGCCCTCCCGCTGCTCGCCGAGTCCGGCGGAGTGGCGGGCGAGGCCACGCAGCTGTGCGTGGCGTACGGCCTGGGTGCCCGGCATCCGGAGGACCGGCTGGCCGCGGTGGACGCGCTGCTGGTGCTGGCCGCGCGCGGACAGCTCGACGCGGCGCGGCTGGGCGCCGACCTGGGCCAGCTGGTCCAGCGCGGTGCGGTGAAGCCGTCGCGGCTGGCCGAGTCGGCACGGACGGCGGTGGCCACCGGGGCGAACACCACGATATGGGAGATGCTCCGGCACACCCTGCCCGTACTGCTCGCCGACCTGGCGACGGCGGGCACCGGTAGCTCGGGTTCGGTCCGTGGGCTCGGGGAGCTGCTCTCGATCGCCGCCGAGTGCGCCGAACGGTCGGGGGCCCGCGGCGATATGCCCCATCTCGCCCAGGCGGCGGCCCGGCGCGGCTCGTCCCGGCTGGTGGTCCAGGCGCGGCGGCTGCTGGCCGCACTGGCCGAGGAGGCGGCCGCCTGACGGGCGTCGGAATCGGTCAATCCGCAGGCACCAGCCACATCAAAAATGGCGCAAAAACAACATAAGCACGCTTTACCCATCGGTCACAGAGCGTTCGTGATCACGCAACACCCTTCCTTCACAGTGGATGCATGAATCGAGACATGTCTGATGTGACACGCGCACGGCACGGACGCCCCGTGCACCACTGGCGACGGGACGTCGTCGAACTCGCCGCCCTGTTCACTGCCGTCGCGGTGGCGGACGCGGTGGCCAACCTGATCGGACACGGGCCCGACGGTCCGGCCCTGCTGGTGATCTCGGCGCTGGTGCTGGCCGCCACGGCCGGGTTCCACGTCTGGTGGGCGAGGCGCCCAGGTCATGCACCTCCGGTGACGGATACCGATACCGGCGCCCGGCCGACCGTCGCACGGACGGGGCAGGCCGGGCCCGGTGCGGACGCCCCGGCACCCGAAGGCACGACCGCCACGCTGTGGCGGTTGCGGACGACCGTGCGGGACGAGCCCGGTTCGCTGGCGGCCCTGTGCACCGCGCTCGCCGGGCACCGGGTGGACATCCTGAGCCTGCAGACGCATCCGCTGGGCGACGGCACGGTGGACGAGTTCCTGCTGCGGGCCCCGGGTGAGCTGACGGCCGGCGAGATCACCCGGGCGGTGGCCCTGGCCGGGGGCACGGACACCTGGATCGAGCGGGCCGACGCGCACGATCTGGTGGACGCGCCGACCCGGGTCCTGGGCCTCGCCACCCGAACCGCTTTGGACGCGGCGGAACTTCCGCTGGCCCTCCGGCAGTTGTTGGGGAGGTGCACGATCCGCTCGCTCCCCGCCCATCCGGTCGGCGGGGCCCGGAGCCCCGAGGCGGTCCCCGTCGAAGGGGCACTGGAGGACACCGTGATGCGGCTGCGCGCACCGGAAGGCGGAGTGATCACCGTGGAGCGGCCGTATCTGCCGTTCACCCCGACCGAGTTCGCGCGGGCGCGGGCGCTGGTGGAGCTGGACACCCGGCTCGGGCCGCGCATCCCGCGCAGCCAGGACGTGCTCACGCTGCCCGAGGGCAACGCGATCACCGTGCGCCGGGCCGACACCGGTGACCTGGAGGCGGCGAAGGCGATGCACGAGCGGTGCTCGGCGCGGACCCTGGGACTGCGCTACCACGGTCCGGTCACCGACGCGGACCGCTATCTGAACCACCTGCTCAGCCCGCGCTTCGGCCGGACGCTGGCGGTGCAGACCGCGTCGGGCCGGATCGTCGGCCTCGGCCATCTGCTGTGGGACGGGGATGAGACGGAGGTCGCGCTGCTCGTCGAGGACGAGTGGCAGCGGCGCGGCATCGGCGCGGAGCTGCTGGGCCGGCTGGTGAGGATGGCCGTCGAGGCGGGCTGCGAGAGCGTGTACGCGGTGACGCAGGCGTCCAACACGGGCATGGTGGCGGCGATGCGGGGACTGGGGTTGCCCCTCGACTATCAGATCGAGGAGGGGACGCTGGTCATCACGGCGCGGCTTGCGGCGGTTCCGGCGGAGCCGGGGGATGCCGTGCCTGCCATGGGGTGGCTTTCCGGTGCGGGTGAGTCGGGGAGGACCGAAGCGCCGTAGGAGCTGAGGACTGCGCGACAGCTGCGGATGTGTCGTGGCTGGTCGCGCAGTTCCTCCCCCAGCCTTCGGCCAGGGGTACCCCCAGCGCCCCTGACGGGGCGCTAGTGCGGCCCCAGTGCCCGGTCCAGGTCGGCCCACAGATCGTCCGTGTCCTCCAGGCCCACCGACAGGCGCAGCAGTCTGTCGCTCACCCCGGAACCCCGGCGGTCGTGGGCGTCGACGATGCGGTGGCTGATCGACGCCGGGTGCTGGATGAGGGTGTCGACGCTGCCGAGGCTGACGGCCGGGGTGATCAGCCGTACCCGGGAGACGACCTCGTGCGGGTCGCCGTACACCTCGAAGGCGATCATCGCGCCGCCCAGGCGCGGGTAGCGGACGCGGGCGACGCGCGGGTCGGCGGTGAGGCGGCGGGCGAGTTCGGCGGCGGTGGCGGAGGCGGCGCGGACCCTGACCGGGAGCGTGGCCAGGCCGCGCAGCAGCAGGTAGCCGGCCAGCGGGTGCAGGACACCGCCGGTCGCGAAACGTATCTTCCTGAGCTGCCCGGCGAGTTCCTCGTCGCAGGCGACCACCCCGGCCAGCACATCGCCGTGGCCGCCGAGGTACTTGGTGGCGCTGTGCAGCACCAGCCGGGCGCCGTGTTCGGCGGGGCGCTGGAGCACGGGGGTGGCGAAGGTGTTGTCGGCGAGCAGCGGGACCGTTCCGCAGGCGTGGGCGACGGCGCGCAGGTCGAGTTCGGCCAGGGTCGGGTTGGCCGGGGACTCGACCAGCACCAGGCCGGTGTCGGGGCGCAGCGCGTCGGTGATGCCGGCCGGGTCGGTCCAGGTGACCTCGGTACCGAGGAGACCGGCGGTGAGGAGGTGGTCGCTGCAGCCGTACAGGGGCCGTACGGCGACGACATGGCGCAGCCCCGTCGAGGCACGGGCGAGGAGGACGGCGGACAGGGCGGCCATGCCGCTGGCGAAGGCGACGGCGGACTCGGTGCCTTCGAGGCGGGCCAGGGCGGTCTCGAAGCGGGCGACCGTCGGGTTGCCGAGCCGTCCGTAGACCGGGGGTCCCGTCGGGTCCGCGCCGTCGGTGGCGAAGGCGTCGATACGGGCGGCCTCGGCGCGGCTGTCGTACGACGGGTAGGTGGTGGACAGGTCGATCGGCGGGGCGTGCAGGCCCTGGCGGGCGAGATCGTCGCGGCCGGCGTGCACGGCCTCGGTGGCCAGGGCGCGCGGGGCGTCGGAGACGTGGTCACGGATGCTGACTGAGTCCATGGGCGCAGGGTGAACACTGAGCGGGGTGTTCGGCGTGAATGCCGTGTTACGTTCGATGCATGGCCGAATCTGTCGTACTGGATCCGGTGGATCTCCATCTGCTGCGGCTGCTGCAGAACGACGCCCGGACCACCTACCGCGATCTCGCCGCCCAGGTGGGTGTGGCGCCGTCGACGTGTCTGGACCGGGTGGCCCGGCTGCGGCGGTCCGGGGTGATCCTCGGGCACCGGCTGGAACTCGATCCGGCCAAGCTCGGGCGCGGTCTTGAGTCGCTGTTGTCGGTGCAGGTCAGACCGCACCGGCGGGAGCTGGTGGGGCCGTTCGTGGAGCGGATCCGGGCGCTGCCGGAGTCGCGGACGGTGTTCCATCTGACCGGTCCCGACGACTACCTCGTGCATGTGGCCGTGGCCGACATGACGGACCTGCAGCGGCTGGTCCTGGACGAGTTCACGTCCCGGCGGGAAGTGGCCCGGGTGGAGACCCGGTTGATCTTCCAGCAGTGGGACTGCGGACCGCTGCTGCCGCCTACGCCGTCGGCTCAATCCCAGTGACGCGCGGCGGCCCCTCGTACGAGGATGGACCGCATGTCACAGACCAACAGCCCGCTGCCCCGTCAGGTCGCCGACACCTTCGTCGACGAACTCATCGCCCTCGATCCGATCACCGGTACGTTCCTCGGCGTCAAAGAGAGTTCGAGCCGGCTGCCCGACACCTCGCCTGCGGGTGACGAAGCGGTCGCGCGGCTCCAGCGCGACACGCTCGCCAGGCTCGCCGAGGCCGAGCGGCAGCCCGGTGCGGACAGTGACATCGAGCGTCGCTGCGCACGCCTGCTGCGTGAGCGGCTCACCGCCTCCCTCGCCGTGCACGAGGCGGACGAGAGTCTGCGTTCCGTCAGCAACCTGAGCTCGGTCGCCCACGCCGTGCGCCAGGTGTTCACCGTGACGCCCACCGCCACCGAGGAGGAGTGGACGGCGGTCGCCGAGCGGCTGCGCGCGGTTCCGGCCGCGCTGGAGGGCTACCGGCAGTCCCTCGAACTCGGCCTGGAGCGCAAGCTGTACGCGGGTCCGCGGGCCACCGTCACCTTCGTCGGACAGCTCGGCGAGTGGTCCGACACGGGCGACGGCCGGGGCTGGTTCGAGCAGTTCGCCGCGACCGGACCCGAGGCCCTGCGCGCCGAACTGGACGAGGCGGCGCGCGCGGCCACGCAGGCGGTCGTGGCGCTGCGGGACTGGATGCGGGACATGTACGCGCCGGCGGTCGAGGGCGCGCCGGACGTGGTGGGCCGCGAGCGGTACGCCCGCTGGGTCCGCTACTTCAACGGCACCGACCTGGATCTGGACGAGGCGTACGCGTACGGCTGGTCCGAGTACCACCGGCTGCTCGGCGAGATGAAGACCGAGGCCGAGAAGATCCTGCCGGGCGCCGAGACCCCGTGGGTGGCGCTGGCGCACCTGGACGAGCACGGCACCCACATCGAGGGCGTCGACGAGGTGCAGCGCTGGCTGCAGTCCGTGATGGACGAGGCCATCGAGAAGCTGGACGGCATCCACTTCGACCTGGCCGAGCGAGTGCGCCGGGTCGAGTCCCGGATCGCACCGCCCGGCAGCGCGGCGGCGCCGTACTACACGCCCCCGTCGGACGATTTCTCCCGGCCGGGCTGCACCTGGCTGCCGACCATGGGCCAGACCCGGTTCCCGGTGTACGACCTGGTCTCGACCTGGTACCACGAGGGCGTGCCCGGCCATCACCTCCAGCTGGCGCAGTGGAAGCACATCGCCGAGAACCTCTCCCGCTACCAGGCGAGCGTGGGCATGGTCAGCGCCAACGCCGAGGGCTGGGCGCTGTACGCGGAGCGGCTGATGGACGAACTGGGCTTCCTCACCGACCCGGAGCGCCGCCTGGGCTACCTGGACGCGCAGATGATGCGGGCCGCCCGGGTCATCATCGACATCGGTATGCACCTGGAGCTGACGATCCCGGACGACTCCCCCTTCCACCCCGGGGAGCGCTGGACGCCGGCCCTGGCGCAGGAGTTCTTCGGCGCGCACAGCAGCCGCCCTGCGGACTTCGTGGAGAGCGAACTGACCCGCTATCTGTCCATGCCGGGGCAGGCCATCGGCTACAAACTGGGGGAACGGGCCTGGCTGCTGGGCCGGGAGAAGGCCCGCGAGCGGCAGGGCGACGCCTTCGACCTCAAGGCCTGGCACATGGCGGCCCTCTCCCAGGGTTCGCTCGGCCTGGACGACCTGGTGGACGAACTGTCACGGCTCTGACCGCACGTCAGAGTCATTCTTTTCCCTGGGAGTTGACGACCCGCCCGGTACCGGTCGGCCGGGCGGGTCCGGTCACGCACACGGCAAAATCCGGGCTCGTGCGGGTGACGCGAACACGGCGTCGCACGAGGATTGACCGCATGTCTGACACCACGAACCCGCTGCCCCGGCAGGTCGCCGACGCGTACGTCGACGACCTCATCGCCCTCGATCCGGTGATCGGTACGTTCCTCGGCGTCAAGGAGAGTTCGAGCAGGCTCCCCGACTTCTCACCCGCGGGTCAGGAGGCCCTGGCGGAGCTGGCGCGTGCCACGCTCGCCAAGCTGGACGCGGCCGAGCGCCGGCCCGGTGCGGACCGTGCCGAGGAACGGCGCTGCGGACGGCTGCTGCGCGAGCGGCTGACCGCCCAACTCGCCGTGCACGAGGCCGAGGAGGGCCTGCGCGCGGTCGGCAACATGTACACGCCGCCGCACTGGGTGCGCGAGGCGTTCACCGTGACGCCGACCCAGACGGACGAGGACTGGGCGGCGATCGCCGAGCGGCTGCGGGCGGTGCCGGCCTCGCTCGCCGGCTACCGCGAGTCGCTGGCGCTGGGCCTGGAGCGGAAGCTGCACGCGGGCCCGCGCCCGACGGCCACGTGCATCGGTCAGCTCACGGAGTGGATCGACGTGGACGGAACGGGCCGCGGCTGGTTCGAGGAGTTCACGGCGGCCGGACCGGAGAAGCTGCGCCCGGAGCTGGCCGAATCGGCGCGGACGGCGACGGCCGCGCTGGTGGAACTGCGGAACTGGCTGCGGGACGTGTACGCGCCGGCCGTCGAGGGCGCCCCCAACACGGTGGGCCGCGAGCGGTACGCCCGCCTGGCCCGGTACTTCAACGGCAGTGACCTCGACCTGAACGAGGCGTACGCATACGGCTGGTCGGAGTTCCACCGCATCCTCGGCGAGATGCGCGCGGAGGCCGAGAAGATCCTGCCCGGTGCCGAGACCCCGTGGGTGGCGCTGGCGCACCTCGACACACACGGCCGGCACATCGAGGGCGTCGAAGAGGTCCGCGAGTGGCTGCAGGGCCTGATGGAGCGGGCGATCGCGGACCTGGACGGCACGCACTTCGATCTCGCCGAACGGGTACGGAGGGTGGAGAGCCACATCGCCCCGCCCGGCAGTGCGGCGGCCCCCTACTACACGTCCCCCTCGGAGGACTTCTCCCGCCCCGGCCGCACCTGGCTGCCGACGCTGGGGCGGACCCGGTTCCCGGTGTACAACCTGGTCTCCACCTGGTACCACGAGGGTGTGCCCGGCCATCATCTCCAGCTCGCGCAGTGGACGCACGTGGCCCAGAACCTGTCCCGCTACCAGGCCACGGTGGGCGAGGTCAGCGCCAACGCCGAGGGCTGGGCGCTGTACGCGGAGCGGCTGATGGACGAACTGGGCTATTTCACCAACCCCGAGCAGCGGCTCGGTCATCTGGACCTGCAGATGATGCGCGCCGTCCGGGTCGTCATCGACATCGGCATGCACCTGGAGCTGGAGATCCCGGACGACTCCCCCTTCCACCCGGGTGAGCGGTGGACGGTGGAGCTGGCGCAGGAGTTCTTCGGCCGGCACAGCAGCGGCTCGGCGGACCTGGTGGAGAGCGAGCTGACCCGCTATCTGACCATCCCCGGCCAGGCCATCGGCTACAAGCTGGGCGAACGCGCCTGGCGGCTGGGCCGGGAGAGGGCCCGCGAACGGCACGGCGACGGCTTCGACCTCAAGGCCTGGCACATGGCGGCCCTCTCCCAGGGTTCGCTCGGCCTGGACGACCTGGTGGACGAGCTGTCGCAGCTCTGACGGTCCGACGGTACGTCAGCGCCGGAAGCCGCCTTCCGAGTCGACGACCTGCCCGGTGACCCAGCGCGCCTCGTCCGTGGCCAGCCACGCGATGAGCCGCGCCGGGTCGTCGGGCCGCCCCCAGTGCCCGGCGGGGAACCGTGCGGCCACGGCCGCGTGGACCTCGCCGGTCGCGTAACCGGTGTCCACGGGGCCGGGGTTGACGGTGTTCACCGTGACCCCCTGCTCGGCGAGGGTGGTCGCGAGGGACCGGGTGATCGAGGCGAGGGCGCCCTTCTGGAGGGCGTAGGCGAGTTCGTCGGGCATCCCGCCGCCGAGGTCCTGGCCTGAGGTCATCATCACGACGCGGCCGCCGGGCCTCGCCTGCCGGGCGTACGCCTGGACGAGCAGCAGCACCGAGCGGGTGTCCACCGCCCAGTGGGCGTCCAGCATGGCCGCGTCGATCGAGTCGAGGGTGCCGTCGGAGCCGCTGAGGGCGTGGTTGGCGACGAGGATGTCGAGGCCGCCGAACTCATCGACGACGGTGTCGACGAGCCGGGCGGGCTCGGCCGGCTCGGCCAGGTCACCGGGGGTGGCGACAACACGCGCGTCCGGATCGGCGAGTGCCTCGCGCACGGACGCCACGACATCCTCGATCCGGTCGGCGCCCCAGGGCATCGCGGAGTCGTGCGGGACGTGGTGGTGCAGGTGGACGCTCGCCCCGTACGCGGCGAGCCGCCGGGCGACGGCATGACCGATACCGGCCCGCCGGCTCGCGCCGGTGACGAGAGCGGTACGACCGCGCAGGGGCAGCGGGTCACGGCGGAGCTCTTCGGGGGACGGCGGCATGGCGGATCATGCTAGGCCGGACGCGCCCGGTCGGCGACACATTTACGGCCGCCCTCGCAGCCGTTCTGCCGTTCGGGGGTGTTCCGGTGGCGGTGGTCGGGTGGTGGCGGCTTGCTGGTGGCGGGGGGCACCGGACACAGGAAGCGAGCCGCGTATGCAGACCCCCGCGCCCCCACGGGAGCCCTTGCAGACCCCACGCGCCGCCGGTGTGGCCGGGATCGTCTTCGCTCTGCTGCTCGCCGCCGCCATGGTGCTGATCCGGTTGGGCATCCCGCAGGGGGCCGACGCGGTCTCCGACCAGGCAGTGGATCCCACCCGGCGCAGCGCCGTCCGTGCGGCCCTCGCGCTGGTGCCGTTCGCCGGTATCTGCTTCCTGTGGTTCGCCGGTGCGGTGCGCGCCCATGTCGGTGAGGGCGAGGACCGGTTCCTCGCCACCGTGTTCCTCGGCAGCGGCCTGATCTTCACCGCCATGATGTTCGGCGGCGCCGCGGCGGCCGCGGCCGTGCTCGACACCGCGCATCCCGCGGGTACCTCGCCCTCCCGGCCCACCTGGGACTTCGGTCAGCACCTGGCGTACACCCTGTTGATCGGGTACGCGATGCGGATGGCCGCCGTCTTCGCCTCCTCCACGTCGGTCATCGGACACCGCCTGGGCATCATGCCCCGCTGGCTCACGGTGCTGGGCCTGCTCGTCGCGCTGGTGCTGCTGTTCGTGTCGCCCTCCGTGCCCTGGGCCGAGCTGGTGTTCCCGGCCTGGTCGCTGCTGCTCAGCGTGCACATCGTCGTGGTGAGTTTCCGCCGCGCCGCCGCGGCCCCGGTGGCCTGAGGGCTCACCCGATCGGAAGTTCTCGGCGCGCAGTGGCGGGCGCCGGCTTCCATGCTGGCGTCCGGGGTGTTCCCGCCGTCCGCGACCGAAGTGCCGGACCGGCGGTACGCACGGGACCTGGCCACCGGAAGGGCGAAGCCATGATGCGCCTTGTCGTCGATCTGAACAGATGTCAGGGATACGCGCAGTGCGCGTTCCTCGCTCCGGACGTCTTCGCCATGCACGGCGAGGAGTCGCTCGTCTACAGCCCACGGGCCGAGGAGGAGCAGCGGGAGCGGCTGGCGCGCGCCGTAGCCGCCTGCCCGGTGCAGGCGATCACGGCCGACGGCCTGGACGGGGTGGCGGGAGGGGCCTCCGATGCCGCCCACTGACTATCTCGAATGGCTCAGGCGCGAGGGCCGGATCGTGGTCGTGGGAGCCTCGCTGGCCGGTCTGCGCGGTGCCGAGACGCTGCGGGCCGAGGGCTTCGCCGGGGAGCTCACCATGATCGGCGACGAGCCGTACGAACCGTACGACCGGCCGCCGCTGTCGAAGGGGGTGCTGCTCGGCAGGGCGGCCCCGAACCACACCGAGTTGCCGCACCGCCTGGAGATCGACGCGAAGTGGCGCCTCGGTGTCGCGGCGACCGGTCTCGACGTGGAGGCCAAGCGGGTGCGGCTGGCGGACGGCGACGAGGTCGAGTACGACCGGCTGCTGATCACCACCGGAGTGCGCGCCCGGCCCTGGCCGAAGGAGGACGAGGCCCGGCTGGACGGGGTCTTCACGCTGCGCACCCGGGACGACGGGGCCAGGCTGCTGCGCCGGATGAAGGCCGGTCCGCGACGGGTGTTCGTGATCGGCGCCGGGTTCACCGGTTCGGAGATCGCCTCGGCCTGCCGGGAACAGGGCATCCCCATCACCGTGGCGGAACGCGCGGGCGCGCCGCTGGTGGGCGCCCTGGGCGGGGTGATCGGCGCGGTCGCCGCCGAGATGCACCGCGAGAACGGGGTGGACCTGCGCACCGGGGTCATGGTCACCGCACTGGAGGGCGATCCGGCCGGCCGGGTACGGGCGGTCCATCTGTCCGACGAGAGCATCGTCGAGGCGGACGTGGTGGTCGTGGGGCTCGGCGCGGTCCGCAACACCGACTGGCTGGCCGGGTCCGGGCTGGGCGCGGGCCCGCGGGGCATCGCCTGTGACGCGGGCTGCCGTGCCTTCGACTTCCGGGGCATCGTGACCGACGACATCTTCGTCGCCGGCGATGTCGCCCGGTCCCCGCACGCGCTGTTCGGCTACCAGTTCCTGTCCCTGGAGCACTGGGGAAACGCGGTCGCCCAGGCCGAGATCGCCGCGCACAACATGATCAGCCCGAGCGCCGAACGCAGGCCGCACCTGTGGGTTCCGGCGTTCTGGTCCTCGCAGTTCGGGGTGAACATCAAGTCGGTCGGGGTGCCGCCGATGGGCGAGCAGATCATGATCACGCAGGGTTCGCTGGCCGAGCGCCGGTTCGTCGGGGTGTACGGCTTCCAGGGCCGGACGATCGCCGCGGTGAGCTTCGACAACACGCGGTGGCTGGAGTTCTACCAGCGGCAGATCGAGAAGGCCACACCGTTCCCGGTGGAGTTCGCGACGGTGGACCGCCGTCCCGAGGGTCGGGCGCCGGTCGACGCCGACTTCCCGGATCCGGCGCTGCCGACGCACGGGCCCATGGTCACCCTCAGCGGCTACTCGCCGACCGACCAGCAGCTGGTCTTCCACCCCTCCCGCCACTGACCGCCGCCGACCTCCGCCCGGCCCCGACGCTTGCCAAGGACCTGTCATGACGCAGACCTCGATGTTGCGCCAGATCACCGACTTCGCCAACCGCGCCAACCCGTACCCGCTGTACGAGGAACTCCGCAAGACGCCGGTGCTGCACGAGGAGGAGGACGGCCCCTACCTCATCAGCGCCTACCACGACATCGAGGCCCTGCTCCATGATCCGCGCATCAGTTCCGACGAGTCCAACGTGGCCTTCGGCGCGGACGACGAGCTGTCCGGACCGGAGGCGACGGGGCTGCCGCCGAGCTTCATCCGGCTCGACCCGCCGGAGCACGACCGGCTGCGCAGGATCGCCAACAGCTCCTTCGGGCCGCCGCACCGGCCACGCCGGATCGACGACATGCGGCCCCAACTGGAGGAGATCGTCACCGGATTGATCGACGGTCTCGGGGACGCGCGGGAGATCGACCTGGTCGACCAGGTCGCGTACCCCTTCCCGGTCACCGCGATCTGCCGGCTGCTCGGTGTGCCGCGCGAGGACGAGCCGCGCTTCCGGGCCTGGGTCGACCCGATCGTGGCGGGCCTTGACCCCGACACGCGTACGGCCGCCGACTCCCAGCGCACCGCGCAGGAGGCCCGGCTGCAGCTCGGCATGTACCTGAACGGGCTGGTGGAGCAGCGGGCCAAGGAACCCCGTGACGACATGCTCTCGGACCTGGTGCACAGCAGGGGCTCGGACGGCTCGATGACGAACATGGAGGTGCTCAGCACGGCGGTGCTGCTGCTCATCGCCGGTCATGAGACGACCGTCAACCTCATCACCAACGGCATGCTCACGCTGCTGCGGCACCCGGAGGTCCTGGAGCGGCTGCGCCACGACCCGGGGCTGTCGGTGCGGATCGTGGAGGAACTGCTGCGCTACGAGCCGCCGGTGCAGCTTCTGCCGCAGCGCACCTGCATCACCGACATCGAGGTGCACGGGGTGACCATTCCGAAGGGGTCGCGGATCTGGCTCGTCCTGGGCGCGGGCAACCGCGACCCGCACCGGTTCACCGACCCCGACCGCTTCGACCCGGACCGCCAGGACATCCAGCACCTCGGCTTCGGCAGCGGCATCCACAGCTGCTTCGGTGCCCCGCTGGCCCGCCTGGAGGCGCAGATCGCGCTGGCCCAGCTGGCACGCCGACTCGACAACCCGCGGCTGGTCGAGGACCCGCCCCCGTACCGCGAGAACGCGGTGCTGCGCGGCCCGCGCCATCTCAACATCGCGCTCGACGGCGTGAAGTGACGGTCTGTCAGCACATCCGGAGATGCCGATTCAGGACGTGAGCCTGCGCAACTGCACCAGTCCCAGCCAGGTTTCAGGGCCGGGTCTGGTGTAGGCGGCGCGCACCGCGTAGGTGCCGGGCTCCAGCGGGACCCGCAGATGGTCCCCGCCCTCCGCCTCGCCGCCCGGCCAGGCGGAGTCGAACAGGACCACGGGACCCGGTACCCGCCAGCGGATCTCGTTCTCCCACACGGCGCTGTCCAGGGCGGCGGGGACCTGGGCCAGGAGCTCGTCCTCGGAGTTGGCGGCGGACCAGCGTACGAACGTGCCGTGGTCCGGCAGGAAGGACGTCGAGGCGGGTTCGTCGCCGAAGACCAGGGCGGCGCTGTCCCCGACCGGGAGCAGTCCGACGTAGCCGTCGACCTCGCAGGCGCGGTCGTAGTCGGTGGCCAGCTCCTCGCTGTCGGCGCCGGCCCAGAACGGCAGGACCGTCTCCGGAACCGCCACCAGCGGGCCGCCGCCCGACTCCACCCACTCCACCGCGCCCGGATCCGCATAACGAGTCATGGGGTGAACCTACACGTACAGCGACGGCACAGCTTCGCCTTCGGGAATCAGCAACCGCAGTCGCCCGCGACGGGGGCGGTCAGCGGGTCCGCGGCCCGACGCTCACGGCCCTGCCAGGCCTCGAACTCGAAGCCCTCGCGCACCCAGTACTCGAATCCGCCGAGCATCTCCTTGACCTGATAGCCGAGTTCGGCGAGCGCGAGGGCGGCGCGGGTGCCGCCGTTGCAACCGGGACCCCAGCAGTACGTGACCACGGGCCTGTCCCTGTCGAGGAGCTGGGCCGCCTGCTCCGGGATGAGCGCGGTGGGCAGATGGACGGCACCGGGGATGTGCCCCTGGCCCCAGGACTCGGTGGAGCGGGAGTCGAGGACGGCGAAGCCGGGGTCGCCGCCGGCGGCGAGGGCGGCGGCCACGTCGGAGACGTCGGCGTGGAAGGCGAGGCTCGCCCGGAAGTGGGCGGCGGCCTCGGCGGGGGCGGCCGGGGCGACCCGCAGCACGGGGTTGACGGTGGTGGCACTCATGTCGACCATATCGGGCCCTTCACTTCGGCCGCCGGTGCGGCGGATCTCCATGACCGGAAATCTACGGCCGGTGACCGGCCGCCCTGAAGGTGTGATCCCCGGCCTGGACCTTGTCCCGCCGGGGATTCCCTGTTATTCATCCCTCATGACCGCGTTTTCCCCGGATGCCACCGACTGGCACATCCTCGACGTCCTCCAGCGCGAGGGCCGGGCCAGCTTCGCCGAGCTGGCGCGTGCCGTCGCGATGTCCCCGAGCGCGGTGACCGAGCGGGTGCGCAGGCTGGAGGAGGCCGGCGTGATCCAGGGGTACGCGGCGGTGGTCGACCCGGAGCGGCTCGGCCTGCCGATCCTCGCCTTCGTCCGCCTGCGCTACCCGAACGGCAACTACAAGCCGTTCCACGACCTGGTCGCCGCCACCCCGGAGATCCTGGAGGCGCACCATGTCACGGGCGACGACTGCTTCGTCATCAAGGTCACCGCCCGCTCGATGCGCCATCTGGAGGAGATCTCCGGCAAGATCGGCACACTCGGCTCGGTGACGACGAGTGTCGTCTACTCCTCGCCCCTCCCCCGCCGCGCCATCGGCACCTGAGCGCTCCGCCGGGCCCCGCTCAGACCCCGCGCTGCCGCAGCGCCGAGCCCGATCTGCCCTTCACCACCTCCAGTTGGGCGTGGATCCGGCGGCGCAGGTCGGCGACATGGCTGACGATGCCGACGCTGCGGTCGCGTTCGCGCAACGAGTCGAGGACGTCGAGGACCTCGTCCAGGGTCTGGTCGTCGAGGCTGCCGAAGCCCTCGTCGATGAAGAGGGTGTCGAGCCGGACCCCGCCGGCCTCGTCGGTGACGACGTCCGCGAGGCCGAGGGCGAGCGCGAGGGAGGCGAAGAAGGTCTCGCCGCCGGACAGGGTGGCGGTGTCGCGTTCGCGTCCGGTCCAGGCGTCGACGACATGCAGCCCGAGGCCGCTGCGGCCGCGTCCGGTGCGGTCGTCGGAGTGGACGAGGGTGTAACGGCCGGACGACATGCGCTGCAGTCGTACGGTCGCGGCGGCGGCGACCTGTTCCAGACGGGCCGCCAGGACGTACGACTCCAGGCGCATCTTGCGCTCGTTCTCGGCGGAGGTGCCCGCGGTGAGGAAGGCGAGCCGGGCCACCCGGTCGTACTCCTCGCGCAGCGGGGCGAGTTGGCGTACTCCGGCAGTCGCACGGGTGGACAGCCGGTCGAGTTCGCCACAGCAGCGGGCGGCCCGGTCACGGGCGGAGGCGGCGTCGCGCAGGCGCTGGGCCGCAGCCGTGGCGGTGCGCTCCGCCGCGTCGAGATCGGCGGGCGGCTGCTGGGCAGCGGCCGCGGTGTCGGCCTCCGCCAGCACCGAGCGCACCGCGGCCTCCTCGGACTGCCTTTCGTCCAGGCGTCGTTGGAGTTCACGGTGGGCGGTGTCGTCGAGGAGGGCGGCGGCCGCGGCCTGCGGGGTGTCGAAGCCCGCGCGGTAGGCGGCGTCGGCCAGCCGGGCGTCGGCGTCCTTCAGATGCTGGGCGGTGTCCTCGGCGACGCGTGCGGCGTCGGCGGCGTCGGTGAGCTGTGCCACCTGCCGCTCCAGCTGCGCTGCCCGCGCGGCCACGCTCCCGGCACTCCCCCGGGCCTTCGCCAACTCCTCTTCCAGGGCGGTCTGTTCGGTGTCGAGCGTGTCGCGCCGGGTCAGCCGTGAGGCGGCCCGGATCTCGGCCTGCTGCCGGTCCGCCAGCCGCCGTTCGCGCTCCTGCTCGGCCAGCCGCAGCTCCTCGTGCGCCGGGTGCAGGGCCGAGGCGGCACGCCGGGCCCGTGCGTACTCCTGTTCCAACTCGCTCGTCTCCGAGGCCAGTCGGGCGGTGGGCGTGTCACCCGCCTCAGCGGAGGCGGCGGCGAGCGCCTCTCGTACGACGCCGAGGCGCCGCTCGCCCTCGGCACGCTGCTCGTCGGCGCGCTGGTAGGCGGCCTCCGCTCGGCGCTCGGCGTCGGCGTCGACATGACCGGCGAACTTCCGCGCAGGTACCGGGTGTTCGGTGGCTCCACAGACCGCACAGGGCTCACCGTCGACGAGGTGCGCGGCCAGCTCGGCGGCGATGCCGGTCAGCCGCTGTTCCTTGAGGTCCAGCCAGTGCGTCCGGGCGTCGGCGGCCCGCTGTGCGGAGGCGAGGGCCGCACGCTGGGCCTCGTCGGTGTCACGGCCCAGCTCGTCCCGCAGCCGCGCCGCCTCCAGCCGCCGGCGCGCGGGGTCGCGCTGCACGGCGAGTTGCTCGGCGCGGGTCGCGGCCTGCTGAGCGGAGTCGATACGGGACTGCAGCTCCGCACGCCTGGCGTCCCAGTCGGCGAGCCAGCCCTCGGCCTCGCGCAGGACGTCCTCGTCGTCCCGCTCCTGCCGGTCGAGCCGCCCACGTTCCTCGACGACCTCGGTGAGCCGTCGCTCGGCCCGGCGCGCGGACTCCAGCCCGCCCAGTTCCTCGGCGGCCCGGCGGGCGGCGGTCGCGAGCCCGGCCGCACCGGCTCCCGCGAACGTCTCCGGCAGCAGCGCACGCGCCCGTGCCTCGGCGGCGGCCGCCCTGCGGTGCCCGGCCTCGGCGGCCTCCCGCAGCTCCAGCGCCGGCGCCACCGCCTCCGCCTTCCGTGCCCGCTCCATCCGCGCCTGCGCCTCATGGTGCGCCCCGGCCCGCTCCTCCAGCCGTACCGCCCGCTGCCGTGCCTCGAAGAACCGGCCCTGCAACCGGGCCAGTTCGCGCACTTCGGTCAGCGCGCGGTCGGCGGCGAACTGGGCAGACTCGGCGGCGGTGAGGCGGCAGTGGGCGACGGTGAGGTGCTCGCGCACGGTGCTGCGGGCGACGGCCGCGGCGGCGAGGACGGCCTCGGCCAGACCGGGCTCACCCGGCTCCAGCTCCGGCAGCTCCATCGCGTCGCCGGCCTCCTGCTGCATGCGGTGCGCGTCGGCCAGCAGCGCGGAGTCGCCGTCGCGGACCCGGGCCTCGGTCGCCTTCCGGCGCTCGGCGAGGCGCTTCTCGACGTCGGCGAAACGCCGCGTGTCGAAGAGGCGGCCGAGCAGCTGACCGCGCGCACCGGCGTCGGCGCGCAGGAAGCGGGCGAAGTCGCCCTGGGGCAACAGCACGACCTGGCAGAACTGCTCGCGGCTCATGCCGAGCAGTTGGGTGACCTCCTCGCCGATCTCCTGGTGGGAGCGGCTGAGGTCCTGCCAGGCGCCGGCCGTGGCGTCGTACTCGCGCAGCCAGGTCTGGGCCTTGTCCAGAGTCGTACCGGAGCCGCGTTTCTTGGGGCGCTCCCAGGGCGGCTGCCGGGTGATCTCCAGCCGGCGTCCGGCGACGGTGAGTTCGAGGCGGACCTCGGTGCGGGTGGCCGGGTCGGCGTGGTCGCTGCGCAGGGTGAGGCCCTGGCCGCTCTGGCGGGCGCCGGGGACGGTGCCGTAGAGCGCGTAGCAGACGGCGTCCAGGACGGAGGTCTTCCCGGCGCCGGTCGGGCCGTGCAGCAGGAAGAGCCCGGCGGCGGAGAGGTCGTCGAAGTCGACGCTCTGGGTGCCGCCGAAGGGGCCGAAGGCGGTGATGTCGAGCCGGTGGAGCCTCACCGGGCGGCCTCCGCGGTCCGTCGCGGGTACCACGTCGCCCCGCCCGTGCGCCGGTCGCCGGCCGGTACGCCGATCACCGCGCCACCTCCCGCACCGCGTCGTCGGCGCGCACCGCGTCGAACGCCTCGCCCAGCACGGTCAGCTCGCGTTCGTCGGGTCCCGCGCCGCGGACATGGGCGACGAAGTCCTCGGCGATCTGCCGGTCGGTGCGGCCGGCGAGGCGGCGGGCGTAGGAGACGTCGGGGTCGTCCGGGGCCCGGTCGGGGGCGAAGACCAGGCTGAGGGTGTGCGGGAAGCGGTCGGTGAGGCGAGCCATGGGGTCGGCGGGGCGGACCGGGTCGGTGAGGGTGGCCTCGATCCAGGCGTCCTCGTGCCGGGTCAGGGCGGGGTCGGCGAGCAGGTCGTCCAGGGTGCCGCGGATGCGGGCCAGCGGGCGCGGGACCGGGCAGGCGAGGCGCTCGGCGGTGACGGTGCCGTCGGCGGCCAGGTCGACGAGCCACATGCTCTTGCGGTGGTCGGTCTCGGAGAAGGAGTACGCCAACGGGGAGCCGGAGTAGCGGACGCGCTCGGTGATGGTCTGGCAGCCGTGCAGATGGCCCAGGGCCGCGTAGTCCACGCCGTCGAAGACACCGGCCGGGACGGCGGCGACTCCGCCGACGGTGATGTCCCGCTCGCTGTCGCTGGCCTCGCCGCCGGTGACGAAGGCGTGCGCGAGGACGACGGAGCGGGTGCGGGGCGCGCGGGCGGCGAGGTCGGCGCGGACCCGGTCCATGGCGGCGGCCAGCACCGCCTCGTGCCCGGCCTTCTCGACCCCGAACTCATCCTTCACCAGGGCGGGTTCGAGATACGGCAGGCCGTAGAAGGCGACGTCGCCGAAGGCGTCGGCGAGGACGACGGGCGTGCCGACGGCCGCCGGTTCGGTGCGCAGGTGGATGCCCGCGCGGTCGATGAGACCGGCGCCGACGCCGAGGCGGCGGGCCGAGTCGTGGTTGCCGGAGATCATCACCGTGGGCACGCCGAGGCCGGCGAGCCGGTGCAGGGCGTCGTCGAAGAGCTCGACCGCGGCGAGGGACGGCACCGCGCGGTCGTACACGTCTCCCGAGACGACCACGGCATCGACGGCGTGCTCGCGCACGGTCGTCACCAGGTGACCGATGAAGTCGGCCTGGGCCCCGAGCATGTTCACTCGGTGGAACGCCCGGCCCAGATGCCAGTCGGATGTGTGCAGCAATCTCACAAAGAAGCTCCGACCTGCATGTTTCCCCCTCCGTCACCTCAAGAGCCAGCACCGACCAGCACAAGCTGACGGTCGGCGCCCACCACGCTAACCCCTGTGGGGCCCTGCTCCACCACAGAACTCGGTTCATCACCCGTCTCCGGTACCGGATTGCCGGGAATATCCGCCTGTAATCCGACTCACGGGGCACCGACGGCTACGACTCTACAAGATGTAGTAGATTTACCGGGCAGTCATCTTCACGTCACTGCACTGTTTCCAACGCGCCACCACGCGGGCGGGTGCGACCGGTTGCGCGGGCTCGCGCCACCTGCCTTCATGCCCCCTCCGTCGGCGTACTCATACGGGAAGGACACCTCGCCATGACCGCGGCCGCCACCGCGCAGCTGGCATTCGACGGGTCCGGCATCGACGGCTCGCTGTTCAGCTCGGTCACCGACTTCGCACGCGCCACCCCGTGGCTCAACACCCCGATGGAGGTGTGGACCAACTTCGGGCTGGGCGTCTTCGCGATCCTCATGATCACGGGCTGGTGGCACGCCCGGCGCCGCGGCACCCGGGCGATGACCCTGGCGCTGACCGCACCGGTGGCCGTCCTGACCGCCTTCGCCGCCGCCGAGGTCGTCAAGAGGATCGTGGCCGAGGTACGGCCCTGCCGGTCGATGCCCCACGCCTATGTCGTCGACGCCTGCCCCGCGCCCTCGGACTACGCCTTCCCCAGCGGGCACAGCACGGTGGCCGCAGCCTCGGTGGCCGCGCTGTTCCTGCTGGACCGCCGCCTGAGCGCCATCGCCGCCGTGTTCGCCGTGGTGGAGGGCTTCAGCCGGGTGTACGTCGGCGCCCACTACCCGCACGACGTACTCGGCTCCGCGGTCCTCGCCCTGCCCGTCGCCCTCCTGGTCAGCCTCGCCGCACGCCGCTGGGCCACCCCGCTGGTCGGCACCCTGAGCCATGGGGCGCTGCGCCCGTTGCTGACGGCCGAACCCGCCGTGACCGCGCGGTCCGCCCGCTGACACCGGCGAGGAAGCGGCCACTCGTCCTGCCCCTTCAGGGGCCGGGGCTCCGACCGGTCAGAAGCGCTGCTCTCCGCAGTTCCGGTCGATCGTGGCCGCCGCGACAACCGTCCGGCCCATGGTCACGGCCTTGGTCTTGGCCTTGGCCTTGGTCTTGGCCGGTCGGCGCAGGGGCGGCGGTACCGGTCCGTGTCGTGCACAGCGCCCACTGCGCACTGTCCAGCATCCGGTCGCTGTCGGACGCCGCATTGGCCAGGCTCGCGCAGCAGACCACCAGCAGCAGGCCCCCGGCCAGCAGGGGCAGGCTCCGGCGGGCGGGCGGCGGGGCCAGCAGAGCCCGTACCCGCTGGGGCACCGCCCCGCCGGTCACGGCCAGTGCGGCTGAACGGGGCGCACCGGCGGACGCCAGGGCCGCTCGCCCGACGGCGTGGGCGACGACCGTGCGGTCACCGACCCGTTCCGCGGCCTCCTCGTCGGCCCAGCGCTCCAGGACGAAGTTGCCGGCCACAGCCACCGGCCTCAGCAACGGGTTCAGAGCGGCCGTGAGCCGCCACACGCTCTGGAAGACATGGTGACGGCCGCGCAGATGTGCCCGCTCGTGGGCGAGCAGGGCCTCGCGCTCGTCGGCGCCGAGGCAGCGCAGCATCCCCCGGGAGACGACGATCCGGCCCGGCGCCCCGGGCAGCGCGAAGGCCAGCGGGGCGTCGTCGTCCAGCACGGCCAGCTCCGTCCGCCCGGGCAGCTCGGCGCACTCCCGCCAGGCCCGGACCAGGTGGCGCCCCTGCCGGACGGCGGCCACGCCCAGCGCGACGAGGCCTGCCGCCAGCGCCAGCGTGCTGCCGGCCGCGACCACGAAATAGACCGGATCCTCGGAGCGCAGGGCGGCCACGGACCAGCGGCCCTCCGCCGCGATCTGCGGAATCTGCGCCAGGCCGGTGAAGGCCAGCAGAGCGAGCGACCCCGCCCATCCGGCCGCCGTCACCAGCGCGGCACAGGCCAACGCCCAGGCGGCCGGGCGCGGGGGCAGCCGACGTGCCGCGGGCGGTGCGAGCACCGCGAGTGTCGCGGTGACGAGGAACGGGATGTAGACGCTGACCAGCACCGGCTCACCGCTTCCTGTCCGAGCGCTTGACCTCGGAGGGTGCGTCGCCGTGCCCGGAGAGCAACTGGTGCAGCAGGTGCTCGTCCTGCGCGGACAGTTCCGAGACGAAACGGGCCAGCACCGCCTCGCGGTCGGAACCGCCCTCCAGCAGGGAGTGCATGCGCTGCGCGGTGTGCGACGCCTCGTCGCGGGCCGGTTCGTAGGCGTAGCCGCGGCCCTCGCGGTGCCGGACGAGCATGCCCTTGTCGTGCAGCCGGGACAGAATCGTCAGCACGGTCGTGTAGGCGAGGTCGCCCGGCAGCCGCTCCCTGACCTCACGCGCGGTCTGCGGACCGTCCGCGGCCCAGAGCGCGGCGAGCACGTCGCTCTCGAGTGCGCCGCGCGCCCGCCTGCCGGATGCCTCGTGGGCCTCCTGGGCTTCCTCGTCTCCTCGGCCCGCCACCTCGCCGTCCGCCTTCCTTCGCCGTCTTTGCGGACAGGCTACCCGTCCGTCTTCCACCGACCGCCTTCTGCAGTCCTGGCACCCGACCGGCCGTCATGACGCGGATCAAGGCCCTCCGCGGACGCCGGCCGGAGTCGGCGAGCCGGTCGTCGGTGAGGGTGAGGTGCCACCACCGGTCGTGCCGCCGGTCGTACCGCCGAGCAGCCCGCCGCCGGTGGTGCCGGTGGTGGTGCCGGTGGTGTCGGTCGGACTCGGGCTGACGCACTGCCCCCGGTGCCGGTGCCGGTGGCAGGTTCCGGTGGTGGGATTCGGGGTGGACGGTGCGGTCGGGGTGGCCGTGGGCGTGCTCTGGGTCACGGTGGCGGAGGGTGTGGGCGAGGGTGCGCCGTATTCGTCCGTGCCCTGGCCCAGCTGGGGCGCGGGCGGGAACTGCTGGACGGGCTGTCCCTGGAGGGCGGCGGTCATGTAGCCGGTCCACACCTCGGTGGGCATGTCGGCACCGAAGACCTTGGCGTAGCCGCCGACACCCTGCATCGACTGGAGGCCGGCGTTCTTCGGGTTCTCCTTGAACATGCTCACGGCCGTGGTCAGTTGCGGGGTGTAGCCGATGAACCAGGCGGACTTGTAGTCGTCGGTCGTACCGGTCTTTCCGGCCGCCGGGCGGCCCAGCGCCTGGGCGTTGGTTCCGGTGCCGTTCTTGACCACGTCCCGCAGGACGTCGGTGACGGTGTCGGCGGTCGAGGAGGGCATCGCCTGGGTGCCCTTGGGCTTGTCGAAGCCGGTCAGCTGTCGGCCGTCGGCGTCGACCTTGGTCACCGAGTACGGCTCGTGCTGGACCCCGCTGTCGTCGAAGGTGGCGTACGCGTCCGCCATCCGGATCGCCGACGGTGTGGAGGTACCGATGTAGAAGCCCGGGGTGTCGTACTGCAGGCTTGTGCGCAGGAGCCCCGCCTTCAGGGCCTCGCCCTCCACGTTGTCGTAGCCGACGTACTCGCCGAGCTGGACGTAGGGGGTGTTGACCGACTGCTCCATCGCCTTGCGCAGCGTGATGTAACCCCACTTCGTGGTCACGTCGTTGCGCTGGTGCAGGAGCCCCGTGGGGTCGCTGGAGTCCGGCAGCTCCTGGCCCTGCTGGTTCTTTATGGTGATGCCGTCGTCGCCGTCGAACTTCGAGTCCGGGGTGATCGGTGCGGCCGGCTGCCCGGGAGAGAGGACGGCGCCGTGGTCGAGAGCGGCGGCCAGGTCGATGGGCTTGAAGGTGGAGCCGACCGGCACGCCGGCCGCGTCCGCGTTGTCCGTCCAGTGACCCTTGTTCCAGCCGGCCCCGCCGTACAGCGCCACGATCGCGCCGGTGGACGGGTCGATCGACGCCGCGCCGACCTGGACGTCCTTGTCGGCCGAGCGGTGCTGCGGGTCGAGGTGCTTGCGCTCCATCGCCGCGACGGACGCCGACAGCGCGCTGACCTTCTTCTTGTCGAAGGTCGTGTAGATCTGGTAGCCGCCGCGCCCCAACTGCTGGTCCGTGAGGGAGGCGTGGGCCTCCACGTACTTCGTCGCGACCTGCACCAGGTAACCGGTCTGCCCGGCCATCCCCGCGGAGGGCGCGTAGGACTTGGGCGTGGGGAACCCGGCGGCGAGGTACCGCTGTTCCTGGGCGGCGGTGATCTTGTTGATCTTGACCATGCGGTCCAGCACGTACTTCCAGCGCGCCTCGGCCTGGGCCTTGGCCTGAGGGTCGGTGTCGGCATGCATCAGCAGGCTCGGCTCGTTGACCGTGGCGGCGATGAAGGCGCCCTGGCTGACGCTCAACTGGAAGGCGTGCACGTGGTAGTAGGTGCGGGCCGCGGCCTCGATGCCGTACGCGTCCCGGCCGTAGTAGCAGCTGTTGAGGTAGCCCTGGAGGATCTGCTGCTTGGACAGCTGGTCCCCGATCTTCAGGGAGATCATGATCTCCCTCAGCTTGCGGGTGACCGACTGGTCCTGGCTGAGGTAGGTGTTCTTCACGAACTGCTGGGTGATGGTGGACCCCGACTGCACCTCACCGCCCGTGGCCATGTGGTAGACGGCACGGAGCATGCCCTGCGTGTCGACGCCCGGGTCGGTGTAGAAGGTGGCGTTCTCCGCGGCGAGGAAGTCCCACTGCACCAGCTTCGGGACCTGGGCGAGATCGACGTTCTGCCGGTTGGTCGACCCCTGGGTGGCCATCACCGAGCCGTCCGACCAGTAGTAGGTGTTGCTCTGCGCCTGCGTACTGGGGTTCGCGCCGGGGATCGTCGTCGTGGCGTAGGCATAGCCGAACAGGCCCAGCAGGCAGCCGACGAACAGCAGGAAGGTGCCGGACACCAGCTTCCACGAAGGCAGCCACCGCCGGAGGCCGCGTCTGTCCGCCCGCGGGTAGTCGATCAGTCGGCCACGACCGGAGCGTCCAGCATTCGCACGTCGGGCGCCCCCGGCACGGCGGGCACGCCCGCCCGGGGACTGGGCCTGGGCCTGGGCAGCCCTCCGCGCCGCGGCCCGGCCGCCGCCCGGCGTGCCGTCAGAGCCGGACGGTACGGCCCTCCCCGACGATCGGCGCCGGTGTTCGCTCATTCTCGCCACTCCTCAGCCCAGGACACGGCCCCGCAATCGCCGCGAGACCGCCCGCCGGGTGCCCCATGAGGGGACCTGACCGGGACGCGCTGACACCCTCCCCGGCGACTCCTACAAGTTGTAAGAGTAAGTCGCACGCGCAACGCGCACGCAACCACCCCCGACCGGAGGCTCGCAACAGCGGGGGGTATCCGCCGCACGGATTGGGCATCCCCTTCCCCTTGCGCGCGAAGCAGCCGATTGTCCTGATCTGTTCCGTTTCAACACTCGAAGTGGCTATTCCCCTTACCGGGATCGTCGGTTGACCGACACGCCGAGTCACCTGAAATGTACGGACATATACATGAAACATGTGATTGATTCATGAAGATAGTCACAGTCCGGTGAGGCAAACGGGGAGGAAGCCACCGATGCGGTCCTTGGTCCCGCGAGGCTCGGCGCGGTCCATACGCAACGCGCTCGGCTTCCGTGCGGGCGTCGCACGCGCCGAGACCCGATAGGCCCCCCCTGTGACCTCCGCACACCAGAACCTCGGCCGGCTCGTCCCGGAGTTCGTCCGCACCACGGACGGTGTCACCCGCGCGATCGCCGTCTCGTCCGACGGTCTGCTCATCGCCGCCTCGGACGGGATGGCCCGCGACCTCGCCGACCACCTGCCCGCGTGATCTCCGGCATCGTGTCCCTCACGCAGAACGCCGCCCAGACGCACGGCTCCCGCTGCATGAAGCTCGTCTACGAGATGGCCGTCCTCGCGGACCGCGCCGGCGTGCTCCTCACCCCACAGCTCGTCAGCGAACTCCGCCAGGCCCCGGTCATGCGCTGATCCCCGGACCCCGCGGTCCCGCCGCGTCCCCGTGCCCCGTCAAGGCCCGGGTCTCGCGGTTCCGTGTCGTCGCGCGGGGCGTCACGCGTCGCCGTAGGCCTCGCCGCCCAGTTCGAGGGTCGCCGTGCCCGCCGTCGTGTCGGCCAGCCAGGAACGGAAGGTGTCCACGTCGGCGTCCGGCAGCCCGATCTCGATGGTGACCGCCTCGCCGTAGCGGACGTCGCGGACCTCGCGGCCGGTGCCCCGCAGGTCGTTCTGGACCTTGCCGGCGCGCTGGTGGTCGACGGTCACCGTGGCGAGCCGGAAGCGGCGGCGGGTGATCGTGCCGAGGACGTCGAGGGCCTCGCCGACCGCGCCGCCGTACGCGCGGATGAGTCCGCCCGCGCCGAGCTTGACGCCTCCGTAGTAGCGGGTGACGACGGCGACGACGTAGCGCATGTCGCGGCGCAGCAGCATCTGGAGCATGGGGACGCCGGCGGTGCCGCCCGGTTCGCCGTCGTCGCTGGCCTTCTGGGTGGAGGCGTCGGCGCCGATGACGTACGCCCAGCAGTTGTGGGTGGCGTCGGCGTGCTCCTTGCGGATCGCCCCGACGAAGTCCTGGGCCTCCTGTTCGGTGGCCGCCGGGGCGAGGGCACACAGGAAGCGGGAGCGGTTGACCTCGGTCTCGTGCGTGCCCGCGTGGGCGACTGTGCGGTACTCGTCCTGCATCCGCCCACCCTATGCGCAGGTCCGGGGTCGTCGAGGCGCGGCTACTCCTTCCTCCCCCGCGCCACCGTCACCTCCGTCAGCAGGGCCGTCCCCGGCCCCAGCGCCGCCCACTCGGTGCCGTGCCAGGCCAGTACGGCGATCGCGGACGTCGGGAACTTCATGCGCACCTGCTCCAGCGTGTCGTCCAGGCCGTCGCCGGCGAGTTCGAGGACCAGTTCCTCCAGTCCCGGGTTGTGCCCGACCAACAGCAGGGTCTCCACCTCGTCCGGGACCTCGCGCACGACCTCCAGGAGTTCGGGGACGCCGGCCGCGTACATCCGCCGGTCGTAGCGGACCGGGGGTGGCGTGCCCCACTGCCCGGAGGCGAGTTCCCAGGTCTGCCGGGCGCGTACGGCGGTGGAGCAGATCGCGAGGTCGGGCAGGCAGTCGGACTCGGCGAGGGCGCGGCCCGCCGCGGGGCCGTCGCGGCGGCCGCGGGCCGCGAGCGGACGCAGCGGGTCGGAGACCCCCTCGGGCCAGGCGGACTTGGCGTGCCGCAGGACGACCAGGCGGCGCAGCGGGCCCGCACCCGCCCGGGCGATCACGCGAACCTGCCCAGGTCGCGGGTGAGGTCGAGGGCGAGCAGCCGGTCGGCATAGGCGCAGGTCTCGAAGCGGGCGCCGTCCGGGATCTCGGGCTGGTTCTCCATCCAGCGCAGGACGGCGAGCACCCCGGGGACGTCGAGGTCGTCCTCCCAGGCGTCCCGCAGGCGTCCCCTTACTTTCTCCGGCACCGGCCGCGAGGGGCTGCGCGCCCAGTGGGCCACCGACTGCCGCAGCCGGCCGAGCCGCCGCCCGGCCTCGTCGAGGGCACCGGCACCGAGGTGGACGGCCGTGCCGCGCGGGGCGTCGAGAAGGGCGAGCCGGAGCACGGCGGGGTCGGCGAGCTGGTTGAGTACGTCGGCGTCCGGGCCACTCGCGGAGGCGACGGCGACGGACACACCTGCGCCGGACGCTCCTGCGCCGGGCACGGTGACGCCCTCCGCCGCGACGTGGACGACCTGGGCCTCACCCAGTCCCGACGACAGGTCCCGGCCGTCCTCGAAGGGGCGGATCCCCAGGGTGGTGGCGGCGGCGTGCAGCTCGGCCTGGTGGCGGTCGGCGGTGAGCAGGGGCAGGACGGGGGTGCCGCCGATCTCCAGGGCGCGCAGGAGCAGGTCGGTGGTGAGCAGGACCCGCAGCGCCGTCAGGTCGTACCCGGAGGCATGTGCCTCGACCCGGGTCAGAGCACGGCGGGCGGGGGCGGCGGGGACGGTCTCACCGGTCTTGGCGTCGAGAATGCGCAGCACGGCCTGAGCGTAGGCGTGCGGAGGGGCGTACGCAGGCACCTTGCGACGATTCAGGTCACCGTGGCGGGACATGCGGGACATGGGACAACCCCTGCCGCGCGGACTGTGCCGCCTGTACTGCGCCACGCCCGGCCCGGGCCGGGGAATCTGGATCCGGCGGACGCTGTTGCCGACGGCGAGTATTCCCCCTGAACCGAGGAGGCCGACGGTGTACGGCGACGAAGCGACGATCCGCAGGATCCTGACCGAGACGGGCGACACCTGGGCGGTGGTGGGCCTGTCCGCCAACCGGGAGCGGGCGGCGTACGGAGTGGCACAGGTACTGCAGCGGTTCGGCAAGCGGATCGTGCCGGTCCACCCCAAGGCGGAGACGGTGCACGGCGAGCAGGGCTACGCGTCACTGGCGGACATCCCCTTCGACGTCGACGTGGTGGACGTCTTCGTCAACAGCGACCTGGCCGGGCCGGTCGCGGACGAGGCGCTGGCGAAGGGTGCGAAGGCGGTGTGGTTCCAGCTCGGGGTGATCGACGAGGCCGCGTACGAGCGGGTGCGGGCCGCGGGTCCGGACATGGTCATGGACCGCTGCCCGGCCATCGAAATTCCGCGACTGAGCCGGATCTGAGCCCGGATTTGAGCTTGATCTGAGCTTGCCTGTCTCACCCTCTTCTCACATATCACAACTGAATACGGACATTCCGTGACCCTTGCTCACCTGCGCAAAAGCTTTGGCCAAGACAGGCAAGATCGAGGGTCAAATCTTTGGCAAGGGTCTTCTGTCCTTCCGGAACCCGCCCTTAAGTTGTGCCCTCTTGCTCGTTAAATCTGCGTTCAGAAAATGAGAGGCCACTTGACATGGTGAGTGTCGAGAACGCCGCACCGGAGGACACCAGGCCTTCCGGCGGCCTGAGGCGGGACGTCGGCCTGATCGGCCTGATGTGGGCCTCTGTGGGCTCGATCATCGGCTCCGGATGGCTGTACGGCGCGCACGACGCGGTGATACAGGCCGGTCCCTCGGCGATCATCTCGTGGGTGATCGGCGCGGTCGCGATCGTACTGCTGGCCCTGGTGCACGCCGAGCTCGGCGGCATGTTCCCGGTGGCCGGCGGCACGGCCCGTTACCCCCACTACGCGTTCGGCGGCCTGGCCGGCATGTCCTTCGGCTGGTTCTCCTGGCTCCAGGCGGCGACCGTGGCGCCGATCGAGGTCGAGGCGATGATCGGCTACGCCGGTCACTGGTCCTGGGCACAGCACTTCCAGCACGCCGACAAGACCCTGACGACCAGCGGCCTGCTGGTGGCGATCGTGCTGATGGCGGTCTTCGTCGGAGTGAACTTCTTCGGCGTCCGGGCGCTCGCCCACACCAACAGCGCCGCGACCTGGTGGAAGATCGCCGTGCCGCTGGGCGCGATCTTCGTCATCGCCGCCGGCAACTTCCACCCCGCCAACTTCCACTCGGAGGGCTTCGCGCCGTTCGGCGCCAAGGGCGTGCTCGCCGCGATCAGCACCAGCGGCATCATCTTCGCGCTGCTCGGCTTCGAGCAGGCCATCCAGCTGGCGGGCGAGAGCCGCAACCCGAAGAAGGACCTGCCGCGCGCCACGCTCGGCTCGGTCGCAATCGGCGCCGTCATCTACGTCGCGCTCCAGGTCGTGTTCATCGCTGCGCTGCCGCACAGCTCCTTCGCGCACGGCTGGGCCCACCTCGCGTACAAGGGCGACAGCGGTCCGTGGGCCGGCCTCGCCACCCTGGCGGGCCTCGGCTGGCTGGCCTGGGTCCTCTACCTGGACGCGATCATCTCCCCCGGCGGCACCGGCCTGATCTACACCACCGCCACCTCCCGGGTCTCCTACGGCCTGGCGAAGAACGGTTACGCCCCGAAGATCTTCACGAAGACCGACGCGCGGGGTGTGCCGTGGTTCGGGCTCGTCATGTCCTTCGTGACCGGTGTGATCTGCTTCCTGCCGTTCCCGAGCTGGCACCAGCTGGTCGGCTTCATCACCTCCGCGAGCGTGCTGATGTACGCGGGCGCCCCGCTGGCGTACGGCGTCTTCGCGGACAAACTGCCGGGCCTGGAGCGCCCGTACCGGCTGCCCGCCGGCAAGGTGATCTCCCCGGTGGCGTTCGTGGTGGCCAACCTGATCATCTACTGGGCCGGATGGGGCACCCTGTGGCGGCTCGGCCTGGCGATCGTGCTGGGTTACCTGCTGCTCGGCAGCTACGCCTTCTACGCCCACAGCAAGAACCTGCCGGACGCACCCCGGCTGGACTTCAAGGCCGCCCAGTGGCTGCCCGTCTATCTGCTGGGCATGGGCGTGATCTCCTGGCAGGGCGGCTTCGGCGGCCAGGGCCACATCGGCCTGTGGTGGGACATCCTGATCATCGCCGCCTTCTCGGTGGTCATCTACTACTGGGCGAAGGCGACGTCGTCCACGGCGGAGGACATCGAACGCAGCATCGACGAGGTGACGGTCACCGACGCCCCGGCGCACTGACGTCCGGTCCACTCGACCCACCCGTGCCGCCTGCCATGGCCCGCAAGCCGTGGCAGGCGGCACAGGCACGTAGAGGCACGGACAGCGGCCGTCGAACACACCATCGAAGGTGGCCGGTTGGTCGAATCGATGCAAATCGATGTCAAAGATCACGCAGATTTGATCAAGTACCGGTAATCGCTCGATCGCAACCGGTGATCAATCCCTACGGCATCCATCGCGGAAGGTCTGGAAAACAGACGAACAACTCTGCGATGACCAACGGGAGAAACAGCTCACATGCGCAACAAGATCTTGCGGGCGGCAACGCTCGCCCTGCTGGTGCCACTGACCTCCACGATCGTCGTGGTCACCGGCACCGGCACCGCGTTCGCCTCGGCTCAGGAATGCGCGACTCACCAGCTGACGACCGAGGAGTCGAACACGGTCTGCCTCGACGTGCAGGGCTCCGGATTGAAGGTGAAGTCGCTCCACGGGCACTACATGGGAATCTGGGGTCGCCCCAAGGTGACCTTGTACATCAACGGAAAGCTGGCCTCCAGCAAGAAGGCGTCGTCGAACACGGACGACTACGGCGTCTACTTCCCCTCGAAGTTCGACAAGAAGTACGCCAACGGGACCAAGATGCGGATCTGCCTGAGCGAGGTCGTCGGCGACATCGCCGCCAAGAGCCTGTGCACCACCCCGATAAAGATCCACTCCTGATGCGGGTACCCGCTTGACGCGGGTCGCCCTCCAGAACCACCCGAAGCCGGCCGCCGACCCCGGCGGCCGGTCTCGGCTGACGGGACACCGTCATAATGCGGGGGTGACTCACCCCTCTCCCCACTCCAACTCCGGGCCCGAGGAACGCCGTACGGTCGTCGTCGTGGGCGCCGGGCCCGCCGGCCTGACCGTCGGGAACGTCCTGCGGGCCGCCGGCATCGACTGTGTGGTCCTGGAGACCGAGAGCAGACAGTTCATAGAAACGCGGCCGCGGGCCGGGGTCATCGAGGAATGGGTGGTACGCGGTCTGCGACAACGCGGGCTGGCCGACAACCTGCTCAACCGGGCGCAGTTGCACTCCGAGTGCGAGTTCCGCTTCTCCGGCGAGCGCTTCCGCTTCGACTACGGCGACCTGACGGGTCATCACCATTACGTCTACCCGCAGCCGTTGCTGGTGACGGACCTGGTGCGGGAGTACGCCGACGTCCGCGGCGGGGACATCAGGTTCGGGGTGCGCGACGTCACGCTGCACGACCTGGAGACCGACCGGCCCGCCGTGTCGTACGCCGACCCGGAGAGCGGTCGGCGGCACGTCCTGCGCTGCGAGTTCGTCGCGGGCTGCGACGGCGCACGCGGGGTGAGCCGGGACGCGATTCCGGCCGGGCGGGTGCGGATCGGGCGGCAGGACTACGGCGTAGGGTGGCTGGCGCTGCTCGCCGAGGCGCCGCCGTCCTCGGACTGTGTGCTGTTCGGCGTCCATCCGAACGGGTTCGCCGGGCACATGGCCCGCAGTCCCGAGGTCACCCGCTACTACCTCCAGTGCCCGCCCGGCGACGATCCGGAGAACTGGACTCACGACCGGGTCTGGACGGAGCTGCACGAACGCCTCGGCGCGGCCGGCGCGCCACCGCTCAACGAGGGGCGGCTGATCGAGAAGCGCGTGCTGGACATGCACAACTACGTCGTCGAACCGATGATGTTCGGCCGTCTCTTGCTGGCCGGCGACGCCGGTCACCTGACCGCGCCGATCGCCGCCAAGGGCATGAACCTCGCGCTGCACGACGCCTTCCTGCTGGGCGACGCGCTCACCGCGCATGTCGTCGAGGGCGACGACTCCGGACTGGACGGCTACTCGCACGCCTGTCTGCGCAGGGTCTGGGACTACCAGGAGTTCTCGCAGTTCCTGTCCGGCATCTACCACGGCACCTCTTCCGGTGATCCGTTCCTCGCGGGCACCACGCTGGCCCGGATGCGCAGGCTGTTCACGTCACGCGCGGCGGCGACGGCCTTCGCCGAGCAGTACCTCGGTTCGGCCGCAGCGTTCTGAGCGCTGTGCTGGGACGGCCGCCGGGTTTCCCGCACGGGTCGCGAACAGCGCGGTACCGGCGAGGGTGAGCAGGACGACCGCGAGGGCCATGGCCAGGTGGATGCCGGCCAGCGGGGTGGCCCCCGCGGCCATCAGAGCGGTGGCGGCGGCCGAACCGAGGACCGAACCCAGTTGCCGGACCGTGTTGTTGACCCCGGAGGCCGCTCCGGCCAGCTGTGCCGGCACATGCCGCATCGCCTCGGTGGAGTACCTGCTGGGCCACCGCCTCCAGAAGCTCGCGGAGTCCGCCGTCCCCACCGACGGCATCGGCGAGCACCCCACCAGTACGGGCACGGTGCTCATCGTGGCCGCCGACCTGCGCGACCACCCCCGGACCACGGTCACGGAGATCGCCAGGCGCACCGGTCTGGCACAGAGCCAGGTCTCCAACTGCGTGGCCCGGCTGCGCAGCGCCGGGGCGGTCACGACCGAACCCGACCCGCGCGACGGCCGCCGTACGCTGCTGAGCCCGTCCGCCGAGCCGTCCGACCGCATGAAGGTGGCGCAGGAGGCCCCGCTGGGCCCGGCGCTCGCTGCGGCGACCACCGATCCGGACGAGGCGCTCGCGCTGCTGGAGCGACTCAGCTCTCTGCTGCGGTAGCGCCGTCGGCCGCGGTCTCGGCGAGCCGGTGGTCGGCCACCTTCAGCGCCTCGCCGACCAGTCGGCGCAGATGGCCGTGGCGCAGCGAGTACACCACCCGGCGCCCCTCCTTGCGCGTGCCCACCAGACCCGCGAGCCGCAGCCGGGCCAGGTGCTGGCTGACGGCGGGCCGCGCCGCGCCGCACGCCTCGGTGAGCGTGGTGACATCGGCCTCCCCCGCCGTCAGGGCGTGCAGCAGGGTGAGCCGCGTGCGGTCGCCGAGCAGGGCGAGGAGTTCGGCCGCGAGCGCGAACTGTTCCTCGCCGGGGGTGCGCGGATGCGCATGATGCGCAGTTGATAGGTGCATGCGTGCGCTCATACGCACATAATGGCGTCGTGGGCGCCGCATGTCCACGTCCCGCGCACCGGAGAGGGGAGCCGCATGAGCGACCGGCACCACCACCATGAACACGCACACGCGGACGACCACCGTCATGAGCACGCACGCGCGGACGACCGGCGCGGCGAGCACGCGCACGCCGACGGCCGGCACGGCGAGCACCCGCACGGCCATGACCATGGTCACTCCCACACCCGCTCCCCGGCCGGTGGGCTCCGCCACCGCCTCCCCCACCTCCTCACACCGCACTCCCACGAGACCGCCGACAAGCTCGACTCCGCCCTGGAGTCCTCGGCGCGGGGCATGCGGGCGCTGTGGGTCTCGCTGGCCGTGCTCGGCGTGACGGCGCTCGTCCAGGCGGTCGTCGTGATCCTGTCCGGCTCCGTCGCGCTGCTCGGCGACACGGTGCACAACGCCGCCGACGCGCTGACCGCCGTACCGCTGGGCATCGCCTTCGTGCTGGGGCGCCGCGCCGCGAACCGCCGCTTCACCTACGGCTACGGGCGGGCCGAGGATCTCGCGGGGATCGCGATCGTACTGACGATCACGGCGTCGGCCGCGTTCGCCGCGTGGACAGCGGTGGACCGGCTGCTGGATCCGCGGCCCGTCACCCATGTCCCGGCGGTCGCGGTGGCCGCGCTGGCCGGCTTCGCCGGGAACGAGTGGGTGGCCCGGTACCGGATCCGGGTGGGCCGGGACATCGGCTCGGCCGCGCTGGTGGCCGACGGGCTGCACGCCCGCACCGACGGATTCACCTCACTGGCCGTGCTGCTGGGGGCCGGCGGTTCGGCGCTCGGCTGGCAACTCGCCGACCCGATCGTGGGGTTGACGATCACCGCCGCGATCGCGCTGGTGCTGCGGGACGCGGCGCGCGAGGTGTTCCGGCGCGTGATGGACGCCGTGGACCCGGAACTGGTGGACCGGGCCGAGCGGGCGCTGCGCGCGGTGCCGGGGGTGCGCGAGGTGGGTGAGCTGCGGTTGCGGTGGATCGGGCACCGGCTGCGCGCCGAGGTCGCGGTCGTCGTGGACGGCGAGGCGACCGTACGGCAGGCGCACGCGATCGCGGTCGGGGCCGAGCACGCGCTGCTGCACGCCGTACCGCGGCTGACGGCGGCGCTGGTGCACGCGGACCCGGCACCTGCGCCGGGCGAGGCGGACCCCCACCTGGCACTGGCACACCACGCCCACGCCCCGTCCTAGACGCCCAGCCCGTCGAGCACCACCGCGCCCGGCATCTGGGCGAACGCCTTGCCGGGGACCAGGAGTTTGCCGCGGCGGCGACCGCTGCCGACCAGGACCCAGGGCAGGCCGGCGACGGCCGAGTCCACCAACAGGGGCCAGTCGCACGGGAGTCCGATCGGGGTGATGCCGCCGTACTCCATGCCGGTCTCGCCGATCGCGGTGTCCATCGAGGCGAACGACGCCTTGCGGGCGCCGAGTTGGCGTCGCACGACGCCGTTGACGTCGACCTTGGTGGTGGACGGGACCAGGCAGGCCGCCAGCGTCGTCTCGCCGCCGCGCTTGCCCGCCACGACCACGCAGTTGGCCGACTGCTCCAGCAGTTCGCGTCCGTAGTGCTCGACGAAGACGGCGGTGTCCGCCCACTGCGGGTCGGTCTCGACGTAGAGGATCTGGTCCGCGGGTACGGCACCGCTCCAGTGGCGTACGGCGTCGGCGACCGGGGCGGTCAGCTCGTCGAGACAGTCGGGGGCGGGGGTGGCGGTGTCGAAGTCTCCGATGGGTGCACGCATGCCCGCACGCTAACAGCCCGCCCGCCGGGTCTCAGGGCACCGGAGGGACGGAGACCGTCATCACCATGTCCATCGGCACGTCCCCCGTATTGCCGTACACATGGGGCGTGTTCGCCTCGAAGGAGGCGCTCGCGCCCGTCGGCACGCGGTACTCGGCCCCGTCGACCGTGAGGGTCAGTTCACCGGCGGTGACATGGACGATCTCCACAGTGCCGGCGGGGTGCGGCTCCGACGGGCTGCTCTCGCCCGGCATCAGATGCCAGTCCCACATCTCCAGCGGTCCGGGCGCCTCGGTGCCGGCGAGCAGGCGGTTGTAGCTGCCGCCCTCGGTGTGCCACAGCCGCACGGCCTTGTCGGCGGGGACGAGCCGGACCTTCGGGCCCTGTTCGTAGTCGAGCAGCGTGGTGATGCTCACACCGAGGGCGTCACCGATCTTGACGACCGTGCCGATGCTCGGGTTGGTGCGGGCCTGCTCGATCTGGATGAGCATGCCGCGGCTGACCGCGGCACGGGCCGCGAGCACGTCGAGGGTGAAGCCGCGCACCGAGCGCCAGTGCTTGACGTTGCGGGCCAGGGACTGGGTCAGCAGGTCGAGGTCCGACACGTTCCGTCCATCGTCGAGATCATCGCGGTCCAGTATCCTGAATGACAGAGTTCAACTGAATGAACTACGGTGGGGTGTACCTGATCGTTCACCGAACTGTACTGCGAGGCGGGCCGTGACAGCATTCTTCGCCCTGACCACCAGTCTCCTGTGGGGACTGGCCGACTTCGGCGGCGGGCTGCTCACTCGACGCGCCCCGGCGCTCACGGTGATCGTCGTCTCACAGGGCATCGCGGCGGCGGTGCTCGGTGTGATCGTGGTCGCCACGGGCGGCTGGAGCGAGGCCGGGCCCCGGCTCTGGTTCGCGTTCGCGGCGGGCCTGGTCGGGCCGGTCGCGCTCTTCTCCTTCTACAAGGCGCTCGCCCTGGGCCCGATGGGCGTCGTCTCCCCGTTGGCCACACTGAGCGTCGCCGTCCCGGTCGGCGTCGGGCTGTTCCTCGGCGAGCGTCCGGGCCTGGTCCAGGTCGCGGGCATCGCGGTCGCCGTCACCGGCGTCGTCCTGGCGGGCGGCCCGCAGCTGCGCGGCGCGCCCGTCCAGCGCCGGGCGATCCTGCTCACCCTGGTCGCGGCGGGCGGCTTCGGCACGGTGTTCGCGCTGATCACGGAGGCGTCCACCAACGTCACCGGCCTGTTCCTGGCCCTGTTCGTGCAGCGGCTGACGAACGTCGCCGGGGGCGGCGCGGCCCTGTGGCTGTCCGTGCGGAGGGGCTCGCCCGCGCTGCCCGAGGGCGGCTTCGCCTGGTCCACCCTCCCGGCGCTGGGCTTCGTCGGTCTCGCGGACGTCGCGGCGAACGGCACCTACTCGGTCGCCGCCCAGCACGGCCCGGTCACCGTCGCCGCGGTGCTCGCCTCGCTCTACCCGGTGGTCACCGCGCTCGCGGCCCGCGGCTTCCTCAGCGAACGCCTGCGGGCCGTCCAGGCGGCGGGGGCGGGGCTGGCGCTGGTGGGGACGCTGCTGCTGGCCACCGGCTGAACCAGGGCCGGTCGGCTCGGCGGGCGGCTCAGCCCTCCGTCTCCAGTTCGGCGAGCCTCGCCACGTCCTCGTCGTCCAGCTCCGCGAGCGCCCGCAACTGCTCCGGTGTCATGCCCTCCGGGATCGGCACCGGAGCAGGTGTGCGCAGCGGCGGCTGCCAGCCGGTCTCGGGGGTCCAGCGTCGTACGACCCGGGCCGGGGCGCCCGCCACCACGGCGTGGTCGGGCACCGTACCCCGCACCACCGCGCCGGCCGCCACCACCACGTTCCGGCCGATCCGCGCGCCCGGCAGGATCACCGCGCCGGTGCCGATCCAGCAGCCCGGACCGATCTCCACGGGCTCCATACGGGGCCACTGCTTGCCGATGGGCTCGTGCGGGTCGTCGTAGGAGTGGTTGGTGGAGGTGACGTAGACGTACGGACCGAAGTAGCAGTCGCTGCCGATGGTGACCGTCGTGTCGGCGATCACATGGCTGCCGCGGCCGAGGACCACGCCGTCGCCGATGCGCAGGATCGGGTCCGGGCCGAGGTCGAGGTCGGGCATCAGGCCCGCGGTGAGGGTGACCTGTTCGGCGACGATGCAGTACGAGCCGAGGTGGATCCACGGCTCACCGAAGACCGTGCCGAGCGGGAAGGCGAGGCGGGTGGCTTCGCCGAGCGCGCCGAAACGGAAGCGGCCGGGGTGCTCGGCGCTGACGGAACCGGTGCGCTGCGCCCAGGCCCAGGCCGCGTGGACAGCGCGTTGGCCGAGATGGCGGCGCCAGGATGAGAACGTGTTCTTGGGCTTGGGCACGGGGTCACGGTACTCAGCGGGGGCCGCCGGCAAGAGGGCGGGCTGCTGTGATCTTCGCCCCAGGGGGTGGGCTAGGTTGCCCTGGACATCGATGACGACGGGAGACGGTGATGACCCAGAAGGCGCTGATCGTGGGGATCGGGGGGCGGGAGCCGAGCATCGAGAGCGATGTGTTCGTGGCCCCTACGGCCTCGGTGATCGGGGACGTGACGCTGAAGGCCGGGGCCAGTGTCTGGTACGGCGCGGTGGTCCGGGGGGACGTCGAGAAGATCACCGTGGGGGCTCAGGCGAATGTGCAGGACAATGCCACGCTCCATGCGGATCCGGGGTTTCCGGTGAGTGTCGGGGAGCGGGTGTCGATCGGGCACAACGCGGTCGTGCACGGGGCGACCGTCGGGGACGACTGCCTCATCGGGATGGGGGCGACCGTGCTGAACGGGGCGGTGATCGGGGCGGGGTCGTTGGTGGCCGCGCAGGCGTTGGTGCCGCAGGGGATGGAGGTGCCGCCGGGGTCGTTGGTGGCGGGGGTGCCGGCCAAGGTGCGGCGGGTGTTGTCGGAGGAGGAAAGGCAGGGGGTCACCCTCAACGGGACCTTGTATGCGGAGTTGGCCAAGGCGCATCGCGGGGTGCATGAGTAGGTCGTGAGGCGGGTGCGGGTGCGTGGGGGCTCGTCGCGCCCACGCGGCGGAGCCGCACGTCGACTACGCCCCGCGCCCCTAAAGACATTTACTCCCCGGCGTTTACCGGTTCCGCTTCCTTCTCCGTGACCTGGACCTTCTTCGCCCTGCGCTGCACGATCAGCATCGATGCCAGGCCCACCAGTACGGCCGCCGCCAAGCCCACGTACGAGAACCTCTTCAGCCAGTCCTCGGCGACGATCCCGACGTAGTAGACGACCGCCGTCGTGCCGCCGGCCCAGCAGATGCCGCCCAGCAGGTTCGCCGTCAGGAACTTCCAGTACGGCATGTGCAGGACGCCCGCCAGCGGGCCCGCGAAGATGCGGAGGAGGGCGATGAAGCGGCCGAAGAAGACCGCCCACATGCCCCACTTCTCGAAGGAGCGCTCGGCGGTGGCCACATGGCCCTCGCTGAAGTGTCTCGGGAACTTCCTGCCCAGCCAGGCCAGCAGCGGACGGCCGCCCTTGCGGCCGATCGCGTAGCCGATCGAGTCGCCGATGACCGCGCCGGCCGTCGCGCAGGCACCGAGGACGATCGGGTTGATGCCCGAGTGCTGGGAGGAGAGCAGCGCGGCGGAGACCAGGACGATCTCGCCGGGCAGCGGGATGCCCAGGCTCTCCAGTCCGATGACCAGCGCCACCACTGCGTAGACGGCGACCGCAGGCACCGAGTCGAGCCATTCCTGGACGTGCACCGCCGGTTCCTCCCCTGTCGCGTGCGCCTTCCTCAGGAAGGCTACCGGGTCGGCGGGGTACGGCAGCGCCCGCGGCACCCGCCCGCCCTCCCGCCTTCGGTTTTCGGACATCCGGGTGTCATACGGGACGGGAAGGCTCCCCCGCGGTCTCGCTCGCCCGTGGCTCCCCACCTCGGGCCCGCTGTGGAAGGACAACGTCCCCGTGTCCTCACTGTCCTCACTGTCATCGGCCCGCCCCGACGCACCACCCGTGCCTGCCCTGCCGGTGTCCTCCACGGCGGGCCGGCCGCTCCGGCTCGCCCTGTGCCTGTCCCCGCTGCTCATCGCGGCGGTCTGGGGGCTGACCAACCGGTCGCTGTTGTACGACGGGGTCACCCGGCTCGCCCACGCCGAACCGGCATGGCTGCTGGCCGGGGGCGGTCTCACCTGCCTCACCTGGGTGGTGGCCGCCTGTGTGCGGCAGGGCGCCGTGCCCGACCGGCTGCCGCCGGGGCTGCTGCTGGCCTCGCAGTTCGCCGCCGGGGCCGCCAACCACGTGCTGCCCGCCGGGCTGGGCGCACACGCCGTCACCGTCCGATTCCTGCGCACCCGGGGTGTCCCCCTGGACCGGGCCACCGCCTCGATCGCGCTGTACTCGGTGGCCAAGTCGGGTGCGAAGACGGTCGTGCTCGTGGTGTTCCTGCTGTCGTCGTCCGCCTGGCGGCGGCTGGCCGAGCTGGTCCCGGACGGCACGGTGCTGATCCCGGTCGCCGCCGTGGTCACCCTGGCGGGCGTGGCGATGGCCGTCGTACGACCGCTGCGGCGGCCGCTCACCGGACTGGTGCGCTGTGCGCTGACCGACGCCCGGACGGTGCATGCGCGGCCCTCCCGGGTGCTCGCCCTGTGGGGCGGGGCGACCGCGATGCCGCTGGTGCAGGCGAGTGTGCTGGCCTGTACCGGGGAGGCGCTGGGGCTCGGGCTGTCGTGGGCGGATGTGATCCTGGCGTATCTGGCGGCGGGCACCGCCGGGGGTGCCGTGCCGGTGCCCGGCAGCGTCGCGGTGGACGCGGCGCTGGTGTTCACGCTGGCCGCGTTCGGCTCCCCGGTGGCGGTGGCCACCGCCACCGTGATCGGCTACCGCGTCCTGACCGACTGGGTGCCACTGCTGCCGGGCGCCCTGGTGCTGTCGGCGATGATCCGCGCGAAGGCGCTGTGAGGCCTCAGTCGCGGCGGGCGACGATGCGGTAGGCGTTGGAGACGCGCAGGCGGTGCGAGAGGGGTCGTACGGCGAAGCGGTCCAGGAGGGTGCTCGCGATCAGGGCCGGGATGCCCGCGATGAGCAGGGTGGCGCGGAGCGTCTTCTGGAGGGCGCCGGGCGGTTTCGGCAGCCAGGGGGCGTCCTCGCGCGGGGCGGTGTGGTCCAGGGCGAGCCAGCAGGCGGCCAGCAGGTCGACGGGGTCGTGCGCCTCGGCGTGCTGTTCGGCGACGACGGTGAAGCCCAGGTCGGTGAGGCGTGCGCGGAGGTTGGCGACGGGGATGAAGTGCAGGTGCTGCGGCTGGAGCCAGGGCAGCCACCAGCGGCCCAGCAGGCGGGCGTAGCGGCTCTCGGGGTCGGGGACCTCGATGAGGAGGTGACCGCCGGAGCGTACCGTCTCGTGGGCCGCGCGCAGTTCGCGGTCGGGGTCGGTGCTGTGCTCCAGGTAGTGGAACATGCTGACGACGTCGTAGCGGGCCGTGAGCTCGGGGGCCAGGTCGGGGAAGGCGCCCCGGTAGGCGTGCTCGACGCGGCCCTCGCGGGCGGCGAGCTCGACGCCGTCGGTGAAGTCGAGGCCGTCGAAGGAGGTGCCGGGCAGCACCTCGCGGGCGGCCTCGCAGAAGTGGCCGTGGCCGGTGCCGACATCGAGCCAGTTCTTGGGGGTCGGATCGTGCGGAACCATGGACCGGGCGCGGCCCTGGTACATCTTCGTGCGGCCGCCGAAGGTGCCGCTCATCTTCTGCTCGCCGAGGCCGTCGTAGAAGTCGCGGTAGTAGAACTCCAGGCCGCTCTCGTTCAGGCGCGGGTTCTGGAAGGTGTGCCCGCAGTCCTGGCAGCGGTCGAGGACGAAGCTCCCGGGCTTGTGCTGGAGCAGGTCGGTGGTGCGCAGGCGGGTGGTGAGCCGGTCGGAGCGGCACCAGGGGCAGGTGGTGCGCCGGGGTTCGAAGAAGCGGTCGGTGCCCTCGGCCAGGTCCCGCTGGTAGGCGGAGCGCAGCGCCTCGATCTCACTCTGCTTGCTCATCGGGTCTCCTCGGCTGCGAGGGCTTCCAGGTGGGTGGCGGCGACCGGCGCACCGCCCGCCGCGCGGAACGCGGTACGGATCCGGGCCGCCGCCGTGCGGTGCGCGCCCTCGTACAGGACGGTGTCGAGGGCGTCGCCCAGCTTCGGGGCGGTGACCCGCCCGAACCGGACCCGGATGCCCGCGCCCGCGGCGACGACCTGTCCGGCGATCACGGGCTGGTCGTCGCGGATCGGTGCGACGACCAGCGGGACGCCGTGCCACAGCGCCTCGCACACGGTGTTGTGCCCGGCATGGCAGACGACCGCGTCGACCCTTTCCAGGAGCGGGAGTTGGGGCAGGGAAGGGCGGACAAGGACGTCCTTGTCGTCGGCCGCGGGCGGCAGTGTGCGGCCCGGGTCGGCGATCAACGCCTGTATCCGGTCCGCCCGTTCGCGTACCGCGGCCACGCACTCGGCCAGGAAACGTCCGCCGACGTCCGCGTTGGCGGTGCCGAGGGAGACGAGGACCTTGCGGCGGCCCGGGTCCAGCCACTCCCAGGGGAAACCGTGGTCCACCGGCCGCTCGGCCACGGACGGACCGATGTGGCGCACCCTCGACCGGTCGGACGGGCCCGCCAGTTCGGGGGTGGTGAAGGCCAGCACGAGGTGCGGTGAGAAGCGCGGGTCGGCCGTGCCGTCCGGGTCGCCGATGCGCTCGCGCAGTTCGGCGAGACGGGCCCGGAGCCAGTCGGCGACCTTGGGGATGCCGTCGTAGGCGCCGCCGAACTCGGCGGAGGTGGTCGCCGAGGTCGCCCAGGGCAGGCCGAGCCGCTCGGCCACCAGGGCACCGGCGAAGGCCTGCTGGTCGGCGACGACCACGTCCGGGCGGAAGCCGTCGACGGCCGCCCGGACTCCGGGTGCCATCGCGTCCGCGAGCGGCACCAGGAACCACTCCCAGAGGAACTTCAGCGCCTCCGCGCCCCGCAGGTCGGCGGGCCGCTCGCCCTCGATCGTCCCCGCACACGGGAACACCTCGGCCTCTGCTCCCGCCAGCCGCCGCACCAGCCCGGCGTCCGGGCCGACCCAGGCCACCCGGTGGCCGCGCGCGGTGAGTTCGGCCGCCACTCCGACGGCCGGGTTGATGTGCCCGACCAACGGCGGTACGACGAACAGGAAGCCGCTCACCGGACCCCGGCCGTCCGCGCCCCGCTGACCGAGTGGATCAGCTCCAGGATGTGTCCGCCGACCGTGCCGGCCGCCTCGACCAGCACGGAGTGCTCGTGCCCGGGCAGCACCACCGACCGGTAGTCCGCCAGCAGCGTCTCCTTCAGCGGGACCACCTCCACCAGGTCCGAGTCTCCGCCGTAGACGCCGAGGACCGGGCAGCGTACGGCGCTGATCTGCTCCTCGGTGAGGACCCGGCTGGCGGGGATGTCCCGGCCGAGGCTGGTCTCGCGGGCCAGGCGGGCCGCGCCCCTGGCCAGGCGGGCGGTGTTGTGGCTTCGGTTGGCCGTGATCCAGGCGATCGCGTCCGGCTCGTTGTGGGCGAGCTCGGTGACGACCCGGTGCAGGATGCCGCCGAGTTTGTCCGCCCAGGCGGCGGTGGCGGGTTCGGACTCGATCAGGGTGAGGCTGGCGGCGCGTTCGGGGTGGCGGGCCGCGTAGCCGAAGGCGATCGTGCCGCCGTAGGAGTTGCCGACGAGGTGGACCGGGCCGGTGATCGACAGGTGGTCGAGCAGGGCCTCCAGGTCGTCGATGTTGTGGTCGAGGGTGTAGCCGCCGGGCGGGCGGCCGCTGCGGCCGTGGCCGCGCAGGTCGTACATGACCACGTCGAGGCCGGAGGCGGCGAAGGCGGGGGCCACGGTGAAGTAGTAGCTGGCCAGGCTGTCGGTGAGCAGCCCGTGTACGAGGACCACGGTGGCGACGGGGGTACGGCCCTCTCCCGGGCCCATTCTCTGCACGTGCAGCCGGATGTCTCCGGTGTCGACGATCGCCATGGCTCAGCCCGCCTCCGTGGCCTTCAGGCTCCACACCACGTACTCGACGAGCCGGCCGACGGTCAGCCCGATGATCTCGTCGAACTCCATCCCGGCCAGGAACTCGGCGAAGTTGACCCGCTTGCCGTACCGCTCCTCCAGGAGCCCGGCGAGGGTGACCAGGTCGATGGACTCCAGTTCCAGGTCGCGGTTGAAGGTGGTGCTCATGCCGATCACGGCGTCGTCGTCGCCGTACTCCTCCAGGAGGGTGCGGAGCATCCGCGTGAGGTCGGCGAGCACCGCCTCCTCGTCGGCGCGGACTTCGGGCTCGATGGGGTTCATCGCGGGTCCTCCTCTGGGTCTGCGGTTGCCGGTCCGGTCGTCCAGGCCACGACGTAGTCGCGGTCCGGCAGTGCGGGGGGATTGCGGACCGGCGCGCAGTGCACCGGGTAGGCGCGCTCCAGCCGGCCCGAGACCAGCAGCCGGCTGCCGTCCGGGGCCGCCTCCAGGACGGTGAAGTCCCTTGGCCGGCCCCCGAATCCGGTGCCCTCCGCCTTGGCGACGGCCTCCTTGGCGGCCCAGAACCGGGTGAACCACACCGCGCCGGAGCCGCTTGCGGAGAGCGTGCGCAGCAGCCGGAGTTCGTCCGCGCCGAGCGCGGCCTCCATGGCGGCCGGGTCGCGTTCGGTGACCTCTTCGAGGTCGATGCCCGGGCCGGGTCCGGGGGTGTGCGGGCGCACGATGGCCACCGCGGCCTCGGCCCGGTGGGCGAGGGAGACGTCCAGCGCCGGCAGCGTGCGGCCGTGCACACCGACCACGTACGGCCGCCCCAACTCGTCGTTGCGGATGCGGAGTTCGGCCGGGAAGACCGGGCCTTCGCCGTGCTGCCAGAGCCACTGCCGTACCGCGTCCTTGGCGGCGATCCGGCCGAGCAGCCACTGCCGGCGGCCGCGCGGTGCGCGCTCGGCGTACTCCGAACGTTCCGCTCCGCCGAGGGAGTTGCGCATGATCAGCTCGCGGGAGGCGAGGTCCGGCCAGCGCTCGTGGACCAGCGCCCAGCCGCCGGGCCGTGCCTCGGAGAGGGTGTTGCGCTCGGGGAAGCGCTCCACCGGGCGGGTCTGCGGGTCGTTGTCGAAGCGCCGGTCCTGCCAGCCGCCGATGCTCGCCCAGACCCGGTCGTCGACGGTGAGCTCCACATCCGCCTCAAGGACGGTGTCGGTGAGCGAGGTGATCCGGACCAGACACCCGACCTCCGTGCCGGGCACGGGGTGCGGGCCGTGGAAACGCATCTCCCGCATCTGCACCGGGAAGACGACGGTCCGCTCGGTGCGAGTGGCCATGATCCAGTAGCCGAGGATCTGCCCCACGTTGTCGAGCAGGGCACCCGGGGCGGCGGGCGTGGTGATCACTCCACGGACGTGCCGGTCGCCGATCGCGGTGAGCTCGGTGACGCCCTGGAACGCCGGGCCGTGGAACATCCAGCGCTCGCTGTAGAGCTGGGCCGCGGTGTGGTCGGGGGTGCGTTCGGGAGCGGGAGGACGGGCGGGGACCGACGGTGGCGGCTGGTGGGCGGGGGCGAGTTCGACGACCGCGCGGGCGGTGGGGCCGAAGGTGACCATAACGCGGCCGGGGCCCTGCGGGCTGACGGTGACCGGGACGTCGACGGGGGGTGTGGCGGTGAGCCAGCGGTCGAAGCGGGCTCCGTGCACGGCGACCGCGCGCAGTCCGGTGGCCTCCTCCGCCGCGTCCATCAGGTGCCGGACGATCGTGGTGGCGGGCACCACCGGCCAACGGTCCTCGACCTCCGGCCAGTTGGGCCGTTGCGGGAAGAAGCAGTGGTCGAGGAGGTGGGGCATGGTGTCCGGGGACACCCTGAGGGTGCTGGTGCGGGGGGCCGGGGCGCGGGGTCCGGTGGGCGCAGGAGTGCGGGGTGTCGGTACGGCCGGGGCCGGGGCCGTCGTACGGCGCGCCCCGAGTACGGCGGCAGCCGTGTCGGCGGTGTCGCGCAGCAGCGCACTCAGTTCGGCGGCGGCCGGGATGCGAACGGCGAGGTCGTCCAGCGGGGACGGGCCGGTGGGCGCGGGGGGCCGCGGTCTCCCCAGCTCCGCGCGAAGCTGGTGGAGGACCTCGCCGTCGAGGGAGACCAGAGCCCCGCCGAGGTCGAGGCGGACGGGGGGGCGGTGTCGTACGGCCGCGGTCGCGCCGTTCGTTCCCGGGACCGTCGAAACGACGCCCGCCGCCTCCGTTCCCGGCACCGCGGGAGCCACAGCCGCCCCAGCCGTCCACAACGCCGTGGCCACTCTGCGGAGTTGGTCCATCCCCGAGCGGTGCGCGGAGTTCGCGGCGACGGCGAGGTGGTCACGGTCGCCGAGGGTGTCGCCGATGAGCGAGGCCAGTTGGCCGGGGCCCGTCTGGACGAAGGTGCGGTGCCCGGCGGCGTAGAGGGCCTCGATCAACTGCCGGAAGCGGACGGGCTCCAGCAGATGCCGGACGAACAGTGCGCGCACCTCCGCCTCGGCCTGGGGGAAGGGTGCCGCGGTGGTGCCGGACCAGACCGGGACGGTGGGCCGGTGCAGCCGGAAGCGTTCGGCGGCCTCCTTGATGGGGGTCAGGTACGGCTCCAGCATCGGCGTGTGGAAGCCGGACCGGAACGGCAGCACCTGGCAGAGCACGCCGTCGGCGCGGAAGGCACGGACGAACTCCTCCACCGCCCGGTCCGGACCGCAGATCATGGACTGCTGGGGGGCGTTGTCGTGGGAGAGGACGATCCCGGCGCCCGCCCAGTCGTCGCGCAGTGCGGCTTCGACGTGGCCGGCGGAGGCGCCGATGGCACCGAAGGCGAGGCCCGGGACGGTGACCGTGTCCGGGTCGAACCCGGCCATGAACGCGTCCACCTGGTCACCGGAGTAGAGCCCGGCGGCCACCATCGCCGTCCACTCGCCGACGCTGTGCCCGGCGACCGCGTCCGGGACCACGCCCATCCGGCGCAAGGCCGAGTCGAGGAGCCGCCCCACGCCGACGACACCGAACCCATGACGGCCTACGTCACCGACCCGCACGTCCTGTGCGGCTGGACCTCCGGTGACGGTGGGGAGGCCGAAATGCGTGGCGATGTCGTCGACGCGGGGAGTGAACTCGCCTTCCAGGCCCGGGAAGACGAAGACGAGTCTGCCGGTGCGCAGCAGCGGGGCGGGCCGGAACCAGACGTCGTTGCGGCCCTGCCAGCCCCGGTCCCTGCCGACGGCGCGGCGGGCGAGGGCGAGCCGTTTGGCGGTGGGGTCGACGATGCCGAGGCGTACCGGGCCGGCCTGCGGGTGCGGGTGCGCGGGGTCGAGACCGGCGACGAGCACGGCAGAGTCGTCGGCGGCGAGGGTGGCGTCGAGCTGTTCGGGGGTGCGGGCGGCGAGGAGCAGGACGCGCTCGGGCTCGGTCACCTGGGCGCGGGCCCGGCCGGGGGTGCGCCGCGGTGCCTCCTCCAGCACCACGTGCGCGTTGATCCCGCCGAACCCGAAGGCGTTGACCCCGGCCCGGCGCACCGGCTGCTCCCGGGTGGTCTCCCAGGGCTCGGCCTGGTCCAGGGTGCGGAAGCGGGTTGCCGCGAGGGCCGGGTGCGGGTCGTCGCAGTGCAGGGTGGGCAGCAGGGTGGCGTGGTGCAGAGCGAGTGCCGCCTTCACCAGCCCTGCCACTCCGGCGGCCGGCATGGTGTGGCCGATCATCGACTTCACGGAGCCGAGTACCGCTCGTTCGCCGCCGGGGCCGCCGGGCCCGAACACCTCGGCGAGGGTGGTGAGTTCGGCCGCGTCGCCCGCCGGGGTCGCGGTGCCGTGCGCCTCCAGGAGGCCGACCGAGCGGGGGGCGGCGGGGTCGAGGCCCGCGGCCCGCCAGGCCTGGCGTACGGCGTGGGCCTGGCCGCCGGGGTCGGGGTTGACGAGTCCAGCGGTACGGCCGTCGCTGGCCACGCCGGTACCGCGGATCACGGCATAGACGCGGTCGCCGTCACGCTCGGCGTCCGCGAGCCGCTTCAGGACGACCACTCCGGTGCCCTCACCGATGAGGATGCCGTCGGCCTCGCGGTGGAAGGGGCGGATGCGCTGGCTCGGGGAGAGGGCGCGGAGCTGGGAGAAGACGCTCCACAGGGTGATGTCGTGGCAGTGGTGCACTCCCCCGGCGAGCATCACGTCGCAGCGCCCGGCGGCCAGTTCGGTGACCGCCTGGTCGACGGCGACCAGCGAGGAGGCGCAGGCCGCGTCCACGGTGTAGGCGGGGCCGCGCAGGTCGAGGCGGTTGGCGATCCGGGAGGCGGCGAGGTTGGGCACCAGGCCGATCGCCGACTCGGGGCTGGCCGGCCCGAGCCGCTCGGTGAACGCCTCGCGCACCCGGGCCAGTTGGCCGGGCGTGAGGTCCGGCACCAACTCGCCCAGGGTGCGGACGAGTTGTCCCGCGGTCCGGACCCGCTGGTCGAGCCGGACCAGCCCGGGAGTGAGATAGCCGCCCCGGCCCAGCACCACACCGATCCGGTGCCGGTCGGGCAGCCGGTCCTCGCCACCGGCGTCGGCGATCGCCGCGGCGGCCACGTCGAGGGCGATCAGCTGGTCGGGCTCGGTGCCGTCCACGGAGTTCGGCATGATCCCGTACCGGGTGACCTCCACCTCGGCCAGGCCGTCCACGAAGCCGCCGCGCCGGCAGTACACCTGGTCGGGGACGGCGGGCCCGGTGGCCGAGCCGGGCCGGTAGTAGTCCGCGTCCCAGCGTCCGTCCGGCACCTCGCCGATCGAGTCCACGCCGTCGCGCAGGTTCCTCCAGTACGCGTCGAGGCCGGCGGCACCGGGCAGCAGCACCGCCATCCCCACGATGGCGACCGGTGTACGAGGGGCGGCGCCCATGCCGACCGGTGTCCGAGGGCCGTCATCCATGCCGACCGGTGTCCGGCGGTCGTCGCTCATCTCACCAGCCCGAGGCGGTGTAGACGACGGCTCGTGCGGACTCCTCGCCCCAGGCGAGCTCCCGCAGCAGGGCGGCGGTGCCCTCCTCGGGATCGATCAGCCTCACCCCGCGCCGCGCGTACTCGCGCCCGAGTTCCGGGCTGACCATTCCGGTGTGTCCGCCGGTGGGCGCCCACGGCCCCCAGTGCACGGTCAGCGCGCGGTTCCCGGTCCGCTCCGCCCAGCCCGCGCCGAGGCTCTCCAGGGCGTCGTTGGCCGCCGCGTAGTCGGACTGGCCGCGGTTGCCGAGGACGGCGGAGATGCTGCCGAACAGCACCGCGAAACCGGGCCCGTTGGGCAGTTCTTCCAGGGCGGCGAGAAGGGTGGCGGCGCCGGCCGTCTTGGTCCCGTACACCCGCTGGAAGGACTCCGGGGTCTTCTCGGCGATCAGCCGGTCCTCGATCACCCCGGCGGCGAAGACGACCCCGTCCAGGCGTCCGTGGTCGGCGTGGATCTCCTTGACGGCCTGGAGTGCGGCGTCCCGGTCGCGGAAGTCGACGGCACGGTAGCGGGCCTCGCTGCCGAGCGCTGCGAGTTCGTCCAGGGTGGCGGTGATCTCCCGCTGGGCGAGCACCAGTTCGGCCTCGCGGTTGACCTCGGCGGGCTTGCGTCCTCCTCGCGCGGCGAGCGCCGCGCGGAGTTCGGCCGGGGTGCGCGCGCCGGCGGTGTCCGGGGCCTCGGGGCCGGTGGGCGCGGGTGTCCGGCCGAGCAGCTCGATGCGGCAGCGGCAGGCGGCGGCGAGGGTGGCCGCGAACTTCGCGGTGATGCCCCGGGCCCCGCCGACGAGCAGCACCACCGAGTCCCGGTCCAGGCCGAGCGCGGCGGCTTCGGCGGCCCCCTCCCCGGCCGGTCCGGCCCCGGTGCTGCCGAGCGCACCCAACGGCACCTCGACCAGCTCAAGTCCCTGCCGGCCGGCGGCCGTGCGCAGTACGACAGGGGCCGTTTCCGGGGCGGACAGCTCGGCGAGCAGCGCGTCGGCGACGACGTCGGGTGCGGTGTCCGCGAGGGTCACGACCCTGACGACGGTGTCCGGGTACTCCCGGGCCACGGTACGGAACAGCCCATGCAGTCCGGCCGAGCGCGCCGCGTCCTCGCCGTCGGCGGGCCGGGCGGCCAGCAGCCAGCGCGGGCCGCGCGCGAGGGCCGCCCGCAGCACGGGGAAGGAGTCCGGCAGCACCGGTGAGTCGCCGTTGCCGGGCAGGGCGCCCAGGTACAGCACGCCGTCCACGGTCCCGTCCGACTCCCCGAGCAGCCGATCCGGCGCGACGGTCACCACCTCGGCGCCGTGCGCGGAGAGCCGTTGCGCCACCTGCGCGCCGTCCCCGAGAACGAAGAACCGCCTGCCCGCGAGCAGGGCGGCCGGGTCGGCCGCCGCAGCCGGCTGTGCCAGCACGACGGGCCGCATCTCGAACCGCTTCGGGGCCTCACCCGGGACGGGCTCTTCGGACCCTGCGGCGGCCGGCGGCTCCGCTCCGACGGCGGCCACCGGTTCCGCCGTGACGGCGGCCACCGATTCCGCTGCGTCGATGGTCTCCGTCCCGGCGCCCCCTCCGACGCGAGCCGTGAGCCATCCCGTCACCGCGGCCGCCGTACGCGCCTTGGCCAGCTCCTCCAACTCGCCGTCGTCCAGGGTCTCGGCGCCGCCCGCGATCCCGAGCCGCTTCGCCAGCTCCCCCGCGATCTCGGCCCGTTTGATCGAGTCGATGCTCAGGTCCGCCTCCAGATCGAGGTCGGGCTCGATCATGTCGACGGGGTAGCCGGTGCGCTCACTGATGATCTCCAGGACGACCCGCTCGACGTCGGTCTCCGCGGACTGCTCGACGACCGGTGCGGCCGCTGCCTCCGGCTGCGGTGCGGCGATCTCGGCGACCGGCTGCGGTTGCCACTGCTGCCGCTGCGGCTGCGGCTGCGGAGCCACCGGTGCGGCGGGGGCCGTGGGTACCGCCCCCGGCGCCGCCCCGAAGTAGGTGAGCAGCACATCGCGCTGCGCGGCGATCATCTCCCGGCTGGTGCGCAGGAATTCGGATATCAGGGCGTCCTGGTCGGCCGGTGTGCCGTGCGGCTGGTTCGTCGTCACAGTCGTCGTCTCCACGACTCGTCGGGCCGGTGCGAGGGCACCGGGCAGGAGGTCTCCGGCGGCGGTGCGCACGAGTTGTCCGTCGACGGTCCAGCCGGGCCGCTTCGGCGCCGGAGTGCGGACGGCGTCCACGGCGTCCCGGCCGCGCAGCAGCCAGGCGGTGCGCACCGGGATTCCGGTCACGGCCAGCTGGGCGAGTGCGTCGAGCCAGCCGCGCAGTCCGCTGCCGGCGCGGGGTTCGCAGGCCACGGTGGTGTGCGGACGGTCGCCGAGGATCTGCCCGACGAGCCGGGTGAGGACAGTCCCGGGCCCGGCCTCGACGAAGACGCGGGCCCCCGCCTCGTACATCGCCTCGATCTGGGCGGCGAAGGCGACGGGCGAGCCGATCTGGGCGGCGAGTTCGGCACGTACGGCGTCGGCGTCCGGCGGGTAGGGGGCCGCGGTGCGGTTGGACCACACCGGGAACTCGGGCGGCAGTACGGCCCGTTCGGCGAGGACCTCGGCGAACCGCTGCCCCGCGTTCGCCACGACCGGGCTGTGGAAGGCGCAGGCGACCGGAATGCGTTTCGCCCCGAATCCCGACTCGCGCAACAGCCGTACCGCCTCGGTCACTTCCTCCGTCGGGCCCGAGATCACCGTCTGCTGGGGCGAGTTGTGGTTGGCGAGCACGACCTGTCCCGGAGCTCCGGTGGTGCGCAGCGCACGCTCCACGTCCTCCGCCCCGGCGGACACGGCGGCCATGGTGCCGGGTTCGTCTCCGGCGGCGGCCAGGATCGCGGCGGCGCGTTCGGCGCTCAGCTCCAGGAGAGTCTCCGGGGTCAGGGCGCCGGCCGCGCTGAGGGCGACGAGTTCGCCGTAGCTGTGTCCGGCGGCCATGTCGGGGCGGACCCCTGCCGCCGTCAGAAGGGCGTGGGCGGCGAGGCCGGTGATGCCGAGGGCGGGCTGGGCGGCCCTGGTGTCGGTGAGGGCGGTCCGGCGGCGCTCACGGGCGGTGTCGTCGAAGGCGGTGGGCGGGTAGAGGGTGTCGGCGTGGGCCCGGCCGAGCTGGAGGTAGTGCTGCAGCTCCGGGAAGGCGATGAGGACGTCGGCGAGCATGCCGGGACGCTGGCTGCCCTGGCCGGGGAAGAGGAACGCGACCTTGGCGTCCGTACCGTGTTGTGCATCGGCCAGGTGGATCCCGGTGCGCGGATCGTGCTCCCCCGCGAGGACCCGGCGCAGCTGTCCGGCCAGCCCGGCCACGTCGTCCGCGACCACCGCGGCCCGTACCGGTTCGTGCGAGGCGTCCGCCCGGCGGGCGGTTGCCAGCGCGAGGTCACGCAGCCGCCAGGAGCCTGTCTCCGCGGCCCGCAGGATCTCCTCGACGCCTCGGTGGGCGGCCTTCTCGTCCCGCCCCCTGAACAGGAACAGCTCGGCGGGCCAGGCGTCCAGTGCCTGCTCCGGCGGCACGGCGCTGTCGTACGCACTGACCACCACGTGGAAGTTGGTGCCGCCGAAGCCGAACGCGCTGACTCCCGCAACCCGTTCGGCGGCCGGAGTGGCCCAGGGCCGGGCCTCGGTGTGGAAGGCGAACGGGCTGTCGTCCTCCTTCCAGGCCGGGTTGGGCCGGTCGATGTGCAGGGTGGGCGGCTTGACACCGGTGTGCAGGGCGAGGGTGGTCTTGATCAGCCCGGCGAGCCCGGCGGCGCACTTGGTGTGCCCGATCTGGGACTTGACCGATCCCAGCGCACAACCGCCGTTCATCGCACCGGCCTCCGCGAACACCTCGCTGAGGATGGTGAGTTCGGTGCGGTCACCGACGACGGTCCCGGTGCCGTGCGCCTCGACCAGGCCGATCTGTGCCGGGGAGATACCGGCGTTGCGGTAGGCACGGAGCAGCGCGGCCCGCTGGCCCTCGGGGCGGGGGGCGGTCAGTCCCAGGGAACGGCCGTCACTCGACGACCCGAGGCCCTTGATCACACCGTAGATGCGGTCGCCGTCACGCTCGGCATCCGCCAGCCGCTTCAGGACCACACACGCCACGCCCTCGCCGAGCGCGATGCCGTCGGCGGAGCCGTCGAAGGCGCGGGAGCGGCCGGTCGGCGAGAGGGCGTGCACCGAGGAGAAGAGGACGTAGTCGTTGATGCCGTTGTGCAGGTCGGCGCCGCCGCACAGCACGACGTCGCTGGTTCCGGCGCCGAGTTCCTTGCAGGCGACGTCGACGGCGGCGAGCGAGGAGGCGCAGGCGGCGTCGACGGTGTAGTTGGCGCCGCCGAGGTCGAGACGGTTGGCGATGCGGCCCGAGATGACGTTGGCGAGCATCCCCGGGAAGGAGTCCTCGGTGAGCCGGGGCAGCTGGTCCTCCAGTCCCTCGGGGACCTTGCCGTAGTAGGAGGGCAGCACGGCGCGCAGGGTGCCCGCGTTGGAGAGGTCACTGCCGGCCTCGGCGCCGAAGACGACGGACGTGCGCGAGCGGTCGAACTCCCGTCCCCGTTCGCCGTATCCGGCGTCGTCGAGGGCGCGTCGGGCGGCCTCCAGGGCGAGCAGCTGGACGGGCTCGATGTGGCCGAGGGAGGCGGGCGGGATGCCGTAGCCCAGCGGGTCGAAGGGGATGCGGGGCAGGAAGCCGCCCCACTTGGAGGTGGTGCTGCCGTCGGCGTGGTGGACGGCCGGGTCCCAGCGTTCGGGCGGGACCTCGGTGACCGCGTCGTGTCCGGCGACCACGTTCGCCCAGAAGGTGGCCAGGTCGGGTGCCTGCGGGAACATGCAGGCCATACCGACGATGGCGATGTCGAGCGGGGCGGGGGCCGGAGGTTCCGCAGGCTGCGCCGCCGTGGGCCGCGCCGCCAGGAAGTCGGCCGCGCCGTCCGTCACGGCATGGTGCAGGGCTGCCACGGTGGTCGTCGCCGAGCGCAGGACGGCGACCTCGCCGGCCATGAACATCCCGTCGTTGAGCTGGCGTTCCTCATCGACGTGCGCCAGCTCGCCGCCGTCGGTGCGGTCGACGCCCTTGCTGGCGATGCGCAGCCGGCCGACGTTGAGCCGCTCCAGCTCCTCCCACAGTCGCCTGTCCGGGACCCCGTTCGCGCGCAACTCCGCTTCACGCTTGTGGTAGTTGAGGGTGAAGGGGCTGGGTACACAGCGGGTGGCGTGGCCGGGCGCGGTCTCAAGGAGGGCGGTAGCGGCGGCCGCCATGACCTGGCGCTGGAAGAGCGGCTGGATCGCTCCCCGGTCCACCGCCTCCTCGGTGAACAGGTAGGCGGTGCCCATCAGGAGGCCGACGGCCGCGCCCCGGGCGGTCAGCGGCGCGGCGAGTGTGGTGACCATCGCCGCCGAGCGTTCGTCGTGGATGCCGCCCGCGAGGAACACCTCCAGGCCTTCGGCGTCCGGGAGGTCCGCCAGCACGGCGAGTTGGGCCTCCCAGAGCGGGAAGCTCGCGCGCGGTCCGACATGGCCGCCGCACTCGGAGCCCTCGAACACGAACTTCCTGGCGCCGGCCTCCAGGAACTGCCGCAGCAGTCCCGGCGAGGGCACGTGCAGGAAGGTGCTGATCCCGGCCTGCTCCAGCGCCTCCGCCTGGGCGGGCCGGCCGCCCGCGATGACGGCATGGGTGGGCCGCAGTTCCCGTACGGCTTCGAGCTGGGCGTTTCTGAGTTCCTCGGGAGCGAAGCCCAGTACGCCGACGCCCCAGGGCCGGCCGTCGAGCGCGGCCTTGGCCTCGGTGAGCATCTCCCGGGTGCGGTCGCCGTCGGCGAGGGCGAGCGCGAGGAAGGGCAGCGCCCCGTCGGCGGCGACGGCCGCGGCGAAGGCGGCCCGGTCGCTGACCCGGGTCATCGGGCCCTGGGCGACGGGCAGCCGGGTCCCGAGGGCGCGGCTCATGGGGGAGGTTCCGGGCCGCAGAGCGTCACCGGCGACGGCCCCCTCCCCGTTTATCGCCGCCGTCAACTCCCGTACCGTCCGGCGTACATCACCCCACTGCTCGGCGAACCGCGCGGCCAGGAAACCGTCCTGGCCCACCGGCAGCAGCTGGGTGCGCAGGTCCTCGGCGCCCAGCAGCGCGGCGACCGCGGCCGGGTCGTCGGCGGGCGGGTGCACGGCGTCGGGGCCGCGGCGGTGCAGCACCCGGTGACCGGCCACCAGGATGGTCTCCGAACCGTCCAGGGAGCGCAGCGCGGCCGCCGTGGCCTCGGGCAGCCGGGATTCGGCGAGCAGGGCGAGCTGGCTGTCCAGGACGACGCCGGCCGCGCCGCCTGCCACCGCGGCCGCCGCCGTACGCGGTCCGATGCCGCCGCAGGCCCAGACCGGCAGGTCCAGCTCCGGTGCGTCGAGGAGTTGCTGGAGGAGGACGAAGGTGCTCAGTCCGCCGACCCGGCCGCCGCTCTCGGCGCCCCGGGCGATCAGCCCGTGCGCTCCGGCCGCGACCGCCTCGCGCGCACCCACCAGGTCGGTCACCTCGACCAACACCCGGCTTTGGGTGGCGAGTTGCCCGACGGTCCAGGGTGCGTCGGCGGCCAGGACCACCGTGTCGGGCGCGGGGCCGAGGTCCTCCGGGGTGAGTGCGCAGCCCACGGCCACTCGCACGCCATAGGGGCCTGGTGCGGCCCGTTTCAGCCGGGCCAGCGCCTCCCGGGATCTTCGGTCCCCGCGTCCCAGATCGAGGACGCCGAGTCCGCCGGCGGCGCAGACCGCTGTGGCGAGCCTGGTATCGGGTTCTCCGAAAGGGGTGATGCACATGATCAGGTCGACGGCACGCACAGGGGACGTCATGATGCTCCGAATAATCGGGAGGACAGCACGGTGGGGGCATGTGCGGCGAAAAGCTCGGGGTGAGGCCACCGGAAACTAGCGAGTTCATTACTCGCGGGTCAATAACGGCGCTGCGCTATCACGCCCGACAGCATTGATTCGGCCAGCCGGGGAAATTCACCGCAAGAGCCGAAAATCAGAGCAATCCACTACGGATCAGCGCCCGCCGGGGCCGCGGACCCCGTGCGCCACACCGCCACAAGCCCGTCAAAGCACCCCGGCCATTCACCCGGCACTCACCCCGCCGCAACGAACCGTGCGACCGCGCCGAGCTCTGTAAATTCCGGATGACTTCGACCCGCTGGCTCGATCGTGGCACATCGGAGACGCGCGGCGAACGCTGCCGCGGCAACCCTGACCCAAGCCTGACAAAAACCTGTCGCCAACTGTATTACTGCAAATGAAACACACGGTGGGGAAAATTCTCGTAAACCCTTGAAGTAAACCGATCGGAGAGCCCGCACCGGACGGCGCGCGGCCGGCGGCAGCACCTCAAACCCATGCCGATCCGGTCGGTCAGGCGCGAAGCCGGATCGGCGGGCAGCGCTCATCCATGGCCGCCGGCCGGGCAGGCGGCAGTGGAGGTGGGTCCGGCTCCCCACCGGGGAGCCGGGGACCCCCATCAGCTGGTGCGGCCTCCGCGCGTCGCCCCGTCTTCGCCGACCGGAGACGGCCGGCCCGGCAGGGTTGCGACCTCGCTCACGACATCCGGCACGGAGTCCAGCACCGGTCCCGCGGCCTCCACGAGGGCGCCGACGGGCTCCGCGGGCCCGGGAAGCCCGGGCGGTGCGACCGGTACGGGACGGTCACGGGACCCGACCTGCGCGACCCGGGTGCCGTACGACGGGTCCTGCGGCTTGCCGAACTCCTGGTCAGGGACAGCCTGTCGGGACGGCCGCGGGGACTCCGTCCGCTCGGCCTCCTTCGGCTCGGGCGATGCGGAGGGCCCGGCCGCGGGCGCCGCCGCGGCACCGCTCCCCGTGTCCAGCGCCCACCGCTGCCGCACCGACCCGTCCCGGCCGGCCACGACCACCTTCGTTCCGTCCGCGGACAGAGCGAGCCCCTTGTCCCAGCGCAGCAGCAGTTCGCCGGCCACCGTCAGGTCGTACGACACCTCGCCCGCGTGCACCAGACAGCCGGAGACGACGACGCTCCGCGCCCCGGGGTCGGCGGCGAGACAGAGGGTGGGGTCGAGCGCGCTGCGCAGCATGCCGTCGTCCTGGTACGACCACTGCTGGGACCCGGCGTCGGAACACGGCCCGAGCCGCAGCTCCGCACCGGCCCGCACCCGGTCGCCGCGTACGTCGACACAGAGCCCGGCGTCGAGGCTGCGCAGTCTGCCGTGGGCGAGCTCGACGGGCTCGCCCACGGAGGCCGGGGACGGGGAGGCCGCCGACGGCTTCTCCCCGGGGCCGGGCCGGGTGTGGCTGCCGCTGGGGGCTCCCCAGGTGGTCGCGCCGGGGTGCGGGACGCCGCTGTCGTCGGACCAGCTTCTGACCACGAGGACGGTGGCGAGCAGCACGAGGGAGACCAGGCCGACACCGGCCACCAGGGCCTTGCGCCGCCCGCCCACGGACGCGAAGCGGTGCCTGCCGCCGGAGGCCGCCGCACGGACGGGCTCGCCGTCGGCCGGCCATGCCTCGACGACCTCACCACGGCCGGGCCGCGAGTCGAGATAGCGGCGGGCGCCCCAGCCGAGCACGGTCTCGGCGAGCAGGACCTCCAGGCCGCCGTCGAAATGGCTGAGCTGTTCGACGGCCTGCCGGCAGTACCGGCACTCCGCCAGGTGCCGTTGCACATCGGGGAGCAGAGAACCGCCGCGGCGAATGGGGACGTCGAGGAGACGGTTGTAGAAGCGGCATTCCTTGGAGGGCGCGAGTTCCCGATGGGCGCGCACCAGGCCGGTCCGGAATTGTTCACGGGCCTGCTCCAGAGCGGCGGTGGCGGTACCGGTGTCGACGCCCAGCAGACCAGCTGGTATGTTTATGGGTTCGGCCTCGACCTCGGTGTGCCAGAGAAGGCATTGCGAGGCGCCCGGAAGGGCCCGGAAAGCACGTTCGGCGAGTTGCCGTCTTTCGGGGGTTCCGGGTCTCGCGGCACTGAGTCCGCGACCGCCGGTGGTTTTGCGCAGTTCCGGTACGACCACGGAAATGGCTTCGTCCGCGGCCCACGCGCGGACCGTCTCCCGTACGGCCACGAGCAGCTGCGGACGGAGAGCACCCCCGACCGCGCCGCCGCTCAGCCGGCCGAGGACGCGCTCGAAGGCGGCGCTGGCCACCAACTGGGCGGCCGGCGTGGCGGAGGCGAGGCAGACGATCGCATAGTCGCAGGTGGCGCGCCAGTGCCGGGCGAGCAGCAGGGCGGTGGCGTGATGCCTGGCCTCGGGGCTGCCGGTGAGGTGGGCGATGAGATTGCGGTCGGACTCCCCCGGGGTCGAACCGGGGCGAGGCGGGTAAGGCGGGCGTGGGGGGTAGGCGGATTGCACTGAGCCATTTCCTTCCGAGCCGCAGGACGGCACGCGAAATGGCGCCCTGACGGAATACAGTGCCGGGTTGGTGCATACCTTTTGGAGCCCATAAAGGCCGACCTTACGGTCGTACGACCTCTGGACCCTCCCGCGAGGTGGCTCACCTTGACACACGCGACTCATAGGAAACAAGAAGTTGGGGTGACTTGAGTTCAAAGAATGAGGAATTCAGATAAGTTACCGGCGGTATCCACACCTCGGCCTTAATCAGCGGCGGCACAGGTTCAACTTGTGTGCACCATGGACCCGGTGGCGCACGAAATCTCCAACTCACCGGAGGTCCCTGCCGGGGCGGGTGGAAGCCGGTGTTCCACAGCCGTCTCCCACGTTTCTCTCGGCGTGCTCTCATCCGGGCGGGCCAGCATGGGCCGCATGATCGCCCCCCACGCTCCGCACACCTCCCCCGCCCGCACGTCCCCCCGGTCGGTGCGCAAGGCAGTCGTCCCGGCCGCCGGGCTCGGCACCCGGTTCCTGCCCGCCACCAAGGCGACGCCGAAGGAGATGCTGCCGGTCGTCGACAAGCCGGCCATCCAGTACGTCGTCGAGGAGGCCGCCAAGGCCGGGCTCGACGACATCCTCATGGTCACCGGACGGCACAAGCGGGCCATCGAGGACCACTTCGACCACGCCTTCGAGCTGGAACAGGCGCTGGCCGCCAAGGGCGACACCGTGCGCCTGGACGCCGTACGCGATCCCGCGCGGCTCGCCGACATCCACCACTTCCGCCAGGGCGACCCGCTCGGCCTCGGCCACGCGGTGCTGTGCGCCAAGCACCACGTGGGCGACCAGCCCTTCGCGGTGCTCCTCGGCGACGACCTGATCGACGCCCGCGAGACGATGCTCAGCCAGATGCTGGACGTCCGCGACCGCTTCCAGGGCAGTGTCGTCGCGCTGATGGAGGTCGACCCGTCCCAGGTCCACCTCTACGGCTGCGCCGCGGTCGAACCGACCGGCGAGGACGGCGTGGTCAAGGTGACCGGCCTGGTGGAGAAGCCGTCCCCGCAGGACGCGCCGAGCAACTACGCGGTCATCGGCCGCTATGCCCTCGACCCGGAGGTGTTCGAGGTCCTGGAGCGGACCGCGCCCGGCCGCGGCGGAGAGATCCAACTGACCGACGCGCTGCAGGAACTGGCCGCGGGCGGCACGGTGCACGGGGTCGTCTTCGACGGACTGCGCTACGACACCGGCGACAAGGGCGACTACCTGCGCACGGTGGTCCGGCTCGCCTGCGAACGCCCGGATCTGGGACCCGAGTTCACGGCATGGCTCAAGGACTTCGTAGCGGGCCTGGAGGGAAACGAGGCGGCACAGGAGGAAAGCCGAGCCGCCTGAGCGGCCCCCGGCGAGGGATGGGGTGAGAGTCCGACAGACCCTCACCCCACGCGGTCAGCGACGGGCACAGCACTTGGCCAGCCGTCGCCGCAGACGACCGGCCGTAGGAACGCGGAGGCCGGACCGTCAGCCCACCCGCTCAGCCGCCGGCGCACGCGACCTGACAACAGTCGCCGCGCCCCGTCAGCCGCCGGGACAGGTGGCCGGACAGCGGCCCCCCACCCGATCAGCTGTTGAGACGCAGTGTCCACACCACCGTCATCTCGCCCGTCACCGCGCCGTCCTCGCGCGTGATGGCGACAGTGACCGGGAACTCCGGGCGCTTGCCCTCGTCGAGTTCGGCGACGACGTCGGCGATCGGGCGGCCCAGGGTCGCGGTCGCCTTGACCGGGCCGAGGGCGACCTTCTTGTAGGCGATCTCGGCGCTGACGGCGAGCGGCACGGCCCGGGAGAGCTGGTCGCCGAAGGCGGCGAGGACGATCGCGCCGCTCGCGGACTCGGCGAGGGTGAACATCGCCCCCGCGTGCGGCCCGCCGATGTGGTTGTGGAACTCCCCCTGGTCCGGCAGGGCCAGCACGGCCCGCTCCGGAGTCGTCTCCAGGTACTCCAGGTTGAGGGTCCGCACCATCGGGACCGTGGCGGCGAGCATCTCGCCGATCGACATCTGGTCTGTGCTCATGACCGGCATGTTACTCACGGGTAGCGGAGCCTGACCAGAGCCGATGCGGTGATCGTTGTTATGGTGACCGCCCATGTGACCAGGGGAACAGCCGCCGACGAGCAGGCAGAACGCACCGAACAACCCTTACCGGCAACCGGGTTACCACCAGGTCCCCGGACGGCGACCTGGTGTCATGGTCGTTCGTCGGCGCAAAGGGCGTCGAGGGCGAGGTCCCGGACGCCACCGTCCGCAGAATCCTCTCCACGGTCCGGCTGTACGACGTCCCGGCCGGCTGACCTTCCGGTACACACCCGCCACGGACAGATTGCCGAATGATGTCCCGTGCGGCACTAGGGTTACCAGCCATGTGGCCAGAACAGCAGCCGCCAGGGGGCGAGCAGAACCCGCAGAACAACCCGTATCAGCAACCGGGTTACCAACAGCCGAATCCGTATCAGCAGCCCGGCTACCAGCAGTATCCGCAGCCGGGCGGGTACGGGCAGCAGCCGCAGTGGGGTCCACCGGGCCCCGTCGGCGTGCCACAGGCACCGCAGGGCGGGGGCGGGGGCGGTGGAAACCGGACCAAGCTGGTCGCGATCGTCGCGGCCGCGGCCGTCGTGGTGGCGGCCGGGGTGACCGGGTTCCTGGTGCTAGGCGGCAAGAAGGACGACAAGGCGGACAGCGGCAAGAACCAGCGGTCGACCCAGTCGCCGACGACTTCCCCGACCGCCTCCCCCTCCGCCTCGACGGCCGACGGCACACGCGGTGACGGAACGACCGAGAAGCCGACGATCGCGGGCTGGAAGACGGTCGTGAACCCCAAGTGGGGCACGGCTTTCGACGTGCCGGCCGACTGGGAGGTCCTGACCGCCGGTACGTCCGTCGGCTTCGAGGACAAGGACGGCAAGCCGATCATCACGATGTCGGCGCCCGCTCAGTACAAGTCGAAGTGGTGCACGAGCGACGACGACAAGAACGGCACCACCGAGGACACGGCCCTGGCCGCGGTCGGCACCAAGGGCGAGAGCGGCGCGAAGAGTGGCGGCGACGCGGCTGTCAGGGAGGTCCCCTGGTGGGTGTACGGCGGCTACACGCAGCCTGACAAGAAGACCATCTCCTACGACAAGAAGGCCACCGCCTACACCACCGCCTCGGGCCTCAAGGGCGCCTACGCCTGGGCGCGTTCGTCGCACACCCCGCAGCAGGGCAAGTGCGCGAGCGACGGCAAGGCGATCACGTTCGGCTTCGAGAACTCGGCGGGCGACGTGGTGTCGTGGGACTTCTACGGCGCCAAGGGCGTGAACGGTGAGGTCCCCACGGCGACGATCATGAAGATCCTGAGCACGGTCCGGCTGCACGGCACCCCGACCGGAGGCTGACCGCGGCACCGGAGGCGGGCGGCACCGGCGGGGACTTCGGCCCGGCGGTCGCCGCCCGCGCCTTCCAGCGGGAGTTCACCGGCTCCGGGTCCGCGCGGCCGCCGCTACCGCGAGGCAGCCTTGAGCTGAGCGGTGATCTTCGCCAGAGCCTTGTCGGCAGGGCGCTGTTTGATGAGCCCCTCACGGCCTGCGGCGCGTAGCTCCACCACCGCGACGCCTTGGGGTCCTGCGGCCACAACAGCCGTCACTACCACGGGGTTCAGGCCGCCGATACCCACACCGAGCATCGCTCGTACGGCGAGGCCCCCGTCGTCCCGGGCCTCCGCGCCGATCAGATTCCCCACGCCGGCCAGAGTCCCGTGGACCAGCTGGGACATCGCCGTCACCGTTCCGGGCAACTCGACAACGGTGCTGCTGACATCCTTCTTCGTCCATTTGAAGCCTCGCGCGGCGCCACGGGCACCGCCCCGCGCCCCAGCTCTGCCCAATCCGTGGAATCCGGTGGCCGCTCCTCCGGCGGCGGCGCCTATCGAGCCGCCCTTCGCACCGAGTTGCATCATCGCGGCGAGCAGAAGCTCGTCCTCACCGGCCTCATCGAACATGCCCGCCTCCTCAGCAGCAGCAAGACATAACTCCACAACCGAAGTAAGCCAGTCCTGTCACTGGCCGGCTCACCCGATGCCGAACGCTCCGCCGGGGGGCACGGGTGACGGCACGGCGTCCGCGTCCCCGACCGGTCGGGCCCCGCCGACGAAGTCCCGTAGCGCGGGACCGTGTTCGACCCGCGCGGGAAAGGCGTCGGCGGCGGTGCGCCGGGCCAGTGCGCCCGCGTCCAGCGGCCCGTGCGAGGCGATGAGCACGGCGTTGCCGAACCGGCGCCCGCGCAGCACGCCCGGCTCGGCGATGAGCGCGAGCTCCTCGAACACGGCGGCGAACGTGGCGAGTTGGGAGCGCAGGAAGTCGAAGGGGGCGGAGTCCGCGAGGTTGGCGAGATACACGCCGTCGTCCCGCAGCACCCGTTCGGCCTCCCGCGCATAGCCCAGCGAGGTCAGATGCGCTGGGATCCGGGATCCCCCGAAGACATCGGCGATCAACACGTCGGCAGAGTTCCCGGGAGCCTTTTCCAGCCAGCCGCGCGCGTCGGCGGCGTGCAGGGTGATCCCGGTGCCGTCCGCCAGCGGCAGATGCTCGGTGACCAGCTCCAGCAGCCCGCGATCGGCGTCCACGACATCCTGCCGGGACCCGGGCCGGGTGGCCGCGACATACCGGGGCAGGGTCAGCGCGCCTCCGCCGAGATGCAGTACGTCGAGGGGAGCCTCGGCCTCCGCCACGGCATCCAGCACGTACCCCAGCCGCCGCGCGTACTCGAACTCCAGATACGTCGGTTCGTCGAGATCGACATACGACTGCGGCGCCCCGTCGACGGTCAGCAACCAGGCCCGCTCCCGATCGACGTCGGGCATGAGCTTGACGGTGCCGTGCTCGGTGACACGGACGACGGGTATGGAATCGTTCACTTCTCCATTGTGCGATGCGTATGCCTGCCCAGGGGCGCGGGGCTGCATCGATATGCGGCTCCGCCGCGCGGGCGCGACCAGCCCCACCGACCCGCAGCCCCCCGCCCCCCAACCGCCTACGAACCCTGGACGGCGGTGACGGTCCCGGCCCCCACGGTCCGGCCACCCTCACGAATGGCGAACCCGAGCCCCGCCTCCAGCGGCACCTCCCGCCCCAGCTCCACGGTCATCTCCACCGTGTCCCCGGGCCGGGCCACCGCCACCGTGCCGAGGTCGACGTCCCCGACCACGTCCGCGGTACGGATGTAGAACTGCGGCCGGTACCCCGTCGCGACCGGGGTCGTACGACCCCCCTCGCGCCCCGACAGCACATACACCCGTGCCGAGAACCGCCGGGACGGCACCACGCTCCCCGGCGCCGCCACCACATGCCCCCGCCGCACCGCGTCCCGCGGCACCCCGCGCAGCAGCAGCGCCACGTTGTCCCCGGCCTGCGCCTCGGCCATCGGCTTCCCGAAGGTCTCGAGCCCGGTGACGACGGTCTCGACGTCCGCGCCGAGGACCTCGACCCGGTCCCCGACCCGCACGGTCCCCCTCTCCACGGCCCCGGTCACGACCGTGCCGCGCCCGGTGATGGTGAGCACGTTCTCCACCGGCAGCAGGAACGGCGCGTCCAGATACCGCTCCGGCATCGGCACATACGTGTCCACCGCGTCGAGCAGCGCCTCGATCGACGCCGTCCAACGCGGGTCCCCCTCAAGGGCCTTGAGCCCGGAGACCCGTACGACGGGTACGGAGTCACCGCCGTACCCCTGCGCGGTGAGCAGTTCCCGGACCTCCAACTCCACGAGTTCCGCGAGCTCCTCGTCGGCCCGGTCGGCCATGGTGAGCGCGACGACGATGTGGTCGACACCCACCTGCCGGGCGAGCAGCACGTGTTCGGCGGTCTGCGGCATGATCCCGTCGAGTGCGGAGACGACGAGGATCGCCCCGTCCAGCTGGGCGGCGCCGGTGACCATGTTCTTGACGTAGTCGGCATGCCCCGGCATGTCCACGTGCGCGTAGTGCCGGGTGTCGGTCTCGTACTCGACGTGCGCGATGTTGATGGTGATGCCGCGGGCGGCCTCCTCGGGGGCCCGGTCGATGCGGTCGAACGGCACGAAAGTGCCGGTGCCGCGGTCGGCGAGGACCTTGGTGATGGCGGCGGTCAGGGTGGTCTTGCCGTGGTCGACGTGGCCCATCGTGCCGATGTTGAGATGCGGTTTGGTGCGGACGTATGCCGTCTTGGGCATGGCTCTACCTCGAAGCCTGGGCTGCGGTGATGCGTCTCGTCAGGGCGAGACGCGGGGACCCCGGGGGAACCGGCCGACCCTCCCCCTGCGGGGTCCGCCGGACTGTCCGGAGAGGGTCAGCTTCGGGCGCCGTCGACAGCGGCCGTGAGAACGGGAACGGCGGCCTTCGGCGCATCCGCGACTGCGGATGCTGCGACGAGGAAGGCGAACCGGAACATGCCTCAGATCATCGCCGACGCCTCGCGCCACGTCGAACGGTTTTCGGCGACACCGGTTCGCCCAATGGACAGCGTCCATACGGCGATCACACATGCGCTTCGGTTACTGTCGCCGAATGCTCGATGCCAACCGCTCTGGCACCGCCACGGCTCCTCCCCGGGCCGCCGCCGAGGAGCTGACCGTTGCCGTACCCGCTCCGGTGAGCCTCACCGCGCGCTGCACACGTGTGCTGCTGTCGCCGTGGGCCCGGCTGTCCCTGCTCGTCGCACTGCTCGCGGCGGCCGGGGCGTCGGTGCTGCTGTTCGAGCCGCAGAAGCTGATGACGCAGGGCTGGCCGCCTCAGGTCCAGGGCACCGCCGCGTTGGTGATCTTCGCGGTGGCGTACGGCGTGATCACCGTGGCGTTCGTACCCCGCCCGATCCTGAACCTCGCGGCCGGCGCGCTGTTCGGCTCGGCGCCGGGCATGGGCGTGGCCATGGTCGGTACGGTGCTGGGGGCGTGGCTCTCCTTCGTCCTCGGCAGGATGCTCGGCCAGGACGCGCTGCGCCCGCTGCTGCGCGGCAGGCTGCTGAAGGCGGCGGACAACCAGTTCAGCAGGCACGGCTTCCGTTCGATGCTGGCGGTACGCCTGTTCCCCGGTGTGCCGTTCTGGGCGGCGAACTACGCGGCGGCCGTCTCCCGCATGCGCTGCACCCCGTTCCTGGTCGCCACGGCACTGGGCTCGATCCCCAACGTCGCCGCGTACGTCGTCGCCGGCGCCCGAGCCTCCACCCCGACGTCCCCGGTGTTCCTGATCTCGGTGGCGGCGATCGTCGTCCCGGCGGTGGCGGGCGCGGTGGTGGCGTGGAGAAAGCGCCACCACCTGCGCGCGAAATAGCCCAGCCCGTCAGGCGCCCCGGATTACAGCGCCCCGTAGGGGGCGCGGGGCTGTATTCGATGTGCGGCTACCGCCGCGTGGGCGCGACCAGCCCGACGAACCCGCAGACGCACCACGGCACACCGCGGCACCCCACTGGGCGCACGCCCCCCTACCGAACCGCCTCCAGAATCATCGCGTTCGCCAGCCCACCGGCTTCACACATGGTCTGCAGCCCAAAGCGAGCGCCGCGCTCCCGCATCGCATGCACAAGCGTCGTGGTCAGCCGAGTACCGCTCGCCCCCAGCGGATGCCCCAGCGCGATGGCCCCACCGTGCACGTTCACCTTGGCCAGATCCGCCCCGGTCTCCTGCCGCCAGGCCAGCACCACGCTGGAGAACGCCTCGTTCACCTCGAACAGGTCGATGTCCCCGATGCCCAGCCCGGCCCTCCGCAGCACCTTCTCCGTCGCCGGGATCACGCCGGTCAGCATGAGCAGCGGGTCGGAGCCGGTCACGGCGAACTCGTGCAGCCGGGCCAGCGGCCGCAGCCCGAGCCGTGCCGCGGTCTCACCGGCCATGATCAGCACCGCCGACGCGCCGTCGTTGACCGGGCTCGCGTTGCCCGCCGTGACGTTCCACTCGATCTGCGGGAACCGCTCGGCGAACCCGGGATCGTAGTAGGCGGGCTTGAGCCCGGCGAGGACCTCGGCGGTGGTACCGGGCCGCACGGACTCGTCCCGGCTCACCCCCTCCAGCGGAGCGACCTGCGTGTCGAACAGTCCCGCCTCCCACGCGGCCGCCGCCTTCTGGTGCGAGGAGACCGCGAAGGCGTCCATCTCCGCCCGCGAGATCGACCACTTCGCCGCGATGAGTTCGGCGCTGATGCCCTGCGGCACCAGGCCCTCCGGGTAGCGGGCGGCGACCCCGGGGCCGAAGGGGTCCTTGCCGGCCGGCACGTTGGACCACATCGGCACCCGGCTCATCGACTCCACGCCGCAGGCCACGACGATGTCGTACGCGCCGGACATGACACCCTGCGCCGCGAAGTGGACGGCCTGCTGGGAGGAGCCGCACTGGCGGTCGACGGTGGTCGCGGGGACCGTCTCGGGGAGGCCGGCGGACAGGACGGCGTACCGGGTGGTGTTCATGGCCTGCTCGCCGACCTGGTCGACGGTGCCGCCGATCACGTCGTCGATGAGGGCCGGGTCGACGCCGGAGCGCTCGACGAGGGTGCGCAGGGTGTGGGCGAGGAGTTCGACGGGGTGGACGTGCGCGAGGGCGCCGTTCGGCTTGCCCTTGCCCACGGGGGTGCGTACGGCTTCGACGATGACTGCGTCACGCATCACGGGGCCTCGATTCCCGGTCTTGATTACCGGTGAGTAGGAAATCCGAACCCACCATAACTCGATGGGTTGGAAAATCAAACCCTCCCAGGGATCGCCCTTAGACTGTCGGGTATGGCCACCCCGAAGGACCCCCGACCCTGCTCGATCGCCGACACCCTGGCGCTCGTCGGCGAGAAGTACTCCCTGCTGGTCCTGCGGGAGGTGTGCCTGGGCAACGGCCGGTTCGACCAGCTGGTCCGCAACATCGGCGCACCGCGCGACATCCTGGCCACCCGGCTGCGCCGGCTCGTGGACGCCGGGATCCTCACCAAGCGCGTCTACAGCGAGCGCCCGCAGCGCTTCGAGTACCGGCCGACGGAGGCCGGCCTCGAACTGGAGCCTGTCCTGTGGACCCTCATGGCGTGGGGCGACCGCCATCTCCACCAGGACGGCGACCGCCCCATGCTGATCGAGCACAGCTGCGGCAACGATCTCGTCCCGGTGGTCACCTGCACGGCCTGCGGCGACCCGGTGCACCGCAAGGACCTGACGGCCCACCCGCAGGCTCCGGGCTGGACGGTCGCCGGCCCGTCCGCAAGGTGAAAGCCTCGGGAATCTGCTACTGCCGGTACACGTCCAGCCGCCCGCACATCCCGAACCTGCCCTGCTCATAAGGCTGTTCGGACCGCACGACGGCCTCGGCGAGGTAGGTCGCGTCACCCCGTTCCAGACGGTCGAGCTGCTCGCCCGTGGCCGCGGCGGCGGCATGCGCACCGCGCCGCCAGCGCTCGCGCCACTCGGCGAGCCGGGGCCGTACCAGCGCGGCGGCGGCCCGGTGGAAGGCGGCGAGCGGCTCCGGGCCGGTGGCCTCGCGCAGCGCCCGGTAGCCCTCCAGGGCCAGGTCACGGCGGGCGCGGGCGATCCGTTCCCGCTCGGCCTCCGGAGCGTCGGCCGGGACGGTGGTGGCGGCCGCGTACGTCTGCGGGTCGGTCAGGTACTCCGGTGGCAGCGTCAGCACCGCGTCCCCGGCCTCCGGGAGTCCGCTGTTCTGCATCAGGACGGTGATCCGGAGGTCGTCCTCGTTGACGAGGCGGTGGATCGTGCCCGGCGTGAACCAGGCGACCGTGCCGGGCACGAGGGGTGTGACCTCGTACCCGGAGGTGGTGAGCGTCTGCACCGCGCCCCGGCCGCCGGTGACGACGTACGCCTCCGAACAGGTCAGGTGCAGATGGGGAGTTCCGCCGCGCACGCCGTCGGCGGCGGGCCAGTCGTACACGCACAGGCGCGAGAGGGCGACCCCGCCCGGCAGCCCGGCGAATACGGACTCCCCGTCGCTCACCACGGATGCGCCTCCAGGTACTTGGCGATGTCCGCCCGCTCCCAGGCCCCGTTCGCGATGACGACCCGGTAGCGGCGCCGGAGGGTGTCGCCGGGGGCCAGTTCGAGTTCGTCGTAGAAGGCCCAGGAGGGGGCGATGCCGGCGAACGGGTCGTTGCGCACGAACCAGTGGGCGGGATGGGTGCCGCCCGCGCCCGAGTGGTCGTTCTCCGGGGCGTGTTCGAACAGGACAGTTGCGTGGCCGTCGGCGCCGTCGTGCTCGCCGGAGAGGGCCAGCCAGGAGGACTGGGAGCCCATCAGCTCCGGCCCCTCCCCTTCCGGGCCGATGATCCGGCCGTCCCGGAAGGCGCGTGGGCCGCGCCAGAACAGGCCGGTGTAGCCCGCCTGTTCACGCCCAGCGGTGGTCGGGCTGCCGAACAGGAGAGGCTCGTCACGGCGGTTGGTGATCGTGCTGGTCCAGGTCAGCGCCCAGGAACCGGAGTCGGGGTCGGGGTCGACGTCGTGGACCTCGATCCGGCGCCGCTCCTCCGCCCACAACGTGCCGTCGTACGGATGCCAGGTCAGCCGTTCCGCGATGACCAACCGCCCGTCCGCCGCGGACAGTTCGTCGAAGCCGAGATGCCGCATCGAGCCGACGCGTTCCGGGATGGCGAGGTAACCCCGGTCGTGGATGTAGGAGTTGCCGCCCCACAGGTTCGCGCCGGAGAGGTGGGAGGCGGTCAGGGAGAGTCCCTTGTGCCAGCGGTGGTCGTTGGGCCGGTAGTCGGTGACGACGTCCCCGGCGAGGGTGCGGATCGGGTGGAGGTAGGGCCGCGGGGCCTCCCAGGCCGCCTCGGGGCGGTAGACGTACGCGAAGAGTTGCACCCCGGTGACCGGCTCGGTCACCGTGACCCGGTCGCCGTGGGCGTGCGTGATCCGCAGCTCGCCGCTCACGCGGACACCTCCTCGCGGTCGGCCGGCGCCCAGCCCGGGGCACCTCCGTGCAGGGCCGTGTAATAAGGATCACCCGGACCGATCTCGCCCGCACGCACGGTCGTGTCGGTGAACGCCGACTTGTACAGCGCGGTGATCAGCTCCAGGCTGGTGCGCCCGTCGGCGCCGCTGCTGCGCGGCCGCTCCCCGGCGCGCATGGAGGCGACCAGCTCGCGCAGCTGGGCCAGGTGCGAGCTGGGCACGTCAGGGCCGAAGTCCTGCCAGGCCGCCACCTCGTCGGCGGGGACGCCGGGGGCCGGGGTGATGTGCCAGTTCTCGTTGCTGTGGCCGTACAGGTGGGTCAGTTCGACGGTGGCACGCTCGCAGTCGATGCGGATGCGGCTGATCTCGTCGGGGCTGAGCACACTGTTCACGACGGTGGCCAGGGAGCCGTTCGCGAACCGGACCAGAGCGGTGGAGACGTCCTCGGTCTCCACGTCGTGCACCAGCCGGGCGGCCATCGCGCGCACCTCGCTCCACGGCCCGAGCAGGTCCAGCAGGAGGTCCATCTGGTGGATGCCGTGGCCCATGGCGGGGCCGCCGCCCTCGGTCGCCCAGCGGCCCCGCCAGGGCACGGCATAGTAGGCGGTGTCGCGGTACCAGGTGGTCTGGCAGTGGGCGACCAGCGGACGGCCCAGCGCCCCCTCGGCCAGCAGCCGGCGCACATGGGTGGAGCCGGAGCCGAACCTGTGCTGGAAGACGATCGAGGCGTACGGCCCGCTGTCGGCGCCCTCCTCCGCCTCGACCGCGTCGAAGTCGGCGAGGGACGGCACGGGCGGCTTCTCGCACCACACCCAGGCCCCGGCCCGCAGCGCGGCCGTCGTCTGCGCCGTGTGCAGGGTCGGCGGGGTTCCGATGGTGACCAGGTCGGGGCGCTGCTCGACGAGCATCCGGTCCAGGTCGGTGTAGGCGTGCGGAATGCCGGCCTCGGCGCACATCGCCTCGACGGCGGTGGCATCGATGTCGACGGCGGCGACGACCTCGGTCTCGCCCTCCGCGGCCAGCTGGGCGAGCGCGGGCAGATGGGAGCCGCGCCCGATGGCGCCGGCGCCGACGACGGCGGCCCGGATGCGCCGGCCGGTGAGGGGGGCACTGGACTGGGGCGAGCGGGGCATGGACGTGATCAGCACTCCTCGGGGCGTGTATCGGTCGATGGGCGCGAACCACCGCCCGACGTGCGCCGCACACGCACCCCGATGTGCGGGAGCAAGCGCTTTCTCCTGGGGAAACGTAAGCGGCGGTGCCTCGACCGGTCAACACCCCCTCGTCCACGGCCGGCCGCCGAACCCCTGTGCCCGGGCTGTCGTCCGGGCCCGCTACGCTGCCGTTGCACACGCATGATCACGCGCGCCGCCGCGACCGCCAGCCGCCCCCTCACCCCTGGGACGCCGTACCTTCATGTCTTGGTTTGAATCGCTGATCCTCGGACTCGTCCAGGGGCTGACCGAGTTCCTGCCCGTCTCCTCCAGCGCGCATCTGCGGCTGACTGCGGCCTTCTCCGGCTGGGAGGACCCGGGTGCGGCCTTCACGGCGATCACCCAGATCGGCACGGAGACGGCGGTGCTGATCTACTTCCGCAAGGACATCGGGCGGATCATCTCGGCCTGGTTGCGGTCGCTGTTCGACAAGGCGATGCGGCACGACCACAACGCCCGGATGGGCTGGCTGGTGATCGTCGGCTCGATACCGATCGGCCTGCTGGGCGTGACGCTCAAGGACCAGATCGAGGGGCCGTTCCGGGATCTGCGCATCACCGCGACCATGCTCATAGTCGTCGGCGTCGTCATCGGCATCGCCGACCGGCTCGCCGCCCGCGACGAGACGGGCGGCAAGCACCGCGCGCCCAAGCAGCGCAAGACGCTGGAGAACCTCGGGGTCAAGGACGGCCTGATCTTCGGCCTCTGCCAGGCCTGCGCCCTGATCCCGGGTGTCTCCCGCTCCGGCGCCACGATCAGCGGCGGCCTGTTCATGGGCTACAAGCGCGAGGCGGCGGCCCGCTACTCCTTCCTCCTCGCCATCCCGGCGGTGCTGGCCTCCGGCGCCTTCGAGGTCAAGGACTCGGTGAGCGAGGGCCAGGTGGCCTGGGGCCCGACCCTGTTCGCGACGGTGATCGCGTTCGCGTCCGGCTACGCGGTGATCGCCTGGTTCATGAAGTGGATCTCCAACAAGAGCTTCATGCCGTTCGTCTGGTACCGCGTCGCCCTCGGCATCGTCATCATCGCCCTGGTCTCGGCCGACGTCCTGAGCCCGCACGCGGCGGAGTCGGCAGGCTAGGGCCTGCCCCGCACAGCCGCGGGGCGCAACGATGCCCCGTCGTGGTGTCCCTGCTCGTCCTGGCGGGCGGCGTACCCGCGCCGTGACCGTCGACCCCGAGGGCAGGCTCGCGGTGCACCGGGGTTCTCGGCCCGGGCCCCCGCTCTCTGGGCGGAGCCTCCATCTAGGCGACACCTCCGTGAGGTCGGCATCCGCCCGACGCCCGGCACCCCTGCGCGTATCCGTCCCGGACGTTCGTCGACGCCGACCCCCGGGGCGGGTGCTGCCGGGCGCACCGGTGGCGAACTGCGTGATTTCACGGATGCGGAACCCCGGGCCGCCCGACGTACGGTGCGCGTGAGATCTGTGTGCCGCAGGCGCTCAGCATGCCCGCCCGGAAACCTCCGGCGGGTTACGTTCGACCTCACGGGATTCACATGCGTATACGTGCCATGTCGGTAGTCCTTCCCGGCGCCGTCGCCCTGTCCGCGCTCTGCCTTCCGGCAGCCGCTCAGGCCGCGGAGCGTCCGGGTACGGCGGCGGAGCTCGGCTCCCTCGCCGCCCGCTCCGCCCACCCCGCCACCACGCTGGGCAGCATGAGGTTCTCCAAGGTGGTCATCAACGGCGGCAAGGACATCGTCCTGGGCACCACCACCAAGAAGTCCGTCACCGTGACGTACACGGCGACCAGTTCCAGCGGGGTCGCCGTCACGGAAGCCTTTCTCTGGCAGGGCACGGACAGTTCGAGCCCGGACACCATCACCGGATCCCTGGGCACCGACGACGACCCGACCTGCACGGAGTCGACGACCCAGACCGGCGTCTATGCCTGCACGGCCGTCTTCCACATCAACGCCGCGTCCGACCTGAAGAACAACGGCGTCGCTGGGACTTGGAAGCTGATCCTCGGCGGGTGGGACCTCTACGCCAACGCCAGTTTCGACGACGACGTCGCCACCACCCGGATCAAGAAGGCGTCGCAGCTGACCGCCGACGCCACCCCGGAGCCGGTGAAGAAGGGCAGGACCATCACGGTCAGGGGAAGCCTGAAGCGTGCCGACTGGAACACCGGCAAGTACGTCGGTTACTCGGGGCAGGGGGTGCTGCTCCAGTACCGCAAGAAGGGCAGCAGCACCTACACCACCCTCAAGAAGGTCACGAGCGGCACCGGGGGCGCGCTCAAGGCCACCACCACCGCCACGGCCGACGGGTACTACCGCTTCTCCTTCGCCACCAACACCACCACCGCCGCCTCCACGGCGGCCGGCGACTACGTCGACGTCAGGTAGCCGCGGACCGCGTCGCCCGTGCGTCACGGCAGCCTGCGCGGGTTCGCCGGCGATGCACGGGGCGACGGCCCTGCCGCTCATCGGCCTGGCCCCAGTCACCAGCAGCACCGAGACCGGTCAGCGACGCCGACCCGGTGACCGCTTCCGATCTCCTTCTCCATGGCCAAGTGCGGGGAGAGCAAGCGCCGTTCGGATCTGGCCGAGCCACTCCGTACCCAATCGGCGCCCGTTCGGGAGTTGGTCGTCCCGGTCCCAGCGCCATGTCGTGATCATCGCCAGCACGAGGATCCGGCACTCGCGCAGCAGATCCTGGTCGACACCCGGATACCGCTCGGCGACTTCTTCGGGCGCATGGGCGAGGTCGAACTCGACGGGCCCACGACAACACGTCTCGAGGTCGACGAACAGCAGCCCGTTCTTCGTGGTGAGGACGTTGCCGGGGTGCGGCTCGCCGTGCAGCAGCTGCTCGGCGCCGCCACGCTCGCCGATCACTCGTCGCAGGCTGCGCAAGGTGTCGCCGAGCAGCTCCCGGTCCGCGCCGGCGAGCGCCGGCGTGCGGTCGCGGTCCGCGACGAGTTGCTGAGCCTGCTCGATGCGGTCCGTGAAATGCGGCGTCGGGAAGTCGAGTTCGCGCATGTCGGCATGGAGCCGCTGCAGCGCATGGGCGTAGTCGGCCGGTGAGATCTCTTGATGCGCCACGGGTTCGCAGTACGTCCACAGCGTGACCTCGAAGCCGTCACGTTCATGAACGCGCGGCTGCACGCGAGGCTCTGGAGCAGCCACCGGGCATCCGGATCCGGCGAGCCGCTGAGCCAGCTCGACTTCGAACTGCGCGACCCCATGCGCCACCGGTGCGACCCGGGCCACGACGTCGCAGGGCAGCAGACGCAGAGTGAGCTTGTTCGAGTCATGAAGAACGATCGCGTCGTCGACCACCAGGTCGAGCGACGTGACGATCGACTTCGCCGCGGCCACCGCACGCGTGACCTCCGACACCTGCACGGCTAGTCGCCCAGGGCGGCCGGCGTGCCCTGGTGGAAGTACATCCGCCAGCCCGTCTCCGTGAGCCGCCACAGCGAGCTGCGCCAGACCCGGCGCCCCTGGTTGTCCGCGAAGTAGGTGAGATGGACGACGCCCGGGGCCAGGACGGTCCCGGACATCTCGCTCACCTCGACCGGGGACTCCGGGGACACCGAGCCGCCGCTGGTCACCGTCAGGACCGACGTCGTGTCCCAGCGCCGGCCGGACGCCCCGATCTCGGTGAACTCCGGGTCGAGCAGCTCCAGGACGAGGGCCGGGACGGCGCGCACCTCGGGTTCGAGAAGCCGCAGCTCCCCGTCGATCGCCGCCTGTACCGCCCTCTGATCCTCGTCCGTCACATCCGCCACGTCCGTCATGCGGCGAGCCTACGGAGACACCGCCGTCCGGGCACAGCGAATATCGCCGCCGGGATCAGGCGAGTTCGAGCAGGAGTCCGGTGAGCTCGGCCGGCATGGTGATCATGCAGTCGTGGCCGGTGGGAAGTTCCCGCACCTGCTCGGTCGCGGGGACCGGGCGGCGGACGACGCCCTCCGGCCGGTCGGCCACACAGTGGATGTGGGTGCGGGGAATCGTGCCTACGGCCGCGTTGTCCAGCCGTACCGGCTGCTGGAGGCAGCGCACCGGCAGGTCGGACAGCTGCGTGCGCAGCCAGGCCGTGTCCGCCGGATCGGTGACCCCGAACAGGCCGTGCGGCGGGGGCAGTTCGGGCATCGGCGGGACCCGCCAGCCGCTCTCGGACGCCAGTGCACCGTCGATCATGGCCCGGGTCACGGGCAGGACGTCGGCCGCGGACTCGCCGTGGGCGGGGACCATCGCGTCGAGGTAGACCAACCGGGCGATGCGGTCCGGGACCTGGTTGGCGGCGGACGAGACGACCAGCCCCGCGTAGCTGTGTCCCACCAGGACGACCTCGGTGAGGTCCTCGTCCATGATGAGCCGGACCACGTCGTCGACGTGCGTGTCGAGGCCGACATCGGGGCCGAGCAGGTGCGCCTTGTCGCCGTGGCCGGCCAGGGAGGGTGCGTACACCCGGTGTCCCGCCGCCGCCAGCAGCGGGACCACCCGCTTCCAGACCTCACCGCTGTGCCAGGCTCCGTGTACCAGCAGATACGTCGACATGACTGTGCTCCTCGCTGTGCTCATGACGGTCACCGAGCACGCTTCCGCGCCCGGACCGGCCGCGGCAGGACCCCCGCGATCCTGGGGGTGACAGGGCCAGGCACGGGCACGCCGGGCCGCATTACGGTGGCCGGGTGACCGTGACCGACGAACCGAACCTGCTGGGCGCGTATGTGCGGGCCCGCCGTGAGCTCGTCACGCCCGAGCAGGCCGGCATCCCCGTGCTCGGGGTGCGGCGGGTGCCGGGCCTGCGCCGGGAGGAGGTCGCGATGCTGGCCGGCATCAGCGCCGACTACTACCTGCGCCTGGAGCAGGGCCGCGACCGGAACCCCTCCGTACAGGTCCTGGAGTCCCTGGCCCGTGTGCTGCGCCTCGACGAGGACGCGGCGGCGTATCTCCTGAGCCTCGGCGCCGGCCGGCCGCGACGGCGCCGGCGCCGGCCCCGCAAGGAGACGGTGCCGCCCGGGATCGCCCGGCTCGTCTCCGCCCTCCCGCTGCCCGCCCTGGTCGAGGGCCGCTACTTCGACGTCCTCGCCGTCAACGCCCTGGCGACCGCGCTGTCACCGCGTCTCACGGTGGGTGCCAACCGGCTGCGGGACGCGTTCCTCGACCCCGCCGAGCAGGCCCTGTACCCGGACTGGGCGGACGCGGGCGCGGGCATGGTCGCCGGTTTCCGCCGGTCCGTCGGCACCGAGACGGACGACCCCCGGGTCATCGACCTCGTCGGCGAACTCTCCCTGGCCAGCCCGGAGTTCAGCAGGCTCTGGGCCCGTCATGACGTGGCCGCGTGCGAGGGCGCAGCCAAGCACATCGACCACCCCCAGCTGGGACTCCTGCGGCTGAACCGGGAGCGGCTGGGTGTCAGCGGCACGACGGGCCAGACGCTGGTGGTCTACCACCCGGACCCGGACAGCGGCAGCGCCGAGAAGCTGGCGCTGCTCGCCTCGACGCTGCCCACGCCATGGGCCCGGCCGGGCACCTCATCTCGGCCAACCCCCAACGTCCCCCGGATTCCGGGGGTTTGAGTCCGTCGGACCTGCTCCGGCGAGGGCGAAGGCCGGGGCGGGAGCGTACGGCCCTGTTCGCGTCACAGCATCCGGTCCGGCAAATGCCAAGGCCATGCCGAGCATTGACCCCCTGTTCGCCGTGTCGCCCGTGACCAACCCCATACGGTGTGCGTAGCGGCCCGGTAGCGCACGGTCAGTTCTTGCCCCTACGCTGTTTCGTATGTCCCCCGATTCCCGAATCCTTGGTTCCGTGCGTTCTGCTGCCGAGGTCAACGAGCACATCCGGGCGCTGTGGCTGCGTGCGGGCGGATCGCTGTCGGCCCAGGAGCGGTCGGAGTACGAGCTGTTGGTGGTCGAGTGGGCCGAGGCGATCCGCGAGCAGATCATCGAGGCGGCATGACCCGGCCGACGGGTATCCGACAGCTCAGATCGGCTCCGCGATGCGACGCCACCCGTTGAGGGACATCGGCGAGTGACGGCAACTGCGCAGGTGGCCGTGGCAGACCCCGCGTCTGCGGCCTGACCCGCCGGACGGTCCCCAGGGGTTCAGCGTCCGCCGGAGACCCGCAGCACCGCGCCCGTCGCGTAGGAGGCCTCCGGTGAGAGCAGCCAGGCGATCGCGGCGGCGATCTCCTCCGGCCGGCCGGCGCGGCCCAACGGCGTGGTGGCACCGACCCGTTCGGCCCGGCCGGGGTCGCCCATGGCCGCATGGATCCCGGTGTCGATGACGCCGGGCGCCACGGCGTTGACCCGCACGCCGTCCGGGCCGAGTTCCTTCGCCAGGCCCACGGTGAGGGTGTCGACCGCGGCCTTGGTCGCCGCGTAGTGGACGTACTCCCCGGGGCTGCCGAGCGTGGCCGCCGCGGAGGACACGTTCACGATCACCCCGCTCCCCCGCGCCGCCATCAGCCGGGCCGCCCGGCGTGAACACAGCAGCACACCCAGCAGGTTGACCTCCACGACCCGACGCAGGTCGGCCGTCTCCGTATCGGCCAGCCGCCCGAACGGCCCGGTCACGGCAGCGTTGTTGACCAGACCTGTGACCGGCCCCAGCTGCTCCTCGGCCGTGTCGAAGAGCCGCTCCACATCGGCCTCCACGGCCGTGTCCACCGCTACGACGACACCGCGCGCCCCGGCCTTCCGCACCCCCTCCGCGACCGCGTCGGCGGCGTCGGCGTCCCGCCGGTATCCGATCACCAGATCGTGCCCGTCGGCCGCGAGCCGCAGACAGGTCGCGGCGCCGATACCCCCGCTGCCACCGGTGATGACCGTGACGGGACGTGTCATACGAACCTCCTGAAGCCGGACGGGACCAAGATCCTACGACCCCGACTGCGCGAACACCTTGTCCCCCACCGGAACCGGCCCCTCCCCGGGCAGCAGCCCGGCCGCCCGTTCCGGCCCATGGATCCGGGCCGCGAGCGGGATCGCGTCCGTGATCCCGACGAGCCGCTCGTCGGCGTACCGGGCGCCCGCCGCACCCGAGAGGTCGGCTGCGGTGACCGGTGGGGACAGCGCGTCGGGGTGCGGATCCGGCTGGGGATGCCACCGCACCCGGAGTCCGCATCCGGTCGTCGACGAAGAACGCGCTCAGCCGGAAGGCGTCCTCGTCGGCACACCGACCACCGGAAGAGCTTGGCGACGCAGTGAACGGGGAGCCTGCTCCCACACGTCTGTGATGCTCAAGGCCGCCGTCGCGGGAGAGCAGGACCTTCGACCTGTCATGATGAAGACGCCATCGGCGCTCGGCCGCTCAACCGGACCAGTTGGCTGTCGGTACGTCAGGCGGAACGGGGGGTGGGGCCGGCCGTGGAAGTCGCTGTGGCGAGCGGGCTCGTCTATGGAGCCAGTGGTCAACGTCTGGATGTGTACCGGCCCGCGGCCGCCTCACGGCCTTCGCCTGCGGTGCTGCTCTGGCACGGGAGAGGTCCCGATGAGCGCGATGTCCTCGCGCCGCTCGCCAGGGCCGTCGCCGCTCTGGGCATCGTGTGTTTCGTCCCGGACTGGCGGCCGGATGCCCAGGACGGCGGGCGGACCCACCTGCGGGAATCCGCGCGGTACGTGCAGCAGCATGCGGCCGACTTCGGCGGGGACACGGGACGTGTCGTGCTCGCCGGCTGGTCCCTGGGGGGCAAGGCCGCGGTCGGCGCCGCCCTGGTCCCCGGCGCGTTCGACGGGTGGAGGCCGCCGGCCGTCGTCGGCATCGCCGGCGGCTACGACGGCCCGGACCCGCTGACAGGCCGTACGCCGATCGAGGAAGCGGCGGCGATCGGGGAATCGGCGCCCGCCGTCCCGATACGGCTGGTCCACGGCGCCGTTGATCCGGTTGTGGACGTCCAGCAGTCCCGACTGCTCCACACGACCCTGCGGCATCGCGGCCGGCCCACGTCGCTGCACGAGTCCGACACCGACCATGCCGGCGTGATCATGACCGAATACGACCCCGAGTACCGCCGCTGCCGCCCCAGCCGCACCGACCACGCGCTACGGGGCGGCAGCCGGACGGCTCGGCTCATCGCCCATGTCGCACACTTGGTACCGGACCGGACGTGACGCCCAGGGGCAATCCCTTGCGAGGCCTCAAGATCGAGTCGCCGGCCCGGCAGGTGCGTGTTGTCCATGGGACAGTCCTCAGGGTGAGCCAAGGGTCCAACGCGGGGAGCGGAAGATGCAGGCGGTGTTGCCTGCCCACACGATCGAGGTCGGAACCGAGCCGCTGGACCGGCCGACGCGAAACTCGGTGGGCGGCCGGCCCTTCCTCGACGACGCCGGCGAACCGGACCACTGCGACCCGGCGGCGGTGTGGCCGGTGAACCAGAACTGACGCCTCGGCACGATCACCGCCCTTTTCACGGAGTGCGTCCCGGCAGGACGCCGCCGGTCGGCCGCAGTGGGCATCCGGTGCCGACGCGCAGGGCCAGATCGGCCCGCAGGGTGGTCAGTTCGGCGATACGGCTGTCGATGACCTGAAGCTTCTCCTCGAAGAGCAGGGACAGCGCCTCCGCGGTGTCCGGCGCTTCGCGCAATGCCTCGCCGTTGCGCGCGATCTCCGCCAGGGAGAAACCGAGTGCCTGCGCGGTGCGGACGTACTGGAGCCAGGCCACCGTCTCGGGCGGAAAGTCGCGGTACCCGTTGGGCAGGCGCCGACCTGTGACCAGGCCTACCTTCTCGTAGAACCGGATCGTGTCCCTGGTCATGCCTGCCTGCGCGGCAAGTTCGCCGATGCGCATGCCCCTCCATCGGATCCATCGGATATCGGGCTTGACCTTGGAGCGTAGTCCACTGTTTAGCGTGAGGCGTCGCTGTCACGAGACCAGCAGGAGCCTCATCGTGAGCCGTCTTCGCACCCCCGCGAGCCCCGCCTATCTGCGCGTCGTACGCGCGAGTGCCTGGTACGACCTGGCCGTCACCGCCGGATTCGCGACTCCGTGGACCTACGCCCTGGTCCACGACGCGCTGTCCTCGTGCGGGAACGCGCTCGGGCTCGGTGCGCTGCCCGAACTCGACCTGTGGCAGATCCTGTTCGCCAATCTGATGGGCTCGGTGGTGGTCGTCTGGGCCGTTCTGCGCATCGTCGGGCCGCTGCCCGAGCACGGACTGTTCGACGGCATCGCGCGTGCCCTGTTCGCGACGTGGCAGGCGTACGCACTGGCCCACGGTGTGTCGCAGCTCCTGTGGCTCTTCTTCGGCGTCGAGGTGACATTCGGCGTCCTCCAGCTCGTGCCGTGGAGACGGGGCGGAAACGCATGTCGGGCACGGATGCGGAATGCGGACCACCGTTCGACCGGCCGGTCGCTCACATGACCAGATCCGGGGGTGCCCGGTACGAACACCACCGAATATCGCCCGCGCCCCTTGGCTCCGCCGGTCCCGTGCCCAAAACTGTGCCGATGACGCAGCGTGTGGAGCTCGCGACCGTGATGGACCGGCTGGCCGTGGACGAGTTGGTCACCGAGTACGCCGTGGCCGTCGACGACGGTGACTGGGCGGCGTACCGCGGACTGTTCACCACTGACGGGCGGGCCGACTACCGTTCCGCCGGCGGGATCGAGGGGGATGCCGGGCAGGTGGCCGGGTGGCTCGCGGAGAGTCTGGCCCTGTTCTCGATGCGGCAGCATCTGATCGTCAACCGCCGGGTGCGGTTCGGGACCCTGGACCACGACACCGGGGACACCGCCCGCCTCCAGGCCGACTACATCAACCCCATGCGTTTCGCCGGCGGCGACGGCACCGCCACCGCCCCGGACTTCGTGTGCGGCGGCCGCTACGCCTTCACGCTGCTGCGTACCGGGGACGGCTGGCGGCTGCGCCGGGTGGTCGTCGAGGAGAAGTGGCGCCGGCTGCCGGATGGGCGCGCGGTGGCCGGGTCCGACTGAGCCCGCGCCCTTGCCCCCTGTCGGAGATTCCTCCCGGTCGCGCACACTGGAAGGACCCGCAGGCAGGAGGCGATGGATGAGGACCGTCGAGCGCTGGCTGACCTCCCCGTGGCGGCGTTCCTGCATCGGGGCGCTGGCGGGCGCGCTGCCCGTGCTCGCCTTTCCGGCGCCGTCGCTGTGGTGGTTCGCCCATGTCGCGCTGGTCCCGTGGCTGCTGCTGGCGCGCTCGGCACCGACCGGACGGCGGGCGGCGTACGACGGCTGGTGCGGCGGGTTCGGGTTCATGGTCGCCGTGCATCACTGGCTGCTGCCGAGCCTGCACGTCTTCATCTTCCTGATCGCCGGGCTGCTGAGCCTGCTCTGGGTGCCCTGGGGCTGGCTGGCCCGTCGGCTGTTGGGCGGGACGCCGTCGCCGGGGCGGGCCGCGATCGCGGTGCTGGTGCTGCCCTCGGGGTGGCTGGTGGTGGAGCTGGTGCGGTCCTGGCAGGGGCTGGGCGGGCCGTGGGGCATGCTCGGTGCGACCCAGTGGCAGGTGGCGCCGGCGCTGCGGCTGGCCTCGGTCGGCGGGGTGTGGCTGCTGAGCTTCCTGGTGGTGGCCGTGAACGTGGCCGTCGCCGTGCTCGTCGCGGTGCGCGAGGCGCGGGTGCCCGCGGTGGCCTCGCTGGTGGCCACGGCCGCCGCGACCTCCGCCGCCTGGGTGTGGTCGCCGCGCCCGGACGTCGACGGGCACGTCCGGATCGCCGTCGTACAGCCCGGCGTCCTCGACGGCGGCGACCGGCGCTTCGACCGGGAGGAGCGGCTGACCCGGCAGCTGGCGGGGCAGCATCCCGACCTGATCGTCTGGGGCGAGAGCAGCGTCGGCTTGGACCTCAAGGACCGGCCCGACCTGGCGAAGCGGATCGCCACGCTGTCCCGGCGGACCGGCGCGGACATCCTGGTCAACGTCGACGCCCGGCGCTCCGACCGGCCGGGTATCTACAAGAGCTCCATCCTGGTGGGCCCCGACGGGCCGACCGGTGAGCGGTACGACAAGATGCGGCTGGTCCCCTTCGGCGAGTACATACCGGCCCGCTCCCTGCTCGGCTGGGCCACCTCGGTCGGCAAGGCGGCCGGCGAGGACCGGCGGCGCGGCACCGAGCAGGTGGTGATGAACGTCGGCCACGGGCTGCTGGTCGGCCCGATGATCTGCTTCGAGACGGCGTTCCCCGACATGAGCCGGCATCTCGCGCAGGACGGCGCGCAGGTGCTGATCGGGCAGTCCGCGACCTCGACGTTCCAGCACAGCTGGGCCCCCGAGCAGCACGCCTCGCTGGCCGCCCTGCGGGCCGCCGAGACCGGGCGCACGATGGTCCACGCCACGCTGACCGGTGTCTCCGCCGTGTACGGGCCGAGCGGGGAGCGCATCGGCCCCTGGCTGGGCACGGACGCGGACACCGCGCGGGTCTACGAGGTGCCGATCGCCCGCGGTGTCACCCCGTTCGTGCGGTACGGCGACTGGGTGGTGGACGGCGCGCTGCTGGTGCTGGCGGCCTACTGCCTGAGCGAGGGGCTGCGGGCGGTCAGGCTGCGCCGGAGCGCCGGCGAACCTCTCGTATCACCCGCTCGCAGAGTTCATGAGTCGCCAGTGCGTCACGGGCACTGAGCACCTTGCCGGCGCGCACGGCGTCGAGGAAGGCGAGCACGGCCTGTTCTATGCCGCGCTGCCGGGCGACCGGCACCCAGTCGCCGCGCCGCCGGACCGTCGGCTGTCCCTTGTGGTCGATCACCTCGGAGAGGTTGACGACCTGGCGTTTGGTGTCCTGCCCGGAGACCTCCAGGATCTCCTCCGCCGAGCCGCTGAGCCTGTTCATCACGCCGAGCGCGGTGAAACCGTCCCCGGCGAGCTGGAGCACCACGTGGTGCAGCAGGCCGTCGACGACGCGGGCGCGCACGGTCACGTCGTCGACCGGTCCGGGGGCGAGGAAGCGCAGGGTGTCGACGACATGGATGAAGTCGTCGAGGATCATGGTGCGGGGTTCCTCGGGCAGCCCGATGCGGTTCTTCTGCATCAGGATCAGGTCGCGGGGATGGTCGGCGCACTGGACGACGCCGGGTGCGTGGCGCCGGTTGAAGCCGACGGACAGCGACACGTTCCGCGCCTCGGCCAGGGTCACGAGCCGTTCGGAGTCGGCGAGCCGGTAGCCGAGGGGCTTGTCGACGTACGTCGGTACGCCCGCCTCCAGGAGCCGGGTGACGATCTCCGGGTGGGCGCCCGTGGGCGCGTGCACGAAGGCGGCGTCGAGTTCCTGGGCGAGCACGTCGTCGAGGGTCGCGTGCCGGTGGCCGGCGGGCAGCCGGAGGCTGTCGGCGACCCGGTCGAGGGTGGCGGGGGTGCGGGTCTGCAGGTGGAGTTCGAGCCCCGGCTGCGCACCCAGCACCGGCAGGTACGCCTTCTGCGCGATGTCGCCGAGTCCGATGCAGCCGACCTTCACTGGCGTTCCCCTCGCGGTTGCCTACGCGTGCCTGTCCGGAAGCATACGGGCCGATAATCCGTGGTGGGATCGGGCGGGGGTGGGCCAGGATGCGCCCATGACGACCGAACGCCGTGTGCCCGCGATCGACGCCGACGAACGCTCCATGCTGGAGGGCTGGTTGGAGTTCCACCGGCAGACCCTCGCGACGAAGTGCGAGGGTCTGACCGACGCCCAGCTCAGGACCGCCTCCGTGGAGCCGTCCCCGCTGTCCCTCATGGGACTGGTGCGGCACATGGCCGACGTGGAACGGAACTGGTACAGCAGGGTCCTCACCGGCGAGAAGGTGCCGTTCCGCTACTGGACCGACGAGGATCCGGACGGCGACTTCCATCTCACCGAGGCGGACACCTGGCAGGAGGCGTACGCGATCTGGCAGTCGGAGATCGCGACCGCCCGGCGCAACGCGGCCGGCGTCGGCCTGGACGATCTCTCCAAGGGCCTCACCCGTCACGGTGAGCGGATCAACCTGCGCTGGATCCACACCCATATGATCGAGGAGTACGCCCGGCACAACGGCCATGCCGATCTGATCCGGGAACGCATCGACGGCGCGACCGGCTCCTGACGTCAGCCTCGGACCCGCCCACCCCTCGTACGGGGCGCGAGATCACCCGCGCGGGGGACCAAACTCCCGTCGGCGGTGTCAACCTTCACGCGGAAGCAGCAGAGTTGCACGGGTGCATCGAACGACGACCACCGCAGCGCTCCTGGTCACCGTGACCGTCTCGGCCCTCTCCGGCTGCGTGACGGTCCAGCGTCCGGCGGCGCCCGGCCCGCCGCCGGGTTCGGCGCCCTCGCTGCCATCGGTGCCCCGCCCGGACGGCAGCACCGAACCCCGGGTGGTGCAGGCGCCGGTCAAGGAGGCCCTGGAGATGGTCGGCCCGTCCCGGCCCCCCGCACACCCCGCCCCGCACACCCCGGCACCGCCTCTGCCGGCCGCCCCACGGCCACCGGCCCCGCGCGCCGCCAGCCCTGCGCACCCCCACCCGCACCGGTCGCACGACCAGCGGGCCGGCATCCCCGATGTCGCCCGGCCCGTCCCCAAGGCCCCGGACGTGTGCGCCCTCGGCAAGCAGTACGGCGGCTGGAGCGCGGACAGCCCACAGGCACAGATCTGCGAGCAGACGTACGGGCATTGAGCCCCTGGTCCCCCGTCTAGGACCTGTCCGGCCGCTGCCGAGGCGGTCCCCAGGGCTCGCCGCCCGGGGTGTCGTCGTCCCCGAGCCGTAGTTCCAGTCTGCTGATCGCCGCCCGCACCCCGTCGCCGTAGCCGTCTTCGCCCAGGGCCGCGGCCGCCCCGCGCGCCCGGTGCAGATGGCTGCGGGCGGCCTCGGTGCGGCCGAGCTTCACATAGTCGGCGGCGAGGTTGAGATGGAGGGAGGGATAGAAGCCGCGCAGGCCCGCTGACGCCTCCGCCTCGTCCGCCGCCGACAACGCCCTCAGGTCCCAGGCGAGTTCGTCGGCCGGGTCGTCCTGGGTGTCGGCGAGGTAGTGGGCCAGGGTGCAGCGGTGCAGCGGGGCGCCGTGCTCGCCGAGTTCCGTCCACAGGTCGAGCAGGCGCCGACGGGCCTCCTCACGGTCCCCGGCGTGGTGCAACATCACGACCTGCCCGATCCGCGTGAGCACGGCATCGAGTGCCGTCCGCTCCTGTCGCTCCGCCACGGGGCCCTCCGGGCTGTAGGCCTGTTGTGTGTTGCCGACGTTAAGCGGAGCCGCCTGTTTTTGCGGTCAGGCGGCGCCGTTTCGCTGCGGGCCGGTGGGCAACTGCAGACCGCGGGGCTGATCCGGCCCGCGCGGCGGAGCCACACGTCGACAGAGCCCCGCGCCCCTGGGGGTTGCACCCCGCCGGTTCTCAGCCCAGGTCGGGGATGCGCCAGTCGATCGCCTCGTGCCCCTGCGCCGCGACCGCCTCGTTGATCTGGGTGAACGGGCGGGAGCCGAAGAACTTCTTCGCGGAGAGCGGGGACGGGTGCGCACCCTGGACCACGACGTGCCGGGTCTCGTCGATCAGCCGGAGCTTCTTCTGCGCGTAGTTGCCCCACAGGACGAAGACCGCCGGGTCGGGGCGCTCGGCGACCGCGCGGATCACCGCGTCCGTGAACTTCTCCCAGCCCTTGCCCTTGTGCGAGTTGGCCTCGCCGGCACGGACCGTGAGCACCGCGTTGAGCAGCAGCACGCCCTGCTGGGCCCACGGCATCAGATAGCCGTTGTCCGGCACCTCCAGGCCCAGCTCCTCCTTCATCTCCTTGTAGATGTTCCGCAGCGACGGCGGGGTCTTCACGCCGGGCCGGACGGAGAAGCACAGGCCGTGGCCCTGGCCCTCGCCGTGGTACGGGTCCTGGCCGAGGACCAGCACCTTGACCTGGTCGTACGGCGTGGCGTCGAGCGCCGCGAAGACCTCCTCGCGGGGCGGGTAGACGGGGCCGTTCGCCCGCTCCTCCTCGACGAACTCGGTCAGCTCCTTGAAGTAGGGCTGCTGCAGTTCGTCACCCAGAACCCCGCGCCAGGACTCGGGCAGCATGGCGATGTCGGTCACGTCAACGTCCTCACGAATTGCGGTCTCTTGCGGTTCCTGCCGATGCCCAAGAACCTACAGGCGACCACTGACAACCGGTGCCGGACGGCCGATTCACCAGCTGGTCTTGCGGTGCAGCTCCCACATCATCATGATCGTCGACGGGTCGAGCGCCTGTTCGCCGCCGGAGATGTCGGCGCTGGCCGCGACGTACTGCCGGCCCTGCCACAGCGGGATCAGCCGGGTGTCGTTGACGAGGATCTGCTGGGCCTCCTCGAAGTCCTTCACGACCTTGCCGCGGTCGCTGTCGCGGCGGGAGTCCGGCAGCAGCCTGCCGGTGATCACGGGGGACGGGTAGGGCGTGCCGAGGGCGTTCTGGTCGCCGACGAAGGGGGCGATGAAGTTGTCGGCGTCGGGGAAGTCCGGGAACCAGCCGCGCCCGAACACCGGGTACTCACCCTTCTGGTAGCCGACGACGTAGGTCTTCCAGGGGCGGCTCTTGAGGGTGATGGTGAACAGCCCGGAGTCGTCCAGCTGCTGCTTGAGCAGCTGGAACATCCTGGCGGTCTCGGAGCCGTAGCGGTCGGTGGTGTACCAGAAGGTGAGCGGGACGCGCTGGGTGATGCCGGCGTCGGCGAGCATCTTGCGGGCCTTGGAGGTGCTGGGGTCGCCGAAGTCGTCGAAGAAGCCGGTGGTGTGGCCGGTGAGGCCCGCCGGGACCATGGAGTACAGCGGGTCGACGGTGTCCTTGTAGACCGTGTGGACGATCGCGGAGCGGTCGACGAGCTGGGCGACGGCCTTGCGCACGGCGGGCAGTTTGGCCCACGGGTCCTTGGGGTTGAACACCAGGTAGCTGATGTCGGTGCCGGTGCCGTCGACCAGTTGCAGGTCGCTGTCGGAGTGGCCCTGGAGAGCGACGATGTCGGAGGCCGCGAGGCCGCGGTAGGTGACGTCGATGTCGCCGGACCGCAGGGCCTTGACCATGGTGGCCGAGTCCTGGAAGTAGCGGATGGTCACCGCGTCGTTCTGCCGGTCCGCGAAGCCCCGGTAGTTGTCGTTGCGGACGAGTTCGGCCTTCTTGCCGTCCTCGTAGGACTTCAGTGTGTACGGCCCGGACCCGTGCACCGACTCGTCCTTGCGCAGCGACCTGGCGGGGTAGTCGTCGGGGTCGACGATCGACATGGCCGGGGTGGCGAGCACGAACGGGAAGGTGGCGTCGGCCTTGTTGAGGTGGAAGACCACCTCGCGGTCGCCGAGCACCTGCACCCGGTCGAGGCTGCCGAGCAGTCCGGCCGGGCCGCTGGGCGCGTTGATGGTCCGGATCCGGTCGATGGAGTACTTGACGGCGTGTGCGTCGAGCGCGTCGCCGTCGGCGAACTTCAGGCCGGAGCGCAGTTCGCAGCGGTAGGTGCGGCTGCCGGAGTCCGTGAAGGCGCAGTGCTGGGCGGCGTCGGGCTGGGGGGTGGTGGCGCCGTCCGGGTAGGCGAGGAGCGTCTGGTAGATGTTCCGGAACAGCTCCCAGGAGCCGTCCCAGGACCCGGCGGGATCGAGGGTGCTGGGGGCGCTGGTCGTCCCGACGACGATCGGCCCGCTGTCACCCGCACTGCTGCCGGAGAGCACGCCGCATCCGGCCACCAGGGACATGGACGCGACCGCGGCTGCTCTTCGCAGGCCTCGGTTCCGACTGAACACGCGCACGCTCCTCGATCCGCCGTACCAGGGGTCGGCGGCAGACCATACCGCAGCGTTGAGCGCCTGGAACCCTCCCGGAAACACGGGCGTTGATCGAGTGTGCTATGACGACGTTGTCATTCTCCTGTGCGGATCGCGTACGGCCGTCCGGGCGTCGCTTCCGTCGTTCTCATGACGAAATGTCTGTGACGAAGACGACGCCCGGAGTCAGGGCAGGCCGTGCCGGAGCCGGTCAGGCCACGCCGGCGTTGAGGAAGATACCGCCGTCGACGACGAGCGTCTGGCCGGTGATCCAGTCGGACTGCTCCGAGGTGAGGAAGGCGGCGGTGCCGCCGATGTCGGAGGGCACGCCGAGCCGCTTCAGCGGGTAGGCCGCGGCGGCCTCCGCCTCCCGGCCCTCGTAGAGCGCCTCCGCGAACTTGGTCTTGACGACGGCCGGGGCGATCGCGTTGACCCGAACCCGGGGCGCGAACTCGTGCGCCAACTGCTGGGTCAGGTTGATCATCGCGGCCTTGCTGATGCCGTACGCGCCGATGAACGGCGAGGCCGAAAGACCCGCGACGGAGGCGATGTTGACGATGGCGCCGCCGTTGTCCTTCTGCCAGGCGTGCCAGGTCTTCTGGGCGAAGCCGAGGGCCGAGATCACATTGGTCTCGAACACCTTGCGGGCCACGTCCAGGTCCACGTCGGCGATCGGGCCGAACACCGGGTTGGTTCCGGCGTTGTTGACCAGGTAGTCGACGCGGCCGAAGGCCTCCATGGTGCGCTCGACGACCTCGGTCTGGTGGGCGAGGTCGTGCGCCTTGCCGGCGATGCCGATGACCCGCTCGGAGCCGAGGCTCTCGACGGCCTCCTTGAGGGCCTCCTCGTTGCGGCCGGTGATGGCGACCCGGTCGCCGCGGGCGATCAGCGCCTCGGCGACGCCGTAGCCTATGCCGCGGCTGGCGCCGGTGACGACGGCGACCTTGCCGGACAGCTCGGGCAGTTCAGTCATGTCGGTGATCCTCGGTAGTCCCTGATGAGTCCCTGGCAGAGTGCCTGGTGCCCGCTAGTCCAGCGGCCCGCCGGCCACGTACAGGACCTGGCCGGAGACGAAGCCGGCGGCCTCGTTCGTGAAGAAGGCGATGGCGTTGGCGATGTCCTCCGGCTCACCGACGCGCTGCACGGGGATCTGGGTCGCGGCCGCGGCCTTGAACTCCTCGAAGCCCATCTTGACGCGCTCCGCGGTGGCCTTGGTCATCTCGGTGGCGATGAAGCCGGGGGCGACGGCGTTGGCGGTGATGCCGAACTTGCCGAGCTCGATGGCGAGGGTCTTGGTGAAGCCCTGCAGACCGGCCTTGGCGGCGGAGTAGTTGGCCTGGCCGCGGTTGCCGAGCGCCGAGGAGGAGGACAGGTTGACGACCCGGCCCCAGCCGGCCTCGACCATGTGCTGCTGGACGGCCTTGGTCATCAGGAAGGAGCCGCGCAGGTGCACGTTCAGGACCGTGTCCCAGTCGGACGCGGACATCTTGAACAGCAGGTTGTCGCGGAGCACGCCGGCGTTGTTGACCAGAATGGTCGGGGCGCCGAGCTCCTCGACGACCCGCGCGATCGCGGCGTTGACCTGGGCCTCGTCGGAGACGTCGGCGCCGACCGCGACGGCCTTGCCGCCGGCCGCGATGATCTTCTCGACGGTGTCCTTGCAGGCGGCCTCGTCGAGGTCGACCACGGCGACCGCACGGCCCTCGGCGGCCAGCCGTACGGCGGTGGCGGCGCCGATACCGCGCGCGGCTCCGGTGACGACGGCTACCCGCTGCTCAGTGGTGGACATTCGTGTGTCTCCTCGCCCTTGAGAGAACCTGATCGAGAAGCCCGCTCCTGGGACTCCTCCGCGGTGAGCGACCGCTTAGTACCTTCGACAGACGTGACGCTAGAAGCCCTGGCACGCGGTGTCAACGTCACACGACGCCGGTGTGATCCATTACCTCACCAGGAGGTCCAGCAACCGCTCCGTCTCGGCCGCCGGGTCGAGGGTGAGCCCGGTGTGCACCGGGCCGGGCTGTACGACCGTGGACCGGGGCGCGACCAGCCAGCGGAAGCGCCGTCCCGGGTCGTCGCCGGCCGCGTGTCCCGCCGCCTCGCCGCCCGCGCAGACACCCTCCACCGCCCCGAGCGCGGCCCGCACCCCGGCGACGTCCGCGGCCGGGTCCAGGGCCAGCAGCCGGGCCTCGTCGAGGTGGGTGCGGGCACCGACGAAGACCTTGGCCCGGCAGTACACGATCACGCCGGCGTTGATGCACTCGCCGCGCTCCACGCGGGGTACGACGCGCAGCAGGGCGTACTCGAAGACATGCCGGTCGCCGCCCTGGCCGGCCCGGGTGATGTGGCGCTCGGTCACATGTCCGGCCATGTGGATGTGGGTGTCGCTCACTTGGCCCCCTCGATACCGGTGATGCGCTCGTGGATGACGGCGGCCCTGGCGAGCAGCGGCCGGGCGTAGGTGCGGCGGAGGTCGTCGGGCGTGTCGAAGCCGGGTTCGCCGGCGAGCCAGACATCCGGGATCTCGGCGGTGACCTCGGCCAGCAGGTCTTCGGTGACCCTGGGCGCCAACTCGGCCACGGCCGCGCGGACATCGGGAGCGAAGCGGCTCAGCGCGTGGTCCGAGGCGTCGTACGGCCGGGCGGCGGAGGTCTCTGCGGACGGCCAGTTGTGCTGCCAGATCATCGTGGCGCCGTGGTCGATGAGCCACAGGTCGCCCTGGTGCATCAGCAGGTTGGGGTTGCGCCAGGAGCGGTCGACGTTGTTGATCAGCGCGTCGAACCAGACGATACGGCCGGCCTCCTCGGGACCCACGGAGAAGGCGAGCGGGTCGAAGCCGAGGGCGCCGGAGAGGAAGGCCATGCCGAGGTTGGTGCCGCCGCTCCCCCGCAGCAGGTCCTGCACCTGCTGCTCGGGCTCGCCGAGTCCCAGCACGGGGTCGAGTTCGACGGTGACGAGGCGGGGCATCCGAAACCCGAGCCGCCGGGCGAGTTCACCGCAGACGACCTCGGCGACCAGTGTCTTGCGGCCCTGTCCGGCGCCGGTGAACTTCAGGACGTACGTCCCGAAGTCGTCGGCCTCGACGAGCCCCGGCAGCGACCCGCCCTCACGCAGGGGCGTGATGTAGCGGGTCGCAGTGACCTCTTTCAGCACTTTCCCGGGCCACCCATCTCTTCGACCCTCTGCCGGCCTCCGGCATGAAGTGAGCATAGTAACCGAGGGTGATCGCGGGCGAAGCCGACTGTTCGGTCGTTGTCGAGGGTTCCGTGGGTCGGGTGGGGTCGTCGTTGAGATTTCGGTGTGGGCGGGTAATGAGAGGTTAAGGATCCGGTGCGGTCCCGTACGCCGTGGACAGTGCCCGGGCGGTGGTGGATGCGTTGTCTGTCCAGTTCACAAAGCAGTTGACGGCCCACTCGGGGGTGTCCAGTGGGGATCAACGCAGCACCGGCTCGGCGATCTACGGCCTTGTAGTGTTGGCGTATATGTTCGAACGGCCTCTGACCAGGGCCTTGTTGAACACAGTTCGGGAGCGGCCGTTTCCGGACTCGTGAGTCGCCCATGGCGGTGAATGAGCGGCGGACGCCGCTGGGGGGAACGACTTGTCCATCAATGAGAGTCTGCGGGCGCATCGGTTCGCGAAGGCGTCCGTGAGCTGCGTCAGCGGCGACTGCTGACCTTCCGCACCGCTGACCTTCCGCACCGCTGACCTTCCGCACCGCTGACCTTCCGCACCTTTGTTGCGGGCGCTGCCTCGGGCACTGCGGCCAGCACCGTTGTTTCCTTTCGCCCTTCCCGTTCGCCTCCCTGTCCGCCTTCCCGTCTGCCGTGTCCGGCCGGGCAGTTGCGGAACGTTGCCCGCGCACGGTTGCTACACGTCGTCGAGTGGAGTCCTGCTGTGCACCGATTAGGCACGCTGAGTGCGCTCGCCGCCCTGCTGTGCGGCCTGCTCCTGGCCGGCGACCCTGGCGTGGCGACCGCGTCCTCTTCCTTCACGGCGCAGGCGGAACGCGTTCTCGCACCTGTCCCGGCGGCTGCCCAGCGCTTCTCGGGTCCGCTGCCGGTGCCGTCGGCGTCGTCCCGGGCGGCACGGGCCGCCGATCCGGACGAGGATCCGGGGTGGACGGCGGAGGACGCCATCCGGTTCTGGACGCACGAGCGTATGGTGGCCGCCACCGATCCCTCCGGCCGCCGTGCCGAGCCGGTGGGCCGCGTGCCGGCTCGGGGCCGTCCGGCCGTCAGGCCGGCGGCCGACGTCGGTCAGCACTTCGCCGGGATCAGGTCCGTCGGTGTTCTCTACGGCGGAAGCGGCCCTGAGACGCATTCCTGCACCGCCAGTGTGGTCGACAGTCCTGGGCACGACCTGATCCTGACTGCGGGGCACTGCAAGAGCGCCCATGGCATGTTCGTTCCCCGGTACGACAGTGGAAAGGCCGCCGACGCTCAGCCGTTCGGTGTCTTTCCCGTCCAGGAGTGGTTCCGCGACTCCCAGTGGGCGGCGGACAAGAGTGCCAACTCCGATCTGGACTTCGCTTTTGCGCGGGTGGGCTCCTACCAGGGCAAGGAGGTCCAGGACGTGGTGGGGGCGAACACGGTGGCCCGCACGCCGGGGTTCACCGGCAACGTCACCGTCCGAACTGGTCAACGGCATCCGGGTCATCGCCACGGGCGAGGGCGTCCTGGCCCCGACGGTCACCCGGCGGCTCATCGGCGCCTTCTCCCGTCGCGGCGAGGCTACCCGCCCCGCCCCGCGGCTCGTCGGCCTGACCAAGCGGGAGCAGGAAGTCCTCGTCCTGATCGCCGACGGCCTGTCCAACACGGAGATCTCCGAGCGCCTCGTCATCAGCATGCCCACGGTGAAGACCCACGTCGGCAGCCTCCTGGCCAAACTGCACGCCCGGGACCGTGCGCAGCTGGTCATCATCGCCTACGAGAGCGGCCTGGCCGAGCCGGGCATGCCGGCCTGACCCCGTCGACCGGGACCTCGCCGGCCGTGCCGAGTCAGGTCGACAGCGAACCGACAGCGCCGTTTTACCAAAGCCTCATGTAGGGGTGGTCACTATCTGGATGCCGTCTGAACAGGTGGTGCTCGAAGACCGTACCCCTGGACGGATCAACCAGAAGCTTCGCGGAAGGGAACCCCTCACATGACCAGCGCACCGCTCAACCCCTCTGCCGGACCGGCCCGCCGTACCGTCGTGGCGGCGGCCGGCGCGGCGGGGCTCGCCGCCGCGCTGACCGCCTGCGGGTCGTCCGACGACGGCTCGTCGAGCACGACGACCACGAACAACGGGGCCGGCTCCACCACCCAGGACAGCAACGCCGCGGGCGGGGCCACCGACACCTCGACCGCCGCGGCCGGTTCGGCCGGTGGGACCGCGCTCGCCAAGACCTCGGACATCCCCGAGGGCGGCGGCACGATCTACAAGGACAAGGCCGTGGTCGTCACCCAGCCGACGTCGGGCACCTACAAGGCGTTCTCGACGAAGTGCCCGCACGCGGGCTGCGCGGTGAGCAGTGTCGCCAACGGCGAGATCGTCTGCCCCTGTCACGGCAGCAAGTTCGCCATCGCGGACGGCAGTGTGAAGCAGGGCCCGGCGACGACGGGTCTGACGGCCGCCAACATCAGCGTCTCCGGCGACCAGATCTCGCTGGCCTGACCATCAGGCCCGCCGGCGCGGGTGTTTGAGACAGCTGAGCACCTCGTCCGTGGTCGCGAGCGTGGCGACCAGCGCGAGGGTGTTGCGGACCATCGCGGGGGTGTATTCAGAGGGCACTCCCGCGATGGCGTCGGCCGGGACGACGACCGTGTAGCCCCGGTTCACCGCGTCGAACACGGCATTGGGTACGGCCACGTTGGCCGAGACACCGGTGACGACCAGCGTGCGGCAGCCGAGGTTGCGCAGCAGCGGGTCGACGTCGGTGCCCTGGATCGGCGACAGGCCGTGCAGCCGTCGTACCACGAGGTCCTCCTCCGAGACCTCGATCGGGGGCGCCACGCGCACGGCCTTCGTACCGGACAGCTGCTGGACGGGGAGCCGTTCGGCGGCGCGGAACAGCCGGGCGTTGTGGTTCGCGCCCCGGCCGTCGGGGCGGCGTTCGGCGATCGCGTGGACCACCTGGACACCGGTGTCGTGTGCGGCGGCGACCAGGCGGGCGATGTTGCCGAGCGCGCCGGACGCCCGTGCTTCGTGGGCGAGTTCGGGCAGCGCGCTCTCCGGCCCCACCACACCCTGCTGGCACTCGACGGTGAGCAGCACGGTGCTCACGGGGTCGAGGAGTTCCGCGAGCCGTTCGTACGACGACGGCATGACGCCCCCTTCCGCCTTGGTGCGGGGCGGGCGAGACTAACCAGCATTGCGCGGGAACGGAAGAAGAGGGGGCCGGATGACCGTCACTCAGCGCCGGGGCCGGAAGATCATGATGACGCCCGGTGAGCTGGACGAGTTCCTCACCACACAGCGCACCTGCCGGGTCGCGACCGTATCGGCGTCCGGCGCTCCGCACGTGAGCGCCCTGTGGTTCGCCTGGGACGGCAAGTCCCTGTGGCTCTACTCGGTGGTCCGCAGCCAGCGCTGGAAGGATCTCACGCGCGATCCGCGGGTGGCGGTCGTGGTCGACTCCGGTGAGGAGTACGACCAGTTGCGCGGGGTGGAGCTGAGAGGGGCCGTCGAGTTCGTGGGCGAGGTGCCGCGTACCGGGGAGCTGGTCGCCGAACTCGACTACGTGGAGACGCTGTTCGCCCGGAAGAACTTCGGTCTGGACGAGATGCCGCATGACGGGCGGCACGCCTGGGCGCGGCTGACCCCGACGAAGATCGCGTCCTGGGACTTCAGCAAGCTGGGCTCGGCGTAGGGCGGTTCAGGCAACTCCGCCGGATCGGGACGTCGCCTCGGCCGCGCCCCGCAGGGCCTGCACCGCCGCCCGGATCGAGGGGCGGCGGTCCGCGTCGGCCCGCCAGACGACGTACACATGGCGGCGCACCCGCTGCTTCAGCGGCACCATCACGATGCCCTCCGGCATCGGGTGCCGGCCCAGCAGCGGGGCGATGCAGACTCCCAACCCTGCTGCGACCAGGTTGAGTTGGGTGTGTGTTTCGGCCGCGCGGTGACCGACGATCGGTTCGACGCCGCGCGAGCGCAGCGTGAACATCAGCCACTCGTGGCAGAACTCGCCCTCGCCCCAGGTGATCCACTCGTCCTCGGCGAACTCCCCGAGGTCCACCTCGTCGCGCTCGGCGAGCCGGTGGCCGACGGGCAGGGCCACCTCGGCGGGGTCGTCCAGCAGGGGCGCCTTGACCAGCCCGTCGGGCAGCGGCATCGGCTTGTTGTACCAGTCGAGGACGACGGCGAGGTCGAGGTCGCCGCGGACGACTCCGGCGATGCCGGTCTCCGGCTCCAGTTCGCTGGAGCGGACCCGCAGCGCCGGGTGCTGGGCGCGCAGGGCGGCCAGTGCGGTCGGGAACAGACCGCGGGCGGCCGTGGGGAAAGCGGACAGTCTGAGTTCGCCGACGACCTGCCCCCGGTGCGCCTCCAGGTCGGACTGGGCCAGCTCGACCTGGGAGAGGATGCGGGACGCGTGCTCGGCGAGCAGCCGGCCGGCGTCGGTGAGCCGGACCCCCCGGCCGTTCCTGGCGAGCAGCTGCTGGTCCACCTCCCGCTCCAGCTTGCCCATCTGCTGCGAGACCGCCGACGTCGTGACATGCAGGGCCTCGGCGGCTCCGCTGACCGAGCCGTGCCGGGCGAGGGCATCGAGGGTACGCAGGCGCTCCAGGTTCAACATGTAAGCGATTCTAAGAGGTATCGGGCGAGAATTCTCGATTGTGCTACGAGATCGGCTACCGCATGGTGGAGGGCATGAGCACCACGACCGCCGCGACCGGCACACCGACGCTCGGCACCGACCGTCCCCGCCCCCGCCTCGACTGGCGCCTCCGATTCGGCGTCCTCTCGTTGATCTGGGGCTTCAGCTTCCTGTTCATCAAGGTGGGGACGGAGCGGTACGCGCCGTTCCAGGTCACGCTCGGGAGGCTGGTCTTCGGTACGGCGGTCCTGGCGGCGGCGATCGTGTGGAAGCGGGAGCGCCTGCCGCGCGGGGCCCGCACCTGGGGCCATCTGGCGGTGGCCGCGTTCCTGCTGAACGCGCTGCCGTTCTCGCTCTTCGCCTACTCGGAGCTGACGATCCCGTCCACGCTGGCCGGGATCTGCAACGCGACCTCGCCGCTGTGGGGGATGGCGCTGTCACTGGTGGCCCTGTCGGAGGACCGGCCGACCCGGATCCGCGTCGCCGGCCTCGGCCTGGGGTTTCTCGGGGTGCTGACGGTGCTGGGAGCCTGGGAGGGTTTCCACGGGCTGGATGTCACGGGGACGCTGATGGCGTTGCTGGCGTCGCTGAGCTATCCGATCGGCTGGATCTATGTCCGGCGGACGCTTGCGGGCACGGGTGAGTCGCATCTGTCCATGACCGGAGCACAGTTGCTGCTGGCGACGGCCCAACTGGCCGTGGTGACGCCCCTGTTCACCTCCTTCCCGGCACACGTCTCATGGGTTCCGCTGCTGGCGATCGCCGCGCTGGGGGCGTTGGGGACGGGGCTGGCGGTGCTGATCCAGTACGGACTGGTCGCCGAGGTGGGGCCGACCACCGCCCAGATGGTCACGTACTTCATCCCGGTGATCGCCACAGCGGCGGGGGTCGCCGTACTGGGCGAGTCGTTGCGGTGGAGCACGCCGGTCGGAGCGGTGATCGTCCTCGCGGGGGCCGCGCTCACCCAGATGAAGCGCTCCTAGGGGGGCCAGGCCCGGGAACTAGGCCCGGATCCGGCCCGTGGTCGGCCCGACGGCCTTCGCCACCGCGTCCGCCAGCCGGTCCGCCTCCTCGGAGGTCAGCGTCGCGATCGTGATGCGGACACCGGGAGGCGAGCCCAGCCGGAACCGGGCCCCGGGGGCGACCGCCCAGCCCCCGTGCAGCAGGCGCGCCACCGCACCCGTCTCATCGGGAACCGGCACCCACACGTTCATCCCGGTGACGCCGTGCGCCGCCACTCCGCGCTCGGCCAGCGCCCCGATCAGGGCGTCCCGGCGGGCGCGGTACGACGCGGCCACCTCGCGGGGGTCCACCGCGCCGTCGCTCCACAAGCGCACCACGGCCCGCTGGAGGATCCGGCTCACCCAGCCCGGGCCCAGCCGCTGCCGTCCGCGCACCCGGTCGACGGTGACCGCGTCCCCGGTGAGCACCGCGAGCCGCAGATCCGGCCCCCACGCCTTGGCGACGGAACGTACGAAGGCCCAGTGCCGGGTCACCCCCGCCAGCGGGTGCAGCGGCACGTCGACGATGTCGTGGCCGTGGTCGTCCTCGATCAGCAGCACGTCCGGGTGATCCCGCAGCACCGCCCGCAGTTCCTGCGCGCGGGGAGCCGTCACCGTGGCGCCCGTCGGGTTCTGCGCCCGGTCCGTGACGATCAGGGCGCGGGCGCCTGACCGCAGTGCGCGTCGCGCGTCGTCCGGACGCGGCCCTTCGTCGTCGACACCGACGGGGACCGCGCGCAGTCCCAGCGCGGGGACCAGATCCAGCAGGCTGCCCCAGCCGGGGTCCTCCACGGCGACCTCGTCGCCGGGCTTGAGATGCGCCATGAGCACCCGCTCCACGGCGTCGAGCGAGCCGGAGGCGACGGCGACGGGGCCGTCCGGCACCCCGTCGGCGTCCAGGGCGGCCCGGGCCAGGCGCGCCAGCTCCGGCTCCACCGGATCGTCGCCGTACAGCACGGGCTCGCGTTCGCTCTGCGCGGCGGCCGCGGCGAACGCCGCCACCAGGGGTGGGAGCAGTGCGGTGTCGGGGTTGCCGTCGGACAGGTCGCGCACCCCTTCCGGCACGACCACCCGGATCTGGTCCCGCCCGGTCGTCGCCGGCTTGGGCCGGATCCGGCTGCCCCGCCGGCCGGCGGTCTCGATGACCCCGCGCTCCCGCAGGGTGCGGTACGCGGCCGCGACCGTATTGGGATTCACCCCGAGCCGGGTGGCCAACTCCCGCATGGGTGGCAGCAGTTGGCCTGGTTCCAGCTCGCCGGAACCCACCGCACGCTCGACGCTGGCAGCAATCCCTGCTGCACCCTGCCCCTGAATCGGATATTCTCCTAGCACAAAGAACATTATGCACTAGTGCAATGGAGATCCGCAATGGAGACGGCGACACAGGGAACCGTGCCGACGCAGCCCACCGCCTACCCCAAGACCGACCGCACCGTTCCCACCCGCGCCGCCGACCGGGCGTCGTACGACAGGGACCTGGTCCACTCGATCCTCGACGAGGCCTACGTCTGCCACCTCGCCTTCGTGCGCGACGGCGCGCCCGTGGTGCTGCCGACGCTGTTCGGCCGGGTCGGCGAGGTGCTGTACCTGCACGGTTCGACGGGCTCGCGTCCGCTGCGGATGAGCGGGCAGACCGACCCCGGGCTCCGGGTGTGCGTGACGGTCACCCATGTCGACGGCCTGGTGCTGGCCCGCTCTGCCTTCCACCACTCGATCAACTACCGCTCGGTCGTGGTGCACGGCATCGCCCACCAGGTCACCGACCCCGAGGAGAAGCGCATCGCGCTGGACGCCCTGGTCGACCATGTGGTGCCGGGCCGCTCGGCCGACTCCCGCCCGGCCAACAGGAAGGAACTGGCCGCGACCGCGGTGATCCGCCTCGATCTCGACGAGGTCTCCGCCAAGACCCGCACGGGCGACGCCAACGACGACCCGGAGGACATGGGCCTCCCCCACTGGGCGGGCGTGGTCCCGGTACGGAAGGGGTACGACACCCCGATCGCCAACGGCGACCTGGCGGCGGACGTCGCGGTACCGCCGTACCTGAAGACGCGCTGATGCGAAGCGCCCCTTCAGGGGCGCGGGGCTGTATCTGATCTGCGGCTTCGCCGCGTGGGCGCGACCAGCCACAACGGACCGGCAGCCGACAACGCTCAGACGGCCGGCTCCCGTACGACACCCTCACTGCGCGCCAAGGGCTCAGCAGAGCCCTTGGCGGGTGTCGACGACTGCGCGATGAACGCCCCGACCAGCACAATCACCCCGCCCACCACCTGCGGCGCAGACAGGTGCTCCCCCAGCAGCACCCAGGCCAGCACCGTCGCCACCACCGCCTCAAGGCAGGCCACGACCCCCGCCACCTGCGGAGACAGCCGCCGCACCGACAACACCCCCGTGATGTAGGCGACGACCGTCGCCACCAGCACGATCCACGCCAGCAACGCGGCCGCCGGCACCGAAACCCCGTTCATCCGCGCGGAGCCGCCCAGCACCGACCAGTCGATCTCCCATGGCCGCGCCACCACGGTCAGCAGCCCCGCGCCCACCAGCAACCCGTAGGCGATGACCCCGAGCGGGTCCGCCCCTTCGCCGCCTTCGTCCCCGCCGTGGTCGGACAGGACGAAGTACCCCACCTGGCAGCACGCCGCCCCCAGCGCCAGCAGCAGCCCCAGCGCGTCGAAGCTCAGCCCCGACCACACCTCCACGACACACGCGAGGCCGCCGGCCGCGAGGGCGACGCCGAGCGCGGCCGCGCGGGTGACCGGCCGTCGCTGCACGAAGCGGACCCAGCCGAGCACCAGGGCGGGGGCGAGGTATTCCACGAGCAGCGCCACCCCCACCGGTATGCGGGAGATCGCGGCGAAGTAGCAGGCCTGGACGCCGGCGACGGCGAGCAGGCCGAACCCTGCGAGCAGCGCGGGCCGGCGGCGCGGCAGGTCGCGGTGGCGGACGGCGAGCGGCAGCATCACCAGCGCGGCGCCGGCCACCCGCAGCCACACCACCTGCAGCGGCGCGAGCCCGGCCTCGATCAGGGGCTTCGCGGCGACGCCGGACCCGCCGAAGGCGAGCGCCGATCCGATGGCGAGGGAGAGCCCGAGGCCCTTTCCATGGCTGTTGTCAGTGGTGCGCACCGGCACATGATGACAGGGGGCGACATGAGCGTCACCCCCCATGGCACCTGTCTCAGCGGCTGGACGTGCGGCTTCCCGTCCCGGGATCCCGAACCGCACCGTCCCCGTCGATCCGGACGGCCAGGTCATGGGCGGCCACACCGGCGCGCTCCAGTACCTCAACGGCCCGGGACTCCGGGTCGACGACCAGGCCCGCGAGCAGATCGGCGCCGTCGGCACGGTCCGCTCCGCGACGCCGGGCACGGCAGCGGGCGTACTCCAGGGCGGCCGCCGCCACCGGCGACCACGCGCCGTCTCCCTTGCCCTCGGCGGGCCGGACGACGGGCAGCGCGCCGGAGTCCTCGACCGCGCCCTGCCAGCGCAGCCCGTAACCGATGCTGCGCTGCACGAGGTAGCCGAGCAGGCGGGCGAGTTGCGGGGCGTCGCCGACGGCGGCGCGGACCTCGGGGTCGGACTCGATCAGTGAGTGCAGCAGATGGGCGGTGTCGACCTGCCGGTCTCCATCCCGCACGGCCCTTCTGCGCGCACCGGCGACCACCGCTGCCAGCTCGGCGCCGAGCCCGGCATCGTCGTCCGCGTGGATGGTGCCCTGGTCCTGGGCGGGCTGGCGGGGAATACGGGGTTGCACATCCCCACCTCATCAACCCCAAGGGCGCAAGTCATCCCCGGGGGGAAGCATTTCCCCGTCCCACGCAGAGTGGACACGGCCGGACGGAATCTCCTCCCTACGGATGAGATCAGGCCGGTTCCCGCGCATGGGACCTGTTCGGCACGGCGGAGAGACGTCGGATGGGCCCGCACATTTCCTGACGGTTCATCAGTATTGAATGTTCGAGGCCCTGCGGCTACGTTCCGCGACACCGTAGCCCGATACGAAGGGGTGGTCGCATGGCCGAAGTCAGCGCTGAGGCACGCATCCAGGCACCGGCCGAGAAGGTGTGGGCACAGCTCACCGACTGGTCGGCGTACGGGGAGTGGAACGCGACCCACACCAATTTCCCCAAGGGCGGCCCCGAGACCCTGGCGGTGGGCGGGACCTTCCAGGAGAACATGAAGCTGATGGGCTTCCCGGCGGAGGTCGAGTGGACCATCGAGGAGCTGGAGCCGGCACGGGTGCTGGCGATCCGCGGCAAGGGCCCGATGGCGGTGACCGTCGCGACGCGCTACACCCTGACCCCCGACGGGGGCGCGACCGGGGTGCGGATCGACGGCGAGTTCACGGGCGCGGCCGTGTCCCTGATGGCGGGCAAGCTCAAGGACTCGGCGACGGCGGCCCTGAACGAGTCGCTGCGCAAGCTGGGCGGGCTGGTGGCCTGAGTCCGTCCCTCCAGGTACGCGAAGGCGCCCCTTGGAGTGATCCGAGGGGCGCCCTGTGCACCGTGGGTCAGTCCTCGTCGGCGAGGATGAGGTACAGCTTCTTGCGGGTCTCGTTGATGACGGCCAGCGCCTTCTCGCGCTGTTCCTTGGTGCCGGTCTTCCAGACCTGCCCGAAGGCCTCCATCAGCCCGAAGCCGGCCTGGCGGATCTCGCCCAGTGCCTCGAAGTCGACCCCGCGGGAAGCCTCTTCCCAGGGGGCGTCCGGGCCCTCCTCGGCGGCACCGCGGCCGCTGTCGGTGAGCGAGAACAGCTTCTTGCCGCCCTCGCTCTCACTGACGATCAGGCCCTCGTCCTCCAGCAGCTGAAGGGTGGGGTAGACCGAGCCGGGGCTGGGCTTCCACGCACCGCCGCTGCGCTCGGCGATCTCCTGGATCATCTCGTATCCGTGCATCGGGCGGTCCTTCAGCAGGGCCAGGATCGAGGCACGTACGTCACCGCGCCGCGCCCTCCCCCTCGGGCCTCCGCGCCCTCGCGGCCCCCAGTGCCCGGGGCCGAAACCGGGCCCGCCGGGGCCGAAGCCGGGGCCACCCGGACCGAAGGGCCCGAATGCCGCACGGCGGCCTTCACGTCCACCGAAACCACCCCGCCCCTGCGAGCGAGGGCCGTCCTGTCCATGTCCACGCTCGAATCCGTGGGAACGCATGGCAATCACTCCATTCCATCGTTGATCTGTCGCGTATCATTCGCGATGCCTCAACGATATATCGGGAGCGTTCGGATGACAAGCCCCTTCCGAACGCCGATGTCCTGTCTCACTCAATCGAGTCGTTTTCTCAGCGAACCGAGTCGTTCGGGCTTCTGTCTCAGCGAACCTAGTCGCGCGGTTGAGAGCGCTGGGGGTGCTGGATGGCTGTACCGGCTGAGGTGGATCAGGCGGGGCCGTGCGTCGAGTTGTCGTACGTGGACGTAGCGCACGGACGCCGTCGGCGTCCGCTGCGGGACTGTGTGACGGGCCGGTTCGAGGACGTCGATCCGGTACGTACGTTCCGGTGGTCGCGAGGTGAGCGTCACTTCCCGGGCTGGTACTGGGCGGCGACGACCGGGCGGCACGTCGGCTATCGAGTCGTGGCTGGAGCGGGACCGGCTGCTGCTGATGGACTTCGATCGGGACGTGGTGGGGATCAGCTCGCAGCCGTTCTGGCTGCACTGGCATGACGGCGAGCGGGAGCGTCGGCACGCCCCGGACTACTTCGTGCGCCGCGCGGACGGCTCCGCCATGGTCGTCGATGTCCGTGCGGACGAGCGGATCGAACCGAAGGACGCCGAAGCGTTCGAGGCGACGCGTCTGCTCTGTGCCCAGGCCGGGTGGAGGTTCGAGCGGCTGGGGATACCCGACGCGGTGCTGCTCGCGAATATCCGGTGGCTGTCGCGCTACCGGCACCCCCGCTGTCTGCACGACTCGGCCGCGGCCCGGCTTCGGGAGGTCTTCTCCATCCCGGGACCGCTGATGGTGGGGGCGGATGCGGCAGGGGACCGGCTGTCGACGCTGCCAGTGCTGTTCCACCTCCTCTGGCTTCAGGTGCTGGCTGCCGCGGACATGACGGTCGAGTTGCTGGGACCTCGCACGATCGTGCACTGGGTCAGTGGAGTTGACCGGTGACCGGCAAGAGGCGGGTGCCGCCGACCTCCCGGATCGCGGAGTTCCCCGAGGCTGCCGCCGAGCAGGCCCGCTGGTGGGAGAGGCACATCCTGGAGGTTCTGCACGGTTTGCCGCCGGATGCTCCGGAAGGGACCAAGCCGCGGCCGGAGTTCGACCCGAACGGGCACTCGCTGGCCCAGCGCAAGCGGGCCAAGGCTGCCGAGCTGACGGCGGCCGGGCATCAGGTGTCGGCCAGCGGCATCAAGCAACGGCGCCAGCGTTACCAGCGGGATGGGCTGGTCGGGCTGGCGGACGGCCGGTCGGCCAAGCAGATGCAGGCCTTCGGCCAGGTCGACCCAGTTGTGGTGGAGGCGATGCGACAGGCGATCTCCGAGACCGCCGACGCGTCGTCGAGGACCATCGGCTTCACTCTCTGGCGGACCCAACAGATTCTGTCCGGCAGGGAGGAGACCGCCGAGGTTGAGCTGCCGTCTCGGGCCACGCTCTACCGGCTGTTCGACAAGCTCGCCGTCGGCACCCACGCCACCGGGTCGGCCCGCACCCGCCGCTCGGTCGGGGCACGTCCGTCCGGGCCGTTCGGCGAAGTACCGGCCAGTGCGCCCGGTGAGCTGATGCAGATCGATTCCACGCCGATGGATGTGCTGGTGCGGCTGGATGACGGCGTCGCCGAGAAGGTCGAGCTGACGGCCATGGTCGACATCGCCACCAGGTCGATCACCGCAGCGGTGCTGCGGCCCTCCACGAAGGCCGCGGACGCCTCCGCGTTGCTGGCTCGCAGTGTCACTCCTGAGTCCATGCGTCCGGGCTGGGCGGTAGCCCTGCGGATGTCCCGGTCAGCGTTGCCGCACCGGCGGCTGCTGAGCATCGACGAGCGCCTGGAGCATGCGGCTGCCCGTCCGGTGATCGTGCCGGAGACGATCGTCTGCGACCACGGAAGCGTGTTCGTTTCGCACGCCTTCAGGTCCTCCTGCCGTTACCTGGGCACCAACCTTCAGCCGGCGCACAAGGCGACGCCGACCGACTAGGGCACGATCGAGAAGACCCTGGGCTCCGTGGCCACGTTGTTCGCTCAGTTCGTCGCGGGATACACCGGCTCAACGACGGACCGCCGGGGCCGCGGCCTGGAAGACGGGCCGCTGTGGTCGCTGTCCGAACTTCAGAACCTTCTCGACGAGTGGATCATTGCCGTCTTTACCGACCGTGAGTTGTGCTGCCCGTGATGTCCGCCTGGGCCTGTGACATGGACGTCATGGGCTCGTTTACCGACCGGGACCGGAACGTCTGCCATGTTCCGGAGTCGGTACGGAGAACGAGTGGTACGGCACATCGTGGTCGGGGACTTGAGGGTCCAGCGGATCGAGCGGAAGGACGGACGGCGATCGTAGACGATCGTCTGGCCCGAGGGCACCCTGCACACGGAGGCGGACCGGTTCCTGCGCGTCCATGACGGCACTGGCACCCAGAAGACGTACGCGTACTACCTGGTGGATCATCTGCGGTGGCCGGAGCGTGAATGCCTGGCCTTCGACGCAGTCCAAGTAGGCGACCTCGAACGGTATATGGGCATCGTCGGCGCCGAGGTCCGGATGCCGCTCGGCGAGCCCTGGCGGGTCGGCAAACGCCGCCGCGCTGTCGCCACCGGCCACGTCACCTGGCTCGTCGAGCAGATCACCGTCCGCAACATCCTTCTCGGCTACGTCCCCAAGGACCGCAAGGACCCCCTGATCCAATGGGTTGAGCAGCATTTCTCCACCCATAAGTTCGTCGCCTTCCACCGAAGCCCGAGGATCTACGACGCGTTCTTCCCTCGCGAAACGATCCCGCCACTGCGCCAGCCCGATGAAGCCGACGCGGAAACACGGTGGAGCCCATTCCACCCCTACTACCGCTGCTGAGCCTGAGGACAGCCGGGTCGTGAGGTGGCCCAGATGGGGGATCACACGGCGAGGGCGCCACCGACGAAGGTACGTTCTGGCGGTGACGCCACGAGTTCGACCATGGTGCCGGCGCGGAGGTCATCGCCGACGACGCGCGTGATCGCGTCGGTGAGCCCGGTGCCGAGGCGCGCGGTGATCTGGGCAGCGTCAGGGCGGTCGAAGACGCCAGCGCGGACGCCCAAGATCACCGAGGCATTTGTGTCCACGGCCTTGCCGCCCTGCGCGAAACGGCCTGCGGGGACTCCGGCCAGGCGGACGCTTACGAGGTCGCGGGCCCATTCGCCATAGACGTCGACGATAGCGTCGGTCAGTGCGGCGACGAGCATGGGTTCGTTCCCGGTCAGCCTGTTCTCTGGAAGGTGGACGGTCAGATGCGGCATAGTGGACCTCGTTCCCTTTGAATCCAAAGCCTTTGTATTTAAAGGTATCTGGAAGAGGTCGCCGATGTCCACGGAATCGGACGGTCCAGCCGTCAATGAGGCCGTCCGCACCCTGCTGTTGCTCATGCCACGGCTCGTGGGCCGCGCCAAGCGCCTGCCCGTACCTCCGGCACTCCAGGGCCTGGACCTGGCACCGCGACACCTCGCACTGCTGGCCCACCTGGAGTACGACGGCCCCACCAGCATCAACGAGCTAGCCGCTCGGCTGGAGGTGGCCCCGACGACTGTCAGCCTCATGGTCAGCGAGCTGTCACGGCCGGGCGTCCTGCAGCGCACTGCCGATCCCGCCGACCGCCGCCGCCGCATCATCGCCATCGCCCCCGCCTACGCCGCACCGATCGGCGAATGGCTTTCTGGCAGTGCCTCTGCCTGGGAATGTGTCATGCGCGGTCTCGACCCCGCGGAACGCGCCACAGTCATCACTGCCCTGCACGCCTACGAGGCCGCCTTGGAGCAGGCGGGCGACCAGCATCGGAACGCGCAGTTGCGTTAGCGGGCTGAGATTTGTCTCAACGAACCAAGTCCCCGCGTCTCACCCAATCCAGTCCACGCAGGTCAGCTCAGGCATGGACGTCCAACTTCGTTGAGACAGGACAGCCGAACACCCCCGCCGGACGGCCCCCAGCAGGGGCGTTGCATGACCATGCGTTCTCATGCATAATCTTCCTATGTCCAAGGTCCTCACCTCCCTTCCCGCCGGCGAGCGCGTCGGCATCGCCTTCTCCGGCGGGCTCGACACCTCGGTCGCGGTCGCGTGGATGCGCGACAAGGGCGCCGTTCCGTGCACCTACACCGCCGACATCGGTCAGTACGACGAGCCCGACATCGCCTCGGTGCCCGGCCGTGCGCACACCTACGGTGCCGAGATCGCGCGCCTGGTCGACTGCCGGGCCGCGCTGGTCGAGGAGGGCCTGGCCGCGCTGACCTGCGGCGCGTTCCACATCCGCTCGGGCGGGCGGGCGTACTTCAACACCACGCCACTCGGCCGTGCCGTCACCGGCACGCTGCTGGTGCGGGCGATGTTGGAGGACGACGTCCAGATCTGGGGCGACGGCTCGACCTTCAAGGGCAACGACATCGAGCGGTTCTACCGGTACGGCCTGCTCGCCAACCCGCACCTGCGGATCTACAAGCCCTGGCTGGACGCGGACTTCGTGACCGAGCTCGGCGGCCGCAAGGAGATGTCCGAGTGGCTGCTCGCGCACGGGCTGCCGTACCGGGACAGCACGGAGAAGGCGTACTCCACGGACGCCAACATCTGGGGCGCCACGCACGAGGCGAAGACCCTGGAGCACCTGGACAACGGCATCGAGACCGTCGAGCCGATCATGGGCGTGCGGTTCTGGGACCCCGAGGTCGAGATCCTTCCCGAGGACGTGACGATCGGCTTCGACCAGGGCCGGCCGGTGACGATCAACGGCAAGGAGTTCGAGACCGCGGTCGAGCTGGTCATGGAGGCCAACGCGATCGGCGGCCGGCACGGGCTCGGCATGTCCGACCAGATCGAGAACCGGATCATCGAGGCGAAGAGCCGGGGCATCTACGAGGCGCCGGGCATGGCGCTGCTGCACGCGGCCTACGAGCGGCTGGTCAACGCGATCCACAACGAGGACACGGTCGCGCAGTACCACAACGAGGGACGCCGTCTCGGCCGGCTCATGTACGAGGGCCGGTGGCTGGACCCGCAGGCGCTGATGATCCGCGAGTCGCTGCAGCGGTGGGTCGGCGCTGCCGTCACCGGTGAGGTGACGCTGCGGCTGCGGCGCGGCGAGGACTACTCGATCCTCGACACGACGGGGCCCGCGTTCAGCTACCACCCCGACAAGCTGTCGATGGAGCGCACCGAGGACGCGGCGTTCGGTCCGGTCGACCGGATCGGCCAGCTCACCATGCGCAACCTGGACATCGCCGACTCCCGCGCGAAGCTGGAGCAGTACGCGGGGCTGGGCCTGATCGGCTCCAGCAACCCGGCGATCGGCGCGGCCCAGGCGGCGGCGACCGGCCTGATCGGCACGATGCCGAAGGGCGGCGCCGAGGCGATCGCGTCCCGGGGCGAGGCCGTGTCGGACGACGACGAGCTGCTGGACCGGGCGGCGATGGAGCTGGGCACGGACTGAGCGTTCCGCGTCAGGAGGGCCGACCCGACACCGGGTCGGCCCTTTTCGACGTCACCGGCTCCCACCGGTTCCCTCAGGCGCGCTCGCCCACCGGGGTCGGCTCCGGAACCGCGGCCTTCTCGGCGACCGTGCGGCGTTCCACGAGCCCCAGTGCCACACCGGCGATGATGATCACGCCGCCGAACACCTGCGCGAGCCGGACCGTCTCTCCGTTGATCACCACGGCCCCGAGCACACCGAACACCGGTACCAGGTTGAGGATGTTGACCGCGACACTGGAAGTCATCCGGCGCAGGCCGTAGTTGTAGAGCAGGAAGCCTCCGACGGAACACGCCACGGCCAGATAGCCGAGCAGCACCGAGGTCGTGGCGTCCGGCATCTTCCAGTCCCCGACCTCCAGGAGCGAGGCGAGCAGGAAGCCGGCGGCGCCGGCCACGGTCTGGTAGAAGGTGAGGTTGACGGCGTCCTGTCCGCGGCCCGCCTGCTTGACCAGCACGTTGTACCCGCCCCAGACCAGGCCGCCGAGCAGCAGCAGGACATCGCCGAACCAGCGTGCCGCGCCTCCGACTTCCGCGCCGTTGCGTACGACCAGGAAGGCGCCGGCCGTGGCCAGCAGCACACCGCCGACCCGGATCAGCGGCATCCTGCTCCGGAAGACCACCAGCTCCATGAGCATGGTCATCAGCGGATAGGACGCGACGATCAGGGAGGCGTCGGAGGCGGTCGACAGCTCGACGCCGATGTTCTCCAGCACGAAGTAGACCGTGATGCCGAGCAGGCCGCTCAGATAGATCATCCGTCGCTGGCGGGCATCCGGCCGCGCGACCGGGTTGCGGCGTAAGCGCACCATGACCGCGAGCAGCACGGCGGCGATGGTGAAGCGGATGGCCCCGATGGTCAGCGGCCCGACGTCCGCCAGCACCTCCTTGGTCACCGCGTACGAGCTGCTCCAGAACAGCGCGGCCGCCACGACCGAACAGATCGCCAAGGTCCGGCTCTTCCGCTCGTCCACCCCACACACCCCTTCCCTTACGAACACCCCGACACCGTCCGGCCCGCATATCACAGGAGCGAATCTTGAACGGCGCCGGTGCAAACACACTAGCAATGGGTCCGGGAATATGGCACAGTGGCCGAATATAATTCGGCGAGTGTGGAGCTTGACGGAATATGGATGAACTAGATTCGGCGTTGGTGCGGCTGCTGCAGCAAGACGGTCGGCGCACCAACCGTGACCTGGCTCAGGAGCTGGGCATCGCCCCCTCCACCTGCCTGGAGCGGGTGCGTTCCCTCCGTGACCGCGGTGTACTGCTCGGATTCCACGCGGAGGTCGACCTCCCCGCGCTCGGCCGGGGGCTCCAGGCGATCATCGCCGTCAAGGTGCGGCCGCCGACGCGTACGGTCATCGAGCGGTTCCAGGCGTTCGTGGCGCGGATGCCCGAGGTGATAGCGGTCTTCGTGCTGACGGGCAACGACGACTTCCTCCTGCACGCGGCGGTTCGCGACATGGACCATCTGCATTCGGTGGTCCTGGACAAGCTGACCGAACGAAAGGAACTCGCGGACGTACGCACCTCGGTGGTCTACGGACACCTGCGGAAGAACGTCATCGAACCGATGTGAGGCCCTTCAGCGTCTCGATCAGCAGATCGTTCGCCTCCGGGCGGCCGACGGTGATCCGCAGTCCGTCACCGGAGAAGTTGCGCACCAGCAGTCCGCGCCGCTCGAGTGCGGCGGCGACCCGGTCGGAGTCGTCGCCGAGCGGCATCCAGAGGAAGTTGGTCGCGCCCGGCGGGATGCTCCAGCCCTGCCGGCCGAGGGCCTCCCGCAGCCGCTCCCGTTCGGCGGTGATCCTGTCCACCTGGTCGAAGAGTTCGGACTCCGCGTCCAGTGCCGCCAGGGCCGCCTGCTCCGCGATCCGGCTCACTCCGCACGGCACGGCGCACTTGCGCAGGGCCTCGGCGATCTCGGGGTGGGCCACGCCGTAGCCGACCCGCAGCCCGGCCAGCCCGTAGGCCTTCGAAAAGGTGCGCAGCACCACCAGGTTGGGCCGGTCACGGTGGAGTTCCACCCCGTCCGGCGCGTCCGGCCCCTGGCAGAACTCGAAGTAGGCCTCGTCCAGCACCACCAGGACATGGCCCGGCACCCGGTCCAGGAACCGCTTGAGCTCGGCGGCCCCGACGGCGGTCCCCGTGGGGTTGTTGGGTTCGCAGAGCAGCACCATGGTGGTCCGCGGTGTGATGGCGGCGGCCATGGCCTCCAGGTCGTGGAGTTCGTCGGTGAGCGGCACCTCGACCGGAACGGCGCCGGCCATCCGCACGACGATGGGAAAGGCCTCGAACGAAGGCCAGGCATAGACCACTTCGTCGCCCGGCGAGAGCATGGCCTGGCCGAGTTGCTGGTAGATGCCGACGGAGCCCGGACCGGTGACGACATGCGAGAGCGGCACGTCCAGCTTGCGGGCGAGGGCGTCGGTCAGCTGTTCCGGGAAGATCCCCGGGTAGAGGTTGGTCTGCGAAGCGGCCCAGGAGATCGTCGCGAGTGCCGAAGGCAGCGGCGGATACGGGTTCTCGTTGAGGAAGAGCCGGTGCGAGACGCCCGTGGCGGGCGGTTGCGGCGGCTTGGGGACATAGGCCGGTATGCCGTCGAGCACGACACGCGGCGAGGGCGAAAGAGAGCTCATTCCTGTCGTGCTCCTCTGTGGTTTCCCGATGCGGGTCAGTCGAGTTCGAAGGTCCGTCCCAGCCCCCGGGCTGCGGCCTCCTCGGCGACCGCGAAGCCGGACATGATGTCCTGCACGCCGAGGCCGAGCGATTTGAAGACGGTGATCTCCGTCCGCTCCCGGCGGCCCGGCCGGGTACCGAGGAGCACTTCGCCCAGCTCGCCCCGGATGTGGCCGGGCCCCACCAGGCCCTCGGTGAGCGGCGCCCGCAGATCGCCGGACTCGGCGAGCGCCGATTCCCGGCTGTCGACGAAGAAGGACGCGCCGGCCACGGCTTCGGAGGACAGTTCACGGTGGTCGATGAAGGACGCGCCGACGGCGTTGACATGCGCCCCGGGCGCGAGGTCCGCCGCCTGGACGACGGGTTCCCTGGTGGCCGTCGTGGTGCACACCAGGTCCGCCCCGGCCAGCGCCGCCGCCGGAGTGGCCATGGTTTCCACCTCGACATCCAGCTCCTTGTCCGCCCAGACACGGAAGGCCTCGGCGTTCTCGGCGGTACGGCTCCACACCCGGACCCGGCGCAGCGGCCTGACCAGGTGCATGGCCTCCAGGTGGCTGCGGGCCTGCACCCCGGAGCCGAGCACGGCGAGATCGCCCGCGTCCGGCCGCGCCAGCGCCTCGGTGGCGACGCCGGACACCGCGGCGGTGCGCACCGCGGTCACCGCTCCCGCGTCCATCATCGCCAGCGGAGCGCCCGTCCCAGGATCGAAGACCAGGACGACCCCGATGTGCAGGTCGAGGCCGCGCGCCGGGTTCTCGGGCTTGAGCACCATGGCCTTCAGCCCGTACCCCGCCAGGTCCTCCCCGGCGACGAAGCCCGGCATGGTGCCCAGCAGGCCGGTGTCCTTCTCCGGGCGGAGGATGGTCCGCAGCGGCAGTTCCACCTGACCGCCGCTGTACCGGCGCATGGCCTCCGCCATCACCGGCATGGCGCGTTCGACCGGATAGAGCTCACGGACCGTGGCGCGGTCGATCAGCAGCATGGGGGTACCTGTTTCCTTCAGGAGTCCGCACCGGCGAGGGTGAAGACCGACCACAGCATGCGGATCGGCCGGGTACGGGAGATGAATTCCAGCGCGTTGGCCTTGGCCGCCGGCTGTGTGGTCAGGGCGAGGTCGGTCTCCCTGCGGCGGGCCTTGTCGGCGGCCGCGCTGGTGGAGGCGGCATAGCGGATCTCCGCCACCGAGTACTCGTCCGGGAGGAGTTCCTCGACCAGTGCTTCCGGTGCCGGATGGGTGGCGACCCGGGCCGCGCCGGGAATGCGGTGGCCCGGCGAGACGGCGATGCCGTAGTGCGGGGTGTCGAAGAGGAACGCCCCCGCGAACCGCAGCGAGGGGTCCATGTAGAAGCTGTGCACCGACGCGTACGCGTTGGCTATCACGACGTGGCTGACGGCACCCAGGCGCAGCGCCGAGCCGGCTTGTTCGTAGGAGTCGTAGAGGCGGATGGCGGGCGGTCCCTCGGGGGCGCGGTCCGCCCAGAGGTACAGGGCCGCCTGCTCGCTGCTGGTACCGGCGGGGCCCAGCGTGCCGATGGTCCGGACCGACGGGCCCGAGGACAGTTCGGTGTCTATCCAACCTGCCGTCTGGATCATGTTGTTCCCCCAGTTGCTGATGGTCGGGCCGCGGCGGGCCGGACGGGCTGGAGCCAGTGGCGATAGCGCTGGTCGTCACCTCGGACGACCTTGTGGTATGCGGTCATCAGAGCGGTGGTGAGCGGTCCGGGGGTGCCCTCCCCGACCGGGCGGCCGCCGATCTCGGTCACCGGCACGATCTCCGCGCCGGTGCCGGTGAGGAACACCTCGTCGGCGTTGCACAGGTCGTCGCGGCCGAGGTCGGTGAAGTCGGTTCCGACATCCAGCAGGTCGGCGGCCAGGGTGACCGCCGTGTCCCTCGTGATGCCTTCGAGCAGATCGGCGCTGAGCGGCGGGGTGACCAGTCGCCCGCGGACGACGGCGAACACGTTGGACGTGCTGGCCTCGGCCACCTGGCCACGGCTGTTGAGCAGGATGGCATCGTCGTAGCCGGCGGCCCGCGCCTCGTCCACGGCGAGCGCGTTGTTGACATAGCCCCCCGTGACCTTCGCACGGACGGGGAGGACACCGGACTCCGGCCTGCGCCACGAGCTGATCGCGACCCGGATCCCGGCGCGGTCGGTGTACGAGCCCATCCTGAAGGCGTTGATCGACAGCGCGTCCGACACGCCCTGGAGCTGGACGCCGGGCGGCGTCCCGGGCAGCAGCGAGCGCTTGTACGCCAGCGGGCGGACGTAGGTGTCCTCGCTCGCCCCGATCCGGCGCAGCAGTTCCGCGGTCACCTCCGACAGCTGTTCCGCGTCCAGTCCCACGTCGATGCGCAGGGTCCGCGAGCTCCTGAGGAAGCGCAGATAGTGGTCACGGCCGCGGAAGACGGCGAGGCCGCCGTCCGCCTGGGCGTAGGCGCGGATGCCCTCGAAGACGCCCGTGCCGTACTGGAGTGCCTGGGTGGTGACGGGCACCTGGGCCTGCTCCAGCGGCACGAACTCCCCGTCGTGGTAGGCCAGCGCCGCGACGGCCGGCGCCTGCGCGCCCGTGGGTGTCGCTACGGCGCTGGTCACTGGGCCCTCCCGCCGGCCACGGCGAGTGCGGCGGCCCGCTCGGCGTCCGGAGCGGCGGGGCGCCGGTCCTCCACCCTCGCGGCCTTCCAGCTGACCATGGCGCCGGTCGTGGTGACGCCGCCGAGCGGGCCGTACTCGAACCGGACCGGGACGTCGAGCCGCTCACGCACGGCTCCCGCGACTGCCTTCTCGTCGATCCGCACGCCTTCGCCGTCGGGAGGTGTCTCGAAGTGGAGGGTCAGCTCGTCCCGGCCGTCGACCGCGTCGATGACGATCTGGTAGTCGAGGTAGCCGCGGGGGTGGGTCAACAGCAGTTCCTCGAGGTCGTAGCCGCTGATCCGGTTGCCGCCGATCAGCAGGGTGTCCCGGGTCCTGCCGAGCACCTCCAGGGTGGGCGCGGGCAGCGTGCGGTCCCCGGCGGCGGGGCCGAACCGGACCAGATCACCCGTGCGGTAGCGCACCAGCGGCTTGCTGCCCTGGTAGAGGGAGGTGACGACGAGTTCGCCGGTGCGCACGCCGTCGGGTCCCGGCTCGACCGCGAGCCCGGTGTCCGGGTCGATCACCTCGTACAGGTTGAGCAGGGGGGCGGTGTACAGCGTGCCGTCGGCACCGGCCGCGCCCATCACGGAGGCCTCCTGCGAGGCGTAGAGGGCGTTGTACACCTTGGCGCCCCACACCTCGCCGATGTTGTCGAGGAGGCTGGGAGAGGCGAGTTCACCCGTGCACATCAGGACGTCGAGGCGGAAGTCGCGCCGCGGGTGGAGACCGGCCGCGTACGCCTTCTTCGCCAGCGACAGCGCCATGCCGGGGGTGCTGAACAGACCGGTGGCCGGAAGCACGCGCAGGGTCTCCAGCGCGCGGTCGTATCCGACCATCGGCGAGTGCGGCCACATCTTGGCGACCGCGTGTCCCAGGTTGCGGCAGACATCGCCGAAGGTGTCCCCGAAGGCGTGCAGCTCGGTCGGCCCGGAGACGCCGATCACCTGCTCGTCGCCGAACTGCCGGAAGATCGTGTCGTAGTACACCGTCAGCGCCGTGTTGTTGTGCAGCGAGTCGGTGTTGTTCCGCGGGCAGGGCGTGCTCCGGCCGGTGGTGCCGGTGGTCTCGTAGAAGATCCAGGCCTTGGACAGCGGCAGCGAGAGCACGTTCTCGAACTCGCGCCGCAGGTCGTCCTTGGTCGTGAACGGTACGGAGGCGAGCTGCCCGGGAGTCGCGGCGGTGACGGAGTCGGGGTCGACGGCGGCCAGGTGGCGTGCGTAGAACGGCGAGTTCGCCTTCACGTACGCCACCGTGCGGCGGAATTCGCGGAGTTGGTGGTCGGCGAGCTCGGCATCGGTCCATCGGCCGGCGGCGAACGCCTGGTGCCGATCGCGTATCTCGCGGGCTTCCTTGGCGAGTTCTTCGTTGAAGACGGTGAACATGCTTCCCTCGTGTCGGTTGCGTCAGCGGTACAACGGCAGGCTGCCGGTGAGCTTGTTCACCGCGCTCTTGCTGCCACAGACGGCGACTCCGATGTACGGCAGCTCGGCGGTGGCCGCCTCGGCGGTGCGGCGGGTGTACTCGTCGTAGCTTCGCGACGACTGCGCGACCGCGGTGAAGTCGACCACGAAGACGTCGGGCATGCCGGCCGCCTTCAGCACGATGTCCCGCAGGTCCGTCGTCTCGCCCTTCAGGATGGGCAGCGGGATCGCCGTGATGCCGATGTGCGCCTCGCCGTCGGCGTCCTTGACGGCGTCGCCGATGATCCCGTCGACAAACCGGCCGACGGACATCGAGAGCGCCGCCACCGTGTTCATCGCGAGCCCGGCAGCCAGGTCCTTCTCGACGACGAAGGCGCACTTCTCGTACTGAGCAGTCACAGTCTTTCCCTACCATTCCATGCATTAACTGACGCAAATATAAATCTGCCGGATATTTGCTCTGAGTTGTCCTGTTGTTATTCTTCGAGATCGGCGATGACCCAGTCACTGATCTCTCGCCACAGCCGGATCGCCTCCTGGTGGAACGGGTGCACCATATAGCGCTCCAGCGCCTCCTCGTCACTCACGAGACCGATCACCGCGTAATCGTGCGCGACGGGGCGGGTCGATATGTTGCGACCGGGGATCCATTCACGGAGTTCGGGCACCTCGCTGCCCACCTTGACCGCGAAGCGTTCCGCTTCCTGCGCCCTCGGATCGTCCCAGGAGATTCCGGTCTTGAACTTGAAGAGCACGATGTGACGGATCATGTCAACCCTCCGTGGATCGTTATGCGCGTGAACGCGGGAGCGGGCACCTCGCCACGAGCGGCGGCGCGTTCGGCGAACTCCTGTATGGCGGCCAGCTGGCGCTCGCCGAGCGAGTAGTCGAGCAGCCGGTAGTAGTCGAGCAGCAGGGGCACCTCCAGCGCGCCGGCCCGGCTCCGGTGCGACTCGCGCGCCGCTGCCGCGGCCACCTCGACGGGGTGGCGACGGGCTCGCGCGACTGCGTCGGTGAGTGCGGCCCGCACGTCGCGCACCGCGTCCGGGCGCGCCTCGGCGAATTCCCGGCGCACCGCCCAGACCGCGAAGACCATGGGCAGACCGGTCCAGTCGCGCCACATGGCGCCGGTGTCGTGGACGGTCAGGCCGGGCGGCACCTCGGCCCGCACCCGCAGGGCGTCGTCCCCGATGACCACGGCGGCCCGAGCCGTGCCGAGCATCCCGTCCAGGTCCTGCCGCAGGGTGCGGTACACGGGGCGCACACCGATGGCGTCCTCCAGCAGCATCCTGGCCAGCAGGGCGGTGCTGCGGCTGGTCTCGGAGAGCGCGACCAGGCGTCCGTCCAGGCTTCCCAGCGGGTCACGCGAGACGATGTGGCACGAGCCCACCGGGCCGTCGCTGCCGATCGCGAGCCCCGGCAGCAGACACAGGTCCTCGGTGTGCCGCAGATATCTGACGAGACTGATCGGGCTGATGTCCACGGCGCCCGACAGCAGGTCTTCGGCAAGCCGCTCCGGCGGCGCGGAGACCAGGCCGACGTCGCGGACCGCCCCGCTGTCAGCGAGGCCCCAGCGAATGGGTGCGCAGTTGAGGAACGAGATGTCGCCGAGGCGTGCCGTGAGGGCCGCCGGCGCCTTCACGCCGCGCCCCGGGGGTCGCCACCCGCCTCGGCCGCGGCCCTGGGAATCCGGCCCCGACAAAGACTCAGGATATTGAGGGCAAGAGCGGTCCCTTCGGACCCGAGACCGGCCGCATAACGGTCGAGAATAATCTTTTCGCGGGAGAGAACGGTGCGAGTGCCGCCCTCACGTATACGCTGCTGCTGAATCTGGGAGGAGAGATCCCGTCGGCGCTTGATGAGTTCTATGATCTGCAGGTCCAGAGAATCGATCACTTCACGGAAGTCATCGATCCGGATGGCTGACTCGACTGCGACGTTGTCTTGCTGCTCCACGTTGACCTTCTCTGTCCAGTATGGACGGGTGCATGGATGGGGCGCCGCCCTGATCAAACTGTTCTCGAAAGCAATCTCAAATGGTGAGATTCATGGATGTTTGGTCAGTGTTCGGGCCCACGACAAGGACCGGATGACCGACGGTGACATTCGGGAGAAGGAAGCGGCGGAAAGGAGGTGTGGGGAGCCTGCGGTCCGACACCTTCGAGACACCGTCGTCCCGGTGGAACCCGCCGCTGTCACCCATCCTTTCCGATGTCGGCCGTGAGCGGCAAGAAACTTGCCCAACGGTGTCACACACCCTCAAAAACCCTTCCGACCTGCATGTTTCCTCTGACATCGGATGGAAATCGAACGGAAATACCGGGCCGTCGGGGCCGACGGTCACAGGACGAGCGAGTAGCGAGAGCCCGCCTTGCGGTCGAAGGCCCTGACCGCAAGGGGCGAGCCCGTGCCGGCCACCACGGCCGCCGCCCTGGAACGGAGGCCGACCGCCTCGGCCGCGTCTCCGCCCTGCTGGTCGATCACCCTCGCGTGGGCGTCCAGGCAACGCGCGTAACGTACGGGCGAGCCCAGGTCGCGGTAGATCGCGGCGGATTGGAGCAGCTGTCGCTCGGCCTCGTCGAGCCTGCCGTCGTGCCCGTTCGCGCCGGCCAGACAGAACGTGCTGAGCGCCTCCAGCAGTGGATCGCCCACCGCACGTGCCGACTGCAGGCATGTGCTCAGTAGCCGACGGGCCTCGGTGTGCTGCCCCCTCTCCAGCGCCACGACGCCGAGGCCGAAGTCGGCGTAACCGATGCCGAAGACATCGCCCAGCGCCTCTGCCAGCTCCCGGGCCCGGACGTACTCGGCCTCCGCCTCCTGCGGTCGGCGCTGCTCACGCAGCAGATCGGCGAGGGCCAGCCGCACCTGCCCAGCCACTCTGCCGGCGAAGCCGCGGGTGGCCTCCTCGGCCTGCCGCAGATAGGGTTCGGCGCCTTCCGGATCCCGCAGTTCGAGCAGGGTCAGGCCGAGCCAGCTCAGCACCTGGGTCCGGGCCTCCAGGTCCCCATGGGCCGTGAGCACGGGCAGACACTCCTGCCAGCGCTCCAGCGCCTGCTCGTAGCGGCCGAGGATCCGGTCCACGCGGGCCGCGCTGCGCAGCGCGAGCGCGGCACCGTAGTCCTCCCCCACCTCCGTGAACCTCGTGTGAGCCTGGTCCAGCAGGACGGCCGCCCGGGTGAAGTCGCCCTTGTCCAGGTGCAGATCACCCAGGCCGAGGAGCAGTGCGGCCTCGCCCTTGCGGTTGCCGGCCGTGCGCACGGCGCCCAGCGCGTGCTGATGGGTCGTCAGCCAGTCCTCGTAGTGCCCGCGGGTGCTGAAAAGGCAGCGGCACACCGCGGCGAGGTCCCATGCAACGTTGTCAAACCCGTGTCCGGCAGCCTGCCGCACCAGAGTGGTCAGGGTGGTGCGCTCGGCCTCGTACCAGAGCAGGGGGTCGGTGTCCTCGTACTCGGTGAAGGCGTTGTCGCCGTCGAAGCCCGCCGTACCGCTGCGCACGACGGAGTAGTCACCGCCGCAGAGGGTGCGGTGAGCCGCGTCGGCCCGGGCGAGAGCGGCGAGGGCTGTGCGCTGAACCGCGGCGCGGCGCTGGGACTCCGGTTCCGTGCCGTCGGCCCGCTCGGCCCCGAACAACCGGACCAGATCGTGGAGGCGGTAGCGGAGCTGGCCCGCCCGGTCCCGTCCCGTCACCTCGACGAGCCGGGCGTCCACCAACTCCTCGACCAGATCCTCGGCTTCGTCCCAGCCCAGGTCCACCAGGTGCGGGGGGAGCCAGTCCGCGAAGTCCGGTACGGCGAGCAGGGACAGCCGGCGCAGCAGCACCTGGGCGTCGGTGCTGATGCCGTCGTAGGAGAGCTCGAAGGTGGTGCGGACGGCCAGGCTGTCGTGCACCAGTTCGTCGAGCCTGCGCCGTTCGTCCGCGAGCCGCTCCGCGAGACGGCCCATCGTCCGGTGCGGTTTGGCCGCCAGCTTGGCGCCGACGATGGCCACCGCGAGGGGCAGGTTGCCGCAGTAGTCGACCAGTCGGAGCGCGGCGTCCCGGTCGGCGTCGGAGCGTTCGCGCTCCGAGCTGCGGTACAGCAACTCCAGGGCCTGTTCCGTGGGCAGCCCCCCGAGCTCCACCACCTGGGCGGAGAACGACGCGGCGACCCGGGAGCGACTCGTCACGATGACGGCGCAGCCGCCCGTCCCGGGCAGCAGGGGGCGGATACCGGCGGCGTCGGACGCGTTGTCCAGAATGATGAGCACGCGCTTGTCGGTCAGCAGTGCGCGGAATTTCTCGGCACGCTGGTCCAGCCCCTCCGGAATGTCGGACACCGGAATTCCCAGCTCGCGAAGAAATCGGGCGAGTGCCTCCTCCGGACTGACCGTGTCCCTGTCGAGCCCCCGCAGGTCGACATAGAGCTGTCCGTCCGGGAAATTTTTCCGCTGCTGATGCCCGACGTGAATGGCAAGGGTTGTCTTGCCGGTGCCGCCGGCACCCACCAATTCGACGATGGGCACATGCCTGCCCTCGGGCCTCAGATATTCGACGAGGTTGGCCATCTCCGCCTCGCGCCCGACGAATTCCCCGACGTCACGAGGGAGCAGGCACGGTCCGGCGGCCGACGGGGACGCGGGCACGGACGGGGCGGACACCAGCGCGACCTGTGGGGCCTCGGTGGCGGGCGGCGCGGCCCCCTTGAGGATCTCCTGATGCAGTCGCTGCAGTTCGGTACCCGGCGCTATGCCGAGTGCCTCGTCGAGCAGTTGGCCGGTGTCGCGGTACAGGCGCAGTGCGTCCGCCTGCCGACCCGACCGGTACAGGGCCGTCATCAGCTGAGCCCTCGGACGCTCGAAGAACGGATGCTCCTGGATGAAGGCCGATAACTCGCCGATCACCGCCTCGTACTGCTTGAGTTCGAGCTGCAGGTCGGCCTTCTTGACCCGCAGCGCCACCTGCGTGTCCTCCCACACGCGGGCCTCGGCGCGCCAGGCCTGCCGGGTGATGCCCGCGAGCAGCGGACCGCGCCACTGCGCGAGCGCCCGGTCGAGACGGGCGACCGCCTCGGCGTGGTCCCCGGCGGCGGCGAGCTCGTCGGCCTGCACCCTGAGGGCCAGCACCCGCTGGGTGTCCAACTCCGCATCCCGCGTGGTCAGGAGGTAACCGGGAGGCTGGGTCAGGATCAGATCGCGCACGGTCCGTGTCCGCTGGAAGCGGCCGCGCAGCTTGGAGACGCAGATGGCGATCTGATTGGGCGGATCGGCCGGCATCCGGTCCTCCCAGATGCTGTGCGCCAGGTCCTCCACGGAAACCACGCGGTCGGGCTTGAGTAATAACGTGCCCAATATGATCTGAAGTCTCGGAGCCGTCAGTTGCAGTCTTTTGCCGCCCGCCCAGACTTCCAGCGGCCCCAATACCCGGAATCGCAGTCCATCGGCATGTGATGACAGCATCCGAAACACCCCCACCGCTTAATTCTCGCTGCTTGAACTCAGTACATGCTTACGGCATCACACGAACGGTGACCACGACTCGTCCACATGGAGAGACGAGGGAGCAGAAGGTGACGCCCGGTCAAGAATATGGAGCGGGAACGACCAGGACGATGGGGCGCGCCGGTCACCACGGGCGCGGCGGACATGCCCGCTCCCGCGCGCCGATGGCGCGATCTGCCGCTCGTGGGCGCGGCTCGCGGCCGATCCGCCGACCATCTTCCGGCGGGAGCCGCAACGGCAGCGAACTAAGTTCATGCGCGATCCCTTCCCGCCTCAATCTTCCGAACTAAGTTCGGCACCTTCGCCAGCATGCCATGCGTCCTCTAGCATACTGGGCGATACACCGCTTATGTTTCGGTCACTGATCCACTGCTCGTCGGCCAATGGAGGTGACACATACTCGGTCAACGGGGTTGCCAGCTCGTGCGGTCGGACCCGTGATCACGCCCGCCTCGCTCCGGGGCAGTTCGAACGCGGTCACCACACGCGTCCTCACGGATGCCGTGCCGCGGGCCGTCGGGCCATCCGATGCACCATGGCGGTCGCCCCGCTCTTCATGACGGTCCGGCTCCGTCCCGGTCCCTGCGCGCGGCCGGATCCCGCGAGCGCGGATGACCTAGCTGAGCGGACCGCCGGGCGTCATCGCCCACTTCATCCTCGCGAACGCCGGCGTCCGACTTTCCATTGCCGCCGACCCGTGCAGCATCCTCCGGCACCCCGTCCAGCCGCTCCGTGCCCGCGCCGCGCCTCCGCCGGCGCCGGAGCGTCGCTGACCGTTTCCAAGCGGTCGCCACAGGCGGCGCCACTCGCCAGGTGCTTCCCATTTCCTGAAAGGGTGAGCGATTTGAAGAAGGTCCTGCTAATCGAACTCTCCGTTTTCGAGCGAATGACACCGCTGGCCTCCGGCTATCTCCAGGCATACGCGACGACGGATTCGGTGATTCGCAGCGAGTATCGATTCGAGCGGTACACGACCGTCGCCAGGACACCTCGGGCCGAGATCATCCGGAATCTGATCGGGGCGGCCGCCGATGTGTACGCCTTCAGCTGCTACGTGTGGAACATGGGCCTGGTGAGGTCCGTCGTGGCGGCCGTCCGGCAGGCAAGGCCGCACGCCCAGATCATCCTCGGCGGCCCCCAGGTGATGTCCCAGGGCGGCCGCTACCTCAGCAGGACCGACGAACAGACCGTCATCTGCAACGGAGAAGGGGAGATCACCTTCTCGCAATACCTCCTCTCGTTGACCGACTCCGATGCGCGTGCGCGGCTCCATGAAGTCGACGGTCTCAGCTTCTACCGCGACGGCGAACTGGTGACGACACCGAAGCAGGCGAGGATCAGCAGCCTGGACGACATTCCCTCGCCGTTCCTGACGGGAGTCTTCGACTCGGCCTACAGCATCGCCATCCTGGAGACGAACCGCGGGTGCCCCTACCACTGCGGATTCTGCTTCTGGGGCGCCGCCACGAACGACCGGGTGCACCGCTTCGACGAGGAGCGGGTCCGTGCGGAAATCAAGTGGGTGGCGAAGAACGAGATACTTTTCCTCTTCATCGCCGACGCGAACTGGGGAATGCTGAGCCGCGATGTCGACATCTCCCGGCACATCACGAACTGCGCACAGGACCACGGGGCCCCGAACGTCGTCTACTTCTCCGCGGCGAAGAACAAGCCGAAGGCGGTCACGGAGATCACCGGCATCTTCCAGGACGCGAACCTCATCGCCTCCCAGCCGGTGTCGCTCCAGACCCTCGAACCGACCAGCCTCGATCTGATCTCCCGCTCGAACATCAAGCTGAGCGCCTTCGCCGCGATCCAGGAAGATCTACGCGAGAAGCGCATCAGCTCCTACATCGAACTCATCTGGCCACTGCCGGGCGAGACCCTCGACTCCTTCAAGCGCGGTGTCGGCACGCTGTGCGAGAACGAGGCGCAGACCGTAATCGCGTACCCTCACCTGCTCCTCAACAACACGCCCATCTATCACCACTCCGACGCCATGGGGATACTGACCCGGCCGGCCGGCGGGGACATCGCCGAGGCCCGGATCGTCATCGGCACGCGAGAGGTCTCCGTAGCGGAATTCACCGAAGGCATGTACTACTTCTACGCCTTCCATGCGCTGCACAACCCGAGCAGTCTCCGTACGGTGATCCGCCATCTCGTGAAGCAGTCCGGGATACGCTACCAGGACGTCTTCTCCGCCTTCGCGGAATTCTTACGCGAGCAGGGGCCGAACGACCCCATCCTCGCGTACATAGAGCGCTCCGTCGAAGATGCCGACTACTACGACGTGAACAACTACGGCCTCTTCATCCATTCCGTGCTGCACGAGCACAGGGAGCTCTTCACCGAGCATGTCCGGCGTTTCGCGCAGGGCCAGGACTGGTGGGACGACGACAAGGTGCGGGCCCTGTTCGAGATCGACTTCCTCAACCGCCCCTACATGTACAGCAACACGCCCATGGACGTACCCGCCGAAGGCTTCCAGGAGCTCCGCCTCCTGGATCTCGGTCCTCGCAGCTACACGGTACAGGTACCCGCGGAACACCTGCCGGAGCTTACCGATGCGATCCGGATCGACTCGATTCCGGCGGACGGCACATTCACGGTCGATCACAAGAGGCTGCAATATCCGTTCATGCCGACACAGAGCCGTGATCACAGCGGCTCCTACTGTCACGGAATGATCGAGAAGGTCGGGAACGTCATGCCGTTGTGGCAGCCGGCCGGCCAATCAGTCAGGTAGCGAGAAAGGACTGGACGCTCATGTCGGAATCTGGTGTGGAGACCGTCGATATCCGGGACAGTTCGCTGAACGATCTCTTCGCAGAGCACGTCGCACGTTCTCCCGACGCACCGGCCGTCACTTACGGGGCCGTCACACTGACCTACCGCCAACTCGACCGGGTCACCAACTCACTGGCAGCGCGGCTGCGGGAACTCGGCGTGCGGCGCGACCGGCTGGTCGCGTTCCAGGCCGACCGGAACCTCAGTGTCGTCGTGGGCATGCTGGCCACCGTCAAGGCCGGGGGTGCCTATCTGGCTCTTGATCCGGCCCACCCGGTCTCCCGGTTACGCACCATCCTGGAGGAGTCCGAGCCCGTGGCGCTGCTGTCGGAAGCAGGCACGGACGAGCCGAGCGGTCTGGGAATCCCCGTGGTCCCGGTCGCCGAACACCTCAAGGACGCCGTACGGGACGACACCGCTCACGACGTCCCGGCAGCTGGGGACAGCGGCCCCGACGATCTCGCCTACGTCGTGTACACATCGGGCTCGACCGGCGCGCCTAAGGGCATCTGCATCACCCACCGCAACGTGGTCCAGCGCACCCGGAACACCGACTACCTCAGTTTCGAGGCGGGAGACCGGGTGGCCCAGATCTCGAACGCGGCCTTCGACGCCGCCACGATCGAGGTGTGGGGGGCGCTGCTCAACGGCGGCGAACTGATCGGGTTCGACCGGGACACCGTGCTCTCACCGGGCCGGCTGGCAACCGCTCTGCGTGAACGTCTCATCGACACCATGGTGATAGCGACACCGCTCTTCAACCAGCTTGCGGCCGACGACCCTTCGACGTTCGCCACGGTCTCCCAGGTTCTGGTCGGCGGGGACGTCATGGCGGTCCGCCCGGCCGGCTCCGTCGCCGCGCTGCCGGGCTGCACCCTGCTCAACGGGTACGGCCCCGCCGAATGTACGACGCTCGGCACCGCGCACCGTGTCACGCCGATGCCCGAGGGCCAGTTGCGGGTGCCGATCGGCCGCCCCGTCTCGAACACGACCTGCTATGTGCTCGACGACAGTCTGCGGCCGCAGCCGGCGGGCACACCCGGCCAGCTCTACATCGGCGGTGACGGCGTCGCGCGCGGTTACCTCGGCCGTCCGGACCTGACCAAGGAGCGGTTCCTTCCCGACCCCTTCACGACGGAACCGGAGGGGCGCATGTACGCGACCGGAGACCTGGTGTGCCAGTTGCCGGACGGTTCGCTGGATTTCCTCGGCCGTGCCGACTTCCAGGTCAAGATCCGGGGCTTCCGTGTCGAAATGAACGAGGTCGACTCGACGCTCCTGCTGCACTCCGGCATCAGGGAAGCCGTGACGGTCGCCGACGCCGACCCGCGGACGGGGGAGAAGACACTCGTCAGTTACTACGTGGGGGCAGGCGAAGCGAGTCCGGAGACGAGGGAACTGCTGGCGTTCCTGCGGGACCGGCTGCCCGAGTACATGGTGCCGTCCCGGCTCGTCCGCCTCCCCGAACTGCCGAAGAACGCCAATATGAAGGTCGACCGGGAGCAGCTGCCCTCCCCGGCGGCCTCGACGTCTTTGGCGGATGCGTCTCAGGCGGATGGCGACGACCGCCGGGCGGAGGCCGACGCGCGCCCGGACGCCGGCACTCTCGACGGCGAGATCGCCACCCTCATCGGGGACCTGCTGGGCGTGCCGAGCTTCGGGCGCGAGGAGAACTTCTTCGAGAGCGGCGGGCAGTCCATGCTCGCGATACGCCTGCTCACACAGGTGGGCAGGCGCTTCGGTGTGAACTTGACGCTGGGTGAGTTCTTCGAGGACCCGACGGCGCGCGGCATCGGCGGGCTCGTCCGGCAGCGGACCGTTCCGGCCGCCCGGCCCGGGGAAGGGCGGTCATGACGCGGGCGGCCGATGTGGCGTGTTTCCCTCCCTGCCGGGCGGAAGCCACTCCCGCGCCGGCCCTGGACACGGATGCCGTGCGGTTGTTCTGCCTGCCTCACGCGGGGGCGGGGGCATCGGCCTATCGTGACTGGCCCGAATTGCTGGCCCCGGACATCGAGGCGATACCGGTGCAGTTCCCGGGACGGGAAAACCGTTTCAGGGAGCCGGCGCTCCCTTCGGCTTCGGAACTCGTCGCCGAATTACTGGAGCCCTTCGCGAGCCGCGCGGGGCACGATTTCGCCTTGTTCGGGCACAGCATGGGTGCGCTGCTCGCCTATGAGCTGGCGCATGAACTGTCCGCGCTCGGCAAGCCTCCTGGGCACCTGTTCGTCTCGGGGCTGGGCGCTCCGCATCTGCCGCGTGAGGGGCCGGTCCTGCACAGACTGCCGGACGACGAGCTCATCGCGGTGGTCGATCAGCTGGAAGGCACGTCACCGGAGGTGCTCGCCCAGCCGGAGCTGGTGCAGCTGCTGCTTCCCTTGTTCCGCGCGGACCTCAGGGTCTGGGAGACCTATGTCCCGCACCGGGGTCCGCTACGGGTGCCGATCACGGCGATGGGCGGTCGCCAGGATCCCGGTGTCGGCCTGGACAGGCTCAGCGCGTGGGGCGGTCTGACGTCGGCCGGCTTCCGGCTTCAGGTGTTCGACGGCGGCCACTTCTACCACCATTCGGCGCCCGCCGATGTGGCAGCGGTGCTGCGGGAACGGCTGCGGGAGTCCGGCCCGGTGCCGGCGACGGCGGAGGAATAGGGTCACCGCCCAGCGGCTCGGCGCCGGTTCCGGCCGATACCCGGGATGTCCCGGGTATCGGCCGGCCGCGGGTACGGCGAGCCGGCGGCCTGGACGGGGCGCCGGCTCAGCGCAGCCGGACGGGGAGGTTCTCCAGGCCGTGGATGAGGCTGGAGGACCGCCACCGCAGCGACGACTCGGGCACCGCCAGCGCCAGCGCGGGGAACCGGGACAGCAGCGCCCCGAAGGCGATCTCGCCCTCGATCCGCGCCAGCGGCGCTCCGAGGCAGTAGTGGATCCCGTGTCCGAAGCCCACGTGTCCCGCGGCGTCCCGGCCCACGTCCAGACGGTCGGCTTCGGCGAACCGGGACGGATCGCGGTTCGCGGACGACGTCGCGAGCATGACCCATTCCTTCGCGGGGATGGTCGCGCCGCCGATGGTCACCGGCTCCAGGGTGAACCGTTCGGTCGCGTGGTTCAGCGGGTTCGCGTACCGCAGCAGCTCCTCGACCGCCGACGGCAACAGCGAAGGATCGTCGCGCAGTCGCCGTAGCTCGGCGGGATGGGTGAGCAGCGCCAGCACTCCGCCCGCGATCAGGTTCAGCATCGTCTCGTGCCCGGCGACAAGGAGCAGGAACATCATCGAGAGCAACTCGTGCTCCGTCAGCGAGTCACCCGAGTCCCGCGCCGCGATCAGCGCCGAGAGCAGGTCGTCCGCCGGTGACCGTCTGCGCTCCGCGACCAGGTGCGTGAAGTACTCGTACATGGCGACGGCGGCGGCGCGGGTCTCCTCGCGCGTCCCCCGGGAGGACAGCAGCGTGTCCGACCACTCGCGGAACGACTCCCGGTCGCCCACCGGGATGCCGATCAGCTCGCAGATCACGGTCACCGACAGCGGGAACGTGAACGCCTCGATCAGCTCTGTCTCGTCGGGGCCGTCCGCCATCGCGTCCACCAGCCCGGCGGTGATGTCCAGGATCCGCGGCCGCAGGCCGGCCGTCCGGCGCGGCGTGAACGCCTTCACCACCAGGCGGCGCAGCCGGGTGTGGTCGGGCGGATCGAGGTTGAGCATGTGCTGGTCGAGATACGCCTGCACGGGGTCCACGTTGATGTCGAAGTCTTCGGGCGTCATGTGCGTCACCCAGTCCTTGGCCAGCCGGGGGTCGGCCAGCGCGGCGCGCACGTCCTCGTACCGGGTGACGAGCCAGACCCGTACGCCCTCGGGCGTGATGACCGGAGTCACCGGCGCCGACGAACGCAGCCGCGCGAACAAGCCCTGGGGATCCTGGAAAAATGAATCGCCTAACCGCTCGACTGCGGGTGAGATTTCCCCTGTTGTATCCACCATGCCGTCAGGCTAACCAGTAACGCGTTTAGCCACAAGCAGTATTGATGACATATTGCACGGCGCCACCCGGTGGCATTGTGAGCAAATTCGGCACTGCTTTTTGTTTAAGCGTCGGAGGGTTATTTCGGGCCGGAACCGCTCACGCGGTGGGCAGCCAGCCCACCTTTCCGACGAGCAGCGCGTAGCCGACGAACGCACCGATGTCCAGGAGGGAATGCGCCACGACCAGCGGACCGACCCGGCCCCACCGCCGGTACAGGTAGACGAACACCACGCCCATCACCATGTTGCCCAGGAAGCCGCCGATGCCCTGGTACAGGTGGTACGACCCCCGCAGTACGGAACTGGCCACCAGCGCCGCGCCCGCACTCCACCCCAACTGGTCCAGCCGGCGCAGCAGGTAACCGACGACGATGACCTCCTCCAGGATCGCGTTCTGCATCGCGGAGAGGATCAGCACGGGGTACTTCCACCACACGTCGGGCAGCGCCTCCGGCACCACCGTGAGATTGAAGCCGAGGCCACGGGCGGCGAGGTAGAAGGCGATTCCGGTGCTGCCGATCACGGCCGCGACCCCCGCCCCGCGCCCGAGGTCGGGCCAGCGACGGGTGCGGTCGAAGCCGAGTGTGCGCAGGCTCGCGCCCTCGCGCAGCAGCAGATGCGCGACCAGGGCGACAGGGACGAGCGCGGCTGCGATGTCGAACAGCTGCCAGGAGAGATCCAGCCAAGGGCGGCCCGGCGCGGCCGACGCGTTGAGGGTCGCCGCCTGGTCCTTGAGGGCGCCCGGCTTGGTGACCGATCCGACAAAGCTGATCAGAGCGGATACTCCGCTCGCACCGAGCGAAAGCCCCAGAACGAGCAGTGTCTCGTCTCTGAACACCCGCCGCGAGGGCCGCTCCACGGGATAAGCATCGGCCACCGACTCCGCCTCCACCTGCACTCCTGTCTCCAGCTGAGCACTCCCGGGGGACAGGGAGGGCCACCACCGTCGTGGGACGTCACAGCTTGCCCGATCAGCTACGAACCGCCATCACCGACCCCCGGCCGCACACAACTCGGCCAGGGTGGGTCCGCCGCCGCCGGCACGCCGCCAGAGGCGCAGTGGCAGCGGCTTCGACGGGGTGCCAGGCGTGAGCTCAGGGTTCGCCACCGCGCGGCCTGCCGGATCGGTGCCGGCACCGCGTCGTCCGCGCTCGGGCCGGGGGCGGGCTCCGCGAGAGGGCGGGCCACCCGGACGGCCGCCTCATGCATCGGCTGTGTGTTCGCGGCGAGCGGTACCAGGCCGGCGATCGACGGCTCGGCGGCGGCGATCCGGGGGCGCGAAGATCACCTTGCCGAAGCGCGGTACGGCCACCTGCCGGGAGGCGGGCTCCCGGGCGAGGTTCCTTGAGCGGTGTGCTCGGCCCGCCGCTTTCGTCCTGGTCGAACGCGCCGCCACCGCTGAGCGGCACCACCGCCGAGCGGCATCACCGCGGGCCACGGTCCGGGGCCGACGGTCAGCGGCCTCCCGGACCCCGCACACCGCGCGACAGTTCTCCCGGCTGCCTCATCCCGTCAGCACCGGCGCCACCAACCCCACCGGCCAGGTGTGCACCGGCTCCCCCGCATTCATCAGCTCGGCATAGCGCCGCGTCATCGCGGCCAGCGCGGCCTGCCGCGAGAGCCCCTGTTCCAGCGCCCGGTGGAACGTCGCCGCCTGCCAGGACGCCCCGTTCGCCCTCCGCCGGCAGCGCTCGTCGATCACGCCGAGGTAGTGGTCGCGGTCCGCGGCCTCCACCCCCCACGCGTCCAGCCCCGCCTCCGCCAGCGGCAGCAGTTCGTCGCGGACCAGGGTGACCGCGTCGACCTCGGCCGTACCCCCGCCGTACCGTCCCCTTCTCGGCCAGACCAGACGTGCGTCGATCCCGTGGCGGCACGCCGCGTCGAAGTTCGCCTCCGCCACGGCGAACGGCAGCCGCGTCCACACCGGCCGGCTCTCCTCCGCGAGAGCCCGCACCAGGCCGTAGTAGAACGCCGCGTTGGCGATCACGTCGGTGACGGTCGGCCCGGCGGGCAGCACACGGTTCTCGACACGCAGGTGAGGGACGCCGTCGGCGATGCCGTAGACCGGCCGGTTCCAGCGGTAGACCGTGCCGTTGTGCAGGACGAGTTCCGCGAGCTTCGGCACCCCGCCCGCGTCCAGCACGGCCAGCGGGTCCTCCTCGTCGCAGATCGGCAGGACCGCCGGGAAGAAACGCAGGTTCTCCTCGAACAGCTCGTACGCGGAGGTGATCCAGCGTTCGCCGAACCAGGTGCGCGGCCGTACGCCCTGCGCCTGGAGCTCCGGCGGGCGGGTGTCGGTGGCCTGGAGGAACAGCGGGGGGCGGGACTCCCGCCACAGTTCGTGGCCGAAGAGGAAAGGGGAGTTCGCGCCGACGGCGATCTGCGGGGCAACGGCTGCCTGAGCCGCGTTCCACACGTCCGCAAAGCGGGCCGGGGTGACCTGGAGATGCAGCTGCACGGAGGTGCAGGCGGCCTCCGGGACGATCGACTTCGACGTGCACACGAGGTGCTCGACGCCCTCGATGTCGATCAGGAAGTCCTCGCCCCGGGCGGCCACGATCTGATCGTTGAGCAGGGTGTACCGGTCGACCTCGGAGAGGTTCGCGGAGACCAGGTCGTCCCGCTCCAGCGTCGCCAGAATGCCGGTCATCACAATCCCGGCGTCCACCTCGCCCGCCTTGCGGTCGGCGTACGCCAGCGAGGTCCGGAGTTCTTCCGCGAGCCGGTCGAATACCCGGCCGCCGAGCCGGTGTGGGGCTATGTTGACTTCCAGGTTGAACATGGCGAGTTCTGTTTGGAAATCTCGGCTTGCGATACGTTCGAGAACCTGACCGTTCAGCATTCTCGGCATACCGTCCGTACCGGCGAGATTCAATTCGATCTCGACACCCATCAGGTTCTTGGGGCGATCGAACCGCTTCTCCACCAGCAGCCGCTCCAGCCCCGCCAGGCAGCTGCGCAGCTTTTCACGGTACCGCTGGCGATCGGACAGGTCGAACCGGCCCGCCACGACCTTCTCCCCCATCGAAGCGTCCCTCCTCGAATGGGCGGGCCGGGGTGCCGGCCGCCGGTGTCCCGAGTCCAGGTGGGATGATGCCCAGCGGAGGCGATCGATAACGTCGCGCGCGGCACCGGCACCCGCTACTCTGTTGGAATGTGTCCCGCGGCACATTCACGGGGCATGGAGCATCGTGCAACTTCGGGTGCCCCGTTCCTCTCGTGAAAAACGCCGACGACATTCGGCCGACCGCGACAACCCCGTATTCCGAGGTCAGCAGGGCTCCGGCAGGCAGGAAATCGGGAGGATTCCCCGCGAATCGACGGCTGAATTACGCCTTGTTCCGTTCTGTGAAACGGCCCGGTGAAACACCACCTGAACAGGCGTCGTATAAACTCCGCGAACAAGGCAGAAGGCTGGCGCCCACGGTCCTGGTTCCTGCCGTCTGAGTGACGTGCGGCAGGCAACGCCCGCACCTCTCTTCACCGAACCGGGCCCCCGCCTCTCTGACCCCTCCTGAGCTGACAGCGCCGTCCGCCCCTGCCCCCGCGCCACCGCGCCTGTCGAATGAGAGGCGACCCACCATGCCGCTGCAAGTCCCTCCTGCCCCCGCACCCGCACTGCGTTCCGTCCTCACCGCCCTCGGTTCCCCCACCGCGGTCCGCGAGGCCCGTACCCCCTCCCTGCGTACCGCGCAGGGACCCGCGATCCCCGAACTCCCGCTGCCCGTGTACGTACTGGACCGGATCACCCCGGAGGGCGTGTCCGCCACCCGGCTGGCCGGCTGGCGCTTCCTGATCCGCTGCGGCGACCGGGCGGTGGCCGCGGCCGACACGATGCTCACCCCGGACGGCTGGGCCTTCTCGCACTTCTTCGAGGGGCCCTACATCACCTCCACCGAGCGGGCCCTGCACCAGGCCGAGGCCCTGCAACAGACGTACCAGCCGCGTCTGTTGTCCGTCCCCGGCCTCTACATGCTCACCCTGTGGCTGCACGGCGACTGCGCGGCGGACGGCGCCGAGGGCCATCCGGCCGCCACCGATCTGCTCGTCCCGCTGGCACCGGCGCCGCCCGGTATCGCGGCCCACCGTCCCCACCTGGTCGACGAACTGCTCCCCGTACTGACCCACCGGGTCACCCCGGCACCCCTGCTCATCACGCCGGCCTGAGACCGCCCCGGCCGTACCCGACTGCACCCGCCGCACCCCGCCACACCCCGCCGTCCCTGAACGGGAGGCGGGGTACGCGCGTATTCCCCTATGTCCTCGGCCGGGACACCGAAAACCCCTCGTCGCTCGTACGAGCAAATAACCGCTCCTAAGAGCCGTAATAGCCCTTCCCCGGGTTCTCCCACCGTCCGGACTAGCCCCATCCGGCCATGCGGAACCATCCGAATTGGCAGCCCAGTTGGGATGAACCGTCCGCGCGGGTGACGCGTCTCCAACCTGTGAGAAGCGGTGCAGCTAAATCCCTGCGGAAGAACGCCCGGAGGGCAACACTGGTTTCCGACCGACTCATCACCACGGGGGACCGACATGACCACGACAGAGCGAGAGACCCCACCCATGTGCCAGCACCAGCCGCCGTGTCCGACAGCCGAATCCGCCGACCGGGAGTCCGCCCGCCTCACGGCGCACCACCCGGAGCAGGGTTGGAGCCTGCTGTGCAACGGCGTTCTGCTCTTCGAGGACACCGGTGAGCTCCTGCCCGACGGCCAGATCATCGCGCCGCACCGCCCGCTCGGTGCCGGCCGCGTGGTGACCGCCGCCTGAAGAAGGACCATCGCACCACCCGAACATCGCACCACCCGGGCGGCCCCGCCGCTCCGCCCGGTGACCTGAAGGGGCCGGACGCACACACACGGTGCGCACCGGCCCCGACGCATGTCCGGGGGTGACTACCCCGTGTAGCCGAGCGCTGCGCGCAGTGCGAAGTAGGCCGGCTTGGGAGCGAGTTGCTCGTCCCAGGGCAGGGCCGCGCCTTCCCCGGGGAAGACCGCCGGGATCCAGGAGTACTTGTCGGTGTAATCCCAGACGGTGATGCCCACGCACCGGCGCACCGCGAGGCATGCCTTGGTCAGATCGGCGTACCAGGTCGCCTGTTCGGCCAGTTTCTCGGCCGTGGCGGGCAGTTGCATCCGCACGTCGACCTCGGTGAGCGCGGTGTCCAGGCCGAGACGGGAGAAGCGGCGGAGGTTCTCCTCCAGGGTGGACGGATAGCCGTACTGGAGCGCGAGGTGGGCCTGGAAGCCGATGCCGTCCAGCGGCACGTGCCGGGCCTTCAGCTCCTGCGCGAGCGCGTAGTAGGCGTCGCTCTTGGGGCCGGTGGCCTCGATGTTGTAGTCGTTGAGGTAGAGCCTGGCGTGCGGGTCGGCCTGATGGGCCCAGCGCAGCGCGTCCGCGATGTAACCGGGGCCGAGCGTCTTGTACCAGAGGGTCTCGCGGTAGGTGCCGTCCTCGTTGAACGCCTCGTTGACGACGTCCCAGGAGTAGACCTTGCCCCGGTAGTGCCGTACCTCGGTCTGGATGTGCTTCTTCAGCACGGCCCTGAGGTCGTCTGCCGTCCAGGTGCGCGAGGTGAGCCAGCCCGGCAGCTGACTGTGCCAGACCAGGGTGTGGGCGCGGACCTTCTGGTGGTTCGCGCGGGCGAGGTTCACGATCTGGTCGCCGTTGGTCCAGTCGAAGACGCCCTGTTCGGGTTCGGTGGCGTACCACTTCATGCCGTTGCCGGGCGTGATCATGTCGAACTCGCTGCCGAGCAGCCCGGTGTAGGCGGTGTCGGTGAGTTCGGGGTTGTCGGTGGCACTGCCGAAGTACCGGCCGTGGCGCTGGGCCAGTTCGGCGAGGGTGGGCTGCCGGTCGTGGGCCTGGGCTGCGGGGCCGGTGGCGACTCCGACGGCCACCAGGACGGCCGCGAGGGCACCTGCGAGTCTGAGACGTGTGCGGGACATCGTGCGACTCCTGTCAGTGGAAGGCGATTCAGCCCTTGGTGGCGCCTGTGGTGAGGCCGCCGACCAGTTGGCGTTCGGCGACCGAGTAGAAGGCCAGGGCGGGGACCATGGCGAGGACCAAATAGGCGAAGACACGGGCGGTGTCGGTGGAGTACTGGCCCTGGAACTGCTGCACGCCGATCGGGATGGTCCACCAGGTGGAGTCGGTGAAGACCAGCAGCGGCAGGAAGAAGTTGTTCCAGCTGGTGACGACCGCGAGCACGGAGACCGTGCCGAGCGCGGGCCGGGCCATGGGCAGCAGGATCCGCCAGAAGAAGGCGAACGGCCCGCAGCCGTCGAGGGTGGCCGCCTCCTCCAGCTCCCCGGGGATCTCCCGGAAGAACCCGCGCAGGATGATGATGGTCATCGGCAGCCCGAACGCGGCCTGCGGCAGGATCACGCCCAGCGGGTTGTCCAGCAGGTGCATCGACCGAAGCAGCAGGAAGAGGGGCAGGGCGGCCACCGCGAAGGGGAACATCAGGCCCATCGTGAACACGGTGAACAGGACCTCCCGCCCGCGGAACGCGAACCGCGCGAAGGAGAAGGCGGCCAGCGCCGACACCGCGACCACGAGCACGGTGGTCGCGATCGCGATCAGCGTGCTGTTGCCGACCAGCCGCCAGAACGCGCCCGAGCCGAGGATGCCGGTGTAGTTGGAGGTGACCCAGGACTCGGGCAGCCCGACCGGGTTGCGGGACAGCTCGTCGGTGGTCTTGAACCCGGACAGCAGGGCGTACAGCAGGGGTACGACCATCACCGCGCCGACCACGACGAGGATCACGTGCAGGGGCAGGTTCCGTACGGCCGTCCTACGGCTGCTGCTCATGCGCCGTCTCCCCTCATGTTCGTGGTGGCGCCCGCCAGGTCGCGGCGGAGCACGAACCGCTGGTAGGCGAGGGCGAAGACGAGGCTGATGGCGAACATGGCCACACTGATCGCACTGGCGTAGCCGACCTGGTAGCGCTTGAAGCCGTACTGGAACATGGTCACGGCCATGGTCTCCGAGTGGTGGTCCGGGCCGCCCGCGGTGACCACCCACACCAGGTCGAAGAGCTGGATGGAGCCGATGACCGACAGGAAGACGCTGATGCGCAGGGTAGGAGCGAGCAGCGGCAGGGTGACATGGCGGAAGCGCTGCCAGGGGCCCGCGCCGTCGACGGTCGCCGCCTCCGTCAACTCGGCCGGGATCGACTGGAGTCCGGCCAGGTACAGCATCATGTGGAAGCCGAAGTACTTCCAGGTCATGACCAGGAAAAGGGTGGCCATCACGGTGGAGGGGTCGGAGAACCACTTCCCGCCCAGGGCGCCGAGGCCGATGTCGCTGAGGAGGTGGTCGGCGAGTCCGTCGTCGGGCGCGAAGATCATGCCGAACAACACGCCGGTGATCGCCTCGGAGAGCACGTACGGGGCGAAGAACAGCATCCGGTAGACGGCCCGGCCGCGGATCCTCTGGTTGAGGAGGACCGCCATGGCGAGGGCGAACGGCAGTTGCAGCGCCAGCGACAGCACGACCAGGACCAGGCAGCGCCACAGGTCGCCGAGGAAGACGTCGTCCTGGAAGAGCCGGGTGAAGTTGTCGGTGCCGGTGTAGTCGGAGGGCATGCCGAAGCCGCCCCAGCGGAAGAACGAGGCGTACAGCGCGAACAGGATCGGCAGCAGCACGAGGACGCCGAACAACACCAGGGCGGGCAGCTGGAAGCCCATCGCGGTGAGCCAGTGCAGCAGCCGGCGCCGGGCCCTGCCGCCACCGGCACCGGCCACCGGTGGCGGCAGGACGGCCTCGCCACCACCGCTGCGCTGATCAGGCAGGAAGGTGGAGGTCATGGGCCTTACTGCTCTTCCTTCGCGGTCTTGGTGATCGCCTGAGTGACGTCCTCGGGAGACTTGGACCCGGCGATCAACCCGGCCACGCTGTCGTTGATCTGCTGGCCGACGGCCGGCGCGTACGCCTGGTCGAGGTAGAGCTGGAAGCCGGTGGCGCCCTTCAACTGCGCCTGTACGGCCTTGGTGTTGGCGTCGCTCAGCGCCTTCTCCGCACCGGGGACCACCGGGAGCGTCTTGGTCTTCTCGACGAGCACCAGGTCGGTGGTCTCGGAGGCGAAGAACTTCAGGAAGTCGACGGCTTCCTTCGGAGCGCCTTTGCGCAGGGCGTGCCCGCCGCCGCCGCCGAAGACCTCGGTGATGGCACCCTTGCCGCCGTCGACCGCGGGGAACGGGAAGAAACCCAGGTCGGAGCCGAGGCCCTTGCCCGCGTCCGCCTCCACCACCGGGGCCCACTGGCCCATCAGCTCCATGGCTGCCTTGCCGTTGCCGACGGCGGCCGCCTGGCCGGTGGGCGAGGAATAGGCGGCGCCGAGGAAGCCCTTCTGGAACGGCTGGAGAGCGACGAGGTCCTTGAGGTGCTGTCCGGCCTGGACGAACCCGGTGCCGGTGAAGTCCTTGTCCTCGTCGGCCTTCTGGAGGGCGTCGAGCCCGGCGGTGCGCATCGCCAGGTACGCCCAGTAGTACATACCCGTCCAGCTCTCCTTGCCCGCGAGGGCGAGCGGGGTGATACCCGCGGCCTGGAGCTTCTTCACCGCGTCGAGGAACCCGCTCCATGTGGTGGGAGGCTCGCTGATTCCCGCCTTGTTGAAGAGTGCCTTGTTGTACCAGAAGCCGATCATGCCGATGTCGAACGGGATGCCGTACAGCTTCTGGTCGATGAGGTAAGGCTGCTTGGCGACCGACAGCATCCCGTCCGCCCAGGGCTTGGTGCTGTCGGTGAGGTCCTCGACGAGGCCGGCGTCGACCTGCTGCTTGAGGACGCCGCCACCCCAGGTGTGGAAGATGTCCGGGAGCTTCCCGGAGGCTATGAGCGCCGTCATCTTGGATTTGTAGGCGTCGTTCTCCAACTGCACAATCTTCAGCTTGACATGCGGGTTCTGGGCCTCGAACTTCTTGGCGAGGGCCGCCCAGACGTTCTTGGTCGGCTGGGTGGTGGAGATGTTCCACCACTCGACGGTGACCTTCCCCGACGACGAGGACCCTCCGTCCGAGCCGCCGCCGCAGCCGCTGAGGGCGGTCATGCCCAGACCGGCGGCCGCGGTGGCCGCCAGGAATCCGCGCCGGGACAATGCCGGGTCGCCCATGATGCGCTCCTTGGGGTACGGGACGACCGACGCCGTCCTGGTTCGGTGGTGCTCTGGGGCCCGCCCTTCGAAACATTCGGTATGTTCACCGAACGTTCCGAACGGCGACTCTAGAAAGGCGGCTCAGGAGCGTCAAGGTGTCGCGCATCAGCTCATCGCCATGTATTCGAACCAGTCGAAGGCGGCCCGCCCCTCCGTGACGTACATGCCGATGACCCGGCCGGTGAACCCGCCCGCCACCTCGGTGGAGAGATAGCGGCCGTCGAGTTCGGCCAGCCGAACGACACCGTCGGAGGTTTCGATCGAAAGGGTCACGGCGTCGGACCCTGCGGGGCGGACACCGGTCGCGCCCCCTTCCTCCCCGGGCGCGGTGACGGTGGGCGGCGGAACCGAGGCCGTACGGATCTCGATCACCAGGGTCAACGGCCCCGGCGGCACCGCGCGTTCGGCGATCAGCTGCCGCACCGGCCCGGTCCGGACGACCGCGCTCACCACTTCCCCGCCCACCTCCAGGTCGTAGTGGTGCGCCTCGTCGATACGGACCGAGAGACCCGCACGTCCCGAGCCCGGGTCGAGCAGCGCGGCGGCACGGCAGTCGGGGTGCTGCTGGCGGCGGCCGACGAAGGTGTGCCGGGCCGGTCGAGGCTGTCTCCGGTGGCCGTGAGCGTCAGCCACCCGGGGCGTTCGGTCAGCGACCAGGACCCGGCCGGCCGGCTGCGCGGGGAGAGCCAGTGCGGCGCGAGGGCGGGAGCCGTGAAGTCGTCCCGCACCGGCGGCTGTTCGACCGGGTGCCAGACGTCCGGGGCCTCGTGTCGCTCCCGTACCGGCCCCATCCGCGGCCAGCCGTCCACCCATTCCACCGGGGCCAGGAAGGTCTCGCGGCCGAGGACGTGGAACTCCGGGAACCAGCCGCGCGGCCGGGTGCCGAGCAGCACCGCCCACCAGCTGCCGTCGGCCGCCTGCACGAGGCCGGCGTGTCCTCGGGCGGTGGCCGATCCAGCACGTTGCCGATCTGCCGCCAGTGCACCAGGTCCCGGCTGCGGAAGAGCGGGACTCCGGGGAAGTACTCGAAACTGGAGCACACCAGGTAGTGGTCCTCCCCCACCCGGCACACGCTCGGGTCGGGGTGGAATCCGGGGATGACCGGGTTGCCGTACGTCCGTATGCGCCTGCGTCCCTCCCGTGTCCGGCCGCCGCGTCACCGAAAGTTTCGGCAAGATCGACGAACATTACGAGGCGCAACTGTAGAAGGGCGGTCGGGGCCCGACAAGAAGGGCTCCTACAGCTTCAGGCGGTCCGGCAGCAGACACACCACGACGTCGGTGCGGGCGCGCAGCACGGTCGCGAGGAGGAGGCCGCGCTGGTTCTGGAGGATCTCGTAGCGGCGGTGGCGGGGTTCGACCTCGGGGATGAGGACGGCGAACTGACGGCCGTCCTCGGGGGCGCGCTGGACGTAGCCGACGATCGGCTGGACCAGGGAGCGGTGCGGGCCGTCGATGACGTCGAGGCGCACGCCCGGGTTCCAGCGCGCCCAGGCCTCCTCCAGCGCACGCGACCGGCCGGGATCGCCGTGCACCGCGACCGCGACCACCTCGTCGCCGAGGGCGAGGGCCGCACCGAGGGCATGCCGGGCGAGCTTGCTGACCTCGCCGATCGGCACGATCACCAGGCTCCCGGTGCGCCGGGGCGGCGGCGCCGGCACCCGCCCCAGGCCCAACTCCTCCCCCACTTCCGTGTAGTAGCGCTGGATGCGGACGAACAGCAGCATCATCAGCGGTACCGCGATCACCACCACCCAGGGGCCGGCGAGGAACTTGGTGAACAGCAGGACGACCCCGGCGAGGGCGGTGAGCAGGGCGCCGGTGCCGTTGATGACCGCCCGGCGCTTCCAGCCGGCCGGGCGCCGGGTCGCCCAGTGCCGGACCAGGCCGGCCTGGCTGAGGGTGAAGCCGATGAAGACGCCGACGGCGAAGAGCGGGAGCAGGCGGTGGGTGTCGGCATCGGTGGCGAGCAGGAGCAGGGCGGCGAGCAGGGCGACGGCGGCCACGCCGTAGCGGTACACGGGGCGTTCGGCGCGCAGGCCGAAGATGTGGGGCAGCCGGTTGTCGCGGGCGAGCAGGCTCATCAGCACCGGCAGTCCGCCGAAGCTGGTGTTGGCGGGGAGGCCCAGGACCAGGGTGACCAGGAGGTTGGTGGCGTAGTAGGGCCAGCCGGTGCCGTAGGCGCCCGCGGTGAGCTGGGCGAGGACGGTCACCCCGCCACGCGGGGCGACATGGTCGCGGTGGATCAGGACCGCCAGGCCGATCAGCATGGTCCCGAGGAGTCCGCCCAGCATCAGCTCGGTGCGCTGGGCGCGTCTGACCCTGGGGGTGCGGAAGGTGGGGACGGCGTTGGCGATGGCCTCCACGCCGGTCAGGGCCGAGCAGCCGGACGAGAACGCCTTGAGGATCACCAGCGCGGACAGCGCCTCGGTCGCGTGCCCGGGCTGGGCGGTGCCGATGACGGCGGCCGGGAGCGCAGCAGGCCGAGCACGATGACGCCGAGGATCGCCACGATGAACAGGACGGTCGGCAGCATCAGCACCCGGGCGCTGTCGGAGACGCCCCGCAGATTCACGGCCGCCAGCAGGGCCAGGCCGATCAGACAGACGACGAGCTTGTCGTGGGCGAAGGCCGGGAAGGCGGAGGCGAGCGCGTCGGCACCGGCGGCGAGGCTGACGGCGACGGTGAGGACGTAGTCGACGACCAGGCTGGCGGCGGCCAGCAGGCTCGCGGTGGCACCGAGGTCCGCCTTGGCGACGGCGTAGGCGCCACCGCCGTCCGGGTGAACGGCGATGACCTGGCCGTACGACACGACGAGTGCCGCGAGCAGGAACGTGATCGCAAGAGTGATGGACAGGGTCGCGGTGAGCGCCCCGGTCCCGGCGACCACCAGCGCCAGCACGATCGCTTCGGGGCCGTACGCCACGGAGCTCAGCGCGTCCAACGACAGCGCGGCGAGCCCCTCCAGGCTGGTCAGATGGTGTTTCTCGCCTTCGCCGGGACGCAGCGGAACACGCGGTCTCAGTTCACGACGTGCCAGGCCATACGCCATCGGGACCTCATCACGGCCGGGTGGGTCAGGTCGCCACCGGTGTCACCCTCACCGGCCTGCAGCCCCACGTCCCGCCTCCGCATGTCTTCCGGTGACTCCCTACGCACCAGCAGCCGGGCGCCCCCGTCCCGGACCGCCACGACCGGCGGCCGCCCCACCATGTTGAACCGGAGGCCATGGAGAGGGGGAGCGATGCGATCGGAAGGCTCCGGATCGGCACCGCGGAGGAGTTGTGGCATGGGATGCCTCCTGGCACAGGAAGGAGCTGGAGCGCCCCGGGGAGCGGGGTGGCCGACCGGGGCTCGCCCAAGACGCCATGCCCGGTCCCGGCGGTCCGCCGACGCCTCATGACGGGACGCTGACGGTGATCGCGACGACGTTGACGCGACGCTGACGGAGAGGCCGTCGACGCTGGTCGCGGGCGTCAGAGGGGTGCCAAGAAGTGGCTGCGGGGCTGGCCCGTGCCCGGAGCCGGGCAGTGTCATGGAGGCGGTCCGCTCCCGGGGCACGCCCGGGGGCCACTGCGGAAGTACGGTGGATACATGTCCGGTTACGACACCTGCACATCCGGTCGGGTCGTCGTCGGCGTGAGCGGTTCGCTCGGCAGCGTCACGGCGCTGCGCCGTGCGGCGACGGAGGCCCGGCGGCGGGAGACCGAGCTGTGGCCGGTGCTGGCCTGGGAGCCGCCGGGCGGCGAACTGGCGGCGCGCCGCTCCCCCGCCCCGCCGCAACTGGTCGAGGAGTGGCAGGGGCTGGCCCGGGAGCGGCTGCTCGGCGTGCTCGACGAGGTCTTCGGCGAGGCGGGCCCGCCCGGCGTCCCGCTGCACGGCCGCGTCGTACGCGCCACCCCCGGCCTGGCCCTGGTGGAGACGGCCGACCGGGAGGAGGACATCCTGGTCGTCGGCGCGGGCCGGCGCGGCTGGCACCGGGTCCTCTCGGGCCGGGTCGCCCGCTACTGCCTGGCCCACGCGCACTGCCCGGTCCTCGCGGTGCCGCCGTCCCCGCTGGAGGAGGCGCTGACGTCGGCGCACCGCCGGAACATCTGGCATCTGCCGCTGGACGTACGCCGGTTGCCCTGCTGAGCGGACAGGGGGTCACCGCCGTCGAGAGGTCCGGCGAGGAACAGCAGCATGTCGTTGGCCAGACCCGCCTCCGGTGCGGTGACGGGCAGCGTGTACCCGAGGCCGTGCGCACCGCCGGCGGCCGGCACCAGCACGATGGCCTCCGCTCCGTACGCCACCGACGCCATCGCGTCCGGTACGGCCCGGGAAGGGGCTCCTTGAGAACGGGACAGACGCCCGACCGGCCCCCCACCGCCCCGCAGTGACCCGCAACCCGTCAGAGTCCCGTCAAAGACATGCCGCACCTGCTGACGCCGTCGTCCCCCACTCCCTACCTTCACCCCATGCAGCACTCCGAGGACCGCCGCTGGTCCAAAGACGTCTACGCATCGGCTCGTTGCGCAGGCGTCCTGCTGGCCCTCCTGCTCCTGATCGACTGGGGAGCCTCGACACTCACCTGGTGGCGCGGCGCCCTCTGGACCGCGCTCGCCCTGCTGCTCTTCACGGTCCTCTGCCCCGCAAGGGTCCGCGCCGGCGACGGCTGGCTCACCTCACGCCGGCTGCTGCGCACCCGCAGGGTCCGCACCGACCTCCTGGTCTCCGTCCGCTTTCTGGACGGCATCTCCCCTCGGCTACTGCTCCGGGACACCTTCGGCGGCCGCCTCGAACTCGACCCCCGGGTGCTCGTCGACAATCCCGACCTCTGGCTGCGCGTCGACGAGGGGGCCCGCAGGGCCGCCGCGGCCGGCACCCTGCTCTGCGGCTCGCTGGCGCTCAGCCGCCTCGGCGAACAGGTCGACCACGAGAACGCCTTGGGCGTGTTCAAGGCGTCGGGCCTGGAGTAGACCCGTCTCAGCCCGTCCGCACCACACCCGTCATCAGCACATCGAGGCCGCGCCGCGTGGTGGCCATCACCACCCGGTCCCCCGCCACCAGCACCCGCCCCTGCGCCGGCCGCCAGTCGAAGGCGTCCGCCCCCGGGACCCCCGTCCCGCCACCGGCCGGCCCCACCGCCAGCACCCGCCACTCCCTGCGCCGGAACGCCTGGTGCACGGTCCGTCCCTCCAGCTCCGGATGCCCCGCCACGTCCACGCACGTGAACAGCAGCGACCCCCGTTCCACCGGCATCACACCCAGCACATGACGCCCCATCATGGCGGCGGCGAAGGAGGGTGCGGCCAGGGCGGAAACGCTCCTGCTACGGGTCAGCGCGTCCGGGTACGACGCCCGCAGGGTGCGCTGGACGGTCGCGGCGAAGTCGTCGTCGTAGAGCCGGGCCACCACCCGCGCCTCCGGGTTGTACTCCCGGACGGCCATGAGGATGTCGAGGTTCTGGCCGTCGTCACGGGTGAGGACGAGCAGGGACCTGCACTGCCGGACCCGGGCGAGTTCGAGCACTCCGGGGGCGGTCGCGTCCTCCAGGATCAGCGGGACGCCGAGATCCCGGGCGAGCGCGACACCCCGGGCGCGCGGGTCACGCTCGATGGCCACGACACGGTGACCGGTGGTGCGCAGCCGGTCGAGTACGCGCGTGCCGACCATGCCGAGGCCGACCAGGACGATATGGCCGCTGACGTCCTCCCCGGGCGGGTGGTTCGCGGAGGCGGTGCGGAACGCCTCGGTGGCGTTCATGGTCGCGGCGACGACGAGTGGCAGCACGGCGAGTCCGACGAAGCCGGCGACGAGCTGGAGTATGCGGCGGGCGGGCGATTCCTCGGTGGCCGGATCGCCCATGGTGAAGATGTCCAGGAGGGGCAGGTAGAAGTTCTTCCACCAGGGGTGTTCGTCGGCGAAGAGCGCGGTGGCGGTGGCCAGCGCGATGACCACGGCCGCCAAGGAACCGTAGACGGCGCCCAGTTGGCGGGAGAGGAAGACCCGCCACGGCAGGTGGGCGAGCCGCGCCCGTAGCCAGCGCAGCGGCCTGAAGTGCCAGGTGCGGCGGGCCGGTTCGGCCGTGTGGCGATGGATGACCTCCTCCAGCATGAGCCGGCCATGGGTGAACTGCCGGTGGTACGCCGTCTGGTCGTCCGGCAGCAGCTGGGTGCCGTCCTCACCGGCCGTCTCGGCGCTGTCCTGGCTGGCCGGATCGTCCTCGTGGGCGCCGGAGAGCACGGCGAGGGTGGCGAGGTCGGTGGCGTGCTGCGGGGTGCCCGCCGGCCGTACGACCCCGCGGAAGACCTTGCCCTCGACCTGGAGGGTGTGGCCGTGACCGACGGCGGCGGCCGCGACGAGCTCCGGTACGGCGGTGTCGGCGTCGGAGAGCACGGTGGTGGAGGTGTCCGCGGCGGGGCCGTCGCCCAGGCCCGCCGCCCGGTCCAGGAGCCGTTCCAGATGGCTGCCGCGCTCCCGGTTGAACATGCGCACGACCAGTCGTACGGAGGGGTTGACGGTACGGGCCAGCAGGGCGGCGGTGACGTTGACCTGGTCGTCGCGGTAGGTGAGAGCGAGCGCCGCGGCGCGTTCGACGCCGGCCGCGCGCAGGGTGGCCTCGTCGGGGCGGGTGGAGACGTGCAGGTGGACCGCGGAGCCCGGGTCGCGGTGCAGGGCGGCGACCTGGCCGCCGTGGACATCGGCGGCGGACGGCATGACGACGGTGACGACCTCCCCGCAGACGGCGTCCAGTTCGACGGCGAGCCGGTGCGCGAGCCCGTCGTCGCCGCAGATCACCATGTGCCCGGTTCTCTCTCCAGATGCCGCTGGTACGGGGAGGGTTGACGTCACATCAGCCTGAACGGCACCGGCCGTGACGCCGGTTCCGGCCGGGCACCTGACCCCCGTTCAAATATCCGTCAAGAACATGCCAAGAACGCGGGTCGCCCCCTGTCCCGCGGTCGCCGGCCCGGGTCCCGGCGTAAGCATGAACCGGCCGAGGCAGTGCCCGTTGCCGTGCGCACACAGCTCGGTCTCGCCCTCCGGCCGGGCGATCCGGTCCAGGCCCCAGGCCCGGCGTCTGTGCCGAGCCGGGGCGGCCGGCCCAACAGGGTTGCGCCGCACACATGGTCCACCACGGCCGCCTCGACGCCACCCGCGACCGTCTGACCGCCGACGGTACGGCCGCGTCGGCCGACCTGGTCCACCGACAGCTGCGCCGCGACCTGATCACGGTGGAGGAGGCGAGACCGGCGAACGCTTGACATGCTCCTCGCCCTGAAGGGCGAGGATTCTGGCCTTCCCGACTGGTTGCTGTGCCGCTACGCGGCACGGTTTCCGGTCGTCGGGAATCCGTGGCTTCCTGTTTCTTCGCGCTGTGCCAGAACGGGTTCTGGTCTTACCGGCGCTCCGCAGGCCGATGCCGCCAGTCCGGCGGCCGTCTTGATGTTGAGTGAGGCGTTGTGGTCCCGGTCGTGGGTCGTGGTCGAGTAGCCGGGAGGGATCTCACCTCCCGGCCCTCACAGAACCGTGCGTAACAGTCTCCCGTTACACGGCTCTTGCCGCTCTGATCTCAGATCAACAGGGCTCCCTGCGTGGGCGAAAAGCGCCAGTGGGCGAGCATGCGGGGGTACCGCTGCGCGATTTCCCGAAGCTTCGCCAGCGCCTTCCGTTTGCCCGCGAGCCGTCGGTACTTCTTGCGGATCCAGCGCACCAGGTAGGCGTTGATGCGCATGACGAAGGAGTGCAGCTCCCACGGCCGGAACCGGCCGTAGTAGTTGAGCCAGCCCGCCACCATCGGATTGATCCGTCGGGCGAGCTCGCCGAAGGTCAGGTCGGACCGGCGGTGCAGGCGCCATGACCGCACCTCCCGCCCGATCCTGGTCAGAGCCTCCCTGCTGATCGCCGGCTCGAACGAAAGGAACTGGTTCCCGTGCCGACTCCGGCTTCTCCTGGCGCGGAACGTGTACCCGAGGAAGCTGAACGCCTCATGCTCGTACGAGCCGTGGCGTGAGCCGTCCCTGCAGTAGACAATCCGGGTCTTGTCCGGGTGCAGTTGCAGCCCGACCTCGGCCATCCTGTCCTCCAGCGCCGCCAGGACCTTGCGGGCCTGGCCCTCGGAGACGCAGTGCAGCACGGCGTCGTCCGCGTAGCGTTCGAACTGCACGGTCGGGTACTCCCGGGCCATCCAGGTGTCGAACGCGTAGTGCAGGAACAGGTTTGCCAGGACGGGAGACACCGGGGCGCCCTGTGGCGTCCCACGCTCCCGCTGGTGCAGGGTGCCGTCGGGCATGGCGAGCGGGGCGGCGAGCCACCTACGCACGTACAACTTCACCCAGACGGCATCCGTATGGATCTCCACCGCCTTGACAAGCAGGTCCCAGGGCACGCTGTCGAAGAACTTCCGGATGTCGAGCTCGACCACCCAGTTCCGTTTCCAGCAGCGTTCCCGGCATTTCCCCACCGCGTCCAGGGCAGATCGTCCGGGCCGGTATCCGTAGCTGTCCGGATGGAAAACCGGTTCCACCCTCAGCATGAGATGCCGGGCCACCACGGTCTGCGCCACCCGATCCGAGACAGCGGGAATGCCGAGCATTCTCGTGCCTCCGCCGTGTGGCTTCGGGATCTCCACCGCGCGCACCGGAGGCGGGAAGTAAGAGCCCGACGACATTCGATTCCAGACCTTGTAGAGGTTGTTCTTCAGGTCCTTCTCGAAGTCCTCGATACTCTGCCCGTCCACACCCGGCGCACCCTTGTTAGCCCTGACTTCCTCCCATGCCTTTATAACCTCCCGCTTCGAGATATCGAACGGCTTGATCCGAGACTTCAACTGGCTCATCCCACTCCTCCCGGAGGACTTCCGGTTGATGCGATCAACACAGTCACGAGCGGCCCGGTCCCTTCGCTCCGCCCCCGTTACAGGGGCCTCAGCACTACTACGGACCGGTCCGCCAGCAGGACCCGCATCGGTACTCGACCCCTCACAGTTGCGTCTGCTCGGAGCACTCCCTCTCCCCCACCCGTTCCGGCGGAGAGTATCGGGCACTGCCTTCTCCTGTTCCATGCGAGAGCGGCAGACCAGGCTCACGTCGCCTCCATGCCGGACACCGCCTGGCCAATAAACGGGCACCCGCCAGACTCATCCCGGGGATTTGCGTACTCCCCGGTTTCGATGTCGTCTGTTGCCATTTCGACACGTCAACAGCGATTCACTTGCGTTCGTCTTCCCGGTCCCCACCTGACGCCTTCAACGGCGCCTTTTCCTCATCGCTCACCACGACGGTCTTCAGCCAACGCAGCATGAGGCGGTTTGAAGCCTCCCCCCGCAGGGCGGCTTCGAAGGGCCAAACCTTCATCTCCCGCACAGCACCGCTATTTGAAGTTCGCTACCATCAACTCCCTTTCGCGTTCAGGACACACCCGCAGGCGGCACAGGTCCACTCCCGGACGGACAGTGCTTTGGGCCCGTCCACCACGCCACAGGTCGAGCAGCTCTGGGAGGTCGGCTCGAAACGGCCGATCTTCACCAGAGTGCGTCCATACCGTGCCGCCTTGTACTCCAGCATGACCACGAACTGCGACCAGCCGGCATCGTGCACGGACTTCGCCGGCCGAGTGCGTGCCAGCCCCGTCACCGACAGGTCCTCCACGGCGATCCCCTGGTTCTCGGAGATCAGCCGGGTGGAGAGCTGGTGGTGGAACTCATGACGGGCGTCGGTGACCCTGGCGCGGGCGCGGGCGACCTTCAGGCGGGCCTTCTCGCGGTTCCTGGATCCCTTCTGTCTGCGGGACAGCCCGCGCTGGGCCTTCTTCAGCTTCTTCTCCGCCCGGCGCAGGAACCGGGGGGAGCCGATCTTCTCGCCGGTGGACAGCACGGCGAAGTGGGCGAGTCCGAGGTCGACGCCGATAACCTGGCCGGTGTCGGGCATCGCTGCCGCGTCGGCGGCGGGGCCGGTATCGATGACGAACGAGGCGAAGAATCTGCCCGCGGCGTCCTTGATCACGGTGACGGAGGTGGGAGCGGCAGGCAGGGTGCGGGACCATTTCACCTTCACCGCGCCGATCTTCGGCAGGTCCAGCCGTCCGCTGTCGGTGATCTTCCAGCGTGCGTTCGCGGTGAACCGGATCGCCTGGCGGTTGTCCTTGCGGGACTTGAAGCGGGGCGGGCCCAGTCCCGGGCCCTTGCGGGTGCCCTTGAGGGAGGCGAAGAAGTTCTTGCAGGCGGTCTCGGCGTCGCGCAGGAACTGCTGGAGGACGACCGAGGAGACCTCACCCAGCCAGGACCGCTCCACGGTCTGTCTCGCCTGCGTGATCAGCTTCTTCGACAGCTCGCCGGCCTTCGGGAAGACATCGCCCGCCTTCCGGGCGTCCTCGCGGGCGCGCACACAGTCGCTGAACACGACGCGCGCGCACCCGAACGCCTTCGCCAGCGCGATCCGCTGACCGGCGTCCGGGTACAACCTGAAGGCGTACCGGAGCTGAATGACGATCACAGTAGGCATAACGAACAAGCGCCGTCACCGAGAACATATGAGCGAAGCGTCACCGTCACCGAGCAGGGTCCGGCTCCGCCGGAACGACACCGCGACGCTCCCCGTCGCACCCACCTGATTCGCTTCACCCCCGGCGCGAACGCCGGAGCACTGCGAATGAATCCCGGTAGCGGCGTGCGGCGTGCGGCGTGCGGCGTGCGGCGTGCGGCGTAGGGGATAACGCTCGGTGTCCGGTGCCGTGCTCCCGCTTGTCGTCCCTCGTACAGCCGAACGCCTCGTCGCAGCCTCCGGGGCACCCCTTCTTGATGCTCGACCACCCCCTGCCAGGCCATTCTTAACGCAAGCTTGACGCCCAGCCCACGCCTATCCGTGGGCCCACGCGTCACTCTCTGCTTACGCTGGTGCCGCCGTCCGCGTGATGGCCGGAAATCGAACTGACCCGCACCACACCGCGCCGGACACCAGGAGCCAGCCCCATGGCCACGACCGAACATCCCCCTCCCAGTCGCCTGCGCGCCTGGATGCTGGAGGGGCTGTCCGACATGGGCAAGGGCGGCGGGCACACCGGCCCCCATGCGCAGCCGGAACCCGCGCACCAGGGCCAGCGCTGGTGGCGGGTGATGTGCCTGACCGGTGTCGACTACTTCTCGACCCTCGGCTACCAGCCCGGCATCGCCGCGCTCGCGGCCGGCCTGCTGTCGCCGATCGCGACCATCGTGCTCGTGATAGTCACCCTGGCCGGCGCCCTGCCGGTCTACCGCCGGGTCGCCGAGGAGAGCCCGCACGGCGAGGGTTCCATCGCCATGCTGGAGCGGCTGCTCTCCTTCTGGCAGGGCAAGCTGTTCGTGCTGACCCTGCTCGGCTTCGCCGCCACCGACTTCCTGATCACCATCACCCTGTCGGCCGCCGACGCCTCCACCCACCTGGTGGAGAACCCGCATCTGACCGACTTCCTGCAGGGCAAGCAGATGGTCATCACGCTGTTCCTGGTGGCCCTGCTCGGCGCGGTCTTCCTCAAAGGCTTCCTGGAGGCGATCGGCGTAGCCACGGCCCTGGTCGGCGTCTACCTCGCGCTGAACGTGGTCGTCGTGATCGTCGGCTTCTACCACCTCCTCACGGCCGAACACGTGGTCACCGACTGGACCAGTGCCCTGACCGCCGAACACGGCAACGTCTTCGTCATGATCGGCGTCGCCCTGATCGTCTTCCCCAAACTCGCCCTGGGCCTGTCCGGCTTCGAGACCGGCGTCGCCGTCATGCCGCACGTCAAGGGCGACCCGGAAGACACCGAGCAGCAGCCCACCGGCCGGATCCGGGACACGAAGAAGCTGCTCACCACGGCCGCCGTGATCATGAGCTGCTTCCTGATCGCGACCAGCTTCATCACCACGTTGCTGATCCCGGAGAAGGAGTTCAAGGCCGGCGGCGCCGCCAACGGCCGTGCCCTCGCCTACCTCGCCCACCAGTACCTGGGCGGCGCCTTCGGCACGGTCTACGACGTCTCGACCATCGCCATCCTGTGGTTCGCCGGCGCCTCCGCCATGGCCGGCCTGCTCAACCTGATGCCCCGCTACCTGCCCCGCTACGGCATGGCCCCGCACTGGGCCCGCGCCGTGCGCCCCATGGTCATCGTCTTCACCCTGATCGCCTTCCTCGTCACCTGGATCTTCGATGCCAACGTGGACGCGCAGGGCGGCGCCTACGCCACCGGCGTGCTGGTGCTGATCAGCTCCGCCGCGATCGCCGTGACCATCGCCGCTCGCAAGGCCGGCCAGCGCAAGTGGACCGTAGGCTTCGCGGTCATCTCGGCGGTCTTCCTCTACACGACGGTCGTCAACGTCATCGAGCGCCCGGACGGCGTGAAGATCGGTGCCTGCTTCATCGTCGGCATCATCCTGGTCTCGCTGCTGTCCCGGCTCGCCCGCGCCTTCGAGCTGCGCGTGACGAGCGTGACCCTCGACGACATGGCGGAACGGTTCGTCAGGGACATGGCCAGCCGGAAGATACGGTTCATCGCCAACGAGCCGGACCGCCGTGACAAGGCCGAGTACCGCGACAAGGTCGAGCAGATCCGGGCCGACAACGACATGCCCGAGCAGGAGGACTTCGTCTTCGTCGAGGTCACGGTCACCGACCCCTCCGAGTTCGAGGCCGGCCTGACCGTCCGCGGCGAGGTCCTGCACAACCGCTATCGCGTCCTGACCCTGGAATCGGCCTCCATCCCCAACGCCCTGGCCGCGCTCCTGCTCCACGTCCGCGACGAGACCGGCGCCATCCCGCACATCTACTTCGAATGGACCGAGGGCGGCCCGTTCGCCAACTTCCTGCGCTTCTTCCTCTTCGGCCAGGGCGAGGTCGCCCCGGTCACCCGCGAAGTACTGCGCGAGGCGGAGCCGGACCGCTCCCGGCGGCCGCGCGTCCACACAGGCTGAGCCCGTATCCCAGGGGTGCGCTCGTGCCGTAAGAATCCCGTCAATAACCGCTCGGTCCGCATAAGAAGCCCGTCAGGGGCCGGTCCCGTGCGCCCACCGGCCCCCTACCGTCGGCCTCATGGTGGACAGAAGAGGCGGCGGCCGGGCGGCGGGTGACCGCACCTGGCGTGGCAGCGCGCGCTTGGCCGTCGGCTGCGCTCTGGGCTTCGGCGGCCTCACGCTCCTGGTGGACTGGGACGCCGGTACTCTCACCCCGGCCCGCGCCCTGCTCTGGGTCGCCCTGTCGGCCGCGATCCTCAGCATGCTGCTGCCGGCCCGGGTCACCGCGGGCCCCGGCTGGCTGACCGTGCACGGCCCGCTCCGCCGCCGTACCGTCCGTACCGACCGCCTCGTCTATGTCGGCCAGTACGGCGACGTCTCCACCCATCTGGTCCTGCGCGACCTCGCCGGCAACCGGCTGGAGCTGGACCCGTACGTCCTGCACGCCAACCCCCTGCTCTGGCACGAACTGGACACCGGCGTGCGGCGCTCCCTGGAACGCGGCACCCTGCGCCGGGGCGCCGAGGTGCTCGCACGGCTCGGGCACGAGATCGACGACATGAACGCCCGCGCGGTCCTGAAGGCGTCCGGCCTCAGCTGACCACCGGCCCGATGTCCGCGTGCCCCGCCACCTGCCCCTATCGTGAGCCCATGCCTTCCTACACGATCGGCCAGGCGGCACGTCTGCTCGGCGTCAGCCCGGACACCGCCCGCCGCTGGGCCGACGCGGGCCGGATGGCCACCCATCGCGACGAGGGCGGCCGACGGCTCATCGACGGCAAGGACCTCGCCGCGTTCTCCGTCGAAGTGGCCAAGTCCGGCGCGGGCGACGAGGATGCCTCCTACACCTCGGTCCGCAACGCCTTCCCCGGCATCGTCACCGCGATCAAGCTGGGTGACGTGGCCGCCCAGGTCGAGATCCAGGCCGGCCCGCACCGCCTGGTCTCCCTCCTGACCCGCGAGGCCGTCGAGGAACTCGGCCTGGAGGTCGGCATGGAGGCCACCGCCCGGGTGAAGTCGACGAATGTGCACATCGACCGCGTGTGACGAGGTGAGCGGGCCGGGCGCCGGGCAGGTCGGTGGCCGGCGTGCTTCACGGAGCCGCCGCTGACGCATGACCTGGTGCGGCGGGCACCGGATGCCAGCCGTCGTACCCACCGTCCACCCGTATCGCCCTGATCCCGCTGATGTGCCGGGCGCCGCAGCGGTCCTGGGGCAGGACCAGTTGCGGACCCGCCCGGTCCAGCGGGGTGTCGTCGATGCTCACGCCGAGCAGAACCGGAGCGTGCGCGAAATCGGGGTCGATCTCGGCCCAGGAGAGCAGCGCGTGGTGACCGTCGGCGCCGGTGACCGCGATCAGGAAGCGCAGCCGGTCCTTGCGCCGCGCGGGGTCGAAGCCCGGGCCCGCGTCGGCGAGGACGTCGTACAGCCGCGGGCCGGTGAAGCCGTGGTGCTGGACGCCGCTGGTGGCGCACTCGAAGCTGACCCGCGCCCGGTGCTGGGGCCAGCGCAGCAGGTCGGGCACGGTGAGCCGGGCCGGCCGTGCCAGATCTCCGGTGAGGACGAGTTCGGCGAGCGTCATGTGCGGCCACCTCCCGGATGACGGTACCCGCGGCAGCTCACCGTACAAACGCACATGCCAGGCCCAAGTCACAAGTATGCAGCTCATGCGATGTGACAGAAGACTTACGCCTGGCAAATGCGGCAGTATCATCGCCAGGCGGCTGATACACAGGTCGCAGCAGGGCGCGACAGCTTGTTCAGTCGATTTCAGAGGAGTTCTCTCGTGATGACCCGTTCCGTGCGCCGGACCCGTCGGACGCTCCAGATGGCCGGTGCCTCGGTCGCGGCCCTGCTCGCCCTGAGCGCCTGCTCGTCCTCGTCCTCGGACGACAACTCGTCCGCGAAGACGAAGTCGGACACCTCGTCGTCGGCTTCGCCCAAGCTGTCCGGCTCGATCACCGTCTTCGCCGCGGCCTCCCTCAAGGAGAGCTTCACCACGCTCAAGGCCGACTTCGAGAAGGCGCACCCGGGCACCACCGTCACCTTCAGCTTCGGCGGCAGCGACACCCTCGCCGCGCAGATCACCAGCGGTGCGCCGGCCGACGTCTTCGCGGCCGCGAGCGCCAAGACCATGGCGCTCGTGACGGCCAAGAACGACACCGACACCACGCCTGCCACCTTCGTCCGCAACCAGCTGGAGATCGCCACCCTGCCGGGCAACCCCGACAAGATCTCCTCCCTGAAGGACCTCACCAAGCCCTCGCTGAAGGTCGTGCTGTGCGACAAGACGGTGCCGTGCGGCGCCGCCGCGCAGAAGGCCCTGGACGCCAGCAAGCTGAAGCTGACCCCGGCCTCCTACGAGGAGGACGTGAAGTCCGCCCTCAACAAGGTGGTGCTGAAGGAGGCCGACGCGGCCGTCGTCTACAAGACGGATGTGAAGGCCGCGGGCAGCAAGGTGGAGGGCGTGGAGTTCCCCGAGTCCGCCAACGCCATCAACGACTACCCGATCGCCCTGCTGAAGAACGCCCCGAACCCGACGGTGGCCAAGGCGTTCATCGCGCTGGTGCAGTCCGCCGAGGGCCAGCAGGTCCTGAACGAGGCCGGGTTCCTCAAGCCGTGACGAAGGCCGACGAGTCCGGCGCCGTGGCCGGCACCCTCCGGGGCGGCCCGCGGCGCCGGCGCGTCCGGACAGCCGTACCGCTACCGCTCCTCCTCCCCGGAGCGGTAGCTCTGGCGTTCCTCCTGCTGCCCCTGCTGGCCCTCCTCCTGCGTGCCCCCTGGAGCAGCCTCCCGTCGCTCCTGACCAGCACGGAGGTGTGGCAGGCCCTCCAGCTGTCCCTGCTCAGCGCGACGGCGGCGACGGCCGTGAGCCTGGTGCTGGGCGTTCCGCTGGCCTGGCTGCTGGCCCGCACGGAGTTCCCCGGCCGGGGTCTCGTACGGGCGCTGGTCACCCTCCCCCTCGTCCTGCCGCCGGTGGTGGGCGGTGTGGCCCTGCTGCTCGCCCTCGGCCGCAACGGGGTGGTCGGCCAGTGGCTGGACTCCTGGTTCGGCATCACCCTCCCGTTCACCACGGCCGGGGTCGTCGTCGCCGAGTCCTTCGTGGCGATGCCGTTCCTGGTGATCAGCGTCGAGGGCACGCTGCGCGCCGCCGACCCGCGCTACGAGGAGGCGGCCACGACCCTGGGCGCGTCCCGTTTCACCGCGTTCCGCCGGGTCACGCTCCCCCTCATCGCCCCCGGCATCGCGGCCGGTGCGGTCCTGGCCTGGGCCCGCGCACTGGGCGAGTTCGGTGCGACGATCACCTTCGCCGGCAACTTCCCCGGCCGCACCCAGACCATGCCCCTCGCGGTGTACCTCGCCCTCCAGAACGACCCCGAGGCGGCGATCGCGCTCAGCCTGGTGCTGCTGACGGTGTCGATCGCGGTGCTCGCGGGGTTGCGGGACCGGTGGATGGCGGGGGCGTAAGGAAAAATGACGGACCCGATCCCCGACGGGCTCGACGCGCATCTCGTCGTGGCCCGCCCCGCCTTCCACCTCGATCTCACCCTCACCGCCGCCCCCGGCGAGGTCGTCGCCCTGCTGGGCCCCAACGGCGCGGGCAAGACCACCGCCCTCCGCGCCCTCGCCGGCCTGACCCCCCTCACCTCCGGCCGTCTACGGCTCGACGGCGAGGAGTTGGACGGGACACCCCCCGAATCCCGCCCGGTGGGCGTCGTCTTCCAGGACTACCTCCTCTTCCCCCACCTCACGGCCCTCGACAACGTCGCCTTCGGCCCCCGCTGCCACGGCGCGACCAAGGCCGAGTCCCGCGCCCAGGCCGCCAAGTGGCTGGACCGTATGGGCCTCGCCGAGCACGCCGGCGCCAAGCCCCGCCGTCTCTCCGGCGGCCAGGCGCAGCGCGTCGCGCTGGCCCGTGCCCTGGCCACCCGCCCCCGCCTGCTGCTCCTGGACGAACCCCTCGCGGCGCTGGACGCCCGCACCCGCCTGGACGTACGGTCCCAGCTCCGCCGCCATCTGGCTGAGTTCGAGGCCGTGGCCATCCTGGTCACCCACGATCCGCTGGACGCCATGGTGCTGGCCGACCGCCTGGTCGTCATCGAACAGGGCCGGGTCGTCCAGGAGGGCACTCCCGCCGACATCGCCCGCCACCCGCGCACCGACTACATCGCCCATCTGGTCGGCCTCAACCTCTACCGGGGCCGGGCCGAGGGCCACACGGTCAAACTGGAGGCGGGCCCCTCGATCAGCACCACGGAGGACCTCACCGGTGACGCCTTCGTCGCGTTCCCGCCGAGCGCCGTCACCCTCTTCCGGGACCGCCCCACCGGCGCCAGCGCCCGCAACCTCTGGCGCTGCGAGGTCGCCGGCCTCGAAACCCACGGCGACCAGATCCGCGCCGACCTGACCGGCGAACTCCCCCTCGCCGCCGACCTCACCACGGTCGCCGCGGCCGAACTGGACCTGCACCCCGGCGTCGCGGTCTGGGCGACGGTGAAGGCCACCCAGACGCACGCGTACCCGGCGTAGACGCACGAGAGGCCCCGCCGAAGCGGGGCCTCTGCCATGTCCGTACCGCGGATCAGTCCTCGTACGCGTCCAGCGGCGGGCACGAGCACACCAGGTTCCGGTCACCGTAGGCCTGGTCGATCCGGCGCACCGGCGGCCAGTACTTGTCGGCGGCGGACACCCCGGCCGGGAAGACGGCCTCTTCCCGGGTGTAGCCGTGCTTCCACTCCCCACCGAGCGCGCCGGCGGTGTGCGGAGCACCCCGCAGCGGGTTGTCGTCGGCGGTCCACTCCCCGGCGCCGACCTTGTCGATCTCCGCGCGGATGGCGATCATCGCCTCGCAGAACCGGTCCAGCTCGCCGAGGTCCTCGGACTCGGTCGGCTCGATCATCAGCGTGCCGGCCACCGGGAACGACATGGTGGGCGCGTGGAAGCCGTAGTCGATCAGCCGCTTGGCGACGTCGTCGACGCTCACACCGGTCGCCTTGGTCAGCGGCCGCAGATCGATGATGCACTCGTGCGCGACCAGCCCGCCGGGCCCGGTGTAGAGCACGGGGAAGTGCGGCTCCAGCCGCTTGGCGACGTAGTTGGCGCTGAGCACGGCCACCTGGGTGGCGCGCTTCAGGCCCTCGCCGCCCATGAGCCGGACGTAGGCCCACGAGATCGGCAGGATCCCCGCGGAGCCCCACGGCGCGGCCGAGATGGGCCCGACGCCCGTCTCCGGCCCGGCGGCGGGCTGCAGCGGGTGGTTGGGCAGGTACGGCGCCAGGTGGGCCCGTACGGCCACCGGGCCGACGCCCGGGCCGCCGCCGCCGTGCGGGATGCAGAAGGTCTTGTGCAGGTTGAGGTGCGAGACGTCACCGCCGAAGTGGCCCGGCTTGGCGACCCCGACCAGGGCGTTCAGGTTCGCGCCGTCGACGTACACCTGACCGCCGGCCTCATGTACCTGAGCGCAGATGTCCGCGACATGCTCCTCGAACACACCGTGCGTCGACGGATAGGTGATCATCAGCACGGCCAGTTCGTCCCGGTGCTGCGCGATCTTCGCCCGGAGGTCCTCGACGTCGACCTCGCCGTCCCCGGCGGTCTTCACCACGACGACCTTCATCCCGGCCATGACGGCGCTGGCGGCGTTGGTGCCGTGCGCGGAGGACGGGATCAGGCACACGGTCCGCTGCGCGTCGCCGTTGGCCCGGTGGTAGGCGCGTACGGCGAGCAGTCCGGCCAGCTCGCCCTGCGATCCGGCGTTGGGCTGGAGAGACACCTTGTCGTACCCGGTGACCTCGGCGAGCCGTTCCTCCAGCTCGTGGATGAGGGTCAGGTAGCCCTGTGCCTGCTCGGCGGGCGCGAAGGGGTGCAGCTGGCCGAACTCGGGCCAGGTGACCGGCTCCATCTCGGTGGTCGCGTTGAGCTTCATGGTGCAGGAGCCCAGCGGGATCATGCCCCGGTCCAGCGCGTAGTCCCGGTCGGCGAGCCTGCGAAGGTAGCGCAGCATCGCGGTCTCGGAACGGTGGTCGTGGAAGACGGGGTGGGTCAGGTAGCCGTCGCCGCGCAGCAGCGCCTGGGGCAGGGTGTCCTCGGCGGCCTCGTCCAGCGCCTCGACGTCGCCCTCGACTCCGAACGCCGTCCACACGGCGCCGAGCTGGGCGCGGGTGGTGGTCTCGTCACAGGCCATGGAGACGTGGTCGGCGTCGACGAGCCGCAGGTTGACCCCGCCCTGCCGGGCTGCGGCGACGACCTCGGCGGCCTTGCCGGGCACGCGCGCGGTGAGGGTGTCGAAGTAGGCGCCGTGCACGATCTCGACCCCGCCGGCCTTGAGCCCGGCGGCGAGGATCGTGGCGTACCGGTGCGTGCGCTGCGCGATGGCCTTGAGCCCCTCGGGCCCGTGGTAGACGGCGTACATGCCGGCCATCACGGCGAGCAGCACCTGCGCGGTGCAGATGTTGCTGGTGGCCTTCTCGCGCCGGATGTGCTGCTCACGGGTCTGCAGGGCCAGCCGGTAGGCCTTGTGCCCGTCGGCGTCCACGGACACGCCCACGAGCCGCCCGGGCAGGCTGCGGGCGAACTTCTCGCGGACCGCCATGTAGCCCGCGTGCGGACCGCCGAAGCCCATCGGCACACCGAACCGCTGGGTGGTGCCGACGGCGATGTCGGCGCCCAGCTCGCCCGGCGAGGTCAGCAGGGTCAGTGCGAGCAGGTCGGCGGCGACGGTGACGAGCGCGCCCAGCTCGTGCGCCTGCTCGACGACCGGCTTGATGTCGCGTACGGCACCGGAGGCGCCGGGGTACTGGACGAGCACGCCGTTGATCTCACGCGCGGCGAGGTCCGCCGGGATGCCGTCGCTCAGGTCCGCGACGACGACCTCCACGCCCGTCGGCTCGGCCCGGGTCTGGATAACGGCGACGGTCTGCGGCAGCGCGTCCGCGTCGACGACGAAGACGCCCTTCTTGTTCTTGCCCATGCGCAGCGACAGGGACATGGCCTCGGCCGCGGCCGTGCCCTCGTCGAGCAGCGAGGCACCGGAGGTGGGCAGCCCGGTGAGGTCGGCGACCACCGTCTGGAAGTTCAGCAGGGCTTCCAGCCGCCCCTGGGAGATCTCCGGCTGGTACGGCGTGTAGGCCGTGTACCAGGCGGGGTTCTCCATGACGTTGCGCAGGATGACGGGCGGTGTGAAGGTCCCGTGGTACCCCAGCCCGATCATCGAGTCGAGCACCTGGTTGCGGTCGGCGAGCGAGCGCAGCTCGGCCAGCACCTCGGCTTCGGTGCGGGCTCCCGGCAGCTCCAGGGAGTCGGCGTTCTTGATCACGTCCGGCACGGCGGCGGCGGTCAGCTCGTCCAGCGAGCCGTACCCGACCTGGGCGAGCATCTTCGCCTGGGCCTCGTGATCGGGCCCGATGTGACGCTGCTCGAACGGGATCCCCTGTTCGAGTTCGGAAAGCGAAGGGCGGTGGGCGGTCATTGCGGAGGCCTCCTGGTCTGACGCGACCTTCGAGGGGTACCCCGGCGCGGGTACCCCGACGGCCTCCCCCTCTGTCATCTCAACCTGAGAGCTTCACCGGATGCCCGAAGGCTCCGGCTTTCACCGTCGGTGAGGGCGGACACCGTCGACACCCGCCCTGCTTTCCAGAGTGACCTCGTCCATGCGGTACGTGGGCCTGAGAGATTCCGGGGAGGATTTGCTCCTTCGGCGCCTCCGGTTGCCCGGAGGACTCTCCCGCACGGGGTCAGCAGCCGCTTGCCAGCCTACCAGCGAGGGCAACGCACGGGCCTTCGAGTGGCCGCCTCCTTGAATGTGCTCTTTTGTAGTGCTTACGGATGATTTGCGACCAAGTGGAGGGCCCGTGCAGACCGACATCGATCCGCGCAACCTGATCGGCCGCAAGGCGTTCGACCGCAACGGCACGAAGATCGGCACGATCGACGAGGTGTACCTCGACGACGCGACCGGAGTGCCGGAGTGGGCGGCCATACGCACCGGCCTGTTCTCCCGGGACGCCTTCGTGCCCCTGGAACCCAGCGAACTGGTCGAGGGCACCCTCCAGGTCCCCTTCGACCGCACCCTGATCAAAGACGCGCCCGACTTCGGCGTGGGCCGCCATCTGTCCCCGGAACAGGAACTCCAGCTCTACCACCACTACGGCCTGGACACGACCGCCCCGCCCCCGGACCACCCGGACCACGACTTCGGCAAGCTGGCGGGAACGGAGGACGCGGGGGCGTGAGCGCCGAAGGGGGTGCCGCCGAAGGGGGGTGCCTGCCAGGCCGTCGGTCGCCTGCGGGTGGGTGGGGGCTGGTCGCGCAGTTCCCCGCGCCCCTTACGAGGCGCTGCCCAACCGGTCTCCCGGCACCAGCGGCAACGGATCCGCCGGCTCCAGTTCGGGGTCGTCGACCCGGAACGTCCGCACCCGCCCCGGCACCAGCGACCCCGGCGTCTCGAAGCGCACCGTCACCCTGCCCAGCCCGCTCCCCTGCACCCATCCGTGTCCGTACTCGGCATGCCGCACATCGTGTCCCGCACGCCAGCGCCGCTCGGCGGCCGCCTCCTGCTCGGCGACCGGCTCGGGGACGGCCTCCTCCGACAGGACGTCCGCCCCCTCTTCGGCCGCCGCTTGCGCGAACAGGTCCTCCTGCGTGAAATCGGCCAGCCCCGACACCCCCACCCCCAGCAACCGCACACCCCCCGTCGTGTCCACCGAGTCCAGCAACCGTGCTGCCGCCTCCCGCACCACCGCCGGGTCATCGGTGGGACCTCTGAGCGTCTCCGAACGGGTCAGCGTCGAGAAGTCGTACCGCCGCACCTTCAGCACGATCGTGCGTCCCGACAGCCCGGCCTCCCGCAGCCGCCGTACACACCGGTCAGCCAGCCGCTGCACCTCCAGGCCCACCCGCATCCGGTCGTGGATGTCCACGTCGTACGTGTCCTCGACGGACACCGACTTGGTCTCCCGCTCCGCCACCACGGGCCGCTCGTCGTGCGCCAGGGCCATCGCGTACAGCCCGTGTCCGTGCGCCTTGCCCAGCAGCCGCACCAGCTCGTCCTCGCCCGCCTCGGCGATCTCCTCGACGGTGGTGATGCCGGCCCGCCGCAGATGGTCCCCCGTCGCCGGCCCCACCCCCGGCAGCGTCCGCACCGGCATCGGTCCCAGCATCGCCCGCTCGGTACCCGGCTCGATCAGCACCAGACCGTCCGGCTTGGCCTGCTCGGAGGCGATCTTCGCGAGCATCTTGGAGGCGGCGAGCCCGACGGACCCGGAGAGCGCCGTGACGGCCCGTATGTCCGCGCGCAGCCTCTCCCCCACCGATCGCGCCGACGGCGCGTCCCAGGCCGCCCCGGCGGCCTCCAGATCCACGAACGCCTCGTCCAGGCTCAGCGGCTCCACCAGCGGCGACAGCGCGCGCAGCAGCCCCATCACCTGCTCGCTGATCAACCGGTACAGCCCGAAGCGCGGCACGAGATACGCAGCGTTCGGCGCCAGCCTGCGTGCCTGGGCCATCGGCATCGCGGAGTGCACCCCGAACACCCGGGCCTCGTACGACGCGGTGGCCACCACACCGCGTGGTCCGAGCCCGCCCACGATCACGGCCTTCCCGCGCAGACTCGGCTTGGACGCCTGCTCCACCGAGGCGAAGAAGGCATCCATGTCGAGATGCAGGATCGTGGGCGCGTTTCTCACATGTCCGATGCTGCACCACAGCACTGACAACGCCCCGGCACGGTCGCGTGCCGGGGCGTTGTCACGACGGTCGTCAGGCCAAGCGCCTTCGGGCCAGGAGTTCAGACCGCCCGGTTGCGCCGCCGGGCCAGCTCGTCGGCGGGGTTGTGCCCGACGAGCGTCTCCCCGGTGTCCACGCGCTCGCCGTGCAGCTGGGAGAGTGCGCTTTCTACGTCCCGCCAGACCACTCCGACCGCGATACCGAAGATGCCCTGGCCGCCCTGGAGCAGGGCGTGCACCTCGTCCGGCGAGGTGCACTCGTAGACCGTGGCGCCGTCGCTCATGAGGGTCATGCGCTCCAGATCGCTGAAACCGCGTTCCCTGAGGTGCTGAACAGCTGTACGGATGTTCTGGAGGGACACCCCGGTGTCCAGGAATCGCTTGACGATCTTCAGGACGACCACGTCCCGGAAGCTGTACAGCCGCTGCGTACCCGACCCGTAGGCGGGCCGCACGCTGGGCTCGACCAGACCGGTGCGGGCCCAGTAGTCGAGCTGCCGATAGGTGATGCCAGCCGCCGCACAGGCCGTGGGCCCCCGGTAGCCGATCTCCTCGGTCGCCATGGACGCCGCCCCTCCGCCGCTCGGCACTGCCGCCGGCCGCTGCGGGGTGCGACCGGCCGCGCTGCCGTGAAGCGCGTACGGACCGCTCTCCCCGAGACCGCGTCCCGGGGCACCCCCAGCCGTACCGTCGCCGCTGCTTCTCACGCCGACCTCCGTCCTTGACCTGCCTTCTCGACGGTAGGCAGTCACCAGGGGCGCGTCAACGATCGCCACACTCGGCACGCCGAGTGATAATCACCCTAGGAGTGGTTTCCCGTGCTCCACCGCGGGGAAAGGCTAGCCGAATGCTCTGGCGGGAAGCCGTAGGACGCTCTCAATGGCCGCTGGCAATTGCCCATGAGTTACGCATGCCCAGCCGTGAACCGGCCCGCCACCTGCCTTCCGGCGGGTGACGGGCCGCTCTGTCCTCACTGGCTGCTGGTGCCGAAGTCCTCGGGCGAGATCTGGTCGAGGAACTCGCGGAACTTCTCCACCTCGTCCTCCTGCTCGTCCGGGATCGCGATGCCCGCGTCGTCCAGCACCGTGTCACTGCCGTAGATCGGCGTTCCGGTGCGCAGCGCCAGCGCTATCGCGTCGGACGGACGGGCGCTCACCTCGACGCCGCTGGCGAACACCAGCTCCGCGTAGAAGACGCCTTCACGCAGGTCCGTGATGCGTACTTCGGTGAGCTCCTGACCGACGGCCTCCAGCACGTCCTTGAACAGGTCGTGGGTCAGCGGTCGCGCAGGGGCCATGCCCTGCTGGGCGAAAGCGATCGCCGTCGCCTCCCCCGGCCCGATCCAGATGGGGAGGTAGCGGTCGCCTCCCACTTCGCGCAGGAGCACGATCGGTTGGTTGGAGGGCATTTCCACCCGGACACCTACGACATCGAGCTCGTTCACACAGCAACCCTAGGCCGTGCCCGGGACGTTTGGGTAGTCGGGCCAAAAACGCGCGCCCGATCCGGCCTAGGCCCGGGTCCTGTCACGACCGTCACGGCAGCCGCACCCCGAGCGCGGTCTGCACCAGCGCGGCGTGCAGTCTCACCGTGAGCGCCGCCAGCTCCTTCGCACGGGCCTCCGCATGGGCCCTGGTCTGCGGGTTGCGGTGACGCCTGAGCGGGGCCACCACCTGGTCCACCAGGCCCGCCTCACGATCGGCCGCGGCCTTCATCACCCTCAGATGGCGCGGCTCGATCCCGAACCGGCCCAGCTCGGCCACGAGCGTGGCCACCGTGACCGTCTCGGCGTCGTACACGCCGTCCTGCAGGGGAGCGATCAGCCCGTACGACTCCCACTCCTTCAGACAGCTCTCGTCGATCCCGGCAGCCGCGAGCAGCTCGTCCCGCCCGATCCGGGCCACAGCGGGCGGCTCGGGGCCCAGCTGTACGGCCTCGCCGTCCCGCTGCCGGCCCAGTACGGGCAGCTGTACGGCCTCACCGCGCTCCATGGCGTCCAGGTACTCCCGGATGACCTTGAGCGGCAGATAGTGGTCCCGCTGCATCCTCAGGACGTGTCCGAGCCGCTCCACGTCCCCGGCACTGAACTTGCGGTACCCGGAAGGGGTGCGGCGCGGCTCGATGAGCCCCTCCGACTCCAGGAAGCGGATCTTGGAGATGGTGACTTCGGGGAACTCGTCGCGCAGCACGTTCAGCACCGTGCCGATACTCATCAGCCCGGTCTCCGTGGCGGCGGTGCCGTGACCGGTACCGCCGCTCGGTGTGTGCAGCATGGACCTTCTTCCCTCGGATCCCCCGGACGAGGTCCGGAGGGTCAGATGCCCTGCCGGCTCGCGTAGAAGACCAGCCGGTACTTGCCGATCTGGACCTCGTCACCGTTCGACAGAGCGACCTGGTCGATGCGCTCCCGGTTGACGTACGTGCCGTTGAGGCTGCCCACGTCGGCCACCGTGAACGAACCGTCAGGCTGACGGCGGAACTCCACGTGCCGACGCGAGACCGTCACGTCGTCCAGGAAGATGTCGCTCTGCGGGTGACGCCCGGCCGTGGTCAGGTCGCTGTCCAGCAGGAAGCGGCTGCCCGAGTTCGGGCCACGGCGCACGACCAGCAGGGCCGAGCCCACCGGCAGCGCGTCGACGGCCGCCTGGGCCTCGGGCGAGAGCGCCGGCACCTGGGTCTGGCCGGTGACCTCGGCGTCGTAGGCCTCCAGGCCGGAGATCGAGATCGTGGAAGTCGTCTCCGCCGCACGCTCGGGGACGGCACCCGCACGCAGCGGGGCACCACAGTTGGAACAGAAGCGGGCGTTCTCCGCGTTGCGGTTACCGCACCTCGTACAAACCAGGGCCGACATCGACGGATCCTCCTGCCGCGGCTGCCCCGCCGGGGCGTTGGACGCGTACGGGCCGGAGGCGAACCCTCCACCCGCACCTGAGGTTGACGGTTGCCCGAAACCTATGCCGCCGGACTGGGACGGGTCAACTGACGGCGCGCCCTGACCTCCCGAAATGTCACCCCCCGGACCAGCCACCTGATCCCGGAACAGCGGGCGCTGACCCTCCTCGTCGGGCTGTGCACGATGGCGAGCGGTCGCGTTGTCGCTGCCTTCTCGCGCGCTCTTGCCGAACAACTTCGCAAACAACTTCACGGGCGATTCCCCTTGACCGAAACAGACCCGCCCGTGGGGCAGGACGAACCCTGACTGAATAAACCGGCCGACCCGGACAACCACACAACGTCCGTATCCACCAGACAGTTTCCACCACGCACCCGCTCCCCGGTGCGCCGACCCCCCGCATCCTCATGCCCTCGCCGGACGTCCGCCATGCACCGCCGGTTCACTGTGAGGACGACCGAGCGTAGTCAGGCTCCTTCGCCGGTCGCAAGGCATCCACGACGATCTTGGCCGACCGCTCGACGGACACGGTCGCCTGTTCCTTCTCCAGGGTCTGCACCACGCCTCCGGGGATGTTGAGGGCCGGTTCGAGGTCCTGCGGCTTGCCGATCACCTTGAAAACGAAGGGCTGGGTGATCTTGTTCCCGTCGACGCTCACACTCTTCCCGGAGTCCGCCAGGTAGGTACCGGCGATCACCCGCACCCCGTTGACCTGGATCGCCTCCGCGCCGGCCGCGCGCAGCTCCTGGATCGCGTCGAGCAGCATGTCCGCCTGCACCGTCCCCTTCGGGTCGTCGACCGTCATCGTGATGCCAGGACCCTGCGCCGCCACGGTGCCCGCCAGAATGCCGAGTTGCCGCTCCTTCTCGGCCGTCTGTCTGCGGGCCTCCGCCGCCTGGTCGGAGCTGCTCTGCAACTCCTGGCGCTGCTTCTCCAGTCCTGTCTTCTCGTCCTCAAGACGCTGGGTACGGTCGTCCAGTTCATCGAGGATGCGCACAAGATCTTCCTGGCGGGCCCCGCGCAGCGCGCTGTCGCTGTCGCTGTTCGACGCCACCTGGACGGCGAGACCGAATCCGAGCCCGAACAGCAGCACGGCGACGATCAGTTGGGCGCGGCTGACCCGCGGCGGCCACAGCCCCTGGACCAGTCGCCTGCGACCGGTCAGGCCGGCCTCCGGATCCGGCCCGGCGACCGGTTCGGGCGCCGGCGCCGCGGCGGGCACCTCGTCCGGCAGTTCCTTGCGCAGCGGGTTCTCCGGCCGCTTCTCGTGCTCACGGCCGTTCTCGCTGTCGTTCTCGTTCTCGCTCATGCCGCTCACGCCCGGAAGACGTGCCGCCGGATCGCCGCGGCGTTGGAGAAGATACGGATACCGAGGACCACCACGACACCCGTCGACAGCTGCGAGCCCACGCCCAACTTGTCGCCCAGGAACACGATCAGCGCGGCCACCACCACGTTCGACAGGAACGACACCACGAAGACCTTGTCGTCGAAGATCCCGTCGAGCATGGCTCGCAGACCGCCGAAGACGGCGTCGAGCGCCGCGACGACAGCGATCGGCAGATACGGCTCGACGACCGCCGGAACCTCAGGACGGACCAAAAGTCCGGCCACGACGCCCACGACGAGGCCAAGTACGGCGATCACGATGTGCCCTTCTCAGTCTTCTCGGTGTACGGCTCCGCCGTACGTACGATCACGCTCGGTGCGGCGGCCAACTGGACGTCACTCTCCGTGGAGATCGTCGCCCTGATGTCGAAGTTCTGCTCCAGTGCGTGCAGGTACAGCCCGTCCGGACTGTCCTGGAACCTGGAACCGAGCTTCGCCCCGTCCCCCACCGCCAGCACCGTGTACGGCGGTACCAGCGGCCTGTTGTCGACCAGTATCGCGTCTCCGGCCGCCCTGATCGCGGACAGGGCGGTCAGCCGCTGCCCGTTGATGGAGATCGCCTCGGCGCCGGAACCCCACAGCCCGTTCACGACACGCTGCATGTCGTGGTCGCGGACCCGGCCGGTGTCGGAGAACCCGGAGGTCTCCCGGGGATTGCTGGCGTCGCCGCCGGAGGATGCCTCCTTGGCGTCGTTCACCACCAGTTTCACACCGGGGCCGTGCACCGCCGTGGCACCCGACAGGACGCCCATCAGGTCCACCTGCCCGCTGCCGCCGCTCTCCTTCAGCGCCGCGCGCTGGCGGTCGCTGACGTCGTCACGCAGCTTGTCGACATTCGTCTCGAGCTTGTCGGCGGCCGCGGTCTCCCGGTCGATGCGGTCGATGAGCTCCTGGCGCTCCTTGGCCACGACCGGCGCCGTCACATGCGCCTGCGCCGCTCCCAGGGTCACCACCAGGGCCGCGAGCACCAGACCGCCGGCGAGCCCCAGCTTCGCCCGGAGGGTCTTCGGCATGCCGCCGCCCTGCCCCTGAGCCCGCTTGCGGGCGGCCGCCTCGGCGTACCCGTCGTCGAGGCTGTGGTCCATGACGTTGGTGATCAACGACATGGAGGCGTCCGGGCGCTGCGGCCGGGTGGCGCTGCTCCGAACGGGGGGTTGCTGCGGCATGCCGCACATCGTCGCACGTCGCGGCCCGTACCTCCGAATGGCCCCACCGGCGTGCCGGACGGGCCCCCTGGGGACACCTGTCCGGCACGCACGCGTGCAGTGTTTTCTACCGTCCGGCGCTGTCCACGATCGCCGACCACTCGTCCAACAGGGCCTGCGCGGAGGCGTCGTCGGGCCCCTCGGCCCACAGATGGGTGACCGCCTCAGCCGGGTCGGGCAACACCATCACCCAGCGTCCGTCGGTCTCCACGACCCGCACACCGTCGGTCGTGTCGACGAAGCGATCACCGGCCGCCTCGACGACACGCCGCATGACCAGCCCCTTGACAGCCCACGGGGTCGCCAGGTCCCGCTTGAGGACGTGCGCCCGCGGGATCCGGGCGTCGATCTGGCTGAGCGTGAGCTGCGTCCGCGCCACCAGACCGATCAGGCGTACGAAGGCGGCCGTACCGTCGTACACACTGCTGAACTCGGGGACGATGAACCCACCCTTTCCGTCACCGCCGAAGATGGTGCCCTCCTCACGCCCCACGCGCGTGAGGTCGTCGGGAGAGGTGGTCGTCCACTCGACCTGGGTGCCGTGGTACGCGGCCACCTGCTCGGCGATCCGGGTCGTGGTGACCGGAAGCGCCACCCGGCCGCTGCGCCGCTCGGCGGCGACCAGGTCGAGCATGACCAGCAGCGCCCGGTCGTCCTCGATGATGCGGCCCTTCTCGTCCACCAGGGACAACCGCTCGCCGACCGGGTCGAACCGTACGCCGAACGCGGCCCCGGAGGAGGCCACGATCTCACCGAGCCGCACCAGGCCCGACCGCCGCTGGTCGGCCGTCTCCGTGGGCCTGGCCTCGTTCAGGCCGGGGTTGATGGTCAGCGAGTCCACTCCGAGTTTGCCGAGCAGGCTGGGCAGGACGAGCCCGGCGCTGCCGTTGGAGGCGTCCACGACGACCTTCAGGCCCGCGTCGGCGATCCCGGTCGTGTCGACGTTCCGCAGCAGCGACCCCGTGTACGAGTCGAAGACGCTGGCCGGGAAGTAGAGGTCGCCGATCTCGCCCGGGAACGCGCGGCGGTACTCCTGTCGCGCGAAGATCCGGTCCAGCTTCCGCTGGCTGGCCTGCGAGAGGTCCGCGCCCTGCCCGTCGAAGAACATGATGTCGACGGAGTCGGGCACCCCTGGCGAGGTCCTGATCATGATGCCGCCGGCACTGCCCCGTGCGGTCTGCTGCCGCGCCACGGGCAGCGGTACGTTCTCCAGGTCCCGTACGTCGATGGCGCTGGCCTGGAGCGCCGAGATGACCGCCCGCTTGAGCGCACGGGCACCACGGGAGTGGTCACGGGCCGTCGTGACGGTGGACCCCTTCTTCAGGGTGGTCGCATACGCGCCGGCGAGCCGTACGGCCAGCTCCGGGGTGATCTCCACGTTGAGAATGCCGGACACACCACGAGCGCCGAACAGATGCGCCTGCCCCCGGGACTCCCAGATCACCGACGTGTTGACGAACGCGCCGGCCTCGATGGTCTTGAACGGATAGACCCGGACGTTGCCCTGAACGATCGATTCTTCACCGATCAGGCACTCGTCCCCGATGACCGCCCCGTCCTCGATCCGGGCGGCCCGCATGATGTCGGTGTTCTTCCCGACGACACAGCCCCGAAGATTGCTGTGCTGCCCGACGTACACGTTGTCGTGGACGACGGCCCGGTGCAGGAAGGCCCCGCTCTTCACCACGACATTGGATCCGACGACGGTGTGCTCACGGATTTCCGCGCCGGCCTCGACCTTGGCGTAGTCACCGATGTACAGCGGCCCACGCAGTTCGGCGTCGGCGTGCACCTCGGCGCCCTCCGCCACCCAGACGCCCGGGGATATCTCGAAGCCGTCGATGTCGACGTCGACCTTGCCCTCCAGGACGTCGGCCTGCGCCTTCACATACGACTCGTGCGTCCCGACGTCCTCCCAGTAGCCCTCGGCGATATAGCCGTAGATCGGCTTGCCTTCCTTCATCAATTGCGGGAAGACATCGCCGGACCAGTCGACCGGAACGTCGGCCTCTACATAGTCGAATACTTCGGGCTCCATGACGTAGATGCCCGTGTTCACCGTGTCGGAGAAGACCTGTCCCCAGGTCGGCTTCTCCAGGAAGCGCTCGACCTTCCCCTCTTCGTCGACGATGGTGATGCCGAATTCCAGGGGATTGGGCACTCGCGTCAGACAGACCGTGACGAGCGCGCCCTTCGCCTTGTGGAAGTTGATCAGCTCGGTGAGGTCGAAGTCGGTCAGCGCATCGCCGGAGATGACCAGGAAAGCATCGTCCTTCAACGCCTCTTCGGCGTTCTTGACGCTTCCGGCGGTACCGAGTGGCTTCTCCTCGTTGGCATAGGTGAGCTCCATTCCGAGCTCCTCGCCGTCCCCGAAGTAGTTCTTGACGAGCGATGCCAGGAACTGCACGGTGACGACGGTCTCGGTGAGCCCATGCCTTTTGAGCAGCCGTAGCACATGCTCCATGATCGGGCGGTTCACCACCGGAAGGAGCGGCTTGGGCATGCTTGAGGTCATGGGGCGAAGGCGTGTGCCTTCGCCACCGGCCATCACGACGGCCTTCATGTCGGAAGCGTCCTCCTCTAAGAGATGACGGTCTAGCCGACTTCACCCGTCCAGATTGTCCCGCACTTTTCCGCCGCGGGCCATCGAGAGCAATCGAGGGCCACTACGTCCGGACAATCGCCGAGCTCAATCGGCTGTGGCGTCCGCACGAACCAGGCGACGGACCTGCACCACGTAGAGCACTCCTGCCCACCAGTAGAGCGTTGTACCCCACCCGGCGAACGCCCATCCGAAAATAGCAGCGAGTGACGAGATCCAACCGCTTCCGTCACTGAGCAACAGGAGCGGGAACGCGTACATCAGATTGAACGTCGCGGCCTTACCGAGGAAGTTCACCTGTGGCGGCGGATAGCCGTGCCGCCTGAGGATCCCCACCATCACCAGCAGCATCAGTTCACGCAGCAGTAGCGCGGCCGTCAGCCAGAGCGGCAGAATCTCGCGCCAGGTGAGTCCGACCAACGTCGACAGGACGTAGAGCCGGTCGGCGGCGGGGTCGAGAAGCCGGCCGAGGCTGCTGATCTGGTTCCAGCGCCGGGCGAGCTTGCCGTCCAGGTAGTCGCTGACGCCGCTGAAGAGGAGCACCAGCAGGGCCCAGCCGTCGCTCTTGGGGCCGCCGAACTCGGGCCTGAGGATCAACCACAGGAAGACGGGTACGCCGACGAGACGCGCCATGCTGAGGATGTTCGGGATGGTGAGGACCCGGTCCGTCTGGACACGCGTCTCCTGGACCTCCACCCGGGGGCCTCCTGTGGTGGGAAACGAGCCAACTTTGCTCCCTGACCCTACCTCAACGCAAAAAAGCTCTGGCTCTTGGGCTTGTTGCCCAAGAGCCAGAGCTCTAAAAGGAGTTCGGCGGCGTCCTACTCTCCCACAGGGTCCCCCCTGCAGTACCATCGGCGCTGTGAGGCTTAGCTTCCGGGTTCGGAATGTAACCGGGCGTTTCCCTCACGCTATGACCACCGAAACACTATGAAACTGTGAATGCCGCACCATGCCGTGACCCTGGCATGGGGCTGTTCGTGGTTTCAGAACCAACACAGTGGACGCGAGCAACTGAGGACAAGCCCTCGGCCTATTAGTACCGGTCACCTCCACCAGTTACCTGGCTTCCAGATCCGGCCTATCAACCCAGTCGTCTACTGGGAGCCTTACCCTCTTATAGAGGTGGGAGTCCTCATCTCGAAGCAGGCTTCCCGCTTAGATGCTTTCAGCGGTTATCCCTCCCGAACGTAGCCAACCAGCCATGCCCTTGGCAGAACAACTGGCACACCAGAGGTTCGTCCGTCCCGGTCCTCTCGTACTAGGGACAGCCCTTCTCAAGACTCCTACGCGCACAGCGGATAGGGACCGAACTGTCTCACGACGTTCTAAACCCAGCTCGCGTACCGCTTTAATGGGCGAACAGCCCAACCCTTGGGACCGACTCCAGCCCCAGGATGCGACGAGCCGACATCGAGGTGCCAAACCATCCCGTCGATATGGACTCTTGGGGAAGATCAGCCTGTTATCCCCGGGGTACCTTTTATCCGTTGAGCGACGGCGCTTCCACAAGCCACCGCCGGATCACTAGTCCCGACTTTCGTCCCTGCTCGACCCGTCGGTCTCACAGTCAAGCTCCCTTGTGCACTTACACTCAACACCTGATTGCCAACCAGGCTGAGGGAACCTTTGGGCGCCTCCGTTACTCTTTAGGAGGCAACCGCCCCAGTTAAACTACCCATCAGACACTGTCCCTGATCCGGATCACGGACCCAGGTTAGACATCCAGCACGACCAGACTGGTATTTCAACGACGACTCCACCCGAACTGGCGTCCGAGTTTCAAAGTCTCCCAGCTATCCTACACAAGCCGAACCGAACACCAATATCAAACTGTAGTAAAGGTCCCGGGGTCTTTCCGTCCTGCTGCGCGAAACGAGCATCTTTACTCGTAGTGCAATTTCACCGGGCCTATGGTTGAGACAGTCGAGAAGTCGTTACGCCATTCGTGCAGGTCGGAACTTACCCGACAAGGAATTTCGCTACCTTAGGATGGTTATAGTTACCACCGCCGTTTACTGGCGCTTAAGTTCTCAGCTTCGCCCCGACGAATCAGAGCTAACCGGTCCCCTTAACGTTCCAGCACCGGGCAGGCGTCAGTCCGTATACATCGCCTTACGGCTTCGCACGGACCTGTGTTTTTAGTAAACAGTCGCTTCTCGCTGGTCTCTGCGGCCACCCCCAGCTCAAGAGGAAAACTCTCTCACCAGGTGTGGCCCCCCTTCTCCCGAAGTTACGGGGGCATTTTGCCGAGTTCCTTAACCATAGTTCACCCGAACGCCTCGGTATTCTCTACCTGACCACCTGAGTCGGTTTAGGGTACGGGCCGCCATGAAACTCGCTAGAGGCTTTTCTCGACAGCATAGGATCATCCACTTCACCACAATCGGCTCGGCATCAGGTCTCAGACTATGTGCTGTCCGGATTTGCCTAGACAGCGTCCTACACCCTTACCCCGGGACAACCACCGCCCGGGATGGACTACCTTCCTGCGTCACCCCATCACTCACCTACTACAAGTCTGGTCCGTCGGCTCCACCACTTTCCTTTCCCCGAAGGGTCCGGAACGGCTTCACGGACTTAGCATCGCCTGGTTCGATGTTTGACGCTTCACAGCGGGTACCGGAATATCAACCGGTTATCCATCGACTACGCCTGTCGGCCTCGCCTTAGGTCCCGACTTACCCTGGGCAGATCAGCTTGACCCAGGAACCCTTAGTCAATCGGCGCACACGTTTCTCACGTGTGAATCGCTACTCATGCCTGCATTCTCACTCGTCAACCGTCCACAACTACCTTCCGGTGCTGCTTCACCCGGCAGACGACGCTCCCCTACCCATCACAGCACCCGTTGGGGCTATATGCTGCAATGACACGACTTCGGCGGTACGCTTGAGCCCCGCTACATTGTCGGCGCGGAATCACTAGACCAGTGAGCTATTACGCACTCTTTCAAGGGTGGCTGCTTCTAAGCCAACCTCCTGGTTGTCTCTGCGACTCCACATCCTTTCCCACTTAGCGTACGCTTAGGGGCCTTAGTCGATGCTCTGGGCTGTTTCCCTCTCGACCATGGAGCTTATCCCCCACAGTCTCACTGCCGTGCTCTCACTTACCGGCATTCGGAGTTTGGCTAAGGTCAGTAACCCGGTAGGGCCCATCGCCTATCCAGTGCTCTACCTCCGGCAAGAAACACACGACGCTGCACCTAAATGCATTTCGGGGAGAACCAGCTATCACGGAGTTTGATTGGCCTTTCACCCCTAACCACAGGTCATCCCCCAGGTTTTCAACCCTGGTGGGTTCGGTCCTCCACGAAGTCTTACCTCCGCTTCAACCTGCCCATGGCTAGATCACTCCGCTTCGGGTCTTGAGCGTGCTACTCATACGCCCTATTCGGACTCGCTTTCGCTACGGCTACCCCACACGGGTTAACCTCGCAACACACCGCAAACTCGCAGGCTCATTCTTCAAAAGGCACGCAGTCACACCGAAGTGCTCCCACGGCTTGTAGGCACACGGTTTCAGGTACTATTTCACTCCCCTCCCGGGGTACTTTTCACCATTCCCTCACGGTACTATCCGCTATCGGTCACCAGGGAATATTTAGGCTTAGCGGGTGGTCCCGCCAGATTCACACGGGATTTCTCGGGCCCCGTGCTACTTGGGTGTCTCTCAAACGAGCCGCTGATGTTTCAGCTACGGGGGTCTTACCCTCTACGCCGGACCTTTCGCATGTCCTTCGCCTACATCAACGGTTTCTGACTCGTCTCACGGCCGGCAGACCGTGAAAGAGAGATCCCACAACCCCGTATACGCAACCCCTGCCGGGTCTCACACGCATACGGTTTGGCCTCATCCGGTTTCGCTCGCCACTACTCCCGGAATCACGGTTGTTTTCTCTTCCTGAGGGTACTGAGATGTTTCACTTCCCCTCGTTCCCTCCACACTGCCTATGTGTTCAGCAGTGGGTGACAGCCCATGACGACTGCCGGGTTTCCCCATTCGGAAACCCCCGGATCAAAGCCTGGTTGACGACTCCCCGGGGACTATCGCGGCCTCCCACGTCCTTCATCGGTTCCTGGTGCCAAGGCATCCACCGTGCGCCCTTAAAAACTTGGCCACAGATGCTCGCGTCCACTGTGCAGTTCTCAAACAACGACCAGCCACCCATCACCCCCAAGCCAGAGCCTGGAGTTCACTGGGGCCGGCGACTGAAGGAAGATCATTCCCTCAGACACCCAACAGCGTGCCCGGCCGAACCCCGCCCGAAGATCATGCGTTCCACGCTCCGAAGAGCAGTACTTGCAGCCTCCGACCCGAGAATCCAGACCGAATAATCAACGTTCCACCCATGAGCAACCAGCACCGGACATTCGCCGATGTACTGGCCCCTGACCGGCCTGAACCGGTAAGAAGTGCTCCTTAGAAAGGAGGTGATCCAGCCGCACCTTCCGGTACGGCTACCTTGTTACGACTTCGTCCCAATCGCCAGTCCCACCTTCGACAGCTCCCTCCACAAGGGTTGGGCCACCGGCTTCGGGTGTTACCGACTTTCGTGACGTGACGGGCGGTGTGTACAAGGCCCGGGAACGTATTCACCGCAGCAATGCTGATCTGCGATTACTAGCGACTCCGACTTCATGGGGTCGAGTTGCAGACCCCAATCCGAACTGAGACCGGCTTTTTGAGATTCGCTCCACCTCACGGTATCGCAGCTCATTGTACCGGCCATTGTAGCACGTGTGCAGCCCAAGACATAAGGGGCATGATGACTTGACGTCGTCCCCACCTTCCTCCGAGTTGACCCCGGCGGTCTCCTGTGAGTCCCCATCACCCCGAAGGGCATGCTGGCAACACAGAACAAGGGTTGCGCTCGTTGCGGGACTTAACCCAACATCTCACGACACGAGCTGACGACAGCCATGCACCACCTGTACACCGACCACAAGGGGGCGCCTGTCTCCAGACGTTTCCGGTGTATGTCAAGCCTTGGTAAGGTTCTTCGCGTTGCGTCGAATTAAGCCACATGCTCCGCCGCTTGTGCGGGCCCCCGTCAATTCCTTTGAGTTTTAGCCTTGCGGCCGTACTCCCCAGGCGGGGAACTTAATGCGTTAGCTGCGGCACCGACGACGTGGAATGTCGCCAACACCTAGTTCCCACCGTTTACGGCGTGGACTACCAGGGTATCTAATCCTGTTCGCTCCCCACGCTTTCGCTCCTCAGCGTCAGTAATGGCCCAGAGATCCGCCTTCGCCACCGGTGTTCCTCCTGATATCTGCGCATTTCACCGCTACACCAGGAATTCCGATCTCCCCTACCACACTCTAGCTAGCCCGTATCGACTGCAGACCCGAGGTTAAGCCTCGGGCTTTCACAATCGACGTGACAAGCCGCCTACGAGCTCTTTACGCCCAATAATTCCGGACAACGCTTGCGCCCTACGTATTACCGCGGCTGCTGGCACGTAGTTAGCCGGCGCTTCTTCTGCAGGTACCGTCACTCTCGCTTCTTCCCTGCTGAAAGAGGTTTACAACCCGAAGGCCGTCATCCCTCACGCGGCGTCGCTGCATCAGGCTTTCGCCCATTGTGCAATATTCCCCACTGCTGCCTCCCGTAGGAGTCTGGGCCGTGTCTCAGTCCCAGTGTGGCCGGTCGCCCTCTCAGGCCGGCTACCCGTCGTCGCCTTGGTGAGCCATTACCTCACCAACAAGCTGATAGGCCGCGGGCTCATCCTTCACCGCCGGAGCTTTTAACCCTCACAGATGCCCGTGAGAGTGTTATCCGGTATTAGACCCCGTTTCCAGGGCTTGTCCCAGAGTGAAGGGCAGATTGCCCACGTGTTACTCACCCGTTCGCCACTAATCCCCACCGAAGTGGTTCATCGTTCGACTTGCATGTGTTAAGCACGCCGCCAGCGTTCGTCCTGAGCCAGGATCAAACTCTCCGTGAATGTTTACCGGTAATCCGGTGCACACACACGAGAGCGGAACAGTCGGAGGAATGATCCGACCGTTCACAGCGTCCTCGCTGTGTTTTTTCAAAGGAACCTCGACCATCGGAATGTTCCGACGGACGGGGCATCAACATATCTGGCGTTGATTTTTGGCACGCTGTTGAGTTCTCAAGGAACGGTCGCTTCCTTTGTACTCACCCTCTCGGGCTTTCCTCCGGGCTTCCCTTCGGTGTTCCAAACTCTATCAGTGTTTTTCCGTCTCTCTGACCACCCTCCCGCAGGCATGCGGAAGGTGATCCCGAGTTAGGATCTAACAAGTTTGGGTGCTGCTGAGTAAGGACGCTTTACGGCGCCGCTCGGTCTCAAGCAGGAGTACGACTGTACACGGGGCCTCGAAGGCCGTGCAAATCGATAAGACTGGTGGTCTAGACCACTAGCTGGTACCTTCCATGCGGAACCGCCACTTCACATGACATACGCTGCTGCTCAGTACGCCGTCCGGGACAGGTAGTGACGGCCCGTAAGCAGCTCCACTCCTGGGAGGCTTCCCATGACCACCGTGACGTCCCCGCTCGCAGGACGTGCCATCGGACTCGCCGCAGTGCCGGATCCGGTCTTCTCCGGGGCCATGGTCGGCCCGGGCACGGCCATCGACCCCGCGCGTGAGCCTTCCGTGGTGGTGGCGCCCGTGGACGGAGTCGTTGTCTCTCTCCACCCGCACGCGTTCGTCGTCGTCGACGAGAGCGGGCACGGCGTGCTCACCCACCTCGGTATCGACACCGTGCAGCTCAATGGGCAGGGCTTTGAGCTCCTCGTCAACAAAGGCGACACCGTGACCCGCGGTCAGAGCGTGGTGCGCTGGAACCCGGCCGAGGTCGAGGCCGCCGGCAAGTCCCCGGTGTGCCCCGTCGTGGCCCTGGAGGCAACGGCCGACTCCCTCTCCGACCTCCGTGAAGACGGTGACGTGAAGGCCGGCGACAGTCTCTTCGCCTGGAACTGACTCGTCTGCGACTGACGACCCCGCCGTGCCGTCGTACGACGGAGCAGGCGGCGACCACGACAACCATCGCGGCGGCGGGACCCGCCGCACTATCGGAGACGGGTGAGATGGACACAACGCTGCGAGGCGTCGGCGTGAGCCACGGTGTGGCGATCGGCGAGGTTCGGCACATGGGAACGGCGGTGCTGGAGCCGCCGGCCAAGCAGATCCCGGCGGAAGAGGCGGAGCGGGAGCAGGGACGCGCCCGTCAGGCCGTGGACGCCGTGGCGGCCGACCTGATGGCGCGCGGCAACCTGGCCGGCGGCGAGGCCCAAGCGGTGCTCGAGGCCCAGGCCATGATGGCCCAGGACCCCGAGCTGATGGCCGATGTGGAACGCCGGATCGCCGTCGGCAGCACCGCAGAGCGTGCCGTGTACGACGCGTTCGCCGCCTACCGCGAGCTGCTGGCCGGAGCCGGTGAGTACCTGGCCGGTCGGGTGGCCGACCTGGACGACGTGCGGAATCGTATCGTCGCCCGCCTGCTGGGGGTTCCGATGCCGGGTGTCCCGGACAGTGACGAGCCGTACGTGCTGGTCGCTCGGGACCTGGCGCCGGCGGACACGGCGCTGCTGGACCCGACGCTGGTGCTCGGTTTCGTGACCGAGGAGGGCGGGCCGACGAGTCACAGCGCGATCCTTGCGCGGGCGCTCGGTGTGCCGGCCGTGGTGGCGCTGCCGGGTGCCGGTGAGCTCGCCGAGGGCACGGTGATCGCCGTCGACGGCAGCACCGGCGACATCTTCGTGAACCCGAGTGCGGAGAAGAAGGCCGAGCTGGAGGCCGCGGCCGCCGAGCGCAAGGCGGCGCTCGCCTCCTCGACCGGCCCGGGTGTCACCGCGGACGGGCACAAGGTGCCGCTGCTGGCCAACGTCGGCGGACCGGCCGATGTGCCGGCGGCGGTGGCGGCCGGTGCCGAGGGTGTCGGTCTGTTCCGTACCGAGTTTCTGTTCCTGGACGACAGCAAGAACGCTCCTTCTGAGGAGAAGCAGGTCGAGGCGTACCGCCAGGTGCTCGAGGCGTTCCCGGAGGGTCGGGTCGTCGTGCGTGTCCTGGACGCGGGCGCCGACAAACCGCTGGACTTCCTGACCCCTGCGGACGAGCCGAACCCGGCGCTGGGCGTGCGCGGCCTGCGGACGCTGCTCGACCACCCGGATGTGCTGCGCACCCAGCTGACGGCGCTGGCGAAGGCCGCCGAGGGGCTGCCTGTCCACCTTGAGGTCATGGCGCCCATGGTGGCGGACCGTGCCGACGCGAAGGCGTTCGCGGACGCCTGCCGCGAGGCGGGGCTGCAGGCCAAGTTCGGCGCGATGGTGGAGATTCCGTCGGCCGCGCTGCGGGCGCGCTCGATCCTCCAAGAGGTCGAGTTCCTGTCGCTGGGCACGAACGACCTGGCGCAGTACACGTTCGCCGCGGACCGTCAGGTGGGTGCGGTGTCCCGGCTGCAGGACCCGTGGCAGCCCGCGCTGCTCGACCTGGTCGCGCTGTCCGCGGAGGCGGCGAAGGCCGAGGGCAAGAGCTGTGGTGTGTGCGGTGAGGCCGCGTCCGATCCGCTGCTGGCCTGTGTGCTGACGGGTCTGGGTGTCACCTCCCTCTCCATGGGTGCGGCGTCGATTCCCTATGTCCGGGCGATGCTGGCCAAGTACACGCTGGCCCAGTGCGAGCGGGCCGCCGCGGCCGCGCGTGCCACCGACAGCGCGGACGAGGCGCGCACGGCGGCTCAGGCGGTGCTGTCCGGCGAGTAGCCGGGCGCGGCCGCGACAGGCTGTCTTTCCAGGGGCGCTCCACCTGTGGGTGGAGCGCCCCTGGTGCGTTCAGTGGTGATGGCCCGGTGTCGTGTCCTGGTCTCCGAGGTCGGGAGGTGTGCAGTAGTCGACGCCGGGTTCCGGGGAGATGAGGTCGCCGGATTCGGCGTCGGTGCAGTAGGCGTCGAAGACCTCGCCCGCGGTAAGGGGCAGGAGGCCCTCGCCGCGCAGTCGCCAGCCGTAGATGCGGTCGGCGGTGCCGGGAGCGCTGGTGCGCATCACGAGTCCGCCGGGGCTGCGGGTGGCCAGGCCGAGGGCGAGGACGCTGGTGAATTCGAGGAGTTCGGCTTCGTCGAGGTGTGTGGTGCCCTCACTGCCCTGGTCGGCGTGGAGGACGGTGACGAGGGTTTCGGGTGGTCCGGAGACGCTGCACACGAGGTGGCGGTCGCCTGGCGGGGCGGTGTCGAGGATGCGGGTGAGGAGGTGGGAGGCACGGGTGAAGGCGGCGCGTCCGATGTCCTCGCCGCAGGTGGGGCAGGGGCCGAGACGGGCGAGGAGGGTGCCTGCGTACTCCCAGGTCGCCTGGCGTACCGCCTCGTCGACGAGGACGGGGACGAGGTCGGTGAGGGGTCGGCCGTCGTACGGGATGGTGGCGCCGGTGGCCGCGAGTTCGGCGGTGAAGCGGGTGCGGCTCGCGGGGTCGTCCGGGGTGAGTCCGGTGTCCGTGCAGAACTCGGCGTATTCGTCGGGGTCGAAGAGGGCGAGTGTGGTGTGGGTGCCCTCCGATGCCCGGGTCCTGAGGAGGGCTTCGATCTGCCGGAGGTAGGTGGGGTGGTCGTCGAAGGTGAAGGTGCGGTAGCGCCGCATGGCGCGGAAGTCGTGTTCGTCGGTCAGCAGGCCGATGGTGCCGGCGATTTCGCGGCGCAGGACGCGTCGCATGGTCCGGTGGTCGATGTGCGCCATGGTTCCCCCTGTGAGCGGTCGATCAATGCTCACTCACAGTAACCGGCACCACTGACAATGCGGTTCGCGGTAGCCGGTCACGGACCAGGCGGTGCTGGATTGCGCAGGTCAGGGCGATGGCGGTGCCGAATGCGGTCCAGCCGAACGGGCCGGTGGCGATGGCTGTGGTGACGGCGAGTGGGCCGACGCTGCGCTGGGCGGACTGGGCGAGCCCGTGGACTCCGAGGTAGGCGCCCTGGGCGGTGTCGGGTGCCAGGGCGACGGAGAGTTCCCAGGAGATGGTGGCGTGGAGCATCTCGGCGACGGTGAAGGCGGCGGCCGCGGCGGTGAGCAGGAGGATCGCCGTGAGCGTTCCGCCGGTGGCGGAGAGGGCCATCGTGATGCCGCCCAGGGCGAACGCGGCGGAGAGCGGGACGAGGAGTCGGCGGGCGGCTTCGCTGGTGGTGCCGAAGCGGGCCAGGGGGACCTGGAGTGCCACCACCATCACGTTGTTGAGGACCATCAGCAGGGGTGCGAGGCCGTGGGGTACCTGGTCGCTGTGGGCGATCCAGAGCGGGAGGCCGACCTTGAAGACGGCGTCGTCGAGGAAGAGGACGGTGTCGGTCGCGACGTATGCCAGGTAGGTGCGGTCGCGCCAGGGGTTGGCCGGCTTCGCGGTCCTGGGCTCGGCCTTCGAGCCGGCCACGACCCGTGAGGGCGACGGGGGTTCGCCGCAGCGCAGGGTGAGAAGTGCGGCCGCGATGAAGGAGAGGGCGTCGCCGGCCAGGAGCCAGCGGTAGGCCGTGGTGGTGTCCAGGGCGAGGGCCGCCGCGGCGGCGAGGCCGCCCAGGGCCCAGCCCGCGTTGGCGACGGTGCGGTTGAAGGCCTGGTAGCGGACGCGGTCGGGTCCCGCGATGCGCGTGGCGTAGAGCTTCGTGAAGACGTTGGCGGCGCGGTCTCCGAGGGCGCCGACGGCCGAGACGGCGAGCAGCAGAGCGTAGTTGTCGGTGGTGAGCAGGGTGAAGGAGGCGACGGCACGGACGAGTTGGAGTGCGGCCAGGACGCGAGTGAGGGGCAGCCGGTCGGCGAGACGGCCACCCAGCGGGGCTCCCCCGATGCCGATGGCGCCCGATACGGCGACGAGGGTGCCGACCTCCGCGAGGGAGAGGCCGGAGACGTAGGTGAAGTAGAGGACCGAGACCGATGCCCACAGGCCGCTGCCGATGCGGTCGACGAGGGCGATGGCGAGCATTCTGCGTCCATCGCGGCCTCCGGGTATGCGGCGGGGCCGTGCGGTCGCACCGGGCTTCGCTTTCACTGCTCCCCCTTGTCGGAACTTATGTAGTGATACATACTTGCCAACGTGGTAACACAATATGGGATCACTGGTACGACGGCCAAGGGGATTGCCACGTCCGTCGAAAAGGGCGTGGCGGAGGGCGGGTTGGCCCCTGAGGAGGCGCTGCCGCCGGTGCGGCGGCTCGCGGACGAGCTGGGGGTGAGTCCTGGCACGGTCGCGACGGCGTACAAGGAACTGCGGCGGCGCGGGATCGTCGTCACGCGCGGGCGGGGCGGCACCGTGGTGGCCCCGGTTCCGGCCGTGGCGTCACGGCGGCCGGCCAGGGTTCCGGAGGGGCTCCGCGATCTGGCCGACGGGCATCCCGACCCCGCCCTGCTGCCCGGCCTGGTGCCGCCCTCCCGGCTCTCCCCAGGCGTCCGCTCACATCGTTCGGCGCCCCGGCTCGCGCGCCTCGAGGAGGCCGTACGCGACTGGCTGCGGCCGGACGGCGTGCCGGTGGAGCATGTGACGTTCGCGCACGGGGCTCTGGATCTGGTCGGCCGGCTGCTCTCCGTGGAGTTGCGGCCCGGGGACGCCGTCGCCATGGAGGACCCCGGCTACCACCATCTGCTCGACCTCGTCCCGGCGTTGGGGCTGCGGATCGTGCCGGTCGCCGTGGACGACGAGGGGATTCGTCCGGAGGCCCTGCGTTCCGCGCTGCGCGCGGGTGTGCGGGCTGTGGTGTACAGCCCTCGGGCGCAGAATCCGTACGGCGGCTGCTTCTCCGCGGCCCGCCGGGACGCGTTGGCCGAGGTGCTGCGGGAGGAACCCGAGGTCCTGGTGATCGAGGACGATCACGCCTCCTCGGTGACCGACGTTCCGCTGCACTCGCTGACCGGTGCGGGGTTGGCGCGCTGGGTGCATGTGCGGACGGTGAGCAAGTTCCTGGGGACCGACCTGCGGTGGGCGGCGGCCGCCTGTGACGCGACGACGCTCGCGCGCCATGACGGGCTGCTGCTCCTGACGTCGGGCTGGGTCAGTCACCTGTTGCAGGAGACCGTGCTCGCGCTGATGACGGACGAGGACACGCGCGCGTTGGTGGCACGCGCGCGTGCGGCGTACACACTGCGCCGGGAGACGCTGGCCGGCGAACTGGCCGGGTATGGGATCGTCTCGCACGGTGCCAGCGGGATGAACCTGTGGGTGCCGGTGCGGGACGAGTCGGCCGTGGTGAACGGCCTGCGGTCGTACGGCTGGTGGGTGGCGTCCGGGGCCCGGTTCCGGCTGTCGGCGGGACCGGGCGTCCGGATCTCGATCTCCGGTCTTGAGCCGGCCGAGGCGGTGCGGCTGGCCTCGGACTTCGCCGCCGTGCTGGGTGAGTCCGAGGCCACCTATGGAGGGTGAGCGGGCCCGCCGGGAAGGTCAGCCGCGCTTGCGGGCCAGGTCCTCGTAGAAGCTCAGCAGGCCGAGGTTGTCGATGGATCCTGGGTTGACGGCCTTCTCCAGGGGTGTGCCCTGCAGCAGGCGCTTGACCGGGACCTCGATGCGCTTGCCGGTGAGGGTGTGCGGGACGCCGGGGACCTCGATGATCTCGTCGGGGACGTGTCGCGGCGAGAGCTGCTGGCGGATGGCCTGCTTGATGCGGTTCAACAGGGCGTCGTCGAGGACCGCGCCCGGGGCGAGCTGGACGAACAGGGGCATCCAGTAGCCGCCGTCGGGCTGTTCGATGCCGATGACGAGGGATTCCTTGATCTCGGGCAGGCGTTCGACGACCTCGTAGATGTCGGCCGAGCCCATCCGTACGCCCTGGCGGTTGAGCGTGGAGTCGGAACGGCCGTGGATGATCACCGAGCCGCGCGAGGTGACGGTGATCCAGTCACCGTGCCGCCACACGCCGGGGTACATGTCGAAGTAGCTGTCGTGGTAGCGGCTGCCGTCGGGGTCGTTCCAGAAGTGGATCGGCATCGAGGGCATGGGGTTGGTGACGACCAGTTCGCCGACCTCGTCGACGACGGGTTTGCCGCTGGGGTCCCAGGACTGGAGGTCGGTGCCGAGGCCGGGCGCCTGCAGTTCGCCGCTGTGGACCGGGAGGGTGGGTACGGCGCCCGCGAAGCAGGAGCACACGTCGGTGCCGCCGCTGACGGAGGCGATCCAGAGGTCGTCACGGACCTCGTCGTGCAGCCAGCGGAAGCCGTCGGGGGGCAGCGGCGAGCCGGTGGTGGCGACGCACTGCACCGACGAGAGGTCGAAGTCGCGGGAGGGGTGCACGCCGGCCTTCCGGCAGGCCATCACGTACGCGGCGGAGGTGCCGTAGAGGGTGGCTCCGGTACGTTCGGCGACGCGCCACTGGGCGCTGATGTCGGGGTGGCCGGGGCTGCCGTCGTACAGGACGATCGTGGTGCCCGTGAGAAGGCCGGAGACGAGGAAGTTCCACATCATCCAGCCGGTCGAGGTGTACCAGAAGAAGCGGTCCTCGGGGCCCAGGTCGCAGTGCAGGCCGAGCTGTTTGAGGTGTTCGACCAGGATGCCGCCCTGGGACTGGACGATGGCCTTGGGCAGCCCGGTGGTGCCGGAGGAGTAGAGCACCCAGAGGGGATGGTCGAACGGGACCTGTTCAAATGCGGGTTCGGTGTCGGCGGCGGTCAGGGCCGACCATTCCAGGGCGCCCTCGGGGGCCGGGGTGCCCAGCAACGGGATGTGGACGACGGCACGCAGGGTGGGCAGTTCGCGGCGGAGTTCGGCGACGATCTCGCGGCGGTCGTGCTCCTTGCCGCCGTAGCTGTAGCCGTCGACCGTGAACAGGACGACCGGTTCGACCTGCTGGAAGCGGTCCAGGACGCTGCGGGCGCCGAAGTCGGGGGCGCAGGAGGTCCAGACGGCGCCCACGGCTGCGGTGGCGAGGAGGGCGACGACGGCCTGGGGGATGTTCGGGAGGTAGCCGCTGACGCGATCGCCCGGGCGGACGCCGAGGGCGCGGAGTTCGGCGGCCAGGGAGCCGACCTGACGGCGGAGTTCGGCCCAGGTGACCGGGCTGGGTTCGTGGGTCTCGTCGACGTACAGGAGCGCGGGTTCGTCCGCGCGGGTGGCGGCGGCGCGCAGGGCGTGCTCGGCGTAGTTCAGCCGTGCCCCGGGGAACCACTCAGCGCCGGGCATGGAGCGGTCGCCGAGCACGCGCGCGTAGGGCGTCGAGAACCGTACGTCGAAGAATTCCGTGACGGCTTTCCAGAACGTGTCCAGATGGTCGACGGACCAGCGGTGCAGGGCCGGGTACCCGCCGTCGGCGGGTGCTCCGTGGTGTTCTGCCGCCCAGGACTGGAACTCGGTGATGTGCGCCTGGGCGATCCTTTCCGGATCGGGTCGCCAGAGCGGCTGGGGGTTCGCGGTCGACATGGGGCGGCTCCCGGGCTTCTGCGCTGGTGTGCGTCTCTCGCGCACGGGCTGGGGTGTGCGCGTGACGAGGCTGACAGGGACGATGCCATGTGATCGACTTCTACACCAGGGAGCGCTCCACATAGTCCGTGTCGTGAAGATGTGGTCCCGGCACGGGTGAACGGCAGTTGAACGGCACGCGTGTGTGGAGCGCCGAGTGGCAGGGTGAGCAGTATGGACGGTCGTGACCTGGTGCGTTCGGTGAGAGTGGTCGGTTCGAGGAAGGCGGCTCAGGGGTTGCGTACCGTACGGGCGGCGTGGCGCATGAGGCGGATCGATGCTGCCGGGCTGCCCGCGCGGGGGGCCGAGCGCGCCCGGGTGCCGGGGCCGGTGCGGGACGCGGAGCCGGGGGCGGGAGGCGGTGTGATCCGCTTCGGCCGGTCCGAGCTACGGATCATGGTCGCCGTGAACGGGGCGGTCTTCTGGGGCTGGGACGGGGCCGGTCCCGAGCCGTCGTACGCACTGGCGGGCCGCTGTCCGGAGCCGGATCCGCGGGCGGTCCTGGAGCCGGACACGGACGGCGGCTGGCGGGTCGTGGCGGAGCGGGTGACGGTCAGCGTCTCGCGGCACGGGGCGGTGGAGGTGTGCACGCCCGGTGGCGTGCTGCTGCGCCGTGATCTGCCGCCCCGGTGGTGGGAGCCGGTGGGCGGGGGTACGGCGCGCTGGGTGCAGCGCTCGGAGGTGGCCGCGGACGCCCGGTTCTTCGGTCTCGGGGGGCGTGCCTCGGGGCCGCGGCTGCGTGACGGGACGTACCGGCTGTGGAACACCGATCCCGGGCATGCCTTCGGGCCTGGCGACGATCCGCTGTACCTCACCATGCCCGTGCAACTGGTGGTCGCGGACGCGGCCACGCATCTGGTGTTCCACGACTCCTCGTGGGACGGGACGGTGACCCTCCGGGAGGGCGAGGAGGGAGCCGGTTCCGGCCATGACCGGACCGGGCGGTGCGAACTGCGCATGGACGGCGGTCCGCTGCGGTGCTGGGTGATGGTGGGCACCCCCGCGCGCGTGCTGCACACCTGGGCCTCGCTCACCGGCGCGCCCGCGCTGCCGCCGGCCTGGGCGCTCGGCCACCACCACGCGCGCTGGGGCTTCGGCAGCGAGCAGGAGGTCCGTCGGATCGTCGCCGGCTATCAGGAGCGCGGTCTGCCGCTGGACGCCGTCCATCTGGACATCGACCACTACGACGCCCATCAGGTGTTCACCGTCGACCACGAGCGCTTCCCGAAGCTGCCGACGCTGGCGGAGGAATTGCGGCGGGAGGGGATCCGGCTGGTGTCGATCGTCGACCCGGCGGTGAAGGCCGAACCGGGCAACGCGGTCCACGACGCCGGGACGGCCATCGACGCTTTCGTGCGCGACCAGTCGGGGCGGACGGTGGAGGGTGTGGTCTGGCCCGGTGAGTCGGTCTTCCCCGACTTCACGCACGCGCGCGTGCGTGCGTGGTGGGGCGGGCTGTACGAGGAGCGGCTCGACGAGGGCTTCGCCGGGTTCTGGCACGACATGAACGAACCGACGTCCTTCAACGCCTTCGGCGAGTCCACATTGCCGCGCTCGGCCCGGCACCACCTGGAGGGCCGCGGCGGCGACCACCGGGAGGCGCACAACGTCTACGCGCTGTGCATGGCGCAGGCGGCCTACGAGGGCCTGCGCGAACTGGCTCCCAAGGAGCGGCCGTTCCTGTTCTCGCGCTCCGGCTGGGCCGGCCAGCAGCGCTACGGGGGCACCTGGTCCGGTGACGTCGCCACCGGCTGGCCGGGGCTGCGCGCGTCCCTGTCGCTGGTGCTGGGACTCGGGCTGTGCGGGGTGCCCTACTCCGGGCCGGACGTGGGCGGGTTCGACGGGAGTCCGTCGCCCGAGCTGTTTCTGCGCTGGTTCCAGCTCGGCGCCTACCTGCCGCTGTTCCGCACGCATGCGAGCATGCGTGCGGGGCGCCGGGAACCGTGGGAGTTCGGACCCGAGGTGCTGGAGCACGCGCGCGTGGCGCTCCTCGAACGCAGGCGCCTGCTGCCGTACTTCATGACGCTGGCGCATCTGGCGAGGCGGACCGGCGCGCCCTATGTGCGCCCTCTGTGGTGGGGAGCTCCCGAGGACCGGGCGCTGCGCGACTGCGAGGACGCGTTCCTGCTGGGCGACGCTCTGCTGGTGGCGCCGGTGCTGGATCCGGGCGCCGACCGGCGTGCGGTGCAGCTGCCCCGGGGGCGCTGGTACGACACGCTGACGGAGCGGGCGTACGAGGGGCCCGGGCAGGTGCTGGTGGACGCACCGCTGTCGCGGATCCCGGTGCTCGCACGTGCGGGTGCCGTCCTTCCCGTGCGGGGCGAGGACGGCGGGACGCGGCTGGAGGTCTGGGCGCCCGCGCGGGGACGGACGGGGGGCGGACTGTTCGTGCCGGACGCGGGCGACGGCTGGGACGAGCCGGAGATCGAGCGTTACGTCGCCCGCTGGGACGGCCGGCGGGTGCTGGTCGGGCAGGTGGGGGAGAACGGCGTGCGCGAGCCGTCCCACCCCGTGCACATCAGGGGGCTGGGGTGAGCCGGAGGGCTCAGTAGCGGCCCTCGAACCACGCGCGTACGGCCACGCTGTGCAGCGGGAAGGCCAGCTCCTCGGGTCTGCGCAGCAGGTGCCAGCCCTCCGTCTCGTCCGTCGCGCCGGACGGCGGGAGTCCTTCGACCGGGCGTTCCGGGAGGAGACCGAACAGCAGCAGGTGCCCGTCGGGTGAGCTCATGGCGTCGACGAGCCGTACGTCGCGGGCGGCCGCGTCGATGCCCGTCTCCTCCTTGAGCTCACGGACGACGGCGTGCCGCCAATCCTCGCGGTCGTCGACGTAACCGCCGGGCAGCGCGGTGCCTCCGCGCGCGGGGGCGACGGTTCGGGTGATGACGACGAGGGCGGTGCCCTTCGTGTCGTACACGGGCTGGAGGGCGATCGCCACCGGCAGCGGGTTGCGGTAGGCGGTGTGGCCGCAGGCCGGGCAGGTGCGCGGCCAGCCGGAGACTCCTGCTCCGTACGGCGCTCCGCAGCTCGAACAGTGCGAGTCCGGAGCGGAGTTGGCAATTGGGTGCTGATTTTCGGACACGCGCGGACTTTATCCGATCACAGGAACGACGTCTTACGGTCAGGGGAACGTCGCCTTCCGGAAGTGAAACGACATCGGACGACCGGGAACCGGACAGCGTGATGCGATCCGACGGCTCGGCCTGCCCATTTCCCGGAGCCCGTGGCACACTTCTGACGTTCCGTCAGATCAGGTGCCCTGGAGGAGCTTTGTCGGGTACACGCACACCGGCGGTCGAAGGCTGGTTCACGGGCGCGGGAGACGATTTCCGGCTCCTGGGCACCCGCTGCGGGGCCTGCGCCTCGGTCTTCTTCCCGCGCGAGGACGCCCACTGCCGCAATCCCGGGTGCGCGGGCGGCGACCTGGAGGAGGTGCCGCTCTCCCGGCGCGGGCGGATCTGGTCGTACACCGACAGCAGATACCGGCCGCCGTCACCCTATGTGAGCGATCCGGAACTTCCGTGGGAGCCGTACGCGTTGATCGCTGTGGAGCTGGAGTCCGAGCGGATCGTGGTGCTGGGACAGGCGGTTCCCTGGATCACCGTCGCCGATCTGGCGATGGGCATGGAGGTCGAGGCCGTCCCCGGAGTGCTGAGCGAGGACGCGGAGACGACCTGGACGACCTGGCACTGGCGGCCGACGGGGGTGACGGCATGACGGCGGACGTGGCGGTGCTCGGCGTGGGCATGCACCCCTGGGGCAAGTGGGGGCGCAGCTTCGTCGAGTACGGGACGGCGGCGGCCCGCGCGGCGCTCGCGGACGCCGGGCTGGAGTGGCGGGACGTCGGCTCGATCGTGGGCGCGGACACGGTCCGTGGCGGTTATCCCGGCTATGTCGCGGGCGCGACCTTCGCCAAGGCGCTGGGCTGGCAGGGAGCACGGGTCGCGAGCGTCTACGCGGCCTGTGCGTCGGGGGCCCAGGCGGTCGCCGCGGCGCGGTCACAGATCCTCGCGGGGCTCGCGGACGTGGTGCTCGTGGTGGGCGCGGACGCGGCCCCCAAGGGCTTCTTCCGGCCCGCCGGAGGAGACCGCCCCGACGATCCCGACTGGCTGCGCTTCCGGCTGCTGGGGGCGACGAATCCGACGTACTTCGGGCTGTACGCACGCCGGCGGATGGCGGTGTTCGGGGACACCCCGGAGGACTTCGCGCTGGTCAAGGTGAAGAACGCGGCCCTGGGGGCGCTGAATCCGTACGCCCGCTACCGCAAGCGGGTCACGGCCGAGGAGGTCGCCGCCTCGCAGGTGGTCGCCGATCCGCTGCGGCTGCTGGACATCTGCGCGACCTCCGACGGCGGGGCCGCGCTGGTGCTGTCGAGCCTGGACTTCGCGCGCCGGCACGGGGTGGCCCGCCCGGTGCGCATCCGCGCGGTGTCCACGGTCACGCCGCGGTATCCGAGCACGGTCCTCGACCTGCCGGACATCGCCACGGACTCGGCGGCGGCCGTGGCGCCCCCGGCCGAGACGTTCCGGGCGTCCATCGCCCGGGCCGCCTACGAGGAGGCGGGCATCGGCCCCGAGGAACTCTCCCTTGCGGAGGTCTACGACCTCTCCACCGCCCTGGAGTTGCAGTGGTACGAGGATCTCGGTCTGTGCGGCGAGGGCGAGGCCGCGAAGCTGCTGCGCGAGGGGGTGACCGCCCTGGGGGGCCGCACACCCGTCAACGCCAGCGGTGGACTCGCCTCCTTCGGGGAGGCGGTGCCGGCTCAGGCGATCGCCCAGATATGCGAGCTGACCTGGCAGTTGAGGGACACGGCGGGTGACCGGCAGGTAGCCCACGCGCGCGTGGGGATCACGGCCAACCAGGGGCTGTTCGGGCACGGCTCGTCCGTGATAGCGGTGCGCTAGCGTGACGGGTGTGACAGCGGGGCTCCCACACCCCGTGTCACCACCCCGGGCGGTTGCGTGAACGTCTTATGAACTGCCCCTGGGCGTACGCCGGTGGAGCCATCATGCTCCCGTGCCCTCCTGGACGGATACTCTCCGTTTCGCCTTCCAGCCGGTGGTCAATCTGACGACCGGTGGGATCGCCGCACTGGAGATCCTCGCCCGCCCCGAGACCGGCGACATCCTCGCCGAAGCCCGCCGAGACCCCGAGCTCGACGGCAGACTGGCCGTGCTGGCGCTCCGCGCCGCGGCGCGCAAGGAGACACTGCTGCCGCTGCACATCAACGTGTTCGCAGCGACGCTCGCCGACCTGGGCGGCATCGGCGCCCTGCCCGAGGCCATCCGCGAGGCCGGCCGGATGCCCTGGGAGGTCACCCTGGACATCGTGCCGCCGTACACGCACGTGCCGCAGCGGGCCCTGCTGGAGGCCGTCGCGACACTGCGCGGTCAGGGCTTCCGGATCAGCGCCGACGGCATCGGCGACGGGGATGTGCCGCTTCGGCTGCTCACCGACCTCTCCCCCGACCTGATCAAGCTCGACGCCTCGCTGCTCGGCCGGCCGGCCGCGGTGCGGGCGATGCGGACCCTGTGCGAGGAGCTGGGCGCCCTGGTGGCCGTCGAGGGCGTGGAGACCGAACGGCAGCACGCGGCGGCGCTGGCGGCCGGGGCACAGCTGGCCCAGGGCGAGCTGTTCGCGCCGCCGGCCCGGATCCCGGTGGCGGAGGTATACGTTCCGCCGCTCTCCCCCGCCGCCCTGCCCCCACCGCGCTCGGGGCCGTCCGTGCGGGAGTTCGTCCGGCCCGCCGCGCTGCTGCCGGTCACCGCGTCCGCGCTGCAGGTGCGCGCCCTGCTGACCGGCTCCCCGGAGGTCTCCGGAGTCCTCCTGGTGGACCAGACGGGCGCCCCGGTCCGGTCGGTGCACCGCTCCCGCTTCCTGCTGTCGATGTCGGGCCGTTACGGACACGCCCTGTACGCGGACCGCCCGGCCTTCAAACTGGGCGACGCACCGCGCACGGTCGGCGTCGACGCCACCGCCTGGGAGGTACTGGACGTGGTGGCCGTCGGCGAGCGGGACCGCACCTCGGACGATGTGGCGGTCGTCGACCAGCTCGGGCGCTGTGTGGGCGTCGTACGCCTCGCCGACCTGGTACGGGCCCTCGCCGAGACCCGTGTCGAGGAGGCGGCCGGGCTCAATCCGCTGACCCGGCTGCCCGGTTCGGACGCGATCACGGGCGAGGTGGACCGGTGGATCGCGGACGGCCGGGTCTTCGCGCTCAGCTGGCTCGATATCGACCACTTCAAACAGGTGAACGACGGTGCCGGGTTCGCCGCGGGCGACGAGCTGATCCGTTCGGTGGGGCGGGCGCTTCAGCAGGCCGTGGCCGGCCACGCGCGGGTGGGGCACATCGGCGGGGACGACTTCCTGGTGCTCGCCGACGAGGAGGGGATGGCGTCGCTCGTCACCGGGGTGCTCGACGCGCCCTGGGCGGCCGGCGGGCGGCCCGTCACGTTGTCCCTGGCCACCGTCGTGTGCGGTCCCGGGAGCGTGATCGACCACCGTCAGGCGGCCGCCTGGCTGGCGCCACTGAAGAAGGCCGCCAAGGCGCTGCACGGGGCGAGTTGGGTGCTGGGGCGGGCGGGACTGCCCGGCCACGAGATCCGGCGCGGCTCGGGTGCGCATCCGACCCAGGCCGGGTACGCGGCGGTGGAGCCGTGAAAGCGGTTTTCCCACGGGTCGCCTGTCATCGTTGCCGTCGGCGACCTTGACGCTCCCTGGGTGCCGGTGAAAACTTCCGGTGTCGGTCGACATCGCCGTACATTCTCGGCGTAATCAGGCACTGCGCCATGGGCCGCTCCTGTTCTGAGGCCTGCTCCCCCATGGGCGATTCGGCTGCTACGGCACGCTCGTCACAGACGCCGGGCGGGGCGCGGGACCTTCCCTGCCTTCGGCTGGCGTCCCCAAGGGAACCGTTCCTGCTCGGAGTGCCGGGGTGTTCCCCGGCCAGCGCCCTAGGAGCCCGCCATGAGCAACGGAGACATATTCGTCGGCGAAGTCATCGGCACGGCCATCCTGATCCTTTTCGGTGCCGGTGTCTGCGCCGCCGTCACCCTCAGACACTCCAAGGCCCGGGCCGCGGGGTGGGTGGTGATCGCGTTCGGCTGGGGGTTCGGCGTGCTCGCCGGCGCCTACACCGCCGCTCCCCTCTCCGGCGGACAGCTCAACCCCGCCGTCACCATCGGCATCGCCGTCGACACCGGCAAGTGGGGCAAGGTCTGGGTCTATCTGCTCGGCCAGCTCGTCGGCGCGATGCTGGGCGCCGTCCTGACGTACCTGGTCTATCTCGCCCAGTTCCAGGCCAATGTGCCCGACGAGGAGACCGCGGAGGAGCCGACGCCGACACTCGGCATCTTCTCCACCATCCCGGAGATCCGGAACCCGGTCGCCAACCTCATCACCGAGATCATCGCGACGATCGCGCTGGTCCTGCCGATCCTCGCGTTCGGGCTGACCAAGGGGCTCGGCGAGTCCGGCACCACGGTGCTGATCGTCTCGCTGCTCGTCGTCGGCATCGGGCTGTCCCTCGGCGGGCCCACCGGATACGCCATCAACCCGACGCGCGACCTCGGCCCCCGGATCGTGCACACCTTCCTGCCGATCCCCAACAAGGGCACCTCCGACTGGGGTTACGCCTGGATCCCCGTCGTCGGCCCGCTGGCCGGCGGCGCGCTCGCGGGCCTCATCTACAACGCAGCCTTCTGATCCAGCGACCAAGGGGTAGCCATGACGGACACCGCCGAGAAGTACGTCGCCGCAATCGACCAGGGAACCACGTCGAGCCGCTGCATCATCTTCGACCACGGCGGCGCCATCGTCGCCGTCGACCAGCGCGAGCACCGCCAGATCTTCCCCAAGCCGGGCTGGGTGGAGCACGACGCCACCGAGATCTGGTCCAAGGTGCAGGCCGTGGTCGCCGGGGCACTGGCCAAGGCCGGGCTGCGCGCCGACCGGTTGAGCGCGCTCGGCATCACCAACCAGCGCGAGACGACGGTCTTGTGGGACCGGGCCACCGGCAAGCCCGTGCACAACGCGATCGTCTGGCAGGACACCCGCACCGCGGCCCTGTGCCACGAACTCGGCGGCAGCGACGGCCAGGACCGCTTCCGCGAGCAGACCGGGCTGCCCCTGGCCAGCTACTTCTCCGGGCCCAAGGCGGCCTGGCTGCTGGACAACGTGCCCGGGCTCCGGGACCGCGCCGAGCGCGGTGAGATCGCCTTCGGGACCATCGACTCCTGGCTGATCTGGAACCTCACCGGCGGCACCGACGGCGGCCGGCACGTCACCGACGTCACCAACGCCGGGCGCACCATGCTGATGAACCTGGAGACCCTGCAGTGGGACGCCTCCATCCTGTCCGCGATGAACGTCCCCGCGGCGATCCTGCCCGAGATCAGGTCCTCCGCCGAGGTGTACGGCACCGCCGTCGGCCAGCTCGCCGGCGTACCGGTGGCGTCCGCCCTGGGCGATCAGCAGGCGGCGGTCTTCGGGCAGGCCTGCTACGACGTCGGCACGGCGAAGAACACCTACGGGACGGGCAGTTTCCTGCTGCTCAACACCGGCGACCGGCCGGTGCCGTCCAAGAACGGGCTGCTGACGACGATGGGCTACAAGATCGGCGGGGAGGCGCCGGTGTACTGCCTGGAGGGTTCGATAGCCATAACGGGCGCGCTCGTCCAGTGGTTCCGCGACCAGCTCGGCATCATCCGCAGCGCCGACGAGATCGAGACCCTGGCGGCGAGCGTCGATGACAACGGCGGTGCCTACATCGTGCCCGCCTTCTCCGGCCTGTTCGCGCCCTACTGGCGCTCGGACGCCCGCGGGGTCGTCACCGGGCTCACCCGGTACGTCACGAAGGCGCATCTGGCCCGTGCGGTCCTCGAGGCGACCAGCTGGCAGACGCGGGAGGTCGTGGACGCCATGTACCAGGACTCCGGGGTGCAGATCACGACCCTGAAGGTGGACGGCGGCATGACCGGGAACAACCTCCTGATGCAGCACCAGGCCGATGTCCTCGGGGTGCCGGTGATCCGCCCCCGGGTCTCCGAGACGACCTGCCTGGGCGCCGCCTACGCGGCCGGCCTGGCGACCGGCGTCTGGAACGATCTCGACGAACTCAAGTCCCACTGGCAGAAGGACGTGGAGTGGACGCCCGCCATGGCGGCGTCGGTGCGCGACCGTGAGTACGCCAACTGGCGCAAGGCGGTGGAGAAGAGCTTCGGCTGGCTGGAAGAGGGCGACGAGTAACCCCCTGGGACCACGGCCCGTACCCCGGTCGGCGGGGGTACGGGCCGTGCCGCCGCTCAGGTGGTGACGGCCTGCCGGTGGGCCGCCGCGTACGCCATCGCGTGCTGTACGACGCCGATGAGCACCTCCTTGACGGTCTCCCGGTCCCGGGCGTCACACAGCAGAACCGGTACGTCCTCGTCGAGATCGAGCGCCTGCCGGACGTCCTCCACCGGGTAACGGGCCGAGCCCTCGAAGCAGTTGACGCCGACGAGGAACGGTATGGACCGCCGCTCGAAGTAGTCGACGGCGGCGAAACAGTCCTCCAGCCGACGGGTGTCGGCGAGCACCACAGCGCCCAGCGCGCCCTCGGACAGTTCGTCCCACATGAACCAGAACCGTTCCTGCCCGGGGGTTCCGAACAGGTACAGCACCAGGTCCTCGCGCAATGTGATGCGTCCGAAGTCCATGGCGACGGTGGTGGTGTGCTTGCCCTCGACGCCGGAGGTGTCGTCGACCGGTCGCCCGGCCTCCGTGAGGTACTCCTCGGTGCGCAGCGGCCTGATCTCGCTGACCGCGCCGACGAGGGTCGTCTTGCCCACGCCGAAGCCGCCGGCCACGAGGATCTTGAGCGTGACGGGCTCGACCGGGGGCTTGCCGCGCTCAGATCGCCCGAAGATCATCGGTCTCTTCTCCTGCTTGATGGGGTCGTCCTTGGTGGGGGTCGCCGGGTGACGGACTTCCGTATCCGCCGCCACCTGGGGTTTCGATGACGAGCACGTCGTCGGGGCGGACGTCCGCCGCGTCGCTGCCGCCGAGTTCGGTGACCGTGCCGTCGGCCCGCTCCACCCGGTTGGCGCCGAGCGCGCCGGGTGCGCCGCCCGCCATACCGTACGGCGGGACGCGACGGTGCTGGGAGAGCGTGGAGACGGTCATGGGTTCGAGGAAGCGGATACGGCGGACCGCTCCGTCCCCGCCGTGCCAGCGGCCCGCGCCGCCGCTGCCCCGTCGTACCGCGAACTCGTCGAGGCGGACGGGCAGTCGCCACTCCAGGACTTCCGGGTCGGTGAGCCGGGAGTTCGTCATATGGGTCTGTACGACGCTCGCGCCGGGGAAGCCGTCGCCGGCGCCGGATCCGGAGGCGACGGTCTCGTAGTACTGGTGGCGGTCGTTGCCGAAGGTGACGTTGTTCATGGTGCCGGAGCCCTCGGCCTGGACGCCGAGCGCCGCGTAGAGGGCGCCGGTGATGGCCTGCGAGGTCTCCACGTTGCCCGCGACGACGGCGGCCGGCGGCTCGGGGGCGAGCATGGAGCCGGGCGGTACGACGATGTCCAGGGGGCGCAGGCAGCCGTCGTTGAGCGGGATGTCGTCGGCGACCAGGGTGCGGAAGACGTACAGCACGGCCGCGTTGACGACCGAGAACGGTGCGTTGAAGTTGGTGGCGAGCTGGGCGGAGGTGCCCGTGAAGTCGATGGTCGCGCGCCGGTCGGCGCGGTCCACGCGCACGCGTACGCGGATGACGGCGCCGGAGTCGGTCTCGTAGGCGTACTCGCCGTCGTCCAGGGCGTCGACGACCCGGCGGACCGCTTCCTCCGCGTTGTCCTGGACGTGCCGCATATAGGCCTGGACAACGTCGAGGCCGAACTCCTCGATCATGCGGCCGACTTCGTCGACGCCCTTGCGGTTGGCGGCGATCTGGGCGCGCAGGTCGGCGAGGTTGGTGCGGATGTTGCGCGAGGGGTAGCGGGCGCCGGCGAGCAGCCGGTGGGTCTCGGCCTCGCGGAACCGGCCGTTCTCGGCTAGCAGCCAGTTGTCGAAGAGGACGCCCTCTTCGTCGATGGTGCGGCTGTTCGCGGGCATCGAGCCGGGGGCGATGCCGCCGATCTCGGCATGATGGCCGCGCGAGGCGACGTAGAAGAGGATCCGGTCACCCTGCGTGGCGAAGACGGGAGTGATCACGGTGACGTCGGGCAGGTGGGTGCCGCCGTGGTAAGGGTCGTTGACGGCGTAGGTGTCGCCGGGGCGCATCGAGGTTCCGCGGCGGCGGATGACCTCTTTGACGCTGGTGCCCATGGAACCCAGGTGGACGGGGATGTGGGGGGCGTTGGCCACCAGGTTCCCGTCCGGGTCGAACAGGGCGCAGGAGAAGTCCAGGCGCTCCTTGATGTTGACGGACTGGGCCGTGGACTCCAGCCGGGCGCCCATCTGTTCGGCGATGGACATGAAGAGGTTGTTGAAGACCTCGAGCAGGACCGGGTCGGCTTCTGTGTCGAGATCGGAACTCTGCGTAATCGTCGCGCGTTCCATGACCAGATGCCCGTCGTCGGTCGCCGCGGCCCGCCAGCCGTCGTCGACGACGGTCGTGGCGCCGGCCTCGGTGATGATCGCGGGGCCGGTGACGGATACGCCGGGAGGAAGGTCCTCGCGGCGGTGCAGGAGTACGTCGCGCCAGGCGCCGCCGGTGTGGAGGCGGACGGTTTCCGGGGCGGCGGGACGACCCTCGTACGGGGCGAGGGCGGAGAGATCGGGGGGTCGGGTGATGCCGGTGGCTTCCACGGAGAGGGCTTCGACGACGACCGGACGGTCGAGTGTGAAGGAGTACGTGGCGCGATGACGTTCTTCGAAGGCGTGTTTCATCGCGTCGGGCTCGGTGAGTTCGACGGTGAGGGTGGTGTCGGTGCCGTCGTAGCGGAGCTGGGCTCGGCGGGTCACCTCGATGCGGTCCTCCGGGACGTCCTCGGCGCGGAGTTCGGCGCGGGCCGCGGCCTCCAGGTCGTCGGCGGTCTTGCGGACGCCGGGCATGGCGGCGGGCTCCAGGGTGGCCTCGACGGACTGTTCGCGCATGGCGGTGGTGTCGGCGAGGCCGATGCCGAGCGCGGACAGGACACCGGCCATGGGCGGCACCAGGACGGTGCGGATGCCGAGCGAGTCGGCGACCATGCACGCGTGCTGCCCGCCGGCCCCGCCGAAGGTGGTGAGGGCGTAGCGGGTGACGTCGTGGCCCTTCTGGACGGAGATCCGCTTCACGGCGTTGGCGATGTTGGCGACGGCGATGCTCAGGTAGCCCTCGGCGACCTGTTCCGGGGTGCGGTCGTCGCCGGTCCGCTCGTGGATCTGCCGCGCGAGGTCGGTGAAGCGGTCGCGGACGAGGCCGGCGTCCAGGGGCTGGTCCCCGTCGGGTCCGAAGACGCGGGGGAAGTGGGCGGGCTGGATGCGGCCGAGCATGACGTTGGCGTCGGTGACGGCCAGCGGGCCGCCGCCGCGGTAGCAGGCCGGGCCGGGGTCGGCGCCGGCCGAGTCCGGGCCGACGCGGTAGCGGGAGCCGTCGAAGTGCAGCACCGAGCCGCCGCCCGCGGCGACGGTGTGGATGTCCAGCATCGGGGAGCGCAGCCGGACGCCCGCGATCTGTGTGGTGAAGACCCGTTCGTACGCGCCGGCGAAGTGGGAGACGTCGGTGGAGGTACCGCCCATGTCGAAGCCGATGACCCGGTCGAAGCCGGCGAGCTGCGACATCCGGGCCATGCCGACGATCCCTCCGGCCGGCCCGGACAGGACGGCGTCCTTGCCGCGGAACTGCCCGGCCTCGGCGAGCCCGCCATTGGACTGCATGAACATCAGCCGCACGCCTTCGAGTTCGTCGGCGACATGGCGGACGTAGCGGCGCAGCACGGGCGACAGGTAGGCGTCGACGACGGCGGTGTCGCCGCGCGGGACGAGCTTCATCAGCGGGCTGACCTCGCTGGACAGCGAGATCTGCGGGAAGCCGGTGCGGGCGGCCAGCTCGCCGACGGCCTGCTCGTGGGCGGGGTGGAGGTGGCTGTGCATGCAGACGACGGCGACCGCGCGGATCCCGTCGTCGTACGCCTCCCGGAGCGGGCCGGCCAGGGCCTCCAGGTCGGGTGTGCGGAGCACGGTGCCGTCGGCGGCGATCCGTTCGTCCACCTCGACGACTCGCTCGTACAGCAGTTCGGGCAGCTCGATGCGGCGGGCGAAGATACGGGGGCGGTTCTGGTAGGCGATGCGCAAGGCGTCGCGAAAGCCGCGCGTGATGACGAGAAGGGTGCGCTCGCCCTTGCGTTCCAGGAGCGCGTTGGTGGCGACGGTGGTGCCCATACGGACGGCGTCGACGGGGTCGCCGCAGCCGTCGAGGAGTTCGCGTACGCCTGCCACGGCCGCGTCGGTGTACCGCGCGGGGTTGTCGGAGAGCAGTTTGTGGGTGAGCAGCCGGCCGTCCGGGCGCCGCGCGACGACGTCGGTGAACGTACCGCCACGGTCGACCCAGAACTGCCAGCCTGTCACGTCACTTCTCCGCTTCCGCGCCGGTCACAGGGCCCGGAGGCCGTTGATCACGTCGCGCAGAATACTCTCGTCCACCAGCTCGGCCGGGGGTACCGGCCGGTTGACATGGACGAGTTCCCCGTCGACGAGGTCGCCGATGAGGACCCGGACCACTCCGATGGGCAGATCGAGTTCCGAAGCCAGCTCGGCGACGGACTGCGGGACGTCCCGGCAGAGCTCGACGATGTCCACATGTTCCGGGGACAGCGTCCGGTCGTCCTCCGGGTCGTCCGCGTGCGCCTCCGCGACGACCACCGCGATCAGGTCGAGGCGGTGCTGGGCCGCACTGGTGGTGCGGCCGCGCGTCATGGCGTACGGACGGACGACCGGTCCGGCCTCGTCGTCGAACCAGTGACTTCTTCCCTGACCGTCTCCGCTCATGTCACTCCACTACCCGCCCGAAGGCAGATCGGTGCGCGGAGCGGAGCCCAGATGTACGCCGACCCGCTTGACCAGGAGCGTCATCTCGTACGCGACCTGGCCGACGTCGGAGTCGGCATCGGAGAGGACGGCGAGGCAGCTGCCGTCACCGGCGGCCGTGACGAACAGGAAGGCCTCGTCGAGCTCCACGACGGTCTGCCGGACGCTGCCCGCCTCGAAGTGGCGGCCCACGCCCTTGGCAAGGCTGTGGAAACCGGAGGCCACGGCCGCCAGGTGCTCGCTGTCCTCTCTGGTGAGGTCCTTGGAGACACCGGTGGCCAGGCCGTCGCCGGAGAGCACGACGGCCTTGCGGATGCTGGCGACCCGGTCCACGAGGTCGTCCAGGAGCCAGTTCAGCTCACCCTTGTTCGTCGCCGTGCGGCCGGTCGTCTTCGGATCGGTCATCGACCGTCCCCCTTAGTCGTTCCTTGTGCTGTGCCGTGCCGGGACCCGTCGCCCGCGGCGTTCTCGTCCCGGCCGCGCTGCCAGCCGCGCTGGAGCGAGGCCATGCGGCTGCGGACCTCGTCGGCATCGCGCTCGACGGGTTCCGCCTCCCGTCGGGCAGGCCGTACGGGGTCCTGTCGCAGCTGCGGGGCCAGGTTGGCCTGCCGTACCCGCTTGGGCAGCGGCCGGGTGCCGGATGCGGCTTCCGGGGGTGTGCTGCCGAGCGGCGGGACGGAGTCGTCGGTGCCGCTGCCGGAGGTGATCTCGGAGCGGCGGCTGCGCCGAGGCAGCACGGGGGGTTCGTCCGGGCCGCCCGTCTGGGGCGCGGTGGGTTGCTCGACCCGGCCGACCGGGCCGACGGCGCGCTGCGAGGACGGCTCGGTGCGGCGGCGAGAGGGCAGCGGAGCGAGTCCGCCCGGTTCGGGGCGGCCCGTGTCCGCCGGGCCCCGCTCGTCCGGCTCGGACCGGCGGGAGCGCTGCTCGGTGACGGGCTTGCCGTGGGAGCTGACCAGCTTGGGCGTACGCCGCCTGGGGAGCGGCACGGGGCCGCCGGTGCGCTCCTCGCGGAAGCCGTCCGCGGTCTCCGGAGCCGGCTGATGGGGCTCGCTCACGGCGGGGGCGGTGTCGTCGGAGCCGCGGGCGATGGAGCGGCGGGGGCGGAACAGGCCGCCGCGCTCGCTGTCCTCGTCGGTGAGGGCGCCCGGGAAACCGTCCAGCGCGTCCAGGTCGACGGGTGCCTCCAGCTCGACCGGACCGTCCAGCAGCGCACCCGGCAGACCGGGCCGCTGCGCCGGCACCTGGGTCAGGGCGGTGGCACGGCTCTCCTCGGGCGCCGCCTCCTTCGTGAGGCGGTCCCGGTCGAGGCGGAAGCCGATGCCGTTGGTGTCCGGGACGTCGTCGGTCAGCAGCACGTCGGGGATGAAGACGACGGCGGTGGTGCCGCCGTAGGGGGACGGCTGGAGCGAGACGCGGACGTTCTGGCGCTGGGCGAGGCGGCTGACCACGAACAGGCCGAGCCGGTCGGTGTCGGAGAGCTCGAACTCGGGGGTCTCGGCGAGCCGCAGGTTGGCGTCCAGCAGCGCCTCGGCGGCCATGCCGAGGCCGCGGTCGTGGATCTCCAGGGTGAAGCCGTTGGCGACGCGCTCGCCGAGGACCTGGACGGCGGTGTGCGGCGGCGAGAACACCGTGGCGTTCTCGAGGAGTTCGGCCACGAGGTGGGTGAGGTCGGCGACAGCGGGGCCGGTGACGGCGACCCGGGACAGGCGGCGGACCTCGATGCGCTCGTAGTCCTCGACCTCGGCCACGGCGGCCCGCACCACGTCCATCAGCTGGACGGGCCGGCGCCACTGCCGGGAGGGGGCCGCGCCGGAGAGGATCACCAGGCCCTCGGCGTGCCTGCGCATCCGGGTGGTGAGGTGGTCGAGGCGGAAGAGGTCGGCGAGTTCGTCGGTGTCCTCGGTCCTGCGCTCCATGGTGTCGAGCAGGGTGAGCTGCTTGTGCAGCAGGACCTGGCTGCGGCGGGCGAGATTGACGAAGACCTCGGAGACCCCGGACCGCAGTTCGGCCTGTTTGACGGCGGCTTCGACCGCGGCGCGCTGCAGGGTGTTGAGGGCCTGGCCGACCTCTCCGATCTCGTTCTTGTCGTACTGCAGGCGCGGGGCCTCGGTCTCCACGTCGACCTGTTCGCCTGCGGACAGCCGGCGCATGACGCTCGGCAGCCGGACGCCGGACGCCTCGTGCGCCTCCTGGCGCAGCAGCCGCAGGTCGCGGATGAGTCCGCGGCCGGTCCGGACCGACATGACGAGCGAGAACAGCACGGCGACCACGCCGAGGACGCCGACGACGGCCGCCTGCAGGATCACGTTGACGGCCACGGGCCGGATGCGGTTCTGGTAGCGGTCGGCGACCTGGTCGTTGAGGGTGCCCAGTTCCTTGAGGACGCTGCCCGCGGCGGTGTCCCAGCTCTTGGCGCTGACGTCGTTCGGGATGCCGGAGCCGAGGGCGATGACGGACTGTTCCGCGGTCCGCAGGGGAGCGGTCGTGGCGTCCTTCCAGAAGCGGTCGTAGCGGTCGCGTTCCGCCGCCGGCAGCAGAGGCAGGGCGACGTCGTAGAGGAGGGTGCGCTGGGCGACGAGGTCGGAGATCTCTCGGGTCTCGTCGCGGGAGACCTTCCCGACCACCAGGGCCGAGCCGAGCAGGGCGTCCTCCCGGGAGAGGAGTTCCCGCGCGAGGGCGATGTTGTCGAGGGCGCGGGCCTGCTTCTCCATCTCGACGTCGTCCATGCCCTCCAGGGTGGTGAGCAGCGCGTAGAGGGGGTCGACGAGGCGGTTGTAGAGGTCGTAGGCCTGGGTACGGCTGACGGTGCCCTCCTCGACGCTGCGGCGCAGGGCGGCGATGCCCTCGAACGCGTCGAGCACGGCGGTGAGGCCCTCGCTCTCGTCGGCGTTCAGGCCGTCGCGGAGGTCCCGGTCGCCGACGTTCCTCCGGAGCTCGGCGACGGCGCTGTCGGTGGCGGCGCGCGTGCGGTGCAGGGCGGCGAGCGCGTCGGCGGCCCGCGGGTCGGCGAGATAGACGAGAGTCTGCCTGCGTTCCTGCTGGATGACCCGGGCGGTGTCCTCGGTGGGGTAGCCGAGCTTCTCGACGGTGGAGGACACCTGGAACAGCTGGGTGACCTCGCGTCCCGTGAGGACGGCCGCGAAGCCCCAGACCGCCGTCAGGGACACCAGCGGCACGAGAAGCAGCGCCACGATCTTCCGGCGGATGGACTTCCCGCGAAAGCGCATGGCCTCCCCCAGCTCGACCCCCACCGGCCGGGGGTACACATGTACGTCAACAAACGGCGCGAGCCTACTACCGTCACATGGATAACTCGAAGACGCGTCCGGAGGCCGAACTTCCGCCTCGGGGCCGGGACATGGCGGGCAGACAGGGAGAGTTGTCCGGGCATTGCGGGAGATTGCCCCCACGGGCGCACCGACTCGCACGAGCGGGACGGGAACGGCACGAAGGATCAGTTGGCCGGAATTTTTCGCTGGTCGGGAATCATCGGGCGAGTTCGTTCGTCCTTGTCTACGGGCAATGGGTGCGGAATCGGCCACAGGAACCGCATCTAGTATTCGGGCCGCGTAAAACAGCGCAAGCCGGGCAGCCACTGGGGAGTCGGTGTCATCGGACACCGGTGCGAGAGAGCTGCCGGCGGTGGGGAGTGACACGTTGATAGGGACGGCTCAGCGGCGCTTGGCGCCCGAGGACGGTGCGGCGGCGCGCTCGACAGTGCGCCCGGGGACTGCTCCGCGCCGCGGTACGCAACAGTCCGCGCAGTACCGGCCGTTGTGGGTCGAGGAGCCCGCCAAGCGGTACCGGATGCCGGACCCGGTGCGCACGGCCTCCGTGCGGGCGGTGATCATCATCGCCGTCACGCTGATCCAGGCGATGGTGGCCTTCCTGTGCACGCTCGCGGAGTCCTGGCTGGCGTTCCCGATGGTGATCAGCAGCGTGGCGAGCACGGTGGTGGCCACCTGGAGCGCGGTGGACGTCCTGGTGACCCGTCAGGTGTGGAACCAGCGCAACGGCGTGGTCTCGGAGCCGAGCAGCACGGCACGCACGCTCCGCCGCGAGCGGCGCGCGGCCCGGCGGCAGGAGCGCGCCGCCGGGCGCGAGCAGGAGCGGATACGGCGTCGGGCCTCCAAGGCCGGCCAGCTGTCCCACCCCTGAGGACACCGCGAGCGGTGCAGGACGGGGATCTCTAGGCCGACGGCTTCTTGAACATCCGTGTCGCCGTGATCTCGCTGTGCACGGCCTCCCCCGCCTGCGGCTGCTGCGGCAGACCGGGCCGGAGGTGTTCTTCCACGCTGATGTACTTCAGCCCGGCCCGCAGGTCCGCGTCGTTCCGCAACCGAATGACCAGCGGGAACTCCGCCAGCGCGGTCGTGTCGAACAAGCCGGTCGTGTACAGCAGCTGCACGCCCAGGGCATCCGACACGGCCCGCTGAAGCTCCAGCAGATACGTCGCGTTGGCACGTCCGATGGGGTTGTCGAGGAACAGCGTGCCCGCGTGACGGTGCTTGTCCCGCCCCCGGTCGTTGGACCGCAGCGCGGCCATCGTGCAGTACAGGGCGATGGCCGCCGTGAGCAGCTGTCCGCCGGAGAACACGTCCCCCATCTGCCCCACCGGCACCCGCTCCGCGCGCAGCACCGCGTCCGGCTTGAGGATCTCGACGGCGATCCCCTTCGGCTGCAGGGCTGCCGCAACCCCCCTCAGCAGCAAGGACATTCCGTCCCGTCGCAGATCGGAGTTCTTCTTCACGGCCGCCCTGGTCGCTTCGTCGACGACCTCCCCCAGGCGCTCGGTGAGCGTGGCCTGGTCCGGCTCCTCGAAGCGGATGCGCAGGAACTCCTGCCCGGACCACTCACCGAGCCCCTCGGGCAGCCGGGACAGCCGCTGGGCGGACCGCAGGGTCGCGAGCGCGGACTCGACGAGTCCCCGCAGCCGGTCCACGATCGAGTCCCGGTTCCGCTCCAGCTGCGCCAACTCGTCGGTGAGCACCCGCAGTCGGGGGGCGAAGGCGTCGGCCCACTTCTGGGCGTGCTCGGGCAGCGCGGCAGCGGGCAGTTCACGGATCTGCTGCCGCGCGGGGGTCCGTACCGCCTCGTAGCGCGTGGAGTTGGCGTGCCGTACCAGGACATCGCTCGCCTCGCGTACGGCGGACTCCGCGGCGGAGAGATCTCCGGCGCAGCCGCGCAGCGACCGGCGGGCCTCGGCGGCGGACTGCCGGGCCTCCTCCGGGCTGCCGGGGTACGGCTCGGGCTCCTCCTGGTCCTCCTCGGAGGTGTGCTCGCGCAGCAGGTCGCGGAGCATGGCGGCGATCTCGTCGAAGCCGCTCGCCGCGTCCTCGGCCGCGCGGTGCGCGTCCAGCAGTTCGGCGTGCGCCTCGCGGGCCTGGGTCAGGGCCTCGGTGCGGGAGGCGAGTTCGGCGGTCGCGGTGCGCAGCAGCGCCTGCGCGTGTTCGGCGTCGCGCGGCTGGAGTTCCTCGGGCAGCTCGGTGTGCGCCTCGCCGTCCTCGGGGGCGTGTCGTTCGGCCTCGCCGCGCAGTCGCCCCAGCTGTTCGCTCGCGGTGGACATGCGGGTCTCCAGGAGCTGGACCAGCTCCTCCGCGCGGGCGGCGGCGGCCTGCCGGGAGGGCCCGTCGGAGCCGTCGGGCGACTGGAGCAGCTGCTCCGCGCGGGTGCGGACCTTGTTGGTCAGCCGGTTCAGCTCCGTGAGCGCGGCGCTCTCGTCGCTCTCCGAACGCGCCTGCTCCGCGCGCAGGTCGGCGCCGACTCCGACCTTCTCGTACACCTGGGAAGCGGCCCGGTAGGCCTCGCGTAGGGCGGGCAGCGAGGACTTGGGGGTGTCCGGGTCCGCCTCGGGCACGTCGTCGGGGGCGCCGGCGATCTCGGAGCGCTCGGCGCGCAGTGCGCGGGCGGTGCGGCGGGCGTCGTCGGCTGCGCGCTGGGCGCCGCGCCGGTCCTCGTCGGCCGCGCGGGCGCGCTCCAGGCAGGACTGGGCGCGGGCCTCCGACTCGGTGGCCTCGTCGGCGAGTTCGCGCAGCTTGACCTGCCAGCCGGCGCGTTCGCGGAGCCGGAACGCGAGGCCGGCGAGGGCGTCGGCGGCGCGCCGGGCCTTCTGTGCGGCCTCCTGCCGCTCGTCGCGGGCCTGTGCGGCCTCGGCGGCGGCCTCCTCGGCCTCGGCCCGCACGGTCCGCGCCTCGGCCAGCTCGGCCTCGGACTCCTCGGCGAACACGCGCGCGTCCCCGGCGGCCTGGGCCAGCTCCAGGAGCCGGCCGGCCGGGCAGCCGGTCCGCCAGGAGGCGAGCCGCGCGGCCAGCTCGCGGTCCTTGCCGAGCCGCGCGGCGAGGGTGCGGATCTCCTCGTCCCGCTCGGTGGCCCGCGCGCGCAATGCCTGCCGTTCCTCGTCGGCGGCGTGCTCGTCGTGCATGGCCGGGTTCGGCGGTACGAGGAACACGTCGCCCGGGGTGGCGTCGTCGGCCGGGGTCGGCGCGAGCAGGGCGGCGGCCGTGCCGACGGCGACGGCGGAGCGCGGCAGCAGGGCCGCCTCGCTGAGCGTCTCGCGGGCACGCGCATGCGTGTCCGGGTCGGTGATGATGACGCCGTCGACGAGCTCGGGGCGGGCGGCGAGCACGCGCGCGTGGTCCACCGGGTCGACGGCCTGGGCGAGATAGCGCCAGCCGGGCAGGGCGGGGATGCCGTGCTCGCCGAGGAACTCGACGGTGGCCAGGACGTCGGGGCCGGGCGGCAGCAGCCCGCCGTCGCCCAGGGCGCCGAGGATCCGGGAGTCGTCGGCGGCCGCGGTGCGCAGCTCGAACAGGTGCCGCTCGGCGGAGCCGACGGCGTCGTCGAGCAGCTCGTGCAACTCGTCGGCGAACCGGTCGAGTTCCTCGGCGCTGAGGGCTCCCTCGCCGTCCGCCGCCTGCCGGGGCTGAGGGATCGCCTTACGCGATCCGGTGAGACCCAGCAGCCCGGCGAGCCGCTCCTCGGCGGCCAGGGCCTCGGCGAGGCGCTTCTCGGCGTCGTACGTCCGTTCGGCCGCGGTCGCCGCGTCCGCCGCCCGGGCGGCCGTGAGCTCGGCGCGGGACTCGGCGGAGGCCGCCTCGCGCGCATGCTCGGCCGTCTTGCGGGAGGCCTCGCGGGCGGTGTCCCAGGCGGCCACGGCCGCCTTCTCGGCGTCACTGGCCGCGAGGGCGGCCCTGGCCGGGTCGGCGTCCGGGGCGCTGTCGTCGAGCCAGCCCGCGCGGACGGCCTCGGCGGTCTCCTGCTCGACCTCGCTGAGGCGCTGGCGCAGATGGCCGACCTCGCTGCGGGCACGCTGTGCCTCGGTGGCGGCGGAGGTGGAGTCCCGGTACGCGGAGTCGCTGACCTCCTGGAGGGCGGCGGACCGCTCCTCCTCCTCGTTGGCGAGGAGTTCTGCGCTCTCGGCGGCCGAGTGCAGGGCCCGTACGAGATCCACGGCGGCCTTGGCGCGGGCGGCGAGGGCCGGAGCCGCGTCCCGTTCGGCTACCTGGATGGCGGCGGCCACGCGCGCGACGCGGTCGGCGGCGGCCCGGTGCCGCAGCACGGCCTCGGCGGCCTGCCAGGCGGAGTGCAGGGTGCGGGCATCGGCCAGCTCGCGTTTCTGCGCGGCGGCGGACTTCTCACCGACGGCCAGCGCCAGCGAGGCGTGCCGGTAGGCGAGTTCGGCGGCGATCAGCGCACTGCGCTCGCGGGCGCCCTCGGAGTGCGTGACGGCGTAGGCGGCGGCCGTGACCCGCTGGGCGAGGTCCGCGGCACGCACCCGCTCCTGCACGCCCCGCGCGGACAGCCGGCGCGCCAGCGTGCGGGTACGGCGCTCGGCGCCCGCGTGGATGTCCCGCGCGCGTGACCGCGTCTCGGCGGCCTCGACGATCCTCCCGAGCAGATCCACCGACCCGGCGGTGAAGTCCCGCTCGGCGATCAGCTCGGCGCGCCGCCCCAGCTTGTTGCCGAAGCCGCCGACCAGGTCGGCCAGCCCGTCGGTGTCCCGGGTGTCGGTGACGGCACGCAGCAGCAGGTCGGTGAAGTCGGAGTCCTTCTTGACCGCGAAGAGGCCGGCGGCCTCGCCCTCGTCGGCGTTCATCTCTCGCTGGTAGCGGAAGAGTTCGGGGTCCAGGCCCAGTTCGCCGAGGTGCTCGATCCAGCGGTCGTGGATCTCCTCCCAGTGCACTTCCAGGTGCGGATAGAACTTGCCCGCCTCGGTGATGGCGTCCCGGAAGCCCTTCATGGTCCGCCGTCGCCCCTGCGCCCCGGATGCGCCCTCCACGGGCGGCCGTACGGCGGTGGACTCGGCGACCGGCAGGCTGTCCAGGGAGAGACCGGGGCCGGGCCGGAACGAGTACCAAGCCTCCGCGAACTTCCGCGGGTCGTTGGACACCTGCCGCCCCCGCCACTCGCTCACCTTGCCGACGACCACGCACTCACCGGTGAGCGTGTGCTGCCACTCCAGGGCGACATGTCCGCAGTCGTCGGCGAGCAGGAACTTGCGCAGCACACCCGAGCTCGCGCCGCCGAGGGTGTTCCGGTGCCCCGGCAGCATCACCGAGAAGATCAGCTTGAGCAGCACCGACTTGCCGCCGCCGTTCTCCAGGAAGAGCACGCCGGCGGGCGCGGGCCGGCGCGGCGGGCCGACCGGCTCCTCCTCGAAGAACTCCGCCTGGGCGGGGGCCGGGTCGGGCACGGGCTCGCCGACACCCCGCAGGTCCAGCACGGTGTCGGCATAGCGCGCACCGGCCGGCCCGATGGAGTAGAGGCGGACCCGGGACAGCTCGTACATGGCGGACTCTCGTAAGGCTTGGGATAGGGGTTCTGACAGCTCAGGAGTGGAACGGAAGCCCGGCGTCGGCGACCAGGTCCAGGTCCTCGGTGTCGTCGGCAGGCATCAGGCTGGCCGTGCCGTCGGTGATCGGGACGACGCCGAGTTCCAGCAGCTCGGCCATGGCGGCGCTGCCGGCCATGTCCCGCACCTGGAGCTGGTAGCGGGCCGTCGTGCGGTAGGTGCCGCCCTGGTCGTCACCGGTGCGCTGGAGGAACCCTGAGTCGGTGAGGAAGGCGACCGCCTTGCCGATGATGCCGGTGGTGGAACCGGCCAGTCGGCGGGCGTCCTTGGTCGCCCCGGTCGCGCTGCGTCTGGCCCAGATCCGCCAGGCGGCCTCCAGGTCGGGTGTGTCGGTGGCCGGGTCGGTGTTCTCCCCCAGCTCCTCCGCCCGCTCCTCCAGACGGCGGCAGGCCTGCCGTACGAAGGCGTCGACGCCGTTGACCGTGATCCGGCCGATGTAGCCGTCGTCGGCCAGGTCCTCGGGGCGCGGGAACGCCAGCGCGGCGACGGCGAGATGGGCGAGCCCGTGCAGGAACCGGTCGCTGCCGTCCGCTGACGTACGACGCGCGTAGTCGCCCATGCGAACGGCGAACACCGAGTCCTCGGCGGCGGTCACGGCCATCCCCGCGCGGGGCGACACCTCCAGGACCACAAGCCCGAGCCCGGCGGCCACGGCATCCGCGAGCCGCGCGAACGCGGGGTCCTCCCGGTACCGCCGCAGCAGCTCCGTGTACTCCTGATCACGCGCGGGCTGCAGCTTGGGCTGCAGCCCGAAGGCGACGAGCCGCGCGGCATCGGCGGCGTCGGCCGGCGTGACGGCAGCGGGCGCCGTCCCGGCAGACACCTCGGCCTCGACGTACTCGCTCACAACGACAACTCCCTCGACTTGAAAACAGGGGTCGACGCAAGCGCCCCGTCAGGGGCGCGGGGAACTGCGCGACCAGCCACAACGGACTCGCACCCGGCACACGGCATCACGCGGCCTCGGTCCGATCCGCCGCCATCCCCACCGCGTCCAACAAGGCAGTCCCCACGATCAGATCGGCACCACCGAATCCGGGATCGTCCAACTCGGTACCGTCGTCGACGGCGAACAGCAGCTTCTGCTCACCTTGCCGATAGGCCGTGCCGACGGCCGGGCTGGCGGCGTGCACCGCCAGCAAGGCGACGAGGTAGGCCAGATCCTCACCCTCGTCGCCCCCGACACGCCGCGCCTCCGCCAGCAACCCCGACAGACGACGGGGCGCGTCCGCCGGCAGATCCAGCAGCTCCATCGCCGCAGCCAGCTGCTCCTCGCTGAACCGGCTGTCGTCCGGCGTGGCGATGAGGTCCGGCTCCGGCATCTCCGCACCCAGGTGCTCCCGCTCCACGGGCGGAGTCAGCAGTATGTCGACGAGGTCGCCGACCCGCACCGACACCGGCGTCCGCAGCCCGGTCCCGCGTGCGAAGAACGCCCCCGTGACCCGGCTCGCCTGCTCCAGCGGCAACGGCAGCACCGGCGCGACGAGATGCCCGTACAGGTCTATCCCGGACGTCGTCATCGGCGTCGCGAACGCCTGCCGGTCCTGCTCCGCGCGGAACAGCGGTCCGGCCTCCAGCAGTCGCGACTGCAACTGCGTATGGCGTCGGATGCAGTCCTTGACGATGTCGACGAGCTCGGCGGCGCGCCGCTTGTTCTCGGGGTCCTCGGTCTCGTCGCGGGCCTTGCGGATGTTGGTGAGGATCGCGTTCTCGTGCCGGTACCGGTCGGCGACGTGGTCCAGGGCCTCGGCGATCATGTCGGGGACGGCGTTCAGCCAGTCCACCGCGCGGACGTTGCGCCGGGTGGCGTCCAGGGCTCGGCGCAGGGTCTCCGAGTACTGCACGGTCCGGTAGCGGGCCTGCTCCGCAGCGAGCTGGGCGTCGGCGAGCCGACCGCGGTTGATCAGCACCTCCAGCTTGACCTCGGCGGCGATCTGGGCGCTGGTGACGTCCGTGTCGAGGGCGCCGACCAGGACGTTGACGGCTTCGTCGGTGGTCCGGAGGTACACCGTGCCGCCGGGGCCCGGCACCTCCTCGATGAGCTTGAAGTCGTAGTCGCGGCGGACGTACGACCCGTCGGACGCGAAGGTGCCGTACACGGCGCGGAAGCCGCGGTCCACGCTGCCGACGTTGATCAGGTTCTCCAGGACCCAGCGGGCCACGCGCTCATGCTCGGCGACGGGGCGCTGCGGGGTCTGCGCGGAGATCCGCGGGATCAGCCGGGCGACGATCTGTTCGTGGTCGGCGCCGGTGTCGAAGTCCATGTTCAGTGTGACGAGGTCGATGGCGGCGAGGGCGACCTCGGCCATGCCGTAGACCGAGTACTCGCCGGCCAGGTTCGCCTTGCGCGCGTCGAGGTCGTGCAGCGGAGCCGTGCAGGCGAGCGCGCGCAGCCGCCGCGCCAGCCCCTCGTCGGCGGCCGGGCCCGGTGCCGGGCGCGGCCCCGCGCTGAGCTGGGGCGGAACGCTGTCCGTCGGTGCAGGCGAAGTCACGGTGCACAGACTAGGTCCTTGGTCTGACAACGGCCCAAACGACGCGGGTGGCTCCGCCGGCGGCGCCGGGCACTGCAGCCCCGTTCTCGAAGTGCGGCTCGGTGGGGGTTGATCGCGCAGTTCCCCGCGCCCCTTACGGGGCGCTCAGCTTACGGGGCACTGAAATCACGGGTTGCTGTCGACCCGGCGGCGGTAGACCTCCACCACTCGTTCCAGGGAGTCCGTGAGGTACGTCTCAAGCAGACTCTCCGCCCCGCGCCTGTCGCCCGCCTCCAGGGCCTGGAGGATCTCCCGGTTGCGGGCCAGGTACGGCTCGTGCAGGGCGTGCGGGTCGTCCACCACGTGGAACGCGAGGCGGAGTTCGGCGAAGACGCTGCGCATCAGTTCGTCGGTGCGTTCACTGCCGGCCAGGGCGACCAGTTCCCGATGGAAGTGGATATTGGCCGTACCCACCGCTTTCCAGTCATTCGCGGCGGCGGCCCGCTGCCCTTCGGCGACCGCCGCCGACAGGGCGCCCAGGGTGTACGGCGGCTCGCCGAGGCCGCGTACGACGGCGCACTCGACGAGGGCGCGGGTGCGGTAGATGTCCTCGACGTCCTCGACGGTCAGGACCCGGACGAAGACGCCCCGGTTGAGTTCGTGGACCAGCAGGCGTTCGTGGGTGAGCAGCCGGAACGCCTCGCGCAGGGTGTTGCGGGAGACCCCGAGCGCACCGCCGATGCCGTCCTCCGACAGACGGGTTCCCGGCGGGAAATAGCCGTCGGCGATACGGCTCCTGAGGATGTCGGAGACCCGTTCCGCGGTGCTGGTGCGCCCGAGGAGGGAGCGGTCGTCGGCCAGTCCCGTCAGCTGCTCTGCCATGCCCGGAATTCAACCGCAGACACCAGAACGAAACAACACCGGTATTGAAGGATCGTTGAACGATCCTCTACGGTGCTCAGCACGCTCCCCAAGGAGTGGACCCGCACTGCTCAGTCCACGCACCCTCCGTCCCTCATCTGCGAGGTGCCCATGAGCACGACCCCTCCACCGCAGTCCCTGACCTCCGACACACACCCGGGCAGGGGTGAACGCACCGCCGAGGACGGCGCGTTCGGCTGGCTGCGCGCCCTCGGTCCGCGCGGTCGGCGCGCGTTCGCCGGAGCTTTCGGCGGATATGCCCTGGATTCGTACGACTACTTCACACTGCCGCTGAGCATGGTCGCGCTCGCGGCGTACTTCGGTCTGGACAGCGCTCAGACCGGCCTGTTCACCACCGTCACCCTGGTGGTCTCCGCGGTCGGCGGCGCCGCGGCGGGCGTGGTCGCCGACCGGGTCGGCCGGGTGCGCGCCCTGATGATCACGGTGATCACCTACGCGGTGTTCACGGTGGCCTGCGGCTTCGCGCCCGACTACGAGACGCTGCTGGTGTTCCGTGCCCTCCAGGGCCTCGGCTTCGGCGGCGAATGGGCGGTCGGCGCGATCCTGGTCGCCGAGTACGCGAGCGCCCGGCACCGCGGCCGCACGCTGGGTGCGGTCCAGAGCTCCTGGGCCGTCGGCTGGGCCCTCGCCGCGATCGTCTACACGCTGGTCTTCTCGTTCGTCGGCGACGACATGGCCTGGCGGGTGATGTTCTGGACCGGCGCGCTGCCCGCGCTGCTCGTGGTGTGGCTGCGCCGCCGGGTGCACGACGCCCCGCAGGCGGTCGCGGTACGGGAACAGAGCCCGCAGCGCGGCTCGTTCGCCGCGATCTTCCGGCCCGGCACGGCCGGCGCGCCCGGTCTGCTGCGGACCACGGTCTTCGCGGGCCTGCTGTCCACGGGCGTCCAGGGCGGCTACTACACCCTGGCGACCTGGATCCCGACGTATCTGAAGACCGAGCGCGGTCTGTCGGTCGTCGGCACCGGCGGCTATCTGACCTTCCTGATCTCGGGAGCCTTCCTCGGCTATCTCACCGGCGGCTACCTCACCGACCGGCTGGGCCGGCGCCGCAACATCTGGCTGTTCGCGCTGCTGTCGGCGGTCTGTGTGCTGGCCTACGCGAACATCCCGGACAACGCCAACACGGTGCTCCTGGTGCTCGGTTTCCCGCTCGGCTTCTGCATGTCGGCGATCTTCAGCGGCTTCGGTTCGTATCTGAGCGAGCTGTACCCGACGGCGGTCCGCGGCACCGGGCAGGGCTTCACGTACAACGCGGGCCGCGCGGTGGGCGCGGTCTTCCCGACCCTGGTGGGCTTCCTGGCCGACAGCTGGGGCGTGGGCGGCGCGCTGGTCTTCGGCGCGGCCGGATACGGAATCGCCGCCCTGGCTCTGCTCGGGCTGCCGGAGACGCGTGGGAAGGAACTGGTATGACCCGTACGGAAGAGCACCCGGTGCCGGTCGCCGTGGCGGACCGTCCCGTCGTCCTCGTCGACGAGCACGCGCACGCGTGGAGCCCGGAAACCGCGCGGGCCCGGTTCCGGGCGGGCCTCGCGGGCCCCACGGCCGGGGTCGCGGCCGGACACACCCAGGCCAACCTGATCTCGGTGCCCGCCGACTGGGCGTACGACATGCTGCTGTTCTGCCAGCGCAACCCCAAGCCGTGTCCGGTGCTCGACGTCACCGACGCGGGCGCCACGGGCACCGTCCTCGCGGAGGGCGCGGACCTGCGCACCGACCTGCCGCGCTACCGGGTGTGGCGGAACGGGGAGCTGGTGGACGAGCCGACGGACGTGCGCGCGTACTGGCGGGACGATCTGGTGTCGTTCCTGCTCGGGTGCAGCTTCACGTTCGAGTGGGCGCTTGCCGAGGCCGGCGTGCCGATCCGCCATGTCGAGCAGGGCCGGAACGTGCCGATGTACGTCACCAGCCGCCCGTGCCGTCCGGCGGGGCGGCTGAGCGGGCCGATGGTGGTGTCGATGCGCCCGGTGCCGCCGGCGCATCTGTCCGCTGCGATCCGGGAGAGCAGTCTGCTCCCGGCGGTGCACGGCTCCCCCGTACACTGCGGCGATCCCTCGGCACTCGGCATCGACGACCTCGGCCGGCCCGACTTCGGCGACCCGGTGGACGCCGACCCCGACGACATCCCGGTGTTCTGGGCGTGCGGGGTGACCCCGCAGGCGGTGGTGACGGCCTCGCGGCCGCCGTTCGCCATCACCCACGCGCCCGGCCAGATGTTCATCAGCGACGCCCGCGACGAGCAGTACCGCGTGGCCTGACAGGAGAGACAGCGGATCCATGACCTCGATCGACCTGAACGCCGACCTGGGCGAGGGCTTCGGCCGCTGGCGGCTCACCGACGACGAACAACTGCTGTCCGTCGTCACCAGTGCCAACGTGGCCTGCGGCTTCCACGCGGGGGACGCGGCCACCATGCGGCGGGTGTGCGAACTGGCGGCCGAACGCGGGGTGACGATCGGCGCCCAGGTGTCCTACCGGGACCTGGCGGGGTTCGGGCGGCGCGCGATGGACGTGCCGCCCGCCGAGCTGGCGGCCGAGGTGGCCTACCAGATCGGCGCCCTGGAGGTCTTCGCACGTGCGGCGGGCGGACGCGTGGCGTACGTGAAGCCGCACGGCGCGCTCTACAACCGGGTCGTGCACGACGAGGAGCAGGCCGCCGCGGTGGTCGACGGCGTGCTCCTCGCGGACGCCTCGCTCCCGGTACTGGGGCTGCCCGGTTCACGGCTGCTGGAGCTGGCCGGCAAGGCGGGGCTGCCGGCCGTCACCGAGGCGTTCGCGGACCGCGCTTACACCGACGAGGGGACGCTCGTCCCGCGTGGGCGCGAGGGCGCGGTGGTGAGCGACCCGGAGGCAGTGGTGGAGCGCTCGGTGGAACTGGCGCGCTCCGGCGCGGTCGTCGCGCACTCCGGCGCGCGTATCGGCGTGCGTGCCCGCTCGCTCTGTCTGCACGGTGACACCCCGGGCGCCGTGGAGCTGGCGCGCAGGGTGCGCACGCGGCTCACGGAGGCGGGCGTGACCGTGGCGGCCTTCGCGTGACCGGGACGATACCGGCCGGGAGCACCATGCCCATGACCACCCGCCCCGTCGGTGACGACGCCCTGCTCCTCGAGGTCGGCTCCGGCGCCGAGGCCCAGGCCCTGCACGCCGAGTTGCTGCGCCGCCGCGCGGAGGGCTCACTGGCGGTCCGCGAGATCGTGCCGGCGGCCCGCACGGTCCTGCTCGACGGCCTTGACGACCCGGCCCGCCGGGCCGCCGAACTGTCCGCCGCCGAGATCCCTCCCAGTCCCGCACGCGCGCGTGCGGCGATCGAGCTGCCTGTGCGCTACGACGGCCCGGACCTGTCCGAGGTCGCCGCCCACTGGCGGGTGTCCGAGCACGAGGTGGCCCGTATCCACTCGGGAACCGAGTTCACGGTCGCCTTCTGCGGCTTCGCGCCCGGCTTCGGCTATCTCACCGGGCTGCCCGCCCAGTACGACATGCCGCGCCGCGCCACTCCGCGCACGGCCGTGCCCGCGGGGGCGGTGGCGCTGGCCGGGCCGTACACCGGCGTGTACCCGCGCTCGTCGCCGGGCGGCTGGCAGCTGATCGGGACGACGGAGGCGGTGCTGTGGGACCACGCGCGTGTGCCGGCCGCACTGCTGGCGCCGGGTACGCGGGTGCGGTTCGTGCCGGTGGGGCCAGCGGGGCCGGTGGGGGGCCTGTGACCGACCGGGCGCTCGTCGTCGTACGGGCCGGGGCGCTGACGACCGTGCAGGACCGGGGGCGGCCCGGGTACGCGCATCTCGGGGTGCCCCGCTCCGGAGCGCTGGACGCGCCCGCCGCGGCGCTCGTCAACCGGCTGGTCGGCAACTCCCCCGAGGCGGCCGTCCTGGAGACGACGCTCGACGGCTGTGCCGTGCGGCCGCGTTCGACGGTGGTGGTGGCGGTCGGGGGTGCGCCGTGTCCGGTCGCGGTGGGCGGGCGCCCGGCCGCGTGGGGCGCACCCGTCGTGGTCGCCGCCGGGGAGCTGCTGGAGGTGGGGACGGCCCTGTCCGGTGTACGCAGTTATGTGGCCGTCTCCGGCGGTGTCGCCGTCGAACCCGTACTGGGCAGCCGGGCCACGGATCTGCTCTCCGGGCTCGGTCCCGCTCCGCTGGCGGACGGTACGGTGCTGCCGCTGGGCACTCCGGCGGGCCCGCACGCGCGCGTGGACGTCGCTCCGCAGCCGTCCCCGCCGGCGGAGCTGGTGCTGCGGGTGACGCTCGGGCCGCGTGCCGACTGGTTCACGCCCGCTGCCGTACGGGCGTTCACCTCGCGCGCGTACCGCGTGTCGTCGGCGAGCAACCGCATCGGGCTGCGCACGGAAGGGCCCGCCCTGGAGCGGGCCCGTCCCGGTGAACTCCCCAGTGAGGGCATGGTCCTCGGTGCCGTCCAGGTTCCGCCGGACGGCCGTCCGGTGGTGTTCCTGGCCGACCATCCGACCACCGGCGGCTATCCGGTGATCGCGGTGGTCCGCGCCGCCGATCTCCCGGCGGCGGCCCAGACGGTCCCGGGCATCCCGGTCCGGTTCGTGGCCGTACGCCGCCGCTGAACCGCGATACGCCGTCGCTGAACCGCCGTAAGCGGTACGCCGTCGCCGAACCGTCGTTAGCCGCCGCTCAACCGCCGTTGCGGCCTCGGCCGGCAGGCCGGCCTCACGCCGCGTCGGCCGGCCGCTCCGGCGGCTGGAGGGCAGCCAGCGCGGCGGACACGGCGGCGGACGCGCTCAGGTCCAGTCGGGCGCTGGTGCCCTTGCGGCGGTGCCGCATCTCGTCGAGGGCGAGCCGCAGCAGCTGGGGCAGCAGGTCACGGCAGCGCCTGATCACCCACGCGGTGCCGGCGGTGGCCAGCCACACCAGGCTCGCCTTCTTCGTCGGCGCCGGGAACTCGGGCTCGGGCGACGGCGCCCTCCCTGTCGCCTTGCCCATCGGGGCGAGGAGGGCGTGGAAGCGGACGGCGAGCTGCCGGTGCCCGCGCTCGCACGGGTGCAGCCGGTCCGCGCTCCACATCGCGCGGTCGGTGAGCCAGGCGCCCTCCGCCGCGTGCAGGTGGACCGCCCCGTACCGCTCGGACAGCGCGTGCACCACCATGTTGACGGCACGCTGCCGACGGGCCAGCGGACGGGCCAGGGCGCCCGGGAGTCCGAGCATGGAGCCGGGATCGGGCAGGCAGGCCGTGAGCAGGGTGGTGCCCGGCGCGGTGAAGGCCGCGTAGACCTTGTCGAGCCGTTCGGCCACCGCGTGGATGTCGAAGGTGCAGCGCAGGGTGTCGTTGACGCCTATGACGACGGCGACGATGTCGGGACGAAGTTCCAGCGCGGCCGGGGTCTGACGTTCCAGTACGTCCCGGGTCTGCGCCCCGCTGACCGCGAGGTTGGTGAACTCCACCTCCCTCGCGGCGAGTCCGCCGGCCAGCAGCGCGGCCCAGCCGCGCCACCCGTCGCCGGCGGGGTCGCCCACTCCCTCGGTCAGCGAGTCCCCGAGCGCCACGAACCGGACCGCTCTCATGCCACGCCCTCCGGAACGACACGACGGACCGGTTCCGTCACTGCGCTCTCGTCACGACGGCACAGCACCGGCGCGTCGTGCGCGGCGAGGAAGGCCTCCACGGCCGTTCCCCAGCTGAAGCACTCCGCACGCGCGCGTGCCGCTTCCCGGCGCTCGGCGGCGGGACGCTCCAGGAGCATCTCCACGGCGTCGGCGAACGCCTCCCCGCGGTCGGCCGCGGTGGCCCCCGCGGACCCGATCACCTCGGGCAGCGCGGAGGAGGCGCTGGCGACCACGGGCGTCCCGCAGGCCATGGCCTCCAGGGCCGCGAGCCCGAAGGTCTCGGCGGGTCCGGGCGCCAGGGCGACATCGGCGGACGCCTGCAGCGCGCCCAGGCTGTCCCGGTCGGAGACATGCCCCAGGAAGGTCACCGGCAGCCTGCGCTCCCGCGCCCGCTGCTCCAGACGCTCCCGCAGCGGCCCGTCGCCGGCGACGACCAGGACCACCCGGCGCCCGCGCCGCACCATCGCCTCCAGGGCGTCGAGGGCGGTGCCGGGCCGCTTCTCCACGGACAGCCGCGAGCACATGACGAGGAGCGTCTCGTCCTCGCGCGCGTAGCGTTCCCGGAGGCCAAGGTCGCGCAGTGAGGGGTGGCGGCCCGTCAGGTCGACGCCGAGGGGGGCGCGTACGACGTTGCGCGCGCCGATGCGGATGAACTCGCGCTCGGCGAACTCGGTGGTGCACACCACGCGCGCGTACGTGTGCGCCGTACGGATGTTGAGGGCGTCGGCGGTGCGCCGGGACATGTTCTCGGACATGCCCCAGGTGCGCAGGACACCGTCGGCGGTCTCGTGGGAGACCATCACGGCGGGTATCCGGGCGCGCCGGGCCCAGCGGCCGGTCCAGCGCAGGGTGGTGCGGTCGGACACCTCCAGGCGGTCCGGAGCCAGGTGCTCCAGGAGGGTCTGGACCCGCTGTTTGTCGACGAGCACGCGGTAGCCGCCGGTGCCGGGCAGCATCGGGCCGGGCAGGGTGATGACCCGGCCCTGCTCCTCGATCCGGTCCGAGTAGCGCTCGCCGGGCACGATCAGGACCGATTCGTGACCGGCGGCCACGAAGCCCTTGCCGAGCTCGCGCAGGGCGGTGCGCAAGCCGCCGGAGGAGGGTGCCACGAAGTTGGCGAGGCGGACGATGCGCAGCGGTTCGCCGGTCATGCCGCCACCACCGGCCGGCGTGCCGCGAGCACGTCCTCGTAGTGCTGGATCAGCTGGTCGCCGACCGCGGCCCAGGTGCGGCCCTCGACGGTCGCGCGCGCGGCGGCGCCGAAACCGGCCCGCATCGCGGGGGCGGCCACCAGGGACGCGACGGCCTCGCGGACGGCGCCGGCGTCGCGCGGCGGGACGAGGAAGCCGGTGCGGCCGTGGTCGACCAGGTCGATCGGGCCGCCGGCGGCGGGGGCGACGACCGGGACGCCGCTGGCCATGGCCTCCTGGACGGTCTGGCAGAACGTCTCGAAGGGGCCGGTGTGCGCGAAGACGTCGAACGAGGCGAAGATCCGGGCGAGGTCGTGGCCGGTGCGGCGGCCGAGGAAGACCGCGCCGGGCAGCGCCTCGGTGAGGTGGGCCTGAGCGGGCCCGTCGCCCACGATCACGACCTTCACGCCTTCCAGGCCGCAGACCCCGGCGAGGAGCTCGACCTGCTTCTCGGGCGCCAGGCGGCCGACGTAGCCGACGATGACCTCGCCGTTCGGGGCGATCTCGCGGCGCAGCGCCTCGTCACGGAACTCGGGGCGGAAGCGGACGGTGTCCACGCCGCGCTGCCACAGCTGGATCCGGGGGACTCCGTGCGCCTCCAGGTCGCTGATCGAGGCGGTGGACGGGGCGAGGGTGCGGTCGGCCGCGCCGTGGACGGACCGGATCCGCCGCCAGGCAGCCGCCTCGCCGGCGCCCACGTAGGTACGGGCGTATCCGGCCAGGTCGGTCTGGTAGACGGCGACGGCGGGGATGCCGAGGCGGGCGGCGGCCGCCATGCCGCGGACGCCGAGGATGAAGGGGCTGGCCAGGTGGACGACGTCGGGGCGGTGCTCGATCAGCGCGGCGGCGAGCTTACGGCTGGGGAGAGCGACGCGGACCTGGGGATAGCCCGGGAGCGGGAGGGAGGGGACGTGGACCACAGGGCAGGGCGCGGCGGAGGCGTCGAGCCTGTGTCCGGGGGCGGGAGCCGGAGCGACGACGAGGGGAGCGTGACCGCGATCGACGAGGTGTCGGGCGGTCTGGAGCGCGCAGTGGGCCACGCCGTTCACATCGGGGGGAAAGGATTCGGTCACGATGACGACACGCATACCGGTGTTGTCGCCGCGCTGGACGTGGCCGCGTCAAAGTGGATCTTTCCGGTTGTTAAACGTCCCATGAGCGTTGACCTGCACACCCGAGCGGGCCAGCCGGTGGCCATGCCCGGCTGACCTGCCGGTCACCGGTTGTTCACCCGACGCGCAGTCGTCCGGATATGGAACGTGTACGGGACCCCCCGTGGTTCCCGTGGTGAAGCCGTGGTCCCCCGTGGCGATGCGTCACACGGCGGTGGTGTCCGGTCCGATGCGGCTGCGTACGGCCGTCTGGACCTCGGCCTCCTCGGCGGGGTCGGCGGCGAGCCGGCGGAGCTGTTCGACGACCCGGGCGTCACCGGTCTCGGCGTGCCGGGCGGCGATCTCACGGGTGGTCTCCTCGCAGTCCCACAGGCATTCGACGGCGAATCCGGTGGCGAAGGAGGGGTCGGTGGCGGCCAGGGCGCGGGCGGCGCGGCCGCGGAGATGGGACGAGGCGGTCTCGCGGTAGACGTGGCGCAGCACGGGTGCGGCGCAGGCGATTCCGAGTCGTCCGGTGCCGTCGACGAGGGTCCACAGCGTCGGCGCGTCGGGGCCCTCGCCCCGTACGGCCTCCCGGAGCGCCGCGAGCACGAGGTCGCTGTCCTGGGCTCCGCCCCGGCAGGCAAGCATCCGTCCGGCGGCGGCGCCGAGGGCGTCGGGCCGGCGGGCCCAGCCGCGGGCGTGGTCGACGGCGGCGACGCTGCGCATGCGTTCGAAGGCGTCGACGGCGGCCTCCACGACGGTGGCCGTACCGTCGATCGCGGCCGTTTCGATGAGGTTCAGCGCGTCGGGGTCGTTGGTGTCGGCGAGGTAGCGCAGCGCGGTGCAGCGGGCTCCGTCGGTGCCGTCCTTGGCGGCCTGGAGAATCTCCGGCCGGTCCTCGGGTCCGGCCACGGCGACCAGGCAGCGGGCAGCGGGCACATGGAGGGCCGCGCCCCGTTCGACGCCCTGCTGGGCCCACTCGAAGACCGCCTGCACGCTCCACCCCGGACGGGGCCCGGTTGGTCGCATCTGGCGTTGCCAGCGGTCGAAGCATCCGGTTTCGTGCGCGGCACGCACGCGCGCGGCGATCGATTCGCGGGGATCCTCGGCCCACAGCCGCCAGGGCCGTGGTTCGAAGGCGTCCCGCACGGCGGCGGCCAGCTCGGCCTCGCCCTCGGCGTCCGTGGCGAACCGCGCGAGCACCGGGGCGGCGAGCGAGCGCAGGCCCGCGTCGTCGTCGCGCAGCGCCAGTTCGTCCAGGGCCCAGGCCCAGTTGGCGCCGATGGCGGCGTACCTGCGCAACAGTTCGAGCGCGTCCCGCCTGCCGTAGGAGGCGAGGTGCCCGAGCACGGCCAGCGCGAGGCCGGTGCGGGACTCCTCGGTGTCGAGGATGTCCTCGGTGTCGAAGAGGTGCGCCTCGATGGCGTCCAGCTCGCCGTTCAGGTCGAGGTAGAGCCGGGCGTAGTACAGGGAGCGGTTCTCCACCTGCCAGTCGTGGCGGGGATCGCGCAGCACACAGTGGTTCAGAGCCGCGAGCGCCTCGGCGCGCGGGGCGGTGAGCGCGTGCAGCGTGCCGTCGCCGCGGCCCCGCTGAAGCAGGCCGAGCAGCGTACCGCTGGGCGCTATGACCGGATCGAACATGGGAAACAGCCTCACATCAAGCGTCGACGCAACCGGAGAACACGCACTACCTGGCCGCGTGACACAACGTCGGAGCGCCCGCCGTCTCTTGCTTGCTGTAGACCATTTCTCTCTGCCTCTCGTCAGTGGCCCATGCGGACCGCATCACGGCCCGCGCGGTGCGGCAACACCTGCCCAGCCATCGCGTCCGTGAATCACGACGTCATGATGACTCGGCACTTCGACCTGCCGCGACCGAAATTTCGGCGGCCCTGTACCGCCTCCCCCGTTTTGTGTGTTTTAGCTGGTCAGAACAGATGGGTCAGTTGGGTCAGTGGGTACCGAACAGTTCCAGAAGTTCCGTCTTGGCGAACATCCGCGCGGTGTCGACGGCCGACGGAGTACCCGCCGCCGGGTCGGCGCCGGCCTCAAGCAGCACCTTGATCACTTCCGTCTCACCCTTGAAGACCGCACCGGCGAGCGGGGTCTGGCCTCGGTCGTTGACCCGGTCCGCCGCGGCACCCCGGGCGAGCAGCTCGCGCACCGCCTCGGCGTGCCCGTGGTAGGCGGCGAGCATCACGAGGGAGTCGCCGCGGTCGTTGGTGAGGTTGGCCGGAACGCCCGCGTCGAGGTACGCCACGAGCGCCTCGGTCCGCCCCTGCCGGGCCAGATCGAAGATCCTGGTAGCCAGCTCCACGACCTCCGGGTCGGGGGCTTCGCTCATCGGCCGGACCGCCTCTCCTGTGTACTGCGGTGACTTCCGCGGACGGGGGGAGCGTACGGCAACGGGCGGGCCGCGGGGCCGTACGAGTGAATCGCCAGCGTACTGGCTCAGGGTGAACATGAGCGGATCTGCCCGAGGTAAAGATCACGGCGGTCAGGATGAATCAGAAACGATCCGCCAATCGAGTGAAATTCGCCGAAATTCACTCATTTGCACCTTTTATCGTATGGATACCTGCTGTGATCCTGGAAGAACTCATGGTGACTGTCCCCCCCTTCGACACCAGGAGATCTCAAATGATCCTCTCCATGTCAGGCGTGGTCCTGCTCGGCATCATCGTCTTCCTCTTCTTCCGCAAGGACGGGCTGAAGGCGTCGCACGCCACGACCTCGGCGCTCTTCGGCTTCTACCTCGCCAGCACGGCCATCGCCCCGAGCATCAAGGCCGGCGGCGAGAGCCTGGCCAGCCTGCTCGGCGGCATCAAGTTCTGACGCCCCTCCCGCCCGTACGCACCGTCAGGAGACAGCAGTGGCCCTGCGCCCTCTCCCCCGAATTCTGAGCAACGGCAGCGCACAGCTCGCCCGCAGCCGGGATCTGGCCCGGACGGCCGCAGACAGCGCCACCGATGTCCTCCATCCGCTCATCACAGTGACCCGCGGGCTGCGCCGGCTGGCCTCGGCCGGGCGGCGCAGATGGGCGGAGACACCCAAGGACAAGCGCGGACCACTGCTCTTCATGGTGGCCTCGGTCGTCCTGGTCGTGGCGCTGGTGCCGTACGGACCACTGCTCGCCGTCATCACCCTGATGGCGGCGAGCGCCTGGCACGGCCGCGACCACGCCGCACCCCCGCCGGAGGGCCCCGACGAGTCGCAGACCCAGCGACTCCAGTCCCTGTACGAGGCCCTGGTGCCGTACTTCTCGGCCGCCGAGGACCCGGCGCCGCTGTACGCACACGGCGGGGAGTGGGAGAAAGCGTTCATCGCCCACGAGTTCGACGACGCGGGCCGTATCGGCCAGCTGGTGATCCGCTACCCCGCGTACTTCCCGGACGGCGAGCCCGAGGCCCGCGCGCGGATCGAGTACCTGCTCACCGCGAAGTCCGGGCGGGGCCGGGAGTACCACTTCGCGTGGGACGAGGAGGGAAACCTGCTCACGGTGACCGTCCTCGCCCCACTGCCCACCGACATCGCCGCCCAGCGCTTCGTCACCGCGCCGGGCGAGACGGTCCTCGGCTTCACCGATCCCACCGAGGTCCAGCGCACGCTCCCCCTCGCGTACGGCGAGGAGCATCGCGACGTGCCGCCGGTCGTCTGGCGCACCGGCGCCCGCTCCACCGAACCGCACCTGCTCGTCATGGGCCGCCCCGGCAGCGGCACCTCGACCCTGCTGCGCTCCATCGCCCTGCAGGCCCTCCAGTACGGTGACGTGCTGGTCGTCGAGGGCGGCGGCACCGGCGAGTACGCCTGCCTGTCCGGCCGGGCCGGGGTCCTCGCCGTGGAGTGCGGCCTCGCCGGGGCGCTGGCCAGCCTGGAGTGGGCGGCGCACGAGACGGAACGGCGGCTCATCGCCGTCAACCGCGCGCGCCAGACGGGCCACCCGCCGCCGGACGACTGCCGGCGTCCCCTCTGGATCCTGCTGGACCGCCCGAGCCCCTTCCTCCACCTGGCCTCGGCGGACGGTCACAAGGACCCGCAGGCCCTCCTCCAGATCCCCCTCCGGCACGGCCGCGCGGCGAACGTCACCGTGGTCGTCGCCGAGCACCTCGACAGCGCGGACGCGTTGAGCGAGGCGGTACGACAGCACACGCGCGCGCGTGTCGTGCTCGGTCCGGCACTTCCGGACGAGCTGGCGGCGGCGCTGGGAGCTCCGCCGCATACGACACCGCTGGCCCAGGTGCCGGCGGGGCGGGGCTACGCCCGACTGGGGCACGGACCGGTACTGCGGCTTCAGGTACCGGCCACTCCGGATCCGTACGACGATGCGACGAGTGACGTGTACCGCGAAGCAGTGCTGTCCTTGCTGCCACCGCGGAGTGAGGAGCTGGAAGCGGTGCCGGTGGAGGCTGCGGTCGCCGAGGGCTGAGGTGGGGTGGGTCTCACTCGCCCGCGCTTGCGCCCCTTCAGGGGCGCTGGGGGAAGAACTGCGCGACCAGCCCCCACCCACCCGCAGCCGAACCACTACGCCACAAAACTCCGCGGCGACTCGCTCCCTCCCGTAACCCCCGACTCCACCAGCCGCGCCGCTGCGGCCAACCGCACCGCCGCCTCCTCCGCCACCGCTCCCCCCACGGTGAACGGAAGGCGCACATAGCCCTCGAAGGCCCCGTCGACCCCGAACCGCGGCCCCGAGGGGACCCGCACCCCCACCCGCTCCCCCGCCTCCGCCAGCCGGGAGCCCGACAGGCCCCCGGTACGGACCCAGAGCGTCAGGCCGCCCTTCGGCACCTCGAACTCCCAGCCCGGCAGCTCCCGTCGGATCGCGGTCAGCAGATCGTCCCGGTTCTCCCGCGCCTGCGCCCGGCGCAGTTCCACGGCCTGTTCCCAACCGCCCGTGCTGAACAGCCAGTTCACCGCCAGCTGCTCCAGCACCGGCGTCCCCAGGTCGGCATAGGCCCGCGCGGAGACAAGGCTGCGGATCACGTCGGGAGCCGCCCGTACCCAGCCGATGCGCATGCCCGCCCAGAAGGCCTTGCTGGCCGAGCCGACCGTGACGACGGTCGAGCCCGCCGGGTCGAAACCGCAGACCTGGCGCGGCATCTCCACATCGTCGTCCAGCCACAGCTCGGTCATCGTCTCGTCGGCGACCAGCACCGTCCCCGCCGAGCGGGCCGCGTCCACCAGCCGACGGCGTTGGTCCTCGTCGGCGAGCGCCCCGGTGGGGTTGTGGAAGTCGGCGACGACGTACGCGATCCGGGGCGCCGCCTCCCGCAGGACCTGGCGCCAGCGGTCCATGTCCCACCCCGACAGCCCCTCGGCCATCGCGACGGGGACCAGCCGGGCGCCCGCCTCCCGCATCAGCTGCAGGATGTTGGCGTACGAAGGCGACTCGACGGCGATGCGTTCGCCCCGTCCGCCGAAGAGGTGACAGATCGCGTCGATCGCGCCCATCGCACCCGTCGTGACCATGATCTGCTCGGGCATGGTCGGGATCCCGCGCGCGGTGTAGCGCTCCGCGATCATCGAGCGCAGGACCGGGAGGCCGGCCGGATAGTCGCCGTGGGTGTGGGCGTACGGCGGGAGTTCCTCCAGGGCGCCCTGGACCGCGCGGGTCAGCCATGGCTCGGGGGCGGGCAGGGCCGCGGTGCCTAGGTCGATCAGCGAGCCGAGGGCCTCGGGGGGCAGTGGTTCGAGGCCTCGGGCGGGCAGCGGGTTGCCCGCCGGGACGGCGGTCCAGCTGCCGGCGCCCCGTCGGGACTCCAGGAACCCCTCCGCGCGCAGCGCCTCGTACGCGGCCGCCACGGTCGTACGGCTGACGGACAGGGAGAGCGCCAGCTCGCGTTCGGCGGGCAGCCTGGCGGCGACCGGGACACGCCCTTCGAGCACCAGCAGCCGGACCCCGTCGGCGAGCGCACGGTAGGCGGGCGGACGCCGGGTGCCGGGACCGGCCGGGCGCTCCTGCTGCGAGTTGAGCAGCCGGGCGAGCTGTGCGGCACCCACCGCCGAAGTCCACTGCGTCACGAGAATCAGTCCACCTTCCCCGAATTGGCCATGGATGGCTCACTCTCCCAAGCCACAGAGTGACACGGGTCAGGCCACATTCACCACCAGGGGGTATCTCTTGTCCACGCAAGGCCGTCTCGGGCGACGGTTGGTCCGGCTCTACGTGGGGCTCACGTTGTACGGCGTGAGCTCCGCGCTTCTCGTCGTGGCCGGTCTGGGTCTGGAGCCGTGGGGCGTGCTGCACCAGGGGCTCGCCCGGCACACCGGGCTGAGCATCGGCACGGTGGCGATCATCGTGGGCGCGGCCGTGCTGCTCCTGTGGATCCCGCTGCGGCAGCGTCCGGGCCTCGGCACGGTCTCCAACGTCTTCGTCATCGGCCTGGCGATGAACGCCACGCTCGCCGTCGTCCCCGTGGCACACGCGTTCGCCGTGCGGATCCCGCTGATGGCGGCGGGGATCGTACTCAACGGGGTGGCGACCGGGCTGTACATCGCGGCGAGCCTCGGACCGGGTCCGCGCGACGGTCTGATGACGGGGCTGCACCGGCGTACCGGCCGTTCGATCCGGCTGATCCGGACGGCGATCGAGGTCGCCGTGGTCGTCACCGGCTTCGCGCTCGGCGGGACGATCGGCGTGGGCACCCTGCTCTACGCCGTGGCCATCGGGCCGCTCGCCCAGCTGTTCCTGAGGGTGTTCGCCGTGCGGACGGCATCCGGTCGCAGCGCGGTCGTTGCCAAGGGGTCATCGGAGCAGGCCATACTGCGTTCGTGAGCACGCTGACACGCCACCCGTACCTGGACCACCCCGGCCCCATCGCCTTCGCCCACCGGGGCGGGGCCGCCGACGGCCTGGAGAACACCGTGGCGCAGTTCCGCCGCGCGGTCGAGCTCGGCTACCGCTACATCGAGACCGATGTGCACGCCACGACGGACGGGAAGCTCGTCGCCTTCCACGACGACACCCTGGACCGGGTCACGGACGGGGCCGGCCGGATCGCCGACCTGCCGTGGGAGGACGTACGGCACGCGCGCGTGGCGGGCCGCGAGCCGCTCCCCCTCTTCGAGGAACTGCTCGAGGAGTTCCCGGACGTCCGCTGGAACGTGGACGCCAAGACGGAGCCGGCGCTGCGGCCGCTCCTCGACCTGATCGAGAAGACGGACGCGTACGACCGCGTCTGCGTCGGGTCGTTCTCGGAGGCACGGGTGCTGCGGGCGCAGCGCATCGCGGGGCCGCGGCTGGCCACCTCGTTCGGTACGCGCGGCGTGGTCGGGCTGCGGCTGCGCTCCTGGGGGCTGCCGGCTGCGGTGCGCCGGTCGGCGGTCGCCGCGCAGGTGCCCGAGTCCCAGTCCGGCGTTCCGGTGGTCGACCGGCGCTTCGTGCGCGCCGCCCACGCGCGCGGGCTGCACGTCCACGTGTGGACCATCAACGAACCGGAGCGGATGCACCGGCTCCTGGACCTGGGTGTCGATGGCATCATGACCGATCACATCGACACGTTGCGCGAGGTCATGCAGGACCGGGGCGTCTGGGTCTGAGACCCGCGCACGGCACCGCTGCGGGAAAGGCGAGGGCACGGGTGGGCACCGAAACCGTGCGGACGGGGGTCTCGGACGAGGCCACCGGGCTGCGGCGCGAACAGCGCGGCTGGTACTTCTACGACTGGGCGTGCTCCGTCTACTCGACGAGCGTCCTCACCGTGTTCCTGGGTCCGTATCTGACGTCGGTCGCCGACAACGCGGCCGACGCCGACGGCTATGTGCACCCGCTGGGAATCCCGGTCCGGGCGGGCTCCTTCTTCGCCTACTCGGTCTCCCTGTCGGTGATCGTGGCGGTCGTGCTCATGCCCCTGGTGGGCAGCGCGGCCGACCGCACCGGGCGCAAGAAGCAACTGCTCGGCGCGGCCGCGTACACCGGGGCCGTGGCGACGACGGGCATGTTCTTCCTGGACGGTGACCGCTACCTGCTCGGCGGGGCGCTGCTGATCGTCGCGAACGCCGCCCAGTGCGTCGCCCTGATGCTGTACAACTCCTACCTCCCCCAGATCGCACCGCCCGAGGAACGCGACACGATCTCCTCCCGCGGCTGGGCCTTCGGCTACGCGTCCGGCTCCCTGGTGCTCATCGCCGACCTGGTCCTCTACTCCGCGCACGACTCCTTCGGCCTCTCCGAGACGCAAGCGGTCCGGATCTGTCTGGCCGCGGCGGGACTGTGGTGGGGCGCCTTCACCCTGGTAGCGCTGCGGTGGCTGCGCGACCGGGGCGGCCGGACGGCCGAGGCGACGGCGCCGGGACTGCGTCAGCTCGCTGCAACGGTCCGGGACATGCGCCGCCACCCGTTGACGCTCTCCTTCCTGCTGGCGTACCTCATCTACAACGACGGCATCCAGACCGTCATCTCCCAGGCGTCCATCTACGGTTCCCAGGAGCTCGGGCTCGGTCAGTCGACACTCATCGGCGCCGTCCTGATGGTGCAGGTGCTGGCCGTGGCCGGTGCCCTGACGATGGGGCGGCTGGCGCGGACCCACGGGGCGAAGCGCACGATTCTCGGGTCGCTGGTGGCGTGGACGGTGACGCTGGCGGCGGGGTACTTCCTGCCGGCCGGGGCACCGGTGTGGTTCTTCGTCCTCGCGGGCGGCATCGGTCTCGTCCTCGGCGGCAGCCAGGCGCTGTCCCGCTCCCTGTTCTCGCATCTCGTACCGCCCGGAAAAGAAGCCGAGTACTTCGCGGCGTACGAGGTGAGCGATCGGGGGATGAGCTGGCTGGGACCGTTGCTGTTCGGGATCACTTACCAGCTGACCGGAAGCTACCGCTCGGCGATCATCTCGCTGGTGGTCTTCTTCGTCATCGGGTTCGCGCTGCTCGCGCGGGTGCCGGTGCGACAGGCGATCAGTGAGGCCGGCAACCCGGTGCCGCAGAAGATCTGACGACAAGATCCAGCGAGAAGATTTAGCGTTCAACGCGAAAGGGCGGTAGTGTACGCGTTTGGCCTGCCAGGCGTACCGTTACTGCGCGTCAAAGATGCCGAAACGCTGGGTGACATCTGTTAGCAGATGTGACAAAGCGGGCACTGGTGGGTACAACAAGGGGCGGCTACGACGGCGACGCATGACCCGGAACGGGAATCTTTACCGCCGACCGGACGTTGACCGGATGACGACGACAGCGACACCTGTCCTGTGGGCGACAAGCCCGGGAGGCACGATTCATGAGTGAGCGAGCTCTTCGCGGTACGCGCCTCGTGGTGACCAGCTACGAGACGGACCGCGGTATCGACCTGGCCCCGCGCCAGGCCGTGGAGTACGCATGCGAGAAGGGGCACCGGTTCGAGATGCCCTTCTCGGTCGAGGCGGAGATCCCGCCGGAGTGGGAGTGCAAGGTCTGCGGGGCCCAGGCACTCCTCGTGGACGGCGACGGCCCTGAAGAGAAGAAGGCCAAGCCCGCGCGTACCCACTGGGACATGCTGATGGAGCGGCGCACCCGTGAGGAGCTCGAAGAGGTCCTCGAGGAGCGTCTGGCGGTTCTGCGCTCCGGGGCGATGAACATCGCGATTCATCCGAGGGACAGCCGCAAGTCCGCATAGTCCCGTGTAACGGGAAAACCGACATAACAAACCGAGGGCGCCGTACGTTCGCTGAACGTACGGCGCCCTCGGTTTCGCATGCCCGGGGCGGCGGGTCATCGCGTCAGCGGCGGGCGCTCCTTCGTCGGCTCGTCCCCGTCCTCCGGAGCGTCGTTCCGGATCACCTCGCCCTGGACCACCTTCCCGTCCGGGCGGTGCATGCGGGCCTGCTGGAAGGCGTTGCCCAGGGTGCCGGGGGCGGCGGCGCGGAGCTTGCGGTCGAGGGTGCGTTCCGTGAGGCGGGAGACCGCCTTCTGGACCGGCGGCAGCAGAAGCAGCAGGCCGAGCGCGTCGGAGACCAGACCGGGGATCATGAGCAGCAGGCCGCCGAGCATCATCAGGCCGTTGCCGCCGCCGCGCTCCGGGGAGCCGCCGCGCTGGATCGCCTCGTTGAGACTCCGGAAGGCACGCCGGCCGGCCCGCTTCATGACCACGGAACCGGCGACGAAACCCGCCACCAGCAGCAGGAACACGGTCATGCCGCCCGCCGCGCCGGCGACCACCGTCAGCAGCCAGATCTCCAGCACCAGCCACGCCGCCACACCCAGCGGCAGATATCTGGCGAGCCGGGAGCGCCGGGGCCGGGCGGTGTACGGAGGGGTCTGCGCGCCAGTCGTCATGCCCCCAGTGTGCCTGGGCCCGGCTCAGTGCGGGATAAGGGGACGATCAACCGGATCTGTGAGTGTTCCGGGCCCTCGCTGTGACCGCCGGCCCTGACGTCCCCGCTAGGGCTGCTTACCCTTGCCGGTGATCTTTCCCACTCGCTCGGTGACGCCCCACGAGGTGACCCGCCACAGGGCCTCCACGAGGATGTCGCGGCTCATCTTGGAGTCGCCCAGCTCACGCTCCACGAACGTGATGGGCACCTCCACGACATGGAAGCCGGCCTTGATCGCCCGGCGGGCCAGGTCGACCTGGAAGCAGTAGCCCTGGGAGGCGACCTCGTCCAGGCCCAGGCCCTCCAGCGTCTCGCGCCGGAAGGCGCGGTAGCCGCCGGTGATGTCCCGGAGCGGGAGGTCGAGGGCGAGGCGGGAGTACAGGGATCCGCCCCGGGAGATGAACTCGCGGGACTTCGGCCAGTTCACGACCCGGCCGCCGGGTACCCAGCGGGAGCCGAGCACCAGGTCGGCGCCCTTCAGCGCGGTGAGCAGGCGCGGCAGCTCCTCCGGCTGGTGGGAGCCGTCGGCGTCCATCTCGACGAGCACGCCGTAGCCGTTGTCCATGCCCCAGTGGAAGCCCGCGAGGTAGGCGGCGCCGAGGCCCTCCTTGCCCTTGCGGTGCAGCACCTGGACACGGTCGTCCTCGGCGGCCAGTTCGTCGGCGAGCTTGCCCGTGCCGTCGGGGCTGTTGTCGTCCGCCACCAGAACGTGCGCCTCGGGGACGGCCTTGCGCACCCGGCCGACGATGGACTTGATGTTCTCCGCCTCGTTGTAGGTCGGAATGATCACCAAGGCCGTGCCGAGCGGGCCGAACTGCCTACCCTGGGCCTTTGCCGCGAGGGTCCCGTCGCCGTCGTTCACTGCTGCCCCTTCATGTCGTACGCAGGGGTCCACCATAGTGGCCGCGGCCTGCGCTGACGTGACAGCTCATTCGTATGGTGGTGTCGATTGCACAAGAACGGGGTAAGGATGCCCGTTCCGGGTGGCCGTCATCCGCGCTTTCGCCACCCTGTTCCCCCGCGCAGCGACTTTGTTCCCCTACGGATGGGGGCCCGGCGCCCTTCGGGCCGACCTGGGGCCCGCTGGCTGCGGGTCGACCGAAAGCCGTTGTCTACTGAGCGTCCGGGCCCCACCCGGGTCACACCTCCCGACCGGCCGGAACGTTCCCTCGTCGGCGCGGGCGCTGAGCCTGGCTCCCAGTGACGGTGCCCCGGTGCGGCACACCGTCCCTGACCCAGCGGCGCTGCGACGAGTGCGCGAACTGCTCCCCGGTCGGGCGTCCGGTGGTGGACTCCGCCGAACCTACCGGCCCGCTGCGGCTGGCTGTCAACAGTCGTCCGACCTGCCCGGACAACCTCAAACCCCTGGTCAGCTGGGAGGATGCGCAGGTCGCGCGACGGGGCGACGGCGGTCGATCGCGGTCGCGCCACCCCGGGAGATCACTCGCCCGGCCGTACGAATGCGACCGGGTCACTCGCCCGGTCGTACGAACACGGTCCGGCCCCCCACCACGGTACGCAGACAGACCGGCAGGTCACGTCCCGGGCTCAGGTCGGGCAGGCCGGGGGTGCCGGAGCGGGGGTCGGTGGACCAGCGGGCGACGCGGTCGTCGGGTGCCTGGACGACCAGCTCGTCGGTGCGCCAGACCGCGTAGTCGGCGGGCGCGCCGGGCACCAGGACGCCCGCGTCGTCCCGGCCGATCGCCCGCCAGCCGCCACGCGTGTGCGCCGTGAACGCGGCGCGTACGGAGACGCGGTGCTCGGGCGTGTGGTGGAAGGCGGCGGCGCGGACGGTCCCCCAGGGATCCAGGGGGGTGACCGGGCTGTCGGAGCCGAAGGCGAGCGGGACCCCGGCCTTGAGGAGGGCCGCGTAGGGGTTCAGGGTGCGCGCCCGCTCCGTGCCGAGCCGCCGGGCGTACATGCCGTCCTCGCCGCCCCACAGGGCGTCGAAGGCCGGCTGCACGGAGGCGATCAGACCGAGTTCCGCGAAGGCGGCGACGTGCTCGGACGTGAGCATCTCGGCGTGCTCGACACGGTGCCGGGCGGCGCGGACGCGGGCCGGGCCGACCTTCTCGGCGGCGGCGCGCACACCCTCCACGACGGCGCTCACGGCGGCGTCGCCGATGGCGTGGAAGCCCGCCTGCAGGCCGGCCTCGATGCAGGAGGCGACATGGGCGGCGACGGCGGCCGCGTCCAGGTAGGCGGCACCGGTGTGGCCCGCGTCGGCGTACGGCTCGTGCAGGCAGGCGGTGTGGGAGCCGAGGGCGCCGTCCACGAACAGGTCGCCGGCGGCGCCGAGCGCGCCCAGCTCGCGCGCCTTGTCGGCGTCCTCCTCCGCCCAGTAGCCGACCACCCGGGGGCCGGGCAGCCCGGCGGCGAGCCCCAGCAGCCCGGTGAAGTCGTCCTCGGAGGAGATCTTCGGCCCCCCGCACTCGTGCACGGTGCCGATGCCGAGGGAGGCCGCGTGTGCGAGGGCGGTGCGCTGGGCCTCGGCGCGCTGCGCGGGCGTCACAGCCGCGAACGCGGCGGCGCGTACGGCGTGGTGGGCGTCGCTCGTGAGCGGGGCATCCTCCCGCGGGACCGCGCACGGGACCAGGTCCAGCAGGGCCGAGGTGACGACGGCCGAGTGGACGTCGATACGGGAGAGATAGAGGGGACGTCCGCCGGTGGCCGCGTCCAGCTCGGCGCGGGTCGGCGGGCGGCCGTCGGACCAGCGGGAGGCGTCCCAGCCGTGCCCGAGCAGGACCCGGTCGTCCGGGCGGGCGGCGGCGAAGTCCCGCACCAGTGCGAGGGCCGCGTCCAGCGAGGCCGCCCCGGACAGGTCGAGGCCGGTCAGCGCGAGCCCGGTGGACGTGGTGTGGACATGGGCGTCCGTGAAGGCGGGGGTGACCAGGGCACCGTCCAGGTCGACGATCTCGTCGACACCGTCCGCGAAGGCGTCGGCGGCCCCCTCGGATCCGACCCAGGCCACCTGCCCCCGCTCCACGACCATCGCGGTAGCGAACGGATCGGCGGGACTGTGCACCTCTCCACGACGGAGGAGGACGGTCTGGGGCTGGTCGGTGCGATCACTCATAGGGGACAGTCTCGCCCCTGACACCGATCACTCCGAACGAGGGGCGCCCCCAACGCGCTCCGAAAGGGGCGCTGGCGAACCCCCGGCCGAAGGCTGGGGGAGGAACTGCGCGACCAGCCACGACTCACCCGCACCCGACACACGACCGTAAGACCACCGGCGCTCAAATCCGCGGCGGCCGTGCCTCATAAGGCGTCGACAACACCACCGTCGTCCGCGTGGACACCCCCGCCAGGCTGCGCAGCCGCGCCAGCAGTTCCTCCAGTTCGTGCGGGGTCGCCACCCGCACCTTGAGGATGTAGTTCTCGTCTCCGGCCACGCTGTGGCACGCCTCGATCTCGGGGACGCCCGCCAGACGGTCCGCGATGTCGTCGGGGGCGCTGGGGTCGAACGGTTTCACCGAGATGAACGCCGTCATGGGCAGCCCGACGGCCTCCGGGTCCACGACCGCGGCATAGCCGCGGATCACGCCGCGCTGTTCCAGCCGGCGCACCCGCTGGTGCACGGCCGACGTGGAAAGACCCGTGGCCTTGCCCAGGTCTGTGTAGCTCATCCGCCCGTCCTTGACGAGCAGCTGCACAATTTGACGGTCCAGCTCCTCCATGGCGCAAAAACTACATTGCGCCTGATCTCCTGGGATACCTCAGCGGTGCAGGTCATGGCCGGTTCGTGATGTGACAGGGAGCAGGCTGTGCGCCGCCTGAGGGACAAATCCACCGCACCGGGCACCTGCGTTCGGCATGTGACGAACGACACAGCCCCTGAACGGGCTCCGTGATGGTCTCGTGATTACCCCGCAGACCGGACGGGAAGTGCTTGCTGTGGTCGAGGCCGCAGCGCCTTACGGCCCAGCCCGAGGGGGAGTTACCCATGCAGAGTCTCAAGCGCCCTGGTCGTACCACGTCCAAGCGCCCGCAGTTGGTCGTCGAGCCCGAGCCGGAGGGCGTCGAACCCGACCTCTTCGACGCCGATGAACTGGACGACTACGACACCTTCGAGATGTACCGGGTGATCTGCCCGGACTGCGCGCAGTCCATCGCGCTGCTGGCGGACGAGGAGTTCCTGCCGGAGCACGCGCTGTGCGCCTCGCCGTGGAACCCGTTCGGTCTCACGGTCTGTGCCGGTACGGGCCGCACGGCCGCCGACATCCGCTCCACGGACGAGTCGGCCGAGCCGCAGGAGCAGGAGACCGCCCTCCTGCTCGTCCTCCCGCAGAGTCTGAACTGGCGCACGCAGCCTTTCTCGCACGTCGGCGGCCCGGGCTCGCGCCCGATGCGCGTACCGGCGATGCGCCGCGGCGGCTACGCCGTCGACCGCCAGGCCGCCTGAGTCACCGCACCGCGTCCCAGTAGCTGCCCTGCACCATGGCGCGCAGACTGCCGTGGTGCAGGATCAGTGTGTCCGGATCCGCCGGGACGGCGACCTCTTTGAAGTACACCTGCCGATAGGCGATGCGCAGCATGACGATCGCGTGCCGCAGGGCGGCGTACAGGGTGTAGAAGTCCATGTCGCGCGGGGTGTGGCCGGTCAGCCGGGCGTAGCGGGCCTCGACGTGGTCGCGGCGCAGGAAGCCCGGCAGCCCGCGCTGTCCGGAGGCGGCCGTGAGGTCCTGGAAGAAGCGGTGCAGATAGACGGTCCAGCCGAGATCCACCTCGCGCGGGGCCGGTGCCGCCATCTCCCAGTCGAGGACGGCGACGGGGTCGAAGCCGTCGTAGACGACGTTGCCGATGCGCGCGTCGCCCCAGTTGAGGACGGGTGTGCCGGTCTCGCTCGGCCACCACTGCGCCAGTCTGTCGAACGCGGCCTCGATCAGGGGTGAGCGGGCGAGTCCGTCCACCACCCAGTCGTAGTAAGCGCGTTGGGACTCGACGTGCCGGTGCAGGGCGTCGCCCTCCCCAGGGAGGACCAGGAACTCCGCTTTCTTCGCGGGGACTTGGTCGTGCAGCCGGGCCAACAGGCCGACGGACGCGGCTTCGAGGCGATCACGTTCGGCGTCGGTCGCCGCGTGCAGCCAATTCCCCGCGTAGGTATAGGGCATGACATCGGGCGGGACGCGCCCCTCGACCCGTGCCATGACGAAGAAGGGCGCGCCGAGCGGTCCCGGATCCTCCTCCAGCCACAGCACGCGGGGTACGGGCAGGTCGGTGTGTTCGGCGACCAGTCGCATGGTGCGGTACTGGCGGGTCATGTCGTACGACGGGAAGACCGTGTACGCCGAAGAGTCCGCCGCGAGTCTCAACGCGCAGGCCCGCAAGGGTGGTTCGGGGTGCTCGATGTCGAACAGCAGGGTCTCGCTGGACAGGCCGTTGGAGACGGGGACGGTGACGCCGACCGCCTTGGCGCCGGGGAGCCGGGTGTCCAGCCAGGCCGTCAGCCGGCGCGTGAGGTCCTCCGGGTCGCGGGTGGTGGTGCGCGGGCGCGGTTTTGCCGTCATCGTGGCCTCCCTCAGGGCGCCACCGAGTCGAAGCCGGTGAAGCCGCTCGGATCGTGTCTGCCGAACGAGCCGTGCTCGAAGATGCCGTACCCGACCCGGCCGTCCAGGCGGAAGCGGGCGGAGTGGTCGGTGACGCCGTAGGCCGCACGGGGGTGGGGTGCGGTCAGGTCGTAGGTACGGCGGTCCACCCAGGCGCGGCCCTGCCAGGTGCCGTGCTGCCAGTCGTCCGCCGGTGGGTAGCCGGCGCCGACCGCGAGCGGTGAGGAGGCGAGGATCTCCGCCTCCAGCTCCTGGGGTTTGCGCGGGTCGCCGAGGTGGATGACGGCGCGTTCGGGGTGTCGGGTGCCGGAGCGGTAGGTGATCTCGGTATGGGGCCAGCCGAGTTGGCGGTCGCGGTGGCCGGGGCGGACCACGGTGGCGTCGTTGAGGGTGCGGTGGCCGTCGGCGTCCTCCTGGGTGATGACCATCAGGAAGCGGTCCTCGAAGCGGACCGGGGACCAGATCCAGTGGAAGCCCTCGGCCGGGTGCTCCGCGGCGAGCCGGCCGCCCTCCTCACCCGGGATCGGGCGGACGCCCCAGCTGCGGTCCCGGGTGCCGGTCCAGCCGGCCGGGTCGACGCGGAACTCCTCGTCTCCGGCCCGGATGACCCCGGACACTCCCCCGGCCTGTACGAACCTGCGGCCCTCCAACGTCAGCCGGCCACCCCGGCGCTGCAGGTGGTGCGGCTCCCACAGGGCCGGGAAGTCCGCGGTCCAGGTGAGGTCGTAGGAGATCGAGTCGTCGCAGGTCAGACGGAAGCGGCGGAGCGGTTCCCCGACCTCGATGCGCAGCGGGCCGACCGCCAGCCGCATCCGGTCGTCGCCGAGGGCGTCCGAGGCCCGTACGGCGTGCAGGGTGTCCCCGGTGCGCAGGGTGGCATAGGCGTCGATCACGCCGACGTTGGGGTAGACGCCGAGGCCGAGGATGAGCAGGGCGCGGCCGCGGTGGTCCAGGACGTGGAAGATGCAGCGGTCGTAGGCGTTCCGGTCCCCGGTGGCGACGTGCTTCATGGAGAGCGGGACCTGGTGCACGGGGTACTCGTCGAGCGGTACGGGACGGTCGTCGGCCACGGCATGCCTCCCCGGGAGGCTGGAGACGGTCCGGCTGACGGTACGTCAGAAAGCGGGGACTGGCCAGATGCGGGGGCGGACGCCCACGAACTCACTCGCGATTCCGGTGATCGGTGACCGAGGCGGCCGCCGCCGCGTTGGCCGGGCATGACGACCACGTACTCGACCATCGGCCGTCAGCGCCGCGTCTTCGTGTCCCCGCCGGCAGAATCGGTTCCGCCGCCGCCCACGCCGCAGGATCCGCCCATCTACAGCGACCTCATGCGCACCTGGGCCGACCGGGGCCGCACCCTGCCGGGCCGCCACGACCCGGAGTGGATCAGGCTGGCGGCCCCGACGGTCGCACGCGGGCAGTTCAGCGACTTTCAGGCCCCGCCACATGACGGGCGATGACCATCCGCTGGATCTGGTTGGTGCCCTCGACGATCTGCAGGACCTTGGCCTCGCGCATGAAGCGCTCGACCGGGAAGTCCGCGGTGTAGCCGTAGCCGCCGAGTATCTGGACGGCGTCGGTGGTCACCTTCATCGCGGTGTCGGTGCAGTGCAGCTTGGCCATGGCGGCCTGCTTGGCGAACGGCCGGCCCGCGTCCCGGAGCCTCGCCGCCGCGAGATAGAGGGCGCGGCCGGCCTCGATCTGGGTGGCCATGTCGGCGATCATGAAGCGCAGGCCCTGGAAGTCGGAGATGGGGTGCCCGAACTGGCGCCGGCCGGTGGCGTAGGCGACGGCCTCGTCCAGGGCCGCCTGGGCCAGGCCGATCGCACAGGCCGCGATGCCGAGCCGGCCGGAGTCCAGCGCGGAGAGGGCGATGGCGAAGCCCTGCCCTTCCTCGCCGAGCCGGCGGTCGTCCAAGACCCGGACGTCGTCGAAGTGGACCTGGGCGGTGGGCGAGCCCTTCATGCCCATCTTCTTCTCGGGCATCGCGCCACTGAGGCCCTCGGCGTCGCCGGGGACCAGGAAGGCGGTGATCCCGTGCGAGCCCTCCCCGCCGGTACGGGCCATCACCGTGTAGAAGTCGGCGATGCCGCCGTGCGTGATCCAGGCCTTGGTGCCGTTGATCACCCAGGAGTCGCCGTCCCGGACGGCCCTGGTCCGCAGCGAGGCGGCATCGGAACCGGAGGCAGGCTCCGAGAGGCAGTAGGCGCCGAGCAGGCCGCCGCCGAGTATCGCGGGCAGGTACTCGACCTGCTGCTCCTTGGTGCCGTAGGCGGCGAGCGCGTAACCGGCGAGGGTGTGCACGCTGACGCCGAGGCCGACGGTCAGACGGGCCGTGGCCAGTTCCTCCAGCACCTGGAGGTAGACCTCGTAGGGCTGGTCGCCGCCGCCGTACTCGGAGTCGTAGGGCAGGCCGAGCAGGCCTGACTCCGAGAGCAGGGTGAAGACCTCGCGCGGGAAGCGTCCGGCGTCCTCCTCCTCAGCCGCCTTCGGCGCGATCTCACGGTGGGCGATCTCCCGGACCAGCGAGAGCAGGTCCCTCGCCTCTTCCGTGGGCAGTTGACGCTCCACCGGCTGCGGGTCGCGGTCGGACATGGCGTCGGTCTCCTCCCTGTCGGGCACCGGCGGTCGCCGCCCACCGGGTAGGGGCGGCTCCGCCTGTCGTTCGGGTGCGGCCGAGGTGCGCATTTCCGGGTCTCGGAAGCTGCTGACCTGCGGCTGCGCAGTGAGTATGCCCGATCAGGGACCTCCCGTCACCAGTTAACGACCGCTTACTTCGCTAATTCCAGGACAACATTCACCAGCCCCGAAATTGGTCCGAACCATTGACCCCACTGGTCTAGTCCTCCTAGTGTTCATGACCAACGCTTTACCGCATTCACGCCAATCGGCGCGCGTTCCCCTCTCCCCCAGGAGGAGACACCCGATGCACACTCCCCACCGCTTGCGGTTCCGGGCGCTGCTGTCCGCGGCCTGTTGCGCCGTCCTCGGCGCCGGACTGCTGGCCGGCATCGGCTTCCACGGCCGCGGCTGGTCCGGCGTCACCCAGGCGGCCCCCGGCGGCACGGCGACCGGCCCGGCGGTGGGGACGTACGAGCAGGGCATCGACGACTACAAGGCGGTCGACCAAGTGCCCGGCGACGATGGCGACCAAGATGACGTACGAGAACCAGCAGGGCCTCGGCGGCACCTTCTTCTGCGAGCTGAGCGGCGACACCACCAACGGTGAGCTGATCAGGGCCATCAACTAGCCCCCGTCACGGGGGACTTGGGGCGGGGTACCACGAGACCCCCGCCCCTTGTGCGGTTCCTCGTCAGGTGTCCCGGCGGGCCGGGGCCGGGGCGGGGTAGGCCGGGTCGATCTCCTCGATGGCACGCAGGGTGCCGCCGAGGGTCTTGACCAGGAGGTCGCGCATGGTGTCGCGGGTGAGTCCGGGGCGGTCGATCCAGTCGAGGGTGGCGCCCTCCACGCTGCACAGCCAGGCGAGCAGGCCCATCCTGGCAAGCGGGGCGACGTCGGTGCGGCCGTACGCGCCCTCGGCGATGGTCGCGACGATCGCCTCGCGCACCCCGTCCCGGATGGCGTGCACCTCGGTGTCGAAGCCGACCCCGCCGCTGACGATGGTGCGGTAGGCGGCCTGGTGGTGCTCGGCGTAGCGCAGGTAGCTGTCGATGGTGCGGTGGACGCGGTCCACCTGAGGCAGCTCCAGGCCGCTCGCCGCGAAGGTGACCAGGTCGGCGACGGAGTCCTGGATGATCGCCAGGTAGTAGCCGCGCTTGGACTGGAAGTAGTAGTAGATCAGCCCTTTGGCGACATGCGCCTGCTTGGCGATGTCGTCCATGGAGAGCGCGTCGTAGGAGGTGTCGGCGAACAACTTCCGCCCGATGGCGATGAGTTCGGCACGACGAGCCACGGAGCGCTCGGTGCCGCGCGCCTGGGGACGGGCGGCGGCACGTTGTTGACTGATATTCAATTCCGACCCTGGTCTCAACGGGCTGTGGGACATCCGCAGTATGTCAGCTCGGGTCGTGGGTCAGGTCACAGCAGCCCGAGTTGGGTCACCAGCATGGCGATGACCACGACAAGGGTCCAGCCCATGATGTGTTCCAGGACCTTCGGGCCGTCTTCTTTCGGGCCGCCGGTACGGGCGCGGGCGGCGGTGGCGGAGTTCGTGGTCATGTCGTCCACCATGCCACCGATTGCGGCTTTTACGGCGGAGAGCTTGGTCACAGATCAGCGGCCCTCGACGTACCGGAGGCCGCTGTCGTGCCTGGTCAGCGCACGCCCACCGCGTCGAGCGCCTTGAGCTGGCTCGGGCTCGGAGCGGCCGGGAAGTACAGGTAGCAGATGCCCCCGGTGCCGGAGACGACCTTGCCGCTGGCGTTGTAGCGCTTGGTGCGCAGCCAGATGTTCTCGAACTCCCGCCGGAGATAGACCCGTCGGACCGCGTCGTCGGCGGCCGAGAACGGGTCGTTGGCGATCACGTCGCCTTCCGCGGTGAAGCCGATCACGGTCATCAGATGCCCCGAGGTGCCGTATCCGGCGCCCGTCAGCTCCGACGACAGGAACGACTGTGATGTTATGGCCGGGATGCCGGCCGCGATCAGGGTCTCCAGGTCGGTCAGGGAGGCCAGTCGCGTCACCACGCCCTGGAGGTCCTTGTAGGTGGCGGCGTAGGCGGCGTTGAACGGCCAGTTGCCGCAGCCCCCGTACTGGTAGTCGTAGGTGTAGCGGGCCGCATGGCAGACCTGGGGGTCGGTGTACGACGGGTCGACCCAGGCAAGCTGCGCGGCGGTGGGCCGGCCGCCCCAGTACTCGACGATCATCTGCGAGGAGGTGGGGCTGCACCAGGCCTCGCCGCCGTTGTCGTACTCGGGGTACTGGCCCTTGTGGATCTCCTGCGAGTAGCGCGGGACCTTGAGTTCCTGGGCCAGGCCCGGGGTGGAGGCGGGGACGGTGAAGCGGTCCGGGATGTCCGAGCCCATGGCGCCCAGCCGCCAGACGGTCGGGGTGAGCTTGGTGCCGGGCTTGCGGTACAGGGTCAGACGCAGCTGGTACGAGGTGAGGCGCAGGCCGGTCGAGGCGTCGCCGATGGCGAAGGTGTCCGTCGAGATGGCGCTTCTGCCGTCGCCCTGGCCGTCGACCGAGGTCCGCTTGATGTCCTGGTCGCCGGCGGCCCAGCGGCCCATCACGTACCAGGGGGTGGCGGTGCCGTCGGAGTAGGTGCCGTGCAGTTCGACCTGGATCCAGGTGCCGGCCGGGGTGTCCGCGTTCCAGGAGGCGACGGCCTCGGTGGCGGGGACGGCGAGCTGGTGCACCGGGCCGGTCCAGGTGCCGTACTCCCAGGTGGCGGTGGTGCCGGTGTGGGGGTCGAGGTAGGAGGTGGTGCCGGCCGGGGTGCCCATCACCACGCCGGGGCGGTCCCCGGCGACGGCTCCCACGCCCTTGGCGGTACCGGTCCGCCAGTCGCTGCAGGTCGTCCAGGAGCGGTAGTCGATCGGGCGGGTCGGGGCCCGGCCGCCGCCCTCCTCAGCTTCGGTCTCGGGCGCCGCGGCCGCGGGCACCGCGGAGACCACTCCCTGGGCCACGGCCGCGGCCGCGACGGAGGCGGCGGCTGCCAGAACGGTTCTGCGGGACGGCTGTTCGGCTCTGCTCATCGGCGGGGGACCCCCAGGGGTACGAGTCGGAGCTGGTCCGTTGCGAGACTGTGCGCCAACTATGGAACAGGCGCCATGCCCCTGCCAGCACTTCCGCCCATGCCACGCCCACCAATATTGGTCTCGTCCGCTGAAAGGGCCCCGGCGCGGTGACCGGGGCCTCCTTCATGCGGGTCCTCGCCGGGTCAGATGAGGTCCATCGCGGCGACCTCGTCGGGACGGCCGTAGCTGACCGGGCCCTGGAAGCGGCGGCGGGCGGTGGCGAACCACCAGACCGTGGCCACGACCAGGACGACGGCCAGGGCGATCGGCGCGTAGTTGAAGGAGTCGACGGTGATCGGCGAGGCCTGCGGCAGCATGAACAGGATGCTGCTGAGCAGGATCCAGGTCACCGCCAGCCAGCCGACCGGCCTGCTCCAGCGGCCCAGGTTCCACGGCCCCGGCTGGAACTCGTCACCGAGGCGCAGCCGCAGGAACACCGGCACGGCGTAGGCGAGGAACAGGCCGACGACGTTGACGCTGACGATCGCGGTGAACGCCGTGTGCGACCACCAGCCCGGCACCACCAGGGCGACCGAGCAGGCCACCGCGAGCCACACCGCCTTGACGGGCGTACGGGTGCGGGGCGAGACCGAGTGCCACAGGCGGGAGCCGGGCATGGCGCCGTCCCGGGAGAAGGCGAAGATCTGCCGGGTGTTGCTGGTGAGATTGGCGAGGCCGCAGAAGAGCATGGCGCCGATGACGACGAGCAGCATCGCCTTGGCCCAGCCCATGCCGAGTCCGTCGATGAGAATCTGCACGGGCGGCGCGGAAGAGCTCGCCACCTTGTCGTAGTCGCCGATGCTGTACACCAGGGCGAGCATCAGGATGAGGCCCGTGATCGCCGAATAGCCGATCGAACGGGTGATCCCTCTGGGGGCGTTCACGGTCGCCTGGACCGTTTCCTCGGACATGTGGAAGCTGCCGTCGAAGCCGGTGAAGGTCCAACTGGTGACCAGCAGGCCGAGCATGCCGCCGTAAAGGCCGTTGGTGAAGCCTGTGTTGTTCACGAAATGCGTCACGAAGGACGCCGACTGATGATGGTCCGGCATCACGATCAGTGTGCTCACGATCACCACGAGTCCGATCAGCAGCCACCACACGGAAATCCGGTTCAGTACGGCGACGAGCTGGACGGTGTAGGTGTTGGCGAGCCCCTGGACCACGATGACCAGGGCCGTGATCAGCACCGTCTGGTGGGTGGTCGGCTCGTACGAGGGCCACTGCAGGGCGATGAAGGCCTGGATGAAGGTGGCGGCCGCGTATCCGGTGGCCGCCGTGCCGCCGATCTGGCCCACGAAGTTCAGCCAGCCCGTGTACCAGGACCAGGCGCCCTTGTGTCGTTTGGCGAGTTTACCGGCGGAGAAATAGAGCGCGCCGCTCGTCGGATAGGCGGAGGCGACTTCCGCCATCGCGGCCCCGATGCACAGCACCAGCAGGCAGACGCCGATCCAGCCGAACACGAGAATGCGGGGGCCGCCCGCATTCATACCGAATCCGAACGCCGAGAAAATTCCGGAGAGGATGTTGATGATGGTGAAGGAGATCGCGAAATTGTCGAATGCCTGGAATCGGCGGGTGAGTTTCCGCGGATATCCCATCGCATGCAGGGTCGCGTCGTCGTCGAGGGGGGCGGAGTCCGCTGTGCGTTCTGACACTTACCGGCCTTTCTCTCTGTGAGGGTCGCTCTATGAGGGGATGGGCAGGCCGCAGGCGCGGCGGGCGCGGGAGAGCTGGTCGGCGGGCTCACCGAAGACACTCCAGGGCATGCGGGAGGCGTACGGCCCCATGGCCGTGAAGACCGCCCGGGCCTCGAACTCGCACTGGGCCATGACCAGCGCGTGCGCGAGGTAGGCCAGGTCGAGTACCGGGGTGAAGCGGTATCCGGCCACCGTGGGCAGCCAGTTGCGGTAGACCGACAACGCGGTGGCGCGCCACTGGGGCTGTTCCCAGACCTGCTCGGCGAGCAGCTGGGTGGGGTTGTGGCTCTCCACCAGGGCGACCAGGGGCAGCAGCCGTAACGCGGAGTCGGCGGGGGCTCGCTGGCCGAGGAAGGCGGCGACGTCCCAGGCGGCGTTGACCGAGCCGCCGTACCGGGTGAAGAAGAAGGAGAGGAAACGGTGGTGCGCCTCGCGGTGCCAGGGATCCAGGGCGAGGACGTGCGCGAACAGCCGCCAGGGGCCGGGCGGTGAGGTCAGCAGGCCGGCGGGGGCGGGATCGTGCGGTCGGTGCAGTCGGGCCATGGCCAGCTTGGCGGCCCAGGGTGTGGGGTCGGCGGGGTCCATGGCGGCGGCCCGGTCGCAGGCGGCGAGGGCGATCCGCTCCAGCGCCTCGGCGCGCTCGTCGCGGGCGTCGGCCGCCCGGATCGCCCGCTGCACGGCCACCCGGGCCCACATCAGCGCGGACTCGCGGCCCGGCTCCTCGGCCAGCCAGCGTTCGACCAGATCGGTGCCGGCCGCCTCGGAGGCCAGGACCAGGGAGCGGTGGGCGCGCAGGGCGAAGTCGGAACGGGTCTCGGCCAGGGCCTCTTGGGCACTTCGATATCTTCCGGCGCGCACGTCCACGCATACGCTCGCGAGCATGCGGTCATCGGCCGCCGGATGCCATACGTAGTGCCCTTCGAATAACTCCGCGGCCATGGTCCCCTGTCCATCCCCGTATGACACCCAGCAGTCATGCAGAAGGCACCCTACTCAGCCGCAGGCACCCCGGGAACGTTCGATGTCGACATATCGGTCAGCCGGTGGGAAATATTAATGGGAACGGTTGGGGACGGCTCAAAAATAGTTCAAGCCGTTACTTCATCGAGGCCGCGGACGCCCGCCATGCGCCGCACTACTAGACTGTTTCCGGAAAACACCCCACACCGCAGCACACCTCGGGAATCGTCATTTACCGACTCGCCTCCGCGCTCAGGGCCCTGCCGCCCTCCTGCGGCCCGGTCCGCCTGGTCGGCGTCGACGGCCACGCCGGCTCCGGAAAGACCACGTTCGCCGGGCAGTTGGCCGCCGCACTGGACGGGGCACCGGTGCTCCACCTCGACGACATCGCCAGCCACGAGGAACTGTTCGGCTGGACCGGCCGGCTGCTGACCCAGGTGATCGAGCCGCTCGGCCGCGGCGAGACCGCGCACTACACGCCTTACGACTGGCACGCCCGCCGCTTCGGACCGCCCCGCCCCCTGCCGCCGGCCGCCCCCGTGATCCTCGTCGAGGGCGTCGGCGCCGGCCGCCGGACACTGCGCCCGTTCCTGGCGCGGCTGCTGTGGATGGAGTTGCCGCACGAGGAGTCCTGGACGCGTGGCCGACTGCGGGACGGCGCGGAACAACGGGACTTCTGGGCCGAATGGGTCAGGGCGGAACACGCACACTTCACCGAGGACCCGTCAAAGCCGTACGCCGACCTTCTGGTGACACAGTCACAGAAGGGGTACGAGGTACTCCCGGGACCCATGACGTCCATTGGACCGGACCAGACGGTCACTCATCGTGATGGACCGTCCGCAGTGTGCTGAACTTGTGAAGACGCGCCTCTGAGAAGTTGCCCGAGTACCTCAACTCGGCTTGACCCAAGGGCCGTACAGGTCTTACGTTCTCAATGTGCGGCCGTTGGAGGCCGCCCCGCAGACGCGAAGCCCCCGGTTGTTCCCCCGTGATCGGGGGCTTCGTTCTGCCCTTTATCCCTTTTGTGTGCGCCGCGTGCACTCCCCCGCTCACCCTCGGTCACCGGGCTGAGTGCGCCCTGTCTGCCCCCACCTCGTCAAACGGCCTGTGCGGCACCCTTCGGCGGGCGGTGGAACCGCAGGTACGATGCCCTCGGTGCGACCTTCGAACGGCTGCTTCGCGCACCTGCAACTCCGGTCCGCGGCACAGCGGTTCGACCAACGGCGGCCATCGGGGGGAGCCCGGGGGCCAACCACGGGGGCACGGTTTGTGGGGGACGTGATGGATTTCGGCACGCAGGGCCCCGAGGCCCCGGCCGACCTCGCCTGGCTGCGAGGCGTGGACGCCTACACGATGGGCGCCTATCCGCAGGCCGAGGAGGAGTTCCGCGCCGCGGTGCGGATGGATCCCGGGATGGCCGACGCCTGGCTCGGGCTGCACGCGCTGCGCGTGGACACGACGACCGCGCTGCTGCGCATGTTCCGGCACCGGGACCGCTTCGGCGAACAACGCGGCCGGCACCGGCGCACGCTCAACTCCTGGTACTGGCTGGGCTGGTGGGTGCAGCCGGTCCTCGAGAGTCCGCGCGACCTGCTGCTTGCCCATGCCTCCCACTGGCTGGACGGCCGGCACGTCCCGGAGCTCGACCGGGCCCTCGCCGGGCTCCCGCCGGTGGACGCCGACCCGCAGGTCCGCTTCCTGCACGCCTGCCGGGCCTATCTGGTCAAGGACTGGGAGCAGCTGGTCCGGCACACCGACCCGCTCATGGACGACCCCATGCTCGGTATCGAGGCGGGACTCTTCGGCGGGATGGCCCGGGTCCGCCTCGAAATGTACGGCCAGGCGGAACCGCACCTCTCCGCCGCACTGATGCGCTGCCGCAGCGAGCAGCCGCAGCGCAAGGAGCTGCGCTACTGGCTGGCGCGGGCCCACGAGGGCACCGGCCGCAGCGCCGCGGCCCTCCCCCTCTACCGGGCCGTGCACCGGGTCGACCCCGCGTTCATGGACACCTCGGCGCGGCTGGCCGCGATAGCCGAGGGCGACGGGTACGACGACGCCGCCGACTTCGCGGCGATCACGCTCACCGGTGCCGGGCAGGACGTGGTGGACGGGCCGGACATGCTCGACCCGCTGTTCGGCATGGAGGGACGCGATCTGCGGCTCGGCGATCCGGAGCCGCCGGCCGGGGCGATGCCGTCGGTGATCGACCCTGCGGTGCGTGAGAAGGCCGTGCCGTCGCCGCCGCTGCCCGCCGGGCCGACCGACCCCGCGTTACTCGAGGAGGCGCTCGCCGAACTCGAGCGCATGGTCGGGCTCGAACCCGTGAAACGGCAGGTCAAGGCGCTGTCCGCGCAGTTGAACATGGCGCGGTTGCGGGCCGGGCAGGGGCTGCCGGTGCAGCCGCCGAAACGCCACTTCGTCTTTTCGGGGCCGTCGGGGACCGGCAAGACCACGGTCGCGCGGATTCTGGGGCGGGTGTTCTACGCGCTGGGGCTGCTGGGCGGGGACCACCTGGTGGAGGCGCAGCGGGCGGACCTGGTCGGCGAGTACCTGGGCCAGACCGCCGTGAAGGCCAACGAACTGATCGACTCCGCGATCGGTGGCGTGCTCTTCGTCGACGAGGCCTACTCGCTCTCCAACTCGGGCTACGGCAAGGGGGACGCGTACGGCGACGAGGCACTGCAGGTGCTGCTCAAGCGGGCCGAGGACAACCGCGACCACCTGGTGGTGATCCTGGCCGGCTACCCGGAGGGCATGGACCGGCTGCTGACCGCCAACCCGGGGCTCTCCTCCCGCTTCACGACCCGCGTCGACTTCCCGTCCTACCGGCCCCTCGAACTGACCTCTATCGGCGAGGTGCTGGCCGCCGAGAACGGTGACACGTGGGACGAGGAGGCGCTGGACGAGCTGCGGTCGATCGCCGGGCATGTGGTCGATCAGGGGTGGATCGACGAGCTGGGCAACGGGCGGTTCCTGCGCACGCTGTACGAGAAGAGCTGCGCGTACCGGGATCTGCGGCTGTCGACGTATCCCGGGGTGCTGTCGAGGGACGACCTGGCGACACTGCGACTGCCGGACCTGATGCAGGCGTACGGGGAGGTGCTGTCGGGACGGGGTCCGCACGATCCGGCGGCGGGTATGTAGGCGGGGGTGCGTGGGGGCTGGCGCAGAGGTAGGGATGCCTACCCGCGCTTGCAGGGTGCCGCCGCGCCCACCCGTGCCGCCCTGGGGGCACCTCCCAGGCCCTTCAGGCACTGGGGGAGGCACGACTGCCCGCGACTGGAAAGAAGCAGCGACTGCAGCGCCCCGAAAGGGGCGCTGGGGGTCCCCCCCGGCCGAAGGCTGGGGGAGGAACTGCGCGACCAGCCCCCACCGGGCCCGCAGCTCCCCCGCGACCTCAGCCGGCCAGGACCTCCTCCGGCTCGCCACTGGACCGCGGCTCCGGAGTCCGCGTCGGCGGCCTCTCCCGGTGTGCCGGGTCCGTGACCTCGCCCACCAGTAGTTCCAGTACGTCCTCCAGCGCGACCAGCCCCAGTACCCGGCCCTTCCCGTCGGCGACCTGTGCCAGGTGCGTCGCCGCCCGCCGCATCACCGTCAGCGCGTCGTCGAGCGGAAGTTCCGCCCGGAGGGTCGTCATCGGGCGCCATATGTGTTGCGGGACCGCCCGGTCCGAGTCCTCCAGGTCCAGGACGTCCTTCACATGCACGTAGCCCATGAACGCCCCGGACTCGGTCGCCACCGGGAAGCGGGAGTAGCCGGTGCGGGCCGTGAGTTCGACGATCTGGCCCGGGGTGACCGACGGCGGGACCGTGATCAGGGACTCGCGGCGCAGCAGGACGTCCGTCACCGGGCGGGAGCCCAGCTCCAGCGCGTCCTCCAGGCGCTCCTGCTCCTCGGGGTCGAGGAGGCCCGCCTGGCCGGAGTCCTCCAGGAGGCGGTTGAGCTGCTCGCTGGTGACGACGGCCTCGACCTCGTCCTTCGGCTCCACCCGGAAGAGCTTGAGGATGCCCTGGGCGCAGGCCCCGAGGGCGACCGTGATCGGCCGGCAGACGCGCGCGAAGGCGACCAGGCCGGGGCTCAGCCACAGCGCGACCTTCTCCGGCGCCGCCATCGCCAGGTTCTTCGGCACCATCTCGCCGATGACCAGGTGGAAGAAGACCACTGCGGCGAGCGCGATCACATAGCCCAGGGGGTGGATCATGCCGTCCGGCAGGTGGACCGCCTCGAACAGCGGCTCCAGCAGGTGCGCCACCGTCGGCTCGGCGACCGCGCCGAGCGTGAGGGAGCAGACCGTGATGCCGAACTGGGCCGCGGCCATCATCTGCGGAAGGCGTTCCAGGCCGTACAGGACCTGGCGGGCCCGGGCCGTGCCGAGGGGTTCGATCTGGCTGCGGCGGACCGAGACGAGGGCGAACTCCGCGCCCACGAAGAAGCCGTTGGCCAGTACCAGCAGGCCGGCGAAGACCAGTTGGAGGAGGCTCATCGGGCGGCCTCCGCGACGGCGGGGGCGGTGCGGACTATGCGGACGCGCTCGGCGCGGTAGTGGCCCACGCGGCGGACGGACAGCCGCCAGCCGGGCAGTTCCGCGCGGTCGCCCGGCGCCGGGATACGGCCGAGCAGGTCGGCGACCAGGCCGGCGACCGTCTCGTACGGGCCCTCGGGCACGTCGAGGCCTATCCGCTGGAGGATGTCGACGCGGACACTGCCGTCGACGTCCCAGGCGGGCTTGCCGTCCTGCGGCGGAGCGGCCGCGAGTTCCGGCGCGTCCGGGCTGTCGTGCTCGTCACGGACCTCGCCGACGAGTTCCTCGACGATGTCCTCCAGGGTGACGACCCCGGCCGTGCCGCCGTACTCGTCGACGACGACCGCGATGGGCTGCTCGGAGCGCAGCCGGGCCAGCAGGGGCTGGACCGGGAGGGTCTCGGGGACGAGGAGGGCCTGGCGGGCGATACGGCCGGCCGGGGTGTGCAGGCGTTCGTGCACGGGGATCGCCAGTGCGTCCTTGAGATGGGCCATGCCGACGATTTCGTCGATCTTCTCCCGGTAGACCGGGAAGCGGGACAGACCGGTGGCCCGGGTGAGGTTGACGACGTCCTCGGCGGTCGCCGAGTCCTGTAGCGCGCTGACCTTCACCCGGGGGGTCATCACGTGCTGTGCGGTCAGCTCGCCCAGGGACAGGGTGCGGACGAACAGGTCGGCCGTGTCCTGTTCCAGCGCGCCGGCCCGGGCGGAGTGCCGGGCCAGTGAGACGAGCTCGCCGGGGGTGCGGGCGGAGGCCAGCTCCTCGGCGGGTTCGACGCCGAGGGCTCGGACGAGCCGGTTGGCGACCGTGTTCAGCGCGGCGATCACCGGGCGGAACAGGCGGGAGAAGCGGGCCTGCGGGCCGGCGACGAAGCGCGCGACCTGGAGGGGCTTGGACACCGCCCAGTTCTTGGGTACGAGTTCGCCGATCACCATCTGGACCGCCGAGGCGACCAGCATGCCCACGACGACCGCGATACCGGAGACCGCGCCCTCGGGGAGGCCGATCGCGGTGAACGGGGCGCGCAGCAGCTCGGCCAGTGCCGGTTCGGCGAGCATGCCGACGACCAGGGAGGTGATGGTGATGCCGAGCTGGGTGCCGGAGAGCTGGAAGGACAGCTCCTTCAGCGACTCGACGACCGTAAGGGCGCGCTTGTCGCCGTCGGCCGCGGCCTTCTCGGCCTCCGGGCGCTCGACGGTCACCAGACCGAACTCGGCGGCCACGAAGAAGCCGTTGGCCAGGATGAGCAGGAACGCGGCTGCCAGGAGCAGCAGGGGGGTGGTCATGATGCCGCCGCCTCCGAACCTTCACGGACTGCGAAAAGGCAGTCCGCGGTATGTCGGGAGGGGGCGGCGCAGGTACTACAGGACGATCCGTCCATCGCCGGAGAGGGTCACTCCTCGGGTAGCAGGAACCCCTGTGCGCGGGGCGCGCGACAGGGGCGAAGGCGGGACGTGAAAAGCCTCCGCCAACAGATTAATCAAGACATGGGCCATTGCGGCAGGGTCGACGGCCCCGAGGCGGCCCCGAAGTTGCGTGATTTCAGCCCTGATGCTGCTCGGGGTCGCGGACCGCGTGGGCCTCGGCGAGGGCGCGCAGGGCCTTGGCGTCGGCGATCGCGTGCTGCTTGGCGATGCCCGGCTGGATGCCGAGGGCGGGCAGACTGGTGCCGTCGCTGAGGTCGAGGAACACCCACGGGTCACCCGGGCGGAGGTTCACCCGCAGGATCTCCGCCCACTCCAGCCGCCGCTTGCCGGCGATGTTCACGACCGTGACCCCGGACTCGTCGGCGACCACCTTGACCCGGGCCAGCTGGGCCAGTGCCCAGAAGATCAGCCCGCCGGTGACGATGAAGCTGAGCTTCTCCCCCGGGCCGAGCTGTTCGAGGAGCAGCGCGACCCCGGAGATGGTGACGAATATCGCGAGACCCGCGGTGAGCAGTATCACGCGGGTGTGGCCCGGCCGGAAGGTGACGGGCAACACGGGAAGCTCGGACATCTCTCGCGGGCCCCTCAGAGGCGGCAGGCGTGGATGGCCGTGGTCAGGATGGCGCGGGCGCCGAGGTCGTACAGGTCGTCCATGATGCCCTGGGCGTCCTTGGTGGGGACCATGGCGCGGACGGCGACCCAGCCCTCGTTGTGCAGCGGGGAGACGGTCGGCGACTCCAGGCCCGGGGTGAGGGCGACGGCCTTCTCCAGCTGCTCGACGCGGCAGTCGTAGTCCATCATCACGTAGGTCCGGGCGACCAGGACGCCCTGGAGGCGGCGCAGGAACTGCTGGACCTTGGGCTCCTCGATGTCCGCGCCGGTGCGGCGGATCACGATGGCCTCGGACTTCATGATCGGCTCGCCGAAGACCTCCAGGCCCGCGTTGCGCAGGCTGGTGCCGGTCTCGACGACGTCGGCGATGACCTCGGCGACGCCCAGCTCGATGGCGGTCTCCACGGCGCCGTCCAGGTGGACGACGGAGGCGTCCACCCCGCTGTCGGCGAGGTGCTTGGCGACGATCCCCTCGTAGGAGGTGGCGACCGTCCTGCCCTTGAGGTCCGCCAGGCCGTCCGCCGCGCCGGGCTTGGAGGCGAAGCGGAAGGTGGAGCGGGCGAAGCCGAGCGGCAGGATCTCCTCGGCGTTGGCGCCGGAGTCCACGAGCAGGTCACGGCCGGTGATGCCGATGTCGAGGCGGCCGGAGGAGACGTAGATCGCGATGTCGCGGGGGCGGAGGTAGAAGAACTCGACGTCGTTGACCGGGTCGACGATGCGGAGTTCCTTGGACTCCCGCCGCTGCCGGTAGCCGGCCTCATGCAGCATGTCCGCCGCAGGGCCTGAGAGGGAACCCTTGTTGGGGACGGCGATGCGCAGCATGAGGTCGGCTTCCTTCGCTTTGAAAGAGGGATGTCTGAAACGGGGTTTTACAGGTGGGCGTAGACGTCGTCCAGCGAGATGCCGCGGGCGACCATCATCACCTGGACGTGGTAGAGCAGCTGCGAGATCTCCTCGGCGGCCGCTTCCTTGCCCTCGTACTCGGCGGCCATCCAGACCTCGGCGGCCTCTTCGACGACCTTCTTGCCGATGGCATGGACGCCCTTGCCGACCAGTTCTGCGGTGCGGGAAGTCGCGGGGTCGCCGTGGGCGGCCTTGTGCTGGAGCTCGGTGAAGAGCTCCTCGAAAGTCTTGTTGGACATGGTGAGCGCCAGACTACGCCAATTGCCGCGTCGCTCAGTGCCAGGGTTCAGATACTGAGCGGAGGGTGGCCGCCATCGACACCGCCGCCGTCACCGCCTCGTGGCCCTTGTCCTCGTTGGAGCCCTCAAGGCCCGCCCGGTCCAGGGCCTGCTCCTCGTTGTCGCAGGTGAGCACGCCGAAGCCGACGGGGACGCCGGTCTCGACGGAGACCTGGGTGAGGCCCTGGGTGACGCCCTGGCACACGTACTCGAAGTGCGGGGTACCGCCGCGGATGACGACACCGAGGGCGACCACCGCGTCGTAACCGCGTCCGGCGAGGACCTTGGCGGCGACCGAGAGCTCCCAGGTGCCGGGGACCCGGAGCAGGGTCGGCTCGTCGATGCCGAGGTCGCGCAGGGCGCGCAGGGCGCCGTCCACCAGTCCGTCCATCACCTTCTCGTGCCACTGGGCCGCGATGACGGCGACCCGCAGGTCGCTGACATTGCGTACGGACAACTCCGGTGCACCCTTGCCGCTCACGTCTCTCCTCAGTGCTGTTTCTTTACTGGTTGCCGCAGGTGGACAGTGTCGGTGTGTCCAGCCAGGGCAGGTCGTGGCCCATCCGGTCCCGCTTGGTGCGCAGGTAGCGGAGGTTGTGCTCGCCCGCCTGTACGGGCATCGGCTCCCGGCCGCTGACCTTGAGGCCGTGGCTGAGCAGCGCGTCCGTCTTGTCGGGGTTGTTGGTCATCAGGCGCACGCTGTGCACGCCGAGGTCGGCCAGGATCTGGGCGCCGGCGCCGTAGTCGCGCGCGTCGGCGGGGAGGCCGAGTTCGAGGTTGGCGTCGAGGGTGTCGCGGCCGCGCTCCTGGAGTTCGTAGGCGCGCAGCTTGGACAGCAGTCCGATGCCGCGCCCCTCGTGTCCGCGGAGGTAGACGACGATGCCCCGGCCCTCCTCCTGGATGCGGTCCAGGGCGGCGTCGAGCTGAGGGCCGCAGTCGCAGCGGGCCGAGCCGAAGACGTCCCCGGTGAGGCACTCGGAGTGGATGCGGACCACGACGTCCTCGCCGTCGCCGATCTCGCCGTGGACGAGGGCGACGTGCTCGACGCCGTCGGTGGTGGAGCGGTAGCCGTACGCGGTGAAGGTGCCGTGCTTGGTGGGCAGGTTGACCTCGGCCTCGCGGCGGACGGTGGGCTCGGCCGCGGCCCGCCGGTAGGTGATCAGGTCCGCGATGGAGATGATCGTCAGGCCGTGCTTGCGGGCGAACGGGATCAGCTCGGGCAGGCGGAGCATCCGGCCGTCCTCGCCGGCGATCTCGACGATCGTGCCGGCCGGACGCAGGCCCGCGAGGCGGGCGAGGTCGACGGCCGCCTCGGTGTGGCCGTTGCGGGTCAGGACGCCGCCGGGCCGGGCGCGCAGCGGGAAGACATGGCCGGGGCGGACGAAGTCCGACGGCTCGGCGGTACCGCTCGCCAGCAGTTGGAGGGTGGTCGCGCGGTCGGCGGCCGAGATGCCGGTGGTGACGCCGTGCGCGGCGGAGGCGTCCACTGAGACGGTGAACGCGGTCTTCATCGACTCGGTGTTGTCGTCGACCATCTGCGGCAGCCGGAGCCGGTCGAGTTCCGCGCCCTCCATGGGGGCGCAGATCAAGCCGCGGCACTCGCTCATCATGAAGGCGATGATCTCGGGGGTGGCCTTCTCCGCGGCGATGACGAGGTCGCCCTCGTTCTCGCGGTCCTCGTCGTCGACGACCACGATCGGGCGGCCGGCCGCGATGTCGGCGATGGCCTGCTCGACGGGGTCGAGCGTGAGGTCGTCCATGCCGTCGGTGCTGTAGAGAATCGGTGCCGCGGTCATGCGGGTGCTCCTTCCAGAGCGGGCCGCGTGCCCTGGCGGGAGCGCAGCCACCAGTCGCGCATGCCCCACAGGACGAGCGCGCCGTAGATGACGTAGACGAAGCCGGAGAAGGCGTAGCCGTTGGCGAAGTTCAGCGGGACGCCGACCACGTCGACCAGGAGCCAGGCGATCCAGAACTCGACCATGCCGCGGGCCTGGGCGTACATGGCGACGACGGTGCCGACGAAGATGTAGGCGTCGGGCCAGGGGTCCCAGGACAGGGACGGGTAGGCCTTGAAGAGCAGGGCGACGGCGACCGTGCCGACGGCCGCGGCGGCGACCATCGCGCCGCGCTCGCGCCACGTGGCGAAGCGGGGGGTGATGTGGCCGTCACCGCCGTCTTCGGCCCGGCCCCTGTTGCGGTTCCACTGCCACCAGCCGTACAGGGCGACGGTCATGACGACGGCCTGCTTGCCGGCGCTGCCGGTGAGGTGGCCGAAGAAGGCGCCGAAGAGGATCAGGCCGGAGGCGAACTGCACCGGCCAGCTCCACAGGTTGCGGCGCCAGCCGAGCGCGAGGGCGATCAGGCCGAGGATGTTGCCGATCATGTCCGACCAGAGGATGTGCTGGCCGAACAGGACGAAGGCCTCGGAGTTCAGCCAGCTCACTTGCCCGCTCCCTGCGCGCTCGCGAGCAGCCGCTCCACGTACTTGGCGACGACGTCGACCTCGATGTTGACCGGGTCGCCGGGCTGCTTGCGGCCGAGCGTGGTCAGGTCGAGGGTGGTGGGGATGAGGCTGACGGTGAAGTAGTCCGGGCCCGCCTCCACGACCGTGAGGCTGATGCCGTCGACGGTGATGGAGCCCTTCTCGACGACGTAGCGGGCGAGGTCGGCCGGGAGCGAGACCTTGACGATCTCCCAGTTCTCGGAGGGCGTGCGCGCCAGCACCTGACCGGTGCCGTCGACGTGGCCCTGCACGATGTGGCCGCCGAGTCGGGAGCCCACGGCGGTGGGGCGCTCCAGGTTGACGCGGGAGCCGACACCCAGGGCGCCGAGGGAGGAACGCTGCAGGGTCTCCGCCATGACGTCGGCGGTGAACTCGTCGCCCTCGTGTTCCACGACGGTCAGACAGACGCCGTTCACGGCGATGGAGTCGCCGTGCTGTGCGCCCTCGGTCACTACGGGGCCACGGAGCCTGAAACGGGAGGCGTCGCCGAGGTTCTCGACGGCGGTGATCTCACCCAGCTCTTCGACGATTCCGGTGAACACTTCCCGGGTCCTCCTGCCTCAACGGGGCACGGACTCCGGGGCCTGTCGACGGACGACAGAATGAACGGGTGAGCGCGCTGGGGCGACGCCGACAAGGTCCCGCCCGTCACGGACGAGACCAGATCCGGCGGCGCGCACATGCACATGCTCGCCCGCCGCGCACTGCCTCCCATCCGGACTTTAACCGTCGGTCCAGGAATTTCACCTGGTCAACCGGCCGCTGGAAGCGGACGGGTCGCGGACTATAACCGCCGGTTCGGACTTTCACCGACCCCGGAGTGCGCTGCTTCTGGTACACCGCCAGTGTGCCACGCCCGGTGGCGGTGTATGCAAGGGAATCATGTGGGGTGTCTCACAGCTGCGGCCACTGGACTTCCCTGACGGCCCATCATGTGCACAACTGACCCCCGGACCAGGGATCTTGACTTCATTCCATATCTATTGACCCTACTGGTCTAGTCCTTTTAGGGTGCGGACGAGCCCGGCGGCGGTGACGACGGCCCTTGCCCGTCGCCGGGTCGTTCACCCCCGGTCCGGGGGTGCGAACAGCTCGTCCTGCGCACGCTCCCGTGCGGTCAGGAGGGCGCCGCGCAGGACGGCCGCGCCGCCGAGCGCGCTCGCCCGGACCTCGGTGGCCAGCGGTGACATCCGGCGCAGCCGCTCCTCGACCCGGGCGGCGAGCGCCGCGCCGCCGGCTGCGCCGATCTCGCCGCCGAGGGCTGCGCAGCCGGGGTCCAGGACCGCAACGATCGCGGCGACGCCGAGGGCGATGCGGTCCGCGAGGACGTCGAGGAAGCGGGCGGCGTGTTCTGCGGGGGGTGCCAAGTCGGCTCGTCGGTCGTCTGCGGTTGCGTTGCGGCTGGTCGCGCAGTTCCCCGCGCCCCTATGGGGCGCCAGCCGCACTGCCTCCCCGACCACCCGCGCGACAGCCGTCGCGTCGGCCTCCTCCCCCATCAACCCGTACTCCGCCGCCAGTTCGGCGACAGCCGCCGCCCCCACCAGGGAGTGGTAGCCGCCCGAGCAGTCCGTCGCCGAGGGCAGCGTGGTCGTGCCCGGTACCGGGAGGAAGCCGATCTCGCCCGTGCCTCCGGAGGCGCCCCGGCGCAGGCGGCCGTCGAGGACGACGGCCGCGCCGCAGCTGTCGCCCAGCCAGAGCAGGACGAAGGTGTCACGGTCCTGCGCGACCCCCTCCCGCTGCTCGGCGAGGGCGGCCAGATTGGTCTCGTTCTCGACGCCGACCCGGGCCTTCGGGAAGCGTTCCTGGAGGGCTGCGACCAGTCGGCGGTGCCAGCCGGGCAGGCCCGCCGAGTCGCGGAGTTCGCCGGTGCCGGGGTCGACGAGCCCGGGCGCGCCGATGCCGACGGTGTGCAGCCGCCCCTCGCCGGAGACCCCCGCCTCCTTCACCGCGCGCTCGACCAGCTCCACCGCCTGCTCGACCGCCGACGCCGTCCCGGCCTCCGGGCCGACCGGCACCGAGCCCTCCGCCAGCACCCGTCCCACCAGGTCGGACACCAGCACCGAGACACTCTCGGTGCGGACGTCGAGCGCGGCCAGATACGCGCGGTCGGCGACGATGCCGTACAGCCGGGCGTTCGGACCCCGGCGCCGCTCGCCTGCCTCGCCGACCACCGTGATCAGGCCGGACGCGGCGAGCCGTTCGACCAGGTCGGCGACGGTCGGCCGGGAGAGCCCGGTCAGCTGTTTCAACTGCCCTGCCGTCAGCGGACCTTCCTGCTGGAGCAGGTCGAGGGCGAGCCGGTCGTTGATGGCCCGGGCGGTACTCGGTGAGGCGGGCATGGCGGGCATCCTCCCAGATCGGCACGGGCCAGGACGGCCGCATGTTCATCTATCTATCAGGAAGGGTCCCTGATAGTTTACGGCGGTGCAGCGGGGCGGCAGCCACCCGGGGAGGAGCAGGAAGATGAAGAACGATGAATGACGCGGCCCACGAGCAGCACGAGGTGAGGCGCGCACGGTTCGCCGTCGCGGCCGTGTTCACCGTGCACGGTGCCGTCACCGGCTCGTTCGCGACCCGGGTGCCGTGGATCCAGGACCATGCGGGCCTGGGCTCGGGACAGCTGGGCTTCGCCCTCGCGTTCACGGCGTTCGGCGCCTCGTGCTCGATGCCGCTGGCGGGCCGGATCAGCCACCGGTTCGGCAGCCGAACGGCCCTGCGCGGTCTGATCGCGATGTGGACGCTGTCGCTGATCCTGCCGTCCCTGGCGACGAACCTCTACACGCTGTGCCTGGCGATGTTCGTGTACGGCGCGAGCGCGGGCATGGCGGACGTGGTGATGAACGCGCTCGGCGTGGAGATCGAGCGGCTGCTCGACAGGTCGATCATGTCGGGGCTGCACGGCATGTGGAGCGCGGGCACCCTGATCGGATCGGCGGCGGGCACTCTCGCCGCGCATCTGGGCACGGACGCGCGGGTGCACTTCGCGCTGGCGGCGGCCGTCCTCATCGTGCTCGGTGCGCTGGCCGCGGGTCGGGTCCTCGACATCCAGCCCGGCGAGGACGAGGAGCCGCCGCCGCGGTTCACGCTGCCGCCCCGGTCGGCGCTGCTGATCGGCACGGTGGGCTTCTGCGCGGTGTTCGCGGAGGGGGCGAGCCTGGACTGGTCGGCGGTGTTCCTCCGGGACCGGATGGACAGCTCGGCCGGGCTCGCGGCGGCCACCACCACGGGGTTCATGCTGGCCATGGCGGTGGCCCGGATCAGCGGGGACGCGGTGATGAACCGCTTCGGCGCGGTCCGCACCGTGCGCGCCGGGGGTGTGCTGGCGGCCCTCGGCGGTCTGCTGGTCGTCCTCGCCGGGAACCCGGCGGTGGCGATGACCGGGTTCGGGCTGATGGGCCTCGGCATCGCGGTCGTCGTACCGCTGTGCTTCGCGGCGGCCGGGCACGCCGGGCCGAACCCGAGTCAGGCGATCGCGGGCGTGGCGACGATCACCTACACCTCGGGCCTGATCGCGCCCAGCCTGATCGGCGGGGTGGCCCAGGCGACCAGCCTGGTGGTGTCGTTCTGCCTGGTCACGGCGCTGGCGCTGGGGCTGGTGGTGTTCGCGGGCGTGCTGCGCGCCGGGGAGCGGGGCGGCCGGTCGGAGGTCAGTCCGCAGGCCGCAGCAGTTCCCGACCCACGGCCCTGAACCGCTCGCTCCACGGGGCGGGGCGCAGGGTGGCCGCGTCCAGCCGCACCAGGACCCGGGCACCCTGCGCGTAGGTGAGCGCGCCGTCCTCCGAGCAGAACCGGAAGCCGTAGGTCAGGCCGGTGTTGCCGAGCCGTTCCAGCCAGAGGTGGACGGCGTAGGTGCCCGGCCGGGTGACCGGGGCCTCGTAGCCGATCCGGAGCTCCTTGACCGCGTTGCAAGCATCCTCGGCGGCGGCCCAGTCGCCCTCGAAGGCGAAGCCGTGCCCCTGCCAGAACTCGGCCCAGGCCCGCTCGACCAGCACCGGGTAGCGGGCGTTGTGCAGCAGCCCGAGCGCGTCCAGGTCGTCGAAGTGGACGGTGACCGGGATCAGCCGGCCGTAGGACAGGGCGAGGGCCATCGGGGCTTCGGCGGTCACTGGTGGGGCTCCTGAGCATCGGGTACGGCACCATCCTAAGCGAGCGCTCAGGAACCCCTTCCGTGGGTGCCGTCAGCCCGCGATCGAGTCCAGCTGCTCGGCGGCCGGCCGCAGCTCCCAGAGGTCACCGCCGGGCGGCGCCTCCAGCCGTCGTACCGCCCGCCGGGCCGCCTTGTCGCCCGCGTCGGCCGCCGCGTGCACGACGTCGGTCGCCGCGTAGCGGTGGAACTCCAGTTCCGGGTGCGTCCAGGCGGCGGCCCCGGTCGCGGCGGGCAGCAGGTAGTCGACGGCCTTGAACAGGCCCTGTCCGGCGGGCCCTTGATAGGTCCAGAGGTCCACCCCGACATGCCGGCCGATGGCCGCGAGCCGGGTGTAGGCGACCAGGTCGAAGGTCGAGTAGTGCCAGCTCCGGGTGCGGGTCAGCTCCTGCGGCTGGCTCCCGTCGTCGGCGATCTGCGGATCGATTCGCTTCGCCCGCGCGTCCAGCACGGTCTTCTTCGCCAGCGCCTTGTCGCCGGTCGCGTAGGCGAGGGCGGCGAGCTGCATGTCGTAGAAGGTGCCGTGGTTGTTGGCGGCGGCGCCCTCCTCCTTGCCGAAGTCGCTGTTCTTCAGCCAGCCGAGGAAGTCCGTGTTCCAGCTGCGCATCCCCGCACGGTCCGCGGCGCTCCAGCCGGGTGCGCCGGTGCCGAGGATCGCCAGGGCGTCGACCACGCTCGTGTACGACTGGGAGAAGTCGATGATGCCGATGGACCGGCCGTCGTACTTGCACGGGATGAACTGGGCGTGGTTCAGGTTGGGGTTCATCCGGGTCGCCGGGTCCAGGAACCAGGTGCGCAGGACCTGTCCGGCCTTCTCGGCGTAGACCCGGCGGCCCGTGTAGTACCAGGCCAGGGAGAGGTCGTACGTCGAGTCGAAGACCTTCTCGACGTCCTGGCGGTCGGTGCCGCTGTCCACCTCGGGATTGCGCTGGCCGTCGCGCTGGACGTAGGGGCAGCCCCAGGGGTTGTCGGCGGTGGGCGTGGTGGTGGGCCACCAGTAGGGGGCCTGGCTCAGGTAGTCGTGGACGTCGCCGCCGGGGGCGGGCTTCGGTTTGTCGACGACCGTCCAGGGACCCTGGTCCAGCCAGGCGTCGGCGCGGGTCGTCAAGTCCTTGAGGGCGCGGCGGAGTTGCGGGTCGCCGTGGGCGAGATCGGCCCTGGCCCGCTGGAGGCGGGTGCCGTCGAGGACGGCCGTGTCCGGAACCCGGCCGGCCGCGTGCGCGGAGGGGACGAGGACGGCTCCGAGGGCCGCCAGAGCCGTCAGCAGAACGGCCGCGCGGGATCTTCCACTCATCGAGCACTCCGATCGGATATTAATCAGATACGTGAATGTGGTTCATGAGTAGGACCGTGCGAGCGTAGAACCGCCAGGCAGCCGTGACAATGGTGCGGACCAACTTCAGGCTTGGTGCCGAGGCCCACCGACCACCACCGCCGCCCCACCGCACCCGGAGTGCCGGCCACCGTCAGCCGTGCGACGCAGGTCGAATCCCACTCTCCTGGCCCGTCCTGTCGGCACGCATCTGAACTGCATGTTCCGCTAGTGGTCGAGCCCCCGGTACGACCGGCAGGGCTCAGCACCACCCCAGCAACGCATCAAGGAGTCGGACCATGGCGGGCTTCGGCTGGAAGCTGCACGGCGACGGCAAGAGCCTCACACCGGGTGAGGTCGTGAGACCGGACGAGCGACTCACCTGGGGGCGCACCGTCGGTCTCGGCGCGCAGCATGTGGTCTCCATGATCGGAGCCTGCTTCGTCGCCCCCATCCTGATGGGTCTCGATCCCAACCTCGCCGTTATGGCCTCCGGCGTGGCCACCATCCTGTTCCTGCTCATCACCCAGGGCCATATTCCGAGCTACCTGGGCAGCAGCCTGTCGTTCATCGGTGTGGCCGCCGTCATCAGGGCACAGGGGGGTGACACGGCGACGCTCACCGGCGCACTGCTGGTCGTCGGCGCGGTCCTTTTCCTGTGCGGGGCGGCCGTAGGCGCTCTCGGGGCCCGCATCATCCACGCCGTGCTGCCCCCGGTGGTCACGGGTGCGGTGGTCATGCTGATCGGGTTCAACCTGGCTCCGGTCACCGCCGGTACCTATTGGCCCCAGGATCAGTGGGCTGCTCTTCTGACCATGCTGTTCACGGGATTCGCCCTTGTCGTACTGCGCGGCTTCTGGTCCCGCATCGCGATCTTCCTCGGGCTGGCCTTCGGGTATGTCGTCTCATGGGTCTTCGACCGGGCGTTCGGTAAAATCCACTCCCCCGCGGGCGGTACCAAGTCGGTCGACCACTGGCGTCTCGACCTCTCGAACGTGCCCAAGGCGGAGTGGATCGGCCTTCCGGCCTTCCATGCCCCGAGTTTCTCCCTCTCGGCGGTCGTGGTCGCCCTGCCCGTCGTCATCGTCCTCGTCGCCGAGAACGCGGGACACGTCAAGGCCGTCGGTGAGATGACCGGTGAACCACTGGACGACCGGCTCGGTACCGCGATCATGGCCGACGGCGCAGCGACTGTCCTGTCGACGTCCGTGGGCGGCCCTGCCACGACCACATACGCCGAGAACATCGGTGTCATGGCCGCCACGCGTGTCTACTCGACCGCCGCCTACTGGTGCGCCGCCGCCTTCGCGATCCTGTTCGGGCTCTGCCCCAAGTTCGGTGCCGTTGTGGCCGCCATTCCCGGCGGCGTCCTCGGCGGAATCACGGTCATCCTCTACGGCATGATCGGCCTGCTGGGCGCCCAGATCTGGGTTCGTTCCCGCGTCGACCTCTCCAACCCCCTGCACCTGGTTCCGGTCGCCGCGGGGCTCATCACCGGGATCGGCAACGTGAGCCTGACCCTCACGAACAACTTCCGACTCAGCGGCATCGCGTTGGGAACGCTGATCGTCGTCATCGGCTACCACGCCCTGCGCGTCATGGCTCCCGGCCACATGACCTACGAGCCTCCGCTCCTCGAACCGGGCAGTCCGGGGTACGACCGGGGCATGCCGGACGGATCGTGACCGCAGGGACCTCCGGCGCGCGCTCCGTGACCGCCCCGGACGGGGAGCCGCGCGGGGATCAGCCGCAGAGCAGCACGACATGGACCAGGTACGGAAGGACCTCGGTGACGCGCGGATCCTGGTCCAGCAACACCGCGACCGGGCTGAGGCCCTGGGCGCGCAGTGCGTCGAGCGGGCGGGTCCACCGCACGGGGGCCGTCGGCCGGCCGGCCGGCGAGGGAAGCTCCTGCTCCGGGCGGATGGCCGGCAGGGTGTGGGGCCCGCGTGCGTGCGGCGGAAGGGAGCGCAGGGTGCGTTCGACGGCGCCGCGGACGGCTGCGGCCCAGGTGGCGCCGATGGCGACGACCGTGTCGGGGCGCCGGCCGACGCGGATCGCACAGGCCTGCAGGGACAGCAGTCCTGACAGGTCGTGCGCGACGGGTTCACCCGCCTCGTACAGCTGTCGGGCCGGACCGGTGACGCCGCTCGCACACAGGCCGCTCACGCACCGGCCGTCGCACGTACCGGCGACGCAGACCCGGGGCACGCGGGTGCCGGGGTCGGCGAGCCGCCGCGCGAGCAGCGCCTCGCAGTGCTGGGTCAGCCCGGCCTCCAGCGCGTACACCCAGGTGAGACCGGCCGCCACCCCGACCGGGGGGTGCCCCGGCGGACGGGCCGTGTCCTGGTCACCGGGAATGGCCAGCTGCCCTGCGGGCACCTGGCGTAGCGCGCCGGTGACCAGGTCAAGGCCCCACCGGGCGGTCACCGGCCGACCGCCGACGGTGCTGTGCCGGGTGGCCGCGTGCGCGGCGAGCCCTGCCAGTGCGGCCTCCAGACGGTCCTCGTCCCGGCCGCTGCCACCGGAGCCGCCGTCGACGACGGAGGGCAGCAGCGCGGTCGCCCGGTCGAGCAGTACCCCCGCGTCGGCCGCCGCGCCGGCCGCCCGGGCCACGAAGGCGGCCCGGGCCTCCGCCTCGGTCGGGGGATGTGCGAACTCCTCGGTCCTCATGCCTGTCCATTCCTCTCCGAGGTGCCCCTCTCGGAGAACCTCATCGGTCATGGAACCGGGAGGCGATCTACATCGGATGGAGGCCCGATGTTTCCGCAGATCGTCCGGTGGCTGGAGGAGGTCGCCGCTCTGCGGGCGTGGGCACGGCGGCCCTCGATGTGTCAGCCGGGTGTCGGGCGGTCGCGGATCTCACCGACCTCCGGATTCAACGCATGAGGAGCGATGACGCCGCAGGGCATACGGGGGTGGGCGTCCGCTCCTGCCATGTCCGCTCCGTTCCCCCGTTCCGGGGAAGCGCCGGGCCCGTCGGCCCGCGCGTCGGGCCAGGGCTGGGACCCTTCCCCCATGGCGCAGTCGGAACACCTCATCGCTCCGGTCGACACCGTCGTCCTCCGGATGCGCGCCCTGGACGCGGCCCTGCCCGAGCGGGACGGGATCGCGGTCTTCAACCGTGTCTACCTCGCCGTCACGGAGGAGGTCGAACGGCGCCTGGACGCGGGCCGGTTCACCGATCCGCGGGCCGCGGCCACGCTGGACGTACGGTTCGCGGAACGGTACCTGGCCGCCGTCGACACGGAGGCCGACGGCCGTCGTCCACCCGCCTGTTGGCGCCCGCTGTTCCAGTTCCGCCGCCATCCCGGCGTGCGCCCGCTGCAGTTCGCCCTGGCCGGCATCAACGCGCACATCGGGCACGACCTCGCGCTGGCCGTGGTGGACGCCTGCCACACGCTCGGCTGCGAACCGGCGGACCTGGAGGACGAGTTCGACCGGGTGGGCGAACTCCTCGTCTCCCTTGAGGAGCGCATCCGCGAGGACCTGATGCCGGGGCCCGACCTCCTCCAGATCGCCGACCCGCTGACCCATCTGCTCGGATCCTGGAGTCTGGAGCGGGCGCGGGACGCGACCTGGTCGGCGGCGCGGGCCTTGTGGGCGCTGCGCCGGTTCGACGACCTGGCCGAGGAGTTCACCGAGCGGCTGGACGCGGCGGTCGGTCTGGCGGGCCGGATGCTGCTCACCCCGCTGCCCGGCTGAGGTGGCCTGATCCGGTCGGCGCCCGAGCCGCTTCGGAATCCCTTTGTGATCGCCTTACGTTGACGACGCGCACCCGACTGCATAGGAGCACCGGTATGACGACTCGGCTCGGCCTCAGTCTTCCCCAGATGCGGCAGTACTCCCTCGGCACGGACGTCCCGGACGTGGCACGCACCGCCGAGCAGATCGGCTACGACAGTCTGTGGGTCTTCGAGCGGGCCCTGTTCCCGGAGCCCGCCACCCAGGGCCTGTACGGCATGACGGGGGTGCCCTGGCCCGACGAGTACCGGGGCGTGGCGGACCCGTTGATCACGCTCACGCTCGCCGCCGCGGCCACCGAACGGGTGCGGCTGGGCAGCAGTGTGCTGGTGGCGCCGTTGCACGTCCCCTTCCAACTGGCCAAGTCCCTGGCCACGCTGGACGCGGCGAGCGGCGGCCGGGTAGTGGCGGGGCTGGGCACCGGCTGGTCCCTCGACGAGTACGCGGCCGCCGGAATCCGGCCGTTCGAGGAGCGTGGCAAGGTGCTCGACGAGCTGATCGAGGTGTGCCGGGCGGTGTGGGGCCCGGACCCCGTGCGCTACGACGGGCAGCTCACGAAGATCGCCTCCGCCGTGGTCGGCCCCAAGCCCGCCCGGCCGATCCCGATCCTGCTGGCCGCGACCAACAAGAAGGCCAAGCGACGCCTGGTCGACCACGCGGACGGCTGGCTGCCGGTGGGCATGGGCGCCGCGCAGGTCGCCACGGAGTGGCGGGAGTTGCAGGACCTGGCGGCCGAGCGCGGCCGCCAGGAGCCGATCCAGACGGTCCTGCGGGTCAACCTCACGTACACCCCCAAGGCCTACGACGGCTCCGACCGCCGCCCCTTCCAGGGCAGCGTCGACCAGATCGTCGAGGACCTCGTGGCGCATGCGGAGGTCGGCCTGGAGGAGATCCTGATCGACCTCCAGAGCAGCGCGCGCGACGCCCGGGAACTCAAGGACGTCGCCGCCGAGGTGTACGAGAAGGCGCGGGCGGCCGGGGTCTAGTCCTCGGGGAGTTCGACCGGCGCGATCTCGTCGTAGACGTCGCCGGGGCCCGGGTTGGCCGGGTCGGTCTCTCCTCCGAAGTGGTGCATGACGCCCCAGACCGCGTTCAGCGCGGTCTGGACGGCGCCCTCGGCCCAGCCGGCCGTCCAGGAGATGTCGTCGCCGGCGAGGAAGATGCCCCGCTTGTCCTCGGGCAGCCGGTCCTGCACGAAGTGCGTGAACAGGCGCCGCTGGTAGCGGTAGTGGCCGGGCAGGTTGGCCTTGAACGCGCCCATGAAGTAGGGCTCGTTCTCCCAGGACACGGTCACCGGGTTGCCGATGATGTGCTTGCGGATGTCGACCTTGGGATAGATCTCGCCGAGCGACTTCAGCATGACCTCCATCCGCTCGTTCGCGGACAGCGGCAGCCACTTCAGGCTGTCGTCGCACCAGGTGTAGGAGAGGCAGATGACGGCGGGCCGGTCCGGACCGTCGTCGAGGAGGTAAGTACCGCGGGTCATACGGTCGGTGAGCGTCATCGACATGACGTCCCGCCCGGTGTCCTCGTCCTTGTCCAGCCAGAAGGGCCGGTCGACCGGCACGAACAGCTTCGAGGACTCCATGTAGTGGGTGCGCTCGATCGCGGTCCAGTGGTCGATCGGGAAGAGGGAGTCGTCGCAGGCGATCTTGGAGAGCAGCATCCAGGACTGGGCGGTGAAGATCGCCGCCTTGTAGGTGCGGATATCACCGCCCGCGTCGGTCACGGTGATCCGGTTGCCGGTGGTGCGGTGCAGCCGGGTCACGGCGGGGCGCGGCTCGCCGTTCTCGTGCAGCTGTGCGAGCGAAGTCCCGTACGCCCAGTGCACGATCTTCTCCGGCTCGCGCTCCCAGAGCCGGACCGGGAGTTGCTGGCTGCCGCCGACGATGCCGCGGTGGTGGTCGTCGGCCTCGGTGTAGACGACCCGCAGGATCTCCAGGATGGAGTTGGGGAAGTCGGTGTCCCAGCCGCCCGTGCCGAAGCCGACCTGGCCGAAGATCTCGCGGTGCCGGAAGGACTTGAAGGCCTCGGAGTCGCAGAGGAAGCCGTAGAAGGTCTGGTTGTCGAGCTTCTCGACGAGCTTCGCCCAGATCTCGCGGATACGCGGCACGTCCCGCTCACGCATGGCGCGGTTCATGTCGGAGAAGTCGGCGCCCTCGTCCAGGCACTTGTTCCAGGCGGCGGCGACATCACGGTAGACCTGCGGCAGGTCCTCGATCGTCTCGGCGTAGTGCGACTCGCCCTTGAGGTCGACGACGGTCGAAGGGGTCGCCTCCGCAAGGGGGTTGGGGAACGGCCGGGTCTCCAGGCCCACCAGGTCGATGTAGTGCTGGAGGGCGGTGGAGGAGGGCGGGAAGCGCATCGCGCCCATCTCGGCGGTCAGCGAGGGGTCGCAGCCCTCGAAGCCGACCGTCCGCAGCCGCCCGCCGATCTCGTCGGCCTCGTACACGACCGGCTTCAGGCCCATCTTCATCAGCTCGTACGCGGCCACGATGCCGGAGAGGCCGCCGCCGATGACGGCGACCTCGGTGCCGTGCTCGCCGGCCGGTATCTGGCCGAGGCCCGCCGGGTGGGCGAGGAAGTCGTCGTACGCGTACGGGAAGTCCGGGCCGAACATGGTGATCGGCGGCTGCTGCTCGTCTGCGTGCTCGACGGCGTTGGGCACGGTGGACGTCATGGGGTACGGCTCCTTGCGGCGTGCGTGAAGTAGAGGGGGAGAGGGAAGGTCAGGCCAGGGAGCCGTAGAGGCCGGGGCGGCGGTCCTTCAGGTACGGGTTCGCCTCGCGGGAGGCGGCGAGGAAGGCGGGGTCGACGTCGGCGATGACGAGTTCCTCGCCGCGGCCGGCGCGGGTGCGGGCGACCCCGTCGGGTCCGGCCAGCGTGGAGAGGCCGAAGAACTCGAACTCCCCTTCGTGACCGACCCGGTTGGCGTAGGCGACGTACATCTGGTTCTCCCAGGCCCGCACCGGGACCAGGGACTCGGCGACCAGCTGGAAGGGGTGCATGTTCGCCGTCGGGACGAGGAGCAGGTCGGTGCCGGCCAGGGCGTGGGCGCGGACGAGCTCCGGGAACTCCACGTCGTAGCAGATCATGATCCCGACGGTGAGACCGCCCAGTTCGGCCTGGACGACCGGCTGGTCGCCCGCCGTGAAGTGGTCCGCCTCGAAGCCGCCGAAGAGGTGGGACTTGCGGTAGTTCGCGAGCCGGATGCCGTCGGCGGAGATCAGCTGGGCGGAGTTGTGGACGGCGTCGCCGTCGCGCTCCGGGTACCCGTAGACGATCGCCAGACCGTGCCGGTGGGCCAGCTCGGCGATCGCGTCCGCGCTGTCGCCGTCGGCGGGCTCGGCGAGCCGGGCGATGTCGTCGCCGATCGCGTAGCCGGTCAGGAACATCTCCGGGGCGACAAGCAGTGCTGCGCCCGCGGCGGCGGCCCGCCCGGCGGCCTCGTCGAGCACCTTGAGGTTCTCGACGGTGGAGCCGGGGCGGCCGGAGCTCTGGAGCAGGGCGGTACGCATGCGGGGTCCTCACCGGTACGCAAGGGGGTCTGGGGCCATTTAGACCGTACGGTTCGCGGGCCGGGCCGGACAAGGAGGAGCCGTTGCGTGCCGGTGAGCGGTTCGTTGCGTGATACCGGGGTCGGGCGGCGATTCGTTGCGCGGGGTCAGAGCTCGCGCAGCCGCTCCACGATCACCTCCAGCAGCCGGGGGTCGGCGGCGGGACCGGTCGGCTCAAGACGGCGCGGCTCGTCGATGCGGACCAGGCCGGCCTCGGCGAGATCGCCGAGCAGCACGCGTACCACGGTGAGCGGCAGGTCGGCGTCCGCGGCGAGCTCGACGACCGGGCGGGCGCCGCGCCGCACCAGGGCGAGCAGGGCGGCGCGGGCATGGTCGACGTCCGGCCGGGCCGGGTCCGCATCCACCGCCGTGACCTGGGACATCAGATCGATGCTGTGCCGTCCGGACGGCTCGGTACGGCCCTGGGTCACGGTGTAGGGGCGGACCAGCGAGCCGGTCTCGTCCTCGTACCAGTGCTCGTCGCTCACCGCGGTGTCAGGGGGTCGAGCGGGCGGCCGCGTCCAGGTGGCGGCCGAGCCTGCGGACGAGCAGGGCCATCTCGTGGGCCAGCTGGCCGACGTCGGTACGGACGTCGCTGAGGACGGCGAGCCGGCTGCCGTGCCCGGCGGGGGTGACGAAGAGGTAGGCGTCGTCGAGCATCACCATGGTCTGCCGCACCTCCCCCGCGCCGAACCGGTCACCGGCCGAGCGGGCCAGGCTGTGGAAGCCGGAGCAGACGGCCGCGAGATGCTCGATGTCGCGCCGCCGCATGCCGTCGGACTGGCTGAGCGGCAGCCCGTCGGCGGTGAGCAGCACGGCCTGCCGGACGTGGTCGGTCCGGGCGACGAGATCATCGAGAAGCCAGCCGAGGTCACTGCCGGGCTGGGCGCCGGACGGGTCCGCGGCCGCTTCGGGGGTCTGTTTCCGGTCGTCACTGTTCATCGTCGGCGGGCGTCCCTTCCTGGATGTCGCTCGGCTCCTCGGTTTCGGTCGGCAGGCCCCTGCGGCCCCGTTCCAGACCACGCTGGAAGGCGCCGAAGACCGCCCGCATCTCATCGGCGTCCAGGTCACGCGTATCGCTGGGCGCCGGTTCCGTGCGCAGTTCGGGGGCGAGGGAGGCCTGGCGGGTGCGGGTGGGCAGCGCGGGCGCCGCGGGCGTGCCGGGCACCGGCACCGGCCGGCGTTCCCCGGCCGGCACCTCCCGCAGCCGCCGCTCGGCTCGTCCCGGCTCCCCCTCGGCCGCCGCCTCCGCCAGCACCGCCCGCGGCAGCAGCACCACCGCGGTCGTCCCGCCGTACGCCGACGCCCGCAGGGTCACCTCGATGCCGTGCCGGGCGGCCAGGCGGCCCACGACGTACAGGCCGAGCCGGTCGTGGCGGGTCGGGTCGAAGGCGTCGGGGTCGGTGAGCGTGCGGTGGGCCTCGGTGAGCTGGTCGGCGTCGAGACCGAGGCCCCGGTCGTCGATCTCCAGGGCGAAGCCCTGGCCCACCACGGCGGTGCGCAGGGTGACCTGGGTGTGCGGCGGCGAGAACACCGCGGCGTTCTCCAGCAGCTCGGCGACCAGGTGCACGACGTCGGCGACCGCGTCCGCCGCGACCCCGACCTCGGGCATCGGCGGCACCACGACCCGGGTGTAGTCCTCGATCTCGCCGACGGCCGAGGACACCACGTCGGCGATGGGCACGGGCCGCCGCCAGCGCCGTCCGGGGGTGGCACCGGAGAGGATGATCAGGCTCTCCGCGTGCCGCCGCATCCGGGTGGTCAGGTGGTCGATGCGGAACAGTTCGCCGAGGACGACCGGGTCCTCGGTGCGCCGCTCCAGGGTGTCCACCAGTTTCAACTGGCGGTGCACCAGAGCCTGGTTGCGGCGCGCGATGTTGAGGAGGACCGCGAACAGGCCCCTGCGGAGGCCGGCCTGGGTGACCGCGGCCTCGACGGCGGCCAGCCGTGCCCGGTTGAACGACCGGCCGACGTCCCCGATCTCGTCGTCCCCGGCCTCTCCGGCGGCCAGCGGTGGCGCCTCGGTGACCGCGTCGACGTGCTCACCGGCGCTCAACCGCGCCATCAGGGCGGGCAGCTGGCGTGCCGTCAGCAGGTCGGCCGCGTCCCGCAACGTCTCCAGGCGGCGCGAGATACGGCGTGCCCCGCGCCACGCGAACCACAGCGAAAGACCCACCGCCAGCAGCCCGGCCACGCCGACGACGGCCGCCTTGGTCAACTCGCGGTAGGCGAAGGCCCGTCCGCGCGCGCCGGAGTTCTCCGCCGACCTGGTGCACAGCAGCATGTACTGCTTGACGGCCCGGTCCGTGGTCGACCGCCAGGTGTTCGCGGCGACGGCCGCACCGGCCCGGTCGGCGCCCGCGCGCAGCAGTGCGTCCTCGCCGTTCACCAGGGAGCGGTGCAACTGCCCGCGCTGGAACCGCTCGAACAGCGCCCGTGAGTCCGACGGCAGGTCCGGGACATAGGTCCGCTCGAAGACCCGCCGGTCCTCGATCGTCGCGGTGAGGGTGTCGTACTGCCGGTCGGTGAGCCGTCCGGCGGCCCGCGCCCCGGCGACCAGCGCGTCCTCGCGCGAGACGAACTCCCTTACCCGCACCAGCTCGATGACGACCTGGGACTCCCTGGCCAGCTGTCCGGCCTGGAGAGCGGTGAGGGTGGACTCGACGTCGAAGCCGGGCTCGACGAGGGCGCTGTAGTCGGCCACCGCGCTGTCCCAGGAGATCTCCCGGGACAGCACCCGTGCGCGCAGCTTCTCCAGCTTGCCGGTGGCGGCCACCATCGCGTCCAGCGACTGGCGCTGCCGACCGCTGAGCCGGCCGCGGTCGCCGTCCTGGATCGCGTGCCGCATGGCGTCCACCGCCCGGTCGGTGCTCCGCTGCTGCGCCAGCAGGTCGGCGGCGGTCGCCGTGTCGAGCCGGGCGCCCAGGTAGGCCGCCGACAGCCGTCGTTCGATCTGGATCTGTCCGACGGCCGTGTCGACGGGGGTGCCGAAGTCGTCGTACACCCCCTGGAGCCGGATCAGCGCGCGTAGTTCGGCGGTGACGGACACCATGGCGAAGCTCCACAGGACCGTCAGCGCCACGACGGGGGCGAGCGCGAGCGCCACGATCCGCGCACGGACTGTGGTGGGACGGCCGAGGGGCCAGCGCATGGATTACCTGCCGGTGTTACCAGTTAGTAGGGAGGCCCGCACAACCTAAGTCATCGACACCCCCACCGCAATGGTTGCCCCGGGTAACCCCTGGCTAGGGCTCCATGGCGAACGTTGTCACGACGGCCGCGTGGTCAGAAGGCCAGTCGTTGCCCGCCACTTCGGGCCAGGGAGCCGGGTCGCCGAGGACGAAGGTCCGGGAGTCGACCACGCGCAGCCCCCTGTGCAGCACGTAGTCGATCCGGTCCTGCGGCTCGGGCCGCCCGCTGCCGTCCTCGTGGACGGGGTGGATCGGCGACCAGGTGTGCCCGGGCGCGGCCACCGGGTCCGGATGCGCCTCCCGGTAGGAGTCGCCGAACCCGGCCTCCTCGGCGGCCCTGGTCACCGGCCACTCGACGGCCGTCCAGTCCAGATGGGACGGGCAGTTGAAGTCCCCCGCCAGAACCACGGGTACGTCACCGTCCCCGATCCGCCTGAGGGCCTCCCGCATCTGTCCGAGCCGCACCTCTTCGTGCGCGATCAGGTCGGCCGCCCCGAGCCCGTCGAAGTGGAACTCGTAGGGTCCGTAGGGCGTGTAGTGCAGATGCGCCGTCCAGATGTCGACCTCGCGGCCGGGGCGGACGGCGATCCGTACGCCCGCGGCTCCGTAGAAGCCGACCTCCGGGTCGCCGAGCCGGGCGGTGATCGGGTACCGGCTGATGATCCCGAGGTTCTCGCCGGCCGTGTGGTGGTGCCAGCCGAGGGCCTCGGCCAGCCCCTGGGCACCTGTTCCGGCGGTCTCCTGGAGGCCGACGACGTCCGCTCCCGCGTCCAGGATCGCCTTGACCTGCTTGGCCCGGTGGTCGTCGACCGGGCTGCCGCCGAGCCACAGGTTCCAGGACATGACGCGGAGTCGGGGTGCGGCCATCTCGCTCAGCTCTTTCGGAGTGACCCCGACGAGGCTGTCCCGGACGGTCCGGCCGGGCGCGCTGCCGATGGGCGCGAGCGAGGGCACGGCCAGTACGGCGCAGCCGGCCGCCTCGGCCGAGGCGACCCCGGTCTCGGTGTCCTCGACGGCGACACAGGCCGCGGGTTCGACGCCGAGGGCGCGGCAGGCGGCGAGGTACGGGTCGGGGGCGGGCTTGGTGCGGCCGGTGTCGTCGGCGGTGACGGAGGCGGCGAACCGGCCGGCGCCGAGGGCGTCGAGCACGAGGTCGGCGACCGCGCGTGGGGACGCGGTGACCAGGGCGGTGGGGACGGCGGCCGCGGCCAGCGCGTCCAGCAGGTCGAGGGCGCCGGGGCGGGGCACGATGCCGGTGCGGACGCGGTCCGCGAACTCCCGGTGCAGCGCGGCCGCGAGGCCGTCTGCCGGCCGGTCCGTGGCGGCGGCGAGCCACCCGGCGGTGTGTTCCACCGGGCGCCCCAGCACGTCCGGCTCGTCCGCTTCGGTGAGCGGTCGTCCGGCGACCTGTTCCACCGCCTCCCACCACAGCCGCTCGGTGTCGACGAGCGTTCCGTCCATGTCGAACAGGACGGCCTGGAGCGGGAGTCGTGGGTGGCAGGTCACGTTGTCGTCATTCCTCACTTCTGGGCTTCCGGACACTCGGCTGGTGAGCTTCCGGATACTTTCGGACGTCTGGATGCGTTACTTCTGGGCACGTTCCGCCACGAGCACCGGCCGCTCGGGCAGCGACACGGTCACGGCGGATCCGGCGCCCAGCTCGGCGGCGTCGTGGGCGGGCAGGTCGGCCTTGGCCTCGGTGCCGTCGGCGAGCCGTACCGTGACCCGGACGACCGCGCCGAGGAAGGCGGTGGCGACGACGGTGGCCGTACCGGCGCCGTCCGCGCGCACCTGGACCGCCTCGGGCCGTACCAGGACGTCGACCTCGGCCGTGTCCGGCGCCGGTCCGTCGACGGGCAGCCGTTGGCCGAGCACCTCGACCGAGCCGTCCTTGACCGTGCCCGGGATCCGGCTCATCGTGCCGACGAACTCGGCGACGAAGGCGGTGGCCGGGCGGCCGTACAACTCGGCCGGTTCGGCGCACTGTTCGAGCTGTCCGGCGCGCATGACGGCGACGCGGTCGGCGATGGACAGCGCCTCCTCCTGGTCGTGCGTGACGAACAGGGTGGTGATGCCGAGTTCCTGCTGCAGCCGGCGGATCTCCTCGCGCAGGCTGAGCCGGACCTTGGCGTCAAGCGCGGACAGCGGTTCATCCAACAGCAGCACGCGGGGCCGCAGGGCGAGGGCGCGGGCCAGCGCGATGCGCTGCTGCTGGCCGCCGGAGAGCTGGTGCGGGAACCGCTCGCCCTTGTCGCCGAGCCCGACGAGGTCCAGCAACTCGGCGGCGCGGGAGCGGCGTTCGGCCGTCCGCACCTTGCGCATGCGCAGCCCGAACGCCACGTTGTCGACGGCGTTCAGATGCGGGAAGAGGCTGTACGACTGGAAGACCATCCCGGCGTCACGGCGGTGCGCCGGGACGTGGGTGACGTCCTCGCCGTCCACCAGCACCGCACCGGAGTCGGGGTGTTCGAACCCGGCGAGCATGCGCAGCGCGGTGGTCTTGCCGCAGCCGGACGGGCCGAGCAGGGCGAGGAACTCGCCGGGGCGGACGGTCAGGTCGAGTCCGTCGAGCGCGACGGTGGCGCCGAACTCCCGCCGCAGGGAGCGGAATTCGACGGTGGCGGCGGTGGCCTTCTCGGGCGTGCTGACACTCATGGTTCATCCCCGGGAGGAAGCGGTTCGGTCACGGCCGCCGGCACCGGCGAGCGCGAGGAGCAGGGCCCAGGTCACCAGGAGACTGAGCACGGACACGGCGACGGACATCTGGGCCTGGGAGCCGCCGACGTTGTAGATCCACACGGCGAACGGCTGGAAGCCGAGCAGCTGGGCGACCGTGAACTCGCCGAGCACCAGGGCCAGGGTGAGGAAGGACGCGTTGAGCAGCGCCCCGCGCAGGTTGGGCAGGACGGCCCGGACAAGGGCCTGCGGCCACGAAGCCCCACAACTGCGGGCGGCCTCGACGAGGGTGCGCACGTCGATCGCGCGCAGTCCGGCGTCCAGCGACCGGTAGACGAAGGGCAGTGCCATCACGACGTAGGCGAGGACCAGGACAACCGGGAAGGCCGGGTTCTGGACGGCGACGAACGTCTCGAACAGCGGGGTCCTGGACAGATGGTCGGGGCCCCACTTGAGCACGGTGACGATGCCGGCCACGAACGCGATCGGCGGCACCACCAGCGGCAGCGAGCAGACGATCTCGACGACCGGGCGCAGCTTGGGCGCGCTGAGCCGGAGGGCGACCACGGCGGGCACCATCAGCAGCAGGACGACGGCGATGGTGGCGACCGCCAGCTCCAGCGAGAGCAGCAGGCTGGAGAGGAAGCCGTCGGCGGACACGATCTGGGTGTAGGCGTCGAAGGTGATGCCCTGGCCGGGCACGTCCACCGTGAAGAGGACGGAGGCGCCCATCGGGATGAGGAAGTAGAGGGCGGCCAGGCCGAGGACGGCCCAGCGCCAGGGGGTCAGGCGTCGAGCCATCGGGCGCTCCGTCGTTGCAGGGGCAGGTAGACCGCCATGACCAGGCCGGCGACCAGGACCATGTCGAGGCTCAGGGCGAGGGCCACGTTCTCCTGGCCGACCAGCACGTTGCCGGAGATGGCGTCGGCGATCTGGAGGGTGGCCAGCGGGACCGCGCTGCCGACCATCGCCGCCGCGGTGGCGTAGGCGGCGAAGGCGCTGCCGAAGAGCAGCACGAGCCCGCCGAGCAGCGAGGGCGCGAGGACCGGCAGGGCCACGAACCGCCAGTACTGCACGCCGGTGGCGCCGTTGTTGCGCGCGGCCTCCCGCCACTGTCCCCGCAGTCCGTCCAGGGCCGGGGTGATGGTGAGGACCATCAGCGGGATCAGGAAGTAGAGGTAGACGAGGACCAGGCCCCAGAAGCTGTAGAGGCTCCAGCCGTGGTCCGCGAGGCCCAGGTGCACGGTCAGCACACCGGCGTTGCCGAGGGTCGCCACGAAAGCGAACGCCAGCGGCACACCGCCGAAGTTGGCGAGCACACCGGAGGCGGTGAGCACGGCGTCGCGCAGCGCCCGGGAGCGCGAGCTGACCACGGCCTGTGCGAGCGGCAGCCCGAGCAGGGCCGCGATCACGGCGGAGATCGCGGACAGCTTCACACTGCCGATGAGGGCGGTGAGGTACGGCCCCTGCAGCGAGCTGGTCAGGTTCTGTCCGGTGTACGAACTCACCCCGCTCGTTGGGTCCTTGACCGTGAAGGCGCCGTTGAGCATGGCGATGGCGGGCAGCCCGAAGGCCACCGCCGTGAAGGCGAGCAGCGGGACGACCGCGAGCCAGCCGGGGGCGCGGCGCCGCCGCTTCTGGGAAGCGGCGGACGCCACGTCGGCCCGCGTGAGCGTGGCCGTCATCCGGATACGGCCTTCGACCAGCCCTGCGCGATGACCGTCTTGGCCTTGTCCTGCTGGGCCTCGGTCGGGAAGGTCGGCGTGCCGGTGACCGCGGGGAGCTTGGCGGCGGCGGTCTTGTCGAGCGTGCCGGCCTTCTCCAGGGCGGACATCAGGACCGGGCGGGCGTAGCCCTTGAGCCACAGGTTCTGGCCCTCGGCGCTGTACAGGTACTCCTGCCACAGGCGGGCGGCCGCCGGGTGCGGGGCGTCCTTGTTGATGGCCTGGGAGTAGAACTGGGCGTACTGGCCGTCGCTCGGGATCGACACCTTCCAGTCCACGCCCTTGGACTTGAACTCGTCGGCGTAACCGGCGTTCAGGTAGTCCCAGTCGATGGAGATGGGCGTCTCGCCCTTCTCGACGGTGGCCGGGGTGGACTCGACGGGCGTGTAGTTGCCGTTCTTCTTCAGCTTGGCGAAGAAGTCGAGACCGGGCTGGATGTCGTCGAAGGAGCCCTTGCTCGCGAGCGCGGCCGCGTACACGCCGCCGAACGCCGAACCGGACTTGGTCGGGTTGCCGTTGAGGGCGACCTGGCCCTTGTACTGCGGCTTGAGCAGGTCGGCGAAGGTGGTCGGGCAGGTCTTGACGCGCTTGGCGTCGCAGCCGATGGAGATGTAGCCGCCGTAGTCGTTGTACCACTGGGCCTTCGGGTCCTTCTGCCCCTCGGGGATGTCGTCGTAGGAAGTGACCTTGTACGGCGCGAGCAGGCCCTGCTGGGCTGCGCTGAGCGCGAACGACGAGCCGAGGTCGAGGACGTCCGGCGCCCGGTCCTGGCCCTTGCGCGAGGTCACGGCGTTGATCTCGTCCTGGCTGGAGCCGTCGGGGCTCTCGTCCTCGATCTTGATGCCGTACTTCGCCTTGAAGCCGTCGATGATGGCGCCGTAGTTCGCCCAGTCGCGGGGCACCGCGATGATGTGCAGCGTGCCCTCCTTCTTGGCGGCGGCGACCAGCTTGTCCATGCCGCCGAGGTCGGCGGCGGAGGTGGCGGTGGCGGCGCTCTTGCCGCCGGAGGTGGTGGACGACGCGTTGTCGGGAGCGGCACCGCAGCCGCTCAGGGCGAGCGCGGCTACGGCGGCGAGGGAGCCGCCCAGCAGGACGGTTCTCGGCAGGGACACGGTCACGGTCTCTCCAGGAGTGCGCACGAGGATGGGGTGACGCGAACTTGTCTGAACAAGTTGGCTCACAGTACGCCCGGCGTTGATGTCGTGACTATGAACATCGGAAGAACCATGGACTCTTATTCGCTGCACAATCCAGGCCGGGTCCGGGCTGACACGACTCACCCGGGAACGTCGATTACGCTGGTCACGCTGTGCACAGCGACCTACTCAGAGGGGAAGCATGACGGCGCGACACGAGGAGATCGCCGACGAACTGCGACGGGCCATCGACCGCGAGGAGTACACCGTCGGCAGTCGGCTGCCCTCGGAGACGGAGCTCGCCACGGAGTACGGCGTCTCGCGCGGCACGGTCCGCCAGGCCGTCGCGGCACTCACCTCCGAGGGACTGATCGGCTCCCGCCAGGGCGCCCGCCGGGTGGTACTGGCCAGCCGCCGCAGCCAGAGCTTCGCGGAGCTGCGCAGCTTCGCGCAGTGGGCGAAGGCGATGGGCCGCGAGGCGACGGGCCAGGTGGTGTCCCAGGAGTACCGGCCTGCCGCGCAGGAGGATGCTGTGCGCCTCCAACTGGCGGTCGGAACACCGGTGTTGCACGTGCTCCGAGTACGCGGCCTGGACGGCGAGCCGGTGTTGCTGGAGCGGACGGTGTACGCCGACTGGATCGCCCCGGCGGTGGCGCCGATAGAGCCGGAGTGCCCGTCGGTGACGCAACGGCTGTACGAGGAATCGGGGTTGGTCTTCGCCTACGGCGAGCACGTGATCGATGCTGTGGCGGCGGGGGCGCAGGACGCGGAGTTGCTCGGCATCCGCCGTACCAGTCCCTTGCTGCGGGTGCGACGCGTGACGACGACCCGCGAGGGGCGCCCGGTGGAGTGGTCGGACGACCGCTACCGCTCGGACGCGGTGAGCTTCAGCGTGCACAACTCCATCGGAAACAACGCGCTGGCGAGGAAGACCGCGGAGTAGGGGGTGGGGGCCACTGCCCGATGCCGGGTGCGGGCGAGTGGGGGCCAGCCACGAACCACCCGCACCCGGCGTACGACAGCGCACCCCGAGCTCTGTGCCGAACTCACCCCGGCGCCCCCGAGGAGAACCGCCTCAGCAGCGGCGACAGCACCAGCACCGACTTGGTCCGCTCCACGAACGGCTCCCCCGCGATCCGCTCCAGCACCCTCTCGAAGTGCCGCATGTCCGACGCGAAGACCTGCACGATCGCGTCGGCCTCACCGGTGACCGTGGACGCGGCCACCACCTCCTGGTAGCGCTCCAGCCCCCGCTGGATGGTCTCCGGGGACGTGTTGCGCCGGCAGTAGATCTCCACGAACCCCTCCGTCTCCCAGCCGAGGGCCGCCGGATCCACCCGCACGGTGAAGCCCGTGATCGCGCCGGTGGCGCGCAGCCGGTCCACGCGCCGTTTCACCGCCGGCGCGGACAGGCCGACCAGTTGCCCGATGTCCGCGTAGGACCGGCGGGCGTCCTCGGCGAGGGCGTGCACGATGCGTTCGTCGAGATCGTTCAGCAAGGGGTCGTTCAGCTCTCAGATGGTGCAGGACGGGACCGGCGGCAGCCGTACACGAAGTAGAGCACGAGCCCCGCCGCCGTCCGGCCACGGCACCCCCGGCGAGGCAGGCGGCTAGCTCCAGCTCGCGTGCAGCGGCTTGCCCTCCGCGTAACCGGCCGCGCTCTGGATGCCCACGATCGCCTTCTCCGTGAACTCCTCCAGGGACGCCGCACCGGCGTATGTGCAGGAGGACCGCACGCCCGCGATGATCGAGTCGATCAGGTCCTCGACGCCCGGGCGGGCCGGGTCGAGGTACATCCGGGAGGTCGAGATGCCCTCCTCGAAGAGCGCCTTGCGCGCGCGGTCGTAGGCCGACTCCTCCGACGTGCGGTTGCGCACCGCCCGCGCCGACGCCATGCCGAAGGACTCCTTGTACAGCCGCCCGTCGGCGTCCTGCTGAAGGTCGCCCGGTGACTCGTACGTGCCCGCGAACCAGGAGCCGACCATCACGTTGGACGCACCGGCGGCCAGCGCCATGGCGACGTCGCGCGGGTGCCGGACGCCGCCGTCGGCCCACACGTGCTTGCCGTACTTCTTCGCCTCGGCGGCGCACTCCAGGACCGCGGAGAACTGCGGCCGGCCGACGCCGGTCATCATCCGGGTGGTGCACATGGCGCCGGGGCCCACACCGACCTTGATGATGTCGGCGCCCGCGTCGATGAGGTCCTTGACGCCCTCGGCGGAAACGATGTTGCCGGCCGCGATCGGAACGCGCGGGTCGAGGCCGCGGACCAGCCTGATCGCGTTGATCATCGACTCCTGGTGGCCGTGCGCGGTGTCGATGACGAGCGTGTCCACGCCCGCGTCGAGCAGTTGCTTGGCCTTTTCCGCGAAGTCGCCGTTGATACCGACGGCGGCGGCGACGCGCAGCCTGCCGTTCGCGTCCGTCGCCGGGGTGTACAGGGTGGCGCGCAGGGCGCCCTTGCGGGTGAGGATGCCCGCGAGCTTGCCGTCCTGGTCGACGGCCGGGGCGTAGCGGCGGTTGGCCGCGTCCAGCTTGTTGAACGCCTCGCGCGGGTCGATGTCCGCGTCGAGCAGCAGCAGGTCGCGGGACATGACCTCGATGAGCTGGGTGAAGCGGTCGACGCCGGTGAGGTCGCGGTCGGTGACGACACCGACGGGGCGGCCGTCCTCGTCGACGACGACACCCGCGTTGTGCGCCCGCTTGGGCAGCAGGGCCAGCGCGTCGGCGACGGTCTGGTGCGGGGCGAGCACGATCGGGGTGTCGAGCACCAGGTGACGGCTCTTCACCCAGGTGATGACATCGGTGACCACGTCGATCGGGATGTCCTGCGGGATCACGACGAGTCCGCCGCGCCGCGCCATCGTCTCGGCCATCCGCCGGCCCGCGATCGCGGTCATGTTGGCGACGACCAGCGGGATCGTGGTGCCCGTGCCGTCCGGCGAGCTGAGGTCCACGCCCTGACGCGAGCCGACCGCGGAGCGGCTCGGCACCATGAAGACGTCGTCGTACGTCAGGTCGTACGCGGGCTGGATGTCATTGAGGAAACGCACGTGCCGCACATCCCGGTCGATCAGAGGTGACCCCCGGACCGGCCGGCCAAGGGGAAGAGCACGTACTTCATTGTCCCATGGCGACCGGTATGTGATGCCCGGGACGAACATCCAGGCTGGTCAGGCGCCCTTCGGAGGAACGTCCAAGGCGCCCGGGGCGTCAGCCGAGGGCCAGGGCCACCGTCAGGGCCGGTTCGTCGCCGACCGCCTGCTCGAAGACGTCCTGGGCGACCTTCCACTCGTCCGGCCGGGTCCGCGCGTACCCCTGCCAGCCGGTGACGACGACGAGAAGCCCGCGTTCCACGGCCTCCGGCGGCCAGACCGAGGGGTCGCGGAGGCTGTCGGCGAGGGCGTCCCAGTTGCGGCCGAACCAGTCGGGCAGGTGCAGGGCGGAGACGGCCCGGTCCATGAGGGCGGCCTTGTCGCCGACCCCGGTGAGGTCGAGCATGACCAGATGCGGACTCGTCGTCATCTCAGCACCGTCCGGGAGGAGTTGTGGGGATCACCGGTGTAGTGGATCCCAGTAGTAGATCCCACCGGCGGCCGGGTGACAATGCGGCACCGGGGTCAGGCGGCACCGGTCCGTTCGGCGATCCAGTCCGCCGCGGAGCGGGTCCAGGTCGCCGCCTCGCCCGCGCCCCGGGCGAGGCCCAGCCCGCCCAGCCACTCGGCCACCGGTTCGGCCTCGTGCTCGGCGTGCTGCACATAGCCGCCGCCCGGCAGCACGATCACATGCGCGGACATCGCGTCATCCCTTCCCGGTGGCCTCGGGGGCCGCGGGCAGGTCGTCGAGGAAGTCACCGGAGGGCACGAAGAAGAGCGTGCCGGTGACCGCCGTGGAGAAGTCGAGGATCCGGTCGTGGGTGGCGTCCCCCGTGCCGAGGAACATGTTGCGGAGCATGCGCTCGATGACGTCCGGCGTACCGGCGTATCCGATGAAGTAGGTGCCGAACTCGCCGCGGCCGGGGCTGCCGAAGGGCATGTTGTCGCGCAGGATCTTCTGCTCCTCGCCGTCAGGTCCGGTGACCGTGTTCAGGCCCTTGTGGGAGGTCGGCTCGTCCAGTTCGATGTTGGTGAGCTTGGTACGGCCGATGATCCGCTCCTGCGTCTCGACCGGCAGTGCGTTCCAGGCGTCGAGGTCGTGGAGGTACTTCTGCACGATCACATAGCTGCCGCCGGCGTGCCCGGGGTCCTCCGGCCCGATCAGCACCGCCCTCCGGGCGGCGGCGCCCACCGGGTTCTCGGTGCCGTCGACGAAGCCCAGCAGGTCGCGGGCGTCGAGGTACTTGAAGCCCTGCACCTCGTCCTCGACGGTCACCGCGTCGCGCAGCCGGTGCACGATCTCGGCGGCGAGCCCGAAGCACAGGTCGAACCGGGTGGCCCGGATGTGGAAGAGCAGGTCGCCCGGGGTGGCGACCGCGCTGTGCCGGGGTCCGTCCAGGGGCTGGAAGGGGTGCAGGCCGGCCGGGCGGGGATGGTCGAACAGGCGGTCCCAGGCGGCCGAGCCGATCCCGGCCACACAGCTCAGGGCGGCTTCCGGCGCACCGAACCCGAAGCTGCGCCGCAGCGCGCTCAGATCACCCAGCACCTCCCGTGCCCGCTCCTCGCCGCCGGGGCGGACGGTGACCACCAGGAAGATCGCGGCTGTGGTCAACGGGCCGAGTACCGGCTGTGGTTCCGCTCCCGGCCCGGGCTGGGGTCCCATGGTCAACGCGTCCTCCCGATGTGATCGGCGCTCGGCCTGGCGTACACATACTCGGGCACATACTCGGGGTTGTTCGGCCTTCGGTCGATGAAGACGCTCCACGCGGCGGCGTACGGATTGCCGGAGAGGAACCCGAGAGGAACCGGAGTGGAGCTGGAGAGGAACGGAGAGGAACCGGAGAGGAAGACGCCGGTCCCGCCGGTCCGTCTCTCCCGGGACACCGGCATCGGCCCGGCCGTGCCTGATCACATCACGGGTGTCCGCCCGTCCGGCATCACACGAACGGGTGAGGACCGCGCGCGGGCGCCGCCGGCCGCCCCGGACCGGCGGTCACCGGGACCGGAGGAACTCCCCGAGCCGCCGGGCGACCAGGTGCGGTGCCTCCAGCGGGGACAGATGGCCGACCCCGTCCAGTTCGGTGAGGGTCGCGGTGCGGATCAAGGGGAGCAGGTGTTCGCGCAGCACCTGGGTCACCGTCGGCGCCACGGCCGGGCTGTCCGCGCTGGCCCGCGCGGACACGGTCATCGTGCCCGGATACGACGGCTACCGGCGCCCGCCGGCCACCGGGGTCACCGCGGCCCTGCGGCGCGCCTTCGCCCGTGGCACCCGGATCGCGTCCATCTGCACCGGCGCCTTCGCCCTCGCGGCGGCCGGGCTCCTCGACAGCCGTACCGTGACCACCCACTGGGCCAGCGCCGACGACCTCGAACGCCACCACCCCCGGCTGCGCGTCGACCACAACGTCCTCTACATCGACGACGGCAACCTCCTCACCTCCGCGGGCGTCACCGCCGGTATCGACCTGTGCCTCCATCTGGTCCGCAAGGACCTCGGCGCGGCCGTGGCCAACGAGATCGCCCGGGAGCTGGTCGCGGCACCGCACCGCGACGGGGGCCAGGCCCAGTTCATCGAACGTGCCCTGCCCTCCCCCACCGCCCACACCCTCGCCGGCACCCGCGACTGGGCCCTGCGCCACCTCGACGAGGCGCTCCCGCTCGAGGTACTGGCCCGGCACGCCCAGGTCTCCCCGCGCACCCTGGTGCGCATGTGGCGCCAGGAGACCGGCGTCACCCCGCACCAGTGGCTGCTCACCGCCCGCGTCAACCACGCCCGCGAGCTGCTGGAGGTCACCACCCTCAGCGTCGAGCAGATCTCCGCCCAGAGCGGCCTGGGCAGCAGCACCAACCTCCGCGCCCGCTTCCGGGACGCCCTCGGCACCACACCCACCGCGTGTCGACGCGCGTTCCACAAGCCTCGCGCGGCCTGAAGACACCGCCCGAGGGGACCACCTGAAGGGACCATCCGAGGAACGGTCTGAAGATTTCTCCGCGCCGACGGAATAGACAGACCTGTCTATGCGGTTGACCACGCAAGGTAGACAGACAGGTCTACTCAAGCAGCACCTCCGATCCGGCGAACTTCCGACGAACTTCGGCCCCGTCCCCGCGAAGGATCTCCGATGAACCACCCCGCACCTCATGAGCGCACCGAGCGCACCACGGCACGGCGCAAGCCGATCCCGCCTCGCGCGGCGTTCTACGTGCTCGCCTCCGTCGTCGTCTCCTTCCTCGCCGCCTCCAGCGCGCCGACCCCGCTCTACGCGACTTACCAGGCCGAATGGGGCTTCACCCCGATCACCACCACCGTCGTCTTCGGCGTCTACGCGATCGCCGTGCTCTCCGGCCTGCTGGTCCTCGGCAAGCTCTCCGACCACGTCGGCCGCAGGCCCGTGCTGATCACCGCGATCGCCGCCCAGGCCGCCGCGATGGTGATGTTCTCGACCGCCGGCGGTGTCGGCGAACTGCTCGCCGCCCGCGTCGTGCAGGGCCTGTCGACCGGTGCCGCGCTCGGTGCGGTCGGCGCCGCGATGATGGACATCAACCGCTCCCGCGGCACGGTGGCGAACGCCTTCGCCCCCGGCCTCGGCACCGCGACGGGCGCTCTGCTCAGCGGCCTGGTCGTGCAGTACCTGCCGGCCCCCACCCACACGATCTACCTCGGCCTGCTCGGCGTGTTCGCGGTCCAGGCCGTCGCCCTCGCTCTGATCGACGAGACCGTCACCAAGCAGCCGGGAGCCCTGGCCAGCCTGGTGCCCGAGATCAGGCTCCCGCGCCCGGTCCGCGGCGCGGCCCTGGCGGCGGCCCCGGTCGTCTTCGCGGTCTGGGCTCTCGCCGGGTTCTACGGCTCCCTGGGCCCCGCCCTGGTCCGCGCCCTCGTCGGCTCGACCTCCGCGGTCTACGGCGGGCTCGGTCTCTTCGTCCTCGCGTTCGTGTCGGCCGCCTCCGTCCTCGCCCTGCGCAAGGCCGCGGCGACGACCGTGATGTACACCGGCATCGGCGCGCTGGTCGCCGGCGTCGCGCTCACCCTGGTGGCCGTCGCCACGAGCACGCCCGCGCTGTTCTTCGTCGGTACGGCCGTCGCCGGCGTCGGCTTCGGCAGCGGCTTCCAGGGCGGCATCCGCACCGTGCTGCCGCTGACCAGGCCGCACGAGAGCTCCGGCGTGCTGTCCCTGCTGTTCGTCGTGGCCTACCTCGGCATGGGCGTCCCGTCCGTCGTCGCCGGTGCACTGGTGGTGCACGGCGGCGGACTGCTCCCGACCTCCGAGGAGTACGGCACGGTGGTCATCGCCCTGGCGCTGCTGGCCCTCGCCGCCCTGCTGCTGCGCGGCAGGCCGCAGAGCGCGCCGGGCGTGAAGGTGGCGTCCGGTGGCGTCCCGGCGGAGCGGCTGGAACGCGTCGGGCGCTGACTGAGTAGACCGGTCTGGTCAGTCGTAGACTGGAAGTGTCGAGAAGGTGAGTGGCATGTCGAAGGCGTTGAGTGCGAAGGCCCCTACCGCCAGGGAGCGACTGCTCTCGGCCGCGAACGAACTGTTCTACGCGGAGGGTGTGCAGTCGGTCGGCATCGACCGGATCATCGAGCACGCCGGGGTCGCCAAGGCCTCGCTGTACAACACCTTCGGCGGCAAGGAACAGCTCATCCGCGCCTACCTCGACTCCCGGCACGCCAAGCTGACCGAGCGGCTGCTGCGCGGCGTCGACGCCGCCGACAACCCGCGGGACCGGCTGCTGGCCGTCTTCGACGCGCAGGCCGCGCTGTTCGTCGAGAACGACTACCACGGGTGCGCCTTCGTGGCGGCCAGCGCCGAGGCCAAGCACGGCGGCGCCATCGAAGAGGCCTCCGACACCTACCGCGCCTGGGTCCGGGCCCTGCTCACCGACCTCGCGCGGGACGCCGGCGCCCCGGATCCCGATGCACTGGGCCGCCAGCTGCAGCTGCTGTACGACGGCGGCGGGGTGTCCGCGCGGATGGACCGCGACCCGTCGGCGGGCGCCTTCGCCCGGCAGGCGGCGACGATCCTGATCGACGCGGCGCTGACCGACGGTTCGTGATCGGCGCTGGCCGACGGTTCGTGATCGGCGCGGCACCCTGATGCCGGCACGCGAAGCGCCGCGGCAGCGTTGTCACCGGTGCCGCCGCGGCGATGCCGCGTTCTCCCTCAGGAACCGTCCGGGTCGGAGCGGTTCAGCGTCGACTTGGGCGTGGTGCCCGCCGTCATCAGATAGTCCGCGGCCGAGGTGTCGGTGACGAGGCTGGTGACCAGCCCCGACCTCAGCACCGCGTCGATCGCGGCCGCCTTGCGCTGCCCGCCCGCGATCGCGACGACCTCGGGGATACGGCGCAGCTGGTCGGCCTTGACCGTGATGCACCGCTCCCCCAGGTCCCGTCCGACCCGGCGGCCCTCGGCGTCGAAGAGATGCGCGGCCATCTCGGCGGCGACACCGAGCGTGGCGTAGTGCGCCCGCTCCTCGTCGCTGAGCATGTCGTGCACCGTGGAGATGCCGGGCTCCCAGGAGCCGATGGAGACACAGGCGACCGTGACCTTGTCGAAGTACTCGAAGGCCCGGGCGATCCCGGTCTGGTTGCGCAGCGCCGCCGCGGTGGCCGCGTCCGGCAGCAGCATCGGCGCGTAGATGGGGTGGGCGTCGCCGCCCGACACCTGGGCGGCGCGCCGGACGGCCTCGACCGAGCCGCGCTCGGAGGTCCCGGCGTCGTACACGCCCGTCAGCTGCACCACGGTGCACGGCGGCAGCCGGTCGAGCGCCGCCGCCATGTGGATGGTGGACCGGCCCCAGGCCAGGCCGAGCACATCCCCCTCGTTGACGAGCTCACCGAGGAGGTCCGCGGCGACCTCGCCGAGGTTCTCCGGGTCCGGGGTCTCCTCGGCCTCGGCCGGGGACTCGACCACGACGGCGTGCCGCAGGCCGTAGCGGGCGCGGAGCGCGTCGGAGCGCTCGGCGTCCAGTTCGGCCGGCACACGGATCTCGATGCGTACGAGATCCCTTTCGAGGGCAGTCTCCAGTACCCGGGCCACCTTGAAGCGGCTGACGCCGAACTCCTCAGCGATCTGGATCTTGGACTTGCCCTCGAGGTAGAAGCGGCGGGCCATGGCCGCCGCCTGCACCAGCTCAGCGGGTCCCATCCGCATGGCTGACCGGCCCGCCGACATACCCGACACGGCCATCTCCTCACTGCTGTTCACACTCTGGATACGCCGTTCATCCTTGCAGATCCGGCGCACTTGATCAGCCCTGATCGGAGCCGTTCACGTTCCCGTACCTCAGTGGTCGCACGCCCACGACGCCCGGGCGGTGGCCGACTCCGCCTGGGTGCGTAGTGCACGTACCGCCTCTGCCGGGTCGTTTGCCCCGTACACCGCCGAACCAGCCACGAAAACGTCGGCTCCTGCCTCCGCACACCGTTCGATCGTCGACGCCGAGACTCCGCCGTCGACCTGCAGCCACAGCTCCAGTCCGTGCTTGCTGATCAGCTCCCGGGTACGGCGGATCTTCGGCAGCATGATGTCGAGGAACGCCTGACCACCGAAACCGGGCTCGACCGTCATGATCAGCAGCATGTCCAGCTCGGGGAGCAGGTCCTCGTACGGCTCGATGGGCGTGGCGGGCTTGAGCGCCATGGAGGCGCGGGCGCCCTTCGCCCGGATCTCGCGGGCCAGCCGCACCGGGGCGGCCGCCGCCTCGACGTGGAAGGTGACCGAGGAGGCACCCGCTTCGACGTACTGGGGTGCCCACCGATCGGGGGCCTCGATCATCAGGTGGCAGTCCAGCGGGATGTCCGTAGCACGGGCCAGGGACTCTACGACCGGCACGCCGAGCGTGAGGTTCGGGACGAAGTGGTTGTCCATGACGTCGACGTGGAGCCAGTCGGCGCCTTCGACCGCCTTCGCCTCGTCCGCGAGGCGGGCGAAGTCGGCGGACAGGATGCTGGGGTTGATCTGCGCGGCCATGCCCCAAGCGTGCCATGCCCTGCCGGGTTGGGCCGAGTGGGGTTCGGGGGTGGTGGGGGTTGTGGGGTCGCTGCAGGTGGGTGGGGGCTGAGCGGGCAGTTCCCCGCGCCTCTGAAGGGGCGCGTCCGAACGGCGCCTACTGATAAGCATTGAGTCGGGCAGCCTGGCGGGTCAGGTGGTCTCGTTCCGCGAGGTTGGGGGCCTTGCGGGCTGCCTCCGCGTACAGGCGGGCCGCTGTCGGCCTGTCCCCGGCTCGCTCGTGCAGGTGGGCCGCTACCGCGGTGTGGCGGGGCAGGGAGTCGTCGAGTTCGGCGAGTGCGGCCAGGCCGGCCTGCGCGCCGTCCGCCTCGCCGACGGCGACCGCGCGGTTGAGGCGGACGACCGGGTTGTCGGTCAGGCGTGTCAGTTCGTCGTACCACTCGACGATCTGGACCCAGTCGGTCTCCTCGGCGGTGGGCGCGTCCGCGTGGAGGGCCGCGATGGCCGCCTGGGCCTGGAACTCGCCGAGCCGGTCGCGGGCGAGAGCCGCCTGCAGGATCTCGATGCCCTCCGCGATCGACGCGGTGTCCCAGCGACCGCGGTCCTGCTCGGCCAGCGGTACCAGGCTGCCGTCGGGCGCGGTGCGGGCGGCGCGCCGGGCGTGGTGGAGCAGCATGAGGGCGAGCAGCCCGGCCGCCTCGGGGTGGTCGATCGCGGCCGCGAGCTGCCGGGTGAGCCGGATGGCCTCGGCGGCGAGGTCGATGTCCCCGGAGTAGCCCTCGTTGAAGACCAGGTAGAGGACGCGCAGCACGGTGGCGACATCGCCGGGCCGGTCGAGGCGGACGCCGGAGACGGTTCGCTTGGCCCGGCTGATGCGCTGGGCCATGGTCGCCTCGGGCACCAGGTAGGCCTGGGCGATCTGGCGGGTGGTGAGGCCGCCGACGGCGCGCAGGGTGAGCGCTACCGCGGAGGACGGGGTGAGGGAGGGGTGGGCGCAGAGGAAGTAGAGCTGAAGGGTGTCGTCCGCCGAGGGCGTGGGCCCGGGCGGCGGCTCATCGTCCACGCGGTCCTCGCGCCGGCGGCGGGCGGTGTCCGCCCGGGCCGCGTCGAGGAACTTGCGCCAGGCCACGGTGACCAGCCAGCCCTTCGCATCCCGCGGCGGGTCGGCGGGCCAGCTGTGGACCGCCTCGACCAGCGCATCCTGGACAGCGTCCTCGGCCGCCGCGAAGTCGGCTCCGCGGCGGACGAGAACGGCGAGCACACCCGGTGTGAGGCTCCTGAGCTGGGCCTCATCCATGGATGGCGCACTCCGGGATGGTGGGCGGCGCGGCCAGGAAGGGGCGCACCTCAAGCCACTCGTGGATCGGCCTGCCGCCGGCTCCGGGGGCGGCCGACAGCTCCCCGGCCAGCTCGACGGCGCGCTCATGGCTGTCGACGTCGATGATCATCCAGCCGGCGATGAGGTCCTTCGTCTCCGCGAACGGGCCGTCGGTGACCGGCGGGCGCCCCTCACCGTCGTACCGGACCCACTGCCCCTCGGGGGCGAGCGCCTGGCCGTCCACGAACTCGCCGGTCTTCTCCAGCCGGGCCGCGAAGTCGTTCATGTACTGGATGTGGGCCGAGATCTCCTCCGGCGTCCACTTGTCCATGGGGATGTTGTTGACCGGGGCCGGGGCGCCACGGTAGTGCTTCAGCAGCAGGTACTTCGCCATGGTGGTTCTCCTCGGTGCTGGTGCGACCCATTGTGGTCGCGTTCACCCCGGGAACGGAGCCGGCGACGGATTCTCGACATCGCCGCCGGACTTTTTCGCAGTTTTCTTTTCCGGCCCGTCACCCGGCCCGTCAGCCGGTCCGTCGGATCAGGGCCAGATACATCGCGTCCGTGCCGTGCAGATGGGGCCAGAGCTGTACGTCGGGACCGTCGCCCAGGTCCGGCACGCCGGGCAGCAGCGGACGGGCGTCGACGAGATCCGTGTCCGGGCGCTGCTTGAGGACGTCCTGGACCACCGCGCGCGTCTCCGCGAGGTGCGGCGAGCAAGTGGCGTAGCCGACGATCCCGCCCACCCGTACCGAGTCGATGGCCGTGCGCAGCAGGGCGCGCTGCAGCGGCGCGAAGTTGTCGAGGTCCTCCGGACGGCGGCGCCACCGCGCCTCGGGCCGACGGCGCAGCGCGCCGAGCCCCGTGCACGGGACATCCATCAGAACCCGGTCGAACGTGCCGGGGCGCCACGGCGGTCGCGTCCCGTCGGCGGCGATGACCTGGTACGGCCCCGGGTTGCCGCGCAGCGCCTTCTCCACCAGCCCGGCCCGGTGCGGCTGCTTCTCGGAGGCGAGCAGCGCGGCCCCGCGCTCGGCGGCCAGGGCGGCCAGCAGCGCGGCCTTGCCGCCGGGTCCCGCGCAACCGTCCAGCCACTTCCGGTCGGGGCCGTCGATCGGAGCGTTGGCCAGCGCGAGGGCGACCAACTGGCTGCCCTCGTCCTGCACACCGGCCCGGCCCTCGTGCACGGCCGGGACGGCGCCGGGCTCCCCGCCTTCGGTGAGCCGCACGGCGTACGGCGACCAGCGCCCCGGTACGGCGGCCTCCTCGCCGAGCAGTTCCTCGGCGGTGGCCCGTCCCGGCCGGGCGACCAGCGTCACCTCGGGCCGTTCGTTGTCGGCCGACAGCAGCGCCTCGATCCCCGCGCGGCCGCCGCCCAGCGAGTCCCAGAGCGCGGAGACGACCCATCGCGGGTGCGAGTGCACGACGGCGAGATGGTCCTCGGGATCGTCGTCGTAGGGAGGCGCGACGCGGGCGATCCACCCCTCCAGATCGTCCTGCGCGACCTTGCGCAGCACGGCGTTGACGAACTTGGCCCGGCCGTCGCCCAGCACCACCCGGGCCAGTTCGACGGAGGCGGAGACGGCGGCGTGGGTGGGAATCCGGGTCCCGAGCAGCTGGTGTACTCCCAGACTGAGCACGTCCAGCACCGGCGGGTCGACCTCGCGCAACGGCCGGTCGATGCACTCGGCGATGATCGCGTCGTACGTCCCCTGCCGGCGCAGCGTCCCGTAGACCAGCTCGGTCGCGAGCGCGGCGTCCCGTCCGTCGAACTTCTCGGGCCCTTCCTTCTCCCGGGCCTTGCGCAGCAGCGGCGGCAGCACGAGGTTGGCGTACGCGTCCCGCTCGTCCACGGCGCGCAGCGCCTCGAAGGCGAGGATGCGGACGGGGTCCTTCTGGGGACGGCGGTAGGGCTTGGCGGGCTTGTGCGGCCGCCGGGACTGCTCGCTCACGTAAAAGGTGCTCCGGGTACGGGAATGATGCGGCTTCCAGCGTACGCCGGGCACGCCGGAAAGCCGCTGCTGAGAAGGGGGCTCAGGCGCCGAGGGTCTCCCCGGCGGCGATGCGCACGCCGCGCGCCCAGTCGGCGGCCCGCATCGGCTTCTTGCCCTGGGCCTGCACCCAGAGCAGTTCGACGGCGTACGACCCCGTCCCCACGTGCACGCTGTTCTTGCCGACGGCGATCTGGGCCGGCGCGAGCTCGGTCCGCTCGGGCACCGGCGTGACGTGGATCAGCTTGAGCCGCTCACCGCGGAAGACGGTCCAGGCGCCGGGGGCGGGGGTGCAGCCGCGCACCACCCGGTCGACACGCAGCGCGGGCGTCGTCCACTCGACCTTGGCGTCCTCGACGGTGATCTTCGGCGCGAGGGTGATCCCCTCGGCGGGCTGCGGTACGGCCTTGAGCGTGCCGTCCTCGATCCCGTCCATGGTCGCGGCGAGCAGCCCGGACCCGGCGAAGGCGAGCCGGGTCAGCAGGTCGCCGCTGGTGTCGGTGGGCCGGATCTCCTCGGTGACGGTCCCGTAGACGGGCCCGGAGTCGAGCCCCTCCTCGATGAGGAAGGTGGAGGCGCCGGTGATCTCGTCCCCCGCCATGATGGAGTGCTGGACGGGCGCGGCGCCCCGCCATGCGGGAAGCAGCGAGAAGTGCAGATTGACCCAGCCGTGGGCCGGCACGTCGAGAGCGACGCGCGGCAGGAGCGCCCCGTACGCCACCACCGGGCAGCAGTCGGGAGCGATGGCGGCCAACCGCTCCAGAAACTCCGGGTCCCGCGGCTTGAGCGGCCTCAGCACCTCGATCCCGGCCTCCATCGCCCGCTCGGCCACGGGAGAAGCGACCAGCCTGCGCCCCCGCCCGGCCGGTGCATCGGGCCGCGTGACCACGGCCGCCACCTCGTGCCGCCCGGAGGCGATGAGAGCGTCCAGTGCAGGAACGGCGACTTCGGGGGTACCGGCGAAGACAAGCTTCATGGGCGGCTGAGAGCCTCTCGGACGGCGTCACTTACGGGCAACACACAAGTCTATGCCGCATCCCAAAACCAACCCCCACAGGTCGCTCGACCTCTCGGTCAACCGCGAACGGGCGGTGCGCGGGTGGAAGAGGAATCGGGTGGTGCACAGCGAGCCACCCGGCGTACGCATATGCCCATACGCCCCCACACCGTGACCAGCGGAGCGCCCACGCGTTGGTCAAGAGAGAGTTGACCACAACGGGCCGCATACGCGCGGCCCATTCCTTTCAACGCCGGTTCGAGAGGCTTGTTCATGGCCGACCACGCAACCCACGACGCCCAGGCCCGGGCCAGCCTGCACTTGTTGGTGCGGGACATCGAGCGGGTCCGCCGCCAGGTGGACGCACTGCGCACGCTCACGGCCCAGTTGGGCAACGTCTACCGCCCGCGCCGCTCGGGCCCGTCCACGGGCTTCGTCGTCTACGGACGCGCCCCCGCCCCGACGGTCCGACTCGCCCAGGAACTCCGGGACAGTGTCGAAACCCTGGTCACGGCCGCCGTGGACTTCGACCGCTCACTCGGCTTCTCGTGGGACGCGGTCGGCTCCGCGCTCGGGGTCACCAAGCAGGCGGTGCACCGCCGTTACGGCGCCCGCCGCGCCGCGGCCCAGCCGGCGCCCACCGAGGCCGAACTGACGGGGGAGCCCTCGGGCACCCGCACGATCAATGTGGGCCCCGGCCTGCCCACCGTACCGACGGTCCCGGCCGCCCGCTCCATGCCGACCCAGCCGACCGCGGGCAGCCCCACCCTCCGCGACGAGGCGAGGCCGACAGCCTTCCCCGGCCCGCGCAACGGCTGACGTACCCAACGGCTGACGTACGCATCAACAGACGTCCCCCGCAACAGCCGATCCGCACCACGGCCGTCGAAGGGTCGACCGGCCCGCCCTCCGCCCTCCCGGCAAGCATCCGGGAGGGCAGCCGTAGAAGCACCCGTCTCCCTTCCCCGCACCGGGTCGCACCCGCTGTCAGCCGATGTCGGGCGGGTCGACCCGCACCCGCACCGCCTCCCCGCTCCCCCGCGCCATCCGCGCCATCCGCGCGGCCTGAGCCGCCTTCAGCGCGGTCGCGAGCGCGGCGCCGCTCCCCGGCGGCACCCGTACCAGCGCCCGCTCCCAGTGCTCCCCGGGTGGCGGCGCACCCACCCGCCGGGGTGCCCCGGCCCGCACCAAGGGCAGCGGGACCGGCCCCAACACCTCGGCGTCCGAGGGCAGTTCAGCCGCGCCGAGGAACTCCGCCAGCGCCTCGGCCGGGCCCGACACCGCCGCCATCCGCGACACCGGCGGGAAGCCCAGTTCGGCCCGCTCGCCCAGCTCGCGCACCGCGTGCCCCACCGGGTCCCACCGCACCAGCGCCTGCACCGGTCGCAGCGTCGGCTCCGCGACGACGACCACGGTCCCACCGTCCCCCTGCGGCCGCACCAGCGCTCCCGCCGCGATCCACCGGCGCAGCGCGTCCTCACCGGCGCGCAGATCCGGCCGCCCCAGCATGGCCCAGCCGTCCAGCAGCAGGGCCGCCGCATAGCCGCCCTCGGCGACCGGTTCGGCGCCCGGTGTGCTCACGACCAGTGCGGGCGCCCCGGGGACGGTGTCCAGCACATGCTCACGCCCGGAGGTCCGTACCGGCACGGCGGGAAAGGCCCGCCCCAGTTCCTCGGCGGTCCGCCGGGCCCCGACCACCTGGGCGCGCAGCCGGAAGCCGCCGCACTCGGGGCAGTGCCAGTCGCGCTCCTCGCGTCCGCACCACCCGCACCACAGCACCCCGGCGTCCTGTGCCTCCAGCGGTCCGGCGCAGTGCCGGCAGCGCGCGGGTGCCCGGCACCGGTCGCAGGCCATCCGGGGCACATAGCCGCGCCGGGGCACCTGCACCAGCACCGGCCCGTGCCGCAGCCCCTCCCGGACGGCCTGCCAGGCGAGCGTCGGCAACCGCGCGGCCCGTGCCGCCTCGTCCCGCGCGAGGTCGCCGTCCCCCACGGTCCGCACCAGGGGCGCGGCCTGTCGCACCTGTTCCCGCCCTGCCACCAGGGGGCGCGCCCAGCCGTTCTCCACGAGCTGTGCGGCCTCCACCGTGCAGCTCCAGCTCCCCAGCAGGAAGCCGCACTTGTCCAGCGCGGCGCGCAGCAGCAGGACGTCCCGGGCGTGCGGCTGCGGGGCGTGCGGCTCGCTGTGGCTGTCGTCGCCGTCGTCCCAGATGGCGACGAGTCCGAGGTCCCGTACGGGCGCGAACATGGCCGCCCGGGTGCCCACCACCGCCCGCACCGACCCGCGGCTGACGGCGAGCCACTGCGCGTACCGCTTCTCGGGGCCGGCGTCGGCGGTGAGCAGCGCATGCCGCCCCGCTCCGAGAACCCCGGTCAGCGCGGCATCGACCCGCGCGGCGGCCCGCCCGTCGGGTACGACGACGAGCGCGCCGCGTCCCGAGGCCAGCGTGGCGGCGACGGCCCGGGCGAGTTCCTCGCTCCACCCGGGTCCCGGCAGCGCGTTCCACACCGCGCGCGGCGCGCCGCCGGAGGCCAGTGACTCGATGAACGCGGCCCCTCGCTCGTACCGCGCCCAGGAACCGGCGTCCGGCACGGACGGGGGCGGCAACGGCTCGGGCGACGGGCGTTTCTCGGCCCGCGCGCTGCGCGGCGGCACGGCCAGTTGCAGCACGTCCGCGAGACTTCCCGCGTACCGGTCGGCGACCGCCCGCGCGAGCCGCAGCAGTTCCTCGCTCAGCACGGGCTCGGGCGACACGACCTGGGCCAGTGCGGCCAGCGGTCCCGGGTAGTCGGACTCGGCGAGCCGCTCGACCAGGAACCCGTCGATGAGCCCGCCGCCCTCCCGGCGTCCGTCCCGCACCCGGTGCCGCCCGGCACCGAACCGCACCCGCACCCGCACTCCCGGCTGCGCGTCGGCGTCCAGCTCGGCCGGGACGGCGTAGTCGAAATACCGGTCGAGATGCAGCACGCCCTTGTCCACGAGCACCCGCGCGACCGGCAGCCGCTCAGCGAGCGCGGCCCCCCGCCAGGTACGCGGCTTGGCCCGGGGCGCCTTGGCCTCCCGCACGCTCTCCCGGATGAGCGCGAGCTGCTCCGGCGGCGCCCCTCCGGCGCCGTCGCTCCCCTGCCCGTTCTCGCTGCTCACGCTTGCATTTTTACCAAACGCCACTGACAACGGCCGGGCCACGGAACGGCGTTCTGTCACCGCCGCCCACTGTTCACATACATGTCCATAGGTTCAGGTCATTGACCATCCTCCTCGGTGTCGCCGAGGCGGGCTTCTTCCCGGGCGCCATGCTCTGCATCACGCAGTGGCTGCCCGACTCCAGCCGGGGCCGGGCCACCGCGATCTTCCTGGGCGGTTCGGCCGCCGCCGGTATCGTCACCGGGCCCGTCACCGGCGCGCTGCTGGAACTGCACGGTTTCGTCTCGCCGTTCCTGTTCGGGTACCTCAAGGACACGACCGGCAGCACCAACGGCGGCCTCTACACCCTCTCCGCCGCATCCCTGCTCGCGATCGTCGCCGCCCGCTGCATCCGGGGCGCCTGGGCGGCCGGCGCACCGCTCACGGCGACCGCGGCGGACGCCGACACGGAGCAGCCGCGCGTGGCCCAGGGGTGGTCGATCCGTCGCCCCACACAACGACGTCGGCTCCCGTCACCACCGAGCGGTGGTGACGGGAGCCGACGTGCGTCTTACTGCTTGCCTGCCTCAGAGACCCGCGGCGTTGCGCAGGGCCTCCACGCGGTCCGTGCGCTCCCAGGTGAAGTCGGGGAGCTCACGGCCGAAGTGGCCGTACGCGGCGGTCTGGGAGTAGATCGGGCGGAGCAGGTCGAGGTCACGGATGATCGCGGCCGGGCGGAGGTCGAAGACCTCGTCGATCGCCTTCTCGATCTTCTCGTGGTCGATCTTGGCGGTGCCGAAGGTCTCGACGAAGAGACCGACGGGCTCGGCCTTGCCGATCGCGTACGCGACCTGGACCTCGCAGCGGGACGCCAGACCGGCGGCCACCACGTTCTTGGCGACCCAGCGCATGGCGTACGCGGCGGAGCGGTCGACCTTGGACGGGTCCTTGCCGGAGAAGGCACCGCCGCCGTGGCGGGCCATGCCGCCGTACGTGTCGATGATGATCTTGCGGCCGGTCAGACCCGCGTCACCCATCGGGCCGCCGATCTCGAAACGGCCGGTCGGGTTGACCAGGAGGCGGTAGCCCTCGGTGTCGAGCTTGATGCCCTCGTCCAGCAGGGCCTTCAGCTCCGGCTCCACGACGAACTCGCGGATGTCGGGGGCGAGCAGCGACTCAAGGTCGATGTCCGAGGCGTGCTGGCTGGAGACCACGACCGTGTCGAGGCGGACGGCCTTGTCGCCGTCGTACTCGATGGTGACCTGCGTCTTGCCGTCCGGGCGCAGGTAGGGGATGGTGCCGTTCTTGCGGACCTCGGACAGCCGCTTCGACAGGCGGTGCGCCAGGAAGATCGGCAGCGGCATCAGGGTGGGCGTCTCGTCGGTCGCGTAGCCGAACATCAGGCCCTGGTCGCCCGCGCCCTGCTTGTCGAGCTCGTCCTCGTCGCCCTCGACGCGGTTCTCGTAGGCCGTGTCGACGCCCTGCGCGATGTCGGGGGACTGCGCGCCGATCGAGACCGAGACGCCGCAGGAGGCGCCGTCGAAGCCCTTCTTCGAAGAGTCGTAGCCGATCTCGAGGATCTTGTTGCGGACCAGCGTCGCGATGTCCGCGTACGTCTTGGTCGTGACCTCGCCGGCCACATGCACCAGGCCGGTGGTGATCAGCGTCTCGACGGCGACCCGGGAGGTCGGGTCCTCGCGCAGAAGCGCGTCGAGAATGGTGTCGCTGATCTGGTCAGCGATCTTGTCGGGGTGACCCTCGGTCACGGACTCCGAGGTGAACAGGCGACGGGACACAACGCTCCCTGGGGTTGCAGCGGCTGCTGGCTGATCATTGGCGGACGACGGGGGCTGCAACCCGGGCGTCGTCCGAGAACAGTTTATCGGTCGCACTCTGCCGCGGCCCACGTGTCTCGACACTCGGAAGTGCTGTGACCTGCGGCACGCGCATTCTGCCCAATGGCCGGCGGCCTTGGCCAGAGCCACCGGGCCGCAATGTGGGCTCCGGAGAAGTTGACATATGGCTGAAAGAAGTTAACCCAAACGGGCCGCGACCAGGTCCCACACTATGTCGGCCAGGGCCTCCTTGGGCCCGTGCGGCACAGGCGTCTCGCTGCCGTCGGCGCCCAGCACCACGGCCTCGTTCTCCTCCGAGCCGAAGGTCTTGCGCTCCCCCACCTCGTTCACCACGAGCAGGTCACAGCCCTTGCGGGTCAGCTTGGTGCGTCCGTTGGCCAGGACGTCGTCGGTCTCGGCGGCGAAGCCGACGATCACCTGTCCGGGCCGCGCCCGGTCGGCCGATATCTCCGCGAGGATGTCTGGATTCCGCACCAGGACGATCGGCTCGGGATCCTGGTCGTCCTTCTTCTTGATCTTCCCGGCCGTATAGACCGCGGGGCGGAAGTCGGCGACGGCGGCGGCCATCACCACGGCGTCGGCGTCGGCGGCCGCCTTCAGCACGGCCTCGCGCAGTTGTACGGCCGTGCCGACCGGGACGATGTCCACACCGGCCGGGTCGGGCAGGCCGGTGGTGTTCGCCGCGACCAGCGTCACCCGGGCGCCCCGCGCGGCGGCCGTGCGCGCGAGGGCGTAGCCCTGCTTGCCGGAGGAGCGGTTGCCGAGGAAGCGGACGGGGTCGAGGGGCTCGCGGGTGCCGCCGGCGGAGATCACGACGTGGCGGCCGGTGAGGTCGGGTGCGGTGACGCCCCGGGCCAGCACCCGGCGGCAGGCCTCGAAGATCTCCGCCGGGTCGGGCAGCCGGCCCTTGCCGGTGTCGACGCCGGTGAGGCGGCCGACCGCCGGTTCGATCACGACGGCGCCGCGGCGGCGCAGCGTGGCCACGTTCTCCTGGGTGGCCGGGTGCTCCCACATCTCCGTGTGCATCGCGGGGGCGAAGACGACCGGACAGCGGGCGGTGAGGAGGGTGTTGGTCAGCAGGTCGTCGGCGAGGCCGTGGGCCGCCTTGGCGAGCATGTCGGCGGTGGCGGGGGCGACCACGACCAGGTCGGCGTGCTGGCCGATACGGACGTGCGGGACCTCTTCGACGTGGTCCCAGACCTCGGTGGAGACGGGGTTGCCGGAGAGGGCGGACCAGGTGGCGGCGCCGACGAAGTGCAGCGCGGAGGCGGTGGGCACGACCCGGACGTCATGACCGGACTCCGTGAACCTTCTCAGCAGCTCACAGGCCTTGTAGGCGGCGATGCCACCGCTGACCCCCAGCACGACCTTCGGCTTGCTCACCGGTCCTCCACTCGTTGCGTCCACGGCTCCATGACACACCACAGGCCCGGCAGTCGTGCGCCGGGCCTGTGGATAAAGCAACTGCAAAATGAAAGTACTACTGCGCCGGGCCTTCGATGGCCTCGGAGGTCAGCAGACCCGCGTTGATCTCGCGCAGGGCGATGGAGAGCGGCTTCTCGTGGACGTGGGTGTCGACGAGCGGACCGACGTACTCGAGGAGGCCCTCGCCGAGCTGCGAGTAGTACGCGTTGATCTGACGGGCGCGCTTGGCCGCGTAGATCACCAGGCTGTACTTCGAGTCGGTGGCCTCGAGAAGCTCGTCGATCGGAGGGTTGATGATGCCCTCGGGCGCGGTGATGGAAGAGGACACGCTCTGCCTTCCGATGGATGGGAAAGATTCAGTCTGAATGATCAGCAACGATCACACAACGTCCATCAAGGCTAGCAGCTCGCGCGCCACGTCCTCGACGGAGGTGTTGACCAGGGTTTCGTCGAACTCCGGCTCGGCCGCGAGTTCGATCTTGGCCGCGTCCAGACGGCGCTCGATGACCTCGGGCGCCTCGGTGCCGCGTCCGGTGAGCCTGCGCACCAGCTCCTCCCAGGAGGGCGGGGCCAGGAACACCAGCCGGCCGTCCGGCATGGTCTCGCGGACCTGCCGGGCGCCTTGGAGGTCGATCTCCAGGAGGACCGGGACGCCGGATTCGAGATGCTCCAGCACGGCCGCACGCGGGGTGCCGTAGCGGTTGCCGGCGAATTCGGCCCACTCCAGGAGCTCGCCGTTGGCGATCAGCTTGTCCATCTCCTCGTCGGAGACGAAGAAGTAGTGGACTCCGTGCCGCTCGCCGGGGCGGGGCTTTCGGGTGGTCGCCGACACCGAGAGCCAGACCTCGGGGTGTTCCTTGCGCATATGGGCGACGACCGTGCTCTTGCCGACCCCGGAGGGGCCGGAGAGCACGGTCAGCCGCGGACGTACGTCCGGGGGCTCGGGGGTCGTCCCCCGGAATGTTGCAGCCATGCAGCGATTATTCCAGCAATCGCAGGTTGCCCGGGACGGCCGTCCCGGGCGGCCCGGTGATCAGGAGCCGGTGCTGCCGAACTCGCGCTCCAGGGAGGCGATCTGGTTGGAACCGAGGCCACGCACGCGGCGGCTCTCGGAGATCCCGAGTCGCTCCATGATCTGCTTGGCGCGGACCTTGCCCACGCCCGGCAGGGACTCGAGCAGGGCGGAGACCTTCATCTTGCCGATGACGTCGTTTTCCTGGCCCTGCTTGATGACCTCGTGGAGAGAGGCGCCGGAGTGCTTCAGTCGATTCTTGACCTCGGCCCGCTCCCGGCGAGCCGCGGCGGCCTTTTCGAGCGCGGCTGCGCGCTGTTCAGGGGTAAGGGGCGGAAGAGCCACGCCTACGTCACCTCGGATGTCGAACTGTCGGATACGGACCGGTGAGGAACCTAGTCGCCCCACACCAGGGGAGCTACGAGCAACACGCTTGCCCGTTGACTCTGCTCGGAGACTAGCGGGCAAGTCCGCCGGAGTCAGCGAGAACAGCGGAAAAGTCCTGGTCAGCCTCTGTCAGGCCGGACATTTCAGACATACTGCCCGGGATTTGAGGATGTATTCACACTCAAGCCGTCGACGGAACGCTCGCGGGAGCACTCATCGGAGGACTCATCCACCTGCGAGGACGTCCCGGATCTCGCCCGCGAACCGGTCCGCGGCCGCCCTGAGTGCCCCGACATCGGGACCGTGACGCAAAACACCTCGGCTCACGTTTGGAATCACGTTGCGCACCGCCGTCCCGAAGACCGCGGGAAGGTCTGCGGCCGTCGCCCCCTGCGCACCGACGCCAGGCGCGAGGAGCGGACCGTTGATGTCGAGGTCGTACGACGACAGGTCGCCGACCGTGGCGCCGACGACGGCGCCGAAGGAGCCCAGCGGCTCCTCCCCCTCGTTCTCGGCGGCGAGGTGCGCCAGCATGGTCGCGCCGACCGTACGCCCGTCGCCGCGCACCGCGTGCTGCACCTCGGGGCCCTCCGGGTTCGAGGTGAGCGCCAGCACGAACAGGCCGGCCCCGCTCTCCCGGGCCAGCGCCACGGCCGGGCTGAGCGAGCCGTAGCCGAGGTACGGCGAGACCGTCAGGGCGTCCGAGAACAGCGGGGCGTCCTTGGCGAGGAAGGCCTCCGCGTACCCGGCCATGGTGGAGCCGATGTCGCCGCGCTTGGCGTCCATGACGACCAGGGTCCCGGCGGCCCGCGCCTCCTGCACCACCCGCTCCAGGACGGCGACCCCGCGCGAGCCGAACCGCTCGAAGAACGCGCTCTGCGGCTTCATGACCGCGACCCGGTCGGCCACCGCCTCCACGACGGTACGGCTGAACCGCTCCAGGCCCGCCACGTCGTCGTTCAGACCCCACTCCGAGAGCAGCGAGGCGTGCGGATCGATGCCCACGCACAGCGGACCGCGCTCGTCCATGGCACGGCGCAGCCGCGCACCGAAGGGCTCCAACGGGCTCATACGGTCGTCCTCACATCGGCGCCGACCGCGTCGGCGAGGGTGGCGTACGGGCTGGTGCGCAGGCGCGCCGCGAGGCCCTTGTGGAGGTCGCGAGCGTAGAACGGCCCCTCGTAGATGAACGCGCTGTAGCCCTGCACCAGCGTGGCACCGGCCAGGATGCGCTGCCAGGCGTCCTCGGCGTTCTCGATGCCGCCGACGCCCACCAGGGTGATCCGGTCGCCCACGCGCGCGTACAGCCGCCGCAGCACCTCCAGGGAGCGCGCCTTGAGCGGCGCCCCGGAGAGACCTCCGCTCTCCTTCACCAGGCCGGGATCGGACCGCAGCCCCAGCCCCTCCCGCGCGATGGTGGTGTTGGTCGCGATGATCCCGTCCAGACCCAGCTCCACGGCCAGGTCGGCGACGGCGTCCACGTCCTCGTCGGCGAGGTCCGGCGCGATCTTCACCAGGAGCGGCACCCGCCGGTGCGCCACCACGCGGTCGGCGGCCTCGCGGACACCCGTCAGGAGCGGACGCAGGTGGTCCACCGCCTGGAGGTTGCGCAGGCCCGGCGTGTTCGGGGACGACACGTTCACGACGAGGTAGTCCGCGTACGGCGCGAGCCGCTCGGCCGACTTCACGTAGTCACCGACGGCCTCGGCCTCCGGTACGACCTTGGTCTTGCCGATGTTGACGCCCACGACCGTCCTGAAGACGGGCTCCCGGGTCGCGAGCCGGGCGGCGACGGCCAGCGAACCGTCGTTGTTGAAGCCCATGCGGTTGATCAGCGCCCGGTCGGCGACGAGCCGGAACAGCCGCTTCTTGGGATTACCGGGCTGGGCCTCCCCGGTCACCGTGCCGATCTCTACATGGTCGAACCCGAGCATCGACATCCCGTCGATCGCGACGGCGTTCTTGTCGAAGCCGGCGGCGAGCCCGAAGGGCCCGTGCATCCGCAGCCCGAAGGCCTCGGTGCGCAGTTCCTTGTAGCGCGGCGCGAGCGCGGCGGCGACGAAGGTGCGCAGCACGGGGATCCGCACGGCGAGCCGGATCCACCGGAAGGCCAGGTGATGGGCCTGTTCCGGATCCATCCGCTTGAACACGAGATTGAAGAAGATCTTGTACATGGAGTCCTCATGCGGAGGGGGACACCGTCACCGGTGCCCCCCCTTCATAGACAGCTGGGCAACGCACCCCGTCAGGGGCGCGGGGAACTGCGCGACCAGCCGCAACCGGCCCGCAGCCTCACCACGACCTTTAGTCCCTCGCGGCGGTCAATCGCTCGGCATGCTCCTGGAGCGACCGCACCCCGACATCCCCGTGGTTCAGCGCATCGATCCCCTGCACAGCCGCCGCCAGCGCCTGCACGGTCGTCAGACACGGCACCGACCGGGCCACCGCGGCGGTCCGGATCTCGTACCCGTCCAGGCGACCCCCCGTGCCGTACGGGGTGTTGACGATGAGGTCCACCTCGCCGTCGTGGATCAGCTGGACGATCGTCTTCTCGCCCTCGGGACCGACGCCCTCCGACTGCTTTCGGACAACGGTCGCGTTGATGCCGTTGCGCTTGAGCACCTCGGCCGTGCCGGACGTGGCGAGCAGTTCGAAGCCGTGGGCGACCAGCTCCCGCGCCGGGAAGATCATCGAGCGCTTGTCGCGGTTGGCGACGGAGATGAACGCGCGGCCCTTGGTCGGCAGCGGCCCGTACGCTCCGGCCTGCGACTTGGCGTACGCCGTGCCGAAGACGGAGTCGATGCCCATGACCTCACCGGTGGAGCGCATCTCCGGGCCGAGGACCGTGTCGACGCCCCGGCCGTGGATGTCGCGGAACCGCGACCACGGCATGACCGCTTCCTTGACGGAGATCGGCGCGTCGAACGGCAGCTCACCGCCGTCGCCCCGGGCCGGCAGCAGCCCCTCGGCGCGCAGTTCGGCGACGGTCGCGCCCAGCGAGATCCGGGCCGCGGCCTTGGCCAGCGGCACCGCGGTCGCCTTCGAGGTGAAGGGGACCGTGCGGGAGGCACGCGGGTTGGCTTCGAGGACGTAGAGGATGTCCCCGGCCATCGCGAACTGGATGTTGATCAGGCCGCGGACGCCGACGCCCTTGGCGATGGCCTCGGTGGAGGCGCGCAGGCGCTTGATGTCGAAGCCGCCCAGGGTGATCGGGGGCAGGGCGCACGCCGAGTCACCGGAGTGGATGCCGGCCTCCTCGATGTGCTCCATGACGCCGCCGAGGTACAACTCCTCGCCGTCGTAGAGGGCGTCGACGTCGATCTCGATCGCGTCGTCCAGGAACCGGTCGACGAGGACCGGCCGGGAGGGGCTGATCTCGGTCGACTCGGCGATGTAGGAGGCGAGGCGGGTCTCGTCGTAGACGATCTCCATGCCGCGGCCGCCGAGCACGTACGAGGGCCGGACGAGGACCGGGTAGCCGATCTCGTCGGCGATGGCCTTGGCCTCGGCGAAGGTGGTCGCGGTGCCGTGCTTGGGGGCCGGCAGGCCCGCCTCGGCGAGCACCCGCCCGAAGGCGCCCCGGTCCTCGGCCGCGTGGATCGCCTCCGGGGACGTGCCGACGATCGGCACGCCGTTGTCCTTGAGCGCCTGCGACAGCCCCAGCGGGGTCTGGCCGCCCAGCTGCACGATCACACCGGCGACCGGACCGGCCTGCTGCTCGGCGTGGACGATCTCCAGCACGTCCTCCAGCGTGAGCGGCTCGAAGTACAGCCGGTCGGAGGTGTCGTAGTCGGTGGAGACGGTCTCCGGGTTGCAGTTGACCATCACGGTCTCGTACCCGGCGTCGGACAGGGCGAAGGACGCGTGCACGCACGAGTAGTCGAACTCGATGCCCTGGCCGATGCGGTTGGGGCCGGAGCCCAGGATGATGACGGCCGGCTTCTCGCGCGGCGCGACCTCGGTCTCCTCGTCGTAGGAGGAGTAGAAGTACGGCGTCTTCGCGGCGAACTCGGCGGCGCAGGTGTCGACCGTCTTGTAGATCGGGCGGACCCCCAGCGCGTGCCGGACCTCGCGGACGACGTCCTCGCGCAGCCCGCGGATCTCGGCGATCTGCTGGTCGGAGAAGCCGTGCCGCTTGGCCTCGGCGAGCAGGCCGGCGTCCAGGCGGTCGGCGGCCGCGAGTTCGTCCGCGAGCTCCTTGATCAGGAAGAGCTGGTCGACGAACCACGGGTCGATCTTCGTGAACTCGAAGACCTCCTCGGGGGTGGCGCCCGCGCGGATGGCCTGCATGACGGTGTTGATCCGGCCGTCGGTGGGCCGTACCGACTCGCGCAGCAGCTCGTCCTTGTCGCCGGGCTCGCCGACGAAGGTGAACTGGCTGCCCTTCTTCTCCAGCGAGCGCAGCGCCTTCTGGAAGGCCTCGGGGAAGTTGCGGCCGATGGCCATGGCCTCGCCGACCGACTTCATGGTGGTGGTCAGCGTGGAGTCGGCGGACGGGAACTTCTCGAACGCGAAGCGCGGAGCCTTGACGACCACATAGTCGAGCGTGGGCTCGAAGGAGGCCGGGGTCTCCTGCGTGATGTCGTTGGGGATCTCGTCGAGGGTGTAGCCGACGGCCAGCTTGGCGGCGATCTTCGCGATCGGGAAGCCGGTCGCCTTGGAGGCCAGCGCGGAGGACCGCGACACACGCGGGTTCATCTCGATGACGATCACGCGACCGTCCTCGGGGTTGACCGCGAACTGGATGTTGCAGCCGCCGGTGTCGACGCCGACCTCGCGGATCACGGCGATGCCGATGTCGCGGAGGATCTGGTACTCGCGGTCGGTCAGCGTCATCGCGGGCGCGACGGTGATCGAGTCGCCGGTGTGCACGCCCATGGGGTCGAAGTTCTCGATGGAGCAGACGACCACGACGTTGTCGTGCTTGTCGCGCATCAGCTCCAGCTCGTACTCCTTCCAGCCGAGGATGGACTCCTCCAGGAGCACCTCGGTGGTCGGCGAGAGGGTCAGGCCCTGGCCGGCGATGCGGCGCAGCTCCTCCTCGTCGTGCGCGAAGCCGGAACCGGCACCGCCCATGGTGAAGGACGGGCGGACGACGACCGGGTAGCCGCCGCCGAGTTCCTCGACGCCCGCGATGACCTCGTCCATGGTGTGGCAGATGACCGAGCGGGCGGACTCGCCGTACCCGATCTTGGCGCGGACGGCCTCCACGACCTCCTTGAACAGGTCGCGGTCCTCGCCCTTGTTGATGGCCTCGACATTGGCGCCGATCAGCTCGACGCCGTACTTGGCCAGGACACCGTTCTCGTCCAGCGAGATCGCGGTGTTCAGGGCCGTCTGGCCGCCCAGGGTGGGCAGCAGGGCGTCGGGGCGCTCCTTGGCGATGATCTTCTCGACGAACTCGGGCGTGATCGGCTCGACATACGTCGCGTCGGCGATCTCCGGGTCGGTCATGATCGTCGCCGGGTTGGAGTTGACGAGGATGACCCTGAGGCCCTCGGCGCGCAGGACGCGGCAGGCCTGGGTGCCGGAGTAGTCGAACTCGGCGGCCTGGCCGATGACGATCGGGCCGGAGCCGATGACCAGGACGGACTGGATATCGGTGCGCTTAGGCACGCTGGCCCTCCATCAGGGAAACGAAGCGGTCGAACAGGTAGGCGGCGTCGTGCGGGCCCGCTGCCGCTTCGGGGTGGTACTGGACGGAGAAGGCCGGCTGGTCGAGCAGTTGCAGCCCCTCCACGACGTCGTCGTTCAGGCAGACGTGCGAGACCTCGGCGCGGCCGAACTTCGTGTCGCTGACCTTGTCGAGCGGCGCGTCCACGGCGAATCCGTGGTTGTGCGCGGTGACCTCGACCTTGCCGGTCGTACGGTCCTGGACCGGCTGGTTGATGCCCCGGTGGCCGTACTTCAGCTTGTAGGTGCCGAAGCCGAGCGCGCGGCCGAGGATCTGGTTGCCGAAGCAGATGCCGAACAGCGGGGTCTTCCGCGCCAGGACGGCGGTCATCAGGGCCACCGGTCCGTCGGCCGTGGCCGGGTCGCCGGGGCCGTTGGAGAAGAACACACCGTCGGGGCCGACGGCGTACACGTCGTCCTCGGTGGCGGTCGCGGGCAGGACGTGCACCTCGATGCCGCGCTCGGCCATCCGCTGAGGGGTCATGCCCTTGATGCCGAGGTCGATGGCGGCGACGGTGAATCGCTTCTGCCCGACGGCCGGGACGACGTACGCCTCCTTGGTGGCGACCTCCTCGTACAGCGAGGCGCCCTTCATGTGCGGCTGGGCCTGCACGCGCGCGACGAGCTCGGCGTCGGTGGCGATCGCCTCGCCGGAGAAGACGCCGGCGCGCATCGAACCGCGCTCGCGCAGGTGGCGGGTGAGGGCGCGGGTGTCGATCCCGGAGATGCCGACCACGCCCTGCGCCACCAGTTCCGCGTCCAGCGAACGCTTGGCGCGCCAGTTGGAGGGCACGCGCGCGGGGTCGCGCACGACGTAGCCGGAGACCCAGATGCGGCTGGACTCGTCGTCCTCGTCGTTCCAGCCCGTGTTGCCGATCTGCGGGGCGGTGGCGACCACGATCTGGCGGTCGTACGAGGGGTCGGTCAGGGTCTCCTGGTAGCCGGTCATACCGGTGGAGAACACGGCCTCGCCGAAGGTCTCCCCCACGGCCCCGTAGGCGCGGCCGCGGAAGATCCGGCCGTCCTCCAGGACGAGTACCGCGGGAACCTTGCCGGCTCCCCTTGTGGAGGTCGTCATCGTTCGGCGCCTTCCGTGTTGTTTGTCTTGATCATGGAGTTGATGGTGTCGACCCACTCGGTGTGCTCGGCCGCGTGGTCCGAGCGGAATCCGGAGTCGATCAGCTTGTCGCCGAGCTGCCAGGTCACCAGGAGCAGTCCGCCCTCGGTGAGGACCTTGCCCGCGATGCCCTTGCCCAGCAGGGCCTCGCGGAGCGCGACGGCGGGGATGAAGAAGTCGGTCGCCCCGGGGCGTACGACCTCCAGGCCCGCGTCGGTCAGGGTGAGCTCGACCCGGCTGCGGGAGCCGAGGCCGCGGGCCACGATGCGGTCCAGCCACTGCCCGGCGGTGGTGGAGCCGTGGTAGCGGCCGCTCATCGTCAGTCTCACGTCACCGAGGTCGTCCGGCGCGCTGGGCAGCTCCGGCAGGTCGCCCTGAAGGGTGCCGCGCCATTTCCAGCCCTCGCGCATCAGCCAGTAGACGAGCGCGACGAAGAGGGCCAGGCCGACCAGCCAGCCGATGCGGGCGGACCAGTCGGTGACCGCGGCCGACTTCTTGTCGTCGGCCAGCAGGATCAGAGGTGTCACGTGAGCTTCCCGTCCGCGAGCGTCGCCTTGCCCCGCAGCCACGTGTGGGTGACACGGCCCGGCAGCTCGCGCCCCTCGTACGGGGTGTTGCGGCTGCGCGAGGCGAAGCCCGCGGGGTCCACCAGGCCACGGTATTCCGTGTCGACCAGGGTGAGGTTGGCGGGCTCACCAGCCGAGACGGGGCGGCCGTGGCCGGTGGCCTGTCCGATCCGCGCGGGCTTGACGGACATCCGGTCGGCGACACCGGCCCAGGTCAGCAGGCCCGTGTCCACCATGGTCTCCTGCACCACCGACAGCGCGGTCTCCAGGCCCACCATCCCCATGGCGGCCGCGGCCCACTCGCAGTCCTTGTCCTCGTGCGGGTGCGGGGCGTGGTCGGTGGCCACGATGTCGATCGTGCCGTCGGCCAGGGCTTCGCGCAGCGCGAGCACATCGCGCTCGGTGCGCAGCGGCGGGTTGACCTTGTAGACCGGGTTGTACGACCGCACCAGCTCGTCGGTGAGGAGCAGGTGGTGCGGGGTGACCTCGGCGGTGACGTCGATGCCCCGGGACTTGGCCCAGCGCACGATCTCGACCGAGCCGGCGGTCGACAGGTGACAGATGTGGACGCGGGAGCCGACGTGCTCGGCGAGCAGGACGTCCCGCGCGATGACCGACTCCTCGGCGACGGCCGGCCAGCCGCCCAGCCCCAGCTCGGCCGAGACGCCGCCCTCGTTCATCTGGGCGCCCTCGGTCAGCCGCGGCTCCTGGGCGTGCTGGGCGACGACCCCGCCGAAGGCCTTCACGTACTCCAGGGCACGGCGCATGATCACGGCGTCGTCGACGCACTTGCCGTCGTCGGAGAAGACGGTGACCCCGGCGGCCGACTCGTGCATGGCGCCCAGCTCGGCGAGCTTCTTGCCCTCCAAACCGACGGTGACGGCGCCGATGGGCTGGACGTCGCAGTAGCCGTGCTCCCGGCCGAGCCGGTAGACCTGCTCGACCACGCCGGCGGTGTCGGCGACCGGGAAGGTGTTGGCCATGGCGAACACGGCCGTGTAGCCGCCGCTCGCGGCCGCGCGGGTGCCGGTCAGGACCGTCTCGGAGTCCTCGCGGCCGGGCTCGCGCAGATGCGTGTGCAGGTCGACCAGGCCCGGCAGCAGCACCTTGCCGGTGGCCTCGACGACCTCGGCACCGTCGGCGGACAGCCCGGTGCCGACCGCCTCGATGACCTCGCCGTCGATCAGTACGTCCTGCGGCTCGCCGCCGAGCACCTTCGCACCACGGATCAGGATCTTGCTCATGGGTCTTACTTCTCCTCGGTGGTGCGGGCGTGACTGACGGCGGGTTCGTTGCCGCCGAGCAGGAGGTACAGGACGGCCATCCGGATGGAGACTCCGTTTGCGACCTGCTCGACCACGGTGCAGCGCTCGGAGTCGGCGACCTCGGCGGTGATCTCCATGCCGCGGACCATCGGGCCGGGGTGCATCACGATGGCGTGCTCGGGCATCTTCGCCATGCGGTCGCCGTCGAGGCCGTAGCGCCGCGAGTACTCGCGCTCGGTCGGGAAGAACGCGGCGTTCATACGCTCGCGCTGCACGCGGAGCATCATCACCGCGTCGGACTTGGGGAGTACGGCGTCCAGGTCGTACGACACCTCGCAGGGCCACCGCTCGACGCCGACCGGCACCAGGGTGGGCGGGGCGACCAGGGTGACCTCGGCGCCGAGGGTGTGCAGCAGGTCGACGTTGGAGCGGGCGACCCGGCTGTGCAGGACGTCGCCGACGATCGTGATGCGCTTGCCGGCCAGGTCCTGCCCTATCCCGGCGTCCCGGCCGACGAGGCGGCGGCGCATGGTGAAGGCGTCGAGGAGGGCCTGGGTGGGGTGCTGGTGGGTGCCGTCGCCGGCGTTGATGACGGCCGCGTCGATCCAGCCGGAGGTGGCGAGGCGGTAGGGGGCTCCGGAGGCGCCGTGCCGGATGACGACGGCGTCGACACCCATCGCCTCCAGGGTCTGGGCGGTGTCCTTCAGGGACTCGCCCTTGGAGACGCTGGACCCCTTGGCGGTGAAGTTGATGACGTCGGCGGAGAGGCGCTTCTCGGCGGCCTCGAAGGAGATCCGGGTTCGGGTCGAGTCCTCGAAGAAGAGGTTGACGACGGTGCGGCCGCGCAGGGTCGGCAGCTTCTTGATCGGCCGGTCGGCGACCCGGGCCATCTCCTCGGCGGTGTCGAGGATCAGTACGGCGTCGTCGCGGGTGAGGTCGGCGGCCGAGATGAGATGACGCTGCATCTGTCAGGCTCCGTAAGGCAGTTCACGTTTGGGGAGATTCCGGGCAGCCAGGGGCGCGCCGGACCGGCGCGCGCCCTCGGCCTGCTACTGGGTCGGCTTGGCGCCGAGCAGCACGGTGTCGCGACCGTCCTCCTCGGCGAGCAGGACCTTGACCGTCTCCCGCAGCGACGTGGGGAGGTTCTTGCCGACGTAGTCGGCGCGGATGGGCAGTTCGCGGTGGCCGCGGTCGACGAGGACCGCGAGCTGGACCGCGCGCGGGCGCCCGATGTCGTTCAGGGCGTCGAGGGCGGCGCGGATGGTGCGGCCGGAGAACAGCACGTCGTCGACGAGGACGACCAGCCTGCCGTCGATGCCGTCACCGGGGATCTCGGTGCGGGCCAGCGCGCGCGGCGGGTGCATGCGCAGGTCGTCTCGGTACATGGTGATGTCGAGCGAACCGACGGGAACCTTGCGGTCGGTGATCTGCTCCAGCTTGGCGGCGAGCCGCTGGGCGAGGAAGACGCCGCGGGTCGGGATGCCGAGGAGCACCACGTCGTCGGCGCCCTTGGCACGCTCGACGATCTCGTGGGCGATGCGGGTCAGCACCCGCGCGATGTCGGGGCCTTCGAGAACGGGCCGCGCATCGGAACCCTGGGCCTGGGTCTCGAGCTTTTCCTGCTTGTCCATACGAAACGGACCCCCTTCTCCGCCTCACGGGACGGACCTTAAAGGACGTCGGATTTGCGCCATCAACGGTAGCAGGTGCCGAAGATGCCCCTGATCACCCCCCCGGGCTAACCGGCCATCGCTACCACGGAAGAGTCGGTGCGGACCATTCGGCTTGACGCGAGAGAGTAACGCTGCGTAACCTCACAGTGAGTTACCAGCCGCGCGGCGGGAACCAAGGCCGGCCGCGTCGACACAGTGTCCGGGGAGCTATATGTCCAGCGAATACGCCAAACAGCTCGGGGCCAAGCTCCGGGCCATCCGCACCCAGCAGGGCCTTTCCCTCCACGGTGTCGAGGAGAAGTCCCAGGGGCGCTGGAAGGCCGTGGTGGTCGGTTCGTACGAGCGCGGCGACCGTGCCGTGACCGTGCAGCGCCTTGCCGAGTTGGCGGATTTCTACGGTGTGCCGGTGCAGGAGCTGCTGCCGGGCACCACCCCCGGCGGCGCCGCCGAGCCCCCGCCGAAGCTGGTCCTGGACCTGGAGCGGCTGGCGACCGTGCCGGCCGAGAAGGCGGGCCCGCTGCAGCGCTACGCGGCGACGATCCAGTCCCAGCGCGGTGACTACAACGGCAAGGTGCTGTCGATCCGCCAGGACGACCTGCGCACACTGGCCGTCATCTACGACCAGTCCCCCTCGGTCCTCACCGAGCAGCTGATCAGCTGGGGTGTCCTGGACGCGGACGCGCGCCGCGCGGTGGCCACGCACGAAGACGCCTGACCCGCACCACACCTGAGCAGAAACGTGCCGCCGGGGTGGCCGGAACTCGACGGTTCCGGCTGCCCCGGCGGCTTTTTCAGCGTTCACGTCTTGAGCGACGCAGGGTGCAACCCCTTAGGGGCGCTGGGGGTACCCCCGGCCGAAGGCTGGGGGAGGAACTGCGCGACAAGCCACACGCGACCGTCAGCCGCCCGACCACCGCACCGCCCACCCCATTTGGGCGCACAAACGCCGGAAGGCCCGCAGCGAGCAGCTGCGGGCCTTCCGGCGTTTCGTCGGCTACGCCTCGCGGCGCAGCGACGGCTTCAGCTCCTTCAGACGCCCGAGAAGCCCGTTCACGAACGAGGGCGACTCGTCCGTCGAGAACTCCTTCGCGAGCTGCACCATCTCGTCGAGGACGACCGCGTCCGGCGTCTCGTCGACCCAGATCAGCTCGTACGCGCCGAGGCGCAGGAGGTTGCGGTCGACGACCGGCATCCGGTCCAGCGTCCAGCCGACCGCGTACTGGGCGATGAGCTCGTCGATCCGCTTCGCGTGCACGGCGTAGCCCTCGACCAGCTGCATCGTGTACTCGCTCACCGGCGGCTGCCGGGTGTCGTCCCGGGAGAGCCGGATCCAGTCCGCGAGGACCGTCAGGACATCGGCCCCGCGCTGGTCGCCCTCGAAGAGGATCTGGAAGGCGCGCTTGCGGGCCGTGTTGCGGGCAGCCACGGTTAGCTGTTCACCCGGCCGAGGTAGTCGCTCGTGCGGGTGTCGACCTTGATCTTCTCACCGGTGGTGATGAAGAGCGGGACCTGGATCTGGTGACCGGTCTCCAGCGTCGCGGGCTTGGTGCCGCCGGTGGAGCGGTCGCCCTGGACACCCGGCTCGGTCTCCTGGATGGTGAGCTCGACGGCGGCCGGAAGCTCGACGAAGAGCACTTCGCCCTCGTGCTGGGCGACGACGGCCGTGAAGCCCTCGATCAGGAAGTTCGCGGCGTCGCCGACGGTCTTCCGGTCGATGTGCAGCTGGTCGTACGTGTCCATGTCCATGAAGACGAAGTACTCGCCGTCCATGTACGAGAACTGCATGTCGCGCTTGTCGACAGTGGCCGTCTCGACCTTGACGCCGGCGTTGAAGGTCTTGTCGACCACCTTGCCGGACAGCACGTTCTTGAGCTTGGTGCGCACGAATGCCGGGCCCTTGCCGGGCTTGACGTGCTGGAACTCGACGACGGACCAGAGCTGGCCGCCTTCGAGCTTGAGCACCAGGCCGTTCTTGAGGTCGTTCGTGGAAGCCACGGTTGCGGAATCTCCTGGACTGACGTGGACGACCCCGGGGCACGCACATTCCCTATAGTGCGAGCAGCTCCTTGGTCGTGATGGTGAGTAGCTCGGGTCCGCCGTCCGCCTCAGGGCGTACGACGAGCGTGTCATCGATCCGGACTCCGCCCCGGCCCGGGAGGTGGACCCCCGGTTCGACGGTGACCGGCACGCAAGCGTCCAGTTTACCCATGGCCGAGGGGGCGAGCTGCGGGTCCTCGTCGATTTCGAGTCCGACACCGTGTCCGGTGAGGTGCTGCAGGCCCTCGGAGTGGCCCGCGGAGTCCAGCACCTGGCGGGCCGCGCGGTCCACGTCCCGGTAGGCGGCGCCCGGCACGAGGCTCTCCCGGCCGGCCCGCTGGGCGGCGAAGACCAGGTCGTACAGCTCGATCTGCCAGTCGGCGGGCGTGGTGCCGATGACGAAGGTACGGCCGATCTCGCAGCGGTAGCCGCGGTAGGTGGCACCCAGGCAGACGGAGAGGAAGTCGCCCTCCTCGACACGCCGGTCGGTGGGGCGGTGGCCGCGGCGGCCGGAGTTCGGGCCGGTGGCCACGGAGGTGGGGAAGGCCGGGCCGTCGGCGCCGTGATCGACCAGACGGCGCTCCAGCTCCAGGGCGAGGTGCCGTTCGGTGCGGCCCACGAGGATCGACTCCAGCAGCTCGCCGAGGGCCTGGTCGGCGATCTCGGCGCCGATGCGGAGGCAGGAGATCTCCTCCTCGTCCTTCACCACTCTGAGCTGCTCGACGGCCGAGCCCAGGTCGGTGAGGCGGAGGCAGGGAGCGACCGAGGAGAGGGCGCGGTGCCGGGCCACGGTGAGGTGGTGCTCCTCGACGGCGAGCGCGTCGGCGTCCTGGGCGGCGGCGAGGTCGGCGGCGGCCACTGCGGGGTCACCGCCGGGTCCTTCCAGAAGGTGCTGCCGAAGGGACTCGTCGCAGCGGGCCTCGGCGGGGCGGTCGTCCTGGGGGCCGGGGCATACGAGGAGGTCCTCGCGTTTGCCCAGCAGCAGGACGGAGCCGGTCGGAGCGGCACCGGCGAGGTATCTCACGTTGGCGGGGCGTGAGATCAGCGCGGAGGCGCTGCCGCTGGCCTGGCAGCGGTCCCTCAGGCGGGTTCGGCGGGCGGCATACACCTCGGACATGACACGAGCGTAGGAGGCGTGGGCGATTTGTGCCGGTTGGGGAGGGCCGAGTGGGGTGGTGGGGCGCCGTTTTCGGGTGCGGGTGGGTGGGGGGTCTGCGCAGCTCCCCGCGCCCCTGGGAAGACGGGCCGTCTTTCGGCTACCGGTTGGTGGGGGCTGGTCGCGCAGTTCCCCGCGCCCCTCACGACCCAGGCCGTTTTTCGGCTACCGGCCGGTGGGGGTTGAGCGCGCAGTTCCTCCCCCAGCCTTCGGCCGGGGGTACCCCCAGCGCCCCCAAGAAGGTGGGTTCAGTCCCCCCGCCTACCAGTTCGGTGGGCTCGCTATTGCTCTTGCCAGGACGTCGTCCAGGACGCGGGCCGTCCCCGGTACATCCAGCTGCGAGTTGTCGATGATCGGGAGGCCCGAGCCGTACCAGCCCGCCATGCGGCCGTGGATGCGGGCCACCTCCTCGTCGGTGAGGCGGCGGTTGCCCCTGCGTTCCGCGTTGCGTTCCAGGACTATGTCGAGGCCGGGGAGGAGGACGACCGGGAGGAGGCCGGGGCCTACGTGGCGCTTCCAGCCGCCGAGGCCGACGACCGGGCGGTCCGGGAAGACCGCGTCGTCGAGGATGCAGGAGATGCCGTTGGCCAGGAAGTTGCGCGCGGCGAAGCCGCAGGTGCGGCGGGCCAGGCGGTACTGGGCCTCGGAGTTGTCGTTCCAGCCGGACTGGGGGTCGGCGAAGCCGGAGCGGACCCATTCGCGGACGTCGTCGAGGCTGATGTGGGCCGTGGGGACCCGGCGGTGGTCCGCCCAGTACTTGGCCACGCTGGTCTTGCCCGCACCGGCCGGGCCGATCAGCAGAACGGCCAGCGTGGTGGCCGTCGGGTCCGGCACGGTCGTGGCGGCGGGGGGTGCGCTGGGCATGCCGACCGGGCCGCCCGGCGGCAGCGGGACGTGCCCGGTGGTGTCGGGCGGCGGTGGGACCGTGGGAAGCGGCGGAACCGACGGCTGCGGGGGCGCGGCCGGTGGTGGCGGCACGGGCGCGGGGCCTTGCGGTGCTCCCGGGTGCTGTGCGGCCGGCTGCCAGCCGACCGGTCCCTGCCCCGGCTGATGGGGCGGCGGCAGCGGAGATCCCACTGCGTGCTGCATCCGGTGCCACTCCGTCTCGTCATGTGCGGCTGCGCTCGTTACCGAACGGTACCGCCCCCGGTCGTCGTTTGGTGAAACGGCCGGGGGCGGTCCGAAGTGCCCGTCCCGCGAGGCGGATCGGGCGGGGTGGAACAGCAGCGGTTCTACTGCCCGACCTCGCCGTACGCGGCGAGCAGCACGGCCGGGTCCGGGCCTTCCAGGACGGTCGGCTTGCCGAGGCCGTCCAGGACGATGAAGCGCAGCAGGTTGCCGCGGGACTTCTTGTCGACCTTCATCGTCTCGACCAGCTTGGGCCACTGGTCGTAGCGGTAGTGCAGCGGAAGGCCGACCGACTCCAGGACGGTGCGGTGGCGGTCCGCCGTCGCGTCGTCCAGACGGCCCGCGAGGCGGCCCAGCTCGGCGGCGAAGTGCATGCCGACGGCGACCGCGGCGCCGTGCCGCCACTTGTAGCGCTCGTTCTTCTCGATGGCGTGGCCGAGCGTGTGGCCGTAGTTGAGGATCTCGCGCAGGCCCGATTCCTTGAGGTCGGAGGAGACGACCTCGGCCTTGACCCGGATGGAGCGCTCGATCAGCTCGGCCGTGTGCGGGCCCGCCGGGGTGCGCGCGGCCTCGGGGTCGGACTCGATGAGCTCCAGGATCACCGGGTCGGCGATGAAGCCGGCCTTGATGATCTCGGCGAGCCCGGAGACGTAGTCGTTGACCGGGAGGGAGTCCAGGGCGGCGAGGTCGCAGAGGACGCCCGCCGGGGGGTGGAAGGCGCCGACGAGGTTCTTGCCCTCGGCCGTGTTGATGCCCGTCTTGCCGCCGACCGCCGCGTCGACCATGGCCAGCACGGTCGTGGGGACGGCGATCCAGCGAACGCCGCGCAGCCAGGTCGCCGCCACGAAACCGGCCAGGTCCGTGGTCGCGCCGCCGCCCACGCCGACGACGACGTCGGTTCGGGTGAAGCCGGACTGGCCGAGCGCCTTCCAGCAGTAGGCGGCGACCTCGGCGGTCTTGGCCTCCTCGGCGTTCGGCACCTGGATGGCGACGGCCTCGTAGCCCTGCCCGGCCAGGTCGGCGCGGAGCGCGTCCCCGGTCTCGGCGAGCGCCTCGGGGTGGATGACGGCTACCCGCTGGGCCTTCTCGCCGATCAATCCGCCCAGCTCGCCGAGGAGTTGACGGCCCACCAGGACCTCGTACGGCTCGGTGCCCGCTGTGCCGCCGACCTGGATCCGGGTGACTGCCTCGCTCATGCTTCCTTCAACTCCAGTGCGTCCAGGGCTGCTTGGGTGACCTCTTCGGGGGTACGGCCGTCGGTCGCCACGACCGCCGTGGCGACCTCCTCGTACAGATGCCGCCGCGCCTCCATCAGCTCCCGCCACTGCTTGCGCGGGTTCAGCGCGAGCAGCGGCCGGGCCGCGTTCAGGCCGGTGCGCCTGACGGCCTCCTCGACGTCCATCGACAGGTAGACCACCCGCTGCCCGGCCAGCAGCACGCGCGTGTCGGCGTCGAGGACCGCACCGCCGCCGAGCGCCAGGACGCCGCCGTGCTCGGCCAGCGCCGTGTGCACCGCACGCTTCTCGATGGCACGGAAGGCGGGCTCGCCCTCCTCCACGAAGATGTCCGCGATCGTGCGGCCCTCGCCGGCCACGATGTCCTCGTCGGTGTCCCGGTAGCCGACACCGAGCCGCTCCGCCAGCAGCTGCCCGACCGTGGACTTGCCCACGCCCATCGGCCCGACCAGCACCACCACCGGGGCTGCGCTCATCGGATGGCCAGGTTCTCGAGGTACGACCGCACGTTGCGGCGGGTCTCGGGGACCGAGTCGCCGCCGAACTTCTCCGCGACCGCGTCCGCGAGGACGAGCGCGACCATCGCCTCGGCGACGATGCCGGCGGCCGGCACCGCGGAGACGTCCGAGCGCTGGTGGTGGGCCTGGGTGGCCTCGCCGGTGGTCACGTCCACGGTCTGCAGGGCACGCGGCACGGTCGCGATCGGCTTCATCGCGGCCCGCACCCGCAGCAGCTCACCGGTGGACAGACCGCCCTCGGTGCCGCCGGCACGGCCGGAGACCCGCCGGATGCCCTCGGCGGTGTTGACGATCTCGTCATGGGCCTTGGAACCGGGCACCCGGGCCAGTTCGAAGCCGTCACCGATCTCGACGCCCTTGATCGCCTGGATGCCCATCAGGGCACCGGCGAGACGGGCGTCCAGCTTGCGGTCCCAGTGCACATGCGAGCCAAGACCGACCGGCACGCCGTACGCCAGCACCTCGACCACACCGCCCAGGGTGTCGCCGTCCTTGTGGGCCTGGTCGACCTCCGCGACCATCGCCTTCGACGCATCCGCGTCCAGACAGCGCAGCGGGTCCGCGTCCAGCCTCTCCACGTCGGCCGGGGTCGGGTACACACCCTGCGGGGCCTTCACCGAGCACAGCTCGACGACGTGCGAGACGATCTCGATGCCCGCCGTCTCCTTCAGGTACGAGCGGGCGACGGCGCCGAGCGCCACACGGGCCGCGGTCTCACGCGCAGAGGCACGCTCCAGGACCGGGCGGGCCTCGCCGAAACCGTACTTCTGCATCCCGGCGAGGTCGGCGTGGCCGGGACGCGGCCGGGTCAGCGGAGCATTGCGCGCGAGTCCGGCCAGGATCTCCGGGTCGACCGGATCGGCCGCCATCACCTGCTCCCACTTGGGCCACTCACTGTTGCCCACCATGATCGCCACCGGGGAACCCAGCGTCAGACCGTGCCGGACACCACCGAGGAAGGTGACCTCGTCGCGCTCGAACTTCATCCGCGCACCACGGCCATAACCGAGCCGCCGCCGCGCCAGATGGTCCGCGACCATCTCGGTCGTGATCGGCACGCCGGCGGGAAGGCCCTCCAGCGTCGCGACAAGTGCGGGACCATGGGACTCCCCCGCGGTCAGCCAACGCAGCCTGCTCAACGATGCTCCTCAGTGCTCGCGCCCTGGTACTGCCCTGCGTACGCGTGTCCTCGCGTACGGCGACGGCCCGACCGGGTGCGCGGCCCCGGTCCGCCACCCCCGATCCTCCCACGTCCGGGCGGCGGACCCGGCCGCCGGTCCAGCAGACGGACGCGAACAGGCCGGTACCGGCGGTCGGGTCAGCGCTCGGCCAGCGCCTTCTCCCCGGCCCGGCGCATGGCGTTCAGTGGTGCGGGGGTGTGGCCCGTCATCTGTTCGACCTGCAGTACGGCCTGGTGGACCAGCAGGTCGAGGCCGCCGACGACGGCTCCGCCGAACATGGACCAGCGGGCGGCGAGGGCGGTGGGCCAGGGGTGGTAGAGCACGTCGAAGAGGGTGGTGGGGCGCTCCGGTACGGCGCCGGCGAGGGCGTCGGTGGTACCGGCCGGGGTCGTGGCGATCACCAGGGGGGCGCGCAGGGCCTGCTCCGCGTCGGCCCAGTCGGCGGTGCGGACCTCGACGTCGAGCCGCTCGCCCCACTCCCGCATCTCGGCGGCGCGGGCCTCGCTGCGGACGTAGGCGACGACCTCGCCGGTGCAGATCCGGGCGAGTGCGGCCAGTGCGGAGGAGGCGGTGGCGCCGGCGCCGAGGATCGCGGCCGAGTCGACCTGCTCGATGCCGTGCTCGCGGAGCGCGGCGATCATGCCGGGGATGTCGGTGTTGTCGCCGAGCCGACGTCCGTCCTCCGTGAAGACGACGGTGTTGACCGCGTCGACGGAGGCGGCCGTCTCGGTGATCTCGTCGACCAGCGGGATGACGGCCCGCTTCAGCGGCATGGTCAGCGACAGCCCCGCCCACTCCGGTCCCAGCTGCCCGATGAAGCCGGGCAGCTGGTCCTCGTCGACCTCGAAGCGCTCGTACGACCAGTCGGTGAGCCCGAGTTTGTCGTACGCGGCCCGGTGCAGCACCGGGGAGAGGGAGTGGGCGATGGGCTTACCGAGCACGGCGGCCCGGCGGGCGTCGGTTGCCCGAGTTGGCATTGAATCTGTCCTTGGGCCTCGCGACTCCGGTGAACGTCGCGATATCGGTCAGCTCTTTTTCCTGGAGGCGTTCCACTCGTTCACGAGTTTCTCGTGCTCGGCGAGCGTCTTCGTGAACTTGCTGGTCTTGCCGTCCGTCGAAATGAAGTAGTACCAGCCGTCGTCCGTCGGGTCGAGTGCGCCCCTGAGCGCCTCTTCACCGGGGTTGTCGATGGGCCCGGGCGGCAGTCCCTTGACGTAGTACGTGTTGTACGGGTTGTTGTAGTGCCGCAGTTCGGCGATCGACAGGTCGATCTTGCTCTGGTTCTTCACGTAGTTGTACGTGGAGTCGAATTCGAGCGCGCCGTAGGTCTCGGGGTTTCCGGGCTTGAGGCGGTTGTAGACCACTTCGGCCATCTTGCGGAAGTCGTCGTGGCTGGTGCCCTCGGCCTGTACCAGGCTGGCCACGGTGAGCAGCTGCCACGGTCCGTCGAGTCCCAGGCTGGTCGCCTTCTTCTCCAGGCCGAGTGACTGGTACGTCTCGTTGGCGCGGGCCACCATCTCGGTGAGGACCGCCTTGGGTTTCTGCCCCTTCGCCACGGCGTAGCTGGAGGGGTAGAGGAATCCTTCCAGCGGGTCCTTCAGATTGGCGTGGTTCAGTGCCCACTTGGGCAGCCCGAGGGCCTTGTAGTCCTGCTTCGCGACGCTCGCGGTGGTCCCCTTCGCCACTTCGAGACGCTTGTCGATCATGTCGTAGATCGCGGAGTTGCGCAGGCCCTCCGCGATGACCAGGTTGTTGTGACTCTTCGGACTGAGCATCAGTTCCACGGCGCTGGCCGCGGACATGTGCTTCTGCAGCGTGTAGACGCCGTCCTGGATCGCCTTGCCGTCGGGATTCGCCGCCTGTGCGGAGACGAACGCGTCGACGCTCGCGACCACGCCGGCCGCCTTCAGGATGCGGCCGATGTCGTAGCCGCCCGCGCCCTTGGGAATCTCGACGTTCGTCGACTCGCCGTTGCCGCTGCCCGCGTAGTCCGGGGAAGCGCCGAAACGATTTTTGAAGAAGTGCCAGCCGAAATAGCCGACCGTGGCCGCGCCGCCGCCGAAGACCAGGCAGACCACCAGGCAGGCGGTGCCGGTACGGCGCTTCTTGGTGCCCTTGCCGCCCTTGGCGTCCTTGGCGTCCTTGCCCCGGTCGCCGCCGCGGCGCCCTTTCGGGTCGTCGTCGGTGTCGTCCTCGTCGTCGTCCGCGCCCGTGAAGAAGGGGTGCTGCTCTTCCTCCTCGGCGGCCGGTTCGGGCTGCGCCTCCGGCTCCGGATCGCGCCGGCGGCCGGGCGGCTCCGGCGGCGGGAAGGCGTCCTCGGTGCCGTAGAAGTCGGGCTGTTCCCCGCCGTAGGCCGCAGGCTGCTGGCCGTAGGGATCTCCGGGGTCCGCGGCGTAGGGGACCTGGCCGTGGGAGCCGCTGGCGTCCCAGACGCCCTGGTGGTACTGCTGCGGGGCGTGCCCGACGTACTGCTGGTCGTACTGTTGCTGGTCGTATTGCTGCTGGTCGTACTGCTGCTGACCGTGCCCGTCGGCGTACTGGAGTCGGCCCTGCTCGTCGTAGTACGTGTACTGCTGCTGGCCCTGGTGCTGGTCGTACCCGCCCTGCGGGTGCTGGCCCCAGTCGCCGTACTGCTGCTGCTGCTGCTGCGACTGCTGCGGGTAGTGCTGTGGCTGGCCGCCGTAGGGGGACTGCTGACCCTCCTGGGTCTGCTGTCCGCCCCATCCGCCGTCCCCGTACAACGGGTCCTCCGGATGCCACGGTTCGGAGCCTGGGCCCCGGCCATACTCAGTCATCGATCCCCTAGAGCCGCGAGGTGGTGCGGTGCGCGGCTGGTGGGCCGGTTCCCGTTCCGCCTCTTGCTGTGCGGTGGCTGTTCGAAAACCATCGCATCGCGCGGAACGTTACCGTATCGCGATCAGATGACTACTTCGACGCCCTCGCCGGGTGGTTTACCTGACACCCGTTCGGATTCCAGTGCCTGCTGAAGGATGATGACCGCCGCGGCCTGGTCGATGACCGAGCGGCCCTTCTTGGCCTTCACTCCGGAAGCGCGCAGCCCCTGGCTCGCCGTTACCGTCGTCATCCGCTCGTCGACCAGCCGGACCGGCACCGGCTTGATGCCCTTGGCGAGCTCCTGGGCGAAGGCGCGGACCTTGACGGCGGCCGGACCCTCGCCCCCCTTGAGGGAGCGCGGGAGTCCGACGACGACCTCGATCGGCTCGTACTCCTCGACCAGCTGCCGCAGCCGGCGGTGGGCCGCCGGGATGTCCCGGCCGGGAACGGTCTCGACCGGGGTGGCGAGGATCCCGTCGGGGTCGCACGAGGCGACCCCGATCCGGGCGTCCCCGACGTCGATCGAGAGTCGACGTCCTCTGCGCATCTGCGACCGTTTCCTTACTTGGCGGTCTCGTCGACGAGGCGCTCGACGGCGTCGATGGCCTCCCCGACCGCGGCCGGGTTCTGGCCGCCGCCCTGGGCGACGTCCGGCTTGCCGCCACCGCCGCCGCCGAGCGTCTTGGCGGCGGTGCGGACCAGATCACCGGCCTTGAGGCCGCGGTCACGGGCGGCGTCGTTGGTGGCGATGACCGTGAGCGGCTTGCCGTTGTTGACCGTGAACAGGGCGACCACGGCGGCGCGTCCGCCCTGGATGCGGCCACGCACGTCGAGGACCAGCTTGCGCAGGTCGTCCGGGGTGGTGCCGTCCGGGACCTGCCCGGTGACGACGGCGATCCCGCGCACGTCCTTGGCGGACTCGACGAGACCGCCGGCGGCCTGCAGCACCTTCTCCGCGCGGAACTTCTCGATCTCCTTCTCGGCGTCCTTCAGCTTGCCGAGCATCGCGGAGACCTTCTCCGGGAGCTCCTCCGGACGGCCCTTGATCAGCTCCTGGAGCTGGGCGACGACCGTGTGCTCACGGGCGAGGAAGTTGTAGGCGTCGACACCGACGAGGGCCTCGATACGGCGCACACCCGAGCCGATCGACGATTCGCCGAGCAGCTTGACCAGGCCCAGCTGGGAGGTGTTGTGGACGTGGGTGCCGCCGCACAGCTCCTTGGAGAAGTCGCCGATGGTCACCACGCGGACCCGCTCGCCGTACTTCTCGCCGAACTCGGCGATGGCGCCCTGCTTCTTGGCCTCGTCGATGCCCATGATGTCGGCACGCACGTCGAGGTCGCGGGCGAGCACCTCGTTGATCTTCTGCTCGACGTCGGTCATCACGGCCGTGGGAACCGCGGACGGGGAACCGAAGTCGAAACGGAAGCGGCCGGGCTGGTTCTCGGAACCGGCCTGGGCGGCCGTCGGGCCGAGGGCGTCGCGCAGCGCCTGGTGGGTGAGGTGGGTGGCCGAGTGGGCACGGGCGATGGCGGTCCGGCGACGGGAGTCGATCGAGGCGTGGGCCTTGGCGCCGACGGTCACCTCGCCGACCTGGACGACGCCCTTGTGGACGTAGACGCCCGGGACCGGCTTCTGGGTGTCGCGGATCTCGATGACGGCACCGGTGTCGACCTTGATCCGGCCGGTGTCGCCGATCTGGCCGCCGCCCTCGGCGTAGAACGGGGTGCGGTCGAGGACGATCTCGACCTCGTCGCCCTCGCTGGCGGCCGGGGAGGAGACGCCGTCGACGAGGATGCCGACGATCGTGGTCTCGCCCTCGGTGTCCGAGTAGCCGATGAAGTCGGTCTCGCCGGTCTTGTCGGCGATCTCGCGGTACGCGCCGGCGCCGGCGTGCCCGGTCTTCTTGGCCTGGGCATCGGCCTTGGCGCGCTCCCGCTGCTCCTTCATCAGGCGGCGGAAGCCCTCCTCGTCCACCGAGAGGCCCTGCTCGGCGGCCATTTCGAGGGTGAGGTCGATCGGGAAGCCCCAGGTGTCGTGGAGCAGGAACGCCTTGTCGCCGGCGAGGACCTTGCCGCCGGACTCCTTGGTCTCGGTGACGGCGGTGTCGAGGATGTTGGTGCCGGCCTTGAGCGTCTTGAGGAAGGCGTTCTCCTCGGCGACGGCGACCTTCTCGATGCGCTCGCGGTCGGTGACCAGCTCCGGGTACTGCTGGCCCATCATCCGGATCACGGTGTCGATCAGGTCGAGGACGACCGGGCCGGTGGCGCCGAGCAGGCGCATGTTGCGGATGGCGCGGCGCATGATGCGGCGCAGGACGTAGCCGCGGCCCTCGTTGCCGGGGGTGACGCCGTCACCGATGAGCATGACCGACGTACGCATGTGGTCGGTGACGACCCGCAGCGAGACGTCCGAGGCGTGGGCCTCGCCGTAGTGGACACCGGTCAGCTCGGTGGCCTTCTTGATGACGGCCATCGAGGTGTCGATCTCGTACATGTTCTGCACGCCCTGCAGAATCATGGCGAGGCGCTCCAGGCCGAGGCCCGTGTCGATGTTCTTGCTGGGCAGTTCGCCGAGGATCTCGAAGTTGTCCTTGCCGATGCCCTCGCCACGCTCGTACTGCATGAAGACCAGGTTCCAGATCTCCACGTACCGCTCGTCGTTGACGGCGGGGCCGCCCTCGACGCCGAACTCGGGGCCGCGGTCGTAGTTGATCTCGGAACACGGGCCGCAGGGGCCGGGGACGCCCATGGACCAGTAGTTGTCCTTCATGCCGAGGCGCTGGATGCGCTCCTTCGGCACACCGATGACGTCGTGCCAGATGCGCTCGGCCTCGTCGTCGTCCTTGTAGACGGTGATCCACAGGCGGTCCGGCTCCAGGCCGTAACCACCCTTGTCCTGGGGCGTGGTGAGCAGCTCCCAGGCGTACTTGATGGCGCCTTCCTTGAAGTAGTCGCCGAAGGAGAAGTTGCCGCACATCTGGAAGAAGGTGCCGTGGCGGGTGGTCTTGCCGACCTCTTCGATGTCCGGGGTGCGCACACACTTCTGCACGCTGGTGGCGCGCGCCCACGGCGGCTTGACCTCACCGAGGAAGTACGGCTTGAAGGGCACCATGCCGGCCGGGACGAGGAGCAGAGTCGGGTCGTCCGCGATGAGCGACGCCGAAGGGACGACGGTGTGACCGCGCTCCTCGTAGAAGCTCAGCCAGCGGCGGCGAATCTCGGCCGACTCCATCAGTGGTCCTCATTCCGGTTGTACGAGTACGTCGTCCTGTCATCGGCGTACTTCGGGTTGCTGCGGTTCTCGATGGCGGCGAGCCGCCGGGGCGCGGGGAGTTCGGGGTCCGCGTTGATGCCCAGCGCGTCCCCCAGCTCCTCCTCCCGCTGGGCCATGTTGTCGCGCACGTCGAGCGCGAAGCCGACCGCCCGGTCCTTGATCCGGTGGCCCGTCTCCAGCGCCTTGTTCGCTGCGGTGGCGGCGAGGCTCTCGGGGGTCAGCTGCCTGATCTTGCGGTTGACCTTGGTGGTGGCCCAGACACCGGCTGCGACACCGGTGGTGAACCAGAAGGTACGGCGGAACATCTGAGCTGGCTCCTACTTTCCCCGGTTCTTCCGCCGCGCGGCCGGGACGGTCCGGCCCACGATCACGGTACGCCTGGGCTCCTTCACGGGCACGTCCGCCCTGCGTCCTGCCAGGGCCCGGCGCACTCCGTAGCCGAAGGCCGCGACCTTGACGAGCGGGCCGCCGAAGGTGGAGGCGACGGTGCTGGAGAGCGCGGAGGCGTTGGAGGTGACCTCCTGGACGTCGGAGGCGATCGCGTCGACCCGGTCGATCTGGGTCTGTGCGGAGCGTACGGCCGCGGAGGCGTCGGCGAGCAGCGGGACGGCCTGGTCGGTCACGTCCGCCACGAGCTTGGTGGTCGCCTTGAGCGTCTGGGCCAGCCTCGCCAGCGCGACGGCGAGGAAGGAGACCAGGATCGCCCAGAAGACGGCCACCAGGATCCCGGCCACCTCTCCACCGGACACTGTGCGCACCCGCTCCCTGAAACGTGCCTCAACATCGAAAAGTCTGCACCGAGCCTATCGCGCCGGGGGCGGGGCTCCGTACCGGATTACCGCGCGCGACGGGCCGGGTTACGGCAAGCGATTGTACGGACCGAACACGGTTAAGTACGCTCCGTGTCCCATGCGAGGTCCTCAGCGCCCCGGCTCTCCGGCGGACGGCAATCTGCCCCTGGAACTGACCGCCTTCGTGGGCCGGTCGGCCGAACTCGGCGAGCTGGCCCGGGCCCTGGAGTCCGGCCGGCTGGTCACGGTGACCGGGGTCGGCGGGGTCGGCAAGTCGCGGCTCGCGGCCCGGGCGGCGGCCGGCGCGGCGCCCCGGGACGGGGTGTGGCGGGTGGAGCTGGCTTCGGTGCAGGACCCGGAGTTCGTGGCGTACGCGGTCGTGGAGGCTCTGGGCCTGGCCGACCACACCACCCGGCCGCCGGGCGAGACCCTGCTGGCGCATCTCGCCGGCCGCCGGATCCTGCTGGTCCTCGACGGGTTCGAGCATCTGGTCGACGCGTGCGCGGAGCTGGTGACCGAGCTGCTGCGGCAACTGCCGGACCTGATCGTGCTGGCGGTGGGGCGGCGGCCGCTGGGGGTGGCGGGTGAGGTGCTGTTCCCGCTGGCACCGCTGGGCGAGGACGAGGCGGTGGAGCTGTTCGCCGAGCGAGCCGGGCGGCAGGGGCTGGACGTGCGGGGCTGCGGGGACGTACGGGAGGTGTGCCGGCGTCTGGACGGGATCCCGCTGGCGATCGAGCTGGCGGCGGGGCGGCTGCGGGCGCTGTCGCCGGGGCAGCTGCTGGCGCGGCTGGACGACCGGTTCCGGCTGCTGACCGGCGGCGGGCGCGACGGGCTCCCCCGGCACCGGACCCTGCGCACGACGATCGGCTGGAGCCATGAACTGTGCACCCCCGCCGAGCGGTTGCTGTGGGCGCGGCTCTCGGTCTTCGCGCAGACCTTCGACCTGGAGGCGGCCGAGTACGTGTGCAGCGGGGACGGGCTGTCGTCCGAGGAGGTCCTGGACGTGCTGACGGAGCTGCTCGCGCAGTCGGTGGTCGCCCGCGAGGAGACCCCGACGGGGGTGCGCTACCGGATGCTCGACACCGTGCGGGCCTACGGTGCCGGCTGGCTGGCGGCGGCGGGGGACGCGGGGCGGCTGCGGCGCCGGCACCGGGACTGGTTCATGGGGCTGGCGACCTGGTGCGAGCTGGACTGGTTCTCACCGCGGCAGGGCGAGGTGGCCGCGCGGGTCGAGGCCGAGCTGCCGAACCTGCGGGCCGCCCTGGACCACAGCCTGGCCGAGCCGGACGAGGCGCATCTGGGCCAGTACCTGGCCGGCTCGCTGTGGTTCTACTGGGCGGGCTGCGGCCGCCTCTCGGAGGGGCGGCGCTGGCTGGAGCGGAGTCTGGAGCTGGACTCGGAGTACCCGCGGTCCCGGCTGAAGGCACTGTGGGTGCTGGGTTACGTGGCGATCCTCCAGGGCGACGCGGCGCCCGCGCTGGCCGCGCTCCAGGAGTGCTGGGAGGAGGCCGAGCTGGTCGCCGACCCGACGGCGATGGCGTACGCGGAGCACCGCACCGGCTGTCTGGCCCTGGTCACGGACGACATGGCGCGCGCGGAGACGCTGCTGCGCTCGGCCCTCGACCGGTACCGGGAGATCGGCGAGCTCAACAGCAATGTCCTGATGGCCCAGGTCGAACTGGCGATGACCAGGGCGTTCCTCGGCGATCTGGCGGACGCGGTACGGCTGTGCGAGGACGTGCGCCGGGTGTGCGAGGACCACGGCGAGCACTGGGCCCGGTCGTACGCGCTGTACGTGCTGGCGTACGCGGCCTGGCAGGACGGCGATCACGGGGCCGCCCGCGAACTGCTCACCGACTGCCTGGGCCATGCCCACGGCTTCCGTGACCTGCTGGGTTCGGTGCTGTCGATCGAGCTGCTCGCCCTGGTGACGGTGGCGCAGGGCGATCCGGCGGAGGCGGCGGTGCTGCAGGGTGCGGCCGGGCGGCTGTGGCCGTCGGTGGGTCTGCCGCTGTTCGGCTCGGCGTACTACAACGCCCCGCACGAGCTGTGCGAGGCGACGGCCCGGCGGGCGCTGGGCGGCGAGCGGTACGCGGAGTGCGTACGGCGGGGGGCCGGGCTGGACCGGGAGGCGGCGGTGACCCGGGCGCTGGGGTACCTGGGGGTACGACCGCTGGACGTCCTGCCGGCGCCGCGCGGGCCGGTTCGGCAGCAGCGGGACGGCGGTGACATGCGGAAGCCCGCCGCCTCGCCCACCCGGAAGGGCGGGGAGACGACGGGCTGACGCTGAGGTGCTACACCCGGCCGGTGATCAGCGGGCGTAGTACTCGACGACGAGCTGCTCGTCGCAGATGACCGGAACTTCCTTGCGGTTCGGCTCGCGGTCCAGGCGGAAGGCCAGGGCGCGGAGGTTCACCTGCAGGTAGCGGGGGGTCTCGCCGTCGGGGGCGAAGCCACCCTCACGGGCGATCTGGAAGAGCGTCTTGTCCTTCGAGCGGTCGCGGACCTGGATGACGTCGTCCGGACGCACGCGGTAGGACGGCTTGTCGACCTTCTGGCCGTTGACCTGGATGTGGCCGTGGACGACCATCTGGCGGGCCTGGTAGATCGTGCGGGCGATGCCCGAACGCAGGACCAGCGCGTCGAGGCGGCGCTCCAGCTCGATGATCAGGGCCTCACCGGTCTTGCCCTGCACCTTGGAGGCACGCTCGTAGGCGCGGACGAGCTGGCGCTCGGACACGTCGTACTGCGCGCGCAGACGCTGCTTCTCCAGCAGACGGACCTTGTAGTCCGAGTTCTGCTTGCGGCCGCGGCCGTGCTCACCCGGCGGGTAGGGGCGGGCCTCGAAGTACTTGACGGCCTTCGGGGTCAGCGCGATGCCGAGGGCACGCGACTTCTTGACCTTGGGGCGGGACTGGTTCGCCACTGTCTCTTTCTTCCTTCTGATATTCGGCTTGTCAGGGTTGAGGGAGGTCGCAATCCGCAGCCGGGGAAACCCGCCGGAACCCGTTGCCGGGCCTGGTGGGCAGCCGCTCCCCTGGTCTGGGCACATACGTGCAGCACGCGAGTGGCCCACCGGCCGGTCCCGTCGTCTTTGTGCCGACGGATGGTGGTGGGCTGCCCGCGACACCGTTCGACGGTGCGCGACGCTCCTGGATCCCCCTTACGAGGGTTCCGGCCGACTGTCCCGCTCTGACAGCGCAGGACTCGGCACTTCGGGGATTCTACAGGCTGCTCATGACCGCCTGCGACCGAGGTGCTTCCTGGTCCACTCGACGGCGTCGGCGTAGCGCGCCTCGGCGCCGTGCCGGGTCGGGGTGTAGTACTCGCGGTCCCTGACCGTGTCCGGGGCGTACTGCTGCTCGGCGATGCCCTCGGGCAGGTCGTGCGGATACACGTACCCCTGCGCGTGCCCCAGTTTGGCGGCGCCCTTGTAGTGCCCGTCGCGCAGATGCGGGGGCACCTGGCCGGCCAGTCCCTTGCGTACGTCCTCCAGGGCGGCGCCGATAGCCATGGTCGCGGAGTTGGACTTGGGGGCGAGGGCGAGGGCGATGGTGGCGTGGCTGAGGGTGAGGGCGGCCTCGGGGAAGCCGATCATGGCGACGGCCTGGGCGGCGGCCACGGCTATGGGGAGGGCGTTCGGGTCGGCGAGCCCGATGTCCTCGCTCGCCGAGATCATCAGCCGGCGGGCGATGAAGCGGGGGTCCTCGCCGGCCTCGATCATCCGGGCCAGGTAGTGCAGGGCCGCGTCGACGTCGGAGCCGCGGATGGACTTGATGAGGGCGCTGGCGACGTCGTAGTGCTGGTCGCCGTCGCGGTCGTACTTCACCGCAGCCCGGTCGACGACCTCCTCCAGGGTCTGCAGGCCGATCTCCGTCTCGCCCTTGTCGAGGGCGGCCCCGGCGGCCGCCTCCAGGGCGGTCAGCGCGCGCCGGGCGTCGCCGCCCGCGATGCGCAGGAGGTGTTCCTCGGCGTCCTCGGGGAGGGTGACGGCGCTCTTGAGGCCGCGCTCGTCGGTCAGGGCCCGCTTGAGGAGGCCGCGGACGTCGTCGTCGGTGAGCGGTTCGAGGGTGAGGAGCAGGGAGCGGGACAGGAGCGGGGAGATCACCGAGAAGTACGGGTTCTCGGTGGTCGCGGCGATGAGGGTGACCCAGCGGTTCTCGACGGCGGGGAGCAGGGAGTCCTGCTGGGCCTTGCTGAAGCGGTGGATCTCGTCGAGGAAGAGGACGGTCTCCTTGCCGTATCCCCCGGTGGCGCGGCGGGCGCCGTCGATCACCGCGCGGACCTCCTTGACGCCGGCGGTGATCGCGGAGAGCTCCACGAACCGCTTGTCGGTCGCCTTGGAGACGACGTACGCCAGGGTGGTCTTGCCGGTGCCGGGCGGTCCCCAGAGGATCACCGACGACGGTCCGGCGGGACCGCCGTTGCCCTCGCCGACCAGTCTGCGCAGCGGGGATCCCGGCTTCAGCAGATGCTGCTGGCCCACCACCTCGTCGAGGGCGCGCGGGCGCATCCGCACCGCCAGGGGACTGCCGGTCGGGTCCTTCTCCTGGCGCTCTTCGGCGGCTGCGGTGAACAGGTCGGGTTCCACGCTGAAACCCTAAATCACCGCACTGACAACGCGGCGCGCGCTGTCAGCTGGTCCAGAAGTCCCACCAGCGGGTCAGGATCAGCATGCCGATGATGCCGATGTGCACGACGGGCAGTACCCAGGTGAACTCGCCGAAGAAGGACTTCAGCCAGTTCGGGGCCGGCAGGAAGCTCTTGCGGATGTTGAACGAGGTCACGTACCAGAACATGGTGATCGTGGCGACCCAGGCCAGCGAGCACCACAGGCACAGCGCGTTGATTCGGTACAGGGACTGGAACTGCAGCCAGGTGCAGAAGCCGACACCGAAGAGGGTGCCGAAGTTGAAGGTGAGCCAGTACCAGCGCGGGAAGCGGGCGCGGGTCAGCAGGCTCATGCCGACGCAGATGACGATGCCGTAGCAGACCAGGCCGAGCATCGGGTTCGGGAAGCCGAAGGCGGCGGCCTGCTTGGACTCCATGACGCTGCCGCAGGAGACGACCGGGTTGAGGCTGCACCCGGGGGTGAACGTCTTGCCCTCGACCTTGGCTTCCAGCAGCTTGAACTTGTCGATCGTGATGACCCACGCGGCGAGCAGTCCGGCGGCGCCGGTGATGATCAGCAGCAGCGCGAAGGCGCGGCTGCCGCCCTCCGTGCGCGGCGCGGCGGAGTCGTGCTCGGGCTCGGGATCCGTGGAGACGTCCTTGACTGTCGTCTTGCTCATCACGCCGATTCCGTCTGTTTGAGAGTTGGAACTTCTTCGGGCAGGGGCCATTGTGCCGCACGAGGCGGCCTGTCCACCGTTCGGTGGACATAAGGAAGTACGCACGGTCGTCGCGGAACACTCGGTTCCGGCCGAGGCTCGGGGGTATGACAGCACACGCGAACGAATTCGCGGTGGACGTCCGGGGGCTGCGCAAGCGGTACGGCGACGTGACCGCGGTGGACGGCATCGATCTGGGCATCCGGCGCGGCGAGGTGTTCGGCCTGCTCGGACCCAACGGGGCGGGCAAGAGCACGACGGTGGAGATCCTCCAGGGCAACCGGAACCGGGACGCGGGCGAGGTCTCGGTGCTGGGCACCGACCCGGCGAAGGCCACGCGCGCGTGGCGGTCCCGGGTGGGCATCGTCTGGCAGGACGAATCGGCGCCCGCCGAGTTGACGGTCCGCGAGACAGTGCGGCACTTCGCGCACTACTACCCGAAACCGCGCGACCCGGAGCAGGTGATCGGTCTGGTCGGTCTGGAGGCCAAGGCGGGCAGCCGGATCAAGGCCCTCTCGGGCGGTCAGCGCCGCCGCCTGGACGTGGCACTCGGCGTGATCGGCGATCCGGAGTTGCTGCTGCTGGACGAGCCGACGACCGGCTTCGACCCCGCTGCCAGGCACCAGTTCTGGGACCTGATCCGCCTTCTCGCCGATGAGGGCACGACGATCCTTCTCACCACCCACTACCTGGAGGAGGCGGAGGCCCTCGCGAACCGGCTGGCGATCATCGCCCGCGGCCGGGTCGTCGCCGAGGGCGAGCCGCAGACGCTCCGGGACCGCTTCGGCACCGGTGCCACGGTCGAGTGGACGGAACCGGACGGCACCACGCGCGCGGAGCACACGGAAACCCCGACGAAGGCGGTCGCCGACCTCATGCGCCGCTTCGACGGCGAGATCCCGGGGCTACGGGTGAGCCGCCCCACCCTGGAGGACGTCTACCTCCGCCTGACCGGACAGGGGGCCGCACGATGACCACGACGACCGCCGCGCCCGTGCGCACCCGCGGTGGCGCCGAGCGCCTGCCGAGCGCCTGGACGATCGGACTGCGCCGGGGCGCCCTGGAGATCAGGCAGTTCTTCCGCCAGCGCGAACAAGTCGTCTTCACCTTCTCCTTCCCGGTCGTCTTCCTCTTCCTCTTCGCGTCGATCTTCCACGACGACGTCAAGGGCAGCGGGGTCACCGCCTCCCAGCTGTACGTGCCCGCGATGATGGCCTCGGGGATCATGTCGACGAGCTTCCAGTCGCTCGGCATCTCCATCGCGATCGAACGGGACGAGAAGGTCCTGCGCCGGCTGCGCGGCACACCGATGCCGCCGGCCGCGTACTTCCTGGGCAAGATCTGGCTGGTTCTCTGCACGGGGATCCTGGAGACGGCGATCCTCCTCGCCGTCGGCACCACGTTCTACGACGTCTCGCTGCCCTCCTCCGCGACCCGCTGGCTGGACTTCGCGTGGATCTTCGTGCTCGGGCTGACGGCGTGCGCACTGCTGGGCATCGCGATCAGCTCGGTGCCGAAGTCGGCGAAGAGCGCCAGCTCGGTGGTCGTACTCCCCTTCCTGGTCCTGCAGTTCATCTCCGGGGTGTACATCTCGATCGGCACGATCCCCGGCTGGATGCTGGACATCGGCGCCCTGTTCCCGCTGAAGTGGCTGTGCCAGGGGCTGCGCGGGGTGTTCCTGCCCGACTCGGCGAAGGTCCTGGAGCAGGCGGGCGCCTGGGAGTTCGGGCGGATCGCCCTGGTGCTGGCCGCCTGGTGCGTCGGAGGATTGGTGCTGTGTCTGCTGACCTTCCGCTGGAAGAACCGACGCGACGGATGACCCGTTGGCAGGCGGCCCGCGACGAGCACTCCTGGGACCGCACCATCCGGCCCTGGGACGCGTACTTCGCGGTCACCTGGACGGCCACCCTGGCCTTCGTGCTCGGCGCGAAGCACCCGGGGTGGCCGGTCCGGCTCGCCGTCGTCCTGCTGCTCGTCCCCCTGGTGCCCTGGTACGCGGCGGTCGGCCGGGCGGTGATCCAGCTCCGTGAGCCGGACGAGTCGCGGGCGGTGCGCTACCTGGCGGGGGCGATGGTGCTGTTCCTGCCGGCGGCGGTGCTGGTCGGCGAGACGCGGCTGATGTCATTCGCGCTGATCCCGCAGTGCTTCATGACGCTGCGGATGCGCAGGGCGCTGATCGCGGTCACCGTGATCAACCTGGCTCCGGTGGCGGGCTGGGCGCTGCTGTGGCGGCCGCAGCTCCCGGACCTGTTCGCCAACTCCCTGTTCGCCGTGGTGACTCTGGTCTTCTCCGTCGTGCTCGGCAGCTGGATCATCCGGATCATCCGGATCATCGAGCAGAGCTCGGAACGGGCCGAGCTGATCGCGGAGCTGGACGCGGGCCGGCACGAGATCTCCCGCCTCTCGGCGGCGCACGGCGCGCTCGCGGAGCGGGAGCGGATGGCACGCGAGATCCACGACGCCCTCGCGCAGGGCTTCACCAGCCTGCTGATGCTGGTCCAGGCGGTGGAGGCGGAGTTGGACCACGACTTGCCGCAGGCCCGCCGCCATCTCGCCCTGATGGACCGGACGGCCCGGCAGAACCTCGCCGAGGCCCGCGCGCTCGTCGCCGGTGGCGCGCCGGCGGACCTGGACGGCGCGTCGCTGCCGGACGCGCTGCGCCGCCTGGTGGCACGGCACGGCAACGCTGGAGGTGACCGGAGCGGTACGGCCACTCCCCGCCGGCGCCGAGGTGGTCGCCCTGCGCTGCTGCCAGGAGGGGCTGACCAACGCGCGCAAGCACGCGGGCAGTTCCGTGCCGGTCGCCATCCGCCTCGGCTACACGGACGATGCGCTCACCGTCGCCGTCCACGACGACGGCTGCGGGTTCGACCCGGATGCCGAGTGCTCCGGCTACGGTCTGACCGGGCTGCGGGCACGGGCCGCGGAGGCGGGCGGTACGGCGACGGTACGCAGCGCGCCCGGCGCCGGTACGACGGTGACGGTACGGCTGCCCCTGGGAGGTGATCCGCTGTGATCCGGATCGTGCTCGCCGACGACCACCCCGTCGCACGGGAGGGGCTGCGCGCGATGCTGAGCGCCGAGCCGGACCTGGAGGTGGTCGCCGACGCGTCCAACGGGCCGCAGGCGGAGGCCCTGGCGGCCGAACTCGGCCCCGACATCGTGCTGATGGACCTGCGCATGCCGGGCGGCGGAGGCGTCGACTCGATCGTGCGGATGGGTGAGGCCGGACTGCGGTGCCGGGTGGTCGTGTTGACCACGTACGAGAACGACCGGGACATCCTGCGGGCGGTGGAGGCGGGCGCGGCCGGCTATCTGCTCAAGGACCTGCCCCGGGGCGAACTGGCGGACGCGGTACGGGCCGCCGCGCGGGGCGAGACGGTACTGGCGCCGTCGGTGGCGGCGAGGCTGGTCGACCAGCTGCGGATCCGTCCCGAACGCCCACACCTCTCCGACCGCGAGGTGGCGGTACTGCGCCTGGTTGCGGACGGCTGCACGAACGCGGAGATCGGCCGCCGCCTGTTCATCGGCGAGTCGACGGTGAAGACACACCTGCTGCGGGCGTTCGCGAAGCTGGGGGTGGACGACCGAACGGCTGCCGTCACGTCGGCGATGAGGCAGGGCTTGCTGGACTGACCTATCGCCCACCCACCACCCGACTCGGTCAGTCAAAAAACAACGCCAAGACCCCCCGCCTCACTTCATGAGCAGCCGAGACGGATTCAGCCAGTCAAAAAACAACGCCAAGACCCCCTCGCCTCGCTTCTTGAGAGGCCGAGTCGGGTGGTGGGTGGGCGGTGGGGCGGGGGTGAAGGGGCCGAGCCCCTGGAGATGGGACGGGTAGGGGCGGCGAGGGCGAGGAACTGCCCGGCGCCGCCCCGGTCGACGTCTCAGCCCAGCCTCGACTCCAGCTCGGCCACGATCTCGTTCACGCCCACCGGTGTCTGCTCCCCGGACTCCATGTCCTTCAGCTGGACGACGCCCTCGGCGAGGTCGCGCTCGCCGGCGACGATCGTGTAGCGGGCGCCGCTGCGGTTGGCGTTCTTCATCGCGCCCTTGAGGCCCTTGCCCCCGTAGGAGAAGTCCGCCGCGATGCCGACCTTGCGGAGTTCCGTGACCTTGGCGAAGAGCACGCGACGCGCCTCCTCGCCCAGCGGCACCGCGAAGACGCTGGTGGCGGAGGGGATGTCGAGCTCGACTCCCTCGGCCTCCAGGGCGAGGACCGTGCGGTCGACGCCGAGGGCCCAGCCGACGGAGGGCAGCGCGGGGCCGCCGATCATCTCCGACAGACCGTCGTAGCGGCCGCCGCCGCCCACCGCGGACTGGGAGCCCAGGCCGTCGTGGACGAACTCGAAGGTCGTACGCGTGTAGTAGTCCAGGCCGCGGACCAGCTTCGGGTCGTCCTCGAAGGAGACGCCCGCCGCCGTGATCAGTTCGCGGACCTCCTCGTGGTACGCCTTGCACGCGTCACAGAGGTAGTCACGGAGCAGGGGCGCGTCGCCCAGCTGCTTCTGGACCGACTCCCGCTTGTCGTCCAGGACGCGGAGCGGGTTGATGTCGACCCGGCGACGCGTGTCCTCGTCGAGGTCCAGGCCGCGCAGGAAGTCCTGGAGAGCCGCGCGGTAGACCGGGCGGCACTCCTTGTCGCCCAGGCTGTTCAGCAGGATCCGGAAGTTGCTGAGGCCCAGCGAGCGGTACGCCTGGTCGGCGAGGATGATCAGCTCGGCGTCCAGGGCCGGGTCCTCGGCGCCGATCGCTTCCGCGCCCACCTGGGAGAAGTGGCGGTAGCGGCCCGCCTGCGGCTGCTCGTAGCGGTAGTAGGAGCCCGAGTACCAGAGCTTGACCGGGAGGTTGCCCTGCCGGTGCAGGTTGGCTTCGAGGGCCGCGCGCAGGACGGAAGCGGTTCCCTCGGGGCGCAGGGCGAGCTTGTCTCCGCCCTTGGTCTCGAAGGCGTACATCTCCTTGGTCACGATGTCCGTCGACTCACCGACGCCTCGTGCGAACAGCTCGACGTTCTCGAAGCCGGGGGTCTCGACGTAGCCGTAGCCGGAGTTGCGCAGCGGGGTCGCGATCGCCTCGCGCACCGCGAGGAACTTCGCGGAACGGGGCGGGATCAGGTCGTACGTGCCCTTGGGTGCCTGAAAGGTGCTCACGGAAGGTCTCTCGTCACATTCCTCGTCGGGGAGCCTGGGGCGCTCCCTGGCCGTCGGCGGCCACCTGCCGCAGATACGGGTTGGTGGCGCGCTCCTGGCCGATGGTCGTCTGGGGGCCGTGGCCGGACAGCACCACGGTGGAGTCGTCGAGCGGCAGGCACACGCGGGCCAGCGAGGCGAGCATGTCGTCCATGGAGCCGCCCGGCAGGTCCGTGCGTCCGATGGAGCCGGCGAAGAGCAGATCGCCCGAGAAGAAGACCGAGGGGATCTCGGCCGTCTCCGGCATCTGGAAGGTCACCGACCCCTTGGTATGGCCCGGCGCGTGTGCGACGGAGAGCCCGAGTCCGGCCAGTTCCAGCTGTGCGCCGTCGGCCAGTTCGAACACGTCGTCCGGCTCCCCCACCGTCAGCTCGCCCATCAGCGGCATGCCGATGGACCGGCCGAGCGCCTTCTCGGGGTCGCTCATCATGTACCGGTCCTCGGGGTGGATCCAGGCCGGTACGCCGTGCGCTCCGCACACGGGGACGACCGAGGCCACATGGTCGATGTGGCCGTGGGTGAGGACGACGGCGACGGGCTTGAGCCGATGCTTCTTCAGTGCTTCCTCGACGCCTTCGGCGGCCTGGTGGCCGGGGTCGATGATCACGCACTCCTCGCCGGCGGCGGGGGCGACGAGATAACAGTTCGTCCCCCAGGCCCCGGCGGGGAACCCGGCAATGAGCACGATCGTCCTTCGTTGTGTCGATACGGGTGGCTACAACCTGTGGTCCAGAGCCTACCGGCGCTGCCGTTTCCTCAGCGAACCCATATACGGTACGGGGCTACACGCAGCGATCGGCTCACAAGACGCACGCGTACCGGTCGGCACACGACACGCATGAGGAGAGAACCCGGTGGTCAGCCAGGAGCAGCGGCGGCGTCAGCTCGCCCGGGAGAAGTTCTTGCGGCAGCAGCAGCGGCGCACCAGCGCACGGCGCAAGTCACGTATGCGCAACTCCGTGATCGCGTCCGTGCTCGGCGTGATCGTGATCGGCAGTGTCGCGCTGTACACGACCGGTGTACTGAAGAACGACGACAAGGCGAACGCCAGCTCGCAGACGACTCCCAGCGTCTCGCCCAGCGCCAGCAAGGCGCCGGACCCGTGCGAGAAGGCCGCGGCCGGCTCGGTGAAGAAGCTGAGCTGGAAGAAGGAGCCGGCGATGTCGATCGACACGTCGGCGAACTACACGATGAAGCTGGCGACGACGTGCGGTGACATCGACATCGCGCTGAAGACGGCAGCGGCCCCGCACACCGTGAACTCGTTCGACTTCCTTGCCGCGCAGGGCTTCTTCGACCACACCAAGTGCCACCGGCTCACCACCAACGGCATCTACGTGCTGCAGTGCGGCGACCCGACGGGTACCGGCAGCGGCGGTCCGGGGTACACGATCCCCGACGAGAACCTGAAGGACAAAAGCCTCAAGGGCGGTGTCTACCCGGCGGGTACGGTCGCGATGGCCAACACCGGGCAGAAGCACACCGGCGGCAGCCAGTTCTTCCTGGTCTACCAGGACAGTCAGTTGCCGGCCAGCTACACCCCGTTCGGCACGATCGACGCGGCCGGACTGAAGGTTCTGAAGAAAATCGCCGCCGCGGGCGAGAACACCGGAGCGGGTGACGGAGCACCGAACGCGACGGTCGTGATCAACAAGGCCACGGTCGCGAAATCCTGACCACCAACTGCGAAATTTCGGTCGCGCGGGATGCGGACAGGCAACCCGCCGGTCGCCTATGTTGGCCGTGACGAAACTGTGGACGATGCCCGGGGGCACAGAGGCCCCTCGCAGGCATCATGTGGAGGAGGCGCTGTGAGCAGCGACCCGTGGGGCCGCGTCGACGAGACGGGGACCGTGTACGTGCGTACGGCCGACGGAGAGCAGGTCGTCGGTTCCTGGCAGGCCGGCTCCCCCGAGGAGGCGTTGGCCTACTTCGAGCGCAAGTACGAGGGCCTGGTTGTCGAGATCGGCCTCCTCGAAAAGCGAGTACAGACCACCGACCTGTCCGCGAAGGACGCCCAGGTCGCCATCGACCACCTGCGCGAGCAGGTGGGGGCGCACCACGCGGTCGGTGATCTGGAGGCGCTGCGGACGCGGCTCAACGAGCTGGTCAAGACCGTGGAGTCGCGCCGCGAGGAGCGTCGGGCGCAGCGCGCCAAGCAGTCCGACGACGCTCGCAAGGCCAAGGAGGATCTGGTCGTCGAGGCCGAGCAGCTGGCCCAGTCCGACCAGTGGCGGGCGGCCGGTGAGCGGCTGCGGTCCCTGGTGGACACCTGGAAGGGCCTGCCGCGTCTCGACCGCAAGTCGGACGACGAGCTGTGGCACCGCTTCTCGCACGCCCGGTCGGCGTTCTCCAAGCGCCGCAAGGCGCACTTCGCGCAGCTCGACGCGCAGCGCGAGGACGCCCGCAAGGCCAAGGAGAAGCTGGTCGCCGAGGCCGAGGCGCTGTCCGACTCGGCGGACTGGGGCCCGACGGCCGCGCGCTACCGCGAGCTGATGGCCGAGTGGAAGGCCGCCGGCCGCGCTCAGCGCGAGCACGAGGACGACCTGTGGAACCGCTTCCGGGGCGCCCAGGACGTGTTCTTCGCGGCCCGTGGCTCGGCGTTCGCCGAGCGGGACGCGGAGCAGACGGAGAACCTGAAGCTGAAGGAGGAGCTGGCCGCCGAGGCCGAGAAGCTCCTGCCGATCACCGACCTGAAGTCCGCGCGGTCCGCCTTCCGCTCGATCAACGAGCGCTGGGAGGCCATCGGCCATGTGCCGCGTGATGCGCGTCCGAAGGTCGAGGGCCGGATGCACACGGTCGACCGGGCCATCCAGGAGGCCGAGGAGGCCGAGTGGCGCCGGACCAACCCGGAGGCACGCGCGCGTGCCGCGGGTCTGACCGGCCAGCTGCAGGCCGCCGTGGACAAGCTGAGGGCACAGATCGAGCAGGCTCGTGCCCAGGGCAACACGTCCAAGGCGGAGAAGCTGGAGCGCGAGCTGGAGGGCCGCCAGGCGCTCCTGGACCAGGCTCTGAAGGGCCTGCAGGAGTTCGGCGGCTAGGGGTCGGCGGCCAGTTGGCCAGGAACACCGAGAGGGGCCCCGTACGACGCGTACGGGGCCCCTCTCGTCGTATGTCCGGCGTGCTGGGCGCCCTACGACCGGTTGCGCGCCGAAGTGACCCGGTAGACGTCGTACACGCCCTCCACGCCCCGTACGGCCTTCAGGACGTGGCCCAGGTGCTTGGGGTCGCCCATCTCGAAGGTGAAGCGGGAGGTGGCCACCCGGTCGCGGGAGGTCTGGACGGCCGCGGAGAGGATGTTGACGTGCTGGTCGGACAGGACGCGGGTGACGTCCGACAGGAGCCGGGAACGGTCCAGGGCCTCGACCTGGATGGCGACCAGGAAGACCGAGGACTGGGTGGGCGCCCACTCGACGTCGAGGATGCGCTCGGGCTCGCGGGACAGTGACTCCACGTTGACGCAGTCGCTGCGGTGAACCGATACACCGCTACCGCGCGTGACGAAGCCGATGATCGGGTCGCCGGGCACGGGGGTACAGCAGCGGGCCAGCTTGACCCAGACGTCGTCGACGCCCTTCACCACCACACCGGGGTCCTGATTGCTGCGCCGCTTGCGGCCGCGGGTGCGGGACGGCGGGACCGCCTCGTCGATCTCCTCGGTGGCCGCCTCCTCGCCGCCGAGCGCCTGCACCAGCTTCTGCACGACGTTCTGCGCGGCCACATGGCCCTCGCCGATCGCCGCGTACAGCGAGGAGATGTCCGGGTAGCGCATCTCGTGCGCGAGCGTGACCAGCGAGTCGCCGGTGAGGATGCGCTGGATCGGAAGGTTCTGCTTGCGCATCGCGCGGACGATGGCGTCCTTGCCCTGCTCGATCGCCTCGTCCCGGCGCTCCTTGGAGAACCAGCCCCGGATCTTGTTGCGGGCGCGCGGCGACTTGACGAAGCCGAGCCAGTCACGGGACGGACCGGCGCCGGTCGCCTTGGAGGTGAAGACCTCCACCAGGTCGCCGTTGTCCAGGGTCGATTCGAGCGGTACGAGTCTGCCGTTGACCCTCGCGCCTATCGTGCGGTGGCCCACCTCGGTGTGCACCGCGTACGCGAAGTCCACCGGGGTGGCCCCGGCCGGAAGCGCTATGACATCGCCCTTGGGCGTGAAGACGAAGACCTCGTTGCGGGACAGGTCGAAGCGCAGGGACTCCAGGAACTCGCTGGGGTCCTCGGTCTCCTTCTGCCAGTCGAGCAGCTGGCGCAGCCACGCCATGTCGTTGAGGTGGTCGTCCTTGCCCTTGCCGGCCTTCGGTACGTCGGTACGCACCTTGGAGGCTCCGGCGACGGCCTCCTGCTTGTACTTCCAGTGCGCGGCGATGCCGTACTCGGCGCGGCGGTGCATGTCGAACGTGCGGATCTGGAGTTCGACGGGCTTGCCGTTGGGGCCGATGACCGTCGTGTGCAGCGACTGGTACATGTTGAACTTGGGCATCGCGATGTAGTCCTTGAAACGCCCCGGAACCGGGTTCCAGCGCGCGTGGACGGTGCCCAGGGCCGCGTAGCAGTCGCGGACGGTGTCCACCAGGACGCGGATGCCCACCAGGTCGTAGATCTCCGCGAAGTCCCGGCCGCGGACGATCATCTTCTGGTAGACGCTGTAGTAGTGCTTCGGCCGGCCGGTGACGGTCGCCTTGATGCGGGCGGCGCGCAGGTCGGCCTGGACCTCGTCGGTCACTATCGCCAGGTACTCGTCGCGCTTGGGCGCCCGCTCGGCGACCAGGCGGACGATCTCGTCGTACATCTTGGGGTAGAGGATCGCGAACGCGAGGTCCTCCAGCTCCCACTTGATGGTGTTCATGCCCAGGCGGTGGGCGAGCGGCGCGTAGATCTCCAGGGTCTCGCGCGCCTTCTTCTCCTGCTTCTCGCGCTTGAGGTAGCGCATGGTGCGCATGTTGTGCAGGCGGTCGGCGAGCTTGATGACCAGGACGCGCGGGTCCTTGGCCATGGCGACGACCATCTTGCGCACGGTCTCGGCCTGTGCGGCCTCGCCGAACTTGACCTTGTCCAGCTTGGTGACGCCGTCGACGAGCAGCGCGACGACGTCTCCGAAGTCGCGGCGCAGGTCCTCCAGGCCGTACTCGGTGTCCTCGACGGTGTCGTGCAGCAGCCCGGCCATCAGGGTCGCCGGGTCCATGCCGAGCTCGGCGAGGATCGTGGTGACCGCGAGCGGGTGGGTGATGTACGGGTCGCCGCTCTTGCGCTTCTGGCCGCGGTGCCAGCGCTCGGCGACCTGGTAGGCGCGCTCGATCTGGCGCAGCGTGGCGTTCTCGATCTTGGGGTCGTTGCTGCGGACTATGCGCAGCAGCGGTTCCAGCACCGGGTTGTACGGGTTGGCGCGCTGCACGCCGAGCCGGGCGAGGCGGGCGCGGACGCGGTTGGAGGAGCCGGAGCGCGCGGGCTGCCCGGTGTTGGGGCGGGCCACGGGACGCTCGGGAGGGGCCGGTTTGGGGCGCGAGGTCTCGGCCGACTTCTCGGCGGGCGCGGACTGGGCGTGCTCGACCGGCCCACGGGCGTCGTTCTTCGCGGTCGTCGCGTGCGGCGCGGGCTTGGCCGCGGGCGCCGAGGCGGGCTCGGGCTTGGCGGCTGTCAGTGGCTGGGCCTCGTCTGGCAAGAGGGCTCCTCGTGCGCGATCCGGGTCCCCCGGTCAGGCTCCGGAGACCCCATGGTAGCGATCCTGGGCCATGTCATCGCCTGGAGGCCGAACCGTGGACCGTATACGGGAGGAACACACGAGGCTGCCGAGGGATTCCTCAGCGGTGTCCGGTGGGTTGCCGGAGGCCCGCCGGACATGCGAACGCCCGCCTCGGTGGGCGGGCGTTCTGCCGGTCGTACGACGCTCAGACCTGGAGAAGGGCCTCCAGCGGCGCCCCGTTCAGCGCGGGCTCCAGACGGGCGCGGCCGCCCAGGAAGCCCAGCTCCATGAGGACCGCGACGCCCGCGACCTCGGCGCCGGCGCGGTGGATCAGCTGGATCGAGGCCTCGGCGGTGCCGCCGGTGGCGAGCACGTCGTCGACGATCAGGATCCGGTCGTCCTTGCCGAGGTCCTCGGCGTGCACCTCGATCTCGGCCGAGCCGTACTCCAGCTCGTAGGCCTGGCGCAGGGTGGCTCCGGGGAGCTTGCCCGCCTTGCGGACCGGGATGAAGCCGAGGCCCGCGCGGACGGCGACCGGGGCGCCCAGGATGAAGCCCCGGGCCTCCAGGCCGACGACCTTGGTGGCGCCGGTCTCGGCGGCGATCTGGGCGAGCGCGTCGGTGAGCGCGGTGAACGCGGCCGGGTCCGCCAGCAGCGGGGTGATGTCCTTGAACATCACACCCTGCTCCGGGTAGTCCTCGACGTCCCGGATACGGCTGAGCAGCAGTTCCCTGATGTCGGTCACCGGCGCTTCCCCGACGGTCGGCCGCGGCCGCCCCGGTTGCGGGACGCGGGCTGGTTGCGCGGGCCGACGACGGCCGGGGCGGCGTCGTCGCGGTCGTCATCGCCCCGGGCCTCGGCCATCTCCTCCTCGGCGGCGGCCTGGGCCCGCTTGGCGAGAACGCGCTTCTTCAGCGCCTTCATCTGCGGCTCGGCCTCCTTGAGGTCGGCGACGAGCGGCGTGGCGATGAAGATCGACGAGTAGGCACCGGCGGCGAGACCGACGAACAGCGACAGCGAGATGTCGTTGAGCGTGCCGGCGCCGAGGAAGCCGCCGCCGATGAACAGCAGGCCGGCGACCGGCAGCAGCGCGACGATCGTGGTGTTGATCGAACGGACCAGGGTGCCGTTGATCGACTGGTTGGCGATGTCGCTGTAGGTGAACCGGGTCTGCTTGGTGATGTCCTTGGTCTGCTCCTTGAGGCTGTCGAAGACGACGACCGTGTCGTAGAGCGAGTAACCGAGGATCGTCAGCAGACCGATGACCGTACCGGGCGTGACCTCGAAACCGACCAGGGCGTAGATACCGGTCGTGATGGTGATGTCGTGGATCAGCGCGACCAGGGCCGCGACCGCCATCCGCCACTCGAAGGCGATCGCCAGGTAGATCACCACGAGGACCATGAAGATGCCGAGGCCTTCCCAGGCCTTGTTGGCGATCTCGTCACCCCAGCTGGGTCCGACGAGGTCGGCGGCGATGGACTCCGGGTCCACCTTCATGTCCTTGGCCAGCGCGATCTTGGTCGCGTCCGACTTGGTGGTGTCCATGCCCGCGATCTGGATGCGCAGACCGCCCGTGCCGAGCTTCTGGACGACCGCGTCGTGGCCCGAGGCTTCCTTCGCGTAGGTCTCCGCCTGGGCCACCGAGACACTGGTCTTCGCGGTGGTGAAGACCGCGCCGCCCTGGAAGTCGATGCCCATGTTCAGGCCGCGCACCGCCAGGCCGACGATGGCCGTGATGGTGATCAGGATGGAGACGCCGTACCAGATCTTGCGCTTGCCGACGAAGTCGTAGCTGATCTCGCCTCGGTGGAGTCGGGCGCCGAGGTTGCCGAGTTTCGACATCGCTCACGCTTCCTTCGGGTCGACAGGGCCGGCGACGGGACCGGCGGGACGGCGGGTGCGGCGCAGCGGGGGCTTGGCGCCCAGGCCCTTCGGGTCGAGCCCGGACCACTTGTGGCCGTTCGCGAAGAACTTACGACGGGCGAGGACCGTCATCAGCGGCTTGGTGAAGAAGAAGACGACGACGACGTCGAGCACGGTGGTCAGACCGAGGGTGAACGCGAAGCCCTGGACCTTGCCGACGGTCACGATGAACAGCACGGCGGCGGCCAGGAACGACACGAAGTCGGAGACCAGGATGGTGCGCCGGGCGCGCGGCCAGGCCCGCTCGACGGCGGGGCGCAGCGTGCGACCCTCGCGGATCTCGTCCCGGATGCGTTCGAAGAACACGATGAACGAGTCCGCCGTGATACCGATCGCGACGATGGCACCGCAGACGGCCGGCAGGTTCAGCGCGAAGTGGATCGCGGGGCCGAGCAGCGCCATGATCACGTAGGTGAGGATCGCGGACACCAGCAGCGAGGGGATCGCGACGACCGACAGACCGCGGTAGAAGACCAGCAGGTAGATGACGACCAGGCCGAGGCCGATCGCGCCCGCGATCAGACCGGCGTGCAGCTGCTCACCGCCGAGCGCGGCGGTCACGGTGGTGACGCTCTGCTCCCGGAAGGACAGCGGGAGCGCACCGTACGACAGCACGTTGGCGAGGCTCTGGGCCTCGGTCTGGGTGAAGCTGCCGGAGATCTCCGCCTGGCCGCCCACGATGGACTGGGCCACGGTCGGGCTGGAGACGACCTCGCCGTCGAGGACGATGCCGAACTCGTTCTGCGGCGGCTGGGAGTTCTTGGCGAGTTCGCCGGTGACGTCCGCGAACTTCTTGGCGCCGGTGCCGGTGAAGGTCATCTGGACCTGCCAGCCGGCGGCGGTCTGCGTGTCGAAGACGGCCTGGGCCTTCTTGACCTCGGTGCCGTCGACGCGGGCCGGGCCGAGCACGTACTTGTACCAGACGCCGGAGTTCTTGCCGCAGGCCACGGTGGCGTCGGTGGGCTTGGCGCTCTTGCCGGCGGTGGCGCGCTGCGCCTGGTCGTTGCAGTCCAGCGCGGTGTATTCGGCCTCCAGCTTCGAGGCCGCGGCGGAGGCGCTCGCGGAAGCCGAGGAGCCGGCGGAGGGGCTGGCCGACGCGGAAGGGCTCGCCGAGGAGGACGACGTGGAGTCGGCCTTCAGGGCGTCGGTGACGGCGCGGCCCTGCGAGGTGGCCGAGGACGACGGCGAGGCGGAGGACGACCCGGTCGCCTTCTGGGACGCCGACGCGCTGCTCGACGGGGTCGCGCTCGGGGAGGCGCTGGAGCTGCCGCTGGAGGACGCGCTCGGGGAGGCGGACGACGCGGCGCCGGCGCTGGCCTCACTGGCCAGGACCGGGCGGAAGTACAGCTTCGCGGTGGTGCCGACCTGCTGGCGGGCCTCCTCGGAGTTGGCGCCCTTGGGGATGTTGACGATGATGTTGCTCGTCCCCTGGGTCTGCACCTCCGCCTCGGAGACACCGAGACCGTTGACACGGCGGTTCATGATGGCGACCGCGGTCTTCATGTTGGCCTTGTTGATCGCGGACCCTTGGTCGGCCTTCGCCTGCAGCGTGATGCTCGTACCACCTGCAAGGTCGATACCGAGACGCGGAGTGGTGTTCCCCGAGGCGAACATCCCTCCGGTGAGCGCCACGATGGCGATCAGGATGAGGGCCAGCGAGCGCCCTGGCTTGCTCTGGGCGCTCGCGCTCCGGCCCCTCTTAGGTGCTGCCACCTTCTCGTACTCCCTCTCGGGCCGCCGTGCGCCTGGTCGGCGCGGTCGGCCATGACATGGTGTCGGGATCCCGTGCGGTAAACAGACGCGCCCGGGGTGCGGGATGCGCGCAAGGTGCGCGCACCGCTCCCCGGGTCGCGGCTACTTCGCCTCGGAGTCGCCGTCGGTCTTCTTCGGCTCGTCGTCAGCCTTCGCCTCGGAGGTCTCGGCCTCCTCGGCCTTCTCCTCGGTCTCCGCTTCGGCGGCGTCCTTCTTCCCGAGGTCGACGGCCTTGTCGTCGGAGGCGGCGGCAGCGTCGGCAGGCTCGTCGTCGGTCTCGGTGAGGGAGGAGGCGTCGTCCGGAACGACGTCGGCGTCGGACTTCAGGTCGTGCTCGATGCCGTGCACGATGCGGTTGTACTCGTCATCGGTGAGGATGGCGCCGATCGCGTTCTTCGCGAAGAGAAGCTCGACACCCGGGCCCGCGTCGAGCAGGACCGTGTCGTCGTTCACTTCCTTGACCGTCGCGTACATGCCCCCGATGGTGCGGACGCCGCTGCCGGGCTGCAGATCGTTCCGCATGTTCTGGGCCTGCTGCTGCCGCTTCTTGTTCGAGCGCGTCAGCAAAAACATGGCCGCGATGAGCACGACCAGCGGGAGAAGGGTCAAGGTATTCACGGGACGGAATTTCCTTCGCGCGGCCGCGGCGGTGAGCGGCCTGGATGATGGGGGCGTGGTCGGCGCCGCCTGTAGAGGCGGCATCGGCGGAGTCTAAGCGAGTCCGCTCGCATGGAACAACGCTCAGCATGGCACCTGGGTTCCTGCGCCCGCCAATGCCCCGCCGTCACGAAGAGATCACGTCTGCCGCGGGGCTCTGGCGGGCGGGCAGCGGTGTGTCCGGAAGTCGGGGCACCGACGGCTCGGGACGACCCGGTGCCGCGCACGGCGACGACCGGACGAACCTGGGGTGGGGGAAATGGCGGAGCGACGCTGTGGGATCAGGCGGAGCCGCGGTGCAAGAAGCGGCGGACCGGCCGGTGCGGGATCCTGCGAACCGGCCGGCGCATGAACCGGTGGACAGGCCGGCGCGAGATCTGGTGGACAGACCGGCGTCGCGAGAACCAGCAAACCGGCCGGTTCCCGATCCCCGGGAAGTTCGGGGAGTTCCCCGGTGGGAACTCCGGCGGATGGTTCGAGGGACAGTCCGTGGCGGGGCCGGAGGGAGCCCGAGGCCACGGCTCGTCACGGGACCGGGGGAAGCCAGCCGCGGCGGCTCGTGGCGGGAGCCGGCGGCGGGTTCCGCGTGACGTGACGGCCCGTGACGGGTTTCGCAGTGCGGCCGGGCCTTCGCCGTGCCGGTGTCAGGTGCCGAACAGGTCCTGCTGGCCGGTTCCGCCCGCCGCGCCCCTTGGGGCGGTCAGGCCGAGGTGGGCCCAGGCGGCGGGGGTGGCGACCCGGCCGCGCGGGGTGCGGGCCAGCAGGCCCTCGCGGACCAGGAAGGGCTCGGCGACCTCCTCGACCGTCTCGCGCTCCTCCCCCACCGCGACCGCGAGCGTCGACAGACCCACCGGGCCGCCACCGAACAGCTTGAGCAGGGCCTCCAGGACGGCGCGGTCGAGCCGGTCGAGGCCGCGCTCGTCCACCTCGTAGACGGCCAGGGCCGCGTGCGCGATCTCGCGGTTGATCAGCCCGTCGGCCTTGACCTGCGCGTAGTCGCGGACGCGGCGCAGCAGCCGGTTGGCGATACGGGGCGTGCCGCGCGAGCGGCCGGCGATCTCGGCGGCGCCGGCGGGCTCGATCTCGACGTCCAGCAGATTCGCCGAGCGGTGCACGACACGCTCCAGCTCGCGCGGTTCGTAGAACTCCATGTGCGCGGTGAAGCCGAAGCGGTCGCGCAGCGGGGGCGGCAGCAGGCCCGCGCGCGTGGTGGCGCCGACCAGGGTGAACGGCGGCAGCTCCAGAGGGATGGCGGTCGCACCCGGGCCCTTGCCGACGATGACGTCGACGCGGAAGTCCTCCATCGCCATGTACAGCATCTCCTCGGCCGGCCGCGACATGCGGTGGATCTCGTCGAGGAAGAGGACCTCGCCCTCCTGGAGGGAGGAGAGGATCGCGGCCAGGTCGCCGGCGTGCTGGATGGCGGGGCCGGACGTGATGCGGATCGGGGCGCCCATCTCGGCCGCGATGATCATCGAGAGGGTGGTCTTGCCCAGGCCGGGGGCCCCGGAGAGCAGCACATGGTCGGCGGTGGCGCCACGCGCGCGTGCGGCCCGCAGGACCAGGTCGAGCTGCTCGCGGACCTTCTCCTGGCCGATGAACTCGCCCAGGTCCTTGGGGCGCAGCGCGGCCTCGACGGCCTGGTCCTCACGGTCGGCGACGGCGCCCACCAGCCGCTCCGCGTCGGCGGCGCCGGTGTCGGTCGTGTCGTCCCAGTTCATAAGTGATGTGCCTCAGCGGTGGTGGGGTCAGCGGGCGCGGTTGAGGGTCTGCAGGGCCGCCTTGAGCAGCTGGCCGACCTGGGGCGTACCCCCGGCGGCCTCGGCCTGCGGGGCGACGGCGGTGACGGCCTCCTCGGCCTCCCGGGTCGCGTAGCCCAGACCGATCAGGGCCGCGTGCAGCTGGTCGCGCCAGCCCTGGGTGACCGGGGCGCCGATCGCGGGGGCACCGACCGGTTCACCGAGGCGGTCCTTCAGCTCCAGCAGCAGCTTCTGCGCGCCCTTCTTCCCGATGCCGGGGACGGCGATGAGCGCTTTCTCGTCACCGGTGGAGACGGCGCGGCGCAGGGCGTCCGGGCTGTGGACCGCCAGCATCGCCTGGGCCAGGCGGGGGCCGACCCCGCTCGCCGTCTGCAGCAGCTCGAAGGTCTGCCGCTCGTCGTCGTCGACGAAGCCGTACAGGGTGAGCGAGTCCTCTCGTACGACCAGGGAGGTGGCGAGTTTGGTCTGCTGGCCCATGCGCAGCCCGGACAGGGTGTTGGGCGAGCACTGGACGGCGATGCCGATCCCTCCGACCTCGACGACCGCGGAGTCCGGGGCGAGGGCGGCGACCGGGCCGCTGACGAAGGCGATCATGCCGTACGGCCTTTCGGTGTGTTGGCTGCGTGCAGGGCGACGGCCTGCTGGAGTCGGTTCTGGGCGGGGGCGCGCCAGATGTGGCAGATGGCGAGCGCGAGGGCGTCGGCGGCGTCGGCGGGCTTGGGCGGGGCGCTGAGCCGGAGCAGCCGGGTGACCATGGCGCCGATCTGGGCCTTGTCGGCACGTCCGGAGCCGGTGACGGCGGCCTTGACCTCGCTGGGGGTGTGCAGGGCGACGGGGATGCCCCGGCGGGCGGCGCACAGCATGGCGACGGCGCTGGCCTGGGCGGTGCCCATCACGGTCCGTACGTTGTGCTGGCTGAACACCCGCTCCACGGCGACGAATTCGGGCCGGTGCTCGTCCAGCCACTGTTCGATGCCCTGCTCGATGGCGACCAGGCGATGGCTGAGTTCGGCGTCCGCGGGCGTCCGTACGACCCCCACGCCGACCATGGTGAGCGGCCGCCCGGCGACGCCTTCGACGACGCCGACACCACACCGGGTCAGCCCGGGGTCCACCCCCAGTACGCGCACCGCGCCCCTCCCTTCGGTCACCTGTTTGTGCAGGCTATCCGGTGCCACCGACAACGGCCGACACGACGACGGGCCGACGGGTGTGTCCCGTCGGCCCGTTGGGTCCGTGCAGCCCGTCGCGGCGTTACGCGTCGACCTTCTCCATGACCTCGTCGCTGACGTCGAAGTTGGCGAAGACGTTCTGCACGTCGTCGCTGTCCTCCAGCGCGTCGATCAGCTTGAAGATCTTCTTGGCGCCCTCCTCGTCCAGTTCGACCTGCATGGTCGGGACGAAGTTGGCCTCGGCGGAGTCGTAGTCGATCCCGGCGTCCTGGAGGGCGGTGCGGACGGCGACCATGTCGGTGGCCTCGCTGAGCACCTCGAAGGACTCGCCCAGGTCGTTGACTTCCTCGGCACCCGCGTCCAGGACGGCACCGAGGACGTCGTCCTCGGACAGCTCGCCCTTGGGGACGATCACCACGCCCTTGCGGTTGAACAGGTACGACACCGAGCCCGGGTCGGCCATGGAGCCGCCGTTGCGGGTCATGGCGACACGCACGTCGGAGGCGGCGCGGTTGCGGTTGTCGGTGAGGCACTCGATGAGCACCGCGACACCGTTCGGGCCGTAGCCCTCGTACATGATCGTCTCGTAGTCGGCGCCGCCGGCCTCGAGACCGCCGCCGCGCTTGACCGCGGAGTCGATGTTCTTGTTCGGGACCGACTGCTTCTTCGCCTTCTGGATGGCGTCGTAGAGGGTCGGGTTGCCTTCGATGTCGACGCCGCCCATGCGGGCCGCGACCTCGATGTTCTTGATCAGCTTCGCGAAGAGCTTGCCGCGCTTGGCATCGATCACGGCCTTCTTGTGCTTCGTCGTAGCCCATTTAGAGTGGCCGGACATCTGCCTGTCTCCTTCGCGTAACCCATCCAAACAACGAACGCCAGAGATCCTACTAGGACTCCGTCGCCCGGTCCGCGTGCACCATGTCGACGAACAGGGAGTGCACACGGTGGTCGCCGGTCAGTTCCGGGTGGAACGACGTGGCGAGCGCGTTGCCCTGGCGGACCGCGACGATGTGGCCGCCGTGCTCGGCGAGCACCTCGACGTCGGCGCCCACGGACTCGACCCAGGGGGCGCGGATGAACACGCCCTCTACAGGATCGCCGTCAACGCCGCGTACGTCGACCGCCGCCTCGAACGACTCGTTCTGCCGCCCGAAGGCGTTGCGGCGCACGATCATGTCGATGCCGCCGATCGTCTCCTGGCCCGAACGCGGGTCGAGGATCTTGTCGGCGAGCATGATCATGCCCGCGCAGGTGCCGTAGACGGGCATTCCGGCCCGCACGCGCGCGCGGAGGGGCTCCATCACGCCGAACAGGACGGCCAGCTTGGAGATCGTGGTGGACTCGCCGCCGGGTATGACCAGGCCGTCCACCTCGGCGAGTTCCTCGGGGCGCCGGACCGGCCTGGCCACGGCGTCGGCCGCGGCCAGGGCGATCAGGTGCTCCCGTACGTCGCCCTGGAGTGCGAGCACTCCGACTACGGGAGTGGTCATCACCAGCCCCGGTTCGCGTAACGCTCGGCCTCGGGGAGGGTGTCGCAGTTGATGCCGACCATGGCCTCGCCGAGGTTGCGGGACGCGTCCGCGATGATCTTCGGGTCGTCGTAGAAGGTGGTCGCCTTGACGATGGCGGCGGCGCGCTTGGCAGGGTCGCCGGACTTGAAGATGCCGGAGCCGACGAAGACGCCCTCGGCGCCGAGCTGGCGCATCAGCGCGGCGTCGGCCGGGGTGGCCACGCCACCGGCGGAGAACAGCACCACCGGCAGCTTGCCGAGCTCGGCGACCTCCTTGACCAGCTCGAAGGGGGCGCGCAGCTCCTTGGCGGCCGCGTAGATCTCGTTGTTGTCGCAGCCGCGCAGCTTGGCGATCTCACCCTTGATCTGGCGCAGGTGGCGGACCGCCTCGACGACGTTGCCGGTGCCGGCCTCGCCCTTGGAGCGGATCATGGCCGCGCCCTCGGCGATGCGGCGCAGGGCCTCACCGAGGTTGGTGGCGCCGCAGACGAAGGGGGTGGTGAACGCCCACTTGTCGGAGTGGTTGACCTCGTCGGCCGGGGTGAGGACCTCGGACTCGTCGATGTAGTCGACGCCGAGGGACTGCAGGACCTGGGCCTCGACGAAGTGGCCGATCCGGGACTTGGCCATGACCGGGATGGAGACGGCCTCGATGATGCCCTCGATCATGTCCGGGTCGGACATCCGGGCCACGCCGCCGTCCTTGCGGATGTCGGCCGGGACCCGCTCCAGGGCCATGACGGCGACGGCGCCCGCGTCCTCGGCGATCTTCGCCTGCTCCGGCGTGACGACGTCCATGATCACGCCGCCCTTGAGCTGCTCCGCCATGCCGCGCTTCACGCGGGCGGTACCGGTCTCGGGGGCCTGGTTGTCGGTGGTGGACACGGGTGACCTCGCTGAAGTGAAAGAGGGTTTCTGCGAACACCGAGAAAACGCGAGCGGACCAGTCCACAGCAAGGGCCAATGGGAAGCCGGTGGATCGTTTTGCGCCTAGGCGGCCCGCTCGACCAGCGCGGCCGGCGGTTCGTCGTCCATTTCGAAGGCCAGCGGGAAGGGGGCGTGTCCGGCCAGTCGGAACCACCTGACCTTGCGGTGTTCGCGGAGCCGGCGGGCCGCGCCGACGGCGTCGTTGTGGAAGCGGCGGGCCATCGGGACCCGGCGCACCGCCTCGGCCAGCTCGGTCGCGGCGGCCTCACCGCCGGGGGCCTCGCGGACCTCCTCGACCTGCCGCGGGTCCTCGAAGACCGCCCGCAGCGCCTGGCTCAGCTCGCTCTCGGCGACCTCCCGCTGCTCCTCCTCGGCCTGCCGGGCGGCGTGCGCGGCCTCGTACAGCACGATCGAGGCGGCAGGGTCCAGCACCCCCGAGGTCGCCAGTTCCTGGGCCACGGAGGCACGCCGCAGCAACTGGGCGTCCAGGGCCGCGCGAGCGGCGTCGATACGGGAGTGCAGCCGGTCGAGCCGCCCGGCGGTCCAGCTCAGGTACAGGCCGATCACCACGAGGGCGGCGAGGATCCAGATGAGCGTTGCGGTCACGGGCGGAACGCTATAGGAAGCGCCCGCAGCAGCGCCCCAAAGGGGCACGGGGCTGTATCCGATATGCGGCTACCGCCCCGTGGGCGCGACCAGCCACGACGGCGCCGCAGACGCACCACGGCGGCACCCCCGGCGCAGCGCTCAGCGCCTAGTCCCGCGCCAGTCCGAACCGCGCCCGCAGCCCCGACCGCTCGTCCGCCGCCACCGCCGCCGCGCCCGCCGTCACCGTCTCGTAGACCGACAGGATGTCCGCGCCCACCGTCGACCAGTCGAACCGGCGCACATGGACGCTGCCGCGCTCCCGTAGCTCGGCCCGGCGCTCGGGGTTCTCCAGCAGTCGTACCGCCGCCTCGGCCAGCGCGTCCGCGTCCTCGTTGGCGAACAGCTCGCCCGCCGCTCCCTGGTCCAGGACCTGGGTGAAGGCGTCGAGGTCGGAGGCGAGGACGGGAGCCCCGGCGGACAGCGCCTCGACCAGGATGATGCCGAAGCTCTCGCCGCCGGTGTTGGGCGCGATGTACAGGTCGAGACTGCGCAGGAAGCGGGCCTTGTCCTCGTCGCTGACCATGCCGAGGAACTCGACGCGGGAGCGCAGCTCGGCCGGCAGGGACTCGACCGCGGCCTCCTCGTCGCCCCGGCCGGCCACCAGGAGCCTGGCGCCCGGGCGGGCGGCCAGGATCTTGGGGAGGGCCTTCATCAGCACCGGGAGGCCCTTGCGGGGCTCGTCGATACGGCCGATGAAGCCGATGGTGTCGCCCTGCCACTCGGGGCGCGGCTCCGCCTTGGCGAAGAAGTCGACGTCCACGCCGTTGGGGATCACGACGGCGTCGCCGCCCAGGTGCTCGACCAGCGTGCGGCGGGCGTACTCGCTGACCGCGATCCGCGCGCTGATCTTCTCCAGGGCCGCCTGGAGGATCGAGTACGCGGCGATCATCGCGCGGGAGCGCGGGTTGGAGGTGTGGAAGGTAGCGACCATCGGGCCCTGCGCCGCCCAGCAGGTCAGCAGGCCGAGGGAGGGCGAGGTCGGCTCGTGGATGTGGACCACGTCGAAGGCGCCCTCGTGCAGCCAGCGGCGCACCCGCGCGGCGGACAGGAAGCCGAAGTTGAGGCGGGCCACCGAGCCGTTGTAGGGCACCGGGACCGCGCGGCCCGCCGAGACGACGTACGGCGGCAGCGGGGTGTCGTCGTCGGCGGGGGCGAGCACGGAGACGTCGTGGCCGAGGCGGATGAAGTACTCGGCGAGGTCACGGATGTGGAATTGGACCCCGCCCGGGACGTCCCAGGAGTAGGGGCAGACGATGCCGATCCTCACGACGGTCCCTTCGCGGGGTCGAGGTCCGCGAGCCACAACCGCTGCAGCATGTGCCAGTCCTCCGGATGGTCGGCGATCCCGGTGGCGAAGGCGTCGGCCAGCGCCTGTGTCATGACAGACGTCTTCGAGGTCCGGTCACCTGACTCGGGTACCTCGACCGGGGCGTGCACCCGGCCCTTCATGACGGGGGTGTCGTCGTACCAGAGCGTCACGGGGAGCAGGTACGCACCGGTCTGCTGGGCGAGCAGGGCGGGTCCGGCGGGCATCCGGGCCTTGTCGCCGAAGAAGTCGACCTCCACGCCCGACTCGGACAGGTCGCGGTCGGCGACCAGGCAGATCAGGCCGCCGTCGCGCAGTCTGCGGGCCAGGGCGGCGAAGGCGGTGCCGCCGCTGTGCGGGAGGACCTCCATGCCGAGGCCCTCGCGGTAGGCGACGAAGCGGTCGTAGAGGGTCTCCGGCTTGAGGCGTTCGGCGACCGTGGTGAACGGGGTGTTCAGCTCGGTGGTGACCCAGGCGCCGGCGAGATCCCAGTTGGCCAGGTGCGGCAGCGCGATGATCACGCCCCGGTCGGAGGCGAGGCCGTCGGTGAGGTGGTGGACGTCCTTGACGTCGAAGCCGCCGCGGATCCGCTCCTCGCTCCAGGCGGGCAGCCGGAAGGACTCCATCCAGTAGCGCAGGTACGACCGCATGCCCGCCCGCGACAGCTCACGCAGCCGCTCCGGGCTCGCGTCGGGCACCACGCGCGCGTAGTTGGACTCGAGGCGCTGGACGCCCTTGCCGCGCTGCCGCCAGGCGAGGTCCGCGATGGAGTCGCCCAGGCGCACGGCGACCGGCTCGGGGAGCCTCTTGACGGTGCTCCAGCCGATTCCGTACAGGGCGTCGGTGAGCCGGTCGGTGGGGGTCACTGCCCGGCCTCGCTGCCGCGGGAGCCGTGGGAGGCCTTCTCCCGCTCGGCCGCCGCCTCCGCCTCGGCGGACTCGCGACGCACCGTGACGACCCGCTGGATCAGGGTGACCAGGCTGCCGACGGCGACGATCCACAGGGCGATGGGGAGCAGGATCTGGATGCCCGGGACGCCGAACTTGTGGAAGCCGGCCAGACCGGCCGCCACCAGCGAGATCACCAGGCGTTCGGCCCGCTCGACCAGGCCGTTGACGGCCACCGGCAGGCCGATCGACTCACCGCGCGCCTTGGTGTACGACACCACCTGGCCGCTGGCCAGGCAGAAGATGGAGACCGCGCACAGGACGTTGTCGTTGCCGTTGCCCGCGTACCAGAGGGCGAAGCCGCCGAAGATCGCGCCGTCGGCGACCCGGTCCAGGGTGGAGTCCAGGAAGGCGCCCCAGCGGCTGGTGCGGCCCAGCTGGCGGGCCATGTTGCCGTCGACCAGGTCGGAGAACACGAAGAGCGTGATCACGATCGTGCCCCAGAAGAACTCGCCCCTGGGGAAGAAGACCAGTGCGCCCGCGACCACTCCGGCCGTGCCGAGGAGCGTGACCGTGTCCGGGCTCACGCCCCGGCGGATGAGAAACGCGGCGAACGGTGTGAGGACACGCGTGAAGAATGCACGCGCGTACTTGTTCAGCATGGCCTTCCCGACGGTCGTTGCGCCGTGCGGCCCCTGCTGGCCACCCCGGCTGGCCCATCGTAGCCACGCGTGCGTGTGTGCGACGGCTGGGCACTCGCAGTCGGCACCGGTGGCCGTCCGGGAAGGGCCCCACGGGCACGATCACGTCCTTCGTATGGACGCGCCGTGACGGGAGTGGAAAGCTCGAATAACCGCGGGCGTCATCGGAGCCGCCACCGCACGCGGCGCGCCATGCTCGCCCGCGCCCAACGAGACCTCACCGTGCACGGGAGGCATGACCATGGGCGACAAGATCAAGGAACACCCCGGGGCCGCCGGCAGGGCTACGGCGGCCGACCACCCCGCGTCCGTACGGAATGTGGTGCTGGTCGGCCACTCCGGATCGGGCAAGACGACATTGGTGGAAGCTCTCGCGCTGACCGCGGGAGCGGTGAACCGGGCGGGCCGTGTGGAGGACGGCGGCACCGTCTCGGACTACGACGACATCGAGCACCGGCAGCAGCGCTCCGTACAGCTGTCGCTGGTACCGGTCGACTGGAACGGAATCAAGATCAACATCCTGGACACCCCGGGATACGCCGACTTCGTCGGTGAGCTGAGGGCCGGTCTGCGCGCGGCGGACGCGGCCCTTTTCGTCGTCTCGGCCTCGGACGGGGTGGACGGCTCGACCCGGATGGTGTGGGAGGAGTGCGCGGCGGTCGGGATGCCGCGGGCGATCGTCATCACACACCTGGAGGCCGCCCGCGCGGACTTCGAGGAGATGACCCGGGTGTGCGCCGAGGCGTTCGGCGCCGACGACCCCGACGCCGTGCTCCCCCTCTACCTGCCCCTGCACGGCCCGCAGGGCCCGGACGGGCACGCGCCCGTGACCGGGCTGATCGGGCTGCTCACGCAGAAGCTGTTCGACTACTCCTCCGGGGAGCGCAAGGAGTCCGAACCGGGACCCGACCAGCTCCCGGACATCGACGAGGCCCGCAACCGGCTCATCGAGGGGATCATCTCGGAGAGCGAGGACGAGACGCTCATGGACCGCTATCTGGGCGGCGAGCAGATCGACCTCAAGACACTGATCGAGGACCTGGAGCGGGCCGTCGCACGCGGCGCGTTCTTCCCCGTCCTGGCCGCCGCCCCCGCGGCCGAGGGCGCCCGTCAGGGGCTCGGCACGGTGGAACTGCTGGAACTGGTCACAGGCGGCTTCCCAACGCCGTTCGAGCACCCCACGCCCGAGGTCACCACCGTCGACGGCAAGCCACGCGAGATCAAGCCGTGCGACACGGACGGTCCGCTGGTCGCCGAGGTGGTGAAGACCGCGTCCGACCCGTACGTCGGCCGGGTCTCGCTGGTCCGGGTCTTCTCCGGCACGCTGCGTCCCGACGAGACGGTCCATGTCTCCGGGCACGGCATGGCCGACCGCGGCCACGAGGACCACGACGTCGACGAGCGGATCGGCGCCCTGTCCACGCCGTTCGGCAAACAGCAGCGGCCGGTCACGCACGTCATCGCCGGTGACCTCGCGTGCGTGGCGAAGCTCGGCCGCGCGGAGACCGGGGACACCCTCTCCGGCAAGGACGACCCACTGCTCATGGAACCGTGGGAGATGCCCGACCCGCTGCTGCCGCTGGCCATCCAGGCGCACAGCAAGGCGGACGAGGACAAGCTGTCGCAGGGCCTGTCCCGCCTGGTCGCCGAGGACCCGACCATGCGTCTGGAGCAGAACCAGGACACCCACCAGGTGGTGCTGTGGTGCCTCGGCGAGGCCCACGCGGACGTCGCCCTGGAACGGCTGCGCAGCCGCTACGGCGTCCAGGTCGACGTCGTACCGCACAAGGTGTCCCTGCGGGAGACGTTCGCCGGGAAGTCCGCCGGGCGCGGCCGGCACGTCAAGCAGTCCGGCGGGCACGGGCAGTTCGCGATCTGCGAGATCGAGGTGGAGCCGCTGCCGGGCGGCTCGGGCATCGAGTTCGTCGACAAGGTGGTCGGCGGCGCGGTGCCCCGGCAGTTCATCCCGTCGGTCGAGAAGGGCATCAGGGCCCAGGCCACCAAGGGAGTCGCCGCCGGCTACCAACTGGTCGACGTGCGGGTCACCCTGCTCGACGGCAAGGCCCACTCGGTGGACTCCTCCGACGCCGCCTTCCAGACGGCGGGCGCGCTGGCGCTGCGGGAGGCCGCGGCCGACGCGAAGATCCATCTGCTCGAACCGGTGGCCGAGGTGAGCGTCCTGGTCGGCGACGACTACGTGGGCGCGGTGATGAGCGATCTGTCCGGTAGGCGCGGCCGGGTCCTCGGCACCGAGCAGACCAGCGGCGGGCGCACCCTCATCAAGGCCGAGGTGCCCGAGTTCGAGATCGGCCGCTACGCGGTCGACCTGCGCTCTCTCTCGCACGGCACGGCCCGGTTCAGCCGCTCGTACGCGCGGCACGAGCCGATGCCGCCGCAGATCGCCGAGAAGATCCGCGAACAGGTGAAGGAGGCCTCCTAGTTGATCCGGTAGTCGACAACACAGGTGTTCGGCGGGCGGCTTCGGCCGTCCGCCGACGGTTGTCGGTGGCTGGGGATACTCTGAGTACTTGATCAACAGGTGTGCGGAGTACGGAAGTCGGGAAGGCCGCAGGAGCGGGACGGCGGCAAGTGGGGGCGGGAATGAGCTTCGAGGACTTCTTCGGGCCGCAGGTGCCCAGGCCGGGCGGCGAGGCGCAGGCCCCGACCTATGCCCTGGCCTCGGCGGCCTACCGGGACACACCCATGGAGGAGATCAAGAAGGCCGACAACGAGTGGCACCAGTCCACGGTCAACGAGGGCCGCAAGTGGGCGAAGATCTTCCGGCCCAACTTCGGTGAGGCGTACTCCCAGGCGGTCATCGACCGCATGCTGGGCGTCGACCGCAAGCCGCTGATCCAGTCCTTCGGCAGCGAGCCCCAGGTGGTCGTCGAGCACTGCCTCGCCGCCAACCGCATCCGCAAGGAGCGCGACCAGCGGCTTACCGCCGTCATGTTCCTGTTCGGTGTGCTCTTCCTGCCCGGCCTGGCGGTCTGGCTGCTGGTCTTCCAGCTCCGCGCCACCATGCTGAAGAACGGCAACAAGCGGGTCTCCGGGCTCGGCAGCGCCCTGCTGGCCGCCGTCGGCGTCCTCGCGGTGATCTTCCTGATCCGGATGCCGCTCACCGGCTTCTGGGGATGGTACGCACGCGGCTGCATCGTGCTCCCCGTGGTCGGCTGGTACCTGGCCAAGCGGCTGTGCGAGAGCACCGCGCAGAGCCTGCGCGCGGCCTGGGACGGTCTGCTCTCCGGCGGCAGCGTCGGTGCGAAGGTCCCCGAGGCGGTGCCGACCAGCCCCGACCAGGCGGCGGCCGAGCAGCTGCGCCAGTCGCTGGCCCGGCTCAGCGCCGAGCAGCAGTCCAACTCGGTCTTCTACGCCGGCTCCAAGGGCATACTCGGCATGGGCACCCGCTGGGGCTCCTGGCACCTCGCGGAGGAACTGGTCCCTCTGGACCCGGTCAAGGGCGTGCACGAGTTCCGCGCGTGGACGGTCATCCGGGAGGTCGAGAAGGAACTGAGCGTGCTGCACCGGCAGCACCTCAAGACCGGCGGCTTCCCGGAACCGCAGGTCAAGCACTGGATCGTCACCCATGTCGGAGAGGGCGCCAAGGCGGTGTCCCGGCCCGAGGGGGACTACCGGGTGGGCCCCGGCGACGTGGAGAGGATCTGCAACAACAACCACTTCGACAAGGGCGAGCGGCACTATCTGGGCGTGCAGTGGCCGAACCTCTGGAACGGCGAACTGATCATCACGATGATGGTCACCGTGACCGTGCTGAAGGAGACCCTCCGCATCGAGGTCACCGGACACGCCCTGGGCCCACTCAGCGGGTTCTTCAGCAGCAAGCCGGAGGCACCCACCAAGACGGTCGCCAAGACCGTGAAGTTCTGGGAGACCCGGACCATCAAGCTGCCGCTGGTCACCCCGGACGAGGTGGTCCGGCTCGCCGCACGGGCGACGCTCAGCTGGTACCCGCCGCTGCTGAAGTGGCTCGGCGGTTCGATAGGCCTGCCCGAGCCGTTCGGCCTGCGGCACGCCTGGGCCGACCAGCCCTGGAACCACCGCTTCATGGCCGACGACGCGCTGCGCGCGGCCACGCCGATACTGCGTGCGGTGCACCGGGCCGCGTTCACCGTGCTCCAGGAGCACGACGTCAACATGGACAAGTTCAACGCGCGGGCGGGATCGCTCAGCGGGGCGGTCCAGGAGGCGTCGCCGAAGAAGGCCGACAAGTACGACGCGTGAGCCTCCGGCGGTTCGGCCGAAGAGGTGGGTGCGGGCACCGGCCCTGGGGGCTGCCGCCCCCCAGACCCCCGCTTCGGCCTGAACGGCCTCGTCCTCAAACGCCGGACGGGCTACGTGTTCATGCCGTCGGCCAAGCCTCGGCCAGCATCTTCCTGGTGTCGGCCAGCAACTGCGGCAGCACGCGTGTGTGGCCCACCACCGGCATGAAGTTCGTGTCGCCACCCCACCGCGGCACGATGTGCTGGTGCAGGTGGGCCGCGATACCGGCGCCCGCCACCGAGCCCTGGTTCATGCCGATGTTGAAGCCGTGGGCGCCGGACGCGCTGCGCAGCGCGGTCATCGCCTGCTTCGTCAGCTCGGCCAGCTCGGCCGTCTCCGGGCCAGTCAGGTCCGTGTAGTCGGCGACATGGCGGTACGGGACCGTCATCAGGTGGCCGCCGTTGTACGGGTAGAGGTTGAGCACCGCGTAGACGTGCTCGCCGCGCCGGACGATCAGCCCGTCCTCGTCGGACTTGGCCGGGATCGAGCAGAAGGGACAGCCGTCGTCGGCCCCCGGGCCGGTCGGCTTGTTCTCACCCTGGATGTAGGCCATCCGGTGGGGCGTCCACAGGCGCTGGAACGCGTCCTGCGTCCCCACTCCGATCTGCTGTTCCGGCTCACTCGTCATGCTAGGCAGCATATGGCTTCGCCCGTTCGCGGCGTGTCGCCGGGGCCGGGAGAACCCGGTCGACGGCGAAGCTGGGCGGATGGACGACGGCAGCCGGCTGGACCGCTGGGATCGCGGGACCGACCTCCCTCTCGGCATCGCGTCACTGGTCTTCCTGGGCTCGTACGCGGTGCATGTGCTGGAGCCGAACCTGCCCGGGGCCGTACACGCCGTCCTCCTGACACTGACCTACGGGACCTGGGCGATGTTCGCCGTCGACTACGCGGTGCGCTGGCGGCTCAGCGGCGAGGGCCCGCGGTTCGTACGGCGGCACTGGCTGGACACCGTCGTGCTGGTGCTGCCCCTGCTGCGGCCACTGCGGGTCGTACGGACCTACGAGGCGATGCAGCGGCGGCACGGTGAGCCCCGGCTCGGGCTGCACGCGCGCGTGGCGACCTACTCGGCGCTGTCGATCGCACTGCTGGGCTTCGCGGGGGCGCTCGCCGTCTACCAGGCCGAACGCTCGGCCCCGGACGCGACGATCCTGACCTTCGGCGACTCCCTCTGGTGGACCTGCGAAACCCTCAGCACCGTCGGCTACGGCGATTTCGTCCCGGTGACCGCCACGGGCCGGATCATCGCGGTCGGGCTGATGGCCTGCGGTCTGGCGCTGCTGGGCACGGTCACGGGGTCGTTCTCGTCGTTCCTGATGCAGCGGTTCTCGCTGGGCGACGAAGAGCAGAGGCCCCCGGAGAAGTGATCTCCGAGGGCCCCTTCGAAGCCGGGCGGGGTCAGACCTGGGTCCGCTCCTCGACCACCTTCACGATCTTGGCGATGGCCTCGTCGAACGGGATGCCGTTCTCCTGCGAGCCGTCGCGGTAGCGGAAGGAGACCGAACCGGCCGCCATGTCCTCGTCGCCCGCGATGACCATGAAGGGCACCTTCTGCTTCTGGGCGTTGCGGATCTTCTTCTGCATACGGTCCGAGGAGCCGTCGACCTCGACGCGCAGGCCCTTCTTCTTGGCCTCGGCGGCGAACTTCTGCAGGTACTCGACGTGCCCGTCGCCGATCGGGATGCCCACCGCCTGCACCGGCGCCAGCCAGGCCGGGAAGGCGCCCGCGTAGTGCTCCAGGAGCACCGCGAAGAACCGCTCGATGGAGCCGAACAGGGCGCGGTGGATCATCACCGGACGCTGCTTGGAGCCGTCGGCGGAGGTGAACTCCAGGTCGAAGCGCTCGGGCAGGTTGAAGTCGAGCTGGACGGTCGACATCTGCCAGGTGCGGCCGATGGCGTCCTTGGCCTGCACGGAGATCTTCGGCCCGTAGAAGGCGGCGCCGCCCGGGTCGGGGACGAGCGGGAGGCCCTGCTTCTCGGCGACCGCGCGGAGCGTCTCCGTGGCCTCCTCCCAGACCTCGTCGGAGCCGACGAACTTCTCCGGGTCCTTGGTGGACAGCTCCAGGTAGAAGTCGGTGAGGCCGTAGTCGCGCAGCAGGTTCAGGACGAAGGTGAGCGTCTTGTCGAGCTCCTCCGCCATCTGCTCCTTGGTGCAGTAGATGTGCGCGTCGTCCTGGGTGAAGCCGCGGGCCCGGGTCAGGCCGTGCACGACACCCGACTTCTCGTACCGGTACACGGTCCCGAACTCGAAGAGGCGCAGCGGCAGTTCACGGTAGGACCGGCCGCGCGCGTCGAAGATCAGGTTGTGCATCGGGCAGTTCATGGGCTTGAGGTAGTAGTCCACGCCCTCGTCGAGCTGCATGGGGGGGTACATGCCCTCGGCGTACCAGTCCAGGTGCCCGGACGTCTCGAAGAGCTTCCCCTTCGTGGCGTGCGGGGTGTAGACGAACTCGTAGCCCTCCTCCTCGTGCCGGCGGCGCGAGTAGTCCTCCATCACGCGGCGGACGATGCCGCCCTTGGGGTGGAAGACGGCGAGGCCGGAACCGATCTGCTCCGGGATGGAGAACAGGTCCAGCTCGTTGCCCAGCTTGCGGTGGTCGCGCTTCTCGGCCTCGGCGAGGAAGTCCAGGTACCCCTTCAGCTCGTCCTTGGACGGCCAGGCGGTGCCGTAGATGCGCTGGAGCATCGGGTTCTTCTCGCTGCCGCGCCAGTAGGCGGCCGCGTTGCGCATCAGCTTGAACGCCGGGATCAGGCGGGTGGACGGCAGGTGCGGGCCGCGGCAGAGGTCCTTCCAGCACAGCTCGCCGGTCTTGGCGTCCAGGTTGTCGTAGATCGTCAGCTCACCGGCGCCGACCTCGACATCCGCGCCGTCGTCGCTCGACGCCGAGCCCTTGAGGCCGATCAGTTCCAGCTTGTACGGCTCGTTCGCCAGCTCCTCGCGGGCCGCCTCGTCGGTGACCACGCGGCGGGCGAACTTCTGCCCGCGCTTCTGGATCTCCTGCATCTTCTTCTCGATGGCCTTGAGATCCTCGGGCGTGAACGGCTTCGCCACGTCGAAGTCGTAGTAGAAGCCGTCCTTGACCGGCGGGCCGATGCCCAGCTTGGCCTCGGGGAAGATCTCCTGGACGGCCTGGGCCATGACGTGCGCGGTGGAGTGACGCAGGATGTTGAGACCGTCCTCGGACGAGATCTCGACGCCCTCGACGGTCTCGCCGTCCTTCACCTCGTACGCGAGGTCCCTGAGCTCACCGCCCACCCGGGCGGCGACGATCGAGCGCTCGCCGGCGAAGAGCTCGGCGGCCGTAGTGCCCGTCGTCACCACGCGCTCTTCCCGCTCGGAATCGCGTTGGATGATCACACGGACGTCTGACACCGGTCTCTCCTGACTGAAGGCGGATGCGGGCGCCGTACCAGGAGCGCGCGCAATACCGGATCGTACCGACCCGGCCCCGCCGACTGCGAAACGGTCACACTTTGTGAAGCACCGTTCCCGGTCAGTCGCAGTCGTCCCCGTGGCAGGCTTCCTCGAAGAAGTCGAGGTTCTCCTGGAGGGACTTCAGCAGCCGGTCCCGGTCGGCCTCCTCCACCTGCACCGGTACGACCCCGGAGGCGCCGGACAGCCGTCGGAAGCCGCCCCGGCTCTCCAGGCGGCCGTGCACCCGCACCGGGAGTCCGACGAGGTGGGCCTGCCCGGCGATCCGGTAGTCCTCCTCGTCGAGGGTGAGCCGGACGTACGGCACCTCGGCCCCGGCGATCACCCGCAGCCGGACCGCGCCCTCGCCGCGCGGGTCGGAGCGGCGCATCCGGACCACGGTTCCGGTGACGCGGACCGCGACGGAGGGTTCCTCACGCAGATAGCGGGCTCCGGCCTCGCGCAGCACGGGCAGGTCGCCGGGCGAGAACTCGACGGGCTCGGTGGTGGCCGCGCAGTCGTCGGGGACCCCGGCGCCCGGCGCCCACTCCACGGAGATGCGGGCCCCTTCGGTCCCGCGCACGAGCGTGACGAGGGCGTCGGTCAGTTCGCGGCTCACGCCGGCCTCGACGGCTCCGTCGAAGGCGTCCATGCCGCCGGTGGCCCGCTGGTAGTCGATGGCCTCGCGGGCCGCGTACAGGGCCTGGTGGAGGCGGACGGCGAGGGGCCGGCCGGTGCCCACGGGCACGAAGGCGGCCAGGCCGCGCCCGCCCTCCGCCGAGCCGACGAGGACGGACTCCAGCAGCGCGGCGGCCGCGCGCTTGTGTCGGGCGCCGTAGTAACCGGCACGCGCACGGGTGGCGAGCGCACCGGCCAGCAGGGTCTGCCGGGCGGCGGTGCGCAACTGCTCCTCGACGGTCCAGGACGCGGTGTCCGCCGGCCCGCTGGGCACGTCCCGCCACCAGCGGATCTCGTCGCTGGGCACGGCGAGCCCCACCAGCACCTCGCGCGCGGCGGGCGTACCGCTGCGCACCAGAGCCGTGAGCGCCTCCCCGAGCAGGTCGTCACTGTCCGGGAAGGCGCGGCTCTCGGGTACCAGCAGGCTGGTGCCGGTGTTGCCCGGCCCGGGTGGGGTCCAGCGGCCGTACCGTCCCGGTGCTCCCCCGCGCCGCTGCCAGCCGTGCCGGCGCAGCAGGGCGCCGAGCACGGCCGGGTCGACGTCGGCGGGCTCGGGGGGATGGTTCCAGTGGGGCCCGTGGAGATCGTCGGGATGCGGCCTGACCTCCCGCAACTGCTCCTCGTACGGACGGTGCCTCATGGTCGTCCTCCCGTCCCGACCCGCGTCATGATCTCGCAGAGCGCCCGGTCGTCGAAGATGCGCGAGGTCGGGACCCGCACGGTGGTCCGGTGGCGGCCGGTGATCGGGTGCCCTGCCAGGTTGACCCAGTAGCAGCAGTGGCGCAGATCGAGCCGGTCGTGGCTGGCGCGCAGCCAGTCGTCCTGGGAGCGCGGGACCAGCATCACCACCAGGATCTTGTGCACGGACACCGGTGTGCGGGCGAGCTTGCGCAGGTGGTCGTTGTCGAGCGTGAAGGAGAAGAAACGTCCCGGCGGGTTGGGTGCGATCTGGTACGTGCACTTGAGCTGCACCTTTATGGTCACCTCGTCGTCGACGGTGTGCCCGGGCGAGCCATGGCTGACGTGCCAGTCGATGCCGTTGTCCGGAAACGGCTGGGACAGCGAGCAGCCGGCCGCCGCCGCGACGGCATGCAGATAGCCCACCTGCAGTGTCTCCATGCAGGCGGTGGTCGCGAGTGTGCCGCGATGGGGGCCCGTACGTTCGGGCAGCAGCCCGCCCCGTTCGGGCTGCGCTATCGCCATGACCAACAGCCTTCCCAGCCAAAGAGTTTCCCCGTGGCGGGCCGCTGAACTGCAAAGACCCGCACTCCTGTTGTGTCCTTCCGGCGTACGTCGCAAACGGCCCGGGTATCACCAAACAGGCAGAAGACGGAACGTCACCTGCCGTGGGTGAACGAGGAGTTGTGTAGACATGACGTGCTGGTACGAGGGGCCCCTGGCCGCCTTCGACACGGAGACCACGGGCGTTGATGTCGAGACCGACCGGATCGTGTCGGCCGCCGTCGTCGTCCAGGACGCCCCGGGCACCCGGCCGAGGGCGACCCGCTGGCTGGTGAACCCGGGCGTGCCGGTGCCGGAAGGCGCCACGGCGGTGCACGGGCTGACGGACGAGCATCTGCAGCGCAACGGCCGCTGGCCGGCGCCGGTGATGCATGAGATAGCCGAGGAGCTGGCCGAACACGCGGCGATGCGCCGCCCGTTGGTGGTGATGAACGCGCCGTTCGATCTGACTCTGCTGGACCGCGAGTTGCGCCGCCATCGGGCGTCGTCGCTGGACCGCTGGTTCGAGGCGAGCCCGCTGCTCGTGCTCGACCCCCGGGTCCTGGACAAACATCTGGACCGCTACCGCAAGGGCCGCCGCACCCTGACCGACCTGTGCGCGCACTACGAGGTCACCCTGGAGGGTGCGCACGACGCGGGCGCGGACGCGCTCGCGGCCCTGGAGGTCGTACGGGCGCTGGGCCGCCGTTTCGCGACCCGGCTTGAGCGCCTGACCCCGGCCGAGCTGCACACGCTGCAGACGACGTGGCACGCGGCCCAGGCGCGTGGCCTTCAGGCGTGGTTCACGCGCAGCGGCACACCGGAGACGGTGAACCAGGACTGGCCGCTGCGGCCGGAGCTGCCGACGGCGGCGTGAGGGGCGGAGCGCCAACCCTGGCGCCCCGTCTTTCGCCTGGTGTCTTGTGAGAAGGACCCGGCGTTCACGCCGGCAGGAATCGCATCCCGTGACGGCGACGCGAAGCCTCGCCGTATCCGGCCCGTGGGTGCGGAGCGCCACCGCGCTCCCCCGACGGAGCCGCGTGAAGGTGAATATGTGTTCCCATGTTCGCCGACGGGGGTAGTGGCGGCGAGAGTGGGGTGTGGGTGTGCGGATCTCGCTCGTATGGTCGTGTGAGCGCAGGGGCGGGTGACGGGATCGAAGGCGGGGTGTCGGCGTGGCGGAAGCGGTGGGGACTGATGGCGTAGGCCGTGCCCGGTACACCTACCGGCTGCGCGTGCCGTCTGCCGCGCGCAGTGCTCTCTCGGCGGAGTGGGACCGGTGCCGGTGGGTCTGGAACGAGTGTGTCACCAAGTCCAGGGCCGTTCACCTGCACAGCAAAGCCACCGGGCAGAAGGCCACGTGCGGCCCGGCGCAGCTCGATCGGATGCTGACAGAGGCCCGCGCCTGTACGCCGTGGCTGCGTGCGGGTTCGTCGGTTTGCCAGCAGCAGGTCATCCGTGGCTTCGGCCGCTCCCGTGCCAAGGCGCACAAGGACATCCGGGAGCGGTTGCCGATGCACCGCCGGGCCGGAATGCCCAGGCACAAGAAGAAGCGCGAGGCGCTGGCGAGCCTCAACTACACCCAGCGCGGCTTCCGGCTGAGGCACGGCAGGCTGCATCTGGCGGGCGGCATCGTCGTGACGGTGGTGTGGTCGCGGGAGTTGCCGACAGAGCCCTCCTCGGTGCGTGTGTACCAGGACAGCCTCGGGCACTGGTATGCCTCGTTCGTCGTCCCCGCCCAGGCCGAACCCCTGCCGGAGACCGGCCGGGTGATCGGCGTCGACTGGGGTGTGAAAGAGACCGCCACCACCACATCCGACGATCACGACCTGCCCCATGCCGGGCACGGCAGGAAGGCTCAGGCGAGGTTGACCCGGTACGACCGGATGATGGCCCGCCGCAGACCGAAGAAGGGCCATCACACCTCGAAGGGCTACCGCGACGCGAAGTACTTGCGGGCCAGGGCGCACAAGAAAGTGGCCCGGCAGCGGCAGGACACCGGCCGCAAATGGGCCAAGAAGGTCGTCCGCGACCACGATGCCGTCGCTGTCGAGGACTTCAAGCCGAAGTTCCTCGCCAGGACCACGATGGCCCGCAAAGCTGCTGACGCCGCCATCGGTGCCACCAGGACGGCTCTGATCGAGATGGGCCGCAAGCATGGACGGGACATCCGCCTCGTACACCCTGCATACACCACGATGGACTGCGCGCACTGCGGAGCGAGAGCCAAGCACGCAATGCCGCTGGGTGAACGCAATCACACCTGCACCGTGTGCAAGACCGTGTCCCCGAGGGACAAGAACTCCGCACACGTGATGCTCGTCCGGGCTGGTCTCAACCCGGCTGGTGCTGGTGGCGCAAGACCTCCTGGAGCGCTGCTCCAGGAGGCAGCCTGAGCCAGGAATCCCCTCCCTCAGGGAGGGGAGGATTCAACAGGAACCGCCGCCTCCGCCGTCCGTGGCGGCGAGCAGCAGGTCGGTACGATCGAGGGGGCGCGGAGTCGTACACCGGGTCGGTGCCGACGCGGAGGCGCTGGCCTGCCCGCCGGCGACGATCGCGGCGAGCACCACCATGACGCCTGCGACGACGCCCAGCGCCCACACCCTGCGCCGGCTCACGGAAACCTTTCTCCGTCGCCTCTCCTTGTCTTTCCCCACGCTCATGAGACCCCCCTCAAGACGCACGGCAGACACAAAAAGGCCGGTCTGCGCAGGCAGACCGGCCTTCCCGGTGGTGGGCGATACTGGGTTCGAACCAGTGACCTCTTCGGTGTGAACGAAGCGCTCTCCCACTGAGCTAATCGCCCGGGAACGCAGTGAACAATACAGGGACCGGCGCGTTTCGTTCAAACCGCTTGCAGGTGCCCGAGCAGTCCCCGTCGTCCCGACCGCATCATCAGCCGGTGGTTGAGACGGAAGAACGGCCGCCCGGGGACGGCCAGTCGTCGCAGCAGCGGCTTTTCGACGTCGACGACCTGCTCGTAACGAGCGAGCGTGCCGGCGCCATCGGCGGTGACCGTCCAGCGGGCCCAGCCCTTGATGTCGCCGCTCATCTCGATCTCCAGCACGCCGGCCTCGGGATCCCGCCGCGTCTCGCGCGCGGTGAAGGTCATGTCGTACGGCAGGACGGAACGGATGGTGATGACGCCCGTGGTGTCGTTCAGGCGGGTCACCGAACGCACCTGGGGCCACCAGTCGGGATAGTCCTCGACTCGTTCGAGCGCCCGGAAGACGGCCGTGGTCCCGAAGGGCAGCGGCCACCGGCTGAGGAAGCTGTAGTGGGTCCAGTCCATGGACGGAGTCTGCCCGTGTGCCGGGTCTGAGTACGCGTACTCATGCCGCACGGGGTGACCTGGACCACACTCAGGGATGCGAGCGCCGCCGCCCGTGCGACGGCGCTCCCCTCTCACCTGCTAGGAGGGCATCTTGTCGCCCAGCAGGGCCAGGTTCTCGATGGCCGCGAGCCCGTACAGCGCGGTGTCGTTGGAGGACACCCAGCTCGCCTCGCTGCCCGCGACGAGCGTGACCGGGCCGGACAGCGCCTCGGTCTTCCACGGCGAGGACTCCGTGTAGCCGTCGGAACCGTAGAACTTCGTCCACGCGCGCTTGGCCAGCGTCTCGTCACCGGTCTGTACGGCGGCGTAGGCGTCGAGCCGCGAGTGGCCCTGGAAGAGCAGCAGGGTGCCGAAGTTGGAGCCGTAGCGTGCCGCCTGTTCGGCCTTGGTGGCGTTGAAGTAGCGGCAGTAGTCGAAGTACACCTCGTCGAACTTCGGCATGTCGACCAGGTAGATGAGTTCGGCGCAGAGTTCGTTGAGGCCGAAGACCGCGGAGAGGTGGGAGACCGAGACGACCGGGGTGTCCGCGGTGGCGAACTTGCCGGTGTCGAGGTCGTAGAGGCCACTGCCCTGGACGAAGCCGTTGGGCTGGGCGGCGATGCCCTCCATGGTCGACAGGACGCGCGCCTTGGCCTTCTCCCACTTGGGGCCCTTGCGTTCCCACTCGGTGAGCCAGGCCGACACCAGGCCGCTCCAGTCGGTGCCGAAGCCGATGGACAGGGCGTGCCGGTCGGGGGTGTAGGGGTCGGTGCGGACCTTGCGCAGCGGGTCGAGGACGAGGAAGGTCTCGTCGGAGTCGACATTGGCGGCCATGAGGTCGCCCACGCGTTCGTCGGCGGTGAGGAAGTAGTAGAAGCGCCGGTAGGTGGTGTTGGAGATGCGCTGCTGCTTGGCGCTGTCGGCGAAGTGCTGTACGCCGTGCCGGGTGCCGAGGCCGGCCCACTGGCCGATGTGGTAGACGTCGACCTCACCGGTGTGCCGGGTCAGCGCCTCCGCGAACCGGAAGATGTCGGAGCGGCCGCTTCTCAGGTACGCGTACCAGAGCCAGAGGTCGGGCGAGAGTTCGGAGTTGTCCCAGGCGTAGCCGCCGACGTCGTACCGCCACTGGTGGCGCACGGTGTCGTAGGTGTGCATGAAGTCGCCGTAGTCCCAGAAACCGTACCAACGGCGCTGCTCCACCTGGTCCTTGTAGTAGGTGAAGAGGAAGTCGAGGTGGTCCTCGATCTTCGCCTTGGCGGCGGTGGAGCGGTCGGGCTCGGAGAACAGGCCCGGGCCGAAGACCTTGGCCTTGATCAACTGCTCCGGCGGGGCGGTGAGTTGCGGGAGCACCCGGACCGCTTCGACCTGGTCGGCCAGCGCCTCGGGCGTCGGTGTCGTCTCGTTGGCCCAGAACAGCAGTTCCGAGGTACGGGCGATGCCGTAGGGGGTGCCGAACTCCGGCTCGTAGTCCTCGTAGGTGATGTTGAGGCCTTCGAGCTGTTCGGCGTAGGTGTCCTGGCCCATGCCGTCGTGATAGAAGCGCAGGTCCATCGGCTGGGCCTCGGGCGACCAGAGCCAGAGGGTGACCTCGGCCGCGCCGGTGTGGGCGTCGCGGATGTCGAGCTGGGCCGGGAACTTCTCCCAGAAGTCCCTGAGCCCGAAGGAGAATCCGCCGCTCGCGCCGCCCACGTACCCGAATCCGGAGGCCCGCTTGCCGCCGCCGGCCGCGATCCAGCCGTACCCCTTCCTGGTGCGCTTGCGGAGCGTGAACCCGTCGGCGGAGAGCTGGGAGAGGGTGTAGTCGCCCCAGTGCGGGATGTACTGGAGGCGGGTGGTGACGCGCTGGTCCCAGGTGGACGGGTCGGGCAGCTTCTGGCCCGCGTACTGAGCCGCCTGCACGGCCGCGCCCGGGTCGCGGCGCAGTCCGGTGATGCCCTGGACGGCCTCCCGCAGCAGGCCGGTTCCCTCACCCCCGATCCGGATGTGCCGGTCGTAGGCCTCGTCGCGCATCGGCACGCTGAAGCGGACGCCGAGCCCGCGGATGAAGTCACCACCGGCCTTGCCCGGCTCCTGGGTGCCGTCGTAGGTGATCGTGTGGACCATACGGAAGGAGTCGGCGCCCGCGTAGAAGTAGAGCCGGATCGAGAACGGCAGCCAACTGCGGCTTCCCTTGCGGTGCTTGCCGTCGATGCGGACGACCGCGCGGACCGGGCCGTCCTGTTCGACGGTGACGGAGTCGATCGCGCCGTCGAAGCGCTCGGTCTTGACCGTGCCCTGGTCCTCGTCCTCGACCTCGGGCTGGCGGATGAGGACCAGCCGCCCGTTCCTGGCGATCTCGGTGGAACCCCGGGTGACGGACTTGATGATCGTGGAGCCGTTCTTGCCGATCTTCACCGCGATCACGCCGGTGGACACGTCGATGGTGCCGCCGCTCCTGTCGACGGTGACCTTCCGGTCGGGCGCGGTCGCGTCGCCCGCCGCGAGCGTGAGCTTCCCGTTCCCGGAACTGATCGCGTGGGCGGTCCACTTGAGGGAGCCGTCCGGCCAGTAGGCGATCGGCCAGGACTGGACGGCCACGTCCTTGCCGTCCTCGTCCGTCAGCGCGAAGGTCTGGTCCTCCTGGAACGCGCCCATCGGCCAGGGCACACCGACGGTCGAACCGGGCGCGGCGCCGAGGCCGCCGTCCTCCAGCCAGTCCAGGGTCACCGGGTCCGCGTCGGCAGCCTCGGCTCTGGGCGCGGCCTGTGCTTCCTTCGTTCCCAGCGCCCAGCTGAACTGGGCGGCGGCGCCGGCCACGGCGGCCGCCTTGAGGAGTGACCTGCGGGGGATGGGAGACATGTTTCCGCCTTTCCTTTCCGTGCGAGTGCAGGGTGGTCAGGGGCATGACAGAGAGAGGTGCGACGCCGCAGGCGACGCCCCTGACAAGAGGCCGGTCAGCGGCGGCGGTGGCGTTCCTCCACCGCGACGGCCGCCGCCGCGACGGCGCCCAGTACGGGCACCGCCAGCGGTGCGATGAGCAGGGCGGAACAGACCACGAGGACCGCTCCCCCGACGAGCAGGAAGGATCCGCCGGGGTCGAGGACGGTACGGCGGCCGGCGGCCGCGAGCAGGGTGCGCCAGCGGTCGCCGGGCGTCCAGACGGCCGCCGCGCGGAGCCCCGCGACCGCGAGGCCGATCACCGCGAACAGGCCCACGGCCCCGACGAGCGGTCCGCCGGGCAGCCCGGCGCGCACGGCCTGGACGTCCACCCAGGCGACCGCTACCGCACCCCAGCCGACGAGCCCGACGACCCAGCCGCCGCGCACGGCGTCCCGGAAGTCCGCGACGAACTCCCGCCAGCCGCCGCCTACTTGGCCGGTGCGACGGCGCAGATGCCGGGCACCGGCGGCGAAGGCGGCCGGGTACGTGACGACCCCCAGGGAAGCGATCGCGATCCACACCCCGGTGAGCAGACACTCGGCGAAGACGCCGAACTTCTCCGTGAAGACGGACGGCTTGGTGCGCACGTCGGCCACGACGTCATCAGCCCTTCAGTCCGGAGGTCGCCATTCCGTCGATCAGATAGCGCTGGAAGGCGAGGAAGAACAGCAGCACGGGCAGCAGCGCGACCAGGGACATGGCGATCATCCCGCCGTAGTTGGCGGCCACGCCGTCGGAGTCGCGGAACATCATCAGGCCCAGGGAGACCGTGTACTTGCCGGGTTCGTTGAGGTAGATCAGCGGACCCATGAAGTCGTTCCAGGCGTTGATGAAGGTGAAGATCGCGCTGGTGATGAGGGCGGGCCTGCACAGCGGCAGCACGATCGACCAGTAGATACGGAAGTGTCCGCAGCCGTCGAGCCGGGCCGCCTCGTCCAGTTCCCTGGGCAGGTTGCGCATGAACTGCACCATCAGGAAAACGAAGAAGGCCTCGGTGGCGAGGTACTTGCCGATCAGCAGCGGGGCGTAGGTGTTGATCCAGCCCAGCTTCTGGAACATCACGTACTGCGGGATCAGCAGCACGTGGTACGGCAGCAGGAGTGTGCCGATCATCAGTGAGAAGAGCAGGTTGCGGCCGGCGAACCGGATGCGCGCGAAGGCGTAGGCGGTGAGCGAGCAGGAGACGAGGACGCCGACCACGGCACCGACGGCGTAGAAGAGGGAGTTCTGGAAGAAGGTCCAGATCGAGACATCCGCTATGCCTTCGGCGAGGCTCTTGAAGTTGCTCAGGATCGGGTGGGACGGGAACAGCGTGAGGCTGTTGATGATGTCCTTGCTGGGCTTGAACGAGGCGCCGATCACCCAGACGACCGGGTAGAGGATGACCGCGAGGACCAGCAGGGCACCGAGGTGCCAGGCGAGGGAACCGGTCCGGCGGCGGTTCAGCAGGGACGGTTTCGTGGTGGTCGCGCTCATCGGGCGTCCTCCTCGTAGTGCACCCATTTCTTCTGGGACCAGAAGAGGACGGCCGTCACCAGCGCGACCGCGAGCAGCAGCATCCAGGCCATCGCGGCCGCGAAGCCCATCTGGGCGTTCTTGAAGCCCTGCTGGTAGAGGTAACAGGTGTAGACGAGCGTGGCGTCGGCCGGGCCGCACTGGGTGTTGGAGACGACGTACGCCGAGCCGAAGATCTGGAAGGAGTGGATGGTCTCCAGCAGCACGTTGAAGAAGAGCACCGGGGAGATCATCGGCAGGGTGATGTTCCAGAACTTCCGGAACGGCCCGGCTCCGTCCATCTCAGCCGCTTCGTAGAGCTCCCTGGGGACCTGTTTGAGTCCGGCGAGGAAGATGACCATGGGGGCACCGAACTGCCATGCCGTCAGGGCGACCAGGCTGTAGAGGATCCAGTCCGGGTTGCCGACCCAGCCGCCGACGTGGAAGCCGAGGAAGGACTGGGTGCGGTCCACGATGGCGCCGTCGGAGAAGAGCGACCGCCAGACGAAGCCGACCGAGACGCTCGCGCCGATCAGCGAGGGGGCGTAGAAGGCGGCCCGGTAGAAGGCCTGGCCGCGGCGGCTCTGGGCAAGCAGCAGGGCCACGCCGAGGGCGAGCAGCAGCTTGATCGGGGTGCCGATGACCACGTACTTCGCCGTCACCTCGACCGACTTCTGCCACCTCGGGTCGTCGAACATCCGGGTGAAGTTGTCGAGGCCGACCCACTTCGGGGTGTTGAAGAGGTTGTAGTCGGTGAACGCGAAGTAGAGCGAGGCGACCATCGGGCCCGCGGTCAGCAGCAGGAAGCCCGCGATCCACGGGGACATGAAGAGGTAGCCGGCGAGGTTCTCCCGGCGGCCCCGCCGCCGCAGCGTGGCGGGGGCGGCGGGGTGTGCCCTGCGGGCGGCGGGAGCGGAGTCCTTGACGAGCGTCACGGCAGTTCCCATCGGACTGGTCAGGCCTGGAAGGCGGCCTCGGACTCGGAGAAGAACTGCTTCACCGCGTCGGAGACCTTGGTCTTGCCCTGCGACATGTCGCCGCCGATGCGCAGGAAGGCGGCTTCGATGGTGTCGGCGCCGGACGGGTGCGGGGTGATCGTGCCGAGCACACCAGCCTTGGCGGTGTCGTCCTCGTACTGGGCGATCTCCTTGCTGACCGGATCGGTCGGCTGGAACGCCGCGTACTGCTCGGTGCTCGCCAGGATGCCGCGGTCGTAGCCCATGATCTTGCCGACCTGGGGGTCGTGGACCATGAAGTCGATGAACTGGGCGACTTCCTTGGGGTGCGCGGTGCGGGCGGAGGCGCTCAGCATCAGGGAGGCGAGGTACTGGCCGGTGTGCGTGCCGTCGGTGGTGGGGATCGGGCCGAGGCCGTAGGTGCTGGTGCCCTCCGCCGAGTAGCGGACCGTGAAGTTGTCCCAGGTGAACTCGGAGGCCGCGTGGCCGGAGGAGAGCGAGGACTTGGGCTGGTCCTGGGCGACGATCTTCGGATCGGTGACGATGCCCGCCTTGACGCGGCTGTAGCCGTCCTGCCACCACTCCGTCAGATCGGCCTTGTCGAAGCCGAGTCCGTCCTTGGTGTAGAAGGCCTTGCCGTTCTGGCGGAGGTACAGGTCGTACAGGTACATGATGGAGAAGTAGCCCGTGTCGCCCGCGATCTTCGTCTTGTCGTGGATGGTCTTCAGGGCCTTGAAGTACTCGTCCCAGGTCCAGCCGGTCTGCGGGTCCACGCCCGCCTTCTCGAACACCTTCTTGTCGATGACCAGCGCCATGGTGTTCGAGCCGACGGGAACGCCGAGCTGCTTGCCGTCGACTTCGCCGACCTTGGTGACGCCCGCACGGAAGTGATCCAGGCTCAGATTGCCGGCCTTCACCTGGGAGTTGAGGTCGAGCAGAATTCCTCTCTTGTCGTACTTCCGAAGAAATCCGACGGCATTCTGGAAAACGTCCGGGGGATTTCCGCCGGCAGCCTGCGTCTGGAACTTCTCCCAGAAGGACTGATAGTCCTGGAAGTCCGTCTTCACCTTGATCTTCGGGTACTTCTTCTCGAAGAGAGTGATGGTCTGATTGATCTTTTTCGCCCGCTCGTCGGCGCCCCACCACGAGTAACGGATCGTCACCGTTCCGTCCCCGGAGCCGCTGTCGCCACCGCACGCCGTCGTCGCCCCCAGCCCGAGCACGGCCGCCGAGGCACCGGCCGCCTTCAGGATGGTCCGCCTCTCCACATTCCTGCTGGTTCCCACAGTCGGGCCCCTCCCCGCAGCGGTCGCCGCCGCTCGCATGAATCGTTTCAAGTAAGCGCTTGCTGGCACAAGTTACGGAGGGCCCGGTGAGGCGTCAATGATTCGGACAGGAATTTCTTGTGACCGGGGCGGCGGGGCGGCGCGGTGCGGTGCGGGGGGCCGGGGCTGCGCGGCGGGTGACGTCGCAGGTGGGGGGCCGTACGGTCGGGTGGTCGAACGTGAGGCGGCTTGCCGCGGGCGGGGTTACGGCTTGGCTTCGATGAGTGGTTCGGGGGCGAGCGGCTCGGAGGGGCAGGCCGCTCGGAGCGCGCATCGGGAATGGGGGTGGACAGGGGGTGAGGACGGGGGACGGATCCGACGCGCGGAGGCAGGCGGCACGGCGAAACCTCCGACCACTGCGGCCGGCACATCAGCCGACCGAGAAGGTGCCGCCGGGCAGGGCCGAGCGGGAAATCTTCCGCATCGCGCACAGCACGACGCAGCCGGTGCCCACGCGCCTCACCTGCGCCGACCGTGGCCACGAGTGGGGCGGGAGGAAGGATCCCGCGCTCCGGCGGACCGACTCGGCCACCAGGACTCCGGCACACCGCCGACGGGACCAGCAGGACCCGACGCACCCCGGGCGAGGCCCAGGACCCCCGACCCACCCCCGGCGAGGTCACCGACCCCCGACGCACCGACGACGAGCCGCGTCCGGCCTCCGTCCGCCGCTCGCCTCCGCCCCGCGCTTGGCCACTCCCCCGCCGGACGGCGGGACCGGGCCCGCCGAACCGCTCGCCTGGCCCTGTGAAACCCGTTCGCACCCGCGCCCGGCCCTCACCGCCCGTACGCGACCCTCGTCGGGCCGTACCCGGCCTCACCGCCCCTACGTGAGCCTCACCGGCCGGCAGCGGGGCGCGCCGCTCACGCGACCGCCGTCGCCACAGCCCCTCGCCGGGCCACCGGGCCGCGAACGACTGCGGCCCACCTGCTTTTCGCAGGTGGGCCGCAGTTTCGGGTGGGCGATACTGGGTTCGAACCAGTGACCTCTTCGGTGTGAACGAAGCGCTCTCCCACTGAGCTAATCGCCCGGGCGCAGGAAGAACATTACCCCATGTCAGGGGGTGCCCCCGACCAGTCGCCGGGGGCCCGTGGCCGGTGGCCGGGTCACTCCTCGATCTTCCAGGGCATCACTATGCCGAACTTGGAGAGGTAGACCCCGACAAGGCCGGCGACGATCATCAGGCCGACCGTCGTGAGCGCGATGTTGCGGCGGCGCACCTTGGGGTCGAGGGCCTTCTGGGCCGCCTCCGTGACCTTGCGCTTGGTCCAGCGGAGCACCAGCTGGGCCCAGACGAACTCGGTCGCCCAGATCGCCATGCCGCCGAAGATGACCACCCAGCCGGGACCGGGCAACGGCAGCAGGATGATGCCCGCGACCACGACCGCGAGGCCGACCGTGAAGACCCCGGCCTGCCAGCTCAGGTGCAGTGCCCGGCGCGCCTTGATGAATGCGGGCGCCCGCGATCCGAGCCCCTGCTCGGCACGTGCCCCGTCCGTTGTCGTCCCGTCCACCTCACTCCCGTCCGAGGCCGCGGCGACCTCGCCCGGTTCGTTACTCCCCGTATTCATACGACCAAACCCTACCCGAGCGTTTCCGGTCACCGGAATGGTCGTAGCTCCCGTACCGGTTCTCGGCCGGAAGAGTTACGTAAACACACGCAAAACACTCAGAGGGGTTTACAACGGCACCGTAGGTGGCATGTCGATTTCGCCGACGTGCGAATCCCCGAGCGCACACTGAGCGAAAGGCCCTGGCGCTTATGAACACCACGGTCAGCTGCGAGCTGCACCTGCGCCTCGTTGTGTCGAGCGAGTCCTCCCTGCCTGTCCCCGCAGGCCTGCGGTACGACACGGCCGACCCCTACGCCGTGCACGCCACCTTCCACACCGGAGCCGAGGAAACCGTCGAGTGGGTGTTCGCCCGCGACCTCCTCGCCGAGGGGCTGCACCGCCCCACCGGCACCGGCGACGTCCGCGTCTGGCCGTCCCGCAGTCACGGTCAGGGCGTCGTCTGCATCGCCCTGAGCTCTCCGGAGGGCGAGGCTCTGCTGGAGGCCCCGGCGCGGGCCCTGGAGTCCTTCCTGAAGCGAACTGACGCCGCCGTGCCGCCCGGCACGGAACACCGGCATTTCGATCTCGATCAGGAGCTCTCGCACATTCTGGCGGAGAGCTAGGGCGCGGCCCCTGCAAGCCGCCCGGCGCCGTCCACTCGGGGAGACGGCTCGGGCCTAGACAACCGCATACGGCAGCACCGGCGCCGCCACCGTGTTCGGTCACGGGGCGGCTCCGGTGTGTCCTGCGTCGGCGTGTCCTGCTCCGGCGGGAACCTTCGGCGGGCGGTGGCAGTCCTACGGGACAGCCGCCAGTGGGGCAGGGCACGGTGCGGCGCGCCCGGATGTCGCTACCATCGGCCACCATCGGCGGGCGCCCGCCCGACCCTCAGGCCAGGGAGCGAAACGTGCTGATCACCCACGACACCCGGCGTGCCCTCGACGTCGTGGTGGATCTGGTGAACACCGCACCGGAGGACGACACGGCGGCGGACGGACTCCTCGATGTCCCGGCTCTCCAGGATTTCGTACGAACGCACGACATCAGCGATGTGGGTCTGCTGTCGGAGTTCGATCTGTCGGCGGTACGCAAGATCCGCGGGCGGTTCGCTGGAATCTTCGCCGCCCCGGACGCCCGGACCGCCGCGACACTGGTCAACGAACTGGTCGCGGCCGCGGGCACCACCCCCCGGCTCACCGACCATGACGGCTACGACTGGCATGTGCATTACTTCGCGCCCGGTGCCTCGGTGGCCGACCACCTCGCCGCCGATGGCGGGATGGCGCTGGCGTTCTTCGTCGTCGCCGGGGAGCAGGAGCGGCTGCGCCGCTGCGAGGCCCCGGACTGCCGGCGCGCCTTCGTCGACCTCTCCCGCAACCGCTCGCGCCGCTACTGCGACAGCCGGACCTGCGGAAACCGTCTGCATGTCGCCGCATACCGGGCACGCCGCAAGGAGGCGACAGGCTGATCTCCCTGCGCACGCCGGAAAGGGGATGCCCGACGTCCGAGGCGGCAGGCGCCGGAGCTGTCGATGCCGACGCCTGTCCCGGCGGGTGGCGCCGGGACGGGCGGGTACGGCTCACAGCCACAGCAGGTCGTGCAGCGCAGCCATGAGGAGCAGACACCCGATCACCGCTAGGAAGATCATCAGCGGTGGCTGGGAAAGGGCGAAGAGGCACCCGCGGGGCTCGTCCTTCGGCGGCGCGGCCTCGCTCTGTTTCGTGTCCAGCATCTCGCGGTGATGATGACCCAGCCGGCACCCGCTGCGCGATCAACACACCCGGAATGGACGGGAGTTCGCTGAATTCCGTGATGTCCGGTCCGCTTCCGGTCACCCCCTGAACGCTTCCGCGCGCGCCGCGTGCACACTGTGTCGTTTCAATGCCTCATGCGACTGTCATATTCATGCGCCTGCGACCAGGCTGACCAGCGCCGTGCCCCCGCGCCGCCGGCAGCGCCTGCCCGCGCCGTACCCGCAGCCGCGGAGTGTCATATTCCGTGCTTCTTGAGGATGGCCTCGATGTCGCTGAAGTCGTCGCCCGAGCCGGTGCTGCGGGGCGCCGCCGCGGGCTTGGCCGCCGGACGGGTGGCGGGGCCGAGCGACGGTGCCGAGGCGGTCGGGGCGACGGCGTCACTCCGGGTCCCGCGGGCGGCCGCCTTGCGCTCCGCCCGGGTGCCGCCGCGCCTGCGCTCCACGGCGCGGGTGAGGGCGAACAGGCCCCAGGCCGCGCCGAGCACACCGAACCCAGCCCAGGCGGTGGGGCTGAACGCCGTGTCGGCGAGCCAGCCGACCACTCCCGTCATGACCAGGCCGACGGGCACGAGTGAGTAGGCGGCGATACGGGCCGCTGCCAGATACCGCTTGCGGTAGGCGGTGACCACGGCGATGCCCAGGCCTGCCGCGGACACGGCGGAACAGACTGTCTCGGCGATCATCCGGTCCTCCTGGCGGGCTCGGTCGGTCGGGGCGACGGGCGCGCGCTCCGCCCCTTCCATCGTGCACCGCCCGGCCCGCACGATCCATGCCCGCGCCCGACAATCAGGGGCATCTCGGGGTCCTCTCCGGGTCTCCTCCACCCCAGGGACGAGTTGCACCCCCACCCGGCCACCGGCCGCAACCGGCCGCCGTCAGCCGCCCGCCGACTGCCCGCCGTCTCGATTGGGGCGACGGAGCCCGGCCTGGAAGACTGGTCGCCATGAACGACTCCCCCGCACGCACCGACGCCCCGGTCCTCGACGTCTGGTGCGAACTCCAGTGCCCCGACTGCCGCAGCGCCCTGGACGACCTCCGCGCCCTGCGTGCCCGGTACGGCGACCGGCTGGAACTGCGGCTGCGGCACTTCCCCCTGGAGAAGCACAAGCACGCCTTCGCCGCCGCGCAGGCCGCCGAGGAGGCCCTGGAGCAGGGGAAGGGCTGGGAGTACGTCGAGGCGGTCCTCGGCCGGGTCGAGGAACTGGACCGCGGAGGCGAGCCCTTCCTGGTCGAGGTGGCCCGTGAACTGGGCCTGGACGCCGAGGAGTTCGACACCGCGCTGGTCGACGGCCGGCACATCCTGATCGTCGACGCCGACCAGGCCGAGGGCAAGGCCATCGGCGTGACCGGCACCCCGACCTATGTCATCGGCGGCGAGCGCCTCGACGGCGGCAAGAGCCAGGAGGGGCTGCGCGAGCGGGTGGCGGAGATCGCGGACCGGCTGCTGGCCGAACAGGAGTGACCGGACCTCGGACCAGGTCCCTGCCCGGACCTCAGATCAGGTCGTTGCCCGGATCTCAGATCAGGTCCTTGCACAGGACGTACGTCATGGTGGTGTATCCCAGCGACTCGTAGAGCCGCTCGGCCGGTGTGTTGCCGGCGAAGACGTTGAGGCCGAGGACCCGCCCGCCGGTGGCGATCACCTGGTCCTCGGCCAGCAGCATGAGGGTGCGGCCGTGCCCCCGGCCACGGTGGGCGGCATCGGTCTCGACGTCGTACACCCAGGCCTTGTCCTTCCGGAAGGCCACCCACAGGACGCCGACGCGCGTGCCTTCGTGCTCCAGGACGCTGAACCGCATGCCGTCCGTCGCGAGTCCCCGCGGCAGCAGCTTCTCGTGGCCGATCCGGGAGTTCTCGTACGCCTCGGCCTCGGGCACGCCCAGGTCGATCCACACGCGCGCGTAGTGCTCGGACTCGTACGCGAGCCACACCTCGAACTCGGCCTCGGTCATGGCACGGCCCCGGCTCCCCGCCGGCAGCACGGGTGAGATGTCGGCCAGCCGTTTCGCCATGCCGCGGTTGCGCAGGACGTAGCCGAGCGCCTCGACGAGACGCAGCGCCGGCTCCGCCGCGGCCGGCACGTACACCTCGATCTGCCGGCAGCCCCAGCCCCGGGCCACCTCCTCCGCGGCGAGCGCGGCCACCGTGCCCCGGCCCCGGCGGCGGTCGGGCTCCTCGATGCGCAGGTCGAGGATGTGAGCCACCCGGGCACCCAGGTTCGGCGAGGTGCCGAGATGGAGGGTGCCGACAGGGCGGCTGTTCACGCACACCTGGTAGCGGCGGGAGGGCGCCCCGTCGGCGTCGCGCTGGAGCGGCTCGGTCGGCCGCAGGGTCGTGGTCATCAGGGGTGTTCTACCCGTGGAGCGGCCCCGCAGCAGCCCAATTTCCCCGCGCCCCTAAGGGTCCAGGTCCTCGCCCGACCGCTCGTCGAAGATCCGCATCGCCTTGGCGGTCACCGGACCCGGGGCGCCGGGCAGTTCGCGGCCGTCGACCCGGTGCACGGCCTGGACGTCGCGCAGGGTAGAGGTGAGGAAGACCTCGTCGGCCCGCTCCAGGACGTCCAGGGGCAGGTCGGTCTCCTTGGCGCCGGTCCACTCGACGGCCAGGGCACGGGTGATGCCCGCCAGGCAGCCCGAGGCGACCGGCGGGGTGTGGATCTCGCCGTCGAGGACGACGAAGACATTGGAGCCGGTGCCCTCGCAGAGCTGCCCGACGGTGTTGGCGAACAGCGCCTCGGAGGCGCCGTGTTGGTGCGCGCGGGCCAGGGCGACGACGTTCTCGGCGTACGACGTCGTCTTCAGACCGGTCAGGGCGCCCCGCTCGTTACGGGTCCAGGGGACCGTGATCACGGCGGTGGAGTCGGCTCGGCGGACGGTCTCGCCGAGGGCGACGACCAGGGTGGGGCCGTGCTCACCCCGGTCGGAGCCGAGGGGGCCATGGCCGCCGGTGTAGGTGATGCGCAGCCGGCCCAGCGGCATCGGGTTGGCCGCGAGGACCGCCTCGCAGGCCCGGCGCACCTCGTCGTGGTCGGGGTCGGGCAGGCCGAGGCCCCGGGCCGAGCGGGTCAGCCGGTCGAGATGGCGGGTGAGCGCGAAGGGCGTGCCGTCGGTCGCCTTCACCGTCTCGAAGATGCCGTCCCCCACGGTCAGCCCGTGGTCGAAGACGGAGACACGCGCGGACTCGACGTCCTGCAGCCCGCCGTCCAGCCAGATCCTCACCCGAGACCCCCTTCGTTCATGTCGTACGTACCCGACGCTACCGCGAGCAGCCGGGCGGCCTTCAGCTCGGTCTCCCGCCATTCGCCCTCCGGGTCGGAACCCCAGGTGATCCCGGCCCCGGTACCGAACCGCAGCACCCCTGCGCCGCGGTCGATCCAGAAGGTACGGATCCCCACGGCCAGCTCGCCGGTACCCCGGTCCGCGTCGACCCAGCCGATGCCGCCGCAGTACGGGCCGCGCGGCGCGGTCTCCAGGGCCTCGATGATCCGCAGGGCGCTCGACTTGGGTGCGCCGGTGACCGAGCCGGGCGGGAAGGCGGCGGCGAGCAGCTCGGGCCAGCCGGCGTCGGCGCGCAGCTCTCCTCGCACGGTGGAGACGAGGTGGACGAGTCCCGGGTGCTTCTCCACGGCGCACAGGTCGGGGACGGTCACCGTGCCGGTGGCGCAGACGCGCCCGATGTCGTTGCGGACCAGGTCCACGATCATCACGTTCTCGGCGTAGTCCTTCTCCAGGAGGTCCGCCTCGGTGCGGCCGGTGCCCTTGATGGGCCCGCTCTCGACCGTCCGCCCCGCCCGACGCAGGAACAGTTCGGGCGAGGCGGTGGCTATCTCCACGCCGCGCTCCGGCAGCCGAATCGTTCCGGCATACGGGGCCGGGTTGCCTCGGGCGAGCAGTGCGGTCAGGGCGTCCACGTCGGCGTCCGGGGCGACCGGTGCGGACAGGACACGGCAGAGGTTGGCCTGGTAGACCTCGCCGGCCGCGATGTGGGTGCGGATCCGCCGCACGGCCGCCGTGTAGGCGGTGCGGTCCAGGGACGAGGTCCAGTCACCGGCCGCCGGGCCGTGCCACTCCCCCGGCACCGGCGCGGGCACCGGCTCCTCCCGTACGTCGCCGAAGCGGGCGCAGGTCAGCCGCCCCTCGAAGTCGGCGCAGACGGCCCAGAAACCGGTGGAGTCGAGGGCCGCGGGATCGCTGGTGACATCGAGGAGACCGGTGGCGACACGGTCGCCGAACCGGGCCAGAGGAGGGAGACGGAGCACGTCGTCGAGTCTATGCGGGTGTCCTGGGGGTGACCCGGGCGTGTCGTCGAGGGGGCCCTGACCACGTCGTCCGTCGGGTCCGGCGCAGCACGCTGCACAAACGCGTTTTTGTGCTGGCCGGGGAATCCGCTAGAGTTCAACACGTCGCCGGGACGCGAGAGCGGACCGAAACGACAGGCGGACGTAGCTCAGTTGGTAGAGCGCAACCTTGCCAAGGTTGAGGTCGCGAGTTCGAGCCTCGTCGTCCGCTCGAAGGAAACAGGGGTATCCCCGATCCCCTACACTCCTGGTGGAGTGGCCGAGAGGCGAGGCAACGGCCTGCAAAGCCGTCTACACGGGTTCAAATCCCGTCTCCACCTCCAAGGACGATTAGCTCAGCGGGAGAGCGCTTCCCTGACACGGAAGAGGTCACTGGTTCAATCCCAGTATCGTCCACTGGATCTTGGTCTGATGATCGAAGATCTGACCCGCGCGATTAGCTCAGCGGGAGAGCGCTTCCCTGACACGGAAGAGGTCACTGGTTCAATCCCAGTATCGCGCACGCATTGCCCGTGATCTTCGCATCGCGGTCCCGAGGACGATTAGCTCAGCGGGAGAGCGCTTCCCTGACACGGAAGAGGTCACTGGTTCAATCCCAGTATCGTCCACACACCGAAGAAGCCCCGGCCGTCCCGAACGGCCGGGGCTTCTTCGTGCGCCCGGCCGGCCTGCGCCGGGCGCACGAAGGCTCAGCTGGAGAAGAGCATGTGGGCCCAGCTCTTGTTGCCATGGTGACCGCCGTGGTGGCCGTGGCCGCCGTGGTGACCGCCGCCGTGGTGCGGGGCGCCCCAGGCCGGCGCGGGCGGGGCCGGGTACGCCTGCGGGGCCGGCGGGACGGGCTTCGCCCACTGGGCCTCCAGCTGGGTCAGCGCCTCCAGCTCGCCGTAGTCGAGGAAGATGCCCCGGCAGCCGCTGCACTGCTCGATCTGGACGCCACTGCGGTTGTAGGTGTGCATCGGCGCATGACACTTCGGACAATGCATGGTCGGCTCAACTCCTCGCCGGTCGGTACTGCTTCGCGTTTCCCCAGGACAGACTCCGTCCGACCCCGGTCGGTTGCACCCTACTTCGGGAATGCGGGCCGCAACTGGGCACAAACCAAGACCTTTCGGAAGCGCTGTGAGGTCATTCCAGGACCATCCGGGCACAGGCGTCGATCAAGGACTGCTCGACCTCGTCCAGGGGGCGGTCCGCCGCGAGGGCCTTCGCGAGGTAACGCGCGGCCGTCTGGACCGTGAGGGCCCGGGCCGGGACGTCCAGGGCGGCCCAGGGGTCGCCGTCCTGCGGTACGGCCGGGCCGCCCGCCGCGCGGTAGGCGGTGAGGAAGCGGGTCCACTCGGCCGGTGACAGGAGGCCGCAGGCGTACCAGGAGGCGGGGCGGGCGAGGTCCCAGGCGGGGACGCCGACGCCCAGATCGTCGACGTCGATGAGAAGCCACTGCCCGTCCGGGGCCGGGTGCCGGACCAGCTGGCCGAGGTGGAGGTCGCCGTGACAGAGGGTGAGGGTGCCGGGCATGGGTGCCTCGGCGCGGGCCCAGGCGGGCAGGGCCGACCAGGCACGCAGGACGGCCGGGGCGGCGGGGTGCGGGGCCGCGGCGGCCAGCGCCTCGTGGAGGCGGTCCATCGCGTGGGCGGCCTTGGCGGGGCCACGCATCAGGGGTGTGCCGGGGACGACAGGCGCACGGTGGAGGCGGGCGAGGAGGGCCCCGGCGGCCTCCCAGGGAGCCGCGCCCTGGTCGTCGGGGTCCACGGGGGTGCCGTAGGGCCAGAGGGTGACCGGGCGGGCGTCGACGAGGGCGCCCGGGGTCGCGGCGAGGGGCGGGAGAAAGACGTCGGGAAGGTGGGCGGCGGTGGCCAGGCGGAGGGCGAGGGCCCCGGGGTCGGTCCCTGGGGCGTGGGCCTTGGCGACGGTTGCCGCATGCCGGACGACCGTGGTGTCGGGGCGGTGGGCCAGGGTGGTGGTGCCGCAGGCGCAGGGGGCCGCCGGGCCGGGGTGAGCGGCGTCTCTGATCTTGGCTGTCAGTTGAGGGAGTACGTCTGCGGTCGTCACGGGGCCTCGGGGGTGCGGTTCGCTGCGGTTGCGGGTGAGCGTACGTGGGTGCGGCGGGGTGGGGGCTGAGGCCGGGGGTGGGGACGCTTACCGGCGCCGGCAGGGTGCCGTCGCGCCCACCTGTGTCGCCTGGGGTCCCCCCTCTGGGGGAGGCACGACTTGCCCGCGGCTGAAGAGCGACGGCTGTGCAGCGCCCCGTAGGGGGTGCTGGGGGTAGGAACTGCGCGACCGCCTCCACCGGCCCGCGGCCGGACGTCCACGCAGCCCTCGTTCGCACCGCCCCGCGCAGGAAAAAGCAATGCCGGCGCAGCTCCCCAGCTGCGCCGGCATTTTTGCCGTCCGCCGCACCCCCGTCCCCACGGGGTTTCATGGGTGGATGTCCCCGCCCGGACCGCTCTTCCGGGCCTGGGGTCGCCGCTCAGCGCCCCAGCATCACTCCCACGGACGACGCCTGTGTGGCCACTGTCTCCCAGCCGTCGAAGACGACGAGGAGCAGGACCGCCAGGGGCAGGGCCATGAGCGTCGCCACCAGGGGGTGGCGGCGACCCTGCCGGCGGGGACGGGTGGTGTGTGTCCGCTGTGCCGTAAGGGCCATGGTCCCTCTCCTGACCGTTCTCAGTTGTCTTTGGCAGCGGCGGGTGTCTGACCTCGGGGGACGAGTGCTGCACCCGCCGCTTGACCTCAAATCTAGGCGCGTGGCGCCTCGCGGACGTCATGCCCTCGTACCGAATCGCGGGCCTCCGAGAGGATGAGCCATGACCTGCGGACTACTCCCCTGGGTGGAGACGGCGCCCTAGGTCTCGTCCTACGACTCGGGGTCTTCCCGGAGGGGGTGCCCGGTCCTTCCCGGTTTTTCCGAGCTGTCCTCACGAGGTACGGGCTGCTCGACGAGAGCCAGGACCCTGGTCGCCATGAAGCGGGCGGTGCGGACAACCGAACCGTTTCGCGTGACTTCGCTCACTTCCACAACCCCTCGTCGTACCGCCGTCTCCACCCGGCGACCCGCTCTGCTCGCCACCACCTCATAGGTACGGGTGGTGTCGCCGGCGTCGACGACTATCTCCACGCGGTCACCCTTCACAGCTTCAATCCCCCTTCTGTGACGGCTTGTTGAAGCAGACAGGTACTCAAAGGAGCCGATTTCGGCGCCTTTCTGACCACCTCTCAAGTCTCGCACCCGGCACTGACAATCCATCGGGCCGAGAGGGCGCGGCCTCTGCGCACGGGCGGCCCGGTAAACGTAAGCTGTGCCACGTCAAACGGACCGGGCAGCGGGGATGAACATGGCGATGATGCGCCTGAGGCGCGAGGACCCGCGCGTCGTCGGCTCGTTCAGGCTTCACAGAAGGCTCGGCGCCGGCGGAATGGGCGTCGTCTATCTCGGCTCCGACAAGAAGGGGCAGCGGGTCGCGCTGAAGGTGATCCGGCCCGATCTGGCGGAGGACCAGGAGTTCCGGTCGCGTTTCGCCCGCGAGGTCTCGGCGGCCCGCCGGATCAGGGGCGGTTGCACGGCACGGCTGGTCGCGGCGGACCTGGAGGCCGAGCGGCCGTGGTTCGCCACCCAGTACGTGCCCGGGCCCTCGCTGCACGACAAGGTCGCCGACGAGGGTCCGCTGCATGCGGCCGAGGCCGCGGCGGTCGGGGCCGCGCTGTCCGAGGGACTGGTCGCGGTGCACGAGGCCGGGGTCGTGCACCGGGATCTGAAGCCGTCCAACATCCTGCTGTCCCCGAAGGGCCCGCGGATCATCGACTTCGGCATCGCCTGGGCCACCGGGGCCTCCACGCTCACCCACGTCGGTACGGCGGTGGGCTCGCCCGGGTTCCTCGCGCCCGAGCAGGTGCGCGGCGCCGCCGTCACCCCGGCCACGGACGTGTTCTCGCTCGGTGCGACCCTCGCGTACGCGTCGACCGGTGACTCGCCCTTCGGACACGGCAGTTCCGAGGTGATGCTCTACCGCGTGGTCCACGAGGAGCCGCACCTGCACGGCGTACCGGACGCGCTCGCGCCCCTGGTACGAGCCTGTCTGGCGAAGGATCCCGAGGAACGGCCGAGCACGCTCCAGCTCTCGCTCCGGCTGAAGGAGATCGCCGCGCGTGAGGCACACGGGCTGGCCGACGTACGGCCCCCCGCGCCCCGTGCCGCGGAGGCGGACCGGCCCACCGGACGGCTCACCGAGACCTACCCGGAGCCGCAGCGCACCCAGCGCCGTCCGCAGTCCTCGTCGGGTGCGCCGGTGCGCGGCAACGCGCCCTCGCGCGGCGGCAGCGGCCCGCGTCCCAACGGCGGCGTTCCCTCGCGGCCGAACGGCGCGCGCCCCACGCCCGCCCCGCGCGGCAACGGCACCCGGCCCGGTACCGGCAGCCGGCCCGCGCCGCGCAGTGGCACCGGCCGCCCCGCGCCGCGCCCCACCGGCACCGGTCGGCGGCCGGCCAATCCCCGGCTGCTGCGCCAGCGGCTGTTCGTGTTCGTCGTGGTGACCCTGCTGGTGGCGGTGGGGATCGCGCTGGCCCAGGGCTGCTCCGGTCCGGCGCACGGGATGGGTCTCGTGCCGGGTGGTACCGTACCGGCCAAGGCCATGACTCTCAGGGAGTAGCGGTACTACGCCTCAGGGGTCCTGCTCCTCAGGGGCGTTACGCCTCGGGGCGGCCGGCGGTCACCGCGTAGAAGGCGACCGCGGCCGCCGCGCCGACGTTGAGCGAGTCGACGCCGTGGGACATCGGGATGCGCACCCATTCATCGGCGGCGACCAATGCCTGGGTGGAGAGGCCGTCGCCCTCCGCGCCGAGCATCAGCGCGACCCTGTCCATCCGGTGCGGGGCGGCCTCGTCGAGGCTGCGGGCCTTCTCGTCCGGGGTCAGGGCGAGCAGCGTGAACCCGGCCTCGCGGACCGAGTCCAGCCCCTTGGGCCAGGTGTCGAGACGGGCGTACGGCACGGAGAAGACCGCGCCCATCGAGACCTTGACGCTCCGGCGGTAGAGCGGGTCGGCGCAGTCGGGGGACAGCAGCACCGCATCCATGCCGAGGGCCGCCGCCGAGCGGAAGATCGCGCCGATGTTGGTGTGGTCGTTGACCGACTCCATCACGACGACCCGGCGGGCGGTGCGCAGCAGTTCGACCGCCGTCGGCAGCGGCTTGCGCTGCATGGAGGCGAGCGCGCCGCGGTGCACGTGGTAGCCGGTCACCTTCTCGGCGAGCTCCGGGCTGACCGCGTACACGGGGGCCGGGAGCTCGTCGATCACATCGCGCATGACGTCGACCCACTTGGCGGACAGCAGCATGGAACGCATCTCGTAGCCCGCGTCCTTCGCCCTGCGGATGACCTTCTCGCCCTCGGCGATGAACAGCCCCTCGGCCGGTTCGCGCTTGCGGCGCAACTCGACGTCGGTCAGGCCTGTGTAGTCACGAAGGCGCGGGTCGTCGGGATCCTCAACGGTGATGAGATCGGCCACAGGGTGATACTGCCTTGTCCTGGGTGGGGTGCCAATGGTCTGGGACGGGTTGTGTTACCCGGGGTTACGTCAGTGCCCGCGCGGGTGCCCTTTCAGGCCGCCGGGCGCGGGCCGACGTTCACCACCTCGCCGATCACGATGACCGCCGGGGGCTTCACTTCCTCGGCGCGGACCACCTCCGCCACGGTGGCGAGGGTCGCGTCGACCCGGCGCTGCGCGGCCGTCGTGCCTTCCTGGACGAGGGCGACGGGCGTGTCCGGGGACTTGCCGTGGGCGACGAGTGTCTCGGCGATCTTCCCGATCTTGTCGACGCCCATGAGGACGACGAGGGTCCCGGTGAGCTTCGCGAGGGACGGCCAGTCGGCCAGCGAGCGCTCGTCGTCCGGCGCGACATGGCCGCTGACCACCGTGAACTCGTGCGCGACGCCCCGATGTGTGACCGGGATACCGGCGGCGGACGGTACGGAGATCGAGCTGGAGATGCCGGGGACGACCGTGCACGGGATCCCGGCCTCGGCGAGCGCCTGGAGCTCCTCCATGCCCCGGCCGAAGACATAGGGGTCGCCGCCCTTCAGACGTACCACCGACTTGCCCTGCTTCGCGTGCTCGATCAGGGCGTTGTTGATGGCCTCCTGGGCCATGTAGCGGCCGTACGGGATCTTCGCCGCGTCGATCACCTCGACGTGCGGCGGGAGTTCGGCGAGGAGATCACGCGGGCCGAGGCGGTCGGCGATGACGACATCGGCCTCGGCGAGAAGGCGGCGGCCTCGCACCGTGATGAGGTCGGGGTCGCCGGGGCCGCCGCCGACCAGGGCTACGCCGGGGGTGCGGGTGCGGTGGTGCGGGGCGACGAGGGTGCCGTCGCGGAGGCCCTCGACGACCGCGTCCCGGATGGCGGCGGTGTGACGGGGGTCGCGGCCCCGCGCGTCGGTGGTGAGGACTGCCACCGTGACGCCTTCGCTGTGGCCGGTCGCCGGGGTCCAGGCGGTGGCCTGGTCGGCGTCGTCGGAGCGCACGCACCAGACACGGTGCCGGTCCGCCTCCGCGGATGCGGCGGTGTTGGCGGCGAGGTCGCCGGTGGCGATGAGGGCGTACCAGGCGTCGGCGAGATCGCCTTCGGCGTAGGGCCTGCGTTCCCAGGTGATCTCGCCGGCATCCGCCATCGCCTCGACGGAGGGGGTGGCTTCCGGCGATACGAGGGTGATGTCGGCGCCCGCTGCGATGAGAGCCGGGAGGCGGCGCTGGGCCACCTGGCCGCCGCCGAGGACGACCACCTTGCGGCCGGTGAGGCGGAGGCCTACGGGGTAGGCGGGGTGTTCGGCCATGAGGGGGCGGCTCCTCTTGAGGCGGCGGTGCGATAGCCCTGACGTGGGCATTTTAAGTGGGACGGGGTTTCGGCGGGTCAGGTGTCCGGTGGCTGGGCGTTTGCGGGCCGGGTGGGTGGTTGTGCCCACCCGTTCCGCCTGGGCGGCACCTCCCAGGCCCTCAAGGCACTGGGGGGAACGCCTGCCCACAACCACCAGCCCGCTACAGCGGACCCGGAACCGCACTCCCGCTACTTCTCCGTCACGCCCGCCGAGTCGAACGTCGCCACCTCGTGCATCGCCCGCGCCGTGCTCTGTACCAGCGGCAGTGCCAGCAGCGCGCCAGTGCCCTCGCCCAGGCGCAGGTCCAGGTCGACCAGCGGGCGCAGGCCCAGCTTGTTCAGGGCTGCCACGTGGCCGGGTTCCGCGCTGCGGTGGCCGGCGATGCAGGCGGCCAGGACCTCGGGGGCGATCGCGCGGGCCACCAGGGCGGCGGCGCCGGCGCTCACGCCGTCCAGGATCACCGGGGTGCGCAGGGACGCGCCGCCCAGCAACAGGCCGACGATCGCCGCGTGTTCGAAGCCGCCGACCGCGGCGAGGACGCCGATCGGGTCGGCCGGGTCCGGCTGGTGGAGTTCCAGTGCGCGCCGGACGACCTCGGTCTTGCGGGCGAGGGTCTCGTCGTTGATGCCGGTGCCCCGGCCGGTGACCTCGGAGGGGTCGGCGCCGGTGAAGACCGAGATCAGGGCTGCGGACGCGGTCGTGTTCGCGATGCCCATCTCGCCCGTCAGCAGCGCCTTGTTGCCGGCCGCCACCAGGTCGCGCGCGGTCTCGATGCCGACCTCGATGGCCTGCTTGGCCTCTTCCCGGGTCATCGCCGCACCGGTCGTCATGTCGGACGTGCCCGCGCGGACCTTGCGGGGCAACAGCCCCGGCGTGGCGGGCAGTTCGGAGGCGACACCGACGTCCACCACGCACACCTCGGCGCCCACCTGTCCGGCGAACGCGTTGCAGACCGCTCCCCCGCCGAGGAAGTTGGCCACCATCTGGGCCGTGACCTCCTGCGGCCAGGGGGTGACGCCCTGGGCGTGCACCCCGTGGTCACCGGCGAAGATCGCGACGGCCGCGGGCTCCGGGATCGGCGGCGGGCACTGCCGGGACAGACCGGACAGCTGGGCGGAGATGATCTCCAGCATGCCGAGCGCACCGGCCGGCTTGGTCATCCGCTTCTGCCGCTCCCAGGCCTCGCCCAGCGCCTTGGCGTCCAGCGGACGGATCCCGGCGACGGTCTCGGCGAGCAGGTCGTGCGGGTCCTCGCCGGGCAGCGCGCGGCGGCCGTACGTCTCCTCGTGGACGACCCACGACAGCGGACGGCGCTTGGACCAGCCGGCCTGCATCAGCTCGGGCTCGTCCGGGAACTCGTCGACGTAGCCCACGCACAGGTAGGCGATGACTTCGAGGTGCTCGGGCAGCCCCAGCGCGCGGACCATCTCGCGCTCGTCGAAGAAGCTGACCCAGCCGACGCCGAGGCCCTCGGCGCGGGCGGCGAGCCAGAGGTTCTCGACGGCGAGCGCGGCGGAGTACGGCGCCATCTGCGGCTGGGTGTGCCGGCCGAGGGTGTGGCGGCCGCCGCGGGTCGGGTCGGCGGTGACGACGATGTTGACCGGGGTGTCGAGGATGGCCTCGATCTTCAGTTCCTTGAACTGCTTCGCGCGGCCCTTGGGGAGGGACTTGGCGTAGGCGTCGCGCTGGCGCATCGCCAGTTCGTGCATCGAACGGCGGGTGTCGGCCGAGCGGATGACGACGAAGTCCCAGGGCTGGGAGTGGCCGACGGAGGGCGCGGTGTGGGCGGCCTCCAGGACGCGCAGCAGCACCTCGTGCGGGATGGGGTCGCTGCGGAAGCCGTTGCGGATGTCACGGCGTTCACGCATGACCTTGAGGACGGCCTCGCGCTCGGCGTCGTCATAGGCGGGCGCGGCCGGGCCGGTGGACTGACGTACTTCTGCCACGGGGGCCGTGCTCTCTTCCTGCTCGGCGGCCCTGGTCTCCAGGTCCTCCGCCTGCTGTACGACATCGGGGTGGGGCTCCGCCACCGACCCCGGCTCGGCCTCGCGCGGCGCGGGAACCGTCGCGGCCTGCTCCGGCGCCGGCTCGCCCTGGTCCTGCGCGGGGAGGACCAGCGGGTGCGGCGGGGTCGGGGCGAGGTGCGGGGTGGTCGGCACCTGGCCGTCGATGGCGACGAACTCACCCAGCGGCTGGTCCGGCGTCGGCTCCGAGGGGACGGCGGCGGCGAGGGGCTCCGGGGCCGCCGCCGGCTCGGGGACGGACGCGGTGCCCTGGGTCTGCGGGCCGGCGGGGGGTACCTCGACCAGCGGGGCGGACGGTGCTTCGGGAGCCTCGGGGGCGGGCTCGGCCTGCGGTACGGCAGCCGCCGCGGGGAACTCGGCCGGTGCCTCGGGGGCTACGGCGTCCGGGGCGAGCGGCACGGACTGCTCGGCCTCCGGGGCCGTGGCGGCGAGCGGCTCCGGCGACTGCGGGGCCTCGGGGAAGGGTGCGGGCTCTTCGGCGACCGTCGCCTCCGCTGCAGGTACCGGCGCGGGCGGCACCACGACCACCGGCTGACCGGGCTCGGTCACGACGGCCTCCGGTGCCGGAACGGACTCCTCCGGCACGACGGCCTCGACCTCGGCCTCGGTCTCCGGTGCCGGAACGGGTTCGGGCACCACGGCCTCCACGACCTGCTCGGCTACGACCGGCTCCCCGACCTGCGGCTCCGGCGCGACCGGCGGCACGGGCTGTGGCTCCGGCGCGACCGGCTGCGGCTCCGGCGCGACCGGCTGCTCCGGCTCGGCCACCGCAGCCTCGACGACGGTCTCCGCAACCACCGCTTCCGCAACCTGACCGGCTTCGGCGTCCGGCACAGCCTGGGCCGCGGCCACGACCACCACCGGCACATCCTCCGCCGGTACGACGACCTCGTCGTGAGCCACCCCGGCGTCGGTCACCTGCACGGCCTCCAGAGCCTGCGGGGCCTGTGGAACCTCCGCGACCGGCGCAGCCTCCGGAGTCACCACGGCCTCGACGACCTGCGGCGCCGCCGGCTCGGCCACGGGCACCGGAGCGTCCCCGGCGGCGGGCTGGGCCGCACCCACCGGGCCATAAACATGCTCGGGCTGCGCCCCGGCCACCGGCACCTGCTGCTCGACCGCGACACCTGCGACACCCACCACACCCACGGCGTCCGCTGTGCCCGGAGCACCTGCCTCCGTGGCGAGCCGGGCGACGGCCGCCTGTGCGGCGCCGGACGGCTCGGCAGTCCGGACCTGCTGGATCACCGCAGGCTCCGGAGCGGGAACGGCGGGGGCACCGGCGGCAACGGACGGGGCGGAAGCGACCGCCTCCAGTACTGGGGCAACCGTTTCGGCAGCCGGGGCCGGTGCGCTCACCTGTGCCACCGGCACGGCCTGCGGGGCGCCCTGGGGCGCACCCCAGGGCGCGGCGGGCTGCGGCACGGCCTCGCGCAGCGGCTGGGCGTCGAGGTACTCGGGGCCGGCCGCCGGCTGGCCCGGCTGCCGTACCGGCGCGCCCGCCGGGCCACGGTCGGCCAGGGAGCGGACCGGGCTGGTGGAGGCGTCGGGGATCGGCGGGCCGAGGTGCAGCGGCCGACGCGGGGCCGGGGCCACCGCCGGGTCGTGCGGCACCGAGAGGATCGGGGAGGCGGGCACCGAACTGGGCAGCCGGACTCCGGTGAGGTCGACGGACCCGCTGTCACGGCCCGCCATCTCGTGCGGGCCGGGCTCGTGGACGGTCTCGACGACCGGCTCCGGGGCCGGTGGCGGCACTTCGTTGCCCCAGGCGCCCTGGGCGCCGGGCAGCAGCAGCTCTTCGTCCTCGGCAGGCGACTCGGAGAGGTAGGTGTACGCGCCGTGCGCGGGAACGCCCGGCTGTTCCACCATGCCTGCGCTCTCCGGCAGTCCCTCGCCCGGGACCTGGCCGGTGTCCGTCATGCGTACCCCTCGCCCATCGGTTAGTGCCTTCTACGACCAGCTCACCCGGGGCGGCGCACCGACCGCCCCACAGTGAAGAACGAGCGTGCGTGCCCAGCGGCACGAACGACCCGCCGGAAAAGGCGACAAAGCCATTCAGTGGCATTGTCCCGGCCGTTCGACCGTCGCGACAGCGTGATCCGCGACAGCCCGCTGTGGACTGCGCCACGTTGCGCCTGTCCCCGGTTTCTGCCGTACCACACCCGCCCCAAAAGGGGCGCGTTTTCCGGACATTGACGAACGAATTTCCGGGCCACCGGTGCAGTGCAGCGATCGGCCAGCCTACCGCGCGAAGTATGACAACCGGATCACGGGGCACGCTCGGGCAGGCCCGCCCGTCGCCCGGCCGGCACCCCTCAACGAGGCGCTTCGCGCTGCGGCAATGTCCCGCTGAGCAGGAAGACCACGTTCCGCTCGGTCTCCGTCCAGGCCCTGGTGTCGAGTTCGACGGACTGGAGCAGGGCGCACTCGACCAGGTATCCGTGCTCGGTCAGGTCGCGGCCGACGAGCTCGGCGGCGTCCCGGGTGGCGGCGTGTGTCACGATGCGCTGCGGCCGGCGGTCGGCCACCGCGGTGACGACGGCCGCTCCCCCGCCGCCGACCCGGACGACATCCGGCTCGGGCAGGTTCTCCAGTACATGAGGCGCGCTGCCGTGCACGATCTGGACCTGGACCCCGAACCTGCGGGCGGCCGACTCGCTGCGGACACAGGCCGCGAGGTCCCGGTCGACGGCGATGACGGCAGCCCCGGCGCGTGCGGCCTCGGTGGCGAACGCGCCGCTGCCGCAGCCGATGTCCCAGACGAGGTCCCCCACCCGGGGCCCGAGGCGGGCGAGTTGGGCGGACCGGAGCAGGTCCCGCTCCCCTTCGCCGAGCACGGCTCCCTCGCCGTACTCCGCGTCGGGCTGCACCCAGCCGCGCGGTCCGGCCGCGGGGTCCCGGCCGGCGATCCAGCCGCCGCCCTCGCCGGCCGCCACCGGTCCGGCGGGTCCGCCGATAACGATGACGACGTTGGGGTCGCGCCAGGTGTGGTCGGGGGCCTTGTCGGAGGTGACGACGGAGACCTGCTCGCGATCGGTGCCGAGTTCCTCGCAGATGACGAAGGTGCGGTGGACGCCCTCCATGAGCAGCCCGAGTTCGGCGGGACCGGCGCCGGGTGAGGTGAGGACGGCGACCTTGGTGTGGGCCCGGCATACATTCACCGCGCGTCGCAGGGTGCGCCGGTGTGCGACGACCACCTGTGCGTCGTCCCAGGGCATTCCGGCGCGGGCGAAGGCGGCGGCGACGGAGGAGACGGCGGGGACGACCTCGACCTCCAGGCCGAACTCGGGCGCGCGCAGGGTCCGTACGACACCGAAGAAGCCGGGATCGCCGTCGGCGAGCACCACGGCGGTGCCGCGGTGGCCGGTGATCCGGCGGGCGGCGAGGGAGACGCTGCCGAGGCGGATGCGTTCGGCCCGCGGCGGCACTTCGGGCAGTGCCAGGTGGTGGGCCGCGCCGGCCACCAGTGTGGCGGCGCCCAGGGCGGAGCGTGCCGCGGCTGTCAGCGGCGAGCCGTCCCAGCCGATCACTGTGACGCGGTCGGCCATAGTCGTCGGTCTCCAGAGGGTTTACGCAGGTCGGGCTCCGTGAGGCTACCTGGTGGAAGGTTCCGTCGTCGTGGCGGCGGTCGTTCCCCCGGCAGGCCCCGAGATGTCAGTTCCAGTCGTTGAAGGACGTGAAACCACCGGTGTCGGCCAGTTGTTCGCTGACCCCGGCGAGGTCCTCCGGCAGCAGGCTCCAGACGATGACGTCGGTGCGCACGTCGGCCCACCCGCCGTTCTCCGTCCGGGCGCGGGCTATCCAGGCGTTGCGGAGCACGCCCTCGCTGATACAGCCGATCTTCTGGGCCACCTGCTGGGAGGCGGTGTTGTCGGCGGCGGTGCGCAGTTCCAGCCGCTCGAACTTCTGGTCGTGGAACAGCCACTGTGCGATGGCGAGGGCCGCCTCGGTGGCGTAGCCCTCGCCTCGGGCCCAGGGGGCGATGACGTACGCGATCTCGCTGGCCCGGACGCGCCAGTCGGTGTTCTGCAGATGCACCATGCCGACGAGACGCTGGGTGAGGAACTCGGTGACGGCGAAGACGATGCCACGGCCCTCGGCGCGCTCGGCGGGCGCCATCTCGGTGATCCAGGCGCGGGCGTCGTTCTCGGTGTACGGCTGCGGCACCGACGTCCAGGCCCCGACCTGCTCGTCGTTCATCATCTCGGTCAGGGCGGGCACGTCGTCCTCGTCGAGGGGACGCAGCACCAACCGCTCCGTGCTGATGGAGATGTTGGGGAAGGTGCTAGTCATGCGCCGCTCCGTAACCTTCGGAAATCCTTCCGGGCCCAGACCTCGAGGACCCGCGAACTGCCCAGCATGCAGCATGAAACCACTCAACCGCACGACGGGGCCCACCCGCGGTGAGCGAGTGGACCCCGTGCGTGGCGATACGCCGTATACGTGCCGCCCTGGGTGCCGTCAGAAGGACGGGATGACCGAGCCCTGGTACTTGTCCTCGATGAACTTCTTCACCTCGGGCGAGGTGAGGAGCTTCGCGAGCTTCTTGACCCGCGGGTCCTTCTCGTTGCCCTTCTTCACCGCGAGGAAGTTGCCGTAGGGGCTGTTCTTCGCGGACTCCAGGACGAGGGCGTCCTTGGCGGGCTTGATGCCGGCCGAGATGGCGTAGTTGCCGTTGATCACCGCGGCGTCCACGTCGTCCAGGGAGCGCGCGGTCTGGGCCGCCTCGACCTCCTTGAACTGGAGGTTCTTCGGGTTCTTGGCGATGTCCTGCGGGGTCGCCTCGCTGCCGGCGCCGTCCTTGAGGGTGATGAGTCCGTTGGCGGCGAGCAGCTTGAGGGCGCGCGCCTCGTTCACGGAGTCGTTCGGGACAGCGATGGTCGCACCGCTCTTCAGCGTGTCGGCGCTCTTGACCTTGTGGGAGTAGAGGCCGAGCGGCTCCAGGTGCACCGTGACGACGGGCACGATGTGGGTGCCGCGCTTCTTGTTGAAGTCGTCGAGGTACGGCTTGTTCTGGAAGTAGTTGGCGTCCACCGAGCCGTCCTCGGTCGCCGTGTTGGGCGTGATGTAGTCGGTGAACTCCTTGACCTCGAGGTCGAGTCCGGCCTTCTTCGCCAGGTTCTTCTTCACGAAGTCGAGGATCTCGGCGTGCGGGGTCGGGCTCGCGGCGACGACCAGCGGTCCGCTGTAGTCGGAGGAGCCGGAGGCGGAGTCCTTGTCCGAGCCGCAGGCGGTGAGCCCGAAGGTGAGGGCTCCGGCGGCGAGGACGGCGGTGGTGAGCTTGGCGGTGTTACGCACGAAAAGTGCCTTTCCTTAAGGGTGGAGCGACCCCGCGAAGGGTGGTGCGGGGAAACCTGTGGGGTGCCGGGGAGGCTCAGACGGTCTCGCCGGTGGTGGCCGTCGAGGCCTTCAGCAGACGCAGCCTCGGTGCCGGTCCGGACCGGCCGCCGCGGCGGTGCAGGGAGCGGGCCGCGTAGTCGCCGGCGAACTGGATGACCGAGATGACGACGGCGAGGATCGCGACGGTGATCCACATCAGCTCGGTCTCGAAGCGCTGGTAGCCGTAGCGGATGGCGATGTCGCCGAGGCCGCCGGCACCGACCGTGCCGGCCATCGCGGAGTAGCCGATGAGCGCGACGATCGTGGTCGTGGTGGAGGCGATGAGCGAGGGCAGCGACTCGGGTACGAGGACCTTGCGTACGACGGTCCAGGTGTTGCCGCCCATCGACTGGACGGCCTCGACCAGCCCGCCGTCCACTTCGCGGACGGCCGTCTCGACCAGGCGCGCGAAGAACGGGATGGCGCCGATGGCGAGGGGCACGATGGCGGCCTCGCGGCCGATGGTCGTCCCGGTGATCCAGCGGGTGAAGTTCATCAGCGCGACCATCAGGATGATGAACGGCATCGAGCGGGCGACGTTCACGATCTGCCCGATGACCTTGTTGGCCAGCACGTTCTGGAGCAGTCCGCCCCGGTCGGTGAGGACGAGGAGGATTCCGAGCGGGAGTCCGCCGACGACCGCGATCACCGTGGACCAGCCGACCATGTAGAGCGTGTCCCAACACGCCTGGGACAGCAGCGGCTGCATCTCGGACCAGCTCACTTGGCACCTTCCTTCGCCAGCACGGGCTCCTGGCCCAGCACGTCGATCTGCAGGCCCTGTTCGCGCAGGAAGCCGATGGGCACCACGTTGTCCTCGTAGCGGCCGGGCAGTTCGATGCGCATCCGGCCGATCTGGAGGCCGCCGACGGTGTCGATGGCGGCGCCGAGGATCGATATGTCGATGTTGTAAGTGCGGGAGAGCTGGGAGATGACCGGCTGGGTGGCGGCCTCGCCGTGGAAGGTGACGTCGAGGACCGTGCGGTCGTCGCCGGAGGCCTCACCGCCGACCGGGAAGAGCGCGGCGGCCAGCTCGGAGCCCGGCGTCGCGAGCAGCTCGCTGACGGTTCCGGACTCGACGATGCGGCCCTGCTCCATCAGCGCGGCGGAGTCGCAGATCGTCTTCACGACGTCCATCTCGTGCGTGATGAGCAGGACGGTGAGGCCCAGCTGGCGGTTCAGGTCGCGCAGCAGCTGGAGGATGGAGCGGGTGGTCTCCGGGTCGAGGGCGCTGGTGGCCTCGTCGGAGAGCAGCACCTTGGGGTCGCCGGCGAGGGCGCGGGCGATGCCGACACGCTGCTTCTGGCCGCCGGAGAGCTGGGCCGGGTACGCCTTCGCCTTGTCGGCGAGCCCGACGAGGTCGAGCAGTTCGAGCGCCTTGCGGGAACGCTCCTTGCCGGAGGTGCCGAGGATTTCGAGCGGCAGCTCGACGTTGTCCTGGACGGTCCGGGTGGACAGCAGGTTGAAGTGCTGGAAGACCATGCCGATCCGGCTGCGCGCCTGCCGCAGCTCCTTGCCGGCCCGGGATCCGCGCCCGGCGAGGGCGGTGAGGTCCCGTCCGTCGACCGTCACGGTGCCGGCGGTGGGGCGCTCCAGCAGGTTGACGCAGCGGATGAGCGAGGACTTGCCGGCGCCGGACTGGCCGATGACGCCGTACACCTCGCCTTCCCGGACGTGCAGATCGACGCCGTCGAGCGCGGTGACCTCGCGGCCGCGCGAGCGGTAGACCTTGGTGAGGCCCGTGGTGGTGATCACGTGGGTTTCCGTCACTGTCGAGTGCGCGGGCGTGAGTGTGCCCGGGCGCACGGATGCGTTCGTTCAGGGACGCGGCACGGTTCTCGCGGTGGCGCTGGAACCGGGGAGAACATGTGCGCGGGGGCGGCTCGTGTCACATACACGCGTCGTGGCGTCGTACGGACATGCCACCTGTCTCGCTTCGGGGCGCGAGCTCTGGGGTGGTGCGGGGGCCCTCTAGAAGGCGCACATTCGACACATACAACGAGCACCGGGCGTCATGGTCGCCTCGGTCGCAGGGGTGCGGTCGCTCGTCGTGGTCATGCGATCAGTAAACCAGACCTACGGTCCTGACAGACCGCCGCTGTCCGCATCCTGGACAGCGGCGGACACCTTTCAGCCGCGGGGCGATATCTCGACGCCGCGGTCGGTGACCAGCGCGGACAAGGCCGAGAGGTCCTTCACCACGAGGTCCGCGTCCAGCTCGTGCGCCTGGTGGGTTGTGGCCAACGCCACGGTGGTCATGCCGGCCGCGCGGCCCGCCTGGAGTCCGGCGGGGGCGTCCTCGAAGACCACGCAGTGCGCCGGGTCGACGCCCAGCTGCCGGGCGGCGAGGAGGTAGGGCTCGGGGTCCGGCTTGCCGCGGGTGATGTCGTCGGCGCAGACCAGCGTCTTCGGCCGGATCCCGACCGCTTCCAGGCGGGCCTCGGCCAGGCGGCGGGTGGCGGAGGTGACGACGGCCCAGCGGTCGGCGGGGAGGGAGTCGAGGAAGGCCGCGGTGCCGGGGAGCAGTTGGACGCCGTCGTTGGGGACGTCGTCCACTTCCAGTTGTTCGACGCGGGCGACGGCCTCGGCGACGCGGGCCGCGGGGAGCAGGTCGGCGACGATGTCCGCGGCGGGCCGCCCGTGCAGTTCGACTCGGGTGAACTCCTCGGTGACGCCGTACTCCACCGCCCAGCGGGCCCAGCAGCGGTCCACGGAGTCGAGGGAGGAGACCAGGGTGCCGTCGTTGTCGAAGAGCAGGGCTTGTGCGTGGATCGTCTGGAACGTCATGGTCTAGACCCTACGGTGTACGGCAGGGGCGGCGGCATCGGGCCGTTTCGGCCGTAATAAGGTCACCGCATGCTCAATGCCCTGCTGCTGGTGACGGGAGTCGCCGCGCTGTTGCTCGCCGCGTGGTGCGGGTGGGCCGCGTACCGGGACCAGCCGACGAAGGACTGGCACTTCATCGGGATGGCCGTGGTGTCGGTGCTGGCGTTGGTCCAGCTGGTCGCCGGGATCGTGCTGCTGGCGCGGGGCGAGAAGCCGGATCAGGGGACGACGATCTTCGTCGCCTATCTGCTGGGCGCGTTCGCGTGCGTCCCGGCCGCGGGGTTCATGTCGCTCGCCGAGCGGACGCGGTGGGGATCGGTGACGGTCGCCGCGGGCGGTGTGGTGCTGGCCGTGCTGGAGGTGCGGCTCTATGACATCTGGGGAGGCTGAGATGACGGCCGTGGAAGAGAAGCCGAAGCGGCTCACCAGCGGGCCCGGAACGCTGCTCGTCTGGTTCTACGGCGTGATGGTCGTCGGGGCGGTGTCGCGATCTGCTTACCAGATCGCGACGGAGTTCGACCGGGCGCCGCTCGCGTACTCGCTGTCCGCGGTCGCGGGGGTGGTGTACGGGTTCATCACGTACACGTTGGTGAGGGGCGGCGAGACGGCACGCAAGGTGGCGCAGGTGTGCTGCGCCGCCGAGCTTGCGGGGGTGTTGATCGTGGGTACGTGGACCCTTGTCGAGCCTTCTGCGTTCCCGGACGCCACCGTGTGGTCGGACTACGGGATGGGGTACGTGTTCATCCCTGTGCTGCTGCCGCTTTCCGCCTTGTACTGGTTGCGGAAGGGCGCGAAAGGGGCCGCGGCCTGAGGAACGTGCGACTGGCGGTGCGTTGTGGCTGGTCGCGCAGTTCCTCCCCCAGCCTTCGGCCGGGGGTACCCCCAGCGCCCCTGAAGGGGCGCTTCAGTTCGGGGCGCCGAACAGTCAGGCCGTTGTTGCGTATGTGCTGGCCGGCTTTTCCAGGACGATCATCGGTACGCCGTCCGCGCCCTTCGACGTGCCTACCGTCTCGTAGCCGACGCGGCGGTACAGCCTCAGGTTGCCCTCGCTGCGGTGGCCGGTGAAGAGGCGGAACTTCTTGGCGCCCCGTTCCTCCTCCAACGCCCCCTCGGCCGCGCGCAGCAGGCGTGCGCCGATGCCGTGGCCCTGGAGGCGGGGGTGGACGCAGAGTTTGCCGATGGCGGCGGCGCCGTCCTCGGTGACCGAGCCGCGGACCGAGCCGACGACCTCCTCGCCGAGGCGGGCCACGAAGACGCAGTCGGAGACGACCTCCTGGCGGACCGAGTCGAGGCTCTGCATGAGCGGGTCGATGCGGTAGTTGCCGTACAGCGCCGCCTCGCGCTGGAAGCACAGGTACTGGAGCCTGAAGATCTGCTCTGCATCCTGCTCGGTCGCCACCGAGATGGTCACGCTCATGCCCATGTGCGCACGCCTCCCGCTCACCTGATCGCCTGTAGTTCTCACTCCTATCCCCGCACTTCGCGGGCCGCAACCTCCGGCGTCAACAATCGGCGAAGACATCCCAGACATCTGGAACGTTCCGGTCCCAGACTGCCCTGTGAGATACCCAACTCCCGCGCGATCTCCCGGTAGGTCAGGTCGTTCGTGGAGAGCAGGGCCCGGAGGAGACGGGGGCAGCGGCCGGGGAGGCGGGCGACCGTGTCGCGCAGGGCGCGCCGGTGGGCGGTGGCCAGGGCGACTTGTTCGGGGGTGGGGGTGGTGTGATCCGCGGGGTCGGTGTCGTACGGGCGTTCACGGCGGGCCCTGCGGCGGGCACGGCGGGACTCGGCGCGGACGGCCCGGCGCAGCCAGTCCGCGGGGGCGCGTGGTGGGCCATGGGTCTCCAAGCGCTCCAGGAGGCGGAGCCAGACCGTCTGTTCCAGGTCGCCGGGGTCGCCTCCGGAGGCGTGCGCCTCGGCCGAGGCCTCGGCGGCGAGCAGCGGGCCCAGGGCGGTGACCAGGTCGTGCGTCATATGCGGAACGACGCGGCCGCCCCGGGTCAGGTTGCCGGGGCGGCCGGGAGACACCCCGAACGGGGTGCGGGGGCTCAGCCGTTGACGAAGTCGGCGCGGGCCAGGACGGCGGTGTCGGCGTTGTCCGAGAAGACACCGTCGATGCCGGTGGCGAAGTACGTCTTGAAGACGCTGAAGGGGTCGCCGTAGGCGTCCACGCCGGTGCCCTTGCGGAAGGCCGGCGGCAGGAAGGGGTTCTCGTTGCGCATGGTGTAGGGGTGCAGGATCAGCCCCACCTTGTGCGCGTCCGCGACCAGCGTGCTCGGCGTGGTGAAGTTGCCGTTCGCGTCCTTCGGGATGATCAGGTCCAGGGTCGGGCCGATGCCCTGCGCGTAGCCGGCTATCTCCCGGAGGCCCTTGGGCGTGATCAGGTCGGCGACGGTGCGCGGGTCACCGGTCGCGACGAAGTCGTAGGGCTGGGTCGTCAGGCCGGAGAGCAGGACCACCAGCGGGTTGTCGACCAGCGTGTTCAGGCGCTGGATGCTGCTCGGCTCGAAGGACTGCAGGATGACCGGCGAGTTCCGCTTGTCCTTGCCGTACTTTCGCAGCAGCTTGGCGACCCGCTCCTCCAGACCGAGGCCGAGCCGGCGGAAGTAGGTGGGGTGCTTGGTCTCGGGGTAAATCCAGACCTGCTTGCCGCGCTTGCGGGTCTGCTCGTCCTGCCACTTGAGGACTTCCTCGAAGGTGGGGATCTCCCAGCGGCCGTTGTAGAGCGTGTTGTGCGGACGGTTGGCCGGGATGCGCTCGATCGCACGCAGCGTCTTCAGCTCGGCGAGCGTGAAGTCCTCGGTGAACCAGCCGGTGGTGGGGACGCCGTCCAGCGTCTTGGTGGTCTTGCGGTCGGCGAACTCGGGGTGGTCGGCGACGTTCGTGGTGCCGCCGATCTCCGGCTCGTGGCGGCAGACCAGATGGCCGTCCTTGGTGGGGACCAGGTCGCCGGCCTCGACGATGTCGGCGCCCAGGTCGAGGGCCAGGTTGTAGGAGCCGAAGGTGTGCTCCGGACGGTAGCCGCTGGCGCCCCGGTGGCCGATGATCGCCGGCTTCGGCAGGCTCTTCAGGCCGCCGTTGCCGTAGCCGGCCTGCTTCGCCTCGGCCGCTCTGGCGGCGCCGGGCAGTCCGAGGACCGCGCCGCCGGCGCCGAGGACCGCGGCGCCCAGCAGCGCGCGCCGTCCGGTCGTGCCGTTCGCGTGCGTCCGCTCGTTCGAGTCGTTGGTGTCCATGAGCGCCTCTCCTGACCTTCGCCCTTCGATGCCGGCTGATGGTAGGGGTCCGGATGTGACCGATGGGAGACCGCCGACCCAACGGCCGGATGACGTCGTATGGCTGATGGACGGCGAATGATGACGGTCCGTCGGCGACTTCCGTCACACTCGTTGCAAGCTCGTCACGACCCGTCTCCGGGACGCCACCGCAGGTAAACCAGCGTCAACAGTACGTAAGACCTCGGTGAACCGGCCGTACCCGATGTGCGTTTCCCGCCGAGCCGCGAGTAATGTCCTCACCTGCACAGACTCATATCGCCCCTCGACATCGGAGGACCCGTTGTCCCGCTTCGCGCTCATCAAGGCAGTGCTCGGACCGATCATGCGCCTGATGTTCCGCCCCCAGGTGGAGGGCGTGGAGCACATCCCGGGGGACGGCCCGGTCATCCTCGCGGGCAACCACCTGACCTTCATCGACTCGATGATCCTGCCGCTGGTCAGCAAGCGTCAGGTGTTCTTCATCGGCAAGGACGAGTACGTCACCGGCAAGGGCTTCAAGGGCCGGCTCATGGCCTGGTTCTTCACCGGCGTCGGCATGATCCCGGTGGACCGGGACGGCGCGAGCGGCGGTGTCGCCGCGCTGATGACCGGCAAGCGGGTCCTGGACGAGGGCCGGATCTTCGGGATCTACCCGGAGGGCACCCGCTCCCCCGACGGCCGGCTGTACCGGGGCCGTACCGGTATCGCCCGGCTGACGCTGATGACCGGCGCGCCGGTGGTGCCGTTCGCGATGATCGGCACGGACAAGCTGCAGCCGGGCGGCGCGGGCATCCCTCGGCCCGGCCGGGTCACCGTCCGGTTCGGCGAGGCGATGGAGTTCTCGCGGTACGAGGGGATGGACCGGGACCGCTATGTGCTGCGGGCCGTGACGGACTCGGTGATGGCCGAGGTCATGCGGCTGTCCGGGCAGGAGTACGTGGACATGTACGCCACGAAGGCGAAGGCCGCCTGACGGCGGGGGCCGTCCGGCACTCTTTCGGCGCAAGGGCACGGACCGTTGGTCCGTGCCCTTCTGTCTGCCATCCGCCTGATATCCGTCCGGCATCCGCCTGCCGTCCGCCTGGTGGTGGAATCTGGCCCGACACTTCGGTTATTCCTTCGCATTTACCGGGCATATGAGCACACAGCATGTCTTATTCAGACATGCAGAAACCTTCTCGGCGTACCCTGCTCCGTGCTCCGTTCGCTGCCGTAGGCGCGGGGCTCCTGGCGTCATGTTCCGACTCCGGCCCCGACCCCCGCTCCGGACCGCAGCACACGGCCGGCACCGGAGCGTTCGTCCCACAGGGTCCCAAGGGGTACGTCAACCCGTCGGACCCAGAGGTGCTCGCGGCCGAGCGGAAGCGCGGGTCGGGGCCTGTCCGCATGGTCAAGTTGACGGCCGCCGAGAGCACGCTGGACCTGGGCGGGCGTTCCGTCCGCAGCTGGGCGTACAACGAGTCGCTCCCGGGCCCGCTGGTGCGTGTCACCGCCGGTGACGTCCTCAGCCTGACCCTCAGCAACCAGCTGCCCGAGAAGACCACGATGCACGCCCACGGGGTGCGCCTGCGCAACGACATGGACGGCGCTCCGGACCTGACGCAGCCCTCCATCGAGCCCAAGACCGACTTCATCTACCGCTTCGTGGCCGCCCACCCCGGCACGTACCTGTTCCACTCGCACGTCGGCATGCAGCCCGACCGTGCCCTGTACGCGCCGTTCATCGTCGACGATCCGCGCGAGCCCCTCGCCTACGACAAGGAGTGGATCGTCGTCCTGGACGACTGGGTCGACGGCATCGGCGGCTCCACGCCCGACCAGGTGCTCGCCCAGCTCAAGCCGGGCGCCCACATGGGGATGGGCATGGGCCCCGGCCGCGACAGTCCGAGCCCGCACGGATCGGCGCACGCGTCCCCGTCGCCGTCCAAGGCCAAGTCCAAGTCCGGGTCCAAGTCGGCGACGGGTCCCGACCGGATGCTGCGCAACTCCCACAGCAGCATGCTCCACGGCGAGGGCGGCAACGTCGCCTACCCGCACTACCTGGCCAACGGGCGCGTGCGCACCGACCCCTCCGTCTTCCAATGCCGCCCCGGCGACCGGGTCCGGATCCGGATCATCAACGCGGGCTCCGAGACGGCCTTCCGGGTCGCGCTCGGCGGCCACGCCATGACCATCACCCACACCGACGGCTACCCCGTGCAGCACACGAAGACCGACGCGCTCCTCATCGGCATGGCCGAGCGGTACGACGTCCTCGTCACCGCCAAGGACGGCGTCTTCCCCTTCGTCGCGCTCGCCGAGGGCAAGCCGGGCAAGGCGCTTGCGGTCCTCCGCACCGACAAGGGGAGGAACCTTCCCTCACCGGACGTCCGCCCTGCCGAACTGGACCGCGAGTGCGTGCCGGCGCGGCGGCTGTTGCCGGCCGAGTCCGTCGCCATGGACGACCGGGTGCCCGACCGTGACCTGCTCATCAGGATCACGGGCTCGATGCAGAGGTACGACTGGGGCTTCGACCACAAGGTGTACGACGTGCGGCAGCGGCATGCCGTGCGCGCCGGTGAGCGGGTGCGGCTGACGCTCGTCAACGCGACGGACATGTGGCATCCGATGCATCTGCACGGGCACACGTTCGCGGTCACCGGGATCAGCTCGGCGGGGGCGCGCAAGGACACGACGATCGTGCTGCCGCACCGCAAGCTGGTCCTCGACTTCGACGCCGACAACCCGGGGTTGTGGATGCTGCACTGTCACAACCAGTACCACTCGGAGAGCGGGATGATGACGGTGCTCGGTTACCAGAAGTGAGATTCGGGGTGGACCGGTCGGATTTCGAGTGCTGGTGCGTGGGGGGCTGGTCGCGCAGTTCCCCGCGCCCCTTACGGGGCGCTTTCCAGCCGTTGATTTCTCAGTAGGAACCAGGCCGCCACCGCCGTTGCCAGGAGGACCGCGGCGCCTGCGCCCGATGCCAGGTGCAGGCCGTGGGTGAAGGAGTCGCGGGCCGCTGTCAGCATCTCCGCCGCCGGCTGTGCGGGCATGGTCTTCGCTGCCTCCACCGCCGCCCCGAGGGACTCGTGGGCGGCGGCCGGGGTGCCCGTCGGAGCCGCGAAGTCGCGGTAGACGCCCATCACGATCGAGCCCAGCAGGGCGATGCCCAGCGCCGCGCCCAGTTCGTAGGCCGTCTCGGAGACCGCCGAGGCGGCGCCCGCCTGGTCCTTGGGGACGCTGGAGAGGATGACGTCCGCCGTCACCGTGAAGGAGAGGCCCGCGCCGATGCCGACCACCAGCAGGGCCGCACCGAGGATGGGGTAGCCGGTGGACTGCGAGATCATGGTCAGTGCCGCGAGGGCGACGCCCACTGCCGCCAGTCCGCCGGAGACCACCGCGCGTACCGAGTAGCGGCGGGCCGCCCGGCCGGCCACCAGACCCGCCGCCACCGCGCCGACGGCGGCGGGGAGTTCGGCCAGGCCCGCCTCGAACGGGCGCCTGCCCTGGACCAGTTGCAGGAACTGGGAGAGGAAGAACACCAGGCCCGACATGCCGAGCACGGTCAGCAGGTCGGCCAGGACCGCGCCGCCGAAGCCACGCCTGCGGAACAGACGCATGTCCAACAGCGGCTTGGGCATGGTGAGTTGGCGGCGGAAGAAGCCGTAGAGGGCGGCCGTGCCGAGGAGCGCCGCGGCCGCGGTCGCTCCGGTGAGGCCATGGGTCGCGGCCTCCTTCACCGCGTACACGACCGAGACCATGCCGACCAGCGAGAGCACGACGCTGACCAGGTCCCAGGGGCCGGGGTCGGGGTTGCGGGACTCGGGGAGCGTCCGGATGCCGACGAGGACCAGGACCGCCATCACCGGCAGGTTGATGAGGAAGACCGAGCCCCACCACAAGTGTTCGAGCAGGAAGCCGCCCGCGATCGGGCCGACGGCGGTGCCGGCGGAGGCGGTGGCGCCCCAGATGCCGACGGCGAGGCTGCGCTCGCGCGGGTCGTGGAAGAGGTTGCGGATCAGGGCGAGGGTGGCGGGCATCAGAGTCGCGCCCGCGACGCCGAGCAGGGCGCGGGCGGCGATCATCATGCCCGGGGTCGTCGCATAGGCGTTCAGGACGGATATCGCGCCGAACGCCGTGGCGCCGCCGAGCAGGATCCGCTTGCGGCCGATGCGGTCACCGAGGCTGCCCATCGAGACCAGCAGACCGGCGATGACGAACGAGTAGACGTCGCCGATCCAGAGCAGCTGGGTGCCGGTGGGCCTGAGGTCTTCGCTGATGTAGGGGGTCGCGAGGCCGAGGACCGTCGCGTCGACGGCCACCAGCAGCACGGCGAGCACGAGGACGCAGAGCGCGAGCCAACGGCCCGGGCGCTTCTCCGTCTCCGTCGCAACCGCCGGCTGCAGGGCGCTGGTCATGATTCCTCTCTTCGTCGTGCGCCGCCGAGCAACAGCTCGACGATCATGTGGGTGAAGTCCTTGGGGGCGACGCGGCCTTCGGAGACCGCCCAGGCGGCGGAGGCCAGCAGGCCGTACAGCGCCTCGGTGAGCCAGGCGGGCGTGAGATCGATACGGAACTCGCCGCTTCGCTGGCCGCGCCTGAACAGGCCCGCGATGCGGTCGTCGATACGGGCCCAGCCCTGGTTCTGCCCCTCGCCCTCGAACAGCTGGTTCTCGGTGTAGAGGAACGCGAGCAGCCCGGCGGCCGGTTCGATCTCCCGGACCAGGCGGTGTACTGCGTCGGCCGCCGGGCCCTCGTCCAGGCGGGCCGCGTCCAGGGCCGCCTCGCACTCCTCGATGCCGAGCGCCTCCAGCGCGCGGACCAGCGCGTCCCGTCCCGCGAAGTGCCGGTGCAGGGTCGCCCGGCTGATTCCGGCGGCCTTGGCGACCTCGTCCATGGTCGCGGTGGACTTGCGGGTCAGCAGGGCGGCCGCACTGCGCAGGACGTGGTCACGATCGAGGGCCATGAGACAAGAGTAGCCCATGTGAGACATCTTTGTCTCACCATGGGCATGCGTGACTCACACGGGGCTGGTCACGACCGGCTGCGCGTCAGTGCCAGGGCAGGCTGCCGCGGCGCTCCCAGTAGGCGTGCGGGTCCTCGACCAGAGCGGCGAGCCGGCTCAGCTGTTCCTCGTCGAGGTCGACCACGGCCGCGTGCAGGTTGGAGGCGAGCTGGTTGAGCGTCGCCGCGCCGGAGAGCACGACCCCGGCCCAGGGCCGCCGCAGCACGACGGCGAGGGCCACGGCGTCGCAGCCGAGGCCGGTCTCCTCGGCGACGGCCCTGAGGACGTCGGGCGCGTGCGGGGCGGCCAGCCGGCCGTTGGCCATGCCCTCCTTCACGATCACCGTCAGTCCTGCGTCGTGCGCCTCGTCGAGCGCGGGGCCCGCCGAGGTCTCCAGGGCGTTGTACGTCGACTGGACGGTACGGAAGAGGGGCTCGCCGTCGACCGTGACGGCGAGGGCGGCGCGGATCGCGTCGGCCTGGGCCGGGCCGCTGGTGGAGAAGCCGACGGTGAGGCCGGCGGACGCCGCTTCGGCGAGGCGGGCGTGGAGTTCCTTGTCGGTGAGGGCGGGGCTGTCCGGGGTCACCGAGTGGATCTGGTAGAGGTCGAGACGGTCGCCGAGGAGTTCGGCGGTCTCGGCGCGCTGCCGATCGTACGTCCGGACGCTGTGGTCCTTGACCTCGTGCTTCTCGGCGTCCGTGGTCCAGTCCGCGGTGTAGGTGTAGCCCCATTTGCTGCCGATGACCACGTCGGTGACGTCGGGTCGGGACTTCAGCCAGTCGGCGAGGAATTCCTCGGAGCGGCCGTAGGAACGCGCGACGTCGAAGTAGCGGACGCCTTGGGCGTAGGCGGCGTCCAGGAGGTCGTGGGTCCTGGTGCGAAGCGCCTCGACGCTGCGGTTCTCCCCGAGGTCCTCCTCGCGGCCGAGGTTGATGTAGCCGGGGCGGCCGACGGCGGCGAGGCCGAGCCCGAGGTGCGCGGTGGGCGTGGTCACGGTGGCCAGGCGGCTGAACGGCATGGGGGCTCCGGCACGATCGGCGTAGGGGGTCTCGGATCTGGAGAGAGATCTCGCACCAATCTACCCAGCCCCGCGCGGTTCAGCCCGCGCCGGGAGCTGTCGTCGTACGTCACGCCCACGGCGTTTTCACTCCGCCGGTCCCGACTCGAAAGCGTTCACCGTGGGGAGGCACTCCTCATGTCTGTGATCTTCTTCGACATCGGGGAGACCCTCGCGCATCCCCACGTGGGCCCTGACGGCTCGCTGGAACTCCAGCCCCTGCCGCGTGTCATCGCCGTGCTCGACGCCCTCCGCGAGGTGCGCAAGGGCATCATTTCCAACCCCGGGTCGGACGACGGTGCCGTGGCGCGGGCGGCGGGCGCGCTGGCGCAGGCGTTCCCCGGCCGTTTCACGGACGAGGCCCTTGTGCACTGGGGTGCGAAGGACAGTCGCGGGATCTTCGACCGGGCGGTCGCGAGCACGGGGGGAACGACGGCCGACGGCTGTGTCTTCGTGGGCGAGAACGCCCAGGAGCGCGCGTTCGCACGCGAGGCGGGGCTGCGTACCGCGCCCCACCCGGTGTTCACCGTGGCGGCGATGGAGAACCGTCCCGTGTTCCGGGCGAGGATCGAGTTGCCGGACGGCCAGGGCCAGGCGGCGTTGACCGCGGCCATGGACGGGGCCGAGGCCGTTCCCGTGCGGGTCGTCTCCCAGCGGCTCGTGGTCGTCATGGCGACCGAACGGGGCACCGAAGTGCTCGAGCACGCCGGTTTCGCGGTGGCCGTGGAGGGAGGGGTGGAGGTCCAGGCGGAGGCCGAGAAGTTCGTCAGCGATCTGCTGGCGCGCGGCGAGGCGGTCTTCGAGGGTGAGGAGCCGACGCCCAGGACGACGCACGTGGTCAAGCGCGAGGACGACGGACGGCTCACCGTCCGCCGTCTGCGCTTTTCCCGGTGAGCGCTCACAGCCGGCCCTCGGACCGAACGCTCAGACCGAGCACTCTGGCCGGCTCCTCCTCAAGACCACTGGGACCGACTCCTCATGAGCACTCGGACCGGCTCCTCAGTCGAAGCAGCGCCGGATCAGGGCCAGGCCCTCGCCGGTCGCGCTCCGCGTGATCTCGTGCGTCTTGAGCCGGGACGGGTTGTCGTCGGCGAACGACGCGGCGGAGCGGTGCTCCGCGGGCACCTGGACCCGGCCACGACGGAAGAGGTCCTCGAGGAACGACGTCGCCACGCGCTCGGGGTCGGAGGGCCGCACCGTACCGCCGGCGGGGTCGGAGCCCGCGATGCCGAAGCGTCGCTCCTGCGCCGGGGCGAAGAGGGTGAGCGGCTGGGTGATGCCGTACATCGCCCCCTGGATCGTGATGGGCATCAGGCTCTCCTCATCACCACCGCCCGGCGTCGCCTCGGCGATTGCGGCGTTCCGGCGTGCCACCTCCGGCTCGGTGATGGAGGCGGCGGCCTCCAGGGAGAGGATGCCGTGCCGGATGAACGCCGAGCGCAGGGACTGGCCGTACATGCCGCCGTTGCGGCGCTGGTCCGCGGCGATCATATGCCCCGCGACCTGCGCGTAGTAGGCGGACACCACGGGTGCGGCCACGACCGCGTCCACCAGCAGCTGTCCCGCGATCTCGGCCGCCCTGCCCAGACCGGCATGGTCCTGCAGGTCCTGCTGCCGGAAGATCCCCGCGACGATCTTCAGGAAGGCGCCGCTGAACACCCGGGAGAACGAGTGCGGCTCACTGGAGAGCATGCTCGCGGGCTCGTTCGGGTGCAGCAGCACCGGGTCGCGGTAGAAGAAGTTGTTCGCCATGTTGCGCAGACAGTCCGGGTCCACCGCGTTCGGCGCACCCTGACGGATCGCCCAGCCCAGCTGCTCGGCCATCCTGGACACCCGCGAGGACAGTTCGAGGTTGCCGTGCGTCTCGGCCAGGACCGCGATCCGCAGCGATTCCAGGTGGAGCGAGCCCAGCAGGGCGCTGATGTCACCGAACGCCTCGTGCAGGGCGGCAGTCTCCGCGCTCGCCATGTTGAACAGCTGGGGGCGCAGGGCGTCGAGGACCGCGTGCCCCGTCTCGTGCAGGACGACCTCGTTGCTCTCGCACGCGGCGACGTTGACGCCCGCCACCGTGCTGCGGAAGAACCACACGCCTTTACGGTCGTAGAAGGCGTTCAGGTCGTCGCCCGCGTTGAGGTGCGCCGTGAGGGCGCGGCCGACCTTCGGATGCCACTTCGTTCCGGCCGGAACCAGCGGACCCCAGGTCTGGCCGGCCCGGCTGAGCGAGTCGGCCGCCACCCAGTAGCGGAATGGCTCGGTGCCGGGCCCGGCGCCGTTCGGCTGCGGCGCGGTCTCCGCGATGGCCGTCGGGAAGGGCTGGGCGTCCAGTTGGGGGACGGGATGCGGTACGGGCATGTTGATGTGCAGAGGGTCTCCGCCGGGGTCGTCCTCGAACACCAGGACCGTCGGCATGGTCGCTTGCTGTGGCTGCACCGTCATGGCGGCTCCATGTGGGGGTGGGGTGGGGGTGGTGGAGTGCACCGAAGAGACGCTTTTGATCGAAAGTGTCTCCTGGTTCAGTACGAGGCCCCGGTAGCCCGGTGTCAATTCGAACAGGAGCGGTCGGCAGCCCTTCCGACCGGCGGTGATGACGGCTGAGCAGGCCGTCCCCGCTGGCCCGCGCCCGGTACGAGCGGGCCGCCGAACGCGGCGGGTTCGGCGGCCAGTCGGGGGACGGGGGCAGCCAGAAGGGCCCGGACATGTTGTTGTCCGGGCCCTTCTGGCTGCGCTGGGTCAGGCCTGACTCAGGCCCTGAGTCGGCCTGGAGGTCAGGCCGTCCTGGCGGTCGCCCAGGTGTGCTGTGCCGCCACGTCCGCCTTGACCTCCGACAGCTGAACCGCCACCGCGCTGGGTGCCGTGCCGCCCCTGCCGTTGCGGGACGCGAGCGCGCCCGGGACGTTCAGGACCGTCCGGACCTCGGGGGTCAGGTGGGCGCTGATCTTCGCGAACTGGTCGTCGGTCAGTTCGTCGAGTTCCTTGTTCTCGGCCTCCGCCGCCTTCACGCACTCGCCGGCCACCTCGTGGGCGACCCGGAACGGGACGCCCTGCTTGACCAGCCACTCGGCGATGTCGGTGGCGAGGGAGAAGCCGGCCGGGGCCAGTTCCTCCATGCGCTCGCGGTTGACGGTGAGGGTGGCCATCATGCCGGTGAACGCGGGGAGCAGGACCTCCAGCTGGTCGCAGGAGTCGAAGACCGGCTCCTTGTCCTCCTGGAGGTCGCGGTTGTAGGCGAGGGGCAGTGCCTTGAGGGTGGCCAGGAGGCCGGTGAGGTTGCCGATCAGGCGGCCGGACTTGCCGCGCGCCAGCTCCGCGATGTCCGGGTTCTTCTTCTGGGGCATGATCGACGAGCCCGTGGAGAACGCGTCGTGCAGGGTCACGAAGGAGAACTCCTTCGTGTTCCAGATGATGATCTCCTCGGCGATCCGGGAGAGGTTCACGCCGATCATCGCGGTGATGAAGGCGAACTCCGCCACGAAGTCACGGGAGGCCGTGCCGTCGATGGAGTTGCCGACGCTGCCGTGCTCGAAGCCGAGGTCCGCCGCCACCGCCTCCGGGTCCAGGCCCAGGGAGGAGCCGGCGAGGGCACCGGAGCCGTACGGGGAGACCGCCGTGCGGTCGTCCCACTGGCGCAGCCGTTCCGCGTCCCGGGACAGGGACTGGACGTGGGCCAGGACATGGTGGGCGAAGAGGACCGGCTGGGCGTGCTGGAGGTGGGTGCGGCCGGGCATCGCCACGTCCGGGTGGGCCTCCGCGAGGCCGATCAGGGCGTCCTGGAGGTCGGCGATCAGGCCGCCGATCACGCGGGCGTGGTCCCGGAGGTACATCCGGAAGAGGGTGGCGACCTGGTCGTTGCGGGAGCGGCCGGCGCGCAGCTTGCCGCCGAGGTCGGGGCCGAGCCGCTCCAGGAGACCGCGCTCCAGGGCGGTGTGGACGTCCTCGTCGGCGATCGTGCCCACGAAGGAGCCGTCGGCGACAGCGGCTTCGAGCTGGTCGAGGCCGGCGATCATGCGCTGGAGTTCGTCCGTGGTGAGCAGGCCCGCCTTGTGCAGCACGCGCGCGTGGGCACGCGAACCGGCGATGTCGTAGGGCGCGAGCCGCCAGTCGAAGTGGACGGACGCGGAGAGTTTCGCCAGGGCCTCGGCGGGACCGTCGGCGAAACGGCCGCCCCAGAGCCGTACGTCACCGCTGTTGCTGCTCACTGCGTTGCTCCTAGAAGAGATACGGATGTGGCACCGCCTCCCCGGCCATGAACGGGGAGGCGGTCGTCACGCTACTGCTCAGGGCAGGTCGCGTTTGGCCGCGATCTTCGACGACAGGCTGTAGATGTCGATGAAGCCCTTCGCCGCGGCCTGGTCGAAGGTGTCGCCGGTGTCGTACGTGGCGAGGTTGAAGTCGTAGAGGGAGGACGCGGAGCGGCGCCCGGTGACGACCGCGCGGCCGCCGTGCAGGGTCATCCGGATGTCGCCGGTGACATGCTGGTTCGCCTCGTTGACGAAGCCGTCCAGGGCGCGCTTGAGCGGGGAGAACCACTGGCCGTCGTAGACGAGTTCGCCCCAGCGCTGCTCCACCTGGCGCTTGTAGCGGGCGAGTTCGCGCTCGACGGTGACGTTCTCCAGCTCCTGGTGGGTCGTGATGAGGGCGATCGCGCCCGGGGCCTCGTACACCTCGCGGGACTTGATGCCGACCAGGCGGTCCTCGACCATGTCGATCCGGCCGACGCCCTGGGCGCCGGCGCGTTCGTTGAGCTCCTGGATCGCCTGGAGGACGGTGACGGGCCTGCCGTCGATCGCGACCGGGGCGCCCGCCTCGAAGGTGATGATCACCTCGTCGGCCTCGCGCGGGGTGGCCGGGTTCTGCGTGTACTCGTAGATGTCCTCGATCGGGCCGTTCCAGATGTCTTCGAGGAAGCCGGTCTCGACGGCGCGGCCGAAGACGTTCTGGTCGATGGAGTACGGGGACTTCTTGGTGGTCGCGATCGGGAGGTTCTTCGCCTCGCAGAAGGCGATGGCCTTGTCGCGGGTCATCGCGTAGTCGCGGACCGGGGCGATACAGGTGAGGTCGGGGGCGAGGGCGACGATGCCGGCCTCGAAGCGGACCTGGTCGTTGCCCTTGCCGGTGCAGCCGTGGGCGACCGTGGCGGCGCCGTGCTTGCGGGCGGCGGCGACCAGGTGCTTGACGATCGCCGGCCGGGAGAGCGCCGAGACCAGCGGGTAGCGGTCCATGTAGAGGGCGTTGGCCCTGATCGCCGGGAGGCAGTACTCCTCGGCGAACTCGTCCCTGGCGTCGGCGACCTCGGCCTCGACCGCGCCGCAGGCGAGGGCACGCTTGCGGATGACGTCCAGGTCCTCGCCGCCCTGTCCGACGTCCACCGCGACGGCGATGACCTCGGCGCCCGTCTCCTCGGCGATCCAGCCGATGGCGACGGAGGTGTCCAGTCCGCCCGAGTAGGCGAGTACGACGCGCTCGGTCATGGGTCCTCCTCACGTACATCCGCTTGCTATGCATGAGTATGCAGAGCTCTGCATGATTCGTCAATCCGCCCCGGCCGTGGAACGAATTCCGAAAGAGGTTTGAACAAACGAAACCGCTTTCCCGTACCCATGCCTGAACGCTGGCGCCGCGTTTGTAAACCCACCTCTGACCCAAGTGAGGCATCCGTATGTCCAGGGCTCTTCCGAAGTACAACAAGCGTCGCGTCGCGTTCATCGGCGGCGCCGCCGCCGTGGCGCTGTCCGGTGCGGTCATCGCCGGTTCGGCCCTCGCCGGGACGCCGGACAAGAGCAGCGACACCACGAACGCCCGCACCCTCTCCAGCCCCGGCACGATCACCTGCCCGGACGTCGCCTCCAAGCTGCCGGCGATTCCCGCCACCGCGCAGGCCGAGGTCACCCGCAACCTCACGCTGCTCCAGACGCAGATCCAGGAGGCCAACAAGCGGCTGGTCGACACGGTGGGCCAGGGCGGCCCGAACTTCGTGAACAACGCGATCCTCGGCCCCCTGAAGGACAAGCGCATCGCCACCATCAACCGGATCGCGACCGCGATCGGCCGTACGGCCGCCAAGCCGACCGGCCTGGACTCGCTGGCACCGTGCACCCTGAACGCGGGCGGGACCGCCACGAACACGGGCAGCGGTACGGCGGCGGGCTCGACAGCGGCCTCTGCCACGCCGACCACGGCGGCGACCCAGCAGCAGTCGACCGGCAGCACCGGCACGAACACGAACGCCGCCGCGGTGGGCACGATCACCTGCCCCGACGTCGCCTCCAAGCTGCCGGCGATCCCCGCCTCCGCACAGGCCGAGGTCACCCGCAACCTCACGCTGCTCCAGACGCAGATCGACGAGGCCAACAAGCGGCTCCAGACCACGGTCGGCCAGGGCGGCCCGAACTTCGTGCAGAACGCGATCCTCGGCCCGCTGACCGACAAGCGGAAGTCGACGATCGACCGGATCGCCATCGCGATCGGCCGCACGTCGACCAAGCCGACCGGCCTCGACTCCCTGGCCGCCTGCACGCTCACCAAGTGACGTGACAGGCAGCTGTGGCCGCCCCGTGTACAGCGCCGGCCGGGGCGGCCATGGTGGAGCCTGTCCGGATCGCGAAGTCCTGCAGGGCAAATCCTTAGACATGCGAAGTAAGTGCGCCGATAATCCCGAGGTATGGGAAAGACCTACGAGCGCATCGACGGCAGGCTCCGCACGTTCATCGAGGAACAGCCCCTGTTCTTCACCGCCACCGCCCCGCTCGCGGGCGACGGCACGGTCAACCTCTCCCCCAAGGGCCTCAAGGGCTCCTTCGTCGTACTCGACGAACTGACCCTGGCGTACCTGGACTTCGCCGGCTCCAACGCCGAGACCATCGCGCATCTGCGGGAGAACGGCCGTATCACCCTGATGTGGTGCGCGTTCCAGGGCCCGCCGAACATCGTTCGGGTGCACGGGCGTGGCGAGGCGGTCTTCCGCGACGACCCGCGCTTCAAGGAACTCCTCACCCGTTTCCCCGACATCGACCCCGCTCAGCACGGCCTGCGCGCCGTCATCGTCGTACACGCCGAACTCATCCGGGACAGCTGCGGTTACGCGGTCCCCTACATGGCGTACGAGTCCGACCGCGAGCTGCACGGACAGCGCTTCGCACGCGAGGACGACACCTCGCTGAGCGCGTACTTCGAGCGGAAGGACCACATCGCGGTGAGCCTGGACGGCCTACCCGGGCTGCCGTTGCCGCTGCCTCCGTCTAGCGTCTGAGCCATGCTCCCCCGTGTCGTCGTCACCCTTGTCTCCGCGTCCCTGCTGCTGCTCGGTGCGGCTCCGGGGGACGGGGACTCGTCCCCGCTGCCCACTCGGATGGCCGACACGGGCGGCGGCACCCAGCTGATCACCGCGGAGGCGTCCGCGCTGAGCTCGACGTCGGGAACGCTCACCTGGTGGGAGCGCCGGGACGGGGCGTGGGCGAAGGTGGGGTCCGCCGACGCCCGCTTCGGGGCGAAGGGACTGGTCGAGGGGGTCAAGCGGCAGCAGGGTACGAACACGACCCCTACGGGGTTGTACGACCTTCCGTTCGGGTTCGGTCTGCAGGCGGCGCCGGCGGGGACTTCCGTCGAGTACCGGGCGGTGACGGCGAATTCGTGGTGGTGCCAGGACAACGACTCCGCTTCCTACAACCGTTGGGTCGAGCCGTTGCCCAGCGACTGCCGGGCCGCCGAGTCGGAGCGGTTGTCGTCGTACACGACGCAGTACGCGTACGCGCTGGTGATCGGGTTCAACTACCAGCAGCCGGTACGGGGGCGGGGGGCCGGGATCTTTCTGCATGTCAACGGGGCGGGGGCGACGGCCGGGTGTGTGTCGGTGCCGGTGGATGCGATGCGGCGGATTCTGCAGTGGGCGGACCCGAAGACGGCGCCGCACATCGCCGTCGGGACCGCGAGCGGAGATACGGCGATCACTCGGTACTGAGGACAAGGACCTCACCGCGGATCGCCCCTCGGTGTCCGCGGTGGGTGACATCATGTCCCTCTTCGGGGAGGGCACATGGAACGAACGCGCAGGGCGCTGCTGATCGGGGTGGGAAAGGCGCCCGCCACGGGCGGAGTGCTGGAGCCGCTGGACGAGGTGGTCGAGGCCGATCTGCGGCTGATGTCGTCGGTGCTGGACACGGCCGGCTACGAGGTGGAGGTCCTGCGCGACGGGGACCGCGGCCAGATCCAGCGCAAGCTCTACGAGGTGGCCGGAGACGCGACACCCGACAGCACGCTCCTGCTGTACTTCACCGGGCACGGCGTTCGCGTGGGCGGCGCCGACTACCTCGTGCCCTCCGACGCCGAGCCGTCGCCCGAGGGCGAGTGGGAGTGGCCGTACCTGGATTCGCTGCTGCCGGCGAACATCAGCCCGTTGCTGACGAAGTGCCGGGCCGGGACGGTGCTCTGGCTGGTCGACGCCTGCCGTACCGAGCTCGGCGACGGCGAGACGGCCTTCGGCAACGCCATCGACAACGGCCCGCCGAAGAGCGGCTTCGCCGTGCTGACCGCCTGCTCCGAAGGTGAGCGCAGCGGCTACTCGGCCGAGGGCAGTTTCTTCACCCGGGGGCTGGCGGACGCGCTGGGCCCGTTGACGTCGGCGCGGACCGTCGAGGAGGTCTTCGAGCTGGCGCGGAGCCGTACGGCGGCTGCCGCACGTCGGCACCGTCTGTCCCAGACGGCCTGGATCCGCTATGGCACCAACGGCGAGCCTGTGACCCGGGAGACGGAGATCTGCGAGGGACGACCGCTGCTGGAGACCTGGCTGCGGGCGGTCCGCGAGACACCGCTGTGGGGGCGGGTGCGTCCGCAGGACGCGGCCTCGGTGCCCCGGTTCCAGGAACAGTTGGCGGGCTTCGTGGAGCAGTGTGCCCGGACACTGCATCTGGCCCAGGGACGGCTTCCACGCCCCGATCCCTGGACGGACGAGGCGTTCCCTGTCCGGCTGGTCGAGAAACGGCTGCCGCTGGTGCTGCCCGACGCTCGACGGCTGTCCGCCGTAGAGGTGACGTTCCTGGTCGCGGCGCCGTTTCTGTGGGAAGCGGCGTGGGCCGACCGACTGAGCCAGGCCGTCGAGGTCGCCCCCTACCGAGCGGACCGGCAGCCGGTCGCGGAGGCCCACCGCAGGCACTTCGAGCAGGTCTGCGACCAGCATGCCCGCCTCGTGCGCAAGGTGGAACAGTGCCGGTCCCGCGGTCGGGTGGAGGACGAGACCGCGGTCGTCATGTGGCTGGTGCACCGCTGGATCGCCGACCGCTTCGAGACGGACGACGAGCCCGTGCCGGCGAGCCCCGCAGAGGCGTTCGTCGGCGATCTGGGCGTGGCCCCCGACCGGGTGCACGAGGTGGCGGAGCTGCTGTGCACGGCAGCCTCGGCCGTCGGTCTCGACGAAGTGCTCGACGGTGTCGTGGCGTCCGGCCGGGTGACGGGCAAGGTGGTGCTGCCCGACGGACCCCAGCCGCTGCGGATACGCCCGCTGACCGCGCTGCTGCGACTGGCGGCCGTGCTGTCCGTCGACGTACGGACGTTCCCCGAGATCGTGTCCGAGCACCTGGCCGTGACGGATCCGGTCCTGCCCGAACACGTGACGGCCGTCGCACACGGGCTGAGCTGGGAACGGGACGACTCGGCGCTCGATCTTGACGCGCCCTGTCCGCATCAGGCGGTGCACGCCGCCCTCGCGGAGATCACCGAGGACGCGGACCAGCTCGTCGCGCAGATCCGCGACCGTGCCGCCGAGTTGCCGGGCGTGGAGGCGGATCTGCTGGCGGACGTGCCGAAGCGGGTGACCGCTCGTGCGCTGCGGCCGGCGCGGACCGGCGGCGGCCACGAGCCGTACGAGGTGCCGTTGCTGCGGTTCCATCTCGCCCAGTCGGAGGTGCGGGACCTGCTGATGGGCGAGCAGTTGTACGGCGGCGACCCCACCCTCGCGCTGCGCGAGCTGTACCAGAACGCCATGGACGCATGCCGGTACCGGGCCATGCGGTGGCGGTACCTCACCGGCAGCGGCGCTCATCCTGCTCCCTGGAACGGACACATCAGCTTCACCCAGGGCGAGGACGAGCGGGGGCGGTACGTCGAGTGCCGGGACAACGGAGTGGGTATGAGCGAGGAACTGCTCACGCACACCTTCACCCGGGCCGGCAGCCGCTTCGAGCGGTCCAAGGCGTTCCGCCGCGAGCAGTCACGCTGGCTGCGGCACGATCGCGCCCTTCGGCTCTACCCCAACAGCCGTTTCGGCATCGGGGTGTTCAGCTACTTCATGCTCGCCGACGAGATGACGATCGTGACCCGTCAGGTCAGCCCCGAGGGCATCCCCGCCGAGCACGCCCTGCGGGTCGACATCCCGAGCAGCGGAAGCCTGTTCCGCATCCGCCGCCACACCGGACCGGACGACGGGCTGGCTGAGGGAGGCACCAGAGTACGGCTTTATCTGCGGGAGGGGGCGGCCACTGAGGGTTTGTCCTGCACCAGGGTCCTGAGGGAACTGGTACGGGTGAGCGAGTTCGGAGTGGAGACCCTGGACGAGGAGGGGATGGGGCATCGCTGGGAGCCGGGAGAGCTGCAGCATCCGACCGGGAACGACACCGAAACGTACCTGCCGGCGACACCGGGAACCTTGTGGTGGGCGGACGGCGAAGGTGCCGTTCTGTGCGACGGGGTGGTGACTGACCAAAAGCCATTCGGTTATGTGTTGAACCTCACCGGCCCGCACGCGGGGAAGCTCAGTGTCAGCCGCACGGAACTCCAGGACCTCGACCAGGAGTGGGCGGAGGAACAGTGGCGGCAGGGCGCCGACGAGTTGTCCCGGTGGCCGCGGTTCACCGTGAAGTGGATCGCGAATCTGGAGGAGCAAAGCCTGCGCGTGGCTCAGGTGCTGGACGAGGCCTGGCGAGGGAAGGGAGTCGTGGTCGCATCGGGGGACAGCAAGCCTCTGCCGCTGGACGAGGTGGGCTGGTTCTACGTTGACAGGCGCCCGACGTCCCACACCGACCTGTCCCGCGTCCGGCCGTGGCGCAGCGTCGTTGGCAAAGACACGCGGATGCGCCATGAGTCCGGATACCCGCGCAGTCTGGCCGGACATCCCGTGCCGTCACCAGGCGACGCGGGTGTGGCGCTCAAAAAGTTCGATTCCTGGCACGATGTCGTCATCTATTCGGCAGAGCACGGGATGCCTCTCGATGAACTGCTGTACCGCTTGCGGAGACTGCGCATTGTGGATCCCAGCTTCTCGCCGCTGCCCGTCAGCGGAAGGGACTCGCTCGCCTGGGTCCCCTCCGCTCCGGACGCGGCACTGGCCTCGGCTCTGAAGGGCACGTCAGACCACTCTCGTCCGACGCCCGGGCGAACCGCCAGAACGGGGAGCCGAATCGACGACCTCAGGGGACTGGTACTGGCCTCAGCGGAGCTCGGTCTTCCGCTGGGAGAACTGACGGAGTCACTGGCCCGCCTGGCCCCGATTCATGCTCTGTCGGTGCCCTCACCGCCGCCGCACCACGTTCAGCACATCTGTACCGAGGCCGAGATCGCCTGTCTGTTCGCGGAAAACGGATACCCAAAGCTGCGGCAAGTGGCAGGTCCTCTCGACCTTCACGCGCGTTCCCATCGCAGCGGAAAGACGATGTCCGATGTGCTGACCTGTCTGTCGAAGTTCAACTGGCTGGGCTGGAAGGCTCCTTCACCCTCCGAAATGGCCCCGTGGCTGGAACTGGACCACACAGACAGCCACATCGTGAACCGCTGTGCCCACGGAACGCGCAACGGACGCTTCCGTCTGGACTGGGCCGCGACGATCCTGGTCGCGGCAGAGTGCGAGATCTCTCTCGCCGAAGCGGAACAACGCATGGCCAAGGTCGCCGCGGCACTCGGGCTGGATCACGAACCGCGGTATGCCGACAGAGTTTCGGAGGTCGCAGTCACACCGTCCTCCAAGGCCATCGAGTTCATCGAATACCTCACGGATGAGATCGGGTTGGGGCTTGAAGACGGCCTCGATCTGAGGGACCTCTACTTCTCCACCTTGGAAGGAGAGGACTTCGTCACAGAAGAGCTGATGGAAGATCTGCTTGCCATCGGGGTCTCCGTACCTCGCGGCCACCGCGTCAGCACGTCATGGGACACAATGGATTTGCGTAGTCGCTACGTGTTTTCGGGTCACGACGCAGCAATCACAGACTACGATGCTCCCGCCGCACGCCTCACTTCGACAGTGTTGGTCAATGCCGCGATCCTCCTACAGGAGTCGCTGAGAGAGGTGTGGAACGTCGCCGGTCAGCACGCCGTCCATCTGGAAGTGGAGATACCACCGCTTCCAACGGAATTGGCCGACACTCGTCCGTCCTTCGCGCTCTGCGAGGCACTCGGCGCGTTCAACTCGCACGAGAGGGACGTGGACGTACCCGAGTGGAGAACGCTGACGCCCGTGGCACTGGCGCGCTATGCCCGAAGGAGCGCACGCCATCCTGCCGTTGTCTACGCCCAGTTGAGCGAATTCCGAGCCCTTGGCGCACTCGTCCCGCAGCTGACGCGGGAAGAGCTTGCTGCACTTCCCGACCAGGTCCCGGACGAATGGGATCTCGTGGCCCTCTCCCCCGACCAACGGCTCTCCGCCCCCGATTCCGCCTACACACCCTTGGACCTGGTCAGCATTGCCGCCCGCCTCGGCGAACCCGTTTCCGAAACGGCGCACCGGATCAGGCCGTACCTCTCCCTGCTCCCCGAACAGACAGAGCTTCCTGCACCGCCGCGCACCGACGGTGTGCCCTGCTGGCAAGACCTCACTCTGCTCGCCCGGCACCTCGACGGCAGGCTTCCCGCGATCGAGGGGACCGTGTCGCAACGCCACATCGCGTTGGCCGCAGAGGCGACCCGTGAGGACGAGGAGTGGATCCGGGGCCGACTGCACCTGTACGCCGAGATGTTCGGCCTGACCGTTCCCGATCCCGAGGTCGAGGACCAGAGTGAGAGCGAGTGCGGCGCAGATGAGTGAACCCCCGGTCCCCAGCCATGACTTCGACCTGGCCTATGCGGAGGAGGACATGGGCCGGTCAGCCACCGTCTTCACCCACACCGGGTCCGCGGACCAGCAAGGGGTCGTCGTCGAGGGCAGGTGTCCTCGGTGTCACGGGCGGACGTCCACCGAGTACCGGCATGGTGCGCCCGGTACCGGGACCAAGGGGCTGCGGTCCTGGCTCAGTGGGAAGCAGCCCGAGCCGGATCCGGCCGAGGAAGCCGGACAGTTGCTCCAGGAGACCCATTTCTGCGAGTGCGGGCATCCGCATCCGAACCTTCCGCAGGACGCCCCCTTCACCGGCTGCGGAGCCAGTTGGCACATCGACGTGCTGAACCCGGGTGGGGCCGGATGAGCGCACAGTCCGAGCGGCGCTGGGCCCAACTGGCACGCGAGATGGAGTTCTCCGAGCTCAGCGAACTCCGGGAGCAGGCGGAGGGCTGGCGCAACGGGCTGACCGGGCTCACCGCGCTGCTCGCGGTCCTGGTGACGCTCAAGGGGCGTGACGATCTGTCCCAGCTCCCGTCCGCCGCGCGCAACACCGCCGCGGCACTGCTCGGTACGGCGTTCCTGTGCCTGACCGTCGGCTCGGTGCTGGCACTGCGGGCCGCTCATGGCCGACCGGGCAGTCGGGTGCTGCTCACCGGACAGGTGCTGCGCCGGTGGACCGAGCAGGAGACCATTCGGGTCACCGGGGCACTGCGGCAGGCCTCGGTGTGCTGTGTGGCGGGGATCGTTCTGGTGTGCGGCGCGGTCGCCGTCGCCTGGACGACCACGGAGTCGCCGTCCGGCCATCTCGTGCGGGTGGTGACGACGACGGGTGAGCGGTGCGGGGAGTTCCTGGGCGCGGGCTCGGGCGGGCTGGTGCTGCGGACGGAGGACGGCAGGCGCTCGGTGCTGTCCGAGCGGGCCGTGGTGTCCGTCGTGCCGGTCGACGCGTGCGGGAGCGGCGCTGCGCCGTAGCGGCGTGCGGAGCTGCGGACCGGTGCAGCCCCGCGCGCATCCGCCGCGTCACCCGAGCGGAAGCCGGACCGTGAACGTCGTCGATCCCGGAGCGCTTTGCAGGCCCACCGTCCCGCCGTGCGCCTCCACCACCGCCGCCACGATCGACAGGCCCAGGCCCGCTCCTGCGCCCGTCGCGTCCTGGCGGCGGCGGTGTTCCGCTCTGGTGAAGCGTTCGAAGACGCCGGGCTGGATGTCTGTCGGGATGCCGGGGCCGTCGTCGTGGACCCGCAGGACCGCCGTGCCGGCCTCCGCCTCCAGCAGCACCGTCACCTTGGTGCCGGCGGGGGTGTGCAGACGTGCGTTGGCCAGGAGGTTGGCCAGCACCTGCTGGAGGCGGTGGGAGTCGCCCGGCACCGTCACCGGGTCCTCGGGGAGGTCCAGGGTCCAGCGGTGTTCCGGGCCCGCGGCGCGGGCGTCCGTGACCGAGTCCAGGATGAGGTGGGTGAGGTCCACCGGACGGCGCTCCAGGGGGCGGCCCGCGTCCAGGCGGGCCAGGAGGAGGAGGTCGTCGACCATCTCGCCCATCCGGGAGGATTCCGCGGCGATGCGTTCCAGGGCGCGGGTGACCTCGGGGGGTACCGGGCCGGGGTGGAGCAGCGCCAGTTCCGCGTGGCCGCGGACCGAGGCGACCGGGGTGCGCAGCTCATGGCTGGCGTCGGCCGCGAAGGTGCGCAGGCGTTCCTCGCTGGCCTGGCGTTTGGTGAGGGCGTCCTCGACATGGCCCAGCATGCGGTTGAAGGCGGCGGCCACCCGGCCGACCTCGCCATGGGGGTCGGCTTCGGGAGCGCGGGGCGGCAGGGCCACCTCGCCGCTGGCGAGCGGGAGCTCGCTGACCCTGGCCGCCGTGGCCGCGACCCGGCTCAGGGGGCGCAGGGACCAGCGGACCCAGAAGGCGCCGGCCACCCCGGCCACGGCCAGGGCGAGGCCGAAGACCGCGGCGGAGACCAGTTCCAGGCGGTGCACGGTGGCCCGTACCGGCTCCAGGGGCAGTCCGGTGATCAGAACGTCACCGTCGAGGCCGGTCCAGGCCATCAGCCGGTACTCGCCGATCGACTTCAGGTGGACGGTGTGCGCCCTGCCGTCCGCCGGGACCTCGGCCAGGACCGTGCGGTCGTGTGCGGTGAGGCCGACGGTCAGGTCCGGGTCGTCGTCGGCGGGGATCAGGGCCGCGTTGGTGATCCGGCCGTTCAGAAGGCGCGCGCCGAAGGTGCCGGAGGCCTGGCGGCGGGTGTCGCCGTGCTCGTCGCCGTCCCGGTCGCTGGGCCTGTACTTCCCGTGTTCGAGGGACTGCGGGAAGCTCGGCCCGCTCTGCTGGAGCTGCTGGTCGACGCGGCCGGTGAGAAAGCCGTTCAGCTCGACCACCGCCGCGACGCCCACGGCCGCGCAGCTCACCGCCAGCAGCACCACCAGACCCGCGGTGAGGCGGGCGCGGAGGGTGCGGGGGCGGGGCAGGCGCCGTAGCCGCAGCCATAGCCGTCGTAGGAGATTCACCTGGCCACCGGCTTGAGGACGTAGCCCGCGCCGCGCACCGTGTGGATCATGGGCTCGCGGCCCGCGTCCACCTTCTTGCGCAGGTAGGAGATGTACAGCTCCACGACATGGGCGCGGCCGCCGAAGTCATAGGACCAGACGCGGTCGAGGATCTGTGCCTTGCTGAGGACGCGGCGGGGGTTGCGCATCAGGAAGCGGAGGAGTTCGAACTCGGTCGGGGAGAGCTCGATCAGCTCGCCGGCCCGGGTGACCTCGCGGGCCTCCTCGTCCATGGTGAGATCGCCGACCGTGAGCCGGGGGCCGTCCTCCTGCTGGCGGGCCATGCCCGCGCGGCGCAGCAGTCCGCGCAGCCGGGCGACGACCTCCTCCAGGCTGAAGGGCTTGGTGACGTAGTCGTCGCCGCCCGCGGTGATACCGGCGATCCGGTCCTCCACGGCGTCCCGGGCGGTGAGGAAGAGCACACAGACGTCCGGCTTGACCTGGTGGAGAGAGCGGAGGACGGCGAAGCCGTCGGTGTCGGGAAGCATCACGTCGAGGATCACCGCGTCCGGCAGCAGCTCACGGGCCACGGTCAGCGCGGCCGCGCCGTCGCCGGCCGCGCGGACCTCCCAGCCCTCGTAGCGCAGGGCACCGGTGAGTACCTCCGCGAGGTCGGGGTCGTCGTCGACGACCAGGACGCGGAGCGGGGTGCCGTCGGGTCTGGTGAGGGCGGGGCGGCCGGAGCGGGTCGTGTTCATCGCGTCTACCAGCATCGCTCCTCCGGGCGAGGAGGGGGGACCCGCGGCCCTCTGAGTTTGCTCTGAGTCGGCTGAGCCGGACCCCGCTCAGAGGCCGCTCAGAAGTTCGCCCTGCACAGTGGGCGCCCTGACCGGAGAAAGGACGCGACTCATGACGACCGTGGACGAACGGCGTACGGCTCCGGCCGCGCCCGCCGTGGCCACGCGCCGCTCCCCCGCGGGCGCCGTGCTCGCGCTGCTGTGGGCCGGGGCGGCGGCCGTGCTCGCGCTGTGGTGGTCCGACACCGGCTCGGTCGTCGGTGCGGCGGGCTGGCTGACCGGGGCCGGGCGGATGGCCGGGCTGCTGTGCGGGTACTCCTGTGCGGTGCTGGTCGGCCTGATGGCCCGGGTGCCACTGCTGGAGGTCCGGGTCGGCTCCGACCGGGTGGCGCGGTGGCACGCCATGGCCGGGCGGTACACGGTCTGCCTGCTGGTCGCCCATGTCGCACTGATCCTCACCGGGTACGCGGCCCAGGACCACGCCTCGCTCGTCCACGAGACGCTCGACGTCGTCTTCAACTACCCGGACATGCTCAAGGCGACCGCCGGCACGGTGATCCTCTTCGCGGTCGGCATCACCTCGGCGCGGGCGGTGCGCCGTCGGACCAGCTACGAGTTCTGGTACTACGTCCACCTGCTGACCTACGCGGCCGTCTTCCTCGCCTTCGGCCACCAGCTGTCGCTGGGCAACGACCTCAACGGCAAGCCGGTCGCCACCGCCTTCTGGTACGCGCTGTACCTGGGGGTCGCCGCCCTGGTCCTGTGGTTCCGGGTGCTGGCGCCGGTGCGGCTCAACCTCCGGCACCGGCTGCGCGTGGACTCCGTGCAGCAGGAGGCGCCGGGCGTGTTCTCGGTCGTGGTGCGGGGGCGGCGGATCGGCGAACTCGGCGCGCAGGCAGGGCAGTTCTTCCGCTGGCGGTTCTTCGGCGGTGACGGCATGGGCTGGACGTCGACGCCGTACTCCCTGTCGGCGCCGCCGCGCGGCGACCTGCTGCGGATCACGGTCAAGGCGCTCGGCGACCACAGCGCGGCCGTCCCGCTGCTGCGCCCCGGCACCCGGGTGTGGGCGGAGGGGCCGTACGGCGGGCTCACCGCCGACCGGGCCACCAGCCACCGCTCCCTGCTGATCGCGGCCGGTGTCGGCGTCACCCCGCTGCGGGCGCTGTTCGAGACGCTGCCCGGTGAGGTCACGCTGCTGTACCGGGCGCGGACCGCCGAGGACCTGGCGCTGGGCGCCGAACTGGAGGCGATCGCGCGGTGGCGCGGGGCCCAGGTGCTGTACGCCCTCAACGGGCCCCGGGGTGAACGCCCGGACATCTCGGCCGAGGCGCTGCGCGCGACCTTCCCGGGCCTCGCCGGCCACGACGTCTACATCTGCGGCCCCCATGGCTTCGCCCAGGAGCTGTACGGCGCGCTGCGGGCCGCCGGGGTGCCGGACCGCCGTATCCACCACGAGTCCTTCGAGCTGTGAGGCCGCTGCCGTGCACGCACTGAACAAGAACCGTCCCCTGCGCCGCGTGATGCTGGCGAGTGCCGCCACCGTCTCCGGGATCGTGATGCTGCTGGCGCTGAAGCCGCACACCAGCCCGACCGTGGTCACGGGCTCGGTGGCCCCGGCGCCGTCGAGCAGCGCGAGCGCCGCACCGGGCGCGACCGGCGGCACCGGCAGTGGCAGCAGCGACTCCGGAAAGTCGGGCAAGTCCGGCAAGTCCGGGAGCAGCACCGGCACCAAGACCGTCACCGGGGACACCGTCCAGACCCGCTGGGGTCCCGTCCAGGTGCGGGTGACCATCAAGAACGGCAAGATCACGGACGTGACGGCCGTCCAGTACCCGCAGGACAACCCCCGGGACCAGCAGATCAACAGCTACGCCCTCCCGCAGCTGCGCAGCGAGGCGCTGGCAGCGCAGAGCGCGAAGATCGACACCGTCTCCGGGGCCACCTACACCAGCGGTGGTTACCAGCAGTCACTCCAATCGGCACTGGACTCCACCGGACTCTGAACAATCGGGCCGTACGGCACGTACCTGTGGGCCAAGGGTCAAGTCCCTACGGAGGAACCGTGACCACCACGCTCGCAGGCGGACGTGCCGCCCGCCGCCAGACGATGCGCCGCATCCGCCCGCGCCGCTCCCCGGCCGTACCGCTGCTGCTCGCCGTGTGGGCGGGCGCGGCGGCCGTGCTCTGGCTGTGGTGGCACAACACGCCGTCCATCGCCGACACCAACGGCAAGATACTCAACGCCGGCCGTATCACGGGCCTGTTGGCCGGATATCTGATGGCACTGGTCGTGCTGCAGATGGCCCGGGTGCCCGCGCTGGAGCGCCGGGTCGGCTCCGACCGCGTCGCCCGCTGGCACGCGATGAGCGGCCGCTACACCCTCTGCCTGGTCTTCGCGCACGTCTTCCTCATCATGTGGGGCTACGCGCTGCAGGCCGGCAAGACGCTGAACGACATCGTCCAGCAGACCATCGACTCCGTGAACCAGCTGCCGGACATGGGCAAGGCCGCCATCGGTACAGGCCTGTTCGTGGTCATCGGCCTGACGTCCGTCGGGGTGGTCCGGCGCAGGCTGCCGTACGACACCTGGTACCACGTGCACCTGCTGACGTACGCGGCGGTGTTCCTGACCTTCTGGCATCAGATCACCACCGGCAACGACTTCGCGCTCACCCCGATCGCCAAGACCTTCTGGTACGGGCTGTACGGCATCGTCACCGCGCTGGTGATCTGGTACCGGATCCTCACCCCGATCCGGCTCAACCTGCGGCACCGGATGCGGGTCGAGGCGGTCATCGAGGAGACGCCGGGCATCGTGTCGGTGCTGATCGGCGGGCGCAAGCTGCACCGGATGGGCGCGGAGGCCGGCCAGTTCTTCCGCTGGCGGTTCCTGGCTCCCGGGATGCGGTTCAGCTCGCACCCGTACTCCCTGTCGGCGGCTCCGCGCCCCGACATGCTGCGGATCACCGTCAAGGCGATCGGCGACCACAGCGCCCGGCTGCGCGAGCTGCGGCCCGGGACCAGGGTGTGGGCCGAGGGGCCGTACGGGGCGATGACCGCCTCCCGGCGCAGCCGCGGCAAGGTGCTGCTGGTGGCGGGCGGTGTCGGGATCACGCCCATGCGGGCGCTGTTCGAGACGCTGCCCGGCGCGGCCGGCGACCTGACCCTGCTCTACCGGGCCAACACCACACAGGACCTGGCGCTCTGGGACGAACTCGCGAAGATCGCCAACGAGCGCGGGGCCCGGCTGATGTACGCGGTCAACAGCCCGGACGGCGAACGTCCCGACATCTCCGCGGAGAACCTCCAGCGGAAGATCCCGGACATCGACAACCACGACGTCTTCATGTGCGGCCCGCCCGGGTTCGCGCAGGGAGTGTACGAAGCACTGCGCGGCGCGGGGGTTCCCGCCCGCCGCATCCATCACGAGTCGTTCGAGATGTGAGCGACGGGAATTCAGGGAATCCAGGGGAATCGGGAGTTCTGGAACGATGAGGAAGAGTCACCCCCTCAGGCGTGTGGTGCTGGCCACCGCGGGAACCGTGTCCGCCGTCGTGCTGCTGCTGTCGCTGAAGCCGTCGTCGGACCCGACGTCCGCGTCGGCGGCGGGTACGGCCCCGTCGGCGGCCGCGGCCGGGCAGGAGTCGCCGCAGGGCGGCACCGGGGCCGCCGGGGCCACGACGGTGACCGGTGACGCGACCCAGACGCAGTACGGGGTCGTGCAGGTCCGGCTGACCGTGGCCAACGGCAAGATCACCCAGGCCGAGGCGATCCAGGCGCCCAAGGGCGGCACCAGCGACCAGAAGACCGCGCTGTCGGTGCCGCAGCTCAACAAGGAGACTGTGGCGGCGCAGAGCGCGAACATCGACTCGGTCTCCGGGGCGACGTACACCAGCACCGGCTACAAGCAGTCGCTGCAGTCGGCGCTGGACAAGATGAAGCAAGCGGCGGCTTCCTCGTCGGGTTCGTCTTCGTCGGGGTCGTCTTCCTCGGGTTCGCCCTCCGGGTCCTCCGGGTCTTCCGGGGCCGCGCAGGCCAAGACGGTCACCGGGCAGGTCGCACAGACCCAGTACGGGGCCGTCCAGGTCCGGATCACGGTCTCGGGCGGGAAGATCACCAAGGCGGAGGCCGTACAGGCGCCCAAGGGCGGACTCAGCGACCAGAAGACGGCACTGGCCGTGCCGAAGCTCAACCAGGAGGCGGTGGCGGCGGGCAACGCCAACATCGACTCCGTCTCCGGAGCCACCTACACCAGCACCGGCTACAAGCAGTCACTGCAGTCGGCGTTGGACCAGGCCGGTGGCTGACGCGGTGGCGGAGTCCGCGAAGGCTCCCGCCGCGGTACGTCATGCGGAGGAGGTCATGGGGACCGTCTTCTCCTTCGACGTCCGCGGCGGGGATCCGGCTGCGGTACGGGCGGCCCTCGAAGAGGCGGTCGCCGGGCTGCACCGGGTCGACGAGGTGTTCAGCACCTACCGCGAGGACAGCCAGGTGTCCCGGCTGGCGCGGGAGGAGATCGGCGTCGACGCGTGCGATGCCGAGGTCGCCGAGGTGCTGGAACTGGCGGCCGAGGCCGAGCGGGTGAGCGACGGCTGGTTCAGCACGCGCTACCGGGGGCGGCTCGACCCCACCGGGATCGTCAAGGGCTGGTCGGCCGAACGGGCGGCGCGGGCGCTGACGCGGGTGACCGGGGTGAGCGGTGTGAGCGTGAACGGCGGCGGCGACGTCCAGATGTTCGGCGCGCCGGAGCCGGCGCGGGCCTGGCGGGTGGGGATCGCCGATCCGCTGCGGCCGGGCGGACTGGCGGCGGTGATCTCGGCGGCCGGGGTGGCGGAGCTGGCGGTCGCCACCTCCGGTACGGCGGAGCGGGGCGCGCACATCGTCGATCCGCGGACGGGCAAGTCGGCGGTGACGGACCTGGTGGCGGTGACGGTGGTGGGTCCGCGGCTGACGTGGGTGGACTGCTGGGCCACCGCGGCGTTCGCGATGGGCTCGCGGGCGGGGCTGGCCTTCCTGGAGTCGCTGCCGGATGTGGAAGGGCTGCTGATCACCGCCGGTGACGAGGTGCGGTGCACCGGGGGGCTTGCGGCGCGTCTGGGCTAGCGCCCCCGAATGCGGCTGCGGCTACGGCTGCGACCACGGCTGCCGCATGCCCGTTTTTTACATATTCGTTCCATAAAACGCCATCCAAGTTCCCTCCTCCCCCGTATCCCCTGTGAAGCAAGTTTCAGGAGGAACAACATGGCCATCTTCAGCAACCTGATGCCAGCACTGCACCGAGACCACGACCACGGTTCGTCCGGCCACGGCGACGACCGGTTCGGGGACCGTCATGGCGACCGGCACGGCCACGACCACGACGACTTCGACGGCGACCGGCACGGCCACGACCACGGCGACCGGCACGGCCACAACGGCTACTGACCGCAGAGGGAAGGGTGAGCGGACCGGCGACCGGGGCAGCCGGTCCGCGCCTCCGTCGGTACCCGAGGAACTCCTGCCATGGCGCATCTCCTACGGCGTCTGCTGTCGGCCGGCGCCCCCTGCGACGACGTGGTCGCGGCCGCCCCCCGGGTCTCCCCGCGCGAGGTGTTCCGGCGGTTCTGGCCGTACACCCGCGGTGGCCGCCGCTGGCTCGTGCCCCTCGTTCTGCTGAGCCTGGCCGCTCCCGCCGTCGACGCGGCCGAACTCTGGCTCTTCAAGATCGTCATCGACGACGTGCTCGTCCCCCGGGACCTGCGGCCGTTCCTGTGGATCGCACCGGCCTACCTCGGTCTCGTCGTCTGCTCCGGCACGCTCGGCTTCGCCGACGACGTGACCTCCACCTGGGTCGGCGAACACTTCCTGCTCGCGCTGCGCTCCGACGTGTTCCGGCACGTCCAGGGGCTGTCGCTCGGCTTTTTCGAGCGCCGGCGGCTCGGGGACGTGCTGGCCAGGGTCACCGGTGATGTCGACGCGGTGGAGACGTTCCTGCTCTCGGGCGTGGCGGACGCCCTGTACTACCTGATCCGGCTCGGCGTCTTCCTCGGTCTGCTCTTCTACCTGCGCTGGGACCTGACCCTGCTCTCCCTCCTCGTCGTGCCGGTGTTCTGGGGCTGCGCCCGGCACTTCTCGCGCCTGATCAAGGAGGCGTCCCGGGAACGCAGGCGCCGCAGCGGCACGCTCAGCGCGATCGCCGAGGAGTCGCTCGGCAATGTCGTACTGGTGCAGGCGTACAACCGGCAGGGCTGGGAGGCGCACCGGTTCGAGCGGGAGAACCTCGGCAGGTTCCGGGCGGCGATGGCCTCCGCGCGGATCCGGGGCGTCTACGGACCCGTCGTGGAGATCATCGAGGTGGCGGGCGGTCTCGCGGTGCTGGGCCTCGGCACCTGGAAGCTGGCCCAGGGCCAGCTCACGCTGGGCGGGCTCCTGGTGTTCCTGGCGCTGATCGGCAAGCTGTACGGCCCGGTGCACGGGCTGTCCGGGCTCGGCACCACCTTCTACGCGGCCTCCGCCTCGGCGGAGCGGATCATCGAACTGCTGGACCAGCGGCCCCAGGTGACCGAGGCGCCGCGTGCCCGGCGGATCCGCCGGGCACGCGGTGACGTGGAGTTCGACGGGGTGTGGTTCCGCTATCCCGGTACGGCGGCCTGGGCGCTGTCGGACGTGTCGTTCCATGTGGCGCCCGGGGAGACGCTGGCGCTGGTCGGGGCGAGCGGGGCCGGCAAGTCCACGCTCGCGAAACTGCAGTTGCGGTTCTACGACCCCGACCGGGGCGCGGTCCGGCTGGACGGGACCGACCTGCGCGAACTCGCCCTGTCCGACGTGCGGGAGAGTGTCGCGGTGGTGCTGCAGGAGACCCTTGTCTTCCACGGCACCGTGCGGGAGAACATCGCCTACGGCCGGCCGGCGGCCACGGAGGCGGAGATCGTCGCGGCGGCGCGCGCGGCGGACGCGCACGAGTTCGTCGGGCGGCTCCCGGAGGGCTACGACACGCTCGTCGGCCAGCGCGGCCGGACGCTCTCCGGCGGTCAGTGCCAGCGGCTGGCGATCGCCCGGGCGATGATCCGGGACGCGCCGGTGCTGCTGCTGGACGAACCGACGGCAGGGCTCGACGTCGGGTCGGGCCGGCGGATCATGGATCCGCTGCGCCGGCTGATGGCCGGGCGGACGACCGTCGTCATCTCCCACAACCTGCTGACCGTCCGGGACGCCACCCGGATCGTGGTGCTCGACCACGGCCGGGTCGTCGAGGACGGGGCGCACGCCGACCTGCTCGGGCACGAGGGGGCGTACGCCCGGCTGCACCGGCTGAACGCGGGTGCGGTGCTGTCATGAGCCCGGTGGGCCGGGACCCGCCGCTGGCGCCGGGCACGGTGCCGGTCCCGGGCTACGAGGTCCTGGGACATCTCGCCCGCACCGGCTGGCTCGACGTCCACGACGCCTGGAGCGCGGAGCGGGACTGCCGGTGCGTGGTCAAGGTGGTGCGGCCCGACCGCCGGGACGAGCCGGGGCTGGGCGAACGGCTGCTGCGGGAGGGCCGGTGGCTGCAGGAGTTCAGCCATCCGCACCTGGTCCGCGGGTACGACACCTTCGACTCCCCCGAGCCGCTGGTGGTCCTGGAGACGCTGACCGGGGAGACGCTCTCCCACCTGCTGCGCCGGCTGCGGCACCGGCCGTCCGCGACCGATGTGGCGCTGCTCGGGGTGCAGTTGTGCTCGGCGGTGCACTATCTGCACGGCCGGGGCCTGCTGCACCTGGACCTCAAGCCGTCCAACGTGGTGGTGGACCGGGGGCACGCGAAGGTCCTCGACCTGAGCGTGGCACGGCCTCCCGGGGCCGCCCCGGCCGGGCTGGGCACCTGCTGCTACCGCGCCCCCGAGCAGGCCCGCGGCGGGACGCTCACGGCCGCCGCCGACGTGTGGGGCATCGGCGTCACGCTCTTCGAAGCGGCGTGCGGGGAGGCCGCGTTCCCCTGCGGGGACACGCGGGAGCGCGGCGCCCCGCCGGTCTCGTCCCGGCGGCGGCTCCCCCGCGCTCTCGCAGCAGCCGTCGACGGCTGCCTCCGGGCCGATCCGACGGCCCGCCCCACCGTCGCCGAGCTGGCCGCCGCCCTGGCAGCGACGCTGCCCGCCCCGCACCGCGGCGCGTGACTCACGCCTCCGGCGTCACCACCTTGCCCTTCTGCAGCTGGGCGGTGGCGACGACGGTGCCGTCGGGAGAGGTCAGGCGGGCGCCGGAATACTGGGTGAGGTCGACGGGGACCGCCACCCCCCAGTGGCCGCGTCCCTCGCGCACCAGGAATTCGCCGACACGCGTGGTCGTACCGTCGATGTGTTCGAGGAGGCAGGTGACCTTGCCGGTGTAGGGAGTGCCGGGGAAGGAGACGGACACGAACATCCAGGCGGGGCTGCCCGGGTGGGCGTAGACGTCGCCGATGGGCTGCCCGCCCCCGGTCGGGATCACGTCCCCGACCAGCATGGGCTCGGACTCCGTGGCGGGCGCCGAGGCGGTGACGGCTCCCTCGACGGCGGTGCCGACCGCCCAGCCGGCGAAGCCGACGGCCACGGCGACGGCGGTGGCCACCGCGGCGAGCCGCAGCCGGGCCCGCCGGGCACGGCTGCGCCGGCCCTGGACGGCGCGGGCGGGCCGCTGTCCTTCGGGTGCCGTCGCCGCCTGCTCGGCCAGGCTGCGCGCCACCCGGGTCTCGAAACCGGGCGGCGGTTCGGCGTCCGGGAGCAGACCGATCAGCCGGTCGCCGATCCCGGTCAGCTGCCGGACGTACTCCCGGCAGTCCGCGCACCCGTCCAGATGCGCGACGGCCTCGGCCCGCTCACGGCCGGGCAGCACGCCCAGCGCCAGCTCGGCGCCGACCTCCCGCAGCTTCTCGCAGTGCGCGTCACTCGCCATGGTCGCCTCGCTCCAGAGACGTGAGGGTGGTGCGGAGTTTGGCCATCGCCGCCCTTATCCGCGTCTTTGCGGTGCCCAGCGGGATCTTCTCCGCCTCGGCGATCTGCTGGGCCGTCATACCGTAGATCCCTGCCATCATCAGGGCCCTGGCCTGCTCCCTCGGCAGCCGTGCCAGCGCCGCCCGGAGCTGGGAGGAGGCCTCGTCGGCCAGCGCCCACCGCTCGGGGGTCTCGGTGACGACCTCGAGGAGCGGGTCGAGGTCCTCGGGTGCCATCGGTTCCGTCCGCCTCGCGCGGACGGCGTCGACGGCGAGGTTGTGCGCGATGGTCGTCAGCCAGGTCCCGACCGAGCCGCGGCGCGAGTCGTAGATCTGGGCATGCCGCCATGCGCGTTCGAATGTCTGCTGAGCGACGTCCTCGGCGAGCTGCTGGTCCCCGGTGACGGCCATGGCGACCCCGAAGACCCGGTGCTGAAATCTCCGTACGAAGATCTCGGCGAGCTCCGGATCTCCGGTGGCCAGCCCGGACAGCAGAGCCTCGTCCGGGAGGCGGCCGACGGGGGACCGGATGCCCGACACACCCCTGTATACGTTCGACGGCCGCCAGGGGATTGCCCGCCCGCCTGCCCGCCCGCCGCGGAAGATCACATGTCCATTCTCCGTCGGCGGGCCGGGACCCGCACGCGGGTCAGTGCCCGTTCTGGGCCAGGCGCAGCAGGTGATCGGCGAGGGCCTGGCCGCCGGTCGGCTCGCGGCTGATCAGCAGCAGCGTGTCGTCACCGGCGATGGTGCCGAGGATGTCGTGCAGCTCCGCCTGGTCGATCGCCGACGCCAGGAACTGTGCGGCGCCCGGCGGGGTGCGCAGGACGACCAGGTTCGCCGAGGCCTCCGCCGAGATCAGGAGCTCCTGGGAGAGGCGGCGCATCCGCTCCTCCTTCGCCGACTCCCCCAGCGGTGCGCGGGGCGTGCGGAAGCCGCCCTCGCTCGGGACCGCGTAGATGAGCTCGCCGTCGGTGTTGCGGATCTTCACCGCGTTGAGCTCGTCGAGGTCCCGGGAGAGCGTCGCCTGGGTGACCGTGAGCCCGTCGTCGGCCAGCAGCTTGGCGAGCTGGCTCTGCGAGCGCACCGGCTGCCGGTTGAGGATGTCCACGATCCGGCGGTGCCGGGCGGTCCGGGTCTGCGGCACCGCAGCCCCCGTCCCGCCGGACTGGTCGAACTCCTGCGCCTGGCTCATCGTCGTCTCATTCCCCGGATCGTCCGTCCCCGCTCGCTGCGTCGAGGATGCCGGGCAGCGCCTGCAGCAACGCGTCCGCCTCGTCGTCGCGGAGGTTCAGCGGGGGCATCAGCCGTACGACGTCGGGGGCGGGCGCGTTCACCAGGAACCCGGCCTCCTGAGCCGCCTGCTGCACCTGTGCGGCCAGCGGCTCGGTGAGCACGATACCCAGGAGAAGGCCCGTGCCCCGGACATAATCGATCAGCCCGTGGCCGAGACCCTCGATTCCGTCCCGCAACTTCTCGCTCTGCCGCTTGACGTTCTCCAGCAACCCGTCGTTCTCGATGGTGTCGAGGACGGCGAGGCCGGCGGCACAGGCGACCGGGTTGCCGCCGAAGGTGGTGCCGTGGTGGCCGGGCTGGAGCAGTTCGGCGGCCCGGCCGAAGGCCACGGTCGCGCCGAGCGGCAGCCCGCCGCCGAGCTGCTTGGCGAGGGTGACGACATCGGGCAGCACGCCCTCGTGGGCCTGGTAGGCGAACCAGGTGCCGGTGCGGCCGGTGCCGGTCTGCACCTCGTCGAGGACGAGCAGCGCGCCGGTGGCGGCGGTGATCGCGCGGGCCGCCTTGAGGTAGCCGGGCGGGGGTACGACCACGCCGTTCTCGCCCTGGACGGGCTCGATGATCACCAGGGCGGTGTCCTCGGTGACCGCGGCGGCCAGGGCCTGCGCGTCGCCGTAGGGCACGTGGGTGACGTCGGCGGGCAGCGGGCGGAACGGGTCCTGCTTGGCGGGCTGGCCGGTGAGTGCGAGGGCGCCCATGGTCCGGCCGTGGAAGCCGCCGTCGGTGGCGACCATGTGGGTCCGCCCGGTCAGCCGGCCGATCTTGAAGGCGGCCTCGTTGGCCTCGGCGCCGGAGTTGCAGAAGAAGACCCTGCCCTCCCGGCCGAAGAGCTGGATCAGCCGCTCGGCGAGGGCCACGGTGGGCTCCGCCATGAAGAAGTTGGAGATGTGGCCGAGGGACGCGATCTGCTTGCTGACGGCCCCGACGATCGCCGGGTGGGCATGGCCGAGCGCGTTGGTGGCGATGCCGCCGACGAAGTCGAGGTACTCCCGGCCGTCGGTGTCCCAGACCTTGACGCCCTCGCCGCGGGCGAGGGGCAGGCGCGGGGTGCCGTAGTTGTTCATGAGCGCGCCCTGCCAGCGCGAGGTCAGTTCCTGATTGCTCATGACTCCCCCTCTTGGTCCGGCACGACCATGGTGCCAATGCCTTCGTCCGTGAAGATCTCCAGCAGGATCGAGTGCTGGACCCGGCCGTCGATGACCCGGGCGGTCTGCACGCCGTTGCGCACGGCGTGCAGGCAGCCCTCCATCTTCGGCACCATGCCGGCGCTCAACTCCGGCAGCAGCTTCTCCAGTTGGGAAGCGGTGAGACGGCTGATCACCTCGTCGGAGTTCGGCCAGTCCTCGTAGAGGCCCTCGACGTCGGTGAGGACCATGAGGGTTTCGGCGCCCAGAGCAGCAGCGAGTGCCGCAGCCGCCGTATCAGCATTGACGTTGTAGACATGTCCGTCGTCCTGACTGCGGGCGATGGAGGAGACGACCGGGATCCGGCCGTCGGCGAGCAGGGCCTCGATCGCGCCCGTGTCGATCGCGGTGATCTCGCCGACCCGCCCGATGTCGATCAACTCGCCGTCGATCCTGGGCTGGTGCTTGGTGGCGGTGATGGTGTGGGCGTCCTCGCCGGTCAGTCCGACGGCGAGCGGCCCGTGCTGGTTGAGCAGGTTGACCAGCTCGCGCTGGACCTGCCCGGCGAGCACCATCCGTACGACGTCCATGGCGTCCTCGGTGGTGACCCGCAGCCCGGCCTTGAACTCGCTGACGATGCCGTGCTTGTCGAGGGCGGCACTGATCTGCGGGCCGCCGCCGTGCACGACGACCGGTTTGAGGCCGGCGTGGTGCAGGAAGACGACGTCCTGGGCGAAGGCGGCCTTCAGGTCCTCGTCGATCATGGCGTTGCCGCCGAACTTGATCACGACGGTCCTGCCGTTGTGACGGACCAGCCAGGGCAGCGCCTCGATGAGGGTCTGCGCCTTGGGCAGCGCGGTGTGCTTACGCGTAGTGCTCATGACGAATAAGCGCTGTTCTCGTGGACGTAGTCGGCGGTGAGGTCGTTGGTCCAGATGGTGGCGGTCTCGCTGCCGGCGGCGAGGTCGGCGACGATGTGCACCTCGCGGTAGCGCATGTCGACCTTCTCGCGGTCCTCGCCGACCCCGCCGTTCTTGCACACCCAGACGCCGTTGATGGCGACGTTCAGCCGGTCCGGCTCGAAGGCGGCCTGGGTGGTGCCGATCGCGGAGAGCACGCGGCCCCAGTTGGGGTCCTCGCCGTGGATGGCGCACTTGAGGAGGTTGTTGCGGGCGATGGAGCGGCCCACCTCGACGGCGTCGTCCTCGCTGGCCGCGTTCACGACCTCGATCCTGATGTCCTTGCTGGCGCCCTCGGCGTCCCGGATCAGCTGCTGGCCGAGGTCGTCGCAGACAGCGCGGACGGCCTCGGCGAACTCCGCGTACTCCGGGGTGACGTCAGCGGCTCCCGAGGCGAGCAGCAGCACGGTGTCGTTGGTGGACATGCAGCCGTCGGAGTCGACGCGGTCGAAGGTGGTGCGGGTCGCGGCCCGCAGCGCCTTGTCCAGGTCCTCGCTCTCGACGACCGCGTCCGTGGTGAGGACGACCAGCATGGTGGCGAGGCCCGGGGCGAGCATGCCCGCGCCCTTCGCCATACCGCCGACCGTCCAGCCGTCCTTCGTCACGACGGACGTCTTGTGCACGGTGTCGGTGGTCTTGATGGCGATGGCGGCCTTCTCGCCGCCGTGCTCGGAGAGCTGGGCGGCGGCGGTCTCGACGCCGGGCAGCAGCTTGTCCATCGGGAGGAGCACACCGATCAGGCCGGTCGAGCAGACGGCCACCTCGATGGCGCCGCGCCCGAGCACCTCGGCGACCTTCTCGGCGGTCGCGTGGGTGTCCTGGAAGCCCTTGGGGCCGGTACAGGCGTTGGCGCCGCCGGAGTTGAGGACGACGGCCGAGACCTGGCCGCTCTTGAGCACCTGCTCGGACCACAGGACCGGCGCGGCCTTCACGCGGTTGGAGGTGAAGACGCCCGCGGCGGCACGGCGGGGTCCGTTGTTGACCACGAGGGCCAGGTCCGGGTTGCCGTTCTCCTTGATCCCGGCGGCGATGCCCGCCGCCGTGAATCCCTTCGCTGCCGTCACGCTCACGGCGCAACTCCGATCGTGGTCAGCCCGGTGGTCTCGGCGAGACCCAGGGCGAGGTTCATGCTCTGGACGGCACCGCCGGCGGTGCCCTTGGTCAGGTTGTCGATGGCGCTGATCGCGATGATGCGGCCGACGGCCTCGTCGTATGCGACCTGCACCTGAACGGCGTTGGAACCGTAGACGGACGCCGTCGCGGGCCACCGGCCCTCGGGGAGCAGATGGACGAAGGGCTCGTCGGCGTAGGCCTTCTCGTAGGCGGCGCGGACGGCCTCGGCGGTCACTCCGTCCTTCGCCGCGACGCTGCAGGTGGCGAGGATGCCCCGGGGCATCGGCGCGAGCGTGGGCGTGAAGGAGACGGCGACCCGCTCCCCCGCCACCGCGCTCAGGTTCTGGATCATCTCGGGGGTGTGCCGGTGGCCGCCGCCGACGCCGTACGGCGTCATGGAGCCCATGACCTCGCTGCCCAGCAGGTGCGCCTTGGGTGCCTTGCCCGCGCCGGAGGTGCCGGACGCGGCGACGATCACCGCCTCGGCCCCGGCGATCTGGGCGGCGTAGGCCGGGTACAGGGCGAGGGAGACGGCGGTGGGGTAGCAACCGGGTACCGCGATGCGCTTGGACCCCTCCAGCGCGGCGCGGGCACCCGGCAGTTCGGGAAGGCCGTAGGGCCAGGTGCCGGCGTGCGGGGAGCCGTAGAAGCGCTCCCAGTCGGCCGGGTCCTTCAGACGGAAGTCGGCGCCCATGTCGATGACGAGGACATCCGGGCCGAGCTGCTCGGCGACGGCGGCGGACTGCCCGTGCGGGAGCGCGAGGAAGACGACGTCGTGCCCGGCGAGGGCCTCGGCGGTGGTCTCCTCCAGCACTCGGTCGGCCAGCGGCAGCAGGTGCGGCTGGAGCGCGCCCAGCCGCTGACCGGCGTTGGAGTTGCCGGTCAGGGTGCCGATCTCGACCTCGGGGTGCGCGAGGAGCAGCCGCAGGACCTCTCCGCCCGCGTACCCGCTCGCTCCGGCCACCGCCGCACGTACCGCCATGTCCATCCTCCTCCAGATGGCATGACTATACGGCTCGCTGCACGTTTATGCAACGCCTGGCATCACTATGCAGCCTCCACCTTCGGCAGCATCACCCACCGCGACACCACGAACGTCACCGGAATCGCCGCCGCCGAAGCCATCAGCGGAGCGAACTTGCTGCCCACATGGAGCATGTCGACGATCACGTACACACCCACCGTCGTGATCACGAAATTCGTCGCGTTGGTCAGGGGGAACAGCAGGAATTTCCGCCAGGTGGGACGTATCCGGTAGGTGAACTTCGCGTTGAGGAAAAATGAACCGATCATGCTCAGCGTAAAAGCGATGACGTGTGCGGCGAGGTACGGCAAATACCTGAGAAGGAGAAGGTAAAGGCCGTAGTACGTCGCCGTGTTGACGACGCCCACCAGCGCGAAGGTGATGATCTGCCTGGATATCGGGCGGGCGGGTACGGTCGTGGTCGACAGGGTGGCGTTCGGCATCAGGGGATGAGGTCCTTCGTCGTGCCGCGGGTGCGGTCTTCCGTTCGGTCCACGTTCGTCGCCTTCACCAGGAAGTGCGGGCGCCCCTTGACCTCGTAGTAGATCCGGCCGGTGTACTCGCCGATGACCCCGAGCATGATCATCTGTACGCCGGCCAGGGCGGTGACGGCTGTAATGATGGTGACATAGCCGGGTGTCTGGACGCCGTTGATCATCGTGGCGCCCACGATCCACGCCGTGTACGCGCCGGCGAGGGCCAGCAGGGTCATGCCGAGGTAGAGCGCGGCGCGCAGCGGGCGGTTGTTGAAGGAGAGCAGCCCGTCGAGGCCGTAGTTGAGCAGGCTGCGGAACGACCAGGAGCTGGTTCCGTGTTCGCGCACCGCGTTCTCGTACTCGAAGGTGGTGCTGGGGAAGCCGACCCAGGCGAACAGGCCCTTGGAGAAGCGGTTGTACTCGGTGAGGTTCACTATCGCGTCCACGACCCGGCGCGACATCAGCCGGAAGTCGCCCACGCCGTCGACGAGTTCGACGTCGACCATCCGGTTGATGAGCCGGTAGTAGAGGCGGGCGGTGAGGGTGCGGGTGAAGCGGTCGCCCTGCCGGGTGCGCTTGGCGATGACCTGGTCGTAGCCCTCGCCGCGCAGTTCGACCATGCGCTTGATGAGCTCCGGCGGGTGCTGGAGGTCGGCGTCCATGACGATCACGGCGTCGCCGGCGGCGTGCTTCAGGCCCGCGAGCAGGGCCGACTCCTTGCCGAAGTTGCGGCTGAAGGAGACGTACCGGACCCGCGAGTCGCGGTCGGCGAGCTGGCTGAGCAGGTGCAGCGTCTTGTCGCGGCTGCCGTCGTCGACGTACACGAACTCCATGTCGTGGCCGAGCGGCAGGAGTTCGTCGGCGATCTTCTGGACCGCCTCGTGGAAGCGTTCGATGACGTCTTCCTCGTTGTAACAGGGCGCGACGATCGATATCAGCATGGGTTTCTCCCCTGGGGACAGGTCAGTGAGCGGCGGTCGTGCGCGCGCCGGAGCGGGCGGTGACTCTGCGGCGTACGGCCGGGACGGTGCCGAGCAGGATCAGGGTCAGCAGCGAGGCGCCGCCGACGGCTCCGCCCAGGCGCAGGCCGGGCGGGTGGAACGTGCAGGTGAGGCTGGTGGCGGAGGCGCCCAGCGGGACGGCGATCAGGCCGTAGAACTCGCCGGCCGCGACCTCGGCGCCACCGGCGGAGCAGCGCCAGCCGGCGATGCGGGGGGCGGCCACGACGGCGGTCCCCTTGCTGCCGGCGGGCAGCTGGGCGTGGAGCGTGGCGTCGGAGACGGTGACCTTCGTCGCGCCGGTGGACTTCAACTGGTGTACGGCGGCACGCAGTTTGGCGTCGTCGAGGCAGCCGACCGCACCCTGCGCCGGGATCCGGGTGGGCCAGTTGGGCGTCAGCGCGATCCGCACCTGTCCGGAGGCCGGAACGGTGCCGAGCGGCTGCATCGCGGCGATCTTCGTGCCCAGGTCGTCGGACCGGAACAGCTTCTGGTCGCCGCCGGTGGCGAGCTGTGCGGTGCCCATGTAGTGCGGCGCCCACAGGAACACCGAACTCCCGGCCTGGCAGCGGGCGGTGACGGTCTGCCGGCCGCGCACCAGCAGCCCCCGCGCCGCGCCGCCCTGCTGCTGACCGCTCAGGGTGGTGGCGGGCAGGGTGTAGACGCGACTGCCGAGCAGCAGTTCCTGGTTGCGGTAAGGGGAGGGGCCGAAGGCGGCGGGAGTCGTGTCCGCGGCGGCCGGCCGTACGGTCACCAGCGGTGGGACGTCCTCGCGGGTGACGGTCGAGGGACCGCCGCCCTGGGGCAGCCATTTCTGGTGCGGGTCCGGCGGGTTGTGCACCCGGGCGCCCACCGCGAAGACCGCGTCGGTGACCGGGTTGTCGAGGCTCTGCAGACTGCGGCCGCGCGAGGTCCAGCCGTCGCCGAGGGCGGTCATGGTGCGGCTGAGGACGTCGGCGGTGAGGCTGCTGTAGTACTGGGAGCCCTGACCGCCGACCATCATCGGGTCGTTGGCGACCGTCTGGTCGCGGCCCGGTTCGGTGCGGTACGCGGGCCAGGCGTCGTTCTCGGCGACGACGTCCGCCTGGCGCTGCTGGCGGTCGCCCCAGGGCGCGTAGTCGTCCATGTTGTTGAGGCGGACGCGGTCGGCCACGGCGGTGGTGGCGGCGGCCTCGCCGATCTGGGCGCCGATCAGCAGGACCACGGCGAGTCCGGCGAGCGCGGGACGGCCGTTGTTCCCGAGACCGAGCAGCGCGAGCCCGCCCAGCGCGCCGGCCACGGCGAGCAGCACGACCGGCCAGGTGTGGTGGTTGTGCTGCTGGGTCAGGATGCTGCGGCTCGCGACGCCGGCGATCAGGGCGAGCAGGACGGCCGCCGCCCCCAGCGCGCGCCAGTCGGGCAGACCGTAGGCGAGGGCGTGCCAGGCCGCGATGACCAGCAGGGCGCACAGGACGAAGGCCTGACGGTAGGAGCTGCCGTTCGGGACGGCGAAGGCGTGCCAGGCCAGACTGCTCGGCGCCCACTGGAGCGAGAGGGCGACGGCGAGCACCAGCCCCGTCCAGCCCGCCCGCACCCGGACCGGGACCGCCCGGTGGAAGGGCAGGGCGAGGGCGAGCACCAGCGCGGTGATGCCGACGTAGAGGGCCGGGGAGGCGTAGCTGTAGGTGGTCGGCAGCAGCCGGGCCAGCAGGTCCTCCACACCGACCGGGGCGAACTGGTTGTCCCGTCCGGGATAGGCGTGCTTGGTGCCGGAGTACACGACGATCACCAGCGGCGCGGCCAGGCCGATGCCGAGCAGGACGGTCCCGGCGGCCCGGCCCACGATGCCCAGGGCGCGCCGCCACGGCAGCTCGGCGAGCACCAGCCGGAGCAGCAGCACCAGGGCCGCGGCGAGGGTGGCCATGTAGGCGGTGTAGAAGTTGGCGATCCAGGCGAGCGCCACGACCAGCACGGCGAGCAGCGGGCGGCGGCCGGCCATCACCCACTCCCCGACCAGGCAGAGCAGCGGCAGCGCGATCAGCCCGTCCAGCCACATCGGGTTGAAGGAGGCGAGGGCGAGGCTCCAGCCGCACAGCGCGTAGGAGGCGCCCAGGACGCCGGCCGCCCACCAGCGGCCGCGGTGCAGACTGAGCAGCAGCCAGGCCATGGCGGCACCGGCGGTCGCCGTCTTCAGCACGGTGATCGTGTAGACCGCGAGGTCGATCTCGTCCCGCGGGAACACCCCCACCAGCAGGGCGAACGGGCTGCTGAGGTAGGTGCCGATGTCGGGCAGGAAGCTGGAGCCGTAGCCGGACTGCCAGTTGATGAAGAGGCCGCCGTCGGCGCGCCCGTGCAGCAGGTCCCACAGATGGGCGTGGAAGGGGACGTACTGGTTCCCGAGGTCGTTGACGCTGCGGGTGCGGGAGCCGAAGGGATAGCTGCCGGCGATGACGTCGCCGGCGCAGAAGGCGACGGCGGTCAGGAGTGCCGCGAGCAGGGCGGCGGCCCGGCGTGGATCGCCGCTGCGCCGTCTCACGGGCCCGGTCTCCTGCTTTTCGCTCCCTGCCGGTTCCACCCCCTGTTCGTGCCCGGTCAGGGTGGTGCGATTCATTCTGTGCGGCCCCTAGATAAAAAACGCGGGCATTACTCCCCGCAGGACGGTGTTTCGCCGACATAGACGGGTAGGGGACCGACTTGGTTGTGCTTCGGCTGTGAAGTGATAGCCCGAATTCCGAATACACGTACGCATTATGAGGAATTCATGACGCCAAAGGAAACAGAAGTTTTCCGGGAAATGAGCCGCAGGTGAACGCGCTTTTGGGAGGCCTATCGGGCGCCTTGCGGGACCCCTTCGGATGCCATGTGCGGCGGTGCGGCCCGATGGGCGCGTTCAACAGCTTGGCCCCAGTATGTCCCCGCGACGATCAGCGTGGCGCCGGACACGGCGAGCGCGGTGAGCCGTTCACCGCCGAGACCGACGCCGACCAGCAGGGCCCACACCGGTTCGGTGCCCAGCAGCAGGCTGGCCCGGGTCGCGGAGGTGCGCTGGACGGCCCAGGTCTGGGCGAGGAAGGCGAACAGGCCGCAGCAGAGGGCCAGGTAGAGGAGCTGGGCCCAGGTGGCGGCGCCGGTCCGGGCGAGCACGGGCAGCCCGGGCACCACGGGCACGAGAAAGAGGACCGTCCCCACGACGGTCTGTACGGCCGTCAGCGGGAAGGGGCGCAGGGCCCGGCCCGCGGTCACCCGGCCGACCAGCACCACATGGCCGGCCCGCACCACCGCCGCCGCGAGCATCAGCAGATCACCGGTTCCGGGAGCGCGCAGCCCGTTGCCGGACACGAGCAGGGCGACACCCGCCAGGCACACCCCGGCGGCGAGGAAGAAACGCCCCGGCAGTCCGTCCCGGCGCCCCACGCGGTCCATGACCGGGGTGAGGACGAGGGTGAGGCTGATGATGAGGCCCGCGTTCCCGGCGCTGGTGCGGGCGACACCGTATGTCTCCAGGACGAGGACGGCGGCCTGGGTGAGGCCGAGCAGACAGCCGTAGGCCTTCTCGTCCCGGGTGGGCGCACCGGACCGGCGCAGCGCGGCGACGCAGACGACGGCAGCGACGGCGTAGCGCAGGAAGAGGACCATCAGGACGGGCAGGGTGTCCGTGGCCGTCTTCGCCGTCAGATAGCTGGAGCCCCAGACCACGGCGACGACCAGGAGCACCGCATCGGTACGACGGGTGGTCGGCATGCCGTTCACGATCCACGGCCCGGACGGTGAAGTAAACGACGAGTTGCTCAACCAACCCTGTAGCAGACCTACACTGACGCCATGGACGAACGGCAGCTGCGCGTCCTGCGGGAGCTGGGCGAACTGGGCAGTGTCACAGCGGTCGCGGAGGCGCTGCGGGTGACGCCCTCGGCCATCTCGCAGCAGCTGCGCCTGCTGCAGCGCTCGATCCCGGTCCCGCTCACCGAGCGCGCCGGGCGCCGGCTGGTCCTGACGGCGGCCGGGCAGGCCCTGGCCGACGCGGCGATCGGGGTGGAGACGGCACTGGCCCGGGCCCGGCACACCATCGACGAGTACGTCGACGAACCCGACGGCACGGTGTCGGTGGCGGCCTTCCACAGCGGAGCCGCCGCGTTCTATCCGCTGCTGCTACGACGGCTGGATGCGCCGGGGTCGCCCCGGCTCGCACTCCACGACGAGGACGTGGCCCAGGCCGGCTTCCCGCCCCTCACCCGCACCTACGACCTGGTCGTCGCGCACCGCCTCGACCACGCACCGCCGTGGCCCCGGACCGCCGTGGCCACGCCGCTGCTGCGTGAACCCCTCGACATCGCCCTGCCCGTCGGCCACCCGCTGGCCACGCGGTCCGTCCTGACCGCACAGGACGTCGCCGACCAGCCCTGGATCACCGTGCACGACGGCTTCCCGCTGCTCGCGACCGTCGAGGCCGTCTCCGCCGCGGCCGGACGCCGGCTCGACATCGTCCACCGGGTCAACGAGATCTCGGTGGTGGCGGAGGTGGTCGCCGCGGGCGGCGGAGTTGCCCTGATGCCCCGCTGGACGTCCCGCCCGCACCCCGGTGTCACCCTCAGACCGCTCGGCGGTATCGAGGCCCACCGCCACGTCGACGTACTCCACCGCCCCGAGCGCACGGCGCGCCGGGCGGTGCGGACCGTGCTCTCCGAGCTGGTGGAGGCGGCGGAGACCATTCGATGCCGGGGACCGGCCTGAGGGGTCCGGCGATCGGGCGGGCTGCGGGAGACGGCGCTCCCCGGCCGGGCCGGGCCGGGCGGGAGCATGGCGCGCATGCCGCCGCGAGGCGGAGTCGGCTGAGCCGACCGGCCGCTGTCACGGCGGGCGACGCGGCGGGGACGCCTCCCGGCCGACGGCCGGGAAACGTCGGCGAGTGACGACGACACCTCTGCCGGGAGGGCGGTCAGGGCCCTCGGCGCCGGCGGGATCCGCCGGACACCCCCGGGGCGGGTCCCGTATGTTCGGGAGCGCTCCCATACGGCCCTGGACGAGAGCGAGTCGCCCCATGCAGAGCCTGACCAAGCGTCATGTGTCCGCGTCCGAGCTCGACACTCTCCTCCGCGCGGCGACCGGCATCGGATGCCGGGTGGAGGCGGAGCTGACCGACGGCTGGTTCAACACCGCCTACCGCGTGCGGTTCGACGACGGACGCGCGGCCGTGGTGAAGCTCGCGCCGCCCGCGGACATACCCGTGCTGCGGTACGAGCGCGGCATCATGGCGACCGAGACCATGGTCTACCGGCGGCTCGCCGCGCTGGCCGACGGAGCGGTGCCGGCGCCCGCGCTGCTGCACTCGGGGGACGGCTTCCTCGCCGTCTCCGTGCTGGAGGGCACCCCGTGGGACAAGGCGGCCGAGCGGCTGCCACCCGCCACGGCGTCGGAGCTGCGCCGCGAACTCGGCGCGATCACCGCCCGGCTGCACACCCTGACCAGCGAGGACGGCCGGTTCGGCTACCCGGCGCCGGAGGCCGGCCTGACCGCCGCCGACTGGCGCACCGCCTTCACCGCCATGGTGGAGGCTCTCCTGGAGGACGCCGGACGCTGGGAGTCCGACCTCGGGGTGCCCGCCTCCGGCATCCGGGCCCTGGTGGCCGAGGGCGGCCCCGCGCTGGACGAGGTCGGCGAGCCCCGTCTGGTCCACTTCGACCTGTGGCCGGGCAACATCTTCGTCGACCACCCCGGGAACGGGGCCCGGATCACCGGCCTCATCGACCACGAGCGGGCCTTCTGGGGCGACCCGGCCGCCGAACTGGTCTCCCTGGAGTTCGGCGGGGACGTAGGCCCGGACAGCGATCTGGTGGCGGGGTACCTGGGTGCCGGCGGCCGCCTCGAGTTCACGCCGGCGCTGCGCCACCGCCTCGCGCTCTACGGCCTGTACCTGGGACTGATCCTGGTCGTGGAGTGCGGGCCCCGGGGTTATACCGGTGAACACGCCGACTGGACACGGGAGTTCCTCGGCGAACGGGTCGCCGCGCTGCGCGCGCTGGGGTGACCGCGAAACCGGCTTGACCTGGAGCGCGCTCCAACTCCTAGCGTTCTTCTGGTCGTGACCGGATCCGAGGAGAACGGAAGAGCTGACATGAGCGAGAGCACCACGCGCGAAGAACGTTTCGCCCACGGCCTGGAGGTCCTGCGGAAGGTCGACGGCGAGGTCGGGCAGCGGGTCATCGACTCGCTGGCCGACATCAACCCCGAGCTGGGCCACCAGGTCGTCGCCTGGGGCTTCGGCGAGATCTACTCCCGGCCCGGACTCGCGCCCCGGGACCGGCAGTTGGTGACCCTGGGCATGCTCACCGCGCTGGGCGGCTGCGAGCCGCAGCTGGAGGTGCACGTCAACGCGGCCCTCAACGTGGGCCTGACCCCCGAGGAGATCGTCGAGGCCCTGCTGCACTCCGCCGGGTACTGCGGTTTCCCCAAGGCACTCAACGCCACCCTGGTCGCCAAGAAGGTGTTCGCCGAGCGTGGGCTGCTGCCGGTCGGGCAGCAGCCCACGCAGGACACTACTTCTGCCTGATCCGCAGGAAGGTGACCGAGTTCGCCGGGAAGGTGTAGGTGAACCTGTCGGCGACCCCGGTGAGGGTGGACGTGACCGGGGCGACCGCGGTGGCCGTCTCGGTGTTCACCGCGTCCTGTGCCGCCGCGAGCGTGGTCACCCGCGCCTTCTTCGCCACCTCGGCGTCGCCGAGGTCGATGGCCGTACGGGCCGCCGTGGACTGGGCGTTGACGACCTTGACGATCAGATCACCGGTCTTCCCGTCCTTGGTGACGACCTGCCGGAAGGGCTCGGCCGGCTTGTTGTCGGCGAAGCTGCCCCACTCCTGACCGTCGAGGTAGAGGGTGACCTGCCGGCCCCGCACCTTGATGTCGACGTCGTAGGCGCGGCCGGTCTCGACCGACCCGGCCTTGGCGATCAGTGTCGACTTGCCGCCGTCGACGGCCTGCTCGACCGCGGTCTGGGTGTTGTTCCAGCCGCCGATGTTCCACCAGTAGTAGCTGCCCGTGTCCTTGACGCCGAAGGCGACGAGGAAGCCCTCCTTGCCGGACTTCTTGGTGGCCTTCACATGCAGGTCGTAGTCGTGCCAGTTGGTGTCGCCGGCCTGGACCATGGTGTTCTCGGCGGTGTCGGAGGTCTCGACGTACTGGCCGTCCTGGACGGCCCAGCTGCCGCCGCCGGTGTGCGTCCACTGCGAGGCGTCGCCGGAGAAGTCGTCGCTCGGCAGTGTGCTGCCGTCGGCGTCGGTCACCTTGACGTCGTCGTAGGCGGCGCTGGTGTTCCAGGTCGACAGGCCGACGGCACCGGAGATCGGGCCGCTGACGTTCGGTGTGGTGGTGGCCGTGCTCGGGACCACCCGGTCGCCGACGTTGTTCATGAACAGCTTCTGGACCTCGTAGTTCGCGGAGCCCCAGGAGGCGTGGTTGTTGAACCAGACCAGGTCCGGGCGCCACTGGACGTAGTCCTCGTTGGCGAACAGCGGGGCGCAGGAGGCGAGTTTCACGACGTCCGCGTTGCGTTCGAGGCCGGTCATGTAGGCCGCCTCGGCGAGGCCGTTCTTGAAGGTGTTGCCGCCGGAGGCGTACTCGCCGACGAAGACCTTCGGCCCGTTCCTGTCGTAGGAGTCGTAGCGGTCGTTGTTCTGCAGGAACCACTGCGGGCTGTTGTAGTAGTGCTCGTCGACCATGTCGACCTTGGCGTCCTTGTTGAGCTGCCAGGCCGTGTCGAAGGTCGAACCCGAGTCGTCCGGGCCGGAGTTGGAGATCACCTGCATGTACGGGTACTTCGCCTGGATGGCGGTCCGGAACTGTGTGAAGCGGGCGAAGAACTCGGTGGGCAGGTTCTCCTCGTTGCCGACCTCGATATGGGTGAGGTGGAAGGGCTTGGGGTGGCCCATCTCGGCGCGCACCTTGCCCCAGGTCGAGGTCGCCGGCCCGTTGGCGAACTCGATGAGGTCGAGGGTGTCCTGGAGGTGCCGCTTGAGCAGCGCGTCGTCGTCGATGGCCTTGTTCTGGCCGCAGCCGGTCACGAGGGCCGGTACGACGGGCAGCGGCATCGCGCCGATGTCCTCGGCGAAGCGGAAGTACTCGTAGTAGCCGAGGCCGTAACTCTGGTTGTAACCCCAGAAGTTGGCGTTGGTGGCGCGGGTCTCGACCGGGCCGACGGTGTCCTTCCACTGGTACGACCGCTTGCGCTGGTAGCCGGAGGCCTCGCTGTAGTCCTGCATGGAGCCGGTGTTGACCAGGCAGCCGCCGGGGAAGCGGACGAAGCCCGGGTGCAGGGCGGCGATCTTCTCGGCGAGGTCCTTGCGCAGGCCGTTCGGCTCGTGCTTGTAGGTGTCGCGCGGGAGAGGGAGACCATGTCGAGCGCGGCGGCGTCCGAACTGGCCACGGTGAGGCGGCCGGTGGAGCTGGTGCGGGAGGCGGTGAAGGTCGCCCGGTACTCGGCCCAGCCGTTCGCAATATCGAACAGCTGTCAGCACTTCGAACGGCAAGATATGTAGGGGGCATGAGCGCGTCAATGGGGCGGGCGTAGGGTCTGGGGATGCAGACGCCGCTGCCGTACCTGATCGTGCTCGCCGGTTTCGGTGCCGTCCTGGCATGTCTGACCTGGCTGGCGCGGTACATCCGGCGGCGGGGCGCCGCGGGCTGCGGGCTCGGTGGGGTGATGGCCGCGTACGAGGAGGCGTTCCGGGCGACCAGTCATGCCTCGCACTACGAGATCAGGCAGCAGGCCGAGCGCAAGGCGCCGACCGGGACTCCCCGGCCGAAGCAGCCGACCAGCTCCCCGCGCACGGAGGAGGGGTGACCGTGGACGACTTCTGGCCGGTGCCTGATGTACTGACCCATCTCAGCGGGCGGTGGCGCGTCGAGCGGACCGTGCGTGATCTGGCGGGCGGGGACGAGGGGCGTTTCGAGGGCGCCACGGTGTTCCGCCCGCTGACCGGGGGCGGACTGCTGCATGAGGAGTCCGGGACGTTCATCTGGCAGGGCGTGGCCCGGCCCGCCGAGCGCACCCTGCGCTTCCTGCCCGGCGCGCGGCCGGGGACGGCGGACGTGCGGTTCGCCGACGGGCGGCCCTTCCACGACCTGGACCTGACGTCGGGGCGGTATGTCGCCGACCACCCCTGCGCGGCCGACCTCTACCGGGGCGAGTTCACGGTCCGGGACGCCGACCACTGGCGGACGGTGTGGCGGGTGGGCGGCCCGGCGAAGGACCTGGTCCTGACGACCGACTACGTGCGTGGGGCGCCCTGAAGGGGCGCTGGGGGCACCCCCGGCCGAAGGCTGGGGGAGGAACTGCGCGACCAGCCACGACGTCGCTGCGGACGAGGCAGGACACGCCCCGGCGCACCCAGCGGAGCGCCTACGTGCGCGACGCCTGTGCCGACGCCGCGTCGAAGCGGAGGTTCCAGCGGCCGGCGATGCCCGTCACCGTGGTCGTCGACAGCGGGCGGACGTCGATGTTCCAGTAGCTCGAGGGCGGTGCCTTGAGGGCGTAGACGAGGGCGGCGCGGATCACCGAGGGCTCGGCCACGGCGACGATCCGGCCGCCGTCGCCCACCGGCCGGGTGTCGAGCCAGCCGCCGACCCTGGAGATGAACGCCAGCAGCGACTCGCCGCCGTGCGGGATGGCGCGCGGGTCGGCCAGCCAGGCGTCCACCTGGTCCGGCTCCCTGGCCATCGCCTCGCCGAGGGTCAGCCCGCGCCAGCGGCCCATGTCGCAGTCGCGCAGAGCGACCTGCACCAGCGGGGCGTACCCCAGGCCCTCACCGGTCGAACGGCTGCGTGGCGTCGGCGAGCAGTAGCGCAGCTCAGCCGCCGCGAGGGGCAGCAGCTCACCCGCGGCATGCTGCACCTCCTGCCAGCCCGCCTGGTCAAGCGGGCGGGTGTCCTCGAAGCGCTCCGCGAGCAGCGGTGAGCTGCGCGCGGCTGCGACGAACGTGACCCGAAGTGACATGCGGCGATGGTGTGACGCACGTGTGCGCAGGTCAAGGGCTATGGGGTGATGAGTCGTCCAAGGTGGAGGAAATGTTACTCAAAGGTCAGGAGGTGTCCGACAAGTCGGCCGGAATGTCACGCGGGCGGCGTGTAGTAGAGCGCCATCCACATGTCCGGGTGTTCGAGCGGGGCGAATCCGACCTTCTCGTAGACGCCGTGGGCGTCGCTGGTGGCCAGCAGCACGCGCCGCACCCCGGTCGGCCGCAGGTGCTCGCGGATCGCCCCGACCATCGCCGTGCCGACGCCCTTGCCGCGTACCGACGGGTCGACGTACACGTCGGCGAGCCAGGCGAACAGCGCATGGTCGGTCACCACGCGCGCGTACGACACCTGCTCCCCGGTGACGGTGTCGTACACCCCGAAGTTCAGGGAACCCGCCATCGCCCTTTGCTGCTGCTCCAGTGGCCGGCCGGTCGCCCAGTAGGCGTCGGTCGACAGCCAGCCGTGGACGCGCTCGACGTCCACGCGGTCGGTGTCGGCGGAGAATTCGTAGCCCTCGGGGAGGTCGGGTGCATCGCTCATGCGGGGATCCTCACCGGTCGGGGGCACCGGCGTCGATCGGATTTCACGGTCCGGTCCTCAGCACCTCGTCGCAGGCCGCCCGCAGCCGTCGTACCCCCTCGGTGATCTCCCCCGCCCCGGCGACCGCCGCGAAGCTCAGACGGACGTGGGCGGCCGGGGGTTCGGCGCTGAAGTACGGGCGGCCCGGGGTGATGGCGACGCCCGCCCGGAGGGCGGCGGCGGTCAGGGTCGCGTCGGCGATGCCTTCGGGGAGACGCACCCAGAGGTGGTAGCCGCCGGAGGGGATGTGCGGGAGGGCGAGTTCGGGGAGCCGGTGGGCGAGGGCGCCGGTCAGGGCGTCGCGGCGGGTCTTCAACTCCGCCGACAGGTTGCGCAGATGGCGGGGCCAGGCCGGGGAGCCGACGAGTTCGAGGGCGGCCTCCTGGAGGGGCCGGGGGACGAAGAAGGTGTCGACGATCTGGATGGCGCGCAGGCGTTCGAGGACCGGGCCCCGGGCCGCCAGGGCGCTCACCCGGAAGCTGGGCGAGGTGGCCTTCGTCAGTGAGACGACGTGGACGACGACTCCGTCGGGGTCGTCGGCGGCCAGCGGCCGGGGCAGCGGTCCGGCGTCGGCGTGCACCAGCCGTCGTACGTAGTCGTCCTCGATCACGAAGGCGCCCGCCTCGCGGGCGATGCGGAGCACTTCGGGGCGGCGGCCGGGGGCGAGGACGGCGCCGGTCGGGTTCTGGAAGAGGGGCTGGCAGACGAACACCCGGGCGCCGGTGGCCCGGAAGGCGTCGGCCAGCAGCTCCGGTTTCACCCCGTCGGGGTCGACGGGGACCGGGACGGGGCGGAGGCCGGCGGCACGGGCGATGGCGAGCATGCCGGGGTAGGTCGGGGACTCGACGAGGATCGGGGCGCCGGGCGGGGCGAGTGCGCGCAGGGCGGTGGCCAGGGCGGACTGGCCGCCGTTCGCGATCAGCACCTCGGCCGCGGTGACCGCGCCGCCGATCTCGCGGGCGAACCATTCGCGCAGCTCCGGCAGCCCTTCGAGGGGCGGCCGCCCCCAGGCGCCGGGACGGCGGCCGGCCCGCGCCAGCGCCGCCGCCATCGCCCGCTCCGGCTCCAGGGAGGCGTGCAGATAGCCGCCGCTGAGCTCCAGGACACCCGGCGGCGGGACGGCGAGGCACACCGTGACCCCGGACGCGTCGACCGTGCGCGGCACCACGTCGAGGGCGCCGTCGGCGCTGAGCGCCACCTCCTGCCAGGAGGTGTCCCCGGCGGGCTCGGCCGTGGTGCGCGGCCGGGCCTTGAAGGCACCGGCGCCGGGCCGGGTGACGACCAGGCCCTCGGCGACCAGCTGGGCCAGCGCCCGGGAGACGGTCACCGGGCTCACCCGGAACCGCTCTACGAGCGCCCGGCTCGATGGGAGCTTTCCTCCGGGTGAGTAGCGGTCGAGGTCTCGCCTCAGTTTTTCCGCCAGTTCAAGGACGCTGCTACGCTCTTGCATGAGAGTACAGAGTAGCGCTACCGGTTCGAGTTCGATAGCGGTCAGCACCTCCCCGGCGGATCCCGGCGGCGCCGTTCCCGCCTCCCAGCGGCTCGGCACCCTGCAGGCCGCGCTCGGTGTCGTCGCCTTCTCCCTCACCTTCCCTGCCACGGCCTGGGGCCTGCAGGGCTTCGGCCCCTGGTCGCTGGTGGCCGTGCGCAGTGTGCTCGCGGCGGCCATGGCGGGCACCTGCCTCCTGGCTCTTCGGGTACGGCTGCCCGAGCGCCGGCACTGGGCGGGGCTGGCCGTCGTCGCGGCCGGGGTCGTGCTGGGCTTCCCGATGCTGACCACGCTCGCCCTGCAGACCTCCACCACCTCGCACGCGGCCGTGGTCGTGGGCCTCCTCCCCCTCACCACCGCCCTCTTCTCCGCCCTGCGCATGGGCATCCGGCCCTCCCGCACCTTCTGGGCGGCCGCCCTGGCCGGTGCGGCGGCCGTACTGACGTTCACGGTCGCGCAGAGCGGCGGGGCACTCACGGCGGCCGACGGCTACCTGTTCGCGGCGCTCGTGGTGTGCGCGGCCGGCTACACCGAGGGCGGCCGGCTGGCCCGGATCATGCCGGGCTGGCAGGTCATCGGCTGGGCGCTGGTGTTCTGTCTGCCGCTGACCGTGCCGGCCGCGGTGGTCGCGCTGTCGTACGAGCCGGTCGTCTGGAACGTGCACGGCGTGCTCGGTGTGCTGTGGGTGGCGGCGGGCTCGCAGTTCCTCGGCCTGGTGGTCTGGTACCGGGGCATGGCGGCCGTCGGCATTCCGAAGGCCAGCCAGTTGCAGTTGGCCCAGCCGCTGCTCACACTGGTGTGGTCGGTGCTGCTGCTGGGCGAGCACCTCTCCGCGGCCGCTCCACTCACGGCCGCCGCAGTGCTCGTGTGCATCGCCGTCACCCAACGATCGCGATCGTGAGGAGGCCCTGGAGATGCGTGCATCCGAGGGCGACCAGCTTGTCCAGCACGGCAGGGTGGTCGGTCAGCACGACCATGTCTCGACCATCGTCAAGGTGCTGGGACCGGAGGGCACCCCGCCCTACCGGGTCCGCTTCGAGGACGGCCACGAGGCCATCATGTCCCCCGGCCCCGACTGCCAGGTCAAGCACCGGGAGACCCATCCGCAACGTTAGGCCGCGGCGACCAGGTCGCCGGCCGCACGCAGGTCAGCCCGGCGGAAGCGCCGGCTGCTGGTAGTGGTCGGCGACCACCCGCGAGAGCGCCCCGATCGGATCGGCGGCCACCTCCTTGGCCGCGAAGTACACATGCCCGCCGACCTGCGGATACCGGTCGGCCAGGGTCAGATGCCGGGAGAGCTCGGCCGGGTCCTGCCAGGCCGAGGGCGCGTCGGCGGCCCCCGCCTGGTAGAGGGCCTCGCCGATGTAGAGCCGGGTCCCGGTGTCCTTGGCCACGCCCGCCCACCAGTCGACGACCTTGGCGTAGTCGGCGGCCGTGTTGCCGATCTGCCAGTACGCCTGCGGGACGATGTAGTCGATCCAGTTCTCCTGCACCCATGTCCGGGTGTCCGCGTACAGGTCGTCGTACGTCTCGACGCCCGCCTTGGTGTCGGAGCCCCGGGAGTCGGTGCCGGCGTTGCGCCACACCGCGAACGGGCTGATCCCGAACCGGGTCCCGGGCCGCAGCTCCTTGATCCCGGCGGCGGTCTCGGTCACCAGCTTGTCGATGTTGTCCCGCCGCCAGGCCGCCCGCGACGAGAAGTCGCCGCCGTGGGTGTCGTAGGCGTCGTCGTCGTCGAAGGTCTGGCCGGCCATCGGGTACGGGTAGAAGTAGTCGTCGAAGTGGACGGCGTCCAGGGGGTACTTGGCGACCGCGTCCAGGATCGCCTGCTCCACGAAGGCGCGGACCGCCGGGATGCCCGGGTTGTAGTAGAGCTTGCCGCCGTACGGCACCACCCAGTCCGGGTGCGTGCGGGCGGGGTGGGTGGCGACCAGCCTGCCGGGGTCGGTGTTGTTGGCGATCCGGTACGGGTTGAACCAGGCATGCAGTTGCAGACCCCTGGCATGGGCCTCCTCGACGGCCACGCCCAGCGGGTCCCAGCCGGGGTCCCCGCCCTGGGTGCCCGTGAGGTACTCGGACCAGGGCTCGAACGGCGAGGGCCAGAACGCGTCGGCGGTGGGCCGTACCTGGAACATCACGGCGTTCAGCCGGTGGTCGACCGCCTTGTCGAGGAGGGCGGTCAGCTCCTTGCGCTGGTCCGAAGCGGTGAGACCGGTACGGGAGGGCCAGTCACGGTTGGAGACGGTCGCCAGCCACATGCCCCGCATCTCCGTGGCCGCCCGGCGGGGGCGTCCCCGTACGGCCGCCGCGCCCGGCGTGACCAGCGTCAGCGTCGACAGCGCGGCCAACGCGAATGCCCTGCGAGACACTCCTGCCATCGTGAGACCCTCTTACGCTCGGGGGGATCCGGTAGGGGGATCCGCACCCTGGCGGATCTTCGTCCGCGGGCAGGATGCCCCACCCGGACGATCGATCATCGATACTTACGGGTAACGTGCACGAACGGAGCAGGCACCGGATCCGGAGGTCCTGCCGGCCGCCCGTAGATCAGCGAAGGGGACGATGTGACCGACATCGAGAAGGTCGGAGTCGTGGGCTGCGGCCAGATGGGAGCGGGCATCGCCGAGGTGTGCGCCCGCGCCGGACTGGACGTGAAGGTCGCCGAGACCACCGGCGAGGCACTGGAGATCGGCCGTACCCGGCTGTTCAACTCCCTGGGCAAGGCCGCCGAGCGCGGCAAGATCAGCGAGGAGGAGCGGGACGCCACGCTGGCGCGGCTGAGCTTCACCACGGACCTCGGCGAGTTCGCCGACCGCGACCTGGTGATCGAGGCCGTCGTGGAGAACGAGCAGGTGAAGACGGAGATCTTCCAGGTGCTCGACCAGGTGATGACCCGCCCGGACGCCATCCTGGCCTCCAACACCTCCTCGATCCCGCTGGTGAAGCTGGCCGTCGCGACCTCCCGCCCCGACCACGTGATCGGCATCCACTTCTTCAACCCGGCCCCGGTGCAGAAGCTGGTCGAGCTGATCCCGGCGCTCACCACCTCCGAGGGCACCCTCAGCCGCGCCCAGCTGTTCGCCGAGAAGGTGCTCGGCAAGCACGCGATCCGCGCCCAGGACCGCTCCGGCTTCGTGGTCAACGCGCTGCTGGTGCCGTATCTGCTCTCCGCCATCCGGATGTTCGAGTCCGGTATCGCGGGCCGCGAGGACATCGACAACGGCATGGAGATGGGCTGCGCCCACCCGATGGGCCCGCTGCGGCTGTCCGACCTGATCGGCCTGGACACCATCGTGTCGATCGCGAACAGCATGTACGCCGAGTACAAGGAGCCGCTGTACGCCGCTCCCCCGCTGCTCCAGCGCATGGTCGAGGCGGGCCGGCTGGGGCGGAAGACCGGCTCGGGCTTCTACACGTACTAGCGGCGGGTCCGGCGACACCGCCGAACCGCCCTGTTCCGGCGTCTGGCAGAGACCGAGGGGGCCCGTCCGATGGTCCGGGCCCCCTCGGCGTGTGTACGTGAGCGCGCGTGTACGCGAGCGGTCGGGATCAGCCGGTCCGATCCGTCATCCGATCCGTCAGGAGTCCGCCCGCTGGCGGGCCGCCAGGGCGTGCGCCGCCTCGCGGGTCGCCGGGTAGAGGTCCAGGTAGAGCCGGTAGAGCTCGTCGTAGACCGCACCGGCCTCGGGGGCCGGCTCCACCACGGCCACGGTCGGGTTCCAGTCGTCGATGTCGTCGGGGCCGGCCAGCCCCGCGCCCAGCGCGGCGAAGAACGTGTCGCCGTACGCCGCGCCGATGGTGTGGCGCGGCAGTTCCTGCGGCCTGCCGGTGACGTCGGAGACGATCCGGGTCCACAGGGTGCGGGCGCCGCCGCCCACGGCGACCAGCCGGCGGAGGTCGCCGCCCGCCTCGGCCATGGCGGCGAGGTTGTGCCGTACCCCGAAGGCGGTGCCCTCCAGCGCGGCCCGGTACAGGTGGCCGCGCTGATGCCGCAGCGTCAGACCGTGCAGCAGGCCCCGGGCGTCCGGGTCGAACAGCGGGGTGCGCTCCCCGGCGAAGTACGGCAGCATCAGCAGGCCCTGCGCGCCGGGCGGCACCTCGGCCGCCTCGGCCGTCAGGGTCTCGTACGGGACCCCGGTGAGGTCGCGCAGCCAGCCGGTGACCGCTCCCGAGGTGGCCATCCCGGCGGCCAGGCAGTACGTGCCGGGGAAGGCGCCCGCGGTGCCCCACAGCCGCGGGCTGCTCACCACGTCGGCCGTGACGTTCACCAGGAACATGGTGGTGCCGTACATCAGCATGACGTCCCCGGGGCTGCGGACGCCGACCGCGGTGGCCTCGGCCCAGGCGTCCACCGTGCCGGCGACCACCGGGACGCCTACCGGGAGTCCGGTCTGGGCGGCGGCCCCCGCGGTGACGGTGCCGACCACCTCGGCGGGCTGGACCAGCCGCGGCCACTCCGGTCCGGGGGCGATCTCCTCGCACCGGTCCTCGATCCACGCCTGCTCGCGCAGGTCGTACAGCGGGGTGCACTGGCTGGCCGAGTGATGGTCCAGGACATAGGCGCCGGTGAGTCGGTGGGCGAGGTAGGAGCTCGCCATGAACCAGCGCCGGGTGCGGGCGTAGACGTCCGGCTCGTGGCGGCGCAGCCAGGCGAGTTTGGGACCGATCGCCTGACTGGTCAGCGGTGACCCGCAGCGGGACAGCACCTCCTCGGCGCCGTAGCGGGCGGTCTGCTCGGCGATCTCCTGCCCGGCCCGGGTGTCGACGCCGTACAGGACGGCCGGCCGCAGCGGGGTGCCGGAGGCGTCCGTGGGCAGCAGGCAGGGGCCGATACCGCTGACCCCGACCGCGGCCGGCCGCTCGCCGTGCGGTGCGCGGGCCAGCAACTCGCCGGCCAGCTCCCGGAAGTCCTGCCACCAGACGGCCTCCGCGTCGTGCTCCACCCAGCCGGGCCGCGGGCTGGAGGTGCGGTGGTCGCGCACGGCCTGGGCGACGAGCTCGCCGTCGGGGCGGGTGAGCACGCCCTTGGAGCCGGAGGTGCCGATGTCGATGCCGAGCAGCAGGGTCATGAGGTTCCTCGGGTCGGAAGGGTGCGGGGGGTCGGCCGGCACTCGCCGTCCGACGGCTGCGCCGTACTTGGTTACAGGGAGCGATGCCCCACGGGCCCGGCACCATCATCGGTGCCGGGCCCGGGTTTTTCACACACCGTGTGCGCGCCGGGCACGCATATGCCCTTCGCACACTCTCCCCACGCGTTCACCAGGCGAGTTCACTCATCATGCGCATGCAATGGGATGCGGAACGACATCTTCGACTACGCAAAGGAGCGGACCCGTGGCCACCGAACCAGAGCATCCCGTGGTCCAAGGAGAACTCGCAGAGTTACGTCGTCGCCTCGATGTGGCCTACGCCCAGGTCGAGGGAGGACTGAACCTGCTCAGCCATCGCACCAAGGAGACGGCCAAGGAACTGGACGACCTGAACACCCGACTTGCCTCGCTGGAGCACGCTCGCTGGCCCCTGCCCTCGATCTCCGCGCTCACCGCACTGGGCGCCCTGGTCGTCACCGTCTGGCAGGCGCTGGCCCACTAATCATCAGTGAGCCGCATGTGATGCAACAGGAGTAACGCGGCCGCCATGTTGGCGGCCGGGACCTCCCCACGGGCGATCATGTCCGGGACGAGCTTGAGGGGTACCCACTCCCGGCGGTCCGACTCGAAGTCGTCCACGGGGTGTCCGACGTACTCGCCCTCGTCGGACCAGTAGATGTGGTGCCGGGCGTCGGTGAGGCCGTTGGACGGCTCCACGGTCATGAGATGGTGCAGGGTCCCCGGCCGCCAGCCGGTCTCCTCCTCCAGTTCCCTGGCGGCCGCGTACGCGATGTCCTCGCCGTCCTCGACGACCCCCGCGGCCAGTTCCCACCCCCAGCTGTCGGTGATGAAACGGTGGCGCCACAGGAGGAGTACCTCATTGGCCTCGTTGACCACCGTCGCCACGGCCACGGGCCGCAGCCGTATCAGGAAGTGGTCGAGATGCCGGCCGTCCGGCAGCTCGACATCTGCGAGATTGACGCTGAACCAGCGGTTTTCATACACAGTTTGTTCGTTCTGTTTCGTCCACTGCACGGTTCTGCCACCTTCCGCCGAGTAAGTGGCAATATCGCAGTAGGGACTCCTCAGGCCTACCGGGCCTCTACAGCGGTACGCGCAGTGCGCCGTCGATGAGTTCGGCGGCTTCGGCGGTTCCGGCACCACCGCTGCGCACCAGGTGCTCGCGTACCGCGCGGAGTCTGTCGCGCAGACGCTGGGACTCCATTCCGCGGGCCTGTTCGGCCATCTGCACGGCCGTGGCCACCGCGTTGTCCGCGTTTCCCTGGCGCAGTTCGATGGTGCTGAGCATGGCGAGCCGGTGCACCCGCCCCCGGTCGTGGGCCGGGTTGTCGACGGCGGCCGCGGCATGCTCCCGGGCGGCGGCGATCTCACCGAGGCTTAGCAGCGCCTCGGCCACCTGCACATTGACCAGTCCGGGTTGGACATAGCCGGTCTCGTCGGGTTCGTGGCCGCGCCGGATGCGTTCGGCGGCCGTCTCGGCCCGCCGGATGCAGGACAGCGCGCTCGTGCCGTCGCCGAGGTGGGCATACGCCTTGGCCTGCATCGCGTAGAGGTCGGAGGCGAGGGCGGGGGTGATGTGCTTGCCCGCGGCGCGCAGCGCGGCCTCCGCGAAAGCGACGGCCTGCCGGTACTCCCTCATGAACAGCGCCTGGTTGACGAGCAGCGCGATGACGTAGGCGCCGAGTCCCCGGTCACCGCTCGCCTTTGCCAGCCGCAGTGCCTGGTGGAAGTAGCGCTGGGCGAGGCCGTGGGCGTCGGAGTCGTAGGCGCAGATACCCGCGATCGCCACCAACCCGCCGGTCGCGCGGTGCAGTTGACGCCCCGTGGCATCCGTGTAGCTGCCGCGCAGCAGTGGGGCCGCCTCGGCGTTCAGGAAGCCGACGATCCTGGTGCGGGTCGCCATGCCGCCGGCCTTGCGGTACATCTGCTCGTAGTGGGCGCGGGCGGAGCGCAGCATCTCCAGGTCTGCATGGGTGACCCGGTGCCGCCCGCCGCGCGAGACGTCGACGTCCTCCGGGGGGTTCTCCCACTCCCACACCGGCATTACCGCGGGCGTGCCGGTGACGGCGGGGGCGCCGAGTATGTGCGGGCGCTGTTGTTCGTCGGACCGCCACAGGGCGGTGGCCCGTTCGACGAATCCGGAGAGCGAGGTTGCGTGCGGGACGCTGGGCTCGCCGGGGACGCCGAGGCCGATGTCGTCGAGGGTCACGGGGCGGTGCAGCCGGCCGGCCAGCACCTCGCAGATCAGGTCCGGCACCTGGCCTCTCGGCCGCTGCCCCTTCAACCACCGCGCGACGGCGGTGTGTTCGTAACGGAGCGCGAGCCCACGCGCCCGGCCCGCCTGGTTGACATGGGCGGCGAGACCGGCGTGCGAGATCCCCGCCTCGTCCAGGATCGCGTCGAGCAGTGAGTTGGGCTGCATGGATGCCCCCCGAGTGGCCTGGTGCCGTCAGCGTAGTGCGTCCGTATTCACACGGGGTGTGAACGGAGTGCGCGAATCCGTAGCGTGCGCGCACTGTCGCGGAGAGTGTCGTACCGGTTGACTGAACTGCCTCGCAAGAGGCCGGCCGGGCCGCCGGCTCCCCCTCGTACAGTGCGGTGGCCTGGCCGTTGGCCTGGCCGACGGATGGGGAGCTAGCGGTGCGTTGTCGGCTGCGGATGGGTGGGGGCCGGTCGCGCCCGCGCGGCGGAGCCGCTATTGTCAGCGCCCCGCGCCCCTGGAGGGGCGCTGAAGTGGCGCGTGTTGCAGTCGTTCCGTAGGACCAGGAGTGCGATGTCGTCCGTCGGGCGGCCGTTCGTGTGGTGGAGCAGGGCCGTGAAGACCGTGCGGAGGACGGCCTGCGGGGAGACCGGTTGGTCTCGTACGGCTTTCTCCAGTGCCTCCTGCAGGGAGAAGAAACGGCCCCTCATGTCTCTCGCGTCCTCCGCACCGTCCGTGTACAGGACCAGGGACTCGTCGGGGCGCAGCCGGCCGCAGTCGACTGCGGTGAGGTCCGTCGGGAGCGGGAAGGGGCCGAGCGGCGGTAGCGGGTCGGCCGCTGACAGGGGCTCCACGCGCGCACCGCTCAGCAGATACGGCCATGGGTGGCCGCAGTTGATGGCCCGTAGTTCGCCGTCTCCCGTGATCTCCAGGAGCAGTACGGTGACGAACTCCTCGGCGACCGGGCTGTCCGGTTCCTGGCCGCTGGAGGGGTGCTCGGCCCTGGCTCGTTCGCGCAGGTGCCTGGCGAGGGCACGGTCCAACCGGCCCAGGACACGGCCCAGTTCGGGTTCGTCATGGGCGGCCTCGCGGAAGCTGCCGAGGACGGCGGCGGCGGTGCCGATGGCGGACAGGCCGTGCCCGCGGACGTCGCCCATCACGACCCGTACGCCGTGTTCGGTGGCGACGGCCTCATAGAGATCGCCGCCGATGCTGGCGCCCCGGTCGGCGGAGAGCTGGGCGGCGGCGATGTTCAGCCCTGCGAGGCGGGGCGGCAGCGGTCGCAGCAGCACGCTCTGCGCGGCGCCGGCGACCTTGCGGACCTGCCGCAGCTCCCGGAGCAGAGCCCGGCGGACGTGGAGTATGAGCCCGGTGCCGACCGCGAAGAACACGGCGCTGGTGACGATCCGCGCACCGAGCCCGTTCTGCTCGGCCAGCGGGCATCCGAATTTGTAGCCGACCGCGACGGCACCCCACGCCGTGGGCAACGCCAGGGCGAGGGCACGGCGCCTGGGCCGTGGGTTCGTCCGGGGCCGCCCGCTGCGGGGAACCCCAGCCTTGATGCGGATCATGCCGATGGCCCCCATATAGGCCCTGACAGACAGACGGACCGACCCCGAAAGGCCGGTCCGATTCTGTCGACGGCATCCCCCGAAACGCCCATGTCCGGGTTGGATCTCACCCGAATGAGTGACGATCACCGAGCCGCCCGCATTTATGCAGGTGGCACTACATGTAAACGCCGGGCAGGAACGCGCCCCTTCAGGGGCGCTGGGGGTCCCCCCGGCCGAAGCCTGGGGGAGGAACTGCGCGACCAGCCAGGACGAACCCGCACCCGGCCGATGCGCGCACCCCCTCACGGCGACTAGCCCCGCAGCACCGCTCCCGTACGCTCCCCGGCAAGGGCAACAGCCGCGTCCCGCGCAGCCGACGCCTCGTCCACGGTCAGCGTGCGATCGGACGCGCGGAAGCGCAGCGCGTACGCCAGCGACTTCTTCCCGTCGCCGAGCTGCTCGTCGTTGACATACACGTCGAACAGCCGGATGGCCTCGAGGAGTTCGCCCGCGCCCTCGCGCAGCGCCGCCTCGACCTCCACCGCCGGCACCGGCTTGTCGACCACGAGGGCGACATCCTGCGTGGCCACCGGGAACGTGGAGATGCCGGGCGCCTGCGGCACACCGTCGCCGGCCTGCTCCACCGCGTCCAGGTCCAGCTCCATCGCGCAGGTGCGCGCGGGCAGCCCCAGCGCCTTGAGCACGCGCGGGTGCAGCTCACCGGCGTGGCCCACGACCCGCTCGGTGCCGTCGGCGACGACGACGAGTTCGGCGCACCGGCCGGGGTGCCAGGGCCCGTACTGGCCGGACCGCACGATCAGCTCGACCCCGGCCTCACGTGCGACCGCGCGCCCCGCCTCGACGGCGTCGGCCCAGTCGGCCGGACGGCCCTTGCCCCACCAGCCGGCCTGCTCGCGGGCGCCCGCGAGGACGACGGCGACATGGCGCGGCTGCTCGGGCAGCACGGCGTTCAGCGCGACCAGTTCCTCGTCGGTGGGGCGCCGGTCGACCGGCAGATGACCGGCGACGCCCTGCTCCTCGCGCGGGAGGAAGACCAGGCCGGTCTCGAAGAGCGCCAGGTCGTGCGCACCACGACCGTCGTTGCGCCGGAGCGCACCGAGGAGGCCCGGCAGCAGCGTCGTACGGAGCGCGGGCTCCTCGTCGTTGAGCGGGTTCGTCAGCTTGACGACACGGCGGGCCGGGTCGTCGGCGGCCAGGCCCAGCTGGTCGAAGACGCCCTCGCCGATGAACGGGTAGTTCGGCGCCTCGACGTACCCGGCCCCGGCCAGTGCGCGGCCGACGCGGCGGTGCAGGCGCTGCCGGTGGGTCAGGCCACGGCCGGCCGGCGGCTTGGGCAGCGTGGAGGGCAGGTTCTCGTAACCCTCCAGGCGGATGACCTCTTCGGCCAGGTCGTTCTGCTCAAGGAGGTCGGGCCGCCAGGACGGGACGGTGACGATCAGCTCGTCCTGCCCGTAGACGTCGCAGCCGACCTCCTGGAGGCGGCGGACGACGGTCTCCCGGCCGTACTCGACACCCGCGACCTTGTCGGGGTGGTCGGCCGCGACGGTGATGGTGTGCGGCGCGGACGGCGTGATGACCTCGGTGACGCCGGCCTCGGCGGTGCCGCCGGCGAGCAGCACCAGCAGGTCGACCGTGCGCTGCGCGGCGGCGGCCGCGGCCTGCGGGTCGACCCCGCGCTCGAAGCGGCGGGAGGCCTCGGAGGACAGCTTGTGCCGGCGGGCGGTGCGCGCGATGGCGACGGCGTCGAAGTGGGCCGCCTCGATCACCACGTCGGTCGTGGCGTTCTCCACGTCCTCGTGGTCGGCGATCTCCGTGTTGGCGCCGCCCATGACGCCCGCGAGGCCGATGGGGCCGCGGTCGTCGGTGATGACCAGGTCCTCGGCGTGCAGCTTCCGCTCGACGCCGTCGAGGGTGACGATCTTCTCGCCCTCGGCCGCACGGCGGACGCCGATGGTGCCCTGGACCAGGTTGCGGTCGTAGGCGTGCAGCGGCTGGCCGAGCTCCATCATCACGTAGTTGGTGACGTCGACCGCGAGGGAGATCGGGCGCATGCCGACCTTCTGGAGGCGGCGCTGGAGCCAGATCGGCGAGCGGGCCTCGGGGCTCAGACCGATGACGGTGCGCGCGGTGAAGCGGTCGCAGCCCATCGGGTCCGAGACCTGGACCGGGTAGCCGAAGGCGTTCGGTCCCGGCACGTCGAGCAGTGCCGGGTCGCTCAGCGGCAGGCCGTAGGCGATCGCGGTCTCGCGGGCCACGCCGCGGATGGACAGGCAGTCGCCGCGGTTGGCGGTGACGGCGATGTCCAGGACCTCGTCGACCAGCTCAAGGAGCTCGATGGCGTCCTTGCCGACCTCGGTCTCCGGCGGCAGCACGATGATGCCGTGGCTGCCGTCGTCGCCCATGCCCAGCTCGCCGGTGGAGCAGATCATGCCGTGGGAGGTCTTGCCGTACGTCTGGCGGGCGCTGATCGAGAACCCGCCCGGGAGCACGGCCCCCGGCAGCACGACGACGACCTTGTCGCCGACGGCGAAGTTGCGGGCGCCGCAGACGATCTCCTGGGGCTCACCGGTGCCGTTGGCGGTGCCGACGTCGACGGTGCAGAAGCGGATCGGCTTCTTGAAGCCCTCCAGCTCCTCGATGGTCAGCACCTGGCCGACGACCAGGGGGCCCTTGAGGCCGTCGCCGAGCTGCTCGACGGTCTCCACCTCGAGGCCTGCCGAAATGAGCTTGGCCTGGACGTCACGCCCGGTCTCCGTCGCCGGCAGGTCGACGTACTCCCGCAGCCAAGAAAGCGGGACCCGCATCAGATCTCCATCCCGAACGGCCGGGTGAACCGGACGTCACCCTCGACCATGTCTCGCATGTCCTCGACGTTGTGGCGGAACATCAGCATCCGCTCGATACCGAACCCGAAGGCGAAGCCGCTGTACTTCTCCGGGTCGACACCGCAGGCGATGAGCACCCGCGGGTTGACCATGCCGCAGCCGCCGAGCTCGATCCAGCCCTCGGAGGAGCAGGTACGGCAGGGCCGGTCGGGGTTGCCGACGGACTCGCCCTTGCAGACGTAGCACAGCATGTCCATCTCGGCGCTGGGCTCGGTGAAGGGGAAGAAGTTCGGCCGCAGCCGGGTCTTCATGCCCTCGCCGAACAGCGACTGGACCATGTGGTCCAGGGTGCCCTTGAGGTCGGACATGGTCAGGCCCTCGTCGACGGCGATCAGCTCGACCTGGTGGAAGACCGGGGTGTGGGTGGCGTCCAGCTCGTCGGTGCGGTACACGCGGCCGGGGCAGATCGTGTAGACCGGCAGCTCGCGGTCGAGCAGGGAGCGGACCTGGACCGGCGAGGTGTGGGTGCGCAGCACCATGCCGGACTCGGTGCCGCCCTCGGGGCCCTGCACGAAGAAGGTGTCGGCCTCACCGCGCGCCGGGTGGTCCGGGCCGATGTTGAGGGCGTCGAAGTTGAACCACTCGGCCTCGACCTGGGGGCCCTCGGCGACCTCGTAGCCCATGGCCACGAAGATGTCCTCGATGCGCTCCGAGAGCGTGGTCAGCGGGTGCCGGGCGCCGGCCGGGACGCGGTCGTACGGCAGTGTGACGTCCACCGCCTCCTCGACCAGTACCCGGGCGTCACGCTCGGCCTCCAGCTCCTCCTGGCGGCCGGCGAGGGCCTTGTTCACCGCGCCCCGGGCCTGGCCGACCAGCTTGCCTGCGGCGGCCTTGGCGTGCGGGGGCAGGGCGCCGATCTCGCGGTTGGCGAGGGCCAGCGGGGAGGCACCGCCGGTGTGGGCGACCTTGGCCTCCTGGAGCGCGTCGAGGGAGTCCGCGGCGGCGAAGGCGGCGAGCGCCTCGTCCCGCATGCGCTCGATCTCTTCCGGTTTCAAGGCCTCGACCTCTACAGGGTCGTACGACTTATTCGGTGCCGACATCTCTTCCCGTGCTTCCGATTGGCTGGCGGATGGTCCCCGTGACCGTTGTGGTGGGCCGTGTGAAGGACACAAAAGTGCCAAAGGCCGAGTCTAACGGGGTGGAGGTGTACGAGGAGCCCGCGGGCCGTCAGGCGAGATACGCCGGTGCGCCCACGGGCAACGTAAATCGGAACTCGGCGCCGCCGCTGGGGGCTCGTCCGACGGTGATGGTGCCGCCGTGGGCCTCGACGATGCCCTTGACGATGTAGAGCCCGAGGCCGGTGCCGCCGCGCTTGCTGCCCCGCCAGAAGCGGGTGAAGACGCGGTTCATGGACTCCTCCGGGATGCCGGGCCCTTCGTCGCTCACCGTGACCGACGTAGCTGCGTTCTCAGGGCCTTCCCCTTCGCGCGGGGACGCCGTGGCCGTGATGTCGATGGTGACGGTTCCCTCGCCGTGCCGCACGGCATTTTCGATGAGGTTGCTGAGGACCTGGTCGACCTTGTCGGGGTCGGCCCAGAGCGCGGGCAGCGGCTGCTCCACGCGGAGCAGGAAGCGGTCGGCGGGCTGCCCGGCGGCGACGTAGGCCTGGATGTGCCGTCCGACGGCCGCGCCTATGTCGACGGGTTGCCGGCGCACTTCAAGGCGTCCGCTGTCGATCCGAGAGATGTCCAGCAGCTCGGCGATGAGCCGGGTGACCCGGTCGGCGTCCGCGTCCACCGTCTCCAGCATCAGCCGTTTCTGGTCGTCGGTGAACCGTTCCCATTTGGCGAGCAGGGTGGCGGTGAACCCCTTGACGGAGGTCAGCGGCGAGCGCAGCTCATGGGCGACGGTGGCGATCAGCTCGGCGTGACTGCGTTCGGTACGGCGGCGGGCCTCGGTGTCCCGCAGCGAGACGACGACACGCCGGACGGGCCCGGTGGGCTCGGTGCGCACATACCGCGCGGACACCAGCACCTCCCGGCCGCCCGGCAGCAGCAGGTTGCGCTCGGGCTGGCCGACCCGGATGGCGAGGCCGCCGTAGGGGTCGGTGAGCTGCCACCAGCGCCGGCCCTCCAGGTCCTCTAAGGGGAGGGCCTTCTCCAGACGCTGTCCGAGGGCGTCGGCGGGGGCGGTGGCGGTGATACGGGCGGCGGCGGCGTTGAAGCAGACGACGAGACCCTGCTCGTCGGCGATCACGAGGCCGTCGGGCAGTTCGTCGGGGTCGATGCCGAGCCCGGTGAGGTCACCGTGCCGGGGCGCGGGCACCCGGCCGGTACCGCGGCCCCCCGGCGCGTTACTGGTGCCGACAGTCATACCCCGTACTCCACCTCTCAGACGGCGCAGCAGGCCCCCGAGCTGGTCACCCTACTAGCTCTCGGTGACGGAACGGCAGCCTCCGGAGGCGCGCTGTGCACGGGCCGATGCGTAGAGACATACGGCGGCGGCGGTGGCGAGGTTCAGGCTCTCGGCCTTCCCGTGGATCGGGACGCGCACCACGGCGTCCGCCAGCGCGCGGGTCTCCTCCGGGAGCCCCCAGGCCTCGTTCCCGAACACCCAGGCGGTGGGCCCGCCCATGGTCCCCTTGTCCAGCTCGTCGTCGAGGTCGTCGGTCCCGGCCCCGTCCGCGGCAAGAATCCGGACGCCCGCGCCCTTGAGCCCGGCCACGGCCTGCTCGACGGGAACACCGACGGCGACGGGCAGGTGGAAGTGGGACCCGACGGAGGCGCGCACGGCCTTGGGGTTGTACAGGTCCACGGACGCGTCGGTGAGTACGACGGCCTCCGCACCGGCGGCGTCGGCGCACCGCAGCACGGTACCGGCGTTGCCCGGGTCGCGCACGTTGGCGAGCACGGCGACCAGCCGGGGACGGGCGGCGAGGATGTCCTCGAAGGGGGTGTCGAGGAATCGGCAGACCCCGACGAGCCCCTGGGGCGTCACGGTGGTGGAGATGTCGGCGATGACCTCCTCGGAGGCCAGGTGGATCCGGGCACCGGCGGTTCCAGCCGCTCCGATGATGTCGGCGTACCGCTCCGCGGCCTCGACGGTGGCGAACAGCTCGACGAGCGTCGGCTCGCCATCGACCCGGTGCCCGGCCGCCTCCCGCACGGCCTGCGGCCCCTCGGCGAGAAACAGCCGCTCCTTGCCCCGGAAGTTCCGCCGCTCCAGCCGCCGGGCGGCGGCGACACGGGCAGAGCGGGGGGAGATGAGCTCGGGGGTGGCGGGAGGCATCTGTGGTTCACCTTCACAACGGCGGTCGGTCACGGCGCGCGGCGGGTCCGCACCGCCGCCGCACCAGTCTCGCTCACCCGGGGCGTGCGGCGCGGCGGGGTCAGGGTTCGTCGAGCAGGCGGCGGGCCGTGCTGATGTCGGTGACCAGCGTGGTGATCCAGCGGCCGCGCACCGCGCCGCGCACCGCGCCGTACTTGCGGTCGCCGCGCGCGACGGCGATCCGGCGGGGAGCGCTGCGGAGCTGGTCCACGGAGACCCCGATGGTGCGCTCCCCGAGGCCGGCGTCAGCGTGCACGCCGTCCTCGTCGAAGAAGCGCTGGCAGATGTCCCCCACCGCGCCGAGCCGGCGCAGCCGGGTGAGCTCCTCGTCGGCGACCGCGTTGCCCCTCAGCTGCAGCAGCGGGGAGTGCTGCAGGCTGCCGATGCCGACGAGGACGGCGGTCAGCCGGTCCCAGGCCTGGCCCACTTCCAGGACGGTCGCGTCGTGCAGCAGGGACAGCCGGGCCTGGGCCGACCCGACCAGCCCGGGGGCCCGGACGAACAGCGGTCCGGCGCCTATGAGTTCGGCGAGCCGCGCGGTGAGCCGGGTCGCCTGCACCTGGCCCTGCGGGTCGCCCGCCCATCAGCTGGACGACCTTCTCGACGCCCCGCACCCGGGCGGGCTGCATGACCTCGACGGCCGCGAGGAGGGTCTCGCTCCAGGTGGAGACGCCGATCACGTCCCCCGGCCGGAAGGCCGTCTCCAGGTAGGTGGCCGCCGCCGAGCCGAGCGCGCGCAGCAGGGTGCGCGGGTGGTCCGGCAGGTCGTCGCTCTCGACGATGACCACGTCGGTGAGGTCGTAGCGGTCGGCGAGCGCGTCCTCCAGTTCCAGGTGCCTTCGGCGGCCAGCCGGTCCGCGGCGGCCAGGGCGCGGGAGACCAGGGTGCCGATGGCGACGAGGGTGACGTCGCCGCCGTCGCGCAGCACCTGGGCGCGCCCGTGCTCGAAGGGGGCGTCGGGCGGGGTGACGTCGGGGATCTTGAAGCGGGGGACGCGCAGGTAGCTGGGGCCGTCGTGGGTGTACGCCCAGCGCAGGGCGGCCCGGGTCTGGGCGCGGTCGGCCGGGACGACCACCGTGAGGTCGGCCACGGCACGCAGCCAGGACAGGTCCTCGACGGAGTGGTGGGTGGGGCCGAGCTCGCCGTAGGCCATGCCGGGGCTCTGGCCGCACAGGATCACCCGGAACCCGCTGTAGGCGCAGTCGGCCTTGATCTGTTCCAGTGCGCGTCCGGTGAGGAAGGGCCCGGCGGCGGAGACGAAGGGGACGAAGCCGGCGTTGGCGAGGCCGGCGCCGACGCCGACCATGTTCTGTTCGGCGATGCCGACGTTGACGAGCCGGTCGGGGAACTCCTCGCGGAAGGCGACGAGGTTGCTTGAGCCGACGGAGTCGTTGCAGACGACGACCACGCGTTCGTCCTGGCGGGCGAGGGCGGCCAGTTCCTCGGCGGGCGCGGCGGAGCGGCTGGCCGACGTCGTGCGGCGCGCTTCCTTCCGTATCGCCACCGGTTTCGCGGGTACGCCGCTGATCTGCGACGCCCTGTGCGCGGCGGGCGAGCCGCAGCTGGCCTACCGGATGCTGCTGGAGAAGGACTGCCCGTCCTGGCTGTATCCGGTGACCATGGGCGCCACCACCATCTGGGAGCGCTGGGACTCGATGCTGCCCGACGGCAGCGTCAATCCGGGTGAGATGACCTCGTTCAACCACTACGCGCTGGGCGCGGTCGCCGACTGGCTGCACCGCACGGTGGCGGGTCTGGCGGCCGCCGGACCGGGCTGGCGGCGCCTGCGGATCGCCCCGGTGCCAGGCGGGGACCTGACCTGGGCGAAGGCGGCGCACCTCACCCCGTACGGCAGGGCGGAGGCGGGCTGGCGCGTCGAGGAGCCCGGGGAGCGCGTCCTGGTGATCGAGGTCCTGATCCCTCCGAGCACCCGCGCCGAGGTCCACTTCCCGAGCGGCGAGCCCCCGCAGGAGATCGGCCCGGGCCGCCACACGTTCCGCCGCGGCTGGACACCACCGGCGACGGTGACCATCTCCTAGGGGCATGGGCCGCGGCCCACTGGACGCAACAGGACCCGCAAGCCATCGAGCCTGCGGGTCCTTCAGTCACGTCGGCCGAAGCCAGCGCAGCGTCACGCCGCCTTGGGGGCGTTGACGTCCGCCGGCAGCGCCTTCTGAGCCACCTCGACGAGCGCGGCGAAGGCGCTGGCGTCGTTGACGGCGAGCTCCGCGAGGATCTTGCGGTCGACCTCGACGTTCGCGGCCTTCAGACCCTGGATGAAGCGGTTGTACGTGATGCCGTTGGCGCGGGCAGCGGCGTTGATGCGCTGGATCCACAGCTGACGGAAGTCGCCCTTGCGCTTCTTGCGGTCGTTGTAGTTGTAGACCAGCGAGTGGGTGACCTGCTCCTTGGCCTTGCGGTACAGGCGCGAACGCTGACCGCGGTAGCCGGAGGCCGCCTCGAGGATCGCCCGGCGCTTCTTGTGGGCGTTGACTGCCCGCTTGACGCGTGCCACTTGTTAACTCCTTGTAGCGGGGCCGCGGTTGGACTCACGCGGCCCGGAAACGACTGGGTCCCGGTTGGGTTGACTCAGGGCGCCGTGCGGCGCCCGCGTGTCACTTGCCGAGAAGCTTCTTGATCTTCGCGGTGTCACCCGGGGCCATCTCGGCGTTGCCGGTCAGGCGACGCGTCACGCGGGACGACTTGTGCTCGAGCAGGTGGCGCTTGCCGGCGCGCTCACGGAGCACCTTGCCGGAGCCGGTGACCTTGAAGCGCTTACTGGCACCGCTGTGCGTCTTGTTCTTCGGCATAGCGCCGTTATCTCCTCGTCGGTGGCGCTCCGGTGCCCGGTCGTTAAACCGGGCACGGCGGAACGTCGCTCTTGTATCGGTTACGTCCTGGGACTCTCGCCCCTGGGTACTGCCCGGAGGCGGGTTACCCCGGGATCACGCCTCGGCATGCTCCTCGGCGGGCGCCTCGACCTCGACGTCGGCGTCAGCCTCGATCTCGGCGGGGTTCTGCGAGCGACCGGGGTTGGCCTTCGCGTCCGCCTTGCGGGCTTCCTGCGCCTGCCGGGCCTCGGCCATCGCCTCGGTCTTCTTCTTGTGCGGACCGAGAACCATGATCATGTTCCGGCCGTCCTGCTTCGGGTTCGACTCCACGAAACCGAGGTCCTGGACGTCCTCCGCGAGACGCTGCAGCAGTCGGTAGCCCAGCTCGGGCCGGGACTGCTCGCGACCACGGAACATGATCGTGATCTTGACCTTGTCGCCCTGCTTGAGGAACCGGACGACGTGACCCTTCTTGGTGTCATAGTCGTGCGGGTCGATCTTCGGCCGGAGCTTCATTTCCTTGATGACCGTGTGCGCCTGGTTCTTGCGCGCCTCACGGGCCTTCATGGCCGACTCGTACTTGAACTTCCCGTAGTCCATGAGCTTGCAGACCGGCGGACGCGCGCTCGCCGCCACCTCGACCAGGTCAAGGTCGTACTCCTGCGCAAGCTCCAGCGCCTTGGCAAGCGGAACAATCCCGACCTGCTCGCCGCTGGGACCGACAAGTCGCACCTCGGGAACGCGAATCCGGTCGTTGATGCGGGGCTCGGTGCTGATGGATCCTCCTCGGTAGCACCACACGGCGGCCTGGCGGGCAACCGCGTAACGTCTGTTTCCGTAAGACCTAACCGCACCGAAGCAGAAAAAATGCCCCGGACGATCACAGGCGGGGCTCCTCGAACTACCGGAACACCGCCGCGAGGATCGCGGGGCGCAGAATCGGACGGAACGCCGTCGCCGTGGAACGGCGAAGCGACCGTCTGACCGGTGACCCGCCGCCCGTGGAGCGGTCAGGTGGGAGTTCGAAGCCTCCACTTGTGGGCCGGTCCAGCTAGCCGTGTGGCATACCTGTCCGGCCGGTCGTCAGACAAGGCTAGCAGTAAAGGCGGGGGAGGGCTAATTGAGACGACCTGGGCTAAGTAAGAGCCCCAGGTCCCCTGCGCCTATCGTGTGGGGCATGAGTGAGACGCCCCTTCCCGGCCCCGATGACGCCGGGCAGCCCGACTTCGACGAGATGACCCGCGACATCGCCGAGGTCCCCGCGGTCGAGGTGATCGTGACGGTCGCCGTCAACCTGATGAGCGCGGCCGCCGTGAAGCTCGGTCTGACCGAGGAGGGCGACAAGTACAAGGACCTGGACGAGGCCCGCAAGCTGGTCACCGCCCTCGCCGGACTGCTCGACGCCTCGGCGACCGAGATCAGCTCCTTCCACGCGGCCCCGCTGCGCGACGGCCTGAAGTCGCTCCAGCTGGCCTTCCGCGAGGCCTCGATCGTCCCTGACGAGCCGGGCCAGGGCCCCGGCGAGAAGTACACCGGCCCGGTCTACGGCTAGCAGTCGGCGACGATCAGTTCTTCACGTACAAGGGCTCGCCCGGAGGCGTGGTTCCGGCCGGCAGCAGTGCCAGGTCGAGGCCGCGCACCAGGCGGGCCCTCAGTGTTCCGTCAGCGGCGAGCCGCTCGGCGACGGCCTGGGCGGTCTCGGCGGGCGGCGCGGCGGCCGGGTCCAGTACCAGCGCCAGGGTCCCGTCAGCCGGTCCGGGGCCGAGGTGCGCGCGCAGGACAGCGGGCTCGGCGGCCACCGCGGCGCGGACGGCTTCCCGCACCGCCGGGTCGGCGAGCGGATCTGCCGTCGTACGCCCCTCGGCCAGGGCCAGCAGCGCCGGCCCGGTCAGTTCGAACGGTACGGGCCCCGACAGGTCCAGCACCACCGTGTCCGCCTTCTCGTGCGCGGCGGCCTGCAGCGCCTGGTGCAGGGGTACGGCCACGGGCCGGGCCGCCGGGTCCCAGCGGGCCAGCGACTCGGTGGAGGTGAACGCGGGCAGGGCGGTGCGGTGGCCGGCCTTCAGGGTGGGCACGGCCATGTCGCTGGTCTTCTCGCGGCGCAGCCCGTTCTCGTCCTCCTCGACCTCGCCGAGCACGGCGACGACCGGTACAAGGAGCCGGGCCCCCTTCAGCGCCTCAAGCACCGGGGCGACGGCCGTCCGGTCCTCGGCCCAGGCGGCCAGCGCGGCGGCCAGCCGGGGGTCGGCGGTGCCGTCGTCGTCGGAGTAGCCAGAGTCGGGAATGTTCTTGTTCGCCACGGTCCCCGACCCTATCGGTGGGAAGCTGCTGCGGTTGTGCGGCCCCCGAAACCCCGTCGACACAGCTTTCACGGGAATCTCAGGTTTCCCTGACCCACTTCTAACTTCGGGCTAACGGGGCACACAGTCCCCGCCCCGAGCATCGCGGGCATGGAGTCCCCCAGAGCCACCTCCGAAGCCCGCCGAGGCCGCCGACGCGCCCGCCCACCGCGACGCCGCGCGCTTCTCTACACAAGCCTCGCGCTGGTCGCCGTCGTCGGCGTCACGGCGGCCGGGACCGTGTACGTGAAAGCGCACGCGGGCGACAACAACGGCGCCGTATCGTCGGCCGGGTCGCCGTCGCCCTCCTCCTCGGCCTCGGCGAACGGGGAGGCGTCGGTGGAACCGGTGACGGAGCCGGCCGTGGACCGGGACGCCCTGCTGAGCACGGCGATGAAGACGGTGACCGTGCCGTCCGGGGCGAAGGTGTCGGCGGCGGTGCTGGACCTGGACTCCGGCGACAGCGCGGCCTACGGCGACGCGGCCTTCGACACCGCGAGCATCGTCAAGGTCGACATCCTGGCGGCGCTGCTGCTGCAGGCGCAGGACGCCGGGCGGCATCTGACGGCGACGGAGAAGGCGTACGCCACGAAGATGATCGAGAACAGCGACAACACGTCGGCGTCGGAGCTGTGGGACATCATCGGCAAGGCGGCGGGGCTGGACGCGGCGAACAAGCGGTTCGGGCTGACGGGGACGGAGGGCGGCGACGGCGCGCTGTGGGGGCTGACCCAGACCACCGCCGCCGATCAGCTCACCCTGCTCCAGCAGGTGTTCGGGGACGATTCCAAGCTGAGCGAGGCCTCGCAGGCGTACATCCAGGGGCTGATGAAGACGGTCGAGTCGGACCAGCGGTGGGGGGTTTCGGCCGCCGCCGACGGTTCGGGGTTCGCGCTGAAGAACGGGTGGCTGGCCCGGAGTACGACCGGGCTGTGGGACGTCAACAGCATCGGGCGGGTGACGGTGGGCGGGACCGACTATCTGGTCGCCGTGCTGTCCAACGGGACGGTGAGTCAGGCCAAGGGGATCTCGCTGGTGGAGGCGGCTGCGAAGGCGGCGGTCGATTCCCTGACGGACGCTGACTCTTCTTCCGGGTCCGCGTCGGCTTCGGCTTCGGCTTCGCAGTAGGGGGAAGGTTCAGGGGTTCGCGGGCGGGTGCGGGCCCGGTGGGGACTGGTCGCGCCCACGCGGCGGTAGCCGCATATCGACACAGCCCCGCGCCCCTGACGGGGCGCTTGTCCTCGGGCATTTCAAAAGGTCAGGGCGTCTCGAAGGGTCTGCGGCGACTTCGCCACATGACCACCGCGGCCACCAGCAGGACGCTGCCCGCGCCGCCGGCCAGGGGGGCCGCCCAGTCGGAGGCGCTCGTCGTGTTCTTCTCCACGTCCGGGCCCGAGCCGAAGTACCTCTTCCCGTACGACGCCGACGTCAGGTTCTCCGTCCTGAGCTTGGCCGCCGCCTTGATGGCCGCCGCCGGGTCGATCATGCCGAAGCCGCGGGAGTCGTCGCGGCCGCCGCTCGGCGCGTTGCGGGCGGTGTCCTCCACGAGCTTTTTGATCTGGGCCGGAGTGAGGCCCGGGTGGGCGGCCTTGATCAGCGCCACGGCCCCCGAGACGAAGGCGGAGGCGGCGCTGGTGCCCCAGCCCTCGTAGTACTTGTGGTCCGGGTCGGCGATGACGATGTCGTCGCCGGGCGCGCTGACCGTGGCGTACCAGCGGCGGGTGGAGAAGGAGGCGCGGGCGCCGAACTTGTCCACCGCGGTGGCGGCGATGACCCCCGGGTAGGCGGCCGGATAGGAGATGTGGTCGCCCTTGTCGCCGCCGTTGCCCGCCGAGGCGACGACCACGACGTCCTTCTTCAGGGCGTACTGGATGGCCTCGTCCTCGCTGGGCTCGGGGTGCGCGGAGTCGGAGTCGTCGCCGAGGGACAGGTTGATGACGTCGGCGCCGTGGTCGGCGGCCCAGCGGATGCCCTCGGCGAGGGCGTTGCCCCGGGTGGAGCGGGCCTTGCCGCGGGCGCTGTCGCCGTCTTCGAGGATGACCCGGACGGGGAGGATCTTCGCCTCGGGCGCGACCCCCATCACGCCGTCGCCGTCGCCGACACCGTGGCCGTGACCGGCGACGATGCCGGCCATGGCGGTGCCGTGCCGGGCCCAGTCGCGGTCGCCCGGACCGGCACCGAAGCCGATCATGTCCTTGGCGGCGAGGACGTTGCCGACGAGATCCGGGTGGTCCGCCTCGACGCCGGTGTCCAGGACGGCGACGGTGATGCCCTTGCCCTTCGTGGTCTGCCAGGCCTCGTCGAGATGGAGGGCGGACAGGCCCCACTGCTGGGCGCGGATGCTGTCGGCGTACGCGGTGGTGGACGGCAGGAGGGCGAGCGAACCGGCGAGCAGCAGGCTCACCGCGGCCCCGGTTGCGCGGCGCTTCATGAGGGCTTCTCCGTTGCCGTGCCGACGATGTACTGGCGCAGTCGCCGTTCGACGCGGTCGGCGAGGCCCTGCGCCTCGTTGCCGAGGCCGGCCTGGGCGGCGGGCGTGGTGGCGCCGGACACCTCGGCGTCGGCGGCGGGCTGCGGGGAGTCGACGGTACGGCCGTCGGCCCAGCCGGAGACCGCGTAGGAGACGACCGGGGCGTCGGTGAGCACGGCGATGGTCCAGGAGGCGCGCTGGTGCGCTCCGAACCGCTCGGCGGCGGTGCCCTTCGCGGCGTACGGGAGGGGCAACAGGTCGGTACGGCGGTCCAGGTGCTCGGTCTGGAACCGCTTGGCCAGGGCGGTCATGCCCGCCGGGTCGGCCTTGGTGAACAGCAGCCCCACGGTCGTCACATAGCTCTGGGTGGCGTCGGTGTAGGTGGCGCGGATCAGGCGCTGGCAGCCGACGGGGGCGAGCACCTTGCGCAGCAGCGGGTCGAAGGCGTCGGCGCAGCCGGTGGCCGGGGCGACGGCGATCCGCGTCCAGGTGCGGTCGGCTCCGCCGGGGCCGGCGCCGGTGCCCTGCACGGTGGGCGGGAACAGTTCGTCCACGGGCACGTTGTGCCACAGCCCCGCGGCCGAGCTGAAGGTGCTCGCCGCGCCCGTGTCACCGCCGTCGTCGAGGAGCCAACTCCCGGTCACCGCACCGCCGATGAGACCCAGACCGAGCACAATGCAGGCGGCGGCCGCGGCGGTACGGGGCGCCACGCGGCCGATCAACGACCGTCCCCGGCCTCGCTCGTCGTATCCCTCCGGCTCGCCGAAGGTCACAACGGGCCGGTCCCGGCCGGGAGTTCCCGCGGAGGCGGTCCAGGACATCGCGGGGTCCAGTCCCGGGCCGCGATAGGGCGAGGGGGCGTCGTAGTACGGAGGCGGAGCGACGGGATGCGGCGCGGTACCGGAGTCCGGGGCGGTCACCGAGGCGGCCGAAGGGCGCGGTGGGGCACCGGCCGAGGCGGAAGCCGTCGGGTGTGCCGCCCCTTCGGCGGCCGGGAACGAGCTGCCGGGCGCCGGCGGAGCCGCGGGACGCGCCGGGGCGGCGGCGTCCGGAGGTCCGGCCGGGCGGGGCGGGGGGTTGTCGGTCGCCGGGGGCTCGGTCGGTCGCGGTGGAGCGGTCGGCGCCGGGGGCTCGGCCGGGCGGGGCGGAACGCCGATGGCGGGGGGCTGCGGTGCGGTCCTCGGGGGTGTCGTGGGGCGCGGTGGGGCGGTCGGCACCGGGAACGTCCGCATGTGCGGGCTCCATGCGCTGCCCGACTCCGGCGTGCCTATGGTGGTCGGGAAGTCACTGCGGGGCCGCTCGGGCCGCCTGGGCCCGGCCACACCGGTGCCACCCGCGGTCGTATCGGCCGAGGGCGTGGACGTGGTGCACGGACGTGCGACCGACGGCCGCGACGGGTGCGGCGCCCCGTCGGCTCCGCGCCGCTCGTCCGACGACGATTCCGGTTCCGATTCCGCCGAAGCACGCGGGGGGCGAAACGATCCGGTCGCCTCCGACGCGCCCTCCGGACGCCGGACCGACGGCCCCGGCCCGTACGGCAGCCGAAACGGCGGCGCTACCCGACCGGACTCCCGCCCCGGAGCGGCAGGCGGCACAGCGCGCCCCGCCCCCCGGCCGGACTCCGCAGCCGGCGCAACACGCCCAGCCTCCCGACCGGAACCCGCAGACGGCCCGAAACGACCGGACTCCCCACCGGAAGACACCGGCGGCACACCTCGACCAGCCTCGCGGCCCGAACCCACAGACGGCCCGAAGCGACCGGACTCCCCGCCGGAAGACGCAGACGGCCCCACACGACCGGTCCCCCCGCTGAAAGACACCGGCGGCACGGCGCGACCGGTCCCCCGGGCGGAAGGCGACGGGGGTGTGTCCGGGAAGCGGGCCGATGAGGGTGGTGCGGTGGTCGTGGACTGGGACGGGGGGCCCTGGGGTGGGCGGAGGTTGGGATAGCGGGGGCGGGTGATTCGGTCTGCGGATGTCGCGCTGCCGACCGGCCGGTCCCCCGCGCTCTGCTCGCCCTGCCCCACCGCACCGCCCCGACTTGTCCGGTCATCACGACTCTGCTGCCCGTCGGACCGTCCCGGCAGCTGGTCCTGCCCGGTAGCGTCGGCCCCACCGGTGAATACGTCGGACCGGGGCGACCCATTCACTCGACTCACCCGGTCGAAGAAACCGGGCCCTTCGGTTCGGCCGGACGTACCGGCCGTACCCGGCGCCGTACCCCTGCCGGCCTCACCGTTTCCGCGGTCACCGCCCGTCGGCTCGGGCTGCTGTGCCGGTGTCGTGGCGGCCTGGTCGGACTCGGGACGTCGTGGGATCGGGGCGTGCCGCGCTTCCATGCTCATGCGCCCCCCGTTTCCTCGTACCCGGGCCTGCTCCTCGTACGGGCCGTCGTGCTTCCCGGCGCAAAGACGTCCGCCCCCGGGCACGCATACCCGCACGCGCGGATCCGCATCCCGGCGCGGGTCAGGCGACCGAGGTCGTTCCGCCGTACGTGCGCGTCACTCTACGGGTTGTGCGACGGCAAACGGGAACCAGTCCGCGGCCCCGGGGCATCTGCCCGTATCGTCCCCCTACCCTGCGGTAATCCTGTCTGGCAGGCTTCGTTCATGACTGCGCGCGCCGCCGACCGGGCCCGTTACGACCGGGCCACCGCCCATCTGGACGCCCCTCTCGCGATCGTGGATCTGGAGGCCTTCGACGCCAACGCGGATGATCTCGTGCGACGGGCCGGCGGCAAGCCGGTGCGGGTCGCCAGCAAGTCCGTGCGCTGCCGGCACCTGCTGGAACGGGTCCTCGCGAAGGACGGTTTCGCCGGGATCATGTCCTTCACGCTCGCGGAGTCGCTGTGGCTCGCGCGCTCGGGGTTCGACGACATCCTGCTGGCCTATCCGTCCGCGGACCGGGCCCGGTTCGCGGAGCTGGCCGCCGATCCCAAGCTGGCCGCCGCCGTGACGGTGATGATCGACGACCCGGCCCAGCTCGACCTGATCGACGCCGCCCGCGACGGCGGGAGCGAAGTGGTCCGGGTCTGCCTGGAGTTGGACACCTCCCTGAAGATGTTCGGCGGGCGGGTGCGGGTCGGGGCCCGGCGCTCGCCGCTGTACTCCCCCGCCCAGCTCGCCGACCTGGCCCGGACCGTGGCCCGGCGGCCGGGCTTCAGGCTCGTCGGGATCATGGCGTACGAGGGGCACATCGCCGGTGTCGGCGACGCTGTCGCCGGCCGGCCGCTGCGGTCCCGCGCGGTCCGGCTGATGCAGGCCACCGCCCGCCGTGAGCTGGCCGAGCGGCGCGCCGCGGTGGTGCGCGCGGTCCGGGCGGTGACGCCGGACCTGGAGTTCGTGAACGGCGGCGGCACGGGCAGCGTGCAGACCACGGCGGCGGAGGACGCGGTCACGGAGATAGCGGCGGGTTCGGGCCTGTATGTGCCGCGTCTCTTCGACAACTACACGTCGTTCACCGGCCGGCCGGCCGCGCTGTTCGCCATGCCGGTGGTGCGGCGGCCCGGTGTCGGGGTGGTGACCGTGCTCGGCGGCGGCTACCCGGCCTCGGGCGCCCCGGGCCCCGACCGGCTCCCGGTGCCGTACCTCCCGGAGGGGCTGTCCTACGACCCCCAGGAGGGCCCCGGCGAGGTGCAGACCCCGCTGCTCGGCTCCGCGGCGGACGATCTGCTGATCGGCGACAAGGTGTGGTTCCGGCATGCAAAGGCGGGCGAGCTGTGCGAGCGGTTCGCCGAGCTGCAGCTGATCGAGGGTGACCGGGTGACGGCGACCGTACCGACGTACCGCGGTGAAGGTCACACCTTCCTCTGACGTTCTGGCCTGCCGGCCTGCTAGCGCGCCGGGCGGATGCCCTTCGTGATCTCGTCCATGTCGGACAGGGGCGGTCCGTCCGGGCCCGCGTCGAAGACGAAGCGGACGACGACCGGGGCCGGGATGCCGGAGGCGGACGGAAAGGCGAGGGACTGGACGTAACCGCCCGGTCCCTCGGCCGTCCTCACCCGCCAGCGCACCAGGTACCCGTCGTGGCCCGCGACCGCGACCCGGCCGGCCTTGACGACCCGGTGGGAGCGGATGCCGCCGTAGGGCCGCCGACCGCCGGGATCGTGCCCGTACGCCGTCTCGGCCGCGTCGGGTACGTCGCGTTCGGCGACGGTGCGCGGTGAGGCGCCCTCGGCCCGGTCCGCTGTACGGCTGATGACCTGGCCGTGGCGGCAGCGGCCGGTGCGGGCGGGGCAGTCGTAGGTGCCGTCGGTCGTCATCACGACGTCGTCCTGGGCGATGGCGGACGGGCTGGTCCAGCCGGTCGGCACCGGCAGGGTGATGCCGTTGAGCTGGTCGACGACGAGGGACGGGGCGGCGGGCGGTCCGCTGGGGGCGGTGTCGATCGTCGTGTCGCCCGTGCTGCGTACCTCGTCCGTGCGGACCACGGTCGCGCCGGTGACGATCGCCGTCGCCAGCACGGCCCCGGCCGCGATCAGCGCGACCGCCCCCGCCCGGCCGGACGCCCCGGCCGCCGGGGTCGGCGGCACAGGGAGGCCGGACGGGGTGCGCCGGTGCTCGGTCCAGGCTTCTCCGTCCCACCAGCGCTCCAGGTGTGGGGCGTGCGGGTCGGAGTACCAGCCGGGCGGCGTCATGCTCACTCCCGCACTGTAGGACGGGAGTTGGGGCGGCTCCTACAGGGGTGTGACGTACGCCCCGGAGATCCCGCCGTCCACGAGGAAGTCGCTGGCGTTGACGAAGGAGGAGTCGTCGCTGGCCAGGAAGGCGACGGCGGCGGCGATCTCCTCGGCCTCGGCGAACCGGCCGAGCGGGATGTGCACCAGGCGGCGGGCGGCCCGCTCGGGGTCCTTGGCGAACAGTTCCTGGAGCAGCGGGGTGTTGACCGGTCCGGGGCAGAGGGCGTTCACGCGGATGCCCTCCCGCGCGAACTGCACGCCCAGTTCACGGGACATGGCCAGAACTCCGCCCTTGGAGGCGGTGTAGGAGATCTGGCTGGTCGCCGCGCCCATCCTCGCCACGAAGGACGCCGTGTTGATGATGGAGCCCTTGCCCTGCTGCCGCATGTAGGGGATGGCGGCCTTGCAGCACAGGTAGACGGAGGTGAGGTTGACCTCCTGGACGCGCTTCCAGGCCTCCAGGCCGGTCTCCAGGATGGAGTCGTCGTCGGGCGGCGAGATACCGGCGTTGTTGAAGGCGATGTCGACGCTGCCGTAGGTGTCGAAGGCGGTCTTGAACAGGGCCTCCACCTGTTCGGCGTCGGTGACGTCGACCTTGACGAAGATCCCGCCGACTTCCTCCGCGGCGGCCTTGCCGCGGGCCTCGTCGACGTCGGCGCAGACGACGTTGGCGCCCTCCGACGCCAGTCGCCGTGCGGTGGCGAGGCCGATGCCGCTGCCGGCCCCGGTGATGACGGCCGTACGGCCGACGAGCCGGCGGCAGACGATCCCTGCGATCCCTGCGGTCTCTGCGGTCTCTTCGGTGGATGCGGTCACTGTGCGGGGCCCTCCGTGCTGATGAAGACGTTCTTGGTCTCGGTGAAGGCGGTGAGCGCGTCCGGGCCGAGTTCACGGCCGATCCCCGACTGCTTGAAGCCGCCGAAGGGGGTCCAGTAGCGGACGCTGGAGTGGGAGTTGACGGACAGGTTGCCGGCCTTGACGGCCTGCGAGACGCGCAGCGCACGGCCCACGTCCCGGGTCCAGATCGAGCCGGAGAGGCCGTACTCGGTGTCGTTGGCGAGCCGGACGGCCTCGGCCTCGTCGTCGAAGGGGATGACTGCGGCGACAGGCCCGAAGACCTCCTCGACGGCCACGCGCGCATGCGGGTCGACACCGGTGAGGACGGTCGGCGGGAACCAGAAGCCGGGGCCCTCGGGGGCCTTGCCCCGGATGCCGGGCGCGTCGGCGTCGACGTACGAACGGACCCGTTCCAGCTGGGCCCTGGAGATCAGCGGGCCCATGTCGGTGCTCTCGTCGGCCGGGTCGCCGACGGTGACGGACTCGACGGCGGGGGCGAGGAGCTCCAGGAAGCGGTCGTGGACCTGGCGTTGGACGAGGATGCGGGTGCGGGCGCAGCAGTCCTGCCCGGAGTTGTCCAGGAAGGACATGGGGGCGGCGGCCGCGGCGGCTTCGATGTCGGCGTCGGCGAAGACGATGTTGGGGCTCTTGCCGCCGAGTTCGAGGGTCACGCGCTTCACCTGGTCGGCGCAGAGCGCCATGATGCGCTTGCCGACGCGGGTGGAACCGGTGAACACGATCTTGGCGACGCCCGCATGCTTCACAAGCGCCTCGCCCGCGATGTCGCCGCGGCCGGGCAGTACCTGGAAGAGGTGCTCGGGCAGCCCTGCCTCCAGGGCGAGTTCGGCGAGGCGGAGCGCGGTGAGGGGGGTCGTCTCGGCGGGCTTGAGGAGCACCGCGTTGCCGGCGGCGAGGGCGGGCGCGGTGCCCCAGGCCGCAATCGGCATCGGGAAGTTCCAGGGGGCGATGACGCCGACGACCCCGAGGGGTTCGAGGAGCGTCACGTCGAGACCGCCCGGTACCGGGATCTGACGGCCGGTCAGCCGCTCCACACCGCCGGCCGCGTAGTCGAGCAGATCCCGGACGTTGCCGGCCTCCCAGCGGGCGTTGCCGACGGTGTGCCCGGCTTCCCGGACCTCCGACTGGGCGAGTTCTTCGCGGTGTTCGTCGACCGTGACGGCGAAGCGGCGCAGCAGCCGGGCCCGGTCGGCGGGCGCGTGGGCGGCCCATCGCTCCTGAGCCTGCGCGGCCCGTCGTACGGCGGTGTCGACGTCCTCCTCCGCGGCGCCCGGGACGGTGGCGATCACCTCCTCCGTGGCCGGGTTGAGGATGTCGAGTTCGTACTGTTGCGACAAGTCGTGCCTCACATGCGTTCGAAGGAGCGGCGCAGCTCCCAGTCGGTCACCGCGGCGTCGAAGGCCTCCAGCTCGACGCGGGCCATGTTGCGGTAGTGCGCGACGACCTCGTCGCCGAAGGCGGCCTTGGCAATGGGGCTGTTCTCCCAGAGTTCGGCGGCCTCGCGGAGGGTCGTGGGGACGTGCGCGAAGTCGGCGGAGTAGGCGTTGCCCGCGCAGGCTTCGGGGAGTTCGAGCCGCTGCTCTATCCCGTACAGCCCGGCGGCGACCAGTCCCGCGACGGCGAGGTGCGGGTTGACGTCGCCGCCGGGCAGCCGGTTCTCGAAGCGGAGCGAACGTCCGTGGCCGACGACTCTGAGCGCACAGGTGCGGTTGTCGTGGCCCCAGGCGACGGCGGTCGGGGCGAAGGAGCCCGGCTGGAACCGCTTGTAGCTGTTGATGTTGGGGGCGTAGAGGAGCGAGAAGTCGCGGAGCGCGGCGAGCTGTCCGGCGAGGAAGTGCCGCATGACGTCGGACATGCCCTCGTGGGAGGCGAACACGTTGTGGCCGTCCGCGTCCGTCAACGACAGGTGGATGTGGCAGGAGTTGCCCTCGCGCTCGTTGTACTTGGCCATGAAGGTGAGCGAGACGCCCTCCTGGGCGGCGATCTCCTTCGCGCCGGTCTTGTAGACGGCGTGCTGGTCGCAGGTGACCAGGGCCTCGTCGTAGCGGAAGGCGATCTCGTGCTGCCCGGGGTTGCACTCCCCCTTGGCGGACTCGACGGTCAGCCCGGCGCCCGCCATCTCGTTGCGGATCCGGCGCAGGAGCGGCTCGATCCGCCCGGTGCCCAGCACCGAATAGTCGATGTTGTACTGGTTGGCCGGGGTCAGCCCTCGGTAGTTCGCGTCCCAGGCGGCCTCGTAGGTGTCCTTGAACACGATGAACTCCAGCTCCGTACCGACCTGTGCGGTGTAGCCGAGTTCGGCGAGGCGCTCCAGCTGGCGGCGGAGGATCTGGCGGGGTGCGGCGACGACCGGGGAGCCGTCGTTCCAGGCGAGGTCGGCGACGAGCATCGCGGTGCCCGCGTTCCAGGGCACGCGGCGGAGGGTGGCAAGGTCGGGGTGCATGGCGAAGTCGCCGTAGCCGCGGTCCCAGGAGGACATGGCGTAGCCGTCGACCGTGTTCATCTCGGTGTCGACGGCGAGGAGGTAGTTGCAGCCCTCGGTGCCGTGGTGGAGGACCTCGTCGAGGAAGAAGCGGGCGGCGAACCGCTTGCCCTGCAGGCGCCCTTGCATGTCGGGGAAGGCCAGGACGACAGTGTCGATCTCACCGCTCGCGACGAGGGTGTGCAGCTCCTCGACGCTCAGCGGGGGTGTGCGGTCTGCCACGGGGGAGCTCCTTCGGCTTCTTTCACGCTGATGCTGCTGGTGCTGCCAGTACTGCTGGTGCTGCGCTTCTGCGGCCGGGCCGGGGGCTCTAAGGTATTGAAGAGAACCATTGCTTGGGAAGGGGGTACGGCCATATGTCACTGGACGCGGACGGCGCCCTCGACGACGCGCTGACGCCTGTGCTGCGACCCGTGCGGGCGGGCAACGGCTTCGAGGAGGCGCTGGAGCAGATCCTCCAGGTCGTCCGGCTGGGCCTGGTTCCGGGCGGCGAACGGCTGCCCGCCGAGCGGGAGCTGGCCGAGCGGCTGGGGATCAGCCGGGTGACGCTGCGCGAGGTGCTGAAGGTGCTCCAGGACCAGGGTCTGGTGGAGTCCCGGCGCGGACGGTACGGCGGCACGTTCGTGCTGCCGCGCGCGGACGCGGGCGGCGAGGACGAGCTGCGGCGCCGGATCGCCGAGGTGGACATCGAGGACGTGCTGCGCTTCCGGGAGGTGCTGGAGGTGGGCGCGGCGGGCCTGTGCGCGGCGCACGGCCTGACCGACGACCAGGCGGTCCGGCTCCGTGAAGCCCTGGCCCGCACCCACGAGGCACCGCTCGCGGACTACCGCCGCCTGGACACCCTTCTCCATCTCACGATCGCCGAGCTGTGCGGCTCCCCCTCCCTCACCGCCCAGTACGCGGCGGTACGGGCGACGGTCAACGACCTCCTGGACTGCATCCCGCTCCTGGTGCGCAATCTGGAGCACTCGCAGCGCCAGCACATCGCCCTGGTGGAGGCGGTGCTGGACGGGGACGCGGACGGCGCGCGGGAGATGATGCGGGAGCACTGCGCCGGGACTGCGGCGCTGCTACGGGGCTTTCTGGCGTAACGGCCGATGGGCATGTCATAAAGGTGTGCAGGCGCACCTTTACGCACACCTTTATGACACGGGAGGGCCCATGACCGGACGGCCGCTGATCGGCGTGAGCACGTACCTGGAGGCCGGGACGCGCTGGGGCGTCTGGGAGCTGGAGGCGGCGCTGCTGCCGGCCGGCTATCCGCGTCTTGTCCAGCGGGCGGGCGGCCTGGCCGCGATGCTGCCGCCGGACGCCCCCGAGCACGCGGCGGCGACGGTGGCCCGTCTGGACGGCCTGGTGATCGCGGGCGGCCCGGACGTCGAGCCGGTCCGCTACGGCGCCGAAGCCGACCCCCGCACCGGCCGTCCCGACCGCCCCCGGGACGCCTGGGAGCTGGCCCTGATCGACGCGGCGCTGACGGCGGGCATCCCGCTGCTCGGGATCTGCCGGGGCATGCAGCTCCTGAACGTCGCGCTGGGCGGCACCCTCGTCCAGCACATCGACGGCCACGCGGACGTACCCGGTGTCTTCGGCCGGCACGAGGTGAAGCCGGTCCCCGGGACGCGCTACGCCGAGACGGTCCCGGAGGCGGCCTCCGTCCCCACCTTCCACCACCAGGCGGTGGACCGCCTCGGCGACGGCCTGACGCCCTCCGCGTACGCGTCCGACGGCACGGTGGAAGCGATCGAACTCCCCGCCGAGCGCGGCTGGGTCCTCGGCGTGCAGTGGCATCCGGAGATGGGAGAGGACCTGCGGGTCATGCAGGCCCTGATCACAGCCGCGTCCTGAGCCAGGCCAGCGCCGCGTCGCCCTGCGCCCGCTGGAACGGGCGCAGGGTGGGCAGGCCTGGCGGGGCGGGCAGGACCGAGCTCTGCAGGAAGTAGCCGGTGAGGGCGGCGAGCGCGGCGGTGACGGCGTCCGGGTCCGCGTCCCGGCCGAGCGGGTGCGCGCCGAACACGCCTTCCGGGTCCGGACCGCCCTGCGCCGTGACGCACGGCAGCATGACCAGCAGGTCGAACCAGGGTGCGGCCCGCACCGCGTGCGGCCAGTCGACGAACACGACCCCTCCGTCGTCGGTCAACAGCATGTTGTCGGCGCGCAGGTCGGCGTGGGCGAGGGTGTCGCCGGTGACGGATCCGGGCCAGGGGGCGGCGAGGTCGGCCAGGTCGGCGAGATGCACGACGGTCCACTCGTCGAGTCGGTCGGCGTCCGCGTCGGGGCCCTCGATCAGCTTGCGCCAACCGTCGAGCGTGTCGGCGAGGTGTTCGGCGGCGGGTGGGGCGTCGACGGGCGCCGGAGTGAGGGTACGGCCGAGGGTGGTGACGGCATCGAGAACGCGGCGGAGTTCGTCGGGGCGCCAGGGGATGTGGGGCTGACGGCCTTTCACCTCCTCGAAGACGAGGGCCACCCAGGTGCCGTCGTCGTAGGTGCCGAGCAGGCGGGGTGCGGGGACGGTGTCGGGGAGGGCGGCCGCGTTGCGGGCCTCCGTGCGGTGCAGGGCGGGGCTGTGGGGGTTGGCGTCGGCGCTGACCGCCTTGACGAAGGCGGTGCGGTGGGCGGCGGTGCGGATTCTGGCGGCGACGCCCGGGGAGAAGCCCCCGGGCTGGGTGGCGGCGTGGGTGACGGGGGCACCGCCGAGCAGGTCGGTGACGGCGGTACGGACAGGGGCGGGAAGGGCCTCCCAGGGGGTGCGGGCGCCTTCGGCGGGTGGGGCGGTGGGGATGGGCATGGAGGGATGGTGCGGGTTGGGGGCGGGGTGCCGCCACGGTTTTTCGCCCCCCGCCGGCCGTGCCCTCCCCAGGGGCACCCCCAGCCGGACTGTCTTTGGGACCGCTCCCTTTCACGCGACCGAGTCGGGGGGCAGATCGGCGAAGGGTTGTCAGCCCCGGGTCAGGGAGAGCAGTTCTCGTGCCGGGCCTGTCGGGCGGTGGCCCGTCGGCCATACCGCCCGCAGGTCGCGGCGCAGCGCCACCCCGTCCACCGGGATGCTCACCAGCCGCCGCATCGCCAGTTCCTCCCCCACCGCCAGTTCGCTCAGCACCGCCGGGCCGGCGCCGCTGACCGCGGACGCCTTGACCGCCGTCGTCGAGGACAGCTCGATCAGCGGGCGGGCCAGGCCGCCCAGTGCCGCGTCGAGGACCTGGCGGGTGCCGGAGCCGCGTTCACGGAGGATGAGCGGTGTCGCCGCCAGCTCCTCGGCGGCGAGCGGGCGTCGGCGGCGGGCCCAGGGGTGGGCGGGGGCCACGACGACGATCAGGCGGTCGTGGGCTATCACCGTGGAGTCCAGCCCCTGCGGCACCGACAGGCCCTCCACGAAACCCAGGTCCGCCTCGTCCGCGAGCAGCCGTTCGGCCACCGCCGCCGAGTTGCCGGCGAGCAGGGACACCGCCGTGTCGGGACGCTGCGCGCGCAGCGCGAGCAGCCAGCCCGGGAGCAGGTACTCGGCGATGGTCATGCTCGCCGCGACCCGCAGCCGTGAGTCCCGCCGGTCCCGCAGCGCCTGCGCCCCCGCGTCGAACGCCTCCGCCGCCTCCACCACCCGCCGCGCCCAGTCGGTCACCAGCGCGCCCGCGTCCGTGAGCCGGGAACCGCGTGGTGAGCGGTCGACGAGGGCCACCCCCAGCTGCCGTTCCATGGAGCGGATCCGGCTGCTGGCCGCGGGCTGGGTGATACCGACCTCCCGGGCGGCCGCCCCGAGGCTGCCCAGCCGCGCCACCGCCAGCAGCAGTTCCAGCGCACCGAGGTCCGGCACGCGGTGCGCCAGCGTGCCGCCTGCCGCCCGGTCCTCCGTCTCGCTCATAAACACAGCTTATGCCCTCATAGGGACGGGCTCCCTGGTCGCGGGCCCGGACCGGCGGCACCGTTGGTTCCATGGTCACCGCAGTCCGGTATCTCGGTCCCAACTGGTACGCCTCCGTCATGGGCACCGCCGCCCTCGCCACCGCCGGCGCCGCGCTCGGCGTCGGCGGCATACACGAACTCCTGGTCGGCGTCTGGGCGCTGTCCCTGCTGCAGCTCCTGGCCCTGCTCGCCGCCCGCGCCCTGCACTGGGCCCACCACCCCGACCAGGCCCGCGCCCACCTGCTCGACCCCGCCATGGCGCCCTTCTACGGCTGCCTCTCCATGGCCCTGCTCGCCGTCGGCGGCGGGACCCTGGCCCTCGGTCGGGACTGGATCGGTGAACCGGCGGCCGTCGCCCTGGACGCCGTGCTGTTCGCCGCCGGTACGGCCGTCGGGCTGGCGGCGGCCGTCGCCGTGCCGTACCTCATGGCCGTACGGCATCGGGTCGAACCCGGTCAGGCCACCCCGGTGTGGCTGCTGCCGCTGGTCGCGCCCATGGTGGCGGCCGCGCTCGGGCCGCGGCTCGTACCGCACCTGCCGGCCGGGCAGCCCCGCGAGACCCTGCTCCTCGCCTGCTTCGCGATGTTCGGGCTGAGCCTGCTGGCCACGCTGCTGATGCTGCCGCTCGTCTTCGCCCGGCTGGTCACCGGCGGCCCGCTGCCCCTCGCGCTCACGCCGACGCTCTTCCTGGTGCTGGGGCCGCTCGGGCAGTCCACGACGGCGGTGGGCGCCTTCGCCGACGTCGCGCCCGGGGTCGTACCGGCGCCGTACGACGGCGGTTTCGGCCTGCTCGCCGTGCTGTACGGCGTTCCGGTCATGGGGTTCGCACTGCTGTGGCTGGCGCTGGCCGTCTCGTACCTGGTGCGGGCCCGGCGGCAGGGCATGCGGTTCACCATGACGTGGTGGGCGTTCACCTTCCCGGTGGGGACGTGTGCCACCGGCACCGCGGCGCTGGGGCGGCACACCGGGCTCGCCGTGTACGACTGGCTGGCGGTGGGGCTGTACTGCCTGCTCGTCGTCGGCTGGGTCGCGGCCGCCTCCGGCACCGTACGCGGGCTGCTCTCCGGCGCGCTGCTCGCAGCGCCTCGGGCAGTCCCTGTGGGGCCGCTGCCAGTGACGGGGCGTACCGCGTCGGATGCCGTCCGCTGACCCGTGCGCGAGGCCGTGGTGCTTCAGCGGGGGCGGTCCTGGACCGCCTCGATGTGTTCCGCCACCGCCACCACGATCACCCTCGTGTCCGGGACCGTCGCCCGCCAGCGGTGGCGGACTCCACCGGTGAGGTAGAGGGTGTCGCCGCGGCCGAGGCGGTAGGCGCTGCCCTCTGCCTCGATCTCCACGGCGCCGTCGGCGACGTACATCAACTCGTCGTTGCGGTGCTGGAATTCGCGGCCGGCGTCGTGGTCGCCGGTGAACTCCGAGGCGTGCAACTGGTGGTGACCGCGCACCAGGGAGCGCACCTTGGGTGCGAAGTCCGGCTCGGTGGCGTCCTCGGCCCGTACGACGTCCACGCTGCACGCCGGGTCGGCGGCGGCGAGGAGTTCGACGGCCGTGGTGCGCAGGGCGTCGGCGAGCTTCTCCAGGGAGGTGCGACTGGGGCGGGCCCTGTCGTTCTCGATCTGGCTCAGGAAGGGCACCGAGAGGCCGCTGCGCTCGGCCACGACGGCGAGAGTGAGCTCCAGCGCGCGGCGGCGCCGCCGTACTGCCGCGCCCACCCGCACGGGCTGCTGGTCTTTGTGGTCGCCCATCGCTCCGGCTCCCTCCTTCGCTCGTCGTTGCGCCCTTCGGGTGCCCCGCCGCGGCCGGGCCCCTCCTGATGGGTTCTCTGCACCCTACGCACGTTCGGCAAACCGTTTCAGGCGGCCGCCACATCCCTGTCACGTCCGGTGAGCGCGACCCTCACAGTTCACGCCACTGCACGAGTGTGCCGGACTCGCCGGGCGCGGGCTCCCCCTTCGGGATGAAGACGCTGACCAGGAGGGCCGGACGGCCGTCGGGGCCGACACGGAGCGCGGCCGGCGGAACGGCGACAGCGCGGCTGCCGCCGGGGTCCACGGGTGCAGCCCGCCGGCCCGGCCGGATACAGGGTCGTGGGCACGGGCCGGCCGGCTCCCGGAGTCGCTCCGCAGGCGTCGGACCCCGATCAGGGCGAGCCGCCCTCCCAACGGTTTCAATGCGCGAGCGGCCGCGGATGTTCCCGGCGGCGCACCGGGCCCGGAGCACCTGGTCGGGGCGTTATCCGGGGCGGGGCCACCGGACGGTGAAGTCCCTTTAGGCGGCGCTGAGTTGGAGGTCGGTGGCGCAGTCGGGACGGCAGCGGCCCGGTCCGTTCCGCGGCGTCACCCTGGACCGCGGTGACGTCCGGGGTGCCGTCTTCCCAGGTGGGCCGGGAACGGGGCGCGCCGAACGAACGGTCGGCCGTTACGGACGGTGGCCCGGCAAGGTTTGGGCAGTGCCGTAGCGCTATGTGGTTGGCCGGATCCTTTTCGTAGCCGAGACCGCCTCCACCGGCGGCACGGGACCGACGCGGAGCGGGCGGGGCCGTACCATCTGCCGAGGTCGCCGAGCTGCTTGCCGTACTTCTTCCAGTACTCATGAGGCAACCGGGCGCCGAGCGCGCACCGTTCGGAGAACGGCGCACGGGGCAGACGTGCACACGGGACAGGCCACGAGGTCCTCGCATCCCGCATCCCGGTGTGCGGCACCCCGGCGCCGTCAGTGCCGTACGGCATGATGCGTGGCGTGACCGGACGACTGATGCTTCTCGACACCGCCTCGCTGTACTTCCGCGCCTACTTCGGCGTCCCGGACTCCGTGAAGGCGCCCGACGGCACGCCGGTGAACGCCGTGCGCGGACTGCTGGACTTCATCGACCGGCTGGTCAAGGACCACCGCCCGGACCGGCTGGTGGCCTGCATGGACGCCGACTGGCGGCCGCAGTGGCGGGTCGACCTCATCCCCTCCTACAAGGCGCACCGGGTCGCCACGGAGCACGAGAGCGGCCCGGACGAGGAGGAGGTGCCGGACACCCTCTCCCCACAGGTGCCGATCATCGAGGAGGTGCTGGACGCACTCGGCATCGCCCGGGTCGGCGTCGCGGGCTACGAGGCGGACGACGTGATCGGCACGTTCACCGTGCGCGCCGAGGGCCCGGTGGACATCGTCACGGGCGACCGCGATCTCTACCAGCTCGTGGACGACGCACGCGGGGTGCGCGTGCTGTACCCCCTCAAGGGCGTCGGCACGCTGCAGACCACCGACGAGGCGTGGCTGCGCGCGAAGTACGGGGTCGACGGGGGCGGGTACGCGGATCTGGCGCTGCTGCGCGGCGACCCGAGTGACGGCCTGCCGGGGGTGCCGGGCATCGGCGAGAAGACGGCCGCCAAGCTGCTCGCCGAGTTCGGGGACCTGGCCGGGATCATGGCAGCGGTCGACGACCCGAAGGCGAAGCTGACGCCGTCGCAGCGCAAGCGGCTGGACGAGGCCCGTCCGTATGTCGCCGTCGCACCCAAGGTGGTCCGGGTCGCCGATGACGTACCGCTGCCGGATGTCGACACCGCGCTGCCGAAGGCCCCGCGCGACGCGGCCGGGCTGGACGCGCTGTCGGCGCGGTGGGGGCTGGGCGGTTCGCTGCACCGGCTGCTCGTGACACTCGGCGGGTGACCGACCCACACTATAGGGACGGCCGGCAAGGAATTGTTCCGGCAAAACACACTCATCGAATGCTCATGGAAGAGGTGTTAACTAAAGAGGGGGTGCTAACTTAGGTAAACCTAACCAGTGGAGCAGGGAGGCCGTCATGGCAGAGCGTCCGGGACGTAAGCCGCGCAAGCCCCATTCCGCCCAGGTCGTGCGCACCGAGCGGCTGACCCCGCACATGCAGCGCGTGGTCCTCGGCGGTGACGGACTGGCCGGTTTCGCGGCGGACACCTGCACCGACCATTACGTGAAGCTCCTGTTCGGCCCGGCGGGCGTCACCTACCCCGAGCCTTTCGACCCGGAGCGGATCCGCGCAGAGTTCCCCCGTGAGCACTGGCCGGTGACGCGGACCTACACGGTGCGCTCCTGGAATCCCGAACACCGTGAGCTGGCCCTGGACTTCGTCGTGCACGGCGACGAGGGGCTCGCCGGACCGTGGGCGTGCCGCGTCCAGCCCGGCGAGACCGTCCATTTCATGGGCCCTGGCGGCGCCTACGCCCCGGACACGGATGCCGACTGGCATCTGCTCGCCGGTGACGAGAGCGCGCTGCCCGCGATCGCCCGCGCCCTGGAGTCCCTGCCCGGCGGGGCGAAGGTCTTCGCCTTCATCGAGGTGTCCGGCCCCGAGGAGGTGCAGAAGATCGACTCCGATGTGGAGGTCGTCTGGCTGCACCGGGGCGAGCGGCCGGTCGGCGAGGCCCTGGTGGCCGCCGTAAGGGCGCTGGAGTTCCCGGAGGGCCGGGTGCACGCCTTTGTCCACGGCGAGGCGAGCTTCGTGAAGGAGCTGCGGGCGATGCTGCGTGTCGAGCGCCAGATCCCGCGCGAGGACCTGTCGATCTCCGGCTACTGGCGCCTCGGGCACAACGAGGACGGCTGGCAGGCCTCCAAGCGCGACTGGAACGCCCGCATCGAGGCGGAGCAGGAAGGCGGCGGCCCGGTCGCCGCCTGAGAAATCCGTGAGCCCACCGGGACCGGCAACACCGCGAGGTGCCGCCGGTCCCGCGCCGTTCACACCGATCGCTGGTAGGACCGGAACGTCCTGATCGACAGCCACACGGCGGCGACCGCCAGCGCCAGCAGCGCCCCGCCGCGGCCCAGCACCGCGCTCCAGTCGGGATCCGCCGACATCGCGGAACGGCCCGCGACCATCGCCCAGTTGAGCGGGTTGAAGTCGGCGATGTGCCGCATCCACCCCGGCATCTGGGACGGCGCCATGAAGGCACTGGACAGGAAGGTCAGCGGGAGAAGCAGGAAGGTGTTTATCCCGATGATCGACTCCCGCTCCTGGACCAGCATGCCGAGCGCGTTGGACAGCGCCCCGAAGATCGTGCCGAGCAGGACGGCGGCCACCACCAGGACCGCTGTGCCGGCGACCCCGCCCGGACAGTCGGCGCCGCCCAGCAGGCCGAGCAGCACGATGATCAGCGACTGGCCGGCGGTGATCAGGCCGTTGTTCACCACGTTGCCGTTCATCAGCGCGGCCCGGCTGACCGGTGTGGTCAGGAAGCGGTTGAGGGTGCCGCGCTGGATCTCCTCCAACGTGCCCATGCCGGCCCACATGTTGGAGCTGAGGGCGCTCATCACGACCACGCCCGGCACCAGGTAGTCGAGGTAGGAGGTGGTGCCGAAGCCGCCCAGCTCGACGACCTTCTTGAAGAGGCTGCCGAACAAGAACAGCCAGATCACCGGCTGGATCAGGGTGATGATCGCGTAGGCGGGCTGCCGCGCGAACACCAGCAGCTGACGCTGGGTCATGTACCAGGTCTGAGACAGGGCGTTGCTCATCGCGCACCTCCGGACAGGGCGAGCGCATCGACGGTGTCGGCCTCCGCGTACCGGCGGCCCGCGTAGCGCAGATAGACGTCGTCGAGGGAGGGGCGGGCGACGGTCGCGGCCACCACGGTCACCCCGGCCCGCTCCAGGGCGGCGAGCAGCGCGGGCATGGCGCCGGCCCCGTCGTCGGCGCGGGCGCTGATCCGGCGCCCGTCGAAGAGCGCCTCGTGCACACCCGGCAGTCCGGTCAGGGCGCCCGCGAGCAGGGTGCGGCCGGCTTCCCCGGGTGCCTCGCGCAGCTCCACATGGACGGCGTCGCCGCGCAGTTCGCCCTTGAGGGCGTCGGGGGTGCCCTCGACCACGACCCGGCCGCGGTCGACGATCGCGATCCGCTCGGCGAGCCGGTCGGCCTCCTCCAAATAGTGCGTGGTGAGCAGGATGGTGAGCCCCTCCTCGCCGGCCAGCCGGCCGATCTCGTCCCACATCGCGGTGCGGGCCTCCGGGTCGAGGCCGGTGGTGGGTTCGTCGAGGAAGAGCACCTCGGGGCGGTGCACCAGGCCGAGGGCCACGTCGAGGCGACGGCGCATGCCGCCGGAGTAGCCCTTGACCGGACGGGCGGCAGCGTCGGTGAGGGTGAAGCGGGCCAGCAGTTCGTCGACCCTGCGGTTCAGCGCGGCGCCGCTCAGACCGTAGAGCCTGCCCTGGAGTCGGAGGTTCTCCCGGCCGGTGGCGACCGGGTCGGCGCCGGAGTTCTGGGCGACCACTCCGATCGCCCGGCGCACCCGGTCGGGGTGGCGCAGCACGTCGTGGCCGGCCACGGTGGCGGTGCCCGAGTCGGGACGGGCCAGGGTGGTGAGGATCTTGACGGTGGTGGACTTGCCGGCGCCGTTGGGCCCGAGGAGCCCGAAGACGGTGCCGGGTTCGACGGTGACGTCCATGCCGTTCAGTGCGGTGACGTCACCGGGGTAGGTCTTGATCAGCTGGCGCGCCTGCACTGCGGGCGCACGGGTGCTCATGTCGGCTGCTCTCCTGGGGAAAACGCGAGTGATCGCGGATGATCGACGGATGGTCGCGAATGATCCGCGCGATGAGCACCGGGCTATCCTGGGTGTGCCGCACCTCGATGGCCCGGAGCCGCCGCACGGCGGGTTCGGTTCGGGGTTCGAGACCCCGGCCGGGCTGCTGCAACAGCTCAGCCGGGGTCTGCCCGCTAGTTCTGCTTCTGCTCGAACTCGGCCTCCAGTTCCAGGTACTTCTCGGGGATCTCCCCTGTCTCATGGAAGTGCCGCCAGTCCACGACACCCGGGAAACTGCCCTCCGTCAGCTCCGCCAGGAAGCCGCGCACCCACTCGGCCTGCGCCTCGATCATGTGCAACTGGTACTCGGCCTCTATCACGAAGAGCCGGGGCAGGGTCTCACGCAGCTTGTCGAGGGCCCCGCGCAGGCTCGCGGCCTGCACGTCGAGCGTCTTGAGCCGCTCCTCCAGCAGCCGGGCGGCCTCGTCCGGGTGGAGCGCCCCCATCAGCGACAGCGCCGCCTCGAAGACGGGGTACTCCCGCGCGGGCACGGCGACCAGGTCCGAGAGCCACTCGGCCGTCTCCTCGCGCCCGGCGTCGGTGATGCCGTAGAGCGTGCGCTCGGGGCGGTTGCCCTGCCGCTCCACATCGGTCACCTGGACGAAGCCGTGCTTCTCCAGGTTCTGCACGACGGTGTAGAGCGAGCCGTAGTTGATCTTCAGGCTCGTGTCCTTGCCGCGTCTGCGCAGGGTCTGGGCGATCTCGTACGGATGCATCGGCCGCTCGGCGAGCAGCACCATCACGGCGAGCGCCAGCGGGTTGCTCAGCTTGCGACGCCTGGCCGCCATCGACACCCACCCCGCCCTCTCCGTCGCTGCCATACGCCTCGTCACCGAATATCCGTGACCGAACATATCGCGAGTCGACAGCAGCCGTCAATACACACGATGTATCGCGTCTGACCCTGGTCCGCAAGGGCGTGAGGACTTGGGCCCGCCCCGGACACGCCTGCGTGACGCGCGCGAAACAGCGCATCCCTAATTTCTGTCGCTCGACAGGAAGTCCGCGATTTCCGTCTCCGACAGGAAGTCCGCCTGACAGGCAGGTGCCGCCGTGACGACACTCGACGACCGCTCCGTGGAGCCCGACGACCGTTCCCTGGAAGAGTTCGGCTACCGCCAGGAGCTGCATCGCAGCCTCGGCCGGTACGCCTCCTTCGCCGCCGGGTTCTCCTTCATCTCCGTACTGACCACCGTCTTCCAGTTCTTCGCCTTCGGGTACGCGTTCGGCGGCCCGGTCTTCTTCTGGGCCTGGCCGGCCGTGCTCGTCGGCCAGTTGCTGGTGGCCGCCTGCTTCGCCGAGCTGGCCGGGCGCTATCCGATCTCCGGCGCGATCTACCAGTGGTCCTCACGCCTCTCGAACCCGTCCTTCGGGTGGTTCGCCGGCTGGATCATGGTGATCGGGCAGATCGTGGTGGTCGCGGCGGCCGCGCTGGCCCTGCAGATGGTGCTGCCCGCGCTCTGGTCCGGCTTCCAGCTGATCGGCACGGATGCCGCGCCCACCTCGGCCGACGGCGCTGCCAACGCGGCCGTCCTCGGCGTCGCACTCCTGGTGCTGACCACCCTCGTGAACGTCCTGGACAACCGGGTGATGTCCGTGATCAACCGGGTCGGAGTGACCGCCGAGATCATCGGCGCGGTGCTGATCGTCGTACTGCTCCTCACCCACTCCAAGCGCTCCCCCGGCATCACGTTCCACACCGGGACGGCCGCCGAGGGCGGCCTGCTGGGCGCGCTGCTGGTCGGTTCGTTCACCGCCGCGTACGTGATGATCGGCTTCGACAGTGCGGGTGAGATGAGCGAGGAGACGCACCTTCCGCGGCGGACGGCGCCGCGGACGATCCTCACGGCGCTGGGCGCCGCCGGACTGCTCGGCGGCCTTGTCGTCCTCGGCGGGCTGCTCGCCGCGCCGAGCCTCACCGACGGGCACCTGGGCGTCGACGGGCTGAGCTACGTCCTGACCAGCAGCCTCGGGGACGGGGTGGGGCGGGTGCTGCTGGCCGACGTGGTGGTGGCGATCGCGGTGGCGACGCTGGCGATCCAGACGGCCGCCTCCCGGATGCTGTTCTCCATGGCGCGGGACGGGCAGCTGCCGTTCGCCCGGGCGCTGGCGCGGGTGAATCCGCGCACCGGGATGCCGAGCGCGCCGGCCGTGGTGGTCGGGGTGCTGGCCGCGCTGCTGCTGTTGCTCAACTTTGCCTCGCCGGACGCGTTTCTGGCGATCGGGACGACGTGCATCGTGATGCTGTACCTCGCGTACGCGATGGTCACCGGGCCGCTGCTGGTGCGGCGGCTGCGGGGTGAGTTCCGGGTCGAGGGGACGGACGAGACCGGGGCGCCGTTGTTCTCGCTGGGGCGGTGGGGGGTGCCGGTGAACGCGGTCGCGTTGCTGTACGGGCTGGTGATGACCGTGAATCTGGCGTGGCCTCGGGGGGCGGTGTACGACCCGGCCGGGGGTCACTGGTACTTCCGGTGGTTCACCGTGCTGTTCCTGATCGGAACTGTGGTGGTGGGTGGTGCTTGGAGGTTCGCCCGGGCGGAGTCACGAAGTGCGGTCGCTGTGCCGGAGGCTGTGGCGTAGTTCGTCGGGTGCGGGTGCGTGGCGGCTGGTCGCGCCCACGCGGCGGAGCCGCATATCGACACAGCCCCGCGCCCCTGACGGAGCGCTCCGCTTACCCTTGGCTGCAAATGAGACGTAAGACCCCCGCCCCGCCCTCACCCCTGCCCCAGCGGCAAGGGGTGGACCCCGTTCGGGTGCGGTTGCCCTATGCCGGCGACTGGGCCACGGTCGGCGACTATCTGATCGAACGGCTCTCCGGAGCCGCCCCCGGCGTCGTCGCCGAGCTACTGGACTCGGGACTGGTCGTGGGCGCAGACGGACACCCCGTCGCCGCCCGCACCCCCTACACGCCCGGCCTCTACCTCTGGTTCCACCGCGATCTGCCCCCCGAGGTCCCCGTCCCCTTCCCCCTCGACGTGGTCTACCGCGACTCCCACATCGTCGTCGCCGACAAACCGCACTTCCTCGCCACCACCCCACGCGGCAGTCATGTCACCGAGTCCGCCCTGGCAAGACTGCGGCGGGAGCTGGGGATCCCCACGCTGGGGGCCGCGCACCGGCTGGACCGGCTCACCGCCGGGCTGGTGCTGTTCACGGTGCGGCCCGAGGAACGGGGCGCCTATCAGACGTTGTTCAGTGAGCGGCGGGTGCGCAAGGAGTACGAGGCGATCGCGCCGTACGACCCCGCGCTCGCCCTGCCCCGGACCGTGCGCAGCCGGATCCTCAAGGAGCGTGGGGTGCCCGCGGCCGGCGAGGTCGAGGGGCCGGTCAATGCGGAGACCGTTGTCGAACTGGCCGAGACCAGGGGCGGGTTGGGGCGGTACCGGCTCACGCCGCGCACCGGGCAGACGCATCAGCTGCGGGTCCATATGAGTGTGTCGGGGGTGCCGATCCTCGGCGATCCGCTGTATCCGGTGGTGACCGGCCCCGTGCCGGACGGTGACTTCCGGCGACCGCTGCAACTGCTGGCGCGGCGGCTGGAGTTCACCGATCCGGTCACGGGGGTGGAGCATCGGCTGCGCAGCGGGCGGACGCTGCGGGCCTGGGAGTCGTACGAGGAGTGGGCCGGCCAGGAGTTCCGCTAACGGCCCAGCCACCAGCGGCGCAGCCGCGGCCAGATGCCGCGCGGCTCGGCCGCCGGTTCCGGCGCGACCGGGGCGGCGGGTGCCGGGCGGGGCTCCATCGGCGGCATCGGCGGCATGGGCTCCGGGGCGGCCGGTGGCGCCGTCGGGCGGGCCAGGCCGAGCTGCCAGTCCGTGCGCTGTGGCGGGACGAGGGCCGGGCTCGGCATGAGGGTCACGTCCTGCTTCGGCTTCGGGTCGAAGCGGACCGGCAGTTCCACCAGGTGCCGGGACGCGATCGACGCCCGCCAGCGCAGTTCCTCCTCTTCGCAGTCGAGCTGGATGTCGGAGAGGCGGGTCAGCAGCTGGTCGACCCCGACGTCGGCGATGGCACGGCCGATGTCCTGGCCGGGGCATTCGTGCGGGCCGCCACCGAAGGCGAGGTGGGAGCGGTTGCCCTGCATGTTGGCGTTCAGGTCGGGGCGGACGCGCGGGTCGACGTTGCCCGGGGCGGGCGCGTAGAGCAGTCCGTCGCCCTTGCGGATGCGCTGGCCGCCGAGTTCCGTGTCCTGCTTGGCGAAGTAGGCGAAGACCGTGCTGAACGGCGGCTCGTCCCACAGGGACTGCTCGATCGCCTCCGGCACGGTCATCTGGCCGCCGTTGAGCTGGGCACGGAAGCCCGGTTCGGTGAGGACCATGCGCAGGGCGTTGGCGAGGACGTTGGCGGTGGTCTCGTAGGCGGCGATGAGGACGACCCTGAGGTGCTGGGCGACCTCGTCGTCGTTGAGCCGGGCGGGGTGGTTGATGAGGTGGCTGGTGAAGTCGTCCTCGGGGCGGACCCGGCGGCGGGCGGTGAGCCGGGTCAGGCAGCCCATGACGTACTCGTTGCTGGCGATGGCGGTCTCGGTGCCCTTGAGCATGTCGCGGGCGGCTTCCACGATCCGGTCATTGTACTCCTCCGGCATGCCGAGCAGTTCGCACATGACCGCCATCGGCAGGTGCTCGGAGTACTGGGAGACGAGGTCGGCGCGGCCCTTCTCGCAGAACTCGTTGACCAGCAGCTGGGTGTAGCGGCCGATGAGGCGGCGGATGCTGCGGTTGTCGATGGTGGTCATGGCGCCCATGACGGCGGCGCGCAGCCGCTGGTGTTCGTCGCCTTCGGCGTGGGAGCAGATGGGCTGCCAGGCGATATGCGGCATGAGGGGGTGGTCGGGCTTGACCATGCCCTCGCGCAGCGGGGTCCAGGTGCGGCTGTCCCGGGTGTAGACGGCGGGGGTGCGCACCATCTGGAGGTTCTCGGTGAGGCCGAGGACGACCCAGACCGGTACGTCGTCGTGGAGCAGCACGGGTGCCACGGCGCCGTGTTCCTCGCGCAGTCTCTCGTACAGCTCGCCCAGGTGGTCGGCGTCGGCGCCGTAGAGCCGTTGCAGTCCGCCGGGTCCGCGGTCGTGGGCCGGGCAGCCGGGTGGTGGGGCCGCGTCCGTGCCGGCGCCGGTCGGGAAGGGGGATTCAGGCGTCACAGTGATCGCTCCGGGGAGAGGTGTCAGGTGAGCGCGCCGGACATGGCGAGCGAGTGCAGGAAGCGCATCAGGGTCATCAGGACGTCCCGGCTGGAGGCCCGGCGGCGGGCGTCGCACTCGATGATGGGGATCTCGGGGGACAGGTCCAGCGCGGTGCGCAGTTCCTCGATGGGGTAACGGGGGCCGTCGGGGAAGGAGTTGACGGCGACGACGAACGGCACTCCGCGCTCCTCCAGGCGCCCCATGACGTCGAAGCTGACCTCCAGGCGCCGGGTGTCGATGAGGACGACCGCGCCGAGGGCGCCTTCGAACAGGCCGTTCCACAGGAACCAGAAGCGTTCCTGGCCGGGGGTGCCGAAGAGGTAGAGGACCAGCTGGTCGGTGATGCTGATGCGGCCGAAGTCCATGGCCACGGTGGTGGCGGTCTTGGACTCGGAGCCGTAGTTGTCGTCGACGCCGATGCCGGCCTGGGTCATGGTCTCCTCGGTGGTCAGCGGTCTGATCTCGCTGACGGAACCGACCATGGTGGTCTTGCCGACTCCGAAGCCGCCCACGATCACGATCTTCACCGCGGCCTGGGCGGTGTGCGGCAGATGGTCCTCGGTGCGGGGGCCGGGGATCGTGTCAGAGCTTTTGAAGTCCATGCATCACCGCTTCGAGGAGTGAACGGTCGGGAAGTGCCTGGCGGACGATCGGGGCGCGCGCCTGCACCAGTTCGGCCGTGATCAGCTCGGTGATCAGCGCTGTCATCGCGCTGAACGGCAGGTTGAGATAGGCGGAGAGTTCGGCCACGGACAAGGGCGCGGTACAGAGCCGGAGGAGCACCGTCTGTTCGGGCGTGACGGAGGGCGGTGGGTCGGCGCGCGCCACGATTAAGGTGACCAGGTCGAGTTCGGCCCGGGCACCGTCCGAGCCGCTGATGACGTAGAGCCGCTCGGGGTTCTTGTTGTCTCCCTCCTCGCCGCCGTGTTCGGGGGCCGGCGGCACGGACGGAAGAGGCGGCAGGTGATCCTGGTCGGGTTGGCGCCGTTTGCGTTGCGGAGGAGTCATACGGTCTGCCCGTTCCGCCGGGGCGGACTGGTGAGATGGGCGCCGATGCGCACGACGAGGTCGCGCATCATCTCGCTCATCCGGCCGGGTTCGCAGGTCACGTCGGCGAGTACGGCGAGGTATGCGTTGGCGCCGGCGGACATCAGGTAGAAGTAGCCTCTGTCGATCTCGATGAGGACGAGGTTCATCTCCCCGTTGCTGATGGGGAGTTCCTGGGCGACGGCGCCGGCGAGGCTCTGCACGCCGGCGCAGGCGGCGGCGAGCCGGTCGGCGGCGTCGGGGTCGCCGCCGTGCCGGGCGATGCGCAGGCCGTCGGCGGAGAGCACGACGATCATCTCGACGCCCGGTACCCCGTCGGCGAGTTGCTTGAGCATCCAGTCGAAGTTGCCTCGCTGCTGGATCACTTGAGGTCCCCCTCGTCGTCGGCTTCGGTGCCGGCCGGATCGTTGATCAGGTGCAGGTACTTGGTGGGGTTCCGGGTGAAGTCGGTGGGGTGGACACCCGGGTTGTTCTTCTTGAGCCCCTCCCAGAAGGCCTCGACCCAGAGGCCGGGTTCGCGGCGTTCCGGCTCCGGCTGCTCGGGCTCGGGCTCCTTGTGCTGCGACCAGACGGTCGGGGTGCCCTCGCGTTCGGCGCGTTCGATGGCGGCCTGTTCGGCGAGCCGCCGGCTGAGCGGCATCTTCATCCGGCTGCGCCGCTGCGGCAGTCCGCCCGCGGTCCACTCGGTGACCTCGGGGACGTCGTCCTCCATGGAGATGCCGGCGGGGATGCGGGGGCTGGTGGGCCGGCGCTTCTTGGGCGGCCGCTTGGGTCCTTCGAGGGCGCCGAGTTCGGGCTTCGGGATACCGGTGGCGCCGATGCCGTGGGCGATACCGGGGGCGGGGTCGGTGGTCATCATGTCGCTGGGCACGATGAGCACGGCCCGGACACCGCCGTACGCCGAGGCACGCAGCGAGACGTCCATGTTGTACGTCGTGCAGAGGCGGCCGACGACCGAGAGGCCCAGGCGCGGGTTCTCGCCGAGGACCTGGATGTCCTTGCCCTGCTTGGCCTTCTCCAGCAGGCCCTCCAGGCGGGCGCGGGCCTCCTCGTTGAGGATGACGCCGGCGTCCTCGATCTCGATGCACACACCGGACTGCACCTCGACCGCGGTGACGTGCACCTTGGTGGAGGGCGGCGAGTAGCGGGTGGCGTTGTCGAGGAGTTCGGCGGCCGCGTGGATGAGCGGTTCGACGGAGGTGCCCTTGATGTTGACCTGGCAGATGGAGTGCAGCTCGATGCGCCGGTACTCCAGGATCCGGGACATGGCGCCGCGCAGCACGCTGTAGAGGGCGACGGGGTTGGGCCACTGGCGGCCGGGGCGGCCGCCGCCGAGGACGGAGACCGAGTCGGCGAGGCGTCCGATCAGCGCGGTGCCGTGGTCGATGCGCAGCAGGTCGTCGAAGACCTCGGGGTTGCGGCCGTGGTCCTCCTCCATCTCCCGCAGTTCGTGGGCCTGCTGGTGGACGATGGCCTGGACGCGCCGGGCGACGCTGACGAAGGAGCGTTCCAGGGAGTCCCGCTGGAGGTCCTCCTCGTCGACGATGTCGAGCATGATCCGGATCAGCCGGCGCTGCGACTCGGGGGCGTGGCGCATCCGGGGGTCCAGGTCGAAGACCTGACGAATCACCTCTTTGGGCGACTCCCCGGCCTTCAGCCGGTACAGCGCGGTCGGGAAGACCTCCTTGCCGAGGCGGTCGATCTCCTCGTCGCCGGCGGCGAGGCTCCGTTCCAGATACGCGCTGTGACGGGCGTGCTCGGCACGGGCGTCCCGCAGCTTACGGCCGCGGCGCACCGCTTCCGCCGCCGTCACGAGGACCAGCAGCATGCCGACGGCCCCGCACACGCCGACAGCGGTCCGGGCGGGCTCCGCCACCAGGACCACGGCGGCGGCGGTCGCCGCGGCCATCAGTATGGCGGGCAGCAACAGCACCCGCGCCAGGGAAAGTTCACGGCCATTGGGAGGCGGTTGCACACTCACCATGTATGCCTTCTGAGACGAATCGGCTGGGTGTCGGGAGAGTTCGTGGGGGGAAGGTTCATGGAGCAGTCGGGATCTTCCGTATGTTTGGGAACAGGCGCACGAATTCATCTCAACTCGGTGCGCCGCGGGCGAGCTTAGTCCGACCGGATCAACGCCGTGTCATATTCGGCAAGCACCTGAAAACGCCCGAAGGACTGGAGTAGCCTCGGTCGTTTTGCACGCCGGGCGTTCGTTCGCACACGGTGCGTCACGACGAACGGATGTACGGGTGCGATCCACCGGACGGGTGAAACGGCTCTCCGAGCCGGAACCTCCGCCGGGTTCAGACCCCGGCGATCCGCAGCGCCGCGTCGGCCGTCGCGCGGGCGAACTCGTCGATCCGGCGCTCCGGTTCGGAGCGGTGGATGAGGATGACACCCTCGATCAGACCGAAGACGAGATCGGTCCGCAGCTCCAGCTCCCCCTTGGCGAGCACCCCGCCGGCGGCCGTCGCGGCGATCAACTGCCGGTAGGCGTCCTTGAGTTCGGCCCGTACGGCGCGGAAGCCGGCGAACCGTTCCTCGTGCACCTCGGGCAGCAGGTAGAGCGCGCCGAGATTGTGCGGGCCGGCACACAGCAGCTCCACATCGGCCCGGCACAGGGCCCGCAGCCGCTCCTCGGCCGGAGTCACGTCGTCCGCGAGCAGCTCACGCGCATACGACAGCGACGGCGTGACGGTGGACTCCAGCAGCTCGGCGAGGAGTTCCTCCTTGCCGGAGACGTAGTGGTACATCGAAGCCTGCCGCATGCCCGCCCGTTCGGCGACGGCCCGGGTGGTGGTGGCCGCGTAGCCACGGGTGGTGAACAACTCGGCTGCCGCCACGAGCAGTTCGGCGCGCGGTTCGAGACCGCTGTCCGGCCGCTGCGCGGCCCGCGGCCGGCCGACCCGACGGCCACTGCTCGTTCCCATGCGTTCGATCCTCGCACACGACGTCGCACGACGATCTCGGCGTGCGCCCGTGCCGCAACCCGGTGAGCCCTCGGTAACCGGGCCGGAACGCGGCGGCAACGCCCGCGACCCGCCCCGCACCTAATTTCTGTCGGGCGACAGAAACAACCCTGAGGCCGAGAAACCGGAGGCAGGCGATGGCGACAGCGACCACGTACGGAGCCCGGGCGCACGCCCGCGCCCAGGAGGGCACCCGCGCCGAAGCGATGCCGGTCGTACCGGCCGCCGACTGGCCCGACCCGCCCTGCGAGGCGGGCCACCTGGTGTGGGCCGAGACGGTGGCGGGCGGCAACTACACGCACCGCGTCCTGGCCCGCGGCACCGAGCTGCGCCTGACCGACCTGCGCGGCGACGCCTGCGCCCATCTCCTGCTGTACGCCGACGGCCGCCCCTGGGAGCGGCTGAACGTCGCCGACACGGTCAAGGTCCAGTGGAACGCCTACCTAGGCGAGGGCGTACTGCTCCTCTCCGACCAGGGCCGGGTGCTGGCCTCGGTGGTCGCCGACACCTCCGGCCGGCACGACGCGCTGTGCGGCACCTCCACCCTCGTCCGCAACACCGACCGCTACGGCGACGGCACACCGCAGTCGCCCTCCCCCGCCGGCCGCGAGCTGTTCAAGCTGGCGGCGGCCAAGAACGGTCTGGAACCGCGCGACCTGCCGCCGTCCCTGTCGTTCTTCCAGGGCGTGGAGGTGCGCGACGACGGCACGCTGGACTTCACCGGCTCGGCCGGCCCCGGCGGCAGTGTCACGCTCCGCGCCGAGCAGGACCTGACCGTACTGATCGCCAACGTCCCGCACCCGGCCGACCCGCGCCCCGACTACGTCAGCACCCCCCTGGAGGTCCTGGCCTGGCGCGCCGCCCCCACCCCACCCGGCGACCCCCTCTGGGACGCCACCCCCGAAGGCCGCCGCGCCTTCCTCAACACCGCCGGATTCCTCGCCGCGAGGGGGCTCGCATGAGCACGAGCACGCAGACCGCCGTCGTCCCGGCCCGCGCCGCCTGGTCCTCCGTGATCCGCGAGGGCGGCACGCTCACCATCACCGACCTGCACGGCAACCAGGCCGTCGACTTCCTCGTCTACGACGCCCACGACACATCCGTCCGCTACAGCGCCCCCGACACCGTCCACGCCCAGGGCGGCATCTTCCTCACCACCGGCAGCGTGCTCCTCTCCAACGAACACACCCCGCTCATGACCGTCGTCGAGGACGAGGTCGGCCGGCACGACACGGTGGGCGGCGCCTGCTCCAAGGAGTCCAACACCCTGCGCTACGGCCACCACACCTGGTCCCAGCACGCCTGCGTGGACAACTTCCTGGCCGAGGGCGCCAGGCACGGCCTCGGCAAGCGCGACCTGGTCTCCAACATCAACTGGTACATGAACGTGCCCGTCGAGAAGGACGGCACCCTCGGCATCGTCGACGGCATCTCCGCCCCGGGCCTGAAACTGACCCTGCGCGCCGAACGGGACGTCCTCGTCCTCGTCTCCAACTGCCCCCAGATCAACAACCCGTGCAACGGCTTCGAGCCCACGGCCGTGGAGATGACGATCACCGGAGCCGCGGGATGACCTTCGACACCCTGCTGGTCGCCAACCGCGGCGAGATCGCCGTCCGCATCATCCGCACCGCCCGCGAACTGGGCCTGCGCACGGTCGCCGTCTACTCCGACCCCGACCGCTCGGCACCCCATGTACGCCTCGCCGACGAGGCGGTCCGGCTCGGCCCGGCGCCCGCGAAGGAGTCGTACCTCGACGCCGACCTGGTCCTGAAGGCCGCCAAGGACACCGGCGCGGGCGCGATCCACCCCGGCTACGGCTTCCTGTCCGAGGACGCCGGGTTCGCCCGGCGCTGCGAGGAGGCCGGGATCGTGTTCGTCGGCCCGGCCCCGGAGCAGCTGGAGCTGTTCGGCGCCAAGCACACGGCACGGGCCGCGGCGGAAGCGGCCGGAGTACCCCTCGCACCGGGGACCGGGCTCCTCCCCGGCCTGGACGTGGCCCTGGTCGAGGCCTCCGCCATCGGCTATCCCGTCATGCTCAAGGCGACCGGCGGTGGCGGTGGCATCGGCATGTCGGCATGTCGGTCGGCCGGTGAACTGACCGAGGCCTGGGAACGCGTCCAGCGGGTCGCCGCCGCCTCCTTCTCCTCCGCCGGGGTCTTCCTGGAACGCCTGGTCGAGCACGCCCGCCATGTCGAGGTCCAGGTCTTCGGGGACGGCGCGGGCAGGGTCGTCACCTTCGGCGACCGGGACTGCTCGCTGCAGCGCCGCAACCAGAAGGTGGTGGAGGAGGCCCCGGCTCCCGGCCTGCCCTCCCATGTACGCAGGCAACTCGCCGACTCCGCCCGTGACTTGTGCGCCTCGGTCGGCTACCGCTCGGCCGGCACGGTCGAGTTCGTGTACGACGCGGCCCGCGAGGAGGCCTACTTCCTGGAGGTCAACACCCGTCTCCAGGTGGAACATCCGGTCACCGAAGAGATCTACGGCGTCGACCTGGTCGCCTGGATGCTGCGCCTCGCGCAGGGCGAGACCGACGTCGTCCGCGACCCGGGCGCCCCCCGCGGTCACGCCGTCGAGGCCCGCGTCTACGCCGAGGACCCCTCCCGCGAACACCGGCCCAGCGCAGGCCTGTTGACCCGTGTGGAGTTCCCGCAGGGGGTGCGGGTCGACGGCTGGGTGGAGTCCGGCACCGAGGTGACGACGTCGTACGATCCGATGCTCGCGAAAGTGATCGCGTACGGCCCCGACCGCACCCAGGCGCTGCGCAGGCTGGACGAGGCGCTCGCCGGCACCCGCGTGGACGGCATCGAGACCAACCTGGGCCTGGTGCGCGCCGCGCTCGCCGAGCCGGCCTTCCGCGCCGCCGCCCACTCCACGGCGACCCTGGCCACGGTCACCGACCCCACCCCGCGGATCGAGGTCGTCTCCGCCGGCACGCTCACCACCGTCCAGGACTGGCCGGGCCGCACCGGATACTGGCAGGTCGGTGTACCCCCGTGCGGTCCCATGGACGACCGTTCCTTCCGGCTCGGCAACCGCGCCCTGGGCAACCCGGAGGGCGCGCCCGGCCTCGAATGCACCCTGCAGGGACCGTCCCTGCGCTTCACCCACCCCACGACCGTCTGCGTGACCGGCGCCCCGGCCCCGGTGACCCTCGACGGCATCCGGATCGCTCAGTGGGAGCCGGTGACGGTCCCGGCGGGCGGGCTGCTGGAGATCGGCGCCCCCTCCGAGCACGGTCTGCGCACCTACGTCCTCTTCGCCGGCGGCGGCCTGGACGTCCCCGCCTTCCTCGGCAGCGCGAGCACCTTCACACTGGGCCGCTTCGGCGGCCACGGCGGCAGGGCGCTGCGGACGGGCGACGTCCTGCACGGCGGAGCCGTGACCGGGGGCGAACCCGGCGCCGAACGCCCGCAGTTCACCGCCTCATGGCAGCTCGCCGCCGCCGAGGGCCCCCATGCCGCCCCGGAGTTCTTCACCGAGGACGACATCCACGACTTCTACGCGGCCGAATGGAAGGTGCACTTCAACTCCGCGCGCACCGGGGTCCGCCTGGTCGGCCCCAAGCCGCGCTGGGCGCGCACCGACGGCGGCGAGGCCGGCCTGCACCCGTCCAACATCCACGACACCCCGTACTCGGTCGGCGCCGTCGACTACACCGGCGACATGCCGGTCCTGCTCGGCCCCGACGGCCCCTCCCTCGGCGGCTTCGTGTGCCCGGCGACCGTCCTGAGCGGCGAGCGCTGGAAGCTGGGCCAGCTCCGCCCCGGCGACACGGTCCGCTTCACCCCGGTCGACGTGACGGGCGCGCCCCGCCCCGAGATCCTCGACGGCGGCGTCCTGGCCCGCGACGGGGACGTCACCTACCGCCGCAGCGGCGACGACAACCTGCTGGTCGAGTTCGGCCCGATGCAGCTCGACCTGGCCCTCCGGATGCGCGTCCACGCCCTGATGGAGGCGGTGACGGCGGCTGACCTGCCCGGGGTCACGGACCTCACCCCCGGCATCCGCTCCCTCCAGATCCGGACGGACCCGGCCGCCCTCCCCCAGGACGAACTCCTGGCCGCCGTGAGGGAGATCGTCACCGCCCTCCCGCCCACCGACGAACTCGTCGTCCCCTCCCGCACGGTCCACCTCCCCCTCTCCTGGGACGACCCGGCGACCCGTGAGGCGATCGCCCGTTATATGGCGGGCGTCCGCGACGACGCCCCCTGGTGCCCGTGGAACATCGAGTTCATCCGCCGGATCAACGGCCTCGCCTCGGTCGAGGACGTCTACCGCACGGTCTTCGACGCGGAGTACCTGGTCCTGGGCCTGGGCGATGTGTATCTGGGCGCCCCGGTCGCCACCCCGCTCGACCCGCGCCACCGCCTGGTCACCACGAAGTACAACCCGGCCCGCACCTGGACCGCCGAGAACTCCGTCGGCATCGGCGGCGCCTACCTGTGCATCTACGGCATGGAGGGCCCGGGCGGCTACCAGTTCGTGGGCCGTACGACCCAGGTGTGGTCGGGATGGCAACAGCGCGGGGCGTTCGAGCCGGGCTCGCCGTGGCTGCTGCGCTTCTTCGACCGGATCAGGTGGTACCCGGTGTCCGCGGACGAACTCCTGGACCTGCGCGCCGACATCACCTCCGGCCGGTTCGTACCGCGGATCGAGGAAGGGACCTTCTCGCTGGCCGGGTACGAGTCCTTCCTCGCCGAACACGCGGAGTCGATCGCCGCGTTCAGGACCCGGCAGCAGGCGGCCTTCGCGGCGGAGCGCGACGCGTGGGAGGCGGCGGGCGAGTTCGCGAGGGCGGACGCGGCCACGGCCCCGGCCGCGCCGCCGGCCGAGGTGGCGGTCCCGCCGGGCGGCCGCCTGATAGAGGCCGAGTTCGCCGCCTCCGTATGGCAGTTGAACGTACGGCCCGGCGACGAGGTGACCACCGGCCAGCCCCTGATCGCCCTGGAGGCGATGAAGATGGAGTCCAGGGTGCACGCGCCGATGACCGGCGTGGTGACGGAGATCCTGGCGAGGCCCGGCGACCAGGTGGAGGCGGGGACGGCACTGCTCGTCCTGGCGCCGACCACGAACTGACCGACAGGAGCAAGACCATGTCCAGCACCCTCTCCCGTGTCCGTGCCGCCTACGCGCGCATCGACGCGGTCGACCGGCCCGAGATCTGGATCGACCTGCGCCCCCGGGAGGAGGTCGAGACGGAGGCCCGTGCGATCGACGAGCGCGTGGCGGCGGGCGAGCGGCTCCCGCTGGCCGGGCGCCTGTTCGCCGCCAAGGGCAACATCGACGTACGGGGGCTGCCGACGACGGCGGGCTGCCCGGCGTACGCCTACGAACCGGAGGCCGACGCCCCGGTGGTGGCCCGGCTGCGCGCGGCCGGCGCCATCGCCCTCGGCACGACCAACCTCGACCAGTTCGCGACGGGCCTGGTGGGCACCCGCTCCCCGTACGGCGCGGTGCGGGGCGCGATCGACCCGGCCAGGATCAGCGGCGGCTCCAGTTCCGGTTCGGCCGTCGCCGTGGCCCTGGGGATCGTCGACCTCGCCCTCGGCACGGACACCGCGGGCTCGGGCCGGATCCCGGCGGCCTTCAACGGCATCGTCGGCCTGAAGCCGACCCGGGGCCTGGTGCCGACGGACGGTGTCGTCCCGGCGTGCGCGTCGATCGACTGCGTGACGGTGTTCGCCCGCACGCTCGCGGAGGCGGAGCAGGTACTGTGCCAGGTCACAAACCCCCCGGCCCGTCCCCTCCCGCCCCTCCCCCAGCGCCCCCCGGGCCCCTGGCGCATCGCCGTCCCGCCCCTCTCCCAGCTCGGCGAACTGGACGAGGGCTGGGCGGAGGCCTACGAGGCGGCGGTGGCCCGCCTGATCACCGCGGGCGCCTCGGTCCGCCCTCTCGACCTCACCCCCTTCACCGAGGCGGCGGCCATGCTCTACGAGGGGGCGTTCGTGGCCGAGCGCTACACGGCGGTGGGCCCCTTCATCGACAAGTTGCTCTCATCCGGCGGCGAGGGCCTGGACCCCACGGTCGCCGGGATCATCACCCGGGCCCGCGACATCCCCGCGCACCGGCTCTTCTCGGACCAGGACCGCCTGGCGGACCTGCGCACCCGTGCCCTGGCCGCGCTGGGAGACGCGGACGCCCTGCTGCTCCCCACGGCCCCCGGCCACCCCACCCTGGCCGAGGTGGCGGCCGACCCCCTGGGCTCCAACGCCCGCCTGGGCCGCTTCACCAACTCCACGAACCTCTTCGACCTGGCCGCGGTGGCGGTCCCGGCGGGCGAGGTGAACGGCCTCCCGTTCGGCGTGATGCTGATCGGCCCCGCCTTCACGGACGAACGCCTGGCGACGATCGCCCGCTCACTGGAACCGAGGGTGAGCCTGGCGGTACTGGGCGCCCACCTCACGGGTCAGCCCCTGAACCCGCAGCTCCTGGCGCTGGGGGCGGTACTGGAACGGACCACGACGACGGCACCCACGTACCGCTTGCACGCGCTGCGGACGACCCCGCCGAAGCCGGGTCTGGTCCACGTGGGCGAGGGCGGGGCGGCGATCGAGGCGGAGGTGTGGAGCCTCCCGCCCGAGGGCCTGGGCCGCCTGCTCGCCACGCTCCCCCACCCGATGACACTGGGCAGCGTGGACCTGGCGGACGGCACAAGCGTCCCCGGCTTCCTGTGCGAACCGAGCGCTTTGACGGGCACCGAGGACATCACACGGTACGGAGGCTGGCGGAACCATCTGAACCAAGGGTGACGCACCCTGCCCAGGGGCGCGGGGCGGTATCGATGTGCGGCTACCGCCGCGCGGGCGCGACCAGCCACACCCCACCCGCGCCCGCCGTACAGCGGTCACCCCACCGACGAGTAGGCCACAACCCCCCGAAGCACCAGATCAACCGCCTTCCGCGCGGTCTTCCCCACGGTCGAGCCCTCCACCGGAGAAGCCGCCGAGATCTGCCCGAGTACGTCGATCACCTGCTTGCACCACCGCACGAAGTCCCCGGCCGGCATCTCCGCCTCCCGCAGCACCTCGTCCAGCCCCAAGCCGGAGGCCCACATGTACGCGGCCCAGGCGAAGCCGAGATCCGGTTCGCGCTGCCCGACGCCCTCGGTCTGCGTGATCCGGAACTCCTCCTCGAGGGCGTCCAGCCGCCCCCAGATCCGGACCATCTCACCGAGCGCGGCCTTGGCGTTCCCGGACGGCAGCTTCGGTGCCATCGCGTCGTCCCCGACCCGGGCCTCGTACACCAGCGCCGAGACGCAGGCGGCGAGTTCGGCGGGGCCGAGCCCTTCCCAGACTCCGGCGCGCAGGCATTCGCTGGCGAGCAGGTCGAGTTCGCCGTACAGCCGGGCCAGCCGCTTGCCGTGCTCGGTGACCTCGTCGCCGCGCAGGTAGTCCAGTTCGGTCAGGAGGGCCACGATCCGGTCGAAGGTGCGGGCGATGGTGTTGGTCCGCCCCTCGATGCGCCGCTCCAACTGCGAGGTGTCCCGCATCAGCCGGTGGTAGCGCTCGGCCCAACGGGCGTGGTCCTCACGGTCGTTGCACCCGTGGCAGGGGTGCGCCCGGATCGCGGTGCGCAGCCGTGCGATCTCGCGGTCGTCGGCCGCCTGGGACCGCTTCTTGCGGGCCCGCTCCGGCGGGATGTGCCCGGCCTTGGTGCGCAGCGCGGAGGCGAGGTCCCGACGGGACTGCGGGGAGCGGGGGTTGAAGGACTTGGGGATCCGCATCCGCTCCAACGCCTCCACGGGTACCGGGAAGTCTATGGAGGCGAGGCGCTTGACCTGCCGTTCGGCGGTCAGCACCAGCGGCCGCGGCCCGTCGTGCTGCTCGAAGCCGCGGTGGCCGTTGGACCGCCCGGCGGGCAGCCCGGGGTCCAGCACGAGCGCCAGACCGGCGTACTTGCCGGTCGGGACATGGATGACATCCCCCGGCTTGAGCTTCTCCAGTGCCACGGCGGCCTCGGCGCGCCGCTGGGCGACGCCCTGGCGGGCCAGTTCGGTCTCCCGGTCCTTCAGCTCGCGCCGCAGCCGCGCGTACTCGTCGAAGTCGCCGAGGTGGCAGGTCATGGACTCCTTGTAGCCGGCGAGTCCTTCCTCGTTGCGCTGGACCTGGCGGGAGATCCCGACGACCGACTTGTCGGCCTGGAACTGCGCGAACGACGTCTCCAGCAGTTCGCGCGAGCGGTGCCGCCCGAACTGCTCGACGAGGTTGACCGCCATGTTGTACGACGGCTTGAAGCTGGACCGCAGCGGATAGGTGCGGGTGCCGGCGAGGCCGGCGAGGTGTTCGGGGCTCATCCCGCGCTGCCACAGCACCACTGCGTGGCCCTCGACGTCGATGCCCCGCCGGCCGGCCCGGCCGGTCAGCTGGGTGTACTCGCCCGGGGTGATGTCGGCGTGCTGCTCGCCGTTCCACTTGACGAGCTTCTCCAGCACCACGGAGCGTGCGGGCATGTTGATGCCGAGGGCGAGGGTCTCGGTGGCGAACACGGCCTTCACCAGGCCGCGTACGAAGAGTTCCTCGACGACTTCCTTGAACGTCGGCAGCATGCCCGCGTGGTGGGCGGCGATGCCGCGCTCCAGGCCTTCCAGCCACTCGTAGTAGCCGAGGACGTGCAGGTCCTCGGGCGGGATCGACGAGGTGCGCTCCTCGACGATCGCGCGCACCTCTTCCCGGGCCTCGTCGTCGTTGAGCCGGAGTCCCGCGTGCAGGCACTGCTGTACGGCGGCTTCGCAGGCGGCGCGGCTGAAGATGAAGGTGATGGCGGGCAGCAGGCCCTCGTTGTCGAGCCGTTCGATGACTTCGGGGCGGCCCGGTGTCCATACGCGGGACCGCTGGCGGCGCTCGCGTTCCCGGTCGGCCTCGCGCATGGCGCGGCCGCGTCTGCGGTCCTGGTAGGACGGACGCTGTGCCTCCATCCGGGCCAGCCGGGCGAGGTCGGGGTTGACGGCCTTCTTGTGGCCCTCGCCCTCCTCGAAGAGGTCGTACATCCGGCGTCCGGCGAGTACGTGCTGGAACAGCGGGACGGGCCGGTGTTCGGAGACGATGACGTCGGTGTCGCCGCGGACGGTGTCGAGCCAGTCGCCGAACTCCTCGGCGTTGGAGACGGTGGCCGACAGGGACACCAGGGTCACGGACTCCGGGAGGTGGATGATCACCTCTTCCCAGACGGCGCCGCGGAAGCGGTCGGAGAGGTAGTGGACCTCGTCCATGACCACATAGCCGAGGCCGATGAGGGTCTGGGAGCCCGCGTACAGCATGTTCCGCAGGACCTCGGTGGTCATGACGACCACGGCGGCGTCCGGGTTGATGCTGTTGTCGCCGGTGAGGAGGCCGACCATGCCGTCGCCGTAGCGGCGGCAGAGGTCGGCGTACTTCTGGTTCGACAGTGCCTTGATGGGTGTCGTGTAGAAGCACTTCTTGCCCTGCATGAGGGCGAGGTGGACGGCGAACTCGCCCACGATCGTCTTGCCGGAGCCGGTGGGGGCGGCCACCAGAACGCCCTTTCCGGCTTCGAGCGCCTGGCAGGCCTCGATCTGGAAGGGGTCGAGGCCGAAGTCATACATCTCGCGGAAAGACGCGAGCGCGGTGGCCTGCTCGGCGGCCCGCCTGCGGGCCGCCGCATACCGCTCGGCCGGTGAGAGGTCCTCTGTCATCGTGCTTTCGAGCGTACCGGTCCCCACTGACAACAGGACGATCATTATCCGGAAGATGGGACGACGGACGACAAAGAGGTGCCCGCGTCCTGGGACGCGGGCACCTCTTTGTGACGTGGAGTCCGGTCAGGTCACGTCGTCGTAGCCGTTGACCCGGTCAGGACCGGCCTCGGGCAGCGCGCGGCTGGCGGAGACGGTCTCGACCTCGCCGATGTCCTCGGGAGTGAGGTCCAGCTCGGAGGCCTCGTTGTCGCCCGGTCCCTCGGCCTCGCGGCGCGCCCGGCGCCGGTCGTTGAGCAGCCCGATGGCCACGGCGATGAAGTAGAGCCCCCAGATCGGCGCGGCCAGCGCCAGCATCGTCATCGGGTCGGGGGTTGGTGTGGCCACGGCCGCGAAGATGGTGATGCCAACGACCATGCCGCGCCACCAGCCCCACATGCGCCGCCCGGACAGCACACCGGTGAGGTTGAGCATCACCAGCAGCAAGGGCATCTCGAAGGCGAGACCGAAGACGACGATCATGCGGGTGACCAGGTCCAGCAGATCGTCAAGCGGCAACAGGTTCTCGGCACCGGCGGGCGTGAGGCCGATCATCAGCTTGGCCGTGGTGGGCAGCACGTGGAACGCGATGTAGCCACCGGTTAGGAAGAGCGGGAAGCCGAAGCCGACAAAGCCGTAGGCGTACTTCTTCTCGTTGCGGTGCAGGCCCGGCGCGACGAACGCCCACAGCTGGTACAGCCACACCGGCGACGCGAACACGACACCGGCCATCAGGGCGACCTTCAGCGCCAGGGTGAACGGGGCCAGCAGACCGCTGACGGTGATGTGCGCGCAGTGTGCGTTCTTGGTTTTGGCCAGTTCCCCGAAGGACTGGGAACAGCCGATCTGGTCGAGCATCGGCCTGGTGACGACCTCGATGATGTCCCTGTAGAAGAAGGCCGCGACGATCGTGACCACGAGGATCGCCAGGACACCCTTGGCAAGCCGGTTGCGCAGCTCACGCAGGTGATCCGCGAGCGGCATCCGGCCCTCGGGATCCCTCTCCTTTTTGCGGGCAGACTTGGGCAACCCACATCCTCATCTCGTGCAGCGGACCGGAGAGCCCCGGTCCTCACGTCAGCGCTGAGTCGTGTCCGACGGCTCGTTGACCGGGCGGGAGCTGGTCACGTCGCCCGGCGAGGACTGGATCGTGCGCTGAGCGGGAGCGGGCTCCTCGGCGGACGACTCGGCGGTATAGGCCTGCTTGCCCTCCTCCTTCATCGCCTTCGCCTCGCTCTTCAGGATCCGGGCGGACTTGCCGAGCGAACGCGCCATGTCCGGCAGCTTCTTGGATCCGAAAACGAGGAGGATCACCACAACGAGGATCAGCAGGTGCCACGGCTCAAGTCCGTTGCGAAACATAAATCTTCACCTTCTCACCGAGGCGGGGCGACGGGCCTGCCCGACCAGTCAGACACTTGTCCGAACGTCGTGCTGACAGCGATCGTAACGCTCAGGGGTGAACGTGGAGCAATCCCCGTGCGTACTCCCGGGCAGCGGTACGCGCCTCGTTCTCCGCACCGCGAACAGCAGCGTACCTGCCACAGCGTCCCGCGTGACAGGGCGAAGTGACCCAAAACGCTCCCACCCCAAGACTCACAGGACCGCCAAAGCAACCTTCACAGCGAGTCGACAGCGCGAGTGGCGCTCATGGACGCCCGCTCCAGGTCCTCGGCCGCCCTGTTGATACGGCGCGCGGAGTCCGTGACCTGCCTGCCGAGACGCTGCGCCTCCAGGAAGACCCGGACGGCCAGCACACCGAGGACGGCGAGCCCCAGGAAACCCACAGCTACCGCGAACATCGGCCAGAACATGCCACCGAGCATAGACGGCCCTGGGGACGGTCGGGACCCAGGGAGCGGGCGGGCGCGTCCATGCATGGCGACTCGACGCCTGCAAATGACATTGACAAGGGAAGATCACACCCCGGTATTCTCGTGACCGACCTGAGGCCTGGGGATTACAGAGAGTCACCATTCACGCAATCGCGCGGGTACCAGGCGGCTGCCTCTTCCCCTCGCCCTCATCCATTGAAATTCCCAAGGGGGAAAAGTGAATCTCAGGCAGCGTTTCGGCGTCATGGCCGTTGGCTCAGCGGCACTTCTGGTCATGGGGTCCGCCGCTCCGGCTGGCGCAGCCTCCCTCGACGCCGACTCCGTTCACCGCGGCAGCGTGGGTTGCTTCAACTACTCCTGGGGGGACGGGGACGTCACCTACACGATCTACTACCACAACACCTGTTCCGAAAAATCGGCCTTCGCCGGCACCACCAACGCGCTGGTCGACAACAAGTGGTGCGCGAACGTGGATGCGGACGGAAAGGGCCACGTCGTGGTGTACGCCAAGCCGATGACCTTCGCGTCCGCCAAGGGAGGCCGTTGCTGAGCATTCCCGCGACGCGCTGAGCGGCAGCCGGGTCATGGTGACGTGACCCGGCTGTTCTTGTCTCGCGCTACTGGACAGCGGAATGCAGCCGCAGTGTCCTGACCCCGCCGCCGGTGAGCAGCTCGACGATCCGCTCGCCGGCGGGCTTGCGGACGGCGGCCCCGCAGTCGGGGCAGGTGAAGGAGTAGAACGTCGTCTTGCTGGTGGCTCCGATGGCCAGGCGCAGGGCGCTCGCGGTGAGCTCGAAACTGCCCCGGCAGTCCGGGCAGCCGGCCCTGAACACCACGGGGACCACTCTTCTCATCCCTGCGAATGCGGCCGCAACCGTGATCTCCCCCGCGCCTGCGACACCGGAACCCGAAGACTCGTTCAAATCCCTCGCCCCTGCCTCTCCACGTCGTGGTCGTACGCCGCCAGTGCCTCGCGAGCCGCCCGGCGGGCGCTGTCGGCCAGCTCGGGCGGTGACACGATCCGGCCGTCGCCGCCGAGCCTGAGCGCCAGCCGGCGCAGGGAGGCCGGATCGGGGGTGCGCAGGGTAATACGCAGCCCGCCGTCGGGAAGCTCATCCGCGCTGTCGTGCGGGTAGTACTCGGCGACCCAGCGGCCGGCCGGGCCGACCTCGACGACCACCTCGGGATCCTCGGCGGCCGGCTGCACCAGCGCCTCGGACAGGTCGCGCAGCTCGATCTCCGGGGGCGCGGAGGGCTCGTCCAGGATCCTGATCTCCGCCACCCGGTCGAGCCGGAAGGTCCGCCGGGCCTCGGAGCGCCTGCACCAGGCCTCCACATAGGTGTGCCCGACGCTGACCAGGCGGATGGGGTCGATCTCGCGCTCGGTGACCTCGTCCCGGGCCGGCGAGTAGTAGCGGATCCACAGCCGGCGGCGCTCGGCGATCGCCCGGTCGACGTCGGCGAAGACGCCGCCCTCGGCCTCGAAGGTCACCGAAAGGCGGGCACTGGCGTCGCCCGCCTCGCCGGCCGCGGTCTCCACCTTGGCGGTGGCCCGCAACAGCGCCTGCCGGTCGCCCTCGCGCAGTCCGGGCAGGGTGGCCACCGCACGGGCGGCGACCAGGAGCGCGGTCGCCTCGTCGGCGGCCAGCCTGAGCGGTTCCGCGGCCTCCTCGCCGAGCGCGGCCGCGTTGTGCCACCAGATCCGCTCGCCGTCGGTGTCGATGTCCAGCAGATCGCCGCCCCGGAAGCTGGTGCCGCACATGGGCAGCACGTCCAGGTCGGAGACCAGCTCGTCCTCGGTGATCCCGAAGGCGCGGGCGACGTCCGCGATCCGGGCGCCGGGGCGCTCGCGCAGATACGTCACCAGGGAGAGCATCCGCCGGGTCTGGTCGATGGCGTTCACGGGCCTGACCGGTTTGCCTGCCACTGTCTTGTCCCGCTCCCCCTCAGCCCTTGGCCACGGCACGCAGCCGGTCCACCACGTCCGCACGCAGCTCGGCCGGCTCCAGGACCATCACGTCCGGCCCGAACTCCACCAGCCAGGCGTCCAGCCCGTGCCCGTACGGAATCTCCAACTCGTCCCAGCCGTCACCGAGTTCCCGCACCGCCGTGGCCTTCGCCCGAAGGGGGTAGCCGGACCCGGAACGCAGCCGGATCAGCGCGGAGCGGTCGGCGATCTCCCCGGCCCAGCTCGCGACCGTCTCGCGGACGGTGACGACGTCCGGGACGGGCGCGGTGAAGCCGGTGCCCCGGGAGCGGACCTTCCCCGTGATCCGGGACAGCCGGAACACCCGCTCGGCGCCCCGGTCGCGGTCCCAGCCCGCCAGGTACCAGTGGCCTCGCCAGCACTCGAGGGCCCACGGCTCGACATGCCGGGGCTCGGGGTGGGCGGCGGTGGCCTTGCGGTAGTCGAAGAGGACCGGGCGGCGGTCGCGGCAGGCCAGCATCAGCGGCTCGAACGCGGCCTCGTGCACGGGGATCCGCGGTTCCAGGGCGCCATGGACCTCGTACGGGTCGACGTCCTCCGGCAGCCCGGCCGCCCGCAGTTTCTGCAGCGCACCGCTGGCGGCACCCGCGAGGCGGGCCTGCTGCCAGACCTTGGCGGCCAGCCCGAGGGCGGCGGCCTCCTCGGCGTCCAGGGTGATCGGCGGCAGCCGGTTGCTGTCACGGCGCGCCAGATAGCCGACCTCGCCGTCCAGGTTCTCCACGGTCTCGATCACCAGCCCGAGCTCGCGCAGATCGTCCTTGTCCCGCTCGAACATCCGGTTGAAGGAGTCGTCGCTGCCCGCTTCGAGGTAGGCCTCAATGGATTCCCGCAGCTCACGCTTGCTGAGCGGCCGTCGCGTCCCCAGCAGACACAGCGCCAGGTTCATCAGCCGCTCGGCCTTGGCAATGGCCATCGACGCCCTTCGCCTTCCCTATGGTGCTCCTGACCGATGACCGTACCGCTCCGGAGTGTCACGGCAAAAGCCAGTCCAAACAACGAGGACCGAAGCGGGCAGGACATGACAAACAACGAGGGCCCGTGCGCACGGCACGAGCCCTCGGCCGGCCGGTGTCCGACCGGGAACGGCCGGCACCCGACGGCGCCGACCGGGAACGACGATCAGACCCCGAGCAGATCCACGACGAAGATCAGCGTCTCACCGGGCTGGATCGCCGGCGTCGGGCTCTGGTCACCGTAGGCGAGGTGGGCCGGGATGGTCAGCTGGCGACGACCGCCGACCTTCATGCCCTGCACACCCTGGTCCCAGCCCTTGATGACCCGGCCACCGCCCAGCGGGAAGCGGAACGGAGCGCCCCGGTTCCAGCTGGCGTCGAACTCCTCGCCGGTGCTGAACGCGACACCCACGTAGTGCACGGTGACGGTCTGGCCCGCCTGGGCCACCTCGCCCTCGCCCTCCCAGATGTCCTTGATCTCCAGATCCGCCGGGGGCTGGCCCTCCGGGAAGTCGATCTCGGGCTTGTCGATGCTCACGTCTCTAGCTCCTGCTTGTGTACGACACGGAACCCGGACATTCTTTCATCCCCGCCCCGCTCACGCCCGCCCGACTACATCGCCGCCAGGATGTCCACCGAGAACACCAGCGTGGACCCCTTCTTCACCACACCACCGCTCGGCGGGTTGTTCCCATAGGCCAGATCCGGCGGCACCACGACCAGCACCCTGCTGCCCACCTTCTTGCCGGTGAGCCCCTGCGACAGCCCCTTGAGGACCTGCTGCATCTGCTCGATCGAGAACTGGGCCAGCCGCCCGCTCTCATACGTCTGCTCGAAGGCCTTGCCGCTGTCCCAGACCTCACCCTTGAACTGGCACAGGATCGTCTGCGACGCCTTCACCTCCGCGCCGTCACCCTCCAGCACATAGTTCGACACCAGCTTCTTCGGCGGGTTGACCTTCGGAATGTCGATCGACGGAGCCTTGCCGTCGGTGTTCGTCCCCACCTTCGGCAGCGCGGAGTCGCTCTGCGCGACCTCCTTGCCCGTGCTGGAACTCTTCGAGTTGAACGAGTTCAGCACATCCACCACGAACACCAGCGTGTCCGTGCCCTTGATCCCCGCCTGCGCATTGCCCGAACTGCCGTACCCCCAGGTCGGCGGCACGGCCATCAGCACCCGGCTGCCGACCTTCTTCCCGGCCAGCCCGTACCGCCAGCCGTCGATGATGCTGCCCGCGGCAAGCTGCATGAGCAGCGGCTCACGGTCGTACGACTGGTCGAAGACCTTCGCCGTGGACCAGATCTGCCCCAGGTAGTTGGCCTGGATGAAATCGTTCTCCGCGACCGCCTTGCCACTGCCCGCGATCACCGTCTTGACCGCCAGGTTCTTCGACGGATCCCCCGAACCCTTCGCGACCGTCGGCTTCTCGTCGAACTTCGTCCCCGCCGTGATCGCCGGCAACGGCCCGTCCACGATCTTCGGCGGCGGCACCGAGGAAGCCGACGCCTGCGGCGACGCGCTGACCTTGCTGGAAGAGGACGAGTTGTCACCACACCCGGCGACCGTGACCAGTCCTACGGGAACAGCGGCAAGGAGAAGAGAGCGTCGGCGCACGGAAGAGCCTCGTAATCGGTCGATCTTGCGGATGGCGTGCGCGCAACTCTACGACGTGACACGGGCGCCGTACCGGAAAGTACGGCGCCCGTGTGGCGTTCGCTCACATACCGGCTCACATACCGGCGATCAGCTTCTCCACCCGATCGTCGACCGAACGGAACGGGTCCTTGCACAACACAGTGCGCTGCGCCTGGTCGTTGAGCTTCAGATGCACCCAGTCGACCGTGAAGTCCCGGCGCTGCTCCTGGGCCCGCCGGATGAAGTCACCGCGCAACCGCGCCCGAGTCGTCTGCGGCGGCACCGACTTGCCCTCGAAGATCTTCAAGTCATTGCAGATCCGCGCGGCTTGCCCCTTCTTCTCCAGCAGGTAATACAGACCCCGACGACGGTGAATGTCGTGATAAGCGAGGTCTATCTGCGCCACGCGCGGATGAGACATGGTCATGTTGTGCTTGGCCCGGTACCGCTCGATGAGCTTGTACTTCATCACCCAGTCGATCTCGGTGCCGATCCGGTCCAGGTCCTCCGCCTCGATCGCGTCCAGCGTCCGGCCCCACAGCTCCAGCACCTGCTCGACCGTGCCGGTGCGGATACCGCGGCGCTCACAGAAGTCCACGGCCTTCTCGTAGTACTCCCGCTGCACCTCGAGGGCGGAGGCCTCCCGGCCGCTGGCCAGGCGCACCTTGCGCCGGCCCGTGATGTCGTGGCTGACCTCGCGGATCGCCCGGATCGGGTTCTCCAGGGTCAGGTCCCGCATCACCGTGCCCGCCTCGATCATGCGCAGCACCAGGTCGGTGGCGCCGACCTTCAGCAGCATCGTCGTCTCGGACATGTTCGAGTCGCCCACGATGACGTGCAGCCGGCGGTAGCGCTCGGCGTCCGCGTGCGGTTCGTCGCGCGTGTTGATGATCGGCCGGGAACGCGTCGTCGCCGAGGAGACGCCCTCCCAGATGTGCTCCGCCCGCTGGCTCACGCAGTACACCGCACCGCGCGGCGTCTGCAGCACCTTGCCGGCGCCGCACAGCAGCTGCCGGGTCACCAGGAACGGAATGAGGATGTCCGCGAGGCGGGAGAACTCCCCGTGCCGCGCCACCAGATAGTTCTCGTGGCAACCGTAGGAGTTGCCCGCCGAGTCCGTGTTGTTCTTGAAAAGGTAGACGTCGCCCGCGATTCCTTCCTCATGCAGGCGTCGTTCGGCGTCCACCAACAGCCCTTCGAGAATGCGCTCGCCGGCCTTGTCGTGGGTGACCAGTTCGGTCACATTGTCACACTCGGGTGTCGCGTATTCCGGATGTGAGCCCACGTCGAGATAGAGCCGGGCGCCGTTCCGCAGAAAGACATTGCTGCTACGGCCCCATGACACGACACGGCGGAAGAGGTACCGCGCCACCTCGTCAGGCGACAGGCGGCGCTGTCCCCTGAACGTGCACGTGACGCCGTACTCGTTCTCCAGCCCGAAAATGCGGCGGTCCATGACTGAACATTACGCCCGATCCCCTGAGCTGAAACGGGGTTCGGCAGCACGATTTGGATCATTTTCCGAACCGGCAGCAACCACCGCACCCCCACCGGGAGCTGCGAGGACCCGCCCCGTGACCACCAGGACCAGCAACGACACACCCCCCGCCGCCCCCGGCACCGCGAACCCCCACAGCGCCCCGCCCGCCTCGACCACCGGGCCCGCAAGGCCCGTTCCCACCGACGCCCCCACTGTGAACGTCGTCACAATCCACGAGAACGCCTCGGTGACCGTCCCGCTCGGCGCATGCCGGTCCACCAGCACGAACGCACATGCGATGGCAGGAGCGAGGAACACACCCGCGAGAACCGTGAGCAACACCATGGCCACCGCACCGGGCATCACCATCAGCGGCAGATAACACACCGCCAGAAGCGCCACCAGTCCCCGCAGTCGCCGCGCCGGCTCCCCCGGCCACTGCCGCGCCCCGTACACGGTCCCCCCGAACAGCGCACCCAGCCCCAGGGCCGCCATCATCCAGCCGTACACCACGTCACCACCGTGGTCGTCCGCATACGGCACCGACGCCACCGTGATCGAACCCAGGGCGATCCCGACGAAGAAGAACGCGGCCAGCAGAGCCAGCAGACCCGACGACCGCAGCGCACCGAGCCAGTGCGCCTCACGCGGCGCCGAACGCCACCCACGCGAAGGCGGCGAGACCACCACCGACAGCGCCCCCAGCACCCCCACCACGTTCACCACCAGCAACGCCACCCGCGCCGACCACAACGACACGCACAACGTCACCAGCAACGGCCCCACGGTGAACATCACTTCCTGCGCCACCGCATCCATCGCATACGCCGTGTGAACCCGGTCCTCCCTGCCGAGCACACTCGGCCACAGGGCACGCAGACCGCCCTCCAAAGGAGGAGTGAACAGCCCGGCCGCCGCCACGCACACGTAGGCGAGCGGCAGCGGATCGGTACCGGCGAACGCGAACCCGGCCATGGCGAGCGCCGACGCCAGCGCCGCAGGCAACTGGACACGCGGCTGACCGTGCAGATCCACCAGCCGGCCGAGCACCGGCTGACCGACCGCATTGGCCACGCCGTACGCCGCCGCGAGCGCCCCCGCCAGGCTGTAGGTACCACCCTCCGTACGCACGAACAGCACGATCGCGATGGCGGCCGTCGCATTGGGCAACCGCCCCACCAGAGTGCCCGCCAGCAACCGGGCCGCGTGCCTCGCCCTGAGGATCTCCAGATACCCCGCGGCCATGACCCGCCTCCAAGTGTTACGTATAACGTCGCCGCCCATACGTACCATGTGCGCTGTTCACACGTCCACACGAACGGAGCACACCCCCGGTGGCACGCAGCAACACGCGCCCCACGAGCCGCGACGTAGCCCAGGCCGCCGGCGTCTCCCAGGCAGCCGTGTCACTCGTCCTCGGCGACAAATGGCGCGGCCGCGTCTCCGAAACCACCGCCGAACGCGTCCGCGAAGCCGCCCGCACCCTCGGCTACCGCCCCAACCTCGCCGCCCGCAACCTCCGCCTCGGCCACACCCGGACCGTCCTCCTGGTCGTCCCCGCCCTCACCACCGAGTTCTTCGCAGGCGTCTACACCGGCGCCGCCCGCGTCGCCTCCGAACACGGCTTCGGCGTCGTCCTCTACCCCTCCCCCGAAGGCATCGGCCCCGCCCCCGACCCCTTCGCCTCCGCCCAGGCCGCCCTCGACGGCGTCATCGCCTCCTCCATGGCCGCCGACGCCCTCACCACCATCCGCGGCGACCAACTCCCCCTCGTCATGCTCGACAGCGACCCCGAAGGCAGCCACGGCGCCGCCACCGTCAACCTGGACATCGCCGACGGCGTACGCCAGGTCGCCGAACACCTCCTGGACCTCGGCCACCGGCACTTCCTGCACCTGGCCGCGGACGTCGCCTCATGGACCTTCGAAGTACGCGCCCGAGAACTGGCCGCACGCACGGCCGGGGTGCCCGACGCCACGGTACGCACCGTCCACGCCCCCATCTCCATCGAAGGCGCCCTCGCAGCCACCGAAACCGCCCTCACCACCCCCGGCCCCCGCCCCACCGCCCTCGTCTGCGACGACGACAAACTCGCCGCCGGCGCCTACAAAGCCCTCCGCCGCCTCGGCCTCCGCATCCCCGACGACATCTCCGTCACCGGCCTCGACGACCTCGCCCTCGCCACCGCCATCGACCCCGAACTCACCACCGTACGACTCGACGCCGAACTCTTCGGCGAACACGGCATGCGAGCCCTCCTCGCCGTCCTGGAAGGCCGGGAACCAGAAGCCGGGGACATCCCCGTCGAACTCGTCGTACGAGGCTCCACAGCACCCCCGCCACGCCCCTGACACCACGAAAACACCCGCGCCCCGCCCGGAAACTCCCGGACGGGGCGCGCTGAGCGGGTGAGACAAGAACAGGACTACTCGACGTCCCCGCCGGACTCCTCCGCATCGGCCTCCGCCTCGGCCGCCGTCGCCGCACCATCGGCCTCCAGCAACCGGCCCAGCTGCGGACCCACGATGCGCTTGAACTTCCGCTGCTGCGGACGCGTACGGTCCAGCACCGCGACCTCAAGCCGCTCCGCCGGAATCTCCCGCTGCGTCCCGTTCGGCTCCCGCGACAGAGCCGTCACAGCCAGCTTCAGAGCCTCGGCAAGAGTCATCCCCTCCCGATGCTCACGGTCCAGATACGTACTGATCTGCTCCGCATTGCCACCCACCGCGACCGAACCATGCTCATCCACGATCGAACCATCGTGCGGCAGCCGATAGATCTGGTCACCCTCGGGAGTCTCCCCCACCTCGGCGACAACCAGCTCCACCTCGTACGGCTTCTCCGCCGCACTCGAGAAAATCGTGCCCAGCGTCTGCGCGTACACGTTGGCAAGACCACGCGCGGTCACATCGTCACGGTCATAGGTGTAACCACGCAGATCCGCGTACCGCACACCACCGATCCGCAGATTCTCGTACTCGTTGTACTTGCCGGCGGCCGCGAAACCGATCCGGTCATAGATCTCGCTGAACTTGTGCAGCGCACGGGACGGGTTCTCACCGACGAACACAATGCCGTCGGCAAACTGAAGCACAACCAGGCTGCGGCCACGCGCGATGCCCTTACGGGCATACTCGGCACGGTCCGCCATCGCCTGCTGAGGTGAGACATAGAACGGCGTCGACACCGGTATCCGTCCCCTTCCTTAGGGTTCCGTCGAAGTCACTGGGATCACCTTGAAAAGAGCGCCGAGCGCCCTACAGCAGCGCCGCGCGCGGGCCGTCCGGCTGCTCCAGACGGCGCGCCAGTACCGCACGGGCGAGCTCGGCGGACTCGTCGTCGGTGAGCCGACGGAACCCGTCCTCGGTGATCACGGTGATGATCGGGTAGATCCGGCGCGCGACATCCGGACCACCGGTCGCGGAGTCGTCGTCGGCCGCGTCGTACAGAGCCTGCACCACCAGTGTGGTCGCCTGCTCCTCGGTCAGATCGTCACGGAACAGCTTCTTCATCGCACCCCGCGCGAAGATCGAGCCGGAGCCCGTCGCGGAGAAGTTGTGCTCCTCGGAACGGCCACCCGTGACGTCGTACGAGAAGATCCGCCCCTTGGCCCGGTCCACGTCGAACCCGGCGAACAACGGCACAACCGCCAGCCCCTGCATGGCCATGCCGAGGTTGGAGCGGATCATCGTCGACAGCCGGTTCGCCTTGCCCTCCAGCGACAGCTGAGCACCCTCGACCTTCTCGAAGTGCTCCAGCTCCAGCTGGAAGAGCTTCACCATCTCCACGGCGAGACCGGCGGTGCCGGCGATACCGACGGCCGAGTACTCGTCGGTCGGGAACACCTTCTCGATGTCCCGCTGAGCGATCACGTTGCCCATCGTGGCCCGACGGTCACCGGCGAGCACCACGCCCCCGGGGAAGGTCACCGCGACGATCGTCGTCCCGTGCGGCGCCTCGATCACCCCCTGCGTGGGCGGCAACTGCCGCTTGCCGGGCAGCAACTCCGGCTGGTGCTCACCGAGAAAGTCCATGAACGAAGAGGACCCAGGCGTCAGGAAGGCAGCTGGTAGACGCCCGGTGCTACGAGTGTTGGCTTCCACGCGTTTCCTTCCACGTATGCTGCAGCCCGCCTTATGACCTCGGGCTGATCCTTGAACTGCCCCAGCGCGGCATTGCAGCTGAAGCACAGTACGCCACGGACCCTACCCGTCTCATGGCAGTGATCCACATGCGCGGCGGGGGCGGATAGACAGATACAGCAGACGCCCCGTTGCGAGGCGATCAGCGCGTCACGCTCGACTTCGGTGAGGCCGTACTTGCGCTTGACGTAACTGACCCGGTTCCGCTCCGCGCGGCACGCACGGCAATAGCTTGCCCAGCCGTCCGACGAAGACTTGTTGCGCTCCCATTCGGAGTGTGGCTTCACGACTTCGCACTGCGGGCACCGCTTGTGCCCGGCCGGGACATCCACCTTCTCTCGGACGGTCTTCCCAATGGCCTCCCGACGACGCCGGTAGTGCGCGGCACCGTACTCCGCCACGCACTCCCGGCAGCGCACCTGGAGGCCATCGCGCCGGTTCTTGTCGCGAGCGAACGCCGCAGGAGGCAGATCCCGCCCGCATTTCCTGCAGTGCTTCGCGCTCGGCTCCTCAGCCACCCAACCCCCCCGAATCCTTCATTTCGAAGGCGATGTGGCCAATCGGCCTTTACTCTCCACCTTTTTGCACGAAGGACCTCACGAAATCCTCGGCGTTCTCCTCAAGTACGTCATCGATTTCGTCAAGAACCGAGTCGACGTCGTCGCTCAGCTTCTCGTGCCGTTCCTTGAGGTCCCCCGAAGCCTGCGACTCTGCCGCCTGCTCCTCGACCTCCTCGGTGGAGTGCGTCGCCTTCTGCTGTCCGCCGCCGGTGTCCTTGGTTGCCACAACCCTCACCCCGCTCAGTTCGCCCGACATGGTCGTCAGGTCGGCATTCCTGCCGATCGGTGATGATCAGACCCTACAAGCCGGGTCCGACATCGGCCCCGCAGTTTCTCCAACGTACGGGGGCCACCTCGATGATTCCCGGGCGGCGGGATTTTGACCCCGCCCGCCCGGTGTCGTCCGAGTGCTCGCTCAGCCGCCGGAGAGGACCCTGACCAGGTCTTCTGCGGTGCGACAGCGGTCCAGGAGCTCCTTGACGTGATTTCGCGTTCCGCGTAGCGGTTCCAGGGTTGGGACGCGCTGGAGGGAGTCGCGGCCGGGGAGGTCGAAGATCACCGAGTCCCAACTGGCCGCGGCGACGTCGTCGGCGTACTGCTCCAAGCAGCGGCCGCGGAAGTAGGCCCGGGTGTCCTCCGGCGGGCTCGTACGGGCCCTGTCGACGTCGCTCTCGTCCAGGAGCCGCTTGATGCGGCCGCGGGCCGCGAGGCGGTTGTAGAGGCCCTTCTCGGCCCTGACGTCGGCGTACTGGAGGTCGAGGAGGTGGAGCTTGGCGGCGTCCCAGTCGAGGCCGTCGCGGCGCCGGTAGCCCTCCATGAGCTCCAGTTTGGTAACCCAGTCGAGTTCTCCGGCGAGGCTCATGGGGTCGTGTTCCAGGCGGTTGAGGGTGTCCTCCCAGCGGGCGAGGACGTCCCTGGTCTGGTCGTCGGCGTCGGCGCCGTAGCGCTCCTCCACGTATTTGCGCGACAGCTCGTAGTACTCCATCTGGAGCTGGACGGCGGTGAGTGTGCGTCCGCTGCGGAGGGTGACGAGGCGCTTGAGCGTGGGGTCGTGGGAGACCTGGTGGAGGGTGCGTACGGGCTGGTCGACGGCTAGGTCGACGGCGATGAAGCCGTCCTCGATCATCGAGAGGACCAGTGCCGTCGTACCCAGTTTCAGGTACGTCGAGATCTCCGACAGGTTCGCGTCGCCGATGATCACGTGGAGGCGGCGGTATTTCTCCGCGTCCGCGTGGGGCTCGTCGCGGGTGTTGATGATGGGGCGCTTCAGCGTCGTCTCCAGGCCTACCTCGACCTCGAAGTAGTCGGCTCGCTGGCTGAGCTGGAAGCCGTGTTCGTGGCCGTCCTGGCCGATGCCGACGCGGCCGGCGCCGGTGACGACCTGGCGGGAGACGAAGAAGGGGGTGAGGTGGCGCACGATGTCGGAGAAGGCGGTTTCCCGCTTCATCAGGTAGTTCTCGTGCGTGCCGTAGGAGGCGCCCTTGTTGTCGGTGTTGTTCTTGTAGAGGTGGATGGGCTGGGCGCCGGGGAGTGCGGCGGCTCGTTCGGCGGCTTCGGCCATGATGCGTTCGCCGGCCTTGTCCCAGAGGACGGCGTCGCGGGGGTTGGTGACCTCGGGGGCGCTGTATTCGGGGTGGGCGTGGTCGACGTAGAGGCGGGCGCCGTTGGTGAGGATGACGTTGGCGAGGCCGATGTCCTCGTCGGTGAGCTGGCTGGCGTCGGCGGCCTCGCGGGCGAGGTCGAAGCCTCGGGCGTCCCGCAGGGGGTTTTCTTCCTCGAAGTCCCAGCGGGCGCGTCGGGCCCGGTGCATCGCCGCCGCGTAGGCGTTGACGATCTGGGATGAGGTGAGCATGGCATTGGCGTTGGGGTGGCCGGGGACGGAGATGCCGTACTCCGTCTCGATGCCCATTACTCGCCGTACGGTCATGCGGCCCTCCTTGCCCGGCGGAGCCCTCGGTCGTGGGCTGCGCTCGCGTACCGCTGGCGCTCCGGTGCGTGTGCGGTGCCCGTCCCCGCACTGCGCGACTCGGCGGTAGGAAAGAGCCTAGAACGCCTTTGCGCTGGTGGGGAGATCATTTGCGTCATTGCCTTGCTCGCCCTCGGTTCCGGTTTTGGCCGGAAAAACAGTCGGCTGCGGGTACCCGGTGAGGGCACCCGCAGCCGCCCTGTGTTTTACAGGTACTGTCCGGTGTTCGCCACCGTGTCGATGGAGCGTCCGGTGTCCGCGCCCTGCTTTCCGGTGATGAGGGTACGGATGTACACGATCCGTTCGCCCTTCTTTCCGGAGATTCGGGCCCAGTCGTCGGGGTTGGTGGTGTTGGGGAGGTCCTCGTTCTCCTTGAACTCGTCCACGCAGGCCTGGAGGAGGTGGGAGACGCGGAGACCCTTGGAGTTGTGGTCGAGGAAGTCCTTGATCGCCATTTTCTTGGCGCGTCCGACGATGTTTTCGATCATTGCGCCGGAGTTGAAGTCCTTGAAGTAGAGGACTTCCTTGTCGCCGTTGGCGTAGGTGACTTCCAGGAAGCGGTTTTCCTCGGATTCGGCGTACATGTGTTCCACTGCCGTCTGGATCATGCTTTCGACGGTGGTGGCCTTGCTGCCGCCGTGTTCTCCGAGGTCGTCGGAGTGGAGCGGGAGGCGTTCGGTGAGGTACTTGCCGAAGATGTCCTTGGCTGCCTCGGCGTCGGGACGCTCGATCTTGATCTTCACGTCGAGGCGGCCGGGGCGGAGGATGGCGGGGTCGATCATGTCCTCGCGGTTGGAGGCGCCGATGACGACCACGTTCTGGAGGCCTTCGACACCGTCGATCTCGGCGAGCAGCTGGGGGACGATGGTGTTCTCCACGTCCGAGCTGACGCCGGAGCCGCGGGTCCGGAACAGGGATTCCATCTCGTCGAAGAAGACGATGACGGGGGTGCCCTCGCTGGCCTTCTCCCTTGCACGCTGGAAGACGAGGCGGATCTGCCGCTCGGTCTCGCCGACGTACTTGTTCAGGAGTTCGGGGCCCTTGATGTTGAGGAAGAAGCTCTTGCCGGCGGCCTGGCCGGTGACCTCGGCGACCTTTTTGGCCAGCGAGTTGGCGACGGCCTTGGCGATGAGCGTCTTGCCGCATCCGGGGGGACCGTAGAGCAGGACGCCCTTGGGCGGGCGCAGTTCGTGCTCCTTGAACAGGTCCGGGTAGAGGTAGGGGAGCTCGACGGCGTCGCGGATGGCCTCGATCTGGCCGCCGAGGCCGCCGATCTGCTCGTAGCCGATGTCGGGTACTTCTTCGAGGACGAGTTCTTCGACCTCGCTCTTGGGCACGATCTCGTAGACGTAGCCGGAGCGGGGTTCGAGGAGCAGGGCGTCGCCGGGGCGGATGGTGACGTCGAGGAGTGGTTCGGCGAGCCGTACCACCCGTTCTTCGTCGGTGTGCCCCAGTACGAGGGCGCGCTCGCCGTCCTCGAGGATCTCCTTGAGGGTGACGATGTCGCCGACGCGCTCGTACTCCATGGCCTCGACCACGTTGAGCGCTTCGTTGAGCATGACTTCCTGGCCGCGCCTGAGGTCGTCCAGGTCAACGCTTGGGCTGACGTTCACCCGCAGTTTGCGGCCGCCGGTGAAGATGTCTGCGGTGCCGTCCTCGTTGGCTTGCAGGAAGACGCCGAAGCCGGCGGGCGGCTGTGCGAGTCGGTCGACTTCCTCCTTGAGGGCCACGATCTGGTCGCGGGCCTCGCGGAGGGTGTTCGCGAGTCGTTCGTTCTGGGCGGACACGCCGGCCAGGTTCGTCTGCAGCTCGACGATCCGCTCTTCGAGAATCCTCGTGTGTCGCGGAGAGTCGGCGAGCTTACGTCGCAGGACGGCGATCTCCTGCTCAAGGTAGGCGATCTGCCCGGCCGGGTCGTCGGACCCTCGTCCCGGGCGGATGCCGCGGTTCATGTCGTCGTCGTGGGCTGCCACGGTCCTCACCTCCTCCAAGGGGAGCTGGACGCTTCCAGACCCTACCTGGGTGGGTGTCGATTGAAACCCCTAGATCACAAAGACTGTCAAGGTGTGTCGTCGGTCACCCGTTGCGTTCTTACTCGTGCGGGGTGGATACCCACTCAACGCGATTCAGAAGCGGCGTGTTCCGAGCCTGGCATGGTCAAAACCCGTCGTACCTGACCGGAGTTGTCCGATCCGATGCCGGTTCTGGGGTTGTGCCCCGGTGGCGCGTTCCCTACACAGAGCGACCGGCCGAGTTGTGTCCGTGATCGTTGCCGTCGGTTTCGGGATGGCTGAAGTCGATCGGTGCGGTGGCCGGGCGCCGTTGTCCCGCGCGGGCGGACGCGCGGTGGTGCGCGGGCGGGCGGGGCCGGTGCGGGGGCGGAGGGGTCGGGTGGGTGCGCTCCGGACGGAGGTAGGGTCGAGGGCGTTCAACACCCGCCGGGGTGGGACCGGGTGACCCCCGGATCCTGCGGTCCGGCGCTTTCGAGGGCAGGAGAGATGACCGTGCAGCAGGAGGCCCTGGCCGGCGGTGAGGCGCTTGAGGTCTGGATCGACCAGGATCTGTGTACGGGGGACGGGATCTGTGCCCAGTACGCCCCTGAGGTGTTCGAGCTGGACATCGACGGTCTGGCCTATGTGAAGGGCTCGGACGACGAGCTGCTGCTCGCGAAGGGGGCGACGGCGCCGGTGCCGTTGCCGCTGCTGACGGATGTGGTGGACTCGGCGCGGGAGTGTCCGGGCGAGTGCATTCATGTGCGCCGGGTCGCGGACGGGGTCGAGGTGTACGGGCCGGACGCGGAGTGACTTTCCGGCCACCCCGCGTGGCCTGTGTGGTGCGGGGGTGGCCGTCAGACGCTGTGGGCGGCCACGGGGGTGGAGCGTACGAACGCGTGGCCGTTCCACTGCCAGCCGGCGCTGGTCTTCACATCCGGACAGCAACTGGGCACATTGTCCGATGAATAGCCGAGCATGGTGGCGGTGACCGTTTTGTCGGCGACGGCGAAGTCGGTGACCGTGAGCCGGTCCTTGGGCTCGACGAGGGTGGCGACGACGCGGGGCCGGGTGGCTCCGGCGGCCTGGGTGAGGACGTAGACGCCGTCGGGCGGGGTGCCCATGGCGGAGTCGCAGTGGACCACGGCGACCGTTTCCGGTCTGCCGTCGCCGTCGAGGTCGCCGGTGGCCTTCTTGACGACCTTCTCCTTCACCGGCCCGCAGTCGAGGGGGAAGTCCACGCCGGTGGTGCTGGGCGGCGCGGCGGCCGCGGCGGCGGGCTTCGTCTCCGTTCCCGCGGTGGGCTGGGCGGCCTTGGCCGAGCCCGGCTGGAGGAAGGACGAGAGGGCCACGACGCCGGCCACTGCGGTGGCGGTGGCGAGCCAGTGCATGGGGCGGGTGTCGGTGTGAGCGAGCTCCGGGACCACGGATTGCTGCACTAGGAGTGTCTCCTGTGAGGCCTGTGCCAGGGGGGATGGCCTGCATCGTGCCACACGTCACAGTGGGAGGGAACGGCGGGGTGGGCTTCCGCTGCGGTGGGGTTCCTCGGGCCTGCTGTCCGGTCGGCGGGTGAGCCTGTCCGGTCAACGCGTGAGCGCCGCGGCCGAGTTCCGGCGGGGTCCGGGGAACTGGGCGGCGGCGCTCGTACGTTGGTCGGTCGGCGGTGCGGGTACCGCCCCTCGGGCGCGGCCGAGGGGGCAGGCTCAGCGGCCGGCGCCGCCGTCGGCGTTGGGTCCGTCGTAGTCCTCGCCGTAGGCGCCCTTGGCGGGGCGGCGGCGGCGCATGGGCGGTTCGACGCCGTCGGCGAGGCGGCGGGCGGTGAGCAGGAAGCCGGTGTGGCCGATCATCCGGTGGTCGGGGCGGACGGCGAGGCCTTCTACGTGCCAGTTGCGGATCATCGTCTCCCAGGAGGTCGGCTCGTTGAAGCAGCCGATCTCGCGGATGGACTCGACGGTCCGGGCGAGCTGGGTGGTGGTGGCGACGTAGCAGCACAGGATGCCGCCGGGGACGAGTGCCTTGGAGACGGCCTCCAGGCATTCCCAGGGGGCGAGCATGTCGAGGATGACGCGGTCGACGTCGGTGTCCGAGAGGTTGTCCTGGAGGTCGCCGACGGTGAGCTGCCAGGCCGGGTGGGGGCCGCCGAAGTAGCGTTCCACGTTCTGCTGGGCGATCTCGGCGAAGTCCGCGCGGCGTTCGTAGCTGTGCAGCATGCCCTGGTCGCCGATGGCGCGCAGCAGGAAGCTGCTGAGCGATCCGGAGCCGACGCCGGCTTCGACGACGCGGGCGCCGGGGAAGATGTCGGCGAAGGAGAGGATCTGCCCCGCGTCCTTGGGGTAGACGACGGCTGCCCCACGGGGCATGGACAGGACGTAGTCGGGGAGCAGGGGGCGCAGCGCGAGGTAGGCGACGTTGCCGGTGGTGCGGACAACGCTGCCCTCGGGAGCGCCGATCAGTTCGTCGTGCGGGAAGGAGCCCTTGTGGGTGTGGAAGTTCTTCCCGGCTTCGAGCGTGAACGTGTAGTGGCGGCCCTTGGGGTCGGTCAGCTGTACCTGGTCCCCGACCTTGAAGGGCCCGCGCCTGCGGGCGGCACCGGTCGGTTCGGACATGTGACCAGCCTACCGGGGTTTGTGGAGGCCTCCGACCATCGGGAAGGGGCGCCGGTCGGGGTGGGCGGGGTTCAGCTGGGGCGGGCCATGGCCCTGACGAAGGCCCGTTCGACGTCCGCCGCGGACAGGACGCCGTAGATCTCGCCGGTCTCCTCCACCACCAGGTATTCGGTGGCCGGGGTGGCGCGCAGGACGTCCAGGAGGTCCTCTCCGGCCAGTTCCGCGGAGACGCGCATGCCGTCGGTGAGGTCCTGGGCGAGGCCGCTGACGGCGACCCAGGGGCGGCGGTGTTCGGGTACGCCGACGATGGCGGCCTCGCGGACGAGGGAGAGGGGGGTGCCGTCGGCGTCGACGACGACGAGGGCGCGGGCGCCGGCGGCGTTGGCGCGGCGCAGGGCTTCGGAGAGGGGGGTGTCGGTCTCGACGGGGACGGCACGGCGGGTGAGGGTGCGGGCGCGTAGTTCCGGGAGGTGTTCGCGCAGGCGGGCCATGCGCAGGCTGTTGCCGGCGCCGGTCCAGATGATGGCGGCGAGGATGGCGGCGAGCAGGGCGTCGGTGACGGTGTCCATGCCGTTGATGTCCTCGCCGCCGCCTCCGAAGGCGCCCGACTGGTTGAGCAGCGGGAGGCCGACGAGGACGGAGATGGCGAGGGCGCGGCCGACCCAGGCGGCGGCGACGGTGCCGCTCATGGGTCTGCCGGTGATCTTCCAGACGACGGCGCGGAGCATGCGGCCGCCGTCGAGGGGGAGGCCGGGCAGGAGGTTGAAGGCGGCGACGATGAGGTTGGAGACCATGAGGCCGGCCAGCAGGACGCCGGGGACGGTGCCGGGCTGGACGGGTTGCATGGCGAGGTAGAAGACGCCGGAGAGGATCAGGGAGAGCAGGGGGCCGACGAAGGCCAGCACGAACTCCCGTCCGGGGGTCTCGGCTTCCTTCTCGATCTCGGAGACGCCGCCGAAGAACTGGAGCTGGATGCGGCGGACGGGGAGGTTGAAGCGGATCGCGGCGACCGTGTGGGCGAGTTCGTGGACCAGGACGGAGGCGTAGAAGGCGACGGCGAAGAAGAGGGAAACGAGGTAGCGGGCGGCGCCGAGTTCGGGCAGTACGCGGTCGAGCTGGCCGCCGAAGACCCAGGTGATGAGTGCGGCGACGAGGAACCAGCTGGGGGCGACGTACACGGGTACGCCGAAGGGCCGTCCCATGAGCAGTCCGCCGCCGGGCTCCTTGGGCCGCTGCGGCGGCCGTCCCTTGGCCATCCCGGACTGTGCGTGGGCCCGTCCGTCGCCCTCGGGGCTCTCGGCGGGTGAGTCCTTGCGCGCCTCGGGTACCGAGGCGGGACGCGGTCCGGACGCGGCTTCGGCACGGATGTCGGGGGCCGGGGTGACACCGGCGCCCGGCTGCCGCCGCGGCTCCTGCTCCGGGACGGGGCCGGTGGCCGGCTCCCGGTGCGCTTCGCCGTCCGCGCGGGGACCGGTGGTCGGCTGCGGGCGGGACTCCGGAGCCGCGCTCGGTTCGGCGCCCGGCTCCCGGTGGGCTTCGTCCGCCGGGCGCACCCCGGCGGTCGGCTCCGGGCCGGCCCCGGGGGCCGGAGCGTGATCGGTGGCCGGCTCGCGGTGGGGGGCGCTGGTGGGTTCCTGGGGTGCGGGGACGGCCGTGGGCGGCTCGGGGCCGGGCTCCGGAGTGGGGGCGGCGGTCGTCGGCTCCTGGGAGGCCTCGTGAGGGGCCGGGGGCGTGTCGGTGGCCGGTTCGGGTGCCGGGGCGTCGGCGGGTGGCTGCCGGTCCGGGTCTTTGGCGCGGGCGTCGGTGGGGGCCGGGCCTGCGTCGTTGGTGGGGGCCGTAGGACCTGCGGGGTGCTCGGTCGGTTCGGTGTTGTCCGACCGGGGCTGCCCGCTGCCGCCGCTCACGTCCACGGTGTCCCCTCGTTAGAAGCGTCGTCTCCGGTCGATGGTATGCGGCCGTCGTGACGCGTTTCTCCCCGGCACCCCTTGTGTTGGTGCGGCTGTCGTGCGGGTTGGGTGACTGTCAGTGGCGGGCCGTATGGTCTGTGGCATGGACAGCAGCATCGAGGACGCCTCACAGGCTCGGGGCGCGGACATCGTCGCGCAGGCACAGTCGCCGGTGGGGGCGGCGCAGGCGTCCGCGGCGGTGCCGCCCGCCTCGCTGTCGCCCTCGCGGGCCAGTGACTTCATGCAGTGTCCGTTGCTTTACCGGTTCCGGGTGATCGACCGGCTGCCGGAGAAGCCGAGCGAGGCGGCGACCAGAGGGACGTTGGTGCACGCGGTGCTTGAGCGGTTGTTCGACGCGCCTGCGGCGGAGCGGACGGTGCCGTGGGCCAGATCGCTGGTTCCGGGGCAGTGGGACCGGCTGCGGGAGAGCAGGCCGGAGGTCGGTGAGCTGTTCGCGGACGATCCCGAGGGCGAGCGGCTGGCGCGCTGGCTGGGTGAGGCGGAGCAGCTCGTGGAGCGCTGGTTCACGCTGGAGGATCCGTCCCGGCTGGAGCCGGTGGAGCGGGAGCTGTTCGTGGAGACCGAGCTGGAGTCTGGGCTGCGGCTGCGCGGGATCATCGACCGGGTGGATGTGGCGGCGACCGGTGAGGTGCGGATCGTCGACTACAAGACGGGCAAGGCGCCGAGGCCGGAGTACGCCGAGGGTGCGCTGTTCCAGATGAAGTTCTACGCGTTGGTGGTGTGGCGGCTGAAGAACGTGGTGCCGCGGCGGCTGCAGCTGGTGTATCTGGGCAGTGGTGACGTGCTGACGTACGACCCGGTGCCGGCCGATCTCCAGCGGGTCGAGCGCAAGTTGCTGGCGTTGTGGGAGGCGATCCGGGAGGCGACGGAGTCGGGTGTGTGGCGGCCGCGTCCGACGAAGCTGTGCGGCTGGTGCGATCATCAGGCGCACTGCCCGGAGTTCGGTGGTACTCCCCCGCCGTATCCGCTGCCGGTGAGGTCGGCCGGGTCCGGGGACCTGGCGCAGGGCAGAATGGGCGCGGACTAGCGAAGGAGACTTACCGTGGCCATCCGCGTCCTACTGGTCGACGACCAGCCGCTGCTGCGAACCGGGTTCCGGATGATTCTGGAGGCCGAGCAGGACATCGCGGTCGTGGGCGAGGCCGGAGACGGTCTGCAGGCCCTCGACCAGGTGCGTGCGCTGCAGCCCGATGTCGTGCTGATGGACATCCGGATGCCGCGGATGGACGGTGTGGAGGCGACCCGGCAGATCACCGGGCCGGGCCGGGACGGTCCGGCGAAGGTGCTGGTGCTGACCACGTTCGATCTGGACGAGTACGTGGTGGAGGCGCTGCGCGCGGGGGCCAGTGGCTTCCTGCTGAAGGACGCCCCGGCGAACGAGCTGGTGCAGGCGATCCGGGTGGTGGCGAACGGCGAGGCGATGCTGGCGCCGAGCATCACGCGCCGGCTGCTGGACAAGTACGCCACGCATCTGCCGTCGGGCGAGGAGCCGGTGCCCGACACCCTGCACACGCTCACCGACCGTGAGGTGGAGGTGTTGAAGCTGGTGGCGCGGGGGTTGTCGAACGCGGAGATCGCTGCGGACCTGTTCGTCAGTGAGACCACCGTGAAGACGCATGTGGGGCATGTGCTGACGAAGCTGGGGCTGCGGGACCGGGTGCAGGCGGCGGTGTACGCGTACGAGAGCGGTCTGGTGCGTCCCGGCGCGCAGTAGGGGACGACACGGACGCAGCGGGAGACGCTACGACGCGAAGGGCGCCCCTCTCCGATCGGAGAGGGGCGCCCTTCGCGTCGTGTGCGTGCCGTGCGGCGGGGTGTCAGCTGCTGGAGCCGCGACCGAGCTCCCACAGCTGGAGGCTGGCGGAGGAGTTGAGGGCGTAGGCGACGCCCGTGACGTCGTTGCGGGCGGCGACGTACTCCTTGCCCTGCCACAGCGGCAGCACCGGGACGTCGTCGGCGACGGTGTCCTGGATGGTGGTCAGGCTGCTGGTGGCGCTGGCCCGGTCGGCCTCGCGGCGGGACTCGGGGATCAGCGTGTTGATGATCTTGTTGTTGACGTAGGGCGACTTGAGGAAGTTGTCCTTGTCGAGGAACGGCGCGAGGAAGTTGTCGGCGTCGGGGAAGTCGGGGAACCAGCCCATGCCGTAGACGTCGTAGGCGCCCTTGCGTTCGGCCGTCTGGTACTTGTCCCAGGGGGTGCCCTGGATGCTGACGTCGAACAGGCCGCTGCTGTTGAGCTGCTTCTGGAGGACCTCGAACTCCTGCTTGGTGGCCGAGCCGTAGTGGTCGGTCGTGTAGTGCATGGTCAGCTTCACCGGGGTGGTGATGCCAGCCGCGGTCAGCAGGGTCTTGGCCTTGGGGACGCTGGGGTCGCCGTACTTGTTGAAGAAGGAGTTGGAGTGGCCGGTGATGGAGGCCGGGACCAGCGAGTACAGCGGTTCGGCCTGGGAGCCGTAGACCTTGGAGACGAGGGCGGCGCGGTCGATGATCTGGGCCATGGCCTCGCGGACGGCCTTGGACTTGACCGTGGGCGCGTTGGTGTTGAAGCCGAGGTAGCGGATCTCGAGGCCGGCCATCTCGACGAGGTCGACGTTGGAGTCGTCGCCGGTGTCGAGCTTGTTGATCTGCGCGGGCGACATGGTGCGGGTCATGACGTCGATGTCGCCCTTGTCGATCGCCTTGCCCATGGCGTCGGCGTCGGCGTAGGAGCGCAGGACGACCTGCTCGTTGTTGACCTTCACGGCGCCCTTGTAGCTGGGGTTCTTGGTGAAGGTGGCGGAGACGAGCGCGTCGTTCTGGACGTCGGCCTTGAAGGTGTAGGGGCCGGAGCCGTCGATGTCGAAGCCGTCGCGGAGCTTGTCCTTCTCGTAGTCCTTCGGGTTCACGATGCCCGCGACCGGGGTGGACAGCTTGTACGGGAAGGTGGCGTCGGCGGACTTGAGGTGGAAGATGACCTCGCGGTCGCCCTGGGTCTCGATGGTGTCGATGTTCGAGAGGAGGGCGTAGACGCCGGTGTCGGCCTTGACGCGCAGGGCGCGCTCGATGGAGTACTTGACGTCCTGGGCGGTGACGGCGTCGCCGCTGGAGAACTTGAGGCCCTCGCGCAGCTTGCAGGCGTAGCGTTCGCTGCCGCTGTCGGTGAAGGAGCAGCTCTCGGCGGCGTCCGGGACCGGGTCGCCCTCACCCTTGGGCTGCGACATGAGGGTCTGCACGGTCTGGCGCAGGATGTTCCAGCCGCCGACGTCGTACGAGTAGGCGGGGTCGACCGGCGCCGGAGCGTCCTTCGTGGCGGTGAACTGGTCAGTGGTGCCTACGACGATCGCGTCGTTGCTGCTGCTCCCGCTGTCGGATCCACCGCACGCGGCGAGCACCGGAGTGAGCAGGCCGACCACGGCCGGCAGCACCAAAGTCTTGCGGTTCATGCTCGAAGTTCTCCAGAGCTGTTCGTGTCCGTGTATCCCGCATACATGGGGTGTCGAAGCGGATCACGGGGGTTACGGCGATGTTCTCGCGACGAGATTAGTCGGCGCCTGCAGGAGGGTTCACAGGAGCGTGAGTTGAGATCCCATCACGCAGTGGAACCGGGCGTGGACAGTCCGAAAACCCGACAGCGGCAGGATTAGTGCAGCCTCTCCCCAATCGGGACACAAGGTCACCCCGAATCCCCCCGATCGGGGGTGGATGGCACACCTCGGCAACGTTGTCGACTCTCCTGCACGTGGGGAACGTCACACGCGTGAGGGGCGGCGCCGCCACCGCAATTCAGCCGGTTGAACAGTTGCGAATTCCTCGCCCGATCTCCGCCGCGATTTCACCCAATGATCTTTGCACGCTGGGTGAACGGCTAGCGCATTTCCGTCATCAGTCCGCGCAGGAATGCCAGGTCGACCTCTTCCAGCGAAGTGACGACGGTGCGCCGCTCGGCAGGGGCGATGGGCGCGACGGAGGGTACGGCGACCACCTGGCAGCCGGCGGCCTCGGCGGCGGCGACCCCGGTCGCGGTGTCCTCGACGACCGCGCATCTGGCCGGGTCCACGCCGAGGCCGGCGGCGGCGAGCAGATACGGGTCCGGGTGGGGCTTGGTGCGCGAGACCTCGTCACCGGCGACGGACAGGCCGAAGTGGTGGGCGCCCAGCCGGGACAGGACACGGTCGATGATGCGCCGGTGCGAGGCGGAGACCAGGGCGGTGGGGATCTGCTGCTCGTAGAGCTCGGCGAGCAGCCGCTGCGCGCCCGGCATCAGCGGCAGGCCGCTGCCGATGCGGGCCTCGAAGCCGTCGTTGAGCAGGACGCTGACCTCGGCGAGCGTGATGGCCGCGCCGGTGGCCTCGATGAGGAACCCGGCGCTGCGGGTCATCGGGCCGCCGACCACGACATGGCGCCAGGACTCGTCGAGGGTGTGGCCGAGGCGGGCGAAGATCTCCACCTCGACGTCCCACCAGAAGCCCTCGGTGTCCACCAGGGTGCCGTCCATGTCGAGGAGCACCGCCTGAAGGGCCGATCCTTCGGCCGTACGGGTTCCGAGCGCGGGGACCGTGCTGGTCATCCACGTACCTCCTTGAGGGACGATCAAGCCGGTTCCCATGCGGGGAACCGGCCTGCTGTGGACCGACCAGTGTACGACTTATCCGATCAGTGTGCCGTGTGGGACACGTCTCGGGTCGTGGCGGGGCTCAGCGTGCGTTGAAGTACTTCGCCTCCGGGTGGTGGATCACGATCGCGTCGGTGGACTGCTCGGGGTGGAGCTGGAACTCCTCGGAGAGGTGGACGCCGATCCGCTCGGGCCGGAGCAGGTCGGCGATCTTGGCACGGTCCTCCAGGTCGGGGCAGGCGCCGTAGCCGAGGGAGAAGCGGGCGCCCCGGTACTTCAGGGCGAACATGTCCTCGACATCGGCCGGGTCCTCGCCGGCGAAGCCCAGCTCGGAGCGCACGCGCGCGTGCCAGTACTCGGCGAGGGCCTCGGCGAGCTGGACGGACAGGCCGTGCAGTTCCAGGTAGTCGCGGTAGGCGTTGGCCTCGAAGAGCTTGGCGGTCTGCTCGCCGATGCGGGAGCCGACGGTGACGACCTGGAGGCCGACCACGTCCGTCTCCCCCGACTCCTCCGGGCGGAAGAAGTCGGCGAGGCACAGCCGGCGGCCGCGGCGCTGGCGGGGGAAGGTGAACCGGGTGCGTTCGTTGCCCTGTTCGTCCAGGATGATCAGGTCGTCGTCCTTGGAGACGCACGGGAAGTAGCCGTAGACCACGGCCGCTTCCAGCAGGTTCTCGGTCTGGAGCTGGTCGAGCAGGCCGCGCAGCCGGGGGCGGCCGTCGGTCTCGACGAGTTCCTCGTACGACGGTCCCTCGCCGGTGCGGGCCTGCTTGAGGCCCCACTGGCCCTTGAAGAGGGCGCCCTCGTCGAGCCAGCCGGCGTACTCCTTGAGCTGGATGCCCTTGATGACGCGGCTGTCCCAGAACGGCGGGGTGGGCACCGGGTTGTCGACGGCGACGTCGGAGCGGACATGGCCTTCCTCGGGCCGTTCCTCGACCTCGGCGGTGGCGGCCGGCCGCACCCGGCGCTGCTTCAGCTCCGGCAGGACGGCGCCGGGCACCCCGCGCTTGACGCCGATGAGGGCGTCCATCAGGCGCAGGCCCTCGAAGGCGTCGCGGGCGTAGCGGACCTCGCCCTCGTAGAGCTCGTGCAGGTCCTGCTCGACATAGGCGCGGGTGAGGGCGGCGCCGCCGAGGATGACCGGGTAGGAGGCCGCGAGGCCGCGCTGGTTGAGCTCCTCCAGGTTCTCCTTCATGATCACCGTGGACTTGACCAGCAGGCCGGACATGCCGATGACGTCGGCCCGGTGCTCGTCGGCGGCCTCCAGGATCGCGGAGACGGGCTGCTTGATGCCCAGGTTGACGACGTTGTAGCCGTTGTTGGACAGGATGATGTCGACGAGGTTCTTGCCGATGTCGTGGACGTCGCCGCGGACGGTGGCGAGGACGATGGTGCCCTTGCCCTCGGCGTCGGACTTCTCCATGTGCGGTTCGAGGTGGGCGACGGCGGCCTTCATGACCTCGGCGGACTGCAGGACGAACGGCAGCTGCATCTGGCCGGAGCCGAACAGCTCGCCGACGACCTTCATGCCGTCCAGGAGGGTCTCGTTGACGATGTCCAGGGCGGCGCGGGTGGTCAGCGCCTCGTCGAGGTCGGCCTCCAGGCCGTTCTTCTCGCCGTCGATGATGCGGCGCTTGAGGCGCTCCTCCAGCGGAAGGGCGGCCAGCTCCTCGGCCTTGCCGGCCTTGAGGGACTTGGCGGTGGCACCCTCGAAGAGCTGCATGAGCTTCTGCAGGGGGTCGTAGCCCTCGGCGCGGCGGTCGTGGATGAGGTCGAGGGCGGTCTGCACCTCTTCCTCGCTGAAGCGGGCGATCGGCAGGATCTTGCTGGCGTGCACGATCGCCGAGTCCAGGCCGGCCTTGACGCATTCGTCGAGGAAGACGGAGTTCAGCAGGATGCGGGCGGCCGGGTTGAGGCCGAAGGAGATGTTGGACAGGCCGAGGGTGGTCTGGACGTCCGGGTGGCGGCGCTTGAGTTCGCGGATCGCCTCGATGGTGGCGATGCCGTCCTTGCGGGACTCCTCCTGGCCGGTACAGATGGTGAAGGTCAGGGTGTCGATGAGGATGTCTGACTCGTGGATGCCCCAGTTCCCGGTCAGGTCGTCGATGAGCCGTTCGGCGATGGCGACCTTGTGCTCGGGGGTGCGGGCCTGGCCCTGTTCGTCGATGGTCAGCGCGATCAGGGCGGCGCCGTGCTCGCGGGCCAGCTTGGTGACCTTGGCGAAGCGGGACTCGGGGCCGTCGCCGTCCTCGTAGTTGACGGAGTTGATGACCGCGCGGCCGCCGAGCTTCTCCAGGCCGGCCTGGATGACGTCGACCTCGGTGGAGTCGAGGACGATCGGCAGGGTGGAGGCGGTGGCGAAGCGGCCGGCCAGTTCCTCCATGTCGGCGACGCCGTCGCGGCCGACGTAGTCCACGCAGAGGTCGAGCATGTGGGCGCCCTCGCGGATCTGCTCGCGGGCCATCTCCACACAATCGTCCCAGCGGGCGGCCAGCATGGCCTCGCGGAACTTCTTGGAACCGTTGGCGTTGGTGCGCTCGCCGATGGCCAGGTAGGAGGTGTCCTGGCGGAACGGGACCGTCTGGTAGAGGGAGGCGGCGCCGGGCTCGGGGCGCGGGCTGCGCTCGGGCGGGGTGACGCCCCGGACCTTCTCGACGACCTGGCGCAGGTGCTCGGGGGTGGTGCCGCAGCAGCCGCCGATGAGGGAGAGGCCGTAGTCGCGGACGAAGTTGTCCTGGGCCTCGGCCAGGCCCTCGGGGCCGAGCGGGAAGTGGGCGCCGTCCTTGGTGAGGACCGGCAGACCGGCGTTCGGCATGCACAGCAGCGGGATGCGGGAGTGCCGGGTGAGGTAGCGCAGGTGTTCGCTCATCTCGGCGGGGCCGGTCGAGCAGTTCAGGCCGATCATGTCGATGCCGAGCGGCTCCAGCGCGGTGAGCGCGGCGCCGATCTCGGAGCCGAGGAGCATGGTGCCGGTGGTCTCGAAGGCCATGGAGACCAGGAGCGGGACCTCGGTGCCGAGGGCTTCCATGGCGCGGCGGGCGCCGAGGACGGAGGCCTTGGTCTGCAGGAGGTCCTGGGTGGTCTCGACGATCAGTGCGTCGGCGCCGCCGGTGAGCAGACCCTCGGCGTTCTGCTGGAAGCCGTCACGGATGGTGACGTACGGCACATGGCCGAGGGTGGGCAGCTTGGTGCCGGGGCCGATGGAGCCGAGCACCCAGCGCTGCCGGCCGTCGGCGGCGGTGTGCTCGTCGGCGACCTCGCGGGCGATGCGGGCGCCGGCCTCGGACAGTTCGTGGACGCGGTCGGCGATGTCGTACTCCGCCATGGCCGCGGTGTTGGCCCCGAAGGTGTTGGTCTCGACACAGTCGACGCCCACGGCGAAGTACGCCTCGTGGACGGAGCGGACGATGTCGGGGCGGGTGATGTTGAGGATCTCGTTGCAGCCCTCGAGGTTCTCGAAGTCCTCCAGGGTGGGGTCCTGCGCCTGCAGCATGGTGCCCATGGCTCCGTCGGCGACCACCACACGGGTGGCGAGTGCCTCTCGGAGCGCGGACACGCGGGTCCGGCTGTCGGTGGAAGGGGACGGCGGCGACGAGGCCATGAAGGGCTCCCTTGGATGCGACGGCTGTCGGCTATGCGGTCCCCCCGGGCGGGCCCGGACCGGGACGCACTGCGTCAGCCTAACCGGGTGTGGGCTTGGATGGGCAGGGCGTCCATGTGGCGGACGAGTGAGTCGGCTGGTGGGGGAGTATGTCGCGGGCTCTGGCTTCCTGGTCGCGTACCGGCCATGGTGCGGGGCGGACGAGTGTGGCCGGGTGACCAAGGTTGGGCCACGCGTGATGTAACAGGTGTCGACCGACCATTAGCGGAGAGTCGACATGGACCGGTAGTGTTCGACATTGCCGAACGGTGGTTATGGCGGCCGTGACGGCGAGGGTCGTAGGGACGGAGGCAGAACGGCGATGGCACGGAACATCCAGTCGCTCGAACGGGCGGCCGCGATGCTGCGGCTGCTCGCGGGCGGCGAGCGACGGCTCGGCCTGTCCGACATCGCCTCGTCACTGGGTCTCGCCAAGGGCACCGCCCACGGCATACTGCGCACCCTGCAGCAGGAGGGGTTCGTCGAACAGGACGACGCCTCCGGGCGGTACCAGCTGGGCGCCGAGCTGCTCCGGCTCGGCACCACCTATCTGGACGTCCACGAGCTGCGGGCGCGGGCGCTGGTGTGGACGGACGACCTGGCCCGCTCCAGCGGGGAGAGCGTCTACCTGGGCGTTCTCCATCAACAGGGCGTGCTGATCGTGCACCACGTCTTCCGGCCCGACGACAGCCGGCAGGTGCTGGAGATCGGGGCGATGCAACCCCTGCACTCCACGGCCCTGGGCAAGGTGCTGTCGGCCTACGACCCGGTCGCGCACAGCGAGGCCCTGGAGGCCGACCGCAAGCCCTTCACCGACCGCACGACCTGCGACCAGGACGCCTTCGAGAACATCCTCGACATCACGCGCGCGCGTGGGTACGCGGCCGATGTGGAGGAGACCTGGGAGGGCGTGGCCTCCGTCGCGGCGCCCATCCACGACCGGCGCCGTATGCCGGTGGGCGCGGTGGGCATCACGGGCGCGGTGGAGCGGCTGTGCCGGGACGGGGAACTGCGGCCCGAGCTGATCGCCGCGGTGCGCGACTGTGCCCGCGCGGTGTCGCGGGACCTGGGCGCGGGGCGGTTCTGACCCCTCGCCGCTGATCGACGACCGAGGCCGGTTCGCATGTCGGCGAACCGGCCTCAGCCGTACCCTGAGATGAACAAAGCGGGATAAAACCGCAGTTCAGGACCCCAGGAGCGAGAGCGGCCCCCGGGCCTCGGCCCGGCCGGGTGCGACCCGGACAAAGATCGATATCCCACAGCAATCAATAACGATCGCACTTTCGATAACAGAACCCTTGACGCACGCGTAACGCCGGAGCAAGACTCCCGTCCATCGGTCGGCATTGTCGAACACCTACCGGCAATACGCGCTAGAGTGTGACAACGCCAAGGGCCGGCATCGCTCTCACCCCCGAGGGCAGCTCGAACTCCCGGAGGGACCCGGGGTTCGGTCCCCTGGACGAAGGACAAAGGAGTCGCGGGTGTCCAGCTCCGACATCTTCATCGGCGAGACCATCGGTACCGCCATACTCATCCTGCTCGGCGGTGGCGTCTGCGCTGCCGTTACGCTCAAGGCCTCCAAGGCCCGTAACGCCGGTTGGCTCGCCATCACCTTCGGGTGGGGTTTCGCCGTTCTGACGGCCGTTTACACCTCGGCGCCCCTCTCGGGCGCCCACCTGAACCCGGCCGTCTCCCTCGCACTCGCGATCAAGAACCACGACTACAGCACGCTCCCCGAGTACTGGGGCGGTCAGCTGCTGGGCGCCATGATCGGCGCCACCCTGGTCTGGGTGGCCTACTACGGCCAGTTCCACGCGCACCTCACCGACAAGGAGATCGTCGGCGGTCCGGGTGCGCAGGCCACGGCGGCCAAGGCCGTCGAGGCCGAGGAGAAGGGCGCCGGGCCGGTCCTGGGCATCTTCTCCACCGGTCCGGAGATCCGGAACGTGGTGCAGAACCTCGCCACGGAGATCATCGGCACCATCGTGCTGGTGCTCGCCGTCCTCACCCAGGGCCTGAACGACAAGGGCAACGGCCTGGGCACCCTCGGCGCGCTGATCACCTCGCTGGTGGTCGTCTCGATCGGTCTGTCGCTCGGCGGCCCGACGGGCTACGCGATCAACCCGGCCCGTGACCTCGGTCCGCGCATCGTGCACGCGCTCCTCCCCCTGCCCAACAAGGGCGGTTCCGACTGGAGCTACGCCTGGATCCCGGTGGTCGGCCCGCTGGTCGGCGCCGCGATCGCCGCAGGCATCTACAACGTCGCCTTCGCCTAAACAGCAACCTCCGCTGAAAAAGCCGACTCGCGCCGTACGTTCAGCCCCAACACCACGGAACTTCGAGGAGCACACAGTGACCGACGCCCACACCGCAGGCCCCTTCATCGCCGCGATCGACCAGGGCACCACCTCCAGCCGCTGCATCGTCTTCGACAAGGACGGCCGGATCGTCTCGGTCGACCAGAAGGAGCACGAGCAGATCTTCCCCAAGCCGGGCTGGGTCGAGCACAACGCCAACGAGATCTGGACCAACGTCCAGGAAGTCGTCGCCGGTGCCATCCAGAAGGCCGGCATCACCCGTGACGACATCAAGGCCATCGGCATCACCAACCAGCGCGAGACCACCGTGCTGTGGGACAAGAACACCGGTGAGCCCGTCCACAACGCGATCGTCTGGCAGGACACCCGCACCGACGCCCTCTGCAAGGAGCTCGGGCGCAACGTCGGCCAGGACCGCTTCCGCCGCGAGACCGGTCTCCCCCTCGCCTCCTACTTCGCCGGTCCCAAGGCCCGCTGGCTGCTCGACAACGTCGACGGCCTCAAGGAGCGCGCCGAGGCGGGCGACATCCTCTTCGGCACCATGGACACCTGGGTCATCTGGAACCTGACCGGCGGTGTCAACGGCGGCAAGCACGTCACCGACGTGACCAACGCCTCCCGCACCCTTCTCATGAACCTGCACACCACGCAGTGGGACGAGAAGATCGCCGAATCCATCGGCGTGCCGCTGCAGATCCTGCCCGAGATCCGCTCCTCCGCCGAGGTCTACGGCGAGGTCACCGGCGGCAAGCTGGGCGACCTGCTCGGCGGCATCCCGGTCGCCTCCGCGCTCGGCGACCAGCAGGCGGCCCTGTTCGGCCAGACCTGCTTCTCCGAGGGCGAGGTCAAGTCCACCTACGGCACCGGCACCTTCATGGTGATGAACACCGGTGACAAGATCATCAACTCCTACGCGGGCCTGCTGACCACGGTCGGCTACAAGATCGGCGACCAGCCGACCGTGTTCGCGCTGGAGGGCTCGATCGCCGTCACCGGCTCGCTGGTGCAGTGGATGCGCGACCAGATGGGCCTGATCTCCACCGCGGCCGAGATCGAGACGCTCGCGCTCTCGGTCGAGGACAACGGCGGCGCCTACTTCGTGCCGGCCTTCTCCGGCCTGTTCGCCCCGCACTGGCGCTCCGACGCCCGCGGTGTGATCGCCGGCCTGACCCGGTACGTCACCAAGGCGCACCTGGCCCGCGCCGTCCTGGAGGCCACCGCCTGGCAGACCCGCGAGATCGCGGACGCCATGGTGAAGGACTCCGGCGACGAGCTGGTGGCCCTCAAGGTCGACGGTGGCATGACCGCCAACAACCTGCTGATGCAGACCCTCGCCGACGTCCTCGACGCACCCGTGGTGCGCCCGATGGTCGCCGAGACCACCTGCCTCGGCGCCGCCTACGCCGCCGGCCTCGCCGTCGGCTTCTGGTCCAGCACCGACGAACTGCGCGCCAACTGGCGCCGGGCCGCCGAGTGGACCCCCCGCATGGACGCGGACGTCCGCGACCGTGAGTACAAGAACTGGCTCAAGGCCGTCGACCGGACCATGGGCTGGATCGACGACGACGAGAGCTGAGCCGAAGAGAGCTCACCAGCTCTGACGAGGAGTAAGAACCCGACATGACCAGTCAGTCCACCCTGCAGTCCGTGCCTGCCCTGGGGACGCACCCGGCCTCCGGCTCCAACCCGAGCCGGGCCGAAACCAGGGAGCAGCTCTCCAAGGCGTCGTACGACCTTCTCGTGATCGGCGGCGGCATCCTGGGCATCTCCACCGCCTGGCACGCCGCGCAGTCCGGGCTGCGGGTGGCACTGGTCGACGCCGGCGACTTCGCCGGCGCCACCTCCTCCGCGTCCTCCAAGCTCCTCCACGGCGGTCTGCGCTACCTGCAGACCGGCGCGGTGAAGCTGGTCGCGGAGAACCACTTCGAGCGCCGTGCGGTCTCCCGCCAGGTGGCCCCCCACCTGGCGAACCCGCTCACGTTCTACCTCCCCGTGTACAAGGGCGGGCCGCACGGCGCCGCGAAGCTCGGGGCGGGCGTGTTCGCCTACTCCGCGCTCTCCGCGTTCGGTGACGGAGTGGGGCACCTGCTGAGCCCGGCGAAGGCCGCGCAGGACGTGCCCGAGCTGCGCACCGAGAACCTCAAGGCCGTCGCGGTGTACGGCGACGACCAGATGAACGACGCCCGCATGGCGCTGATGACGGTCCGCGCGGCCGTCGAGGCGGGCGCGGTCGTCCTCAACCACGCCCAGGTCACCGGCCTGCGCTTCACCAAGGGCCGGGTCACCGGCGCCGACCTCAAGGACGCCGTCTCCGGCGAGGAGTTCGGCGTCAACGCCCGCCTGGTGCTCAACGCCACCGGCCCCTGGGTCGACCACCTGCGCAAGATGGAGGACCCGAACGCGGCCCCCTCCATCCGTCTCTCCAAGGGCGCGCACCTGGTGCTGAAGCGGACCGCCCCGTGGAAGGCCGCGCTGGCGACCCCCATCGACAAGTACCGGATCACCTTCGCCCTCCCCTGGGAGGACATGCTGCTGCTCGGCACCACCGACGAGGAGTACGAGGGCGACCCGGCGGATGTCGCCGTCACCGAGAAGGACATAGCCCAGATCCTGGACGAGGCCGCGTTCTCCGTCCGGGACCAGCAGCTCCAGCGCGACCTGATCACCTACGCCTTCGCCGGCCTGCGCGTGCTGCCGGGCGGCCCCGGCAGCACCGCCAAGGCCAAGCGGGAGACCGTGGTCACCGAGGGCCGGGGCGGCATGCTGTCCGTCGCGGGCGGCAAGTGGACCACCTTCCGGCACATCGGCCGCACCGTGATGCAGAAGCTGGAGGCGCTGCCGGGCCACCCGCTCGGCGACGACTTCGAGCCGATCGCCTCGCTGCCGAAGAAGCTCCCGCTGCCCGGTGTCGCCAACCCCCGTGCGGTCGCCCACCGCCTGCTGGTGGACAACCCGGCGCCCGGCCCGCGGATGGCCGCCGACACCGCCAGGCACCTGGCCACCCACTACGGTTCGCTGGCCTTCGACATCGCCCGGATCGCCAACGAGCAGCCGGAGCTGGCCGAGCGCGTCCACCCGGACGCCCCGGAGATCTGGGCGCAGGTCGTCTGGGCCCGCGACCACGAGTGGGCCGAGACCGCGGACGACGTGCTGCGCCGCCGCACCACCCTGACCATCCGCGGCCTGGCCACGGACGACGTCAGGGCCAAGGTCCAGGACCTGCTCGACAAGAAGTAACCGGCGAGCAGAAGAAGCAGGCGGTTGCCGGGTCCTCCCTGACCGGCCCGGCAACCGCTGAAGACCCGGCCCCGCCGTACCGGGGGCGGGCACGGAAGAGGCGGCTCCCATCCCCTAGGGAGCCGCCTCTTCGCCTATCTGTACGGGACGGCCGGTCCCGCTGGCCGGCCAGGTCCCGTACCGCGCCGGGCGTGGTCAACTCGGCACGGCGCACGGTCAGTTCGCGCCCGAGCAGCAGGGCCCGCCGGGACGCCGGGGCCGGCTCCGGCAGGGTCGTGAGGTCCGGCCGCGCTGGGCGGTGCCCTGTGCGAGCGGGCGGGGGTGTTCACCATCGGCCTCGCAGGCATGATGCTGCTCGGCTGCTTCACCTCGGTGGCGACGAGCTGGTTCACCGGCAGCGCGTGGCTGGGGGTGCTGGCCGCCGCCCTGGCCGCGGCCGCCTACTCGCTGATCCTGGCGGTGGGTGCGGTGACGCTGAAGGGGGACGCGGTGGTGCTGGGCATCGCGATGAACCTGCTGGCGGTGGGTCTGACGATTTTTCTGTTGCGTACGGTCTTCGGTGTGCAGGGCACCTTCGACGATCCGACCCTGGCTGGGCTGCCGCTCGTCGGCGGTTTCACGCCGCTCGCCTATCTGGCGTTCGTGCTGGTCGCCGTGGCCGCGCTGCCGCTGTCCCGGCATGTGTGGGGGCTCAGGCTGCGCGGGGTCGGCGAGGCCCCGGACGCGGCGGCCTCGCTCGGCGTGAGCCCGGTGATGTACCGGTACGGGGCCGTGCTGGTCTCCGGTGTGCTGCGTGGACTGGCCGGGGCCCAACTCGCCCTCGGGAACGTCACGTTGTTCTCCGAGAACATGACGGCGGGGCGCGGTGGGATCGCCGTCGTGGCCGTGCCGCTCGGCCGCGCCGCGCCGCTCGGTGTGCTGCTCGCCGCGCTGTTGTTCGGGCTCGCCGAGGCGGCCGGTTTCCGTCTTCAGGACCTCGGTCTGCCGCAGCAGGCGACCGGTGCCGCGCCGTACGTGGTGACGCTCGGTGCCCTCTCCCTCTCGACGGCCCGCCGCCGTCCCCGTACCCCTTCTCCCGGAGTTGCCGCATGACCCAGGATCTGCTGCCCATCACCCGAATACCGCGCACGGGGCTGCCGGCGCACGCGCTCGTGGTCGGGGACCCGGCGCGGGCGGCGGCGGTGGCCGGGCTGCTCGACGGCGCGGAGGAGGTGTCGTACCACCGCGAGTACCGGGTGTTCAGCGGGAGTTGGAAGGGGCTGCCGGTGACGGTGGCCTCGCACGGGGTGGGGGCGCCGGGGGCGGTCCTGCTGTTCCAGGAGCTGGCCGATGCCGGGGTGCGCACCTTTGTGCGGTTCGGTACCGCGGGGGCGATGAAGCCGGGGATCGCGGACGGCGACCTGGTCATCGCGGAGGCGGCGGTGCGGGACGACGGGGTGACGCAGCAGTTGCTGCCGCCGGAGTACCCGGCGTACTCCGCCCCGGAGGTGGTGTTCGCGCTGCAGCGGGCCGCGCGCGAGTCGGGCGCCCCGCATCACCGGGGCGTGGTGTGGACACGGGCGGCCTTCCAGCCGGGGCTGCTGCCGCTGTTCTCGTACCAGGGGGCCGGACTGGCCGCGATCGAGATGGAGTTGTCCGCGCTGCTGGTGACGGCGTCGCTGCGCGGCCTGGTCGCGGGCGGGGTACTGGTCGTGGACGGGGTCAACGCCGACGAACTGGTCGACGAGGAGGGGACCGGCGGGTACGACCCGCACCGGGACGTCGTCGCGGCCGGTGTCGAGCGCGGTGCGGTGGTGTCGCTGGAGGCGCTGCGGATGCTGGCGGAGGGGAACGAGGCGTGAGCATCGACCTGTTGGTGCGGGGCGGGGACGTGCTCACCGTCGACGACGCCTCGACCGTCGTACGGGACGGGGCCGTCGCCGTGCACGAGGGTGAGATCGTGGCGGTGGGGGCGGCCGCGGAGCTCGCCGGGCGGTACACCGCACGCGAGACGATCGACGCCGAGGGCTGTCTGGTCCGTCCCGGGTTCGTCAACGCGCACACGCACCTCGCCATGACCCTGCTGCGCGGCCGTGCCGACGACGTGACCCTCCAGGGCTTCCTGGAGAAGGTACTGGCCTGGGAGGCCGAGCTGCTGGCGCCGGGGAACGTGGCGGCGGGGGTGCGGCTGGCGGTCGCGGAGAGCGTACGGGCCGGGGTCACCTCGGCGCTGGACATGTACTGGTTCCACGAGGCGGCCGAGGCGGCGGCCCGGGAGGCGGGCTGGCGGCTGCACAGCGGGCCGACCTTCATGGACGTGCCGCAGCCGCCGGACGGGCTCGGGTACGAGGAGCGGCTGGCGTGGGCCCGGCGGGACCTGGAGGCGCGCGGGGACGCGGGTCCCGGCCGGCGGCCGGTGGTCTTCGCGCACTCCGCTTACACCCTCTCCCCCGCCCAGCTGACCGAAGTGTTCGCGCTGGCCCGGGAGTTCGGTGCGCTGGTGCACATCCACGCGGCCGAGAACGCCACCGAGGTGGCCACCGTCGAGGTCAAGCACGGCAAGCGGCCGGTGGAGTTGCTGGACTCGCTCGGGCTGCTGGGCCCGGATGTGCTGCTCGCGCACGCCGTCGATCTGACCGGCCCGGAGATCGCGGCCATCGCCCGCTCGGGTACGGCGGTCGCCCACTGTCCGGTGTCGAATCTCAAGCTGGGCTGCGGGATCGCGCCGGTGCCCCGGCTGCTCGGCGCCGGTGTCACCGTGGGGCTCGGCACGGACGGGGCGGTCAGCTCCAACTCGCTCGACGTGCTGGGGGCGGTTCGGCAGGCGGCGCTGGTACACAAGGCGGGCGGCGACCCCACGGCGGTCGGCGCGGAGCAGGCCGTACGGATGGCGACGATCGGGGGTGCGCGGGCGCTCGGGCTCGGCGACCGGCTGGGGTCGCTGGAGGTCGGCAAGCGGGCGGACCTGATCGTGGTCGATCTGGACGCGCCGCATCTGCGGCCGCCGCACGATCCCTGGTCGACGCTCGCGTACGCGGCGCACTCGGCGGACGTGCGGGACACCGTGGTCGACGGGCGGGTGCTGATGCGCGGGCGGGAACTGCTCACGCTGGACGAGCGGGCCGTCCTCGCCGGCATCGAAGACCTCTCATGTCCTGATCGGGTCGCATAATGTGGCTGAGACATCGGATGTCTGAGCGACAGGGAGGCCGGTATGGCAGTCACCGATGAGGCGATCGAGAAGATCAAGGACATGATCGTCTCCGGTGCGCTGCGCCCCGGTGACCGGTTGCCCAAGGAGAGCGAACTCGCCGCCGAACTGGGCCTGTCCCGCAACTCGCTCAGGGAGGCGGTGCGGGCCCTGTCGCTGATCCGGATCCTGGACGTCCGGCAGGGCGACGGCACGTATGTCACCAGTCTGGACCCGCAGTTGCTCCTGGAGGCGATGAGCTTCGTCGTCGACTTCCACCGCGACGACACGGTCCTGGAGTTCCTGGCGGTACGCCGGATCCTGGAGCCGGCCGCGACCGCGATGGCCGCGTCCCGGATCAGCGAGCAGCAACTGGACGCGCTGGCGGCCCAGCTGGACGCACTGGGCGCGGAGCCCTCGGTGGAGGAACTGGTCGCCTGCGACCTGGAGTTCCACCGGGGGATCGTGCAGAGCTCGGGGAACTCGGTGCTCTGCTCGCTTCTTGACGGGCTGTCCGGACCGACCACCCGGGCCCGGATCTGGCGCGGACTGACCCAGGAGGACGCGGTCGCCCGCACCCTGCGCGAGCACCGGGCGATCCTGGCCGCACTGCGCGACCGGGACGCGGAGGCGGCCCGTTCCTGGGCGACCGTGCACATCGCGAGCGTGGAGCAGTGGCTGCGCAGCAGCCTGTGAAGCCCTTGCTGCCGGGCGCGGTTCCTCCGCGAAGCGGGGTGTTCGAGGGTGGCGAACGGGGCAGTGATCCGTTCACTCCCCCGTGCAAGGGGGCTGCGGGCGCCCCCGTTGGACGCCGTAAGGTTGGGGCGTACGCGAGGGCACGTCGGAAGGAGGCACTGGGTGATCGAGCTGGAGGGGGTTCCCGAGCTGATCGACCCAGTCATGGTGGCCGCGTTCGAGGGCTGGAACGATGCCGGCGACGCCGCCTCCACCGCGGTCGCGCACCTGGAGCGGGAGTGGAAGGGCGAGGTGTTCGCGGCGCTCGACGCCGAGGACTACTACGACTTCCAGGTGAACCGCCCCACGGTGTGGATGGACGCCGGCGTGCGCAAGATCACCTGGCCGACCACACGGCTGTCGGTGGTCCGGGTCGGCGGCGAGAAGCCGCGCGACCTGGTACTGGTCAGAGGCATCGAGCCGTCCATGCGCTGGCGCTCGTTCTGCAACGAGCTGCTCGGCTTCGCCCATGAGCTGGGCGTCGAGCTGGTGGTCGTCCTGGGCGCACTGCTCGGTGACACCCCGCACACACGTCCGGTGCCGGTCAGCGGGGTCACGTCCGACTCCGACCTGGCCCAGCGGATGGACCTGGAGGAGACCAAGTACGAGGGTCCGACCGGGATCGTCGGCGTCCTCCAGGAGGCGTGCACGCACGCGGGCGTTCCGGCGGTCTCGCTGTGGGCGGCGGTGCCGCACTACGTCTCCCAGCCGCCCAACCCGAAGGCCACGCTGGCCCTGCTCAACCGCCTGGAGGACCTGCTCGACCTGCGGATCCCGCTGGGCGAGCTGCCCGAGGACGCGCGCGCCTGGCAGGTCGGGGTGGACCAGCTGGCCGCGGAGGACAACGAGGTCGCCGAGTACGTTCAGACGCTGGAGGAGGCCCGGGACACCGCCGAGCTGCCGGAGGCGTCCGGCGAGGCGATCGCCCGTGAGTTCGAGCGGTATCTGCGGCGCCGGGACGTCAGCCCGCCGGGCGGGCACGCCACCGCGGACGGCAGCGACAGCGCGTCGTATCTGCGGGACAGCCCGGGGAACCCGGGCGGCAAGGCACGGCCGCCGCGGCCGCCGAAGCCGGACGCGCCCGGGAATGCCGGGGACGTCGGGGACACCGAGGACCCGGATTCGGACGGCGAGGACACCTCCGAGGACTGAGACAGGGGCGGTACGCACAGTGCGTACCGCCCCTGTCTGTCGGGGGCCGACCGTAGATTGCCGGCCTCGCGCCGGTGGGGGCTGAGCGCGCAGTTCCCCGCGCCCCTGAAAGACGGGGCGCGGGTGCTGCCGTTCGCTTAGAGGGCCACGCCCAGCAGGGCGTCCACCGCTCGTGACACGACCCCGGGTGCGCCCGTGTCCGTGCCGCCCTGGTCCTGCTGCAGCGCCGCCCAGCGGTCGACGGCCGCCAGCGCGGCGGGCGCGTCCAGGTCGTTGCTGAGGGCCTGGCGGATCTCCTCCACCAGGGACTCGGCCGGCGGGCCGTCGGGGCGGGAGACCGCCGCGCGCCAGCGGGCGAGGCGATCCTCGGCGTCCCGCAGCACCTGGTCGGTCCACTCCCAGTCGGAGCGGTAGTGGTGGGAGAGGAGGGCCAGGCGGATCGCGGCCGGGTCCACGCCGTCGCGGCGCAGCTGCGAGACGAAGACCAGGTTGCCCCTGGACTTGGACATCTTCTCGCCGTCGAGGCCGACCATACCGGCGTGCACGTACGCCTTGGCCATCGGGAACTCGCCGGTGAGCACCTGGGCGTGCGAGGCGCCCATCTCGTGGTGCGGGAAGGCCAGGTCGGAGCCGCCGCCCTGGACGTCGAAGGTCATGCCGAGATGGTCGAGGGCGATGGCCACGCACTCGATGTGCCAGCCCGGCCGGCCGCGGCCGAGGGAGCCGCCGTCCCAGCTGGGCTCGCCCTCGCGGGCGGCCATCCAGAGCATCGGGTCGAGCGGGTTCTTCTTGCCCGGGCGGTCCGGGTCGCCGCCGCGCTCGGCGGAGAGCAGCCGCATGGCGGCCGCGTCGAGGCCCGAGACCTTGCCGAAGTGGGGGTCGGCCTCGACGGAGAAGTAGATGTCGCCCTCGAGCTCGTAGGCGGCGCCGAGGTCGCGCAGCCGCTCCACCAGCGGCACGATGCCGGGTATCGCCTCGACCGCGCCTATGTAGTGCTGCGGCGGCAGCATCCTGAGGGCGGTCATGTCCTCGCGGAAGAGGGTGGTCTCCTGCTCGGCCAGGGCGACCCAGTCGACGCCGTCGCGCTCCGCGCGTTCGAGCAGCGGGTCGTCGACGTCCGTCACGTTCTGGACATAGTGCACCTGCCGCTTGGTGTCGAGCCACACGCGCTGAACCAGGTCGAACGCGTTGTAGGTCGCCGCGTGACCCATGTGGGTCGCGTCGTACGGCGTGATGCCGCAGACATAGATACGGGCGACGGGACCGGGGTCAAGGGTGACCAGACCACCGGTCGCGGTGTCGTGGATCCTCAGGTCGCGGCCCTGACCAGGCAGGGCGGGGACCTCGGAAGCGGGCCAGGCATGCATGTACATGAGCGTAACCGGACCAGAGTTCGGTATACGAACCGGATCAGGCCGGACGGCCGGAAAGGCACTCTTGATCTTGCGTCCCGGATGTGCCGCGGGGCGCTACAGGGGCTCTACACGGGCGGCCAGGGGATGGCCGGCCACTCGCCGCTCGGTTCCGGGTGCTTCCCAGCGGCGAGCAGCGCGTCCACACGCGCGCGTGTGGCGTCGAGTTCGGCGGCGGTGATCAGTTCGGCGAGCCGGGTCCCCAGAGCCCCGCCGAGGGCCCCGCGCAGGCCCTGGAGGACCTCCACGGCGTCGGCGGTGAGCGACTCGCCCGCCCAGCCCCACAGCAGGGTGCGCAGCTTGTTGTCGACGTTGAAGGTGACTCCGTGGTCGATGCCGTACAGCCGGCCGTCGGCGGTGGGCAGCAGATGGCCGCCCTTGCGGTCGGCGTTGTTGATGACGGCGTCGAGGACGGCGAGCCGGCGCAGCCGTTCGTCGTCGGCGTGCACCAGCAGCGCGGTCTTCCCCTCGCCGACGTCGGCCGGCCCGATGGCCTTCCAGCCGGGCTCGGGCTCCTCCGCGTCCACCAGGGCGAGCAGTTCGGCGCCGTCGGGGGCCACGTCGATCCAGAGCTGGACCATGCCCTCGCCGTACGGGCCGTCCCGCAGCACGGTGGGCGGGACCAGGTCCCAGCCGGTGGCCGCGGCGACCTCGTAGGCGGCGACCTCGCGCTGGGCGAGGGTGCCGTCGGGGAAGTCCCACAGCGGGCGCTCACCTGCGACCGGCTTGTAGACGCAGGACGCTTCCTCGCCGTCGTACGCGACCGTGCAGAACAGCGCCGCGTTGGAGGCGTCGCGGATCCGGCCGCGCACCTTCAGCTCACCTTGGGCGAGCAGGTCGGCGGCGGTCACGCTCCGCGGCGGTATCCGTTCTGGCGCGGACATACGTGTCCTTCCGGGTCGAGGGGGAGGCTGCACAGCGGGCACGGCGGCCGCCCGGCGTTGACGACGTCCAGGGCGCGCTTGGCGAAGGCTCTGGCCTGCGCGCCGGTCAGCCGGACCCGCAGCATCGGAGGCCCGTTCTCCTCGTCCTGGAGGAGGCGCTCCTCGGCCTCGGCGAGGTCCTCCTCGGACTCGGCGTCCAGCTCGACGAGGGCCTGGGCCTCGACGATCATGCGCTCGTCCTCGCCGTCCCAGGCGAGCGCCATGGTGCCGACGCGGAACTCCTCCTCGACGGGGGTGTCCAGCGGGGCGCTGTCGGCGATCTCGTTGGGGGCGACGGCGGGCACGGCCGCGTTGCCGCCGCTGCGCCGTACGACCTCGTCGAGGAGTTCGTCCATGCGTTCGGCGAGAGCGGCCACCTGGGTCTTCTCCAGGGCCACGCTGGTCGTCCGGGGGCCGGCCGTGGCCTGGAGGAAGAACGTACGGCGTCCGGGCAGTCCGACCGTGCCCGCCACGAAGCGGTCCGGCGGATCGTAGAGGAACACCTGACGGGACACGTCCTGTCTCCATGGGAATCGAGGGTGCGTGGGCTCGGGCGAGCGGCGGCTACCGCGGCGTTTACGTGGATCGCTTCACCCTACTGCGGCTGACGATCACGGCGCGCCGGCGCCGCCACCGACCGGGGCGTCTTCCCCCGGAGGTTCCTCGCGGGGGGCAAGGGAGGCGAAATCCCCGGTGTCGCCGAGACGAACGAGAAACGGCCTGAGGCGGGTGTAGCGGATCGCGGTGATGGAACACGGTTCGACGGAGATCCGCTGGAAGAGGTCGAGATGCAGACCGAGCGCGTCCGCGACGAGGGACTTGATGATGTCACCGTGCGAGCACATGAGATAGACGGCGTCGGCGCCGTGGTCGCGCTCCACGCGCGCGTTCCACTCGCGAACGCCTTCGGCGGCGCGGGTCTGCATGGCCCGCATGGACTCGCCGCCCGGGAAGGCGGCGGCCGACGGGTGGACCTGGACGACCTCCATCAGCGGCTCGTCCTTGAGCTCGGCGAGCTTGCGGCCGGACCAGTCGCCGTAGTGGGCCTCGCCGATCCGCTCGTCGGTGTGGGCGGTGAGTTCGGGCCTGGCCTCCAGGAGGGGGCGGATCGTCTCCTGGCAGCGCTGCAGCGGACTGGTGACGACCTCGGAGATCGGCAGCCCGGCGAGCCGGCCGGGCAGCGCGGCGGCCTGGGCGGCGCCGCGCTCGTCGAGGGCGACGCCCGGCGTCCAGCCGGCGAGCACGCCCGAGGTGTTGGCGGTGGACCGTCCGTGCCTTACGAGGATCAGCGTGGGCATGCGGCCCAGGGTAGGCGCACGCCGAGGTGCGCGGTCGGGCGACCGACGGGAGAATACGCTCCGTGATCGTCGACTGCGCCATCTACCGGGACGGGGAGCGGACGGAGACCCCGCAGGACTTCTCCGACGCCCTCGCGGAGGCACGCGCGCGTGGCGACAGTTTTCTGTGGATCGGCCTGTACGAGCCGACCGAGCGCGAGTTCGACCTGGTCACCGACGAGTTCGGGCTGCATCCGCTGGCCGTCGAGGACGCCCTGACCGCCCACCAGCGGCCCAAGCTGGAGGTGTACGACGACTCGCTGTTCGTCGTCCTGAAGCCGGTGAACTACGAGCCGAAGAGCGACACGGTGACCTCCGGCGAGCTGATGGTCTTCATCGGGGACTCCTTCGTGGTCACCGTGCGCCACGGGACACCGTCGCCGCTCGGGGACATCCGGCGGCACCTGGAGGAGCAGCACGAGTTGCTCAGGCACGGGCCCACGGGGGTGCTGTACTCGATCTCCGACGCGATCGTCGACCATTATCTGGAGGTCTCGACCGAGTTGCAGAGCGACCTGGAGGAGCTGGAGGCCGAGGTGTTCTCACCGGGCAGTGGCGGCTCCCGGTACACCGCGTCGCGGATCTACACCTTCAAACGGCAGATCCTGGAGTTCCGCAGGGCCACCGTGCCGCTGGCCCTGCCCATGACCAAGCTGGCGGGGGTGGGCCAGTACGGCGGTGCGATGACGGTGCCCTTCGTGCAGGACCAGTCGCGGCTGTTCTTCCGGGACGTCAACGACCATCTGCTGCGGGTGAACGAGGGGGTGGAGGCCCTGGACCGGCTGGTGTCTGACGTCCTCAGCGCCCATCTCGCGCAGATGAGCGTGCGGCAGAACGACGACATGCGGAAGATCTCCGCATGGGCGGCCATGGCCGCGGTCCCCACGATGATCGCGGGGATCTACGGCATGAACTTCGACCACATGCCCGAGCTGCACTGGTACTGGTCGTACCCGACGGTGATCATGGTCATGGCCGTGCTGGAGTGGGTGCTGTACCGGCTGTTCAAGCACCGCGGCTGGATGTGAGCGCGGCCGACCGCCGGCCCCCGGTCAGGCGGACTCGGGGGCGGGGGCGGCGGGGCCGCCCAGGGCGTTCCTGCGCTCGGGCATCCGCAGCGTGACCATGCGGCGCCAGCCGGCGGCGCGCTCGTAGGCGTAGACGGCGTGGATGCCGGCCGCGAGGAGCGCGGTCCTGGCCTTCGGCCAGCCGAGGATGCGGCCCATGCGGGCCATGACGGCGAGGCTGACGTCCCGGTGGATCCGGATCTCGGCGAGGGCGCACTCGCGCAGCGTGCGCTGGATGGCGTGGCCGTGTCCGGCGTACGCGAAGCGCAGCAGTTCCTCTTGGCAGTAGGCGAGGTGGTTGTCCTCGTCGTGGGAGATCGTCTTCACCGCGCGGCCCAGGTCCGGGTGGTCGGCGAAGTGCCGGTGCAGCAGCTCCATCTGCTCGGCGGCGCGCTGTTCGGTGACCCGGCTGTGGGCGAGGTAGGTGACGATCTCCGGCACGGTGAGCGGCCGGTCGGACCGGAGCCTGTGGTGGGCGAGCCCGATCCCGTGCCGTTCGAGGAGCATCGTGTAGTCGGTGTCCGGCGGTACCGGAACGGGCGTCAGCCCGCGCTTCTTCAGCAGGGCGTCGAAGATGCGGCCGTGCTTGTCCTCGTCGGCTCCATGGCGGGTGATCTTGGAGGCCAGGTCGCGTTCGCTCCGCGGTACGAGCGCGGCGATCCGCGCGTTCTCCCAGCCGCCCTGGGACTCCCCGCTGGCCGCGACGGAGCAGAAGAGCCGGAAGGACTCGTCGTTGTCGAGGATCTCCTGGAACAGACTCCTGGCCGACAGCATCGTGGGCACCTCTCTGGAGGACTCACCGAACCCGCAAAAAACGAGTCAAATGCTGCATCGGGACCATGGCAACAGTTGTGCGGGCCGACTCGGCCGAACGGAGGAGCACCAGGGTCGCACCGGGGGCGTAACCGCGCGGGCACGGGCGCGTTGTTCTCCGTGACGGCCGTGGCGGGGAAGACCCCCCGAGCCCCCACCACGGCCGCGGACCTCTCCCCCGCTGCGGGCCCTGTGGCTACGCGAGCCCGGCGCGCTCCACCGCCTCGGCCCCGGCCCGCAGCGAGGCGAGCCGCTCGTCCAGGGTGAAGCCGGCGGGGGCGAGGGACAGCGTGGTGACCCCGGCGGCCGCGTAGGCCTTCATCCGGTCGGCGATCCGGTCCACGGACCCGAGCAGCGTGGTCTGGTCGATCAGCTCGTGCGGTACGGCGGCAGCGGCCCCGTTCTTGTCCCCGGACAGGTACTTGTCCTGGACGTCGGCGGCCTCCCGCTCGTACCCCATGCGCCGGGCGAGCTGGTTGTAGAAGTTCTGCTTGGCGCTGCCCATACCGCCGACGTAGAGGGCGGTGTAGGGACGGAAGGTGTCGGCGAGCTTGGCCACGTCCTTGTCGTCGCCGACGGCGAGCGGCAGCGTCGGGCAGACGTCGAACCCGTCGAGGGTCTTCCCGGCCTTCTCCCGCCCCGCACGCAGGTATGTGACGGCCGTCTCCTCCAGATGCTCGGCGGACGGAAAGATCAGCAGGGCGCCGTCGGCGATCTCGCCGGTCTGCTCCAGGTTCTTCGGCCCGATGGCGGCGATGTAGACCGGGATGTGCTCGCGCTCCGGGTGCACGGTCAGCCTGATCGGCTTGCCCGGGCCGCCCGGCAGCGGCAGCGTCCAGTGCTCGCCCTCGAACGTCAGCCGTTCCCTGGACATCGCCCTGCGCACGATCTCCACGTACTCGCGGGTGCGGGACAGCGGCTTGTCGAACTTGACGCCGTACCAGCCCTCGGAGACCTGGGGTCCGGAGACGCCGAGGCCGAGCCGGAAGCGGCCGCCGGAGAGGGAGTCGAGGGTGGCGGCGGTCATCGCGGTCATGGCCGGCTGCCGGGCCGGGATCTGGAAGATGGCCGAGCCGACGTCGATGCGCTCGGTCTTCGCGGCGACCCAGCTGAGCACGGTGGCGGCGTCGGAGCCATAGGCCTCGGCGGCCCAGCACACGGCGTACCCGAGCCGCTCGGCCTCCTGCGCCACGGCCAGATTGTCCCCGTCCATCCCGGCGCCCCAGTAGCCGAGGTTGATCCCGAGCTGCATGGCCGTTCCCCTTACCGATCAGTAACGTCGCTGTTGCGAGAGACCTTAGCGCGGAGAATTCCGGTGCGGGCGTACCAGGCGCGGCAGAGCGGCGCGTGCTGGGGAAAATCGGTTATCCACAGGCAACCCAACGCAGCAACTCTGGCCAGTAATCTCGCGGGCATGGAGCAGAGGCATCTCGGCCGGACCGGCCTGCGCGTGTCCAGAATCGGACTCGGCACCCTCACCTGGGGCCGGGACGTCGACGAGCACGACGCCGCGGACATGCTGAAGGCGTTCTGGGAGGCCGGCGGAACCCTCGTCGACACCGCGGACGTGTACGGCGACGGAGAGGCCGAGTATCTGCTCGGACAGCTCATGGAAGGCCTGGTGCCACGCCGGGACCTCGTCATCTCGACGAAGGCGGGCAGCGTCCCCGACCCCGACCGCCGCTTCGACGGCTCCCGCGGCCATCTGCTCGCCGCGCTCGACGCCTCCCTCGCCCGCCTGGGCACGGACTACGTGGACGTCTGGCACGTGCACGCCTACGACCCGGACACCCCGCTGGAGGAGACCCTCCAGGCCATGGACCTGGCCGTCAGCAGCGGCCGCGCGCGCTACGCCGGGGTCTCCAACTTCTGCGGCTGGCAGCTCGCGAAGGCGGCGACCTGGCAGCTCGCGGCGCCCGGCACCCGCACCCGGCTGTGCAGCACCCAGCTGGAGTACTCGCTGCTCCAGCGGGGCGTCGAACGCGAGGTGCTGCCGGCCGCGCTGGACCTGGGCATCGGCCTGCTGCCGTCCTCCCCGCTGGGCCGCGGCGTGCTGACCGCGAAGTACCGCAACGCCACTCCCCCGGACTCGCGCGGCGCCTCCGAACACCTCGCGCCGTTCGTCGCGCCGTACCTCGACGACACCGCGAGCCGGATCGTGGACGCGGTGCAGACGGCGGCGGACGGGCTCGCGGTGACACCGCTGCAGATCGCCCTCGCCTGGGTGCGGGACCGGCCGGGCGTGACCGCGCCGATCGTCGGCGCGCGCAACGCGCAGCAGCTCACGGCGGCATTGTCAGTGGAGGCCCTTAGTCTTCCTGACGAGATCTGCCGGGCGCTGGACGATGTGTCGGCGCCCGTGCACCGCTATCCCGATCACGACTGGAGCACGCTGTGAGCACGGAGCCGGGGCTGGGCGCCAAGCCCGAGGCCGACGGGGGAACGACGGCCGACGGGGCGACGGAGGCCGCAGAGCTCACCGCCGGCACGACCGGGACGAGCGACTCGCCGGACGCCGACGCGCGCACGGGCGGCCGGGGCGGCGACCGGGCCGGCGGAGCCGACGGCGACGCGACCGGGGACGATGCGATCGGAGGCGGCGATGCGGCTGCCGCAGTCACGGCCGGGGACCCGGGGAGCAACGGAGACGACGGCGACGCGACCGGGGACGATGCGACCGAGGGCGGCGATGCGGCCGTCGCAGCTCCTGAGGGCGACGAGGCCGGCGCGGTGGGCCCGGGCGGCGTCGGTGGAGCGAGTGGGGCCCTGGGCGAGGAGGCCTCCGGCGGCTCCGTGGAGGGCGGCGGATCCGGGTCGGGTGACGGCGCCTCGGCAGGTAGCCCCCAGCGGTCCGAGGCCGAGGCCGAGTTGGCTGCTCAGCAGGTCGAGCGGGAGCGGATCGAGCGGCGGAAGGCCGAGCGGACGGGGCCCATCGAGAGCGGGGGCAAGCTGAGCGGCAAGGCGGCCGATCTGCTCGCGGCGATCCGGGCGGTGGAGGGCGGCGAGAAGCCGGTGGCCACCGTGTTCGGCGACCCGGAGCCGGCCCCGCGCCGGGCGGCCCCCGCCCCGGAGCCGGTCCGCCGGCCACAGCCCGCCGCCCCTGCCGCCGTCGCACCCGCCGCGGAGACGGTCGCTGCGGTACGCCGTGTCCTCGCCGACGGCGGTGCGCCCGAGTCGCTCGCGCCCCAGGTCACCGCCGCCCTCGGCGAGGGAGCCGACGCGCTGCTGCGGGAGGACCCCTGGCACCTGCTCCGGGTCTCCGGGGTACGGCCGGACCAGGCCGACGGGTTCGCGCGGGCGCTGCTCGGCGCGGAGTGCGGTCCGGACGACGAGCGACGCGGCCGGGCGGTGACCGGCTGGCTCCTGGAGCAGGCCGCCGTGGCCGGGCACACCGCGCTGGAGATGCCCGCGCTCACCGCGGCGCTGGCCCAGCGGGCGGTGCGCGACCCGGAGGCGGCTGTACAGGACGCGATCGCCGAGGGCGAGGCGCTGGTCTTCCAGGACGCGCTGGATCCGGGCGCCCCCGAGCCCGAGGACGACGAGGAGGAGCGGCCGGTCCGGGTCCTGGTCGGTCTCGAGCGATACGCGCTGGCCGAGGAGAGCCTCGCCGACGGACTGGCCCGGCTGGTCAACTCCCTGTCCAAGGACGCCTCGGAGCCCTGGGAGGCGGCCGCCGCGGCGGCCGCCGGCGGCGCGGCCGAGCTGGCCAGGGCAGTCGCCGGACACGGCCTCGTCCTGCACACGGGCGGCGAGGCGGCCCGCGCCGAACCGGCGGCCCTGCTGACCGCCGCCCGCGCCGCGGGGCTGCGCGCCTTCGCCGCCACGCACGCCCCCGACGGACGCCGCCGTCCCACCGCGTTGCTGGCGGACGGCGGGGAAGCCGTCGGCACCGTCGCCGGTCTCCTCTCCGGTGCGGAGGGTCCCGGCCGGGACGCGGACGGTGCGCTCGCCCTCGACCTGCTGATCGTGCTGGACGCGCCCCAGCTGGACGTGGAGGACGCGGCGATCCTCGTGGAGGCGCTGCCCGACGGGGCCCGGCTGGTGCTGAGCGGCGATCCGGCGGTGTTGTGGTCGGCGGGCGCCGGGCGGGTCTTCGCCGATCTGCTGGCGGCCCGGGTCTGCCCGCAGATCGCCTCCCGCACGCCCGACCCCGGTCCGCTGGGCGAGCTGGTCTCCGGGATCGGCGTCGGCGAACTCCATCAGGTCGAGGCGCCCGGCAAGGAGATCGTGATCGTGCCGGTGCGGGACGCGGGCGAGGCGGTGCACCGGACGGTGCAGCTGGTCGCCGACTCCGTGCCGCGTGCGATCGGCGTCCCCGCCGAACAGACCGTGGTGATCACCCCGGGCCATGGCGGCGCGGCCGGCACCCGCGCCCTCAACACCGTCCTCAAGGAACGGCTCAATCCGGGCCCCGGCCGCTTCGGTGGCTTCGACCCCGGTGACCGGATCGCCTACTCCCCCGTCCCGGGCCGTTCGGTCCCGGGCCAGGTGGTGACGGCCGACGCCGACGGACTGCACCTGTCGTGCGCGGGGGTGACCGTCGTCGTACCGAAGGAGCGGGTGGAGCAGTCCGTCCGCCACGGCTGGGCCCTGACCGCGCACCAGGCGGTGGGCGGCCGGTGGCCGGCGGCGGTCGTGGTCCTCCCCGGCGACGCGGCCCAGTCCCTCAGCCGCCCCTGGGTGTACACGGCGTTCAGCAGGGCGGAGCGGCATCTGTCGGTGGTCCACGGCGTGGAACAGGCCCTGACGAGAGCGGTGTCCGAAGCCCTGCCGAAGCCCCGGACGACCCGCCTCCCGCTCCTGCTCAAGACACAGGTCCCGGCCGGGAACTGAACGGCACGCCGGGGGGCCTGCCCCGGCGTGCCGCCGGGGCAGGCGGTGCCCATCCGGCCTCACCCCCGGAAGGCACCACCGGCCGGCCGTTCAACCAGCGGTCAGCGCTCGGCGTCCAACGGCTCCAGCTCCCCGTCCTCCTCGAGGTCGAGTTCGTCCAGTTCGTCGGTGTCCTCGACGTCCTCGGCGTCTTCGATGTCCTCGTCGTCCTCGTCGTCGAAGACTGCGCTCACGTCGAACCTGCACACCACCCGCTGCGGATCGACCGCCTCGAACGGTGCCTCCAGCCACTCCCCCGGCTCGGCCGGCTCGTCCGCCGCGGTCACCCACAGCGTGGAGTCGCCCTCTTCCAGGCCGAACTCCTTGTGCCGGGAGGCGATCTCGTCCGGTTCGAACTCTCCGAACAGGATCCCCAGCGCCCCGTGGATCGTGCCGGCGGCGTCCTGGTCCGCGCCGGGACCGTCGTCGTACTCCGCCGCCTCGACCCGCTGGGCCTGCGCCAGCAGCCGCTGCGGTTCCGCCACGGCGTAGTCGCGGCGGATCAGCACACTGATCGCGTTCGGTTCCTCGGGGCCCGCGTACGGGGGCAGCGAGTCCTCCGTACCGGGGATCTCGAAGGGTGTGACCTCATCGTAGCGGTCGTAGAGCAGCTCGTCGTAGACCTCGGCGGCCGCGGCCAGCTGGTTGAACGCCTCGTAGACAGCGGGGTCGTCCTCCCCCGACCTGCGTTCGACCGCGGCCAGATGGCGGTCGAGCGCGGTCTTGACCGCCTCGGCGGCGGCGCGTACCTCGGCAGCGGTGGGCTGCGCAGCATCAGACATAGTGCAGACGCTATCCGTACCGGGCACCAGCCCGCACAATAGATGCGATGCCGGAATACGAATTTGTCGACGTGTACGTACCTCGCGGGGTCTCCCGCAAGGACGCCACACGTCTGCTGACGGACCATGCCGAGTACGGACACTGGGAGTTGGACCGACTGAGCCTCATGCGTGACGGCAGCCGCAGGGTGCGGTTGCGCCGGCGGATCATCCGCCAGGTGCGTGCCACATGGTGAGACCGGCCGAATGACGGAAGGGCCCCGCTGTGACGGGGCCCGTTCCGTTCCACGCATCGCCGCGGGAGCGTCACCTTCCGTGTGCTTACGCCGCGGCGCGCGCCCTGCGGTACAGCACCGCGCCCGCGAGCACCGCGCCTGCGCCCGCCGGGAGGGCGAGGCCCAGCGGGAGGTCACTGCCGGTGTGCGCGAGCTGCGCGACGGCCGGACCGGGCTGGGTCACCGAGCTGCTGCCGAGGGTGCCGACGGAGGAGGAGACCCCGCCGCCGGTCGGGCCGGCCCCGCTCCCGGAGTGACCGGGCGCCCCCGGGTGCTGCCCCGGCCCACCTGGCTGCCCCGGGGTTCCGGGGTGACCTGGCGTACCCGGCTGACCCGGAGTTCCGGGCGGGACGCTTCCGTGCCCGCCGTGACCGGGCGGCGTCCCATGTCCATGCCCGCCATGCCCGCCATGCCCGCCATGGCCACCGTGCCCGCCATGACCCGGCGGAGGCGTGTGGTGGTCGCCGCCGGGGCCGTCGTGGTCTCCGTGGCCCCCGCCGTGGGCGCAGTCGTTGCCCACGGCGGTGTTGCCGATGCCGATCACGTTGACGCTGTTGCCGCACACGTTCACCGGTGCGTCGATCGGCGCCTGCACCGTGTTGCCCGACCCGACACCGGGCGAGCCCCCGGTGTGCCCGCCGGCGTGTGAGCCGCCGTGCGCCTCGTGTCCGCCGCCTTGTCCACCGCCCTGTCCGCCGTAGCCGCCCGTCGCACCGCCTCCGCCACCGTGGTTGGCGCACTTGTTGCCCACCGACGGGTTGAGGGCACCGATCACGTTCACGGTGTTGCCGCAGATGTTCACCGGCGCGTGCACCGGCGCCTGCACCGTGTTGCCGGACAGCACGCCGGGTGAGTCGGTGGCCGAGCCGACGGCCCCCGAGTCGGCGTGGGCGTAGCCGCTCGCCGCGGCGATCACGCCGGTCGCCGCGGCCATTGTCATGAGCCCCTTACGGGTTCCTTGTCGCATTTCTGAATTCCCCCCTGCCTCGGATCCTGACCTTTGTATTCCGCGAACATTCCGTGCGGCATACCCGCGGAAAAACCGGTCGGCCCCGGAGCGCACGGCGCGCGCTCCGGGGCCGACGGAAAGACGCCCCTCAGGGAGTCGGCGTCACTTGTTGATGCAGGTGTTGCCGAAGGCGGGGTTCAGCAGCCCGATCACCGAGATCGTGTTGCCGCAGACGTTCACCGGGACGTGCACGGGAACCTGGATCACGTTGCCGGAGACGACACCCGGGGAGCCCACGGCGGCACCCTGAGCACCCGAGTCGGCGACAGCCAGGCCCGCACCCGCGAGAACCAGACCACCAGTGGCAGCCGCAGCAGCGACGACCTTCTTGAGCATTATTCCTCCTTGTTGGCAATGCGGTCCCAAGTAGCGGATCGCATTACCTGTAACGAGGAGGGAGTAATGGAGCTACGAGCTTATCGTCGCATTCACTCTTTTCAGTCCGCCTCGCACAGCCGCCCGATTAGCCGAAGCCATGGCTTCACGACGCGTCGATGAACCGGTCGAGCACCCGCACACCGAACTGCAGACCGTCCACCGGCACCCGCTCGTCCACCCCGTGGAACATGCCCGCGAAGTCCAGCTCCGGCGGCAGCTTGAGCGGCGCGAAGCCGAAGCCGCGGATGCCGAGGTCGTCGAAGGACTTGGCGTCGGTGCCGCCGGAGAGCATGTAGGGGATGGCCTTGGCGGTCGGGTCCTCGGCGAGCAGCGAGGACTGCATGGCCTCCACCAGCGTCCCGTCGAAGCTGGTCTCCAGGGCCTTGTCGGAGTGCACGTCCTCCCGGACCACGTTCGGGCCGAGGATCCGGTCGAGGTCGGCGAGGAACTCCTCCTCGTGGCCGGGCAGGAAGCGGCCGTCGACGTGCGCGGTGGCCTCGCCTGGGATGACGTTGACCTTGTAACCGGCGTTCAGCTGGGTCGGGTTGGCGGTGTTGCTGAGCGTCGCGCCGATGAGCTTGGCGATACCGCCGAGCCTGGCCAGCGTGGACTGCATGTCCTCGGGGTCCAGCTCGGTGCCGAGCGCGTCGCCCAGCTCGTCGAGGAAGGCCCGGGTGGTCTTGGTGACCCGTACCGGGAAGGTGTGCCGGCCGAGCCGGGCGACGGCCTCGGAGAGTTCGGTGATCGCGTTGTCGCGGTGGATCATCGAGCCGTGCCCGGCGGTGCCGGCCACCTTCAGCTTCATCCAGTGCATGCCCTTCTCGGCCGTCTGGATCAGATAGAGCCGCCGCTGCTCGTTCACGGTGAAGGAGAAGCCGCCCACCTCGCTGATCGCCTCGGTGACGCCCTCGAAGAGGCCGGGGTGGTTGTCGACCAGGTACCGGGCGCCGTAGGTGCCGCCGGCCTCCTCGTCGGCGAGGAAGGCGAGCACGATGTCCCGGGGCGGCCGCCGCCCGCTGCGCAGCCGGTCACGCACGACCGCGAGGGTCATGGCGTCCATGTCCTTCATGTCGACGGCGCCCCGGCCCCACACGCACCCGTCCGTGACCTCGCCGGAGAAGGGGTGGTGGGTCCAGTCGTCGGCGTTGGCCGGAACGACGTCGAGGTGGCCGTGGATCAGCAGGGCGGGCCTGGACGGGTCTGTGCCCTCGATGCGGGCCACCGTGGAGGCGCGGCCCGGGTGGGACTCGAAGATCTCCGGTTCGAGGCCGACCTCGGCGAGCTTCTCCGCGACCCACTCGGCGGCCTTGCGCTCGCCGGGCCCGGAGTGGTCGCCGTAGTTGCTGGTGTCGAACCGGATCAGCTCGCGGCAGAGGTCGACGACCTCGTCCTCGCCGGTGACGCCCTTGGCCGTGTCCGTCTCGCTCACGTCGATTCCTCCTGCTGTCACTGCCGGCCGGTCCCCGCCATCCTCTCTCCCTTCCTGCTCCGAGCCCAAGACCGGTCCCGGCCCGTCACACGCCGTTCACGCCCGGCGGCCCCGGTACAGGGTGTGATCGGCCGCCCCTGAAAGCCTGGTAGTGTTTCCTCCGTCGCCGCGAGGGAAACCCCGCACGACAGACACCTTGTCCGGGTGGCGGAATGGCAGACGCGCTAGCTTGAGGTGCTAGTGCCCTTTATCGGGCGTGGGGGTTCAAGTCCCCCCTCGGACACCAGCTGAGACCCCTGTCGATCAGGGGTCTTTTGCTTTCCCCTGCGGCCGCCGAGCCCGCCGGGTCACCGCCGTAGAGTTCTCGCTGTGACAGTTCGCCGCATGCCTGCCGCCGAGGTTTCGGTCTCCGCCGGTCTGGTGCGCCGGCTGCTCGACGAGCAGCACCCCGACCTGGCGGAGCTGCCGGTCGAGGTACTGGCCAACGGCTGGGACAACCTGGTGTGCCGGCTCGGCGAGGAGTTCCTCGTCCGCTTGCCGCGGCGTGCCATGGCCGCCGAGCTCGTCGCGCACGAGCAGCGCTGGTTGCCGGAGTTGGCCGACCGTCTGCCGTTGCCGGTGCCGGCGCCGGTGCGTGTCGGGCGGCCGACGGCCCGGTACCCGTGGTCCTGGAGCGTCGTGCCGTTCTTCGCGGGCCGGATCGCGGCGCGGTCGGAGCCCGACGACCCCTGGTCGGCCGCGGCGACGATCGGCGGTTTCCTGGATGCGCTGCACGCCCCGGCCTCTTCGCAGGCGCCGGTCAACCCGGCTCGCGGGATTCCGCTGGCCGGTCGCGCCGGGGGCGTCCTGACGGGGCTGACGCATGTCGACCCGGACGATCGCGCAACCGCACTGCGGATCTGGGAGAAGGCCGCCGCGGCGCCCGTCTGGGACGGGCCGCCGGTGTGGCTGCACGGGGACCTGCACCCGGCCAACATCCTGGTCGACCGCGGCCGGATCAACGCCGTGATCGACTTCGGTGACATCACCTCCGGTGATCCTGCCACCGACCTGTCCGTGGCCTGGATGCTGTTCACCGCGGAGCAGCGTGCCGTTCTTCGGCGGGCGTACGGCCGCGCGGACGACGCGACGTGGGAGCGGGCCCGGGGGTGGGCGCTCGCCCTGTCCTTGGTCTTCCTGTCGCACTCGGCGGACAACCCGCTGATGCACGGTATCGGCGAGCGCGCCTTCCGCGCGGTGCTGGCGTAGCGGGCGAGAAAGAAACCCCTGCCGGGCAGGGGTTTCTGGTTTTCCGGGGAAGGGGTACGGGCGACCCGGTCGCTGCGGCCCGCTCAGCCGGCGCGGCCTATTCGGCCGTGGCCGAGGGCCGCGGCGGAGGTGAACGCGGAGAGTGCCGCCCGGCCGACCAGCAGGGCGGGCCCGTCGGGCCGCTTGCTGTCGCGGACGGCGACCGTCGCCCCGTCGACGATCCCGCATTCCACGCAGTCGGACTGTGATGCGGACGCCGAGGACTTCCACCAGGTCACCGGCAGAGTCGACGCGTCGTCAACGTGCTTCATTCGCTATTCGTTCTTCCTTATCTGGGTGATCAGTTCCACCGACGCCTCGACGGACTCGGCGGCAGACGTGAGGCGTTGCCACGCGGCCCGGTGCGTGGAGACCCGATCACGTTCCTCGATGTACAGGGCGGAAGTCAGCCCTTCCTGGTGGACGACGTCCAGGTCCGTGTGCGGACCGAAGCCCAGGATGCTGAAGGTGCCGGTCAGCCCGGCGTGGAGGGGAGCGTCCGATCTCAACACCTGGATGTTGATGTTCGGCCGCCGCCCCATCGTAAGCAGGCGCCCCAACTGCTCGTACATCAGGGCGGGATCCTCGGTGGTGGAGCGCAGTGCCTGCTCGGAGACGATCGCCCAGAGCGCCAGCGGGTCGCTGTCACGGGTGAGGACGGCCTGGCGTGCGAGCCGTACCTCGACGAGCGCGTCGACCCGTGCCTCGACCGCCTCCGACATGGCGGTCGCCCGGATGATCTCCCGGGCGTACTCGGCGGTCTGGAGCAGTCCGGGGACCATTCCCAACTGCCAGGTGGAGACCGTCTCGGCCTCCGCCTCCAGGCTGATCAGGTCCTCGTACACCGGGGTGAGGACACCCCGGTACGAGTGCCACCAGCCGCGCCGGCCGCCCTCCTTGGTGAGCGTGATCAGGGCCGCGCGCAGTTCGTCGCTGACGTCACGGCCGAGTTCGGCGTACAGGGTGAGCAGCGCCTGGATGTCCGCTGCCTTGGGGGCCGTCTTGCCGGTCTCCATCCGGGACAGTTTCGAGGAGACGAAGGCTCCTTCGGAGTGCTCCGCGACCTCGTCGAGGGTCAGTTCGCCGCGCAGTTCGCGCAACTTCGCACCGAGCCGTCGTCGGCGCACCGTGGGCGTGCTCACGGATCCCCCTTCTGTCCGGTGAACTGCCCGACAGTCTGCCGTGGCCGCCCCGACCCTCGCCACCGGCTGACGACTTGTGCCGCAAGTCCCCCAAGGAGATGCGCAATTTTTCACATCATGCGGGACGTATTGCGATCGACTGTGCCGTGAAGGCACCATGAATCCGGGAAATACGAAAGAGACCGCACTCGCATGGCGAAGCACCGTGCCTGCGTTGGGACATGCCCGTGAGGGGATCCACATGATCGAACGCCAGCGGAGCACCACGACCGAAATCCGTGCACTGCAAGTCGCCCCGCCGCCGGTCCTGTTACTGGCGAGCGAGCCTCAGTCGGCCAGGGCGGCACGGCTGTTCGTGAGCGACTTCATCACACACCACGCCCCGGACGCCTCCCGTGACCACATCGCCGCGGTCGCCCTGGTCACCTGCGAGCTGGTCACCAACTCGCTGCGCTACGAGACCGACCCGGACGACCCGGTCCGGCTCCTCATCGACTCCGACGGCTCCCGGACCCGGGTCGAGGTGCACGACCCGCTGAGCCGCCACCCCCGGCTGCGGCCCATCTCCGTCGAACGGGACCGGGGGCGGGGGCTGCTCATCCTGGACGCGCTGTGCTCGGGCCGCTGGGGCGTGGGCAATCTGCCCTGGGGCAAGTCCATCTGGGCCGAGGTCAGCGCCGCCTGACCGCTCACCGCGACGGCCGGTTCCGTGGCGACCCACTCCCCTCCCCGCCACGGCACCGGCCGTCGCCGTACGCACCTTCGGACACGCGGAGTTGGCCCGTCTCACGCTGTGTGGCCCATCTCTCGCCACAGGCGGATAATGCCTGGTCAGAGGTTTGTTAAGTTTCAAATGACTAGCCCGAACGGCGGCTTTCGAGTGGCCGTCAGATGAACGGAAGCCTAGCGTCGTACTAACATTTCCGGTTTGTTACCCAGCCGGACCCGGACAACCCCAGGCACACCTGCGGGCCCGCCGGCGCCCCGGAGGGTTCCGGGAACGAGACGCGAGGACCGGATGGCAGCCATAGACGAGAGCAGTGCTCTCGGCCTGCTCGACGAAGAGATCCGCGAGGAGTTCGGGGACACGGCCCGCTTTTCGGCCGGGGCGGCAGCGTCGCCGCGCACGCTCGTAGACGTTTTCGAAGCAAGTGTACGGACTCACCCCGATGAGCCCGCACTGGACGACGGCACCACCCAGCTCACCTACCGCGCGCTCGCGGTGGAGGTGGAGCTGCTGCGGCGGCGGCTCGCCGCGGCGGGGATCGGGCTCGGCGACCGGGTGGGCGTGCGGGTGCCGTCCGGTACCAACGATCTGTACATCGCCGTGCTCGGCACCCTCGCGGCCGGTGCCGCCTACGTGCCCGTCGACGCCGAGGACCCTGACGAACGGGCCGCACTGGTGTTCGGGGAAGCGGAGGTCGCGGCAGTCCTCGGCGAGGGGCTGCACATCGACGTCCGGCGCGCGGACGGCCGTACCGCCGGACGCCCCGGCACCGAGCACGACGCCTGGATCATCTTCACCTCCGGTTCCACCGGCAAGCCCAAGGGCGTCGCCGTCGCCCACCGCAGCGCCGCCGCCTTCGTGGACGCCGAGGCCGCCCTGTTCCTGGCCGAGGAGCCGATCGGACCCGGCGACCGGGTCATGGCGGGTCTCTCGGTGGCCTTCGACGCCTCCTGCGAGGAGATGTGGCTGGCATGGCGCTACGGGGCCTGTCTGGTGCCCGTGCCCCGCTCCCAGGTCCGCAGCGGCGCCGATCTCGGCCCCTGGCTGGTCGAGCAGGAGATCACCGTCGTCTCGACCGTGCCGACCCTGGCCGCGCTCTGGGAGCCCGAGACCCTCAACGACGTCCGCCTCCTGATCTTCGGCGGCGAGGCCTGCCCGCCCGAGCTGGCGCAGCGCCTGGTGACCGAGGGCCGCGAGGTCTGGAACACCTACGGGCCCACCGAGGCCACCGTGGTCGCCTGTGCCGCCCTGATGACCGGCGAGGAGCCGATCCGCATCGGGCTGCCCCTGAACGGCTGGGAGCTCGCCGTCGTGGACGACGCGGGCGAGCCCGTGGCCCTGGGCGAGAGCGGCCAGCTGGTGATCGGCGGGGTCGGCCTCGCCCGGTACCTCGACGCCGAGAAGGACGCGGAGAAGTACGCGCCCCTGGAGTCGCTGGGCTGGAAGCGGGCGTACCGCAGCGGAGACCTGGTGCGGGCCGACCGCGAGGGACTGGTCTTCCTCGGGCGCGCCGACGAGCAGATCAAGCTCGGCGGCCGCCGTATCGAGCTCGGCGAGGTCGACGCGGCCCTCCAGGCGCTCCCCGGCGTCGCGGGCGCCGCGGCGGCCGTACGGACCGCACGCAGCGGCAACCAGCTCCTGGTCGGCTATGTCGTCACCCAGGACGGCTGGGACCACGCCACCGCCGTCGAGAAGCTGCGCGCCGAGCTGCCCGCCGCCCTCGTCCCGCTTATCGCGCCCGTCGCCGAGCTGCCCACCCGTACCTCCGGCAAGGTCGACCGCAACGCCCTCCCCTGGCCCCTGGAGGGCCTGGAGACCGGCGGCCCGGCCGAGCAGCTGTACGGAACCGAGGCCTGGCTCGCCGAACAGTGGACCGAGGTCCTCGGCATCCCGGTGGGCAGCGCCGCCGACGACTTCTTCGCGATCGGCGGCGGCAGCCTGTCCGCCGCCCAGCTCACCACCCGGCTGCGCACCCGCTACCCGAGCGCGGCCGTCCTGGACATCTACCAGCAGCCGGTGCTGCGCAAGCTGGCCCGCCGGCTGGAGGAGTCCGCGCACGACGACGGCGCGCAGCGCACCATCGCCCCGGTGCCGCGCTCCGCCCAGTTCGTGCAGCTCCTGCTGCTGCTCCCGCTGTTCACCCTCCTCGGGCTGCGCTGGACGGTCGTCCTCGCCGCGCTCGGCAATGTGCTGAGCGGCTACGGCTGGCTGCCCACCGCGCCCTGGTGGCTGGTCGGCGTCGGCGCGCTGGCCCTGTTCACCCCGCCCGGCCGGATCGCGATCGCGGCCGGTGGCGCACGGCTGCTGCTGCGCGGTGTGAAGCCCGGCAGGTACAAGCGCGGCGGCTCCGTCCATCTGCGACTGTGGGCGGCGGAGCGGCTGGCCGAGTTCAGCGGGGCGACCACGCTGACGGGGTCCTGGCTGGAGCGGTACGCGCGGGCGCTGGGCGCCAAGATCGGTGCCGAGGTGGACCTGCACTCGCTGCCGCCGGTCACCGGCCTGCTCAGGGTGGGGCGCGGCGCGGCCGTGGAGTCCGAGGTGGACCTGTCCGGCTGCTGGCTGGACGGCGACCGCCTGGAGATCGGCGCGGTCCGGATCGGCGCCCACGCGGTCGTCGGCACGCGCAGCATGCTCTTCCCGGGCGCCCGCGTCGGCAAGCGCGCCGAGGTGGCCCCCGGCTCGGCGGTCACCCGGCAGATCCCGACCGGTCAGCGCTGGGCCGGCGCCCCGGCGGTCAAGCTGGGCAAGGCCAAGCGGAACTGGCCCAAGCAGCGGCCGCAGCGCGGCACGTACTGGCGGGTGATGTACGGCCTGACGGGCCTCGGTCTCAGTGCGCTGCCGGTGCTCGCCGGTGCCGTCGCGCTGCTGGTCGCCGGTCGTTTCGTGGCCCCCGGGGACGGCCTGGCCGAGGCCCTGCGGGGTGCGACGCTGGCCCTGGTCCCGGCGACGCTGGCCTTCGGCCTCGCGTACGCCCTGCTCATCCTCGTCTTCGTACGACTGCTCAGCCTGCGCCTGCGGGTCGGCACGCATCCCACGCACAGCCGGATCGGCTGGCAGGCGTGGACCGTGTCCCAGCTGATGGACCGCTCCCGCGAGACCCTGTTCCCGCTGTACGCCGGTCTGGTCACGCCGGTGTGGCTGCGGCTGCTCGGGATGCGGATCGGGCGGGGTGCAGAGGTGTCGACCGTGCTCGCGCTGCCGAGCCTGACGACGGTCGGCGAGGGCGCGTTCCTGGCCGACGACACGCTGACCGCGCCGTACGAGCTCGGCGGCGGTTATGTGCGGATCGGGCGCGCGGAGATCGGGCGGCGGGCATTCCTCGGGAACTCCGGGATGACCGCGCCGGGCCGCAGCGTGCCGGACGGCGGTCTGGTGGGTGTGCTGTCGGCGACGCCGAAGAAGGCCAAGAAGGGCACCTCGTACCTGGGGTTGCCGCCGGTGAAGCTGCCGCGCAGCGCGGCCGACGGCGACCAGAGCCGGACCTACGAGCCGCCGGCGCGGCTGCTGTGGGCGCGGGCCCTCGTGGAGACGTGCCGGATCGTGCCGGTGCTGTGCTCGGTGGCGCTGGCCGGACTGACGGTCGCCGCGCTGTGCGCGCTCGGTGCCTGGGCGCCGTTGCTCTCCGGGCTGGTGCTGCTCGGCGCCGGTGCGGCCGCGGGTCTGGTGTCCGTGCTGGCCAAGTGGCTGCTGGTCGGACGGCACCGCAGCGGGGAGCACCCGCTGTGGAGTTCGTTCGTGTGGCGCAACGAGCTGGCGGACACCTTCGTGGAGGTGCTGGCGGTACCGTGGCTGGCGGGCTCGGTTCCGGGTACACCCTTGATGACGGCCTGGCTGCGCGGCCTCGGGGCGCGCATCGGCAAGGGTGTCTGGGTGGAGAGCTACTGGCTTCCGGAGACGGATCTGGTGACCCTGGAGGACGCGGCGACCGTGAACCGCGGGTGTGTGCTGCAGACTCACCTCTTCCACGACCGGATCTTGCGGACGGATACTGTTGTTCTCCGTGAGGGCGCCACGTTGGGTCCTGGCGGGATCGTGCTGCCCGGCAGCATGATCGGGGCCCGTACCACCCTGGGTCCCGCGTCGCTCGTCATGGCGGCGGAGTCGGTTCCCGACGACACCCGCTGGCTCGGCAATCCGATCGAGGCATGGCGTCCCTGAGCGCGGGCCGCTCGGTTGCCGCGGGCATCGGCGCACCGAGAGACGGTTCCAGCAAGGCGCAGGGAGCGAACGCGGAAGTGGCAGTGCAGCAGTCAGCGGGTCCGGACCCGTATTTCCCGGACAACGGCGATTCCCGGTACCGGGTGCATCGCTATGAGCTCATGCTGGACTACCGGCCCGGACCCAATCGCCTCTCCGGCATGGCCCGCATCAACGCGATCGCGGGCCGTGCCGCGCTGCCCGAGTTCCAGCTGAACCTGGCCGACTTCAAGATCGGCCGGATCCGGGTGGACGGCCGGCAGCCGCACTGGACGCACCGGGGTGGCAGGCTGCGGATCAAGCCCGCGAAGCCGCTGCGGGCGGGGGCCGCGTTCACCGTGGAGATCCACTGGTCGGGCAACCCCAAGCCGGTGAACAGCCCCTGGGGCGGGATCGGCTGGGAGGAGCTGACGGACGGCGCGCTGGTGGCGAGCCAGCCGACCGGCGCACCCTCGTGGTTCCCGTGCAACGACCGGCCGGCCGACAAGGCGTCGTACCTGATCTCGGTCACCTGCCCGTCGGCGTACTCGGTGGTGGCCGGCGGCCGGCTGCTCACGCGTACCACCAAGGCGTCCACGACGACCTGGGTGTTCGAGCAGGCGGCGCCGACGTCGAGCTATCTGGTGAGCCTGGCGATCGGCAAGTTCCAGACCGTGCTGCTGGGCGACCCGGGCTTCGGCGGGGTGCCGATGCACGGTCACATACCGGCCCATCTACTCCCCGAGTTCTCCCGGGACTTCGCGCGGCAGCCCGCGATGATGGACCTGTTCCAGCGGCTGTTCGGGCCGTACCCCTTCGACGAGTACGCCGTCGTCGTCGCCGACGAGGAGTTCGATGTCCCCGTCGAGGCCCAGGGGTTGTCGCTGTTCGGCGCCAACCACGTGGACGGGGCGCGGGGTTCGGAGCGGCTGGTGGCGCACGAACTCGCCCACCAGTGGTTCGGCAACAGCGTGTCCATCGCCGACTGGCGCCACATCTGGCTGAACGAGGGGCTCGCCAAGTACGCGGAGTGGCTGTGGTCGGAACGGTCGGGCGGCCGTAGCGCCCAGCAACTGGCCGCCGTGGCCCACCGGTTGCTGTCCGGGATGCCGCAGGACATCCGGATCGCCGCCCCCGGCAAGAAGGCGATGTTCGACGACCGGCTCTACGAACGCGGCGGGGTCACGATCCACGCGATCCGCTGCGCGCTCGGCGACGAGCGGTTCTTCCACATGCTGCGCGCCTGGGCGGGGCTGCACCGCGGCGGGGCCGTGACCACGGCGATGTTCACGGCCCATGTGAACCGGTTCGCGGACGAGCCGCTGGACGGCCTCCTCGACGCCTGGGTGCACCGTACGGCGCTGCCCGCGCTGCCCGTCCAGGCCGTCCCGGCGCGTCCGGCCCAGCCGCCCACCAACGCCGAGTCGGCCTAGGCGGGCCGGTCGTCGGGGCAGGCGGGCGGATCGCCGAGAATGGGCCGTGACCACGGCGATGTTCACGGCCCATGTGAACCGGTTCGCGGACGAGCCGCTGGACGGCCTCCTCGACGCCTGGGTGCACCGTACGGCGCTGCCCGCGCTGCCCGTCCAGGCCGTCCCGGCGCGTCCGGCCCAGCCGCCCACCAACGCCGAGTCGGCCTAGGCGGGCCGGTCGTCGGGGCAGGCGGGCGGATCGCCGAGAATGGGGCCCATGTCCCGACGCACCTCGCAGTCCAAGCGGCAGCACGGCTCCGCCCCGGTCCACACCCCCGCCTGCCCGTGCGGTCTCGCGGAGACGTACGAAGAGTGCTGCGGCCGGTTCCTCCGGGGAGCGGCCGTGGCGCCCACGGCCGAGCGGCTGATGCGCTCGCGCTACAGCGCCTTCGTCAGGCGCGACGAGGCGTACCTGCTGCGGACCTGGCATCCGCGGACGCGCCCGCCCCGGATCGACTTCGAGCCGGGGATGCGCTGGACCGGTCTGGAGATCCTGGAGACGACCGACGGTTCGGCCTTCCACACCACCGGCACCGTGACCTTCCGTGCCTCCTTCAAGGGCGGCTCACTGCACGAGCGCAGCCGGTTCGAGCGGCTGGACGGGGCCTGGGTGTACGTGGACGGGGAGTTCCAGGACTAGGGCCTAGGGCGCGAGGATGTCCAGTTCCTGCAGGGCGCCCACCGTGATCTCCCGGGTGAGCTGTTCCGCGCGGGCCGCGTCGCCCTCCCGTACCGCCTCGGCGACCTGGACGTGGAGGGTGACGGCGGCCGGGTCGGGGTCCTCGAACATCACCTCGTGGTGGGTACGGCCCGCGAGGACCTCGGCCACCACGTCACCGAGCCGGGCGAACATCTCGTTGCCGGACGCGACCAGGATCACCCGGTGGAACGCCATGTCGTGGACGAGGTATCCCTCCAGCTTGTGGCCGCGTGAGTTCGCCACCATGCCGAGCGCGCACTCGGTGAGCTCGGCGCACTGCTCCGCCGTGGCGTGCTTCGCCGCCAGGCCCGCCGCCACCGGCTCGATCGCCGAGCGCAGCACCGTGAGCGAACGCAGCTGGTGCGGGCGGTCGGCGCCCGCCAGCCGCCAGCGGATGACCTGCGGGTCGTAGAGGTTCCAGGCGGCCTTGGGCCGGACCGTCACGCCCACCCGGCGGCGGGACTCGACCAGGTGCATGGACTCCAGCACCCGGACCGCCTCGCGCATCACGGAGCGGGACACCGCGAAGTGCTGGGCCAGTTCGTCCGTGCGCAGGACGCTGCCCGGCGGGTACTCGCCCGCGGTGATCGCGGGGCCCAGGGAGTCCAGTACGCGGCCGTGCAGCCCCCGGCCCGGTGTGCTCATGCACTCAGCGTACCGAGTGGATCACAGACCCAAAAAGTCAGACTTATATGTCACACACCCTTGAATTCGTCGTACCTAATGGGTTTCAGTGAGGCCGACACCGGATGTCGTAGGCCGGTGTCGCTCGTCGAGGGCATGCGCCGTCTCGTCGAGGAACCTCCGAGGTAGACAGCGAGGCAGCGATGCGGACCCCCCACGTCGTCGTGGTGATGGGCGTAGCCGGTACGGGCAAGACCACGATCGGTCCCCTGCTCGCCGCCCGGCTCGGCGTCCCGTACGCCGAGGGCGACGACTTCCACCCGCCCGCCAACATCGCCAAGATGTCGGCCGGGCACCCGCTCGACGACGCCGACCGGTGGCCGTGGCTGGACGCCATCGGCTCCTGGGCGCACGGGCGGGAGGGGCTGGGCGGGGTGGTCAGCAGCTCCGCGCTGAAGCGGTCGTACCGCGACCGGCTGCGCGCCGCCGCCCCCGGTGTGGTGTTCGTGCACCTCACCGGCGACCGGAAGCTCATCGAGGACCGGATGTCGCACCGGCAGGGTCACTTCATGCCGACGGCGCTGCTGGACTCCCAGTTCGCCACCCTCGAGCCGCTGGCGGCGGACGAACCCGGCGTCGCCGTGGACGTCTCCGGCACCCCCGAGGAGATCACCGCCCGCGCCGTACGGGCGCTGGACGCGCTGCCCGGCCTCACCCCGCGGTAACCGAACGCCCCACTCCCCCTTCGTCCCCATAACTCCAAGGAACCCCCGTGACCAGACTCAACGTCGAGATGCTGGCAGCGGACGCCGTCGCGCCCATCACCTCGGCCGGACACGCCCGGCTGGGCATCGCCGTGCTCGCGGGCATCGCGGTCATCGTCCTGCTCATCACCAAGTTCAAGCTGCACGCCTTCCTGGCGCTGACCATCGGCTCGCTCGCGCTGGGCGCGTTCGCCGGGGCGCCGCTCGACAAGGTCATCACCAGCTTCACCACCGGCCTCGGCTCCACGGTCGCCGGCGTGGGTGTCCTGATCGCGCTCGGGGCGATCCTGGGCAAGCTGCTGGCCGACTCCGGCGGCGCGGACCAGATCGTCGACACGATCCTCGCGAAGGCCGGCGGGCGCGCCATGCCGTGGGCGATGGTGCTGATCGCCTCCGTGATCGGCCTGCCGCTGTTCTTCGAGGTCGGCATCGTGCTGCTGATCCCGGTGGTGCTGATGGTCGCCAAGCGCGGGAACTACTCCCTGATGCGCATCGGCATCCCGGCCCTCGCGGGCCTGTCCGTGATGCACGGCCTGGTGCCGCCGCACCCCGGCCCGCTGGTCGCGATCGACGCGGTCCACGCGAACCTGGGCGTGACCCTGGCCCTGGGCGTGCTGGTCGCGATCCCGACCGTGATCGTCGCCGGTCCGCTGTTCTCCAAGGTCGCCGCGCGCTGGGTGGACGTCCAGGCGCCCGACCGGATGCTCCCGCAGCGCCCGTCGGAGGAGCTGGAGAAGCGTCCCGGCTTCGGCGCGACCCTCGTCACGATCCTGCTCCCCGTCGTCCTGATGCTGGCCAAGGCGCTGGTGGACATAGTCGTCGACGACCCGACGCACACCGTCCAGCGCGTCTTCGACGTCATCGGCTCCCCCCTGATCGCTCTCCTCGCGGCCGTGATCGTCGGCATCTTCACGCTGGGCCGCCCGGCCGGGTTCTCCCGGGAGCGGATCTCGCAGACCGTCGAGAAGGGCCTCATGCCCATCGCGGGCATCCTGCTCATCGTGGGCGCGGGCGGCGGCTTCAAGCAGACGCTGATCGACTGCGGTGTGGGCCAGATGATCCTGGAGATCTCCAGGGACTGGTCGATACCGGCGCTGCTGCTGGCCTGGCTGATCGCGGTGGCGATCCGGCTCGCGACGGGCTCGGCGACGGTCGCCACGGTCTCGGCGGCGGGCCTGGTGGCTCCCCTCGCGGCCGACATGTCGACCGCCCACACCGCCCTCCTCGTCCTCGCCATCGGCGCCGGCTCGCTCTTCTTCAGCCATGTCAACGACGCCGGTTTCTGGCTGGTCAAGGAGTACTTCGGCCTGAGCGTCGGCCAGACCCTCAAGACCTGGTCCGTCATGGAGACGATCATCTCGGTCGTCGCGGGCGGTCTGGTCCTCCTCCTGTCCCTCGTGATCTAGGCGGTGCGACGATGACGGCTCACCCCCTCTTCGACATCAGCGGCCGGACCGCCCTGGTCACGGGCTCCAGCCGGGGCATCGGCCGCGCGCTGGCCCGGGGCCTGGCGGAGGCCGGCTGCACGGTGGTCCTCAACGGCCGGGACCCGGACCGGCTGGCCGAGGCGGCCGCCGGGATCCCCGGCTCCCATGCGGCCGCGTTCGACGTGACCGACGGGCCGTCGGTGGCCGCCGGCATCGCGGATGTGGAGGAGCGGGTGGGCCCGCTCGACATCCTGGTCAACAACGCGGGCATGCAGCTGCGCGCCCCGCTCCTGGAGTTCACGGACACGGACTGGCACCGCATCCTGAACACCAACCTGACGAGCGCGTTCCTGGTGGGCCGGGAGGCGGCCCGGCACATGACGGCCCGCGGCCACGGCAAGATCGTCAACATCTGCTCGCTGCAGAGCGAGGTGGTCCGCCCCGGCATCGCGCCGTACGCGGCGACCAAGGGCGCGCTGAAGATGCTCACCAAGGGCATGTGCGCCGACTGGGGCCCGCACGGCGTCCAGGTGAACGGCCTGGGCCCCGGCTACATCGAGACCGAGCTGACCCGGCCCCTCGTCGACGACGAGGAGTTCAGCGCCTGGGTGCGCCGCCGCACCCCGGCCGGCCGGTGGGGCCGTACGGAGGACCTGGTGGGCGGGGTGCTGTTCCTCGCCTCCCCCGCCGCGGATTTCATCAGCGGACAGGTGCTGTACGTCGACGGCGGCATGACGAGCGTGCTGTGAAGGGGGCCGGGCGGATGCTGGGTTGTGTGATCCATGGCGAGGGTGACCTGCGGGTGGCGGAACTGCCGTCCCCGCAGCCCGGCCCCGGCCAGGTCCTGGTCGACGTCCGCTACGGCGGTGTCTGCGGCTCGGACCTGCACTACTGGCGGCACGGCGGGGTCGGTGACTTCCGGCTGCGCGAACCGATGGTGCTGGGCCACGAGGTGGTGGGCACCGCCGTCACCGGGCCGCTCGCGGGCCTGCCGGTCGCGGTGCACCCGGCGACTCCGTGCGGGGTCTGCCCGGAGTGCGCGGACGGCCGGGCGAACGTCTGCCGGGACACCCGCTACCTCGGCAGCGCGGCCCGCTTCCCGCACGTCCAGGGCGGGTTCGCGGCGCGGCTGGCCGTACCGGCGGGCCAGTTGCGGCCCCTGCCGGAGGGGCTCGGTCTGCGGCGGGCCGCACTCGCCGAACCCCTGTCGGTCGCGCTCCACGCGGTACGCCGGGCCGGGGCGGTGGCCGGAAAGCATGTGCTGGTCACCGGGGCCGGCCCGATCGGCTGCCTGGTGGTGGCGGCGCTCCGTGCGGCGGGCGCGGCCCATGTCACGGTCACCGATCTGCTCCCGGAGGCGCTGCGCTACGCAGCGGTCGCCGGTGCCGGCACGGTCGTACGGGCCGACGATCCCGCCGACTCCGGATGGCCGGCGGAGGTCGATGTGGCGATCGAGGCGTCGGGGGTGGCGGCGGGCCTGGACACGTGCCTACGGCTGGTACGCCGCGGTGGCGTCGTCGTCCAGCTGGGCATGCTGCCGCCGGGCCGGTCCCCGTTCGCCGGGAACCTGGTGGTGAGCCGGGAGATCGAACTCCGGGGCGCGTTCCGCTTCGACGGGGAGTTCGACGAGGCACTGGAGCTGCTGTCCCGGGAGCCCGCGTTCGACGGCCTGATCAGCGCGGTCGTTCCGGTACGGAAGGCCGAGGAGGCGTTCCGGCTGGCCGCCGACCGAAGCATGTCCTGCAAGGTGCTGCTGGACTTCGAGAGCTGAGGGAGTCGCCGGAGTCCGCCGGTACGGCCGGCCCGGCACCGCCGTGGCTGATCGCCGTCCCGGCGCTGATCGCCGTTGCCGCGGCTGCGGCAGGTCTTCTCCGCCGCGACGGCGATCAGCCACGGCGGTGGTGTTCGGCGGTGGTGTTCGGCGGTGCTGAACCGGCCGTCGATGTCTCGCTCCCGTCGGTATTCGTTCAGCAGGCCCCGTCGGCTCTCGCCCCGCAGGGCTACGGTCGCCACAGGGGATGCTCACGCTTCGCCCACTCCCGGCTCACCTTGCCCGTCCGCAGGCCCCGGCGTGCCTCCGGGTCGGCCATGGCCATGCCGACGTGGCCCGCCAGGACGACGCCGATCGTCAGTGCCAGCCAGTCGTGGACGAAGGTGGCCGAGGTGCGCCACATCAGAGGCGTGAGGTGGGTGAACCACATCATGAGGCCCGTGGCCAGCATGACCAGGGTCGCGCCGGCGATCCAGTTCGCGTAGATCTTCTGGCCGGCGTTGAACTTGCCCGCCGGCCGGGAGGACGGGCGCTTGTCGCGGGCCAGGGCGGCGCGCAGCCAGAGTCTGTCGTGGGGGCCGAAGCGGTTGAGGAAGCCCAGGTCGGCGCGGAAGGCGCGGGAGGCCAGGCCGAGGAGCACCGGGACGGGTAGGGCGAGGCCCGCGCACTCGTGGATGCGGACGACCAGTTCACGGCGGCCGACGAGAACCGCCAGCTCCGGGATGTAGAGGCACGCGGCGGTCAGCACGCAGATGCCCATCAGCGCGGCCGTCGTGCGGTGGATCCAGCGCTCGGCGGCGGTGAACCGGTGCAGCCGCTCCGTCGCGGCCGGTGCCTCAGCTCGTAGGGTCATCGTCGCGTCCGTTCGAGCGGCCGACCCAGGCGTCGACGTCGTAGCCGAGCTTCTCCCAGTATCCGGGCTGGACCTTGTCCGTGACCGTGATGCCGGAGAGCCACTTGGCCGATTTGTAGAAGTACATGGGCGCCACATAGAGGCGGACCGGGCCGCCGTGGTCGTGGCTGATCTCCTTGTTCTGCATACGCAGCGCGACCAGGATGTCCGGCCGGCGCGCCTGGTCGAGGGTGAGGCTCTCGGTGTACGCGCCGTCGAAGCAGGTGAAGCGGATCGCCTTGGCGGTGTCCCGGACGCCCGCAAGGTCCAGGAGGTGCGAGAGGCGGACACCTTCGAAGGGCGTGTCGGGGACCCGCCATCCGGTGACGCACTGGACGTCCTTGACCAGCTTGCTCTGCGGCAGGGTCCGCAGGTCGTCCAGGGTGTAGGTGTGCGGCTTGTCGACCAGTCCGTCGATCTTCAGCTGGTAGTTCGCGGCGGTCTTGGTCGGCACCGACCCGGTCACCGAGTAGTAGCGGAAGCCGCCGCCGTTCGGGAGAAGCCCGGTCAGGCCCGTGGGGTCCTTCCCGGAGAAGGTGCCGAGCACCGACTCGGTGACGCGCTGCAGCACCGGCGCGGTCACCACACCGAGCGCGCCGAGGCCGATGGTGCCGAGGAACACCCGGCGGCCGATCGGGCTGCCCTGCTCGGTACGCCGTGGCTCCTCGGATTGTTCAGAGTTCACGTACTCATTCGAACACTCCCGGGGCGGGCGCGGCCACGGAATCGGCCGTCCGTAAGGAATCCACAACCTCTTCTCATGAACCTCCCAGCGCGCGTTCCCGGGCCGCCCGGAACGCCTCGCACGGGTCGCGGTCCGGATACGACCAGGGTGTCGGGGTGGCATGGCGGCCGATGCGCTGGAAGAGGGCCGCGGCCTCGGCGTACCGGCCGGCGCCGGAGGTGGCGTGGGCGAGGTGGTTGAGGTCGACATGGCGGCGCGGATGCTCCTCGATGCCCCATTCCACCCACCAGTCGAAGGCCGCGGTCAGGGCGCGCCGGGCGGACGGCTCGTCCCAGTGGCCGGCGGCGGCCGGGTCGGCGGGGGCCCGGCCGGTGACGGCCAGCACACGATGGCGTTCGGCGTACGCGACGACGGGGAGGACGGCGAGCGGTGAGTCGGCCGGGGCCTCGGCGGCCGAGCGTTCCGCGAAGGCGCACAGTTCGTACGTCCCTTCGGCCTCGGTCTCGGCGAGACGGGCGGCCATCAGGTGGTGGGCGTGGTGGTGCTCGGGATGGCGGCGGCGCACCTCGCCGAAGGCCCGGCGGGTCTCGTCGTCAGTGCCCAGGTACCGGGCCAGCAGCAGGCGGCCGAGCCATGGGGTGGGGTCGGCGGGGGCGAGCGCGGCGGCGCTGCCGCAGGCCTCGCGGGCCCGCTCGGGCCGCTCCTTGCCGCGCAGGGCGCGCCGGACCAGGGTCAGGGCGTACAGGGTGGTGGCGCCGGCGGAGCCGGGCTCGGCCAGCAGCCACTCGCGGGCCCAGGCGATGGCGTAGGGCTCGCGGGCGAGGACGGTGGCCCGGTGGCCGCGGCGGTCCCAGTCCTCACCCGTATGGAGCAGCAGGGAGCGGGCGGACTGCCAGCGGCCCTGGGCCAACGCGGCACGGGCGGAGATGAGTTCGGCGTCGTCGAGAGCGTCGTCGGGACAGTGTTCGCACCCGGGGTGCGCTGCCGCGCGGGAACCTTCGGCGACGGCCCGGCCTGGGCCTAAGAGGGGCGGGGTTGGGGGCACCGCGGAACTTCCTGGTTGTCGGGCTGCCATCGGCCGATCACGCACAGCAAACCCCCAGCCAAGACTTTGCGTCAAGCTGGACACTGCTGGTCCGGCGTTCAACTACCGTCGGCAGAACGGAACTTGACGCGCGCCGGGGTCCGGTTGGCGTACCGTGACCGTAGGGCTTCCGGTTCCGGCTGTGGCGTGCGCCATGGCGCGGGCCGCTCGCGCGTCGGACCATGGCAGTACGTTCCGGTGCCGCCCCGACCCACCGTCCGTGATCGGCCCGGGCAACGTGTCCGAGTCCGTCACCCGGTTCCGGTACTCCCGGAGCAATCCCCATCCGGCAGCGCTACAGTCGGCCACTACGCACCCCCGTAACCCGGCCGCATGATCGAGGTACGCAGCGTGTCCGTTCTGGTTCTGGTTCTCGCCGTGAGTGCCGCCTGTTGCCTCGGCTTCGGGTTCGTGCTCCAGCAGAACGTCGCACAGAAGGCCCCGCTCAGCGACTTCCTCTCGCCCCGCCTGCTGCTCGACCTGATGAAGGTGCCGCGCTGGCTCGGCGGCATCGGCCTCATGGTCGCCGGCATGATCCTCGGCGCGGTCGCCCTCGGCAAGGGCGAGATCTCCCTGGTCGAACCGCTGCTCGCGACGAACCTCCTGTTCGCCCTCGCGCTCTCCCGGCACCAGACCAAGCACCCCCTCAGCCACCAGGGCTGGGCGGGCCTCATCCTGCTCGCGGGCGGCGTCACCACGTTCATCGTGGCGGGCGAGCCACGCGGCGGCCACGCCATCGCCGACCCGCTGCGCCACTGGCTGATCATCGGAGTGACGGTCGGCATAGCCCTCGTGCTCACCACCTACGCCAAACGCTCCCGCCTCAGCGCAGGACCGACGCTGCTCGCCCTCGCCGCCGGCCTGCTGTACGGCGTCCAGGACGCGCTGACCCGGGTCACCGGCACGCGCTTCTCCGAGGGCGGCATCATGGAGGTGCTGACCGGCTGGCAGCCGTACGGCGTGCTGGCCCTCGGGGTCACCGGGCTGATCCTCGTGCAGAGCGCCTTCGAGACGGCGGAGCTGCGCATGTCGCTGCCCGCGCTCACCGCGGCCCAGCCGCTCGCCGGGATCCTGTGCGGTGTCGGCTTCCTCGGGGACAGGCTGCGCACCGACACCGGGGCGCTGGCCTGGGAGGCGGCGGCACTGGCGGCGATCGTGGCGGGCATCGTGCTGCTCGGGCTGCATCCGGCGATGCCGCGCGGTACGGCGCCGAGGGAACCCTCGCTGGACCTCCAGCCGCGCTGACGCCCGCTGACACCCGCGGCCGTCGGCTGCTTGGATGGCGGCATGAGCGCTGCTGACGAAATCCTCGACATCGTCGACGAGAACGACCAGGTCATCGGGCAGTCCCCGCGCGGCGAGGCGTACGCCCGGGGCCTGCGCCACCGCTGCGTCTTCATCCAGGCCCGGGACGCCGCCGGCCGCCTCTTCGTCCACCGCCGCACCGCGACCAAGCTGGTCTTCCCCTCCCTGTACGACATGTTCGTCGGGGGCGTGGTCGGCACCGGCGAGTCCTACGACGACGCGGCGCTGCGCGAGGCCGAGGAGGAACTGGGCGTGAGCGGGCTCCCCCGGCCGACGTTCCTCTTCAAGTTCCTGTACGAGAACGGCGCGGGCCAGAGCTGGTGGTCGGCGGTGTACGAGGTGCGCTGCGAGCTGCCGGTCCAGCCCCAGGTGGAGGAGGTGGCCTGGCACGACTTCCTGACCGAGGAGGAGCTGGCCGGGCGGCTCGGTGAGTGGGAGTGGGTGCCGGACGGGCTGGCGGCGTGGGAGCGGCTGCGGACGAGGCGCCCTCGGCTGTAGCGCCCTTTCAGGGGCGCGGGGCTGTGTCGATATGCGGCTCCGCCGCGTGGGCGCGACCAGCCCCCACCCACCCGCAGCCGACGCACGGCCGACACACCCCGGTAGTCTTCCTGTACGTGATCGAATTCGCGCGGAACGTCCGTTTGTGGTTCGCCCCCGAGGTCGTCCGGCAGGAGGGCACGACGCCCGACTACCGTTTCTCCCTCGCCAACGAGCGGACCTTCCTGGCCTGGCTGCGCACCGCCCTCGCCCTGATCGGCGGCGGCTTCGCCGTGGACCAGTTCCTGCCCGACCTCCGCTGGGGCTGGCGCGTCGGCCTCGCGCTCGCGCTCCTCGCCGCCGGCGTGCTGTGCTCGCTGCGTGCCGTGAACCACTGGATGCGCTGCGAGCGGGCGATGCGGCGCGGTGAGGATCTGCCGGTGTCCCGGTTCCCGGCCCTGCTGAGCGTGGTCGTCGCCGTGGTCGCCGTCGCGATGGTGCTCGTCGTGCTCGTCGGGTGGGAAGGGTGACCGAGCCGCGCCGCGACCCGGGGCTGCAGCCGGAGCGGACCCGGCTGGCCTGGCGGCGTACGACGCTGTCGGCGACCGTCGCCGCCATACTCGCCGCGAAGACCGCGCTGCACGGCTCCGCCTCGGCCGTGGGAGTGGCCGCCTGCGCCGCGTGCGGTCTGCTCTGGCTGGGCTTCCTCCTGGTCGCCAACCGCCGTATCCGCGCCCTCGCCACCACTGACCGCCCCCGGGCGCTGCCCCCGCGGCAGGCGACCGCGGCGGTGCTGTGCACGGTCGCGATCGCGGTCTGCGCCGCCGCACTGGTCGTATGAGCACCTGCTCCTGAAGGCCTACCCCGCCTCCGGCGGGTCGACCGTCACCACCGGTTTCCCCGGGTCCGTCCCTCCTGGCTGCGCCGGTGCGCGTCGGCCGTCCGCTCCAGCGGGAACGTCCCGTCGACATGGACGGTCACCGCCCCCTGCTCCGCGAGCGCGGAGAGCCGTTTCAGGACGCCGTCCAGATGGCCCTCGCGGCCCTTCCAGTCGACCGGGTCGACGGCCGCCGCCCGCACCTTCACCAGCACCGCGTCGGGGCCGATCTTGGGGTCCCTGACCTCGCCGTACTCCAGTACCCCGGGTCCGCCGTACCGGCTGTAGCTGATGCCCTTCATGCACACGACCCTCCGGGGTACTCGGGCGCCACGCAACCGGGATACCCGTATATGCACCGTTTGCGTGGCAGCCTGTCCGTCGGCATCACGCCACACTCCTGAACCCCGCACACCCTGAAGGTGAGCAGCATGACCACCCTTCATCAGGAACACACCACGCACGGCCACAGCCACGGACCGGACTGCGGGCACGACCAGGTGCCGCACGGCGACCACGTCGACTACGCGCACAACGGGCATCTGCACCGCGAGCACGGCGGCCACTGGGACGAGTGCGAGCCCGACGCGCATGTCACCCACGACGGCCACGACCACCGGCACGGCGACGGCTGCGGACACACCGGCGTACTGCACGGCGATCACATCGACTACCTGCACGACGGCCACCGGCACGCCGAGCACGACGGCCACTGGGACGACCACTGAGCCGGCCCCCGCATCCGTGACGGCTCCCCGCTCTGCGTGCGCGGGGAGCCGTCACCCGCCGGTCGGGTCGTAGGGTGGTCCCGGTCACGTTTGGCTCACCCGCTGGACGACATACCGACTGGTCGGCATCATAAGTCGGGTCCTGTTCATTCGTTCGTAGGAGCGATGCATGAGCCCCGACCACCCGCCCGGACTGGATCTCGACCGGCTGCGCGGTCTGCTCGACCACGAGCGCCCCGGCCTGGTGACCGGTCCGCTGACCGGAAGGCTGATCGAGGGCGGACGGTCGAACCTCACCTACGCGATCTCCGACGGCACCTCGAAGTGGGTCGTACGACGGCCGCCGCTGGGCCACGTCCTGGCCACCGCGCACGACATGAAGCGCGAGCACCGGGTGATCAGCGGGCTGTACCCGACCGAGGTGCCGGTGCCGCGCCCGGTGCTGCTGTGCGAGGACGAGGAGGTCCTCGGCGCGCCGTTCTATGTGATGGAGTTCGTCGAGGGCACCCCGTACCGCACCGCCGACCAGCTCGTCCCGCTCGGTGCGGAGCGCACCCGCAACGCGGTGCTGTCCCTCGTGGACACGCTGGTCGAGCTGCACGCCGTGGACCCCGAGGAGGTCGGCCTCGCCGACTTCGGGCGGCCCGAGGGCTTCCTGGACCGCCAGCTGCGCCGCTGGGGCAAGCAGCTGGACGCCTCCCGCAACCGGGACCTGGCCGGCATCGACGAGCTGCACGCGACCCTGGGCCGCCGGCTGCCCGACTCCCCCGCGCCCACCGTCATCCACGGCGACTACCGCCTCGACAACGTCCTGATCGGCGACGACGACCGGATCAAGGCGATCCTCGACTGGGAGATGTCCACGCTCGGCGACCCGCTGACCGACCTGGGCCTGCTGGTGATGTACAGCCAGCCGCTCGGCACGCCCGACTCGCCGGTGTCTACCACCGCCGAGGCACCCGGCCACCCGTCCCCGCAGGAACTGGTCGAGCGCTACGCGGCCCGCTCCGGCCGGGACGTCTCGCAGATCTCCTGGTACACGGCGTTCGCCTGGTTCAAGCTCGCCGTGATCCTGGAGGGCATCCACTACCGGTACACGCTGGGCCAGACGCTCGGGCAGGGCTTCGACCGCATCGGCGAACTCGTCCCCGTCTTCATCGACCACGGACTGACCACTCTTCAGGAAGGCTGACCGGCCATGGACTTCGCGTTCGACGCGCGCACCGAGGAACTGCGCGCCAAGCTGCTCGCCTTCATGGACGAGTACGTGTACCCGGCCGAGTCGGTGGCGGAGGAGCAGCGCGCCGCGCTGGCCTCGCCGTGGGACACCCCGGCCGTGGTCGAGGAGCTGAAGGCCGAGGCCCGCAGGCAGGGCCTGTGGAACCTCTTCCTCCCCGACGCCGAGTACGGCGCCGGCCTCACCAACCTCCAGTACGCGCCGCTCGCCGAGATCACCGGCCGCTCCCCGCACCTGGGGCCGACCGCGCTGAACTGCGCGGCCCCGGACACCGGCAACATGGAGGTGCTGGCCCAGTTCGCCGACGAGGCACAGAAGAAGCAGTGGCTGGAGCCGCTGCTGGCCGGTGAGATCCGCTCCGCGTTCGCCATGACCGAGCCGGAGGTGGCCTCCTCCGACGCCACCAACATCACCACGTACATCGAGCGGGACGGCGACGACTACGTCATCACCGGCCGCAAGTGGTACATCTCCGGGGCGATGAACCCGGACTGCAAGATCTTCATCGTGATGGGCAAGACCGACCCGGACGGCGCCGACGTCCGGCGCCAGCAGTCCATGGTGCTGGTCCCGCGCGACACCCCCGGTGTCACGGTGAAGCGCGCGATGCAGGTCTTCGGCTACCAGGACCACTCCCACGGCGGCCACGCCGAGGTGGTCTTCGACCACGCGCGCGTGCCGGTCGCCAACCTGATCGGCGAGGAGGGCGGCGGCTTCGCCATCGCCCAGGCCCGCCTGGGCCCGGGCCGCATCCACCACTGCATGCGGCTGATCGGCATGGCCGAGCGGGCGATCGAGCTGATGTGCCGCAGGGCCGTCTCCCGCCAGGCCTTCGGCAAGGCGCTCGCCCAGCAGGGCGTGGTGCACAACTGGATCGCCGACGCGCGTGTGACCGTCGAGCAGCTGCGGCTGCTGGTCCTCAAGACGGCCTGGCTGATGGACACCGTCGGCAACCGGGGCGCCCACACCGAGATCCAGGCCATCAAGATCGCCACACCGCGTGCGGTCGTCGACATCATCGACCGGGCGATCCAGCTGCACGGCGCGGGCGGTGTCAGCCAGGACTTCCCGCTGGCCGAACTGTACGCGGCGGCACGCACGTTGATGATCGCCGACGGCCCGGACGAGGTCCACCAGCGGTCGCTGGCGCGCCGGGAGCTGAAGAAGTACCTGTAGGACACCGGAAGAACGCGGAAGGCCCCGGCTGTAACGACGCCGGGGCCTTCCTCGGTGCTACGGGGTGTCTACGGGGTGGCTGTTACGGGCTCTCCCACTGCGCCCTGTTCACCCCGTCCGGGTCCGGCACCACGGCACACCAGCGGCCCATGGCGCCGTCCGTCAGCAACAGATCGAAGCCCGCGCCCACGACGTCGGACAGGCTGTCGGCCCCACCGGGATATTCCCGGTGGGCCAGTGCGCCAGGCAGCAGCGGGGACACGAAGGCGGTGAAGCCGTCGTCCAGCACCTCGGCGTCGTCCGGCACCTCGGTGGTGGCCCGCAGGTCCGGCTCGGCGACCACGCACAGGAGAGAACGCGGCGACACCAGTCGGGCCACTTCGGCCGCGTTCTCCCGGGTCACCCGGAACCATCTGGAACCGTAGGAGCCGTGCGCCCAGCGCTCGCACAACAGCGTGGTTCCGTCCGACACCTTCCGCACCGCGTCCCAGAAGCCCTCGTCCGCGACGGCCTCGACCGGGTCCGGCACGTCCGCGGACTCCGGGAACGTGCTGCGGAACTCGAGACTGACCTCCGCGCCGAGGTATCCCGCCAGCGCGGCGCCCGTCTCCGGCGTGACCCAGAGGTGTACGGCCCCGTCCCACCCGGACTGGATGTGAAGCCGTCCGGGCGCGGAGAGACGGCAGTACGGTCCGTCTCCGGCGACCATCCGCCGGACGAGGTCGAGCGCCTCCGCGGGAGGAACCCGGACTCCGTTACGGAGGCCCGAGTACCTGTCCGGCAGGGGCTGGTTCACCAGCAGCTCGCCGACCTCCAGGAGATCAACGGCGCTCTTCTCGACGACCGTTTCGAGCACGCTGCGCAGTTCCGCCGCATACGCACTCCAGTCGGGCGCGTCCGCCAGCTCGTCGCGCACGAGCCCACTGCGCGGGCCGACGACGACCTCGGTGTTCACTTCGCCAGCCATTTGAGCCCCAGCACGTCTCCCGTCGGGGATATGTCCAGTCCGTACGTCCCGTCCCGAGCCGAGTCCTTGGTCGACTGGAAGGGGTTCTTGAAACTGGCTCCCTTGAATATGGCCTGCTTGTTGTGGCCGGTCCGGTCGTAGGTGATGTACCGCGGCTGACCGCCCGTCGCCTTCTTGTTCTCCCAGATCTGGGCTCCGCCCGCGGACCGCATCTTGGTCTTCTTGTATCCCAGGTAGTTCGCGACGTCGTCGGCCTGTGCCCGGGTGAGCGAGTTGCAGTTGTCGTTGTGTACGAGGACCGAAGTCGACCCGGCCCGCACATAGTACGTGTGCAGGTCGGCCACGGTGAGGTTGTGGACCGTGGCCTGCTGGGTCCACCGCCGGAGCGCGCTGATCCGTACCCCGGTGCCGGCGGAGGTGCGCAGTGACTCGCCCGTGGTGAGGTCGGTGGCGTCGATCCACCTGCCCAGCTCCGGGACCCAGAACGGGTGGCCGTCGGTCGCCGTGACCGAGACGGTCCGCTTCCCGCCCTTTCCGTCGTCGACGGAGAGAGTGATCCTGACCAGGTGCTTGAGGCCCTTGCCGGTGATCTCGGCGGTGACCGTCTTGACCTCGGTGCGGCCGGTCTTCGGGTCGGTGGCGAGGACCTTGTCGCCGGTCTTCACGTCCTCGATCGGCTTGGTCGTGCCGTCGGCCATGAGGACCGCGGTGCCCGGGACGAAGCTGTTGCAGGGTCGTGGGCGTTCCGCGCCGGCCGCGCCGCCGATGTAGGCGAGCAGGGCGTCGTTGACCATGCCCTCGATGACCTTGCCCCGCGCCACCTCCTTGTCCTCGTCCGCGCACTGCTGGGCGTTGTAGACGCAGTAGGTGGCCGCGATCTCCTTCGCCGTCGCCACATCGGCGTCGTCGCCGTTGTGGAGGACGTAGAGGTAGGCCTGACGGCAGCCCTCCCGCCCGTAGCAGGCGGAGCCGGCCTTCTTGGACTCGTAGACGGGGTTGTCCCAGAAGTCGTCCGTGAACTCCCCGTCCATCATGCTCGCCCAGTAGTTCTGGAGCTTGTCGATGTCGTTGGTGACGGGGGTGTTGGCGGCCGTCCAGGCCTTCTGCCGGGCATGGGCGCGCTTGTAGATGTTGCCGCGGTGGTAGTCGCTGGTGCCCGTCTTCGGGTCGTAGCCGACTTCCTGCTGCTCGTGCTTGCTGCAGTACTTCACGTCGTACTGGCAGGAGTTGGGCCTGGAGCCGATCTCCGTGCCCGCCGGGTCGGAGTAGGTGAGCGGGTTGTTGTCGGCGTAGCTGTAGCCGTTCATCTGCTGCGGGTCGTCGGCCGTGAAGACCGGGTCGACCGACAGGAAGCGGCCGGTCGCCGGGTCGTACTCGCGTGCGCCGAGATGGGTCAGGCCGGTCGCCTTGTCCGTGGTGCCGCCGACGAAGCCCTTGGTGCCGGGCCAGTTGCCCGGCTCGGTACCTCGGGTGTCGCCGAAGGGCTCGGTGCGGCGCTGGGCGAGGGCCTGGGTGTCGGCGTTGACGGAGAGCTGGGCCGTGCCGTGGTGGTCGGCCAGGGTGAAGGAGATCGTCCCGTCGTCCTGCTGGACGGCCTGGTGGCCGCCGCCGAGGTCGAAGTACCGGGTGGCCTTCGCCGTGCTCGCGCCCTTGGCCAGGGTGATCTCGGTCGAGCCGAGGTAGAGCGTGGTCTCGGTCGGGGTGCGGCCGATGAGCCGGTCGCCGTCGGCGTCGTACAGGTACTCGGTGACCTTGTCGCTGCCGCCCGCCACCGGCTGGGTCACCTTGGCCAGATGGCCCTCCGCGTCCCAGTCCAGGGTCTGGGAGGTGCCGTCACCGAGCAGCCGGGTGTGGGTGTCGCCGATGTCGTCGTAGGTGAAGCTGTCGGTGGACTTGACCGTGCCTGCCGTGGTGTCCACCGAGTCCAGCTTGTGCGAGCCGGGCTTCGGGTAGTGGTAGACGCGCTGGGCGTCCGAGGCCCCGGAGGCGGTGGCGTGCTGGGTCTCGGTGAGCCGGTTGCCGACGACGTCGTAGGAGTAGGAGGTCCAGTACGGCGCCGGACCGCCCAGGACCCCCGAGGACGGGTCGGCGGCACAGCCGGTGGTCGGCTGTGACCATGCCTCGGTCAGCCGGCCCAGGTAGTCGTAGTCGAAGCACTGGTTGTCGGTGCCGGAGCGCGAGGTGTCCGAGACGGACAGGACGTTGCCGGCCTCGTCGTACGTGTACGTGTTGTGCTGGTCGACACCGGTCACGTCCTGCCGGCTCACCTCCGAGGTCGCGAGCCGCTGTGTGCCCCACTGGTAGGTGTTGTTCTCGACCGTCTCCTTGCCGCCGTTCGCGGTGAGGACGTACTGCAGCGGCTTGCCCGTGTCGCTGTAGGACGTCGAGCCCTTCAGGTTCTTCGGGCCGCTGACCGCGATCGGCCGCTGGGTGCCGCTCTCGTAGGTGTAGGCGAACGTCTCGGCCGCCAGCGCACCGGCCTTGGGGTAGCCGACGCCCTGCACCGTGCCGGAGAGGTTGTAGGTGGTCGTCGACAGGTACGTGCCGGCCAGGGAGCCCTCGATCGAGGGAATCGTCACCTGGGTGCGCTGCGGGCGGTAGAGCCGGTCGTACGCGAGGACCTTGGTGCTGTACGCCTGCCCGCCGCTGTAGCGGACGGACTCGGCCAGCTGGCCCTTGGCGCCGCTGACGGTGTCGTAGACCCACTTGGCGCGCAGGGTGCCGGTGGCCGAGGTGTCGTGCAGTTCGGTCCTGCGGCCCTGGCCGTCGTAGACGTAGGCGAGGACGGTGCCACGGGCGTCCTTGGTGGTGGTCACGAGCCCGCGGTCGTCGTACTCGGTGTGGGTGGCGCCCTTGTCCGGGTCGGTGGTGTCGGTGAGCCGGCCGAGCAGGTCGTACGTCCAGGTCCAGGAGTTGCCGCCCGGATCGGTGACCTTGGTCAGCTCACCGCGCGGACTGTAGTGGTAGGCGGTGGTGTCGAAGGCGGCCTCGGGGGCGCGGGCGTGCAGTTCGCGGATCTCGGTGGTCTGGCCGCGCGAGTCGTTGAGGGTGGTGGTGGCGGTGGAGCCGACCGGCGGGATGACGGTGGTGCGGTCGCCGCCGTAGACGGTCCTGGTGATGCCGAGGACCGTGCCGCCGTCGCCGTTGCCGGCGATCTGCCGCAGCTCGGTCGGCCGGCCCAGACCGTCGTAGGTGTAGCGGTTCTGGGTCTCCACGCTCAGCGCGTTCTCCGGCTTGAACATCGTCGTGGACGGCGCGGTGGTGTCGGTGTAGTAGGAGGCGAACTCCTTGGCCACCTCGCCGCGTTCGTCGTAGAAGGTGTCGCTGAGGAGGGTGCCGCCCCTGGGGCCCGGCGCCTGGGTCTGGCGGGGGCGCAGGAAGCCGTCGTAGAAGGCGTACGAGGTGTCCTGTGCGCCGTTGTTACCGATGATCTTGGTGCCTACGGCCACCGGCTTGGCGTCGGTGATGGTGTACGTGAACTCGTAGCTCGGGGTCTGGCTCGTGGTCCGGTCGGCCAGCCAGACCTTGGTGGTGCGGCCCAGCGGATCGTAGGCGTACGTCGTGACCTTGCCGTTGGTGTCGGTCTGGGTCAGCGTCTGGCCGCGCAGCGGGTCGAAGGTCTGGGTGGTGGTGGTCGCGGTGGTGCTGTCGCCGGGGGTGACCGGCGGGTTGGTGACGGAGGAGGAGGTGGCGAAGCCCGAGGTCGGGTTGTAGGCGGTGGTGGTGGTACGGCCGTCCGAACGCGCGGTGCGGGTGAGTGTGCCCGCAGCGGTGACGGTGACGTCCGCGGTCAGGTCGGTGGTGGTCAGCACGCGGCCGTAGCCGTCGTAGCCGGAGCCGGACTCCACGTAGACGGCCGTGCTGCCGTCGTACTTCTTGAGCTTGGCGACCCGGGTGGCGTCGCCCTTGGTGGCCGCCGCCCCGTAGGCGCCGCCGTCGTAGGCGGTGCGGGTGTCGGAGACGACGTCGGCGGGCCGGCTGGTGGCGGCGTCGCACGCCTTGGCGACGGTCTCGACGCGCACCGGGGTGTTCAGGACGGCGCTGCCGGAGACGTAGGTGGAGCGGGTGCACTGGTCGTCGTCCGTGGTGGACGTGTCACCGGCGTCGTCGATCCGGGTGATCAGGCCGGTCACCGGGTCGAGGGTGTTGGTGAGGGAGGTGGTGCGCCACTTGGCGCCGGCGCCGTCGTCCAGGGAGGTCCAGGTCCTGGTGTTCTCGGTGCCGGTGAGGTCGGCGGTGACGGTGCCCCAGTCCCGGACCTTCTTCGCGGTCTCCTGGTGCCAGGGGCGGTTCACCGTCTTGGCGAGGACGTTCCCGCCGGGCGCGGAGTAGGTGACGGTCTTGTAGCCGAACCCGGCCGTCGAGGCGTGGTCGGTGATCGGGTCGCCCTCGCCGGAGTCCAGGGTGACACTGACGTCCTTGGTTCCGCCGGTGGTGTTCTTGCGGTCGCCGTCCATGCCGCGCAGGAAGTAGCTGTCGGTCTGCGTCCGCATCGCCGGGGCGCCGCCCTGGCCGCCGGTGCGTACGCGGACATGGCCGTAGCCGCGCCAGTCGGACCAGGTCTTGAACTTGTCCTTGGTCATCCCGTCGGTGTCGTCGTAGTGCCAGGCGGCGCCGTCCAGGTAGTCGTACATGGTGACCTGGTCGGGGGCACCGCCGGTGCGGTCGGTCGAGGTGACCGTGTCGACGACGTACTTGTTGAACCACTGCCGTTCGGGGTCGGTGGTGGCGTCACCGCCGATGTACTGCGGGAAACAGCGGGTGGTGTTGGTCTCCGGGGTGGGCAGTGCGGCGAAGTCGCAGGCCGGGGCGGAGTAGCCGACGTCGATCTGGCCGCCGGACTCGTCGTCGACGGTGGACAGGCGGGCCTTGATGAAGGGCGCCCAGCCGTCGCCCGTCTTGTCGAGCCGGTTGGCGAGCTGGGTGTAGGCGAAGGTGACCTTCGGCAGGGTGACCGAGCTGGTGCCGTCGTGTCCGGTCCGCTGGACGGAGTCGAGCAGCAGCTGGTAGTCGATGTCGGCCTGGCCCCAGCGGTGGGCGAGCTTCCAGTCGTCGACCTCGCTGTAGCCGCCGCCGGACCCCAGGACCTTGGTGCTGACGCCGGTGAGCCGTTTGCGGGTGAAGAACGCCGGGGAGACCCGGCCCTTGTCGCAGTCGGTGCCCGCGTCGCAGTTCAGGTCCCAGGGGGTGTCGTACCAGTGGGAGGCGTCCTTGGTGATCGAGGAGCAGTCCGTGGAGCTGTCCGGGATGCACCGCTCGGAGCTGGTGAAGTCGACCCGGGCGAGCGCCTTCGCCGAGTACACGGAGGTGTTCTTCAGCCCGTAGTCGATGTGGTCCAGGGCGCCGCCGCGCACATAGGGGGTGTCGTCGGCCGGCTTGAGGTTGCGGCCGTAGGAGTTGGTCTCCTTGTTGTAGTAGTAGGCGACGGCGTCACCGTGGGTGTCCACGACGTAGTCCAGGTTCCAGCGCCAGCCCTGCTGGCACCAGGAGTCGGCGAACGCGGCCGCGTGGCAGGGCTCGCCGGAGTCGTCGCCGTAGACCGGGACGGTCCAGGTGGAGTCGGTGGTCGCCTTGCCGGTCGCCCAGCCGGGCAGCCGGTTGTAGCCGAAGTAGTACTGGGTGCCGTCGGGGGTGGTCACCCGCCAGTACTCGTCGTTGCGGGCGCCGTTGGAGCGGACGTCGGAGGAAGTGCCGTAGATCCGCTCGACCTTGGTGCCGTCGTCGTCCTTCAGCTTCCAGGTGTCGGTGCCGCTCGGCACCAGCTCGCCGCCGGTGCCGTTGAGTTGGAGCACTGCGTTGTCGTAGCCCCAGCACAGGTCGCCGGGCACGTTGCCGTCGGCGTTCTTGACGTCGTCGTCGGAGCAGCCCTTGTAACGGCGCTCGATGTACCCGGGTGACAGGTCGAAGCCGTCGCCGACCCAGGAGGACTGGTTGTTGGTGTTGCCGGTACGGCCGTCGACGGCTCCGGAGGAGTAGGACAGGGAGAGGTTGGGGACCAGACCGCCTGACACCTGGGGCACCGCCAGGGGGTACGACCAGGCGAACGAACCGCTGTTGAGGTCGGTGCTCCAGGTGGCGGAGGCGGACAGGGAGGTGGCCTGGTAGTCGCCGAGACCGCTGCCGGAGCCGGCGACCGCGGCGAGCACGGTGGCCGACGAGGCGCTGAGGGTGACGGCCTTCGCGGTGAGGGTCTTCGTCTCCGGGTCGTTGACCGTGGCCACCGGCTCGGTGGTGCGGCACTGCGGCTTCTGCGGACTGGTCAGCACACAGGCGGGCAGCTCGACGAGGCGAAGCCGGTCGGCGTAGCCGCCGCCGAAGGCGCCGGCGAAGGAGGCGTAGTCGAGCCCGGCGCGGACCTTGCCGGCGTCCTCGGCGCGGCCCGCGCGCAGGGTGAAGACAGGGCCGTCCAGGCCGGCCTTCCGTGCGAAGGCGCGGTCGAGAACACGGGCGGCGACCTTGCCGGTGGCGGCCTTGGCACCGGCCCCCTTGCCGGTTGCTGCCTTGGCACGGGCGCCCTTGGCAGTGGCGTCCCCGGTTGCGAGGGTGAGCGGCAGGCCCTTCGCACGGGCCGGCTTCGAGCCGAGTGTGACCGTCGCCGCGCCCGGCTTCGGCCAGGCGGCGGCCGGCGGCCGCTGCGGGGTGCGCGGGGTCTTCATGACCTTGCGCGGCTTGGCCTTGGCGGCCGGGCCGCCGGCGACCGGAGGTTCGGAGGCGGGCACCGCGGGCCGGTGCCAGCCCTCGGCGACGGCCGGGGCGGTGACGCCCTGGAGCAGGGTGGCGGTCAGCACCGAGGCGGTGGCCAGGGCGATTCTGCGTCGTGGTGTACGGAACAGGAACAGGCGGGCAAGCCCGCGTGCTTCGGGTCTCATGGTCATCCCTCGTGGTCCCCTGTAGCGCGCCACCGGGTGCCGGTCCGCGGTCGGTGCGGTACGGCACCCGGTGAGCGCATGTCGAACGAGCCTGGGCCGGACGGGCCGGGCGAGGTCAGTCGCCGCTGGGTACGGTGGTGTCGACGCCCGGCATGCCGACGGCGAGGTGGCTGATCTGGCTGTCGCTCAGTGCCCCCTGGAAGGTCCACAGGTCCGACACCGTGCCCGGGAAGTACTCGCCCCAGGTGGTGCTGCCGGTCTTGGCGCGGCCGAGCTGGAGGTTCTGTGCGGCCTTGAAGGTCACGACGTTCTCGCCGGAGGAGTCGATGTCCGTGCAGCCGGCCACGTCCGGATCGCCGTCCCCGTCGGTGTCCGCGCAGGCCACGTCCTGGAGTTCACCGTTGACGTAGAGCCTGAGGTCATGGGCGAAGCCGTCGTAGACGACGGCAAGGTGGGTCCAGTCCTGGACGCTGAAGAACTGTCCGTTCTCCACCTGGGTGGTGGCGCCGGTCGTGGTGTCCGCGTCGGCGGTCTCGATACGCCAGCGGCCCGGATCGGTGTCGGTCGTGCCGGGCACGTACCGCACGGCGAACGCGCTCTTGCTGGTGCCGGGGGCGCTGAGCAGGGTGACGTTCCCGGTGGGCTGGGCGGCGGCCTGTACGAACGCGCTGACGGTGAAGCTGGCGCCGGTGTCGACGGTCGGGACACCGGTCGCGGTGGCCGCGTAGTCGTCGACGCCGTCCAGGGTCAGTCCGCCGTCGACCCAGCCGGATCCGGTCGCGGCCCCGTTGTAGAGGGTCATGCCCGCCCCGGTCGCGGAGGCGTCCGGGGTGACCGGCGGGGTACCGGTGGCCGACTCGAACTTCCAGCGGGCGCCGATCAGCGGGCGCTGCTTGAACAGCTGCCGCACCTCGTCACCGGAGACGGCACGGTCGTACAGCCGTACGTCGTCCACGTCGCCCTTGAGCGGGGAGGTGACCGCGCCGGCGGTGGTGAGGCCGGTGCCGATGGTCAGCGGGCCGTCGGCGGACCAGCGGTAGGTGTAGGGCGTGCTGGCCTGCAGGACGCCGTTGACGTAGAGCTGGAGCTGGGCGGCGTCGGCGTCGTAGACGCCCACCACGTGATTCCACTCGCCGAACCGGCCGGCCGCGCAGTTGGTGTTCGCCGGGCAGGCGGTCTGGGTGGCCCGGACCAGGGCCCCGTCCGCGGTGTCGGACTCGGGCCGGGTGAAGACCCAGCCGCCCAGCGCGGAGGAGTGGTAGAGCTCGAAGCTGCGCCGTACGGACCCGAGCTGGGAGACGGCGATCATGGACCGGGCCTCCTTGTCCATGGGCAGCCGGACCCAGGCGGACACCGCGAAGCTCTGGTAGGTGTCCAGGGCGGGACGGCCCGCGGTGGCGTAGTCGTCGACGCCGTCGAAGGTCAGGGCACGTCCGTTCACCCCGGTGGTGCCCGCGGTGGCACCGCCCTCGAGGACGGCGTCGACGGGCTGGCCGCGGCCGGTCACCGCGGTGGCATCGGCGGGCTCGTCCAGCGGCCAGACCAGCTTGGCCGGGCGGCCGGTGCCGACCGGCTGCCGGGCGGCCAGCTGGGTCACCTGGGCGTCGGTGAGCTGGTAGTCGAAGAGCTGGACATCGTCGAGCGAGCCGGGGAAGTAGTTGGACAGGGTGCCGTAGAGGCGGGTCGCGCCGAGGACGGTGCCGCCCCGGGCGTCCCAGGGGGTGGTGAAGGGCGCGGTGCCGACGAGCTTGCCGGCCACGTACAGCTTGACCACGTGGTTGGGGTTGTCGAAGACGCCGACGAGATGCGTCCAGCCGCCCAGCCGGGCGGTGGTGCACGCCGTGTCACCGGCGGTGCAGGCGGGCTGGACGGCACGCGCGGCGTCGCCGCCGGAGGAGGCGTCGTCGGTGTGCCGCAGGAAGACCCAGCCGCCCAGCGCCGACGAGTAGTAGACCTCGAAGCCGCTGTGGTTCTGGCCGCCTTGGGACAGTGCGACGACCGGCCGGCCCGGGTCGGTTCCCGGCAGCTTGGCCCACAGGGACACCGAGAAGCTCTTGCCGGTGTTGAGGACGGGCGAGTCGGTGCCGGCGTAGTCGTCGGTGCCGTCGAAGGTCAGGCTCCTGCCGGAGACTCCGGCCGCGCCGGGCGTGGCCCCGTGCAGGTCGGCCGGCCAGTCACCGCCCGCTCCGGAGACGGCGGCCGCCCCGGTGTTCTCGTCCAGCTGCCAGGACAGCCGGTCGGGTTGTCCGGAGCGCACGCGGAAGGTGTAGGTGGTGGGTTCGGAGCCGTTGCCGGCAGCGTCGAAGGCCTGCGCGGTGATGAAGTTGATGCCAGGCTTGGTGGGCATGAACTTGATCGTCTTGGCGCCGCCGCCCGAGGTGGTCAGCGTGTTGGCGCTGGTGGGCGAGGAGTTGACGCCGAACCAGTACTTGGTGACGTCGGTGGAGCTGGTGTCGATGGAGAAGGTGCCGTATCGGCCGACGCCGTCCCACCAGGGGTCGTCGGGGTTCTCGGAGTCGGAGGCGCCGTACTGGGCGGAGCTGATCACCGGCCCGGCCGGGACGCTGGTGTCGTACATGAAGTGGCAGCCGTGGGAGCCGGTGTAGCTCCAGGCGGACCACTGGGCGCCGTCGTAGGAGCGGACGTGCCACTCCACGTGCTTGTTCTTGGGGATGGAGCTGGGCAGCGGCAGGGAGAAGTCGGAGCCGCTCTTCTTGCTGGTGGTCCGGGCCGAGGTCCAGCGGGCCTTCCAGCCGGCGCCGTCGCCCGCGTCCCAGGACGCCTGGAACTGGACGGAGACCGCGTCGCCGTCGGGGTCGGTGACGTCGTTGGCGCGGATGGTCGCTGCGGAGCGGATGCGCAGCATCTTGTCGGCGGCCACGCAGGGGCCGCCCGGGCTCATGGTGAGCTGGGAGAGGCCAATCTTGTCGGGGGCGCGGTTGTACTGCACGCGCAGGTAGGCGTCGTCGGAGAACCGCTTCCAGGTGTAGCGGTCGCCCTCGTCGCTGGCCTTCATCCCGAAGGTGATGGTCGGCCACTTCTTGGCCGCGGCGGTGGCGACGGCGTCCTTCACGTCGAACTCCGCGTCGGCGGCGGCGCAGCCGTCGGAGCCGTAGGCGAAGCTGAGGGTCTTGAGCCGGCCGATCCAGAAGTCGGAGTTGTCCTGGCTGTTCCAGGTGGTGGACGAGGAGATCGGCTTGGTACGCCAGAGCTGCACCTCGCGCTTGTCGCAGGAGGCGGCGTGGGTCTCGTGGACGACGAACTCGGCGGACAGGATGGAGCGGCCGGCGAACCTCGTGGTCGGGATCTGGTAGAAAAGCCGCTTCACGTCGTACGGGGCGCAGTAGTCCCAGCCGCAGTAGCCGAGGCCGGCGTCGGAGTCGCCGTTGAACTTCCACTGCGGGGAGCTCGCCCAGTACCGGGACACCATGGTCCAGGAGGTGGCCTTGGGCGAGTACCACTGCGGGTCGATGTAGACGGGGTAGCGGGTTTCGTCGCCGGTCAGCAGCTTCTTGTCCGGGGTGAGGACGAGGGTGTCACCGCTGTCGGAGACGTCGACGCCGACCGGCGCGACGCGTGCGGATTCGGCGGCGGTGGGCTCGTCGCCGTCGGGGGCGGCGGCGGTGTCGGCGGCGGCGGTGTCGGCGGCCGCGGTCACGGCGGACGAGATCAGCCGTGCCACGGCGGGGTCGGCCTGCCCCGCGGCCGGGGTTCCCGAGGCGCCCGTACCGGAGGTGGCCGTACCGGACGGGCCCGTGCTGGAGTCCCACATCACCGGTGTCGGCGCCTCGAAGACGACACCACCCGCGCCCTTGTCGACGGCCTGGAGTCCGCCCGTCGCGGTCTCGTCGACCGCCATGCCGTCGGCGTCCAGCTTCAGCCGCAGCTGGGCGAGGGCGTCGCTCTTCGCGGCCTCGGCGGACTTCACCACGAGGAGCTGGGTGAAGCCGTCGGCCCGGGCGCCGAGCCGCAGGTCGACGTCGGGGAGGATGTCGGGGTAGACGGCGGTGTCACCGTCGAGGGTCGGGGCGGGCACGGCGCCGGGCCAGGAGAGTTCCAGGGTGCGGCCCGCGCGCTCCAGCCGGACCAGGGGGCGGTCGGCGCCGCCGCCTGAGAACTCCAGTTCGACGGTGGCGGCCTTGGGCGCGACCATGCCGTCGGCGGCCTTGGCCAGCGCGGTGTCGACGGGCCGCCAGGTGCCGTCGATCCGGGTGCGGACGGGGCGCAGGTACTCCCGGGCCTCCAGATGACCGCCCGGAGTGGCGAACGTGTCGCTGCTCTCGCCGCGCAGCGAGACCACCTCGACGCTCTTGCCGCTCCGCCGGGCGGCCGCGAGCGCCTCCTCCTCGGTGGCGGCCCCGGCGGTGCTCGTGCCCGTCGCGGGCCTTTCCCCGGTACCGGCGGGCACGGCCTGGGCCGCGGCCGGGACTGCCCCCAGCTGTAGAAGCGCCGCCGTCAGGGCTGCGCTCAGAGCGAGCGCCACCCCTCGACCGGGTCTCGGTCGTTCCCCACCATGACGCGACATCCGCCCCCCCGTATTGGCATGATCAGTTCACAGGAAAGGCAAAGTTAAGGTCAAAACATGACGGAAGGGCGAATTCCGTTGAACGAGAGATGAACGTCAGATGGCCGACAGTCAGGGCCGCAGTGCCCGCAGCAGGAGGTCGGCCAGATGGTCGGCGACCTCCTGGGGGGTCATGGGGCCGTTGGGGCGGTACCAGGTCGACAGGTGGTGGACCGAGCCGAAGTGGTAGTCGACGACCAGGTCGGCCGGGGTCGCGGTGGAGAAGACACCCTCGCGCTGGCCCTCCTCGACGAGCGCCCGGAAGCGTTCGTGATAGCGCCGGCGCTCGGCGCGCACCTGCTTGTTCTTCTCCGGGCTCAGATGGTGCATGGACCGGAAGAAGATCGACGCGTCGTCGAGGTTCTCGATCGTCGTCACGACGACGTCGGCGGCCGCGCCCCGCAGCCGCTTCTCGATCGGCTCGTCCGCGTTCGCGAAGGCGTCGAGCCGCTCCTGCTGGACGCGCAGCACGCGCGCGTACACCTCGTGCAGGAGGTCGTCCTTGGAGCCGAAGTAGTGGTAGAGCGCCCCCTTGGTGACGCCTGCCGCCTCCACGATCTCCTGCACGGAGGTCCGGTCGTAGCCCTGCTCCGCGAAGAGCCGGGTGGCGGCGGCGAGAAGCCGCTGCGGAACAGGAGCCCCGTCTCCGTCCGTCGTCCTGGGCACTGCCGCCACCTGCCTTTCTCGTAGATCCACTAACCCTGTTGCGGTCGGGAACGCAGTTCCCGTCGGAGGATCTTCCCACTTGCCGTCTTCGGCAGGTCGGGCAGGATCTCCACCTGGCGCGGATATTTGTAGGCCGCCAGTCTCTCCTTGCAATAGAGCGCGAGATCGTCCGGATCGGTTGCAGCGCCGGGGCGCAGACTGATGTAGGCCTTGACGGTCTCCCCGCGGTACCCGTCCGGGACCCCGACGACGGCCGCCTCGCGCACGTCCGGGTGCGTGTACAGCACGTCCTCGACCTCGCGGGGCCAGACCTTGAAGCCGGACGCGTTGATCATGTCCTTCTTGCGGTCGACGACGTACAGCCAGCCCTCGGCGTCCATGAACCCGATGTCGCCGGTGCGCAGTTCGCCGTCCGGGAAGGTCTCGGCGGTGGCCTCGGGCCGCCGCCAGTACCCCGGCACGACCTGCGGCCCGCGCACCGCGATCTCGCCCTGCTCGCCGAAGGGCACCTCTTCACCCTGGTCGTCGATGATGCGTACGACGCCGTCGGGCCCCGGCACCCCGACCGCGAGGGTCCCGGAGACGGGGTCGACGGGCGCTTCCAGCCCCGGCGGTACGGAGGCGCAGGGCGCGGTGCACTCGGTCAGCCCGTAGCCGTTGCGGATGTACGGCCCGAAGCCCGCCCGGAACTTCTCCACCAGCGCCGGCGGCAGCGGCGCGCCGCCCGACGAGATGTTCACGAAGGAGGCGAAGTGCTCCGGGGTGACGTCGGGGTGGGCGGCGAGCGCCATGAAGGCGGTGGAGGGACCGACCGTGTACTGCGGGCGGTGCTCGGCGAACGCCTCCAGCACCAGGCCCGGCTCGAAGCGGTACGTCAGCACGAGCGTGCCCGCGCTGGTCAGACAGGCGCCGAGCTGGCAGACCATGCCGGTGATGTGGAAGAGGGGCGCGAGGGCGTAGTAGACCGGCGCGTCGGGCAGCGCGAGCCCGGTCCGCTGCCGCTCGGCGTTGTACATGATGTTGCTGTGGAGGTTGGTGGCGCCCTTGGGAGCGCCGCTCGTCCCCGAGGTGTAGCTGATCAGCGCGATGCCGGAGGGCGCCGGCTCCCGTCCTTCGGGGGCCTTGCCGCCCCTGCGCGCGACGGCGACCAGGTCCTCGGCGTCGGCGGCCTGCGGCAGCCGCTCGAAGGTCAGCACGCGCGCGTCGTCGCGTGTCTGGAAGTCCAGTTCGCTGGCGGTGAGCACGATCCGCACGGGCGAGTCGGCGGCCGTGTCGCGCAGGTACGACTCCCAGGCGCGCTGCGAGCAGACCAGTGCGGCGACCTCGCCGTCCCGCAGGACGTGGGAGACCTCCCCCGACTTGTACATCGGGTTGACCGGCACGACGGTGGCGCCCGCCTTCCAGGCGCCGAGCAGCGCGAGCACGAAGTGCGGCGAGTTCTGCAGGATGACGGCGACCCGGTCACCGCGCTCCAGGCCGCGCTCGGCGAGGTACGCGGCGACGGAGTCGCTCAGCTCGTCGACCTCGCGGAAGCTGAGCCGTGCGTCGAAGTAGGCGAGGAAGGTCCGGTCGGGCGCCTCGGCGACGGCGGCGCGCAGGGCGTGCACCAGCGAGTCGGGGGGATCGACCGGCCCGCGCTGGGCCTCGTTGAGCAGCGCCACCCAGGGCCTGGCGGCATAGCGGGACTCGGTCTCCGACTCGGTCACCTGGTGGCCTCCCACTTCTGCTGGATGTGGTTCATGTTCGTCAGCCAGCGGTCCGGGTCGGTGGCCCGCGCCTGGTAGAAGCCGGCGACCTCGGGATGCGGCAAGATCAGGAACCGGTCCTCCGCCATCCCCTTGAACAGCGCGTCCGCGACGGCGTCCGGCTCGATGGCCGTCGGCTGCAGCACGATATCGCCCGCGCTGCCGGTGGCGGCGAGCATGTCGGTACGGACGCCCTGTGGGCAGATGGCGTGCACTTTCAGGCCACGGTGCCGGTATGTCAGCGACAGCCACTCGGCGAAGGCGTACGCGGCGTGCTTGGTGACGCTGTAGGGCGCGGCCCCGATCATGGTGAGCAGCCCGGCGGCGGACACGGTGGACACGAACCGCCCGCTCCCCCGCTCCAGCCACTCCGGCACCAGCTCCTGCGCGGCCCGTACATGAGCCATCACATTGACGTCCCAGCCGGCGGCCCACACGGCCTCGTCGGCCGCCTCGGACCCGCCGGAGCCCAGCCCGGCGTTGGCGCAGTAGACGTCGACGCTGCCGCCGAGCGCGTCCCGGGCGGCCCCGACGATGCCGGACGCGTCCCCGGGAACCGCGATCCCGCCGATCTCCTCGGCGACGGCGGCGGCCTTGTCGCCGTCCAGGTCGTTCACGACGACGCGGGCGCCCTCGGCGGCGAACCGGCGGGCGAGGGCGGCCCCGATGCCACCCCCCGCCCCGGTGACGACGACTCGGGCATCTTGCACGGCTCCCACCATCGGTCTCCTTCGACACGACGCGACCAGACTCGGCTCAGCAACGACACACTAACCGGTCGGTATGTTGAGAGGAAAGGGTGACTGCAACGCGCCCCAAAGGGGCGCGGGGAACTGCGCGACCAGCCACGCACGACCCGCAGGTTGCACACTGCGTGCGGGAGCAATCACGTGGAGGTCACCCATGCACCTTTCCAGACGAAGTCTGCTCGCCGCGACAACGGCAGCGGCCGTGTCCCCCGTACCCACGGCATCCGTCACCGACGCCCCCGCCCGCTTCAGGACCGGCTTCGACCGTCTGGCCGCCGACGGCTACGCCCTCCTCGGCGGCCAGAAGGTCGGCATCGTCACCAACCCGACCGGCATCACCCCCGACGTCCGCCACATCGTCGACGTCATGCACGCCGACCCCAGGGTCAGGCTGACGGCGGTCTTCGGCCCCGAGCACGGCTTCCGCGGCACCGCCCAGGCCGGCGGCTCCGAGGGCCGCTACGACGACCCGGCGACCGGCCTCCCCGTCTACGACACGTACCTCAAGAGCGGCCGGCCCCTCGCCGACATCTTCACCGCCTCCGGCGTGGACACCGTCGTCTTCGACATCCAGGACGTCGGCGCGCGTTTCTACACGTACATCTGGACGCTGTACGACTGCATGGAGGCCGCCCAGCTCGCGAGCAAGCGCTTCGTCGTCCTGGACCGCCCCAACCCGGTGACCGGCCGCGACGCCCGGGGACCGGTCCTCCACAAGGAGTTCGCCAGTTTCGTCGGCCGGCAGCCGGTCGCACAGGCGCACGGCATGACCGTCGCCGAGCTCGCCCGGCTGTTCAACGCGGAGTTCCTGACCGCACCGGTCGCACTGGACGTCGTCACGATGGCGGGCTGGCAGCGCTCCCGCTTCTACGACGCCTACGGCCTGCCGTGGGTGCCGCCGAGCCCGAACATGCCGACCCCGGACACGGCGCTGGTGTACTCGGGGACCTGCCTCTTCGAGGGCACGAACCTGTCGGAGGGCCGGGGCACGACCCGCCCCTTCGAACTGCTCGGCGCGGAGGGCGTCGACGCCCGCTGGGCGGCCGCGGCCGACGCGCTCGCGCTGCCGGGCGTGCGGTTCAGGGAGGCGTACTTCGCGCCGACCTTCTCGAAGTTCCAGGGCCGGACCGTCGGCGGGGTGCAGATCCATGTGCACGACCGGGACGTCTACGACCCCGTACGCACCGGAATCGGACTCCTCGTCACCGCCCGGAAGGTGTGGAGCGGCTTCGCGTGGCGGCCGGACAACTGGATCGACACGCTCACCGGATCCACGACCGTGCGCACGATGATCGACGCGGGTGCGGACCCGGACGGGATCGCCGGGGCCTGGCAGGACGAACTGTCCGCATTCCGACGCGTCCGAAAGGAGTTTCTGCTCTATAGGTGAGGCGCGTTGTATGGCCAATGTTGCCCGGTGGCGGGACGATGCGCGCACATCGCACCGTTTCGGGGGACGAGGAGCCCGGCATGGCCGATCCTGGGATGAGCGTGACTCCCTACTGGGAGCTGACCTTCGACGCGGACGGCGACCCGGACGGCGCCGAACGCGACCGGCTGCTGCGCGAGGTGACCGGTCACGGCGTCCGTGACCTGATCGTCTTCGCGCACGGCTGGAACAACGACCGTTCGGGCGCGACCGCCCTGTACCGGCACTTCTTCGCCCCGATCCCCGAGCTCGCACCGAAGGCGCGGATCGGGTACGTCGGGGTGATCTGGCCGTCGATGCGGTTCTGCGACGAGCCGATCCCCGACTTCCCCAGGCCCACGGCGGCCGTGGCGGCGGAGCCGGGGGCGACACCGGTACCCGCCCTCGACAAGGACACCCGGCACGCGCTGCTGGAGACGTTCCCGGGACGGGCCACCGTGGTCGACCAGATCGCCCGGATGCTGGACCAGCGGCCGGCGAACGAACTGGAGCATTTCGGGCGGCTTGTGCGGCAGCTCGTCGAGGTCGTGCCCGGCGGTCCGCAGCCGCTGTTCGCGGCGGACACGCTCGCGGAGGGCGTCCCGCAGAGCGAGCCCGTGCTGTTCACGGGAGGCACGACGGCCCTGTGCGAGGAGTTCGCGCATACGCTGACCGCCCTCCGGCAGGGCGCCGGCGCCGCCGAGTTCGCGCTGGCGGATCCCTGGGACGGGGCGAAGGAACTGCTGCGGCAGGCGACGTACTACGCGATGAAGCGGCGCGGGGGAACCGTCGGGGAGCGGGGGCTCGGGCCGGTGATCGGACAGTTGGCCGGGGCGGCACCGGCGGTGCGGGTGCATCTGGTCGGGCACAGCTTCGGCGGCCGGCTGGTGTCGTTCGCGCTGCGCGGGCTGCCGGACGGAGTGCACACGGTGAAGTCCGTGACGCTGCTGCAGGGGGCCTTCTCGCACTACGCGTTCGCCGCCCGGCTGCCCCAGGACGGGCGTACCAGCGGGGTGCTGCACGGCCAGGAGAACCGGATCGACGGCCCGCTGGTGTGCTGCTACTCCCACTTCGACGAGGCGCTCGGCACGTTGTATCCGCTGGCCTCACGGATGGCGGACGACTCACAGTCGATCGCGGGCACGGACGCGGAGGGAATGCTCGACGTGGGGCGGCTGCTCGGCGTCAAGTGGGGTGCAATGGGCCACGACGGGGTCCAGGCGGTGCCGGACACCCAGTCGCTGGACCTGGCGGGTGCGCTGCGCGGCCCGCTCGCCGCGGCGGGTTGTGTGAACGTCGACGCGGCGGCGGTCGTGAAGAACGGCGGCCCGCCGGCCGGGGCGCACAGCGACATCGTGCACCCCGAGCTGGCGCGGGTGGTGCTGGCGGCGGGGCGGATCGCATGACCCCGGCCGCCGGCACCCGTTGATCTACCGTTTCACCGGTGGGCGTTTCACCGGTGGGACGTGAACTCCACCACCTGCTGGAAGGTCGGCCGGTTCTGCCAGCTGATGTTGTAGTGCTTGATGCCGCCCAGGGTGCGCTGGACGATCGAGTCGGCGCACCACTGGTTGCCCGCCGAGCACAGGGAGTCCCCGGGGTAGACGGTGGACGCACTCGTACCCGCCGCCGTGTCCAGCGTGCTGATCAGGATGTTCCGGCAGGAGCTGAGGCTGCCGCCGCCGCAGTACCGCTCGGCCAGCGGCCCGGACACGGTCTGACCGAGCACCGACCGGATGTCCTTGTCGACGTAGCTCCACCAGCCGTACTGGAAGGAGCTTCCCGCGTGCGAGCCGGTGGGCCCGTGCGCGGCCCACGGGGCCTCGTCGATCGGCAGGTTGGCGGTGATCGCGGTGTACAGGTCGGAGCCGAGGCCGGGCTGGAACTCGGCCTTCACCAGCAGCGGCCACCAGGCGTCGAGGATCCGGATGGCGTCGGAGTTGGCATAGGTCTTCGAGCCCGCCGAGGTCTCCGTGCGCTTGCCGCCCGCCGTCAGCCAGGTCTGGAGCTTGGTGACGGCCGCTGCGGCCGTGGAGTCGGTCACCGTACTGCTGTTGATCACCTTCAGCAGGTTCGGCAGCACGTCCTCGGCGCGCAGGTCGGTCAAAGATGCGTCTGACATGGCCTTGACAAGAGCAGATCGTGTGACCCCGCCCGCCGCGACGAGTTTCTTCACCCGGTCGTTGAGGAGGTTGCCTCGATGGACCGAGCCGTCACCCCAGCTGGCGGTCGTGTAGTCGAGCGCCTGTTTGTTGTTCCAGGAGATGTAGTAGTCCTGGTCGATGGACTGGGGGTGCGCGGAGGCCGGGGTGTAGTCGGCCGTGTTGGTGGTCGGGTCCCAGTTCTGCCACTCGTAGGCGGCCTGGCCCCAGACCGGGAACTCGGGGTCGACACCGCTCGGGCGCACCGGGTTGTTGCCGCTGTTGTAGTACGCGGTGTGCGAGGAGTCGGCATAGAACCAGTTGAAGGTGTAGTTGATGTGCTGCACCGCGCTCTGGAAGGTCTGCGGACTGTTCACAAAGCTGGGATCGTTGAGCATCTGGAAGCCGATGATCGAGTCGGCCTCGTGCATGTAGGAGGAACGCAGGGTGGTGTAGGCGACCTTCTTCCCACCGACGGTGGCCCGGTACTCGACCGGCCCGTATTTCGTCTTCCACACGCGCATGGTGTACGAGCCCGCGGCCGTATTGTCGGCCGTGGTCGGGGTCCAGGAGTTCTTCTGCTCGACCTCGTCCATGGCGGTGCAGGTGCCGTGGAAGAGGTAGTGGTAGTCGTCCTGGCAGAGTTCGACGGCGTAGGAGTCGATGATGTCCTGGCCCGACGTCGTGGCGGACCACGAGTAGTCCTGGCCGCGGCCGAGTTCGACGTACATGCTCAGGCCGGCGAACGAGGCGCCGCGGGCACTGATGCCCGGGCCCTGGATCTCCTGGAGCATGAGGAGCTGCGGGGCGAAGTAGCCGGTCTGCGGTCCGAAGACGGCGATCGGATGTCCGCTCGCGGTGTACTTGCCGCTGACCACCAGGGCGTTGGACATCCCGCGCTTGGCCGAGCTGAGGGCCGTCGCGGTCGCCGTGGCGGAGGCGGCGCTGGCGCTCTGGTCGGCGCCGGTGCCGGTGGCGTCGTAGACCAGTGGCTCGGTGGTCACCGATCCGGCGTCCGGCAGCGCCTCGCCCTGGGGACTGTCGGGCTTGGTGCCGTACGGGAAGCTCTCGCCGTTGTGGACGGTGAGCACGGCCTCGGGGTCGTTGCGTTCGCGGAACGACTCCCAGACCTTGGTGCCCTCGGTCACGCCGTACTGCTCCTGGGCGGCGAGCAGGGAGATGGCGTTGTTGACCTCGCCACCGCCGCCGGAGCCGAACAGCGTGCCGATCACGGAGGCCAACGCCACCAGGTCGGTGATCTTGAAGTGGTCGATCGTACCGGCGTTGGTGATCGAGTCCTTGTGACCGGTCAGCACATACTCGCCGGGGAAGTAACGGCCGCTGTCCGAGGCGTCGATATAGGCGTTGATACCGGCGAGATAGGCGTTGGCATCGTCGAGCGCCTGCTGGCCTCGGGCGCCGTTGTTGGCGACGGCGTTGTCGATCTGCGCCTGGAGGTCGGCCTCGGTGTACGGGGCGTTCCGGTAGAACTCCTGTTCAAGGCCCTGGTTGGAGGCGACGCCGCCGGCGAAGGTGGTGAGCTGGCCGCGGCCGACGTGCCGGAACACGTCCATGAGCCACAGCCGGTCCTCAGCGGCCGCATAACCCGCGCCGAACTCCGTGCCGTATCTGGTGGTACCGGTGATATGAGGCACCCCGGTGGCCTTGTCGCGGACGATGGTGACGTCGCTTCGGCCGGCCGGGCTCTCCGTGGAGGCGACTTGACTCGAAGCGACCCCGAACGACGCGTCGTTGAAGAACGTGTTGATCTTCGCGTCGGTGAGGGTGGAGGCACCCGTGGCCAGGTTGGCGTAAGGGCCGAGCTGGTCCTCGGCATGGCTGGGCTCGGTACCGAAGGCCTGGTTGAGCAGGATCTGGGCGAGGGTGGCATTGCCGTTCTCACCGGGCGGCAGGATGTCCGAGCACTGGCCGCCGCAGTAGTCGTTGGAGGCGGCCGCGGCGGCCGGGGCCTGGGCGAGCGGGGAGAGCAGCCCGGCTATCAGCGCGCATACGGATGCGGCTTTCAGGAACCCGGGGAGCTTGCGGGGAGTTCTCAACTTGTCGAACAACGCGTGATGTCTGGTGCGTCGTTGCATGACATCTCCTCTGGACGAGGGGTGGTGCCGGACGTTACCGCCGGTATCCCCGGGATTGAAGATGAACATGCGTCAAGTTTTGGAGTGGTCACCGGAGCGTCCGGTGCCAACGGCCGTCGGTCAAGGCGGGCGGCCTTATGGACGGCATCGGAAATCGGATGGAGCCGATTCGAGTGTCGATACGTCTATACGGCAACGTCGCGCGAAGTCCGTGCGACGACGCCGAAGTGACCGAAGTACAGGTGCAGGTGTGACGGAGGTGCAGGGCGATGGCCGGTTTCCGGAGTCTGGCGAGACAGGTGCGAGACCCACGGTGCGATCTGGCGCTACGGCGTTACTCGCTGCGCAAGTGCCTGGAGCGGTTCGCTCCTTACGGGCACCGCGCGACCTGGGACCATCTGTGTGCGCGGGCCGGGTTCGGTCCCGAGGACCGGTCCCCCGATCCGGCGCGTCTCGTGGGCGCGCTGGAGGAGCTGGAAGAGGCGCGGGCGGTCTGGCTGGCCTATGAGGTCGAGTTCGCCGAGCGTCGCAAGAAGGAGAAGCACGACGGGCTGCGCCGTCCCGGCAGCGTGGACGACTGGCACCGGCTGACCTGGGGCGGATTCGGAGTGGCCTGGTGCGACGACCCCCGGGTCCATCCCGACGAACCACTCGCCGAGGTGCTGCGACGGCTGATCGCCGCCCTGGAGCGCGAACCGGGCACGGGCTGCCCGGTGTGCGAAGGGGAGCGCCTCATCTGGAAGTACGACCTGGACCACGAGCCCTCCGCCGGTCCGGTCTGCGCGGACTGCGGGATCCTGGTGCCGCGTCCGGTGCTCACCCCCGAGGCACTGGCCTACGCCAGGCGCGGGCGGCTGCTCATGTCGGCCTGACCACCTGGGGGTGCGCCGGGGATGCCGCACCCCCCAACTGCCCGGGCGACGCTAGCAGTCGGTAAACCGCTGGTTCCACCCCTTTCCCGTGCGGAGAGTTGGGGGCGATGACACCCGTCTGAGGAACCGCAGGAGCACCGATGTCGACGCTGCGCGTCACCGCCGAAGTCCTGACCGTCCACGAACACCCGAACGCCGACGCGCTGGAGCTGGCCCAGGTGGGCCTGTACCGCGCGGTCGTGGCCAAGGGGGCGTACCGCACCGGCGAGGCCGCCGTCTACATCCCCGAGCAGTCCGTGCTCCCGGCCGGGCTGATCGAGGAACTGGGGCTGACCGGGCGACTGGCGGGCAGCGGCTCCGACCGGGTGCGGGCGGTGCGGCTGCGCGGTGAGCTGTCCCAGGGGATCGTGTGCCGGCCGAAGGCGCTGGCGGACGTGGACCTGGCGCGGGCGGCGACCGAGGGCACCGACTTCGCGGCGGCGCTCGGGATCACCAAGTGGGTGCCGCCGGTCCCGCCGACCATGGACGGCGAGGTCGAAGCGGCGCCCGAGCTGATGCCGTGGGTCGACATCGAGAACATCCAGCGCTACCCCGGCATCTTCGAGCCCGGCGAACCGGTGGTCCTCACCGAGAAGATCCACGGCTCGGCCTGCCTGCTCACCTACCTCGCCGACGAGGACCGGGTGTACGTCTCCTCCAAGGGCTTCGGTGCGAAGTCGCTGGCGCTGAAGGAGGACCCGCGCAACCTGTACTGGCGGGCCGTGCGGGCCCACGGCGTCGCCGAGACGGCCGCCCGTCTCGCCGCCCGGCTGGGCGCGCGCCGGGTCGGGATCTTCGGCGAGGTGTACGGCGCGGGCGTCCAGGACCTGACCTACGGCGCCGACGGCCGACGGGAGTCCCTCGGGTACGCCGCGTTCGATGTGTCGGCGGAGATCGACGGGGCGGTCCGGTGGCTGGACGCGGCGGAGTTCCTGGAGGCGGAACTGCCGCTGGCACCCCGGCTGTTCGAGGGGCCCTACGCCATCGAGCGGGTACTGGAGGTCGCGAGCGGACGCGAGACCGTGTCCGGGCAGGGGCTGCACCTGCGCGAGGGCGTGGTGATACGCCCGATGGTGGAGCGCTACAGCACGGTGACCGGGGGACGGGCGATCGCCAAGGCAGTGAGCGGGGCTTATCTGACCCGGAAGGGCGGGACGGAGTTCGAGTAGCCGTCGCGCCGCCCACCCGTGCCGCCTGGGGGTCCCCCTCTGGGGGAGGCACGACTGCCCGCGACTGGAGAAAAGGCGGCCGCTGGGAAGAAGCGGCGACTGCAGCACCTTCAGGGGCGCTGGGGGTACCCCCGGCCGAAGGCTGGGGGAGGAACTGCGCGACCAGCCCCCACCGGCCCGCAGCCGGACTACTGCCCTCTCTCCGGCATCAGCCTGGACCCCGCCCTCCGCTCCCCTGACACGTCGTCCGGGTTGGACAGCACGCACGTGTCCAGCGACAGACAGCCGCACCCGATGCAGTCGGTCAGGTGATCGCGCAACCGGTTCAACTGCCGGATGCGTTCGTCGAGTTCCGCCCGCCACGCCTCGGAGAGCCGCGCCCAGTCCTCCCGGGTCGGGGTGCGCTCCTCGGGGAGTTCCGTGAGGGCCTCGCGGATCGTGGCGAGCGGGATGCCGACGCGCTGTGCCGCCCGGACGAAGGCCACGCGGCGCAGTGTGTCACGGGTGTAGCGGCGCTGGTTGCCGGTGGTCCGCCGGCTGCTGATGAGGCCCTTGGACTCGTAGAAGTGCAGCGCGGAGACGGCGGCGCCGCTGCGCGCGGCCAGCTGGCCGACGCTCAGCTCTTGGATCTTCTCGGGAATCTGCGGCACCCCTCAGACCCTACCGACCCGCCCGGGCCGGGGTCCGTTGACAGGGGCCTCTCATCCGAGCATGCTAAGCAGTTGCTTAGACAATGTGTGTGTGACCGTGCGAGTGCGAGAGGGCCGGCGACATGGCAGAACCGAGGATCTTCACCTCCCCCGACGAGCTGAAGGCGGCCGTGGGCGAGCAGCTGGGCCACACCGACTGGCTGGAGGTCGACCAGAAGCGGATCGATCTGTTCGCGGACGCGACGGGCGACCACCAGTGGATCCATGTCGACCCGGAGAAGGCGGCCGCGGGCCCGTTCGGGACGACCATCGCGCACGGCTATCTGACCCTGTCGCTGCTCCCGCTCTTCGGCCCTCAGCTGATCAAGGTCGAGGGCGTGAGGATGGGCGTGAACTACGGCACCAACAAGGTCCGCTTCCCCGCCCCCGTCCCGGTCGGCTCCCGCTTGCGCGCCACCGCGACGATCACCGGCGTGGAGGACGTCACGGGCGGCGTCCAGGTGACCGTCGCCTTCAGCGTGGAGCGCGAGGGCGGCGACAAGCCGGTCTGCGTCGCGGAGTCGGTCTCCCGCTACTACCTCTGAGCGGCCCGCGGGCTACTTGGCCCCCACCATCCGCAGCACGAGGTCGGCGTAGAGCGCGCCGACCTCCTCGGGGGTGCGGGGGCCGCCCACGTTGAACCACCGGGCGACGTCGATGCAGAGGGAGAGCACCGCGAGGGTGGTGCCGTGCACGTCGAGGACGTCGAACTCGCCGGACGCGACGCCCTCCTCGATGATCCCGCGCACCTCGCCGTCGACCTCACGGCGCAGCGCGAGGATCTCGGCGCGGGCGTCGGGGCCGAGGGCGTCGAGTTCGTACTGCACCACCCGGGCCGTGGTGCGCCGGCCGGCGTGCCAGCGGACGAAGGAGCCGACGGCGTCGGCGAGCCGCTCGGCGGCGGTGCCCTCGCGGCGGGCGGCGGTCCGGAGGATCTCCAGGGCCCTGTCGTGACCGATGCGGCTGATCCGGTGGAGCAGCTCTTCCTTGGTCTTGTAGTGGATGTAGAGTGCGGCCGGGCTCATACCGGCGCGGCCCGCGATGTCGCGGGTGGTGGTGGCGTGGTAGCCGCGCTCGGCGAAGGCCTCCACGGCGGCGACCAGCAGTCGCCTGGCCGCGTCAGGGGTGACCTCTTCCCACGGCTCGATCTCGCCGCCGGTCGTCTCCTCCGCCGTACTCATCGCTCGCTCGCCCCTCTCGATACAGGAGCTCCACCATACCGCCGAAGCTGAGCGAGCGCTTAGTGTGCCCGCTCAGAGCTTTTCACGCGGCTTCGGCGCGGCTTTTCACACGGTTTTTCACGTGGCCCGCCGGTCAGAGCTTCTCGAAGGGGTCGTGCTCGGCGAGCAGCTTCTCCAGCCTGGCCTGGTCGACCCGGCTGACGATCTGCCCGGCCTCCTGGCGGTCACGGATCACCTTCGCGAGTGTGAAGGCGGAGGTGACGAGATAGAGCACGGCGATGCCGAGGAAGCCACGCACCCAGGCGTCGGCGTGCAGCTGGAAGATGCCGATGACGGTGGCCGCCATGGCGATACCGAAGGAGAGGACGGCCTGGCCGTAGAAGGCGGCCGTGTTCTGGTTTCTGACCGGTGTGTCGCTCATGGGTCGAGTCTCGGCGGCTGTGGGCCGCGCCACATCCGCCGAAGTACTCAGCACGTACTCATCCCCCCGGCCCCGGGAGTGCTCAGAACGCCGAAACCCCCGTCAGCGCCCGCCCGATGAGCAGTTTCTGGATCTGGCTGGTGCCCTCGTAGAGGGTCATCACCCGGGCGTCACGCAGGAGTTTGCCGGCCGGATACTCGTCGATGTAGCCGTAGCCGCCGAAGACCTGGAGGGCGTTGTTGGCGGCGCGCACGGCGGCCTCGGAGGCGAAGAGCTTGGCCTTGGAGGACTCGGTGGCGAACGGCAGCCCGCGGTCGATCAGGTCGGCGACCCGCCAGGTCAGCAGCCGGGCCGCGTCGACGTCGACGGCGATGTCGCTGATGAGTTCCTGGACCAGCTGGTGGCCCGCTATCGGGGTCCCGAACTGCTCCCGCTCCCCGGCGTACTTCACGGCCGCGTCGAGCGCCGCCTGGGCTATGCCGACACAGCCGGCCGCGACCGACATCCGTCCCTTGGCGAGCGCCGACATGGCGACCGAGAAGCCCTTGCCCTCCGGTCCGAGCATCGCGGACGCCGGTACCCGGACATCCTCCAGGACGAGCTCGGCGGTGGCCTGCCCGCGCAGGCCGAGCTTGCCGTGGACGGCCCGGCGGGTCAGACCGGGCGTGTCGGCCGGCACCAGGAACGCGGAGACGCCCTTGTGACCGGGGGCGTCGGTGGAGCGGGCGAAGAGGAGGACGACGTCGGCCCAGGTGCCGTTGGTGATGAACATCTTGCTGCCGTTGACGACGTACTCGTCGCCTTCGCGCACGGCACGGGTGGTGAGGTTGCCCGCGTCGGAGCCGGTGCCGGGTTCGGTGAGGCCGAAGCAGCCGACGTACGCGCCGGAGGTCAGCCCCGGCAGCCAGCGCCGTTTCTGCTCCTCGCTCCCCCAGGCGGCGACGGTCTTGGCGACCAGCCCCAGGGAGACCGACACGATCCCGCGCACGGAGGAGTCCCCGCGCCCGAGTTCCTCCGTCACCAGGCAGTACGACAGATGGTCGCCGCCCGAGCCGCCGTACTCCTCGTCGACGGTCAGCCCTAGGAAGCCGACCTCGCCGAGCTTCTTCACGATGCCCCGGTCGACCTCCTCGGCACGGTCCCAGGCGATCACGTTCGGGGTGACCTCACGCTCGACGAAGTCGCGGGCCAGTTGCCGGACAGCCGACTGCTCCTCGCTGAGCCCCAGGTTCACCATGCGATCACCCCATTTAAATTAGCACTGCTAGTTTCTTGCTGCAGCCCTACTATGTGCGCCATGGCCCGACCGCGCAAGCCCCTCCTCAGCACCGACCGGATCGTCACGACGGCCCGGGAACTCGTGGACGCGGAGGGGCTGGCGGCCGTCTCCACCCGCCGGCTCGCGGCCGAGCTGGGGGTGAGCGGGCCCTCGCTCTACAACCACTTCCGCACCAAGGACGAGATCCTGGAGGCGGTCGCCGACTCGGTGAGCGCACAGGTCGACCTGTCGATGTTCGAGAACCTCGGGCACGGCGCCGGCCGGGACTGGCGGACCGCCCTGCACGACTGGGCGGTGTCGTACCGGGCGGCGCTCCGGAACCACCCGAACATCGTCCCGGTCCTCGCACGGGGCCCCGGCCGGCGCCCGGCCGGGCTGCGGCTCGCTGACGCGGTCTACGGCGCGATGGTGGGCGCGGGGTGGCCGGCGGCGCAGGCGACGTCGATCGGGGCGCTGATGCGGTACTTCATCATGGGGTCGGCGCTGGGGTCGTTCGCCGGGGGGTTCGTGGACGACGCGAGCGCGTACGATCCGGCCGACTATCCGCATCTGGGGCAGGCGCATCTCCTGTCGGAGCGCCAGGAGAAGATCGACGAGCGGGCGTTCGAGACGGGGTTGCGGGCGCTGCTGGACGGGTTGGCCGAGCAGTTCGCGCGGGTCAAGGAGACGGCGTAGGGGGCGCTTCGGCCGTGCGTCGGCTGCGGGCCGGTGGGGCTGGTCGCGCAGTTCCTCCCCCAGCCTTCGGCCGGGGGTACCCCCCAGCGCCCCTAAGGGGCGCTGCAGCCGCCGTGTCTTTTCAGTCCGGGTAGCTGCGGGCATGCGTGCCTCCCCCAGAGGGGGGGACCCCCAGGGCGGCACGGGTGGGCGCAGCGGCACCCTGCCGGCGCCGGTAAGCGACACCCCCGCCCGGCCACCCGTCCGAAATCCGCCAGCCCCCGTCCTCCCCCACTCCTTACTCTCGACCCCATGAAGAACCCCGCCGCTCGTACTCCTCGCCACCTCCTCCCCACCGGCGCTGCCGTCGTCACCGTCGTGCTCTGGGCCTCCGCCTTCGTGGCGATCCGCAGTGCGGGCGACTCCTACTCCCCCGGCGCACTCGCCCTCGGCCGGCTGCTCTCCGGAACCCTTGTGCTCGGGCTTCTCTGTGCCGTACGGCGGGAAGGCCTGCCGCCCAGGTCCGCCTGGCGGGGCATCGTGATATCCGGTCTGCTCTGGTTCGGCTTCTACAGCGTCGTCCTGAACTGGGGCGAGCAGCAGGTGGACGCCGGCACCGCCGCCCTGGTCGTGAACATCGGCCCGATCCTGATCGCGCTGCTCGGCGCCCGGCTGCTCGGCGATCCGATGCCTCCGCGGCTGCTCGCGGGGATGGCCGTGTCGTTCGCGGGTGCGGTGACCGTCGGGCTGTCGATGTCGGGCGGCGGCGGTTCCTCGGTGCTCGGCGTGGTGCTGTGCCTGCTCGCGGCCGTCGCGTACGCCGGCGGGGTCGTCGCGCAGAAGCCGGCGCTCGGGCAGGCGAGCGCGCTCCAGGTGACGACCTACGGGTGTCTCGTCGGCGCCCTCGCGTGTCTGCCGTTCACCGGGCAGCTCGCCCACGAGGCGGCCGCGGCCCCGCTCTCCGCAACCCTCGACATGCTCTACCTGGGTGTGTTCCCGCTGGCGCTGGCCTTCACCACCTGGGCGTACGCGCTCGCCCGTACGACCGCCAGCCGGATGGGCGCGACCACCTACGCGGTGCCCGCGCTGGTCGTCCTGATGTCATGGCTGGCGCTCGGCGAGGTGCCCGGTGCGCTGACGCTCGCGGGCGGGGTGCTGTGCCTGGCCGGTGTGGCGGTGTCCCGGTCGCGGACCCGGGCCTCCCGGGTCGTGGCCGCGAACGAGACACGGCCCGAGGAGGCGCGGGAGTCGGCATGAGGACGCCGCCCGCTCAGAACACCACCAGCGCCCGGCCGCCCTTGCCCGCCAGCATGTTCTCGAAGGCGTCGGGGATGCCTTCGAGGGCGATCCGTTCCGTGACCAGCGCACTCAGGTCCAGGCGGCCCGCCCGGATGTGCTCGGCGAGCAGCGGCAGGTCGCGGGCCGGGTCGGAGTTTCCGTAGACGCAGCCGGAGAGGGTGCGGCCCCAGTGGAAGAGCTCCAGGGCGTTGAAGGTGACCTGTTCCGTCTTGGCGCCGATACCGACCACCGTCGTACGGCCGCCCCGGCGGGTGGACTCCCAGGCCGCCCGGATGCTGACCGCGCGGCCGACGCACTCCACGGAGACGTCGACGCCCTGTTTGCCGGTGAGGGCGCGGATCGCGCGGGGGGTGGTGTCGGAGGCGACGACGTAGTCCGTGGCGCCCGCCGCCCGTGCGAGTTCCTCCTTCTCCGGGGAGACGTCGACGGCGATGATCCGGGACGCGCCGGCGATCCGGGCCGCCTGCACGGTGGCCAGGCCCACCCCGCCGACGCCGAACACCGCGACGGTCTCGCCCTCGCGGACCCGCGCCGAGTTGTGGACGGCGCCGTAGCCCGTGAGGACCGCGCAGCCGAGGAGGGCCGCGTCCGTGAGGGGGATGCCGGGCGGGAGCGGCAGCACGCAGGACTCGGCGACCACCGTCTCCTCGGCGAACGCGGCGACGTTCAGACCGGGATGAAGGTCGGTGCCGTCCGCCGTGCGGGCGTGGACGCCGGCGGCGCCGGTCAGCGCGTCGGCGCACAGCCATACCTCGCCCAGCGAGCAGGCGTGGCATCGTCCGCAGGCGGGCGCCCAGTTGAGGACGACCGGGTCACCGGGCGACAGCCGGGTGACGCCCTCCCCCACCGCCACCACAGTGCCCGCGCCCTCGTGGCCGAGGACCGCCGGGACGGGTACCCGCATGGTGCCGTCGGAGAGGGAGAGGTCGGAGTGGCAGACCCCGGCGGCGGCGAGCCGGACCCGGACCTGGCCGGGCCCGGGGTCCGGGAGTTCGATCTCGGTGACGGACAGCGGCGCGCCCACGGCGGGCAGTACGGCGGCGCGGACCCTGACAACCATCAGAGCAACCTCCTCAGAACTGCAGGGACTTGGTCTGGAGGTACTCGGCGAGGCCGTGCGCGCCGAGTTCGCGGCCCACGCCGGACTGCTTGTAACCGCCGAACGGGGCAAGGGGGTTGAACCGGCCGCCGTTGATGTCGACCTGCCCGGTGTCCATACGCCGGGCGAAGGCCACCGCCTCCGTCTCGTCCCCGGCCCAGACGGCGCCCGCGAGGCCGTAGACCGTGCCGTTGGCGATGCGGAGGGCGTCCTCCTCGTCCTCGTAGCGCAGGACCGAAAGGACCGGGCCGAAGATCTCCTCCTGGGCGATCGTCATCTCGGGGGTGACGTCCGCGAAGACCGTCGGGCTGACGAAGTAGCCCTGTTCGCGCGGGGCTTCGGGGCCGCCGGCGACCAGCCGGGCGCCTTCCGCGACGCCCTTCTCGATGTAACCCCGCACCCTGGCCTGCTGCTTGGCGCTGACGACGGGGCCGATCCGCTCGCCGTACTTGGCGGCGGCCGTGGCCGCCAGCTGCACCGCCTCCTCGTACCGGTCGGTGTGCACCAGCATCCGCGTCCAGGCGCTGCACGTCTGGCCCGAGTTGGACATCACGTTGGCCACGCCGACGTTGACCGCCTTGGCGAGGTCGGCGCTCGGGAGGATGACGTTCGCGGACTTGCCGCCCAGTTCCAGGGCCACCTTCTTGACGGCCGCCCCGGCGGTCGCGCCGATCTGCCTGCCGACGGCCGTGGAGCCGGTGAAGGAGACCAGGTCGACACCCGGGTGCTCGGCAAGGGCCTGCCCGGCGATCGGGCCGAGGCCGGTGACCAGGTTGAACACACCTGCGGGGAGGCCCGCTTCGTGCACCGCTTCCGCGAACAGCTGGGCGGTGAGCGGGGTGTCCTCGGCGGGCTTCAGCACGACCGTGCAGCCGGCGGCGAGCGCCGGGGCGACCTTGGCGACGATCTGGTGCAGCGGGTAGTTCCAGGGCGTGATCGCGCCGACCACGCCCACCGGCTCCTGGTAGACGGTCGAGTTGCCGACCTTCTCCTCGAAGGGATGGGTGGCCGCCAGTTCGGCGTACGAGCCCGCGACCGCGATCGGCACGCCCGCGTGGACGGCCTGGGAGAACTGCGGGGGTGAGCCCAGTTCCGCGGTCACCGTCTCGGCGATCTCGTCCTTGCGGGCCCCCAGGACGTCGCGAAGCTCGCCGAGGCGGGCGGCCCGCTCGGCGGGCGGGGTGGCCGCCCAGGCCGGGAGGGCGGCACGAGCGGCACGTACGGCCGTGTCGACGTCCAGCGCGCCGCCCGCCGGGACCCGGCCGATCACCTGCTCGTCGACCGGGTTCACGACCTCGATCACGTCCTGGCTCTCGGCGGCGCGCCAGGCGCCGTCGATGTACAGGCCGTCGTGTGCCTTCATGCTGCTTCCTCCCGGCGGGGCTGTGTCGTCGTCCGACTCACAAACTAGCGGCGATAGTTTTCATGCACCAGACGTGCCCCTCCAGGATCAGAGGCAGACCGGGCCGGAAGTCGACACGGCCGGAGTCGACACGGCCGAAAGTCGACACCGTCAGAAGTCGACACGGTCAGAAGTCGACCTGCGCCCGTTCGTCCACCCTCCCCACACTCTCCTGCGCGAAGGCCTTCTCGTAGGCCCGCCGGATCTCCTCGATCTTCCGGTCGCTGCCCGTCGCCGCCGACTCCGCATACAGCAGGATCAGCTCGTACGACCGCTCCTTCTCGATCGTGCCGTGCGCGTCCCGCCACTGCCCGCGCCCGTTCCGCACGGTGAGCCCGTCGGGGAAGTCCGGGGTGACCTCCTTGTCGACGAAGGCCATGAACTGCCGGTCGGTGACGGCCGGACCGCCGTCGGGGCGGGCGGTGCCGAAGAACAGCGTGGTCTCGACGTACGGCTTTCCGTGCGCCGACGCGGCGGGCGGCCGCCCGTCGGCCACCGCCGTGTAGGCCGCCGGGGCACCGGCGAGCAGCAGCCCGGCAACGGCGAGGGTCGACCCGTTACGGAGGGAATGAGTGCGCATGCCCCCTTCCTACGGGTTTCCGCCTTTCCTGGTCCCGGTTTCCGGCGGGTTTCACTCGTCCAGGTCCGGCAGCCGCGCCGGGGACGGGCTGATCCGTTCGCCGTGCTGGTCGAAGACGAACAGGTGGGCGAGGTCGACCAGGAGGGGGATCTGCATGCCGTGCCGGAGTTGGATGTCGGGCGTGGTGCGCACGACCAGATCGCCGGGCAGCCGCCCCTCCGGGGGCGCGGGCTCGGGCTCGGCGTCCGCCGGATGCTCCAGTACGACGACCGGTCCCGCTCGCTTCGAACCGGCCCGGTCCCGCAGACGATCGAGCATCGTCGGCCCCTCCCGCCGGCGCCGGGACGGCCGGGCGACCGGTCGCGGGGCCTCCAGATCCGGTACGACGGCGGACCGGGAGCCGGTATTGAAGTGGACGAGCACCTCGTGCCCCTGGAACTCGACATGCTCCACCAGGCCGGTGAGCGGCACCTCGCCGGGCCGGGCCGTGGAGTGCCTGGCGATCCGCACCGCCTCCGAACGCAGCCCGACGATCACCTCGCGGCCCTGCTGCACCCGCAGCAACTTGTGGTCCAGGGAGAGGGGTTCGGGCAGGGGCAGGGCCTGTTTGCCGAGGTTGACCGTCATCGCGCCGTCGAGCGGGGCGCGGATCACCCCGCGCAGGAGGTTGATGCGCGGGGTGCCGATGAAGGCGGCGACGAAGACGTTGCGGGGCAGGGCGTAGACCGCGCGCGGGGTGTCGACCTGCTGGAGGACTCCCCCGCGCAGCACGGCGACCCGGTCACCGAGGGACATGGCCTCGGCCTGGTCGTGGGTGACGTAGACCGTGGTGACGCCCAGTTCTCTGGTCAGCTTCGATATCTCGGCACGTAAGTGGTTGCGGAGCTTGGCGTCGAGGTTGGAGAGCGGCTCGTCCATCAGGAAGGCCGAGGGGTGCCGGGCGATCGCCCGTCCCATCGCCACCCGCTGGCGTTCGCCGCCGGAGAGCTGGCTGGGGAAGCGGTCGAGGAGGTCCTCTATGCCCAGCATGCGGGCGGTGGCGTCCACGCGGGGGCGCGGGTCCGCGCCGGGCGTCTCGATGCGCAGCGGGAAGCCGATGTTGTCGCGGCTGGTCATGCTCGGGTAGAGGGCGAAGTTCTGGAACACCATCGCGATGTCCCGGTCGGACGGCAGGAGGTCGTTGCCGTACTCGCCGTCCAGGAACAGCTCGCCCTCGTCGATCTCCTCCAGTCCGGCGATCATCCTGAGCACGGTCGACTTGCCACAGCCGGACGGCCCGAGCAGCACGAGGAACTCGCCGGGGTCGATGTCCAGGGACAACCGGTCCACCACGCGGACACCTCGCGCGAAGGCCTTGCTCACGTTGTGCAGGGAGATGGCGCGTGTCATGGCGGTCGCTTCCGGGGCGGTCGTACGGGCCTGTGGGTCACGGAAGTTAACGGAATGTGTGGGGGAGGGGGAAGACACGTGCCCGAATACTCAGCAAGGGACCAGGAAAGCAAAAAAACGGACTGATCTCTTCAGCATGCGGCGCGACCATGCGCCCCCGAAGGAGCGCAGAGCCGCGACGTCGCCTTCACGCCCACAGGGTTGCCGCGGTCACCTCGATGGGGATGCCGTTGAGGACGGCGTTGCCGGACAGCGGGTCGAGCAGGCTGCCGTCGAGGAGCTGGTTCACGTTGACGCCGGGCGCGGTCGCGGCGTGGCTGAGGCGGGTGCCGGGGCGGTCGTGGCCCCAGCCGTGCGGAAGGCTGACGACGCCGGGGCGGACGCCGTCGGTGACCTCGGCGGGGGCGACCACCTCTCCCCCGGCGCCCTTGACGCGTACGTCGGCGCCGTCGCGCACGCCGAGCCGTTCGGCGTCCTCGGGGTGGATGTGCAGGGTGCAGCGGTTGGTGCCGCCGGTGAGAGCGGGGACGTTGTGCATCCAGCTGTTGTTGGAGCGCAGGTGCCTGCGGCCGACGAGGACCAGGGCCGCGGGGCTGGTGTCGAGGGCCGCGCGCAGCCGGGGCAGGTCGTCGGCGATCGGCCGCGGCAGCAGTTCGACCTTGCCGCTCCTGGTCTTCAGCGGCTGCGGGAGGCGGGACCTGAGGGGCCCGAGGTCGATGCCGTGCGGGTGGGCGAGCAGCCGCTCCAGGGTGAGCCCGTCGGGCCGTGCGCCGAAGCCGTCGCCGTAGGGGCCGAGGCGCAGCATCAGGTCGAGCCGGCGCTCGGGGCCGGTGTCTCCGGCGAGCAGGGCGGTGAGTTCCTGCGGGTCGCGGCCGTGCACCGGGGAGTGGGGGTCGTTGACCGCCTTGCCGAGGGTCTGACCGATGGCCATGTCGTCCACGGCGGACGGTTCGGCGCCGTGCATTCCGCCGGCCGCCAGGATCAGCCGGGCCAGGATCTCGGTCTCCGCCATCCGGCCGGGCTCCAGCGGGACGGCGGGGCGGGTGTAGCGGACCTGGTTGCGGACGGCGAGGGTGTTGAAGGCGAAGTCGTGGTGCGGGCTCTGCGAGGGCGGCGGCGGGGGCAGTACGACGTCGGCGTGGCGCGCGGTCTCGTTCAGGTACGGGTCGACGCTGACCATGAAGTCGAGGGAGGCCAGGGCCTTGTCCAGCCGGGCGCCGTCGGGCGCGGAGAGCACGGGGTTGGTGGCGACGGCGATGAGCGCCCGGATCGGCTCGCCCTCGGCCGTCGCGGTGTCGATCTCCTCGGCGAGCGCGGAGAGCGGCAACTCGCCCTTCGCCTCGGGGTGCCGGCTGACCCTGGAGTGCCAGCGCCCGAGCGCAAAGCCGCGGCCGGGGCCGGCGGGTCGCGGGGTCCGGTCGGTGGCGGCCTGCGGGAAGAGCGCGCCGCCGGGCCGGTCGAGGTTGCCGGTGAGGATGTTGAGGACGTCGACGAGCCAGCTGGCGAGGGTGCCGTGCGGGACGGTGCAGCTGCCGATCCGGCCGTACACGGCGGCGGTCGGTGCGGCGGCCAGTTCACGGGCGAGGACGCGGATGGTGTCGGCGTCCACGTCGCAGGCGTGGGCGACCGCGTCCGGGGTGAAGTCCCCCAGCTCGGCGCGGAGCCCGTCGAGGCCCTCGATGTGCGGGGCGAGGTCGCGAAGGTTCACCAGGCCCTCCTCGAAGAGGACCTGGGCCATCGCGGCGAGCAACAGGGCGTCCGCGCCGGGCCGGATGGCAATGTGCCGGTCGGCGAGCTTCGCGGTGCGGGTGCGGCGCGGGTCGATGACGGTGAGGGTGCCGCCACGGGCCTTGAGCGCCTTGAGCTTGCCGGGGAAGTCGGGGGCGGTGCACAGACTGCCGTTGGACTCCAGGGGGTTGGCGCCGATGAGGAGCAGGTGGTCCGTGTGGTCCAGATCGGGCACGGGTATCGCGTTGGCGTCGCCGAAGAGCAGTCCGCTGGAGACGTGCTTGGGCATCTGGTCGACCGTGGACGCGGTGAAGATGCTTCGGCTGCCGAGGGCGCCGAGCAGCACCTGCGGGTAGAGGCCGCCGGCGACGGTGTGGACGTTGGGGTTGCCGAGCACGACGCCGACGGAGTCCGCGCCGTACCGCTCGACGACGCCCCGGACCCCGGCGGCGACCGCGTCGAAGGCCTCCGCCCAGGTGGCCTCGCGCAGCTCGCCGTCCCTGCGCACGAGGGGGGTGCGCAGCCGGTCGGGGTCGCCGTCGACGGCTCCGAAGGAGGCGCCCTTCGGGCAGATGAAACCCTTGCTGAAGACGTCGTCACGGTCACCGCGGGCGCCGGTGACGCGGGTGCCCTCGATGGTGAGGGTCAGCCCGCAGGTCGCCTCGCACAGGGGGCAGATTCGCAGGGCGGTGCGGGACATGGGGGCCTCCCGGGGTCAGGGAACTCGCGCCGAGCATACCGAGCGGTATGTCGCGTGGGGAGTCCCTCCCGGGGATGAGGTCGCAAACCCGCGTGATCCCGGTGGCGTCAGTCCAGGACCCGCGCCAGATACGCCTGCAGCAGCTCCCGCGTCTCCGCGATGATCGTCTCGTCGCCCTCCGGGTCCATCCGGAAGGAGAGGTGGACCAGGGTGTCGGCGGTCTCCACGGCCACGAGGAAGGTACGGCGCAGATCCTCGTCGGGAGTGCGGCCGATATAGCCGGAGAGCAGGTCGGTGAGGCGGTCGGCGACCCTGCGGTTGGGTTCGGAGCGCGCACCGACCGGGATCTGGTTGCCGAAGTCGACGAGCGAGAAACCGGGGGCGGTGCGCTTCATGGCCAGGTACTCGTCGAGCACCGCGTCCATCGCCGCCCGCCAGTCGCCCTTCGGCGCGTCCTTCAGCCGCTCGGCGACCCGCTCGGTATAGCGCTCCAGGTTGCGCTGGGCGAGGGCGTCGGCCATCTGCCGCTTGTTGCCGAAGAAGCGGTAGACCGAGCCGATGGGCACCCCGGCGCGGGCGGCGACGGCCCGGGTGCTCAACTCGTCGTAGCCCACCTCGTCCAGGAGGTCGGCGCAGGCGTCGAGGATCCTGGTCAGCCGTTCGGCACTACGGCGCTGCACGGGCGCTTTGCGAAGCGAGGTCGCTTGGGGCACGGGCTTCATGATGCCCTTCCGTAAGGATCAGGTGAACCTCACCCCCCAGTACGGAGACGGATGGCTCATACACTCACCCCGCCGGTGCGCCGCTCGCACCGACCGCAGAGGGAATGGGCGCCATGGCCGCGGAGGGCACTGCCGAGTCCGCGGCGGCTGCGGCTGCGGCGGGCGGTGTGAGGTCGCCGCGCATGCGGCGGACGCGCGTGCCGCGAGCATCGCCGAAGGCACGGCGCAAGCGGCGGACACCGCGAAAGTCACCGTGCCATCGTGTCGCCGGCGGCAGCAGTCGAAGTGACCGCGGCCGAGGCAGGCGCCGTCGGTGTCGTCGTCTCCGCGCCGGACGCCGTGACGTCCGCCGTGCTCTCGACCGGCTTGCCGTGGACCGCCCACACCGTGCCGTCGTCCGCGTAGAGCCGGGCGGTGATGTGGTGGGTGCCCTGCGGAACGAGTTCCGTGGGGAGGTGGTACGCGGAGGTGCGCAGCCGGGTCACCAGACGGCCGTCCACGAAGAGGTAGGCGAGGCCGCGCCCGGCGACCGCCTGCGCCGCGGTACCGGCCGGGGAGAAGCGGAAACGGTGCACTTCGAGCCGTACGTCCCAGCCGCCGGCCGCGTCGGGGGTGACCTCCGTGCCGACTTCGGGCGCCTGCTTCTTGTCCAGCTCCCGGTAGTGGCGCCCGCCCTCGTCCGTGCCGTCGAGGATCTTGCCCACCGGAGAGGGGACCCCCGTCCCCCGCTTCCCGTGCGTCTCCCCCGTCCCGCACCCCGCCGCCGCGACCAGCAGCAGTACACAGGCTGCGAGGGCGCTCGGCAGTCCCCGCGTCCACGACATGCCCGGGAGCGTAGAACAGCGCCCCGCCGACCGGATCCCCCTGGAGTCGGGTTCTCGTCATACCTCCCCAGGATGTTCCCGGCCCCCTTGCACCCGCCCCCGCGCAATCCTACGGTGATGCATAGGAATCGGGGACTCACTTGGACTCGACAGGCTCAGGGAGCGATCATGAGCGATGGGGGCACCTCCCGCGCGAGCGTGTTCGAGCACGGGGAAGCGCGGAAGACCGCCGAGGGACTGGCGTACCTCTCGGGATTCGGCAACGAGCACTCCTCGGAGGCGGTACCGGGCACCCTGCCCGAAGGCCGCAACTCCCCGCAGCGTGCCCCCCTCGGCCTGTACGCCGAGCAGCTCAGCGGTTCCGCCTTCACCGAACCCCGGCCCCACAACCGCCGCTCCTGGCTGTACCGGATCCGCCCCTCGGCCGCCCACCCCGCGTTCACCCGCGCCGTCGACAACGGCGGGCTGCGCACCGGCCCCTTCACGGACATCACCCCGGACCCGAACCGGCTCCGCTGGAACCCCCTGCCGGAGCCGCCGCCCGGCACGGACTTCCTCGCCGGCCTGTGGACCCTGGGCGGCAACGGCGACGCGACGCAGCGCACCGGCATGGCCGTGCACCTGTACCACGCCGACACCTCGATGGAGCGGGTCTTCTCCGACGCGGACGGCGAACTGCTGATCGTCCCGGAGCGCGGCGGGCTGCTGCTGCACACGGAGTTCGGCCTGTTGCATGTGGAGCCTGGACATGTGGCGCTGATCCCCCGTGGGGTCCGCTTCCGTGTGGAGCTGCTGGATGCCTCCGCCCGCGGCTATGTGTGCGAGAACTACGGCGCACCCTTCCGGCTCCCCGACCTCGGCCCGATCGGTGCCAACGGCCTCGCCAACGTCCGGGATTTCCGGGCCCCCGTGGCCGCCTACGAGGACATCGAGGGCCCGGTGCAGGTGGTCAACAAGTTCTGCGGCAACCTGTGGACCGCCACCTATGACCACTCCCCGCTGGACGTGGTCGCCTGGCATGGCACACATGTGCCCTACATCTACGATCTCCGTCGTTTCAATGTGATCGGCACCATCTCGTACGACCACCCCGACCCGTCGATCTTCACGGTGCTGACCTCCCCGTCCGACACCCCCGGCCTGGCCGGCGTCGACTTCGTCGTCTTCGCCCCCCGCTGGCTGGTGGGCGAGAACACCTTCCGGCCGCCGTACTTCCACCGGAACGTGATGAGCGAGTACATGGGCCTGATCGAGGGCGCCTACGACGCGAAGGCGGAGGGCTTCGTGCCGGGCGGGGGTTCGCTGCACAACATGATGTCGGCGCACGGCCCGGACCGGGAGACGTTCGACCGGGCGAGCGCGGCCGAGCTGAGGCCGCAGAAGGTGGACGACGGCCTGGCGTTCATGTTCGAGACCCGCTGGCCGGTGATGCTCACCCCGCAGGCTGCGACCGCCGAGCACCTCCAGCAGGGCTACGACGACGTCTGGCGGGGCCTGGAACGTCACTTCCGCCCCTTGCCCTGAAGATCCCCCCGACGGTACGGATGGCCCGTGACCTCCTTCGCCCCGGACTCGATCGTCCTGAACCGCAAACTGCCGCTCTGGTATCAGGTGTCGCAGTCGCTGCGCGCCTCGATACTGGGCCGCTCGCCCCGGGACCCGCTCCGGCTGCCCACCGAGGAACAGCTGGCGGAGCACTACGGCGTGAGCGTGCTCACCATGCGGCAGGCGCTGAAGGAGCTGGAGGACGAGGGCCTGATCAGCCGGCACCGCCGCCGGGGCACCTTCATCGAGCCGGACGCCCGCCGGGGCACCCCGGTACGGCTGCTCGGCTCGGTGGACGCCATCGTGGCCCAGCAGTCCGGGATGACGGCGCGGTTGCTGGACCACGGCACGGCGCCCGTGACCGGCGAACTCACCGAGTACTTCCCCGATCTCGCCGAGGTGGCGACGTACCACCGCCTGCGCAGCGACGAGCAGACGGGCGAGCCGACCAACCACGCCCGCAACCACGTCCGCCCCGAACTGGCCGAACGCATCGACCCGGAGGACCTGGCCCGGCAGCCGATGACCAAGGTGCTCCGGGACGTCGTCGGCGCGGACATCAGCCGCATCACGGACACGGTCGAGGCGAGGCTGGCCGACCCGGAGACCGCCCGGCTGCTCGAGGTCCCGCTCCTCAGCCCGATCCTGCACTACACGGGGGTCACCTACGACACCGCCGGCCGGGTCCTGGACCTGGCGGTGATCCACTACCGGGGCGACCGTTTCTCCTTCACGGTCACCCTCGACGCCACCTGAACTCGTCGTACGATGCCGGGCGTGACGCACGACGACGCTCCGCTGCTCGCGGACCTCATGCCGTGGTCCGTCGCACCACTACGGCTCGGCCGGGGGTGGCCGACGGCTCCCGACCCGGCGACCCTGAAGACCCGCTGGGACGCCCTGCTCAAGGCCGACGGACCTGACCGCGAGGCCCTGTTCGAGCCGACGCGGGCCCGGACGGTCCACTCGGCGGTGCCCCAGCTCCCCGGGCAGCCGACCGGCACGGAGAGGCTGGCACAGGCCACGGACCCGTTCCCGGACCCGGTACGCGTCCTGTCCTCTCCCTTCGACGAACAGTGGCTGATCCCGGACCACCGCCTGATCGACACGGCCCGCCCCGAGTTGTGGCGGGTGGCCGACGACCATCAGATCTTCGCGGTGGAGTCGGCGGAGGGCATGCCGCTGTTGGCGACCTCCCTGCTGCCCACACTGCGCGCGGGCCGTATCCGCCCGCTGTACCGCCGCCCGGGCGGCAAGGAACCGAACCTGGCCCCCGGCCTGCTGGACCATCTGACCGACCGACTCGGCCTGACTCCCACTCCCCCGGACGTCCTCGCCTGGACCCTGGCGACGATCCGCCCCGACCACACCGTCCCGCTCACCGAGGACCCCGACCTCTGGTCCCGGGGCGTGGAACTGGGCCACCGGGCCCTGTGGCTCCTGCGCCGGGACGGTGAACGCCCCAAGCTCCCCGGCGGCCGCCGCCCGTACGTCCGGGCCCCGCTCCCGACCAGCCCCCTCACGATCCTCTACGACACGGAGGAGGAGACCCTCCACCTCGACGAGGGCCGTATCTCCCCGGTCCCGCCGCAGGCATGGGACTTCAGGACGGGCGAGGTGCGTGTCCTGGAGGCGTGGTTCACAGCCCGAACGGCAAAGACGGCGGACCCGGGAACCCTGGCGGCCATCACCCCCGCGACCTGGTCCCAGCCCTGGACCTCGGAACTGCTGGAACTGATCACGGTCCTGGCCCTCCTGGCGGAAGTGCGCTCCCAGCAGTCCGAGTTGGAGATCAAGGCCCGGATCACAGCAACAGACCTGAGGGCGGCGGACGTACTCCCGCCCCCGGAGACGTCCCGCAAACCGGCGTCGGTCCTGGAGCACGCCGAAGAAGGCCCAGCGGGTCAACTAACGCTGATGTGACCGACTCAGGGGCGCGGGGAACCGCGCGACCAGCCCCCGCAAACCGTGAGACTACGACGGCGCGAACCCATCCAGAACCCTCTCCAACGCCCGCCGGAAAACGGCCTCCATGTCAATCGGCCCCGCATCCTCCGCGAACGCTTCCGCCATCCGCGGATACGCCCCCGAGGCAACCTGCCCCCCGAGATAGGCGATCCGCACCGCCTGCTCCCGCTCCTGCGACCACGGCAGATTCCGAACCCGCTCGGCGCTGTCGATCTCGTTGCGCACATAGGTCGTCACCACACCGTTCAGCATGGCGATGAGCTCGAACTTCGTACCGTAAGACGCATCGAGCGGATCCAGACAAGCCAAACAGTGCTCCAGATACCGCAGCGCGTTGGGGCTGAAGCCGTACACCGGTGACATGAGCCGCGGCACCCAAGGATGCCGCCGCATCAACTCCCGCGTCTGCTCGGCGACCCGCATCATGTCGGCCCGCCAGTCCCCCGTCGGCTCCCACAACTCGTGCTCCGAGCTGACCGCGTCAACCATCAGCTCGTACAGGTCCTCCTTGCGGGGGACGTAGTTGTACAGGGACATCGTCCCGCACCCCACCCCGGCCGCCACATGCCGCATCGACACGGCGTCCAGCCCCTCCGCGTCGGCGATCCGCACCGCGACCGCCGCGATGTCCGCGCGCGTGAACGCCGGCTTCGGCCCCCGCCCCGCCCGCTCGGGGCGGGCCCAGATCACCTCGGGTTCGGCCCCTCGGACTGCCATAGGTCATCACCTCGCCCACCATGCTAGTTACGTACGACGTACGTAGTGCGCTATGGTCGCCCCATGACAACTACGTACGCTGTACTTAGTGAAGGCCTGGAGAAGCGCTTCGGCTCGGTACCCGCGCTGCGCGGTCTCGACCTGGCCGTACGGCAGGGCTCGGTCTGCGGGCTGCTCGGTCCGAACGGGGCGGGCAAGACGACGGCCGTACGCGTGTTGACCACCCTCCTCCGGCCCGACGCGGGTTCTGCCCGCGTCGCGGGGCACGACCTCGTGCGGGACGCGGCGGCCGTCCGCCGCGGCATCGCCGTCACCGGCCAGTACGCATCCGTCGACGGCGACCTCACCGGCCGCGAGAACCTCCGTCTCTTCGCCCGGCTGCACCGGGTGCGGGGGCCGAACGACCGGGCCGCCGAGCTCCTCGACCGCTTCGGCCTCACCGAGGCCGCCGACCGCAGGGCGGCCACCTACTCCGGAGGCATGCGCCGCCGCCTCGACCTCGCGGCGAGCCTGGTCCGGCGGCCCGAGGTGCTGTTCCTCGACGAGCCGACCACCGGTCTGGACCCGGTCAGCAGGAACGGCATCTGGCAGGCGGTGCGGGAGCTGACCGCGGACGGCACGACCGTGCTGCTGACCACGCAGTATCTGGAGGAGGCCGACCAGCTCGCCGACGACATCGTGCTGATGGACCGGGGCCGGGTGGCGCAGACCGGCTCCCCCGCCGAGCTGAAGGCGCTCTTCGGCCGGCACGTGGAGGCCGTGGTCGCCGGCCCTCACGCGCTGTCGAAGGCGGCCGCCGTGCTGGACCGACTCACCGGAACCGAGCCGCGGTTCGACCACGAGCGGCACACCGTCGGCGCCCTCACCACGGATCCGACGCTCACCCTCCCCCGTCTGGTGCGCGAACTCGACGCGGCGGGTGTGCCGTTGCTCGACGCGAGCCTCAGACCGCCGACCCTGGACGACGTCTTCCTCCGGCTGACGGGAAGTGCCGCATGAGCGCGCTCGCGTACGACGGTGCCGCGATGGTGGGCCGGCAGCTGCGCCGGGTCCGCAACAGCCCGGGCCTCGCGGTCCTCACCCAGCTGATGCCGGTCAACATGCTGCTGTTCTTCGGCTATGTCTTCGGCAGCGCACTGGCGATGCCCGGCCCGGAGTACCGCTCCTTCCTCGTCCCGGGGCTGCTGGTGGCGACCGCGGCAGGCGGGCTCATGACCGGGATGTTCCAGGCCGCCGCCGACACGCACCGGGGTGTGACGGACCGCTTCCGGACCATGCCGGTGAGCCGGGCCGCGGTACCGCTGGGACAGGCGGTGGCCGACCTCGTCGTCACAGCGCTCGGTACCGTGCCGCTGCTCCTGGTGGGCCTGGCCGTGGGCTGGCGCGTCGAGGGGTCGGCCGCCGGGGCCCTCGGCGCCGTCGGCCTGCTGCTCCTCTTCCGGTTCGCCTGCACGACCGTCGGCATCTTCCTCGGCCTGCTCACCCGCAGCGAGGACGCGGCCGGCCAGCTCGGCGCCTCCTCCTTCGTGCTGCCGCTGCTCTCCGACGCCTACATCCCCACCGGCAACCTCCCGGGCTGGCTGCGCACGCTCGCCGAGTGGAACCCGATCAGCGCGGTGACGACGGCCCTGCGCGAGCTCTTCGGCAACGCGCCGGTCCCCGAGGGCGCGGCCTGGCCGGTGGCCCACCCGGTGGCGGGCTCGCTCGCCTGGAGCGCGCTCCTGATCGCCGTCTTCCTGCCCCTCGCCGTCCACCGGTACGGGCGCGGCTGACGGACCCGGTCGTACCGGCACTGCTGACAAACCCGCCGGTCACGGGACATGATCCCGTTCATGGACCGTCTCCCGCCGCCCCTGGAGGGCATCACCGTCGTCGCCGTCGAACAGGCAGTGGCCGCTCCGTTCGCCACCCGGCAGCTGGCCGATCTCGGCGCCCGGGTCATCAAGGTCGAACGGACCGACGGCGGCGACTTCGCACGCGGTTACGACACCGCCGCCGGCGGCCTCGCCTCGCACTTCGTCTGGTGCAACCGGGGCAAGGAGTCCATCGCGCTGGATCTGAAGGACCCGCGCGGCCTGGAGATCGTGAAGAGGCTGATCGCGGACGCGGACGTCTTCGTGCAGAACCTCGCACACGGGGCCGCCGCCCGGCTGGGCCTCGACGCGGCCACGCTGTGCGCCGCGCACCCCCGGCTGGTCGCCGTGGACATCTCCGGATACGGCGCGTCGGGGCCGTACGCCGGCAAACGCGCGTACGACATGCTCGTGCAGTGCGAGGCGGGCCTGGTCTCGGTCACCGGGACGCCGGAGCAGCCCGTGAAGGCCGGGATCCCGGCGGCGGACATCGCGGCGGCCATGTACGCCTTCTCGGGTGTCCTCGCGGCGCTGCTGCGGCGCGCGACGACCGGGCGGGGCGGTCCGGTGGAGGTGTCCATGCTGGAGGCGCTGGCGGAGTGGCTGGGGCATCCGCTGCACCACACGATCCACGGCGGTAAACCTCCGGAGCGCACCGGGCTGGCGCACGCGGTGATCGCGCCGTACGACGCCTATCCGACGGGGGACGGCGGGCGGGTGCTGCTGTCGGTGCAGAACGACCGGGAGTGGCGGCGGCTGGCCGAACAGGTCGTCGGACGGCCGGAACTGGGTTCGGATCCGGCGTTCGCGACGAACGCGGCGCGGGTGGCGAACCGGGCGCGCACCGATGAGCTGGTCGGGAAGGCCCTCGGGGCGCTCGACGCGGACGAGGCGGTGGCACGGCTCGAAGCCGCGGGCATCGCATGCGCGCGGCTGCGGGATCTGCACGAGCTGGCCGGGCATCCGCAGCTGGCGGCCCGGGAGCGGTGGCGGGAAGTGGGGTCGCCGGTGGGGCCGTTGCGCGCGCTGCTGCCGCCCATCACGCTGCCTGGCGGGGACGAGGCACGGATGGGGGATGTGCCCGCGCTCGGACAGCACACCGAGGCGCTGCTGCGTGCCGTGGGGATGACGGACGCCGAAACAGCAGCGCTGCGCCGGGACGGTGTGATCGCCTGAGCGCGGGCCTGACGGTTCAGACGGTCAGTGCTTGCTGCCGCCGAACAGCGAACGGCGCAGCCGGCGCAGCGGTGCGAAGAGGGAGACACGGCTGACCCGTGCGACCCGGTCGCTGCGCTGCGCGGGTTCACGCGCGGTCAGCTCACGCATCAGTGACGTCGCCTCGACCGCCTGCTGCTGCGGTATGGCGGGTCCCGCCAGCACCGACAGATGGCGGTCGAGACGCGAACTGGTCGCGTTGCTCCCGCAGGTGATCGCAGGAACCCTCGCCCTGCTGCGTGTTATCTGATCCATGTCACTCCCCACCCGTACGAGTCCACCCGGCCCGGGCAGGGTAACCCTATCGCCCCGATGGGGCACTCGTGTATCGCGGTCACAGGATTCACCTTCCCCGCAAGGGTGTTGACGACCCCTCTTCGATTACTCTCCGAATCCAACCGATTTCAGGGCGAGTTGGACAACTGGCTGGCTGGTGGGCTGTGCTGATCCGCCCGCAGGTTCGACAGTCACCGCGAGTGACGTCGCGGATCTGGTCAGACCCGTGGCGACCAGGGGCGTGTCGGCCTTGAAAAGCCCGAGGGAGCGCGGTTGCACATGGGGGCGCATGAGCCAGAGCTGGTGCACCCGGCCGTTCGACGGGGTGCCGTATCCGCTGAGCGTGATGACAGCCTGCCCCTCCGATGCGGAGGCCACCGCTCCGATACTTCGGCCCTGCGCGTCCTTGGCGTTGGTCGCGAGCGCGTCGGGCGCGGCCAGAACGTGGGCGATCTCACGCGACTGGGTCCGCTCGGCGTCGAGCTGATCCTGCGTCCGGTTGGCCTGCACCGCGAAGAGCGAGGCGACGACCAGCGCGGCGGCCGCGGTGACCGTGGCGAACGGTACGAACAGGGGGCGCGGGCGCCGGCGCTGCGGCGGAGGCTGCACGCCCCAGACGTGCGGCGGCAGATTGGGGACGTGTTCCTGGCCGGGGGCCGGCTCCTGCGGGGTGGCGCGTACGGCGGCCAGCACCCGGTCGCGCATCGCCAGGGGCGGCGGAGCGGCCGTGGACCAGGCGAGCCGTACGGCGTCCTCGGTGAGCGCCCGGACCTCGGCGGCACACCGGTCGCAGCCCCCCAGGTGCTTCTCGAAGCGGCGCCGCTCACCGGGTTCCAGGGCGTCCAGGGCATAGGGCGCGGCCAGCGAGTGCAGGTCCTCGCGGTGCAGCAGCCGGCCGACCAGGCTCATGCCACGCCTCCCAGGCAGTCACGCAGCCGGGTGAGTCCGTCGCGCATCCGTGTCTTGACCGTGCCCAGCGGCAGTTTGAGCCGCTCGGCGACCTCACGGTACGTGTAGCCGTCGTAGTAGGCGAGGGTGACGGACTGGCGCTGGAGGGCGGTGAGGCGGTCCAGGCAGCGGCGTACCCATTCGCGTTCCAGGCCGGCTTCCACCGTCTCGGCGACCTGGTCGAAGGCGGGTTCGCCCGCGCGCAGGGCCTCGCGCTGTTCGCGCTCGCCGGCCGCGCGGGCGCTGCGCACCCGGTCGACGGCGCGGCGGTGGGCGAGGGTGAGGATCCAGGAGAGGGCGCTGCCCCGGCCGGGATCGAACTTGGGCGCGGAGCGCCAGAGTTCGAGGAGCACCTCCTGGGACACCTCCTCGGACTGGGCGGGATCGCGGACCACACGTCGTACGAGCCCGAACACCGGCCCGGACACCAGAGCGTAGAGGTCCTCGAACGCCTTCTGGTCGCCGGCCGCGACAAGCACCAGCAGTTCGTCCGCCTCCACCCCGTCCCTCCTTCTCCGGCCGCACCCGGCCCGTCCTCCCACACCAGGCATTCGCAACTGGACGCACCTCCGGCATGGGTACGTATGCGGAAGGCAAAAACGCGGGTCGAGCAGGAAGAAAAGATTTTTTTCTTCGGACCAATCCAAACGGCCCTCCCGCTCCGTATACCCGTCCGTCAAGCAAGTTGGGACCGAGGGACGGACGGCATGACACCTCTAATCTCCAGGAGCGGTATGGGGCGCAAGGGCCTTGTCACGCTCATCTGCGGGGCACTGGCGACCGGCGGGATCACAGCCGTCGGCGTCGCCGCGCTGGAACCGGGGGCGGCCTCCGCCTCCTCCCACCGGGAGGCCCCGCTCATCTCGGGCACTCCGCAGTACGACAACACGGACCTGTACGCGTTCGTCAGCCCGGACAAGCCCGACACCACGACGATCGTGTCGGACGTCATCCCCTTCGAGGAGCCGGCCGGCGGACCGAACTTCTACCAGTTCGCCGACGACGCCCAGTACGACATCCACATCGACAACAACGGTGATGCGCTGGACGACCTGATCTTCCGCTACACCTTCAAGACCCAGATCAAGAACAAGAAGTCGTTCCTCTACAACACGGGTGTGGTCAACAATCTGACCGACCCCGACCTGAACGTCACGCAGTCGTACAACCTTGACCTCATCAAGCTGAAGAAGGGCAAGGAGCAGTACAAGACGAGGATCGCCAGCGACGTCCCGGCGGCTCCGTCGAACGTCGGCAAGGCGTCGATGCCCGACTACGCGAAGCTGCGTTCCCAGGCCATCTACAAGACGGCGGGCGGCGCCGTGACCTTCGCCGGCCAGGCCGACGACCCGTTCTTCGCGGACCTGCGCGTCTTCGACCTGCTGTACGGCGGCAACCTCTCCGAGGTCGGCAACGACACCCTCAAGGGCTACAACGTCAACACGATGGCCCTCCAGGTGCCGAACGACCTGATCCGGCAGTCGGCGAAGCACCCGACCGTCGGCATCTACGCGACGACCCAGCGCAGGAACGCGCAGGGCTACTACACGCAGGTCTCGCGCCTCGGCAACCCGCTGGTCAACGAGGTCGTCAACCCGCAGAAGGACAAGGACAAGTTCAACGCGTCCCAGCCCAAGGACGACGCGCAGTTCCTGAAGAACGTCACCAACCCGGAACTGCCGAAGCTCATCCAGGCGATCTACAACATCAAGGCGCCGTCCGAGCCCCGCAACGACCTCGTCAGCGTGTTCCTCACGGGCGTCAAGGGCCTCAACACGTTGCAGCCGTACGCGCAGCCGTCGGAGATGCTCCGTCTGAACACCTCCATCAAGCCCACCGCCAAGCCGAAGCGGCTCGGTGTCCTGGACGGCGACAACGCGGGCTTCCCGAACGGCCGTCGGCTCACCGATGACGTGATCGACGAGGCGCTCCAGGTCGTGGAGGGCGAACTGGTCGGTTCCAAGAACGACCTGGGCGACGCGGTCGACAAGAACGACAAGAGCTTCGAGAAGTACTTCCCGTACGTGGCCGAGCCGACGTCCGGTTCGCGCGGTGCGCTCGCCAAGGGCACGGCTTCCGGGAGCACCACGAAGAGCGCGCTGGGTGATGCGCTGACCGGCTCCAGCGGCAACAACACGATGCTGATCGCCGGGTCGGCGGCCGCGGGTGCAGCGGGCGTCCTGCTGATCGGTACGGCGTTCGGCCGGTGGCGCCGCCGGATGCAGCGGCCCTACTAAGACGGCGGATTCCCCCCAACCCATCCCCCACCCCTTCCCCCCACATCACAAACTGGCGCGGCCCGCTCCCACCCAATCCCCCACGGCAGCGGGCCGCGCCGCCCCATGCGACATGTACTAGGAGAGGGCATGGCCCCGGGTACGAACGAGAAGCAGCCCGCCGACACGAAGGACGACGAGCGCGTCACCGCCCTGCGCCGGTTCGCCGCCGCGGGGCGGAACTGGCGGCGGACCCGACTCGCCGGTTCCGCCGTGCTGTTGGCGATCGCGCTGACCGGCGGGGCGATCGCCGTCGGGGCCACCGGGAACGACGGTACGACGCCGGTGGCCACGTCCAGTGCCGTATCGCCGGCGCTGCTCGCCAGCGGCAGCCTCGACGCGAGCATCGCCGCGCTCCAGGCCCATCTCCGGACCCAGCCGAAGGACTCCGACAGCTGGGCCACCCTCGCCGTCGCCTATGTCGAGCAGGCGCGCACCAAGGGCGACCCGTCCCGCTACCCGCAGGCCCAGAAGTCCCTGAAGCGCGCGCTGCAGATCACCCCGGGCAACGACCAGGCGCTGGCCGGCGAGGCCGCGCTGGCCGCCGCCCGGCACGAGTTCGCGCAGGCGCTCACCTACGCGGACCAGGCCCTCAAGGAGAACCCGTACAGCGCGGACGCCCTGTCCTCCCGTATCGACGCCCTGGTCGAGCTCGGCCGGTACGACGACGCGGCCAAGGCGGCCGACCTCGCCGACCAGCGCAAGCCGGGCGTCCCGGTGTTCACCCGGTACGCGTATGTGCGGGAGCTGCGGGGCGATGTGAAGACGGCGCAGCGCGTACTGCAGCAGGCACTGTCCACGGCCACGGCGAAGGGCGACATCGCCTATGTGTCCGCGCAGCTCGGTCTGCTCGCCTGGAACCAGGGCGACTACAAGAACGCGGCCGACTACTACGCCCGCGCCCTGACCGCCGACGAGAACTACCTTCCCGCGCTGGAGGGCCGGGCGCGCACCCAGGCGGCGATGGGCGACCGCGCCGACGCCATCAAGGGCATGGAACTGGTCGTCTCCCGCTATCCGCTGCCCCAACCGCTCGTCGAACTCGGTGAGTTGTACGAGGACCGCGGGGCCAAGGGTGACAAGGCGAAGGCCGAGGACCAGTACGCCCTCGTCGAGGCCTGGATCGCACTCGCCCGTGCGAACGGCGTGAACGCCGACCTGGACACCGCCCTCGCCGCCGCCGACCACGGCAACAAGGCCGAGGCGCTGAAGGCCGCCCGCGCCGAATGGGCCCGCCGCCACACCGTGCACACGGCCGACGCGCTGGCCTGGGCCCTGCACGTCAACGGCAAGGACAAGGAAGCGCTGCCCTACGCCCGGCAGGCCACCGCCACCGGCTACCACAACGCCTCCTTCACCTACCACCTGGGCATGATCGAGCTGGCGAACGGCGAGAAGGCGGCCGGCCGGGCCTCGCTCACCAAGGCCCTCAAGCTCAACCCCGGCTTCTCCCCGCTGGGCGCCCGCACGGCCCGCAAGGCGCTGGAGGACTCGAAGTGAACCTCCGCCGTGCCGCCGCCGTCCTCACCGCGGCCTGTGCCCTGACCCTCCTGCCGGCCGCCGCCGCGAGCGCCCACCCGCTCGGCAACTTCACCGTCAACAAGTACGACGGTCTGGTCGCCGCCCCCGGACAGCTCCGCGTCGACCACTTCGAGGACCTCGCCGAGATCCCGGCGACCCAGGCCAAGCCCGACCTGAAGCGGCTCGGCACGGCCAAGTGGGCCGAGCAGCGCTGCGCTACGGCGGCGGACGGCAGCAAGCTCACCGTCGACGGCACGGCGACGCCCCTGACCGTCCGGACCAGCCACGCCGAACTGCGTCCCGGACAGGCCGGGCTGAACACCCTGCGCGTCGAGTGCCGCTTCACCGCGCCGCTCCCTGAGGGCGCCGGCGTCACCCTCGGCTTCCACAGCGCGGGCACCGACACCGGTCCCGGCTGGCGGGAGATCACGGCGCGCGGCGACCGGATGACGCTGACGAAGACGGACGTACCGAAGACGTCCCTCTCCCACGAACTCACCAGCTATCCGAAGGACCTGCTGTCCTCCCCGGCGGACATCACGACCGCCGCCGTCCACGTACGGCCCGGTGGCCCGGCCCTCGCCGAGGAACGGCAGGACACCCCGGGCGCCGCGATCCTGCCCCGGGGCATCGACCGCTGGACCCAGGCCCTGACCGACCTGGTCGCCCGCAACCACCTCACCTTCGGCTTCGCCACGCTCGCGCTGTTCATCGCGATCGCCCTCGGCGCGATGCACGCCCTCGCCCCGGGCCACGGCAAGACGCTGATGGCGGCGACGGCAGCGGCCCGCGGCGGCCGCGCCCGCCTGCGTGACGTCCTCCCGCTGGCCGCGTCGGTGACGGTCACCCACACCCTGGGCGTGGTGGCCCTGGGCATCCTCGTCACGGCCGGCTCGGCGGCCACGCCGTCGGTGATCGCCTGGCTGGGCATCGCGAGCGGCCTCATGGTCCTGGCGGCGGGCGTGAACCTGACGCGGCGGGCCTGGCGGAGCAGGGCGCATCAGCACCAGCACCACGAGCACGGCCCCGCGGAGACCGAGCAACGCCAACTTGCCCTGGTGGGCGCGGCACACACCGACGGACACGCCCACGAACACGCCGACGGACATGCGGACGGACACTCCCACGGCCATGGCGCCGGGCACGCGCACACCCACGGACACGACCACGAGCACGAGCACGGCCACGAGCGCGACCATGGGCACGCGCACGATCACAGCCACGACCACGACCATGGCCACACACACGACCACGACCACGACCACGACGATGCGCACGGCCACACCCACTCCCACGGCGGCTTCACGCACACGCACAGCACCGCCCCCACCCTGCGCGGCACGATCCTGCTCGGATTCGCCGGCGGCCTCGTCCCCAGCCCCTCCGCCGTCGTCGTGCTGGTCGGCGCCGCAGCCCTCGGGCAGGCCTGGTTCGGGCTCCTGCTCGTCGTCGCCTACGGCATCGGTCTCGCGCTGACGTTGACCGCCGCCGGGTTCGCCGTCGTCAAGCTGGGTACGGGAATGACCCGGGTGCTGGACAAACGCCCTCGCTGGACCGCCCACCCCATGGCCACCCTGGTCCGCCGGACCATTCCGCTGACTTCGGCGCTGGTCGTCGTGGCCCTGGGCGTCGGATTGGTGCTCAAGGGAGCCGCGTCCGCACTGCTCTGAGCTACGTTTGTGATGAACAACGCGAGATGCCGTGGGGGGCACCCGTGACCGAAGAGCCGGGTCGTGAGCGAGTGATCGCGGACCGCTACCGACTGCTGTCCCCGCTCGGCGAGGGCGGTATGGGCACCGTGTGGCGGGCCCGTGACGAAGTGCTGGGCCGTGACGTCGCCGTCAAGGAGGTGCGAGCTCCCGCCGGGCTGCCCGGCTCCGACGTCGAGCGGATGTACGCCCGTCTGGAGCGCGAGGCCTGGGCCGCGGCCCGGGTCGCGAACCGCAATGTGGTGACGGTGTACGACGTGGCGATGGAGGGCGGACGGCCCTGGATCGTCATGGAGTTGATCCCCGGGGTGTCCCTCGCGGACGTCCTGGACACGGAAGGGCCGATGTCCCCGCAGCGGGCCGCCGGCATCGGCGCCGAGGTGCTGTCCGCGCTGCGGGCCGCGCATGCCGCCGGGGTGCTGCACCGGGACGTGAAGCCTGGCAATGTGCTGCTGTCGAACGACGGCCGGGTGGTGCTCACCGACTTCGGGATCGCCACGGTCGAGGGCAGCTCGGCGCTGACCATGACCGGCGAGGTGATCGGCTCGCCCGAGTTCCTGGCCCCGGAGCGGGCGTTGGGGCGGGCGTTCGGCGCCGAGTCCGACCTGTGGTCGCTCGGCGTGCTGCTGTACGCGGCGGTGGAGGGCACCTCCCCGTTCCGGCAGAACACCCCGCTGAGCACCCTGCGGGCCGTGGTGGACGAGGAGTTGCCGCCGCCATACCACGCCGGACCTCTCACCCCCGTCATCGAGGGCCTGCTCCGCAAGGACCCGGGGGCGCGGCTGCCGGCCGAACAGGCCGAGCGGGACCTGCGGTTGATCGCCGCCGGAGGCACCCCCGGCACGGCCGTCACGGTCCCGGTCCCGGCGCCCTACGAGACCCCGACACTGGTCGCCCCGCAGCCTCGGCCGAACTCCCCCACGCCCCCGCTGCCCACCCCTTTCCCCACTCCGACGGGCACCCGGCCACCCGCTCCCGAGCGTGAAGGCAACCGCCGCGCCGGTACCGTCCTGCTCATCGGCCTGGTGCTGGTGGTCCTCGCGCTGGGCGGGCTGACGTACGCCCTGCTCAACCACGACAACGGCAAGGGGAACGGCAACGACTCCGGCGCCGGCCAGTCGGCGAGCAACCTCAGCTCCCCGGCGCCCAGCCACAGCAGCAGCACCAGATCCACCTCGCCGTCGGCGTCCGCGAGCAGCAGCGCGCCCGCGCAGAGCGTGCAGGTCAGCGTGGCCGGGTCGCGCACCGACTACTCGGGATCCTGTCCGCCGCCGACCGCGCAGGCGCCCACGTTCACCGCGACGTTCACGGTCGGGAGCGTGCCGGTGGACGTGCAGTACCGGTGGGTGCTGAAGAACGGGTCGCTGGACGACAAGGGCTGGAAGACGCTGTCCTTCCCGGACGGTGGCGGGAAGAACCGGCAGACCAGGGTGACCGTGACGACCTGGTCCGACAGCGGGACGCTCAACGACTCGATCGCCGTCGAGGTGCGCAGCCCCGTGAAGACCACGTCCAACTCGGTGCCGTTCTCGGTGACCTGCACCAAGACGACGGAGACCCCGACCGGCGGGGCCTCCGAATCGCCTTCGCCCTCGAACTCTCAGTGAGGCTCAGGACGCGTTGCTGGTCAGGGCCGGCAGATAGCCGCCGGACTGGCCGGCCGCGGTGGGGTGGTACGACTCGGTGATGTCCAGCCAGTTGACGCTGTGCAGCCAGGAGCTGCTGGAGCAGATCTCGTGGCTGGAGAACGCGCTGCGGACGTCGCCGAAGGTGAAGCCGTGGTCGGCGGCGCGCTTGGCGATCGCGGCGTCGATGTAGTCGGCGGCGCCGTTGATGGCGGAGCGCTTGGTCGCGGAGAGACCGAGGCAGGTTGTGCCCAGCAGGTAGAAGCGGGGGTAACTGAGCACGACCACCTTGGCGTTGGGGGCCTTGGCGGTGATCGCGTCGTACACGTTGTCGAGTTTGCCGGGGAGTGTGGAGTCGACGTAGGCCTCGGCGGTGCTGATCCGGGACAGGCAGGTGCTGTCGGAGCTGAGCACACAGGTCGTCATGACGTCGGCGAAGCCCGCGTCGTTGCCGCCGATGGTGATGGAGACCAGGGCGGTGGACGAGCTGAGCGTGCCGAGCTGGCCGGAGAGCACGTCGTCGGTGGTGGCGCCCGAGCAGGCGAGGAACGAGAACGAGGACGGGCTGTGGGCGGCGTTCCACAGGTACGGGTAGGCGTTGGTGCTGCGGTCGCAGCTGCCGCTCGAACTGATGTAACTGCCGGCGCCGACACCGGATGAGTACGAGTCGCCGAGCGCCACATAGCCCCCGGTTGCGGCCTGCGCTTCCGTTGCGGCCCCGGTGAGTGCGAGGCCGCCGGCGAGGAGGAGTGAAGTCACGTATGCCGTAATTCGGGAACGTCTCATGGAACCTCCCTTTAGCAGGATCTCTGCCACAACTGTCGTAGCAACTACGCGTGTTGACGGGAAGTGTCCATGCCAAAACTTTTCAGGGTCTCAACCGGCCCCAACCGGACCGATCCTGCGCGTTCTCGGTACGGCGGTACGGTCAGGAAGACGTTCGGCAAGGTGCTGAACGGCTACTCGGCCGAGCTCTCGGCGGGCGAGGCCGCGAGACTCGCCGCCGACCCCGCGGTGGCGACCGTCGAGCAGGACCAGACCGTCCGGCTGACCGACACCACGCAGTCCAGTGCCCCCTGGGGCCTGGACCGCATCGACCAGGCGAGCCTCCCGCTGTCCGGCACCTACACCTACCCGGACACCGCGGGCAGTGGTGTGACCGTCTATGTCATCGACACCGGTGTGCGGATCACCCACACCCAGATCAGCGGCCGCGCCTCCTACGGCTATGACGCGGTCGACGGCGACACCACCGCCTCCGACGGCAACGGCCACGGCACCCATGTGGCGACCACCATCGCGGGCTCGACCTACGGTGTGGCCAAGAAGGCGAACATCGTGGCCGTGCGGGTGCTGGACAACAGCGGCTCGGGCACCACCGCCGGAGTCATCGCCGGCATCGACTGGGTGACCTCGAACCACACCACCCCGGCGGTCGCCAACATGTCCCTCGGCGGCTCGGCGTCCACCTCGCTCGACACCGCGGTCTCCAACTCCATAGCCAGCGGGGTGACCTACGCGATCGCGGCGGGCAACAGCAGCGCCAACGCCTCCTCGTACTCCCCGGCCCGGTCGCCGCCGCCATCACCGTCGGCGCCACCACCGGCTCCGACGCCAGGGCCAGCTACTCGAACTACGGCTCGGTCCTGGACCTCTTCGCGCCCGGCTCCTCCATCACGGCGGGTTACAACACCAGCGACACCGCCACCGCCACCCTGTCGGGCACCTCGATGGCCACCCCGCACGTGGCCGGCGCCGCCGCCGTCTACCTCGCGGGCCACACCTCGGCCACCCCGGCCCAGGTCGCCACGGCCCTGGTCGGCGGAGCGACGTCCAACGTGCTCACCAGCGTGGGCACCGGCTCACCGAACAAGCTCCTGAAGCTCGCGTCGTAGCCGGGCCCCTGAGGTCCGTGTCGTAACCGATCACCGGTACGGACCGAAATCGAGCGACTTGTTCCCCGGAGACAACAGGTGTCTCCGGGGAACGGTCATGTCCGGAGACCCGCTTGACGCCTCCCGTTCGGCTGCGCGACATTGAAGCCCGGCATCCGACGCCTTGGGGGGCAAAGTCGGCCATGCAGTCCATACGACTCAAGACATCATCAACGGCGGAGGAACGGGCACGGCCAGGACCGGGGAGGGACCTGGGACCGCTGCTCGCGGGAGCCGCGACGGCCATCGGTGCGGCCGGCGCACTGCTCGCCCTGACGGACTCGGACTCGGCATTGCGCGGGCCGTCGGCGCTGTTCTTCCTGCTCGCCGCGCCGGCCGCGGCGATCGCACTGGCTCTGCGCGGACTCGATCCGTTCGCGCGCGCCCTCACCGCTCTCGCGGGCGCCGTCGCCCTGGACATGCTGGTGGCCCAGGGCATGCTCGCCACCCATCGCTGGTCGTGGCGCGGCGGAATCGTCGCGGTGTCCGTGATCAGCCTCCTGCTGCTCCTGCTGGTGCGAATGCGACCAGTGGAGCGAATTCTCGAACGGATCAGGAAAATCCGTTCGAGGCAATGAACAAGGTCGGCCAAAGTTGTGTAACGGCCAAACCAACAAAAACGTGAGGGTCAGTTCCGGGACTTGCCATACTGGTCCAATCGTCAATATCGTCGTACATCTCACAACCCGCACCGGATCATCATCAAGCGGCTCTAGGGGAGGGCTCAAGGACCGCGATCTTCCGGAGCGGGGCGCGGTAGGGGGGTGCCGTGCTCGGTGACCGCAATATGTGTGACCACAGCAGTTTCGCGTGTGACCACTGTCGTTTCCGAGTCGTGCCGCGCGACCGGCCGCCGTTTCCCGGCGGCCCGGCCAGCTTTGCCAGCTCACCTGCGGGTACGGAGATCCGTTCTCCACGCCACGGGTGAGAACCCCCCTTTCGAACCGGATACCAAGCCGGGCCGCCCAGGGGCGGGCGGTCCACCGGACGAGAGGGACAAGACTCATGAGTTCTGTTCTGCGCCCGCCGACTTCGGGCCAAGATCCTTTAATGGCGGCCGAATACCGGCCGATCTCCTCTCACCTGGCGATCACACCGCCGGTGAGCGTGGTGATCCCCGCCATGAATGAGGCGGAGAATCTCCCCTACGTCTTCAAGACACTTCCGGGCTGGATACACGAAGTAGTTCTTGTCGACGGCAATTCCACCGACAACACCGTGGCAGTGGCACGGGAGTTGTGGCCCGAGGTGAAAGTCGTCGAACAGCGGGGCAAGGGCAAGGGAGATGCCCTGATCACCGGGTTCGAGGCGTGCACCGGCGACATCATCGTCATGGTGGACGCGGACGGCTCGGCCGACGGCCACGAGATCGTCTCGTATGTCTCCGCCCTGGTCTCGGGCGCCGACTTCGCCAAGGGCTCCCGCTTCGCCAACGGCGGCGGCACGGACGACATGACCTTCATCCGCAAGCTCGGCAACTGGGCGCTGTGCACGGTCGTCAACCGCAAGTTCGGCGCCCGCTACACCGACCTCTGCTACGGATACAACGCGTTCTGGCGGCACTGCCTCGACAAGATCGACCTCGACTGCACCGGCTTCGAGATCGAGACCCTGATCAACATCCGGGTCGTCAAGGCGGGCCTGAAGGTGCAGGAGATACCCAGCTACGAGTACCTCCGCATCCACGGCACCAGCAACCTGCGCGCCGTACGCGACGGACTGCGGGTGCTCAAGGTGATCCTCAAGGAACGCTCCAACCGGCGTGACCTGCGCCGGCAGGTGCGGCACTCCCCGATGACCACCACGGGCCGGGGAGAGTCGTCTTGAGCGATCCCGACATCTCCGTCGTGATCTGCGTCTACACCGAGGACCGCTGGGAGGACATCCTCGCGGCGGTCTCCTCGGTGCACGCCCAGTCGTACCCTGCGCTGGAGACCCTGCTGGTCGTCGACCACAACCCGGCGCTCCTGGAACGGCTCACGAAGGAGTACAAGCAGAGCGCGGAGGTGCGGGTGCTCGCCAACGCGGGCCCCCGCGGCCTGTCCGCGGGCCGCAACACGGGCATCGCCGCCTCCTACGGCGAGGTGATCGCCTTCCTCGACGACGACGCCGTGGCCGAGCGGGACTGGCTGCGCCGCTTCGCCGAGGGGTACGCCGACCCCAGGGTGATGGCGGTCGGCGGCCGGACCATGCCGATCTGGGCCTCGGGCCGCCGGCCGGACTGGTTCCCGGAGGAGTTCGACTGGGTGGTCGGCTGCACCTACAAGGGCCTGCCCGCCGGCCGGGTCCGGGTCCGCAACGTCCTCGGGGGAAACGCTTCTTTCCGGCGTACGGCCTTCGACGCGGCGGGCGGCTTCGCCACCGGCATCGGCCGCGACGGCGACAAGCGCCCGCTGGGCTGCGAGGAGACGGAGCTGTGCATCCGCCTCACCCGGGCCCGCCCGGACGCCGTACTGCTCATCGACGACCGCGCGGTGATCCACCACCGGGTCCCGGAAGCCCGCGAACACTTCGGCTACTTCCGCACCCGCGCCTACGCCGAGGGCCTCTCCAAGGCCCTCGTCGCCCGCAGCGTGGGCGCCGACAAGGGCCTGGAGTCCGAACGCCGGTACACCACGCGTGTGCTGCCCGCCGGGGTCGCTCGTGGCCTGCGGGACGCACTGCTGGCCCGGCCGGGCGGCGCGGGCCGGGCCGGCGCGATCGTCGCCGGGGTGCTGACGGCGGCCGGCGGCTATGTGGTGGGCAGCGTACGGGCACGGCGGGGCGGGGCGACCTTCTCCGTCGCCGAGATCGAGGGGGGAACCCATGGCTGAGGCACCGGTGCCGATCCTCATGTACCACTCGGTCGCGACCGCACCGAACGACGCCACCCGCGCGCTCTCGGTGGCGCCGGAGGCGTTCGCCGAGCAGATGGCGCTCATCGGCGACCTGGGGCTGACCCCGGTCACCACGGCCGCCCTGGCGGCGAACTGGCGCTCGGGAGGCCCACTCCCCCACCGCCCCGTCCTGATCACCTTCGACGACGGCTACGAGGGCGTGCACCGCCATGCCCTGCCGGTCCTCGCCAAGCACGGTTTCGCGTCCACCCTGTTCGTCTCGACGGGCTGGATCAGGGGCGCGTACGACACCGGATGCGGCCTGGACACCATGCTCGACTGGGACCAGGTGCGCGAACTCGCGGGCGCCGGCTGCGAGATCGGCGGCCACAGCCACACCCATCCGCAGCTCGACCAGCTGGACGACGACCGGCTGCGCACGGAGCTGGTGGGGTGCCGGGAGATCGTCACCGAGGAACTGGGCGCCGCACCATCCTCGTTCGCCTACCCGTACGGCTACTCCAGCCGCCGGGTCCGGCGGGCCGTGCGCGAGTGCGGGTTCGCCCAGGCGCTCGCGGTCGGCAACGGCCTCGCCCGCCGCCACCAGGGTCCGTACGCGCTGCAACGCGTCACCGTACGCCGCAGCACCGACGCCGAGGAGTTCACGCGACTGCTCGAAGGCCGAGCGATCGCCCGCAACTTCGCCAGGGACCGTGCCCTCACCAAGGGGTACGCCGTTCTCCGCAGAGCCCGCCAGGTCCGCCGGAAGGCCAGCCGTTCCCGTGTCTGACACGACCACCACAACCGAGGCCGCGACCACCCAGACGCCGGCGCCCGAGCAGTCGGGGCGCCGTCTTCGCCTGCCCGGACGGAAAGGCCCGTCCGGCGGCAGCCCGCTCTTCCGGAACGCCTATGCGCTGATGCTCAACACCGGCATCTCCGCCGTGCTGGGCCTCGGCTTCTGGCTGGCCGCGGCCCGCTACTACTCGGAGTCCGCGGTCGGCCAGGGCTCCGCCGCCATCGCCGCCATGAAGCTCCTCGCGGGCCTGACCGCGGTCACCCTGACCGGCGCCCTGGCCCGCTTCATACCGGTCGCGGGCAAAGCCACCGGACGACTCATCTTCCGCACCTACGCGGGAAGTTCGCTGATCGTGGCACTGGCCGCCGGCGTCTTCCTGATGACCCTGGGCGTGTGGGGACCGTCGTACCGCTTCCTGCACGGGCCGCTGCCCGGGCTCGGGTTCGTCGTCGCCGTGATCGCCTGGAACCTGCTCACACTCCAGGACGGCGTGCTGACCGGGCTGCGCAGCGCGCCCTGGGTGCCGGTCGGCAACACTGTCTTCTCCGCTGTGAAGCTGGCGCTCCTTGTCGCCTTCGCGGCGGCGATCCCGATGGCCGGTGTCTTCGTCTCCTGGGTCGCCGCGATCGCCACCTCGTTCGTACCGCTGGGCTGGCTGGTGTTCCGGCGGCTGGTGCCCCGGCACATCAAGACCACCGCGGACCACGCGAAACCGCCCACGCTGAAGGAGATCGGCAGGTTCCTGGCCGGCGACTACACCGGCTCGCTGTTCTCCCTCGCCGTGGTCTACCTGGTCCCGGTGATCATCGCCTCGCAGGTCAGCTCCAAGGACAACGCGTACTTCTACATCACCACCACCATCGGCGGCACCACCAACCTGCTCGCCATCAACATGGGCGCCTCGCTGACCGTCGAGGGCTCGCACGACCCGGCCCGCCTCGCGGCCAACACCCGGGCCGCGCTGAAGCGGATGGCCCGGATCATGATTCCCATCTGCACGGTGCTGTTCTTCGGGGCGCCCTGGATCCTCGGCGTGTTCGGCCCCGGTTACGCGGACGCGGCGACCCCGCTGCTGCGCTGGTTCGCGGTCGGCGCGCTGCTCCGGGTCGTGATGGAGACGTACTTCGCGGTGCTGCGGGCGCAGAGCCGCACGGGCGGACTGGCCTGGCTGCAGGGCCTGTTGTGCGTGCTGGTGCTCGGCCTGACCCTGCTGCTGCTGCCCCGGATGGGACTGACCGGCGCGGGCGTGGCCGAGATCTCCAGCCTCGCGGTGATCGTGACGATCGCCGCGCCGAAGCTCTGGAGGACCCTCCGGGCGGCCGCGGCCGAGGTACCGGAGGGCGCGGCACCGGACGGGGACCTCGCCGACCTGGGGGCGCGCGAGGCCCCGCCCGCCGCGCCGCCGCGCAGGCGGGGTCCGGCCTGGGCGCTGGACTCCGACACCCTCGCCCTCGGCATCCATGTCGACTTCGACCACGTGGAACGGCGGCCGGACGTCCGGCCGGGTCCGGGAACTCCGCCCACGGGGACGCCCGTTGTACGACCCGACGCCCGGCCTGCCGACCGGCCCACATGGGCACTGCGCCCACCGCGGAACCTGGGGTTGCCCGTGGAACAGCGTGAACCGGGCTCGGAGGCCTCGCTCGGTCCTGCCGAGGCCTCACTGCTGAAGGAGGCGGAGGTCGACGCGCCGTTCGGGGAGGCGGTCGTACCGCAGGGGAAGAGCGATCCGCCGGCCGAGCCTCCCGAGGAGTCCGCGCCTGCGCTCTCGCTGCGGGAGCGGCTGACGCCCACCCGCCCGGGGGTCGTCCTCGGCTGCCTCCTCGTCGCCGCGCTGCTGTTGTACTGGGTGCCGGCGGCCCGGCTGGACGACGCCGGCCTGGACCGGATGGGCGGGCTGGGGCTGATCTCGGTGCTCCCGCTGCCGACGCTGGTCGGGGCGGCGCTGCTGATCACGGTGTTCGCCGCGCTGCTGTGGCTGCGCCGGGAGCACAAGGCGCTGCTGCTGGTCACCCTGCTGGCGACGGTCGTGTCGTTGCACGCGCTACCGGCGGTCATCGAGACGGAGCCGCGTTTCCCGACCGCCTGGCAGCATCTCGGCTTCATCGACTACATCGACCGCACCGGCTCGGCCGTACCCGACCTGGACGCCCGCTGGAGCTGGCCCGGGTTCTTCGCGGCGGCCGCGTTCATCGGCAAGGCCTGCGGGGTCACGGACTTCACCGAGGTCATCCGCTGGTGGCCGACCTTCATCCAACTGGCCTATCTGGCACCGATGTTCCTGCTCGTACGGTCGTTGCGGGCGAGCTGGCGGGCGAAGTGGACCGGCATCTGGATCTTCGTGCTGTGCGGCTGGGTCGGCCAGGACTACTTCTCCCCGCAGGGCTTCACCTATCTGCTCTATCTGGTGTTCGTGGCGATCCTGCTCGTCTGGTTCCGCGCCCCGCACGTGATCTGGACGAAGTACCGTCCGGGCGAGGCGGAGGTCGAGCCGGCCGACCGCCGCCAGCAGGCCGTGCTCCTCATGGTGCTGATCGGCCTGTTCGCGGCGACCGTCCCGGCGCACCAGCTCACCCCGTTCGTGATGCTGGGCGTACTGGCCGCCCTGGTCCTGATCGGCAGGTCCGAACTGCGCGGCCTGCCCATCCTGTTCGGGGTGGTCGCGGCCGTCTGGCTGGGCTTCATGGCCGAGCCGTACTGGTCCGGTCACTTCAACGAGCTGTTCGGCGGGGTCGGCGGGGTCGGCAACAATGTCACCACGTCCGTCTCCGGCCGTATCCAGGGCGGCAGTTCGACCCACAAACTGGTCCTGTACGTCCGGGTCCTGCTGGCCGGCAGCATGATGGCGTTCGCGGTCTGGGGCTGGTGGCGCCGCCGCTTCCACCGGTACCGCGAGCGTTCCCTGCTGGTCCTGACCTTCGTCCCGTTCCTGGGCTTCGGCATGCAGTCGTACGGCGGCGAGATGGCGCTGCGCGTCTTCATGTTCGCGCTGCCGGGCGCGGCCCTGCTCGCCGCGCTCGCCCTGTTCCCGCGCACCGGTGCCACCGAGAAGGAGCGCGAGAAGGACCGGGTCAGTCTGGCCCCGGTGGCCGCGCTGCTGGCGGGCCTGCTGCTCATGGGCGGCTTCCTGGTGGCCCGTTGGGGCAACGAGTCCTTCGAGCGGGTGCGGCCCGGCGAGGTCGCCGCCATGGACTATGTCTACGCCCACGACAAGCCGACGGTACGGCTGCTGTGGCTGAGCAACGACACGGTCAACGACGTCACCCCGGCGATTCCGTGGGGCGCGAAGGACATGGAGCGGGTCGACTATGTGCCGACTCTCGCGCCGACCGACCCGGTCCTGGTGTCGAGCCTGGTCAAGGCGCTCAAGGACGCCGGCCCGAACTCGTATCTGATGATCAACAGGAGTCAGGTGACCTATCTCCAGATGGACGCCGGGTACTCGGCGACCTGGGAGAGCCGGCTGGTCGAGAACCTGGACAACCGGCAGGGGCTGAAGAAGGTCCTGGTCAACGACGACGTGACCATGTACGCGCTGCGCAAGCAGCCCGCGGGCGCGGTCGCGAAGCCGGATCCGGGGCCGATCGGGCCGCGGATCACCTGGACGCCGTGGTCGGTGATCGGCGGTCTCGCCGCCGTGGCGCTGATCCTGCTCCTGACGGCACGCGAGGTGGTCCGGGTCTCGGTACGGCCCGGGGTGCGTCAGATCCGTCTGCTGCAGGGCAGTTTCTGGTTCTCGCTGCCGCTGCTGGCGGTGCTGCTGGCGTCGTTGGCGCAGCGGTTCCTGACCCTCAAGTGACCGACCTCAGGTGAGGGGTCCGAAGTGGCTCACCCGGTGCTCCCGGTTCTCCCGGGTCACCTGATGAGCCACTTCACCTCGTACGGCTGCATGTCGAACCGCTTGCCGTCCACTTGGGCGCTGATCGCCCGGTCGAGGGTGTTGACGACCAGGATCGTCCTGGCACTGGCGAGGACGCGGACGTTGGGTACGTCGTCCTTGGCGACGGAGACCGTCTCGTATGTGGTCCCCGGCGGGAACGCCTTCCCGAACCTCGACACCAGGTCGTACATGGGCAGCTCCTGCCCGCCGTCCCCGCTGTCGGTCGTCGTCCACAGACAGCCGGGGCAGTCGCCGCCCTTCTCGTCCTCCGGGTTCCAGTAGAAGCCGGAGTCGGCGCCGCCCTCGACCAGGGCGATCATGCCGGTGGCCTGGACGGCGACCCGGTGCTCCTCGGTCCAGCCGTCGCGCCGGTCGTTGCCGTCGGCGGGCTCGACGTAGTACTCGGCCCACCACAGCGGGAGGTCGTGCGTCTGCTTCCGGATCCACTCGCTGACGTACGTCAGTTTCTGCGTGGCCGCGAACTCGTCGGGCAGCAGGTCGTCGTCGTTGGTGTAGCTGGACCCGTCGACGACCACGAAGTCGGCGCCCGCCTTGTGGGTGTTCCAGTAGTCGAAGGCGTCGACGACCCGCTGGTCCAGGACGCCCCAGTCGCCCTTGAGGGTGGTGGAGGCGTTCTCGGTCTGGCGCGGGTCGAAGCTGTCCATGACGAGGTACGGCCCGCCGACCATGATGTCCTTGTTCACGGCCTTCAACGCCTTGTAGACGAGGTTGTAGAGCTCGGTGTAGCCCTCGTAGTCCCAGCGGCCCTTCGCGTTGTTCCAGAAGCCCTTGAACTCGTTCCAGACGATGAAGTGCCGTACGTCCGGGTAGCGCTTGGCGACGGTCGCGGCGAGGTCCGCGTAGTCCTGGTAGTGGTCGGGGGTGGGCGCGGTCTCCAGGGCGGCCTGGCTCCAGTTCGTGTTGTCGACGCCGGCCTTGCCGCCCTTCATCCAGTCCGGCGAGCAGCACAGGGTGATCACCGGGGTGCCGCCCGACTTGCGCATGAAGTCGACCCGGCGGTCCAGGGCGCCGAAGTCGTAACGGCCCTTCACCGGCTCGGGGTTGTCGGCGCCCCAGCCCATGATGGCCTGGTCCTGCGGCATCCCGGCGTCCTTGGCCAGCAGGCTCTCGACCCGCTCGGTGGCGGCCCCGCTGCCCTCGTCGGCGCTGTACTGGGTGTGCGTGAAGCCCCAGCCCACGTACGGCTCCGTCTTGTCCGGCGGGGTGCCCGGGGTGCCGTGCACCTTGTCGCCGTCGCGGGTCGTGCCCGCGGTGCCGCCGCCCCCTGGAAGCGTGTTGACCAGTGCCACGATCAGGGCGAGAGCGGCCACGCCCACACCGAGCAGGGCGGTGAGCCGCCACCGCCGAGCCCCCGAATTCCACCCATGACGTCCCATCAAGGACAACATTAATGGCGGAAATCGCCCCGGGGGCAGGTATCGCGGATCGACAGCTCTGTAACAGAGCCGGGTGGGCACTTCGGATACTCCGGAAGCTCGGTGCACACCCGACACTCCCCGCCCACTTCGGAAAACGGGTGCGCTGCGGGCCCCGGTGGCGGATCATGGCGGCATGTCTGCCAAGCCGCACGAGACGCTGCCGATCCGGCTCAACGTCGACGACTCCGACTCTCCGTCCGACGTCGTCGACGCGCTGTTCCTCGGCCGCTTCGCGACGGGCGAGCAGCCGTACTCGCACGCGGCCAACATCGACCGGGTGCGGACCGGGGCGACCCTGCTGCCGAAGGAGGCGCGGGTACTGCGGGTGGCCCGCGACGACGACCGCAGCGCGACCCTGGCGGAGGGCGACGGCTGGACCCTCCTCGTCTCCCGCTGGAACCGGGGCGCGGACGTGACCGTCACCGCGACCACCGCCGAGCTGGCCTCGAAGGTGCTGAACGAGGCGACGGACGGCGCGGCGGACGAGCCGGAACCGCAGCCGGAGAACGTGACGATGGGCTTCTGGTACGTCTCGCCGCGCCGCGGCCCGCACCGCACCACCCGGCAGATCTCCGCCGGCACCTGGGACGAGGTCCGCGCCAACTACACGGCGCCGGTGGCGGACGCGATGGACCGCCTGATGAAGACGACGCCGGAGGACATCGCGGGCCGGCTGCTGCTCCTGCACGGCCCGCCGGGCACCGGCAAGACCTCCGCGCTGCGCACCCTGGCCCGCTCCTGGCGGGACTGGTGCCAGGTGGACTGCGTCCTCGACCCCGAACGGCTCTTCTCCGACGTCGGTTATCTGATGGACATCGCGATCGGCGAGGAGGACGGCGCCGGCAAGGGCCGCTGGCGGCTGCTCCTGCTGGAGGACTGCGACGAACTGATCCGCGGCGAGGCCAAGCACACGGCGGGCCAGGCGCTGTCGAGGCTGCTGAACCTCACGGACGGCCTGCTCGGCCAGGGCCGCAACGTCCTGGTCGGCGTCACCACCAACGAGGACCTGGAGCGTCTGCACCCGGCCGTCGTCCGCCCGGGCCGCTGCCTGGCCCGGATCGAGGTGGGCCCGCTGACCCACAGCGAGGCGGTGAACTGGCTCGGCACGGAGGAAGGCGTGGGCCGGGACGGGGCGACCCTGGCGGAGCTGTACGCACTGCGCCGGGGCACGTCACCGACGTCGGTACCGGGGGCGCGGGAGGGCGCGGACGCGGGGCTGTACCTGTAGCGCCTGGAGCAGGGCGGCACCTGTAGTGCTTTGATGGGGGTATGCCCCTGTTCATCGGAACGTCGGGCTGGCAGTACAAGGACTGGCGGGGCGTCCTGTACCCGGCCGATGTGCCCATGCGGCTGTGGCTGGAGGAGTACGCGGCGCGCTTCACGACGGTGGAGCTGAACAACGCGTTCTACCGCCTCCCGTCGAGGGAGAACTTCGCGTCCTGGCGGGAGCGGGTCCCTGCGGACTTCGTGATCGCGGTCAAGGCGAGCCGCTATCTCACGCACATCAAACGCCTCAAGGACCCCGAGGAGCCGGTCGACCGCCTGATGACCCACGCGGCGGGCCTGGGCGACCGGCTGGGCCCGGTCCTCCTCCAGCTCCCGCCGACGCTCAAGGCGGACCCGGCCCTGCTGGACACGTGCCTGGCGTGCTTCCCCCGCGGCACGCGCGTCGCGGTGGAACCCCGCCATGACTCCTGGTGGACACGGCAGACCCGCGAGGTCCTGGAGTCCCGGGGAGCGGCCCTGTGCTGGGCCGACATCCAGGCCCACCCCATGACCCCGCTCTGGCGCACCACCGACTGGGCCTACGTCCGCTTCCACGAGGGCCGTGCCACACCCTGGCCGCGCTACGGCCGCCGCTCCCTGGAAACCTGGATCGACCGCATCGCCACGGCGTACCCCGAGAGCGCCGACATCTACACGTACTTCAACAACGACCCGGGCGGAGCGGCGGTGCGGGACGCGGCGGCGTTCGGGCAGGCGGCGGAGCGCGCGGGACTGACGGTGACGAGGACGCCGGAGCCGGCCACGAGCGGCTGAGATGCTTCCCAGCCGCTTGATCTTTTTCCGCCGCAACGGCGATCAGCCGCCGCGGCGCAATCCGGCGGTGCCGAGCCCTGCTCAGCAACCGACCGGCAACTCCCTATCCCCCGTAAGCCGCCCGCAGGGCGTCCCGCACCGCGGACAGGGCCTCCTCCTCCGGCAACCCCAGCCGCCGGACCCGGTCGGCATAGGCCTGCGCGGCGACCGCCGCTTCCCGCTCCGCCGCCGACCCCGCCGCCGCGACGAACGTTCCGTTGCGCCCCCGCGTCTCGATCACCCCGTCCGTCTCCAGCGCCCGGTACGCCTTGGCCACCGTGTTCACCGCCAGGCCCAGCGACTCGGCCAGCCCCCTGACCGTCGGCAGCCGGTACCCCACCGGCAGCACCCCGCCTCGCGCCTGCTCGGAGATCTGCGCCCGTACCTGCTCGTACGGCGGCGCGCTGTCATCGATGTGGATCTTCAAGGTCACGGCCCGATTCTCCCGCACCCGCCGGAAATTGAGAGGCATCCAGCACTCGTCCCGCATAGCGTGCGCCCCATGACAGTGATCGTGCGTGATCTGCGCCCCGACGTCCGGTCCGATGCCGAGGGCTTCGCACGGGTCCGGCAGCTCGCCCTCCCCTTCATGCTGTTCACCCCGGAATCCCTGGTCCACGACCTGACACACACCCACCCCGACGCCCGCTTCCGTCAGCTGATCGCGGAGGAGGACGGCGAGGTCATCGGCACGGCCCAGGTCGGCCTCGCCCACGAGAGCGCGGAGCCGGGCCAGGGCTTCGCCAACGTGTACGTTCATCCGGAGCGCACCGGCCGAGGCGCCGGCGCCCTCCTCCTCCGTATGGCGGAGGAGCACCTGTCGGCGGTGGGCGCGACCACGTCGTACGCCTGGGTGCTGGACGCCCCGGCCAACCGGGCCTTCGCCGAGCGGCGCGGCTACACCGCGAGCCGCTCCGCCCACTTCCTCCGCCTGGACCTCGCGCAGGGCACGCTCCCTCCGCTCCGGACCCCGCCCCCGGGCGTCGAACTCCGCACCGGCGCCGACTTCGCCGACGATCCGCATCCGTTCTTCGCTCTCGACGCGGAGACGATGTCGGACGAGCCGAGCGACATCGACTACGAGTTCTCCGACTACGAGGCGTGGCTGGAGGAGACCTGGCGGCATCCTCTGTTCAGCCACGAGCTGACCTCGGTCGTCCTGGTGGACGGCCGCCCCGCGGCGTTCAGCGCGGCCCGCACCGACGGCGGCGCGCGCTACGGCACCGTCATGACCGGTACCGCCCGTGTCTTCCGCGGCCGGGGCCTGGCCAAACTCGCCAAGAACGACTCCCTGCACCGCGCCCGCGCCGCCGGCTGTACGGAGGCGTTCACGGGCAACGACAGCGGCAACGGCCCGATGCTGGCGATCAACAAGTGGTTCGGGTACGACATCTGCGCGACGGAGGTCAGGTATGTCCGCGAACTCGGCTGAGCCGACGGCCACGGTGGACGTCGTTCTGGTCAAGGCGGGTCGCACGAAGATCCGTTATCCCGCCGGGCTGCTGCACGACGACGGCACCCGGATCGCCGTGCGAGCACCCTGGGCCGGTGACGTGACCCGCGACTTCGGCTTCGTCCGGTTCGAGAAGGGCGATGTCTTCACCGAGTTCTACTGGCGAGACCGCTGGTACGCGGTGAAGGAGGTCCGCGCCGCCGACGGCACTCTGAAGGGCTGGTACTGCGACATCGCCCGCCCCGCGACGCTCACCGGCGGCGAACTGGTCGTGGAGGACCTCGACCTGGACCTGTGGCGCTCCGCGGACGGCACGGACGTACGGCGCCTGGACGAGGACGAGTTCGCCGAGAGCGGGCTGGCGGAGCGGGACCCGGCCGCCGCAGCGGCGGCCGTGGCCGCGCTGGACGCCCTGGAGGCCCTGGCCCGCGAGGGCCGCGGTTTCGCGGCCCTGCTGTCCTGACGGCGTCGTCACACCGTCGCCACCACCGCGTACCGCTCGTCGCTCACCTCCTTCCCCCACAGCACCGTCTGTGCCGACAGCGGCTCCACGCGTACGTGCCCGGCGAGGGGCGTCAGGAGGGCGGTGAGCCGGTCGGCCGGTATGCCGACCGGGGTGACGATCCCCCACACGCCCTCCACCAGCACGAACCGTCCTCCGGGCCGCAGCAGCCCACGCCAGTGCCGCAGCACGCGCGCGGGGTCGGGCAGCGCCCACAGCACATGCCGGACGAGGACGACGTCGAAGAGCCGCTCTCCCACCGGCGGTGCCGCCGCGTCGCCGGTCAGGAACACCGCGTCACGGCCGGCGAGCTTCGCCCGGGCCCGTTCCAGCATCGCCGGGGAACTGTCGACCCCGGTGACACGGTGGCCCTGCTCGGCGGCGAGGAGGGCCAGGCTGCCGGTGCCGCAGCCGAGGTCGAGCACATCGGCGGGGCGTTCGGGCAGCCAGGCCCGGAGCCGCTCCGCCCAGGCCAGCCGCACCTCGGGAGCACGCAGCCCGTGGTCCGGCTCCTCGTCGAAACCGGCGGCCTCCGCATCCCAGTCGACACCCACCGCAACCGTCCGATCACTCTCGTTCGTCATGCCCCAAGAGTGACACCCGCCACTGACAGCCGGTCCCTGTGACTGCGACCACTGACAGACCGGCATCGATGAGGAACTCTCGCCGAAAGGGCCTACCTCCGTGACATCACGGAAGCTCGGTAGGCACTGAAGGAGGCAGCCATGCGCCGCACAACCGTGCAGAGGCCCCTGAAGAAGAACGACAGCCGCCGGATCCGCGAAGAGGCGGACGAGCGCCCCAGCGGACGCCCCGAGGTGCGTAAGGACATCGCCCGCACCTGGTGGCCGGACGGCTGACCGCGCCGGTTTCCCGGCGCCCCTTTCAGTTCAGCCGCTTGCGGTAGTGGACGCGGTCGTACGGCCCGTCCACGCGCCGCTCGACGACTTCGTAGCCGAGCTTCGGGTAGATCTTCTGGTTCTCCCACATCAGCGCGTTGGTGTAGAGCCTGACCTCGGGCAGGCCCAGCGCACGCACGCGTGCGTCCACGAATTCCAGCAACCGCCGTCCCATCCCCTGGCCGTGTGCGTCGGGATGGACGGCGATGCTGTCGAGGAACAGATGGTCCTCGTGCGCCTCGATGACGACGAGCCCGACCACCGGGTCCCCGACGACGAACACCCGGCCCGCGGCCACATTCGCCGCGTGGTCCGCCTCCATGGGCTGCGGCACCACCCCGATGCGCGCGATGTAGTGGTGGTACGCCATATCGGTCACGGCCTTCACGGCCGGCACATCGGCTGCCCCGGCGGGCCGGATCTCGTCGTTCGTCATAGTGCGAACGCTAGTTACCTCAGCGCAGCCTGAGCACTCCCTTAAGGCGACCATAAGGATCCCCTTCACCCGCTCCCAACAGGCGATTTCACGGTTTCTTGGGGCTAGCTTTCTGATCAGCCCCATGGGATCCAGACTCCGGGGCCTGACCGGCGGCTCAGGTCGGACAGGCCCCGGCGGCGTTCAGTTGGGCAGCGGCTCAGCTGAACGCCGACGCGCAGGTGGTGGCGGTGGCGTGGGCCGGGTCGAGCGCGTTGGCCACCTCGTGGAAGGCGATCCGGTCGAAGAGCCCGATCGCCACGTGTTCGGAGAGGTCGAGCGGGCAGAGGTCCTGGAGCAGGACGTTGTCGACGTCCGAACCGCTCAGGTACTGGCTCTGCCAGGGCGTGGCCACCTCGTCGTACTTGGTGGCGATGACCGTGTAGTGCACTCCGGAGACGGTGTCGCCGCCCGCGTTGAGCTTGGTGAGGAAGGCGGAGCCGGGGATCTGGTCGGCGAGGCCGGGGGTGGTGGCCTTGATCAGGTCTTCGGCGCCGGGGAAGTACGGCAGCAGGTTGGTGAGGCCGCTGAGGGTGGCGCCGTGGTTGTCGGGGGCGAGACCGACGAGCGCGTTCACCTTGGCGGCACCGCCGAGGAACTTGAGGTAGTAGCGCGGCATCATGCCGCCCTGGGAGTGGCCCACGAGGTCGGCCTTGGCGGCGCCGGTGGCGGCGAGCACCTTGTCGACGAAGGCGGAGAGTTGCTCTGCCGACTTGTCGATGGGGCCGAGGCCGTAGAAGACGGGGACGCCGTCCAGCTGGCCGTAGTCGAGGGAGAAGACGCAGTAGCCGCGGCCCTCCAGGTACGGGGCGAGGGACAGCCAGTTGTCGACGGAGTTGCCGAGTGTGCCGTGGACCAGGATGACGGGGCGGGGGTGGGCGGCGGAGGGGTGGCAGGAGTAGTCGTTCCAGCCGGTGCTGGGGGCGCTGGACGCATGGGCGGTGGCGGCGGGAACGGTGGCGACTGCGGCGGCTACGAGCAGCGCGGTCAGGGGTCTGAGCACTCGCTTCCAGGGCAGCATCGTGTGATCTCCTTGCGGCTCAAGGGGGATGCGACGGCCTTACGCCCTGTGATCCGGATCACGAGGATGCTGTTCACTCATCAAGTTACGGACGAGTAGTGCAAGCGTGAAGTTACGCGTCAGTAAAAACTTCCAGTGGTAACCAGTGGCTCAACCGAACCCTTGACGAACCGTCACCAGGCAGGCCTGATCGGACCATAGGGAGCGATCCGCGCCAAATGCCGCCCCAACACGCGCACTTCACCCTCGCCCAACAGTTCGACCCACTCCCCCACGACCTCGGCGGCCACCTCCTCCGCCGCCCGCGTACAGGCCCAGCCCCGCTCGGTGAGCACGATCAGTCGCGCCCGGGCGTCCCCGGGGTGATCCCGCCGCTCGGCATAGCCCTTCCGGACGACTTCGTCGACAAGCTGACTCGCGGCCTGTTTGGTCACCCCGAGGTGCGCGGCGAGTTCGGTGACGGTGGCCCCGTCGGGAGCGAGCCGCGTGAAGGCGAAGCCGTGGGCGGGCCTCATCCCCTCGAAACCACGGGCGACGACACCCTCGTTGATGCGCTGGGTCAGCTCGCCGGCTGCGGCGAGCAGGGCTGCGGACAGGGCCATGGCCTCGGAGTTCTGCACGAGGCATTGAAACACCCTTGACCAGATGGTCAAGCAGCTTGACCATAGATGGAAAGTGGTCAAGCAGCTTGACCAAATCGACAACGGAGGCTCCCATGCCCGTCATCCGCTCCGCCGAGGCCACCACCCACGAGATCCACGGCGCCCGCTTCGTCTCGTACGCCACTCCCCTCACCGGCAGCAAGGAACTGTGCGCGTGGCGCGGGGAGATCCCGGCCGGGACCAGGGCCCCCGCCCACACCGTCACCCGGGAGGAGATCTTCCATCTGCTGGTCGGCGAGCTGCTGATCACCCTCGACGGCCGCACCGACCGCATCCGGGCCGGCGACACCGTCATCGTCAACCCCGGCGCCACCCTCGCCGTCGAGAACCCGACCGACCACACCGCGCTCTCCTGGGTCACCACCTCCATCGGCCTGGAGGCCGAGCTGGCCGATGGCAGCCGGATCGTGCCGCCGTGGGCCAACTGACGTATACGAAAAAGGGGTTACGCGGCCAGCGTGCCCGGCATCACCGCGCGCGGGCCGAACTTGGCCCGCGCGCGGTCCGCGACCTCCTCGATACGGCGGACCTTCTCGTCGACGGGGTCGAAGGTGAGCTGGTGGGAGGCCTGTTCGGCGGGGGTGAGCCCCTCGGCGCGCAGGACGAGCGCACGGACCCGGGCGCGCTGCAGGCCGAGCGCGTCGTACATGCCGTACGCCGTCCTGGCCAGCGCCGACGAGTGCGCGGTCGGTTCCTTGAGGGTGCGGCTGCGGGTCGTCGACGAGCGGTCGGCGTAGCGGACGCTGAGGGTCAGGGTGCCGCAGACCTTCTCCAGGGCGCGCAGCCGGGCGCCCAGTTCCTCGGCGGCGGAGAGCAGGGCACGGCGGTGCCGGTCCGGGTCCAGCTCGTCGCGTTCGAAGGGGCGTTCCGTGGCGAGGGAGCGGGAGACCGCGTTCGGGACGACCCGGCCGCGGTCGACGCCGTTCGCCTTCTCGCGCAGTTCACGGCCCGCCTTCGCGCCGATCAGCCGCTGGAGCGTGGAGAGCGGTGCGGCGGCGACCAGGCCGAGGGTGTCCAGGCCGTATGCGCACAGGGTGCGGGCCGTCGCCGTGCCGACCCCGGGCAGCGCGGTCACCGGCCGGTCCGCGAGGAACTCCGCGATGCCCTCCGGGTCGGCGGGGATCTCGCAGGTCACCCCGGGCCGGGCCGCGCCCAGTGCCACCCGGGCCAGCGTCGGGCCGGGGCCGGCGCCGATCACACAGTCGACGCCGTGCAGCGCGAGGGCGCGGACCCGGATCACCGACGCCAACTCGACCGCGCTGCGCCCGAAGTAGCGCTCGGCGCCCCGCAGATCGGCCAGCGCCCCGTCCGGTGGCAGGGCCTCGACGACCGGGGTGAACTCCTCCAACAGCCCGAGCAGTCCGGGCAGGGCGGCCTCGTACATCGGCGGCAGCTGGAAACGTACGCAGAGGATGGTCATCCCGCACTCCCCGGACTTTGGTGCCACAACTTCCTTGTTCTGGAAGGCCCTTGTGAGGCCTCCCCACCCGCGGGGCGCAGATCGGCCCACGGGTGCAGTTCATATCCGGTCGACAGGTGGATACGGCGACCGTGCGTCGGATCCCCGGCCGGTGCCCCCTCGGGAGCCGGCACCGGCTCCGCCAGCCGGGCCGCCACCTCGTCCAGGCCGCCCTCGGCACGCAGTTCGACGAGTTCGGCGAGGTTCCAGGCGGCCGAGCCGACCACGCTGAGGCTGCGCGGGCCGCGCCGCTGCACCACTCCGCGCACCAGCAGCAGCCAGGAGTGGAAGACGGTGTGCGCGCAGGCGTCGTGCGAGTCGTCGAAGAAGGCCAGGTCGACCAGGCCGGTGCCGTCGTCCAGGGTGGTGAAGATGACCCGCTTGCCGGACCGGATCGGCGGGGTCTGGGTGGCCGCCTTGGCCCCGGCCACCAGCACGGTCTCCCCGTGCCGGGTCTCGCGCAGCTGCCGTGCCGACACCACGCCCAGTTCCTTGAGGAAGACCCGGTGGTCGTCCATCAGATTGCGCGAGGTGTCCATCGACAGCACGCCGAGTTCGGCGCTCAGCTTCTCGGCGGAGGACAGGTCCGGGAGTCCGGTCGGCGCCGTCTTCCGGCCGCCCGCCAGCGGGAGTTGGCCGCCGCCCGCGCCCCGGCCGCCCCGGTGCAGCTCGGTGAGGTGCAGTTGCAGGTCACGGCGGTTGGCGCCGAAGGCGTCCAACGCACCGACCTGGGCGAGTCGTTGCGCAAGGGGCCGGCTCGGGCGTGCCCGTTCCCAGAAGTCCACCAGCGAGGCGTACGGCTGCCCGTCCGCGATCCGGGCCGCCTCGGCCTCGCTGATGCCGTGCACGTCGGAGAGGGCCAGCCGCAGCCCCCACACCGATGGAGATTCAGACACCAGTTCGATCCGGTGTGCGACCGCCGACCTGTTCACGTCCAACGGCAGGATCGGCACCCCGCGCCGCCGGGCGTCCGCCAGCAGCAGCCGCTTCGGGTACATCCCGGGGTCGTGTGTGAGCAAACCGGCGTAGAAGGCGGCCGGGTGATGCGCCTTCAGCCACGCCGACTGATACGTCGGTACGGCGAACGCCACCGCGTGCGCCTTGCAGAAGCCGTACGACCCGAACGCCTCGACGATCTCCCAGGTCCGCTGAATCGTCTCCGCGTCATAGCCGCGGGCCGCCGAGTGCTGCGCGAACCACACCTTGATCCGCCCCTGCGACTCCGGGTCGGAGAGCCCGCGCCGCACCCGGTCGGCCTCGCCCCGCCCGCAGCCGGTCATGACGGCGACGATGTCGATGATCTGCTCGTGGAAGACGACGACCCCGTACGTCCCCTTCAGCGCCTCCTCGAGGTCGGGGTGCGGGTACCTGACGGGGGCCCGTCCGTGCCGCGCCTCGATGAACGGCCGCACCATGTCGGCGGCGACCGGCCCCGGCCGGAACAGCGATATGTCGACGACCAGGTCGTGAAAGGTGGCCGGCTGCAGCCGCCCCACCAGGTCCCGCTGCCCCGGCGACTCGATCTGGAAGCAGCCCAGCGTCTCGGCGGACCGGATGAGTCGATATGTCGACGGGTCGCCCGGCGGGACGGAGTCCAGGTCGACCTCGGTGCCCGTCGCCCGTGCCACCTCGGCGACCGCGTGCGCCATCGCCGACTGCATCCGCACGCCCAGCACATCGAGCTTGAGCAGCCCGAGGTCCTCCACGTCCTCCTTGTCGAACTGCGACATGGGGAAACCCTCGCCACTGGTCGGCACGACCGGTGTACGGGAGAGCAGGGAGGCGTCGGAGAGGAGCACTCCGCAGGGGTGCATGGCGATTCCGCGCGGGAGGGCGTCAAGACCCTCGACCAGCTCCCAGAGCCGGCCGTACTTCTCCTTCTCCCCCGCCAGCTCCCGCAGTTCGGGCAGTTCCTCCAGGGCCGCGCGGGCGTCACGCGCGCGGATGTGCGGGAAGGACTTGGCGATGCGGTCGATGTCGGCCGGGTCCATGGACAGGGCCGCGCCCACGTCCCGGACGGCGTGCCGGACCCGGTAGGTCTCCGGCATGGAGACGGTCGCGACCCGCTCCTCGCCGAACCGGCCGATGATCGCCCGGTAGACCTCCAGACGGCGCGCGGACTCCACGTCGATGTCGATGTCGGGCAGCACCACCCGCTCCCTGGACAGGAAGCGCTCCATCAGCAGCCCGTGCTCGACCGGGTCGGCGTTGGCGATGCCGAGGAGGTGGTTGACCAGGGAGCCCGCGCCGGAGCCGCGCGCCGCCACCCGGATGCCCATCCGCTTCACGTCGTCCACGACCTGGGCGACCGTCAGGAAGTAGGAGGCGAAACCGTGGTGGGCGATGATGTCCAGCTCGTGGTGCATCCGCTCCCAGTACACACGTTTGCCCGCGTAGCCGTGCAGCACCATCCCGGCCGCCGCCCGCGAGGCCAGCGCCCGCTGGGCGGTGCGCCGGCCGGCGCCGACGAGATGCGGTTCGGGGAAGTGGACGGTGCCGATGCCGAGGTCGTCCTCGGGGTCGACCAGACACTCCGCGGCCGTCGCCCGGGTCTGCTCCAGCAGCCGGTGCGCGGTGTCGCGCCGGTAGCCCGCGGCCTCCACGATCCGCTCGGCCGCCCGGAACATGACGGTCGCGTCCTTGAGCCAGGCCTCCCCGGAGTCCAGCTCCTTCGTCGGGTCGATCGGCACCAGGCGGCGGGCCGCGTCCAGGACATCGGCGACCGGCCCCTGGCCGGGGTCGGCGTAGCGGACGGCGTTGCTGAGCACCGGGCGGATCCGCTGCTCGGCGGCGAAACCGACGGTGCGGGCGGCCAGCCGCAGGGAGCCGGGTCCGGTCCCCGTGCGGCCGTGCCAGACGGCTTCCAGGCGGAGGGCGTCGCCGTAGACCTCGCGCCAGGGGGCGAGGAGCCTCGCGGCGCGGTCGGGGCGCCCGGCGGCCAGGGCACGCCCCACGTCCGACCCGGGTCCGAGCAGCACGGTCAGACCGTCGCCATGGTTGTCGGGCCAGGACAGCAGGGGGGTGCCCTCACTCCGGTGCGCGGCCGTGACCAGGCGGCACAGGTCGGCCCAGCCCCGGGCACCGTCGCGGGCGAGGAAGGTGACCCGGGGTGTCGACTCGTCGATGAAGGCACCGCCGCGGACCGGGGCACGGCGCTTCTCCTGTCGTAGCGCCTCCGCCGGAACGGTCGCGAGGTTCACCCCGAAGAGCGGGCGGACACCGGCCCTGGCGGCGGCCTTGGCGAAGCGGACGGTGCCGGCGAGGGAGTCGCGGTCGGTGAGGGCGAGGGCGTCCATGCCCCGCTCGGAGGCACGCTCGGCGAGCCGCTCCGGGTGCGAGGCGCCGTAGCGCAGGGAGTACCCGGAGACGGTGTGCAGATGGGTGAAGCCCGGCATCCGCACCTCCCGCACTCATGAGCCCCGCAGGACTGCCCGAACAGAACTATCGAACATCAGTTCCCAACTTCCCCACCTCCACCATACCCCTATTCTCGAACGTATGTACGACACCTGTTCGAACGCCCCTCACCTGCGGAAACGCCTGCCGACTGTGACTGTTCAGGCTTGTTGGCGGTTGTTCATCGGAGTTGGCGAGCTCCCGCTGAAGCAGTGATCGCGGCCCATGACGAAGGTCGCATTCGGGGTCCGTGGCGTGGTCTGCACGGGGCGGCATCGCGGGTTCGAGTCCCTGGAGGGCCAGGCCCTGCCGCGATGGGGCGCAGGCAGTGAGGACCGGACGGGGGCTCCTGAGCCTCGCGCCAGGCCGCCGGATCCCGTCTATCGTTCGATTCGGCGTCATCGCGAACGTGGAACAGGACAGTGCTCAGGGCACGGGAAAGCGATCGTCATGGGTGTTTTCGTCCGGATCAGAGGCTGGCTGGAGTGGGACGACCGGCAGCTTGCCCAGGTCAAGGAGGCGGCAGCTCAGTGTCGAGTCTGTCGGCAGGCACTCGCTCGATGCGGGTCCAGCCGCTCCAGCCACGCTCCTTCAGAATCGCCAGCACCAGTTCGGCGCCCGGTGCGGACTCAAGCATGGTTGAGTCCATCAGGGCGACGAACTGATCATCGAAGCCGTCGTCACCCACCTCGCCGGCCTCCACGGCGCGAATCATCAGGCGCTCCAGGATGTCGGCGACCTCGACGATCCGTGGATCGCCGGCCCGCCAGTTGAGCTCCCCGGTGAAGAAGCTGTAGAGCCTCACCATGTCGGGGTTGTCCAGCTCCTCGTGCTTCTTGGCGATCACGGAGTCGATGAGGTCCGGCACCTGGGCGGCGATCATGATCCAGGCATCCCGCTCCATCGCGATGTACCGCTCCCCGACGCCGAGACCGCGCAGCCGGTCGAGGTAGTCCACGACGCTCTGCGGGAGCGCCAGGTGCTCTCCGGCGGCGAGCCGGGCGAGTCGGCTGCGGGTGTTCTGCAGCCGCCGGATCTCGGCGCGCAGATTCTTGTCGATCTCCTGGACGCCGCCGGCGAACTCTTCCGGGCCGGCGTCGAGGAGTTTCTCCACCCTGGCGAGCGGCACGCCGGCATCAGCCAGGGTGCGGATCCGGATCAGTCGCACGACCGCGGCGGCATCGTAGGTCCGGTACCCGGACCGGTCGCGCTCGGGCTCGGGCAGCAGCCCGATGTGGTGGTAGTGGCGTACCGCCCGTACCGTCACCCCGGCGTACGCCGCAAGCTGGCTGATGGTGAGCATGGGTCTCAGCCTGCCTCAGGCGATCTTCCGGCGATAGGCGGCCATCGCGAAGACGTACGCCACGACGAGGATGCCGACGCACCAGGCGAGGGCGGTCCAGATGTCGTTGCCGACCGGCCGCTGGGCGAACAGGTCGCGGATCGTATTGACGATCGACGTCACCGGCTGGTTCTCGGCGAACCAGCGCACCGGGCCGGGCATCGTCTTTGTGGGCACGAACGCCGAGCTGACGAACGGCAGGAAGATGAGCGGGTAGGCGAACGCGCCCGCTCCCTCGACCGACGACGCGGAGAGCCCGGGGATCACGGCGAGCCAGGTCAATGCCAGCGTGAACAAGAGCAGGATGCCGGCGACCGCGAGCCATGCCGACACGCCTGCCCCCGAGCGGAAGCCCATGAGAAGCGCGACGCCCACGACGAGCACGAGCGCGATCAGGTTGGCGACCAGAGAGGTGACGACATGCGCCCACAGCACACCCGACCGCGCGATCGGCATGGACTGGAATCGCTCGAAGATCCCGCTCTTCACATCGGTGAACAGCCGGTACGCCGTGTAGGAGATGCCCGATGCGATGGTCATGAGCAGGATGCCGGGCAGCATGTAGTTCACGTACGAGACCGACCCGGTATCAATGGCGCCTCCGAACACGTAGACGAACATCAGCATCATGGCGACCGGCGTGATGACGGTCGTGATGATGGTGTCCATGCTGCGTGTGACATGGCGCAGGGTCCGCCCCGTGAGCGCGGCAGTGTCGCTGAAGAAGTACGCGGTCATCCTTGTCCCCCAGTTGTCGTGCCAGTGGCGTCGCTCTTTTCGCCGCTGCCGATGACCGCGAGGAAGATCTCCTCCAGAGTCGGCTGCTTCTCGACGTACTCGACCTTGGCGGGCGGGAAGAGCCGCTTGAGTTCGGCGAGGGTGCCGTTCACGATGATCCGCCCCTGGTGGAGGATCGCGATCCGGTCGGCGAGCTGCTCAGCCTCGTCCAGGTACTGCGTGGTGAGCAGCACCGTCGTGCCGTACTCGGCGAGCTCCTTGACGGCATGCCACACCTCGATGCGCGCCTCGGGGTCGAGTCCGGCCGTCGGCTCGTCCAGGAAGATCACGGAAGGATTTCCGATGAGGCTCATCGCGATGTCCAGCCGGCGGCGCATCCCACCCGAATACGTGGACACCTTCCGCGGTCCGGCGTCGGTCAGCGAGAAACGCCTCAGCAGGTCGTCCGCGATCGAGCCCGGGTCCTTGAGGTGGCGCAGCCTGGCGACGAGTACGAGGTTCTCCCAACCGCTGAGGATCTCGTCGACGGCCGCGAACTGCCCGGTGAGGCTGATGGACTCCCGCACGTTCGCCGGTTGCGTGGCGACGTCGAAACCATTGACGCTCGCCGTCCCCGCGTCGGCCTTCAGGAGCGTGGCGAGGATCCTCACGGTCGTGGTCTTGCCCGCCCCATTGGAACCGAGCAGAGCGAAGATGCTGCCCGGCGCCACGTCGAAGTCCACTCCGCGCAGCACTTCGAGCTTCCCGTACGACTTCTCCAGACCCCGCACGCGCATCGCCGGACCGGCGATCGTTTGGGTCGTCATGGTCATCTGCCTCCTTTGCGGGGCTGCCCCACGCGACTGCGAGGACGCCCTTGCCGGAAGGATGGAGGGTTGACCCGGCGTCAAGGTCAAGCCGGCTCCGACCAGCCACGGGGGCAACCCCGTCAAGCACTCTTCGTGACCGGCTGAGCCCCTTCTCTCGCCAGCTGTCGCGAACACAACCCGCCAACCCGCGTGAGCAGCGAAGCAGCCCGGCCTCAGTCACCGACAACCGCGAACGGTCACAGCCGACCCGGGCCGTGGGGCACGCGAAAGCCCCGCCCCCTCGGGGCGGGGCCGCGCGGGGTTGCCGCGTGCGTCAGCCGATCTGGGTGCCGGTGGCCGACAGCGCCTTCGTCACCGGCTGGAAGAACGTCTCCCCGCCGGAGGTGCAGTCGCCGCTGCCGCCGGAGGTCAGGCCGATCGCGCTGCTGCCCGAGAAGAGCGAGCCGCCGCTGTCGCCGGGCTCGGCGCACACATCGGTCTGGATGAGCCCGCTCACCGTGCCCTCGGAGTAGTTCACCGTGGCGTTGAGACCGGTGACCGTGCCGTCGTGGACCTGGGTCGTGGAGCCGCTGCGGGTCACCTTCATGCCCACGGTCGCCTCGGCCGCGCCCGTGATCTTCTGGGTGGAGCCGTTGTAGAGGTCGACCTCGCTCGGGTGGTCCACCTCGGACGTGTACTTGACCAGGCCGAAGTCGGTGCCCGGGAAGTTGGACTGGGCGTTCTGGCCGATCACGTTGCCGGAGGAGTCCGACCAGGTGGAGATCGCCTGGGTGCAGTGCCCGGCGGTCAGGAAGTACGGCTGGCCGCCCTTGACCACGTTGAAGCCGAGCGAGCAGCGCCCGCCCGAGCCGCTGATCGCGTCGCCGCCGGCGATGAAGGGCTTGAACTCCCCCTTCGAGTGCCGCAGTTCGACCTTCTCGCCGAGCCCGTCGGCGACCTTGGTGAGCTTGGCCAGCGCGGCCCCGGTGACCGTCCTGTCGGCGGTGACGACGACCTTGTTGCCGACCGGGTCGGTCGCCCACGAGGTGCCGGGGATGGTGGCGTCCTGCTTCAGCGTGGTGCGCGCGCCGTCGAGTTCGGCGAGGGAGTTGGCGACGAGTCTCGCCTTGGCCCCGGCCGCCTCGACGGCCTTCGCGGCGGTGTCGTCGAGCACGTTGACGACGAGGTTCTTCGACTGCGCGTCGTAGTACGTGCCGGCCGCGTCGGTACCGAGGTCGGCAGCGAGCGTCGAGGCGAGCTTTCCGGCCGCCGGGGCGGACAGGATCTGCGGCAGGGCGTCCTTGGCGGGCTCGCTCGCGTTCGCAGTCTGGAAGGTCACTCCGGCGGCGACGAGCGCGGCTACGCCCGCGCCTGCCATGACCGCCCGGCGCCCGGGTATGCGTCGGTGCTTCAACTCGCGTCCTCCTGTGGGGGGTCGGTCCGTGAGGTTGTGGGGACCTCTGGGACCGGAAGGCTGGTTGACGGGCGCCTACTATTCCGAGACCCACAGGGAGCACACAAGGTCGACTTCAGGACGCGCGTGCGCGGATGTTGTGCGCCCCGGTGCCCGAGCCGTTCACAGTCGCCCCAGGAGGATTTGCACTGCAAACACCACGTGCGAGTAACGGGCGGCGGACAGTGACCTCTACCCCTGGCCGGAATTCGCCCCTGCAGACCCGCCCGCACCATCAGGCCCTGCTGCCGGGGGCAGTTGCTGCTGAGCCCGCTCCAGGAACCGCAGCAGCTCCACCGGGAACGGCAGCACCAGGGTCGAGTTCTTCTCCGCGGCGACCGCCACCACCGTCTGCAGCAGCCGCAGTTGCAGCGCGGCGGGCTGCTCCGACATCTCCTTGGCGGCCTCCGCGAGCTTCTTGGAGGCCTGCAGTTCGGCGTCGGCGTTGATGACCCGGGCCCGGCGCTCCCGGTCGGCCTCGGCCTGCCGGGCCATGGACCGCTTCATGGTCTCGGGCAGCGAGACGTCCTTGATGTCGACGCGGTCGATGGTGACGCCCCACTCCACGGCCGGACTGTCGATCATCAACTCCAGGCCCTGGTTGAGCTTTTCACGGTTCGACAGCAGGTCGTCCAGCTCGCTCTTGCCGATGATGGACCTGAGCGAGGTCTGCGCCATCTGCGAGACCGCGAACCGGTAGTCCTCGACCCGGACGACCGCCTCGGCGGGCGAGGTCACCCTGAAGTAGACGACCGCGTCGACCCGTACGGTCACGTTGTCCCGGGTGATGCCCTCCTGTGCGGGCACGGGCATCGTGACGATCTGCATGTTGACCTTCTGGAGCCGGTCCACGAACGGGACCACCATGGTGAACCCGGGTCCGCGCACCTCCGGCCGGAGCCGGCCGAGGCGGAACACCACGCCCCGCTCGTACTGTCTGACGACCCGTGCCGCGGCCAGCGCGTAGACCGCTCCGACGGACACGAGAGCGGCTCCCGCCGCCACCAGCGCCTCGACCATGCCGTCCCCCAAGGGGTGACTTCCAGGATCCTTCGACGGTAACCCCGCCCCCGGGCAAAGGGGAGCCCCCGTACGCCGGTTGCGTACGGGGGCCACTGCCGGGAGCTGATCCGTACGGATCGTCAGCCGACGCTCACGCCGTAGTAGCTCAGCGCCTCGGTGACCGGCTGGAAGAAGGTCGTACCGCCGGAGGTGCAGTCGCCGCTGCCGCCGGAGGTCAGACCGTAGGCGACGGAACCGCCGTAGAGCGGGCCGCCGCTGTCGCCGCCCTCGGCGCAGACCGTGGTCTGGATCATGCCGTAGACGATGTCACCGCTGCCGTAGTTGACGGTGGCGTTGAGCGCGGTGACCCGGCCGCTGTGGGTGCCGGTGGTCGAACCGCGGCGGTACACCGTGGTCCCGACGCTGGGCGTGGCCGCGCTGGAGATGGTCTGGCTGCCGACCGCACTCGGGTGCGCGATCGAGGAGTTGGTGTACTTCACCAGCGCGAAGTCGTTCGTCGGGAAGCTGTAGCTGACGTTGGTGCCCAGGACCGTGGTGTGGCCGGAGTTGCTGTACCAGGTCGAGGCGACCTCGCCGCAGTGCCCGGCGGTCAGGAAGTAGTACGTGCTGCCGCTGTGCACGTTGAAGCCGAGCGAGCAGCGGTAGGCGCCACCGTAGATGGCGTCGCCGCCGGTGATCAGCTTCTTGAAGGTGCCGGGGGTGCGCTTGATGGTGAGCGCGCCGGAGTTCGCGCCCGCCTGCCGCTTGATCTTGGCGATCTCGGCGTTGGAGACCGTGGAGTCGGCGGTGACGACGACACGGTTGGTCTTGCTGTCGACGGACCAGGCGGTGCCGGGGATGTCCGCCTTCAGAACGGAGCCGTTCACGGCCTTCAACTGGGTCGCGCTGAAGGTGTGAGCGTCACTCGCGTTCGCGGTGGGGACGGCGAACGCTGCCGCGGCCAGGAAACCGGTGCCCACGGCGATCAGCCGGGTCCGTCTCGTGATACCGCTGCGGGGGGTCGTGCGCTTGATCCTCACTTGTCGTTCCCTCCCAGGGGAAGTCGGGGGCCCGCGTGGGGTCGGGGCCCGTGAGGCGCAGCCAGGGGAGACGCCCGGATTCCGAACACGCAGTGCCCCTGACAAGCGCTGTGGGGGAGTATTCGGGCGAACGACAGGTGACCGCAAGGGTGCCTTTCGGCCGTGCGACTGTGAATGAACTGTGGCTGCTTTATAGGCTTTCGCCCCCGCCGTACCTCTCAGCCCAGCCGGCGCTCCCCCGCCTCGACAGCGAGGTCCAGCGTGTTCCCGGGCGGCGGGAAAGGGCAGATGAAGTGGTCCGCGAAGGCGCACGGCGGCAGCTGCGCGCGGTTGAAGTCGACGGTGGTGGAACCGTCGGCGGCCGGGGCGGCCGAATAGAGGAACCTGAACCGGAAACTGCTGTGGCCGCTGGTGGCATCGGCGAACACCGCCCACAGCCGCCCGTCGACCTGCTCGGCGACCCGGAGCGTCCGCCCCTCGCCCGCCACCGTGAACGTCAGCTCCCCGGCGAGCGCCAGCCCGCGCTCCACTCCGTCCGCGGTGGGGACGCGGACGGTGCGCTGCTCGTCGTACGGCGTGAAGCGCCCGGGCACCGACCAGTCCGGGTCGTAGGGGACGGCGTCGATGCCCCGGAAGGCGCGGCGTGTCCCGGCGGCCGGGTCGTAGTCCCGTACGCCCCAGACGCCCTCGCGGATCAGCACGACCAGCCGCCGCTCGCCGAGCGTGACCCGGGCCGCCGGTTCGCGGTCGGCGTCGAGCCGGATCTCACCGGCGAAGGGCTCGCCGTCCACGGCCAGGCCGTCAGCCGCCACCGCGGTGAGCACGACAGTGTCACCGTCGACCGCCCAGGCGCCGGGGACGCCGGGGAGCCGGCCGTCCGCATGGTCCTCGATCCAGTGGGTGCCGACCAGCGCGAGCGGCCCGTAGGGGTCCGAGACGGTCTCCACGCGGTGTTCGTGCCAGCGCTTCCAGTCCTCGAACGCGTCCGCGGTCATACGATCAGTCCTTTCACGGTTCTCTTCATGATGCGCATCGTTTTTCACGGCGCCGCCAACTGGTCGGCGGGCCGGGCGAGACCGAGGTGCTCGCGCAGGGTGCTGCCCGGGTAGAAGGTGCGGAACAGGCCGCGGTGCTGGAGCAGCGCCACGGTGCCGTTGACCAGCCGTTCCAGGTCCCGGCGCGGCTCGGCGGGGACGAGGTGGAAGCCGTCGGTGGCGCCCTCGCCGTGCCAGGTGGCGATGAGTTCCGCCAGATCGACGGGACCGCCCCGGTACAGCGGGCCCTGGACCGTCTGCCGGGGCCCACCGCCGCCGTGCCCCGGCTCGGCCGCGCGCTCCCCGTCGCCCAGATCCACCATGAGGCTCACCAGTACCCGCAGCGCGTCCGGGTCCCTGCCCGCCGCCACGGCCTCCGCCCGCAGTTCGTCCCGTACGGCGGCGGCCTGCGCGGAGCTGGCGGCCCGCACGACGGCGACATCGGCGTACCGGGCCACGGTCCGCCGGGCGGTCCCCTCGGTGGCGTCGGCCACCCGCACCGCGTACCCCTGCGAGGGACCCGGAGCATCGCTCCCGTCGCTCCCGTCGCTCTCGTCGCTCCACCAGCCGACCCGGCCCAGACCGGCCTGGTCGAGGTGGGCGACGGTGGTCCGGGGGGACGTCCCCACCGGCACCAGACCGATCCGCCGGGTGGCCGGGGCCACCAGAGCCAGCACGGCGAGCGCGTCGGTCTCCGCCCACCCGAACCGGCCGTCGAGCGTCACGAAGTCCAGCCCCCCGCTCTCGGCGAGCCGCACCAGTTCGACGTGACGCTCCTCGTCGAACGCGCCGACCTGGTCCACGGCGGCGGCCAGATGCAACAGCCCCCGGCCGTACGAGCCGGTCATAAGACACCAACCTCTCCGAAAGACATCCGCAAACCCCTCCTCCTCACAGCACCTTGGACAGAAACACCGGGACCGGACGGCGACGGACTACGCGGCGGCCCGGTCCGCGAGCTCGCGCAGGAAGGCCAGTGCCGTGCGCGCCGTGGCGTCGTTCTGCCGGAACGCGGGCCCTCCGGTGCGCGGCCGGGTGAACGCGCCGGGCGTACGGCCGTCGGTGAACGGCCCGAGCGCGAACCGCCGGGGATGCGGACGCCCGCCCCCGTCGAGGATCCGCCCGTCGGCGGGGTCCACCCGGAGCAGCCCGTCGGGCGTCTCGGCGGCGCCGTCGCCCTGCAACTCGCGCAGCAGCGCGTCCCGGGCCCGTCCCACGGTCGGTTCGGGCAGCCGGGCCTCGACAAGGGCCCGCGCCTCCACGACGAACCCGGGCACGGTGTCGGCGGACGCCCGGAACACGCCGTCCTGCGCCGCCACGGTCATCCCGGCGCCGACGAACTTCAGCACCCCCGCCCGGGACAGCGCGAGCAGCTGCCGCAGCCGGGGCCCGGGCGGCCCGGAGGCGAGATAGCTGAAGAACCCGTGCCACCAGGGCCCGATGTTCCCGAGCCGGACCAACTGCCCGTAGACGGAGAGCAGTCCGAGGAACACCGCCAGGTCGGGGCTGTACCCGGGGTCGTGCCGGCGCCCCAGATCGGCCTCGACGTACTCGCGCAGCCCTTCCTGGAACTCCTCGTGCGAGGCGTACCGCACCCCGTCCAGCGGCCGGTCCAGCGCCGCGAGATCGAGCCGGTCGGCCGGGTCGGGTACGGCGGCTGCGGCCAGCGCCCGCAGTTCGGCGTCCCCCTCGGCGGCGGCGTACTTCTCCTCGAAGTCGCGCCAGGCGACCGCCGTCCGCTCGGGATGGACGGTGAACAGCCGGTGGTAGTGGGCGAACCCCAGCTCCTTCGCCACCAGCGGCCACACATCCCGCCGGAAGTCGAAGCCGTCCGGCCGGGCGAGCAGCTCGGCGACCTCGCCGGGCCCGAAGAAGCGGGGCAGCGGCGGGCGTTCGCCGGTCCAGTCGTAACCGATCTTCGAGTGGTACGGCACCCCGCGCCGCGACCCGACGTACAGCACCGGTTCCCGCCCGGACGGCACATAGGTGTCACCGTCGTACCGCCCGCCCCGTCCCTCGGTGAGCAGGACCATCAGGTCGACGAAGGCGAGACCGAACCCACGGACGAGCACCGGCTCGCCGGGCCGCAGTGCGGACAGGTCGCTGTCGGCGGTGAAGTCGGGCGGCAGGTGGACCAGGCCGTGTGCGTCGGCGTACGCGGCCAACGCGGCCTGTTCCGGATCGAGTTCGGCGTCCAGGTGACCCAGGGCGAGGACGACCAGGTCGGCGAGGAGCGGGCGCGGGCGGCCCTCCAGCCAGACCTGCTGGCGTCCCTCGCGCGGCCCGCTCACCCGCAGGGCGCGGCGCGGGTGGTGGTGGACGGTGATGCCGTCCGGCAGGTCGGCGACGGCACGGTCGTAGACGTGGCGCAGGTAGCGGCCTTGGATCTGCCGGTCGGCGAAGGTGGTGCCGGCCAGGCCGGCCCACTCGTGCAGGGTGGGGCCCTCGCGTACCGGCCCCGCCATGGTCACCGTCTCGTCGGTGAACATGGTGACGTCCTCGGCGTGCGAGTTCATCCACAGCAGCGGCGACTGGGCGGCCCGCCAGATGCGTCCCGCGCCCGGTGGATGCGGGTCGACCAGATGGATGTCGAGGCCCGAACCGGCGTACAGCTCGGGCGCGTTGGCGGCGATGCGCTCCAGGAGACCGGTCCCCCGCGGCCCGGCCCCCACGATCACCAGCTGGGGCTTCATCGGGCCGTCTCCACCGAGGAGACGGCGAGCTCGGGTATACGGGGGACGGCGGGGGCTGTGGCAAGGGTGCCGGATGACATGCGAAGGCTCCGTGACAGATCAATCGAGCACGGTGGGTGCGGTGGATGCCTTCACACGGAGCGCCGCCGCGCGGCGCTCTTACGGCCGAGCCCCTCAGCAGGGCCGTCCGTCGACTCTACGGTGCCGTTTCCCCTCACTGTCAAGGTTGTCCAGAGTGTGAGCGGTGCGTCTCATGTCAGTTGACGGAAAACCGGAGACCTGTTCCACTTGGCTCATGCATCCGCAGCAGTGGCTGGTCACCCGCTCCCACATCGACTTCGGTCGAGTGTGGTCCTGTTCCTGTTGAGCTGACCCCCTGCGCGCCCCGCCGACGGCGGGGACTCTTCGCGTTCTTCCTCGCGCTTCACCCTCCGCCTTCACACGCGCACCCCTCCCCTCGCGCCCCGCACTCAAGAACAGACGCCGGATTCACGCGCCCCAAGGGGCGCGGAGCTGCACAGATATGCGGCTCCGCCGCGTGGGCGCGAGCAACCAGACACAACCCGCACTCGCCCCACGCCCCGCGGCGACTAGCGCACGGCCATCGCCCTCTTCCTCGACCCGGACCTCACCCCGATCACCCGGTCCATCAACGCACCCAGCACATCCCGCACCGACCCGCGCTCCCGCGCGTCGCACTCCAGCACCGGGACATCGGCGCCCAGGCCCAGCGCCTCCCGGACCTCCTCCAGCTCGAACCGCTCGGCGCCGTCGAAGCGGTTCACGGCGAGGACGAAGGGCGCCCCGTGGGCCTCGAAGTAGTCGACGGCGGGGAAGCAGTCCTCGATCCGGCGTGTGTCCGCGAGGACCACCGTGCCCAGCGCGCCCTCCACCAGGTCGTCCCACAGGAACGAGAACCGGTCCTGCCCGGGAGTCCCGAACAGATACAGCGCGATGGACGGATCCAGCGTGATCCGGCCGAAGTCGAGGGCCACGGTGGTCGTCGTCTTGGACTCGACCCCGGCGAGGGAGTCGATGCCCACCGACACCTGGGTGATCGCCGCCTCCGTGTCCAGCGGTTCGATCTCCGAGATCGCGCCGATGAACGTCGTCTTGCCGACCCCGAGCCCTCCGCTCACCACGATCTTCACGGCGAGCGGCACGCCCCTGTCAGAGCGCCCGGACATGGTCCCCAGCAGATGCGCGAGCCGGCCGAAGTAGCGCCCGGCCTCGGCGAGCGGTCCGGCGTTGCCTGGCCGGCCGGCCAGGACTGCGGTGTGCGCGAAGGCGGCGGCGGTGGCCGTCTCGGTGGGTTCGGTCACCGTCAGCAGGGGCGTCCCCGGTCCCGCGAGCGCCTCGATGCCGAGTTGCCGGTCGACGGCGTCGACGAGGATCCCGGTGTCGAACCCGACCGCCGTACCCCCGCGGGCCCCCGCCCGCCCCCAGCCGGTGGCGACCCGGCGGGCGGCGGCCGCGACCGGACGGCGCGCCAGCAGACCGTCCCCGTCGGCGACATGGTCACGCACCTTGGCCGAGGCGAGCACCAGCGAGACGGCGGCGGCGAGCCGCGTGCCCTCGCCCCGCGCGACGGAGGCGGTGCGCATCCCGCGCAGGGGGCACGGCCCGGCCGTACGCCGCCAGTCGTCCGGCCGCGGTGCCTGAGCCTCCGTCAAAACGGATATCAGCAGTCCGTCGTAGTTCGTCACGAGCCGTGCGAACTGACCGTGGTCACCGCGCAGCGCGAGACACAGCCCGCACAGGTGCGCCATCCACTGGTCCCTGAATCTCTTACCGAGCCGATGACCACACGGTCTGACCATCCCGAACACGTCCGAAATCCCCCTCAACCGGTTCACCCGGACGTACGGTTCGTCACCCATACGCCCGGAACAATCATATTTCACTCACAGTCAGCAGCCGTGTGAGCTAAGGCCCTTGGCACAACTGGGCTCTCGACGTATTCGCTCTGCACCAGTACCGTCACAAACCCCCCGCGCGGCGTCTATCCACTTGGCGCGCCATCCGCATCATGGACGACCATAGGGATGCGGAAGCATGAAAGACCGCTGTGAGAGGAGGCGTCCATGGGATCGGTACGCAAGGCGAGTGCCTGGCTTGGCCTCGTCGACGACAACGATGACGAGCGCTACTACGACGACGACTACTCCGAAGGGACCGAGCAGCCCCACGGGGATGCCTGGGTCACCGACCCTCGGGTCAGGGTGGCCTCGGACACCGCCGAGGAGAAGGGCCGCCGGATCGGCACGGTCACCCCGGACAGCTTCCGGGACGCCCGTGCGATCGGTGAGCTGTTCCGCGAGGGCGTGCCGGTCATCGTGAACCTCACGGCCATGGAGCCGGGCGACGCCAAGCGTGTCGTCGACTTCGCGGCCGGGCTGACCTTCGGTCTGCGCGGCACCATCGAGCGGGTCGCCAACCGGGTCTTCCTGCTGACCCCCTCGAACACCGAGATCGTCAACGGTGAGCCGGCCAGGCGCCGGGAGGACGGCTTCTTCAACCAGAGCTGAGGCAGGGCCGCTCACCGGCCCTGCCCCCGCGCAGGGTTCACCGGAAGGCGTCGAGTCCGGTGAGCGCCTTGCCCAGCACGAGCTGGTGCATCTCGACGGTGCCCTCGTAGGTGAGCACCGACTCGAGGTTGGTCGCGTGCCGCATCACGGGGTACTCCAGCGAGATCCCGTTCGCCCCGAGAATCGTCCGCGCCGTACGGCAGATCTCGATCGCCTCCCGTACGTTGTTGAGCTTGCCGAAGCTGACCTGCTCGGGACGCAGGCGGCCGGCGTCCATCCGCCGCCCCAGATGATGGGCGAGCAGGATCCCCTTGTGCAGTTCGACCGCCATGTCGGCGAGTTTGGCCTGGGTGAGCTGGAAGCCGCCGATGGGCCGACCGAACTGCTCCCGCGACTTCGCGTAGCCGACTGCGGTCTCGAAGCAGGTGCGGGCCGCGCCCATGGCGCCCCACACGATCCCGTACCGGGCGTGCGACAGACAGCTGAGCGGCCCCTTGAGCCCGGTGACCTCGGGCAGTACGGCATCGGCGGGCAGCCGTACGTCGTCCAGCACCAGCTCGCTGGTGACACTCGCCCGCAGCGACCACTTGTGCTTGATCTCGGGCGCCGAGAACCCGGGTGTGTCGGTGGGCACGACGAACCCGCGGATGCCGTTGTCGCTCTGCGCCCAGACGACGGCGACGCCCGCCACCGAACCGTTGGTGATCCACATCTTCCGCCCGTTGAGCACCCAGTCGCCGCCGGGGTCGCGCCTGGCGTGCGTCCGCATGGCGGCCGGGTCGGAGCCGTGATCCGGCTCGGTGAGCCCGAAGCACCCGATGACGTCACCGGCGGCCATGCCCGGCAGCCAGCGCTGCTTCTGCGCCTCGCTGCCGAAGCGGTGGATGGCGTACATGGCGAGGGACCCCTGCACGGAGACGAGCGACCGGATGCCCGAGTCGGCGGCCTCCAGCTCCAGGCAGGCGAGCCCGTACTGCACGGCGGACGCGCCCGCGCACCCGTACCCGTCGAGCGACATCCCGAGGGCCCCGATCGACCCGAGCTCCTTGGCGAGCTCCCTGATGCCGGGCAGCTCACCGCTCTCGTACCACTCGGCGACGTACGGCAGCACACGGTCCGCCGCCCAGCTCCGCACGGTGTCCCGCACGGCGAGATCCTCCGGCTCCAGGAGATCGTCGATACCGAGCGGGTCACCGGGATCGAACGGAGGCAGCTTCACGGACGCGGACATGAGAACCCTCCCAAAAACTAGCACCGCTAGTTACATCGGCTATGTGCAGTCTCCCTGTTCTCCCACCTGCGCACCACCCGTGCGAGTCACCAACAAGGTGGACGTCGCCCGTGGGGCGCATTCACCGCCGGCGGCCGCCGGTCTCCGACGCAACCCACGGATCCCCATCGCACCCGCCTCACCCCGCACCCCGCGGCCTGCGGCCCGCAGGCCGCAGCCGCCAACGGCGAACGGCCCCCACGGGAGAGGTCCACCTTGTTGGTGACCCGCACGGGCGGTGCGTGGGCGGGGAAAGCCCTGACCCGCACACGGGAGAACGCAGCGTCAGGCCGAGACGCGGGAGCGTGAAGGTTCCCGGGGGGCTGGGACCTCCACCGGTCTGTCCTCGCACTGCATGGCCCGCGGCAACCGCAGCGCCATCACCGCCCCCAGGAGCAGCAGCCCCGCGCTCACCAGCAGCGTCACATGCAGACCGTGCACGAAGGAGTCCCGCGCCGCATGCCGCAGCGCCGCGCCCGCCGCTCCGCCCAGCCGCCCGGCGACCTCGTACGCCTCCCCCAGCGAGTGCCCCGCCGCGGCCGACGCCGACGCCGGTACGCCCGGCACCCGGGACAGCCCCGGCGTGTACGCCGCGTTCATCACGCTGCCCAGCAACGCGATCCCGATCCCCGCGCCCAGCTGGTACGAGGTCTCGCCGATCGCCGCCGCCCCGCCGGCCTGCGCCGCCGGCGCCTCGCTCAGCATCGACTCGTACGCCCCGAAGAGCGTGGTCTCCAGCCCGAACCCGAGCAGGAGGAAGCCGACCAGCAGCAGGGCCGCGTTGTCCGTCCCGCCCATCGCCGTCAGCGTCAGCACCGCCGCCGCGGTCAGGCAGAAGCCGAAGCACACCATCCGGCGCGGCCCGAAGCGCCGCAGCATCCGCGCCCCGGCCAGCCCCGCCGCCATCGCGGCGAGCGTCAGCGGCAGCAGTCGTAGACCCGTCTGCAGAGGCGACAGGCCCAGGACCAGCTGCAGGTACTGCGCGGCGATCAGTTCGAGACCCACCAGCGCGAGCATCGCCAGCACGATGCAGCCGACCGCCGTACTGAACGCGGGCCGCCCGAACATCCTCAGGTCCACCAGCGGGAACGTACGGCGTCGTTGCCGTCGTACGAAGAGGAACAGCAGCAGCGCCCCCAGCACCAACGGCACCACGGTCAGCGCACTGCCCGCCGGCTCGCCGCCGCCCAGCCGCTTCACGGCGAAGACCACGCCGAACAGACCGGCCGCCGCCATCAGCGCGCCGACCACGTCCCAGGGGCCGTCGCGGTCGCCGCGGGACTCGGGGAGGAGAAGGCGGCCCACCGGGAGGCTGACCAGCATCAGCGGGATGTTGACCAGGAAGACGGAGCCCCACCAGAAGTGTTCGAGGAGGAAGCCGCCGAGGAGGGGGCCGACGGCCGCGCCGACCGCGGCGACCGCGCTCCAGATGCCGATGGCGAGGGCCCGCTCACGGCGGTCGGGGAAGACCTGCCGGAGGATCGACAGTGTCGCGGGCATGATCATCGCACCGCCCACACCGAGCAGCGCCCGCGCCATGATCAGCATCGCCGCGCTCGGCGCGACCGCGGCCGCCGCGGAGGCGACGCCGAACAGGGCATAGCCGAGGAGCAGGACGCGCCGCCGGCCCACGCGGTCGCCGAGCGTGCCGAAGAGGATCAGCAGCGAGGCGCAGACCAGCGGGTAGACGTCGACGATCCAGAGCAGCTCCATGGCGCCGGGTTTGAGGTCCGCGGTGACGGCGGGCACCGCGACATGCAGCACGGTCGCGTCGAGGGCGACCAGCAGCAGGCTGACGCAGAGAACGACGAGGACGACCCAGCGGTTGGCACCGGCACCGGCCACGGGCGCCCGACAGTGCGGCCGTGCGGCCGCCGTGGTCGTCCCGGACATCTACGAACCTCCCAGATGATCCCTCGCGTGCGGCGGATCGGCGGGGTGGGGACTCCCCGTCGTACGGCCGGAGAGGAGCGGGGTCTCCGGCCCGCGCATACGAACGCGAGTGACACGTCAGCGTACGCGAGTTCGTTCCGGGGGCACGTGGCGGACCTCTCACACTCTCCACAGAACTCATGTGGCGTACGCCACTGGCCCCGCTGTGCACCACGCCCCGGCGAGGCCTCCGGTTCCGCGGCCCGTCGATAATCGAGCCCGTGACCGATCTTGGAACGCCCCTTGCTCCACCGCGCGCCCCGGCCCCGCGCCGGGCGGCGCCGGCCCTGCTCGGGTACGTGGCCGTGCGCGCCCTGGGCCTGGTCGCGCTGGCCGTGTGGAGCGGGGCGCGCGGCAAGAGCGCGTACCACTTGTTGACGGCGCGCTGGGACTCGCTGTGGTACGTGCGGGTCGCCGAGCTCGGGTACGGCTACGAGGTGCGGCTGCCGAACGGCGACGTCCACTCCGACCTCGCCTTCTTCCCGCTGCTGCCCTGGCTGGAGCGCCTGCTGCACGCGTGCACGCCCTTCACGTACGCCGGCGCGGGCTTCACGGTCAGTCTGCTCGCCTCGCTCGCCGCGGCCTGGGGGATCTTCGCGGTCGCGGACTTCGTGTACGGCCGACGGGTGGGGGTCTGCGCGGTGCTGCTGTGGGCCGTGCTGCCGGTCGGGGTCGTGCAGTCGATGGCGTACAGCGAGTCGCTGTTCACGGCACTGGCCGCGTGGTCGCTGTACGCCGTGCTGACCGGTCGCTGGGTGACCGCCGGGGCGCTGGCGGCGCTGGCGGGGCTGACCCGGCCGGTGGGTCTTGCCGTGGTGGCGGCGGTGTGGACGGCGGGGGCGGTCTCGTTCGTGCGGGATCGGAGCGGGGGCGTGCGGGACCGGGGTACGGATGATGTGGGCGGCGCGTATGAGAACGAACACGCCCCCTCCTTGTCCAGCGCCGCCCGCGCCCGGCGCATGGTGTGGACGACCGGCGCACCGCCCTGGCGGCGCGCCCTCGGCATGCTCCTCGCCCCCGTCGGCACCGCCGCCTATGTCCTGTGGGTCGGCCACCGCACCGGCAAGGGCCCGCTCGGCTATCTGGACGTCCAGGCGGGCTGGCGCAACGGCTTCGACGGCGGCTATGCGTTCGCACGCTTCGTCGGCGACAAGTTCACGTCATTTCCGTCCGCTCCGGCCGGAGCGGGTTTGATCGTGGGCGTCGGCCTCCTGCTGTGGCTCTACGTGACCGGCGTCCGCCAGCGGCAGCCGCTTCCCCTGCTGGTCTACACCGGTGTCGTCCTCGCACTGGCACTGTGCGCGTCGAGCTACTTCGGTTCCAAGCCGCGGCTGCTGATGCCGGCCTTCCCGGTGCTGCTGCCCCTCGCCCTGGCCCTCGCACGGCTGCGCACCGGCAGAACGGCGCTGGTCACCGCTGGGATCGCGGTGGTGGCGGCGGTGTATGGCGCGTTCTGGCTGAACGGCTCCGGGCCTCCATGATCATTTCGGTGGCGCCGATGAGCAGCCGGAGAATTCCGCCCCATGCCTTGGTTAACGAATTCATAAGCGGCATAAAACGGCGACCCGGCATGATCAAAGGAATTGAAGGGCAGACACGCCGAGGATTACGGAATCCTTAGAATTCGGAGACCTCCTGAGAGGTTTCCCACATCACATCGTCATCACAAAGCCGCTGTTTCGACCGGGAACAGAGCTCACTCGCTGTAACGTCGATTGAGTGCGTACCGAACGAAACCTGACCCGTCTGGACCGGGTGTTCGCCAGGCTGGACCGTGAGCCGGAACGGCCGGCCCACATTGATGTGCCGAAGATGAGCCGGCACCGGGTCGTGTTGTTCACCGCGACCCTCGCCTTCTACCTGGCGATCGTGTGGGCCGTCGTGATCACGTCGTGGCTGGTCCGGCTCGACTGGCAGGTCATGTTCTTCCGGCCGTACCAGCAGTGGGCGGGGATCCACTGGTTCGTCGATTACTACGTGGTCCTCGGCCAGCGCGGCCCGACGGCCGTGATGGTCGCGTCCTGGCTGGGCTGGCGCTCGTGGCGGCAGCACACCCTGCGTCCGCTGCTGACGCTCGGTGTCTCCCTGCTGCTGCTCAACATCACGGTCGGCGCCGCCAAGCTCGGCATGGGGCGCCTCGGACCGCACTACGCGACCGTGATCGGCTCGAACGAGATGGGCCTGGGCGGCGATATATTTCCCAGCGGCCATACCGCCAACGCGGTGTTGACCTGGGGAATTCTGGCGTATCTGGCCTCCACCCCGAGAGCCCGCCGCTGGCTGTCCGCGGCCTCCGCGATCACCTCCCTCGGCGTCGGCATGTCCACCGTCTACCTCGGTACGCACTGGCTGAGCGACGTGTTGCTGGGCTGGGCCGCGGGACTGCTGATCCTGCTGGCGCTGCCGTGGTGCGAACCGTTCATCGACCGCACCGAGACCCAGATCTTCGACCTGCGCGACCGTCTGCGCGACCGCCGGCGCTCCCGCCGCGGCAGCACGGTGCCCGCGCCGGTCCCGGTGCCGGTGGCGCTCAAGCCGCGTCCGGCGCCCGCCGGGGACTCGCCGGCCCCGGAGCTCGAACCGGTCCCCTCGGGCCGCCAGCCCCGGGCCCCGATCCATCTCGCGCCCGGCCCGCACACGGCCCGCTCGGAGCGCACCCCGGTGACGCCGGCGGGCAGCCGCCGGCCACCGCACTCCGACCGCCTGCCGCGCGGCACCGCCACCCCGGCGGCCCGCCCGCTGACCGGCGGCTGACGGACGGATCACGGAAGCACGGCGGGGTCCGGTACGCACGAACCAGCCCCGCACAGCGAAAGGCCCCGGTTCCCCCTGCGGGAACCGGGGCCTTCGCCGTCGTACGGTCAGCCCTTCCAGGCGCGCGCCACGACACCGTCCCGTACCTCGAAGTTGAGCCGCCCCGCCCGGTACTCCATGGTGATGATCGCGCCTGGCGGCAGCGCACGCACCGTCGGCCACCCGCGATCCCGGGCGAGCCGCTCCGCGTCGCCCGCGTCGAGGCCTACGTACCCTTCCGGGCTGTCCTGGGGCTCCGTCGGCGGAGTCGGATTCGGTGCCATGCGGTCACGCTATCCCGAGTCCGGCCCCGGTCACACTTCTGTCACAGAATCACGACACACGTTTGTGCCGAAGCCAGTCACACGTACGAGCGGTTCCGTACGCCTTCCTGGCGCATTCGAACGCAATTCCCTGAAGCCGGTAGGGTCTTCCGAAAAGCCGCCGGAAAGGACCGGGAGCAAGGACCGGAAGCCGGGGACAAGGGCGCCGCCTGGGCCCAATTCATTCCGAATCCACAGACCGTCGCGGCAGCTGACACCGCATAAGAGTTTCACGGCTTCGGCACAGAACCCCCCTGCGGCGGCGGGCCGACCCGTGCGTGAATCGGCATCACATCGGAACGCACGGCCTCGTTTTGGAGCATGCACCCGCCGCCCCCGCACAACACACCACGCCCCGCCCGGTCGGACCGGGCGGGGCGGTGCGGAGCAGGGGTGCGCGTCAGAGCGCGAGGTGCTGCCCGGGCATGATGAGGTTCGGGTCGCCGCCGATGACGGCCTTGTTGGCGGCGTAGAGATGCTGCCAGGTGGTGCCGTGTCGCTCGGCGATCTGGCTCAGGGTGTCGCCCTCGCGGACGGTGTAGTCGCCCCGGGACGAGCTGCGGCCGGTGTGCGGCGTCGAGCGCTGCGGCGTCTTCGCCGCGGGGGTCGACTTCCTGACCGGCGTCGACTTCGTCGCCGACTCCGTGCTGCTCTTCGTGGTCACCGAGGCGCTCTCGGGCGCCGAGCCGGTCGCTCCGGCCCGCCCCGAGCAGACCGGCCACGCGCCCCAGCCCTGGGCGTGCTGAACCTTGGTGGCGACGGCTATCTGCGCTTCCCTGGAGGCCTGGTCGGCCGTCCCCGCGTAGGCGGTGCCGCCGTACGCGCGCCAGGTGGAGGCGGAGAACTGGAGTCCGCCGTAGTAGCCGTTGCCGGTGTTGATGTGCCAGTTGCCGCCGCTCTCGCACTGGGCGATGCGGTCCCACACTCCGTTGTCCGCCGCCGCGGCGTTGCCGGTCGCGGCCAGCAGGCCCAGCGGGGCGAGCAGCGCCGCTCCGGCCAGGGCCGCCGTCGTACGGCCCTTGCGGGAGCCGTTCTTGGCGACGGTCTCACGGGTGGTATCGGCACACTCGGACATGTATTTCCCTCTCCACGTACCCGGGCTCCCCCGGGCGAGGCGCGGCCCCCGCGCATGGACGCGGTCGGTCGCGCTCGCCCCGTCCGCCGCGGCCGGTCCCTGCGGTGGTGCTCTGCCTGGTGCCGGCCGGCGGACGTACCCGAGCGGTGCTAGTTGCACACGGCGGAGGAATCTAGGGACCGGGAACGCCCGAAATCAACCAACTGCCCGTCAGGCCAGGCCAGTTCCGCGTTACCCGTGGTAGCATCGATTTTCGGCCACCCACTTCATTCCCTGATTTCATGATTTGTCGACCATGGGTTCGACGAATCTGTGATTCACTTCACCGCGTCAAATCCCTTTGGCTTGCGAAGAGTTGACGATGAGTGCGGGATTCCGCACCGAGTGTGACCCTGCGCAGTGGATGGTTCGATCCCGATCCCCTCGGTGCGTGACCCCCACCACAGATCACCCGTTGTCTTCTTCATGAGCCCGCAACCCCGGGGGCTCACGGACCGGGAGCCACCCGGGCCTTCACGCACCGCATCCCGAGGGAGCCACCGTGCCGCGCATGCTCGACGTCAGCGACGAGGTACGCGCCGAGATCGGCGACGAAGAAGCCGACCGGCTGCTCGCCGGAGACAACGCCCCCGGCAGTTACGACTGCACGTCGTGCCGTACCCCGGGCGACTCCGAACAGGAGCGCACCAGCACCGTCCTGTTCATCGGGGACGAGACCGCCGTCCTCGCCTTCGCCCATGCCAGCTGTCTGCCCTCGCAGGTCGTCCAGGTCACCGAGGAGCAGCTGCAGGGCGCGGTCCGCTCCATCAGCGGCGACAGCGCGCCCGGCGGGCCGCAGAAGTCCGTGCCCGAGCAGGCGGTGCTCGGGGTGACCAGCGGACTGGTGCTGATCGCCGGTGAGTTGCACCCCGCGCTCGTGGTCGAGCCGACCTCGCCGATCGCGCGGCCCGGCACGGACGGGGTCGGCGACGACTTCCTGCCGCTCCTCATCGAGCAGGGCTTCATGCCGATGACCCAGCTGGCCGCGGTGCCGCCGGTGCTGCACGGGTGGTCGGTGCTGCTGGCGGTGGGTCAGCTGCACGCGGTGCTGCAGCCGGGGCCGACCGGCGGCCAGCCGGTCGCCTGGTGGCAGGCGCACCAGCCGTTGCAGGTGACCGACGGATGGCGGGCGGCGGCGAACAAGCACCAGCAGGTGCTGATGTTCGCGGCGCCGGTGGGGTCGATCGGGCGGCAGCCGCGCGAGGACCTGCTGCGGGATGCGATCGACAAAGCGGCCGCGAACGGGAAGCTGGTGGCGGCGGCACTTCCACTTGCGGGGCTTTGAGGTTCACCCAATGGGGTGGGGGGCTGCGGTTCGGTGGCGGGTGCGGCGCCGTCGTGGTTTCTCGCGCCCACGCGGCGGTAGCCGCAAATCCAATGCAGCCCCGCGCCCCTAAAGGGGCGTCAACAAGCCGCATCTCTTCACGAACCCGGTCGTTTGGACATACGTGCACGCATACGACCTTCCCCCCCGCCGGCCGTCCTTCTCCGTCATTCCGCCCGCTCGGACGGCTCAGGAGGCCTCAAGCAGGGTCTCGGCCACGCCGATCTACGACTCGCTCTACACGGAGTGGGTCAAGAACTTCCGTACGCTGCCGGGTGACCGCAGCGGCGAGGAGGAACTGGGGTTCGTCGCCTTCGGGAACACCCCGTTCAGCACCGGCACCTACGGCCTGGGGTCGTACGGGGGGAGCTCGTACAGCGCGTACAGCGCGGGTGCCTACAGCGCCCGGCACGGCGGCGATCAGCCGCAGCCGCCGCAGTGGCAGCGGATCGGGACGCTCGGGCGGTCCCAGGACACCGGGATGAGCCCCCTCCCCGCGGCGCTTCCGCCGGGCCCGCGCCGGGGTCTGTGACACATGCCTGAGGGGCGGCCACCGCGGACGGTGGCCGCCCCTCAGGCGTGCGCCTACTTCTGCATGCGCCTACTTCTTCTTCGCGCCGCGCTTCTCGCGGACCCGCACGGAGATATGGATCGGGGTGCCCTCGAAGCCGAACTCCTCGCGCAGCCGGCGCTCGATGAAGCGGCGGTAGCCGGCCTCGATGAAGCCGGAAGCGAAGAGGACGAACCGCGGCGGCTTGGTGCCGGCCTGGGTGCCGAACAGGATGCGCGGCTGCTTGCCGCCCCGGACCGGGTGCGGGTGGGCCGAGACCAGCTCGCCGAGGAAGGCGTTGAGGCGGCCGGTGGGGACGCGGGTCTCCCAGCCGGCCAGGGCGGTCTCGATGGCGGGGACCAGCTTCTCCATGTGCCGGCCGGTGTACGCGGAGACGTTGACCCGGGGCGCCCAGGCGACCTGGCCGAACTCGGTCTCGATCTCCCGCTCCAGGTAGTAGCGGCGCTCCTCGTCGAGGGTGTCCCACTTGTTGTAGGCGATGACCATGGCGCGGCCCGCCTCGACGGCCATGGTGACGATCCGCTGGTCCTGGACCGAGATGGACTCGGAGGCGTCGATCAGGATGACCGCCACCTCGGCCTTCTCGACGGCGGCCGCGGTGCGCAGCGAGGCGTAGTAGTCGGCGCCCTGCTGGAGGTGGACGCGCTTGCGGATGCCCGCCGTGTCGACGAACTTCCAGGTGATGCCGCCGAGTTCGATCAGCTCGTCGACCGGGTCGCGGGTGGTGCCGGCGAGTTCGTTGACGACGACGCGCTCCTCGCCCGCCACCTTGTTGAGGAGGGAGGACTTGCCGACGTTCGGGCGGCCGATGAGGGCGATCCGGCGCGGGCCGCCGAGGCCGGCGCCTCCGAAGGTCTGCGCGGGCGCGTCGGGCAGGGCCTCCAGGACGGCGTCGAGCATGTCGCCGGTGCCGCGGCCGTGCAGGGCGGAGACGGGGTGCGGCTCGCCGAGGCCGAGGGACCAGAGGTAGGCCGCGTCGGCCTCGCCGCTGGGGCCGTCGACCTTGTTCGCGGCCAGCACGACCGGCTTGCCGGCCTTGCGCAGCAGCCGTACGACCGCCTCGTCGGTGTCGGTGGCGCCGACCTTGGCGTCGACGACGAAGACGACCGCGTCGGCCGCCTCGATCGCGTACTCGGCCTGGGCGGCCACGGAGGCGTCGATACCGAGGACGTCCTGCTCCCAGCCGCCGGTGTCGACGACCTTGAAGCGGCGGCCGGCCCACTCGGCCTCGTAGGTCACGCGGTCGCGGGTGACGCCGGGCTTGTCCTCGACGACGGCCTCGCGGCGCCCGATGATGCGGTTGACCAGAGTCGACTTGCCGACGTTCGGGCGGCCGACGACGGCGAGGACGGGCAGCGGGCCGTGACCGGCCTCCTCGATGGCACCCTCGACATCCTCGATGTCGAAGCCCTCTTCCGCGGCGAGCTCCATGAACTCCGCGTACTCGGCGTCGCCGAGCGCCCCGTGGTCGTACTCGTGCTCAGCCGAGTCGCCGGGCTGGCTGTGGTCGTTCATGAAGTCCGTACCTCGTCGTTCATCGTGGTGATCGGTGGATCGGCCGCATACCGGGCAGATCCACTACTTAGTGTCGCCTAGCGTCCGGTCAGACGCCTGGCGTTTTCCAGGTGGCCGGCGAGCTGCTTCTGGATGCGCTCGGTGGCCTCGTCCAGGGCCGTGCGGGTGCGTCGGCCGCTGCCGTCGCCCGCCTCGAAGGGGTCGCCGAAGACGACGTCGACGCGGGAGCGCAGCGGGGGCAGCCCCTTTATCAACCGTCCCTGCCGCTCGGAGCTTCCCAGTACGGCCACCGGGACGATCGGCGCCCCGGAGCGGACCGCGAAGTAGGCAAGGCCTGCGCGCAGCGCGGCGAAGTCGCCGTCGCCCCGGCTGCCCTCGGGGAAGATGCCGAGCACTCCCCCGGCCTCCAGGACGCCGAGCGCCCGGGTGACTGCCGTACGGTCGGCGGACTGGCGGTCCACCTTCAGCTGGCCGATCCGGGTCAGGAACGGGTCGAGCGGCCCGACGAACGCCTCCTTCTTGATGAGGAAGTGCGTCGGCCGGGGCGACACGCCCATGACCATCGGACCGTCGATGTTGTGCGAGTGGTTCACGGCGAGGATCGCCGGGCCGTGCGCGGGCACCTTCCAGGAACCGAGCACGCGCGGCTTCCACAGCCCGTACATCAGGCCGACCCCGATGCGCCGGCCGGTCTCGGCGCCCCGCTGCGACGGAAGACTCACTTCCCTGCCCGCTTCTCCTCGACGAGGGTGACGACGCACTCGATGACCTGGGCCAGCGTCAGCTCGGTGGTGTCCACCTCGACCGCGTCGTCCGCCTTGGCGAGCGGCGAGGTCTTGCGGGAGGAGTCGGCCGCGTCCCGCTTGATCAGGGCCTCGCGGGTGGCGTTGACGTCGGCGCCCTTGAGCTCACCGCTGCGCCGGGCGGCGCGGGCCTCTGCGGAGGCAGTGAGGAAGACCTTGAGGTCGGCGTCGGGCAGCACGGTCGTACCGATGTCCCGGCCCTCGACGACGATGCCGACCTGGGCCGAGGCGGCCAGCGAGCGCTGGAGCTCGGTGATCCGGGTCCGCACCTCCGGCACCGCGCTGACGGCGCTGACCGCGGAGGAGACCTCCTGGGTGCGGATCGGGCCGGACACGTCGGTGCCGTCGACCGTGATCGTCGGGTTGGCCGGGTCGGTGCCGGAGACGATCTCGGGCTTGCCGGCCGCGGCCGCGATCTCGGACGGGTCGGCGATGTCGATCCCGTTGGTCACCATCCACCAGGTGATCGCCCGGTACTGGGCGCCGGTGTCCAGGTAGCTCAGGCCCAGCTGCGCGGCGACGGCCTTGGAGGTGCTCGACTTGCCGGTGCCGGCAGGGCCGTCGATGGCGACAATCACGGGCTGGGCGGCGCCGTTTTCCACGGGGGGACACCTTCCGGGTACGGGGTGGTGGGTGGTGTGCGGGACGCCGTCGCGCCCCGCACAAGGTTACCGGCCCCCGGGAGCGCCGGATTCAGCGCTCTTGCCGCAGCGCCCAGCCCCGCTCCTGCAGCGCCGCCGTCAGTACCGGGACCGCCTTCGGCTCCACCCACAGCTGGACGTGACCGGCCTGCTGCCCGGTCGCGTGCTCGATGCGCACGTCCTCGATGTTGACCCCGACCGCGCCGGCGTCCGCGAAGATCCGGGCCAGCTGGCCGGGCTGGTCGTCGATGAGCACCGCCACGACCTCGTACGCCCGCGGCGCCGACCCGTGCTTGCCGGGCACCCGGACCTGACCGGCGTTGCCGCGCCGCAGCACGTCCGCGATACCGGCCCCGCCCTCGGCCCTCTTGTCCTCGTCCGAGGACTGCAGGGCGCGCAGCGCGCTGACCGTCTCGTCGAGGTCGGCGGAGACGTCCGCGAGCAGGTCGGCGACCGGCCCGGGGTTCGCGGAGAGGATGTCGATCCACATCCCGGGGTCGGAGGCGGCGATCCGGGTGACGTCCCGGATGCCCTGCCCGCACAGTCGTACGGCGGCCTCCTCGGCGTGCTCCAGGCGGGCGGCGACCATGCTGGAGACCAGGTGGGGCATGTGGGAGACCAGGGCCACGGCACGGTCGTGGGCGTCGGCGTCCATGACGACCGGGACGGCCCGGCAGTGCGAGACCAGCTCCAGGGCGAGGTTCAGCACCTCGGTGTCGGTGTCCCGGGTCGGGGTGAGCACCCAGGGACGGCCCTCGAAGAGGTCGGCGGTGGCCGCCAGCGGCCCGGACTTCTCCCGGCCGGACATGGGGTGCGTGCCGATGTACGACGACAGGTCCAGGCCCCTCGCCTCCAGCTCGCGGCGCGGGCCGCCCTTGACGCTGGCCACGTCGGCGTAGCCGCGCGCCAGGCCCCTGCTCATCGCGTCCGCGAGAACGACGGCCACATGGGCGGGCGGGGCGGCGACGAGCGCCAGGTCGACCGGGCCCTCGGGCGCCTCGTCGGTGCCGGCGCCGAGCGCGGCCGCGGTACGGGCCTGCTCCGGGTCGTGGTCGGCGAGGTGGACGACGACGCCCCGCTGGGAGAGGGCGAGCGCGGCCGACGTACCGATGAGGCCGGTGCCGATGACGAGCGCGGTCCTCACTGGGCGATGTCCTTGCGCAGGGCTGCCGCGGCGCCCAGGTAGACGTGGCTGATCTCGGCGCGGGGCCGGTCCGACTCGATGTGCGCGAGGATCCGGACCACCCGGGGCATGGCGCCCTCGATGTCCAGTTCCTGGGCGCAGATCAGCGGTACGTCGACGATGCCGAGCTTGCGCGCGGCGGCCGCCGGGAAGTCGCTGTGCAGGTCGGGCGTGGCCGTGAACCAGATGCTGATCAGGTCGTCGGCGGTCAGGTCGTTCCGCTCCAGGACGGCGGTAAGCAATGCTCCGACCTGCTCGTCCATGTGACCGGCCTCGTCCCGCTCCAGCTGGACGGCCCCTCGGACCGCTCGTACCGCCACGGCGCTGCTCCTGTTCTGACGTCGGCCTCTTCGCCCGTCCAGCCTAGTCAGCCCGGACCCGGCGCCGCGCACGCCGCCCGCCCGCTGAGACGGCGCCTCACCGGGACTGCCGCCGGGCGCGGGCGGACCTGGCGAGCGTCTCCAGGAACGGGCCCACCGAGCCGCCGCCGCGGCCGTGGCTCATCGCGCCGATCAGCGTGGGCAGGTGCCCGGCGCGTCCGTCGTCCTGCCCGTCTTCGCCGTGCCGGCCCAGGAGGCTGCCGAGCATGCCTTCGAGGTCACTGCCTTCCATGACGATGCCTTTCGGACGCCGCGAGTGCACCCCGTCGCCAATGTCACCCGAATTACCCCATTCCGCTACTTGGGGTGAAACACGCCTGTACGACGCTTTACGCGTGACCCGCTCGTCCGCTCTGATGGCAGCCAGACCCGCCTCGGGGGAGGTCCGCCATGAAACGTCCCGGTCCCTTGCTGACCCTCCTCGCGGGTCTGCTGCTCGGTCTGCTCACCCTGGCGCTCGACTCGACGGCGGGGACGAGGACCTCCTCGTCGTCGTACCAGGAGCGGTCACCGAGTCCGGCGCCGACGAGCAGCACGGCGCCCACGGCCCCGTCCCCGTCACCGGCGCCGCGTTGAACGGCACGCCGCAGGACGACAGCCGTATCCGCGGGGGCGTCGACCTGGACGGCGGCCGGGTCGGCAGCGTCGGCCGCGAGGGCACGCCTTCGTCCGCACCCCGCAGCGCCCCGCAGACCGGTGCCGTGACGGTGGACGGACAGCGGCCGACGGCGAACCCGGACCTCCCCTGGCATCCGGCCGTGACCCGAGGGAGCCGACCATGACCGTCGACCCGAACGCCGCCCCCCAGAGCCGGCCGCCCGAGCCCAACGACCGCCGCCCGCACCCCGCCCGCTATCTCGTCCCCGTCCTGGTGGCCGGCGCGGTCGCGGTCGCCCTCGGCGTGTACGGCAGGGTCCACCACCCGACCGGGGCCGTCTTCGGCCTCGGCGCCTTCAGCAGCACGTTCGCGGGGAAGACGTGGCTGGCCTCGGTCGCGGTCTTCTTCGCGCTCGTCCAGCTGGTCTCGGCACTGATGCTGTACGGCAGGCTGCCGGGACCGCGCTGGTCCTCGGGCCTGCACCGCTGGTCGGGGCGGATCGCCTTCCTGGTCGCCGTCCCCGTGGCGGTGCACTGCCTGTACGCGTTGGGCTATCAGACGTACGAAACACGCGTTTTGTGGCACTCCATCCTGGGTTGCTTCTTCTTCGGTGTTTTCAGTGCCAAGATGCTGCTGCTCCGCTGGGAGCGACTTCCTGGCTGGCTGCTGCCGATCGTCGGTGGGCTGGTGTTCGCCGTGCTCACGCTCGTCTGGCTGACGTCCGCATTCTGGTTCTTCCGCACGTTCGGAGTGACGACATGACCGACGGCTCCACTCGGCGCACCATGCTCACGACGGGTACCGCGGCGCTCGCCGCGACCTGCATGGGCTGCGGCAACAACAAGGGCAGCAGCTCCTCCAGCTCGACCGAGACGCCCACCGCGTCCGAAGCGGCCACCGCGTCCGAGTCGGCCACCGCCGGATCGTCCGCGTCCGGGCCGGCGAGCTCGGCGACCGGGACCGTGCTGGCGCAGACGAGTGAGATCCCGGAGGGCGGCGGCATGATCTTCAAAGAGGAGAAGGTCGTGGTGACGCAGCCGAAGGCGGGCGAGTTCAAGGGCTTCTCTGCGATCTGCACCCACATGGGCTGCACGGTGAGCCAGGTGGCGGACGGCACCATCGACTGCCCCTGCCACGGCAGCAAGTTCGACATCACCGACGGCGCCGTCGCCCACGGCCCGGCGACGAAACCGCTGCCGCCGAAGTCCATCACCGTGAGCGGAAATTCGATCACCCTGGCGTGAGCCGCCGCGTACGCTCCCGGGCATGCAGCCCGAGAACCTGGTGCGCGACCACACGATCTACGCCTGTGTCATGGGGTCACGCGCCTTCGGTCTGGCCACGGAGGACAGCGACACCGACCGCCGGGGCGTGTTCCTCGCCCCCACTCCCCTGTTCTGGCGTTTCGAGAAGCCGCCGACGCATGTCGAGGGGCCGGGCGAGGAGCGGTTCTCCTGGGAGCTGGAGCGGTTCTGCGAGCTGGCGCTGCGCGGCAACCCGAACGTCCTGGAGTGTCTGCACTCGCCCCTGGTCGAGCATCTCGACGAGACGGGCCGCGAGCTGCTCTCGCTGCGCGGCGCCTTTCTCTCCCGGCAGGTGTACAGCACCTTCACCCGCTACGCCCTCGGCCAGCGCAGGAAGCTCGACGCCGACATCCGTACGCACGGCGCCCCGCGCTGGAAGCACGCGATGCATCTGCTGCGGCTGCTGACGAGCGCCCGTGAGCTGCTGCGCACCGGTGAGCTGACGATCGACGTCGGCGACCGGCGTGCGGAGTTCCTGGCGGTGAAGGGGGGCGAGGTCTCCTGGGCGGAGGTCGAGTCCCGGATGGCCCGGCTCGGCGAGGAGACCGACGCGGCGCTCCACGGCAGCCCGCTCCCGGCGGAGCCGGACCACGCGCGCGTGGCGGACTTCCTGTTCCGGGTCCGCCGCGCCTCAGCCCTTGAGGCGGGCCCGGACCACGAGGTCGTGCAGGGCGTCGTACGCGGCGGGGGCCTCGGGCAGCGCTGAGGTGTTCTGCGCCTCGTCGAGCAGGATGTGCAGCCGCTCCACGTCGGCCGCCACGCGCGCGTGCTCGACACCGGCCCTGCCGTGCTCCCGCTCGGCCTTGGCGGCGATCAGCTCGGGCAGGTAGGCGGGCGCCTCGGCGACCTCGCCCGCCAGGGTGGGCAGATGGGCCTGCACCTCACCGCTGCGCATCAGATGGATGCCGGTGAGCAGCACCCGGAACGTGTACAGCAGCGGTTTGAGTTCGTCGGTCTTCTCGAACAGCCGCCACTGGGTGACCGCGAAGCCCCGGTAGTGGTGGGCGTGGTTGCTGGTGAGCACGCCCGGGGCGAGCGCGGCCAGTTCGCGGTGTGTGTCGCCGGTGTGCGCGACGAGCGGCGACAGGAGCTGCTCCAGCACATAGCCGTTGCGGCGCAGCATCAGCCGTACGAACTTGCGCAGGTCGTGGGTGACCAGGTCCATCTCGACGCCGTAGTGCACCCAGATCCGCGAGCGGGTCTCCTCCGGCTCCCGCAGCCCGACCAGGTCGGCGGCGGGCAGCAGATGGACGCCGCGCAGGTCCACGTCGGAGTCCCGGGACGGGAAGCCGTACAGGTGCGCCCCGGAGACGGTCGCGAACAGCAGGGGGTCGGGCTGTTCCTCGACTATGGGCGTCAGGTCGATGTCCAGGTCGTCGATCATGAGATCAAGCGTCCCAGAGCGCCCCCAGGGTCATCAGGTCGCCCCGGTACTCGATCCGGTCGGCCCACTCGGCCGGCCAGGCGTCCTCGCCCAGCCGGGCTCCCGCGAAGGCCCCGGTCAGGCAGGCGATGGAGTCCGAGTCGCCGGAGGAGCAGGCGGCCCGGCGCAGGGCGAGCAGGGGCTCGTCGGGGAAGAGCAGGAAGCACAGCAGACCGGTTGCCAGGGCCTCCTCGGCGATCCAGCCGGCGCCGGTGGCCAGGCAGGGGTCGGCCTCCGGGGAGGCGGTCCGCACGGCGTCCCGGAGGCGGTCGAGGATCGCCAGGCAGTCGTCCCAGCCGCGTGCGATGAAGTGCTCGGGGTCCGGATCCTGGCTGCGGGTCCACAGGTCGCCGAGCCAGGTGTGGTGGTAGCGGGTGCGGTTCTCGACGGCGTAGGACCTCAGCCGGTCGACCAGGTCCGCCGGTCCGGTGCCCTGCGCGAGCAGCCGTACGGCGCGCGCGGTGAGGTCGGAGGCGGCCAGGGCGGTGGGGTGGCCGTGGGTGAGGGCGGACTGCAACTGGGCGGCACCGGCGCGCTGTTCGTCGCTCAGCCCGGGTGCGAGCCCGATGGGCGCGACCCGCATGTTGGCCCCGCACCCCTTGGAGTCGATCTGGCTGGCGTCCTGCCAGACCCGCCCCTCCTCCTTCAGCAGGTTGCAGGCGCGCAGACAGGTCCGGCCCGGCGCCCGGTTGTTCTCGGGCGACTGGTACCAGTCCACGAACTCCTCGCGCAGCGGCCGTGCCAGCCGCTTGGGCGCGAGCACCCCCCGGTCCATGGCGGTCCGCAGCCCGCGCCCGACCGCGATCGTCATCTGTGTGTCGTCGGAGACGAAGGCACGCGCAGGCAGTTCCATCTCCCGCCACGGCCCGCACTTGGCGAGGATGGCGGGCACGTCGTTGAACTCGGTAGGGAAGCCGAGTGCGTCCCCGAGGGCGAGTCCGATCAGGGATCCGGTGGCGGCGCGCTTCTGCACGGTGGTCGCGGTCATGCGGGGCGTCCTTCCCGGGACGGGCGGAGCAGGGGCGGGTGGAGCGTGGTGGCGGTGCCCGCGCGGTAGAGCGCGGCCGGTTTACCGCGGCCCCCGGTCAGCCGGGCGGCGCCCGGTACCGGTTCGACGAAGCCGGGCGTGGCGAGCACCTTGCGGCGGAAGTTGGGGCGGTCCAGCTCGACGCCCCACACGGTCTCGTAGACGTTCTGCAGCTCGCCGAGGGTGAACTCGGGCGGGCAGAAGGCGGTGGCGAGACAGCTGTACTCCAGCTGCGCGCCCACGCGGTCGTGCGCGTCGGCCAGGATCCCGTCGTGGTCGAAGGCGAGCGGCCGGGCCTGGTCGTACGGCAGCCAGCGCGCCTGGGCCGCGTCGCCGCCGCCGTGCGGCTCGGGCGGGTCGGGCAGCAGCGCGGTGAAGGCGACGGACACGACCCGCATCCTGGGGTCGCGGTCCGGGTCGCTGTAGGTGCGCAGCTGCTCCAGATGCAGCCCCGACACGTCCGACAGGCCGGTCTCCTCGGCGAGTTCACGCCGGGCCGCCGTCTCGGCCGACTCCCGGGGCAGCACGAAGCCGCCGGGCAGCGCCCACCGGCCGGCGAACGGCTCCTGTCCGCGCTCCACGAGCAGCACGTGCAGGGCCCCCGCGCGGAGGGTGAGGACGGCGAGGTCGACGGTGACGGCAAAGGGTTCGAAGGCGTACTTGTCGTAGCCCTGCATGCGCCCGTCCACCTCCTTGATGATCGAACCGACTAATAGTCTTCACGACTATAAAGAGTCCGCGGGTCGCCACACAAGCCCTGGCCCCGAGGCGACCGGCGGCCGCTGGGGCCCCTTTCGCGGGAACGACGGCGGCCGGTCCCGGAGCACCCGGAACCGGCCGTCAGGAAGCCGCACAAGCCCCTTCGCGGGGTTTGCAGGTCTTAGAGGTCGACTTCCTTCATCAGCATCCCGACCTCGGTGTTGGAGAGCCGGCGCAGCCAGCCCGACTTCTGGTCGCCGAGGGTGATCGGGCCGAAGGCGACCCGCACCAGCTTGTCGACCGGGAAGCCGGCCTCCGCCAGCATGCGGCGGACGATGTGCTTGCGGCCCTCGTGCAGGGTCACCTCGACGAGGTAGTTCTTGCCGGTCTGCTCGACGACCCGGAAGTGGTCCGCGCGCGCGTACCCGTCCTCCAGCTGGATGCCGTCCTTGAGCTTCTTGCCCAGGTCGCGCGGGATCGGGCCCACGATGTGCGCGAGGTAGGTCTTCTTCACGCCGTACTTGGGGTGGGTCAGCCGGTGCGCCAGCTCGCCGTGGTTGGTGAGCAGGATGACGCCCTCGGTCTCGGTGTCCAGACGCCCCACGTGGAAGAGCCGGGTCTCCCGGTTGGTGACGTAGTCGCCGAGGCACTGCCGCCCGTCCGGGTCCTCCATGGTGGAGACCACACCGGCCGGCTTGTTCAGCGAGAAGAACTGGTACGACTGCGTGGCGACGGTCAGCCCGTCGACGCGGACCTCGTCCTTCTCCGGGTCGACCCGCTTGCCCTGCTCCAGGACGATCTCGCCGTTGACCTCGACGCGAGCCTGCTCGATCAGCTCCTCGCAGGCGCGCCGGGAGCCGTAGCCCGCGCGGGCGAGGACCTTCTGCAGCCGCTCGCCCTCCTGCTCGGCACCCGGGAAGGTCTTGGGGAGCTTCACGTCCTTCTTGCCCGCGTACCGCTCGCGGTTGCGCTCCTCGGCACGGGCGTCGTACTCACGGGAACTCGCCGGAGCCCAACGGCCGCGCCCGGTGCTCTGCCCCTGCCGGGGCCCGCCCTTGGCGCCGCCGCGCGCCGAGGCGCCGCGGCCCGACTTCGGGCCGTCCTGGGTGGCGCCCGGGCCTACGTCGTAGCGCCGCTCCTCCGGGCGCGGCTTCTTCGGCCGGCCGGCGCCCTGCTTGTCGTCGCGGGCGTTCCCGGCGCCGCGGTAGTTACCGCGCCCACCGCTGCTCCCGCCGCGGCCGCCGCTGTTGCCACCACGGCTCCCGCCGTTGTTTCCGCTGCTGTTCCTGCCGCTGCTGCTTCGCATCAAAGTTCCGTCTAGTCGTCTGCGTCGTCTGCACCCGGCGCATCGGGTGCGTCCGGATCGAACGACGGTACGCCCTCCTGGGTCTCGGCCTCGATCGCCTCCGCCTCCGGGAGGAAGGGCGCGAGCTCCGGGAGCTCGTCCAGGCCGCGCAGGCCCATCCGCTCCAGGAAGTAGTTCGTCGTCCTGTACAGGATCGCACCTGTTTCGGGTTCCGCGCCCGCCTCCTCGACCAGACCGCGCTGGAGCAGGGTGCGCATCACACCGTCACAGTTGACTCCCCGTACGGCCGAGACCCGGCTGCGGCTCACCGGCTGGCGGTACGCGACGACCGCGAGGGTCTCCAGCGCGGCCTGGGTGAGCCGGGCGGTCTGGCCCTCCAGGACCAGCCGTTCGACGGCGGGCGCGAACTCGGCGCGGGTGTAGAAACGCCAGCCGCCGGCGACGAACCGCAGCTCGAAGCCGCGGCCCTGCGCGGTGTACTCGTCGGCGAGGGCCCGCAGCGCCTTGGTGATCGTCTGCTTGGGCCGCTCCAGGATCTTGGACAGGTGCTCCGCGGTGGCGGGCTCGTCCACGACCATGAGGACCGCCTCCAGGGCCGGCTTGAGGTCGAGTTCGGCGACCGGGCGCAGCCCGGCCGGCAGCTCCGTGGTGTCCTCGCTCACGCCTTCTCCTCCTTGGCCGGCTCGGGGGGTCGGTCGAACTCGTCGGTCACCATCGGCCGGGTCTCGCCGTCCCCGCCGGTCCAGCGCACGATCAGGTCGCCGAGCGCGATCTCCTGATCCAGGGCGACGGCCTTCTCCCGGTACAGCTCCAGCAGGGCCAGGAACCGGGCCACGACGGTGAGCGTGTCGTCGGTGTCCTGGACGAGCACCCGGAAGCTGGCCTCGCCCAGCTCGCGCAGCCGCGCCACCACGATCCCGGCCTGCTCCTGCACACTGACCAGCGGGGCGTGGATGTGGTCGACGTAGACCTGCGGCTTGGGCTTGGGCTGCATCGCCTTGACCGCGAGCCTGGCGAACCCTTCCGGCCCGATGCTGATGACGACCTCGGGCAGCAGCTCGGCGAGGTGCGGTTCCAGGCCGACGGTACGCGGCCAGCGGCGGGCCTCGTCGTCCAGGCGCCGGTTGAAGATGTCGGCGATCTGTTTGTACGCGCGGTACTGCAGCAGCCGCGCGAAGAGGAGGTCACGGGCTTCGAGGAGCGCCAGGTCGGCCTCGTCCTCGACCTCGGCGGCGGGCAGCAGCCGGGCGGCCTTCAGGTCGAGCAGCGTGGCGGCCACGACGAGGAACTCGGTCGTCTGGTCCAGGTCCCAGTCCGGCCCCATCGCCCGGATGTGCGCCATGAACTCGTCGGTGACCTTGGAGAGGGCGACCTCGGTGACGTCCAGCTTGTGCTTGGAGATCAGCTGGAGGAGGAGGTCGAAGGGGCCCTCGAAGTTGGCGAGACGGACCTTGAAGACACCGTCGGGGACCGGTTCGGGTTCAGCTTCCGTGGCCTCGACGGGAGCTTCGGCTGCCGCGACGGGAGCCGGCTCGGGCCCGGATTCCGGCTCGGGTGCGGGTTCCGACTCGGGCCCGGATTCCGGCTCGGGTGCCGGTTCCGACTCGGGTGCTGCGACCTCGGGCTCCGGCTCCGCGGCCACCTCGGGCGGCACCGCCCCCGGTCCCCGCCCCAGCGCACGCCGACGGCCGCCGGAGGCACCGGAGTGGGGGGCGTCGGTCGAGGTCATGGCCCCCGCAGGCTACCTCTACCGGCCGCGCAGTCGTCGTACGAGGATGCTCGCGTCTCCCCGGGACTCCAGGTCCGCCAGCACCACGGCGACCGCCTCGCGGACGATCCGGCCCCGGTCGACGGCCAGTCCGTGCTCGCCGCGGAGCACGAGTCGCGCGTGCTCCAGGTCCATCAGCTCCTCGGCGGAGACATAGACGGTGATCTTCTCGTCGTGGCGTTCGCGTCCGCTGGGCCGCCGGGCGGGTGCCCTGCCACCGCGCTTGCGGGGCTGGGCGTCGGCGGCGACTCCGGCAGAACCTTCCTGCGCCGGCTGCTGCCGCACGGCCCGCTGGGCCGACGGCGCGACCGTGGCGGACTGCGCGGCGCGGTTGCGGGACTCGCCGGCGTCGGCCGGCTCGGCGTCCGCCGCCACGTGCTCCGCACCCTCGCCGTCGCCGCCCTGCACGGGCACCGCGTGCGGCGCGTCCTCCGCGGCCTCGGCCGCCGTGTCGTCGTTCTCCCCCGCGGGAGTCGCGGGAGCCGGCACCCGGGCCTCGCCGTTGGCCGGGCGCCTGGGGGTGGACGGCTGCAGCGCCATCCCCCCGGTCGTACGGAACAGTTCGTCGGCCCCGGGCAGACTCACTCGGCGTGACACCGGGCGAGCACCTCCCTGGCGAGCTGGCGATAGGCGGCGGCACCGACGGAGTTGGAGGCGTACGTGGTGATCGGCTCACCGGCGACCGTGGTCTCCGGGAAGCGGACCGTGCGGCCGATGACCGTGTGGTAGACGTGGTCGTCGAACGCCTCGACGACACGCGCGAGCACCTCACGGCTGTGCACGGTGCGGGAGTCGTACATGGTGGCGAGGATGCCGTCGAGCTCCAGCTCCGGGTTGAGCCGCTCCTGGACCTTCTCGATGGTCTCGGTCAGCAGGGCGACACCACGCAGGGCGAAGAACTCGCACTCCAACGGCACGATCACCTTGTGGGCGGCGGTCAGCGCGTTGACCGTGAGCAGGCCGAGCGAGGGCTGGCAGTCGATCACGATGTAGTCGTAGTCGTCCATCAGCGGCTTGAGCGCCCGCTGGAGCGTCGACTCGCGGGCGACCTCGGAGACCAGCTGGACCTCGGCGGCCGACAGGTCGATGTTGGAGGGCAGCAGGTCCATGTTGGGGACCGCGGTCTTCAGGAGGACCTCGTCGGCCGACATGCCCCGCTCCATGAGCAGGTTGTAGACGGTGAGGTCGAGCTCCATCGGATTGACACCGAGACCCACCGACAGCGCGCCCTGCGGGTCGAAGTCCACGAGCAGTACACGCCGGCCGTACTCCGCGAGCGCGGCACCCAGGTTGATGGTCGACGTCGTCTTGCCGACGCCGCCCTTCTGGTTGCACATCGCGATGATCTTCGCGGGGCCGTGGTCGGTCAGCGGGCCCGGGATCGGGAAGTACGGCAGCGGGCGTCCGGTCGGGCCGACGCGCTCACGGCGCTGGCGGGCCGCGTCGGGCGCGAGCGTGGCCGCGTACTCGGGATCCGGCTCGTACTCGGCGTCGGGGTCGTAGAAGTGCCCGTCGGGCAGTTCGTCGTAGACGGCGAATTGGTTGTGGGGCGCGCCACTTCCGTCGCCGGCCCTGGCGTTCACGTGATGGCCATCCATGCTCTGGTGTGCTGTCCGCGTGGTCAGCGGAGTCCGGGCTGCTGTGAAGGTGCGCACCGCGACGGAGCCGACAGCCTCGAACCCCGCGGAACCCTGGTCCCGTACCGGCATTCCTGGTTGACCACCCCCGGGAGAAAATGTCGACTCATTCACAAGTCGTCTTACCTCCTTGGTGACCAGGAAACTTCTAGATAGGTCAGCGTGGCACCATGCCGACGGTTGGCGACTCTATGGCGTGTCGGGCGTCCGCAGCAACACAATCCGCCGGACCCGGCAGGATGTGTCGGCAATGAAACATCCCTCTGTCAAGGGCGTACGGCCGTCGCACGGCAGGTTTCGCCGGTGTGCGAATCGGTCGAAGGGTTACGTTCGAGGCGAGTTGACCGAGAGTCGCAAAGTGACCATACACACATCTGGCCGGACCTTGTCGGGCAAGGTCCGGCCGGACGTACGCGATTGACGCGGCTTGTTGACGTATCGCCTTTACGAAAAGGTGACTTAACTCAGCCGATCAGCGTGTCGAGGTCCACGTGCTCCAGGCCGTGCGCCTCGGCGACCTCCTTGTAAACCACCTTGCCGTCATGGGTGTTGAGACCCTTGGCGAGCGCGGCGTCGCGGCGCAGCGCCTCGGCCCAGCCGTTGTTCGCGAGCGACACGATGTACGGCAGCGTGGCGTTGGTGAGGGCGTAGGTGGAGGTGTTGGGGACCGCGCCGGGCATGTTGGCGACGCAGTAGAAGACCGACTCGTGGACCTTGAAGGTCGGCTCGGCGTGGGTGGTGGGGCGGGAGTCCTCGAAGCAGCCGCCCTGGTCGATCGCGATGTCGACAAGGACACTTCCCTGCTTCATGCGGGAGACCAGCTCGTTGGTGACGAGCTTCGGGGCCTTGGCGCCGGGGATCAGCACCGCGCCGATGACGAGGTCGGCCTCCAGGCAGGCCTTCTCCAGCTCGAAGGAGTTGGAGACGACGGTCTGGATCTTGGTACCGAAGACCTTGTCGGCCTCCTTGAGCTTGTTGATGTCCTTGTCGAGCAGGGTGACGTGGAAGCCCATGCCGATGGCGATCTGGGCGGCGTTCCAGCCGGAGACGCCACCGCCGATGACGACGGCCTTGGCGGCCAGCACACCCGGGACACCGCCGGGCAGCACACCGCGGCCGCCATTGGCGCGCATCAGGTGGTAGGCGCCGACCTGCGGGGCGAGCCGGCCCGCGACCTCGGACATCGGGGCGAGCAGCGGGAGCGCGCGGTTGGGCAGCTCGACCGTCTCGTAGGCGATGGCCGTGGTGCCGGACTCCAGGAGGGCGTCGGTGCACTCCTTGGAGGCGGCCAGGTGCAGGTAGGTGAAGAGGGTCTGGTCCTTGCGGAGCCGGTGGTACTCCTCCGCGATGGGCTCCTTGACCTTGAGCAGCAGGTCGGCGGTGGCCCACACCTCGTCGGCGGTGTCCAGGATCGTGGCACCGGCGGAGATGTACTCGTCGTCCGGGATCGACGAGCCCTCACCGGCGCCGCGCTCGATGACGACCTGGTGGCCGTTACGCACCAGCTCGTGCACGCCGGCCGGGGTGATGGCCACCCGGAACTCGTTGTTCTTGACCTCGCGGGGGATGCCGACCTTCACGTCGATCACGGTCCTTGGCTCAGAGGGTGTGGGGGCATAGCTGCACATTCCCGGCATACGGGGTACACCAGGAGACACCGCAGGAGAACCGGCGGCAGAGCCAGTTTAATTAAGGCGTTCCGCGTGTCTAGCCTTTCATTGCATCAATCTTCGTCGGATGCACTACGGATTTCGCAGGCGTTAGCTCCGTGTTCCGGGTCGGAGTCAGGGGCAGAGGGCTCCTGGGCCTCCTCACCCAGCATGCGCTCGGCGACCGAACGGTGCAGGCTCGCGGCGGTGGAGTCGCCGAGGCGCTCCAGCGTGTCGGCGAGGCGCAACTGCAGTGCGGCCTGCAGTCGTGCGTCGTCGGCGCGGCGCGCCCACTCCACCGCCTCCTGGCAGGTGCGCAGCGATTCCTCGGGGCGTCCGGCGTACTCCTGGACCCGCGCCAGCTCGCTCAACGCCCGTGCCTGCGCGGCCACATCACCGTTCTTGCGGTGGCCGGAAACGGCCGCCCGCCACGCCCTGAGCGCCTCGCCGTAGCGGCCCGCATAGGTGTGCGCGCCGGCGATACGGCCGTAGAGCCGGGCGGCCTCGGCGCGCTCGTCGCGGGCCAGCCGCTGGGCGAGGGCGCGGCCGAACCAGTCGGCGGCCCGGTCGTAGTCCCCCAGCTCCAGATGCGCGCCACCTACGGATTCCATCGCGCGTCCGGTGGCGTACGGGTCATTTGCTCTGCGTCCGGCGTCCAACGCAGCCCGATAGCGCACCAGCGCGTCTGCCGTTCGCCCGGTCTGCGCGTCGAGGTCGCCCAGGTTCAGCAGCGCGGCGGCCTGCTCGCGGGGCAGCCGGCGGCGCTCGGCGACATCGAGGACGAGCCGGTGGATCCCGTACAGGTCGGGGGCGGCGGCCCGGGTGCCGAAGTGCGCCACCATGGCCTTGACCAGCTGGGACATCAGCCGCCTGGCCAGCGTGTCGAGCTCGCCGTCGGCGACGGCGGCGCGGGCCGCGGCCAGCAGGGCCGGACGCCGGAGGCGCAGCCAGTCGGCGGCGGCCCGGGGGGTGGGGAAGCGCAGCTCGCGGGGCAGGGCCTGGAGCTTCTCGCGGGCCTGCGGGTTGTCGGTCTCGGTGATCGCCCGGCAGGACTGCAGCAGCCGTACCGTGCGCTCCAGCATCCGGGCGCGGGCCAGCTGGAGTTCACCGGCCCGCTCCTGGGACTCGGCCAGCGACCTGAGCAGCGGGTGCAGACAGCCGGGTACCTCGTACTGGGGAAGCGGGGAGTCCACGGGGCGCAGCACGCCGAGGCGGACCAGCTCGTCCAGGACGGTGCGGGCGGAGTCGACCGAGCAGCCGGCCAGCGAGGAGGCGGTGTGCGGGTCGACCAGGCCGGCCGGGGCCAGGCAGAGGAGTCGCAGTATCCGGGCGGCCTGACCGGGCAACTGGTCGTGCACGAACCGGAAGACCCGGGACAGGGCCGTGCCCTCCTCGGTGTCCGCGTGCAGGCGTTTGGCGAGGTCGGAGACGGCCATCTGGGGGCGCGCGGCGAGCCAGCCGCCGGCCAGGGTGAGCGCGGCGGGCTGCCCCAGGCACACCTCGGCCAGTGACTCGGCGGACCGCGGGTCCACGGTGATGCGGACCGAGCCGGTGTAGCGGGTGAGCAGCTCCACGGCCGACTTGGTGTCGAGGCCGCCCAGGGTGCACGGGCGGACGTCGGAGATCCCGGTGAGCGGCCCGCCGGAGACGGCGACGACCAGGCAGTCGGGGGTGTCCGGGAGCAGCGCGTCGACCTCTTCGGCGCCGGGCGCGTCGTCGAGGAGGAGCAGCATGCGGCGTTCGGCGAGGGCGGTGCGCAGGGTGTGGGTGAGGTCGTCCTCGGCGGCGCCGGCCGGGGTGGGCAGCCGCAGGGCGGCGAGGAGGTCGCGGGCGGTGCGCTCGACGGGGACCGGGGTGCCGTCGGGCTCGGCGAGGCGGGCGCGCAGCACCCCGTCGGGGTAGTCGGCGGCGACCCGCCGGACGAGTTCCCCGGCGAGGGCGGTGCGTCCGGATCCGGGTCTGCCCGCGATCAGCAGGACCCGGGCGCGGGGGGCCTTGCGGCCGGCGATGGTGTCCAGGCCCGCGCGCTCGATGTCGGCGCGCAGTTCCTTCAACTCCCTTGTGCGGCCCAGGAATTGGTCGTCCGGGGCCGCGGGCGTCGCGAGTCGTGCACCGCCTGTGTCCACCGCCTGATCCGCCACGGGCCACACTCCCGTCCCACCGCACACGCAAGCCCGCCGGGACTCCGGTTCGGGCGTTTCGGCTCAATCGCATCGAGCCTAGTTCACGTGCGAGGACGTTCCTGGCGGAGCACGGCGGGCACATCGCCCGATCGGATCAGGCGATGGTCATACCGGCACCCCCGAAGGGCGGATCCGGTGGGCGGATCCGGTGGGTTCAGGCCGCGAAGGGGCGGGCCGGCCAGGGCGCGTCGGCCGGGCGCAGCGCGTCGAGGCCGTCGCCGGTGCGGGCGGCGACCAGGGAGAGGACACCCGTCACGAGGCAGTTGTTGTGCACATCGCCGGCGAGCACCAGGCGCACCAGTTCGTCGACCGGTACGCGCGCGTACTCCAGGTCGATCTCCTCGTGCTCGGTCTCGAAGCGCTCCCCCTCGGCCTCGGACAGATTCCGGGCCAGGAAGATCCGTACGGCCTCGTCGCAGCCGCCGGGGGTGGTGTACAGATCGGTCAGCACCCGCCAGTCCTCGGCCTTGACGTGCGCCTCCTCGTACAGCTCGCGCTGGGCCGCGTGCAGCGGGTTCTCGCCGGGGACGTCGAGCAGGCCGGCCGGGATCTCCCAGAGCTTCTGCCGGACCGGGTGCCGGTACTGGCGGATGAGCAGCACGCGGTCCGCCTCGTCGAGGGCGAGGATCGCGACCGAGCCCGGGTGGACCTGGTAGTCACGGCGGACCACCGTCCCGTCGGGCATGACCACCTCGTCCGTACGGACGGAGGTCTTGTTGCCCACGAAGGGGGTCTCCGTCGCGCGGATCTCCCACTCCTCGGGGGTGTCCTTGATCGTCATGACTGGCCCTTCCAGACGTACACGAGGAAAACCGGGGTGCCCACCCTTTGAAGGTATGCACCCCGGCCACCGTACAAGCCGGTGTGTTACTTCGAATTCGACTGCTCGCCGTCGGCCTGCTGACGCTCGACGGCGGCCTTCACCAGGCCCGCGAACAGCGGGTGCGGGCGGGTCGGGCGGGAACGCAGCTCCGGGTGCGCCTGGGTGGCGACCAGGTAGGGGTGGACGTCGCGCGGGTACTCGACGTACTCGACCAGCTTGCCGTCCGGGGAGGTGCCGGAGAACAGGATGCCGGCCTTCTTCTCCAGCTCCGCGCGGTAGGCGTTGTTGACCTCGTAGCGGTGGCGGTGCCGCTCCTCGACGTACTCCTTGCCGTCGTACACCTCGCGCACGATGGAGCCCTCGGCCAGCTTCGCCGGGTACATGCCCAGACGCATGGTGCCGCCCATGTCGCCCTCGCCGGCGACGATGTCCAGCTGCTCGGCCATGGTGGAGATGACCGGGTGGCCGGTGGCGGAGTCGAACTCGGTGGAGTTGGCGTCCGGGATGTCGGCCAGGTTGCGCGCGGCCTCGATCACGATGCACTGCAGGCCCAGGCAGAGGCCGAGCAGCGGGATCCGGTTCTCGCGGGCGTAGCGGATGGCGCCCACCTTGCCGAGCACACCGCGGTCGCCGAAGCCGCCCGGGATGCAGATGCCGTCGACGTCACCGAGCTGCGCGGCGGCGCCCGCCGGGGTCTTGCAGTCGTCCGACGTCACCCACTTGATCTTCACGCGGGCCTTGTTGGCGAAGCCGCCGGCGCGCAGCGCCTCGGTGACCGAGAGGTAGGCGTCGGGCAGGTCGATGTACTTGCCGACCAGCGCGAGGGTGATCTCGTGGTCGGGGTTGTGGACGCGGTCCAGCAGGTCGTCCCAGGTCCGCCAGTCCACGTCGCGGAAGGGCAGGTCCAGCTTGCGGACGACATAGGCGTCCAGGCCCTCGCCGTGCACGGTCTTCGGGATGTCGTAGATCGAGCGGGCGTCCGGGCAGGCCACCACGGCGGCCTCGTCGACGTCGCACATCAGCGAGATCTTGCGCTTGATGGCGGTGGGGACCTCGCGGTCGCAGCGCAGCACGATCGCGTCGGGCTGGATACCGATGTTCCGCAGGGCGGCCACGGAGTGCTGGGTGGGCTTGGTCTTCAGCTCGCCGGACGGGCCGATGTAGGGCAGGAGCGAGATGTGCACCACGAAGACGTTGTCCCGGCCGACCTCGTGCCGGACCTGGCGGACGGTCTCCAGGAACGGCAGCGACTCGATGTCGCCGACCGTGCCGCCGACCTCGGTGATGACGACATCGACCTCGTCGGTGGCCATACGGCGGATGCGGTGCTTGATCTCGTTGGTGATGTGCGGGATGACCTGGACGGTGTCGCCCAGGTACTCGCCACGCCGCTCCTTGGCGATCACCGTGGAGTAGACCTGACCTGTGGTGACGTTGGCGGAGCCGTCCAGGTCGCGGTCGAGGAAGCGCTCGTAGTGGCCGATGTCCAGGTCGGTCTCGGCGCCGTCGTTGGTGACGAACACCTCACCGTGCTGGAAGGGGTTCATCGTGCCCGGGTCGACGTTCAGGTACGGGTCGAGCTTCTGCATCACGACGCGCAGGCCACGGGCCTTGAGCAGCATGCCCAGGCTGGAGGCGGTGAGGCCCTTGCCGAGCGAGGAGGCGACACCCCCGGTGACGAAGATGTGCTTGGTCGTCGTAGATTTCGGCGGCATGGCCAAGAGGGGGCTCCCGTGGTCGCGATCTGTCGTGCGGTACGGCTGCCGTCCTGGAGTTTCCGGGGTGGTGCCGTCGCTGCGGTTCGGGGGTTTCGTGCCCACCGGTCCACGGGCTACCAGGGTATCAGCGCCTCGGAGAGATGGCCCCCGGCCACGCTCCGTGCACACGTCGGCACACAGACGCTCCCGGTTAACGTGGATCTCACGCACAGCTCACTCGTTCGGCCCACACGGGTTGCCCGGAGCGGCACGCAGATCATCTACGTGCGTCGTATCCTGCTCGGACACTCGCTGCCGAGCCCGGCCGGAATACACGGCACACCCCCGCCCGTCACTCCCGGAACAACGAGAGCTTGGCAGTTCGTTGAGCTATGACTGTCGTTTTGCCTCAGGGCACGGCGGACTGCTTTGCTTCACCGCTCAACGACGCACAACAACAACCCCCTTGACCGCACTAGCGACAGCCCCCCTTTTGCCTGGGGGGTGACGTGGCCGTTCGACTGGAGTTGCACGTGGCCGGGCGCATCGAAGACTACGCACTCATCGGAGACATGCAGACCGCCGCCCTGGTCTGCCGGGACGGCACAGTGGACTGGCTGTGCCTGCCCCGCTTCGACTCGCATGCCATCTTCGCCGGTCTGCTGGGCACCGAGGAACACGGTTTCTGGCGGCTCGGCCCGGCACACGCGGCCGACTCGCAGCCGCCGACCGCGGCCCGCCGCACCTACCGGGGCGACTCGCTGATCCTGGAGTCGGAGTGGGACACCCCGCGCGGCACGGTCCGGGTCACCGACTTCATGCCCCCGCGTGACGGCGCGCCCCAGCTGATCCGCATCGTCGAGGGCGTCACCGGCCGGGTCCCCATGCGCTCGGTCCTGCGCATGCGGTTCTCCTACGGCCGGGTGGTCCCCTGGGTGCACAAGCACGACGGGCGTACGGTCGCCGTCGCGGGCCCCGACTCGGTGTGGTTCGACACGGAGGCCGAGACCTACGGCAAGGCGCTGACCACGTACGCGGACTTCACGGTGGCCCCGGGTGACCGGATCGCGTTCACGATCTCCTGGGAGCCCTCGCACAAGGAGCCGCCGGCGCTGCCGGAACCGGAGCAGTCGCTGCAGGCGACCGAGGACTTCTGGCGGGACTGGGTCGAGCACTGCACGTACCACGGCCCGTACCGCGAGGCGGTGGTCCGCTCGCTGATCACCCTCAAGGCGCTGACGTACGCCCCCACGGGCGGTATCGTCGCGGCCCCGACGACCTCCCTGCCGGAGGACATCGGCGGTGTCCGCAACTGGGACTACCGCTACACCTGGCTCCGCGACGCGGCCATCACCCTGTCCTCGCTGCTGCGCACCGGCTACCGCGAGGAGGCCCGCGCCTGGCGCGAGTGGCTGCTGCGCGCGGTCGCCGGCGACCCCGAGAACCTGCAGATCATGTACGGCATCGCCGGCGAGCGGGAGCTGGGCGAGGCCGAGCTGGACTGGCTGCCCGGCTACGAGAACTCGGCCCCGGTCCGGGTCGGCAACGGCGCGGCACACCAGCTCCAGCTGGACGTCTACGGCGAGGTCACCGAGGCCCTGCACCTGGCCCACATGACCGGCCTGGCCCGCAACGACTACGCGTCCCTGCTCCAGCTGAAGCTCATCCGCTACCTGGAGGACCACTGGGACGAGCCCGACGAGGGCATCTGGGAGGTGCGCGGCCCGCGCCGGCACTTCGTGCACTCCAAGGTGATGGCCTGGGTCGCGGTGGACCGCACCATCAAGCTGATCGAGTCCGGGGACGCGGACGGGCCGCTGGAGCGCTGGAAGGAACTGCGCGACGACATCCACCGGGACGTCTGTGAGAAGGGCTACGACAAGGAGCGGAACACGTTCACGCAGTCGTACGGCTCGCAGGAGCTGGACGCGTCGCTGCTGCTGATCCCCCAGATGGGGTTCCTGCCCCCGGACGACAAGCGGGTCATCGGCACGATCGAGGCGATCCAGCGGGAGCTGTCCACGCCGGACGGCTTCATCCTGCGCTACCCGACCTCGGGCGGCGAGGAGGGCGTGGACGGGCTTCCCGGGGACGAGGGGGCCTTCCTGGCCTGCTCGTTCTGGATGGCCGACGACCTCGCGATGATCGGGCGTGTCGACGAGGCGCGGAAGCTGTTCGAGAAGCTTCTCTCTCTGCGGAACGACCTCGGGTTGCTGGCGGAGGAGTGGGATCCGCGGCTGAAGCGGCAGGTGGGGAACTTCCCGCAGGCGTTCAGTCATGTGCCGTTGATCGATACGGCGCTGCGGTTGACTGCGTCCGGCGCGTACGGGGGGTAGCCGATGGGGGATGTGCGACCGGTTCTCGGCTGCGGGTTCGTCGTGGCTGGTCGCGCAGTTCCCCGCGCCCCTTTGGGGCGCTCCAGCTTAGGCTCGTAGTCATGGGTGCCCCCTCCAAGGCACACATGGCTCTCGCCGTGCTCCGTGAGGATCTGGTCGGCGATGTGTTCGCTCCGGGGGACCCGGGGTACGACGAAGCCCGCGCCGTCTTCAACGGCATGGTCGATCGACGGCCGGCCGTGATCGCCCAGTGCGCGGGTGACTCCGACGTGGTCCGTGCCGTCCGGTTCGGGCGGGAGCTGGATCTGAAGATCGCGGTGCGCGGTGGGGGGCACGGCGTGGCGGGCTCGGCGGTCGCCGACGGCGCGCTCGTGGTGGACCTGCGCCGGATGCACGAGGTGACCGTCGACCCGGCGGCGGAAGCGGTACGCGTGCAGGGCGGGGCCGCCATCGGCCGTCTGGACCGTGCCACCCGGCCCTACGGCCTCGCCACCACCGGCGCCCGGGCCGCCGGCACGGGGGTCGCCGGGTTTGTGCTCGGCGGTGGCTCCGGCTGGCTGGACCGTGCCTTCGGGCCCGCCGTCGACAACCTGATCGGCGTCGAGCTGGTCACCGCCGACGGCGAGCGCGTCCACGCCGACGCGGACGAGAACCAGGAGCTGTTCTGGGCCCTGCACGGCGGTGGCGGGAACTTCGGTGTCGCCACCGCGCTCACCCTGGAGCTGCACGAACTGCCGGTGTTCTGCGTCGCGCTGCTGCTGTACCCGCCGTCGTTCGGCCCTGACGTCGTCCGCGCCTTCCGTGAGGTGATCAGCACCGGCCCGGACGAGGTCGGCGGCGCGGTCCTGTTCGGGACGGGCCCGCCTGCGGATTCCGTACCCGAGCACCTGGTGGGCAGGCTGCTGTGCACCGCACTGGTCACGTATGCGGGCGGTGAGGAGGGCCTGCGCGGGCTCGCCGGGCCGCTGCTCGCGCTGCCGCACGAGGCGGAGGCCGTCGGCCCGATGCCGTACACCGAGGTGCAGGGCCTGCTCGACAGTCCTTCCGGGCTGCGCGATCACTGGTCCGCCGAGTGTCTGGCCGCGCTGCCCGACGCGGCGGTGGACGTCTGCTGCGAACGCGCGGACTGTATGCCGGTGCCGACCGGTACCCGGCTGCTGCTGTTCCCGCAGGGCGGGGCGATCGCCTCGGGACCGGCAGAGTACCCGGTGGCGTACCGCGGCGCGCCCTGGGTGGTGCACCCCTTCGGCAGCTGGGCGGACCCGGGCGACGACGAGCGGGCGATCGCCTGGGTACGGGGTGTCCGCGCCGGCGTCCGGCCGTGGTCCACCGGCACGGTCTGCCTCAACCTCGTCGGCGACGAGGGTCCCGAGCGGGTGCGGGCCGGTCTGGGCGTGGAGAACGCGCTGCGGCTCGGCAAGGTGAAGCGGCGGTGGGACCCGGACAACGTGTTCCGCTTCAACCACAACATCGAACCGGTGTGACGGAAGGTGCCGTGACAGCGTTCGCCCAGGTAGCGTCCGCTCCATGGACAGCGGTACGGGCAGCGGATTCGAGTCTCAGGGCGCCGGGATCACCGTGCAGCGGGCGCTGGAGCTGCCCGGGCTGCGCAGTGGGCTCCCGGAGATCCTGGCGGGCGCCGACCGGCTGGGCCGGACCGTGCGCTGGGTGCACACGGGCGAGGTGCCGAACATCGCCTCGCTGCTGAAGGGCGGCGAGTTGCTGCTCACCACCGGCTACGGCCTGGGTACCCGGCCCACCGACCAGCGGGCGTTCGTGCGCACGCTCGCCGAGCGGGGCATCGCCGCCCTGGTGGTGGAGCTGGGCGCGCGTTTCTCCAGGCTGCCCGCCACCCTCGTCGACACCGCCCGGGCGACCGGGCTGCCGCTCGTCGTGCTGCACCGCGAGGTGCCCTTCGTGACGGTGACGGAGGAGATCCACACCGAGATCGTCAACCACCACTACACGCTCCTCCAGCGTGCCGAGGAGGTGCACCGCCGCTGCACCGGGGCCCTGCTGGGCGGCGGCGGGATTCCCCAGGTGCTCGCCATCCTGGCCGACTTCAGCGGCAACCCGGTGTTCCTGGAGACGCCCGACGGCCAGCTGCTGTACGCCGCCGGGTCAGGGCCCGAGGGCGCGGACCCGCTCCAGGTGTGGGAGGGGATGCGTGGCCAGCACAAGGACGCGCCGCCGCCGGCCGGGACGGTCCTGGTGGACGTGCCGGGCGGCGGGCCGGGGACGGGATCGGTACGCGGCCGGCTGGTCCTGCTGCCGGTCAGGGCGCCCCTCGCGCCCGTCCACCGCATCGCCGCCGAGCGGGCCGCGGGCATCCTGGCCGTCGTCCTGATGCAGGCCCGCCAGGAGGAGGAGCTGGCGGCCCGCGGGCGCGGCGACTTCCTGACCGACCTCGCCGAGGGCCGTATCAGCGCGGAGGACGCCCCGGCCCAGGCCCGCGTCCTCGGCTTCAAGCCGGGCAACAGCCCGCTGCTGCCGGTGGTCATGCGGGTCGGCGACTCCCTCTCCCCCGGCGGGGGCTGGGCGGTGCTGGCCCGTGCGGTCGGCGAGGAGCTGGCGGCCGTGGGCGTCCCCGTCCTGCTCGGCGTACGACCGGTCGAGGGCCGTGTGCCCCTGCTGCTGGGCCTGCGCTCGGAGACGGAGCGGGCGACGGTCGCGGACCGGGTCGCGGCGGCGCTGCGGGCGGGGGTGGAGCGCGCCGGGATACAGCGCCCCGGGGCCGCTCCCCCGGTCGTGGTGGTCGGGGCGGCCGGCGGCTGGGCGGCGGCGTCCGCGGGGCTGCGGCACGCGGCCGAGACGGCGACGGCCGCCCAGGGCCTCTCCGAACGCCCCTGGTACGACGCCCGCAGCCTCGACATCGACCTCCTCCTGTGGCGGCTGCGCGACCACCCCGACCTCGCGGCCTTCGTGGACCGCGCGATCGGCCCCCTCCGCGACCACGACAACCGCTCCAGGCCGCCGTTGCTGCCCACCCTGGAGACCTATCTGGCGCACGCGGGCCGCAAGGCGGAGACGGCCCGGGAACTCCATCTCAACCGCCAGACCCTCTACAACCGCCTCGCCCGCATCGGGGAGTTGCTGGGCACGGACCTCGACGACCCGCAGGTGGTACTGGCGTTGAGCCTGGCGCTGCGGGCCCGCAGGCACGCCCCCTAGGGAAGCGGCCGGGGCTGCGTCAACTCGTCGTACACGCTGAGCACCTGGGCCACGGTCTCGTCCTCCGTCGGCCAGCTCGCCGCCTGCCGGGCGCCCTTGGCACGCAGTTCCTCGCAGCGCTCGGGGTCGCCGAGCAGGCGTACGACGGTGCTCGCGAGGGCCGGCGCGTCGCCGTACGGGACGAGTTCGGCCGCGTCGCCGACGAGGTCGGGGACCCCGCCGACGGCCGTCGCGACGAGGGGCACGCCTGCGTGCAGGGCCTCCTGGGCGAGGACCGAGCGGGACTCCCAACTGCTGGGCAGCAGCGCCAGATCGGCGGCGGCGAGCAGCTCGGCGACGTCGTCGCGGCGCCCGATGAGCCGGGCGGGCAGATCCTCGTCCTCGATCCGTCGCTGCAACTCCGCGCGCTGCGGCCCCTCCCCCGCGATGACCAGGAGCGGCACCGGATCGAGCCGGCACCAGGCGTGCGCCGCGTCCAGCAGGACGTCGTAGCCGCGATGCCGTTCGAGGGAGCCGACGGCGATGAGCAACGGCCGTCCGGTCGCACCGAGTTCGGCCCGCACCTTGGGGCGCAGCAGCTCCGCCTCGTCCTGCTCCACGGGCCGCCGCAGGCCGGGCAGCGCGATCGCGGCGAGACGGGCGTCCCGGGCGCCGGTACGGCGGGCCCGGTCCACCAGGTCGGAGGTCGTCCCGAGCACCACGGCGGCCGCCCGTACCACCCGCCGCTCCAGCATCCTCAGCAGATGCGCCCGGGCGCCTTCGGCGTGCGCGCGGTTGTGCCAGGTGACGATGAGGGGGGTACTGCGGCCGCTCAGGGCCAGCACCGCCCGGAAGGAGGCGTGCAGGCCGTGGGCATGCACCAGGTCGGCGTCGGTGCAGGCCGCGCGCAGCGCGGCGACCGACCCGGGGTCGCTGCTGCGGGGCACGTGCACATGGTCGGCGCCGACGCCGGAGAAGTCGTAGGCCCGGTCGGCCTCGGCGGGGGCGCACACCGTGACCCGCACGCCCCGCGCGACAAGGCCGGCGGTCAGCGAACGCACGTGCGCGCTGCTGCCGGCGTTGCCGCCGCCGAGCACCTGAACGGTGCGCAGGGGCGACTGACCGAGCGGTGCGTTGCTGCTCACGAGGCTCACGCGGCCGGGCTCCTGGTTCGGCTTCGGGGCGGTCACGAGGGTACGTACAGAAGGTATCGGGCCGAGGGGGCCGGTGCGGAGCTCCGGGTGGGGCATACCGGGGCGGGGCGGGGCATGCGCCGGAGTGTGTCACCCGGGAGAGTGATGAAAATGCTGAGATGAGTGCGGAGGCGGGGCGGCCGTGGGGGTGGTACGGCGCCATGTCGAGTGCGGCTGAGTGGGGGCTGGTCGCGCAGTTCCCCGCGCCCCTTCGGGGCGCCCAGCCCCCACGTCAGTCGTCAGCCCGTGCCGCTGCCAAGAGCTCTTCCGCGTGTGCCCGTGCCGTTTCCGAGTCCTCCTGGCCCGCCAGCATGCGGGACAGTTCCTTGACCCGCTCCTCGCCCTCCAGGACCTTGACGCCGGACCTTGTCACCGTGCCGTCGTTGGTCTTCTCGACCAGCAGCTGCCGGTCCGCGAAGGCGGCGACCTGTGGGAGGTGGGTGACCACGACCACCTGCGCCGACTTGGCGAGCTTCGCCAGCCGTCGCCCGATCTCCACCGCCGCCTTGCCGCCGACGCCCGCGTCGACCTCGTCGAAGAGGTACGTCGGTACCGGGTCCGTGCCCGCGAAGACGACCTCCACCGCGAGCATCACGCGGGACAGCTCACCCCCGGAGGCGCCCTTGGCGATCGGGCGGGGCGGGGCGCCGGGGTGCGGTGCGAGCAGCAGCTCGACCTCGTCGGCACCGGACGGCCCGTACGCCACGGTCCGCCCGCCGACCTCCACGCCCTCCGGGTCCTCGGTCTGCCGGATGACGAAGGACACGCGCGCGTGCGGCATCGCGAGGGAGCCCAGTTCGGCGGTGACGGCGGCCGCGAACCGGTCGGCGGCCTCGGTGCGCGCGTCGGTCAACGCCTGTGCGAGCCCGCCCAGTTCGGCACGGAGGGCGTCCCGCTCGGCGGTGAGTTCCTCGATCCGCTCGTCGTCGCCGTCGAGCTGGGTCAGCCGGGCGGCGCCCTGTTCGGCCCACGCCAGCACGGAGTCGACACCGTCGCCGTGCCGGCCGTACTTGCGGGTGAGCGCGGTGAGTGCGGCGCGCCGCTCCTCCACGGCCGCGAGCCGCAGCGGATCGGCGTCCAGGTCGTCGGCGTAGCCCGCCAGCTCCCCCGCCACATCGCCCAGCAGGATCCCGATCTCGCCGAGCCGGTCGGCGAGCGCGGCCAGCGCCGGATCGTGCGACCGTACGGCCTCCAGGGCCCGGTGCGCGCCCGCGACGAGGGTGGCCGCGTCGATGCCCTCGGGGTCCTCGGGGTTGCCCGCGAGGGCGGAGTGCGCGGCGGTGGCGGCCGACGCGAGCGCCTCGGCGTGACCGAGCCGCTCGGCCTCCTCGGCGAGCTCGACGTCCTCGCCCTCCCTCGGCTCCACACCGGCGATCTCGTCGAGCCCGTAGCGCAGCATGTCGGCTTCCTGGGCCCGCTCACGCGCGCGGGTGACGATCTCCTCCAGCTCGGCCGCGACGGCCCGCAGCCGCCGGTAGGCCTCGCCGTACTTGGCCAGCGGTACGGCGACCCCGTCGCCCGCGTACCGGTCGAGGGCCTGCCGTTGCCGGTTCAGCTTCAGCAGACCCTGCTGGTCGGTCTGCCCGTGCACGGCCACCAGGTCGTCGGCGAGCTCGGCGAGCAGCCCCACGGGCACGCTCCGCCCGCCCAGGTGCGCCCGCGAGCGCCCCTCGGCGGAGACGGTACGGCTGATCAGCAGGGCCCCGTCGTCCAGCTCGGCACCGGCCTCCTCGGCCCGTACGACCGCGGAGGTGCCCGGAGGCACGGTCACCCGTCCCTCGACGACCGCCTTCTCGGAGCCGATCCGCACGAGCGCGGGATCGGCCCGCCCACCGAGCAGCAGCCCCAGGCTGGTGACCACCATGGTCTTGCCCGCACCGGTCTCACCGGTGACGGCGGTGAACCCCGGCGACAGCTCGACGACGGCATCGTCGATGACTCCGAGGGACCGTATCCGCATTTCTTCCAGCACGGGGAAGACCTTACGAGGTAGGGCAGGAGAAGCGCGAGGCACCCTGTCACCCGGGCGAGTGGAGGTGCGCCCCAAAGGGGCGCGGGGCTGTATCGATGTGCGGCTACCGCCGCGCGGGCGCGACCGACCACCTCGACACCCCGGCGAGCGGACCCACCCAGGGGCGCGGGGAACTGCGCGAGCAACCACGAATCACCCGCAGCCGCCGAAGCTCCCCGGCCACCCCCCACAGACCGCTAGTGCGGCGCACCCCGCCATCCGGACACCGGCAGCGCGAACTTCGCGACCAGCCGGTCCGTGAACGACGCGTGATGCAGCCGGGCCAGCCGCACCGGCACAGCTCCCCGCCGCACCTCGACCCGCGCCCCCGGCGGCAGCTCGACGGTCCGGCGCCCGTCGCACCACAGCACCCCCGGCTGGATGTGCGGCAGCACCTCCACCGCCAGCACCGAGTCCGGCGACGTCACCAGCGGCTTCGCGAACAGCGCATGCGCGGAGATCGGCACCATCAGCAGCGCCTCCACCTCCGGCCACACCACCGGCCCGCCCGCGGAGAACGCGTACGCCGTGGACCCGGTCGGCGTCGACAGCACGATGCCGTCGCAGCCGAAGCCCGTCACCGGCCGCCCGTCGATCTCCAGCACCACTTCCAGGAGCTTCTCGGCGCCCGCCTTCTGGACGGCCGCCTCGTTCAGCGCCCAGTCCGTGTGCACGATGTCCCCGTTGCGGTGCACGACGACGTCGACGGTCATCCGTTCCTCGACCTCGTACGCCTTGCTCACCACCCGGTCGACGACCTTGTCCAGGTCGTCCCGCTCGGCCTCCGCGAGGAAGCCGACGCTGCCGAGGTTGACGCCGAGCATCGGCACCCCGGAGGCGCGGGCGAACTCGGCGCCGCGCAGCAGCGTCCCGTCACCGCCGAGGACGATCAGCAGCTCGCAGCCGTCGAGGCTGTGCGGCGAGGCCTCCTCGACGAGTTCGACCTCGTCGGGCAGCGGCAGGTCCGCGGCCTCGAAATCCAGGACCCGTACGCCGACCCCGGCCGCCAGCAGCCCCTTGACCACGAGTTCGGCGCTGCGGATGGCCGCGGGCCGCCCGGTGTGGGCCAGCAGGAAAACAGTACGAGCTCGGTTCTGTGTCAACGCGGCCCCTCCGCCACTGCACGGTCAACGTCGGCCGGATCCAACTGGGGTGCGCCGGCCCGCAGCCACAGAAAGTACTCGACGTTGCCGGACGGCCCGGGCAGCGGACTGGCGGTGACACCCTTCACCCCGAGCCCCAGCCCCCACGCCTTCTCGGCAACCCCCCGTACGGCCTCCGCCCGCAGTTGCGGACTCCGTACGACACCACCACTGCCCAGTCGTTCCTTGCCCACCTCGAACTGCGGCTTGACCATCATCACCAGGTCGGCGTCCGGCTTCACACACCGCGCCAGGGCCGGCAGCACCAGCCCGAGCGGGATGAAGGACAGATCACCCACGACAAGATCCACAGGCTCCCCATCGATCGCTTCAAGCGTCAACTCGCGTACGTTCGTACGGTCCTTGACGGTGACGCGTTCATCGCTCTGCAGAGACCACGCGAGTTGGCCGTATCCGACGTCGACGGCGACGACATGCGCGGCCCCCGCCCGCAGCAGCACATCGGTGAACCCGCCGGTCGACGCCCCGGCGTCCAGCGCCCGCCGCCCGGCCACCTTCAGCCCCTGCGGTACGAACGCCTGCAGCGCGCCCGCAAGCTTGTGCCCACCCCTGGACACGTACTCGGGATCGCTGTCGTCGCTCTGCACGACGATCGCCGCGGCGGTCTCCACCTGGGTGGCCGGCTTGGTCGCGACGGTCTTGCCGACGGTGACCCGCCCGGCAGCGATCAGCTGGCTCGCGTGCTCGCGCGAGCGCGCCAGCTTCCGGCGGACCAGTTCCGCGTCCAGACGGCGACGTGCGACTCCTGCCACGGTGGGTTCAGCTCCTGCTCTGGTGGTACGACGGTGAAGGCACCGGGGGCCCCGGGGGTCCCGCAGGTCCCGGGCGGGCGTCGAGCGCGGTGAGCGCGTCGCGCAGCCCCCGGTGTACATCCTCGTACACCTCCAGATGCCCGTCCGTGGCGAGGTGGTCGGCGTCGCCCAGCCGGTCGAGCTGGGCGTCGACCTCGGCGTTGCCGGTGGGGGTGCGGGGGATGTCGATCGGGGCGGGGGCGGCGGGGTCGTACCCGGGTTCGACCGGTACCGCGACCGGGTCCGTTTCCGCCGCCTCCGCCACCTGGCCCTCGGGCACAGAGTCGGTCATGCCCCGACGCTACCCCGAACCGCTGGGGTACCGTCGATCGCGATGGCCACGATCGAGGAGTGCCGCGCCGCACTCGACAAGCTCTCGCACAGCATGGGCGGCGCCGAGGGCGATGTCCGCGCGGCCGCCGCCATGGACCGCTCGGTGAGCTGCCACATCACCGACCTGGACGTCACCTTCGCCGGCCGGCTGACCGGGGGCCGCATCGAGGTGGAGGAGACCTTCCCCGGGCCGCCTCGGGAGAAGGCACAGATCAGACTCGCCATGGCCGGCGACGACCTGGTGGCCCTGGTCGACGGCGAGCTGAACTTCGCCGGGGCCTGGGGCTCGGGCCGGGTGCGCCTGGAGGCGAACCTGCTGGACCTGTTCCGGCTCAGGAAGTTGTTGTGACCCTGGCCTTCCGCGCCGCCGGCACCACCAGCGGCGTCCCCGTCTCCGGGTCGTCGATGATCTGACAGCGCAGCCCGAACACCTCCTCGACCAGTTCGGCGGTGACGATGTCGTTCGGGGTGCCCTCGGCGACGACCCGGCCGCTCTTGAGCGCGATCAGGTGGGTGGCGTACCGGGCCGCGTGGTTGAGGTCGTGCAGCACGGCGACCAGCGTGCGCCCCTGCTCCTCGTGGAGCTCGGCACACAGGTCGAGGACGTCGATCTGGTGCTGGATGTCCAGATAGGTGGTCGGCTCGTCCAGGAGCAGCAGCGGGGTCTGCTGGGCGAGGGCCATGGCGATCCAGACGCGCTGCCGCTGACCGCCGGACAGCTCGTCCACGTACCGGTCGGCGAGTTCGGCGACCCCCGTCTGCGCCATCGACTCCCGCACGACCCGTTCGTCCTCGGCGGACCACTGGCGCAGGATGCCCTGGTGCGGGTAGCGGCCGCGGCCGACCAGATCGCCGACGGTGATGCCGTCGGGCGCGATGGACGACTGCGGCAGCAGACCGAGGGTGCGGGCGACCTTCTTCGCGGGCATCGACTGGATGACCTGCCCGTCCAGCAGCACCCGGCCCTGACTGGGCCGGAGCATCCGGGACAGTGCGCGCAGGAGCGTCGACTTGCCGCAGGCGTTGGGGCCGACGATCACCGTGAAGGAGTTGTCCGGGATCTCCACCGACAGCTGCTCGGCGATGACCCGCTGGTCGTAGGCAAGGGTGACGTTCTCGGCGGACAGGCGGTTCACAGTGCTCCTCTTGCTGTCTGACTCGGGGACCGCGCGCGTGTCCGGCCCGATTCGGGATGTCATATCCGGCCCGCCTTGCGTTCGGTGACCAGGAGCCAGAGCAGGTAGACCCCGCCCAGGACGCCGGTGACCACACCGACCGGCAGCTGGTCGGCGCCGAAGGCGCGCTGCGAGGCCCAGTCGGCGGTGACCAGCAGGGCGGCGCCCATGCAGAGGGAGGGCAGCAGGTTGGGGCCGGGCGAGCGGGTGAGGCGGCGGGCGAGCTGGGGGGCGGTGAGCGCCACGAAAGTGACCGGACCGGCGGCGGCGGTGGCCGCCGCGGTCAGCAGGACGGCCGACACCAACAGCAGCATCCGCACCCGCTCCACCCGCACCCCGAGGGCGTACGACACGTCGTCGCCCATCTCCATCATGCGCAGGCCGCGCGCGTTGGCGAGGACCAGCGGGACAAGGACGGCGCACAGCGCGAGCAGCGGCCAGACCTGGCTCCAGTCACGGCCGTTGAGCGAGCCGGTCATCCAGACGACCGCGCGGGTCGCGTCGACCAGATCGGCCTTGGTGAGCAGATAGCCGTTGACCGCGGTGACGATCGCGGAGACGCCGATACCGACCAGGACCAGGCGGTAACCGTGCACACCCTGCTTCCAGGCGAGCAGGTAGATGGCGAGCCCGGTCAGCAGTCCGCCCGCGAGCGCGCCGATCGTGACCTGGGCGGCGCTCCCGGACATGAGGACGATGACGACGAGCGCGCCGGAGGTCGCCCCCTGGGACAGACCGAGCACGTCCGGACTGCCCAGCGGGTTGCGGGAGACGGCCTGGAAGAGGGCGCCGCCGAGGCCGAGCGAGGCGCCGACCAGCAGGCCGACCAGGACGCGCGGCAGCCGCAGTTCGTTGACGATGAAGTCCTGCCCGGCCGTGCCGTTGCCGGCCAGCGTCTTCAGCACGTCTCCGAAGGAGATCGGGAAATCGCCGGTGCCGATCAGCACGACGCTCGCGGCGGACGCGGCCAGCAGCAGCGCGACCACGACGACGAACGCGCGCACGTCGGTCCGCAGGGAGAGCCCGCCGGGGGTGCGCAGAGTACGGGTGTTCCTCACAGCTGGGCCGTCCTCCGCCGTCGCACGAGAAGAATGAAGACCGGGCCGCCGATGATCGCGGTGACGATGCCGACCTGGAGCTCCGAGGGACGGGCGACGACCCTGCCGAAGACATCGGCGCCGAGCAGCAGCACGGGTGACAGGACCGTCGCGTACGGCAGGATCCAGCGCAGGTCGGGGCCGGTGACGGAGCGCACCACATGCGGGACCATCAGGCCGACGAAGGCGATCGGGCCGCAGGCGGCGGTGGCCGCGCCGCACAGCACGGTGGCGGCGAGCATGGCCAGGCCCCGGGTACGGGTGAGGTTCGCGCCGAGGGCGCGCGCGGTGTCGTCGCCCATCGCCACGGCGTTCAGCGGCCGGGCGAGCCCGAGGGCGAGCAGGGTACCGACCGCGAGGAAGGGCAGTACCTGGAGGATCGTGGAGTCGGAGGCCGAGGCCAGCGAACCGACCGTCCAGAAACGCATCTTGCCGAGCGCGGCGTCGTCCGTGATCATCACGGCCTGGAGGTAGCCGTAGAGCGCGGCGCTGACCGCCGTACCGGCGAGCACGAGCCGTACCGGCGTGGCACCCCGGCTGCCGCCCAGGAACCACACCAGCGCACCCACCGCGGCCGCGCCGAAGAAGGCGAACCACACATAGCCGTTCAGCGTGGTGACGCCGAAGAAGGTGATGGCGGTGACGACGGCGGCCGACGCGCCCGCGTTGATGCCGAGCAGTCCTGGATCGGCGAGCGGGTTGCGGGTGAGCGCCTGGAGCACCGCCCCGGACAGGCCGAGGGCGGCCCCGGCGAGCAGTCCGAGGACGGTCCGCGACAGCCGCTCGCCGACGACCACATCGCCGTATGTCCCCGTGTCGTGGAACAGACCGTGCCAGACCTGGTCCAGCGGCAGCTCTTTCGCCCCGATCGCGATGCTCGCCAGGGCGACGAGCACCAGGATCACGACGGAGCCGAGGAGCCCAAGGGCCCGTATCGCCCGGCGGGTTGGGGGCGCGGGGGCGGTCTCCGCGCGCGGTTCGGGAGGACTGTCGACCAACACAAAGTTAGGTTAGCCTACCCTCGCATGCGCGCTCGATGCCTGGTCCCTGTGAACCGCTGCGACGCAGAGCCCCGGCGGGGCCGAGACCTTGTCAGAGTCCGAGCCGCGCCAGCGCCTTGCCTCCGTCCAGCCCGCAGGAGCCCTCGCCGGCCGCAGTCCAGGCCGCCGCGCACAGCGCCCGCAGCCCGTCGAGCGCCTCGCCGTCACCCTCCAGCTCCAGCCGGTCGGCCCCCGCGGTCGCCGTCCAGCCACCGCACCGGAACCCGTCACCGTCCGCCGTGACCTCGAGCTGCCCGGTCAGCAACCCGCGCAGATCGGCATCGACATAGGTCGGCCGGTGCTGCGGCGGCGCGGCGAGCAGCTGTCGCCCGTCGGTGACACCGGTCAGCACGAGCAGCGAGTCGACCCCGCCGTTGAACGCGCCCTCGATATCGGTGTCCAGCCGGTCCCCGACCACCAACGGCCGCTTCGCGCCCGTCCGCAGGATCGTCTCCCGGTGCATCGGCGGCAGCGGCTTCCCGGCCACCTGCGGCTCGGCCCCCGTCGCGATCCGGACCACCTCGACCGCCGCGCCGTTGCCCGGCGCGATCCCCCGCCCGCTGGGAATCGTCAGATCGGTGTTGGACGCGAACCACGGCACCCCGCGCGCGACCGCGTACGACGCCTCGGCGAACCTCCCCCACGTCAGATCGGGACCACCGAATCCCTGCACCACCGCCGCCGGATCGTCGTCCGCCGACTCCACCGGTTCGAGCCCGCGCTCCCGCAGTGCGACCCGCAGCCCCTCCCCGCCGATCACCAGCACCCGCGCCCCCGCCGGCACCTGCTCGCTGATCAGCCGCGCCACCGCCTGCGCCGAGGTGATGACATCACCGGCGTCCGTCGGGATCCCCAGCTCGGTGAGATGCCCGGCCACCGCGTCCGGTGTCCGCAGCGCGTTGTTGGTGACGTACGCCAGATGCATGCCGCCCGACCGGGCCACCTCCAGCGACTCCACGGCATGCGCGATGGCGCTGCCGCCCGCGTACACCACCCCGTCCAGATCGAGCAGCGCCGTGTCATACGCCGTGCTCAGGGCCTGTCCGCTGCCCTCGGGACCAGTCCTGACGCCCTGGCTCATTCCCCATCGCTCCTTGTCACTCTTCGTCGACCCGCCTTTCCCCACCGATCATCCCGCACGCCACTGACACACGTACGATGCCGGGATGAACACTGCAGGTCACCCGGAAGCAACGGAGCGCCGAGGCCTGGAACTCAACCCGTTCCGAGGCCTTCGCTACGACCCCGACCGGGTCGGCAGTCTGGCCGCCGTCACCTCCCCGCCGTACGACGTCGTGGTACGCCCCGATGGCGTGCACCACCTCCAGTCCGCCGACCCGCACAACATCGTCCGCCTCATCCTTCCGCAGGCCGGCACCCCCAGCGCCGGCACCGAGCAGGCGGCCGACACCCTGCACCGCTGGCAGGCCGAGGGCATCCTCACCGCGGATCCCGAACCGGGTCTGTACGTGTACGAGCAGCACGACGGCAACGGCATGCTCCAACGGGGCGTCATCGGCGCCCTGCGGGTCTCCGAGCCGTCCGAGGGCGTGGTGCTGCCGCACGAGGAGGTCATGCCCCCGGTCGTCGCCGACCGTGCGGCCCTGATGCGCGCCACCTCGGCGAACCTCGAACCCCTCCTGCTGACCTACCGCGGCAACGGCACGACCGCCGAGATCGTCGAGACGGTCGCCGACCGCCCCCCGCTCCTCGCCACGACCACCGAGGACGGCTTCCACCACCGACTCTGGTCGATCACCGACCCCGCCGAGGTGGCCCGCGTCCAGTCCGACCTGGCCCACCACCAGGCCCTGATCGCCGACGGCCACCACCGCTGGGCCACATACCTTCGTCTACGCGCGGAGCACGCCTCCCCCAGCCCCTGGGACTACGGCCTGGTCCTCCTCGTCGACACCGCCCGCTACCCGCTGCGGGTCCGCGCCATCCACCGTCTGCTGCACGGCCTGCCGGTCGCGGACGCCCTGACGGCCGTCGAGGGCCATTTCCGGGTACGACGGCTCGACGTCCCGCTGCCGAAGGCCCAGGAGGCGCTCGCGGACGCGGCCTGTGCCGGCAACGCGTTCCTGCTGGCCGGTGACGGCACGTTCCACCTGCTGGACCGCCCCGACCCGGACCTCCTGGCCCGCACGGTCCCCGCCGACCGCCCGGCCGCCTGGCGCACCCTGGACGCCACCGTCCTGCACACCACGCTCCTGGAACATCTCTGGCACATCCCCGAGGACTCGCACGCGCACATCGCGTACATCCACGACACCGCCGCGACGGTCGCCAAAGCCGAACGCGACGGCGGTACGGCGGTCCTGCTGCACCCGGTCCGCGAGGAGGTCGTACGCGACCTGGCCCGCCAGGGCGTGACGATGCCCCGCAAGTCGACGTCCTTCGGCCCGAAACCGGCGTCGGGACTGGTACTGCGGGCGCTCGACGTGTGAATGCTCCGAGCCTCCAGAGCCTGCGAAGGCTCCTAAGGGGCTCTGGAAGCGAAAGAGGGCAGGCCCCGATGGGAGCCTGCCCTCTGTGTCACGCGCCGAGATCAGTCCTTCTCGGTGTCCGTGTCCGTGTCGCTGTCGGTGTCCTTCTCGGTGTCCTTCTCGGTGTCCGTGTCGATGTCGGTGTCGATGTCGGTGTCGGCCTCGGCCTCTTCCGTCGTCTCCCCGGGCTCGTCGTCCTCGTCCAGGGCGTCGACGAACTCGACCCCGTCCAGCTCGGCCAGCCGGTCGGAGGCGTCCGTGCTGCCGTCCCGGTCGGCCTCGACGGCCTTGGCGAACCACTCCCGCGCCTCGTCGGTACGGCCGGCGGCCAGCAGGGCGTCGGCATAGGCGTACCGCAGTCGCGCGGTCCACGGCTGTACGGAGCTGGAGGCCAGCTCGGGGCTCTGCAGCGTCACGATCGCCGCGTCCAGCTGCCCCATGTCACGCCGGGCACCGGCCGCGACGAGCCGCATCTCGACCTGGCCTGCCTTGTCGAGCTTGTGCACCTCGGGGGCGCCGGCCATGTCCAGCGCCTTCTCCGGCCTGCCGAGCCCACGCTCGCAGTCGGCCATCACCGGCCACAGGTCCACGGTGCCGGTCATCCGCCGCGCGGCCCGGAACTCGGCGAGCGCCTCGGAGTACTTCTGGTTCGCATACGCGGCGAACCCGGCCGCCTCGCGCACGGCGGCGACACGGGACGCCAGCCGCAGGGCCACCTTGGAGTAGCCGTAGGCACCCTCGGGGTCCTCGTCGATGAGCCGCGCGACCATCACCAGGTTCTTGGCGACGTCCTCCGCGAGCCCCTTGGGCAGGCTCTGCAGCTCCTGCCGTACGTCCTTGTCGATCTCGTCGCCGGTGACGTCCTCCGGGATCGGCAGCCGCTTGATCGGCTCGCGATCGCGGTCCCGCTCCCGCTCGTCACGGAAGCGGCCGCCGCCGCGCCGGTCATCGCGGCGGTCGTCTCGCCGGTCGTCACGGCGGGCATAGCCGCCACCGCCGCCACGGCTGTCGTCACGCCGGCCGTAACCGCCACCACGGCTGTCGTCACGGCGGGGGGTGCGGCCACGGTCGTCACGGCCACGGTCGTCACGGCCGCGGTCGTCACGGCCACGGAAGCCGCCGCGGGTGTCGCGGTCGCCGCCCCGGCTGTCGTCACGGCGGTCGTCACGGCGACCGTAGCCGCCACCACGGTTGTCATCGCGACGGTCGTCCCTGCGGCCGTAGCCGCCTCGGTCGTCACGGTCGTCGCGCCGGAAGGCGGGAGCCGGACGGTCACCGCGGTCGTCGCGCCGGAAAGCGGGAGCCGGACGGTCACCGCGGTCGTCACGGCGGAAGGGAGGACGGTCGCCACCACGGTCGTCACGATGGAACCCGCGGTCCCGGTCACCACGATCGCGGTCATCGCGGCGAGCGTAGCCGCCGCCACGGCTGTCGTCGCGCCTGCCGTAACCGCCACCGCCACGGTTGTCATCACGCCGGCCGTAGCCGCCACCGCGGTTGTCGTCACGCCGGTTGTCGTCACGGCGGTCGTCGCGGCGGAAGGGGGGACGGTCGCCACCACGGCTGTCGTCACGCCGGTCGTCACGGCGGGCATAGCCGCCACCGCCACCGCCACCGCGGTTGTCGTCGCGCCGGTCATCACGGCGGTCATCACGGCGGAAACCGCCCCGGTCGCCACGGTCATCGCGCTGGAACGACGGACGGGAGCCCCTGTTGTCGTCCCGACGGCCGTAGCCGCCACCGCGGTTGTCGTCACGCCGGTTGTCGTCACGCCGGTTGTCGTCACGGCGGTCGTCGCGGCGGAAGGGGGGACGGTCGCCACCACGGCTGTCGTCACGCCGGTCGTCACGGCGGGCATAGCCGCCACCGCCACCGCCACCGCGGTTGTCGTCGCGCCGGTCGTCACGGCGGGCATAGCCGCCACCGCCGCCACGGTTGTCGTCACGCCGGCCGTAACCGCCGCCGCCACCGCTGCGGTTGTCGTCCCGACGGTCATCACGACGGCCGTAACCGCCGCGGTCCCCACGGTCGTTGCGGTCCCCGCGGTATCCGCCACGATCGCCGCGGTCACCACTGTCCCGTCGCCGCTGGTCGCGCTCCGGTCGGTCGTCGGGCGAGTTGGTGGACATGGTGACTCCTGTCTTCGGTACCGCAAGCATTGTAAAAACAAAAGGACCCCCGGTCCCAGCTGAACGCTGGTGACCAGGGGTCCTCCAAAGATTGTTCGGCGGCGTCCTACTCTCCCACAGGGTCCCCCCTGCAGTACCATCGGCGCTGTGAGGCTTAGCTTCCGGGTTCGGAATGTAACCGGGCGTTTCCCTCACGCTATGACCACCGAAACCCTAATGGTTTCGAGCGAACAAGCACACTCTTCAATTGTGTGTTCAGCTCTAGCCGGCAACAGTCGTTGCCTCAGAACTAACACAGTGGACGCGAGCAACTGAGGACAAGCCCTCGGCCTATTAGTACCGGTCACCTCCACCAGTTACCTGGCTTCCAGATCCGGCCTATCAACCCAGTCGTCTACTGGGAGCCTTACCCTCTTATAGAGGTGGGAGTCCTCATCTCGAAGCAGGCTTCCCGCTTAGATGCTTTCAGCGGTTATCCCTCCCGAACGTAGCCAACCAGCCATGCCCTTGGCAGAACAACTGGCACACCAGAGGTTCGTCCGTCCCGGTCCTCTCGTACTAGGGACAGCCCTTCTCAAGACTCCTACGCGCACAGCGGATAGGGACCGAACTGTCTCACGACGTTCTAAACCCAGCTCGCGTACCGCTTTAATGGGCGAACAGCCCAACCCTTGGGACCGACTCCAGCCCCAGGATGCGACGAGCCGACATCGAGGTGCCAAACCATCCCGTCGATATGGACTCTTGGGGAAGATCAGCCTGTTATCCCCGGGGTACCTTTTATCCGTTGAGCGACGGCGCTTCCACAAGCCACCGCCGGATCACTAGTCCCGACTTTCGTCCCTGCTCGACCCGTCGGTCTCACAGTCAAGCTCCCTTGTGCACTTACACTCAACACCTGATTGCCAACCAGGCTGAGGGAACCTTTGGGCGCCTCCGTTACTCTTTAGGAGGCAACCGCCCCAGTTAAACTACCCATCAGACACTGTCCCTGATCCGGATCACGGACCCAGGTTAGACATCCAGCACGACCAGACTGGTATTTCAACGACGACTCCACCCGAACTGGCGTCCGAGTTTCAAAGTCTCCCAGCTATCCTACACAAGCCGAACCGAACACCAATATCAAACTGTAGTAAAGGTCCCGGGGTCTTTCCGTCCTGCTGCGCGAAACGAGCATCTTTACTCGTAGTGCAATTTCACCGGGCCTATGGTTGAGACAGTCGAGAAGTCGTTACGCCATTCGTGCAGGTCGGAACTTACCCGACAAGGAATTTCGCTACCTTAGGATGGTTATAGTTACCACCGCCGTTTACTGGCGCTTAAGTTCTCAGCTTCGCCCCGACGAATCAGAGCTAACCGGTCCCCTTAACGTTCCAGCACCGGGCAGGCGTCAGTCCGTATACATCGCCTTACGGCTTCGCACGGACCTGTGTTTTTAGTAAACAGTCGCTTCTCGCTGGTCTCTGCGGCCACCCCCAGCTCAAGAGGAAAACTCTCTCACCAGGTGTGGCCCCCCTTCTCCCGAAGTTACGGGGGCATTTTGCCGAGTTCCTTAACCATAGTTCACCCGAACGCCTCGGTATTCTCTACCTGACCACCTGAGTCGGTTTAGGGTACGGGCCGCCATGAAACTCGCTAGAGGCTTTTCTCGACAGCATAGGATCATCCACTTCACCACAATCGGCTCGGCATCAGGTCTCAGACTATGTGCTGTCCGGATTTGCCTAGACAGCGTCCTACACCCTTACCCCGGGACAACCACCGCCCGGGATGGACTACCTTCCTGCGTCACCCCATCACTCACCTACTACAAGTCTGGTCCGTCGGCTCCACCACTTTCCTTTCCCCGAAGGGTCCGGAACGGCTTCACGGACTTAGCATCGCCTGGTTCGATGTTTGACGCTTCACAGCGGGTACCGGAATATCAACCGGTTATCCATCGACTACGCCTGTCGGCCTCGCCTTAGGTCCCGACTTACCCTGGGCAGATCAGCTTGACCCAGGAACCCTTAGTCAATCGGCGCACACGTTTCTCACGTGTGAATCGCTACTCATGCCTGCATTCTCACTCGTCAACCGTCCACAACTACCTTCCGGTGCTGCTTCACCCGGCAGACGACGCTCCCCTACCCATCACAGCACCCGTTGGGGCTATATGCTGCAATGACACGACTTCGGCGGTACGCTTGAGCCCCGCTACATTGTCGGCGCGGAATCACTAGACCAGTGAGCTATTACGCACTCTTTCAAGGGTGGCTGCTTCTAAGCCAACCTCCTGGTTGTCTCTGCGACTCCACATCCTTTCCCACTTAGCGTACGCTTAGGGGCCTTAGTCGATGCTCTGGGCTGTTTCCCTCTCGACCATGGAGCTTATCCCCCACAGTCTCACTGCCGTGCTCTCACTTACCGGCATTCGGAGTTTGGCTAAGGTCAGTAACCCGGTAGGGCCCATCGCCTATCCAGTGCTCTACCTCCGGCAAGAAACACACGACGCTGCACCTAAATGCATTTCGGGGAGAACCAGCTATCACGGAGTTTGATTGGCCTTTCACCCCTAACCACAGGTCATCCCCCAGGTTTTCAACCCTGGTGGGTTCGGTCCTCCACGAAGTCTTACCTCCGCTTCAACCTGCCCATGGCTAGATCACTCCGCTTCGGGTCTTGAGCGTGCTACTCATACGCCCTATTCGGACTCGCTTTCGCTACGGCTACCCCACACGGGTTAACCTCGCAACACACCGCAAACTCGCAGGCTCATTCTTCAAAAGGCACGCAGTCACACCGAAGTGCTCCCACGGCTTGTAGGCACACGGTTTCAGGTACTATTTCACTCCCCTCCCGGGGTACTTTTCACCATTCCCTCACGGTACTATCCGCTATCGGTCACCAGGGAATATTTAGGCTTAGCGGGTGGTCCCGCCAGATTCACACGGGATTTCTCGGGCCCCGTGCTACTTGGGTGTCTCTCAAACGAGCCGCTGATGTTTCAGCTACGGGGGTCTTACCCTCTACGCCGGACCTTTCGCATGTCCTTCGCCTACATCAACGGTTTCTGACTCGTCTCACGGCCGGCAGACCGTGAAAGAGAGATCCCACAACCCCGTATACGCAACCCCTGCCGGGTCTCACACGCATACGGTTTGGCCTCATCCGGTTTCGCTCGCCACTACTCCCGGAATCACGGTTGTTTTCTCTTCCTGAGGGTACTGAGATGTTTCACTTCCCCTCGTTCCCTCCACACTGCCTATGTGTTCAGCAGTGGGTGACAGCCCATGACGACTGCCGGGTTTCCCCATTCGGAAACCCCCGGATCAAAGCCTGGTTGACGACTCCCCGGGGACTATCGCGGCCTCCCACGTCCTTCATCGGTTCCTGGTGCCAAGGCATCCACCGTGCGCCCTTAAAAACTTGGCCACAGATGCTCGCGTCCACTGTGCAGTTCTCAAACAACGACCAGCCACCCATCACCCCCAAGCCAGAGCCTGGAGTTCACTGGGGCCGGCGACTGAAGGAAGATCATTCCCTCAGACACCCAACAGCGTGCCCGGCCGAACCCCGCCCGAAGATCATGCGTTCCACGCTCCGAAGAGCAGTACTTGCAGCCTCCGACCCGAGAGTCAGACCGAATAATCAACGTTCCACCCATGAGCAACCGTGCAGGTCATTCGCCTGCAGTCGGCTATGTGCTCCTTAGAAAGGAGGTGATCCAGCCGCACCTTCCGGTACGGCTACCTTGTTACGACTTCGTCCCAATCGCCAGTCCCACCTTCGACAGCTCCCTCCACAAGGGTTGGGCCACCGGCTTCGGGTGTTACCGACTTTCGTGACGTGACGGGCGGTGTGTACAAGGCCCGGGAACGTATTCACCGCAGCAATGCTGATCTGCGATTACTAGCGACTCCGACTTCATGGGGTCGAGTTGCAGACCCCAATCCGAACTGAGACCGGCTTTTTGAGATTCGCTCCACCTCACGGTATCGCAGCTCATTGTACCGGCCATTGTAGCACGTGTGCAGCCCAAGACATAAGGGGCATGATGACTTGACGTCGTCCCCACCTTCCTCCGAGTTGACCCCGGCGGTCTCCTGTGAGTCCCCATCACCCCGAAGGGCATGCTGGCAACACAGAACAAGGGTTGCGCTCGTTGCGGGACTTAACCCAACATCTCACGACACGAGCTGACGACAGCCATGCACCACCTGTACACCGACCACAAGGGGGCGCCTGTCTCCAGACGTTTCCGGTGTATGTCAAGCCTTGGTAAGGTTCTTCGCGTTGCGTCGAATTAAGCCACATGCTCCGCCGCTTGTGCGGGCCCCCGTCAATTCCTTTGAGTTTTAGCCTTGCGGCCGTACTCCCCAGGCGGGGAACTTAATGCGTTAGCTGCGGCACCGACGACGTGGAATGTCGCCAACACCTAGTTCCCACCGTTTACGGCGTGGACTACCAGGGTATCTAATCCTGTTCGCTCCCCACGCTTTCGCTCCTCAGCGTCAGTAATGGCCCAGAGATCCGCCTTCGCCACCGGTGTTCCTCCTGATATCTGCGCATTTCACCGCTACACCAGGAATTCCGATCTCCCCTACCACACTCTAGCTAGCCCGTATCGACTGCAGACCCGAGGTTAAGCCTCGGGCTTTCACAATCGACGTGACAAGCCGCCTACGAGCTCTTTACGCCCAATAATTCCGGACAACGCTTGCGCCCTACGTATTACCGCGGCTGCTGGCACGTAGTTAGCCGGCGCTTCTTCTGCAGGTACCGTCACTCTCGCTTCTTCCCTGCTGAAAGAGGTTTACAACCCGAAGGCCGTCATCCCTCACGCGGCGTCGCTGCATCAGGCTTTCGCCCATTGTGCAATATTCCCCACTGCTGCCTCCCGTAGGAGTCTGGGCCGTGTCTCAGTCCCAGTGTGGCCGGTCGCCCTCTCAGGCCGGCTACCCGTCGTCGCCTTGGTGAGCCATTACCTCACCAACAAGCTGATAGGCCGCGGGCTCATCCTTCACCGCCGGAGCTTTTAACCCTCACAGATGCCCGTGAAAGTGTTATCCGGTATTAGACCCCGTTTCCAGGGCTTGTCCCAGAGTGAAGGGCAGATTGCCCACGTGTTACTCACCCGTTCGCCACTAATCCCCACCGAAGTGGTTCATCGTTCGACTTGCATGTGTTAAGCACGCCGCCAGCGTTCGTCCTGAGCCAGGATCAAACTCTCCGTGAATGTTTACCGGTAATCCGGTGCACACACACGAGAGCGGAACAGTCGGAGGAATGATCCGACCGTTCACAGCGTCCTCGCTGTGTTTTTTCAAAGGAACCTCGACCATCGGAATGTTCCGACGGACGGGGTATCAACATATCTGGCGTTGATTTTTGGCACGCTGTTGAGTTCTCAAGGAACGGTCGCTTCCTTTGTACTCACCCTCTCGGGCTTTCCTCCGGGCTTCCCTTCGGTGTTTCCGACTCTATCAGATCTTTTTCCGATCCGATTTCCTCGGTGCTTTCCAGGTTCTCGCTTTCGCGTTTCCCTTTCCGGCGGTTCCGACTCTATCAGATCCTTTCGGCGTCCGATTCCCGGTCGGCGGGTTGTCGTAAGGCTTTCCGGCTCTCGTCCGTCGGCCTTTCGACATTCACTACGCTAGCCGATTCCCGTCGAGACTCATAATCGAGCTCCGCGAGTTCGAATTCAGGCATGCGGGCATGATGAATTCGACCCCGTCAGGGGAAGTCGTAGGTAGTGGGTGGCCACTTCCGGCTGCTGGCGATTGCCGTACCCGGTTCAGCGGCTCGGGCTACGTTACGCACCTTCCAGGGACGCGTCAACTTGAGCGACGCCGGGGTACATGGGCCCGATAGGGGCTCACCGTCGGGTCGTTGGCCACCCAGAAGCGCCACGGGTGGACGTCACCGTCGCCGCCCTCCCCGGCGACTCCGGTGCGCGGACCGTTCCGTACCTGGTCGGAGGGTGCGGGGAAGCCGGTCAGTATCCGCAGCGGGGTCTCACCGGAGGCACACGCGTCCGTGCCGTCCAGGGCCCGGTCGACGCCCAGGGCGGTGGCCAGGCGGGCCGGACCTTTGGCCAGTTCTCTGTCATATCGGGCCGAAAGTCGACGTTTGCGTGCGAGCTCGGCACCCTCGACGATCTCGCCGGCGCGGAGTAGCACCGCGCTCGCCCGACCCTCCGGGCCACAGACGAGGTTCATGCAGAACCACATGCCGTAGGTGAAGTAGACGTACACATGTCCGGGCGGACCGAACATCACCTCGTTACGGGGGGTCCGTCCACGGTAGGCGTGCGAGCCGGGGTCGTTCGGGCCGTCGTACGCCTCCACCTCTGTGAGGCGCACGGCGATCGGACCGTCCGGGGTGGTGCGGAGGAGGACGCGGCCGAGGAGGTCGGGGGCGACCTCCAGTACAGGGCGGTCGAAGAAGTCCCTGGGGAGTGGCTTGCGGTCCGGGCGCGCGATCATGGCGTCCGAGCCTAGTCCAGGCCGGGGGATGCCAAGGGCTGGTCAAGGAATCGTCTGCTTGCCAGGGTGTGGACCGGAACCGGTCGTGACCGGATCGCGTTTGTAGGGATCAAAGGTCCGTAAGTAAAGGAGAGTCATGGGCTTCAAGAAGCTGCTCGCGAGCCTGGGTGCCGGCGGGGCGTCCGTGGAGACGGTGCTCACCGAGGTCAATGTCGTACCCGGTGGCGTCGTCCAGGGCGAGGTACGGATCCAGGGCGGCTCGGTGAACCAGGAGATCCAGGGTCTGACCGTGGGTCTGCAGGCGCGCGTCGAGGTCGAGAGCGGCGACGAGGAGTACAAGCAGAACATCGACTTCGCCAAGCTGCGGCTCGGTGGTGCCTTCGAGCTTCAGGCCGGGGCGGTGCACACGGTGCCGTTCGGGCTGGAGATCCCGTGGGAGACGCCCGTCACGATGATCGACGGGCAGGCGCTGCGCGGGATGCACATCGGGGTGACGACCGGGCTGGAGATCGCGCGGGCCGTGGACTCCGGGGATCTGGACCCGATCAACGTGCATCCGCTGCCGGCGCAGAAGGCGATCCTGGACGCCTTCATCCGGCTGGGGTTCCGTTTCAAGAACGCGGACCTGGAGAAGGGGCACATCCGGGGGACACGGCAGACGCTGCCGTTCTACCAGGAGGTCGAGTTCTACCCGCCGTCGCAGTACCGGGGGCTGAACCAGGTCGAGCTGAGCTTCGTGGCGGACGGGCACGGCATGGACGTGATCCTCGAAATGGACAAGAAGCCGGGGCTGTTCAGCGAGGGCAGTGACACCTTCCGGTCGTTCCAGGTGGGTCTGCACGACTTCCACGGGACCGACTGGGCGGCTTATCTCAACCAGTGGCTGTCCGAGGTCGGCAGCAAGCGCAACTGGTTCTAGGCTCGGGACTGCTGATTTCCGGTAATCGATCAGGAGGTACCGAGGTGACCGAGCTGAAGCGGCGGCCTCTCCCCCATGACTTCCACCCGCCCGTCCCGTCGTTCACGGTGACGAGCGAGGACATCGAGGAAGGGGGGACGCTCAAGGACGCTCAGGTCTACGCGAAGGGCAACACCTCACCGCAGCTGCGGTGGGAGGGCTTCCCGGAGGGGACCAAGAGCTTCGCCGTGACGTGCTACGACCCGGACGCCCCTACGGGCAGCGGGTTCTGGCACTGGGTCCTGTTCGACATCCCGGTCTCCGTGACCGAGCTGCCGGCGGGCGCGGGCAGTGGCAAGTTCGAGGGGCTGCCCGAGGGTGCGGTGCAGGTACGCAACGACTACGGGTCGAAGGACTTCGGCGGTGCCGCACCGCCGCCCGGGGACGGGCCGCACCGGTACGTCTTCACGGTGTACGCGGTGGACCAGGAGAAGCTCGGCCCGGACGCCGATGTCTCGCCCGCCGTCGTCGGATTCAACCTGCGGTTCCACGCGATCGCACGTGCGCAGTTGATCGGCGAGTACGAGAACCCCGAACAGGGCTGACGCACCGCGCGAAATCAGTCGAGCGTTCATTGAACGTTTGCCCGCCTCTGGTCTTGGAAGTGATCAGGGGCGGGCAGTTTTTATTGCGTTGTCCATCTCGGCGCGCCCGTCCAGAGTTGATCCAAGCCCGCCGGCGGTGGGCACGGTGCACAAAGGAGGTGGGCTGGATGCGTGACACGCTGGTGCTGAACGCGAGCTTCGAGCCGCTGTCCACGGTGACGTTGAACCGCGCTGTCGTCCTGGTGCTCCAGGACAAGGCCGTCGTCGAGCAGGCCCACCCCGAACTGCGCATGCGCGGTGCGGATGTGGACATACCCGCGCCCCGGGTGATCAGGCTCTGCAGGTATGTACGGGTGCCGTTCCGGAGACAGGCGCCCTGGTCGCGGCGGGGGGTGCTGGTCAGGGACCGGCACCGGTGCGCGTACTGCGGGCGGCGGGCGACGACCGTGGACCACGTGGTGCCGCGGGCGCAGGGTGGGACCGACTCGTGGCTGAACACGGTGGCTTCGTGCGCGGAGGACAATCACCGCAAGGCGGACCGGACGCCGGAGGAGGCGGGGATGCCGTTGCTTCGGCAGCCGTTCGAGCCCACTCCGCGGGATGCGATGCTGTTGGCTTTGGGGGCCGAGGACTACGCGGCGTTGCCTGAGTGGTTGGCGGGGGATGTGGCCGCCTAGTCGTCTGCTTGGCTGAGCTTGTCGCGCGAGTACAGGTTGTTGGTAGCTGATCGCGCAGTTCCCCGCGCCCCTGACGGGGGTGCGGGGAACCTTTGTTGTCCGGTGGCCGTCAGTCGATGCTGGGCTTCTCGCGGCGTTCCTGGGCGGGGATGTTGTTGCCGCCGCCGTTGGAACCGCCGCCCAGGGAGCCGAAGTTGCCCATCGCGCCGGAGAGGCCCTTGAGGGCGTCGCCGATTTCGCTGGGGACGATCCAGAGCTTGTTGGCGTCGCCTTCGGCGATCTTCGGGAGCATCTGGAGGTACTGGTAGCTGAGGAGCTTCTGGTCGGGGTCGCCGGCGTGGATCGCCTCGAAGACCGTGCGGACCGCCTGGGCCTCGCCCTCGGCCCGCAGGGCGGCCGCCTTGGCCTCACCCTCGGCGCGCAGGATCTGGGACTGCTTCTCGCCCTCCGCGGTGAGGATGGCGGCCTGGCGCGTACCTTCCGCGGTGAGGATCGCGGCGCGCTTGTCACGGTCGGCGCGCATCTGCTTCTCCATCGAGTCCTGGATGGAGGTCGGCGGCTCGATCGCCTTGAGCTCGACGCGGTTGACGCGGATGCCCCACTTGCCGGTGGCCTCGTCGAGGACGCCGCGCAGGGCCGCGTTGATCTCCTCGCGGGAGGTCAGGGTGCGCTCCAGGTCCATGCCGCCGATGATGTTGCGGAGCGTGGTGACCGTCAGCTGCTCGATGGCCTGGATGTAGCTGGCGACCTCGTAGGTGGCCGCGCGGGCGTCGGTGACCTGGTAATAGATGACTGTGTCGATGTTGACGACCAGGTTGTCCTGGGTGATCACCGGCTGGGGCGGGAACGGGACGACCTGTTCACGCAGGTCGATGCGGTTGCGGATGGTGTCTATGAACGGGACCACGATGTTGAGTCCGGCGTTCAGTGTCCGCGTGTAGCGGCCGAAGCGCTCGACGATGGCGGCGCTCGCCTGTGGGATGACTTGGATCGTCTTGATCAAGGCGATGAAGACCAACACCACCAGAATGACCAGGACGATGATGACCGGTTCCATCGTCGCTCCCCGTACCCTTCTCCGCCTCGGCGCTTCGGCAGATCTTATGGTTGTTGAAGATCTTGCTGGATGAGTCTGACAGACGCACGCGCAACTCGGGGACTCTTCTGTTCAGTTGAGTCTTACGAGGTCAGATGACGATCGCCGTGGCCCCCTCGATCTCCACGACATCCACTTCCTGGCCCACTTCGTAGGCGCGGTCCGGGTGGAGGGAGCGCGCCGACCAGATCTCGCCGGCGAGCTTGATCCGTCCGTCCGCGCCGTCGACGCGTTCGAGTACGACCGCTTGTTTGCCCTTCAACGCATCGACGCCGGTGGCGAGTTGGGGGCGCTGGAGGGCATGCCGGTTCGCGATGGGCCGTACCACGGCGATCAGGGCGACCGAGACGACGACGAAGACGAGTACTTGGAGCACGACGCCCGCGCCGAGTCCGGCGGTGCCGGCGGCGACCACAGCGCCGGCCGCGAACATGCCGAACTCCGGCATCGCGGTCACCACGAGCGGGATGCCGAGTGCCGCCGCGACGACGAGCCACCACACCCATGCGTCGATGTTGTTCACATCGTCATGGTAGGGCCGGGGGTGCCGCCCCCGACAGGGTGCTTTACCGGGCCAAGGCCCGTCAGGACAGGGGCAGTCCGTGGGCGGTCCAGCGGTCGCCGAGCTGCTCGACAATGAGCGGGAGGCCGAAGCAGAGGGAGAGGTTGCGGGAGGTGAGTTCGAGCTCCAGCGGGCCGGCGGCGAGGACCTTGCCCTGGCGGATCATGAGGACATGGGTGAAGCCGGGGGCGATCTCCTCGACATGGTGGGTGACCATGATCATGGAGGGGGCGATCGGGTCGCGGGCGAGCCGGCCGAGGCGGCGGACCAGGTCCTCCCGGCCGCCGAGGTCGAGGCCGGCGGCGGGCTCGTCCAGGAGGAGCAGTTCGGGGTCGGTCATCAGGGCGCGGGCGATCAGGGTGCGCTTGCGCTCGCCCTCGGAGAGGGTGCCGAAGCGACGGTCGACGTACTCGGTCATGCCGAGGCGGTCGAGGAAGGCGCGGGCGCGCTGCTCGTCGACCTCGTCGTACTCCTCCTGCCAGTGGGCGGTCATGCCGTAGGCGGCGGTGAGCACGGTCTCCAGGACGGTCTGGCGCTTGGGGAGCTTTTCGGCCATGGCGATGCCGGCCATGCCGATGCGGGGGCGCAGGTCGAAGACGTCCACCTTGCCGAGGGTGTCGCCGAGGATGGTGGCGGTGCCCTTGCTGGGGAAGAGGTAGCTGGAGGCGATGTTCAGGAGGGTGGTCTTGCCGGCGCCGTTGGGGCCGAGGATGACCCAGCGCTCGCCCTCCTTCACCGACCAGGAGACCTGGTCCACCAGAGCCCGGCCCTCACGGACCACAGATACGTCCTGAAGCTCCAGAACATCGCTCATGAGCGCGTTGTCTCCCCTTGCAGTGTGGCCGGTCTCGGCTGTCGCGTACGCCTGTGGCTCGGGCGGCGGCGCCGGTGGGCGCAGCCCCTACGAAATCTACGCCACGAGTGCGGCGCTCCATTCCATCGGTCCGGTCCTTAGGGTGGGGGCATGCTCTCGGAACCGCGTTCAGGACGCCTCGCCGCTTGGGGAAATGCCCTATTGGCCGGACTTGTCTCTCCGGATGACGCCGTGCTCGCCATCGTCGGCGAGGACGCGGTGCACCGGGTGGAGGGGCTACCGGGTGAGTCCGCTCCGGTCGGGCTCACGCTGGCGCTCGGGCGGCTGCGGACGCTGGGGGCGACCGGGCTGCGGGTCGCGCTGCCGGCGCCGGGGCATCCGCTGGGGCTGAGCGGGCCGCCGGAGTTCAATGCGCGGGCCATGGAAGCCGAGGAGGCGGTGATCTGTCACGGCGCCGCGTTCGGGCTCGTACCGGAGGCGTCCGAGGCCGGGCCGGCCGGTGATGTGCATGTCGAGGTGGTCTGGCATGTGCTGCCGGTGCGGGAGGCGCCGCCCGCCGATGTGCCGTCGCTCGGCGAGGCCGAGCGGGAGCTGGCGGAGGCGCTGCGGGACGCGACCGAGGTGCTGGCGAAGCTGGACGTGGCCGGGTCGGGGCCGGTGGCCGAGGCGGCGATCGACGCGTACCGGGCGCGGGCCGAGCGAGGCCGGGAGGTACTGGCGCCCGGGTATCCGCCGCGGGCGGTGCGGGTGCTGGAGCTGGCGCAGCGGGTGGGGCTGCTGATCTCGCTGGCGTACGAGAACGGGCACGGGGGTGCGGTGAGCGCGTCGGAGATGGCGGCGCGGTCGGTGGCGCTGCGCCCGGTGGAGCGGACGGCCCGGCGGGCGCAGGTGGCGGCCTACAACTCCGTGGTGGAGGAGCGCGAGCGGGGGCGTTAGGGCTGCGCCCGTCGGCGTGGCCCTCGACGGTCCTGCCGGTCCTACTTGTTGACCGACGTGTTGCCGAAGGCCGGGTTCAGCAGGCCGATCACGTTCACGCAGAGGCCGGTGGCGTTGACCGGGACGTTGACCGGGAGTTGGGCGACCAGGCCGCAACCGACACCCGCGGACTTCACGGCCGCGGCGCCGGCGTCCGCGTCGGCGGCGGCGGAACCGGCGGCGGCGCCCGCGGCGATACCGGCGACCGTCATGGCGACGGCGGCCTTCTTGGCGATGTTCATGGGAAGGGTTCCTCCCGCGTGTGCGGGTCCGACCCGGCCGTGGGTCGTGCGCTGGTCAACGCCGGAGGGACCGTGGCGGCACGGGACCGCGGGCCGCACTGCCCGTTCGGATCATTGGGCGTAAAACCCACTGGCCCCAAGAACTACTGGGCCTGAAAGGCGCCGACGCGAAAACCCGACCGGCCTTCCGGGGGCGCCCGGAAGGCCGGAGGTGGATGCCGTCGTACGGCGCCGTGTCAGTGGTTGACGCAGACGTTGCCGAACGCGGGGTTCAGTACGCCGACGACGTTCACGCTGTTGCCGCAGACGTTGACCGGGATGTGCACCGGGACCTGGATGACGTTGCCGGAGACGACGCCCGGAGAGCCCTGAGCGCCGCCGGCTGCGTGGGCGCCGCCGGTGTGGGCGGAGGCCATCCCGGCGCCTGCGGCCATGATCCCGCCGGCCACCATCGTCACGGCCGCTGCCTTCTTCAGGTTCTTCACTTCTTGAGCCTCCTTGGCGATCGCCGCGGCGGTCGCCGCAGCACGCACTGAAGAACGGCGGTGGCCGGGAGAGGATGCGCCGTCCGGGTGACATTCCCACGACGGTATGAATCTCAGCCCGGAAGGCGACCCTCCATGTTGCCGTCGGTGAAGCGTTGCGGAGGGCGTTTCAGCCGGTCACGCCATGGCGAACGGCCCACAGGGCGGCCTGGGTGCGGTCGGCGAGGTCGAGTTTCATCAGGATGTTCGAGACGTGTGTCTTGACGGTCTTCTCGGAGAGCACCAGGGCGCGGGCTATCTCGCGGTTGGAGCGGCCGTCGGCGATCAGCCCGAGCACCTCGCGCTCCCGCTCGGTGAGCGAACCGCCTCTGCCCTGACCGGAGTTGGCCTCCTCCTGGGAGAGCAGGGCGCCGGCCACCTCGGGCTGGAGCAGGACGTGCCCGGCGTGCACCGAGCGGATGGCGGTGGCAAGGGCGTCGGGATCGACGTCCTTGTACACGTAACCGGCGGCGCCCGCGCGCAGGGCCGGTACCACCGTGCGCTGTTCGGTGAAGCTGGTGACGATCAGCACGCGCGCGGGGTTGTCGAGCTCGCGGAGTCTGCGCAGCGCCTCCACGCCGTCCATACCGGGCATCTTGACGTCCATGAGGACGACGTCGGGGCCCAGCTCCTGGGCGCGCTCGACCCCTTCGGCGCCGTCGGCGGCCTCGCCGACGACCTCGATGTCGTCCTGTACCTCCAGGAAGGTGCGCAGGCCCCGGCGGACGACCTGGTGGTCGTCGACCAGCAGCACCCTGATCGCATCAGCCACCGGGGACCTCCATCTCGATCGTGGTGCCCTTGCCGGGCGCCGATTCCACGGTCAGTGTGCCGCCGGCACCGCTCGCGCGGTCCCGCATGGAGACCAGGCCGAGATGGCGCCCGACCCGGCGGGTGAGGTGCGGGTCGAAGCCGCTGCCGTCGTCCGCGACCCGCAGCACGGCACCGCCGCCGCGCCGGTTGACGGTCACGTCGACGTGGTCGGCCCCGGAGTGCCGGAGCGCGTTGTGCAGCGCCTCCTGGGCCACCCGGAGCAGCGCCTCCTCCTGGGCGGCGGGCAGGGCGCGGAAGCCGCTGCTGGCGAAGGTCACGCGCGCGGTGTGGGCGCGGTCGAGGACCTGGACCTGGGTGCGCAGGGTGGCGAGCAGACCGTCCTCGTCGAGGGCGGCGGGCCGCAACTCGACCACGGCGGCGCGCAGTTCGTCGGCGGCCTCAGCGGCGAGCACGGCCACCTGCTGCAGCTCGCCCTTGGCGCGGGAGGGGTCGCGGTCGACCAGGGCGGCGGCGGCCTGCGCGGTCAGCCGCAGGGAGAACAGCTTCTGGCTCACCGCGTCGTGCAGCTCGTGGGCGAGCCGGGAGCGTTCCTCGGCGATGGTCAGCTCGCGGCTGCGCTCGTAGAGGCGGGCGTTGGTGAGGGCGATGGCCGCGTGCTGGGCGAGGATGGAGAGCAGGTCCTCGTCCTCGGCGGTGAAGCCGCAGCTGCCTTCAGGCTTGGGGCAGTTCTTGTTCGCGAGGAACAGGGCACCGATGATCTCCTCGCCGTCGCGGATCGGCAGACCCAGGAAGTCGGACATCTCGGGGTGGGCGGACGGCCAGCCCTCGAAGCGGGGGTCCTTGCGGACGTCGGCCAGCCGCTCGACCTTGGCCTCGCGGAGCATCGCGGCGAGGATGCCGTGCTGGCGCGGGAGCGGGCCGATGGCCTTCCACTGGGCGTCGGTGACGCCGTCGACGACGAACTGGGCGAAGCCTCCGTGGTCGTCGGGGACCCCGAGTGCGGCGTACTGCGCGTCGAGCAGCTCACGGGCGGAGGCGACGATCGTCTTGAGGACGTCGCGCACCTCCAGATGCCTGCTCATGGCCAGCAGCGCGGAACTCACCGCGGCGAGGCCGGACCGGGGACCTTGACTCATGTCCTCACGGTACCTGCGGGGTCCGACAACGCGGATCGGACCGATGGCGGCGGGGCACGGGCCGGTGGCCGTAGGCCCGGAGACCTAGGGCGCGCGGCCGGACCTGCGGCGTAGGCCGAAGGGCCCCGCCGGATTGCGGCCCGCGTCCGAGGCGGCCGGGGCGGGCCCGTTCCTACGGTGAGGGCACCGCCGACGGAGGCGGACGGAGCCGAGGGGACGGTTGTCATGCCGGTAGCGATCATCACGGGGGCCTCGAAGGGGCTGGGGCGGGCGCTGGCCGAGACGCTGGCCGCGCGCGGCTGGGACCTGGTGCTGGACGCCAGGGGCGCCGGGGCGCTGAAGGAGGCGGCGGAGGCCGTCGCCGGGCACGGGACGCGGGTGGCGGCGCTGCCCGGGGATGTCACGGACGCCGGGCACCGGGCCGAGCTGGTGACGGCCGCGCGTGGGCTGGGCGGGGTCGACCTGCTGGTGAGCAACGCCAGCGCGCTGGGGGCCGAGCCGCTGGTGCGCTTGGACGAGCTGCCCCTGGCGGGGCTGCGTCGGGCGCTGGAGGTGAACGTGGTGGCCGCGCTGGGCCTGGTCCAGGAGGCGCTGCCGCTGCTGCGGGAGTCGGCGGCCGGGGCGGTGGTCGCGGTCACCTCGGACGCGGGCGCCGAGGCGTACGAGACCTGGGGCGGTTACGGCGCCTCCAAGGCGGCCCTGGACCAGCTGGCGGCCGTGCTGGGCGTCGAGGAGCCGGGGCTGCGGGTGTGGGCGGTGGATCCCGGGGACATGGCGACCGGCCTGTACGCGGCGGCCGTACCGGACGACGACGGTCCACGGCCGGCGCCGGAGTCCGTCGTACCGGCGTTCCTGCGGCTGCTCGACGAGCGGCCGGCCAGCGGGCGGTACGGGGCGCCCGCGCTGGTGGAGGGGCGATGACGACCGTTCTGAGGGTGCCGGAGGAGCTGTCCGCGCGGGTGCCGGCCGAGCAGCGGGGGCCGGGGCTGGACCGGGATGCCGTTCGGCTGCTGGTGTCGCGGGGGACGGCGGTGTCGCACCACGCCTTCGCCGAGCTGCCGCGGCTGCTGCGGGCCGGGGACCTGCTGGTGGTGAACACCTCGCCGACGCTGGCGGCCGCCGTGGACGGGCGTATCGGGCACGCGCGCGTGGTGGTGCATTTCTCGACGCGCGGGGACGACGGGCGCTGGGCGGTGGAGCTGCGGGAGCCGGACGGGGACGGCACGGCACGCGCGCGTGCGGGTACGCGCACGGGGACTGGGGTGCGGCTGCCCGGGGGCGGACGGCTGGTCCTGGAGGAGCCGCTGAGCCGGGCGGGCGAGCGGCTGTGGTGGGCGCGGACTGCGGCGGACGTACGCGGGGTGCTGCGGGAATACGGGCGGCCCATTCGTTACTCCTATACGGAGCGGGACCAGCCGCTGTCCGTCTACCAGACGGTGTTCGCACTGTCTTCGGCGGACGGGGCGGGGAGCGCGGAGATGCCGAGTGCGGCGCGGCCCTTCACCGCGCGGCTGGTGGCGGAGCTGGTGAGCCGGGGTGTGCAGTTCGCGCCGATCACGCTGCACACGGGGGTGTCGTCGGCGGAGGCGCACGAGCCGCCGTACGCGGAGCGGTTCGCCGTGCCGGAGGCGTCGGCCCGGCTGATCAACAACGTGAGAGCGGGAGAAGGGCGGGTGGTCGCCGTGGGGACGACCGCCGTGCGGGCCGTGGAGTCGGCCGCGGGGGCCGATGGAGTGGTGCGGGCGGCCGAGGGATGGACGGAGCTGGTCGTGACGCCCGGTCGCGGGGTGCGGGTGGTGGACGGGCTGCTGACCGGGCTGCACGAGCCGGAGGCCTCGCATCTGCTGATGCTGGAGGCGGTCGCGGGACGGGCCGCGGTCGACCGCGGTTATGAGGAGGCGTTGCGCGGGCTCTACCTGTGGCACGAGTTCGGGGACGTGCACCTCGTCCTCCCGGAGGAGGAGCCTCACACAGAGCATTGCGCCAGCAACTCCTTGTGAGATTGATGTACGGACGATGTGAGCCCGCACATAGGGTGCACATCACGTACGAACGGACATAGGAGATAAAGGGTCCCCGAATGAACGGGGCAGACGACCTAGTCTGTCCCGTTTTGCCCATCCCGGCTCCACTACCCGGGATCGTAGGTCACACCTTTGCCAGGGAATTTTGCGGCCGCTAAGAATTGCTCTCGTCGCTCAGCACGGCGGGTTCCCCCGCGGTGTTCGTGCCGGAGGAGCCGGTCTCCCCCACGGACAACGAGCGACCTCCGCGCTATTCGAAGAGGTCCACTGCCATGCCCAAGCACGCCCACAGTCCCAGTCCCGCGCTGACCAAGCACCACAAGGTCGCGCTCGCCGGTGTAGCCGCGCTCGGTGCCGCCGCCATCGCCTTCTCCGCTGTGCCCAGCAGCGCCGAGACGATCGTGACCGGCGCACCCCAGACCGCGGCCAACGTGGCCTACGGCACGCAGCAGATCAAGGACGTCAAGGGCACGGTCACCGACCAGCTCGCGCTCCAGAACGTCAAGGTCGAGGCCATCGCCGCCAAGCAGGCCGTGGCCACGGCGAGCCTCGCCCACGTGGCCCACGTCCAGCACGTCGCGGTCCAGGCGAAGCAGCAGGCCGCCCAGGTGCGTGCCGCCGCACAGGCCGCCAACCGGTCCGCCGAGCGCCCGCAGATCCAGCAGGTCGCCGCGACGACCTACGCCAACAACCTCGACGGCTGGATCCGCCAGGCCCTCGACATCATGAAGGCCAAGGGCATCCCGGGCTCCTACAACGGCCTGCACCGCAACATCATGCGGGAGTCCTCCGGCAACCCGATGGCCATCAACAACTGGGACATCAACGCCATCAACGGCATCCCCTCCAAGGGCCTGCTGCAGGTGATCCCGCCGACCTTCAGCGCGTACCACGTCTCCGGCACGTCCTGGAACATCTACAACCCGGTCGCCAACATCACCGCCGCCGCCAACTACGCGGCCCACCGGTACGGCTCGATCGACAACGTCAACAGCGCGTACTGAGGCAGACGCGGACCTCAGCACCGGCATGCCGAAGGGCGGCACCCCACTGCGGGGTGCCGCCCTTCGGCGTCGTACGGACTCCGGATGCGCTACTTGCGCATGACCTCGGGCTCGTGGCGGCGCAGGAAGCGGGCCACCAGGAAGCCGCAGATCACACCGATGACGATCAGCGCGGCCATGTCCATGGTCCAGGCGCCGGCCGTGTGGCTCCACAGCGGGTCCTTGCTGGTGGGGTCGTCGGTGTTGGGCGCGATGTTGTTGAAGTCCAGCGTGGCGCCGTCGGCGGCCACCGCCCAGCGGGACGGCATCAGGAACGAGACCTGGTTCACGCCGACCGCGCCGTTCAGGTTGAACAGGCAGCCGGTGAACACGACCTGGACGATCGCGAACATCACCAGCAGCGGCATGGTCTTCTCGGACGTCTTCACCAGCGAGGAGATGACCAGGCCGAACATCATCGAGGTGAAGCCGAGCCCCATGATCGGGATGCACAGCTCGAAGAGGGTGGAGTGGCCGAGGATCACGCCCTGGTCGGGGATCGTGCGGCTGGAGAAGCCGATCAGGCCGACCATCAGGCCCTGCAGCACGGTGATCACACCGAGCACGACCACCTTGGACATCAGGTACGCCGACCGGGACAGGCCGACCGCGCGCTCCCGTTCGTAGATGACCCGTTCCTTGATCAGCTCACGCACGGAGTTCGCGGCACCCGCGAAACAGGCGCCGACCGCGAGGATCAGCAGGACCGTGGTCGCCGTGCCGTTGGGCACGGGGATACCGGTCTTGTGGTTGACCGGGTTCACCAGCAGCGTCTTGTCGCTGTCGATGAGCAGGCTGACCGCGCCGAGCACCGCCGGCAGGATCACCGTCAGCGCCAGGAAGCCCTTGTCGGAGGCGATGACCGACACATACCGCCGGACGAGGGTCAGCAGCTGCGACCCCCAGCTCTGCGGCTTCTTCGGCTTCATCACCTGCATCGGAGGCATCTGTACGGACTGCGGCGCAATCGCGTCGATGTCCGCGGCGTACATCTGGTAGTGCTGCGAGCCCTTCCAGCGTCCCGCCCAGTCGTAGTCGCGGTAGTTCTCGAAGGCGGAGAAGACATCGGCCCAGCTGTCGTAGCCGAAGAAGTTCAGCGCCTCCTCGGGCGGGCCGAAGTAGGCGACCGCGCCGCCCGGCGCCATCACCAGCAGCTTGTCGCACAGCGCCAGCTCGGCCACCGAGTGGGTGACGACGAGGACGGTGCGGCCGTCGTCGGCGAGGCCCCGCAGCAGCTGCATGACATCGCGGTCCATGCCCGGATCGAGGCCCGAGGTGGGCTCGTCGAGGAAGATCAGCGACGGCTTGGTGAGCAGCTCCAGGGCCACCGACACCCGCTTGCGCTGGCCGCCGGAGAGGGAGGTGACCTTCTTCTCCTTGTGGATGTCCAGCTTCAGCTCGCGCAGCACCTCGTCTATGCGGGCCTCGCGCTCCTCGCCCGTGGTGTCGGCCGGGAAGCGCAGCTTGGCCGCGTACTTCAGGGCCTTCTTGACGGTCAGCTCCTTGTGCAGGATGTCGTCCTGCGGGACCAGACCGATGCGCTGGCGCAGCTCGGCGAACTGCTTGTACAGGTTGCGGTTGTCGTACAGCACCTCGCCCTCGTTGGCGGGGCGGTAGCCGGTGAGCGCCTTGAGCAGCGTCGACTTGCCGGAGCCGGACGGGCCGATGACCGCGATCACGGACTTCTCCGGGACGCCGAAGGAGACGTCCTTGAGGATCTGCTTGCCGCCGTCGACCGTGACGGTCAGGTGGCGTGCGGAGAAGGAGACCTCACCGGTGTCGACGAACTCCTCCAGCCGGTCGCCGACGATCCGGAAGGTGGAGTGGCCGACGCCGACGATGTCGTTCGCATCGAGGACCGCCGTGCCGCCCTTGGAGATCGGCTGACCGTTGACGTACGTGCCGTTGTGCGAGCCCAGGTCGCGGATCTCCATACGGCCGTCGGGCGTCGAGTGGAACTCGGCGTGGTGGCGCGAGACCTGCAGGTCGGAGACGACCAGCTCGTTGTCCAGGGCACGGCCGATACGCATCACGCGGCCGATGGAGAACTGGTGGAACGTGGTCGGGCTGCGGTCCCCGTAGACCGGCGGCACCCCCGCGCCACCGCCGGAGGCCATGGCCGGGGCGCCCTGCTGCTGCGGGATCGCCGGCGGAGCCTGCTGCCAGCCCTGCTGGGAAGCCGGCTGCTGCTGTGCGGCCGGCGGCTGGGACCAGCCCGCGCCGCCCGCGCCCTGCGCCGCGAACGGCTGCTGCTGGGGCTGCGGTTGTGCGACGGCGGCCGCGGTGCCGGAGAGACTCAGGCGCGGTCCGTCGTTCGCGTTGCCGAGGTGCACGGCCGCACCCGGGCCGATCTCCGTCCGCTGCACACGCCGGCTCTCCACGAAGGTGCCGTTGGTGCTGCCATGGTCCTCGATGACCCAACTGCGCCCGTCGAAGCTGATCGTGGCGTGCCGCCAGGAGACCCTGGCGTCGTCGAACACGATGTCCCCCTGCGGGTCGCGTCCGAGGGTGTATGACCTGGCCGTATCGAGCGTCCAGGTACGTCCGTTTGATTCCAGTACGAGTTCCGGCACTCCAAGCCCCATGAGTAGTCCCCCGAGTTACCCCCATCACAGGGAGTCTAGGGATGTCGAACATCGTCGGGAACTATTTCAGGCTCGGCCCTCTGACCGAAAGTCGGGCCTTGTGGAGGGCCCGTGCGAGCGCTTCAACTCTTTCCGTTGACGGGGTTGAAACCGGGCCGGAGAGTGGTAATCCACGCGAGGGGGACAAGCGCGACGGAGCGGCCCGGGGCGTCTGCGGATCGGGGGGTCTGCCATGAGTTCTGGTACATCTGGCACGTCTGGCACGGGAGTCGAGAACGCGAGGGACGGCGTGCGGCTGCCGTGGGCCGACATCCTGCTGTCCGCGATCGCCGCGGTGAGCTGGGCGTTGATCGGCATGGCGGGTACGGCCGCGCTGGGGCTGCATCTGCTGCGGGCCGACGCGGCGGGCTCACTGGGCCCGATGACCGCGGCGGTTGTGGCGCTCGGGGCGGGTGGTGCGGTCACACCGAACGGAGATCTGTCCGCTTTCGGCCTGAAGGGCGCGGAGGCCACGACGGCCATCGAGATCACGCCACTGGGCGTGAGCCTGGTCGGTGCGCTCCTTCTGTCATGGCTCTTCTTACGGTCCCTGCGTACGGCCGGAGTTGTGATCGCACCGGCCGAACTGCTCGCCCGCGCGGGCGCGGTGGTCGTGCTGTTCGTGGCGACGCTGGGCGGACTGGCATGGGCGGGGCACTCGGTCGTGACCATCGACGGCGGTGCCCTCGGGCTGGACAAGATCCCTGGAGCGGGCGCGGGCAGCGGCGGGTTGACGATCCCCGGCATCGGGGACATCGGCGGACTGCTGCCGGACCACCTCGGCGACCTCGTGCACGCGAACGCGGCGGTCGGCTTCAGCGTGGACACGGCGGCCACCCTGCTCGGCGGCCTCGGCTGGTGCGCGGGCATCCTGCTGATCGCCCTGCTGGCCTCGCGCCGCACTCCGCTGCCGCGCGGCTGGGAGGTCGTCCACCGGGTGGTACGGCCGGCGGCCTCGGCGCTGGTGACCGTGCTGCTGGTGGCGGTCGCGGCGGGCTGGGCGGCGGCCGCCTACGCCGCGATCGGCGACCCGCACCCGGCGCGGATCATGGGCGCGGCCCTGCTCGGCGCTCCGAACGGAGTCTGGCTCGGCATCCCGATCGGCCTTCTCGTGCCGTTCGACGGCAGGGCGACGGGCGTTCTGACCGCGTTCCTGCCCCACCCCCTGGACGACCTCCTGAACTCCAAGTCCGACCAGTCGGTGACGCTGGGCCATCTGGCCGCCCTGGACGGACGGGTGTGGCTGCTGGGGGTCGCGGCGGCCCTGCTGATGCTGCTGGCCGGGGTGTTCATGGCGGTTCGGACACCGGTGGGGCGGGGGGCCGGGGCGGGTGGTGCCGACGGGCGGGGCCCCCGTTCCGGGGCGCTCGGTTTCGCCGGGCGGTGTGCCGTGCGGCTGGGGGTCGCGACCGCGCTCACGCTGCCGCTGCTGGCCTGGCTGGCGGGCGTGTCCGTGGACGCCTCGCTGTCGGTGCTCGGCTTCGACGCGTTCGGCGCGGGCATCCAACTGCACGGGCAGTTGGGCATGGCGTTGCTGCTCGGGGCGGCCTGGGGTGCGGCGGCGGGAGCGGCGGGGGCGCTGCTGGCGTGGGCGACCGGCGCGGCCGGATCACGTGCGGCGCCGCTGGCGCTGGGTGAGGTGGGAACCGGCGGCGCGGGCGACGGGCCGGTGCGTCCGGGAGGCGCCCGGGCTCCGGAGCGGGCCGGGAGCGGGGTTGCGGGGCCTTACGCGCCGGGTACACCGCACCGTCCGCCGAATCCGCACACGAATCCGTATCTCCAGGTGCCGGAGGAACTGCGGGAACCGGGACACGACCGAGGGGCCCGGCCCGACAAGGCGGAGGGATGGCCGTCGCCGTACGACGGACGACATGCCCAGGACGCATACGGGGAATCGTCGAACCGTCAGCCCTATGCCGAACCGCAGGCCCAGCAGTCGTACGACAGGCGGCAGGGACCGGAGCGGTACGGCGGCTCGGCGCCGAGGGCCGAGGGAGTGCCGGGGTGGGGTGCGGCACCGGCGGGCGGTGCGGCCGCCCCGGGCCACCGGGGGCCACCGGCCGCGCCGCCCCCGGCCGAGGCGGGGCACACCGACGGCCGGCGGTCGTCGCAGGAGAGCCGGACCGGTGACGACGGAGACCCCCCCGACGTACCGTCCGACCCCGGCGATGTGTACGGCGCTCCCACCATGGCCCGGCCGTTCGACCCGCCGCCCCGCTCCCCTCGGCGGCCGGGGGCACGGCGGGGTGACGGATCCCCGGGTGGTCCGAACGCCGGACCTCCGCCGCCACCTCCCCCACCTCCCCCGCCACCGCCTCCCCCCAGGCGGCCCAATCGGTGAGGCCGGTCGCCGCGTGGGTGACCGGACGCCGAACCGTGTGTGAAGTCGCGGCCGGGGGCACCCCGCTTCCCCGCGTCGGCATCGCACGCGCGTTCGTCCGTAGTCCAGAAGCAAGGCCTCCGACACCGGCCCGACACTTATTGTTCCGTGTCCGTCAGGCGGACCACCTGCGCCGCGGCCACAAGGCGCCGGTTACGGTGGTTACACCATGAGCGATCCGCAGACCTCCGAGGTCCCCACTCTCCTCGTCAAGATTTTCGGCAAGGACAGGCCGGGCATCACGGCCGGCCTCTTCGACACCCTTGCCGCCTACATGGTCGACGTGGTCGACATCGAGCAGGTCGTCACGCGAGGCCGCCTGGTGCTGTGCGCGCTCGTGACCCAGCCTCCGGCGGGGCTCGAGGGCGACCTCAGGGCGACCGTGCACAGCTGGGCCGAGTCGATGAAGATGCAGGCGGAGATCATCTCCGGCCTCGGCGACAACCGGCCGCGCGGTCTCGGCCGCTCCCTGGTCACCGTCCTCGGCCACCCCCTGACCGCCGAGTCGACGGCCGCCATCGCCGCCCGGATCGCCAAGACCGGCGGCAACATCGACCGTATCTTCCGGCTCGCCAAGTACCCGGTGACGGCGGTCGAGTTCGCGGTGTCCGGTGTGGAGACCGAGCCGCTGCGCACCGCTCTGGCCTCCGACGCGGCCGAGCTCGGCGTGGACATGGCGGTCGTCGCTGCGGGCCTGCACCGGCGCGCCCAGCGGCTGGTCGTCATGGACGTCGACTCGACGCTCATCCAGGACGAGGTGATCGAGCTCTTCGCCGCGCACGCCGGCTGCGAGGACCGGGTCGCCGAGGTGACGGCGGCCGCGATGCGCGGCGAGCTGGACTTCGAGCAGTCGCTGCACGCGCGCGTGGCGCTGCTGGCGGGGCTGGACGAGTCGGTCGTGCAGAAGGTGCGCGCCGAGGTGCGGCTGACGCCGGGGGCCCGGACCCTGATCCGCACGCTGAAGCGGCTCGGCTACCAAGTCGGGGTCGTCTCGGGCGGTTTCACCCAGGTCACCGACGATCTGAAGGAGCGGCTGGGGCTGGACTTCGCCCAGGCCAACACGCTGGAGATCGTCGACGGGAAGCTGACCGGCCGGGTGACCGGCGAGATCGTGGACCGGGCGGGCAAGGCGCGGCTGCTGCGCCGGTTCGCCGCCGAGGCGGGTGTGCCGCTGGCGCAGACGGTGGCCATCGGTGACGGCGCCAACGACCTGGACATGCTGAACGCGGCCGGGCTCGGTGTCGCCTTCAACGCCAAGCCGGTGGTGCGCGAGGCCGCGCACACGGCGGTGAACTTCCCCTTCCTGGACACGGTGCTGTATCTGCTGGGCGTCACCCGCGAGGAGGTCGAGGCGGCGGACACCCACGACGAGAGCTGACCTGCCCGGCCGGTCGCAGGCCGAGCGCAGTACGGGGGCCCGGCACCGGGGAGATCGGTGCCGGGCCCTTGTCGTCCCGCTTCAGAAGGCAGTCGTCGTACGGCGGCCGTGCGGCGGTCTCATTCGGAGGGTGCCCAGTAGTCCGCAAGCGTGGCCGCACCGGGCTCCAGGGTCTTCCAGGAGCCCTCGTACGTCACCACCGCGAAGGCGGCGGCGGGAAAGCCGCGGCGGTTCATCCGCTCACGGGCGTCGCCCTCGGCGGTGCCGGCCAGGATCTCGGTCACGCCGTGCACGCCGGGGTTGTGACCGATCAGGATCACGTTCTGCGCGTCGTCGGGCACCTCGTTGAGCACGGCGATCAGCTCGCCCGGCGAGGCCTCGTACACCCGCTCCTCGTAGATGGTTTTCGGCCGGTGCGCAAGTTCATGGACGGCGAGCTTCCAGGTCTCCCGGGTGCGCACGGAGGTGGAGCACAGGGCCAGATCGAAGGTGATGCCGCTGTCCGCCAGCTTGCGTCCGGCGACGGCGGCGTCCGTACGGCCCCGGTCAGCGAGCGGTCGCTCGTGATCGGTCACCTGTGGCCAGTCGGCTTTCGCATGGCGGAAGAAGACAATCCTGCGGGGTTCTGCGACGCTCATGGCACCCAGCTTCGCATGAAACAGGCCATCGGGCGCAGGGAGTTGACATGCGGCTTTACCGGGTCCGCAGGCACCGGCGTCAGCGGGTGAAGATCTGCTGGACGCGCTCGAAGAGGTGGGTGACGGCCGGGTCGCCGGTGGCCGCGTGGGCGTCCGCCGGGTTCAGTATCAGCACGAACAGGGAGACGAAGGCGAGCGCGGGCAGGGCGAGGGCCCACCAGGGCAGCCGGATGTCGACGCGGCCCGGGGTCGCCGGGTGGGGCCGGGTGTGCGTTCGGGCCGGCATGATCGCCTCCGCTGGTCTCCGGGGTCTGCTGGCCGCCCCTCGCGGCCACACCTCGAAACTACGGAATCCGCGGTCGCCGACCCATCCGGTGATCCACCCACTTGACCCTGACCCTCGCCCCCTAGGGGATGGGGGGCTAGCCCCACCATCGGCCGCCGGGGCGGTGGTCAGGGTGACGCGAGGGTCGCGATGACGGCGATGACGATGAAGATGGCGAAGAACGAGCCGAAGACGATCAGCATCTTCTTCTGACCGTTCTGGGGGTTCGGTTCGAGCACTGGCATGAGGTCAGTGTGGCACCCGCCGAGGGGGACGGATCGGGCGGGGTGGCCCCGGCGCGTCGCCGTGGGCGTCCGCCGGGCGGCGGAGTCAGCCGGTCGCGGAGGCCGCCTCGTCCTCCACCGTGCGGTCGCGGCCCGCCAGGACGCCCACCGCCATCTGCGGGATCATCAGGCCGACCATGAGGGCGATCGGCAGACCCCAGCCGCCGCCCTGCTGGTAGAGCACGCCCACCAGCAGCGGGCCCGGGATGGAGATGAGGTAGCCGGTGCTCTGGGCGAAGGCGGAGAGCTGGACGACGCCCGCGCCGGTCCTGGACCGCATCCCGACCATCGTGAGGGCGAGCGGGAAGGAGCAGTTGGAGACGCCGAGCAGCAGGGCCCAGGCCCAGGCGCCGCCGGCGGGGGCGAGGTACAGGCCGGCGTACCCGGCGAGGCCGCAGACGCCCAGCACGATCACGATCGGGCCCTGGTGCGGCAGCCGGGTGGCCACGCGCGGGATGACGAAGGCCAGCGGCACGCCCATCACCATGGTGACGGCCAGCAGCACTCCGGCCGTGCTCGCGGGCACGCCCGCGTCCCGGAAGATCTGCGGCATCCAGCCCATCGTGATGTAGGCGGCGGTGGCCTGCAGTCCGAAGAACACGGCGAGCGCCCAGGCGGTGCGGCTGCGGGTGATCTTCAGGGCGGGGGGCTGCCGGTCCGCACGCGCGCGTGCCCCGGCCGGCGGCTCCGGCATCCCCCGGCCCCGTACCAACGGAATCCACGGCAGCACCGCGACCGCCGCGAGCCCGGCCCACACGGCGAGCCCGGACTGCCAACTGCCGCCCAGCGCATCGGTCATGGGCACGGTCACCGCGGCGGCGACCGAGGTGCCGGCGGCGAGGGCCATCGAGTACAGGCCGGTCATGGAGCCGACCCGGTCGGGGAACCAGCGCTTGACGATGACCGGCATCAGCACGTTGCTGACCGCGATGCCCATGAGCGCGAGCGCACTGGCGGCCAGGAAGCCGGCCGTACCCCCGGCGTACGGCCGTATCAGCAGGCCGGCCGTGATGGCGACCATGCCGGCGCAGACCACCGCCGCCGGGCCGAAGCGGCGCGCGAGACGGGGGGCCATCACACCGAAGACGGCGAAGCACAGCGGGGGTACGGAGGTGAGCAGTCCGGCCACGCTGCCGCTCATGCCGAGCCCGTCGCGGACCTCCTCCAGGAGCGCGCCGAGGCTGGTGATGGCGGGGCGGAGGTTGACCGCGGCCAGCAGGATGCCGAGGACCGCCAGCCGCACCGTCCACGCGCGCGTGGCGTTCGCGGGGGTCCGGCCGGGTGCCGTCGGTCGTGCCGTCATGGATGCCGTCGTGGTTTCCTCGCTCGCCATGAGACCCATCATAGAATCATGGGATGATTGGTTGTCCAGTCCCGGGCGGACCAGGCGGCCCCGTACGCTCCCGCCCGGCCCTCCCGTGCGAAGGTGTGTCATGCCTCTGAGCCACCCGCGCCGATCGGCGCTGTCCGAGCAGGTCATCGCCGAGCTGCGGAACCAGATCACCTCGGGCGAGTGGCCGGTCGGCTCGCGCATCCCCACCGAGCCGGAGCTGGTCGAGCAGCTCGGGGTGGCCCGCAACACCGTCCGGGAGGCCGTCCGCGCGCTGGCGCACAACGGCCTGCTGGACATCCGCCAGGGCTCCGGCACGTACGTCGTGGCCACCAGTGAACTGGCGGGCGTGATGTACCGCCGGTTCGCCGAGGCCGACCCCCGGCACATCGCCGAGCTGCGCTCCACGCTGGAGTCGTCGGCGGCCCGGCTGGCCGCGGCGCGGCGCACCGAGAAGGACCTCGGGCAGCTCGACGCCCACCTGGAGCGCCGCGAGCAGGCCTGGCGGACGGGCGAGGCGGAGGCCTTCGTGACCGCGGACGCGACCTTCCACCTGGCCGTGGTCGCCGCCTCGCACAACGACGTGCTGACGGCGATGTACGCGGACCTGGGCGAGGTGCTGCGGGACTGGCTGCGCGCCGACGTGGGCGCCGAGCTGACGCCGGAGACGTACATGGACCACGCCCGGCTGGTCGAGGCGATCCGCGCGGGCGACGCGGACGCGGCCGCCAAGGAGGCGGCGAGCTACCCCTTCCAGTGCCGTCCGGGCAGGCTCAGCCCACCTTCTGGTGGCTGATCCACACCGCGCGGACGTTCTTCCAGCAGCGGCCGCTGAGCCGTACGGTCATCGCGGGCCCGGTGTCGGCCGGGGAGCCGTCGGTGTCGATGTCCCACCACTGGGCGCACTCGATGTGCAGTTGCACCCGGTCGGTGTCGACGTAGGGGTTGTGGCAGTAGGCGACCACACGGGAGCCGTGGACGGTGGTCCGGCACTCGGCGCCGAACAGGTCGGGCGCCGGGCTGTGGCCGTTCGGCACGCGCGCGTGGGACATCGCGTCGTACGGCAGGGAGAGTACGAGGGCCAGGGCCAGGGTCAGAGGGGCCACGCTGCGGGACAGACGCACAAGGGGACCTCCTCGGCCGGGCTGGGGAGGGACGTCGCGGTGAACGCGTAATCCAGCGTGCGCCGTGGCGGCGGCGACGGCCCGGCCGACGGGCCGAACGGGTGAGGCCCGCCCCCTGCGAAGGGAACGGGCCTCTTGAGCGCCGGCTGTCGAACGCCGAAGCGCCGGCAATGGAACGCCGGCTCCTGAGCGCTGCGGGTCAGGCGCCGATGGCGTGCAGACCGCCGTCGACGTGGATGATCTCGCCGGTGGTCTTCGGGAACCAGTCGCTCAGCAGGGCGACGATGCCCTTGCCGGCCGGCTCGGGGTCCTTGAGGTCCCACTCCAGCGGGGAGCGGTGGTCCCAGACCGCGGCCAGGTCGCTGAAGCCCGGGATGGACTTGGCGGCCATGGAGCCGATGGGGCCGGCCGAGATGAGGTTGCAGCGGATGTTCTGCTTGCCCAGGTCGCGCGCGATGTAGCGGCTGGTGGCCTCCAGGGCGGCCTTGGCCGGGCCCATCCAGTCGTACTGCGGCCAGGCGTACTGGGCGTCGAAGGTGAGGCCGACCACCGAGCCGCCGTTCTGCATCAGCGGCAGGCAGGCCATGGTGAGCGACTTCAGGGAGTACGCCGAGACGTGCATGGCGGTGGCGACGGACTCGAACGGGGTGTTGAGGAAGTTGCCGCCGAGCGCGTCCTGGGGGGCGAAGCCGATGGAGTGGACGACGCCGTCGAGGCCGCCGAGCTCCTCGCCGACGAGGTCGGCAAGGCGGCCGAGGTGCTCGTCGTTGGTGACGTCGAGCTCGATGACCTTGGTGGGCTTGGGGAGCTTCTTGGCGATGCGCTCGGTCAGCGTGGGCCGCGGGAACGCGGTGAGGATGATCTCGGCGCCCTGCTCCTGGGCCAGCTTGGCCGCGTGGAAGGCGATGGAGGACTCCATCAGCACACCCGTGATCAGGATGCGCTTGCCCTCGAGGATTCCACTCATGGTGATCAGTGACCCATTCCCAGTCCGCCGTCAACAGGGATGACGGCTCCAGTGATGTACGAGGCGTCGTCCGAGGCGAGGAACCGCACCGTCGCGGCGACCTCCTCGGGCTGCGCGTACCGGCCGAGCGGCACCTGCGACACGATGGTGGCGCGCTGCTCGTCGGTGAGCACCTTGGTCATGTCGGTGTCGACGAAGCCGGGCGCGACGACGTTGAAGGTGATGTTGCGCGAGCCCAGTTCACGGGCGAGGGACCGCGCGAAGCCGACCAGGGCGGCCTTGGAGGCGGCGTAGTTGGCCTGGCCGGGACCGCCGTAGAGGCCGACGACCGAGGAGATGAGGACGACGCGGCCCTTCTTGGCGCGCAGCATGCCGCGGTTGGCGCGCTTGACCACGCGGAAGGTGCCGGTGAGGTTGGTGTCGACGACCGAGGTGAAGTCTTCCTCGGACATGCGCATCAGGAGCGTGTCCTTGGTGATGCCGGCGTTGGCGATCAGGACCTCGACCGGGCCGTGCGCGTCCTCGATCTCCTTGTAGGCCTGCTCCACCTGCTCGGAGTCGGTGATGTCGCACTTGACGGCGAGGCAGCCCAGTTCCTTGAGGACGGCCGGCGGCTCACCCGAGCGGTACGTGATGGCGACCTTGTCGCCGTTGTCGGCGAAAGCGCGGGCGATGGCGAGGCCGATGCCCCGGTTGCCTCCAGTGACGAGAACCGAGCGGCTCAACGGATCACCCTTTCGTTCGGTCTGACGACCCGCCCGAACAGCTGGCATGACAGGCGGCTTCATCGAAAACCTATCGGTCCCGTCATCTCCACGGGCAAGCGGGCACCGACAGTGGCTCGGGGGTGTCGCTGTCGGGTTTCTACAGTCGGCGGCCGGGTCGGTCCGCCGTTCCGGGACCGCGGGCGGGCAAACCCGCCCTGCGTGCCGTGTCGGGTACCCGGCGGTCGTACTTCACGGAGGGTGTCCCGCGTCGGTCGGCCACGAGCCTTCCCGCCGCCCTCTCCGCCCCCGAAATTTTTCCCGGGAATCCCGTATCCGGGACATGATTCACTGCCTGTGACGGTCACCACAGAAGCACCTCGAAGGGATTCCCACCCGTGCCCCATGAAATCGATCAGTCGTTTCTGGCACTTCCACTGAGGGCCCTGGCCGACGCCGCGCTGGCACGCGCGCGTGCACTCGGGGCCACGCACGCGGACTTCCGGTTCGAGCGGGTGCGCAGCGCGTCCTGGCGGCTGCGGGACGCCAAGCCCGCCGGGTCCTCGGACACCACCGACCTCGGGTACGCGGTCCGGGTCGTGCACGGCGGTACGTGGGGCTTCGCGTCGGGGGTGGACCTGACCCTCGACGCGGCCGCCAAGGTCGCCTCACAGGCGGTGGCCATGGCGAAACTCTCGGCGCAGGTCATCAAGGCCGCCGGTTCCGATGAGCGGGTGGAGCTGGCCGGCGAGCCGGTGCACGCGGAGAGGACGTGGGTCTCGTCGTACGAGATCGACCCGTTCTCCGTGCCGGACGAGGAGAAGTCGGCTCTGCTCACGGAGTGGAGCACGCAACTGCTGGCGGCGAACGGGGTCAATCACGTCGACGCCTCGCTGCTCACCGTGCACGAGAACAAGTTCTACGCCGATACGGCGGGCACCGTGACCACGCAGCAGCGGGTGCGGCTGCATCCGCAGCTGACGGCCGTGTCGGTCGACGAGTCCAGCGGCGAGTTCGACTCGATGCGGACCATCGCGCCGCCGGTCGGGCGCGGCTGGGAGTACCTCACCGGCACCGGCTGGGACTGGGAGAGCGAGCTGGAGCAGATCCCGGAGCTGCTCGCCGAGAAGATGCGGGCGCCCAGTGTCGAGGCGGGGCTGTACGACCTCGTCGTCGACCCGTCCAACCTGTGGCTGACCATCCACGAGTCCATCGGCCACGCCACCGAGCTGGACCGCGCGCTCGGCTACGAGGCCGCCTACGCCGGTACCTCCTTCGCCACCTTCGACCAGCTCGGCAAGTTGAAGTACGGCTCCGAGCTCATGAACGTCACCGGCGACCGCACCGCCGAGCACGGTCTCGCGACGATCGGGTACGACGACGAAGGTGTCGAGGGCCAGTCCTGGGACCTCGTCAAGGACGGCACGCTCGTCGGCTACCAGCTGGACCGCAGGATCGCGAAGCTGACCGGCTTCGACCGCTCCAACGGATGCGCGTACGCCGACTCCCCCGGGCATGTGCCCGTGCAGCGCATGGCCAACGTGTCGCTTCAGCCGGATCCGGCCGGGCTGGCCACGGAGGACCTGATCGGCGGGGTGGACCGCGGGATCTACGTCGTCGGCGACCGGTCCTGGTCCATCGACATGCAGCGCTACAACTTCCAGTTCACCGGCCAGCGGTTCTTCCGGATCGAGAACGGCCGGATCACCGGGCAGCTGCGCGATGTCGCCTACCAGGCGACGACCACCGACTTCTGGGGCTCCATGGCGGCCGTCGGCGGTCCGCAGACGTACGTCCTCGGCGGCGCCTTCAACTGCGGCAAGGCCCAGCCCGGACAGGTCGCCGCCGTGTCCCACGGCTGTCCCTCGGCCCTCTTCAAGGGCGTCAACATCCTCAACACCACGCAGGAGGCCGGTCGATGAGCGCCCGCAGCAGCAAGCCGCACGAGATCGTCGAGCGGGCCCTGGAACTGTCCCGGGCCGACGGCTGTGTGGTGATCGCCGACGAGCACTCCACCGCCAACCTGCGCTGGGCCGGCAACGCGCTGACCACGAACGGCGTCACGCGCGGGCGTTCGCTCACCGTCGTCGCCACCGTCGACGGCAAGGAGGGCATGGCCTCGGGTGTGGTGTCCCGCTCGGCCGTGACCGCCGACGAGCTGGAGCCGCTGGTGCGGGCCGCCGAGGCCGCCGCGCGAGGCGCCGGTGCCGCCGAGGACGCCCAGCCGCTGGTCACGGGCGTCCCGGAGGCGCCGGACTTCAAGGACGCGCCCGCAGAGACCTCCTCCGCCGTGTTCGCGGACTTCGCCCCGGCGCTCGGTGAGGCCTTCGCACGCGCGCGTGCGGGCGGCCGCGAGCTGTACGGCTTCGCCAACCACGAGCTGGTCTCGACGTACCTGGGCACCTCGACCGGGCTGCGGCTGCGGCACGACCAGCCCACCGGCACGCTGGAACTGAACGCCAAGTCCCCGGACCGCACCCGGTCGGCCTGGGCCGGGCGGTCCACCCGGGACTTCAAGGACGTCGACCCGGGCGCGCTCGACGCGGAGCTGGCCGTACGGCTCGGCTGGGCCGAGCGGCGCGTGGACCTGCCGGCCGGACGCTACGAGACGCTGCTGCCGCCGACCGCCGTGGCCGATTTGCTGATCTACCAGCTGTGGTCGGCGTCCGGGCGGGACGCGGCCGAGGGGCGGACGGTGTTCTCCAAGCCGGGCGGCGGCACCCGCGTCGGCGAGAAGCTGACCGATCTGCCGCTGACCCTGCGCACCGACCCGAACGAGCCGGGTCTGGAGTCCGCGCCCTTCGTCGTCGCGCACTCCTCCGGCGGCGACCAGTCCGTCTTCGACAACGGGCTGCCGGTCACCGCCACCGAGTGGGTCTCGGGCGGCGAGCTGAAGCACCTGACGACCACCCGGCACAGTGCCGGTCTCACCGGGCTGCCGGTCGCCCCGGCGGGCGGGAACCTGATCCTGGACGGCGGCGAGGACCGCTCCCTGGAGGACATGGTCGCCGCCACCGAGCGCGGGCTGCTGCTGACCTGCCTCTGGTACATCCGCGAGGTGGACCCGGCGACCCTGCTGCTCACCGGTCTGACCCGGGACGGCGTCTACCTGGTGGAGAACGGTCAGGTCACCGGGCAGGTGAACAACTTCCGGTTCAACGAGTCGCCGGTGGACCTGCTGGGGCGGGCCACGGAGGCCGGGCGCACGGAAAAGACGCTGCCGAGGGAGTGGAGCGACTGGTTCACTAGGGCTGCGATGCCCGCGCTGCGGGTGCCCGACTTCAATATGAGCTCTGTCAGTCAGGGCGTATAACCTCGTAGCCGGTGGTCGCACGACTGCCCGAAGATCATCCAAGGAGATACGAGAACCGTGACGGACATCGTCGACGAGCTGAAGTGGCGGGGGCTGTTCGCCCTGTCCACTGACGAGGACGCTTTGCACAAGGCTCTCGCGGACGGTCCCGTCACGTTCTATTGCGGTTTCGACCCGACCGCGCCGTCCCTGCACGTCGGACACCTGGTGCAGGTGCTCACCGTGCGCCGGCTCCAGCAGGCCGGGCACCGGCCGCTGGCGCTGGTGGGCGGTGCGACGGGTCTGATCGGCGACCCGCGCCCGACGGCCGAGCGCACGCTGAACGCCCCCGAGACGGTCGCGGGCTGGGTCGGCAAGCTCCGCGCCCAGATCGAGCCGTTCCTGTCCTTCGAGGGCGAGAACGCGGCCGTCATGGTCAACAACCTCGACTGGACCGAGGGCCTCTCCGCCATCGAGTTCCTGCGGGACATCGGCAAGCACTTCCGCGTCAACAAGATGCTGACCAAGGACTCCGTGGCCCGCCGCCTGGAGTCCGACCAGGGCATCAGCTACACGGAGTTCAGCTACCAGATCCTCCAGGGCATGGACTTCCTCCAGCTCTTCCGGCGGTACGGCTGCACCCTCCAGCAGGGCGGCAGCGACCAGTGGGGCAACCTCACGGCCGGCCTGGACCTGATCCACCGCCTGGAGCCGCACGCGAGCGTGCACGCGCTGGCGACGCCGCTGATGACCAAGGCGGACGGCACCAAGTTCGGCAAGACCGAGGGCGGCGCCATCTGGCTCGACGCCGAGATGACGACGCCGTACGCGTTCTACCAGTTCTGGCTGAACGTGGACGACCGGGACATCTCAACCTACCTGCGGATCCTGTCCTTCAAGTCCCGCGAGGAGCTTGAGGAGCTGGAGAAGCAGACGGAGGAGCGGCCGCAGGCGCGGGCCGCACAGCGGGCGCTGGCGGAGGAGCTGACGACGCTCGTCCACGGGGCCGACCAGACGGCCGCGGTGATCGCCGCGTCCAAGGCGCTGTTCGGTCAGGGTGAGCTGGCGGAGCTGGACGATCGGACGCTGGCCGCCGCGCTGGCCGAGGTGCCGCATGTCCAGGTCACCGAGCTGGGGCCGGTGGTCGACCTGTTCGCCGAGGTCGGGCTGGTGGCCAGCAAGTCCGCCGCCCGGCGGACCGTGAAGGAGGGCGGGGCCTACGTGAACAACGTGAAGGTGACCGCCGAGGACGCGGTGCCCTCCGGGGACGAGCTGCTGCACGGGCGGTGGCTGGTGCTGCGGCGGGGGAAGAAGAACCTGGCGGCTGTCGAGGTCGTGGGTTCATAAGCGCCGGTTCGTAGGCGCCGGTTCGTAGGCGCCGGTTCGTAGGCGCCGTAGGGGTGCGGGTGCGTTGCGGAGTGCCGGTCTGTCGTGGCTGGTCGCGCAGTTCCCCGCGCCCCTGACGGGCGCTTCGGTGCGGGGCGTTTTGAAGTTCGGGGCGCTCCAGCTCAGACTCGATGCCTTCGCTTGCCCACGGTCGACACGTACGCCATGTCGCCCAGGGCCACGATGATGATGGCGGCGACCAGCTGGAACAGATGACGGGTCCAGTCGATGCCCGGTGTCGCCGCGACGCCCACCGCGCGGGCGATCGCGTTTCCGGCGATCGCGCCCAGCATGCCGAAGATCGTCGTCAGCCAGAGGGGGCTGTGCTGCTTGCCGGGGATGATCGCCTTCGCGATCAGGCCCAGCACGAATCCCACGATGATCGCCCACAACCAACCCATGGCTGCCTCCTGGTACGGCTCGACGTGAGCATTACGCCAAGTCTCGGTCCGTCCTCCGTACGGCGCATGTCGGTACGCCCGTACGCGGTACGGCGCGGGGCGTTCACGCAGGCGGGAGGGCGACCCGGTCTCGAAGGCGGCGCAGGCGCGGCGTAACGTGGAATCAGTCCTGGCCCGGTTCCCCGAACGGGTGCGGACAGGGTACGGGCCGGGGAGAGTCCGATGCAGGCGGATGGTGGAATGTGATGCGGAAGCAGCGCGGCGGCGGCAACGTCCAGGTGTTCCGGATCACCGGAGCCCGGACCGGCCTGGCGGAGGATGTGCGCGCCCGGCAGCGTCGGTACGTCATCTCGATGAGTGTCCGGACCGTGTCGGTGATCCTCGCGGCCACGTTGTGGAACGTCGAACGGTACGTCGCCGTCGTGGCGTTGGTGCTCGGGGCGCTGCTCCCCTATGTCGCGGTCGTCATCGCCAACGCGGGCCGGGAACGGCCGCCCTCGCTTCCCTCGACGTTCGGCATCGCCCCGACCAGGCCGATGATCGCACCGCCGCGCGCTGAGGACCCGCACACGGAGTCCGCCCCGGAAGACGTGGTGGCGGATCCGGCGGCGGGGGTGCGCGGCGAGCGGCCGGAGGCGGTCTGAGTACGGGGACGCTGCGTAAACGGACGGCGGCTCCGGACAATGCTCAAGAAAAGCTCAGATCAATCGTGCTGTTCCAGTGCCGGGCCAAGGGTGACCCATGACATACTGCGTACGCGCTCCGCATCCCCCGTCGGAGCGACGGACCGACGCCGGGCAGCTCCCCCCGTGGCTGCTCGGCGTCGCCTTGTTTGCGGGGCTTTTCTGCAGGACGAAGCAGTGCGAGACGAAGCAGTGAGTGACGTTGTTGTCTGTTCGGCGAAGGGGTGCCACGCCGACGCGGAGTGGGTGCTCGCGTGGAACAACCCCAAGATTCACACCCCGGAGCGGCGCAAGACCTGGCTCGCCTGTGAGGAGCACCGGGAGCATCTGTCGCAGTTCCTGAGCGTGCGGGGGTTCTTGAAGGACGTCGTGTTGTTGAGGGAGTGGGAGGAGCAGGGGGACTGAGCGGCAGGCCGCTCTAGCCTCCGATCGCGGACATCGGCCGGTCCGGCTGGACGAACGTGGGATCGTCCAGACCCGCCCCTGCCTTCTTCCCCCACATCGCCAGCCGCCAGATGCGGGCGATCTCCTCGTCGGAGCCGCCCGAGCGCAGCGCGCCGCGCAGGTCCGTCTCCTCCCTGGCGAACAGGCAGGTCCGTATCTGGCCGTCGGCCGTGAGGCGGGTGCGGTCGCAGGCGGCGCAGAACGGGCGGGTGACCGAGGCGATGACGCCGACGCGGTGCGGTCCGCCGTCGACCAGCCAGCGCTCCGCCGGGGCCGAGCCACGGTCGTCCGCGCCCTCGGGGGCGAGGTCGAAGCGGGTGCGGAGCGAGGCCAGGATGTCCCCCGCCGTGACCATGCTCTCGCGCTTCCAGCCGTGCTGGGCGTCCAAGGGCATCTGCTCGATGAAACGCAGCTCGTAGCCGTGCGCCAACGCCCAGGCCAGCAGGTCGGGGGCCTCGTCCTCGTTCAGGCCCGGCATCAGGACCGTGTTGACCTTGACCGGGGTGAGGCCGGCGTCGTGGGCGGCCTGGAGGCCGGCGAGGACGTCCCCGTGGCGGTCGCGGCGGGTGAGGGTCTTGAAGACATCGGGGCGGAGCGTGTCCAGGGAGACGTTGACCCGGTCGAGGCCGGCCGCCTTCAGGGCCGTCGCGGTGCGGCGCAGGCCGATGCCGTTGGTCGTCAGGGACATCTGGGGGCGAGGGGCCAGCGCCGCCACCCGCTCCACGATGCCGACCAGACCGGGGCGCAGCAGCGGCTCGCCGCCGGTGAAGCGGACCTCCTCGATGCCCAGCAGGCGCACGGCGATGTCGATGAGGCGGACGATCTCGTCGTCCGTGAGCAGGTCGGGCTTGGCCAGCCACTGCAGACCCTCCTCGGGCATGCAGTACGTACAGCGCAGATTGCACCGGTCGGTCAGCGACACTCGCAGGTCGGTGGCCACTCGGCCGTATGTGTCGATGAGCACTGTGGGCCCCCTCCCTCGTTCCTGACCGGTTCTCCGCCGTCACTTGTGAGCCTACGTGACGGCGCCGACAACGGGAGGGGCCCGATGCCACGAGGTACGACGCGGCCGCGTCGTAGGACCCTACGATCCCGTCGACGCGGCCAGTCGTACGAAGGTTCAGTGCGCCCCGGTGCCGGTCAGGGACCGCACCTCCAGCTCTGCGTACTTCGCGGTGTCCGGGACCTCCTTGGACAACAGAGTGCCCAGGACGCCGAGAAGGAATCCGACCGGGATCGAGATGATGCCCGGGTTCTCCAGCGGGAACCAGTGGAAGTCGACGCCCGGGAACATCGACGACTCCTTGCCGGACACCACCGGTGAGAAGAGGACCAGGCCGACCGCGGTGACCAGGCCGCCGTAGATCGACCAGAGGGCCCCGGCGGTGGTGAACCGCTTCCAGAAGAGGCTGTAGAGGATGGTCGGCAGGTTGGCGGAGGCGGCGACCGCGAAGGCGAGGGCGACCAGGCCGGCGACGTTCAGGTCGCGGGCGAGGGCGCCGAGGACGATCGAGACCGCGCCGATGCCGACGGTGGCCCAGCGGGCCGCGCCCAGCTCCTGCTTCTCGGTGGCCTGCCCCTTCTTGATGACGTTCGCATAGATGTCGTGGGCGAAGGAGGAGGACGAGGCGAGGGTCAGGCCGGCGACCACCGCGAGGATCGTCGCGAAGGCCACCGCCGAGATGGTGGCCAGCAGAATCGCGCCCCAGTTGGAGTCGACGCCGCCCAGGTGCAGGGCGAGCAGCGGGGCGGCGGTGTTGCCGGACTTGTTGGAGGCGATGATCTCGTCCGGTTTGATCAGCGCGGCCGCGCCGAAGCCGAGGGCGAGGGTCATCAGGTAGAAGGTGCCGATCAGGCCGATCGCCCAGAGGACCGACTTCCGGGCCGCCTTCGCGGTGGGCACGGTGTAGAAGCGGATCAGGATGTGCGGCAGGCCGGCGGTGCCCAGGACCAGGGCGATACCGAGGGAGAGGAAGTCCAGCTTGCTGGTGCCGGTGGCGCCGTACTTGAGGCCGGGCTCCAGGAAGGCGGATCCCTTGCCGCTGTTGTCGGCGGCCTTGCCGAGCAGGTCGGAGACGTTGAAGTTGAACTTGGCCAGGACCATGAGGGTCAGCAGCAGGGCGCCCGCGATGAGGAGCACGGCCTTGACCATCTGGACCCAGGTGGTGCCCTTCATGCCGCCGATGGTGACGTAGACGATCATCAGAACGCCGACCAGGGCGACGATGGCGATCTTGCCGCCGTCGCTGGTGATGCCGAGGAGGAGGGAGACGAGGACGCCCGCTCCAGCCATCTGGGCGAGGAGGTAGAAGATCGAGACGACGATCGTGGAGGTGCCGGCGGCCGTGCGGACGGGACGCTGGCGCATGCGGTACGCCAGGACGTCGCCCATGGTGTAGCGGCCGGAGTTGCGCAGCGGTTCGGCGACCAGGAGGAGCGCGACGAGCCAGGCGACCAGGAAGCCGATCGAGTAGAGGAAGCCGTCGTAGCCGAAGAGGGCGATGGCGCCGGCGATGCCGAGGAAGGACGCGGCGGACATGTAGTCGCCGGAGACGGCGAGGCCGTTCTGGAAGCCGGTGAACTGGCGGCCGCCCGCGTAGAAGTCGGCGGCGTCCTTGGTCTGGCGGCCGGCCCAGACGGTGATGACGAGGGTCGCGGCGACGAACACCGAGAACAGGGTGATGATCAGCGCCCGGTGCTGGCTCGCCTCGCCGGCGGCGAGCAGGGTGGTGTGCTGTGCGGGGCTCATGCGCCGCCCTCCATCCGGGACTTGATGGCCTCGGCCTTGGGGTCGAGCTTGGCGGCGGCGTGCCGTGAGTACCACCAGGCGATCAGGAACGTGGTGAGGAACTGGGCGAGGCCGAGGACGAGGGCCACGTTGATGTTGCCGACGACCTTGGTGCCCATGAACCCGTCCGCGTAGTTGGAGAGCAGGACGTACAGCAGGTACCAGGCGATGAAGGCGAAGGTCAGCGGGAAGGCGAAGGAGCGGTAGGAGTGCCGCAGTTCGGCGAACTCCGGACTCTGCTGCACCCCGGCGAACTCCTCGCTGGAGGGGTGCCGGGTCTGCGTGTTCGAGGGCGGTGGTGTCTCGGTAGCCACGGAGTCTCCTCGCGATACGGACATGCGGATTCTGACCTCACAGACACTTGGCTCACCCACCGGGAGTAATGGAGCGACTCCCGTAAGTGATACCGACGGGGGGCCTCGATCCTGCTGCGGCTCCCTGCTCAAGGTCACGGCGCCACGCGTGGGCGGGTTCAACACGCCCGGGTTCTTTCGGAAGTCGTCCGCGTGAGTCGCCTTTGCTCATTGCTGGCCGGCGAGTGCGGGAGATAGCTTCACCCTGCACCACCCGTCATGTACCTGCCCAAGCGCCACTCGCGTCTTGGGCGGTTTCGGTTTCGGTTGATGTCCCGGATGATGTGGAGACCCCATGGCTCATCTGCGTTCCAGACGCGGGCTGGCGCTCGCCGTCCCGGTCGCCCTGTCGCTGACCGCCTCGCTCGGCCTGCTGCCGACGACGGCCTCCGCGGCACCGATGACGGCCCCGGCTGCGCGGTCGGCGGACGGGCCGAACCTGGCCTACGTCGTCAACACCAGGACGGATCACCGCACGATCGAGTCGGTGCGGCGGGCGATCGCCCGCAACGGCGGCACGGTCGTCGTGTCGTACGACAGGATCGGGGTGATCGTCGTGCACTCGGCGAACCCGGACTTCGGCGTGGCGATGCGCGCGGTGCGCGGGGTGCAGTCGGCGGGGGCCACCCGGACGGCTCCGCTGAGCGCGGCGGGGACCACGGACGAGGGTGCCGTGCAGGTCCTGTCGAAGGCTGAGGCCGCGAAGGTCGAGCAGAGGTCGACGACGGGTCAGGAGCCCCTTGAGGCCGACCAGTGGGACCTGCGGGCGATCGGCGCCGACAAGGCCGCCGCGGTCAATCCGGGGAGCCGCTCGGTGACCGTCGGGATCATCGACACCGGCGTCGACGACACCCACCCGGACATCGCCCCCAACTTCTCCGCCTTCCAGTCCGCGAACTGCGTGAGCGGCAAGGCGGACACGACGTACGGCGCCTGGCGGCCGGCGGACGCCGCGCACTACCACGGCACACATGTCGCCGGTGAGATAGCCGCCGCCCGCAACGGCATCGGCGTGGCGGGTGTGGCACCGGGGGTGAAGGTCGCGAGCATCACCGTCGCACAGCCCGACTCGACGCAGCTGTTCTATCCGGAGAGCGTCGTCTGCGCCTTCGTGTTCGCCGCCGACCACGGCATCCAGATCACCAACAACAGCTACTACGTCGATCCATGGCTGTACAACTGCATGGACGACCCGGATCAACGTGCCATCGTTGACGCGGTCAACAGGGCACAGCTGTACGCCCAGAGCAGGGGCACACTCAATGTGGCCGCGGCGGGCAACTCGAACGACGACCTCGACTCGCACGCCCTCGTCGACGACTCCAGCCCCGACGACTCGACGGCCACGCCCCGGACGGTCGACCCGCACGAGTGCTTCGACGTGCCGACCCAGCTGCCCGGTGTGGTCACCGTGAGCGCGGTCGGCGTCAACGACACCAAGTCCTACTACTCCAGCTACGGACTGGGCGTCATCGACGTGGCGGGTCCCGGCGGCGACAAGTACCAGATCCCGGACACGCCGTCGAAGAACGGCCGCATCCTGTCCACCCTGCCGAACGACCAGTACGGCTTCCTCCAGGGCACCTCGATGGCGACCCCGCACGTGGCCGCGGTGGCCGCGCTGCTGAAGTCCGCCCACCCGCACGCGGGCCCGGCCCAGCTGCAGGCCCTGCTCAAGGCCGAGGCGGACAACCCGGGCTGCCCGGCGGGCCCCTACGACGGGGACGGCGACGGCGTCGTGGACGCCACCTGTGCGGGCGGCAAACACATCAACGGCTTCTACGGCGCCGGTGTCGTCGACGCGCTCCGCGCGGTCAAGTGACCATCGCCCAGCAGGACTTCCCGCACGGCATGCCCGTTTCGCGAACGAACCGGAGGCTCCCACAGATGACAGTGCTCCAGTCCCGCCACCGCCGCGTCCTCGCCGTCCCGCTCGGCATGGCCATGGCCGCGGCCCTCGCGTTCCTGCCCAACGTCTCGGCGTCCGCGGCCGCCGTCTCGCCGTCGGCCGGCAGCGGCGACGGGACATCGCTCAGCTATGTGGTCAACGTCCGCCCCGGGCACGGCACGTCGGAACGCGTCCAGAGAGCGATCGAGCGGGCCGGCGGCTCGGTGGTGATCGCGTACGACGAGATCGGCGTGATCGTCGTCCACTCGTCGAACGCCGACTTCGCCATGCTCATCCGCAAGGTGCCCGGCGTGGACTCGGCCGGGGCCACCCGCAACGCGCCGCTCCCGGCCCAGTCGACCACGGACGTCGGCACGCCCCAGGTGCTCAGCTCCGAGCAGGTGGCGCAGGCGGACGCACAGGCGACCGACGGGCAGGACCCGCTGGAGCCGCTGCAGTGGGATCTGCCCGCCATCAAGGCCGACAAGGCGCACGAGGTGACCCTGGGCAGCCCGAAGGTCACCGTCGCCGTCATCGACACCGGCGTGGACGACACCCACCCGGACATCGCCCCCAACTTCGACGCGGCTGCGTCCACCAACTGTGTCTCGGGCAAGCCGGACACGACGTACGGCGCCTGGCGGCCCAGTTCGACGGAGAGTCCCCACGGCACGCACGTGGCGGGTGAGATCGCGGGCGCCAAGAACGGGATCGGCATCACCGGTGTCGCGCCGGGCGTCAAGGTGGCGGGCATCAAGGTCGCCACGTCGGCGGGCTACTTCTACACCGAGGCCGTGGTCTGCGGTTTCGTCTGGGCGGCCGAGCACCACATCGACGTCACCAACAACAGCTATTACACCGACCCCTGGTACTTCAACTGCGTCGACGACCCGGACCAGAAGGCACTCGTCGACGCCATCACCCGGGCCTCCCTGTTCGCGGAGAAGAAGGGCACGGTCAATGTGGCCGCGGCCGGCAACGAGAGCTACGACCTGGCCTCCGACTCGATCACCGACCCGGTGTCGCCGAACGACGGCACACCGCGCGACCGGGTGATCGACCCGCACAAGTGCTTCGACATACCGACCCAGCTGCCGGGCGTCGTCACGGTCGCGGCGACCGGCGCGAAGGGCCTCAAGTCGTCCTTCTCCAACTACGGCCTCGGGGTCATCGACATCGCCGCGCCCGGCGGCGACGCGACGGCCTACCAGCAGCCGGAACCCCCGGCAACCAGCGGTCTGATCCTGGGTCCGCTGCCGGGCGGCAAGTGGGGATACATGGCGGGTACGTCGATGGCGACCCCGCATGTCGTCGGCGTCGCCGCATTGATCAAGTCAACCCATCCGCATGCCTCCCCCGCCCTGGTGAAGGCCCTGCTGTACGCCGAGGCGACCGCCACCCCGTGCACCGACCCCTACGACATCAACGGTGACGGCAAGATCGACGCGGTGTGCCAGGGGTCGAAGAACCACAACGGCTTCTACGGCTGGGGCACGGCCGACGCGCTGGCCGCGGTGACCCGGTAGCGCAGGGCACGCGCAGCACGCGCTCAACATATTGATTCAGTCAATAATGCATAGTGCAGTCATGACTGGAATCAACTACGCGTGGTCCGCGCTGGGCGGCGATCCGTCGCTGCCCGCGCGGATCACGACCGTGGCACGTGAGGGCACACTCCAAGCACGCCTTCCGGTACGGCAGCTCGCACGCGCATGTGTCGGCGTGTGCGCGCTGGCCGCCGCCGAACTGGGGGCGCGGCGGACCGGGACGGCGGAGGTGCCGGAGGTCCGGGTGGATGACGGGGCCGTGGCGGCCGCGTTCACCAGTGAGCGGCAGGTACTGGTCGACGGGCGGGCTCCCGTGCAGTTCGCCCCGCTGTCCCGGTTCTGGCGCACAGCCGACGGGTGGGTGCGCACACACGCCAACTACCCGCACCACAGGGCCCGGTTGCTGAGCGCGCTGGGACTGCCGGAGGATGCCGCGGCCGAGGACGTGGCGGCGCGGATCGCCGAGCGGCCCGCGCGGGAGGTGGAGGACGCGGTCCACGGCGCCGGCGGGCTCGCCGTGGCGCTGCGCTCGCCGAAGGAGTGGTCCGGGCACGAGCAGGCCGTCGAGGTGGCCGCGCGTCCCCTGATCGAGCGGGGCAGGCTGGACGCCGCGCACGCGCGCGTGCTCGCGCCGCTCGACGCCGGCGCCTCTCCCCTGCTGCCCGCGGCCGGGCTGCGCGTCCTGGATCTGACCCGGGTGCTGGCCGGCCCGGTCGCGACACGCACGCTGGGGCTGCTGGGCGCGGACGTCCTGCGCCTGGACGCGCCATGGCTGCCCGAACTCCCCGACCAGCACGCCGACACGGGCTTCGGGAAGCGGTCGGCGACGCTCGACCTGAGGACCGGCCGGGCGGCTTTCGAGGAACTGCTGGCCGCGGCGGACGTCGTGGTCACCGGCTACCGGCCGGGCACCCTGGACCGGTTCGGGCTCTCCCCCGAGGCGCTGGCCGGGCGGCGGCCCGGACTGGTGGTGGCCCAGGTGTCGGCGTGGGGCGCGTACGGGCCGTGGGGCGGGCGGCGCGGCTTCGACAGCCTGGTCCAGGTGGCCTCCGGTATCGCGGAGGTCGAGGGTTCGGCGGAGCGTCCGGGCGCGCTGCCTGCGCAGGCGCTGGACCACGGCACCGGGTATCTGCTGGCGGCGGGGGTGCTGCGGGCGCTGACCGAGCAGTCGTACGACGGTGGCGGCAGGTTCGTGCGGCTGGCCCTGGCGCGCACCGCGCGGTGGCTCACGGCGGAGCTCGAACCGGGTTCCGCGGCCGGTGAGCCGTACGAGGGGCCGGATGCCTGGCTCGCCGAGACGGACAGCGCGCTCGGGCGACTGCGGTACGCGCGGCCGCCGTTGTCCTTCATGGGCGGCCCGTCGGACTGGGCACGACCGCCCGTGCCGTGGGGTTCGGATCCGGCGCGCTGGGCGTAGCCGCCCAGGGACGACCGCGCACTCCGGTGTGGCCGGAAACGTACGAATAGGTGGATTGCCGTACCGTCAGCTGTTTTCCTTTACTTGCCCGGTTCTGTCATGGCTGGTGGAGATCATGGGGTGACGGTGACACGACCGACCGCCGAGGTGGCCGCGCGCGGCCCCGCCGGACGTCCCGGGACCGGCCGGGCCGTCGCCGTCCTGGTCCTGGTGGCCCTGGCCGCGCTGGTGCCACTGCTCGGGCCGTCCGTCGCGTTGCACGACACCGGGGAGGCGGCGGCGCCGGGGGTGAGTGGCATCGCGTTGCTGCGCGGGGTGCTGTTCGCCGCCCTGTGTGTGCCGTCGGGCGAGCTGTTCGTGGACCGGCTGGCCCGCCGGCTGCCGGACGCCCCGGCCGAACGTCCTTACAGCTGGGCGGTGTTCGCGGCCGCCGCCGGTTTCGCGGCCGCGCTGGGGCTGGCCTCGGTCGTGTCGACGGGCAACCTGGTGCCACACGGTCTCGCCGACATCGACGTGGGCGGCCTGTACCGGTCGCGCGACGGCAGGTTGGCGCTGCTGGAGGTCAACGCCTTTCTGCTGGCCGGGCTGTGCGCCCGCTCGCGCCGCCCGGCCTCCCAGGTGTGGCCGCTGGCCGCGGTGGCCGTCGCCGAGGCGCTGCGCGCCCATCCGACGCCGGAGCACAGCCCGTTGCTCGGCTCGGCGCTGACGCTGGTGCATCTGACGTGCGCGACGCTGTGGGCGGGCGGTCTGCTGCACGCGCTGCGCACACTGCGGCGGTGGGGCGGCCGGGAGGCCGGGGCCGCGCTGCTCGGGCTCTACGCGCGCGTGGCCGCCGTGCTGCTGGCGGCCATCACCGCGACGGGCGTGTGGAGTTCGCTGCGGCGGATGCCCGCGGGCACGATCCTGGACCAGCTGACGACGACGGCGTACGGGCGCACCCTGCTGGCCAAGGTGGTCCTCGTCGCCGGCGTCGCCGCGCTCGCCCTGTGGGCACGGTTCCGGCTGCGCCGTGCGGCCGACCCGCTCACCGCGTACGTCCCGGCGCGGGCCGAGGTGGCCGTGCTGGGGGTGGTGGTCGCGGTGTCGGGGGTGCTGACGGCGCTGCCGCTGCCGATCAGATGGACTTGATCAAGTATTGAGCCGGAGGTTGACCAGGCTCTTGATCAAGCCGTTGATCCGGCCGTGATTCAGCCGTTGGTGACGAGCACCTTCAGGGCGGTGCGTTCGTCCATCGCCTTGTAGCCGTCGGGCACGCCCTCGATGCCGACGGTCAGGTCGAAGACGGGCGACGGGTCGATGGTGCCGTCGAGGACGTCGGGCAGCAGATCGGGGATGTAGGTGCGGACCGGGGCGACACCGCCGCGCAGGGCGATGTTCCGGTCGAACATGACGCCGAGGTCCAGTCCGGTGCCGCTGCCGTGCGGCACGCCGACGAAACCGATCGCCCCGCCGTCCCGGGCGATGTCGACGGCCGTCCGCATGGACTGCTCGGTGCCGACGGCCTCGACGACGCAGTGCGCGCCCTGACCGCGGGTGAGCGCGCGGACGGCCTCCACGGCCGCGTCCCCGCGCTCGGCGACGACGTCGGTGGCGCCGAAGCGGCGCGCGATGTCGGTACGGACCTCGTGCCGGCCGAGCGCGATGATCCGCTCGGCACCCAGCCGCTTGGCGGCCAGCACGGCGCACAGACCGACTGCGCCGTCCCCGACGACGGCGACCGTGGCACCGGGACGGACGCCCGCGCCGAGGGCCGCGTGGTGGCCGGTGCCGAGCACGTCGGAGAGGGTCAGCAGGGCGGACAGCAGGTGGTCGTCGGAGGCCGCGTCCTTGGGCAGCCGGACCAGGGTGCCGTCGGCGAACGGGACGCGCACGGCCTCGCCCTGGCCGCCGTCGTAGCCCACGGCGCCCCAGAAGCCGCCGTGCTCGCAGGAGGTCGTCAGACCCTCGCGGCAGTAGTCGCAGACGCCGTCGGACCACATGAAGGGGGCGACCACGAGGTCCCCGCGCTTCACCGTGCCCACCTCGGAGCCGGTGCCCTCGACGACGCCGAGGAACTCGTGTCCGATGCGCTGGCCCGGCTGCCGGGCCGACTCGCCCTTGTAGGCCCACAGGTCGCTGCCGCAGATACAGGCGCGCAGCACCCGTACGACGGCGTCGGTGGGCAGCTGCACCACGGGCTCGGGTACGTCCTCCACGCGCATGTCGTACGGGGCGTGGATGGTGGTGGCGCGCATGGCGAGGGTCCTTCTCGTGCGGTGTCGTGAGTGCGCTCAAGGGGTGGTGGAGCGCACTTCACGGTACGCCGTGACCGGTGCCGGTCGCGCGTCGAGGGTGCCGCGGACCAGCAGGAACTGTGCGGCCGCATAGGTGAGCATGATCCAGAAGTCGGGCCTCGGCAGCTGCGGCCAGTCGGCGACGCCGGTCGCGATGAGGGTGTCGGAGAGCATGAAGAGCGCGCCGCCGAGCGCCGCGGCCGGGCGGAGCCGGGTGGCCGCGGTGTACGCCGTCGCGGTGAGGAGCGTGCTGTAGCCGGCGACGGGGACGCGGAGGCCCGCGGGCAGGTCCGGCCACAGCAGGGCGACCAGGGTGACGAGGGCAGCGGCGTAGACGGCGGCGAGGAGACGCGCACGCGCGTGTGGCGGGCCGTGACGGCGGAAGAGGACGAGATAGCAGACGTGTCCGGCGGCGAAGGAGGCCATGCCCGCCATGAAGGCGGGACCGGTGTCGGAGAGGAGCAGGACGTCGCCGCCCCAGCCGCACAGCAGGGCGGCGACGAGGAGCCGCGGGCCGCCCGCGCGGGCGGCGTACGCGGCGAGCAGGGGCATGAGCAGCGGCTTGGCAGCCAGATGCCCGGCGCGGAAGCCGACGAGGAGGGAGACGAGGTCGACGGCCGTGGCCAGGACGAACGCGCCCAGCAGCACCCGGGGCGCTCTCACGCGGCCACTGACTCCTCGGTCTGCTCCACGACGGCCGCCGGCGCCCAGCCCGGCCCCCGGAACACCCGCCCGGCCCGCTCACGCCAGCTGCGGGCGGCCTTCAGGTCCCTGCCGATGGCCATGTACTCATGAGTGGCCACCTTGATCGGGTTGAACGTGTCGATGTTCTTCGTCAACCCGTACACGGGCCGCTCCAGCTCCGGCACCCAGGACCCGAACAGCCGGTCCCAGATGATGAGGATCCCCCCGAAGTTGCGGTCCAGGTAGCCGCCCTGGGAGGCGTGGTGCACCCGGTGGTGGGACGGCGTGTTGAACACGAACTCGAACCACCTGGGCATCTTGTCGATGCGCTCGGTGTGGATCCAGAACTGGTAGACGAGGTTCGCGGAGGAGCAGAAGGCAAGCGCGGCCGGGTGCACACCGGCGGCGACGAGCGGGACGTAGAACGGCCAGACGGTCAGCGAGGTCCAGGGCTGGCGCAGCGCGGTGGTGAGGTTGAACTTCTTGCTGGAGTGGTGGACGACATGGCAGGCCCACAGGAGGCGGATGACATGATGGCCGCGGTGGGACCAGTAGTAGAAGAAGTCCTGTGCGAACAGCATCAGCAGGACCGTCCACCACAGGACGGGGACGCGCAGCGGGGTGAGCTCGTATATCGCCGTGTAGATCGCGACGATCGGGATCTTCCAGACGAAGTCGAAGAAGATCGACCCGAGTCCCATGCCGACGCTCGTGGCCGCGTCCTTGGCCTCGTATCCCTCGGCGTCGTCGTCGGGATGGATGCGGTAGCTGATCACCTCGATCACGGCGAGCAGCACGAAGGCGGGTATCGACCACAGCACGACATCGGGCAGGTTCGGCATGCAGGCACCGTAGAACCGCTGGTCGGCTGGGGCTAGAGGTTGTTACCCACAAGTATTTCCTGCGGTATGCGCTTGCTTGTTGGCCATCTCCGCCAATGAGCGGGCACATCGCGGGGATCTCCCTCAGACCCCGACCGCCCCCAGCAGGCTCCCCGCCGCATAAGTGACCCCCATGGCCAGCGCCCCGCCCGCGACGTTCCGCAGGACCGCCGGGCCCACCGCCGCCGCGCCCGACCGCGCGCTACTCCATCCCGTCAGGACCAGCGCCGCCAGTACCGACACCACCGTCACCGGCAGCCGCCAGTCGGCGGGTGGCAGCACGATCGCCAGCAGCGGCAGGAGCGCCCCCACCGTGAACGCCAGGAAGCTGGCGAGCGCCGCATGCCATGGGTTGGTCAGCTCGTCCGGGTCGATGCCGAGCTCCACGCGCGCGTGTGCTCTCAGCGCGTCCCGTTCCGTCAGCTGGACGGCCGCCTCCCGGGCCACCTCCCGCGACAGGCCCCGCCGCTCCAGCAGCTCGGTCAGCTCCTCCAGCTCCGCCTCCGGCTGCTCCTTCAGTTCGCGTTTCTCCAACGCCAGTGCGGCCAGTTCCGAGTCGCGCTGGGTGGACACCGACACGTACTCGCCCGCCGCCATCGACATCGACCCGGCGAGCAGCCCCGCCAGGCCCGCCGTCAGCAGCGCGTTCCGGTCGCCCGTCGCCCCTGCCACACCCACGACGATCCCCGCCGTCGAGACGATGCCGTCGTTCGCACCCAGTACGGCCGCCCGCAGCCAGTTGAGCCGGGAGCCGAGGGCTCCCCCATGGGCCTCGTTGTCGTGCGTCGGTTCCGTCACAGCAGGGAGGATCGCACCCCGAGGTGTCCTTCCGTCGCACCGACGTCACCAGACCCGTACCGAGGCCCCCCGTGCGAACACCGGGCTCGTCGCGTCCGCCGGCGGGTCCGGCAACGGCTCGGCGATCTCGGCCACCGTCGGTCCCACCTTCGCCGCGATCGGGTCCAGGAGGTCCAGGTCGAAGCCGTAGACGCGGGCCGCGTTGCCGCCCAGCATGGCCGCGAGTTCCGCGCGTGGGACGCCCTCGAAGGCGAAGCGCAGGCCCTCCCTCGTGTACGGATACGTCCCCTCGTCGTGCGGGTAGTCGCTGCCCCACATGATCTTGTCGAGGCCGATGCGGTCGCGCAGCGGCACCTCGTGCGGACGCATGAAGCTGGCGCCGACGAAACAGTTGTCCTGCCACACCGCCGACGGCGGTGCGCCCATCGACTCCGCCAGGCCGACTCCGAACTTGGACTCCGCGGTCGTCGCCTTCGCCGCCGCCAGCATGCGGCCGTGGTAGTAGTCCAGCATGGCCAGGACGCCCGGGATCCAGCCCGAGCCCTGTTCGGTCAGGACCAGTCTCAGGTCCGGGTGACGACGGAAGGCGCCGCCGAAGATCAGGTGCCACAGCGCGCGGTGCGAGAACCAGGTCGTCTCCACCATGAAGACCGCGCGGGCGGCGGGTTCGTCGCCGAGCGGCGGGGACGCCGATCCCGCGTGGTGGTTGACGGGCACGCCGAGTTCCGCGCAGACGGCCCAGATCGGGTCGTACACGCGCGCGTGGAGTTCGGGAAGGCCCGAGCCGGGGGGCGTTCCGGGCAGGAGGAGGCCGCCCTTCAGGCCCGCCGTGACCGACCAGCGGATCTCCTTTACGGCCTCGTCCACGTCGTTGAGGAGGATCTGGAAGACACCCGCCCGGCGGCCGGGCGCGGCGGCGCAGAAGTCCGCCAGCCAGCGGTTGTGGGCGCGCAGGCCGGCCCACCGCCGCTCGAACTCGGCCGCCGTCGGTGCGGGGGCCATCAGGGAGCCTGAGGGGAAGAACGGCGGGATGGTGTTCGGGAAGATCACCTCCGCGACGATCCCGTCCTCCTCCAGCTCCGCGAGCCGCCGCGCGGAGTTCCAGTTCCGGTCGGCCGAGTCGGCGAGCAGGTCCTCGTAGGGGTTGACGTAGGTCGCCGCCCAGGCGTCGAAGTCGTCGTGGTGGCGCTTGTCCAGGTAGGGCTTGTAGTCGAGGAGGTCCGCGCCCGCGTGGCAGTCGGCCGAGATCACCGTGTAGCGGTCGGTCACCGCGTCACCCCCAGGGTCGGGAAGTCGTTGTCCGTCAGCCAGTGGCGGCCCACCTCGCGCGAGCGGGCCCAGGAGGCCTCCACCGCCGCCTGGTCGGCCTGCTGGCCGAGGTCGGCGGGGGTGGGGCCGATACGGCGGGCCAGCGGGGTCAGGCCGTCCACGTCGAAGCCGAAGACGTCGGCCGCCGCCAGGCCGAGCATCCGGCGGGTCTCGGTCACCGGGATGTCGTGGAAGGTGCGGCGCAGCCACGCGCGCGTGTCGGGCCAGGTGCCCTCGGGGTGCGGGAAGTCGCTGCCCCAGAGGATGTTGTCGACGCCGATCTCGTAGCGCTGGGCGAGTTCCCGGCGCTTGGTGTTGGTGGCGCAGACGAACACCTGCCGGTCCAGGTACTCGTGCGGCGGGCGCCTCAGCTCCTCGAAGGGGGAGAGTTTCTTGCCGCCGTGCGCGCCGAGGTAGAGGCGGTCCATGAACCACAGCAGGTTCGGCAGCCACCAGCAGCCCGACTCGGCGACACCGAACTTCAGTCCGGGATGGCGTTCGAAGACGCCGGACCAGAGCAGGAACCACAGCGGACGGGCCGGCCACCACGTCACCTCGCTGACGTAGATGCCGAGATGGTCGCCGTACTCGTGGCGCGGGGCCGCCCCGGAGTGGGTGAGGACCGGCATCGCGCACTCGGCGGCCGCGGCCCAGACCGGGTCGTAACGGCGGTCGTGGTAGGGCTCCTTGTCGACCCACATGGAGGGGATCATGAGGGCGCCGAGGCCGGACTCCTTCGCGCGGTACACCTCGGCGACCACACGGTCCGTCGGTGCCGTGACCGGCAGCAGGGCCACCCCGCAGTGCCGTTCGGGGTGCTCGGACACGAAGTCGGCCAGCCAGCGGTTGTGGGCTTGGGCGCCCGCCATGCCCAGCTCCGGGTCCTGGTCGCCGGACAGGCCGAGGCCGACGCCGAAGGGAGCGGCGGTCCGGCTGTCGACCGCGTCGGCGTCCGGGAAGACCACCTCGGCGGCCACCCCGTCGCCGTCCAGCTCCTTCAGGCGCTGCGCGGTGTCCCAGCCCCCGCGCAGCCCCTCCTCGTTGTCCTCGAACCACTTGGTGGCGAACGCCTCGTTGCGGATGCCGAGCCGGGTCATCTCCTCCCGGCGGCGGTCGCGCCCGGCGAGGAACTCGTCGAAGTCCCGGTGGAACCGGGCGTCCAGATAGGGCCGGTACTCCTCGGTGGGCAGCCCGGCGTGGCAGTCGGAGGAGATGATCAGATACGGGTCGTCGTAGGCGGTCACCACTGCCCCCTGTTCAGTCCAGGATGAAGCTTTCGAGGTACGACGGGTTCGTCCGGTCCAGCATGGAGCGGGCCCGCGCCCGGATCTGGGCGTCGCTGTGCCCGCCGGGCGGCAGCAGCCAGAAGCGGTCCGCGCGGATGCCCGCCACGACGAACTCCGCGACCTCCTCGACGGGCGTGAAGCGGACCTCCTTGCCCGCCGCGCGCATCGCCGCCTCCCACTGGTCGAGGCTGCGGTACGGAGTCCTGCGCGGCCGCTCCTTGGCGTACCGGGCGGGCCGGTTGCGGTGCGACTCCCACAGGCCCGTGCGCAGCATGTGCGGCCCCGGGAAGAGCACCGAGGCGCCCACGCGCGCGTGCTCCGCCTTCAGGTGGGCGTACAGGGACTCGGTGAGCGTGACGACGGCCGCTTTCGTGACCGCGTAGACGGAGGCCGTCGGCAGCGGTGCGATACCGCCGTCGCCGGAGGACGTATTGACCACATGACCGGGTTGACCGGCCTTGATCATCCTGGGCAGGAATGCCTGTACGCCGTGGAAGACACCCCACACATTGACCTCGAACGCCCACTTCCAGTCGTTCGGTTCGTGCTCCCACATCCGGCCCTCGGCGCCCGAGCCGACCCCGGCGTTGTTGCACAGCACGTGCACCGCGCCGAACGTCTCGTACGCCGACTCGGCGAGTTCCTGGACCTGTTCGCGGTCGCCGACGTCGACCACGCGCGCGTGCACGTCGGCGCCCTCCGCGCGCAGGCCGTCGGCGGCCTTGTCCAGCGCGGCGGCCTCGACGTCGGCGAGGACCACCTTCAGCCCTTCGGCGGCGAACCGCCGGGCCATCGCGAGCCCCAGCCCGCTCGCCGCGCCGGTGACGACGGCGACCTGTCCGGCACGGAGTTCCATCAGCTCTCGCTCCCTTCCGGGGGCGCGTCATGGATCTGGCGCGGGTCGTCGTAGCGCTGGTGGACGTACGGCAACAGGGCCTGGGCGTCGACCCGTTCGACGACCCGGCCGCGCTGGTCGCTGGTCTTCTCGCCGAGGGTGATGTCCAGCAGACGCACCACCGGGAGGTCGGCGACCGGGTCGTAAGCGGACTCGCGGAGGATCACCTCCCCCGTCACACGCTCCAGCCGGCGGACCTTCTCCGCGCGGACACAGTGCACCAGGAGCGGGTCGCCGTCGAAGCCGGAACCGTCGACCGCCGGCAGGAACTTGAAGTAGAAGTCGGTCTTCGGGGCGGGCTCGGGCAGCGGCAGCGGGCCGTCGACCGTGCCGCGCACCTCCACGAAGGCGACGCCGTGCCGGGCGAGGGCGGCACGGATGTCCGGGCCGGTCCGCTCGACCGTCACCTCGCCCAGCTTCTTCGGCTCGCCGAACACCTCGCGGCCGCCGGTGAGGGCGCGCTCATGGGTCATCGGCATCACCAGCGGGTACCAGCCCTCGACCGCGCCGTGCGCGGCGGTGACCGCGAACGAGCCCGCGCCGAGCGGGTATCCGGGCAGTTCGACCTTGCTGATGTTGACGCGGGCCAGCGGCCGGCCGGAGGGCTTGAGCGGAGGCGGCAGTACGGCCGCGACCGCGTCCGGGTCGGTCTCCCAGACGGCCACCACGCCGGTGGACCAGACGTCCGGGAGCTTCGTGGTGCGCGCGGCCGCGATCTCCGCCCCGGTCCGAGCGCCGTACCGTACGCGTGCCATCCGCCGTACCGCCCTTCCGTCGGCCACCGCCCGCACGCTTGCACCGGGCGGCGAAAAGGTCCATAGCCACGCGAAGGGCAATCAGGACATTCGAACGGGCGGCTGCACCGGGCGACCTGACGGGCCGGACTGTCGGCCGGGGCCCGTATCCTCAATGACCATGCTCGAAGACCGTACGACCGCAGTGTCCCCCGGCACCCCGTGGCCGGCCGCGTATCCCAAGGGGTACGCGGTCGTTGACGTGGAGACCACCGGACTGGCCCGGGACGACCGGATAATCTCCGCGGCCGTCTACCGGCTGGACGAGCGCGGCGAGGTCGAGGACCACTGGTACACGCTGGTCAATCCCGAGCGTGACCCGGGTCCGGTGTGGATCCACGGGCTGACGAGCGAGACGCTCGAAGGGGCGCCGCTCTTCGCGGACATCGCCGAGGAGTTCTCGGCGCGGCTCGACGGCCGGGTGCTGGTCGCGCACAACGCGGTCTTCGACTGGCAGATGATCGCGCGGGAGTACGCGCGCGCGAAGGCCGAGGCCCCGGTGCGGCAGCGGCTGTGCACGATCGCGCTCTCCAAGGAGCTGGGCCTGCCGCTGCCCAACCACAAGCTGGAGACCCTGGCCGCGCACTTCGGTGTCGTACAGCAGCGGGCGCACCACGCGCTGGACGACGCGCGTGTGCTCGCGGAGGCGTTCCGCCCGAGCCTGCGGGCCGCGGCGGCGGGGAACGTACGGCTGCCGCTCCTGGAGTGCCGGCCGCTGACGGAGTGGTCGCAGACGCCCCGGATCGGGCAGCAGGCGAGCGGGGGCTACGGCGGCGGCTACCGGCCCAGCAGCTGGCGCCCGTCCCGCAAGCGGCCGGCGTGCCCGTACCCGAACCCGGGGCGGTACGAGGACGGCAAGCCGCTCAGGCAGGGCATGCGGGTGGCGTTCTCCGGGGACACCTCGACCGAGCGGGAGCTCCTGGAGGACCGGGCCGTCGAGGCCGGTCTGCACGTGTCGACGAGCATCTCCCGGCTCACCAGCCTGCTCGTCACCAACGACCCCGACTCGGGTACGTCGAAGGTCGTCAGGGCCCGCCAGTTCGGCACCCCGGTCATGGACGAGGCGGCCTTCGGGCAGCTGCTGCGGGACGTGGCGCCGGCCGCGGAGAAGTGACCGGGCGTCAGGACCGTACGGACGGGTGATTGCCGTGCGACTCGCCCCGCGCCCACTCGCCCGCGCGAGGACGACCGCCCACGCTGTGACGCATGGCTAAATGCGAAGTTTGCGGCAATGACTACGGAATGACCTTCGAGGTGCACGCCCAGGGCGCGGTCCATGTCTTCGACTGCTTCTCCTGTGCGATCCACCGCATGGCCCCGCTCTGCGAGCACTGCAAGGTGTCGATCATCGGCCAGGGCGTCGAGGCCGACAACCAGTGGTACTGCGGCGCCCACTGTGCCCGCGAGGCGGGGAAGGCGGGCATCGTCGACCGCGTGTGACCGGCGCCACGCGTGACCGCCGAGGCGGAGATGTGCCGGCCCTCTGGGGGACCCTCCCGCAGCGGGCCGGCACATGAGGGGTACGGTCTTTCTTCGTGTACCGCTTCCTGTTGACCCGGCAGTGGGTGATCCTCGCCCTGGTCTCGCTGCTTCTCATCCCCACGATGATCCGACTGGGGTTCTGGCAGAAGCACCGGTACGAGGAGCGCAGCGCCCGTAACCAGCTGGTGGCCGAGGCGCTGAACGCCAAGCCGGTGCCCGTGGAGCAGGTGACCGAGCCGGGGCACGCGGTGACCCGCAAGGAGCGGTACCACACCGTCACCGCGACCGGCACCTTCGACACCGCCGACGAGGTCGTCGTCCGCCGCCGTACCAACTCCGACGACGAGGTCGGCTACCACGTCCTCACCCCCTTCGTGCTGACCGACGGCAAGGTGCTGCTGGTCAACCGGGGCTGGATCTCGTCGGACGGCCCGAGCCAGACAGCCTTCCCCAAGGTCCCCGCGCCGCCCGCCGGCCGGGTCACCGTCCAGGGCCGGCTGATGCCCGACGAGACCACCGCGGCGAGCGGCATCAAGGACATCAAGGGCCTGCCCGACCGGCAGATCATGCTGATCAACAGCGCGGAGCAGGCGCGCCGGCTCGGCAAGCAGGTGCTGGGCGGCTACATCGAGCAGACCGCGCCGCAGCCCAAGGGCGACACCCCGGAGCAGATCTCCGACCCGGGCAAGGAAGACGCCCCGCTGAACTACGCGTACATGATCCAGTGGTGGCTGTTCGCCGCGGGCGTCCCCTACGGCTTCTTCGTGCTGGTCCGCCGCGAGGCACGCGCGCGTGCGGAGGCGGCGGAGAAGGAGCCGGCCGAGGAGGCGGAACCGGCCGCCGTCTGAGGCCGCGAGGCCGGCCGTGACGCGAGTGCCGCGTCACTCCCCCGGTCCACCCCCTGATTGGCCCCCGGGCCGACCGGGAAACCGGGTCCCGTGGACCGACGCATCGAGGACTACGCCCTGATCGGCGACGAACAGACCGCGGCTCTGGTCGGCCGGGACGGCTCCATCGACTGGCTGTGCCTGCCCCGCTTCGACTCCGGCGCGTGCTTCGCCAGGCTCCTGGGCGACGAGAACCACGGCCACTGGCGGATCGCCCCCATGGGCGCCACCACCTGCACCCGGCGCGCCTACCGGACCGGCACCCTGGTCCTGGACACGGAGTGGGAGACCGACGAGGGCACGGTCCGGGTCACCGACCTGATGCCCCAGCGCGACCGCGCCCCCGACGTCGTACGCGTCATCGAAGGCGTCAGCGGCCGCGTCACCGTGCAGAGCCTGCTCCGGCTGCGCTTCGACTACGGCTCGGTCACTCCCTGGATGCGGCGCTCCGGCGGGCACCGGGTCGCCGTCGCCGGGCCGGACTCGGTGTGGCTGCGCAGCGATCCTTCCGTACGGACCTGGGGCGAGGACTTCGGCACACACTCGGAGTTCACCGTCGCGGCGGGCGAGCGGGTCGCGTTCGTGCTCACCTGGCACCCCTCGCACCAGCAGCGGCCGCCGCTCGTGGACCCGTACGAGGCGCTGCGCACCAGCGTCACCGACTGGCGGCGCTGGACCGCCCGCTGCACCTACGACGGCCCCTACCGGGACGCGGTCGTGCGCTCCCTGATCACCCTCAAGGCTCTCACCTACGCGCCGACCGGCGGCATCGTCGCCGCCGCCACCAGCTCGCTGCCCGAGGAACTGGGCGGGGTGCGCAACTGGGACTACCGCTTCTGCTGGCTGCGCGACTCCACGCTCACCCTCGGGGCCCTGCTGTCCGTCGGCTACCACAAGGAGGCGGAGGCCTGGCGCAACTGGCTGGTCCGCGCGGTCGCCGGCGACCCGGCGGACCTGCAGATCATGTACGGCCTGGCGGGCGAGCGCCGGCTGCCCGAGTTCGAACTGGACTGGCTGCCCGGCTTCGTCGGCTCCAGCCCCGTGCGCGTCGGCAACAACGCGGTCGACCAGCTCCAGCTGGACGTGTACGGCGAGGTCATGGACTCGCTGTCGCTGGGCCGCAGCGCCGGCCTGTCCACCGAGCCGCACATGTGGTCCATCCAGTGCGCGTTGATGAAGTTCCTGGCGAAGGCCTGGCGGCAGCCGGACGAGGGCCTGTGGGAGGTGCGCGGCGGACGCCGCAACTTCGTGCACTCCAAGGTGCTGGTGTGGGTGGCCGCCGACCGCGCGGTGAAGACCCTGGAGGACTACCCGGAGCTCAGCGGCGAGCTGGAGACCTGGCGCACGATGCGCGACGAGGTGCACCGCGAGGTGTGCGAGAAGGGGTTCGACCGGAAGCGCAACACCTTCACGCAGTACTACGGATCGCGGGAACTCGACGCCTCGCTGCTGCTGATCCCGCGCGTCGGCTTCCTGCCCCCGGACGACCCCCGGGTGGTCGGCACGGTGGACGCGATCCGCGACGACCTGGGCCACGGCGGGTTCCTGCGCCGCTACGACACGGACGCGATCGGCGTCGACGGGATGCCGGGCGGCGAGGGCGCGTTCCTGGCGTGCTCGTTCTGGCTCGCCGACGCGCTGCACATGACGGGCCGCACCGACGAGGCGAAGGAACTGTTCGAACGGCTGGTGGGGCTCGTCAACGACGTGGGCCTGCTGTCCGAGGAGTACGACCCGGAGACGGGGCGTCAGCTGGGCAACTTCCCGCAGGCGTTCAGTCACATCGGGCTGGTGAACACCGCCCTCACGCTGTTCGGTGGCGAGAAGGCAGGATAGGGACCATGGATCTTGGACTGAAGGACCGGGTGTACGTCGTCACCGGAGCGACCCGTGGACTGGGCAACGCGACCGCGCGTGAGCTGGTCGCCGACGGGGCGAAGGTCGTGGTGACCGGGCGGGACGAGAAGCGGGTCGCCGAGGCGGCGGCCGAACTGGGGCCGAACGCGGTCGGTGTCGCCGTCGACAACGCGGACGCGGATGCGCCGGCGCGGCTGATCGCGGTCGCGCGTGATCTCTTCGGGGGCTTCGACGGCATTCTCGTGAGCGTGGGCGGGCCTCCGGCCGGGTTCGTCGCCGACAACACGGACGAGCAGTGGCGGACCGCGTTCGAGTCGGTGTTCCTGGGAGCGGTGCGGCTCGCTCGCACGGCGGCCGAGGAGCTGGAGGAGGGCGGTGTCATCGGGTTCGTGCTGTCCGCGTCCGTCCACGAGCCGCTTCCCGGGCTGACGATCTCGAACGGGCTGCGGCCGGGGCTGGCCGGGTTCGCCAAGTCGCTGGCGGACGAGCTGGGCCCGCGCGGGATCCGGGTGGTGGGGGTGCTGCCGTCCCGGATCGACACGGATCGGGTACGGGAGCTGGATGCGCTGTCCGCGGACCCGGAGGCCACCCGGGTCGCGAACGAGTCGCGGATTCCGTTGCGGCGGTACGGGGCGCCGGAGGAGTTCGGGCGGGTGGCGGCGTTCCTGATGTCTCCGGCGGCGTCCTATCTGACGGGGATCATGGTGCCGGTCGACGGGGGGCTGAGGCACGGGTTCTGACGGTCGCTCGTCGGGTGCGGGGTGTGGGGGCCGGTCGCGCCCACGCGGCGGAGCCGCATATCGCTACAGCCCCGCCCCCCGAACAGGTCGGCCCCCTGAGCGGCGGTTCAAGTCACCCTCTCCGCGCGGTGTCCGACCGACGTCAGCCGTACTTCCGCCGGGAGTCTCTTCAGAGCCGCCGAGTCCCGGGCGTGTGCCAGAGCCTGGGCCGTCAGGTCGTCCAGCGCCTCACCCGGTGGCACGTCCGGCTCCAGTTGGAGCCACACCCTCACCTGCGGTGCCGTCCGCGTGCCCCTGAGGACCGCCTGGGCGTGGGCCACGCCCTGCTGGTGGGCCGCGTCCGTCGCCAGGACCGTCTCCAGGGCCCTGCCGCGCAGCAGCGCGACCTCGCCGTCTCCCGTGTCCACCAGGACCTCCGTCAGGCGGCGCCGGCGCAGTTGCGCGGTGAGCCACCAGAGGGAGAGCAGGACCACGACAGCCAGTGCCGCCAGGACCGTCGGCCACCACCAGCTCGCGGCGCGCCAGTGGGTGCGCTGGGCGGTGGTGAGCAGGACGTCGTGACGGCTGTGATGGATCCACCAGGACGGGGCCGGGGCGCCGAGGCCGACGGCCAGGACCGAGCCGCTCAGGGCGAGGAGCAGGAGGCCTGCCAGGCCGGTCAGTACGCGGTTGACCGCGCTGAGCATGACGTCACCCCTTCTTGCCGGGTCGCAGCACGAGCAGTGTCAGCTTGGGCGGATGCGCGAGGCCCAGGCTGCGGATCGCCTCGGTCAGGGCCGTCTCCAGGTCGGCCCGGACCTCGTCGAGTTCGCGGAAGTGCGAGATGGCGAGGACATGGGCGCGGGAGCGGTGCAGCCGTACGCGTACCCGGCGTACGCCCGAGATGTCCATGGCCCGGTCGCGCAGCACCAGCGCGGCCGCGTCGCGGCGCAGTCCGGCGCGGATGTCGGGGTGGGTGCGGCGCATGGGCAGGAGGTTCCGCAGTCCGGGCGTGACGGCCAGGACCAGCAGCCACAGGCCCAGGGCGAAGCCGATGCCGGCACCGACCAGGACCCAGGTGTCGTCGAGGGGCCGCCGGGCGAGCTGGCGGGCCAGTTCGCGGCGCCAGTGCATCGCGGGGTGGTGGGCCCGGACGGCCGTGATGTCGTACAGGAAGGCGCCCGCGACGACGAGGCTGAGCAGTGCGACCAGGGCCGCGGGGGCGCGGCGCGGGGACCAGAAGCGGGCCTCGTGGGTGTGCGCGGGCGCGTCCGCCGGTGGTGGCTTGTCGATGACCGGTGTCTGTTCGGTGCTCATCACGCCCTCCCCTGGGTCTGGGCCGGGTGCAGCCGTTCGACGTGGACGACGACCTCCGGCACCTCCATGTCCACCAACGCGCCTACCCGCTCGACCACATGCCGACGCACGGCCGCGCACCGGGCGCCGATGTCCGACGGGTAGTCCAGTTCGAGGTGGACACGGACGCGTGCGATGTCATGGTGGATGACGACCGTGGCGTGCGGGGGCACGGCGTCCTTCGGGAGGGCGCCGAGCGCCTCGCGGGCCGCCTGTGCGGCGATCTTCGCCACGACCCGGTCGGCGATCCGGAGCGCGCCCCGCCCGCCGGGCGCCACGACCGCCGGGCCGCCGGGTGTCTCACTGCTCGCGGAGGTCATCGCGGAGGTCATCGCCGCCGGTCACGCCGGTCGTCTCGGCTGCGGAAGAACTCGCCGAGTTCCAGGTCCCCCTCCGCGAACCGGCCGACGACGAATCCGATCGCCCCCAGCGCCGCCACCAGCAGGAAGGCGCCGAACCCGCCGAAGTACCCGGCGAAGCCCAGCGCCATGCCGGCGATCATGCCGACCACGGCCAAACCCATGGTGCGCTCCCCTCGAAGGTCACTGAAGCCCAACGGTCACTGAAGCCGGGACTCCGGCTCTTCTTCCTCTTCCTCCGGCAGCTTCACATCACTCACCGCGATGTTGACCTCGACCACTTCGAGGCCGGTCATCCGCTCCACGGCCGCGATCACGTTCTCCCGCACCGCGCGGGCCACGTCGGCGATCGACACGCCGTAGTCCACGACGATCTCCAGGTCGAGCGCGGTCTGCACCTCGCCGACCTCGGCCTTCACACCCCGGGTCACGGACTTGGAGCCGCCGGGCACCCGGTCGCGCACGACGCCGAAGGTGCGGGCGAGTCCGCTGCCCATCGCGTGCACACCGACCACGTCCCGGGCGGCCAGCCCGGCGATCTTCTCCACGACCCCGTCGGCGATCGTCGTCCGCCCCCGGGTTGACGGATCGCCACCGCCGCGCCTGGTGGTCTTGCGGGTGATTGCCGTGGGGTCCTTCTCTGCCTCGGCCGCCGTCTCGCTCATCGCCGTGCGTCCCTTCCGGTCGTCGTCCTGCGACCACCGTAAGTGCGGATGCCCTGCCATGCCCCGGGGATGCGGCAGGCTGGAGCAATGACGGCGGACCGATGGACAGACGCGGTACGGCACCCCCTGGGTTTCGGCAGGCTGCTTCCGCTGGGCGGGCCGGGCGACGGGGCGTGGCTCACGGAGGCGGCGGCCGACGCGGCGGTGCGGCGGGCGGCAGCCGAGGTACCGGGCGTGCGGCTGGGTGCGGTGCGCATCGCGCCGGCGGATCCGGAAGCGGTGCAGGAGTCCGTCGTACCGCCACCGCCCGGTGCCGTGCCGCCAGGAGCGTTGCGTCTGTCGGCGGACTTCTCGGCGACGGCCGCGGAGCCGCTGCCGACGACGGCGGCCGGGCTGCGCCGGGCCCTGGCGGCGGCTGCGGTGGGGCTCGGGCTGGCGGTGACCGAGATCGACCTGCGGGTGACCGACCTGCTGGAGGAGGACGCGGCGGAGGCGGCGGTCGTACATGCGCCCCGGCCGCCGTCGGTCCGGGAGGGTGCCGACCCGGAGGGCGCACGGGTGACGGCGGCGGCACTCGCGGTGCCGGGGGTGGATCGGGTCACGGGCGCGCTGAGCCGTGAGATCCATTTCGACGCCGCGCTGCTGCGCCGGCATGTGCGGGTGGAGGTGGCGCTGGCCGACGACGGCCTGCGGGCCGTGGAGGTGGCCCGGCAGGTCCGTACGGCGGTCGGCGCGGCGCTGGACGACCAGCCGACGGTGGCCGTGGTGGTGACAGCGGTGGGTTAGCTGCCCACCGTGCAGAACGCGCGGGCCGGTGGGGTCCGGTCGCGCGGTTCCCCGCGCCTCTTACGGGGCGCTACTCACCCACCCCTGCCAGATCCCGCAGCCGCCGGGCCTGCGCCTGCCGCTCGGCAGCCCGCTGCTCGTCATATGTACGATCACCGGCACCCCGAAGCAGCGCCTTGGTCTCCACCACCGCGTCCCGCGGCGCGGCCAGCAGCGCCCCGGCCAGGTCGCGCACGGCCGCGTCGAGTTCGCCCACCGGCACCGCCACGCTGGCCAGCCCGGAAGCCACCGCCTCCTCGGCCTGGACGAAGCGTCCGGTCGCGCAGATCTCCAGCGCACGGGCGTAGCCCACCAGCGAGACCAGCGGGTGCGTGCCGGTCAGGTCCGGCACCAGGCCCAGGCTGGTCTCGCGCATCGCGAACTGCACGTCGTCGGCAACGACGCGCAGGTCACAGGCGAGGGCCAGCTGGAAGCCGGCCCCGATGGCGTGGCCCTGCACGGCGGCGATCGACACGATGTCGTTGCGCCGCCACCAGGTGAACGCCTCCTGGTATTCGGCGATGGTCGCGTCGAGCCCGGCGTCGTCGCGGCGCGCGAGCTCGATGAAGGTCGGCTCGCCCGGGATCCCTTCCGGCGAGAACATCTGCCGGTCGAGGCCCGCGGAGAAGGACTGGCCTTCACCGCGCAGCACGACGACCCGGACCGACCCCGGCAGTGACCGCCCGGCTTCGGCCAACGCCCGCCACAGTGCGGGGCTCTGGGCGTTGCGCTTGGCCGGGTTGGTCAGCGTCACCGTGGCGAGCGCGTCGTCGACGGTGAGCCGTACGCCGTCCTTGTCGAGTGCAGGAGCGAGGTCCTGGTCGGGCGAAGCCATGGGGCGCCTCCGGTGGGTGCGGTCATCATGCAGTGCCGTACGGCATGCTAAGTGACTGCACAGTAACCACCCGGCCGATCACACGACCGACCGGGTGGCCACCATCGAAGCCGATGGGCCGCCCGGGGTCAGGACGCGGCTTTCTTGCCCCGCGTCGCCCCGCCACGCCCACGCAGCGTGACACCCGACTCGCTGAGCATCCGGTGGACGAAGCCATACGAGCGGCCGGTTTCCTCGGCCAGTGCCCGGATGCTCGCACCGGAGTCGTACTTTTTCTTCAGGTCTGCCGCGAGCTTGTCGCGCGCGGCGCCGGTCACCCGGCTGCCCTTCTTCAGAGTCTCGGCCACCCGTGCCTCCTCATGGGAAGTGCGCTCTGGTCCCCTCATGATCACCCCTCCGGGGCGTGATGGCCACCCATTCGGCAAGGTCCGTGAGACATCGTTGTGACGACAGGAGCGCATCCCCACATACGGAATCTGTGATTCCGATGAGGGTTGCCCATAGGGCCGAACGGGCTCTTCCGTGAAGTACCAGGTCAGACATGGAGAGCGGCCGATCCCTTGTCGACAAAGGGATCGGCCGCGAAATCGATGTAGGACACACCTCGGTACGAGGAGATCTCACACAGATGATGGATCACCGATAGGCCGAATGATCCATAGCCAGTGGATCAGGCATTCGATCAAGCGAGGACGACGAGATCGGTTCTCAGGCGAGGGCCACCAGATCCGCGTAGTCGGCGCCCCACAGGTCCTCGACGCCGTCCGGCAGCAGGATGATCCGCTCCGGCTGGAGCGCCTCGACCGCGCCCTCGTCGTGGGTGACGAGGACGACCGCACCCTTGTAGGTGCGCAGGGCGCCGAGGATCTCCTCACGGCTGGCCGGGTCGAGGTTGTTGGTGGGCTCGTCCAGGAGCAGGACGTTCGCGGCGGAGACCACCAGGGTGGCGAGGGCGAGACGGGTCTTCTCGCCGCCGGAGAGGACCCCGGCCGGCTTGTCGACGTCGTCGCCGGAGAACAGGAACGAGCCCAGCACCTTGCGGACCTCGACGAGGTCCATGTCGGGGGCCGACGAGCGCATGTTCTCCAGGACGGTGCGGTCCGGGTCGAGGGTCTCGTGCTCCTGGGCGTAGTAGCCGAGCTTGAGGCCGTGGCCCTCGATCACCTCGCCGGTGTCGGGCCGCTCGACACCGCCGAGCAGCCGCAGCAGGGTGGTCTTGCCGGCGCCGTTGAGGCCGAGGATGACGACCCTCGACCCCTTGTCGATGGCGAGGTCGACGTCGGTGAAGATCTCCAGCGAGCCGTATGACTTCGACAGGCCCTCGGCGGTCAGCGGGGTCTTGCCGCAGGGCGCGGGCTCCGGGAAGCGCAGCTTGGCGACCTTGTCGGAGACACGGACGGCGTCCAGGCCGGCCAGCAGCTTGTCGGCACGCTTGGCCATGTTCTGCGCGGCGACCGTCTTGGTGGCCTTGGCGCGCATCTTGTCGGCCTGCGAGTGCAGCGCGGCGGCCTTCTTCTCGGCGTTGGCCCGCTCGCGCTTGCGGCGCTTCTCGTCGGCCTCGCGCTGCTGCTGGTAGAGCTTCCAGCCCATGTTGTAGACGTCGATCTGGGAACGGTTGGCGTCCAGGTAGAACACCTTGTTGACGACCGTCTCGACCAGGTCGACGTCGTGGGAGATCACGATGAAGCCGCCGCGGTAGGTCTTCAGGTAGTCGCGCAGCCAGACGATCGAGTCCGCGTCGAGGTGGTTGGTCGGCTCGTCGAGCAGGAGCGTGTCCGCGTCGGAGAACAGGATCCGGGCCAGCTCGATACGGCGGCGCTGACCGCCGGAGAGCGTGTGCAGGGGCTGCCCGAGCACCCGGTCGGGCAGGTTGAGCGCGGCGGCGATGGTGGCGGCCTCGGCCTCGGCGGAGTACCCGCCCTTGGTGAGGAACTCGGTCTCCTGGCGCTCGTACTGCCTCAGCGCCTTCTCGCGGGTGGCGCCCTGGCCGTTGGCGATGCGCTGCTCGTTCTCGCGCATCTTGCGGATCAGTACGTCGAGGCCGCGCGCGGAGAGGATGCGGTCGCGGGCGAGGACGTCCAGGTCGCCGGTGCGGGGGTCCTGCGGGAGGTAGCCGACCTCGCCGGAGCGGGTGACGGTGCCCGCTGCGGGGATGCCTTCGCCGGCCAGCACCTTGGTGAGAGTGGTCTTGCCGGCGCCGTTACGGCCGACCAGGCCGATGCGGTCGCCCTTGGCGACGCGGAAGGTGGCGCTCTCGATGAGGATGCGGGCACCGGCGCGCAGCTCGATACCGGAGGCGGAGATCACGGACAGACTCCTGGGCGTACGGAAATTGACGGGTGGGCGGCTGAGGACGTTCCCGCCGTCTAATGCGCGAGGAGAATGGCCATGGGCCAAGTCTAACGGGGCGGCGCAAGCGCTTTTTCTGTGTGCGGGCGTTCGAGGGGGCCCGTGACGGGGCGGTCGTTGCCCAGGGATGCGCGGTGCGGGGCGGTCCCGCGCAGGTCGTCCACGGCGCCGAGCTGCGCGGTCCGGGCGCCGTGTGCGCGGGGCCGGGCGACGTGTGCGCGGGGCCGGGCGACGAGCAGGGCGGGGCCGTGAGATACGGCACGTCCGGGCCGGAACACGCAGCCCTCGCGAGCGGGCGGCACCCAGCGCAGGTCGCCGTCGACGGTGCTGCACCCAGCGCAGGTCGCCGTGGACGGTGCTGCACCCAGCGCAGGTCGCCGTCGACGGTGCTGCACCCAGCGCAGGTCGCCGTCGACGGTGCTGCACCCAGCGCAGGTCGCCGTCGACGGTGTGGTGGGCGGCGCAGGTCGCCGTCGACGGTGTGGTGGGCGGCGATGCGGGCCGGGATGGCCACGCCGTCCTCTTCGACGGTCAGGTCGGCACCGCGTGCGGGACGGTGGCCCCGGCGGTGGGGCCGTTCCACTGCCCGGGGGACCGGGTGGGCCGTCGGCCCGCACGGGCCGCGCGGGCCCGGGGCGTTGTCGGTGGCGGGTGCAAAACTGTGCAGCAGGCCGGAACGACGGCTTTCGGGGGGACCGGCACACGAGGGAGTGATCGGTATGGCAGGCACGACCGGCGGTCGGCCGAGCATCTATCCGTCGCTGTTGTACGCGGACGCGAAGGCGGCGATCAAGCAGCTGACGGAGGCCTTCGGCTTCACCGAGCTGTCGGTGTACGAGGGCGAGGACGGCAGGGTGCTCCACGCCGAGCTGGTGCAGGGCAACGGCGCGATCATGCTGGGCTCCAGCGGCCGCGGCGGCCGTTTCGACGCGGCCATGGAGGGCGCGGGCCCGACCGGGGTGTACATCGTCGTGGACGACGTCGACGCTCACCACCAGCGGGCCGTGGACCACGGCGCCGAGATCCTGATGCCCCCGACGGACCAGGACTACGGCTCGCGGGACTACATGGCCCGGGACGTCGAGGGCAACGTCTGGAGTTTCGGCACCTACGCCCCGGAGATAGCCGGCTGACCCGCCGTCCCCGCGCCTGCGCTCATCCGCCGGTGTGCACCTGGAAGGCGGCCCGGCGGACGGCCTTGGCCAGCGCGGGGTCGGGGTGGGCGGCGGCGAGGGCGACCAGGACCTGCACGGTGCGCGGGTGGCCGACGGCACGGACCTCGTCGAGCAGCGCGGGGACGGTCGGCTGCAGCGCCGACTCCAGGTGGCGGACGAGCATCGGCGCCTCGCCGTGGTCGGCGACCGCGGCGGCGGTGTCCACCCAGAGCCAGGTGGCCTCTTCGCGGGTGAGGACCTCGTGGGCGTCCTCCGGGTCGACCCCGTCGTGCTCGGCCAGCCACAGCAGGGCGTACGGCCGCAGGGTCGGCTCCTCGACGACCGCGCGGACGTCCGGTTCGGCGGGGGCGCCGACGACCCGCAGCGCCTCGAAGGCGAGGCCGCGCAGCAGGGCGTCCTCGCCGCGGGCGGCGTCGACGAGTTCGCCGACGGCGCTGCCGACGGGGCGGGCGGCGAGCCAGGCACGGTACTCGGCGCGGGCCGCGTTGGGGCGGAGCTGGGCGCAGCCGCGGAGCATCTCCTCGGCGGCGACCTCGATGTTCCCGGCGGGGCTCTGCGCGGCCACGCAGATCTGCTCCAGCTTGACCCACACCGCCCAGCTGCCCAGCGGGGTGAGGGTGGCCTGGGCGTCGCCGCAGGTCAGCGCGCCGACGGAGGCCAGGGCGTGCAGGGACCAGTCCAGGAGGGGGGCGAGTTCGGCGTCCTCGGCGGGCGCGGGGTCCTCGGCCGGTGCGCGGTCCGCCGGGTCGGCGTCGGCGGAGCGCAGCGCGGCGACCGGACCGGCGGACCCGGACCCGTTCTCCGTCTCGTAGGGCACCTCACAACGCTCGGTGCGCAGTTCGGTGACCCGCTGCCGCAGCAGGTCCAGGAGCTGCTCGACCGGGACGGGCCCGGCGGAGAGCTGGAGGAAGGAGAGCACCTGGGGCATGGCCGAGACGACCTCGGCGACGGCGGCGGCCTCGAATTCGGCGGGCTCCGGGTGGGCGAGCGACCAGGCGTCGAAGAGGGCGACCCAGCCGCGCAGCACGGCGCTGTCGTCGCGGTCCCAGGCGCGCAGGCGCCAGCCGGGGCGCGCGGTCTCGCCGTGCACCTCGACCAGGCCGGCCAGCCGGGCGGTGTCCCAGTCGGCACGCACCTGAGCCGCGGTCAGACCCAGATCGCCGGCCGCGCGTTCGGCGGTCGCCTCGGAGAGGGTGGCCTTGCCGTCGGCGGTCGCGCCGTCGCTGCCGGGTCCGAGGGCGGCGTCGGCCCAGTGGGCGACGCGGGCCGCTCCGGCCAGCCCGGAGCGAGCCATTCTGGCCAGCTCGGCGGGGGCCGGGGTGCCCTCGGGCGGGCGGGGTGCGGGGCGGCGCGCGGGCCGCTGGTTCATCGCTCGGGGGGCGGCGGCCAGGGGTCGCGTTCGGACGAGTCGAAGCCTTGAGTCGCGCGGGATACGGGACGTCACGGGTGCAGTCTTCCGGTTGACGGTCCGAAAACCCAAACGGAATGTCACGGCGGGCTACGGGGCTGGCCAACGCACGGGCGCCGACGGGAGGCGGAGAGACATGTTCAGGCCAGTGATACAGCCTTAAACGGAACCTCTGGAACCGGATGGAACCAGGGCTTCCGGCCCGTGCCGAGGAGGCGCCCGGGAAGGGCCGGGGATGCGGTGAGGATCACATCAGCGGGGTGAGGAACCGGCGCAGCCGCTCCTCGTACTGCTTGGGGTCGGCGTTCCACATCGCACCGTGCGGCGCGTCCGGCACGGTGTGCAGGGCCACGCGGTCGGGGCGCCGGGCGGCGAGCCGGCGGGAGTAGGTCCAGGGGGCCACCGTGTCGTCCGGGCCGTGGACGATCAGGGTGGGCACGGTGAGCTGCGCCGGGTCGACGGGGTCGCCCACGTGATCGGCGTGCAGGCCGGCCCGGCCCTGGGCGGCGCGCACCGCGAGCGGCAGCAGGGGTTCTGGGGTGTGCCGGGCCTGGGCGAGGGCGCGCAGGGTGGCCTCCCAGTTGAGTACCGGGGAGTCCAGGACCAGCCCGGAGACACGGTCGCGCAGCGCCGAGTGGATGGCGGCGCGCAGCGCCATGGTGGCGCCGGTGGACCAGCCGTACAGGACGACGCGGCGGGCGCCGTAGCGGACGGCGTAGCGGATCGCCGCGTCCAGGTCGCGCCACTCGCTCTCGCCGAGGTGGTTCAGGCCGTCCGGAGCGCGCGGGGCGCCGAGGTCGCCGCGGTAGGCGAGGGCGAGCACGGGCAGTCGGCGGGCGTGCAGGAACTCCATGACGTTCATGGCGAGCTCGCGGGTGGTGCCGAGGCCGTGCACCGCGATCACCCAGGTGTCCCGGTAGCCGGGCACGAACCAGGCGGGCAGCGGGCCCAGTTCACCGGGTATGTCGATGTCCGCGCACTCCAGGCCGAGCGCCGCGCCCGGGTCGCCGATGTGGACGTTGGGGGTGAGCCAGACCTGGTCGCCGGTCTCGAGGGTGCCGTGGGTCACGCGTTCCAGCCGCCGTACGACGGTGTCGGCGGTGTTCGCGGCGGACTCCAGGACGGCGCCGACGACCGCGTGCGAGCCGTCGCCGGCCAGGCCGTAGACGCCGGGGCGCAGTGAGGCCAGGTCCCGGGTGAGGGTGATGCGGCCGGCCGCGGTGCCGTGCACGGTGAGCCGGGGTTCGGTGGGCAGGGGCCGGCCCGGCGGCGCCTTGAGCGCGGCGCCACTGGCGAACCGTCCGGCGGCCACACTGGCCGCGCCGGCGGCGAGTACGGCACCGACGGCGGCGGCCGTGACTTTGACTGGGCGCACCTGTCCAGTGTCGGGGCGGAGCGGGGCGGTGGCCAGTGGAGGTAACCCGGGGCGCACCGGGCAGGAGGGCACGCCCCCGGACTCACCCCTTCTTCTGTCCGTATCCCAGCAGCTTCTCCCGAGCCTCCGCCAGCTGTTCCGGTGACAGCAGGGTCGGGGTCAGGACGGGCACCGAGGACGCCGTCAGCCACAGGCGGCACATCCACTCCAGCTGGGCGGTGCGGTCATAGGCCTGGGTCAGGGTCGTGCCGTAGGTGATCGTGCCGTGGTTCTGGAGGAGGCAGCCGGAGCGGTCGGTCAGGGCGCGGAGCATGTTCTCGGCCAACTCGTCGGTGCCATACGTCGCATAAGGGGCAACCCGGACGGCGCCGCCGAGGGCCGCGGACATGTAGTGGATCGCCGGAAGCTCGGGGACGAGGGTCGAGACGGCCGTCGCGTGGACGGCGTGGGTGTGGACGACGGCCTCGGCGTCGGTACTGCCGTAGACGGCGAGATGCATGGGCAGTTCGCTGGTCGGCACCAGGGCGCCGAGCACCTGGTGGCCGGCGAGGTCCACGCCCGTCACGTCGTCCGCGCCGAGCCGGTCGTACGGCACGCCCGACGGCGTGACCAGCACGGTGTCGCCGACGCGGACCGAGACATTGCCGGAGGTGCCGACGACCAGTCCGTCGGTCACCGTGCGGCGGGCCGTGGCGACGAGTTCCCGCCAGGCGTCGGCCTCCTCCGCGCGCACATCCCGCCTTCGCGGCTCCGGCACACCCTGTTCGCCGCCCCGGCCGGCCCGTCCGCCACGCTCGTCCCGCCACTGCTCACCCATGGCCCGATCCTGTCAGCCGACGCTCCAACCGGTCCGCACGGGAGGGCACTTTAGGCCGGACATCTCGAGATCAGTAGAGAGCAAATCGCCACAAAACGCTCCGTCTCCACCCTTGGCTGAAGATCGCCGATCATACGCCGATCTTCCAATACTCTCTGGACGATTTTTCGCACACGCCGCCATTCCGGGGGGAAACATGGCCCGTGACCGCATTCCGTCCCGCCACCACCGTCGGCGCCATCGCCATCGCGTCCGCGTCCGCACCCTCGCCGCGTCCGTGGCGGCGCTCACCCTCGCGTCCGCGGGGACCGCGATCGCGTTCGCCGGGACACCGGCGCCCGCCGGGAGCCTGCCGAGGGGGCACGACGTCTCCTCGCACCAGAAGGACGTCGACTGGCCGAGCGTCAAGGCGAAGGGCGCCAAGTTCGTCTACATCAAGGCGACCGAGTCCACCACCTACCAGAGCCCGTACTTCGACCAGCAGTACGCCGGCGCACGCGACGCCGGGATCATGCGGGGCGCGTACCACTTCGCCCTGCCGGACAAGTCGTCGGGCGCCGAGCAGGCCGCGTACTTCGTGAGCCACGGCGGCACCTGGACCGCGGACGGCTGGACGCTGCCGCCCGCGCTCGACGTCGAGTACGACCCGTACGACAAGAAGCACAAGTGCTACGGCATGAGCAGCGCCAGGATGGTCGACTGGATCAGGTCCTTCAGCGACGAACTGCACCGGGAGACCGGCCGGCGGCCGGTGATCTACACGACCACCCACTGGTGGAACCTGTGCACCGGCGGCAGCAGCGCCTTCGCCGCCGACCATGCGCTGTGGATCGCTAGGCACGGCTCGGCGGACGCCGGGGCGCTGCCGGCCGGATGGTCGTCCTGGACCTTCTGGCAGTACGACAACAGCGGCAGCCTGCCGGGTGACCAGAATCTCTTCAACGGGTCGGCGAGCCGGCTGAGGTCGTTCGCCAAGGGCCACTAGCCAAGCGGCGACCGGGCCGTCGGACCGTAAGCGGAATGACGGCCCTCCGCCATAGACACCCCCAAGTCCACCCCAGTTCATCTTCCGTTCACCCAGGTTGCCTACGGTCCAACAACCAATGACTTCGAACGATTGCCTGGGTAAATGGAAAACTTCTCGCTGATCCTCGCGATTGTGGTTGTCACCGCACTCGCGTTTGATTTCACGAACGGTTTCCACGACACCGCCAACGCGATGGCCACGACCATCTCGACCGGTGCGCTCAAGCCCAAGATCGCGGTGGCCATGTCCGCCGCGCTCAACCTGGTGGGCGCCTTCCTCTCCGTGGAGGTCGCCAACACGATCTCCAAGGGCCTCGTCGACGAGAACGGCATTCGTCCCGAGGTCATCTTCGCCGCCCTGGTCGGCGCCATCCTCTGGAACCTGGTGACCTGGCTGGTGGGCCTGCCCTCCAGTTCGTCGCACGCCCTGATGGGCGGTCTGGTGGGCGCCACCGTCGCCTCCGCCGGGTTCGGCGCCGTCCACGGCGACGTGCTCGTCGCCAAGGTCCTGCTCCCGGCGGTCGCCGCCCCCGTCGTCGCGGGTCTCGCGGCGATGTTCTCCACCCGCCTCTCCTACGCGCTCTCGAAGAACGCCGACGACGAAGCCACCCGCAAGGGCTACCGCGCCGGCCAGATCGCCTCCGCCGGCCTGGTCTCGCTCGCGCACGGCACCAACGACGCGCAGAAGACGATGGGCATCATCACCCTCGCGCTGATCGCGGGCGGTTCCATCGCCCCCGGCTCGAACCCTCCCACCTGGGTCATCCTCTCCGCCGGTCTGGCCATCGCGCTCGGCACCTACATCGGCGGCTGGCGCATCATCCGCACCATGGGCAAGGGCCTGACCGACCTTCAGCCGCAGCAGGGCTTCGCCGCCCAGACCAGCGCGGCCACCGCCATCCTGGCCTCCTCCCACCTCGGCTTCTCCCTCTCCACCACGCACGTCGTCTCCGGTTCGGTGATGGGCGCGGGCCTGGGCCGCAAGGGCGGCACGGTCCGCTGGTCCACCGCGACCCGCATGCTCGTCGCCTGGGTGCTCACCCTCCCGGCGGCCGCACTGGTCGGCGCGCTCGCCGAGTCCGTGACGGACCTCGGCGACTGGGGCACGGCGGCCGTCGGCGTCTTCCTGGTGGCCGCCAGCGCGGCGATCTGGAAGCTCTCCCGCCGCGAGGTCGTGGACAGCGCCAACGTCAACGACACCGCGGCCGAGGAGCCGGCCGGCGTGGTCACCACGGCGATCGCCGCGGTCACGCCCCCGCCCGCGGGCCCGGTGACCGACGGCCTCACGGCCACCATCCCCTCCCCCGCCGCCGCTGCCGCGACCGACCCGGCCGCCACCGTCTGACCTCCGAGGAAGAACCAACATGAGCATCGACTGGGCAGCCATCGGCTCCGTCTTCGGCGTCAGCCTCGTGGCCACCGTGGGCCTGGTGGCCCTCTTCACCCTCGGCATCAAGGGCCTCTCCGCCCGCGCCCGCGCCACGGCCCAGGGCAACTCCGCGGCCCTGGCCGTGACAGCCGCCTACGTCTGCTTCGCGGCCTGCGCGGTGGCCGTGGCGTACGGCATCCACCTGATCGTGGCGAAGGCCTGACCGGGACCGTCGCCGCCGAGGCCCGAACGCGACCGACAAGGCTCCTCCCCGACCCGCTCGGGAAGGAGCCTTCGGCATGTCTCAGAAGCCCCGCAGGGCACCCGATGTGGGCCTTCGCACACTCTCCCCTCGCAGGTCAACGGCAAGTTGACGGGTCTTCCGGGGGCATGGTGGACTGCCGGAGCCATGTACGGCGGCAAGAGAGGAAGCCGGTGTGAATCCGGCGCGGTCCCGCCACTGTCACCGGGGTAGGTAGCCCCGGGAGCCAGGAACTCTCACCGCCGGTCTCGTCGAACCAGGGCGCGGACACCCTGAGTGAGGACATAACGCCATGTGCGGCTGCCGATCGAGGTTCAGTACCCGGCCCGTCCCCGACCCCACGGCCGGCTGAGCCGATGGGTGCCGATCGCGTCTTCGCGTACGGCGCCGCCGCCGGCCTTCTCGGTGATCTGCTGCTCGGCGATCCGCGCCGGGGGCATCCGGTCGCCGTGTTCGGACGGGCGGCCGGGGCCGTGGAACGGGTGCTGTGGCGGGACGATCGCGGGTGGGGCGCGCTGCACACCGCCGTGTGCGCCGGCGGCGCCGTGGCTCTGGGGGCCGTGGCCCAGCGGGTCGTACGACCGTCGACCACCGCTTCCGTCGCGCTGGCCGCCGCCGCCACATGGGTGGTTGTCGGCGGGACGTCGCTCGCACGCGAGGCGCGGACCATCGGGCGTGCCCTGGAGGCCGGCGACGTCGAGGCCGCCCGTGCCCGGCTGCCGCATCTGTGCGGACGGGATCCGCAGGCCCTGGACGCCGACGGGATCGCCCGTGCCGTCGTGGAGTCCGTCGCCGAGAACACCAGTGACGCGGTCGTGGGCGCGCTGGTGTGGGGAGCCGTGGCCGGTGTGCCGGGGCTGGTGGGGTTCCGGGCCGTCAACACCCTGGACGCCATGGTCGGGCACAAGTCGGCCCGGTACCGGCGGTTCGGATGGGCTTCCGCGCGGCTGGACGACATGGCGGGGTGGCCGGGAGCACGGCTGACGGCGGTGCTGGCGACGGCCGCCGGTGGGGATGCCCGTGGAGCCGTACGGGCCTGGCGGGCCGACGCGGCCAAGCATCCGAGTCCCAACGCGGGGCCCGTGGAGGCTTCGTTCGCGGGGGCGTTGGGGGTGCGGCTCGGGGGGACGTTGTCGTATGCGGGACGGGTCGAGCACCGGCCCGTGCTGAACACGCAGGGGCGGGCCGTGGAGGTCGCGGACATCCGGCGGGCGGTACGGCTCTCCCGTCGTGTCGGTCTGCTCGCGCTCGGCGTGACCGTCGCCGCGCGCCTCGCCGCGACGGGACGGAAGGGACGTACGTCATGAACGGTGGTCTTCTCGTCGCCGGCACCACCTCGGACGCCGGCAAGAGTGTCGTCACCGCCGGTATCTGCCGGTGGCTGGTGCGACAGGGCGTCAAGGTCGCACCCTTCAAGGCGCAGAACATGTCCCTCAACTCCTTCGTGACGCGTGAGGGCGCCGAGATCGGGCGGGCACAGGCCATGCAGGCGCAGGCCTGCCGGGTCGAGCCGACCGCGCTGATGAACCCCGTGCTGCTCAAGCCCGGTGGCGAGCAGAGCAGTCAGGTCGTGCTGCTGGGCAAGCCGGTCGGTGAGCTGAGCGCGCGCGGGTACCACGGCGGGCGGCAGCAGAAGCTGCTCGGGACCGTGCTCGACTGTCTCGCCGAGTTGCGGGGCACGTATGACGCGGTGATCTGTGAGGGGGCGGGCAGTCCGGCCGAGATCAATCTGCGCCGGACCGACATCGTGAACATGGGGATCGCGCGCAACGCGCGGCTCCCCGTGCTGGTGGTGGGCGACATCGACCGCGGGGGCGTGTTCGCGTCGTTCTTCGGGACCGTCGCACTGCTCTCGCCAAAGGACCAGGAACTCGTCGCAGGGTTCCTCGTCAACAAGTTCCGGGGGGACGTCTCCCTGCTGGAGCCCGGCCTCGACATGCTGCACGGGCTGACAGGACGACAGACGTACGGCGTGCTCCCCTTCCGGCACGGCCTCGGCATCGACGAGGAGGACGGACTCCGGGTCTCCCTGCGCGGGACCGTACGTGAGTCGAACACCGCCCCGCCCGTCGGCGAGGACGTGCTGCGGGTCGCCGTGTGCGCCATCCCGCTGATGTCCAACTTCACGGACGTGGACGCGCTGGCCGCCGAACCCGGTGTCGTGGTGCGGTTCGTGGACCGGCCGGAGGAGCTGGCCGACGCCGATCTCGTGGTGATCCCGGGGACCCGGGGGACGGTCCGGGCCCTGGAGTGGCTGCGGGAGCGCGGCCTCGCGGACGCGCTGCGGCGCAGGGCCGCCGAGCAGCGGCCGGTCCTCGGCATCTGCGGTGGCTTCCAGATCCTCGGCGAGCACATCGAGGACGAGGTCGAGAGCCGGCGGGGGCGGGTGGAGGGGCTCGGGGTGCTTCCCCTAAGGGTGCGATTCGCCCCCGAGAAGATCCTTGCCCGGCCGGAGGGGGAGGCACTCGGGGAACGGGTCGCGGGGTACGAGATTCATCATGGCGTCGCCGAAGTGACCGGAGGCGAAGCCTTCTTGGACGGGTGCCGGGTCGGGCAGACCTGGGGCACCCACTGGCACGGCTCCCTGGAGTCGGACGGTTTCCGGCGGGCCTTTCTGCGCGAGGTGGCGGCCGCCGCGGGCCGCCGGTTCGTGCCGGCCCCCGACACCTCGTTCGCCGCGCTGCGCGAGGAGCAGCTCGACCGGCTCGGCGACCTGATCGAACAGCACGCGGACACGGACGCGCTCTGGCGGCTCATCGAGTCGGGCGCGCCACAAGGACTGCCTTTCATTCCACCGGGAGCGCCCGCATGAGCACAGTGTTGTTGTTGTCGACCGCCGACACCGATCTGCTGGCGGCCCGGGCCGCCTCCGGTGCCGACTACCGGATCGGCAATCCCACGCGCGTCGACGTCACGGAGGAGCTGCCCGCGCTCGTCGAGGGCGCGGACATCGCCGTCGTACGGCTGCTCGGCGGCAAGCGCGCCTGGGAGGACGGGCTCGCCGTGCTGAAGGCCGCCGGGATCCCGACCGTGCTGCTGGGCGGCGAGGCGGTGCCGGACGCCGAGTTGATGGCGGAGTCGTCGGTGCCGGCCGGTGTGGTGGCCGAGGCCCTCAGGTACCTCGTCGAGGGCGGGCCCGCCAACCTGCTGGAGCTGTCCCGGTTCCTGTCCGACACCGTGCTGCTGACCGGTGAGGGGTTCGACGAGCCGCAGAAGATGCCGGAGTACGGCGTCCACGGCGAGCGTCCCCTGGTCGCAGGCCGCCCGACCGTCGGCGTGCTCTTCTACCGGGCCCATGAACTCAGCGGCAACACCGCCTTCGTGGACACCCTGTGCGACGCGATCAAGGCGCACGGCGCCAACGCCCTCCCGGTGTACTGCGGTTCACTGCGCGGGGCGGACGCCGGGCTGTACGAGATCCTCGCGGGCGCCGACGCGCTGGTGGCCACCGTCCTGGCCGCGGGCGGCACCCACGCCTCCCAGGCATCGGCCGGCGGTGACGAGGAGGCCTGGGACATCGGCGCCCTCGCCGATCTCGACATCCCCGTCCTGCAAGGGCTCTGCCTCACCTCCTCGCACACCGCGTGGGACGAGTCCGACGCCGCACTTTCCCCCATGGACGCGGCGATGCAGGTCGCGATCCCGGAGTTCGACGGACGGCTGATCACGGTCCCCTTCTCCTTCAAGGAGCAGGGCCCGGACGACGTCCCGGTGTACGTCGCCGACCCGGAGCGGGCCGGACGCGTCGCCGGAATCGCCGTACGGCACGCCCGGCTCAGGCACAAGCCGAACGCGGAGAAGAAGGTCGCGCTGGTCTTCACCGCGTACCCGACCAAGCACTCCCGGGTCGGCAACGCGGTCGGCCTGGACACGCCCGCGTCGGCGGTGCGGGTACTGGACGCCCTCCGGGACGCCGGGTACGGCGTCACCGAATACCCCTCCGGCGGCGACGAGTTGATCCACCGCCTGATCGAGGCCGGCGGGCACGACGTCGAGTGGCTGACCGAGGAGCAGCTGGCCTCCGCGCCCGCCCGGGTGCCGCTCGCCGACTACCGGGCGTGGTTCGAAAAGCTCGACCCGGAACTGCGGGACGCGATGACGGAGGCGTGGGGCGAGCCGCCGGGCAACCTGTACGTGGACGGGGACGACATCGTGCTCGCCTCCCTCCAGTTCGGGAACGTCGTCGTCATGATCCAGCCGCCGCGCGGCTTCGGCGAGAACCCGATCGCGATCTACCACGACCCGGACATGCCGCCGTCGCACCACTACATGGCCGCCTACCGCTGGCTGGAGAACTCCTTCGGCGCGGACGCGATCGTGCACATGGGCAAGCACGGCACGATGGAGTGGCTGCCGGGCAAGGGGCTCGGGCTGAGCGCCGGCTGCGCGCCGGACGCGGTCCTCGGCGAGCTGCCGCTGATCTACCCGTTCATCGTCAACGACCCCGGTGAGGGCACCCAGGCCAAGCGGCGCGGGCACGCGACGGTCGTCGACCACCTGGTGCCGCCGATGGCCCGTGCCGACACCTACGGCGACCTGGCCAAGCTGGAGCAGCTGCTCGACGAGTACGCGCTCGTCTCCGACCTGGACCCGGCCAAGGCGCCGGCCGTACGGGCGCAGATCTGGACGCTGGTCAAGGCGGCCGAGCTCCACCACGACCTGCATGTGGACGAGCAGCCGGACGACGGCGACTTCGACGAGTTCGTCATGCACATCGACGGCTATCTGTGCGAGATCAAGGACGTGCAGATCCGCGACGGCCTGCACATTCTCGGCGGCGGGCCGGTCGGCGAGCCGCGCGTGAACCTCGTACTGGCCGTGCTGCGTGCCTCGCAGGTGTGGGGCGGGCAGGCGAACGCGCTGCCCGGGCTGCGCGCCGCCTTCGCCACGCATTTCGGTCTGGTCGAGAAGGAGTTGCTGGCCGAGCCGGGGGCGCCGGTGAAGGTGCCGGTCGAGCTGTCGGATCTCGTCGAGGGTCCGTCCCGTACGGCGGCCGACGCGATCGACCTGCTGGAGCAGCTGTGCCGCCGGGTCGCGGAGGGCATGGAGCAGCGGGAGTGGGCCGCCACCGAGAGCCGTGCGCTCGTGCGCGAGGTGGTCGGCAGCGAACTCCCGGACGCCGTCGCGGTGTTGGAGTTCGCCTGCAACGAGGTCGTACCGCGCCTCGCCCGGACCACGGACGAGATCGGGCACATCCTGAAGGCCCTCGACGGCGGTTACGTCCCGGCCGGTCCGTCGGGCTCCCCGACCCGTGGCCTGGTCAACGTCCTCCCGACCGGCCGGAACTTCTACTCGGTCGACCCCAAGGCCATTCCGTCCCGGCTCAGTTGGGAGGTCGGCCAGTCGCTCGCGGACTCGCTCGTGCAGCGCTACCTCCAGGACACCGGCGAGTACCCGAAGTCCGTCGGCCTGACGGTCTGGGGCACGTCCGCGATGCGCACCCAGGGCGACGACATCGCGGAGATCCTGGCGCTGCTGGGCTGCCGTCCGGTGTGGGACGAGGCCTCGCGCCGGGTGACCGGCTTCGAGGTGATCGGCCTGGAGGAACTGGGCCGGCCGCGCATCGACGTCACGGTCCGGATCTCGGGCTTCTTCCGGGACGCGTTCCCGCACGTGGTCGGGCTGATCGACGACGCGGTGCGCAAGGTCGCCGAACTGGACGAGCCCGCCGAGCGGAACTACGTGAAGGCCCACGCCGACGAGGACACCGCCGAGCACGGCGACCGGCGGCGCGCGACCGCCCGGGTCTTCGGCTCCAAGCCGGGGGCCTACGGCGCCGGTCTGCTGCCGCTGATCGACGCGCGCAACTGGCGGTCCGACGCCGACCTCGCCGAGGTGTACGCGGTGTGGGGCGGTTACGCCTACGGACGCGGGCTCGACGGGCGGGCGGCGCGCGGGGACATGGAGACCGCGTTCAAGCGGATCGCCGTCGCCGCGAAGAACGTGGACACCCGCGAGCACGACCTCGTCGACGCCGACGACTACTTCCAGTACCACGGCGGCATGGTCGCCATGGTGCGCCATCTGACCGGCGCCAACCCCGAGGCGTACGTGGGTGATTCGGCCACGCCGGACCAGGTGAAGACCCGCACGCTCGGCGAGGAGACGCACCGGGTCTTCCGGGCGCGGGTCGTGAACCCCCGCTGGATGGCGGCCATGCGCCGGCACGGCTACAAGGGCGCCTTCGAGATGGCGGCGACCGTCGACTACCTCTTCGGCTACGACGCCACGGCGGGCGTGGTCGACGACTGGATGTACGAGAAGCTCAGCGCGGAGTACGTCTTCGACGCGGAGAACCGGGACTTCATGAAGAAGTCCAACCCGTGGGCGCTGCGCGGGATCACCGAACGGCTTCTGGAGGCCGCCGACCGGGGCCTGTGGGCCGAGCCGGACGCGGACACCCTGGAGCGGCTGCGCGCCACCTATCTGGAGCTGGAAGGCGACTTGGAGGGCGACGACCAGTGAGCACCCCCTTCCCCTTTACCGCCGTCGTCGGCCAGGACGACCTGCGGCTCGCGCTGCTGCTGAACGCCGTCTCCCCGGCGGTCGGCGGAGTGCTGGTGCGCGGCGAGAAGGGCACCGCCAAGTCCACGGCCGTACGCGCCCTCTCGGCGCTGCTGCCGGCCGTGGACGTGGTCGCCGGCTGCCGTTTCTCCTGCGACCCGGCCGCTCCGGACCCGTCCTGCCCGGACGGTCCGCACGAGCCCGGCGCCTTCGAGTCCCGCCCGTCCCGGATGGTCGAACTGCCGGTGGGCGCCTCCGAGGACCGGCTGGTCGGCGCGCTGGACATCGAACGGGCCCTGGCGGAGGGCGTGAAGGCCTTCGAGCCGGGCCTGCTGGCCGACGCCCACCGGGGCATCCTCTACGTCGACGAGGTCAACCTCCTCCACGACCACCTCGTCGACCTGCTGCTGGACGCGGCCGCGATGGGCGCGTCGTACGTGGAACGCGAGGGCGTGTCGGTGCGGCACGCCGCGAAGTTCCTGCTCGTCGGCACCATGAACCCCGAAGAGGGCGAACTGCGGCCGCAGTTGCTCGACCGGTTCGGCCTGACGGTGGAGGTGGCCGCCTCCCGCGAGCCCGACCTGCGGGTGGAGGTCGTACGGCGGCGGCTCGCGTACGACGACGATCCGGCCGGTTTCGCGGCGCGTTGGGCCGACGAGGAGGCCGCCGTACGGCAACGGATCGTGGCGGCAAGGGAGTTGCTGCCGTCGGTACGGCTGGGCGACGGGGCGCTGCGGCAGATCGCGGCGACCTGTGCGGCCTTCGAGGTCGACGGGATGCGCGCCGACATCGTGATGGCGCGGACGGCGACGGCGCTGGCCGCGTGGGCCGGGCGGACGGATGTGCTGGCGGAGGACGTACGGCAGGCCGCGCTGCTCGCGCTTCCGCACCGCAGGCGCCGCAACCCCTTCGACGCGCCGGGACTCGACGAGGACAAGCTGGACCAGACTCTGGAGGAGTTCTCCGGGGAGGACGAGGACGACACGGATCCCGACCCCGGCGGGCCGGGCGGTGGAGGCGGGCAGCCGACGCCGGACGACGGTCCGCGGGGCGGGGACACCGGCGCGCGGCCCGAGGAGGGCGAGGGCGGCGAGCCGCAGGCCTCCGGGGCGGGCGAGCAGTCCGCCGTACGGGCCGCCGAGCCGTTCCGGACCAAGGTGCTGAGCGTGCCCGGGATCGGTGAGGGGGCCGCCGGGCGGCGGTCCCGGGCCCGGACCGAGCACGGACGGACCACGGGTGCGCGCCGGCCGCGCGGTGCCCTGACCAAGCTGCACCTGGCGGCGACCGTGCAGGCCGCCGCCCCGCACCAGCGGGCCCGCGGCCGGTCCGGTCCCGGGCTCGTGATCCGGCGGGACGATCTGCGGCAGGCGGCCCGGGAGGGCCGCGAGGGCAACCTCGTGCTGTTCGTGGTCGACGCGTCCGGGTCGATGGCGGCCCGGCAGCGGATGAGCGCCGTGAAGGGGGCCGTGCTGTCGCTGCTGCTCGACGCGTACCAGCGGCGGGACAAGGTGGGGCTGGTGACGTTCCGGGGCTCGGCCGCCGACGTCGCGTTGCCGCCGACCTCGTCCGTGGACGCGGCGGCGGCCCGGCTGGAGTCGCTGCCCACCGGCGGGCGTACCCCGCTCGCCGCCGGGCTGCTGAAGGCGCACGACGTGCTGCGGGTGGAGCGGCTGCGGGATCCCGCACGGCGGGCGCTGGTCGTGGTCGTGACGGACGGGCGGGCCACCGGCGGTCCTGAGCCCGTGGCGCTCGCCGGGCGGGCGGCCCGGCTGTTCGCGGCCGAGGGGGTCGCCTCGGTGGTCGTGGACTGCGAGTCGGGGCCGGTACGGCTGGGGCTCGCCGGGCAGCTCGCGGGCGAACTGGGCGGGACCGCGGTGACGCTGGACGAGTTGCGGGCGGACTCGATCGCCGGACTGGTGAAGGACGTACAGAGGAGGGCCGCGTAATGCCGCAGGGACAGCCGAGTGTGGTGCCCGACGACGGTCTGACGACCCGGCAGCGGCGCAACCGGCCGCTCGTCGTGGTGCACACGGGGATCGGGAAGGGGAAGTCGACCGCCGCCTTCGGGCTCGCGCTGCGGGCCTGGAACCAGGGGTGGCCGATCGGGGTGTTCCAGTTCGTCAAGTCGGCGAAGTGGAAGGTCGGCGAGGAGAACGCGCTGCGGGTGCTGGGCGCCTCCGGCGAGGGCGGGACCGTCGACTGGCACAAGATGGGCGAGGGCTGGTCCTGGGTCCAGCGCGACGCGCAGATGGACAACGAGGAGAAGGCCCGAGAGGGCTGGGAGCAGGTCAAGCGGGACCTCGCCGCCGAGACGTACCAGCTGTACGTGCTCGACGAGTTCGCGTACCCGATGCACTGGGGGTGGGTGGACACCGATGAGGTCGTGGAGGTGCTGCGCAACCGGCCGGGGACGCAGCATGTCGTGATCACCGGGCGGAACGCGCCCGACAAGCTCGTCGGCCTCGCCGACCTCGTCACCGACATGTCCAAGGTCAAGCACCCGATGGACGTGGGGCAGAAGGGGCAGAGGGGCATCGAGTGGTGAGGTCGTGGTGAGTTCCCTTTCCGTCCCACGGCTGGTCGTCGCCGCGCCGTCGTCCGGCAGCGGCAAGACCACCGTCGCCACGGGGTTGATGGCCGCGTTCGCCGCGCGGGGGCTCGCCGTGTCTCCGCACAAGGTCGGGCCGGACTACATCGACCCCGGGTACCACTCGCTCGCCACCGGGCGCGTGGGGCGGAACCTCGACGCGTACCTGTGCGGGCCGGAGTTGATCGGCCCGCTGTTCGCGCACGGTGCGCACGGCTGCGATCTGGCCGTCGTCGAGGGTGTGATGGGGCTGTACGACGGGGCCGCGGGCGAAGGCGAGTTGGCCTCCACGGCTCATGTGGCGAAGCTGCTGCGCGCGCCGGTGGTGCTGGTCGTGGACGCATCGTCGCAGTCGCGGTCGGTGGCGGCGTTGGTACACGGGTTCGCGTCGTGGGATCCGGAGGCGCGGGTCGGGGGCGTGATCCTGAACAAGGTGGCGTCGGACCGGCACGAGGAGTTGCTGCGGGAGGCGCTGGAGTCCGCCGGGGTGCCGGTGTTCGGGGTGCTGCGGCGGGTGGCCCAGGTGGATACGCCGTCGCGGCATCTGGGGTTGGTGCCGGTGGCGGAGCGGCGGGGGGATGCGGTCGAGGCGGTGGCGGCGATGGCTGCGCAGGTGGAGCGGGGGTGTGATCTGGAGGGGCTGCTGGGGCTGGCGCGGGGGGCGGGAGCGTTGTCGGGGGCGGCCTGGGATGCGGCTGAGGCCTTGGTTTCCTCGCCCCCGCCGCCCCTACCCGTCCCATCCTCCAGGGGCGCTGCTGCCCCTTCGACCCCGCCTTCGGGGGCTGCCGCCCCCGGACCCCCGCTTCGGCCTGAACGGCCTCGTCCTCAAACTCCCCCAGAGGGGGGACCCCCAGACGGGCTGGAGGGGGTGCGGACCGGCCGTCATCCTCGAACGCCGGACGGGCTGAACGGGGTGCGGAGCGGGCCTGTGATCGCGGTGGCGGGTGGGGCGGCTTTCACCTTCTCCTATGCCGAGCAGGCCGAGTTGCTTGTCGCTGCCGGGGCCGAAGTCGCCGTGTTCGATCCGGTTCGGGATGAGCGACTCCCCGAAGGGACGCGCGGGTTGGTCATCGGGGGCGGGTTCCCTGAGGTGTACGGCGGTGAGCTGTCGGCCAACGAGGCGCTCCGGAAGGACATCGCCGCACTCGCCGAGCGCGGCGCTCCCGTCGCCGCCGAGTGTGCCGGGCTGCTCTATCTGTGCCGTGAACTGGACGGGCTGCCCATGTGCGGTGTGCTCGACGCGAGTGCGCGGATGTCGGAGCGGCTGACTCTCGGGTACCGGGACGCCGTCGCCGTCGGGGACAGTGTGCTGGCGGTCGCCGGGACGCGCATGCGGGGGCACGAGTTCCATCGGACCGTGGTGGAGCCGGGGGCGGGGGCGGCACCCGCGTGGGGTGTGCGTACACCTCGGCCGCATGTCGAAGGTTTTGTACAGCAGGGTGTGCACGCGAGTTATCTGCACACGCACTGGGCGTCCGAGCCCGGTGTGGCCCGAAGGTTCGTGGAGAGGTGCCGGACGTCATGAGCAGCAACAGGTTGGTCGGAGTCGGCGTGGGGCCCGGTGACCCGGAGCTGGTGACCGTCAAGGGGGTCAATGCGCTGCGCGCGGCCGATGTCGTCGTGGTGCCGGTGATGGACACGGGCGAGCGCGGGCGTGCCGAGGCGACCGTGCTGCACTACGTCGGCCGGGAGAAGGTCGTACGGGTCGTGTTCGCGCTCAACGAGCGCAGTGACCGGGGGCGGCGGGAGGCCGCCTGGGACGCGGCAGGTGCCAAGGTCGCCGAGTTGCTGCGGGCTCATGGGTCGGTCGCCTTCGCGACGATCGGGGACCCGAACGTCTACTCGACCTTCACCTACCTCGCACAGACCATCGCCGAGCTGGTGCCGGACCTGGTCGTCGAGACCGTGCCCGGTATCACCGCCATGCAGGATCTCGCCGCCCGCTCCGGTGCCGTACTGACCGAGGGCACCGAGCCGCTGACCCTCGTCCCGGTGACGGCGGGTGCCGCGGTGCTCAAGGACGCGCTGAGCGGGCCGGGGACGGTCGTGGCGTACAAGTTCGGGCGGCAGGCCGGTGCGGTCGTGGAGGCGCTGCGGGAGACCGGACGGATCGAGGAGGCCGTGTGGGGGTCGGCGCTGGGACTGGACGAGGAGTCCATCCGGCCCGCCGGCGAGCTCGACGGCTCCCCGCTGCCGTACCTGTCCACGCTCATCGCGCCGCCGCGCCGGGACGGCGGCAGAGGCGGGAAGTTGTGAGCGGCCGTACGTCAGCCCGAGATGCCCACCACCAGCCAGATGAAGGCCGCGCCCGCCACCGTGCACAGCAGCGTCGAACGGGCCGGGTGTTCGTGGTGGGCCTCGGGAAGGATCTCGGCGGCGGCCAGGTAGAGCAGGACGCCGCCGAAGAGGCCGAGATAGCCGCCGAGAACGGTCTCGGGGATGGTGATGAAGATCGTGGACAGGGCGCCGACGACCGGTGCGAAGGCGTCCGCGACCAGCATGCCTATCGCCCGGCGGCGCGCGTTGCCGTACAGGCTCGTGATGGTGAACGTGTTGAAGCCGTCCGCGAAGTCGTGCGCGATCACGGCCAGCGCGACCGCCGTGCCCATGCCGCCGCCCACCTGGAAGGCCGCGCCGATCGCCACGCCGTCCATCGCGCTGTGGCCGACCATCGCGCCGGCCGCCGTCAGGCCCACCTCGGGCGCACGGTGGTGCTCGTGCTCGTCCCCGCCGTGGGCGGCCTGGCGGGCGGCGAGGGTCCGTTCGACCAGATGAGCCAGGAGGAAGCCGGCCACGAACAGGAGCAGGGCGGCCGGCACGCCGAAGATCTCGCGGCCGGCCGCGCGCAGCGCCTCCGGCAGCAGATCGAGGCCGACCACCCCGAGCATCAGACCGCCGGCCAGGCCCAGGACCAGGTGACGACGGTCGGTCACGCGCTGTGCCGTCCAGCCGCCGGCCAGCGTCATCAGGAACGCGCCGAGCGCGACGAAGACCGCCATGGGGCCTTGGTATCCGATCGACCCGCCTCAGCGCACATCCAGCAGCACCCGTAGCACCCTTTGTCCAGAGAGGACCGAAATTTCATGGCCGATGCCGCCGCCTCCGCCACCGCTGCAGCCACTGCCTCCGGCGCCGCTGCCACCGGCAAGGTGACCTTCGTCGGTGCCGGCCCCGGCGCCGCCGATCTGCTGACGTTCCGGGCCGCGCGCGCGATCGCCGAGGCCGACGTGGTGATCTGGGCGGCGAGCCTGGTCCAGGAGGAGGTCCTTCAGCACGCGCGTGAGGGCGCGGAGATCCTCGACTCCGCGACGATGTCCCTCGAAGACGTCGTCGCCGTGTACGAGCGGGCCCATGCCCACGGGCTGCGGGTCGCCCGGATCCACTCCGGGGATCCGGCGCTCTGGGGCGGTACGCAGGAGCAGGTCGACCGGTGTGCCGGGATCGGTGTCGAGGTCGAGATCGTGCCGGGTGTCTCCTCCTTCTCGGCCGTCGCCGCGCTCGCCCAGCGCGAGCTGACCATTCCCGAGGTCGCGCAGTCCGTCGTGCTCACACGGCTGGGCGGCGGCAAGACCCCCATGCCGCCGGGCGAGGAGGTGCGGGAGTTCGCCCGCCACGGCACCACCATGGCGGTCTTCCTGTCCGCCGCGCGCAGCGGGCAGCTGGTGCGCGAGCTGCTGGAGGGCGGCTATCCGACGTCCACGCCGGTCGTCGTCGCGTACCAGGCCACCTGGCCGGAGGAGCTGGTCGTGAGGTGCACGATCGAGACGCTGGAGGAGACGGTCAAGGAGCACAAGCTCTGGAAGCACACCCTCTTCCTGGTGGGCCCGGCCCTGGACGCCCAGGGCACCCGCTCGCACCTGTACCACCCCGGCCACTTCCACGGCTTCCGCAAGGCCGACCCCGAGGCCAGGCGGGCACTGCGTGAGCGCGGGGCGAGTACATGATCACCGTCGTCGGTACCGGGACGGGGGCGCCGCTTCCGCCGGAGACGCTGGCCGGGGCCGAGCTGGTGGTCGGCGGGCGGCGGCATCTGGACGCCGTACGGCTGCCGGCGGAGGCCGAGCGGATCGTCCTGGGGCCGCTGGCACCCGCGCTCGACACCATCGAGGAGTACGTCGGCAAGGACCGGCCCGTGGTGGTGCTGGCCTCCGGCGACCCCGGGTTCTTCGGGATCGTGCGGGTGCTGGCGGAGCGGTTCGGGGCGGACCGGCTGGATGTGCGGGCCGGAGTGTCGTCCGTCGCCGCCGCCTTCGCGCGGGTCGGACTGCCCTGGGACGACGCGGTGGTGGTGAGCGCGCACGGGCGGGACCCGCGTACGGCCGTGAACGTGTGCCGGGCGCATCCGAAGGTGGCGGTACTGACGGGACCGGGGTCGGGTCCGGCGGAGCTGGGGGCGGCACTGCGGCACGCCTTCGGCAAGCCACCGGGCGGGTCCCTGCCGGTGCCGGCGTCTGCGTCCGGTGCGCGTGTTCTCGTCGTCGCCTCGGCGCTCGGGTCCGCGGTCGAGCGGGTGGAGTGGGTCACGCCCGCCGAAGCCGCCGCCCGGGACTGGGGACCGGACGTCAGCGTGGTGCTGTGCCTCGATGAGGCACGGGTGCTCGGCGGTGTGCGCACGGTCGCCGGGGCGCCGGCCGGGCCCGCCGGGTGGGCCCTGGACGAGCGGGAGTTCGCGCACCGCGACTCGATGATCACCAAGTTCGAGGTACGGGCGCTGGCGCTGGCCCGGCTCGGGCCCCGGCTCGGCGACCTGGTCTGGGACGTCGGCGCGGGTTCCGGGTCGGTGGCGGTGGAGTGCGCGCGCCTCGGCGCCGCCGCCGTCGCCGTGGAGAAGGCCGCGGACGGGGTGGAGCGGATCGCCGCCAACGCCCTGGCGCACGGCGTCCACGTGGATGTGGTGCACGGATCGGCGCCGGAGGCGCTGTCCGGACTCCCCGACCCCGACGCCGTGTTCATCGGAGGCGGCGGGGCAGAGCTGCCCGCCGTCGTCACCGCCTGCGCGCTGCGCGCCCGGCGGACGGTGGTGGTGGCGATGGCCGCCCTGGACCGGGTACCGGCGGCGCGCGCGGCGCTCACCGGGGGCGGGTTCTCCTGCGACGGGGTGCTGCTGCAGTCCTCCCGCCTCGCGCCGCTGCCGGGTGATGTGACCCGGCTGGCGGCGGCCAATCCCGTGTTCCTGCTGTGGGGGACGCGAATCCCCGTTTCTGACGAAGGAGTTGACCAGTGATCGGCCTCATTTCCGCCACCGCGGCGGGGGCGGCGGCGCGCGACCGGCTGGCCGTGGCGTGGCCGGACCGTACCCGGGTGTACGAAGGTCCCGTCGGGGACGCTGTGCGGTCCGCGTTCGCGGAGTGCGAGCAGCTGGTGTGTTTCCTGGCCACGGGTGCGGTGGTACGGCTGATCGCCCCGCTGCTGGGCGAGAAGTCGACCGATCCCGGTGTGGTGTGCGTCGACGAGGCCGGACGGTTCGCCGTGTCGCTGGTCGGGGGACATGGCGGCGGCGCCAATGAACTCGCCCGGGAGGTGGGCGAGTTGCTGGCCGCGCAGCCCGTGGTGACCACCGCGACCGACTCCGTCGGACTCCCCGGCCTGGACACCCTCGGCTTCCCCGTCGAGGGCTCGGTGGCGACCGTGTCGCGGGCGCTGCTGGACGGCGAACCGGTGGCGCTGCGTGCCGAGTTGCCGTGGCCACTGCCGCCGCTGCCGCTCGCCGAGGAGGGGGCGTACGCGGTCCGGCTGACCGACCGCGCCGTCGAACCCGCCGGGAACGAGGTGCTGTTGCGCCCGCCGTCGCTGGTCGTGGGCGTCGGTGCGTCCCGGGGTGCCCCCGCCGACGAGGTGCTCGGGCTCGTCGAGGAGACCTTGCGGGACGCGGGGCTGTCCCCTCGTAGCGTCGCCGAACTCGCCACCGTGGACGCCAAGGCCGGGGAACCCGGGATCGTCGAAGCGGCCGCACGGCTCGGGGTGCCCGTAGTGACGCACTCCGCCGAGGAGTTGGCCGGGGTCCAGGTCCCCAACCCGTCGGACGCTCCTCTCGCCGCCGTCGGCACCCCGTCCGTCGCCGAGGCTGCCGCGCTCGTCGGCGGTGGCGAACTCCTCGTCCCGAAGCGGAAGTCGGAGCGGGCGGACGGCCGTCCCGCCATGGCGACCTGCGCCGTCGTACGGCGTCCCGCGCGCGGCCGGCTCGCGGTCGTCGGGCTCGGTCCCGGCGCCCGCGATCTGCTCACCCCGCGGGCCAGGGCCGAACTCCGGCGCGCCTCCGTGCTGGTCGGTCTCGATCAGTACGTCGACCAGATCCGTGACCTGCTCCGGCCGGGCACCCGGATCCTGGAGTCGGGGCTCGGGGCCGAGGAGGAGCGGGCGCGGACCGCGGTCGCCGAGGCGCGTGCCGGGCAGGCCGTCGCGCTGATCGGCAGCGGGGACGCGGGGGTGTACGCCATGGCCTCCCCCGCGCTCGCCGAGGCGTCGGACGACATCGACGTGATCGGTGTCCCGGGTGTCACCGCGGCGCTCGCCGCCGGGGCGATCCTGGGTGCGCCGCTGGGCCACGACCATGTGTCCATCAGCCTGTCCGACCTGCACACGCCGTGGGAGGTCATCGAGCGCCGGGTGCGGGCGGCGGCCGAGGCGGACATCGTCGTGACGTTCTACAACCCGCGCTCCCGGGGCCGCGACTGGCAGTTGCCCAAGGCGCTCGCGATCCTCGCCGGGCACCGGGAGCCGACGACGCCCGTCGGTGTCGTACGCAATGCCTCGCGCCCCGACGAGTCGAGCCGGCTGACCACCCTGGGCGCGCTCGACCCGGCGTGGGTCGACATGATGACGGTCGTGACCGTGGGCAACACGGCGACCCGGAACATCGCCGGGCGTATGGTCACCCCGCGCGGCTACCGCTGGCAGACGTCCGAGGAGGGCGCCAAGTGAACCGTGTGGTCCACCCCATCGAGCAGGAGTCCTTCCGGCGGCTGCGGTCCCGCCTGGACACCTCGCACTTCCCGCCGCTGACCCGGGCGGTGGTGGAGCGGGTCATCCACTCCGCGGCCGACCTGGAGTACGCGACCGACCTGGTGACCGACGAGGGCGACCTGGCGAAGGCGCACGCGGCGCTGCACGCCGGGGCGCCGGTCGTCGTGGACGTGGAGATGGTCGCGGCGGGCATCACGCGCCGGGAGACCGTGTGCCGGCTGAAGGATGCCGAGTCCGGTCCGGGCCTTACCCGTTCGGCGCACGCGATCCGGCTCGCCTACGAGCAGGTGGGGCCCGGTGCCCTCTGGGTGATCGGCTGTGCGCCGACCGCCCTGGAGGAGCTGCTGACGCTGGACGCCTCGCCCGCGCTCGTCATCGGTCTGCCCGTCGGCTTCGTCGGCGCGGCCGAGTCCAAGGCCGCGTTGCGCGAGAGCGGGCTGCCCGCCGTCAGCAACGTGTCCGAGAAGGGCGGCTCGGCGGTCGCCGCCGCCGCGCTCAACGCCCTGCTGTACCACCCCACTTCCGAGGAGACCCTGTGACCACCCCGCCCGCCCTGCTCATCGCCGGCCATGGCACCCGGGACGACGCCGGGGCCGAGGCGTTCCGTGACTTCGTACGGGAGCTGGGGCGCCGCCACCCCGAACTGCCCGTCGCCGGCGGCTTCATCGAGCTGTCCCCGCCGCCGCTGGGGGATGCCGTCACCGAGCTGGTGGAGCAGGGGGTACGACGGTTCGCGGCCGTTCCGCTGATGCTGGTCTCCGCCGGGCACGCCAAGGGCGACATCCCGGCCGCGCTGGCGCGGGAGAAGGAGCGGCACCCGGGTATCTCGTACACCTACGGGCGTCCGCTGGGCCCGCATCCGGCGCTGCTGTCGGTCCTGGAGCGGCGGCTGGACGAGGCGCTGGGCGGTTCCGCTCGGGCCGCGCAGGACCGCGGCGATGTCACCGTGCTGCTGGTGGGCCGGGGTTCGACGGACCCCGACGCCAACGCCGAGGTGCACAAGGCGGCCCGGCTGCTCTGGGAGGGCCGCGGGTACGCCGGAGTGGAAACGGCGTTCGTGTCGCTGGCCGCGCCGGACGTGCCGGGCGGGCTCGACCGGTGTCTGAAACTGGGGGCGCGCAGGATCGTCGTTCTCCCGTACTTCCTGTTCACCGGGATCCTGCCGGACCGGGTGCGGCAGCAGACCGAGGGCTGGGCCGCCGCGCACCCGGAGGTCGAGGTGCGTTCGGCGGACGTCATCGGGCCGGAGCCGGAGCTGCTCGACCTGGTGATGGAGCGGTACCGGGAGGCGGTCGCCGGTGATCTGCGGATGAACTGCGACTCGTGCGTGTACCGGATCGCGCTGCCGGGTTTCGAGGACAAGGTCGGCCTGCCGCAGCAGCCGCACTTCCACCCGGACGACGAAGGCCACCCGCACGGCCATGGGCACCACCATCATGGCGGGCATGCCCATGCGCACTGAGGACGGTTCCGGACCGGCGCACGATCTGCGGCACCACGGTGACGCGGAGGTCCGCGACGACGGTTCCGCGCTCGTCGATCTCGCGGTCAATGTGCGTGCCGACACTCCCCCGGCCTGGCTGCGGGAGCGGATAGCCGAGTCGCTGGGCGCTCTCGCCACCTACCCGGACGGGCGGGCGGCGCGGGCGGCGGTGGCGGCGCGGCACGGGCTGCCGGTGGAGCGGGTGCTGCTGACGGCGGGCGCGGCGGAGGCGTTCGTCCTGCTGGCGCGGGCGCTGAAGGTGCGTCGGCCGGTGGTGGTGCACCCGCAGTTCACGGAGCCGGAGGCGGCGCTGCGGGACGCCGGGCACACCGTGGACCGGGTGCTGCTGCGGGAGGCGGACGGGTTCCGGCTCGATCCGGCGGCCGTGCCGGAGGACGCCGACCTGGTGGTGATCGGCAACCCGACCAACCCGACGTCGGTGCTGCACCCGGCCGAGACGATCGCCCGACTCGCCCGTCCCGGGCGGACGTTGGTGGTCGACGAGGCGTTCATGGACGCGGTGCCAGCTGAGCGGGAGGCGCTGGCCGGGCGGACCGACGTGCCGGGTCTGGTGGTGCTGCGGAGCCTGACGAAGACGTGGGGGCTGGCCGGGCTGCGGATCGGCTATGTGCTGGCCGCGCCGGAGGTCATCGCCGAGTTGGAGCGGGCGCAGCCGTTGTGGCCGGTGTCGACACCGGCGCTGGCGGCAGCGGAGGCGTGTGTGGCGCCGCGCGCGCTGGCGGAGGCGGCGCACGCGGCGCACCGGGGGGCGGCCGACCGGGCCCATCTGGTGGCGGGGCTCGAGGAGTTCGCGCCGGAGGGGGTGTCGGTGGTGGGGCCCGCGGAGGGACCGTTCGTGCTGGTCCGGGTCCGGGGGGCGGCCGCCGTGCGCCGACAGCTGCGGGCGTTGGGGTATGCGGTGCGGCGGGGGGACACGTTTCCCGGGCTGGGCGAGGAGTGGGTGCGGATCGCGGTGCGGGACCGGGGGGTTGTGAATCGGTTCCTGCAGGCGTTCGATCAGGCACTGGTGTTGATACGCGGCTGAGGGGGAACTGCGGGCCGGCTCGCGGCTGCGGGTGCGTTGTGGCTGGTCACGCCCGCGGCGGTAGCCGCAGATCGGCTACCGCCCCGCGCCCCTGGCGGGGCGCTATCGACGACGTCGGACCAGAGTCACCGCTCCGCCGCCCGCGGCGACCAGCGCCAGCGCGCCTCCCACCATGTACGGCGTCACCGAACCGCCGCCCGTCTCCGCCAGCTTCGTCGCCTTCGTCGGGGTGGGCTTCGCCTCGTCCACCGGGGCGCCCTGTACCTTCACGTCGGTCACCGGGTCCGCGGAGTTCGCGGGGGCCGCGGGATCCGAGGGGTCCGCAGGGGCCGCGGGGTTCCCGGGATCCGGCGGCGTCTCGCACGTCACCTTCGCCAGGGTCAGCGTCCCCTCCACCTGCGCCACGTTCAGCTTCAGCGGGTTGACGGCGACCTTGAGCACGAGGGCGCTGGCCGCCGCCCTGCCCGATGTCGTCTCCGCCTTGGCCAGGTCCAGGCGGACCTCGCCGACGCCGGGGACCTTGACGTCGGTGGGGCCGACCGCGCTCAGCGTCACCCGCCTGCCGAGCACCGTGACGGCGCCGGGCACATGGGTGAAGGCCTCCGGCAGCTTGCCGGTCTCGCAGGTGGCCTCGGACGTGACCGCGTCGAGTTCGACGAGGGACAGCAGGGGCAGGCCCGGCACGTGCAGCCGGGCGTGGGCGAGGTGGACCGAGGCCTCGGCCCGGCCGCCGGAGACCGTCGCCTTCGCGCCGGCGGCGGTGGCGCCGAGGACGCTGAACGGCTTGCCGCCGTCGACTCCGTCGAGTGTGGCGGTCAGCGCGGTCCGGTCGGCGCTGCGCGGTGCCTGGACCTCGTTCAGGGTGAGCGCGAGCGGGACGTTCACGGTCTTGCTGAGGAGGGAGACGTCCAGACCGGTACGGAGGACGACCGCACTCGCGTGACCGTGGTCGGTGGTCGCGTGTGCGGCGCCCGCGCCGGCCAGGGCCGCGGGACCGGCGGCCAGGGCCGTGGCCGCCGCGACGGTCGCGAGACGGCGTGCGGGCATGCGGAAGGTGTCGCTGTTCAAGGTGGTGGGACCCCCAGAGGAAACGTGCTCGGGACCCGCCAAGAATTACGCACTATGGGTGAACGGGCAGCAATCCCGCGTTACTTCACTCAATAGTGGAGATTCCGCGAATGTATTCGAACCGGCAGGCACAGGAGTTCCCTTACTCCACGACCTGCCCGTTCAGCACCACCCTCCGGGGGGATGCGAGGACGCGTACGTCCGCACGCGGGTCGCTCTCGTACACCACCAGGTCCGCTGGCGCGCCCTCCTCCAGGCCGGGCCTGCCGAGCCAGGCGCGGGCCGCCCAGCTGGTCGCCGCGAGCGCGTCGACGGGCGGGATCCCGGCGGTGACCAGCTCGGCGACCTCGCCCGCGACCAGGCCGTGCGCCAGCGAGCCGCCGGCGTCGGTGCCGACGTACACCGGGATACCGGCGTCGTAGGCGCTGCGGACGGTGTCGTAGCGGCGCTCGTGGAGCCGGCGCATATGGGCGGACCACTGCGGGAACTTGCTCTCGCCGCCCGCCGCGAGCTGCGGGAAGGTGGCGATGTTGACGAGGGTCGGGACGATCGCGACACCGCGCTCGGCGAAGAGCGGGATCAGGTCGTCGGTGAGGCCGGTCGCGTGCTCGATGCAGTCGATGCCCGCCTCGACGAGGTCCTGGAGGGAGTTCTCGGCGAAGCAGTGGGCGGTGACCCGGGCGCCGAGCCGGTGGGCCTCGGCGATGGCCGCCTCGACGGCGTCGCGGGGCCAGCTGGGCGCCAGGTCGCCGAGGTCGCGGTCGATCCAGTCGCCGACCAGCTTGACCCAGCCGTCGCCGCGCCGGGCCTCCTGGGCGACGTAGGCGACGAGGTCCTCCGGCTCGATCTCGTGGGCGAAGTTCCTTATGTAGCGGCGGGTGCGCGCGATGTGCCGGCCGGCCCTGATGATCTTCGGGAGATCCTCGCGGTCGTCGACCCAGCGGGTGTCCGAGGGTGAACCGGCGTCCCGGATCAGGAGGGTTCCGGCCTCGCGGTCGGTGAGGGCCTGCTTCTCGGCGGTCGCCGCGTCGACCGGGCCGTGCGGGCCGAGGCCGACATGGCAGTGGGCGTCGACCAGGCCGGGGAGCGCCCAGCCCTCGACGGTCCGGATGTCACGTACACCGGCGGGACGGTCGTAGGAGACCCGACCGCCCACCACCCACAGCTCGTCGCGGACGTCCTCGGGTCCCACAAGGACCCGGCCCTTCACGTGCAGCACCGCTTGATCGCTCATGGGCCTCAGCCTAGGACGACCGGGAGCCCCTCATCGATACGGTTCAGCAGCCGGCCGCCGTGTACGCGCGGGGCGTCGAAGGAGCGCCAGTCGTCCTCGCCGTCGGTGCGCAGCACCTCGGGGACGAGGACCGAGGCCGGGTCGACGTCCTGGGCGAGGTCGAGACAGGCGGGCGCGACGACCGCGCCGTGCAGGGTGCCGCCGACGAGGTCGGGACCGAACTCGCCCGACAGGACGGTCACCTTGGCGCGCAGATCGCCGTGGATCATCACGAGCTTGTCGGTCATGTTGCCTACGAAGGCGTCCACGGTGACGCTGCCCAGCACCAGCAGCTTGGCGTCGCCTTCGAGATAGACGTTGGCCGCCCGCAGATCGCCGAGGACGACCACCGCCGGGCAGCCGTCGTCGGCGTTGACGATGCTGCCCTCGACGGTCAGGTCACCGTCGACGACGATGCCGGCGCCGGAGGGTGCCCTCGCGTCCAGGTCCAGGTCGAGATCGCCCGCGATCGCGACCGGGCCGGGGTGGACGTCGTAGGACTACTCCTCGTCGAGGTTCTCGTACGACGACTCGGGCAGCCCCCGCCTCCCGAAGAGGGCGACGGTCTCGTCCCGACTCCGTGCCACGTGCTGTGCGTCCATGACCGAACCCTCGCACACGGCACTGACAGCCGGCCCCGCGCGGCTACTCCGAGGTCTCCTCCTCCACCTGGGCCATGGCCGGGTCGAGCAGGCGGGAGAGGAAGTGGCGGGTGCGTTCGTGGGCGGGGTTGCCGATCACCTGGTCCGGTGTGCCGTCCTCGACCACGACTCCGCCGTCCATGAAGACCACCCGGTCGGCGACCTCGCGGGCGAAGCTCATCTCATGGGTGACCACCATCATGGTCATGCCCTCCCGCGCCAGCATCCGCATCACCGCCAGCACGTCCCCGACCAGCTCCGGGTCGAGCGCCGAGGTCGGCTCGTCGAAGAGCATCACCTCGGGGCCCATCGAGAGGGCGCGGGCGATGGCCACCCGCTGCTGCTGGCCGCCGGAGAGGGAGGCGGGGTAGGCGTTCGCCTTCTCGGACAGGCCGACGCGTTCGAGGTTCTCGGCGGCCACCCGTGCCGCTCGCGCCTTGTCCCGCCCGAGCACCCGGCGCTGCGGCAGGGTGAGGTTCTCGGTGACCGTGAGGTGCGGGAACAGGTTGAACTGCTGGAAGACCATGCCGATCCGGCGGCGTACGGCGTCGATGTCGACGTCCGGGTCCGTCAGCTCCGTGCCGCCGACGAACACCTGGCCCTCGGTGGGCTCTTCGAGGAGGTTGACGCAGCGGAGCAACGTGGACTTGCCGGAGCCGGAGGGGCCGATGACACAGACGACCTCGCCCTGGCCGATCTCCAGGTCGATACCGCGCAGCACCGCGTTGTCGCCGAAGGACTTGTGCAGGCCCTTCACCTGGATCTCGGGACGCCCCGTGGAAGACTTCTCGCTCACTTCACGGCCTCCTGGGCCTTCGCCTCCATGCGGCGCACGACGAAGCCGAGCGGGATCGTGACCAGCAGGTAGCACAGGCCGGCGACGAGAATGGGCGTGGAGTTGGCGGTCGTACTGGCCAGGTCGCGGCCGTACTTGGACAGTTCGCGCTCCTCCAGGGTGACACCGAGGAACAGGACGAGGGAGGAGTCCTTGAAGAGGAGCACCAACTCGTTGGTCAGCGGCGGGAGGATGATGCGGAACGCCTGCGGGATGATGATCGATATCATGGCGCGGGCGGGCGAGAAGCCCAGCGAACGGGCCGCTTCCATCTGGCCCTTGGGAACCGCCTGGATGCCCGCGCGGATCGTCTCGGCCATGTAGGCGGCGGCGACCAGGCCGAGCGCGAGCGCGACCTTGCCGTAGGTGCCGCCGACGATCTCCGTGCCGGGGAAGGCGAGCGGTACGGCGACCCCGATGAAGATGAAGATCAGCAGGGCGGGCAGGCCGCGGAAGATCTCGATGTAGATGCCGGCCAGCCAGCGGTAGGGACCCACCGAGGACAGCCGCATCAGCGCGATCACCATGCCGAGGGCCAGTCCGACGACGAAGCCGGACAGCGTGTAGAGCACGGTGTTCTTCAGGGCCAGCGTGATGACGTCCGGGAACATCTGCTTGGCGATGTCCCACTGGGCGAACTGGTTCTGCAGCCGTCCCCAGTCGGCGCCGGCCGCGAAGGCGATCACGGCGGCGACGAAGACGACGTACTGCACCCCTCGCGACAGTCCGCGCTTCTGACGCCGGGTCAGACCCTTCTTGCGGGGCTGGAGTTCCGCGTCCGTGGCGGTCATGAGGCGGAGGGAGAGGCCGCGGACCGGTCGTAGGGGCCGATCCACTTCTCGTACAGCTTCTTGTACGTGCCGTCGGCCTTGGCGTCGGCGATCGCCTTGTTGACGGCGGCGAGCAGCTTGGTGTTGCCCTTCTTCACCGTGAAGCCGTACTGCTCACCGGTGTTGATGTTGCCGGCGAGCTGGAAGTCGCTGGCGTTGGCCTTGTCCTTGAGCCAGCCCTGGACCACGGGGTAGTCGATGATGACGGCCTTGACCTGGCCGGTGCGCAGGCCGCCCAGGACGGCGTCGGAGGACTCGAAGGAGACCGGGTCGAAGCCCTGCTCCTTGGCGTAGTCCTCGCCGGTGGTCTGCGCCTGGGCGCCCAGCTGGACCTTCTTGGCCTTGGCGTCGGCGAGCGAGGTGATGCCGGTGCTCTTGTCGACGAGAAGGGCCTGGGTTGCTTCGAAGTACGGGTCGGAGAAGTCGACGTTCTTCTTGCGCTCGGCGGTGATGGTCATGCCGGCCGCGGCCAGGTCGCACTCGCCGGAGTTGAGGAAGGCGCCGGTCTTGAAGTTCTCGAAGGGCGTGTCGAGGACCTGCTGCTTCACGCCGAGGTTCTTGGCGACCAGGTCGATCATCGACACGTCGAAGCCCTGCACCTTGCCGTCGATCTCCGACTGGAACGGCGGGTACGGCAGGTGGGTGCAGGTGGTGAGCCGGCCGGCCTTGACGAGTTCGACCCCGCCCGCGGCCGTCCTGGAGGCGCTGGAGCCGTTGCCGCTCGACGTGCAGCCGGCCACGAGTGCCAGCCCGGCCGCGGCGGTGGCGGCGGCCAGGGCGCGAGCCCGGCGGCGCCCGAGGAGCGTGGTCACAAGACCTCCCGTGAGTCTGTGGTGGAGCTGTGGATTCCGTTTCTGCGGGTTCCGATTATAAGGAGATGTTTGGGTCTCTCAAACCAAACCGATGGCCGGACGGCCGTCCGGCCTAAGAAGTCGCCGGTCAGAGGCGTCGGGGGTGTGCCGGTTACGCTCGTTCTGATCCACCCCTCCGTGAGCGAAGAGAGCACCGCCGTGACCCACCCCTTCCTCGACCTGCCCCCGCTGAGCGCCGCGCACTTCGCCGCGATCGAGGACCGGGTGGCCCGCCTGCTGGATACCCGTCAGGACGTCGTGATCATGCAGGGCGAGGCGCTGCTGCCGCTGGAGGGCGCGATCAGGGCAGCGGCGGGACCGGGGACCACCGCACTGAACGTGATCACCGGCCCGTACGGGCAGACCTTCGGGAACTGGCTGCGGGACTGCGGCGCGACCGTGATCGATCTCGCCGTGCCGTTCCACACGGCGGTGACGGCCGCGCAGATCCGGGAGGCGTTCGCCGAGCACCCGGAGATCGACTTCGTCTCCCTGGTGCACGCGGAGGCGGCGACCGGCAACACCAACCCGGTCGCGGAGATCGGCGAGGCGGTACGGGAGCAGGGCGCCCTCTTCTATCTGGACGCGGTGGCCTCGGTCGGTGCCGAGCCGGTGCTGCCGGACGCGTGGGGCGTGGACCTGTGCGTGATCGGGGCACAGAAGGCGATGGGCGGCCCGGCGGGTGTCTCGGCGGTGTCGGTGAGCGAGCGGGCGTGGGCCCGGATGGCGGCGAACCCGCACGCCCCGCGCCGCTCCTACCTCTCCCTGCTGGACTGGAAGGAGCACTGGGTCGACGGCGGCCGCAAGGCGCTGCTGCACGCGCCGGCGCAGCTGGAGATGCTGGCGCTTCAGGCGTGCGTCGAGCGGATCGAGGCGGAGGGCCTGGAGACGGTGACGGCCCGGCACCGCACGGCCGCGCTGGCCACCCGGGCCGGGGCGGTGGCCCTGGGCGGCGGCCTGGAGCCGTACGTGTACGAGGAGGCCGACGCGGCACCGGTGGCCACGACCCTGCGGGTGCCGTCGGGTGTGGTGGCGTCGGAGCTGGTCGCCGGGGCCCTGGCGGGCGACGGCACGCTGCCGCTGGCCGCGGGCGGGGGCGCACTGGCCAAGGAGATGATCCGGGTCAACCACTACGGGGTCGACGCGACGGCAGATGTGGTGCAGTCGAGCCTGGCCGCGCTCGGGGCGGAGCTGGCGAAGAAGGGCCTGACGGTGGACCTGGAGGGGGCTCGGCGGGCGGCGGAGTCCGCCTGGCGGTAGCGGCGCAGAAGCCGGCGGAGGCCGAAAAGCGGTGGGTGGCACAGGGCACCGTGCCCCCCTCGCCCCATGACCGCCGACGCGCCCCGCTCCCTCCCCGACGCACCCCGGACGCTCCCTGACGGCCGTCCGGTCCCGCTCACGACGGGCGCCGAACGCCCCATGCTGGAAAGCCGGCTGGACTTCCACCGGGCCACACTCGCGCTGAAGTGCTCGGGCCTGGACGACGCGCAGGCGCGGACGGCGTCGGCTGAGCCGTCCGCCCTGACGCCGCTGGGGCTGGTGCAGCATCTCGCCGAGGTGGAACGGAACTGGTTCCAGCGGGTGTTCGCGGGACTCGATGTGCCTCCGGTGTACGAGGAGGAGACGGGGTACGCCCTCGATCCCGGGCGTGGGCTCGGCGAGGCGCTCGATGTGTGGCGGCGGGAGATCGCACGGGGGCGGGAGCTGTGCGCGGGGCGGTCGCTCGACGACACCGGACGGATCACCGGCGGTCCGATGGACGGTGTCGAGGTCAGTCTGCGGTGGGTTCTCGTCCATCTCGTCGAGGAGCACGCCCGGCACAACGGACACGCCGACATCCTGCGGGAGCGTATCGACGGCGTGACCGGAGCCTGAATTCACGGCAATTCCGAATTCCCTTTCGGCGGATGGCTTACCCGAGTTCTTCTGCCCGCTTTTTGCGGAGCTAAACCGACGGAATTTCATCCGGATTTCAACCCTGTGACACACTCCACATAACCGGGTCATTTGCCCGGTTTGTGGTGCCATATATCGGCACATAAGGGCACGGTGAGTCGAGGTGGCAACACCTCCCGCCGTGCGTTTTTGCATTTGCCTCGCTAAATTCAATCCGCATGACTGCCCCACAAGCAGACCTGACCGTCGAGCGCCCGCTGGTGACCGACGGCGCCGCTCTCTGGCGTATCGCAAAGGATTCCAGGAGCCTCGATCTGAACTCCTCGTACAGCTATCTGCTGTGGTGCCGGGATTTCGCCGACACCTCGGCGGTGGCACGCGGCGCGGACGGCGAGCCCGTCGGGTTCGTGACCGGATACAGCCGGCCGGACCGGCCGGACACCCTGCTCGTCTGGCAGGTGGCCGTGGACGCCGCGCAGCGCGGGCGCGGTATCGCGGCGCGGCTGCTGGACGGGCTGACGGCGCGGGTGGCCGCCGAACGGCCGCTCACCGCCGTCGAGACCACCATCACCCCCGGCAACACCGCCTCCGAGCGCCTGTTCACCTCGTACGCCGCCCGGCACGGCGCCACCGTGGAGCGCTCGGTGCTGTTCGAGGCCGGGGAGTTCCCCGACGGTCCGCACGACCCCGAAGTCCTGTACCGCATCGGCCCCTTGACCCCCACATCGCACTGAGGAGCCCCGCCGTGACCATCACCCAGCCTGCCCACCCGTCGCCCACCACCGCCCTCAACGGAGCGGCCTCCGGCCGCACCACCGACATTCATAGCGTCTTCGAGACCCTGGAGTCCGAGGTCCGCAGCTACTGCCGCGGCTGGCCGACCGTGTTCGACCAGGCCCGGGGCAGCCGTATGTACGACGAGGACGGACACGGGTACCTGGACTTCTTCGCCGGTGCCGGGTCGCTCAACTACGGCCACAACAACCCGGTGCTGAAACGGGCGTTGCTCGACTACCTGGAACGCGACGGGGTCACCCACGGCCTCGACATGTCGACCACGGCCAAGCGGTCGTTCCTGCAGACGTTCCAGGAGCTGGTGCTGCAGCCGCGCGACCTGCCGTACAAGGTCATGTTCCCGGGGCCGACGGGGACGAACGCCGTCGAGTCGGCGCTCAAGCTCGCCCGGAAGGTGAAGGGGCGCGAGGCGATCGTGTCGTTCACCAACGCCTTCCACGGGATGTCCCTCGGCTCGCTGGCCGTCACCGGCAACGCGTTCAAGCGGGCCGGGGCCGGGATCCCGCTGGTGCACGGGACGCCGATGCCGTTCGACAACTACTTCGACGGGACCGTGCCGGACTTCCTGTGGTTCGAGCGGCTGTTGGAGGACCACGGGTCGGGGCTCAACAAGCCCGCCGCGGTGATCGTGGAGACCGTGCAGGGCGAGGGCGGCATCAACGTGGCCCGGCCCGAATGGCTGCGCGCGCTCAAGGCGCTCTGCGAGCGGCAGGACATGCTGCTGATCGTCGACGACATCCAGATGGGCTGCGGGCGCACCGGTGCCTTCTTCTCCTTCGAGGAGTCGGGGATCGTCCCCGACATCGTCACCGTCTCCAAGTCCATCAGCGGCTACGGGCTGCCCATGTCGCTGTGCCTGTTCCGGCCCGAGCTGGACGTGTGGGAGCCGGGCGAGCACAACGGCACCTTCCGCGGCAACAACCCCGCCTTCGTCACCGCGACCGCCGCGCTGGAGACCTACTGGAGCGACGGCCCGGCGATGGAGAAGCAGACCCGGACCAAGGGCGAGCAGATCGAGCAGGGGCTCATCGCGATCGTCGAGGAGAACCTCGCCGACGTGAAGGAGTACCGGGGGCGGGGCCTGGTGTGGGGCCTGGAGTTCCACGAGAAGGGGCGGGCCGGGCGGATCGCGGGGCGCGCCTTCGAACTCGGGCTGCTCATCGAGACGTCGGGGCCGGAGAGCGAGGTCGTCAAGCTGCTGCCCGCCCTGACCGTCACCCCGGACGAGCTGGACGAGGGGCTGAGCATCCTCGCCCGGGCCGTCCGGGAAACCGCCTGACCAAGATCGAGCAAGGAGGCTGTACACCACCGTGATCGTCCGATCGTTCAAGGAAATCGAAGGCACCGACCGGCATGTGAGGTCCGCGTCCGGGACCTGGGAGAGCAAGCGCATCGTCCTCGCGAAGGAGCGGGTCGGCTTCTCGCTGCACGAGACGATCCTGTACGCGGGCACGCAGACGTCGATGTGGTACGCCAACCACATCGAGGCCGTCGTCTGCGTCGAGGGCGAGGCCGAGCTGACCGACCGCGAGACCGGGACGTCGTACACGATCATGCCCGGGACCATGTACCTCCTCGACGGGCACGAGCGGCACACGCTTCGCGTCAAGGAGGACTTCCGCTGCATCTGCGTGTTCAACCCGCCGGTCACCGGGCGGGAGGACCACGACGAGAACGGCGTCTATCCCCTGCTGACGGAGGAGGGCTGACCATGACCGCGATCACCGACCTGTACCCGAGCCGTGGCCCGGTCGAGGTCTCCGCACCCCGCAAGGACCCGGTCGTCTGGTCGGCGCCCGGCGCGCCCGGGCCGATCCCCACGGACCGGCTGGAGGCGTTCGAGCGCGACGGCTTCCTCGCCGTCGAGCAGTTGATAGGGGACGACGAAGTCACCGTGTACCGGCAGGAGTTGGAGCGGCTGATCGCCGACCCGGCGATCCGGGCCGACGAACGCTCCATCGTGGAGCCGAAGTCGCAGGAGATCCGGTCCGTCTTCGAGGTGCACCGGATCAGCGAGGTGTTCGCGAACCTGGTGCGCGACGAGCGGGTGGCCGGCCGGGCCCGGCAGATCCTCGGCTCGGACGTGTACGTCCACCAGTCGCGGATCAACGTCAAGCCGGGGTTCGGTGCCAGCGGCTTCTACTGGCACTCGGACTTCGAGACCTGGCACGCCGAGGACGGCCTGCCGAACATGCGGGCCGTGTCGGTCTCGATCGCGCTGACCGAGAACCACGACACCAACGGCGGGCTCATGATCATGCCGGGCTCGCACCGGACGTTCCTGGGGTGCGCCGGCGCCACGCCCAGGGACAACTACAAGAAGTCGCTGCAGATGCAGGACGCGGGCACGCCCTCCGACGAGGCGCTCACCGCCATGGCGGGCGAGTACGGCATCAAGCTGTTCACCGGCCGGGCCGGTTCGGCGACCTGGTTCGACTGCAACTGCATGCACGGCTCGGGCGACAACATCACCCCGTTCCCGCGCAGCAACGTCTTCATCGTGTTCAACAGCGTGGAGAACGCGGCGGTGGAGCCGTTCGCGGCACCGGTGCGCAGGCCCGAGTTCATCGGCGCGAGGGACTTCACGCCCGTCCGCTGAGCGTGTCGTACATCCCGGGGGCCGCCACACCTGGTGTGGCGGCCCCCGTCCCGTGTCACAGTGCCGGGTAGTCCGTGTAGCCCTCGGCCCCGCCGCCGAAGAACGTCGCCGGGTTCGCGGCGTTGAACGGGCCGCCCGCCTTCAGCCGGGCCGGGAGGTCCGGGTTGGCGAGGAACAGCTGGCCGTAGGAGATGACGTCGGCCGTGCCGTCCTCGACGAGTTCGAGGGCCTCCGGGCCGGTCGGGCCCTCGGTCGCCGGGTTGAGGACGAACACCCCGCTGAACCGCTTGCGCAGCGCGGTGGTCAGCTCCCGGTGCCCCGGCACCTCCATCACATGCACATACGCCAGGCCCAGCGGCTCCAGCGCGTCGACCAGCGCCGTGTACGTCGGCTCGGGCTCGGGCTCGTCCATGTCGTTGAGCGGGTTGCCCGGGGACAGGCGCAGGCCGGTGCGCTCGGCGCCGATGGCCTCCACCACCGCCTTCACGGTCTCCACGGCGAAGCGGATGCGGCCGGCCGGGGAGCCGCCCCACCCGTCGGTACGCCGGTTGCTGCCCGGGGCCAGGAACTGGTGGATCAGGTAACCGTTGGCGCCGTGCAGTTCCACGCCGTCGAAGCCGGCCTCCACAGCGGCCCGGGCGGCGGCCGCGTAGTCGGCGACGGTCGCGTGGATCTCGTCCTCGGTCAGTTCGCGGGGCTCGACGAAGTCCTTCGGTCCCTCGTGGGTGTACACCTGGCCGCTGGCGGCGACCGCGGAGGGGGCGACGTTGACCAGCCCGTCCGGCAGCAGGTCGGGGTGGCCGATCCGGCCGGAGTGCATGATCTGGGCGAAGATCCGGCCGCCGGCGGCGTGCACCGCGTCGGTGACCGTGCGCCAGGCGGCGATCTGCTCGGCGCTGTGCAGGCCGGGGGTGTCCGGGTAGCCCTGGCCGACGGCGGAGGGCTGGATGCCCTCGGTCACGATCAGGCCCGCGGAGGCACGCTGGGCGTAGTACTCCGCGGTGAGGGCGGTGGGCAGACCGCCCTCGGCGGCACGGCCGCGTGTCATCGGGGCCATGGCGATGCGGTTGGCGAGGCGGTGGCCCGGCAGGTCGATCGGATCGAAGGCGGTGGTCACGGTGACTCCCGGAGGTAGCTTTAATTGGTCGGCCAAGTAATGCGACCGCAGTCACCCTACCCCAATCATTGGTCGACCAATTAAATTCCTCCGGGAAGGTCTGAGTAGGCTTTCAGGACGGTTACCGGAAGTCGGAGAGGTACGGGAGCGGTGATGGACGCCACCAGGGAACCGGCGGCGGACGCGGCCGGACAGGGCTGTACGCTGCCGGCCTCCGCCGAGGGCGGTCCGGTCAGCCATGCGCTGAGCCGGGTGGCGCGGCTGCACCGCACCGCCGCCGCCGGGCTGCTGCGCGGGCTCGGCCTCTATCCGGGCCAGGAGCTGGTGATGATGTATCTGTGGGAGAACGGCCCGGCCCGGCAGTCGGACCTGATCCGGATGCTCGGCCTGGACCCGTCCACGGTGACCAAGATGCTCCAGCGGCTGGAGCAGGCCGGGCAGGTGCGGCGGCTGCCGGACCCGGCGGACCGGCGCGCGGTGCTGGTGGAGGCCACGGAGTGCGGCACCCGGCTGCTGACCGAGGTGGAGCGGGTGTGGACCGCGCTGGAGGAGGAGAGCCTGGCCGGCCTCGACCCGGCCGAGCGCGAGCAGCTGCTCCGCCTGCTCGGCCGGGTCGAGGCCAACCTGTGCCCGGCGAACACGGCGCGGGCCTGACCGGTCCGCGGCGCCGGCGCGGGCCCGACCGGGGCGGATCCGCCGGGATCGGCTGGTCAGCCCCCGAGGGCGTCCAGCAGGCGGTCCACGTCGGCGGGCGTGTTGTAGAGGTGAAAAGCCGCACGCAGGTTGCCCGAACGGTTGGAGACCTCGATGCCGGCCCGGCTCAGATCGGGCTGGCGGGCGCCGAGCCCGGGGACCGAGACGATCGCCGAGCCCGGGGCGGGCAGGGGCTCGTGACCGAGGGAGGCGAGCCCGGCGCGGAACCGGTCGGCGAGGGCCACGTCGTGGTCGTGGACGGCGGCCACGCCGAGTTCCTCGATCAGGTCGAGCGAGCGGCGCAGGCCTGCGAACGTGAACAGGGCGTGGGTGAGGTCGAACCGCCGGGCCGAGTGGGCGAGTTCGGCGACCGGGCCGTAGCAGCTGTCCCACGGCTCCTCGCCCGCGACCCAGCCGGCGAGCATCGGAGTGAGCCCGCCGAAGTCCTCGGGGACCACGAGGAAGGCCGCGCCGTGCGGGCCGAGCAGCCACTTGAAGGAGACGGATGCGGTGAAGTCGTAGGCGTCGGCGTCCATCGGCAGCCAGCCGGCGGCCTGGGAGAAGTCGACGTAGGTGCGCGCCCCGTGCGCACGGGCGGCCTCGCGCAGCGCGGGCAGGTCGGCGATCCGCCCGTCCGCCGACTGGGCCGCGCTGACCGCGACGAGGGCGGTGCCGGGACGGACGGACTCGGCGACGCGCTCCAGCGGCACCGAGCGGACCTTGAGGTCGCCGCGGACATGGAACGGGTTCAGTACGGAGGTGAAGTCGTCCTCGGCCGTGAGCACTTCGGCGCCGGCCGGCAGCGAGGCGGCGATCACACCGGTGTGCGCGGCGACCGAGGCACCCGCGGCGACCCGGCTCGCCGGGACGCCGGCCAGCCGGGCGTACCCGGCCCGGCAGGCCTCCACGTCCTCGTACAGAGCGGTCAGTGGCCGGCCCTCGGCCCGCAGCAGCGCCGCCTGGTGCAGGGCGGCCACGGCACGGGCGGGCAGCAGCCCGTTGCTTGCGGTGTTGAGGAAGATGCTCTTCGGGGTGAACTCGGCGCGGACGAGGCTCTCGAACGTCTCCGTGGTCTCCATGGGTCCACTCTGCGGCCCACGGAACCCCCCGTCCATTGCGGATTTTTACGTGGAACCGCTAAGCGACGCTTATACGACCGCCCCGACCTGCGCCTTTCTCAGTGCTGCGGGACCGCGCACCCGTCCGGCCCGCAGGCCTCCGCCCCGCCCTCGTCGATGAGCTTCAGCGGAGAGCGCGCACCCCACGCCTGGCTGAGCGCCTGGGTGAACACCTCGGCGGGCTGGGCGCCGGAGACCCCGTACTTCCGGTCGAGGACGAAGAACGGCACCCCGTTCGCACCGAGCTCGGCGGCCTCGCGCTCGTCGGCGCGGACCGCGTCGGCGTAGGCGGCCGGGTCGGCGAGCACCTCGCGCACGGCCGCCGCGTCCAGTCCGGCCGCCACGGCGATGTCGACGAGCCGCTCGGTGCCCTCGCTGAAGACGGACCGCTCCTCGGCGAAGTTCGCCCGGTACAGGAGCTGGATCAGCTCGTCCTGCCGGCCCTGCTCCTTGGCGAAGTGCAGCAGCCGGTGCATGTCGAAGGTGTTGCCGTGGTCGCGGTCCCGGGTGCGGTACTCAAGGCCCTCGGCGGCGGCCTGCGCGCCCAGGTTGTCCTCGCCCGCCTGGGCCTGTGCCTCGCTCATGCCGTACTTCTTGCTGAGCATGGCGAGCACCGGCTGCACATCGTCCTTGGCGCGGCCGGGGTCCAGCTCGAAGGAGCGGTGCACGACCTCGACCTCGTCGCGGTGCGGGAAGGCGGCAAGGGCCTTCTCGAAGCGGGCCTTGCCCACGTAGCACCAGGGGCAGGCGATGTCGCTCCAGATCTCGACGCGCATGTCTTCGGCTCTCCAGGTAGTGATAAGACGTCTCTCAACTACCTGAACCTTCAACCAGCCCGTTTCATTCCCCCGCACCGCGTACCGCGGGTACGGACCGGCCCGCACCGGTTCCGTGCCGGCCGCGCCGCCGCCCAGCTTCCGCCGCTCGGCTTCCGCCGCTCAGCTTCCGTCGCGCAGATCGGCCGGCCAGTCGGGCCTGAACTCGATGTGGTCGTACGTCACCACACACCCCTCCCCCATCGGCGACTGGGTCATGAAGCCGACCAGCGCGTCCTCCGTCTCCTTCTCGCCGCCCAGCGTGAACAGCCGCACGAAGATCCACTTCTTGCCGTCGCGGGAGGCGTGGAAGGCCAGCGCCCGCCCGGTCCGGCTGATCCGCAGCCAGACCGAACTCCCCTCCACCGTGAAGGAGTTGGCGTCGTCGGAGTGACCGCGGGTGACCACCGTGCAGACGGTGGGCACGTCCGGGGAGTTCTCCAGGCAGAGCTTGGCCCAGGCCCGGTCGCCGACGTGGACGTACAGCACTCCGGCGTCGAAGGCGGCACCGAACCCGACGGTGACCCGGGCGATCAGCTGGAAGTCCCCTTCGGGCGCCCCCAGCAGCCGGGGCGCGTCGGAGGCGGGATCCAGCGCCTCCCCGGTGGGCGACACAAACCGGTCCTGCCGGGCCCCGGCCCACCCGGTGAGCACACCGTCCTCGTAGAACCAGTGCCCGTCGGGCCCGTAGGTGCGGAGGGGGAAAGGAAGTTCGGGAAGTTCGACGTCCATGGTCGGATTGTGTCAGCAGAACCATGTGCCGTGGTCAGGGGTGGCCAACTTGAAGGGGCGCTGGGGGTACCCCCGGCCGAGGCCGGGGGAGGAACTGCGCGACCAGCCACATCGAACCGGCACTCCGCAACGCACCCCACGCCCCCCACGGCGCTACCGCTCCAAAACCCCGTTGAACCTCCGAGGCAGCCCCAGCGGATTGGCATCCTTCAACTCGGCCGGCAGCAGAGCCGACGGCGCCCCCTGATAGGCCACCGGCCGCAGCCACCGCTCGATCGCCGTACCGCCCACGGAGGTGGACGTGGACGTCGTCGCCGGGTACGGCCCGCCGTGCTGCTGGGCCGGGGCCACAGCCACCCCCGTCGGCCAGCCGTTGACCAGCACACGACCGGCCAGCGGCGTGAGCTCCGCGAGGATCTCCGCCCCGAGCCCCTCCCCCGCAGCCTCGCCGTCGGAGACGTGAACCGTCGCCGTCAGGTTTCCGGGCAGCCGCGAGAGCACCGCCGTCGCCTCGTCCCGGTCCTCGTAACGGACCACCACGGTCACCGGCCCGAAGCACTCCTCCAGGAGCAGGTCGTACGCCCCCGCCTCGGCCAGCCGGCTGGCCGCCACCGAGAGGAACCCGGCGCTGACGGTGTGCTCGCCGCCCGCCCCCGGCGTCACCGGGCTCTCCACGTCGGGGAGTTCGCCGCGCTCCGCGACCCCGGCGATGAAGTTGTCGCGCATCCGGTGGTCGAGCAGAACACCGGGGTCGGTGTCGCTGACCGCGTCCGTGAGGGACTTGACCAGGCCGTCACCGCCCGCGCCGGCCGGCACCAGGACCAGGCCCGGCTTGACGCAGAACTGACCGACGCCCAGGGTCATCGACCCGGCGAGCCCGGCACCGATCTCCTCGCCCCGCTCGGCGGCCGCGGCCTCCGTGACGAGGACGGGGTTGAGGGAGCCCAGTTCGCCGTGGAAGGGGATCGGGACCGGCCGCGCGGCGGCCGCGTCGAACAGTGCCCGGCCGCCCCGGACGGAACCGGTGAACCCGGCCGCGGCGACCAGCGGGTGGTTGATCAGCTCGATGCCGGCCTGGAAGCCGTGCACGAGACCGAGCACGGCTTCCGGGATGCCGTGCTCCGCGGCGGCCCGGCGCAGCACCTTGGCGACCAGCTCGGACAGGGCCGGGTGGTCGGGGTGGGCCTTCACGACAACCGGGTTGCCGGCGGCCAGCGCGCTCGCGGTGTCGCCGCCGGCGACGGAGAACGCGAAGGGGAAGTTGGAGGCCGAGTAGACGGCGACGACACCCAGCGGGACCTTGTAGCGGCGCAGGTCCGGGATGGGCGGGGTGGCGGTGGCGTCGGGGTGGTTGATGATGACGTCGAGGAAGGCGCCCTCGTCGACGATGTCCGCGAAGGCCCGCAGCTGGTAGACGGTGCGGGCGAGTTCGCCGGTGAGCCGGACCGGGCCGAGCGCGGTCTCCGCGTCGGCGGCCTCGACCAGCCGGTCCTTGGCCGCGTCGAGTCCGGCGGCGGCCGAGCGCAGGAAGGCGGCGCGGACGGTGCGGTCGGCGAGGGAGCCGCGTGCGGCGTGCGCGGCCGTGACGACGGCGTCCACCTCTTCGGCTGTGGCCTCCACCGCAACCTGTTCACGCTGCTTCCCGGTGCGCGGGTCGACACTCCAGACTGGTGCTGCTGCCACCGCGGGTCCCTCCATGAGTTGCGTTTTCTTGCCGCAGTATCCGGGTCATTCACCAGGGGTGTTCGATATACTGAACGCTGTCTCTGATGATGAATATGCTGTTGGAGACTATTTCCCGTCCAACGAAGGGGTCAAGGGCGATGTCGGCAGGCGAGACAGGCGGCGGGGCGCAGGTCAAGTCCGCGGTGCGGACCGTGGAATTGCTCGAATACTTCGCCGGCCGGCCCGGTATGCACTCCCTCGCGGCGGTCCAGGAGGCCGTCGGATATCCCAAGTCCAGCCTCTACATGCTGCTGCGCACGCTGGTGGAGCTGGGCTGGGTGGAGACGGACGCGACCGGCACCCGGTACGGCATCGGGGTGCGGGCGCTGCTGGTCGGCACGTCGTACATCGACGGCGACGAGGTGGTCGCGGCGGCCCGCCCGACCCTGGACCGGCTCTCCGACGACACCACGGAGACCATCCACCTGGCGCGTCTCGACGGCACCAACGTGGTCTACCTGGCCACCCGCCAGTCCCAGCACTATCTGCGCCCCTTCACCCGCGTGGGCCGCCGCCTCCCCGCGCACTCCACCTCGCTCGGCAAGGCGCTGCTCGCCACCCACACCGACGAGCAGGTCCGCAAGCTGCTGCCGGAGACCCTCCCCGCGCTCACCGAGCACACCATCACCGACCGCGAGAAGCTCATCGAGGAACTCCACCAGATCCGCGAGCAGGGCTTCGCGATCGACCGCGAGGAGAACACGCTCGGGCTGCGCTGCTTCGGTGTGGCGATCCCCTACCGCACCCCGGCCCGCGACGCGATCAGCTGCTCGGTCCCGGTGGCCCGCCTCACCCCCGCCCACGAGCAGATGATCAAGGACGCCCTGTTCGACGCGCGGGACCGTCTGACGCTGGCGACCCGCCGGCTCTGACCTCGCGCCCGAATGAACGGACGATGAGAAATCCGTTCGCAGGGAACGCACGCCCCGCCTTCGTTCGTCTGTCCGGGTGGGATGAACAAGACGATCAGGCGGGCGTCCGTCTTCGCGCTGCTGCTCGTGCTCACCCTGCTGGTCAGGGCGACATGGGTGCAGTTCTACGACGGCCAGGCCCTCGCGGACGACAAGAGCAACCGGCGCAACGTCATCGAGACGTACTCAGAGCCGCTGGGGAACATCATCGTGGCCGGTGAGTCGATCACCGGCTCGGGACGGACGTCGGGCAGCAGCGATCTCAAGTACAAGCGCACGTACACGAACGGCAAGCTGTACGCGGCGGTGACGGGCTATGCCTCACAGGCCTACGCACCGACCCAGCTGGAGGGCGTCTACCAGGACCTGCTCAACGGCACCGACAACCAGCTCAAGACCGTCATGAACACGATCACCGACCAGCGTGCCGCCCCGGGCAATGTGATCACGACGATCGACCCGGCCGTCCAGAAGGCGGCGTACCAGGCCCTCGGCGGCAAGAAGGGCGGGGCGGTCGCGATCGACCCGAAGACCGGCAAGATCCTGGCGGTCGTGTCGACCCCGTCGTACGACCCCTCCGCGCTCACCGACGCGAACACCGCCGGCTCGGCCTGGAAGTCGCTGAACGCCGACTCGGACAAGCCGCTCACCAACCGGGCGCTGCGCCAGCCGCTGCCGCCGGGTTCGACGTTCAAGCTGGTGGTCGCGGCGGCCGCGCTGGAGGACGGGCTCTACAAGAACGTCGACGACAAGACGGTGAGCCCCAACCCCTACACCCTGCCGGGCTCGACGACCCCGCTGAGGAACGAGAGCACCTCGGCGCCCTGCGAGAACGCCCCCATCCGGGTGGCTCTCCAGTACTCCTGCAACAACGTCTTCGGCAAGATGGCCGTCGACCTGGGCCAGGACAAGGTGCGGGCGATGGCCGAGAAGTTCGGCTTCAACGACGAAAAGCTGGACGTCCCGGTACGGGCCTACGCCAGCGTCTACCCGAAGAACATGGACAAGGCCCAGACCGGCCTCTCCGGCATCGGCCAGTTCGACGTCACGGCGACCCCGCTCCAGATGGCCATGGTCTCGGCGGCCATAGCCAACGGCGGCAAGCTGGTCTCCCCGCATATGGTCTCCCAGATCACCGACAGCGGCGGCGATGTGCTCAAGAACTACGACGACGACGCGAGCAGCAAGGAGATCGTCAGCTCCTCCACCGCCGAGCAGCTCCAGTCCGCGATGCAGACGGTCGTCGAGCAGGGCACCGGCACGAACGCGCGGATCTCCGGCGTCACGGTGGGCGGCAAGACGGGCACGGCCCAGCACGGCGAGAACAACAGCAAGACGCCGTTCGCCTGGTTCACGTCCTTCGGCAAGTCGAACAGCACGGGGAAGGAGGTCGCCGTGGCGGTGATGGTCGAGCAGTCCGACGCGGCGAGGTCGGAGGTCAGCGGCAACGGCCTGGCGGCACCGGTGGCCAAGGCGATGATGCAGGCGGCTCTCACATAAGCGCCCCGAGCTGAAGCGCCCCGTCGGGAAGCGCGGGGCGGTAGTCGATTTGCGGCTACCGCCGCGCGGGCGTGACCAGCCACGAATCACCCGCAGCCGATCGCGCAGCTTCCTACTTCACACCCAGCATCTGCTCCACCGGATCAATCGCGAAGTACACCAGGAACAACGCCGACACGGCCCACAGCAGCCAGTTGACCTCCTTCGCCTTCCCCAGCACCGCCTTGATCACCACGTACGCCAGGAAGCCCGCCCCGATGCCGTCCGTGATCGAGTAGGTGAACGGCATCGCGGCGATGGTGAGGAACGCCGGGATCGCGATCTCGTACTTGTCCCAGTCGATGTGCTTGACGTGGGTCATCATCAGGAAGCCCACGGCGATCAGCGCGGGCGCCGCCGCCTGCAGCGGGACGATCGTGAGCAGCGGGGTGAGGAAGAGGGCCAGCCCGAACATCCCGCCGGTGATCAGGTTGGCGAAGCCGGTCCGCGCGCCCTCGCCGACACCCGCCGCCGACTCGATGTAGGCCGTGTTGGAGGAGGCCGAGCCGATGCCGCCGGCCACGGCCGCCGCACCGTCGATGAACAGGACCCGGCCGATGCCCGGCACCTGCCCCTTGTCGTCGAGCAGTCCGGCCTCCGCGCTGATGCCCACGATCGTGCCCATGGCGTCGAAGAAGTCGGACAGGATCAGGGTGAAGACCAGCAGTACGGCGGTGAGGACACCGGCCTTGCCGAAGCCGCCGAACAGGTTGAAGTGACCGACGAGTCCGAAGTCGGGCGCGGCCACGATCTTGTCCGGGATCTTCGGCGTGGTCAGGCCCCAGCTCTTGATGTCGGCCACCGAGTCGATGACGATCGCCACGGCGGTCATCGTGACGATGCTGATCAGGATCGCGCCCTTCACCTTCCGCGCGACCAGCGCGATGGTCAGGAGCACGCCAAGACAGAAGACGAGCACGGGCCAGCCGGTGAGCCTGCCGACGGCACCCAGCTGCACCGGCACGGTGGTGTCCGCGGCGTCCGGGATACGGCTGACGAAACCGGCGTCGACGAAGCCGATGAACGCGATGAACAGGCCGATGCCGACCCCGATCGCCTGCTTCAGCTGCTGCGGGATCGCGTTCATGATCGCCTCGCGCAGGCCCGTCACAACGAGCACACAGATCAGCAGGCCTTCGAGGACCACCAGGCCCATCGCGTCGGACCAGCTCATCAGCGGCGCCAACTGGAAGGCCACGACCGCGTTGAGACCGAGTCCGGCCGCGATCGCGAGGGGCAGGTTGCCGCCGACGCCCATGATGACCGTCATCACACAGGCCACCAGCGCGGTGGCGGTGACGAGTTGGCCGGTGTCGAGGCTGTGTCCGAACTTGTCCTTGGCGCTGCCGAGGATGATGGGGTTCAGGACAAGGATGTAGGCCATGGTGAAGAACGTGGCGAAGCCGCCGCGTATCTCCCGGCCGAAGGTGGACCCCCGTTCGGAGATCTTGAAGAACCGGTCGACGCTGTTCCCGGCGGGTGGCGCGGCGCCCTGGGGCCGGTCCACCTTCTGCGTCTCGGACATGGTCGTACTCCTCGTTGCCTGATCGAACGTGTGCGGATGCTGGCTGGATTGTTCCCGCGTTGAACCTGTTTCAGGTTTTCCCCGTGTTACGGAATCAGGCGCAACCGGCTCCGAGGGACCGAACCATCGTCGTACTCTCGGACACACCACCACCGAACCCCCGTACGAAGCACACGAAACGATCACTGCTACGCTCCGGATTCCCGCCGGGGCGCACCCCCGGCCGTCGCATGTCATCTGCATGACATACACCCGGACAGAAGAGGTCACCCGTGGGCACAGTCGTCGACGACGCCGCCTCCGTGGAGTTCCATGCCTTCTTCGAACGCCACTACGCCGAACTCTCCCGTCTCGGGTACATGCTGACCGGCGAGTCGGACGCCGCCGACGACCTGGCCGCCGACGCCCTGCTGGCGCTGTGGCACCGCTGGGACCGGGTGCGCGCGGCCGACCACCCGGTGGCCTACGCCCGCGGTGTCGTCGCCAACCTGGCCCGCACCCGCATCCGCAGCGCCGTGCGCGAGCGGCGCCGTATCGCCCTGTTCTGGTCGCACCGCGAGGAGAGCACCGAGAACCCCGACATCGCCGGAGTGGTCGACGTCCAGGGGGCGCTGCGCCGCCTGCCGTTCCGCAAACGGGCGTGTGTGGTGCTTCGGCACGCTTTCGACCTGTCGGAAAAGGACACCGCTCTCGCCCTGGGGATCTCGGTGGGTACGGTTAAGAGCCAGACGTCGAAGGGCATGGCCGAGTTGCAGAAGCTCCTCGGCGAGCAGGGTGTTCCGCAGCGGGTGCACGCGGCGATGGCGCCGCGTGCCGGTCAGAGCGGAGGAAGGAACCGATGAGGCAGCAGGACGTGCACGACGAGCTGCGCGCCCGGCTGCACGAGGCGGCCGAGGCGCACGAACCCGACCGCGCCCGCATCCTGGCCCGGGTCGAGCGGGGCATGGCCCCGCAGGCGGCCCGCCCCGGCCATCGCGCCACCCTTCCGGCCGTGTTCGGCTGGGTCCGGGTGGTCAGCGCCACGGCCGCGGTCGCCGCGGTCCTCGGGGTCGGCGGCTACGCGGTCGCCTCGGCCGTGAAGGACACGCACACCGAGAAGACGGTCGCGGTGTCGCCGACGCCCTCCGGGACACCGGACGCGGCCACCCCCGCACCGTCCCACTCCGCCGCCCCGCCCGCGCACACGCCCTCGAAGTCCGCCTCCCCCAAGGCGAGTTCGGCGCCCTCGTCATCTCCGACGGCTTCCGCCACCCCGACGGCTCCGGTCGCGAAGGGCGAGCAGGACGGTCCGCTGTGGTCGGACGGCTCGGTGGACCCGCACAGCAACGACTTCTGGGCGCAGTCCGACGTGACACTGAAGGTCTCTCAGCAACTGACCGCGCTCACCGTGCAGTTGAAGGTGGCGCAGACCGGCGGGGTGTCCAACACCGGAGCCTGGCGCTCGCTGCCGGAGACCGACTTCACGCAGACCGTGGCCGAGCAGGACGGCTTCCTGGTCTACACATGGACGCTCAAGCCGGACGCCAAGGTCGTGGTCGGCCAGTGGGTGTTCGCGGGCCAGTACAACCACGAGCGCGGCGGCCGCGACGCCAAGGACGACAGCTACACGATCACGGGCAGCGCGGACGGCAAGCAGTACACGGTGACCGGCGACTTCGCCACCCACACGACAACCGACGGCGACTCGTAAAAAAGTTCCGGAACACGGCAACCTTCTCCCGAGCGGCGGCGACCAGGTACTGACGGGCGAGCCCGGCCGCACGGCTGCGAACCGGCTCGGCCCGGCGGCCGCGTGGGCGGCGGCACGACCCCGGTGGTGAGGTCCGGGAACATGCCGCCCGGAACGGCCGTCCGAACAGATGCAGCCCCGCACCCCCAGAAGAAGCGGCGGGGGCGCGGGGCTGCATCGATGTGCGGCTACCGCCGCCTCAGTTCATGGTCGCCCCGATGGTGCTGGACCCCGTGGTCAGGAAGGTCGTGGCGGGCAGCGAACCGCCGGCGCCGCGGGCCCCGTACGCGGTCGTCGCGTCCGTCGACCTGAACGCCGGCGTGGCCACCGCGCTGTCCCAGTTGTCGGCGGCGGAGACGGTGGCGGAGCCGAGCGTGCGAAGGCCGCCCTTGTTGCCGACGGCGAGGTTCCGGGCCAGTCGCGACTTGCTCGTCCGGAAGAAGAACCCGGACCCGCCGTTGGAGTACGCGGTGTTCCGGTTCAGCACGATCGCCCCGGTGTTGGAGTTCTCGGTGAACCCGTTCAGCGTGTTGTCCCAGGACGCGTTGTCGTTGACGACATGCGCGACGGCGACACCGCCGCCGCCCAGCTTGAACCCGTTCCCGTTGCCCTCGAACGCGGAGTCGTTCCACCGGTTCTTGCCGTTGCCGAAGGCCCAGCTGTGCTCGATGGTGACCGGGGAGGAGAACTGCCAGAGGTCGAGGCCGTCGTCCGAGTTGTTGTACAGGCGCGCACCGGTCACCTTGTTGCCCGTGCCCGAGCCGAACTTGATGGCGATCCCGTCGGCGTTCTGCCCGTGCCCGGCCTTGTCGTAGTTGCCGTAGCTGTCCAGGTTCTGGACGAGGTTGTTCACGGTGTTGTCGCCGCGCAGGGTGAACCCCGAGTCCCCGTTGTTCGCGGTCACCAGGTTCTTGAAGACACCGCCGGTCGACGAGGTGGCGACGAAGCCCTGGGCCGGGGAGTTCTGGAAGGTGAGGTTCTGCACGGTCCAGTAGCTGCCGTAGATCCCGGTGAGCCAGGAGCCGGCGGGCAGCTTGGAGCCGTCGATCTTCACCTTCTCGCTGCCGTGGGCCTCAAGGGTGATTCGGGCGGAACTGGTGCCGCTGGCCGCCGACTTGAGGGTGGCGGTCGGGTAGTACGTGCCCGCGCGCACCTGGATGACGGTGCCGGCGGCGGCGCGAGCGACGGCCGACTCCAGCTGTGCGGTGGTGGAGACGGTGACCGTGCTGGTGGCGGCCTGGGCACCGCCGTTCGACAGGCCGAGGTAGACGCCGCCCGCGCCCGCGGCGACGGCCACCGCGGCGGCGATCGAGAGGGTACGCGTCCTGCGGTGGCGTCCGGTGCTGAAGCGCACTGGCCGTTCCTTTCCTTGACGCCCCTGGCGGAACGTATTGACGAGAGAGAGCGAAACGGGCCGGAGGGGGCCGCCCCGGCCCGTTTCTGTCTCCCAGTCGCCGCCGTGGCCGGAAAGGGTTGCCGTCCTTGCGACTACGACACGAAGTACGTCGGGTTCGGCAGCTTGTAGGTGCGGTCCGCGTAACCGCCGTCGAGGTCCGAGTACTGGTCGCCGAAGTTGGCGACGATGTCGTACCCGAGGTCGTCCTCGATGTGCTTGCGGGTGCCGGACTTGTACTGCACGGTGGTGCAGGTCCAGGTGCCCGGGGTGGCGCAGGCGTTCAGGTAGGACGGCGGGTTGGCCTTGTCCTTGAGGAACATGTGCGCGGTGTCGAGGTTGACGTCGGCGCCGATCTTCTTCAGGTTCTCGACGGCGGCGGTGCGCTGCGCCTCGCTGAGCCCGGAGTTGTAGAAGACCTCGACGCCCTTGCTCGCCGCGTACCGCACGAGCTCGGCGCTGCCGAACACGCCCGGCCGGTCCGCCTTGTTGACGTAGTCGGCCCACGTGGTCGAGTTGTACGTGTAGTTGTAACGCTTCTCGTAGTCGAGGCTGAGCAGCAGCGTGTCGTCGATGTCGAAGACGACCGCGGGCCTCTCGCCCCGGTGGTGGGCCTTGCGCGCGGCCTGGTCGATCTGGCGCTCGGCCGCCGCGTCCATCCGCGCCAGGTCCTTGGCGTACAGGCTGTCCGGCGACGCCTGGTACACACCGTTGGCGTCGGCGGTGGTGCCGTAGTAGGTGTCGATGTCCTTCACCAGGAGTCCGATGTTGTACGGCTCATGGGTGGAGTTCGCCGTCGACTGACCGGCGGTGGCCGCACCGGCGCCGTAGACGACGCCTCCGGCGACGGCACAGGCGGCCGCGATCGCCGTGATCCGAAGTGACTTATGCATGACAGGAGTTCTACGCGCGTCACCGGGGTGGGCGCGAGACCCGTTGCCCGATCGATATCTCATCGGCAGGCAAAAACCGGGTCAAGCACCCTGGACTGAGGGATTCCGGTTGTCCCCTTCGGTCCCCGGTTCAGTTCATCGTCGCGCCGATGGTCGTGCTGCCCGTCGTCAGGAAGGTCGTCGCGGGCAGGGAGCCGTCCGAATTGCGGGAGTTGTACGTCGTGGACGCGTCCGTGGAGACGAAGGACGGGGTGGAGATCCCGGAGTCCCAGTTGTTGCCGGCCGAGACCACCGACGAACCCTTGGTGACCGAGCCGCTGCCGTTGCTCACCGCAAGGTTCTTGCCGAGGCGGGCCGCACTGGTGGCGAAGTAGTAGCCCCACTTGGAGTTGGCGTAGGCGGTGGTGCGGTTGATGACGATCGCGCCGGTGTTGGAGTTCTCGGTGAAGCCGTTGCCGGCGTTCCCCCAGGCGGCGGAGTTGTTGACCACGTGGGCGACGGTCACACCGTTGCCGCCCAGCTTGAAGCCGTTGCCGTTGCCCTCGAAGGCGGAGTCGCCCCAGCGGTTGACGCCGTTGCCGAAGGACCAGGTGTGCTCGATGGTGACCGGCGAGGAGAACGACCACAGGTCGATGCCGTCGTCCGAGTTGTTGTAGAGGCGGGCACCGGTGACCAGGTTGCCGGTGCCGGAGCCGAACTTGATGGCGACGCCGTCCGCGTTCTGGCCGTGCGTGGCAGCGTCGTAGTTGCCGTAACTGTCCAGGTTTTTCACGGTGTTGTTGACCGTGCCGTCGCCGGTGAGCGTGAAGCCGGAGTCGCCGCCGTCGATGGTCTTGATGTTGGTCCAGTTCGTCCCGGTGCAGGACTGGCAGACGACCGCGCTGTCCGGGGAGTTCTGGAAGGTGATGTTGGAGACATTCCAGTAGTCCGCGGTCAGCTTGAAGATCCACTGGCCGGAGGGCAGCGACCCACCGTCGATCTTGACCGTCTCCGAGCCGTACGCGGTGAGCGTGACCGGCGACGAGGAGGTGCCGTTGACAGTGGACTGGAGGGTGGCCGTCGGGTAGTAGGTGCCGCCGCGGACCTGGATGACCTCGCCTGCGGTGGCGTTCTTGATCGCGCTGGTCAGGTCGGTGGTGTTGCTGACCACGACGGTCGCCGCGTGGGCCGGGGTGGCCACGACGGCGAGTCCGAGCGATGCCGTGGTCACGGCGAGTGCGGTGAAGGTGCTGAGTCGACGCATGACGTGCGGGTCCTTTCGTCGATCAGAGTGAGTCGATCAGGATGAGCGGACGGGTTTCCAGTCGCCGAGGTAGACCGCGGGGGTGTGCGACAGCGCCTCGGCGTCGGTGAGCTGGGGCCGGTTCTCGGGGACGGTGATCACCGCGCCCGGCCCGGAGTTGCGGTACTCGACGAACCGCATGGACTGCCAGGGATAGGCGTCCCGCATGTTCGTGTAGGGCGCGACGGGGTCGATCCCGGGGCCGATGAGACTGTCCCGCACGACCAGCGAGGGCCAGGCGGAGGTCTCGTACGTCGGCACCCAGGGCCGCGCCAGCTTGTACGCCCCGTCCTCCGCGCCGGAGGAGAACCGGCAGCGGACGGCGAGGAACCCGTACGGGTTCGCACGGGCGGTCGAGGGGGCGAACACCATGCCCTTGGGGGTGAAGGTCACGTCCCGTTGCAGGGTGCGGAAGTGGCAGTGCTCGTACACCGCTCTTGCCCGCCCGAAGACGAAGTCGACGTCGCCCTCGATGTGGCAGCGGTGGAAGAACTGCCGGTCGAAGGAGCCGAGTTCGGTGGTGTCGGCGAACAGGGTGTCCTGGTGGGCGAGCAGCCGTACGTTCTCGAAGTACGTCCGGTCCCCGGTCAGATACGCGGCGACGGCCTGGGTCCCGGTGATGTCCGGGTGGTTGGCGCGCAGCCAGTCGTTGGCGAGGGTGAGGTCGCGGACCCGTAGCCCGGCCGCCGCCGAGGTGAAGGTGGCGGAGCCGGCGGTGCCGTAGGTCCCGGAACCGTCCGGCTTCTGCGTCCCGTTGGCGTTGTCGTGGACGATGACGGCGGCGCGCGGATCGCGGCCTGCCCCGCGCAGGGTCAACTCCGCTTTGTCGGCTGGCACGTTGACGACTTCGCGGTATGTCCCCGGGTGCACGACGATCGTCCAGCCCGGCCCGGGCACCGCGTCCACGGCCGCCTGGACGGAGTCACCGGGCCGGACGTGCAGGACCCGGCGGTCGCGGCCGAAGGCCGTGACCGACCCCATGGCCACCGCGGCTCCGGCGGCGAGAAGTGCGCGTCGGGTGGGCATGTCAGCACTCCTTCCACGGGGTCCAGTCGCCGAGGTAGGTCTCCCGGGTCGCGGACCCGGCCTGTTCGTCGGTGAGCTGGGGCCGGTTCCCGGCGACGGTGATCTCGGCACCGGGGCCGAGGTCGCGGTACTCGGCGAAGCGCTGGTTCTGCCAGGGGAAGCTCGCCGACATGTCGGTGTAGGGCGCGACGGCGTCGATGCCGGAGCCCAGCCACGAGTCCCGGACGACGAGCGAGGGCCGGGCGGTGGTGTCGGAGCTGGGCACCCAGGGCCGGGCCAACTTGTAGCAGGCGTCCGGAGCTTCGCTGCTGACCCGGCTGCGGGACACCAGGTAGCCGTACGGGTTGGCGCCCGCCGTCGACGGCGCGAACACGAACCCGTACGGGGCGGCCGCCAGGTCGGTCCGGTTCAGGGTGCGGAAGTGGCAGTGCTCGTACACCGCCCTGGCCCGCCCGAAGACGAAGTCGACGTCACCTTCGGCGTAGCAGTGCGCGAAGTACTGGCGGGCGAAGACGCCGAGCGCCATCGAGTCCGCGTACAGGGTGTCCTGGTGGCCGAGCAACCGGCAGTGGTGGAAGGCGCTGCGATCACCCTGCACCTTGACGGCGACGGCCTGGGTCCCGCTGATGTCCGGATGGTCGGCGCGCAGCCAGTCGTTGGCGAAGGTGATCCAGCGGGCGGTGAAGCCGTCGCCCTGCACGGTGACGGTGGCGGAGCCGGTGGTGCCGTAGGTGCCGCCGCCGGGCTTGGGGGTGCCGGCCGCGTTGTCGTAGACGATGACGACGTCACGGGGGTTCTCCGAGGCGCCGATCCAGGTGGCCCCGGTGCGGGTGGTGTCGACGGCGACCGTCTCCCGGTAGACCCCCGGGGCGAGGACCAGGGTCCAGCCGCTGCCGGTGGCGGCGGTCACGGCGGCCTGGACGGTGGTGAAGTCACCGCGCCCGTCCGGGTCGACGTACAGGGTCTGCGGGGTGCGGCGGTGCTCGGGCGACCCGTACCGCCCGAAGGGGCGACCGGTGGCGTACGCGGGGCGGGCACTGGCGTACGCGGGCAGGGCGGTCAGGCCGAGCGCGGCGCCCGCCCCGGAGCCCGCGAGCAGGAAACCCCGTCTGGACAGAGGGAGGTGGGGCGAGGACATGCGGGTGCTCCTTGGCGACGGAGACAGAGACGGAGGTGGGTGGCGGTACGTCCTTGCTGTGTGGGGGGGGTGGGGGCCGGGGCGGGTTCCTGCGGGGGCCCCGGCCCGAGCGGTCGTGCGTCAGCGCAGTCGGCCGGCGCCCGCGCCGCAGTCGACGATGCGCGGCACGGCCTGGGCGGGGTCGATCCTCGTGCGCAGGGCCGGGGTCCAGTCGGTGCCGGACTGAAGGATCTCGCCGGGGACGTCGGCGTTGTGGACGGCGATGAGGTCGGTCAGCTCGCCGTTGACGTAGTTGTCGTCGGCGGTGAGCGGCGACTCCTTCCACTTCTTCAGGATCGAGCCGGCGCTGACCCCGTCCGCGAGGGTGAACGCGTTGTGTTCGGCGACGAGTTGGGATTCCATGCCGATGCCGTAGCTGTAGCCGTAGCCGGTCTCGGCGACGAAGTGGTTGTTGTAGGAGTCGACCTGCCCGAACCGCACCCGCGGCGCGCGCTCCACCAGGTTCCGGAACAGGTTGTGGTGGAAGGTGACCCTGAGGTGCCCCCGGTCGACGGCGGCGGTCGACGCGCTGTCGCTGTTGCCGATGAGGATCGTCTTGTCGTGGTCCTCGAAGACGTTCCAGGAGGCGGTGACGTAGTCGGCGCCCTTGACGATGTCCAGCTCACCGTCGTGCTGCTCGTAGATCCGCCCGAAGTAGTAGGGCAGGGTGCTGTCCGGGTGGTCGCCGTCGGTGAACGTGTTGTGGTCCATCCACACATGCGTGGACCCGTAGATCACCGCGCTGTCGTACTCGGAGTTCCAGTTGCCGTCGGCGGTGTCGGTCGGGTCCCACTGCGGGAAGCAGTCGAGGGGGCTCTCGAAGTCCAGGTTGCGGACGATGACGTTGTCCACGGCCTTGATCTGCAGGCTGGCGCCCTTGAAGCCGGCGCCCTTGCCGACGCCGACGATCGTGGTGTTGGCCGGGACATAGGCCTTGATGTAGGCGTCCTGCAGGGCCTGGGAGGCGCGGCGCAGCCCCTCCGGGCTGTCGTCGGGCTCGTTGTCCAGGTTGGTGGAGTGCCCCCAGGCCTCCGGTGAGTACTTGGCGAGGTAGGCGGCGAAGTCGTAGCCGGGCACGGCGAACGAGTCGCAGCTCGGCCCGTCCGCGTCGATGGTCCCCACGACTCTGACGATCTTCGGCGCGCTGCCGCCGTCGGCGAGGGCGGCCTTGAACTCGTCCCAGGTGGTGACGGTGTAGACGTGCGCGGAGTCGGCGGCGGACCCGCCGGTGGTTCCGGTCGTGGCCGAGCCCCAGCCGTCGTTCGCGGCCAGTACCTGCCGGTCGGGCGCGGTCCGGTGCGGGGCGGCGGCCCGGGCGGTCCCGGTCATGGCGAGCACTAGGGCCGTGCAGCCGGCCAGCGCCCCAATGACGCGTCCATGACATATCTGTGTACGCACTGTGCGGTTCTCCTCGGCTATGCGGGTGGCCAGGTGATCCAGGAGGTCGGTATGTCCTTGTGCAGCCGGATGATGTCGTGCCGGGCCAGCACCCGGGTGCGCAGCAGCTCCTGCGCCACGAGCCGGGCCACGGCGATGGCCCCCGGCGGGTTGAAGTGCGTGTTGTCCTGCTCGGTGGCGGTCCAGTTGAAGTACGTCTTGGTCGCCTCGACCCCGAGCGACTGCCACAGCGCGAGCGACAGCGCCTCGATGTCGAGCAGCGCCACGTGCTCCTGCTCGGCGAGAGCGCGCATCGCTGCCGGATAGTCGCCGTGGGTCGGCACGGCGTTGCCGTCGGCGTCGAACCGGCGACGCTCGACCGGGGTGGCGAGCACGGGCCGGGCACCGTGCGCCCGGGCACCGTCGATGTACATCCGCAGGTACTCCTGGAACGTGGTCCAGGGCTCGGTGTACCGGGTGGGATCGGTGCTCTTCTCGTCGTTGTGCGCGAACTGGACGAGCAGCAGATCGTGCGGCCGGAGGGTGGCGAGGATGGCGTCCAGCCGCCCCTCTTCGACGAAACTCTTGGAACTCCGGCCGTTCACGGCTTGGTTGGAGACGGTGATGTCCTTCCGGAGAAAGAACGGCAGCGCCATTCCCCACCCGGTCTCGGGAGCCTCGTCGGCGGTCTTCCGGGCGGCGGTGGAATCACCGGCGATGCAGAGGGTGCGACGGCTTCTCTCAGGACCGCGACCGACGAGCGGAACGGCAGCGAGAGCCGCGGATGTCACCTGTCTGCGCGTAAGGGACACGAGGGTGCACCTTTCAGGTCTTTTTCTTGGGGCGCGGGGAACTGCGCGACCAGCCACAACCGACCTGCAGTCCCCCGCAAACCGAAACCACCCGACCTCAGTGGTTCTTCTTCCAGTCCGCCTGCGCCTTGTCGATCTGATCGGCCAGCGTGTCCAGGAACTCCTTCGCCGTCATCTTCCCGAGCAGCACCTTCTGGAAGTTCGGCTCGTTGTCGGCCTTGGAAATGGTGTTCCAGTCCGGCAGATAGTAAGGAAGCTGCACGATCTTCGTCGTGGCCCCGCCCAGCGCCTCGGCGGCCAGCTTCGTCGGCTCGGACGCCTGGACCCACGAGTCCTGCGCCGCCTCGTTGTTCGCCGGCACCTGCCCCGCCGACTCGTTCCACTTGCTGTTGGACTCATGGGAGGCCGCGAACTCGATGAACTTCCAGGCGGCGGCCTTGTTCTTGCTGGACTTGAACAGCCCGAGACCGTCGACGGGGTTGGAGACCTGCACCCGCGTCCCGTCGTCCAGCGTCGGGTTCGGAATCCCCTTGAACTTCCCGCTCAACGATTTCTCGTGGTCGGCGTAGGAACCGAGGTTGTGGCTCAGCATCCCGATCGTGCCGGAGTCCCACTGCGCGACCATCTTGGTGAAGTCGTTGTTGACGTCGGCGGACGGGGTGTCCTTCTTGTACAGCCCGACGTACTTCTCCAGTGCGGCCACGTTCTTCGGATCGTTGACGGTGGTCTTGTCGCCGTTCCAGAACGAGGTGATCCCGCTCTGCCCGTAAGTGGCGTCCAGCGCCTGGGCGATCGACCCCTCACCGCCCCGGATCGTGTACCCGAACCTGTTCTTCGCCTGGTCGGTGAGCTTGTCGGCGGCCGCGTAGAAGTTCGTCCAGGTGGTCGGCGCCGCCAGTTTGGCCGCGGCGAACAGGTCGGTCCGGTACCAGAGCGTGCCGTTGTTCGCGGACGTCGGCACCGAGTAGGTCTTGCCGTCACCGCCGGCGGCCTTGACGCTGTCCAGGAACTTGTCGTTGAGCTTGCCGTTCAGCGAGCTCTTGGAGAGCCTGCTGTCCAGCGGCTCCAGCGCACCCTGCGCGGCGACCTCCGCGAGCATCGCGGTGCCGACCCCGCCGACGTCGGGCAGTCCGCCGCCCTGGATGGCGGTGTCGTACTTGGACTGGACGCTGGCGGCGGGCACGCCGACGTACTTGACCTTGATGTCGGGGTTCTGCTTCTCGAAGTCGGAGATGATCTGCTTCCAGACGTCGGTGCGGACACCGCCGTTGTTGTCCCAGAACGTGATCGTGCCCTTGCCGGAGCCCTCGTCGCCCTTGTCCCCCGCACTGCCGCTGCCGTCGTCGCCGCAGGCGGTGGCGGTCAGCGCGAGCACGGAGCCCAGGGCGACGGCGACGGCCGCACGCCTGCTTCTGCGGATGCTGCTCTTCATTGATCGGCTCTCTTCTTTGGGTCTCTTCTTCGGGATCCAGCGAGATATCGAGATATGAAGTCGTGGGGGGAGTCAGTGGCCGATCCGCGCCTGCGGACCGGAGAAGCACTGGAGCAGCGCGGGGAGGCGAACCGCTCCTCCGGTTCCAGGCGTTCGAGGGCGTGGCCGACCAGGGTCCAGTCGACCAGGTCGCGGGAGTGCAGGAGCGGGAGCCCCGGGACGCGGCCGAAGCTGGACGCGGTGAGGTAGAAGTCGTCGCCGACACGGACGACGTCGGGGTCGGACCAGTCGGCGTTCAGGACGGGGTTGGTGTACGTCGTCACTGGGTCACCGCCTTCCGGACCAGCGTGGTCGCCTCACCGCGTCCGAGGCGGCCGTCGGCGACGACGGTGACGACGCGGCGTACGACGGTCTCGCCATGGGGGCACCTCCCACGCCTCTCGGGCAGTGGGGGAGGGACCGGCAGCCGCTCGGCGGACGCCAGCGAGGAGCCGACGCCCGGGTACTCGGCGGTGCGGACGAACCAGGGGTCGCGGCGGGTGTCCTCGGTGGCCCCGGCGAAGACGAGTGTCCAGTCGGCGCCGGCCAGCGCCAGCCAGTCCGCGGTCCTGCCGTGCACCGCTTCCTCGCCCGCCCGGTCCGCCGTGAAGACGTCCGGCGCCGAGGCCTCCTTGCGGGCCCGCCAGAAGTAACCGCCGTAGGCCGCTCCGGGGCGGCCGTTGGTGGCGGGGCTGCCGATCGAGAGCGGGGCGCCGGTGACGTTGGTGAGGGAGAAGGTGAAGTCCAACGCCCAAGCGGTGTCCGTGAGTTCGACGGCGGCGACGGTGCGCCGTTCGCGCAGCAGGTCGGTGCCTGCGGCGACCCAGCGCAGCTCCTCCACGAAGCCGTCCGGGTCGCCGAGCTGGAAGGCCACATGGCGCTGGGTGCCGTGGTCGTCCAGCTCGGTCGGCCCCTGGTCCCGGACGTAGGTCCGGCCGCCCCAGAAGTTGTGCCCCTCGACGTCGGGAACGGCGACACCGACGCCGAGGTGGTGGAGGTGGTCGGCGGGGGTCAGCTCGGTGACCCCCGTGCCGGCCAGGGTGGTGACGGGGTGGAGGTAGGGGCGCGGAGAGAGCCGGGCGGGGAGCCTGTGGTGCGTCACGTACCACGCCACCGGCCGCCCGGCGACCTTCAGCACCAGGCGCTTCGTCTCGCTGTCCGTCATGTGCTCACCTCTTTCGGCGGGGCCCAGGGGGCGCTCAGCTCGGAGTAGAGGGCGAGGGTGTCGGCGGAGGCCGCGACCAGTGCGTCGATGCCGGTCACGACCCGGCGCTCCTCCGCGGCCAGGAAGGTCCAGGCGCCGGCGGGCAGCGCGACCGGGTCGCCGGCCAGTCGAATCGCTTCAACGACCTTCATGAAGGCGCCGGTCGCGTCCGGCTCGACCAGCAGCTCGGCGCCGGTGGTGAGGTGGTCGACGAGGTTCTCCAGCAGGTCCGTGCTGCCGTACTCGCTCTCCTCCGGGCCGTGGCCCGCCCGCTGCACGAGCACGCGGTCCTGCTTGTACCAGAAGGTGATCCGGCCGGTGGCACCGTGCACCAGGACATACGGGTCCCCCGGCTCCTCGGCGCAGAGCGTGGCGGCGACCGTGACCGGGCCGCGCGGGGTGCTGACGCGGACGCAGGAGGTGTCGTCGGACTCGATGTCGTTGGCGCGCAGCAGCTCGGTCTCGATGCCGGTGACGTCCTCGGCGCGGACGGTGCCGAGCAGGGCGAGACCGGTGGCGACGGCGTGCGCGAGGGGGTTGGTGAGGACCCCGTCGACCACGTCCACGCCGTTCAGCCGCCGCTTGCCGGCCCAGGGCGCCCGCCGGTAGTAGGACTCGGCCCGGGCCCAGGCGCCGGCCCCGCCGACACCCGTCACGTCACCGATGGCACCCTCCGCGATCAGCTTCCGGATGGCGGGCACGGCGTGCGAACCCAGCGACTGGAAGCCGATCTGGCAGACCACGCCCGCCTTGGCGACCCCGTCGGCCATCCGCCGGAACTCGGCGTACGACGGCGCCGGGGGCTTCTCCAGGAGCAGGTGCACGCCCCGCTCGGCGGCGATCAGGGCCAGGTCCGTGTGGGTGGGGATCGGTGTGCAGATCACGGCGACACGGGCACCGGTCTCGTCGAGCAGCGCGCCGAAGTCGCCGGACTGGACGGGCTGCCCGAGCCCCTCCGGCAGCTCGTCCGCGCCCAGCGGGGTCAGCTCGCAGATGCCCGCGAGGCGTACGGCCCCCTTCTCCTGCAATCGCCGGATGTTCTCCAGGTGCCAGCGGCCGTGGCCGCGTGCTCCCGCCAGCACGATGTCGATGGTCATGAGGTCTCCCCTGCATTGTCGATCTTTGCGTGCAGGGTAAGCGTCCGGCCCGGTCGGCCAGGCAGGTGTCTCATGGGGTGTCGCACGGGGTGTCGCACGGGAGCACTCATCCCTTCACCGCCCCCGCGCTGAAGCCGGTGATCAGCCACTTCTGGATGAAGGCGAAGACGATCACGACCGGTACGGCGGCGATGATCCCGCCCGCTGCCAGCGCGCCCAGGTCGACGCTGTCCGCGCTCATCAGGGTGTTGAGGCCGACCGGGATGGTCTGCTTGCTCTGGTCGGACAGGAACATCAGGGCGAAGAGGAAGTGGTTCCAGGCGTGCACGAAGGCGAAGGAGCCGACCGCGATCAACCCGGGCCGCAGCAGCGGGAGTACGACGATCCGGAAGGCGGTGAACCGGTTGCAGCCGTCGACCCAGGCGGCCTCCTCCAGGGAGTACGGCACGTTCCGGATGAAGCCGCTGATCAGGATCATCGACAGCGGGAGCTGGAAGACGGTCTCGGCGATGACGACACTGCCGAGGGAGTTGATCATCCGCAGGTTGGCGAAGATCTGGAAGAGCGGCACCAACAGCAGTGCGCCCGGCACGAACTGGGAGCAGAGCAGAGCCAGCATGAAGCCGCGCTTGAGCCTGAAGTCGAACCGGGCGAGGGCGTAGCCGCCGGCCAGCGCGACGACGGTGGTCAGGACGAGGGTCGCGATGCCGACGTAGACGCTGTTGGTGAAGTAGGTGGCGAAGCTGCGCTCGGTCCACACCTTCTGGAAGTGGCCGAAGGTGACCGGCCACGGGACGAGCGAGGTGGAGCCGGCCGGGCGGAGGGCGAAGAGCAGGATCCAGTAGAAGGGGATCAGGGTGAAGAGGAGGTAGATCCCCAGGGGGAGGTAGATCTGCCAGCGCGGGACCTCGTCCCAGGCGCGGCGCTTCTTCCCCGGCCGGGCGGGTGCGCCGGCCATGCGCTTCTCCTCCGCGGGGGCGATCTCGGTGATCACTTCGCCTCGCCTCCGAACTTGCTCAGCCGCAGATAGACGACCGAGCAGAAGAGCAGGATCACGAACGCCACCGTGGTCAGGGCGGAGGCGTAGCCGAAGTTGTGGGCGTCGACGCTGGTGTTGGCGATGTAGAGCGGAAGGGTCGTCGTCTCCCCCGCCGGACCGCCTCCCGTCAGGGTGTAGAGCAGGTCGACGTTGTTGAACTCCCAGACCGCGCGCAGCAGCGTGGACAGGACGATGGCGTCCTTCAGGTGCGGCAGTGTGATGTGCCAGAACTGCTTGAGCCGGCTCGCCCCGTCGACCTCGGCGGCCTCGTACAGGTCCTTCGACACGGACTGGAGGTCGGCGAGGATGAGGATCGCGAAGAAGGGCACGCCCCGCCAGAGGTCGGCGACCACGGCGGCCGGGAAGACGGTCGAGGTGTCGGAGAGCCAGCTGGTGCCGTACGACCCGATCCCCGCGTCCGCGAGGTACCGTGTGATGCCCGTCTGGGAGTTGTAGAGCAGCACCCAGATCGCGGAGGTCAGCACACCGGAGACGGCCCACGGTGAGAAGACCAGGGCGCGCCCCAGCGCCCGCCCCACGAAGGTCTGGTTGACGATCAGCGCGAGCGCGAGCCCGAACAGCAGCTGCAACCCGACCTCCACCACGACCCACTTGGCGCTGAAGGTCAGCGTGTCCCAGAACTGCGGGTCGTGGGCGAAGGCCTGTGTGAAGTTGCCGAGGCCGGCGAAGCCGTTCCGCCAGGGCTTGGTCGGGTTGTAGTTCTGCAGGCTGTAGTAGAAGACGCTGAGCACCGGGTAGGCGATGAAGCCCAGCATCAGCAGGGCCGCCGGGGCGATCAGCAGATACGGCAGCCTGCGCGGCGTCGCGGAGGCACGGCGCCGCCGGGGTGGCGCGGGCGGTTTCGCCACGGCTGCGGCTTGGGCCATGACCTGTTCTCCGTTCGCGATGGGACATGCACAGCGGGTACAGGAAGCGCTTGCTAAGTGCACATGGTTGAAGCGCTTCGACGATCGGCAGAGGAAGTGGGGTGTCAGCCCGCGTACGGGTCCGGGACTTCTCCCGGCCGGGCCAGGAACTCGAAGTCGCAGCCGGTGTCGGCCTGGGTGATCTGCTGGTCGTAGAGCGCCCCGTAACCGCGCTCGTACCGCGGGTGCGGCGGCGTCCACTCGCTCCGGCGCTTGGCCAGCTCCTCCTCGTCCACGTCGAGCCGGAGGGTGCGTGCCTCGACGTCGAGGGTGATGGAGTCGCCGGTGCGGACGAGGGCGAGGGGTCCGCCGATGTACGACTCGGGCGCGATGTGCAGCACACAGGCGCCGTAACTCGTGCCGCTCATCCGGGCGTCGGAGATCCGCACCATGTCCCGCACGCCCTGCTTCAGCAGATGGTCGGGGATGGGGAGCATGCCGTACTCGGGCATGCCCGGCCCGCCCCTGGGCCCGGAGTTGCGCAGGACGAGCACGGTGTCGGCGGTGATGCCGAGGTCCGGGTCGTTGATGGTGCGCTGCATGGTCCGGTAGTCGTCGAAGACGACGGCGGGACCGGTGTGCCTGAGCAGGTGCCGTTCGGCGGCGATGTGCTTGATGACGGCGCCGTCCGGGCAGAGGTTGCCGCGCAGCACGGCGACTCCGCCTTCGGCGGCCACCGCGTTGTCGCGGGGCCGGATGACGTCGTCGTTGTGCACCTGGGCGCCGGCGAGCTGTTCGCGGTAGGTGTCGTACGACACCGTCGGCCGGTCGAGGTGGAGCAGGTCGGGGATGCGGGAGAGGAAGCCGGGCAGGCCGCCCGCGAAGTGGAAGTCCTCCATGAGGTAGGTCCGGCCGCCGGGCCTGACGTCGGCGAGGACGGGCACGGTGCGGGCGATGCGGTCGAAGTCGTCGAGGGTGAGACGGACACCGGCCCGCCCGGCCATGGCGATCAGGTGGATGACGGCGTTGGTGGAGCCGCCGAGTCCGAGGACGGTCGTGACCGCGTCCCCGAAGGCGTCGGGGGTGAGGAGCTGGGAGAGCATCCGGCCCTTGTGCACCAGCTCGACGACGGTCAGCCCCGCCTTGGCGGCCATCCGGTCGTGCCCGGAGTCGACGGCCGGGATGCTGGACGCGCCCGGCACGGTGACCCCGAGGGCCTCGGCGGCGGCGGTGAGCGTGGAGGCCGTGCCCATGGTCATGCAGTGGCCGGGGGAACGGGCGAGGCCGCTCTCCAGCTCCGTCATCTCGCAGTCGCCGATCAGACCGGCGCGCTTGTCGTCCCAGTACTTCCACATGTCGGTGCCGGAGCCGAGGACCTCGTTGCGCCAGTGGCCGGGGAGCATGGGTCCCGCGGGCACGAAGACAGTGGGCAGGTCGACGGAGGCGGCGCCCATGAGCAGGGCCGGGGTGGACTTGTCGCAGCCGCCCATGAGGACGGCGCCGTCCACGGGATACGACCGCAGCAGTTCCTCGGTCTCCATGGCGAGGAGGTTGCGGTAGAGCATGGGGGTCGGCTTCTGGAAGGTCTCGGAGAGGGTGGAGACCGGGAACTCCAGCGGGAAACCGCCGGCCTGCCAGACACCCCGCTTGACGGCCTGCGCCCGGTCACGGAGGTGCACATGACAGGGGTTGATGTCCGACCAGGTGTTGAGGATCGCGATGACGGGCTTGCCGAGGTGCTCCTCGGGGAGGTAGCCGAGCTGGCGGGTACGGGCGCGGTGGCTGAAGGAGCGCAGGCCGTCGGTGCCGTACCACTGGTGGCTGCGCAGCTCCTCGGGCTTCTTGCGAGGACTGCCCGTCTCTCGCGGCGCGTTCATATCGACCATCCGGCGGCTATGGCGGCGACCTCGGCGCGCTCTTCCTCGGGCAGCTGCCTGCTGGGCGGGCGGACGTCGCGGCGGCAGAGGCCGAGTGCGGCGAGGGCCTCCTTGACCACGGTGACGTTGTCGGCGGAGCCGTTGGCGGCGCGGAGTTCCTCGAAGCGGCGGATCTGTTCCCAGACCTTCATGGCGGCCGGGTAGTCCCCGGATCGAAGCGCTTCGATCATGTTCAGCGAAACGGCCGGGGCGACGTTCACCAGACCGGAGGTGAAGCCGGTGGCGCCGGCCGAGAAGTAGGACGGGGCGTAGGGCTCGGCGAGTCCGGCGACCCAGACGAAGCGGTCGAGCCCCGCGTCGCGGGCGAAGGCGGCGAACTTGGCGGCGTCGGGGACGGCGTACTTGACGCCGATCACGTTGGGGCAGGCGTCGGCGAGTTCGGCGAGGCGGGCGCCGGCGAGCTGGGCGTTGCGGACGTACGGGACGACGCCGAGTTCGGGAACGGACTCGGCGATCGCGCGGTGGTAGTCGACCCAGCCGGACTGCGCGACGTACGGGTGGACGGGCTGATGGACCATGACCATGTGGGCGCCGTGCTCACGGGCGTGCCGGGCGGAGGCGACGGCGGTCGGCACGTCGTGCCCGACGCCGACGAGGACCGTGGCCCGCTCCCCGGCCTCGTCGAGGGTCGACTCGGTGACGAGCTGCCGCTCCTGGGGGGTGAGGGCGTAGAACTCGCCGGTGTTGCCGTTGGGGGTGAGGGTGCGGATCCCGCCGTCGAGGAGGCGGCGCAGCAGGGCCCGGTGGGCGGTCTGGTCGACGCTGCCGTCCTCGGCGAACGGGGTCACCGGGATGGCCACGACGTCGGCCAGGGCCGCCCGTTGGGTCTCGAATGCCACGCTGCTCATTCCTGGCCTTCCTTTGCCTGGGCTTCGGGGTAGGCGCGCTCGACGAAGGACGCGATGTGGGCGTGCAGGGTGCGGGCGGCGCCGTCGGCGTCTTTGGCCAGGGCGAGCCGAAGGATCTCGCGGTGTTCGTCGGCCTCGCGCTCCCAGGACGGGGACGCGGCCCAGGCCACGGCGGAGACGAGGGCGGCCTGGTCGCGGACCTCGTCGAGCATCCGGCCGAGGAGCGGGTTGCCGCACGGGAGGTAGAGGGCGCGGTGGAAGTCCCGGTTGGCGAGGGAGCGTTCGGCGGTGTCGGTGGCGTCGTCGGCGCGGGTGAGGGCGTCGCGGGCGGCGTCGAGGGAGGCGCCTCGCTGCACGGCCCGCCGGAGCGCCTCGGGTTCGAGGAGGAGCCGGACGTCGTAGACCTCGCGTGCCATGTCCGCGTCCACCATGCGCACCGTGACGCCCTTGTACTGGTTCATCACGACCAGCCCGGTCCCGGCGAGGGTCTTGAGCGCCTCTCTCACGGGGGTCTTGGACACCCCGAACTGAGCGGCGAGCTCGGTCTCCACCAGGGCCTGACCGGGCGTCAGCTGTCCGGTGAGGATGCGGTGTTTGATCGCGTCCAGCACGAACTGCGTGCGGGACGGGATCGGCATGGGCACAGAGGTCATGCGCGCCTCTCGGGGTCACGTACCGGGTCCGGGACCTGGTCTGACGTATCTGATCTCGCGTATCGCGTCTCATATATGACGTACGAAGTACGACGCGGATGAAGGTAGGAGGACGGCTGTGTTTCGTCAATGCTTCTGACAAAGCTGGTTGGCGGGGACGGCCGGAGTTCCTGGGCTGGGCGGCCATGACGGTTCTGATCGCCGTGTGGGGAGTGGCTCCCGGGGTGGGCAAGTCGACGCTGTGCGGCGGACTGGCCCGACGGCCGGCCGAAGCCGGACTGCGGGTGGACCACTTCCGCGAGGAGGAGATCCTGACCCGGCCGCAGTTCGCCGCGGTGGCCGGGGCTTTCAGGACGACCGGCGCCGTCGGTCCGGAGACGTTGATCGCGGCGACCGCCGAGTTCGTCGATTCGGTCCGGGCGGGCGGCGACGACGTGGTGATCGCCGACGCCCTGGTGCCGTTCGTGCCGACGCTGCTGGCCATGGGGCACGGCGAAGACACGATCGACGCGTTCATGACCGACCTGACGACCGTGCTCGCGCCCGTCTCCCCGGTCATGGTCTTTCTCGACGGTGATGCCGTGGCCGCGTTGTCCCGGGCCGTCGGGAGGGAGGGGGAGCAATGGCTGGACTGGTACGTCGGGAAGCTCGCCCGGTACGAGGTCCGGCCTCCGGTGACAGATCTCGCGTCGGCGGTGACGTACCTGCGGCGCGAACGTGAGGTGACCCTTGACGCGGCCGCCCGGAAGGACTGGAACCTCGTGGTGATCGAGCGAGCCGACGAACTGCCCCCGGTCGAGGTGCTGAAGAGGGATCAACGGGGCCTGCGGCCGTGGCTGGGCCCGGCAGGCGCGCCGCTCTGACCGCCCCCGGGAATCAGATCCCCCTGGCCTCCCCCTCCCGGGCCGCACTCGTCCCCCGCCCGAAGACCGCCTCCGCCCGGGCCGCCGCCATCTCCCGCGTCAGCGTCGGGCCCACATGCGTGATCAGCAACTCCCGTACCCCGGCCTCCCTGGCGACCCGCCCCGCGTCCTCCGGTGTCAGATGCACCTGTTCGCCGTCGCGATGCTCGTCGAGATCGGCCTCGCACAGGAACACGTCCGCGCGTGCGGCCAGTTCGGTCAGTGCGTCGCACGGTCCGGTGTCCCCGGAGTACGCGAGCACGCTTCCCTGGCACTCGGCGCGCAGGCCGTACGCCTCCGTGCCGTGCGCGACCGCCCGCGCGGCGAGCCGCAGGTTCCAGTGCTGGACGATGTGGCCGTCGTACAGGGGCCGGAAGTCGAACACTCCGCGCAGGAAGCCCACGTCCGGCCGGCCGAAGAAGGCCGCCAGTCGCTGTGCGCAGTCCTGCGGCGCGTACACCGCGATCGGTGCGGCCGGTGCCATCCCGCCGAAGGCGTACGCGTAGGCGGCGGCCAGCAGGTCCGCACTGTGGTCCGCGTGCAGGTGCGAGATCCAGATCGCCGTCAGCCGTGCGGGATCCGTGTGCCGCTGCAATTCCGCGAAGGTCCCGGTGCCCGCGTCCACCCATACCTCGGCACCGCCGCCCCGCAGCAGATAGCCGGAGCACGGGCGGCCCGGACGAGGGTGCGGAGAGGCGGTGCCGAGGACGGTGAGACTCAGTGGCATGGCGAGGAGAGTACGGATCCGGGTCCCCGCCCGCTCACCGTTCGAGCCCCTTCACGGCTTCCGGCCCGGATCCCTCATGGTCGTGCCGGTCACTGCGGTGCCTCCTGCCGATTCGGTCGCAGCCGTCGGAAGGTGGACCTGAGCGACCGCCGGAACTCGTCGATCCGCCACACCGACACCCCGCCCAGGAAGCACCACAGCGCGATCACCGGGTCGCAGATCGCGCATCCGAACGACGAGTCGAGGAAGAACGGGATCAGCGGTGAGCCCTTGATGTCGTGCACGATGTCCCACGTCGTGTGCATCAGCCAGCCGATGCCGATGAAGGTCCAGGAGTCCAGGCCCCGGCAGGCGACGTACGTGGCCACGGACGTGAACACGAACTCCCAGCCGCCGAGGCCGCCGCCGCTGAGGTACGCGGCGCCCGCGCCGGCCACCATGACCGCGTTGAAGCGGCGCCGGTGCGGTTCACGGATGAGGGACATCACAAGGACGTAGACGAGTCCGATGAGAATCGGTGCGATGCAGCGCATGGGGCCGACGCCAGGGTGGCCGCCGTGTACGTCCCACGGGCATTGCCGACAGGTTCCGACGGATTCCCGCCGCCGTCCCCGCCGCCCCTGATAGGGCACCTTCCCGATCCCCGCGCCCCCGCCTTAGGCCCACGATGACCAGGCATGACGACCACCTCCTGGTCCGTGACCCGTCTTCTCCGCGACCGCAACGCGACCCTCTACCTCACCGGTGTCGTGGTGTCCGGCTTCGGCAGTTCCGCGCTCTGGCTGGTGTCGGGCGTCTGGGTCAAGGACCTCACCGGATCCAACGGCCTCGCCGCCCTGTGCACCGCCACCCTCTGGGCCCCCACCCTCGCCGGCCCCGTCCTCGGCACGCTCGCCGACCGCGTCCGCCGCAAGCCCCTGCTGATCTGCACGAACCTCGCCCTCGCAGTCCTCCTTCTCCCCCTCTGGACGGTCGGCTCCCCCGGCTCCGTCCCGCTGCTCCTCACCGTCCTCTTCCTCTACGGCGCCGCGGGCGTCGTGGAGGACGCGGCCAGCTCCGCCCTCGTCGCCGCCGCCGTCGACCCCGCCCTGCTCGGCGACTTCAACGGGCTGCGGATGACCGCCCGGGAGGGCATGAAGCTGGTCGCCCCGCTGACCGGCGCCGCGCTGTACACGGCGTACGGCGGGCCGAGCGTGGCGCTGCTGGATGCGCTGACCTTCGTACTGGCGGCGGGGCTGTGCGCGCTGCTCCGGGTGCGCGAGGAGCGCCCCGGGCCGGCTGTCGGGAACTGGCGGCGGCAGACCGCCGAGGGCGCCCGCCTGCTCTGGGCGCACCCGGCCGTACGCCCGCTGGTCCGCGCCGGTGGCGCCACGCTGTGTCTCGCCTCGCTCGGCAGCAGCCTGAACTACGCCGTGGTCGCCGCGCTCGGCCGCTCCCCCGCCTATGTCGGTGTGATGTACGCCGTGCAGGGCGTCGGCTCGGTCGCGGTCGGGCTGGTCTCCGGGCCCGCGCTACGGCGGCTCGGTGAGCGGCGGTTCGCCACGTACGGCATCGCGCTGACGGGGGTGGCGGTGGCGGGGCGGGCCGTGCCATGTGACATCGCACTGCTGGCGTGCAGCCTGGCCGGCGGCCTCGGACTCCCCTGTGTGCTGATCGCCGCCTACACCGCCGTACAGCGGGAGATCCCGGCCGCCGCGCTGGGCCGGGCGACCGCGACCGCCGACACCTTGATGTTCACACCGAACGTGATCGGGCTGGCGGTCGGGGCCGCGCTCGTCGAACTCGTCGACCTTCGCCCGCTGTTGGCGGTCCTCGGCGGTGCGCTGCTCGCCACCGCCGGGTCACTGGTTCAGCGCAACGCCTCCCGTACCTCCGCCAGGTCGCCGTCGGACGCCAACCCGGCGTGATAGAGCCGCAGTTCGGTCGCGCCCAGCTCGCGGGCCCGGGACGCGTCCGCGGCGAGGGTGCCGGGGCTGCCGCCCATCCCGGAGACGACTGTGAAGTTGGCGGCCAGGACCGTGTCCCGGCGCGTGTGCTCGGCGAAGGGCGCAAGCAGGGCCGTACCGCCCGCGCAGGGGACCACGACTCCGTCGGCGACCGACAGCACGTGTGCGGGGTCCACGCCCGCGTTGGCTCCGCAGTGGTAGGTCACCGGGTCGGCGTGCAGCAGCACCTGGAAACCCTCGGGGGCCGCCGCCCGCACCGCGGCGACGGCCGTCTCCTGGAGCGTGCGGGCCCGTCCGTCCCGCCACGCGCGCGTGGCCGCCGCCACCGGCTCGCCGAGCAGTTTCTCGACGGTCGGCCAGCCGGCGTCGTCACCCGCGCCGCGCCACAGCGGCTCCAGGGCCTCGCGTACGGCGGCGGCCAACTCGTCGGCGTCCAGGCCCTGATCGCCGTATCCGGCCCGGCAGGTCGGGCAGAAGCACAGTGCCATCAGGTACTGGCCGGCGTCGCCGAGCGGGATCCCCGCGGTCTTGTCGTGGGCGTGCAGATGCTGGAGGCCGTACCAGCCGAGGGACTCCAGTTCGGTGCCGGCCGCGCCCGGGCGTACGGCGGCCTCGGCGGCGAGGTCGGTCAGGTACGCGCGCGTGGCGGGCTGGGCGATGCAGGGGGCCCAGGGGTAGCGGTCGCCGTAGGCGTTGACGACCGAGGTGTCCGGATGTTCGGCGCCCATCCGGGAGTTGTGCGCGAGGATCACCCAGGTGTGCACTTCGAGGCCGGCGCCGCGCAGGGCTTCGGCCGCCTCGGCGTAGGCGTCGCCGGGGGCCCAGTCGCCCGCCGGGTACGGGCGGAGCCGGCGGCCCGTCCAGCGGTCGCCGTCCGCCGGGTAGTACACGGCCGCGTGTTCGGCGGTGACGATACGGCGGCGGGGGTGACGGGGGGTCAGTGCGCGGGTGGAGTGGTAGGCGGAGGCGAGGGTGACCTGGTCCACGCCGAGCGCGGCGATGCGGTCCGCGGCCTCCGGGTCCCCGTTGACGTCCCAGGGGTAGACGAACGCCGACGCGTTCATTCGCCCTTCTTCCGACGCCTTCACGCGTCCCCCTCCAGCAGTGCGTACCCGCGCTCGATCAGCTGGGCGAGCTGCTTCACATGGTCCTCGCCCGGCTCGTGCAGCGGGGGGCGGACCTCGCCGACGTCCAGGCCGCGCAGCCGTACGCCCGCCTTGACCAGCGAGACGGCGTATCCCCTTCCCTGCGCGCGGAGTTCGACGAACGGGCGGTAGAAGCCGTCCAGGAGGCGTTCCACGGTGGGCCGGTCGTCGTCGCGCAGGGCCGCGTGGAAGGCGAGGGCGATCTCCGGGACGAAGCAGAAGACGGCGGAGGAGTAGAGGGTGATACCGATGGCCCCGTAGGCGAGCTGGGTCTGTTCGGCGGTGGGCAGGCCGTTGAAGTAGAGGAAGTCGCCGCGGACCTCGGTGCGGACGGCGCTGACGATGCGCTGCATCAGGTCCAGGTCGCCGAGGCCGTCCTTGAAGCCGATGATGCCCTCGGTGCGGGCGAGTTCGACGACCGTGGGCGGGGTGAACACCGCGTTGTCCCGCTGGTAGACGATCACCGGGAGGTCGGTGGCCGCGGCCACCTCCTGGTAGTGGCGCAGCAGTCCCTCCTGGCCGGCGACCACCAGGTAGGGCGGCATGGCGAGCAGTCCGTCGGCGCCCGCGGCCTCGGCGAGACGCGCGTAGCGCACGGCGAGCGCGGTGCCGTATCCGGCGCCCGCGACCACCGGGACCCGGCCCTCGGCCGCCGTCACGGCCGCGGCCACGCAGGCCTCGTACTCCTCCGGCAGCAGCGCGTGGAACTCCCCGGTGCCGCAGCAGGCGAAGACGGCGGCGGCACCGGCCTCGACACCCCGGCGGACGTGCTCGCGGTAGGCGTCGAGGTCGAGGGAGCCGTCGGGGCCGTAGGCCGTGACGGGGAAGAAGAGCGGCCCGCGCGGGTCACGAAGCCGGGCGGCGAGAGGGGCTGGCGTCACGGGCGCTCCCTGTCCATGCATGTCTCTGATCGGCGTCCATATTCATGAACGCGACCACGTTACGAGCCCCCGCGAGGGCCGGTCAAGGAGACAAACGAGCAACATGCGAGCGGATTTCCGCACTCCACGGCACACTTGACGCCATACACCCCAGCTCCTTAGCGTGTCCATGAATGTGAATATCATGCATGTACGCGACCGGCGCCGAGTCAAGGAGACCGTGGATGCCCACTCCCCGCACGCTACTGCTGACCGGCGCCGCAGGCGGGCTCGGCACCCTGATGCGGTCCCTGCTCCCGGCGTACGGCTATGAACTGCGCCTGTTCGACGTGCGTCCGGTCGAGGGCGAGCCGGACGCGATCACCGCCGACCTCTCCGACAAGGAAGCGCTGCGAGAGGCCGTGCGGGGTGTGGACGCGGTCCTGCACCTCGCGGGGATCTCCCTGGAGGCGCCCTTCGAGAAGATCCTCCGCTCGAACATCGAGGGCACCTACAACCTGTACGAGGCCGCCCGTGAGGCCGGTGTGCCGCGCATCGTCTTCGCCTCCTCCAACCACGCGGTCGGCTACACCCCCGCCCCGCGGGCGGGCGACCCGCTCATCCCGGTCGACACCCCGCACCGCCCGGACACCTTCTACGGCCTGTCCAAGTCCTTCGGCGAGGACCTCGCCCAGCTGTACTGGGACCGGCACGGCCTGGAGACCGTCTCCGTCCGCATCGGCTCCTGCTTCGCCGAGCCGACGGACGTGCGCATGCTCTCGGTGTGGATGAGCCCCGCCGACGGCGCCCGGCTCTTCCACGCGGCCCTGACCGCCGAGGAGGTCGGCCACACCGTCGTCTACGGCTCCTCAGCCAACACCCGCCTGTGGTGGGACCTGACCGGCGCACGGGCGCTCGGCTACGAGCCCCAGGACGACTCCGAGCAGTACGCCGACAAGCTGATCGCCGAGCACGGCGAACTGGACCCGGAGAACCCGGCCCACACCCACCTGGGCGGCCGCTTCGTCAACGACCCGCCGATCTGGCCGTACTGAAAGACACGCGGCGGCGGAAAACGGTCACGTACGACGGCGGGCGGGCACCGAACGGGCCCGCCCGCCGTCGTATTCGGGCATCCGGGCCGCCCGCTCCCACCCCTCCCCCGGCAGCCGCGCAGGTCCGAGGCGGGCACTCCGCCCGGCAAACGGGCACACACGGGCAGTATCGGGCCCGCAACAGGCCTGGTCAGCGTCGCACACCCGCTGTAGAACTTGCTGCATGGCCCGAACGGGCAGTTCCGCGGGCAGCCCCAAGCGGTCCCACGGCCGGTTCCACGGGCGGTTCCACGGGCGGTTGCACGGCGTTTCCACGAGGGAGTGGGTGACGGGATGAGCACGAACACGGCGGAAGAGCGCCAGCGCGAGATCGTGCGGGTCGCGCGGGCCACGGGCTCCGTCGATGTCACCGCCCTCTCCGACGCCCTGGGCGTGGCCAAGGAGACCATCCGCCGCGACCTGCGCGCGCTGGAGGACCACGGCCTGGTGCGCCGCACCCACGGGGGCGCGTATCCCGTCGAGAGCGCCGGCTTCGAGACCACGCTCGCCTTCCGCTCGACCAGCCATGTCCCGGAGAAGCGGCGGATCGCGTCGGCCGCCGCCGAGCTGCTGGGCGACGCCGAGACCGTCTTCGTCGACGAGGGCTTCACCCCCCAGCTCATCGCCGAAGCGCTGCCGACGGACCGGCCGCTGACCGTGGTCACGGCGTCGCTGCCGGTGGCGGGCACGCTCGCCGAGACCGAGAACATGTCGGTCCTGCTGCTCGGCGGACGGGTGCGGGCCGGCACACTGGCGACCGTCGACCACTGGACGACGAAGATGCTCGCCGGTTTCGTTCTCGATCTCGCCTACATTGGAGCCAACGGCATCTCGCGCGAGCACGGGCTGACCACCCCGGACCCCGCCGTCGGCGAGGTCAAGGCCCAGGCCATCCGCGCCGCACGCCGGACGGTCTTCGCGGGCGTGCACACCAAGTTCGGCGCCGTCAGCTTCTGCCGTTTCGCCGAGGTCGGCGCCCTGGAGGCGATCGTGACGAGCACCCTGCTCCCCAGCGCCGAGGCCCACCGCTACTCCCTGCTGGGCCCACAGGTCATCCGGGTCTGACCCGCCACCCTCACCCCTTGAAGGCCTTTCCACACCCCGCACTGCCCCATATATCCCGATTCACCCAGGAGCGATCCATGCGAACCCCGAGCCGACGGAGGCCGCGAGTCACCCTCGCCATGGCCGCCGCAGGGACGCTGCTCGCCCCGCTGCTCTCCGGCTGCTGGGTCGGTGCGGGCGGGTCCGGTTCCGGCGGCGACTCGATCAATGTGCTGATGGTCAACAACCCTCAGATGACGGAACTCCAAAAGCTCGCCCCGCGCTTCACCAAGGAGACGGGCATCAAGGTCAACTTCACCGTGCTGCCCGAGAACGACGTCCGCGACAAGATCAGCCAGGACTTCGCCAACCAGGCCGGCCAGTACGACGTGGCCACCCTGTCCAACTACGAGATACCGATCTACGCCCGCAACGGCTGGCTGCACGAGATGGACTCGTATGTCGCCAAGGACCCGGGCTACGACGAGCAGGACATCCTCCAGCCGATGCGCGAGTCCCTGACCGCGAGCGACGGCAAGCTCTACGGCCAGCCCTTCTACGGCGAGTCGTCCTTCCTGATGTACCGCAAGGACGTGTTCGCGGCGAAGGGCCTGACGATGCCCGCGCACCCCACCTGGCAGCAGGTCGCCGACCTCGCCGCCAAGGTGGACGGCGCGCAGCCCGGCATGCGCGGCGTCTGTCTGCGCGGGCTGCCCGGCTGGGGCGAGATGATGGCGCCGCTGACCACGGTCGTGAACACCTTCGGCGGCACCTGGTTCGACAAGAACTGGAAGGCCCGGCTGACCTCGCCCGGGTTCGAGAACGCGACGAAGTTCTATGTCGACCTGGTCCGCAAGCACGGTGAGTCGGGCGCCCCGCAGTCCGGCTTCGCCGAGTGCCTCAACAACATGACCCAGGGCAAGGTCGCCATGTGGTACGACGCGACCTCAGCGGCCGGCCTCCTTGAAGCGAACGGCTCCCCGGTCAAGGGCAAGCTCGGCTATGTCCCCGCCCCCGTCGAACGGACCAAGTCCGCCGGCTGGCTCTACACCTGGGCCTGGGGCATCCAGAAGGCCTCCCGCAATCCCGACAAGGCCTGGAAGTTCGTGTCCTGGGCGTCCAGCAAGCAGTACGAGGACCTGGTCGGCCAGACCAGCGGCTGGTCCAACGTCCCGGCGGGCAAGCGGGCGTCGACGTACACCAACCCCGACTACGTGAAGTCGGCCGCAGCGTTCCAGGAGATGACCAAGGAGGCCATCGAGAGCGCCCGCCCGAACGACCCGGGCGTCCAGCCGCGCCCCGCACCCGGCATCCAGTTCGTCGACATCCCCGAGTTCACCGATCTCGGCACCAAGGTCTCCCAGGAGATCAGCTCGGCCATCGCCGGACGGCAGTCCGTCGACTCGGCCCTGAAGAAGTCCCAGCAGCTCGCCGAGAAGATCTCCAAGGAGTACGAGGGACGATGACCGCGACGACAGCCCCCTACGCAGCAACCCCCGCACGCGCCTCGCGGCCGCCCTCGGCCCGTCTGCGCGCCTGGGCCACCCGGGCCCCTCTGCTGCCCGCCCTGGTCTTCATGATCGTCGTGACCCAGCTGCCGTTCGTGGCCACGGTGGTCATCTCCTTCTTCGACTGGAACGCCCTCTACCCGAAGGCCCGTCACTTCACCGGCGTCGACAACTACCGCCAGGTCCTCACCGACCCGGACCTGCGCCACTCGGTCTGGACGACCGTGCTGCTCACCGTGACGGTGGTGCTGGTCAGCCTGGTGCTGGGCCTCGCGCTCGCGCTGCTGCTGGACAACAGGTTCCGCGGCCGGGGCATCGTCCGCACCCTGCTGATCGCCCCTTTCCTGGTGGTCCCTGTGGCCGCGGCGCTGCTCTGGAAGCACGTCCTCTACAACCCCGAATACGGCCTGCTCAACGGCCTGTTGCACTACGTCGGCGGTCCGCAGCCCGACTGGATCTCCAACACCCCGCTGCTGGCGGTCGAGGCCGCCCTGGTGTGGCAGTGGACGCCGTTCATGATGCTGATCCTGCTCGCCGGACTGCAGAGCCGGGACCCCGAACAGATCGAGGCCGCACGGGTGGACGGCGCGGGCGAGTGGCAGATCTTCCGCCATCTGACGCTTCCGCACCTGCGCCGCTACCTCGAACTCGGCGCCCTGCTGGGCTGCATCTACATCGTCCAGAACTTCGACGCGGTCTTCACCATCACGTCCGGCGGCCTGGGCACCGCCAACCTCCCCTACACCGTCTACCAGAGCTTCTACCAGGCCCACGAGAACGGCCTCGCCTCGGCCGCCGGAGTCCTGGTGGTCATCGGCTCGATCATCATCGCGACCTTCGCCCTGCGCGTGGTGTCGTCCCTGTTCCGAGAGGAGGCGTCCCGCGCATGAGCAGCCTCGCCCTACGCGTCAGGAAGCACCGGGGCCTGAGCATCGGCCTGGTGGCCTGGCTGGCCGGTATCGTCTTCTTCTTCCCCATCGCCTGGATGGCGCTGACGTCCTTCCACTCCGAGGCGGACGCGGCGGCCAACCCGCCGTCCTTCGGCGCCGCCCTCACCCTGGACGGCTACCGCGAGTTCTTCGGGGCCGGCGGCGGCGCGAGCCCCTGGCCGGCGCTGATCAACTCGGCGGTCGCGTCGATCGTCTCGACCCTCTTCGTCCTCGTCCTGGCCTTCCCGGCGGCCTACGCGCTGTCGATCCGGCGGGTGAGGAAGTGGACGGACGTCCTGTTCTTCTTCCTCTCCACGAAGATGCTGCCGGTGGTGGCCGGGCTGCTGCCGATCTACCTGTTCGCGAAGAACACCGGGATGCTGGACAACATCTGGTTCCTGGTCGTCCTCTACACCTCCATGAACCTGCCGATCGCGGTGTGGATGATGCAGTCCTTCCTCGCCGAGGTCCCGGTCGCGGTGATCGAGGCGGCGCAGATCGACGGCGCCCGGCTGCCGACGATCCTGTGGCGCGTGGTCGCCCCGATCGCCCTGCCCGGCATCGCCGCGACCGCCCTGATCTGCTTCATCTTCAGCTGGAACGAACTTCTCTTCGCCCGAGTCCTGACGGGCGTGGTCGCCGAGACCGCCCCCGTCTTCCTGACCGGCTTCATCACCAGCCAGGGCCTGTTCCTGGCCAAGGTGTGCGCCGCGTCGCTCGTGGTCTCCCTGCCGGTGCTCGCCGCGGGGTTCGCCGCCCAGGACAAGCTGGTCCAGGGCCTGTCGTTGGGAGCCGTCAAATGAAGGCCGCCGTCATCGAGTCCGTGGGCCGCGCCGTCGTCACCGAGGTCCCGGACCCGACACCGGGCCCCCGCGAGGTCGTCGTGGAGGTGGCCGCGTGCGGCCTGTGCGGCACGGATCTGCACATCCTCCAGGGCGAGTTCGCGCCCAAGCTGCCGATCGTGCCGGGACACGAGTTCGCCGGCGAGGTGGTGGGCGTCGGCTCCCAGGTGACCGAGGTGGCGATCGGCGACCGGGTCGCGGTCGACCCGTCCCTGTACTGCTTCGAGTGCCGCTACTGCCGGGCCGGCCACAACAACCTCTGCGAGCGGTGGGCCGCGATCGGGGTCACGGTCCCGGGCGGGGCCGCGCAGTACGCCGTCGCCCCCGTCGCCAACTGCGTGAAACTCCCCGAGCACGTCCGCACCCAGGACGCGGCCCTGGTCGAGCCGCTGTCGTGCGCGGTGCGCGGCTACGACGTCCTGCGGTCCCGCCTCGGCACCCACGTCCTGATCTACGGCTCGGGAACCATGGGCCTGATGATGCTGGAGCTGGCCAAGCGGACCGGCGCGGCGAGCGTCGACGTGGTCGACCTGAACCCGGCCCGGCTGGAGACCGCCCGCAGGCTCGGCGTCTCGGCGTCCGCGGCGAACGCCGACGAGCTGGACCGTCCGCAGGGCTGGGACGTGGTGATCGACGCGACCGGCAACGCGGCGGCGATCCAGGACGGCCTGGAGCGGGTGTCGAAGGCCGGCACGTTCCTGCAGTTCGGCGTCGCCAACTACGCGGCCCGGGTGACGATCGACCCGTACCGCATCTACAACCAGGAGATCACCATCACCGGCTCCATGGCCGTGCTGCACAGCTACGAACGGGCGGCGGAGCTGTTCGCGAACGGGGTCCTGGACCCGGAGGTCTTCATCAGCGACCGGCTGCCGCTCGACAGCTATCCGCAGGCACTGGAGCAGTTCGCGGCGGGCGTGGGACGGAAGGTCGTCGTGGTGCCGTAGAAGTTTAAGGGAACGGTAAAGCGAGGTGGTTCGTTCACCCGGCATGACAGCTATGACCCCTGGCTCGAACATCCCTCTCCCCGTCTCCCGGGTGGCGGTGGACGTCGCCGCCCCGGTGCGGCTCGACGTGTCGGGCCTGCTGCTCACGGGCGACGGCAAGGTGCGCTCCGACGACGACTTCATCTTCTACAACCAGCCGAACGGCCCGGGTGTGACGTACCGCTCCGGCGGCGGTGCGTCCCCGGACGCGATCACCGTCGACACGGCCGCCGTGCCGCCCGGCATCGAGAAGATCGTCGTCACCGCGAGCCCCGACGCCGCAGGGCAGACCTTCCAGGGCATCGAGCCGACGGCGACGATCCGCAACGCGGACGACGGCTCGGTGCTGGCCACGTTCACGCCTCCGCACCTGGGCACGGAGACGGCCCTGGTGGTCGTGGAGATCTATCTGCGGGGCGGCGCGTGGAAGGCCCGCGCGGTCGGCCAGGGGTACGCGAACGGCCTGGCCGGCATCGCGACGGACTTCGGCGTGACGGTGGAGGAACCGGCCGCGGCGGCACCTGAGGCCCCGGCGGTCCAGCCGGCGCCGGCCGCCGCTCCCCCGATGCCGGCCGCCCCGCCCGCTCCTCCCGCCCCCGGCGCCGGGAAGATCAACCTCGACAAGGGCCGGGTCAGCCTCCAGAAGAACCAGACCGTGTCCCTGGTCAAGGGCGGCCGCCCGCTGCTCGCCCAGGTGAAGATGGGCCTGGGCTGGGAGCCGGCGTTCCGCGGCAAGGACATCGACCTGGACGCGTCGGTCATCGCGTACGGCCCGCAGCGCGACCACGTCGACAGCTGCTACTTCGGCAAACTGTCCATCCTGAACGGCGCGATCAAGCACTCGGGCGACAACCTCACCGGTGAGGGAGGCGGCGACGACGAGGTGATCGTGGTCGACCTCGGCCGGATCCCCCCGGAGGTCACCGGCCTGGTCTTCACGGTCAACTCCTTCTCCGGGCAGAAGTTCACGGAGGTCGCCAAGGCCTACTGCCGCCTCCTGGACGCCTCGACCGACGAGGAACTGGTGCGCTTCGACCTCACCAACGCGGAAGCGCAGACTGGCGTGATGATGGCCAAGCTCGTCCGGCAGTTCTCCGGGGAGTGGGACATGACGGCGATCGGACAGTTCGTGAAGGCCCGGACGGTACGGAACATGGTGAAGCCGGGGGCGGAGGCGCTGTAGGCGCTCAGGAGCGGGTGCGCGGCCGTGGGCGCTACGGCCGCAGCCCCTCCGTGAGCAGGGACAGATAGCGCCGGATCTCCCTGCCCTGCCCGTCGGCCAGTTCCGAGGCCGTGGCCAGTCCATGGGCCAGGCGCAGAAGTTCGATCGGCTCGATGTCGGGGCGCAAGGTGCCCTCCTTCTTGGCCGCGTCCACCAGCCGGGTCGCCGCGCCGCGGACCGTGACGCCGCAGGCCGTGACCGTGGCCGAGCTGCCGTCCGTGACGGCCGAGCCCAGCAGGGCCTTCAGACCGCGCACCTGGATGGTGGCGACGCACAGTTCGTTCAGCCACTCCGTCAGCGCCGCGGCCGGAGGAAGTTCCGCCGCGAACTCGTCGGCCTTCGCCGCCAGTCCCTCCAGCCGGTCCACGAACGCGGCCTCCAGCAGTGCCTGCCGGGTCGGGAAGTGCCGGTAGAGCGTGCCGGAGCCGACGCCCGCCCGTTTGGCGATGTCGTCCAGCGAGGCGTTCTCCCCATGCTCGGCGAAGGCCTCGACGGCCACCTCGAGCAATCGCTCGTAGTTGCGACGAGCGTCCGCGCGCATCGGCCTGACCTGCGTCATCCAGTTACTCCTTGCAAACCGGGGACCGTCTCCGTATCTTATCGAGCACCAAACGGAGACAGTCCCCGGTTATCGCCGTGTGCTCCCCGGGCAGTCCGCCTGCCCATACGCGCCCATGCCCGTGCCCGCGTCGGTGTCGGTATCCGGGGACGTCCAGAACGGGAGAAGCTCATGTCAGCCCCGTCCAGCCCGTCCACCACCGCAGGTACCCCGCCGGCCTCCGCGCACCCCGCCAGGCTCCGCTCCGCCCTCCTCGTCATCGTCACCGCGTACATGATGGTCGGCGTCGACTCCACCGTCGTCAACGTCGCACTGCCCGACATCCAGCAGGACCTGGGGTTCAGCCGCACCGGCCTCTCCTGGGTGCTCAACGCCTACACCCTCGCCTTCGGCGGTCTGTTACTGCTCGGCGGGCGGGTCGGCGACATCGTCGGCCGCCGCCGTACGCTCGGCACCGGCGCACTGCTGTTCGCGCTCTCCTCGCTGCTCGGCGGAATCGCCGGAGCGGGCGGCTGGCTGCTCGCGGCACGCGCGCTGCAGGGCGTCGGCGCGGCGCTGATCGCCCCCAGCACCCTGGCCCTGATCACCACCAACTTCCCCCAGGGACCGCGCCGCCATCACGCCCTGAGCGTCTACTCCTCCATGGCCGGTATCGGCGGCTCCGTCGGTCTGGTCCTGGGCGGCATGCTCACCTCGTGGGCGTCCTGGCGCTGGGCCCTGCTCATCAACGTGCCCATCGGCATCGGCCTGTTCCTGGCCCTGCCCCGCTTCGTGACCGAGACCCCGCGGCACGCGGGCCGCTTCGACCTGGCCGGCGCGCTGACCGGGACGGCCGGGACGACCTCGCTGGTGTACGCGTTCATCCGGGTCTCCGAGGACGGGTGGAGCGACACCCAGGCCCTGCTCGGGTTCAGTTGCGCGGTCGCGCTGCTCTTCGGCTTCGCCCTGATCGAGTCCCGGGCCGGTCAACCGGTCATGCCGCTCGGGCTGTTCGCCGACCGCGACCGGGCGGGCGGCTACCTCACCGTCATGCTGCTGCCCGCGGGCATGTTCGGCGCCTTCTACTTCCTCACCCTCATCTGCCAGCAGGTCCTGGAGTACAGCCCGTTGCGCGCCGGGTTCGCGTTCCTTCCCATGACCCTGACGATGTTCGCGGTGGTGCGGGTGCTGCCGCGGCTGCTGGCCCGCTTCGGGGCCAAGCCACTGCTGCTCACCGGCATCGCCCTGCTCGCCGTCGCCGGCGGCTGGCTGTGGCGGCTGCGGCCCGGCGACGGTTACGCCACCGGGCTGCTCGGCCCGCTGCTGTTGTTGGGCGCGGGCGTCGGCCTGAGCTTCATGCCCCTGAACGCGACCATCCTCGCCCGCATCGAGCCCCGGGAGGCGGGCGCCGCCTCCGGACTGCTGCAGACCCTGCAGTGGCTGGGCGGGACTCTGGGACTCGCCGTCCTGGTCACGGTGTACGGCACCGTGACCAGGCACACGACCGGCACGCCCGCCGAGATCCTCACCCATGGCGCCGCCCGCGCCTTCGGCATCGGATCGCTGGTCGCGCTGGCCGCCTTCCTGGTGGCGGCGTTCGTGATCACGAGCCCACGCCGACAGGAGGCCTAGGAGGCCGGCTACATCTTCGTCGCCCCCGCCGCCAGGTCCCGCAGGAACCGCCGGGCTCCGAAGAGCGGCATCGCCACCTGCCAGTACAGGCGGAAGAAGCCGGCCCCGTCGATACGTCCGGCGTCGAGGAGTTCGTCGGGCAGGGAGTTCTGCGCGTACTGGCGCATCCAGAAGATGCCGAACGCGTTGGCCGCCCCCGGGACGATCAGCGCCTTCAGGGTGCCGGCCCAGCCGAAGTGGGCCATGGTGACGAACTGCGGGACCAGCGACAGCTGCGCCGGGATCATGTAGGTGGCCGGCAGAACGCCGAACAGGATCTTCCGGCCCGGGAACGCGTATTTGGCGAACACGAAGGCGGCCAGGGAGTCGAAGAACAGCACGAGCAGGGTGCCGACCGTGGCCACCACGACCGTGTGGAAGAGCGAGGTGAAGAAGTCGATCCGGTGGATCACCTCCCGCATGTCGTGCAGGAGTTGGCCGCCCGGCGCGCGTCTCGCGTTGTTGATCGTCGGCCCGCACGAAGTGCACCTTGTCGCTGTGGGGTCGTGTGTCGGCTGCGGGTGGGTGGGGGCTGGTCACGGCCACGCGGTCGAGCCCCAAGTCGAACCGCTCCAGCAGACTCCACAGCCACTGCGAGCCGCTTCGGCGAACCGTCGGCGGATACCGACCGCTGACTTCCGGGTCCTGCAGGCCACGCAGCGGCCGTTCGACGCCGGTTCCTTCATCCACCCGACCACGGCCGCGGCCTGGAAGACGATCCCGTCGTGGGGCCTGGTCGCCGGCCGGGACAAGGCGATTCCGCCGGCTTGCGAGCGCTGGATGTACAGCCGTGCGAGCGCGCGCAAGGTCGTCGAAGTGCCGAACTCGTCCCACGTCGTGATGATCAGCCACCCCAAGGTCGTCGCCGATCTCATCGGTGACGCCGCCGAGGCGATCAGCTGACGCTCGCGACAGGTGCCCCGGTCCACCGGCACGGACCGACCGGGGCACCTTCCCCGCCGAGCCGAGCCCGCGGCTAGATCACCGCGCTGTACGCGTTCAGTGCAGGCTGGCCGCCCAGGTGGGCGTAGAGGACCGTGGAGTCGGTGCCGATCTCGCCCCGTTCGACCAGGTCGACCATCCCCGCCATCGACTTCCCCTCGTACACCGGGTCCGTCACCATGCCCTCCGTGCGGGCCGCGAGGCGCATCGCCTCCAGGGTGGTGTCGTCCGGGACGCCGTAGATGCCCGCGTGGTAGCGCTCGTCGAGTTCGACGTCGTCGACGGTCAGCTCCCGCTTGACGCCTATGAGCCGGCCGGTGCGGTGGGCGATCCTGGCCACCTGTTCGCGGGTCTCGGCGGGCTTGGCGGAGGCGTCGATGCCGATGACCCGGCGCTCGCGACCGCCCGCCTCCTCCAGCGCGGCGAACCCGGCGACCATGCCGGCCTGGGTCGAGCCGGTCACCGAACAGACGATCACCGTGTCGAAGAAGACGCCCAACTGCTGCTCCTGCTCCGCGACTTCGTACGCCCAGTTGGCGAAGCCGAGGCCGCCGAAGGGGTGGTCGGAGGCGCCGGCCGGGATGGCGTACGGCTTGCCGCCCGACTCCTCCACCTCACGCAGCGCCAGTTCCCAGCTCTCCTTGAAGCCGATCCCGAACCCGGCCCGGACGAGGCGTACATCGGCCCCGGCCAGCCTGCTGATGAGGATGTTGCCGACCTTGTCGTACACGGAGTCCGGCCACTCCACCCAACTCTCCTGCACCAGCACGCACTTGAGTCCGGCGCGGGCGGCGACGGCGGCGACCTGGCGGGTGTGGTTGGACTGCACCCCGCCGATGGAGACGAGGGTGTCGCAGCCCTTGGCGAGGGCGTCGGCGACCAGGTACTCCAGCTTGCGCGTCTTGTTCCCGCCGTACGCGATGCCCGAGTTGCAGTCCTCCCGCTTGGCCCACAGCGCGGCGCCGCCGAGGTGAGCGGTGAGGCGCTCCAGCGGGTGCACCGGCGAGGGGCCGAAGAGGAGGGGGTAACGGTCGTACGAGGAAAGGGACATGGGGGCCTCCTGGAGGAGCGGTTCAGTCGGTGGTGTCGTCGTCGGCCAGTTCTGCGAGGGTGTTCCAGATGTCGGCCGTGACCCGGACCGCTGCCTCCGTGTCACCGGCCGCGCAGGCCTCGATGAGCCGCTCGTGCAGACCTGCCGAGCGGCAGGAGCCGCCCTCGCCGAAGCGGCGGCGCTCCAGGCGGCGGATGAGCGGGGTGTAGCGGGCGACGGTGGCGGCGGCCGCGCGGTTGCCGCTCGCCCGGACCAGCACGTCGTGCAGTTCGTCGTCGGCGCGCAGGGCCTCGTCCACGTCGCCGGCGCGTACGGCGGCGGCGAACCGGTCGTTGGCCGTGCGCATCCCCGCCAGGTCGGCGTCCTGCAGCCGGGGTACGGCGGCCCGGGTGGCCAACTCGTGCATGGCGCCGACCACGGCCGCCGCGTCCCGTACGTCGGCGGCCACGACCGGGGTGACCCGGGTGTAGCTCTGCGGCTTGCTCTCCAGGAGCCCCTCGTCGACGAGCCGGGCGAACGCCTCCCGCACCGGCGCCCGGGACAGCCCGAGCCGCTCCGCGAACTCGGCGTCGCGCACCACCGCACCGGGTTCGATCTCCCCGGTGACGATCGCGTCCCGGATCGCGGTGTACGCGCGGTCCCGGAGCAGGGTGCGGGGCAGGGGTCGCAGGGCCTCCATGAACTGAAATGTTAGATATCAGTGGGGACGAGGACAAGAGTGCGGCGGGCATGGGTGTGACCCGCACCCCCCGTGAAGGTGCGGGTCACGTTCAGAGCCGGCGGTCGGCCGGTCAGGCCGCCCACGGCCAGTCGGCGTGCCGGGCCGCCTCCAGCAGCGGCACCATGCGGAAGGCCGCGTCGGTGAGGCCGCCGAAGGTGTGCCGGTTGGCCTTGCCCGACGGGCCGTGGCCCGCCCGGTAGCCGGCCAGGTTCCAGGTGTAGACCGGGATGTGCGCCGGGACCTGCTGGGTCGGGTCGCCGTGCCGGTTGTACGTGTACTGCTCGTCGGTGACGATCAGCACCCGGTCCTGTCCCCGGTAGTGGGCGCGGATCGCCGAGGTGGTGTCGGTGCCGCCCAGGTCGCCGAAGCGGCCGAGGATCTTCAGCACCGACTCGGCCCGGTCGAAGTCCAGCCGCTTGTTCGTCGTGCCGAACTCGACGAGGTCCGCGTCCGCCGCCCGCAGCGCGAGCGCGGTGCCGAAGATCGCCGCCGCGTCGGCCCGGTTGAGCTGCGAGCGCTCCGACAGCGGCGAGTAGAACATCGAGCCGGAACGGTCGACGAGCACCAGGGTCCGGCCCGGCAGCGCGGGCACGTTGGCCAGCGAGTGGCCGAGCGCCCGCTCCAGCGGGTAGGACCAGCGCAGCGACGGCGCGTGCCGGTACGCGGCGAGGTAGCGGAAGGGGAACTGCCGCGACCGCGCCACCTCCGCGGGGTCGCTGATCCGGGCCGCGACCTCGGCGGCGACCTCGTCCGAGACTCCGGCCTCGTCGAAGTTCCGCAGGTTGCGGACGAGCGCCATGGTCCCCATGGAGGGGATCACGGCCTCCCAGGCCGCCTTGTCCATCGGCCCCTGGAGCCAGCCGGCCAGCGCCTCCCAGGTCAGTCCCGCCGCGGCGAGCCGCTCGGCGCCGCCGGGCGCGGTGACGACCGCGCGCCGCCGCTCGACGGGCAGTCCCATCAGCTCGCGGTGCGCGGCGAGCACCGGGCTCGACCCGGGCGGTACGGCAGTGTCCGGGTTGTGCCGCCGGTCCAGCGCGTACCGGAACAGCTCGCCCTGCCACGGCTTGTCCGGGTCCGGCGCCGCGTGCACCAGGTTGAGGATGTCGCCGAACCGGTAGCCCTTGGACGCGGTGTCGTACTTGAGCAGCGACCTGCCGTGGTAGAGCCGCCGTACGGCGTCCGCGGTCCCGCGCTTGACGGGCTTGGGGACGGCGCGGCCGTAGGTGGCGGTCCAGTAGGCGAGCAGCTCGCCGGGCTCGTCGGGCCGCTGCAGCACGGAGGCGACGACCTGCCGGTTCGACGGTCCGCCGGTGGCGCCCACCGCCAGGCGGGCGTGCACGTACTCAGCGGCGCCGACGAGCGACGCGGTCCGCATGTTGCCCTCGCCGCGCAGCCAGCCGAGCAGGCCGGCCGTCCAGTCCGGGTCGGTGACGGCGAGCTCGCGCACGAGCCCCGCGAACCGGTCGTCGCGGTCGGCACCGGACTCGTAGAAGGTCTGCTGCGAGACGAAGTTGGAGATCGCGAGCAGGAAGAGCTCGGAACGCGCGTCCCGCTCCCGGCCGCGGCCGCCCTGGTAGGTACGGAGCACCCGTCCCGTCGACGTGACACGGGAAGTGGGCTGCGCCCGGGCCGCCTTGGTGTTGAATCGCGCCATGGTGAATTCCCCCGAATTCATTGGAGTTTCGGAGGAGGCGCAACAGAAGGAGGATGTCCGAGTTCAGGGATCGGCGACGGGACCATAACCTGGCGCGTCTGCCATTCCGCCACACCGGCCTGGGCCGATGGCGGGATTCGAACCCGCACCCCCTGTCGGGGACCAAGACCTGAAGTAACCGCTGCCTGCGCACCGGACACCCACCATGAGCTGCGCCTCCCGAGTTCAAGAGCACACGCACCGGGAGGTGCATGAAGTTTTCGGTGTCCAGAGATCGAAGTCGGCGGAACCGACATAGGTGCTCTAACCCCTGAGCTACACCGGCACGTTGTACCGGTGGCGGGACTCGAACCCGCGGCCGCCCCATTAAGAGTGGAAGTAGGTCCTGCCTTCGCACCTGGACGTGCATCACTTTAGGAGGACGGCCGCGAATCGAGCGAACGAATTAAGCTCAGCAGCGCTTCTGGCGCTTCCAGGGCCCGGTGATGGCGAGCATGATGCCCGGGGTCTGGATGTTGGCGTACAGGGTCCGGCCGTCGGGCGAGAAGGTGACGCCGGTGAACTCGCTGTACTCCGGCTCGTCTTCGGTCCCGATGTTCAGTTCGTTGCGGGCGATGGGGTAGGTACGGCCGGTGTCGGTGGCGCCGAACAGGTGCTGGAGGCCCTCGCCGTCCTCGGCGATGACCAGACCGCCGTACGGGGAGACGGTGATGTTGTCGGGGCCGTCGAAGTTGCCTTCCACCGACGGGTCCGGGTTGACGCCGATGAGGACCTTCAGGGTGAGGGTGCGGCGCTTCGGGTCGTAGAACCAGACGGCGCCGTCGTGCTGGACCGGGCTCTCCCCGCGGGCATAGGAGGAGACGATGTAAGCGCCGCCGTCGCCCCACCACATGCCCTCCAGCTTGCGGGCGCGGGTGACCTGGCCGGTGCCGAACTGCTTGCGGACGGAGGTGGTCCTCGCGTCGCGGTCGGGGACGTCCACCCAGTCGACCCCGTAGACCGTGCCGGTCTTCGTGGCACGGGAGAGGTCGTCGACGAACTGGCCGCCGGAGTCGAAGCACTTGAAGGCCTGGAGCACGCCGGCGTCGTCGGCGAGGGTGCGCAGCCGGCCGCGGCCGTGGTGGAAGCCCGTCGGCGGGGTCCAGCGGTAGAGCAGGCCGTTGGGGCCGGAGGCGTCCTCGGTGAGGTAGAGGTGGCCGCGCTTGGGGTCGACGACGACGGCCTCGTGGGCGTACCGGCCGAGCGCCTTGACCGGCTTGGGGTCGCGGTTGGCCCGGCGGTCCTCGGGGTCGACCTCGAAGACATAGCCGTGGTCCTTGGTCATGCCGTTGGCCCCGGCCTTGTCCTCGGTCTCCTCGCAGGTCAGCCAGGTGTCCCAAGGGGTGTGGCCGCCCGCGCAGTTGGTGGAGGTGCCGGCGATGCCGACCCACTCCGCGACATGGCCGCCGGGGCGGACCTCGACGACCGTGCAGCCACCGGCGGCGGCGGGGTCGTAGACGAGGCCCTCGGTGAGCGGCACGGGGTGGGCCCAGTCGGCGCGCGGGCCCTTCAGTTCGTGGTTGTTGACGAGGAGGGTGGCGCCGCGCGGGCCGTCGAAGGTGGCGGTGCCGTCGTGGTTGGAGGGGGTGAACTCGCCCGACTCCAGCCGGGTCTTCCCGCTGTAGGTGATGATCTCGTACCTGAAGTGGGCGGGGAGCGCGAGGATGCCGTCGGGGTCGGCGATCAGCGGTCCGTAGCCGACACCGCCGTGCGCGTCGGCCCGCCCGGCCTCGTCGGACCCGGTGGCGGCGGACCCGGTGGCGGCGGACTCGGTGGCGGCGAGGGCGTTCGGGGCGGTGGCAAGGGCGCCGACGCTGCCCGCCAGCGCGACACCGGCGCCGGTGATCGCGGTTCTGCCGGCGAAATCCCTGCGGGTGAGCGACATGGTGTCTCCTGTGACGGTGGGAGTGCCGTGGAGGGTGGCGGGCCTCGATCCGGCGCACACGTTCCCGGCCGTCCCTGAACACCGGTTGAACAACGGGCGACTTCGGATTCACCAGTTCCATGAATCCGTATGCACCGCCCCACGACAGCCAAAAGCCCCGCCCAAGAACACCCCACGGAGGGCGGCGTTCTGCCGACGGGGCCTGCGCGCCGCTAACCCCCGTGCTGCGAGCGCGCCTTGAAGGCCGCCTTCCTGGCCTCCTTCGCCACCTTCTTGTCCGGGTGCAGGCGGCCCATCGCCTCCAGGACATCGGCCGTGTCCGGGTGGTCCACCCGCCATGCCTCGGCGAAGAACCCGGCGTGCTGCCGGGCCAACCCCTCCACCAGGGCCTGGAGTTCCACGGAGTTGCCTTCGGCGGCCAGCTGCGCGGCGACCGTGTCGATGGTCAGCCAGAAGATCATGTCCTGGGAGGGCGCCGGCACGTCCACGGCGCCGCCCTCGGTCAGCCACACCCTGGCCAGACCGCCCAGTTCGGGGTCGTCGAGGACCTCGCGGAGCGCCGGTTCGGCCTCGGGGCCGACCAGGGACAGCGCCTGCTGGCAGCGGAGCCGGCGCAGTGGCGCGCCGGCGTCCTCCCCGCGCGCCGCGGCGAGCAGCTCCCGCGCCGCGGGCAGCGGTTCGCGACGTGCCAGCCACTGCTCGGTCTCGGCCTGCGCGGCGCCCTGCGGGAACCCGGACGTCCCGTCGAGCAGCGCGTCCGCGCCCTTGTCGGCGAGCTCTCCCACCGCCGGCGCCTCGAAGCCCGCCTCCAGCAGTCGCGCCCGCAGTCCGTACGCGCCGAGCGGGGTGAGCCGCACCATGCCGTACCGGGCGACATCGGCCTCGCCGACCGGCCCCGCCGCCGGCTCCTCCTCCGCGTCGCCCATGAGCGCCTCGTCGACCGGCTGGTACTCGACCAGTCCGATCGGCTCCAGCGCCCGGAACTGGTCGTCGAGCCGCATCATCGCGTCGGAGACCTGTTCGAGAACGTCGTTGGTCGGCTCCCCCATGTCACTGGGCACGATCATCGACGCGGCGAGCGCGGGCAGCGGCACCGGAGCCGCGCCGGGGCCGCCCTCGCTCACCGCCAGCAGATACAGGTTGCCGAGGACGCCGTCGAGGAAGTCCGCCTCCGCTTCGGGGTCCCAGCCGAGTGACGAGAAATCGACCTCTCCGCCCTCGTCCAGCGCGTCGACAATTCCGTCCAGGTCGGGCACGCTCGCGTCGGCGATCACGGTCTCCAGCGCGGCCTGCCAGACCGCGAGGACGTCGTGCGGGGAGCCCCCGGTGAGCAGCGTCAGCTCCTCCCCCGCGGCCACGGTCCCGGTCTCCTCGTCGGCGATCTCGACGAGCCCGGCGTCCAGGGCGACCCGCCAGGCCTCGTCGGCGTATGCGGCCGAGTCGTCCCCGGTGAGGCCGAGCAGCTCGGCGGCGGCCGGGAGCTGCTCCTCGACCAGTTCGCCGCCTGCGTCGACGCGGGTGTCGGGGCCGGCCCAGCGGGCCAGCCGGGCGGCCCGGGACAGCAATGGCGTGGACAGCGCGGCGAGCGCCAGCTCCGCTTCGGAACGCAGCCGCACCGGGGGCAGGGGGGCGCTGTCTGACATCGGCTGGTTCTCCTCGGACGCCTGGGCGGTCGTACGGCGACATGGACGCCGTACGGACGACCGTACGACCACCGCCTGGGGGCCGTACGACTCAGCCGCTCAGCCTAGACGGATTTCCACCCATGCCGCCCGGTTCATCTCCCCGCCGGGTCCGGTCCATGGCTGAAACCTTGACAACTGCCCCGAGCAGGCAGGAGATTGACGCGCGTAGAAGCTGGGGGGACAACTGTTCACTCCCTTTCTACGCGTGTCACATCCGCGTCGTCCACAAGACATCCAGATGTCATGCCCGCGCCATACATACGCTCCACATACGCCACCCTCGTCCCGGCACCGTTGCATGTCCCCGGAGGGATTCCCTTGCCGAGCAGGTCTTCCGCGCGTCTCGCCGCGCTCACCGTCGCCGCCGTCTGCAGTGCGGCCTCCACCGTCGCCCTCACCTCGCCCGCCCAGGCCGACAGCCTGCGCATCCACGACATCCAGGGCACCACCCGTGTATCGCCGTACGCCGGCCAGAAGGTGGCGGACGTCCCCGGCATCGTCACGGCCACCCGCACCTACGGCTCCTCCAGAGGTTTCTGGCTCCAGGATCCGACGCCGGACGACAACCCGGCCACCAGCGAGGGCATCTTCGTCTTCACCAGCTCCACCCCGAAGGTCGCCGTCGGCGACTCCGTCACCGTGAGCGGCACGGTCTCCGAGTACGTCCCGGGCGGTGCCTCCACCGGCAACCAGTCGCTGACCGAGATCACCAAGCCGACGATCACCACGGTCTCCACCGGCAACGCGGTCCCGGCGCCGGTCGTGATCGACGCGAAGTCGGTGCCGGCCGAGTACTCCCCCGCGGGCGACACCGCCGCGAGCGGCTCGGTCAACGGCCTGGCCCTTCAGCCGTCGAAGTACGCCCTGGACTACTACGAGTCCCTGGAGGGCATGAACGTCCAGGTCGCCGACACTCGTGTGGTCACCGCCACCGACCCCTACAGCGAGCTGTGGGTCACGGTGAAGCCGCACGAGAACCGCACCCGCCGCGGCGGCTCGCTGTACGCCTCCTACGACGACCAGAACACCGGCCGTCTGCAGATCCAGTCCCTCGGTTCGACCGCCGACTTCCCGGTGGCGAACGTCGGCGACACCCTGACCGGCACCACGACCGGCCCGATGGACTACAACCAGTACGGCGGCTACACCCTCGTCGCGAGCCGGCTCGGCACCCTCAAGAGCGGCGGCCTGGAGCGCGAGACGACGAAGAAGCAGTCGCGGAGCGAGCTCGCGGTCGCCACGTACAACGTCGAGAACCTCGACCCGTCCGACGCCACGTTCGACAAGCACGCGGCCGCGATCGTGAACAACCTGCAGTCGCCCGACGTCGTGTCCCTGGAGGAGATCCAGGACAACAACGGCGCGACGGACGACGGCACGGTCGACGCGAGCGTGACCGTCAACAAGCTGATCGACGCGATCGTCGCGGCCGGCGGCCCGAGGTACGACTGGCGTTCCATCAACCCGGTCAACGACCAGGACGGCGGCGAGCCCGGCGGCAACATCCGCCAGGTCTTCCTCTTCAACCCCGAGCGGGTGTCCTTCGTGGACCGCGCGGGCGGCGACTCCACCACCGCGGTGGGCGTCACCAAGGTGCACGGCAAGGCCCAGCTGACGGCCTCCCCGGGCCGTATCGCCCCGTCCGACGCCGCGTGGACGAGCAGCCGCAAGCCGCTGGCCGGCGAGTTCGTCTTCCACGGCAAGACGGTCTTCGTGATCGCCAACCACCTCAACTCCAAGGGCGGCGACCAGGGGCTGACCGCGCAGTACCAGCCCCCGACCCGCAGCTCGGAGATCCAGCGCCACGCGCAGGCGACGCTGGTCAACGCGTTCGTCAAGAACATCCTGGACGTTCAGAAGAACGCCGAGGTCATCGCGCTCGGCGACATGAACGACTTCGACTTCTCCGACACCACCAAGATCCTCCAGGGTGACGGCGAGCTGTGGTCGGCGATCCAGTCGCTGCCCAGGAGCGAGCGCTACACCTACGACTACCAGGGCAACGAGCAGGTCCTGGACCAGATCCTGGTGAGCCCGGCGATCCGGCGCGGCTGCGACTTCGAGTACGACAGCGTGCACATCAACTCGGAGTTCCACGACCAGATCAGCGACCACGACCCGCAGGTGCTGCGCTTCCGCCCGTAAGCGGCAGAGCAGCGGGACCGCAGGTGGCTCAGGACTGGCCGAACACGCCGTTCAGCCAGTCCTGCCAGGCGGTCTCGTCCGCGTCGGCGTCGGCGTCCGGCGCGAAGTCGTGGATGCTGATGCCGACCGGGGCGCCCCAGTGGTTGCGTCCGAAGAACCGGACGAGGGCGTCGTCGGTGCGCAGCCCGATGAAGTACGGGTTGCGGTAGTCGACCACCACGTCCAGGGCCCGTCCGCCGGGCCCCCGGACGCTCGCCTTGGCGCCCTCGGCCGTGTCGTCCGGCAGTCCGAGGGCCCGGCCCACGGCGTCGAAGGCGTCCGGCGCCTGGGCCGCCTCGGGGCCGTTGAGCTGGGCGAAGGCGACCGGGCGGGGCGCGAAGTGGGTGAGGTACTCGCGCAGGGTGTGCAGATAGAAGTCGGTGTGCCGGCTCGCGCCGTCGTACTGGTTGTCCCAGTCGTCGGTGAAGATCCCGCTGTGCACGTAGCGCACCCAGGCGCGGCGGCCGCCCTCGCGCTCCTCGATGACGTGTTCCAGCTGGTTGACACTCTGGGTCGGGAAGCCGACGTTCTCACTGCGGGTGACCAGGTGGTGCGGCGGGTCGTACGCGGTGACGGTGGAGCCGAAGGCCGCCGCACCGCCGACCCTGGGCTCGGGCGGCTGCATCGGCCACAGATAGCCACCGGTGCCGTTCGTGATCGCCTCCCACACCTCCGCGGGCGTGGCGTCGACCTCGAACTCGCGGACGATCTCGAATTCCTTGGACATGATGGAGCTCCTGCTGCCTAATGATCCAGTTCGGGTACGGGCTGGTCCTTGACCGTGGGGTGCACCGCGACGACGATCCGGTGCTCCCGGCCGCCCTCCGTCTCCGGTGCGTCGTACTTGCGGATGAGCGCGCTCACGCCCGCCGTCAGCTCCTGCACGAAGGCCGCCCGGTCGGCGGCGGAGGCGAAACGGACCTCGCCGTCCAGGGCGTAGGTCGCCAGGCGTTTGCGGGCCTTGGCGGCGCCGGTGATCAGCGTGCCGACATCGCGCACCAGCCGGGCGCCGAGCGCGAGCAGCCAGCGCGCGGAGAGCTGGTCGCGGAAGCGGTCCGGGTCCGGCTGTACGGCGGGCAGGGCGGCCGGCGAGATGACGTACGACGCCGCGGTCGCGCGCATCAGCCGCTCGGTGACATTGCCCTTGCGCCGCTCATCCGCCAGCTCGACCAGGCCGTGCCGTTCCAGCGCCTTCAGGTGGTAGTTCACCTTCTGTCTGGGCAGCCCGACCTTGCCGGCCAGCATGGTGGCCGACGCGGGCGCGGCGGCCAGTTCGGCGAGCAGCCTGGCCCGTATGGGGTCCAGCGATACGGCCGCCGCCTCGGGGTCCTCGATCACGGTCACGTCCAGCATGGCTCCACCGTCTCACCGAAAACTTTTTTTGTCCAGGAGGCTGGAATTTTCGGTGAGCCGGCCGAACGGACCCTTCACCGGACCCCGGCGGACCTCAGCAGACCTCGGCGGATCTCAGTGGTGACGGCTCCGGCGCAGCACGCCCCTGACCACGGCCGCGATGCCCGCGGCGGCGAGGGCGGCGCCCGCGATCAGCACCGGGCGGGGGTGCCGTACGACGGCCCTGACGACCATGCGCGTGGGCTGCGGGAGACTCCCCTCGGCGCCACGCCCCGCTTCGGCCGCCCTGCCGGCCGTCGGCCGCCCCGCCCGCCCGACCCGTTCCTGAACGGTGTGCCCGGCCTTCAGCGACCGTTCCTGAACAGCGTGTCCGGCCCTCAACGACCGCTCCTGAAGCACATGCCGCGCCTTCAGCACCTGCTCCTGGGCCGTGTGGCCGCTCCTCACCGCCCGGTCCTGGACCCGGTGTCCGGTCCTGGCGGCGCCCGCGCGCAGGTGTACGGTCAGTGTTCCGGCCTTGTCCTTGAGGTCGGCGGCGCGGGCCCGGGTGCGCCCCTTGAGACCGGCCTTCGCCGCGAACGCGCCGGCGGTACCGGCCGGTCGAGCCCCCGTTCCGTGTGCGGTCCTCTTCGTCATCGGTGCTACCCCTCCTGGTCTCGTCGGCGTCCGCTGTGCTTGCGTACATTCCGAGTACCCAGGTCGGCGGCGGTCAGCCCGGCTCCCCCCGTTCGCCGAGCTTCGCCAACTGGCTCTGGAACCAGTCGAGGCGGGCCTGCAACAGGGCGGCCTCGGCGACGAGTTCGGGCACGCCGTACTCCTCTCCCGGCACCCGCCCACCAGCAGCCCCGCCCTCACCCTCGCCCCCGGCGATCACCCGCAGCCCCTGCCCGGACAGCCGGGCGAACCCGGCGAGCGAGACGGACGTACGCGCACGGACGCATCCCGCACAGGTGGCCGCCAACGCACGCCACCCGGGCCTGCCCCAGCCCGCGTCGGCGAGCGCGACGGCCGGAGCGCCGCAGGCACAGGGCCCGACGGTGGCCGTACGGACCCGCTGCCGGGCGTAGCGGAAGCCGCGTTCGAAGCGGATGTAGGCGCCGAGGACGGAGACTTCGAGCAGTACGGCCGCCCGGTGCTCGGCGGTGCACAACAGGGCCTCGGCGGCCCGGCGTTCGTGCACGCAGTGGAATCCGCAGTCGCACAGCCGCGCGGGCGGGCGGTGCCGTCGGCCGTAGACGCAGGACGCGTCGTCCAGGACCCCGTACGGCAGCGCACCGCCCAGCGACACACCGGTGAACCCGGCCCGGGCGCCGTCCTGGGACAGCATCGGGTGGGCGATCTTGTAGCCGGTCGGCGGCTCCGTCGGGCGTTCCGCCGGGAGCCGCAGCCTCATCGGACGGCCGGAACCTCTTCGGGCACCGACACCGCCTGGGGCTGGTGGATCTCTACGGGGAGTTCGGGTTCCTCGTCGTGGACGAATGGCCGCTCCTCAGCGACCCCGGTGGCCAGTGCCCTGCCGAGCTTCATGACGCCTCCCATGACTTGCCGTCGGTGACCGTCCGGCCCATAGTGGCCCATGAGTGGCCGAGTTGGACATAGGGCCTCGGCGCACCGGAGGCCACGTCTTAGCAATCCTAAGACGTAGTAGGTAGAAGAATTAAGTGGAGCTAAGCCGTCGCGCTGCCGAGACTACCCCCATGACGAACGCACGCGACACCGCCCGCTCACCCCGGCCCCGTCCCTTCGGCCGCACCCTCTGCGCGATGGTCACGCCCTTCACCGGTTCCGGGGCGCTCGACCTCGACGGTGCCCGGCGGCTGGCCGCGCACCTGGTGGCGGAGGGCTGTGACGGCCTGGTGCTGAACGGCACGACCGGCGAGTCACCGACCACGTCGGACACGGAGAAGGCCGAACTGATCGCGGCCGTCCGGGAGGCGGTGGGCGAGCGGGTGTCGCTGGTGGCGGGCGTGGGCACCGCGGACACCCGGCACACCGTCGAACTGGCGCTGGCGGCGGAGAAGGCGGGCGCGGACGGCGTCCTCGTGGTGTCGCCGTACTACAGCAGGCCGCCGCAGGACGCGCTGGAGGCGCACTTCCTGGAGGTGGCGGAGGCGAGCGGGTTGCCGGTGATGCTGTACGACATCCCGGGCCGCACCGGCACCCGTATCGAGCCGGAGACGCTGGTCCGGCTCGCCGCGCACCCCCGGATCGTGGCCGTGAAGGACTGTTCGTATGACTTCCTCGGCGCCCAGAAGGTGCTGGCACGCACGGAGCTGGCGTACTACGCGGGCTGCGACGAGCATGTTCTCGCCCTGTACGCGGTGGGCGCGGCGGGGTGTGTGAGTACGGTGGCGAACGTCGTACCGGGACGGGTCGCCGCGATCCTCGACGCGTTCGACGCGGGTGACACCGCCGGCGCGGCCGAACTCCAGCTGCGGATCACGCCGTTGATCGAGGCGATGATGGCCGCGGGGCTGCCGGGCACGGTCACCTCGAAGGCACTGCTCACCGTGCTGGGCCTGCCGTCCGGACCGGTGCGGGCACCGCTGCGGCCCGCCGGCCGGGAGGCGGTCGACGGGCTGGGGGCGGTATATGAGCACTTCATGGCGGCATGACGGCGACAACGCCGATGTTCGCCGTTCGGCGTTCGCCGCTTGGCGTTCGCCGCTTGGCGCTCGTCAGGTTGGGCGCGGAGAACTCGGCGGCGCTGACCGGTTCCGCTGCCCTACGTTGTCCCCATGAGCCGCCCTCTGCTGTTCCTGGACGTCGACGGCCCCCTCAACCCCTACGCGGCGCAGCCCGAACGACGGCCGGAGGGCTATACGACGATCCGGGCGACCGTCCGCCCCGGACGCCCACTGCGGGTCTGGCTCAACCCGGGCCACGGCCCGGCGCTGCTCGCCCTCGGCTACGAGCTGTGCTGGGCGACCACCTGGATGGCCGAGGCCAACCGCTGGATCGCCCCGGTCGTGGGCCTGCCCGAGCTGCCCTACGTCGACTTCGGCCGGGGCCTGCTGGCGGAACGGCCGGACGGGGTCCACTGGAAGACCGAGGCGATCGTCGAGTACGCCGCGGGACGGCCGTTCGCGTGGGTGGACGACGAGCAGAGCCCGGCGGACACCCTGTACGTCCGCGCCCACCATCCCGGCCCGGCCCTGCTGCGTCACGTCAGCCCCCGGGTGGGGCTGCGGGAGGACGATTTCACGGCACTGGCGGAGTTCAGGGCGTCTCTCCCCTGATGCGGGCGGTTCAGCGGAGGAACTCGTGGGCGCCCCGGAGCCTGGTCCGCAACCGCTCCTGCGTCGCGTGGCTGTCGAGGCGTACGTCGAGGGGCCCGGGCAGGTCGGTGTCGGCTCGTCGCCCGGCGGGCAGGCGCGCACCGTCAAGTCCCTGGTTCCGGGCGATGAGGACACCGAGGTCGTAGCGGCTCAGGGCATCCGGCCCGGCGAGGTGGAACACACCGGCCGTGTCGGACAGCGCGAGCTCCCACAAGGCTGCGGCCAGATCTTCGACATGTACCGGGCAACGGATGTCGTCCGTGAACAGGACCCCGTCACGGGTGCCGGCGGCCAGGGCATGCACCATCCGCTCGTGCCCGGACCTGCCGTGTCCGAGGATCAGCGAGGTGCGGGCGACGACGGCATCCGGCAGCAGCAGCCGCACCGCCGTCTCGGCGGCGGCCTTCGCGGCGCCGTAGGGGGAGACCGGGTCGGGCAGGCTGCTCTCGTCGTAGTGGACGTGCGTGCCGGAGAACACCGCGTCGCTGGAGACGTGGACCAGGCGGCAGCGTTGCTCGGCGGCGGCCAGCGCCACGCGGATCGCGCCGTCGGCGGTGACCGCCCAGTCGGAGTGACCGCTGGACGCGTTGACGACGACCGAGGGCGCGACGTCGGTGATCAGCCCGGCGATACGCGCAGGGTCCCGGACGTCGAGCGGCTGCCAGGCGACACCCGGGGTTCTGCCGGGCCGGGAGGTGAATGTCGCGGCCGTCTCGTGCCCCGCCGCGATGGCCTGGCGGACCAGTTCAGTTCCCAGAAAGCCGCTGCCGCCGATGATCAGGACCGTCATGGGCCGCCACGGTAGCGGAGAGGGCACGATGGCGGATCGGCTCCTGGCGAAGCAGGGTCCCAGGTCTCGTACTCACCGGCCGCCGGAGTCGGCGAGCCAGGTGCGCCAGACGAATCGGGTACTGGACACCTCGGGACGGTCGAGCAGCCTCCAAGTCCTCCGCGAACGCAGTCCGAGCCCCTTCCGGGGTCGACCCTGTGCCCGGCCGAGTGCGGCCGCCGCGAGCACTGACCTCGTCGCCATGTCTCAACGGCCGCACCGCAACCGCACCGGATCGAGCGGGGAACAGCGGGGCATCACCGTGGATGCAGGCGCCAGAGTCCCGGCGGGTGTCCAGTTGCTAGCGGCCGCGAACCCCCTTGGCGCGGCGAGGGTAGGGGAAGAGCCGTGGGCGGCGCTTGGCGGCGACGTCCTCGATCCAGCCGAAGAGCAGGATCGCCAGGCAGATCAGCGGGACGGCGATCACCAGCGGGGTCCACTGGCTGGCCAGCAGCCACTGCGCGTGGTCGTAGAAGAAGGAGTTGCTCCACAGCGGGTCGATCAGCGGCTCGGTCAGCACCAGTGCGAAGGAGTGCCACAGGTAGACGGTGACCGCGCGGGAGTTGAGCAGGCTGATCACGCCGTTGAACCGCTCCAGCGGCTTGGGCCACCGCTCCCAGGACGGGCTCAGATGGAGCAGCAGCAGTACCGCGCCGAACGACCAGATCGCCTGGGCGACCGGTACCGCTTCCAGATCGTGCCCGGTCCGGGGGTTGTCCACCGGCGACCGCATCAGCCACCAGTAGCCGAACATGAGCACCAGCGGGGCGAGGGACGGCACGACGTACTGCGGGATCTTGCGGAGCAGCCCCTCCTGGTGGGCCATGCCGAGCAGCCAGCAGGAGCCGAAGGTGGTGAAGTCGGTGACGGCTTCCATCAGCCGGCCGGACTGGTCGACCAGTCCGGAGTTGACGAGGAACGCGAGTGCTATCGGCACCAGCAGGGTGACCCAGGGCTGCTTCCGCATCGCCTTGAGCATGAGCGGCGACAGCAGTACATACCAGAGGTAGGCGCGCAGGTACCACAGCGGCACGGAGATCTGTTCGGCCCAGGAACTCGGCAGGTGCCCGCCGAAGGTGTGCAGCGTGGCCCCGAACGGCGGCTCACTGAGCGGCAGGACCCAGTAGGCCAGGTCGGCCCACCACCAGTTGGGGTGGTGGTGGGGGTCGGGCCGCCAGCCCTCCAGGAGCATCAGCGGCACCACGACCGCGCCGAACAGCCACATCGGCGGCAGCAGACGGCGCAGCCGGCCGCGGATCACGCTCAGCGCCGGCCGGTTGAGGGACCGCGCCATCAGCGACCCGGCCAGCGCGAACATGACACCCATGGAGGGGAAGACGATCGGCAGCCAGGTCCAGCTGAAGTTGTGATAGACCACCACGCGGACCAGGGCGAGCGCCCGCAGCAGGTCGAGGTAGCGGTCGCGGCCGGGCTTCTGCGCGGGCGCCGGGGCGGCCTCCTCGGGCTGCGGGGCGCGCTGCCCGGGAACCGTGGGAAGCGCAGCAGGGTCCACCACCCGCAGGGCGACGGTGTCGGAAGAGTCCGGGATGCCGAAGGCACCTCGTTCAGCGGTGTTCATGAAGACGTCGCCCCCGTTGTGACATCGAGCCCCACCTCGCCGGTGCGGCGCAGCTTCTGCCAGCGCAACCGGCCTCCGGTCAGAGCGGTGATGGCGGACTGCAGCAGCACCATGTACATGAGCACCCGGTAGACCACCTGCTGAGCCGGCAGCGTGACCAGATGCCACGCCTTCTCCTTGTCCAGGTGGAAGGACCACCAGGCGCAGACGGCCTGAAGGGCCATCACCGCGAACCAGGCGGCCAGGGTCTTGTACGCGTCGACGAAGACCACGCCGTAGATCATGCCGATGTCGATGGCGGGCGCGAGCAGCGGCGTGACCACCATGAACAGGGCGACGAACGGCAGCCCCACCCGGCCGAAGCGGCCGGCCGCACCGCGCTCCAGCACCGCGTGCCGGTGCTTCCACATCGCCTGCATGGTGCCGTAGCTCCAGCGGTAGCGCTGCGACCACAGCTGCTTCATGCTGGCGGGCGCCTCGGTCCAGGCGCGGGCGTCCTCGGCATAAACGATTTTCCAGCCTGCCCGGTGCAGGGCCATGGTCACGTCGGTGTCCTCGGCGAGGGTGTCGTCGCTCATGCCGCCCGCCTGCTGCAGCGCCGTACGGCGGAAGGCACCCACGGCGCCGGGGATGGTCGGCATGCAGTCGAGCACGTCGTACATCCGGCGGTCGAGGTTGAAGCCCATCACGTACTCGATGTGCTGCCAGGCGCCGATCAGCGTGTCGCGGTTGCCGACCTTGGCGTTGCCGGCCACCGCGCCGACGCGCGGGTTGCCGAAGGGCTGCACCAGTTCGCGGACGGTGGCGGGTTCGAAGACCGTGTCGCCGTCCATCATGACGATCAGTTCGTACGAGGCGGCGGCCACACCGGTGTTGAGCGCGGACGGCTTGCCGCCGTTCTGCTGCCGGATCAGCCGGACCATCGGCAGGTCGAGCTGCGCCACGATGGCGGCCGTGTCGTCCGTCGACCCGTCGTCGACCACGATCACCTCGATGGGATGGTCGCTTCTGGCCAGGGAGAGCAGGGTGTTGGTGATGGTCTCCTGCTCGTTGTACGCGGGTACCACCACGGTGACCGGTTCGGTGACCGGGTCGCCCCAGGAGAAGCCCGGTCTGCGGGTGCGCCGCACATGGACGGCCGAGAGCACCAGCATCAGCGCGAACCGCGCCATGACCAGCACACCGACGACCGCGAGCAGGCCGACCAGCCACGGCAGCAGCCACACCGAGAAGGTGGTGGACCACAGGAACGCCTTGCCGAGCCACAGGCTGTAGCTGGTGACCTTGGTGTTGGCGGAGCCGGTGCCGAGCGCCTCGCCGACGGTCTTGAAGGTGTAGCCCTGGGCCTTGAGCTTCTCGATGATGACCGGCAGCGCGGCCAGCGTCTGCGCCCGGTTGCCGCCCGCGTCGTGCAGCAGGACCATCTCGCCCTGGCCCGGGAGGTCGGGCATGGCGGACTTGACGATGGAGTCGACCCCGGGGCGCTTCCAGTCGTCGGTGTCCTTGTCGATGAAGGCGGTCAGGTACCCCTCCGACCCGGCCTGCTTCGTCACCGGCCACGACCAGTCGTCCAGCGCGTCCACGGTGGAGGAGTAGGGCGGGCGGAACAGGCTGGAGTGGATGCCGGCGACACCGGCCAGCGCGAGCTGGGTCTCGCCCAGCTCCCAGGTGAGCCGGGTGCCGGAGTGCAGCGCGAGGTCGGGGTGGGTGAAGGTGTGCACACCGATCTCATGGCCGTCGGCCACGATCCGGCGGATCAGCGAAGGGTTGCGGGTGACCATCGAGCCGGTGACGAAGAAGTCGGCGCTGATGTTCTCCTGCTTCAGCACCTTGAGGATCTTCGGCGTCCACTGGGTGGACGGCCCGTCGTCGAAGGAGAGGACGACGGTCTTGTCCGGGATGGTGTAGTTGACCGGTTGGCTGTTCCTGTCGCCGCGTGCGTCGACGACCGGGCCGCCCTCCAGCACGCTGGTCGGGACGGTGCCCTTGTCCACCGAGACGGCGATGCGCTCGTCGTGGAAGACCTCGTTGTTCGCCATGCCCCGAAGCACCATCAGCGCCAGCAGGGTCGCCAGCACGGTCACCGGGAGGAAGAAACGCAGGGGAGGTGCGGCGAGTCGGCGCGGCCGCGCGATGGACTGCCGGGGGCGTTGGTGGCGGGAGCGGGACATGGTCTTCCTGGTCGATCGCGTCTGGCTACTGCGCGGTGCCGGTCACGGAGCTTGACGCTGCCGTACCGGCCGCCGTCGCCGCGGTGACCGGCGCGGTGGCGTCGGATGCGGTCGCTGCGGCGGCGGTCGGTGTGGCGGTGCTGCTCTTTCCGGGCCCGGCGGCGCCGGGAGCCGCGGGCAGCGGCGCGTTCAGGTACTGGCTGGGCGGTGTGGTGTCCGCGGTGCCGGGCACGGTGAGCGCGGGCGCCTGGGACTGGGTTCCGACCAGGCCGGAGATCATCGCCACCACACACCCGGTACAGATGATGCCCAGCAGCCAGCCGAGACCGCGCAGGCGGCGGCCGCGCAGACCGGTCTGGTCCACAAAGACGGGAGCCGGCTCGACCTCCGTGGAGGTACTGGTCATCGAGAGGTTCGAGCCTTCCATCGTCGTGTCGCATCTGCCGGTTCGGCGCTGCCGCAAGCAGGTGGTAGTGCGGAAAAGTGATGCATGTGCAAGGAAAGGGAGATTATTCGACCGACTCCCGATCTTGTAACAAGATTAATATGAAGATTCGGTGAAAGTAGCATGGGTCTCGTAGAGTCCCGGCGAAGTAGCTTGCCTCCTGCCTCGATCGGACCCTCGCGCATGGCCGTACCCCGTCGCCGCAGCCGCCTGACGGCCGCCGCGATCCTCATGGTTGCCGTCCTGTTCCTGGTGGACGCCTGCGGCGGCGGGGGAAACGGGGGCAGCGCCAGGGCGGGTACGGCCGGCGCCTCGGCCACGCGCTTCCGGGTCCCGTCGTCCCTGCTCAAGCCGTCCGGCCGCGCGCTGGGCGTCATCGACGACAAGACCCCCTGGCAGTACGGCATCGCCAGGACCTTCACCAAGGAGGCCGGGCGGGCCCCTGACATCCGCGAGTACTACAGCTCCTGGGGCGACGACTTCGACACGGAGGGCAACGCCTTCCTGTGGCAGCACGGCCAGCTCCCCATGATGGCGCTGGTGCCCTCCGACACCTCGCTCGCCGACATCGCCAAGGGCAAGGACGACACCTACATCCGCCGGCTGGCGGGCCAGATCGCCGCCTACGACGGCCCACTGGCCCTCTCCTTCGCCGGTGAGATGAACGGCCCGTGGAACTCCTGGGGCCCCGAGCACACCAGGCCCGCCGACTTCGTCGCGTCATGGAAGCATGTGCACGACCTGTTCACCGCGCAGGGCGTCACCAACGTGATCTGGGTGTGGACTCCGCACGTGGTCGACTCGGGCACCACCGCCGCGCTGCGCCCTTACTACCCGGGCGACGCCTACGTCGACTGGGTCGGTCTCATCGGCTACTACGGGCCGATCGACGGCGTCGCCTTCTCCAGTCTGTTCACCCCCACCATGCGTCAGATCGCGGAGTTCTCCGGCAAGCCGGTGCTGATCGCGGAGACCGGGGTGGCGCAGAGCAGGCACAAGGAGGCGGAGATCGGTGACCTGTTCAAGGGCGCCGCGAAGTCCGGCGTCATCGGGCTGGTCTGGTACGACCAGCGCAAGAACTGGCCGGGCAGCAAGCAGCTGATGGACTGGCGGATCAGCACCTCGGTGGGTGCACTGGCCGCGTTCCGGGTGGAGTCGGCCCGGAACACCTTCGGTCATTCGTTCAAGAACGGCTGATCCAGGACGGTCAGGGGAAGCCGGGCGAAAGCCCGCCAAGAACGACCTTTACCATGGCGCATCACCGCGGCTGGCGCATGCGGATGCCCGATCAGGGGAGATCACGGAGATGACGACGGAATCGTCGCCGGGCCAGGGGGCTCCTCAGGAGGAGGACGGCTGGGCCTTCCGGCCCCGGAGGCCGGCCGCCGCCCCGCGGCCGTACCGGGAGCAGCAGCGGACGGAGCCCGGCACGTCGTCGGACGGCCGGTCGCCCACCGAGCCGTACGGCAGGCCCTCCGGCACACGGTGGGACGCCACCATGCCGCTGCGGGTCCCCGGGCCCCGCGCCGACGCCCACGAGGCCATGCGCGAGCCGGGTCGCCGGACACCCCCGCACACCCGGCGCGGCGGCGAATCGGCGGACCAGGAGTCCGGATACCCGCCGGCGGCGACCGCCGTCCTCGACCGGGCGGCCCGCCACCGGCCCGAGCCGGTCGCCGCGCAGCCGCAGCCCCCTGCGGACGCGAGCGGCAAACGGGCCCGAAAGACCAGGCGGTCGGGCAGGATCGCGCTCGCCCTCGCCGTCCTCGCCGCCGGCGGGACCGCCGCCGTCGTGCTCAAGCAGCAGGACGACGCCACCACCGCCTCGACGAAGCTGACGCAGGTGTGGAAGACACCGGCGCCCGCCGCCGACGACGCGCTGATCGGCAGCTGGTTCACCGACAAGCTGCTCGTCCGGGCCAGCAGCCGGGGCGGCCTGCGGGCCTACGACCTCACCGACGGCAAGCAGGTGTGGCGCGCCACGTCCTCCGCCACCGACGCCAAGCACGGCACCGTCCCCTGCGCGATGTCGCCGACGCTCGGTGCCCAGGGCATCGGCACGGTCGCCTTCGGCACGGACGGCAGCACCTGTACCTGGCTGGCCGGTGTCAAGGCGTCCACCGGCAAGATCCTCTGGTCCATACCGCTGACCAACACCAAGCACCCCACGTCAGCGACCGCAGGAACGTATCTGCAGGGCAATGTCGCCACCGTCGTCAGCGAGAACTTCCTCGGTGGTGTGGACATCCGCACCGGCAGCCGCGTCTGGGGCTACAAGGCCCGCGGTCACTACTGCAACGCCTACGACTGGGGCACCGACGGCACCGTGCTGGTGGACGACTTCTGCCTCGACGAGAAGACCAGGTTCACCCTGACCGCATACGACGGCAAGACCGGGCACGTGATCTGGCGGAAGGCCGAAAAGGCCCACTCGGACGTGACGCACATACTGTCCGGCTCACCGCTGGTCGCCGCCGTCCACACGGCGAGCCAGGACGCCGTGCGGGTCTTCGATTCCACCGGGACCGGCCGCAAACTGGCCGTGGGCGACGACGAGCTCACGACCGGCAACAACACCAACGCCGACCACTCCGCCCGGCTCTACGGCAACGTCCTGGTCACGCCGGCCTCGACCTCGGGCGGAACGGTGATCGACGGCTTCGACACCACCACCGGCGCCAAACTCTGGACCTACCGCTCCGCCGCGCTCGCCGTCCCCGCGTCCGACGCGGACGACAAGGTGTACGCCGTCACCACCTCCGGCTCCCCGCAGCTCATCACCATCGCCCCGCGCACCGGTCGCGCCACCCCGGTCGCGAGCCTGCCCGTGGGCACCGGCAAGTGGAGTTTCACCTCCGGCACGGTGTACGTCACCTCGGACGGCGGCGTGCTGGAACTCAACGCCCTCGGGTCGAACGGCGGCGTGCGGCTCTACCGGTAGCGCCTCCCTCCGGTAGCGCCTCGCGTCGATCAGGGTGCCGGGCTCATGGACTGCTGGGCCCACACCTTCTTGCCGTTGCCGCAATAGCGGGTGCCCCAGCTGCCGGCGAGGCCGGCGATGATGAACAGGCCTCGCCCGTCCTCGTCGACGGTGCGGGCGTGTTTGAGGTGGGGGGGCGCACTGCGCCGCATCGCTGACCTCACAGGTCAGGTGGTGGTCCAGGACGAGACGCAGCCCGAGGGGTGGGGCACCGTAGCGGACCGCGTTGCCGACGAGCTCGCTGACGATGATCTCGGCGGTGAAGGCGTCTTCCTCCCCGATGTTCCAGGCTTCCAGCTGCCGTCGGGTCGCGGCACGGGCCAGGGGCGCCGCCTGCTCCTCCGCGGGCAGGGGCAGGACCAGGACCCGATCGGCGGGGAAGGCCCGGACGCGGGCCAGCAACAGGAGCTTCTCGGTTTCATGGCGGTCCCTCAGCGCGTACGCGATCCTGTCGCACACGTCCTCGAGCGACTGGTCCACCCCTTCGGCGAGGAGTGGGCACACCAGGCCGGACGACGCCAGCAGGTCCTCGTTGCCGAGTGCGAGGATGCTTCCCTCGGGGAGCTCGACCGTGGCCGCGGGAAACGCGGGGCGTGATCACTGCCGGCGAGCACCGGGCCTTCGGGCACGGGCACCAAGGCCGCTCTGCTCATCGGTGAGCAGGTGGACAGGGTCTGCAGCACGGCCGAGGTCCACCCGTCGTCGGGGCCGCCTCCCGTACCCACTTCCCACACCAGGGCGGAACCGGTGAGAACCGGTCTCACGGCCAGGGACACCGAGGCTCCGCGATGCACCCCGGCCCCGGGTACGCCACCGCCATCGCGCACCAGTTCGCCGACGCGCCCGCCCACGGCCTCCTGCGGGGACAGTCCGAATGTCTCCTGGGCCGAGGCCGACCACTCGATCACCCGCCCCTCATCGGAGACCAGCATGAACGCTCCGTCGCTGGCCATGGCAGCACACCCTCGTTCCTGCCGGGTCCGGGCAGAGGCTTCGCCCCGAGCAACCGTCCGCGGATATGTCCGCTTTCTTCCTATAGTGCACTTCGGGCAAGTTTGCTCTACGACGACAGGGAGTCAATCGCACGGGCCCGGCCGCTTGACCGGCGGTCACAGTCCGTACGGCAGGGCGTGCTCTCGGTTGCCGGACCGAGGGTGGGGAGGAAACGAGTGAGCGCCCTCCCCGGGCCGTCCTCGGGCCGTGGAAGGGCGCTCAGCGATGACCTGCGTCGGCGACGTCAACACGTCGACGACTGCCGACCGCTCGGCGGCAGGTCAGGGCATTCACCGGACAGGCGACCGCAGATCACGGCCGCCGTCGGTCAGTTGTGGCTGTGCAGGACCTCGTTCAGCCCGCCCCAGACCGCGTTGTTCGGGCGGGCCTCGACGGCGCCGGAGACCGAGTTGCGGCGGAAGAGGATGTTGGAGGCGCCGTTCAGCTCGCGGGCCTTGACGATCTGGCCGTCGGGCATGGTGACCCGGGTGCCCGCGGTGACGTACAGGCCGGCCTCGACCACACACTCGTCGCCGAGCGCGATGCCGACACCCGCCTCGGCGCCGATCAGGCAGCGCTCACCGATGGAGATGATCACGTTGCCGCCACCGGACAGCGTGCCCATGGTGGAGGCGCCGCCGCCGATGTCCGAGCCGTCACCGACCACGACACCGGCCGAGATACGGCCCTCGACCATCGAGGTGCCGAGCGTACCGGCGTTGAAGTTGACGAAGCCCTCGTGCATGACCGTGGTGCCCTCGGCGAGGTGCGCGCCGAGGCGGACCCGGTCGGCGTCGGCGATGCGGACACCCTTCGGGACGACGTAGTCCGTCATCCGCGGGAACTTGTCGATCGAGGTCACCTGGAGGTGCAGGCCCTCGGCGCGGGCGTTCAGCCGGACGGTCTCGATCTCGTCGACGGCGACCGGGCCGAGAGAGGTCCAGGCGACGTTGGCGAGGAAGCCGAACTGGCCTTCCAGGCTGAGGCCGTGGGGCTTGACCAGGCGGTGCGAGAGCAGGTGGAGGCGCAGGTAGACATCGTGTGCGTCGATCGGCTTCTCGTCGATCGAGGCGATGACCGTACGGACCGCGACGACCTCGACATTGCGGCGGGGGTCCGGGCCGATCGCTGCCGCCGCACCCTCGCCGAGGAACTCGACGGCCTGCTCGGCGGAGAGCGTCTCGGTGCCGGCCGGGCCGGGCTCGGCGACCAGCTCGGGAGCGGGGAACCAGGTGTCGAGAACGGTGCCGTCGGCGGCGATGGTGGCAAGCCCGGCGGCCACGGCGCCGGTGGTGCGAACGTTCGTGTCGGTCATGCACAGAAACCTAACGTGAGCGGGCCTTCCAGGGCGAACCGCGTCTCAGGTGCCGGTATCGGAAACCCGGTTCCCTCCGATCACCCTTCGCAGCGTCTCCCGCGCATACCCCTCGTCGTACTCCGCCCCCGTCAGCAGCACCTGCAGACAGATCCCGTCCATCAGCGCCACCAGCGCCCGCGCCGTGACGGGGTCGGTGCGGTGGGCGAGGCGGTGGGCGAGGTCGTCGGCCCACTCGGCGGCGACCGGGCGCAGGGCGGGGCGGCGGAGAGCGGCGAGGTAGAGCTCGTACTCGAGCTCCACGCCCGTGCGGTCGCCCGCGAGCCACTCGCCCATCCAGCCCGCCAGTTCCGCGGCCAGGTCGGTGCGCGGGTCCGCGAGGCCGCCGCGCGAGGCGATCACCTTGGCGAAGCCCTCGTTGGCCTGGCGCAGTGCGGCGACCATCAGTTCGTCGAGGGTCTTGAAGTGGTACGTCGTCGAGCCGAGCGGTACATCGGCCTCGGCGGCGACGGAGCGGTGGGTCAGGCCGGCAAGCCCTTTCTCCCCGACCACCCGGATCGCCGCCTCGATGATCCGCTGCCGGCGCTCGGGGTCGTAACGGCGTGGCATCAGTGCGCGCCCCCCAGGTTCAGGACCACCACTCCCCCGACGATCAGCACGATCCCGGCGACCTTGACGAGGTTCAGCCCTTCCCCGAACAGCATCAGGCCGATGACGGCGACGGTCGCGGTGCCGGCGCCGGACCAGATCGCGTACGCCGTGCCGATCGGCACGGTCTTCAGTGTGCGGGCCAGCAGCAGGAACGAGACGACATATCCCAGTGCCGTCAGCAGCGAGGGCCAGAGTCTGTTGAAGCCGTCGCTGTACTTCATCGCCGTCGTGGCGGCGACCTCGGCGGCTATGGCGCCGGCGAGCGTCAGGTATCCCATGTGTACGAGTGTACGCAACGTTGTGTACTGGCGTACATAACGGCGGCCGCACGGAGCGCCGACAGATCCTGAACGGCGCGTGCGGCCGACTCGGCGTCGGCCACCCACATCTGATCCGGCGTCAGACAGCACCCGGCGGGGACCGAGTACGGCGTTCGAACTCCCATCCGCCACACGAAGATGTTTAATGCTCATAGAAACCGCTAGCAGAAACGGCTCCCAGCAGCCCCGCAACTCCACTAGTGTGTGCACCTCTGTGATCCATCACTGATTCACATTTCACTCACCTCCCCTTCACACCCCCGGCTGCCGCTGCCTTGGCGCCGCTGGAGGAAATGCGCATGCCAGAAACCACCCCCCAACCCCCGCCCCATCCCCAGTGGGAGAACGGCTGGGTCCCCGACACCTCCCGGGCTCCCGGAACCCGAAGACTCTGGCTGGCCGGCACGCTGGCGATCGCCACGGTCGTCGCCTGTGTCACGGCGATAGCCGTCAGCCACACCACTCCTGACCGGGCGTCGGCCGCCCCGGCGGCCGACGCGAACACCGACAACGGCCCCGGCCTGCTCTCCTTCGCCTCTCCGACGACCTCGGGCGGGGCCACCCAGCCGAAGGGCACCTCGGGCATGTCGTCGGCCACCGCGGCCGACAGCCCGTCCCCCGAGGCGACCGGCGCGCAGCACGGCGCCGGCGGCGCGAAGGCCTCACCGTCCGCCGCGAAGCCCTCCAAGTCAACCGCGGCCGGAGGAGGTTCCGGCGGCGCGGGCGGCTCCGGCAGTTCAGGCGGCTCCAGCAGCTCTGGTGGTTCAGGCGGTTCGAGTACGCAGACCGGCGCCAACGGCACCTCGGTCCGCTCGGTCAACTACCCGGACCGCTACTGGCACGTGAGCGGCAGTTACGTCAAACTGGACCAGCCCCGCGGCTCCGAGTCCCGAGCGGACTCCACTTTCTCGCTGGTCAAGGGCCTGGCGAACAGCTCCTGCTACTCCTTCGCCACGCACGACGGGTTGTACCTGCGCCACCAGAACTTCGTGCTGCGCGCCGAGCGCAACGACGGCAGCGGCCTGTTCCAGCAGGACGCCACCTTCTGCCCCCAGAAGATGGCGTTCTCGAACGACGTGCTGTTCCAGTCGGTGAACTACCCCAATTACGCCCTGCGTCACAAGAATTTCCAGCTGTACCTGGACCCGTACGGCTACAACACCACCAACCGCCAGGACTTCTACTTCGACCTGGTGGACGGACTGAGCTGAGACGCAGAAAAGCGGCGGCATCCCGAGCCGGGTGCCGCCGCTTTCACGTACGCGGGATGCTCAGACGTTGAAACCGAGCGCCCGGAGCTGCTCACGGCCGTCGTCGGTGATCTTGTCGGGACCCCACGGGGGCATCCAGACCCAGTTGATGCGCAGTTCGCTGACGAGGCCGTCCGTGGCGGACTTGGCCTGGTCCTCGATGACATCCGTCAGCGGGCAGGCCGCCGACGTCAGGGTCATGTCGACGGTCGCGATGTTCGCGTCGTCGATGTGGATGCCGTAGATCAGGCCGAGGTTGACGACGTCGATGCCCAGCTCGGGGTCAACGACGTCGTACAGCGCCTCGCGGAGTTCCTCCTCCGAGGCCGGCTTCATCTCAACGGTCTCGCTCATGCCGTCTTCCTTTCGGCGTCGACCGCGCCACCCAGCACCTGGGCCGTCGCGTCCTTCCACGCCATCCAGCTCAGGAGGGCGCACTTGACCCGGGCCGGGTACTTGGAGACACCAGCGAACGCGACCGCGTCCTCCAGCACCTCCTCCATCGCGTCGTCGGGCTCGATCCTGCCCTTGGACTGCATCAGCTCCAGGAAGGTCTCCTGGATCCGCTGCGCGTCGGCCAGCTCCTTGCCGACGAGGAGGTCGTTCAGCACGGAGGCCGAGGCCTGGCTGATGCTGCAGCCCTGGCCCTCGTACGAGACGTCCTCGATCGTCGTGCCGTCGTACTTCACTCGGAGGGTGATCTCGTCGCCGCACGTCGGGTTCACATGGTGCACCTCGGCGTCGCCATCCCGGAGACCGCGCCCGTGCGGGTGCTTGTAGTGGTCCAGGATGACTTCCTGGTACATCGAATCCAGCTTCACGGTTTCAGCTCACGCCCTTCAGCCGAAGAAGTTCCGAACGTGCTCCAGGCCCTCGACCAGAGCATCGATCTCGGCCGGCGTGGAGTACAGATAGAACGACGCTCGGGTGGTCGCAGGAATTCCGTAGCGCAGGCAGACGGGACGGGCGCAGTGGTGGCCGACCCGGACCGCGATGCCCTGCTCGTCGAGGACCTGGCCCACGTCGTGCGGGTGGATGTCCCCGAGGGTGAAGGAGATCGCGGCGCCCCGGTCCTCGGCCGTGGTGGGACCGATGATCTTCAGGTCCGGGACCTCGGTCAGCCGCTTCACCGCGTACTCGGTGAGCGCGTGCTCATGGGCGAGGATCCTGTCCATGCCGATGGCGTTGAGGTAGTCGATGGCCGCGCCGAGGCCGACCGCCTGGGCGATCGGCGGGGTGCCCGCCTCGAACTTGTGGGGCGCCGGGGCGTACGTCGACGAGTGCATCGACACGGTCTCGATCATCTCGCCGCCGCCGAGGAACGGAGGCAGGTCCTCCAGGAGCTCCTGGCGGCCCCAGAGGACGCCGATACCGGTCGGGCCGCACATCTTGTGGCCGGTGAAGGCCACGAAGTCGGCCTGGAGGGCCTGGACGTCCAGCGGCATGTGGGGCGCGGCCTGGGAGGCGTCGATGCAGACGAGAGCGCCGACCTCCTGGGCGCGGCGGATTATGGTCTCGACCGGGTTGACCGTGCCCAGGATGTTCGAGACCAGCACAAAGGAGACGATCTTCGTCTTCTCGGTGATGACCTCGTTGATGTTGGACAGGTCGAGGCGGCCGTCGTCGGTGAGGCCGAACCACTTCAGCTTCGCGCCCGTGCGCTGCGCGAGCAGCTGCCACGGCACGATGTTGGAGTGGTGCTCCATCTCCGTGATGACGATCTCGGTCTCATGGTCCACCCGGTAGGGCTCGTCGGCCCAGCCCAGCATGTTCGCCACGAGGTTCAGCGACTCGGAGGCGTTCTTGGTGAAGATCACCTCGTCGCGGCTGGGCGCGTTGATGAACTCGGCGACCTTGTCGCGCGCGCCCTCGTACAGTGCCGTGGCCTCCTCGGCGAGCACATGCACACCGCGGTGGACGTTGGCGTTGTAGCGCTCGTAGTACTCGCTCAGGGCGTCCAGTACCTGGCGCGGCTTCTGGCTGGTCGCCGCATTGTCCAGGTACACGAGCTTCCGCCCGTCGTGGACCTGACGGTCCAGGATGGGGAAGTCCTTGCGGATCGCCTCGGTGTCGAGGAGGCCCGGCAGCTGCGTCACGCGGATACGCCACCCTTCGTGTATGCCTCGTAGCCCTCGTCCTCCAGCTTGTCGGCGAGCTCGGCGCCGCCGGACTCCACGATCCGGCCGGCGGAGAAGACGTGGACGAAGTCGGGCTTGATGTAGCGCAGGATGCGCGTGTAGTGCGTGATCAGCAGGGTGCCGACCTCGCCGGTCTCGCGGACGCGGTTGACGCCCTCGGAGACGATGCGAAGGGCGTCGACGTCGAGGCCGGAGTCGGTCTCGTCGAGGATCGCGATCTTCGGCTTGAGCAGTTCGAGCTGGAGGATCTCGTGACGCTTCTTCTCACCGCCGGAGAAGCCCTCGTTCACGTTGCGCTCGGCGAAGGAGGAGTCCATGTTGAGGCGCTCCATGGCCTCCTTGACCTCCTTCACCCAGGTGCGCAGCTTGGGGGCCTCGCCGCGGACGGCGGTGGCGGAGGTGCGCAGGAAGTTGGAGACCGAGACACCGGGGACCTCGACCGGGTACTGCATCGCCAGGAACAGGCCCGCGCGGGCGCGCTCGTCGACGGACATCTCCAGGACGTCCTCGCCGTCGAGCAGCACGGTGCCCTCGGTGATCGTGTACTTCGGGTGACCCGCGAGGGAGTAGGCGAGGGTCGACTTGCCGGAGCCGTTGGGGCCCATGATGGCGTGCGTCTCGCCCTGCTTCACGGTGAGGTCGACGCCCTTGAGGATCTCCTTCGTGGCGTTGTCGGCCTCGACGGTGACGTGCAGGTCTCGGATTTCAAGCGTTGCCATGGGTGCCTCAGGACTCCTGGGTGAGGGAGACGAGCACGTCGTCCCCTTCGATCTTTACGGGGTATACGGGGACGGGGCGCGTGGCCGGGAGGCCGGACGGCTTGCCGGTGCGCAGGTCGAAGCTGGAGCCGTGCAGCCAGCACTCGATCTGGCAGTCCTCCACCTCGCCCTCGGAGAGCGAGACGTTGGCGTGGGAGCAGATGTCGTGGATCGCGAACACCTCTCCCTCGGTGCGGACGACCGAGACCGGCGTGCCGTCGAGTTCCACCCGCTTGGGGGTGTCCTCCTCCAGCTCGCTCAGCGCGCAGGCGCGTACGAACGCGGTCGGGGCTGTCATGCGACCGAGGCCTCCAGCTCCTCCTCGATCTTGGCGAGCAGGCGCTCCTCGATGTCGGCGACACCGATCTGCTGGACCAGCTCGGCGAAGAAGCCGCGGACCACCAGGCGGCGGGCGTCCTGCTCCGGGATGCCGCGGGCCATCAGGTAGAAGAGCTGCTCGTCGTCGAAGCGGCCGGTGGCGGAGGCGTGGCCGGCGCCGACGATCTCGCCGGTCTCGATCTCCAGGTTCGGCACCGAGTCGACCCGCGCGCCGTCCGTGAGGACCAGGTTGCGGTTCATCTCGTAGGTGTCGGTGCCCTCGGCCTTGGCCTCGATGAGGACGTCGCCGATCCAGACCGCGTGCGCGTCGTCGCCCTGGAGCGCGCCCTTGTAGACGACGTTCGACTTGCAGTGCGGGGTGTTGTGGTCGACCAGCAGGCGGTGCTCCTGGTGCTGACCGGCGTCGGTGAAGTAGAGGCCGAACAGCTCGGCCTCGCCGCCGGGGCCCGCGTACTGCACGCGCGGGTGCAGTCGTACGACGTCGCCGCCGAAGGTGACGACCACGGACTTGAAGCTGGCGTCCCGGCCGACGAGGGCGTTGTGCTGGGCCACGTGCACGGCCTTGTCGTCCCAGTCCTGGACGGAGACGACGGTCAGCTTGGCGCCGTCGCCGAGCAGGTACTCGACGTTGGCGGCGAGCACGGCGTCACCGGTGTGGTCGATGACGACGACGGCCTCGGCGAAGGCGCCGAGCTCGATCACCTGGTGGCCGAAGGCGGTGCCGCCCTCGCCGTGCACCGCGATCCGGATCGGCTCGGTGAGCACCGTCTCCTTGGGGACGGAGACCACGCCGGCCTTCTCGAACGCCGAGTACGCCTGCGCGGCGACCCGGTCCACCGGGGTGCCCGCCCTGCCGAGCCGCGCGTCGTCGCGGTCGACGGTGTCGACGGTGACGCCCTCGGGGGCCTCGACGACGACCTTCACGCCCTCGCCGGTGGCGACCGCGGTGCCGTCGTGCAGCCCGCGCAGGCGCTCCAGCGGGGTGAACCGCCACTCCTCCTCGCGGCCGTGCGGGACCGGGAAGTCCGCGACGTCGAAGGACGGGGGCGCGCTCATGCGCGTCGCGACGGTCGACTCGGCGGCCACCGCGATGGCGCCGGCGGTGGTGGAGCCCACCGGGGTGTTCTGAGCCTCAGCCATGGCTGTCGTAGTGCTCGCTTTCCGTTCCGTAAGTGGCTTGATGAAATCCGCGGATCGGTGGTTAACCGACCGCGCCTTCCATCTGGAGCTCGATCAGCCGGTTGAGCTCGAGGGCGTACTCCATGGGCAGCTCCTTGGCGATCGGCTCGACGAAGCCGCGCACGATCATCGCCATCGCCTCGAACTCGGTCAGACCGCGGCTCATCAGGTAGAAGAGCTGGTCCTCGGAGACCTTGGAGACGGTCGCCTCGTGGCCCATGGACACGTCGTCCTCGCGGACGTCGACGTAGGGGTACGTGTCGGAGCGGGAGATCGTGTCGACGAGCAGCGCGTCGCACAGCACGTTCGACTTGGAGCCGTGGGCGCCCTCGCCGATCTCGACGAGACCACGGTAGGACGTCCGGCCGCCGCCGCGCGCCACCGACTTGGAGACGATGTTGGACGAGGTGTTCGGCGCCATGTGGACCATCTTGGAGCCGGCGTCCTGGTGCTGGCCCTCGCCCGCGAAGGCGATGGAGAGGGTCTCGCCCTTGGCGTGCTCGCCCATCAGGTAGACGGCCGGGTACTTCATCGTCACCTTGGAGCCGATGTTGCCGTCGATCCACTCCATGGTGGCGCCCTCGTAGGCGACGGCGCGCTTGGTGACCAGGTTGTAGACGTTGTTCGACCAGTTCTGGATGGTCGTGTAGCGGCAGCGCGCGTTCTTCTTGACGATGATCTCGACGACCGCGGAGTGCAGCGAGTCCGACTTGTAGATCGGGGCCGTACAACCCTCGACGTAGTGCACGTAGGCGCCCTCGTCGACGATGATCAGGGTCCGCTCGAACTGGCCCATGTTCTCCGTGTTGATACGGAAGTAGGCCTGCAGCGGGATCTCGACGTGCACGCCCTTCGGCACGTAGATGAAGGAGCCGCCGGACCACACGGCCGTGTTCAGCGCGGCGAACTTGTTGTCACCGGCCGGGATGACGGTGCCGAAGTACTCCTTGAAGAGCTCCGGGTGCTCCTTCAGCGCGGTGTCGGTGTCCAGGAAGATGACGCCCTGCTCCTCCAGGTCCTCGCGGATCTGGTGGTAGACGACCTCCGACTCGTACTGGGCGGCGACACCGGCGACCAGGCGCTGCTTCTCCGCCTCCGGGATGCCCAGCTTGTCGTAGGTGTTCTTGATGTCCTCGGGCAGGTCCTCCCAGGACTCCGCCTGCTTCTCCGTGGAGCGCACGAAGTACTTGATGTTGTCGAAGTCGATACCGGAGAGGTCGGAGCCCCAGTTCGGCATGGGCTTCTTCTCGAAGAGCTTCAGGCCCTTGAGACGCAGCTTGGCCATCCACTCCGGCTCGGACTTCTTGCCGGAGATGTCGAGGACGACCTCCTCGTTGAGGCCACGCCTGGCAGAGGCACCGGCCACGTCGGAGTCGGCCCAGCCGTATTCGTACTTGCCCAGGCCTTCCAGCTCAGGGTGGGCAGTCTCCGTGGGGAGAGTCATGCGGGGTTCCTCCCGGCCGTGCTTGCAGATGCGTCAGTGGAAGTCGTGGAGATCTTTGGGATGAACGTCGTGCAGACGCCGTCGCCGTGCGCGATCGTCGCCAGTCGCTGGACGTGCGTTCCGAGCAGCTCGGCGAAGATCTCCGTCTCCGCCTCGCACAGCTGGGGGAACTGCTCCGCCACATGGGCGACCGGGCAGTGGTGCTGGCACAGCTGTTCGCCGACCGGTGCGGTGCGCGCCGTTGCAGCGTACCCGTCCAGGCTCAGGGCCTTGGCCAGCGCTTCGGCGCGCTTGTCGGGGCTCACGCTCTCGATCGCTTCGCGGTACGAGCTCGCCTGGGCCATGATCCGGGCCTTGGCGAAGGCGGCGACCGCCTCCTGGCCGCCTCCCTGCTCGGCGATCCAGCGCAGCGCGTCGGCGGCGAGCTTGTCGTACGACTGGTCGAAGGCGTCCCGGCCGCAGTCGGTGAGGGCGAAGACCTTGGCGGGCCGGCCGCGTGTCCGCGCGCCGTACACCCGCTGCTCACGCGCCTCCACGACGTCGTCGGCGACCAGCGCGTCCAGGTGCCGGCGTACGGCCGCCGGGGTCAGGCCCAGGCGTCCGGCCAGCTCGGTGACGGTCGACGGGCCGTGGTCCAGGATCGACCGCGCGACCCGGTTGCGCGTCGAGCGCTCACCGGTCGCGAGTTCCTCCTGCGGGGTTCCCCTGGGGGTCTCCCGAGCCTCGTCGACGTTTTTCACAACGCCATTGTTGCGTAATTCCTCAGAGCCAGGCAAGCCGCGTTCCGACCAGTGGACGGTGCCCTGCGTCACTTAGGCATACCTAATCTGACCTGCAGAAACGATCTTTGATCGATCATCCCTCGGTCAATCGGGTGGCGCGCGACCGCCCTCTCCGGAACACTCCGGGACCATGTCCACACCCCCTCCGACCGGCCCTCTTGTCACTCGCGACACGATCGCGCGGCAGCTTCGCGAGCTCGGTGTCAAGCCCGGTGAGACACTCCTGGCACACACGTCCCTCAGCTCCCTCGGCTGGGTCAACGGCGGCGCCGCGGCGGTCGTCCAGAGCCTGCTCGACGCCCTCGGCCCGGACGGCACCCTGGTGGTCCCCACCCAGACCGGCGACCTCTCGGACCCGGCGGTGTGGCAGAACCCGCCGGTACCGCAGGAGTGGTGGGCGAAGATCCGGGCGACCATGCCGCCGTACGACCCCCTGATCACCCCCTCGCGCGGGGTCGGGGTGATCCCGGAGACCGTACGGAACTGGCCGGGTGCCCGGCGCAGCGCGCACCCGCAGACCTCGTTCGCGGCGGTCGGCGCCCGGGCCGCCGAGATCACCGACGGGCACGCCCCCGACTGCCGGCTCGGCGAACGGAGCCCGCTGGCCCGCCTGGAGAAGCTGGACGCGCGCGTGCTCATGCTCGGCACCGGTTATGCCACCTGCACCAGCTTCCACCTGGCCGAATACCGCATACCCTCGCCGCGCGTCCAGGTCGGCCGGCCCGCCCCCGGCGGCGGCTGGGAGACGGTGACCGAGATATCGATCACCTCCGACCGGTTCGACGAACTGGGCTACGACTTCGAACGCGACCGGCCCGTCGTCGTCCGCGGAAGGGTCGGCGCGGCCGAGACCCGGCTGTTCCCGGTCGCCGGCGCGGTGGCCTACGCCGAGCGATGGCTGGCCGTACATCGACCCCGTGAGGAGGAGATCTAGCACCCGGCCGTCCGAGTGACGGAAGCCGTACTTAGACTCTGTCTCCATGCGAAGTGAGCCCGTGGTCCAGGTGCGGGACCTGGTGAAGCGGTACGGCACGAAGACCGCCGTGGACGGCCTCGACCTGGTGGCCCGGCCGGGTGTGACCGCAGTACTCGGCCCCAACGGTGCGGGCAAGACGACGACGATCGAGACCTGCGAGGGCTACCGCAGACCGGACTCCGGTTCGGTGCGCGTCCTGGGTCTCGATCCCGTACGGCAGTCCGCCGAGCTGCGCCCCAAGGTGGGCGTGATGCTCCAGTCCGGCGGCGTCTACTCGGGCGCCCGCGCCGACGAGATGCTGCGGCACGTGGCGAAGCTGCACGCGCACCCGCTGGACGTGGACGCGCTGATCCAGCGGCTGGGCCTGGGCAGCTGCGGCCGCACGTCGTACCGCCGGCTCTCCGGCGGCCAGCAGCAGCGCCTCGCGCTCGCCATGGCCGTGGTCGGCCGCCCGGAACTGGTCTTCCTCGACGAGCCCACCGCGGGCCTGGACCCGCAGGCCCGCCGGGCCACCTGGGACCTGGTGAGGGACCTGCGCACCGACGGCGTCTCGGTCATCCTCACCACCCACTACATGGAGGAGGCCGAGCAGCTCGCCGACGACGTCGCCATCATCGACGCCGGCCGGGTGATCGCCCAGGGCTCCCCCGAGGAGCTGTGCAAGGGCGGCGCCGAGAACACACTGCGGTTCACCGGCCGCCCGGGCCTCGACGTGGGCTCCCTGCTCAAGGCGCTGCCGGCCGACTCCTCGGCCGCCGAGCTGACCCCGGGCTCCTACCGGGTGATCGGCAAGGTCAATCCGCAGCTGCTGGCCACGGTGACCTCGTGGTGCGCCCAGCACGGGGTGATGCCCGACCGCATCTCGGTCGAGCGGCACACCCTGGAAGACGTGTTCCTGGAGCTCACAGGCAAGGAGTTGCGCTCATGATTCCGGCTCGCACGGGGATCGGCTGGGGGTCCGGCCAGCGGCGCAGCCGCCGTCGAATGCCGTATCCCCCGGGAAGGCACAGCCTGGAGCTGACCGGCAAGGAGCTGCGCTCATGACCACCGCGACCGACACCGGCACGGGTGCCGGCACCTACGCCCCCCGGCCGGGTGCCGCCCCGCTCCCCCGCATGATCGCGGCGCAGGCGGCCCTGGAGACGAGGATGCTGCTCCGCAACGGCGAGCAGCTCCTGCTGACGGTCGTCATCCCGACCCTCCTCCTCGCCCTGTTCAGCTCGGTGGACATCGTGGACACCGGCGCCGGCAAGTCGGTCGACTTCCTCGCCCCCGGCATCCTCGCGCTCGCCGTGATGTCCACGGCGTTCACCGGCCAGGCCATCGCGACGGGCTTCGAGCGCCGGTACGGCGTCCTGAAGCGCCTGGCCTCCTCCCCGCTCCCCCGCTGGGGCCTGATGACCGCGAAGACGGCCGCCGTCCTGGTCACCGAGATCCTCCAGGTGATCCTCCTGACGGTGATCGCCTTCGCCCTCGGCTGGTCCCCGCACGGCAACCCCCTCGCCGTCCTGCTCCTCCTGGTCCTCGGCACCGCCGCCTTCTCCGGCCTGGGCCTCCTGATGGCGGGCACCCTCAAGGCGGAGGCGACCCTGGCGGCCGCGAACCTGGTCTTCCTGCTGCTGCTCGTGGGCGGCGGGGTCATCGTCCCGCTGTCCAAGTTCGGCGGCGCCCAGCACGTACTCGGCCTGCTGCCCATCTCGGCCCTCTCGAACGGCCTGCGGGACGTACTCCAGCACGGAGCCGGAACGCCCTGGGGCGACCTGGGGATTCTCGCCGTGTGGGCGGTGCTGGGCCTGGCCGCCGCGGGACGCTTCTTCCGCTGGGAGTGACCCCCGTGAACGCGCCGGGGACGACCCTCGTGAACGCATGCACAAGCGGCCCCCTACGATGGTGTGCGTGCCAAAGCTGACCCCCGCCGATGCCGTAGCGGCCGTGCGCAACCCGCTCGCCTTCATCGCCGACCGTTGGACCCCGGATCCCCGGACGGTCCGGCGGGCGGCTCTCGCCGCACTCGTCATGTCGGTGGTCATCGTGGTCACCGGCGGCGCGGTACGGCTCACCGGCTCGGGCCTCGGCTGCCCGACCTGGCCCGAGTGCACCGCCGGCTCGCTGACCCCGACCGAGGCGCTGAGCTACCACAGCGCCATCGAGTTCACGAACCGCATGCTGACGTACGTGCTGTGCGCCGCGGTCGGCTGGGCGATCATCGCCGCCCGGTCCGAGAAGCCGTACCGGCGCAGCCTGACCCGGCTGGGCTGGGCGCAGTTCTGGCTCGTGATGAGCAACGCGATCCTCGGCGGCATCGTGGTCCTCGTCGGCCTCAACCCGTACACCGTCGCCGCCCACTTCCTGCTGGCGACGGCGCTCATCACCGTCGCCGCCGTGATGTGGCAGCGCACCGGCGAGGGCGACGGGGAGCCGCGCCTGCTGGTCGGCAAGGCCGTGCAGCAGCTGGTGTGGGCCCTGGTCGCCGTCACGCTGCTGCTCATCACGGCCGGCACGGTGGTGACCGGCGCCGGGCCGCACCCGGGTGACTCCGGCGACGTCGAGCGCATCAAGGTCAGCTGGTCGGGCGTCGCCGAGCTGCACGCGGTGTTCGCCTGGATCGTGGTGTCGCTGACGTTCGCGCTGTGGTTCTTCCTCAAGGGCATCGACGCGCCCCAGGGACCGCGCGACCGCGTCCGCGACCTGTTCCTGATCCTGCTCGGCCAGGGCGTGATCGGTTACATCCAGTACTTCACGCACCTGCCCACGATCCTGGTCGGCCTGCACATGTTCGGCTCCTGCCTGGTGTGGATCGGCGTGCTGCGCGTCCTGCTGTCCCTGCGGGAACGCGCCGGCGTCGACACCACGGCCGACCTGCCCGCTCAGTCGTACGACGCCGTGAGCGCGTCGATCGCCGGGCCCAGGTAGTCCCGGGTCAGCCGGGCCCTGCGCACCGTCCACTCCCCGGTGGGCGGCGCGGGATCGTCGTAACGGCGGCTGCGGATGTCCTCGACGACCTCGACGGGCGCGCCCAGGCCGGGCAGCAGGTCCAGGGCCTCGCGTTTGGAGATCAGGCGGCCCTCGCGTGCGGTGACGGTGGCGCGGGCGAAGGTGATCAGGCCCAGGTCGACCCAGATGTCCCGGGTCCACAGCGGGGCGTTGTCGACGGCGGGCCGCCAGAAGTCCCGCTGGTCGCGTACGACGAAGTCGCCGAGTACCCGGTCCGACACCGGGGGCAGCAGCCCGGCGGGCGGCCGCCCGTCCAGCACCCGTCCGAAGGCGTGCAGCTCACGTCGGGTGACCGGGCTGACCGTCCGTCTGAACAGCTCTGCGTGCGCCCAGGTCAGATGGCGCCGGTCCGGGTCGGCCGCGGTCGAAGGGGTCAGATAGGTGCAGTGCAGCCCGGCGGCGAGCGGCAGCGCGCGCAGGCGGGCGTGGACTGTGGCGACCTTCCATACGACGGCCGGGGTGATCCGGCCCGGCAGCACCACGATCAGGTCCAGGTCGCTGCGGCCCTCCTGGTAGTCGCCCGCGGCGAGCGAGCCGTGCGCCCAGACGGCGACGGGGTCCAGGGCTGTCAGTTCGTGACGGAAGCGGGTCAGTAACGTCTCGGTCTGCATGCTGCTCAGTCTGTGCAGCCCGCTCCGGTCCGTACACCCGTTTCTCACTCCAGCCCGTACACCCGCTTCGCGTTGCCCGCCGCGATCAGCCTGGCCACGCGTTGCGCGTCGCCGAGCGACCACGCGCCCTCGGCGACCCAGGTACCGAGGACCCTGCCGAGGGACTCGCGGAAGAGACGGGCGCCGACGACATGCAGTTCGGGCAGTCCGTGGGCGCCGCTGGAGAAGAGGACCTTGCCGAAGGGGGCCAGTTCCAGGATCTCGGCGAGGATCGTCGCCGCACGGGCGCCGGTGCGGACCAGGGCCGCGCCCGAGTCGGCGTAGACGTGCGGGAAGACACCGGCGAGATGGGCGGCGTGGCGGTGGTACGGGTAGCCGTGGAGGAGGACCAGGTCGGTGCCGAGGCCCGCGGTGGCCCGGACGAAGTCGGTGAGCAGGACCGGGTCGGTACGGTCGATCCGGGCGCCGGGCTCGCCGAGGCCCGCGTGCAGTTGGAGGGGGAGACCCGAGGCCACGGCGATCCAGAGCAGGTGGCGCAGCAGCACCGGGTCGGTCAGCTCGCCGCCGACGCGGCGTGCGGCCAGCCAGCGGCCCGCGGCGCCTCTCACCTCACCGGGACCCGGTGGTTCGGGAGCCAGGGCGAGGCCGTGCCGCAGGCCGGCGACGGAGGTGAAGGCGACCGCGTTGGCCGCCGCGCCGTGCACCGACTCGGCGAGGTTGGCGAGGAAGGACTCGACGGTCCCGGAGGTGTCGGCGACCTGCTCCGCGAGGAGTTCCAGGCGCACGATCTCACGAGCCTCCGCGTCGCCGGTCGAGGCGATCTCGGCGGGGCCGGTGAGGTCGCCGGGCAGGCCGGTGTCGACGAGGTAGGTGGTGATGCCGCTGCCGCGCAGGAGCCGGCGTCCCGCTTCCAGGACGCCCAGCTCGCGGCGCCGGGCCAGGTAGCGGGCGGGCGGGGAGTGGGGTTCGAGGCCTAGGAGCGGGGGGCACCAGCGCCGTACGGCGAAACCGGTCTGGGTGTCGAAGAGGGTGGTGCCGGGGGCCGGGGGACCTTCGGTACGGGCGAGCTGGGCCTCGAACGTGCCGAGGCCGAGCTCCGTACGGAGGACTCCATGGCAGTACTGGTCCACCAAGGACGGCGTTTCGATCATCCTGGCTCCCGTGTGGACGGCTACTTGACCGTCTTAACGGGGGAACCGGGATTGAGGTCGCGGTGTGCGGTCGTTCTTCGGCCACCGGACGGTGAGGGCTTGTCGCGCCCACGCGGCGGAGCCGCACATCGATACAGCCCCGCGCCCCTGAAGGGGCGCGCTGTTCAGCCGCCGATCTGAATGCCGGCCATGCGCTTCCACTCGTACGGGCCTGTCTGCACCTTCGCCGCGAACTCGCCGTCGAAGGACTCGTGGACGGTGATGCCCGCCTTCTCCACTGCCTGCTGGGCGATCTCGGCACTCGGGGCCACCAGGTCGCCCCAGCCGCCGTCCTCGCCGACGAGGACGATGCGGGCGCCGCGTTCGCCGATGTAGGCCACCTGGCCCTCGGCGCCGCCGTGGGCCTTGGCGAAGGTGTCGATCTGCTTGGCAAGGCGCGCCACCTTGCGCTCGGCCTTCTGGTCAACCTGCTGCGTGTCTGCCATGGACAGGATGCTACTCACGAGTAGATCGGCTGGCGAGGGGAGGGCCCTGTGACATGGGCCCGCCGTGCGTCAGCGCAGGAACGGGTCGACCGCAACCGCCACGAAGAGCAGCGAGACATAGGTGATGGACCAGTGGAACAGGCGCATCTCCTTGAGCTTCCCGCCCGTCACCTCGGCCTTCGCCCGGTTCTGCAGGGCGTGCGCCTCCCACAGCCACCAGCCGCCCGCCGCGAGGGCGACCAGCGTGTAGAACCAGCCGGTGTAGCCGAGGGGGGTGAGGAGGAGGGAGACGGCGACCATCACCCAGCTGTAGATGACGATCTGCTTGGCGACCACCTTGTTGGAGGCGACGACCGGCAGCATCGGCACGCCCACGCGCGCGTAGTCGTCCTTCACCTTCATGGAGAGCGGCCAGTAGTGCGGCGGCGTCCAGAAGAAGATGACCAGGAAGAGGATGACCGGGGCTGCGGAGAGCGAGTCCGTCACGGCCGACCAGCCGATCAGCACCGGCATGCAGCCCGCGATGCCGCCCCACACGATGTTCTGCGCGGTACGCCGCTTGAGGATCATCGTGTAGACGACGACGTAGAAAAGGAGCGCTCCGAGTGACAGCCAGGCGCTCAGCCAGTTGACGGTGAAGCCGAACAGCAGCGTGGAGCCGACCGCCAGGGTGATGCCGAAGGCGAGGCACTCGCGCGGGCTGACCATGCCGGTCACCAGCGGACGCTGCGAGGTGCGGTCCATCAGCGCGTCGATGTCCCGGTCGATGTACATGTTCAGCGCGTTGGCGCCACCTGCGGAGAGATAGCCGCCGACGCAGGTGAGCAGCACCAGCGTCAGGTCGGGCACGCCCTGCTGAGCCAGGAACATCACCGGAACGGTGGTGATGAGCAGAAGCTCGATGATCCGTGGCTTGGTCAGCGCCACGAAAGCTTTGACACGGGCCCCGAACGGCCGGTGACTCGGGCTCTCGCTCGCACCGAGTACCCCCGCTGGACGGGATTCGACGGCCGTCACGCACACCCCTGACAGAGACATTTCAGCGAGCCCCGCCGTGTGAACTCACGGTAAAGGCTCGCGCGTACCACGCCACTTTAGACGTTGCCCATACCCCGATCTTCGCGGGGGTGGTGTCGTGTTGGCGGGCGTCTCGGGAGAGGGGTGTGGCGGCTCGGTTGAGCAGTCAGATGAGCGGCTCCGTATTCATGTGCCGAATGCCTTCCCGGCCAGTCGGGAGGCGGATCCCCCCGAGGCCCGGCAGTCTGGAAACACTCGAAAAAATGCACGTCCTTACGGGGGTAGGCTCGACAACGGCCGGTGGGCACCCGGTACACCGGCAGCCGGTGTGGGCGTGTGCCCGTGGACCGGTAACCGAACATGTGGAGAGGAGCCCTGACTCAGGGTGAGCACCAAGCCGACCACCACAGACCTCGACTGGACCGAGTTGGACCAGCGGGCCGTAGACACCGCCCGCGTCCTGGCCGCCGATGCCGTACAGAAGGTCGGCAACGGCCATCCGGGTACGGCGATGAGCCTGGCGCCGGCCGCGTACACCCTCTTCCAGAAGGTGATGCGGCACGACCCGTCCGACCCCGACTGGGTGGGCCGCGACCGCTTCGTGCTGTCCGCCGGTCACTCGTCGCTGACCCTCTACACGCAGCTGTACCTGGCCGGCTTCGGCCTGGAGCTGGCCGACCTCGAAGCCTTCCGCACCTGGGGCTCGAAGACCCCCGGGCACCCGGAGTACGGCCACACCAAGGGCGTCGAGACCACCACCGGCCCGCTCGGCCAGGGTGTCGCCAACGCCGTCGGCATGGCCATGGCCTCCCGCTACGAGCGCGGTCTGTTCGACCCGGAGGCCCCGCAGGGCGAGTCGCCCTTCGACCACTTCATCTACTGCATCGCCGGTGACGGCTGCCTCCAGGAGGGCATCTCCGCCGAGGCGTCCTCGATGGCCGGCCACCAGAAGCTCGGCAACCTGGTCCTGCTGTGGGACGACAACCACATCTCGATCGAGGGCGACACCGAGACGGCCGTCTCCGAGGACACCGTCAAGCGGTTCGAGGCGTACGGCTGGCATGTGCAGCGGATCGCCCCGAAGCCGGACGGCGACCTGGACCCGCACGCCATCTACAACGCGATCGAGGCCGCGAAGAAGGTGACGGACAAGCCGTCCTTCATCGCGATGCGCTCGATCATCGCCTGGCCCGCCCCGAACGCGCAGAACACCGAGGCCGCGCACGGCTCGGCCCTGGGCGACGACGAGGTCGCGGCCACCAAGCGCGTCCTCGGCTTCGACCCGGAGAAGAGCTTCGACGTCGCCGAGGAGGTCCTCGCCCACACCCGGCAGGCCGGGGAGCGCGGTGCGGCGGCGAAGGCCGAGTGGGAGAAGTCGTTCCAGCTGTGGCGGGACAACAACGCCGAGCGGGCCGCCGAGTTCGACCGCATCTCGGCGGGCGAGCTGCCCAAGGGCTGGGAGGAGAAGATCCCGGTCTTCGAGCCCGGCAAGGGCGTCGCGACCCGTGCGGCCTCCGGCAAGGTGCTGCAGGCGCTGGGCGCGGTCATCCCCGAGCTGTGGGGCGGTTCCGCCGACCTCGCCGGGTCGAACAACACGACCATCGACAAGAACAGCTCGTTCCTGCCGGCGGACAACCCGCTGCCGGGCGCGGACCCCTACGGCCGCACCATCCACTTCGGTATCCGCGAGCACTCCATGGCCGCGGAGATGAACGGCATCACCCTGCACGGCCACACCCGTGTCTACGGCGGTACGTTCCTCGTCTTCTCCGACTACATGCGCAACGCCGTCCGTCTCTCGGCGCTGATGCACCTGCCGGTGACGTACGTGTGGACCCACGACTCCATCGGCCTGGGCGAGGACGGCCCGACCCACCAGCCGGTCGAGCACCTCGCCTCGCTGCGCGCCATCCCGGGCCTGAACGTGGTCCGCCCGGCCGACGCCAACGAGACCGCGATCGCCTGGCGCGAGATCCTCCGCCGCTACACGAAGGTCTTCGGCAAGGGCGCCCCGCACGGCCTCGCGCTGACCCGTCAGGGCGTGCCGGTGTACGAGTCCAACGAGGACACGGTCAAGGGCGGTTACGTCCTCTTCGAGGCCTCCAGCGGGACCCCCGAGGTCATCCTCATCGCCACCGGTTCCGAGGTGCACGTCGCCGTCGAGGCGCGCGAGCAGCTGGAGGCCGACGGTGTGCCCACCCGCGTCGTGTCCATGCCGTGCGTGGAGTGGTTCGAGGAGCAGGACCAGGGGTACCGGGACAGCGTTCTGCCGCCGTCCGTCAAGGCTCGTGTCTCGGTCGAGGCAGGTATCGGTCTCACGTGGCACAAGTACGTGGGCGACGCCGGCCGCATCGTTTCCCTGGAGCACTTCGGTGCTTCCGCCGACGGCAAGGTGCTCTTCCAGGAGTTCGGCTTCACTGCCGACAACGTGGCCGCCAAGGCCAGGGAATCCATCGCCGCCGCCCAGCGCTGACGCACACATACGACACGTAGGAGATGTAATTCCATGACAGACGCACTCAAGCGCCTCTCCGAGGAAGGCGTCGCGATCTGGCTGGACGACCTGTCGCGCAAGCGGATCACGTCCGGCAACCTCGCCGAGCTGATCGACCAGCAGCACGTCGTGGGCGTCACCACCAACCCGACGATCTTCCAGAAGGCGATCTCTTCGGGCGACGGCTACCAGCAGCAGGTCACGGACCTCGCCGCCCGCAAGGTCACCGTCGAAGAGGCCATCCGTATGATCACGACGGCAGACGTCCGTGACGCCGCCGACATCCTGCGCCCGGTGTTCGACGCGACCGGCGGCCAGGACGGCCGGGTGTCGATCGAGGTCGACCCGCGCCTGGCGCACCACACCAAGGCGACCATCGCCGAGGCCAAGCAACTGGCCTGGCTGGTGGACCGCCCCAACACCCTCATCAAGATCCCGGCCACCAGGGCCGGCCTCCCGGCGATCACCGAGGTCATCGGCCTCGGCATCAGCGTCAACGTCACGCTGATCTTCTCGCTGGAGCGCTACCGCGAGGTCATGGACGCCTACCTGGCCGGTCTGGAGAAGGCCAAGGAGCGCGGCCTCGACCTGTCGCTCATCCGTTCGGTGGCGTCGTTCTTCGTGTCCCGTGTCGACACCGAGATCGACAAGCGCCTGAACGACCTGGGCACCGACGAGGCCAAGGCGCTGCGCGGCAAGGCCGCCGTCGCCAACGCGCGCCTCGCCTACCAGGCGTACGAGGAGGTCTTCTCCACGGCCCGCTGGACCGCGCTGGAGAGCGCGGGCGCCAACAAGCAGCGTCCGCTGTGGGCCTCCACCGGCGTCAAGGACCCGGCGTACAAGGACACCCTGTACGTCGACGACCTGGTCGCGCCGAACACGGTGAACACCATGCCGGAGGCCACCCTTGTCGCGGTCGAGGACCACGGCGGCATCACCGGCGACACGATCACCGGCACGTACGCGCAGGCCCGCGCCGACCTCGACGCCGTCGAGAAGCTCGGGATCTCCTACGACGACGTGGTCCAGGTGCTGGAGGACGAGGGCGTCGAGAAGTTCGAGGCGTCCTGGAACGACCTGCTCAAGTCGACCCAGGCGGAGCTGGAGCGCCTGTCCCCCTCGGAGGGCTGAACCCTGTCAAGCAGCAACCCGCTGCGTGACCCCGCCGACCGACGGCTCCCGCGTATCGCGGGGCCGTCGGGCCTGGTCATCTTCGGCGTCACGGGCGACCTCTCCCGCAAGAAGCTCATGCCCGCCGTGTACGACCTCGCCAACCGGGGTCTGCTGCCGCCGGGCTTCTCCCTGGTCGGCTTCGCCCGCCGCGAGTGGGCCAACGAGGACTTCGCCGCCGAGGTCCACGACGCCGTCAAGGAACACGCCCGCACCCCGTTCCGCGAGGAGGTCTGGCAGCAGCTCATCCAGGGGATGCGCTTCGTCCAGGGCACCTTCGACGACGACGACGCGTTCGAGCGGCTGCGCTCCACCATCGAGGAGCTCGACAAGGCGCAGGGCACCGGCGGCAACTTCGCCTTCTACCTGTCCGTGCCGCCGCGCTCCTTCCCGGTCGTCATCCAGCAGCTGAAGAAGCACGGGCTGGCGGACCAGACCGGCGGCTCCTGGCGGCGCGCGGTCATCGAGAAGCCCTTCGGCCACGACCTGAAGTCGGCCGAGGAGCTCAACAAGGTCGTGCACGAGGTGTTCGAGCCGGACCAGGTGTTCCGGATCGACCACTACCTCGGCAAGGAGACCGTCCAGAACATCCTGGCGCTACGCTTCGCCAACACCATGTTCGAGCCGATCTGGAACCGGTCCTTCGTGGACCACGTCCAGATCACCATGGCCGAGGACATCGGCATCGGCGGCCGTGCCGGCTACTACGACGGCATCGGCGCCGCCCGCGACGTCATCCAGAACCACCTGCTCCAGCTCATGGCCCTCACGGCCATGGAAGAGCCCGCCTCCTTCGACGCGGACGCGCTGGCCGCCGAGAAGACCAAGGTGCTCGGCGCGGTACGGCTGCCCAAGGACCTGAGCCGCGACACCGTGCGCGGGCAGTACGCGGCCGGCTGGCAGGGCGGCGAGAAGGTCATCGGCTACCTCGAAGAGGACGGCATCGACCCGAAGTCGAAGACCGACACCTACGCGGCCATCAAGGTGGAGATCGACAACCGCCGCTGGGCGGGCGTCCCCTTCTACCTGCGCACCGGCAAGCGGCTCGGCCGCCGCGTCACCGAGATCGCGGTGGTCTTCCAGCGGGCCCCGCACTCCCCCTTCGACCACACCGCCACCGAGGAGCTCGGGCAGAACGCGGTCGTCATCCGCGTCCAGCCCGACGAGGGCATCACGGTCCGCTTCGGCTCCAAGGTGCCGGGCACCTCGATGGAGATCCGGGACGTGTCGATGGACTTCGCGTACGGCGAGTCCTTCACCGAGTCGTCGCCGGAGGCGTACGAGCGGCTGATCCTGGACGTCCTGCTCGGCGACGCCAACCTCTTCCCGCGCACGGAGGAGGTCGAGCTGTCCTGGAAGATCCTCGACCCGATCGAGGAGCACTGGGACAAGCACGGCAGGCCCGCCCAGTACAAGTCGGGCACCTGGGGTCCCGCCGAGGCCGACGAGATGCTCGCACGAGAAGGACGGAGCTGGCGCCGGCCATGAAGATAGACCTCACGGACACCACGGCCGGCAAGGTCAACAAGGCGCTGGTGCAGGGCCGCCGGGCCATCGGCACACCCGCCGTGGGCATGGTGCTGACCCTCGTCGTCGTCACCGACGAGGAGAACGCCTACGACGCCCTGAAGGCCGCCGGCGACGCCTCGCACGAGCACCCCTCGCGCACCCTGGTCGTCATCAAGCGCGTCTCGCGCTCCCCCCGCGACCGAACGTCGTCCCGCCTGGACGCCGAGGTGCGGGTGGGCGTGGACGCGGGCTCCGGCGAGACGGTCATACTCCGCCTGTACGGCGAGGTCGCCGACCACGCCGACTCGGTCGTGCTGCCGCTGCTGCTGCCGGACGCGCCGGTCGTCGTCTGGTGGCCGGTGAACGCCCCGCTCGACCCGGCGAAGGACCCGCTGGGCGCGCTCGCCCAGCGCCGGGTCACCGACACCTACGCCTCCGAGCAGCCGGTACGGGAGCTGTCCGCCCGCGCGGACAGCTACACCCCCGGCGACACGGACCTGTCCTGGACCCGGATCACGCCCTGGCGCTCGATGCTGGCGGCGGCCCTGGACCAGGTGGTCTGCGAGGTCGAGGCCGTCGAGGTGGAAGGCGAGGAGTTCAACCCGAGCTGTGAGCTGCTGGCGATGTGGCTCGCGGACCGGCTGGACGTCCCCGTCAAGCGGTCGCTGTCGTCCGGCCCCGGTCTGACCGCGGTCCGTATGCACACCAGCGAGGGCGCGATCGCGCTGGACCGCGCGGACGGCTCCCTCGCCACCCTGTCCATCGACGGTCAGCCGGACCGCGCGGTGGCGCTGAAGCGGCGGGAGACGGCCGAGCTGATCGCGGAGGAACTGCGTCGGCTCGACCCGGACGACACATACGCGTCGGCGCTGCGGTTCGGCGTGGAGCGGCTGAACGCGTCGGCTTCGGCGGCCGTGAACACGGCTCCGGCTCCTGCGCCGGCCGCGGCCCCTGCTGCGGCTACGGCTACAGCTCCTGCTACGACCCCGGCTACGACGGACCCGTCGCCCAAAGGAGAAGGGGCCGTCGCCGGAACCGCTCTCGAAGCCGCTGCCGAGGCTCCCGCGACAGAATCGGCGCCGCAGGAACCGCCACCGCTGAAGAAGAGGGCGAAGGCGACATGATCACTCCCCAACTGGTCGTGCACCGCGACAAGGAGCTGATGGCGCAGGCCGCCGCAGCCCGTCTGATCACGAAGGTCGTGGACGCCCAGGCCTCCCGGGGCGAGGCGTCCGTGGTCCTCACCGGCGGCCGCAACGGCAACGGCCTGCTGGCGGCCCTGGCGGCGGCACCGGCCAGGGACGCCATCGACTGGGGCCGCCTCGACCTGTGGTGGGGCGACGAACGCTTCCTGCCCGAGGGCGACCCGGAGCGCAATGTCACCCAGGCCCGCGAGGCCCTGCTGGACCAGGTCCCGGTGGATCCGAAGCGCGTGCACGCCATGCCCGCGTCGGACGGGCCCTGGGGCACGGACGTGGACGCGGCGGCCGAGGCCTACGCGGCGGAGCTGGCCCGCGCGGCCGGCCCCGAGAACCACGGCGCGGTGCCGACCTTCGACGTCCTGATGCTGGGCGTCGGCCCGGACACCCACGTGGCCTCGCTCTTCCCCGAGCTGCCCGCGGTCCGGGAGACGGAGCGCACGGTGGTCGGCGTCCACGGCGCCCCCAAGCCGCCGCCGACCCGGGTCTCCCTCACCCTTCCCGCCATCCGCTCGGCCCGTGAGGTCTGGCTGCTGGCGGCCGGTGCGGACAAGGCCGAGGCCGTCGCCATCGCGCTCTCGGGCGCGGGCGAGATCCAGGCCCCGGCGGCAGGGGCCCAGGGACGTCAGCGGACCCTGTGGCTCCTGGACTCGGCGGCCGCGGCCCAGCTGCCGCGCTCGCTGTATCCGCCGGCTTCGCCCTGACGAAGCACTGAAAGAACCCGTACGGCCGTTGGTGGCCGTACGGGTTTTTTCATGAGCGTCGGGCTCAGCGCCCGCGCAGCTCCCGGTACTTGGCGACCAGGGCCTTGCTGGACGCGTCGAGGCCCTCGACCTCAGCGCCCTCCGTCAGGGCCGGTTCCACGCGCTTGGCGAGGACCTTGCCGAGCTCCACGCCCCACTGGTCGAAGGAGTCGATGTTCCAGACGGCTCCCTGGGTGAAGACCTTGTGCTCGTAGAGGGCGACGAGCTGGCCGAGGACCGACGGGGTCAGCTGGCGCGCGAGGATCGTCGTCGTAGGACGGTTGCCCTGGAAGGTCTTGTGCGGGACCAACTCCTCGGCGACGCCCTCGGCGCGGACCTCGTCGGCGGTCTTGCCGAAGGCCAGTGCCTGGGTCTGGGCGAAGAAGTTGGCCATCAACAGGTCGTGCTGTGCCTTGAGTTCGCCGCTGAGCTCGGCGACCGGCTCGGCGAAGCCGATGAAGTCCGCCGGGATCAGCTTGGTGCCCTGGTGGATCAACTGGTAGTAGGCGTGCTGGCCGTTGGTGCCGGGCGTGCCCCACACGACCGGGCCGGTGGTCCAGTCGACCTCCTTGCCGTCCCGCGCCACGTGCTTGCCGTTGGACTCCATGTCCAGCTGCTGCAGGTAGGCGGTGAACTTGGAGAGGTAGTGGCTGTACGGGAGTACCGCGTGCGACTGGGCGTCGTGGAAGTTGTCGTACCAGATGCCCAACAGGCCCAATAGGAGCGGGACGTTGGACTCGGCGGGCGCGGTGCGGAAGTGCTCGTCGACCAGGTGGAAGCCGTCGAGCATCTCGCGGAAGCGGTCCGGGCCGATGGCGATCATCAGGGAGAGGCCGATCGCCGAGTCGTAGGAGTAACGGCCGCCGACCCAGTCCCAGAACTCGAACATGTTGACCGTGTCGATGCCGAAGTCCGACACTTTCTCGACGTTCGTGGAGAGGGCCACGAAGTGCTTGGCGACGGCTTCCTGACCGGCCTTCAGCTCGCCGAGCACCCAGTTGCGGGCCGAGGTCGCGTTGGTGATCGTCTCGATCGTGGTGAACGTCTTGGAGGCGATGATGAACAGCGTCTCCGCCGCGTCCAGGTCACGGGTGGCCTCGTGCAGGTCGGCGCCGTCGACGTTGGAGACGAAGCGGACCGTGAGGTCGCGGTCGGTGAAGCTGCGCAGCACCTCGTAGGCCATGGCGGGGCCGAGGTCGGAGCCGCCGATACCGATGTTGACGACGTTCTTGATGCGCTTGCCGGTGTGGCCGGTCCAGGCGCCGGAGCGGACCCGGTCGGCGAAGTCGCCCATCTTGTCCAGGACCGCGTGCACCTGCGGCACGACGTTCTCGCCGTCGACCTCGACCGCCGCGTCGCGCGGGGCGCGCAGGGCGGTGTGCAGCACCGCGCGGTTCTCGGTGACGTTGATCTTCTCGCCGCGGAACATGGCGTCCCGCAGGGCGAAGACGTCGGTGGCGGCGGCCAGCTCGCGCAGCAGCCGCAGCGTCTCGTCGTTGACCAGGTGCTTCGAGTAGTCGATGTAGAGGTCGCCGACCTGGAGCGTGTAGCCCGTGCCGCGTCCCGGGTCGGCCGCGAACAGGTCCCGCAGGTGGGTGTCGGCGAGCTCCTCCCGGTGCTTGGCGAGCGCGGTCCACTCGGGCGTCTGGTTGAGCCTGGTACGGCCGTCTGCGTTCATTCCGACTTCAGCCTTCTTCCTTGCACCTGTCCTGTGGCGTGCCTGCCCCGCTGCCGGTTCCAACCTAATTGATCAGCGTGGGGCGCGGCCTGCTGTCGCGCCGTCCCGCGGCACAACAACAGGTACGTCCGGCTTGCGCACCGGTATCAACGAGGTGACGGCCGGCCGCAGAGGAGGGCGCCTGGCGGTGCTCCGGGCGTGGCGGAGACACGGAAGGCGGAGGCGATCCGGCCGGTCATCGACCCGGGTGCGCGTTGCTGCATCAGCGTGACCCGGTTGACCTTCCACACCGGTCGGCGGGAGCGGCAACGGAATCGAGGCATGGACGAGCCCGACATCGCGCGTCGCTGGTCCACCCGGTCCGCGGCGGCACCGACGTCCGTGACGCGTCCCCGCACCGGGAGACCACGGCAGCCGTCCACAGCCGTCCGACGGGCTGCTCCCGGCCGCTCAGACAGCTCCGGCCAGGCGCCCTCGGGCACCCGGCCGGTCTCAACTCCTAGATCTCGCCCCGCAGTTTGGCGAGTGCCTCGGCGAGGATGGCCTCGCCGTCCGCGTCGCTGCGCCGCTCCCGTACGTACGCCAGGTGCGTCTTGTACGGCTCGGTGCGCGGCGGGTCCGGCGGGTTGTCCCGGTCCTGACCCGCCGGGAAGCCACAGCGCGGGCAGTCCCAGGTCTCGGGCACCTGCGCGTCGCTGGCGAAGCTCGGCTGCGTCTCGTGCCCGTTGGAGCACCAGAAGGAGATGCGCAGACGCGGCGCGGACTCGCCGCGCTCGGCCTCGCCCATCGGCCCCGCCCCGACCCGGCTACCTCGGATCGCGTTGCCACTTGCCACGGTCGTAACTCCCTGCGTGATGGTGCCGCGAAGCGAGTCGGCGTGTCGCTTCGTTGCGAGCGCCTCAGTCTACGTAAGGCCCAACGCGCGTCCAGTGTTGGGAGTTACCGCCCCCGCACCTAGACGCAAGCCCCATGATAGGCCGCGCTCAGGTGCGCGTACCGAACATGGGGCCTTACGTACGGATTGTGCGTGTGTGCGAGACGCGGATCAGCCGTTCGTCTTCATCAGCATGCCGAGGACGATGATGCACGCGAACCACAGCAGACCGATCACCACGGTGATCCGGTCCAGGTTCCGCTCGGCGACCGAGGAGCCGCCGACGGAGGACTGCATGCCGCCACCGAACATGTCGGAAAGGCCGCCGCCCTTGCCCTTGTGCATCAGCACCAGCAGCATCAGCAGCAGGCTGAAGACGATCAGGGCGATCGAGAACGCCAAAACCACGGCTGGACCAACTTCCTCGGATACGGATGGACTGCGGGGCCGGAGACTGTTTGAAGCTTCACGCTCCGAATAACAGCTTCGGCCCCGCAAGGGTACGACGGATCGCCGCTACCGCCTACTCGCAGGTGTGCTCACTGGTCGCGGAAGCGCACGATCTTGACGAACTCGTCGGCGTCCAGCGAGGCACCGCCGACCAGTGCGCCGTCGATGTCGGCCTGCGCCATGATCTCGGCGACGTTGCCGGCCTTGACCGAGCCGCCGTACTGGATGCGGACCTGGTCCGCCAGCTCCTGACCGTACAGCTCGGCGAGCTTGGCGCGGATGGCGGCGCAGACCTCCTGGGCGTCCGCCGCGCCGCAGACCTTGCCGGTGCCGATGGCCCACACCGGCTCGTAGGCGATGACGACGCTCTCCGCCTGCTCGGCGGTGACGTCCTTCAGACCGCCCTCGACCTGGGCGAGGGTGTGGGAGACGTGGTTGCCCGCCTCGCGGACCTCCAGCTCCTCGCCGACGCACAGGATCGGGGTCAGGCCGTGCTTGTAGGCGGCCTTGACCTTGGCATTGACGACGACGTCGGTCTCGTTGTGGTACTGGCGGCGCTCGGAGTGGCCGACGACCACGTACGTGCACTTCAGCTTGGCCAGCATCGGGCCGGAGATCTCGCCGGTGTAGGCACCGGAGTCCTGCGCCGAGATGTCCTGGGCGCCGTACTTGATCTTGAGCTTGTCGCCGTCGACCAGGGTCTGCACGGAGCGCAGGTCGGTGAAGGGCGGCAGGACGGCGACCTCGACGGCCTCGTAGTCCTTGTCGGCCAGGGCGAAGGCGAGCTTCTGGACGTGCGCGATGGCCTCGAGGTGGTTGAGGTTCATCTTCCAGTTGCCCGCCATGATCGGCGTGCGAGTGGTCATACGGGGTCAGTCCTCCAGTGCGGCGAGGCCGGGGAGCGTCTTGCCCTCGAGGTATTCGAGGGAGGCGCCGCCTCCGGTCGAGATGTGTCCGAACGCGTTCTCGTCGAAGCCGAGGATGCGCACGGCGGCGGCGGAGTCACCGCCGCCGACGACGGTGAAGCCCTTGGACTCGACGAGAGCCTGGGCGACCGCCCTGGTGCCCTCGGCGTAGTCGGGGTGCTCGAAGACGCCCATCGGGCCGTTCCAGAAGACGGTCCGGGCGTCGGCGAGCTTCGCGGCGTACAGCTTGCCGGACTCGGGGCCGATGTCGAGACCCATCTGGCCGGCCGGCATGGCGTCCGCGGCGACCGTGGTGGGGTTGGCCGGGGTCTTGGCCGACAGGTCCGGGAACTCGGGGGCGACGACGGTGTCGACGGGCAGCACGAGCTCGACGCCGGTCTTCTCGGCGCGCTCGATGTACTCGGTGACCGCGGCGAGCTGGTCCTCCTGGAGGAGGGAGCTGCCGATCTCGTAGCCCTTGGCCTTCAGGAAGGTGTACGCCATGCCGCCGCCGATGAGGATCCGGTCGGCCTTGCCGAGCAGTTCGTCGATGACGGCGAGCTTGTCGGAGACCTTGGCGCCGCCGAGCGCGACGACGTAGGGGCGCTGGACGTCCTCGGTGAGCTTCTTCAGGACGCCGACCTCGGTGGCGATGAGGTAGCCGGCGTAGTGCGGCAGCCGGGCCGGGAGGTCGTAGACGGAGGCGTGCTTGCGGTGCACGGCACCGAAGCCGTCGCCGACGTAGACGTCCGCGAGGGCCGCCAGCCGGTCCGCGAACTCACCCCGCTCGGTGTCGTCCTTGGCGGTCTCACCGGCGTTGAAGCGCAGGTTCTCGATGACCGCGACCTGGCCGGGCTGGAGGCCGTTCACGGCGTCGTGGGCGGCGGGGCCGACGGTGTCCTGGGCGAACGCGACGGGCGCGTCGAGCAGTTCACCGAGCCGCTCGGCGGCCTGCAGCAGGGAGAACTTCGGGTCCGGGGCGCCCTTGGGACGGCCCAGATGGGAGGCGACGACCACCTTGGCGCCCGCCTCGGCGAGGGCCTTGACAGTGGGCAGCACGGCGCGGATGCGGCCGTCGTCGGTGATGAGACCGTCGGCCATCGGCACGTTGAGGTCGGCACGGACGAAGACCCGCTTGCCGTCGACCCCTTCGGCGAGGAGTTCGTCGATCGTCTTCATGGTTGGGGACTCCTCCAGGAGGGCTCTTGATCGTACGAGGGCTGATCGAACCGTATGACGCCGGGTGGAGAACCGTATGACGCCGGGTCGATCCTTACGTGCGTCAGGGCTCGGACAGCGCGACCGTGCGCTGCCCGAGCCCTGCTACCGCATCGAGGTGCCTGCTCCGCAGATCAGAGCTGGTTGCCGACGAAGACCGTGAGGTCGACGAGGCGGTTGGAGTAGCCCCACTCGTTGTCGTACCAGCCGAGGATCTTCACCGTGTTGCCCTCCTGGACCATGGTCAGGGAGGAGTCGAAGGTGCAGGAGGCCGGGTCGCTGACGATGTCCGAGGAGACGATCTCGTCCTCGGTGTACGCCAGGTAGCCCTTCAGGTCGCCGTCCTCGGAGGCCTTCTTGAACGCGGCGTTGACCTCGTCCTTGGTGACCTCGCGCTGCAGCGTCACGACCAGGTCGGTGGCGGAGCCGGTCGGGACCGGGACGCGCATGGCGATGCCGTCCAGCTTGCCCTTGAGCTGCGGGAGGACCAGTGCGGTCGCCTTGGCGGCACCCGTGGTGGTCGGGATGATGTTCTCCGCGGCGGCACGCGCGCGGCGCAGGTCCTTGTGCGGGAAGTCCAGGATGCGCTGGTCGTTGGTGTACGCGTGGACCGTCGTCATCAGACCCTTGACGATGCCGAAGTTCTCGTCGAGGACCTTCGCCATCGGCGCCACACAGTTGGTGGTGCAGGAGGCGTTGGAGATGACGTGGTGGTTCGCCGGGTCGTACTTGTCCTGGTTGACGCCCATCACGATGGTGATGTCCTCGTTCTTGGCCGGAGCCGAGATGAGGACCTTCTTGGCGCCGCCGGCGAGGTGCTTGGCGGCGTCCTCCTTGTTGGTGAAGATGCCGGTCGACTCGATGACGATGTCGACGCCCAGGTCGCCCCACGGGATGTCGGCGGGGTTGCGCTCGGACAGCACCTTGATGGTGTGGCCGTCGACGGTGATCGTGTCGGCGGTGTGCGACACCTCGGCCTTGAGACGGCCCAGGATCGTGTCGTACTTCAGCAGGTGCGCGGTGGTCGCGGTGTCACCCAGGTCGTTGACAGCCACGATCTCGATGTCAGCGCCCTGCTCCAGCAGCGCGCGGAAGTAGTTGCGACCGATACGACCGAAGCCGTTGATGCCTACGCGGATCGTCACGAACCGATCTCCTCGTTGGTACGCCGGCCATGCGGTGCCGGCGAGCTGTATTTGGGATGTCCCCGACCACCCATGACCCTACCTCCCGGAGGCTCCCGTGGTGACATCCAGATGCCTCATACACGGCGAGGCGGCCCGTACCCGCCAGTAGGGGTACGGACCACCTCGGATCGGGGATCGAATCACACCGTTTTGTCACGGTATGACGACCCGTTTTTACCGCGCTTTCACTCGTTCGTGAGCGGGTCGGCTCACTTGTCGAGTGCCGTTCATGTCAACTTTCGAGCGCCCTCCGGATCATCTGTCGAGCGCCGTCAACGCCTTCTTCACCAGAGCGGCACGATCGGCCGCGGAGGTGACCTGTTCCAGGCCGAAGCCGAGCAGCACGGTGCGGTCGGTGGTGACCGCTCCGTACGTCTTGAACAACGCCCCGGTGCGCTCCCAGTCCTTGAGGACGGCCGGGCTGCCCGCGGGCGGTCCGGCGACGCTCCACGCACCGAGGGAGGACTCGAAGCCCTCGGTCTCGGTGGCCTTGCCGCCGACCACGAGCGAGGCGTCGTCGACGAGGACGCCGTGCCCGCCGGTGCTCGGGTCGGTGATGTAGGAGAGGGAGACCTCGACCGACTTGCCGGCGTACGCGCTCAGGTCGAAGTTCACGGACTGCCAGCCCGTCGAGCTGCCGGTGAAGCTGTTCCAGGCGCCGCTGGTGCCGGTCGCCGTGCACTGGTTGTTCGCGATGGTGAGGTAGTGCTTGAGCCACGGGTGCTCGGCGATCAGGAAGCCGGCCCCGCAGTCGGACGGTACGGCGCTGCTGGTGGCACCGCCCTTCTCCGGCAGGGTCGTCCAGTCGTCGGCGCCGACCGTGTGGACCTCGACGACCGCGTGGTCGTAGCCGGGCTCGGTGTCCCACAGCAGCTTGGTGCTGAGGGTGGGCTGCTCGGCCGCGCCGACACCGGTGAGGTCGATGGTGCGGGTGAGGCGCTTGTAGGCGTCGTCGGTGTGGACCGCGGCGGCCATGTACGACCCGGAGTACGGCCCGTACGGGTTGACGGTCCCGGCGAACTGGCCCGCGCCCGCGCTGGCGAACTGGGGGTACTTGTCGGCGGAGAGTTCGTCGGAGGTGACGGCGTAGGTCCCGGCCTTGTCGAGCGGGTTGGCGGTGGTGCCGCTCAGCGCGCCGGTGAAGCCGTCCAGTGCGCCGGAGCCTGTGAAGCCGGTGGCGCCGGGCGTCGACGTACGGGAGTAGGCGCCCAGGTAGTACTGGCTGAAGTCGTTCGACGGGGTGCCGTCGCCGAGGTCGACGTTTCCGCCGGCCAGCTCGCCCGCCTCGATCAGCCTGCCGCCCTCGTTGAGGTAGGCGCGCAGCTGGAGCTGGGTGTCGTTGCCCGGGCCGTTCGTACCGGAGTAGTGGACGACGGTCCTGAAGTGCTTCAGCACGCCCAGCGCGTCGGGCGCGCCCTGGGTGGCGACGTCCCAGACGACCGCCTTGTGCCCGGCGGCCTTGAGCGCGTCGACGTAGGTCTGCGCCTGGGTGGCGGCCGTGCCCTCCTCGGCCACGACGAGCGTGTCGGCCTTCGCCAGCCGGGCCACGGTGTAGGTGAAGTGCGAGCTCGCGACCTTCTTGCTGCCCCTGGCCTTCCCGGTGAACCACACCTCGACCTTGTCGCCCGGGGCGCCGTCCTTCACCTTGGCCCGGTACTCGTCGAAGTAGAGGTTGTCGTGACCGCCGTAGGTCTCGCCGCCCCTCCAGGGCCTGAGCGCGATGTCGTGCGTACGGCCGCCGTTGACGCGGTACCTGAGCTCCTTGTCGCGCACGGACTTCCGTACGACGACGGAGACCTCCTGGTCGGCGCCGCGCGAGTACGACGTGGAGAAGGCGGCCGGGGTGAAGTCGGCCGCACTCAGACCCACGGACGAGGTCGGCCGGTCGGGGTGGGCGGCGGTCTCGGCGACGGAGAGCGCGAACGGGATGTTCTTCTCGAACTCGTCCTGGATCAGCTTCTCGTCGTCCGGGAAGTTGAAGACCGACTGGCAGTCGGCGGCGTTCCAGGCGTCGTTCGGGTCGATGTCCGACGCCGTCTGGCAGGTCGACATCTCGGGGGTGAACATCGCCATGCCGTTGACGTTGGACGCGTGCCCGTCCGCCTCGCCGTTGGTGGTGTAGAGCTCCGAGGAAACCTGCGGGTGGTACCCCGGGACCGCGGAGTTGCCGGGGGTGCCGGCGAGGGCCTTGTAGAGGACGTCGTCCGGGGTCGGGGTGGCCACCTGCCAGCCGACGCCGTAGAGGAGGAGTTCGGCGGCGGAGTGGTAGTTGATGCCGTACGTGAACCGGACCCGCTTCTCGAAGTCGTCCAGCGCCCTGGTCTCGGGCTCGGACTCGGGGCTCGCGCCGCGGTAGGTCTCACTGGTGGGGTTGGGGGACGATCCCTCGTCGTCGTAGCCCCACTTGTAGCCGAAGTTGCGGTTGAGGTCGACGCCGTCACCCGCGGAGATGACACCGTCGCCGTTGACGTCCCGCAGGTTCTTGCGCCACAGGCGGGTGTCGGAGTTCTGGAAGGTGTAGTCGTAGCCGTCGGGGTTGGCCGAGAGCACGAACCACAGCTCGGTCGAGTCGACGATCTTCTTGATGCGCTTGTCGGTCGAGTAGTTGTCCAGGTAGTAGTGCATCAGCCGGCGGGTCATCTCCGGTGTGATCCACTCGCGCGCGTGCTGGTTGGACACGTACAGCACGGAGGGCTTGGAGCCGTCCTTCGACTTCTTCGCGCCCTTGGTCAGTTTGAGCGCGAGGATGTCCTGGCCGTCGATCGTCTTGCCGATGGACTCGACCTTGGTCAGACCGGGGTTGGCCTGCGCGGTCGCGAGGATCTCCGCCTTGAGCCCACCGCTGCCGCTGTACGGGCGGAACACGCCCTGCGAGGCGTCCTCGACCCGCGTCTCGGCCTTGGCCGAGAGTGTGTGCTCGGTGAGGCCGACGCCCTGCTTCTCCAGCTTCTTCGCCTGGTCGCCGGTGAGGTAGAGCTCGACTTCCGTCTTCCCTGATCCGGAGACCTGGTCGCCGAGTTCATGGCCGTCCTGGCCGGCCTTGAGCAACAGGGGAATCTGCTTCTTGGTGACGGCGGCGCGGTAGACCTTGACCTCGCCGGGGTCGGGTTTCGGCGAACTCCCGGTCTGCGCCTGCGCGATGGGTGCAAGGCTCGCTCCGCCGATCAGGAGCGCGCCGACAGCGAGGATCGATCTCGCTCTGTGTCTCATGTACCCCCCTTGCCGTGGTCCGCCACAGCGGCGAACTCATGCCAGGCTCATGACACTCCATGATCCAGTCAAGGGCGACTCACGGACAGGCCATGACTACTGCACCTCCGTGTAAAAGAACTGGTGCCGACGGCCCAATGGACCGTCGGCACCGGCGAACTGACGTGCGGTCAGCCCACGAGGTTGTCCGCCAGCTCCTCGGAGAGGTTGGCCTCGGTGCCCGGGATGCCCAGGTCGGAGGCGCGCTTGTCGGCCATCGCGAGAAGGCGGCGGATCCGGCCGGCGACGGCGTCCTTGGTGAGCGGCGGGTCGGCGAGCGCGCCCAGCTCCTCCAGGGAGGCCTGCTTGTGCTCCATCCGCAGCCGGCCGGCCGCGGCAAGGTGCTCGGGCACCTCGTCGCCGAGGATCTCCAGGGCCCGCTGGACCCGGGCACCGGCGGCGACGGCCGCACGGGCGGAGCGGCGCAGGTTGGCGTCGTCGAAGTTGGCGAGGCGGTTCGCGGTGGCACGGACCTCGCGCCGCATCCGGCGCTCCTCCCAGGCCAGCACCGACTCGTGTGCACCGAGGCGGGTCAGCAGGGCGCCGATCGCGTCACCGTCACGGACGACCACCCGGTCCACACCCCGTACCTCACGGGCCTTCGCCGCGATGGACAGCCGGCGGGCGGCGCCGACCAGGGCGAGCGCGGCCTCCGGACCGGGGCAGGTCACCTCCAGGGAGGAGGAACGGCCCGGCTCGGTGAGCGAGCCGTGCGCGAGGAACGCACCGCGCCAGGCCGCTTCCGCGTCACAGGTGGCCCCGGAGACCACCTGCGGGGGCAGGCCCCGGATCGGGCGCCCCCGCCCGTCCACCAGGCCGGTCTGGCGGGCCAGCTGGTCACCGCCCGCGACCACCCGCACGACGTAGCGCGAGCCGCGGCGCAGCCCGCCGGGAGCCATCACGATCAGCTCGGAGCTGTGACCGAAGATCTCCAGGATGTCCCGCTTGAGGCGCCGGGCCGCCATCGCGGTGTCCAGCTCCGCCTCGATCACAATGCGCCCGCTCACCAGGTGGAGGCCGCCCGCGAACCGCAGAATGGCGGAGACCTCCGCCTTCCGGCAGCAGGTCCGGGTGACGGGTAGCCGGGAGATCTCGTCCTTCACCGCTGCCGTCATCGCCATGGGCCGATCCTTCCATGCATCCGAAAAATACGGTCGTACGCGGCGGCCAACAGCTCCGGGTCGTGCCGGGGTGAACCGTCGGTCCGGGCCACGGGGCTCAGCTCGACCGCGGCTCCGAACCGCTTGGCGGCCTCGGTGAGCGAGTCGCGGTCGGGCACGGCGGCCTCGTCGGCCAGCACCACGTCCAGGGCGAGTTTAGGGGCGTGTCGCCCCAAAACCTCCAAATGACGCTGCGGGGAGAAGCCTTCGGTTTCTCCCGGCTGGGGTGCCAGGTTCAGGGACAGGACCTTACGTGCCTTGGTCTCGTTGAGCGCATCGAACAGCTCGGGAACGAGCAGGTGCGGAATCACCGAGGAGAACCAGGACCCCGGGCCGAGTACCACCCAGTCGGCGTCCAGCACGGCCGCGACGGCCTCCGGCACGGCCGGCGGGTCGTGCGGCACCAGATGCACGGACTGGACCTCACCGGGTGTGAGCGCCACGGTGGCCTGCCCCCGGACGATGTCCACCTCGTCCGGCCGCTCCGGGTCGTGCCCCTTGACCAGGGCCTGCAGCTCCAGCGGCACGGCGGACATGGGCAGCACACGCCCGTGCGCACCGAGCAGCCTGCCGACCAGGTCCAGGGCCTGGACATGGTCGCCGAGCTGTTCCCACAGGGCGACGATCAGCAGATTGCCGACCGCGTGGTCGTGCAGGTCGCCCTTGGACTGGAAACGGTGCTGGATGACCCGGGCCCAGGTCTGCCCCCAGTCGTCGTCACCGCACAGCGCGGCCAGCGCCTTGCGCAGGTCGCCGGGCGGCAGCACGCCCAGCTCGTCGCGCAGGCGCCCGCTGGAGCCGCCGTCGTCGGCCACGGTGACGACGGCGGTGAGGTCGCCGGTGATCCGGCGCAGCGCGGCGAGCGAGGCCGACAGGCCCATACCGCCGCCCAGGGCGACCACCTTGGGCTGGGCACCGCGACGGCGCGGCCGCGCGCCGCGGGCCTCGACGGGGCGGCTCGCACGGGTCTCGGGCACCGCCCGGCGCAGCCTGCCCAGCCGTGGAGAACGTCCGGTCACTCGCGCCCCATGTCCCGGTGCACGACTACGGTCTCCACTCCCTCGGCGGCCAGGCGGGCGGCGAGCTTCTCGGACACGGCGACGGAGCGGTGCTTGCCGCCCGTGCAGCCGATGGCGATGGTCACGTACCGCTTGCCCTCGCGCCGGTAACCGGTGGCGATCAGCCGCAGCAGCTCGGCGTACCGGTCGAGGAATTCCTTGGCACCCGGCTGGTTGAAGACATACGCCGACACCTCCTCGTTGAGGCCGGTGTACGGGCGCAGCTCCGGCACCCAGTGCGGGTTGGGCAGGAACCGCATGTCGGCGACCAGGTCGGCGTCGACCGGCAGGCCGTACTTGAACCCGAACGACATCACGGTCGCCCGCAGCTCCGGCTCCTCCTCGCCGGCGAACTGGGCGTCCATCTTCGCGCGCAGCTCGTGCACGTTCAGGCTGGAGGTGTCGATCACCAGGTCGGCGTCGCCTCGCAGCTCGCGCAGCAGCTCACGCTCGGCGGCGATGCCGTCGACGATGCGGCCGTCGCCCTGGAGCGGATGCGGGCGGCGCACCGACTCGAAACGGCGGACCAGGGCGTCGTCGGAGGACTCCAGGAAGACGATCCGGCGGGTGACGCCCCGGCTGTCCAGGTCGGCGAGGGACTCGCGCAGGTTGTCGAAGAAGCGCCGGCCGCGCACGTCGACGACGACCGCGATCCGCGCCACGTTGCCCTGCGAGCGGGCGCCCAGCTCGACCATGGTGGGGATGAGGGCCGGCGGGAGGTTGTCCACCACGAACCAGCCGAGGTCCTCCAGACACTTGGCCGCCGTCGAACGGCCGGCTCCGGACATGCCGGAGATGATCACCAGCTCGGGGATGGCCGCCTCGGGGACCCCGGCCGGAGTGACGTCCGTACTCACTTCTGCTCCGTTTTCCTGGACCGCTTCCGCTTCCTGCGGGTGATCCTGGCGCGCCTCGTTGTGCGTTTCCTTGGCCGCGCCCTGCGTTTCGCTGAACGCCGGATCTCGCTGGTCTGTGTGCTGTGCGTCGTGCTCGGTCATGTCTCCTGCCCCCGTCGATCGTCCGGGGCGCCCGCGGGTACGGGCTCCCCCGAGGCGTCCGCCGTCGTCTCGGGCACCTCGTCTTCCCTGTCATCCATGATCTCTCCGGTTGCCGTGTTCACGGCGGGCGCGGCCGGGGCCGCCTGGGCGAGGGCCGCGGCGATGGTCTCGGCCGTCTTGCGGCCTATCCCGGGCACTTCCTGAATCTGCTCGATTGTGGCGGACCGCAGCTTCTTCACCGAGCCGAAATGCTTGATCAGTGTCTGTCTGCGGGTCTCGCCGAGGCCCGGTACGTCGTCCAGGGGGCCGGAGCGGAAGCGCTTGGCGCGCTTGGTGCGCTGGTAGGAGATGGCGAAGCGGTGCGCTTCGTCGCGGACGCGCTGGAGGAGATACAGCCCCTCGCTGCTACGAGGCAGGACCACGGGGTCGTCGTCCTCGGGCAGCCAGACCTCTTCGAGGCGCTTGGCGAGGCCGCAGACGGCGATGTCGTCGATACCCAGTTCGTCGAGCGCCCGCTTGGCCGCCGCGACCTGCGGCCGGCCGCCGTCGACGACCACGAGCTGAGGCGGGTAGGCGAACTTCCTGGGACGGCCGTCCTCGTTCTTGAAGCCGTCGGTGTCCTTGAGGCCGTCGGAGTCTTTCAGGCCGTCGGCCGGCTCGGTCCCGTCGGCTGCCGGCTCGGTCCCGTCGGCTGTGAGGGTGCCGCCTGTGAGCGGGCCGCCCGTGAGCGTCTCGGCGCCTGTGGGTCCGTTTTCGGTGCCGTCCTCCGCCCACTCCCCGGTCCTCTCCTTCTCGGCGAGGTAGCGGCGGAAGCGGCGGGTGATCACCTCGTGCATGGAGCGCACGTCGTCCTGGCCGGCGAAGCCCTTGATCTGGAAGCGGCGGTACTCGCTCTTGCGCTGCAGCCCGTCCTCGAAGACGACCATGGAGGCCACCACGTCGTCGCCCTGGAGGTGGGAGATGTCGTAGCACTCGATGCGCAGTGGGGCGCTGTCCAGGTCCAGGGCGTCGGCGATCTCCTCCAGCGCGCGTGAGCGGGTGGTGAGATCGGAGGCGCGCTTGGTCTTGTGCAGGGCGAGCGCCTGCTGGGCGTTGCGCTCCACGGTCTCCATCAGGGCCTTCTTGTCGCCGCGCTGCGGGATGCGCAGCGAGACGTTGGAGCCGCGGCGGCCGGTGAGCCACTCCTGGACCGGCTCGACCGGGTCGGGCAGGGCCGGGACCAGCACCTCCTTGGGAACCGCGTCGCCGGTCTCCTCGCCGTAGAGCTGCTGGAGAGCGTGCTCGACGAGGGCAGCGGTGGTGACCTCCTCCACCTTGTCCGTGACCCAGCCACGCTGGCCGCGCACCCTTCCACCGCGCACATGGAAGATCTGGACGGCCGCCTCCAGCTCGTCCTCGGCGACCGCGATGAGGTCGGCGTCGGTCGCATCGGCGAGCACGACCGCGTTCTTCTCCATGGCCTTCTTCAGGGCCTCGATGTCGTCGCGCAGCCGAGCGGCCCGCTCGTACTCCATCTCCTCGGCGGCCTCCATCATCTGCTTCTCCAGACGGCGGAGGTAGGTGCCGGTGCGGCCCGCCATGAAGTCGCAGAACTCCTCGGCCAGTTCGCGATGGTCCTCCGGGGAGATCCGGTCGACGCAGGGGGCCGAGCACTTGCCGATGTAGCCGAGCAGACAGGGACGGCCGGTACGGGTGGCGTTCTTGAACACCCCGGCGGAGCAGGTGCGCACCGGGAACACCCGCAGCAGCAGGTCGACGGTGTCCCGGATCGCCCACGCGTGACCGTACGGCCCGAAGTAGCGGACGCCCTTCTTCTTGTGACCCCGCATCACCTGGACACGCGGGAATTCCTCGTTCATCGTCACCGCGAGGTACGGGTAGCTCTTGTCGTCGCGGTACTTGACGTTGAACCGGGGGTCGTACTCCTTGATCCAGGAGTACTCCAGCTGGAGCGCCTCGACCTCCGTGGACACCACGGTCCACTCCACGGACGCGGCGGTGGTGACCATCGTCCTGGTGCGGGGGTGCAGGTTCACCAGGTCCTGGAAGTAGTTCGCCAGGCGCTGGCGCAGGCTCTTCGCCTTTCCGACGTAGATCACCCGGCGGTGCTCGTCACGGAACCTGTACACCCCGGGAGAGTCCGGGATCTGTCCCGGCTTGGGGCGGTAGCTGGAGGGGTCGGCCATGTCTCACACCCTACTGGCGAGCACCGACACCACGACGAGCCTGTGGACAACCCTCGGCGGAGCCGACGGGGTCGGCGAGTGGCCGGGAACCGCGGGCTGGCAGGGGCGTGGCGCGTGGCGGGGCTCCGGAGCGTGGCGGGGGTTCCGGGGTGTGTGGGCCTGCAGGTGGACCGGGCTGCGGAACCTCCCGCTTCCGGGCGTGATCAGGCCCGCGGCCCGGCAGGGCGCGCGCATCTCGAAATCGGCCACCTCGGCAACATCACGAACCGTTCCGGCACGCCACACTTACGCGCCTGGCCGGCAGGCCTTGCAGCGCCACCGGGCCGATGACCGAGGACCTTGCCCGGCTCGCTCCCCGAACCGGCGCCTTCCGAGCGAACGGTCCCCGGTCCCCCGGGCCCGCCAGAGCACCGCCCCGCACGCCCGATCCCGCCGTCCACGACGTCATGCCTCGGCCAGGTCGGCACCCTCGGCCGGACCAAGGTGTTGTCGGGGATTGGTCAACACGCTTCAATGCGGGGGAGCTCGGGGCCGTGAGCGACGGCCTGCGGACGCGGCGCACCCAGGTGCGGCCGCCCCGGCACCGACGGGGTGGCCCCGAACCCGCGCCAACGGCCTGACCAGCCGTTGTGAACCCCCCAAGAGAAAGGCCCCCTGCATGCGGCACGGCATACAGCACGCGGACGTCGCCACCGCGGAACTGGACTCGGCCCTGCGCGGCGGCCCCTTCCACGTGGCACTGCGCGCCGCGATCGCCGCCCGTGGGCTGCCGCTCCAGCGCGTCCAGCACCATCTGTCGCGCTACGGGGTCAAGGTGGGCGTCACCAGCCTGAGCTACTGGCAGCAGGGCGCCCGCCGCCCCCAGCGCCCGGAGTCGCTGCGGGCCGTCCGCGCACTGGAGGAGATCCTCCAGCTCCCGGACGAGTCCCTGATCCGGCTGCTCGCCGACGCCGACCAGGGCCCTGCCGTACGCGGTCCCGCGGCCCGCTCCTACCGCTCGCGGATCGAGGCCTCCGACGTCCTGGACCGGCTGCAGACCGAGCTCGGCTGGTCTCTTGACGGCGGCCTGCACACCCTGGGACACCATGAGCGGGTGCGGATCGGCACCCGCCGCGAGCTCTGCGCCCGCGAGTCGCAGCACATCGTGCGCGCCCACCGGGACGGTATCGACCGCTTCGTGGCCGTCCACCACGGCGACCCCGGCTGCGCCCCGGAGCACATGACCGTGCGCGCCTTGGAGAACTGCCGCACGGGACGCGTCCGTGCGGACCCGGAGACCGGCCTCCTCGTCGCCGAACTCCTCTTCGGCACCCGTCTGCGCTCCGGCGACACCTTCCTCTTCCGCTATGCCGTCGAGGACGGCACGGCCGGTGTCTCACGCGAGTACGTCCGCGATTTCGGCTTTCCCGGCGGCCAGTACACCCTCCAGGTGCATTTCGCCGCCGAGGCACTGCCGACGCGCTGCCACCGGTTCGCCCAGCACTCTGCGGCGGCCCCGCGCAGCGGTCGGCAGGCCCTGCCGCTGAGCGGGCTGCACCGCTCCGTCCATCTGGTCGAGCCCCGGGTGCGGCCGGGCCTCCTGGGGATCGGCTGGGACTGGGATTGAACCGGCGCTGAACCGGCCCTTCGGATCAGGCGCCCGGTCCCGCGACGATCCGGCCGTTCGCGGCCTTGACCGGCAGTTCGTGCAACGGCTCGGTGGCAGGCGACCGCACCACCTTGCCGGTCAAGGCGTCGAACTCGCTGCCGTGGCAGGGGCAGACCAGCGTCGTGCCCTGGAGCTTGTTGATCGGGCACCCCGCGTGCGTGCAGATCGTGCTGTATGCCTTCAGGTCCCCGTCGGCGGACCGGCTGACGACGACGTTGTGCTCTCGGTAGAGCTTGGCGCCGCCCTTGGCGAGCTCGCTCTCGGCCCCGAGATCGACGGGCGCGGTCGGCGTCGCGTCCGCCGAGGCTCCGCCGCCGGGTGCCGAACAGGCGGCCAGTCCCAGCCCGGCGACCGGTGCGGCCGCCGCTCCGAGCAGGAGGGTGCGGCGGCCGGCGGAGGGACGGGCGGGCATGGGGGCTCCAGGTGGGTCGGAGTGCTGGGGACGGTGGTCCGAGAGGTTCGCGGGACCGTCGCCGCGGGCGGTGCGGACCATGGCGGCACGGAGCAGCGGTACGGGACGGTCGTCCTGGATCGTGCAGGGCGACGATACCTGGGCGGGTCTGTCCCGCTTCGGAGTGGGTGGTGACGTGGGTGAGGTCTCGCCCGGCAAGGACGTAAACGCTTGCGTAAGCGTTTACGCGGCCGTGTCGGATGAGGTAACTTCCCGGCCGAAGGCCCACGGCGACCCCGGCGTGGGAACCAAGGAGCCTTGCCCCAGGCGGAAAGCGGAGAAGGGGAGCCCATGCCCACCATGGCCGACGTGGCCCGGAGCGCCGGTGTCTCCGTGGCGACCGTCTCCCATGTGCTCAACGAGACGCGTCCGGTGTTGCCCCACACCCGGCAGGCCGTCCTCGACGCCATCGAGGAACTGGGCTATACGCCCAACACTCTCGCCCGCTCCCTGGTGACCTCCCGCACCCGCTCCATCGGGCTCGCGGTGTCGGCCATCAGCAATCCCTATTTCACGGAGATCCTCCAGGGAGTCGAGGCCGCCGCCCTGGAGCGCGGCTACAGCCTGCTCATCGCCGACCCGCACGACGACCCCGAGCACGAGCGCAAGGTGGTCCAACTCCTCCACGAACGCCGCGTCGACGGCATGATCGTCGCTCCCTCCGCCGACCCTCGCGGACTCCTCGCCTACCTCGGCCGCCATGCCGTGCCGGCCGTTCTCCTCGACCGGGTGATCGACGGCCGAGCGGACATCGCCCCGCTCTTCGACCAGGTCTGCGCCGAGAACACGGAGCCGACGGCCCGGCTCGTCACCCACCTCGCCGCTCTCGGGCACCGCCGGATCGGGCTGGTCGCGGGGTTGCCCGGGCTCAGCACCACCGCCGAACGGGTCACCGGCTACCGGCAGGGGCTTGCCACCGCCGGGCTGCCCCTCGACGAGAGTCTGGTGGTCCCCGGCAACTCCGAGTCCGCCGGAGCCGAGCGGGCCACCACCGCCCTGATGTCGCTCGCCGCACCTCCCACGGCACTCGTCACCGCCAACAACGCGATGACCATCGGCGCCCTGCGCGCCCTGCGCGCGCGGGGTCTCGCCGTGCCGGACGACATCGCCCTGTGCTGCTTCGACGACTTCGCCTGGGCCGACCTGTTCTCGCCCCGGCTCACGGCCGTGGCCCAGCCCAGCAAGGAGATCGGCGCCGAGGCGGTCCGGGTGCTCCTCGAACGGCTGGCCTCGCCCGACCGGCCCGTCCGGACCGTACGGCTTCCCTGCACCTTCGTGCACCGGACGTCGTGCGGATGCCGGGAGACGGACGGCGAGGACGGTGCGGCCGGGCAGGACCGGTCGGCCCCGTCCCGCCTTCGGTCCGCAGAGGTCCGGCCGGCTCGGTCCCGTCAGCAGTCCGCACGCTCCCAACGGGTCCCGCAGTCCAAGCGGTCCGGGCATCCCGAACATCCCGAGCGCCCCGAGAAAGGAACCCTCTAGTGATCGTCGTCGCCGGTGAGGCACTGATCGACCTGGTACCGCAGGGCACGGGCGCCCTCGCGGCCCTGCAGCCGGCGCTCGGCGGCGGCCCGTACAACACGGCCGTGGCCCTCGGCCGCCTCGGCTCCCCCACCACGTTCTGTTCTCGCACCTCCGGGGACGCCTTCGGCGAGGCTCTGCTGGACGGACTGCGACGGGCGGATGTGGACGTGTCCCTCGTGGAGCGGGGTGCGGAACCGACCACCCTCGCGGTCGCCACGATCGACGCGCAGGGCTCCGCCTCCTACTCCTTCTACGTCGACGGCACCGCCGACCGGTTGTTCGCCGCCCCCGCCGCCCTCCCCGCCACGACCCGTGCCGTCTCCTTCGGCACGCTCTCGCTCGCCCTGGAGCCCGGGGCGAGCGCCTACGAGGAGCTGATGCGCAGCGCGGCCGGGCAGGGCCTGTTCACCGCCCTCGACCCGAACATCCGGGCAGGCCTGATCCCGGACCCGGACGCCTACCGGGCACGTTTCAGGAGCTGGCTGCCCTCGGTGACTCTCCTCAAGCTCTCCGAGGAGGACGCGCTGTGGCTGGGCGGCACCCCGCACGACTGGCTGGCGGCGGGTCCGTCGGCCGTCGTGATCACCCATGGCGGCGACGGTCTCAGCGCCTTCACGCCCGACGGCAGCGTGTACGCCGTCCCCGGTGAGGAGGTCGACGTCGTGGACACGATCGGCGCCGGTGACACCGTGAACGCGGCTCTGCTGCACGGCCTCGCCGCCCAGGACGCCCTGTCCGCCGAGGCGCTCCTGGGACTGGGCGCCGACGGTTGGACGAGGCTGCTGCGATTCGCGGCGCGGGCAGCCGCGATCACCTGTTCCCGGGCGGGTGCGGAGCCGCCGTACGCCTTTGAACTGGGCGATCTGTAAGGGGCGTTCGGCTCGCCGTCTTCGGATTCGCCGCTTCTCTGATTCCGCTGGTTCCACTGTTGAGGAGTCAAGGTTCGTCGTGGCCGCAGAGATCGGGCGGCTGATCGTGCAACGTGCGGCGCCCCGCGGGAAGTTCCCGCGGGGCGCCATACTTTTCTGGATTTGTCCGAACTAGTTGCCCGGTTGCCCGGTGTCCTCAGGCCTTGCGGGCCCGCGTCGTCTTCTTCGCGGGCGTGGTCTTCTTCGTGACCTCGGCCGCCTTCTTCACAGCCGCGTTGTCGGCGGTGGTGGCGGTCGCCGTCTTCCTCGCCGTCGACTTGGCCGCCACCGTCTTCTTGGCCGTCGTCCTGGCCGCTGTCTTGCGCGGAGCCTTCACCGAGCTGGCGTCGCTGACGCGGTCGGCGCCGAGGATCTCGCGCAGGAACTTGCCGGTGTGACTGGCCGGGACCGCGGCGACCTCCTCCGGGGTGCCCTCCGCCACGACGAGTCCGCCGCCCGCGCCGCCTTCCGGGCCCATGTCGACGACCCAGTCCGCGGTCTTGATCACGTCGAGGTTGTGCTCGATGACGATGACCGTGTTGCCCTTGTCGACGAGGCCGCCGAGGACCTTCAGCAGCTTGCTGATGTCCTCGAAGTGCAGACCGGTGGTCGGTTCGTCGAGGACGTAGACCGTCCGCCCGGTGGAGCGCTTCTGCAGCTCGCTGGCGAGCTTCACGCGCTGGGCCTCGCCGCCGGACAGAGTGGTCGCGGACTGGCCGAGGCGGACGTAACCGAGGCCGACGTCCTTCAGCGTGTTCAGGTGGCGGGCGATCGACGGGACGGCCTCGAAGAATCCCGTGGCCTCCTCGATCGGCATGTTCAGGACCTCGGAGATGGACTTGCCCTTGTAGTGGACCTCCAGCGTCTCCCGGTTGTACCGGGCGCCGTGGCAGACCTCGCACGGGACGTAGACGTCCGGGAGGAAATTCATCTCGATCTTGATGGTGCCGTCGCCCGCGCAGTTCTCGCAGCGGCCGCCCTTGACGTTGAAGGAGAAACGGCCCGGCAGGTAGCCGCGGACCTTCGCCTCGGTGGTCTCGGCGAACAGCTTGCGGATGTGGTCGAAGACGCCGGTGTACGTCGCCGGGTTGGACCGCGGGGTGCGGCCGATGGGCGACTGGTCGACGTGCACGACCTTGTCGACGAGGTCGTCGCCGTCCACGCGCGTGTGCCGGCCGGGGACGTTGCGCGCACCGTTCAGCTCGCGGGCCAGGTGTGTGTAGAGGATGTCGTTGACCAGCGTCGACTTGCCGGAGCCGGACACGCCCGTGACGGCCGTGAACACGCCCAGCGGGAAGGACACGTCGATGTCCTGGAGGTTGTTCTCGCGGGCGCCGTGCACGGTGAGCCGGCGGGACGGGTCCTGCGGGCGGCGGATATCGGGCAGCGGGATCGACTTCCTGCCGGACAGGTACTGGCCGGTCTGCGACTCCTCGTTGACGAGTAGTTCCTTGAGAGAGCCGCTGTGCACGACCTTGCCGCCGTGCTCGCCCGCGCCGGGGCCGATGTCGACGACCCAGTCGGCGACCTTGATGGTGTCCTCGTCGTGCTCGACGACGATGAGCGTGTTGCCCATGTCGCGCAGCCGGACCAGGGTCTCGATCAGCCGGTGGTTGTCGCGCTGGTGCAGGCCGATCGACGGCTCGTCGAGGACGTACAGGACGCCGACGAGGCCGGAGCCGATCTGGGTGGCCAGGCGGATGCGCTGGGCCTCGCCGCCGGAGAGCGTGCCGGCCGCGCGGTTCAGGGAGAGGTAGTCCAGGCCGACGTCGACCAGGAACCGCAGCCGCTCGTTGACCTCCTTCAGCACGCGCTCGGCGATCTTCTTGTCGCGCGCGTTGAGCTTGAGCTCGCCCAGGAAGTCCGCGCAGTCACTGATGGACATCGCCGAGACCTCGGCGATGGACTTGTCCATGATCGTGACCGCGAGGACGATCGGCTTCAGGCGCGTGCCCTGACAGGTCGGACAGGGCACCTCGCGCATGTAGCCCTCGAAGCGCTCACGGCTGGCATCGCTCTCGGCCTCGCTGTGCCGGCGCTTGACGAACGGCACCGCACCCTCGAAGGGCGTGGTGTACACGCGCTCCCGCCCGTACCGGTTGCGGTAGCGGACCTCGATCTGCGTCTTGTGGCCGTAGAGCAGGGCCTTCCTGGCGCGCTGCGGCAGGCCCGCAAAGGGGATGTCGGTCCGGAAGCCCAGGGCGTCCGCGAGGGCGCCGATCAGACGGCCGAAGTAGTCCTTGGTGTGACCGTGCGACCAGGGGTGGATGGCGCCCTCGTCGAGGGACTTGTCCTCGTCCGGGACGATCAGCTCCGGGTCGACCTCCATACGCGTGCCGATGCCGGTGCACTCGGGGCAGGCGCCGAAGGGCGAGTTGAAGGAGAAGGAGCGGGGCTCGAGCTCCTCGAAGGACAGGTCGTCGTACGGGCAGTACAGGTGCTCCGAGTACATGCGCTCGCGCTCGGGGTCGTCCTCGGGGAGGTCGACGAAGTCGAGTACGACCATGCCGCCGGAGAGGCCGAGCGCGGTCTCCACGGAGTCGGTGAGGCGGCGCTTGGCGGTGTCCTTCACCGTGAGACGGTCCACGACCACCTCGATGGTGTGCTTCTCCTGCTTCTTCAGGATCGGCGGCTCGGACAGCTGGACGGTCTCGCCGTCCACACGCGCGCGGCTGTAGCCCTTGGTCTGGAGGTCGGTGAAGAGGTCGACGAACTCTCCCTTGCGCTCGCGCACCAGCGGCGACAGCACCTGGAAGCGGCTGCCCTCGGGCAGCTCCAGCACCTTGTCGACGATGGCCTGCGGCGACTGGCGCGAGATCGGGCGGCCGCACTCGGGACAGTGCGGCTTGCCGATGCGCGCGAAGAGCAGCCGTAGGTAGTCGTAGACCTCGGTGATGGTGCCGACCGTCGAGCGCGGGTTGCGCGAGGTGGACTTCTGGTCGATGGACACCGCCGGGGACAGGCCCTCGATGAAGTCCACGTCCGGTTTGTCCATCTGCCCGAGGAACTGGCGGGCGTACGAGGAGAGGGACTCCACGTAGCGACGCTGGCCCTCGGCGAAGATCGTGTCGAAGGCCAGGGAGGACTTGCCCGACCCGGACAGGCCCGTGAAGACGATGAGCGAGTCGCGAGGCAGGTCGAGCGAGACATTCTTCAGGTTGTGCTCGCGCGCGCCACGGACGATGAGACGGTCGGCCACAGCCGGTCCGCACCTTTCTTGAGAGAAGTGACAGGGGCAGGGCCCCGTGCTTCTTCAGACTAGGGGGAGCCACTGACAACGCCGGTCGGATTCCTGGATGCGTAAACAATCCCGGACCATCCAGCATGCCCGACGCCGACTCCGACGATATAGCACGCGCATTCGATTTACGGAGCTCACGCGAAACCTTCACCCGAAGGTGTGGCCGGGGCTACCGTCAGCCCCATGACTGATCACGCTCATGACCTGGCGTCTGTACAAGAAGCGACGGAACGACTCCTCAGCGCGGTCGCCGAACTGGACAACGCGTCCGTGGCGAGACCGTCACGGCTGCCGGGCTGGACCGTCGGCCATGTCCTGGCCCACCTCGCCCGCAACGCGGACGCGCTCACGAACGTCCTCGACGGTCGTCCCATGTACGTCTCCGCCGAGGCGCGGGACGCCGACATCGAGCGTGACGCGCCGCGCCCGCTCGACGTCCAGACCGCCGACCTGCGCGCATGCGACGCCCGCTTCCGGGCACTGGGCGCCGAGCCCGCGGACTGGACGCGCACGGTGGAGCTGCGCAACGGGGTCACCGACTCGGCGTCCCAGGTGCCGTTCCGGCGCTGGGCCGAGGTCGAGCTGCACCATGTCGATCTCGGCATCGGGTACGAGCTGGAGGACCTTCCGCAGGAGTTCACGGAGCGCGAGATCGACTTTCTCGCGGATCGCTTCCTCGCGCACCCCGACGTCCCGGCGACGCGGATCACGGACGGCACGCGCGCGTGGCACACCGGGCGGGAGGCGGCCGAGGCGGAGGTGACCGTCACCGGGCAGCCGGCCGACCTGCTCGGCTGGCTCGCCGGCCGCCGCGACGGTTCCGCCCTGACGGTGAAGGACGGCTCACTGCCCGCGCTTCCTCCGCTGTAGCGCACGGCACCCCGTCGGCCACTCCCCGCTATAAGGTGACCGCCATGACGTACAGCGGAGAGGTCACGGTCGGCGGGCCGGCAGACGTGCACGAGCTCAAGGACCTGATGATCACCAAGATCGCGGTCGGGCCGATGGACAACAACGCCTATCTCCTGCGCTGCCGCGCCACGGACGAGCAGTTGCTGATCGACGCGGCCAACGACGCGGAGACGCTCCTCGGCATGATCGGTGACGACGGCATCGCCTCCGTCGTCACCACGCACCGGCACGGCGACCACTGGCAGGCGCTGGCCGAGGTCGTCGCCACCACCGGCGCGCGGACGTACGCGGGCCGCGAGGACGCCCCCGGCATCCCGGTCACCACCGATGTCCCCGTCGACGACGGCGACGTCATCCGGGTCGGCCGCGTGGAACTGACCGCCCGCCATCTCGTCGGCCACACCCCCGGCTCCATCGCCCTGGTCTACGACGACCCGCACGGCCACCCGCACGTCTTCACCGGGGACTGCCTCTTCCCCGGCGGTGTCGGCAACACGCACAAGGATCCGGCGGCCTTCGCCAGCCTGATCCACGACGTCGAGACGAAGATCTTCGGCGCCCTGCCCGACGAGACCTGGGTGTACCCGGGACACGGCAACGACACCACGCTGGGCACCGAGCGCCCGCACCTGCCGGAGTGGCACGCGCGCGGGTGGTGAGCGCGGGGGCACGGTTCCCCGATCGCGAGGGCGGGGCGCGCGGATCGTACGGTGGGCGTGAGCGCGCCCGCACGCCATGCGCCTCGCACACGCACCCCGCGCACAGGCCAAAACACACGCCCGGCGCACTTCTCTTGACTCGCGCCCCGCGCGCGGGCCTTGTACGCCCCGCGTAGTCCCATCGCGCGCCCCGTGTGAACAGTTCGCACACGCCGGAGCCCAGCGCACGCTCCCCGCGCGCATCGCTGCGCGGTCAACTGGGAGCAGCCCCGCTCAGGATGACGGCTCCTGCGCGGTACGGGCCGCCGGTCATCAATCCCCGCCCTCGGCCGGCGGCCTTGGCCTGTCCGTCCCGCGACGCGACGCGGGGGACTCCGTTCACAAGACCGCAACACCCGTTCCCAGTATGCGGACAAATACCCCCTTGACCTGGACAAACGCGGCTTTCGCTGTCACTCTCCCGCCATGCACCTTGCCCCGAGCGCACTGCGCCGCGCTGTCGCTGCCGCCACCATAGCCCTGCTCGCCACCGCTGTCGGCTGTGCTCCCCAGCCGGAGGAGAAGGCGTCCGGCTCGTCCTCCTCGTCGTCCGGCGCCACCTGTGCCAAGGGCAAGCTGGCCACCCAGACCTCCGGCAAGCTGACGATCGCGACGGACGAGCCGGCGTACGAACCGTGGTTCAAGGACGACAAGCCGGCGAACGGCGAGGGCTTCGAGTCGGCGGTCGCGTACGCCGTGGCGAAGCAGCTCGGATACGACAAGAGCGCGGTCGTCTGGCAGAGCGTGCCGTTCAACAAGGCGTTCGCGCCCGGTGTGAAGACCTTCGACTTCGACATCAACCAGGTGTCCATCAGCACCGAGCGCAAGAAGGCCGTGGACTTCTCGTCCGGCTACTACGACGTGCGCCAGGCGGTCATCGCACTCAAGGGCAGCAAGGCCGCGAAGGCGACGAGCATCGCCGGTCTCAAGGGCCTCAAGCTGGGCGCCCAGGTGGGCACGACGAGCCTCAACTACATCAGCGACGTGGTGAAGCCGTCCCAGGAGGCCGCCGCGTTCTCCAAGAACGACCAGGCCGTGTCGGCGCTCAAGAACGGTCAGGTGGACGCGATCGTCACCGACCTGCCGACCGCCTTCTACGTGACCGCGGCCCAGGTGACGAACGCCAAGATCGTCGGCCAGTTCGAGAACCAGGGCGGTACGCCCGAGCAGTTCGGGCTCGTCCTGGACAAGGACAGCGCCCTCACCTCCTGCGTGTCGTCGGCCGTGGACGCCCTGCGCAAGGACGGCACCCTGGCGAAGCTGGACAAGCAGTGGCTGTCCGACGCCGTCGACGCCCCGGTGCTCAAGTGACGGTCACGAAGGACGAGTCCGGCCAGGAGGGCGCGGACGACAAGGGCGACATGTCCGCCGGCGCCCCGAAAGGCGCCGACGGGTACACCCCCTCCGAACGACGACTGGAGCGGGAGCGCTACAGGCGTGCCCGCGCCCGCCGGGCGACCGCGATCGCCGCGCTGTCGACCCTGGTCACGGCCGTCGTCCTGTACCTGGTCGTGGTCAGCGCGCCCGGCTGGGAGCGCACCAAGGAGACCTTCTTCGACGGGCAGTACGCGCGCGAGGCGTTGCCCAAGGTCCTCGAAGGTCTGTGGCTCAACGTCCGGCTGCTGCTGATCTGCGGTGTGCTGGTGCTCGTCCTGGGCATGCTGATCGCCATCGCCCGCACCCTGCCGGGGCCGGTGTTCTTCCCCCTGCGGGCGCTGGCGGCGGCGTACACCGACTTCTTCCGTGGTCTGCCGCTGCTCATCAACCTGATGATCGTGGTCTTCGGCGTACCCGCGCTGCGACTCCAGGGCGTGACCGTCGATCCCGTACTGCTGGGCGGTGCGGCGCTGACACTGACGTACTCCGCGTACGTCGCCGAGGTGTTCCGCGCGGGCATCGAGTCCGTGCACCCCTCGCAGCGCGCGGCGGCCCGCTCACTGGGGCTGACCAACCGGCAGGCGCTGCGGTACGTGGTGCTCCCCCAGGCCGTACGCCGTCAGGTGCCGCCGCTGCTGAACGACCTGGTCTCGCTGCAGAAGGACACCGGACTCGTGTCGATCGGCGGCGCGATCGATGCCGTACGGGCGTCCGACATCATCGCGCAGCGCAGCCTCAACTACACGCCGTACATCGTCGCGGGGCTGGTCTTCGTGGCGCTGACCATCCCGATGACCCGCTTCACGGACTGGGTGACGGCCAGGATGGACCGGCAGCGGGCCCAGGGAGGATCGATATGAGCGACGGGCCCGTTCTGCGCATGGAGTCCGTGCGCAAGACCTTCGGTGACTCGGTCGTCCTGCGGGACGTCGACCTGGAGGTCGCCCCGCACACGGTGACCGCGCTGATCGGCGCCTCCGGCTCCGGCAAGTCGACGTTGCTGCGCTGCGCCAACCTCCTGGAGGAGATCGACGACGGCGCGATCTGGCTGGACGGCGAGGAGATCACCGACCCGCGCGCCGACCACGACGCGGTGCGTCGCCGTATCGGCGTGGTGTTCCAGGCGTACAACCTCTTCCCGCACATGACCGTGCTGGACAACATCACGCTGGCGCCACGCCGGGTGCACGGCGTCTCCCGCGCGGAGGCCGAGGAGCGGGCCAGGGAGCTCCTGGAGCGCCTCGGGCTGGGCGGCAAGGCGGGCGCCTACCCCGACCGGCTGAGCGGCGGTCAGCAGCAGCGTGTGGCGATCGTGCGCGCTCTGGCGGTACGGCCCCGGCTGCTGCTGCTCGACGAGATCACCGCCGCCCTCGACCCGGAGCTGGTGGGCGAGGTGCTCACCGTGGTCCGTGACCTGAAGGAGGACGAGGGCATGACGATGGTGCTGGCGACGCACGAGATGGGCTTCGCCCGGGACGTCGCCGACCAGGTCTGCTTCCTGGACGGCGGTGTCGTCCTGGAACGCGGCACCGCCGATCAGGTGTTCGGCGACCCACAGCAGGAGCGCACCCGGCGCTTCCTGCGGCGGATCGTGGAGGCCGGACGGCTCTGAGGCGTCACGCGTCGGCGGTGGCGGCGCCGACCAGCGCCGCCACCCGCTCCACTCCGAACACATAGCCCTGCACACCGCATCCGGCGATCACCCCGTCGGCACGCAGCGAGACGTACGAGTGGTGCCGGAACGACTCGCGCTTGTGGATGTTGGAGATGTGGACCTCCAACACGGGCATGCCGTCGCAGGTGTTGAGGGCATCCAGGATCGCGACCGAGGTGTGCGAGTAGGCGCCCGGGTTGATGACGATCCCGCAGTGGCCGAGGCGGGCCTCGTGGATCCAGTCGACCAGTTGGCCCTCGTGGTTGGACTGCCGGAAGTCCACCGTGCCCCCGTGCGCGGCCGCCGCCTTGACGCACAGGGCCTCGATGTCGGCGAGTGTGTCGGAGCCGTAGATCTCGGGCTGGCGCTGGCCGAGCAGGTTCAGATTGGGCCCGTTCAGGATCATGATCGGGGCGTTGGCCAGGGTGCGGGGCACGATTCCTCCGGTCCGTTCGGACGATGAACGGTCCTGGGCGGACCGCGGCTCAGACCGGTCTATCACGGTGCGCCCAGGCGCCTGCGAAGGACGTCGCGCGCCCCCGTAACTCGCGATCACCGTGGGTGGTTGACGCGGCATGCACGATGCACGCACGGTAAGGGCCCCCTCGATGCCGCGGCTGGCGGCCGCCTCGCTCGTCGGGACCGCGATCGAGTTCTACGACTTCTTCGTCTACGGCACGGCCGCGGCGCTCGTTCTGGGCCCGTTGTTCTTCCCGACGTTCTCGTCGCTCGCGGGGACGCTGGCGGCATTCGGGACGTTCGGCGTGGGGTTCGTGGCCCGACCGCTCGGCTCGGTGCTGTTCGGGCACATCGGGGACCGACGGGGCCGGCGTCCGGTCCTGGTCGCGTCCCTGCTGCTGACCGGTGCCTCGACGGTCGCGGTCGGATGCGTGCCGACGTACGGCACCCTCGGCGTGGCCGCTCCCGTGTTGCTGCTCGTGCTGCGATTTCTGCAGGGGCTGGGGCTCGGCGGGGAATGGGGCGGAGCGGTGCTGCTGACCGCCGAGCACGCACCCCCGGGGCGGCGCGCCCTGTGGTCGAGCTTTCCGCAGATCGGTCCGGCCGTCGGCTTTCTGCTCGCCAACGGCGTGATGCTGGTCCTGTCGGCGTCGCTGTCCGACGCGCAGTTCGCGCAATGGGGGTGGCGGGTGCCGTTCTGGATGGCGGGGGCACTGGCGCTGGGCGGGCTCTGGCTGCGTTCGTCGCTCGCCGAGAGCCCGCGGTTCCTGGAGATCGACGACCACGCGCGCGTGCCGCTCGCGGAGGTCGCACGGCACCACTGGCGGCTGGTGCTGCTGACGGCGGGGGCGCTCGCGGTCGGCTATGCGGTGTTCTACGCGGTGACGACCTGGTCGCTGGCGTACGGGACGGAGCGGCTCGGAGTGAGCCGTACCGTGATGCTGACCTGCATCATGGCCGCCGTGGTGGTGAAGGGCTCGCTCACACCGGTGATGGCTCTGCTCGGCGACCGCTACGGGCGCAAGCCGCTGTGTCTGGTGGGGTGCACGGCATCGGTGCTGTGGACGTTCCCGATGGTCGCGCTGCTGGCGACCGGTCAGCCCCTGCTGATGTTCCTCGGCTTCACCGGCGCGCTGGTCGCCTTCATCACCATGTTCGCCGTCGTCGCCGCCTATCTGCCGGAGCTGTACGAGCCCCGGGTGCGCTGCACCGGAGCCGCCGTCGGTTACAACCTCGGCGGGGTCCTCGGCGGTGCCCTCACGCCGATCGTGGCGACGGCTCTGGCGGAGCACGGCGGGCGGGTGCCGTGGGGTGTGGGGGCGTATCTGACGGCGATCGCTCTGCTGAGCCTCGGCTGCTTCGCGCTGCTGCCGGAGACGCGTCCGGTGCCGGTGGCGACGGTCGAGCCGGTAGCCGGGTGAGGACTCCCGGACCCGCTACGGGTTGATCGCCAGCTCCAGGTAGGCGAAGAACAGCACCAGGTGGACGCCGCCCTGGAGCGGTGTCGCCCGGCCCGGCACCACCGTCAGGGAACTGACCACGACGGTCAGCGCGAGCAGCAGCATGTGAGTCGCGCCGAGGCCGAGGACCAGAGGGCCGGAGAGCCAGATGGAGGCGAGGGCGACGGCGGGGATGGTCAGGCCGATGCTGGCCATGGCCGAGCCGAGCGCCAGGTTGAGGCTGGTCTGCACCCGGTCCCGGCGGGCGGAGCGCAGGGCGGCGATGGTCTCGGGGAGCAGCACCAGCAGGGCGATGACCACACCGACGACGGCCTGGTGCAGGCCGGCTGCCTGCACGCCGGACTCGATCGCCGGCGACACGCCCTTGGCCAGCCCCACGACGCCGACGAGGGCGAGGCCCAGCAGGCCGACACTGATCCAGGAGGTCCGCTGCGACGGGACCGCGGCATGGTCGTCGGCGGTGATCACCTCGCCCTGCCGGGTGATCGGCAGGAAGTAGTCGCGGTGACGGACGGTCTGGGTCGCCACGAACAGGCCGTACAGGATCAGTGAGGACAGGGCCGCGAAGGTCAGCTGTCCACCGGAGAACTCCGGGCCGGGTCTGCTGGTGGTGAACGTCGGCAGTACCAGGCTGAGCGTGGCCAGGGTGGCCACGGTCGCGAGAGCGGCGCCGGTGCCCTCGGGGTTGAAGACCGCGGTGCCGTGTCGCAGGGAGGCGACGAGGAGGCAGAGTCCGACGATGCCGTTGCAGGTGATCATCACGGCGGCGAAGACGGTGTCCCGGGCCAGGGTGGAGCTCTTGTCGCCGCCGTCGGCCATGAGGGTGACGATCAGGGCGACCTCGATGATCGTGACGGCGATGGCGAGGACCAGGGAGCCGAAGGGTTCGCCGACCCGATGGGCCACGACCTCGGCGTGGTGGACGGCGGCGAGTACGGATCCGGCGAGGACCACGGTCACCAGCGCGACGAGGGCGCCGGGCAGATGACGGCCCCAGGTGAACAGGAGCAGGACGACCGCGAGCATCGGCACGAGGAGCGTCCACCCGGTGGTGAGCGACCTGAACCGAGTGATCATGCAGCGATGGTGGCAGAGGCGTTCGGGGTTCGCATTCCGGTCCTTTCTGGCTCCGGGGGCCCGCCGGCGGTGCGGCACGGCCCCCGGGTCGTACGGGGCGCGGTCGGTCGAGCGTTTACCTGAAGTCGGTCACGTCCACGACGTCACAGTCGGTGAAGGACGGCGGCCGGGTGCACAGAGCGGCCATCTGTTCGGCGAACTTGGCCGTCTCGGGGTCGTTGCTGTTCTGCATGGCCTCCTCGTAGGAGTCGAACTCGATGACGCCGAGGTAGTGGCCGGGCCTGCTCCGGTCCCTGAGGATCAGGCGACGGGCGGGGCCGTTCTCGCTGTCGGCGAACCGGCTGTCCATGCTCTCGGCGAGTGCCCTCATCTCGTCGATGCGGTCGGTTTCGAAGTCGATGATCTGGACGAACGTCACGGCTGCCTCCACCGGGCGGTGGCATCCCCGACCTGGGACACCCTGCAGCCAAAGGAAGCATCGGGAGCGGCGGTCGGCAATCGGCTTCGCACCGCTCCACGGGGTGTTTGTTCCTACGTCCGACGTGGTCAGACGTCGATGCTGTCCTTCGGAGCGCCTTCGCTCCGCGTCTGCGCCGCCTCGGCCGCCGCCTGCTTCCGGGAGGCCCTGAGGCTGGTGATCGTGGTGACGATCAGGACCGCGCAGATGACGCCGAGCGAGACCGGGATACTGATCTCCGGGACATGGACGCCGGACTCGTGCAGCGCATGCAGCACCAGTTTGACGCCGATGAAGCCGAGGATGATCGACAGGCCGTAGGAGAGGTGGACCAGTTTTCTCAGCAGTCCGCCGATGAGGAAGTACAGCTGCCGCAGACCCATCAGCGCGAAGGCGTTGGCCGTGAAGACTATGTACGGGTCCTGCGTCAGGCCGAAGATCGCGGGGATCGAGTCCAGCGCGAACAGGACATCGGTCGTACCGATCGCGAGCATCACGACCAGCATCGGGGTCATGACCCGCTTGCCGTTCTGCTGGATCCACAGCTTGGTGCCGTGGTAGCGGTCGGCCACGCCGAACCTGCGCTCCGCGGCCTTGAGCAGTTTGTTCTCCTCGAACTCCTCTTCCTCCTCGTCGGTCCGGGCCTCCTGGATCAGCTTCCAGGCGGTCCAGATCAGGAAGGCCCCGAAGAGGTAGAAGACCCACGAGAAACTGGCGAGGATCGCGGCGCCCGCGGCGATGAAGACGGCCCGCAGGACCAGGGCTATGAGGACGCCGACGAGCAGCACCCGCTGCTGGTACTGCGAGGGCACGGCGAACTTCGCCATGATCAGGACGAAGACGAAGAGGTTGTCGACGCTCAGCGACTTCTCGGTGATGAAGCCGGCAAAGAACTCTCCGGCGGGCTGGCCGCCGGAGAAGAGGAGCAGGCCGAGTCCGAAGAGTCCGGCCAGCGCGATCCAGACGACGGTCCAGATTCCGGCTTCCTTGACGGACACGTCGTGCGGCTTGCGGCCGATGAAGAAGTCGACCGCGATCAGGGCGGCCAGACCCAGAATGGTAAGGACCCACAGGGTCACGGATACATCCACTGCGCCTCCGGTTCGTGAACGGGCAAAAGGTCAGCGTCATCGCTGCCGGAGGTCTCTTCCACCCGAGACGGGCCGACGCCCCGGGATCCGGTCGGATCCGTATTGACGGGTACGCCGCAGCAGACAGGGAGTACTCCCCTCCGTACGGAAAACAGTACCCCAATCACCAAGGAAAGGTAAAGCGATTAGCAAAAGAAAGACCAAAACAGCTGTTCAGAGGACTTTACATACGCTTGGTGCGGGCGATCGCCACCTGAGTGAGCACCTGCTGGAGCACGTGGCTACCGGCAGGAGCGAGGCAGGGTTCGTACGTCCAGGCATGACCCACCCACGGGTCGGCCAGGTGATCGTCCGCTACCGGCGTGAGTCGCATCAGCGAACGCCAGAGCGGGTCGAGCAACGGGCCGTAGGCGACGGCGTCCTCGCGATCGGCGACCAGCAGGAGATGGACACCCGCGTCCGGGCCCTCGTCCGCGAGATAGCGGAGCTGGGTCACGGCACGGTCGTCGAAGCCGTGCGGGAAGTCGTTGACGATCAGCAGTTGCCGTGAGGTGTCCAGACCGGGTGGCAGTGCGTCGGAAGCGCCACCGCGGACCGCCATCTGCACCAGGTCGACGCGCTCGGTCAGCCGCCCCAGCGCCTCCGCCACCCCGGCGGCACCCGTCGCGGGCGGCGCGGTCAGCACACCGGCTCCCATCAGCGGTGCCAGCGCGGACGCGCCGGCACCGGCGGGATCGATGACCTGCACGCCGAACTCCCCCGCCGGGTGAGCAGCGAGCAGTCGGGCCGCGAGCGCCACCGCCGTCTGCAAGGCGAGGTGCCGTAGCTCGCCGGCGTCGGGAAAAGCGCCGTCGGCAGTCGGGGCGAGCCCGCTGTCGATCCACAGGCCCCGCTCCAGCGGGAGCCTGACCAGCATCGGAATGCGCAGCGGGGCACTCTCCGGGAGGTGGAGGTCGCCGAGGCGCACAGCCATCGGCGGTTCCGTCGGCACCCGGTAGCCGTGCCAGACGGGGTTGTCCCAGCGGGCATACGCCGGCGGCAGAGCGGGCTCGACGACCTCGGACTCCGCCGTGAGCTGGGCGAGATCACGGTCGAGGGCCGCGCGGGCCTGGTCGGCCAACTGGGCCTGCCGGGCACGGGCCGCGTCCCGCGCGGCGTCGCCCGTCGCGCCCAGGCGGTTGCGCGGGTCGGAGAGGACCTGGTCGAGCTCCTTCTCCATACGCGACTCGGCGAAATCGACGGCACTGCGGTAGGCGGCGGTGGAGCGGGCCAGGTCCTCGAACATGCCCCAGACCTGGTTGTACAGCCGCTCGTCCATGGACCAGCCGACCGCGTCTCCCGCGACGGGCGACGCGGGCCCCTCCGCAGGAGCGGGAGCCGCCGGGGCCGTGGGCGGGGAGGCCTGGTGGCGCTTGGGATGTGTGTAGTCGACGGGGCCGCCGGTCGGAGTGGAGCCCTGTGCGGCGGCAGGTGTGCCGGAGGCAGCGGGCGACGTCCGAGCGTCGTACGCGGAGTCGGCAGCGGGGGCGGTGCCGGGCAGGTCGGGCCCGGCGACGGATGCGGCCGTACGACGGGAGCGGTCGGTCTGCGTCGTACCCGCCGGGACCGAGCGGGCCATGCCGCGCGCCACTGCTTCCTCAATGCCGCCGGCGAGTTCGGCGGCCTCGGGCAGGCCCTGGTCGGTGAAGAGTGCGGTGAGGCCCTCCGCGTAGCCCTGGCCGACTGCGCGGATCTTCCAGGCGCCCTGGCGACGGTAGAGCTCCAGGGCGACGACCGCCGACTCGGCGTCCAGGCCGGTGAGGGTGTAGCCGGCGACCTCGGTGCCGTCGAGGCCGACGACCGCGGCGCGAGGCGCGGCGACGGCGCCGAAGCGGAGCAGGCCGCCGGGCGTGGTGGGCAGGGCGATCAGGACGCTGACCCGGTGCACGGCCGCGGACACGGTGCCGAGGTCGACGGCGAGGCGGTGTTCGGCGGCCGCCTGCCGGGAGACCTCGATCCCGGGGAGGGCGGGCGAGCCCGGGTGGGCCACCCGGTCGGCACCCCGTACCTGGCCGTTCTCGTCGGCGAGGGTGACCCCGGCCACGACCGGCACATCGGCCGAGATCCGGATCTCGATCCGGTTCCGCGAGAGCGGATGGTTCTGCCCGCGCATGAGCTCGGCCGCCATGTGCCCACGTCCCCTGTGTGTCGTGTCGTCGTGCGCCGCCGGGCCCCTCTCGGAGACCGAAAGGCTGGAGGACCGAAAGGCTAGAGGACCGGAAGGATCGTCGGCACCAGGTCCTGGAAGGTGCGGCCCTTGGCCGGAACGCCCAGGGCCGTCATCGTCCAGCCCGGGCCCGACCGGTGCACCTTCGCCATGATCTGGGCGGTGTACTCGCCGCCGCCGTCGAGCGTGTAGCGGGCGAGCTCCTGGCCGTTGGTCTCGTCGACCAACCGGCAGAAGGCGTTCTGCACTTCCTGGAAGGTCTGGCCGGTGAAGGAGTTGACGGTGAAGACGATCTGGTCGATGTGGACCGGGATGCGCGCGAGGTCGACGAGGATGGCCTCGTCGTCGCCGCCCTGGCCCGCGCCGCCGACGAGGTTGTCGCCCGTGTGGCGGACGGAACCGTCGTCACTCACCAGATGGCGGAAGAACACGACGTCGACGGGCTGCTTGTCGGCGAACAGCACGGCCGAGGCGTCCAGGTCGATCTCACGGGTGCGCGAGCCGAACAGCCCGCGCCGGGGCGCCGCCTTCCAGCCAAGACCCATGCGGACCGCGCTCAGGGAGCCCCCGTCCTTCTTCTCCAGGCTGATGGCCTGACCCTTGGTCATGTTGACGGACACGGCTGCTTCCCCTCGTCGGTTGTCCCCTGCTGCCGCGGAGTCCGCGGTTGACCAAAACCCTATGCAGCGCCACTGACAGTGCCGAACCCCGGCCCGCGCTTTGTGTCGGTCCTGCAACACTTCGCGTACTTGCCGGGGTCCGGCAGCGGATCAGGGGTCAGGCCAGGCCCGCCTCCCTCATCTGGCGCAGTTCCTTCTTCATCTCGGAGACCTCGTCGCGCAGCCGGGCCGCGATCTCGAACTGCAGATCGGCGGCGGCGGCGCGCATACGCTCCGTCATCTCCTCGATCTGCTCGGCGAGTTCGGCTGCCGGACGGTCGGTCGGAACGGCTTCCTTGGCCTTGCCCTTGGCGGCCTTGCCGGACTTCGCGCCCTTGGCCGCCTTGTCGCCCAGGGACGGAACGGGGGCCTTCGCGCCCTTGCCGTCCTTCTGCTTGCGATAGCCCGAGCCGAGCAGCTGCTCGGTGTCGACCTCTTCGCGGGCGATCTGCGAGACGATGTCGTTGATCTTCTTGCGCAGCGGCTGCGGGTCGATGCCGTTGGCCTTGTTGTAGGCGACCTGCTTCTCCCGGCGGCGGTTGGTCTCGTCGATGGCCTTCTCCATCGCCGGGGTGATCTTGTCGGCGTACATGTGGACCTGGCCGGAGACATTGCGCGCCGCGCGACCGATGGTCTGGATCAGCGAGGTGCCCGAGCGCAGGAAGCCTTCCTTGTCGGCGTCGAGGATCGCCACCAGGGAGACCTCGGGCAGGTCGAGGCCCTCGCGCAGGAGGTTGATGCCGACCAGGACGTCGAACTCGCCGGAGCGCAGTTCGCGCAGCAGCTCGACGCGGCGCAAGGTGTCGACGTCGCTGTGCAGATAGCGCACCTGGATGCCGAGCTCCAGGAAGTAGTCGGTGAGGTCCTCGGCCATCTTCTTGGTGAGTGTGGTGACCAGGACCCGCTCGTCCTTCTCGGTGCGCTTGCGGATCTCGTGCACCAGGTCGTCGATCTGGCCCTCGGTGGGCTTGACGACGACCTCCGGGTCGACGAGGCCGGTGGGTCGGATGATCTGCTCGACGACACCGTCGCCGCGGGAGAGCTCGTACGCGCCGGGGGTCGCCGACAGATACACGGCCTGCCCGATCCGCTCCTGGAACTCCTCCCACTTCAGGGGGCGGTTGTCCAGGGCCGAGGGCAGCCGGAAGCCGTGGTCCACGAGGGTGCGCTTGCGGGAGGCGTCGCCCTCGTACATGGCGCCGATCTGCGGCACGGTGACATGCGACTCGTCGATGACGAGGAGGAAGTCGTCCGGGAAGTAGTCGAGCAGGGTGTTGGGGGGAGAGCCGGGCAGGCGGCCGTCGAAGTGCATCGAGTAGTTCTCCACGCCGGAGCAGGTGCCGATCTGGCGGAGCATCTCGATGTCGTACGTGGTGCGCATCCGCAGCCGCTGGGCCTCCAGGAGCTTGCCCTGCTTCTCCAGCTCCGCCAGGCGCTCCCCCAGCTCCTTCTCGATGTCGTTGACGGCCCGCTCCATGCGCTCGGGGCCGGCGACGTAGTGGGAGGCCGGGAAGACGTACAGCTGCTGGTCGTCGCTGATGATCTCGCCGGTGAGCGGGTGCAGCGTGGACAGCGCCTCGATCTCGTCGCCGAACATCTCGATGCGGACGGCGAGCTCCTCGTACACCGGGAAGATCTCGATGGTGTCGCCGCGGACACGGAAGGTGCCCCGCGTGAACGCCATGTCGTTGCGCGTGTACTGGATGTCGACGAAGCGGCGCAGCAGGTCGTCGCGGTCGATCTCGTCACCGACCCGCAGCGGGACCATCCGGTCGACGTACTCCTGCGGCGTACCGAGGCCGTAGATGCACGACACCGAGGCGACCACGATGACGTCACGGCGGGTGAGGAGCGAGTTGGTCGCGGAGTGGCGCAGCCGCTCGACCTCCTCGTTGATCGAGGAGTCCTTCTCGATGTAGGTGTCCGACTGCGGGACGTACGCCTCGGGCTGGTAGTAGTCGTAGTACGAGACGAAGTATTCGACCGCGTTGTTCGGGAGGAGCTCGCGGAACTCGTTGGCCAGCTGGGCGGCCAGCGTCTTGTTCGGCGCCATCACCAGGGTCGGGCGCTGGAGCTTCTCGATCATCCACGCGGTGGTGGCGGACTTGCCGGTGCCGGTCGCGCCGAGGAGGACGACATCCTTCTCACCGGCCTCGATGCGCTTGGCCAGGTCGGCGATGGCTGCCGGCTGGTCGCCGCTGGGCTGGTACGGGCTGACGACCTCGAAGGGCGCCACCGTGCGTTCGATGTGGGAAACGGGCCGCATGGCATCCACCGTACGACCCCGCACTGACAACCGGTTCTGATCAGCGGTTCTGCGGGGTGCGTGAGCTGTGGTGGCTCTGCTGGCGGCCGACGCGGAGGGACGAGCGACGGCTCGGGTGGTGGGTGACCTCGTCGGCCGGGACACCCGGCTTGTGCTCCACATGGAGCCGGTCGGGCCTGCCCATGACCATCAGCGGGTCGAAGATCACGACGACGGCGGCGAGGCAGAGGAAGGCGAGCGGGCCGATCAGCATGGGGGCGAGCAGGGTGGCGGGCGAGTCGCCGGGGGTCGGTACGTCGGAGCCGTGGAGGTGGACGGAGAGGGCGGCCATACCGGTGTAGTGCATGCCGCTGACGGCGAGCCCCATGACGAGGCTCGCGCCGATGCTCCACAGGAACCCGCGGATCTGTCCGGCCGCCCACAGGGCCGAGGTGGCGGCCACGACGCCTATCACGACCGAAGCGGCCACGGTCAGCGTGTTGTACTGCAGGCTCCCGTTGAGGCGCAGGCCGGCCATGCCCAGGTAGTGCATCGAGGCGATCCCCAGACCGGTGATGGTGCCGCCGGTGAAGAGCGCGGTCCCGGTGGCGCCCCGGTAGCCGACTATGAAGATCCCGACGCCCACCATGAGGATGGCGAGGCCGAGGCTCGCATAGGTGATCGGTTTGTCGTAGTGGATCGGCGTCTCCTTGACGCTGAACCCCATCATGGCGACGAAGTGCATGGTCCATATGCCGGAGCCGATGGCAGCCGAGCCCAGGACGAGCCAGGCGGGCCGCCAGGAGTGGGCCACCAGCATCGCCCGGGTCGTGCAGCGCAGCCCGAGGGCACCGCCGAGGCAGGCCATCAGATAGGCCACCAGCGGGGTGACGACCCCATAGCTGAATCCGTCGACCGTGCCCTGCATACGTGGCTGCCCTTCACCCTTTGCGTCCCGGAATACTTGATATGCGCCCCGTCCCAGGACCGCCCGAGCGGTCAGGGTTGACGCAGAGAGTATGACCCCCACCGGAATGGTCGAACGATTTTCCGGCAAAGAAACACGCCCTTGCCGCAGTTGTGCGGCACCGGTGAGCGGACTTGGGCAACTCCATTCATTCTGTGGTCATCCCGTACCCGGACACTGTTGACTCCCTGCTGTCAGTCTTGTGCTGTCCGTATTCGCCGGACGTGAGGAGTACGCATGCACGCGCGCGCAGTCGCCGCCACGACCACGGCGCTTCTGGGAACGGCCGCCCTGCTGAGTCCGGTACCCGCCGCCCGGGCCGGTGATGCCGCCGAGCCCACGGTGCTCGCGCACCGGGGTGCCTCCGCCTACGCCCCGGAGAACACACTGGCCGCCATCGACAAGGCGGCCGCGCTGGGCTTCACCTGGGTCGAGAACGACGTCCAGCGCACCAAGGACGGCCGCCTGGTCGTCATCCACGACGACAGCCTCGAGCGCACGACCGACGTCGAACAGGTCTTCCCCGGCCGGGCGCCCTGGAAGGTGAAGGACTTCACCGCCGCGGAGATCGCCCGGCTGGACGCGGGACGCTGGTTCTCCCCCTCGTACGCGGGCACGCGCGTGCCGACGCTGGCGGAGTACATGCGCAGGATCGAGCACAACCACGAGAAACTGCTCCTCGAGATCAAGAACCCGGAGCTGTACCCGGGCATCGAGCAGCAGATCCTGAAGACGCTGGGCAACGAGGGCTGGCTGGACCGCGGGCACCTGCACCGGATCGTCGTGCAGAGCTTCAGCGCGGACAGCCTGCGTATCGTGCACGAGCTGAAACCGGCTGTGACGACCGGTTACCTCGGCACTCCGTCCGTCGCCTCCCTGCAGCGGTACGCGCGCTTCGCCGACCTCGTCAATCCCTCGGTGGACTCGATCTCGGCCGGCTATGTGAACACCGTGCACTCGCTCGACGGACCGCACGGCAAACGGCTGCGCGTCTTCACCTGGACGGTGAACGACGCGGTCACCACGTGGCGGGCCGTCGGGTACGGCGTCGACGGGATCATCACCAACAAGCCCGACGTGGTGCGGGCCGCGCTGCGCGCCGACTGAGTCCGGCCGGGCGGCGGGCGTTGTCAGTGGCGGGTCGTACGGTGTGACGCATGGACAGCGAAGGGCAGTACGAGCAGCGGGTGGTGTGGGCCCTCGTGGACAGCGACATCGGTCCGCTGCTGCTGGCGGCGACGCGCGACGGCCTGGTCAACGTGGTATTCCACGCCACCGACGCGGTGCGGGAGCGGGCTCTGGGGCGGCTGGCGGCCCGGCTGGGCACCGAGCCCGTCGAGGATCCCGCGGCGCCGGTGCTGGCCGAGGCGATACGCCAGCTGCGGGCGTACTTCGCGGGCGAGCGGCAGGACTTCGACCTGCCGCTGGACTGGTCGCTGATCTCCGGCTTCAACCGGCAGGTGCTCCGCGAGCTGGCCGCCGGTGTCGCGTTCGGCAGCGTCGTGGGTTACGGCGATCTGGCGGGGCGGGTCGGCCAGCCCGGCGGGGCGCAGGCGGTGGGCGCCGCGATGGGCGCCAATCCGCTGCCGGTCGTCGTGCCGTGTCACCGGGTGGTGGAGAGCGACGGCGGTATCGGCGGGTTCGGGGGCGGGCTGGAGACCAAGCGGAAGCTGCTCGCCCTGGAGGGCGTGCTGCCCGAGCCGCTGTTCTGAGCGGCAGGCCCCCGACCCGCCACTCCGAGCCGCCCGGGCGCGCGGTCGGCCGCAGCGCCGTCAGCCGTACTGGCGTCAGCCGTAGTGGCGTGCCTCGACGACGTTGCCGTCCGGGTCCCGGAAGTAGAAGTTGCGCGGGGCGCTGCCGCGGGCGCCGTAGGAGTCGTGGCCGATGTCGGTCATGGGGACGGCGTGGTCGGCGAGGCGGGTGCGCAGGGCGTCGAAGGCTTCGGACGGCAGGGACAGGCAGATGTGGTTGACGGGGTGGCCCGCGCTGTCGTCGGAGCCGGGGAGCACGGGCATGCGCTCGGCGAGGGTGAGCGGTGCGAGGTCGAGGATGGTCTCCTCGCGTACGGAGGGGAAGGGCGTCTCTCCCGCGGCGAACTCGGCGACCCTCAGCGGCTCCAGGCCGAGCATCCGCTCGTAGAAGCCGGCCGCGGCGACCGGGTCGGCGACCCACAGGACGACGTGGTCCAGACGTGCCGTGTGATTCGTCATGCGGCCCAGGCTGGTGGCGTCCCCCACAGGCCGCAAGCGTTTAGCCGGGTGTGCCGCCCGCCAGGGATGAGGGAAGACCGACGGACAGGAGGCGGGCACGTGGTGCTGGTGGTGTCGGAAGAGGTCCGGGAGGCGCTCGACGCGGGTCGGGCCGTGGTCGCCCTGGAGTCCACGATCATCGCGCACGGGCTGCCGCGCCCGCGCAACCTCCAGGTGGCGCTGGAGCTGGAGGACGCGGTACGGCGTGAGGGTGCCGTGCCCGCGACCATCGCGGTGCTGGACGGGCGGCCCCATGTCGGCCTGGACAAGGAGCAGTTGGAGCGGGTCGCCAACGAGGTGGGGATCCGCAAGCTGGGCCACCGCGACCTGCCGCTCGCCGTGGCCGCGGGGGCGAGCGGGGCGACCACCGTGTCGGCGACCGCGCAGCTGGCGACGCTGGCCGGCCTCCGGGTGTTCGCGACGGGCGGTCTCGGCGGGGTGCACCGGGAGTGGACGGTGACCCAGGACGAGTCCGCGGACCTGGGTCTGCTGGCACGCACCCGGATCACGGTGGTGTGTGCGGGCGTGAAGTCGATCCTGGACGTGCCTGCGACCCTCCAGCGCCTGGAGACCCTGGGCGTGGCGGTGGCCGGATTCGGCACGGACCGCTTCCCCGGCTTCTATCTGTCCGACTCGGGGCACCCGGTCGACTGGACGCTGGAGACCCCGGAGCAGGTCGCGGAGGTCATGCGGGCGCAGGACGCGCTCGACGCGGCGGACACTGCGCTGATCGTCGCCAACCCCGTCCCGGAGGCGGAGCAGCTCGATCCCGCACTGCACGCTCGCGTGCTCGCCGACGCGCTGCACGCGTGCGAGGCGGAAGGGATCACCGGTCAGGCGGTGACACCGTTCCTGCTCGGCTATCTGGTCCGGCACACGGACGGCGCCTCGCTGGAGGCCAACCTGGCGGCCGTGCGCGGCAACGTGCGGCTGGCGGCGCGGATCGCGTCGGCGTGGGCCAGGGGGTGACGACGGGCGGAGAAGAGACCCCGGACCGGGATGAGGCGTCAGGCGTTGCGGTGACACCGGGCCGGGGCGGAGCGCTGCTGGTCGTCGGGGACGTCGTCACCGACATCGTCGCGCGGCACCGGGGGCCGCTCGCGGCCGGTACCGACACGGCCGCAGTGATCCGGACCCTGCCCGGCGGGGCGGGCGCCAACGTGGCCTGCTGGGCCGCCCACACGGGCTGTGCGGAGGTACGGCTGGTGGGGCGGGTCGGCGCCGACGCGGCGAAGTGGCACGAACGGGAGCTGGTCGCCGCCGGGGTGCGGCCGCGGCTCGTGGTGGATCCGGAGGCCGCGACGGGGACGGTGGTCTGCCTGGTCGACAACGGCGCATCGGCCGAGCGCACCTTCCTCACGGACAGCGGAGCGTCCTTGCGGCTGGAACCCGCGGACTGGTCGGACGCGCTGCTCGACGGGGTCGCCCGGCTGCACCTCTCGGGTTATCTGCTGTTCTCCGAGCCGAGCCGGGCGCTGGTGTCGGTGGCCCTGGCTTCGGCACGCGCGCGTGGCGTGCCGGTGAGTCTGGATCCGGCGTCGGCCGGGTTCCTGGCGGTGCTGGGCGTGGACCGCTTCCTCGCGCTGGTGGAGGGCGTGGACGTGCTGCTGCCGAGCCGGGACGAGGCGTGTCTGCTGACGGGGCTGCCGGATCCGGCGGACGCGGCGGCCGAGTTGAGCCACCGGGTGCCCTTGGTGGTGGCCAAGTCGGGGGCGGACGGCGCGCTGGTCGCCAGGGCGGGAGGCGTCCTGGCGCGGGTCCCGGCCGCACCGGCGACGCCCCGGGACACCACGGGCGCCGGTGACGCCTTCACCGGGGCGTTCCTCGCCGCGCTGGTCGCCGGCGCGGATCCCGAGGATGCGGCGGCGCGGGGCTGCCGGGCGGGCGCGCGGGCAGTGGAACGCGTGGGCGCCAGACCGCCCGCCCGCTGCTGAGCCGGCATCGCGGCCGGACCCGGCAGGACGGCGTCCTGCACGGCACGGCTACGCCTTGCGGCCCCACGCAGAGATCATCGGGGCCGTGGCGAGGTCCATGCTGCCCGCCTCCACGTTGGCCAGGTGCTGGTCGATGTCCTCGTCGGTGGCCAGCCCCGCCGTGACGAGCCGGCCGCGGATCTGCCGGACCGTGGCGGACTCCAGGGCGGCGCAGGCGGGCGAGGCGACGGGGAAGTAGGCGTCGGCCTCCACGTCGAGCAGCCCGGCATCGCGGAGCAGCCGCGGAAGCTTGCGCCCGTACGACAGGTCGGCGCCGCGTTCGGCGAGGAGCTTGCGGAAGCCCTGGCGCAGGCGGTTGGCGAGCTGCTGCTCGGCGCCGTACTCGTAGGGGCAGGTGAGGGGCTGGAGGGCCGGGTCCGCGTCCTCGACGAGCAGTCGTCCGCCCGGGCGGAGGGATTTGATCATGGAACGCAACGCCCGTTCCCGGTCCGGTACATGGACCAGGACGAGCCGGGCGTGCACCAGGTCGAAGCCCTCCCCCGGCGGCTCCTCGGCGCCGACGTCGTGGGTGCGGACCTCGACCGGCGCGTGGGCGACCCCGGCGAACAGCGAGGTGTCGATGTCGGTGGCGACGACCTGTCCCGTCGGGCCGACCTTCTCGGCCAGCCAGGCCACCACTGAAGTGCCGCCGGCCCCGACCTCCCAGCACCGCCCGCCCGGTCCGAGACCGAGTGCCTCGATGTGCCGGAAGGTGGTGGGGTCGAAGAGGGCGGCGAAGGCGTCGAAGCGCTGCCCGGCCTCGCTCTGGCGGTTGCCGAGGAGATATCCGTCGGCTTGTGTCATGAAGCGATCATCCCAGTTGCCCGGCTTGTCCGGGACGGTCGACGCTCCGGTTCGGCGGGGGTACGACTGCCGGGCGCGGGGAATCCGTTGCCGAACTGCGGGAAGAGGCACCGAGAAGCCGGTTGTCCACAGACGGGAACCAACCGGAATGCCCGCCTCCCACAGGCTTACCCGCGTCTCACACCGGACTGGCAGACTTGCCCGGCAAGGCGCGGAAGCGTTGTGCGAGGGGATCCATGCAAGGAGATCCGGATGACGATGGCAGGGAATCTGCGGAAGGTCACGGGACTGGGCAGGGCCGGCGGCCTGCGCAAGGTGGCGCGGCTGGCCCGGCGGCGGCCCCGCGTCGACCTGAACCATCACGCGCGGTCCCCGCTGGGCTCCTCGGTGGTCAACTGTGTGACGTACGAGGACGGGGTGCGGGTCCCGGAGTGCAGCGATCTCTTCTCCGCCGTGGAGCGGGTGCGCAAGAAGGGCGAGGGGTTCGTGTGGCTGGGACTGCACGAGCCGACGGACAGCGAGTTCGCGGGCATCGCCGAGCTGTTCGACCTGCACCCGCTGGCGGTGGAGGACGCCGTCGAGGCCCATCAGCGCCCGAAGGTGGAGCGTTATGGCGAGACGCTCTTCGCGGTGTTCAAGACGGTCTGCTACGTCGAGCACGAGAAGCTGACGGCGACCAGCGAGGTGGTGAACACCGGCGAGATCATGGTGTTCGTCGGCGAGGACTTCGTGATCACGGTACGGCACGGCCGACACGGCTCGCTGGGGCCGCTGCGCGAGGAGTTGGAGGCCACGCCGAGCCAGCTCGCCAAAGGTCCGGCGGCGGTGCTGCACGCGATCGCGGACCATGTGGTCGACGACTATCTGAACGTCACGGACGCGGTGCAGGCCGACATCGACCAGGTCGAGGCGGACGTGTTCGCGGAGAACGGCGCACGGGCCGATCCTGGGCGGATCTACCAGATGAAGCGTGAACTCCTGGAACTTAAGCGGGCGGTGGTGCCGCTCGGCAGGCCGATGGAGGAGCTGACCGCCCGTCCGGTACGGGTGATCCCCCCGGAGATACAAACCTACTTCAGGGACGTACTCGACCATCTGATGCGAGCCAAGGAGCAGATCGCGTCCTTCGACGAACTGCTCAACTCCATCCTCCAGGCGCATCTGGCGCAGGTGACGGTGGCGCAGAACGAGGACATGCGGAAGATCACGGCCTGGGCCGCGGTGATCGCCGTGCCGACGATGGTGTGCGGGGTGTACGGCATGAACTTCAAGTACATGCCGGAGCTGCAGTGGCGGTTCGGCTATCCGATCGTCATCGGCGTCATATCCGTGGCATGCCTGGTGCTGTACCGGGGATTCCGGCGCAACGGCTGGCTCTGAGACACAGGGATCCCCGAGGCCGGCTCAGGCCGAGAAGGCGACGACCCTGCTCGGGACGACCCTGATGATCAGGCGGACCTCGTCGTCGTTCTCCGCGGGCGGGTCGATGCCGAGGTACTTGTGGGAGAGCTCGTACGGGAGCCGCTTGGCCCCGTCCGGGAGGATCTCGGCGGTGCCGCGGATCTCGGCCGAGTGATAGGGGTTGGCCAGGTCGAAGACCGTGAGGCTGACGCGGGGGTCACGGCGGAGGTTGCGCACCTTCTGACGGCTGTCGACGGAGGAGAACAGCACGGTGTCGCCCTCCCGCTGGATCCAGACCACCGAGTTCTGCGGGGCGCCGCCGGGGCCCAGGGTGGCGACGCTGGCGAAGTTACTGCCGTCCAGGAGGGCGCGGACGGAGTCGTCGAAGGTGACGCGAGTGTTCGAGGAGGTCGTCATGGGGCCAGGCTAGTTGTATGCACGCGCATACAAAAGCGGTTTTCTGGATCTCCCGACGAGAAGCGGCCTCTCAGGGCCGGCCACGGCCGTTCAGCCGTTCCACGCCGGATGCCGCGGATCGTCGGCGCGGACCAGGACGTCGGCCGTGTCGGCGGGGTCGGTCTCGGCCGCGTAGCGCTCGAAGGCGGGGAGGGTCCAGTGGTCGGTCTCGGGGGTCCGGCGGCGCAGCGCGCCAGGAGACAACAGGAGGTGGACGGTCAGGTCGAACGGGAACCAGTGCCGCAGCAGGAGCGGTCCGTGCAGCAGTAGGAGGCCTCCGGGCGGGAGTTGGACATAGGGGCTGCGGGTGGCGCGGTCGGTGGCCGGGTCCCACAGGTCGGGCAGGACCCGCCCGGTCCCGCCGGGGTCGAGGGGGCCGAAGACCTCCCGCCACAGCGCGTTGGTGTCGAACCAGCCGCCGTAGTACGACTCCGCGTCCCGGTGGCCGTGCTCCAAACGCAGCGAGGCGGGGCGCAGAAAGCCCTCGGCGCCCACGACCAGCGACGGTCGGCCCCGTACCCGCAGCGCCTCCGCGACGCCTTGCGCGAGGTCCCCGGGCCGGGCGGCCGGGGCACCGTCGAAGGCGACACGCGGCCAGGCGCCCCCGTCGGCGGGCTTCAGTTCGGCCAGCCGGTCGGCGAGGCGGTCCGCGAGCCGGTCCCAGGTGATCGCTTCGAGTCGCACGGGATCATGATGCCGGGTCGACCGCTCGGGCACGCCCGGGCGGTTCCGGTGCCGGGCCACGGCGACGGCCGGCGTGACAGGCCGCGAGCAGAGCGGGGCGAGGGGGCCGTCGACTGGGTGATGCTCGCACCGGCCGGGTTCCTGGGCCACGGCGGGGAGCACACCGGACGGTACCGGGTGGGCGGGGAGCGGGTACCCGGGGGTGAACCCCGGCTGTCGTACGCGGACCTCGCCGTGGCCGTGGTCGACGAGATCGAGAGGCCGCTGCGGCACCGTGAGCGGGTGTCGGTGTTCGGCTTCCGGTAGGGGGCGTGGACCACGTGGGATCAGTCCGGGGAATGGGGAAAGTACCGCATATGACGCGCCTCGCAACTCCCCCTCATCACGGTGGACTTCTGGTCGTGCAGCCTCTCCGGCACAAGCGGTGTGCGGCGTGCCGACGGGGGCCGTTGTCGTTGCTGGTGCTGGAGGACGGGGCGCCGCGGTGTCTGCAGTGCGCGGATCTCGGGCATCTGGTGTTCCTGCGGCGTGGCGACACGGCCCTGACCCGGCGCTCTCGGGAGGAGAGCACGCTGTCGGCGGTGGTGGTGCGGTTCAACCGGCGCAAGAGCCGGTACGAGCGGCAGGGCATCCTGGTCGAGGAGGCCGCGCTGGGCCGGGCCGAGGCGCGGTGTCTGGCGGACGCGGAGGCACGGCGGCGGCGCCGGGCGCGGGACGCGAAGCGGCGGGCGGCACAGGACGTGCGGTTCACGGAGGCGTTCGCGGCGGAGATCCTCCGGCTGTTCCCGGGCTGCCCGGTGGAACGGGCCCGGGCGATAGCGGCACACGCGTCGGTGCGGGGCAGCGGGCGGGTGGGGCGGACCGCGGCCGGGCGGGCGCTGTCGGAGGGGGCGGTGGTCTCGGCGGTGGTGGCGGGGGTACGGCATGTGGACACGCCGTACGACCAGCTGCTGATGAGCGGGGTGCCGCGGTACGAGGCACGGCGGCGGATCGCGGGGACGGTGGAGGCGGTGCTGCGGGGGTGGGAGGCCGGTGTGGAGGTCCGCTTGACCGGGTGACGGCGGGCAGGGGTACGGCGGCGCCCCGCGGGGCGCCGGTGGAGCGGTCGTGGGGGGGTGTTTTTGGACGGATGCGTATGTGGACGCACTTCACAGCCATGGGATGGGGTGACTCGTGGGCATTGAGTTGGGTGGCGAAGGTGTCCAGGGCGAGAGTGGGTGTGGTGGCTGTGATCGACGGGCCGTATTTCGTACTGGTCCTGCTGGGGGTGCTGGGGACCGGGCTGGTCGCGGGGGCGTTCTGCGGGTTCTCGGCCTTTGTGATGCGTGGGCTGGCCTCGTTGCCGCCGGCTCAGGGGGTGGCGGCCATGAACGCGATCAACCGGGCCGCTCTGACACCGGCGTTCATGCTGGTGTTCGGGGGGTCGGCGGTGCTGTGCGCGATCATCGCGGTGGTGACGTTCGTGCTGTGGCCGGACGACGGGACGGTGGAGCTGCTGCTGGGCAGCGCGCTGTATCTGTTCGGTTCGTTCGGGCTGACGGTGGTGGCGAACGTGCCCCGGAACGAGGCGCTGGCCAGGCTGGAGCCGGGCACCGCGGAGGCGGCCTCCTACTGGCAGGTGTACCTGCGTGAGTGGACGCTGTGGAACCACGTGCGCACCCTCGCGTCGGCCGCGGCGGCGCTCGTGTACGTACTGGCCCTGTCCTGAGGGAGACGTGGGAGAAAACTTGCGTCCGGCTGGCCTCAGGCTGGCTTCCGGCTGGCCCGATCCTGAGGAAGACCTCGCAGAAAGCGCCGTCAGCCACTCTGCGGGCGTGACCGAGCGGACGTATCGTGGCCGAAAGAGTGCCGCCCGATGACGCACGGCCCGTGGTGGACGCACGCGAGGAAGACGACCATGGCCGATCCCAAGGGTTTCATGACCACGCCGCGCGAGGAGTGGCCCCGGCGGCCGGTCGAGGAGCGGGTCCGGGACTGGGACGAGGTGTACGTCCCCGGGGCGCTGCTGCCCATCATCAGCAAGCAGGCGGACCGCTGCATGGACTGCGGAGTGCCGTTCTGCCACGACGCATGTCCGCTGGGCAACCTGATCCCCGAGTGGAACGACCTGGTGTCGAGGGAGGACTGGCGGGCCGCGAGCGACCGGCTGCACGCGACGAACAACTTCCCCGAGTTCACCGGGCGCTTGTGTCCGGCGCCGTGCGAGGCGGGATGTGTGCTCGCGATCAATCAGCCGGCAGTGACGATCAAGAACGTCGAGTGCGCGATCGCCGACCGGGCCTGGGCGGACGGGTTCGCGTCGCCGCGACCGCCGGAGCGGCTCTCCGGACGGACCGTGGCCGTGATCGGGTCGGGGCCGACCGGCCTCGCGGCGGCACAGCAGCTGACCCGGGCCGGTCACACGGTCGCCGTGTACGAGAAGGACGACCGGCTCGGCGGGCTGATGCGGTACGGCATCCCCGAGTTCAAGATGGAGAAAGTCCACCTTGAACGGCGGCTCGGGCAGATGCGGGCCGAGGGGACGAAGTTCCGTACGTCGACGGTGGTCGGGCGGGACGTGGGCGCGGCGGAGCTGCGGGCCCGGTACGACGCGGTGGTGATCGCGACCGGGGCGACGGCGTGGCGGGAACTTCCGGTGCCGGGTCGGGAGTTGGAAGGGATACACCAGGCGATGGAGTATCTGCCGCTGGCCAACCGGGTGTGCCAGGGGGATCTGTCCGAGTCGCCGATGTCGGCGGTGGGCAAGCATGTGGTGATCGTGGGCGGGGGTGACACGGGGGCGGACTGTCTGGGGACCGCGGTGCGGGAGCGGGCCGCTTCGGTGACCCAGCTGGACATCTACGCACAGCCGGGTACGGAGCGGGACGAGGACGCCGAGCCGTGGCCGACGTATCCGAAGCTCTACCGGCTGTCGGCGGCGCACGAGGAGGCACGGGACCTGGAGACGGCGCCCGCGGCGGATGCGGACGCGCGGTTGTTCGCGGCGTCGACGCTTCACTTCGAGGGCGACGAGAGCGGACATGTGCGGTCGCTGCATCTGGTGGAGGTGGATGCGGCACGGCAGCCGGTGCCGGGGACCGGGCGGACGCTGCCGGCCGACATGGTGCTGCTCGCGCTCGGTTTCTCCGGGCCCGACCGGGAGGACGGGCTCATCGACCAGCTGGGGGTGGTGACGGAGCCACGCGGGACGATCGCCCGGGATGCGGAGTTCACCACGAACGTGCCTGGTGTGTTCGCCGCGGGGGACGCGGCGCGCGGACAGTCACTGATCGTGTGGGCGATCGCGGAGGGGCGGGCGGTGGCGGCGGCCGTCGACCGCTATCTGACGGGAAGCTCGCAGCTGCCGGCCCCGATATCGCCGTACGACCGGCCGATGACCGTGTAGGTGAGGGAGGATGGAGGCTGCGGCAGCCTCCGCCCCCGTGGCGGTCCGCACGTCCGAAGCCCTGCGGCTTCCGTCCCGTCGCGCAGCCCTACGGCTTCCGTCCCACCGCCCCGTACCCCGGGATCACCCCGTCGTCCTGCCCGGGAACGGGGTCGCCGAGTTCGGGATGCCACAGGTGGGGCACCTCGACGCCCGGCTCGACGAGTTCGAGGCCGTCGAAGAAGCGGCTGAACTCCTCCCGGGAGCGCAGCGCCAGCGTGACCCCGGCCGCCTTGAGTTTCGCGGTGGCCGCCGCCGACTCCTGCGGGGTGAAGTCGGCGGTGGCGTGGGTCATCATCAGGTAGCTGCCGGACGGCTGTTCGGACAGCAGCCGCCCGACCGGCTCGTGCGCCCCGTCCTCGTCGGAGACGAAGTGGAGCAGGGCGACGAGCGACAGCGCGACCGAGCGGTCGAGGTCCAGGACCTCGCGCGCGCCGGCGAGGATCCCCGCCGGGTCGCGCACATCGGCCTGGAGGTACTCCGTCGTGCCCTCGGACGTACCACGCAGCAGGGCCGCCGCGTGGGTCAGCATGATCGGGTCGTTGTCGCAGTAGACGACCCGGGACCCGGGCGCGACGCCCCGGGCGATCTGGTGCAGGTTGGGCTCGGTCGGGATGCCCGTGCCGATGTCCGGGAACTGCCGTACGCCGTGCTCGGCCAGCCTGGGGTCCCCCCAGGCGTTCAGCTCTGGGGGAGGGTGGCGCGGTGCATGGAGGCGCGGTTGACCCGTGCCATCACCGGCACCCGGGGATCGAGGGCCAGCATCTGCCGGCCCGTCGCCTCGTCGACGGGTTAGTTGTCCTTGCCGCCGAGATACCAGTCGTACATCCGCGCGGGATGCGGCCTGCTGGTGTCGATCGCGACGGCGGTGGGGTCCTGCCCGGTCATGAGGCACTCCATAAACGTCTGACGCGGTCAATGATCAATTGAGTACCAAGAAAACGAAGTTGAACAAGGATGGGTTGAACAAGGATGAAGAGCAGGTTCAGGAGAGCAGGAAGTCGGCCTCCCCCGCCTTGGCGCCTTCGATGAATGCCGTCATCTCGTCCGTGGTGTAGATCAGCGCCGGTCCGTCCGGGTCGGTCGACTGACGGACCGCGATCCGGCCGTCGGCCAGCTTCATCGCCTCCAGGCAGTTGCCTCCGTTCCCGCCGCTCCACGGCTTGTGCCAGCCCTCGCTGCCCAGGTCCCGGGCGGGCATGCCGTTGTAGATCCGCTCGGTGCGGTTCCGCGGCCCGGACTGGGGCTTGATGCGATCCATTCACAGCTCCTTGCGGAGATCCCGGAGGATCTCCTTCGTGCGTTGTGCCGTAGCGGCCTGCGCCGCCATGCGGTCCATGACCTCGAGGTGGGTCGCCACCTCGGTGCGCGCGTCCAGGTAGACGGCGCCGGTCAGGTACTCGCTGTAGACCATGTCCGGCAGTTCGGGCATGGCGAATCGGAACAGCACGAAGGGCCCGTACGTCCCCGGGTGCGGCCCGCTCGAGAACGGGGCGACCTGAAGCGTCACATTGGGCAGCTTCGTGACCTCGAGCAGTCGGTCGATCTGCGCGCGCATCACCTCCGGACCCCCGACCGATCGGCGCAGGGCGGTCTCGTCCATCACGGCCCAGAACCGGGGGGCGTCGGTACGGGTGAGCAGATCCTGGCGCTGCATGCGCAGTGCGACATGGCGCTCGATGTCCTCCGGCTGGGTCTGGCCGACGGCGCCCGACTTCAGCACCCCCCGCGCGTAGTCCTCGGTCTGCATCAGTCCGGGGACGAAGTGCGGCTCGTAGGACCGGATCAGGCTCGCCGCGCCCTCCAGGCTGACGTACATGGAGAACCAGCTCGGGAGGATGTCGTGGAACCGCTGCCACCAGCCCGGCTTGTTGGCCTCCTCGGCGAGCCGGACGAAGAGGTCGGCCTCGGCGTCGGTCACCCCGTAGGCCTTCAGGAGCAGTTGGAGGTACGGGATCTTGAGCGCGACCTCGGCCATCTCCATACGGCGGACGGTGGCGGGCGCCACGCGGAGTACACGGGCGGCCTCCTCGCGCTTGAGCCCGGCGCGTTCCCGCAGGTCGAGGAGGCGCCGGCCAAGCACCACCTGTCCCACCGTCGGCGCGGACCGCGGCTCGCTCACGCTCCACCTCCACGAAGTTCCCTGACCGGGCAGCCACTTGGGCTCACCGGCGTCACGGCCGTCCGCAGCCACGTGCACCTACAGGTGTCACCCGGCATGCCGACAGGCCAGCGGCGCCATTCGAAGACTCATTCGAAAATCTGACGGAACGACCGGAACGACCAGGACGCCCGAACCGCCAGGAACGACCGGATCGGCTTGGTCGGCCGGGTCGTTCACCGTCGGTCACGTCGTGTCGCATGGGCCGAATCGGTCCGCCGGATCCTCACTGATCCCAACTGGCGCCGCTCGACTTGCTGTTGCGAGCAGTGTGCCACGGCCCTTCACCGCGTCACACAGCACTCTGCATTTTTCAGAGTGACACTTGCCAAGTGTTCACGGCGGGGCGATAGTGGCAAGCGTGATTCCGTCCGCGCCCTTAGGAACAGACGCCGCCGCAGACCATGTTGGTCTCGGCGCTGCCACGGGAGTCGCCCCTGGTGGGGGCGCTGCCGAGCGCCGGTTCCGGTTCGAGCTGGCCGCTCATCCGGGTTCCCCCGCCCAGGCGAGACGCCTGGTGCGTGCCCGGCTGACCGGCTGGTCGGTCTGCGCGGACACCTGTGACACCGCCGAGCTCGTCATATCCGAGTTGGTCACCAACGCGATCGTGCACACCGCGAGCAGTCGCGTCGTGTGCGAGCTGCACGACCACGACGACACGGTGCGCATAGCCGTGCACGACGAAGGCTGCTCTCCCGACGAGCCCCATCCGTCCCCGCAGCGGCCGGAGGAGGAGCACGGGAGGGGATTGCTCCTCGTCGACGCGCTGTGCCAGGCCTGGGGGGCCCAGGAGCACGGGCCCGGACTGCTGGTCTGGGCCGAGCTGCCGCGCCAGACCGACGCGGCGCGGGACACGGCCGAACCCCGTAATGACCTCGGCTGGGGCGCCCGCCCCGATCCGGGCACGTCACGCGGCTCGTCCCGCGGTCCCGCGGGTGATCCGTCGCGCAGCCCCGTGCACCGCCCCTCCCCGGGTTCCGGCGAGGAGGGGCAGCCGAAGGCCCTGGGGTCGGTGCCCCGGCGGAGGACGGCATGAGCGGCGCCCCCGGTTTCGGCCGGTCGCTGGGTCTCGACACCCTGGTCCGTCTGAAGCGGGGCGGCCGGCGGCCGGTGACAGGCGGTGACACCCGGCAGCTGCCGATGCCCGAGGGCATGACGGCACCGCTGGGCTGCGACGCCGTGGCCGTAGCGGCCGGCCTCGGGCCGCTGGTGGTGCCCCGGCTGCCGCGAGTGGGATGCGTGTACGCCGACGGCACGCACTGGTGGTGGATCGTCCCGGCGGACTCCGACTACGCCCTCACCTGGCCCGCCCCGGTCCACTACAGCCCGGGCGCCCCGCTCCCCGGCACCGCCCGGCTGATCCATCGCCCTGCGGGCACGGTGCCGTACACCCCGCCGATACCGCTGTACCTCGCCCTGTGCCGGGTGACGGGGACGACACCGGAGTGGTCCCGCCCCCTCAACGCGTGACCGCTGCGCGGCGCGACCGATAACGGCTCGACCGGCAGTACAACGGCCGATAACGGCTCGCCCTGCGGTGCCACGACCGGCAGCAGCACGACTGCCATCGGATCCACCTACAGGGGCACGCCCCACACACAGCAGCACGCACGACAACGGCAGGCCCCACAGCCGCCAGCGGCACGACCGGCAACCGCACAAGCCCGGCAGCAGGAGATCGCCCCAGTCGTTCGAACGGTGAACCGACTCGGCCCCTTCTCGGCCCGCACCCCCGGCGCACTCCCCCGCACCCCGCGATCCCCGTCACGCGCCCTGCCCGGCGGCCGCTCGGCCCGCGATAGTGGCCGTTCGTCGACGGCCCTGGGGAGGATCGCGGTGAGGAAGAGGCGGAACACGGAGGCGCCCGAGGTGTCCGAGTCGGAGCGCCTGCTGTTCGGAGGTCCGCTGCGCTACGACATGGGCTGGAACCAGCACGGGGACGCCTTCCTGGAGCTGGACTTCCGCGCCATGATGACCCGCCTGCCCGGCATGCTCGCGTCCAGTCTGCGGCTGGCGCGGCAGGCCGACGCCGGGGCCGCGCGGACCGTGCTGGCCGCACAGCTGGGCGTCGGAATGGCCCAGGCCGTGAGCCTGCTGGCCGTGAACAGCGTGCTGGGCCGCCTGATCGGCGGCGGCACCATCGAGCAGCGGCTGCGCGGTGCCGCCCCCGCCCTGGTGATCATGGCCGCGGTCCTGCTGGTCTCCGCCATGCTGCGCGCCGCCTCGACGTATGCCACGGGCCGTCTCGAACCCAAGGTCGAGCGGGTGGCGACAGAGATGTACCTGGAGCGGGCGGCGGCCGTCGAGCTCGCCGCGATCGAGGACCACGCCTTCCACAAGCTGCTGGACACCGCGCAGTACGGAGCCTCCTCCGCCAGGCGCATGATCAGTTACGGCACCCGCGTGGTGAACGCGATGATCTCGCTGATCGCGGCGGCCGGAGTGCTGACCGTGCTGCACCCGGCCCTGCTCCCGCTGCTGATCACGATGACGATCCCGAGCGCCTGGGGCGCCCTGACCAACGCGCGGCGCCGCTACGAGTCGTTCCACACCTGGATCCAGCACGCCCGCGCCGGCCATCTGATCAGTGCCCTGCTCACCGAGCCGGAAGCGGCGCCGGAGATCCGGGTGCACGGGGTCGGCCCCTTCCTGCTGCGGCACTTCCGGGCCATGTCGGAGACGGCGGAGGCGGAGCAGGCCCGGCTCGCCCGGCTCGCCGCCCGCACCGGCCTGATCGCGGCGGCCTGGACCGGCCTCGCGACCGTCGCCACGTACGCAACGCTGGGCGCGCTGCTGCTGGGCGGGGCGATGGCCCTGTCGGTGGCCGGTACGGCGGTGATCGCGATCCGCACCGGTTCGGCGAGCCTCGACACCCTTGTGCTGGAGATCAACACGCTGCACGAGGAGGCGCTGTTCGTCGGCGATCTGGAACGGCTGTACGTCGAGGCGGCCGAACGGGCGATCCCGGTCGGCGGCGACCCGCTGCCCGAGGAGCCGCGGGAGATCCGCTTCGAGAACGTCACCTTCACCTATCCGGGTGACAGCGCCCGCCCCGCCTTGGACGATGTGACCCTCGCACTCCCCCTCGGCCGGATCATCGCCCTGGTCGGTGAGAACGGTTCGGGCAAGACCACCCTGGTCAAGCTGCTGGCCGGGCTGTACCAGCCGGACCGGGGCCGCATCCTGTGGGACGGTGTCGACGCGGCGAAGGCCGACCGGCACCGGCTCGCGGAGCGCATCGCGATGGTCGCCCAGGACTTCAAGCGCTGGCCGTTCACCGCCAAGGTGAACGTGGCCGTCGGCCGCTCGTCGGCGCCGCTCACCGAGGACCGGCTGGCCACCTCGGTCACGGAGGCGGGCGCGGAGGAGGTGGTCGAGGATCTGCCGCACGGCCTGGACACCCTGCTGGCCCGCAACTTCAGCGGCGGGCACGAACTGTCCGGCGGTCAGTGGCAGCGCCTGGGTATCGCGCGGGCCGCCTACCGGCGCGGCCGCATCCTGATCGTGGACGAGCCCACGGCCGCCCTGGACGCCCGGGCCGAGCTGGAGGTCTTCGAGAAGATCCGCGCCCTGGCGGGCAGCGGGCAGACCGTCGTGCTGATCACCCACCGGCTGGCGTCGGTCCGCCATGCCGATCTGGTGCATGTCCTCGACCAGGGCCGGGTGGTGGAGTCGGGGACCCCCGACGAACTGCTGGCGAGCGGCGGGGTCTACGCGGAGCTGTACGCGCTCCAGGCGGACCAGTTCACGGCGAAGCTCCCGGCGCGCAAGGCGGGTTAGCCCCTGGCCCTGGTCCTGGCCCCGCGAGGCGGGTCAGCTCCCGGCCGCGTCCCCGCGCACGATCACCAGAAAGGTGTCGGTCGTCAGGTCCATCACGACTTCGGCCGGCAGCCCTTCCAGCCGCCGGGCCTGCGCGAACTCCTCCGCAGGCCATGATCCTCGCGGTCCGCCTGCGGGAAAGCACTCGAGCACGGTTCGCCCGTTCACCATCCTGCACCTCCAGAAATGCGTCGTACTCGTAGGAGTTAACGCTCTGGAGAACGTGAATGGCTCGCCCGGTGACGGTACTGAGACATAGCCGACACACCAACGGCGCGGAGAGTGAGGGTCCGTTGACTTTCAGCCATGTCCGTGACGGTCCGTGACGGTCCGCGTCAGTCGTCGTACTCGTCGTGATACCGCACCCGGTCGCCGCTCTCCGGCATCCGCCCCAGCGCCGTCAGGTCGAGAAGCGAGGTGGTCGAACCGAGTCCGTCGAGTCCGCGGCCGTGGGCGGAGTAGGTGTGGAACACCCGGTCGTGCTCCCGCAGGAAGCAGCTGATCCCCGCCCGTTCGACCGGTTCGTCGTCCACCAGCAGGGTCGCCTCGAAGTCACGGTTGAAGTCGCTCTGATACGACGAGTACCAGGGCAGCGTCCAGCCCATCCGCGCCTTGAACGGCAGGATTCTGGTGAACGGCGCCCGGGAGACCACCGCGAACGACGTGCCGCGCGCCCGCAGATGGGCGAGGTGGCCGATCTGGTCCAGGAAGGCGGAGCAGCCGGGACAGCCGGCCTCCCACTCCGGAGCGAACATGAAGTGGTGGACGATCAGTTGGGCCCGCCCGTCGAACAGGTCGAGCAGGGTCGCCTTGCCGTCGCCGCCCTCGAAGACGTACTCGGGGTCCACCGCCACCATCGGCAGCCCGCGCCGCTCGGCGCCCAGCGCGTCCCGCGCGCGTGTGAGCGCGTCCTCCTTGAGCTGCAGCTCCTCGCGCGCGGCACGCCACCGCTCACGCGAGACGATCTCCGGAAGCGACATGGGCCCTCCTGCACGACGGTCGGTTCCGGGTGGTGACCTCCGCAGGCGAGCGAACTCATCGGTGTGGCCGGAGATTCTTTCTGCTCCGCCGGTCTCAGGCCGCGACCGGCATCCGCGGCACCACGACCCCGAGCCGCTGCCCGCCGTGTTCCAACTCGGCGGCCAGCTCCCTGAGCTGCCGGGTGTGCTGCGCGGTGAGCCGCCCTGTCTCGTCGAGGTGCACGGCGCACGCGGTGGTGGTGTCCACGAGCCGTTCGAGTACGGCGGCCACCGCGTCCGTGCCCTCGGTGTGCCGGGCGAGGGCGGGGAGTTCGGCTGCGGCGAGGGCGATGGCGGTGCGGGCCTCGGCGAGGGTGCGGTAGGCCTCGCGGCGCAGCGCCCAGCGTTCGCCGCGGTCGTCGGACTCGCTCAGTACATGGGCGAGGTAGGCGTGTGCGGCCCGCCCCGCCGTCGCGAGCCGGGCGCGTACCCCGCCGCCCCGTCTGCCCGGCATCGGCAGATGGCCGACGATCAGCACGAGCGCGCAGGCCAGCAGCGTCTCGCCGATCCGGCTGACGGAGGCCTGCGGTTCGCCGCCGACCATGACCAGGGCGAGCACGAGGACGGTGACGACGGCGGTCTGGGCGGCGAAGTGGCGGGTGGACACCGGGACGAGAGCACCGCAGACGGCCACCAGGGCGATGAGCCCTTCGGGCCGGGGCAGTACGGCGGCGAAGCCCGCGAAGAGAAGGGCGCCGAGCACCGTCCCCGCGGCCCGGCACAGCACGCGGGAGGCGAGCGGTCCGAGGTCGGGCTTGACGAGGAAGACGGCGGTGGCGGGCAGCCAGTACCAGTGCTGGTGCTGGCCGTACCAGCGGGCGTGGTGCAGGGCCTGGGCGATGGCGGCGCTGGCGCCGAAGCAGACGGCGACCCGCAGCCCGTACTCCCGTCCGCCGCTGCCGAGTGCCGCCCGCAGGATCTCCTTCGGGCCGCGGCGCCGGGCGGGCGGCCGCTGCTCCCCGCCCTCGGCGCGGTCGAAGGCCTCGGCGGCGCGGAGCAGAGCGTCGTCCAGCGCACGCAGCGCGGGCGCCGACCGGGACGGCGCGGGCAGCGGCCCGGTCCCGCCGTTGTCCCGTACGGCGGCGGCGAGCCGCCGAGGCCCCTCGGCCGCCCGCGCGGACATCGGCTCTCCGGCCCAGGCGAGGGCGGTGGCCGCCTCGGCGAGGGGCAGGGCGGCGGCGTACTGCGTGCGCAGCCGGCGCTCGGCAGCGGAGCTGGCGTACCGCCGCAGCCGGGGCCCGGTGAGGGCGTCCTGGGCGTGGTCGAGGGCGGCGGTGAGGGCGGCCCGCCTGCCACCGGCCGCCTCGCTCCCCACGGCGTCGAGGAGGTCGGCGACGGCGTCGTACACGGCGGCGACGGCGGCCCGCTCCCCGTCGAAACGGTAGTCGCCGGCGATGGCGCCCGGGGCGGGCAGGGCGAGCCGCAGCACCAGCAGCCATCCGGCGCCGGTGAGGAAGGCGAGCGCCCGCTGCCAGCCCGCCTCGGCGACCGGCATCCCGGCGCCGATGGCCGCGGCGACCAGTAACTGCGTCCCGGCCCCGGAGGCGACGGGCCCGACGGCGCTCATTCCGCCGGCGACCAGGCCGAGCCCGGTGAGCAGCAGGGTCAGCGGTACGGCGGCGAGGTGCGCTCCGCCGTACGTCCCGGCGAGCAGCCCGATCGCCCCGGCCGCCGCGGGCACCCCGAGCCGCCGCACGGCGCCCCGCCGGCTGCCCGGCCGGTCGTTGATCCCGGCGAGCATGGCGGCGATGGCGGCGACGACACCGAGGGAGGTGCGGTGCAGCAGGACCGCGGCGAGCAGCAACGGACCGGCGGCCAGCGCCCCTCGCGTCATCGCGCTCCAGGGCACGGGCCCGCGCTGGGCGCGCAGGGCGTGGGCGAGCCAGGGCGGCAGGGCGATACGAGGGGACACGGGGCTCCTGTCCGGACGAGGGCGGGGTATGCCTTCGGGCGACGGTGGCCGGGCTGTTGGCTGTGCTGTCCCTACGGTAGATCGTGTTCCGGTACGAAAAGGTGCGCCCGCATTTCGCGTATGTGACAAGTGGGCCGAAGCGCCGAGTTCTTTATGAACGCAATTCCGGGAACGCGAGCGGGCCCGAGGGCGTAGCCTGCCCCCGGGCCCCGGAATGCCGCCCATCTTCACACGCCGGCACGCTTGAGAACCCGGGTCAGTCGTGAGGTCGCCGCGTCCTTCCTTTGGACCACCACGCATCGAGCTGCGCGGGCAGGACTTGAACCTGCATTTCGACGTGCTGGGGCCCGGGCCCGGTCGATCCGGCGATCGGCGGCGAATGCTGAGTCTGGAGCGAGAGTCTGAGATTCAACGCGGTCCGCCCCGTGTTCTGTGGGGTACGACCGCTCGTCACGACAAGCCTCAGCTTCAGCTTGCGCTCCTCGCGCACCCCGGCCTCAACGGGCCGGGGAGTATGGGAGGTTACCCGAAGAGGTAACCGAACACGGCGTCCCCGACCCGCTGGTCGACGACGTCGGAGCCGTTCGCCTCCTCGCGGGCGAACTTGACGGCCTGCTGCAACTTCTCGACCCGGTCGAGAAGTTCGTTCACGCGCCGCGCGGGCAGGGCCCCCGAGAACTTCACGGTGGTCCAGTACCCCACCGGAACGTCCTCGTAGTACACCTCGACCTGAGCCGGATGCTTCTCCGTCGCCTCGGCCTTCACATGGTTCCGGGGCACCTTCTTGGTCCGCAGCGTCCGCACCGGCTCGGTCTTCCAGGCATCGGTGGACGGATCCTGCACCCACGACTCGGAGGCGTCGAGCACGGGCAGCTTGCGCACGAACGTATTGAGATCGACGAGCTGCTTCTCCAGGAACAGCAGATAGGCCACGGGCACTTCGGAGACCAGTACCCGCCCGTCCACCTTCACGTCGGCCCTGGCCTCGCAATTGGCCCAGTCCTTGGTGGCGGTCACATCGAAGAGCCGCGTCAGCGTGGCCGAGGTCTCCCGCAACACGTCCTCGGCCTGCACCTGAACCCGCGTGGATTCGGGCGGCAGTTGCTCGCCCTCCTCGTCCTTCGGCTGATACGTCCGCGAGATTCCGGCCAGCAACGCGGGCTTCTGCAGCCCATGATGAGCAGCCGTCAGGTCCTGATGAGCCTTGGACTTGATGCCCTTCTCGACCGCGATGATCTGATTGAGTTTCGCCACGTAATGGACGGTAGCAGCGGCAAGTACGGGATTCCCAAGTATTTTCGAGCACCCGAAACCGGTCCCGGTACAGCAACCAGAACCCCTGGCGCAGTCCGGGGTCAGAGCCGTCGAGATCGGCCCGGACGGCCCGGCATCGTCGGGAACTTCAGTGTGCGCTCCCTGTTGTTCGCCGCGCCCCGCTCGTCGGCTTAATAATTCTGATGCGGTGGCAATCGGTCTCTCGGATGATCGGAAGGTTCTCCGTCGTCCGTCCGAGGAGCCATCGTGATCCGTCGTGTCAGCGTCCCCGTTCTCTTCCCGCCGCCGACCTACTCGCACGCCTCCGTCGTCGAGGCCGGTACGAGACTCGCGTTCCTTGCCGGGGCCGTCCCGCTCGACGCCGACGGGCAGTTGGTCGGTGCGGGGGACCCGGTGCGACAGGCCGAGCAGGTGCTGGCGAATCTCGGGGAGCAGTTGCGGGCAGTGGGCTCCGACCTGGGGCATGTGGTGGCGACCGATGTGTATGTCGTCAGCAGTGAGACCGCGGTGCTCTCCGCCGTCTGGGAGGTCGTCGAGGCGTCCGGGCTCAGCGCCGGGCCGCATTCCTCGACGCTCGTCGGCGTGGCCTGTCTGGGTTACAGCGGGCAGCTGGTGGAGATCACGGCCACGGCCGTCGTACCCGACGAGGGGACGCGGGCGTGACCGCCGAGGCCGTGCTGCGCCGGGCCGCCGGTCCGGACGCCGATGCCGTCGCGGACGTCTGGCTGCGGTCGTACAGTGCCGCCCTGCCCGGCGTCGTCCGGGCGCACTCCGACGACGAGGTGCGCGCCTACTTCCGGGACGTCGTGGTACCGGAGCGGGAGACCTGGCTCGCGGAGGCGGGCGGCCGGGTGGTGGGGGTCATGGTGCTCGCGGGGAATGTGCTGTCCCAGTTGTATCTGGACCCCGGGTGGCGGGGGCGGGGTGTCGGGGACCAGTTCGTCGGGGTGGCGAAACAGCGTTCCCCGCAAGGGCTCACCCTGTGGACCTTCCAGGTCAACAAGCCCGCCCACAGGTTCTACGAGCGGCACGGCTTCGTCGCCGTCGAGTACACGGACGGGAGCGGGAACGAGGAGCGGGAGCCGGATGTGCGGTACGTCTGGCGGCCATGAGCCGGCGGTGCGCGGTTACACCTCCTCGCCTACCCCCGGCACCGGCCGCCGGCAGGAAGGCGACCCGGTCGCCCGGACCGGCGGCGACATGCCGGTCCGGGCAGTTGTACGCCGCGTCCAGGCGGTCGGCGCCGCTCCTCGTGCGGCAGGTTGGAGATGTCTCACCGCCGGTGTCGGTCAGGCGTGGACCCCGAACGGCCCGTGGTGGCCGCGGTGCGGTCGCAGGTGCTCGCCGATGTTCGGGAAGACCGGCAGGACGGCGCGGTGGTAGGTGGAGTTGGTGACGCCTGCGAACGAGGCGTACCAGGCGCACACGGCCGTGACCAGGCCGAGCCAGCCGCCGGCCCTGACGGTGCCGGGCGACTGTGCGAACTCGCCGACGCACAGCACGATGAACGTGGCCGACAGGGTGGCGAGCACGGCCAGGAGGGCTCCGGTGGTACGGGCCGCGGCGACGGTCATGTAGACCGTGAAGATCGCGAACGCCAGCAGGAACAGTCCGGTCGCCTGGTGCGCGGCGGCCGGCAGGCCGCCCGCGACGAACTTCGCGTAGGCGGCGTACGCCAGCCAGAAGGCGCCGTACGACCCGAAGGCCGTGGCTCCGAAGGTGTTGACCTTCCGGAACTCCCACATCGCCGCGAGCGTTTGGGCCAGACCGCCGTAGAAGAGGGCGATCGGGAGGACGACGGCGGCCAGGCTCTTGTCGGTGATCAGGCCGGCGTTGAAGACGCTGAGGACGAAGGTCGTCGTCGCGAAGGCGGCGAGGCCGAGCGGGCCGGGGTCCGCGATCGTTCCGGTTTCGGTGGTAGGGGTGCTCATTCACATCTCCCCCTGCGACATGAATCACAAGAACGTGAGATCATTTCAGGCACCATCGAGGACACGGCGGCGCCGCGCGTCCCACGTGACCCGTGTTCCCGAAGCCGCCGTCCTTATGCGCCGCCCGCACCCCATATCCGCAGCTTCGCCAGCGGCTTCCCGTAGCTTCCCGCCCGGCTGGTCGTGAGTCCCAGCGCTACCAGCGACTCGGCGAGCTTCACCGCCGCGCCGACCCCGTCGACCACCGGAACCCCGAGCTTCTCCCCCACCACCCGCTGCAATCCGGTCATACCGGCGCAGCCGAGGACCAGGACCTCGGCGCCGGCGTCGCGGACCCGTTCGGCCGCCGCCAGGAACGCGGCCTCGGTGCGCCCGGGGTCGCCCGTGAGGTCGAGGACGCCCAGTCCGGTGCCCGCCACCGCCACGCAGTTACGAGCGACTCCCGCCGTCTCCAGGCTGTCCTCGATCTGCCCGCGCGACCGCTCCAGCGTGGTGACGACGCCGTAGCGGCGGCCCAGCAGGCAGGCGAGATGCGCGGCGGCCTCGGTGATGTCCACGACCGGCACGTCCACCAGCTCCCGGACGCCCTCCCGCCCGTGCTCGCCGAAACCCGCCATGACCACGGCGTCGTACGGCGGACCCTGGTACGTCCGCAGCGCGTCCAGGACGGCGGCCGCCGAAAGGTAGCTGTCGAGCCAGCCCTCCGCCGACTCGGGCCCCCAGCCCGGGGTCAGCCCGGTCACGGCGGTGCCCGGGCCTGCGGAGGCCCGGGCACCTCGTACGATCTCCTCGGTCATCTCCTGCGTGGTGTTGCAGTTGGTGACGACGATCCGCACGTCCGTCAGACCTCCTCGGTCACGGGGGTTCGGTCGCGACGGCACAGCACCAGGTACAGGCCGGCGGCCAGCGCCGTGCCGATGAACCAGGAGTACGGCGCCACGTCGCTGAACGTCTTCACCAGCGCGAGCACGCCCGCGACCGCCGCCGAGGGCAGGAACGCCCACAGCGCCTTGGGGTTGACGCCCTTGCGGTAGTGGTACGGGGAGCCGGGCGCCGCGTCGAAGAGCTGCTGCACATCGACCTTGCCGCGCTTGATCGCGTAGTAGTCGACCATGATCACGCCGAACAGCGGTCCCAGGAAGGCGCCGAGGCCGCCGAGGAAGTAGTTGACGACGGTGGGGTTGGAGAAGAGGTTCCACGGGGTGACGACCAGCGCGGCGACCGTGCTGATCATCCCGCCGACCTTGAAGGTGATCTTCTGCGGCCAGACGTTGGCCAGGTCGTACGCCGGTGAGACGAAGTTGGCGACGATGTTGACGCCCATGGTGGCGACCGCGAAGGTCAAAGCCGCCACGACCAGGACCCAGGTGTTGCCGACCTTGGCGACCAGTTCGGCCGGGTCGGTGATGGCCTCGCCGAAGACCTCCAGTGAGCCCGCCGTGACGATCACCGAGACGACCACGAAGGCCGTGGAGTTGACGGGCAGGCCCCAGAAGTTGCCGCGGCGGACGGTGCGGTAGTCCGGTGCGAAGCGCGAGAAGTCGCAGAAATTGAGCATCAGCGTGCCGTAGGTGGCGAGGATCAGGCCGATCGCGCCGAACCACTGCCGCCACTGCTCACCGGTGGAGACCGGGTGCGGGGTGGAGGTGAGCGAGATGGTCCAGTGGGCCTTGGCGAGGATCCAGACGGCGAGGGCGATCATCACCAGCCAGATCGCCGGGCCGCAGAAGTCCTGGAACCTGCGGATCGTCTCCATGCCCCGGCTGATGATCGCCGCCTGGATCAGCCAGAGCGACACGAAGGAGATCCAGCCCAGCGTGTCCAGGCCCAGGAAGGAGCTCTCGGTGAGCGACTTCAGGCCGGGCCAGGCCGCCAGCAGCATCACGTTGACGGCTACGGACGCCAGATAGGTCTGGATGCCGTACCACATGATGGCGATCACGGCCCTGATCAGGGCGGGGATGTTGGCACCCCAGACGCCGAAGCTGATCCGGCTGACCACCGGGAACGGTACGCCGTGGCGCTGGCCGATCCTGCCCATCCAGTTCATGCCGACGTAGATCAGCACGAAGCCGGCGAGGAGGGAGGTGAAGACCTGCCAGACGTTCATGCCGAGGACCAGCAGGCCGGCGGCGAAGGTGTAGTTGCCGAGGTTGTGGACGTCGGACATCCACATGGCGAAGAGGTCGAAGACCTTCCAGTTCCGCTGCTCGGCGGGGGCGAGGTCGTCGTTGGTGAGCCGGGGGTCGGGGACGAACGCGGGTGCGCCGGTGGCTTCGGCGCGGTCGGCCAGGGACACGGGGCCTCCAGGGACTACGGGGGCGGGGAGGGAGGAGGACGGCTGCCGGGGTGCTGCCGTCGGATGCCGGATGCCGGGTGCTGCACGCGTTTGGTATACCAAACTGCCCTCATAGTGCCCCCGTCAAGCGTTCCGACCGATGTCCGTCCCGTTACGGCTCCGTAAAAGCCCCCTCGGGTCGGCGAAAATGACTTCATGGGCTCCCCCACGACGAAGATCGAACCCCTGGGCGCGGTGCGCGAGCGCGTCCTCGCGACCCTGCGGCAGGACATCATCGAGGGGCGGCTGGCCCCGGGTGACCGGCTGGTCGAGCGCGAACTTGCCGAGCGGTTCGGGGTGTCCCGGGTGCCGGTCCGGGAGGCGATCCGGGCCCTGGTCGCCGAGGGTTTCGTGCTCTTCGAGTCGGCCCGCCGTACGGTCGTGCGCCGGCTGACCCCCACCGATGTCAAGGAACTCTTCGAGCTGCGCGAGGCGTTGGAGGTGTACGCGGCCGGCCTTGCGGCGGCGCGGGCGACGCCCGAGGCACTGGCCGAACTGCGGGAACTGCTCGACCTGGCGGCGACGGCGACGGCGGTGGACGACGCCGAGACGATCACCGACATCAACACCCGCTTCCACGACCGGATCCTGGCCCTGGCCGGCAACAGCCTGCTCATCTCGGTGATGGAACCGGTCGACGGCCGGCTTCGCTGGCTCACCCGGCGCAACGAGGAATGGCCCCAGCTCCTCGACGAACACCGCGAGCTGTACGACGCGATCGCCTCCGGCGACCCGGACCGCGCCCGCGCCCGCGCGCTCGGCCACGTCCAGGCCAACTACCGGTCGACGGTGCGGCATCTCTTCGGTGAGGACGCCGACGGCTAGCCAGGGAACACCGGTTTCCACAGGAATCTCCTTGAGTTCTCCCGCCGAGGAAGATCCGAACGGATCCGAACGGATCGAACGGGGAGGGCATGACCATGGTGAGCAGACGGGGGCTGTTGAGCGGAGCCGCGCTCGTGGGGATGGGCGCGGTGACCGGCATGGCGGTGGGCACGGGGACCGCCGCGGCCGACACCCCGCTGGACACACCGTTCACCCCGGTCGCCGCACCGCACCTGGCCGAGGCCGAGCAGCTGGTGCAGTACCAGCGCATGCTGGCGGCCGGCTACCTGCCGACCGGACTCGCCGGACACTGGCCGCTGGACGGCTCCGGCGCCGACCGCTCCGGTCTGCAGCATCCCGTCATCCTGGGTCCGGGAGCGAGCTGGACCGCTCTGCGGGCGGGCGGTGAGCTGAGCTTCGACGGCACCTCCGGAGCCTACGCCGCCACCCCCTCCGTCCTCGACACCACCGCCCCGTTCACGGTCGCGGCCTGGGTCCGGCTGGCCGACGACGCCGTGCTGACGAACATGTACACGGCCGTCAGCCAGGACGGCGGCAGCGACAGCCGCTTCCTGCTCCAGTTCGACAACACGGCCGGGACCTGGGCCTTCAAGGTGCGCAGCGAGGACCAGAGCACCAAGATCTCCGCGCTCGGCGCCGCACCCGTCACCAAGGCCGGTGTCTGGACCCACCTGACCGGTGTCTGGGACGGCAGCCAGGTCCAGCTCTATGTGAACGGCGTGCTGGAGGGCAGCGCCCAGACCACCCTCTCCTGGGCCGCGACGCAGGGCTTCAACATCGGCCGGGCCCGCTGGGACGGCGGTTACGTGAACCGCTTCAAGGGCGCGATCGACGACGTCCGCGCCTACGCCCGTGCCCTGAGCGCGGATGAGATCGCACTGATCAGCGGCGCCACGGCACGTGCCAACAACGTCTATCTGATGAACGCCACGGCGACCGTGACCTGGGGCCGCCCGGACGACCTCGCGAGCTGGGTGGCCCGGGCCCGCTGTTCGTCCTTCGTCACGGCGCTGCTCAAGCACACCTACGGCTGGGCGACCGACTCCTATTTCCTCCAGTACTTCCAGGAGAAGGGACCGGAGGCGGCCGACTACTGCTCGGCGTTCCGCAACGACACCGCGGGCCCTCGCTTCCGCCGCATCCACAAGGTGACCGACCTGCGGCCGGGTGACCTGATCGCCGTCGACTACAACGGACAGGACGCGGACAACACCGGGCACATCGTGATGGTCCGCGAGGGCAAGGGGGTCTTCAGCGGCGTCGCCGACTTCACCGGCGAGACCCAGTACGCCGTCGAGATCCTCGACTGCACCTCCGACCCGCACGGTGTCTACGGCCTGACCAACTACCCGCAGTACCCGGACACCCGCATGGTCGGCGCCGTGGACGGCGAGAACTTCCAGGGCGTCGGTATCGGTCACATGATGTTCTACGCCTCCGACGCCACCGGCGAGTTCTCCCGCTACCGCTGGAGCGTCAACTCGTCCGCGTCCACCGGCACCCACCCGGTCGGCGACCGCCCGGTGGCGGCGGCCCGGATCGTCTGACCCCCGCTCCCCCTTACGGCAGCTGCCCCCTTTAGGGCAGCCTGGCCGCCTTCGCCGCCGTCCGCAGCACCTCGCGGAGCATCTCGGGCGTGAGGCGGCCGGTGAAGGTGTTGCGCTGGCTGACGTGGAAGCAGCCGAGGAGGTCCAGGCCCCCGAGGTCGACCCGGGCGCCATGGGCGAAGGCCGGGCGGGGCCGGGGCACGGCCCAGCCCGCCTCCGCGAACGCCGGCAGCGCGGCCTGCCAGCCGAAGGCGCCGAGCACGACGGCGGCACGCAGTGTCGGCCGCAGCAGCCTCAGCTCCTCCACCAGCCAGGGTCGGCAGGTGTCGCGCTCCTCGGGGGTCGGCTTGTTGGCGGGCGGGGCGCAGTGCACGGGCGAGGTGACCCGCACGCCGTACAGCTCCAGACCGTCGCCGGCGCTCACCGATGTCGGCTGCGAGGCGAGCCCGACGTCGTACATCGCCTGGTAGAGCACGTCACCGGAACGGTCCCCGGTGAACATCCGGCCGGTGCGGTTGCCGCCGTGTGCGGCCGGGGCGAGGCCGATGATCAGCAGCCGGGCGTCGGGCGGTCCGAAGCCGGGCACCGGGCGGCCCCAGTACGTCCAGTCGGCGAACGCTGCGCGCTTGGTACGCGCCACCTCCTCCCGCCAGGCGACCAGGCGGGGGCAGGCTCGGCACGCACTGACGCGGTGGTCGAGCTCGGCGAGCCGGGCGAGGGAGGCATCGTCCATGCCTCAACGGTAGGCTCGGGTGACCTGGGTGAAAGAAGGGTTCGTTCGAATCCGATCGGTCGGCGTTGCAGGAGTGCGCGGGAGCTCCGTGTTGGATTCTGCGAGCGGACGGCTGCGGGTTGACCGTGGCTGGTCGCGCCCAAGCGGCGGAGCCGCATATCGATACAGCCCCGCGCCCCTTCGGGGCGCCGTAATCACCTCCGTTTCCGCTGGGTCAGGGGGCTAAGGTCGGGGCATGGCTGTCGACGACACGGACGAGATCAGCGAGCGCGAGAGCAGTGGGGCCGAGGCCCCCTCCTCCGTCGAGCCTGCCGAGGGCACCGCCGGCCCTGCCGCCCAGGCCCTCGACCCCGCCGCCCTGGCCGCTGCGATCGCCGCCGCCGAGGCCGCGGCGCCGGCGCCCGGGGAGACCGTGCGGGTCGACAGCTGGATCTGGGCCGTGCGCCTGATCAAGACCCGGTCCATGGGCGCCACCGCCTGCCGGGGCGGGCATGTGCAGGTGAACGGCGAGCGAGTCAAGCCCGCCCACTCCGTACGCGTCGGTGACGAGGTACGGCTGCGTCACGAGGGGCGGGAGCGCGTCGTCATCGTGAAGCGGCTGATCCGCAAGCGGGTCGGTGCCCCGGTGGCCGCCCAGTGCTATGTCGACAACTCCCCGCCGCCCCCGCCCCGTGAGGCCGTCGCCCCCATCGGCATCCGTGACCGCGGCGCCGGCCGCCCGACCAAGCGCGACCGCCGCGAGCTGGAGCGGCTGCGCGGCCTCGGCGGGATGGGCATGGGCGGAACGGGGGGATCGGGTGGTACGGGGGGAACCGGCCGACCGAGCGGCGGGCGCCCCGGCGGGCGATGATCCACCCGGCAGGCTCCTCAGGGCCCCGCAAGGCCCCACAGGGCTCGGCAGGGGCTCGGCCCGGCCGGGCTCGCTCCGGCTACGCCGCCCGGGGTGCCTGCACCGCTCGGACCCATGTCCCGTCCTCGGTCAGATACCTGTCCACCTCCAGTCCCGCTTCCGCGAGCGCCTCCTCGAACTGTTCCTTGGTCAGCGGCCGGGCCAGGAACGTCTGTGTCCAGGCGGCGTCCGGGAACTCGTACTCCGCGCGCGCCGAGTCCACCCCGTCCCCGACCGGCTCCACGGCCGCTATCCGGACGGTGTAGCCGCTCGGATCGACCCGCTCTCTCGGCACGTTCGAGTGGTAGTCCGCGCCTTCCCGCTGGATGAGCACACAGCCGCCGTCCGCCACATGCGCCGCGCAGACGCGCAGCATGCCCCGGCGCACCTCCACGTCTCCGGCGTGCACCAGGAACGACGCGAGCATCACCACGTCGAATCTCTCGCTCAGGTCGAGCTCCTCGATGGCGCCGCGTATCGTGCGCGCCCCGCGCACGCGCTCCAGCATCTCGGCCGACTCGTCCACCGCCGTGACCGTGAACCCGCGCTCCAGCAGCGGGTGCGTCATCCGCCCGACGCCGCAGCCCAGCTCCAGGATGTGGGCGCCGGCCGGAACCGCCGCCTCGATGATGTCCGGCTCGTCCCCCGCGGCCAGCCGCGAGTACAGCTCCACCGCGCAGCCGTCCGGGGTGATCGCACCGGGTCCCGTTCCCTCGTACCCCTCGCGCATTTCAACCGTCATGCCCGAACAACGGCCGGCCGCGGCCGGCTCGTTCCCGCGCACCGACGGTTCACTCGTTCGAGCAATTCATGGATGGACGGGAACTTTCCTCATATCAAAAGGAGTTGATGACCAGTCAGGACCGGGGGAGGTCGGTCCGGGGCCACGGGAACCATCCATGGCCCACGTACCAGTGGCCGCCCGCCCGCAGATGGTCGCCGACCGCCCGCTCCACCGGGGAGCGCCGGGGCAGGTCCGCCACCGGCAGGTCCGGGTCGCCGAAGACGAAGCCGACCGGGGTGGTGTCGGCCGGCTCCGGATCCTCCCACCCGGGCCGGAACCTCTCCTGGAAGCGGATGATGTTGGAGTCCGCCTTCAGGTGGCGTCGCAGCTGCGGATCGAGCAGCCAGGAGTGGCAGGTCGCGACAGCGTGCGGCTCCTCGGGAAAGTACCGCTCGAAGAACTCCCGGGCGCGGTCCAGGGAGCGGTCGCAGGCGGCAGGGGTGAGCGGCCCGAGGAAGTCGGGGATGTGCAGGTCCAGACAGGGTTCGCCACCGGTCGCGTCGGTTCCGGCCGCCGTGATCGCCCGTGCCGTGCGATCCCCGAGCCCGGTCCGCTCGTACTGCAGTCGTCCCAGCTGGTAGAGGCGGCCGCAGAAGTGGCGGGTGAGCCAGTGTGCCTGGCGCGTTGCGAGCCCTCCTCGACCGTACTGTCTGCGGTGCAGTGCCATGCCACGGCCGAGGTCGGCGAGGGTGTGCCGGGAGACGTCGTCGGGGATGCCGCGCGCCCGGTGCGACGCGCGGGCACGAGGCAGCGCGGCGAGGAAGACGTACACGAGGAAGTACTCGCCGAGCGCGGCCGGGGCCTGGGCGGCCCGGGCGCCGAGGCCCTCGGGGTCGTCGACCTCCCGTACGGCACCGGTCGCGTCCTCGACGCACTCCGTCAGCAGTCGTCGTACTCCGGGATCGGCGGTCACGGCCCGCCGCAGTGCCATCAGCGTGTTGATGTCCTCGTGCGGCACGGCCAGGTCGAGGAGCAGGTCGGGCAGGTCGTCGGCATCCGGCAGCACTGCGGGGTCCCCCTTTGTGAACGTCCTGGTCGGAGAGTACGTTGCAAGGAGGAGTGGTGATCGGAGATGCGGACAGGCAGTGAGCCGACGACCGCGCGCAGTGCGCTACGAGCGCGGTTGTGGCTGAGCCTGTGGGGACTGGCCTGGGCAATCTTCGGTACCGCGGTGTTCGCGCTGCTCGGCCGTCCCGGCTGGGCGGCCGCCTGCGGAGTCCTGTGGCTGGTGGCCGCCGTCGACATGACCGTGATCCTCAGGCACATCAGGCAGGGCCCGCACTATCAGCCGGGCCGCGATGTGCCCCCGTACCGGCCCGCGGACACCCGCCCGCCGCCGTTCCGGCGGCCGCCGCGGCATGGTCATCCGTGATCGGCCGTCCGGTCACGCGCCGCCGTCGAACCGGGCCGCCTTCAGGTATTCCGGGTTGGGGTCCAGCGCGGCCGCCAGCCGGAAGTGGCGTATCGCGAGGTCCGCGCGTCCCTGGCGTTGGTAGGTGCGGGCGAGCGCGAAGTGCGCGAACGCGTTGTCCGGCTCACGCTCCAGGACGATGGTGAACTCCAGCTCGGCGGGACGCAGTTGCGCGGCGGCGAAAAAGGCTCGCGCGCGCAGCAGCCGGGCGGCGGTGTTCTCGGGGTGGGCGGCGATCACTCCGTCGAGCAGTTTCACCGCACCCCGCGGGTCCCGTGCGTTGAGCAGGTGCTCCGCGGCACGGAAGTCGATGACATGCGTCTCCGGAGTACGTCCGGTCGAACCGCTGGTCTCGGGCACGGCAGAGTCCTTCCCTCACTGAAGCGGTTCAACGCCCGGACGGGTGCCCGCTATTTCGATGACGCGTGCCCGCTAGTTCGAACCGGACCGCTGCGCCCGGCGCACGAGGTCGCCCCAGACCTCCTCGACGCGCCGTTCGAGTGCGTCCAGGGGCACGTCGTTGTCGACCACGATGTCGGCGATCTCCAGGCGCTTCTCGCGCGTCGCCTGCGCGGCCATGCGCGCGCGTGCGTCCTCCTCCGTCATCCCCCGCAGCCGGACCAGCCGGTCGAGCTGGGTCTCGGGAGCCGTGTCCACGACGATCACGACGTCGTAGAGCGGCGCGAGGCCGTTCTCCGCGAGGAGCGGGACGTCGTGGACCACCACGGCGTCGGCGGCGGCCGCGCTCTCCAGTTCGCGGGAGCGGGCGCCGACCAGAGGGTGCACGATCGAGTTCAGTACGGCGAGTCTCTCGGGGTCGGTGAAGACGATCGCACCCAGTTTCGGGCGGTCCAGGCTGCCGTCGGCGGTGAGCACGTCCGGGCCGAACGCCTCGACGACGGCCGCCAGACCCGGAGTCCCCGGCGCGACGACCTCACGTGCGATGCGGTCCGCGTCGATCAGCACGGCGCCGCGCCCGACGAGCAGCCGCGACACCTCGCTCTTGCCGGCGCCGATCCCGCCGGTGAGGCCTACTTTCAGCATGGCCCGAAGCTTAGGACCTGCCACCGACACCGGCCCGGACGGGGCCCGGCCGTCGCTCGGGCTGCCCCCGGCCGTCGCCTGGACGGCGCTCAGTTGTCGCCTTCGCGCTCCGCCAGGAACCGCTCGAACTCCAGGCCGATCTCGTCGGCCGACGGGATCTCCACCGGCTCGGCGAGCATGTTGCCCCGGGTCTCGGCGCCCGCGGCCGCGTCGTACTGGTGCTCCAGGCCCTGGACGAGGGCGGTGAGCTCTTCGTCTCCCTCCTGGATCTGGCGGTCGATCTCCGTCTGCGTGCGGTGCGCGTCCGTGCGCAGGGCGTGCGCGATACCCGGAAGGACCAGCCCGGTGGCGCCCGTGATGGCCTCCAGGACGGTCAGGGCGGCGTCCGGGTAGGGCGAGCGGGCGATGTAGTGCGGGACGTGCGCGGCGACGCCCAGGACGTCGTGGCCGGCCTCCATGAGGCGGTACTCCATCAGCGACTCGGCGCTGCCGGGGACCTGGGCCTCGTCGAAGGGGCTGCGGTGGCCCGGGACGAGGTCGGTGCGGTTGCCGTGCGGGGTGAGGCCGACGGGGCGGGTGTGCGGGACGCCCATCGGGATGCCGTGGAAGTTCACGGACAGGCGGACGCCGAGCCGCTCCACGATCTGCCGTACGGCCGCGGCGAAGCGCTCCCACTCGACGTCCGGCTCGGGTCCGGACAGCAGCAGGAACGGCGCTCCCGTGGTGTCCTGGACCAGCCGCACCTCGATGCTGGGCTCCTCGTAGTCGGTCCAGCGGTCCCGCTTGAAGGTCAGCAGCGGGCGGCGGGCCCGGTAGTCCACGAGCCGGTCGTGGTCGAAGCGGGCGACGACCTGGTGGGGCAGCGAGTCCAGGAGCCGGTCGACAATCTGGTCGCCGGTCTCACCCGCGTCGATGTATCCGTCGAAGTGGTAGAGCATGACAAGGCCGGCCGACTCCTGGGCGAGCGCCATGTCGACGGTGGCGAGGCCCTTCGGCTCCCATGCGTACAAACCCTGCGGATCAAGCACTGTGACCGCTCCTCCTCGTGTTCGTACCGCACAACGTGGCACGGGCCGCAGGCATTCCCGTCGGCGACGTGAACAGCCGACATCTCGCCGCCTTTTCATGGCCGGAAGGCGGGCACGCGCGCGTGCCGGGTCCCGCCCTTGCCGTGCGGAACGCGCCGAACCGCTCCTGGTCGGTGGCCGTCAACTCCCTGCCCAGAGCGCTCTGTTCGTGGCCCCGGCCGGCAACTCCCGGCGGAAAACACCGAGGGACCGCACCTCGGAAGGTGCGGCCCCTCGGTCAGGAGCTACTGCTCAGTGAGCGTTCAGCTCTGGCCACCCGCGAGCTTCTCGCGGAGCGCGGCCAGCGCCTCGTCCGAGGCCAGCGCACCGGAGGTGTCGGCGCCCTCGGAGGAGTACGAACCGCCACCGGCGGCCGGAGCCGCACCCGCGGCGTCGCCGCCCTCCTCGGCAGCGGCAGCGTCGGCCTCGCGGCTCTTGATGACCTGCTGCTGGTGCTGCTCGAAGCGCTGCTGCGCCTCGGCGTACTGGTGCTCCCACGCCTCGCGCTGGGTCTCGTAGCCCTCGAGCCAGTCGTTGGTCTCGGGGTCGAAGCCCTCGGGGTAGATGTAGTTGCCCTGGTCGTCGTAGGACGCGGCCATGCCGTACAGGGTCGGGTCGAACTCGACCGTGGCCGGGTCGGCACCGAAGGCCTCGTTGGCCTGCTTCAGCGAGAGGCTGATGCGACGGCGCTCGAGGTCGATGTCGATGACCTTGACGAAGATCTCGTCGTTGACCTGGACGACCTGCTCCGGGATCTCCACGTGGCGCTCGGCCAGCTCGGAGATGTGGACCAGACCCTCGATGCCCTCGTCGACGCGGACGAACGCACCGAACGGAACCAGCTTCGTGACCTTACCGGGCACGACCTGGCCGATCTGGTGGGTGCGGGCGAACTGCTGCCACGGGTCTTCCTGGGTCGCCTTCAGCGACAGGGAGACACGCTCGCGGTCCATGTCGACGTCGAGGACCTCGACGGTGACCTCCTGGCCGACCTCGACAACCTCGGACGGGTGGTCGATGTGCTTCCAGGACAGCTCGGAGACGTGGACCAGACCGTCGACGCCACCCAGGTCCACGAAGGCACCGAAGTTGACGATCGAGGAGACCACACCGGAGCGGACCTGACCCTTCTGGAGGGTCGTGAGGAACGTCTGGCGGACCTCGGACTGGGTCTGCTCCAGCCAGGCACGGCGGGACAGGACCACGTTGTTGCGGTTCTTGTCCAGCTCGATGATCTTCGCCTCGAGCTCCTTGCCCACGTAGGGCTGGAGGTCGCGGACGCGGCGCATCTCGACCAGGGAGGCCGGGAGGAAGCCACGGAGGCCGATGTCGAGGATGAGACCACCCTTGACGACCTCGATGACGGTACCGGTGACGATGCCGTCCTCTTCCTTGATCTTCTCGATGGTGCCCCAGGCACGCTCGTACTGGGCGCGCTTCTTCGAGAGGATCAGGCGGCCTTCCTTGTCCTCCTTCTGGAGGACCAGGGCCTCGATCTCGTCGCCGACGGCCACGACCTCGTTCGGGTCGACGTCGTGCTTGATCGAGAGCTCGCGGCTCGGGATGACACCTTCGGTCTTGTAACCGATGTCGAGCAGGACCTCGTCCCGGTCGACCTTCACGATGACGCCGTCGACGATGTCGCCGTCGTTGAAGTACTTGATCGTCTCGTCGATCGCGGCGAGGAAGGCTTCCTCGTTACCGATGTCGTTGACCGCAACCTGCGGGGTGGTGGCGGTGGTCTCGGTGCTGCTCGTCATGTGGGAAAGGGCTCCGGTACGGACATTGAAGTCGTAGGTACTGCTTACGCCGGGAGCCCGTTTCGCTCTGATGAAGCCGGACAGCCAAGGAAGCGCCACACAAAACCGCTGGTGGCGCCTCGAAAACCGAGGGGACATACAACAGATGCGAGCGCAGCCTGCTACGTCTGAGGTGCGCAGGCCCGCAGCGCAACTTGTAGCATACGGGGGCAGCCGGGCAGGGTCAATGCGCGAAGGCGCACACCCGGGGCGGATCGCCGCATACCCGGCACAAGAACCGTCCCACGAGGCCACACACGCCTGACACACCGCGCGTGTGACACTCCCCTGAACGGGTTGCACGGAAGAGTACGACGAGGGAGCCGATCATCCAAGAGCCCGATTCGTTCGACCTCGAAGACACCGGGTCACAGTCCGGTGCGGAGGCCGAACCCGAAGCCACCCGGCGTGCCGCCGGGGTCGCGGAGAGCAGCCGGGCCAACCGGGGCTGGTGGGACCGCAACGCCGACGAGTACCAGGTCGAGCACGGCACGTTCCTGGGCGACGACCGCTTCGTGTGGGGCCCCGAGGGCCTCGACGAGGTGGAGGCGGAGCTGCTCGGCCCGCCGGAGGAGCTGAAGGGCAAGGACGTCCTGGAGATCGGCGCCGGCGCGGCCCAGTGCTCGCGCTGGCTGGCCGCGCAGGGTGCCCGGCCGGTCGCCCTGGACATCTCGCACCGCCAGCTCCAGCACGCGCTGCGCATCGGCGGATCGTTTCCCCTGGTCTGCGCGGACGCGGGCGAGCTCCCCTTCGCGGACGCCTCGTTCGACCTGGTGTGCTCGGCGTACGGCGCGCTCCCCTTCGTCGCGGACCCGCGCCAGGTGCTGCGCGAGGTGCGCCGCGTGCTGCGTCCAGGCGGCCGCCTCGTCTTCTCGGTCACCCATCCGATCCGCTGGGCGTTCCCGGACGAGCCGGGCCCCGAGGGCCTGTCCGTGTCCTCCTCCTACTTCGACCGGACGCCGTACGTCGAGCAGGACGAGGACGGCCTCGCGGTGTACGTCGAGCACCACCGCACGCTCGGCGACCGGGTCCGCGACATCGCCTCCTCGGGCTTGCGGCTGGTGGACCTGGTGGAGCCGGAGTGGCCGGCCTGGAACACCTCCGAGTGGGGCGGCTGGTCCCCGCTGCGGGGCAATCTCATCCCCGGGACGGCGATCTTCGTGTGCGAGCGAGATGGGGGTCCCCCGGCCGAAGGCTGGGGGAGTGACTGAGCCGCACGGACTTTGACCGTGCACGCGCGCGTGCGGGGCGATTTCCGGGGCGTACGACACTAGGGGCGTGATCCGTTACGACGCCCTGGACGCGCTGCCCGTACGACAGGCCCTGCCCGGCCTGAAAGACGCCCTGGACGGGCACGGCACCGCCGTCCTCGTGGCACCGCCCGGCACCGGCAAGACGACGCTGGTGCCGTTGGCGCTGGCCGGGCTGCTGGGCGAGGGGCCGGCCCGGCGGGTGGTCGTGGCCGAGCCCCGCCGGATCGCGGCACGCGCGGCGGCCCGCCGGATGGCGTGGCTGCTCGGCGAACAGGTCGGGCGCAGCGTCGGCTACACCGTGCGCGGCGAGCGGGTCGTGGGACGGCACGCGCGCGTGGAGGTCGTCACGACGGGTGTGCTGTTGCAGCGTCTGCAACGCGACCAGGAGCTGTCCGGCGTGGACGTCGTCGTCCTCGACGAGTGCCACGAACGCCATCTGGACGCCGACACGGTGGCGGCCTTCCTCTGGGACGTCCGGGAGACGCTGCGGCCGGAGCTGCGGCTCCTGGCCGCGTCGGCGACGACGGACGCGCAGGGCTGGGCGCGGCTCCTGGGGGACGCGCCGGTGGTCGAGGCGGACGGCGTGTCGTATCCCGTGGAGACGGTGTGGGCGCCGCCGGTGCGTCCGGTACGGCCGCCGAACGGGATGCGCGTCGACCCCGTCCTGCTGACACATGTGGCATCCGTCGTGCGGCGGGCCCTGGCCGAGCGCTCCGGTGACGTGCTGTGCTTCCTGCCCGGGGTCGGCGAGATCGCGCGCGTGGCCGGGCAACTGGGTGACCTCGGGGACGTCGAAGTGCTCCAGGTGCACGGCCGGGCACCGGCGGCCGTGCAGGACGCGGTGCTGGCGCCCGGGGCACGGCGCCGGGTGGTCCTCACGACGTCCGTGGCGGAGTCCTCGCTGACCGTCCCGGGCGCCCGGGTGGTGGTCGACTCCGGGCTCGCGCGGGAGCCGCGCGTCGACCACGCGCGCGGGCTGAGCGCGCTGACGACGGTGCGGGCGTCGCGCGCGGCCGGACGGCAGCGGGCGGGGCGCGCCGGGCGCGAGGCGCCGGGCACGGTGTACCGGTGCTGGACCGAGGCCGAGGACGCCCGTCTGACGGCCTTTCCGGCGCCGGAGATCAGGGTGGCCGACCTGACCGCGTTCGCCCTCCAGGCGGCCTGCTGGGGCGACCCGGAGGCTGCGGGGCTGGCGTTGCTGGACCCACCGCCGGGCGGGGCCATGGCGGCGGCGCGGACTCTTCTGACGGCGATCGGGGCGGTCGACTCCGTCGGTCGGGCCACGGGGAGGGGGGTGCGGTTGGCGCGGCTGGGGTTGCACCCCCGGCTGGGGCGGGCCCTCATCGACGGAGCCTCGCTGGTCGGCTCGGAGCGGGCCGCGGAGGTGGTCGCGCTGTTGAGCGAGGAGGTGCCTCGGGAGTACGGGGACGATCTGGGGGCTGCTCTGCGGCGTGTGCGGCGTGGGGGTGACGCCTATTCCGGGCGGTGGCGTGCGGAGGTTCGGCGGCTGCGGGCCGTCTTCGTTGGTATTTCCCACCCGCCCGCCCATGACCGTCGGCCGACAGGCGAGGTCGGGGGCGGGGCCACGGCCGAGGTCGGAGCCGGGACCGGAGTCGAGGCCGAGGTCGGGTCCGGGGCCGGAGTCGAGGCCGAGGTCGGGTCCGGGGCCGGAGTCGAGGTCGGGGCGGGAGTTGAGGTCGGGGCGGGAGTTGAGGTCGGGGCCGCGGCCGGGGCCGGGACCGGGGCCGGAGTCGAGGTCGGGGCCGGAGTCGGGGCCGGGGCCGGGGTCGGGGTCGGGCCGGGTGCTCCTGATGACCATGTCGCCGGGCTCGTCGCCGCCCTCGCCTTTCCCGAGCGGATCGCCCGGGCGGACGGCGGTTCCTGCCTCATGGTCTCCGGGACCCGAGCCGAACTCCGTGACGGATCGCCGCTGCGGTCCGCACCCTGGCTCGCCGTCGCCGTCGCCGACCGGCCGGTGGGGAAGGGGCACGCGCGTGTGCAGCTCGCGGCGGTGGTGGACGAGGGGATCGCGCGAGCGGCCGCCGGGGCGCTGCTCGACGAGCGGGACGAGGTGCACTGGGCCGACGGGGAGGTCGTCGCGCGGCGTGCGGAACGGCTCGGGGCGATCGAGCTCGCGGTGCGGCCGCTGCGGGACGCCGGCCCCGCCCTCGTGCGCGCTGCGCTGCTCGAAGGGCTGCGGCAGGAGGGGTTCGGCCTGTTGCGGTGGACGCCCGAGGCCGTCGTACTGCGCCAGCGGCTCGCTTTCCTTCACCTTCGGCTCGGCGAGCCCTGGCCCGACGTGTCCGACGACGCGCTGCACGCGCGCGTGGACGACTGGCTGGAGCCGGAGCTCGGCAGGGCCCGGCGGCGGTCCGATCTCGGGCGGATCGACGCCGGGGAGGGGCTCCGGCGGCTGCTGCCGTGGGCGAGCGGGGAGGCGGGACGGCTCGACGAGCTGGCGCCCGAGCGGATCGCCGTACCCAGCGGATCGCGTATCCGGGTTGACTACGCCGAGCCCGAGCAGCCCGTTCTCGCCGTGAAGTTGCAGGAGATGTTCGGGTTGCAGGAGTCGCCCGCCGTGGCCGGGGTGCCCGTGCTGGTGCATCTGCTGTCGCCCGCCGGGCGGCCCGCCGCCGTCACCGCCGACCTCGCCTCCTTCTGGAGGGACGGGTACAGGGGTGTGCGGGCCGAGCTCCGGGGGCGGTATCCGAAGCATCCCTGGCCGGAGGATCCCGCGACCGCGGAGCCCACCCGGCACACCAACGCGCGGCTCAGGCGCTGACCGGTTCCGGCATCGTGGACTGCGCCGGCTGCGGGTCTGTGGGGCGGCGGCTCAGCGCCTCCAGGCAGAGGGAGAGGGCCAGCAGCGCGACACCGAGGGACAGGAAGCCCCAGGGGAGGTAGGAGGTCAGCATCAGGACGATCGTGCGGTTGTGCTTCACGAGGGCGACCGTGTGCTCGATGTAGTCCTCGCGCATCTTCACGTCGCCGGCGAAGGCGGTGACCTTGGCGCGGCCGCCCAGCAGGGTGCCGCCGCGCAGCTCCTCCTTGTGGATCTCCTCGCCGTAGACGGGCGCTCCGGTGACGGGCTCCACCCAGAACCTGCGGACCGTCGTGTACCAGCGGGTGGTGCCGGTCTTGGCGACGGACTCCGGGGTGATGCCCTGCACCGGCATCTTCTTGGGCAGCGCGACCTTGGTCCACGGGACGGTCTGCTCGAAGTAGTAGACCTTGACGCCCCGGAAGGTCCGCGTCCCCTTGTAGTGGATGGGGTTGGTGGTGCGGGTCTGCGCGTCGAAGTACTCGTAGTCCCGCTTCTCGGTCAGGAACGGCCACTTGAACTCGATGCCGTCCCGGCTCACCGGGTCGCCGTCGACCATCTCGCCGGTGGCGTGGACGGGTTCCTGGCTGTGGGCGTCGAAGATGTAGCGCTCGGGGATCTCGGAGACCATCTTGCCGTCGGGGCCTTGGACGTAGGAGAGCCCGTCCCAGACGACGACGTCCCGGCCCGCCGTCCTCTCGATCTCCTTCGCGGCCTCCACGTTGCCCTTGAGGGTCTGCACGATGGTGACCTGGGGGACTTTCTTCGCCTTCATGGTGCCGTAGTCGAGGAGCGTGGCGTTCTTCGCCACCAGGACCATGTCCTGGTACTGGTTCGCCGGGATCTTGGCGAGGCGCGGGAAGGCGTACCAGCGCAGCAGCGGGGACAGTGCCGCGAAGAACACGGCGCAGGCGAGCAGGACCAGACTGGCCTTGCGGCGCATCTCGGCCTCCCGGGGCGGCGGTTACGGGTGTGACGGCACCGTCGTGAGCAGCGGCTTGGGGGACGTTTTTCCGTTCGGCGACCCCAGGGCGCTGATCGTCACGACCAGGACGAGCGCGAGGGCGAGACCGGTCGCGGCGGCGATCAGGGCGCGCATGCGGGCCTCCCTGCCTTGTCGGCACCTGACGGCTCGTCAGGTGCGGGCACCGTAGCAACGGGAGGGTGAGAAGAGAACAGGTCTCACGCGCGAGGGCGCCCTCCCGCGTCGGCGGAAGGGCGCCCTCGTCGTCGTAGGAGCAGGGATCAGGAGGTGGCGGAGGCCGAGGGGCTCGGGGAGGCGGACGCGGAGGCCGACTCGGAGGCGGTCGGCGACGGGCTCGCCGAGCTGTCCGCCGCGGCGACCGTCAGCTCGACGGTGAGCGTCGCACCGCCGGTGGTGGTGATGCGGAGCAGGAACGTGCCGGTGGTGTCGTCCGCGTACAGCTTGGGCAGCGTGAGCAGGCCGTTCGCGTCCGTCTGGAGGTCCGTGAGGGTGCGGACGGCGTTGCCGTTCGCGTCCTTGAAGTACGGGCCCTTGTCGTTCGTGCTCGTGTCGTCCGCCGACTTGATGAGCGTGGCGGTGGCGGCGACCTTGTCGGCGACGGCGCCCAGGTAGGTGGCCTTCGCCTGGACCTGGTCGGCGAACTCGCCGCCCGGGGTGCAGGTCAGCGCGGTGGTGTTGGCGAGGGCGAGGGTGTCGGCGGCGCGCGCGGTGACGCTCGCCTTGTAGTCCACGCCCTTCACGGCACGGCCGACCACGCCGGCGCGGACCGTGAAGTCACCGGTCTTCTCGCCCGCCTGGAGCGCCGGCGCGACGGCAAGGCCCTTGCTGTCGGTGACGACCGTGGCGGTGGTCTCGCCGCCGGTGAAGGTCGCGTCCGTGTCCCCGACGATGGTGAAGCGGACGCGGACCTTGGCGACGGCCTGTCCGGCCTCGGTCTCCGCGCGCGTGCTGATCTTCTTGGTGAACGCGTCGCCGGCCATCGCCGTGAGCGTGGCGGTGCCCGCGTCCTCCAGGTGGTCCACGGTGTCGGTGGGCGTGGCCGGCAGCGTCGGCGACGTACTCGGGGTGCTGGGCGTGGGCAACGAGGGGCTCGGCGTGCTCTTGCCCGGCGTGCTGGGCGACGGGGAGGCGCTGGGGCTGCCGGAACTGCTTGACCCCGACCCGGTCTTGCCGTCGTCGCTGCGGTGGCTGGGTACGGTGCCGGTGCCGTCCGGTATCGAGTGGGTGCCCTTGCGGTAGAACTCGTACCAGGACAGGACCAGGTTCAGGTAGTCCTGCGAGTTGTTGTAGCTGAGGATCGCGCTGTTCATGTCGGCCTGGGCGGACAGGTCCCAGCCGTTGCGGCACAGGTAGTGGCCGGCGGCGAGCGCCGCGTCGTAGACGTTGTTGGGGTCCTTGACGCCGTCGCCGTTGCCGTCGCGGCCCGCCCACGCCCAGGTCGAGGGGATGAACTGCATGGGGCCGACGGCCTGGTCGTACTGGCTGTTGCCGTCGTACTTGCCGCCGTCGGTGTCCTTGATGAGCGCGAAGCCGTTGCCGTCGAGCTCGGGGCCGAGGATCCGGTGCAGGGTGTTGCCCTCGGCGTCGACGTCACCGCCGCGGGCCTGGCCGGACTCGACCTTGCCGATGGCGGCGAGCAGCTGCCAGGGCAGGTTGCAGCCGGGCTTGGAGCTGCGCAGCTCCGCCTCGGCCTTCTTGTAGGCGTCCAGAACGGTGGCCGGTATCCCGGCCTCGGCGGCGCCGCGCGAGACGGCGGTGCCGATGCTCGACGAGGGGGCCGTGGGGCTGGCGCTGGGGTTCGGGCTGTTCAGCGGCGGCAGGTCCGTGTAGTACGGCGAGTTGCCGGTGGCGCCGCCGGTCGCGCCGGCTCCGTCGGGTGCGGCGGTGCTGGCACCGGCGTTGGCCTGTCTGCCCGTGTCGCCGGTCGTCGCGCCCGGTGCCTGGGACGCGGACAGAGCCGCCACCGCCAACGCGGCCGCGGCGGTCGTCGCCGCTCCCTTGCGCAGCCGCCTGCCGAATTGCGCCGCCATAAGGTGAACCCCTCCCCTGGGCGCCTTCTGAGCGCCCGTCTCCGTCTGTCCACTCGCCCTGGTGTGACGGTTGACCCGATGCTGTGGTTGCCCCCGTTACCTCTTTCGAGTTGTGAGGTCGTGCACCCGGCCGTACGCGCCCCGGGCGGCGACCCAGGCGACCCTACGACAACTTGCTTTCCACGGACACCCGCCGGTGCCCGATTTTCACCAGTTGGCCATCCCCCGTTGAACGATGGTGGTGTCCCGGATACTTGTCGTACGCGATCACCGTTCGGCACGCCGGCCGACGACTGCTCCAGGGGGCCCCGGGTGCCGTTCACTCTCAGCCATGCCGCCGCCGTACTGCCCGCCGTGCGCGGCGACGGGACCGGGCGCGGACGCCTGGTGCCGGCGGTGCTCGTGGCGGGGTCCTTCTCCCCCGACCTCACCTATTACGCGGCGAGCGCGGTGCCGGACGCGATGGAGTTCGGCGAGTTCACCCACTCCTTCACCGGTGTGTTCACCGTCGACGTGCTCTTCTCCTGGGCGCTCGTGGGGCTGTGGGTGCTGATACGGGAACCGCTCGTGGCCCTCCTCCCACGCGCCCGGCAGGGACGGGTGGCCACTGTGCTGCGCTGCGGGACGCCACGCGCGCGTGCCGGCGTTTCCGTCGCGGCCCGCTGGTACGTCTGCGCCGTGCTCGGCGCGCTCACGCATGTCGTCTGGGACGCGTTCACCCACCACGACCGCTGGGGGACGCGGCTGATCCCCGCGATCGGCCGGGACGTCGCGGGCGTGCCGTTGTACACCCTGCTCCAGTACGGCAGTTCGGCGGTGGGTGCGGCCGTGCTCGCCGTGTTCGTGGTCCGCGCGGTACGGCGGGCGCCGGCCGGGGAACCGGTGGGCGTACCGCTGCTGTCGATACGGGACCGGTGGTGGGCCGCTGCCGGGATCGGCGGCTGCGCCCTGGTCGCGGCGGTGCAGCGGGCGACCCGGTGGTGGGACTACTGGGGGGCAACGGCCAAGCCCTGGGAGCTGCTGCCCACGGTGCTGTTCGGAGCGGGCGCGGGGCTGCTGCTCGGGGTGCTGGGGTATGCCGTGGTGGTCAGGGTGTGGCGTCCGGTTCCGGTGGCCGACGGCGTGCGGCGGAGCCCGTCGGCCGTTCGGTGAGGGTCGCCACGAACACGGTCATGGTGCGGGGGCGGCGGGGTCCGGGGAGCGCGGTGAGAAGCAGCGCGAGGTAGCTGCGGGCGAGGTCGAGCCACTGGCGCAGGCCGGGGCGGCGGGCACGGAGCCGGCGCCGGAGACGGGTGGCCGCCCGGCGCACGGTGAGGGCGAGGTCGGTGGGGATGCGGGCGGAGCTGGCGCCGGCGGCTTGGGCCGGGGCCGACGGGGACGCCGTGACCTGAGCGGAGGCCGAGGCGGAACGGGCCTTGGCCGGAGGCCTGCTCTGGGGCGTCCGGCGGTGAACCATACGTATACCCATGGCGGCATCCTTGCCGGTGGCGAGGGCGGGGGCGTTCTGGCAGGGTCCAGGTGAGTGACGGGGGCGATGGCCTCCTTTCCCGCCACGACGACGCGCAGCCACTACGGCGTGGTGACCGAGCGCCGTTGCGGCCGAGGAGGAGGCAACAGGAACAGGAAGGGCGCCGCTCCACCCGGGGTCGGGGGAACGGCGCCCTCTGTCGGTCTCGCCGAAGGCTGTCGGCTCGCGCCGCAGGCTAGTGCGCTGCCGACTCCCAGTCCGGGCCCACGCCCACCGAGACGTCCAGCGGGGCCCTGAGGTGGACCGCGTCGGACATCTGCTCGCGGAGGATGGACTCGACCTCCGCGCGCTCGCCGGGCGCGACCTCCAGGACGATTTCGTCGTGGACCTGGAGGAGCATGCGGGACTTCAGGTCCGCCTCGCGCAGCGCGCCGTCCACCCGGAGCATGGCGATCTTGACGATGTCCGCCGCGGTGCCCTGGATGGGTGCGTTGAGGGCCATCCGCTCGGCCGCCTCGCGGCGCTGGCGGTTGTCGCTGTTGAGGTCGGGGAGGTAGCGGCGGCGGCCGAAGAGGGTCGCCGTGTAACCGGTGGCACGGGCCTCGTCGACGACACGGCGCAGATAGTCGCGGACCCCGCCGAAGCGCTCGAAGTACGTGTCCATCAGGCCCCGCGCCTCGCCGGCGTCGATGTTCAGCTGCTGGGAGAGGCCGAAGGCCGACAGACCGTACGCGAGGCCGTACGACATCGCCTTGATCTTGCGGCGCATCTCCGCGTCGACGGCCGAACGGTCGACGTCGAACACCTGGGAGGCGACCGTGTTGTGCAGGTCCTCGCCGGAGGTGAACGCCTCGATCAGGCCCTCGTCCTCGGAGAGGTGGGCCATGACGCGCAGTTCGATCTGGCTGTAGTCGGCGGTCATCAGGGACTCGAAGCCCTCGCCCACCACGAAGCCCCGGCGGATCGCCCGGCCCTCGTCGGTGCGGACCGGGATGTTCTGGAGGTTGGGGTCCGTGGAGGAGAGACGGCCGGTCGCGGCGACCGTCTGGTTGAAGGTGGTGTGGATACGGCCGTCGGCGGCGACGGTCTTGATCAGGCCCTCGACGGTCACGCGCAGCTTGGCCTGCTCACGGTGCCGGAGCATGATCACCGGCAGTTCGTTCTCGGTCTGGCCGGCGAGCCAGGCGAGTGCGTCGGCGTCGGTGGTGTAACCGGTCTTCGTCTTCTTCGTCTTGGGGAGCGCCAGCTCGCCGAAGAGGACCTCCTGGAGCTGCTTGGGCGAGCCCAGGTTGAACTCGTGTCCGGCCGCCGCGTGCGCCTCCTTCACGGCCTGCTGGACCGCGCCCGCGAACATCTGCTCCATCGCCTCCAGGTGCGCGCGGTCGGCCGCGATGCCGTGCCGCTCCATCCGGGCGAGGAGGACGGAGGTCGGCAGTTCCATGTCGCGGAGGAGGTCCGCCGCGCCGACCTCCTGGAGCCGGTCCTCGAAGGCTCCGCCGAGGTCGAGGATCGCGCGGGCCTGGATCATCAGGGCCTCGGCCTCGGCGCCGTCGTCCGCGCCGAAGGCCAGCTGGCCGTCGGCCGCCGCCGCGGGTGCCAGCTCGCGACCCAGGTACTCAAGGGACAGCGCGTCCAGGTCGAAGGAGCGGCGGCCGGGCTTGACCAGGTAGGCGGCGAGGGCCGTGTCCATGGTGACGCCCTCGATGGTCCAGCCGTGCTCGGCGAAGACCCGCATCGCGCCCTTGGCGTTGTGGAAGACCTTCGGCTTCGCGGCGTCGGTGAGCCAGGCCGCCCACGCGTTCTCGTCGGCCTCGTCGAGCTCGGCCGGGTCGAACCAGGCGGCCGGACCGTCGGCCGTGGCGAGGGCGACCTCGGCGACCGAGCCGGTGCCGAGCGCCCAGGTGTCGACGGTGGCGATGCCCAGCGGCTGCTCCGTGCCGTGCTCGGCGAGCCAGCCGGCCAGCTCGCCGGTGCCGAGGACGGTGGCGTCGACCTCCACACCCGCCTCGGCGACCGGCGTGGACTCGGCCTCCTCGGCGCCGGGGTCGACGGCGTAGAGACGCTCGCGCAGCGACGGGTTGCGGATCTCCAGGGTGTCCAGGATCATCGCGACGTTCTTGCGGTCGTACGGCGCGCGCTCCAGGTCGGTGACCGTCCTCGGCAGCTCCACGCCGCGCTCCAGCTCGGTGAGCCGGCGGTTGAGCTTGACCGACTCCAGATGGTCGCGGAGGTTCTGGCCGGCCTTGCCCTTCACCTCGTCGACGCGCTCCACCAGCTCGGCGAAGGAACCGAACTGGTTGATCCACTTCGCGGCGGTCTTCTCGCCGACGCCCGGAATGCCGGGCAGGTTGTCGGACGGGTCGCCGCGCAGGGCCGCGAAGTCGGGGTACTGGGCGGGCGTCAAGCCGTACTTCTCGAAAACCTTCTCCGGGGTGAACCGGGTCAGCTCGGAGACACCCTTGGTCGGGTAGAGGACCGTGGTGTGCTCGGTGACCAGCTGGAAGGAGTCGCGGTCGCCGGTGACGATCAGGACGTCGAAGCCCTCCGCCTCGGCCTGGGTGGCGAGGGTGGCGATGATGTCGTCGGCCTCGAAGCCCTCGACGGCGAAGCGCTGCGCGTGCATCGCGTCGAGCAGCTCGCCGATCAGCTCGACCTGGCCCTTGAACTCGTCCGGGGTCTTGGAGCGGTTCGCCTTGTACTCGGTGAACTCCTCGGAGCGCCAGGTCCTGCGGGAGACGTCGAACGCCACCGCGAAGTGTGTGGGCGCCTCGTCACGCAGGGTGTTGGCCAGCATCGACGCGAAGCCGTAGATCGCGTTCGTCGGCTGGCCCGTCGCGGTCGTGAAGTTCTCCGCGGGCAGCGCGAAGAACGCGCGGTAGGCCAGCGAGTGCCCGTCCATGAGCATCAGCCGGGGACGGGTCCCGCCGGGGGTCTTGTCGGTCTTCTTCGATGCTGTCTCTGCCACGCCTCCGATCCTGCCACGCCCCACTGACACGCCGCGCTCCGCGAGGGCGACACGGAGGGGACGGGACCGGCACGACAGACAGGACCCCCTGAAAGAGATGAAGAACACAGCAATGAGCAGAAAGACCAACCGATGGAGCTTACATGACATAACAGACGTAACAGCCTGAAGGGCGCGGTCGGTGCAGGGTGCGCAGGGCCGTCAGCAGGGGCGGGAACGGCAAGGGAGGCCGCGTAGTTGAAAAGTGGTGGGGGCAGGGGAACTCGTTCGCCGCAGGCATTCCTGCCGTTCTCCCCCGTCCGCCTTCCTCGGTCGTTGTCGGTGACGCGTGCGAGGATCGATGCACAGGGCAGTGGTGCCGGGTAGAGGGAGAACGAGCGATGGCCACAAAGCCGCCCAGCGGGGACCCGGTTCAGGACGCGCCGCGGGTCGCGGAGCCGAAACACGCGGCCGCCGGGCTGCCGGCCATCGGGCACACCCTGCGCATCGCCCAGCAGCAGATGGGAGTGAAGCGCACCGCGCTGACGCTGCTGCGGGTCAACCAGAAGGACGGCTTCGACTGCCCCGGCTGCGCCTGGCCCGAGCCGGAACACCGGCACACCGCCGAGTTCTGCGAGAACGGCGCCAAGGCCGTGGCCGAGGAGGCCACCCTGCGCCGGGTCACACCCGGGTTCTTCGCCTCGCACTCCGTCGCCGACCTGCACCACCGCAGCGGCTACTGGCTCGGCCAGCAGGGACGGCTCACCACCCCCATGTATCTGTCCGAGGGCGCCGAGCACTACGAGCCGGTCAGCTGGGAGCGCGCCTTCGACATCATCGGTGAGGAGATCGCCGCCCTCGGCTCCCCCGACGAGGCCGTCTTCTACACCTCGGGGCGGACCAGCAACGAGGCCGCGTTCCTGTACCAGCTGTTCGCGCGCGAGCTCGGCACCAACAACCTGCCGGACTGCTCCAACATGTGCCACGAGTCGTCGGGCTCGGCGCTGAACGAGACGATCGGCATCGGCAAGGGCAGCGTCCACCTCGAGGACCTCTACAAGGCCGACCTGATCATCGTCGCCGGGCAGAACCCGGGCACGAACCACCCCCGGATGCTCTCCGCCCTGGAGAAGGCCAAGGCCAGCGGTGCGAAGATCATCAGCGTCAACCCGCTCCCCGAGGCCGGTCTGGGGCGGTTCAAGAACCCGCAGACGCCCCAGGGCATGCTCAGGGGCGCCGCGCTCACGGACCTGTTCCTGCAGATCCGCATCGGCGGCGACCAGGCCCTGTTCCGGCTCCTGAACAAGCTGGTCCTGGAGACGGACGGCGCGGTCGACGAGGAGTTCGTGCGCGAACACACCCACGGGTACGAGGAGTTCGCGAAGGCCGCCCGCGCCGCCGACTGGGACGAGACGCTGGCCGCGACCGGCCTCGCCCGCGAGCGGATCGAGGAGGCCCTGCGCATGGTGCTCGCCTCCCAGCGCACCATCGTCTGCTGGGCCATGGGCCTGACCCAGCACAAGCACTCGGTCCCGACGATCCGGGAGGTCGTCAACTTCCTTCTGCTGCGCGGCAACATCGGCCGCGCGGGCGCGGGCGTCTGCCCGGTCCGCGGCCACTCGAACGTGCAGGGCGACCGCACGATGGGCATCTTCGAACGCCCGGCACCGGCCTTCCTCGACGCCCTGGAGAGGGAGTTCGGCTTCGCGCCCCCGCGTGAGCACGGCTTCGACGTCGTCCGGGCGATCCGGGCGCTGCGCGACGGCGAGGCGAAGGTCTTCTTCGCGATGGGCGGCAACTTCGTCTCCGCCACCCCCGACACCGAGGTCACCGAGGCGGCGATGCGGCGCGCGCGGCTGACCGTGCACGTGTCGACCAAGCTCAACCGCTCGCATGTCGTCACAGGCGCGCGGGCGCTGATCCTGCCGACGCTCGGCCGGACCGAGCGCGATCTCCAGGGCGGCGGCGAGCAGTTCGTCACCGTCGAGGACTCCATGGGCATGGTGCACGCCTCGCGCGGCCGACTGGAGCCCGCGAGCCCGCAGTTGCTGTCGGAGCCGGCGATCGTGTGCCGGCTCGCACGCCGGGTGCTCGGTATGAACAGCCGCACGCCGTGGGAGGAGTTCGAGAAGGACTACGCGACGATCCGCGACCGTATCGCGCGTGTGATCCCCGGCTTCGAGGACTTCAACGCGCGCGTGGCGCACCCGGGCGGCTTCACGCTCCCGCACGCCCCGCGCGACGAGCGCCGCTTCCCGACGACGACCGGGAAGGCGAACTTCACGGCGGCGCCGGTCGAGTACCCCGAACTGCCCGAGGGCCGGCTGCTGTTGCAGACGCTGCGCTCGCACGACCAGTACAACACCACGATCTACGGGCTGGACGACCGCTACCGGGGCATCCGGAACGGCCGCCGGGTGGTCCTGGTGAACCCGGAGGACGCGCGGGCGCTGGGCGTGGCCGACGGGGCGTACGTGGACCTGGTGAGCGAGTGGAGGGACGGCGTGGAGCGCCGGGCGCCGGGCTTCCGGGTCGTGCACTACCCGACGGCCCGGGGCTGTGCGGCCGCGTACTACCCGGAGACCAATGTGCTGGTGCCGCTGGACGCCACCGCGGACACCAGCAACACCCCTGCCAGCAAGTCCGTCGTGGTCCGTCTGGAGAGCGGCGCACAGCACCCGGCACCCGTCGTCTGACCATCCGCCGGCCCGTCTGGAAGAATCGGCTACCGACTGAGCGTTTGCTCAGTGGAAGGCATCTTGAAGACAGCTGTACGACGAACGGAGCCGGTCCATGGGCGAGCAGCAGCGCGTGAAGTTCCCGCAGGAGGTCATCGAGGAGTACGCCGCGCTCGGGGTCGACCTGCCGGCCCTGTTCTCGGCGGGCCACCTCGGCGCGCGGATGGGCGTGCAGATCCTCGAGGCATCCGTGGACCGGGTGGTCGGCACCATGCCGGTGGAGGGCAACACCCAGCCGTACGGGCTGCTGCACGGCGGTGCCAGCGCGGTGCTGGCGGAGACCCTGGGGTCGGTCGGCTCGATGCTGCACGGCGGCAGCTCGAAGATCGCGGTCGGCGTCGACCTGAACTGCACGCATCACCGCGGAGTCCGCTCCGGTCTGGTCACCGGCGTGGCCACGCCGGTGCACCGGGGGCGCTCGACGGCGACGTACGAGATCGCGATCAGCGACGAGGAGGGCCGCCGGGTCTGCACGGCCCGACTGACCTGCCTGCTGCGGGACGTTCGCAAGGGCGACGAGATCCACGTCCAGGGCAGCAACACCTGACGCATCCCGGCGGGGCCTTCGGACCCCGCCCGGCCGTCACCCCCCGGACGCCGGCGTCGCGTCGGCCGGAACTCTCACCTCTTCTCACCTCTCCCCCTCGCGTCCCGCAAGGAAATGCGAAGAAGTTCCGGAGGCTTGACTTTCTTTCCTATGCGTAACTCTACGTAATACGCGCGCAATACAGATTCGCCGATCCATCCGGTTCCCACGGCGCAAGCGGCTCTCACCGCACCCCGGAAGTCGCCCACAGCAACGGCATGCGTCATGCCCAAAACCGTTGAGACGCCTGAACCGACACGGGGCGAGTCCTGCGGGTTCTCAGAATCCGGACTGGGCGAATCGGGCTTAATTCCTTCTTTCCTACCCACGTTGTACCGCTCTGCATTACCTCGTGTCATAACAAGAGCGTCACAGCCTTGGACAAGCCCTCCTCCACGTTCCTCACCCGCGCTTAGAGTCACGGCCAGTCACCGCTCCATAGGGAGTTCGGTACCGGCGCGGCACCCGTCGTTCCCTTCGGGGGGGCGAACATGCCTGTGGAAAGGATCGATTGTGCGACAGCGTTCTCTGGTGATTCTCACCTCCGTGTTGACCACCGGAGCTCTGACCCTCACTGCTTGCGGCTCCCGCGACAACAGCAACAAGGGCGGCGACAGCGGCAACGTGACGGTCACGATCGGCGTCGATGCCCCGCTGACCGGCCAGAACTCCGCCACGGGTCTCGGCATCCAGTACGGCGCCCAGATCGCCGTCGACGACGCCAACAAGAACAAGACCGTCCCGGGCGTCACCTTCAAGATCAAGGCCCTGGACGACAAGGCGATTCCGGCCACCGGCCAGCAGAACGCCACCCAGCTCGTCTCCGACAAGACCGTGCTCGGCGTCGTCGGACCGCTCAACTCCGGTGTGGCCACGCAGATGCAGCAGGTCTTCGCCACCGCCAACCTGGTGGAGATCTCCCCGTCCAACACCAACCCCGAGCTGACGATGGGCAAGAACTGGCAGACCAGCCCGTCGCGCCCGTTCAAGACGTACTTCCGCACCGCGACCACCGACGCCCTGCAGGGCGCCTACGCCGCGGACTACGCCTTCAACGTCGCCAAGAAGACGAAGGCCTTCGTCGTCGACGACAAGCAGACCTACGGCGCGGGTCTGTCGAAGATCTTCTCGGAGCAGTTCGCCAAGCAGGGCGGCAAGGTCATCGGCACCGACCACGTCAACACCGGTGACCGTGACTTCTCGACCCTGGTCACGAAGATCAAGAGCTCGGGCGCCGACATCCTGTACTACGGCGGCCAGTACGACGAGTCCCAGGTGCTGACCAAGCAGCTCAAGGCCGCGGGCGCCAACATCCCGCTGTTCGGCGGCGACGGCATGTTCACCCCGACCTACATCAAGACCGCCGGCAAGGCCTCCGAGGGCGACCTGGTGACGTCGATCGGTGTCCCGGTCGACACCCTGCCCGCCGCCAAGGACTTCGTGGCCACCTACAAGGACAAGAAGTACCCCGGTGACTACGGCACCTACGGCTCGTACTCCTACGACGCCGCCACCGCGATCATCAAGGCCGTCGGCACCGTCGTGAAGGACGGCAAGATCCCCAGCGACGCCCGCTCCCAGATCGTCAGCGCCGTCCAGAGCACCTCCTTCGAGGGCATCTCCGGCAAGATCGCGTTCGACCAGTACGGCGACACCACGAACAAGCAGCTGACCGTCTACAAGGTCGTCAGCGGTGCGTGGAAGTCCGTCCAGAGCGGCGTGGCCAACCCGAAGTAACCAACCGAAGCACATCGCTTCACCAGGGCCGCGCGGCACAGACCACCGTCACCGCGCGGCCCGCCCTCTACCGCCCCCCTGACTCTCCCCACCACATGGAGGCCATGCGGTGAACACCCTGCCGCAGCAGCTGGCCAACGGGCTGTTCCTCGGCTCGATGTACGGTCTGATCGCCATCGGCTACACGATGGTGTACGGCATCGTCCAGCTCATCAACTTCGCCCACGGCGAGATCTTCATGACCGGAGGCTTCGGCGCCCTCACGGTCTACCTTCTCCTGCCGGACGGCATATCCATGTGGGTAGCCCTGCCGGCGATGCTCATCGGCGGCGCCCTGGTCGCCGTGCTCATCGCCGTCGGCGCCGAGCGCTTCGCCTACCGACCGCTGCGGGGCGCACCACGCCTCGCCCCGCTCATCACCGCGATCGGTCTGTCGCTCGCACTGCAGCAGGCGGTCTTCAACTGGTACCACATCGACGGCGACGCCAAGTCCGCGCGGGTCTTCCCGCAGTTGCCGTTCGGTCCGCTGCACATCGGCTCCGTGACCGTGCAGAGCGGTGACATCTTCCTGATCATCGCCGCGCCGCTGTGCATGGCGGTCCTCGCGCTCTTCGTCCGGCTCTCCCGCACCGGCCGCGCCATGCAGGCCACCGCCCAGGACCCGGACACCGCCCAGCTGATGGGCATCGACACCAACCGCATCATCGTCATCGCCTTCGCGATCGGCGGCTTCTTCGCGGCCGTCGCCGGTGTGTCGTACGGCCTCAAGTACGGTTCCGTCTCCTACGACATGGGCTTCATCGCCGGTCTGAAGGCGTTCACCGCGGCCGTCCTCGGCGGCATCGGCAACATCTACGGCGCCATGCTCGGCGGCCTCGTCCTCGGTATCGCCGAGGCCATGGCCACCGCCTACATCGCCAACATCCCCGGTATGCAGCAGCTCGGCGGTGGCGGCTGGTCCTCCGTGTGGGCCTTCGTCCTGCTGATCCTCGTACTCCTCTTCAGACCACAGGGTCTGCTCGGCGAACGCGTCGCGGACAGGGCGTGAGCAGCATGACCGACACCACCAACTCCCCGGCGGCGACGGAGCACGGGCCGGTCCCGCTGCCCCGGTCCCTCGCCCGGCTGCTCATCGTCGTGGGCGCCGTGGGCACCATCGCCAGCACCTTCCTCAGCTGGACCTGGACGTCCGACTTCCCCGGCGACCTGACCGTCTACGGCTACCCGGCCGGCCTGCAGATCCTCGCCCTCGTGGGCGGCGCCCTCACCCTGCTGTTCGGGCTCACCCTGTGGGACATCAAGTGGCTGCGCCGGCTGAACCCGGCGAACGCCACCTCCCCGGTCTTCCTGACGGCCCTGTCGGCGTTCGCCGTCTGCTGGTTCACCGGCATCGCCATCGCCGTCGACCTCGGCGGCCTGGTCAACCTCGACCCCGGTGCCTACGTGGCGATGGCGGCCTCCGCGCTGCCCGTCGTCGGTGCCCTCGCGCTGCCCCACCCGGCTCCGGGCACCGGCATCCGCGGTTACCTGACCAAGCCCCAACTGCCCGCTCCCGGCAAGGCGTCGCCGCTCGTCGACCGCATCGTCATCACGGTCGGCGTCGCGCTCGGCCTGGTGGCCTTCAGCTACGGGATCGGCATCGACAACGACGCGAGCGAGACCTTCATCGGCTATCTGCTGCTGCTCGTCTTCGCCGCCTGGGGCCTCATGCACACCGGCCTCGTCGACCGCTTCGCGACCGCCGCGGCCCACCACAAGGGTTTCGCCTCGGCGCTCGCCTTCGTCGCCGCCGTGATCTTCCCCTTCACCCAGGGCGACGACCACAACGCCAACGTCGGCGTGAACATCCTGATCTTCGCCACCGTCGCCCTCGGCCTGAACATCGTCGTCGGCCTCACCGGTCTGCTCGACCTCGGTTACGTCGCCTTCCTCGGCGTCGGCGCCTACGCGGCCGCCCTGGTCTCCGGCTCGGAGTACTCCCGGTTCTCCGGTGTGCACTTCCCGTTCTGGGCCGCCGCCCTGACCGGCATGGCCGCCTCGCTGGTCTTCGGTGTGCTGATCGGCGCGCCGACCCTGCGGCTGCGCGGCGACTATCTGGCCATCGTCACCCTCGGCTTCGGTGAGATCTTCCGTATCACCGTCAACAACCTCGACGGCACCTCGGGTCCGAACATCACCCGTGGCCCGAACGGCATCACCCAGATCCCGGACCTGGACATCCTCGGGTTCAACCTGGGCGAGTCGCACAACATCCTCGGGCACAGCCTGGGCCGGTTCGCCAACTACCTGTTCCTGATGCTCATCGTCACGGCGATCGTCGTACTCGTCTTCACCCGCGCCGCCGACTCCCGTATCGGCCGCTCGTGGATCGCCATCCGCGAGGACGAGACCGCCGCGACCGCCATGGGCATCAACGGCTTCCGCGTCAAGCTGGTCGCCTTCGCCCTCGGCGCCTCCCTCGCGGGCCTCGCCGGCACCGTGATGGCCCACGTCAACTACAGCGTGAACCCGCAGCCGTACCAGTTCGCCGGCGCCGCCCCGCCCAACTCGGCCTTCCTGCTGGCCGCCGTCGTCCTCGGCGGCATGGGCACCGTCAGCGGCCCGCTGCTCGGCGCGAGCGTGCTCTACCTGGTCCCGGAAAAGCTCCAGTTCCTGCAGAACTACGAGCTGTTCGCGTTCGGTATCGCGCTGATCCTGCTGATGCGTTTCCGGCCGGAGGGCATCATCGCCAACCGCCGCCGCCAGCTGGAGTTCCACGAGACCGGCCAGCTCGACGTACCGGCGCAGGCGACGCTGAGCGACGATCCGGCCGTCACCAAGGCAGGGGCGTAAGGAACCATGACGACACCTGTACTCGAAGCCCGTGACGTCACGATGCGCTTCGGTGGCCTGACCGCTGTCCGTTCCGTGGACTTCACGGTCAACAGCGGCGAGATCGTCGGCCTGATCGGCCCGAACGGCGCCGGCAAGACCACCTTCTTCAACTGCCTCACCGGTCTGTACATCCCCACCGAGGGCACGGTCTCCTACCAGGGCAAGGTGCTGCCGCCCAAGCCGCACCTGGTGACCCAGGCGGGCATCGCGCGCACGTTCCAGAACATCCGGCTCTTCGCCAACATGACCGTCCTGGAGAACGTCCTCGTGGGCCGTCACACGCGGACCAAGGAGGGTCTGTGGTCCGCGCTGCTGCGCGGTCCCGGCTTCCGCAAGGCCGAGAAGGAGTCCGAGGCGAAGGCCATGGAGCTCCTGGAGTTCATCGGCCTGGCGGGCAAGCGTGACCACCTCGCGCGCAACCTGCCCTACGGCGAGCAGCGCAAGCTGGAGATCGCCCGGGCACTGGCGAGCGAGCCGGGCCTGCTGCTGCTCGACGAGCCGACCGCGGGCATGAACCCGCAGGAGACCCGGGCCACCGAGGAACTGGTCTTCGCCATCCGGGACAGGGGCATCGCCGTCCTCGTCATCGAGCACGACATGCGGTTCATCTTCAACCTCTGCGACCGGGTCGCCGTCCTCGTCCAGGGCGAGAAGCTCGTCGAGGGCACCTCCGACGTCGTCCAGGCCGACGAGCGTGTCGTCGCCGCCTACCTGGGCGAGCCGTTCGAGGGCGACCCCGGGACGGCGGAGGCCGCCGAGGTCGAGGCCGCGGAGGCCGCCGCGGAGGCTGTCGCCGAGGACCGGACCGCCGACGCGGCCCCGCCCTCCGACGCAGCCCCGGCAGCCGACGCGGAGGACGCCGACGCGGAGAGCACCGAGGCGGACAGCACCACCAAGGGAGAGACCCAGTGACCGCACTGCTGGAGGTCGAGGACCTCAGGGTCGCCTACGGCAAGATCGAGGCCGTCAAGGGCATCTCGTTCAGTGTCGAGGCCGGCCAGGTCGTCACTCTCATCGGCACCAACGGCGCCGGCAAGACGACGACCCTGCGCACCCTGTCGGGCCTGCTCAAGCCCGCCTCGGGGAAGGTCGTCTTCGACGGCAAGCCGCTCAGCGGGGTCCCGGCGCACAAGATCGTCGCGCTCGGGCTGGCCCACTCCCCCGAGGGCCGGCACATCTTCCCCCGCCTGACCATCGCGGAGAACCTCCAGCTCGGTGCGTTCCTCCGCAAGGACAAGGCGGGCATCGAGCGGGACATCCAGCGGGCCTACGACCTCTTCCCGATCCTCGGGGAGCGGCGCAAGCAGGCCGCGGGCACGCTCTCGGGCGGTGAGCAGCAGATGCTGGCGATGGGCAGGGCGCTGATGTCCCAGCCGAAGCTGCTGATGCTGGACGAGCCGTCCATGGGGCTGTCGCCGATCATGATGCAGAAGATCATGGCGACGATCTCCGAGCTGAAGTCGACGGGCACGACGATCCTGCTGGTCGAGCAGAACGCGCAGGCGGCGCTGTCGCTGGCCGACCAGGGGCATGTCATGGAGGTCGGCAACATCGTGCTGTCGGGCAGTGGGCAGGATCTGCTGCACGACGAGTCGGTTCGCAAGGCCTATTTGGGCGAGGACTAGGCAGTCGGTCGTCCGCGGGTGCGTGGGGGCTGGTCCCACGCGGCGGTAGCCGCAAATCGACAACAGCCCCGCGCCCCTGAAGGGGCGCTGCCCCTCAACAGCGTCACAAAGGCCCGTGCTCCCTTCTCCGGAGCACGGGCCTTGGCGTTCGTACGTGTGCGGGTCAGCCCTTGTTGGACTTCTTCTCCTGGCTGTCCGCGATGACCGCCTCCGCGACCTGCTGCATCGACATGCGGCGGTCCATCGACGTCTTCTGGATCCAGCGGAACGCGGCCGGCTCGGTCAGGCCGTACTCGGTCTGGAGGATGGACTTCGCGCGGTCGACCAGCTTGCGGGTCTCCAGGCGCTGGGTGAGGTCGGCGACCTCCGCCTCCAACTGCTTCAGCTCGCTGAAGCGGGAGACGGCCATCTCGATCGCGGGGACGACATCGCTCTTGCTGAACGGCTTGACGAGGTACGCCATCGCACCGGCGTCACGCGCCCGCTCGACCAGGTCGCGCTGCGAGAAGGCGGTGAGCATCAGGACCGGGGCGATGGACTCCTCGGCGATCTTCTCGGCCGCCGAGATACCGTCCAGCTTGGGCATCTTGACGTCGAGAATGACCAGGTCGGGGCGGTGCTCGCGGGCGAGTTCCACGGCCTGCTCGCCGTCACCGGCCTCGCCGACGACGGTGTACCCCTCCTCTTCCAACATCTCTTTCAGGTCGAGCCGGATCAGGGCCTCGTCCTCGGCAATGACGACACGTGTCGTCAGCGGAGGCACGTGCGACTTGTCGTCGTCGGGTGCGTCGACTGGCTGGGGCGACTCGGCGGCGGTCACTGGGGCTCCTCGTTCAGGGCAGGGGTACTGCTGACAAGAGCCTACCTAGCTACGGTATGGTGGACGCGCGGAGGGTCGGGGATAACCTTTGATTCTTCGAGCCCCGGTAGCCCAATTGGCAGCAGGCAACGGATTCAAAACCCGTACAGTGTCGGTTCGAGTCCGACCCGGGGCACTTTTCCTTGGATTCCAAGGTCGCAATAAATTCGTGTAAATGATGGGCCCCTCCGTTTGACGGAGGGGCCCATCGGCGTCACTTGGGGCTGTCGTCCTCGCCGATGTGGTGCACCCGGACCATGTTGGTCGAGCCGGAGACTCCGGGCGGGGAGCCCGCCGTGATGACCACGATGTCGCCCTTCTCGCAGCGCCCGTACTTCAGCAGCAGTTCGTCGACCTGGTCGACCATCTTGTCCGTCGAGTCCACGTGCGGGCCGAGGAAGGTCTCGACGCCCCAGGTGAGGTTGAGCTGGGATCGGGTGGCCGGTTCCGGGGTGAAGGCGAGCAGCGGGATCGGCGAACGGTAGCGGGAGAGCCGGCGGACCGTGTCTCCCGACTGGGTGAACGCGACCAGGAACTTCGCACCCAGGAAGTCGCCCATCTCGGCAGCGGCCCGGGCGACCGCGCCGCCCTGGGTGCGGGGCTTGTTGCTCTCGGTCAGCTCCGGCAGGCCCTTGGCGAGGATGTCCTCCTCCGCGGCCTCGACGATCTTCGCCATGGTGCGCACGGTCTCGATCGGGTACTTGCCGACGCTGGTCTCGCCCGAGAGCATCACCGCGTCCGTGCCGTCGATGACCGCGTTGGCGACGTCGGAGGCCTCGGCACGGGTGGGGCGGGAGTTGTCGATCATCGAGTCGAGCATCTGGGTGGCGACGATGACCGGCTTGGCGTTGCGCTTGGCGAGCTTGACGGCACGCTTCTGGACGATCGGCACCTGCTCCAGGGGCATCTCCACGCCCAGGTCGCCGCGCGCGACCATGATGCCGTCGAAGGCCGCCACGATGTCGTCGATGTTCTCGACGGCCTGCGGCTTCTCGACCTTGGCGATCACCGGGAGGCGGCGGTCCTCCTCGTCCATGATGCGGTGGACATCCAGGACGTCGCGGCCGCTGCGCACGAAGGAGAGGGCGATGACGTCGAAGCCGGTGCGCAGCGCCCAGCGCAGGTCCTCCTCGTCCTTCTTGGAGAGTGCGGGCACGGAGACGGCGACACCGGGGAGGTTGAGGCCCTTGTGGTCGGAGACCATGCCGCCCTCGATGACCGTGGTGTGCACCCGGGGGCCGTCGACGTGGGTGACCTCCAGGCAGACCTTGCCGTCGTCGACGAGGACACGCTCACCGGGGGTGACGTCGCCGGCCAGGCCCGCGTACGTCGTTCCGCACTGGCCGCGGTCGCCCTCGGCGCCCTCCTCCACCGTGATGACGAACGTGTCACCGCGTTCGAGGAGTACGGGCCCCTCGGTGAAACGGCCGAGCCGAATCTTCGGGCCTTGAAGGTCGGCGAGCATCCCGACGCTGCGACCGGTCTCGTCGGAGGCCTTGCGCACCCGCCGGTAACGCTCCTCGTGCTCGGCGTAGCCGCCGTGACTGAGGTTGAATCGGGCGACGTCCATTCCGGCCTCGACCAGTGCCTTGATCTGGTCGTACGAGTCGGTGGCGGGCCCCAGAGTACAAACGATCTTTGCTCGGCGCATGGTTCGAGCCTAGGCCTTACCGACGGGTAGAGAATTGGCGCTACATGACGACCCAACAACCTTTGCGTGAAGGCCTATTGACAAGTGTTGAATTGTGCGGTGCCCCGCTCCTATGAGCATCTCGCACTTGTTGAATGCGGCCGCCGATTCACCGATCAGGTCACCAGATCGCAACCTCCAGGACCTTTTGATGTCGGTCATGTCCGGGTCAGAATCTACGCGCGTCGTTGACCGTTTCCCGAGGAGAAGCAGAGATGCCCTTGAACCGCCGGAAGTTCCTGAAGAAGTCCGCCGCCACCGGGGCGGGAGTGGCGGTCGCCGGTGCGGCGGCGGCTCCGGCACAGGCCGCGCCGCGCCCGCCGAAGCCTGCCAAGCGCTACTCCCTCACCGTCATGGGCACCACCGACCTGCACGGGCATGTCTTCAACTGGGACTACTTCAAGGACGCGGAGTACTCCGACAAGGCCGGCAACGCGATGGGCCTGGCACGCATCTCCACCCTGGTCGAGCAGGTACGCAAGGAGAAGGGCCGCTGCAACACGCTGCTCCTGGACGCCGGTGACACCATCCAGGGCACCCCGCTGACGTACTACTACGCCAAGGTCGACCCGATCACCGCCAAGGGCGGCCCGGTGCACCCGATGGCGCAGGCCATGAACGCGATCGGGTACGACGCTGCGGCGCTCGGCAACCACGAGTTCAACTACGGCATCGAGACCCTGCGCAAGTTCGAGGACCAGCTGCGCTTCCCGCTGCTCGGCGCCAACGCGGTCGACGCCAAGACCCTCAAGCCCGCCTTCCCGCCGTACTTCGTCAAGCAGTTCCACGTCCCGGGCGCCCCGCCGGTCAAGGTCGCCGTCCTCGGCCTGACCAACCCGGGCATCGCCATCTGGGACAAGGCCTATGTCCAGGGCAAGCTGGCCTTCCCCGGTCTGGAGGAGCAGGCCGCGAAGTGGGTGCCGAAGCTGAAGGCGCTGGGCGCCGACGTGGTCGTGGTCTCGGCCCACTCCGGTTCCTCCGGCACCTCCTCCTACGGCGACCAGGTGCCGTACGTCGAGAACGCGGCCGCCAACGTCGCAAGGCAGGTGCCGGGCATCGACGCGATCCTGGTCGGCCACGCGCACGTGGAGATCCCGGAGCTGAAGGTCACCAACGAGGCCACCGGCAAGACCGTCGTGCTCTCCGAGCCGCTGTGCTACGCCGAGCGCCTCGCCCTCTTCGACGTCGAGCTGGTGTTCAGCAAGGGCAGGTGGGAGGTCGAGTCGGTCGCGGCCTCACTGCTGAACTCCAACACGGTCGCCGACGACCCGAAGATCACCCGCCTTCTCAAGGACGAGCACGCGAAGGTCGTCGCATACGTCAACCAGGTCGTCGGCACCGCGACCGACACCCTCACCACGGTCGACGCCCGTTACAAGGACGCCCCGATCATCGACCTGATCACCAAGGTCCAGGAGGATGTGGTCAAGGCGGCCCTGACGGGCACCGAGTACGCCGCGCTGCCGGTGATCGCGCAGGCCTCGCCGTTCTCGCGGACGTCGGAGATCCCGGCCGGCAACGTGACCATCCGGGACCTGTCGAGCCTGTACGTGTACGACAACACGCTGGTCGCGAAGCTGATGACGGGCGTGCAGATCCGCGCGTACCTGGAGTACTCGGCGGAGTACTTCGTGCAGACGGCGGCGGACGCGGCCGTCGACGTGGAGAAGCTGACCAACGCCAACAACCGCCCGGACTACAACTACGACTACGTCTCGGGCCTGAGGTACGAGATCGACATCGCCCAGGCGGCCGGGTCGCGGATCAGGAACCTGACCTACGACGGTGCCGCCCTGGACGACGCGCAGCAGTTCGTGCTCGCGGTCAACAACTACCGCGCCAACGGCGGCGGCGCGTTCCCGTACGTCGCCTCGGCCAAGGAGCTGTGGTCGGAGTCGACGGAGATCCGCACCCGGATCGCGGAGTGGGTGACCGCCAAGGGCGTGCTGGACCCGAAGGACTTCGCGTCGGTGGACTGGAAGCTGACGCGGAACGGCACGCCGGTCTTCTGAGCCGCCCGAAGGGCGCCGGCCCCGGGGCCGGCGCCCTTCCCTCAGTCGGCCAACGGGGTGAGCTGCAACGGCTGCTGCCGGTGTTGCGTCGGGACCCGCTCCCCGTGCTGTTCCAGGCCGAAGCTGGTGAAGGCCGTGCGGGCGGGCAGCGGGTACGGGTCCTTCCCGGTCACGGAGTTGAGGATGGTGGCGCTGCGCCAGGCGGCGAGGCCCAGGTCGGGGGCGCCGACGCCATGGCTGTGGAGTTCGGCGTTCTGGACGTAGGCCGATCCGGTCACCGACGGGTCGAGGACGAGCCGGAACCGCTCGTCCACGCACGGGCGTTCGCTGTTGTCGCGGCGCAGATAGGGGTCGAGTCCGGCGAGCAGCCGGCCGAGGGGGCGCTCGCGGTAGCCGGTGGCCAGGACGACGGCGTCGGTGGTGAGCCGGGAGCGACTGCCCTGCTGGACGTGTTCGAGGTGGAGTTCGACCTTGGTGGTGGCGATCCGTCCGGCCGTTCGGACCTGGACGCCCGGGGTGAGGACGGCGTCGGGCCAGCCCCCGTGCAGGGTACGGCGGTACAGCTCGTCGTGGATGGCGGCGATGGTGTCGGCGTCGATGCCCTTGTGCAGCTGCCACTGGGAGGCGACGAGCCGGTCCCGGACGGGCTCGCCGAGGGCGTGGAAGTAGCGGGTGTAGTCGGGGGTGAAGTGCTCCAGGCCGAGCTTGCTGTACTCCATGGGCGCGAACGCCTCGCTGCGGCCGATCCAGTGCAGCTTCTCGCGACCCGCGGGCCGGTGGCGGAGCAGGTCGAGGAAGACCTCGGCGCCGGACTGCCCGGAGCCGACCACGGTGACGTGCTCGGCGGCCAGGAAGGCCTCGCGGTGGTCGAGGTAGTCGGCGGCGTGCACGACGGGCACGCCCTGCTGCTCCGCCAGCGGTCTGAGCGGATCGGGCACATGGGGGACGGTCCCGACCCCGAGCACGACGTTCTTCGTATACGCACGTCCGAGGGACTGGGCCTCCCCCTCGGCGTCGAGCTGGGTGAAGTCGACCTCGAACAGGTCGCGTTCGGAGTTCCAGCGGACGGCGTCGACCTGGTGGGAGAAGCGCAGTCCGGGGAGGTTCTCGGCGACCCAGCGGCAGTAGGCGTCGTACTCGGCGCGCCGGATGTGGAAGCGCTCGGCGAAGTAGAACGGGAAGAGCCGGTCGCGGGCCTTGAGGTAGTTGAGGAACGACCACGGGTTGGCGGGGTCGGCGAGGGTCACCAGGTCGGCGAGGAACGGCACCTGGATGGTGGCGCCGTCGATCAGCAGCCCGGGGTGCCAGTCGAAACCGGGGCGCTGTTCGTAGAAGACGGCGTCGAGTTCGGCGAGCGGGTGGGCGAGGGCGGCGAGGGAGAGGTTGGACGGTCCGACACCGATGCCGACGAGGTCGCGGGGTGCTTCGGGCTCGTGGCGTGGGGGGTTGGTCATCTGGGGGTGGTTCCTTCCACGAGTTTGAGGAGAAGGGCCAGTTCGTCCGGCCGGGTGTGGGGGTTGAGGAGGGTGGCCTTGAGCCAGAGCCGGCCGTCGATCCGGGCCCGGCCGAGTACGGCCCGGCCGTCGTGCAGCAGCCTGCGCCGTACGTCGGCGACATCGTCGTCGGTGGCTCCGGCGGGGCGGAACAGCACGGTGCTGATGTTCGGCCGGTCGTGGAGCTCGAAGCCGGGGTGCTCGCGGACGAGCGCCGCGAACTCCCTGGCTTTCAGGCACACCTGGTCGACCAGGGCGCCGAGTCCGCTGCGCCCCAGGGTCTTGAGGGTGACCGCGATCTTGAGGACGTCGGGGCGCCGCGTGGTGCGCAGCGAGCGGCCGAGCAGGTCGGGGTAGCCGGCCTCGGTGTCGTCGTCGGCGTTGAGGTAGTCCGCGCGGTGGTGGAGTACGCCCAGCTCGGTCGGGCGGGCGACGGCGAGGAGGCCGGCGGCGACCGGCTGCCAGCCGAGTTTGTGCAGGTCGAGGGTGACGGTGTGGGCGCGCTCCAGGCCGGCGAGCTTGTCCCGGTGCCGGTCGCTGAAGGCGAGGCCGCCCCCGTAGGCGGCGTCGATGTGCAGCCGGGCGCCGTGCGCCGCGCACAGGCCGGCGATCTCGGGGAGCGGGTCGATGAGCCCGGCGTCGGTGGTGCCCGCGGTGGCGGCGACCAGCAGGGGCCGGGGCAGCCGGGTGAGGGCGTCGTGCAGGGCGGACGGGTCGAGGATGCCGTTCGGGGCGGGGACGACGACGGGGTCGGGCAGGCCGAGCAGCCAGGCGGCGCGCGGCAGTGAGTGGTGGGCGTTGGCCCCGCAGACCAGCTGGACACCGCCGCCGGAGGCCTCGCGGGCGAGCAGCAGGGCGAGCTGGTTGGACTCGGTGCCGCCGGTGGTGACCACGGCGTCGGAGAGGCCGATGGTGTGGGCGAGGGTACGGGTGACCAAGGCCTCCAGGGCGGAGGCGGCCGGGGCCTGGTCCCAGGAGTCCAGGGAGGGGTTGAGGGTACTCGCGGCGAGGTCGGCGGCGGTGGCGACGGCGAGCGGCGGGCAGTGCAGATGCGCCGCGCACAGCGGGTCGGCCGGGTCGGCGGCGCCTTCGGCGAGGGCGGTCACCAGAGTGCGCAGGGCATCCGGGTCGCCGTCGTCCGGGAGTACGTCCCCCACGGCGTCCGCGATCCGCTCCACGACCGCCTCCGGCCCGCCCGCGGGCAGCGGCCCGCCGCGCCCCCGGCCGCCCTCGCGCAGCGCGTCGAGCACGGTGTCCAGCAGAGGCCTCAGGGCGTCGGGGCCCTGGGGTCCGGATGCGAGGGGCGGCATGCTCATGGGCTCTCCTCGGGGGCACTCGCCGAAGGGGGTTGTCCGCAGCGGGAGTTCCAGCTTGTACGGGATTGGGTCTGCGCGCCCATAAAGCCCAACGATCGGAACCCGAAAGTGGGTACTGCCGTGCGGGGAAAACATGTTGGGGCGCTGCGCCCGCGCGATGTGCTCCGAGCGGTCCGGCCAAGCCGCGAAGGGCCGTTGAGACCTGGGCTGACCGGGGCTAACGTCGATCGCGTGGTTGACGCATGGATGATCGACGTACCCGGTGAGCGGGTGGTGGTGCGGGAGCCGCTGCCCTCGGACGAGGTACCGCTGCTGGACCTGTTCGAGGCGTGCGAGGACTGGTTCGTGGCGGCGACGGGGCTGCCGTCGGGGCCCGGTGATGTGCAGAGCCTGTTCTACGGGCTGCCCGAGGGCGCCGACCCGGACGACAAGGTGCTGCTGGTGCTGGAGCGGGACGGTGTCGTCTCGGGCCTGGTGGACGCCGTACGGAACCATCCGGTGCCCGGCGCGGTCGCGGTGGGGCTGTTCCTGCTGGCGCCCTGGGCGCGGGGGCGGGGCCTGGGGCGGGCGCTGGCCGAGTCGCTGCTCGCGCACGCCGAGGGGGTGTCGCTGGTGACGACGAGCGTGCCGCCGGGGTGGCGCTCCGGGGAGCGTTTCCTGGAGCGCCTGGGCTTCACGCTGGGGGCGGAGGCACCCCGGGCGGCCGAGGTGGGCAACCGGCGGGCGGGGCCTCGGGAGGGCGGGGTGCGCAGGGCGGAGCTGCGGCCCGCCCCCTGAGGCTCAGGAGAGGAAGTCGGCGGCGTGGTCGTCGGCCCACTGCCCGAAGGTGCGGGCCGGGCTGCCGGTGACGTCCTCGACGGTGGTGGTGATCTCCGGGGGCACGCCCACGGTGGCCGCGAAGGTCTTCAGGAGGCCCTGGAGGAACTCCGGCGGGGTTCCCGGGAACAGCGGTGCCGCCTCCTCCGGCTCCACCTCGACGAAGGTGAGATCCCGGCCGACGGCCCGGCCGATCGCGGCGATCTGGTCGGTGTTGCTGGTGGCGGCGAGGCCGGTGAGGCGGTGGGCCGCGCCCTCGTGGCCTTCGTCGAGGAGGGCGCGTTCCGCGACGGCGGCGATGTCGTCCTCGTGGATGGGTGCCGTGAGCATCCCGGCGAAGACACCGCGGACGGTGTTCCCGGCGCGGATCTGGGGTGCCCACTGGAGGGCGTTGGTGGCGAACGCGTTGGGGCGCAGAAACGTCCAGGCGAGACCGCTGTCACGGATCTGCCGCTCGGCGGTGGCGTGCATGACGTGGATCGGGTGGGTCTCGTCGGCGCCCTCCTTGATGATTCCGGAGGAGAGCAGCACGACGTGCCGCACCCCGGCCGTGCGGGCCGCGTCCAGGAGTTCGGGCATCCGGCCGCCGGCGCCCTGGACGTACAGGAAGAGTCCGGTCGCCCCCTCGAAGAGGCCGGCCTGGTCGTCCGGCCGGTACTTCACCACCTCGGCCTTGTCGGGCAGTCCGGCCCGTTCCGGCTCGCGGGTGAGCGCCCGCACGGCGTGCCCGCCGGCGACGAGCCGCCCGACCAGGGCACGGCCGACGTTGCCGGTGGCACCGGTGACTACGATCACGGATCTCTCCCTCGGTTCAGTGCTCTTGGCCACCGAGCCTAGGAGCGGCGGCCGGCCCCCGCATCGTCATCAGGGACCAGCCGCGCCCGTGTCGTCCTACATCCGTCGTCCTACGCCCCGCGGACCCGCAACGCCCTTTCCAGATCGTCGAGTTCGTCGATCAGGCGGCGGCGCAGGGCCGCGGCCGGGCCGGCGTCGCGCAGACAGTCCCGGCCGAGGGCGAGGTTCTCGGCGTCGACGGCGTGGGCGGGGAAGGCCTCGCGGCCCGCGGCCATGGCGATGGCGGGGCCGCGGCGGGCGGCGACGGCGACCGCGTCCCGGTAGTAGCGCGGCACGTACTCCCGGACCAGGTCGGCCTGTTCGGGGTGCCAGAAGCCCTGGGCCGTGGCCGCGAACAGGTAGTTGGACAGGTCGTCGCCGTTGAACATCGCCTCCCAGGCCCTGCGCTTGGCCTCGGGGTCGGGCAGTGCGGCCCGGCAGCGGGCGGCGCCCTCCTGGCCGCTGGCACTGGGGTCGCGCGCCAGCTCGGCGGCGATCCGGTCCTCGTCGACGGCGCCGAGGACGGCGAGCCGGCCCATGATGCGCCAGCGCAGCTCGGGGTCGAGCTCGGGGCCGCCGGGCACGGTGCCCTCGGCGAGCCAGGCGGCGATGGTGTCGGGGTGGGCGGCGGCACGGATGAAGTGCCGTACGGCGATCAGGCGCAGGCCGGGGTTGTCGCCGTCCTCGGTGCGCCGGATGAAGTCGCGGCACAGGGCGGAGACGGTGGCGAGCGCGGCCGGGCGCTCCTCCGGCGTGAGGTACCGGTCGACGACATGGACCGCGGTGAAGGCGAGTACGCCCTGGACGAGGGCGAGGTCGGTCTCGTGCGGGAGATGGACGCGGGCGGTCTCCAGGTATGCGGCGGCCGGGAGTTCGCCGTCGCGGACCGCGTCCCGCAGTGCGTTCCACACCACCGCGCGGGTGAGCGGGTCGGGCAGGCCGGAGAGGTGGGCGCGGACGGTGGCGGCGGACTCGGCGTCGAAGCGGACCTTGGCGTAGGTCAGGTCGCCGTCGTTGAGCAGGAGGAGGGCGGGGCGCTTGCCCAGGGGCTGCGGGGCGGTCTGCGGGATGTCGAGGTCGATGCGCTCGCGCAGGGTGAACCGGCCCTCGTCGGCGAGGTCTTGGTCGTAGACGCCGATGCTGATGTGGTGCGGGCGGCTGCCGGTGCGCTCGACGGTGAGGGTGCGGGTGCCGTCGGGGGCGGTGTCCAGGACCGGGGTGAGGGTGTCGACGCCGGTGGTGCGCAGCCAGGTGTCGGCCCAGGCGTGCACGTCGCGTTCGGTGGCGGCGGCGAGGGAGTCGATGAAGTCGGCGAGGGTGGCGTTGCCGAACCGGTGCCGCTGGAAGTGGATGTTGATGCCGGCGAGGAAGTCCTTCTCGCCCATCCATGCGACCAGTTGGCGCAGCGCGGAGGCGCCCTTGGCGTAGGAGATGCCGTCGAAGTTGAGCAGGGCCGCGGCGGTGTCGTCGACGGCCTCGGGGGCGACCGGGTGGGTGGAGGGGCGCTGGTCGGCGTCGTAGCCCCAGGCCTTGCGGGCCACGCCGAAGTCGACCCAGGTGTCCGTGAACCGGGTGGCCTCGGTGAGGGTCTGGTAGCCCATGTACTCGGCGAAGGACTCGTTCAGCCAGATGTCGTCCCACCAGCGGAGGGTGACGAGGTCGCCGAACCACATGTGGGCCATCTCGTGGGCGATGACCATCGCGCGGGTCTGCCGCTCGGTGTCGGTGACGGCGGAGCGGTAGACGAACTCGTCGCGGAAGGTGACCAGGCCGGGGTTCTCCATGGCACCGGCGTTGAACTCGGGGACGAACGCCTGGTCGTAGGAGTCGAACGGGTAGGGCTCCTCGAACTTCTCGTGGTAGCGGTCGTAGCACGCGCGCGTGATGTCGAGGAGTTCCTCGGCGTCGGCGTCCAGGTGGGGCGCGAGGGAGCGGCGGCAGTGGATGCCGAAGGGCAGTCCGCGGTGCTCGGTGCGCACGGAGTGCCAGGGGCCGGCGGCGACGGCGACCAGGTAGGTGGAGATCAGCGGGGTGGCGGCGGCCCGCCAGCGGCCCTCGCCGAGGTGCTCGGTGACGCCGTTGGCGAGGACGGTCCACCCTTCGGGAGCGGTGACGGTCAGCTCGAAGACGGCCTTCAGGTCGGGCTGGTCGAAGGCGGCGAAGACGCGCTGCACGTCGTCCATGAACAGCTGCGTGTAGACGTACGTCCGGTCGTCCGTGGGGTCGGTGAAGCGGTGCATGCCCTCGCCGGTGCGGGAGTAGCGCATCGTGGCGTCGACGCGCAGCTCGTGTTCCCCGGCGGCGAGGTTCTTCAGGGGCAGCCGGTCCTGGTCCAGCGTCTCGGGGTCGAGGGGCTGTCCGTCGAGGGTGACGGCGCGCAGCTCGGTGGGCTTCATCTCGACGAAGGTGTCGCCGTCGGACCGGGCCGTGAACCTGATCACGGTACGGGAGTCGAAGGTCTCGTCCCCGGTGGTCAGGTCGAGGTCGATCGTGTAGCGGTGGACGTCGAGGAGCTCGGCGCGGCTCTGCGCTTCGTCGCGAGTCAGTACGGACATGCCGCCATGCTGCCTGATGACTCTGACAACGCACAGTGGTGGGAGCGGTACGCGGCTTATGTCCGCCCCGGGGGTCTCGGTGCGGGCCGAGACGGCGCTGGTGGACGCCGCCCTGCGCCTTGCGCACCTGTTCGAGCGCCTCGTCACCGCGGGGGTCACCCGGCGGTACCGGGGCGCTCGCCAAGGCATCCGGCGGGCGCTTCGGGTCAGTGCGTGTCCGCCGCCCCCTGGTTGTTGACGGTGTCCTCGGCGATGGACTCGTGGTGTCTGATCACCTCGGCGATGATGAAGTTGAGGAATTTCTCGGCGAAGGCGGGGTCGAGCTTGGCGTTCTCGGCGAGGGCGCGCAGCCGGGCGATCTGCCGGGACTCCCGGGCCGGGTCGGCCGGGGGCAGCCGGTGGACCGCCTTGAGGTGGCCGACCTGCTGGGTGGCCTTGAAGCGTTCGGCGAGCATGTGGACGACGGCCGCGTCGATGTTGTCGATGCTGTCGCGCAGCCGCGCGAGCTCCTCGCGGACGGCAGGGTCGACGTCACCGGTACCGGTGTTGCTGGTGGTCATGGGCGTCAACCCTAAGGGGGCGGCCGTGCGATCTCTAAGGGCCGTCGGCGGGTTCGGCCACCGGCTGCCCCGGTTCGGGTTCGCCTGGCTCCTGGAGTCCGTCGTTCCAGTCGTCGGGGACGGCCCGGCCCTGCTGGGCACGGAAGCGCACGGGGGCCGTGCCGACCCGGCGGGTGAACAGGCGGGAGAAATAGGCCGGATCGTCGTAGCCGACGCGGCGGGCGACGGCGGCCACGGAGAGTCCGGTGGTGGCGAGGAGTTCCTGGGCGCGGCCCAGCCGGACACCGATCAGATAGTCCTTGGGACTGCAGCCGGCGACCCGGCGGACGGCGGTGCGCAGTTCGGCGGGGGTCATGCCGTGCCGGGCCGCGTGGTCGGCGACGGTCATACCGGTGCAGGCGTCGCGCGCGAGCGCGTGCAGCACCGGGTCGCCGTCCGGAGCGAGGTCGGCACGCGCGCGACGCAGGGCGACGAGCAGCTCGTGGACGGCGGCGCCGGTCTCGACCTCCAGGAGGGGGTTGCCCTGCCGGGCGGCCCGGGCGATACGGGCGATCACGTCCCGGGGGCCGGTGGCGTCCGCGAGGGGCACCACGGGCCGCTCGGGCTCGATGTAGCCGAGTTCCGTGTAGGTCGCGGTGTCGGGCCCGGTGAAGGTCACGAAGCCCTCGTCCCAGCCGCTGTCCGGGTCGGGCCCGTAGTGGTGCGGGACGCCGGGCGTGAGCCACACCAGCGCGGGCGCGACGACGGCGGTACTGCGCCCGTCGGGCGTGCGGTACCAGCCCCGGCCCGAGCTGATCACCACGGCGACGTGGTGCTCCAGCAGGCGCGGGCCGACGGCGGGCACCGCGCCGTACTGCAGACCGACGCCCCAGCAGACCAGGCCGAGCCGGCGGTGCACGGCGCCCGGTGTGAAGAACCGCATCCAGGTATGGAAGATCGGCGGTCCACCCGGCACTGCGCGCTCCTTGCTGTCGGCTCTTCCGTCCAAGTACTGCCGATCTTTGTCCATGGTTTCGGCGCTCGCCAGCAGGCCAAAGTGAGCCTATGAGCGACTTCACGGTGGGCGAAACGGATTTCCTGCTGGACGGGCGGCCGGTGCGGCTGCTGTCCGGCGCGCTGCACTACTTCCGGGTGCACGAGGAGCAGTGGGGCCACCGGCTCGCGATGCTGCGCGCCATGGGTCTGAACTGCGTGGAGACGTACGTGCCGTGGAACCTGCACGAGCCGCACCCGGGCACCTTCCGGGACGCCGGGGCGCTCGGCCGTTTCCTGGACGCGGCGCGGGAGGCGGGCCTGTGGGCGATCGTGCGGCCGGGGCCGTACATCTGCGCGGAGTGGGAGAACGGCGGTCTGCCGCACTGGGTGACGGGCGAGCTGGGCGCACGGGCACGCACGCGTGACGAGCGATTCCTCGGATACGTGGACCGCTGGTTCCGTCACCTGCTGCCCGAGGTCGTGTCCCGGCAGCTGGACCGCGGCGGCCCGGTGATCATGGTGCAGGTCGAGAACGAGTACGGCAGCTACGGCTCCGACGCCGACTACCTGGCCCACCTCACCGGCCTGCTGCGCACCGAGGGCGTCACGGTGCCGCTGGTCACCTCGGACGGCCCCGAGGACCACATGCTCACCGGCGGCTCGGTCCCCGGACTGCTGGCGACGGTGAACTTCGGCTCCCACGCGCGCGTGGCCTTCGAGACCCTGCGCCGGCACCAGCCGCAGGGCCCGCTGATGTGTATGGAGTTCTGGTGCGGCTGGTTCGACCACTGGGGCGGCGAGCACGTCGTACGGGACGCCGACGACGCGGCGGCGGCCCTGCGGGAGATCCTGGAGTGCGGGGCGTCGGTCAACGTCTACATGGCGCACGGCGGCACCAACTTCGCCGGCTGGGCGGGCGCCAACCGGCCCGGCGGCGAACTGCACGAGGGCCCGCTGGAGGCGGACGTGACGTCGTACGACTACGACGCGCCGATCGACGAGTACGGCCGCCCCACGGAGAAGTTCTGGCGCCTGCGCGAGGTCCTCGCCGAGTACCACGACGGACCGCTGCCCGAACTGCCGCCCGCCCCGGCCTCTTCGGCTTCGGCCACGCACGTGGAACTGACCTCCTGGGCGCCCCTGCCGAGCGTCCTGGAGGCCCTGGGCACCCCGGAACGCGTCCACGCCGTCCCGCCCACCTTCGAGGAGCTGGACATCGCCCGTGGCCTGGTCCGCTACGAGGTGGACGTCCCGGGACCCCGCCAGCCGTACCCGCTCACCGCGCGGGGCCTGCGCGACCTGGCGGTCGTGTACGTCGACGGCGAGCGCGTCGGGGTCCTCACCGAGGAGGAACCCCAGCTCAAGGAGCCGATCGCGGGCCCCGCGCGCGTGGAGTTCTGGGTGGAGTCCCTGGGCCGCGTCAACTACGGCCCCCGCTCGGGTGAGACGAAGGGCATCACCGGCGGCCTCCTGCACGAACGCCAGTTCCTGCATGGGGTACGCGCGCGTGCGCTCGATCTGGACGCCTTCGAGGGGGGTGTGGGGACGGTGCCCTTCGGCTCTCTTCCGGAGGACGGCGCACCGGGTCTGTACCGGGGGACGGTGACGGTCGCCGACGCCGGTGACGCACGCGTGGAACTGCCCGGCTGGACCCGGGGCTTCGTCTGGGTCAACGGCTTCAACCTGGGGCGTTACTGGTCGGCGGGCCCGCAGGAGTCGCTGTACGTTCCTGGCCCGGTCGTGAAGGAGGGCGAGAACGAGGTGTGGATCCTGGAACTCCAGGAGACCGGGCAGCGAACGGTACGGATAGCGCCCCTTTAGGGGCGCTGGGGGTCCCCCGGCCGAAGGCTGGGGGAGGAACTGCGCGATCAACCCCCACACGCCCGCGGTGTCCGCACGTCCCTCCGCCCCCGATCTCCGCCATCCCCGCATACCCTGGAAGGAAACTCCGGCGGCGTCTGTGGGGGTAAGGGACGTGGCAAACGGCGGCCCGGTAGAACACGGCTACCCGCACCTGGACACCGTGCGGGCCGCCATCACGGCGTTGTACCGCCGCCTGTCGCACGACACCGTCCAGACCTTCGCCACCAGCGTGCTCCCCGCCGACGTCGCGTTCTGCGACACCGACGACCTCCGCCTCGGCTCACAACGCGTCGCCCGCGAGATCGTGCGGCACTTCCGCCTGCCCGACGCCCGTATGATCGTCGGCTTCAAGGACATGACCCACGCGGCGAACGTCGAACTCACCGCGGGCCCCGAGTACTTCGTCGAGCTGAACGACCGTTTCCGCACCCACCGCAGGGACATCGGCGCGGCGCTCGCCCACGAGGTGATGCACGTCTATCTGCACCGCCTGGACCTGTCCTTCCCGAGCACCCGGGAGAACGAGATCCTCACGGACACGGCGACCACCTACCTGGGCGCCGGCTGGCTGCTGCTCGACGCCTACCGGGAGCACGGGGAGGCGTCCCAGAAGCTCGGCTACCTCACCCCGGAGGAGTTCGGCTACGTCCTGGCCAAACGCTCCCTCGTCTTCCACGAGGACCCCTCGGTGTGGTTCACCAGCCCGCAGGCCTACACGGCGTACGAGAAGGGCATGGCCATGGCCCGCCAGGACGGGGAGCAGCCGCCGCTGAGCGCGGCCGGGTGGGCGGGCCGCCGCCGCTACGCCCGTGACCGCCGCCACGCCCCCACCTCGCCGTCCCCGCAGCCCGGCGCCCCCTACACCTTCACCCCCGACAGCGGCGGCCATCTGCGCGTCTCGTTCCCGTGCCCGACCTGCCACCAGCGGATCAGGGTGCCGGTGCGGGGCCGGGTACGGGCGCGGTGCTCGCTGTGCCGGACGGTGCTGGAGTGCGACACCTAGGCCCGTGCCCGACGGTGCTGGAGTGTGACACCTAGGCCTGTGCCGGAGAGCAACACCCGGGCCCCGCCCCTCCCTCAAGCCCCGTACACCGCCCCCGGTACCGCCGCCTCGGCCAGCAGTTTCAGTGCCGTCTCCCCCGCCTCGGCCGGGGTCCGGCGGGCTCCCTTGTCCGCGGTCGGCCCCGGCCGCCACCCCTCCATGACGGTGATCCGCCCGCCCTCCGTCTCGAACACCCGCCCGGTCACGCCCGCGCTCGCGGCGGAGCCCAGCCAGACGACGAGCGGGGAGACGTTCTCGGGGGCCATGGCGTCGAAGCCCGCGTCGGGGGCGGCCATGGTCCTGGCGAACGTACGCTCGGTCATCCGGGTACGGGCGGCCGGGGCGATGGCGTTGACCTGGACGCCGTAGCGGGCGAGTTCCGCCGCCGCGACCAGGGTGAGGCCCACGATGCCGGCCTTGGCGGCGCTGTAGTTGCCCTGCCCGACCGAGCCCAGCAGGCCCGCCCCGCTGCTGGTGTTGACGATCCGGGCGACCGGCGTCCGGCCCGCCTTGGTCTCGGCCCGCCAGTGCGCAGCCGCGTGCCGCAGCGGCAGGAAGTGGCCCTTGAGGTGGACCCGCATCACCGCGTCCCAGTCGTCCTCGCCGAGATTGACGAGCATTCGGTCGCGCAGGAACCCGGCGTTGTTGACGAGGGTGTCGAGCCGGCCGTACGTGTCCAGGGCCGCTGCCACCAGGGACTCGGCCCCGGCGGCCGTCGCGATGTCACCGCCGTGCGCCACCGCCTCGCCGCCGGCCGTCCGGATCTCGTCCACCACGGCCCCGGCCGGACTGTCCGGACCCGGTACGCCGTCGAGGCCGACACCGAGGTCGTTGACGACGACCCGGGCACCCTCGGCGGCGAAGGCGAGTGCATGGGCCCGGCCGAGGCCGCGCCCGGCGCCGGTGACGATGACGACCCGGCCCGCACAGATTCCGTTCATGTCAGTCCTCCTTGTCCGATGGCTTGTTGGCGGTCGCCGCGTCCAGGAACGCCGGCCGCTCGCCGCCCCCGTGCACGAGCAGGCTCGCCCCGCTGATGTAGGCGGCCGCGTCGGAGGCGAGGAAGACGGCGGCGGCGCCGACGTCGGACGGGGCGGCGAGCCTGCCGAGCGGGACGGTGCGGGAGACGGCGTCGATGCCGTCCTGTCCGCCGTAGTGGAGGTGGGTCAGCTCGGTGCGGACCATGCCCACGACCAGCGTGTTGACCCGGACCTCCGGCGCCCATTCCACGGCCATGGAGCGGGCGAGGTTCTCCAGTCCGGCCTTGGCCGCGCCGTAGGCGGCGGAGCCGGGCGAGGGGCGGCCGCCGCTGACGCTGCCGATCATCACCACCGCTCCCCTGGCCTGTCTGAGCTGCTCGTACGCGGCGAGGGAGGCGGTCAGCGGGGTGACGAGGTTCAGCTCGATCACCCGGGCATGCCGCTCGGCGTCCGCTTCGGCGAGCCGCCGGTAGGGGGTGCCGCCCGCGTTGTTGACGAGCACGTCGACCCGGGGCAGGGCGTCGAAGAAGGCGCGTACGGCGGGTGGGTCACGCAGGTCGAGGGGGGTGAACCCGATGCCGTCGAGGTGTTGTCCGGGCGGGCGGCGGGCACAGACCACGACATGGGCACCGGCCTCGGCGAAGGCCTGCGCGATCCCGGCGCCCACACCCCTGGTACCGCCGGTGACGACGACAGTCCTGCCGCTCAGCGAGTTATCCACAGGGCCTCCCGCTTGTCTGCGCCGACTGCTAGCTTCGAAGCCTCACACCTAACAAATGTTTGGTGGAAAGGCAGCTGAGTGCGAAGGTAGCTGATGCGTCCATGGGTGTCTCCACCTCGTGTCCGGAAAAGGGAATCGCGCTCGTCACCGTCGACTTCCCGCCGGTGAACGCGCTCCCGGTGCGCGGTTGGTTCGCGCTGGCGGAAGCCGTCGGCGTGGCGGGCCGCGACCCCGGGACCCGGTGTGTCGTGCTGACCGCGCGGGGCCGCGGCTTCAACGCGGGCGTGGACATCAAGGAGATACAGGCGCAGGGGAACGACGCGCTGCTCGGCGTCAACCACGGCTGCGCGGAGGCCTTCGCGGCGGTGTACGAGTGCGAGACCCCGGTGGTGGCGGCGGTGCACGGCTTCTGCCTGGGCGGCGGAATAGGCCTGGTGGGCAGCGCGGACGCGATCGTGGCGAGCGAGGACGCCGTTTTCGGGCTGCCCGAGCTGGACCGGGGCGCCCTGGGCGCGGCCACGCATCTGGCCCGCCTGGTCCCGCCGCATCTGATGCGGACGCTGTACTACACCTCGCGCACGGCGACCGCGGCCGAACTGCACGCGCACGGCTCGGTGTGGCGGGTCGTGCCGCGCGACGAACTCGACTCCACCGCAATGGAGTTGGCGCGGGAGATAGCGGCCAAGGACGGCCGGCTGCTGCGGCTGGCCAAGGCCGCCATCAACGGTATCGACCCCGTCGACATACGGCGGAGCTACCGCTTCGAACAGGGCTTCACCTTCGAGGCCGCCCTCAGCGGGGTGGCCGACCGGGTCCGCGACACCTTCGGGAAGGAGGGTGCTGGGAGTGCCGAAAACGACTGACAGGCCGGGAGTGACCGACAAGACGATGACCGCCGACGAGGTCGTCGCACGGCTGGCGAGCGGTATGACCCTCGGCATCGGCGGCTGGGGTTCCCGGCGCAAGCCGATGGCCCTGGTCAGAGCAGTGCTCCGGAGCGGTATCGGCGATCTCACGCTGGTCTCGTACGGCGGCCCGGACGTCGGGATGCTGGTCGCGGCCGGCCGGGTGCGCAGGCTGGTGACGGCCTTCGTCACCCTCGACTCCGTCCCGCTCGAACCGCACTACCGGGCGGCGCGCGAGCGCGGGGCGTTCGAGCTGACGGAGATCGACGAGGGCATGTTCATGTGGGGCCTGCACGCGGCCGCGAACCGGCTCCCCTTCCTCCCCGTGCGGGCCGGCGTCGGCTCGGACGTCATGCGGGTCAACCCAGGCCTGCGGACGGTCACTTCGCCGTACGACGACGGTGAGACGTTCGTGGCGATGCCCGCGCTGCGCCTGGACGCGGCCCTGGTGCATCTGAACCGAGCCGACCGGCTGGGCAACGGGCAGTACCTGGGCCCGGACCCGTACTTCGACGACCTGTTCTGCGAGGCGGCGGACGCGGCCTATGTCTCCTGCGAACGGATCGTGGACACGGCCGAGTTGACGAAGGAGGCGCCGCCGCAGTCACTGCTGGTCAAACGGCTCGCCGTGACCGGGGTCGTGGAGGCTCCCGGCGGCGCGCACTTCACTTCCTGCGCCCCCGACTACGGGCGGGACGAGGAGTTCCAGCGGCTGTACGCGACCACGCCCTGGGAGGAGTTCGCGACGCGTTTCCTCGCCGGGGACGAGCAGGCCTACCGGACGGCGGTGCGGAACTGGCAGGAGGAACAGGACCGATGAGTGTTCTCCGCTCCGAGTACTGCGTCATCGCCTGTGCCGAGGCCTGGCGCGGCTCCGGGGAGATCCTGGCCAGCCCGATGGGTCTCATCCCCTCCCTGGGTGCCCGCCTGGCCCGGCTCACCTTCGCGCCGGATCTGCTGCTGACCGACGGCGAGGCCCTGCTGGTCCGCCCGGACGGGACACCGGAGGGCTGGCTGCCCTACCGGCAGCACCTGGCCCTGGTGTCCGGCGGCCGGCGGCACGTGATGATGGGCGCGAGCCAGATCGACCGGTACGGCAACCAGAACATCTCGTGCATCGGCGACTGGGCACGGCCGAAGCGGCAGTTGCTCGGGGTGCGCGGGGCACCGCTGAACACACTGAACAACCCGACGAGTTACTGGGTCCCGAAGCACTCCCGGCGGGTGTTCGTGACGAAGGTCGACATGGTGTGCGGGGTGGGGTACGACCGGGTGGCCGAGGATCCGGGCATCGGCCGCTTCCATCGCATCCCGAGAGTCGTCACCGACCTCGCCGTCCTCGACTTCGAGACCCCCGACCGCTCGATGCGGCTGGCCGCGCTGCATCCCGGGGTCAGCGTCGACCGGGTGCGGGAGGCGACGGATTTCGAGCTCACCGTCCCGGACGAGGTGCCGTACACCCGTGAGCCGAGCAAGGAGGAGCTGCGGCTGATCCGTGAGGTGCTCGATCCGGGTGGTGCGCGGGTGAAGGAGGTCGCGGGCTGATGGAGACCGCTCTCACCCGGCTGGCCGGGGTACGGCATCCGATCGTACAGACGGGGATGGGCTGGGTGGCGGGCCCTCGTCTGGTCTCCGCGACGGCCAACGCCGGCGCCCTCGGCATCCTGGCCTCCGCGACGATGACGCTCGACCAGTTGCGTACCTCGATAGCGGAGGTGCGGTGCCGTACCGACGCTCCGTTCGGGGTGAACCTGCGGGCGGACTCGGCCGACGCCGGTGACCGGGTCCGGTTGATCATCGACGGGGGTGTGCGGGTGGCGTCCTTCGCGCTCGCCCCCTCACCCGAGCTGATCGCCGAACTGAAGGCCGCGGGTGTGGTGGTGATCCCGTCCGTCGGGGCACGGCGGCACGCCGAGAAGGTGGCGGCGTGGGGTGCGGACGCGGTGATCGTGCAGGGCGGTGAGGGCGGCGGGCACACCGGCGAGGTGGCGACGAGCGTGCTGCTGCCGCAGGTGGTGGACGCGGTGCGGATACCGGTGGTGGCCGCAGGGGGGTTCTTCGACGGGCGCGGGCTGGTGGCGGCGCTGGCGTACGGGGCGGCGGGGGTCGCGATGGGGACGCGGTTCCTGCTCACCTCGGACTCGGCGGTACCGGACGCGGTGAAGGCACGCTATCTGGCGGCGGCGGTCAAGGACGTCACGGTGACCAGGGCGGTGGACGGGCTGCCGCACCGGATGCTGCGGAGCGATCTGGTGGCCGCGCTGGAGAGTTCGGGCCGGGCCCGGAGTCTGCTGCACGCGCTACGGCGGGCGGCGGGGTTCCGGAAGCTGTCCGGACTCACCTGGCGGCAGATGGTCCAGGACGGGCTGGCGCTGCGGCACGGGAAGGAACTGTCCTGGAGTCAGGTCCTGCTGGCCGCGAACACGCCGATGCTGCTCAGGTCGGCGATGGTGGACGGCCGTACGGATCTGGGGGTGATGGCGTCCGGGCAGGTCGCCGGCGTGATCGACGACCTGCCGTCGTGCGCGGAGCTGGTGGAGCGGATCATGAAGGAGGCGGCGGAGGTCAGGGAACGGCTCACAACCGCTCGATGATCGTCACGTTCGCCTGTCCCCCGCCCTCGCACATGGTCTGGAGGCCGAACCGGCCGCCGGTGCGCTCCAGTTCGTGCAGGAGGGTCGTCATCAGCTTGACGCCGGTCGCGCCGAGCGGGTGACCGAGGGCGATCGCGCCGCCGTTGACGTTGACCCTGGCGGGGTCGGCGCCGGTCTCCTTGAGCCAGGCGAGGACGACCGGGGCGAAGGCCTCGTTGATCTCGACGAGGTCGATGGCGTCGATGGTGAGGCCGGTCTTCTTCAGGGCGTGCGCGGTGGCCGGGATCGGCGCGGAGAGCATCCGGATGGGGTCCTCGCCGCGGACGGAGAGGTGGTGGACGCGGGCGCGGGGGCGCAGTCCGTGTTCGCGGACGGCCCGTTCGGAGGCGAGGAGCATCGCGGCGGCGCCGTCGGAGACCTGGGAGGAGCAGGCGGCGGTGATGGTGCCACCGTCGACGACCGGCTTGAGGGCGGCCATCTTCTCCAGGGAGGTCTCCCGGCGCGGCCCCTCGTCCACGGCGACCGGGCCGTAGGCGACGGTCTCGCGCTCGAAGCGGCCCTCGTCGATGGCGCTCAGGGCCCGCCGGTGGGAGCGCAGGGCGAACTCCTCCTGGTCCTGGCGGCTGATGTCCCACTTGGCGGCGATCATCTCGGCGCCGGCGAACTGGTTGACGGGCTGCCGGCCGTACCGGGCCCGCCAGCCCTCGCTGCCCAGGAAGGGGCCCTCCGTCAGGCCCAGCGGCGCGGCGGCCTGGCGGGAGGCGAAGGCGATGGGGACCTGGGACATGTTCTGCACACCGCCGGCGACCACCAGGTCCTGAGTGCCCGACAGGACGGCCTGCGCGGCGAAGTGCACGGCCTGCTGCGAGGAGCCGCACTGCCGGTCGACGGTCACGCCCGGCACCTCCTCGGGCAGCCCGGCCGCCAGCCAGCTGGTCCGGGCGATGTCACCGGCCTGCGGTCCCACCGCGTCCAGGCAGCCGAAGACGACGTCCTCGACGGCGGCCGGGTCCACGCCCGACCGCTCGACCAGGGCCCGCAGCACATGGGCGCCCAGATCGGCCGGGTGGACGCCGCTCAGTCCGCCCCCGCGCCGCCCGACGGGCGTACGCACCGCTTCGACGATGTAGGCCTCGGCCATGTCAGCAACTCCCTCGTCAGAAAGGGGTTTTCAACGAATGGGTGAGCTATTCGCGGACGGCGATCCCGTCCAGCACCATCGACAGGTACTGCCGGGCGATCTCCTCCGGGCTGTGCTGTCCGCCGGGCCGGTACCAGGAGGCCGCGACCCACACGGTGTCGCGGACGAACCGGTAGGTGAGGCGGACATCGAGGTCGGCGCGGAAGACGTGCGCGGCGACCCCGCGCTCCAGCGTGGCCAGCCACGCCTTCTCGAACCTGCGCTGCGACTCGGCGAGGAAGCCGAACCTCTCCTGCGCGACCAGCTGCTTGCTCTCCTTCTGGTAGATCGCGACGGCGGCGCGGTGCCGGTCGATCTCCCGGAAGGACTCGGTGACCAGGGCTTCCAGGGTCTCGCGGGGGCCGAGTCCGGCGTCCAGGACGGTGTCGTAGCCGTCCCAGAGCTCATCGAGGAAGGTCCGCAGGATCTCCTCCAGCATCGACTCCTTGGAGTCGAAGTGGTAGTAGAGGCTGCCCGCGAGCATGCCCGCATGGTCCGCGATCTTGCGTACGGTGGTGGCGTTGTAGCCCTGCTCGGCGAAGACCTCGGCGGCGGTCTCGAGGAGTTCGCGGCGCCGGGCGGGAGCCGCGGTCACCTGGGGCTTCTTCTTGGTCGGCACGGGTACATTCTCGTCGCTCCGCCGTCAGGGATGCTGGCTGCTGACGGAGAGGACCTCGCCGGTGAGGTACGAGGAGTAGCCGGACGCCAGGAAGACGATCGCGTTGGCCACCTCCCACGGCTCGGCGTAACGCCCGAAGGCCTCGCGGGCGGTGAGTTCCTCCAGCAGTTCGGCGGACGTCACCTTCACCAGGTGCGGATGCATGGCGAGGCTCGGCGCCACGGCGTTGACCCGTACCCCGTACTCGGCGGCCTCGACCGCCGCGCACCGGGTCAGCGCCATCACGCCGGCCTTGGCGGCGGCGTAGTGCGCCTGTCCGGCCTGGGCCCGCCAGCCCACGACGGAGGAGTTGTTGACGATCACCCCGCCGTCCCCGCTCTCACGAAAGAGCCGAAGGGCGGCGCGCACACACCGGAAGGTGCCGTTGAGAGTGACGTCGAGGACCCGCTCCCACTGCTCGTCGGCCATCTCGACGAGCGCCGAAGTCCCGCCGAGGCCCGCGTTGTTGACGACGATGTCCAGCCGTCCGTGCGTGCGCACGGCGGTGTCGAACAGGGCCTGCACCTGGGTCTCGTCGGTCACATCGCAGGGAAGTGCGGTCACGGCCCCCGGATGCCGGCCGGCCAGTTCGGCCTCGTGCTCCTTCAGTCGCCGGGCATGCGCATCGCTGATCAGCACGCGCGCGCCCTCCTCCAGAAAGCGGCGCGCGGTCGCACCGCCGATGCCCGCCCCGGCCGCGGCCGTGATGACGGCGGTGCGCCCCGCGAGCAGCCCGTGCCCGGGCACGTACTCCGGACTCTCGACACTCTCGACGCCTGTCATGGGCCCACGCTAACCTACCAAACACTTGTTAGGGAAGGACGGTGACGGCGACCGTGGACCTGACCCACACCCCGGCCGACGAGGAGTTCCGCGCCGAGGCCCGCGCCTGGCTGGCGGAACATGTGCCCAGCCCTCCGCTCCCCTCCCTGGAGACCGCGGAGGGCTTCGCGGCGCACCGCGCCTGGGAGGCCCAACTGGCCGCGGACCGCTGGTCGGTGGTGTCCTGGCCGGAGCGGTACGGCGGCCGGGACGCGGGGCTGCTGCGGTGGCTGGTGTTCGAGGAGGAGTACTACGCGGCGGGCGCGCCCGGGCGGGTCGGCCAGAACGGCATCAGCCTGCTCGCGCCGACCCTCTTCGACCACGGCACGGAGGAGCAGCGTGCGCGGGTGCTGCCGCGGATGGCCACCGGCGAGGTCGTCTGGGCGCAGGCCTGGTCCGAGCCCGGGGCCGGTTCCGACCTGGCCGCCCTCACCTCCAGGGCCGTGCGGACGGACGGCGGCTGGCTGCTGCGCGGCCAGAAGACCTGGTCGTCACGGGCCGCCTTCGCGGACCGCGCGTTCGGCCTGTTCCGCAGCGAGCCGCAGACGCCGAAACCGCATCAGGGGCTCACCTACCTGATGTTCGACCTGCGCGCACCGGGGGTGACCGTCCGCCCGATCGGCCGGCTCGACGGGAAGCCGGCGTTCGCGGAACTGTTCCTGGACGAGGTGTTCGTGCCCGACGAGGACGTGATCGGCGAACCCGGCCAGGGCTGGCGGATCGCGATGTCGACGGCGGGCAACGAGCGGGGGCTGACGCTGCGGTCGCCGGGCCGGTTCCTGGCCGCCGCCGGCCGGTTGCTGGACCTCTGGCGGGCACAGGGCGCCCCCGAGTCCGCCGCGGCCCGGGTGGCCGACGCCGTCATCGGCGCCCGCGCGTATCAGCTCTTCACCTACGCGGCCGCCTCCCGCTTCCTGGACGGCGAGTCCCTGGGCCCGGAGTCCAGCCTGAACAAGGTGTTCTGGTCCGAGCTGGACCTGGCGCTGCACGAGACGGCGCTCGATCTGCTGGGTACAGAAGGCGAGTTGGCCGACACGCCGTGGTGCGAGGGATACGTCTTCTCGCTCGCCGGCCCCGTCTACGCGGGCACCAACGAGATCCAGCGCGACATCATCGCCGAGCGTCTGCTCGGCCTGCCGAAGGGACGCCGCTGACATGCGTTTCCTCCTCGACACCGAGCAGCGGGACTTCGCCGACGCCCTGCGGGCGCTGCTGACGGCCGCCGACACCCCGGCGGTGGTACGGGACTGGAGCCGCGGGGATCACGCGAGCGGGCGGGCGTTGTGGGGGCGGGTGGGCGAGGCGGGGGTGTTCGGGCTGGCGGTGCCGGAGGAGTACGGCGGGGTGGGGCGCAGGCCTGTCGACCTCGCTGTGGCTTTCATCGAGTTGGGTCGCCACGCGGTGCCGGGGCCGTTGGTGGAGACGGTGGCCGCGGCGGTGCTGCTCGGTGAGAGTGCCGACCTCGCCAAGCGGTTCCTCCCGGGGATCGCGGCGGGCGGGACGATGGCCACGGTGACGACGGACTTCGCCGGGCACGGGTACGGGTATGCGCTGGACGGGGACGCGGCGGGGCTGCGGCTCGCCGCGACGCCGGACGGGCTGCGGTTGTCGCCCGGTGCCGGTGCGGTGCGCCGGTCGCTGGACCCCGCGCGCCGGCTGACACCGCTGCCTCCGGTCGGTGAGCTGATCAGCGCGAAGCCGGCGTGGTCGGAGGCGCTGTCCTGGGCGCGGCTCGCCACGGCCGCGCAGGCGCTGGGGGTGGGGCTGGCGCTGCTCGACAGAACGGTGGCGTACGTCAGGCAGCGGACCCAGTTCGGGGTACCCATCGGGTCGTTCCAGGCGGTCAAGCACAGGTTGGCCGACGCGAAGATCGCCCTGGAGTTCGCCCGGCCGTTGGTCTTCGGGGCGGCGGTGACGATGACTCCGTCGGACGTGGCAGCGGCGAAGCTCAACGCATGCGAGGCCGCCTATGCCGGGGCGCGGGCGGCGCTGCAACTGCACGGCGCGATCGGCTACACCGCCGAGTACGACCTGTCGCTCTGGCTGACCAAGGCGCGTGCACTGCGCGCGGCTTGGGGGGCGCCGGAAGAGTGCATGGGGGTGGTTCTCGGGCGTCGTTGACTGCGGGCCGGTGGGGGCTGGTCGCGCAGTTCCCCGCGCCCCCAAGGGGGCGCTTCCCCTCGGGGCGTTCTAGTGGTGGTCCCCGCTCGTGATCTCCCGGTACTCCTGCTCCGTCGGCTTCGGGATATGGGTGTCCGGGCCGAACATTCCCTTGGCCAGGCTCGCCCGTACCCGCTGCCCGAGCGTGACCTTTCGCCGTACCCCGTTCGCGTCCTCGAGCGGGCCGAGTTCGTACGGCGGGTCCTGTTCGTGCTGGGTGAGGGTGAACAGGCGGTCCTGGGTGAGGGGTTCGTGGACCTCGATGTACTCGCCGTGCGGGAGCATCTTGATGAGGCCGGTCTCTCTGCCGTGCAGGACCTTGTCGCGGTCCCGGCGTTGCAGGCCGAGGCAGACCCGCTTCGTGACGACGAAGGCGAGGACGGGGACGACGAAGACGGAGATCCGGACGAACCAGGTGATCGAGTTGATGGCGAGATGGAGATGGGTGGCGACGATGTCGTTGCCGCCGCCGATCAGCAGGACGACGTACAGGCTGAGCCAGGCCACGCCGAGGGCGGTTCGGACGGGTGTGTTGCGCGGCCGGTCGAGGATGTGGTGCTCGCGTTTGTCGCCGGTGATCCACGCCTCGATGAACGGGTAGACGCCGATGGCCAGCAGGAACAGCGGGAAGACCGAGAAGGGGATCAGGACGCCCAGTTCCAGGGTGTGGCCCCAGGCGTTGATCTCCCAGCCGGGCATCACCCGGATCAGGCCCTCGGAGAAGCCCAGGTACCAGTCGGGCTGGGCACCGGTGGTGACCAGGTCGGGGCGGTAGGGGCCGAACGCCCACACGGGGTTGATGGTGGCGATGCCGCCCATGATCGCGAGGACGCCGAAGACGAGGAAGAAGAAACCGCCGGCCTTGGCCATGTAGACCGGCAGGAAGGGCATGCCGACCACGCTCTTCTGGTCGTGCCCGGGCCCCGGGTACTGGGTGTGCTTGTGGTAGAAGACCAGGATCAGATGGGCGACGACCAGTCCCAGCATGATCCCGGGCAGCAGCAGGACGTGGATCGGGAAGAAGCGGGAGATGATGTCGTGGCCGGGGAACTCCCCGCCGAACAGGAACATCGAGATGTACGTCCCGACGATCGGGATCGACAGGATCGCGCCGTCGGCGAACCGGACGCCGGTGCCGGAGAGCAGGTCGTCGGGGAGCGAGTAGCCGGTCAGGCCGGTGAGGATGGCGAGGAACAGCAGGGTCCAGCCGAACAGCCAGTTGATCTCGCGGGGCTTGCGGAAGGCGCCCGTGAAGAACACCCGCATCATGTGGACGAACATCCCGGCGACGAAGACCAGCGCCGCCCAGTGGTGGATCTGCCGGATCAGCAGCCCGCCGCGTACGTCGAAGCTGATGTGCAGCGTCGACTCGTACGCCTTGGTCATGATGATGCCGTTCATCGGGCCGTAGCTGCCGTGGTAGACGACCTCGGCGCCGCTGGGCTCGAAGAAGAGCGTGAGGTAGATGCCGGTGAGGATCAGGATGAGAAAGCTGTAGAGGCAGACCTCGCCCAGCATGAAGGACCAGTGGTCCGGGAACACCTTGCGCATGTTGGCCTTGGCCAGGGAGTAGATCCCGAGCCTTCCGTCGGCCCAGTCCGCGAGTTTCTCACCCTTGCCCGGGGGATCCGCCCTGCGCGCGGAATCAGTGGAACTCCCCACCCGTGCCTGGCCGTTCACCGTTCGTGCCGCGTCGTCCATACGTCGCGTCGCCTCCCCGCCGGATCACTCATCAGGGTGGCACGACAGGACCCCGACAGCCAACGGTGCGACGTAAAGTCGGCCGGGGCGGAAGGGGTCAGTCGGCGCGTACGATGCCCGCCGCCCGCGCCGCCGCCAGCCACTGCGGGAACTCGCCCACGAGCCGGTCGTACAGTTCGCCGTCCGGGACCCGCATCGGGTCCGAACCGGCGTGGAAGAAGCCCGCGTTGTCCACCGCCCGCTTTCCCGGGACCGCCAGCTCGTCGAGTTTGCGCAGGAAGTCGAACTGCTTGCTGTTCGGGTCGCCGAAGCCGACGAACTGCCAGAACAGCGGCAGCTTGGCCGCCTTGCACAGGTAGCGTTCCGCGGCGGGCTTGTTGATGGGGCCGCCGTCGGTCTGGAAGACGACCAGGGCGGGATCGGTGGCGCCGCTGTCGAGGTAGTGGTCGATGACCGCGTCCATCGCCAGGTGGTAGCTGGTCTTGCCCATGTGCCCGAGCCCGGCCGCGATCTGCTCGATACGGCCCTTGTGCTCGGCGAGCTTGATGTCGGTGACCGCGTCGATGTCGGTGGAGAAGAAGACGACGGGGACCTGACCGTCGTCGTCCAGGTGCGCGGAGAGCCCCAGCACCCGGTCGGCGAGCGCCTGGACGCTGCCGTCCGCGTAGTACGGCTTCATCGAGCCGGAGTAGTCGACGACCAGGTAGACGGCGGCGCGCAGTCCGTCGAGGCCGTGCTTGGTGAGGGAGATCCCGGCGGAGCGGTAGGCGCCGACGAGGGCGGGCGCGGTCTGCTCCACCTTGCTGAGACTGATCGCGGCCATCCTCTGCTCCCCCTCACCCCATGGTCAGGAGGCCGAGACTACTTGATCAGCGGACACTCGGCGGCGCCTGCCCAGTCGTCCGGTCGGGGACTGTGGGGCAGGCGCCGTCTGTGTTCCGTACGCCGTTGTACGGGACGTTCTATGGGGTGATGGGTCAGACCATCAGCGAGCGGTCCGTGGGCCGGATCGGGGCCGGGAGGTCGCTCGCGCCCGTGAGGAAGCGGTCGACGCCCTTGGCGGCCGAGCGGCCCTCCGCGATCGCCCAGACGATGAGCGACTGGCCGCGGCCCGCGTCACCGGCGACGAAGACACCGGGGACGTTGGTCTGGAAGTCGGCGTCGCGGGCGACGTTGCCGCGCTCGTCGAGCTCGAGACCGAACTGGTCGACCACGCCGTTCACCCGGTCGGTGCCGGTGAAGCCCATGGCCAGGGTGACCAGCTGGGCGGGGATCTTGCGCTCGGTGCCCGGCTTCGAGGTCAGCTTGCCGTCGATGAACTCCACCTCGGTGAGGTGCAGCCACTGGACGTTGCCTTCCTCGTCGCCCTCGAAGTGGGTGGTGGAGACGGAGTAGACCCGCTCGCCGCCCTCCTCATGCGCCGAGGTGACCTTGTAGAGCATCGGGAACGTCGGCCACGGCTGGTGCGGCGCCCGGTCCTCGCCCGGGCGGGGCATGATCTCCAGCTGCGTGACCGAGGCCGCGCCCTGGCGGTGGGCGGTGCCCACGCAGTCCGCGCCGGTGTCGCCGCCGCCGATCACGACCACGTGCTTGCCCTCGGCCGAGATGGGGGACGTGACGTAGTCGCCCTCCTGGACCTTGTTGGCCAGAGGCAGGTACTCCATCGCCTGGTAGACGCCCTTGAGCTCGCGGCCGGGGACCGGGAGGTCACGGGCGGTCGTGGCGCCTGCGGCGATGACGACCGCGTCGTACCGCTTCTTGAGGTCGGTCGCCTTGAGGTCGCGGCCGATCTCGATACCGGTACGGAAGCGGGTGCCCTCCGCGCGCATCTGCTCGATACGGCGGTTGATGTGCCGCTTCTCCATCTTGAACTCGGGGATGCCGTAGCGGAGCAGGCCGCCGATGCGGTCGGCGCGCTCGTAGACGGCGACCGTGTGGCCGGCCCGGGTCAGCTGCTGGGCGGCGGCGAGGCCCGCCGGGCCCGAGCCGATGACCGCGACGGTCTTGCCCGACAGGCGCTCGGGAGCCTGCGCAGCGACGGTGCCCGCGTCCCACGCCTTGTCGATGATCGAGACCTCGACGTTCTTGATGGTGACGGCCGGCTGGTTGATGCCGAGCACGCAGGCCGACTCGCAGGGGGCCGGGCAGAGACGACCGGTGAACTCCGGGAAGTTGTTGGTCGCGTGCAGGCGCTCGGAGGCCGCCGTCCAGTCCTCGCGGTAGGCGAAGTCGTTCCACTCGGGGATCAGGTTCCCGAGCGGACAGCCGTTGTGGCAGAACGGGATGCCGCAGTCCATGCAGCGGCTGGCCTGCTTGCTGATGATCGGCAGCAGGGAGCCGGGGACGTAGACCTCGTTCCAGTCCCGGACGCGGTCGGCGACGGGGCGGGTCTTGGCGACCTCACGGCCGTGGTTCAGGAAGCCCTTCGGGTCAGCCATTGATCGCCGCCTCCATCATCTTCTCGTGGGTCTCGGTCTCGGAGAGACCCGCTCGCTCGGCGGCGTCCTTGGCGGCGAGCACTGCCTTGTAAGTGCCAGGAATGATCTTGCTGAACCGCTGCACGGCCACGTCCCAGTCGGCGAGCAGCTTCTCGGCGACCGTGGAGCCGGTCTCCTCGGCGTGCCGACGCACCACGTCGTGCAGCCACTGCTTGTCGCTGTCGTCGAGCGCCTCGACGGCGTCGACGTTGCCGACGTTGACGTTGTCGACGTTCAGGTCGATCACGTACGCGACGCCGCCGGACATACCGGCCGCGAAGTTGCGGCCCGTCTCGCCGAGGACGACCGCGCGGCCGCCGGTCATGTACTCGCAGCCGTGGTCGCCCACGCCCTCCGAGACCACCAGCGCACCGGAGTTGCGGACGCAGAACCGCTCACCGGTACGGCCGCGCAGGAACAGCTCGCCGCCGGTCGCGCCGTAGGCGATGGTGTTGCCCGCGATGGTGGAGTACTCGGCGAGGTGGTCGGCCGCCCGGTCCGGGCGGACGATGACGCGGCCGCCGGAGAGGCCCTTGCCGACGTAGTCGTTGGCGTCGCCCTCCAGGCGGAGCGTGACACCGCGCGGCAGGAAGGCGCCGAAGGACTGGCCGGCCGAGCCGGTGAAGGTGATGTCGATGGTGTCGTCGGGCAGACCCGCGCCGCCGAACTTCTTCGTCACCTCGTGGCCGAGCATGGTGCCGACCGTGCGGTTGATGTTGCGCACCTTGATCTGGGCGCGCACCGGCTGGGCGTCGGTGGCGCTGGAGGCGGCCAGGGCGTCGGAGGCGAGCTTGATCAGCTCGTTGTCCAGGGCCTTCTCCAGGCCGTGGTCCTGCGCGACGGTCTGGTGCAGGGAGGCGCCCTCGGGGAGCTCGGGCACATAGAAGAGCGGGGCCAGGTCCAGGCCCTGCGCCTTCCAGTGGTTCACGGCACGGGTGACGTCGAGCGCCTCCGCGTGGCCGACGGCCTCCTCGATGGTGCGGAAGCCCAGCTCGGCGAGGATCTCGCGGACCTCCTCGGCGATGAACTTGAAGAAGTTCACCACGTACTCGGCCTTGCCGGAGAAGCGGTCGCGCAGCACCGGGTTCTGGGTGGCGACGCCGACCGGGCAGGTGTCGAGGTGGCAGACGCGCATCATGATGCAGCCGGAGACGACGAGCGGCGCGGTCGCGAAACCGAACTCCTCGGCGCCGAGCAGCGCGGCGATGACCACGTCACGGCCGGTCTTCAGCTGGCCGTCGGTCTGCACGACGATGCGGTCGCGCAGGCCGTTGAGCAGCAGGGTCTGCTGGGTCTCGGCGAGGCCGAGCTCCCAGGGACCGCCCGCGTGCTTCAGCGAGGTCAGCGGGGAGGCACCCGTACCGCCGTCGTGGCCGGAGATGAGCACGACGTCCGCGTGGGCCTTGGAGACACCCGCGGCGACCGTGCCGACGCCGACCTCGGAGACCAGCTTGACGTGAATCCGGGCCTTCGGGTTCGCGTTCTTGAGGTCGTGGATCAGCTGGGCGAGGTCCTCGATGGAGTAGATGTCGTGGTGCGGCGGCGGGGAGATCAGACCGACACCCGGGGTGGAGTGCCGGGTCTTGGCGACCCACGGGTAGACCTTGTGGCCGGGCAGCTGGCCGCCCTCGCCGGGCTTGGCGCCCTGGGCCATCTTGATCTGGATGTCGTCCGCGTTGACCAGGTACTCGGAGGTGACGCCGAAGCGGCCGGAGGCGACCTGCTTGATGGCGGACCGGCGCGCGGGGTCGTAGAGACGGTCCGGGTCCTCGCCGCCCTCACCGGTGTTGGACTTGCCGCCCAGCTGGTTCATGGCGATGGCGAGGGTCTCGTGGGCCTCGCGCGAGATGGAGCCGTACGACATGGCACCGGTCGAGAACCGCTTGACGATCTCGGAGACCGGCTCGACCTCGTCGATGGAGATGGCTTCCCGGTCGCTCTTGAAGCCGAAGAGCCCGCGCAGCGTCATCAGGCGCTCGGACTGCTCGTTCACACGGTCCGTGTACTTCTTGAAGATGTCGTAGCTGCCCGCGCGCGTGGAGTGCTGGAGGCGGAAGACCGTCTCCGGGTCGAACAGGTGCGGCTCGCCCTCACGACGCCACTGGTACTCGCCCCCTATCTCCAGGGCGCGGTGGGCCGGCGCGATGCCGGAGGACGGGTAGGCCTTGGCGTGGCGGGCGGCGACCTCCTTGGCGATGACGTCGATGCCGACGCCGCCGATCTTGGAGGCGGTGCCGTTGAAGTACTTGTCGACGAAGCCCTCTTCGAGACCGACGGCCTCGAAGACCTGGGCGCCGCGGTAGGAGGCGACCGTGGAGATGCCCATCTTGGACATGACCTTCAGGACGCCCTTGCCGAGGGCGTAGATCAGGTTGCGGATGGCCTGCTCGGCCTCCATGCCCGGCAGGAAGGTGCCCGCGCGGGTCAGGTCCTCGACGGACTCCATGGCCAGGTACGGGTTGACCGCGGCGGCGCCGAAGCCGATCAGCAGGGCGACGTGGTGGACCTCGCGGACGTCACCGGCCTCGACCAGCAGGCCCACTTGGGTGCGCTGCTTGGTGCGGATGAGGTGGTGGTGGACGGCCGCGGTGAGCAGCAGCGACGGGATCGGCGCGTGCTCGGCGTCCGAGTGGCGGTCCGACAGCACGATGAGCCGGGCGCCGTTCTCGATGGCGGCGTCGGCCTCGGCGCAGATCTCCTCGATGCGCGCGGCCAGCGCGTCGCCGCCGCCGGAGACCCGGAACAGACCGGACAGGGTCGCGGCCTTAAAGCCGGGCATGTCGCCGTCGGCGTTGATGTGGATGAGCTTGGCCAGCTCGTCGTTGTCGATGACCGGGAAGGGCAGCACGACGGAGCGGCAGGAAGCGGCCGTCGGGTCGAGCAGGTTGCCGGCCGGGCCGAGGGACGAGCGCAGCGAGGTCACGAGCTCCTCGCGGATGGCGTCCAGCGGCGGGTTGGTGACCTGCGCGAACAGCTGGGTGAAGTAGTCGAAGAGCAGGCGGGGGCGCTCGCTCAGCGCAGCGATGGGCGAGTCGGTGCCCATGGAGCCGATCGGCTCGGCGCCGGCCTTGGCCATCGGCGCGAGGATGACGCGCAGCTCTTCCTCGGTGTAGCCGAAGGTCTGCTGGCGGCGGGTGACCGAGGCGTGGGTGTGGACGATGTGCTCGCGCTCGGGCAGGTCGCCCAGCTCGATCTCGCCGGCCTCCAGCCATTCGGCGTACGGCTGCTCGGCGGCGAGGGTCGCCTTGATCTCGTCGTCCTCGATGATGCGGTGCTCGACGGTGTCGACGAGGAACATCTTGCCGGGCTGCAGCCGGCCCTTGCGGACGACCTTGGCGGGGTCGATGTCGAGGACGCCGACCTCGGAGCCGAGGACGACCAGGCCCTCGTCGGTGACCCAGTAGCGGCCGGGGCGCAGACCGTTGCGGTCGAGAACCGCGCCGACCTGGGAGCCGTCGGTGAAGGTGACGCAGGCGGGGCCGTCCCACGGCTCCATCATCGTGGCGTGGAAGCCGTAGAAGGCGCGGCGGGCCTCGTCCATGGAGTCGTGGTTCTCCCACGCCTCCGGGATCATCATCAGCACGGAGTGCGGCAGCGAGCGTCCGCCCAGGTGCAGGAGTTCGAGCACCTCGTCGAAGGACGCCGAGTCGGAGGCGTCGGGCGTACAGATCGGGAAGACGCGGTCGAGCTTGTCCTGCGGGCCGAACAGGTCGGAGACCAGCTGGGACTCGCGGGCGACCATCCAGTTGCGGTTGCCCTTGACGGTGTTGATCTCACCGTTGTGGGCGACGAAGCGGTAGGGGTGCGCGAGCGGCCACGACGGGAAGGTGTTCGTGGAGAACCGGGAGTGCACGAGCGCGATCGCGGACGCGAAGCGGCGGTCGGACAGGTCCGGGAAGAAGGGCTCCAGCTGGCCGGTGGTCAGCATGCCCTTGTAGACGATGGTCCGCGCGGACAGCGACGGGAAGTAGACGCCCACCTCGCGCTCGGCGCGCTTGCGCAGCACGAACGCCTTGCGGTCCAGCGCGATGCCCTCGCTGGCGCCGTCGGTGACGAAGACCTGCCGGAAGACCGGCATGGTGGAGCGGGCGGTGGCGCCGAGCAGCCCCGGGGCGACCGGAACCTCACGCCAGCCGAGGACGGTGAGGCCCTCCTCGCCCGCGATCGTCTCGATCCGCGAGACGGCGTCCTGGGTGCCGTCCTCGGGGAGGAAGGCGATACCGACGGCGTACGAACCGGCCGCCGGCAGGTCGAATCTGGCCACCTCACGGAAGAAGGCGTCGGGCACCTGGGAGAGGACGCCCGCGCCGTCCCCCGAATCGGGCTCCGAGCCGGTGGCGCCGCGGTGCTCCAGGTTCCGCAGAACGGTGAGCGCCTGTTCGACCAGCGCATGGCTCGCCTCACCGGTGAGGTTGGCCACGAAGCCGACGCCACAGGCGTCGCGCTCGTTGCGGGGGTCGTACATACCCTGCGCAGCAGGGCGAGCATCCATGAAGGACCAGTTCTGGCCATTCGTGGAGTGCTGGGACGGCTGGCGCGGCGTACGCATCGGCTCTCCCGTCGTCGTCAGTGGCATATAGCAGGTGCCGAGGGACGACGTTGGCCCTCTGCGTTTTTGTTGCAAAATTTCACGCAGGTTACATGATGAAGCGGTTCTCGGGAACTGGATACACCGTTTCAACATGCGGACGCCGTGGGGGTTTCGGCGGGGCACCGCTCAAGGCGGTGAAGGTGGTGGGGGACCGATCCGGACAGATCGATGTCCATCGGCCCAAGGGGGCGGGAGCGAGCGCGATCGTCGCCCCACGGGTGCACGACAGGCGTCATTGCCCGCAGCGCTTACGGCTCATGCCCCGTGGTTAAGCATTCGAAACCAGCGAGTAACGGGTATTTATGCGGCCCAACGCATAGGTACCAGTGTCACTATCCTACGGCCGTCCCGAACAACATGCCCAGGATGTACGTCACACCGGCCGCCGCACCACCCAGCGCGAGCTGCCGCAGACCGCTGAACCACCAGCTCCGCGCGGTCACCCTGGCCACCACGGCACCGCAGCCGAAGAGCCCGGCGAGCGCCAGCAGCAGGGCGGGCCAGAGGGCGGTGGCCCCGAGCAGGAAGGGCAGTACGGGCAGCAGTGCGCCCAGCGCGAACGACCCGAACGACGACACGGCGGCGACCAGCGGCGACGGCAGATCGCCGGGATCGATGCCGAGCTCTTCCCGGGCGTGTATCTCCAGCGCCTGCTCCGGGTCGGCGGACAGCTGCCGGGCGACCTCCCGGGCCAGCGCCGGCTCGACGCCCCGCGCCTCGTACAGCGCGGCCAGCTCGGCCTCCTCGTCCTGCGGGTGCTTGCGCAGCTCCCGCCGCTCGACGTCCAGCTCGGCCTCGACGAGCTCGCGCTGCGAGGCGACGGAGGTGTACTCGCCGGCGGCCATGGAGAAGGCACCGGCGGCCAGCCCCGCGAGCCCGGTGATGACAATGGTCTGATGACCGACGGCCCCGCCGGCCACGCCGGTCATCAGGGCGAGGTTGGAGACGAGTCCGTCCATGGCGCCGAAGACAGCGGGCCGCAGCCAGCCTCCGTTGACATCCCGGTGAGTGTGGTTGTCGCGGTGGGCTTCGTGCAGTGTCGCTTGGGTCTCGATGACGGCCATGAAGGTCCCCCAGTAGGTCTTGAAAGCAGGCGGCGGATCTTGGAAGCAGGTCCTGAAGCCGGCCCCGGATAAGCTGAGGCAAAGCTAAGTTTGGACAAGTTCTATCTTTCGACAACGCTGACGGTACGCCGCGTCATTCCCTTCCGCCAGCAAGGAAAGGCTCGGCTAACCTGCGGCTTTACCTCTCTCCGCTCACCTGTGCGATGAGTCGCACAGATGTCGACCGGGTGATGTGAGGACCTCCAAGGCTGCGGTCAACCGCCGTTGGTGGGACACATCCGCAAACGGTTCCGCGCCGCCGCGCGAAGCCCCTCCCGGAGAGGTCAGCCCATGTCATCGATCGTCTGCACACCGCCGGTCCCCGCCCCCGACGAGCCCGCCTCGGAACTGCGCGACCGGGCTCGGGGCGCGCTGCTGGGCCTGGCCGTGGGAGACGCGCTCGGGGCGCCGGCGGAGAACATGAAGCCCTCCGAGATCCGCGCCCGCTGGGGGCGCATCACGGGATACGTCACCGACAACCCCGCGGGCACGGACGACACGGAGTACGCGATCTTCTCCGGCCTCCTCCTCGCCCGCCACGGCTCGGCACTCACCCCCGCCCATGTCGAGGCGGCCTGGCACGAGTGGATCGCCGACCGCGCCGAGGGCCCCTTCAAGGGCGCGGGTTTCAGCGAACGCGGCACGCTGGAGAACCTCCGGCGGGGCCTCGCAGCCCCCATCTCCGCCCAGCACCGGCACGCCTGGAGCGACGGCCTGGCCATGCGGGCGGCCCCCTTCGGCGTCTTCGCGGCGGGCCGCCCCGCCGAGGCGGCCCGCCTGGTCGCGATCGACGGCTCGGTCAGCCACGAGGGTGAGGGCATCTACGGCGGCCAGGCAGTGGCGGCGGGGGTGGCCGCGGCGATGGTGGGCGCTCCCCCCACGGCGGTGGTCGCGGCCGCGCTCGCGGTGGTCCCGGACGACTCCTGGACGGCCCGCTCCCTGCGCCGGGCCGTCTCGGTGGCCCACCGCGGCGAACGGGCGGTCCGCTCCGCGGTCGTCATCGGCGGCTATCCGTGGACCGACCTGGCCCCGGAGGCGGTGGCCCTGGCCTTCGGCGCGTACGCGGCGGCGGACGGCGACTTCCGGGAGGCGGTGCTGACGGCCGTGAACATGGGCCGTGACGCGGACACGACGGCGGCGGTGGCCGGTGCGCTGGCGGGGGCGACGCGAGGGGAGGCGGCGATCCCTGCGGAGTGGGCGGCGGCGATCGGCCCGGCCCGGGGGAGCTGCCTGCCGTCGATGGCGGGCCAGCACGTGCTGGAGGTGGCGGAACGGCTGACGAGCACGGCGCGAGCGAGGACCGAGCCGGAAGTATCGACGCCGACCTCTCTGCCGACCGAGCCAAGACACTCGACGCCGACCTCTCTGCCGACCGAGCCGGCACTCTCCACGCCGACCTCTCTGCCGACCGAGCCGGCACTCTCCACGCCGACCTCTCTGCCGACCGAGCCAAGACACTCGGCGCCGGCCTTTCCCCCGGCCGAGTCGGGTGGTGGGCGGGCGAGGGTCCGGGGGTCCAGGGGGCGGAGTCCCCTGGGCGTCGAACGCAGCGGGGTCCAGCGGTGACCCGGCGTCGTATCGAGGGCCTGCTCCTCGGGCTCGCCGCGGGGGACGCCGCCGGCTGGCCCTCCGCCCGGCACCGCGCCGCCCGGATGCCCGAGTGGACCCGGCGCCTCACCCGCGAACTCGACACCTTCGCCGAGCAGAACGCGACCACCACCCTCCCCGTCCCCATCGCCCTCAACCAACCCCCCGAGCCGCTCCGCCTCGGCCCCTCCGACGACGCCGAATGGGCTGCCTTCGCCGCCGAGGCCGTCCTGCGCGCCGGCGACGACACCCTCCTCGGCGACCTCAGCCGCGAGCTCCGTACCCGCGCGGCCATCGACCTGACCTGGACCGCCGTGGCCTCCGAGGTCGCCGCCGCCGCGGAACGCGCCCCGGAGGTCGAGTCGGCCGTACTCCCCCTGCGCGCCCGTATCTCCGTCCGCGCCGGCCTCGGCAACCTCGCCACCGGCCTGCGCCCGCCCGCCACCGGCCACGACAACCCGCACTACTTCGACGACGCCGCCTGCGTCCGCGCCTGCGCCCTTGCCGTCGCCCATCCCGGCGACCCCCAACGCGCCGCCGACCTCGCCGAGTTCGACGCCCGCTACACCCAGGACGGCGACGGGGTGCACGGCGCCCGCGCCATGGCCGCCGCCCTCGCCCTCGCCCTTGTCGGCGCCGAGGTCGAGACCTGCGCGGCTGCGGCCCTCGCCGAACTCCCCGAGTCCACCGAGATCGGCCGCAACGCCCGGCACGCCCTCACCCTCGTCGGCACCGCGGACACCGCGTTCGCCCTGATCCCCCTCCTCGAACACCAAATCGTCGACCACGTCTACAGCTACGGCATCGCCGCCGCCGAGACCGTCCCGGTCGCCCTCGCCCTCGCCACCGCCGCGCGCGGCCGGATCGCCGAGGCCGTTCCCGCCGCCGCGTGTCTGTCGAGGGTCGCCGACTCGGCCCCCGCCCTGGCCGGCGCGCTCACCGGCGCCCTCGGCGGCGCCGAGTCGGTCCCGCCGTCCTGGCGGGACGCCTGCCGCACCCTCTCCGGCTGCGCCCTCCCCCGCCTGACCGGTACCGACCTCGTGGAACTCGCCGAACTCCTGGAAGCCACACAACCGGCCCGTCCAGGTGGATGATTCGGTGCATGACGCCCAAAGGAGAAGAAAGCGCCGGAGCTTCACTCGACGACAGGATCACCGGAGCGCTCGTCGGGGCCGCCGTCGGGGACGCCCTCGGCGGCCCGGTCGAGGGCTACTCCCCCGACCAGATCGTCGAACGCCACGGCGGCCGCGTCCACGGCATCGTCGGCCCCTGGAACGGCGACGCCTGGCGCACCGCCCGCCCCGTCGCGCCGTACCACAAGGGCGACGGCCACGTCACCGACGACACCTTGATGACCCATGCGCTGGTACGGGTGTACGACCGCGTCCGCGACCACCTGGACGCGTACGCGATCGCCGACCATCTGGTCCCCGACCTGATGACCAATCCCCGCTGGATCCCGGAGCTGGAGACGGAGACCATCCCCCTCCACCGGATCTTCCTCGCGGAGAAATGGCTGGCGGCCCGCCTCCACTACGGCCATGTCGACCCCCGGGAGGCCGGCGTCGGCAACATCGTCAACTGCGGTGCGGCGATGTACATGGCGCCGGTCGGCCTGGTCAACGCGGCGAATCCGCGGGCCGCGTACGCCGAGGCGCTGGACGTCGCGGGCGCCCACCAGTCGTCGTACGGCAGGGAGGCGGCGGGCGTCTTCGCGGCGGCGGTGGCGGCGGCGGCCTCGCCGGGGGCGACCCCGGACTCCGTCGTCACGGCCTGTCTGTCCCTGGCGAAGGACGGCACCCGGACGGCGATCGAACAGGTCTGTGAAGTGGCGTCGCACCACACCGACTTCGAGTCGGCGCTGGGCCCGCTCCGGGAAGCGGTCGCCCCATACGACACGGTCGGCCCCGACTACCGCGCCCCCTCGCTCGGCGCCCGCCGCCCCTCCCGTCTCCACTCGATCGAGGAACTCCCGGTCGCGCTGGGCATGTTGCTGGTGGCGGGCGGCGACTACCGCCGGGCCGTTCTCGGCTGCGTCAACTACGGCCGGGACTGCGACTCGATCGCGACGATGGCGGGCGCGATCGCCGGTGCGCTCGGCTCCGCCGTACCCGAGGAGTGGTCGAAACGGGTCGCGGAGGCGAGCCGGCTGGACCTGTGGGAGCCGCCGCGCGTCCTCGCAGCCGTGACGAGGGAGATCTTCACCCGCGACGCGGAACGCCACCGCGTCCACGAGGAGTCCTTCGCCCGCCTCGGAGGCCCGAGTTGCTCCGACTGACCTGGGTCCAGCCGGAGGATCTGCTGGGCCACGAGTTGCGCCAGGCGCGGCAGGACGGCCGGGAGCCGGCGGCGGTCGAGGCGCGGTGGCGGGCGGCGGGGGGTGCGGATGCTCCTGCGCGAGCCGGGGCGTCGCCGGACCGGGCATCCCGCTATCTGCGGCAGCTGGCGGAGGACCTGCTCGACGAACTCGCGGATCTGCCGAGCAGGTTGAACGAGCCGACGGGTCTGGAGGAGATCAAGGCACTGTGTCCGGAGTGGCCGAGGGCGCAGCGGGGAGGGGAGTGCGGGCCGTCGTGCGACTGCGGGTGCGTGGGGGCTGATCGCGCGGTTCCCCGCGCCCCTGACGGGGCGCTGCAGCCGCCGTCCATTTCCAGTCGCGGGCAGTCGTGCCGCTGGGGCGGCACGGGTGGGCGCGACAGCACCCTGCAAGCGTCGGTAAGCGTCCCCGCCCGTGCCTACGAAGCGGCCTGGCTCGGCCGGGCCGTCGGCTGTCTGCTCGGGAAACCCGTGGAGAAACTTCCCCTGCACGCCATCCGGGACCTCGCCCGGGCCACCGGCAACTGGCCGCTGAACCACTACTTCACCGGCCACGGCGTACCCGCCGATCTGCTGCTCGCCCACCCCTGGAACCGCCGCTCCGCCGCCACCTCACTCGTCGAAAACATCGACGGTATGCCCGAGGACGACGACCTCAACTACCCCCTCCTCAACGTCCTCCTCCTCCAACGCCACGGTCGTGGCTTCACCACCACCGACGTGGCTCAGGTCTGGCTGGACGAACTCCCCGCGGGCCGCACCTTCACCGCCGAGCGCGTCGCCTACCGCAATCTCCTCTCCGGCGTCGAACCCCCGTACTCCGCCCGCCACCGCAACCCCTTCCGCGAATGGATCGGCGCGCTGATCCGTGCCGATGTGCACGGCTGGACCAACCCCGGCGATCCGGCCGCCGCGGCCGAGCAGGCCCACCGCGACGCCACCCTCACCCACACGGCCAACGGTGTCTACGCGGCGATGTTCACGGCGGCCGTCATCGCCACCGCTGTCACCGGTACCCAGGACATCCACGCCTGTCTGCGCACCGGCCGGTCCGTCGTCCCGCCCCGCTCCCGTCTCGCCATCGCGATCGACCACGCGATCCGACTCGCCGGAACCCACGAGGACTTCGAGACGGTCGTGGACGAACTCCACCGCACCCACTCCCCCACCCACCACTGGGTGCACGTCATCCCCAACACCGCGTTGATCGCCGCCGCCCTCAGCCACGCGGACGGCGACTTCACCGGCTCCGTCACCCGCGCGGTCAGCGGCGGCTGGGACACCGACTCCAACGGCGCGACGGCCGGTTCCGTCGCCGGACTGCTCGCCGGCGACCCCGCCGCCCTCCCCGACCGCTGGACGACGCCCCTCAAGAACCGGCTCGCCACCTCCGTCGCGGGCTTCGACGGCACCGGCTTCGACACCCTCGCCCACCTCACCCACCTGGAGGCGACCCGCCCATGACCCATATCGCCGTACTCGGCAGCACGAACATGGACCTCGTCGCGTACGCCGAGCGGGCCCCGCAGCTCGGCGAGACCGTGACGGGACGGGATTTCCGTACGGTTCCCGGCGGCAAGGGCGCCAACCAGGCGATCGCCGCCGCCCGCGCCGGCGCCACCGTCTCGATGATCGGCGCGGTCGGCCACGACGCCTACGGCGTCCGGCTGCGCGAGACCCTCGAACACTCCGGCGTGGACACCGACTCGCTCCGCACGATCGAGTGCCACTCCGGCACCGCGCACATCGTCGTGGACAACGAGGGCGGCAACGCGATCGTCGTGGTCCCCGGCGCGAACGGCACCGTCGACCACCTCTCCCCCGGCGACGAGGGGGTCATCGCCTCCGCGGACACGCTCCTGCTCCAGCTGGAGATCCCCCTCGCGGCGGTCGTGGCAGGCGCGCAGGCCGCCCGCCGGCACGGCGTGCACACCATCCTCACCCCGTCCCCCGCCCGCCCCCTCCCGGCCGAACTCCTCGACAACATCGATCTGTTGGTGGCCAACGAGCGCGAGGCCGCGGCTCTCACCGACCGTTTCGACCCGCGTGACGCGGCCGCCGCCCTGCTCGACCTGGTACCGCAGGTCGTCGTCACCCTGGGCGCGGCCGGCAGTCTCTACCTCACCCGCGGCGCCCAGCCACTCGTCATCCCCGCTCCCCGGGTGACCGCCGTCGACTCGACGGGCGCGGGCGACACCTTCGTCGGCGCCCTCGCGGTCGCCCTGGCCGAGGAGAAGCCGGTCCGCGAGGCCCTGTCCTGGGCGGCCGCCGCGGCGGCGCTCGCCGTACAGCGGGAGGGGGCGTCGACGTCGATGCCGTACCGCCCGGAGATCGAGGCCCAGTACACCGGATGAGTACGACAGCCATGAGTACGACCACACAGCCCCAGCCCCTCGGCGGTCTGCGCGTCCTCGATCTCGCGACCCTCTTCGCCGGGCCCCTCGCCGCCACCCTGCTCGGTGACTTCGGTGCCGAGGTCATCAAGGTCGAGCACCCCGCCAAGCCCGATCCCTCCCGCGGCCACGGCCCGGCCAAGCAGGGCGTCGGACTGTGGTGGAAGATCCTCGGCCGCAACAAGCGGGCCATCACCCTCGACCTGTCCAAGCCGGGCGGCCGCGCGACGCTGCTGAAGCTCGCCGCGACCGCCGACGTGGTCATCGAGAACTTCCGTCCTGGCACCCTGGAGAAGTGGGACCTGGGGTGGGAGGAGCTCTCCGCCGCCAACCCCGGGCTGATCCTGACCCGGGTCACCGCCTTCGGCCAGTTCGGGCCCTACGCCCGCCGTCCGGGCTTCGGCACCCTCGCCGAGGCCATGAGCGGTTTCGCCGCGATCACCGGCGAGCCGGACGCCCCTCCGACGCTGCCGCCGTTCGGGCTCGCCGACTCCATCGCCGCCCTGGCGACCGCGTACGCCGTCATGACCGCGCTCGCCGCCCGGGACCGTACCGGCGCGGGGCAGGTCGTCGACATGGCGATCATCGAGCCGATCCTGACGGTCCTCGGGCCGCAGCCCACCTGGTACGACCAGCTCGGCTACGTCCAGGAGCGCACCGGCAACCGCTCCACCAACAACGCCCCGCGCAACACCTACCGCACGGCGGACGGGAACTGGGTCGCCGTCTCCACCTCGGCCCAGTCGATCGCGGAACGCGTACTGCGGCTGGTCGGGCGCGCGGAGCTGATCGACGAGCCGTGGTTCGCGACCGGCGCCGACCGGGCCGCACACGCCGACGTCCTCGACGCGGCCGTCGGCGCCTGGGTCGCCGCCCGCACCCGCGCCGAGGTGCTGGCCGAGTTCGAGAAGGCGGAGGCGGCGGTGGCGCCGATCCAGGACGTACGGGACGTGATGGAGGACCCGCAGTACCGGGCCCTGGACACGATCACCACCGTCCCCGACCCCGAGCTCGGCCCGCTGCGGATGCAGAACGTCCTCTTCCGGCTCTCTTCGACCCCCGGCGCGATCCGCTGGACCGGCCGTCCGCACGGCGCCGACACGGCCGAGGTCCTCACCGAACTGGGCCTGACCGGGGCGCAGCAGCGGGCCCTGCGCGAGGAGGGCGCCGTATGACCGCCAACGCCTTCCCCCTGACCTGGCTGTACGTCCCCGGTGACCGGCCGCATGTCGTCACCAAGGCGCTGGCCTCCGGCGCGGACGTGGTGGTGATCGACCTGGAGGACGCGGTCGCCCCCGACCGCAAGGAGTGCGCCCGCGCCGCGACCGCCGACCTCCTCACCCAGCCCCAGCCGGTTCCGGTCCACGTCCGGATCAACGCTCTGGACACGCCCTGGGCCAAGGCCGACCTGGAGGCCTTGCTCGGCCTGCCCGGCCTCGACGGACTGCGTCTTCCCAAGGTGACCGGCCCCTCCGACATCCACCACGTCGCGGCCCGGACCACCGCTCTCCCCCTCTACGCCCTCCTCGAGTCGGCCCTCGGCATCGAGCACGCCTACACCATCGCCGCCGCGCACCCCGCGCTGCGGGGCATCTCCCTCGGCGAGGCCGACCTACAGGCCGACCTGGGCGTACGGGGCGACATCGGCCTCGACTGGTCCCGTTCCCGGATCGTGGTGGCCGCGCGGGCGGCGGGCCTCGCGCCACCGCCCCAGTCGGTCCACCCCGACACCCGTGACCTCAAGGGCCTGGCCGCGTCCTGCGCGCACGGCCGCGCCCTGGGCTTCCTGGGCCGTGCCGCGATCCACCCCCGCCAGCTCCCGATCATCGAACGCGCCTACCTCCCCACGGAGGCGGAACTGGAGCAGGCCGAGACGATCATCAAGGCGGCCACCACGGAACAGGGCGCCCAGGCCCTCCCGGACGGCAGCTTCATCGACGCGGCAGTGGTGGCGACGGCCCGAAGAACCCTCTCCTTGCTCAATCGCCGGTGATGTCTCCGGCCGACGATCCCAAGAACCAGCAAGCCCAATCCGCCGGTAACGTCGCCAACCGACGATCCCGAGAGGCCAGTGATCGCGATCCGCCGGTGATTTTCCTCCGCCGCGACGGCGAGGACCGCCGCGGCGCTGTCCGGCGGTGCCGGGCTCGCCTCGGCCCGTCGGCCCGCACGCGAAGAGGGCGCCCGGTACGATCCCGGGCGCCCTCTTCCTCGTATCGGAGCGGGTCAGCTCTGCTTGGTGCCCGACCCCGCCTCGTCCTTGGCTTCGACGTCCTCGGCCTCGTTCTCGGCCTGGGCCGCGCTCTTGGAAGCCGTGGCCTCCGCCTCCGAAGCCGCCCCGGCCTCGGTGGCCTCGGCGTCGGCGTCGGCCTTGGCGTCGGCGTCGCTGTCGCCGTCGGCCTCACCGTCGGCGGCGCCCGGCTCGACCACGGCCTCCCGGCCCGGCCGCTTCTTCGCCGAGATCACGATGTACAGCACCGCGAGCAGGAACACGATCATCGCGGTCCAGTCGTTGAGCCGCAGCCCGAGGATGTGGTGGGCGTCGTCGACGCGCATGTACTCGATCCAGCCGCGGCCCACGCAGTACGCGGCGACGTACAGCGCGAACGCCCGCCCGTGCCCGAGCGTGAAGCGGCGGTCGGCCCACATCACGAGGAAGGCGACGCCGATGCACCACAGCGACTCGTACAGGAACGTCGGGTGGTAGTAGCCCGGGACCCGGCCGCCCTCGGAGGAGGTGATGTGCAGGGCCCACGGAAGGTGCGTCTCGCGGCCGTACAGCTCCTGGTTGAACCAGTTGCCCCAGCGGCCGATGGCCTGGGCGAGGGCGATGCCGGGGGCGATGGCGTCGGCGTACGCCGGGAGCGGGATGCCCCGGCGCCGGCAGCCGATCCACGCGCCCAGCGCGCCGAGCGCGATCGCGCCCCAGATACCGAGACCGCCCTGCCACACCTTGAACGCGTCCACCCAGTCACGGCCCGCGCTGAAGTACAGCTCGTAGTCCGTGATCACGTGGTAGAGACGCCCGCCGACCAGGCCGAACGGTACGGCCCAGACCGCGATGTCGGCCACGGTGCCGGCCCGCCCGCCCCGGGCGATCCAGCGCTTGTTTCCGAGCCAGACGGCTACGAAGACACCGATGATGATGCAGAACGCGTAGCCGCGCAGCGGGATGGGACCGAGGTGGATCACTCCGCGCGAAGGGCTGGGAATGTAGGCAAGATATTCCATGGCAGGGTCGACGCTACCGTGCCGGACCGGGGCGACGGCAACCAGCCCGGCTACGGCTCCATAACAGGGGCGTGAGAATCGCTTACCCCGCCCTAACCCTTGTTCGCATCCTCGACCAGCTGCTTCAGCTTGGCCGGGGTCATGGTCTGGTCCTGGTAGATGTTCTTGCCGTCGAGCAGCACGGTCGGCGTGCCCCCGAAGTTTCCGGCCTGGAAGGCCTCGTTGGACTTCACGACCCAGGCGTTGTGCGTGCCGTTCCTCACGCACTTCTCGAACGTCGGCGTGACCAGGCCGTCGACCTTGCCGGCCAGCTCGATCAGCTTGTCGTCGTTGGAGAACGCGTCGTCCGTTTCCTTCGGCTGGTTCTCGTACAGCACGTCGTGGAAGTCGCGGAACTTGCCCGCGTCCTGGGCGCAGGCCGCCGCGTTGCCCGCGTGCCGGGAGCCGCTGCCGCCGAGGTTGCCGTCGATCAGCGTGGCCAGGTGGTACTCGATTCTGAGCTTGCCGGAGTCGACCAGCTCGTGGAGCGTCGGACGGTACGCCGTCTCGAAGGCCTGGCAGGCCGGGCAGCGGAAGTCCTCCCAGACGGTGAGCGTCGCCTTGGCGCCGTCGTTGCCGACCGGGATCGCGAGGCTGTCCTTGCCCTGCGCGCCGGAGGGCGCCACGACCGGGCCGGAGCTCGCGCTGTTCTTGTCCTTGCCCCTGTTCGCGGCCACGATGCCGATCACCGCGGCCAGACCCAGGACGCAGACCACGCTCGCGCCCACGATGAGCGCGCGCCGCCTCTTCTCCGCGGCCCTCTGCTTCTCGCGCTCGGCCGCCAGCCGCTCGCGGGCCATCCGCTTTCCGTCACGATTCTTCTCGCTCACACCCCCAGAACGAACCGGGGAGGCGCACCGCGCCTCCCCGGTCCCAGGTCCACCCGTTCGAGTGACCGAATGTTCTGCTGTGTCCAGCGGTGTGTCCCGCAGTGCCGGATTACGCCTGTCCGCGCACGCCCTTCGCCAGGTCCCCGGCGAGTTCGCGGACGGCCGCCACACCGGCCGCGTCGTCCGGCGCGTCCAGCATCCGCTTCACGAAGGCCGAGCCGACGATCACACCGTCGGCGAAGCCGGCGACCACGGCGGCCTGGGCCGCGTCGGAGACGCCGAGGCCGACGCAGACGGGCAGCTCGGTGCCGGTGGCCCGGGTGCGCTCCACCAGGTTCTGGGCCTGCGCGCCGACCGATTCACGCGTACCGGTGACACCCATCAGCGAGGCCGCGTAGACGAAACCGCTGCCCGCCGCCGTGATCGTGGCGAGCCGCTCGTCCTTGCTGCTCGGCGCCACGACGAAGACCGTCGCGAGGCCGTGCTTCTCGGCGTGCTCCCTCCACAGCGCCGACTCCTGCACCGGCAGGTCGGGCAGGATGCAGCCCGCGCCGCCCGCCTCGGCCAGCTCGGCGGTGAAGCGCTCGACGCCGTAGCGGTCGATGGGGTTCCAGTACGTCATGACGAGGATCGGCTTGCCGGTGGCTTCGTGGGCTTCCTTGACCGTGCGCATGACGTCCGCGATCTTGACGCCGCCGCGCAGGGCGATGTCGTCGGCGGTCTGGATGACCGGGCCGTCCAGGACCGGGTCGCTGTGCGGCAGCCCGACCTCGACGACGTCGGCGCCGCCGTCGAGTACGGCCTTGATCGCCTCGATGCCGCCGTCCACGGTCGGGAACCCGGCCGGAAGGTAGGCGATGAGCGCGGCACGGCCCTCGGCCTTGGCACCGGCGAGGGTGTCGGACAGCAGCTGAATGTTCCCGCTCACTTGGCGTCCCCCTCGATCTCGGCGGTGTCGGCGGCGTCGGCCGCGACCTCGGCGTCGGTGTCGTACAGCCCGAAGTAGCGCGCGGCGGTGTCCATGTCCTTGTCGCCGCGGCCGGACAGGTTGACGACGATCAGCCCGTCCTTGCCGAGTTCCCTGCCGACCTCCAGGGCGCCGGCGAGGGCGTGGGCGCTCTCGATGGCCGGGATGATGCCCTCGGTGCGGGACAGCAGGCGCAGGGCCTGCATGGCCGCGTCGTCGGTGACCGCGCGGTACTCGCCGCGGCCGGAGTCCTTGAGGTAGGAGTGCTCCGGGCCGATGCCCGGGTAGTCCAGACCGGCGGAGATCGAGTACGGCTCGGTGATCTGGCCCTCGTCGTCCTGGAGGACGTAGGACCGGGAGCCGTGCAGGATGCCCGGCTCGCCGGCGGTGAGGGTGGCCGCGTGCTCGCCGGTCTCGATGCCGTGGCCGGCCGGCTCGCAGCCGATGAGGCGGACGCCCTCGTCGGGGATGAACGCGTGGAAGAGGCCGATGGCGTTGGAACCGCCGCCGACACACGCGATCGCCGCGTCGGGGAGACGGCCGGCGCGCTCCAGGATCTGGCGGCGGGCCTCGACGCCGATCACCCGGTGGAAGTCGCGGACCATGGCCGGGAAGGGGTGCGGTCCTGCGACCGTACCGAAGAGGTAGTGGGTGTGGTCGACGTTGGCCACCCAGTCCCGGAACGCCTCGTTGATGGCGTCCTTGAGCGTACGGCTGCCGGACTTCACGGCGATGACCTCGGCGCCGAGCATCCGCATCCGGGCCACGTTGAGGGCCTGGCGCTGGGTGTCGATCTCGCCCATGTAGATGGTGCAGTCGAGGCCGAACAGGGCGCAGGCGGTGGCGGTGGCGACGCCGTGCTGGCCGGCACCGGTCTCCGCGATCACCCTGGTCTTGCCCATGCGCTTGGTGAGCAGGGCCTGGCCGAGCACGTTGTTGATCTTGTGCGAGCCGGTGTGGTTCAGGTCCTCGCGCTTGAGGAAGATCCGGGCGCCGCCCGCGTGTTCCGCGAAGCGGGGGACCTCGGTGAGGGAGCTGGGGCGGCCGGTGTAGTTGACCATCAGGTCGTCGAGCTCGCGGGCGAACTCGGGGTCGTGCTTGGCCTTGTCGTACTCGACGGCGACCTCGTCCACGGCGGCGACGAGGGCCTCCGGGATGAACTTGCCGCCGAATGCGCCGAAGTAGCCCTCGACGCTGGGCACCTGACCGGTGGGGTCAGGGAAGAAGAAATCGCTGGGCATGCCAGAACCTCACGGTGAGTGCGTGTTGAAGGACACTATTCGCCGTGGGGGCGGAGTCCGTGGTACGACCTCAGGCCGTGTGTGGCTGGTCGCGCTCACGCGACGGAGTCGCATGATCAGATACGGCCCCGCGCCCCTGAGGGGCGCGCTGCCATCGGCGGCCGTTCACCTGTCCCGGTTCGTCACCGATGACGTAGCGGACGCGGCGGCCGTGGACCCGGCGTGCCGGGGCGCGGCAACCGCGGGGCCGGCAGCCGCGCGCGAGGCGGGCGTACCGGTCCACTGTCGTCGTCACCGTGAGAGTCATCGGGTTCAGCCTAGCGGGTGATCAGCCCCGGCCGTGCCGCAGCGCGGGGTGTTCGCCCGCCGCCACCAGGTCGGCCACCGCCGCCTTGGGGTCGCGGCCCGTGACCAGGGACTCGCCGACCAGGACCGCGTCGGCGCCCGCGTTGGCGTAGGCGATCAGGTCGTGCGGTCCGCGGACACCGGACTCGGCGACCTTGACGATGTGGTCGGGGATCTCCGGGGCGACCCGCTCGAACGTGGTGCGGTCGACCTCCAGGGTCTTCAGGTTGCGCGCGTTGACGCCGATGATCTTGGCGCCGGCGTCCACCGCGCGCTCGACCTCGTCCTCGTCGTGGACCTCGACGAGGGGGGTGAGGCCGATGGAGACCGCGCGCTCGATCAGCGACTCCAGGGCCGGCTGGTCGAGGGCGGCGACGATCAGCAGCGCGAGGTCGGCGCCGTACGCGCGGGCCTCCCACAGCTGGTACGACGTGACGATGAAGTCCTTGCGCAGCACCGGGATGTCCACCCGGGCCCGGACCGCCTCCAGGTCGGCCAGCGAGCCGCCGAAGCGGCGCTGCTCGGTCAGGACCGAGATGACGGCCGCGCCGCCCGCCTCGTAGTCCGCGGCGAGCCCGGCCGGGTCGGCGATCGCGGCCAGCGCGCCCTTGGAGGGGCTGGAGCGCTTGACCTCACAGATGACCTTGACGCCCTCACCGCGCAGCGCGGCCACACCGTCCTTGGCGGCGGGCGCCTTCGCCGCGCGCTCCTTGAGCTCGTCGAGGCTGACGCGCGCCTGCCGCTCCGCGAGGTCGGCACGGACTCCGTCGATGATCTCGTCGAGCACACTCACGCGAGCGGCCCCCTTCCTGACGGTTCTTCCAGGCGGTCAAATCCCATGAGCCGGAAAACTCATGGTCAATGCGATGGTATCCGCAGGACGGCACAGGCCTCACATCCGGCCGACGCCGGTCCCACTACCTGGACGTTCGCCAGTTGATCAAGGATGCAACCAGCCGCCGAACGGCAGGTTCCGGACAACGGTGAAGACCAGCACCAACGCGCCCAGGCTCCACATCTGCACCGGTCTGAGCTCGATCCGGGCGGGCCGGCCGCGTACCGCGCGCACCACCCAGACGGTCCACACCACGGCGAAGGCCAGATAGGCGACCACGCCCGCCGCGTTGTCCTGCAGCGCTGCCAGGAAGTCCCCGTGGACGAACGCGTGCGCGCTGCGCAGGCCGCCGCAGCCGGGGCAGTACAGGCCGGTGAGCCGGTAGAGGGGGCAGACCGGGTAGTGGCCGGGCTGGTTGGGGTCGACGGTGCCGACGTAGGCGAAGGCCCCGACGACGGCGGCCAGCACTCCCGCGGGCACCGCCAGCCGGCCCCGGAGGGAGGGCATCGCCGGCGGGGCGGCTGCAGCTGCGCTGTGACTGTGGGCGTTCACGCCTCGCATTGTGCCCCGTACGGTCGGCACACGCGCGAGAGGGGCGCCCGGATCCGGGCGCCCCTCCTCGGGAAAGCTCTGGTCGGTCAGCCCTCGGCGGCGACCGGCTCGCGGGTGACGACCGGGGCGGAGTGCGACATCACCAGGGCGCCGCCGTTGCTCTGCTTCGGCTGGCCGAGACCCATGGAGCGCATGACCACGCCCACGACACCACCGAGGACCACGATCACCATGCCGGCCCAGAAGCCGAGCGGCTGGGCCATCACCATGAAGGCGCCCGCGACGCAGAAACCGATGAAGGCGATGGTGACGCCGGTCCAGGCGGCCGGGGTGTGACCGTGGCTGCTGCCCGCCATGACTTGCTCCTCGTTGCTCGTACGTGTCCTTCCGGACGCTCGACCTCCATTGTCCCGTACGAGTACCGGTGCGGGACGCGGGGGTGACGTCTGATTCGCCACATCGACTGAAGACCCCCGCCAGCCGAAGCGCCCCGTCAGCTGTAGCGCCCCGTAAGGGGCGCGGGGAACTGCGCGACCAGCCACGACGCACCCCGAGACAGCCGACGAGCGGCACCCCCCCAACGGCGCCCCCAGCGAAGCGCTACGCGCCGGTCGGGTCCTCGCCCCGGTCCAGCGCCTTCCAGATGTCCTCGGGCCGGTCGGGATCGACCGGCTTCGGCGCACGGCGCGGCCGCGGGGTACCCGTGCCGCGCTCGTAGCGGCCGGACATGGCGGGCCAGAGGCGGCCGTAGCGCAGCGCGAGCAGCCCGGCGATCAGGATGAGAGCGCCGCCGGCCGCGGCGACGTACGGCCAGCCGGTGTGAGTGAGGGCGTCGACCGTCGCGGAGGTGTCGCCGCTGGCGGTGGCGGCCTTCTCGTCGAGCGCGGAGCCGTCGGACGCGCCCAGCAGGGCGGCGGCGGCGATGCCGGCGCCGGAGAGCGCGAGAAGCCCGGAGACCAGGAAACGGCCGGTCTTGCGGACGGCGAAGACGGCGACGAGCGCGGCGAGGCCCACTATGGCAAGGGCCGCGGGGACGCCCGTGACGTCGCTGCCCTTGGCGGTCAGCGGGAAGGCGCCGCCGGCCACCGTCGCGGTGCCCGCCGCCCAGCGCTGCCGGCTGGCCAGCAGGGCCACGGCCGCGCCGAGCGCACCGAACAGCAGCGCGATGGCGAGGCTGCGGCGGCCGGACCGCTCGGTCGCGGCGGCTTCGGAACGGGGGTGAGGAACAGCAGTCACGTACTCCACTATCGCTTGAACCCCGGGCGAACGGTCACCCGGGGTCGAGTGAGAAGCGCCCCACTTGCCCGGTCCGGGCGGCTACTTGCCCAGTCTGTTGGCCGTGTGCACCGCCCGCAGGACCGCCGCCGCCTTGTTGCGGCACTCCTGGTCCTCTGCGACCGGGTTCGAGTCGGCGACGATACCGGCGCCCGCCTGCACATACGCCGTCCCGTCCCGCAGCAGGGCCGTGCGGATGGCGATGGCGGTGTCGGAGTCCCCGGCGAAGTCGAGGTAGCCGACGCAGCCGCCGTACAACCCCCGCCTCGACGGCTCCAGTTCGTCGATGATCTGCATGGCCCGGGGCTTGGGGGCGCCGGAGAGGGTGCCGGCCGGGAAGCAGGCGGTGAGGACGTCGAAGGCGGTGCGGCCCTCGGCGACCTTTCCGGTGACCGTCGAGACGATGTGCATGACGTGCGAGTACCGCTCGACGGACATGAAGTCGACGACCTCGACGGAGCCCGGCTCGCAGACCCTGCCCAGGTCGTTGCGTCCGAGGTCGACGAGCATCAGGTGCTCGGCGCGCTCCTTGGGGTCGGCCATCAGCTCGTCGGCGAGGGCCTGGTCCTCCTGCGGGGTGGCCCCGCGCGGCCGGGTGCCGGCGATGGGGTGGACCATGGCCCGCCCGTCCTCGACCTTGACCAGGGCCTCGGGCGACGAGCCGACGACGTCGAAGCCGTCGAAGCGGAACAGGTACATGTACGGGGACGGGTTGGTGGCCCTCAGGACGCGGTAGACGTCCAGCGCGCTCGCCGTGCACGGGGTTTCGAAGCGCTGCGAGGGGACGACCTGGAAGGCCTCGCCCGCGCGGATGCGCTCCTTGATGTCCTCGACGGCGGCCCGGAAGTCGGGGCCGCCCCACAGGGCGGTGTACTCGGGGAGTTCGGAGGGCGGCAGGACGGCCGGGGGCTGGGCGACCGGGCGGGAGAGGTCGGCCTCCATGGCGTCGAGGCGGGCGATCGCGTCGGCGTAGGCCTCGTCGACGCCGGTGTCGAGGTCGTTGTGGTTGATCGCGTTGGCGATCAACAGGACCGAGCCCTCCCAGTGGTCCATGACGGCGAGGTCGCTGGTGAGGAGCATGGTCAGCTCGGGGAGCTTGAGGTCGTCCCGCTCGCCGGGGCCGATCTTCTCCAGGCGGCGCACGATGTCGTAGCCGAGATAGCCGACCATGCCGCCGGTGAAGGGCGGCAGGCCCTCCTGGTGGGGGGTGTGCAGGGTCTCGATGGTGGCGCGCAGGGCGGCCAGCGGGTCGCCCTCGACGGGCACGCCGACGGGCGGGGCACCGAGCCAGTGGGCCTGGCCGTCGCGGGCGGTGAGGGTGGCGGAGGAGCGCACGCCCACGAACGAGTAGCGGGACCAGGAGCGGCCGTTCTCGGCGGACTCCAGCAGGAAGGTGCCCGGGCGCTCGGCGGCGAGCTTGCGGTAGAGCGCGACCGGGGTGTCGCCGTCGGCGAGGAGCTTGCGGGTGACCGGGATGACGCGCCGGTCGGTCGCCAGCTTGCGGAAGGTCTCGAGGTCCATGGCGGCAGACCTTACTGATCCGAGGCGGGTACGCCGGAATCGGCGGCTTCGTGAGCGTGCTCGGCGTCCTTGAGGAGCACGTCGGCGTCGAAGCAGGTGCGGTCGCCGGTGTGGCAGGCGGCGCCGACCTGGTCGACCTTGACCAGCACGGTGTCGGCGTCGCAGTCGAGGGCGACCGACTTGACCCACTGGAAGTGGCCGGAGGTGTCGCCCTTGACCCAGTACTCCTGGCGGCTGCGCGACCAGTAGGTGCAGCGGCCGGTGGTGAGGGTGCGGTGCAGGGCCTCGTCGTCCATCCAGCCCAGCATGAGTACCTCGCCGGTGTCGTACTGCTGGGCGATGGCGGGGAGGAGCCCGTCGGCGCTGCGCTTGAGGCGGGCGGCGAGCTCCGGGGCGAGGCCGCTGGGCTGGGGCGTACCGGTCGTACTGGTCATGGGTGCCATTGTGCCGCGCGGCACCGACAGTCACGGTCCGTGTCCACTGTCCGGACCGTGTGTGGGGTCGTAGGCTGGCTCCATGTCGACCTTCGCCAAGCGTGAACGGCTTCTGCTCGCCGACCTCTTGGAGACCGCCGGTCCCGAGGCGCCGACCCTCTGCGAGGGCTGGGTGACCCGCGACCTGGCCGCGCACGTGGTGGTGCGCGAACGCCGGCCCGACGCGGCCGGGGGCACGGTGCTCAAGCAGCTCGCGCCACGGCTGGAGAAGGTGACGGCGGAGTTCGCCGCGAAGCCGTACGAGGAGCTGATCCAGCTGATCCGTACCGGGCCGCCGCGGTTCTCGCCGTTCCAGCTCAAGCAGGTCGACGAGGCGGCCAACACCGTGGAGTTCTACATCCACACGGAGGACGTCCGCCGGGCCCAGCCGGACTGGTCGGCGCGCGAGCTGGACCCGGTCTTCCAGGACGCCCTGTGGGCGCGTCTGGAGCGCACGGCGCGGCTGCTGGGCCGGGGCGTGCCGACGGGCCTGGTGCTGCGCCGCCCCGACGGCCAGACGGCGGTCGCCCACCGCGGCGCTCCCGTGGTGACAGCGACCGGTGAGCCCTCCGAACTGCTGATGTTCGCCTTCGGCCGGGTGAACGCGGCCAAGGTCGAGCTGGACGGTGACGAGAACGCGATCACCAAGCTGCACGACTCGAAGCAGCTGGGCATCTGAGTATCCGAGCAGCCGGGCATCTGGGCATCTGGGCATCCGAGGAGCGCACGATGATCAAGGTCGCGATGACGAGCGTCTACGTCGACGACGTGACCAGGGCGCACGCCTTCTACACGGACGTCCTCGGCTTCGAGACCCGCACCCACCTCGACCTGGGCGGCGGCACCCTGTTCGTCACCGTCGGCGCGGCCGACGGGGCCCAGCAGGACCTCCAGCTGCTCCTGGAGCCCGGCCAGGGCCCCATCGCGGAGCCGTACCGCAAGGCCGTGTACGAGGCGGGGCTCCCGGCCATCGTCTTCTCGGTGGACGACATCCAGGCGGAGTACGAGCGGCTGATCGCCCTCGGTGTCCGGTTCACGCACGGGCCGCAGGAGCAGGGCCCCATCATCGCCGCGGTCCTGGACGACACCGTCGGCAACCTGATCCAGCTGGCCCAGCCGAAGGGCTGAGGAGCCGAAGGGCTGCGCGGTCCGGGAGGCCTCAGCGGGGCAGCTCGGCCCGGCGCAGTCCCGGTGCGGCCAGGGCGACGACCCCGCCGAGCCCGCAGACGGCGGCGCTGACGACGTACACCGGTCCGAGCCCGAAGGCGCCGATCGCGGTGGCGGTGAGTGGCATGCTCAGCGGGGCCAGCCCCAGGCTGACCAGGCCGGAGAGGGCCGTCACCCGGCCCAGGTACGCGGGGTCGGTCTGGGTCTGCAGCAGCGCCCCGCACATCGCGCCGCTGAGCCCGGCGAGCAGCCCGATCAGTACGGCGACGCCGACCGCGCCGACCAGACTCGGCACGAAGGCGAGGGCGCCGATGGCGACCGAACCGGCGAGGATCGCGTACGCGGCGACCAGACCGGCGCGGGGCAGCCGGCCCCGGACGGTCAGCAGCAGCGAGACGGCACCGGCGCCGGCCCCGAACCCGGCGAGCACCCAGCCCATCCCGGCGGCGCCCCAGCCGCGCCGGTCGGCGAGCAGGGTCAGTCCGACGTTGAGGGGGCTGACGAAGCCCAGGTCGCCGAGTGCGATGGCGAGCATCAGCGGCGCCAGGACCCGATGGCGGCGGACATGGGCGAGGCCGGCCCGCAGGTCCTGCCAGGGGGTCGGCGCGGCGGCGCGGTCCTCGGCGGGCAGTTCCCGCACCCGTACGGATATCAGCAGGGGGACGGACACTGCGATCAGCAGCCCGGCCAGGCCGAAGGCGGCCGCCGCGCCGCCGACGGCGACCCCGAGGCCGCCCAGCGGGGCGCCGACGACGCTCGCGAAGCGGATGGCGAGACCGCGCATGCCCTGCACGCGCGCGAGCTGGTCACGGCTGGTCACGCGCGCGGGGAGGGCGCCGACCGCGGGCATGAACACGGCGTCGACGGTGCCGAAGACCAGGGCGAGCGCGGCCAGCGGCCACAGCCCCGGGCCGGTCAGGAACAGCAGCGCCGCCACCGCGAGCACGGCCGCGCAGCGCACGGCGTCGCTGCCGATGACCACCCGGCGCGGCCCCAGCCGGTCGGCAACCACTCCGCCGAACAGCATCAGTACGGCTCTGGGCAGCGCGCTGACGGACATCACCACCCCGGCCTGGGCGGGCGAACCGGCCTGGACGGCGGCCCAGGACAGGGCGATGTAGTAGACGCTGTCGCCGACCATGGACGAGGCGTAGGCGCCCAGCCAGCGCAGGACGTTGGGGTCGCGGTGGGCGAGGCGGTGGGCCGTGGGGGGTACGAGGGTCGCGGTCATGGACGTGAGCCCTTCTCAGACGCGGAACGGGAAGCCGTACATGTACAGCGCGACGTGCTCGCGCCCCTCGGTGTCGCCGTTCGCTTCGGCGGACCGGCCCTTCTCGTCGTACTTCCTGGCCAGCGCGACCAGTTCCTCGCGGAGTTCGTCCAGTTCGACCGCGGTCAGGCGGAGCAGGGACTCGCTGTCGGGCGCGGCGGCGTTCCACTCGGCGCTCCAGGTGGCGCGCTCGTCGAGGTAGCGGCGGTACATGTCGGCCCGCTGTTCGTGGAAGAGCCGGGTGGCGGCCAGGTGGGCGGCCGTCTTCTCGGGCGCGTCCCGGAAATCGCGGTCCCGGATGCTGATCCCGTCGGAGGCGGGCTGCCACCAGCGCTCCCGGCCGTCCGCGCTCTGCGGCTCGGCCTCTTCGATCAGGTGGTGCTCGGCGAGCTTGCGCAGGTGGTAGCTGACCAGCGAGACGGCCTCGTCCACCTGCTCGGCCAGCTGTGAGGCGGTCGCCCTGCCGGCCACGATCAGGCCCCGGTAGAGCTTCATGCGCAGCGGATGGGCCAGCGCCTTCAGCGTGCCGATGTCGGTGATGTGGAGGTCTCGCTCCTTGCCCGTCATGCCACCGACCCTAGATACGAAAGAAAAGTTGCGCAATATATTTTGCGCAACTTCTCTTTCACATCTGCCCGGCGAAAAGCCCCGGCGCCCGCCGCGGGCACCGGGGCTCAAGCTCTGCGCAGCGTCGTCACCGCACGGGGTGGCCAGCCTCCCGCAGCGTCTGCTTCACCTCGCCGATCCTGAGGTCACCGAAGTGGAAGACGGAGGCCGCCAGGACCGCGTCCGCGCCCGCCGCGACGGCCGGGGCGAAGTCGGCCAGCTTCCCGGCACCGCCGGAGGCGATGACCGGGACCGTGACGTGCTTGCGTACGGCCGCGATCATCTCCAGGTCGTAGCCGTCCTTGGTGCCGTCCGCGTCCATCGAGTTGAGCAGGATCTCGCCCGCGCCCAGCTCGGCGGCCCGGTGTGCCCACTCGACCGCGTCGATGCCGGTGCCGCGGCGGCCGCCGTGGGTGGTGACCTCGAAGGAACCCGACTCGGTGCGGCGCGCGTCGACCGACAGGACCAGCACCTGGCGGCCGAAGCGTTCCGCGATCTCCCGGATCAGGTCCGGACGCGCGATCGCCGCCGTGTTGACGCCCACCTTGTCGGCGCCCGCCCGCAGCAGCTTGTCCACGTCCTCGGCCGCACGCACACCGCCGCCGACCGTCAGCGGGATGAAGACCTGCTCGGCCGTGCGGCGCACCACGTCGTACGTGGTCTCCCGGTTGCCGGACGACGCGGTGATGTCCAGGAACGTCAGCTCGTCGGCGCCCTCCGCGTCGTAGACCTTGGCCATCTCGACCGGGTCGCCCGCGTCGCGCAGGTTCTGGAAGTTGACGCCCTTGACGACCCGGCCGTTGTCCACGTCCAGGCAGGGGATGACTCGGACCGCCAGGGTCATGAATCCACGGCTCCTCTGTATGCCTCTAGCTCTACTTCCACCAGGATGCGCGGGTCGACGAAACCCTCCACCACCAGCAGGGTGGACACCGGGCGCACCCCGTCGAAGATCTCCTTGTGGGCCCGGCCCGCCGCGTCCACGTCCCGCACATGGGTCAGGTACATCCGGGTGCGGATCACGGACCCGATGTCCAGCCCGAACTCGCCGATCGCCTCGACGGCGCTGGTGAAGGCCACCTTGGCCTGCTCGTACGGGTCGCCCTCCCCGTACAGCACGGTGCCCTTGAAGGACGTCGTACCGCCCACCAGCACACGGTCGCCCGCCGCCACGGCGCGTGCGAAACCGAAGGACTCTTCCCAGGGACTCCCGCTCTGCACACGCCGCACGGCATCGGACGTCATCGTGACACTGCCTCCAGTGCTTCTTCCAAGGTGAACGCCTTGGCGTACAGCGCCTTTCCGACGATGGCGCCCTCGACACCGAGGGGTACCAGTTCGGCGAGCGCGCGGAGGTCGTCCAGCGACGACACGCCGCCGGAGGCCACGACCGGCCGGTCCGTCGCCGCGCAGACGTTGCGCAGCAGCTCCAGGTTCGGGCCCTGCAGCGTGCCGTCCTTGGCGATGTCGGTCACGACGTACCGCGCGCAGCCCTCCTTGTCGAGGCGCGCCAGCGTCTCGTAGAGGTCGCCGCCGTCGCGGGTCCAGCCGCGGCCGCGCAGGGTGGTGCCCTTGACGTCCAGGCCCACCGCGATCTTGTCGCCGTGCTCGGCGATGACCTTGGCGACCCACTCGGGGGTCTCCAGGGCGGCCGTGCCGAGGTTCACCCGGGTGCAGCCGGTGGCGAGGGCGGCGGCCAGCGTGGCGTCGTCGCGGATGCCGCCGGAGAGCTCGACCTTGATGTCCATGGCGTGGGCGACCTCGGCGACCAGCGCACGGTTGTCGCCGGTGCCGAACGCGGCGTCCAGGTCGACCAGGTGGAGCCACTCGGCGCCCGACGCCTGCCAGGAGAGGGCGGCTTCGAGGGGGGAGCCGTAGGAGGTCTCGGTTCCCGACTCGCCGTGCACGAGGCGGACGGCCTGGCCGTCGCGGACGTCGACGGCGGGGAGGAGTTCGAGCTTGCTCACAGTGTTCCGATCCAGTTGGTGAGGAGCTGGGCGCCGGCGTCGCCGGACTTCTCGGGGTGGAACTGGGTGGCCCACAGGGCGCCGTTCTCCACCGCGGCGACGAACGGCTTGCCGTGCGTGGACCAGGTGACGAGCGGGGCCCGCATCGAGGCGTTGTGGGTCTCCAGGGACCAGTCGTGGACGGCGTAGGAGTGCACGAAGTAGAAGCGCGCGTCGGCGTCCAGGCCGGCGAACAGCTGGGAGCCGGGCGCCGCGTCCACGGTGTTCCAGCCCATGTGGGGCACGATCTCGGCCTGGAGCGGCTCGACCGAGCCGGGCCACTCGTCGAGGCCCTCGGTCTCCACGCCGTGCTCGATACCGCGCGCGAACAGGATCTGCATACCGACGCAGATGCCCATCACCGGCCGCCCGCCGGACAGCCGGCGGTCGATGATCCAGTTCCCCCGAGCTTCCTTCAGGCCCTGCATACAGGCGGCGAAGGCGCCGACGCCCGGCACCAGCAGCCCGTCCGCGTTCATGGCCCTGTCGAAGTCACGGGTGATCTCGACCTCGGCCCCGGTGCGGGCGAGGGCCCGCTCGGCGGACCGGACGTTCCCGAAGCCGTAGTCGAAGACGACGACCTTCTTGGAGGATCCGCTCAATTCCACACCTCCAGCCTCACGACACCCGCCACCAGGCACATCGCGGCGCCGATCGAGAGCAGCACGATCAGGCTGGTGGGCATCTTCTGCTTGACGAAGGAGATGATTCCGCCGACCAGGAAGAGGCCGACGACGATCAGGACGGTGGACAGCCCGTTCATGGCTTTACAGCGCACCCTTCGTGGACGGGAGGATGCCGGCCGCGCGCGGGTCGCGCTCGGAGGCGTAGCGCAGCGCCCTCGCCAGCGCCTTGAACTGGCACTCCACGATGTGGTGCGCGTTGCGCCCGTAGGGCACGTGCACGTGCAGGGCGATCTGCGCCTGGGCGACGAACGACTCCAGGATGTGCCGGGTCATGGTGGTGTCGTACTCGCCGATCATCGGCGCCATCTTCTCGGGCTCGGTGTGCACGAGGTACGGGCGGCCGGAGAGGTCGACGGTGACCTGGGCGAGGGACTCGTCCAGCGGGACCGTGCAGTTGCCGAACCGGTAGATGCCCACCTTGTCGCCGAGCGCCTGCTTGAAGGCGGCGCCAAGGGCGAGGGCGGTGTCCTCGATGGTGTGGTGCGAGTCGATGTGCAGGTCGCCGTCGGTCTTCACGGTGAGGTCGAACAGACCGTGCCGGCCGAGCTGGTCGAGCATGTGGTCGTAGAAGCCGACGCCGGTGGCGATGTCGGTCTTGCCGGTGCCGTCGAGGTCGATCTCGACGAGGACCGAGGTCTCCTTGGTGGTGCGCTCCACGCGCCCTACGCGGGTCATGCGTCCAGCTCCTTCTTGACTTCACGTACCGCGTCGAGGAACGCGTCGTTCTCCTCGGGGGTTCCGGCGGACACCCGCAGGAAGCCGGGCACTCCGTTGTCCCGGACCAGGACCCCCCGGTCGAGGATCTGCTGCCACACCCGGTGCGGGTCCTCGAACCGCCCGAACTGCACGAAGTTGGCGTCGGACTCGGTGACTTCGAGGCCCGCCGCCCGCAGCTCGCTCACCAGCCGGTCCCGCTCGGCCTTCAGCTGCTCGACGTACTTCAGCAGCGTGTCGGTGTGCTCCAGGGCGGCCAGCGCGGTCGCCTGGGTGATCGCCGACAGGTGGTACGGCAGCCGGACGAGCTGTACGGCGTCCACCACGGCCGGGTCCGCGGCGAGGTAGCCGAGGCGCAGGCCGGCCGCGCCGAAGGCCTTCGACATGGTGCGGGAGACGACGAGATTCGGCCGACCTTCGAGCAGCGGCAGCAGCGAGGCGCCGTGGCTGAACTCGATGTAAGCCTCGTCGACGACGACCATGGAGGGCTTGGCGGCCTGGGCGGCCTCGTAGAGCGCGAGGACCGTCTCGGGCGGGACCGCGTTGCCCGTGGGGTTGTTGGGGGTGGTGATGAAGACGACGTCCGGCCGGTGCTCGGCGATGGCCGCCGAGGCCGCCTCGACATCGAGGGTGAAGTCGGCATTCCGCGGGCCGGAGATCCAGCCCGTGCCGGTGCCGCGCGAGATCAGCGCGTGCATCGAGTACGACGGCTCGAAACCGATCGCGCTGCGGCCGGGGCCGCCGAAGGTCTGCAGCAGCTGCTGGATGACCTCGTTGGAGCCGTTGGCCGCCCAGACGTTCTCGATGCCGACCGGGTGGTGGCCGGTCTTCGTCAGGTACTTGGCCAGCTCGGTGCGGAGCTGGACCGCGTCCCGGTCGGGGTAGCGGTTCAGGTCGCGGGCGGCCTCGCGGACCCGCTCCGTGATCCGCTCGACCAGCGGCTCGGGCAGCGGGTACGGGTTCTCGTTGGTGTTCAGGCGTACCGGAACGTCCAACTGGGGCGCTCCGTAGGGGGACTTGCCGCGCAGCTCGTCCCGTACGGGGAGATCGTCGATGCCTGTCACTTGCCTTCGGGTACCTTCCAACCGAACCGAGCCTTGATCGCCGCGCCGTGCGCGGGCAGGTCCTCCGCCTCCGCCAGCGTGACCACGTGGTGCGCGACCTCGGCCAGCGCGTCCTTCGTGTAGTCGACGATGTGGATGCCGCGCAGGAACGACTGCACGGACAGGCCGGAGGAGTGGCACGCGCAGCCGCCGGTGGGCAGCACGTGGTTGGACCCGGCGGCGTAGTCGCCGAGGGAGACCGGCGCCCAGGGGCCGATGAAGACCGCGCCCGCGTTCTTCACCCGGTCGGCCACCGCGGCGGCGTCGGCCGTCTGGATCTCCAGGTGCTCGGCGCCGTACGCGTCGACGACCCTCAGACCCTCGTCGATGCCGTCGACCAGGACGATCGCGGACTGCCGGCCCTTCAGGGCGGGGACGATCCGGTCGTCGATGTGCTTGGTGGCCGCGACCTGCGGCTGCAGCTCCTTCTCCACGGCGTCCGCGAGCTCGGCCGAGTCGGTGACCAGGACGGCGGCGGCCAGCGGGTCGTGCTCGGCCTGGCTGATCAGGTCGGCGGCGACGTGCACCGGGTCGGCAGTGGCGTCCGCGAGGACGGCGATCTCGGTCGGGCCCGCCTCGGCGTCGATGCCGATCTTGCCGGTGAAGTAGCGCTTGGCGGCGGCCACCCAGATGTTGCCGGGGCCGGTGACCATGTTGGCGGGCGGGCAGGACTCGGTGCCGTGCGCGAACATCGCGACCGCGGTGGCGCCGCCGGCCGCGTACACCTCGTCGACGCCGAGCAGGGCGCAGGCGGCGAGGATCGTCGGGTGCGGCAGACCGCCGAACTCGGCCTGCGGCGGGGAGGCGAGCGCGATCGACTCGACGCCCGCCTCCTGCGCGGGCACCGCGTTCATGATCACGGAGGAGGGGTAGACCGAGCGGCCGCCGGGCGCGTAGAGCCCGACCCGCTCGACCGGCACCCACTTCTCGGTGACGGAACCGCCGGGCACGACCTGGGTCGTGCGGTTCGTACGGCGCTGCTCGCGGTGGACGAGACGGGCGCGCCGGATGGACTCCTCCAGGGCCGCGCGCACGGCCGGGTCGAGTTCTTCGAGCGCCTTCGTGAGCGCCTCGGCGGGCACCCGCACCTGCTCCAGGGTGACCCCGTCGAACTTCTCGGCGAAGTCGATCAGCGCCGCGTCGCCCCGATGATGCACGGCCTCGCAGATCGGACGCACCTTCTCCAGGGCGGCCGAGACGTCGAAGTCGGCTCGGGGCAGCAGGTCGCGCAGGGCGGGTCCCTCGGGAAGGGCATCGCCGCGCAGATCGATTCGGGAGATCACGGAATCAATTCTCTCAGACGGCACTCGGGGCCCGTCCGCGCGTATCAATGGCTGATACAGAACCTGGGGCAACGGCCGGTACATAGCCTGGCCGGAACCCGGAAGATCGCGTTCACCTACGGTGTTCGAGGCCTCACACAGCGGGCATCACCGGTTGTACCGAAACATGACCCACGAGTAGCCGAGGAAGAAGGAACAGCCGTGACCGAGGGGGACGACGTCCGGGACGGTGAACTGCCGGACGATCTGACCGCCGCCGAGGCCGGCATGTGGCAGGCGTTCCGCAACGGCAGCGTGTATGACCTGAGCAGCGGCGACGTACGCGTCGACGATCCGCACGGCGGCCACCCGTGGGGTCCGGAGCGGACCGTGCGGGCGCGGATCGTCTGCTGGCTGCTGCTGGACGGGCCGCCGGCGCTCGCGGGCCGGGTGTCCTCGCTGAAGCTGGTCGGCATGCGGATCACCGGCACGCTGGACCTGGCGGGCGGCACGGTCACCCCGTACGTGGAGCTGCGCGGCTGCCGGTTCGACGACGAGATCCTGCTGCCGGAGGCGCACTTCACGACCGTGCGGTTCGTGGACTGCGCGGCACCGCGCCTGGAGGCGGCCCGGGTGCGCACCGAGGGCGATCTGCATCTGCCGCGCTGCCGGTTCCTGGGCGGGGTCCGGCTGACCGACGCGCACATCGGCACCGATCTGCTGCTGAACCAGGCGGTGGTGTACCGGGACCGCAGCGGCCGGTCGATCGCGGCGGACGGCATGACCGTCGGCCAGGACCTCCAGGCGGAGCTCCTGGACTCGCAGGGGGAGCTGAGCCTGCGCAGCGCCAAGGTGGGCGTCTCGCTGAGCCTGCGTGGCGCGCGGCTGCGCAACCCCGACGGGCGGTTCGCGCTGAACGCGCCCCAGCTGACGGTCGGCCGCACCCTCTACCTCACCCCGGCCGGGGTGGGCGGCCCCTGGCGGAGCGGGACGACTCCGGCACGCGGGACGCGGATCCAGCGGTTCGAGTGCCAGGGCGGGGTACGGCTGGACGACGGGCGGTTCGGGGACGCCATCGACCTGGAGCGGGCCCGGTTCACCTTCACGGACGACCAGCAGCTGTCACTGCGCCGGGTGCAGGCGCCGGAGCTGCGGTTCCTCGGCGAGGAGCCGCAGCGCGGCGGGGTGCTGCTGTCCGGCGCCAGGGTGGTCAACCTGGTCGACCGGGCGACCAGCTGGCCGGGCCCCGGGCGGCTGCACATGGGCGGTTTCGCCTACGAGAACCTGGTGCCGCAGGGTCCGTTCCCGCTGACCCGGCGGCTCGGCTGGGTGGCGGCGGCGACCGCCGAGTACAACCCGGAGCCCTACGAGCGGCTGGCGGCCGTGCTGCGGGCCGCCGGTGAGGACGAGGACGCCCGTGAGGTGCTGCTCGCCAAGCAGCGCCGGCGCCGCGAGACGCTGCCGCTGGCCGCCAAGCTCTGGGGGTACGCGCAGGACCTGACGGTGGCCTACGGCTACCGGCCGGGCCGGGCGGCGGTGTGGATGGCGGTGCTGTGGGCGGCGGGCACGCTCGCCTTCGCGCACGCCCCGCACCCGGCGATGAACCCCGGCGGCCATCCGGTCTGGGACCCCGCCCTCTTCGTCCTCGACCTGCTGCTGCCGGTGATCGACCTGGGCCAGGTCGGCGCGTGGCGGCTCAGCGGCGGCTGGCAGTGGGCGGCGGCGGTGATGATCCTGCTGGGCTGGATCCTCGCGACGACGGTGGCGGCGGGGGCGACGAGGCTGCTGCGGCGGGGGTAGCCCACCGAGGGCGCGGGGAGCCGGGCTCAGGAGTCGTTTCGACAGCTGTCGAACAGATGAGCAATAGTCACCTTTTACCCGGCCTTGACCGACGCCCGTACAACTTTCACGGAGTTGACCTTTGCGTCTGGCGCTGCCCCGACCTGCGGACTTTCAATGGTCGACACCATGGCTTCGCTGCGCGCGCTCTTCCGTTCCGCACGGAGGACAACGACCGCTTCGCGTCTCGCCGCCGGACCGCTCCCGGCCGACGACGAGGTACTCCTCGACGTGCCCGACCAACGGCTCGCCCCCGCGCTGGTCGCGGCCGGCCGGGGCGAGTACGAGCCCGCCGCGAAACTGCTGGCCGGCACCCGCGGGGCGGCCGAGTGGGAGGAACGCGACCGGTATGTGCACCGGCTCGCCCTCTTCGCCCGCTCCCGCGCCGAGTGGCTCGACGAGTGGTCCGACGCCGCCCCGCACGACCAGGACCTCCTCCTGGTCGAGGCCCAGCTCGCGGTGGACCGGGCCTGGGACTCCCCGGCCCGGGCCGAGCTGCTGCGCCCGGTGAGCGCGCGGATCACGGCCGCGGCCCGCGGCGACGACCGGGACCCGGTGCCGTGGCGGCTCGCCCTGGACCACGCGCGCGGCTCGAACGCCGGGCACAAGTACTTCGAGGAGCTGTGGGAGGCGGCGATCCGCCGCGCCCCGCACCACTACGGCTGCCATGTGGCGGCCCTGCGCTATCTGGCCACGCACTGGCACGGCTCGCACCGCGAGTGCTTTGACTTCGCCGACCTGGCCGCGCAGGACGCCCCGCCGGACTCGCTCGTCCAGGCCCTGCCGGCCCGCGCGGCCTTCGCGTACCTCACCGACGGCTGCGGCCCCGAGGTGCCGCGCGCCCGTCTGGACGCGGCGGCCGACCGGGCGATCGAGCTCTCCGCCCGGTTCCCGGCGGCCGATCCCTGGCCGGCCGAGGTCCGCAACAAGCTGATGTACCTCCTGGTCCGGCTGGAGCGCTGGGAGGCCGCGCGCACCCAGCTGCACCTGGTCGGCCCGTACGCCACGTCCTTCCCCTGGGACCGGCTGTCCGACGACCCGCTGGGCCATTTCGTACGGCTGCGCGCCCAGCTGCTCGCCGGTGCGGAACCGCTGCCCGACGGCGGTCCGGTGCCCTCTCCGAGGGGTGCCGAGCGCCCACTGGCAGGGCACCGCGGACATGTCCTCGCCGATGACCACTAGGCTGTGGCGCCGTGACCACCGTCCGTCTCCCACTCTTCCCCCTTAACTCGGTGCTGTTCCCGGGGCTGGTGCTACCGCTGAACATCTTCGAGGAGCGCTATCGCGCCATGATGCGCGATCTCCTGAAGACGCCCGAGGAAGAACCGCGCCGGTTCGCCGTCGTGGCGATCCGTGACGGCCACGAGGTGGCTCCGAGCGCACCGGGCATGCCGGACCCCACCGCCCAGCCGGACAAGGGTCCGGCGGCCGGGTTCGGGGCCGACCCCGTCAAGTCCTTCCACCGGGTGGGCTGTGTGGCGGACGCGGCGACGATCCGGGAGCGGGCGAACGGTACGTTCGAGGTGCTGGCGACGGGGACGAGCCGGGTGCGGCTGCTGTCCGTCGACACGTCGGGCCCGTTCCTGACGGCGGAGCTGGAGGAACTGCCGGAGGAACCGGGCGACGAGGCGGGTGCGCTGGCCGAGGGGGTCCTGCGGGCCTTCCGCCAGTACCAGAAGCGCCTGGCGGGCGCGCGGGAGCGATCCCTGTCCACCGGGGCCGACCTCCCCGACGAGCCGGCGGTCGTCTCCTACCTGGTCGCGGCCGCGATGATGCACGACATCCCCACCAAGCAGCGCCTGCTCCAGGCCCCCGACACCGCCTCCCGCCTCCGCGACGAGCTGAAACTCCTTCGCTCCGAGACGGCGATCATCCGTAACCTGCCGTCACTGCCCGCGGCGGAGCTGACGCGGTCGCCGACGAGTCTGAACTGAGCCGGAGTTCCCTGTCATGCCGAAGAAGCCGAACAAGAAGCAGCAGCAGTCCGCGGGCGGCACCCCGGCGACGGTGGCCCTGACCACTGCGGGCGTGGACTTCACCGTCCACTCCTACGACCACGACCCCTCCCACCCGTCCTACGGCGAGGAGGCGGCGGAGGCGATGGGCGTGTCCCCGGACCGGGTCTTCAAGACCCTGGTCGCGGACGTCGACGGCACGCTCACGGTCGCCGTCGTCCCGGTGGCGGGCACGCTGGACCTCAAGGCCCTGGCGACCGCGGTGGGCGGCAAGCGCGCGGCGATGGCGGACCCGACCCTGGCGGAACGCACGACGGGCTACGTCCGGGGCGGCATCTCCCCCCTGGGCCAGCGCAAGAAACTCCCGACGGTCCTGGACGCGTCGGCCTCCGCCCACACCACGATCTGCGTCTCGGCGGGCCGCCGCGGCCTGGAGATCGAACTGCCCCCGACGGCCCTGGCCACCCTGACGAACGCGACCGTGGCGCCCATCGGACGTGCGTGACCTCTCGACGCGGCTCCCGTCCTGGGTTAAGTACGGAAGACATGTCGAAGAAAACGCGGAAACGAAAGTGGCGCGTGAAGAAGGGCCGCTCGAACCACGGCCGCCGACCGGCGTAGGACCGGCGCAGGGAGACTACGCCTGCGGAGCCGCGTACGGGCCGTCCTCGTACGGGGGCTCCGGGTCGCGGGGGCCGAACAGCGCCATCAACCCCAGGTGCACCAGCAACGCCGCCAGCGACCACGCCAGCAACGCCCCCCGCGCCCCGAGCTTCAGCGGCGCCGAGAACGTCACCCCCTTGCCCACAGCCCTGGCATGCGCGATCACGTCCTGCTGCGGGCCCAGCCAGATCCCCACCCGCCACGCGAGCAGCGAGGCGAGCAGCCCTCCGATCCCCAGCGCCACCACCAGCGGCACACCCCCGCGCCGCCGCCACAGGAACACCGCGACCGCGCTCACGGCCCCGAACGCCAGCGCCAGCAGCGTGAACGTACTGTCCACCCCCGCCGCCTGCTCCCCCTCGGTGTCCTTGAGGTAGACCACCCAGCTCTTGCCGGACTGGTCCCCGACCAGCGGCACATGCGGCGCCAGCCACATCCACAGCAGCCCGAGCAGCACACCGCTCACGGCCACCGCGACCACGATCACCGCGGCCTCCCGCAGTTCGGTCTTCATCCCGGGACCGTCCTGTCCGTACTCGCTCCAGACCGTCTCGGCAGGCGGCGGCGCCTCCCAGGCCTGATGCGAGGACTGGTCGTGCGGCGGAGGCGGCGGCGTCAACGGTGCGGTCACCCTGACATCGTGCCAGGTCGGCCTGTGCGGCGCGTCACCGGACGGCGGCCCGGCGGTACGCCCAGGCGGCGACGGCCAGCGAGACCACGCCCACCCCCGCGCACACACCCAGGTCAGCGAGGACGACGGCCCAGTCGGGCTGCGCCCCGAAGGTCCGGGCGTAGGCCTCCACGCCGTACGTCGAAGGCAGCAGATCGCGCGCGAACTGGATGATCCCCGGCATCCGGTCCGGCGGCAGCACCCCGAGCAGCAGCGCCGCCGACATGCCGAGCTGTCCGAGCAGTGTCGCGAGTTCGGGCCGCGGCGCGAGCAGCCCGCAGGCGGCGCCGAGCCCGGACAGGGCCGCCCCCGCCAGCGGGATCACGGCGGCGAGGATCCACAGGTTCCCCAGCGGCAGCCCGAACAGCACGCACCCGAAGACGGCCGTCACCAGCGTCCCCGGCACGGTGAAGGAGGCGTACGCCGCGGCCGCCCCGAGCACCACGGAGGCCGGCGGCACCGGCAGCGTGGCGTAGTGGTCGAGGCCGCCGCTCGCCCGCAGCTGGCCGAAGTACTGCGCGAGCAGGTTCAGCGCCACGTACGCGACGACGACCACCGACGACCCCGCCACCACGGACTGGGCCTCGGCCCGGGTGTCCACCACCCCGCGCATCATGACCATGATGCCGACGGACTGGAAGGTCGCGACGAACAACAGCGGGATCCGCGCCACCCGGGCACGGGACAGCTGCGCCCGGTAGACGGCCACCAGCGACGGCCACAGCCGCGCACGCGGGCCCAGCTCGGCCGCCGCGCGCGGCACCGTCTCCGCCACGGCCAGGTCACCGCCCGGCAGAACCTCCGCGGGTACGACACTCACGTCGCGCTGCTCCTCTTCCCAACGGCATCCACGGCTCGTACGGCCGCCGCGCCTTCCCGTACGGGCCCGGTCGCCCCCGCGTTCACGTTCGCACCCGCGTTCACGCCTTCACCAGCCCCTGCCGTGCGGCGCCGCCCAGCGCCAGGTAGACGTCCTCCAGGCTGGGCGTGGCGAGGGTGAAGTCGTCGAGGGCGGCGAAGGCGGCCCCGCCGGTCACCGTGGCGACGGCGGCACGGGCCTCCTCGGGGGCGAGCCGCAGCGTCCAGCGCCGGCCGGTCTCGACGGCCCGCTCGCGCAGGACGGCCACCTCGGGCACGTCCAGCGGCGCCCGCTCCCGCCACACCAGTTCGACCCGCACCTCACCGGCGACCTGCTCCTTGAGCCCGGCCGGGGTGTCGCACGCGATGACACGTCCCTGGTCCAGCACGGCGACCCGGTCCAGGACCGTCTCCGCCTCGATCACGTTGTGGGTGACCAGGACGACGGTCGTCCCCTGCTCGGCGCGCCGCCGGTCGACGGCGGCCCACACCGCCCGCCGGGCCACGGGGTCCATCCCGGTCGTCGGCTCGTCGAGGACGAGCAGCGGCCGCTCCCCGACCAGCGCGGCGGCGAAGCAGGCGAGCCGCCGCTGTCCCCCGGAGAGCTTCTTCAGCGCCCGTCCGGCGATGGGCCCGAGCCCCAGCTCCTCGATCACGGCGTCCCGCTCGGCGCGGGCCTGCCGTACGTCCAGCCCGCGCAGCCGCCCGGTGGTCTCGGCGGCGAGGGACACGGTCAGCTCGTCGAGGGCGCTGGACTCCTGTCCGAGATAGGCGAGCAGGCGCGCGGCCCGCTCCGGATGCCGGACGATGTCGTGCCCGAGGATCTCGACGGTGCCGGAATCGGGTCGCTGCAGCCCGGTGAGCTGCCGTACGAGGGTGGACTTCCCGGCCCCGTTCGGCCCGAGCAGCCCGAAGATCTCACCGCGCCGGACATCCAGCTCCACCCCGTCGGTGGCCCGCACCTCGGGCACTCCGGGAGCTCCCCGCCGGCCTTTGACCGCGGCGTAGGTCTTGGTCAGCCCACGCACGGCACACACGACATCACTCTGCTGCCGAAGTGCCCGACCCACGCCCGTACTCACAAGGCACGAGAGTACGGGGTCGAACCCGTTTACTCGCCTTTGGGGCGCCTCAGCTTGTGAACACCGTGAGGGCAACGCGCCCCATTGGGGCGCGGGGCTGCATCAAATACGCGGCTCCGCGTGGGCGCGACAAGCCCCCACCGGCCCGCACCCGCCGACGTACCGCCCCGCCCCTCCCCGTCCGCCGCTCACTCCGCCGACGCATGCTCCCCGGCCCCCGCCGGAACATCGAACTCTCTCCAGAACCCCGCCCGAATGGCGTAACGGTCATGTTCGTCGATCTGGTCGTCCTTGTGCGCCAGCAGCCCGAACCGGGCCGCGTACCGCAGCAGCTCCCCGTCGATCCGATGCGGAATCCGCGGGTACATCCCGGACAGCCGGTGCAGATGCCCCTGGTCCCCGAGCCGGGAGATCCATCTCCGGGCGAACACCTGTCCGACCTCGTACGGATCCCCGCCGACGGCCGTGATGTCCTCCTCCCGGTCGGCCCACCGCTGCTCCGCGGTCGTCAGCTGCGCCAGCGTCGGCATGGAGAGGGCCTCCGCCGGCTCCGCCACGACACCCGGCCGGTCCACCCACCCCTTGTCGGAGGACCACCGCAGCGTCGCCGTGGTCGGCGCATGCTGGACCGGCTGCGCCCCGGGCGCCCGCAACGCCGCGAGGTCCTTCGGCGTGGGCACCCCCTTGGGCGCCGGCACCCGCTCCGGCGCGCCGTTCTCGGCCACGCCCGCCGGCGCCCGCTCCCCCTCCGCGACCCCGGCCTCCGCGGCAGCGGCCAGCGCGGACTCGGGCAGCGGCGCCGACAGGATCGCAGCGATCTCCGGCCGCGGCGCGGGCGGCGGCGCGCAGACGGCCGTCAGCTCCTTCGCCCGGACCGCCTGGGTGATCCACGCCCGGTCCAGGACCCGCCGCTCATCGGCCTCCGCGACGAGGTCCTCGGACTGGTTGTAGTCCCCGTCGGCCGCCTGCACGGCCCACAGGTGCACGGCGACCCCGTGCTCCTTCGCGGCCATCATGCCCGGCAGCAGATCCCCGTCGCCGGTCACCAGCACGATGTCGGAGCAGGCGCGGTTGCGGGCCAGCTCGGTCAGCTCGGCGTGCATGGCCGCGTCCACCCCCTTCTGCGCCCAGCGTCCGTCGCTGCGGGTCAGGGCGCCGAGCCGGACGGTCACCCGGGGCATCACGCGCAGGCGGCGGTGCTCCGGCTGGGGAACACGGTCGGGGGCGCCGTCGAACCAGTAGATGCGCAGCAGTGGACGCTCGGTGTCGGACTCCGCACGGTCGCGCAGCGCCTGGATCAGCGCGGCGTGGTCGACGGTGATCCGCGATCGGGAGGGCTCACCGGCGAGGAGACTGGCGGCGGCACCCAGCAGATACCCGGCGTCCACCAGGACGATGCAGCGGTCCACGCGACTCACCCTCTTTCCGGGAGGTTTGCTTTCGGGGCTTCCTTCGAGTCTGCCCGACCACGCGGGGGTTAACGGCCCGAACTCGATCTTCGGCGTGGCGTTTCGGGGCCCTGCTCTCCGACAAACCCTGTCACACACGGTAATTATCCGAAATGCGTCTGTTGTCAGCCTATGTGAATCTGAATTCAGCCCCTAGATCCCCCACAGGAGGCAGATCACCATGGCCAAGAACAAGAACCGTAAGCAGGGTGGCTCCGAGAAGCGCGCGTCCCAGGCCGAGCAGGCCCACGAGCACGCGCAGCGTACGTCGACGGAGTCCCACGACTCGCCGGTGACGCACATCCAGGGCAGCCCCGCGGATGTTGCTCGTAAGCAGCAGAAGCGCTTCGGCCACAACTGAGCGGACTGACCAGGTCCGGCTGGGCTGTTGAAGCCCGGGCACACAGAAGGGGCGCACCCGATGCGGGTGCGCCCCTTCCGCGCGCGTGTGGTCCGGTCGGACCGGCCGGCCGGGGCCGGGCTCAGCCGGCCAGGCAGGACGGGCCGAGCAGCACCTTCAGGTCGCCGAACAGGGCCGGGTCGGGCTTCACCCGGTGCCGGTCCAGGCGCAGCACGGTGGTCTTGGTCGGGCCCTGGAGCTTGATCCGGACCTCGCTGTCGCCCTTGTGGTGGCTGAGGATCTCGCCGAGGCGGCTGACCATCGGCGGGGTGACCCGGGTGGCGGGGATGGTGAGGATCACGGGCGCGTTGGTGCCGGCGTTCGAGAGGTCCGGTACCGCCAGCTCCATGGCGACGAGCCGGGGCACGTCCTCGCGCTTGTCGAGGCGGCCCTTGACGAACACCACCGCGTCCTCGACGAGTTGGGTCGAGATGAGCTGGTAGGTCGCCGGGAAGAACATGCACTCGATGGAGCCGGCGAGGTCCTCGACGGTGGCGATCGCCCAGGCGTTGCCCTGCTTGGTCATCTTGCGCTGCAGGCCCGAGATGATGCCGCCGATGGTGACCACCGCGCCGTCCGCGTGCTCGCCGCCGGTGAGCTGGGCGATACCCGCGTCGGCCTTGTCGGAGAGCACGTGCTCCAGGCCGAAGAGCGGGTGGTCGGAGACGTACAGACCGAGCATCTCCCGCTCCTGGGCGAGCAGATAGGTCTTGTCCCACTCCTCGGTGGTGAACTCGACGTCCAGTCCGAAGCCGGGCTCGCTGCTCTCCTCCTCGCCCATCCCGCCGAAGAGGTCGAACTGCCCCTCGGCCTCCTTGCGCTTGACCGCGACCACGTTGTCGATCATCGGCTCGTACTGCGCGGTGAGGCCCTTGCGGGTGTGCCCCATGGTGTCGAAGGCGCCGGCCTTGATCAGCGACTCCGTGGTGCGCTTGTTGCAGGCGACCGCCTCGACCTTGTCGAGGTAGTCGGGGAAGGAGGCGTACTTGCCCTTGGCCTTGCGGCTCCTGATGATCGACTCGACCACGTTGGTACCGACGTTGCGGACGGCCTCCAGGCCGAACAGGATCACGTCGTCGCCCTGGGCCGCGAAGTTGTGCACCGACTCGTTGACGTTCGGCGGGAGCACCTTGATGCCCATGCGGCGGCACTCGTTGAGGTAGACGGCCGACTTGTCCTTGTCGTCCTTGACCGAGGTGAGCAGCCCGGCCATGTACTCGGCGGGGTGGTTCGCCTTCAGGTAGGCGGTCCAGTAAGAGACCAGGCCGTACGCGGCGGAGTGCGCCTTGTTGAAGGCGTAGCCGGCGAAGGGGACCAGCACGTCCCACAGGGCCTGGATCGCCTCGTCGCTGTAGCCCTTGTCGCGGGCGCCCTTCTGGAAGAGGACGAAGTTCTTGGCCAGTTCGTCGGGCTTCTTCTTGCCCATCACGCGGCGCAGGATGTCGGCCTCGCCGAGCGAGTACCCGGCGATGATCTGGGCGGCCTTCTGGACCTGCTCCTGGTAGACGATCAGGCCGTAGGTGACGGCCAGGACCTCTTCCAGGGGCTCCTCCAGCTCCTTGTGGATCGGGGTGATCTCCTGGAGCTTGTTCTTGCGCAGCGCGTAGTTGGTGTGCGAGTCCATGCCCATCGGGCCCGGACGGTAGAGCGCGGAGACGGCGGAGATGTCTTCGAAGTTGTCGGGCTTCATCAGGCGCAGCAGCGAGCGCATGGGTCCGCCGTCGAACTGGAAGACGCCCAGAGTGTCGCCGCGCTGGAGGAGTTCGAAGGTCTTCGGGTCGTCGAGCGGCAGGGCCAGCAGGTCGAGGTCGATGCCCTTGTTGGACTTCACCATCTTGACGGCGTCGTCCATGATCGTCAGGTTGCGCAGGCCGAGGAAGTCCATCTTCAGCAGGCCGAGCGACTCGCACTGCGGGTAGTCCCACTGCGTGATGGTCACGCCGTCCGTGTGCCGCACCCAGATCGGGGCGTGGTCGACGATGGGCTCGCTGGACATGATCACGCCGGCGGCGTGCACACCCATCTGCCGGACCAGGCCCTCGACGCCCTTCGCGGTGTCGATGACCTTCTTGACGTCCGGCTCGTTCTCGTACATCCCGCGGATCTCGCCGGCCTCGTTGTAGCGCGGGTGCGAGGGGTTGGTGATGCCGTCGAGGTCGATGCCCTTGCCGAGGACGTCGGCGGGCATCGCCTTGGTGAGGCGGTCGCCCATCGCGTACGGGTAGCCCAGCACGCGCGCGGAGTCCTTGATGGCGTTCTTGGCCTTGATCTTGCCGTAGGTGCCGATCATGGCGACCTTGTCGGCGCCGTACTTCTCGGTCACGTACCTGATCACCTCGACGCGCCGACGCTCGTCGAAGTCGATGTCGACGTCGGGCATGGAGACGCGCTCGGGGTTGAGGAACCGCTCGAAGATCAGGCCGTGCGGGATCGGGTCGAGGTCGGTGATGCCCATGGCGTAGGCGACGATCGAGCCGGCCGCGGAGCCTCGGCCGGGGCCGACCGCGATGCCGTTCTTCTTGGCCCACATGATGAAGTCGGCGACGACGAGGAAGTAGCCCGGGAACCCCATCTGGATGATGACGTCCATCTCGTACTCGACCTGCTTCTGCCGGTCGTCCGGGACACCGCCGGGGAAGCGGCGGTCCATGCCCCGGCGGACCTCCTCCTTGAACCAGGTGACCTCGGTGTAGCCGTCGGGGATGTCGAACTTCGGCATGAGGTTCTTGGCCTCGAACATGCCGGTGGTGTCGACCATCTCGGCGACCAGGAGGGTGTTGGCGCAGCCCTCCTGCCAGGCGTCCGAGGAGTCGACGGCGTACATCTCGTCCGTGGACTTCAGGTAGTAGCCGGTACCGTCGAACTTGAAGCGGTCCGGGTCGGAGAGGTTCTTGCCGGTCTGGATGCACAGCAGGGCGTCGTGGGCGGTCGCCTCGTGCGCGTACGTGTAGTGCGAGTCGTTCGTCACCAACGGCGGGATGCCGAGCTTCTTGCCGATCTCCAGGAGGCCGTCGCGGACCCGGTGCTCGATCTCGATGCCGTGGTCCATCAGCTCCAGGAAGTAGCGGTCCTTGCCGAAGATGTCCTGGTAGTCGGCGGCCGCCTTCAGTGCCTCGTCGTACTGCCCGAGGCGCAGCCGGGTCTGGAGCTCGCCGGAGGGGCAGCCGGTGGAGGCCACGATCCCCTCGGACCACTGGGAGATCGTCTCCTTGTCCATCCGGGGCCACTTCTGCAGCCAGCCCTCGGCGTACGCGTCGGAGGAGAGCCGGAAGAGGTTGTGCAGCCCCGTGCTGTTCACGGCCCACATCGTCTTGTGGGTGTAACCGCCGGAACCGGAGACGTCGTCCCGCTTCTGGTGCGGCTGGCCCCACTGGATCTTGCGCTTGTTGCGCCGGGACTCGGGGGCGACATACGCCTCGATCCCGATGATCGGGGTGACTCCGGCCTTCTTTGCCGAATGGAAGAAGTCGTACGCCCCGTGGAGGTTGCCGTGGTCGGACATGGCGATGTGCGTCATGCCCATCTCGTTGCAGGCGTTGAACATGTCCTTGAGCCGCGCGGCACCGTCCAGCAGCGAGTACTGGGTGTGGACGTGCAGGTGCGTGAAGGGCGGCTTTGACACGGTTTCGGCCTCCAAAGGAAACAGGCGTCGACGATCTTCCGACCGACTGCGGACCGACTGCGGACAGTCTGGGGGACAGCGTCGAATCCTATGCCCTGACACTGACAGCCGACGGGCTGCCCCGCGTACCTTCATGCGGGGAAAGCGGGCATTCCCTGGGCACCCCTCCGGGCACTCCCCGGGACCTTCGCACGTTGGTCCGGGCGAGAGATCGCGGTGAGGGATCCCGCAAGATCAGGTAAGAGAACGGCAAGAGACCCGCCCCACATGTCGAGCACCACCCGTACCAGGAGGCACCCAGCGATGTCGGTCCCCCAGCTCAACGACGAGCAGCGCGGCGAGGAGATCCTCGCCGTCTTCGACACCGCCTTCGGCGAGCTCCTGGCCGCCGACCCGGCCGCGTTCCGCGTGAAGTTCCGGAAGATGGCGGCCTCGGCCTTCGCCTTCTACCGGGGCACGGCGGCGCTGTTCTGCCACGACATCGACGCCGAGAAGCACGGCGGCCCGTACCTGGACGAGCGCACCTCGCGCGTGTGGATCCACGGCGACCTGCACGCGGAGAACTTCGGCACCTACATGGACTCCAACGGCCGCCTGGTCTTCAACGTCAACGACTTCGACGAGGCCTACGTGGGCCCCTTCACCTGGGACCTGAAGCGCTTCTCCGCCTCCATCGCCCTGGTCGGGTACGCGAAGGCGCTCAGCGACGAGCAGATCACCGAGCTGGTGGAGGTGTACGCGGGCGCGTACCGGGAGCGGATCCACGCGCTGGCGACCGGGGCCAAGAGCGACGAGGTGCCGCCGTTCACCCTGGACACCGCCGAGGGCCCGCTGCTCGGCGCGCTGCGTGCGGCCCGCTCGCTGACCCGTTTCGAGCTGCTGGACTCGATGACGGAGATCCGTGACTTCGAGCGCCGCTTCGCCTCCGGCGGCGGCTCCATCGAGCTGGACGCGGCGACCCGCTACAAGGTCCTGGCGGCCTTCGACGGCTACCTGGAGACGCTGCCCGAGTCGTCCCTGTCCCACCCGGACTCCTACCGCGTGAAGGACGTCGTCGGCCGCCGTGGCATCGGCATCGGCTCGGCCGGCCTGCCCTCGTACAACATCCTCCTGGAGGGCTCCACGGACGCCCTGGAGAACGACGTCGTGATCTACATCAAGCAGGCCCAGACCCCGGCCGTCTCCCGGCACATCACGGACCCGGCGATCCGGGACTACTTCCAGCACGAGGGCCACCGCACGGTGATCTCGCAGCGCGCCCTGCAGGCCCATGCGGACCCGTGGCTGGGCTGGACCGAGCTGGACGGCGCCGGGCAGCTGGTCGCCGAGGTGTCGCCGTACGCGGTGGACCTGGACTGGAGCGACCTCGACGACCCGGAGGAGATCGCGGCGGTCGTCGCGGACCTCGGCCGGGCCACGGCGTCGATGCACTCGGCGGCCGACGACCAGTCCGGCGAGTCCCTGGTGCCGTTCTCCACCGAGCGGGCCATCGACGCGGCGATCGCGGCCGACGAGGACGGCTTCGCTCCCCTGCTGACCGACTTCGCGCACAGCTACGGCGCACGCGCGCGTGCCGACCACCAGATCTTCGTCGACCTGTTCCGCAACGGCCGCATTCCAGGCCTGTAACCTTCGCGGATTCACAGGGGTCTTTTAGGGGTCCCCTACATAAGGACGTGACAGACTCTCCACCACCATGGACATATCCGGGACCCAGCTCAGAGCCGTGCGCGCGGTGCTGTTCACGGCCTTCGTCGTGACGCTCAGCACCGCGTCGCACGTGCTGCTGTCCCGGACCCCGCTGCCGTTCACGACGGTGGCCGCGGTCGCCGCCGGTGTGTTCGTCACGGCGTACGCGCTGGCGGGCCGCGAGCGCGGCTTCGGCCGGATCGCGGCCCTGCTGATCCCGCTGGAACTGGCCGCCGACACGGTCTTCACCACCGGCCAGCACGCCTGCTACGGCCGGGCCGGCGGTCCCATCGCCGGCCCGCTGCGCGCGGTCGGCTTCGACGTCCTGTGCCATGGCGGCGCCGTAGGCACCCCGCTGGCCCGGATGGCCGACGGCTCCCGTGCCTCCGCGATGCTCGCGCACGCCGACCCGGCGGCGGCCTGGCTGCTGCTCGCCGCGCACATCGGTGTCGGCCTGCTCGCCGCCGCCTGGCTGCGCCGCGGCGAGCGCGCCCTGACCCAGCTGCTGCGCGCCGTCGCCGCCACCACCTTCCGCCCGCTGCTCCTCGCGGTCGCCGCGGCCGCGGTCCGGCCGGCTCCGGTACGACGGCTGCCGCGCCCGGCGCCGCGTACGACCGCCGCCCGTGACCTGGTCCTCGCGCACTCCCTGGGACGGCGTGGACCGCCGTGCTCCCGGGCGCTCGCACCGTCCTTCGCCTGAGCGCCCGCCTCCCGAGCACGCCCCTCGTCCGAGCACGACGAGTCCCCCACACGTATCCCGCGTACGACATGTGCGCGTCCTCTATGGAGATCACCAACATGAGCAAGCGGAACAGCGCGGCCGCCAAGGGCGCGGCCCGGGAGCGGCTGCGCGCCGAGCGCGAGAAGCAGGCCAAGCGTGCCAAGGCCAGGCGGCAGGTCATCGTGGCCTGCTCGGTCGTGGGCGTGCTGGCCGCGGCGGGCGGCATAGGCTACGCCGTCGTCCAGGCCAACAAGCCGAGCTACTGGGAGGGCCTGAAGGACGCCAAGGTCGTCGCCCCGGCCAACACCACGGGCACCAAGGGCACCACGGTCGTCATCGGCAAGGACAGCGCCAAGAAGACCCTCAAGGTCTACGAGGACCCGCGCTGCCCGGTCTGCGCCCAGTTCGAGCAGACCGTCGGCTCGACCGTGCAGAAGGACATCGACGACGGCAAGTTCAAGATCGAGTACATCGGTGGCACGTTCATCGACAACAAGGACAACGGCCAGGGCTCCAAGAACGCGCTGAGCGCCCTGGGCGCCGCGCTGAACATCAGCCCCGAGGCGTTCCTCGAGTACAAGACCGCGCTGTACTCGACCAAGTGGCACCCGGACGAGACCACCGACACGTTCAAGGACGACTCGTACCTCATCAAGGTCGCGAACACGGTCCCCGCACTGAAGAACAACGCGAAGTTCGACGACGCCGTCAAGAAGGGCACCTACGACGCCTGGGCGATGGCCATGTCGAACCTCTTCAACACCAACAAGGACGGCGTGACCGGCACCCCGAGCTTCGTCATGAACGGGAAGATGCTCACGGCCGACGCCAACGGGAACCCCCCGATGACCGTCGCGGACTTCGACCGCGTGGTCGACGCGGCCCTCAAGGCCTAGCCACCGGGCGGAGTTTCCCGCTCCGGGTGAAGAGCAGGCGAACTTTTGCGGGTTCGCCTGCTCTTGGTCGTACTGGTCAGTAACCTCTTCGGACGTGACCAGTCGAAACAGATCCATACAGGCCTCCGAGGGTGCCAACTCCCTCTCCCCCCGCCGCCGTACGGTCGTCAAGGCCGCGGCGGCGGCCGCCGTCCTGACCGCCCCGCTCGCCGCCGCGCTGCCGGCCCGGGCCGCCTCGGACGCCCCCGCCTTCCTGCACGGCACGGCCTCCGGCGACCCGCTGCCCGACGGCGTCCTGCTGTGGACCCGGGTGACGCCGACCGCCGACGCCGTACCCGGCTCCGGGCTCGGCCCGGACACCGAGGTCAGCTGGGTCGTCGCCACCGACAAGGCGCTGACGAACATCGTCTCGCAGGGCACCGTCACCGCGACCGCCGCCTCCGACCACACCGTCAAGGCCGACATCCGCGGTCTGGCCCCGGCCACCGACTACTGGTTCCGCTTCTCGGCCGGCGGCACCGACTCCCCGGTGGCGCGCACCCGCACCGCCCCGGCAGCGGACGCCACCGTCTCCGGCCTCCGCTTCGGCGTCGTCACCTGCGCCAACTGGGAGGCCGGCTACTTCGCGTCCTACCGCCACCTGGCCGCCCGTAACGACCTCGACGCCTGGCTGCACCTGGGCGACTACATCTACGAGTACGGCACCGGCGAGTACGGCACCCGCGACACCGTCGTACGGGAGCACGCGCCCACCCACGAGATCATCACCCTCGCCGACTACCGCATACGGCACGGCAAGTACAAGACCGACACCGATCTGCAGGCCCTGCACGCCAAGGCGCCGGTCGTCGCGATCTGGGACGACCACGAGTTCGCCAACGACTCCTGGTCCGGCGGTGCCGAGAACCACACCGAGGGCGCCGAGGGCACCTGGACGGCCCGTCAGGCCGCCGCCAAGCAAGCCTACTTCGAGTGGATGCCGGTCCGCCCCGCCATCGCCGGGACCACCTACCGCCGGCTGCGCTTCGGCAAGCTCGCCGACCTCTCCCTGCTCGACCTGCGCTCCTTCCGCTCGCAGCAGGTCTCCACGGGCAGCGGCTCGGTCGACGACCCGGACCGCACCATCACCGGCCGCGCCCAGCTCGACTGGCTGAAGGCCGGACTCAAGGCCTCCGACACCACCTGGCGGCTGGTCGGCAACTCGGTGATGATCTCGCCGTTCGCCATCGGCTCGCTCTCTGCCGACCTGCTCAAGCCGCTCGCCAAGCTGCTCGGGCTGCCCCAGGAGGGCCTCGCCGTCGACACCGACGACTGGGACGGCTACACCGCCGACCGCCGCGAGCTGCTGGCCCACCTGCGCTCGAACGCCATCACCAACACGGTGTTCCTGACCGGCGACATCCACATGTCCTGGGCCAACGACGTGCCGGTGGACGCCGGGACCTACCCGCTCTCCGCCTCCGCCGCCACCGAGTTCGTGATCACCTCGGTGACCTCCGACAACCTGGACGACATCCTCAAGGTGTCCCCGGGCGTCGTCTCCACCGTCGCCGCGCCGCTCATCCAGCTGGCCAACCGGCACGTCCACTGGGTCGACACCGACCGGCACGGCTACGGCGTCCTGGACATCACCGCCGACCGCGCGCAGATGGACTACTACGTCCTCTCCGACAAGACGAAGGCCGATGCCACCTCGTCCTGGGAGCGCTCGTACCGCACCCGCAGCGGCACCCAGAAGGTGGAGCGCACCTACGACCCGGTGTAGCCGTCACCCACCCCGTGTCGTAGCCCTCGCCTACAGCGATTCGAGGAAGCCGAGCGCCACCCGCCAGGTGGCCTCGGCCGCCTCCTCGTCGTAGTCCGGCAGCCCGGGGTCGGTGTAGAGGTGGCCGGCGCCCGTGTACCGGTAGATCTCCACATCGGCGCCGGCCCGGCCCATCTGCAGATACCAGGCGCTCAGCCAGTCGTCCGTCTCGAAGGCGTCCGGCTCGGCCACGTGCAGCTGCACCGGAAGATCGTCCACCGCGGCGTTCGGCGCGATGTCCGACGTGCCGTGCAGAAGCAGCAGCCCCCGCGCCCGCTCGTCGCCCAGGGCCAGCGTCTGAGCGATCGAGGCACCCAGCGAGAACCCCGCGTACACCAGCCCGCGGTCCGAGTACGGCGCCGCCGCCAGCACGGCCCGCTTCAGCAGCTCGTCCTTGCCGATCGACTCGTTGAACTCCATGCCCTCCTCGACCGTGTCGAAGGTGCGCCCTTCGAAGAGGTCCGGCGTCCACACCTCGTGCCCCGCGGCACGCAGCCGGTCCGCGGCCTCGCGCACCGCGGGCCTGAGGCCATAGGTCGAGTGAAAAAGCATGATGTTCATGCGCCCATGGTGCCAGCCCGCTCCGGCACCCCGGTCGCACCCCGGTCGTGCCGGCCGCCTCCGCCGACGGCCGTGACGCTCTTCTCACCGAGCGGCATGTTCAGAACCCCGCAGATCCGGTTACGTTCCGACCCATGGAGATGGAGAACGTACTCCGCCCGCTGATCGTGCTCGGCGGCGCCGTCGTCCTCACCCTGCTGATCGGCTGGGCGACCGATCTACTGCTGCGCAAGGCCGACGCACGGCACAGCGAGACACCCCTGTGGGGCCTGCTGCGCCGCGGCCGCATCCCCTACCAGCTGGTGCTGTGCGCGGCCCTGCTCAGAGGCTCCTACGACCAGGCGGAGCTGATCCTGGAGCACCGGGTCGCCGTGGGCCGGCTGCTGACCCTGGTGCTGATCGGGTCGGCGGCCTGGCTGGTGGTGCGGATAGCGGCGGCGATCGTCGAGTCGTCGTACGCCCGCTACGCCCGCGGCCACACCGACGCCGCCCGGGTCCGCCGGGTGCGCACCCAGGTGTCGCTGATCATGCGGGTGGTCACGGCGATCGTCGGAGTGGTCGCCGCGGCGGCGATGCTGCTGACCTTCCCGGCGATGCGCGCGGCCGGCGCCTCGCTGCTGGCCTCCGCCGGTGTCCTCGGCATCGTCGCCGGTGTGGCCGCCCAGTCCACGCTCAGCAACATGTTCGCGGGGCTGCAGATCGCCTTCGGCGACATGGTGCGCCTCGGCGACACGGTCGTGGTCGACGGTGAGTGGGGCACGGTCGAGGAGATCACCCTGACCTTTCTGACGGTACGGACCTGGGACGAGCGCCGGATCACCATGCCGGTGTCGTACTTCACCTCCAAACCTTTCGAGAACTGGTCGCGGGGCACCCCGCAGATGACCGGGATCGTCTTCTGGCATCTCGACCACTCGGCTCCGATCGAGCCGATGCGCGAGAAGCTCCGGGACATCCTGCGGGAGTGCGCCGCCTGGGACGGGCGGGACTACAGCCTGGTGGTCACCGACGCCACGCCGAACACCATCCAGGTCCGGGCACTGATGACCGCGAAGGACTCGGACGACGTCTGGAAGGTCCGGGTGACGGTCCGCGAGCAGATGATCACCTGGCTGTCCTCGGAGCACCCCTACGCCCTGCCCCGGGTCAACACGGCCGACGCGGTCCTCCCGCCGGACGTCATCGTCCCCGCCCCCGCCGACGGGACGGCCACCCGACGTCTGCACGAGCCGCCCCGCCCCGGCCGGATCTGACGACTCACCTCAGTGGCCGCGCTCGGCGCCGCCGTTGACCTGGACGATCTGCGAGGTGATGTGTCCGGCGGCCGGGGACGCCAGCCAGTGCAGGGTGGCGGCGACGTCACCGGGTGTCCCGGCCCGCCCGGTCGACGTCTCGGCGACGAGCCGCTCCCGCCGTGACTCCGCCACCGGCCCGCCGAAGAACTCGGTGTCCTCGACATACCCCGGCGCGACGACGTTCACGGTGACCCCGCGCGGCCCCAGCTCCCGGGCCAGGTCATGGGCGTACGGATGCAGGGCGGCCTTGGCGGCCGCGTAGGACCCGGTCCCGGAACCTCTGAACGCCGCGATCGAACTGAGGAACAGCACCCGTCCGCCGGGGTCGGCGAGCCGATCCTTCAGCGCCTCCGTGAGCAGGACGGCGGTCAGCGTGTTCTGCCGGAAGTTCCCGGTCCAGGTGCGCGCGACGGCGTCGAGCGGGTCACCGGCGTCCGCGTCGGGCGCGAGGGCCGCGTTCCCTCCGGCGCTGTGGATCAGCACATCCACGGTCCCGATCTCCTCGGCCACGAACCGGGCCACACCCCGCACACCGGCCGGCTCCGCCAGATCGGCGGCATGCACGACCGCTCCGGGGACCCCGGCCTTCTCCAGCACCTCTCTCCGCCGCCCGAGCAGCACCACCTGGTCCCCGTCGGCGGCGAACACCCGCGCCGCGGCGAGCCCGATCCCTGTTCCTCCACCACTGATCACAATGTTCCGAGCCATGATCCGAGACTACGATCGAGAAGCCGTCGGCGCCTGTGACTGTCCACAGCCGCCATGTACTTGTATTACTGCCGCTGTACAGCACCCCCGAAGGGGCGCTGGGGGTGCCCCCGGCCGAAGGCCGGGGGAGGAACTGCGCGACCGGCCACGACGGTGCCGCGGTCGGCCGACGGCATGTCACGGCACTTCCAGCGGAGCGCTCAGCGCAGGCTGCGTACGTCCAGATGCCGCAGCACGCGGTCCACGATCTCCGGGTCCGCCCCCGGCTCGCTGCGTGCCGCCAGCACCTCGTGGCGCGCCGCGCTCAGCATCTCCGACTGGATCCGCCGCACCCTCTTCAGCCGCCGCATCCGCTTCTCGTGTCCCTCCCGCCGTTCGTCCTCCGCCACGTCGGGACTGATCCGGAACCCGATCTCGAAGGCCCGTCGCAGCATCTGCTCTGTCAGGTCCTCCGGCAGATCCTCGACCTGCTCGATCTCCTTCAGCCGCCGCCGTGCCGCCTTCGCCGCCCGCACCGCCAGCTCCTTCTCGAACTCCGCCTCCCGCTCGGTGTCGGCCCGCACCCCCAGCCGCTTCACCAGCCACGGCAGGGTCAGCCCCTGGAGCACCAGCGTCGCCATGATCACGCCGAAGGCGATGAAGATGATCTCGTCACGGTCCGGGAAGGCCGACCCGGCGTCGGTCCGCAGGGGAATCGCCAGGGCCAGCGCCACCGACGCCACCCCGCGCATCCCCGACCACCACATCACCACGGTCTCCCGCCAGCTGGTCGGGATCTCCTCGTCGTAGTCCCGCATCGCGTGCAGGCGTTTGGTCAGCCAGGTCGCCGGCAGCAGCCAGAGCAGCCGTACCACCACGACCACGCCCACGACCGCGGCCGCCCAGCCGAGCAGCTCGCCCCAGCGGCCGGACGCCGTACGGATCGCGTTGTGCAGCTCCAGGCCGATCAGCCCGAACGCGACGCCGGTGACGAGCGTGTCGACGATGTCCCAGAAGGTGTAGCCGGCCAGCCGGGTCATCACGTCGTCGGCGTCGGTGGCGTACTCGGCGATGAACAGCGCGGTGGTGAGCACCGCGAGCACCCCGGAGCCGTGCAGTTCCTCGGCGACGACGTAGGAGACGTACGGGACGAGCAGGGTCAGGCCGATCTGGAGGGTCGCGTCGCCGAGCACGTCCATCAGCTTGTTGGCGCCCCAGCCGAGCACCAGTCCCACGACGACCGCGACCACGGCGGACAGCAGGAAGTCCAGCCCGGCCCGCCACGGCGAGAACGTACCGCTGACCACAGCGGCGATCGCCACGTGGTACAGCACGATGGCCGTGACGTCGTTGAAGAGACCCTCGCCCTCCAGGATGGACACCAGCCGGCGGGGCAGCCCGAGCTGGCCGGCGACGGCGGTCGCGGCGACCGGGTCGGGCGGGGCGACCAGCGCGCCCAGCGCAACGGCCGCCGCGATCGACAGCCCGGGCACGATCGCGTTGGCGACGACGGCCACACACACGGTGGTGACGAACACCAGGGCGACGGCGAGCAGGAAGATCGGCCGTTTGTTGGCCGCGAACTGGCGCCAGGAGGTCCGCCGTACGGCGGCGTAGAGCAACGGCGGCAGCAGGCCGGGCAGGATCAGCTCGGGCGGGATGTTCACGTCGGGTACGAAGTCGGCCACCGCGAGGGCGATCCCGAACAGTGTCATCAGCACGGGCGCGGGCAGTCCGAACCGGTCCCCGATCGGGACGCTCACCAGGGCCCCGAGCAGCAGCACGAACAACAGGGCCAACTGATCCACGGCCAGCGCTCCGGGAGTCGACGATCACACAGCAGGTCTCAAGCCTGCCATGCGACACCCGTCAGAGTGCGCGCCGCATCGCCCGGTGCGGGATGCCCGCCTCCTCGTACTCCGGGCCGTACGGCTCGTAGCCCAGCCGCTCGTAGAAGCCCAGGGCGTGGGTCTGCGCGTGCAGGTCCACGGCGGTCAGGCCACGCACGCGTGCGGCGTCCTCGATCGCCCGGACCAGGGCGACGCCGACGCCCAGACCGCGGGCCTGATGGGAGACCGCGAGCCGGCCCAGGGAGCCGAGGGAGAGGTCGCCGCCGGTCTTCTCCGCGGCCGTCTCGCCGTACAGCAGCCGGCCGGTGCCGAGCGGTTCGCCGTCCTCGCGGACCGCCAGCACATGCAGGGCCGTGGCGTCGTACGCGTCGTACTCCAGGTCCTCGGGGACGCCTTGTTCGACGACGAAGACCTGCTTGCGGACCGCGAAGCACGCCGCCAGGTCGGCGGGGTCCTCGGCGACCCGTACGCCGTACGCGCGCGTGCTCATCCGTAGGTCTCCTCGCGGACCTGGTCGAGAGCCTTCTGCAGGTCGGCCGGGTAGTCGCTGGCGAACTCGACCCACTCGCCGTCCCCGGGGTGCTCGAAGCCGAGTCGGACCGCGTGCAGCCACTGGCGGGTCAGGCGCAGCCGCTTGGCGAGCGTCGGGTCGGCGCCGTAGGTGAGGTCGCCGACGCAGGGGTGGCGGTGGGCGGCCATGTGGACGCGGATCTGGTGGGTGCGGCCGGTCTCCAGCTTCACGTCGAGCAGGGAGGCCGCGCGGAACGCCTCGATGAGGTCGTAGTGGGTCACGGAGGGCTTGCCGTCGGCCGTGACCGCCCACTTGTAGTCGTGCTGCGGGTGGCGGCCGATCGGGGCGTCGATGGTGCCGCTGGTCGGGTCGGGGTGGCCCTGCACGAGCGTGTGGTAGCGCTTGTCGACCGTGCGCTCCTTGAACTGGCGCTTGAGCGACGTGTAGGCCCGCTCCGACTTGGCGACCACCATCAGGCCGGAGGTGCCGACGTCGAGGCGGTGCACGATGCCCTGGCGCTCGGCGGCGCCGGAGGTGGAGATGCGGTAGCCGGCGGCCGCCAGGCCGCCGATCACGGTCGGGCCGGTCCAGCCGGGGCTGGGGTGCGCGGCCACGCCGACCGGCTTGACGATCACGACCACGTCATCGTCGTCGTGCACGATCTCCATGCCCTCGACGGGCTCCGCGACGATCTGCACGGGCGCGGGCGCCCCCGGCATCTCGACCTCCAGCCAGGCCCCGCCGTGCACCCGCTCGGACTTGCCGACCACCGAGCCGTCGACCTGCACCTTTCCCGCCGCGGCCAGCTCGGCCGCCTTGGTGCGGGAGAAGCCGAACATGCGGGAGATGGCGGCGTCGACGCGCTCGCCCTCCAGGCCGTCGGGCACGGGCAGGGTTCGGATCTCGGGAAGCGTACTCACCCGTCGAGTATGCCGGACACCACCGACAGTCCCGTACGCAAGCCCCAGAGCCCCGCGGCCCCATCGGCTCTCTCAGTCCTTGTGGACGGTCCCGTCCGGGTCCAGGCCGCGGAAGGAGAGCAGCACGATCAGGATGCCGCCGCAGACGATCGCCGAGTCGGCCAGGTTGAACACCGCGAAGCCCTTGGGCGCGATGAAGTCGACGACCTGGCCCTCGAAGATCCCCGGCGAGCGGAAGATCCGGTCGGTGAGGTTGCCGAGCGCGCCACCGAGCAGCAGGCCGAGGGCGACCGCCCAGGGGAAGCTGTAGAGCTTGCGGGCCAGGCGGAAGATCACGACGATGACGGCGGCCGCGATCAGCGTGAAGATGATCGTGAAGGCGCCGCCGAAGCCGAAGGCCGCACCCGGGTTGCGGATCGCGTGGAACTCCAGCCAGTCGCCGATGACCTGGATCGGCGCGTGGTGCTCCAGTTTCGCGACCACGATCATCTTGCTGACCAGGTCGAGGGCGTACGCGAAGGCGGCCACCGCGAACAGCACGGCGATCCGGCGGCCGCGCCCGGGCCGCCGCTGGTCCGGGGCCGGCTGCTGATCCGCACCGGACGCGCCGGGCGTCGCCGTCCGCTCGCCGCCGTCGTCCGGGGTGCCCGGCGTACCGATGATGCGCTCCGCCTCTGCCACGTGAGTCCCTCAACCTTAGGTGCCTGACTGAGGACGAGACTACGGCACGCCTCGCGTGACCCCGGCGCTCAGTAGCGGCGTTCCTGCTTCTGCTTGCACTCGACGCACAGCGTCGCCCTCGGGAAGGCCTGCATCCGGGCCTTGCCGATGGGGTTGCCGCAGTTCTCGCAGAGGCCGTAGGTGCCCGCGTCCAGCTTCCCCAGGGCGCGTTCGGTCTGTTCGAGCATCTCGCGCGCGTTGGCGGCCAGCGCCAGTTCGTGCTCGCGGGTGATGTTCTTGGTGCCGGTGTCGGCCTGGTCGTCGCCCGCCCCGTCCCCGGAGTCCCGCATCAGGCCGGCGAGCGAGTTCTCGGACGCCTCGATCTCGGTGCGCAGCCGCATCGCCTCGGCCATCAGCTCCGTGCGCGCCTCCTCGACCTCCTCGGGCGTCCACGGGTCCTCGCCGGGACGCACCGCGAGCTCGCCCGGAGCCGCCGTGGCGACCCGTGCCTTGGGGACGGCGCTCTCCGCCGCCGTGGCCGTGCCAGGAGTCTTCTTCGCAACCACTGTCGTGGCTCCCGTCTGCTTCGCGGCCCGCGCCGCGCCCGCTTTCTTGGCCGTGCTCTTCTTGGCCGTGCTCTTCGCCGCCGCGGTCTTCGTCGCCGTGGCCCTGGACGCGTTCTTCCCCGACTTCCCCGACTTCTCCACGGCGTCCCCCAACGCCGCGCTCGCCCTCGGCTGCGCCGTCTTCGTCTCGGCCGCCTTCTTCACCGGCGTCCTGTTTGCCGCCGCCTTCTTGGCGGCACCCTTCTCACCTGGTGTTTTCTCGGCAGTGGCCGCCGCTCTCGCGTGCGCGTTCCTCTTTCCGCCGCCCCCCTTGGTGTCGCCGCCGGAGGCAGCCGCGCCCCTGGACCGGCCGGACGCCGACTGCTGTACGGCGGTCTTCTTCGCCACCATGGCCGCGGCCCCTTCACATATTGTGATCTTGCACGCGAATCGTGCTGGGACGATAAATCGACTTGAGTCCCGCGGCAACGGGGCACGCCGCCCGATCCGCCTGCCCCGCACCCCCCACGCAGCAGGTATGCATGCGTTGTGCCCAGCTCCCCGCGCGGTAATCCGCCGAGCCGGACATCCAAGGATGCGAACACGCGTACCGCGCCATTCGGGTCATCTCGGCAGGTGGACGGCCCGGCCCCGGCGGCGCCCGGAAAACGGGTCGGCCGCTGTCCGTGCGGAGCCGTACACTGGGCGGAGCGAGAAGCGTGGATGGGGACGAGTAGCGGCGTACGCAGCCCAGAGCGACCCGGGGACGGTGGAAGCCCGGGGGCGAGCGCGATGTGAAGATCACCCCGGAGCCGCCGGAAGAAAGCCGCAGCCGAAAGGCGGCGGCGAGTAGAGCCGGCTTCGCGACCCCAATGAGGGGGCTCACCGGCGCGTACGGCGTCCGGGGGGCCAAGGAGGGTGGTACCGCGGGAGCGCGCCGCACACGGCGTAAGCAGGGCAAGGCTCTCGTCCCTCCGACGGAAGGCAGCAAGTCCGTTGGAGGAAGCTCGCAGATGACAGCGCCGACGTACCGCCAGGTGCCCGCACAGGTCGACCTGCCCGCCCTCGAGCACGCCGTGCTCGACTTCTGGCGCGAGCAGAAGATCTTCGCCAAGACCCTGGAGCAGTCCGAGGGCCGCCCGGAATGGGTGTTCTACGAGGGCCCGCCCACCGCCAACGGCATGCCCGGCGCCCACCACATCGAGGCGCGCGTCTTCAAGGACGTCTTCCCGCGCTTCCGCACCATGCGCGGCTACCACGTCGGCCGCAAGGCCGGCTGGGACTGCCACGGCCTGCCCGTGGAGCTCGCGGTCGAGAAGGAGCTGGGCTTCAGCGGCAAGCCGGAGATCGAGGCGTACGGCATCGCCGAGTTCAACGCCAAGTGCCGCGAGTCCGTGCTGCGCCACACCGACGCGTTCTCCGCGCTGACGACCCGCATGGGCTACTGGGTCGACCTGGACGACGCCTACGTGACCATGGACCCCGCGTACATCGAGTCGGTCTGGTGGTCGCTGAAGGAGATCTTCAACAAGGGGCTGCTGGTCCAGGACCACCGCGTCGCCCCCTGGTGTCCGCGCTGCGGCACCGGCCTGTCCGACCACGAGCTGGCGCAGGGCTACGAGACGGTCGTCGACCCCTCCGTGTACGTCCGTTTCCCGCTCACCTCCGGTCCGCTCGCCGGCCAGGCCGCGCTCCTGGTGTGGACGACGACCCCCTGGACCCTGGTGTCCAACACGGCGGTCGCCGCGCACCCGGAGGTCACCTACGTCGTCGCCACCAACGGCGAGGAGCGGCTGGTCGTCGCCGAGCCGCTGGTCGCCAAGGCGCTCGGCGAGGGCTGGGAGACCACGGGCCAGACCTTCACCGGCGCCGAGATGGAGCGCTGGACCTATCAACGTCCGTTCGAGCTGGTTGAGTTCCCGGAACCGGCGCATTACGTCGTCAACGCCGAATACGTCACGACCGAGGACGGTACGGGCCTGGTCCACCAGTCCCCCGCCTTCGGTGAGGACGACCTGAAGGTCTGCCGCGCCTACGGCCTGCCGGTGGTCAACCCGGTCCGCCCGGACGGCACCTTCGAGGAGAACGTCCCGCTTGTAGGGGGCGTCTTCTTCAAGAAGGCCGACGAAAGGCTCACCGAGGACCTGAACCAGCGCGGCCTCCTCTTCAAGCACCTGCCGTACGAGCACAGCTACCCGCACTGCTGGCGCTGCCACACCGCGCTGCTCTACTACGCGCAGCCGTCCTGGTACATCCGTACGACGGCGATCAAGGACCGCCTCCTCGAAGAGAACGAGAAGACGAACTGGTTCCCGGACACGGTCAAGCACGGCCGGTACGGGGACTGGCTGAACAACAACATCGACTGGGCGCTGTCCCGCAACCGCTACTGGGGCACCCCGCTGCCGATCTGGCGCTGCGAGGACGACCACCTCACCGTGGTCGGCTCCCGCGCGGAGCTGACCGAGCTGACGGGCGCCGACCAGTCGGGCCTGGACCCGCACCGCCCGTTCATCGACGCCGTCACCTTCGCGTGCCCCCAGTGCGAGAAGACCGCCACGCGTGTGCCGGAGGTCATCGACGCCTGGTACGACTCGGGTTCGATGCCGTTCGCGCAGTGGGGCTACCCGCACAAGAACAAGGAGCTGTTCGAGAGCCGTTACCCGGCGCAGTTCATCTCCGAGGCCATCGACCAGACCCGCGGCTGGTTCTACACGCTGATGGCGGTCGGCACGCTGGTCTTCGACAAGTCCTCGTACGAGAACGTGGTCTGCCTCGGCCACATCCTCGCCGAGGACGGCCGCAAGATGTCCAAGCACCTGGGCAACACCCTGGAGCCGATCCCGCTGATGGACCGGCACGGCGCGGACGCGGTGCGCTGGTTCATGGCGGCCGGCGGCTCGCCGTGGGCGGCCCGCCGGGTGGGCCACGGCACGATCCAGGAGGTCGTCCGCAAGACGCTGCTGACGTACTGGAACACGGTCGCCTTCCAGGCGCTGTACGCCCGTACCTCGGACTGGGCGCCGAGCGAGGCGGACCCGGCCCCGGCCGACCGCCCGGTCCTGGACCGCTGGCTGCTCTCGGAGCTGCACGCGCTCACCGACCAGGTGACGCAGTCCCTGGAGGCATACGACACCCAACGGGCCGGCAAGCTGCTGTCCGCGTTCGTCGACGACCTGTCCAACTGGTACGTCCGCCGTTCGCGCCGTCGCTTCTGGCAGGGTGACAAGGCCGCGCTGCGCACGCTGCACGAGGTCGTGGAGACCGTCACCCGGCTGATGGCCCCGCTGACCCCGTTCATCACCGAGCGGGTTTGGCAGGACCTGGTGGTGCCGGTGACCCCGGGCGCGCCGGAGTCGGTGCACCTGTCGTCCTGGCCGGAGGCGGACCTGTCCGCGATCGACCCGGAGCTGTCCAAGCAGATGGTGCTGGTACGGCGGCTCGTGGAGCTCGGCCGTGCCACGCGCGCGGAGTCGGGTGTCAAGACGCGGCAGCCGCTGTCCCGGGCGCTGGTCGCGGCGGTCGGCTTCGACGCGCTCGACCGGGAGCTGCACGCGCAGATCACCGACGAGCTGAACGTCTCCTCGCTGGCGTCGCTGTCCGAGGTGGGCGGTTCGCTGGTGGACACCACGGCCAAGGCGAACTTCCGGACGCTGGGCAAGCGGTTCGGCAAGCGGGTGCAGGACGTGGCGAAGGCGGTCGCCGCGGCGGACGCGGCCGCGCTGTCGCTGGCGCTGCGTGAGGGCACGGCGACGGTGGAGGTCGACGGCGAGACCGTGACGCTCGCGCCGGACGAGGTGATCATCACGGAGACGCCTCGCGAGGGCTGGTCGGTGGCGTCGGACTCCGGTGCGACCGTCGCGCTCGACCTGGAGATCACCGAGGAGCTGCGGCAGGCGGGCCTCGCGCGGGACGCGATCCGGCTGATCCAGGAGGCGCGCAAGAACAGCGGGCTGGACGTGGCCGACCGGATCGCGCTGCGGTGGGTGTCGACGGACCCGGCGGTGATCGCGGCGCTCGCGGAGCACACGGAGCTGATCGCCGACGAGGTGCTGGCGACCGACTTCGCACAGGGTGAGGCGGACGGCTCCTACGGCGAGCCGTTCACCGACGAGGGCCTGTCCCTCACCTTCCGTCTCCGGAAGGCGTAGGCGCGGCGTCCGAGGGCCCGGTCACCCCGTTCCGGAGGGGCCGGGCCCTCGTTGTCGCTCCAGTCGGTCGGCGGCAGTGTCCAGGCCGCCCGCGCGGTGTCCAGGCCCAGCGCCTCCAGCAGTGGCCTGCGCGGGCCCTTCACCGCATCGCCTCGTGGACGGCGATCATGTGATGCAGGATCCGGGTGTGCTGCTCGGCGTCGACGTCGCCCCGGTGGAATCCGATCCGGATCACCGGCCCGGGATTCCACCCCACGTAGACACCGCCCTCCGGGTCGTCCCCCGTAGTCGACGTCCACGCGGACACCCGTGCCGACCTCGACGGGCAGGTACTCGGCCTGCACCGGCAGTCCGGCCGCCGTCAGCTGGGTACGGATCTCGACGGCCGGCTCGTCACGGAACAGCTGTATCTCCAGTCTCCAGGTCGGCCACCCGGCGCCCCGCGTCCCCCTGCTCCGCCCATGCCGCGCACGCTACAGCGGCCCGCGCCGGCACCGTCAAGACCGCCAAAGCCGTCAACACGCATAAACAGGGCGGGGCCCCGGATCGAAATCCGGGGCCCCGCCCTGTTGAACGCTGCCGACGACTACGGCGTACTACCCTGCGCGGCCGTCAGTTGTCGTCCTCGTCGATGAGGAAGCCGCGCATCGGGGACGGCGCCTGGCCCATCGGAGAGGGGCCCTGCGGGCGTACCGGTGCCATCGGCTGGGTCATCGCCGGCGTCATCTGCTGCTGGCCGCCGTAGGACGGGGCAGCGGGGGACGGCCCGCCCATGGACGGACCACCCATCGACGGGTTGCCGCCGTAGGACGGGGCGCTCGCGCCGGCCGGTGCCATGGAGGGCGCCGGGGACGGCGGGAGGGACGCAGCGGCCGGGGTGCGCGGCGGCGCCAGGGAGTCGTCGGACTGAGTCTCCAGCTGACGCAGCTGGGACTCGAGGTACGACTTCAGACGCGTGCGGTACTCGCGCTCGAAGCCGCGCAGGTCCTCGACCTTGCGCTCCAGCGTGGCGCGCGCGGACTCCAGGGAGCCCATGGCGACGCGGTGCTTCTCCTGCGCGTCCCGCTCCAGCGCGTCGGCCTTGGCACGGGCGTCACGCTCCAGACCCTCGGCGCGGCTGCGGGCCTCACCGACGATCTTGTTGGCCTCGGAGCGGGCCTCGGCGATCGCCTGGTCGGCGGTCTGCTGGGCCAGCGAGAGGACACGCGCGGCGCTGTCGCCACCGGGACCCTGACCGGGGCCGCCCATGGGACCGCCCATCGGACCACCCATGGGGCCGCCCATCGGACCACCCATCTGCTGCTGCATGGGGGGCTGACCGCCCATGGTGCCCGGACCCATGCCCTGGCCCATCGGACCGGGCCCCTGGCCCATGCCCTGACCCATCGGACCCTGGCCCATCGGACCCTGGCCCATCGGACCGGGACCCATCGGACCCTGGCCCATCGGACCGGGACCCTGCGGACCGCCCTGGCCACTGGGACCGGCCGGCAGCTGCGGGGCGCCGCTCGGCAGCTGCGGGGGGCCACCCATGGGGCCACCCATCTGCTGCTGCGGCGGGCCCGATATTCCGGCGGGCACCGGAGCGCCGGGACCTCGCATGCCCTGCTGCGGCATACCGCCTTGCTGCGGCATACCACCCTGCTGCGGCATTCCCCCTTGCTGAGGCATGCCGCCCTGCTGGTCCTGTGGCTCCGGAGGCTTGCGCATGTTCTGCTGGTTCTGGGCAGCAGCACGCGTGGCCGCGGCCAGCTTGGCGCGCAGGTCCTCGTTCTCGCGGAGCAGGCGGGTCAGCTCGGCTTCGACCTCATCGAGGAAGGCATCGACCTCGTCCTCGTCATAGCCTTCTCGGAGGCGGACGGTCGTGAACTGCTTGTTCCGCACGTCCTCGGGGGTCAACGGCATCTCTTCACCTCAACGTAGTCGTCGGCGTTCGGCAAGACGGTAGGTCACATCGCTCATCACAGCCGACCAACGATCGCGATCAGGATGTAGACGATGATCATCAGTACGAAGAAGGACAGGTCGAGCGCCACGCCCCCGAGACGCAGCGGCGGGATGAACCGCCGCAGAAGCTTGAGCGGTGGATCGGTGACAGTGTAGGTGGCCTCAAGTACGACCACCATCGCCTTGCCGGGTTGCCATGAGCGGGCGAACTGGAACACGTAGTCCATGACCAACCGGAAGATGAGCACGATGAGGAAGCACATCAGCGCGATGTAGATCACATCCAGGAACACGCTCATGATCCGTGCTTCCCTCTCCCCTGTTCCGTGCCTGGTACCGGTGTTGCGTCTCAGCTCTGGTTGAAGAACCCGCCCTCTGCGATGCGGGCCTTGTCCTCCGCCGTGACATCGACGTTAGCAGGCGACAACAGGAACACCTTCTGCGTCACCCGCTCGATGCTGCCGTGAAGACCAAACACCAAACCGGCCGCAAAGTCGACAAGTCGCTTCGCGTCTGTGTCATCCATCTCAGTCAGATTCATGATCACCGGCGTGCCCTCACGGAAGTGTTCCCCGATGGTACGGGCCTCGTTGTAGGTCCGGGGGTGAAGCGTGGTGATCCGGTAAGGCTCTCGTTCCGACACGACCTTGGGCATGATCACCGGTGCGTTCTTCTCCAGGCTTGCGCGTTCTTGTGTGATGGACGCCACGGGAGCGATGCGCGCCGGGCGTCCCGATTCCGCCGGTAGCGCCGCGGAATGCGACACCGGTTCGCGAGGTGTAGACGGCTGCACCACTCGTACCGAATCGTCCCTTTGGGACTGGTGTGCACCGTGGGACTGGTGTGACGGCTCATGCCGTCGGTGGTCCCGTTCGGGCTCCGGGTCCAGTTCGGGCTCGAAGTCGTCGTCGGGATCGAATCCGCGGCCGTCGTACCCATCGTCCTCCACGAGGCCGAGGTAGACCGCCATCTTGCGCATCGCGCCGGCCATGCTCTGAGTCCTCCGCTCTGTGGTGGATCCGTGACGACTGCCAAGTCCCGCGATCCACGTGGCCGTTGCGCCCACCCTGGGCCGCATTGACCATATTTTCTGCTGTGGTCCGACTTCCTGGCGACGTTACCCGAGCCTGGGGCGGACTCCGAGTACCGCAGTGCCGACGCGTACATGTGTCGCCCCGGCCGCCACTGCCTCCTCGAGGTCCGCACTCATCCCTGCGGAGACCATGTTCGCAGCCGGATGGGCTCGGCGCAGGCCGGTCGACAAATCCATCAACCGCCCGAACGCCGCACGTTGGCGCCCCGCGTACTCCCCGGTGAGCGGGGCGACGGTCATCAGTCCGTCGAGCCGGAGCCCCGGCGATCCGGCGACGAGGTCGGCCAACTCTTCGATTCCGCCCGGTGCCACACCGCCGCGCTCCCCTCTTCCGCTCGCACCCGCGTCGAGCGCCACCTGAAGGAGACACCCCACCTCGCGCCCGGCCCGCACCGCTTCCTTCGACAGCGCCTCGACGAGCTTGGAACGGTCGACGGACTGCACGAGATCCGCATAACCCACCACGGATCGGACTTTGTTGGTCTGCAATTGACCGACAAAATGCCAACTGAGGGGCAGATCCGCACATTCGACAGCCTTGGGGGCCGCGTCCTGGTCCCGGTTCTCGGCGACATGGCGCACACCGAGCCCCGAAAGGATCCGCACATCGCTCGCCGGGTAGGTCTTGGTGACCACGATCAGGGTCACCTCCTCCCGCTTGCGCCCGGCCGCCGCACACGCGGCGGCGATGCGCTCCTCCACTTTCGCCAGATTTGCAGCGATTTCGGCCCTACGGTCCGTCATGCCCTATCAGTCCAGCCACACATAGCCCGCGAGCCGCCCGGTGGTGCGGTCGCGACGGTATGAGAAGTGATCATTCGACTCCAGCGTGCACACCGGCGACTGTGCCCGGTCGTGCACCCCGGCGCGCGCCAGCTGTGCGTGCACTCCGGCGCCGACGTCGACCGCCGGAGTGCCCCAGCTGGTCTCGGCGTGCGCCGCCGGCTCGACGGCGGCCACCTCGGTGCGCATCGCCTCCGGCACCTCGTAGCACCGCCCGCAGACGGCCGGTCCGGTACGGGCGACGATCCTGGCCGGGTCGGCGCCGAGTTCCGTCATGGCGCGTACGGCGGCGGGAACGACCCCGGCGATCATGCCGGGCCGGCCCGCGTGGGCGGCGGCCACGACCCCGGCGACCGGGTCGGCGAGCAGGACCGGCGTGCAGTCGGCGGTGAGGACGGCGAGGGCGAGCCCCCGGCGCGCGGTGACGACCGCGTCGACCTCGGGAACCGGCCGGTCTCCCCACGGCTCGTCCACGACGGCCACGTCGGCGGAGTGGACCTGGTTCATCCAGACCACCCGGCCGGGGTCCAGGCCGAGCGACTTGGCGGCGATCTCCCGGTTGGTCCGTACCACGTCGGGGTCGTCGCCGACCGCCCCGCCCAGGTTGAGCTGCTCGTACGGAGCGGCGCTCACCCCGCCCCACCTGTCGGTGAAGGCGAAGTGCGCGCCGCTCACGGTTTCGTGCTGTCCTATCACGTCTGAAGGATCACTTGAGGAAGTCCGGTACGTCCAGTTCCTCGGCCGCGCTGTCCGTGTAGGTGCGCGACGGCGGGACCGGCGGGGCGACCGGGATGTCGGCGACCGGCTCGGGGGCCGGCTCCGGGTCCTCCTTGGGGGTCACGCTGCCGAGCGAGCCGAAGGAGGGACGCTCGGGCTGCTGCCGCACCGGAGCGGGCTCGTCGCGGCGGGAGGAGGACGACGAGGAGGAGCCGAGGACGTTGTCCCGGCGGGCCGGGGGCTGGCCCCCGTCGAAGCCGGCCGCGATGACCGTGACGCGGACCTCGTCGCCGAGGGCGTCGTCGATGACCGCGCCGAAGATGATGTTGGCCTCGGGGTGGGCGGCCTCGCTGACCAGCTGGGCGGCCTCGTTGATCTCGAACAGGCCGAGGTCGGAGCCGCCGGAGATGGAGAGCAGCACGCCCCGGGCGCCGTCGATGGAGGCCTCCAGGAGCGGCGAGGAGATCGCCATCTCGGCGGCGGCCACCGCGCGGTCGTCGCCGCGGGCCGAGCCGATGCCCATGAGGGCCGAACCGGCCTCGGACATGACCGACTTGACGTCGGCGAAGTCGAGGTTGATGAGGCCGGGCGTGGTGATGAGGTCGGTGATGCCCTGGACACCGGAGAGCAGGACCTGGTCGGCCGACTTGAAGGCGTCGAGCACCGAGACCTGGCGGTCCGAGATGGACAGCAGCCGGTCGTTCGGGATGACGATGAGGGTGTCGACCTCTTCGCGGAGTTCGGCGATGCCGTCCTCGGCCTGGTTGGCGCGGCGCCGGCCCTCGAAGGTGAAGGGGCGGGTGACCACGCCGATGGTGAGGGCGCCGAGGGAGCGCGCGATGTTGGCGACGACGGGCGCGCCGCCGGTGCCGGTGCCGCCGCCCTCGCCGGCCGTCACGAAGACCATGTCGGCCCCCTTGAGGACCTCCTCGATCTCCTCGCGGTGGTCCTCGGCGGCCTTGCGGCCGACGGCCGGGTTGGCGCCGGCGCCGAGTCCGCGGGTGAGTTCACGGCCGACGTCGAGCTTGACGTCGGCGTCGCTCATCAACAGCGCCTGTGCGTCGGTGTTGATGGCGATGAACTCGACGCCCTTGAGGCCGACCTCGATCATCCGGTTGATGGCATTGACACCACCGCCGCCGACACCGATGACCTTGATGACTGCGAGGTAGTTCTGCGGTGCTGCCACGTCGAAGGCCTCTCGCCTCGAATTACGTTGCCGTCCACGTGCGGTGCCCCGCGCGGGGACGGCGGATGCCGAATGGGACGGTCCGTAGCGCCGACCCGAACCCTAACCCTGAAGTTTAGGGTTACCAGTGTGTCTGTTCCCTGGAGTCTTCTGAACAGGACACTAAGTCGACAAGTGGCGCCCGTTCAACGAACACGCCGAACCTCCCGTTTTTCTTTTCACCCTATGTGATCAGCCGTAGCAGTGCCCAACCAGGGTGCTGGCCTGCGCTGATGTGCGTCAACTCGCCGATGACGCAGGGGCGGTGGGAACACTCACGTCGAAGTGCCGGGCGCCGGAAGCGGCTTTCATGAGAGCGCCGAGCGTACGGGCCTTGGCCGCACCGTTCTCGGAACTGCCCCACTCGACGGTACGGCCGCCGCTCAGCACCAGCGAGATGTCGTCATAGGAACGGACCTTGAGGCTCTGGGTCTCCCGGCGGACGGCGGCCGGAATGTCACCCGCGATGTCGACCGCTTCCCGCACCAGCCCGTCGGTGCCGAAACGGCGCAGGCTCGCCGTCGCCGAACCGGACCGCGCGAGCGACAATTCCAGCAGCGGAGCACCTTTCGGCGCCTGCGAAACCGTGGCGAACCGGACGCCTTTCTTGTCCACTTCGGTGAAGTTTCCACCCTTTGCGATGAGTAGAACCGGAGTGCGCTCGACCACTTTCAGCCTGATTCCGTGCGGCCAGGAACGAGCGACGTCAACCACGTCAATTCGGGGCAATTTCCGGCGCAGTCGGGCCTCGATGCCGCCGGTGTCGACGGAGACCATCGGCGCGCCGACCGGTACGTCGGCGGCCTCACGGACCTGTTCGGGCGTCAGAACGGCCGTACCGGAGACGGAGACCTGCCGCACGCGCAGCCATGAGGAGCCGTACAGCAGCCACACGGAACCGGAACCCAGGAGGACAACCCCCAGGCCCAGAACGACGAACCTGCGAAAGCGGCGGTCCCTCCACCGCCTCAGAAGCGGCGGGCCGGACGACTCCTGCTGGCGTTCACCGCGCTCGGCGGTGGTCGATCCGGCCACGCTGCTCACTTGCCTTTCGTCATACGGTCCTAACGGCTCGAGGCGATCGCCTCGTACACCATGCCGACGAGCAGGTCGTCGGCGTCCCGACGGCCGAACTCGCTCGCCGCGCGGGACATCTCGTACAGCCGGTGGGGGTCGGCGAGCACGGGCAGGACGTTCTGCTGCAGCCACTCCGGAGTGAGTTCCGCGTCGTCGACCAGGAGGCCGCCGCCGGCCTTGACCACCGGCTGGGCGTTCAGCCGCTGTTCGCCGTTGCCGATGGGCAGCGGGACATAGGCGGCCGGGAGTCCGACGGCGGAGAGTTCGGCGACGGTCATCGCACCCGCGCGGCAGAGCATCATGTCGGCCGCGGCGTACGCGAGGTCCATCCGGTCCAGGTAACTTACCGGGATATAGGGGGGCATTCCCGGCATCTGGTGCACCTGCGGCAGTTCGTTCTTCGGGCCGACCGCGTGCAGGATCTGGATACCGGCCTGCTGCATCCAGGGGGCGACCTGCTGGATGACCTCGTTGAGGCGGCGGGCGCCCTGGGAGCCGCCGGAGACGAGCAGCGTGGGCAGGTTGGGGTCGAGGCCGAAGCGGTGGCGGGCCTCGGGGCGGGCCGCGGCGCGGTCCAGGGTGGCGATGGAGCGGCGCAGCGGGATGCCGATGTAGCGGGCGTCGCGGAGCTTGCTGTCGGGCGTGGAGACCGCGACCCTGGCCGCGTACCGGGAGCCGATCTTGTTGGCGAGGCCGGGGCGGGCGTTGGCCTCGTGGATCACGATCGGCACACCGAGGCGCTTGGCGGCCAGGTAGGCGGGCAGGGCGACATAGCCGCCGAAGCCGGCGACGCAGTCCGCCTTGGTGCGCTCCAGGATCTGCTCGGCGGCCTTGATGGTGCCGCGCAGCCGGCCGGGGACGGTGATCAGCTCGGGGGTGGGCCTGCGGGGCAGCGGCACCGCCGGGATCAGTGCCAGCTCATAGCCCCGCTGCGGGACGAGCGTGGTCTCCAGGCCGCGTTCCGTGCCCAGGGCCGTGATCCCCACGGTGGGGTCCTGCCTGCGCAGGGCGTCCGCGAGGGCGAGCGCGGGCTCGATGTGGCCGGCGGTCCCCCCACCAGCGAGTACGACATGCACCGAAATTCACCGCTCTCCGGACGGGCGCGCCACCGGGGCGCGCCGTCGCATCGTGTTCCATCTCCGAGGTCCCCGAGGACCCCCGGCTCCCCGCTTTCTACCAAAGCGAGGTTGCCGCATCGCAAGCGCCGCCCGTGCAGCGGGATCGTCGCGCGCGAAGGCGATCAGCAGCCCGATCGCGAACATGGTCGGCAGCAGGGCGGAGCCCCCGTAGGAGAACAGCGGGAGGGGGACACCGGCGATCGGCAGCAGGCCGAGCACCGCACCGATGTTGATCACCGCCTGGGCGACGATCCAGGTGATCACACCTCCCGCGGCGTACCTCACGAAGGGGTCCTCCGTGCGTCCGGCCACGCGGATACCCGCATAGCCTAGAGCCGCGAAGAGGGCCAGCACCGACAGCGTCCCCGCCAGGCCCAGTTCCTCACCGGTGACGGCGAAGATGAAGTCAGTGTGGGCTTCTGGCAGTTGGCCCCATTTTTCCACACTCGCACCGAGTCCTGAACCGAAGAGTCCGCCGCTGGCCAGCGCGTAGATGCCGTGGACCGCCTGCCAGCAGTCGGCGACGCCGGTCTTGGGCTCCGTGGCGCCGATGCAGGCGAGCCGGGCCATCCGGTTGGGGCTGGTCTTGATGAGGATCACACCGAGCACACCGGCGATCGACAGCACGCCGGCGAACAGCCGGGTGGGCGCCCCGGCCAGCCAGAGCAGGCCGAAGAGGATCGCGGTCAGGATGATGGCGGTGCCCATGTCGCCGCCGAGCATGATCAGGCCGAGCAGCAGGAAGGTGACCGGGACGAGCGGCACCAGCATGTGCTTCCACTGGGTCAGCAGCCGCTTCTCCTGTTTGCGGGCCAGCAGGTCGGCGCTCCACAGCACCAGGGCGAGTTTGCCGAACTCGCTGGGCTGGATCTGGAACGAGCCGCCCAGGGAGATCCAGTTCTGGTTGCCGTTGACCGACATGCCTATCCCCGGCACCTGCACCAACGCCATCATGAAGACGGCGCCGGCCAGGATCGGATAGGCGAGCGCCCGGTGCAGTTTCACCGGCATACGGGACGCGACGAGCATCAGCACGCCGCCGATGGAGGCGGCAAGGAACTGTTTGCGGAAGAAGAACGAGCCGGGCAGCGACATCTGCAGGGCGGTGACCTGGGAGGCCGAGTAGACCATCACCAGACCCAGCACGATGATCAGCAGACTGCCGCCGAGGATCAGGTAGTACGCGGTCAGCGGCCGGTCCCAGGCCCGGTGGGCACGGGCGTGCAGCCGCCGCAGCGGATTCTCGCGGGGCGTGCGGGAAGCGGCGGGCCTGCGGACCGCCCGCTGTACGGGCGGCCGGCCGGTACGGCTACCGGGCATCAACGCCTCCGCTGAACGTCGACCGTCCCACGCGTCCCTCCCAAGGTCGCCCGGCAGGCGGCCGGGTCAGGCTCCGAGTTCGCGAACAGCCTGGGCGAACGCGTCACCGCGCTTGTTGTAGTTGGCGAACATGTCCATGGAGGCACAGGCGGGTGCCAACAGCACCGTGTCTCCGGCGACGGCGAGCCGTCGCGCCTCCTGGACCGCCGCGAGCATCGCCCCAGTGTCGGTCCGGTCGAGGTCGACGACGGGTACTTCCGGCGCGTGTCGCGCGAGGGCGTCCCGGATGAGAGCGCGATCGGCACCGATCAGCACCACACCCCGAAGTCGCCTTGCCGACCTGGCGACCAGCTCGTCGAAGGTCGCCCCCTTAGCCAGACCGCCCGCAATCCATACAATCGACTCATATGACGCCAACGAGGCTTCCGCCGCGTGGGTGTTGGTGGCCTTGGAGTCGTCGACGTAGGCCACGCCGTCCACATCGGCGACATGCGCGATGCGGTGGGCGTCCGGGCGGAAGTTCCGCAGCCCGTCCCGTACGGCCGTGGGCGGCACCCCGAAGGCGCGCGCGAGGGCCGCCGCGGCGAGGGCGTTGGCGATGTTGTGCGGGGCCGGCGGGTTGACGTCGGAGACCTCGGCCAGCTCCTGGGCGTTCTTGTGCCGGTTCTCGACGAAGGCGCGGTCGACCAGGATGCCGTCCACGACGCCGAGTTGGGACGGGCCCGGGGTGCCCAGGGTGAAGCCGATCGCCCGGCAGCCCTCCTCGACGTCGGCCTCACGGACCAGGTCCTCGGTGAGCTTGTCGGCGACGTTGTAGACGCAGGCGACCCGGTTGCCCTCGTAGATACGGCCCTTGTCCTTGGCGTACGCCTCCATGGAGCCGTGCCAGTCGAGGTGGTCCGGGGCGAGGTTCAGCACGGCCGCCGAGTGGGCGCGCAGCGAGGGCGCCCAGTGCAGCTGGTAGCTCGACAGCTCCACGGCCAGGACGTCGTACTCCTCGTCCCCGAGGACCGCGTCGAGCAGGGAGACGCCGATGTTGCCGACGGCGGCCGTACGCAGGCCCGCCGCCTTCAGGATCGATGCCAGCATCTGGACGGTGGTGGTCTTGCCGTTGGTGCCGGTGACGGCCAGCCAGGGAGCCGCGTCGGGTCCCCGCAGCCGCCAGGCCAGCTCGACATCGCCCCAGATCTCGATGCCGGCCGCGCGGGCCGCCGCGAACAGCGGCTTGTCCGGCTTCCAGCCGGGCGCGGTGACGATCAGCTCGGTGCCCTCCGGCAGGGTCGCACCGTCACCGAGCCGTACCGTGACGCCCAGCGCCTCCAGCTCGGCGGCCTGCTCACGCGCGCGTGCGTCGTCGCCGTCGTTGACGACCGTGACGACCGCGCCCCGCGCGTGCAGCACCTTGGCCGCCGGGACACCCGAGACGCCGAGCCCGGCGACGGTGACGTGCTTGCCCTGCCAGTCGGTCACTTGTCCGCTGCCCATCCTGCATAGAAGAGCCCAAGTCCGACAATCACACAGATGCCCTGGATGATCCAGAAGCGGACCACCACAAGTACCTCGGACCAGCCCTTGAGTTCGAAGTGGTGCTGGAGCGGTGCCATCCGGAAGACACGCTTGCCGGTGAGCCGGAAGGAGCCGACCTGGATGACGACCGACATGGTGATGAGGACGAACAGACCGCCCATGATGGCGACGAGCAGTTCGGTGCGGGAGAGGATCGCCAGGCCCGTGAGGACACCGCCGAGCGCGAGCGAACCGGTGTCACCCATGAAGATCTTGGCCGGCGAGGTGTTCCACCACAGGAAGCCGAGGCAGGAACCCATCAGCGCGGAGGCGATGACCGCGAGGTCCAGCGGATCGCGCACCTCGTAGCAGGCGTTGGGGTTGGTCAGGGTGACCGCGTTGGCGCAGGACTCCTGGAACTGCCAGACGCCGATGAACGTGTAGGCGCCGAAGACGAGCACGGAGGCGCCGGTGGCGAGGCCGTCCAGACCGTCCGTCAGGTTCACGCCGTTGGACATCGCGAGAATCATGAACAGCGCCCAGACCACGAACAGCACCGGGCCGATCGACCAGCCGAAGTCCGTGATGAAGGACAGCTTGGTGGAGGCCGGGGTGTTGCCGCGGGCGTCGGCGAACATCAGCGACAGCACCGCGAAGGCGATACCGACGATCAGCTGGCCGGCCATCTTCGCCTTGGCCCGCAGACCCAGCGAACGCCGCTTGACGATCTTGATGTAGTCGTCCAGGAAGCCGACCAGACCCATCCCGCACATCAGGCCGAGCACCAGCACACCCGAGTAGGTCGGGGTGTAACCGGTGATCACCTTGGAGAGGAAGTAGGCGGCGACCGTCGACAGGATGAAGGCGATACCGCCCATCGTCGGCGTACCGCGCTTGCTGGCGTGCTCACGCGGGCCGTCGTCACGGATGTACTGGCCGTAGCCCTTGCGTGCGAGGAGCTTGATCAGCAGCGGGGTGCCGATCAGCGTCAGGAAGAGACCGATGACACCCGAGAAGAGGATCTGCTTCATCATCGGGCATCACCACCCTCGGAGCCGGACTCCAGGAGCGCCTGCGCAACGCTCTCCAGCCCCACCGAACGTGACGCCTTCACGAGGACGACATCCCCCGGGCGCAACTCGCTGCGCAACAGGTCGACCGCCGCCTGTGCGTCGGACACGTGCACCGACTCCTCACCCCACGAACCCTCGTTATATGCGCCCAGTTGCAGCCAGGAGGCTTCCACTCCCCCGACGGCGACGAGCTTGCCGACATTGAGCCGGACGGCGAGCCGTCCGACCGCGTCGTGCTCGGCGAGCGCCTCGTCCCCGAGCTCGGCCATCTTGCCGAGCACCGCCCACGTGCGTCCCCCCTTTGCCTGTGAGGCTGTGCCCATGGCCGCGAGCGCGCGCAGTGCGGCCCGCATGGACTCGGGGTTGGCGTTGTAGGCGTCGTTGACGATGGTCACGCCGTCCGGGCGCTCGGTGACCTCCATACGCCAGCGGGAGAGGGAGCCCGCCTCGGAGAGCGCGGTGGCGATCTCTTCCGCGGACATGCCCAGCTCATGGGCGACGGCGGCCGCGGCGAGCGCGTTCGACACGTGGTGCTCACCGTACAGGCGCATGGTCACATCGCTTGCACCGGAGGGTGTGTGAAGGCTGAACGCGGGCTGTCCCGTGTCCGTGAGTCGTACGTTCTCGGCCCGTACGTCCGCTTCGGCCGACTCTCCGAAAAGGATCACCTTCGCCTTGGTACGGGTGGCCATGGCCCGGACCAACGGGTCGTCGGCGTTGAGGATCGCGGTACCGCCGTCCTCGGCGGCGGGCAGCGCCTCCACCAACTCGCCCTTCGCCTGGGCGATCTGCTCACGGCCGCCGAACTCGCCGATGTGGGCGGTGCCGACGTTGAGGACCAGGCCGATCCTCGGGGGCGTCAGATCCGTGAGGTAGCGGATGTGGCCGATGCCGCGCGCGCCCATCTCCAGCACCAGGAACTTCGTCTCCTCGGTGGCGGACAGGGCGGTCAGCGGCAGCCCGATCTCGTTGTTGAGCGAGCCGGGCGTGAACACGGTCGGCGCCTTGGTCCGCAGCACCTGCGCGATGAGGTCCTTGGTGCTGGTCTTGCCGGCCGAGCCGGTGAGGGCCACCAGGGTCGCGCCGAGCCGTCGTACGACATGGCGGGCGAGCGCGCCGAGGGCCCGCTGGACGTCGTCCACGACGATCGCGGGCACGCCGACGGGGCGCGACGCCAGTACGGCGACCGCGCCCTGCTCGACGACCTGGGCGGCGTAGTCGTGGCCGTCCACGCGTTCGCCCACGAAGGCGGCGAACAGGCTGCCCGGCCCCGCCTCGCGGGAGTCCCGGACGACTTCGCCGGTGACCTGGACGGACGGATCCGGTATGTCGTGTGTCTGCCCGCCGACGACTTCTGCGATCTCGGCGAGAGAGAGGGCGATCACAAGTTCATCCCTGGGTCTTCTGGATAGCTTCGCGAAGCACCTGGCGGTCGTCGAAGGGACGGACCACGCCGGCGATGTCCTGGCCCTGTTCGTGTCCCTTGCCCGCGACCAGCACGGTGTCGCCGGGGTGCGCGCGGGCGACGGCGGCGGCGATCGCGGCGGCCCGGTCCTCGAAGAGGAGCACCTCGCCGCGCTCGTGGGCGGGCACCGAGGCCGCGCCTTCGAGCATGGTCGCGAGGATGGCGAGGGGGTCCTCGGAGCGGGGGTTGTCGGAGGTGAGTACGGCCGTGTCGGCGAGCCGGGCCGCGGCGGCGCCCATCGGGGCCCGCTTGGTCCGGTCGCGGTCGCCGCCGCAGCCGAGGACGATGAGCAGCCGGCCCTTGGTGACCTTGCGCAGGGCCTTGAGGACCGACTCGACGGCGTCCGTCTTGTGGGCGTAGTCGACGACCGCGAGGTAGGGCTGCCCGGCGTCCACGCGCTCCAGCCGGCCCGGGACGCCCGGGACGGCGGCGACACCGTCGGCGGCGGTCTGCGGGTCGAGGCCGGCGGCGGCGAGGGCGACGATCGCGGCGAGGGTGTTCGCCACGTTGAAGGGGCCCGGCAGCGGCGACTTTGCGACGATCCGGACGCCCTCGGGCCCGACGACGGTGAACGTCGAGTCCATGGGGCCGATATGGACGTCCGCGGCGCGCCAGTCGGCGTCCGGGTGGCCCTCGGCGGAGTAGGTGACGACCGGGACGGAGGCCTCCTGGGCGAGCCTGCGGCCGTACTCGTCGTCGACGTTGACCACACCCCGTCTGCTGCGTTCCGGGGTGAACAGCTGTGCCTTGGCCCGGTAGTAGTCCTCCATGTCGGAGTGGAACTCCATGTGTTCCGGGCTCAGGTTGGTGAAGACGGCGATGTCGAAGACACAGCCGTCGACCCGGCCGAGGACCAGGGCGTGGCTGGAGACCTCCATGGCGACCGCCTCGACGCCGCGCTCGCGCATGACGGCGAACAGGGCCTGGAGGTCGGTGGCCTCGGGGGTGGTGCGCTCGGACTTGATGCGCTCGTCGCCGATGCGCATCTCCACGGTGCCGATCAGTCCGGTGTTGCGGGTCGACTTCAGACCGCCCTCGACCAGGTAGGCCGTGGTGGTCTTGCCCGAGGTGCCGGTGATGCCGATCTGGAGCAGGTCGCTGCCCGGGCGGCCGTAGATGGTGGCCGCGAGTTCGCCCATCCGCGCGCGCGGGTCGTCGACGACCAGGACCGGCAGGCCGGTCGCGGCGGCGCGCTCGGCGCCCGTCGGGTCGGTCAGCACGGCGACCGCGCCAAGGCCGGCGGCCTGCGTGACGAAGTCGGCGCCGTGCAGCCGGGCACCCGGCAGAGCGGCGTACAGGTCGCCGGGGCGGACCGCGCGTGAGTCATGGGTGATGCCCGTGACCTCGGCTGCGTTCTGCGCGGTATCCGGCTCGGCGGCACCCAGCTGATCGGCGAGCTCCGCGAGGGGTGTTGCGGAGATCTGAACCGGCCTGGGCGGCCCCGGATATGTCACGGAAGCGCCCTTCTGAGTGGTTTGGGACTGATCAGCGTGTGGCACGGCGGTGAGCGTACCGGGCGCACCCGCTCCGGAGCGAAGCGAGGGGCGCGGCGTCCCATGGTTCCCGGGATCGGGGGTGATCGTTGTCACGAGCTCGTTCCTGGTGGTCTGTGCGAAGCGCTGCGGCGCCGATCAGGGCTTGTAGTCGACGGGCAGGTTCGCCGCCTTGGCGCCGGTCGGGGGGATCTGGAGGGTCTTGAGGGCGAACTCCATCACCTGCTTGTAGATGGGGCCGCAGATCTGGCCGCCGAAGTAGCTTCCGGAGGTGGCGTTCTGGATGGCGCAGTAGACGGTGATGCGGGGGTTGTCCGCGGGCGCGAACCCGGCGAACGACGAGGTGTAGCCGCGGTACCTGCCGGTGGCCGGATCCACTCGGTTGGCGGTACCCGTCTTGCCGGCCACGTTGTAGCCGGGGATGGCCGCCTTGGCGCCGGTGCCCTGCTCGTCGTCCACGACGGACTCCAGCATCTCCGCGAGGGTCTTGGCCGTCTTCTCGCTGACCACACGGGTTTTCCTGGGCTGCGCGGCCGGGGTGAAACGGCCGTCGGCGCCCTTGGTGCCGCGTACCAGGGTGGGATCGACGCGGACTCCGCCGTTGGCGATCGTCGAGTAGACGGAGGCCGCCTGCATGGCGTTGATGGAGAAGCCCTGGCCGAAAGGGATCGTGTACTGCTGCGACGTCGACCACTTGCCCGGGGCGGCCAGGATGCCCCGGGTCTCGCCGGGGAAGCCGAGCCCGGTGTAGCTGCCGATGCCGAACTTGCGCAGATACGAGTAGAGGATCTGGTTGGTCTGTTCCTGGGTCTTGCCGAGCTGGCCGGCGGCGAGGATGGTGCCGATGTTGCTGGACTTGGCGAGCACGCCGTTGAGCGTGAGGTACCAGGTGTCGTGGTCGACGTCGTCCTTGAAGGACCGGTCGCCGCGGTGCAGCCGGTTGGGCACCACCACGCGTGTGAGCGGAGTGGCGACGTTCTCCTGCAGCACGGCCGCCATCGACATGACCTTGGCGGTGGATCCGGGCTCGTAGGCGTCCTGGAGGGCCGCGTTGCCCATGTCGGCGGAGTCGGCCGTCGACAGGTCGTTCGGGTCGAAGCCCGGCGAGTTGGCCATCGCCAGGATCTGCCCGGTCCTGGTGTCCTGGACCACCACGTAACCGCGGTCGGCCTTGGACTTCTTGACCTGCTCGGTGATGGCGTTCTGCGCGGCCCACTGGATGTCGCGGTCGATGGTGAGCTCGACGTCGGACCCGGGCACGGCCGGGGTCTCGGTGGAGCCCGCGGTGGGCACCTCACGGCCGCCGGACTGGGCGTAGCGGATCTTGCCGTCCTTGCCCGTCAGCTGCTTGTCGAGCATCTGCTCGATCCCGCCGCCGCCCTTGCCTTCGGCGTTCACCCAGCCCAGTATCCCGGCGGCCAGGTCGCCGTTCGGGTACACGCGCTGGCTGCTGGGGTCGGCGAAGACACCGGCGAGCACATTGACGGTGGTGCCGTCGGCCGCGGCCTTGTTGATCAGCGCGGCCTTCAGGTCCTTGATCTGCTTCCAGACCTGCGGGGTCTGCCGGGTGGCCAGCCGGACGTAGCGCAGGTCCTTGTTCTTCGGCCGCAGCAGCTTGACGAGGGTGGCCTGGTCCTTGCCGAGGATCGGGGCGAGCAGCGCGGCGGCCTGCTCGGGGCCGTCGCCCACCTTGAGCTGCTTGCTGGTGAACATGGTGGGGTCGGCGGTGATGTCGTACGCGTCCTCGCTGATGGCCAGCGCCACGCCGTTGCGGTCCGTGATCCCGCCGCGCTCGGCGGCCAGGGTGTGCACGACGTACCGGTTCAGCTCGGCCTTCGCGGCGTACGCGCTGGCGTCGACGGCCTGGACCTGGAGCAGCCGGCCGACGAAGACGAGCATCACCACGGTCAGGGCGAGACCGACCATGCGCAGCCGGGGACGGGGGCTGCCGAGCCGCAGCGGGGCACCGGCCGGGGGGCGCACGGTGCTCGGGCGGCGGACCGGACGTGCACCGGGGCCGGGACCGCGCCGGACGGCGCCCCTGGGGTCCCGGGGGCGGGGCGGCCTGGCGGGACCGGGCACGCGGCGGCGCGGCGGCTGCCTTTGTCCAGAGGCGTCTGGCACTTCCGTCACCTGCCGGGGGTCGTGGTCGGGGTCCTCACGGGCGTGGGAGCCGGCGTCGAGGCCAGGGGCGGAGCCGGGGTCGGGGTCGGGGTCGTCACCGGCGCGGGGCTGGTGGGTGCGGGGGTCGGCACCGGCGCAGGGGTGGCGGCTGTCGGGGTCGGCACCGGTACGGCGGCCGAGGACGCGCCGAGGACCTCGGGAGCGAGCGGCGCCGAGGTCAGCCGGAGGGCGGCCGGGCCTGGGACGCCCTTCACCGTGCCGTCGGGGCCGAGGAAGGCCGGGTCGCCGCCGGGGACCATGCCGAGCTCGCGGGCCCGGCGCTGGAGGGCGTCGGGGGCGGAGTAGGCGTCGATGTCCCGCTGCAGCGCCTGCTCCTCGTCGGTGAGGTTCTTGGTCTGCTTCTGCAGGTCGTCGAGTCTGAACGAGCCCTCGCTGAGCGCGGAGTTCAGCACCAGCAGGCCGATCAGGCCGCCGCCGAGGAGCAGGACGACGAGCAGGACGAACGGGGTACGGGCGGCCTGGCTGCCACGGCCGGCCGGGATGAGCCGCGCGAGCCGGGCGGCCCGTCCCTTCAGCTCGGGTTTCCTACTCACGTGTCCTCCGGTGGGTCCCCTGCGTCCCCTCGCTCACACGGCTCATTCAATGGACTCCCTGATCCGCTGGGCTCCGCGAAGACGCGCGGGCGCCGCCCGGCGGTTCTCGGCGACCTCTTCCTCGGTGGGAAGTTCGGCACCGCGCGTGAGCAGCTTGAGCCGGGGCTGGTACTGCTCGGGCACGACCGGCAGCCCGGGCGGCGCGGTGGTGGCGGCACCGGCCGCGAACACCTGCTTGACCAGACGGTCTTCGAGCGAGTGGTACGACAGTACGGCGATGCGTCCGCCGACGGCGAGGGCCTGCACGGCGGCCGGGATCGCCCTTTCCAGGACGGAGAGTTCGCCGTTGACCTCGATACGCAGGGCCTGGAAGGTGCGCTTGGCCGGGTTGCCGCCGGTGCGCTTGGCGGCCTGCGGCAGCGAGTCCCGGATCAGCTCGACGAGCCGGGCGCTGTTGCTGAACGGCTCCTTGTCGCGCTCCCGCACGATCGCCGAGACGATCCGCTTGGCCTGCTTCTCCTCGCCGTACGCGTACAGGATGCGGACGAGTTCTCCGGCCGGGTAGGTGTTGAGGACCTCGGCGGCGCTGATGCCGGTCGTCTGGTCCATGCGCATGTCCAGGGGCGCGTCCTGGGCGTAGGCGAAGCCGCGGCCGGCCTCGTCGAGCTGCATGGAGGAGACCCCGAGGTCGAACAACACGCCCTGCACGCGCGCGATGCCGAGGCGTTCGAGCACGTCGGGAAGTTCGTCGTAGACGGCGTGCACCAGGGTGGCGCGGTCGCCGAAGCGGGCGAGCCGTTCGCCGGACAGGCGCAGGGCCTCCTTGTCGCGGTCCAGGGCGACCAGGCGGGCCTCGGGGAAGCGGGTCAGCAGCGCCTCGCTGTGGCCGCCGAGACCGAGGGTGCAGTCGACGACCACGCTCCCCGGCGTCTCCAGGGCGGGCGCCAGCAGATCCAGGCACCGCTGGAGCATCACCGGGACGTGTCGACTCTGGCTCAAGGGGGCCTCTCAGTTCCGGCACGGGGACGCACCGCCGGGTCCCCGCCCGCTCGGTACGCGCACCGCGCACGTGGGAAGACGGACCGGGCGCGATGCCGGGGTCTCCAGGGGATTTCACCAGCGGGGAGAGCCTCGCCTCCCGCTTCGCGTCACTTTAGTCCACCGTGTCGCCCGGTCAATCAACCGGCCTGCGCGTCGCGTACGGCATCGCGACGGGGGACGTAATTGGAAAGGAATCACCCGTACAGCCCTGGTTTGCCCTCCGTGTGGGTTAGCTCACAACAAGCCACGATGACGTTCTTTGTCCCCTCTCACAGGAGGCCATGAACACCCGTGACCAGTAACGTCGTGAGTATGACGACTTCCGCAGCAGCTCCCACTGGATCCGAAGGCGCCATAATCACCGGCGACACCGTGACGGACCGCCTGGTCGACGCCAACCGGACCTACGCCGACGCCTTCACCGACCCCGGCATGGACGCCCGGCCCGTGTTGCACGTGGCCGTGGTCGCCTGTATGGACGCCCGCCTCGACCTGCACAAGGCGCTCGGCCTGCAGCTCGGCGACTGCCACACCATCCGCAACGCCGGCGGTGTGGTCACCGACGACGTGATCCGCTCCCTCACCATCAGCCAGCGCAAGCTCGGCACCCGCAGCATCGTCCTGATCCACCACACCGGCTGCGGCCTGGAGGCCCTCACCGAGGACTTCCGCACCGAGCTGGAGATGGAGGTCGGCCAGCGCCCCGCCTGGGCAGTGGAGTCGTTCCGGGACGTCGACCAGGACGTACGGCAGTCGATGCAGCGGGTGCGCACCTCGCCGTTCCTGCTCCACACGGACGACGTACGGGGCTTCGTCTTCGACGTCCGCAGCGGTCTGCTGCGCGAGGTCGACCCGGCCTGAGCACGCTCCCCGGCGAGCCGCTCACCCCGAAAACCGCCGCCGTGCCCTGTCGGGACGCTGTCGAATAGACGGTCGAAAGCCCGTAAGACCGACATAGTGCGGGCAGTTGTCCACAGGCGAGTGACACGAAACGGTAACGGCAGCAAGAATGCGGTGTGGGACGTCGCGCGGAACTATTCACGCGCGGTGTCCGTGTTTCGGGGTGGGCCGGTTATGCGAGACGAAGCGCCGGCCCGGGCAATAACGGGCCGAGGAGGGCCGGGTGACGACCTATGACGATCGAGCGAGCCTTACTGATCTGACCGCCACTGTGGAGCGGGTCCGCAGTTCGGTGGAGGGTGTGATCGAGGGCAAGCCCGAGGTCGTACGGCTTTCGCTGACCGTACTGCTCGCCGAGGGACATCTTCTGATCGAGGACGTCCCTGGCGTGGGCAAGACGATGCTGGCGAAGGCGCTGGCGAAGTCTATCGACTGCACTGTGCGACGCATCCAGTTCACACCCGACCTGCTGCCGTCGGACATCACGGGTGTGTCCATCTGGGACCAGCAGCGCCGGGACTTCGAGTTCAAACCGGGCGCCATCTTCGCCCAGATCGTGATCGGCGACGAGATCAACCGCGCCTCGCCCAAGACCCAGTCCGCGCTGCTGGAGTCGATGGAGGAGCGACAGGTCACGATCGACGGGCAGACCTATGAACTGCCCAGCCCGTTCATGGTGGTGGCCACCCAGAACCCGGTCGAGATGGAGGGCACCTACCCGCTGCCCGAGGCCCAGCGCGACCGCTTCATGGCCCGGGTCTCGGTCGGCTACCCCAGTGTGGAGGCCGAGTTGCAGATGCTCGACATCCACGGCGCGGTCAACCCCCTGGACGACCTCCAGCCGGTGGCGCACGCGCACGACATCGTGAAGCTGGTGGAGGCCGTGCGGGGTGTCCATGTCGCCGAACCGGTCCGCCGGTACGCGGTGGACCTGGTCGCCGCCACCCGCACCCACCCCGACCTCAGACTCGGCGCCTCCCCGCGCGCGACGCTGCATCTGCTGCGCGCGGCGAAGGCGTCCGCCGCTCTGAGCGGCCGGGAGTACGCACTGCCGGACGACGTGCAGGCACTCGCCGTCGCGGTCCTGGCACACCGGCTGCTGCCCACCGCCCAGGCCCAGCTCAACCGGCGCACCTCGGAGCAGGTCGTCCAGGAGATCCTGCAGCGCGTCCCGGTGCCCGCGGCCCCCCAGCAGCAGGCGGGCTACGGCGGCCTGGGCCGGGGTGTGCCGTCCTATCCCCAGCAGCCCCCGCGGGGTCTGTGATGGGCGCCCCGGCGGAGGCCGACCGCGAGGAGTCGGGAGGCGTCCGCACCGCGCTCGCCGGGCTGACCACCCGGGGCCGCTCCTTCCTGGCGGCCGGGATCGCGGCGGTGATCTGCGCGTACATCCTCGGCCAGGCGGATCTGCGCCGGGTCGGGCTGCTGCTCGCCGTGCTGCCGCTGATCTGCGCGACCGTCCTCTACCGCACCCGCTACCGGGTGGCAGGCAGCCGCCGGCTCTCCCCGTCGCGGGTGCCGGCCGGCAGCGAGGCCCGGGTCCATCTGCGGATGGACAACGTCTCGCGGCTGCCCACCGGCCTGCTGATGCTCCAGGACCGGGTGCCGTACGTCCTCGGTCCGCGTCCCCGGTTCGTCCTGGACCGGGTGGAGCCGGGCGGCCGCCGCGAGGTGTCCTACCGGGTCCGCTCGGACCTGCGCGGCCGCTATCCGCTGGGCCCGCTGCAGCTGCGCCTGACCGACCCGTTCGGGATGTGCGAACTGACCCGCTCCTTCTCGACGTTCGACACCCTGACCGTCATCCCGAAGGTGGAGCCGCTGCCGCCGATCCGGCTCAGCGGCGAGGCCAAGGGGTACGGCGACGGGCGGCAGCGCTCGCTGGCCCTGGCCGGCGAGGACGACGTGATCCCGCGCGGCTACCGCTACGGCGACGACCTGCGCCGGGTGCACTGGCGCTCCACCGCCCGCTACGGCGAGCTGATGGTGCGCCGTGAGGAACAGCCGCAGCGCGCCCGCTGCACGGTGCTGCTTGACACCCGGGGCCTCGCCTACGAGGGCGCGGGCCCGGACTCGGCGTTCGAATGGGCGGTCTCCGGCACCGCCTCGGTCCTGGTCCATATGCTCGAACGCGGCTTCTCGGTGCGGCTGTTGACGGACACCGGCAGCTCGGTGCCCGGCGAGGGCTCGGACGGTTTCGCGGGCTCTGGCCAGGAGTCGGCGGACGCGGCCGGGCTGATGATGGACACCCTGGCCGTGATCGACCACTCGGACGGCACCGGCCTGTCCCGGGCGTACGACCTGCTGCGCGGCGGCAACGAGGGGCTGCTGGTGGCCTTCCTGGGCGACCTCGACGAGGAACAGGCGGCGGTGGCCGCGAAGATGCGCCAGCGCAGCGGCGGTGCCGTCGCGTTCGTGCTGGACCCGGACACCTGGGTGCGGGAGCCCACCGACGTGCCCGCGCCCGGCAACGCGCACGAGGAGCGGCTGCGGATGCTGCGCGAGTCCGGCTGGACGGCCGTCGGCGTGCCGCGCGGCGCCTCGATGACGGAGCTGTGGCGACAGGCCGACCGGGAGCGCACCTCGGTGGCCGCGGCGGGCGGGGAGGCACGGTGATGAGCGGACGGGCGCGGCTGGCGCTCACCGCGGCCGCGGCGACGCTGATGGCGTCCTGCGCCCTGCTGCCCCTGGTCTCCCCGATGACCTGGCTGTTCCAGGCGGTGTTCCTGGTGGCGATCCAGACGGGTGTGGGGATGGCCACCCGGCGGGTGCCGCTGGCCCGGCCGCTGACCGTGGCCGCGCAGGCCCTGGCCACGCTGCTGATGCTGACCCTGGTCTTCGCCCGGAGCCACGCGATCGCCGGGCTGATCCCCGGCCCGGACACCTTCCGGTACCTCGCCGACCTGCTCCAGCAGGGCTCACAGGACGTCAGCCGGTATGCGATACCCGCGCCTCTGACGGACGGCATCCGGCTGATGGTGATCGGCGGGGTGCTGGTCATCGGGCTGATCGTGGACACCCTCGCGGTGACCTTCCGCAGCGCGGCCCCGGCCGGGCTGCCGCTGCTCGCGCTGTACTCGGTGGCGGCGGGCCTGTCCGACGGGGCGGCCGACTGGCTGTGGTTCCTGGTGGCGGCGGCCGGCTATCTGATGCTGCTGCTCGCCGAGGGGCGGGACCGGCTCTCGCAGTGGGGCCGGGTGTTCGGCGGGGTCTCGCGGACCCCGGGCGGCCCGGAGAGCGGTGCGGTGGCCCCGGTGCGCACGGGGCGCCGGATCGGTGCCGCCGTGCTCGGTGTCGCCCTGTTCGTGCCGCTGGCCATGCCGTCGATCCAGGGTGGCCTGCTGGACGCCACCGGGACCGGTGTGGGGGTGGGCGACGGGAGCGGCGGCACGATCTCCGCGGTCAATCCGCTGGTGTCGCTGCGGGACAGCCTCAACGTGGACGAGGACCGCCAGGTGCTGTCGCTGCGGACCAGCACCGACGACGTCTCCGACATGTACCTGCGGATCGTCTCCCTGGACGACTTCGACGGCACCACCTGGAAGCCGGCCCAGCGGCACATCACCAATGTGCCGGGCACGTTCCCGACCCCGGCGGGCCTCGGCGGTGACGTCAGGCGGACGACGATCAGAACGACGATCTCGGCCGCCGACTGGTACGCCCAGGACTGGCTGCCGATGCCGTATCCGCCGAGCGGGGTGAAGATCGCCGGCACCTGGCGCTACGAACCGGTCGGGATGACTCTGGTCGGCGACCACGGTCAGAACACCCGCGGTGAGACCTACCAGGTCACCAGCCTGGACGTGCAGCCCACGCCGGAGCAGCTGGCCTCGGCGCCGGAGCCGTCGGCGGCGCTGAAGAAGGAGTACACCAAGGTCCCCTCGTCGCTGCCGTCGGTGGTGGCGAAGACGGCCAGGGCGATCACCGCGGGCTCGGCCAGCCACTACGAGCAGGCGGTCAAGCTCCAGGACTACTTCGCCGTGTCCGGCGGCTTCCAGTACGACACCCAGGTGGAGGTCGGCCGGGGCGAGGGCGCGATCGCGAACTTCCTGAAGCAGAAGCGCGGTTTCTGTGTGCACTTCTCCTTCGCGATGGCGGCGATGGCCCGCACGCTGGGTATCCCGGCCCGGGTCGCGGTGGGCTTCGCCCCCGGCACCCCGCAGGCGGACGGCACGGTGTCGGTGGGTCTGAAGGACGCGCACGCCTGGCCGGAGCTGTACTTCGAGGGCGTGGGCTGGACCCGTTTCGAGCCGACGCCGACCCGGGGCACGACGCCGTCGTACACCGTGTCGGACACCCCGGGCTCGTCCGTGCCGGACGAGGTGCTGCCCTCCAAGGGCGCCTCGGCGGCGCCGTCGGCCTCGGCCTCCGAGAGCCAGAGCTGCACGGCCCAGCTGCGCAAGCTGGACGCCTGCGCGAGCCCGTCCGCGGCGAGCGCGGTGCAGCAGGGCGACGGCGGGCCGCCGTGGTGGCAGCTGGCCCTGTGGGCGCTCGCCGGACTCGCCGTGCTGGCGGTGCCGCTGTCGCCGATGCTGTACCGGCAGCAGGCGCGGGCCAGGCGCCTCGGGGCCTACGACCGCAGCCCCGAAGGCGTGGCGGCGCACACGCTGGCGATCTGGCAGGAACTGATCGACACCGCCTGGGACTTCGGCATCCTGCCGGACGACTCGCAGACCCCGCGTGGCACGGCCGACCGGCTCGTCCGGCTCGGCCGTCTCGACCCGGTCACCGGGGCCTCGGTGCACCGGGTGGCGGACGCGGTCGAACAGGTGCTGTACGCGCCGCGGCCGCGGCCGACGGCGGGGCTCGCGGACGATGTCCGCCGGGTGAGGGCCGCGCTGAACGGCACGGCCGGCGTCCCCGCACGGCTCAGGGCGCTGTTCGCTCCCCGGTCGAGTGTGCGCGTGGTGTGGGCGGCGTCGGCCCGGTGGGCGCGGCTGCGTGAACGCGCGGCGGCGGCCCGGCCGGCCCTGAGCAGGCCGTCGGGACAGAGAGGCTGACGGGCAGGGCTGCCGCCGGGCCGGCCGGCCCGGCGGCAGCCGGCCTCGACGGCGTCCCGCGATGACCGACCGGCCTTCGGCGACGGCTCCGGCTGGACGTCGACTGCCGGACAACGACTGAGGGGTGACCGCCGGTGGCGGTCACCCCTCAGTCACGCTCAGTTCGGCGGAGCCGTCAGTGGCCCTGCTCGTCGCGGCGGCGCTGCCAGCGCTCTTCGATGCGGTCCATCATGGAGCGCTTCGGCCGGCTCTGACGGCGGGCCTGTGAGCCCGCGGCGGGCTGCTCGCCGGGCTTGGGAGCCTTGCGCCAGCCGGTGACGGCGAGTACCGCACAGCCCAGCATGACGAGGAAGCCCACCACGCTGACCCAGATCTGCTGCGCGGCCACTCCGGCGATGAGGAGCGCGATACCCACGAGGAAGCCGGCTGCCGCCTGGTAGACCCGTCGCCGGGTGTACGTCCGCAGGCCGTTCCCCTCAAGCGCTGTCGCGAACTTGGGGTCTTCGGCGTACAGCGCTCGCTCCATCTGCTCAAGCATTCGCTGCTCGTGCTCCGAGAGCGGCACGGCGTCCTCCTCATCGTGCAGTCGCCGGGGCGACCCGGGGGGTCCCTTCAGGATAGGCAGGGAATCGCCCCCGTGAAACCCGCCCCTCTAGGCCAATTGGCCAACCGGAACCCGCCATGGCAGTGCCGGCTCGCTGAGGCTTCCATTCCCCAGTGGCCGACCCGTCATGCCGGGTGGTCTCCCTCGATCATACGGCGCAAACCCCTCGATCGGGGGGCCTGTGGCGTACTCCATCCGCTGTCGAGCCGCTGATCAGCGGGCTCGTCTCAGGAGCCTCTCAGACTCCGGCCGCCCCCGGTGTCTCGCCGAGCACATGGAGCTGGGTGGCGAGGGCGCGGAAGGCCGGGAGCTCGGCCGCGGCGGCCTCCAGCTTGAGCAGGGCGTCGAGGGCCCCTGGCTCGGTGTCCACCAGGACACCGGGGACCAGGTCGGCGAAGACCCGCACGCCGTGGACGGCGGCGACGGCGAGGCCCGCGCCCTCGACCAGGCCGGTGAGCTGCTCGGCGGTGAAGCGGCGCGGCACGGGGTCGCCGCTGCCCCAGCGGCCGTCGGGGTCGTCGAGGGCCTGCTTGGCCTCCTTGAAGTGCCCGGCGAGGGCGCGCGCGACCACGGCCCCGCCGAGCCCGGCGGCGAGCAGGCTGAGGACGCCTTCGGCGCGCAGTGCGGCCACCGCGTTGGCCACGCCCTCGGCCGGGTCGTCGACGTACTCCAGGACGCCGTGGCACAGCACCACGTCGTGGCCGCCGCGCTCGACCACGTCGAACAGGCCGTGGACGTCGCCCTGGACGCCCTTGACCCGGTCGGCGACGCCGGCCTCGGCGGCACGGCGTTCCAGTGCGAACAGCGCGTTGGGGCTGGGGTCGACGACGGTGACGCGGTGGCCGAGGCGGGCGAGGGGGACGGCGAAGTTGCCGCTGCCGCCGCCGGTGTCGAGGATGTCGAGGATGTCCCGGCCGGTGGCCTTGACCCTGCGGTCGAGGGCGTCCTGGAGGACCTCCCAGACCACGGCGGTACGGAGAGAAGCGCGGGGTCGAGTGGGGTCCGGCACGGCAGTTGACTCCTCGGCGCGGCACCGCCTGTTGCCCGGCGGCGCGAACTCGGTGCCTCCCCGGCCCGGGGTACGGATGGCGGGAAGGCTTCAGGCGCTCTCCACCCTATTGCCTCCGCTGCCTTGCCTGGTCATCCCGCGTCGGGCAACTCCCTCCCCGGGCTCCCGGAGTCGTCGTCGGGCCGCTCCCCGTCCTGTCGGCGCGGCTGCGGCAGGACCGGCTGGAGGACCAGCATCCGCTCGACGATGCGGACGAACATGGCCACGTCGCGTATCAGGTCGTCGGCGTCCCGGCGGCTGGCCGCGCCCTGGATGCCCGCCTCGGCGCGGGCCCGGCGGCGGGCGCCGGAGGCGAACAGGGCGCTCCACTCGGTGAGCTCGGGGGCGACCTCGGGCAGCACCTCCCAGGCGCTGCGGATGCGGGCCCGGCGCCGGGGCGAGGTCTCGGGGCGGGCGAGGGCGGCGAGCACGGCGGCCGCGGTGCGCAGGGCGGCCAGGTGGGCCGTGGCATAGCGCTCGTTCGGGGTGTCGAGCAGTTCGGCCTCGTCGAGGGCGGCACGGGCCTGGGTGAGCAGGTCGAGGGCGGCGGGCGGGGCCGTGGCCCGGCGGAGCACGGGGTGCACATCGCTCGCCGGGCCGGTCAGTGAGGGGGCAGGGCCGGTGGCGCGGCGCCGGTGGGCGGCGGCCGCTGACGAGTTGGCCATGACGAACCTCCTGTCGTCTGGGTGACGGCTCCCTCACACGGGGTGCCGTATGTGCCCATCGTGAGGTATGGCACTGACAATCCGTTCTGACCTGGGCTTTTGCTTCGATCGAAGGTTCGGGTTAGTTTTTGCACTGACCAGTCAGTTCAAAAATGGTGGGGATCCGGAAGAGGGGGACCTGTGCACGGTGTACCTGTCACAGCCGAGCGCCTCGGGCTCAAGGGCCCGCGCGGCTGGGCGTTCCGGGGGATCTCCCTGGACGCCGGGCCGGGCGCGCTGATCGCGGTGGAGGGGCCGTCCGGCTCCGGCCGCACCTGTCTGCTGCTCGCGCTCACCGGCCGGATGAAGGCCACCGAGGGCACCGCGACCGTCGGCGCGGCCCGGCTGCCCAAGCAGCTGGCGGCCGTGCGCCGGATCAGCGCGGTGGCCAACGTCGCCGGGGTCACCGACCTCGAACCGGCCCTGACCGTCAGCGAGCACCTGCGCGAACGGGCCCTGCTGCAGCGCCGGTTCGGCGACTCCCTGCGCAACCTGGTGAGGCCGCGCGCCGACCGGAGCGCGCGGGCACGGCAGCTCGTCGACGACGCCCTGGCCGCCGCCGGGCTCGACCTGGAGTCGCTGCCGAAGGGCGTCCGCACCGCCGTACGGGATCTGGAGCGGATCGAGGCGCTGCGGCTGTCCCTGGCGCTGGCCATGGTCGGACGGCCCCGGCTGCTGGCCGTGGACGACGCGGACCTGAAGCTGTCGGAGGCCGAACGGGCCGAGGTCCGGGCGCTGTTGGTGTCGATCGCGGAGTCGGGGACGACGGTGGTGGCGGTGTGCGGGGAGGCGATGGCGGGGGCCGTCGTCGTACGCACCGGCAGCACCGAGGCAGCCGGGACGTCTGCCGAGGCGTCGCAGGCATCCGAGACGTCGCAGGCATCCGGGACGTCCGAGGCAGCACAGAGGGAGGAGGCCGGCGATGCGCTCGCCGCGACTGGCCGCGCTTGAGCTCAGGCGCTTCGGACGGGGGAAGCTGCCGCGCGCGGCCCTGGTGGCCCTGCTGGTGCTGCCGCTGCTGTACGGCGCGCTGTACCTGTGGTCGTTCTGGGATCCCTACGGCCGCCTGGACCGCATCCCGGTGGCGCTCGTGAACGACGACAAGGGGGCGACCGCGAGCGGGAAGAGGATCACCGCGGGCGACGACATCGTCACCGGACTACAGGACAGCAGGACCTTCGACTGGCACGAGGTGAGCGCCGCCGAGGCGCGCCGGGGCGTCGAGGACGGCACCTACTACCTGTCGCTGACCATGCCCGCCGACTTCAGTGCGCGCATCGCCTCCAGCGCCGGCGACTCCCCGGAGACCGGCGCACTCCAGGTGCGCACGAACGACGCCAACAACTACATCGTCGGACAGATCTCCCGCACGGTCTTCAACGAGGTGCGCTCGGCGGCGTCCGCCAAGGCGTCCCGGTCCTTCCTGGACCGGATCTTCATCTCGTTCTCCGGCATCCACGGACAGACGGTGAAGGCGGCCGAGGGCGCCGACACCCTCACCGGTGGCATCGGAAAGGCCGAGAAGGGTTCGAAGGACCTCGCGGACGGCCTGAAGGACGCCAAGACCGGCAGCGGGAAGCTCGCCAAGGGGATCAAGAAGCTGGACGCGGGCGCCGGGACGCTCGCTGACGGTTCGCGGCAGGTCGCGGACGGCACCCAGGCACTCGCGGACCAGGTCGACGGGGTCTACGGCAAGGTCGGCCCGTATCTGGCGAAGAACGAGAAGACCATCGGCGACACCGCACAGCTGGTCGCCGACTCGGCCCGGACCGTCCGCGACAACCTGGGCGTCCTGGTGAAGACGGCCCCGGCGGCGGCGGAGACCGCGCACGCGGCTGCCGGCACACTGGACGAGGTCTACACGGCGCGCTGCTCGGCGAAGCTGCTGACCGACCCGGTCTGCCCCGATCTGAAGAAGGCCAGGGACGCGGCCGACGACGTGGCCGCCGTCGCCGACGACCTGAACACCCTGATCGCGGACCAGAACGGCGACCTGAAGACGCTCGACGCGAACCTCGGCACGCTCCAGACGCAGGCGCAGGCCCTCGCCGACCGCGCCCCGCACCTCTCCGAGGACGTCGCCGACGCCGTCAAGAAGATCGACAAGCTGAACGCCGGTGCCGCCCGGGTCGCCGCCGGCGCCGCGAAGCTGCACACCGGTCTCGGCACGGCCACCACCGGTGCGACCGGTCTCGACGCGGGGATCGGCAGGCTCAAGACCGGCGCCTACGACCTCGACGGCGGGATGTACAAGCTGGTCGACGGCTCCGGCAAGCTGGCGGGCGGCCTGCACGACGGCGCGGACAGAATCCCCGACTACGACAAGAAGGACCGCGACCAGCGCACCGGCGTCATGGCCGATCCCGTCCAGCTCGCCTCGCAGGACCTGCACAAGGCACCGAACTACGGCACCGGGTTCGCCCCCTACTTCATCCCGCTGTCCCTGTGGGTGGGCGCGATGGTCGCCTACATGCTGATCCAGCCGCTCAACCGGCGGGCCCTGGCGGCCGGCTCGGCGGCCTGGCGGATCGCGCTGGCGGGCTGGCTGCCGGTGGTCGCGGTCGGGGTGCTGCAGACGGCCGCCCTGATGGCCGTACTGCACTGGGCGATCGGGCTGCAGATGGTCCGCGCGGCCGGGACGGTCGGCTTCCTGTTCCTGGTGGCCGCGTGCTTCGCGGCGATCGTGCAGTGGCTGAACGCCCGCTTCGGGGCGGCCGGCCGGATCCTGGTGCTCGCCCTGCTGATGCTCCAGCTGACCTCGGCGGGCGGCACGTATCCCGTGCAGACCAGCCCGGGCTTCTTCAACGCGATCCACCCGTTCCTGCCGATGAGCTACGTCGTGGCGGCGCTGCGCAGGCTGATCACGGGCGGCGGACTGGGCCCGGTGTGGCAGGCCTGCGCGGTCCTGACGGCGTTCACTGCGGGTGCGCTGGCGCTCACCGCGCTGTCGGCCCGGCGCCGCCAGGTGTGGACCCTGGACCGGCTGCATCCTGAACTGAGCCTGTGAGGACGTTCATGACCTCCCCTTCCGTGCCCGCGGGGGCCGCCGTTCCTGTGAGAATCAGGACCATGGAAAGCAGCAGCACCACGGGCGGCAGCACACGCCGTGAGGCCACCCGGCAGAAGCTCTACGAGGCCGCCGTCACACTCATCGCCGAGCAGGGCTTCTCCGCCACCACCGTGGACGAGATCGCCGAACGGGCCGGGGTCGCGAAGGGCACGGTCTACTACAACTTCGCGAGCAAGTCGGTCCTCTTCGAGGAGCTGCTGCGGCACGGCGTGGGCCTCCTCACCGCCTCCCTGAGAGAGGCCGCGGAGCGGACCGCTCGGGAGGGCGGCAGCCGGGTCGACGCCCTGGACGCCATGGTCCGCGCGGGCCTCGTCTTCATCGACCGCTACCCGGCCTTCACCCAGCTCTACGTGGCCGAGCTGTGGCGCACCAACCGGGCCTGGCAGTCGACGCTGATGGTGGTCAGGCAGCAGGCCGTCGCGGTCGTCGAGGGCGTGCTGCGCGAGGGCGTGGAGAACGGCGAGTTCAGCGACGAGATCGACGTCCAGCTGACGGCGGCCGCGCTGGTGGGGATGGTGCTGGTGGCGGCCCTGGACTGGAAGTCCTTCCAGCCCGAGCGCTCCCTCGACGACGTCCACTCCGCGCTGTCCCGGCTGCTGCAGGGGCGGGTGAGCGGGAAGGGCTGAACGGGATGTGCGAAGGCGCCGGCCCCCGCCACCGGCCGCGTCCCCCGCGGGCCGCCGTCGGACCGGCGCCTTCCGTACACCCCCGTGCTTCCCCGTTCCCCCGTGTTCCCCCGGGTCCCCTCTCCCCCGTGTCTCGCTTCCGCCGACGTGAATCGGCGGAAGGAGCGGTCAAGGGCGCCGGCGCCGTTCCGCCGCCCCGTGTCGGCGGTGCCGGGCCTCGCGCCCCCTTCCGTGTCTCCACTCTCTCGTTCACGCAGGTCGCGGCCCATCCGCGCGCGTACTCAACTCGCTCCCTAGGTACACGTACTCAGCCCTGCGCACGCGGACCCAGGACGCCCGGCCGCCGACTGGCTACGATCGCGTCCGTGTCGGTACTCCCCTTGGTCTTCACCAGCGGCTGGGCCAGCGGAATCAACGCCTATGCGGTGGTTCTGCTGCTCGGCCTGTTCGGCGCGACGGGCCTGAGCGACGACGTCCCCGAGACGCTGCAGCGCCCCGAGGTGCTGATCGTCGCGGGCGTGCTCTTCCTGTGCGAGGCGGTCGCCGACAAGATCCCGTACGTCGATTCGGTGTGGGACTCCGTGCACACGGTGATCCGGCCGGTCGCCGGCGCCTGGGTCGGAGCGCTCCTCGCCGGGCACAGCGGCTCCCTGTCGGACGTGGCGGCCGGGCTGGTCGGCGGTTCGACGGCGCTGGCCAGCCACGCCGTCAAGGCCGGGACCCGGATGGCGGTCAACACCTCCCCGGAGCCGTTCAGCAACATCGCGCTGAGCCTGGCCGAGGATCTCGGGGTCGCCGGGATCGTGACGTTCGCGGTGTTCCATCCGCTGCCGGCGGCGATCATCGCGGCGGTGCTGCTGGCCACCGGCCTGGTCGTGCTGGTGTTCCTGATCTCCCGGATCCGGCGGTTCTGGCGCCGCCGGGCCCAGCGCCGGGAGGAACGGCGGCTTGCCACGCAGGTGGGCGGGCCGCCGGGCTGACGGCCCGCCGCACCGCGTTGTCGGTGGCGGTCGATAAAGTCGCGGGCATGGGACGGATTGCGGTGATCGGCGCCGGGATGGGCGCCATGGCGGCGGCCGCCCGGCTGGCCGTCGCGGGCCACCGGGTGACGGTGTACGAGCGCACGGAGACGTACGGCGGCGAGGTGCACCGGTTCGAGCGCGACGGGTTCGCCTTCGACACCGGGCCGGGGCTGCTGCCGTTGCCGGCCGTGTACCGCGATCTGTTCGTCAAGACCGGCAAGGAGCCGCTGGAGGACTGCGTCGAGCTGGTCCAGGTCGACCCGTCGGCCCGGCACGTCTTCGCGGACGGCACCGAGGTGTCGTTGCCGAACGCGTCCCGCGCGGGTGTCGTCACCGCCCTGGACGAGGCCCTCGGCTCGGGCGCCGGGCAGCGCTGGGGCGACTTCCTGGTACGGGCCCGGGAGGCCTGGGACCGCACCCGGCGCCCGCTCCTGGAGGAGCCGCTGTGGCCGAACTGGCAGGTGCTGGCCGAGCGCGAGCCGTACCCGTCCGTCCCGCACAAGAAGCTGCTGCGCACCCGCCGGGCGCGCACGCTGGCGGAGATCGGCGCCTGGGAGCTGCGCGACGAGCGGCTCGCCGCCCTGCTGAACAGCCACGCGATCGCCTACGGCCTCGACCCCCGGGACACTCCGGCGAGCGCGGCGGTGCTGCCGTATCTGGAGCACGCCTTCGGCATCTGGTATGTGCGCGGCGGCATACGGGAGTTGGCGCGCGCGGTGTACGAGCGGTGCGTGAAGCGGCGGGTGGAGTTCGTGTTCGGGGCGGAGGTCACCGGGATCCTGGCGAAGGACGGCCGGGCGGTGGGGGTGGAGCTCGCCGACGGCGAAGTGGTCGACGCCGACCATGTGGTGGCCGGCGTGGATCCGGTGCGACTCAACACCCTCACACAGTGGACGGGTTGGCAGCTGGACGCGGACGGTGACGTACGGGCCGACGCGGCAGTGGCGCGCCCGGGCCGGTTCAGCGTGCTGCTCGCGCTCCGGGGCGGCCGGGAGGCCGGTGCGGTGCACCGCACGGTCGTGCACGCACCGGACGACCAGACCGAGCTGGACCTGCTGGTCGCGCCCGGCGGCGACCGGCCGGTGCGTCCCACGGTGACCGTGCTGCGCCCCGACGACCCGGCGCTCGGACCGGACGAGAACCACGAGTCCGTGGTGCTGTCGGCGGTGCTGTCCACCGAGGCCGACTGGGAGCAGGAGAGTACGGCCCTCGCCTACACGGACTTCCTGCTCGAAGCCGCCGAGGCCGCCGTGCCGGGGCTGCGGGAGCGCCTGCTCTGGCATGAGACCCGGACACCCGAGCAGGTCACGGACAGCACCGGGTTCGGGGAGATCTCCGCTCCCGCCCTGGCCGCCGGTCAGGGCCGCTTCCTGCACCCGGCCAACAGCACCCGGCTGCCGGGCCTTTACCGGGTCGGGAGCTGGTCGCACCCGGGCGGCGGCCTGCCGCACGCCGGGATGTCGGGCGCACTGGTCGCCGGACTGATCGTGGAGGGGCCGGAGTTCCGCGGCTCCCAGTGAGCCGGGCTCTCCGGAGCGGCTTCAGAAACGGTACTGCTGCTCGTCGTACCCGTTGCTCTGGTGGCCCTGGCCCTGCTGCTGGCCGTCGCCCTGGTAGTACTGCTGCTCCTGCGGGAGTTCGCCGCCGTACGTCTCGTCGGCGCGCTGCTGCGGGACCCAGACACCGCCGGCCGGGGTCTCGGCGTAACCGTTGGTGCCGTACTGCTGCTGGGCGTAGCCCTGCTGGTCGTACTGCTGGGTGCCGTACGACTGGTCGTACCCGGCGCCGCCGTAGGTCTGGTTGCCGATGTACGGGTCGGAGTAATTGGCGTACTGCTGCTGGCCGCTCGCGTCATAGCCGTACTGCTGCTGGCCGTAGCCGGAGTAGTCGTAGGCGTAGTTCTGGTCGGTGCCCTGGGTGGCGTACGACTGGTCCTGGCCCGCGGTCGCGTAGGCGGCCTGCTGGTCGCCGGTGGCGGCGTAGCCGGAGGAGTCGCGGTAGACGCCGTAGGAGCCGGTGTCGTCGGGCATCGGCTGCGGCTCGTACACCGTGGTGGACTCCGCGGCGGTCGGCTCCATGGTGCGGGCCGCCGGAGTGAAGACGTCGTCGCGGTCGAAGTCGTCGCCGCCGTAGACGGGGGTACTGCCCGTGGAGTAGGCGGCCTGCTGGCCGGCGTAGGCGGCGTCCGCCGCGTCCGGGTCGGTGGCCTCCAGGCCGGGGTCCTCGTCCGGCTCACCACGGCGGCGCTTGATCAGGCCGCCGGCCTCGTCGTCCGCACCGGGGCGCTTGACCGCCCAGCCGGCCTCGAAGCCGCGGCGGAACGACAGCGTGACGTACGTCTGGCCGACCGCGAACGCGATCGCGCCCACGCCGATGACGATCACGGACGGGATCAGAACACCGAAGACGACCCCGAGGAAGCCGACGAAGGCGAGCAGACGCCAGCGCAGCCGCGCCTTGTACTGCAGTAGCACCTCGCCGAGCAGCCACAGCGCGACGATGCCGAACGCTACGTAGAGGACCGTCCAGCCCATGTACGCCCCTCTCCCATGTGCCCGCTACGCAGTGTGTCGTACTCCGGTGCGGCCGGTCTAGGCCTGCGGGGGATGGTGCAGGCCCAGGTTCTCGTAGATTTCCAGCGTGGCCGTGGAGTTGTTGAGCGTGATGAAGTGCAGTCCGGGCACTCCCTCGGCCAGCAGCCGAGCGCAGAACTCCGTGGCGAACTCGATACCGATGGAGCGTACCGCCGCCGGATCGTCTTTCGCTGTGAGGATCCGCTCTTTCAGGGCGTCCGGGAAGGCCGCGTTGCTGAGTTTGGGCAGCCGTTCCAGCATCTTCACACTGGTGACCGGAAGAATTTCCGGGATGACCGGAGTCTCGCAGCCGGCCGTGGCGACCGAGTCGCGAAGGCGAAGGTAGGACTCGGGCTGGAAGAACATCTGGGTGATGGCGTAGTCGGCGCCCGCGCGGCACTTGTCGACGAAATGCCGGACGTCGGTGTCCCAGTCGCCGGAGCGCGGGTGCATCTCCGGGAACGCGGCGACGCCCACGCAGAAGTCCCCCGACTCCTTGATGAGCCGGACGAGTTCGGCCGCGTAGGTCAGACCCTCCGGGTGCGCCACCCAGTCGCCCATCGGGTCGCCGGGCGGGTCGCCGCGCACCGCGAGCATGTTGCGGATCCCGGCGTCCGCGTACTGGCCGATGATGTTGCGCAGCTCGGCCAGGGAGTGGTCGACCGCGGTGAGGTGGGCGACCGGGGTGAGCGTGGTGTCGGCGACGATCTGCTCGGTCTCCTTGACCGTGCCCGCGCGGGTGGAACCGCCAGCGCCGTAGGTCACGGAGACGAAGTCGGGAGCGACCGCCTCGACCCGCCGGAGCGCGCTCCACAGGTTCCGCTCACCCTTGGGGGTCTTCGGCGCCGAGAACTCGAACGAGTACGTGGTCTTGCCGGTGGCGAGCATGTCGCGCACGGTGCGTGCGCGATCAGTCCTGGTGGACGCGGTTCCTAGGGCCATACCCGCAGGTTAGTCAGGGGTGGACGGTCACCCAACCACACTCGGGAAAATTGCCCGAATTGTCGATCTCGTGTCCGGATACTGGACAAGTTTCCGGACAGTCGGGGCGAACAACCGAGCGAACAGAGCGTCACGCCGACCGCAGTCGCTTCGCGAACTCGGCCGCCGCGGCGCCCGGGTCGTCGGCCGCGGTGAGCGCCCGGACGACGACCACCCGGCGGGCGCCCGCGTCCAGCACCTGGTCGAGGTTGCCGAGGTCGATGCCGCCGATGGCGAACCAGGGGCGGTCGGTGCCGAGGGCGGCGGTGTACCGCACCAGGTCCAGGCCGGGGGCGGGGCGGCCGGGCTTGGTGGGGGTGGGCCAGCAGGGGCCGGTGCAGAAGTAGTCCACGCCGTCCTGGACGGCGGCCGCCTCGGCCTCGGACTCGGCGTGCGTGGAGCGGCCGATCAGGACGTCGGGGCCGAGGATCGCCCGGGCGGCCGGTACCGGGAGGTCGCCCTGGCCGAGGTGGAGCACGTCGGCGGCGGCCGCGTGGGCCACGTCCGCGCGGTCGTTGACCGCGAGCAGCTTGCCGTGCCGGGCGCAGGCGTCGGCGAACACCGCGAGGTGCTCCAGCTCCTCGGCGGCCTCCATGCCCTTGTCGCGCAGCTGCACGATGTCGACACCGCCCGCCAGGACCGCGTCCAGGAACTCGGCGAGGTCGCCCTGCTCCTTGCGGGCGTCCGTGCAGAGGTAGAGACGGGCGTCGGCGAGCTGGGCTCGGGCGGTGTCGGGCATCGGTGTGTTCCCCCGTTGTGTCGGTGCGGGTTTCCTCAGACGGCGAGCGCCTGGGCGCGGCGCTTCACCTCCGTGCCGCGATTCTCGCTGAGCGCCTGGGCGGGGGTGCCGGGCAGGGTCTCGTCGGGAGTGAAGAGCCACTCCAGCATTTCTTCGTCCGTGAAGCCGTCGTCCCGCAGGAGCGTCAGGGTGCCGGCCAGGCCCTTGACGACCTTGTCCCCGTCGATGAAGGCGGCGGGGACGTGCAGCGCGCGGTTCTCGCCACGGCGTACGGCGATGAGCTGGCCCTCCTTGACCAGCTGCCGCACGCGGGTCACCTCGACGTCGAGCATCTCTGCGATGTCGGGGAGGTTGAGCCAGGCGGGGACGAGAGCATCGATGTTTGCGTCAATCTCGGTCACGGGATCCAGGGTAGGCGCTTTGCCGGTTCGGCCGCGATGGGTGGTCGTCCGGGTGCGGCGTCCCATGACATCGGCGCCGCGCGCTGTCAGGCCTGGCGGGCGTGGGACGCGAGGCGATCGGCGAGCGCGGCGACGAGGTCGCGCAGTTCCTCGGGGCGTTCGATGACGAACGGCCGGTCGAGTGAGGCGAGCACCCCGGGCAGCCAGTCGAGCCGCTCCGCCCGCAGCTCGACGCGCAGCCAGCGCTCGGTCGCCCCGTCCTGGCCGGCCGCGGGCGTGAGCTCCTCCAGGATGGCGACGCCGGCGGGAAGGCGGGCGCGGATCTGCCCGGCCGTCCCGTGGATCCGCAAGGTCACCTCGTGCCGGTACTCGGCCGTGGCGAACCCCGACAGCACGCGCTGTGCCGGATCGGTGTCCTCGGGCGCCTCGAACGAGCCGGGCAGGGTCCTCGCGTCCGCGATGCGATCGAGCCGGAAGGTCCGGTCCTCGCCGATCTGGGCGTCCTTGCCCGTGACGTACCAGCGGCCCGCGTGGGCGACGATCCCGTACGCGTGCAGCGTGCGTTCGGTGCGCCGTCCGTCGCGGTCGGTGTAGCGGATCGAGACCGGCCGGCGGTGGCGCACCGCATCGGCGACGGTGAGCAGGACCTCGGCGTCCGGGGTGTCGGACTCGCCAGGCCGATCCGTGAAGGCGAGAGTGTCCAGGAGTGTGTCGAGCCGACGGGCGATGTGCCTGGGCAGCACCCGCCGGATCTTCGCCGACGCCGTCTCGCTCGCCGTGTGCTGTGTCGTCGTCAGCCCTGCCCGTCGGCCGGCGACCAGGCCGAGCAGCACGGCCAGCGCCTCGTCGTCGCTGAACATGAGCGGGGGCAGGCGGTACCCGGGGGCGAGCCGGTACCCGCCGTAGCGGCCGCGCACCGATTCCACGGGCACGTCGAGGTCGATCAGCTGGTCCACATACCGCCGCACGGTGCGCCCCTGGACGCCGAGCCGGTCGGCGAGTTCGGCCACCGTCCGGGTGCCGCCCGACTGCAGCAGTTCCAGGAGTGTCAGTACGCGGCCGGTGGGTCGAGGCATGTGCGCAGCCTAATGCGAATACAGGACCGATTCTGTCCGCTATTTCTCCTAGCCTGCGGCGTGCACGCCTTCAGCACAGCCAAGGAGATTCCCATGGACTTCGTCTCGATCCGCATCATCACCGGCGACGTGGCACGCCTCGTCGAGTTCTACGAGCGAGCGACGGGGGCAGCGGCGACGTGGGCCACCGAGGACTTCGCCGAGCTCAGGACCGCGGGCGCCACCCTCGCGATCGGCAGCACCCGCACCGTCCCGCTGTTCGCCCCGGGCTCCGCCCGCCCGGCGGCCAACCACAGCGTGATCACCGAGTTCCTCGTCGACGACGTGGACAGCGTTTACAACAACCTGACCGGCTTCGTCACCGACTTCGTCACCAAGCCCACCACGATGCCCTGGGGCAACCGGTCACTGCTGTTCCGCGACCCCGACGGCAACCTCGTCAACTTCTTCACCCCCGTCACCCCGGCAGCCATCGAGAAGTTCGCACGCTGACGCCATGCACAGCCGCTCGCGCCGCTCATGCCGCTCGCGCCGCTCATGCGGCTCATGCGGCTCACGCGGCTCACGCGGTGAAGGCATCGCGGCGGCGGCCGACCGCCCGCCGGCCGGACCGCCGGGAGCGGCTACGGCTCCGCGGTGGCGCCTTTCAGGGGGCGAGCGGGATCGGCCAGTGCCTCCGGGTCCATGGGGCGCCCCGCCTCGATCAGCCGCCGCCCTTGCGCCAGGTCGCGCGGGCGGCCCACCGCCAGCAGGGCGACCAGGCGGTCCTCGCGCAGCCAGCACACCGTCCACGCGGGGCCGGCGGGGTCACCGCGCCAGACCATGCGGTCGGCCACGGCATGGTGGCCGGCGTACTGGACGAAGCGGCCGAACTGCTCCGACCAGAAGTACGGCACCGGGTCGTAGACCGCGTCGGACTCGCCGAGGATGTTGGCGGCGACCGTGCGCGGGCCCTGGAGGGCGTTGTCCCAGTGGTGGACCAGCAGGCGCTCCCCGTAGCGGCCGGACGGGAAGGACGCGCAGTCGCCGACCGCGTAGACGTCCGGGACGCCGGTGCGCAGGCGGTCGTCGGCGACCACCTCGCCGTGTGCGCCCAGTTCGATGCCGGAGCCGGTCAGCCAGGCGGTGGCGGGACGGGCGCCGATGCCGACCACGACGGCGCCCGCGGGTACCCGTGAGCCGTCGTCGAGGACCACCGCGCCGGGCTCGACACGCGCCACGCGCGCGTGCGTACGCAGTTCGGCGCCGCTGTCGGCGTACCAGGCGGTCATCGGCGCGGCGACCTCGGCCGGGAGCGCTCCCGCGAGCGGGCGGTCGGCGGCCTCCACGACGGTCACCGCGCAGCCGGCCTCGCGGGCGGCGGTGGCGAACTCGGCGCCGATCCAGCCCGCGCCGACCACCACGATGTCGTGCTGCCGGGCGAGCACCGGCCGCAGCCGGTCGGCGTCGTCGAGGGTGCGCAGCAGATGGACGCCGGGCACGCCCTCGGTGCCGGGCAGCGTGATCGGCTCGGCACCGGTGGCGAGGACCAGGACGTCGTACGGCACCGGTCCGGCCTCGGTGTCGAGTTCGTGGTCGGCGGGGCGCACGGCCAGCGCCTCACGGCCGAGCGCCAGCTCGATGCCGAGCGCGTCGAAGTCGACCTCGAAGGCGGAGCCCTCCGCCTTGCCGAGCAGCACGGCCTTGGAGAGCGGTGGCCGGTCGTACGGCTGGTGGGGTTCGGCGCCGATCAGGGTGACGGCGCCGGTGAACCCCTGCTCGCGCAGGGCGACGGCGGTCTGCACCCCGGCCATGCCCGCACCCACGACGACCACGCGCCGCGCCTGTGACGTGCCCCGTTGCTGCGTCTGCCCGCTCACTCGATCACCATGGACAAGAACGATAGACAACTGACAAAGAGTCAGTCAGGGGGCGTGCCGGGTGACCTGTTGCACAGCGCCCGCCGAGGCCGTCTTACAAGGGCGGAGCGGTGCGGGCTAGGGTGGCGTACAAGCACACGCGGGAGCCCGGACGCACCGGGCTGAGAGGGAGGCTGGCGGCCTCCGACCGTACGAACCTGATCCGGGTCATGCCGGCGAAGGGAGGGGCTGGACGCCCATGTCCTCACGTACGTCCGACGTCCTCGTCATCGGGGGCGGCATCATCGGCCTGGTCACGGCCTGGCGGGCGGCTCAGCGCGGGCTCTCGACCACCGTGGTCGACCCCGGGCCCGGCGGCGGAGCCGCGCAGGTCGCGGCCGGGATGCTGGCCGCGGTCACCGAACTGCACTACGGCGAGCAGACCCTGCTGGGGCTCAACCTGGCCTCCGCCCGCCGCTATCCCGAGTTCGCCGCCGAGCTCACCGAGCTCACCGGCCACGACCTCGGCTACCGGCGCTGCGGCACCCTCGCGGTCGCCCTCGACGCCGACGACCGCTCCCATCTGCGCGAGCTGCACGCCCTGCAGCAGCAGTCGGGGCTGGAGTCCGAGTGGCTGTCCGGGCGGGAGTGCCGGCGCCTGGAGCCGATGCTCGCGCCGGGTGTGCGCGGCGGGCTGCGGGTGGACGGCGACCACCAGATCGACCCGCGCCGGCTGGCGGCGGCGCTGGTCGCCGCGTGCGAGCGGGCCAGGGTGGTGTTCCACCGCGACTGGGCGGAGCGGCTGACGGTGGTACGGGAGCGGGCCGCCGGTGTCGTCACCCGCACAGGCGATGCGCTGGGCGCGGACCAGGTGGTGCTGGCCGCCGGGAGCCGGAGCGGGCAGCTCGCGGGCGTGCCCGCCGACGTGCTGCCGCCGGTGCGGCCCGTGAAGGGGCAGGTGCTGCGACTGACCGTGCCCGCGCGGTACGCGCCGTTCCTGAGCCGGACCGTGCGGGCCGTGGTGCGGGGCGGCAACGTCTACCTGGTGCCCCGGGAGAACGGCGAGCTGGTCGTCGGCGCGACCAGCGAGGAGCTCGGCTGGGACACCACGGTCACGGCGGGCGGCGTCTACGAGCTGCTCCGGGACGCGCACGAACTGGTTCCCGGGATCACCGAGCTCCCGCTGACCGAGACCCGGGCCGGGCTGCGCCCCGGCTCCCCCGACAACGCGCCGCTGCTCGGGCCGACCCGCCTCGACGGGCTGTTGCTGGCCACCGGGCACTACCGCAACGGGGTGCTGCTCACGCCGGTCACGGGGGACGTGATGGCGGAGCTGTTGGCCGGCGGGGAGCTGCCGGCTCAGGCCCGTCCGTTCACGCCGAGGCGATTCGGCGCCGTACTCGTGGAGCAGACCGCATGAACATCTCCGTCACCGTCACCATCTCTGTCAACGGGGAGCGCCGGGAGATCGCCCCGGGCACGGCTCTCGACACGCTCGTACGGTCCCTCACGGCCGCGCCCTCCGGGGTGGCCGCGGCGGTCAACGAGACCGTCGTACCGCGCGGGGAGTGGCCGGGCACGGCGCTCGCCGAGGGTGACCGCGTGGAAGTTCTCACCGCCGTGCAGGGGGGCTGAGTCATGGCCGACGATCCGTTCGTCCTCGGAGGTACGGCCTTCTCCTCCCGGCTGATCATGGGGACCGGGGGCGCGTCCAGCCTGGAGGTGCTGGAGCGGGCGCTCGTCGCGTCCGGGACCGAGCTCACGACGGTCGCGATGCGGCGGGTGGACCCGGGGGTACGGGGTTCCGTGCTGTCGGTCCTGGAGCGGCTGGGGATCCGGGTGCTGCCGAACACGGCCGGGTGCTTCACCGCGGGGGAAGCGGTGCTGACGGCCCGGCTGGCGCGGGAGGCGCTGGGCACTTCGCTGGTCAAGCTGGAGGTCATCGCCGACGAGCGGACGCTGCTGCCGGACCCGGTCGAGCTGCTGGACGCGGCGGAGACGCTGGTGGACGACGGGTTCACGGTGCTGCCGTACACGAACGACGACCCCGTGCTGGCGCGGAAGCTGGAGGACGTCGGCTGTGCGGCGGTGATGCCGCTGGGGTCGCCGATCGGGTCGGGGCTCGGGATCCGCAACCCGCACAACTTCCAGCTGATCGTCGAGCACGCGCGCGTGCCGGTGATTCTGGACGCGGGGGCCGGTACGGCGTCGGATGCGGCGCTGGCGATGGAGCTGGGGTGTGCGGGGGTGATGCTGGCGTCGGCGGTGACGCGGGCGCAGGATCCCGAGCGGATGGCTCACGCCATGCGGGCCGGGGTGGAGGCGGGGCGGTTGGCCCGGCTGGCCGGTCGCATTCCCCGCCGGCACTTCGCGGAGGCGTCGTCCCCTGCGGAGGGCCTGGCCGTGCTGGACCCGGAGCGCCCCGCGTTCTGACCGCCGACCGGTTCTCCCACCCACGCACCGCCCGAAACCGTCGGCCGAGAAGCGGAACTCTCCCGCGGGGGCCCAGCCCCATCGGCGGCCTCGGGCCGTGCGTGGCGGGGACGGGGGTCAGGCGTCGGTGAGTTCGGCGTTTGCGCGGTTTGTGATCAGGGTCAGGACGCGGCCGGTGACCGCGAGGTCCTCCTCCGGGATGCCCGCGTACAGGCGGGCGGCGATCTCGGTGCTCTCGGTGGAGATGGTCTCGTACAGTTCCCGTCCGGCATCCGTGACCCGCAGCCGGGACGTGTCCGCCGGGTCCGCCTCCAGCAGCTTCGCGGCCGTCAGCTCCTCGATCGCGCCGCGCCCGACCGACTCGCCGGTCTTCAGCGCGCCGGTGATCTCGCCGACGAGTTCGTCGCGGCCGATGGACTCACCGGCGACCGCGACGAGCCGGAGGGTCAGATTCTGGTGGAACGTGATGCCGTGGCGGGCCAGCACGCCCTCCAGAAGGGCACGCGGGGCGTGGTGCGCCAAGCCGATGACGCGGGCGTTGACCAAAGGCGTGGTGGTCATGACTGCTCCTTCTCGGTCTCGTTCTCGGTGTGCGGATCAAGAGGTGCGGCGAGCAGGGTCCCCAGCTCGCGGGTGAACTGCCGTGCGCGCGGGTCGTCCCGTCCCCCGAGCGGCGCGAGCAACTGGTCCAGCAGCCCCTGGACCACCTTGATCGCCCGGCCGGTGACATCGCGGCCCTGTTCGGTGAGCGACAGCTGCATGGCGCGCGGGTCGTCCGGGTCCCGGGTGCGGGCGACGAGTCCGGCAGTCTCCAGGGCGCGGGCCAGCTTGGAGACGTACAGCGGTTCGAGCCCGGTGTGGTCGGCGAGCGCGCGCTGACTGGGCCGTGCCCCGGAGCGCGCGATGCCGTACAGCGACGCCATCAACGCGTACTGGGCGTGGGTCAGGCCCAGCGGTGCGACCGCCCGGTCGACGGCCACCCGCCACTTCATCGACAGACGCCAGACCAGGAACCCCGCCGTGGCGCCCTCAGCTGCAGTGCTCATGAACACATACAGTACATGGATACTATGTACATGGCTACTATTTTCCAGCGTCACAGGTCCGCTGCAGTCCCGGGGAGAAAACAGTCTCGTCTGGGGGGCCGTCGGTACGGGCTCGTACACTCGCCTGCGTGGATATGACCCTTCAGGACCCTCTCGTCGGGCAGGTGCTCGACGGCCGTTATCGCGTCGACGCGCGGATCGCCGTCGGCGGGATGGCCACGGTCTACCGGGCCCTGGACGTCCGGCTGGACCGGGTGCTCGCGCTGAAAGTGATGCATCCGGCGCTCGCCGCCGACGGCGCGTTCGTCGAGAGGTTCATCCGGGAGGCCAAGTCGGTCGCCCGGCTGGCCCACCCGAACGTCGTCCAGGTCTTCGACCAGGGCACCGACGGGACGTATGTCTATCTCGCCATGGAGTACATCGCGGGGTGCACCCTGCGCGACGTGCTGCGGGAGCGCGGCGCACTGCAGCCGCGGGCCGCCCTGGACATCCTGGAGCCGGTGCTGGCCGCGCTGGGCGCCGCGCACCGCGCCGGGTTCGTCCACCGGGACATGAAGCCCGAGAACGTGCTGATAGGGGACGACGGGCGGGTCAAGGTCGCGGACTTCGGGCTGGTGCGGTCCGTGGACAGCGTCACCAACACGACGGGGGCCGTGCTCGGGACCGTGGCCTATCTCGCGCCCGAGCAGGTCGAGAGCGGGGCCGCCGATCCGCGCGTCGACGTCTACGCGTGCGGTGTCGTGCTCTACGAGATGCTCACCGGGGAGAAACCGCACGACGGGGACTCGCCCGCGGTGATCCTGTACAAGCACCTCCACGAGAACGTGCCGGCGCCGTCCGTCACCGTGCCGGGGCTGGCGTACGAACTCGACGAGCTGGTCGCCCTCGGCACCGCCCGCAACCCCGAGGTCCGGCCGTACGACGCCGTCGCGCTGCTCGCCGCCGTACGGGAGGCGCGGGGCAGGCTGAGCGACGCGCAGCTGGACGCCGTACCGCCGCAGGCGCTGTCTCAGGCGCATGACATCGCCGAGGACCGGACCAGCGTGATCCCGCGGTCGCTGACGGTGCCCCGGCCGCTGCCCGTCAACGAGGAGGACGAGGGCGTCCTGCGGACCAGCCCGTTCGAGGCACCTCCGGCGGCTCCGGACCGGCGGCGCGGGGGCCGCCGGTCCCGGCGCGGGCTGGTGACGCTCATCGTCGCCGTGCTGATCGTCCTCGGCGCCGGGGCCGGCGTCTGGTACATCAACTCCGGCCAGTTCACCAAGGTCCCGCCGCTGCTGGCCAAGACCCAGGCGCAGGCCACCGCGCGGCTGAAGGAGGCCGGGCTCGACGTCAGGTCGGTCGAGCACGCCTACAGCGACACGGTGAAGCGGGGCACCGTGATCAGCACCGACCCGGCGGCCGGCGCGCGGATCCGCAGCAACGACTCGGTGACGCTGACCGTCTCCGACGGCCCGGAGACCGTGAACGTGCCGGACGTGCAGGGACGGACCCTGGCGAGGGCCAAGGCGCTGCTCAGGGCCGACGGCCTCGAACCGGGCATGGTGACGCGGGAGTTCAGCGACGACGTGCCCAAGGGGTCGGTGATCAGCACCGATCCCGGGGCCGGGTCGAAGCGGCACGCCGGAGCGGCCGTCGCGTTCGTCGTCAGCAAGGGCTCGCCGGTCGACGTTCCGGACGTCACCGGTGACAGCCTGGACGACGCCCGGCAGGGGCTCCAGGAGGCCGGGCTGAAGGTGACGGTGTCCGCCACCGAGGTCAGCTCCCAGTACGACCAGGGGCAGGTCGCCCAGCAGACCCCGGCCGGCGACGCACAGGCCGCCCAGGGCGACACGGTGACGCTGACGCTCTCCAAGGGCCCGGAGATGGTCGAGGTGCCGAACGTGGTCGGGGCCGGCGTCGACGCCGCGACCAAGCTGCTGGAGCAGTCCGGTTTCCAGGTCAAGGAGGACCGCGGACTGCTCGGGCTGTTCGGGAACACCGTGAAGAAGCAGTCCGTGGACGCCGGGGAGCAGGCGCCCAAGGGGTCGACGATCACGATCACCATCCGCTGACGGGGACCCGGCCCTGTCATGACACCCTTGACGGGTGAAGAGTCAGCAGTCCGGTCCCTCCCGCAACCCCGTCGGCGGTCATGTCCCCGTGGCCGGCGGCCTGCACTCCGTGGGGCTGGCGTACGCCCGTGAGCTGAAGGCCGAGACCGTGCAGGTCTTCGTCGCCAACCCGCGCGGCTGGGCCACCCCGGCCGGCAACCCCAGGCAGGACGAGGCGTTCCGCACGGCCTGCGCGGAGGGGTCGGTCCCGGCGTATGTGCACGCCCCCTACCTGATCAACTTCGGCTCGCACACCGAGGCGACCGTGGAGAAGTCGGTGGAGTCACTGCGGCACTCGCTGCGCCGCGGGCGGGAGATCGGGGCGCTGGGTGTGGTCGTGCACACCGGGAGCGCGACCGGCGGGCGGGCCCGGGAGGTCGCGCTCAAGCAGGTACGGGCGCAGCTGCTGCCGCTGCTGGACGAGCTCACCCACGACGACGACCCGTTCCTGCTCCTGGAGTCCACCGCCGGTCAGGGCGCGTCCCTCTGTTCGCGGACCTGGGACTTCGGGCCGTACTTCGAGGCGCTGGACGCCCATCCGAAGCTGGGTGTCTGCCTGGACACCTGCCACATCTTCGCCGCCGGACACGACCTGACCGGGCCGAGCGGGATGCACCGGACACTGGACCTGCTGGTGGACACCGTCGGCGAGGGGCGGCTGAAGCTGATCCACGCCAACGACTCCAAGGACGTCGTCGGCGCGCACAAGGACCGGCACGAGAACATCGGGTCCGGGCACATCGGCGAGGATCCGTTCCGTGCGCTGATGACCCACCCGGCGACCGCGGGCGTACCGCTGATCATCGAGACGCCCGGCGGCAAGGAGGGGCACGCGGCCGACGTCGAGCGCCTCAAGCGGCTCCGCGACGGCTGACGCCCCTCGGACCTGGGCTCACCCCACCGCCAGCGGCACCACAGCCAGCAACAACCCCGCCCCGAGCAGCGCCATCGAGCGGCGCAGCCAGCGGTACTTCGCCGAGAGGATGACGCTGACGTCCTGGAACTGGGTGAGCAGCCAGCCCACCCGGTCCGCCCCGGCCTCGGCGGCGGCGCGGCGCAGCGCCTCCCGGTCCACGCCGCCCAGCGCGTCGGCGTAGAAGGTCGGGCCGGGTGCCGAGCGGACCGTGCGGGTGCGGGGCACGATCACCGCGAGCAGCAGCAGCGTGCCGGCCGCCCACAGCGCCCCGCCCGCCCCGAGGAAGGCCAGGGCGGCGCCGGAGGTGCCGGACGGAGCCCCTCTGCCGAGCGCCAGCGCGGGCACCGCGACGGCGCCCGAGAGCAGGACGGACGCCTTCACGTCCGCCCTGCCCAGGTCCTCGCGCACGGTCAGGAGCAGCCGTTCGGCGACGTAGTACGCGGCGGCGTCGGGATCGGGACCGAGACCGGGACCAGGACCGGGGTCTGGATCGCCTGGGTTCATCGGCGGGCCTCGGGGCTGGAGTCGTCCTCCACCCCCGTCCCCTCACCGGGGATGACGTCCGCCGGGAAGACGGGCGGGGCCGGCGGGAGCGGCGGCGGCGCGTCGGCCGGGAGCAGCGGGGGCGCGGGCGGCATCGGCGGCACCGGCAGCGAGGTCGGGGCCTGCGGCAGGCCACCCGGAAAAACGCCGGTGGAGACCGAGCGGCTGTAGTCGATGAGGGCCTGGACCTGGTCGTCGATCTGGTGGCGCTGGACCACACCCTGGTTGATCAGGTTGGTCAGGTAGTCCAGGGCGCCCTGGCGCTGTTCACGGGCCTGCTGCTGGAGCACTCCGAGGATCTCGTGCGCCCGGCTCGGGTCGGCGGCCAGCATATGGGCGTACTGGGCCGTCTCGCCCGCCCCGATCAGCTTCTGCGCGTCGTCGAGGTTGGCGGCGATCCGCGCCTTGTTGGCGGTGTCGATGGCCTCCTGGACCACGCTGTCCTTCTCCACCGCGACCATCTGGGCCTGGTGGTCGGCGGCAGCCTGGCCGAGGTCGATACGGACGAACACCTGGGTGGCGAGGCCGAGTTCGGCACCGAAGTCGGCCCACCGGCCGCTGACCAGCTCGTCCTGGATCGCCTCGTCGACCTGCTGGGCCGAGTCCAGGCTGTAGCGGCGGCTGAGCCCGCGCAGCCTGGCCTCCAGCGACGGGCGGAGCATCCGCTCGACGTCGACCACACGCTTCTCGGCGGCCAGGTAGAAGTCGCGGACCTCCCAGTTGACGTCGGCGCCCGCCCTGAACTGGGAGCGGTCCCCGTAGGTGGGCAGGTCCAGCTGGAAGGAGACCTGGTGCTGGCCGCGGGCGATCCAGCACACCGAGGTGGGCTTGCCCATCAGCGGCTTGTTGAAGTGCTCGGCACCGCGGACGGTGATGATGCTGTGCCCGCCGTTCTTGTAGTAAAGCACCGACGCCACCTGGCTGTTGCGGTGCCGGTAGGCGGCCTGCGGGGCGAACTCGCGGACGAAGGGGCCTCTGAGGTCGAGCGGCAGGACGAACTCCTCGTCCTGCGGCTGCCACGGCTGCCACTGGTTGTGCGTCATGGTGTACTCGCTCCCTGGACCGCCCCCCACAGGCGGCGGACCTGCTGTTCGTTCAGTGGTTGGTCGGGGTCTTCGGTGAGTTCCTTGATGAGGGACAGCAGCCGGTTGCGGTCGTCGTGGCTGTGCACGAGCAGCGGCAGGAACCGCTCCAGCTGGCCGGCCCAGGGCTGGTCGGCGGAGCCGCGCAGCCAGTCGGACACGGTCTCGACGGCGGCCTCGTAGGACCGCGGGGTCTGCAGGGCCGTCCACAGCAACCCGGCGAGTTCCGGGGCGAGCGCGGGCCGCACGGCGGCGAGGGCCAGCATCAGCGGCCAGTCGCCGTGGTCCTCCAGGTCCTCGTGCCGGTTCCAGAGGTCGCTGGCGGGGAGTCCGGCCAGGTAGACCGTGGACTGCAGGCCGAGGTCCTGCTGGGGGCGGCGTTCGTCGGAGAGCCAGGCCCGGATCCGGTGCAGGGTCCGGGCCTCGGGGTGGGCGCCGGCGAAGTGGGCGACCTGCACGGCCGCACCGGCCCGCAGCTTGCCCTCTTCCCAGACGCCGATGCCGCCGAGCAGGTCGAGGGACTCCCGGACGGTGTCGGTGGCCCGGCCCCGGCCGAGTACCGCCCCTGCCGTCCAGCGCAGTTCCTGGTCGCCGTACCGGGCCCAGGAGCCGACCAGGGCGCGGATGGCGGTGCCGACCTCCGGGGAGCTCAGGGCCACGTCGAGGACGGAGGCGGCGAACAGCCTCCGGCGGGCCCGTTCGGACTGGGCCATGGGCTGGACCAGTTCGTGCACGGTGTGGGAGAGGTCCAGGCGGCACAGCCGGCCGGCCGCCACGGCGGCCCGGACCCAGACCTGGGGCCGGGTGTCCTCGCAGAGCCCGGCCAGCCAGCGCAGTACGGGTCCGCGTGCGTTGTGCCGGTGCTGCCACAGGTGGCCGAGGACGGCGGGGGCGAGTGCGTCGCCGCCGAACCGCACGGTGCGCACCGGCACTTCCTCGGTACCGACCAGTTCGGTGCCCAGTTCGGCGACCGCACGGGCGGAGACCAGCCGGGCGTCGACGCCGTCGCTGAACAGCAGGCGCCCGGGGGTGGCCTCGGGGTCGACGGTGACGGCCAGTTCCCAGGCGAGCATCTCGGCGGCCTCGGCGACGGCGCTGAGCGAGGCCCCGTCCAGGACGGCGACGGCGATCCGGTAGGCCGCGTCCCGCAGCCGCTCCGGGGTCTCGGAGCGGCCCCCGCCCGCGAACCATTCGGCAGCCTGGTTCTCGGCGAACTTCCGGCATTCGCCGAGGAGTTCGTCGTGGGTGAGCTTGCCCTGGGTGTGCCGGGCCAGCAGGGTGGCGAAGTGGGCCGCCTCCGCCGGCCGCAGGTCTTCCAGTCCCCGCGCCGCCAGCACGTCGGGGTCGAGGGCGGTCGCCCGGGCCCGTTCGTAGTCGGGTCCCGCGCCGCCGAGTTCGAGGGCGAGGTGGCCTTCGAGTACGGCGGTCTGGGCGGCCGGGGTGTGGGCGCGGTGGTAGCGGGCGCTGCGGGAGAGCACGTCACCGGGTTCGGGGGTGGCGAGCAGGACCGCGTAGGCGTCCTTCCTGCCGAGCAGTTGGCAGAGCCGGTCCAGGCCGGTCTCGTCGGGCAGCGCGGCGCCGGGTTCCAGCGCGTAGCCGTGACCCTCGCTGATCTGGTCGTCGTCGAGCTTGTCCAGGTCGGTGCGCGGGTCGAGCCGGGAGACATGGCCGTCGGTCAGTCTGTCCAGCAGGGACAGGGCGGTGTAGGCGCGGCCGGTGCCGGGCTGGCCGAACAGCACCAGGAGCCGTCCGGCGGTCAGCTGGCCGAGGTGGTCGTCGTAGTCCGCGGGCTGTGTGAAGACCTGGCGGAGTCTGCGCAGTTGGTCGGGCGGGAGCGGGCCGGCGAGGACGCGTTCCGTGGTCTGCCGGCCGTAGAAGTTCATGGTGCCGACGGATCCGGAGCTGACGAGGGTGCCGGATCCGTGCTGGCTCACGGTCGAGCGGTAGACGCGGGAGGCGGCGGCCGCGGCGCCGGGCAGCGCCGCCTCGCCGAGCGGATCGGCGGTGGAGCCGCCGATGACATCGGCCTTGTCCGGCTCGGGTGCGCCGGCGGACTCGGCGCCCTGCGGCTTGTCGGGTTCGGCCTTCTGCGGCGGCGGCTGCTGCGGCGGCGGCTTCGGGGAGCCCTGGGGCGGCTGGGGGCCCGGTGCGTTCATCGGCCACCGCCGTCGGAGAGGTCAATGGAGTCGACGGTGCCGGCGACCACGATCCGGCCGGTCCCGTACTGGTTGACGTTCTGGACGACGCGGTCACCGGTGGCCACGTCGTCTCCGGCGGCTGCGGTGCCCGCGGTGGGCGCGGTGGGCGCGTCATCTGCGGTGGCCGCGTCGTCTGCAGTGCCAGCGGTGGCCGCGTCATCTGCGGTGCCTGCGGTGTCGGCGGCGGCCGGCGGCTGCGGCGGGTGGTCCGTCCGCGGCCCGGACTGCTCCGGCAGACCGCCCGGCCCGTCCGCCGCCGGCTCCGGGTGCTGTTCCGCGTACGGCTCCGGCGGTTCGCACCGGCCGGGGACCATGAACCAGGCGGTGGTGCGGCCCTCCTTGAGGTCCACGTCGTACCGTCGGTAGTACTTGGGGTCCACCCAGCGTCCGCCGGGCAGGACGAAGTCCTCGTGCACCCGGTCGGAGGCGGCCACCACCAGCGGCGCGTCGGCCGCGGCCCTGAGGATCGCCTTCGCGGTGCCGCAGTCGCACAGTCGGCAGGCCAGGTCGACGGCGCGCCCGGAGCGGCCGAAGGCGTCGGCCGTGACCCGGCCGATGTGCAGGCCCACGCGCAGCCGCAGCGGCTTTCTGAGGTCCCGGTTGGTCTCCCGCAGGTTCTGGTGGAGGTTCTCCACCCACTCCCCCACGACCCGGACGGGCGGCACATCGGGTGCCAGCACACCGAGGATGCCGTCGCCGCGGTCCTCCTGGTAGAGCCGCGGCGGGCGGATACCGGCCTGTTCGAAGGCGGTGCCCGTGACGTCGTAGAGTCTGCGCCGCATCTCGGGTTTCTCGGTGTCGGACAGCAGGCCCGAGCCCTGTGCGTCCACGTTGACGATGAAGCCGTACGCGGCTTCCCCCTCCATCGCTTTCTCCTCCCTGCCGTCCCGCCGGACCACCGGCCGCCTGGCTGCGATGGTCGCGGAGCCGGCCGGTTGTCGCTGTAGCCGTTTACACAGCGCACGGGACTCGGTGTTTCTAGGTCTCGTGCGGTTGTCCGGCGGCGAGCAGGCGGAGCGGGTCCAGATCGGCCACGGCCAACATGCCGGGACCGGTGCGGATCAGGCCCTGTTCGCGTAACAGGCGCAGTGCCTTGGCGACGGCCTCGCGCGTGGAGCCCACGGACGCGGCCAGTTCGTGCTGCGCGAGGGGCAGCCGTATGGTCACGGCCTCGTTCTCCAGGCGGCCGGTGCGGTCGGCGAGTTCGACGAGGCGCTCGGCGAGCCGCTGCAGCACGGTCATGGAGGCCAGCGCCCGGCGCTCGTGGTCCGCGCTGCGCAGCCGCTCGGCGAGCTGGTTCATCATCAGCGCGTTGGCGTGCGGCCGCGAGGCCAGGAACCGCCGGAACCGCTCACCCGGTACGACCAGTCCCGTCACCTGTCCGAGCGTGCTCACCGAGGCGCTGCGCGGGCGGCCGTCGAGCGCCGCCATGTCGCCGATGACCTCGCCGGCCCGGCGCAGGGCCAGGATCAGCCGGCCGCCGCGCTCGGTCGGTGTCCACACCGTGCACCAGCCGCTGAGCAGGACCACCGCGAACGTGGTGCGGTCGCCTTCCGCGATCACCGTGTCGTACGGCGGGTACTCGTGCCGGGTACCTAATCCCGCCAGTGCTTCCCGGTCCCCCGGACCGAGTCCCCCCATGAAGGTATGCCGCTCTCCGAACAGCCCCACCGTCGTCCCCCGACCGCTCGCCCCCGAACCGGATCACAAGCGGAACCCCACGGGCCCCCCGGATCCGTCTCCGCCCGGCGCGTCTCCCGCCAGGCAAGGGTCTCAGCGTAGCGCTCTGGGCACGGAATGTGCCCGCCGTTACCGGAACGAGCCCCGAACCCTTCCCTGGAATACCCCATGGGGGTATACATGTTGGCGTCACAGAAGGTTCCGCACCTGACACCGGGGGTCAGCCATGGACCACGAACACGCCATCCACGAGCACACCGAACACACCCACACCGCGCAGGCCCACACCGCGCACGCCCACACCGCGCACGCCCACACCGCGCACGCCCACACGGCACACGGAGCACACGGCAGCACCGGTGCCTCCTGGGCCATGGCGGCGCAGGCGACTCTGCACTGTCTCACCGGCTGCGCCGTCGGCGAGGTGCTCGGGATGGTCGTCGGTACGGCGTTCGGCTGGGGGAACCTGCCGACCACGCTGCTGGCGATCGTGCTGGCGTTCTTCTTCGGCTACGCGCTCACGATGCGCGGGGTCCTGAGGGCGGGCGTCGACTTCCGTACCGCGCTGCGGGTGGCGCTGGCCGCGGACACCGTCTCCATCGCCGTGATGGAGCTGATCGACAACGGCACGATCCTGGTCTGGCCGGCCGCGATGGACGCCCAGTTGGACGACGCGCTGTTCTGGATATCGCTGGCCGTGTCGCTCGTGCTCGCGTTCATCGTGACCACGCCGGTCAACAAGTGGACCATCGGGCGGGGCAAGGGGCACGCGGTGGTGCACCAGTACCACCACTAGAGCACCGACACCGGCACCGGCACCGGCGGCTCAGAGTTCCGGACCGTCCCCCGGACCCTCCTGGTAGGAGTAGCGCTGCTCCTTCCAGGGGTCGCCGATGTTGTGGTAGCCACGCTCCTCCCAGAAGCCGCGGCGGTCGGCGGTCATGTACTCGATGCCACGGACCCACTTGGGGCCCTTCCAGGCATACAGATGGGGCACGACCAGGCGCACCGGGAAGCCGTGCTCGGCGGTGAGGAGTTCGCCGTCCTTGTGGGTGGCGAAGACGGTGCGCTCGGCGGCGAAGTCCGCGAGGCGCAGGTTGGAGCTGAAGCCGTACTCCGCCCAGACCATCACATGGGTGACGTCGGGGGCGGGCGGGGCGAGCTCCAGGACGGTCCGGGCCGGGATCCCGCCCCACTCCGCGCCGAGCATGCTGAACTTCGTCACGCAGTGCAGATCCGCGACCACGGTGGCGTACGGCAGGGCGGTGAACTGCTCGTGGTTCCAGATGTGCGCGCCCGCGTCGGCGGTGGCGCCGAAGACCCTGAACTCCCAGCGCTCGGGCCGGAACTTGGGCACCGGGCCGTAGTGGGTGACCGGCCAGCCGCGCTGCAGTCGCTGCCCCGGCGGAAGCTCGGACCCTGCAGCTTCTCGCGACGCGCGCTCCACCGGATGACCCATGCCTTCCATCCTGACAGACCGCAAGCGGTGCACCCGACCAGGCATACCCCTCGGAAGTCGCCAAAACGGCCAACTGGCATCAAGCATGCACGTACTTACTAAGTACGCACTTACTGGACGATCTTCTGTGCCGGTGCAATCATGCGCCGCAAACACCCCAGTCCGTGGAAGGAGCCTCTGCGATGCAGGGCGACCCCGAGGTCATCGAATTCCTCAACGAGCAGCTCACCGGTGAGCTCACCGCGATCAACCAGTACTTCCTGCACGCGAAGATGCAGGAGAACTTCGGCTGGTACAAGCTCGCGAAGTACACCCGGCACGAGTCGTTCGACGAGATGAAGCATGCCGAGGTGCTCACCGACCGGATCCTGTTCCTGGAGGGGCTGCCCAACTACCAGCGGCTGTTCCACGTGCGCGTGGGGCAGACCGTGAAGGAGATGTTCGAGGCCGACCGGCAGATCGAGGTGGAGGCGATCGACCGGCTCAAGCGCGGGATCAAGGTGATGCGCGAGAAGGGCGACATCACGTCCGCGAACATCTTCGAGGACATCCTGGCCGACGAGGAGAACCACATCGACTACCTCGACACCCAGCTGGAGCTGGTGGAGAAGCTCGGTGAGGCGCTCTACATCTCGCAGATCATCGAGCAGCCCGAGAGCAGCTGACCTAAGCGGCCTCGTCGAGCCCCTCGATCTCCGAGAGCACCGGGCGGCCCTGGTCGGCCAGCTCACGGCGGGGGCAGGCGCCCCGGCCGAGGATCGCCTGGATCCGGCGGACGCACGAACCGCAGTCCGTGCCCGCCTTGCAGGCGGACGCTATCTGGCGAGGGGTGCGGGCGCCGTCCTCCGCATGCTGCTTGACCTGCGCCTCGGTCACTCCGAAGCAGCTGCAGACGTACACGCGGATTCACCTCCCGCCGGGATCGATCAGTGGTGCCGTACCGATGGACGGTGAGGCAAACCTAACCTTACCCATCACCCGGGGCCCGCAAAAGTGGAAGGGGCGCGGATCATTTGTGATCCGCGCCCCACTGCACTGCAAAGACCTGCTACTGGTCCCGGTACATCTCCGCCACGAGGAACGCCAGGTCAAGGGACTGGCTGCGGTTCAGGCGGGGGTCGCAGGCCGTCTCGTAGCGCTGGTGCAGATCGTCGACGAAGATCTCGTCGCCGCCGCCCACGCACTCGGTGACGTCGTCACCGGTGAGCTCGACATGGATGCCGCCCGGGTGGGTGCCGAGGGTCTTGTGGACCTCGAAGAAGCCCTTGACCTCGTCGAGCACGTCGTCGAAGCGGCGGGTCTTGTGACCTGAGGCCGCCTCGAAGGTGTTGCCGTGCATCGGGTCGGTCACCCAGGCCACCGTGGCGCCCGAGGCGGTGACCTTCTCGACCAGCTCGGGGAGCTTGTCGCGGACCTTGTCCGCGCCCATCCGGACGATGAAGGTCAGCCGGCCCGGCTCGCGGTCCGGGTCGAGGCGGTCGATGTACCGCAGCGCCTCCTCGGCCGTCGTCGTCGGGCCGAGCTTGATGCCGATCGGGTTGCGGATCTTCGAGGCGAACTCGATGTGCGCGCCGTCCAGCTGCCGGGTGCGCTCACCGATCCACACCATGTGCCCGGAGACGTCGTACAGCTTGCCGGTGCGGGAGTCGACCCTGGTCAGGGCGGACTCGTAGTCCAGCAGCAGCGCCTCGTGCGAGGAGAAGAACTCGACGGTCTTGAACTCCTCCGGGTCGGTGCCGCAGGCCCGCATGAAGTTCAGCGCGTTGTCGATCTCGCGGGCGAGCTGCTCGTAGCGCTGGCCGGACGGGGACGACTTCACGAAGTCCTGGTTCCAGGCGTGCACCTGGCGCAGGTCCGCGTAACCGCCGGTGGTGAAGGCACGCACCAGGTTCAGCGTCGAGGCGGACGCGTTGTACATCCGCTTCAGCCGCTCGGGGTCCGGGATCCGGGCCTTCTCGTCGAAGTCGAAGCCGTTGACCGAGTCACCACGGTACGTCGGCAGCGTCACGCCGTCGCGGGTCTCGGTCCCCTTGGAGCGCGGCTTGCTGTACTGGCCGGCGATCCGGCCCACCTTCACCACGGGCACCGACGCCGCGTACGTCAGCACGGCACCCATCTGGAGAAGGGTCTTGAGCTTGTTGCGGATGTGGTCGGCCGACACCGCGTCGAAGGCCTCCGCGCAGTCGCCGCCCTGGAGGAGGAACGCCTCTCCCTTGGCGACGGCCGCCATCCGGGCGCGCAGCTGGTCGCACTCGCCCGCGAAGACGAGCGGCGGATACGACTCCAGCTCCGCAACGACTGCGCGCAGAGCCTCGGGGTCGGGGTACTCGGGCTGCTGCGCCGCGGGCAGGTCTCGCCAGGTGTTGCCAGCGCTCTGGCTGGTCTTAGCGTTCACGGTCACCTCGTAAACATTACGGGGTCGTGTCCACGGATATTTCCGTGGCTCGACTGATGAGACGGAAAGATTGTCCCGTGGACAGAGGGTGGGGTGCGGTACTGTTTTCCGCATGTTCGCGTATTCGACCCGTAACCAGATCCAGAACTGGTGGTGGACCGCTTCTCCGGCGGCCCACTGACTACGCGTACGCAAGACTTCGCGAAGGCCGCCCGAGGGGCGGCCTTCGGCGTTTCCGGGGTCGTTCCTCCCTTACCAGCCCGATGAGGCAGAGGAACCATGGACCTGACCCAGTTGCTCCACGACAACCGCCCCTTCGCCCTGCTCCGCCGCCGCACGCCCGGCCACGACGAGAACACGGTGGAGGTCCTGATCGGTCCGGTCACCGCCCACGACCGGCTCGCCGACCTGCCCGGCGAGGGACTGGCCCTCGTGCCGTACCGGCAGATCCGGGAGCGCGGGTTCGACGTGCGGGACGACGGGACGCCGCTGCTGGTGCTGACACCGACGGTGGTGGGTCACATTCCACTGGACGAGGCCCTGGCGGCCCTGCCGTCCCACGACGTCCACGTCCGGGCCGGCGGCTTCGACGTCGACGACGACGAGTACGCGGAGATCGTCGGCCGGGTGCTGCGCGAGGAGATCGGGCGGGGCGAGGGCGCGAACTTCGTGATCCGGCGGACGTACGAGGGCGAGATGCCCGGGTTCGGACGCGCCGACGCCCTCGCTCTCTTCCGGCGGCTGCTGGAGGGCGAGCGGGGCGCGTACTGGACGTTCGTCGTCCACACCGGGGACCGGACGCTGGTCGGGGCCAGTCCGGAGGTGCACGTCCGGATGTCCGGCGGCACGGTCGTCATGAACCCGATCAGCGGCACGTACCGCTACCCCGCCGAGGGCCCCACCCCCGAGCACCTCCTCGGCTTCCTCGCCGACGGCAAGGAGATCGAGGAGCTGTCGATGGTCGTCGACGAGGAGCTCAAGATGATGTGCACGGTCGGGGACATGGGGGGTGTGGTCGTCGGGCCCCGGCTGATGGAGATGGCGCACCTCGCGCACACCGAGTACGAGCTGCGCGGGAGGTCCTCGCTGGACGTGCGGGAGGTCCTGAAGGAGACGATGTTCGCGGCGACCGTCACGGGCTCGCCGGTGCAGAACGCCTGCCGGGTGATCGAGCGGCACGAGGTCGGGGGGCGTGGCTACTACGCCGGTGCGCTGGCGCTGCTGGGGCGTGATTCCGGCGGGGCCCAGACCCTCGACTCCCCCATCCTCATCCGCACCGCCGACATCGACGCGCGGGGGCGGCTGCGCGTCCCCGTCGGCGCCACGCTGGTGCGCGGTTCGGACCCGGTGAGCGAGGTCGCGGAGACGCACGCGAAGGCGGCGGGGGTGCTGGCGGCCCTGGGCGTACGACCGGCACGGCCGCGGGCGGAGGGGGCCCGGCCCCGGCTGGCCGACGACCCCCGGGTGCGGGCCGCGCTGGACGGGCGCCGGGCCGCGCTGGCGCCGTTCTGGCTGCGGATGCAGGAGCGGACCGGGGAGCTGACCGGGCACGCGCTGGTGGTGGACGGTGAGGACACGTTCACGGCGATGCTCGCGCATGTGCTGCGCGCGGGCGGGCTGGACGTCACCGTCCGGCGGTACGACGAGCCGGGGCTGCGGGCGGCGGTGCACGCGCACGAGGGGCCGGTCGTGCTCGGCCCGGGACCCGGCGACCCGGGTGACCTGGACGATCCGAAGATGCGGTTCCTGCGGGAGCTGACGGCGACGGTGATCCGGGAACACCGGTACGGGGTGCTGGGGGTCTGCCTCGGGCACGAGCTGGTCGCGGCCGAGCTGGGGCTGGAGATCGTCCGCAAGGAGGTCCCCTACCAGGGGGCGCAGACGACGGTGGACCTGTTCGGGCGTCCGGAGACCGTCGGCTTCTACAACAGCTTCGTGGCGCGCTGCGACGACGACGCGGCGCGGGAGCTGGCGGCGCACGGGGTGGAGGTGAGCCGGGCGGCGAACGGCGAGGTGCACGCGCTGCGGGGTCCCGGGTTCGCCGGGGTCCAGTTCCATCCCGAGTCGGTTCTCACACTGAACGGGGCGGTGATCGTGCGGGAGTTGGTGGGGCAGCTGCGCGGCACCGGAACAGTTCAGGCTTGACGCAGTTCCCGGCGACCCTCCGGTGCCTCCGCGCGCCGTCACCGTGACCGTGATGGCGCGTGGAGGTCCGTACAACCGCGCGTGCGGGCGGCGGAGCCGTCAGCCGAAGAACACCCCGACCTCTTCGTACAGCTTCGGGTCCACGGTCTTCAGCTTGGCCGTGGCCTCCGCGATCGGGACCCGGACGATGTCGGTACCGCGCAGGGCGACCATCTTGCCGAAGTCGCCGTCGCGGACGGCGTCGATGGCGTGCAGGCCGAAGCGGGTGGCGAGCCAGCGGTCGAAGGCGCTCGGGGTGCCGCCGCGCTGGATGTGCCCGAGGACGGTGGTGCGGGCCTCCTTGCCGGTGCGCTTCTCGATCTCCTTGGCGAGCCACTCGCCGACCCCGGAGAGCCGGACGTGCCCGAAGGAGTCCAGCGACTCGTCCTTGAGGACCGCCTCGCCGTCCTTGGGCATGGCGCCTTCGGCGATGACCACGATCGGGGCGTACGACGCCTTGAAGCGGGAGGTGATCCAGGCGCACACCTGGTCCACGTCGAAGCGCTGCTCGGGGATGAGGATGACGTTGGCGCCGCCGGCGAGGCCGGAGTGGATGGCGATCCAGCCGGCGTGCCGTCCCATCACCTCGCAGACCAGGACCCGCATATGGGACTCGGCGGTGGTGTGCAGCCGGTCGATGGCCTCTGTCGCGATGCCGACGGCGGTGTCGAAGCCGAAGGTGTAGTCGGTGGCGGACAGGTCGTTGTCGATGGTCTTCGGGACGCCGACGACGGGCACGCCGTACTCGTCGGTGAGGCGTGCGGCGACTCCGAGGGTGTCCTCGCCGCCGATCGCGATGAGCGCCTCGACCTCCAGTTTGGCGAGGTTGTCCTTGATCCGGCGGATGCCGTTCTCCTGCTTGAACGGATTGGTGCGCGAGGAGCCGAGGATGGTGCCGCCGCGGGGCAGGATGCCGCGCACGGCGGGGATGTCGAGGCGGACGGTGTCGCCTTCGAGGGGTCCGCGCCAGCCGTCCCGGAAGCCGACGAAGTCGTAGCCGTACTCCTGCACGCCCTTGCGGACGATGCCCCGGATGACGGCGTTGAGCCCGGGGCAGTCGCCGCCTCCGGTCAGTACTCCGACCCGCATGGAAATGTCCCTTCGCCGCGGTTGCCTGGTGAGGCTCACGCTAGTGGTGATCCAGGTCACACAGGGATGGGCGGGACAGGCAATTCCGGTGAATTGGTGGGCGGTTGGTTTACTTGCCGTCAAGCGCGAAGATCACATCACCTGTGGATCATTCGTCGTCGAGGCCGCGCTCTATGGCATAACGGACCAGTTCCACCCTGTTGTGCAGCTGGAGTTTGCCGAGGGTGTTCTGGACGTGGTTCTGGACCGTGCGGTGCGAGATGACCAGGCGTTCGGCGATCTGCTTGTAGCTCAGCCCCTTGGCCACCAGGCGCAGCACCTCGGTCTCGCGGTCGGTGAGCCGGGGCGCGTCCGGCCCCTCGGCGTCCGCGGCCGGGGCCGGTTCGGAGGCCAGGCGGCGGTACTCGCCGAGGACCAGTCCGGCGAGGCCGGGCGTGAACACCGGGTCGCCGACGGCGGTACGGCGGACCGCGTCCAGCAACTCCTCCGTCGAGGCGGACTTCAGCAGATAGCCGGTGGCGCCGGACTTCACCGCCTCCAGGACGTCGGCGTGCTCCCCGCTCGCGGAGAGGACCAGGACCCGCAACGCCGGATTGTGGCCGACGAGTTCCTTGCAGACCTGGACGCCGGGCTTGGCGGGCAGGTTGAGGTCCAGGACGAGGACGTCGGGCGCGGCGGCCTTGGCACGGCGCACCGCCTGGTCGCCGTCCCCCGCGGTGGCGACCACCTCGAAACCGGACTCGGCCAGGTCCCGGGCGACCGCGTCGCGCCACATGGGGTGGTCGTCGACCACCATGACCTTGATGCTCATCGCCGCTCCGCCTTCCCCGGGGAGACCTTCGGTACCGTCAACTCCACTTCCGTGCCCTGCCCGGGGACCGAGACCAGCTCGGCGCTGCCGCCGAGGTCGCGCAGCCGCCCCCGGATCGACTGGGCCACCCCGAGCCGCCCCTCCCCCTCGGCCTGGGCGAGCCGCCCCTCCGGGATGCCGGGGCCGTCGTCCCGCACGGTCACCACGATCTCGCCGGGCTCGTCCTCGACCAGGATCCAGGCCCGCGCCTGCTCGCCCGCGTGCCTGCGCACATTGTCCAGGGCGGCGCCGACGGCGGCGGCCAGCTCACGCGCGGCCCCCGGCGGCAGCTCCACCGGGGCGCCCGGCTCGGCCAGGCTGACCCGGGACCCGGCGTACGGCGCGAGCAGGACGCGCAGATCGACGGGGCCGGAGTCCGCCGGCTCGTCCTCGACCAGGCGTACGAGTGCCCCCTGCGCCGCGTCCTCCGAGGCCCGCGAGGGCGGCACCAGGCCCCCGGAGACCAGAGTGCGCAGTGCCACCTCCTGCTCGCCCGCCATCCGCCCCAGTTCGGCCGCCTCGCCGCCGAGGAGCACACTGCGCCGCTGCACCATGGCCAGCACCTGGAGCACGCCGTCGTGGATGTCCCGGGCCAGCCGCTCCCGTTCCCGGGTCGCCGCCTCGATCTCCAGGGCGCGGGCGAGGGTGCGCTCGGAGGCGCGGGCGACCTCGACGACGTACCCGATGGCGATGGAGGCGACCCAGACCAGGATCACGTTGTGCACGGTGTCGCGGGCCGGGTGGCCGCGCTCGACCAGGTTGGCGACGGCGACCGGCGTGGAGGCGAAGGCGGCCCACCGCCAGCCGCCCTTGATGGCGTAGGCGAGGACCGAACCGGCGGTCCATATCGACGGCAGGGTCGGTCCGCCGCGGTCGATGTGGCCCTGGGTGACCACCCAGGGCGTCAGGACGATGCCGGTGATCGCGATCGCGAGGTCGACGGCGAGGAAGCGCTTGGTGCAGGCAGCCGCGCTCTGCACACGGGGCAGGGTCGCCAGCGTCCAGACGGTCAGGAGGGCGAAGTAGGCGATGGCGACGCCGGGGCGGTCGTAGTCCTCGTAGGCGGAGGCGAACAGGCCGATCGCGTACAGCAGGGTCAGTACGCGGTAGCCGGTGAGCGCACGCCACAGGGGCTGCTCGACCGACATGCGGATGACGCGTTCCCGCTTGGCCATGACCCCGGTCCCCCCTGTCCCCCTGCCGCGGGCCTACGACCCGGCGGTCTTCTTCTCGGCCTTCTCGGCCTTGGCGGCCTCGGCGATCTGCCGCTTGGCGGCGGTCGCGTAGATGTCGACGTACTCCTGGCCGGAGAGCTTCATGATCTCGTACATGACCTCGTCGGTCACCGCGCGCAGCACGAACCGGTCGTGCTCCATGCCCTGGTAACGGCTGAAGTCCAGGGCCTTGCCGATCCGGATGCCCGGCCGCATCAGCTTGGGCATCACCTGCCCCGGCGGCTGGATCTTCTCCGTGTCGATCATGGCGACCGGGATCACCGGGGCGCCGGTCGCGAGCGCCACGCGCGCGAGGCCGCCGGGCTTGCCCCGGTAGAGACGGCCGTCGGGCGAGCGGGTGCCCTCCGGATAGATACCGAACAGCTCACCGCGCTCCAGCACGTCTATGCCGCTCTTGACCGCCGCCTCACCGGCACCGCGCGCACCGGAGCGGTCCACCGGGAGCTGGCCGACGCCCTTGAAGAAGGCGGCCGTCAGCCGGCCCTTCACACCGGGCGTGGTGAAGTACTCGGCCTTCGCGATGAAGGTGACCTTGCGGTCCAGCACCGCGGGCAGGAAGAACGAGTCCGAGAAGGACAGGTGGTTACTCGCCAGGATCGCCGGGCCCTCGGCCGGGACGTTCTCCAGGCCCTCCACCCAGGGTCTGAAGGTGACCTTGAGCGGTCCCCCGATAGCGACCTTCATCGCGCCGTACAACAACCGAGTGCCTCCTGTTTCCGTCGATCAGACCTTAACCCGGAGCGCCGGGAATGAGCCCGACGACCCTGGTCGGTGTCAGTGCCGTCGCGTACGGTGAAACACAACTGGAGTCGTCGTTCGTGCCCCTTCCAGTTCCCGCCCTCTCATGAATTGGAGACCGAAGGTGCCGGTTCTCCCCGGAGCCGAGCCGTACCGCCATGACGGCGGGGAGGTCGGTGTCCTCCTCTGTCACGGTTTCACCGGTTCGCCTCAGTCGCTGCGCCCCTGGGCGGAGCACCTTGCGGCACACGGCCTGTCCGTGTCCCTGCCCCTGCTGCCCGGGCATGGCACCCGCTGGGAGGACATGGCGGTCACCGGCTGGCAGGACTGGTACGCGGAGGTGGACCGCGAGCTGCGGCTGCTGCGGGAGCGCTGCTCCCGGGTGTTCGTGGCGGGCCTGTCCATGGGCGGCACGCTGGCGCTGCGGCTGGCCGCGAAGAACGGTGCGGGTGTGGACGGTGTGGTGGTCGTCAACCCGGCGAACAAGGTGCACGGCCTTTCGGCGTACGCCCTTCCGGTGGCCCGGCATCTGGTGCGCACGGCCCCCGGTATCGCCAGCGACATCGCCAAGCCGGGCGCCGCGGAGGTGGGGTACGACCGGGTGCCGCTGCACTGCGCGCATTCCCTGCGGAACTTCTTCCGCAAGGTGGACGGCGAGCTTCCGCAGGTGACCCAGCCGCTGCTGCTCCTGCGCAGCGCCCAGGACCATGTGGTTCCGGCGGTCGATTCCGCCCGGATCCTGAGCCGGGTGTCCTCCACAGACGTAACGGAGGTCGTGCTGGAACAGAGTTACCACGTGGCGACGTTGGACCACGACGCGGACCGGATCCTCGAGGAGAGCCTCGCCTTCATCGGCCGGCTCGCACCCAGTGTCGGCAAGGAAGGGACGGCCGCAGTTGGCTGAGCACGACTCCGACCGCGAGGACCGCGAGCCGGACGAGAAGGGAGTGCCCTTCGACGAGGAGGCCGCCTGGGCGGCGATCGTCGCGGGGTACGGCGAGGAGCCGCCGGACCCGCCGGGCGCGAAGCCCTACAAGCCGGTGGAGGATCTGGCGCTGCCGGCGACCGAAGAGGACGAGACCGACACCGATGCGGGGGCGGCCGAGGAGCAGCGGCCCGCGAAGCCGCTGGGCAGCTCCATCTCCTTCGCGCCCGGGGTGGGCGGACCGCGTGACTACACGGCGCCGGAGCCGTCCGAGGACGACTTCGACGATGACGACGAGGGGCACTTCGTGCCGCCCGAGCCGCCGCCGCTGCCGACCGCCGACGCCACGGCCAAGTTCGCCTGGCTGGGCGTGGTGGGCGGACCGGTCCTGCTGCTGCTCGCGGTGCTGCTCGGCTGGGACATGACCTGGTGGCTGGCGACGCTGGGCATCGGCGGGTTCCTCGGCGGGTTCGTCACGCTGGTGACCCGTATGAAGACGGATGACGACGAGGACGGCGACCCCGGGCGGGGTGCCGTCGTCTGACCGATCAGCTCCCGCCCGAGGGCCCGTCCGGAGTCGCTCCGGACGGGCTCTCGCGTTTCCGGGCACGGCCCCCGTCCCGAAAGGGAACTCGATTCCGCCGAGCGGCGAAGGAGAGGTGAACCAACAAGCCCAAGCCTTCGAGGCGTTCGGACGAACGAGAGGAGCCCCGATGACCGTCGGACCGGGCGTCGGTACCCGCGCGGAGGATCGCGGGGAGAGTGACGCCTGCGTGATCGAGCGGTCCCGGGACGAGCCCGAAGCATTCGCCGCGCTCTACGACCGCCATGCCGACGCCGTGCACCGTTACGCGGCGAGACGGCTCGGTCCAGAGGCGGCGGAGGACCTGATGGCGGAGACCTTCGTCACCGCCTTCCAGAAACGCAAGACCTACGACCTCACGCGTGCCGACGCCCGTCCGTGGCTGTTCGGCATCGCGACCAACCTCGTGGGCCGGCATCGCCGGGCCGAGGCACGCCGCTTCAAGGCGCTCGCCCAGGTCCCGGCGCCGGTCGAGCACGAGGAACCGGTCGCGGATCGCGCGGTCGCCAGGGCCGGTGCCACGGGGGTGCGTCGGGACCTGGCGGCCGCGCTGGCCGGGCTGTCGGCCCGGCATCGCGATGTGGTGCTCCTGGTGGCCTGGGGCGACCTCGACTACGAGGAGGTGGCCCTGGCGCTGGGAGTGCCGGTCGGCACGGTCAGATCGCGGCTGCACCGGGCCCGCAGCAGATTGCGCGAAGCACTGGGCGGCACCGATCCGACGGCTTTCCGAGAGGCAGACGCCCATGCGTGACATCGACGAACTGCGCGAACTGAGGGACTTCGACACGGGGGCTCCCCCGCTCGACGACGAGACCAGACGGCGGGTGCGGGCCCGCCTGCTCACGGCGGTCAACGAGCCTGCCGTGCGCGTACGGCCCCACCGCCCCCTCCTGCGTATCGCCCTGTCCGGCGCGCTCGCCGCCGTGGTCGCCGGCGCCGTACTGGTCGCCGTCGGGGACGACCACGGCCCCCGCACGCACCACACGGCGGAGCCGCCGGCGACCAGTGCGCCCGCGATGCGGAACGTGAGCGCGCAGACGGTCCTGAAGGGGGCCGCCGCCTATGCGCGCGAGCACGAGCGGACGGCCAGCCCGCGCGACGACCAGTTCATCTACACCAAGGAGATCATCAAGGAGACCGACCAGAAGACCGGTGTCACGAAGAGCTATGTCGACGAGAACTGGCGGTCGGTGGACGGCTCCAAGCGGTCCTGGGTCATGGAGATCGGAAAGGGCTGGTGGACGCCGCCGCTGAAGGCCGACGAGCGTATCTGGCCGCCTCGGGACTGGGGAACGCTGCGGAAACTGCCGACCGACCCGAAGCGGCTGATCCTGTCGATCACGGACTGGTACGGCGGCCGGGCCGCCTCCCTCGACGACCTGAACGATGTGGAGTGGTCGAACGTCCACTTCAGCCTGGCCGGGCTGCTGGAGCTGGTCCCGGTGATGCCGGAAGGACTGCGTCCGGCGGCGTACGAGGCGCTCGGCATGGTGCCGGGTGTGAAGGTGGTGCCGGGTCAGAAGGACGCGAAGGGGCGTACCGGCGTGGCCATCACGTACGACGACCCGACGCTCCCGAAGGGTTCGGTGGGCTTCGGCGGCTACTTCATCTTCGACCCCGTGACGTACGAGTTCCTCGGCTTCCGCGACGTACGCACCTCGGGCGACGGCGCGGCCATGAAGACGTACACCCAGCTCTCGTATCTCGACAGCTGGGCCGTCGTGGACAGGGTGAAGCAGCGGCCGTAGGGCGCTAGGAGGCGGCGGGGACCCTGAGGGCGGCCAGGACCGGGAGATGGTCCGTGGCCGCCCTCAGGTCCGCGTCGGTGATGCCGGGGAGGTCCGTCGGTACGCCGCAGCCGAGCACCTCGATGCCCTTCGTCGCGAAGATAGCGTCGATGCGCTGGTGGGGGGCGGTGGACCAGGAGGTGAACTCGCCGCCCCAGGGCGCGGTGGTACGGCAGTCCTGGAGGGTGTCGGCCAGGCGGCGGAAGGTGCGGCCGTCGGGGCGGTCGTTGAGGTCGCCGCCCGCGATGGCGTGCTCCACGCCCAGGCCGGCGAGCCGGTCGAGGAGCATGCCGCCCTGCTCGTAGCGCTCGTCCTGCTGCAGGCTGAGGTGGAAGCTGGTGACGCCGAGGCGGGCGCCGCCGAAGCGGACGGTCGCTGTCGCGAAGCCGCGGCGGTGCAGGCCGGGGGTGAGCGGGAGCAGGACGTCCTCGGTGTGCTCGACAGTGGCACGGAGGTCGCAGAGGATCGCCGGGCCCGCCGCGGTGGCGCCTCCGGTGAGGATCACCAGGTCCGCGGCCGAGGCCAGGCGGGCGAGCTTCTTGCGCCAGCGGAAGAAGCGGGGGGCTTCCTGGACGAGGACCAGGTCGGGGGCGCAGGCCCTGATGACCCGGGCGAGAGCGTCGGTGTCGTCCCGCATGGAGCGGATGTTGTAGCCGAGGACGCGGATGACGGCGGAACCGTCGGGCTCTGTGTGGGAGTTGGGGAGCGGCGCCATGTGGATCAACTGTACGCGGCAGAGGAAACGGCCGCGCGCCCAATGGCTCGGGGCGCGAGGTCTGTGCGCGACCGCCGGTGCGTTGCGGCTGGCCGCGCCCGCGCGGCGGTAGCCGCAAGTCGACTACCGCCCCGCGCCCCTCAAAGGCAGGTGGGGCCAGTGGGCCGCATTTACATGATCGGGTCGGGTTCCCGTGCCAGGTCGGCCGCGCCCACCAGGCCCGCCTCGTTGCCCAGCTGGGCGGCGATGACCTCGGCGACCGGGCGCCAGTTGCCGCCGACCAGCCAGCGCTTGTAGGACTTGCGGATCGGGTCCAGGACCAGTTCACCCTCGTCGGAGAGGCCACCGCCGACGATGAAGGCGGAGGGGTCGAAGAGGGAGGCCAGGTCGGCGAGGCCGGCGCCGGCCCAGCGGGCGAGCTCCCGGTAGGAGTCGACGGCCACCGGGTCGCCCTGGCGGGCGGCCATGGAGATGTGCTTGCCCTCGATGCCGTCGGGGCTGCCGTCGCCGAGGCCGAGCAGGATCTCGGCGGCCTCGGGGGTGGCGTTGGCGCGCTGCTTGGCGTAGCGGACGAGGGCGCGGCCGGAGGCGTACTGCTCCCAGCAGCCCTGCGAGCCGCAGCCGCACAGCAGCCCGTCCGGGACCATCCGGATGTGACCGAACTCGGCGGCGACGCCGAAGTGCCCGCGGCGCAGCTTGTTGCCGATGATGATGCCGCCGCCGAGGCCGGTGCCGAGGGTGATGCAGATGACGTTGCGGTGGCCCTTGCCGGCGCCGAACTTGTACTCGCCCCAGGCGGCGGCGTTGGCGTCGTTCTCCACGACCACGGGGAGGCCGACGCGGGCCTCGACCTTCTCCTTCAGCGGCTCCTGGCGCCAGTCGATGTTGGGCGCGAAGTAGACCGTGGAGCGCTGCCGGTTCACGTAACCGGCCGCGCCGATGCCCACGCCGACGATCTCGTGCCCGGCGCGGGCGCCCTCTACGGCGGAAGCAATGGCGTCCACGATGCCCTCGGCCGTGCCCGGGGTCGGCACCTTGTGGGTCGAGAGGATGTTGCCTTCCTCATCGACCACGCCGGCCGCGATCTTCGTGCCGCCGATGTCGACGCCGATGGTGAGTCCCATGAATCCCTCAGTTCCGGTCGAACCCCGCTACGGCCAACCGTACCCGAGGCCCTGCCGTCGGGTTCCCGTCGTCCGCCCGGAGGGCGGGCCGGGCGGCGTCTGGTGCGTGCAGCTGCAAGGCGGAGGAGGGAGTCAACGCGCAGCGATGGGGAAACCGACGACAACGCCGCCGGGGGAACCCGCGGGCTGGGTCTTCAGGGGGCTGTCAGTCGAGATCGATGCGTTCGCCGGGGCCGGGGTCGTCGCCCTTGTCGTGGGTGCCGGAGGTCCAGCGGGTCTCCTGGTGCTGGACCGCCGAGCGGTAGGCCGCGAGGAGTTCGCTGCCGGCGGCGGCCAGGTGGTCGAAGACGTCCGGGTTGCGCTCTATGACGGGGTCGACGGCGTTCTTCGCCTGCTGTACGACCTGCCGGACCACCTGCTGGGCGGCGGGGCCCGCGACCGCCCCGAGGAGGGGGGTCTGCAGGCCGGAAAGCTTGTCGGCGACGGCGTCGACGAGCTTGCGCAGTTCCTCGGCGGCCGATCCTGGGGTCGGCCCGTACTCGGAGCGGCGGCGGGCCTTCTCCCGCGCCAGGTCCTCGGCACAGGCCGTGGCCCAGGCGTCGTCGTCGGTCGCCCGTACCTCGTCCGCTTCCTCGGAGGCGTCGGCTGTGGGGCGCTCTTCGCTCATGACGGACTCCTGACTACAATTCGTCTCTACGACGTTACCCGAACGGGCGTACCGGTTTCACCGTCAGCGCGGCCACAGATCGGGGTCGGGCGCGAAGCGGAGCCGCAGCTCGCCGTCGCGCAGGGCGGCCCCGGCGACGGTGCAGCGGCGCAGGGCCGACGGCAGGGCGACGATGCGGCGGAAGCCGCCGACGGTGATCACGACCTCGTCGCCGCGCCGGACGAGGTCGAGGCCGTCCCGTATCGCGCCGGGCAGCGGGATGTGCCAGACCAGGACGCCGTCCGCCTCGATACGGTCGGCGACGGGCCACTCGACCGGGGCGGTCACGGTGTTGACGCCGGGCACGGCGAGCGCGGCGAGGTCGTCGGTGCCGCGCGGGTCGTGGCCGAGGTGGGGAACAGGGGTGACGTCGAACGCCTCTCCCCACTCCGCGAGGGCCTTGCGCTGCTGGGCGACGAGGTTGTGCAGGGGCATGCCCTCGGGCAGCACCCGGTTGGCGACCAGGGTGTCGGCGCGCAGGCCGCGCAGGGCGAGGCCGAGGCGGGCGGTGCGGACGGCGTCGGCACCGGCCGGACCGGGTTCGGCGACCAGGCGTACGGAGGTGCGGCGGTCGGCGAGCACGGCCTCCACGGCGGCCAGCTCGACGTCCCAGCGGGCTGCCGTCTCGTACAGCCAGTCGGCGGGCATGGGGACGCCTGCGAGGCGGCCGAGGACGGGGCGCAGGGCGCGGGCCGCCTGCCGCTCGGGCGGGAGCAGCCGGCGCAGATAGCGGCGCAGCTCCTCGGGGAGGGCGAGCAGGGCGAGGGCCGGGGAGACCGGCGGGAGGTCCACGACGAGCAGCTCGTAGCGCTCGGAGAGGGCGGCGTCGCGCAGGGCGCGGAGGAAGGAGAGTTCCTCGGCGCCGGGGAGCGGGGTGAGCTCCTCGGCGTCCAGACGGGAGGCGCCGAGAAGGTCGAGGACGTTCGCGGCACGGGTCTGGAAGGCGGTGAGGTCCTCACGGAAGCGGGCGGCCGCGTCGGGGCGCCAGGCGGTGAGGGTGTCGGTGACGGGGGTCGGCTCCGGTCCTGTCGCCGTGCCCAGGGCGGCGCCGAGGGTGTCCGCGCGGTCGGCGCTGAGTACGAGGGTGGGGGTGTCCTCGCCTGCGGCGCGCAGGGCGGTGGCCGCGGCGACGGTCGTACGGCCGCTGCCGCCGGGGCCGGTGATCAGGATGGTGCGCATGAGGGTGAACCGTAACGGACGTCCAGGTGAGCCCTCGCTGTGGCTGGCCTGGGGGGCACTTACCGGCGTCGGCAGGGTGCCGCTGCGCCCACCCGTGCCGCCTGGGGTCCTCCTCTGGGGGAGGCACGCATGCCCGCAGCTGAGTTACCCAGGGGCGCGGGGAACTGCGCGACCAGCCCCCACCCACCCGCAGCCGAACGACTACTCGCCCGACTCCACGCGCTTCTTCAAGCCCGCCAGCGCCCGGTCGATGATGACCTTCTCGGCCTTGCGCTTGATCATCCCCAGCATCGGGATCTTCACGTCCACCGTCAGCGAGTACGTGACCTCGGTCGCCCCCGCCCCGGCCGGCTTCAGCAGGTACGACCCGTCCAGCGACCGCAGCATCTGCGACTTCACCAGCGTCCAGGAGACCTCGTTGTCACCGGTCCACGTGTAGCCCAGCGTCTGGTCGTCCTTGATCGCACCGGCGTCCATGACCAGACGGACCTGCTCGGCCCGGCCCTTGGCGTCGGTCTTCAGCACCTCCGCCTCCTTCACCTCACCGGTCCAGTCCGGGTACCGGGCGAAGTCGGCGATCACCGCCATGACGTCGGCCGGGGCCGCCTCGATCGTGATGCTCGAGCTGGTGTGTTCCGCCATCGCCGTGGCTCCTCCAGATGCGGGCCGGTAAGAACAAACGCCCACCGTGCGCGGGCGTGCGCACGCGTGTGCAGCGTGAAGGCTACCGCGCGTCCGACCAGCCGACTTCACCCCCTCGTCCGGGGCTGTCACCATTCCAGCACCCAGGGCCGCCCGGTACCGGCGAAGTGCCCGACGTTCACGCACTCGGTGGCCCCGATCCGCATGCGCTTCACCAGCGGCTGGTGGACATGTCCGAAGAGCGAATAACGCGGCCTGGTACGCCGGATGGCGTCCAGCAGCGCCCGGCTCCCCCGCTCGAAACGGCGCGCCACCGTGTCGTACACCAGCTCCGGCACCTCCGGCGGGATGTGCGTGCACAGCACGTCGACCTCGCCGAGCGCCTCGATCTTCGCCGCGTACTCCTCGTCGGAGATCTCGTACGGGGTCCGCATCGGCGTCCGCAGCCCGCCGCCGACGAACCCGAACACCCGTCCCCCGATCTCCACCCGCTCGCCGTCCAGGAACCTCGTTCCGGGTCCCGCGTACTCCGGCCACAGCGGCGGCATGTCGACATTGCCGTAGGTGGCGTACGTCGGCGTCGGGAACGCCGCGAACGTCTCGGCGTACTGCTTGCGCACCGCCTTCTCTATCGCGGTCGCCCGGTCGACCCCGATCCCGCCCCACAGCCGGGCTCCCAGCTCCCGCGCCTCCTCGAAGCGGCGGGCGGTGCGGAGTTCGACGAGCCGGTCGGCGTTCTCGACGCCGAACAGGTCGGGGAAGATGCCGCGGGAGTGGTCGGCGTAGTCGAGGAAGAGGACGAGGTCGCCGAGACAGATCAGGGCGTCGGCGCCGTCGCCGGCTCTGGCCAGGTCACGGGTGTTGCCGTGCACGTCGCTGACCACGTGGACGCGGGTCCTTCGGGGGCCGGTGGGTGTGGCTGCCATGGTGATCAAGCGTAGGTCGGGCAATGCACTTGTGAACAGGCGGTGGGCGGACCTGCGGTTACTGGTCAGTCACTAAAGCGGTGGACTACCGTACGCGAAGGAACACCAACCTGTGTGACGCACCGAACATCTCGCCGGGACCCCCTGTCGAAGAAGCCATACCGGCGGGTAACGTCCGGGCAGTCCAGTCGTGCTCAGGATTTCAACCAACGGATCATGTGGCCCGTGGGTGAGGCCTGAGCACCTGCCCGAGCCTTGGACCGCACCGTCGCATCGCACAACGTCGTGGCGTCGGCGCCCTATGAGGAGCAGCAGTCTTGCGCGAGTTCAGCCTTCCGGCTTTGTACGAGGTCCCCGCGGACGGCAATCTGACCGACATCGTCCGCAGAAACGCCGCGCAGCATCCCGACGTAGCCGTCATGGCCCGCAAGGTCGGGGGTGTGTGGCAGGACGTGACCGCCACCACCTTCCTGGCCGAGGTGCACGCGGCCGCCAAGGGCCTCATCGCCTCCGGCATCCAGCCGGGCGACCGGGTCGGCCTGATGTCCCGCACCCGCTACGAGTGGACGCTCCTCGACTTCGCGATCTGGAGCGCCGGCGCGGTCACCGTACCGGTGTACGAGACCAGCTCGCCGGAGCAGGTGCAGTGGATCCTCGGCGACTCCGGCGCGACCGCCTGCATCGTCGAACTCGACAACCACACGGCCACCGTCGAGTCGGTGCGTGAGACGCTGCCCGCCCTCAAGCACGTCTGGCAGATCGAGGCCGGCGGCCTGGAGGAGCTGGGCCGGCTCGGCCAGGGCGTCACCGACGCCACGGTGGACGAGCGCAGCTCGCAGGCGAGAGCCGACGATCCGGCGACCATCGTCTACACCTCGGGTACGACGGGCCGCCCCAAGGGCTGTGTCCTCACCCACCGCAGCTTCTTCGCCGAGTGCGGCAACATCGTCGAGCGCCTGCGCCCGTTGTTCCGCACCGGTGAGTGTTCGGTCCTGCTCTTCCTCCCGCTCGCGCACGTCTTCGGCCGGCTGGTCCAGATCGCCCCGATGATGGCGCCGATCAAGCTGGGCTGCGTCCCGGACATCAAGAACCTCACCGACGAACTGGCCGCGTTCCGGCCGACGCTGATCCTCGGCGTCCCGCGCGTGTTCGAGAAGGTCTACAACTCGGCGCGTGCCAAGGCGCAGGCGGACGGCAAGGGCAAGATCTTCGACAAGGCCGCGGACACCGCGATCACGTACAGCAAGGCGCTGGACACCCCGGCGGGCCCGTCCCTCGGCCTGAAGATCAAGTACCGGACCTTCGACAAGCTGGTCTACAGCAAGCTGCGCGCGGTGCTCGGCGGCAAGGGCGAGTACGCCATCTCCGGCGGTGCCCCGCTGGGCGAACGCCTCGGCCACTTCTTCCGCGGCATCGGCTTCACGGTCCTGGAGGGCTACGGCCTGACCGAGTCCTGTGCGGCGACCGCGTTCAACCCCTGGGACCGGCAGAAGATCGGCACGGTCGGGCAGCCGCTGCCGGGCTCGGTCATCCGGATCGCGGACGACGGCGAGGTACTGCTGCACGGCGAGCACCTGTTCAAGGGCTACTGGAACAACGAGGCCGCGACCGCCGACGCGCTGGCCGACGGCTGGTTCCACACGGGTGACATCGGCACCCTCGACGAGGACGGCTACCTCAGGATCACCGGCCGCAAGAAGGAGATCATCGTCACCGCGGGCGGCAAGAACGTCGCCCCGGCCGTGATCGAGGACCGGATCCGCGCGCACGCGCTGGTCGCGGAGTGCATGGTGGTGGGCGACGGGCGGCCGTTCGTGGGCGCGCTGGTCACCATCGACGAGGAGTTCCTGGGCCGTTGGGCGGCCGACCACGGCAAGCCGGCGGGTGCCACCGCGGCGTCGCTGCGCGACGACCCGGATCTGATCGCGGCGATCCAGGCCGCTGTCGACGACGGCAACGCCGCGGTGTCGAAGGCGGAATCGGTGCGGAAGTTCCGCATTCTGTCCTCCCAGTTCTCGGAGGATTCGGGCCACCTGACGCCGTCCCTGAAGCTCAAGCGCAACGTGGTGGCGAAGGACTACGCGGACGAGATCGAGGCCATCTACGCGAAGTAGTACGGCCCTCGGCTCACATGTCCTCGGCGAGAACCCGTTCCATCGTCCGCTCGGCGAGCGCGGTGATGGTCACGAACGGGTTCACACCGATGTTCCCGGGGACCAGTGAGCCGTCCGTGACGTACAGCTTCGAATACCCCTTCACCCGGCCGTAGTCGTCGGTCGCCTGGCCCAGCACACAGCCGCCCAGCGGGTGGTAGCAGAAGTCGTCGGCGAACACCTTGCTGGACGAGCCGAACAGGTCGTACCGGTAGATCGTCGCGTTGGCCGCGTTGATCCGGTCGAAGAGCTTCTTGGCCATGGCGACCGAGACCGCGCTCTGGGCGGCGGTCCAGCCCAGCTTCACCCCGTCGCTCGCGGAGTCGTAGGTGAACGAGGCCCGTTGGGGGTTCTTGGTGATCGCCAGATAGAGGCTCACCCAGGTCTCGAACCCGATGGGCAGCGGGGCGATCTCCGCGAAGACCGGGTTGTCGGTGTTGGCCCAGTCGTCGATGCCCATGACCGGCATGGTCGCCTGGTTGGCCCCGGTGGTGTCCCAGATGTGGTTGGCGCGCCCGAGCATGGTGTTGCCGTTGGTGCTCCATCCGGCGCCCACACTGGAGTTGAGGGCGGGCAGCGCACCGGTGTCCCGGGCCCGGACGAGCAGTTCGGTGGTCCCGAGACTGCCGCCTCCCAGGAACAGGTAGGTACAGCTGTACTGCTTGCTCTCCACGACGGCCCCGCTCGTGTCGATCCGGTCCACGCTCAGCAGGTACGACCCGTCGCTCGCCCGCGTGACCGCCTTGACCTTCTCCATGGTGTGGATGGTGACGTTGCCGGTGCCGAGGGCGGCGGCCAGATAGGTCTTGTCGAGGCTCTTCTTGCCAAAGTTGTTGCCGTAGATGACCTCCTGGGCGAGCGCGGACTTGGTGGCGGTTCCGGCGGCCTCCTGCTGCATGTACCCGAAGTCGTAGACGTTGGGCACGAAGGTGGTCGTGAGCCCGGTGTTGGCGGCGGCCTTCCGCGAGGTCCGGGTGAACTGGTACCACTCGGTCGACTCGAACCAGGTGGCGTCGACGGTGTTGACGCCGAGCATGGTGCGGGCGCGCGGGAAGTACGTGTTGTACATCGCGCTCGCGTCCACGGTCGGGAACTGCTCGGTGAAGTACGACTGGCGCGGGGTGACCGCCATCCCCCCGTTGACCAGCGACCCGCCGCCCACACCGCGCCCCACGTACACGGACATGTTGTCGTAGTGCACCCGGTCGAGCACTCCCGGATAGGCGGTGATGTCCTTGTTGACGACGTCCAGCCAGAGGAAGGTGGCGAGCGGCGCCTCGGTCCGGGTCTTGAACCACATGGACCGCTTGTCCGGGGCGGCGGTGGAACAGAAGATCTTGCCGTCGGAGCCGGCCGTGTTCCACAGCTGGCCCATCTCGATCATGAGGGTCTGTACGCCCGCCTGGCCGAGCCGGAGCGCGGCCACGGCCCCGCCGTAGCCCGAACCGACCACGATCGCGGGCGCGTTGTCGACGGCTGCGGCCTCCTCGGCGGCCTGCGCCGACTGGAGCCCGATACGGGTGAGACCGGCCGCGGCGGCGGTCTGGAGGGCGATCATGCCCAGGATATGACGTCTCGTCAGCTGACGCTGCATCAGTTTTGCTGTCATGCGCGCAGCATGTGCGGATTTTCCGGTTCCGCCTAGGGGTACGGCGACGTTTGCCGCAAGCCCTTGAAACAGACTTTTACAGGAGCTCCTTGAGCCTCTCCGCGAGAAGGTCCCACCGCCACTTCTCCTCCACCCACTGCCGCCCCCGCTCCCCCATCCGCCGCCGCAACTCCGCGTCCCCCAGCAGCACGACGATCCGCTCGGCGGCCTCCTCGGCCGACCCGCCCCGCACGACCCACCCGGTCTCCCCGTCCAGCACCGCGTCCGGCGCGCCCCCGGAGTCCCCCGCCACCACCGGCAACCCGGTCGCCGAGGCCTCCAGGTACACGATCCCGAGCCCCTCCACGTCCAGCCCGCCCCGCCGGGTCCGGCAGGGCATCGCGAACACGTCCCCCGCACCGAAGTGCGCGGGCAGCTCGGCCCAGGGCACGGCCCCCGTGAACCGCACGGACGCCTCCACCCCGGTCTCCCGCGCGAGCCGCCTCAGATCACCCTCGTACGGCCCGCCGCCCACGATCAGCAGCACCGCGTCCGGCTCGGCGGCCAGGATCAGCGGCATCGCGAGGATCAGCGTGTCCTGCCCCTTGCGCGGCACCAGCCGCGACACGCACACGACCACCGGCCGGTCGGTGAGTCCGAGGCGCGCCCGCACCCCATCGCCCCCCGACCCGGGATGGAACGTCTTCTCGTCCACCCCCGGCGGCAGCTGCACCATCCGCCCCGCCGCCTCCGCACCGAGCGCGCCGGCGATCCGGGACCGCGTGTACTCGCCGAGATAGGTGATCGTGTCGGTCGCGTCCCCGATCCGCCGGAGCAGCTGCCGCGCGGCGGGCAGCTGGGCCCAGCCGGCCTCGTGCCCGTGGGTGGTGGCGACCAGCCGCTCGGCGCCCGCCTTCCGCAGCGCCGGCGCCATCAGCCCCAGCGGAGCCGCCGCCCCGAACCATACGGACGTGCACCCGTGCTCCCGCAGCAGCCCGACCGCCGTCCGGGTCGCCCCCGGCGTCGGCAGCAGCATCGTCGTACGATCGCGCACGACGGTGAAGGGCTGCTCCGCGTCGAACTCGGCGGTCGCCTCGACGCCCTCCCGGCTCCGCTTCCACGTGGACGCGTAGACGACCAGCCGCTCGGGGTCCAGGCGCAGCGCCATATTGTGGAGGAAGGCCTGGATGCCGCCCGGCCTGGGCGGGAAGTCGTTCGTCACGATGAGGGTCTTGTGCATCGCCGCAGACCTTACCCGCACAGTGTGTTCGGCCGTGCTTCATGGCCGCCGCACAGGGCGACGGGGGATCATGTGGCCCACTCGACACAGCACGCCGACGGACAGGGGCTCAAGTGGACAGGACGGGCGTGAAGCGTGCCCTGGCGTTGCTGCTGGTCATCTGGGGAGCCAGCCGGCTGGTGCTGCTGCTGTTCGTCCTGAAGGTGTTCGTGTTCCCGGGCGCGGACGTCACGACCGACGTGTCGGTGATCTACCAGGGCTGGTACGAGGTGCTGCGCCACGGAACGTTCCCCCTGGACGACGTCACCTGGCAGTACCCGCCCGCAGCGGCCCTGGCGATCCTCTCCCCCGGGCTGCTGCCCTTCCTGGACTATCCGACCGCCTTCTTCGTCCTGGCCTTCCTCGCCGACCTGGCGGTCCTGGTCCTCCTCCTCTACACGGGCCTGCGCCCCGGCCGCACCCTGCGCGGCGCCTGGGTCTGGGTGCTCGGCGTGCCGCTCCTCGGCCCGACCGTCTACGCCCGCTACGACCTGATGGTCACCGCGGTCGCGGTCGCCGCGCTGCTCGCCGGGGCCAGACATCCGAGGATCATGGGCGCCCTGGTGGGCTTCGGCGCGATGGTCAAGGTGTGGCCGGCCCTGCTCCTTGTGGGTGCCGTACGGCGGCGGGCCTGGGTGTCGGCGGCGGTCACCGCGGGTGCGGTCGGCGGGCTGTTCGCGGTGGCCATGCCCGGTGCGTTCTCCTTCCTGACGTTCCAGCGGGACCGGGGCACCGAGGTGGAGTCGCTCGGCGCGCTGGTCTTCCACATCGCCCGGCACTACGGCTGGCACGGCCAGGTACTGCTCAACTACGGGTCGATCGAATTCCTGGGCCCGCATGTGAAGGCGGTGAGCACGGCGGCCCTGCTGCTGACCGTGCTCGCCTTCGGCTGGCTGCTGCTGTGGCGGCTGTCGGCGGTCCGCTTCCGGAACCACACGCTCGCGGACGCCGCCTTCACCGCCGTACTGATGTTCACGGTCACCAGCCGGGTGATCAGCCCGCAGTACATGGTGTGGCTGGTGGGCCTGGCCGCCGTCTGCCTGTGCTTCCGGGCCGGCCGGATGACCGTGCCGGCGGTGCTGGTCGTGCTGGCTTCCTTCGTGACGGTCCTGGAGTTCCCGGCCGGCTTCGCGCACGTGGTCGCGAGCGACTGGTACGGCGTCACGCTGCTGCTCCTGCGCAACGGCCTGCTGGTCGCGGCGACGGTCACGGCGGCCCGGGCGCTGTGGCGCTCCACCGCGGCCGACGATCCCGTCGCCCCGTTCCCCCCTCAGGCCGCCCGGGCCAAGGAGAACTCGGTCTCCTCCTGAGCCCGGGACAGCAGCACCACGACAGCCGCGCACTGCACGCCCATCCCCAGAACCAGGGCCGGACAGATCCCGGGCAGCCCTGGCCCGGACAGGGTGTGGGCGATTGCCGGCCGCGACCAGCCGCGTGATCGCCGGACCGAGAAGGGGCGGTCGGAGCTGCTCGACCGGCTGCGCGCGCCCAAGCAGGCCGAGATCACCGACCACGTCCGCTTCAACACGGTCCTGGCCTTCCTGCGCCACCTCCCCGACCCCGCGGCGCAGGCGGCCGTGCTGCGGCCGCGGATCGACTTCCTGGAGGCACCGTCGGGCTTCTTCTACCGGGACGGCGAGCCGGTGCGGGCGGCGGAGAGCAGGGATCTCTTCCGGGAGGGGATACGGCGGGTCGCACGGGCGACCGGCACCGCCGAGCGGGCCTGGCGGAAGGAGGCGATCGAGCGGCTGGCTCAGCCGCCGAGCTGATCCGGCAGATACTCCCGCCAGCGCTCGGTGAAGTCCGTCAGGGTGGTGCCGAGTTCCTTCCGGAGGGCGTCCTCCACCGCGCCGGCCCGCTCCTTGTGCGCGCCGACGGCCCGGTAGAAGGCGCCGAGCCGTTCCTCGCCCCAGTGGGCGGCGATCATCCGGCAGGCCAGCCAGCCGCCCTCGTAGGCCTGGGCCAGCTTGGTGGGGTCGTCGGTGAAGCCGAAGTCCTTGTCCGCCGGAAGGCCGGCCGGGACCTCTCCGCCCTGGACGGCGCGGGCGAGTTCGGGGGCCGCCTCGGTCGGGGTGCGGCCGGTGTGGAGATAGCCGATCCAGTCGGCGTACCCCTCGGAGAGCCAGAGGGGGGTGGCGGGCGTGGTGCGGGCGCGGGTCGCCACATGGGTCGTCTCGTGCGTCAGCACGACCTGTCTGCCCACCTGGCCCAGGACCGCGTACGCCTCCGGGTTGAGGATGACCCGGTCCGCCGGGGTCGTGCCGGAGCCGCCCGCCTCTCCCGTGGTGACGGCCGCGATGCCCTGGTAGTTGGAGGCGGGGGCGCCGAGCAGGCCCGCCATGCCGTTCAGCGACTTCGGCACGAGCAGTACGACCCGGCGGGTCCAGTCCGTGCCCCAGACCGCGGAGACCGCGGGGACGGCGGTGTCGGCGAGACGGGCGTAGCCGCGCAGCGCCTCCTCGGACTGGCCGACGCCGAGGACGAGACTGTGGGCGCCCTTGACGGCCGTCACCTCGCCCTGGTCCCAGAGCTGCTGTCCGGCCTTCTTGGCGGGCTTGTCGTACGTGACGTACCACTGGCCGTCTGCGGTGCGGTCCAGGGTGAGCATGCGGTCCGTCGTGACCGGCGCCTTGTCGTAGCCGCGGATCCGGTAGCGGAGCTGGGCGTCGACGGTGGCCCCGGCGCCGTCCCGGTGCACGGCGGTGACCCGGTAGCGCCACTCGGCGAGCGGTACGGCCCGCAGGTCGGCGTACGAGCTCCGGGTGCCCGTCCGCCCGTACGCCGTCTCGTCATGGCCGAGGACCGCGGCCGAGCGCCGGTCCAGGACCTGCTGCACCTCGTTCACCGCCGTCGCGGTCGGCGACTGTCCGCCGCCGCATCCGGTCAGCGGCAGGAGCAGCAGACACAGCCCCACCGCTCCTGAACGCCACACCCGCCTACGACCAGCCACTTTCCGATCGTACGGGTCAGGGCCCGAAAGTCAGGGCCGGGTGACCGAGGAGACGGGCATCATCCCGACCGGGTCGTAGCGGACCGGGGCGCCCGGGTAGGGGGCGTGGATGACCTGGCCGTGGCCGACGTACATGGCGACATGGCTGGCGTCGGAGCGGTAGACGACCAGGTCACCGGGGCGCGCCTGGGAGAGCGGGACCTGGTGGCCGGCGTAGCGCTGCTCCTGCGAGGTGCGCGGGAGGTGGATCCCGGCGTGTGCGTAGGCCCACTGCATCAGGCCCGAGCAGTCGAAGCCGGAGGGGCCGCTCGCGCCCCAGACGTAGGGCTTGCCGAGGGCGGCGCGGGCGGCGGCGATCGCGACGGCGGCTCGGCCGTCCGGGGGAACGACGCCGGAGAGGTCGGGCAGGTCGTCGCGGCCGTCGCCCCGGGAGGCGTGCTCGAAGGCGGCGCGGTCGGCGGCGGACATCGTGTCGAGCAGGTGCTGGGCCGCGGCGAGCTTCCGCTCCACGGTGACCTTGTGGGTGGCGACCGCCTTGCGGCTGCGCTCCAGTTCGGCGAGCTTGCCGGCGGCCTCGGAGCGCTCCTGGGCGAGTTCGCGCAGCGCCGCCTGGAGCTCCCTCAGCTGCCCGGCCCGGCGGACGTCGATACGGTCGAGGAGGGACGCCTTGGCGAGGTAGTCCTCGGGGTCGTCGGAGAACAGCAGGGCCACGGTGGGGTCGAGGCCGCCGGAGCGGTACTGGGCTCCGGCCAGCGAACCGAGCGCCTCCCGCATGGTGTTGATGCGCTGCTGCTGACGGGCGATCAGGTCCTGGGCGTCGTTCACCTCGCGGCGCAGCGCGACGGCCCGCTCGTCGGCCTTGTCGTAGGCCTGGGTGGCCTCCTCGGCCTGCTGGTACAGCCGGTCGACCTCGGCGCGGGAGTCCCCGTGCGGGGCGGCGTTCGCCGGTACGGCGCCGAGCGCGGCGGCCGCGGCCGACAGCACGCAGACGGCGGCACCGGCGCCCCGGTCGAACCCGGACGGCACAGGGCGGCGATGGGACCCCACAGGAAGCCGCACTCCTTCGATCGTCGGACGCCGACGGTCTCCCCCGGTACAGGGGGAAACGCGCCAGACATTGACGCCCTCCTCTGCCCAGGGCGGAGGATTCCGGTCCGCACCGCTCAACGGCGCCACCGCGGGTTCCTGCTTCACAGGCCGCCGCCGACCCATGTGGGTCGGTCTCACACAGCCTCCACAGGCGTGACTTCCCGCCCGTCCGGCGGTAGGTCCGGCGACTTCCGTCACTGGACGCGGCGATGCTAGCCGCGCGGACACGCACCGGCCAAAGCCCCTCCCAGGGCGCACAACGTGACGCCCCGCCTCCGACGCAGGTCAAAGGCGGGGCGGTGGGTACATCAGGCTGGCGCAGTTCGCCCGTTCGGACGTCCCGGCGTTGTGATCTTGACGGGGCCCGGGGCCTCGGCGGAGGTCAGATCCGGACGCCGAACTCGAAGGTCATGTCGCTCATCGCCTCGTAGCGGACCACGGCGCCGGTGTGCGGGGCGTGCAGCACCTGGCCGTTGCCGGCGTAGAGGCCGACGTGGTGGTAGTCGCCGTAGAAGATGACCAGGTCGCCGACCTTGAGGTCGCTCGCGCTGTAGATGCGGGTGCCGGCGTTTGCCTGCGCCTCGGAGGTGCGCGGGATGGTGACGCCGGCCTGGGCGTAGGCCCAGGAGGTCAGGCCCGAGCAGTCGAAGGAGGACGGTCCGGAGGCGCCGTAGACGTACGGCGAGCCGAGCACGCCCTGGGCGGCGGCGAAGGCGGCGGCGGCCCTGCTGGAGGCGGAGCCCGTGTTGCCGAGGTTCACGCGGGAGGAGGCGCGGCTGGCGGCCTGGGCCTGCTCGGCGTCCAGGGCGGCCTTCTCCTTGGCCGTCAGGGTGTTGAGGAGCTTCTGCGCGTCGGCGAGCTTGCCCTGGACGGCGGTCTTCTGCTTGGCCAGCTCGGCGCGGGTGGCGGAGAGGTCCTTGAGCTTGTCGGAGGCCTCTGCCCGCTCCTGGGCGAGTTCGCGCTGTTTGTCCTGGATCTTCTTCAGGGCCTCGACCTGCTGGCTGCTCAACTGGTCGAGCGTGGAGGCCTTGTCGAGGTAGTCGTCCGGGTTGGACGAGAGGAAGAGCTGGACGGACGGGTCTATGCCGCCGGAGCGGTACTGCGCGGTGGCCAGCGAACCGAGGCTGTCCCGCAGCTTGTTGAGGTCTTCCTGTCCACGGGCCACGTTGTCCTGGATCGTGGATATCTCCTTCTGCAGCTTCTGCTGCTTGTCCTTGGCGCCATCGAGCTTCTCGGTGGCCTGCTCGGCCTCCTCGTAGAGCTTGTCGACCTTGGCCTTGACCTCGTCCTTGCTCAGCTTCGCGCTGGGCGCCGCGTTGGCGGCGTTGGCACTGAGGACGACGGCAGCGGCGGCTGCGGTGGTCAGCACGGTCACGCGCGCGCGACTCTGCTGCTTGGGTCGACGATGGGACGCCACGGAGACGGGCTCCTTCGTTTGAGTGATCACCCGTGTGGAGGTTCGAGGCCAGACCCTAGTGACCTACTTGTGATCAGTTCAAATCCCAACAGCCAAAAATCTGGTCACGCAACACACTCTTTGCACATAACTAACGTGCCGTGACGTTTGATTGACCCAACGTTGCTCGACGCACCGGTCAATTCGGGCATTGAGTATGCGAATTCAACGTTCAGGACAATCGCTTCAGAAGCATCGCAGAAGCCACCGGTCGGGCACCCGCCTTGGCGACCCCGTCGGCGACCTCGCGGTCGGTCGAGGCGACGATCACCGGACGGCCCGGCGGCTCGGCACGCACCAGCTGACGGATCAGCTCGTCCGCCGTGACACCCGGCTTCGAGAACAGCACCCGGACGCCGCGCGGCGGGGCGAGCAGCACCGGCGCGACCAGTTCGGCACCGTCGAAGACACACGTGACCTCCGCGCCGGTCTGCGCGGCGAGCTGGGAGAGCTGACCGAGCAACCGTAGCCGCTGCTTCTCCAGCGGCATCTGCGGATAACCGGTCTTGGTCACGTTGTAGCCGTCGACGACCAGGTGCGCCTGCGGCAGGGCGAGCAGCTGATCGAGGATGGCGGGATCATGCTCGGACAGCGCACGGGCGGCGATGTCCTTCGGGGTCATCCGTCCCGGTTCGACCGCGTCCACGGTGTCGGCCGGCCGCATCGACACCGGCGGCAACGCCAGTTCGCGGCGCAGCCCCTGGGCCGAGTCGAGGACGGTGTCGAGCAGCAGCCGCAGCCGCATGTCCTCGAGGCTGCGTCCCTCGCGGGCGGCCCGGCGGCTGGCCTCCAGGGCGGCCTCGACCTCGCCGAGCCGGGCCTTGAGCCGCCGGCTCTCGCTCTCGGCGGCGGACACCTGGGCCTGCCCCTCGGCCCGCCCCGCCTCCATCTCGCCCTGCAGCTTGCGCAGGGCGGCCTCGCCGCGCTTGACGTCACTGAGGGCGGCACGGAGCTTGCGGTGCAGCGAGTCCGCCTCCTTCTTCGCCGCGTCCAGCTCGACGCGCAGCCGCTCCGTCTCGGAACGGATCTGCTCCCGCGCCCGGTCGAGCTCCTCGTGCAGCCGCTCCAGCTCGGCGCGGCTCTCCTCGTCGGCGCGCTCGGCGTCGGCCCGCTGGGCCTCCTCACCGGCCGCCGCGACGAGCTTCACCCAGCCCGTGGGACGCAGTACATAGGCCGCGGCCGCCACATCGAGCGGGTCCGCGGCCGGGGGCGGGGAGCCGGAGTCGAGGGCGCCGGCGAGTTCCGGCTGGGCCTCTCTCAGCTTCTCCCCGATCCGCTGCCGGAAGAGGGTGTCCGTCTCCAGCGCGGCCGCCATCGCGTTCCCGGCGAACTTGGCCCGACGGTTCGGGGCGAAGCGCGCATACTGCCGCAGCTGTGCGGGGAGTTCGGCGATCGTCAGCCCGCCGAAGCCCTCCGACACGATCTGTACGACCCGCCGTCGCACGCCGTCGGGCAACGGACGGTCAAGCACCTCGGCGGTGCCGTCGCCCGGCCCCCCGCCTGTGGTCTCCACCATCCGTCACACCCCATCACCTGTGCGGGGCCGCCTCCCGGTCTCAGGAGTCGGCGCCCGGCCTGTCCACGAGTTCCACCTGGTCCACCGCGTTGCACCAGCGGCAGCGCACCGACTCGATGGTCTCACTGACCACCTCGCGCTCCTCGACCTTGGCCTCCCCGGCCAGGTCGAGGTGCACGTACTCGACGACCTTCGACGAGCGGGTCACGTCGAAGCGCGTGAGGTTGCCGCAGAGGGTGCAGCGCCACCGCGTCGTGGCGGTCGGCAGGGGAACCGTCATCGTGACTGTTCGCTTCCTTCTAGTGTCCGTGACGCGCCGTCCCGACGCGTGTGGCTCGTAACCCTACGGCCTGGCGGGTACTCGACGCCCGCCTGTCCACGGCGGCGAGGCGATCTGCGCCGGTGCGTCCCGTTACGCCATGCTCTATGTCCATGATCGGCAACTGGAACACGACGGCCGGCCGGGCCCTGCGGAGCCTGAGGAACACGTCGGCGCCCATGACGTACACCCTCATCGCCGTGTGCTGCCTGATCTTCGTACTCGGCCCCGCTTCCGGCCTGACGCCGTCCTACGGCACCGGGGAGACCCTGGCCGCCGCCCAGCGGGCGTATTTCCGCCACTGGGGGGTGGTCCCCGCCGAGCTGTTCGACGGCCCGGCGCGGGAGGCGCTCACCCCGGCCACGGCGCTGTTCATCCACGGCAGCTGGGTGCACCTGCTCGGCAACATGCTCTTCCTCTTCGTCTTCGGGGCGATGACGGAGGAGCGGATGGGCCGCGTGGCGTTCACCTTCTTCTACGTCGGCTGCGGCTATCTCGCGCTGCTCGGCTACGCGGCCGCCAATGCCGCCTCCCAGCAGTCGCTGGTGGGGGCCTCCGGGGCGATCTCGGCGGTCCTCGGAGCGTTCCTGTACCTGTTCCCCAGCGCTCGCGTGACCAGTCTTCTCCCCTTCCTCTTCTTCCTGCCCCTGCGTTTCCCGGCCTGGGTGGTGCTCCCGTTCTGGGCGGCGCTGCAGTGGCTGGCCCTGGGGCAGGCCCCCGCCGGACCGGGCGTGGCCTACCTCGCCCACCTCGTCGGTTTCGGGCTCGGCTTCGGCTACGCGTGGGTCCGCTACGGCCGTAGGACTAAAGTGAGGACCGCCCGAGCCCCGGCACCCGAGGGAGAGAACCAGCCGTGATCACCGCGATCGTCCTCATCAAGACCAGCGTGGACCGGATCCCCGAGATCGCGGAACAGATCGCCGGGCTGGAGAGTGTCAGCGAGGTCTTCTCCGTCACCGGTACGTACGACCTGATCGCCATGGTCCGGGTCCAGCAGCACGAGGACCTGGCGGAGGTCATCCCCGGGCGGATCAGCAAGATCCAGGGCGTGGAGGCGACGGACACGCACGTCGCGTTCCGCACGTACTCCCAGCACGACCTGGAGGCCGCGTTCGCCATCGGGCTGGACAGCTAGGGCAGGGCAGGCCCTAGTCCCCGAGGGCGAGGACGGTGATGCCGTCGGCGGTCGCGACGTAGATGCGGCCGTCGCGGACGACCGGGCTCTGGGTGCCGACGGACGCCCCGCCCTCGACGCGCTTCCGCCAGGTGCGCCTGCCCTTGCGGTTCACGCCGTAGAGCGTCGAGCCCTGGCGTACGTAGAGGGTGTCGCCCGCGACCGTGGGGTCGCTGTACTGGGTGCCCTCGTCGGTGAGCGCGAAGGTCCACGCCTTCGATCCGTCGGCCGGGTCCAGGGCGAACAGCTCGAAGGTGCCCGCGGTGACGGCCAGGCCGCCGAAGGCCACGCTGGTGAAATAGCGGCTCGCACTCGGCAGTTCGTTGCCGGCCTGGTGCCAGAGCGCCTTGCCCGCCCGGCTGATGCCGTGCAGCATCTGCTCGCCGCCCGACCCGACCACCAGGACGTCCCCGACCGGCGTGGGCCGGCCGGTGTCGCTGCCGGCGGCCGTCGCCCAGAGCCGTTTCCCGGTCCTCGCGTCCAGGGCCTGCAGCCGGTCCCCGAACGTACCGACGTACACCACTCCGCCCGCCACCATGGGCTCGGCGGTGGGCGCGGGCCCGGTCGGTGTGGACCAGGCCACGCCGCCGTCGGGAGTGTAGGCGCGCACCCCGCCCGCGTCCGTCGGGCCGTAGGACACCAGGACCAGGTCGCCCGCGGCCACCGGGAACTGGCTGCTCCCGGCGAGCGGCCGCGTCCAGCGCACCCTGCCGTCCCGGCCGAGCGCACAGAGCCTGGTGGAGCCCTCCCGGTCGTCGAAGAGCAGGCAGTACGCGCCGTCGGCGGTGGCGAGCGGGGACATCACCGGGCCGCCCAGCGGGGTGCTCCAGAGGGGACGGCCGTTCAGCTCCAGCCCGTGCAGCGAGCCGTCCGCCCCGCCGACGTACACCAGGCGCCCGTCCGGCGACACCGCCGCGCACGGGCCGCGCCGGCCGCCGAGCCCCTGGACCCGGCACTGCCAGCCCACCTCGGCCGCCGCCGACGAGAGCGTGCCCTTGCCTCCGCTCTCTCCCCGCACCACCGGGCCCGTGCTCCCGGAGGAGTCCCGCAGCCACAGCCACCCGCCGACGCCCCCGGCCGCCACGAGTGCCGTACCGCCCGCCAGGGTCGCCAGCAGGCGTCGCCGGGAGGGCGGGGCGGGGTCCGAGGTGTCCGTGTCCGCGTCCGCGTCCGTGACCGTCACCGGCGCCATGTACTCGACCCGGCTGTCCCGCTCCCCCGAGCCGTGCTCCGGCATCCAGCGCGCGCCGCCGGCCGCGGTTCCCTGCTCCGTCCGCGGGCCGCCCGTGTACCAGCCCGCCCGCAGCCCCTGGCGCAGGCTGTCCGCCGTGTGCCCCGCCGCCGCGACCACGCCGGCGGGTGTCGGCCGCGCCCCGGGATCGTCGCGCAGACACGACTCCACGAGCGCCAGCTGGTCCTTCGGTACGGCGGACAGGTCGACGTCCCCGGTCAGGATCCGCAGCAGTACGACCGAGTCCTGGCCCTCGCCGAAGGGCTCCCGCCCGCCGGCGGCGTACGCGAGGACCGCGCCCAGCGAGAAGACGTCACTGGCGGGTCCCACCCGGGCGCCGTTGCGGATCTGCTCGGGCGAGACATAGCCGACCGACCCGACGATCACCCCGGTCCGGGTCAGCGCCGTCCCCTCCAGGGCCCGGACGATGCCGAAGTCGATGACCCGGGGGCCGTCCGCCGCCAGCAGGATGTTGGAGGGCTTGAGGTCCCGGTGCACCAGGCCCTTGGCATGGATCGCGGCCAGTGCCTCGGCGAGCGCGGCCGCGAGCAGCCGTACCGCGTCGCCGGGCAGGGGGCCGCCGTCGAGGATCGCGTCCCGCAGGTTCGGCCCGTCCACGTATTCGGTTGCCATCCACGGCCGGGACGCCTCGGTGTCCGCGTCCACGACCCGCGCGGTGTAGGTCCCCGCCCCGCCGACGGTCTGCGCGGCCCGCACCTCGTGCCGGAACCGGGCCCGGAAGGTGCGGTCCTCCGCGTACTCGGCCCGCACCACCTTCACCGCGAGCCGCAGACCACCGCGTGCCTCGGCGAGGTACACCTCGCCCATGCCGCCGGATCCGAGTCTGCCCCGGACCTCGTAGGGGCCGACGGTCCGAGGATCCGTGTCCCGCAGCTCCTGCACCCCGTGCTCCCCTGCCCTCCGTAGCGCCGCCGAGGGGAGCGTATACGCGCGGCCGGGCTTCAGTACGTCAGACGGCCGGTACGCAACGGCCGTCTTCCGTACGGTAGTTCCACTTCGCGCCATTGCGGACGAGTTCCTTCACCGCGTTGACGAAGCGCTCGACGTGCTCGTCCGGCGTGCCGGCGCCGAAGCTCACCCGGATCGCGTTCAGGGACTTCTCGCCCGGTGCCGCCTCCGGTGCCCCGCACTCGCCCTGGGTCTGGGGGTCGGAGCCGAGCAGGGTGCGGACCAGCGGGTGGGCGCAGAAGAGGCCGTCGCGGACGCCGATGCCGTACTCGGCGGAGAGGGCGGCGGCGAAGTGGGAGCTGTTCCAGCCCTCGACGACGAAGGAGATGACACCGACGCGCGGGGCGTCGTCGCCGAAGAGGGAGAGGATCCGGACTTCCGGGACCTCGGCCAGACCGGACCGCACCTTCTCGATCAGGTACCGCTCGCGGGCGACCAGGGTGTCGAAGCCGGCCTCGGTCAGCGCCTTGCAGGCGGAGGCGATGGAGTAGGCGCCGATGACGTTGGGCGAGCCGGCCTCGTGCCGGGCGGCGCTCTCGTGCCACTCCACGGCCACTCCCCCGTCCTCGCGCCGGGTCACCTTGCGGCTGGCGCCGCCGCCCGCGAGGTACGGCTCGGCCGCCTGCAGCCAGTCGGCGCGGCCGGCCAGGACGCCGGAGCCGAAGGGGGCGTACAGCTTGTGGCCGGAGAACGCGATCCAGTCGACGTCCAGGTCCTGCACGGACACCGGGTGGTGGGGGGCCAGCTGGGCGGCGTCCAGGACGATCCGGGCGCCGTGGGCGTGGGCGGCGGCCGCGAGTTCCGGTACGGGCCACAGCTCGCCGGTGACGTTGGAGGCGCCGGTGACACAGACCAGGGCCGGACCGTACGGGTCGCGGTCGGCCAGCGCGCGCTCCAGGGTCTCCACCGCCTGCCGCGGGGTGCGCGGGGCGTTGAGGTAGGTGACCCGGGCGTCCTGCCAGGGCAGCAGGGAGGCGTGGTGCTCGGTCTCGAAGACGAAGACCTGGCAGTCGGCGGGGAGGGCGCGGGCCAGGAGGTTCAGGGAGTCCGTCGTCGAGCGGGTGAAGACCAGCTGGTCGTCGGGGCGGCAGTCGAGGAACCCGGCGACGGTCCGGCGGGCGTTCTCGAAGAGGTCCGTGGACAGCTGGGAGAGGTAGCCGGCGCCGCGGTGGACGCTGCCGTAGTAGGGAGCGTACGCCGCCACGTCGTCCCAGACCCGCTGGAGGGCGGGGGCGCTCGCCGCGTAGTCGAGGGCGGCGTAGGTGACCTCGCCGCCGGTGACGAGCGGGACGGTGACATCCCGTCCCAGAACGGGCAACGGGGCACAAACGGTCTGGGCGGAGGCAGCGGTGGAGACGGACATGGCGGAACTCCTGTGAGGGTGCGCGGAACCGCCGTGCCGGACGGTGTGTCGACGGCACGGGGAAGGGCGAAAAAAGGGGTACGCGGAGGCGGGGCTCGACGCCCTATCGCATTCGCTTGCTCACAGAAGGCTCCCTCGTACGACCAGGACCCCTGGTGTGTCGAGGGGTCCGCGCTTGCCGTAGACCTCGCTGCCTACGACCTGGTCTTCACCCGGGGCACCCCGCCACGGACGGAGGGTTGCCGGACAGTCGGCCGGGGCCTCATGACTGTCACTCATGACCTGGATGGAAACGTATGGGAAGTGATCGCCACCGCGCAACTCCTGTCCGGATGACGGGACGGGGACGGGGGCCCGGCCGGCCCGGCACCGCCGGAAAGGCAGTACGTGGTTGCGCGCCGTCGCGGCGGAAGGAACGAGCGGCGAGGAAGGCCGCCAAGAGCCGGCCGCACAGCGATCCCCGACGCGCCGACGCCTGCCCTGTCCCTACGCCGCGCCGACGCCCGTCCTTATTTCCCGCCGCCACGGCGATCAGCCACGACGGCGGAGACCGGCGGTACCGAACCGGCCGCGGCGGCACTCCACAGCGCACCGCCGCTCGAAAATCCCCCGCCGCGGTGGTGTCCGGCGGCGTCGGACACCGACCCCGGCCTCCTAGTTGTGCGTCGCCGCCGCCCAGCGCTCCAGCGCTCGCTTGGCCGCGCCCGAGTCGATGGACTCCGCCGCCCGGTCCATGCCGGCGCGGAGCTGTTCGGCGAGGGTCCCGGCGCCCGGGTCCAGGGCCACCAGGGCGGCCGCCGAGTTCAGCAGTACCGCGTCGCGCACGGGGCCCGTCTCGCCGTCCAGGAGTCTGCGGGCGACCTCCGCGTTGTACGACGGGTCGCCGCCCCTGAGCGCCTCCACCGGGACCAGGTCGATGCCGACGTCCCTCGGGTCGAAGGTCTCCTCCGTGACCTTGCCGTCGCGGACGATCCAGACGTGGGACGTGGCGGTCGTCGTCAGTTCGTCGAGGCCGTCGTCGCCGCGGAAGACCAGGGAGGAGTTGCCGCGTTCCGCGAAGACGCCGGCGACCACGGGGGCCATGCGCGGGTCCGCGACGCCGACCGCCTGGGCCCGCACCCGCGCCGGGTTGGTCAGCGGGCCGAGGATGTTGAACACCGTGCGGATGCCCAGCTGGCCTCGCGCGGCGCCCACGTACCGCAGCGCCGGGTGGAACTTGATGGCGAAGCAGAAGGTGATGCCGGCCTCCTCGGCGACCTCGGCGACCCGCCGCGGGGTCAGGTCGAGGTTGACGCCCAGCTTCTCCAGGACGTCGGAGGCCCCGGACGCGGAGGAGGCCGCGCGGTTGCCGTGCTTGACGACCTTCGCGCCCGTGCCGGCCACCACCAGCGCCGACATCGTGGAGATGTTCACCGTCTTCGCGCCGTCACCGCCGGTACCGACGATGTCGACGGTACGGCCCGGCACCTCGATGACGTTGGCGTGCTCGTACATCGTGCGGACGAGCCCGTTGATCTCCTCGACCGTCTCGCCCTTGGCCCGCAGGGCGACGACGAAGCCCGCGATCTGCGCGTCGGTCGCCTGGCCGCGCATGATCTGGTCCATCGCCCAGGCCGTCGCGTCGGCGCTCTGGTCCTTGCCGTACAGCAGCGCGTTCAGTACCTCGGGCCAGGAACGGCCCGCCGCGGTGTCGCCTCCAGCGGGGGTCACAGCGCTCATAAGGCCGCTCCTGATCGTCGTACCGGGAAATGGTGCCTGTGAGGCCTACCCTATCCAGCCCAGGGCACCGCGAAGGGCCCCCGTCCGGTGTACGGACGGGGGCCCTTCGGCTGTGGCGTGGCGACGCGTCGATCAGTGGTGGCCGTGGCCGCTCGTGATCTCCTTGTACTCCTCGACGGACGGCTTCGGGATCTGGTTGTCCTCGCCGTAGTAGGCGTTGCTCAGCTTGGCGCGGAGCTTCTCGGACCCCTTGATCTTGCGCTCGACACCGTTCTCGTCGACCGCCGGACCGACCTGGGCCGGCTCGTACTGGTGGTGGGCCGTGAGGGTGTGCAGCTGCTCCTGCGAGAGCGGCTCGTGGACCTCGATGAACTCACCGTGCGGCAGCCGCTTGATGATGCCGGTCTCGCGACCGTGCAGCACCTTCTCCTTGTCCCGGCGCTGCAGGCCGAGGCAGATGCGCTTGGTGACGATGAACGCGATCACCGGTCCGGCGAAGAAGAAGATCCGGACGAACCAGGTCACGTCGTTGATCGACAGGTGGAAGTGGGTGGCGATGAGGTCGTTGCCACCACCGATCAGGCCCACCATGTACACGGTCACCCAGGCGACACCGAAGGCGGTGCGGGTCGGGGCGTTGCGCGGGCGGTCCAGGATGTGATGCTCGCTCTTGTCGCCGGTGACCCAGGACTCGATGAACGGGTAGACCGCGATGGCCGCGAGGACCAGACCGAACAGGACCAGCGGGATGAAGACGCCCAGGACCAGGGTGTGGCCCCAGAAGTTGATCTCCCAGCCCGGCATGTACCGGATCAGACCCTCGGCGAAGCCCATGTACCAGTCGGGCTGGGCGCCGGTGGACACCTGGTCCGGACGGTAGGGGCCCATGGCCCAGATCGGGTTGATCTGGGTGGTCGCCGCGATGGCCGCGATGACACCGAAGACCAGGAAGAAGAAGCCTCCGGCCTTGGCCATGTAGACCGGCAGCAGCGGCATGCCGACGACGTTCTTCTCGCTCTTTCCGGGGCCCGCGAACTGCGTGTGCTTGTGGTAGAAGACCAGGATCAGGTGGCCCACCATCAGGCCGAGCATGATGCCCGGCAGCAGCAGGATGTGGATCGAGTAGAACCGGGCCACGAAGTCGTGGCCGGGGAACTGCCCACCGAAGAGGAAGAACGAGATGTAGGTGCCGACGATCGGCATCGACAGGATCGCGCCCTCGGTGAAGCGGACACCGGTGCCGGAGAGCAGGTCGTCCGGGAGCGAGTAACCGGTGAAGCCGGTGAACATGCCCAGGACGAACAGCAGGAAGCCGAACAGCCAGTTGATCTCACGCGGCTTGCGGAACGCGCCCGTGAAGAACACGCGCATCATGTGCACGAACATGCCGGCGAGGAAGATCAGCGCGGCCCAGTGGTGGATCTGCCGGATGAGCAGACCACCGCGCACGTCGAAGGAGATGTGCAGGGTCGAGTTGAACGCCTCGGACATCAGCTGACCCTGGAGCGGGACGTAGCTGCCGTGGTACTCCACCTCGTTCATCGACGGGTGGAAGAACAGCGTCAGATACACACCCGTCAGGATGATGATGATGAAGCTGTACATGCACACTTCGCCCAACATGAACGACCAGTGGTCGGGGAAGATCTTGCGCATGTTGGACTTGGCCAGGGAGTAGATCCCGAGCCGTCCGTCGGCCCAGTCGGCTACACGCTCGCCGGCCGGTGCCTTCCCGCGCTCGTCGCGGGACTCGGAGTTCTCGTTAGTGCTCATCCGCGCTCCCAGAAGGCAGGACCGACGGGCTCCTCGAAGTCGCCCAGCGCCTGGAGGTAGCCCTCCTCGCTCACACCGATGCGCAGCTGCGGCAGGGCGTGACCGGCCGGGCCGAAGATCACTCGGGCACCGTCGGAGAGGTCGAAGGTGGACTGGTGGCACGGGCAGAGCACGTGGTGGGTCTGCTGCTCGTACAGCGAGATCGGGCAGCCCACGTGGGTGCAGATCTTCGAGTAGGCGACGATGCCCTCGTGCGACCACTCGAGCTCGCGCTTGTCCTTGATGTTGTCCGGCTGCAGCCGGATGATCATCAGGGCCGCCTTCGCCATCACGTTCTGGAAGTCCTCCTGGGACTCCTCGACGCCCTCGGGCTTGGCGAACGTCAGCGAGCCGACGGCGACGTCGGAGGGACGCAGCGGCTCGTTGGTGTTCATGTTGACGAGCAGCTTGCCCTTCGACCACGCCGTGTGGCGCAGCGAGGTGCCGGGCAGCGGGCCGAGGTCGCGCAGCAGCACGACACCGGAGAGCGGGACCAGGGTCAGCGCGCCGAACATCGTGTTGCGGATCAGCTTGCGCCGGCCGATCGCCGACTCCTTCGCGCCCTGCTTGAAGTCGGCCAGGACCTTGGCCTTGACCTCCGGCTCGGCCGCGATGGCGTGCCGCTCGTCGGCGACCTCCACGTCGGACATCAGGGTGCGGGCCCAGTGGACCGCGCCCGCGCCGATGCAGAACAGCGCCGCACCGAGGGTCAGGCCCAGGGCGAAGTTCAGCGCGCTGATGTGACCGATCGGGAAGACGAAGATCGCCTTGTCCTTCGGGATCGTCACATAGGAGGCGATGAAGCCGACCGTGGCCAGCATCGACACCGTGAACAGCATGGCCACGACGCGCTCGGACCGCTTGGCGGCCCGCTCGTCGATGTCCTGGATCCGGTGCTCGTGGGGCGGCAGACCCGGGTCCGCGAACGGGTTCTTCTCGTCCGCGACGCTCACGGCGCCGTGCGCGTGGTGGTCCTGCTCAGCAGGCAGGTTCTCTTCTGGAATGTCTTGGCTACTCATGACTTCTTGGCCTTTGCGGTCCGAGCGGCGACCCAGACGGCGACCGCGATCAGCGCACCGAGACCGAAGATCCACGCGAACAGACCCTCGCTGACCGGCCCGATGCCGCCCAGGTTGAGACCGCCGGGGTTCACCGTCTTGCTGCTGTTGACCGAGTCGAGGTACGCGATGATGTCCTTCTTGTTCTTCTCGGACAGCGTCGTGTCGGGGAAGGACGGCATGTTCTGCGGGCCCGTCTGCATGGCCTCGTAGATGTGCTTCGGGTCGACGCCCTGCAGGTCCGGCGCGAACTTGCCCTTGGTCAGCGCGCCACCCGAGCCGACGAAGTTGTGGCACTGCGCGCAGTTGGTGCGGAAGAGCTCGCCACCCGCGGCGATGTCGGCACCGTCCGGACCGTACAGGTCCTTGGTCGGCACCGCAGGACCGGCGCCCAGCGAGGCGATGAACGCCGCGAGCTGGTCGATCTGGGCCTGGGTGTAGATGTTCTTCTTCTTGACGACCTGCGGTCCCTGCGAGGTGGCGGCCGGCATACGGCCGGTGCCGACCTGGAAGTCGACGGCCGCGGCGCCCACGCCCACCAGGCTGGGGCCGTCGGACGAACCCTGACCACCCTTGCCGTGGCAGCTGGCGCAGCCGACCGCGTAGAGCTTCTTGCCCTCCTCGATGGTCAGGGACTGGGACGTTTCATCGGCCTGCGCCTTGCTCGCGGGTGCGAACGCGGCGTACAGCCCTCCTGTGCATGCCAGCGCGAGGAGTAGGACGACGACCGCCGCCAGCGGATGGCGTCGTCGTGCGGAGAGCTTTTTCACGGATTACCCCGGTGTCAGGATCTTCTGCGTCGATGCTTCGGTTGTGCGCTTCTACGGCGCGTGGAGCCGGCCCGGCTACTTGATCAGGTAGATCGTGGCGAAGAGGCCGATCCAGACGACATCGACGAAGTGCCAGTAGTAGGACACGACGATGGCCGCGGTCGCCTGCTCGTGTGTGAACCTCTTCGCCGCGTAGGTGCGCCCCAGGACGAACAGGAAGGCGATGAGGCCGCCCGTCACGTGCATGCCGTGGAAGCCGGTGGTCAGGTAGAACACCGAACCGTACGGGTCGGAGGAGAGCGAGATGCCGTCCTCCTTCACCAGGCTCGTGTACTCGTAGATCTGACCGCCGATGAAGATCGCACCCATGATGAAGGTGACGATGAACCAGCCCCGGAGCTTCTTCACGTCCCCGCGCTCGGCGGCGAACACGCCGAGCTGGCAGGTGAGGGAGGAGAGCACCAGGATCGTGGTGTTGGTCGCCGAGAAGGGGATGTTGAGATGACTCGCCATCTCCTTCCAGTGCGCCTCGCCGGTCACCGATCGCAGGGTGAAGTACATCGCGAAGAGGGCCGCGAAGAACATCAGCTCGGAACTCAGCCAGATGATGGTTCCGACGCTGGTGAGGTTCGGCCTGTTGACCGACGGGTGCGCGTGCCCGGTTTCTACTGTCGTTGCTGTCGCCACGACCGACATTATGTCGGTCGCTTATCTCGCGCTCACTCCGGGGGGTGCCGTTCGGAGTGTCCGCCCCGTGTGTAGTGCCCGGATGGCCCATCGAAGCGGTGTTCCAACAGGTGTTGACTAGGTGTTCATGGGAGTAGCATCCGGCGCATCGGTCCTGTCCGTACGACGCTGACGTCTCGGAGGAACAATGCAGCCGACCGCCACGGTGCTGGTCTACAGCGACGACTCCAACACCCGCGAGCAGGTACGGCTGGCCTCCGGCCGGCGGCCGGCTCCCGATGTGCCCTTCGTCGAGTTCCTGGAGTGCGCGACGCCCCAGGCCGTCATCGCCGAACTGGACAAGGGCGGGATCGATGTGTGCGTCCTGGACGGCGAGGCCGTGCCCATGGGGGGCATGGGGGTGTGCCGTCAGATCAAGGACGAGATCTTCAACTGCCCGCCGGTGCTGGTGCTGATCGGGCGGCCGCAGGACGCGTGGCTGGCTACGTGGAGCCGTGCGGACGCGGCTGTGACGCTGCCGGTGGATCCGGTGGAGTTCGCGGCCGCGCTGGCGTCTTTGCTGCGGCAGAAGAGGCTGCAGAGCGCCTAGGAGGCGGCGGGGCGCGGTGAGTGCGCGGGTGCCGGTCGTTCGTGGCTGGTCGCGCCCACGCGGCGGTAGCCGCATATCGACTACCGCCCCGCGCCCCTGGGTTTGCTGCCCCTGGAGGCGATTCAAAGTGCGGCCGGTTGCACTCTCGCCGCATCCTGCGGAATCGGGCCGTCCGGGGTGGCGTTGACGAGGGCGCTGCCGTTGCGCCAGTCCTTCCAGGCGATGTTCCAGTCGCCGAAGCCGTTGCCGAAGTGTTCCATCTCCGCGCCGTTGGAGTTGACGACCTTCACCAGGTCGCCCGGGCGGAAGGTGTCGAAGAACCACTCGGCGTTCGAGGTGTTCATGCCGGTGCAGCCGTGACTGACGTTGGCATAGCCCTGGGAACCCACCGACCAGGGCGCGGCGTGGACGTACTCCCCTGACCAGGTGACCCGGGTGGCGTAGTAGACCGGGAGGTCGTACGAGTCCGCGGTGCCCTCGGCGATGCCGACCGTGGTGCCCTTCATGCGTACGAAGTACTGCTTCTCCAGTACGACCTTGACACCGTTGCGGGTCTCGTAGCCGGGTTTGCCCGTGGTGATCGGGATGGTGTTGATCACTTTGTCGTTCTTGTAGACCGTCATCTCGTGGGCGCCGGCGTCCGTGAGGGCGAGGAGCTTGTCGCCGGTGGTGAGCGTGACGGGCGTGGCCGCGGCGCCCCAGAGGCGGTCGCTGATCCTGACGCCGTCCAGGTTGCTGTGCACCCGGATGGTGGCGTGGGCGGGCCAGTAGTCCATGGGGCGGTAGTGGAGTTCCTTGTCGCTCACCCAGTACCAGGAGCCCTGCACGGCGGGGACGGAGTCGACCCTGAGGGCGCGCTCGACGGTGGCGCGCTGGGCCTTGTCCTTGACCGGCTGGTCGAGTTGGGCGGTGACGGGCTGTCCTACGCCGTACTCGCCCGACTTGGGGCCGAAGGTGACCTTCAACCGCTGTTTGGTGGTGGGCATGCTGGTGTCGAAGGTGAGGACCTTGCGGCCGGGTGCGCCGTCCGCGTCCTCCGTGCTGATCTGGACCGTGTAGTGGGCGTTGGCGGCCAGCGGGGAGGTGCTGTGCCAGCGACGGCCGTCGGCGTCGAGTTCGCCCGCCACATGGCGACCGGTGGCGTCCTCGGCCGTGACGTCCGTGATGCGGTCGTCGTCGTTCTTGGCGACGACCTCCAGGGGCTTGTCCGGGTCGGCCCGCTTCCCCTCACCGGTGGGGGCGCTGAAGGAGATCTGGTCCGCCGCGTCATACGGCTTGTCCGCCAGCGGATTGCCGCCCGAATGGCAGGCGGTGACGCCTACTCCGAGGGCGATCACCAGCAGGGTGCAGCTGACGACGTTACGGGCGCACGGAGAGTGACTCATATTGTCAAGCTATGAGATGTTTTCCGTACCGGCACGGTGGGTCACCCGTACGAGGGACCGGCACTGCACCGAAGGTGGCCTGAGGCGCGAAAGACGGGAGCCCGGACCCTCCTGACGGAGGATCCGGGCTCCCGGTGCGCTCGGCGTATGCCTACTGGGTGCGGTTCTCACCGCGGTAGTACTCGAACACCCAGCCGAAGAGACCGAACAGGATGATGGGCGCCGAGAAGTACAGCAGCCACCAGCCGACGGCTACACCGAGGAAGGCCAGCGCGCCACCGACACCGAGGGCGAGCGGCTGCCAGCTGTGCGGGCTGAAGAAGCCCACCTCGCCGGCCTCGTCCGCGACGTCGGCCTCCTTGTTGTCCTGGGCACCGGCGTCCACCCGCGAGGCCGTGAAGCCCAGGTAGAAGCCGATCATGATGCACAGGCCGAAGGCCATGAAGAGCGCCGTGGTACCGGCCGCCTCCTTCGACCACACGCCATAGACGATCGCCATGGCGAGGACGAAGACGCTCAGCCACACGAACATGCGGCCCTGGATCTTCACTTGCCGGCCTCCTTGCTGCCCGTGACAGCGGCGGCGTGACCGTGCTCCAGCTGCTCCAGGGCGGCGATCTCAGGGTGGTGCAGGTCGAACGCCGGGGATTCGCTGCGGATCCGCGGCAGGTTGAGGAAGTTGTGCCGCGGCGGCGGGCAGGAGGTCGCCCACTCCAGCGAACGGCCGTAGCCCCACGGGTCGTCGACCTCGACCTTCTTGCCGTACTTGGCCGTCTTCCACACGTTGTAGAGGAACGGCAGGATCGACAGGCCGAGCAGGAAGGAGCTGATCGACGAGATCGTGTTCAGCGTGGTGAAGCCGTCGGCCGCCAGGTAGTCGGCGTAACGACGCGGCATGCCCTCGGCACCCAGCCAGTGCTGCACCAGGAAGGTGCCGTGGAAGCCGATGAACAGCGTCCAGAAGGTGATCTTGCCGAGCCGCTCGTCGAGCATCTTGCCCGTCATCTTCGGCCACCAGAAGTGGAAGCCGGAGAACATCGCGAAGACGACCGTACCGAAGACCACGTAGTGGAAGTGGGCCACCACGAAGTACGAGTCGGAGACGTGGAAGTCCATCGGGGGCGAGGCCAGGATGACACCGGTCAGACCACCGAAGGTGAAGGTGATCAGGAAGCCGGTGGCCCAGAGCATCGGTGTCTCGAAGGACAGCGATCCCTTCCACATGGTGCCGATCCAGTTGAAGAACTTCACACCGGTCGGTACCGCGATCAGGAAGGTCATGAAGGAGAAGAACGGCAGCAGCACACCGCCGGTGACGTACATGTGGTGGGCCCACACCGTCACGGACAGACCGGCGATCGCGATGGTGGCCGCGATCAGACCCATGTAGCCGAACATCGGCTTACGGGAGAAGACCGGAATGACCTCGGAGATGATGCCGAAGAACGGCAGCGCGATGATGTACACCTCTGGATGGCCGAAGAACCAGAAGAGGTGTTGCCAGAGCAGTGCTCCGCCGTTTGCGGCGTCGAAGACATGTGCCCCGAATTTCCGATCCGCCTCCAGCGCGAACAGCGCGGCGGCGAGGACGGGGAAGGCCAGCAGGACCAGCACGGCGGTCAGCAGCACGTTCCACACGAAGATCGGCATGCGGAACATGGTCATGCCCGGCGCACGCATGCAGATGATCGTGGTGATGAAGTTGACCGCACCGAGGATGGTGCCGAAGCCGGAGAAGGCCAGACCCATGATCCACATGTCGGCGCCGATGCCCGGCGAACGGACCGCGTCCGACAGCGGGGAGTAGGCGAACCAGCCGAAGTCGGCCGCACCCTGCGGGGTGAGGAAGCCGCCGACAGCGATGGTCGAACCGAACAGGTAGAGCCAGTAGGCGAACATGTTCAGTCGCGGGAAGGCAACGTCCGGCGCGCCGATCTGGAGCGGCATGATCCAGTTCGTGAAGCCGGCGAACAGCGGCGTCGCGAACATCAGCAGCATGATCGTGCCGTGCATCGTGAACGCCTGGTTGAACTGTTCGTTCGACATGATCTGCAGACCGGGGCGAGCGAGCTCGGCGCGCATGAGCAGCGCCATCACTCCACCGATCAGGAAGAACGCGAACGACGTGACCAGATACAGCGTTCCGATGGTCTTGTGGTCGGTGGTGGTGAGCCACTTGATGACCACGTTGCCGGGCTGCTTGCGCCTGACCGGCAGCTCATCTGCGTAAGAGCCTTCAGCTGCCGCGGCACCCTGGGGTTCGTTGAGGATGCTCACAGGTTGTTCGTCTCCCGGTTCTTCTCGTGGCTCGTCTGCGCGATGCCGGCGGGAATGTAACCGGTCTGCCCCTTCTTGGCGAGGTCCTTGAGGTGCTGCTGGTAACGCTCGGGGGAGACGACCTTCACGTTGAACAGCATCCGGGAGTGGTCGACGCCGCAGAGCTCGGCGCACTTGCCGAGGAAGGTGCCCTCCTGGTTCGGAGTCACCTGGAACGCGTTGGTGTGACCCGGGATGACGTCCATCTTCATCAGGAACGGCACCACCCAGAAGGAGTGGATGACGTCACGCGAGGTGAGGACGAAGCGGACGGTCTCGCCCTTGGGGAGCCAGAGCGTCGGACCGGGGTTGCCGGTCTGCGGGTTCTTCGTGCCCGGCGTACCGACGTCGTAGACACCGCCGGCGGCGGCCGGGAACGCGTTCTTGAACCGGTCCGGAATGGCGCTCAGGTTCGGGTCGGTCTTCGCGTCGCCGGTGACACCGTCGACGGGCGTGATGTAGTTGAAGCCCCAGCTCCACTGGAAGCCGACCACGTTGACCGTGACGTCGGGCTTCTTGTCGGTGAGGCTGAGGAGCTTCGTCTCGTCCCGCGCCGTGAAGTAGAACAGCACCGAGACGATGATGAGCGGGACCACCGTGTACAGCGCCTCGATCGGCATGTTGTACCGGGTCTGTGCCGGGACCTCGATCTTGGTGCGGCTGCGCCGGTGGAAGATGGCGCTCCAGATGATCAGACCCCACACCAGCACGCCGACGGCGAGCGCGGCGGCCCAGGAGCCCTGCCACAGGGAGAGGATCCGCGGAGCCTCTTCCGTGGTCGGGGTGGGCATACCAAGGCGGGGGAAGTCCTTGTATGTGCAACCGGTAGCGGTCGCAAGGACCAGGCCCGCGGTCATTGCCTGCAGCAGCTTCCGCCGCATCGGGCGCCGCGGCGAGCGGTCGGAGCCGTTGGGACTCACGTAGCGCCTTCCCGAGAGTCTCGCCCGGCGGTTCGGCTGCGGCCTTCTCGCTGGTCGGTCGCCGCCCTGCGTCGGGCAGGGGTTTGGATGTTTATGCGGACCAAACCCTAGCCGACGCGTTCTGAGGCTTCGCGGGGAGGGGGGCATACGCGTCGCCTGTCACTCGGTTGGGGTGGGAATGGGCGCCCAATAGCTCGGGTTGTCGCGGTTTGCGTTGCGGGTGCGGGTGCGTGGGGGCTGGTCGCGCCCGTGCGGCGAAGCCGCATATCGGCATAGCCCCGCGCCCCTTGCGTCAGCTGTCCTGGGGAACGTTTTAACGTTGCCCTGTGTCCTACTTTGACGCTGCGTCCGCTGCTCCCCTCCATCCCGTCGCCCGGCAAGCGCTGTTGGCCGCTCTGGACGACGGGTGGGCCGATCCCGCTCGGCTGTACCGCGAGGGGCGCAAGGCTCGGATGCTGCTGGATGTTGCGCGGGAGGCGGCCGCCGAGGCCGTCGGCTGTCGGGCGGACGAGCTGACTTTCACCTCTTCCGGTACGCGGGCCGTCCATACGGGCATCGCCGGGGCGATGGCCGGTCGTCGCCGGACGGGACGTCACCTGATCGTGTCAGCCGTCGAACACTCCTCGGTACTCCATTCGGCGGAAGTACTGGAGGCGGACGGCGGGACGGTGACCCAGGTGCCGGTGCGGCGGACGGGAGCCGTGGACGCCGGGTCCTACGAGGCTGCCCTGCGGCCCGACACCGCGCTCGCCTGCCTCCAGTCGGCCAACCATGAAGTGGGCACCGAGCAGCCGGTGGCGGAGGTCGCCGAGGTGTGCCGGGCGGCCGGGGTGCCGTTGCTGGTGGACGCGGCGCAGTCGCTGGGGTGGGGGCGGGTCGAGGGCGACTGGTCGTTGCTGACGGCGAGTGCGCACAAATGGGGTGGGCCGTCCGGGGTGGGGCTGCTCGTCGTGCGCAAGGGGGTGCGGTTCGCGGTCCAAGGCGCGTCCGACGAGCGGGAGTCGGGGCGGGCGCCGGGCTTCGAGAACCTGCCGGCGATCGTCGCGGCCGCGGCCTCGCTGCGGGCGGTGCGGGCGGAGGCCGGGCAGGAGGCCGTACGACTGCGGGAGCTGACGGCGCGGATCCGGGCCCGGGTACCGGAGTTGGTGCCGGACGTGGAGGTGGTGGGAGACGCGGAGCGGCGGCTGCCGGGGACTGTCACCTTCTCCTGTCTCTATGTCGATGGAGAGACATTGCTCCATGAGTTGGACCGGGAGGGTTTCTCGGTCTCGTCCGGATCGTCCTGCACGAGCAGCACACTGACGCCGAGCCATGTGCTCAAGGCGATGGGGGTGCTGAGCGAGGGGAACGTGCGGGTGTCGCTGCCGGCGGGGGCGGCCGAGGCGGACGTGGAGCGGTTCCTGGCGGTGCTGCCGGGGGTGGTGGCGGGGGTGCGGGAGAAACTGGGCGCCCCGGTGCCGGCGACGGCCGTGCCGCAGACCGCTGACGTACTGGTCGACTCACTGGGCAAGCGGTGCCCGATCCCGGTCATCGAGCTGGCGAAGGTCATCGGGACCGTGCCGGTGGGCGGCACGGTCCGGGTCCTGTCGGATGACGAGGCGGCCCGGCTGGACATCCCGGCTTGGTGCGAGATGCGGGGCCAGGAGTACGTGGGTGAGGAACCGGCGGAACGAGGAACGGCCTACTTGGTACGCCGGCTCAGCTGAACGCCCCTGAAGGGGGCGCGGGGAACTGCGCGACCAAGCCCCCCACGCGCCCGCACCCGAAACTCAGACGAGGTAGCCCCGGACCTCTTCGGCGGCCTCGTCCCCGTACGCCTTCGTGAACCGCTCCATGAAGTGCCCCCGACGCAGCTGGTACTCCTGGGTACCCACCGTCTCGATGACGAGGGTCGCCAGCATGCAGCCCACCTGGGCCGCCCGCTCCAGCGAGACCCCCCACGCGAGCCCGGACAGGAACCCGGCACGGAACGCGTCGCCGACGCCCGTCGGGTCGGCCTTGCGCTCCTCGTCGGGGCAGCCGACCTCGATGGCCTCCTCGCCGGCCCGCTCGATCCGCACACCGCGCGCGCCGAGCGTGGTGACCCGGTGGCCGACCTTCGCGAGGATCTCCTCGTCGGTCCAGCCGGTCTTGGTCTCGATCAGGCCCTTCTCGTACTCGTTGGAGAAGAGGTACGTCGCGCCCTCCAGCAGTATCCGGATCTCGTCGCCGTTCATCCGGGCGATCTGCTGGGAGAAGTCGGCGGCGAACGGGATGGCGCGGGTGCGGCACTCCTCCGTGTGGCGGAGCATGCCCTCGGGGTCGTCCGCGCCGATCAGCACCAGGTCGAGTCCGCCGACCCGGTCGGCCACCGTCTTGAGCTCGATCAGCCGGGCCTCGCTCATCGCGCCCGTGTAGAAGGAGCCGATCTGGTTGTGGTCGGCGTCGGTCGTGCACACGAAACGCGCGGTGTGCAGGGTCTCCGAGATGCGGACGGAGTCCGTGTCGACGCCGTGCCGGTCGAGCCAGGCCCGGTAGTCGTCGAAGTCGAAGCCCGCCGCGCCGACCAGGATCGGCCGGGTGCCGAGTTGTCCCATGCCGAACGCGATGTTCGCGCCGACGCCGCCCCGGCGTACGTCCAGATTGTCGACCAGGAAGGACAGCGAGACCGTGTGCAACTGGTCCGCGACGAACTGGTCGGCGAAGCGGCCGGGGAAGGTCATGAGGTGATCGGTGGCAATGGAGCCGGTGACTGCGATGCGCACGGCTGGGACTCTCCTGAGGGGAGGCGTAATTGACAGTTAACGCTACCGGGTCGGCGTGGGCACCCTGAAGGTGCCAAAACTACCCGATAGTAGATCTTTCTTCGCGGCCCCTGACGTGCTTACGGTTCCATCATGACGAACCTCAAGGTCCACGCGTCCGCTCCGGCCGACCTCGACGGCGACCTGGCGTCGCTGCGCGGTGACTGCGCGCGGATGGCCCCGCACTGGGCGGTTCCCGATCACAGCGATGCCCGTCCGGTGCCGCCGTCACTCATCCACGGGGTGACCGTGCCGAAGAAGTCCGCCAGGCTGCTGGACGCGATGTCCGACTACGGCGACTGAGTTCCGCCCGGCGCGTTTCCAGGGAACCGCGCGCTCCCCTCCCGCGTCCCATCGCCGTCCCCCGTGAAGGGGAGGCGGGATACGACGCTGGCAAGGAGCGATGCGGTGAAGAGCGAGCGACCCGAGAACGACGACGCGTCCGCGGGCACCGCCGGGGAGCCCCCCGAGGCCCAGGAGACCACGGAGACTGCCGGGCCCGGCACCCGGGCCGACGCGGAGTCCACCGAGGGCGCCGTGAACGAGGCCGCCCCGGAGCCGAAGGCCACCACGCCGGAGAAGCCCTCCGAGCCGGAGAAGGCCACCGAGCCGTCGCGGACCCATGAGCCGGAAGCGTCCCCCGAGCCGGTGAAGGCCCCTCCGGCGGACGCGGCCCCCGCACCTGAGAAGGCGCCCGCCGCGGAGGCGCCCCGGGAGCCGACAGCGGCTCCCGCCGCAGAAGCCGCCCCCGCATCCGCACCGGCCCCCGAGCCGGAAAAGACCCCCACTGCAGCGGGGTCCCCCAAGCTGCTGAAGACCCTCGCCGCAAAGGAGCCTCCGGCCGCAGCAGCCACCTCCGAGCCGGCAGCAGCCCCCGCACCGGAGAAGGCCCCCGTCCCGGATGCGGCCCCTGGGCCGGAGGAAGCCGTCGGCGCGCCAGCCGGTCCCGAGTCGGAAGCTGCTCAGGAGCAGTCGGCAGCAGTTGCCGCCGTGGAGTCGGTCGATGAGTTCGGCGCGGAAGCCGTTCCCCCGGCCGCGGCGGTGAACGAGCCGGAAGTCGTCGCCTCTGCGGCAGGTGCTCCCGAGACCGAGCCCGTCGGCCATCCCGTCCGCCGCCGCTCCTCCGCCCTTGTCATCGCCTCGGTGGCCGCCGCCGTACTGCTGGTCGGCGGTGGTGGCGCCATCCTGGCCGGGCGGGACGGTTCCGGTGGTAGCACGGGGGCCGGGGCGTCCGGCGGGTCCACTCCCCCGCCGCTCGCCCTGGACGGGCACTCCTCCGGAACCGGCAGCAGCACCGGCAACGGCATCGCCCCCGGCGAGCCCAACCCCTACGGCGTGACCTACAAGGCGAGCGGGACGCTGCCCGACGGGCCCGGTTCGGCCGCGGTGTACCAGCCGTCCGGTGCGGTTTCCGAGGACCGGGTGGCCGAGCTGGCGAAGGCGCTCGGCATCGAGGGGACACCGGTCGCCGAGGGCCAGGTGTGGAAGGTCGGCACCGACAACGACGGCTCCGGCGGGAGCCTCCAGGTGAACAGGACCGGAACGGGCATCTGGACGTACAGCCGCTACGCCCCCGGCACCGACAACTGCAAGAGCGGGCTGGTGTGCGCGCAGGACCCGATCGCACCGGCCGGTGACCCGGTGAGCGTCTCCGCCGCGGAGAAGGCCGCGGCGCCGGTCCTGAAGGCGCTCGGCCAGGACGATGCGAAGCTCGACGCGAGCCAGGTGATGGGCGCGCAGCGGGTGGTGAACGCCGCTCCGGTGGTCGGCGGGCTGCCGACGTACGGCTGGTCGACCGGGCTGACCGTGGACAAGCAGGGTGAGGTGGTCGGCGGCAACGGGATGCTCGCGGCGCCGGCGAAGGGCGACACGTATCCGGTGCTGAGCGCCGCGAAGACGCTGGCCCTGCTGAACGCGGCGCCCGGCATCGGTCACCGGATGGGCATCGGCGGCTGTGCGAGTTCCGTACCGCTCAAGGACCGGCTGGAGCAGCCCTGCACCGCGTCGACACCGTCCGCGTCCTCGGCCGTGATCGAGAAGGCCGTGTTCGGGCTGGCCGCGCAGTCGGTCGCCGGCCGACAGGCGCTCGTGCCGTCCTGGCTGTTCCAGGTGCGCGGCGCGGCAAACGCGTACACCGTCACCTACCCGGCCGTGGACCCGAAGTACCTGGCCTCCGCCTCCTCGTCGACGCCGTCGGCGAGCGCCAGTGCCGCCCCGAAGGACGTGAAGGTGGACGGCTACACCGTCGACGGCCGTGATCTGACCGTCGCCTTCACGGGCGGGGTGTGCGCCGACTACAAGGCCACGGCTGACGAGAGCTCCGAGCAGGTGGTGGTCAAGGTGACCGCGACGCCTTGGCCGGACAAGATCTGCGTCATGATCGCCAAGCAGTACCACCAGACGATCCACCTGGACGCTCCGCTGGACGGCCGGAAGGTGGTCGGCACGGACGGCAAGGCGGTCCCGAAGGAGAAGGCGACGACACTCGACCCGCAGGCGAAGGTGGGCTGAGCACACGCGAACACGAAGGCGGCGGCCCCCCGTGAGGGGCCGCCGCCTTCGTTCTGTCTGCCGCGCAGCTCTTAGCTGAAGGAGTCGCCGCAGGCGCAGGAGCCGGTCGCGTTCGGGTTGTCGATCGTGAAGCCCTGCTTCTCGATGGTGTCCACGAAGTCGATCGACGCGCCGCCCAGGTACGGGGCGCTCATACGGTCGGTGACGACCTTGACACCGCCGAAGTCCTTGACCACGTCGCCGTCGAGGGAACGCTCGTCGAAGAAGAGCTGGTAACGCAGGCCGGAGCAGCCACCGGGCTGGACGGCGACACGCAGGGCGAGGTCGTCACGGCCTTCCTGGTCGAGCAGGGCCTTGACCTTGGCCGCGGCGGCGTCACTCAGGATGATGCCGTCGGTGGCGGTGCTGGTCTCGTCCGATACGGACATCTACATCTCTCCCGGGTTGTACGGAGACTGCTTGCCGACGAGTGCAACCGGCGGGTCCGCTGTTTCATTCCGGGCCGGCATTCGCTTTCTCGCGTTTTCTCTACCTCTTCATGCTCGCACACGCCCGAAGTCACGCCCAGCAGCTGTGGATGTCCCCACAGTGGCCCCACAGTGGCCCCGCAGCGGCCCGGCGCCGGGCCCGCGGCGGCCACCTCCCGGTAACCCTCCCGTGCGGCACCGGGATTGATGTCACATCGACGCTATGGCCATCGTCAAAGTGACGTGAAGCAGTTATGATAGATAACGTCAGAACGACGAAAAGTAGAAAGGGTGCGTGTCGTGACCACCGCCCAGACCCCGGAGCTCGACGTACAGCCGACTCCGCTCGCCCTGCTGCTGCTCGGCCGTGAAGCCGACCCGAGGAGTGAGCGGGGTGTCGAGTGTCCCGGCGACCTGCCCTCGCCGTCCGACCCGGACCTGGTCGCCCGCGCCCGCGCGGCCAAAGAGAAGCTCGGCGACAAGGTGTTCGTGCTCGGCCACCACTACCAGCGCGACGAGGTCATCCAGTTCGCCGACGTCACGGGCGACTCCTTCAAGCTGGCCCGGGACGCGGCCGCGCGCCCGGAGGCGGAGTACATCGTGTTCTGCGGTGTGCACTTCATGGCCGAGTCGGCCGACATCCTGACCTCGGACGACCAGAAGGTGGTCCTTCCGGACCTGGCGGCGGGCTGCTCGATGGCGGACATGGCCACCGCCGAGCAGGTCGCCGAGTGCTGGGACGTGCTGACCGAGGCCGGTATAGCCGAGCAGGTCGTGCCCGTCTCGTACATGAACTCGTCCGCGGACATCAAGGCGTTCACGGGCAAGCACGGCGGCACGATCTGCACCTCGTCGAACGCGCAGCGGGCCCTGGAGTGGGCCTTCGAGCAGGGCGAGAAGGTGCTCTTCCTGCCGGACCAGCACCTGGGCCGGAACACGGCGGTGCGGGACATGGGCATGTCCCTGGAGGACTGTGTCGTCTACAACCCGCACAAGCCGAACGGCGGCCTGACCGCCGACGAGCTGCGGGCCGCCAAGATGATCCTGTGGCGCGGCCACTGCTCGGTCCACGGCCGTTTCAGCCTGGACTCCGTCAACGACGTGCGCGAGCGCATCCCGGGCGTGAACGTCCTCGTCCACCCCGAGTGCAAGCACGAGGTCGTGGCCGCGGCCGACTACGTCGGCTCGACGGAGTACATCATCAAGGCCTTGGAGGCGGCCCCGGCCGGCTCCAAGTGGGCGATCGGCACCGAGCTGAACCTGGTCCGCCGCCTCGCGAACCGTTTCGCCCCCGAGGGCAAGGAGATCGCCTTCCTCGACAAGACGGTCTGCTTCTGCTCGACCATGAACCGCATCGACCTCCCCCACCTGGTCTGGACCCTGGAGTCGCTGGCCGAGGGCAACCTGGTCAACCGGATCGAGGTCGACAAGGAGACGGAGGCGTTCGCCAAGCTGGCGCTGGAGCGGATGCTGGCGCTGCCGTAAAGGCCGCAAGGGCCGAGCTCCTTGAATGCGTGACAGACGACGGCCGGGTCCACGGGACCCGGCCGTCGTCTTGTGCCACGATCGAGGGAACTGCTCCCCATCTCGTGAACAGGTGATCTTCCGATGGCCCAGTCTGGCGAGCGACCGAAGGAGGGGCGTGACATGACTGCCTTGGCCCATGAGCCGCTCACGCAGGAAGAGGTCCTGCTGGAGGGCTTTCTCGCCCTGGACACCCCGGAGGGATTCCGGGCCGAGCTGATCGAGGGGGAGATCGTTGTGACGCCGCCGCCGGACGGGGACCACGAGGACTACATCGAGTTGGTCGTGAACCAGGTGTACGGGCGTTCCCGGACACGCATGCAGTTCTCCGGCAACAAGGGACTGACGTTGCAGAGCGGGGGCGGCTGCCCGAAGGACCGGGTGATCCCGGACGGCACGTTCGCCCCCAGGGAACTGCGGCTCTACCGCGGCGCCGAATCCTGGATGCCCTGCGAGGGTGTCGCCATGGTCCTGGAGGTGACCTCCACCAAGCCCAAGGCCGACCGCGAGGCCAAGCGCCGCTGCTACGCCCGCGCGGGCATCCCGCTGTACCTGCTCGTCGACCGCGACGCCTCCTCGATCACGCTGTTCAGCGACCCGGAGAAGGACGACTACCGGGAGCAGTGCACCCGCCCGCTCGGCAAGCCGCTCGCCCTCCCGGAGCCGTTCGCCTTCGAGCTGGACACCGCGGACTTCCTCTGACCCGGGCCGACCCGGGCCCGCACCGCGCTCACCCCGCCGCCGTGGTCCGGTTCGGGTGGGCGGGATCGATGCTGAAGAGGGTGCCGTCGGGGGTCATGACGATCAGCGCGCCTGAGCAGAGGAGTGCCTTGGGGTCGGCCGCGTCGCCCGTCGAGGCGCGTTGGACCCGGGGGTCGGTCTCCCAGAGCAGTGCACCCTTGCGGGTGTCCACGGCCGCCGCGCGGCCGCTGGGACTGGCCAGGTAGAGGGTGTGGGTGCGGGAGTCGTACGTCGGGGAGCCGGAGTTCTCCACGCTGGTGCGGGTGTGCCAGAGTTCCTTGCCTGTCAGCGGGGACACCGCCGTCACCTGGCCGTTCGAGCCCGTGATCCACAAGGTGCCGGAGGCCAGCGTCACCGAGCCCTCGTACGTCTTCGCGAGCTTCGTCGTGCTCTGGCCCCCGGTCGTCGGGTCGGTCAGCAGGATCTTGCTGAACGTGGAGTCCTCCAGGGACACCGAGCCGCCGCTCGAACTGTCGGCGAGGACCATGGCCGGGTGGCCGTCCACGACGCCGAGGAAGCCGCTCTCGAAGGGGATCTGCCGGTTCGCGACGACCGATCCGTCGGCGCGGTTCACTTCCAGGAGCGAGGAGTATTTGGCGTCCTGCTTCGTGGGGAAGCACTGGGCGTACAGGTCCGCGCCGGACGGCAGGAACGTGCAGTAGGTGGTGGCGGGCAGTTGCAGCGCCCAGCGGGCCTCGCCCGTGCGCGGGGAGCGGGCCACCACCGTACGGCCGGCGGTGTCCGTGGTCAGGACGACATCGCCGGCCATGATCAGGTCGGCGTTGTCGTCGTTGATCCTGCGGGTCCACAGTTCGGTGCCGCTCTGCGCGTCGAGGGCGACGATGTAGGCCGGGGTGTTGGCGGCGCCTTCCTTGGTGATGGTCTCGTGTACGACGACCGTGCCGTCGTACACGCCGAGGATCTTCGAGCCGTACTGGGTGGGGTCGTCGCCGGACGCCCCGAGGGAGGCGCGCCAGAGCGTCTTTCCGGTCCGGCCGTCCAGCCGTACCGGCAGGACGCCCTGGCCGCCGCAGTAGACGTCGTCGCCCTGGGCGAGGCAGTCGGACTGGGTGCCCGTCGGCGGGCCGTTGGTCGCGCCCAGCGCGTTGACCTCGCCCCGTTCCGCCGGCGCGTACACCGTCGTCTTCCAGGGGTGCCAGCCGGTGGGCACCGCGGTCCAGCGCGAGGTCGCCTCCGGACTCGGTGTGCTGTGCCAGCTCTGCGGGATGCCGGGGCCGTACGTGATGTAGGCCAGCAGACCGAGGCCCAGTGCCCCCGCCGTGCCGGCCGCCACCCGGAGAGGACGGCGACGGCGACCGGAGCGACGGCCGGTCACCGGGCCGGTCGCCGCGTCGGCCGGCCCGGCCTCCCCGCGCAGGCCCAGGGTGACCTGGTCGCCTCCGGCCGGGTGGTCCGGCGCGGCGGCCTCGTCGTCCGTCGGCTCGGGCAGGACGGCCGCCAACTCCCCCGCGAGCTCGTCCAGTCCGGGCCGCCGGGCGGCCTCCTTGTTCAGGCAGCGCTCCAGAACCGTGCGCAGCGGCTCGCCCACGCCGTCGAGCACGGGCTCGTGGTGGACGACCCGGTAGGCGGTCAGATAGGGGCTGTCGGCGTCGAAGGGGCCGCGCCCGGTGACGCAGTACACCAGGAGCGCGCCGAGCGAGAAGACGTCCGAGGCGGGGCCGACCGTACGGGCGTCGGTGAACTGCTCCGGGGACATGAAGGGCGGGGTGCCGATCATCTGGCCGGTCTCGGTGAGGGTGTGGTGGTTCTCGGCCGCGCGGGAGATGCCGAAGTCGATGACGCGCGGGCCGTCCTCCGCCAGCAGCACGTTGGCCGGCTTGAGGTCGCGGTGCACCACCCCGGCCCGGTGGATGTCCCGCAGCGCCTCCACCAACCCGAGGGCCAGCCGCCGCAGTTCGGCGCCGCGCAGGGAGCCGCGGTCGCGCAGCCGGTCGGCGAGCGAGCGGCCGGCCACGTACTGGGTCGCCATCCAGGGCCGGGCGGCCTCCGGGTCGGCGTCCACGACCGGTGCGGTGAAGGCGCCGCTCACCCGGCGGGCGGCCTCGACCTCCTGCCGGAAGCGGGAGCGGAAGACGGGGTCCTCGGCGTACTGGGCGTGCACCACCTTGACGGCGACCTCACGCCCGGAGCGCGCCCGGCCCCGATAGACGGCCCCCATGCCGCCGGCCCCGAGCCGGTCGATCAGCTTGTAGCCGCCGACGGACCTCGGGTCCTCCTTGCGCAGCGGCACGCTGAAACTCCTCTTCGCCGCATGGCTGTTCGATGCGTCAGCATACGGAACAGGAAACGTGGCGACGGCCGGTTCCCGGTGGGTTTCCGGGAACCGGCCGTCGCTCACGGGAGCGTCACACGGACGCGGGTTCCGGCTCCTCGGACGCCGGGGCGGACTCCACGGCCGTCCGGCCCTGCTTCGCGGCCCGCTTCCCGGCCCGGCGCTCCTTGCGGAGTTCGAGCATCGCGTACAGCGTCGGGACGAGCAGGAGGGTCAGCAGGGTCGAGGTGATCAGACCGCCGATCACCACCACCGCCAGCGGCTGGGCGATGAAGCCACCCTCGCCGGTGACGCCGAGCGCCATCGGGAGCAGGGCGAAGATGGTCGCCAGGGCCGTCATGAGGATGGGCCGCAGACGGTGCCGGCCGCCCTCGATCACGGCCTCGACGACGCCGTGCCCCTGGCTCCGGTACTGGTTGATGAGGTCGATCAGCACGATCGCGTTGGTCACCACGATGCCGATCAGCATCAGCATGCCGATCATCGCGGGGACGCCCATCGGGGTGCCGGTGACGACCAGCAGACCGAGCGCGCCGGTCGCCGCGAACGGGATGGAGACCAGCAGGATCAGCGGCTGGACGAGCGAGCGGAAGGTCGCGACCAGCAGCATGAAGACGATCGCGATCGCCGCGAGCATCGCCAGGCCCAGGTTCTTGAACGCGCTGTTCTGGTCCGAGGTGACCCCGCCGATCGAGGCCGTCGCGCCCGCCGGGAGCTTCAACGCCTTGATCTTGGACTGGAGTTGGGTGCTGACCGCGCCGGTGTTGTCACCGGTGGGCTTCGCCGTGATGGTCGCGGCACGCTGGCCGTCGATCCGGGTCAGCGACACCGGTCCGGCCACCACCTTCACCGCGGCGACGTCGCCCAGCTTCACCCCGCCGATGCGCAGGGCGCGCAACTGCGCGAGGGTCTCGGCCGGCTTGGCCGACTTCACGACGACGTCCCGCTCGGTGTCGTCGAGGGTGGCCTTCGCGGCCGTCGTGCCCTTCACCGCCTGGGTGACGGCGGCGCCCAGCGTCTGGTCGTCGAAACCGGCCGCCGCGGCCTTGGAGTTGGCCTTCACGGAGATGCGCGGCACGCTCGTCGCCAGGTTGCTGGTGACGTCGGTGACGTCGTCGAGCTTGGCGACCGTGGCCCGGACCTGCTCGGACGCCTTGCGCAGCACATCACCGTCGGACGCCTTCACGACAACGCTCAGGTCCTGGCTGCCGAAGCCGTCACCGGCCGACACCGTGGTCGTACCGATGCCGGACAGCTTGTGCAGGCCGCCCTCGATGGCGTTCTGCACCTTGTCGTACGACTTCGCGTCGTCCAGCATCACCGAGTACGACGCCTGGTTGGTGTCGGTGCCGCCGCCGAAGGCCGCCATGAAGCCGGAGGAGCCGACGGTGACCTGGTAGTCCTTGACGCCGTCGATGGAGGCGAGGAGCTTCTCGACCTTCTTCGCCTGCGCGTCGGTCGCCGCCAGGCTGGTGCCGGGCTTCAGCTCCTGCTTGACGGTGAGGACCTCCTGGTCGCCCTGGTCGAAGAAGTTGGTCTTCAGCAGCCCGGACATGCCGAACGTGACGACCAGGACGACGATCGCGATCAGCACGCTGGTGAGGCGGCGCCGGGTCGCGAAGCGCAGGACGGGCACATAGGCGCGCTGGAGGCGGCTGTTCGCCTCCTTCTCCTCGGCCTTGCGGCGGGCCTCCGCGGTGTCCTCGGAGGTGCCCTTGGGGGCCCGCAGGAACCAGTACGCCAGGACCGGTACGACGGTCAGCGAGACCAGGAGGGACGCCAGCAGGGCCGCGGTGACGGTGAGGCTGAAGGGGCCGAACAGCTGGCCCACCATGCCGCCGACCAGGCCGATCGGGAGGAAGACGGCGACGGTGGTGAGGGTGGAGGAGGTGACCGCGCCGGCCACTTCACGGACCGCCGTGAGGATGGCGGACTGGCGCTCCTCGCCGTAGCCGAGGTGGCGCTTGATGTTCTCCAGGACCACGATCGAGTCGTCGACGACCCGGCCGATGGCGATGGTGAGCGCGCCGAGGGTGAGCATGTTGAGGGACAGGCCCCGGGTCCACAGCACGATCAGCGCGAGGACGACGGACAGCGGGATGGACACCGCCGTCACCAGGGTCGAGCGGACCGAGGCCAGGAAGACCAGGATGACCAGGACCGCGAAGACCAGGCCGAGGGCGCCCTCCGTGGTCAGGCCCTTGATGGACTTGGAGACCGCCGGGCCCTGGTCGCTGACGACCGTGAGGGTGGCGCCGGAGCCGAGGTCCTGGCGCAGCTTGGGCAGCTTGTCCTTGACCGCGTTCGAGATGGAGACCGCGCTGCCGTCGTGGTCCATGGTGACGTTCACGGCGAGGCTGGGGCGGCCGTCGGTGCGGGTGATGGAGTCGGCCGGGGCCGCCTGCTCCTCGACCGCGGCCACGTCACCGAGGCGCACGGGCTTCTTCACGCCCTGCCCGGTGACCATCAGGTCCTTGATCTGCTGCAGCGAGGTGAGTCCGCCGCCGACCTGGACGGTGCGGTTGGCGCCGTCCTCGTCGAAGGAGCCCGCCGGGACGGTCGCGCCGGCCGCCTGCAGCGACTGGGCGAGCGCGGCGGAGGTCAGACCGGCCTTCGTCAGCTTCGCGTCGTCCGGGGTGACGGTGACCTGGAGGTCCCGGACACCGGTGACCTGGACGCGGCCGACGCCGTCGATGTTCTTCAGATCCGGGACGACCGTGTTGTCCAGCTGGTCGGCGAGGGCCTGCTGGTCCTTGCCGGAGCTGACGGCGAGGACCACGGTCGGCATGTCGTCCGTGGAGCCGGAGATGACCTGCGGGTCGACGGAGTCCGGGAGCTGGGCGCGGTTCACGGCCAGCTGGACGTCGGCCACCAGCTGCTTGGTGTCGTTGCCGTAGTCGAAGGACGCCATGATCACGGCGTTGCCCTCGCTCGCGGTGGAGGTGACGCCGGTGATGCCGTCGACGCCTTCGAGGTTGTTCTCGATGGGCTCGACGATCTGCTTCTCGACGACGTCCGGCGAGGCGCCCTGGTAGGGGGCGAGGACGGAGACGACCGGGAGTTCGATGGTGGGCAGCAGCTGCTGCTTGATCTGGGGGATGGCGATCGCCCCGAAGACGAGCGCGATCAGTGACATGAGGCCTATCAGGGCCCGCTGCGCGAGGCTGAATCTGGACAGCCAGGACATGGGTCAGGGTCTCTTTTCGGTGAGCTGCCGTGAACTGCTGCGAGAAGCAGATGGGGCACCTGTGGGCGCCCACCCCACCACCCTCGCCCATCGAAAGCCCTGCTCACGTAGGCCCTGGGTCCCGTTCCCTTATCCGGCTCCTACTCCGACCGCAGTACGCCCGGGTGGAGATCAGTCCATCCTCGGGCGGACCAGCCCGGACTCGTACGCGATCACCACGAGCTGGGCCCGGTCCCGGGCGCCCAGCTTGGCCATGGCCCGGTTGACGTGCGTCTTCACGGTCAGCGGGCTGACCTCCAGGCGCTCGGCGATCTCGTCGTTGGAGTGCCCGCCGGCGACCTGGACCAGGACCTCGCGCTCCCGTCCGGTGAGCGCGTCGAGCCGCTCGGCGCGGACCGGGTCGCGGCCGTCGTCGCCGTCGCCCTGGGCGAGGAAACGGGCGATCAGGCCCTTGGTGGCGGTCGGGGAGAGCAGTGCCTCGCCGCCCGCGGCGACCCGGATGGCGTTGAGGAGCTCCTCGGGTTCGCTGCCCTTGCCGAGGAACCCGGAGGCGCCGGCGCGCAGCGCCTGCACGACGTAGTCGTCGACCTCGAACGTCGTCAGGATCACCACCCGGACCTGGTCGAGGGCCGGGTCGGCGCTGATGAGCCGGGTGGCGGCGAGACCGTCCGTGCCCGGCATCCGGATGTCCATCAGGACGACGTCGGCCTCGCACTCCTTAGTCAGCTGCACCGCCTCGGCGCCGTCGGAGGCCTCGCCCACCACCTCCATGTCGGGCTCGGAGTCGACGAGCACGCGGAACGCGCTGCGCAGCAGTGCCTGGTCGTCGGCGAGCAGGACACGGATCGTCATACGGAATCCCCCAGGGCGGCCGTACGGCTGTCCGTACGGCCGGTCGTGTCGGTCGTGGCGGCCTTGACCGGCAGGATCGCATGGACGCGGAAGCCGCCGCCGTAGCGGGGACCGGTGGTGAGGGTGCCGCGCAGGGCGGTGACGCGCTCGCGCATGCCGAGCAGACCGTGGCCGCCGCCTGCCTCGGGGGCGGTGTCCTCGCCGGAACCGTTGTCGAGGACGGTGACCTCGACGTTCGGTCCGACGCGTACGACGCTGACCTCGGCCTTGGCGTCGGGTCCTGCGTGCTTCTGCACGTTGGTGAGGGCCTCCTGGACGATCCGGTAGGCGGCCAGGTCGACGGTGGCGGGCAGGGTGGTGCCCTGGTCGGCGCGGGCGATCTCGACCTGGAGGCCCGCGTTGCGGAACGTGTCGGCGAGCTCTTCGAGGACGTGCAGGCCGGGGGCGGGTTCGGTGGGGGCCTCGGGGTCGCCGGACTGGCGGAGCAGGCCGACGGTGGCCCGCAGTTCGTTGAGTGCGGAACGGCTGGCCTCACGGACGTGGGCGAGGGCCTCCTTGGCCTGGTCGGGCCGCTTGTCCATGACATGCGCGGCGACTCCGGCCTGCACATTGACCAGGGCGATGTGGTGGGCGACGACGTCGTGCAGGTCGCGCGCGATGCGCAGCCGCTCCTCGGCGACCCGGCGGCGGGCCTCCTCCTCACGGGTCCGCTCGGCGCGCTCGGCACGCTCGCGGATGGCCTGGACGACGGCCCTTCTGCTGCGGACGGCGTCCCCGGCGGTGGCGCCGATACCGGTCCAGGCGAAGATCGCGAGGTTCTCCTGGGCATACCAGGGCAGCGGGCCGGCGGCCATCGCGGCGGTGGTCAGCACGGTCATGGTGAGCAGGCCGCAGCGCCAGGTGGTACGGCGGTCGGTGGTGGCGGCGACGGTGAAGAGGGCGATCACGGCGGCCATCGCGACGGGGGCGCGGGGGTTGCCGGTGAGGCTCTCCACGACGGAGGCGGCGCCGGTGAAGGCGAGAACCGACCTGGGGGCGTTGCGGCGGAACACCAGGGCCGCGGCGGCGAGCGTCATCAGGACGAGGCTGAGGGGGTCGGGGCTGCGGACACCCCACTTGACGCCGTGCGCTCCGTGGGGGACGACGAAGGAGCCGGCGACCATGCAGAGGAGGACGCCGACGGCGATCGCGGCGTCCAGCGCGAGGGGATGTGCGTCGGCTCTGCAGCGGGCCTTGTCGAAGGTGCTCACGTACTGAACGGTACGGCGGCTTCCCACCGACCGGAACTACACCCTCGGCCCCCTGCACCCCGGCCCGTTTTCCCACCCATCCACCCACCCGACTCGGTCGGCCGAGAGGCCCGGGGTGGGGTGGGCGGGATGAGCCCGGAAACAAGGCTGCCGTCAGGCCGGGAACGAAAGCGCCGGCCCCGGAGCAAGCCCGTCGCCGCCCCGGAAACACGGCCGCCGTCGGCCGGGGAACACAGTCGCCGTCCGCCGGCACAAACCCGTCGTCCCGGTGGGGCGAGGCCGTCGTCAGCCCGGGAACACAGTTGTCGCCCGCCGGCACAAACCCGTCGTCCCGGTAGGGCGAGGCCGTCGTCAGCCCGGGAACACAGTTGTCGCCCGCCGGCACAAACCCGTCGTCCCGGTAGGGCGAGGCCGTCGTCAGCCCGGGAACACAGTTGTCGCCCGCCGGCACAAACCCGTCGTCCCGGTGGGGCGGGGCCGTCGTCAGCCCGGGATCAGGCCGTCGTCCCTCAGGAGGGCGCGGACCTGTTCCAGGGTTGCGTCCGGGGAGGGGAGGATCAGGTCCGAGGGTTGCAGGGCGTCGTCCGGCAGGGGCTCGCCGCGATCTCGGACCTTGTCCAGGAGGGCGGTCAGGGTGCGGCGGAAGGCCGGCTCGTCGCCGGTCTCCATCTGTGCCAGGAGCTCGTCGTCCAGCTTGTTGAGTTCGGTGAGGTGGCTGTCCGCCAGCCTCACCTGCCCCTCCCCCATGATCCTCACGACCATGTCGGCCATGTCGCCCTCCAGGCGTCGGCTACTGCTTGTCGAAGCGCGGGGTGTCCTGCGGCTGCTGCGACTGCTGGCCCTGGCCGGTACCGCCCTCGATCGCCTGCTGGGGCTGGCCGCCGGCGAGCTCGGCCTTCATGCGCTGCAGTTCGAGCTCCACGTCCGAACCACCGGAGAGGCGGTCCAGCTCGGCCGCGATGTCGTCCTTGGCCATGCCGGTCGGGTCGTCCAGGGCACCGGAGGCGAGGAGCTCGTCGATGGCGCCGGCGCGGGCCTGGAGCTGCTGCGTCTTGTCCTCGGCACGCTGGATCGCGAGACCGACGTCGCCCATCTCCTCCGAGATACCGGAGAACGCCTCGCCGATCCGGGTCTGGGCCTGGGCGGCGGTGTAGGTGGCCTTGATGGTCTCCTTCTTCGTACGGAAGGCGTCGACCTTGGCCTGCAGGCGCTGCGCGGCGAGGGTGAGCTTCTCCTCCTCGCCCTGGAGGGTGGCGTGCTGGGTCTCCAGGTCGGTCACCTGCTGCTGGAGCGCGGCGCGGCGGGACAGCGCCTCACGGGCGAGGTCCTCACGGCCGAGCGCGAGCGCCTTGCGTCCCTGGTCCTCCAGCTTGCTGGACTGCTGCTGGAGCTGGTTCAGCTGGAGTTCGAGCCGCTTGCGGCTGGTCGCCACGTCGGCGACGCCGCGGCGGACCTTCTGCAGCAGTTCGAGCTGTTTCTGGTACGAGTAGTCGAGGGTCTCGCGCGGGTCCTCGGCCCTGTCCAGGGCCTTGTTCGCCTTCGCGCGGAAGATCATCCCCATACGCTTCATGACACCGCTCATGGGCTTCGCGCGCCCCCTTCTGACGGACTCCAGCTCACAGATCCTGCGACAGAACCCACAGTACGGGCCCTGCCTCCATTACCGCACTGTTCGGGGACCGATGCGCTCATCCCCAAGGACGACTGCGGACAACCACGCTCCGGCACAGGTAGTAGGTGGCCCCCCAGGGTTCCCCGAACCGCCTGCAACGTCCCCTCTGTCCCCAATGGAGACGACTGGCGTTGCGGGATCGTTCCCCGCCGGACTAGGGCCCACACCCCACCACCCCGTACCCTTGGGTTTTGTGTTCCGTAGCCGTGCCAAGGATGAGAAGGCCCCCGCCGACAAGGCGGCGGTGACCGACTCCAAGCAGACCCGTGACCCGCAGGCCCCGAAGGGCAGGCCCACGCCCAAGCGCAGTGAGGCCCAGTCCCAGCGGCGCAGCGTGGCCAGTACGCCGACGACGCGCAAGGACGCCGCCAAGCGTCAGCGCGACGACCGGCGCGCCGCCATGGAGCGGCAGCGCCAGGCGCTGGCCACCGGCGACGAGCGGTACCTGCCGGCCCGTGACAAGGGCCCGGTCCGCAAGTTCGCCCGCGACTGGGTCGACTCACGCTTCAACGTGGCGGAGTTCTTCCTGCCGCTGGCCGTGGTCATCCTGGTCATGAGTGTGGTCAACAACACGGCGATCAAGAACATCGCGCTGCTGCTGTGGCTGGTTGTGATCGTGCTGATCGTGCTCGACGCAGCCGTCAGCGGCTTCCGGCTGCGCAAGCGTCTCGCCGAGCGCTTCCCGGACCAGAACAAGAAGGGCGCCGTCGCCTACGGTCTGATGCGCTCGCTGCAGATGCGCCGTCTCCGGCTGCCGAAGCCGCAGGTCAAGCGCGGAGAGCGGCCCTGAGCACAGAGCCTTTCACCGGGGGTGCGTCCGAGGCCTGGCTGAACAAGCTGGGCGGGCTGCGGAACGTCGTGAGGCAGGAGCTGGTGGCCCGGCAGCTCGAGGAGCAGATAGCCGGACGGTTCGCGGTCGGGCGGCGGCTGCGGGTGCTCGACGTGGGGATGGGCCAGGGCACGCAGGCGCTGCGGCTGGCCCGGGCCGGGCACCAGGTGACCGGTGTCGAGCAGGATCCGACGATGATCGCGGCCGCGCGGGAGAACCTGGCCGGTGAGCCGGAGGGGATCCGCGAGCGGGTGCGGATCGTCCAGGGCGACGGGCGGGACACGGGTGTCCACTTCCTGCCGGGCAGCTTCGACGTGGTGCTGTGCCACGGTGTGCTGATGTACGTCGAGGAGCCCGACGCACTGCTGGCCGGGGTGGCCCGGATGCTGGCCCCGGGCGGGCTGCTGTCGCTGCTGGTGCGCAACGCCGAGGCACTGGCCATGCGGCCGGGGCTGGCCGGGGACTGGGCGGGGGCGCTGGACGCGTTCGACACCGTCTCCTACCGCAACCGGCTCGGCCTGGACGTACGGGCGGACCGGCTGGGCACGCTGACCGCCACCCTCGCCGGTATCGGTGCGCCGCTGCACTCCTGGTACGGGGTGCGGGTGTTCACGGACACGGCGGCGGACGACGCCGAGGTGCCCTCCGACGTGGAGGCGCTGCTGGCGGCGGAGGAGCGGGCCGGGCGGACGGATCCGTACCGGTCGGTCGCGGCGCTGCTGCACCTGTGCGGGGTCCGCGGCTGACCTCCCCGTAGCCTGCCCGTTCGGGTCAGCAGTACGAGCCGGACCGGCACCCCGCGGCGAGACTCGGGGCATGGATGTCTCCCGTACCCGACGGACCCTCCGTACGACCGCCGCGCTCGGCTCCTGCTGCCTCGTCCTCGTCTCCGGCTGCTCCGTCCCGGGCAGCGGTTCGGCCGAGGCCGGTTCGACCACCCAGGACGCCCAGCAGGCGGCGGTCCCGGTGTCGGTGACCGATCTGCAGAACCAGTACCTGAAGGTGATCAAGAACGTTCTGCCGTCGGTCGTGCAGATCGAGGCCAGCAGGGACCTGGGCTCGGGTGTGGTCTACGACGGCAGCGGACGCATCGTCACCAACGCGCATGTCGTCGGGAACGAGAAGACGTTCAGGGTGACGACCGCCAACAGCGAGGAACCGCTCACCGCGTCCCTCGTCTACTCCTACCCCGAGCAGGACCTGGCGGTCATCAGGCTCGACAAGGTCCCGGACGGGCTGAAGCCGGCCTCCTTCGGGGACACCGAGAAGGTCCAGGTCGGGCAGATCACGCTCGCGATGGGGTCGCCGCTCGGGCTGTCGTCCAGCGTGACCGAGGGCATCGTCTCGGCGACCGGACGGACCGTCACGGAGAACCCCGAGGGCGGCGGTACGGGCGCCACCATCGCCAACATGGTGCAGACCTCGGCCGCCATCAACCCGGGCAACAGCGGTGGCGCCCTGGTCGACCTGGACGGCCGGGTCATCGGCATCCCGACGCTCGCCGCGAGCGATCCCGACCTGGGCGGCAGCGCGGCGCCCGGGATCGGGTTCGCCATCCCGGCGTCGATGGTGAAGACGGTCGCCGACCAGATCATCAAGCAGGGCAAGGTGACCGACTCGGGGCGGGCGGCGCTCGGCATCACCGCGCGCACGGTCGTCGACGAGAACTACCAGCCGGCCGGGGTGGCCGTGGTGAGCGTGCAGCCGGGGGGCGCGGCCGACCGGGCGGGCATCCGGACCGGGGACATCATCACCAGAGTGGGTGACGACCGCATCACCACCATCACCTCACTGGCCGTGTCGCTCGCCTCGGACCGGCCGGGGCAGAAGACGACGGTGACGTACAGCCGGGAAGGTGTCCGGCGGACGGTGGGGGTGACGCTGGGCGAGCAGTGACGCGGCGACGGCGGGGCGGCCGACTGGGGCCGCCCCGGCCGACGTTCGCGGACGCGTCCTAGGCCTCCGCGTGCAGACTCATCGGGCCGTAGATCTCGGTGGCGTCCTCGAAGAGCCGCACCTGGTCGGCGCCGCCGGCCAGCAGGGCCTTCCACTGCTCGCCGATCCAGGACTCGGCGTCGCCCTGTGTGGTGAACTCCTCGGGCTCCACCGCGGGCTGGACCTCCGTCCCGTCGGCCTTCTCGAACCGCCACGTCCATGCCGCCATGTAGGCCTCCCTTTGATCCAACTGATGCATCGTATGCGGTTCAGTACGGGTGCCGATATGACTCCGCAGGTTGTGGGGTGGGTGCGGGCGCGTGGGGGCTGGTCGCGCTCACGCGGCGGAGCCGCATGTCACATACAGCCCCGCGCCCCTTCGGGGCGCGCTGCAGGGGGCGCCAACTGGAGCGAGAACCATCGGGACGGGTGAAAATCAGTACGTGGAAGTGACTTTGCTCGGTACCGGTGCTCCTGCGGGGCTGCCTCGCCCCGGCTGTTCCTGCGCGGCTTGTGCGTGTGCCGTCGGGGAGGATGCGCGGGCCGCCACCGCGCTGCTCGTCGACGGGACGCTGTTGCTCGATCTGACGCCCGGTGCGGCGTTCGCGGCGGCCCGGGCCGGGCGGTCGCTCGGAGGCGTACGGCAGGTGCTGCTGTCGCATCCGCACGACGGGCCGGCCGTCGAGGTGCCGGCCGGGCTGCCGCAGCCGGCGCGGGTACCGGACGGGCGGGAGCTGGCGCTGTTGACGGGGCATCGGGTGCGGGCGGTGGCGATGGACGCGGGCGGCACCGGGTACGCGGTGACCGGTCCCGAGGGGCAGCGGCTGCTGTACCTGCCGCCGGGCGGGGCGCCGGCCGGGCTGGAGAACGGGAGCGCGGACTCGTACGACATGGTGCTCCTCGACGTCGTGGGGCGGCCGGACGCGCTGGCGCGGCTGCGGGCGGTCGGTTCGGTGGGGCCGGCCACGGATGTCCTCGCCGTGCATCTGGACGACGACCTGCCGCCCGGCGCGGAGTTGCGGCGGCGGCTGGCGACGGCCGGGGCGCGGGCGGTGCCGGACGGTACGACGCTGACGGTGGGCGTGTACGAGGACGTGCCGGACGTACCGCGGCGGACGCTGGTGCTGGGCGGGGCGCGGTCGGGGAAGTCCGTGGAGGCCGAGCGGCGGCTGGAGTCCTTTCCCGACGTGCTGTACGTGGCCACCGGCGGAATCCGCGGCGGGGACACCGAGTGGGCGGCGCGGGTGGCCCTGCACCGGGAGCGGCGGCCGGGGTCGTGGCGTACGACGGAGACCTGCGACCTGGTGCCGTTGCTGGCGCAGGACGGGCCGGCGTTGCTGGTCGACTGTCTGTCGCTGTGGCTGACGGACGCGATGGACTCCGTCGGGGCGTGGGACGACACGGAGTGGGCATCGGGCGGCGAGAAGGCGCTGCGGGAGCGGGCGCGGGAGCTGACGGACGCGGTACGGGCGACCCGGCGCACGGTGGTCGCCGTGTCGAACGAGGTGGGGTCGGGGATCGTGCCGGCGACGGCGTCCGGGAGACGGTACCGGGACGAACTGGGGCGGCTGAACGCGGCGTTCGCGGGTGAGTGCGAGCAGGTGGTGCTGGTGGTGGCGGGGCAGGCGGTGGTGCTGAGGTGAGGGGCGCGGCCGTGCAACGGGCTGTCATCCCCCCTTTTTCGCGATGATCCGATAGGTGTTCGAGAAGCGTGTCCGGCGCAGCAGCGGAGCCAGGGCGTGGTCGACGGCCGCTGTCAGGGACACGAACGGGGCCGCCGCCGGGAGCCACCGCCTCGGCACCAGCCGGCCCAGGACCAGGAAGAGTGCCGCGGAGATGTCGTACGGAATGTGGGGCGTCTTCCGGTCGGCTTTCAGGATCTCGCAGCCCTGGGACTCCAGTTCCGCCCGCAGGTTGGCCGGCGGCATGAGATGCAGGTGGCGGGGCTGGCCGTGGTGGAGCCACCACTTGCCCAGCAGCCTCGCGAACGTGCTGCGCGGGTCCGGTGCCTCGATGAGGAGGTGGCCGCCGGGACGCAGCGCGGTGAGCGCGGCGCGGAGTTCGGCGCGTGGGTCGGGGGTGTGTTCCAGGTGGTGGATCATGCTGACCACGTCGTAGCGGGCGCGGAGGCGGGCCAGGACCTCCGGGGCGGTGAGCCGGCCGCAGTGGGCCTCCTCGATGTGGCCCTCGGTCTGGGCCCGTGCCACCCGGAGGGTGGTGTCCAGGCCGTCGAAGGAGGTGTACGGGAAGAGTTCCTTCGCCGTGCGCGGGAAGTGGGCGTGGCCCGTCCCCACGTCCAGCCAGCTCTCCGGCTCCGGCAGCGCCGCCATCGCGCGGGCCGCGGCGCGGTGCCGGCGGCGGCCGGAGCGGGTGGCGCGGAACCGTTCGGCGTAGTCCTCCAGGCGGCCCTCGAAGAAGTCCCGGTGGTAGAGGGCGAGGCCCTCCGGGGACAGCCGGGGGTTCTGGAAGGCGTGGGCACAGTCGCGGCACTCGTCGACGGCGAACGTGCCGGGTCGGTGGTGGAGGAGGTCGGGGGCGCGCAGACGGGTGCGCAGGCGTCTGGAACCGCACCAGGGGCAGTCCTCGCGGCGCGGTTCGTGGAACCGGTCGGTGCCCGGGGCGAGTTCGGGCTTGGGCGGCATGGGCGGCTCCCTCTGCTTCCCGGAACACAATCCACTGCAAACCGGAACGTATGGGATACCGATCTTGCGTGCAAAGACGCCGTGCGGGTGTGGTGGCGATCTGACGCCGAACCGTTCGTTCCGTGCCGGTACTGTTCGGCGAATGAGCTCGCTTAATCTCGACGACTTCACCGATCTGATCGAGCGCCCCGACGGCGGTGTACGCCGGGACGCCGAGGCGCGCCGGGAGCGGCTGACCGTGCCGCCCGGGTCGCTGGGCCGCCTGGACGACCTGGGTGAGTGGCTGGCCGCCGCACAGGGGTCCGTACCGGTACGGACCGTCGAACGGCCGCGGGTCCTTCTCTTCGCCGGTGACCACGGCGTCGCCGAACTCGGCGTCTCCGCGCGGCCCGCGGGCAGCGCGGAGTTGCTGGTGCGGGCGATCCTGGAGGGGGCCAGCCCCGTGGCGGTGCTCGCCCGGCGGCTCGGGGTGCCCGTGCGGATCGTGGACATGGCTCTGGACTGCGATCCGGACACGCTGCCCGAGGAGGTCGTACGGCACCGGGTGCGGCGCGGCAGCGGCCGTATCGACATCGAGGACGCGCTGACCCTGGAGGAGGCGGAGGCGGCCTTCCGGGCGGGTGTCGCGCTGGCCGACGAGGAGGCCGACTCGGGCACCGATCTGGTGGTGCTCGGTGATGTCAGCGTCGGGGGGACCACGGCGGCCTCCGTCCTGGTCGCCGCGCTGTGCGGGACCGACGCGTCCGTGGTGACCGGGCGGGGCGGTCTCGCCATCGACGACCTCACGTGGATGCGGAAGTGTGCGGCGATCCGGGACGCGCTGCGGCGGGCGCGGCCGGTGCTCGGGGACCAGTTGCAGTTGCTGGCGACGGTCGGCGGGGCGGACCTCGCGGCGATGACCGGGTTCCTGTTGCAGTCGGCGGTGCGGAAGCTGCCGGTGGTCCTGGACGGCGTCGTGACCGCCGCGTGCGCGCTGGTCGCGCAGCGGGTCGCGTTCCGGGCACCGGACTGGTGGCTGGCCGGGCACGGCAGCGGGGAGCCGGGGCAGGCGAAGGCGCTGGACCGGATGGCGCTGGAGCCGCTGCTGGAGCAGGGCGTGACGGTGGGAGAGGGCGCGGGCGCCCTGCTCGCCCTGCCCCTGGTCCAGGCCGCGGCGGCACTGGCGGCAGAACTCCCGGAGAAGCCGGAGCCGGAGCCGGAGCCGGAAACCGAGGAGAAGCCGGAGGAGTAGCCACCGGACAGGTCACGACCGGGACGGCACCGCCGAGATGCGCCGTCCCGGCCGATCACCGTCGCGACGGAAAAAGAAGACGGGCGGAGACGGAGAGACCGGCGGACCAAGGGGCCGACGGAGGCCAAAGACCGGCCGCCGAGGGAACGGGTAAAAGGGCGGGGGCCGGGCGAGGCAGGGCCGGTTGGGCACCGCCGAGATGCACCGTCCCGGCCGATCACCGTCGCGACGGAAAAAGAAGACCGGCGGAGACGGAGAGACCGGCGGACGAGGGGACCCGCGGGCGAGGCGGCCTGAAGAAGACAGCCCTCCGGTGAGGCGGGCCGTGGAGAGGGCAGCCCTCGGGTGAGGCGGGCCGTGGAGAAGGTAACCCTCGGGTGAGGCGGGTGTTGGGCAAAAAGCGGGGTTGGAGACGTGGTGGCGTCGGCTTGGATGGCAGGGTTCGCCACGGAGACGCCCATATGATCCCTCTCCATGGGAGATGCCCGAATTGCCGTGGAGCAGTGTGATGGACGTGAGCCGGGGCGGCAGGGCAGCGGGGTTTCCCAGCGGGCCGCCGCCTTCGCCGTGTGGTACTTGCGGGTCGTCGCCTTCGTCAACTTCCTCAGCGCGGTGTGGGTGTCGTTGGGTCAGGACGTACGGCGGCACAACCAGGAGAACTTCTTCACGCCGTACCTGCTGACGGCCGGCTTCGCCTCCGGCGTGTTCACCGCGTTCCTCGCCATCACCATGCGGCGGCGGAAGCGGGCCGCCTGGATCCTCAACCTCGTACTGAGCGGGCTGTTCCTCGCACTGTTCGCGTTCGCCATGGCCTTCCCGGAGATCCGGCGGTACGCGCAGAACTGGATCTCGATCGCGCTGACCGCCGCGTTCGTGGGCGCACTGCTGGTCGGCCGGCGGGAGTTCTACGCCAAGGGCGACCGGTCCAACCCCCGCCTCGCCGCCACCGTCGCCGTCGGCGGCGGGCTCCTCGCCTCGCTGTTCGCCGCCCTCCTCGTGACCGTCACCAACCAGGCCCCGCACGCCGCGCGTTCGACGTTCGCGGAGCGCTGGCACTACGGCACCCTGCGCCTGGTGTCGGTCGCCGCCGACCCCTCCCGGTTCCCGTACATCGCACCGCCCAACTGGGTGAACGTCGTCGTCAACGTGCTCAGCACGCTCCTCGTCCTCACCGTGCTCTACGCCGCCTTCCGCTCCCGCCGCGCCGTCGACCCGCTCACCGAGGACGACGAGAAGCGGCTGCGGGTGCTGCTGGAGCGGCACGGGGAGCGGGACTCCCTCGGGTACTTCGCGCTGCGCCGGGAGAAGAGCGTCGTGTGGTCGCCCACCGGGAAGGCGGCGGTGGCGTACCGGGTGGTGGGCGGGGTGAGCCTCGCCTCCGGGGATCCGATCGGGGATCCGGAGGCCTGGCCGGGGGCGATCGTGCCGTGGCTGAGCGAGGCCCGGGCGCACGGGTGGATCCCGGCGGTGATGGGCGCCGGAGAGGAGGCCGGGACCGTGTACGCGCGGCACGGGCTGGACGCCCTGGAGCTCGGCGACGAGGCGATCGTCGAGGTCGCCGAGTTCACGCTGGAGGGGCGGGCCATGCGCACCGTCCGGCAGGCCCACAACCGGGTCGGGCGGGCGGGGTACTCGGTACGGATCCGCCGGCACGAGGACATCCCGGCTGACGAGATGTCGTATCTGATCCGGCGGGCCGACGACTGGCGGGACGGGGCGACCGAGCGCGGGTTCAGCATGGCGCTGGGGCGGCTCGGGGACTCCCGGGACGGGCAGTGCGTGATGCTGGAGTGCACCGACGAGAACGGCGAGCTGCGGGCCCTGCTGTCCTTCGTGCCGTGGGGGCCGGGCGGGCTCTCCCTCGACCTCATGCGCCGGGACCGGGACTCCGACAACGGGCTGATGGAGTTCATGGTCATCGAGCTGCTGCGCCGTGCCGAGGACATCCGGATCACCCAGGTCTCGCTCAACTTCGCGATGTTCCGGTCGGTCTTCGAACGTGGTGCGCGTCTCGGCGCGGGGCCGGTGCTGCGGCTGTGGAGGTCCTTGCTGAGCTTCTTCTCCCGGTGGTGGCAGATCGAGTCCCTGTACCGGGCCAACGCCAAGTACCGGCCCATCTGGGAGCCCCGGTTCCTGCTCTTCGAGAAGAGCGCGGACCTGCCGCGCATCGGCCTCGCGTCGGCCCGTGCGGAGGGGTTCCTGGGGACCGCGGCGCCGGGGCTGCCGAAGTGGGTGCGCCGTCGGCACCTGGACACGCACGGATGAGAACCCACGGATGAGAGCCCACGGATGAGAGCCCACGGATGAGGACCACCGCATGAAGTCGATCGCCCGCTGGGCCCGCACCGAGTGGGGTCTGCTGCACGCCACCGTGCGCGGTCCGCTGCTGAAGCTGCGGCTGCGGGCGGTGCCGATGGCGGTCACGGCGGTGTGCCTGACGACGTTGCTGCAGTTCGCCCAGAACCAGCCGTGGGGCTACCGGTTCGTGGAGAACATCGGGGCGGTCCGCGCCCAGGACCCGCTCTGGCTGGCGCTGCTGCGCACCCCGCTGTCGCTGTTCGTGCCGGCGCTGGATCTGCCGGTGTGGGGTGCGCTGGCGCAGATCCTGGTCGTGTTCGGCATCGCCGAGGTGTGCCTGGGCTGGTGGCGGACCCTGACCATCGCGTACGTGGCGACACTCGCCGGGACGCTGTACGCCCGCCTCGGCATCTCGCTCGGCCCGGGCAGTCCGCTGGGGCTGCCCGCCTCGGACGCGAGGGTCGTGGACACCGGGCCGTCGGCCGCCGTCGTCGGTATCGCGCTCTACCTGGGCTGGCGCTACGGCGCCTATGTCACCGCGGGCGCCGTGGCGGCGGCGATGGCGGTCGAGGTGGGGGTGAAGGAGAACCTCGCCGGCAAGGAGCATCTGGCGGCCATCGTGGGCGTGGCGGCGCTGGGCGGGGCGGTGGTGGCGGGCCGGCGGCTGCGGAACCGGTACGGTCACCGGCGGCCGGGCAGCCGGGCCGGCTCGGGGCGGTCGGGCTTGCCGCCGATCCAGTCCTGAAGGGTCCGGGTGAGCCCGGCCCAGCGGCGGTCGTGGTGGTAGGCGCGCAGTCCGGACCTGGCCCGGGCGCGCGGGCGGTTGGCGTAGAAGCGGCGGGACCAGGCCGAGCCGGGGCGGGCCAGCCGGACCGCGCCGACGATCGCGACCAGCGGGACGACCACGCCGAAGATCGCGGTGCGGGTCTTGCCCTTGCTCAGGGCGACCAGCGAGAAGGCGAAGTTCGCCACGATGTTGGCGATGACGGTCCCCCGGCTCTGGAGTTCGTCGGCCGAGAGGTCGTTGACGCCGAACGGGGAGAACCCGGCGAGCAGCAGCCCGACCAGCGCGGCGGTGATGACGACGGCCTCGACGCTCTTGCGGCCCTCCTCGGTCCAGTAGACGTCGTCGAGGTGCAGGATCAGCGCGAACTCGTCGAGCACGAGCCCCGCGCCGATCCCGAAGACGATCGCGGCGAGGGCCGCGCCGAAGCCCTGGCGGGCGCTGGCGACCGCGCCGAAGCCGCCGACGATGATCAGGACGACCCCGGGGACCACGTGGTGGATGTGCAGCCCGCCCGCCTTCACATTGCCGAACGGGCCCCTTCCGGCCCGGATCAGCCGGGTGATGACCCGCGTGATCACGAAGGTCAGGACGAAGGCGGTCAGGGCGAGCAGCAGCGGGAGTTTGCCGGGCTCGATGATGTTCCGTTCCAACCAGTGCCCCATGTGCGCACTTTATCCCCGGCCGAAGTCCGGCGGAGGCTTGGTCAGATCCTGTTCGGGGCGCGCCTGAAGGCGGGCCGACGCCCGGCCGGGACACGGCCCTTCCTGACTACCGGGTAACCTTCGCCGGTGGCTGCGACCTCTGCGACTCCCTGGCCGGACGGCCTCCGCTTCGCCTTCGGCACCCTCACCGTGTTCCCCGTGAAGGTGACCCGCTGGGACCGCGAGGCGGCCCGCGGCGGCATGCTGTGCGCTCCGCTGGCCGGTCTCGCGGTCGGCGTCTGCGCGGGCACGGCCGGTGCGCTGCTGCTGCTGGCCGGTGCGAGTGCGCTGCTGGCCGCGGTCGCCGCCGTCGCGCTACCGGCCGTGCTCACCCGGGGGTTGCACCTGGACGGCCTCGCCGACACGGCCGACGGGCTGGGCAGCGGCAAGCCCGCGGAGGACGCCCTGCGGATCATGAAGCAGTCGGACATCGGACCGTTCGGGGTGATCACGCTCCTCCTCGTCCTGCTCGGGCAGGTGGCCGCGCTGGCCCAGGCGTACGGCGACTCGTGGCAGCGGGGGGCGCTTGCCGCGGTCGTCTCGGGGACGGTGGCGCGGCTGGCGCTGACACTGGCCGCGGTGGACGGGGTCCCCGCCGCCCGGCCGGAGGGGCTGGGGGCGGCGGTCGCGGGGGTGGTGCCGAAGGTGGGGGCCTCGTTGGTCACGGTCGCGGTGATGGCGGCCGCGGCGGGCGCGGGGGCGGCGATCGGGGCCGGCGAGAGTCTGCGGGCGCTGCTCGCGGTGGTCGGCGCGGAGATGGCGACCGACGTGCTGCTACGGCACTGCAGGCGGCGGTTCGGCGGGGTCACCGGGGATGTGTTCGGGGCGCTCGCCGAGACGGCGGCGACGACCGCGCTGGTCGTTCTCTGCCTCGGCTGACCGGCGTCAGCAGGTTTTGCGCCACACCCCCAGTTCGTACTTCTTCTCCAGCGAGCTCAGCCTCAACTTCCGTGACTCGGCGCAGAACTTGCTCGTCGGCAGTTCGTACTCCACGTGGAAGACCGCCTTGTCCGCCTCGATGAACGGCTTCAGGTCGTCGCACTCGCCGTACTGGGCGCACTGCTCGTTCACCGCGAAGTCGAAGTCCCCCACCAGCTGCGGTATTTGGTCCAGGTCGTTCTTCAGGCCCACCGACATGCCCCGGTCGTGGGCGAGTCGGGCGACGAGCCTGTTGTAGCGGAGCTGGTCGACCGCCTTCAGGGGGAAACCGGTGCGGTTCTTGTAGCCGTCCATGTTGTCGGGCTCCACCGCGTCGAATCCCTTGTCCCTGCACATGTCGAGACGGGACGTCAGCAATGGCTTCAGGACGTCCGTACGGCGGATGTCGAGCCAGCGCTCGCCCTCCCAGCCGTTGCCGCGCCCCAGTACCGAGCCGGGGAACTTCTTCGCGTCCGGGCGCCAGTCCTCCCAGGCGCCGGTGGAGAGGTAGCAGATGACCTTGCGGCCGTCGCGGTGCAGTGCGGCGACGGTCGCCTTCGACTGGTCGAAGCCGTCGATGTCGTAGACGGACGCCTTGACGGAGGTGTCGACACGGCCGCTCAGCTGCCACTGCCAGCTGACCCCGGGCTCGGGCTGCCAGCGCCCGGACCCCTCCGAGGCCTGGGTGCAGCCGGCGAGCAGTGCAAGAAGGGCGAGCAGAGGCATGGTGCGGGGTATCACCGGGCGGGCTCCAGGGTGTTCGGCGAGGTACCCCAGGATGATCTCCCATCCCGGGGACCGCGCGGCGCACGGCCCTGAACGCCACGAGTGTGCCCCGGCCCGCCGGTGGGGATGGGCCGGAAATGGCGACGACGCCACCCTCAGGTGAACGGCCGTAGGAATGAGCGAACGCATACACACGCGTAGGCTCGTCCCAGGTGTTCGCCGACAGGGTGAAGGCCCCGGTCGCAACGCGCCCTGAGGCCACACCTAGGGTCGCTTCCCGGGCCCGGTCGACCCACCCGCTCGGCCACAGCAACTCAACATCGGAAGCGAGATTCCACCACCGTGACTGCTCTCACTCTCAGCACCTCAGCGGCGCCCGGCCTCCGGGCCGACGCGATCGTGATCGGTGTCGCCAAGGGCGCCAAGGGCCCGGTCGTAGCGCCGGGCGCAGAGGCCGTGAACGAGGCCTACGACGGCAAGCTCGCCGGCGTCCTGGAGACCCTCGGTGCCTCGGGTGCCGAGGGCGAACTGACGAAGCTGCCCTCCCCGGCGGGCTTCAAGGCACCGCTGGTCATCGCGGTGGGCCTGGGCGCCGAGCCCGAGGACCGCGACTACCCGGCGGAGGCGCTGCGCAAGGCGGCCGGTGTCGCCGCCCGCGCGCTGACCGGGGCGAAGAAGGCGGCCTTCGCGCTGCCCGTCGAGGACGCGGCCGCCGTCGGCGCCATCGCCGAGGGCGTACTGCTCGGCGCGTACTCCTTCGACACCTACAAGGACAACGGCAAGGACCCGAAGGCGAAGAACGGCAAGGCGCCGCTCGCCGAGGCCGCGCTGCTCGGCGGCAAGCCGCGGGACGCGGCCCACAAGGCGGCCGCGGCCCGCGCCACGGCCGTCTCCGAGGAGCTCAACCGCGCCCGTGACCTGATCAACACCCCGCCGAACGACCTCACGCCTGCCATCTTCGCGGGCATCGCGCAGGAGGCGGCCAAGGAGCACGGGATCAAGATCCAGGTGCTCGACGACAAGGCACTCACCAAGGGCGGCTACGGCGGCATCCTCGGCGTCGGCGGCGGCTCGGCGGCGACGCCGCGGCTGGTGAAGCTGTCGTACACGCACGCCAAGGCGGACAAGCACCTCGCCTTCGTCGGCAAGGGCATCACCTACGACTCGGGCGGTATCTCCCTCAAGCCGGCCGGCCACAACGAGACGATGAAGTGCGACATGAGCGGGGCGGCGGCGGTCTTCGCGGCCGTCGTCGCGGCGGCGCGGCTCGGTCTCGAGGTCAATGTGACCGGGTGGCTGGCGCTGGCCGAGAACATGCCGTCCGGGTCCGCGGTGCGGCCGGGCGACGTGCTGCGCATGTACAGCGGCAAGACGGTCGAGGTGCTCAACACGGACGCGGAGGGGCGGCTGGTGCTCGCCGACGCGCTGTGGGCGGCGTCGGCGGAGAAGCCGGACGCGATCGTGGACGTGGCGACGCTGACCGGCGCGATGATGCTGGCGCTGGGCAGCCGGACGTTCGGCGTCATGGCGAACGACGACGCGTTCCGTTCCACGGTGCACGAGGCCGCGGAGGAGGTGGGCGAGCCGGCGTGGCCGATGCCGCTGCCGGAGCACCTGCGCAAGGGGATGGATTCGGCCACGGCCGACATCGCGAACATGGGTGAGCGGATGGGCGGCGGGCTGGTCGCCGGACTGTTCCTGCGCGAGTTCGTGGGTGAGGGGATCACCTGGGCGCACCTCGACATCGCGGGGCCCGCGTTCAACGAGGGCGGGCCGTTCGGGTACACGCCGAAGGGCGGCACGGGGTCGGCGGTGCGGACGCTGGTGCGGCTGGCCGAGCTGACCGCGGCCGGCGACCTCGGCTGACGTCGGGTTTTGTGGACGGGGCCTCGCCTGCGGGTAGTGCAGGGCCCCGTCGCCGAACAGCTCGGTGGGTTCGGTTGTGCGGCGGCTGCGGGTGGTTCGTGGCTTGTCGCGCAGTTCCTCCCCCAGCCTTCGGCCGGGGGACCCCCGCGCCCCTGACGGGGCGCTGCGTGTGGTGTCTCACACCCCGGCCCCGCGTCTCGTTCACCTCCGACAAGTGCGAAGATGGGGCTCGGCAGGACAGGGCCCCACCCACAGGGCCGAAGAAGAGCGGCCGGACACCAGCCGCCGACCGGTCGCCGTTGACCGGCGTACGGCGCACATGCATGGAGGACGTGACGTGGCGAACGACGCCAGCACCGTTTTCGACCTAGTGATCCTCGGCGGTGGTAGCGGTGGTTACGCCGCGGCCCTGCGCGGGGCGCAGCTGGGCCTGGACGTCGCCCTGATCGAGAAGGACAAGGTCGGCGGTACCTGCCTGCACCGGGGTTGCATCCCCACCAAGGCCCTGCTGCACGCGGGCGAGATCGCCGACCAGGCCCGCGAGAGCGAGCAGTTCGGTGTCAAGGCCACCTTCGAGGGCATCGACGTGCCGGCCGTCCACAAGTACAAGGACGGTGTCATCTCCGGCCTGTACAAGGGTCTGCAGGGGCTCATTGCCTCCCGCAAGGTGACGTACATCGAGGGCACGGGGCGTCTCTCCTCCCCCACCTCCGTCGACGTGAACGGCCAGCGCATCCAGGGCCGCCACGTGCTCCTCGCGACCGGCTCCGTGCCGAAGTCGCTGCCGGGCCTGGAGATCGACGGCAACCGCATCATCTCCTCCGACCACGCCCTCGTCCTGGACCGCGTGCCGAAGTCCGCGATCATCCTGGGCGGCGGTGTCATCGGCGTCGAGTTCGCCTCCGCCTGGAAGTCCTTCGGTGCCGACGTCACCGTCATCGAGGGCCTCAAGCACCTCGTCCCGGTCGAGGACGAGAACTCCTCCAAGCTTCTTGAGCGCGCCTTCCGCAAGCGCGGCATCAAGTTCAACCTGGGCACCTTCTTCCAGAAGGCCGAGTACACCGCCGACGGCGTCAAGGTCACCCTCGCCGACGGCAAGGAGTTCGAGGCCGAGATCCTGCTGGTGGCGGTGGGCCGCGGGCCCGTCTCCGCCAACCTCGGCTACGAGGAGCAGGGCGTCGCCATGGACCGCGGCTATGTCCTGGTCGACGAGTACATGCGGACGAACGTCCCGACCATCTCCGCCGTCGGCGACCTGGTCCCGACCCTCCAGCTCGCGCACGTCGGCTTCGCCGAGGGCATCCTGGTGGCGGAGCGCCTGGCCGGTCTGAAGGCCGTCCCGATCGACTACGACGGTGTCCCCCGCGTGACCTACTGCCACCCGGAGGTCGCCTCCGTCGGCATCACCGAGGCCAAGGCCAAGGAGATCTACGGTGCGGACAAGGTCGTCGCGCTGAAGTACAACCTGGCGGGCAACGGCAAGAGCAAGATCCTCAACACCTCCGGCGAGATCAAGCTCGTCCAGGTGAAGGACGGTGCCGTGGTCGGCGTCCACATGGTCGGCGACCGCATGGGCGAGCAGGTCGGCGAGGCCCAGCTGATCTACAACTGGGAGGCGCTGCCCACCGAGGTCGCCCAGCTCATCCACGCCCACCCGACGCAGAACGAGGCGCTCGGCGAGGCCCACCTGGCCCTGGCCGGCAAGCCGCTGCACTCGCACGACTGACCCTCGGTCGGCACAAGCGACGACTCAGACTTCCGCAATTCGTAAGGAGCAACCGAAACCATGGCGGTTTCCGTAACCCTTCCGGCGCTCGGCGAGAGCGTCACCGAGGGCACTGTCACCCGCTGGCTGAAGGCCGAGGGCGAGCGCGTCGAGGCCGACGAGCCGCTGCTCGAGGTGTCGACCGACAAGGTCGACACCGAGATCCCGGCCCCCGCCTCGGGCATCCTGGCCTCGATCAAGGTCGCCGAGGACGAGACGGTCGAGGTCGGCGCCGAGCTGGCCATCATCGACGACGGCACGGGCGCGCCCGCTGCCGCCCCGGCCCCGGTCGCCGAGCCCGTCGCCGCTCCGGCTCCGGCCGCTCCGGCTCCGGCCGCCCCGGCCCCCGCGCCGGTCGCCGAGGCCCCCGCCGCCCCGGCCCCGGCCCCCGCCGCCGCTGCGCCCGCCGCTCCGGCCGGTGGCGCGTCCGGCACGGACGTGGTCCTGCCCGCGCTCGGTGAGTCCGTCACCGAGGGCACCGTCACCCGCTGGCTGAAGCAGGTCGGCGAGGAGGTCGGGGAGGACGAGCCCCTGCTCGAGGTCTCCACCGACAAGGTCGACACGGAGATCCCGGCGCCGGTCGCCGGTGTCCTGCTGGAGATCGTGGTCGGCGAGGACGAGACCGCCGAGGTCGGCGCCAAGCTCGCCGTCATCGGCGCCCCGGGTGCCGCTCCGGCGGCTGCCCCGGCCGCTCCGGCTCCGGCGCCCGTCGCCGCTGCCCCGGCCGCGCCCGCCCCTGCGGCTCCGGCCCCCGCGCCCGCCGCCCCTGCCCCGGCGCCCGCTCCGGCTGCTCCGGCCGCGCCCGCCCCGGTCGCCGCCGCTCCGGCTCCGGCCGCCCCGGCTCCGGCCCCCGCGCCGGTGGCCGCCGCCCCCGTCACCCCGGCTCCGGCTCCGGCCGCTCCGGTCGACGAGGGTGCCTACGTCACCCCGCTGGTGCGCAAGCTCGCCGCCGAGAACGGCGTCGACCTGGGCTCCGTCAAGGGCACCGGCGTCGGCGGCCGTATCCGCAAGCAGGACGTCATCGCCGCCGCCGAGGCCGCGAAGGCCGCCGCCGCTGCTCCGGCCCCCGTGGCCGCTGCCGCTCCGGCCGCCGCCGCCAAGAAGGCCCCGGCGCTTGAGGTCTCCCCGCTCCGCGGCCAGACCGTCAAGATGACCCGCATCCGCAAGGTCATCGGCGACAACATGGTCAAGGCGCTGCACGAGCAGGCCCAGCTGTCCTCGGTCGTCGAGGTGGACGTGACCCGCCTGATGCGCCTGCGCGCCCAGGCCAAGGACTCGTTCGCGGCCCGCGAGGGCGTCAAGCTCTCCCCGATGCCGTTCTTCGTCAAGGCGGCCGCCCAGGCGCTGAAGGCCCACCCGGTCATCAACTCCCGGATCAACGAGGCCGACGGCACCATCACCTACTTCGACACCGAGAACGTCGGTATCGCGGTGGACTCCGAGAAGGGCCTGATGACCCCGGTCATCAAGGGCGCCGGCGACCTCAACATCGCCGGTATCGCCAAGGCCACGGCGGACCTGGCCGGCAAGGTCCGCGCCAACAAGATCACCCCGGACGAGCTGTCCGGCGCGACCTTCACCATCTCCAACACCGGCTCGCGCGGCGCGCTGTTCGACACGATCATCGTGCCGCCGAACCAGGTCGCGATCCTCGGCATCGGTGCCACGGTCAAGCGTCCGGCCGTCATCGAGACGGAGGAGGGCACGGTCATCGGCGTCCGCGACATGACGTACCTGACCCTGTCCTACGACCACCGCCTGGTGGACGGCGCCGACGCGGCCCGTTACCTGACGGCCGTCAAGGCGATCCTGGAGGCCGGCGAGTTCGAGGTCGAGCTCGGTCTCTGACCAGCCAGGCAGTACTGACGCTGTTCCACGGCGCCCCCGACCGGAGCACTCCGGCCGGGGGCGCCGCATTTTGCCCCTCTCATGACCCTTTCCCTGCTGCGCCCGCCCGGCGACCGCTACGGTGAGTCAGTTCACACGCGGTTTCGGAGAACGGACGGCAACGCCGTATGGGACCTGTCGGGGGGTGCGTCATGGCGAGCCCGGCGCACGTTCGGCGGGTCGGTCAAGCGGCTCCGGCCGCCGGCCGACATCGGCGACGACCACCCCGGCGACGGCATACGTCCTCTCGGCGTGATGCCCGACTTCCACGTCATCCCGGGCGTTCTGGCACCCCGTCGACCGGGGTGCCCGGTGGATCGTTCGACTGGCGGCTACGAGTTCGGCTACGACTGGCGGCTCTCGTTCCGCCACAACGCGTGGCGGAGGAACTGGAACGCCGGCGCTCCTCGGCTCCGGAACGCGCCGACGCCCAGGTCGTGTTCCTCTGCCACTCGATGGGCGGCCTGGTGGCCCGGTACTACGTCGAGTGCCCAGGCGATCACGAGGTCACCCGCCGCCAGATCGCCCTAGCCGCCTTTCTCAACAACCTCGCCAACCGCCAAGGCGAGACCGGAGACCCCACCAGCGCACTCACCACCATCAACGCAGCCGGGTCTGCTGCACGACCAGGCCACCGGACTACTCACCACCGCAACCGAGGCCGCCGTCCATTTCGCGCTCCTGCGCCTCGCCCGTGTGGACGGAATCCCCACCGCCTACGCGTACATCGCGGACCGCGACGCCCTGAACGCACGGATACAGGGCCTACTGGCCACTCCGGACGCCGAACTCCTCAGTTCCTGCGCGCTCCTCGAACTCCCGCTCCACCAGGACGAGTTCACCGCCACCGTCCACCTGGCCATGTCGGCGGTCCTCGCCGACGCCCCTATGACGCCACCCCCTGGCCCACGACCCCTACGGCGATGCTGTGCGCCTTGCCGACCGAGCGGAGCGGTTTCTTCCGCAGCCGCCAGGAGAGACCGCTGCCGCGCGGCTTGACGGTGTCCCGGGTGGGCGGAGTGCGGTACTCGGCCCCGACCAGGTGCAGAGCCGCCCGGTGGCCCGAGCGGTCGGCCTCAGCCCCGCCGGGTCGACGCTGCGGGGCTTTACGGATCCCGTCGGCCCGGGAAGCATGTAAGTCTCGTCTCACCTGCGCGAAAGCGCCCCCGTGCACCTCTCCCGAAAGGCAGTCCGGCCTTATTGTCTAAACGTCAAACGCCCTTAAGGAGCTCCCATGACCGCGCCCGTCGTCCACTCGCTGCGCGAGCAGATCCGCGAGCACATCGTGGAGGGGATCGTCAGCGGGCGCTGGCAGCCGGGCGAGCGGATCGTGGAGCGGCGGATCGCCACGGAGCTGGAGGTCAGCCAGACGCCGGTGCGGGAAGCACTGCGTGAGCTGGAGTCCCTTCGGCTGATCGAGTCGGCGCCGAACAAGGGCGTGCGGGTCCGGAACCTGACGGCGGCAGACCTGGAGGAGAGCTACCCGGTGCGGGCCGGGCTGGAGGCGATCGCGGCGGAGCTGGCGGCGGAGCGGCTGGCGGAGGACTGCTCGGCGCTCGAACCGCACGTGGCGGCGCTCTACGAGGCCGACCGGAACGCCGACGGCACGGCCCAGGTCCGCCACACGGTCGGCTTCCACCGCGAGCTGGTCCGGGCGGCCGGCAATTCGGTCCTGCTGCACACGTGGGAGGGGCTGGGCATCGAGGTCTTCACCGCCCTCTCCATCCGCTGGCTGGGGACGGTCCAGCAGTCGTACGCCGAGGAGCACGAGGAGCTGGTCGCCGCGTTCCAGCGCCGGGACCCGCGGATCGCGGAGATCGTGAAGGCGCATGTCCTGGGGTGCGCGCCGCGGGCGTGAGGGGCCGCCGTACGCTGACCCGGGATCCGGGATCCGGGATCCGGGGCGACGAGGAGGCCTGACGTGACGGTGGGCGAGACGCCGGTGAAGCGGCGGCAGGTATGGGTGCTGTGGTGCGTGGCCGGCCTCGCCTACGCCGTCGACCTGGGGAGCAAGCTGGCGGTGGTCGCCTGGCTGGAGGGGCGTGCCGCCCTACCGGTGATCGGGACCTGGATGGAGTTGCGGGTCCAGCGCAACCCCGGCGCGGCGTTCAGCATGGGCCGGACCACGACCATCGTGTTCACGCTGATCGCGGCGGGCGTCGCCGTCGCCGTCGTCCGGGTGTCCCGGCGGCTGACCAGCACACCGTGGGCGGTCTCGCTGGGGCTGATCCTGGGCGGGGCGGTCGGCAATCTGACGGACCGTGTCTTCCGTTCCCCAGGCGGTATGCGGGGAGCGGTGGTCGACTTCATCTCCGTCCGCGACTTCAGCGTGATGAACCTCGCCGACTGGGCGATCACATGCGGATGCGCCCTGGCGGTCCTGTTGTCGGTGCGGGGGCAGGCGCGGGGCGCCGCCGACACCGCGGCACCGACCGCGTCCCCGTCCTGAACCGACCGACCGCGTCCCCGTCCCGAACCAGAAGAGCGCACCCCCGCTCAGACACCGCCTCACCTGCGCAAACGTCGATCGGATCACGTCACCCGGTGCCATCGCCGAAGGCACCCCGTGCCGACTTTCTCGGAATCGAGAGGTTTTGCCCCTGAACCCTTTGATCGATCATCGATCAGGGAGTTAGAGTCGCCGACGGGCTTCCACCAGAGCCTCACGCCCTGTCCTGCCAAAGACCAAGGGCACCCCCGAAGAACCCCTTACCGATGAGGGAACCCCCTTCGACTGAGGAAGGCGGCGACATGACCGACCCCCAGGCCATCCAGCCGAGCGCGCTCGACCAGCTCCCCGACCGGGACCCGGAGGAGACCGCCGAATGGCAGGCCTCACTGGACGCCGTGGCCAAGGAGGCCGGGCCGTACCGCGCCGCGTACCTGATGCGCCGCACGCTGGAGCGCGCCGAGGCGGACGGCATCGCGCTGCCGAAGCTGCTCGAGACCGACTACGTCAACACCATCCCCACCGCCGTCGAGACGGCCGTCCCCGGCGACGAGGAGATGGAGCGGAGGATCACCGCGTGGAACCGCTGGAACGCGGCCGCGATGGTCACCCGGGGCTCGAAACACGGTGTCGGCGGGCACATCGCGACCTTCGCCTCCGCCGCCTGGCTGTACGAGACCGGCTTCAACCACTTCTTCAAGGGCAAGGAGGGGGACGGCAGCGGTGACCAGCTGTACATCCAGGGTCACGCCTCCCCCGGCATCTACGCCCGCGCCTTCCTCGACGGCCGGCTGACCGAGGCGCACCTCGACAACTTCCGCCAGGAGGCCGGCGGCAACGGCCTCCCGTCGTACCCCCACCCCCGCCGCCTCCCCTGGCTGTGGGAGTTCCCGACGGTGAGCATGGGCCTCGGCCCGCTCTCGGCCATCTACCAGGCCCGTTTCAACCGGTACCTGACCGCGCGCGGCATCAAGGACCTCACCGCCTCGCACGTCTGGGCCTTCCTCGGCGACGGCGAGATGGACGAGCCGGAGTCGACTGCGGCGCTCGCGCTCGCCTCCCGTGAGGGCCTGGACAACCTCACCTTCGTCATCAACTGCAACCTGCAGCGCCTCGACGGCCCGGTCCGCGCCAACTTCAAGATCGTGCAGGAGCTGGAGGCCCAGTTCCGCGGCGCGGGCTGGAATGTCATCAAGACGCTGTGGGGTACTGCGTGGGACGAGCTGTTCCAGCTCGACACCACCGGGGCCCTCGTCCGCCGCCTGCGCGAGGTACCGGACGCGCAGGTCCAGACGTACCAGACCCGCGACGCCGCCTACATCCGCGCCGACTTCTTCGGCAAGGACCCCGCGCTCGCCGAGATGGCGAAGCTGCTGAGCGACGACAAGATCCTGGAGTGCTTCCACCTCTCCCGGGGTGGTCACGAGGCGCGCAAGGTGTACGCCGCGTACAAGGCCGCCGTCGAGTTCAAAGGCGCGCCGACCGTGATCCTCGCCCAGACCGTCAAGGGCCACACCCTCGGCGAGGGCTTCGCGTCGAAGAACGCCAACCACCAGATGAAGAAGCTGGCGGTGGACGAGTTCAAGACGATGCGGGACCTGCTGGAGCTGCCGATCAAGGACAGCGACTTCGTCGACGGCAAGGTGCCCTACGGCCACCCCGGCGCCGACTCCCCCGAGGTGCGCTACCTCCAGGAGCGCCGCGCGGCCCTCGGCGGCCCGGCCCCCGCCCGCCGTACCCACGCCCTGGCTCCGCTGCCCGCCCCCGCCGACAAGGCGTTCGCCTCCTTCGACAAGGGCTCCGGCACGCAGAACGTGGCGACGACGATGGCCTTCGTCCGCCTCGTCAAGGACCTGGTCCGGGACAAGGAGACCGGGAAGCGCTGGGTACCGATCGTCCCCGACGAGGCGCGCACCTTCGGCATGGAGAGCCTCTTCCCCTCCCTGGGCATCTACTCGCCCAAGGGGCAGACGTACGAGCCGGTCGACCGCGACCAGCTGATGTACTACAAGGAGGCCAAGAACGGCCAGATCCTCAACGAGGGGATCACCGAGGCCGGTTCGATGGCCGACTTCATCGCCGCGTCCACCGCGTACGCGACGCACGGCGAGGCGATGATCCCGTTCTACATCTTCTACTCGATGTTCGGCTGGCAGCGGACCGCCGACCAGATGTGGCAGCTCGGCGACCAGCTCGGCCGCGGCTTCCTCGTCGGCGCGACGGCCGGCCGTACGACCCTGACGGGCGAGGGCCTCCAGCACGCCGACGGCCACTCCCCGGTGATCGCCGCGACCAACCCGGCCGCGATGACGTACGACCCGGCCTTCGCCTACGAGATCGCGACGATCGTCAAGGACGGTCTGCGCCGGATGTACGGCGAGGCGGCTCCGGGCGAGGACTCCAACGTCTTCTACTACCTGACCGTCTACAACGAGCCGCTCCCGCAGCCCGCCAAGCCGGCCGGGCTCGCCATCGACGAGGGCATCGTCAAGGGCCTGTACCGCTTCAACACCGCGGAGTCCGCGGGCGTGACCGTCCCGGCCAACGCCCCGCGCATCCAGCTCCTCGGTTCCGGTACGGCGATCCACTGGGCGCTGAAGGCGCAGCAGCTGCTCGCCGACGAGTGGGGCGTGGCCGCCGACGTCTGGTCGGCGACGTCCTGGTCGGAACTGCGCCGTGACGCGATGGAGGCGGACGCCGCACTCCTGCGCGGCGAGGAGCGCGTCCCGTACGTCCGCCAGGTCCTGCACGGCGCCGAGGGCCCGGTCCTGGCCGTGTCCGACTACATGCGCCAGGTCCCGGACCAGATCGCGCAGTGGGTGGAGCAGGACTGGTCCTCGCTCGGCGCGGACGGCTTCGGCCTCTCCGACACCCGCGAGGCGGCCCGCCGCCACTTCGGCGTCGACGCCGAGTCGATCGTGGTCGCGGCCCTGGCCCAGCTGGCCCGGCGCGGCGAGGTCAAGGCGACGGCGGTGAAGGAAGCCCGGGAGAAGTACGGGCTGTAGGGAAACCGACTGGGCCACGGCGCGGTTCGGCACCGCCGACCTGCGCCGTCCCGGCCGAGCGACGTTGCGGCGGACAAGAGGGTGCGCACACCTTCCGGTCCGCCGCTTCCCATTTCCCCCCTCTCCGCCGCTTCCCTTTTCCCCCTCTGTCGGTGGGCCCCGGCATCATGAACGCATGCGCGCCGCCCGGCTCATCAAGATGGTGCTTCTGCTGCAGTCCCGGTCCGTCATGACCGCCGGTGAGCTGGCCGTGGAGCTGGAGGTGTCCGAGCGGACCGTGATGCGGGACGCGCAGGCGCTGTCGGAGGCGGGGGTGCCGGTGTACGCGGACCGGGGGCGTGCGGGCGGGTACCGGCTGGTCGGGGGGTATCGGACGCGGCTGACGGGGTTGGGGCGGAGCGAGGCCGAGGCGTTGTTCCTGAGCGGGATGCCGGGGGCCTTGCGGGAGATGGGCCTCGAGGACGCGGCCAGTGCCGCCCGGCTGAAGGTGTCCGCCGCGCTGCTGCCGTCCCTGCGCGACGCGTCCCGTACCGCCGCGCAGCGGTTCCACCTCGACGCGCCCAACTGGTTCACCGAGCCGGAGACCCCCGCGCTGCTGCCCGCCGTCGCCGACGCAGTGTGGGACGACCGGCGGGTCGTCGCGCACTACCGGCGCGGGGAGTCGGAGGTACGGCGGGAACTGGAGCCGTACGGGCTCGTGCTGAAGGCCGGGGTCTGGTACCTGTGCGCGCGGGTCGCGGACAGCGACTCCTACCGGGTGTACCGCATCGACCGGTTCACCTCCGTGGAGGCCGGCGGGAAACGGTTCGAGCGGGACGAGGAGTTCGATCTGCCGGGGTTCTGGGAGCAGCGGGCGGAGCAGTTCGCGCGGTCCCTGCTGCACGCGCAGGTGGTGGTACGGCTGTCGGCGATCGGGGTGCGGAGGCTGTCGTACGCCGTCGATCCGGCCGCCGCGCGGCAGGCCCTCGCGGCGGCCGGGACCCCGGACGACCGGGGGTGGGTGACGGTGACGCTGCCCGTGGAGAGCGAGGAGGTCGCGCACGGCCAGCTGACCGCGTTGGGGCCGGAGGCCGAGGTGCTCGCGCCGGCCCGGCTGCGGGCGCGCTTCGCGGCGGACGCGGCCCGGCTGGCGGGGCTCTACGCACGGCCGGGCGACGGCGCATAACAATCCGCACCACTCCGCGTGCGCCCCCGGCGCTCAGGCACGATGCTGGACCCGTGATGGACGAGACGGAGTTCTGGGAGCTGGTCGACGCCACCCGCGAGGCCGCCGAGGGCGACCCCGACGACCAGGCGGACCTGCTGGTCGACCGGCTGCTCCAGCTGGAGCCGGACCTGGTCCTGGACTTCGCCCGTCACTTCGAGGCCCGCTACAACCGCGCCTACCGCTGGGACCTGTGGGGCGCCGCCTGGGTGCTGCTGGACGGCGCGAGCGACGACGCGTTCGACTTCTTCCGGTGCTGGCTGATCGGCCAGGGCCGGGATGTCTACGAGGGTGCCGTGCACGATCCGGACACGCTGGCGGAGCTGCTGGACGACTTCGACGAGGAGGTCGACGGCGACGGCGAGGAGCTGGGGTACGCGGCGGACGAGGCGTACGAGCAGCTCACCGGGACCGTGGCGCCGGATCTGGGTATCGCGCCCGCTCCCTCCGAACCGGAGGGCGCCCCGGTCGACTTCGAGAACGAGCGGGTGCTCTCCGAGCGGTTCCCCAAGCTGTGGGACCGCTTCAAGGAGTGAGCGCCACGGCGTGAGTGTCGGGGCGTGAGTGTCACGCCGCAGTGCGGCGCCGGGTCACGTCCGACGGGATGTACGCCTGCGTCTGCTCGGCCTTGACCGCATGGTGCATCGGTGCCGCGTTGGCCTGGTCGAGGGCGGACGCGGTGACCGCGGCCGGTCCGAGGACGACCGTCGCGACCGCGCAGACCACGGCCCACGGTCCCCGGGACGACCTGACCCGGCCGGCCTTCCCGGTGCCCTCCGCACCCTGCGTGGTCTCCGTACGGGCTTCGGTACGACTGCTGTTCATGATCCCCACCTCCAGTCGGCTGCTGATGTCCTCGACGGTAGGACGCGCGGATCTGTGGGGCCTGCGTATCGGCTATGGCGTGCCTGTGGACGTCTTCGCGGGTGTTCCCGCAGGCGTTCGCGCCGGTGTCACCGGTGCCGCCGTGGCCGGGCGCAGGGGTGTCATCCACGGCGTTCCCGGCCAGGTCGCCGTGGGCGTCCTGGTCGGTGTTCCGGTGGCCGCCCTCGTCGGCACCCTGCCCTGCAGCCGGGCCGCCGCCGCCCTGATCTCCGGGAGGCGGGCGGCGAGGGCGGCGCCGGGGCAGTTGGTCATGTAGCCGTCCTGGTGGCCGGCGACCGCGGGCAGGGCGACGGTGGTGCCCTGCTGGTAGCGGCTGCGGTCGTTGCTGGAGACCAGGCGGGCCTTGGCGCGCGGGTCGACGTCGGCCAGCCCGAGTTTCCAGGCGACGAGGGCCGCGATGGAGTCGGTCATGGCGCGCGGCACCGGCACCCCGGCGGTGAAGGTGCCGAGGGCGGCGATGCCTGCGGTGCGGTGGTTGAAGCCCTGGGTGTGGGCGCCGGTGACGGCCCGGTCGGTGCCGCCGGCACGGCCCTCGTAGATGGTGCCGCAGCGGTCGACGAGGAAGTTGTAGCCGATGTCGTCCCAGTCCCGGTCGCCGGTCTGGCCGGTGTAGAGGCGGCGGATGATCTCGGGCGCCTGTGCGCAGGAGTAGCCGTTGGGCGAGTCGGTGTGGTGCACGAAGACGGCGACGACCTTGTCGTCGTAGCGCGGCGGCGGCTGGATGCGGCGGACGGTGGCGTTCAGCCAGGCCGAGCGCGGCACGATACGCGGCCGGGGCGCCCGGTACCGGCCGGCCGGGCTGGCGGGCGCGGGTGCGGCGAGGTGCATCGCGACGGGGCGGTCGACGCCCTGGGTGCACAGCACCAGCGTAAGGACGGCGACAAGGCCGGGCAGACAGCCGAGCAGCGTCAGGACGGTGATCCTGGTGCGCCGCCCCGCTCTGGGGAGGACACGCATGGCACCCACTCTCGGGTTGATCCACCGCGTCCGCGATGTGTGCTGTGCCACCTGGTGGAACCATCGTCCCGGTCCGGGACGTTTCAGGAGGTACACGCACGCGTGGCCGGTTCCCGAGGTTCCCGCGCGCGTGAACTGATCACTGGACCTGTCCCGACCGTATTAAGGGCACCGAGAGAAAGGCGGCTCAGTGGACCTGCTCGACCTGGTGCTCGTACTGGTGGTCCTCGTGTACGCGGCGTCCGGTTACCGGCGCGGGCTGGTGGCCGGCTGTGTCTCGCTGGCCGGGTTCGTCGGCGGCGCGGTGATCGGCGTGTGGGTGCTGCCGTGGGTGATGGAGCTGGTCACGCGCGGGACGGCGACGGCGACGGTGGTCGCGGTGCTGACGGTGCTGGTGCCGGCGGTGGTGGGGCACGAGCTGGCGGGGCGGCTGGCGCTGCGGCTGCGCCGGGAGCTGGACGAGGGGCCGCTGCGGGTGGCCGACGGGATAGGCGGGGCGTTCGCCAACTCGGTGGCGGTGCTGATCGTGGCCTGGGTGGCGGCGAGCGTGCTTGCCGCGTCCTCGTCGCCCGCGGTGACGACGGCGATCCGCGACTCGACGCTGCTCGGCGCGGTGCAGAGAACCATGCCGGACACCACCCCGGCCTGGTTCTCGCGGGCCACCTCGGCGCTCACCGAGGCGGGCTTCCCGCAGGTCTTCAACCCGTTCGAGAACGAGTCGACGGCCCAGGTCGCCAAGCCCTCCGGCGACAACGTCACGGCGGCCGCGACGAACGCGGCCAAGCGCAGCACGGTCAAGATCGAGGGTTCCTCCGGCACCCAGGGCCGCGAGGGCAGCGGATTCGTGTTCGCGCCGGAGCATGTGATGACCAACGCCCATGTGGTGGCCGGCATCGACAACCCGAGCGTGCGGATCGGCGGGGTGGGGCCGGCGTACGACGCTCAGGTGGTCCTCTTCGACCCGGACCGGGACGTGGCGGTGCTGTACGTGCCGGAACTGCGCGCGCCGGTGCTGAGGTTCGACACCGCCGCGGCGCGCGGCAACTCGTCGGTGGTCGCCGGCTACCCGCAGGACGGCGACCTGAACCTGCAGGCGGCCACGGTGGCGAACAAGGTGCAGGCCACCGGGCAGAACATCTACAACGACGCCACCGTGACCCGGGAGATCTACTCGATCCGCTCCACGGTCCGCCCCGGCAACTCCGGCGGCCCGCTGCTGACCACCGGCGGCAAGGTGTACGGCGTGGTGTTCGCCCGCTCCACCTCGGACAACGAGACGGGGTACGTCCTGACGGCCGACGAGGTGGCCGGTGACGCGCAGCGCGGGGCGGACGCGACCCAGCCGGTGGACACGGGCGACCTGATCACGTCCTGACCGTCACACCGTCCGCCCCATGAGGACGTCGTCGACGTACCGCCCGTCGAGGAGGAACTCCTCGGGTAGTACGCCCTCGACGGCGAAGCCCTCGGCCTCGTACAGCTTGCGGGCCGGGGTGTTGTGTCCGAGGACGCGCAGGGTGAGCCGTCGGGCGCCGCGCCGCCGGGCCTCCTCGACGGCGGCCCGGATCAGGATGCGTCCCACGCCGCGGCCGCGCACCTCCTCGGTGACGGCGAGGCCCTGGATCTGCAGCACATGCGTGTTGGCGGCGAGCGGGGTGGGACGGGCGAGCCGGACGTAGCCGACGATCCGCCGGTCGAGCTCGGCGACCAGGAACTGGTCCGGGGTGTGGCGTTCGTCGAAGTACGGCGGGTACGGCGGCTGCGGCTCGGGGGTCACCGCGTGCAGGGTGGACCAGGTGACCCGGTCGAGGAGGGCGAGTTCCTCTTCGTCGTCGGGCAGGGCGGTGCGTATGTACGGATCTGCCATGCCGGTCACCTTAGGGGGTGGCCGGCGGATCCTGTCGGCGTCGCGGGGTCTGGCACGCACTCCCCCAGAGGGGGCACCCCCGGCCGCGTTGTCGTCACTCGCCGAGGTCCCCCAGCCTTCGGCCGGGAGGTGCCCCCACCGCGTCGACTCCCTCCTCCGCCTTGCAGCTGCACGCACCAGACCCCGCTCCGGCCGGCCAAGAGCCGCCGCTTCTCTCAGCCAACCTGATCCGCCGGACACCCCCTAAGCGGGGCCGCGCCGGGGGCCCATCGGGTTTTCCGCCGTACCTGCGGGCATGCTGGGGCACATGGAACGTTCTCGTATCGCGGTGGCCGGTGCGTCCGGTCTGATCGGCAGCGCCCTGGTGCGGTCCCTGCGGGCGGACGGGCACGAGGTGGTCCGCCTGGTGCGGCGCGGGGCCCACGGCGCCGGCGAGGTGTGCTGGGACCCCGAGGGGCAGTATGTGGACACGGCCGGGCTGGCCGGCTGCGACGCGGTGGTGAACCTCGCAGGGGCGGGCATCGGCAACCGGCGCTGGACACCGGCGTACAAGAAGACGATCCGGGACAGCCGGGTCCTCGGCACGGCCGCGCTCGCCGAGGCGGTGGCGGCCATGCCGGAGCCGCCCCGGGTGTTCGTGAGCGGCAGCGCGATGGGCATCTACGGCGACACCGGCGACCGGATCGTGGACGAGGACGCCCCGCCCGGGGACGGTTTCCTGCCGTCGCTGTGCGTGGAGTGGGAGGAGGCGGCGGCCCCGGCGCAGGAGGCGGGGGTACGGACGGTGTTCCCGCGCACGGGCCTGGTGGTCGCCCGGGGTGGCGGGGCCTGGGGCCGGCTGTTCCCGCTCTTCGGCGCGGGGCTCGGAGGCCGGCTGGGTGACGGAAGTCAGTACTGGTCGTTCATCGCGCTGCACGACGAGGTGGCCGCGATCAGGTTCCTGATGGACACCGAGGGCCTGGCGGGCCCCTTCAACCTCACCGCGCCGCAGCCTCTGACGAACCGTGAGATCACGGCGGCGATGGCCCGGGTACTGCACCGCCCGGCCCTCTTCCCGGTGCCCGCCGCCGTGCTGCGGACCGCACTGGGCGAGCTGGCCGGGGACATCCTGGGCAGCCAACGGGTGGTGCCCAAGCGGCTGTTGGAGTCGGGGTTCACGTTCGCGTTCCCGGGCATCGAGGACGCGATTCGCGCGGCCTGACGCCACATGTGACCGCATGCGACCGGTGTGCGACCGTGCCCTGTTCATGCGCGACTGTCCTCGACCGTTCACCGCCCTAACCTCGACCCGAACTCGGGTATCCCCGGAGCCTGTTGGGGGCATCACGTCTCCACCGGACGCGCAATCGAGGAGGGGCCTCGTGCATGAGCCCGCGTACCAGGCGGACGTCGTCATCGTGGGAGCCGGTATCGCCGGACTCTCCGCGGCTCATCGGCTGAACAGCGCAGGAGTAACGACCGCGGTCCTGGAGGCCGCCCCCTACGTCGGCGGACGCATGTCGACCGAGAAGGTCGACGGCTTCCGGCTCGACCGGATCGGTCAGCTCCTGTCCACGTCCTACCCGGAACTACAGCTGACACCGGGACTGGACGCCCTGGCTCTGCGCCGGTTCGCGCCCGGCGTGCTACTGCATCGCAACGGGCGCAGGCACCGGGCCGGCGCTCCGGCGGGCGGAGGAAGCGCGAGGGGCGCACTGTATGCCGTGCGCGCCCTGGCGAGCGCCCCCAGGGGCTCGGCGGTGGCCCCGGCGCGGGTGACCGCGCCGATGGGTAGCGCGGTCGACCAGGCACGTCTGGGCGCGGCGCTGGGCCGGATGGCGACCACGCCCGTCGAGCGGCTCCTCGCCCGCCCCGAGCTCCCCGCCGCCCACGCCCTCGCGGAGCGCGGGGTACCCGCCCGCACGGTCGACGGCTTCCTGCGCCCGCTGCTCGCGGCGCTGCTCTGCGACCCCGAGCTGACGACGTCCAGCCGGTGCGCGGACCTCGCCCTGCGCTCCTTCGCGAGCGGGCGGCTGTGCGTGCCGGAGGGAGGCGCCGAGGTCGTCCCCGAGCTCCTCGCCCGCGCCCTGCCACCCGGCACGGTCCGCACGGGCGTACGGGTCACCTCGGTCTCGACGACATCGGTGACGACGGCCGACCACGGCGAGATCCGCTGTCAGGCGGTCCTGCTGGCGACCGATGCCCGGGCCGCCGCCGAACTGCTCCCGGGCCTCCGGGTCCCGGACTTCCACCAGGTCACGGTGGTCCACCACACGACGGACGAACCGGCGACGCTCACGACGGGCACGTCGCTCCTGCTGGACGCCGACCGGAGCGGCCCCGTCTCCCACACCTCCGTGGTCAGCAACATCGACCCGAGCCGGGCCCCCCAGGGCCGTGCCCTGATCTCCTCCACGGTCCTCGGCACACCGCCCTCGGACATCGACACATCGGTCCGTATGCACCTCTCCCGTCTCTACGGCACGTCGACGCGCCGCTGGGAGACCCTCGCGATCCACCACACACCGGAGGCGATCCCGGCCATGCGCCCCCCGCACGACCTCCGCCGCCCGGTCCGCCTCCTGGCCGGCCTCTACGTCTGCGGCGACCACCGCGACACCAGCACAGTCCAGGGAGCCCTCCATTCGGCCCACCGGGCAACGGCAGCGATATTGGCAGACCTGGACGCATCAGGCTCCTTGAACCGAGCAGAGCCCATGCAACGCCGAGCAGCGTAAGCGCCCCGCCAGGGGCGCGGGGAACTGCGCGACCAGCCACGACGGCGCGGCACGGAAGCGACCATCGCCACCCGCAACGGCGAGTGGTCAAGGCCGGCCCGGCACCGCCGGACAACACCGTCGTGGCTGAGCACCTCCGCGGCGGAAGCGAGCGGTGGAGAAAGAGGGAGCACCACAAAGGCGAGCCGCACAAGGCGGACTGTGCAACGCCGAGCCTCATAGCGCCCCGTAAGGGGCGCGGGGAACTGCGCGACCAGCCACGACGGCGCGGCACGGAAGCGACCACCGCCACCCGCAACGGCAAGTGGTCAAGGCCGGCCCGGCACCGCCGGACAACACCGTCGTGGCTGAGCACCTCCGCGGCGGAAGCGAGCGGTGGAGAAAGAGGGAGCACCACAAAGGCGAGCCGCACAAGGCGGACTGTGCAACGCCGAGCCGCATAGCGCCCCGTAAGGGGCGCGGGGAACTGCGCGACCAGCCACGACGGCGCGGCACGGAAGCGACCATCGCCACCCGCAACGGCGAGTGGTCAAGGCCGGCCCGGCACCGCCGGACAACACCGTCGTGGCTGAGCACCTCCGCGGCGGAAGCGAGCGGTGGAGAAGGAAGGACCGGCGAAAAGGCGAGCCGAGTCGAAAGCCGCCCCGCCCGGCGCAGCACCCCGTCGGCCCGGCCGGCGCGGTTGCCCCGCTAGCCCAGCGCGGCGACCTTGTCGCGGTAGCCCTTTACCGGTGCCGCGTCCTTGTACGGCTCCAGTCGGCGTTCGAAGTCCTTGACGTACTCGATCGCGCGCACCGAGCGCATCTCCGCGGCCGCCCCCGCCGCTTCCACGCCGAGCGCGCACGCCTGGTCGAGTTCGCCGAGGCCCAGGCGAGCCGTGGCGAGGACGACGCGGCAGAAGAGGCGGCTGCGGGCGTAGGAGGGCGCACGCAGTTGCAGTGAGCGTTCGGCGTGCTGGGCGGACGCGCGGAACTGCTGCAGGTCCCGGTGGCAGTGGCCGAACTCGTCGGCGAGCTGGGCCTCGTCGAAGAAGCGGGCCCAGTGCGGGACCTCGTCGCCGGGGCGGGCCGCCTCCAGCGCGCGTTCCGCGCGGACCAGCGCGCCCGTGCATGCCCGCACCTCGCCGAGGACTCCGTGCGCGCGGGCCTCGGCCGCGTGCAGAAGCGCCTGGACGACCGGCGAGGCGCTGGTGCCGACGCCCTGCTGGGCCACCCGCGCCAGCTGCACCGCCTCCCGGCCGTGCCCGAGGTAGACCGCCTGACGGCTCATGGTGACCAGGACGTAGGAGCCGTAGGCCCGGTCCCCCGCCGCCTGGGCGAGCCGGAGGGACTGCACGAAGTAACGCTGCGCCAGGCCGTGCGCCGCGATGTCGTACGACGTCCAGCCCGCGAGCCGGGTGAGGTCGGCGGCCGCGCCGAACAGCTTGCGGCCGGTCTGCTCGCCGTACGTGCCGCGCAGCATCGGCTCGCACTCGTGCTCCAGATAGCGCACCAGTGCCTGCCGGGCGTGCCCACCGCCGTACGCGTCGTCGAGCGTGCGGAACAGGTCGCCGACGGAGCGCAGCGCGGCGATGTCGCCGCCGGTGACCTTCTGGCCGGGTCCGCGTTCGGTCTGTCCGCGCGGGCGCCCCGGCACGGGCGGTACCTGCCTGGGCACGGCCGGACGGAGCTGCGCCGGCACCCGGGCCGCCGGTGCGGGCGCCGGCGCCGGCTCGCCGCGGGCCACCCTGTCGTCGGCGCGGCCGATCAGCCAGTCCCGGCTGGGCACCACGAGCCCGGCCGGGGTGAACGCGATCTTGCGGAGCTCGGCGTGGCTGCCGGAGTCCTTGCGCCACAGCCCGCTGACGATGTCGACGGCCTCCTCGGGCGTCGCCGCGAACTCCAGTCCGGCGTACACCGGGGCGCATGCGTCGAGGCCCAGATCCTGGGCGGTGAGCCGGCGGCCGAGGCGCCGGGTGAAGACCTCGGCGATCAGCGCGGGGGTGGTGCCCCGGGGCTGCTGGCCGCGCAGCCACCGGGTGACGGATGTCTTGTCGTATCTGAGATCCAGCCCGTGTTCGAGGCCGAGTTGGTCGACGCGACGCGCCAGACCCGCGTTGGAGAACCCCGCTTCTGCGATGAGCGCGGCGAGCTGGCGGTTGGGGGTGCGCTGCGCGGGTCGGTCCGTCATCTGGGGTGGGGTCTCCTGCCTTCTGGCTCAGCTCGGTAGCTTGTGCCCGGATTGCCGGTGAGCAGCCCTTTTGGCGCTCGTGGACGGCGCGAATGTAGCGGAGAGTGAGCAGCCGATCGCACACTTCGACGTTCATTCATCCGATCGTGTGAGGATTGCCCCCGAGGCTGACGCGCGCCGGGCGGACGTACAGTGGCTTGGGCGCGTTACGTGCCTGACGCACTTATCGCCTTATCGCCGAGGGAGGCGCTTGCCGTGAGCGAGTTGCGGTTCGTCCGTATGGGGTTCGGCGCGGATGCCGTCGAGTACCAGGAGGCGTGGGACGAGCAGCGCCGGGTGCACGCGGCCCGGTTCGCCGACGAAGTCCCCGACACGGTGCTGCTGCTCGAACACCCCCCGGTGTACACGGCGGGCCGCCGCACCGCGGACAACGAGCGCCCCCTCGACGGCACCCCGGTCGTCGACGTGGACCGCGGCGGCAAGATCACCTGGCACGGCCCCGGCCAGCTGGTCGGCTACCCGATCCAGAAGCTCCCGCGCCCGGTGGACGTGGTCGCGCACGTACGACGCCTGGAGGAGGCGCTGATCCGCGTCTGCGCCGAGTTCGGCCTGGAGACCACCCGGGTGGAGGGCCGCAGCGGCGTGTGGGTACTCGGCGACCCGGTCGAACAGCGGCCGACGATCGGAGGCCTCTCCCTGGACTTCGACCCGCGGCTGCACGACGAGGAGTTCGACCCGCGGATGAACGGCCCGGAGTACGCGCCCTCCAACGCCGGCCAGCGGCGCGAGGACCGCAAGATCGCCGCGATCGGCATCCGGGTCGCCAAGGGCGTCACGATGCACGGCTTCGCACTGAACGTGAACCCCGACAACAAGTGGTTCGACCGGATCATCCCGTGCGGCATCCGGGACGCGGGCGTGGCCTCCCTGGCGGGCGAACTGGGCCGGGACGTCACGATCGAGGAGGTGCTGCCGGTGGTGGAGCGGCACCTCAAGGACGTCCTGGAGAACGCGGAACTCGCGCCGAGGGTGATCGAGAAGACACCCGCTGCCTGACTTTGGCCAGCAGGCTTTCGAATCCACGGGCGTACGCTGGAGCACGCCGAAGAATCAATCGCTAGGGAGCCGGTCGTGTCCGCAGTCGCACCCGACGGACGCAAGATGCTGCGCCTGGAGGTCCGTAACAGCCAGACCCCCATCGAGCGCAAGCCCGAGTGGATCAAGACCCGGGCGAAAATGGGCCCCGAGTACACGAAGATGCAGAACCTCGTGAAGAGCGAGGGCCTGCACACGGTCTGCCAGGAAGCCGGCTGCCCGAACATCTACGAGTGCTGGGAGGACCGCGAGGCGACCTTCCTCATCGGCGGCGACCAGTGCACCCGGCGCTGCGACTTCTGCCAGATCGACACCGGCAAGCCCGAGGCGCTGGACCGCGACGAGCCGCGCCGCGTGGGCGAGTCCGTGGTCACCATGGACCTGAACTACGCCACCATCACCGGCGTCGCCCGCGACGACCTGGCGGACGGCGGTGCCTGGCTGTACGCGGAGACCGTCCGGCAGATCCACGCGCAGACAGCGGAGCGCGAGGGCGGCCGCACCAAGGTCGAGCTGCTCGCCCCCGACTTCAACGCGGTCCCCGAGCAGCTCGCCGAGGTCTTCTCGTCCCGCCCCGAGGTCTTCGCGCACAACGTCGAGACGGTGCCCCGGATCTTCAAGCGGATCCGCCCCGGCTTCCGCTACGAGCGTTCGCTGAAGGTCATCACCGAGGCCCGTGACTTCGGCCTGGTCACCAAGTCCAACCTCATCCTCGGCATGGGCGAGACCCGCGAGGAGGTCAGCGACGCGCTGCGCCAGCTGCACGAGGCGGGCTGCGAGCTGGTCACCATCACCCAGTACCTGCGTCCGAGCGTCCGGCACCACCCCGTGGAGCGCTGGGTCAAGCCGCACGAGTTCGTGGAGCTGAAGGAGGAGGCCGAGCAGATCGGCTTCTCGGGTGTCATGTCCGGCCCCCTGGTCCGCTCCTCCTACCGGGCCGGCCGCCTCTACCAGATGGCCGTGGAGAAGCGGGGCGCGTTCGTCGCCGCGCAGGCCGTCTGACGGTCTCCGCCACGGCCTTGGGCCATTTGCGTGTGAATTCACGCACAAGTTGCTACCGGTCAGTAATGACCGAATGGACGCGGTCCTGACCGTCCTCGCTGATGAGGGCGTACGTCAGGGCCGCGTCAGCGTTCCGGCCCCGCGCATCAAGGCTTCATTGGTGTTTGACCGGTCGGTCACGCCCTGGTAACACCAAACAGTGACCCTGGTATCACAGCACGTACAGCCACTTCGAGGGAGGACCTCCACCATGCAGGCCGCGCCCGTTCGCGCCACCGCCATCCCGTCCTTCACCGACGCCCTGCGCGCCGTCGAGTCGATCCTGATGAGCGGCGGCCAGCGCACCGCCCGCCAGAACGCCTGGACCTCCGTACTGGAGGACCGCCGTCGTGCCAAGGACCGGGTCGAGGCGCAGCGCTTCCTGGAGCAGGCCGCCGGCCGCTCCTGACGCCCCTTCCGGGGGCCTTCCCGGGGCACTGCCGTCGTCGGCACTCCCGGGGCCACGTAGACTTCGGGGCATGGCGAGGAAGGAACCCGCAGCGGACGCTGCGAATGCGGGACGACTGAAGCAGATCGTCCTGACGTACAAGATGACCCGCAAGGCCGATAAGACGATCGGTCTTGTACTTGCGGGTGTCGGTCTCGGCACCCTTGCCGTCTTCCTCGTGATCGGCTTCCTGATCGGCCACCCGGTCTATCTGGGCATCCTGGGCCTGCTGCTCGCTTTCCTCGCGACGGCGATCGTCTTCGGCCGCCGGGCCGAGCGGGCGGCCTTCGGCCAGATGGAGGGCCAGCCGGGCGCGGCCGCCGCGGTGCTGGACAACATCGGGCGGGGCTGGACGACAACGCCGGCAGTGGCGATGAACCGCAGCCAGGACGTGGTGCACCGGGCGGTCGGCAAGGCCGGCATCGTGCTGGTCGCCGAGGGCAACCCGAACCGGGTGAAGACCCTGCTGGCCGCCGAGAAGAAGAAGATGGCCCGCATCGTGGCCGATGTGCCGGTGCACGACGTGATCGTGGGCACGGGCGAGGGCCAGGTCGAGCTGAAGAAGCTGCGCACGACGATGCTCAAGTTCCCGCGCGTGCTTGCCGGCCCCCAGGTGACGGCGACCAACGACCGACTGCGGGCCATGGGCGACCTGATGTCCAACATGCCGCTGCCGAAGGGACCCATGCCCAGGGGCATGCGGATGCCGAAGGGCGGACCTCGGGGGCGGTAGTCCGCCCAAGAGCTCGGGGCGCGGTGGTCGCTACGGCGACCACCGCGCCTTTGTGGTTTCCCGGTCGTCCAACGCGGATGACACGCCGCCGAACGGAGCATCCAGCGGGTTATCGGGTCATCCACTCCTAACCTTCCAAATGTGACAAAACGCCATATCACATACCTCGCCGGTGCCGCCGTCCTGTGCGGCTCCCTCCTCGGCGCCGCACCGGCGTCCGCCGCCCATCGCGTCCACTGGGTGCACCCGGGCGAGTCGATCCAGAAGGCCGTGAACGCCGCCGAGCCCGGTGACACGGTCGTCGTGATGGCCGGCACCTACCGCGAGAGCGTCAAGGTGACCACGCCCGGCCTCACGCTGCGCGGCGTGGGCCCGCAGACCGTGCTGAAGCCGGCCAAGAAGGTCAAGGCGGGCAAGGTGAAGGCCGGCAAGGCGAGGGCCGCCGCCCAGAAGTCCTGCGCGGAGATGGGCAACGGCATCTGCGTGGTCGGCACCAAGAAGCAGCCCGTCGAGGACGTGACCATCACCGGGATGACCGTCACCGGGTTCTCCCGGATCGGCGTGATGACCGTGGGCGCGGCCAACCTGAACGTGCACGGCGTGGCCGCCGTCAAGAACGGTCAGTGGGGCATCGCCGAGGAGCGCTCGGTGCACAGCACCTACCGCGACAACGTCGCCCGGGACAACGGCGACGCGGGCCTGTTCCTCGCCAACTCCGTCACCGCGGAGAAGGGCGCCACGGACACCCACGGCACGGTCGTCGAGCGCAACCTCCTGCAGGGCAACCGGATCGGCGTCACCGTGCGCCGGCTGCGCAACCTGACCGTCGCCGGCAACTCGGTCACCGGCAACTGCGCGGGCGTCTTCGTCGTCGGCGACGAGAACAAGCCGAAGGCGGGCAACATCACCGTCGCCGAGAACCAGGTCGTCAAGAACAACAAGTACTGCAAGAAGACCGCCAGGCTGGCCTTCCTGCAGGGCACGGGCATCGTCCTGACCGGCACCGAAAAGACCCTGGTCACGCACAACACGGTCACCGGCAACACCGGCAAGTCCCCGCTGTCCGGCGGCGTCGTGATCTTCAAGAGCTTCGTCGGCACCACCAGCGACAAGAACCAGGTCACCGACAACAAGCTGTCGGGCAACGGCCCCGCCGACCTGATCAACCAGGAAGCCACCAAGCACGGCAACGCCTTCAAGGGCAACACCTGCAAGAAGTCCAAGCCCGCGGGTCTGTGCTGACCGTAGGGACGTACGGCACCCCCAGAAGAAACCCCAGAAGGACCCTCAGAAGGAAGGAAGGCGGCACATGACCGCACCAGCACGCGACCTCTCGTCGGCGGCGAAGCAGCCGACGCAGGAGGACGCTCCGCCGCCGTCGATGCGGCTGCGCGAGCTCGTGTTCGGGGCGGCGTGTGCCGCCGCCGTCCGCGCGGCCGCCCGGCTGCGCGTCGCCGACGCGCTCGGGGACGCCCCCATGACCGTGGAGACCCTGGCGGCCACGGTGAAGACGGACCCGAAGCCGCTGCGCCGGCTGCTGCGCGCCCTGTCCTGCTACGGCGTCTTCGCCGAGCGGCCGGACGGGACGTTCGCCCACACCGAGACCTCCCGGCTGCTGCGCGAGGACGACCCGCACAGCCTCCGCTACATCGCCCTGTGGTGCACCGAGCCGTGGACCTGGGACGCCTGGCCGAAGCTCGACGAGGCCGTGCGCACCGGCCGCAACGTCGTCGAGGACCTCTACGGCAAGGAGTTCTTCGACTACCTGAACGAGGACGCGCCGGAATCGGCGGACGTCTTCAACCGGGCGATGACCACCTCCAGCGAGCAGTCGGCCCGTGAGGTCGCCGCGCTGCTGGACCTGTCCGGGAGCCGGTCGGTCGCCGATCTCGGCGGCGGGCAGGGGCATGTGGTGGCATGCCTGCTGGACAAGTACCCGGCGATGAAGGGCTATCTGCTGGATCTGCCGCGGGTGGTGGAGAAGGCGCTGCCGCGGCTGCGTCCGGGCGGGGACCTGGAGGACCGGGCGAGCATCGTGCCCGGTGACATCCGGGAGGCCGTGCCGGTCGGGGCCGACGCCTACATCATCAAGAACATCCTGGAGTGGGACGACGAGTCCACCGCGCGGCTGCTCGCGAATGTCATCGCGGCCGGTGGTCCGGGGGCCCGGGTCGTGGTCATCGAGAACCTGGTCGACGACTCCCCGTCGATGCGGTTCAGTACGGCCATGGACCTGCTGCTGCTCCTGAACGTCGGCGGGGCCAAGCACACCACCGACAGCATGGTGCGCCGGCTGACCGACGCGGGACTGCAGGTGGGTGACATCCGGCCGGTCAATCCGTATCTGCACGCCTTCGAGTGCACGGTGCCCGCCTGATCGGGCGGCGGAGGACCCCGTGCACGCCGGTGCCGGGCCCGCGTCGTACGCGGGTCCGGCACCGTTGGCTGGGCGGCCTGCGGTTCAGGCGCCGCCGTCGCGCTCCCAGAGGTAGAAGCGCTGTGCCATCGCGTCCTTCGGGGAGCGCCAGGTCTCCGGGTCGTACGCGCTGACGTACGCCTGGAGACGATCGCTGACGTCCCTGAACTCGGGGTGCGAGGTGACCTTGGCGATGGCCGGTCCCGGCTCGCGCTCGGACTCGATGAGGTGCATGTACACATCACCGAACTGGAAGAGGCTGCGCCGGGTGACCCCGACGAGGTGCGGCAGCTCTCCCCGGTCGGACTCCGCGAACACCTTCGCGATGTCGGGTGCGGAGCCCGGGGCCATACGGGCGACGATCAGGGCCTGGTGCACGGTGTCTCTCCTGTCGTACGGCTCGTGCGGTTCGGTCGGTTCGGTCGGCTCAGAGGGTTCGGTCGGCTCAGTGGGTCGGTCGGCTCAGTGGGTTCGGTCGGCTCAGTCGGCCAGGGCCGGGTCGCGGCGCCGGCCGGTGGCCGCCTTCTCGATCTTGTCGCGGATCAGGGCCATCTGGACCTTGGAGTTCCGGTTGATGTTGTCGGTCATCCAGTCGTCGTCGACGGGGGCGTCCGGCTTCATCGCGAAGTCCTGGGTCCAGACCATCCGGGTACCGGCGGGCACCTCCTCGTACTGCCAGAGGATGTCCATGTGCGCGAACGGGCCGGTCTCCACGCGGCGGGCCTTGACCCGCAGGCGGGCGCGGTCCGCCTCGCGCTCGGAGACCCAGCTCCACACCTTGCCGTTCTCGTCGGGGTGCATGGTCAGCCGGAAGGTGACCTTGTTCCCCGCCTCCTCCAGGATCTCGGCGCTGGCGTACTCGCTGAACAGCTGGTGCCAGTTGGCCACGTCGTTGGTCATGTCCCAGACCAGGTCGACGGGCGCGGCGATGGTGATCTCGTTCTGGGTGTGTCCGGTCATGTCAGGCTCCCGCGGGCATGGCGCTGTTGACGAGGTCGAGGAACGCGCGGGGCGTCCTGCACCGCTCGGCGTCCACCGGCATCGGCACGCCGTGCCGGTTCTCCAGCTCGCCGACGATGCCGAGCAGGCCGAGCGAGTCGACACCGAAGGCGTCGAAGCCGCTGTCGCTCCGCTCCTGCAGATCGGCCGGGGAGACGGTGACGCCGGCGGCCGTCTTCATGAGTGCGGACAGTTCGTCCACGGTGATGCTCATAGGGACTCCTTCTTCGTTCGCTGCCGGTCAGCAGCTGCTTGTTCGCGTCACCCGGCCGCGCCGTGGCGCAGCACGAGTGCCGAGTTCGACCCCATGAGGCCCCGGCTGAGGACCAGCGCCGTGCGTGGTGCGGCGGCGCGGGCGCTGCCGGTCACGAGGTCGAGGTCGTGGCAGATGTCGAAGACACCCGGGGTGGGTGGGATCAGCCCGTGTTCCATGGCGAGCACCGCGGCGGCGGTGTCCAGGACGGGCGCCGCGCAGTAGCCGCGGCCGATCCCGGTCTTGGGCGCGGTGACCGGTACGCGTCTGCCGTGCGCGCCGAGGACGTCGGTGATGGCCAGCGCCTCGGCCCGGTCGGCCTCCGGGACGCCGAGGGCGTCGGCGAAGACCACGTCGATCTCCTCGGGGGCGCACCCGGCCTCGGCGAGGGCGCCCCGGATCGCCTGGGCAAGCCCGGCCCTGGACTCGGCCCAGCGGGAGGCCCCGGTGAAGGTCGACGCATGGCCGTCGAGGGTGGCCCGCACCGGCAGCCCGCGCCGGCGGGCCGAGCCGGTGTCCTCGACGACGAGCATGGCGCCGCCCTCGGCCGGCACGAACCCGCAGGCCTGTTCGGTGAACGGGCGGTAGGCGCGGGCCGGGTCGGTCTCCCGGCTGAGCTCCTCGTAGCCGAGCTGGCAGACCACCGAGTACGGAGCTATCGGCGCCTCGGTGGAGCCGGCCACGATGACGTCCGTGCCCCGGCGCACCGCGCGGGCGGCATGGGCGAGGGCGTCGAGGCCGCCGGCCTCGTCGGCGGCGACCACCGAGCAGGGTCCCTTGAAGCCGCGACGGATGGAGATCTGACCGGTGCTGGCCGCGTAGAACCAGGCGATGGACTGGTAGGGGCCGACGAACCGGCTGCCCTTGCCCCACAGCTGCTGGAGCTCGCGCTGGCCGAACTCGCCGCCGCCGGAGCCGGCCGCGGTGACCACGCCGACGTCGAACGGCGAGCCGTCGGTGTCGGCGCGGCCGAGGCGGGCGTCCTCCAGGGCAAGGTCGGCCGCGGCCATCGCGAAGTGCGTGAAGCGGTCGGTCTGGACGATGAGGCGTTCCTCGACGGCGGCCGCGGGGTCGAAGTCGCGGACCTCTCCGGCCACCTTCATGGGCAGGTGCTCGCAGCCGTCGCGGGTCACCTTGTCGAGGACGTTGCGGCCCTCCTGGACGGATTTCCAGAAGGTCTCGGTGCTGGTTCCGTTGGGCGCCACGACACCGATGCCGGTGACAGCCGCCCGCCGAGAATGGGGTTCGCTCATCGTGTCCTTCCTCTCGGCCGGGTCAGGATCACCGCGGACTGGAAGCCCCCGAACCCGCTGCCCACGGACAGGACACCGCTCAGGGGCCGTTCGCGGGCGACGCGCGGCACGTAGTCGAGGTCGCACTCGGGGTCGGGGGTCTCGTAGTTCGCGGTGGGCGGGACGACCTGGTGGGCCAGGGCGAGCACACAGGCCACGACCTCGATCGCGCCGATGGCGCCGAGCGAGTGGCCCACCATGGACTTGATGGAGCTCATGGGCGTGCGGTACGCGTGCTGTCCGAGCGCCTTCTTGACGGCGGCGGTCTCGTGGCGGTCGTTCTGCCGGGTGCCGGAGCCGTGCGCGTTGACGTAGTCGATGGCGGTGGGGTCGAGGCGGGCGTGGTTCAGGGCGGTCTCGATGGCCCGGGCCATCTCCAGGCCCTCGCTGGTGAGACCGGTCATGTGGTAGGCGTTGCCGAAGGTGGCGTAGCCGTCGAGGAGGCAGTAGATGTGCGCGCCGCGGGCCTTGGCGTGCTCCTCCTCCTCCAGGACGAGCACCGCGCCGCCCTCGCCCATGACGAACCCGTCGCGACGGTTGTCGAAGGGGCGGGAGGCGTGCTCGGGGTCGTCGTTGTTCGGTGAGGTGGCCTTGATCGCGTCGAAGCAGGCCATGGTGATCGGTGAGATCGGGGAGTCCGAGGCACCGGCGATGCAGATGTCGGCGCGGCCCTCCTGGACGGTGTGGAAGGCGTAGCCGACGGCGTCCAGGCCCGAGGTGCAGCCGGTGGAGACGGTCTGCACCGGACCCTGGGCGCCGAATCGTTCCGCCACCGCGGAGGCCAGGGTGCTCGGGGAGAACGCCCGGTGCAGCTGGGGCTGCGCCTGCCGGTGGTCCACGTCCCAGCGCTGACCCGCGCCGCTCACCAGGACGTAGTCGTGCTCCAGTCGGGTGGTGCCACCGACCGCCGTACCCAGGGAGACCCCGATCCGCCAGGGGTCCTCCCGGCCCAGGTCGAGACCGGAGTCCCGGACCGCCTCGTCGCCGGCGACCAGGGCGAACTGTATGTAACGGTCCGCCCGTTCGATCTCCTCAGGGTCCAGGCCGTGCGCCGCCGGGTCGAAGTCGCACTCGGCGGCGATCCGTGACCTGAGTCCGGAGGGGTCGAAGAAGGTGATGCCGCGCGTCGCGGTCCGGCCCGAGGCGAGCAGATCCCAGAACGCCGGTACGCCCACACCCCCCGGAGCCACGATGCCTATGCCCGTAACCGCCACGCGCCGGGTCACGACCGGACCTGCCCCACGGCGACGGCTTCCGTCTCTTCCGTGTCGACGTGGCCCAGGGCCGGGCGGGGGGCGAGCGGGCCGAGGTGGAAGACGATCCGGGCCTCGACATTGCCCACGTTGCGGAAGCGGTGCTTCATGTTCATGGGGATCATCAGGCCCTGCTCGGGCCGCAGCGGGTGCGGCTCGCCGTCCAGGTCGACCTCCATGTCGCCGCAGACGACGTACACGAACTCCTCGGAGTACGGGTGGTAGTGCTCGGCGATGCGGTCGCCCGGCTGCACGATGGCCACACCCATGAAACCGCTGGTGGAGCCCACCGTGGCGGGGGTGAGCATGGCGCGCAGATCGCCGCCACGCCGCGTGTTGGGCTCGACCTCGCTGAGGTCCACGATCTTCGGAATGGGCTTCATCACGTACTCCTCCGTGAATGTGATGCCGTGGTCTGATGCGACGGTGGTGAGGGGGTCAGGCGTCCGGCGAGCGGCGGTCGGTGATCAGCTGCATCCGCACCGCGTCGCCGTCCAGCAGGGCGGTCAGGGCTTGAGCCGGGGTGACGTCCACGGCCTCGCCGGGCCGGTGCTCGACCAGTCGTACGACGACGTCGTCACGCTGGAAGACCGTGCTGTGCAGCACCGGGCTCGCCGGGTCCTCGACGGCGGTCTCGTCGTGCTGCGCGAGCAGTTCCGCGAGCCGCATCCCGCAGCCGGGGCGGGCCGGGTAGTACAGCGCGTGGCGCTCGCCCTCGGCGAGCTCGTCGACGCTGACGTGGTGGACGGCCGGCAGCGCCGCCCGGGTGAAGAACACCCGCGCGGATTCCTGGTCGTTGAGGTCGCGTTCCTGCTCCAGGTAGGGGTTGATCGCCTCCTCGACGGCCCGTACCTCGGGCTGCCGGGCGACATGGCGCAGGGCGGCCATCAGTTCACCGCGTACCTCAATGGCCCGCACGACCCGGTTGCCGTGCATGAAAAGGGAGGTGCGGATCAGCCGGGTGGTGTCATCGACGATCGCCTTGGGCGAGGCGTAGTCCGCGAGGATCTTCGCGACCTTGGCCTCGCTGCCCGGCCGGACGGTGAAGGTGAGCGCGTGCCGGATCACTCCGTCGCCCATCCGAGGCTCGGCCTGCAGGACGCGCACGGAGTCCGCCGCCGGGCCGCGGGTCTCGCGGACGACGTGGAAGCGCAGCGAACGGGTGTCGCGGACGCAGTTGTGCAGCGGCTTCACCATCTGCACGTGCTCCTCGCTGTTCACCCAGGCGAGGAACGGCGGGGCGCTCTCCCACTCGCTGGTGATCAGCCACTGCGAGGGGTTCTCGATCGACTGGCAGAGCTGGTCGCTGACGTGGCCGGGCACCTGGGCGACCTGGTTGCACAGCTGCTCGTAGGCCTCCAGGAACTGCTGCTGTGCGCCGTCGTAGACGTCCACCAGCAGGACGACCCGGAGCCGGGAGCCGTCGAAGACGGACTGCGAGACCCGCTTGGACACCGGGCGGGTCGTTCGGGTCGGGGAAACCTTTTCCGAGATCGTCGTCATGCTTCGCACATCTCCTTCGCGGGGGCAGCGGCCTGCGCCTTCACCGATGACGCGGCGTCAGCGCTTTTTGATCCTGTGCCGGTCCTTCGAAGTGCGCGACTCGCGTGAACCAGGTGGGTGATTGAGCGCGCGGAACCCCTGCCGAAGGGGCCTGGAAGGGGCATGGAAGTTGCGACGCACCTGACGGACCACCACCCGCCTCTGGAGTGCCCGATGCACCGGAAAACCGATCACCAGGTCCCCGTCCTCGTCGTGGGCGGCTCCCTCGTGGGCCTGTCCATGTCCCTCTTCCTGGGCCGACTGGGCGTACGGCACATGCTCGTCGAGAGACACTCCGGGACCTCGGTCCATCCACGGGGCCGGGGCAACAACGTGCGCACGATGGAGCTGTTCCGGAAGGCCGGCATCGAGGCCGACATCAAGTCCGCGGCCTCGCTCCTCGCGGACAACCACGGCATCCTGCAGACCCCGACGCTGGTCGGCGACGCCGGCGAATGGCTGTTCAAGGAGATCGACCCGGGCGGCGGACTCGCGAGGTTCAGCCCGACGGGCTGGTGCCTGTGCAGCCAGAACGACCTCGAACCGGTACTCCGCCGGGCGGCCGAATCCCTCACCGGCGAGCTGCGCTACTTCCATGAGATGGAGTCCTTCGAACAGGACCCCGAAGGAGTGACGGCGTATGTCCGCGACCGTGACTCCGACCGGATGTACACCGTCCGCGCGGACTACCTGGTCGCCGCCGACGGCCCGCGCAGCCCGGTCCGCGGCCGGCTGGGCATCGGCCAGACGGGCCCGGGCGACCTGTTCGCCAACGTCAGCATCACCTTCCGCTCCAAGCTGCTCCAGAACACGGTCGGGGACCGCCGCTTCATCTGCTGCTATCTCACCGACCCCGAGGCGGACGGCGCCCTCCTCCCCGTCGACAACAAGGAGCGCTGGGTCTTCCACGCGCCCTGGCACCCCGAACGCGGCGAAACCCTCGACGAGTTCACCGAGGAGCGGCTCACCCGGCACATCCGCCGCGCCGTCGGCGTCCCCGATCTCGACGTCGAGATCACCGGCCGCGCGTCCTGGCGGGCGGCCGAGCGGGTCGCCGAGCGGTACTCGGACCGGCGGGTCTTCCTCGCCGGGGACTCCGCGCACGAGATGTCCCCGACCGGCGCGTTCGGCTCCAACACCGGCATCCAGGACGCCCACAACCTGGCGTGGAAGCTGGCGGCGGTCCTGGACGGCTGGGCCGGGCCGGGGCTGCTGCAGTCCTACGACGCCGAGCGCCGCCCGGTCGCCCTCGCCACCAGCGCCCGCGCGTCCGCCCGCTCGGTGGAACACAGCCACCCCGGCTTCGCCCCGGCCCCCGGCATCGGCGCCGGCAAGCGCGGCGGCATCCTCAACATCGTCCTCGGCTACCGGTACCCGAGGGGGGCGGTACTGGGCGCGGACGTCGGCCAGCCGGTCGTACCCGACGGGATGAACCTGACGGGCCGGCCGGGCAGCAGGGCGCCGCACCTGTGGCTGCGCCGGGCGGACGAACGCGTCTCCACGCTCGACCTGTACGAGCGCGCCCTGGTCCTGCTCAGCGCCCCGGGTTCGCCCTGGCACATGGCGGCCCGCCGGATCGCGGACACCGAACGGGTACGACTGGACGCGTACGGGATCGGCACGGCCGGGTCAGGGGCCGATCTTGTGTACGACACGGAGGGCGACGACTGGGCGACGGCACACGGCACGACGGCGGACGGCGCGGTGCTGGTACGTCCGGACGGATTCGTGGCCTGGCGCGCGGAGGGCCCGGCGGAAGGCGACGCGGAGGCGGAGGTGAGGGAGGTATTGGGCCAGGTACTGCGAACCAGGTGAGCGAGGGTGGGGCTACGGCGCCCCGTAAGGGGCGCTGGGGGTACCCCCGGCCGAAGGCTGGGGAGGAACTGCGCGACCAGCCCCCACCGGCCCGCGGCCGCCGACGAAACGGAACTCCGCAGTCGACCGGGCGGCCAAACCCCCCGCGCCTCAGATACGGACCTCCACGGTCCGCGCCAGCCGGTCGTGCAGCCCCCTGCCGTCCCGGTCCCAGATCAGCGCCGGAATCGCGAGGCACAACAGAACCGTGCGGGCCAGCACGCGCAGCGGCTGCACCCGCCCCGTCCCGACGCCGACCACCCGCAGCCCGAACAGCCGCTTGCCCGGCGTGAAGCCGACCGTGCCCACCGTGAGGACGCCCAGGACGAAGAAGATGAGCAGGGCCCAGTTGCCGGTCGAAGCCGGGTTGTAGCCATGAGTGATCAGGCCGTATGCGATCAACTCACACAGCGCCCAGTCCACGGCCAGCGCCCCGAGCCGCCTGCCGGGGCGGGCGATGGAGCCCGGTCCCTGTTCCGGCAGACCGAGCTGCTCGCCCCGGTAGCCGAACTCCGCGCCCGCCTCTTCCATGGCCGCGCGGGGCCCGGAGAGCCACGATCCGATTGCTTGCCTGTTGTCCACCCGTCAACGGTACTGCCCCGGTATCCACCCGGGGTTCGGCGGGGTGTCCCGGGGCTACCGCGGAAGCGAACCCGGTTAACTTCGGCGAAACAAATGGGTCACGCCCGAGAAATCACCCGTCCCTAGGGTCGAGGACAGCGTGTGCCACCGCACTGGCCGCACGAACGAACTACCACCCCGGCACGGGAACGGCCGGGAGTAGGAGGAGCTGGATGTTCCAGAACGCCGACGAGGCCAAGAAGTTCATCGCGGACGAGGACGTCAAGTTCATCGACGTCCGTTTCTGCGACCTGCCGGGCGTCATGCAGCACTTCACGCTGCCCGTCGAGGCGTTCGACCCGGACGAGGAGCTCGCGTTCGACGGTTCGTCGATCCGTGGTTTCCAGGCGATCCACGAGTCCGACATGGCGCTGCGCGCGGACCTGTCGACCGCCCGGGTGGACTCGTTCCGCCGGGACAAGACGCTCAACATCAACTTCTTCATCCACGACCCGATCACCGGCGAGCAGTACAGCCGTGACCCGCGCAACGTGGCGAAGAAGGCCGAGGCCTACCTCGCGTCGACCGGTATCGCGGACACCGCGTACTTCGGCCCCGAGGCCGAGTTCTACGTCTTCGACAGCGTCCGTTTCGCCACCTCGGCGAACGAGAGCTTCTACCACATCGACTCCGAGGCGGGTGCCTGGAACACCGGTGCCCTCGAGGACAACCGTGGTTACAAGGTCCGCTACAAGGGCGGCTACTTCCCGGTCCCGCCGGTCGACCACTTCGCCGACCTGCGCGCCGAGATCTCCCTGGAGCTGGCCAAGTCCGGCCTCCAGGTCGAGCGCCAGCACCACGAGGTGGGCACCGCCGGCCAGGCGGAGATCAACTACAAGTTCAACACGCTGCTCGCCGCCGCGGACGACCTTCAGCTCTTCAAGTACATCGTGAAGAACGTGGCCTGGCGCAACGGCAAGACCGCGACCTTCATGCCGAAGCCGATCTTCGGTGACAACGGCTCGGGCATGCACGTCCACCAGTCCCTGTGGGCCGGCGGCTCCCCGCTCTTCTACGACGAGGCCGGTTACGCGGGCCTGTCGGACACCGCCCGCTACTATATCGGCGGCATCCTCAAGCACGCCCCGTCGCTGCTCGCCTTCACCAACCCGACGGTGAACTCGTACCACCGTCTGGTCCCGGGCTTCGAGGCCCCGATCAACCTGGTGTACTCGCAGCGCAACCGCTCGGCCGCGATGCGTATCCCGATCACGGGTTCGAACCCGAAGGCCAAGCGTGTCGAGTTCCGCGCGCCTGACTCCTCCGGCAACCCGTACCTGGCCTTCTCGGCCCTGCTGCTCGCGGGCCTGGACGGCATCAAGAACAAGATCGAGCCGGCCGAGCCGATCGACAAGGACCTCTACGAGCTGGCTCCCGAGGAGCACGCGAACGTCGCCCAGGTCCCGACCTCGCTCCCGGCCGTCCTGGACTCCCTGGAGCGCGACCACGAGTTCCTGCTCGCCGGTGACGTCTTCACGCCCGACCTGATCGAGACGTGGATCGACTTCAAGCGCACCAACGAGATCGCCCCGCTGCAGCTGCGTCCGCACCCGCACGAGTTCGAGCTGTACTTCGACGTGTGATCGACGCCTCTCCGGCTCCCGGCGCCCCCGTTCCTGTTTCTCAGGGCGGGGGCGCCGTCGTATCGTGCCTGGGTACTGGCGTTCGAAACGGGGGCACGGAATGTCGGAACAGGACGACGAGGAGCGGGAGTTCGATCTGCGCTGGGCCGACCAGGCCGAGCACAGGGAGCCGTCCGCGCGGGCACGGATGCTCGCGGCACGCTGGAAGGAGAACCCGCCGGACCCGGTGCCGTTCCGGGCGGATCCCGGTCCGGTGGCGCCACGGCGGTCGTCGTGGCTGTCGACGGCGCTGGTGCTGGGGTGCGTGGCGGCGGTGATCCTGCTGCTGGGGTACATACAGACGCGGTCGCCGTACTAGGCGGGGCAGAAGTCGCCGTATCAGGCATACAAGAGGGGGACCCGGGCTCACAGGGACCTTTTGCCGCCACTAGGGACGTTCGGAACCTCCTCATGGGTCCGCACAGGTGCACACTGGACAGCGGGACGAGTGCCTGACTGCGGGGTGAGGCAAGATGCAGAGCCGCTTCCGGAGCGACCGACGGCTGACCGTACGGATGACGATCACGCTGTTCCTGCTCGGGTTGTTGTACGTCGGATTCGTTGCCGCGTTGATCGTGCTGCTGAAGTCGTGGCTGCTGGTCGTGGTGCTGGTCGGCGCGATGTTTGTGGCGCAGTTCTGGTTCTCCGACCGGATAGCGATGTTCGCCATGCGCGGGCGGGTCGTGGAGCGGGAGGAGTATCCCGAGCTGCATGCGGTGGTGGACCGGCTGTGTGCCATCGCCGACATGCCGAAGCCGGTGGTGGCCGTGTCGGACATGGACATGCCGAACGCGTTCGCGACCGGGCGGAATCCCGACCATGCGGTGGTGTGTGTGACCACCGGGCTGCTGCGGCGGCTGGAGCCCGCCGAGCTGGAGGGTGTGCTCGCGCACGAGCTGTCGCACGTGGCCCACAAGGACGTCGCCGTGATCACGATCGCGTCCTTCCTGGGCGTGATCGCCGGGCTGATCGTGCGGTTCGCCTTCTACTCGCAGCTCTTCGGCGGAGGCAGGCGGGACCAGAACACGGCCGCCGTGTTCGCCGCCGTCATCGGGGTCTCCGCGGCCGTGTACGCGATCAGCTTCCTGCTGATCAGGGCGCTGAGCCGGTACCGGGAGCTGGCCGCCGACCGGGCGGCTGCCCAGCTGACCGGCCGGCCTTCCGCGCTGGCGTCGGCGCTGACCAAGGTCTCCGGCGACATCGCCCGGATCCCCACCAAGGACCTGCGCACCGCCCAGGCCTTCAACGCCTTCTACTTCACCCCGGCGGCCGGCAAGGAGCCCGGCCTGGAGCGCTTCTTCTCCACCCACCCGCCCCTGGAGCAGCGCCTTGAGCAGCTGGGCCGGATCTCGGCGGAGCTGGGCGAGGCGGCGACGCCCGGGAAGGCCGGGTGAGCATGGGGTTCCTGGACATCCTGCTCGGCCGTACGAAGCCCGTCGCACCCGACCTCGACCAGTTGTTCGCGCTGCCGTCCGCGGCGCTGACCCTGGAGGCCGCTGCCGGGTTCACCCCGACCGGCGGGGGCGCGGTGTGCTTCGCCACGGTGGAGGGCTCGGCCTTCGAGCAGACGCACCGGGAGGTCCAGGCGCTCCTGGACGCGGACGCGGACCGCAGCGGGCCGCCGGTGGAGCTGCACCAGGACGAGTACGGATACTCCTGGCTGGTCTCCCGGCGCACCCCCGACCAGCTTCCGCAGCTGGTCAACGACCTGCACGCGGTGAACAGCTCGATGGAGGTCAACGGCTTCGGCCCGCAGCTGCTCTGCTCCCTGGCCGCGTTCGAGGACGAGCGCGGGCGCGGGCTCGCGCTCGTCTATCTCTACAAGCGGGGCACCTTCTACCCCTTCGCACCGCTGCCCGGGTCGGGGCAGCGGCGGGACAGCGCACTGGAGCTGCAGGTGAAGGCGGCACTCGCGAACGACCTGAGGATCGAGCAGGACCTCAGCCGCTGGTTCCCGGTGTGGGGCGCCCCCGGCCTGTGACCGGCGGCCTCCGACCGGCCGGCAGCACCTGCCTGCTTCCCCTTCTACTTCCCCTTCTCGTTCTGCTGGCGCCGGGACTCCAGGGGGCGCTCGCGACGGTAGCGGCGCTCCCACTTGGCCTGCTGGTCACGGCGGTCGCGGTAGGTCTTGTAGTCGCCGGCCATGCCCCCTCCGCCGCCGGACGAACCGCCCGACGAGGAGGCCGACGACGAGCCCCGTCCGTACTGGACGTACAGGAAGAGCAGGGCGACGGCGGCGAGCCACCAGTTGTGGTTGCCGAATCCGAGGATGACGAGGACGACTGTTCCGGATAGGACGATGGTGCCCATGACGGGCCTCCGTGGCGTGGGTGTGTGAGCGGTCGACGGATCCGACGGCACGCGGGGGACGGGCGGCCGTCCGTCGGTGCGTAGCAGAGTAGCCCCGAGTCACCGGGGCGCGGCCGCCTCTGCGGAAAGCAGTGGTGGACGACTCCGCAACGCGTGTCCAGCGTAGGGAGACGGTCACTCGGCGTGCATCTCGTTTTCGGGAGGCCCCTGTGGCCGTCAGGACGCCCTCGGCACCCGCTCCCACTTCACCCGGTTCGAACTGCCGCACTCGGGGCACCGGTTGGGGCTGTGGCTCCGCGACCACCGGGAGGACCGACGGGAGTTCGCCGCCCTCCTGCTGGAACCGCGCGGCTGACTCAGACCCCCGGCAGTGCCGTCAGGACGCCCGCCGTGACGGCCGTGTGGAGGGCGGCGTGGTCGGTGGCGGTCTGGTCGGCGTAGGCGAGCGCGAAGTCGGTGACCGCGCGGTCGAAGGAGTCGGTGCCGCCCAGGTAGGCGGCGATGGCGATGCGGTCACCGGAGCGGGCATGGCCGCGGGCGAGGGTCGTACCGCACAGCTCGGCGTAGACGCTCAGGCCCTTGGCGTCCATGGCGGCGGCCTCCAGGGAGCCCTTCATGTCCCGCAGCTGGCGCCAGTAGTAGGCGCGGCCCTGGGGGCCGGTCATCCAGCCGAGGAAGATGTCCCCGGTGGCCTGCAGCAGCCGCTGCCCGGCGACGACCCGGTGGCCCGGGTGGGCGTACGGCCCGCTGGGCAGGTACTGCTCCAGTACGGCCGTCCGGGCCTCCTTGATCTGCAGGAACAGCGGGTCGTCGTCGTCCCGGCCGGTGAGCAGCACGATGAAGCAGCGGGTGCCGACGCTGCCGACGCCGACGACCTTCCGGGCGGCGTCGACGAAGCGGTAGCGGTCGAGCAGGAGCCGGCGTTCCTCGGCGAGGGTGGAGCGGTAGTCGCTGAAGATCTTGCGCAGCGAGGCCATGTCGGGGGCACCGGCGGCTTCGAGGAGCGGCGGGTCCACGACGATACGGCGCCGGCCGTCGGCCACCTCGGTGAGCTTGCCGAGCGCGTGCAGGCTGGTGCGGCGCCGGGCCCGGGTGAGGGTGTCCTCGATCCGGTGCCGGCGGTGCGCGGAGCCGACCAGGGACAGCAGACTGCCGGCGTCGACCCGCTCGTACCAGACGGCGAGTTCCCCGAGCCTCGCCAGCCGCCGCATGCCGGTCCGGTACCCGGCCACGGCCGCGCGGGTCGCGGCCCGGGCCTCCGCATCGCTGTGCCCGTTCTCCCGGGCGGCGACGGCGACCGAGGCGGCGAGCCGTTTGACGTCCCACTCGAAGGGGCCGGGGAACGTCTCGTCGAAGTCGTTCAGGTCGAAGACCAGGATCCGCTCCGGGGAGGCGTACAGCCCGAAGTTCTGCAGATGGGCGTCGCCGCACAGCTGCACGGTGAGCCCGGTGTGCGGCCGGGCGGCGAGGTCGGCGGCCATCACGGCGGCGGCGCCGCGCAGGAACGCGAAGGGCGAGGCGGCCATCCGCCCGTACCGGATGGGCAGTAGCTCGGGCACCCGGTCACGCCCCTGCCGCTCCAGCACGGCGACGGGGTCGGGCCGGTCCACGGGCGGCAGCCAGAGGGCGTGCGCGGAGCGGGGGGCACGCTTACGGGCAGCCTTGCCACGGGCGGCACGCTCGGCGGGCGTGGTCATACGTCACTCCCCTCGCTCGGCTGCCCCCTCCTTGACCTGCTGTTCGCAGTGAACGGGAGACCGAGGGGCACACGCATGCCGAGCCCGCCAATCGAGTGACGATGCCCGCAGCGTCCCGTCAGGGGCGCGGGGAACAGCCCCCACCGGCCCGCAGCCGACACTCAAGGCCACCGACGCGGGGGCCTGGGGGCGGCAGCCCCCAGGCAAAAAGCACCGGGCACCGCAAAACACACGGCACCCGGCACCACGGCTCACCGCGAATATCGCATCAGCGCCCGCACCATGTGACACGTCGTGTCCGACGGCGGGTGGATCCCGACGCTCTCCGCCGCGCTCCGTATCGTCTCGTTGCGCGCCTGGTTCGGCAGGTAGACGCCGGAGTCGAGCAGGGCGATGGCGAGGCGCATGGCCTTGAGGCGGCGGTTGTGCATGACGTACCACTCGCGGGGCCGCCCGGCCGGCAGCGGGCGCTTCTCCACCGGCGCGTAGGGCGAGTCGAGCAGGACGGCACGCTTGGCGGTGGACTGGGTCGGCAACGGCTTCGACTTCGGCTTCAGTGCGGCAGCGGGCAAGACATCCTCCTGTCGCGGTCGGAGCGCCCCCGGAAACCCCGGCGACCCTCTCGAACACTGCTTCCAGTGTACCGGCTGCCACTGACATCGAGACAGCTCGAAACGGCACCGAACTCCCCAGGTGGGAAAGGGTATTTCAGGTGTGACGTGATGGACCGGAGAGGTCTCCACGACACTCCCCGGAAATCGAACAGACCAGACCCGGGACAGCGGCTCGCGTACCGTTCCCCGCATGGAGATCTGGATCAATCCCGCCTGCTCGAAGTGCCGCAGCGCAATCAGCCTGCTCGACGCCGAGGGGGCCGACTACACCGTCCGCCGCTACCTGGAGGACGTGCCGGGCGAGGACGAGATCAGGGCCGTACTCGATCGGCTCGGGCTCGAACCCTGGGACATCACCCGCACCCAGGAGGCGGCCGCCAAGGAGCTGGGCCTGAAGGAGTGGGCACGGGACGAGACGGCACGCGACCGCTGGATCACGGCGCTCGCCGAGCACCCCAGACTCATCCAGCGGCCGATCATCACCGCCGACGACGGAACGGCGATCGTCGCCCGGAGCAGCGAGGCAGTGGAAGAAGCGCTGGCCAGGAGCAAGAGCTGAACATTCTTCAACTCCAGTGTGACGTAGGTTACTTCAGTTGACTCCTGTAACTGCTGAGTAACGGCGTTCGACATCCCGTACGTAGCGGCGTACGCACCCCCACACCTCACAGGAGGCGCGCATGTCGCGTAGGAGAAACGTCAGCGCCAAGAAGAAGATCGCGCTGCTGGTCAGCGCCGCCGCGATGGCGGGCGGCGGGGCCTTCGCCCTGGCGTCCACCTCGAACGCCGCGCAGACACCGCAGAACGCCAAGACGCTGTCGTCGGCCGCGGACTCGACCGTCTGCCAGGGGCTGGCCACGGCCCTCGGCAACAACCAGAAGTTCATCGCCGGCCAGCAGGCGAACCCGGACGCCCAGTCGGCGGCCCGGATCGCCAACCGCCAGGCGGTCATCCAGCAGATCCAGGTCCAGCAGAAGGCGGCCGGCTGCGTCGTTGGGGAGTCGGCTCAGGGCTCCCAGGCGGCGAGCGGTGCGCAGGCGGGCGGTACCCAGGCCGGCGGCAAGACCGCGACTCCCTCGCAGAGCGCGGCCACCGGCAACACCGGTGGCGGTGCCGCCGCGGCCGGTTCCGGTACACAGGTCTGCAAGGGCTCGACCGTCACGCTGTCCGGCGAGGCCGGCGCCCCCGCCGCCTCCAGCAACCAGTTCCCGGCCGGAACCACGCTGAAGGTCACCAACCTGGACAACAACAAGTCCACGATGGTGAAGGTCACCTCGGTCTCCGGCAGCTGCGTGCTGCTCAACAACGCGGCCTTCGAACAGGTCCGGGAGCCGGGCAAGTTCCTGATCCGCCGCGCGGTGATCGAGAAGATCGGCTGACCCCGGAGACGAGCTGAGGCACGGCCGCCGGCTTTTACGGAGGGAAAGCCGGCGGCCGCCACACGGACAGCTCCGTACGGTGCCCGAATTGGGCCCCATACCCCGCCTTTCCGAATCTCACGACGTGAGTCGCGCCACAGAACCACCAGGTAACACGGGGTTCACATTCGAGCAATGATCGGGAAATCGCCTGTTGACAGGCTGCCGGGCAGAAAAGGCGGCGCCCCAGTGCCGTAGCGCCGCTGCACCCGCAAGTGCGCCCGACCCACCCCCGAAGGATGTGGCCCGTGACCTTCAAGGCTGAGTACATCTGGATCGACGGCACCGAGCCGACGGCCAAGCTGCGTTCGAAGACGAAGATCATCTCGGGCGCACCCGCCGGTCTCGACGCGCTGCCGATCTGGGGCTTCGACGGGTCGTCCACGAACCAGGCCGAGGGGCACTCCTCGGACCGTGTGCTGAAGCCGGTCTTCACCTGCCCGGACCCCATCCGCGGCGGCGACGACGTGCTCGTCCTGTGCGAGGTCCTGGACATCGACTTCACCCCGCACCCCTCCAACACGCGTGCCGCGCTGGTCGAGGTCGCGGCGAAGTTCGCCGCGCAGGAGCCGATCTTCGGCATCGAGCAGGAGTACACCTTCTTCGACGGCGCCCGCCCGCTGGGCTTCCCCGAGGGCGGCTTCCCGGCCCCCCAGGGCGGCTACTACTGCGGTGTCGGCGCCGACGAGATCTTCGGCCGCGAGATCGTCGAGGCCCACCTGGACAACTGCCTGAAGGCGGGGCTCGCGATCTCCGGCATCAACGCCGAGGTCATGCCCGGCCAGTGGGAGTTCCAGGTCGGCCCGGTCTCCCCGCTGGAGGTCTCCGACCACCTGTGGGTGGCCCGCTGGCTGCTCTACCGCACCGCCGAGGACTTCGGCATCTCCGCGACCCTCGACCCCAAGCCGGTCAAGGGCGACTGGAACGGCGCCGGCGCGCACACCAACTTCTCCACCAAGGCGATGCGCGAGGGCTACGACGCGATCATCACCGCGTGCGAGTCGCTCGGTGAGGGCTCCAAGCCGCTCGACCACGTCAAGAACTACGGCGCCGGCATCGACGACCGCCTGACCGGTCTGCACGAGACCGCCCCGTGGAACGAGTACTCCTACGGTGTCTCCAACCGCGGTGCCTCGGTCCGTATCCCGTGGCAGGTCGAGAAGGACGGCAAGGGCTACATCGAGGACCGCCGTCCGAACGCCAACGTCGACCCGTACCTGGTGACGCGGCTGATCGTCGACACCTGCTGCTCCGCCCTGGAGAAGGCCGGCCAGGTCTGATCCGCAGACAGCTCCTCGGAGGGGGCGTCCGCCGTTCGCGGCGGGCGCCCCTTTCGTATGCCCGTGACCGCGTTGTCAGTGGTGCGTGTCATGGTGGGTGGCATGGAGATCGACGAGGTGCTCGCCGTCAACGCCTGGACGGAGAACGGGCAGACGTACGTATGGAGTTCGCCGGACGAGCTGCGGGCGGCGGTGCGCGGGCTGGGCGGGGCCGGGAACCGCTTCCTGGTCGCGCAGCGCATCCCGGACCTGCCGAAGGTGTTCGCGCAGGTGTGGCACGAGGAGGGCGGGGACTACCGCCTCGAACACCGGCGCGGCGCGGACGAGTTCTTCGGTACGAGCCTCACGGACCCGGAGCGGGCGGCGGACCTGCTCGTCGACTGGGCGCACGAGGACGACGGCTGGGACGCGGGCGTGGAGTGGGCGCCGGTCCGGACACCACCGCGCGAGGAGATACCGGCCCTCACGCCCGAGGTGGCGGCCCGCGCCGAGGACCATGTGCGCGCGCTGCTCCGGGACGGGTTCCTCGGGATCGACCGGCTCGTACAGGAGACCGTGTACCTGATGGAGGACGGTGACGGGGACGACGGCCAGGAGGGTGCGCCGCCGGTCTCCCCCGCCCAGGCACGCGAGATCGTCGAGCGGCTCTGGGTGGAGCGGCTGCAGGAGCAGCGGGCGTGGGCCGGGCTCACCGACCCGGACCGGCTGACCCGGGCGTTCGCGGCCCTGGAGCGCGAAGGCGTCGTCGCCCGCCAGGACTTCACCTGCTGCCGCTCCTGCGGCATGACCGAGATAGGCGCCGAGGCGGCGGACGCGGAGGCCACCCGGGGCTTCGTCTTCTTCCACCACCAGGGCACCCGCGCCGCGGCCGAGGGCCGTGGACTCACCCTCTACTACGGCGGTTTCGACGACTCCGCCGCGACCACCACCTCGGTCGGCCGGAAGGTCGTCGCCGCGCTCCGGACCGCCGGGCTGTCCGCAGTGTGGGACGGCAATCCGGACAAGGCGATCGAGCTTACGCCCCTGACCTGGCACAAACGCCTGGTGGGGTGAGGTGCGCAACGTCAACTTCCCACCAAGGACGCGTCCAAGCAGTGAGAGGAGGGTCCTGTTTCCGGGCTGTGTCTGCTTCAATATGGGCATGGCCAGCTTCCAGAAGTACACCGCGACGGGTCGCCATGACCTCGAGCCCTTCTGGCCTTCCCGTCAGCACCACGACTTCGACCGGGTGTGTTGCCGCGCGATGAACGCGCGGGCCCTCTAAAGCCGTACACCCCGGCCTTCGGCCAGCGCGAAACGCAGTACGTCTCCCCGGCGCGCCCGACCACGAATCGCGGCCGTCGTCCTCGACCGACGAACTCCTCGCGCGAAAGAGCTGACGTCTCATGGCGACCACTCGTTCTCTCTCCCCCGCTACCGCCCTCGCCACCTCCTCCCCCGCCCGGCACCGGTTGCGTGCCGTCGACCGGGACGAGGTCGTGGACATGGCGGACTTCCTGCCGCCGGGCACCACCTGGCTGCCCGCCCCACAGCACACCCTGCCAGCCCTGCCGGGCCAGCCGCCGATGATCGGCTACCTGGTGCTGGTCCCGGCGGACCAGCAGCCGCCGTTCCTGCCGGTCGCGGTGCCGGACCGGCCGGAGACGGCCGCCGGGCCGGGGGCCACGGCGGAACCGGCCGGCGGCGCCCGGCCGCTCGTCACCGTCGACACCAGGCAGCGCACCGCCCAGGTCGACGGAGAGGAACTCGACCTCACCTACCTGGAGTTCGAGCTCCTGGCCCACCTGGTCGCGCACCCGGGCCGGGTGCACACCCGCGACCAGCTGGTCACCACGGTCTGGGGCTACGGCCATGTCGGCGACGGCCGGACCGTGGACGTCCATGTGGCCCGGCTGCGCCGCAAGCTCGGCGCGGAGCACCGGGGCGCGATCCAGACGGTGCGCCGGGTCGGATACAAGTACACCCCGCCGACCGGCCGCTGACGAGCCGCTCTGCCCTCGGCAGAGAACCGTTACGTCCGCCGCCGCTCCCGGGCACGATCACCCGCATGAGACTTCTCGTGCTGGGTGGAACGGAGTTCGTGGGGCGGGCCGTCGTGGACGCGGCGCTCGGACGCGGCTGGGAGGTGACCGTCTTCAACCGGGGACGCCACGCACCCCCGCCGGGGGTGCGGTCGCTGCACGGCGACCGCACCTCTGCCGAGGGCCTCGCCGCCCTCGGCGACGGCACCGGGTGGGACGCGGTCGTCGACACCTGGTCGGCCGCGCCCCGGGCGGTACGGGAGACGGCGCGGCTGCTGCGGGGCCGCGTCGGACGGTACGCGTACGTGTCCAGCCTGTCGGTCTACGACTGGCCCCGCCCGGTCGGCTGCACCGAGGACGCGCCCCTGGTGGCGGGCGCCGCGGCCGATGCGGACCGGACGGAGTACGCGCAGGACAAGCGGGGCGGTGAGCTGGCCGCCGTCGAGTCCTTCGGGGCGGACGGTTCGATCCTGGTACGGGCCGGGCTGATCCTCGGCCCGTACGAGAACGTCGGCCGGCTCCCCTGGTGGCTGAGCCGCATCGCGAAGGGCGGCCCGGTGCTGGCCCCGGGCCCGCGTGAGCTGCCCGTCCAGTTCGTGGACGCCCGCGACCTCGCCGAGTGGACCCTCGGCGCGGTCGAGCGGGAGCTGTCCGGGCCGTACAACCTGATCGGCCCGCCCGGGCACACCACGATGGGCGGCCTGCTGGAAGCCTGCCTCCAGGTCACCGGCTCGGACGCCGAACTCCGCTGGACCGCCCCCGGGCCGATCCTCGCCGCCGGGATCGAACCTTGGGTCCAGCTGCCGGTGTGGGTGCCGCCGGACAGCGAGTTGTACGCCGGCGTGCACCGCGTCGACGTCTCACGGGCCCTGGCGACCGGGCTGGTGTGCCGGCCGGCCGAGGAGACCGTGGGCGACACGTGGCGGTGGCTGCGGGACACCGGAGGTGTGGCGCCGGCGCGGGAGGACCGGCCGGCCGTCGGGCTCGACCCTGTTGTCGAGGCGAGGGTGCTCGGCGTTTCACGCGGTACGCCGTGATCGGTCTGCGGGCCGGTGGGGGCTGGGCGCGCCCACGCGGCGAAGCCGCACATCTGACACAGCCCCGCGCCCCTTCGGGGGCGCTTCCCTTCGGGGGCGCTTCAAGTCCCCGGGGTGTACCTGACACCACCCCCTGGCATGGGGCTTCGGGCCAGTGACCGGCTCCCGTGGGGTCGGACAGACTGGCGCCATGACGACGAACACGAACAGTGGCGGCTTTCGGGGCCGGGCCCGGGAGGTACTGCTCGCCGCCGTGCGGGGACTGGTGCTGGCGCTGGTGATCCTGCCGGTCTCGGTGCTCTGCTTCGCCCTGACAGCGATCTCCGTCGCCCTGATCCCGATCGGTGTCGGCATCGTCACGACCCCCTGGATCCTGGGCGGCGTGCGGGACGTGGCGGATGTGCGGCGGCGGCTCGCCTACGAGTGGTGCGGGATGCGGATCCGGTCGGCGTACCGGCCGCTGCCGCCGGACGCCAGTCCCTGGGCCCGCACCTTCGGGATGCTGCGCGACCCGCAGGTCGGGCGGGACGTGCTGTGGCTGTTCGTGGACATGACGGCGGGGTTCCTGACCGCGCTGCTGCCGGCGGTGCTGCTGTTCTATCCGTTCGAGGGGTTCGCGGTGGCCGCCGGGCTCTGGCGGGTGCTCAGGGAGGGCGGCACCTACTGGTACGGCTTCGTACCGGTCAGCGGGCAGGGCACCGCGTTCGCCGCCGCGGCGCTCGGCGCCGTGATCCTCGTGGCTGCCTTCCGCTGGACCCCCGCCCTGCTGACCGCCCACTTCCGGCTCACCCGTGCCGTCCTCGACCCCGGGGAGGGGGAACTTGTCGAGCGGGTGCGGGTGTTGACCGAGACCCGGAAGGACGCGGTGGACGCCTCGGCGGCCGAGCTGCGCCGGATCGAGCGGGACCTGCACGACGGGGCGCAGGCCCGGCTGGTCGCCATGGGCATGGATCTGGGGACCATCGAGATGCTCCTGGACAAGGACCCGGAGCACGCGAAGAAGCTCCTCGCGCAGACCCGGCAGGCGTCCGTGGAGGCTCTGGGCGAGCTGCGCGACCTGGTCCGGGGCATCCATCCGCCGGTTCTCGCGGAGCGCGGGCTGGGGGACGCCGTACGGGCGCTGGCGCTGCGGCTGCCGGTGGCCACGGAGGTGACCGTGGACCTGCCGGGGCGGGCGGACGCGCCGGTGGAGTCGGCTGCGTACTTCGCGGTGAGCGAAGTGCTCACCAACGCGGTCAAGCACTCCGGTGCCGACCGGATCTGGGTGGACGTGCACCACACCGACGGGATGCTGCGGATCTCGGTCACCGACCACGGCCGGGGCGGCGCCACGATCGGCGCGGGCTCCGGGCTCGCCGGGGTGGAGCGGCGGCTCGGTACATTCGACGGCGTCCTGGCCGTCAGCAGCCCCGCGGGCGGTCCCACCATGGTCACCATGGAGATCCCGTGCGCGTTGTCCTAGCCGAAGACCTGTTCCTGCTCCGCGACGGACTGGTCCGGCTGCTGGAGGCCTACGGCTTCGAGATCGCGGCCGCCGTCGAATCCGGCCCCGAACTCACGCGAGCCCTGGCCGAGACGGAGCCGGACGTGGCGGTGGTCGACGTACGACTGCCGCCCACCCACACCGACGAGGGGCTGCAGTGCGCCCTGGAGGCGCGGCGGAAGCGGCCCGGACTGCCCGTGCTGGTGCTCTCCCAGCATGTGGAGCAGCTCTACGCACGGGAGTTGCTGGCCGACGGCACGGGCGGGGTCGGGTATCTGCTGAAGGACCGGGTGTTCGACGCGGAGCAGTTCGTGGACGCCGTACGGCGGGTCGCGGCGGGCGGTACGGCGATGGACCCGCAAGTGATCCAGCAGCTGCTGTCCCGGCGGGCGGACGACCGGCCGCTGGGCCGCTTGACAGCGCGCGAGCTGGAGGTCATGGAGCTGATGGCGCAGGGCCGTTCGAACGCGGCGATCGCCGCGCAGCTCGTGGTGACGGAACGGGCCATCGCCAAGCACACCTCCAACATCTTCACCAAACTCGGACTTGAAGTGTCGGACGATGACAATCGGCGTGTGCTCGCGGTGCTGGCCCACCTGGACCGCGATCGCTGATTTCCCCGGAACTTCCGCAGCTCAAACGGCATTTGTGGCCCAAGTGCGTAACAAGTCTCTGATTATTTTGTGAGACGCCTGAACACCTCTGAGACCAGGTGCGTATGAGAGGGCGCCGCTTCACTCCTGTCGGGCGCCTCGATGCCGCCCCGCAAGGAAGGTCTGAGGAGTTCCATGGGACGCAACATACGCAAACGCCGTTCGCCGCTGGCCGTCAAGGTCGTAGCCGCATCGGCGGCCATAGCGCTCGGCGGGGGCGGGCTGCTCTGGGCACAGATGAACGCTTCGGCCCACGAGTCGAACGACGCCGCCCAGAACTACACGAAGGCCGCCGCCGCCACGGTGGCGACCATCTCCTGCCCGGACGTCGGCCAGAAGCTGACGAACGTGCCGGCCAACGCCAAGCAGGGGGTGGCGACGGAACTGGCGAACCTCGACAAGCAGATCACCGAGGCCTACGCCCGGCTCTCCTCCACCCGTCAGGCCCAGGCGAACGACGCGAACTTCGTGCAGAACGCGATCGTCGGCCCCCTGAAGGAGAAGCGGTCGGCGACGATCGACCGGATCCGGATCGACATCACGCGGGTCGGCGGAACGTTCGACAGCTCGCTGGCCCAGCTCGCCGCCTGCACGACGCAGAGCGTGAACCAGACGACCGCCGGCCAGGGTGGTGGCGCCAACAACGGCGGCCAGAACAACACCGGCGGTCAGAACAACACCGGCAACAACGGGCAGGCCTCGGCCGCCCCGAGTGCCAGCGCTCCGGCGAACATCGGCGGACAGGGTGGCAACGGTCCGGTCGCCGCGGACTTCGTGGACATCACGAAGGTCGCCCCGAACGTCCAGGCCAAGCCACAGAATTCCGGCAACGCCTCGACCGGTGTCTTCATCACCCGCTGCGGTGTGAACGCGAACAAGAACCACAACACCGACAACGTCATCGTGGCGCCCGGCGTGACCAACGGCGCGCACCACGAGCACGACTACGTCGGCAACCAGAAGGTCAACGCGTTCTCCACCAACAACTCGCTGCTGGCGGCGCCGAGCTCCTGCCAGAACCAGAGCGACCTGTCGGCGTACTACTGGCCGGTCGTGCGTGTTCAGGACGGCTCGCAGGAGTTCGACGCGAACGCGCTCGGCGGTGGCAAGGAAGGCAACGTCGGCAAGATCCTGACGCCGCTCCAGGCGCAGATCAAGTACGTCGGCAGCCCGGCCAGCAAGGTCGTCGCGATGCCGCAGTTCCTGCGCATCATCACCGGTGACGCCAAGTCCACCGTCAACGGTCTGGGGAACGCCAACGCCCACTGGAGCTGCACCGGCTTCGAGAACAAGGTCCAGCTGACGCAGCAGTACCCGATCTGCCCGCAGGGCAGCAACGTGGTGCGTACCTTCGCCTTCCAGAGCTGCTGGGACGGCAAGAACATCGACAGCGCGAACCACCGTACGCACGTGGCCTTCGCCGACGCCGCGAGCGGTGTCTGCCCGAACGGCTTCAAGGCGATCCCGCAGCTGACGATGCGCCTGGTCTACAAGATCACCCCGCCGGCCATCGTCAACGGCCAGGTGAAGAACGCGTACGCGGTGGACGGTTTCCCGGAGGAGCTGCACAAGGCGGCGACCGACCACGACGACTTCATCAGCGTCACCAAGAACAACCTGGCGGCCACCATCGCCAACTGCATCAACACCGGCAAGCGGTGCCAGTAGCACTGACTAGCCGATAGCACGAAGGCGGGCGGTGGGAATCTCCCACCGCCCGCCTTCGTATCTGCCCGAGAGTTCTTCGGTCAACTGCTGTGTTTCGCGTGGTTGGTGCCGATCTCCTCCCCGCCGCCCAGCGTGGTCTGCAGCGTCTTGACCACCTTGTCGGTGCCGACGGCGACCCACTTGCGGCCGACGAGGTAGAAACCGCCGTAGTCCTTCGCGTCATTGATCCATTCGCGCTGGCCGCGGTCGGTGGCGAAAGTGGCGAAGACGAACTTGCCGGCGGGGACCTTGCAGATCGCCTGGCGCACTTCGTCGGAGTCGATCTGCATGTCCGGGGTGCACTTCACCTTGGCGGCCAGGCTCTCCAGACTCCCGGTCGCGGTGACGGGCACCTTGGCTTCCGCCTTGCTGTCTCCGGATCCACAGCCCGCCAGCGCCAGTACGGCCACGGCGCCGGCCACGGCGGACATCGGTCGGGTCAACCTCATCTGATCCTCCGGTCAAATTGCTGGCCCCGGGGTGCCTTCGGGGGCCCGTCCCCTTCGATACGGCCGTGGGGCGCGAAGCGCTCAAATCGTGCGCGTACGGCAGTGTCACCTGCGTGGCGGTGACCAACCAACGGGTCGCTCGTTCTCCAGGACGTGCAGTCACAGCATGTAGCCCAGCGTCACGCAGCCTCCTCCGCCGGAACCCTGGGTCCGGCCGTCGACGTGGAGCAGGCCGAGGCCGCGCTCGTCGAGCACTACGCGCGGCTGGTCCGGCTCGCCTATCTGGTGCTGCCGCCGGGGCTCGCCCGGGGCCGCCGGGTCCTGACCGCACACGCGCTGGTCCAGCGGGCGCTGCCCCGGGGCCGTAAGCAGGCCCCGGTCATCCCGGCCCAGTCCACCGGGCGGGACACCGACCCCGGGTACGCGTTCGTCCGCCTCCAGGTGGTGCGTACGGCGCTGGAGGCGGGCGTACCGCTGAAGTTCACCGCGTGGCCCAAGCGTGCCCAGCTGCCGCCGCTGCTCCCCCTGGTGTGGGGCATCCGGCTCTTCCCGCGCTCCGGCAGTGCCGACGAGCTCGCTCTGGAGCAGCGGCTCGCCGGCCTCTCCGGCCCGGCGCGCGCCGCGTACGCGCTGCGTGGTCTGGAGCAGCTCCCCGACGGCGATGTCCGCAAGATCCTGCGGGCGGCCGGGATCGGGCACCCGGAGGGTGCGCTCGCAGAGGCGAACGGCGTCCCGGCCGAGTACCCGCTGCTCGACTCCCCCGAGTTCGACCCCTGTTCGCTGCAGGCCCGGCCCACCGATCTGATGCGGCGCCGCCAGCACACCAAGGCCGCGCTCGCCGCCGCCGCCGCGCTCGTGGTGTGCGGGGCACTGGTCGTGCTGCCGGGCGGCGGCTGGGGCGCCGACGGGGCGGCCGCCCCGCCGTACGCGCAGAACGCGGCCGCCCAGGCCGCCCTTGACCCGGCCCAGGTGACGAAGGTCCCGGCCACCGCGTGGCAGACCGCCGCGCGCACCGACTTCTCCGTCTGGCCGGCGCGCGGCACGCTCACCAAAGACACCGGGCTGCTGCGCCGGGCCCTCGCCGTCTGGGCCCGCCCCGGTGCCACCGTCCGGGTCTCGGCGACCCCCGGCACCCAGACCGGCGGCCCGGCCGGACCGCCCCAGCTGCTGTACGCGGGTGTGGTCGACAGCGCCCGGGTGGTGGTCTTCTACGACGGTCTGCGCATCGCCCGCTACGCCGAGCCGAAGACCGGCACCGAGGGGGCGGCCCTGGACTTCGCCCGGGTCGACGGCGCGAGCGGTGCCGAGGCGGGCGCGCTGGTCCTGGGCCGGGCCGACGGCAACGTCCGGTATCTGACCGCCCCTTGGGTGACCAGGGCGGCCGAGCGGGACCTGATGAAGCCGAGTGCCGGGGCGATGGACCTCGGGCTGACCGACGGGGTGGCCGGGCCGCTGGCCGGCCCCGCGGTGCAGCAGGGCACCTGCACGTCCTGGAACGTGCTCCAGCTGACCGACGCGAAGGGCGTGCAGCTGGCGACCGACCTGGGCGAACTGGTGCCGGCCCACCTCACCGCCGGGCGGCCGGGCTACACCGGCGAGGCCTCTGGGGCGAAGGCGCTGCGCGACTGGGCGCCGTTCGCCTGCTCGCTGGCCGCGGAGCGCTCGGCCGGGGTGCGCAGCGTCAACGTGTGGGCGTTCGCCGAGCAGCCGCTGCCCGACGCCAGCGGCACCGGGTCATGGGTGTGCACGCGCGCGGAGACCTGGCGGGGCGACGGCACGCTGTCGCTCGCCCAGTTCCGGACGCCGGGCAGCCAGTACGGGGCGGTCACGGCGAAGGGGGCCGATGTGACGGCCTGCGGTCCGCGTGATCCGCAGGTGCTGGCCGGGGTGTTGTGGAAGTCCGGGGCCGGGCAGTGGTACCTGCTGGCGGCGGGCGGTCGCGACACGGCGTCGATCCGCGCGACCGGCGGGATCACGGCCTCGGCACCGGGGACGCTGCTGGTGGCCAGGGCGAAGCAGGGGGCACAGGCCGACCTGACGGGCACGCTGAAGGACGGGACCGGGATCAGCGGGTTGCGGTGAGGCCGACATGAGGCCACCTTGCTGACATCAGTGTAAATAAGCTCGGCCGCAGGTCTTCTCAGACCATCTACCCGTCAGTACATTGACGCCATGTCCAACAAGCAGCCGCAAGCGGTGAAGTCCGAGCACATCGCGCTCACGGCCCGCAATGTGTCCTTCAGCTGGAAGGACACCCCCCTGCACTGGGTGCCGGGCGACCCCTTCGCCACGCACACCATCAATGTGCTGCACATGCTGCTGCCCGCCGGTGAGCGGTGGTTCGTGCATGTCTACAAGCAGGCGCTGCCCCTCATCCGCGACGAGCGGCTGCGCGCGGACGTCATCGGGTTCATCGGGCAGGAGGCGATGCACTCCCAGGCCCATGACGAGGTGCTGCCCCACCTCAGGGAGCAGGGGCTGGACCCGACGCCGACAGCGCGGCGCCCGCTTCTTCTTCGCGAACGGCCCGACCCTCGTCGAGGGCCGGGCCGGGCTTAGGGACTTCTATGCTCACCAGCAAAGCCTGCTCAGGTCCATCCTGCGCTACCTCAGCCGCACCTACCGCCGTTCCTGCGGACTGAGCAGAGGCGAGCCTGCCCAGCCGCACGCCCCGAACGGTCTTGAGCGCACTGGTACCCGGCATGCTCGACCCCGAGGCAGCGACACGGATCCTGTCCGTGGTCCGATCCCGGGAGGCCGGTTTCCCTCGCGACCTGGCCAGTTGGGCACGGCCAGAGGCGACGAGGAGGCCCTGAACCATCACTCCGGTGGAGCAGGGGCCCTGGACCCGCCGACCTCCGGGCAGCCGCGCTCCCGGGCACTGCGGCTGCTGGTCGCCTCGCACCGGACGGTCGCCGACGGAGTCGTACAACTGCGCCTGGAGGGGCGGGAGCTGCCCCGCTGGGAGCCGGGGGCGCATCTCGACGTCGTGCTGCCCTCGGGACTCGTCCGGCAGTACTCGCTGTGCGGGGACCCGGCGGACGCCTCGTCGTACACGATCGCCACACGGCCGGTCGCGGACGGCCGGGGTGGTTCGCGGGAGGTCCACGAGCAGGTGGTGGAGGGGATGGAGCTGGAGGTGCGCGGGCCGCGCAACCGCTTCCCGCTCGTCGACGCCGGGTCCTATGTCTTCGTCGCCGGGGGATCGGCATCACCCCGGTGCTGTCGATGGTGCGGTCGCTGCCGGAGAACATGCCGTGGCGGCTGCTGTACTGCGGGCGGTCCCGGGCCTCGATGCCGTTCCTCGGGGAACTCGCCGGGGACGAGCGGGTCACGGTGGTCGCGGAGGACGAGAACGGACGCCCGGACCTGGACGCGCTGACGGTTCCCGAGGACGCGGCGGTCTACTGCTGCGGTCCACAGGGGCTGATGGCGGCGGTCGAGGAGTGCTTTCCCGCCGCACGCCTGGAGCGTTTCGCACCGCGCACCGACACCGACGGCAACCACGCCTTCGAACTCGAACTCCGGTGCAGCGGACGTGTGTTGACGGTCCCGGCCGGCTCCTCGGTGCTGGCCGCCGTACGGGCGGAGCTGCCCGACACGCCCTACTCCTGTGCGCAGGGCTTCTGCGGAACCTGCCAACAGCGGGTGCTGGAAGGGGAGGTGGAGCACCAGGACGAGCTGCTCACGGACACGGAGCGTGCCGACTCGATGCTGATCTGTGTGTCGCGGGCGCGAAGTGGGAGAATTGTGCTGGATCTGTGAACACCCAGGGCGGGTCGGGTCCGTTGGAGGCCGGATCCGATCGGTAAGGTGTTCGCATGAGTATCGGGGTACGCCGCAGGATGGGAGTCGACGAGCGGCGGCAGCAGTTGATCGGCGTAGCCCTCGAACTGTTCAGCCGCCGCTCGCCCGACGAGGTCTCCATCGACGAGATAGCCGCGGCCGCGGGCATTTCGCGGCCGCTGGTCTACCACTACTTCCCCGGCAAACTCAGCCTGTACGAGGCCGCGTTGAAGCGCGCCTCGGAGGATCTCGCGGGCCGTTTCGCCGAACCGCAGGAGGGCCCGCTCGGCGCCCGGCTACTGCGTGTGATGCGCCGCTACTTCGACTTCGTCGACGAACACGGACCCGGTTTCGCCGCGTTGATGCGTGGCGGCCCGGCGGTGGGCTCCTCGGCGACCAACGCGCTCATCGACTCCGTGCGGCAGGCCGCGTACGAGCAGATCCTCTCCCACCTCGACGTCACCGAGGCGCCGGCCCGCCTCGAACTGATCGTCCGCTCCTGGATCTCGCTCGCCGAGTCCACGGCGCTGATCTGGCTGGACGGCCGCCGGATCCCGCGCGGTGAGCTGGAGGTCCAGCTCGTCCACGACTTCGCCGCGCTGGCCGCGGTGAGTGCGGCGTACGACGAGGAGATGAGCGCGCTGGTGAAGCGCATGGTGCAGGACGAGCCGACGGACGGGCCGTTCGCGGACCTGGCGGCGCGGCTGATCGCCCTGGCGGGCTGAGTGTGCCAACGGTAGTGCCACAGTGCGTTGTTGGGCGGCCACAGGCCGGTGGGGGCTGGTCGCGCAGTTCCCCGCGCCCCTGACGGGGCACTGATGCTAGCCCTCGTACTTCCGGTACGACGGGTCCAGGTCCCGCACCTCGGCAGAGGCATGCAGCACGAACCCCTCCGGCTTCAGGTGCTCCCGCAGCAGCTCCAGGGTCGCCTCCGTCAGCCTCGCCTTCGTCTCCTCGGTGCGGCCGGCCAGCAGGCCGAAGGTCACGTGCACGATGACGTGCCCGCCCTCCTCCTCGTAGCCGTACGCCGTGGCGTCCGCGGCGCGGAACAGGGTCTTGCAGGCCTCGGGCTTGGCCGCCGCGATCTCGACGACGGCGGTGTGCAGGGCCTTGGCGAAGCCGGCCCGGTCGAAGGCGGCGTCCGCCGTGGCGGAGTAGTCGACGGTGATCTGCGGCATGAGCACTCCTGTTCTACGGCAACTGGGGGCCAGCCTAGTTCGCCAGGCTCAGCGCCAGCAGGGCGACATCGTCCTCTCGGTCGCGGCCGAAGCAGGCGAGAAGGGTGTCGCACAGCGCGTCCAGGCCTGGCAGGGCGCCCACGGCGGCGGCCCGGAGCTGTTCCATCGACACCGTGAGGTCAGTGCCGCGGGTCTCGATCAGGCCGTCGGTGATCATGAGGAGCCGGTCGGCGGGGGCGAGGACCAGCTCGGTGGGCGGCGGATGGGGCAGGCCCACCCCGAGCAGCGGACCGGACGCCTTGACGTACTCGGCGCTGCCGTCCTCGCTCAGTATCAGCGGCGGGATGTGACCCGCGTTGGCGATCCGGGTCCGCCCGGTCTCCGGGTCGATCAGGGCGAGGCAGACGGTGGCCGTGACATCGGCGTGGTAGTGCTGGAGCAGCTGGTCGAGCCGTTCGGCGAGCGCGGCCGGGTCGCTCTCGGCGAGGCAGTAGGCGCGCAGCGCGTGCCGCAGTTCGACCATCACGGTGGCCGCGTCCAGCGAGTGCCCCACTACGTCGCCCACCGCGGTGAGCACCTGGTCGCCGACCCGCAGCGCGGCGTAGAAGTCGCCGCCGATCTCCGTCTCCTGGGAGGCGGGCTCGTAACGCACCGCTATGTCGACGCCCGGCAGCTCGGGCAGCTGGTGCGGACGCGGCAGGAAGCTGTGCTGGAGGGTGAGCGCGACATGCCGTTCCACCTGGTACATGAGCAGCGGCTCGGCGGTGAGCGCGGTGGCGTGGGCCAGCTGGGCCAGCAGCGCCTCGTTCTCGGGGTCGATCCTGCGCAGCCCGCGGGTGGGTGTGGCCAGGCACACCGGGACCTTGCCGTCCTGGGTGAGGACCAGGGTCAGCCGGGCGTCGTGCTGCACTCCGGGCCGGAAGAACCCGGCCGGCCACAGCGGCGCCGGCACGGTGGTGATCTGCACCCCGGACTGCCACCGGGTGAGCCGCCTCAGCAGGCCGGCCACCTCCCGGTGGGCGCCCTCGTCCGGCAGGGCGAGGGAGGTGCGCTCCCGGCACAGGCCGCGGTACAGCTCGTCGTCCTGGTCGAGGACGAAGACGGCGGCGGGGCAGCCGAGGAGCCGTGCGGCGCCGTCCGCGGCGGCGTCGGCCAGTTCGTGCAGCGAGCGCGAGGCCTGGATGGTGACGATCGTCTCCGACAGCAGTTTCAGCCGCCGTACCAGTGCCTGGTCGTCGGCGCGCAGCCGGGCGGCGCGCACCGCGGCCCGGACCGCGGCGTCGATGTCCTCCGGTTCGGCGGGCACCGTCAGATAGGCCTCGGCCCCCGTGTCCAGTCCCGGGCAGCGGTCCGCCGGGGCGACGGAGAGGGCGGAGAAGTGCACGACGGGCAGTCCGGCCATGTGCGGCCGCTCCCTGAGCCGGCGGCACAGCTCGAAGCCGCTCATGTCGGGCAGGTGCACGTCTATGAGGGCCACGTCGGGCAGGTGGCCCTTGCGCAGCCGTACGTCGAGTTCGCTGAGCGCCTCCGCGCCGCCGCCTACCGCGACGACCTCGTGGCCGGCCCGGCGCAGCACGGTGCCCATCGCGTACCGGCTCGCGGGCTCGTCGTCCACGACCAGCACGGTCGTGTCTGTCAGCTTGCCGTTGACGTCCATTCTCCCAGCCCCTGGACAACGCCGGTGGGGCAGACCCGGTGCCGGGCCTGCCCCACCAACCTAACGCCATCGTCACTTGGTCCGGGAGAACACCGCCACCGTGCGTCCCGGGACGATGAACGTACCCGTTCCCCGCTCGTACGAAGCGGACTTGACAACGGAATCCGCGCCCGAGGCCTGCACCGGGTGCAGTCGGTAACCGGTACCAGCCAGTGCCGTCACCCGCTGCTCCCGCTGCTCCGGCGCCGCGTTGAACACGACGACGAGGTCACCGAGTTCCATGGTGATCACACCGGGTGTCTCGTCCTTCCCGGACAGCGGGAAGGACAGCTTCGACTGCACCTGTCCAGCCGTGTCCAGCGAGAACACGCTCTCGGTCGTACGGATTCTCAGCAGATCGCGGTACGCGGCCGAGGTCCCGTCGATCTGCGCGCATCCGACGCTTACCGAGCTCAACAGGGGCTTGGCATATGACCACTTGGACTCGTTGTCGGCGGCCATCGGCAGTCCGCGCCCGAAGCCGTTGCCGTCGGCGCAGTTCCAGTGGATGGCGTTGAACCAGTCTCCGCTGTCGAAGGAGTTGCGGTCCAGGGACTTGGAGCGGAGCAGATCCGTACCCGCCTGGGAGAGCGACGGGCCCTGCGAGAGGGCGGCCGTGGCCATCGCCAGGACCTGCATCCGGGCCCGGTCGGACGCGCTGGTCGTGGCGGGCAGTTTGTACGTCAGCGCGTCGAACAGCGACTCGTTGTCGTGCGCGTCGACATAGGCGAGGGCGTCGCCGGGCGCGTCCGCGTAGCCGGCGGGCGAGCCGTTGTAGTCGACCTCGGCGCCGGTGACGTCCTTGCCGTCGTCGTCGGTGAACCGGTACTTGGCGAGGTTGCCGGTCAGGCCGATCTTGATCAGGTCCTGGTAGTGCAGCAGCCGGGCCTTCTGCTCCGCCGAAGTACCGTTTGCCGTTGACGAGTTGGGGTCCGTGTAGAGCCCGGACGCGAAGCCCTGGACGCCGGGGTCGTCGTCGAAGGGGCTGCCGCCGCGCACGGCGTCCCGGGCGCGGTCGGAAAAGGTCGCGATCCCGGTGCCGGCCATGTTCTGCTGGGTGGCCTGGACGAACCGGGCGTCATTGGCGACCTCGCCGAAGTTCCAGCCCTCGCCGTACAGGATGATCTTCTTGCCGTCGACGCCGTCCTTCTTCAGGGTCAGCGCGTCCAGCGCCTTGCGGACCGCGAGGATGTTGGCCTTCGGGTGGTGGCCCATCAGGTCGAAGCGGAAGCCGTCGACCTTGTACTCCTTGGCCCAGGTGACGATCGAGTCGACCACCAGCTTGCCCATCATGGCGTTCTCGGGCGCGGTGTTGGCACAGCAGGTGCTGTTGGCGACGCTGCCGTCGGCGAGCAGCCGCTGGTAGTAGCCCGGCACGATCCTGTCGAGGACGGAGGTGTCCGCCTGGCCGCTGGCCGCCGTGTGGTTGTAGACGACGTCCATGACGACCCGCAGACCGTCCTCGTTCAGCGACTTCACCATCCTGCGGAACTGGACCGTGCGCGCGGTGCCGTCCGGGTCCGTGGCGTAGGAGCCCTCGGGGACCGTGAAGTGGTACGGGTCGTAACCCCAGTTGTAGGCGTCCTTCGCGGCGATCGCCGAGACGCACTCCTGCTGCTTCTCCGAGTCGGCCGGGTAGGAGGCGAGGTCGCAGTCGGTCCTCGCCTGGTCGGACCTCTTCTCGGGGACCGTGGCGAAGTCGAAGGCCGGGAGGAGGTGGACGTACGAGGTCCCCGCCTTGGCCAGGGCCTTGAGGTGCCTGGACCCTTCGCTGTTCTTGTCGGTAAAGGCGAGGTAGGTGCCCTGGTCCTTCGCCGGGACGGTCTTGTCGGCCACCGAGAAGTCGCGGATGTGCAGCTCCTGGATCTGCGCGTCCTTCAGCGGTACGGCCTTGGGCTTGGTGTAGGTCGACCAGCCGCCGGGGGCGAGGGACCTGTCATCGAGGTCGACGACCAGGCTGCGCTCCGAGTTCGCGGTGAGGGCGACCGAGTAGGGATCGGTGACCTTGTTGGTGACGATCTTCCGGACGCTGGGCGCCCAGACCTTCACCACGTACCGGTAGGGCTTGTTCTTCCAGGACCCGGGGCCGGTGACGGACCAGACGCCGGTGGCGGGGTCGCGGTGCATGGGCTTCACCCCGCCGTCGAGTTCGAGGGCGACGGACTGTGCGGTCGGGGCCCAGACGGAGAGGGTCGGCTTTCCGTGGTGGAAGACCGGGCCGAAGGCGGCCTTGGTGGCCGTCGCGTACACGTCGTCGAGCACACCCGCGATCTGTACGCCTGTGGCGGCCAGCACAGCGCCGTTCGCGGCCCGCTGGGAGGCGACCAGCTGACCGCTGAGCGCCTCGCGCACCCGACCGCGGTCACGCGGGTCGACGGACCAGGCCGTGTAGTCCTTCAGGTGCGGGAACTTCGCCTTCTGTGCGTCGGTGAGCGTGGTCTTCGTCAGCCGCAGCCAGCGCTCGTCGTCACTGGTCAGCGCCCCGTCCTTGACGGCGATCGAGCCGTCGTGGGAGGAGAGCAGCTGGGTGGAGGCGGCACCGTCGACGCCGTCCCAGGCGACCGTGTTCCGGTCGATCCAGATCGCCTTGGAGGTGGTCAGGTCGAGCGCGGCCGCGCTGCCGGCGGGCTGCGGGAGCAGGTGTTTCTCCTGGCCGTTCAACAGCCACACCTCGTAGCCGTCGGACTTGAGGTCGAGGGACTGGTCGGCGGACAGGTCCTTCTGGTCGCCGTTGTGGATGATGTAGCTGAGGCTGGTGGCACCCGCGGTGAGCGGTACCTCGAAGACCGCGCCATAGGCATCAGTCTTCACCGGCTTCAGGGGGTTCGACCAGTCGGTGGGATTGGCGGCGCCCGTCCAGACGTGCAGGCCCCAGCCGTCGTAGTTCCCGTCGGCGCGGTGGTAGTGGATGACCGCCTTGGTGGTGTCCTGGGCGGGGTACGCGTCCGAGGGCCGCGTCGTGAGGACGTCCGTCTTCCCCTGCTCGACCCAGACCTCGCCCGTCTTGGTGACGTCGATGGAGCGGTCGGCGGAGACGTCCTTGTTGCCGTCCTTGTCGACGACGAGGAAGCCGACGTTCGAGGCGCCGGACTTCAGCTTGACGTAGGCGAAGGCGCCGTACGCGTCCCGGCCGGCGAAGGGGTGGCCGGCGGGCCAGGTGGTCGCCTCGCCGTCGGCGATGTCGCCCCAGGTGTACAGGCCCCAGTTGTCGTAGTCGCCGTCGGTGCGCTTGTAATGGACGATCGCGTAGTCGCGGGAGGAGGCGGTGGGGGTCTCGGCGGCGGGCGGGGTGCCGGAGGTGGTGGCGGCGAGTGCGCTGCCCGTGCGCCCCGCCGAGTCGATGACGACCGCCTTGTAGCGCAGGGCGGTGCCGGCCGGGACGTCCTTGGCGATGGTCTGGGTGACCTTGTAGGGGGCGTGGTCGGCGGAGCCGAGGGTGGCCCACTTCCCGTTGCCGACCTGGGCGGCGAAGACGACGCGGTCGAGCTGTCCGCCGGTGACGTCCGCGGTGAGGTCGACGGTGCCGGTGGCGCCGGCGGCCGGGGCGGTGAGGGTCAGGGCGGGTGCGGTCGCGGGCTTGGCGAGGGCGCCGGAGGCCTTGTACACGACGGCGGACTCGGCGGGGACGGTGACGGTGACCTGGGAGGAGGCGTCGGAGGTGACGGTGCCGTCCGTGCCGTAGAGCGCGCGGTAGCCCATCCCGGCGGAGCCGGTGATGAAGGTCGCGGTCTTCGCCGTGCCTGCGTTGTTGAAGGCGACGACGTACTCCTGGCCGGTCTTCGCATCCGTCCGGGTGAACGCGTAGATACCGGCGCCGTCGGCCGCGTAACGCTCGGTCTGGACGCCGTCGGCGAGCGCGGGGTTGGCCGCACGCAGCTTGGAGAGAGCGCTGATCTGCTTGTAGAGCGGCGCACTGGTGTCGTAGGAGTCGCTGGCGGCGGTGCGGTCGGTGCCGATCTCGTCGTCGTCGAGATAGTCGGCGACCTTCGACGCGAACATCGTCTGCCGGGCGTCCTTGTCCCCACCGGAGCCGGTGAAACCCTGCTCGTCGCCGTAGTAGACGACCGGGTTGCCGCGGCTGAGGAACATCACCTCGTTGGCGAGCCGGTCCTTGGCCAGCAGCTCGGCGTCCGTGGCCTTCGGGTTGTCCTGCTCCAGGAAGTACCCGATCCGGCCCATGTCGTGGTTGCCGAGGAAGGTGACCTGCTCGTAGGCATTGGCCTTGTCGGTCGTGTACTTGTAGTCGTCACCGAAGACGCTCGCCAGCTTCTGGGCGCTGCCGCCCTGCGAGGCATAGGAGCGGGCCGCGTCCTGGAACGGGAAGTCGAGGGTCGCGTCCAGCCGCCCCTGGGTGACGTACGGGGAGGTGACGGACGTGTCGGCGGAGTAGGTCTCGCCGAACATGAAGAAGTTCTTACGGCCGTGCTGCGCCGCGTACTCGTCGAGCGCGGTCGCCCACTGGGTCCAGAACTCCATGTTGACGTTCTTCACGGTGTCGATCCGGAAGCCGTCGATGGCGTAGTCCTTCACCCACCGCTCGTAGATCTTCTCCATGCCCTGCACGACCTCGGGCCGTTCGGTCCACAGGTCGTCCAGGCCGGAGAAGTCGCCGTAGGTCGCGGACTCACCGGCGAACGTCGAGTCGCCCCGGTTGTGGTACATCGTCGGGTCGTTGAGCCACGACGGCACCTTGCTGTCGCTGGTGACGACGGGCGTGCGCGGGAAGGAGGCGGTGGAGACCGCCGGGAACCTCTTCTTCCCGTCCGCGTAGTCGGCGTCGTCGAACGGCCGCCCGTCCTTGGTCAGATAGGGGAAGGCACCTTTGGAGAGGTAGTCGTACGACTTCTCCTCGTAGTCGACGACGTCGGCGGTGTGGTTGGTGATGACGTCGAAGAAGACCTTCATCCCCTTGGCGTGCGCCTTGGAGATGAGCGTCGCCAGGTCCTTGTTGGTGCCGAAGTGCGGGTCGACCTGGGTGAAGTCGGTGATCCAGTAGCCGTGGTAGCCGGCGGAGGCGTTGCTCCCCGTCCCCTGCACGGGCTTGTTCTTGAAGATCGGGGCCATCCAGATGGCGGTGGTGCCGAGCCCCTTGATGTAGTCGAGCCGCTTGGTCAGGCCCTTGAGGTCGCCGCCCTGGTAGAAGCCCTTGTCGGTGGGGTCGTATCCGGTGGAGAGCCGGGAGCCGGTCAGGCCGCCCTTGTCATTGCTCTTGTCCCCGTTGGCGAAACGGTCCGGCATGACGAAGTAGAACTGCTCGCGGGTGTCGTCGTGCCGGGCGGGCTCGGCGGCGAGTTTCGCGTCGGAAGGCGGCGCGGGCGGGGTGTCGGCGTGTGCGGCGAGTGGCTGCACCAGCGCGACTGCGAGGGCGGCGACGGCGACGGCCGCGACCCGTCTGACATGTATCACCGGTGTGAACTCCTAGCGATAGCGGCTCTCTTGGGTCCGACCCGGCGCGACCGTATCGCTAACGAAAGGTTTACAGCAAGAGGCTTGAAACTCACAGCAAGAACTTTCACCGGTCGTATTGACGCGATGTCTCAACTGCCGCACGCTCACGGGTTGTTGAAACCTGTCCCGTTCGAATCGGATCTCGTTTCGGAGCCGCACATGACCACCAGACACCGCCCCCCGGGTGTCTTCCGGCGCACGGCCGGCGCAGTAGCCGCGGGCGCCCTGGCGCTCGCGGGCGTGATCGCCCTGCCGGCCGCCCCCGCACAGGCGGACACCACCACGAAGGGCGACGTGATCGCCAACCTGTGGGAATGGAACTGGAACTCGGTCGCGTCCGAGTGCACCAACATCCTCGGCCCGGCCGGCTACGGAGCCGTCCAGGTCGCCCCGCCGTCCGAGTCCCTCAAACAGTCCAACTACTACTGGTGGGACGTCTACCAGCCGTACTCGTACACCCTGAACAGCCGTTTCGGAACGGCGACGCAGTTCGCGTCGATGATCTCCGCCTGCCACACGGCCGGCGTGAAGGTCTACACGGACGCGGTGATCAACCACACGGCCGCCCAGACCGGCACCGGCTACGACGGCACCACGATCACCAACAAGTACGACACCCCGGACTGGGACCCCAGCGACTACCACACCTCCGCGGACTGCCCCACCTCCGACCTGACCATCCAGGACTACTCGAACCTCACTCAGGTCCAGAACTGCGAACTGCTCGGCCTGCCCGACCTCAAGACCGGTGCGGACAACGTCCGTTCGGGGCTCGCGGCCTTCCTCAACAAGCAGATCGCGCTGGGCGTCGACGGCTTCCGGGTGGACTCGGCCAAGCACATCCCGGCCACCGACATGGCGGCCATCGTCGCGAAGCTGAACACCACCACGTCCGGGGCGGCGCCGTACGTCTTCGACGAGGTCTACCCGGGCTCGACCCCGCAGCCCAGCGACTACTACGGCTCCGGCGACGTCCTGGACTTCACCTACGCCAGCAAGCTGAAGTCGGCGTTCCAGGGCAACGTGAGCGACCTGTCCTCGATCGAGAGCAGCGGCATCCTGCCGGCCGCCAACTCGGTGTCCTTCGTGACCAACCACGACACCGAGCGCAACGGCCTGCACATGTCGTACAAGGACGGCGACACCTACAAGCTGGCGAACCTCTTCGAGCTCGCCTACAAGTGGTCGACGCCGACGGTCTACGCCAGCTGGGAGTGGACGCAGAGCGACCAGGCCCCGCCGAACTCGTCCGGCTTCGTCACGGACACCGACTGCTCCAGCGGCTCCTGGTACTGCCTCGACCGCGACACCGGGGTCGTCGGCATGGTCGCCTGGCACAACGCGGTGGACTCGGCGGCGGTCTCCAACTGGCAGACCATGTCCTCCAGCGTCATCGGCTTCGGCCGCAGCGGCGCGGGCTTCTTCGCCCTCAACAACGGTACGAGCAGCGCCACTTACACATTCACCACGGGCATGGCCGACGGCACGTACAAGAACGTGGTCGACGGCGGCGCCACGACGGTCACCGTCTCCGGCGGCAGCGCGTCGATCACCATCCCCGCGAAGAGCGCGGTCGCCTTCTACAACTCCTCCTACACCTGCACGGTGGGCTGCGGTGACGCGGGCGGCAGCTCAGGCGACACGGTGAGCGCGACCTTCAACGAGTATGCGCCGACGACATCCGGCACGAACGTGTACGTCGTCGGTTCCATCTCGGCGCTGGGCAGCTGGGACACCTCGAAGGCGATCCAGCTCTCGTCCTCCGGGTACCCGATCTGGTCGGGTGAGGTGAGCGTGCCGGTCAACACGTCCTTCACGTACAAATACATAAAGAAGGACAGCTCGGGCAATGTGACCTGGGAGTCCAACGCCAACAGGTCGGCCACGACCACCACGTCGGCGGTCTCGCTCAACAACTCCTGGAACGTGGCGAACGCCGACGCCACGGACGTGACCTTCAACGAGTACGCCACGACCACCTGGGGCACCAACGTCTACGTCGTGGGCTCCATCGCCTCCCTCGGCTCCTGGAACACGAGCGACGCGATCCCGCTGTCGTCGGCGTCGTACCCGACGTGGAGCAAACTGGTGATCGTCCCGAAGAGCACGGCCTTCACGTACAAGTACATCAAGAAGGACAGCTCCGGGAACGTGACCTGGGAGTCGGGCACGAACCGGTCGTACACGACGGGCACCTCGTCCGGCTACACGACGAGCGACACCTGGAATTGACATGCTCCTCGCCCTGAAGGGCGTGATTCGCTTCACCCCCGGCGTGAACGCCGGAGCACTGCGAATGAATCCCGGTAGCCGAGCGGGGGCGGACGGGTACGGAAATTTCCTGCCGTCTCCCGTGAACAATTCCGGAGCACCGCGCATCTGACCTTGTGCACGGCACACAAAGCCGGCGCGGGCCGCACGCCGCGGCCCGCGCCTCGGAGCGCGAGTGGAGCACTGTCACCGTGAACGCACACCGGAACACCACCGACCTGTCCACCACCACCCGGCACCGCACCGGCCGCAGGCTCGGCCGTACGGTGCTCGCCGCGGCGGCCGTCGCCGGCCTGGGGCTCGCCTGGGCCGGTACCGCCGAGGCCGCGGGCCCGAGCACCGCCGAGGCCACGCCCACCTGCTCCGCCGCCGCGCTCAAGGCCACCTTCGGCCAAGGGCTCGCCGGCGGCATGAACCACCAGGGTGTCGTCATCAGGCTGCGCAACCTCAGCGGGAAGACCTGTGCGCTGCGCGGCTACCCGGGCCTGGGCCTGGAGAACTCCGCGCACAAGGCGATCACGACCCACACGCACTGGGGCAACACCTGGTACGCCAAGGACCCGGGCAAGAAGACCCTGGTCCTCAAGGACGGCCAGAGCGCCGAGGCCGTCGTCGCCTGGACCCACGCCAACACCGGCACCTCGGGCGCGGTGCACGCCTCCTACCTGGAGATCACCCCGCCCGCCTCGACCAAGCACAAGACGCTGGCGTTCCCCCAGTGGGTCGACCACGGCGACCTCTCCGTCACAGCGCTGTCCAGGCACATCGACGTCACGCCGTGACCTCACGGCCGGGCGGGCCGCCACCGGGGTCCCGGTGGCGGCCTCTCATGCGCCCGCTCCCCCGTCCACCTGCAGAATCGCGCCCGACACGAAGGAGGCCCGGTCGCTCAGGAGCCACGCGGCGGCCTCGGCTATTTCCTCGGGGGCGGCCATGCGGCGCAGGGGCGACACGGACTTTATGTGGTCGATGACGCCGGGGGTGGCCGCCTCCCAGTCGCGGATCATCTCGGTGAGCGTGCCACCCGGGGCGACGGCGTTGACGCGGATGCCCTCGGGGCCGTACGTGACGGCGGCCGACTCGGTGAGGCTGTTGACGGCGCGCTTCAGGGCGCCGTAGACCGGCAGGACGGGGTTGGCGCGCAGGCTGCCGATGGAGGAGTTGTTGACGATGGCGCCGGTGCCCGCGGTGGCGCGGATGGCGGCGACCTCGGCGGTCATGGCCAGCCAGACACCCTTGAGGTTGACGGCGGTGAGGTGGTCGAACTCGGCCTCCGGGAGTTCGTCCACGGGGCCGGGGTGGTGCTGGCCGATCGCGCCGTTGTTGAAGGCGATGTCGAGGCGGCCGTAGACCTCCACGGTGCGGTCGACGGCGGCGCGGACGCTCGCCGCGTCGGCCAGGTCGCAGACCGTGTAGTCCGCGGTGCCGCCCGCCGCGCGGATCTCCTCGGTGACCGTCTTGAGCTGTTCCTCCGTGCGGGCCGCCAGCAGGACCCGGGCGCCCTCGCGGGCGAAGAGCCGGGCGGCGGCCGCGCCGATGCCGCGGCCGGCGCCGGTGACGAAGGCGACCTTGCCGGTCAGCAGGCCCTGGTGGGTGAGCGCAGTGTTTTCCATGGCTTCGAGCCTGGGCCCGGGCCCACGGCTCATCCAGGCACCGGCGGTACCTGGATGGGCTCGGGCGCCCGGCGCACACTGAAGGGCATGGACAGGCAAGAACTCGCGGCGTTCCTGCGCAGCCGGCGTGAGCGGATCTCCCCCGCCGAGGTGGGGCTGCCGCGTGGCCCGCGGCGCCGTACGCCGGGGCTGCGGCGCGAGGAGGTGGCGCAGCTGGCGTTCATCTCGACCGAGTACTACACGCGGCTCGAACAGGCCCGGGGACCGCGTCCGTCGCGGGAGGTGCTGGGCGGGCTGGCGCGGGCGCTGCGGCTGTCGGACGCCGAGCGCGGGCATCTCCATCACCTCGCCGGGGCGCCTCCGGGACCGCCGCCCGGGCCCTCGCGCGAGGTGCGGCAGAGCCTTCTGGACCTGCTGCGCCGGCTGCCGCAGGCCGCGGCCTTCGTGACGTCCGCGACCTTCGAAGTGCTGGCCTGGAACGACCTCGCCGCCGCCCTCATGGAGGACTTCTCCGCGCTGCCGCCGCGCGACCGGAACCTGGTACGCCGGGCCTTCCTGACCCCGCGCCCGGAAGGCAGCAGGCTGTACGGGGTGTCGGACGTCGACGCCTTCGCACGGCTCTCGGCACAGCGGCTGCGGGCCGTCGCCGCCCGCTACCCCGACTCGCCGGAGGTGACCGGGCTGGTGGCCGAGCTCCTCGCCGGGAGCGAGGAGTTCCGTCGGCTGTGGGAGTCGCACGACGTGTCCGCCGAGCCCACCCTGTGCAAGACCTTCCAGCACCCGGTGGTGGGCCCGGTCACCGTGAACTGCGATGCCCTCGACATCACCGAACGGGACCAGCAGGTCGTGATCTACACCGCCACTCCGGGCTCACCGTCGGAGGAGGCGCTGCGTCTGCTGGCCGTCATCGGGACGCAGCGGATGGATCAGCAGGTCGGCTTCCCGGCGTAGATCGCGAGGGCCGTGTTGCTGCCGAGGGTGGCGGTGAACTGCCCGGAGCCGTTCACGGTCACGCTCGTGTTGTTCTGCACGTTGCAGTACGTACCCGCCGGCAGCGACGTCTGGTAGGTGCGGGTCAGCGAGCCCGACTCGTGGTTGATGGCGACATAGCCCTTCGCGCCCCGTCCGAAGGCGATCGCGTCGTCTCCGTCGTCCCACCAGTTGGTCACCGACTCGCCGCGCACCGCGTTACGGAAGGCGACCATGCGGATGATCTCCGGCCAGGCGTGCTGGCATTTCCAGCCGTCCTGCCAACAGGCGTTGACGACACCGTTGTTGGGCGGTCCGGCGTCGGCGTCCGACCATTCGTAGCCGGAGTTGATGTCCGGAGCGCCGTACGGGTAGGCGAGCATGAAGACGTTGGCCAACGTGTAGTTGGCACCGTCCTTGTAGTTCAAAGTGCTGCCGTTGCGCTCGGTGTCGTGGTTGTCGACGAAGACCCCGGCGACCGAGCTGCTCATGTACCCCCAGCCCTCGCCGTAGTTCTTCAGGTAGGCGAGGCTCTCGTTGTTGAAGACGCGCTTGAGATCGTAGGCGTAGCGGAATTCCTGGACGTCGCCGTTGCCGGTGTACTCGGTGGGCTGGACGGCCTCTCCGGCGCCGTAGATGACCTCCTGCTTCCAGTACACGGACGGGTTGGTCAGCCGGGTCTTGATGTTGGCGAGGTCCTCGGCCGGGATGTGCTTGGCCGCGTCGATCCGAAAGCCGTCGACGCCGAGGCTGAGCAGGTCGTTCATGTAGCCGGCGATGGTCTTGCGGACGTACTCCTCGCCGGTGTCCAGGTCGGCGAGGCCGACGAGTTCGCAGTGCTGGACGTTCCAGCGGTCGGAGTAGTCGGAGACGAGGGAGGTGCAGTCGTCGAAGTCGTAGGAGGAGTACAGGCCGGGGTAGTTGTACTTGGTGTACGAGGAGCCGCCGGTGCCGGTGCCGCTGCCCGCCGACATGTGGTTGATGACGGTGTCGACGACCACCTTCACGCCCGCCGCGTGGCAGGTGTTGACCATGTTCTGGAAGGAGGTGCGGTCGCCGAGGCGGCCCGCGATCTTGTACGACACCGGCTGGTAGGACGTCCACCACTGCGAGCCCTGTATGTGCTCGGCGGGCGGGGAGACCTGGACGTATCCGTAGCCCGCGGGGCCCAGGGTGTTGGTGCACTCCTTGGCGACCGAGCCGTAGTTCCACTCGAAGAGGACGGCGGTGACGTCCTTGGTGCCGGGCGGGGAGGCGTCCGCGACGGTCGGGGTCATGACAATGACAGAGGTGGCTGCGGCCAGCGCTGCCGCTGCCGCGAGGGTCTTGCGTGCCATGTGGGGGTTCCTTCGCCGTTGAAGGCCGTACTGAAGCTCTTGCAGAAACCTTGCTGAAACCTTGCGGTTGCGCAGATGTTAAGGGCCCGCCACCCAGTTGGGTAGCGGGCCCCGTGAAGTTGCTGCAAGAAGTTACCGAGTGACGGTCCGTCAGACGACTGTCAGGCGGTCGTCCACCACACGGTCGTGTCGGCCGGCACCTTCGCCTCGCCGTCGGCCTCCGTCAGCTCACCGCTGGCGAGCAGCACCCGGCCGTACGCCGGAGTCGTCACCGACTCTCCGCTGGTGTTCGCGACGCACACGAACTCCCCGCGCCGGAAGGCGAGTACGCCCTCGGGGACGCGCAGCCACTCCACCGACTCGCCCGCGCCGAGGTCGGGCTGCGTACGGCGGACGCTCAGCGCGGAACGGTACAGCTCCAGCGTCGAACCGGCCACCCCCGACTGCGCCTCCACGCTCAGCTCGCCCCAACTGGCGGGCTGCGGAAGCCAACTGCCCCCGCCTCCGAAGCCGTACGACGAGCCCTCGCGCGTCCACGGGATCGGCACCCGGCAGCCGTCGCGGAAGCCGTCCTGGCCCGCGCCCCGGAAGTACGCGGGGTCCTGGCGGACCTCGTCGGGCAGGTCGACGACGTCCGGGAGGCCGAGCTCCTCGCCCTGGTAGACATACGCGGAGCCGGGCAGCGCGAGCATCAGCAGGGTCGCCGCGCGGGCCCGGCGCAGGCCGAGGTCCCGGTCCCCCGCGGTACGGATCTGGGTACCCAGTCCCGGCGGGTTGGCGAAGCGGGTGGCGTGCCGGGTGACGTCGTGGTTGGACAGCACCCAGGTGGCGGGGGCGCCGACGGGGCGCATCGCCTCCAGGGTGCGGTCGATGACCTTGCGGAGCTCGGCGGCGTCCCACTCCGTGCTCAGGTACTGGAAGTTGAAGGCCTGGTGGAGCTCGTCCGGGCGGACGTAGTTCGCGGTGCGCTCGACGGTCGGAGTCCACGCCTCGGCGACGAAGATGCGCTCACCGGCGTACTCGTCGAGGACGTGCCGCCACTGCCGGTAGACCTCGTGCACACCGTCCTGGTCGAAGAACGGCATGACATCGTTGCCCAGCAGCTTGAGCTGGTCGGCGCCGCCGAGGTCCGGGAGGCCCTCAGCCTTGACCAGGCCGTGGGCCACGTCGATACGGAAGCCGTCCACGCCCATGTCCAGCCAGAAGCGCAGGATGGAGCGGAACTCGTCGCCGACGGCCGGGTGGTTCCAGTTGAAGTCGGGCTGCTCGGGGGCGAAGAGGTGGAGGTACCACTCACCGTCGGCCACCCGGGTCCACGCGGGTCCGCCGAAGATGGACTCCCAGTCGTTGGGCGGGAGTTCGCCGTTCTCGCCCTTCCCCGGGCGGAAGTGGTACCGGTCGCGCGACGGCGAGCCGGGGCCCTCCGCCAACGCCCGCTTGAACCACTCGTGCTGGTCCGAGGAGTGGTTGGGCACCAGATCGACGATGATCCGCAGACCCAGTCCATGGGCGTCCCGGATCAGCGCGTCCGCGTCGAGCAGATTGCCGAACATCGGGTCCACGGCCCGGTAGTCGGCGACGTCGTAGCCGGCGTCGGCCTGCGGGGAGGCGTAGAAGGGGCTGAGCCAGACGGCGTCGATGCCGAGGTCACGCAGATAAGGAAGTCTGGAACGTACGCCCTCCAGGTCGCCCATCCCGTCACCGTTGCTGTCGGCGAAGCTGCGCGGATAGACCTGGTAGATCACCGCGTCCCGCCACCAGTCGCGCCGTTTGGCGACGGTGGCGGTGACGGGGGCCGGTGCGGCGGATTGCTGCTGGCTCATGGCGTCCTTGATGCGTCGTAACAGGGTCATCGGGTCAGAGGTGGGTGTTGAGGCGGCCGTGGTCACAGCGGGGTCGGATGAAGACCACGGCCGCCACCCCGCGCGTTCGGGCGCACGGGAGTCATGGCGCCCCGTCAGGGGCGCTGGGGGTACCCCCGGCCGAAGGCTGGGGGAGGAACTGCGCGACCAGCCACAACGGCGCCGCAGACGAAACACGGCCCATCGCGGCAGCGCCCCGCGTCAGCCCTTCGTGCCGCCCGCGGTGAGCCCCGCGACCAGGTTCTTCTGCACGAGGTAGAAGAACACGGAGACTGGTATCGCGATCAGCACCGCCGTCGCGGCCATGAGGTTGCGCTGGGCGTCGTGCTCACTGATGAACGTCTGCAGGCCGACGGCCAGCGTGTACTTCTGGTCGTCCAGCATGAACGTCGTGGCGAAGGCGACCTCGCCGAACGCGGTGATGAAGCTGTAGAACGCGGCGACCGCGAGCCCCGGCTTGGCCAGCGGCAGGATCAGCCGCGCGAACGTCCCGAAGGGGGACAGCCCGTCGACACGGCCGGCCTCGTCGATCTCGAACGGGATGGTGTCGAAGTAGCCCTTGAGCAGCCACGCGCAGTACGGGACCGCCGTCGAGCAGTAGACGAGGATCAGGCCGAGGTAGCTGTCGATGAGTCCGAGGTCGGACAGGATCTGGTACATCGGCACCATGAGGACGGCCACCGGGAACATCTGGGTGACCAGGAGCACCCACATGAACTTCCGGTAGCCCGGGAAGCGCATCCGGGAGACCGCGTACCCGGTGGTGGCGGCGACCAGGACGCCGAGCACGGTGGTGCCGAGCGAGACGATCAGGGAGCTCTTCAGCCAGTCGAAGAAGCTCGTGTGCTGCAGGACGAACGAGTAGTTGTCGAACGTCATCTTCTTCCAGATGCCGCCCGGGTGGAGGTAGTCGTCCTCGTCCGGGCCGAGGGACAGGAAGACGAGCCAGCCGACCGGGAAGAGCGCGACGACGCTCCCGGCGATGAGGATGCCGTGGGAGGCGAGGGACGCCGCGAGGCTGCGCTCTTCCCTGCCCCGGATCCTGCGGGGGCGCCGCGCCGGGCCGTCGTCGGTCACCGCGGCGGAGGTCTCGACAGTGGTCGTACTCATGGGAACTCCTGCCTCAGATCGCGAGCTGCTGCTCGTTGCGGTTCAGCCAGCGGCGGTAGAACGAGGTGAAGACGATCAGGACGGCCAGCAACAGGATGCCGTAGGAGGCCGACTGCGCGAAGTCGCGCGGCTGCTGTCCGAAGCCGAGGTAGTAGGCCCAGGTGACGAGGATCTGGGCGTCCGGGGCCGAGGTCGGACCGAACAGCAGGAAGATGACGGCGAACTGGTTGAAGGTCCAGATGATGCCGAGGAGTACGACGGTGGAGCTGACGGACCTCAGGCCCGGCACGGTGACGTACCTAAAGCGCTGCCAGGCGCTCGCGCCGTCCATCTCGGCGGCCTCGTACAGGGAGGCGTCGATGGACTGCAGTCCGCCGAGCAGCGAGATCATCATGAACGGCACACCGCACCAGGTGTTGACCATGATGGCGGCGAACCGCTGCCAGAAGGTGTCCTCCAGCCAGGACGGCTGCGGCAGATGCAGCATGTGCAGGAAGGAGTTGATGATGCCGCCGTCGGAGAGCATGATGCGCCAGCCGAAGACGGTGACGAAGGTGGGTACGGCCCACGGCACGATGAGCAGCAGCCGGTAGAGGGTCCGCCCGCGCAGCTTCTGGTTGAGCAGCAGGGCGAGGCCGAGGCCGATGGTGTAGTGCAGGGCGACGCACAGGGCCGTCCAGGCGACGGTCCAGATGAAGTGCGACCAGAAGCGGTCGTAGGACAGCGGGCCGAACAGGATGTCCTTGTAGTTGTCCAGGCCGATGAACTTGTAGGTGGCGTCGATGTGGTTGACGCCGATCGTGCGCGCGGTGTTCAGGCTGTTGGCGTCGGTGAGCGTCAGGTAGAGGCCGTACACCAGGGGGTAGAGCACGAGGACGCCGAGGACGATCACCACGGGGGCGATCATCGCGTACGCGTACCAGTACTTCTGGTAGCTGTGCTTGAGGCGCTGGCCCAGCCCGGGCCGTGGCGCGCGGTCACCGCGGCGCTTGCCGGTGGCGCGGTCGATGGCGACTGTCATGTTCGACACCTTCTGGAAGTTCTACGGCTCTGAGAAGTGGCTGGGCGCGGGCCGGTGGCCGCCGGATCCGTCCCCTTGCTCGCAGGAGGATCCGGCGGCCACGGCTGTCACTTGCTTGTCACTTGCTGAAGTCCGGCACCAGCTTGGCGATGGCCACTTCGGCGTTGCTCAGGCCGGTGTCGAGGGACTCCTTGCCACCGGCGATCTTCGGCAGCTCGATGTCCAGCGGGCCCCACAGGGAGCTGTACTCGGGCAGCGCGGGGCGCGGCTGGGCGGCGGAGAGCACGCTCTGGTAGCCGGCGATGCCCGGGTCGGCCTTGACCTCGGCGGTGTAGGCGTCCTCGCGGGTGGGCAGCGTGGAGTTCTTCAGGGCGATCTCCGTCTGCGACTTGGCGGAGGTCATGAAGTTGACGAACTTGAGGGCCGCCTTCTGGTGGGCGGAGTCCGAGCCGGCGTAGACCGAGAGGTTGTGGCCGCCGGTCGGGGCGCCCGACTTGCCGGTGGAGCCGGCCGGGATCGTGGCGATGCCGAGGTTGGACTTGTCGGCGAACGCCTTGCCCTTGTAGAAGTTCGTGATCTCCCAGGGGCCCTGGATGATCGCACCGACCTGGCCGTTGAGGAACGCGTCCTGGATGTGGGCGTAGGCGTCGGCGGTGGTGTCGGCCTTGTGCAGGCCCTGGCCCTTGAAGAGGCTCAGCCAGGTGCCGTAGGCCTTCTTCGCGGCGTCCGAGTCGACGGTGATCTTCTTGGCGGAGGCGTCGACGGTGTCGGTGCCCTCGCCGTAGAGGAAGGTCTGGGCGTAGTAGGCCTGGGTGGAGCCCCAGTAGCCGTAGACGTTCTCCTTGGCGTCGATCTTGGAGGCGTCGGCCTTCAGCTCGTCCCAGGTCTTGGGCGGCGTGGTGATGCCGGCCTTGGCGAAGATCGCCTTGTTGTAGACGAGCGCGAGGGTGTCGGTGACCAGCGGCACGCCGTACGTCTTGCCGTCGTACTGGGCCTGCGTGATCAGGCTGGACTGGAACTTGTCCTTGTCCGCCAGGGCCTCGGTGCCGTCCAGCGGCAGGAAGTAGCCCTTCTTGGCGAAGGCGGGGGTCCAGCCGACCTCGGAGCGCAGCACGTCCGGGGCGCCGGTGGAGCCGGCGGCGGTGTCGAACTTGTTCTGCGCCTGGTCGAAGGGGACGTTGACGTACTTGACCTTGATGTCCTTGTTGGCGGCCTCGAACTCGCTGACCAAGGCCTTGTACGTCGGTGCCTCATTGGTGGCGTTGGAGGTGTCCCACCAGGTGATGGTGACCGGGCCGTCCGACTTGCTGTCGCTACCGCTCCCGCCGCACGCCGTCGCCGTGAGGGCGAGGGACGCCACCAGTGCGGAGGCCGCTATGCCACGCCGCATGAGTTCTCCTTGAGGGTTAAGCCCGTGTGATGCGGGAGCGGCCCCGTCCGCCGTTCCCGCTGTCGTGCCGACTGCGCCGTTGCTGCGGCGGCCGGGCGTCAGGGAACGTAACAGCGATGCAACCCTTACGAAAGACCTTGCAGAAAAAAAGTGCAAGAAGTCGCCGAAGTTATCCGGGCGTGACCTGTCGGCGACCGCCGCGAGACGCTTGTTTACGGCGGTAGAGCGCTACGGGGGCGACTTGTGCAAGACTCTGCAAGCTCTTGCCGTCACGTTTCATGAGGGAGTGCGATGACGCAGCAGCCCGCCCCGGGCCGCCCCCCAGGCCGCATCAGGCGCCCGATTGGTGTGCAAGGAGAGATACGACCGGTACAGTCCAGTGCCGTGACCACACGGCTTGCCGACATCGCAGCGCAGGCGGGGGTGAGCGAGGCGACCGTCAGCCGGGTCCTCAACGGGAAGCCGGGCGTCGCCGCCACCACCCGCCAGTCCGTGCTCGCCGCGCTCGACGTGCTCGGCTACGAGCGCCCGGTGCGGCTGCGGCAGCGCAGCGAGGGCCTGGTCGGCCTGATCACCCCGGAGCTGGAGAACCCGATATTCCCGGCCCTGGCCCAGGTCATCGGGCAGGCGCTGACCAGACAGGGCTACACCCCCGTGCTCGCCACGCAGACCCCCGGCGGGTCCACGGAGGACGAGCTGACCGAGATGCTGGTGGACCGCGGGGTCGCGGGCATCATCTATGTCTCCGGGCTCCACGCGGACACCACCGCCGACATGCAGCGCTACGAGCGACTGCGGGCGCAGGGCGTGCCGTACGTCCTGGTGGACGGGTTCTCGCCGAAGGTGCAGGCGCCGTTCATCTCGCCGGACGACCGGGCCGCGATGACGCTGGCCGTCACCCACCTCGCCTCCCTGGGCCACACCCGGATCGGCCTCGCCCTGGGCCCCAAGCGTTTCGTCCCCGTGCAGCGCAAGATCGAGGGCTTCGTCCGGGCCATGCAGGACCAGTTGGGCCTGGCCGCGGACGTGATCGAGCGTGAGCTGGTCCAGCACTCCCTCTACACCCTGGAGGGCGGCCAGGCGGCCACCACCGCCCTGATCGACCGGAACTGCACGGCGATCGTCTGCGCGAGCGACATGATGGCCCTCGGTGCGATACGGGCGGTCCGGCAGCGCGGCCTCGACGTCCCCCGGGACGTCTCGGTGGTCGGCTTCGACGACTCCCCGCTGATCGCCTTCACCGACCCGCCGCTCACCACGATCCGCAAGCCGGTGCCGGCGATGGGCCAGGCCGCGGTGCGCACCCTGCTGGAGGAGATCGGCGGTACGCCGGCCCCGCACAGCGAGTTTGTTTTCATGCCGGAATTGGTGGTACGCGGTTCAACGGCGTCGGCACCCGGGGACCGCAACCGTCCCTGAGTTCCGGCGAGGTACTCCGTCCGCTGTAGAACCCCTGCGGTAGAACATGCGCGGTGATCCCACCCTTGGGATGATCTGTCGCATACGTCTTTTCTGGCAGACTCTGTGGCTATGAGTGACTCGACCGTGACAGAGCCGGAAGGTCGCGCACAGCAGACCCTTCCGCGGACCGTCACGGGTGAGGGAGCACAGGGGTTCGTGCGCCGGCTGCGCACCCCGCGCCGGCCCCGGCTGTGGTTCGAGATCCTGCTGATCGCGGTGAGTTACTGGATCTACTCGCTGATCCGCAACGCGGTCCCGGAGCAGAAGGCGCAGGCGCTGCGCAACGCGGACTGGATCTGGAACTCCGAGCACCGGCTGGGCATCGCCGTGGAGGAGTCGGTCAACCACGCCGTGAACTCGGCAACTTGGCTGATCATCGGCATAAACTATTACTACGCGACGCTACACTTCGTGGTGACGCTGGGTGTGCTGGTGTGGCTCTACCGCAGCCACCCCGGCCGCTACGCGGCGGCCCGCCTCGCCCTCTTCACGACGACAGGCGTGGCCCTCCTCGGCTACTACCTGTTCCCTCTCGCCCCGCCACGGCTGATGAAGGACGGCGGCTTCGTCGACACGGTGACGGTCCACCACACCTGGGGTTCCATGGCCTCCGGCGACCTGAAGCACATGTCCAACCAGTACGCGGCGATGCCGTCGATGCACATCGGCTGGTCCCTGTGGTGCGGCCTGACGGTCTTCGCCCTGGCATCGGTGCCGTGGGCACGGCTGCTGGGCCTCCTCTACCCCGCGACGACCCTGCTGGTGATCGTGGCGACCGCCAACCACTTCTGGCTGGACGCGGTGGGCGGCACACTGTGCCTGACCTTCGGCTTCGCGCTGGCCCGGCTCTGGTACGGAGCCGTCCCGTACGCACCGCCCCAGCCGACGCCGGACCCCACGGGCAGCTGAGGCGGTGCGTACGGGCGGCTGCGCCGGCCCAGGCGGGGGAAAGCGCCCGCCGGCGGCGTCCCGTCACTCTCCCCGGTGAATCACGTGTCCCCCGGTCACCGTCACTCTTACCGGTGTCTCCGCCAGCTCGTCCGCCGGTGCCCGGACCGGGTCCAGGGCGAACGCCGTCAGGTCGGCGCGGTGGCCCACCGCGATGCGGCCCGCCGTCTCCGCCTCTCCCGCCGCCCGTGCCGCGTGGCTCGTGCAGCCCTCCAGGGCTTCCAGGCCGGTCAGGCCCGCCCGGGCCGACGCCGCGCCCCTCGGTGCGCGCGCGGTGGCCAGGACGGTGCGTACGTCGTAGTGGGCGATCGGCCAGTCCGAGCCCAGGGCGACCGTCGCACCCGCGTCGCGCAGGTCGCGCAGACGCCAGGCGTGCCCGGCACGGCCGGCGCCCAGCCGGCGGGACCACTCGTCCGTACCGTCGGCCCTGGTGTACGCGGTGTGCGGTGGCTGCATCGACGCGGCCACCCCCAGCTCCGCGAACCGCGGCAGCAGCGCGTCCGGCGCCGTCTCGATGTGCTCGACGCGGTGCCGGCCCGCGCCACCGGGACCCAGCCCCGCCACCACGTCCAGCACATGGCGTACCGCCGCGTCCCCGATCGCGTGCGTCGCCGTCCGTACCCCGGCCGCGTGCAGCTGCCGTACGGCGGCCCCGTACGCCTCGGGGTCGGGCCAGAACGCCTCCGTCCCCTGCCCGTGGCAGTCCGCGTGCTCCAGCCAGGCGGTGCCGCCTTCCACCGTTCCGTCCATGAAGAACTTGACCCCGTCGACCACCCAGTGCCGCCCGCCCCTCCCCTGCGCCGCGACCAGTTCCTTCAGCCCGGCCTCGTCGATCCCCGGCATGCACCAGGGCGCGAAGCGCAGCCGCAACGGCAGGACGGTCTCCTCGGCCACCGACCCGACCAGCTCCGCGTCCCCCGCGTCCATGACGTGCGCCCCGGTCAGCCCGGTCGCCGCCATCGCGCCGAGGAGTTCGACCAGCCGTCTCCGCCGGGCCGTGTACGACGGGCGGGGCATCGCCCGCTCGACCAGCTGCATCGCCGCGTGCTCGACGAGGTGCCCGGTGGGCCTCCCCCCGGCGTCGCACACGACCTCCGACCGCTGCTCGAAGTCCCGCGCGCCCGTCACACCCGCCGCGGCCAGCGCCGCGCCGGTCGCGAGCGCGGAGTGGCCGTCGTACAGCCTCAGGAAGGCCGGCGCGCCGCCGAGTACGTCCTCGACGAGCGCCCGGTCGACGGGCCGGCCCTCGAACGCGTTGTGGTCGAGTCCGAAGCCGATCACCCATCCGTCGATCCGCCCGGCACCGGCCAGCGCCGCCTTCAGACCCGCCAAACCGGTCACCCCCGACAGGTCCACGCCGGTCGCCATGTCCAGACCCCACACCGGGTGGCTGTGCGCGTCCACCAGGCCGGGCACCAGATGCGCGCCCGCCAGCGCCACCACCTCCGTGCCGGGCCCCCGCCAGTCGCGTACGTCGCGGTCCTCGCCGACGGCGGCGATCAGCCCGTCGCGTACGGCGACGGCGGTGGCGTACGGCCGGCCGGGGTCGAGGGTGCGGACCTCGGCGCCGGTGAGGATCAGGTCGGGGGCGGCGGTCATGACGGGGTGAACTCCTTTGTCCGGTAGGGGTCCGACAGGCGGGCGGCAGGCCTGTTCGGCGGGGCTATTCGGCGGGCTCCGCGGCGAACTCCGCGTACAGGGCGGGCCGTTCGCGGCGCAGCCACCACGCGAGGCCGAGGCCCGCGACGAAGACGGCCGGTGCGATGACGATCAGCACTGTGTTGACGGTGGTGGAGGCGCCGGTGAACAGGTCGATATGGGTGATGACCAGTCCTATGGCGGTGGCCAGCAGTACGGCGGCGACGCTCGGGGCGACCACGGTGCGCAGCGTGCCCTCCTCGTGCCGGACCCGCCGGAAGTAACAGGGCACGGCGATCGCGGCCAGCAGCTGGAGCACGAACAGGCCGATCATTCCCGGGGTGTTGACCCACAGCAGCAGCTGTCCGTACGGGTCCGCGCCCGCCGCCCAGAAGCCGAGCACGACCACCAGGCCGACCACGGTCTGCGCGATGCCGGCCACGTACGGGGAGCGGTGCCGGGGGTGGATGGTCCCCAGCGACTTCGGCAGCACGCCCTCCTCGGCGAGCGCGAGGCCGTACCGGTTGATGGCGTTGTGGAAGGCGAGGAGCGAGGCGATGATGCTGGTCACGATGAAGACGTGCATCAGGTCGGACGCCCAGCCGCCGACATAGGTGGTGATGGCGGTGAAGAAGAGTCCGCCGGGGTCCTTGGCTGCGGCCGCGACGACGTCCGCGTTGCCGAAGGCCTGGATGACGATCCACACCATGAAGGCGTAGAAGAGGCCGAGGAAGGCGACGGCCGCATAGGTGGCGCGCGGGACCGTGCGCTCGGGGTCGCGGGCCTCGCGGCGGTAGATGACGGTGGACTCGAAGCCGGTGAAGGCCGCGAAGGCGAAGGCCAGGACGACCGCGGTACCGGAGACGAAGACGTGGTTCGGGGCGAAGGACGCGGCCGAGAGTCCGTGCGCGCCGCCCTTGACCAGCACCCCGCCCGCGAGCAGCACGAGGATCCCGGTCTCGGCGAGCAGCAGCACGCCCAGCACCTTGGCACCGAACTCGATGGAGCGGTAGCCGCCGTAGCCGATGAGGAGCAGCCCGGCGAGGGCGATCGGCAGCCAGGGGACGTCGACGCCGAACAGGGCCTGCGCGGTGTCCCGGCCCGCGCTGCCGAGCAGGCCGTAGACGCCGATCTCCATGCCGTTGTAGCCGATCAGCGCGAGCAGCGCGGCGCCGATGCCGACGGGGCGGCCCAGGCCGCGGGTGATGTACGCGTAGAACGCGCCGCCGCTCCTGATGTGCCGGCTCATGGTGGTGAAGCCGACGGCGAAGACGGCGAGGGTGATGCCGGCGATGAGGTAGCCGGCCGGGGCGCCGATGCCGCCGAGCAGGACCGCGAGGGGGGCGACGCCCGCCATGACGGTGAGCGGGGCGGCGGCGGAGATGACGAAGAAGGCGATGTCGGCGGTGCCGAGCGAGCCGGAGCGGAGAGTGGCCACGGCGGGTGGCGTGCTCTCCTCGCGAGCGGTGACGGACATGGAGGGGGAGCCCTTCGAGCGCGACGGACGGGAGGGTTCCGGGCGTGCGGGATGACCGGCGCTACCAGGGCAGGAACTGCCCCGGACCCGTAAATCTAAAGCCTTTCGGTTTTGGCAATGTAGCCTCCTCCTGGACATCCGGGAAGACCCGTTTCACACCTTCAGGGGAGAGCACACAGATGGGACGGCCGCGCACCCCGCTCCTCGACCGGGAGCGGATCACCACGACGGCGCTGCAACTCGTGGACGAGCAGGGCGACTTCAGCGTCCCGCAGATCGCGAAGCGGCTCGGCACGCAGGCCGGCTCGCTGTATCACCACGTGGACGGCCGCGACGGCATAGTCGAGCTGCTGCGCGAGCGGGTCGCGTCCGCGATCGACCCGACGACCCTGGACCTGGCCCCCTGGGACACCGCGCTGGAGTCCTGGGCCCGCTCCTACCGGGCCGCGTTCGCCGCCCACCCGAGGACGATCCCGCTCCTGATGACCTCACCGGTGCGCGCGCCCCGGGTCCTGGAGCAGTACGAGCGCGCGGTCACTCTGCTGCTGGCCGCGGGCTTCGCCCCGGCGGACGTGATGCCGCTGCTGATCGCCCTGGAGAACCTGGTCCTGGGCTCGGCACTGGACCTGGCGGCCCCGGAGACGATGTGGGAACTGACGGCACAGACCCCGACCCCGCACCTGGCCGAGGCCCTGGCAGCGGTGGGCCCAGGCAGAGCGGACCGAGCCTTCGAGGTAGGACTGACGGGCTTGATGAACCATGCAAGAACGCTGCTCGCAGCGCCCCCGGCTTGAAGCGCCCCGTCAGGGGCGCGGGGCCCTGACATTTGCGGCTCCGCCGCGTGGGCGCGAGCAACCCCCACCCGCCCGCACCCGAAACGAGACAGCCACCGCCCCGAAAACCGCTACTCCCTAAGCTCCGTAGAAGAGCTCATCCACAACGGCCCTTGCCCGACGCGCAGTCCGCCGATACGCATCGAGCATGTCCCCCGCATGCCCGTCCCCGTACCCCAGATACCGCCCCACCGCAGCCAACTCCCGGCTCACGGAAGGAAACGTGTCGCCGGCCCGCCCCCGCACCAGCATCACGGCGTTGCGCACCCGCGTGGCCAGCACCCAGGCCTCGTCCAGTATCCCGGCCTCCTCGGCCCCCAGCAGCCCCGCCGCCTGCGCCGCGGCCAGCGCCTCCCGTGTCCGGGTGGTCCGCAGCCCCGGCTCGGCCCACCCGTGCCGCAGTTGCAGCAACTGCACGGTCCACTCGACGTCGGACAGCCCGCCCGGCCCGAGCTTGGTGTGCAGCTTGGGGTCGGCCCCGCGGGGCAGCCGCTCCGACTCCATCCGTGCCTTCAGCCGCCGGATCTCGCGGACCGCCTCGTCCCCGAGCCCCTCCGCCGGATACCGCAGCGGATCGACCAGCTCGATGAACCGGCGCCCCAGCTCCTCGTCCCCGGCGACGGGTTCGGCCCGCAGCAGGGCCTGCGACTCCCACACCAGGGACCAGCGGCGGTAGTACGCCTCGTAGGACTTGAGCGTGCGCACCAGCGGCCCGGACTTGCCTTCGGGCCGCAGGTCGGCGTCGATGAGCAGCGGCGGGTCGGCGCTGGGGACCTGGAGCAGCCGGCGCATCTCGGCGACCACCTTGTTCGCCGCCTCGGACGCCTCCCGCTCGTCCACGCCGTCCCGGGGCTCGTGCACGAACAGGACGTCCGCGTCGGAGCCGTAGCCCAGTTCGTGCCCGCCGAACCGGCCCATGCCGATCATCGCGAACCGCGTCGGCAGGGTGTCGCCCCAGCCTTCGCGGACGACCGCCCGCAGTGTGCCGGCCAGGGTCGCCGCCGTGAGGTCGGAGACCGCGGCGCCGACCCGGTCCACCAGGGCGCCCTGGTCGGCCTCGGCGGGCTTGGTCTCGGTGCCGTAGGAGTCGACGATGTCGGCGGCGGCCGTACGGAACAGCTCGCGGCGGCGCACACCGCGCGCCGCCCGTACCCCGTCCTCGGCGTTCTCGGCGCGGCCGACGGCGGCGAGGATCTCCTGCTCCAGGTGGGCGCGGCCGCGCGGATCCAGGCCTGAGCTGTCACCGTCGCCGAGCAGGGCGACCGCCTCGGGGGCGCGCATCAGCAGGTCGGGGGCGAGGCGGCCGGCGGACAGCACCCGGGCGAGGTTCTCGGCGGCGGCCCCCTCGTCCCGCAACAGCCGTAGATACCAAGGGGTCTTGCCGAGGGCGTCGGACACCTTGCGGAAGTTCAGCAGGCCCGCGTCCGGGTCGGCGGAGTCGGCGAACCAGCCCAACAGGACGGGCAGCAGGGTGCGTTGGATCGCGGCCTTGCGGGTGACGCCGGAGGCGAGGGCCTCCAGGTGGCGCAGGGCGGCGGCCGGGTCGGTGTAGCCGAGGGCCTCAAGGCGTTCCCGGGCTGCCTCGGCGCTCAACCGGGCTTCGCCGGGGGCGAGTTGGGCGACGGCGTCGAGCAGCGGGCGGTAGAAGAGCTTCTCGTGCAGGCGTCGTACGACACCCGTGTGCCGCTTCCACTCGCGGATCAGCTCGGTCACCGGGTCGGTGCGCAGGCCGAGCGAGCGGCCGAGGCGGCGCAGGTCGGCCTCGTCCTCGGGGACGAGGTGGGTGCGGCGCAGCCGGTAGAGCTGGATGCGGTGTTCCATGGAGCGCAGGAAGCGGTAGGCGTCGTCGAGCTGAAGGGCGTCGGCGCGGCCCACGTAACCGCCGGCCGCCAGCGCCTGCAGGGCGTCCAGGGTGGTACCGCTGCGCAGTGAGGCGTCGGCCCGGCCGTGCACCAACTGCAGCAGCTGCACGGCGAATTCGACGTCCCGCAGGCCGCCGGGGCCGAGCTTGAGCTCGCGGTCGATCTCGGCGGCGGGGATGTTCTCCACCACCCGGCGGCGCATCTTCTGCACGTCGACCACGAAGTTGTCGCGCTCGGCGGCCTTCCAGACCAGGGGGTCGAGCGCGGCGACGTACTCCGCGCCCAGGTCGAGGTCGCCGGCGACCGGGCGGGCCTTGAGCAGGGCCTGGAACTCCCAGGTCTTGGCCCACCGCTGGTAGTAGACGACGTGGCTGCTGAGGGTGCGGACGAGGGGGCCGTTGCGGCCCTCGGGGCGGAGGTTGGCGTCGACGGGCCAGATGGACCCCTCCACCGTCGTCTCCGAGCAGATCCGCATCATGTGCGAGGCCAGCTTGGTGGCGGACCGGAGCGCCTTGGACTCGTCGGCGCCGTCCACTGCCTCGCCGACGAAGATGACGTCGACGTCGGAGACGTAGTTCAGCTCATGGCCGCCGCACTTGCCCATGGCGATCACCGCGAGCCGGCAGACGGCGGCGTCCTCGGGCGCGGCCTTCTCGGCGAGGGCGAGGGCGGCGCGCAGGGTGGCGGTGGCCAGGTCGGCGAGTTCGGCGGCGGTCTGGGCGACATCGGTGGTGCCGCACACGTCCCGGGCGGCGATGGACAGCAGACAGCGCCGGTAGGCGACCCGGAGGGAGATCGGGTCGGTGGCCTCGGCCAGGCCGCGTTCGAACTCCGCCACGCCCGGGTGCAGGTCCCGGGGCTCGTAGGTGACCAGGGCCTCCCAGTCGCGCGGGTGCCGGGCCAGGTGGTCGGCGAGCGCGGCGGAGGCGCCGAGGACACCGAGCAGCCGGTCCCGCAGCGGCTTGGCCGCTATCAGGGTGTCGAGGAGTTCCTGGCGGGCGGTGTGGCCGGACTGGGCCTCCACGAGCCGTACCAGACTGTGCAGGGCGAGATCCGGGTCGGCGGTGGCACCGAGCGCCTCCAGGAGGAACGGGTCGTCCCGGACGGGTACCAGCTCGGCGCTGTCCAGGAGCCGCTCGGCGGCCGAGGCATCGGTGAAGCCGTGCCGTAGCAGTCGCGTGAAGGTGCTGCTCCTGCGCCCCGGCGTCATCCGCGGCCTCCCCTCGGAACGGGAATCGGATCAAGGTCGTCCACGCCAGAGCCTAACCGCAGGGGCTGTCACGAGCACCGATGAGTTTCACGCGGGATCGCGGTCTGTACGGGTAACCGGCCAGGGGAGGCATCATGCGTGAACCCCAGGGCGTGCTGGACGCCCGTTACAGCAGCGAGGGCACCTCGGCGCACGACTGGTCCGAAGCGGAGAAGGTACTGACGGAATCCGAGCTGTTCTGGATCTCGACGGTACGGCCGGACGGGCGCCCGCATGTCACTCCGCTCCTCGCGGTGTGGCACGACGGGGCGCTGCACTTCGGCACCGGCCCCGGCGAGCGCAAGGCGCTCAACCTCGGCGGGAACCCGCATGTCGTCCTGACGACCGGCACCAACAGCTGGACCGAGGGGTACGACGTCACCGTCGAGGGCGAGGCGGTGCGGGTCGCCGACGACGAGCGGCTGCGCGAGCTGGCGGCGGCCTGGGAGGCGAAGTACGGCCCGTTCTGGCACTACGAGGTGGCGGACGGCCACTTCCGGCACGGCCCGGGCCGGGCCCTGGTCTTCGCGGTGCGGCCGCGCAAGGTGCTCGGCTTCGGCAAGGGGGAGCCCTTCAGCCAGACGAAGTGGGAGTAGTTCACCCGCTCTTCATCCGTCTGGTCAGGTGCGGTGGGGCGAGGGATTATTGGCGTGCGCATGCTCAGTGCGCACCGGCACCACCCCCACCCCTCCCCATCTCCAGCACGGAGGTTGATGTGTCCGGCAGTTCCGCACGCTCCGGGATGCTGCGCCGAGCCCGTACGGCAGTGGCGTCCGCGACCGCCTTCACCGCGGCCGCGGTCGGCCTGTGGACCGGGTTCGGCAGCACGTCCGCGCACGCCGCGAGTGCCGTACCGACCCCGGACCACGTGATCGTCGTGGTCTTCGAGAACCACGCGTACAGCCAGGTCATCGGCTCCTCCAGCGCCCCGTACATCAACTCGCTGGTCTCCGGCGGCGCCAACCTGACTCAGATGTACGCCGAGACCCACCCGAGCCAGCCCAACTACTACGCGATGTTCTCGGGCTCCACGCAGGGCATCACCGACGACAGCTGCGTCACGCCCGGCTTCTCCTCCGCCGCCAACCTCGCCTCCGAGCAGCTCGCGGCCGGCCGCACCTGGGCCAGCTACAACGAGACCCTGCCCAGCCAGGGCTCGACCACGTGCAGCAGCGGCAAGTACGCGCAGAAGCACAACCCGTGGTTCGGCTTCAGCAACGTACCGACGTCGTCCGCGAAAACGTTCGCCCAGTTCCCGACCGACTACTCCACCCTCCCCCAGCTGTCCTTCGTGACCCCGAACCTGTGCAGCGACATGCACGACTGCTCGGTGTCCACCGGTGACACCTGGCTGAAGAACAACCTGGGCGCGTACGCCACCTGGGCCAAGACCCACAACAGCCTGCTGGTCGTCACCATGGACGAGGACAACCGCCTCGCCGGCAACCGCATCCCGACGGTCCTCTACGGCCAGCCCGTCACCGCCGGCTCTTCCTCCTCCGCCACCTACGACCACTACGACCTGCTGCGCACCCTGGAGGACAGCCAGGGCCTGACCGCGCACGCGGGCAACGCGGCGTCCGCCTCCGACATCACCGGGATCTGGACGTCCTGACGTGTACGTAGCGGACAGCCGCGCGAGCACTCCGACGGCGTCCGTGGAAGGTACCGCCCGGCCCGCGACGGCCGGGCGGTACCGCTCCACGATCGCCCCCACCGTCCTCGCCCTCGGCACGGTCAGCCTGGTCACGGATGTCTCCTCCGAGATGGTGACGGCGGTCCTCCCGCTGTACCTGGTGACGGGCCTCGGCCTGTCCCCGCTGGGCTTCGGCCTCCTGGACGGCGTCTACAACGGCTTCTCGGCGGTCGTACGACTGGTCGGCGGCCATCTGGCCGACCGGGGCGGCGGCCGGCACAAGTGGGTGGCCGGCGCGGGCTACGCCCTCTCTGCACTCTGCAAACCCCTGCTGCTGGTCGCCCACACCCTCACTCCCATCGGCCTGATCCTGGCGGCGGACCGCACGGGCAAGGGCCTGCGCACGGCTCCCCGGGACGCCCTGATCTCGCTCTCCAGCACCCCGGAGAGCCGCGGCCGTGCCTTCGGCGTCCACCGCGCGATGGACACGGCGGGCGCCCTGCTCGGCCCCCTGGCCGCGTTCCTCATCCTCCGGGCGACGGTGGACGGCTACGACGCGGTGTTCACGGTGAGCTTCTGCGTGGCGGTGCTCGGGGTGCTGGTCCTGGTGCTGTTCGTACCGGGCGGCCGCTCCGGGACGTCCGTACCGGGTGAACGCTCCCGGACGGCTGCCGTGGAGGCGCGCCCCACGCTGCGAGCGGCCCTGGGCCTCCTGTCCGACCGCGGTCTGCGCCGCGTCACCGTCTGCGCCCTGCTCCTGGGCCTCGCGACGGTGAGCGACTCCTTCGTGTACCTGTTGCTGCAACGGCGCCTCGGCGTCCCCGACGGCTGGTTCCCTCTCCTCCCCCTCGGCACGGCGGCGGCCTTCCTCCTCCTGGCCGTGCCCCTGGGCCGGCTGGCCGACCGCTGGGGCCGCTGGCGCGTCTTCCTGGCCGGCCACGGCGCCCTGCTCCTGGCCTACGCGCTGCTGCTCACGTCCTGGCACGGTACGGGGTTGCCGTACGCGGTACTGGCGCTGCACGGCACGTTCTACGCGGCGACCGACGGGGTGCTGATGGCGGTCGCGTCGGACAGCGTGCCCGAGGCGCTGCGCTCGTCTGGCCTGGCGCTGGTTCAGACGGGGCAGGCGGGGGCGCGTTTCGCCTGCTCGCTGGCGTTCGGCGCGGCGTGGACGCTGTGGGGCGACCGTACGGCGCTGCTGGTGTCGACGGCGGCGCTGGCGGTCTGCGCCGCATACGCACTCACCTTCCGCCCCTCCCGGGAGACAGCCGTATGACCCTGAGGTCCCGCATCCTGATCCTCGCCTCGGCGCTGGCCGTCCTGGCGGCGATAGCCCTGGCCTCCGTGCTACACGCGTCCGCGCGGGCGGAGCGCCGCGACCACACCCAGGCGGGCGGCCCGAAGATCACACCGGGAACGGTGACCCTCACGGCCCCGGGCCGCATGATCTTCCGCAACATGGCGTGGGGCCCGCACCGCGACGAACTGACCACGACCCCGGCGTCCGCCCCGTCCGGCCCCCGCACCGCCTCCGGCGTCAAGTGTCTCCGCTTCTACGCCGCCTCGGGCACGGGCGTCTGCCTCCAGGCGGTCCACGGCCCGGTCTCGGACACCTACCGCGCGTTGATCCTGGACGCGAAGCTGCACACGACGGCCCACTACGACGTCCCGGGCATCCCCTCCCGGGCCCGGGTCTCCCCGTCCGGCCGCTACGCGGCCTGGACGGCGTTCGTCGGAGGCGACTCCTACGCGGGCACGAACTTCTCCACCCGCACGGCGATCGTGGACACGCGCACGGGGGCCTACATCCCGTCGCTGGAGGCGTTCCGCATCCGCAAGGACGGCAAGGCCTATCAGTCGGCGGACGTCAACTTCTGGGGCGTGACGTTCGCTTCGGACGACAACACCTTCTACGCGACGCTGGCGACGAAGGGCTCGACTTATCTGGTCCGGGGCGACCTGCGCACCCGCACCCTCACCACCCTCCACCAGAACGTCGAATGCCCCTCCCTCTCCCCCGACGGCACGCGCGTCGCGTACAAGAAGCGGGTGAAGGGCCTCCCCAAGGACGCCCCTTGGCACCTGTACGTCCTGGACCTGAAGACGATGCGCGAGACGCCGTTGGCGGAGCCCCGGAGCGTGGACGACCAGGCGGTGTGGAAGGACACGCACACGGTCGTCTACGCCCTCCCGGGCGACTACGGAGCGGACCTGTACGAACTCCCGGCGAACGGCACGGGCAAGCCACAGCGCATCAGCGTCTCGGCGGTGTCGCCGACGTTCACGGTCTCTTGACGAGCGGCCCACGGTGGGCGATGGACTCAGAATGGCGGGTCGTCGGAGTAACCGTCCGCCATGCTCTGCGGCGGTACCGAGCGTTTCTGCGAGCACCGGGGCGACGGCCGCTCTATCCCCAGGACGCGGAGTGTTCGTGCCGTGGCTGTTCCTTCGATGACGTGCGGCACGCCCGCGACGTCCTCGATGAGGTCTTGCGGCAGTTGCCTCCCAGGCCCCGGACGGAGCTGAGACGCAGAGTGCGCGCTCCGGACGCCAGGTATGCCCGGCGCACGCTGCCGGATCCGTTCGCCGGTAATCGGCAGTGGCGTGCCGACCTGTGGTGGCGGCGACGTCCGGCCGGCGGCCGGGAAGCCGAAGGCGGCCCGCCTCGGCAGATGTACAGCGGGCTCGCGTCATACCGCGTGACCTGCGGCTTTCCGCTGCCGGTCCGCTACTGGGGCTGAGAACGGGACCGTGAGGTGGCCATGCGCGGCACCGCCCGCCAGGGCCTGTCCTACGGGTCGCGTCACCGGCCCGGCGCCCGGCAGCAATGTCACCCGAACGGCCCAACATGATGTGTCGCCCACATGGGTGAACATCAAGCTGATTAGTGTCCCAACCGAGGCAATCCGTGAAAGGCGAACCACATGCGCATTCGACGAATCCTCGCCGCCGTCATCGCCGCGGCAGCCCTCGCCGGACTCGGCCTCACAGGCGCCACCACCGCCTCCGCCGCCAGCCTCACCCCAGGTGAGTGCGAGCAAGGCGGCGGAACAGTCAACTGGGCGAACAACACCTGCAGCGGCGGTAGGTTCGACGGGCAGATGGTCGACTGAGCCCCACTACCAGGCGCCCCGCAGCCACGCGGTGCGGGGCGCTCCCGCGCGGGGGTGGCCGGGAGAGTCGCAGGGACCGTGCCGACCCGTCGGGCACGCGGGGTCCGGCTGAGGGACGTTCCCCTGTCGGATCGCGTGGCGCACGTCCTCAAGCACGCCGTGGGGCCGACGGTATGCGACCGTCGGCCCCACGGGCGGAAAGAGCCAGGGAACTGCTTCGACCTGCGACTACAGCACCGGCAGGTTCTTCCGCAGTTCGAAGGCGGTGACCTCGGAGCGGTACTCGTGCCACTCGGCGCGCTTGTTGCGCAGGAAGAAGTCGAAGACGTGCTCGCCCAGGGTGTCGGCGACCAGGTCGCTGCGTTCCATCAGGGTGAGGGCCTCGCCGAGGTTCTGCGGGAGGGGTTCGATGCCCATCGCGCGGCGTTCCGCGTCGGAGAGGGCCCAGACGTCGTCCTCGGCGCCCGGCGGGAGTTCGTAGCCTTCCTCGATGCCCTTGAGGCCGGAGGCCAGGAGGAGGGCGTAGGCCAGGTACGGGTTCGCGCCGGAGTCCAGGGAGCGGACCTCGACCCGCGCCGAGCCCGTCTTGCCGGGCTTGTACATCGGGACGCGGACCAGCGCGCTGCGGTTGTTGTGGCCCCAGCAGATGTACGAGGGGGCCTCGCCGCCGGCGCCGGCGGTGCGCTCGGAGCCGCCCCAGATGCGCTTGTAGGAGTTCACCCACTGGTTGGTGACCGCCGAGATCTCGGCGGCGTGCTTCAGCAGGCCCGCGATGAAGGAGCGGCCGACCTTGGAGAGCTGGAACTCCGCGCCCGACTCGTAGAACGCGTTGCGGTCGCCCTCGAAGAGGGACAGGTGCGTGTGCATGCCCGAGCCCGGGTGCTCGCTGAACGGCTTCGGCATGAACGTCGCCTGCACGCCCTGCTCCAGCGCCACCTGCTTCATGACCAGCCGGAACGTCATGATGTTGTCGGCCGTGGAGAGCGCGTCCGCGTAGCGCAGGTCGATCTCCTGCTGGCCCGGCGCGCCCTCGTGGTGCGAGAACTCGACCGAGATGCCCATCGACTCCAGCATGGTGATCGCCTGGCGGCGGAAGTCCATGCCGATGTTCTGCGGGGTGTGGTCGAAGTAGCCCGAGTTGTCGGCGGGGGTGGGGCGCGAGCCGTCGAGCGGGCGGTCCTTCAGGAGGAAGAACTCGATCTCGGGGTGGGTGTAGAAGGTGAAGCCCAGGTCCGAGGTGCGGGCCAGGGCACGCTTCAGGACGTAGCGGGGGTCCGCGAAGGACGGGGAGCCGTCGGGCATCAGGATGTCGCAGAACATCCGGGCCGTGCCGGGGGCCTCGGCGCGCCACGGCAGCACCTGGAACGTGGACGGGTCCGGCTTGGCGATCATGTCGGACTCGTAGACCCGGGCGAAGCCCTCGATCGCCGAGCCGTCGAAGCCGATGCCCTCGTCGAAGGCCTGTTCCAGCTCGGCCGGGGCCACGGCGACGGACTTGAGGAAGCCCAGCACGTCCGTGAACCACAGGCGTACGAACCGGATGTCGCGCTCCTCCAAGGTCCGGAGCACGAACTCCTGCTGCTTGTCCATCTTCCGCTTCCCCATCCTTGCTGGTCAGGCCGCGTGCTCCCGGTCCCACGGGAGAGCGGTCGGGCACCCGAGCATCACACCACAACAGCATTTCATGCGCGTTGCGGACCTTGATCGCTCCGGCGTCCTCGGCCTGAACGGCTCACATACGGCAGGTGTACCGCCCTGCTGCCCATCTTGCCTGCTCGCAGCGACATCCGTAATGGCCGATCTCAGTTCCCAGTGACGGAGACCACGGTCCTTAAATTTGAATCTCAGATGCAAGTTTTAATAGCGTCGAGGTGTCGAGCCGCCCGGCCGAGTCTGCGCCGAGCCGAGCCGAGCCACAAGGAGCCCCGATGCTGTCCGAGCCGTCCGCAGTCACCGTCCGCGCCACCCTCCCCGCCATCGGCGCGGCCATCGGCGAGATCACCGAGCGTTTCTACGCCCGGCTCTTCGCCGCCCACCCCGACCTGCTGCGCAACCTCTTCAACCGCGGCAACCAGGCCGCCGGCACCCAGCGGCAGGCCCTCGCCGGCTCCATCGTCGCGTTCGCCACGCAGCTGCTGGACCACCCGGACCGGCGGCCCGACGCGATGCTCGGGCGCATCGCGCACAAGCACGCCTCCCTGGGCGTCGCCCCCGAGCAGTACGCCGTCGTCCACGAGCACCTCTTCGCCGCCATCGTCGAGGTACTCGGCGAGGCCGTGACCCCGGAGGTCGCGGCGGCCTGGGACGAGGTCTACTGGCTGATGGCGAACGCCCTCATCGCGATCGAGAAGCGGCTGTACGAGGAGAGCGGCGAGCCCGGCCTGCGCCCCTGGGAGGTCGTCGAGCGGGTCACGGAGACGGCCGACGTCACGACCTTCCGGGTCCGGCCGGTGGACGGCAGGACGGCGGTGCGCGGCTTCCGGGCCGGGCAGTACGTCTCCGTGGGCGTCACACTCCCGGACGGCGCCCGCCAGATACGCCAGTACAGCCTCTCCGGCGCGCCGGGCGAGTCGGTCCGCCAGTTCAGCGTCAAGCGGGTGCACGGCGACGCCGCCACGCCCGACGGCGAGGTCTCCCAGCACCTGCACGCGCGCGTGCGCGAAGGTGACGTGCTGGAGCTCTCCGAGCCGTACGGCGACCTCGTCCTGGGCGACGCCGTCGACCGGCCCCTGCTGCTCGCCTCCGCCGGCATCGGCGTCACCCCGATGGTGGCGATGCTGGCCGCGCTCGCGGCCGACGGTCACGGCGCCCCGGTGACGGTCGTGCACGGCGACCGCTCCCCCGCCGACCACGCGCTGCGCGCGGACCACACGTCGTACACGGCGAAGCTGCCGGACGCGGGCGTCCACTTCTTCTACGAGCGCGACGCCGAGCCCGGCACCCGCACCGGCCTGGTGGATCTCGCCGACGTCGATGTCGCGCCGGGCACGCGCGCGTACCTGTGCGGGCCGCTCCCCTTCATGCGCGCGATCCGCACCCAGCTGATCGACAAGGGTGTCTCCCCGGCCGACATCCACTACGAGGTGTTCGGCCCGGACCTTTGGATGGCGGCCGCCTGAGCGCCCCGCAGGGGCGCTGGGGGTACCCCCCGGCCGAAGGCTGGGGGAGGAACCGCGCGACCGGCCACAACGGCGCAGCAGCCGCGAACGGCGGACCACGGCACCTCCATAGGCGCCTAGACCGCGCCCGGCCTCCTGGAAATACCGAGCAGCAACGGCCCCGTCGGCTCCGCCACCATGTCCGCCACCGTCACCGGGTCCAGCGCCGCGAAGAACGCCTCCTGGGCCCGGCGCAGGGCACCCCTGAGGCGGCAGGCGGAGCTGAGGGGGCAGGGGGTGACGCTGGTGGCGGTGCCGTCGCAGTCGACCACGTCGCCGTCGCCCTCGAACCTCCGCACCAGCGCGCCCACCGAGGCCGTACGGCCCTTCTCGGTCAGCGTGAGCCCGCCGCCCCGGCCGCGCCGGGCGTCGACCAGCCCGAGGTGCTGCAGTTCGGCGACGACCTTCGCCGCGTGCGTGTACGGCACGTCCATGTCCGCCGCGACCTCGCGGGTCGCCGGGCTGGCCCCGTCGGCGACGGCGAGCCGCATCAGGAGCCGCAGAGCGAGGTCGGTGGAGCGCAACAGCCGCATACCGGCCAGGGTAGGTAATACACATCCGGCATTCAAATTATCGGTTTCCTGTCGGATCCCGGCTCTTTACCGCTCTTTCCTGCTCCCTCCCTACGGACGGCCCCATCTCCCCCATTACGATCAGTGAGCCCCACCGTCCACGTCCCTTTCCCCCAGAAGGACACACCTCATGGGTTCCGCGAAGAACAAGGCCGGCAACGCCGAACGCAAGGCACGCATAGAGGAGATGCGGCGCGCGGAGCGTGCCCGCGAGCGCCGCAACCGGATCCTCACCATCGCCGCGAGCACGGTGGTGGTCGCCGGTCTGATCGTCGGCGGTGTGGTGCTCGTCCGCTCGCAGTCGGACAAGAGCGACAGCTCGAGCGACGCGAAGGGCAGCTCGGGGGACTCCGGGCACTTCGTGACCGGCAGCGACGGCGTACGGACCTGGACCGGCAAGCTCTCCCGCACCCACGTCACCGGGACCGTGAGCTACCCGATGCACCCGCCGGTCGGCGGCAACCACAACCCGGTGTGGCTCAACTGCAACGGCGACGTCTACACCAAGGCGGTGAAGGACGAGAACGCCGTGCACGCCCTGGAGCACGGCGCGGTCTGGGTGACGTACACCGACAAGGCGAGCAAGTCCGACGTGGCCACGCTGGCGGCGAAGGTGAAGCAGACGCCGTACTCGCTGATGAGCCCGTACACGAACCAGACCTCCCCGATCGAGCTGTCGGCGTGGGGCCACCAGCTGAGCGTGACGAGCGCCGCCGACCCGAAGGTCGCGAAGTTCTTCGAGACGTATGTGCAGGGCAAGCAGACCCCGGAGCCGGGTGCCTCCTGCACGGGCGGGACGATGTGACGTGAAGAAGCACATCGGCTGGATCGCCGGGACCACGGCGGCGGTGCTGGTCGCGGCCGGCGCGATCACCTACGCGGTCGCCGAGGACGGCAGCGGTGGCGGCGGCCTGAGCGTCCCGAGCGCCGAGGGGGCGGACGCGGGGTTCGCGCGGGACATGGCCGTCCATCACCAGCAGGCCGTGGAGATGTCGTACATCATCCGCGACCGCACGACCGACACCGAAGTGCGGCGGCTCGCCTACGACATCGCGCAGACGCAGGCCAACCAGCGCGGCATGCTGCTGGGCTGGCTGGATCTGTGGGACCTGCCGAAGGTGTCGGCGAAGCCGCCGATGTCCTGGATGGGCATGGGTGACATGCCCGAGCGCGGGGACGGTTCGCTGATGCCGGGCATGGCGACCGACACGGAACTGAAGAAGCTGGGGACCCTGAACGGCAAGCAGGCGGAGATCTTCTATCTGCAGCTGATGACGGACCATCACAAGGGCGGTATCCACATGGCCGAGGGCTGTGTGTCCAAGTGCACCGTCGAGGTGGAGAAGAACCTCGCCCAGGGCATGGTGGACGCGCAGCAGTCGGAGCTGGCGACGATGAAGCAGATGCTGAAGGAGCGGGGCGCGAAGCCGCGCGACTGAACGGACGGACAACCAGGGGGATTTGTCGACTTAGCGGCAACGCAAGACCTTACCGACAATCGCAATCGATCCGTAACGTTCCACGCACCGTCGAAATCCGGTCAAATACCCCTAATCAAAGCCCACTTGGGGTTTCCTTGGTAATTTCATTCCCCTGACATGAACAGTTCATCGAAAGAGTGGCGTCCACCACGTGATCGATTCATGGGCCGTTCCGCCGCTGGCCGCCTGGTGATCACGTACGACCGACCACTCCATGCGACGAACCGCATAGCAGGGGGCAGTATGAGATCGAACCGTGCCAAGGTGCGGGCCAGCGTGAGCATGGCAGCGACACTGCCGATGATCGCCGGCGCGCTCGCGCTCGGCATACCCGCGGCGCACGCCGCGGACACCCCGGCCCGTGACGCTCTGGCGGGCACCAAGCCCGCCTGGGCCACGGCCAAGGCGGACAAGGGCGCCACCTCGAACAGCGCGCAGCTCAAGGCCCGGGTCTACCTGGCCGGCCAGGACGCCAAGGGCCTCGCGGCCTACGCGAAGGCGGTGTCCGACCCGAGCTCGCCGCTGTACGGCAAGTACCTGACCGCCAAGCAGATCCAGGCCCGCTTCGGCGCCACCAAGGCCCAGGTGAAGGCCGTCAAGTCCTGGCTGACCGCTTCCGGTCTGCAGGTCACCGAGGTCACGCAGCACTACATCGCCGTCTCCGGCGACGTGTCCGCCGTCGAGCAGGCGTTCGGCACCCAGCTGCACAACTACGCCAAGGGCTCGAAGACGTACCACGCCCCGGCGAAGACCGCGTCGGTGCCGGCCGCCGTCAGCTCCGCCGTCCTGACCGTCACCGGCCTGGACAACGCGCCGCACACGGCGACCCACGACGACACGCTGCCGCCTCCCGGCGCCGTGTTCAAGAACTCCGGGCCGTTCTCGTCGTACTACGGCTCGAACATCGCGACCACGCTGCCGGACGCGTACGGCACGAAGATCCCGTACGCCGTCGAGGGCTACACCGGCAAGCAGCTGCGGGCCGCCTACGGCGCCGGCAAGTACACCGGCAAGCACGTGCGCGTCGCCATCACCGACGCGTTCGCCTCGCCCACCATCGCCTTCGACGCCGGCACCTACGCCAAGGCGCACGGCGACGCCGCGTGGAAGACGAGCCAGCTCCACCAGGTGCTGCCCTCGAACTACACGGACACGGGCGCCGACGCGTGCGACGCCTCCGGCTGGTACGGCGAGGAGACCCTCGACGTCGAGGCCGTGCACGCGGTCGCGCCGGACGCCGACGTCACCTACGTGGGCGCCGCGTCCTGCCAGGACAACGACCTCCTCGACGCGCTCAGCAAGGTGGTCGACAACCACCTCGCCGACATCGTCTCCAACTCCTGGGGCGGCACCGAGGCGGACCAGACGCCGGACCTCGCGGCCGCCTACGACCAGGTCTTCCAGCTGGGCGCGGTGCAGGGCATCGGCTTCTACTTCTCGTCCGGTGACAACGGCGACGAGGTCGCCAAGACCAAGACGAAGCAGGTCGACACCCCGGCCAACTCGGCCTGGGTGACCGCGGTCGGCGGCACGTCCCTGGCCGTCGGCAAGGACGACAAGTACCTGTGGGAGACCGGCTGGGGCACCGAGAAGGCCTCGCTGTCGGCCGACGGCAAGAGCTGGACCAACTTCCCCGGCGCGTTCACCTCGGGCGCGGGCGGCGGCACCAGCAAGACGGTCAACGAGCCGTCCTACCAGAAGCGCGTCGTTCCGGACTCCCTCGCGAAGGCCAACAGCGCCACCGGCAACCGCGTGGTCCCGGACATCTCGGCGATCGCCGACCCCAACACGGGCTTCAAGGTCGGTCAGACCCAGACCCAGGCGGACGGCACCGAGGCGTACAGCGAGTACCGCATCGGCGGCACGTCGCTGGCCGCGCCGGTCATCGCCGCGGTCCAGGCTCTCGCCGAGGAGGCGCGCGGCGGCAAGGCGATCGGCTTCGCCAACCCGCTGATCTACTCCAAGTACGGCACCAAGGCCTACCACGACGTCGTGGACAAGCCGACCGGCACCGACCTCGCGGTCGCCCGCGTCGACTTCGCCAACGGCTACGACGCCACCAACGGCCTGCTGACCTCGGTCCGCAGCCTCGGCAAGGACAGCTCCCTGTCCGCGGTGAAGGGCTACGACGACGTGACCGGCGTCGGCACCCCGGCGGGCGGCTACCTGGAGTCGTTCCGCAGGCAGCGCTGATCCACTGAGCTGCTGATCCACTGAGCGAAGGGGCGTGAGGTCCGTAACGGACCTCACGCCCCTTCGTCGTCCTGCGATCACGGCAGTGACTCACCGTCGGCCGGTCCGGTCAGAAGTCCTGGTAAGCGACCGTTCGGCCCGACGCGTCCAGGGGCTTCGGCGAGATCGCCCTGCCGTCGGCCGGAAGCGGCCAGCGCTTCGGAACGATCTGGACCCAGTAGCTCGACTTGCGCCAGAGGGCGGCGCCGGAGAAGCCGCCGGCGACCTCGACGCAGTCACCGCCGTCACCATTGCTGTAGCTGCTCTTGAACCAGAACTCGTCACTCAAGTCGATCCGGCTGCTTGCCATTTCGATAGTCCCCTGCCGCTGCCTCGATCATGGCCAGGGACGTCTCCGGTGACAGTGCGACGGCCCTGAGCCGATCCGTATGCCTTGCGGTACTGCTTCACGAGGGCCGGATCGTCGATGGTGTCCGCGCTGTAGGAGGCCTCCGTGTAGACCAGTGGCGGCGCCTCGGGGAACGTCATGACCATGATGGAGGCGGCCATCAAGGGATACGCCCCGGTCTTCCGCAGGACGATCTGCGGAACGATCCGGCGGCGCCCGGCCAACTCCGCCACCCGGTCGAGTTGATCGGCCATCTCCTGCGGCGGCAGGATCGCATCGGTGAGCAGCAACTCGTGCAGGATCGCCCAGTACTCCGGGGTGGAGTGGTCCTCATCGAAAGGGCGGGCACGGGCGAGACGGGCGTGCACCTTTTCCTCGACCCACTCATCGGCGGAAGCCGGATGAGCTGACCAGACCAAGGCCCGCGCGTACGGAGCGGTCTGGAGCAACCCGGGGAAGATGCTGGGAGACCACAACTCGATGGACTCCGCCTGCCTTTCCGCCTCCAGCGCCTTCTCGAAGTACGCCGCGTGCGGCCCCCTCCGCACCCTCCGCACATCCTCGCAATGCCGCTCGAAGTACCCGTCCGTCCCCAGCACCCGGTCCACGTGCCGGGCCAGTTCCAAGGGCATCCGGCGCTCACCACGCTCGATGTCGCTGAGGTGGGACTTGCCGTAGTGCATCCGGCCCTTCGTGCTGATCGCGGACATCGCGTTCACCGAGAACCAGCTACCGAACACTTGCCCAGTGCTCCACCCTTCAGGGTGGAGGTGTAGGGCATCCTCGCCCTGGCGGCCCGGAGGGTCGCTGATCCATGACAGGATCGCCTTGTCCGACAACGTAGTTGTCGGACCTACCGCCGGACGGGCGGGAAGTCAGGCCTGCGGAGGCCGCGTAGGACCGACCTTCACCGGTCGGCAGTGGCCAGTGAAACAGGAACCCAAGGTGGTACCTCGGAGAGGTGCGGACCGGAATCTCCTGTCCTCGGGCAGGAGAGGGCGTCAACGGTGCGGAGCACGATCGGGGTGTGGCCCTTGGCGCCCCAGGTGCGGCCGGTGACCTGGCCGGAGCGGATGCCGACCAGCCACTTCGCCCACCAGTTGTCCAAGGCCTTGCGGGTCTGTCCGGCCTGCACACCGGACGGCCCCCTCGACCTCGGGGACGTCCGGTGTGCAGGCCGCGGGCGGGATCTACCCGGTCATGGAGGGGGCGAAGGGGGACAGGGCCGGGGCAAGCTGTGTGCCATGGACCAGGCCGAGGGCGGTGAGGGCATCGGGCAGGCCGCGTCCGGTACGGACCGCGTCCAGTGTTCCCGGTGCGGCCAGTGGACGGCAGCTGGCGGCGATGATCTCGAACAGGTGCTGCACGCGGCCGGGTCCACGGGGCAGCAACTGGCTGTGGAAGTCCTCGTGGTGGGCCAGCACGAGCGCGGCCAGGCCCGCAATGTGGGCGGATGCGGTGACGGTGCCGTCGAGGGCGGTGTAGCCGCCGTCCGAGGAACAGGACAGAACCGAAACGCCGGGGGCGGCCGCGTTCACCCCGGGGCCGTGGCAGCTGAACGGCGCGGCGAACAGCCCTTCCGGGCTCAACTGTGGCCCGACGTGGGTGGCCTGGGATGTGTCAGGCGGGTAGGTACCGAATGCTCCCAGGGCGCCCACGGCGAAGACGGTGGGCAGCGAGGCGGGGAAGGAGACCGGACCGCCGCTGTCGCCCACCGGAGCGATGCAGGCGATGCCCGCAGCAGTGGCGTCGGCGAGTTTGCGGGAGACCAGCGCCGAAGGGTAGGGGGTCGCCACCTGGATGTGGGCGATGTCGGTCTCTTGCTTGATGCAGTGGTCCAGGGCGGCGATGAGGTCGCTCAAGTGGCCGTCGGGCATGACCTGGCAGACCTCCAGCTCGGCGTCGACGGCGATGCCGATGACACCCTTGCCGGTGTCCGCCCCGGCGATGACGCCGGCCGCGTGGGTGCCGGTGCCGACCGGGTCGTGGGCCCAGCCCTCCTTCGTGCGGCGTACGAGGTCGATGCCGGAGCGCACCCGTTGCTTCAGGTCGGGATGGTCGGTGCCGACGCCCGTACCGATGACGGCGATCTTGATGCCGAAGGCACGGAACGTGGGCGGCAGCCGGTCCAGCCGCATGGCCTGCTGGCCCCAGCCGTAACTCTGCCGCTGTTCCAGTTCCGGGTAGATCTTGGACAGCGGGGTGAGGGTGACGAGGTTGTCCTGGGTCGCCGACAGGTCGGGGCGGTGGATCCAGCGGTCCGTGTAGCCGCCCGCGGGCCGGATGTAGAGGGACTGGACGGACTGCGCGGTCTCCGTCGCCAGGGTGAGGGTGACTCTCCCGTCGGGGTCGGTGACGCCCTGGCTCGGCCATGCCGCCCCGATCAGGAACACCCCGGCGCCGGCCAGCGGTTCGCCGTCGGGTCCACTGACGAGAACCGAGATGTCCACGGGCTCGTCCAGCGGCATGACCAGCCCCGGGTCGCACAGCGACAGCATCCCCGCGGTCGGCATGCCAATGGGGACGGCTGCGGACAACGGCAGATCCGGCTCGATGTGCACATGCAGCGACAGCATCGCCGGTACCTGGGTCTCGGGGGCCTCGACAACAACGAGTTCGGGGCAGGAGGGCTGCACTCCCGCCGACTGCAGCTTGTCCGACGGGGTGAGTCTGCGGACCACCGTGACCTCGGGCATCCGCTCCAGGTGGTCGCACACCGCGTCCATGCCGGGTTCGGGCACTCCCAGGGGCAGAAGCTGCTGCGGCAGCGGGGTCACCATGTAGCGGGACCGGCGCGGCTGTACCGCGATCGGCGACGTTCCGCCCTTCCTGCGTGGCGCCGGTTGCTCCGCGGGGCCCGGCCCACCGGCCCCCGCGCCCTCGGATTCGCTCTGGCGACTGTTCCGGGGCTTGTCTCCGGGCCTGTCCTTGACCATTACATCCACCTCAACCATGCCTGCGTCGGTTTCTGAGCTTCTGATCCGTGTGACGGGCAGCTCGCGCCTTCCGCGGCTGTGCGGTGTGCCCGGGAACCGGTCCCGGGCACACCGCACAGCGCACTGCCTTATGTCAGCGTCAGCCGATGCCGAAGGGCTGACCCGGCTGGCCGAAGCCGAAGCCGGGCTGCTGGTACTGCTGCGGGTACTGCTGGCCGAACTGCTGATGGCCGAAACCGCCACCCCACTGCTGCTGGCCCTGCTGGCCCTGCTGGCCCTGCTGGCCCTGCTGGCTCTGCTGGCTCTGCTGGCTCTGCTGCAGCAGGGTCAGGATCGCGGTCGGCAGCGCCTGCTGCACGGACTGCTCCACGGCGCTGCGCACGCCCTGCACCAGGGTGTGATGCAGCGCGACGGCCAGGTACGGGTGGGCGTGGTGGGCGATGCCCTGCTGCTGCAGCTGCTGCTGGACCTGCTGGATCTGCTGCAGCGTCTGCTGCATGCGCTGCGCGATCTGCTGGCTCGCCTGCTGGCAGGCCTGCTGGATGGACTGCTGGACGACCTGCGCGAGCTGCTGCTGCGGCTGCGGCCCGGCGAACTGCTGGCCGAACTGCTGCAGGGGCGGGGTACCGGTCATCACCGACATGAATACTCCGTTCAATGTCACAGGAAAGCCAACATGAGAGATTATGTTGACCTTTTCGGAACAATTCCGACATGTCGAAGTTATGGCGACATCGCTCAGCCCCGCAATCGGGAGGACCGCTCGGGGCGAGGAATCCCCCGATCGGATCCGGCAACCGGCGAACCAGCCGCGGAGACCGCAGGATGAACCGGTGCCGGCGGACACGACCACACAGGCGGCACTCACCGCCGGCGTGGGCGGCAGGGGGCTCTGCAGGCCGGCGGACCGTTCGTCCCGTGGCGGCCACGGGACGAAGAGGGAGAACGCGGCGGCACGGATCGCCAACGGACGCTGTCCGCCGCCGGCCCCAGAACTCTGGTCGACACTCCGGGCACGCATCACCAGGCACCACGGAGAGCCCGCATAGACTGGGCAAGGCCGTACAGCGTCGTCACGCCGTAGGGCAACGCCCGGCCGGCCGAGCTCCCGCGGCCTTCGGGGTGAATGGGATATGGGGTAATTGGCAGCCCGACGGTTTCTGGTTCCGTTAGTTCAGGTTCGAGTCCTGGTATCCCAGCAAGCGCGGACGCCGCCCTCGTCGGGGCACCTCGGCAAGGGCGGCTCTTTGCCCACGGTGAAGGGCTACGACGACGTCACGGGCGTGGGCACACCGACGGGCGGCTCCGTGGAGCCACCGCAGCAGGCGCTGATCCGCTGCACGGAGGGGGCGCCTTCAAGGCCTCGTAGGCGGCCCGCTCTTCCGTACCGGTCCGGTCAGTTGGCCTTCTTCTGGGCGGCCTTGAGGATCTGGTCGACATCGAGGATGACCTGGGCGCCGATCGACTGGGGCAACGTGACGGTCTCACCGGGCGAGTACGGGCGGTGGTGCTCGTACTTCTCCCCACTGGGATCGGTGAGCACGTGGACGCGCTGGTGCTTGCGGTCGACGACGACATAGACCGGAACCTTGGCCTGGGCGTAGGCGACGGCCTTGGTCTTCAGGTCGTCCTTCCAGTTGCTGGAGGTGACCTCCAGGACGAGACGGAAGCAGACCGGGTCATAGGCGTTGTTCTCGACGAAGTGGTCGTCGATGTCGGCGTCCACGATCGCGAGGTCGGGGATGGCGTAGTCCTCGGCTCCGGTGGGCAGCCAGAGGCCGACGTTCTGGAGGACCTCGGTGTCGCCGTCGTCCAGCCCTGCCGCGATGAAGGGGCGCATGAGCTTGGTCAGGGCACGGGCGTGAGGGGCATCCGGTGATGGGGTCACGAGGAGGTGACCTCCGATGATCTCGACGCGGTAGCCCGGATGCCGCTCCATGATCTCGTCGGCGATGGCCGTGAGCGAGAACGGCTCGTCGTCGAAGGGCTGCTCGATGGCTGCGGCGGACATCGCGTGCCTCCCAGGGGCTGGTGTCGAGAGCATCATCGTAGGCAGATCGGACCGCCGGCGTCCCTTCCGAACCGCTTCACCCGAAGGTGACCACTGCCCCTGCCCCTTGACGGCCGGATGCGGCGGCAGCGGTCGTGGTACCGGGCTCCGCGTGCGAGCGGTGTCCCGGCCGGGTGCGCATCGGCGGCCGGCCAGGACACGGGTGGTCAGGAGGCGTGCACCGGCTCCGCGGGCTCCGGAACGTGCGAAGCGATGACCCGCTCGCGCGCCACCGATGGCATGTCCCGCCGCCGGTCCACCGCGTACGCCACGCTCGCGACGCCCAGGCCGAGGACCGCCAGGGCCGCGCCGGCCAGCGCCGGCGACGTCACGCCGAAGCCCGCCGCCAGTGCCACGCCGCCGATCCAAGCGCCGCCCGCGTTCGCGAGGTTGAAGGCGGCCTGGTTGGCGGAGGAGGCGAGGGAGGGGCCCGCGGCCGCGCGTTCCATGACCATCAGCTGAAGCGGGGAGCCGGTGATGAACGCCGCCACGCCGAGGAGGACGACCGCGAGGGCCGCGCTCCACTCCGCGCGCATCAGGACCGGGAAGAGGAGCAGCACCGCCACCATGGACGCCAGGCCGCCGAAGAGCGTGCCGCGCATCGCGTGGTCGGCGAGGCGGCCGCCGACCAGGTTGCCGATCGTGGCGCCGACGCCGAACAGGGCGAGGAGGAGCGTCACGGTGCTCTCTCCGTAGCCGGCGGACCTCGTCAGCATCGGTGTGATGTAGCTGTACGCGGAGAAGAGGGCGCCGAAGCCGACCACCGTGGTGGCGAGGGCCAGCCAGACCGGGAGGGAGCGCAGGGCGGAGAGTTCGCCGCGCAGGCCGGTCGTGGGGGCCGGGGTGTGGGCGGGGTGGATCAGGAGGTGGACCGCGGCCATCGCGGCCACGCCGATCAGGCTCACGCCCAGGAAGGTCGCCCGCCAGCCGAGGTGCTGGCCCATGAGGGTGGCGACCGGGACGCCCGCGATGTTGGCGACGGTCAGGCCCATGAACATCAGGGAGACCGAGCGGGCCTTGCGCTCCGGTGCCACCAGGCCGGTGGCGACGACCGCGCCGACGCCGAAGAAGGCGCCGTGCGGAAGGCCGCTCAGGAAACGGGCGGCGAGCAGCCAGTCGTAGCCGGGGGCCAGGGCCGAGAGCGCGTTGCCCGCGACGAAGAGGGCCATCAGGGAGATGAGGACGGTGCGGCGGGGCATGCGCGCGGTGAGCGCGGCCAGCAGCGGGGCGCCGATGACGACGCCCAGCGCGTACGCCGAGACGAGGTGCCCGGCGGTGGGGATCGAGATGTGCAGGTCGTCGGCGACGTCGGGGAGCAGCCCCATCATCACGAATTCGGTGGTGCCGAGACCAAAAGCGCCGACGGCCAGTGCGAGCAGGGCCAGAGGCATGAAGGGCTTTGCCTTTCGGGGAGCAGGGTTCCGTGCGTTCTAAGTTCAGCTACGGAACAAAGTGTCCCAGCCCAAGTATTCCGGCAGGTTACGGCGCGGTGTCCGATTGTCCTGACAAAGGAACGATACTGCGCTGACCAGCGCTTATTACGAACCCGATGTGGTCAGGTTCACGCGGGCGGCGATCGGAAGGTGGTCGCTTCCGGTCCTCGGCAGGGTCCAGGAGCTCTCCGGTTCCACACCCTTGACCATGATCTGGTCGATCCTGGCCATCGGGAACGAGGCCGGCCAGCTGAACCCGAAGCCGCTGCCCGCCGCGCCCTGTGTGGAGCGCATCTGCGAGGTGACGCCGTTGAGGGAGCGGTCGTTCATCGTGCCGTTGAGGTCGCCGAGGAGGATCACGCGGGGCAGTGTCTCGTCGACGATGGCCTCGCCGAGCGCGTCCGCGCTCGTGTCGCGCTGCCGGGCGGTGAACCCGGCGTTCAGCTTCACCCGGACCGAGGGGAGATGGGCGACGTAGACGGCGAGGGGACCGTCGGGCGTGGCGACCGTGGCCCGCATCGCGCGCGTCCAGCCCAGCTTGATGTCGACGGCCTTCACACCGGAGAGGCGGTACTTGCTCCACAGCCCGACGGTGCCCTCGACCGCGTGGTACTTGTACGTCGACGCCAGCGCTTTCTCGTACGTCGGCACGGCCGTCGCCGTCAGCTCCTCCAGGGCCAGCACATCGGCGCCGGACGCGGCGAGCTTCGCGGCGGTACCGGTCGGGTCGGGGTTCTCGGCGTTGACGTTGTGCGTGGCCACCGTGAAGTCGCCGCCGGTGCCGGACTTGTCGGTGAGCAGTCCGCCGAACAGGTTCAGCCAGACGATCGCCGGGAGCAGCACGGCGATCAGTGCGGTCGCGGACTTGCGCAGGACGCCGAGCAGCAACAGCACCGGGATCAGCAGGCCCAGCCAGGGCAGGAACGTCTCGGTGAGACTGCCGAGGTTGCCGATGGTGTTGGGGATACGGGAATGCAGCAGCATCACCCCGGCGAGGAGCAGCGCCACGGCGGCGACGACCACGCCCCGGCGCCAGATGCGCGGATCGTCGCGCCAGCCGGACAGCAAGCGGTTCATCAGGCGCCGGAACCGGTCCCCCGGACGCTCGGGTCCCGAGCCGCCGTTGTCCGTCTCCGTCATGTACGCCTGCTGCGCCATACCGCCTGCCTCACAACCCGCCGTGCACACCGTCGTCCCCCGGGATACGACCCTAGGGGATGATCGGTTCCGATCCCGACGTCACATGGCGGCCACCGCCGGATGACGTCCGTACGGAAGACGAGGACGAACGAGCCGACAGCAGGGGTTCCGGTTACCGCCGCGGCGGCGGGGACTGTGACGAAACGCGCACACTCCGGCTTACGGCTGGGGCGAGCTGACGGGCCGTAGGCCGGCCAGCACGGAATCGACGATCTGTTCGGCCAGGCCCTCGGGGAGTTCGTCGTCCGGGCGCATCATGGCCCGGAGCAGCATGGGGCCGGTGAACAGGTCGTTGGCCAGGTCCAGGTCGATGTCGGCGTGGAGTTCGCCGTTCCGCTGGCCGCGGCGCAGCACCTCTTTGCCGAGTTCACGCCGGGGGTTCACCACGTTGATGTGGTAGGCCTTCCAGATCCGGGGGCTGCTCTTCATCTGGGCATAGACGTTGTGCAGGATCGCCGAAGTGCGGTTCATCAGCCCGCGCCGGCGCAGCGCCTCCAGCAGGACGACGAGGTCGTCGCGCATGGAGGTGCCGGGGAGTTCGGGGTCGGGGGGCTCGGCGGCGCGCATGACGTCGACGAAGAGCTCCTCCTTGCCGTTCCAGCGGCGGTAGATGGTGGCCTTGCCGACGCCGGCGGTCCGGGCGATCCGCTCGATGGACAGTTCGGCGAGCGGAACACCCTCCTCCAGGAGCTTCATCACCCCTTCCAGGATGGCGTGTTCCACCGCCTCGCTGCGGGGGCGGCCCCGGGCGGGGCCCTGGGTCCGCGGGCGGCTGTCGGCAAGCGTCACGTCGTACCGTCCTCTCACTGGCTGCGGGAATTCTCCCGCAGCCGTCGCCACCCCCGTGGTGTCCACTCGGCCGTTCGGCCGGTCGTTCACTCCGCCGCTGCGACCAACTCCTGTTCCCGCTCGCCCTGCTGACCGGCGGGCGGCTTGCCCGGCAGCCAGAGGGCCGCGACCAGGGCACCGAGCAGCGCGACGCCGGTACCGCACAGGGCGGTGATGTGCATGGCGTGCAGGAAGGCGTCGTTGGCGGGGGTGATCAGGGCCTTGCCCTGCGCCCCGAGCTTCCCTGCGACGCCCAGCGTCGCCTCGATGGACTCGCCGGCGGTCGCGCGCAGCCCGGGCGGCAGCGCGCCGAGCTTGCCCTCGATGCCGTTGCGGTAGGACGTGGAGAGCACCGAGCCGAGGACGGCGATGCCGAGGGCGCCGCCGACCTGGCGGAAGGTGTTGCTGAGCGCGGAGGCGGAACCGGCCTTCTCGCGCGGCAGGGCCTGCATGATGACGACCGAGGTCGGCGTCATGACGTGCGCCATGCCGGCGCCCATCAGGAAGAAGACGATCTCCAGGAGCCAGATCGGGGTGTCGGCCCGGAAGGTGGCGAAGGCACCCAGGGTGGCGGCGAGCAGCACCAGACCGCCCCCGGTGGTGGCCCTGTTGCCGAAGCGCTGCACCACCAGCCGGGCCCTCGGCGCGAAGATCATCTGTGCGGCGGCCAGCGGCAGCATCAGCAGACCGGACTGCAGCGGCGAGTAGCCGCGCACGCTCTGGGTGTAGAAGACGGAGAAGAAGGTCACGCCCATCAGCGCGAAGAAGACCAGGGCGATGGCGGCCATGGCGGCCGAGAAGACCTTGTTCTTGAAGTAGGTGACGTCCAGGGACGGGTGGTCGCTGCGCTTCTCGAAGATCACGAAGGCGGTGAGCACCGCGAGTCCGGCGGCGATGGTGGCGAGCACCTTGCCGTCGGTGAAGTCGGCGACCTCGCCGCCCTTGATGATGCCGTAGACGAGCAGGACGAGACCTACGACGGACAGGACCACGCCGACGGGGTCGAGGCGGCCGGGCCGCGGGTCGCGCGAGTCGGGCACCAGCCACAGCATCAGCACGAGCGCGACGATCACGATCGGTACGTTGATGAGGAAGACCGAGCCCCACCAGAAGTGGTCGAGCAGCACACCGCCGGTGATCGGGCCGATGGCGATGGCGAGACCGACACCGCCGGCCCAGATGCCGATGGCCTTGGGCTGTTCCTGACGCTCGAAGACGTTCATCAGGACGGCGAGGGTGGCGGGCATCACGAAGGCTGCGCCGAGGGCCATCAGGGCGCGGTAGGCGATCAGCTGGTCCGCGGAACCGGACTCCGCGGCCAGGGCGGAGCCGACGCCGAACACGGCGATGCCGCCGATCAGCACCTTCTTGCGGCCGAGCCGGTCGCCGACGAGACCGGAGGTGAACAGCAGGCCCGCGAAGACGAGGGTGTAGGCGTTGATCGCCCACTCCAGCTGGCTCTGGGTGGCGCCCAGGCCGGTCGGGGCCGGGGTGGAGATGGTCTTGATCGCGACGTTCAGGATCGAGTTGTCGAGCACCACGATCAGCAGGCTGAGCATCAGCACGCCGAGGATCGCCCAGCGGCGCCGGTGGACCTCCTCGGGTATTCGCGGGCCGGGTGGAGCGTGGTCGGCAGGAGTTGTCATGGTGCGAGCCTAGGCCTATTTCAATACGGCACCGTCTCGTATCTGAATTCCTTTACCCAGAGCTTACGGAGCGGGGGCGGCGCCCATGGAGCGGGGGCGGCCGTGCTCAATGGATCACACGGCGGTCCCCTGGCCGAGAGCGGCACGAAGTGCCACCATGGAACCGGTCCGGGGACACCGTGAGGGTGCCTCGAGATGACTTGTTAGGAGCCGTTGTCATGACGCAGCTTTCGGCTGCCCAGACTGTGCAGAACAGCCCCTCCGACGGCAGCAGGACGCTGTACGGGGGTAAGGGCACCCGCCGCATCACGGTCCGCGACATCGCCCTCGCCAAGGAACGCGGCGAGAAGTGGCCCATGCTCACCGCGTACGACGCGATGACCGCCTCCGTCTTCGACGAGTCCGGGATCCCGGTGCTCCTGGTCGGCGACTCGGCGGGCAACTGCCACCTCGGGTACGAGTCGACGGTGCCCGTCACCCTGGACGAGATGACGATGCTGTCGGCGGCCGTGGTCCGCGGCACCCAGCGCGCCCTCATCGTCGGCGACCTCCCCTTCGGCTCCTACCAGGAGGGCCCGGTGCAGGCGCTGCGCTCGGCGACCCGGCTGGTCAAGGAGGCCGGCGTCGGCGCGGTCAAGCTGGAGGGCGGCGAGCGGTCGTACGAACAGATCCGGCTGCTCGTCGAGTCCGGTATCCCGGTGATGGCGCACATCGGCCTGACCCCGCAGTCCGTCAACGCGATGGGCTACCGGGTGCAGGGCCGCGGCGAGGAGGCGGCCCAGCAGCTGCTGCGGGACGCGAAGTCGGTCCAGGACGCGGGCGCGTTCGCGGTCGTCCTGGAGCTGGTTCCGGCGGAGCTGGCGGCCGAGGTGACCCGGATGCTGCACATCCCGACGGTCGGCATCGGCGCGGGTCCCGAGACCGACGCGCAGGTCCTGGTCTGGACGGACATGCTGGGTCTGACCTCGGGCCGGGTGCCGAAGTTCGTGAAGAAGTACGCGGACCTGCGCGAGGTGATGGGCAACGCGGCCCGCGCCTACGCCGAGGACGTCGTCGGCGGAACCTTCCCGCTGGAGGAGCACTCCGTCCACTGAGCGCTCCGCCGAAAGTGCCGCGATGCGCCGTCGATCGTCTGCGGCACCGTCGTGGCTGGTCGCGCAGTTCCTCCCCCAGCCTTCGGCTGGGGGTACCCCCAGCGCCCCTGCGGGGCGCTACTGAGAGCCACTGCGGAAACACCAAGGACAGCCCGCCGATCTTCCCCCGTCGGCGGGCTGTCCCCATTTCACGGTTCCACGCCCCGCGCGGTACCCGTGTCGGTGGTCTGCAGGACGGTGTAGGCGGGCTGTCGGTGGTTTGTCGGTGGGGGCTGGCACGGTTCTTCCCATGACGCGAATCGACAACAACGCCGTGTCCGTACGGGGGCTGGTGAAGCACTACGGCGACACCAAGGCACTCGACGGAGTTGATCTGGACGTCCGTGAGGGCACCGTGATGGGGGTGCTCGGGCCGAACGGGGCCGGCAAGACGACCCTGGTGCGGATCCTGTCCACGCTGCTGAAGCCGGACGCGGGCGAAGCCACCGTCGCCGGGTACGACGTGCTGCGCCAGCCCCGCCAGCTGCGCCGGGTGATCGGGCTGACCGGGCAGTACGCCTCGGTCGACGAGAAGCTGCCGGGCTGGGAGAACCTGTACATGATCGGGCGGCTCCTCGACCTGCCGCGCAAGGACGCGCGGGCCCGCGCCGACGAGCTGCTGGAGCGGTTCTCGCTGACCGAGGCCGCCAAGCGGCCGGCGAGCACCTACTCCGGCGGTATGCGCCGCCGGCTCGACCTCGCCGCCTCGATGATCGGACACCCCCAGGTGCTGTACCTGGACGAGCCGACCACCGGTCTCGACCCGCGTACCCGGAACGAGGTGTGGGCCGAGGTCAAGGCGATGGTCGGCGACGGGGTGACCGTGCTGCTGACCACCCAGTACATGGAGGAGGCGGAGCAGCTCGCCTCCGAGCTGACCGTCGTGGACCGCGGGAAGGTCATCGCGAACGGCCGGGTGGAGGAGCTGAAGGCGAAGGTCGGCGGGCGGACGCTGCGGGTGCGGCCGGTCGATCCGCTGCAGGTGCGGCCGCTCGCCGAGATGATCGACGAGCTGGGCATCACCGGGCTCGCCTCGACGACCGTGGATGCGGAGAGCGGCACCCTGCTGGTGCCGATCCTCAGCGACGAACAGCTGACCGCCGTGGTCGGCGCCGTCACCGCACGCGGTATCACCATCAGCTCCATCACCACCGAACTGCCCAGCCTGGACGAGGTGTTCCTGTCTCTCACCGGCCACCGCGCCAGTGCCCCGCAGGACGCCACGCCCGCCGACGACCGTCAGGAGGTCGCCGTATGAGCGCCGCCACCGCACCCGTAGCCGCCACCGCCCCCGTATCCGACGCGCCCATCTCGCTGCGCGCCCATCTGCGCCACACCGGCGCGCTCGTCCGCCGCAACCTGCTGTGGATCCGGCAGGACCCGGAGTCGATGTTCGACGCACTGCTGATGCCGGTCGTGTTCACGCTGCTGTTCGTGTACGTCTTCGGCGGCTCGATCGGCCAGGCGCTCGGCGGCGGTCAGGACGGGTACGTCCAGTACGTCATCCCGGGCATGATCGCGATGATGAGCATGACGCTCTCGCAGGGCGTCGGCACCGGGTTCAGCCAGGACTTCAACTCCGGTGTCATGGACCGTTTCCGGTCGCTGCCGATCGGGCGCGGCTCGGTGCTGTTCGCGAAGATCTCGGTGGAACTGGTGCGGATGCTGTTCGCGACCGCCGTGCTGATGATCGTCGCCGTGCTCGTCGGGTTCCACATCAACCACTGGGGCGGGCTGTTCGCCGCCGTGGGTCTGTCCGCGGTGTTCGCCTCGTCGATCATGTGGGTGTTCCTCACCCTGGGCGTCGTCCTGAAGAACGCGCAGTCCGTGCAGGCCATGGGGTTCCTGGTGCTGTTCCCGCTGCAGTTCGGCTCGTCGATCTTCGCCCCGACCAACTCGATGCCGGGCTGGCTGCAGTCCTTCACCGACTACAACCCGCTGTCCACGCTCGCCGACGCGGCGCGCGGACTGATGGTGGGCGGCCCGGTCGCGCACGACCTGTGGGTGACGCTGGCCTGGTCGGTGGCGATCACGGCGGTCGCGGCCCCGTACGCGATCCACAAGTTCCGTACGAAGAGCTGACGTTCACCGGCACAGGTCAGATCAGGGCGGTGGCCTCCGCGAGGGAGAGGCCACCGCCCTCGGCGTACCCGGACGCGAATGCCCGGTCGTCGCCGAGTGCGGCCCGGACCCGGTTCTCCGCCCGGTCGCGGGTGGCGCGCTCCATGCCGACGGAGATGTGGCCGGCCGGCAGCAGGGCGTCGGCGGCGCCCAGGCAGCGGGCGGCGTCCCCGGCGCGGGTGCCGCCGTCGGCGCCGGCCAGCGCGACCGCGGCGACGGTCAGGCAGGCGGAGGGCAGATGCGGGGTGATGGCCTCGGTCAGCGGGTCGCCGGCGAGCCGCAGGGCCTGCCCGGCCTTGGCCAGGGCGTCCTCGTGGAGATCTTCGAGGGCGTCCACCCAGGCCTCCTGGGTGAGGATCAGCGCGTCGAAGACGACGAAGTGCGCGATCTTGAACTCCTCGCGCAGCAAACGGAGTTGCTCGCGCGCCTCGGCTACGCGGTCGGTCAGCATGAGCCAGGCGGTGAGGAAGAGCCGGGCGGCCGGCATCGCCTCGTTGCTCAGGCTGTCGTTGGAGCTGATGACCTCGCGCAGCAGCCGTTCGCCGCGTTCGGTCTCGCCCTTTTCGATCAGCACGCTGCCCAGGCGGGCGTTGAGCACGGCGATCTGGGCGCCGGCGCCGAGCCGGTCGGCGTGCTCGATGGCCGCCTGGTAGTCGGCGGCCGCCGCCGGGTACTCGCCCTTGCGCTCGCGGGACTCGGCCCGCGCCGAGAAGGCCTCGGCGGCGCCCCAGTCGTCCCCGAGGCGCCCGAAGAGCTCCAGTGACTCGTCGGCGTCGCGGGTGGCGTCGGCGGCCCAGTCCGCGCGGTTGGCGAGCAGGTTGGCGCGCATCGCGAGGGCGCCGGCCAGCTCCCATTCGAAGCCGGGCGTCTCACGGCAGGTCTGGACGCCGGCGTCGAGGATGACACGCAGCCGGTCCATGCCGCGGGTCAGCATCACGGCGAAGAACCAGAACATGCCCGGGGTCCGGCAGGTCTGCGGCAGACCCGGCTCGTAGACCTCGGTGACGACGCGCATCCTGGCCTGGGCCTCCGGCGTCTGCCAGGCGTCCAGCTCGGTGTCCATACAGGCCAGATGGGCCAGATGAACCCCGCGCCGGGCCTCGACGAGGGCCTCCCCGGTGTACGGCGGCGGGGTGTCGGTGCAGCGCTCCCACACCGGCTCGGCACGGCGGAGCGGGGCGGCGAAGGGGTCGGGGCCGAGGGCCATGACATCGGCGCACCAGGTGCGGGTCTCGATGCGCTGGTCGCGCAACTGCCAGTACCGGAACAGGGCGTGGACCAGGCAGATCCCCTCCTGCTCGTCGCGCACGGCGACGGCGTGCCGCAGGGCGGTGCGCAGGTTCTCGTACTCCAGCTGGAACCGCGCGATGGCGGCCCGCTGGCCGGAGCCGCGCAGCAACGGGTCGGTGGTGCGGGCGAGTTCGCGGTAGTACGTCAGATGGGCGCGCTCGGCGGCAGCCCGCTCACCGCTCTCGTCGAGGCGTTCCCCGGCGTACTCGGCGACGGTCTCCAGGAGCCGGTAGCGCATGCCCTCCTCCCCCGAAGGCGCGGCCACGACAAGGGACTTGTCCACCAGGGCGCCGAGCGCGTCGAGGGCGGCCGGGCCGCACACGGCCTCGGCGGCGGCCAGGTCGCAGCCGCCCGCGAAGACGGAGAGGCGGCCGAGGACGTCCCGTTCGTCGGCGTCGAGGAGGTCCCAGGACCAGTCGACGACCGCGCGCAGGGTCTGCTGGCGCGGCAGGACCGTACGGCTGCCGGAGGTCAGGAGCCGGAAGCGGTCGTCGAGCCGGTCCGCTATCTGGCGGGGGGTCAGCATCCGGAGCCGGGCGGCGGCCAGTTCGATGGCGAGGGGCAGTCCGTCCAGGCGGCGGCAGATCTCGGCGCAGGCCGCCGCGGTCTCCTCGTCGGCGTCGACCGTGAAGCCGGGCCGGGCCGCCCCGCCCCGGTCGGCGAGCAGCCGGAGCGCCGTCGGCTCGGGCAGCGGCTCCACCGGGCGCAGCAACTCCCCCGGCACTCCGAGGGGTTCGCGGCTGGTGGCCAGGATCGTCAGGTCCGGGCAGCGTTCCAGGAGCCGGGCCGTCAGGTCGGCGGCCGCGTCCACGACGTGCTCGCAGTTGTCGAGGATGATCAGCATCCGGCGCCGGGCGCAGTGCTCGACGAGCCGCTCGACCGGGTCGTCGTGCCGGTCCGCGGCGGCCCGCAGGCCCTCGGCGCCGGCGCCGTACAGCACGGTCTCGCGGGCGCCCAGCGCGCTGAGCACGGCCTCGGGGACGGCGGCGGGGTCGTCGACGGGGGCCAGTTCGGCCAGCCACACCCCGTCTCGGGAGGCGTACCGCACGGTCTCGGCGGCCTCCTGCGACAGCCGGGTCTTGCCCGCGCCACCGGGCCCGAGCAGCGTGACCAGCCGGGCGGCGGCGAGGTCGCCCCGGATGGCCTCGATGTCGGCCTCGCGCCCGACGAAGGAGGTGAGCCGGGCGCGCAGGTTGCCGGGCCGGGACGGTTTCTCCACGGCCGCTGCGGGCGCGAGCAACTCGGCGTGCAGGGCCCGCAGTTCGGGTCCGGGGTCGGAGCCGAGGCGGTCGGCGAGGAGGCGCCGTACGTCGTCGTGGGCGGCCAGCGCCTCGGCGGTGCGGCCGGTGCTGTGCAGGGCGCGCAGGCGCAGGGCCTGGAGGGGTTCGTCGAGGGGGTGGGCGTCGCACAGGGCGGTCAGCTCGGGCAGCGACTGCTCGGCCTGGCCGAGGGCGAGGGCCGCGGTGTGGCGGCCGCGCAGCGCGTCCAGGCGGCGGACGTCGGCGCGGGCCGCCTCGGCGGCACGGTCGGGCAGGTCGGTGAGGGCCGGGCCGTGCCAGAGGGCGAGGGCGTCGTCGAGGACGGTGGCCGCCTTGGCGGGGTCGCCGTCGGCGAGCGCGCGCAGGCCTTCGCCGGTGAGCCGCTCGAAGCGGTGCAGGTCGACGTCGTCGGGGGCGGCGGCGAGCCGGTAGCCGCCCTCGGTGGAGCCGACGGCGTCCGCGCCGAGCGCCCGCCGCAGCCGGCCGACCAGCGCCTGCAGCGCGCCGCTCGCGTCGGCGGGCGGTTCGTCGCCCCACACCTCGTCGACGAGGTGCCCGGCCGGCACCCCGCGGCCGGGCCGCAGCGCCAGCACGGTCAGCAGGGCACGCAGCCGCGCCCCGCCCACGGGGACGGCCGTGCCGTCGGGGCGGAGTGCCTGGGTGGTGCCGAGGATCCGGTAGCGCACGGGGTCCATTGTCCCTGGGGACGTCGGCGGCGGTCACGGGGTTTCGAAGGCGGGGGTGTCGGGCCCCGGCCGCACGGGCCCCGCTGCCGTCAGGGGCGCAGGAGATGTGCGGTGTCCGGGGCGTCCAGCGTGACGAGGGCGCCGCGGGTGCGGCGGACCCGCCCCAGGCCGTCCAGGGTGCCGCGGTCCACCTCCTCGAACCACCGGGGGCAGCCGTCGGCGGGCTCCAGCGTGACGGTCCCGGGGACCGGTTCCAGGCCGCGGCCCGTGCCCCGGAGGACGACGACGCCCTCCCCCTCCCCCTCCGGCACCGGATCGGGCAGGTGGCAGCGGTACTCCTCGCGGACCAGGTCGACGGCGTGGACCCGCCCGGCCGTGGGGCGGTCGGGCCCGCCGTGGTTCTCCACCCAGGCCTCGGCGCCGTACCCGGTGTTCTCCCGCCGGGCCCCGGCCCCGTAGGCGACCAGCTTCCAGGCCACCTCGTCGCCGACGGCGAAGGGGGTGCCGCAGCACTCCATCTGCCAGTCCTCGTAGAACACCTTCAGCAGTGGCATGGCCCCAGCTTCCAGGAACCGAACGCCGGTCGCGATCCGTTCTCACGTGAGCCAAGAGGTATTTCCCCAGCACCCGAAGCGTTTTTCCGCCGTGCCAGGTACGGTCGGACCCGCGTCGACCACCCCAGTCCTCCAGGAGTCCCATCCATGACCGCGACCACCACTCGCCACAGCGACCGACGGATCAGTCCCGTCTTCGTCGGGATCCTGGCCGTCACCGCGGTCACCGGGTGGGCCACCTGGTCCGGGTTCGCCGAGCAGCCCGGGGTCGCCGTGTTCCTGTTCGTGACGGCGGCCTGGATCGTCTCCCTCTGTCTGCACGAGTACGCGCACGCGCGCACCGCCCTGCACGGCGGTGACATCACGGTGGGCGCGAAGGGCTATCTGACCCTGAACCCGCTGAAGTACACCCATGCGCTGCTGAGCATCGTGCTCCCCGTGCTGTTCGTGATCATGGGCGGGATCGGTCTGCCCGGCGGTGCGGTCTTCATCGAGCGCAACCGGATCCGCGGCCGCTGGCGGCACAGCCTCATCTCGGCCGCGGGCCCGCTGACGAACGTCCTGTTCGCCGCCGTCTGCACGGCCCCCTTCTGGCTGCACGCCCTGGACGGTGTCCCCGCCGACTTCCGGTTCGCCCTCGCCTTCCTCGCCCTGCTCCAGGTCACGGCCGCGATCCTGAACTTCCTTCCGGTACCGGGCCTGGACGGCTACGGCGTGATCGAGCCCTGGCTGTCGTACAACATCAAGCGCCAGGTGGAGCCGTTCGCGCCGTTCGGCCTGCTGTTCGTGTTCGCGCTGCTGTGGGTGCCGCAGATCAACAGCGTGTTCTTCGACGTGATCGACGCGCTGCTGCGCGGGCTGGGTGTCGACGACTTCTCGCAGTACTGCGGCCAGCAGCTCTACCGCTTCTGGCAGGGCACGAACGAGTACTGCTCCGCCGTCGGCTGACCCCGAGGCGCCCTTCAGGCGCCCCTCACGCCGACAGCGGGAACTCCTCGCCCAGCGCCCTGAACACCGCGGTGTTCAGGGCGAACGCGCGCCTGCACTCGGCCACGACGCGCTGCTTCTCCAGGTCGTCGGCATCCACCGCGTCGAGGAGTTCGCGGTAACCCCGCTTGAAGGCGGCCGGGTTGGCGATGTCCTCGAAGACGTAGAAGCGGACGCCGTCGCCCTTCCGCTCGAAACCCCAGGTCCGCTCCGCCCGGTCGCGGATGATCTGGCCGCCGGAGAGGTCGCCGAGGTAGCGGGTGTAGTGGTGGGCGACATAGCCGCCGGGCCACCCCTGCGCACACTCCCGCACCCGTGCCGCGTACGCCTCCGTCGCCGGCAGCGCCGTGAGCCCCGTCCGCCACCCGGGCCCGCGCAGATGCGCGAGGTCCCGCTCCAGCGCCGCCAGCCGGAACAGCTCGGGCTGTACGAAGGGCCCCGCCACCGGATCCGACGCCAGCCGCATGGTGCCGTCCTCCAGGGCGTCGTACACGAACCACAGCTGCTCGGTGTAGCGCGTGTACGCCTCCATCCCCAGCCGGCCGCCGAGCAGGTCGCTCATGAACGTCGAGGTCTCCGCCGCCACATGCTGCTCGTGGGACGCGGTGCGGATGAGTGTCGAGAACGAGTCCATGGGCAACACCCTCCAAGGTAAGGCTTACCTAAGTCAACGTTCTTGCCGACGCTTCGTCGGTAAAGTTACCGACAGTCTGTCGGTAAAAGCGTACAAGAAAAGCCCCGCCCCGGCAGGGGGCGGGGTCACGGGACCGCTACGGCAGGGTGAGGATGTCCGCGCCGGTGTCGGTCACCACCAGCGTGTGCTCGAACTGCGCGGTCCGCTTGCGGTCCTTGGTGACGACGGTCCAGCCGTCGTCCCACATGTCGTACTCGTACGTCCCGAGCGTCAGCATCGGCTCGATGGTGAAGGTCATCCCGGGGTGCATCACGGTCGTCGCGTGCGGGCTGTCGTAGTGCGGGATGATCAGGCCGGAGTGGAACGACGAGTTGATCCCGTGCCCCGTGAAGTCACGCACCACCCCGTACCCGAAGCGCTTGGCGTACGACTCGATGACCCGGCCGATGATGTTGATCTGCCGGCCCGGCTTGACCGCCTTGATCGCGCGGTCGAGGGACTCCCGGGTCCGCTCGACCAGCAGCCGGCTCTCCTCGTCCACGTCACCGACCAGGTAGGTCGCGTTGTTGTCGCCGTGCACCCCGCCGATGTACGCGGTCACGTCCAGGTTGACGATGTCACCGTCCTGGAGCACCGTCGTGTCCGGAATGCCGTGGCAGATCACCTCGTTGACGCTGGTGCACAGGGACTTGGGGAAGCCCCGGTAGCCGAGCGTGGACGGGTAGGCCCCGTGGTCGCACATGTAGTCGTGCGCGACCTTGTCGAGCTGATCGGTGGTCACACCCGGCGCGATGAGCCTCGCGGCCTCGGCCATCGCCTGCGCGGCGATACGGCCGGCGATCCGCATCGCCTCGATGGTCTCCGGGGTCTGCACCTCGGGCCCGGTGTACGGGGTCGGCGCGGGTTTACCGACGTACTCGGGGCGGCGGATGTTTCCGGGTACCGAACGGGTGGGAGAGAGCTCCCCTGGTACGAGCAGCGACTGGCCAGACATGCCAGCGAGTCTAACCAGCGGGCATGGGGGAACATGTGGATGGCGAAAGGAGCCGGTCATGGCCCTGTTCAAGAAGCGGACCGTCGCGAAGGCGGGCGAGTGGTACTACTGCCTGCAGCACAAGAAGGTCGAGGAGGGTCCCGAGTGCCCCGCCAAGGACCGGTTCGGCCCTTACGCCACCCGTGCGGAGGCCGAGCACGCGATGGAGATCGCGCGGGAGCGCAACCTCCAGTGGGAGAACGATCCGCGGTGGCACGACGCGCCGGCGGGTGACTCCTCGGAAGAGGACTGATCAGGACCGATCCGGCCTGATCAGGACTGGGTGGGGGCCGCGGCGGCCATCCGCTGGGCGCGCAGTCGTACGGCGTGTTCGTCGGTCCGCGCGTCGTACGACATCAGGGCGGGCAGGCACAGGGCCAGCAGGCCGACCGTACCCGTGCACAGCAGGCCGCCCGCACCCACGGACGCCCGTACGCCCAGCCAGCCGGCCATGCCGCCGGCCCTGACCTGGCCGAGGGTCGGGCCCACGGAGTACGACAGCAGCTCGATCCCGGCGAGGCGGCCGCGCAGCTCGTCGGGGATCGTCTGGTTCCACATGATGCCGCGGAAGATCCCGCTGACCATGTCGCAGCCGCCGGCGACGACGAGGAAGAGCAGCACCAGCCATACGTTCGCCACGGCGCCGGCGGCGGCGATCGCGAGGCCCCACAGCGCGGCGGACAGCACCACCATCCGCCCGTGCCGGTGCACGCGGGACGTCCATCCGCTGACGAGGCTCACGAGGAGCGCCCCGGCCGGGACGCTCGCGTACATCAGCCCCAGGGACCACTCCGCGTGCAACTCGTCGGCCAGGAACGGGAGTACGGCGAGCGGCATCGCCAGGAACATCGCCGCGAGGTCGACGGCGTAGGTGCCGAGGAGTTCCTTGCGGCTCCAGGCGTAGCGGGCGCCCTCGGCGATGGAGCGGAGGGAGGGTTTCGCGGCCTCGTGGGAGGCGGGGGACGCGGCGATGGGGACGATCAGGACGACGGAGACCAGGAACGTGACGAGGTCGGCGCCGTACGCCCAGCCGAGTCCCGCGTACGCCACGACCAGGCCGGCGACGGCCGGGCCCGCCACGCCGCCGACCGTCCAGCGGAACGAGTTGAGGGCCGCCGCGGCCGGGAGGTCGTCGTGGGCGACGATCCTGGGCCAGAGCGAGTCGAGGGCCGGGCGCTGGACCGACCCGAGGGCGGCGGAGAGGGCGGCGACGGCGTACAGCGGCCATACGGCGGGGTGCGGCAGCAGGGCGTTGACCAGCAGTCCCGCGCTGAGCAGCCCCTGACCGGCCTCGGTCCAGACGATCAGCGTGCGCTTGTCGAGGGCGTCGGCGAGGGCGCCGCCGTACAGCCCGAAGAGGATGAGCGGCAGCAACTCGACGGCGCCGACGGCTCCTACGGCGGCCGCGGACCCGGTGAGGTCCTTGATCTGCACGGGGAGCGCGACGAACGTCAGGAAACTCCCGAAGTTGCTGACGAGCCCGGAGACCCACAGCCGCCGGAAGTCGAGGGAGGCGTGCCAGGGAGCGAGGTCGGGAAGCAGACGTCTCACGCCGCCCCATGCTGAACGCTGCGCTCGGCACCGGCAAACGTTTTTCGCCCACCCACCCGACTCGGTTGGTGGGGAGGCGAGGTGAGGAGTCGGGCGGAGCCAACTCGACCAGCATAGGGGCGAACGGCCGGGGGCCTCGGGGCGCCGGGGGCAACTGGATCCGGTGCAGCCCGGTGGGGGCTGGTCGCGCAGTTCCCCGCGCCCCTTCAGAGCGCGTTGCTGTAGCGCCCCTTCAGGGGCGCGGGGAACTGCGCGCCCGCAGCCGACATCCGTGGCCTCGGGTCCCGGCTTTCTTCCCCCACCCTTCCGTCGCGGCCGACGCCTCCCCACCCTCCCTCCGTGCTGCCGAAGGCAGTTGACCGGGCGAGTCGGGTGGGTGGGCGGGCAAGTCACCAGGGGGTCGGCGGCGGGGCCGTTACCGCTTCCGCCAGGCGGGCCAGGCAGTCCCTGAAGCGGCGGCGGCCGCGGGGGGACGGACCGTTCTCGCCGGTCGCCGCGCTCACCAGGTGCTGGACCGTGTCCAGGTCCAGCTCCGCGCCCTCCGGGACCGTGAGCGTCTCGTGGGCCATCGTGGTCAGCGCGTCGTCGGCGGTGGTGGAGAGCGCCAGGACCGTCACCCCGGCCCTGCGGGCCGCGTGGACGTGGTCCAGGAGGGGTACCGACTCGCCCGGCGCCACGACCAGGAGCGTCTCGCCCCGGCGGGCCGCCTCGATACGGCCGGGGCCGACCGCGAGGTGCGCCGGGTCGGTGGGGCGCGCGTCGTGTCGTACGAGCGTCGGCGCCAGTTCCGGCGTACCGGACCACGCCGCCTCGTCCACCAGATGCGCGGCGAGATGCCACGGCTCGTACTCCGGGGTGCCGAGCAGAAGCAGTCCGCCGCCGTGTGTGACCACCGAGCCCCGCAGCGCACCCGCAAATCTCCGCGTCGCCCCCAACCACTCGGTCCCGGCGAGCACTTCGCGCAACAATGCGACCCGCACAGCGTCCATGTCATCGCATACTGCCGCAATCGGTCACTCGTGACGCGGAGTTCACCCGGAATTCGTCCGAACCGGGGAGAACCCGGCCCATGAGCGACCTAGAAGCAAGCATTCCCTTTCGCGGGGGCGAAGAGGGCTACGCCAGTTTCCGGATCCCGGCCGTGGTGGTGTCCCGGACGGGCACCGTGCTCGCCTTCTGCGAGGGGAGAGTGAACTCCGCCGCGGACCACGGGCATATCGCCGTCGTACTGAAGCGGTCGGGGGACGGCGGGCGTACCTGGGGGCCGCTGCAGGTCGCCGCGAGCAACGGCGCCGATCTCGCCGGCAACCCCGCCCCCGTCGTCCTCGACACCGGCCGGATCCTGCTCGTCCATGTCCGCAGCGCCGCCTCCGCCACCGAGGACGCCATCCTGCGCGGGCAGGTGCCGGACGCCGACGGGCGGCGGGTGTGGGTGCAGCACAGTGACGACGACGGGGTGACCTGGTCCGCCCCGAAGGAGATCACCAAGTCCGTGAAGAGGGCCGGGTGGCGGTGGTACGCCACCACCCCCGGGCATGGCCTGCAGTTGCGGTCCGGGCGGGTCGTCGTACCGGGCAACCACTCCCTGCCGCCGGCCGGGACCGACAACGGGACCGAGGGGAAGTACAACAGCGGGCACTGCCTGCTCAGTGACGACCGCGGGGAGACCTGGTACCTCGGGTACGTCGACGAGAACACCGACGGATACATCAACGTCAACGAGACCACCGCGGCCGAACTCCCGGACGGACGGGTCTACTTCAATACCCGCAACGACTCCCCCGCCCCCGGCAACCGGGCCGACGCGCACTCGGCGGACGGCGGGCGGACGCTCGTGAAGCCGTTCCGGCCGCAGGCCGGGCTCGCCGCCCCCGTCTGCGAGGCCGGCGTGCTGCAACTCCGCGACCCGGACGTGCTGCTCTACTCCGGGCCGGGCGATCCGGCGAGCCGCGCCCTGATGACGATCCGCGCCTCCGCCGACGGCGGTACCACCTGGCGGCCCGTGTACACCGTGGACGGGCTGCCCGCCGCCTACTCCGATCTGACCCGGATCGACGCGGCCACCGTGGGACTCCTTTACGAGACCGGTGACTTCAGCGCGTACACGACGATCACGTTCCGACGGGTGCCGGTGAACCGCCTCACCTGACCGGTTGCGGCCGTCGGCGCGGACGTAGAGTCGGCCCATGACCTCTACCGACAGTGCACAGCAGCCGACGGCCGCGAAGGCCCCCGCCAAGGACCCCTGGGACCTGCCCGACGTCTCCGGCCTGGTCGTGGGTGTGCTCGGCGGCACCGGCCCGCAGGGCAAGGGCCTCGCCTACCGGCTGGCCCGGGCCGGCCAGAAGGTGATCATCGGCTCCCGGGCCGCCGAGCGCGCGCAGGCCGCCGCCGACGAGCTCGGTCACGGCATCGAGGGCGCCGACAACGCCGAGTGTGCACGCCGCAGCGACATCGTGATCGTCGCCGTGCCGTGGGACGGGCACGGCAAGACGCTGGAGTCGCTGCGCGGGGAACTGGCCGGCAAGCTGGTCGTGGACTGCGTCAACCCGCTCGGCTTCGACAAGCAGGGCGCCTACGCGCTCAAGCCGGAGGAGGGCAGCGCGGCGGAGCAGGCCGCGGCACTGCTGCCTGACTCGCGGGTCACTGCCGCGTTCCATCACCTCTCGGCCGTGCTGCTCCAGGACCCGGAGATCGATGAGATCGACACCGATGTGATGGTGCTGGGCGAGGTGCGGGCGGACGTGGAGATCGTGCAGGCGCTGGCCGGGCGCATCCCCGGGATGCGCGGTGTCTTCGCGGGGCGGCTGCGCAACGCGCACCAGGTGGAGTCCCTGGTCGCGAACCTGATCTCGGTCAACCGCCGCTACAAGGCACACGCCGGGCTCCGCGTCACGGACGTCTGAGCGGATGGGGGACACTGGTGGGCGGCCACCAGTGTCCCCGACTGATCCGACCGATCCGGACCGATCCGACCGATCCGGACCGATCCGACCGATTCGAAAGCGACTTCTATGCCCCGCCTCGCCCTCTACGCCCTGGCCGTCTGCGTTCTCGCCGTCGCCGCCGCCGTCATCTCCTTCGTGCAGGGCAGCTGGCTGATGGGCGTGGTCTGGGTGCTGCTGACGGGCCTGTCGTCCAACATGACCTGGTACTACGTGAAGCGCGGCCGTACCGAGAAGTCCGCCGGCTGACCTCCCGGCTGCTTCTCCGGGCCTTCCAGGAGGACCCGCCCGCCGATCTCCACCCAGCCGTAGGGCTGCGGTGCCGTGAGGATCTGCGAGCCCTTGCCCTGGGTGATGTTCAGGGCCCGGCCCAGCAGGTCGGTGAGGAGCAGCGCCGCCGCGCCGGTCGCCTCGTCCTCGCCTATGCCGTCGTCGCGGCCCGGGAAGGCGCGGGCGCGGACCCGGCCCGCCGACTCGTCCTCCCACGCCCATGCGTAGATCCACTCCCCCGGCGGCGGCACCGGCAGGGCGTCGACCTCGGCGGCGGTGGCGTACTGGCGCAGGGTGCGCGGCGGGGCCCACTCCGGGAGCGCCTCGATCCAGCTGAACTCCCCGTCCAGGCGGGCGCCGACCACTCCGGCCGGGGTGACCAGTTCGGGCACGTCCAGCAGCCAGGCCGTGCCGACGCAGGGATGCCCGGCGAAGGGCAGGCGCAGGGTGGGGGTGTAGATGTCGACGATCCCGCGCTCGGGGTCGTCCACGAACACGGTCTCGCTGAATCCGAGCTTCGCCGCCAGCGCCTGCCGGTCCTCGCGCTCGGGCAGCACGGAGCCGTCGCGGACGACGCCGAGCTCGTTGCCGTATCCGCCGTTCGCCGCGCAGAAGACACGCAGCACGTCGTAGTCAGTCACTCCGGCATTGAAGCACTCGCGGCGGGCCGCCGGGACACGCCCCTTGACCGCTCCTTTACTATCTCTTGACGTGCGTTTTGAGCCGTCGACATCAAGCCGTGTCTGTGATCTTTCTGTATCCGGTGAATCACGACCCGCGCGGGTAAGAGTGAGGTAAGCCTCAGGTAAGTTAGGCAAGCCTCACCACACCGTCCTCGCTTGGAGCCTGCATGCGTGCCGTCCGACTCACCGTCACCGCCGCCGCCACCGCGGCCGCCCTGACCGCCCTCTCGGCCTGCACGGCGAAGAGCGACGGCAAGGGCGGCGACGCGATCCAGGTCACCGCCGCCGACTCCAGGTGCGAGACGTCGACGAAGTCGGTCCCGGCCGGGCATGTCACGCTCGCCATCGAGAACAAGGGCTCCAAGGCCACCGAGGTCGAGATCCTCTTCCCGGACGACCGGATCGTCTCCGAGAAGGAGAACGTCGGGCCGGGGACCAAGTACACGCTCACCGCCGAGGTGAAGGCCGGGTCGTACGAGATAGCCTGCCGGCCCGGTATGAAGGGCCACGGCGTCCGGCAGAAGCTGACCGTCACCGGCTCCGGCACCGTCGCCAAGCGCAACCCGACGCTCGACAAGGCCGTCGCCGACTACCGCGAGTACGCACAGGAGCAGGCCGACGCCACCGTCCCGCTCGCCGAGACCTTCGCCAAGGCCGTCAAGGCCGGTGACCTGGCGGCCGCGCAGCAGGCGTACTCCCCCTCGCGGCTCGGCTGGGAGCGCACCGAGCCGATCGCCGAGTCCTTCGGTGACATCGACCCGAAGACCGACACCCGCGCCGACGGCCTGGAGGAAGGCCAGAAGTGGACCGGCTGGCACCGGCTGGAGAAGGCCCTGTGGGCGGACAAGAAGATCGGTGAGACGGAGAAGACGCTCGCCGATCAGCTCGTCACCGACCTGAAGGACTGGCAGAAGCGGGTCGGCAAGGCCGAGATCACCCCGACCTCCATGGCCAACGGCGCCAAGGAACTGCTCGACGAGGTCGCCACCGGCAAGGTCACCGGCGAGGAGGACCGCTACTCCCACACCGACCTGGTCGACTTCAAGGCCAATGTCGAGGGCGCCCAGAAGGCGTACGAGCTGCTGAAGCCGGTCGCCTCGAAGAACGACCCGGCGCTGACGGCCGAACTCGACAAGCAGTTCGCCGCGCTGGACACGCTCCTCGACAAGTACCGCGCGGACAAGGCGTCGTACGACTTCGTGTCCTACGACAAGGTGACCAAGGAGCAGCGCAAGGAGCTGTCCGACGCGGTCAACGCCCTGGCGGAGCCGCTGTCGAAGCTCGCCGCGGCCGTGGTCAAGTAGGGGACGGGACATGAGCGAGAAAGTCACTCCCTCGCGTCGGGCGCTCATCGGCTGGGGCGGGGCCGGGCTCGCGCTCGGGGCCGCCGTGGCCGGGGGCGCGGTGGCGATGGCCCAGGCCGGCGACGACCTGGACCCGGCCGCCGCCGAGACCGGTGGCGCGGTCGAGTTCCACGGCGCCCACCAGGCCGGCATCGCCACGCCCGTCCAGGACCGGCTGCACTTCGCCGCGTTCGACGTGAAGACCGAAGACCGGGCCGAGTTCGTGCAGCTGCTGAAGGACTGGACGGCCGCGGCCCGGCGGATGACCGCCGGGCAGGCGGTCGGCGAGGGCGCGTACGGCGGGCTCGCCGAGGCGCCGCCGGACGACACCGGTGAGGCCCTCGGGCTCAGGCCGTCCCGGCTGACGCTGACGATCGGCTTCGGGCCGTCCTTCTTCGAGAGGTTCGGGCTCGGCGGGCGGCGGCCGGCCGCGCTCGTCGATCTGCCGAAGTTCCCCGGGGACAACCTCGACAGGTCCCGTACCGGCGGCGACCTCTGCATCCAGGCCTGTGCCGACGATCCGCAGGTCGCCGTGCACGCCATCCGCAACCTCGCCCGGATCGGCTTCGGCAAGGTCGCCATCCGCTGGTCCCAACTCGGCTTCGGGAAGACCTCGTCGACCACCCCGGACGCCCAGACCCCGCGCAACCTCATGGGGTTCAAGGACGGCACCCGCAACATCGCGGGGACCGAGACCGGCCGGCTGGAGAAGTTCGTGTGGGCCGCGGAGGGGGACGGGTCCGCGTGGATGACGGGAGGGTCGTATCTCGTCGCCCGGCGGATCCGTATGAACATCGAGACCTGGGACCGGACTTCGCTCCAGGAACAGGAGGACGTCTTCGGGCGGGACAAGGGCGAGGGCGCTCCGGTCGGCAAGGCCAAGGAGCACGACGAGCCGTTCCTGAAGGCCATGAAGCCCGACGCCCATGTCCGCCTCGCGCACCCCGACTCCAACGGCGGGATCACCATCCTGCGCCGGGGTTACTCCTTCACGGACGGCACCGACGGGCTCGGGCGGCTCGACGCGGGGCTGTTCTTCCTGGCCTACATGCGGGACGTGCGCAAGGGGTTCATCCCGCTGCAGCGCAGGCTGTCCGCGTCCGACGCGCTCAACGAGTACATCCAGCATGTGGGTTCGGCCGTCTTCGCCGTCCCGCCCGGCGTCCGGGACAAGGACGACTGGTGGGGCCGAGCACTGTTTTCCGAGGGGGCGTGAGCATTGTTCTCCAACTACCTGATCGGGCTGCGGGAGGGTCTTGAGGCCTCGCTCGTCGTCTGCATCCTCATCGCCTATCTGGTCAAGACCGGGCGCACGGACGCCCTGAAGCCGATCTGGACCGGCATCGCCGTGGCGGTGCTGATCGCGATGGGCTTCGGGTGCGTGCTCGAATTCGGCTCCCAGGAACTGACGTTCAAGGCGCAGGAGGCGCTCGGCGGGTCGCTGTCCGTCGTCGCCGTGGGCCTGGTGACCTGGATGGTGTTCTGGATGCGGCGCACCGCCCGGCACCTCAAGTCGGAGCTGCACGGCAAGCTGGACGCGGCCCTGGCGATGGGCACGGGCGCACTGGTCGCCACCGCGTTCCTGGCCGTCGGCCGTGAGGGGCTCGAGACCGCCCTGTTCGTGTGGGCGTCCGTGCACGCGGCCGGCGACGGCACCCCGCGTCCGCTCGTCGGCGCCGCCCTCGGCCTCGCCACCGCCGTGTTCCTCGGCTGGCTGTTCTACCGGGGTGCGCTGAAGATCAACCTCGCCAAGTTCTTCACCTGGACCGGCGGCATGCTGGTCGTGGTCGCGGCGGGCGTGCTGGCATACGGCTTCCACGACCTCCAGGAGGCCGACTGGATCCCGGGGCTGACGAACCAGGCCTTCGACATCAGCGACACCATTCCGCCGGACAGCTGGTACGGGACGCTGCTGAAGGGCGTGTTCAACTTCCAGCCGGACCCGACCGTGCTTCAGGTCACGGTGTGGCTGCTCTACCTGGTCCCGACGCTCGTACTCTTCTTCGCCCCGGTAGGGTTCGCCTCCGGGAAGGGGAAGGTGAAGGCACCTGATGACGCACCTGACGACCAGGGATCGCGGCCCTCGAAGGCTCCGCAGGCGTGACCGAAAGGTACTCATGGCGGTCTCGTTGACCGCCATGTCGATGACGGCGAGCGGATGCGTGGTGGTGCACGGGGAGCGCGAGGTGCTCCCCGCCACCACCCGCGCCGAGGCCGCCAAGGCGCTGGAGCAGTTCACGGCCGCGTACAACAAGGCCGACAAGGCCTACAACGCCTCCCTGGACGCGGACTACACGACCGGCGCCCTCGCCGACATCGACTCCGCGCGCCTGAAGGCCGGGCACGCCAACAGCCCGGCCGGCAACTCCGGCCACTCGGCACTGGAGTTCGACGACGTCAAGTACACCATCCCCAAGAAGGCCGGCTGGCCGCGCTGGTTCGTCGCCGACGCGCACGGCAACAAGGGCGGCGACGAGCGCTGGCTGCTGGTCTTCACCCGCAACAGCCTCTCCGAGCCGTTCCAGGTGGCGTATCTGACCCTGGTCGCCCCGGACGACATACCGAAGTTCAAGACCGACAAGGCCGGGTGGGCCGAGGCGGTCCCGGCGAACAGCGCCCAACTGGCCGCATCCCCCGGTGACTTGAGCCACGACTACGCCACGTACCTGAAGAACGGCGGTTCGGTGTTCGCGGACGGCGCGCACACCAGCGGCTGGCGCACGGACCGCAGGAAGTCGACCAAGCCGGGCCTGGCGACCCAGTACATCGACGAGGCGCTCACCAACGGCGACTACGCGCCGCTCGCGCTGCGCACCGCCGACGGCGGGGCGCTGGTGTTCTTCACCACCCGCTACTACGCCAAGCAGACCGCGGCCGCGGGCACCTCCGTGCCGACGCCGAACCAGGACGTCAAGGCCCTCACCAAGGGTGAGGTCAAGCAGTCGCTGACCATGCAGTTCGTCTCCAACCAGGTCGCGCTGGACCCGGCGGGCACCGGGAAGGTCTCGATCCTGGGGCGCATCCAGGGCCTCACCTCCGCGCAGGGGTCGTAGGCGGGGTCGTGACGGCCTAGTGCCGCAGGGGCCAGGTGGCGCCCGCCTGGTCGGGCTCCTCGCCGGCGTGCCGGGCGCAGGCATCGGTGAGGGTCTCCAGAAGGCTCAGCGGGTCGGGCAGCGCATGCTCCGGGCCGCGCACCCAGTGCACCCGCCGGTCGTCGTCGCCGGGCAGCCGGGCGGGCGGTACGAGGACGTACGACCCCCGGCAGTGCCAGCGCAGGCCCGGGTGCTCGTCCATGGTCTCGGGGCGGCAGTCCAGCTCGCAGGGCCACCACTCGTCCTCGTCCTCGGGGGTGCCCCGGGTGAGGGTGAAGAAGAACATCCGGCCGTCGTCGCTCTCGGCGACGGGACCGACCTCGACGCCGTTCGCGAGCAACCGCTCCAGCGCCTGCCGGCCGGCCTCCAGGGGGACGTCGAGGACGTCGTGGGTCATACCGGTCGCGGTGATGAAGTTGGCGTGCGGCTGGTGCCGGGCCCAGCGCTCGATCTGGGCGCGGTCGGAGGTGGACTGCGTCTGCCAGGCGAAGGACACCGGGTGCCGGGCGGGGGTCGGGCAGCCGACACGGTCGCAGGAGCAACCGTAGCCAGGGGCCGGGTGCGCGGCGGGGGCCAGCGGGAGGCCCGCTTCGGCGGCGGCGAGCAGCAGGGCCGCACGGCCTTCGTCGTCGGTTGCGGCGGCCTCCTTCGGGCGCCGTCCGAGCAGCCACCGGGTGAGTTTGCCCTGCCGGCCGCTACGGCCGCCGAACGTCGCGCTCATCTATCGCCTCGCCTCGCTGTGGTCCCGCCAGCATGCCTTATGGTCCCATCTGGGTGCGAAGGGGGGTACGGGGGGCAAGGGGGTCTCGCGGGGGCGAGAGGAGCTTGCGGGGGTTGGAGGGGCTCACGATTGCGAATCGAACGGCGGCCACGCATCCCCCCAGTCCGCGTCCCGCGCCGCCTTGTAGAGGTCGCCGTGGCGCTTGGTGACCGTCGTGCGGCGCAACTGCTCGTCGGCCTCGCACAGGTCGAGGAGCACCTGTCCCTTGCGGATCTGCGGCCGCCGGACCACCCGGGCCGGTGCCGGGGCGACCGGGAGGCGGGTGGCGGCCACATAGCTGAACTTCTCGTCCTCGTAGGGCAGCGAGCCGCCCTTGACCTGGCGGTGCAGGGAGGAGCGGCTGACCCGGGCCGAGAAGTGGCACCAGTCCGTGCCGGCGGTGATCGGGCAGGCGGCGCTGTGCGGGCAGGGGGCCGCGATGTGGAGGCCGGCGGCGATCAGGCGGTCGCGGGCCTCGATGATCCGGGCGTAGCCCGCCGGTGTGCCGGCCTCGACGATCACCACCGCCCGGGCGGCCGCCGCGGCGGTGTCGACGAGGGTCGCCCGGTCGGCCTCGTCGAGTTCGTTGAGGACGTACGACACCGTGACGAGATCAGTGCTCTCGATGGTGAGCGCCGCTCCGATCCGAGAGCGCCGCCACTCCGCCTCCCGCAGTGCGGGGTTCGCCGCGGCGATCTCCCGGCCGAGGGCCAGCGCGGGCTCGGCCCAGTCGAGGACCGTCACCGGCCGCACCCCGCCCCAGGTGTCGGTCACCGCCCAGGTGGCCGCGCCCGTCCCGCCGCCGACGTCCACATGGCTGCCCGGCGCCCAGCCCTCCGGCACCGCGTCGGCGAAGGCCGCCAGCGCCGCCCGTACCGCCTCGAAGGTGGCCGGCATCCGGTACGCCGCGTACGCGACCACGTCCGCCCGGTCCCGCAGGATCGGCGCGTCGGTCGGGGTGGCCCCCCGGTATGTGGCGATCAGCCGGTCGACGGCTCCGGCGGCCTGCTTCGGGGGCAGGCCGTCGAGAAGGGCCGAGAGCGTGGCACGGAGCTGGTCCGCCGGGGACACGGAGCCGGGGGCTGCGGGGTGGTTCACCCGGCGATTGTATGGACAGCCCGGGCGAGGCGGGTCGCCGCTGCCGCCCGGGGCGCGCTGTCGCCGGGCCGCCGCCGCGGATGCACGGCGTTGGCCAGCAGCACGAGGAACGTGTCCGTCGCCCGGTCCAGGACCAGGCAGGTCCCCGTGAACCCGGTGTGGCCGGCCGCGCCCCGACCCGCCAGGTCGCCCATGAACCACTGCTGGTCCACCAGGAACCCCAGACCGGGCGGGGCCAGCAGCAGGTCCACGAAGTCGGGGCCGAGGATGCGCGCGGGGCCGTACGCGCCGCCCGCGAGCAGCGCGCGGCAGAAGACCGCCAGGTCCCCGGCCGTGGAGAACAGGCCCGCGTGCCCGGCGACCCCGCCCAGCGCCCAGGCGTTCTCGTCGTGCACCACACCCCGCAGCATCCCGCGGTCCGCCTTGGCCCACGGGCGCCGCTGGTCCTCGGTCGCCGCCGCACCGGGGCAGGGGCCGAAGTCGGTGGCGGTCATGCCGAGGGGGCGGGTGATGCCCTCGCGGACGAGGACGTCCAGGGTGCGGCCGGTGATGCGCTCCAGGACGTACTGGAGGAAAAGCATGTTCAGGTCGGAGTAGCGGTACGCGCCGGGTGCGCTGCTCGGTGCCTCGGCGCGCAGCAGCTCCAGGCGGGCCGTGTCGTCCGGGCAGTCGTACAGCGGGAGTTCGGGGCGCAGGCCGGAGGTGTGGGTGAGGAGCTGGCGGACGGTGATGCCGTGGGCGGCGGCCGCGTGGAAGTCGGGGAGGTAGGCGCCGACGCGGGCGTCTATGCCGAGGGTGCCGCGTTCCAGCTGCTGCACGGCGGCGACCGCGGTGAAGAGCTTGGTGAGGGAGGCCAGGTCGAAGGGGGTGTCGACGGTCATCGGGACCCGGGCGGCGGGCGGCAGTTCGACACCGGCGTCGGTTTCGGGGTCGTACGCGGACCAGCGCACCGCCCAGCCGGCCGCCTCCTGCACGGCGATCACCGGCCCGCGACCGGCGACCACGACGGCTCCGGCCGCCCAGGGCCGCTCACCGGCGGTGAGGTCGCGCACATCGCGGACGAGGTGCCTGAGTTCCGCGGGGTCGAGCCCGGCCCGTTCGGGTGTCTCGACGCGCAGTCTCGGTACGCTCAGTGCTCCGCTCCCTCCGTCCCCGCACGTGTGTTCCCACGCGCAGCCCAGGGACGGCACATTCCCATGAAGCAGGCCAGCGCCACCAGTGTCCCTGCCAGTTGGACGATCGCCATGGGCACGGCGGTTCTCTCCCCGGCGATCCCGACCAGCGGCGAGGCGACCGCGCCGACCAGGAACGACGAGGTGCCGAGCAGCGCGGACGCGGAACCGGCGGCGTGCCGGGTGCGCAGCAGGGCGAGGGACTGGGCGTTGGGGAGGGTGAAGCCCATCGCGGACATCAGCACGAAGAGGGCGGCGGCGACGGGGGCGAGTCCGACCGGGCCGAGGGCGCCGGTGGTCATCAGCAGCAGCGCCGTCGAGGCGAGGACGGTCACCACCAGGCCCACGCCCAGCACCTTGTCCAGGCTGACCCGGCCGACCAGCACCTTGCCGTTGACCTGCCCGGCGATCACCAGCCCGACCGAGTTGAGCCCGAAGAGCAGGCTGAAGGTCTGCGGGGAGGCGCCGTAGATCAGTTGGATGACGTACGGGGACGCGGATATGTAGGCGAACAGCGCCGCGAAGGCGAAGCCGCCGGAGAGCATGTAGCCGGTGAAGGGGAGGTCGGCGAGCAGCGTACGCATGGCGTGTACGGCGCCGGCCGCTCCCCCGGCGTGCCGGTCGGCCGGCGGCAGGGTCTCCGGGAGCCTCGCCCAGACCAGCGCGGCGAGCACCGCGCCGACGACGGTCAGGACGACGAAGACGCCCCGCCACTGCGTGACCCGCAGGATCTGCCCGCCGATGAGCGGGGCGATGATCGGGGCGGCTCCGGAGACCAGCATCAGGGTGGAGAAGAAGCGGGCCATGGCGTCCCCGTCGTAGAGGTCGCGCACGACGGCCCGTGCGATGACGATGCCGGCCGCGCCCGCGAGGCCCTGGACGAGGCGGAAGGCGACCAGGGTCCCGACGTCCGGCGCGAGGGCGCACAGGGCGGTGGCGACGATGTAGACGGCGAGGCCGGCCAGCAGCGGGCGGCGACGGCCCCAGCGGTCGCTCATCGGGCCGACGGCCAGCTGGCCGAGGGCCATTCCGGCGAGGCAGGCGGTGAGGGTGAGCTGGACGGTCGCGGCGGGGGCGTGCAGGGAGCGGGTGACCTCCGGCAGGGACGGGAGGTACATGTCCATCGCCAGCGGGGGTGTCGCGGTGAGGCCGCCGAGGATCAGGACGAGGAGGAGGCCGGTGCGGCGGGCGGAAGGCACGACGGCGGGGGTGGGGATGGGGATGGGGGTGGCGGTCCTACGGGGTACGGCGGTGTCCTGTGTGTCCGATGTCGGCGGCGCCGGCTGCTCGGGCATTGCCCCTCACTCTCTCCGTGTCTCTCGCATGCGCTGATTCCCTTGCTTGGTGAACCCGGATGTCCGCCGCCTATGCTCTCAGCTCGTACAGACTGCCTGGAGACACACGAGCGAGGGTGGGGCGGCCGGGATGGCGGAGCAGAGCGTGCGGTGGGGGATCCTGGCGACGGGCGGGATCGCGGCCGCGTTCGCGGCGGACCTGGTCGATCTGCCGGACGCGGAGATCGTCGCGGTGGCCTCGCGGACGGCCGCGTCGGCGGAGGCGTTCGCCGAGCGGTTCGGGATCGGGCGGGCGTACGGCGACTGGGAGTCACTGGCCCGGGACGAGGACATCGATGTCGTCTACGTCGCCACTCCGCACTCGGCGCACCGGGCGGCCGCCGGGCTCTGCCTGGAGACGGGGCGGAACGTGCTGTGCGAGAAGGCGTTCACGGTCAACGGCCGTGAGGCCGAGGAACTCGTCGCACTGGCGAAGGAGCACGACCGCTTCCTGATGGAGGCGATGTGGACGTACTGCAACCCGCTGGTGCGGCGGCTGACGGCGCTGGTCGCGGACGGGGCGATCGGGGCGGTGCGGACCGTTCAGGCCGACTTCGGACTGGAGGGCCCGTTCCCGCCCGCGCACCGGCTGCGGGACCCGGCGCTGGGCGGGGGCGCGCTGCTCGACCTGGGGGTGTACCCGGTGTCGTTCGCGCACCTGCTGCTCGGTGAACCCGACGGAATGTCGGCGCGAGCGGTGCTCTCGGAGGAGGGCGTCGATCTCCAGACGGGTGCACTGCTCTCCTGGGAGAGCGGCGCTCTCGCAATGGTGCACTGCTCCATCGTCGGCGGTACCGGCACCAGTGCCTCGATCACCGGCTCGCACGGCCGGATCGACATCCCGGACGGCTTCTTCCACCCCGAGCGCTTCGTGCTGCACCGCGACGGCCGCGACCCGGAGGAGTTCGTCATGGACCCGGCCGACGGCCCGCGCAACACCCTGCGCCACGAGGCCCGGGAGGTGATGCGGGCACTGCGCGCCGGCGAGAAGGAGTCCCCGCTCGTCCCGCTGGACGGCACCCTCGCGGTCATGCGCACCCTGGACACCCTTCGGGGGCAGATCGGCGTGCGCTACCCCGGGGAAGCGTGACCTGACCCGGCCGCACTCCATAGGGTGCGGCCCCATGGATGCCAAGCAATCGAAGATCGCGGTGGTCACCGGCGCCGGTTCCGGGATCGGGCGGGCCGTCGCCGTGGAGCTGTTGCGAACCGGCTGGTCGGTGGCGCTGGCCGGGCGGCGCCCGGGGCCGCTGGAAGAGACGGCAGCGCTGGTGCCGGACGGCGCCTCCGTCGCCGTACGCACGGACGTGGCGAGGCCGGAGGACGTCGACGGGCTGTTCGCGGCGGCCGTGGCGCGGTTCGGGCGGGTGGACCTGCTCTTCAACAACGCGGGGACCTTCGGGCCCGGCGGGGTGCCCGTCGAGGACCTGCCCTACGACGCCTGGCGGCATGTCGTGGACACCAACCTCAACGGGGCGTTCCTGTGCGCGCAGGCGGCGTACCGGCAGATGAAGGAGCAGGACCCGCGGGGCGGGCGGATCATCAACAACGGGTCCGTCTCGGCGCACACGCCCCGCCCGCACTCCGTCGCCTACACCGCGACCAAGCACGCACTGACCGGCCTGACCAAGTCGCTGTCCCTGGACGGGCGGCCGTACGGCATCGCGGTCGGGCAGATCGACATCGGCAACGCGGCCACCGACATGACGTCCCGGATGCAGACCGGTGCGCTCCAGGCCAACGGGGAGCTCGCCCCCGAACCCGTGATGGACGTCGCCGACGTGGCGCGGACCGTGCGGCACATGGCCGAGCTGCCGCTGGAGGCGAACGTGCAGTTCGCGACGGTGCTGGCGACGGCGATGCCGTACGTGGGCCGGGGCTGAACCCCCGTTCAGTCCGGACCTTCGCAACCTGCACAAGCGGAATTCAGACGTCCGAGGTATTGCGGCCGGTAAGAAGCCTATGCTCGACTCTTCTCCACCAGAACTTCACACTTGGAGCTCTGGCATTCCGCCGACCACACCGAGGGGGGAGGCGGCAGCCGTTCCACCGGACCGGGTGGGGGTGGACCCGCGTGGGACCGCGGGTACGCACCGGTGGGTGGGACGGCTGCCGCGTGACGTCAGCCGGCCGGCGTGTCACCCGGGTCGGAGACCCTCGGGTCGCGCGAGTCGGGTTCGGCAGCGGTGGCAGCGGCTGCAACGGCCGTCCGCCGGCGGCGGCGCAGCGCCCAGGCCCCCGCGCCGAGCAGCGCGAGCGTCCCCGCCCCGCCCTCCGCGAGCCGCCACGGCGACGGCTTGGACGATCCCGCAGCGGCCGCCGACATCCCGGACGCCCCGGCGGCCCCCTTCGACGGCGACGCGCTCGCGCTCGCCCCGCCCTCGCTCAGCGGGTCGACCAGCAGCCCCACCGACTGCGCCGAGCTCCCGTTCCCGAAGCCCCAGTCGAGCAGCGCGGCGGTCTGCTCGTAGACGGCGTTGCTGCCGGCGGCGGGGTGCATCACGGTGACCAGCAGGGTGCGGCCGCCCCGGGTCGCGGCGCCGGTGAAGGTGTTGCCCGCGTGGCTGGTGTAGCCGTTCTTGACGCCGATCAGGCCCTTGTAGACGCCGAGGCCCCAGGCGCCGGTGAGCAGGCGGTCGGTGTTCTGGATCTGGAATGTCTTCTTGCCGCCCGCCGGGAAGTCCGCGGTCCTCGTCCCGCAGTAGCCCCGGAATTCCTCGTCCTTCAGTCCGTGCCGGGCGAAGAGGGTCAGGTCGTACGCCGACGACACCTGGCCCTTGTGGTCGAAGCCGTCCGGGCTGACTACATGGGTGTCGAGGGCCTGCAGGTCGACCGCCTTGGCCTGCATCTCGGCGACGGTCTTGGCGAGGCCGCCGTTCATGTGGGACAGGACGTGCACGGCGTCGTTGCCGGAGCGCAGGAAGACGCCCTGCCACAGCTGCTCGACGGTGTAGGTGATGCCGGGCTTGATGCCGACCAGGCTGGAGCCGGACGGGACGTCGGAGATGTCGGAGTCCTTGACCGTGTAGCGCCCGCTGCGCTCGAACTTCTTCAGCACGGTGTCCGCGAACAGCATCTTCAGGGTGGAGGCGGGCGGCAGCCGCCGGTGCGCGTTGTAGGAGGCGAGCACCTCTCCGCTGTCGCAGTCGGCCAGCAGCCAGGCCTGGGCGGTGATCTTCTTGGGGAGGCCGGTGGCGCCGCGCACCTGTATCCCGCCGCGGGCCAGCCGCTCGCCGCCCACCACGGTGGTGGCGGCCGAGGCAGGGGACGCTGCGGCCAGGGGAAGAGCGGCGGCCGTCAGTCCGAGGGCGGCACGCCGGGTCAGCCGAGAGGAATCGCGCATCCCGGGACCGTACACCGCATCCAACAGCGGTTTCCTGGGAGGACCCACTCGACGAGATAGGAATTTGCTGTCTTATGAAAGTTTGATAAGAGTGCCCGTTTTCTCAGCTCTGACACATCCTTTACTCAGTGCGACTCAAAGGTTTCTCCCTAGCTTGATGCGGCGCCCACAGCGGGCGCCAAGAACCTGCGAGGAACGGGATGTTTGGCATCTATCTCAAGCGCGAGCTGGGCCGTAGAAAGAAGGCGGCCCTCGTCATCGCACTGGGTCTGGCGCTCGGAATCGCGCTGGTCATCACGGTCAGCTCGGTGTCGGCCGGCATGTCCAAGGCGCAGGACAAGGTCCTCCAGTCGCTCTACGGCCTCGGCACCGACATGACGGTGACCAAGGCCCAGTCCGCGCCCACCTCGGGCAGCTCCGGCGGCCCGAGCTTCAAGTTCGGCGCCAAGTCCAGCAGCAGCACCAAGCAGAGCTCGGACCGGGTGATGACTCAGGGCGGTCAGGCCCTGAAGTCCTCCCTTGTGACAAAGGTCGCCTCGCAGAAGGGCGTGGAGAACGCGGTCGGAGCGCTCTCCCTGAACGTCACCAAGGTCGACGGCTCCTTCACCCAGGGCAAGGCGAAGACCACCACGGGCAGCAGCAGCAACAGCAGCAGCGGCCAGGGGCAGCCGGGCGGCGGCAGCGGCAGCAGCTCGGGCGGCGGCCAGCCGCAGGTCCAGGGCGGCGGCGCCAACTTCAACGTCAACAGCTACTCCGTGGTCGGCGTCGACGTCGCCCACCAGGGCCTCGGCCCGCTGGCCTCGATGAAGATCACCTCGGGCAGGACCTTCACCTCCTCGCAGACCGGCACCAAGGTCGCGGTGGTCAGCAAGTCGTACGCCAAGGAGAAGAAGTACAAGGTCGGCTCGACGTTCAAGATCTCCGGCACCAAGTTCACGATCATCGGCATCGCCACCCCGGACAGCAGCGAGTCCACCACCGACCTGTTCATCCCGCTGAAGCTGGCGCAGACGCTGGGCGACGCCAAGAACGAGGTCACCACGATCTACGTCAAGGCGACCGACTCCAAGCAGATCTCCACCGTGAAGAAGGAGATCCAGTCCAACATCTCCGGTACGACGGTCACCACCTCCGCCGACCTGGCGTCCACCGTCTCCGGCTCCCTCTCCACCGCCTCCAGCCTCGCCACCAGCGTCGGCAAGTGGCTGTCCATCGCGGTCCTCGCGGCGGCCTTCCTGGTGGCGGCCCTGCTGACCTCCTCCGCGGTCTCCCGCCGGGTCCGTGAGTTCGGCACCCTGAAGGCCCTCGGCTGGCCGAGCCGCAAGGTGACCCGCCAGGTCGTCGGCGAGTCCATGGTGAACGGCCTGATCGGCGGCGCCCTCGGTATCGCCCTCGGTGTCGGCGCGGCCTACGCGGTCACCGCGATCAGCCCCAAGCTCACCGCCCAGATGGGCTCCACCGGCGGCGGTGGCGGCATGGGCGGCGGCCCGGGCGGCGGCGGTCCCGGCCAGCAGTCCACCCAGAACACCCTGGAGATCGCGCTGACCGCGCCCGTCTCCCTCACCACCATCGCCCTCGCGGTCGGCCTCGCGGTCGCCGGCGGTCTGATCGCCGGCGCGATGGGCGGCTGGCGCGCCTCCCGGATGCGCCCGGCCGACGCCCTGCGCAGCGTCTCGTAGCACCGGAGCACCCCCGAGCCGGGGCGCCGCCTCCGTTCCCCCCGGGACGCGGCGCCCCACCCCCCCTTACCACCTGCGGCCTTACCACCCTGTGGAGAACCCATGTACAGACTCACCGGTGTCACCAAGCGCTACACGCGGGGCAAGGAGACGGTCGAGGCGCTGCGCGGCATCGACCTGACCATCGAGGACGGCGACCAGCTCGTCATCCAGGGCCCGACCGGCGGCGGCAAGTCGACGCTGCTGCAGATGATCGGCGGTCTCGACCGGCCGACCGACGGCAGCGTCGAACTGGACGGCGAGGACCTCGCCCGGATCAGCGAGACCAAGCTGACCCGGCTGCGCGCCGAGAAGATCGGCATCATCTTCCAGTCGTTCAACCTCATCCCGACGCTGACGGCCCAGGAGAACGTGGAGACGGCCCTCGTCCCACTCGGCGTCAAGCCCGCCGAGCGCCGTGAGCGGGCCGCCGAGGCGCTGCGCTCGGTCGGTCTCGGCGAGCGCCTCGGGCACGCCCCCGCCGAGCTCTCCGGCGGCCAGCAGCAGCGCGTAGCGATCGCCCGCGCGCTGGTGAAGAAGCCGAAGGTGCTGCTCGCCGACGAACCCACCGGCAACCTCGACGAGGGCACCCGCGACGACATCATGGCCCTGCTGGAGGGGCTGTGGCACGAGTACGGGCTGACCTTCATCATGGTCACCCACGACTCCTCCATCGCCCGCCGCGCCCCGCGCCTGGCCACCATCAAGGCCGGCCAGATCACCCTCACCGAGCAGGGCGACGGACAGCGGTTCGCACAGCAGGCGGCGGGGCAGGACGGCGGGCCGCAGCAGGCGGCGTACGGCCAGCAGCCCTACGTACAGCAGCAGTACGGCGGTGGCCAGGGCTACTGACCGTCGGCAGGGAGCGGCCCGGGGCCGCTCACCGCCCGAGGAGCTGGTCGATCCCGGCCAGCTGCTCGGCGGTGAGCGGCCCCTTCGCCATCGCGCCGGCGTTGTCCTCCGCCTGGGCGACGGACCGGAAGCCGGGGATGGGGACCGTGCGCGGGCTGCGCGCCCAGATCCAGGCGAGAGCGCCCTGCGCGAGGGTCCGCCCGCCGCTGGTGAGGATCTCCCGCACGGCGTCGATCCGGTCGAGCCACTCGGGGTCGGCCCCGGCCCCGGCCCCGAACCCGGGCAGCCAGGCCGGCGGCCTGCTGCGGATGTCCCCGGCCGCGGCCCCCGCCCGCCGTCCGGCGAGCAACCCCATGGCCAGTGGGCTGCGGTTGATGGCGGCGAGTTCCAACTCCTCGCTCAGGGCGATGAGTTCAGGCGCGTCCTGGAGCACGTTGAGGGTGTGCTGGACGGCCGTGCAGTGCGGCCCCTCGGCGAAGACGGCGGCGCGGACGGGGTCGTCGGTGCTCCAGCCGTAGGCCCGGATCAGCCCCTCGCCGACCAACTCTTCGCAGGCATCGCGGAGTTCGGCGGCGCGGGCCGGGTCGGCGTCGGAAATGTGGAGCTGGTAGAGGTCGACGTGGTCGGTGCCGAGGCGGCGCAGGGAGGCGGTGAGGGCGCGGCGGACATGGGCCGGGGAGTCGTCGCGGCCGGTGAGGGTACGGCTCTCCTCGTCGAAGACGTTGCCCCACTTGGTGGCGACGACGACGTCGTCCCGCCGCTTGCCGAGGGCACGGCCGAGGATGCGCTCGCTGTGCCCGGTGCCATAGGTGTCGGCGGTGTCGAAGAAGGTGACGCCGAGGTCGAGGGCGCGGTGGATCGCCCGCACGGACTCCTCGTCGTCGACCTTCCCCCAGCCGAGCGGCTGCCCGGCCGCGTCCTGCCACTCACCGCCGATGGCCCAGCAGCCGAAGCCGAGCGCACTGACGCGGATGCCGGAACGTCCCAGGGTCCTGGTGGTGCTGTCGGTTTCCATACCTGTGGACGCTAGGAGTTGAAGCGCACACGAAGACAAGGGAGTTGTCAGGCCTGGCCGGTCTCGAAGCGGGAGATCCGCCCGTCGTCCTCGACGGTGAAGGTCCACCGGGTGCGCATCTCGCCCCAGGCGTCGTTGCGGTAGCGGGCGACGAGGGAGCGGCCCTTGTCGGTCTCGTTCTCGACGTCCATGTGACCGTTGGAGGAGAAGATCTCGCGGTCGATCCAGTCGGCGAGGTCACGGTCGGACCCGTCGTCCGCCATGGTCGCGTCGGGCGCGAGAAGGTGCAGGAAGGCTTCCCGGTCGTGGGCGTTGACCGCGGTGACGAAGGCCCGGACGGCCGGGTCGCTGAGTTTGGCTGTCTTGATCGTCATGCCAGCCAGCCTCACACCGCGGCCAAAGGCCCGCCACCCGAACGGCGGCGAGGACGGGCCACCCGGGTGTCCCGGTGCGACGGTGGAGGCCTGATCGCACCCGTCGCCCGAGGAGCCGCCGTGACCTGCTACGACCGACGCGATGTGGGCCTGCTGCTGCTCCGGCTGGGGACCGGCGGGGTGCTGGCCGCGCACGGCGCGCAGAAGCTGTTCGGCTGGTTCGGCGGGGGTGGGATCGAGGGCACGGGCCAGTTCATGGAGTCGGTCGGGTACGTGCCCGGGAAGCAGAGCGCGATGGCGGCGGGGCTGGCGGAGGCCGGCGGAGGAACGCTGCTGGCACTGGGCCTGGCGACCCCGTCGGCGGGTGCCGCGGCGGCCGGGGCGATGGCGGGCGCGGCGGCGCTGAACGTGCCGAACGGGTTCTTCGCCCAGGAGGGCGGTTACGAGTACGCGGCGACCCTGGGCCTGGCCGCGGCGGGGCTGGCCGTCTCGGGTCCCGGCCGGCTCTCCCTGGACCACGCGTGCGGCCATGTCTTCGACCGGGGCTGGATGGTCCCGGCGGCGCTGGGCGTGACGGCGGCGGTGACGGCGGTGGTGATCGGGGCGCGGAACCGGCGGGTGCGGAGGGAGAAGGAGGGGGAGCAGGAGGCGCTGTTCGAGGAGTAGCGGCGAGTGGGACAGGCTACGGTCCATGAGCGAACAGAACACCCCCAACATCGCGCCCCCCGTGGCCCTGTGGCCGGCCGTCGACGAACTCTGGTCCCGCCTGGAGGCGACCCGTAGGCACGCCGGACCCGAGGGCGTGCTGCTGCGCATCCTCAAACTCTCCGAAGAAGTCGGCGAGGTCGCCCAGGCGGTGATCGGCGCGACCGGCCAGAACCCCCGCAAGGGCGTCACCCACACCTGGGAGGACGTACAGGGCGAGCTGTGCGACGTGGCGATCACGGCGCTGGTGGCACTGCGGACGCTGACCCCGGACGCGGAGGGGGTGTTCGCCCGCCACCTGACACGGGTGACCGAACGCCCCCTGGGCCCGGCCGCGCCGTAACGCCGGTCCCGGCGGCCCGGGTTCAGAAGATGCCGGTCCTGATCGCGTATGCCACGGCCTGGGTACCAGCCGCGCCGCCTCGTTGAGGATCATCACCCGGATCCGCTTGCCGCCCCGCAGGGACAACTCCCGCAGCAGCCCCAGGCATTCGGGGGTGAAGCGGCTGAACGGCGGTGTGTCGAGCGCGCCGCCCAGAGAGTCGAAGTACTCCGCGAAGAGCGTCTCGAAGGTCCGGGTGTGACCGTCGAGACGGGCCATCAACTGCTCGTTGACAGGTGCGGGGTCGGGCACGGCGGGGCTCCTGTGGGGCGGGGTGCGACGGCGGTCGGCGGCGGTCCTGGAATCGCACCCCCTGCCAGCTGTCCGGACCGGCGCTGTGCGCAAAGCCCCAGGAGAGCCGACTTGCCGGACGACCAGTACCGCCACGCGTTCACGCGCTGGCTGACGCGCCTGCGCGACGACATCGAGGTGCACTTCAACCCCTTCCACCGGGATCCGGCCGTCGGCGAGTGGCTGTACTCCCTCTTCCGCGACAACGGGGAGATGACCACCGCACATCTGGCCCCGCATGTCATGGCGCGCCGCACTCTCCTGGCGGAGTCATCCGTGGCCGCGCTGATACGGGACATCCGCGCCGCCGGGCATCGGGCACCCGACATCGTCATCGACGTGATGGAGCCCGGCCTCCCGTACAGCCTGGGCAAGATCTCGGTGGAGGGCACCCACATCTTCTCGGTCGACGCGCAGGGCGTCCTCGCCGAGGCGGCCGACGGCGTCCAGACCTACGTGGCCTACCCGGGCTGGACGGTATGGCCCACCTGCCCGGCCCACCGGCTCGGCGTCCATCCCTCCAGCACGGCGGGGCTGGCGGAATGGTTCTGCTCCGCCGGGCACGTACTGCGGCCGATCTGCCGGGACCTGAGCTGAAGCCTGAGACGGCGGGCGGGGCGGATCCGTAGGCTCGACGCGTTGGTCACCAGCTGATGCGGGCCGCCACCGGCAGATGATCACTGCCGGTGGCCGGCAGCACCCACGAGCTGTCCGGCCGCACACCGCGGACCAGGATCTGGTCGATCCGTGCCACCGGGAACGTCGCCGGCCAGCTGAAGCCGAAGCCGTCCCCGGCCGTCTCCTGGGCCGAGCGCAGCCGCGCGGTGAGGCCGGCGAACGCGCGGTCGTCCGTGGTGCCGTTCAGGTCGCCGAGCAGTACCGTCCGCTGCTCCGGCTCGGCGGCGACGGCCTCGGCGAGCGCCTTCGCGCCGCGGTCCCGGCTCTCCGTCCAGAAGCCGCTGCTGGGCAGCACGCGTACGGACCCCAGGTGGGCCACGTACACCGCGAGCGGCCCCTTGTCCGTGGTGACGGTCGCGCGCAGCGCCCGGTTGTAGGCCAGCTTGACGTCGGCCGGCTTGGTGGCCGCCAGCGGCCCGTAGTCCGTCTCGATGTCGACCGGCCGGGTGTCCGACAGCGGCAGCCTGCTCCACAGTCCGACCGTGCCCAGCACCGTGTGGTACGGGTACGGCTTCGCCAGCGCCTTCTCGTACCCGCTCCGGGCCTGCGGGGTGATCTCCTCCAGCGCCAGCAGGTCCGCCCCGGAGGCGGCCAGGTCGCGGGCGGTACCGGCCGGGTCGGGGTTGTCGGCGCTGACGTTGTGGCTGACCACGGTGAGGTCGCCGCCCGGGTGGGACTTGTCGACGAGCAGCCCCCCGAAGAGGTTCAGCCACATCGTCACCGGCAGCAGCAGCGCGGCCACCGCGGAGGCGGAGCGGCGCCAGAGCGCCACAGCCAGCAGCACCGGGACGAACAGGCCGAACCACGGCAGGAGGCTCTCCACCAGGCTGCCGAGGCCCCCGCGGTCCGTGATCCGCGCGTGCAGCAGCATCAGCAGCCCGAGCAGCAGCGCCAGCGCGGCCGGCACCGGGCCGCGCTTCCAGGGCTCCGGCCGGGTGGCGCGGCGGATCCCCTCGCGGATGTGCGCGCGGCCGGTCACCCTGCGGATATGCGCGCGCCGGGTTCCGGGACCGGCCCCGGAACCGGTCCCGGAACCGCTGCGGCCGGTGTCCTCCTGACCCGTCTCGGCCGTGTCCGGCGGCAGTACCGTCCGACCTCGTTCACTGCCGGTCACTTGATTCATGCGGCCAGTCAAGGCGGTGCCGTGTTGCCTGCATGTATGCCGTTTTCGATACGCCGGCGATATGTGCCGGCTCGTAGCCTTGACGGCATGCGTGTGCTGATCGTCGAGGACGAGCCCTATCTGGCGGAGGCCATCCGCGACGGACTGCGCCTGGAGGCGATCGCGGCCGACATCGCAGGTGACGGTCACACGGCCCTGGAACTGCTGAGCGTCAACGCCTACGACATCGCCGTCCTCGACCGCGACATCCCCGGCCCGTCCGGTGACGAGGTCGCCGAACGGATCGTCGCCTCCGGCAGCGGCATGCCGATCCTGATGCTCACCGCGGCCGACCGGCTCGACGACAAGGCGTCCGGGTTCGAACTCGGCGCCGACGACTACCTCACGAAGCCCTTCGAACTCCAGGAGCTCGTGCTCAGGCTCAGAGCACTCGACCGCAGACGCGCCCGCAGCAGGCCGCCGGTACGGGAGATCGCGGGGCTGCGGGTGGATCCGTTCCGCAGGGAGGTCTACCGGGACGGCCGCTATGTCGCGCTGACCAGGAAACAGTTCGCCGTGCTCGAAGTCCTGGTCGCCGCGGAAGGCGGTGTCGTCAGCGCCGAGGAACTCCTGGAGCGCGCGTGGGACGAGAACGCCGACCCGTTCACCAACGCCGTGCGCATCACCGTCTCGGCACTGCGCAAACGACTCGGCGAACCCTGGCTGATCGCCACGGCGCCGGGCGTCGGCTACCGCATCGGCACACCGCCGCAGGCCGGAGCCGAGGGAGGAGACCGTGGATAGGCCCCCTGGTCCGAGCGTCCGCGTCAGGCTCACCCTCAGCTACGCCGGGTTCCTCATGCTCGCGGGCGCCCTGCTGCTCGGCGCCGTGTGGCTGTTCCTCCTGCGTTACGTCCCCGACCGTGCCGTGCTCATCGCCCGCGACGACACCGCGGGGACCGACGGCGTCTTTCCCGTCCGGTACAACCTCGTGCACGTGTTCCTTCCGCGGGCGGCCGCGGTGCTGGCGTTCCTGCTGGTGTTCGGCCTCGTGGGCGGGTGGATCCTGGCCGGCCGGATGCTCGCCCCGCTGACCCGTATCACCGAGGCCACCCGCCTGGCCACGAACGGATCGCTCGCGCACCGGATCCGGCTGCCGGGCCGCAACGACGAGTTCCGCGAGCTCGCCGACGCCTTCGACACGATGCTCGCCCGGCTCGAAGCACACGTCGCCGAACAGCGGAGATTCGCGGCCAACGCCTCTCATGAGCTGCGCACCCCGCTCGCGATCTCGAAGACGCTCCTCGATGTGGCCCGTACCGACCCGACGTGCGACACCGGCGAGGTCATCGACCGCCTCCACACCGTCAACACCCGGGCGATCGACCTCACCGAGGCGCTGCTCCTGCTCAGCCGTGCCGAGCAGCGGTCCTTCTCCCGGAAACGGGTCGACCTGTCCCTCCTGGCGGAGGAGGCCACCGAGACGCTCCTCCCCCTCGCGGAGAAGCACGGCGTCACCGTCGAGACCGGCGGCGACATCGCCTCCACGACCGGATCGCCGGCGCTTCTGCTGCAGCTGACCACGAACCTGGTGCACAACGCGATCGTCCACAACCTGCCGGAGCAGGGCACCGTGTGGGTCCGTACCGACGTCCGCCCCGAGTCGGCGGTGCTCACCGTCGAGAACACCGGCGAGCGGGTCACCCCCGAGCTGGCCGCGACACTGACCGAGCCGTTCCGGCGCGGCACCGAACGCGTGCACACCGATCACGCGGGCGTGGGCCTGGGCCTGGCCATCGTCAAGACCATCACCCAGGCACACGACGGGACGCTCACCCTCACCCCCCGCCCCGAAGGCGGCATCCGCATCACCGTGGAACTTCCCGCGGCGGCCCCGGACGCCGACAGGTAGGTCCCTCGGCTCCGGGGTGGGAGGCCTATTTGACCGACCCCGCCATCACGCCCTGGACGAAGTGCCGCTGGAAGGCGAAGAACACCACCACGGGCACCACCAGGGACAGGAACGCGCCCGGCGCCAGCACATCGATATTGCTGCCGAACTGCCTGATCTGTGACTGGAGTTCGACGGTCAGCGGCTGCGAGGAGGGGTCCGCGAACAGCAGGGCAACCAGCATGTCGTTCCAGACCCACAGGAACTGGAAGATGGCGAGGCTGGCGATCGCCGGCCGTCCCACCGGCAGGACGAGCCGGGTGAAGATCCGCCATTCGCTGCCGCCGTCCATCCGGGCGGCCTCCAGCATCTCCTTGGGTATCTCGGCGAAGTAGTTCCGCAGCAGGAACACCGCGAACGGCAGTCCGTAGGCCACGTGGAACAGCACCACGCCGGGAATCGTGCCGAACAGGCCCAGTTGCCCGAAGAGTTTGGCGACGGGCAGCAGGCCGATCTGTACCGGCACCACCAACAGGGCGACCACCAGCAGGAAGACGGGCTCGCGGCCCGGGAAGTCCAGCCAGGCGAAGGCGTATCCGGCCAACGCCGCCACCACGACCACCAGCGTCGTCGCCGGCACCGAGATCAGCACGGTGTTCCAGAAGGCCTGGGTCATGCCCGAGTTCTTCAGCAGCGCCGAGTAGTTGTCGAAGGACAGCTGCCCGGGACTGGCGAACGCCTTCCACCAGCCGCTGCTCGCCGAGTCCTGCGAGGACCGCAGCGAGGACAGCAGCAGCCCGGCAAGGGGGGTGAGCCAGACCAGCCCGACCACCACGAGGAAGACCTGCACCACGGCGCTGCTCAGGCCGCGTCTGATCGCGTTCATCGCTGACTCCTCCTGAAGCGCCGGACGTTGAAGGCCATGGCCGGGATCACCAGGACCAGGAGCAGCACGCCGATCGCGCTGCCCAGCCCCTGGTTGTTGCCGCCGCCGAAGGACACCAGCCACATCCGGGTCGCGAGGACGGCCGCGTCCTCCTGCACCTGCCCCGGCGCGATGATGTAGACGAGGTCGAAGACCTTCATCACGTTGATGACGAGGGTCACGAACACCACGGTGAGCACCGGCGCCAGCAGCGGCACGGTGATGCGCCGGAAGATCTGCCACTCGTTCGCGCCGTCCATCCGGGCGGCCTCGAGGGCGTCCCGGGGAAGAGCGGCGAGACCCGCGCCGATCAGCACCATCGCGAACCCGGTCCAGATCCACAGGTAGGCCCCGATGATGGCGGGCGTGACGAGGGCGGGCCCGAGCCAGGAGACGCCCTGGTAGGGCTGTGCGAAGTTGGAGGCCGGCAGCTCGACCCCGTAGGAGCCGGCCGCGAGGCCCGTGAAGCGGAAGGAGCCGTCGGCCGCGCTGGTGGTGCTCGCGACTGCCTTGCCGTCGGCGCGCACCGCCTCGACCTTCATCCGCGGCAGCCCGCTCTCCTTGCGGTCGACCACGCCCGGACTGCCCCCGCCGCCCGGGGTGAAGTCCAGGTAGACCACCCCGCGCAGGTCACCGGCCGCGGCCCGGCGGTGTGCCGCCGGGTAGGCGGGCCGTGCACCGCCCGGCAGGTCCTTCGGTGCGACGCCCACCAGGGGGAGCGTCACCGTGTCGCCCGGCCCGAGGTTCACGGCCGTACGGTACGAGCCGTCCTCCCCGGCCGTGAGGTCCTGGCCGGTACGGGCGCGGGCGGTGGGGTACTCGGCGGTGCCCTTGAAGGCGTTGTGCACGGTGACCGCGGCCGCGTTGAGCACGCCCTTGTGCGGGTCCTCGTCGTAGGCGAGCCGGAAGATGATGCCGGCGGCCAGGAAGGACACCGCCATCGGCAGGAACAGCAGCAGCTTGAAGGCGGTCGCCCAGCGCACCTTCTCCACCAGCACGGCGAGGATCAGGCCGAGCCCGGTGAGCAGGGTCGGGGCCACCAGCACCCAGATCACGGTGTTGCGGATGGCCTTGAGGGTCGCCGGGTCGCTGAACATCTCGGTGTAGTTGTCGCCGCCGACGAACCGGGAGCCGGACGCGTCGAAGAAGCTGCGGCCGATCGAGAACAGCACGGGGTAGACGACCAGCGCGCCCAGCAGGAGCAGCGCGGGGAACACGAAGAGCAGGGCGATGATCCGGCTGCGGCGGCGGCTTTGCCGGGCGCGTTCGGCCTGCCCGGACAGGGGTGGCCTGGCGTTCTTCACCAGGGTCGCGGTCACGGCCGTCAGCCCTTGTACGCCTTGGCCGCGGCGGTCTCCAGCTGCGCGGCGGTGGCCTTCGGGTTCGACGGGTCGGCCAGGAAGTCCTGGAGGATCTTCCACTCGCCGGCGCCCTTGGTGCCGCCGAAGGCCGCGGGCGCCTGGTCGGACATGTCGAAGCGGACCGAATCTCCGCCTCCCACCAGGGACTTGGCGATGGCGCGGGTGACGTCGTCGCCGTAGGAGGACAGGTCCAGGTTCTTGTTCGGGGACAGGAAGCCGCCCTCCTTGGCCCAGACGGCCGCGGCCTCCGGCGTGGCCAGGTACTCCAGGAGCTTCATGCCGGCCGTGGCGTTCTTGCCGGCCTTCAGTACGACCGCCGCGTCACCGCCGCTGACCACGGGCGCCGTACCGCCGTCGACCGCCGGGAAGGGGAAGAACGTCGCGTCCTTGCCGATCGTCTTCTTGAACTGGTCGTGGGCGACGCCGGCGACGAAGTCGCCCTCGTAGACCATGGCGGCCTCCGGCTTGGGCCCGAAGACCTTCTCCACCGAGGTCGGGAAGTCGGTGTTGAGGGCCTCCTTCTGACCGCCCGCGATCAGCTGCTTGTCCTTGAAGAGGGTGCCGAGCGTGCCGAGCGCCTTGACCACGGACGCGTCGGTCCACGCGAGCTTGTGGGCGGCGAGGGCGTCGTACTTCTCGGGTCCGGCCTGGGAGAGGTAGATGTTCTCGAACCAGTCGGTGAGGGTCCAGCCGTCCGCGCCGCCTATGGAGAAGGCGGCGAGCCCCGAGTCGGAGACGGTGTGCCCGTCCTTCAGCATGTCCGCCCAGGTGGTGGGCGGCTTGACGCCGGCCTGGTCGAGGGCGTCGGGGCTGTACCAGACGGTGGACTTGTCGGCGGCCTTGAAGTAGAGGCCGTAGAGGGTGCCGCCGACGCTGCCGTAGTTCTTCCAGACCGGCGCGAAGTCGGAGTCCACGGACTGCTGGGTGGTCGTGGACAGAGGCTTCAGCCAGCCGCTCTTGGCGAACTGCTGGAGCACGCCGACCTGCGGGACCATGACGACGTCGGGGGCGTTGCCGCCCTCGATCTTGCTTCCGATGACGGTGGAGACGTTGTCGCCGGTGGACACGAACTGGGTCTTGGCGCCGGTCTTCGCGCTGAACGCGTCGAGGACCTTCTGGAAGCTCTTCAGTTCGTCGCCGGACCAGACGCCGGCCACGGTGACCGTCTGGCCGCTGAGCGCCTTGGAGCCGCCGCCGGCCGAGACCGGGCCGCCGCTGCCGCCGCAGGCGGTGGCGCCGAGCGCGAGGGCGAGGGCGGTGCAGCCGGTGAGGAGGGTGGTGGTGCGTCGTCGCATCATCGTTGATGTCCCTTCGGGAGAGCCCGAGTTGAGCGGGTGATCGGGTCGGACGGTCGGGTCAGGAGTCGTTGATCCACCAGGCGGCGGTGGAGCCGGGGAGTACTCCGGCGGGGCAGGGGCCGCTGGCGAGCAGCGGAGTGCCGGAGACGGGGGCGGGGGTGGGCGCCGTACCGAAGTTGACGGCGCAGACCAGGCCGTCGCCTCGGAGCAGTCCGTCGCCACGGAGCGGGCCCGCACCGCGGACGAAGCCGAGGACGCCGGGCGGGGTGTCCAGCCACTCCAGCGGGCCGTCGCCCAACTGGGGCAGTCGGGACCGCAGTTGGAGTCCGTCGCGGTACAGGTGCCAGAAGGAGCGGGTGTCGGCGAGGGCGCGTTCGGTGACGTACTCGGCGAAGTAGTCGGGCTGCGGCAGCCAGGGCCGGGCCCCTTCGGCGCCGGAGGTGAAGCCGAACGGGGAGGCCTGCCCGGACCAAGGGAGCGGGACCCGGCAGCCGTCGCGGATCCGGGCCCGGCTGCCGGTGCGCCGGAAGATCGGGTCGGTGAGCACGTCGTCGGGCAGGTCGACGACCTCGGGCAGACCCAGTTCCTCGCCCTGGTAGATGTAGGCGGCGCCGGGCAGCGCCAGCATCAGCAGGGCGGCCGCGCGGGCCCGGGCGGCGCCGAGTCCGCTGCCCTCGGGGGTGGGTTCGCCGTAGCGGGTGACCGTACGGACCTGGTCGTGGTTGTTGAGGACCCAGGTGACCGTGGAGCCGGTGCCGGCGATGTCCTGCATGGCCTCGCCGATGACCTTGCGGAAGACGTCGGCGTTCCAGGGCGCGCTCAACAGGTCGAAGAAGAAGGCCTGGTGGAGTTCGGCCGGGCGGACGTAGAGCGCGTGGTCACGGGCGGTGGGGACGGAGACCTCGCCGACGAGGAGGCGTTCGCGGCCGTCGCGGGCCGTGTACTCCTCGCACACCGCGCGCCAGTTCCGCCAGACGTCGTGCACCTCGGGCTGGTTCCAGGCAAGGGGGTTGACCGAGTCGCGGGTGCGGGCGTCGGCCTCCGGGTCCGGGGAGTCGGGCAGTTCGGGATGCTTGAAGAGGCCGGCGGCGACGTCGATGCGGAAGCCGTCGACGCCCCGGTCCAGCCAGAAGCGGAGCACCTGGTCGAACTCGTCGGCGACCTCGGGGGTGCGCCAGTTCCAGTCGGGCTGCTCGGGCGCGAACATGTGCAGGTACCACTGTCCGGGCCGGCCGTCCGCCTCGGTCACCCGGCTCCAGGCCGGCCCGCCGAACATGGAGTGCCAGTTGTTGGGCGGCTCGGAGCCGTCGGGGCCCCGCCCGTCGGCGAAGTGGAAGCGGCCGCGCTCCCGGCTGCCGGGTGCGGAGGCGAGGGCCTGGCGGAACCACGGGTGCTGGTCGGAGCAGTGGTTGGGGACGATGTCGAGCAGCACCCTGATGCCGAGCCGCCGGGCAGCCGCCGTCAGCAGGTCGAACTCGGCGAGGTCGCCGAAGAGCGGGTCCACGTCGCAGTAGCCGGCCACGTCGTAGCCGTGGTCGTGCTGCGGGGAGGGGTAGAAGGGGCTCAGCCAGATCCCGTCGACACCGAGCTTCTTCAGGTACGGCAGTCCGGCCCGGACGCCGGCCAGATCGCCGATGCCGTCGCCGGTGCTGTCCAGAAAGCTGCGGACGTACACCTGGTAGATCACTGCGTCACGCCACCAAGGGTGCCTGTTCAACCCATTGACCTGTCTGTGCGAAGGGCAGCCGTTGAAGCCAGCTGGTGAGGCCAGCCGTTATGCATGCATGTTAAGTAGGCATGTCGAGAGGGTGTCAACGAGCAGGACGGAAGCTACTGCCCAGTTGGGTTCTATATCAGGAGAAATAGGCCGCTTGAGAGCGCAGAAGAGACCGTGGCGTTACTTAACAAGTAACTAGCGGTCGGAGAGGGCTGCCAGTTCCCGCGCCAGCCGCCGCACCGCCGCCGCGGGCGTCTCGTGCCCGGTCATCGCGTCGTGGACGACGGCCTGCACCACCAGGCTGACCTGGTCGTAGCGCGGGCTCTTCGGGCGCGGCCGGGCCGCCTGCACGCTGGCGCGCAGGGTCGGCAGATAGGGGAACTCCCGGATCAGCGCGGGGTCTTCGTACAGCGCGGCGCGCACCGGCGGCAGTGCGCCGCGGGTGAGGACCTGGCGCTGCACGGGCGCGCTGGTGAGGTAGGCGATCAGCCGTGCGGCCGAGTCGGGGTGCCGGGCGTGCGTGTTGACGGCCAGGTTGGAGCCGCCGAGGACACTGGTCCCCGGCCCGTCGGGGCCGGGCAGCGGTACGGCGCCGACCTTGCCGGCGACCGCCGAGCCCGGGCCCGATGCGCCGACGTACGCGTACGGCCAGTTGCGCAGGAAGAGCAGGTGCCCGTCCTGGAAGGCCTGTTTGGACTCCTCCTCCGTGTAGGTCAGCGCGGCCTTGGGGATCCAGCCCTCGCGCACCCCGCGGGTGAGGAACCCGATGCCCTCGCGGGCCGCCGCGGAGTCCACGGTGACCCGGGCGCCCTCGTCGCCGAGGATGGTGCCGCCGGCCGAGTAGACGGCCTCGGCGGCGTTCACGGTGAGCCCTTCGTAGGGCAGGAACTGGCCCGCGTAGCCGCCGAGTCCGTACTTGGGCGCGATGGCCTTCGCGTCGCGCTCCAGCTCGGCCCAGGTGCGCGGCGGACGCACGCCCTCCTTGGCGAGGATGTCCGCGCGGTACAGGAGCAGGCCGGCGTTGGTGACGTACGGGACCGCGTACAGGCGCCCCTCGTAGGTCGCCGTGTCGACGACCCGGGGCAGGAACGTGTCCAGCGGGAAGCGGTCCCGGGGCAGCTGCCGGATCCAGCCCGCCGCCGCGAACTCCGAGGTCCAGGCGACGTCGATGTTGAGGACGTCGAACCGGCTGCGGTCGCCGCCGCGCAGGTCGGTGACCATCTGGGCGTGGGTCTCGTCGGCGGAGTCGGGAAGTTCGACGAGGGTGACCTTCTCGCCGGGGTGGGTGCGGTTCCAGCCCTCCAGGAGCGGGCCGAGATAGCCCGTGAGGTCCCCCGCGGTGGCCAGGGTCAGCGGACCACGGCCGCCGCCGGCACCCTGGCCGGTGTGCGCGCCCGAGGCCACGTACCCGGTCATCACCACGACCAGAGCGAGGAGCCCCCTACCCGCGGCATGCCACCACCGCATAGGTTCCTCCCTGCGCACCGCGACCGCACGGGGCACCTTCACCCCGAGTCGGAGGCCATGTATACCTGTTAGGTATGGGCGATACTAGGGTGCGGAGCACAATCGGTAGACAGGAGGACTGCACACGTGCGCCTGCCCCTCCTGGCACTCCTCGCGCGCGGTCCGGCCCACGGCTACGAGCTGAAGCAGGACCTTGAGCAACTGCTGGGCTCCGCGTACCCTCAGCCGAACATCGGCCAGGTCTATGTCACCCTGGGCCGTCTGGAGAAGCAGGGGCTGATCGAGGGCGAGGACGTCGAGCAGTCCAGCCGGCCCAACAAGAAGGTCTACCACCTCACCGAGGCCGGGCAGGACGAACTCCGCGCCTGGTTCGAGAAGCCCGAGGACGAGCCCCGGGTGCGGGACGAGTTCTTCATGAAGCTGGCGCTCGCTCCGCAGACCGGACTCGCCGACCAGATCGCCCTGATCAACCGGCAGCGGCGGCAGTACCTGACCACCATGCGCAGCCTGTCGAAGCTGGCCGCCGCCGAGAACCGCGACAACCGGATCGCCCATCTGCTGATCGAGGGCGCGATGCTGCACCTGCAGGCCGACCTCGACTGGTTGGAACGGTGTCAGGAAGAGCTGGAAGAACTGGAGGGGCTGGAATGACGCAGGGTCCCGCTCCTGTGCTGCGCGCCGAAGGCCAGGTCACTCCCGTGCTGCGCGCCGAGGGCCTGGTCAAGACGCACCACGGCGAGGGCGCCCCGGCCCGTGCCGTCCGCGGCGTGGACCTCTCCCTCCGGCCGGGCGAGTTCGTCGCCGTCACCGGCCCGTCCGGAGCCGGCAAGTCCACGCTGCTGCACCTGCTGGGCGGACTGCAGCGGCCGGATGCCGGCCGCATCTGGCTGGACGGCACCCGCGCCGACGAATGGAGCGAGGCCCGCTGGGCGGTCGAGCGCAGGAAGCGGATCGGGATCGTCTTCCAGTTCTTCAACCTGGTCTCGAACCTGTCCGTCGCCGACAACGTGGAACTCCCCGCGCTCCTTGCCGGCGTGCCCCCGAAACAAGCACGCGCCGAACGCACGGCACTCCTGGCCGAACTCGGCCTCGACGGCAAGGACCGCAGCCTGCCGGGCGAACTGTCCGGCGGTGAGCAGCAGCGGGTCGCGCTGGCCCGCGCCCTGGTCAACCACCCCCCGCTCCTCCTCGCCGACGAACCCGCGGGCAGCCTGGACAGCAAGGGCACCCGCGAGGTGATGCGCCTGCTGTCCCGCTTCCACAACCGCGGCCAGACGATTCTCCTGGTCACCCATGACGCCCGGCTGGCCAGCGCCGCGGACCGGGTGATCAGCTTCTTCGACGGCCGGATAGCCGACGACGCGGAGCTCGACGCCACGCCCACCCGCGGGACCGGCATCTCCGGCGTGCTCGAACTGACGGACTGACGGACTGGCGGGCTGACATGCGACCGACCGACACGCGTCCGACTGTCGTACGACCGACTGGCATACGACCGACTGTCGTACGACGGACTGGCATACAGGCGTACGACGTCACCCGGAGGGGCTGAGCCGTATGCGGGCCACCTTGCGCTGGGCGCACTCCGATCTGCGCACGCACCGCGGCGAGGCGCTGTTCCTGGTGCTGGCCACGGTCGGGATCGTACTGTCGCTGCTGCTGGCCACCGCCCTCTTCGGCTACGCCACCAACCCCTGGCAGCGCGTCTTCGAACAGACCCGCGGCGCGCACGTATGGCTGCACACCGCCCGGTCCGCGCAGGTGGGAAAGCTGGCCGGACTGGACGGCGTCGAGTCCGAGGCCGGCCCGTACGCCACCGAGTCCACCACCCTCACCTCCCACGGCACCCGAGCCGCCGTGGAACTGCGCGCCACCCCCCAGCACCTCACGATCGGCCGCCCGCTCCTCGTCTCCGGCCGCTGGCTCGACCCGACGACCCCCGACGGCGTGGTCCTGGAGAACCATCTCGCCCGCGCCCTGCTCGCCGAGCCCGGCGACACCCTCACCCTGCTGGGTACCACCCGCACGGTGACCGTGCTCGGCATAGCCGACAGCGCCGAGCCGCGCTACGACCCGGAAGAGCAGCCGGGCCTGGTCTGGGCCCCGCGCTCCGTCGTCAGCACCCCGAACGGCCAGGTCATCGGCCTGCGCCTGACCAACCCCGACGACACCGACTACGCCGTGCAGCGCGCCGTCACAGTGCTGGGCGCCGGTGCGATCGGCGAGGTCGCCACCTGGCAGCAGGCACGCGCCGAGGCACAGGGCGACAACCGACTGCTCGGCCAGGTCCTGGCCCTGTTCGGACTGGGCGCACTGATAGCCGCCGGACTGGCGGTGCACGGAGCGATCACCACCCGCATCCGCGGCCATCTCCGCGACATCTCCATCCTCAAGGCGATCGGCTTCACCCCCGACCAGGTGGTCCGCGTCTTCCTCCTCCAGCACATCGCCTACGCGCTGCTCGGCGCCGTGAGCGCGGCCGCGCTGACAAGGTCCCTGGGCAGCAGACTCCCCGGCCGCCTAGGGGACGCGATCGCGCTCTGGCAGGGCCTGCCCGGCCACGCCGTGGCACTGATCGCGATCCCGGCCGGCGCGGTGCTCTTCATCGCCGCGACGACGGGCCTGGCCGCTTGGCGCGCCGGACGCGTACCCCCCGTCCCGATGCCGCTCCCGTCGTTCCGGTCCGGCGCCACCCCCCACACCCCACGTCCCACCGGACGCCTCTCCTCCCCGGCCCGGCACGCACTGGGTCTTCAGGTTCCGCCCGCCCTGGTCCTGGGCTGGCACACCGCCTTCGCCCGCAGAGCCCGCTCACTCACCACCATCGCCCGACTGGCCCTGCCCCTCCTCCTCATCGTCGTGGCGATGAGCGCATGGACCACCATCAGCCGCTTCCACAGCGACCCCGGCCGGATCGGACTCCCGGCCGCGCTCACCGTCCACGCCGACGCGGGCCTCGACGACCGGCAGACCCGCGCCCTCCTCGCCCGCGACCCGCAGGTGGCCGCCGCCTACCCGGGCGTGGAGGTGGCCGCGCTGGTCCCGGGCCAGACGGCGACGATCGCCCTGCGCGGCTTCGGCACCCACCGGGACCCGTACCCGTACGCCCTGGCCGAGGGCCGCCCCGCACGCGGCACCGACGAGGCGGTGGCCGGCCAGGGCCTGCTGGACCTTCTCGACGCGCACGTCGGCGACTGGGTACGCATGACCGTCGGCAACCAGCCGCAGATCCTGCACATCGTGGGCCGCAGCATCGAGACGGAGAACGCCGGCCGGGTCATCTCCACGTCCCTCGACACCCTGCGCGAGAACGACCCCCGCCTGACCCCCACCCTCTACCAGGTCCGCCTCCACCCCGGCACCGACGTCCACGAGGCCGCCCGTCGCCTGACCACGGCCGGAGCCGGCCGCCTGGACGTACACACCGTGACCAACCCGGCGGACGGCCTCTCCCCACTGCGCGGAGTGGCGGCCGGAGTCATCGCGGTCCTGGCCCTGATCGGCCTGGTCGAACTCCTGACCGCGATCGGCGGCACGGTACGCGAGGGCGAACGCGACCTGCTCGCCCTGAAGGCCATCGGCCTCTCCCCCCGCCAGATCACCGCAGTCACCGTCACAGCAACCGGCTGCACGGCACTGACCGCAGTCCTGGCCGCTACGGCCCTGGGCGCCCCCCTCTCCCACTGGCTGATCAACACACAGGGCAGGTCAAGCGGCATCGGCGCGGGCATCGCACAGGGCCCACCCCTCCTGCTCCTGCTCCTGTTCGGCACGGCCGCGGTCGCGGGCGCGGCGGCCCTGTCCGCCGTCCCGGCAACCCGCGCCGCACGACGCCGCTTGGCGGACACACTGAGCGCGGTGGCCTGAGAGGCATCAGCCCGGGACCACCACGCCACTCCCGTCGCTACGGCTTCCGCGCGAGTCCACCGTGCTCGGCGACGACTTCCGGGACTCCCGGACCAGTCTCCGAACGCCACTCGGTCACCGAGACGACACCGGGTTCCACAAACTCCAGACCGTCGAAGAACGCGCTGATCTCATCAACGGTGCGCAGGTTGTACGGAACGGCGCCGCTGTCGTTGTAGGCGTCCTGGGCCTGCTCGAAGACGGGGTCGATGCCGCGCGACCCGTCGTTGATGGAGAGGTAACTACCCGAGGGCAGGACGTCCATCAGCCGGGTGACGATGGAACGGGCCTGGTCGTAGTCGGCGACGTGACCCAGGATGTTGCTGAGGATGAGCGCGATGGGCTGACCGAAGTCCAGTGTCTCGGCGGCGACTTCGAGAATCCGCTCCGGGTCCGTCACGTCGGCGTCGACGTAGGCGGTCGCCCCCTCCTTGCTGGAGTAGAGGAGGGTACGGGCGTGCGCGAGGACCATCGGATCGTTGTCGACGTAGACGATCCGCGCCTCGGGAGCGAGCCCCTGGGCGACCTCATGGGTGTTCTGCGCGGTCGGCAGCCCGGTCCCGACGTCCAGGAACTGCCGAATCCCAGCCTCCGACACGAGATACGCAATGTTGCGCCGCAGAAAGGCACGGCTGGAGCGAGCGATGGTCACAATCCCGGGAAAGACCTCGGTGTACGCATCACCGGCCGCCTTGTCGACGGAGTAGTTGTCCTTGCCCCCGAGCCAGTAGTTCCAGATACGGGCGGAATGCGGCACGGAGGTGTCGATCTTCTGCTGCTCAGCCGCCTGGGGCGTCGTTACGGGGTCGGTCATGAGTCGGGTGCGTCCTTCGACCGGGGCTTGGATCATCCGGGGCACATCCTACGAGCGAACTCCCTTTTTCTGTTGGGTAGTTCACGACTTCCGACCGGCCCTGATGGTCTGCTCAACGACTCCCGTGAGCGCCTACGGGCACGACAAGGCCCCGGCACAGTCGCCTGTTGTGCCGGTGCCGCCACGAACGTTGCGCTGTATCCCGTCGATCGAACGGCGCCCTCCCCATCACTTGGTGTCGTCGACGAACCGGGAAGACCCAGAAGTGCGGGAATGGACCTGGCCCTTCCCGGTCGCCGCTACATGGTCGGCCGTGAGGCACCCGGCCCCGATAGGGCCCAACAGTCCCTTCCTTGGCCGCCGATAGGGCCGAACGGCCCTTCTTCGCGCCGCTGAGCCAGTCGCTTTGCGAATCCATGACGAGCCCGAAAGGTTCTACGGAACCCTCACATCCGTATGTCCGTGCGTGCGGGATCCGAAGAACCGGATCAGGAGACACGGTGCTCGTTACACAGAAGGCGGCGGGAACTCTGTTTGTCGGTGGTGCGCTCAGCCTCACCCTCGGCGCCCTCCTCTACCCCTCCATGCTCGGAGTTCAGAAGGTCAGCAGCGCACCCGAGCGGGTCGTCGCCACCCCGGCGACCGGACCGCTGACGGAAGCCGACCGGGATTTCGTGGTCAAGGTGCGCTCGGCGGGGCTGTGGGAGTACCCCGTCGGTCAGAGGGCGTTGAAGAAGGGGACAACGAAGGCCGTCAGGAGTGCTGGGGAGCATCTGGTCGACGGGGACGCCGCGTTGGACGCCGCCTGCCGCAACGTCGGCAATCAGCTGGGGATCGCGCTGCCCAACCAGCCGTCGCCGCAGCAGCAGGGCTTCGAGTCCCGGCTGAACGGGGAAAGCGGCAAGCAGTTCGACACGGACCTGGCCACCACCGTGCGCGCGACGAACGGCCAACTCCTCACCACGATCGCGAGCGTCCGCACCACCACGAGGAACTCGCTGGTCCGCGCACTGGCCGACCAGGCCAACGACACCGTCCTGGACCACATCACGGTCGTGGAGAAGACCGGCCTGGTCGACTTCGGCCAGGCCCTCGTCCAGGAAACCACCTCGCCCAACCTTCCGGCCCAGCAGCTGACCCCGCCACCCGCGGTCGCGGGCCAACCGCAGGTCGTCCTCACTCCGCCGGCGAACAGCACGGTGTCACCGAGTCCGACGGTGGGGTGAGGTGAGGAGCTGGGCCGCCCACGCCGACCGGGCGGCCGACATCGCCTCGCAAGCGCGTCCGGTCCGGCCGGCCCTCTCGTCGTCGGTTCAGGTACAGCGGAACGGTGTCCACGGTCACGGCCCTGCCGTCCCGGGCAGACAGGTAGTACGCGGTCAGCAGGCCCGGGCCGGTACGGACGGGTTTGTAGGGGAAGGTCCCGTGCCGGGGGTGGCCGTCACGCATACGTCGGCCGTGGTGCGGCCGGTGGTGTCGGTGACCTTCAGCCGGAACACGGCCTCGAACGTGTCGGCGCTGCCCCCTACCCGGACGGGCGTGCGCACGGTGTCGCCGATCAGCGGGGACCCCACCAGCACGGCAGGCGCGAGCTCCTCCAAATCGGGCCGTCCCACCGGTCCGGGCGCTCTGCAGGGCCGACGGGTACTCCGCACGAGGCGGATCGGCGTGCATCGGCGGGCCGTTCGGTCCCGCGGCGGAGATGGTCGTCCCGCAGTTGACGGGCCGTCGCCCCGGGGCACGACAGGTGCCCACCTCCACGGGAAACTGCCGGTTCAGATACTCGAAGACAGCCGGGCCGAACCCTCATCCGTAACTAAACACTGAGTGTATACATGGCATGTATAGTCTGAGGCATGGCTTCCGCAACCGCCTTCCGGCGCGACGCCCCCGTCGTCGTTCTCACCACGACCACCGCCTTCGGACTGCTGCTCGGCTCGGCGACGTACGGCCTGCACGGGATGACGCCCCTGCTGGACCGGGCGACCAATTCGGCGTCCACCTGGATCATCTGGACCGCCGCGGCCGGCACCCTGATCCGGAGCCGGCAACTCGCCATCTGGGGCGGGGCGTTGATGATGCTCGCCACCTGCTGCGGCTACTACACGGCGTCCACTCTCGGCGGCACCTTCGGGAGCGGCGGGCTCGGAACCGCCGCCGTGTGGTCGGTGGCGGGGCTTGCCGGAGGGCCCCTGCTGGGATGGGCCGGGTGGACAGTACGGCGAGGGCAGGGGGACATGCGGGCGGTGACCGGGGCTGTCATCACGATGGTGGTGCTGGGCGAGGGACTCTGGCTGGGGCTGGGGCTCCATTACTGGGGAGACGCGGCCGTCTTCCTGGCCGTCGGCGCGCTGCTCACCGCTCTTGTGACCGCCTACCTGGCGCGCGGTGGGGTGCAGCGCTACTGGCTGTGCGCTGCGCTCGCTCCCGCGGGCGGCCTTGTCTTCTACCTCGCCGAGAAGGGCATCCTCAATGACCTGCTCGGATCGGTCTGACAGCGCTGCTGCACCCGCGAAGCGGACCTGACCGGGCGCCCGCGAGCCGACAGACACAGACCAGACTCCGCGACGCCGGCGCACCGTCAGCCGCCGACCCGCCCCGGCCCGCTGCCGTGAGCCGACGGGAGAACCGACGGGAGAACCGACCGGGCTTTCGCGCCGACGGGAGCGCCCCGAGCAGGACCAGCACGCCCAGGTGGCGGCTGGTGATCCGCGGAGCGGTCACGGGGGCGGAGGTCTTGACGGCATAGTGGCTCGGGAACGAGTCCCGTCGAGGAACGAGCCTGGCGCGGCATGCTGCGCGTGCACGACCTGCTGGTCAATCAAGCCGGGCGGACGCTGCAGAGCGAGTTCGGGTTGTCCGCGACCGACTATCCCGTGCTCGCCGAGCTGACCCGCGCGCCCGGTGACCGACTGCGCGTGCCGGAACTCGCGAAGGTGCTCGGGTGGGATAAGAGCCGGGTGTCGCACCAGCTCGCACGCATGGCGAAGCGCGGCCTGGTCGCCCGGGAGGAGTGCATCGACGACGGTCGTGGGGCGTACATGATGGTCACCCCGGCCGGCCGTGCCGCCCTGGAAGCCGCCGCGCCGCAGCACGTCAACGACGTCCGGCGCCTCTTCCTCGACCACCTCTCGCCCGGCCAGGTCACACTCCTCACGGAGATCACCGACACGGTCATCGAGAAGATCGACACGAAGTAATCAGGGCCCCCTAGGCCCCACCGTTCCCAGAGGCCTCATTCGGCATGCAGCCGGCATGGACGGCGTTCGCGAAAGATCCCGGTCCTCGCGAACGACCGGAGTCGGTTCGCGCAAGCTTTCGCCGGGACTTCCTGCGCCCGGCCGGGTCGCCGGGTCACAGCGGAATGAACACGGTCACCGATTGTTGAAAGCGGTATGAAAAAGATCGGGTTCCTGTCCTTCGGGCACTGGACGCCATCGCCGCACTCGCAGACGCGCTCCGCGTCGGACTCCCTGCTGCAGGCGATCGACCTGGCGGTCGCCGCGGAGGAGCTGGGGGCAGACGGCGCCTATTTCCGGGTTCACCACTTCGCCCGGCAGCACGCCTCACCGTTCCCGCTGCTCGCGGCGATCGGCGCGCGCACCAGCCGGATCGAGATCGGCACCGGCGTGATCGACATGCGCTACGAGAACCCCCTGTACATGGCGGAGGACGCGGGCGCGGCCGACCTGATCTCGGGCGGCCGACTCCAGCTCGGCCTCAGCCGGGGCTCACCGGAGCAGGTCGTCGACGGCTGGCGGCACTTCGGTCACCGGCCGCCGGAGGGCGGAACCGACGCCGACCTCGCCCGCGCACGCACCGAGGAACTCCTCGAGGTGCTCAGGGGTGAGGGATTCGCGGAGCCCGACCCGAGGCCGATGTTCGCCAACCCGCCGGGCTTGCTGCGCATCGAACCGCACTCCGAGGGGCTGCGGGACCGCATCTGGTGGGGTTCCGGCTCGAACGGCACCGCGGTCTGGGCCGCCGGGCTCGGCATGAACCTGCAGAGCTCGACCCTCAAGGACGACGAGAGCGGCGAGCCGCTCCACGTCCAGCAGCGCAAGCAGATCGAGGCGTACCACGAGGCGTGGCGCGCCGCGGGACACACCCGCGCCCCCAGGGTGTCGGTCAGCCGCAGCATCTTCCCGCTCGTCGACGAGCGGGACCGCGCGTACTTCGGCCGGGACCGCGACTCGACGGACCAGATCGGCTACATCGATCCCAGCACACGCAGTATCTTCGGCCGGTCCTACGCCGCCGAGCCCGACGTGCTCGTCAAGCAGCTCGCCGAGGACGAGGCCGTCGCCGCCGCCGACACACTGCTGCTCACCGTGCCCAACCAGCTCGGCGTCGACTACAACGCGCATGTCGTCGACAGCATCCTGACGCACGTCGCGCCGGAACTCGGCTGGCGCTGACGCAAGCGCCACGGCAGGTGCCGCCAGGGGAAGCAGCGTCCGGCGCGGACGCGGATGAACCGGGCGGCATCTTCGCCCCCGGCGCGATGCGACAGCCGGACACTTCGGCGAAGCACACACACGCGCATGCCGCGATGGACCACTGAGTCAACGAACGAAAAATCAGATGATGCATCACCTAACGGTTGACGTATCACCTTCCCGTTTCCCAGGGTGATTGAGCGGGCGCGACATCCGCGTCAACACCATCTCGCCCGGCCCCATCACCACCCCCGGCCTCAACGGTCTCGCCGCGGACGAGGCAGGGGCCGCGCAGTTGCGGGAGACCCTCGCCGGCATCGTCCCCCTCGGCCGCATGGGCCGGCCGGAAGAAGTCGCCAACCTCGCGCTCTTCCTCGCCACCGAGCAGTCCAGCTTCATCACCGGCACCGAGATCTTCATCGACGGCGGCGCCAAGCAGGTGTAGTCCGGTCCGCCCGCCGGCCCTCACTCGGGGAGTCGGCGGCGGCGTTCGCGCGGCGGTCTTCGGACGTGGAGGCCGTGCCAGTCCAGGCACAGGACGGTGGCGTCGTCCTGCGGGTGGCCGTCCCAGGCGTCGGTGACCGCGGTGGCCAGAGTGCGCACGACCTCGCGCGGGTGCTCGGCGGCGGTGTCACGGATGAGACCGGGAAGGTCGACCTTTTTCGCCTGGCGTTCCTGCATGCCGTCGGTGTGCAGCACGAGGCGGTCACCGGGGCGCAGGTCGAGATCCTGCACCAGGTACGGTCCCTCGTGCGTGGCGACGCCGAACGGCAGGTTCACTGCCAGACGCAGTTCGTCGACCGTGCCGTCGCGCAGCCGCAGGGGCCAGGGGTGGCCGGCGTTGACGAGCTGGGAGCTGGTGCCGTCCAGGGCGATGCGCAGCAACTGGCCGGTGGCGAAGGTCTGTCGGCCGTGGGCGAGGAGGGCCTCGTGGGTCTGGCGGGCCTGTTCGGCGAGGTCGCACCCGGCACGGCGGGCGCCGCGGGAGGCGTTGACCAGGAGAGTGGCCATGAGTGCGGCGCTGACGTCGTGGCCCATGGCGTCGGTGACGGACAGGTGCAGGGTGTCGTGGTCGAGGGCGTAGTCGTAGGTGTCACCAGCGATGTCGGCGGCCGGGACCAGGGCGCCGGCGAGCGCGAACTCCGGGGCCTCGCAGGAAGGGGCGGAAGGCAGCAGCTGACGCTGGATCTCCGCGGCCAGACTGACCGAGGTGGTGCGGTTGCCCCAGTGGTAGAGGTCGGTGAAGCGGCGGTCGGTGACGATGATGTACGCCAGCGCGTGCGCGGCCTCTTCGACCTGCTCCAGCACTTCCCGGGTGGCTTCGGAGAGGAACAGCTCCAGGACACCGATGGCGTCGCCGCGGGTGGTGACGGGGGTGAGCACCCGGTGCCCGCGCTCGCCCTCCGGCACCCGCACCGTGTGCTGTACGCGCAGGACCTCGTCGTAGACGCTGTCGTCGAAGGGGACCTCTTCAGCGCGACGCTCCTGAGGCGTGGCGGCCTCCTCGCTCACCCGCAACAGGCGCCGGCCGACCACGTCGAGGAACAGGAACGACACGTATCGGGCACCGAACCGCTCGCGCAGATTGCGGGCCACGACATCGAGAGAGCGCACCGGCGCGGCATCCTCCGCCGCTGCCAGCACCTCAGCCAGTGCGATCCGATCGCGTGACACATCAGCCTCCTTTCCGTTGAGAACTCGTTTTCCCGCTGACGCGCGGGACACGGCCCGGTTGTGAGCCATGCCTCAAACACGGGAATGCGGACGGAGGTGGAACGAAAGTGCGCACGTGCCGGGTCCTGAAGCTCCCAGCAACGGCAGCGGAGTCGGGCCGTACGCCGGGATTGCCACCGCACCGCTGCGACCTGAGCAAACGTAGACCGAGGGCGCTTGTGTGGCCACCTTGACGGATACGCAAGGAGATTGGGTTCGGCCGGACCGCTCGATGCGCTCGCAGACGTCCGCGGGCGCCAGAAGCGGCCTTGGCGGCCTTTCGGATTCAGCTGTCGTACTGAAGCGTCGGCTCACCGAGCACCGAGCAGGCGCCCTCGAAGTCGGCCAAGCGGGCCGCCACCGTGGCTACGGCGAGGCGTTCCGGGAGAGCGGCGGAGAACTTCAGCCCGCGTACGGCCCGGCGGTCCACATCAGGCAGGACGAGGTTCTCGCCGACGTTCTGCACATGCCCAGCCGGAACCTCGCGTTGGGACACCATCTACATGGGCCGCAACTCCGTCCTCGGATCGCCGGGCGAGCTCGACACGCGCGCGATGACGCTCTGCAAAATCTCCTGAGCGCCCCGGCACACGCCGCTCGGACCTCCATCACGAACAGCGCCCACGCTCACACCTGACTGGTGAGTGAGGGCGCGTCACGCCCCCGAGCCCCCACCCGGACGGCCTGTTCGACGAGGGCGCCCTCCAGACGGCTTCCGGGGCGGGGGAAGCATCCGGTGGCTGCCTTAATCACGTCTCGATCCTCGCCCAGGCGCCGTCACGGCCCGCTCGTGCTGCTGGTCGTTGGTCATGTCCACGGCCCTACGGGGCTCCCGCGCGCGCCTGAAGTCGTGTTACCGGCAGACGGCGCGAACGGCCGGTCCACACGGCCCGATCGCCCCCTGCGTCCGGAGCGGGAGAACCCATTGGACAAAAGTTGCGTTGTTGCATGCGGCGATATCCAGCGGAGCATGTCCTGCACCCTGGATGATGGGTAACTAGCCAGTGACGGAAAGTAGCGAGGGGCGATGCCGTGGGGGCCACGATGACCACACAGGAAACCGATCACACGGAGGGATTCCCTCCGCGCTGTTCCTCTGCGCACCACCCGGGCGGAGCACACCGGCGCCCGCGGGCCGAAGGCGGCCGGGCCGTGTCGTCCGCCCTGTTCATCGCCGCTTGTACGGTCTTCGGGCTCGCCGTGGCCACCGGGGCAGCCCTCGCCGTGCCCCGTACCGGGCGTACGGCCGTGTTCCTGGCCGTGCAAGCGGCGGCGACCTTCCTCGCAGTGTTCCTGGGGCTGCTGCGCCGCTCACGTCGTGCGTCAGACACCCTGCCCGGCGCCGCCTGGCCCGTCACTGGCGAATTCCCGCGCACGACCGTCAACGGCGGCGGTGCAATCCCTGACGCCGGTTAGAACCGCGACCGGCTCCGCGCCGCCCCGGCCGCTGGTGCGTCCCGCGGCCGGCGCTGCGGCGGCGGTTCACGGTCGCCACACCCGCTCCGGCGGCCGATGTCACTGTCCCGGAGGCGATCGCCCAGCCGGGAACGCCGACGGCGTGGGCTGCCATCACGGTTCCGATCAGCGATGCAGGCAGCAATAACACGAGCAGTGCGAACTGGAGCACGGCAGGCCACGCCGTGTCGTTCTTTGTGAAGACCCGCTCCGAAAGACGGTCCAGAAAATCCAGAAAGCCTTCAGGCGGAGTATCCGAACGGTCATTTGGCGTCCCCGTTCTCCGACTATGGATATATGCACCGTCCGCAGAAGAGTCGCGTCCAGCCTCCTCCTGCACTGAACCGCGACGGCCATTCAGAGCGGCCCCGTTCTGCGACGGGATATCCGGCGTTCCAGAACCGGACTGAGGCATCCCTGATGCCGTGGGAACAGGATCGGGCACCGGGAACTCCTGACTGATACACACCAACATGAAGCAACGTGCGCCGCCCCCATCACACCGAGCGGCTCCTCAACCGCCGGTCACGGGCACACCGCAAACGCATCAGGCACAACCTGCGAGGATCCCCTGATCGCCGTTGCCCATCCGCACGTCGTCCCGCCATCAACCCCGTCGGACAGCCACGCACGGACGGAAACACAATCTATAGCCCCAGGACTCCCGGCACGCGTTCGCGCGAGAATGCGGCACCGGTAATCGGGAACCTCTCGCACCGTCGGTGCCCCAACAACATGAACCGTTACATGCCTGTTCGGACTCGACACACCGTCATCGGGTTCCTGAATGGCACCCCTTTCACCCCCTGGAGTGACACCGCACGCCCCTCGGCATGACAGGTTTCCTCCGTTGCCCCAGACATCGGCAGGAACTGAAAATCCGCTACGACAGGCGGCCTAATACTCCAACCGCAAGCGGTGATCTTCGTGCCCGGCGGGCAACGCGCCCAGGAAATCCCGGTCAGGGGGTGGAAGAGGGGCACGCATGAGGGGCGAGGAGCGGGAAGTACGGGCTGTCTTCAGGGGCGCTGCGGGAAACCCGCCGTCCTGACAGGCCGCGCTGGCTGTGCAGGAGGCCGGAGTCAGCCGCGCAGCTCATTCGTGTACGAAGTGCTGAGAGAGCAGATCAGCGTCGGCGGCGACCAGGTCGTACAGCGACAACCCACCGCCCAGTTCCGCATCCGGTGAGAGCACGCGTGTCGCCGCGGCCACAGTGGCACCGGCTGCCTATGAACGATGCGTGCTTCCGCCCGCAGGGCGCCGATGGCGTGGGAAGGAAGGAGTCCCGTCTGCCGCAGTCGCTGGTGCGGGCCGCAGCCAGTCCGCTCGTCGCGTTCCTGCGGATGAGGGCGTCACGCGACGGCGGAAACAAAGAGCGGCAGACGAGTCGGGCTGTACGCCGGGGACAGCTATGTGGTTCGTGACAACGGCCTCTGGCCTGTGCGAACGTTCCGCGTGGCCAGAGGCCGTGCACATCGCGTGCACACTGCCGCGGCTTGTCTACTGCTCAGCCTGGGGCGAACGAACGTCAGAGGTCAGCGGATGGGACGTTCTCCGCACAGTACCAGCTGGTCTCCCATCCGCTTCTCACTACTCGGCCGGGTGATCCGCTGCCCTCCGATCCAGTACGTCTGAGCCCCCTCGGTGATGTGAACGCGTACCGCGTTGGTGCCAGGCTGTCCGGCGTCCTGCCACGCGGTCAGGGCCCCTTCGGCTGTAGGGGGCGCCCGTCCGGCAAGGTCTCCATCACCCCCTTGAGCTGCCGCAGGAGCGCGGCAAAGCCGTCGACCCGGGTGGTGGACATGCCCGCGCGTTGGGCGAGCGCAGCCATGGGCAAGGTGCCCCCATCAAGCAGGGCGGCGAGGCCTTGTGAACCTGGCCCTGTTGCGGCTTGAGTGGAGGCCGTCGGAGTCACCCCCGCTACGTCTCCGGGTCGAGCAGCGCCGTCACGACTGCCTCTGTTCCGGAGACGATGGTCGGGGTGAGCAGGGCGTCGTCTCCCCCAGCCGTCAGCGCCACGTCGAAGAGCGCGTCGGGCAGCGTGCCCGGTTCGGGCAGCTACTTCTTCCGGGGTTTCACGATCCCCTTCTTTGGAGCTACCGGACTGGCCGCCGGTCCCCTCCCAACTCCCGCTGACCTCTGGGCGGTTTCGCCCCGAACGGCAGGATCGCGAGCACCGGGATGGTGAACTCTGCGAGGGAGGATCCGCTGTGGTAGCCGACCCTGAGGGCGGTACAGCGCGAGTCCGCGCCCCAGGGCGCGACGGTGGAGGCGCCGGGCTCGGGCCGGACCACGCCCAGCCCGGAAAGGGTCCTCTTCCGTTCGCTGGCCGAGCCGATCAAGATCCCTCAGCGGGCATCAGGCCGCCCTCCGACTCGGTCAAGTCTCCTACGGCGATCAACTCGTCGACGTCGCCCGTGAGCGCGTCCCGGATATCGGCGCCGAGCCGAGCCCATCCGAAGAAGCGAGCGGTTTCCCGCAGCAGATCCTCGCGGTGCACACCCGGTCCTTCCTCGACCACGTTTCTGAGGACGAGCTGCCGCTCCGCCACGGGAACCTCCGCCACTCGTCGGGCGCACCGTTCCGTCGGTGTGCGGGCGAACTCGGTCTCGTGGCCGGGCCTGTCGTAGGCCGTGCCGACATGGACGAGCTTTCCCTGCTTGAGCAGGCGGCGAAGAGCTCGGTCGATGCGGTCGCGGACCACCTGGCCGGCTCGTCCGAGGCCCCACGCGAGACGGATCCGGGTGTAGATCACCTCCTTCTCGACGGGCCCTTCCGTCTCGACCACACACAGGGCCACGTCGGCCACCACGTCGAGGGCATCGGGGTCCTGCAACTCCACACCCCACATGCCTCGCCGGCTGCTCGACCTGTCACGCACCTCTGTCAACAGGTCAAGGTCGACCTCCTGGTAGGGACGGCTCCAAGGCGCCGGGCCGACGTCGACCGTCACGAACTCCACTCGCGGAACCGCCGGACCACCCGCGGCTTCCACAGGCTCCCCGCCCTCCGCGCCCAGGGGGCCGTCCACGATCTGTGCCGTGCTACCGCCGTTGCCGAGGTCGCCGCGGCTACCCGCCACCCCTGTGGGTGGCGCCACGCGCACCGCATGCGGATCCTCCGCGCACGCCGCCTCCACCGCGGCCCGCAGCCGTGCCATCGCATCCCGGCGGTTCCGGTACCAGTCCGTTCCCCAGATCCGGTGCAGCCTCCATCCCAGGTCCCGAAGGACCGCCTCCCTCAGCCGGTCACGGTCCCGCGCCGCCCGCGAGGAGTGGTACATGGCCCCGTCGCACTCGATGCCCAGCGCATACGTGCCGGGCGCGCCCGGGTGTCGTACCGCCATGTCGATGCGGAAACCGGCGACCCCCACCTGCGGCTGGACCTCATACCCCCAGCCGCGCAGGACGTCGATGACCTCCTCTTCGAAGGGGCTCTCCGGAGCGGCGTCCGGAGCAGCGGCCTCCGTCTGGAGGATCGCTGGACCATGCTGGGCGTACTCCAGGTACCGCTTGAGGTGCTGCACGCTCTTGTTGGCACTGTCCGACAGATCGCCGCCGTGGAAGGAGGCGATGACCTCCATGCGGCGCCGGGCGCGGGTCACGGCCACGTTGAGGCGTCGCCAGCCGCCCTCTCTGTTGATGGGTCCGAAGGTCGACAGCAGCTTGCCCCGGTGGTCGGGACCGTAGCCGATGGAGAGGATGATGACGTCGCGCTCGTCGCCCTGGACGGTTTCGAGGTTCTTGACGAAGAACCCGTCGAGGCGGCCTTCCGTGAAGTGGTGGTCGAGGTCCGGGCGGGCCGCCCTGGCCTTCTGCACCGCCTCCTCGATCGCCTCCGCCTGCGCCTTGGACAGCGCGACCACGCCGAGGGTGTGCTCGGGGCGGGTGTCGAAGTGGTGGATGACGCGCTGGGCCACCTTCGCGGCCTCAAGCGGGTTGTCGCTGCTCCCGCCGCGGTCGTAGACGCCGTCCGCCTTGATGAACTCCACTCCGATGTCGGGGCCCTGTTCCAGCGCGCCCGGGAACGTGACCATGGCATTGTCGTAGAAGTCGTGGTTGCTGAAGGCGATCAGGTTCTCGTGCCGGCTGCGGTAGTGCCAGCGCAGGGGCAGCCCGCGCAGGACTCCGCTGGCCTTGCACATGTCGAGGATGGACTCGAAGCTGTCGGTGGCGTCCTCGTCCCATTCGTCGCCGTCGTCACCGACGCCGGCCGCGGTGAAGAAGGAGGTCGGCGGGAGCTGCTTCTGGTCGCCCGCCACGATGAGGGCCTTGCCGCGGTAGACGGAGTTCACCGCGTCCTGGGGCAGCACCTGGGACGCCTCGTCGAAGACGACGACATCGAACTCGAAATCCTGCGGCAGGAACTGACTGACCGTCAGCGGACTCATCATGAGACAGGGCTTGATAAGCCGTACGACGTCGCGAGTCTGCTGCAGCAGCTGCCGTACGGGCATGTGGCGACGCTGTTTCTCGGACTCGCGGCGGAGCACGGCGGCCTGGCCGACCGTTGTCCGGCGAGGGCGGCGGGAGTTGCACGCCGCGATGACCTCGGCGTGTGCCGCGGCAACCAGATCCCGGTCCACCCTCTGGAAACGCTCCACCAACTGGTCACGTTCCACGGCCCGCATCGACTTCAGCCGCTGGTCGGTGGCGAGTTGATACTCGACCCATGCGGTGAGCACCGCACGTTCCATGGCGGCGGGGAAGTCCTCGGCGGAAACCTCGCGGCGTGCGAGTTGGTCGGGCAGTCCGTCGAGGTGGTAGCGGCGCAGCAAGGTCAGTGCGTCGGTGCAGCTGGTCCACGCCTCTGGGCCGAAGGGGTCGCGGTCCAGGCGCGTCAGGACGGACTCGGCCGTGGAGAGGGATTCGGCGAGTTCGCGGCGCAGCTCCTCGGCCCGCTCGGGCTCGAAGTACCCGGCGAGCGCCTCACGTTGACGGTTCCAGTCGTCGGCGCAGGCCGCCACGGACGGATCGGCGGGCGCGGCGGACATCAGCCGGGCCGCCGGCTGCGACAGGGGCGCGGAGTGGCCGCCATGTGCGGTTCGACGGATCTTCTGGGCCCAGTCCAGGGCGTCCAGGATCGCATCGCGGTGTGTCTCGGTGCCCTGGTAGAGGGACCCGAGAAGGCTTCGGTACGTGGCGTCGTTCGCCGCGAAGGAGGATTCGGCGGCGCGGCCGGAGACCACGGAGGACACCGCTTCCCTGGCCTGTGACAGGGTGAGGCCCGTCTCCTCGTCCATGACGCGGGCGGTGGAGCGGATGAGGTCGGCCGCGTCCTCGCAGGGCTCCACATGCGCGCGGAGCCAGCCCGCCGCCCGTTCGAGGGGGCAGGCGGCGAGTGCTGTGCCGACCGCCGCGAGGTGGGACTGCCCGATGTACTCCTGCCACAGGCCGAGGTCACGGCTGATCTGGTCGGCCTGCGCGAGAAATTCGCGCGGTGCGGGCCAGGCGTCGGCTAGTACATGGGCGAGGCTGGTGCGGCGCGCTGGATCCGCGAGCGTGTCGGGTGCCACACGGCCGATGAGCCGAGCGGAGTCCAGGGCTGCTGTCAACTCCGCGGTACGAGGGCGTCCTTCGGGGGCGTAGCGGCCCAGCAACGCGCGTTGTTGTTCCGTGGCGTAGGGGCCTGGTTGCTGTTGCGTCAGGTCAAGGCCTCGGCGCAGGAGCCGCCCCATGGGCTCGTAGCCCGTCACGCCGTTGGGCGCGGTGTCGCGCAGGTCGTCCGCCTGCGTGTCGAGGCCCCGGTACCAGGGGCCGAGAAGGCTGCGGTCGGTCACGGCTCGAGCGGCGAACGCGTCGGTCTCCCGCTGTGCCGCGTGCGCGGCCGTGACCGCCGTGCGCGCGGAGGCGAGCGTGTGGTCGGAGCCGGAGCCGTCGCCCCGCTGACCGACCGCCACCACGGTGTCCAGCAGCGCGACGGCCTGCTGCAAGGGGGCAAGGTGGGCGCGCAGCCAGCGGGCGACGTCGTCGAGCCGCTGCTTGGTGAGGTCGGCAGCGTGTGGTGCGAGCGACGGGTCGTCCAGATTCCTTCGCCATTTGGCGAGATCGTCGCGCAGCGCCGCTCCCTGATCGACGAGTGCGGGGCGCGGTTCTCGGCCGTCGGCCAGGTGAGTGGCGAGCAGGTTCCGGCGGTAGGGGTCGGCGACGGTCTCCGGCACGAGTGCGTGGATCGCCTCGGCATGTGCGAGTGCCTTGCGCAGTGCCGGGACGTCCGGCAGCGCGGTGCCCCGATGGCGGCCGAGCAGCTCGGCGTGGGTCGTGGCCAGCGACCGCAGCTTTCGGTGAGCGGCGTACCAGGCGTCGGCGAGTGGCAGCTTGTCGTACAGTTCGCCGCGCCACGAGCCGCCGTGCGTCAGCCGGGCCACGAGCTTCCGGTCGGCGCGGATGCCGCTGGACAGCATGCCGGCGAGTCCCTGGCGGCCCTCCATCAGCCGGTGGACCGTTTCGGGCAGTTCGGGCGTGGAGAGGACGTCGGGCAGGAAGGTGTCGCGCGCCGCCCCTTCCGCGGCGGCCAGGTCGTCGGCGGCCGCGGAGATCTCCGCGACAGCTGCCTGAACACCGGGAAGTGCCCGGGGATCGAGCCACGCTTCGAGCGTGCGGTCCGAGACCGTGGCCAACTCCACCAGGGTGGCCAGGTCCTCCGCCTCGGACGTCGCCTTCGGCCGGTCGCACCCGAGGCCTTCGGCCACCGCGTCGGCATGCTCGGCGGCCGTCTCAAGAGTGCCGGCGAGCTTGTCGAACCGCTCGGCCAGCTCCGCTGCCTCGCAGCGGGTCAACGGGGCGATAGCGATACCGGGAGGTTCCAGTGCGGCGAGGGCCCGCTCGTTGGCCGGTCGCTCGGCGCTCACTTCACGAGGCAGTTCGGCCCACCCCGGGCCCGCGTGGGCCGCCGCGAGAGCCTGGGCAGAGAGCACCTGGTCGCGTCGTGCGAAGAAGTCTCTCAGTGCGTCGGCGGTCGCCCCGACCGCCGCCTCCTCCGCCCGCACGTCGCCTTCAGGGACCAGCCACTGCTCCAGCGGGCGGTGTTCGGTGCCGCCCACGGCGATCACGTCACACAGATCACGGGCTTCCTTGGCGCTGCCGGGATTCGTGAGCCCGGTGAGGTGGCTGACACCGGTGAGGCCCTGCCGAGTCCGCTCCAGCACACCCGCGGTCGCGTCGAACTCCCCGGCGAGTTGTCGCGCCCGCTCCTCCGTGAGTCCGGCGAGGTCGAGGCCGCGCGGCGTCATCGCCGAGAGCGCCTTCTCGGCTTCCCCCGGCTCAGCCGTCAGTCTGGTGGACAGTTCCTGCCAACGCTCGCCCACCGCCGCGCGGACGGCACTGCTCGTACGCTGCACCTTGCGCAGTTCCGCCAGGAACGCGTCGACCCGGTCGTCCACCTCGTCGGCGAAGGCATCCGTGGTGAGCCACGCTTCCGGCACGGAACTCCGCACGTCGAGCAGCCGCACGAGCGCGACCAGCCGGTCGATTCCGCTCTGGTCCGTGACGGGCACACCCCCGGGCGCGAGATCCCGGTACCGTTCGACCGCCGTCGTGAGCGCGTCCCGCGCCGCCTGCGCCTGCTCCAGCACCGGACGCGGATGCGGCAGGCCGGCTCGCAGGTCACGCCAGGGGAAGGACGGATCGGCGACCGCCTCCCATGCCTGGGAGATGGCTCTGGTCGCCTCGACGATCAGGCGCAGGTCCTCGTCACTGAGCGTCCCAGCGCTGAAGGTCGCTCCTGTCCCCGCCTCCGCGCCCGTGGGCATGTCGTCACCACGGATCAGATAGGCCACCGGCGCCTCGGACAGTTGGCCGACCCGGCCGAGTACGTCGTGCAGGGTCCGTCCCAGCGGGTCGCGGACCTCGTTCATCGCTTCGGCGTAGTCGCTGAGCGCGAGGCGCAGTTCCCTGGCCTGGGCCAGGGTCTGCGGTGACAGTTGCGGTGCGCGCGGCTCCTCCGCGAGAGCACGGCCCAGTTCCTGGGCCACCGCTTTGCGGCTGGTGTTGTGGCTGTGGAGGGCCAGCGCGTACGAGTCGAGTCCGACCGACTTCAGCCGGTCGAGGACGACATCGAGGGCCGCCGCCTTCTCACTGACGAACAGCACACTCCGGCCCGCATGCATCAGACCGGCGATCATGTTCGTGATGGTCTGGCTCTTGCCGGTGCCGGGCGGCCCGTCCAGGACGAAGGACTGTCCGGCCACGGCGGCGGCGACGGCCTGCCGCTGCGAGGCATCGGCGTCGAGTACCAGCGGACTGTCCTCGGGCGGGCTCAGTTCGTCGATCCGGTCGAGCTCGATCTCCTCGAAGTCGAAACGGTCGGGAGCGAGTCCGGAGTCCGGGCCGAGAGCCATCGCCCGTACGAGGTCACTACCGAGGACGCGATCCTCGTTGTCCACCAGGTCCTGGTACATCGACTCCTTGTGGGAGGCGAAGAGCGCGAGCACCACCCGGTCGGAGATCTGCCATCCGGCCTTGCCCGCCACCGCGCGAGCCGCAGCGGAGAGCACTGCCTGCAGGTCCGAAGGGTCCTGTTCACCGACGGGCATCCAGTCGATGTGCAACTGCTCCAGCTTCACCTTCAAGGCCGGGTTGAGACGGGGTTCCTCGTCGTCGCTCGCCCTGAGGCGGATCCGGCCGTTGCGCGCACGCTCCACGACCACCGGCATCAGGACCAGCGGGGCATCGCTGCTCGTCTCGGCGCCGTCCTCACGCCAACGGAGCATGCCGACGCCGAGATTGAGGGTCCACAGGCCGTAGTCGTTGAAGACCTGCGTCGCTTTGGCGCGCAGGCTGTTCAACGCGCGCAGAAGGGAAGGCGCGGTGGTCTTCTGGGTGACGATTCCGTCGGTGCGGTCGCCCCTCTTCGCCAGGACCACCTCACCAGACCGGTCACCCTCACCTGCCTCCGGTTCCTCGTCCGGGAGCGGCGCGAAGTCCCAGCCACGGGCCAGGCCTTCGACGAGCTCCTGTGCGGACGGGGTCGAGATCTCAAGTGTCGCCGACTTGGTGTGGCGAAAGTTGAGCAGCCGGTTACGGCCGCTCAGGTCCACCAGTGAGGCTCGCCAGCTCTCAAGCATCGCCTTGAGGCGGTCGAGTTCCTGGCTGCCCCCGAAGTCACGCGCGTTCGTCACGCCGGCCCCTGTTGTTGTCGCTTCCGGGCCAGCGGAGCATCGGCGCCGACGACAGTCCCCTCCGCCGCCAACGCACAGCGCGGCCACAGACGTCCCTACTGTCCTGGTGGCCGCACAAGTCCCGCTGATCCCCCCTGGGTGCGGAATTCTACGGTCAGCACACCAATGCGTGAAGCGTTGACTACTCCACGGAATGAGAATAACCACCCCTGTCTCCACAGGAACCCCGCATTTAGACTGTCACGCGCCAGACCTTCAGTCGTTCCGTTGACAGCGTCAACGGATTGTACGATCCTCGTCAATCGGTGAAGGTATACGCTCCTCGCGGGACGTAGCGCCTTGTACGCAGCGGGTGAGGACGGGGTGGGGCAAATGAGCCTGGAAACCGTGGACGGACGGTTCCGGATCACGGGGATCCTGGGACGCGGGAACATGGGCGAGGTACACCGCGCCGAAGACCTTCAGGCCGCCCCCGACTCCCGGCACCGCGAGGTCGCGGTCAAGACCGTGCTGCGCGGCCGGACCGGAATCGCGGTCGACGCCTCGGGATCCGGCAAGGAGATCGACCGCTTCCGCCGTGAGGTGCGGATCATGCGCATGCTCTCCCAGGGCCACCCGAACCTCACCCTGCTGATCGACGGCGGTGTGGACCAGGCAGCGGGCGGCAGCGGCCTGCCCTACCTGGCCATGGAGCTCCTGGACGGAAATCCGCTCGCGGACCTAATCGACGAGGAGCCCCAGCTCCCGGTCTCCTGGGTCGCCGCCACAGGCGCCCAGATCGCCGCCGGGCTGGCGGCCGCGCACACCGCCGGGGTCGTCCACCGCGATCTGAAGCCGGCCAACGTGATGCTGACCCGCGACGGCACCGTCAAGGTTCTCGACTTCGGCATGGGTTCGGTCGTCGACGATCCCGACCAGACGCGGCTGACCAGTACGGGCGTCAGTGTCGGCACGGCCCGCTACATGGCCCCCGAGCAGTTCCGTGCCGAGCGGGTCTCCGCCGCGGCCGACCTCTACGCGCTCGGCTGCATCCTGTACGAGCTTCTGATAGGGCGGCCGCCCTTCTCCGCCAGGACCCCTTTTGAGCTCTCCGAGCAGCACCAGCACGAACGCCCCCCGAAGTTGACCCTGGTCCGTCCCGACCTGCCCACGGAGCTGGTCCGGCTGGTGGACCGCCTGTTGGAGAAGGACGCCGAGCTGCGGCCCGAGAACGCCGCCCAGGTCCGTGAGGTGCTGGTCCCGCTCGCCCTCGCTCCGGACGACACGGCTGCCCTGCTGGCCCCGCACTGGCAGGTGATGGACCCGGTGGCACGACTGCGCGCGCTGCTTCCCGAGTCCGCCCCAGCCGCGCCGGTACCCGTACCGCGCAGGGAGCCGCGCCTACCCGAGACGATGGACGTCTTCGGCATACACAGCGACCTGATCACCGAGTACGAGAGCTTCACCAAGAGCGCGACGGTGATCCGGGACGCCCGGATCGCCGGCTTCGTAGAGGACGACCTGGCGGCGAAGTCGCAGTGGCCCGATCCCTGGCTGTCGCTGAACCCGTTCTTCGCGGACGGCGGCCAGGTCACGGACCTCGTGCGCGACGGCGCGCTGCACCCCAAGTGCGCGGAGATCTTCCAGGCCGGCAAGAAGGAGACCTCCCCCCGCCCCGACGGAAGACCGCTGACCTTCCACCTCCACCAACGGCAGGCGATCGAGGCCGCACAAGCGGGCGACTCCTACGTCCTCACCACCGGCACCGGTTCCGGCAAGTCGCTGTCCTACATCGTCCCGATCGTCAACCAGGTGCTGAAGGAACGCCAGGCGGCGGGGGCGAGCGCGGGCGGCCGGGTACGCGCGATCATCGTCTACCCGATGAACGCGCTGGCCAACTCCCAGGTGGAGGAGCTGAAGAAGTACCTGCGCAACGGTTTCGGGAAGGGCCGTGAGCCGGTCACCTTCGCCCGCTACACCGGCCAGGAGTCCGACGAGGACCGCCGTGAGCTGCGCAGGAACCCTCCGGACATCCTGCTGACCAACTACGTGATGCTGGAGCTGATGCTGACCCGGCCGGACGACCGGTCCAGCCTGATCCGCATGGCCGACGGGCTGCAGTTCCTCGTCTTCGACGAACTGCACACCTACCGTGGCCGGCAGGGCGCGGACGTGGCGTTCCTGATCCGCCGGGTGCGTGAGGCCTGCCGGGCCTCCGCGACCCTGCAGTGCATCGGCACCTCGGCGACCATGTCCACCGAGGGCTCCTGGGAGGACCAGCAGCGCGAGGTGGCCAGGGTCGCCGGCCGGCTGTTCGGTACGACGGTGCTGCCCAAGCGGGTCATCGGCGAGACCCTGGTCCGGGCGACCGACGAGCCGCCCGAGACCGTGCCCGCCGAACGGCTGCGGGTGCCGGCGGCGCCCCGCTCGTACGAGGCGCTCACGAAGGACACGCTGGCCCGCTGGGTGGAGTCCCGCTTCGGGCTGGAGCACGAGGAGGGTACGGGGCGGCTGCGCCGCTGCGCCCCGGGCACCGTCGAGGCGGCGGCGGCCGAGCTGGCCGCCCGGTCGGGAGTGGCCGAGGAGAGCGTGCGCGAGGCGATCCGCACGACCCTGGAAGCAGGTGCGCAGGCCAAGCATCCGGTGACGGAGCGGCCGCTGTTCGCGTTCCGACTGCACCAGTTCCTCTCCAAGGGCGACACCGTCTACACGACGCTGGAGGATCCGCTCACCCGGCCGCTCACCCGCACCTACCAGCTGGAGCAGCCGGGCAGCGACGGCAAGCCGCTGTTCCCGCTGGCGTTCTGCCGTGAGTGCGGCCAGGAGTACCTCACCGTCTGGCGCACCGAGGACGGCGGCGCGTTCCGGTACGAACCGCGTCGCGACACCTCCGCCTCCGGCGGCCGAGAGGGCGAAGGCTACCTGTACCTGGGCATGCCCGGGGAGGACTACGAGTGGCCCGCCGACCCGCAGAAGGCCGTGGACGACAGACGGCTCCCGGAGTCATGGCTGGAGCCGGACGCGCAGGGCGTGACGGTCGTCAAGAAATCCTACAAGCCGCGGGTGCCCAAGCGTGTCGTCGTGGACGCGCACGGCAACGAGTCCGGTGAGGGGCTGGTGGCAGCGTTCGTCCCGGCTCCGTTCCTGTTCTGCGTGCACTGCCAGGTCTCCTACGAGCAGACCCGCGGCCGGGACTTCGCCAAGCTGGCCACCCTGGACCAGGAGGGCCGCTCGTCGGCGACCTCACTGATCTCCGCGTCGATCGTGAAGTCCCTGCGCGCGGTGCCCGAGGAGAGCCTGGGCAAGGAGGCGCGCAAGCTCCTCACCTTCGTCGACAACCGGCAGGACGCCTCGCTGCAGGCCGGGCACTTCAACGACTTCGCCCAGGTGACCCAGTTGCGCGGCGCCCTCCACCAGGCCGCGGTCCGGTCGGGCGAGGAGGGGCTGCGCCACGACGACCTCGCCGAGGCCGTCACCGAGGTGATGGGCCTGACGCCCCGCGAGTACGCGGCGGGCACCGACCTGGCCCCGTCGATGGAGCGACGGGCCACCAAGGCATTCCGGGACGTCGTCGGATACCGCCTCTACCGCGACCTGGAACGCGGCTGGCGCATCACGATGCCGAACCTGGAGCAGACCGGCCTGCTGCGGATCGACTACGAGGACCTGGGCTGGCTCGCCGCCAACCCCGAACGCTGGCAGTCCGCCCACGCCGTCCTGCGCGACGCCGACCCCGCGCTGCGCGAGGAGATCGCCCGCACGCTGCTCGACTTCATGCGACGTGCCCTCGCCATCGACGTGCAGTACTTCCGCGACGACTTCGACACCCTGCAGCGGGCCAGCGAGGAGCGTCTCACCGGGCCGTGGGTGCTGGGCGAGAGCGACCGTCCGGCCGTCGGCACCGCCTACCCGTACGGCTCACGACCGGGCATGGAACGCACCGCGCTGTTCCTGTCCGCCCGCGGCAAGTTCGGCAAGTACCTCCAGCGGAACATGCCCGAACTGCGCCCGCCCACCGGTTCCCTGGACGACGTCCAGAGCGTCATCGAGGACCTGCTGAAGGTGCTGCGGGACGCGGACCTGGTGCGCGAGGTGGACGCGACCCCCGAGCAGTCCGGCCCGGCCTACCGGCGCCGCGCGGCCCAGCGACGCACCGGATACCGGGTGTCGGCCGCCGCGCTGATCTGGCGGGCCGGGAACGGCGAGCGGGGCGCGGTCGACCCGCTGGCACGCACCTACAGCAGCGGCGAGGGCCCGCGCGTCAACCCGTTCTTCCGCGACCTGTACCGGACCGCGGCGACCGAGCTGGCAGGCCTGTACGCGCGCGAACACACCGCGCAGGTCACCCCGGAGGACCGGCTGGAGCGCGAGCAGCTGTTCCGCGACGCCGAACTGCCCCTGCTGTACTGCTCGCCGACGATGGAACTGGGCGTGGACATCTCCTCGCTCAACGCCGTGATGATGCGCAATGTGCCACCGACCCCGGCGAACTACGCGCAGCGCTCGGGCCGGGCGGGCCGCTCCGGCCAGCCGGCGCTGGTCACCACCTACTGTGCGACGGGCAACAGCCACGACCAGTACTACTTCCGCAAATCCCAGGACATGGTGTCGGGGCAGGTGGCCCCGCCGCGCCTGGACCTCGCCAACGAGGATCTGGTCCGCTCCCACCTGCAGGGCATCTGGCTGGCGGAGACCGGCATGAAGCTCGGCATCGCGGTCCCGGACGTCGTCGACGTCGCCTACGACCCCGACGGCGACGACCGTCCCGACCCGCAGATGCCGCTGCCGCTCCTCCCCCACATCCGCGATCTCTCCCTGGCCGAGGACGCCCGCAGCCGCGCCGTCGAAACCGCCCGTACCGTCCTCGCGCCGCTGATCACCGACTTCGAGGCGACGACCTGGTGGTACGACGAGTGGATCGAGGACCGGATCGAGCGGGCCCCGAAGGAGTTCGACGCGTCCTTCGACCGGTGGCGCCAGCTGTTCCGGGCGGCCGTGATCGACCAGTACGAGCAGAACAAGCGCGTCGTCGACCACACGCTCTCCCCGGGTGAGCAGGGCCGGGCGCGCAGCCGCCGCCGGGAGGCCGAAACCCAGACGAACCTGCTGCTCAACCGCTCGGTCGACAGCAAGTCGGTGATGAGCGACTTCAATCCGTACCGCTATCTGGCGTCCGAGGGGTTCCTGCCCGGCTACAGTTTCCCGCGCCTGCCGCTGGCCGCGTACATCCCGCGCTCCGGCAACCGCCGCAACGCCGACGGCGACTACCTGCAGCGCCCCCGCTTCCTGGCGATCCGAGAGTTCGGCCCGGGCGCGCTGATCTACCACGAGGGCGCCCGCTACCAGGTCACCCGGGTCCAGCTGCCGCCGGACGCCTCCGGCGATCTGGCGACGGCGGAGGCTCGGCGGTGCGACGGCTGCGGCTATCACTACGAGGTCAAGGTCGGCTCCGACATCTGCGTGATGTGCGGTGAGACGCTGCGGGGCAAGCGCACCGGCCTGCTCCATCTGCACACCGTGTACACCACGCCGCGGGAGCGGATCTCCTCGGACGAGGAGGAGCGCCGCCGAGCCGGTTTCCGTCTGGAGACCTCGTACGCGTTCCAGGACCACGGTGCCCGCAAGGGCCGCCTCACCTCGCATGTCGCCGACTCCGAGGGCGCGCCCGTCCTCGACCTGGACTACGGCGACTCGGCGACCGTACGGATCACCAACCTGGGCCGGGTCCGCGACAAGGGCGAGCTGGACGGCTACTGGCTGGACTTGGGCGACGGCCGCTGGCTCAACGACCGGGCCGCCGCGGACGCCATCGAGGGCACCGGCATGCCGGTGGTCGACGAGGACGGCAACGAGAAGCGCCGCAAGAAGCGGGTCCTGCCGTACGTGGAGGACCGCCGCAACATCCTCGTCGTCACCCTGGACGAGCCGCAGCCCGAGCCGGTCGCCCTGTCGTTCCTGTACGCGCTGGAGCGGGGCATCGAGGCGGCGTTCGAGCTGGAGGACTCCGAACTGACGGCGGAGCTGCTGCCGCCGGACGACGGCCCGCGCCGCCGCATGCTGTTCACGGAGGCCGCGGAGGGCGGCGCGGGTGTGCTGCGCCGCATCCAGCACGACGCGGACGCCCTCGCCGAGGCCGCCCGGACCGCCTTGGACATCTGCCACTTCGACCCGGAGACCGGCGAGGACGAGGGCGGCCCTGCGGACGGTGAGGAGTGCGCCCGCGGCTGCTACGCCTGCCTGCTGACCTACGCCAACCAGACACACCACCGCCAGCTGAGCCGCCACGCCGCCCGCCCGCTGCTGGCGCGGCTGGCCCACGCGCGTACCGAGCGGGAGGACCGCGGCGAGTCCCGCAGCGAACAGTTCCGCAGGCTCGCCCCCTCGGCGAGCGGCGGTGCCACGTCCGCGTCCGGGACCACCTCACCGACACAGACACCGACGCCGACGCCCACGCCGGTGGAGGCGGATCTGGCGGCCCTCGTCGCGCAGGGCGACCTGCTCGGCTGGCTGCGGACGAAGGGCTACCGGCTGCCCGACGAGGTCAGCACCCTTGTCCCGGAGGCGGGGGCGTGCCCCGACCTCGCCTTCCACCTGGACGGCGCCAACCTCGCGGTGTTCGTCGACGTCCCCGGTCACCCGGCCGACTCCACGCGTGACGTCGAGGCCGGCTATCGCCTGGAGGACCGCGGTTGGGACGTCGTGCGCTTCCCGACGGATGCGGACTGGGACGCCATCGCGGACAACAACCGCGGCTATTTCCACCTCCGTTGACCGCTCGCCCACTCCCGACCTCCCCGCCGACCTCTAGGAACCGAGACATCTCATGAGCCTCACGTACACAGCCGGTTCGCTGGTCGCCGCCCGCGGCCGGGAATGGGTGGTGCTGCCGGAGAGCGCCGCCGACATGCTGGTGCTGCGCCCGCTGGGCGGGAGCGAGGACGACATCGCGGCCGTCTTCCCCGCGTTCGAGGACGTGCGTCCGGCCGAGTTCGCGGCGCCGAGCCCGGCCGACCTGGGCGACCAGCGCGCCGCAGGCCTGCTGCGCACGGCACTGCGCATCGGGTTCCGGTCGGGCGCGGGCCCGTTCCGCTCCCTGGCGTCCATCGCCGTGGAACCCCGGGCCTACCAGCTCGTCCCGCTGCTGATGGCGTTGCGCCAGCGCACCGTACGACTCCTGATCTCGGACGACGTCGGCATCGGCAAGACGGTCGAGGCGGGCCTGATCGCCAAGGAGCTGCTCGCGCAGGGCGAGGCGACAAGGCTGGCCGTGCTGTGCTCCCCGGCACTGGCCGAGCAGTGGCAGGGCGAACTGCGGGAAAAGTTCGGCATCGACGCCGAACTCGTCCTGGCCTCCACGGTGTCACGCCTGGAGCGCGGCCTGGAGCTGGGCCAGTCCCTGTTCGACAAGCACCCGTTCACGATCATTTCGACGGACTTCATCAAGTCGACCCGCCACCGCGAGGACTTCGTACGTCACTGCCCCGACCTGGTGATCGTCGACGAAGCCCACACCTGCGTGGCCGCAGACGACCCCGCGCAGGGTGCCGCCTCGTCCGCTTCCAACCAGCTCCGCTACGAGCTGCTGCGTAGGGTCTCCGCCGACGCCGACCGCCACCTGCTACTGCTGACCGCGACCCCGCACTCCGGTAAGGAGTCCGCGTTCCGCAACCTCCTCGGCCTGGTCCGGCCCGAACTGGCGACCCTGAACCTGGAGACCCCTGCGGGACGCGCGAAGCTCGCCGAGCACTTCGTGGCCCGCAAGCGCGCCGACGTCCGTGACTACCTCACCAAGGAGGACGGCCTCGCCGACGACTCCCTGGTCGAGCGGACCGCGTTCCCGACCGACCGCTGGACGAAGGACGAGCCGTACAAGCTGACCCCGGCCTACCGGGCGCTGCTCGACGACGCCATCGCCTACGCCCGTGACCGAGTCCAGGCGGCCGGGGAGCAGGGCAAGCGGGAGGCCCGTATCGCCTGGTGGTCGGTGATCGCACTGCTCCGCTCGATGGTCTCCTCGCCGGCCGCCGCCGCGCAGACCCTGAAGACCCGCTCCGAGTCCGCCACCGCCCGCACCGCGCACGAGGCGGACGTGCTGGGCGCCCCGGTAGCCGCCGACTCCGCCGAGAACGACCGGCTGGAGGGCATGGACGTCGCACCGGGCGCCGCCGAGTCGGAGAACGCGGGCGCACGCCTTCTCGAACTCGCCGAGCGCGCCCAGCAGTTGGTCGGCCCGACCGAGGACGCCAAGCTCAAGGCTCTCACCCGGCACCTGAAGAACCTGATCGCCGACGGCTACCACCCGATCGTCTTCTGCCGTTACATCCCCACCGCCGAATACCTCGCCGAGGAACTCGACGGCAAGCTGGGCAAGAAGACGAAGATCGCCGCCGTGACCGGCACCCTCTCCCCGCAGCAGCGCCTGGAGCGGATCGAGCAGCTCGCCGCCGAGGCGGCCGAGGAGGCCGCCGACGACCCAGCCGTCCGCCGCGTGCTGATCGCCACCGACTGCCTCTCCGAGGGCGTCAACCTCCAGCACCACTTCGACGCCGTCGTCCACTACGACCTGGCATGGAACCCGACCCGCCACGACCAGCGCGAGGGCCGCGTCGACCGTTACGGCCAGAAGCGCGACCAGGTCCGTGTCATCACCATGTTCGGCGAGGACAACGGCATCGACGGCAAGGTCCTGGAGGTGCTCTTCGCCAAACACCGGCAGATCAAGAAGGACCTGGGCATCTCCGTCTCCGTCCCCGACGAGACCGCCTCCGGCGTCACCGACGCCGTCGTGGAGTGGCTGCTGCTGCACGGCCGGCAGGGCAGCCAGGAGAGCCTGTTCGAGATGGACACCCACCAGGAGTCGTTCGAGCGCATCGAGCGCGAGTGGAACTCCGCCGCCGAACGGGAGACAACCTCCCGCTCGAAGTACGCCCAGCGAGCCATCCACCCCGAGGAGGTGGCCCGCGAGGTCACCGCCGTACGAGCAGCGCTCGGCGGCGCCGACGAGGTCCGCGGCTTCGCCCTGGAGGCGCTGCGCGACCTGGAGGCCCTGGTCCGCGACCCGCACGATGGCACCGGCGACTTCACCGCCCAGGTCGGCGGCACCCCGGCCGGCCTGCGCGACGCGCTCGCCGCCACGCTCGGCAACCGGCTGGTGGAAGAGGACCGCGCGATCCCCTTCCGCACCACCCCGGCGATCGCCCGCGGCGAGGCGGCCTTGGTCCGCACCGACCCTGCAATCGGTGCCATCGCCTCCTACGTCCTGGACTCGGCGCTCGACGTGAACGCCCTGGGCCCCCGCCCGGCCCGCCGCTGCGGCGTAGTGACGACGGACGCGGTCACCACGACCACCACACTCCTCCTGGTCCGCTACCGCTTCCACCTCACCCTGCCCTCGCGCACCGGCGAGCGACAGATCGTCGCCGAGGACGCCCGCCTCCTCGCCTACGAGGGCAGGCCGTCCCGCGCCCGCTGGCTGGACGACGAAGCGGCCACCGCCCTCCTCGCGGCCCGCGCCACCGCCAACACCCACGAGCAGTCGGCCACCAACCACATCACCCGCACGCTGGACGGCCTGCCGGATATCGCGGGGTATCTCACCGAGTACGGCACCAGCCTCGCCGCCGAACTCGACGCCTCCCACCGCCGGGTCCGCAAGGCCAACGAGGAGATCGTCCGCGGCCTGAAGGTCGTCCCGCAGGAGCCCGCCGACGTGCTGGGCGTGTACGTCTACCTCCCCCAGCAGCCCGTCTCTCTCTCGCCCGGAGCCGAAGCCTGATGTCCGCCGCCACCCGCACCTCCCTGGCCTTCACCGCCGTCGCCACGGTCGGCGGCCTGCTCCCCGCCGACATGCTGCTGCGCATCGCCGAGGCGCGTAACCTCCCGGGCACCAAGCCCGCCGACTACGGCCTGCCCGCCTCGGTGCCCGTACGCGACGAGGCCGAGCGTGCCTGGGAGTACCTCAAGCCCCTCTGGCGCGAGCTGCGCGCCGCCCTGCCCTCCGACCCCACGACGGGTGCGCCCGCCGCCGACCCCACGGGCCGGGCCGGCACCGACTGGCTCGCCCAGCTCTTCCGCAAGCTGGACTTCGGGGCGCTGACGGAGGTCGGCGCGGCGGGCATCCCGGCCGACTCGGATCCGGAGAAGCGGTTCCCGGTCTCGCACCGCCACGGTCCGGCCCTCGTCCACCTGATCCCGTGGAACCAGGAGTTGGACAAGCGCCCGGCGGCTGGACAAGTCCCAGCACAGTCGATGCTCCAGGACTGCCTCAACCGCACCGAGGCTCACCTGTGGGCGGTCCTCACCAACGGCCGCCGCCTGCGGCTGCTGCGCGACTCGTCGTCCTTCGCGACGGCTGCCTACGTCGAGTTCGACCTGGAGGCGATCTTCGACGGGGAGCTGTTCAGCGAGTTCGTGCTGCTGTACTGCGTGCTGCACGCTTCGCGGTTTGCGGTGGCGGAGGGGGCGGCGGCTTCGGGGTGCTGGCTGGAGAAGTGGCGGACGGTCGCCATAGAGTCCGGCAGCCGGGCGTTGGACCACTTCCGCGACGGCGTCCAGTCGGCCCTCACCGTCCTCGGCACCGGTTTCCTGAGCCACCCGCAGAACAACGAGCTCCGCGATCGCCTGGACGTCCACGCATTCCAGACAGCGCTGCTCCGGCTCGTCTACCGCATGATCTTCCTCTTCGTGGCCGAGGACAGGGGAGCCCTGCTCGATCCCAACGCCGACGAACAGGCCCGCGACCGCTTCACCCGCTACTTCTCCACGGCTCGTCTGCGCCGTCATGCGCTACGGCGGCTTGGCACGGCCCACGATGACCAGTACCGCGCCCTGGAGCTGCTCATCGAGGCGCTCGGCTCCGAGCAGGGCCGTCCCGAGCTGGGCCTGAAGGGTCTCGGCGGCCTCTTCAACGACACCCCGGCGGACGCGCCCCTGCGTGGCGTACGGCTCGCCAACCGCCACCTCTTCGAGGCCGTCAAGCACCTGGCCCGCGTGCGGGACGCCGGTTCCGCGCGCTGGCGCCCGGTGGACTACCTGCGCATGGGTGCCGAGGAACTCGGGTCCGTGTACGAGGCGCTGCTGGAGCTGGTGCCGAAGCACAGCGCGGCCGACCGTAGCTTCGAACTGGTCGACCGGATCGGCAACGACCGTAAGAAGACCGGTAGTTACTACACGCCGACCCCGCTCACCGAGACCCTGCTCGACTCCACGCTGAACCCCGTGATCGACGACGCCGTCAAGCGCGGCGAGCAGCGGGCGAGCGCCGAGGGGCGGCCCGACCCGGCCGACACGATCGTCGAGGAGCTGCTGTCCCTCACGGTGTGCGACCCGGCGTGCGGGTCGGGACACTTCCTGGTGGCGGCGGCCCGGCGGATCGCCAAGCGAGTGGCGGCGGTGCGTGAGCGCAACCCGGAGCCCACAGAGGGGGCCGTGCGGCACGCTCTGCACGAGGTCGTGGCGCGCTGTGTGTACGGCGTGGACCTCAACCCCATGGCCGTCGAGCTGGCCAAGGTGTCCCTGTGGCTGGAGGCGATGGAGCCCGGCCGGCCGCTCGGCTTCCTCGACGTGCACATCAAGCACGGCAACGGCCTGATCGGGGCCACGCCCGCGCTGATGCGGGACGGGATCCCGGACAAGGCGTTCAAAAAGGCCGAGGGTGACGACGAGGGGTGGGCACGGCAGCTCCTCTCCCGTAACGCCCACGAACGCGAGGGCCAGGGCGGCCTGTTCGAGGTCGAGACGGAGACGAAGGTCGCCAACGGTTCGTTCGCGCGGAGGCTGCGGCGGATCACGGCGGCTCCGGCTGGTGAGCTGAAGGACATCCGTCGTAAGGAGGCCGACTACCGGGACTGGGCGAACTCTGCCGAATATCTGCAGGCTCTGCATCTCGCGGACGCGTGGTGTGCGGCGTTCGTCTGGGTCAAGAGCGAGGAGGCACCGCCGGCCATCACGCACAAGGTGTTCCGGGGGCTGGAGGATCCCGAGGGGGACGCGGCGCCGCAGTCGACCCACGATGAGATCGTGCGATTGCGGGATCAATATGCTTTCTTCCACTGGCACTTGGAGTTCCCGGAGGTTTTTGCGGTTCCGGAGGACGGGGAGGTACCGGCGGGAGCGGGTTCCGTCGATCCGGAGACGGGGTGGGCTGGGGGGTTCTCCTGTGTGGTGGGGAATCCGCCGTGGGACAAGGTCGACTTCGAGGACAAGAAGTACTTCAGCGTGGTCGCGCCGGAGATCGCGGAGATCTCGGGAACGGCTCGGCGTACGCGGATCGTGGAGTGGGAGCGGGAGAACCCGGAGGCCGGGCAGCGATATCGGGAGGCGCGGCGGGCGGTCAAGGGGGCGTTTCACTTCGCGGGGGACGCCGAGGTGTTCCCGTTGTGCGCCAAGGGCTTGACGGTCAAGGGCGTCAACTCCCTTCAGACGGACACGTTGTTCGCCGAGCGGATGGTGAACGTGGTCGCACCTGAGGGGCGGTTCGGTCTCATCCTGCCGACCGCTGTCGCGACGGGGGCGGGGTCGCAGTACCTGTTCGCGGACTTCACACAGCGGGGGGTTCTGGCGTCCCTGTACGACTTCGAGAACCGGCGCCCGAAGTCGCCCGCGCTGCCGCAGGGTGGTAAATGGTTCGAGAGCGTGGACTCCCGCTACAAGTTCTGCCTGATCTCCCTCACCGGCCGGGCCGCACGCGCGGAGGCCAGCCGCATCGGCTTCTTCCTGTCCGAGATCACGGACCTGGAGGACCCTAACCGGGTGTTCGCGCTGGACCCGGATGACCTGGCTCGGATCAACCCGAACACGGGCACTCTCCCGGTGTTCCGCACACAGCGCGACGCGGACATCACGGCTGATGTGTACCGACGTCTGCCGGTCCTGTGGAACGAAAAGCGACGGAACGGCAACCCGTGGAGCATGGCCTTCAAACGCCTCTTCGACATGGCCGACGACTCGGACCTCTTCCGCAGCCGCGAGCGGCTTGAGGACGAGGGGTGGGAGTTGCGGGGCAACATCTTCGAGCGGGGTGAGGAGCGAATGCTGCCGCTGTACGAGGCGAAGATGGTGGACTTCTTCAACCACCGTGCCGCGGATGTAGTGAAGAGCTTGACCGCCGTCAACCGACAGAACCAGCCCAAGTACCTGCCCACCGACGAGCTGCGGGATCCCGCGCGCCTGGCCCTACCGCTCAACTGGATCCAGCGGGACGGGAAGATCGCCACGCGACGCAACAACCGGGACGTTGAGGTCAAGGGCATCGAGCTGCGCCTCACCGAAGAGCACTGGGACCGTGACTGGCTCTGCGGCTGGTGCGACGTCACCGCCTCGACCAACGAGCGCACCGCCATCCCTGCCTTCCTCCCGCGCACGGCCGTCGGTCACACCTACCCCCTGATGTTCCCCCGTGTTGCACCCCCGTTGGTCGCCGCCCTCATCGCCACCCAGTCCTCCCTGGTCTTCGACTTCGTGAGTCGCCAGAAGATCAGCGACGCCCACATGAAGCTGTTCATCTGGAAGCAGCTACCCGTCCCCACCCCCACCACTTTCGAACCCCATCTCCCCTTCCTCCTCCCCCGCGTCCTAGAACTCGTCTACACCGCCTACGACATGACCCCGCTCGCCCGCGACCTGGGCGACGAGGGAGAACCGTTCCAGTGGGACGACGACCGCCGCGCCCAACTGCGTGCCGAGCTGGACGCCTACTTCTTCCACCTCTACGGAATCAATCGTGAGGACACCGACTACGTCCTGGAATCCTTCCAGACAGCCTCGGGTGGCCTGAAGAACAACGAGATCTCCGCGTTCGGCGAGTACCGGACCAAGCGTCTCGTCCTCACCGAGTACGACCGCATGGCTGCCTCCGGCCTGACCCTGGAAACCCCGCTCACCGAGGGTGAGTCCGGCACCTACCGCTCCCCCCTCGCCTCACCCCCGGGCCACAGCCCCCGGCACACCACCTGACCCTGACCGGTTCGAGCACGCAGCAGGTCCACACCACGGCACCCAGGGACCACCGTCGAAACGGAGAACCCCAGTGAGCACAGACGCCGACCGACTCCCCGGCGCAATACCCGCGATGAGCGAGTACGACAAACAGGTGTGGGCCAAGCTCAACGACCACTGGCAGCGCCGCAACAACCGCCGCGGCCTGCCCAACTGGGCCAGCACCGCGCTCACTCGCACCGGCGAGGCAGCAGGAAAGGCCACAAGACGGGTCGCCGACGCCGTCCCGGACGCGGTCTCGGAACCGATGCGGCGCGCGGGCGACGCGGTCGCCGACAAGGCCCTGCGACCGGCGCTCGCGGGCGCTGCGGCGTTGCTTGACCTGGTCAATGAGTCAGCCAGGGAGCTCAACGACCCGAAAAACGTCGAGAAGATCGCCCGCAAGCAGGGTCTCGATCTCGAAAGCTTCACCGAACTACGGAAGCAGGAGCTCAAGTTCTGCGACCGCCTATTGACCCGCAACACCCTCAAGTGGCGCACCGCAGGCGCCTTGGAAGGCGGCGCCATGGGCGTGCTGGCGTTGGTCCCCGTCGCCGGTATCCCCGCCGCGATGACGGCGGACATCCTCGTCGTCCAGGTACTGAGCACGTCGATCGCCTCGCGCATCGCGTACTCGTACGGCTACGACGCCAAGGACCCCGAAGAGCAGGTCTTCATCCAGCGCCTGGTACGCCGGTCCTTCATGGCGCAGGCGGCGAAGGCCGAGCCGTTGCGTGACACAGCCCGGGCGGCGCACGCACTCAAGGGACGCGTCAACTGGTCGCAGAAGCTCCGCCAGGACCATCGCCTCGTGGCCGCCCTGGAGAAGTTGATGCAGCAGCTCGGCCCGGCCGGCTCCAGGGTGCCGGTGCAGAACGTCGCCAAGGTCGTGCCGTTCGTCGGGATTCTCGTCGGTGCGGGCATGAATGCCGCAGTCCTCGGCAGGGTGGCCGCCGACGCCCAGCGGTACTGCCAGACCCGCTTTCTCTGCGAGAAGTACGGACTGCCGCTCCCCGCCGCACTGGCGACCGACGACGAGTACGAGGATCCCCAGCCCGACGTCACGTAAGCGCTGCGGTGGCGCCCGATCAGAGCGCCACCGTCACTTCCAGCGCCCCGCTCAGGCGTGGTCCACGAACTGCACGAACGACCGCCAGCCCTCACGGCCGACCGCGAAGGCCGGGCGGCTCACGTCCTTCGAGTCCCTTACGTGAACGGCCCGTTCTGCGATCGCTACCTCCACGCAGTCGTCGCCCGAGCTACCGCTATAGCTTGACTTGAACCAGGCGAGTTCCGTCGTGCTCATGCCTCTCCTCGCAGTCGCTCCAGCAAGGCCCGGGAATCTTTGGGGTGCAGGGCCTGCGACCGCAGTGTGTCATAGCGCTGCTGGAGAACTCTCACCTCTTTCGCATCGCCAATCAGCCGCCCGCTTTCCTGGCCCTCCGAGTATGCGAGTCGACGCCCTTCCGGGGTCTCCAGTAGGCGCAGAGGCCCATCCATGCACGAGTGGTACTCGGCTTCCAGCGGCATGATCTGCAACGTCACATTGCGAGGCAACGTGCGCTCCAGGACGTGGTTCAGTTGCTCGCGCCGCACCTCGGCGCCGCCCAGCCTCCGCCGCAGGACCGCTTCCTCAACGATGAAGTGGAACGGAACTGTTGGACGCTCGTGCAGCATGCGCTGCCGCTCCATCCTCGCCTCGACCTGCGCCTCCAACTGCTCATCCGTCAGCAGCGGGATCCGATTCTCGAAGAGTGCCCGCGCATACGCCTCCGACTGCAACAACCCCGGCACCAACCGGCACTCGTACGTGCACAGGCTCACCGCCTCCCTCTCCAGCCGAGCCCACCGCCGGAACCACGCCGCGAGTCCCGCCTCACCCCTGGTCAGATGACGCGCGGCCTTGCGCAGCGCACCCGTGTTCCCAAGCGCCGCCTCGGCACGCTCCACGAACGCCTCGTCCGGCATCCGGCGCCCCAGCTCCACGGACTCCACGGTGTGCTTGGAGTACTGGACCTGAGCGGCGAGTTCGGCTCGGCTCAGCCCCGCGTGTTCACGCAACGCCTGGACAACGGCGCCGAACGTGCGCAGGCTGTCGGACGGGTGCGGCTCCCGCTCCCAGTCCCCCGCCGTCGCCACCCGCACGCCGAGGCCCCCGCTCGCGTCCCCTTCGTCGATGTCCATGCGCCGCCTTTCTCGCCGAACCGCGCAACGCCAGCCCCTTGGCTGTCGCCCCGCACTCAGCGTGATGGCAATCCGGTCGTACCGTCCACCCCATGTGCCCGTACGGTAACTCCGCGTACGGGACAGCGGGGTCGCGTCCACCCGTTCCCGGCCACCACGCTGGCGTCATGAACCATCCAGCCCCGCAACTCAAGGCTCCCGCACGCACGTTCACACAGCTCCTCTCGTCCACGCGGCGCGGCGCGCGACTCGCCCGGCTCCTCGGCGTGAACGAGTTGCGTTCCTGGGACGCCCCGCCCGACCTGACGGAGCGTGCCGAAGCCGTGGTCGCGGAGCTCGCCGCCAATGCCGTCATCCACGGCCGGGTACCGGGCCGCTGCTTTCGGCTGACGCTCGTCTTCGACCCGTCAGCCGGCCGCCTGCGCGTGGAGGTCAGCGACGCCCGAGGAGACCTCTACCCACAGATCGTGACGGGCTCCACCGAAGCCGATGCGTTCCGCACGGGCGGGCGCGGCCTGACCCTCGTCACCGCCCTCGCCGACCACTGGGACTGCGTCCCCCACCCGCCCAGCGGCAAGACCGTCCGGGCCGTGCTCACGACACCGATCACCGAAGCCTGATCGCGCCGGCCGACACACGCTCCCGTGCAGCACGCAGCACTCCCCAGGACGTGGCACGCCCGCCTCTCCTGCTGGCAGCGCGGCTGAATCAAAGGTAGAATAGTTGATTCAAGACGGCACACGGGGGTCCTCATGCAGGTGGAAGAGCTGGAAGAAGTAGGCCGGCACATCCAGCGGGAGCGTGCACGCGCGGGGCTGAACCAGCGGGATCTGGCAGAACACGCCGGGCTCAGCCAGCCCACGCTGCACCGGATCGAGCAGGGTGCCCGAGCAGCGCTGAGCGTCACGGAACTGGACCGGATCGCGCGAGCGCTGGACGTGCCCCTGCGCTATCTCCTCCAGGGGAACCCGGTCGCCGACCGGGTCCGGGTCGCCCCGCGAACGGCGCGGGAGGCCACCCAGGAGGATCTGGACGAGGCGAGACGGATGGCCGTCGATCTCCTGGCGCTCGACGACCGGCTGACAGAATCAGCTGCCCCGCATCGCACGCCCACGCCGCCGCGCGATTCCGGCCGGTCGGCCCCTGTCACCGACGCGGAGGGACAGGGGCGGACAGCCGCGGCTGCTCTGCGTACACGGCTGGGGCTGGGCATCGCACCACTCGTGGACCTTCCGGAGCTGCTTGAGACCGCCACCCACCTGGACGCCGGCGCGGTCTCGATACCGAGCACCGTCAGCGGCATCTCCGCCCAGGACCCCGCCCGAGGGGTGGCCGTCGCGCTCGTCAACATCTGCGACGTACCCGAACGGCAGCGTTTCTCCTACGCGCACGAGCTCGGTCATGTGGTCCTCGACGACGGAGTCGCCGTCGACCACCTGCGGGGCGGCCGCTCGCCGCAGGAGATCCGGTGCGACGCGTTCGCCCGTCATTTCCTGGCCCCGCTGGAAGGAGTGCGCCAGGAGTGGCAGCGAACCGCGACGACCTGCGCGCCCACAGCGGGCGACGGCAGCGTCGACCCGCTGCGGCGGCTCGCCCAGGTCGCCCGGCATTACCGCGTCTCGCTCTCCGTGGCCCGCATCCAGTGCGCCAAACTCGGCATTGGTCTGCCCCCGGAATGCCAGAACGCTCTGCCCACCAACCGGGAAGCCGCCTGGCGGTTCGGATGGGGCCCGGAGTACGAAGCCGAGGTCAAGGCCGCACAGCAGATCAGTCCGCCGCGCCGGATCCTCGAACGCGCGGTTCAGGCGTACGCGGCCGGCTCCATCGGTCTGAAACCGCTGGCTCGCCTGCTGTGCATGGACGTTCAGGACGCCGAAGCCCAGCTGGAAGGGGCCGGTATCCGGCCCCCTGCTGCTCCTGAAGCCCGACGGATCGATGCCCGGTCCATGGCAGCCGCTCGCCGACGGCTCCAGAACCGCGACGACGAGGAGCCACCACAGGCGTGAACGTGAGGGCGAACGAATCCGGGGAGTCCGAGAGCGACCCCGAACCCACTGTCTCCATCCTCGACGCGGTGGTCTGTGTCCACTTCGCCGGCGCGAACCTGGTCGACGTTCTCCTGAGAGCGTTGGACACGCAGGCTGGCGGATCCACGTTCCCCACGAGGTCTGCGAGGAGGTCAAGGGCAAGGACCCCAAGTTTCCCGGCCTGCGCAAGCGCTGGGCGGCGGTCGAGCGCAGCGCCCACATCACTGTCCTGCCCGAGCTGACCCTCATATCCAGCGACCCCGACCTGATCGACCGGTTCAGCGAGATCCGCGACAGCGATTTCGAAAGAGCTCACGAACAACGGCAGCACCTGGGTGAGTGTGTCGTCGTCGCCCACGGCTCGTACCTCGCGCAGCGTGGACGCACGGTGTATGTCGGCATGGACGACCGAGACGGACAGCGCATGGCCGCCCGCTACGGACTCGACTGCTTCACCGTCGAGGACGTCATGCACTACGCCGTCTACGCCGACTGCTTCCCGGACCTGGCGGCCCTGAAGGCCGCGTGGGAACGCCTCCGAAAGTTCGGCGACGGGCTGCCTCCCTTCGCCCAGACCGAGTTGCTCGGGACCTGGCAGGAGTACCGCACCTGACCGTGACGCGCCTTCAAGGTTCTCGTGCCACATCAAGGTCGCGGCAGAAGTGTTCTCCCCAGGCCATGGCCCCGGACCAACCACCGGATCACCCGGGCGGTGGTGATCGCCGCCGACAGTGCCGAGGACGGCGACGCCCCTCCATAGCCGGTTGTCGGCTGTGGAGGATGCGGAAGAAGCAGGATCCGCGGTGGACGCCGACAAGGTGGAACGGAGCGAAGCGCTCGGAAGTCGCTCGCGGTGCCCATTGCTCCGCCTGCCGAACTCCGTCTGTGGCACGCCTTTGGGATCAAAAGAGATCGGTTGTCTCGCCGAAGTCACTGAAGGACGGTCCAGGCCTCCCGCTGACCTCCCGAAACTCCTCCGAGCTGTATTGAAGCTGGAAAGTGTGGGTGTGGTTTTCGTCAACCCAGTACATGGTGATGGCAGAGAGCAGATTCCGCGTCATCCAGCGGGTGCGGGACCGCGTTCCCTCCTCCTGGTCCAGGATCCATGATTCGACCTGCTCCGGCAGGCTGAAGGTCAGCCTGTAGGCATGGCCTTCGCGCGGTTCGATCAGCCACACGGGATGCCCCACCGACCGGTGGCTCCTGTGCACACGGACAGCATGGGTCGGCTGTTCGAGCGAGTGTCTGACAAAGGCACGGAGATCGTCGGAGACGAGCCCGAGAACGAAAGGAGCGGCGGGAAAGGCCAGGACGAGCCCCAGGGATGACCGCCGGCGCAGGCCCGCCGCCAACGTGTCGAGCGGATCGGTCACCGAGGAGGCATTGGCTGCGGGTCCGTCCCACAGGTTCAAGAGGTGCCGACGTAAGTAGTTGCGGATCTTGTACACCGTGGGTCGCTGGCTCGGCGGCATCGGCGCCATGGCGTTGTACACCGACTCGGCCGCCGTTCTCACCAGATCGAGCAGCGGCTGGAAGTCGGGCAGAGAGAGATCGATGAGAGAGATCTGATGGGCAAGCGCGAACTCCTGGGCATCCTGGGTGAACCCTGATGCCGAAAAGATCGCGTAACTGTAGTGGTAGCGCACCCTCGGCCGGTGCGGGCCGGAGCCGTTCACCAATGTGGTGACGACGTTCTCGTTCAGGTCGTGCACGACACCGTGACCATTGCGTACGGTGGGGAGACCGACCTTGGCGCGTATGAACTTCGCCTCGGCGAACAGGCGGATCGGGAGTGAGAACGGGGGCACGTACTGGAACTCTCCCAGAGAGTCCGCCTGATGCCACGCCCCGCGTCCCCGCACCACGAGTCCGTGTGTGCGTTGCTCCAACACCTTCCACGGCGGCCGGGCCGGGTCGTCCTTCTCCGTCAGCAGACGGTACCCACTGGACCGGAGCAGCCAGGCGAGAACCTCTTCGAGAAGGTACCCCCGCAATGTCTGCAGCCTCACCATGGCATAACCCTGTACATACGACTCCTGACTGGCCTCAGCATGAGCTGTCCCTCGCGCCTTCGTCTACGCGGGCAGCGCGGGGAACACGACCACCGAGCCGTCCTTGCTGCGGGCGATCTCGATCGCCACGTCTGTCGTGCGGCTGTTGCCCGTGACGCCGTCGCCCAGCTTGTGAATCCGGTGTGCCGCGCTCATGAGGCGATCGACTTCGCCGCTCGTGAAGACGGGCAGCATTCCGTTCGGGCGGCCCAGTTCCAGCGCCGACAGGCGTACCAGGACACCGGCGATGCCCGACTCCAGTTCGTCGAGACGCTGCTGATCGCGCTTGAGTGCGCGGGTGAAGTTCTCGAATGCATTGCCGGGGTTGCTCTGGGCGTGGTCGACGGCCTGGAGGACGACGACCCGCCGCATCAGCGCGATGGCCAGGGAGGCGAGTTCGACGTGGGTGCGGAACACGCCTCCCTGGTCGTCGACGCCGGGGAACGACTTGGTCAGCGTGCCGAGTTCGACGGCCTCGCCCTCGGGCAGTCCGTCGAGCGCGCTCTGCCATCGGGCAAGGCGGAGGTCGGCCTTACTCAGCGCCGTGTCGATGGTGTGCACCGCCGAGTCGAGTCCCAGTGAGACACCGAGCTTGCCCTCGTCGAGCAGGATGGCCGTGGCCTTGTCGATGGCGGCACGGCAGCCGTTGAGCGCACTGTGCTCGTCGTCGAGCTTGTCCTGCTGGAGTTGTTCCAGCAATTCCGTGATGTGTTCTATGGCCTGCTGGCGCTTGTGGTCGGCGTACGCGCTCACCCCCACCGCCACGGCCATGAGCACGAGCGGAGCGGCCACGGTGAGCACCGTGCCGCCGGCGGCCGCGGCACCGGCGGTCGCACCGGCCCCGCCGACCGTGCCGGCCGCTGCCGCCCCTCCGACCGGCACGAACCTCGAACCAGCGACGATTTTGCCCCCCGCGTCCACCAGCGGACCACGGAAGCCACCGGCCGCTCCCTTCGCCACCATCGGGCGCACGAGGCCCTTCCCGAACTGGGCGGCGACCTTCGCCGGGACCACCATGCGATACAGATTCTCACCGGACGCGGTCGCCCTGGCCGCCGTAAGGGAGGTCCGCGTCGACTGCGTGATGAACTGCGACAAGTGCTGCGCCAAGGGACTCGCGGCGTCGAGCGGGATGCCACGGCCGCGGTCGATCTTGTCGGGCAGCGGATGCACCTCAAGTGTGACGATCGGCTCGTCGGCCAGAACGGCCAGCACTCCGCGCAGTTCAGCCAGGCGCTCGGCCGTCATCGACTCGCCCGCGGCCAACCCAGGCACCCGGACGTCAGCGGTCGCCAGCGTCCACACGGGCACGGTCGTCTTGCGGTCGTCAGTCATCGTCTCCCCCTTGTTCTCCGACGCAGCGTACGTCTGACGTCGAACGTCCGTAGCCGCAGTGATCCCGTCACCGCGACTCCACCCATCCGTCCAGCCCCGCCAGCTGCCGCGGCAGCCCGCTCCCCTGCCAGCCCAGCACCAGCCGCTCCCGAGCACGGGTGATCATGACGTAGTACGCCATGCGCAGGGTCGCCGCCGTGGGGTCGGTGCCGGCGTCGGTCTCGGTGTCCGGGATGACGACGGTGTCGAAGTCGAGGCCCTTCGCGCTGGCGCGGTGGACAAGGACGACGCCGGGGCGGCCGAGGTCGAGGTCGCGGTAGCGGCCGGAGCCGGCCGCCGAGCTGTACAGCTGAGGCTCCTGGGCAAGGCCGGCCCGCTCCAGGCGCCGCATCAGCTCGGCCGCGGTGCGCAGGGAGTTGACGATGACGCCGACGCGGTCCCGCGGCTGCCGCGCCGCTCTGGCAGCGATGTCGTCGGCGATGTCCTTGTCACCGGAGTAGTGACGGACTTCAGGCCGGGGACCGCTGCGGAAGGGCAGGTCCGGTCGGGGGCCGGCGGTGCGAAAGTGTTCGGCGAGCGAGGCGATCTCGCGGGTGTTGCGGTGGTTGCCGGCGATCTCGACACGGCTGGTGGAGCGGCCGAGGGCCTCGGTGATCTCGGTGAGGGTGGAGTTCGTCTCGGTGAGGCGCTGGCACTCGTCGGCAAACACCGTGACGGAGGCGGCGGCGAGGCGGACCAGCCGGTAGAAGCCCGGCGACAGGTCCTGGCCCTCGTCGACGACCAGGTGGGGGGTGGCAGCGTCGTTCTCGCCGAGCGTGGCGGCGACCCGGTGGGTGAGGGCCGTCCAGTCGAACCAGCCGTCCTCGGTGCGCGGCACGTCGTGGCCGAAGCGGCGCTGGATCCAACTGTGGACGGTGGCGGCTTCGGCGGGTGCGCCGGGGACCGTGAGGCCGTCGAGCATCCCCTGCAGAAGCTGGCGCAGCAGGTTGGAGCGGGACAGCAGCACGGTGGGGTGGCCGGTGAGGGCCAGATGGACGGCGCGGTGGGCGGCGAGCAGGCTCTTGCCGCTGCCGGGCGGGCCGCTGACGACGTGGTTGCCCGTCAGCGGCAGGGTGTCCAGGCAGTCGCGCTGAGCGGGGACGAGGTCGGGGTGAAGGACGGGGGCGTTCGCGGTGGTCATGGTGTCATCCCAGGACGGTGGCGGCGGCGTACTCGCGGCTCGCGGTGAGGACATCGGTGAAGTAGCCGGGGACGCGGGCGGAGCCGACGACCAGGGCGCGGTCGAGGAGCGTGTTGCTGGTCTGGCAGCTCGTCTCGGGCAGCAGGGTGCAGGCGTGGCAGGCGGCCCGGTTGAGGTTGCCGAAGCCCTGGCCGGTGTGCTCGGCGCACAGCGGGTCGGCGGAGCACCAGGCGGCCGCCTCCAGCATGCGGATGAGCGTCTCGGCGAAGTGCGGTGCCTCGCCCTGCCGGACCAGACCGCCGAGGGTGCCCTCCGCGTCACCGGCCGCCGTGTAGATCAGCAGACCGCGCTGGCCGTACTCGGGGCGGCCGTAGACGCGCTCGCGCAGGCTTGCGGTGGTGTAGCCGGAGTCGAAGGAGAGCTGGCGGATGAGCAGATGGGCGACGGTGTGCAGGAGCAGGAAGCGGGGCGAGAGTACGCTGCCGACGGTCTCGGCGAGTTGTTCGTCGCGGAACGACGCGTCGAGGTCCCCGCGGATGTCGTGGACGTGGGTCCGCACGCGGGTGTCGTTCTCCCAGGCCGTGAGGCGCTGTTCGTCGAAGGTGAGGACGATGCCCTCGCCGTAGACCTCCGTCGCGGGCAGCCAGCGCAGGCGACCGCTGGTGTCCGCCTTGACGAGGGTGCCGCCCGGCGAGTGGCGGCGGAAGCCGGTCAGCGCCCGTACCTCACGGAGGCGGTCGACGAGGACGACACCGTCGATGTGCGCATCGAGGGCGGCCCAGGGTTCCTCCTTCTCGCCTTCGAGGCCGAGTCCGCCACGGCGGACGGCGAACTCCTTCGTGGGTTCCGGGAGCCGGGTGGCGTCGAAGGCGTACCACTCGTCGCGGCTGAGGTCGATCTTGCCGGACTTTCCGGGCTCCGGCCGGTCGGCGGGCGATGGCGCGGGGGCACCCGTGGCCTCCGCGACGAGCTGGTCGATCAGGCTGTCGGGGGCGTCCGTGTCCTCCTTGATCAAGCCTCGGAAAGTGTCGGCTCTGGGTGTGTCGAGTGCGTCGAGCAGGAGTGACCAGCAGCCGTGGCCCAGGACGGCCTCCGCCGCGTCCTGCTCCGCACGCGGGGCTTCGTCGGTCTGGGGGATGTCGAGGGCCGAGTAGACGACCGGGTAGTAGACGTTGCCGGCGGTGCGCTGCACGATGTGCACCTGCTGGCCGCAGGTAGCTCTCGCGTCCCAGCGCTGCCAGGGGTTGCGGCCCGAGCAGTGTCCGCCCTGGGGGCCGAGAACGTCGAGCAGGTCACGTTCGGCTTCGCAGGGCTTGCCGCTCTCCCTGGTCGCCCCGCAGCGTACCGAGAGCGCTTCGAGTCCGGAGGCGCGGTCGGCGACCCGGAAGCTGAGCCGGCGTGCCTTCCAGGCGTGCTTCGACTCGGAGCAGGTGTCCCGCAGTTCGGGCGCGAGCTTGGAGTGGGCCCAGTACCACCAGTCGACGTCGTCGAGGTGCCCGTCCGGGCAGATACGGACGAACCGCATCGGGGTGAGACGAGGTGCGGCGGCACAGGACGCGCAGACGGGCGGCTCGCCCGGCTTCTCGTTCTCGCGCAGGAAGCGGACCATGGCACGGCAGGAGCCGCAGAACAGCCAGCCGGGGAAGCGCACATAGGGGACGCCTGGGCGGTCGGGCTGGTCGTAGCGGTCGTTGAGAGTGTGGGGCGCTGCGAAGAAACCGGTCACGCCGAGGCGGGCGGCGAGCCGTTCAGAGGGCACGGAGGTCTTCAGCTGAGGCCAGTTCTCGATGCCGGCGGCCACGAACGACTCGCCCTGGACGTCGAGTACGGCGCCCACGCCGAACGGCAGCACGGTCTGCGCCTGGCGGACCCGGAGTTTGCGCTTCACTTTCCTGCTCCCGTCACGGTGATCTGGCACTCGCGGTCGACACTGCGCATGGAGTTGAGGGTCTCCCACATGCCGTAGCGCTGCTCGAAGATCTTGAGCAGGTTGTGCTGGCCCTTGCCCTGGCTGCGGTAGTAAAGGGGCTTGCCCTCGGCGGCGGCCGTGTCGGCCTGTCGGTACCAGTCGTCGAGGAGGTAGCCGAGTTCCGCCCGCACATCGGCGCGTACCGTGTCGGCGTCGGCTCCCGTGGCGCCGCGTTCGGCGGTCGCGGCACGCTCGGCGAGGGCGTCGGCGATTCGCCCGGCCTCCTGCTTGTGGTCGGTGATCCGTCCGGCCCGGTTCTCGGCGGCAAGGCCGAGCCGGTGGCGGACCAGGATGACGAGCGCGGCGTGCAGGGCGCGGCGGCGCGCGGGCAGGGACCAGGGGGTGACGCTGGCAGGCTCGACGTAGCGGTAGAGCGCGCGGTGGTAGTCCGTGAACGTCTCGTAGTGGGACCGGTCGCGCGGGCGCGTGGCGTTGAAGTAGGTGACGACGAGTCCGGGCACGTGGTGACGGCCGACGCGGCTGGTCGCCTGGATGTACTCGGCGGTGGTCTTGGGCTGGCCCTGCATGAGCATGTACGCGAGCCGCTTCACGTCGACGCCGACGGACAGCATGTTGGTGCACGGCAGGAACGAAACCGACCGGGGATCTGTCCAGGGCTTTTCGAGGCGGTCGAGGAGGATGGGCTGCTCGGCGCGCTTCAGGTTGCTGGTCAGTTCCTGTACGTCGCCGTCCCCGAGTGCCCGTACACCGGTGCCCTCGTCGAGTCCCCGGAGCTGGGCGGGAATGTCGTCGCCGGCCGCGGTGACGGTACGGCCGAGTTCCCGCAGGCTGTGGTGGTAGGCGACGAGCGTCCAGTAGTCGTCGCGGTGCTCCTCGGGAAGCTGGTGGACGCCCTGGAGCATGGCCGCCGTGGTGGCGACGGCGCCGCGGCCCGCGGTGTGTCCCTGTGCCATGACGCCGAGGTAGAGGCGGCCGGGGCGGCCGCTGTCGGGGACGGCGAAGAAGCTGTCGCGGGCGTCGAGTCCGGATGGCGGGAAGAGCTGGACGTCCTGCTGGTGCAGGGCGCGGACCTGTTCGGCGGAACGGCGGATGGTGGCCGTGGCAGCGACGATCTTGGGCGGACGGCCGTCCGGGGCGGTGCACAGTTCCAGGATGGCCGCTTCATAGAGGCCGACCGTGGTGCCGAGCGGTCCGGTGAGCAGGTGCAGCTCGTCCTGGATGATCAGGGACGGGGGCCGGTTGTCAGTACCCGCGCCGAAGAGGCTGCCGGAGTCGGGCTCCCAGGCGAGTCGGGCGAACTTGTCGACGGTGCCGAGGACGAAGGTGGGCGGCTTCTCGTAGAGGTGCTGGTCGACCACGGCGACGGGCAGGACGTCGTGGAAGGCGCACTCGTCACGGGTGCAGTAGAAAGCGAACTCGTCTGTCGTGGCGCGGACTCCGTAGTCGTCACGGACGCTTGACCAGGCCGACGGCAGGATGCGGGTGCCGCACCACGGGCAGCGGTCGAGGATGAAGACGTCCTCGGGGTGGCTGGCCTCGCGCTGCTCGTCGAAGGCGACCTTGGCCGTCTGGAACTTGTTCGGGGTGGTGGTGTCGCCGACCCACAGGCCGATGGTGACGGGTTCGCCGCCGAGGCCGAGTCCGGGTTCGGTGCGGCGGAGGTGTTCCAGGGCGCAGATCGTGGTGGCGGCGCGTTGGAACTGCTGGGTGGTGAGCAGACTGAGGGTGTAGCGGCTGAGCACGGTGGTTCCGCCGCCTTCGCCGCGGATCCGACGCAGCGCGATGGTGAAGGCGGCCAGAAGCAGATAGGCCTCCGTCTTGCCACCGCCGGTGGGGAACCAGATCAGGTCGGTGGTCTCGCGGTCGCGGTGGCCGGGTTCGGCGACACCGTCGAGGGCGAGGAGGAAGAAGGCGAGCTGGAAGGGCCGCCAGGTGGCCTGGGGGTCGAGGGGCGGGTCGAGGGCCACCGGGTCCGAGCGGTGACGCCGCTGACCGGCCTGGTCGGGTGCGGAGTGCCGCATCTGCAGCAACATGGCGCGCTGGGCGATACGGAAAGCGGCGAGGAGTTCAGGGCGGTTCGGGTCGCACAGGGTGCGCACGCCGGACTCAATGCGGGTGACCGCCTGGCGGACGCGGTCGAGAATCCGCTCCGCGGCCTCCCGGCCCCAGGGCGGTACCTGGACGGATCGCTGCCCCACGTACCAGGCGTGGTACGAGGCCGAGAACTCGGCCAGCTCCTCGCGGAGTTGGTCACTGCTGACAGTCGGGTCGGCCAGGTGGGCGATCGTGAGCACGGGGGCGTCGAGCGGGCCGCCGGCCCGGATGGCCGGCACCTCGGCGCGCGGCAGGGCCTCACAGGCTAGGAATTCGACGCGGTCGTCCTCGCCGCGCTCCTCTCGGACCGCGCAGCCGTGACCGACGGCATGGGTGACAACATGCCGGTACTGGAGGCGCAGTTCGCGTTCCTCGGGGTCACGGCTGGCGAGCCGGACGCTGGGATACGGCAGCACCGCGCCGTCGGCGGGGCGGACGCTGAGCCGGCACTGGAACAGCATGTCGTCCCAGTCCGGCGCCTTGCCGTCGGTGCCGTCGTGATGTTTTTCGTTGACCAGGGCCACGGTGATGAGGGTGCCCTCGCCGTAAGAGCGGCGGGTCAGCTGGATCTTCGCGCGGCCGCCGAAAACGGGCACCTCCTCCCGGTCGGGGCCGATCTGGTGTGTTTCGGGGGTGAGGGGGACGCGCTGCCAGCGTCGTCCGCGCCCGGATTCGTTCCGCTGGGTCTCGTAGCGGGCAGCGGCGCACCTCACCTCGATGTCGGTGGCATCGGTGTAGAAGCTGACGCCGAGGGACGCGGGCAGCCAGCTGTTGGTCTCCGGCACAGGGTCGGGGGCCGGATCCACGTCGGGGGCTTCCTGCTCGGCACCGGGAGCCTCGGGGTCGTCGGCGGCGAGGGCGAGACGGCGCTGGAGGTCTGCCTGTTGTGGATAGAGCGTGCCCATCAGGTACTGCCGGTCCGGCGGCGCGTCGAGCACCTCGTCGTCACCGCCGACGGGGCCGACGAGCTGGCGGGTGAGGTAGTCGACCAGCTCTTGGCGCGGGTCCATGTGCGGGTTCCTTCGGATCAGGTGGGGCGGCCAGAGGGGACGGCGGTAGATCCGTCGGGTTCAGACGTGCGACGGGATCATCCCGTGACGGATCAGTTGGCCACGAAACTTCGCCTTGGCCTTGTATTCGATTTGGCGGATTCGTTCACGGGTGACGCCGAAGACGACTCCGATGTCCTCCAGCGTGTCCGGCTCGTCACCGTCGAGACCGGTTCGCCGGATGAGCACATGCCGCTCACGTTCGGTGAGGTGCTCCAGGACGTGCCGCAGGCGTGCCTGAAGCTCCTTGCGGATCAATACGACGTCGGGTGCGGGCAGTCGGCTCGGCCCGATGATGAGGTCACCGAGCGCGGCATCGTCACCGATGATTCGGTCCAGGGAGTCGGTGGTCCGGCTGATCCTGCGTACCTGTTCCACTTCGGCGAAGGTGAGGCCGCTGACGTAGGCCACGTTGTCGATGGTTCGGGCGCGGCCTTCGTTCAGGAGCTTGCGCTCGGCGTTGGCAACCTTGTTCACCTTCTCGTGCATGTGCACCGGCACCCGGATCAGGGTGCCCTCGTCGGCGACGGCCCGCGTGAGGGCCTGCCTGATCCACCACGTGGCGTAGGTCGAGAACTTGTAGCCCTTGGTGGCGTCGAACTTGCGGGCCGCCCGCATGAGTCCGATCTGTCCGTGCTGGGTGAGGTCGTCGACATCCAGTCCGCGCCCCTGATGGCCCAGCGCGATCTTCCACACGAGCCGCCGGTTGTGCAGGACGAGGCACTCGTACGCCCGCCACCGCTCGCTGTCGCGGGGCAGCGCCGCGATCTCCTCCTTCGGAACATCACGGGTGAGGAGTTCAGCACCGCCGCGGAGGAGGACGGCGAGACCCACTTCCTCTTCCGCCTTGAGCATCACCTTGTCCGGGTTCCGGCGCCATCGGTCCGCTTCCAGCACCACCCGGGCTTCGCGGATGGCGTCGGCGAGTCGCGCGTCCATGGCGGGAACAGAGGAGGTGGCACGCTTCCTGCCGATCGGCGCCGGAGCGGATGCGGGTGCCCTAGGCGGGACCTGACCGCTTGTCACCGTCTGCACGAGCGGGAGGGGGCGCGTGACCGGGAAGGCGGCGATCAGCTCACGCACTTCTCCTGGGCCGAGCCCGTGGAGCCGTACGACACCGTCATGGGCGAGCCTGCTCACCTTCCCGTCGGCGTCGGCATAGCGGGCCAGCATCCTCCGGGCCTGAGCGAGGCGTCTCGCCGCCTCGCTCGGCACGGCCCCGAGCTCAGGGTGGACGGACTGCGGAACCGACGGCTTCGTCCGGGGCGAGGCCCTTACATGAATACCGAGAGCGGCAAGCCCGTTTCGGAGCCTTCTCCGCTGCTCGTCGCTCGTCAGTCCGAGCCGGTTCGCCTCTGCGGAGAAGGCCCGCTGACTCACCACGCCTCCGTGAGACGCACAGCTCTTCAGCCTCTTGATGACGGACGGCAACTCTGCCTCGATCGTGCGTCTTTCGGCCTCGGCCGTCGACTCCCCACCCATAACGCCCCCCACTCCAGCGGTCAACCGCCGGTTCCGCCCGGCAGAGCCATCCGGGCACATCCGCACTGTAAGGACAGCACGTTTACACTGTCAACGCATAGTGCAGAAGATTCGTTACCTCAATGGCGAATCACTTGACAGTGTCAACAGGTAAGCTGGCGACGTTCGCCCAAGGCCTCGGCCGCCCCTGGAAAGGTCCTCCATGCCGCAGCCCGACCGCCTTCCCGGCGCGCCCGAGTTCCGCATCAGGCTCCCCAAGGACGGGGCTGAGGCGCGCGGACATCTGCTCGCGGAGTTCGGCGGCAACGGCACGCACAAGTTCCTCCTGCAGGAGGGCTCGACGGTAGCCGCCGAGGCCTGGCCTGGTCTCGGTGACCACGCGCGCCGGATCCGCGCGGATCTACGCGCGAGCGGCGGGCTTGTCGATGTGCCCGCCGATCCCGACCGGCCTGACGCACCGTCGCGTTGGACAGTGGCTCATGACATCGAGTGCAACTCTTCCTCGGCCGCGGCCGCTCTGGTGTACGGGTACGACGCTTCCGGCCCGGAGTCCTGGCGAACCGCCGAAGGTCATCCGCTCGCCGACTACCTGTCTACGAGTTGGCGTCCCCCGCGGAAGGCGTGGTTGGTCCGCGGCTCCAACGTCTCCGGGCACAACCTGGTCCGGCAGCTGTGGCTGAAGGAGGGCTTCGTGTCGCTCGCGGGTGCCCATCTGCCACCGCTGGAGGAGACCGATCCGACCAAGAGCGCGTTGCGCCGCTACATCGAGGATGGGTACGAGGGGGCGGCGTCGTACAACCAGAAGCGGGGCCTCGTCGACGAGCTGCACGCCTTTCTGACGCAGATGCGCGTGGACGACACGGTGGCCACCATCGGTGACGGCCGGCTGCACATCGGGCAGGTCACCGGCGAGGCCGTCCAGGCCTCGTCGCCGGGCGGGCTGTCCAACCTGCGCAGGACCGTCACCTGGCTGCCGCAGAGCCACGCGTACGAGGACCTGCCGGAGGAGATCCAGCAGAAGCTGTCCGTCCAGCATGATGTCGTCGACCTGACCGGCATATTGGACGCGCTGGACGGGCTCGTCGGGCGTACGGAGCGTACGAACCCCGCAGCGGCCGACGGCACCGGCGAGTACCTGACCGTCGAACGGCCTTCCCAACGGGAGCTGTCACTGCCGGACATCACCGCGGAACTCACCACCGACCTCCTCGTCCATGATCGGGCCTGGCTGGACGAGATACGCGAACTTCTTCTGGATGAACGGCAGTTGGTCTTCTACGGCCCCCCGGGAACCGGCAAGACGTACCTCGCGATGAAGCTGGCCGAGCACTTCGGCGGCGGACCGGAGCAGGTCAAGATCGTACAGTTCCACCCCTCCTACGCTTACGAGGACTTCTTCGAGGGGTTCCGACCCGTGGAGGATCCCGAGACGCGGGACGTGGCCTTCCGGCTGACAGCGGGCCCGCTCCGGGAGCTCGCCGATCTCGCCTCCCGTGAGGGCAACCGGCACATCCCGCACTTCCTGATCATCGACGAGATCAACCGCGCCAACCTGGCCAAGGTTTTCGGCGAGCTGTACTTCCTCCTGGAGTACCGGACGAGGTCGGTCCGTCTGACCTACTCCGGGGACGACTTCGCGCTCCCGCCCAACCTGTTCGTGATCGGCACGATGAACACGGCCGACCGGTCGATCGCCCTGGTCGACGCGGCGATGCGACGCCGTTTCGCGTTCGTGGAGCTGTCCCCGCGGATAGAGCCGACTGCCGGGCTGCTCGCGCGCTGGCTCGAACGCGAAGAAAGGGATCCGGAGCCCGCCCGCCTCCTCGACGCCCTCAACGCCCGCATCGACGACGCGGACTTCGCCATCGGCCCGTCGTACCTGATGAAGCCGGGTGTGTACCGCGACGGCGGCCTCGACCGGACCTGGCGCACGAAGATCCTGCCGTTGCTGGAGGAGCACCATTACGGCGAGGGCCTCGACATCGCCGGCCGCTACGGCCTCGACTCGCTGCGCGAGCAACGCCCGTGACCGTATCCGAGGTGACCGTGTTCGAGTACGGTCCCGCCGTCTCCGTGCCGCTGGGCGCGGAGACCGGGCGGGCACTGGCCGCCTCCGGCATCCTGCTGAGCGTGACTCCGGACCCCGGCCGGGACCGGCACTGGCTGCTGCGGGCAGGCAGCCGGGTCGGTGCCGTTCGCACGCCCGGCGGTCCGGTCGTGCGGATTGTGCCCAAGACCCCCGTGAGCCGACTGTTCTTCCTCCTGGGGTTCAGCCTCGACCCGGCCCGTGCCTGGCGTGACAGCCGGGAGGGCACTGTCGACATCGGGGCGTACGACGACGTCGTCCCCGCACTCGCGCACGCCGTGGAACGTCAGATCGACGCCGCACTGCGGCAGGGGGTTCTGCAGGGCTACCGGGAGGTGGAGGAGTCCGCGACGGTCGTGCGCGGGCGGCTGCGCGAGGCCGAGCAGATCCGCCGGCACTTCGGCCGTACGCCGCCCGTGGAGATCGCCTACGACGCGTACACCGCCGACACCGCCGAGAACCGCATCCTGCGCGCCGCCGCCGAGCGGTTGCTGCGGTTGCCGGGCGTTCCAGCTCCTGTTCGGCGGCGCCTCGCCCATCAGCGTGTACGCCTTGCCGAAGCGCGGCCGCTGATACGCGGGCAGCACCTGCCACGTTGGCAGCCGTCACGCCTGAACTCCCGCTATCAGCCCGCGCTGCGACTCGCCGAGGCAGTCCTGCGCGGCACATCGCCGGAACACCGGCCGACCGGATCCGACCCGCTGACCGTGGACGGCTTCCTGCTCGACATGAACAAGCTGTTCGAGGACTTTGTCACCGTCGCCCTGCGTGAGGCCCTTCACGAGCATGGCCTGACCGCGCGGTTGCAGGACCAACACCACCTGGACACCGCGGGTCTCGTCCGGATGCGCCCCGACCTGGTCGTGCGCACCGGCGACGGGCGTATCCCGGTCGCCGTCGTCGACGCCAAGTACAAGGTCGAGAAGGCCGACGGACTCCTCAACGCCGACCTCTACCAGGTGCTCGCCTACGCCACGGTGCTCGGTCTGCGCGAGGCGCACCTGGTGTACGCGGCCGGACGGCAGCCCGAGCGCTTCCACGAGGTGTGCGGAACGGCGGGAGGACCGGACGGACGGGGAGTGCGGTTGTACCAGCACAGCCTCGACCTCTCCCGCGACCCCGGACAACTGCTCACTGCCCTACGGAAGGTCGCCGGACGGCTGGCCGAAGCCACTCCACTTCCCCGATCATGAAACCCCGTCAGGCGGAAAGGAAGAGACCTCATGCCCCGGCTCGCCTTCGCCCAGAGCTTCTGGGACGGATACGACACGCTGGAGAAGCCGGTTCGAGCCGGAGTACGCAAGGCCATGGCGAAGTTCCAGGCCCTGAGCGTCTCCGAACTCAACGCCGACAAAGGACTGCACCTGGAGTCCGTCGAGAACGCACGTGACCGGCGGATACGCACCATCCGCATCACCGACTTCTGGCGGGGTGTCGTCCTTGCCCCCGATGACGGCAGCGACATGTTCCTGCTGGTCAAGGTCCTGCCACACGACGACGCCTACGCCTGGGCGACGAAGCGCCTGTACAGCGCCAACTCCGCCACGCGCGCCCTGGAGGTGCGCAACGCGGTCGCCCTGGACGAGCTGACGCCGCTGTACGAGACGGCCGCTCGCACGGCTCCCCGTCTGCTGTTCGCGGACGTCTCCGATGGCACACTGCGGGAGCTCGGCGTCGACGACCAGGTGCTGCGCGCCGCGCGTTCACTGGTGGACAAGGCTCAGCTGGAGGCGTTCTCGACGCTCCTGCCGGAGGACCAGCTGGAGGTGTTGCAGTACCTCGCCGAGGGATTCAGTCCGGAAGAAGTCTACCGGGACGTCGTGGCCGTCCGCCGGCCTGCCGACGCGCCCGCCGAACCGGTCGAGGACCTGGCCACGGTCATCTCCAACACCTCCGCACGCATCCGCCTGGTCACCGGTCCGCGGGAGCTGGAGGAGATCCTGGAGAAGCCGTTCGCGGCCTGGCGGGTCTTCCTCCACCCTTCGCAGCGGCGCGTCGCCTACCGCACGTCGTACAGAGGCCCCGTCCAGGTCACCGGCGGCCCCGGGACGGGCAAGACGGTGGCCGCCCTGCATCGAGTGAAGCACCTCCTCAGCCGCTCCGAGGACGGCCGCATCCTGCTCACCACGTACACGAACGCACTCGCCGCCGGACTGCGCGACATGCTCGGTCTGCTCCTCGACGATGACGAGAAGCTGCTGGCCCGGGTCGATGTGACGACGGTCGACGCCTGTGCGAACGGCATCGTGCGGGCGAAGTCGGCGACGCCGCCCAGACCGATCGGGGACCGGGAGCAGCGGCAGTTGTGGGAGAAGGCCGTCAAACAGCTCGGTCTGCCCTTCACTGCCCAGTTCCTGGCCCAGGAGTACCGTCACGTCGTTCTCGGCCAGAACCTCCGGGATCTCGACGCCTACCTCGGCGCGAGCCGCCGCGGTCGTGGCACCGGCCTCGGGCCCGGCCGCCGTCGGGAGGTGTGGAACGGCGTGCAGCGGTTCGAGCAGTTCCTGCGTGACCGCGGTGAGACCACCCACTTGCAGATCTGCTCTCGCGCGGCAGAACTCCTCGCAGGCGAGTCGGCACCTTACGCTCACGTCGTCGTCGACGAGGCGCAGGATCTGCATCCCGCCCAGTGGCGTGTGCTGCGCGCCGCCGTGGCATCCGGCCCCGACGACCTATTCGTCACCGGTGACCCGCACCAGCGGATCTACGACTCCCGGGTGTCGCTGGCCTCTCTGGGCATCACCACAGCCGGCCGCAGCTTCCGGTTGCGCGTCAACTACCGTTCGACCGAGGAGATCCTGGCCTGGTCGGCGCAGCTCCTCGCCCCCGTGACCATCGACGCGCTGGAGGGTGACGGAACGGACTCTCTGGCCGGATACCGCTCCCTGCTCCACGGGCGCCGCCCCCAGACGCAGGGGTACACGACTCGGCAGGAAGAGACCGAGGCATTGGTGGAACGGGTCCAGGCACTGCTCGCTGAGGGCCTGGCACCGCAGGAGATCGGGATCTGCGCCCGCTTCAACCTCTCTCTCGACGCGGCCGAGGAGAAGCTGAAGGCGTCTGGTGTCCCGGTGCTACGGGTCAAAGGGCAGATCCCGGCGGGGACCGAGGGGGTGCGGCTGGCGACCATGCACGCGATGAAGGGGCTGGAGTTCCGCGCGGTGTCCGTCCTCGGTGTGAACGAGGGCACGGTCCCGTTCGCCCGTGAGATCACGCCACGCGAGGTGGACACGCTGCAGCATGACGCCGACCTGCTCCGGGAACGCTGTCTCCTCTTCGTCGCCTGCACTCGCGCGCGCGAAACGCTGAGTGTGACCTGGAGCGGAGCCCGCAGCCCGTTCCTGCCGCAGGCGACCTGATCAGCCGCCCTGCCCTCACTCCTCCGGTGCCAAGGCCCCCGTGGCGAGGCCGTCACGCGCGACTTCGGCGAGTTGCCGGCTCAGCTCGCCGACTCGACGCATTGCCTCCTCGAACGCGGAGAGGGACCGGAAAGCGGAGCCGTACCTCCGCTGCTCGTCCATGCCCATGCGCGGGATGCGTGATCCCTTGCTGTCAAGGCGGTAGGTCCCGCTGGCACTTGTGGCCCTGCGGGTGTTGCCGGAACTGCGCAGGAATCCCTGCAGATAGTCCGTGTCGAGCTGTTCGCTGGCAGAGACGGGTTCCGGCCCCTCGTACGTGACGAGGCCCGCGCGGACGAGATCCGCGACGCTGGTGGTGGCGCCGTCCAGTGAGCCCGGCCCGCTGCCCGGCGCGAACGCGGGCAGGATCGCAGCAAGTCGGCGGATCTCGTCCTCCAGTTCCTTGCGCAGGGCGGCGTATTCGCCTGGATAGTCGCGCTGCCTGACCCTGATGTGGCTGCCGGGGGTGAGGTCGACGGTGTCATCGAGGAGTTCGATCAACGGAACGTCGGCGACCTGGTCGGGGCGAGGTTCCAGACCGTCGTCGGGGCTATTGCCGGTCAGGTCGACCATGCGCACGGTACGGCCGGCGTCCGCGTTTCCAGGGTTCTCGGGACGCTGCAGACACCACAGATGGATCGGCAGGGCGTGGGAGGTCGCCGTCCCCGGCGGCAGGGCGACCACTTGGCGCACGATGCCACGGCGTACGAGCTCCGCCCGGATGCGACGGCCTGCCTTGCGGTAGGCGACGGAGGCCGACATGACCATGAGAACGTGGCCGCCGGGTCCGGTATGCGCGTACGCGTGCTGGAGCCACGCGAGTTCCCCTTCGGCCTTCGACGGGGTGCCAAGTTCCCAGCGAGAGTCGAGCAGCAGTTCCTCGCGGCCCCACTCAGTTACGCCGGCGGGAGGGTCGCAGACGACCAGATCCGCCCTGAGTTCCGGCCATTCGTCCGCACGCAGGGAATCACCCGCCACGACTTGTACATCCGATCGGCCCATGAGGTCGGCGCGAAGTTGTGCGAACCGAGCGCTGTCAGGATCCAGCTCCTGGCCTCGGCAACGCATTCCCTCTGCGGCGCCGACGGAGAGGAGCAACACCCCGATTCCGCAGGCGGGATCGAAGACCGTGGCGTCGTCCGACAGCCGGGGAGCGAAGTGGCACACGGCACGCACCACGCGCTCGGAAGTCACCTGGTCCGAGCCCGCGCGTCGAGCGGAGTCCATGAATCGTTCGGTCAGCCCGTTCACCAGGTCGATGGGTGCCTCGGCCCGAGCGAGCGCCTGTACACGGCCGGCCACGTCGTCCGGCATGCCTGCCTCGGGCTGCCCGGCCAGTACCCCGGCCACCTCCGCCAAACCGACGACCATCTGTTCGCCGTATGCGGCCCGCATGGCCTGCCACAACTCGACCTCGGGTGAGACCTCCTGGCCTTTGCGCTGCCTGTCCAGCCATTCCTGGACCTCGGCGAGCGCGTAGAGCGGACTGTTCGCGGCTCCCGCCGCCGGCGCGGGAAAGTCGTCGTAGCGCCGACGCCAGTTGGAGACAGCCGCCCGGGTCACTCCGGCCAACCGTGCGATCTCGGAGCCGGTGACCAGAGGGCCGACCGATGAAGCGGCATTGTCCGTCATACCCCCAGCGTACACGGACTGCCGATCACGTTTCCAGGGTAATCACGTTGACAACGTACACAGACATTGACAACATAGTTTGTGTACTCGGCCGTCCCTGGGCGGGTGCGGTGTGCAGCATGTCCTCGCCGCAGGGCCTTCCGGCCTGCCTCACACACCCGCCCCTGTCCCGTCCAGTCACGACCTCGGAGGCACCGACGTGTCCCACCCGCCCTCGAAACCCAGCAGCCACTGCCCCACGGAGGCGCACCATGGCATCGAACACCGCAGTACGCACCGTTTACCGGCTATCCGCCGCCGCCCCCACCACGGACGCCATGCTGAACGCCCTTGACGCCGAACTTCTCGACAGCCTCGGCGCGGAACCACATTTCCCCGACGTACTCGGCGTCCCTGCCGTGTTCGTCACCTGCGGGATCGAGCACACCGAGGCCCCGTGGTGCGAGCCAATGTCGCGCACCACAGGCATCATGGTCACCGAGAACGTCCGCCGTACCGCCGCCGTGCTCCTGCTCGCTGTCGATGGCACGGTGTACGCGATCGGCTGCGACCAGGGGTACCGGCTGATCCCCGAACACCTCAAGGACCAGCGCTTCGGTCTCTCCTTCGCCATCCGCCAGATGGACCCGAACATGATCCGCGAGGCCGTGTCGAAGTCGCTCGGGCAGGCGCGCACCGACATCTCCCTCGTTCCTGGCGGCGCCCCGGTCCCGCTGCTCGGCATCCGCGACCACTCGCGCATCGTGCGCAGTCTGGGCGGCTACCTCGACGACCTTCCGCTCACCCGGTCGCGATACACCCGTGGCAAGGCAGTCAGCGCCCAAGGGGGACGTGGCCTGAGGATCGCACTCGGAGTCGAACCCGAGGCCCTGCTCGCCGATCTGCGGGCCATCACGAGAATCTGCCGCGAGGACATCCCGCACAGTGAGCTGGAGTTCGTGGATCACATCGTGCCGGTCAGCGACACCTCGACACTCGACGCCCTCGACAAGGCGCTGGACGGCCGTCTCGGCCGTCCGGCCGAGGGAGACATCTCGGTCTCCGTCCCCTTCGGACATCACACCGCATACGCCGAGGCCACCGCGTATCTGACGCAGGTCAACAGTCCCGGAGCCCTGCGGTCCGAGGACTTCGATCTCGACTACCTGCTCACCCGCGCCCGACTCGCGCCGCCCGGCCGGCGCCTCAAGGCGCTGCGCGACGGGACCGTGACCCTCGCCAAGGACCGCCGGGCAGGGACGGCCGACACGCTCGCCGTTACCAGCGCGTTGACTTGGTTGGAGACCGGCATCCCCCTCGGCGCCCGCCGGTTCTTCCTCATGGACGGCGAGTGGTACGAGGCCGGATCCGCCTATGTGGAAGAGTGCCGGGCCACCGTGGCCGCGCTGTTCCCTCCCTCGCCTTCCGTCTCGCTTCCTGCCTGGGCCGACGGCGAGTCCGAGAACGCCTACAACAACAGGGTGGCTGATGACCGGCCTGGCTGGCTCTGTCTCGACACCAGGAACGTCAGCAACCCGCTCCGCCCCAGGGACCAGGTCGAGATCTGCGACCTGCTGATGCCCGACGGCACCCTCATCCTCGTCAAGCGCGCAGGCGGTTCCGGTCCGCTGAGTCACCTTTTCAGCCAGGCCAGGGTCGCAGTGGAACTGCTCCAGGAGTCTGCCCAGGTCCGTACGGAGTTCACGACGAAGGTGGCCCGGCTCAGCGGAGGCGAGATCTTGCTCCCGGACCACTTCACACCCAAGCGCATCGTTCTGGGCGTACTTCTGAAGAACCGCGAAAACCTAACTGCGGAGTCCGTCTTCGGCTTCTCCCAGATCACCATCGCCCAGACCGCGAAGGCGCTCGCGGCGCGGGGTGTGACCGTGGAGGTCATCGGCATCTCCAGCGCTGCCGAAGGCGAACTCCCAACCGCCGCATGAACTCCCGAGCCGACTCGCCTTCCGAACTCGCTTTCAACTGCCCAACGGCGCCTCGAATGCAGATGATTCGGCATGATGACCTTCATGGCGGACGAAATGGACCTGCAGGCGGCAGCGGCGACATTCGACCGGAGTAGCGCTCCGGAGAGCGAGACAGCCGCCGAGGACGAACGCAAGCAGGTGCTCTGGCAGTTCCCCCTGGAGGAATGGGCGACACTGTCGCTGTCGCGCTACGCCCTGGGGCAGGGCACGCCGTTCGAGAACGGACCGTCGTACTGCCGGCTGATGGAGTTCGGCACGCCGAACCTCGGCAGCATCAAAGGCGGCAGCGCGGCGAAGCACGACGCAAGCCAGAGGCCCTTCCCCGGGCAAAACCACAGGTAGCGGCAGACGAGTCGGGCTGTACGCCGGGTTCTGTTCCGAGGGTTCCTCGCGGAGCCCTCGGCGACGGCCATCCATCTAGGGCCGGCGTTGCCGCCGGCCTCGTGCGGTCTACCCGGGGGCTCGGGCGGGCAGCCCTCGAACGTCCCCGCAGAGCGCCTTTTACAGCGCTCCTCTTGACCTTGCTCCGGGTGGGGTTTACCTAGCTGCCCAGGTCACCCTGGGCACTGGTGGTCTCTTACACCACCGTTTCACCCTTACCGAGGACCGAGGTCCCCGGCGGTTTGCTTTCTGTGGCACTGTCCCGCGAGTCGCCTCGGGTGGCCGTTAGCCACCACCCTGCCCTGTGGAGCCCGGACGTTCCTCGGGAAGCCCCCTAGGGGGACTCCACGCGGCCGTCCGCCCGGCTCGTCTGCCGTGTCGACCATGTTACCGGGCGGGCCGGCCTCTTCGGTGCCGAGGCCATCGTCGCCAGTACGGAGCCCGTGAGGATCAGTGCGAAGGAGACGGCGATCGTGGGGGTGAAGCTCTCGCCCAGGAAGAGGGCACCCGCGGCCACGGCCACCGCCGGGTTGACGTAGGTGATCACTGTGGAGCGGGTGGGGCCTATCTCCTTGATCAGTTCCAGGAAGGCCACGAAGGCGACCGCCGTGCAGAGGATGCCCAGGGCGAGGAGGGAGAGGAGCGCGTTCGTCGAGGGCATGGAGGTGGGCCAGGTCGCCGCCGCCGCGGGGGCGTAGACCAGCGCCGCCAGCGTCAGGCAGGGGGCGATCAGCTGCAGCGTCGGGACGTCCTTCAGGCGGCGGGCCGCGATGAGGGGTGCGGTCGCGTAGCCGATCACCGTGAGCAGGACCTCGCCGAGGGAGCGGGCGTCGCCGCCCGTCAGGTGGGGGACGGTCAGGACTCCTACGCCGGCCAGGCCGATCAGCAGGCCCGCGATCCGGCGTACGCCCAGGTGCTCCCGCTCGCCGCCGAAGTAACGCGCCGCCACCACGCCCACGATCGGTACGCCCGCTATCAGCAGGCCCGCCGTGGAGCTGGAGAGGTGGCGTTCGGCGTCCGTGAGGGTGAACCAGGGGCCCATGATCTCTATGCACGCGAAGGCCAGCATCGGGCGCCAGTGGGTGCGGAGGGTGCGGAACAGGCCGCCCTGGCGGATCGCCAGGGGGAGGAGGAGCAGGGCGCCCACCGCACAGCGGGCGAACACCACCGTCGACGGGGACACCTCGTCCACCGCCACCTTGATCATCAGATAGGGGATGCCCCAGATCACTCCCATGAGGGAGAACAACATCCAGCCGCGTGCAGTCATACGAAGAGTTTCAGCTGAGCAGGCGTGCCGCGTCTTGAACGCTGTTGCGGTACGCCGCCGGGGTCACCCCCAGCACCCGGCGGAACCAGCGGGTCAGATGCGCCTGGTCGGCGAAGCCCACCAGGGTCGCCACCTCCGCCGGGCGCAGGCCCGCCTCCAGAAGGCCGCGGGCTCGGTTCACCCGATACTGGGCCAGCCACGCGTACGGCGGGACGCCCATCGTCGTACGGAAGGCCCGGAGGAGTTGGTAGCGGGAGAGGCCCAGGTCCGCGGCGAGGTCGGCGAGCGACGGCGGGCAGGTCAGTTCGTCGGCCAGGCGGTCCCGGACCAGGAGCGCGACACCGCCCGCGCCGGGGATGCGGTCCGGTGCCTGCCGCGCCGTCGAGTGGCGGCGGGACAGGGCCGTCAGCAGCCAGGGGAGGCGGGATTCCGCCTCCAGTGGGTCGGGGCAGGTGGACAGGGTCGTATGGGCGTGGCGGAAGGCCGCGGCCAGTTCCGGGTCGTCGAGGACGGGGTCGCGGAAGTGCGGTGTGCCGGTGCCGACCAGGGTGCCGTCCGTCAGCAGGGACGGGTCCGCGTACATGGCGCGGTAGGCGTAGCCGTCGGTCTGTGTCGCCGGGCCGCCCGTGTGCATCTCTCCCGGGGCCAGGACGACGATCGAACCGGGGCCGGTGCGGATGTGCCCGCCCCGGTAGTCGATCACCTCGGAGCCGCCGACGCAGACGCCTATCGTGAACTCGGCGTGTGCGTGCGGGGCGTACGTGTGCCGTTCGAAATTCGCCGTCAACAGGTCGAGCGGCGGGCCGCAGCGCCCCAGCCTCGCCCTCGTCCACCGTGCTTGTTCGGCCACCTTTGCAACCCCCTTGAGCTAAGGGTGCAACGCCCTCAGGCCCCGTTTCCATGCCGCGTCCAGGTCGGCGTCCTCCGGGAAGCGGCCGTGGATCTCCAGGACCACCATGCCGTGCGCGAACGCCCAGGTGGCGCGGGCCAGGTCGAGGTCGCCGCCGCAGGCCCGCAGCAGAGGGAGGGCGGCTCTGTCCTCCAGACCGGCGGGCAGGGAGGCGCGCGGCAGGGGGCGTTCCGTGGCCAGGCAGTAGAGGTGGGGGTGGGACAGGGCGTACGTCCGGTAGGCCCTGGCAAGTTCCTCCAGGGAGCCTGGGGTCCTGGTCGCCGCCGTTTCGAGCGCCTCCGCAGACTCCTCCAGCATCTGCGCGGCCAGCTCGACCTCCACGGCGTGCTTGTCCGGGAAGTGCTTGTAGAGGGAGGGGGCCTTGATGCCCAGGCGGTCGGCCAGGGTGCGCATGGTGAGAGCGGCGGGGCCGGACTCCTCCAGCAGGTCCCTGGCCGCCGCGACGATCTCCCGCGCCCTTGCCGTCAGTCGGCCAGTCGCGCCAGTCCCGTCAGTCACGCTGGAAGCCCTCCTTCGTCCGCAGTCCGTAGCCGAAGGCGCGATCGTACGAGATGTGGGCCAGCCAGCCGCAGAGCGCGGCGAACGCCGGGGGCCAGAAGAAGAGGGGCTGGACCGCGTACGCCACCAGCAGCCCCAGCGGCACCAGCGCCCGGTGCATCGCGTTGTAGTACGGCACCGCGCGCGGCGGCAGCTGCCCCTTCGCCATCCGGGGCGCCTCGTCGGCGGCGACCAGGAAGGTGAGGTCCGGGAGGATCAGGAAGAGCAGGGCGAGGGCGCCCGCGAGCCAGCCGTGGTTCACGCCCTCCAGCACGGCGAACGCGGTCCAGAACAGGGCGCCGGCCAGCCAGGCCGTGCGGCGGGCCACCGTGGTGGCGGTGCGGAGGGCGGGGACGGGGGTGGCGTTCGTGGTGGTGGTCATGGCTGCCTCCCGAAGGCATCTTAGCTAACGCCGTTAGCCATGACCGTACGGCTAACCGCGTTAGCCGTCAAGAGAGTCGGTCACAGACCGGGGAACATCCGCTCCAGCGCATCGAACGCCGCCCCCATCCGCTCCTGGTGATCCTCGGCAACCTCCGCGTACGGCTCACCCGCGAGCTGGCGACTCACCGAGGTGACACACACCGAGCGGTACGCGGCGACGGTCACGGCCGCCACCAGCCCCGGGTCGGCGGTTCCGGCGTCCGCCAGCGCCCCGGCCAGCGCCCGTTCCACCTCCTCCGCGCCCTCCCGCGCCCGGGCCAGCAGCGCCGGCGAGTCGGCGACGACGGTCCAGAAGCCCGCGAAGCCCTCCCCCAGCCCGCCCAGCGGATGCCGTGCGTCGATGAACCGGAAGGCCAGGCGGCGCAGCGCCGCGAGCGGGGGCACGCCGGCCGCGCGGCCCCGTACCGCGCCGGCGAACGCCTCGACCGCCTCCGGGATGCGGTCGAGGAACAGATCCTCCTTGCGGGGGAAGTAGTTGAAGACGGTCATCGCCGAGACGCCGGCCGCCCGCGCGACCTCCGTGACCGTCACCCGGTCGAAGCCGTGCTCCCGGAACATCACCGTCGCGACGTTCGAGATCCGCTGCCGCGTCTCACGCTTCTTGCGCTCCCGCAGGGACTCCCCTGGCCTGTTCTCATCGATCACAAGAAAACTATAGCCGCTCGAAACTTTTAGTGACTACAGTGAAGTCATGACGACGACGATGCCGATGACAGACGGCAAGAACGAGGGCACGGACTACGGCGCGGACTATGACGTGGTGGTGGCGGGCGGCGGGCCCGTCGGGCTCTTCCTCGCCTGCGAGCTGCGGCTCGGCGGCGCGGGCGTGCTGGTCGTGGAGCGGCTGGCCGAGGTGGACGAGACCATCAAGGCGGGCGGGATCAACACGGCGGGCGCGGTGGCGCTGTACCGGCGCGGGATGCTGCCCGAGCTCGCGGCGGCCTGGGAGAGGAACCTGTGGCGGATGCGGGCCTTCATCGGCGAGCGAAGTGCCGGGGAGCGAAGTGCCGGCGCGCCCCGGGCGACTCCCCCGAAGTTCGCCGGGCACTTCGCCGGGATCATGATGCGCGGTGACCTGTTCGACGACTCCGACCCGGCCTTCGCCGACATCGGCCCCGCCGACGGCGTCGGCCTCGGGGTCCCGCAGGCCGAGCTGGAGCGGATCCTGGCCGCCCGCGCCGAGCGGCTCGGCGTCGAGGTCCGCCGGGGCGTGGAGCTGACCGGCTTCGACGCCGACGGCGAGGGGGTGTCCGTACACCTCGGCGGTGACAACACCGTCCGTACCGGCTGGCTGGTCGGGTGCGACGGCGGGCGGAGTACCGTCCGCAAGCTCGCCGGATTCGACTTCCCGGGGACCGATCCCGAGATCACCGGTTATCAGGCGGTCGTCGAGATGACCGGGGGCGAACGGCTGGGGGCCGGATGGAACACGACGGACGTGGGGACGTACGTCAACGGGCCCTTCCCCGGGCGGATCCTCACCGTCGAGTTCGACGGGCCGCCCGCCGACCTCCCCCACGCTCGGCTTCGCTCGCGCGGGGGGACCCCCATCGCGCCCATCACCGCCGAGGAGCTCCAGGCCTCCCTGCGCCGGGTGTCGGGCGTTGACGAGGTGACCATCCACGAGGTGCACTCCTCGACCCGGTTCACCGACAACGCCCGGCAGGCCACCGGCTACCGCAAGGGCCGGGTGCTGCTCGCGGGGGACGCTGCGCATGTGCACTCGCCGTTCGGCGGACAGGGGCTCAACCTCGGGCTCGGCGATGCCATGAACCTCGGCTGGAAGCTCGCGGCCGTCGTCCGCGGACTCGCGCCCGCCTCCCTCCTCGACAGCTACACCGCCGAACGGCATCCGATCGGCGCCTGGGTGCTGGACTGGACCCGTGCCCAGATCGCGGTGATGCGGCCCGACCGGCATGCCCGCGCCCTGCGCCGGGTCGTCACCGGCCTGGCGCTGACGACGAGCGGGACCACGTACCTCGTCAAGCAGATCTCCGGCGTCTGGCAGCACTACGACCTGCCCGGCGAGCACGCCCTCACCGGGCAGAGCACCCCTGACCTGGAGCTCTCCGACGGAACCCGGCTCGGGGACCATCTGCACGGCGGCCGGGCCCTCCTCCTCGACCTCGCGGACGACCCGAAGCTGCGGGCCCGCGCCGAGGAGTACGCCGACCGGGTGGACGTGCTGACCGCCGCCTGCCCCGGACGGCCGGAGCTGACCGCTCTGCTCGTACGGCCCGACGGGTTCGTCGCCTGGGCCGCGGACAAGGGCGACGAAGGCGGGAGCGGCCTCGGCGACGCCCTGAGCCGCTGGTTCGTCGCCGTCTGAGCCCGCACTCGGCGGCTTGACCCTGCCGCCACGTCAACGTCTGTACTGGTCCCATGCGGATCGGAGAACTCGCCGCCGCCGTCGGCGTCACCACGCGCACGGTGCGGCACTACCACCACCAGGGCCTGCTGCCCGAGCCCGAACGCCTCTCCAACGGCTACCGGGACTACACCCTCCGGCACGCCGTCGTCCTCGCCCGGATCCGGCGGCTGACCGAGCTGGGGCTCGGGCTCGCCGAGGTACGGGACGTCCTCGCGGACGACGCCGGCAAGGACCTCGTCGAGGTGCTCACCGAGCTCGACGAGGACCTCGCCCGGCAGGAGGCGGACATCCGGGAGCGGCGGCAACGGCTGCGGGACCTGCTGGACGCGGGCGAGCTGCCCGCCGAGGGGCCCGTCTCGCCGGAGCTGGCCGGCTTGTTCAGGGCGACGGCCCCGCACTTCGGCGACTCCCCCATGGCCGCCAAGGACCGTGAGGTGTTCGCCCTGGTGGAGACGGTCACGGACCCTGCGCAGCGCGCTCAGCTGATGTCCCTGGCCGGTGCCATGGCCGGGTCACCGCGGGCGACGGCCCGGGCCAACGAGGTGTACACGCTCCTCGACGCCCTCGCCGACGCCGAGACCGACGATCCCCGGGTGGCCGAGGCCGCCCGGGTGATCGCCGGCGCCATCCCGGCCGGCGTGCTCCCGGACCGCGGCCTCGACCACGGGAACAGCTTCATGCGCGCCCTCTACGCCGACCTCGCCCCGGCCCAGGCGGCGGCGATCCGACGGGCGCTGGACATCGTGACGACAGGGGAGACCCGCGAGACCGGGGAGGGGCCATGAAGACGGCGGTGAAGACGACGTACGCCATGCTCCGGCACGAGGTGCGGCTGATGGCGAGCCTGGTGCTGTGGGCCGCCCGGCGCACCAGCGGAACGGGCGGACCAGGGGTGAGGTTCGGGTACGCCAAGGGCCAGGGCGCGATGATGTCCGGGTTCGCCTTCATGTGCGCGGTCGAGACGGTCGCCATGTCGGTGCTGCTCCGCAACTGGCCTGCCGTTGAGCGGGTGGCGCTGGTCCTGGACGTCTACACGGTCCTCATGGTCGTCGGCCTGCACGCGGCGAGCGTGGTTCATCCGCATCTGCTGACCGCGGACGCGCTGCACGTCCGGAGCGGCGTCCGGGTCGAGCAGCGGATACCGCTGGACTCGGTCAAGTCCGTACGCGGCGACACCCGTTACCTGCACGACAAGGCCGCCGTCGCCGAACTCGACCTGCCCGTCGGCTCCCAGACCTCGGTGACCCTCGAACTGGCCGAGCCCGTCACCCATGTCTCCCTGCTGGGCCGTCGGCGCGAGGTGAGCGTCGTGCGGTTCCACGCCGACGACGCCACCGGTCTCGTACGGGCTCTGAACAGGGCGCTCACGCAGGTGCGAACCGCACCTTCGCCGTCCCCGGATCGGCCTGGGTCAGCCGTACCGGCAGCCGCTCGCCCAGCGGAAGAGGGTTCCCGTCCTCGATCCGCCCTATGACGGCGGGTTCCTGCAGCTGCACCCGGCCCACGGTCGGCCGGCGCTCCTCGACCTCCACCACACAGCCGTCGAAGACCTCCCCGACCCGGTCCTTGAGCAGGGCCGCCTCGACGATGTCGACGCACTCGCGTTCCACCGTGCCCGCGCGCCGTGCGCCCTCGGCCATCTGTTTGGGGAGCGTGTCCAGCGCCATCAGCACCCAGTCCGGCGGCTCCTCGCCCTCGACCGCCGCGAGACAGAGTTCGGAGGCGTAGCGGTCGGCCAGCCGGCGCAGGGGCGCGGTGCAGTGCGCGTAGGGGGCGGCGACGGCCGCGTGGGTGGTGACCGCGGGCAGGACGCCGTCCCGGAAGACCGTGTAACCGGCGCCGCGCAGCAGGGTGGTGCACTCCTGGAGGAAGGCCGCGTGGCGGGGGCGGTGCGGGTTCAGGGAGCGGATCAGCGCCGCGTACGAGACGTGGTGCGGCCACTCGATGTGCAGCGCGTGTGCGGTACGGCGGAGGCGGGCGACCGCGCCGTCTGGGGCGACCGGGAGGGTGCGCAGCACGCCGGTGCCGTGGGCCAGCATCAGATCGGCCGCCGCCATGCCGGTGAGCAGGGAGATCTGCGCGTTCCAGGCGTCGGCGGGCAGCGGGGCGCGGTAGGTGAGTTCGTAGGTGTGGTCGTACTCGACGATCTCCTGCTCCGGCACGTTGAGGGAGATGCCGCCGCGCTCCACCTCCAGGCGTTCGCGGGCCTCGCCGATCTCCCTGAGCAGCGCGACGGGTTCCTCGGCGGTCCCCTCGTCGATCCGCTTCTGCACGCCGGCGTAGTCGAGCTTGGCCCGGCTGCGGACGAGCGCCCGGCGGACGTCGGCGGTCCGGGTCCGTCCCTCGCCGTCCAGTTCGATGGTCCACAGGACGGCGGGGCGGGTCTGGCCGGGGAGCAGGCTGGCCGCGCCCTCGCTGAGCACGGTCGGATGCAGCGGGACCTTCCCGTCCGGGAAGTAGAGCGTGTTGACGCGGTGGTGCGCCTCGGAGTCCAGGGCGCCGCCGGGTACGACGAAGGCGGCGACGTCGGCGATGGCGTACCGGACGCGGTAGCCGCCGTCGTGCCGGGACAGGTGCATCGCCTGGTCGAGGTCGTTCGCGGTGGGCGGGTCGACCGTGAAGAAGGGGATGTCGGTCGCGTCGTGGCCGGGCACGGCCGGGTACTTGGCGGCGCTCTCGGCCTCCGCCTGCACCTCGGTCAGGAAGCTCTCCTGGATACCGAGGTCGGCGCGGAGCGCGGCGAGCGCGGTCCGGAGGGGGGCCTCAGGGGCACCCTTGACGCGGATGTGGCGGCGGGGCATAGGACGAGCGTAGTCACATCGCGCTCCTCCGGCGCCTTACTCTGGCGCGAGGCGTTGGTGATGAACGCCGGTGACGAAGAGCCGGTGACGAAGAGCCGGTGATGAAGAGGAGTACGTGTGCTGGTCCTGCTGCCGCCCTCGGAAGGCAAGGCGTCCTCGGGCCGTGGTGCCCCGCTGAAGCCGGAGTCGCTGTCCCTGCCGGGGCTGGCGGACGCGCGCGAGGCCGTGCTCGCCGAACTGGTCGACCTGTGCGCAGGCGATGAGGACAAGGCCCGCGAGGTCCTCGGGCTGAGCGAGGGGCTGCGCGCGGAGGTCGCGAAGAACACGCAGCTCAGGACGGCGGGCGCGCGGCCGGCCGGGGAGATCTACACGGGGGTGCTGTACGACGCGCTCGACCTGGCCTCCCTGGACGCGGCCGCGAAGCGGCGGGCGGCGCGGTCGCTGCTGGTGTTCTCCGGGCTGTGGGGCGCGGTGCGGGTGACGGACCGGATTCCGTCGTACCGCTGCTCGATGGGGGTGAAGCTGCCGGGTCTTGGCGCATTGGGCGCGCACTGGCGGAAGCCGATGGCCGAGGTGCTGCCGGAGGCGGCCGGGGCGGGGCTGGTGCTGGACCTGCGGTCGGCGGCGTACGCGGCGGCGTGGAAGCCGAAGGGGGAGGTGGCCGCGCGGACGGCGACGGTGCGGGTGCTGCACGCGCCGACGCGGAAGGTCGTCAGCCACTTCAACAAGGCGACGAAGGGGCGGATCGTACGGAGCCTGCTGACCGCAGGGGCGGCGCCGGATGGCCCGGGTGAGCTGGTGGAGGCGTTGCGGGACCTGGGGTACGAGGTGGAGGCGACGGCTCCGGGCAAGGCGGGGCAGGGGTGGGCGCTGGATGTGTTGGTTACGGAGGTTCACTAGAGTTAGAGGGTATAGCGGTCGTTACGGCCGCTACGAATTGGCCTCCATTGCAGCATGCGCAACGCTGATTGCACACTCTGCAGCACCCCGGGCAGCATGTTCGTCATGCCCATCTCCGTGCTGGACCTCGCACCCGTCGTCCCCGTCGTCGTGATCGAGGACGCCGGCGATGCCGTACCGCTGGCTCGGGCACTGGTGGCCGGTGGGCTGCCCGCGATCGAGGTGACGCTGCGGACGCCGGTCGCGCTCGACGCGATCCGGGCGATCGCCGGCGCGGTGCCGGGCGCGGTGGTCGGGGCGGGGACCGTTCTGACGCCGGAGCAGGTCACGGAGTGCGTGGCGGCCGGGGCACGGTTCCTGGTCAGCCCGGGGTGGACGGACGGGCTGCTGACGGCGATGGTCGCGTCCGGGGTGCCGTTCCTGCCGGGGGTGTCGACCGCCTCGGAGGTCGTGGCGCTGCTCGAACGCGGGGTGCGGGAGATGAAGTTCTTCCCGGCGCAGGCGGCCGGCGGCACGGCGTACCTGAAGTCCCTCGCCGGTCCGCTCCCGCAGGCCCGCTTCTGCCCGACGGGAGGGATCGGTCCGGACAACGCGCCGGATTACCTCGCCCTCCCCAACGTCGGCTGCGTGGGCGGCACTTGGATGATCCCGGCGGACGCCGTGGCCACCCGGGACTGGGACCGTGTCGAGTCGCTGGCCCGGGCGGCGGCGGGGCTCCGGAGCGTCAGGGACGCAGGTGGGACGTGTCGTTGAAGAGCCGGACGCTCGCGTTGCCGTCGGCGTAGTACGCCACCGCCGACAGGGAGGCCGCCGACAGTTCCATACGGAACAGGGACTGCAGCGGGGCGCCGAGGGCGAGTTGCACGAAGGTCTTGATCGGCGTGACGTGGGTGACGAGCAGGACCGTGCGGCCCGCGTAGGCCGCGATCAGCTTGTCGCGGGTGGCCGCGATGCGCGCCGCGGTCTCGGCGAAGCTCTCGCCGCCGCCGGTGGGGTGGGCCGACGGGTCGGCCAGCCAGGTGGTCAGGTCGTCGGGGTAGCGCTCGCGGACCTCGCCGAAGGTGAGGCCCTCCCAGGCGCCGAAGTCCGTCTCCTTGATCCCCTCCTCGATCGTCACGTCGAGGCCGAGGCGCTCGGCGACGGCCCCGGCGGTCTGCCGGGTGCGGGTGAGGGGGGAGGCGAGGATCGTCTCGATCGTGCCGCGCCGGGCGAGCGCCTCGGCGACGCGGCGCGCCTGCTCCTGGCCGACGTCGGAGAGGGCGGGGTCGGTGCCGCCGCTGCCGGAGAAGCGTTTCTGGGGGGTGAGGGGGGTCTCGCCGTGGCGGAGGAGGACGAAGGTGGCGGGTGCCCCCATGTCTGGCGACGCCCAGCCGGAGGTCGGCTGAGGTGCCGTCGCCACATTGCTCGCGGCGTGGGTGTCGTGGCCGACTGCCTCGGCAGTCGTCACAGTGCGGGTCGGCGGGGGCTGGTCGCGCAGTTCCCCGCGCCCCTTACGGGGCGCTGCCTCCGCCGTCGGTGACCACTGCTCGCCCCGCTTGCCCGCGTCCATCGCCTCGTTCGCCAATCGGTCGGCGTGCTTGTTCTGCTCCCGGGGGATCCACTCGTACGTGACCTGCTCGGCCGGGAAGATCCGGCCGGCCTGCATCGCCAATGGCTTCATGTCGGGGTGTTTGATCTTCCAGCGGCCCGACATCTGCTCGATGACCAGCTTGGAGTCCATGCGGACGTGGACGGCGGCGGCCGGGTCCAGGTCGTGCGCCGCGCGCAGGCCCGCCAGCAGGCCGCGGTACTCGGCGACGTTGTTGGTGACGACGCCGAGGTACTCGGCCGCCTCCGTCAGCGTCTCGCCGGTCGCCGCGTCGATGACCACCGCGCCGTAGCCGGCGGGTCCCGGGTTGCCCCGGGAGCCGCCGTCCGCCTCGACGATGAACTCCCTTGCCACGTAAGCCCCTTAAGACCCTGAGGTGTTCCTACAGGCCGGACTCGGCCGTACGCACCAGGATGCGGCGGCAGTTCTCGCAGCGGACCACGGTGTCGGGCGCGGCCTTGCGGACCTCGGCCAGCTCGGTGATGGCGAGCTCCTGGCGGCAGCCCTGGCAGGTGCGGGCGTACAGCTTGGCCGCGCCGATGCCGCCCTGCTGCTCGCGCAGCTTGTCGTAGAGCTTCAGCAGGTCGGCCGGGACCACGCCGGCGATGACCTCGCGCTCCTTGGTCACCGTCGCGGCCTCGGCGTCGATCTCCTCGGACGCGGCGTTCCGGCGGGCGGTCGCGTCGTCGATCCGGCCCTGGACCGCGCCGACCCGCTCGGTCAGCTCGGCGACCCGGTCCTGCGTCGTCTCACGGCGCTCCATGACCTCCAGGACGACGTCCTCCAGGTCGCCCTGGCGCTTGGCGAGGGAGACGATCTCCTTCTGGAGGTTCTCCAGGTCCTTCGGAGAGGTGACCGCGCCGGAGTCCAGGCGCTGCTGGTCGCGGGCGGCGCGCTGGCGCACCTGGTCCACGTCCTGCTCGGCCTTGGTCTGCTCGCGGGCGGTGTCGCTCTCCTCGGTCTGCGCGGCCACGAGCAGGTCGCGCAGCTGTGTGAGGTCCTTGGTCAGCGACTCGATCTCGGCGTGCTCGGGCAGCGACTTCCGCTTGTGCGCCAGCTGCTGGAGGCGTACGTCCAGGGCCTGGACGTCGAGGAGTCGGATCTGGTCGGCAGGCGCGGCGTTCAGTTGGGGGCTCCAAGGGACGGTGAGTGGCTGGTCCAGGGGTCGGTGACCGTCTTGGAGACGTGCACGCGCAGGTCCCAGCCGTGGCGGTCGGAGATCTCGTCGAGCTGGGCTGCGGCCAGCTCGCACCAGGGCCATTCGGTGGCCCAGTGCGCCGCGTCGAGCAGCGCGAGGGGGCTGTGGGCGACCGCTTCCGACGCCGGGTGGTGGCGCAGGTCGGCGGTGAGGAAGGCGTCCACACCGGCGGCGCGCACGACGTCGAAGAGGCTGTCGCCGGAGCCGCCGCTGACGGCGATCGTGTGCACGAGGGCCTCGGGGTCGCCGGCGACGCGGATGCCCTGTGCGGTGGCGGGGAGGCGGGCGGCGGCCCGCGCGGCGAGCTCGCGGACCGTCACCGGGTGGTCCAGTTCGCAGACGCGGCCGAGGCCCCGGCGGCCCTCCCGGTCGGTGGGGTCCGGGACCAGGGGGCGTACGACCCGCAGGTCCAGGGCTCCCGCGAGCGCGTCGGAGACGCCCGGGTCGGCGGTGTCGGCGTTGGTGTGGGCGACGTGCAGCGCGATGTCGTTCTTGATGAGGGTGTGCACGACCCGGCCCTTGAAGTGGGAGGCCGCCACCGTCGTCGTACCGCGCAGATAGAGCGGGTGGTGGGTGACCAGCAGGTCGGCGCCCAGTTTCACGGCCTCGTCGACGATGTCCTGCACCGGGTCGACGGCGAACAGGACCCGGCCGATCTGCTGGTCGGGGTCGCCCACGACCGTGCCGACCGCGTCCCAGGACTCGGCCCGCTCGGCGGGCCACAGGTTGTCCAGCGCGGCGATGACTTCTGACAGACGGGGCACGGGGAAAAGGCTACCTGCCTGTTCCGCGGGGCTGTACCTGCTCACCCACGGGAGGCGGCGCGCAGCACACCGGCCCCTGTTTCCTCAGGCGAATCGCCGGGCGTGCACCCGTATGTGTGAAGCCATGGACTGCCGGTCCCCCGCCTGTGCGTGCGAAAACTAGCTTCGTGGCCGGAGGTGACCGAACGATGACGGCCTGTGCGATCGAACCCTCGGCTGCGGCCGAGCACGACGGCGTGCCGGGGGCGGGCTGCGCCATCACGACGGACCGCGCCATCACGGTGGACTGCGCCATCACGGTGGACGGGGCGTACGCGGCCCGGCTGGCTCAGCAGGAAGGTTCCTGGTACCCGGAGCGGTGGACGCTGGACGGTCCCGAGCCGTACGCCGTGCCGCTGCCCGGGAACCAGCCCGAGGAGCCCGGCACGGAGGTGCAGCCGATGGGTGACGGGCGGGTGCTCATCCACCGGCTGGCGGACGGGCGGCACTACTTCGCCCTGCTGTATCCGACCGAGCCGGGCACGGGTGAGCTGCCGCTGGGTGCGGTGGAGTGCCCGGACGAGGGTGCCTCGCTACGGCTGCTGCCGCCCGCGCCCGGGGGTGTGCGGGCGTTCGCGCTCGCCGTGGGCCCGCGCTCCTCCACGGTGTGGCTGGTGGCGGGCGGGGCCTTCGGGCCCGAGCGGCTCGCGGTGCTTCCGGGGCGGTGTTCCGGCGGGGTCTGGCTGGACCGGGGCGGGCGGATGCTGGCGCTGAACCGGGAACTGGGCGGGCGGACCAAGGCGGTCGTGGTCGATCTGGAGCGGGGCGGTGAGGTGTCGCCGCTGCTGCAGATCGCCCCGGACAGCGACGACCGGCTGCTGCTCGCCGACCCGGACAGCGGGCTGATCCTGGTCGGCTCGGACGCGCCCTGTCCCGGGCAGGAACGATTGGGCTGGGGCGTCCTCGGCAGCACGCTGCCGGTGCGCTTCCCGGAGAGCCTGCGGGTGACGGAGGTGCCGGACTGCACGGTGACGCCGTTCGCGGTCCAGCCGGGGCAGGTGCTGACGCCGGAGGGCTGCGGGGTCGCGGTGCGGATCGAGGGTCCGCTCGGCGGCTGGGTCGGCGCCTGGCGGCCCCGGGAACGCCGGATGTGCCATCTCCCGGCGCCGGAAGGGTGGTTGTCCGGCGCCGGGTTGTGGACGCAGCACGGGGCGCTGCTGCTGCCGTACGCCACGGAGGAGGTCCCGTGCGGTGTGGCGGCGGTGGCGGTGCCCTGGGGGGAGACGGGGGGTCCGGGGGGCTCGGGGGAAACGGGGGGCTCGGGGGAAACGGGGGAGCCCGGGAGGTGGGGGGACGTGGGACCGGGGGATCCGGTTCGGGACGGCGTGGCTGCCGGGGCGTCGAGTGCGCCCGGGGAGCCGGCCGAACCGGATACCCCGGGACCTGCCGTGAACCGGCCGGTACCCTTGCAGCAGGCTCCGCTGGCCCGTCTGTGACGAACTCCCCCGTCTGTAACGAACTCGCAGCGGTCGGCGTGCCCGCGTGGATCCCCCCTGTGGTCGGCCGGTTAAAATCGCCGCGCTGTAAGAAAGATCATGTTGACGGGGTGAATTCTTCCGATGAGCGACGCCAGCACGTCCCAGCAGCTGTCCGCCGACCTCGATGAGCCCGACGGCCACGGCAAGCACCGTGGTCAGGTCTCGGGTCAGGACAGCGAAGCGGCCCCCAGTGGGCGGCACCGCAAGCCGGAGCCGGCCGAGACGGTGGCCTGGGCCTGACGGTACACACGACAGCGGCTCCGCCCCTGAGGGGGCGGAGCCGCTGTCGCGTTCTCGCCGTCCTACTGCCGCTTCAGCCCCAGCACCTCCGCCGCGGCGAAGGTCTCCCCCGTCGGCCGTCCGGCGTAGTGCGGGGTGAGCAGGGCGTCGAGTTCGTCGTAGCTGAAGGTGTCCTGTTTGCTGTCGAACTTCGCCTGGACGTGCGGCCGTTCAACGATCGCCACCATCCCGCCGTGTACGACGAGCAACTGGCCGTTGACGCGTCCGGCGGCCGGGGACGCCAAGTAGCCGACGAGCGGGGCGACATGCTCGGGGGCGAGGGGGTCGAGGCCCTCGGCGGGCTGCTCGAACCCGGCGAAGACGTCCTCGGTCATCCGGGTGCGGGCGCGCGGGCAGATCACGTTGGCGGTCACGCCGTACTTGGCGAGGGCGAGGGCCGTGGAGGTGGTCAGGCCGACGATCCCGCCTTTCGCGGCCGCGTAGTTGGGCTGGCCGGCGGAGCCGGCCAGGAAGGCCTCGGAGGAGGTGTTGACGATCCGGCCGTACACCTTCGCGCCGCCCGCCGCCTTGGACCGCTCCCGCCAGTGCGCGGCCGCGAAGTGGGTAGTGTTGAAGTGGCCCTTGAGGTGGACCCGGATCACCGAGTCCCACTCCTCCTCGGTCATGGAGAAGACCATGCGGTCGCGCAGGATGCCGGCGTTGTTGACGAGGATGTCCAGCTTGCCGAAATGGGCTGTCGCCAGGGCGAGAAGGTCTCGCGCCTGCGAGAAGTCGGCGACGTCCCCGGTGTGGGCGACGGCCCGGCCGCCCTCGGCGCGGATCTCCTCGACGACCTGCTCGGCGGGACCGGTGGAGGCGTTCCCGGAGCCGTCGCGGCCCGGCTGCCCGAAGTCGTTGACGACGACGGCCGCGCCCAGCCGGGCGAGTTCGAGCGCCTCGGCCCGGCCCAGCCCGCGGCCGGCGCCGGTGACGATCGCGCTGAGCCCGTCCAGAGGCCTTTCTTCCGGCATCCGACGGCCCTCAGATCTCTATGCAGGTGCGCAGCGCGGTGCCGGTGCGCATCTGGTCCAGTGCCTCGTTGATCTCCGCCAGCGGCACCCGGTGGGTGATCAGGCTCTCCAGGTCGACGCGGCCGGCCCGCCACAGGGCGATCGTCCGCTCGTAGGAGCTCACCACGTCGCCGCCGCCGTACATCGACGGCAGGATCCGCTTCTCGTCGAAGAACAGCTCGAACATGTTCAGTTGGAGGAAGTCGTCCATGGCGCCCGCGCCGACGACCACCAGGGTGCCGCCGCGCCGGGTGTTCTCGTAGGCCGTGCGGGCGGTAGCGGACCTGCCGACGACCTCGAAGACGTAGTCGAAGCCCTCGCCCGCGGTGACCTCCTGCTTGGCGCCGGGCAGTTCGTCCGGTGAGACGGCCTTCGTGGCGCCGAACCTGAGCGCCGACTCGCGCCGGGAGGCGACCGGGTCGACGGCGACGATCTCGGCGGCGCCCTTGAGCCGCGCCCCCTGGATCGCGGAGATCCCGACGCCCCCGCACCCGATCACGGCGACCGACGAACCGGCCTCCACATCGGCCGTGTTGAGGGCCGCGCCGAGCCCGGTGGTCACCCCGCAGCCGATCAGCGCGGCGATGTCGAAGGGCACGTCGTCGGGGATCGGCACCGCACACCCGGCGTCGACCACGACCTCCTCCGCGAAGGTGCCGGTGCCCGCGAAGCCGAAGACATCACCGGTGGGACGCCTGAAGTTGGGGGTGCCAGCGTTCATGAACCCGGCCAGGCACAGTTCGGTCTGGCCGCGCTTGCAGGCGGGACACGCGCCGCAGGCCGGCAGCCAGCAGACCACCACCCGGTCGCCGGGCTTCACGCGGGTGACGCCCTCCCCCACCTCCAGGACCTCGCCCGCGCCCTCGTGGCCCGGCACGAACGGCCCCGGCTGCGGCAGCACCCCGCTCATCGCCGACAGGTCGGAGTGGCACAGCCCGGTGGCGCGCACCCGTATGCGCACCCTGCCGGGCCCGAATCCCACCGCCTCGACGTCGTCGAGGACTTCGAGCTTGTCCTGGCCGATCTCGTGCAGTACGGCTGCGCGCATGGTGCGGCTCCCCTCAACTGCTCACTGGATCAAGAGTGTTCGACGATCGTGTCGGCGAGGACGGGCGCGTCGTCCCGCTCGACGGCGCTGACGGCCACCCGTGTCGACTCCGCGGCGCGCCACATACGGATCCGCAGCGTCTCCCCCGGGTACACCACCCCGGCGAACCGCGTCTCGTACGACCGCACCCGCGACACGTCCCCGTCGAGCAGGGTGTCCACGACCGCCTTGAGGGTCATGCCGTAGGTGCAGAGCCCGTGCAGGATGGGCCGGTCGAAGCCGGCGAGCTTGGCGAACTCGGGGTCGGCGTGCAGCGGGTTGTAGTCGCCGGAGAGGCGGTAGAGCAGCGCCTGGTCCTCGCGGACCGCGCGCTCCACGGTCCGGTCGGGCTCGCCTTCGGGCGGCTCCGGCCGGGTCGAGGGGCCGCGGTCGCCGCCCCAGCCGCCCTCCCCCCGTACGAAGATCTGCGCGTCGTTGGTCCACAGCGGGCCGTCGGCGTCCGCGACGTCGGTGCGCATCACGAGGACGGCCGCCTTGCCCTTGTCGTACACGGCGGCGATCCGGCCGGTGGCGGTCGCGGTGCCCGCGACCGGGATGGGGCGGTGGATCTCCAGCCGCTGCCCGCCGTGCAGCACCTTGGCGAGGTCGACGTCGATGCCGGGCATGGACAGTCCGCTGATCACCCCGGGCGAGCCGGCGCCCGCGACGGTGGCGAAGCTGGGCAGGACGTGCAGCCGGGTCTCCAGGGTGTAGCGCAGTTCGTCGGGGTCGGTGGCGGGGCGGCCCGCGCCGATGCCGAGGTGGTAGAGCTGGACGTCCCGGCGCTCCCAGCGGATCTCTCCGGACCGGGGTTCGGCGGCGAGGGCCTTGGCTGCGTCGATGGGCATACGGCTCCTGAGGTGTCTCAAGACCTCGGCACGACCGTCCGCACCGTCGGCCGCACCGAGGTCGTCCACGGGGCGTGCGGGTCTAGAACGCGTTCCAGTCCAGCGCACCTTGTATAGCCCAGCGCTCCGGACTTGTGAAGGCTCCTGACGGTGTGTCAGTTCGCCTCGGGGTGCGCGCGACCCGGGACATTTGTCCTGCCGGAGTCGGTACATGCGCATCTGCCGGACGGGCGGGCCGGATTCGTAGCTTGGTGGCCATGACGCAGACGCATTGTGCCGCCGTGTCCTTCGCGGGCGCGGTCAAGACCTTCGGTGCCGTACGTGCCGTGGACGGCGTCGACCTGACCGTCGAGCCCGGTGAGACGGTCGCCCTCCTCGGCCGCAACGGCGCGGGCAAGTCGACGGCGATCTCACTGCTGCTCGGCCTCATCGAGCCCGACGCGGGGACGGTGCGGCTCTTCGGGGGACCGCCGGAGCGGTCGGTGCGGGCGGGCCGGGTCGGCGCGATGCTCCAGGAGGCGCGGGCCGTTCCCCGGGTCAGGGTGCGCGAGCTGGTCGCCTTCGTCGCCGGGCGTTACCCGGAACCGCTGCCGGTGGCGCGGGCCCTGGCGCTGGCCGGGATCGCCGAGCTGGCGGAGCGGCGCGTGGACCGGCTGTCCGGCGGCCAGACCCAGCGGGTCCGGTTCGCCGTCGCCCTCGCCGGGAACCCCGCGCTGCTGGTGCTGGACGAGCCGACGGCCGCGCTGGACGTGGAGGCGCGGCACGCGTTCTGGGCGTCGATGCGGGGGTTCGCCCGCCGCGGCCACACAGTGCTGTTCTCCACGCACCACCTGGAGGAGGCGGACCGGTACGCCGACCGCATCCTCGTCGTGGACCGCGGCCGGATCGTCGCGGACGGTACCGGCGAGCAGCTCAAGCGGTCGGTCGGCGGCGGTCTGGTCGCCGTCGACCTCGCCGGGCGCGCGACGGACGGCCTGGAGCGGCTGCCGGGGGTGCGCTCGCTGGAGATCCGCGGCGACCGGGCCCGCCTGCGCACCGACGACCCGGACGCCACGGTGCTCGCGCTCGCCGCGCTCGGCGCGGTACGGGGCCTGGAGGTGGCCCCGGCGTCACTGGACGACGCGTTCCTGGCACTGACGGCGTCCGAGCCGGAGCCGCTCACCTCACCTGCGACGGAGGCACTGTGATGCTGGACTACCTGCGCCTTGAGGTGCGCCGCACCCTGCGGGACGCCGGATTCGTCATCGGCGGGATCGCGATGCCCGTGCTGATGTATCTGCTGTTCACCAACCTCGGTGCGGCCGACGGGAGCTGGAAGACCGGGGCGATGGTCGGGATGGCCGGGTACGGGGCGGTCGGCTCCGCACTGAACACCGGGGGCGGGGTCGCCGAGGACCGGGCGATCGGGTGGCTGCGGCAGCTCAGGGTGACGCCGATGACCCCGCGCCAGGTCGTCGTCGGCCGGGCCCTGACCGGTTCGGTGACGGTGCTCCCGGCGATCGTGGCGGTGCTCGCGGCGGGCGGTCTGCTCAACGGGGTACGGCTGGCCGCCTGGCAGTGGGCGGCGATCGCGGTGCTGCTGTGGCTGGGCTCGGTGCCGTTCACCCTGCTGGGGCTCGGCAACGGCTACCGGCTGACCGGGCAGACCACGGGCGTGGCGAACATGGCCTGCAACCTGGGCCTCGCGGTACTCGGCGGACTGTGGTTCCCGATCGCCCTGTTCCCCGCCTGGCTGCGCTCGGTGTCGGCGTACACGCCCACCTACCGCTTCGCCCAGCTCGGCACCTCGGTGGCGGAGGGCCGCGCCCCCGCGCCCGGGGCGGTCGCGATGCTGGCCTTCTGGCTGCTGGTGTTCGGTTCGTACGCTGTGCTGTCGTACCGCCGGTCCGGACGGGCCGGCTGACCGGGGGAGCGAGAGATGTACTGGATGCGAGGAGTGCGCAGTCGGCTGCGCGAGTGGCAGGCGGCACAGGAGCGGTGGAAGGCGGACATGCGGGCCTTCCGGGCCTCGGAGAAGGAGGCGCGCCGGACCGGCGCGAAGGTGCCCGAGCAGCCTGGTCCGCCGCCGACCGCCTTCTCCCTGGTGCCCTGGCTGCTGATGGGGCTGGGCGCGTTCTCCAATCTGTTCCAGGGCAAGACCCCGAATCCATGGGTCGGCGGCCTGGGGCTGCTCGCCTTCAACTCCCTCTACATCTACGTGTCGACCCGCGCGTTCGTGAAGGAGAAGCGGCAGGCGGTCTCGACGCGGGTGGCACTGGCACTGATGGCCGTGATCACCTGCGGCCTCGCCGGCGGTTACGGCGGCAGCTGGGAGCTGTTCTTCCCCTTGCTGGGTCTGGCGACGGGCGCGGCGCTGCGGGGCGAGCACCTGCGATGGGCCGGCGCGGCCGTCGCCACGCTGGCCGGTGCGGTCACCGCCGGCCACGACGGCTGGAACGGCCTGAACATCGGGTACGCCACCTGGATCTCGACGATGGTGACGGCGGCGATCCTCAGTCTCTCCGAGGCCGTACGAGAACTGCGCGCCGCCCGCGAGCAGCTGGCGCACCAGGCCGTGGAGAAGGAACGGCTGCGCTTCTCCCGCGATCTGCACGACCTGCTGGGCCACACCATGTCCGTGATCGTGGTGAAGTCGGAGGCGGCCCGGCGGCTGGCACCGCGGGACATGGACGCGGCGCTCGCCCAGATCACCGACATCGAGTCGGTGGGCCGGCAGGCGCTCACCGAGATCCGTGAGGCCGTCACCGGCTACCGCGAGGGCAGCCTCGGCACCGAACTGGACCGGGCCCGCTCGGTGCTGGACGCGGCCGGGGTGGAGCCGGTGGTCGGCCGCTCGGGCGCCCCGCTCGCCCCGCAGACCGAGGCGCTGCTGGGCTGGGTGGTGCGGGAGGCGGTCACCAACGTCGTACGGCACTCCGGCGCGACCCGCTGCGAGATCACCGTCGACGGCAACGCGGAACGGGTCCGTCTCACCGTCGCCGACAACGGCACCGGCACCGGCACCGCTGACGAAGGCCCCCGCCGGGAGGGCGTCGGCGGCACCGGTCTGAAGGGGCTGACCGAGCGCCTCGCGGCGGCGGGCGGCTCCCTCAGGGCCGGCCCGTCGCCGCGCGGCGGCTTCACGGTCACCGCGGAACTCCCCGCCGAGGCGATGGAGTTGCTGACCTCGGCGGCTGCTACGGAGCCCAGGGAGAGGTGACGGCCCAGCTCACGTCGTCGGTCCACGACGTGGCGGTGTCCCAGGCGTTGGAGCCGCCGTCGCTCGCTATGTAGAGGTTGTAGTTGTAGTGGCGCAGGTATTTCGTCGGGTAGTTGTACGAGGCGAAGGACGTGCCCGTGCCGCTCTTGCCGGTCGTCGGGCAGAAGGTGGCGTCCTGTCGATACGTGGTGGTGCCGTCCATGGGTTGCCGGTAGATCTTGTAGTTGTAGTGGCGCAGGTAGTCGCCGGGGTAGTTCCGGGACTCGAAGGAGACGCAGGAACTGTCGGCGAGGCCGGGGCGGACGATCCAGGTGGCGTCGTTCTTGTCGAGGGTCGAGCTGCTGGAGGTGATGGCGGACAGGACGCCGGCGTTGTTCTGGTGGCGGACGTAGTCCGCGGTGCAGCAGGACGTCGTGGCCTGGAGGGAGATCTCCGAGGCGGAGCTGAGGCTGCCGGTGGAACCGGTCGCGCCGCCGTAGCCGACGGAGACGATGTTGGACTGGACGGAGTCGTCGGCGGCGTCGGTCGGGATGCCGGAGGTCATCACGCCCTCGAAGAACGAGCCGATGGAGCCGTTGCTGTTGTCACCGCCGGTGCCGAGGACGATCGCGCCCTCCTGGTGCATCGGCGAGTAACCGCTGCTGGTGCTGGGCTCGCCGCCGGAATACGTGGTGGTGAGGCTGCCCGATTGAGCATTTCCCCATTTCAGTGCGAAATGGTCCTGCCCATTGTTCTTCAGCAAAGCGGTGACGAACGGCAGAGCGCCCGTGCCCGTGTTGGACGAGTTCGTGCTGTAGCCGAGGTTGGACTCGAAGAGCCCGTTCTCCAGGTCCGCCTGCACCCAGGGTCCCGAGCCGTAGCAGGGCGAGAACCAGCACTCGGTGCCGAAGTTGATGGCGTCCATGTGGCCGTTGCCGGTGTCCTTGTTGTTGGTCTCGGCGTTGCCGTAGTCGAAGCAGCAGCTGCCGTTCACATGGGTGCCGGAGGTGACCATGTACATCCCCTCGGCGGCGCCGTTGGTGGCGACTCCCGAGGTGGCGTCGTTGCGGTAGCCCATGCCGGCCGAGATCTCCAGGCCGTAGACCTGGTGCCCGCCGACGGTCACCGGCAGTGCGTCCGCCGGGGACCCGACATCGGCCGAGCCGGCGCCGCCGGCACCCTCGACGGTGAGGTCGTTGTGCTTGGACGACTGGTCGTAGATCTTGGTGATGATGCAGGTGGTACCGGCGCAGAAGGAGTTCTGGGCGGCGGCGTTGGCGTAGCCGCCGGTGGACAGCAGGCCGATGTTGGCCGTGGTGCCGTCCGAGGCGCGCTGCACCTGGTAGAGGGAGCCGCTGTAGGACGAGTACAGCGCCCGGACCATGCTGTGTGCGGCGACGCACGGGGTACCGGCGGCGGCGTAGACGTCACAGGGCAGCGAGCTCGCGGCGGATGCCTGCGGGGCGCCCGCCCCGACGACGAGCGCGGCGATGGTCGCGAACGCCGCGAGCACGGACAGCACGGCCCTCTTCAGCCGTGGCGGACAGGAGCGTGCGGCTCGTAGGGACACTGAGAACACGGTGCACCTCTTCTTCGGTTCCTCGTAGGGCGGTGCGGGTTCTTGGCCGGTATACCGAACGTCGTTCGATCGAAATACCGAACCTATTCAGCTGTCGAAATGCCGACCATTCGGGGAATTGCAGAGGCGATTGTTTGAGCACGGTCAAGCTCCGTCAAGACCTGCGGACCGGAACAATGACTACTCTTTAATTGCCGGGCCCGAGGCTAGGCTTGGGCTGTGTACGAGCCTGCGAACGAGATGCCCCGGTCCCACCGGCCCGCCAAGTCCATCCGGGTACTGCTCGCCGAGGACCAGGGGATGATGCGCGGAGCACTCGCCTTACTGCTCGGGATGGAGCCGGACATCCAGGTCGTCGCCCAGGTCGGGGCGGGTGACGAGATCGTGGACGCGGCGCTCACGCACCGGCCGGACGTGGCACTCCTCGACATCGAACTCCCGGGCATCAGCGGCCTGGACGCGGCGGCGGAGCTGCGCGAGCAGGCACCGGACTGCCGGGTGCTGATCCTCACCACCTTCGGCCGGCCCGGCTATCTGCGCCGGGCCATGGACGCCGGTGCGGCCGGTTTCCTCGTCAAGGACGGGCCGGTGGAGGAGCTGGCCCAGGCGATCCGGCGGGTGCTCACCGGGGAGACCGTGGTCGACCCGGCGCTCGCCGCGGCCGCGCTCAGCGCCGGGCCGAACCCGCTCACCGCCCGTGAGTGCGACGTCCTCAAGGCGTCGGTGGACGGCGCGACCGTCTCCGACATCGCGGCGAGGCTGCACCTGTCGGAGTCGACGGTCCGCAACTATCTCTCCGCCGCGATCGGCAAGACCGGCACCCGCAACCGCGCGGAGGCGGTGCGGGAGGCCCGCCGGCAGGGGTGGCTGTGACCTCCCGGCGGGCCGGCCGACAGGTGGCGGCGCGTTACTTCGTCACCTCCGCCGACTGGTAGACCGTGCCCTGCGGGGCCACGCAGACGAACCAGTTCGCCGTGGGGAAGCCGTCGACCGTGCGGATCGCGTTGCCGTCGTCGTGCGCCGAGAAGCCGTCGGCGGGGTGGGCCACGCTGGTCCGGCCGTCCTTCCAGTGGCAGGTGACCTCCTGGGCGGTCCTGGCGACGATGCCGATCACCAGCCGGCCCGAGCTCGCGGGGTCGGACGAGAACCGGGTGGCGATGGCCTCCAGGTCCGTGCCGGCGTAGGACTCCGGCTTGCGGACGGTGTTGAACATGACCTGCTGGGCGTGCTCCTCACCCCAGCCCCGGGTCGCGAAGAACGACATCTTGCCGATCAGATCGGCGGGCTTGCGGACCTCCGCCGGCATCACTCCCAGTTCGGCCATGGCGTCGAACTGCCGGTCCGCCTCGTTCTCGTCGCGTGGTGCTCCCCACACCTGGACGCTGACATGCCACTCCTTGCCCTGGTAGGTCCCCCGCGACACCTCGGTCCGCTGCGGCTCGTACACATGCCGCGCCTCGGGAGGCGCCGGCTTCGCCACCTCCTGTGCCCGGTGCTCCCCCGGAAGCCCCGCGAACGCCAGTGTCGCCCCCGCCGATCCGCCCAGCACCACCATCGCCGTGGCCGCCGCCATCGCCCACCGCCGGGCCCGGCGCCGCCGGCCGCCGCGCATCACCGCCTGCACGGGGGCTATACCGATCTCGACCTCGTCCGTGGCGTCCGCGAGGAGGAAGGCGATGTCCGTCTCCGTCTGTGTCATGTACTGCTTCTCCCGGTCCACGCTCATCAGTTACGCCCTCCCTGCGCCACCATGTCGGCCAGCCCCGGTATGGCACGGAGTTTCGCGATCCCCTTGGCCGCGTTGCTCTTGACCGTGCCGACCGAGCAGCCCATCGCCTCCGCCGCCTGTGTCTCCGTCAGGTCCTCCCAGTAGCGCAGCACCACCGCCTCCCGCTGCCGCGGCGGCAGTTGGGCGAGCGCCTTGAGCAGGGCGCTGCGGTCGTCGGCCTGGGCGATCCGGTCCCCCGTGTCCGGCACCTCCCGCACCAGGCCCGAGTCGTCCCTGGGCGCGAGGAACTCCTTGAGTTTCCTTCTGTGCCGACGGGCATGCGCGTTGATCATCACGCGCCGTACATACGCCTCCGGATCGTCGGCCGAGCCGACCTTCCGCCAGGCCACGAAGACCTGTTCGAGCGTCGTCTGGACGAGGTCCTCGGCAGCGTGCTGCTCCCCCGTGAGGAGAAATGCCGTACGCATCAGCCGCGGCCAGCGGCCGATCATGAAGCTCTGGAACTCCTCGTTCCGAGCGTTGTCCCGTTCCCCCATGGGCACCTCCTAGATGTAAAGAGGAGTCCGCGACCCGCCCGGACCGTTGCCTGCCCCGCCAGAACTTTCCGGCCGACCTCGCCAGAACTTCCGGCCTGCCTCGCCAGTGCCCTCGGCCGGCCCCGCCGGAACTTCCGGGCTACCTCGTGGAGGCGTTCGGGCGCGGCAGCCACAGCAGCATCAGCACCGCCCCGGCCAGCAGCAGCCCGGTGCTGGTGCGGAAGGCCGCCGCGTACCCCTCCGTCAGGGCGGCCGCGTCGCCGGCACCGCCGGTCCGGGCCGCCGCGATCGTCGACGTGTACGGCCTACGCCGCCCCGCGCAGCAGCGTCACCACCGCCGCCCCGCCCAGCCCGATGTTGTGCGCCAGTCCCACCCGCGCGCCCGCGACCTGCCGGTCCCCTGCCGCGCCGCGCAGCTGCCACACCAGCTCGGCGGTCTGCGCGAGCCCGGTCGCGCCGAGCGGATGCCCCTTGGAGATGAGCCCTCCGGAGGGGTTCACCACCCAGCGCCCGCCGTACGTGGTCGCGCCGGACTCGACGAGCTTGCCCGACTCGCCGACGGCGCACATGCCGAGCGCCTCGTACGTCAGCAGCTCGTTGACCGAGAAGCAGTCGTGCAGTTCGACGACGTCGACGTCCTCGATGCCGAGGCCGGAGCGGTCGTACACCTGCCGGGCCGCCGCCCGGGACATCGGCTGCCCGACGACGTCGATGCACGAGCCCGACGCGAAGGACTCCTCGGTGTCGGTGGTCATCGCCTGCGCGACGATCTCGACAAGTCCGGTGAGTCCGCGCCGCTTTGCGAAGCGTTCCGAGACGACCACGGCGGCCGCCGCGCCGTCGGAGGTGGGCGAGCACTGGAGCTTGGTGAGCGGGCGGTGGACGGTGCGGGCGGCGAGGACGTCGGCGACGTCGTAGACGTCCTGGAACTGGGCGTAGGGGTTGTCCGCCGAATGCCGGTGGTTCTTGGCGGCCACCGCGGCGAGCTGCGCCTCCGTGGTGCCGTACCGCTCCATGTGCTCGCGGGCCGCGTCGCCGAAGATCTGGGCGGTGGGCGGGGTCATCTCGAAGCCGTGCCGGGCGGCCATGATGCCGTAGTGCCGGGCGACGGGTGAGGTGGCGAAGTCGCCCCCGTCGGCCCCGCTCCCGAGCGCGCCCTTCTTCATCTTCTCGAAGCCGAGCGCCAGTACGCAGTCGGCCGCGCCGCCCTCGACGAGCTGCCGGGCCAGCATCAGCGCGGTCGCGCCGGTGGCGCAGTTGTTGTTGACGTTGTAGACGGGGACGCCGGTGAGACCCAGTTCATAGGCGGCACGCTGACCGGCGGTGGAGGGCTGGAAACAGTAGCCGACAGGAATCTGTTCCACATCGCCGTACGAGATCCCGGCGTCGGCGAGAGCGGAGCCGCCCGCCTCCCGAACCATGTCCCAGTACTGCCAGTCCCGGGTCTCGGGCTTCTCGAACTTGGTCATCCCGACCCCGGCGACATACGCCTTCACAGCAGCCATGACGCGGGAGATTAGAACACGTTCCACAAACTGGCCAGACCTTGACGACGGATCAGAAACCCATGGGATGGTCAAGGATTCGTTAGCAGCTCGAAGCAACGGAATAGTTGCCTGTGCATACGAGGTTTACCCACCACTTATCCACGACTTCTTGCCCGTCACTCTCTCGGCCCGGAGGCCTCACTCAATGACGCACACGACGACCGACCAGCCCACCCGGGGCGCGAGCGGGGCCCTGGTCCCGGTCCTCGCCTTCGCGGGCATCGTGGTCGCGGTGATGCAGACCCTGCTCGTCCCGGTCATCAAGGACCTGCCGCAGCTGCTGGGCACCGCGCCCAGCAACGCCACCTGGGTCCTGACCTCGACGCTCCTGTCCGGTGCCGTGGCCACTCCGATCATGGGCCGCCTCGGTGACCTCTACGGCAAGCGGCGGATGCTGATCCTCAGCCTCGCCGTGATGGTGGTCGGCGCCCTGGTCAGCGCGCTCACCAGCCAGCTGCTCACGATGATCGTCGGCCGTACCCTCCAGGGCTTCGCCATGGGCGCGATCCCGCTGGGCATCGGCCTGATGCGCGACATGCTGCCGCGCGAGAAGCTCGGCTCGGCAATGGCCCTGATGAGCTCCTCGATCGGCGTCGGCGGCGGCCTCGCACTGCCCGCGGCGGCCCTGGTCGCGCAGCACATGAACTGGCACGCCCTGTTCTACGGCGCCGCCGGCCTCGGCGTGCTCTCCATAGCCCTGACCCTCCTGGTCGTACCGGAGTCCCCGATGCGCGCGGAGGGCTCCTTCGACGTGGTCGGCGCGCTGGGCCTGTCCACCGGCCTGGTGCTGCTGCTCCTGCCCATCACCAAGGGCAGTGACTGGGGCTGGTCGTCCGGCACCACGCTCGGCCTGTTCGCCGCCTCCGTCGCCGTCCTCCTCCTGTGGGGCGTCTTCGAACTGCGCCACTCGGCCCCGCTGGTCGACCTGCGCACCACGGCCCGCCCGGCGGTGCTGTTCACCAACCTCGCGTCGATCATGGTCGGCGTCAGCTTCTACGTCGTCTCGCTGGTCCTTCCGCAGCTGCTCCAGCTCCCGAAGGCCACGGGCTACGGCCTCGGCCAGTCGATGGTCGCCGCGGGTCTGCTGGTCGCCCCGCTGGGCCTGACGATGATGTTCACCGCCCCGGTCTACGCCCGCCTGTCCGCCAAGTACGGCCCCAAGACCACCCTCATCCTCGGCCTGCTGATCATCGCGATCGGCTACGGCGCGGGCCTCGGCCTGATGAGCGCGCCCTGGCAGAGCCTGGTCATCGCGGTCGTCCTCGGCGCGGGCATCGGCCTCGCGTACTCCTCCCTGCCGGCGCTCATCGTCGGCGCGGTCCCGGCGTCGGAGACGGGCGCGGCCAACGGCCTCAACACGCTGATGCGGTCCATCGGTACGTCCGTGTCCAGCGCCGTCATCGGCATGGTGCTGGCGAACACCGCGAACAACGTCGGCGGCGTCGAGATCCCGACCATGCACGGCTTCCGGGTGTCCTTCCTGATCGCCACGGGCGCGGTGGCGGTGGGGCTGGTCCTCGCCCTGTTCCTGCCGAAGCGGAGCCTGCCGGCTGCCGAGGCCGCCCAGCACACGCAGCTGCGGGCGAGCAGCGAGGAAGACGCCGCGCTCGTCACCGCGGAGGAGGTGCTGCGGGGCTTCCGTGGCCGCGTCCTGTCGGCGCAGGGGGTCCCGGTGGCCCGGGCCAAGGTCACGCTGATCGACCGGCGGGGGCGGCAGGCGGGCGCGACGCTCTCCGGTGACGACGGGACGTATGCGCTCGCCGTGCCGGCGGAGGGGGCGTATGTGCTGGCCGCGATGGCGGTCGGGCATGGGCCGCTGGCTTCTTCCGCGACGCATGCGGGGGATGAGCGGGCTGTTGACCTGGATCTTTCACTGCCTGGGGAGACTGTCAGCGCCTAGTGGCGTGCCGTGACCTGCCGGTTGGCGGGTGCGGGTGCTCTGTGGCTGGTCGCGCAGTTCCCCGCGCCCCCTACGGGGCGCCCCACGTACCCCCTGTCGAATCATCGACAGGGGGTACGACAGCATGGGGCGCCGAGACCGTCGTACGACCGGAAGGACCCCCTATGACCGCGGCAGCCCCCAAGCCCGAGATCCTGGCCGCGTTCGAGGCGGCCAAGGGGTTCATGCCTGTGGACGAAGGGCTGGCGCTGTACGCGGCCGCTGTCGAGGCCGGAGCCCTGGGGCTCCCCCTCCTTGAGGTCGGAACGTACTGCGGACGCTCCACCGTGCTCCTCGCCGACGCCGCCCGCGCGGCCGGAGTCACCGCGCTCACCCTCGACCACCACCGGGGCAGCGAGGAGCAGCAGCCCGGCTGGGACTACCACGACCCGGAGACGGTCGACCCGGAGATCGGGCTGATGGACACGCTGCCGGCCTTCCGGCGGACCCTGCACCGCGCCGGCCTCGAAGACCATGTCGTCGCGATCGTCGGCCGCTCCCCGCAGGTCGCCGCCTTCTGGAACTCCCCGCTCGGGTTCGTCTTCATCGACGGCGGGCACACCGACGAGCACGCCACCGCCGACTACGAGGGCTGGGCCCCCCATGTGGCCCCGGGCGGGCTGCTGTTGATCCACGACGTCTTTCCCGACCCGAAGGACGAGTTCACCGGCCAGGCCCCTTACCGCGTCTACCTCCGCGCCCTGGAGTCGGGCGCGTTCACGGAGGTCTCGGCCCAGGACTCGCTGCGCGTCCTGCGGCGAACGGGGACGGGGATCTGAGGGCGCCGGCACGCCCCTTCGCGCGAGTGGACATGACGGATATGAGTCGATACCGTCGAAATGCGGGCGCCACAGCCGGAAGTGGTCGGCAATTCGCACAGTCGGCGCCTGAGGCGGAGCCCACCGCCACCTGGTCGCCCAGACGGCTCACACCGAGCGTCCACCGGGCCGGCTGTCGCGAGAACTCTCCCCCGGCCGGGTCGAGGCACCAGATACTCATCCTCGTTTCCGGAATGGGAATCACCATGCGCGCGAAGCGAATCCTCGTACTGCTTGCAGGCCCGATCGCCGCGGGGAGCCTGGCACTCGTGCCAGGCGTGGGACCGCAGGCCGTAGCCACCCCGGCCGGCTCGCCGGCGCTCACGGCACAGGCCGCACACAACCTCGCCCCTCAGTCACGTGCCGACTACCGGCGCGGTTACAGCGACGGTAAGTACGACGGCCAGAATTGCGAAGGTTATACCCCTTCGAGCCGTAACAGTGACTACCTCCGCGGTTACAACGCCGGTTACTACGCCTACTACGACGAAGGCGGATGCTGACGGGGCCCCGGGGCGGGTGACACGGGTCACCCGAAGGGCCGTCATCGACCGTATGGACACCCTGGACGACGGTTAGGGTGGCAGACGTGTCGTACACAGGCCCGGAATTCGATCCCCCGCAGCAGCGCCGGTTCCGGCGGGCGCCGCTCGCCGTCGGCCTTGCCGCGCTGGTGCCCGGTGCACTGCTCGGATGGGTGGTGTACGAGGGCGTGGGCAGGCCCGGCGGCGACGATGCCGGGCAGGCGAGCGCGGCCACGCCCAAGTCGGCGCCCGCGTCGCCCGACGATGACGCCAAGGCGCCCGTTCCGACACCCTCCGGCTCCCTCGCGGGCAAGGTGATCCTCATCGACCCGGGGCACAACCCCGGCAACTTCCAGCACGCGTCCGAGATCAACCAGAAGGTGAACATCGGGACGAACTGGAAGGAGTGCGATACGACGGGGACGTCGACCAACGCCGGTTACAGCGAGGCCCGGTTCACGCTCGATGTCGCGCACCGGCTGCGGGCGCTGCTGGAGAAGCAGGGCGCGACGGTGAAGATGACCCATGACGGGGACCGGCCGGCCTGGGGGCCGTGCGTGGACAAGCGCGCGGCGATCGGGAACGACGCGCACGCCGACGCCGCCATCTCCATCCACGCCGACGGAGCGCCCGAGGGCGACCGCGGCTTCCATGTCATCCTGCCCGCGACCGTGCACTCCGGCGCCGCCGACACCCGCCCCATCGTCGGACCCTCGCGGACCCTCGGGGAGCGCGTCGAGAAGGACTTCGCGAAGGTCACGGGCAGCGCACCGTCCAACTACGTGGGCAACGGCACGGGACTTGACGTACGCAAGGACCTCGGCGGACTCAATCTGTCCACGGTTCCCAAGGTGTTCATCGAGTGCGGCAACATGCGCGACAGCAAGGACGCGGCACTGCTGACCAGCGGGGCCTGGCGGCAGAAGGCGGCCCAGGGCATCTCGGACGGCCTCGCGGACTTCCTCAGCAACTAGCGGACGCCCCGTTCGACGGCCGTCCCCGGGATCGGGCACCTCTCGGTCCCGGCCGACGGGCGTACGGTCGCTGAGGCTTGGGTAACGGAATCGTGAGTTTCCTGCACTGGGTGGCCAACGGCGGGCAGGACCGGGCGGACACTCCGATCGGCCGGACGATAGTGTCCTTTCCACGATGAGAGGCCACGTTCGACGCCTCCTCTGCCGACGAGACGACCTACGAAGGACCTGAAGTGAATATCCGCTCCCTCACTAGAGGCGACGGCGTGGTGATCGGAGCAGCGGTATTGCTGTTCATCGCGTCGTTCCTCGCTGCCTACTCCTACTCCAGCTCCGGTCTCACCTTCAGCCGGAACGCCTGGGACGACCTCGGGACAGGCCTGGGCACGTACATGGGGGCCGTCATCGGTGGCGCGCTGATCGTTCTCAACCGCGCCCTGCCGCAGCAGCGCAAGGTGCTCGGCCTGGACCTCGGCATGGTCGGCACGGGCTTCGCGATCCTCTCCGCCTGGACGCTGTTCTGGTCGCTGGTGGACGTTCCCGAGGGCGTGGACGCCGGCGCCGGCCTGTTCCTCGGTCTGCTCGCGGCCCTGGTCCTGGCCGCGGCCGCCATCGCCACCCCCCTGGTCCCGGCTCTCCAGGCGGCACTGGTCCCGGCCCCCAAGCCGCAGGCCCCGCAGCCCTACGGCGCCCAGCCTCCCGGCGGCTACGGCTACCCCGGCGCCGGTGCCCCGCAGCAGCCGTACGGCGCGCAGCCGCAGCCCGGCCAGCCCTTCGGCCAGCAGAGCCAGCCGGGTCAGCCGCAGCCCCCGGCCGCGGCACAGCAGCCGCCGGCCGCGGACTTCTCGCCGTTCTGGTTCGCCGTCCCGGTGTCGCGTCCGCTGTTCGCGGAGGACGGCTCGACCGCGCCGATCGCCGAACTCGCGCCCGGCACCTGGTACTTGGCGGTGGAGCAGCGCGGTGCCGCCCTGGTCGCGCAGACACAGGACGGCCGCCGTGGCGTGCTGCAGGACACCTCCGGAATCCAGCGCGGCTGAACCGGCCCGCACCTACGGCCCCTTGCCCTTTCGGGCGAGGGGCCGTTGTCGTACAGTCCAGTGACCTTCGGAGATCTGACCCTTCGTCAGGAGGTCCTCATGCGGCTCGGGTTGGCACTCGGCTACTGGGGGCGCGGCCCCTCCCCGGACCACGTTCCGCTCGCGCAGGAGGCCGAGCGGCTCGGGTATCACTCGGTGTGGACGGCGGAGTCCTGGGGCTCGGACGTCTTCACCCCGCTCACCTGGATCGCCGCCCGGACGTCGACCATCAAGCTGGGCACGGCCGTTGCCCAGATGGCCGCCCGCTCGCCGACCACCACCGCGATGCACGCGCTGACCCTGGACCATCTGTCGGGCGGCCGGGTGATGCTGGGGCTCGGCCTGTCCGGGCCGCAGGTCGTCGAGGGCTGGTACGGACGCCCGTTCCCGAAGTCGCCGCTGACCGCGACCCGGGAGTACGTGGACGTCGTACGGCAGGTGCTGCGCCGGGAGGGGCCGGTGGCGGTGGACGGCCGGTTCCACTCGCACCCGTACCGAGGGCCGGACGCCACCGGTCTCGGCAAGCCGTTGAAGCCGATCACCCATCCTCTCCGCGCCGATCTGCCGGTCCTGCTCGGTGCCGAGGGGCCGAAGAACGTGGCCCAGACGGTCCGGATTGCCGACGGCTGGCTGCCGCTGTACTGGGCGCCCAGCCGGCCCGAGGTGTACGGCCCCGCGATGGCCGGTCTGCCGGAGGGGTTCCTGGTCGCCCCCTTGGCCCAGGTCAGGGTCTGTGACGACATCGCCGCCGGGCTGCTGCCCGTGAAGGCCATGCTCGGCTTCTACATCGGCGGGATGGGGCACGCGGCCCGAAACTTCCACGCCGACCTCATGGCGCGCATGGGGTACGAGGAGGAGGCGCGGCGGATCCAGGAGCTGTTCCTGTCCGGGCGCCGTGAGGAGGCGGTGCTGGCGGTGCCGGACGCGTTCGCCGACGAGATCTCGCTGGTCGGTCCGCGCGAACGCATCGCCGAGCGGCTGGAGTTGTGGCGCAAGGGTCCGGTGACGGACCTGCTGGCCCTGGCACCGGACCCTCACACGCTACGGGTGCTCGCCGAGCTGAACTCGTGAGCCGGTGAGCTCGTGGGCTCGTGGGCTCGTGGGCTCAGCCTCCGCTGAGCTGGTGGGCCGACGGCACCTGGTTGTGCACCGGGGCGCCCGCGCTCTGGCCCGCGTCCTTGACCTTGTTGATGACGTCGTCGAAGGCACCGGCCGCGTTCCCGTCGCCCGAACGGAGCTTGGCCGGCAGGCTCTTCAGCGAGTCGATACCGGCGGAGAGCGGTGCGATGGCCTTGGACAGCAGCGGATCGCCCTCGGCGTTCCGCTTGGCGGCCTTGAGCCGGTTGTAGGCGAAGCCACCGGCCGCGGCGGCCTTGATCAGGGTGAAGGTGCGGCCGTGGGCACCCTTCTTGAACTTGCCCGCCTTCCAGGGCTTCACGATCCACTGGTAGGTCGCGCCGGCGGCGAGACCCGCGTTGGCGACGAACCGTGCCTTGGCGAGCTTCTGTCTCTCCGCGGGCGTGGTCGGACTGGGTGTGTCGGCCACGGGGGCCGCCACTATGCCGGTGTCGATGGACTTGCTCTGTGTGCTGCCGCCGCAGGCGGTGACACCGGCGACCAGGGCGCAGCAGAGGGTAAGCGCGACGACGAGGCGCCGTATCGGTACGGGCACGGGATCCTCCCGTGTGTCTCGATTCCTCCCCGAGCGGTTGCTTCCTCCGGCAGCCTCACCCAAATGGCGGCACCTCGCCACTCGGGAGGAACGCCGTTCAGGTTTCAAGGACCGTTCCGCGGCAACCCGGAGGGTATGTCCCCCGAATCTGGCAAGGGTGCGAATCAGGCTGGGATGGTCGTCGCGGCCATCGCCGACGTCATGGCCCTGATCCTGGGCCTCTGGATCGTGATGTACCTGCTGGACGCGAACCGGGCGAACACCCTGGTCCAGTTCGTCCACGAGGCGGCCGACTGGCTGGCCGGCTGGTCACACGACCTGTTCACCTTCCACAAGGCGTGGGCCCGAGTGGTGGCCGGTTACGGCCTGGCAGCGGTGGTCTACCTGTTCATCGGCCACGCGATCGCCAACCGAATGCACCGCCACTGACAAACACCGGTCAGGGCCAGCGCCCCCGAAGGGGCGCTGGGGGTACCCCCGGCCGAAGGCTGGGGGAGGGACTGCGCGACCAGCCCCGACGGCGCCGCACCCGCCATCGCACAGACCCCCCACCCCACTAGGCGCAACAATCCACCTCAAGCCCCGAAGGAAGCTGCTCGCCCCCGAACACCGCACACGTCGCGTCATGCCCCCCGAGCGCGGCAACCGCCAGCAACAACGACCCCGCCGTCCAAGTCGTCAGTTCCCTCGGCCAGACCGCGTCGTCCTCGAAGACGTACCCGGTCCAGTACAGCCCCGACTCGGCGTCCCGCAGATGCTGGATGGACTGGAGGATCTCCAGCGCCCGGTCGGACTCTCCGACCGCCCACAGTGCCAGCGCCAGCTCCGCCGACTCCCCGCCCGTCACCCACGGGTTGGGGACGACACACCGCACCCCGAACCCGGGCACGACGAACCGGTCCCAGTCCTTGTCGATCCGCGCGCCCGCCTCCGCACCGGTCAACGCCCCGCCGAGGACCGGGTAGTACCAGTCCATCGAGTACCGGTCCTTGTCGAGGAACCGCTCCGGGTGCCGCCGTATCGCGTGCCGCAACGCGCCCACCGCCAACTCCCAGTCGGGCTGCGGCTCTTCGCGCTGCTCGGCGATGGCGAGCGCACAGCGCAGCGCGTGGTGGATCGACGAACTCCCGGTCAGCAGCGCGTCGTCGGTCGGCGTGCCGTCGTCGTCGCGGCGCCAGCCGATCTCACCGCCCGGCTGCTGGAGCCGCAGCACCCACTCGACGGCCGCGTAGACGGCGGGCCACATCCGGTCGAGGAACGTGTCGTCGCCGGTGGACAGGTAGTGGTGCCAGACGCCGACGGCTATGTAGGCGACGAAGTTGGACTCGCGGGCGCGGTCGGTGACGTCGTCGTGTGCGCCGTCGGCGTAGGCCGCGTACCAGGAGCCGTCCTCGTTCTGGTGCCGGGCGAGCCAGCTGTACGCCCGCTCGGCGGCCTCGTGCTCGCCGGCCGCGTCCAGGGCCATGGCGGCCTCGGTGTGGTCCCAGGGGTCGAGGTGGTGCCCCCGGAACCACGGGATCGCGCCGTCCTCCCGCTGCACGGCGAGGATGCCGCGGACGGTCGCGGCGGCCTGCTCGGCGGTGAGGACCCCGGGCAGGACGAGGTGTTCTGTCCGGGGGGTGGTCACTTGGCGGCCACCTCGGTCTTCTCGGCCTCGCCGGCCTTGTCGGCCTTCTCCGACACCGCGGGCAGGTGCGGCTTGGTCGCGTAGACGACGAAGCTCTTGCCCATGACCGGGTTCAGCGCCTGTTCGGCGACCCGCGTGGCCAGCGGCTTCTTCATGATGTCCCAGACCAGCAGCTTGTGGTACGCCCGCACCGGCAGCGCCTTGTCGTTGTCGACGCCGAACGCGCACTTCAGCCACCAGTACGGCGAGTGCAGCGCGTGTGCGTGGTGGGAGCCGTACGGCCGCAGACCGGCTTCCTTGATCTTCCCGACCAGCTCGTCGGCCTTGTAGATGCGGATGTGCCCGCCCTCGACCTCGTGGTAGGCGTCGGAGAGCGCCCAGCAGACCTTCTCGGGGCCGTAACGCGGCACGGTGACCGCTATCCGCCCGCCGGGCCTGAGCACCCGCACCATCTCGGCGAGCACGCCCTTGTCGTCGGGGATGTGCTCCATGACCTCGGAGATGATGACGACGTCGAAGGACTCGTCGGGGAACGGCAGGGCGAGGGCGTCGCCCTCCATGGCCGTCGCGGTGGCGCCCGCCGGGGCCTCGCCGGCCTCCTTCATCGCCGCGAACCACTTGGCGACCTCGCGGATCTCCTCGGCGTTCTGGTCGAGGGCCACGACCTGGGCGCCACGCCGGTAACACTCGAAGGCGTGGCGGCCGGCTCCGCAGCCGAGGTCCAGGACTCGGTCGCCCGGGGCGAGCGGGAACCGGGAGAAGTCGACGGTCAGCACGTGGCCCTGCTTTCGGGAGTGGAAGCGACGTCTACGAGGGGGGTGGCCGCGGGGCGGCCCGGAGTCGTGGGCGCGGAACGCTCCCCGGCAGGGCCGGCGATCGCCTCGCGGTAGCGGGCCACCGTGCCCTCCGCGGCGCGGGCCCAGGTGAAGTGCCGCAGCACCCGCTCACGGCCCGCCTGGCCGAGCCGGACCCGCAGCTCCGGGTCGCCCAGCAGGCGGCCGAGCCCGGCGGCCAGCGCCCCCGCGTCGCCCGGCGGTACGGCCAGGCAGGTCTCGCCGTCGCGTCCGGCGACCTCGGGGATGGCGCCGCCGGTCGTCGCGACCAGCGGGGTGCCGGTCGCCATGGCCTCGGCGGCGGGCAGCGAGAAGCCCTCGTAGAGCGAGGGCACGCAGGCGACCTCGGCCGAACGGACCAGGTCGACGAGTTCGGCGTCGGAGATGCCCTTCACGAACTCGACGGCGCCGTCGAGGCCGTAGCGCTCCACGGCCTGGGCGACGGGCCCCTCGACGGGCCGCTTGCCGACGACCACGAGGTGGGCGGCGGGGTGCTCGGTCCGTACCTTGGCGAGGGCCTCGACGAGGTACACCAGCCCCTTGAGGGGGACGTCCGCGCTGGAGGTGGTGACGATCCGGCCGGGCACCTGGGGCACGGCGGGATTCGGCGCGAAGAGGTCGGTGTCGGCGCCGATGTGGACGACGTGGATGCGGTCGTCACGGACGCCGAGATGGTCGACGATCTCCTGGCGGGAGGTGCCGGAGACGGTGAGCACGGAGGGCAGCCGGCGGGCGACCCGCTTCTGCATCCGGGTGAAGGCGTACCAGCGCCGTACGGAGTAACGGCGCTGCCATCCCTCGGCCGCATCCAGCTCCAACTGCCGGTCCACGGTGATGGGGTGGTGGATGGTGGTGACGAGCGGCGCACCGACGTCACCCAACAGGCCGTACCCGAGGGTCTGGTTGTCGTGGATGACGTCGAACTCCCCGGCGCGGGCGCGCAGATGGCGGCGGGCGCGGAGGGAGAAGGTCAGCGGCTCGGGGAAGCCGCCGGTCCACATGGTCGCCACTTCGAGCGCGTCGATCCAGTCCCGGTACTCGTCGCGCTTCGGGGTCCGGAAGGGGTCCGGGGAGCGGTACAGGTCGAGGCTGGGCAGCTCGGTGAGGGTGAGTGCGGGGTACCCCTCGTCGAGGACGGGATACGGCTGTGAGCCGATGACCTCGACCCGGTGGCCCAGCCGGGCCAGCTCGCGCGACAGGTGCCGTACATAGACGCCCTGGCCGCCGCAGAACGGGTTCCCTTTATAGGTGAGGAGCGCGATGTCGAGCGGTCGCTCGCCGTCGGCGGCGGGTTCGTCCTTGGTACCCGCCCGCCTGGCCTCAGCGGTCACTCCGGGCCCCCTTCTCCCTGCACTTTCCCGCGAGATTACGCCGGGACGCTAATCTAGAACAAGTTTCAGACTTGATCGTTCAAGAGGCTCTGAATCTACCGGCAGGTAGGAGCGGAGTGAGCAGTGGATCAGGTGATTCGCGCCACGGCGCGAACCCCTGCCATGCTGTCTGATCACTCGCCCTGAGCACTGCCCTCACCGACTGTCACGGACGGGACCCATGCCTGTGGAAGCCAAGGTGGACATCAGCGCCCGACCAGCCTCCCCGCCGCTCACGGAGCGCCAGGAGGCCCGGCGCCGCCGGATCCTGCACGCGAGCGCGCAGCTGGCCAGCCGGGGCGGTTTCGACGCGGTGCAGATGCGCGAGGTGGCCGAGTCCTCCCAGGTGGCCCTGGGCACGCTCTACCGCTACTTCCCGTCCAAGGTCCACCTGCTGGTGGCCACCATGCAGGACCAGCTGGAGCACATGCACGGCACGCTGCGCAAGAAGCCGCCGGCGGGCGAGACGGCGTCCGAGCGGGTCGCCGAGACCCTGATGCGGGCCTTCCGGGCCCTGCAGCGCGAGCCGCACCTGGCCGACGCGATGGTCCGGGCCCTCACCTTCGCCGACCGCAGCGTCTCGCCCGAGGTCGACCAGGTCTCCCGGCAGACGACGGCGATCATCCTGGACGCGATGGGCCTGACCGACCCCACCCCCGCCCAGCTCTCCGCCGTCCGCGTCATCGAGCACACCTGGCACTCGGCCCTGATCACCTGGCTCTCGGGCCGCGCCTCCATCGCCCAGGTGAAGATCGACATCGAGACGGTGTGCCGCCTGATCGACCTCACGGAGCCGGACGAGAAGAAATAGGCACGCAAAAGACCTACGAGACGGGTTCCCTTCGCCGGCATGGTCCGGATCAGGTAATGGGGGTCGCCGTCGGGCCTTGCTACTGCCTTCCGGCCTCTCAGCCCGACCGTCGACGTCGGCACCGGCGGATGCTTCTGCATCTGCGTCACGCCAGAGTCGGCTACTCCGCTCGGACTCCCTCACTCGCCTCGTAGGCTGATACCAGCATAGAACGGGCGAAGCGGAAGACAATACCCCAGGGCTGGATTTTTTCTTCTTTTCCTGATACCGGGCACGGGAAAGTGCCTGGCGGGGCACCCGCGCCTGATCGCAGAATCTCCCCCATGGCACTCATCCACCGCACCACCCTCAAGCCCACCAAGGTCGAACTGCTCGCCGCCTGGCTCCCGACGCGTCCCTGGTACCACGGCTCCGCCGCCCCGGAGTTGGTGAAGGCCGGCGGATTCCGGCTGGACGACCCGGAGGGCGAGGTCGGGATCGAGTTCATGGTCGTCACCGATGAGTCGGGGGCGTACCTCGTGCCGCTCACGTACCGCGGCGCCCCGCTCGACGGCGCCGAGCACGCCCTCGTCGGCACCATGGAGCACGGTGTGCTCGGTCCGCGCTGGGCCTACGACGGCTGCCACGACCCGGTGCTGACGGCCGGGTTGCTCGCCCTGATCGAGGGGCGCACCGAGGCACAGGCGCAGAGCATCACCGACACCCCCGACCGGGAGGTCGTCCGCTCCTACGCCGGTCAGGGCCCCGTCCCCGGCCTCGGCGCCCCCGTCGACACCGACGAGAGCACCGAGTTCACCGTGCCGGACGCGGGCCTGGTGCTACGGCTGCAGCGGGTACTGACCCCCGGCTCGACACCGCCCGACGGCGCGGTCGGGCAGGTCAGCGGGGCGTGGGAGCGGCCGGACGGCAGCCGCGCCCACGCCCTGTTCGCCGCTCTCCAACCCCGGTAGTCCTCGGTCCTCAGTCCTCGGTCCTCAGTCCTCGGGCGGGAACACCGGCTCCCCGCTTCCCAGCAGGGTGATCGCGATCGCCTCCACCGGGCAGTTCTCCGCCGCGTCGAGGATCCTGCCGTTGGCGTCCGTCTCCGGGTCCACGGGGTGGGACTGCATGGCGGAGTCGAGGCGGAAGGCCCCGGTGGCGCGGTGGACGCACTGGGCCGAGCCGATGCAGATCGACCGGTCGACCTCGACGTGCCAGCGGTCCCCCATGGCCGCTCAGCCCTCCCAGCCGGCCGGCAGGTGGATCATCTTGTGTTCGAGGAACTCGCCGTACCCCTCGGGCCCGAACTCCCGCCCCAGACCGGAGTTCTTGTAGCCGCCGAACGGACCGAGCATGTCGAGGCTGAAGGTGTTCACGGAGTAGGTCCCCGTGCGCACCTTCCTCGCGACCTCGATGCCGTGCTCCACGTCGGCCGTCCACACGCTTCCGCTCAGCCCGTAGTCCGAGTCGTTCGCGATCTTCAGGGCCTCGGACTCGTCGCCGTAGGGGAGCAGACAGATCACCGGGCCGAAGATCTCCTCCCGCGCTATCCGCATCGAGTTGTCGACGCCGCCGAAGAGGGTCGGTTCGACGTACCAGCCCTTGTCCAGGCCCGCCGGCCGGCCGCCGCCGGTCAGGATCTTCGCGCCCTCCTCCAAGCCGATCCGGATGTAGTCCAGGTTCCGCTGCTGCTGGCGGCGGGCGACCAGGGGGCCCACCTGGGTGGCCGGGTCCAGCGGGTCGCCGACCTTCAGGGCACTCGCCGCGGCCGCGAAGGCGTCGGCGAACTCGTCGTAGCGGGAGCGCGGGACGAGGATGCGGGTCTGGGCCACGCACGCCTGGCCGTTGTTCATCCAGGCCGCCGGGACGATCCCGGCGACGGAGGCGGCCACGTCCGCGTCCGGCAGCACGACCGCCGCCGACTTGCCACCCAGCTCCAGGGTCACGCGGGTGAGGTTCTTCGCGGCGACCTCCATCACGCGCCTGCCGGCCGCGACGGACCCGGTGAAGGAGATCTTGTCGACGCCGGGGTGGGCGACGAGGTACTCGCTCACCTCGCGGTCGGCCGGGAGGATGGAGAGGACCCCGTCCGGCAGCCCGGCCTCCTTGGTGATCTCGCCGAGGATGTAGGCGTCCAGCGGCGACTCCGGGGACGGCTTGAGCACCACCGTGCAGCCGGTGAGCAGCGCGGGGGCGAGCTTGGCGGCGGCCACGAACTGGGGCACGTTCCACGGCACCACGGCGGCCACGACCCCGACCGGCTCCCGCCGCACCAGGATCTTCCCCAGCACCCCGTCGCGCGTCTCCTCGTACGTGAAGTCGCGCGCGACCCTGATCGCCGCGTCCCAGACCATCATCGCGCCGAGCGCCTGCGCGAGGACGCTCCAGGAGTAGGGGGAGCCGTTCTCGGAGGAGATCACCCGGGCGATCTCCTCGTGCCGTACGGCGATCGCGTCCTTGATCCGGGTGACGACCTCGATCCGCTCGTCGAGCGTCATCCGCGGCCAGGGCCCCTCGTCGAAGGCCCGCCGCGCCACGGCCACCGCCCGGTCCACGTCCTCCCGCGAGGCGTGCGGCACCCGCCCGAAGACCTCCTCGGTGTGCGGGGAGACCACCTCGATGACGTCCTTGCCCAGAGGGTCGGTCAACTCCCCGCCGATGAACAGCTGTCCGTGTTCCAGGAACTCGGTCATGGCGCCCCGCCACCTTTCCTGACGATGTTTCAGAACTGATACCAGTTCTAGTTGAAGTAAGCCAGGGGCGGGAACGAATAGGCCCTCACCAGTGATTTTGCGAACGGCGGAGGTGCCGTCCGGCCGCGCGGGCCGCCTGCACCCCGTCGCCGCCTCCGGCTTCGCTGGGTGGCCGGACCGCTTCCGACAGTGGCCGACAGGCCGGCTCGAGCTGGTCCAGGGTCGGGTCGGCCGGGTTTCCGCCCGGCCCCGAAACGCGAGATCCTGTTGGTACGCCGACCGCGGACCTTCGAACAAATTCGGACCGGAGCGCATCCCACGCTTCGAGAAGCCCACCTCATGTTCATACGGCCCTCAGCGCGACGGACGCCGTCGCGTCTTCCGGAAGGAGGCCGGGCGATGAATGTCCCGTCGTACCGTGACCGCACTACCGCACGCAGACTGAGCACCGGCACCGCCGCCGTCATGGCGGCGATGCTCCTGGCAGGCTGCGGCACGGGCGCCCCTCAGGCGTCCCCGCACTCCAGCGCCCCCGGCAAGTCCCCCGCCACACCCGACGGGACCTCCCCGTCGTCCCTGACACCGGGCGCCACCGGCACCGCCACCACCGCGGCCACCACCGCCGCCGACACCACCCCCGCCGCGTGCACCAACGCCACGAAGCTGGCCGGGTGGTCGAACCAGCGGCTGGCCATGCTGACCATCGCCGTCCCGGTGTCGGAGACCTCGGTGTCCGGCGCCACCTCCGAGGTGAGCGCCGGTGCGGGCGGCGTGGTGCTGTTCGGCAGTGCGGCGCCGTCCGACCTCGGCTCCCGGCTGACCACCCTGAAGTCCCACGTACCGGGCCATCTGGGCCTGCTGGTGATGACGGACGAGGAGGGCGGCGGCATCCAGCGCATGGCGAACCTCGTCGGATCCCTGCCCTGGGCCGCGTACATGGGCGCGCACTGGACCCCGGCCCAGATCCAGCAGAACGTCGCGAAGGTGGCCAAGAAGATGGCGGCCGCCCAGGTGAACATGAACCTCGCGCCGGTGGTCGACGTCGACGGCAGGAACGTGGCCCCCAGCAAGACCAACCCCGACGGATGGCGGTCCTTCAGCGGCAACACCGCGGTGGTCTCCAAGGCCGGAGTCGCGTACATGAACGGGATGCGCGACGGAGGCGTGATACCCGTCGTCAAGCACTTCCCGGGCCTCGGCGGCTCCACCTACAACTCCGACTTCGGCCCCGCCCGCACCCTGCCCTGGTCCACCCTGCAGAAGGTGGGGATCCCGCCGTTCACCGCGGCCATCAAGGCCGGCGCCCCGGCCATCATGGTCTCCAACAACATCGTGCCGGGACTGGGCACCAATCCGGCGAGCCTGTCGCCCACCGTGATCAGCTCCGAGCTGCGCGGCAAGCTGGGCTTCAAGGGGCTGGTGGTCACCGACTCGCTCAGCGCCAAGGCGATCTCAGGCGCCGGCTTCACCATCCCCGCGGCCGCCGTCCAGGCCCTTCGCTCCGGTGCCGACATGGTCATGTTCGACCTGGGAAGCAATGTCGGCTCCCAGACGTCCTCGATCGCCTCGGCGATCACCAACGCGGTGACCGGCGGAAAGCTCGCCCGCAGCCGCCTCATCGACGCGGCGGGGCACGTCCTGGCCGTCCGGCACGTGAATCTCTGCTCCTAGTCGGTTTCCCCCGCGGAAATCTGACGTGTAATCAGTTCTGGCTATAGTGAGCAGGAGCCGTGCGGCGGTGCGGGGGCGGAGGGCGGCGGAATGGCGAACGGCCAGAACGAGCGTGACGGACAGGGCGAGTCGGCGGCGGGGCGGCCCGAGGTGACCGTGCACGACCACGGCGGGGGCGTGCGCTCCGTCGAGGTCCCCATCCCGGACAACCCGCTCGGCCACACCCTGGTGTACGTCGTCGACACCGACCGCGGGCCGGTGCTGGTCGACACCGGGTGGGACGATCCCGGGTCGTGGGATGTGCTGGTGGCGGGGCTGGGCGGGTGCGGTACGGCGGTCGGGGAGGTGTACGGCGTCGTCATCACGCATCACCATCCCGACCATCACGGGCTGTCGGGACAGGTGCGGGAGACGTCCGGGGCGTGGGTGGCGATGCACGCGGCCGACGCGGCGATCGTGCGGCGGACGCGGGAGACCGGGTCCGAGCGGTGGTTCAGCTACATGGAGGCGAAGCTGACCGCCGCCGGTGCGCCCGAGGAGCATGTGGCGCCGCTGCGCGGAGGCCGTCGTGGCCGCTCCCTGCCCGGCCTGTCCCCCGCCCTTCCCGACCGGGAGATCGTGCCCGGCGAACTCCTCGACCTGCCGGGCCGCCGGCTGCGCGCCGTCTGGACACCCGGGCACACGCCCGGTCATGTCTGCCTGCACCTGGAGGAGGAACATCCGAGCCGACTCCCCGGCCACGGCCGCCTGTTCTCCGGTGACCACCTCCTCCCCGAGATCACCCCGCACATCGGGCTGTACGAGGACCCCGAGGACGCGACCGTCACCGACCCCCTCGGCGACTACCTCGACTCGCTGGAACGCATCGGCCGCCTCGCCCCCGCCGAGGTCCTCCCGGCCCACCAGCACACCTTCACCGACGCACCGGGCCGGGTACGGGAACTCCTGGCCCACCACGAGGAGCGCCTTGCCGGGCTCCGCTCCCTTCTCCAGCAGCCGCTCACCGCTTGGCAGTTGGCGGTACGGATGGAGTGGAACCGGCCCTGGGAGCAGATCCCCTACGGATCGAGGAACATCGCGGTCTCGGAGGCCGAGGCCCATCTACGACGCCTGGTGAAGCTGGGACACGTGGAGCAGGTGGCGGGGAGCGAGCCGGTCACGTACGTGGCGGTGTAATCCGGTCGCCGGGCGCGGTCCCCCGCTGTTAGACAGTCGCATGGACCCCTTGGAGCAACTCCTCGCCGAACGCGCCTGCGAGCGCCTCGTCATCGACTTCGTCCACCGGCTCGATCTCGGCCGGCCGGCCTCCGTCGCCGAGTTGTTCACGGCGGACGGCTGGTGGGAGTGGCCGCCGCCCGGGGACGGGCGGCGGGCCGCAGGGCAGGAGGCGCTGGCCGCGTACTTCGGCGCCCGGCCGACGGGCCGGCTGTCCCGGCGCATCATGTCCAACATCCTGGTCACGGTCACCGGACCGGACACGGCGACGGCCACGTCGTACTTCCAGACGTACCGCGTCGACGGGTACGAGGGGGGCCTGGTGCCGGCCGGGCCGCCCGTCCAGATCGGCCAGTACGAGGACACGTTCCGGCGCCTCGACGGCCGATGGCTGTTGTCCTCCCGCTCCCTGGTCCTCCCCTTCGGCGGGCCGACTCCGCAGGCGAGCGGGTGAAGTGCCCCTTTGCCCTGGTGAGTTACCCCTCCAGCCCCGCCGCCGCCCGCTCCGCCGCCGACAACGGCACCTCTCCCAACGGCCCCTTCCGGCCCCCGAAGAAGATGTTCCACAGCATGTCGGGGGCGAAGAGCCGTGTCGGGGCCGTCTTCAGGCTCATCACGTCCAGCAGTCCGTGCAGTGCGCGCGGGTTCTCCGAGCCCGCCGCCACCGCCTTGTCGACGTACGCCGTGAGCAGGCGTTCCACCGCCCTCGGCGGCTCCGGTGCCGCTCCGGGGTAGTACGCGTCCTGTCCCACGGCCAGGTTCCACGCGTTGCCCACCGGGCGGGCCACCGCGCGCTGGATACGGCGGGCGGTGCCCGGAGCGCCCGCACCGTGCCTGTCGAGCACCTCGCGGACCGCGATCGCGCTCTGGGCGGCGACCGAGAGGCCGTGGCCGTAGACCGGGTTGTAGCCGGCGACCGCGTCGCCGATCACCGCGAAGCCCTCCGGCCAGGCGGGGGCGTTCTCGTAGTAGCGGCGGCGGTTGGCCGTGCTGCGGGTGGTCACCGGGTCGGTCAGCGGCTTGGCGCCCGCGATCAGCCGGCCGATGATCGGGTCCTTGAGGCCGGTCAGGGCGAAGGGCCCGAACTCGGCCGGATCGGCGGTCGGTTGGCCGCCGCGCGTACCCGAGACGGTGACCAGCCAGCGGCCGCCCTCGATGGGGATGAGGACCCCGCCGCGGCCGGGGGCGTTGCGCGGGTCGGCCTGGACGTTGACGACCGGGTAGCGGGGCACGGCGGCGGTCGCGGGCGGGGCCTCGTAGACGCGGCTGGCGTAGGCCACCCCGGCGTCCACGACGCGCTCCACGACCGGCGGCAGGCCCAGCTCCGTCAGCCAGTCCGGCGTCCGGGAGCCCCGGCCGCTCGCGTCGATGACCAGGTCTGCGTGCAGGACGCCGAGTTCACCGTCGTCCGAGATGCGGATGCCGGTCACCCGGCCACGGTCTCCGACCAGCCCCGCCACCCGGGTGCCGTCCCGCAGCGTCACCCGGGGCCTGCCGAGCACGTCCGCGCGGATCACCGCGTCCAGCAGGTCACGGCTGCACACGATCATGTTGTGCCGGGAGTCGGTGAACCGCCGGAACCAGTGTCCCGAAGGCGCCTTGCTGACCAGGTCCTTCATCACGTCGATGAGTCCGGCGCCCTTGCCGACGAGTTCGCCGGTGATGCCGGGGAGCAGGTCTTCGAGGGCGGCCACGCCGCCCGACCACAGGAGATGGGCGTGCCTGGCCTGCGGCAGCCCCTTGCGGTGTGCGGGGCCCGCCGGCAGCCGGTCGGCCTCGACGACGGTGACCTCGTCGAAGCGGGTGGCGAGGACCGAGGCGGCGAGCAGTCCGGCGGTGCTGCCGCCGATGACGATCGCGGTACGACGGACCGCTGCGGTTGCTCTGTCAGACATGAGTGCTGAAGCTTTCTGCGACATCCGCCCCCTGTTCGAGGAGGGCGGTTCCGACCCGGGTGGATTGACGTGCACGGGCGCTCGGCTCAGTTGGCGGCGGCACCCTCGGAGGCGGCGCCGAGCAGTTCGGCGACGACCCCGACGGGGATTCCGGTGCGGGAGGTCAGCTCCCCCAGCCGCTCCGGTACGCCGGTCAGCGGGGCATGGGCGTCGCTCACCAAGGTCCCCCTGGACGTGCGTCGTTGGTCGGTCGGCCAAGCAGTCGCGAGGTTATCGAATCGCCCGTGCCGCCCACCAGACGCGGCAACACCCTCCGCCGGACGGCCCGCCACCTGCCCGCGACCGTCGCCCCACTCGCGACCGCGGCTCAGCAGACGAACCCTCGTATCAACTCCCCGGCCTCACCGAGCAGTTCGACCTCCCGCCGACTCATCGTCGGATTGACCGCCCGCCGCCGCAGCGCCTCCGTCAGCCCCTCCTCGGTCAGTTCGCCCGGATCGGCCAGCAGGGCCGCCAGCAGCTCGCGGGCCAACGGCATCCCGTCCACGGCGACCTGGGCGAGGATCACCGCGGACATGGCCCAGTCGAGACCGGGCGGCCCGTCCTCGGCGTTGGACCAGTCGATGACCCGGGGCCCGTCGGGGGTCAGGATCACGTTGTCGGGGTGCAGGTCGAGGTGGAGGACGCGCGAGCCGGGGTCGGCCGGGTTCCGGCCGGGCACCGCGTGCAGCCGCCGGAGCAGCGAGGCGAGCAGCGCACCGCCCTCCTCCGCGCCCATCCCGCCCGCCAGCAGTGCCGCCAGCATGGTCGGCCCCGACAGCCGCTCCATCACCAGGTCGGTCCGGGACCCGGAGGGCCGCACCCGGGGCACCGGGTACCCGTGCTCCCGTACGTACGTCATCAGCGCGCCCTTGGCCGCCGCGTCCCCCCAGTCGCCCCGCTCGCGGCGCAGCACCCACGCCTCGTCGATCTCGTACACATCGGCCGAACGACCCGAGCCGAGCAGTCTCCCCGTCATGGCGCGACCATAACGAAACGGGCTCCGCACAGCCGCCCCTCAGCTTCTTGTTGACGCCCGGTAAAGTAGCGGGGTCGTCATCACCCGTACGGGGGGAAGCCGGTGTAATTCCGGCGCTGACCCGCAACCGTGAGCCGTTCCGTGCGGCGAGCCGGACTGCCCCGCGCGGACGTTGATCGGCTCAGGTGCGCCGGTGTCCGCCGGCGCACGGCACCGTCGAGGTTACGGAGCCGAGCCGCCGGGGTGTCCCGTGCTGCCCGGCTCCCCCACAGGGAGAGGCACCCGCCGACCATGAACGTCCTCCGCCGCAGCGCCGCGGTGCTGGCCGCCACCGCCGTCATCGGCGCCGCCATGCCCACGATGACCGCACTGGCCGCCGACGATCCGTCCCCGTCCGCCTCGGCGGCGCTCCCGTCGGGGCTGTACGGCAGCACGGACCCCAAGTACGACGGCGTCTGGCGCCAGTCGCTCGCCCTGCTCGCGCAGCACACGGCCGGGGTGACCCCGGCCGCGAAGGCGGTGGACTGGCTCGCCGGGCAGCAGTGCGCGAACGGCGCGTTCGCCGCGTTCCGCGCCGAGCCGACGGCGGCCTGCGACGCCAAGGTGACGGTCGACACGAACAGCACGGCGGCCGCCGTACAGGCGCTGAAGGCGGTCGGCGGCCACGACTCCGCCGTGGGCAAGGCCGTGACCTGGCTGAAGTCGCAGCAGAACAAGGACGGCGGCTGGGGCTACGCCCCGGGCTCGCCCAGCGACACCAACTCCACCGGCGTGGTCATCGGCGCCCTCGCGGCGGCCGGCGCGAGCGCGGACCGGACGCCGTACGACCTGCTGGCCAAGTGGTCCATCCCCTGCGACCAGGACGGTGGTGGCGGCGGTGGTCTCGCCTACCAGCCGGACAAGACGGGGAAGCTGACCGCCAACGCGGACGCCACGGCCGCCGGGGTGCTCGGCGCCCTCGGCAAGGGGTTCGCGGCGACGGCCGGCAAGGCCCCGGTGGAGGGATACATCTGCGCCGACTCCGACAAGGCCCGCACCCGGGATGAGGTGGCCCGCAACGGCGCCGAGTACCTCGCGGACGCCGTGCACGAGAAGGGCTACCTGGTCTCCGCGCTCCCCGGTGCCAAGCCCCAGCCGGACTACGGAAACACCGCCGACGCGGTCGTCGCCATGGCCGCGCAGGGCTGGACGAAGCCGGCGAAGAAGTCGTACGCCTGGCTGACGGCGAACTCCGCGCAGTGGGCGAAGCAGAGCGGGCCCGCGGCCTACGCCGAGCTGATCTTCGCGGCGCACGCGATGGGCGCGGATCCGCGCGACTTCGGCGGTACGGACCTGGTGACGGCGCTGAACGCGACGGGACCGGCCCCGCGGGCGGCTGCCGCCGAGCACACCGGGGCGAAGAAGTCGTCGGGCACCAGTGTGTGGTGGATCGTCGGCACCGGTCTCGTCGCGGGTATCGGCATCGGCTTCCTGTTCAGCGGCCGCCGGAAGCAGCGGCAGCTGTGACCGCCGTCCGCCGGGCCGCGCTGCTGCTCATGACCGCGCTCCTGGTCTGGGGGGCCGCGGCGGGGCCGGCCCAGGCCGCCGGCTACCGCTACTGGTCCTTCTGGGAGCGGGACGGTTCGCGCTGGACGTACGCCACGCAGGGCCCCTCGACCGCGCGGCCCGCCGACGGTGCGGTGGAGGGTTTCCGCTTCGCGGTGAGCGAGGACCCGGCGGACGCGTCGCGGCCGCGCGGGGCGGCGGACTTCGGGACGATCTGCGCGGACACGGCCCCGGTGCGGGGCAGGAAACGGGTCGCGCTGGTCATCGACTTCGGTACGACGGCGGACGCGCCGTCCGGCGAGCGGCCGCCGGCGGGGCGGACGGCGTGCGCGGTGGTGTCCGGGGACGCGACGACGGCGGAGGCGCTGGCCGCTGTGGCGAAGCCGTTGCGGTACGACACGAACGCGTTGTTGTGTGCGATCGCCGGGTATCCCGAGAAGGGGTGCGGGGAGAAGGTGGCGGCGAGTGGTACGTCGGGCAGCGGGCCGTCTGTCGGGTTGCTGGCCGGGGCGGGAGTGGTCGTGGTTCTGGCCGCGGGGGCGGTTTGGCAGGCGCGGCGGCGGAAGGATGCGTGATCGGGGCGACCGCCGCTCGGCTGCGGGCCGGTGGGGGCTGGTCGCGCAGTTCCCCGCGCCCCTGACGGGGCGCTTCGGTCAGGGGCGCTCTTTCAGTTCCCCGGCTGCGGGCAGTCGTGCCGCTGGGGCGGCCCCCCGTCAGCGCCGGCAACCGAAACCCCCCGCGCCCCGGCACCAGCACCGCTCCCGCGTCCACCCCGGCGCCTGGTGGCTCTGGTCGCTTTCCCTCGGTGTTGCCGCGTCCCGTACCGGCAACCCTCTGCTTCTCGCCCTCCTCGTCGCGGTGACCGGGTATGTCGTCGCCGTCTGCCGGAGCCGGGCGCCCTGGGCGCGGTCCTACTCCGCCTTCGCCAAGCTCGGCCTCGCCGTGCTCCTCGTCCGTCTCGCCTTCACCGTGGTCCTCGGCTCCCCGATCCCCGGCTCGCACACCCTTCTCACCCTCCCCGAAGTCCCCCTCCCCCACTGGGCCCAGGGCATCCGGCTCGGCGGAAAGGTCACCGCCGAGGCGCTCGTCTTCTCCCTCTACGACGGTCTCCGGATCGCCACCCTGCTGATCTGCGTCGGCGCCGCGAACGCGCTCGCCAACCCGGCCAGGCTCCTCAAGTCCCTCCCGGGCGCGCTGTACGAGCTGGGTGTGGCCGTGGTCGTCGCCCTCACCTTCGCGCCGAATCTGATCGCCGACGTCCAGCGGCTGCGTGCCGCCCGCCGGCTGCGCGGCCGTCCCGACTCCGGTGTCCGCGGTCTGCTGCAGGTCGGACTCCCCGTCCTGGAGGGCGCGTTGGAGCGGTCGGTCGCCCTCGCCGCCGCGATGGACGCGCGCGGTTACGGCCGCAGCGCCGACGTCCCGGCCCGGGTCCGCCGTACGACGGCCGGGCTCACCCTCGGCGGTCTGCTCGGCGTCTGTGCGGGAACGTACGGCCTGCTCACCGCCGAGGGCGGCGGCTACGGGCTGCCCGTGCTGCTGGCCGGGGTCGGGGCCGCGCTGGCGGGGCTGCGGCTCGGGGGCCGGCGTTCGCTGCGGACCCGTTACCGCCCGGATCCGTGGGACGCGCATGCCTGGCTGGTGTCCGGGTCGGGCGCCGCCGTCGCCGCCCTGCTCACCCTGGCGTCGGTGCGTGATCCGGACGCCCTGCATCCCGGGGTCGTACCGCTGGTCGCCCCCACGCTTCCGCTGTGGCCGGCGGCCGCCGTGCTGCTCGGTCTGCTGCCCGCCCTCATCGTGCCGAAGGAGTCGCCGTGATCCGCTTCGAGGATGTCTCCGTGACGTACGAGGGCGCGGCCCGACCCGCCGTCCAGGGCGTCGACTTCGAGGTGCCGGAAGGTGAACTCGTCCTGCTCGTCGGCCCGTCCGGCACCGGCAAGTCGACGATCCTCAACTCCGTGAGCGGGCTGGTGCCACACTTCACCGGGGGCACCCTGCGCGGCCGGGTGACGGTCGCGGGGCGGGACACCCGGACCCACAAGCCGCGCGAACTCGCCGATGTCGTCGGCACGGTGGGGCAGGATCCGCTCGCGCACTTCGTGACCGACACGGTGGAGGACGAACTGGCCTACGGGATGGAGTCGTTGGGGATCGCCCCGGCCGTGATGCGGCGGCGGGTGGAGGAGGTCCTCGATCTGCTCGGGCTCGCCGAGCTGCGGGACCGGGCCATCGCCACCCTCTCCGGCGGGCAGCGGCAGCGGGTCGCGATCGGGTCGGTGCTCACCCCGCATCCCGCGGTCCTGGTCCTGGACGAGCCGACCTCCGCCCTGGACCCGGCCGCCGCCGAGGAGGTGCTGGCCGTGCTGCAGCGCCTGGTCCACGATCTGGGGACGACCGTCTTCCTGGCCGAGCACCGGCTGGAGCGGGTGGTGCAGTACGCGGACCGGGTCGTGCTGCTCCCAAAGGCGGGAGCGGCGCCCGTGGTCGGTACTCCCGCCGAGGTGATGGCCGTGTCGCCGGTGTGTCCGCCGGTGGTGGAGCTGGGGCGGCTGGCCGGGTGGTCACCGCTGCCGATGACCGTGCGGGACGCCCGGCGGCAGGCGGGCGGGCTGCGGGAGCGTCTCGCCGGGCGGACGCCGCCGCACCACCGAACGGCCGCACCCGCGGCTCCGCTCGCCGAGGTGCGCTCCCTCGCCGTGCGGCGGGAGCGGGTCGACGCGCTCCGGTACGTGGATCTCGCCGTCGCGCCCGGCGAGACCGTCGCGCTCATGGGCCGTAACGGCGCCGGGAAGTCCACCCTGCTCAGCGCCCTGGTCGGACTCGTCGCGCCGAGCGGCGGCACGGTCCGGGTCGGTGGCGCGGTCCCACATCGCACGGCCCCGCGCGACCTGGTACGCCTTGTCGGTCTGGTCCCGCAGGAACCCCGTGACCTGCTGTACGCCGACACGGTGGGCGCCGAGTGCGCGGCCGCCGACCGGGACGCGGGGGCGGTACCGGGGACCTGCCGCGGCCTGGTGTCCGGGTTGCTGCCGGGAGTCGGCGACGACACGCATCCGCGGGACCTGTCCGAGGGGCAGCGGCTCGCCCTCGCGCTCGCCGTCGTCCTCACCGCCCGGCCGCCGCTGCTCCTCCTCGACGAGCCGACCCGGGGGCTGGACTACGCGGCGAAGGCCCGGCTGGTCGGCGCGCTGCGCGGGCTGGCCGCCGACGGGCACGCGATCGTGCTGGCCACGCACGACGTGGAACTGGCCGCCGAACTCGCGCACCGGGTGGTGCTGCTCGCGGAGGGGGAGGTGATCGCGGACGGGCCGACGGACGACATCGTCGTGTCCTCGCCGTCGTTCGCGCCGCAGGTGACGAAGATCCTCGCCCCGCAGCGGTGGCTCACGGTGCCCCAGATACGGGAGGCACTGGCATGAGCAGTCCGGTCCGGCTCGGCCCCCGCTCCCTCGCCGCCCTCCTCCTCGTCAGCGCGGTCGGCGTGGTCGCGATCGGCTGGCCCTTGTTCGCCCCGCCCTCCTCCCGGATCGCCTCGCACGCCCAGGACGCGCCCTGGCTCTTCGCGGGGCTGCTGGTCCTGCTGGTCGCCGTGCTCGCGGCGACCATCTCGGAGTCGGGGCTCGGCCCCAAGGCCGTCGCCATGCTGGGGGTGCTGGCCGCGACCGGCGCGGCGCTGCGGCCGGTCGGCGCGGGCACCGCCGGGATCGAGCCGATGTTCTTCCTGATGGTGCTCAGCGGGCGGGTGCTGGGGCCCGGCTTCGGGTTCACCCTCGGCTCGCTCACCCTGTTCACATCGGCGCTGCTCACGGGTGGGGTAGGACCGTGGCTGCCGTTCCAGATGCTGGCGATGGGCTGGTTCACGATGGGGGCCGGTCTGCTGCCGGGGCCCGAGCGGCTGCGGGGGCGGGCGGAGCTCGCGCTGCTCGCGGTCTACGGGTTCCTGGCCGCGTTCGCCTACGGCACGGTCGTGGACCTGGCCGGCTGGCCGCTGCTCAGCGGCACCGCCTCGAACATCGCCTTCGATCCGGACGCCGGGCCCGCCGCCAACCTGGCCCGTTTCCTCGCCTACAGCCTGGCCACCGCCATGGGCTGGAACCTGGGCCGGGCCCTGTGCACGGTCGTGCTCACCCTCGCGCTCGGTCCGGCCCTGCTGCGGGCGCTGCGCCGGGCGACCCGCCGGGCCGCTTTCGAGACCGCGGTCACCTTCGACGACCCCGGGGCGTGAGCCGTCGTACGCGCACGGTCAGCCGACCGGTGAAGCACCCCACATGACGCACGTCACCTACGATCCGGAACAGTAGTCAGACTTTTCCTGAATGTCCGGTTTGAGGCGCCCGCTGACCTGCGGATTGAGAGCCACGCCACACAACGGACCTTCCCCGCCTATGCGATCACAACTAGTAAAAGGGGTGATTGCGGACGGGTTTCCGGACTGCTTGTCTGGACGACGTCGCCAGGCGCCACGAGCCCACCCGGGCCGCGGCGCCGACGCATACGGCCACCGCACAAGGTGTGGTTCCGGAGCGCGGCGACTTCCTGTCCCCGACGAACGAGGTTCTCCGTGTCCGTGTCCTTCATCCGTCGCATCGCCTCCCCGAAGAAGGTCCTCACCGTCGCCGCCGTGGCCGCCGCCACCGCCGGTATGGCGCTGAGCGCGGCGCCCGCGCAGGCCGCCACCACCTCGGCCTCCTCCGCCCAGACGATCGCGCACAAGATGATTCCGGACGCCGCACAGTTCAACGCGTTCTCCAAGATCGTCTCCCACGAGAGCGGCTGGAACCCCTCCGCCACCAACTCGTCCTCCGGCGCCTACGGCCTGGTCCAGGCCCTGCCCGCCTCGAAGATGTCGTCCGCCGGCTCCGACTGGAAGACCAACCCGGCCACCCAGATCAAGTGGGGCCTGGACTACATGAACTCCCGCTACGGCAGCCCGACGGCCGCCTGGAGCTTCTGGCAGGCCAACGGCTGGTACTGAGCCGCCTGACCGGCTCCCCGCTGTTTTCCGGCACCCTCGCCCCCTTCTCCGGGCGAGGGTGCCGGCGTAAGTCCGGACGTGGTGGACTGTCCCGGAACCGAACCACTCGGTCCTGCGCACCACCGGAGGAACGATGACGACGGCCACCCCGCCCCGCGACCCCGAGACCCGCGGCGTGCGGCTGGTGGCCGTGCTGCTGGCCCTGACCGTGGTGAGCGGTCTGATCGACGCCGTCAGCTATCTCGGCCTGGGCCATGTCTTCACCGCGAACATGACCGGAAACGTGGTGGTGCTCGGCTTCGCCGCCGCCGGGGCGCCCGGCTTCTCCGTCCCCCATACGGCGACCTCCCTGGCCCTCTTCCTGCTGGGCGCGGTGGTGGGCGGCCGGCTGTCGGCCCGTCTCGGGGGCGGCTCCCGCCGGAAGTGGGCGCGGGTGACCCTGACGGCCGAGGCGCTGCTGGTGGGTGCGTCGGCGCTGGTGGCCTTCGCCTGGCCGGGCACGAACGCGACGACGTACGCCCTGATCGCCCTGACGGCCTTCGCGATGGGCCTGCGCAACGCGACCGTGCGCAAGCTGGGCGTCCCCGATCTGACGACCACGGTCCTGACGATGACCCTGACCGGCCTCGCCTCCGAGTCCCGCCTGGGCGACGGAACGGGCCACCGCTCGCCGCGCCGCACGGCCTCGGTCGTCGCGATGCTCGTGGGCGCGACCCTCGGCGCCTGGCTGGTGGTCCACCACGACCTGGGCATCCCCCTGCTGGTCGCGGCGGCGGTCTCCGGGGTGCTGGCGGTGATCGCCTCAGGGAGGGAGTAGGGGGCGTCTCGGGGGAGGCAGGAACGGGGCGTAGGGACAGGGGGTGCTCCTGCCTCCCTCGGGGCGGGCCGGCGGCGCCGGGAGCCGTCGGCCCGGGTCCGGAAGGGTCTACGACGTGGTCACCTGGAGGTGTTTCACGCCGTTGATCCACGCCGAGCGGAGCCGGTCCGGGTCGCCGACCAGACGGAGGTCCGGCATCGCGTCGGCTATGGCGTTGAAGATCAGGTCGATTTCGAGGACGGCCAGGGACTTGCCGAGGCAGTAGTGCGGACCGCCGCCCCCGAAGCCGAGGTGGGGGTTGGGGTCGCGGGCGATGTCGAAGTCGTCGGGGTCGGTGAAGACCTCGGGGTCGTGGTTGGCGGAGGCGTAGAAGACGCCGACCCGGTCGCCCTTGCGGATCAGTTTGCCGCCCAGCTCGGTGTCCTGGGTGGCGGTGCGCTGGAAGGAGTTGACCGGGGTGGCCCAGCGCACGATCTCCTCGGCGGCGGTCGCCGGGCGCTCGCGCTTGTAGAGGTCCCAGGCCCCGGGGTGGGTGAGGAAGGCGTGCATGCCGTGGGTGATGGCGTTGCGGGTGGTCTCGTTGCCGGCCACCGCGAGCATCAGCACGAAGAAGCCGAACTCGTCGGAGTTCAGATTGCCCTCGTCCTCGGCCGCCACCAGCGTGGAGACGATGTCCCCGGCCGGGCACTGCTTGCGGTCGGCGGCCATGTTCATCGCGTAGGCGATCAGTTCGGTGGCGGACTCGGCGCCCACCGCCTCGGTGATCGCGTACTCCGGGTCGTCGTACGAGATCATCTTGTTGGACCAGTCGAAGATCTTGGCCCGGTCGTCCTGCGGGATGCCGATCAGCTCGGCGATCGCCTGGAGGGGGAGCTCGCAGGCGACCTCGGTGACGAAGTCGAAGGGTCCCGAGTGGGCGCGGGCCGCCTCGACGATCGCCCCGGCCCTGGCCCGCAGCCGTTCCTCCAGGGCGCGGATCGAGCGCGGGGTGAAGCCGCGCTGGATGATCTGGCGGACCCGGGTGTGCTCCGGCGGGTCCATGTTCAGCAGGATCAGCCGCTGGGCGTCGATCGCGTCCCGCTGCATGTGCTCGCCGAACCGGATGATCGCCGTGTTGAGCCAGGACGAGAAGATCTCGGGGTGCGTGGAGACGTACTTGACGTCCGCGTGCCGGGTGACGGCCCAGTAGCCGTCGTCCGCGAACCCGGCGAGGCCGTGCGGCTGTTCGATCCAGCGGACCGGTTCGGCGCGGCGCAGTTCGGCGAACTCCGGGAGCGGCACCCGGTGATGGAGCAGATCGGGGTCGGTGAGGTCGAACCCGTCGGGCAGCGCGGGACAGGGCATGAGCGGCTCACTCCCACCGTGTACAGGTCTGAGAAGCGTTCTGACGGTCTGTCAGAAAACGACGGTTGCCGTGAAGGTAGTAACGGGTTCCACAAGTCGCAAGGGGCACGGTCGCTCCAATTACTTGCAACCCCCTTGCGGTTGTGGACAGCCTGTCAGCAGACTGCACACAGAACTAGTACGCGTTCTAGTTCTGCGTGGCGGGCCGGGCCGGGACGCCCCTGCGCCGCGCGGGTGACCGAGGAGAGGACCGAGCCCCCATGGCCGCGGAACCCGTGATCGTCGAAGCCGTACGCACCCCCATCGGCAAGCGCGGTGGCGCGCTCGCCAACCTCCATCCCGCCTATCTCCTGGGCGAGACCTACCGTGAACTCCTCGGCCGCACCGGCATCCCCGCCGACTGCGTCGAGCAGATCGTCGGCGGCACGGTGACGCACGCCGGCGAGCAGTCCATGAACCCCGCGCGCACGGCCTGGCTGACCATGGGACTGCCGTACGAGACGGCGGCGACGACCGTCGACTGTCAGTGCGGTTCCTCGCAGCAGGCCTCGCACATGACCGCCAACATGATCGCCGCCGGGGTCATCGACGTCGGGATCAGCTGCGGGGTCGAGGCGATGTCCCGCGTGCCCCTGGGCTCCGGCTCCAAGCACGGGCCGGGCAAACCCTTCCCCGACGAGTGGAACGTCGATCTGCCCAACCAGTTCGAGGCCGCCGAGCGCATCGCCCGCAACCGGGGCCTGACCCGCGAGGACGTCGACGCGCTCGGGCTGCTCTCGCAGGAGCGGGCGGCGCACGCCTGGGCCGAGGAGCGTTTCAAGCGCGAGACCTTCGCCGTCCAGGTGCCGACGACGGAGGAGGAGCAGCACGCGGGGCAGGGCATGTGGCGCCTGGTCGACCGGGACGAGGGGCTGCGCGACACGTCGGCGGAGGCGCTGGCGGGCCTCAAGCCGGTCATGCCCACCGCCGTCCACACGGCCGGCAACTCGTCCCAGATCTCCGACGGCGCCGCCGCGATCATGTGGGCGTCGAAGCGGATGGCCCGCGCCCTCAAACTCAGGCCCCGGGCCCGGATCGTCGCCCAGGCCCTGGTCGGCGCCGACCCGCACTTCCACCTCGACGGGCCGATCGACGCGACCCGGGCCGTGCTCGGCAAGGCCGGTATGACCCTGAAGGACATCGACCTGGTCGAGATCAACGAGGCGTTCGCGTCCGTGGTGCTCAGCTGGGCCCAGGTCTTCGAGCAGAACCTGGACAAGGTCAACGTCAACGGCGGCGCGATCGCCCTCGGCCATCCGGTGGGGGCCACCGGCGCCCGCCTCATCACCACCGCCCTGCACGAACTGGAGCGCGCGGACAAGGAGTTCGCCCTGGTCACGATGTGCGCGGGCGGCGGTCTGGCGACCGGGACGATCATCCAGCGGCTGTAGCGGGCCGGGCGGCGCCGTGCGAGGCGCGGCGCCGCCCGGGGCTCGCGACCAGGCGGTCGGCCTGCGACGTCCGCCGGTAGTAGACCCGGCCGCCCTGCCGGGGGCGCCGGAGCCGCCGCGAGCACGGTTCTCGGGGCCGTGGTCGCCGACTCCGAGGCGCACGCCGTGGCGAGCAGCGCGAGGACGGCCGTGCCATTCGCCTCGCCGCCCGCGGACGCGACATGGATCACAGTGCGCGGGCCGCATACAACCGCGGGAGCGGGCATACGTCCCTGCATACACCGCATTTAGCTGCACTATGCATCGACATGCGTACGCGACGTAAGGGCCCGAATCGGCCCTATGGTCGCTTTTCGACCCGTCCGGCGCCGTACGGGCCGCGTCCCCGTCCCCGTCGAAAGGCAGGCGAGCCCCGTTTTGGCGACCGCCGCAGCAGTCACCCCGTCCGTCCAGATCCCCGGTCCCCGCACCGCCTCACCCGCGCCCACGGTCACGGACCCCGCGCTGGTGAAGCGCGCCGTGAAGGCGGCCGCGCTCGGCAACGCCATGGAGTGGTTCGACTTCGGCGTCTACAGCTACATCGCGGTGACGCTGGGCAAGGTCTTCTTCCCGTCCGGCAACCCGACGGCCCAGCTGCTCTCCACGTTCGGAGCCTTCGCCGCGGCCTTCCTGGTCCGCCCGCTCGGCGGCATGGTCTTCGGCCCGCTCGGCGACCGGGTGGGCCGCCAGAAGGTCCTGGCCGTGACCATGATCATGATGGCGGCGGGCACCTTCGCGATCGGCCTGATCCCCTCCTACGCGACGATCGGCGTGGGCGCGCCCCTCCTTCTCCTCGCCGCCCGCCTGGTGCAGGGCTTCTCCACCGGCGGCGAGTACGCGGGCGCGTCCACGTTCATCGCCGAGTACGCCCCGGACAAGAAGCGCGGCTTCTTCGGCAGCTGGCTGGAGTTCGGCACGCTGGCGGGCTACATCGGCGGCGCGGGCCTGGTGACCCTGATGACGGCCCTGCTCGGCTCGGACGACCTGACGTCCTGGGGCTGGCGCATCCCGTTCCTGATCGCGGGCCCGATGGGCATCATCGGCCTCTACCTGCGGATGCGGCTGGAGGAGACCCCGGCGTTCGCGGCCGAGGTGGCGAAGGCCGAACAGGCCCGCCCCAAGGTCCCCCTGCGCGAGATGATCACCGGCCAGTGGAAGGCCCTGCTCCTGTGCATGGCCCTGGTCCTGGTCTTCAACGTCACGGACTACATGCTGCTGTCGTACATGCCCAGCTACCTGACGAGCGAGCTGAAGTACGACGAGACCCACGGCCTGCTGGTCGTCCTGGGCGTGATGGCGCTGATGATGATCGTCCAGCCGTTCGCGGGAGCGCTCACCGACCGTGTCGGCCGCCGCCCGGTGATCGCGGCGGGCTGCGCGGGCTTCCTCTTCCTCTCCGTCCCGGCCGTGCTCCTGATCCGCCAGGGCAGCCTGCTGGCGGTGGCCCTCGGCATGGGCGCCCTGGGTCTCCTCCTGGTCTGCTTCACGGCGGCGATGCCGGCGGCCCTCCCGGCCCTCTTCCCGACCCGGGTCCGCTACGGCTCCCTGTCGATCGGCTTCAACGTCTCGGTGTCCCTGTTCGGCGGCACGACCCCGCTGGTGGTCACGGCCCTGATCGGAGCGACGGGGAACATGATGATGCCCGCGTACTACATGATGGCGGCGGCGGTGATCGGCGGCTTCGCGGTATGGCGCATGAAGGAGACGGCGGGACAGCCTCTTCCGGGCTCGGCGCCTTCTGTAGAAGCACCCTGACAGCCGCGCCCCGAAAGGGGCGCGGGGCCCTGTCAATATGCGGCTCCGCCGCGTGGGCGCGACCAGCCCCCACCGGACCCGCAGCCGAACACGGCCCCAACGGCTACGACTCCTACGGCTCCTTCGTCTCGGCCTCCAAAGCCTTCCGCGTGGCCGCCCCGTAGACCCCCGACTCGTCGGCCAGAATCCCCCGCGTCAGCTGGTACGTCCGCACCGCGTCCTCTGTCTTCTGGTCGTAGTCGCCGTCGGCGTTCCCCGAGTAGAGGCTCAGCTGCTTCAGCCGGAGCTGGAGTTCCGTGACCTCCGCACCGCTGTCACCGAGGCGCAGGACCGGGGGCGTGCTGGGTTCCTGGGACGCGGACGTGCCCCCCGTCGACGCCGACGCCGTGGGCGTGGCCGAGCGGGAAGGGGTCCGGGAGGGCGTCGGGCTCGGCGAGGACGGGGACGGGGTGCTGGAGGGGCTCGCGCTGACGGACGGGGACGGCGCGGCCGAGGTGACGGAGGGCGAGGGCGTCGGCGTCGCGGCGGAGGCCGACGTCGGTGTCACGTCGGGGACGCTCTCCCGCACGTCCTCCGGCCCCGCCCCGTCCCGTGCCGGCGTGAGGTGGGCGAAGAGGCCGCTCACGAAACCCGCCACGGCGAGGATCGCGACCACCGCCCCGGCGACGGACAGCAGCAGGGCCCTCCGGGAGCGCCGACGAGGTTCCTCCGGGGACGCCCCGGGTCCGCCGTCGTACGGCGGCTCCGCATCGAGGACGGGCGGCACCGGCACCGCCCGCAACGGCATCGTCGACTCCGCCGGCACCGCCGGCTCCACCACCACCGCCGGCTCCACCACCGGCATCGGCTCCACCACCGGCATCGGCTCCACCACCGGCATCGGCTCGGTCTCCCCGCCGCCGGCGGTACCGGCACCGGCCTCGACGTCGATGTACGGCCGTATCCGCAGCGGGTCGAAGTCCTCCGCCGCCGCCTGTTCGGCCGTACGCGCGTCGCGCAACGCGTCGGACGCCCGCTGGTTGCAGTCGCAGGAGGGTGAGTTGTCCGGCCCCTTCGGCGCCCCGCACTCCGGGCACTGATGGCCTCCGGTCGTATCCGTCACGTCCGTCACGGTGTCCGCCCCTCCCCTTGCAAACTCCACAGATTATGCGAAGCACCCACACGTACGTTCGCAGGAACCCCTCGTTTCAAGGGCCGCAAAGAGAACTCGACGGGCCATAACGGGTTGCACCGTCCACGATGGAAGGTGGCCGGACGCACCCCGGGAGGTCTCCATGGCCCTGGACACGACGCACACCCCGGCGAAGGACGCGGAGCGCATACCCGGCAATGTGCTCGTGCCCATCGGCGCGCTGCTGCTCGGCCTGCTGCTGGCCGCGCTCGACCAGACCATCGTGTCGACGGCGCTGCCGACGATCGTCAGTGACCTCGGCGGTCTGGAGCACCTGTCCTGGGTGGTCACGGCCTATCTGCTGGCCTCCACCGCCGCCACCCCGCTCTGGGGCAAGCTCGGCGACCAGTACGGGCGCAAGAGGCTCTTCCAGATCGCGATCGTGATCTTCCTCGTCGGGTCGGCGCTGTGCGGGATGTCCCGGAACATGGGCGAGCTGATCGGCTTCCGCGCGCTGCAGGGGCTGGGCGGCGGCGGGCTGATGGTGCTGTCGATGGCGATCGTGGGAGATATCGTCCCGCCACGTGAACGCGGCCGCTACCAGGGGCTGTTCGGTGCCGTCTTCGGTGCGACCAGTGTGCTCGGGCCGCTGCTCGGCGGGGTGCTGACCGAGCAGCTGAGCTGGCGCTGGGTGTTCTACGTCAACCTGCCCGTCGGCATCGTCGCGCTCGCCGTGATCGCCACCGCCCTGCGCATCCCGCGCATGAGCGCCCGCCACGTCATCGACTACCTCGGCACCTTCCTGATCGCCGCCGTCGCCACCTGCCTGGTCCTGGTGGCCTCGCTGGGCGGGACCACCTGGGCATGGGGGTCGGCGCAGATCATCGGGCTGGTGGTCGTCGGGATCGTGCTCGCGGTCGCCTTCGTGGCCGTCGAGCGGCGGGCCGCCGAACCCGTCCTGCCGCTGAAGCTGTTCGGCATCCGCACCTTCACCCTCGCGGCCGTGATCAGCTTCATCGTCGGCTTCGCGATGTTCGGCGCGATGACCTATCTGCCGACGTTCCTCCAGGTGGTGCAGGGCGTATCGCCGACCATGTCCGGGGTGCACATGCTGCCGATGGTGATCGGCCTGCTGCTGTCCTCCACCCTCTCCGGCCAGATCGTCAGCCGCACCGGCCGCTGGAAGGTGTTCCCGGTCACCGGCACCGCCGTGACCACGATCGGGCTGCTGCTCCTGCACCGGCTAGACGAGCACAGCTCCACCGCGGAGATGAGCGGCTGCTTCTTCGTCTTCGGCCTGGGCCTCGGCCTGGTCATGCAGGTGCTGATCCTGATCGTGCAGAACGCCGTCTCCTACGAGGATCTCGGCGTCGCCACCTCCGGCGCGACCTTCTTCCGCTCCATCGGGGCCTCGTTCGGCGTGGCCATCTTCGGTTCCGTCTTCGCGAGCCGTCTCGCCGACAAGCTGGCCGACGCCTTCCGGGGCGTCCACCTGCCGGCCGGTGTCACCCCGGGCGCCCTCAGGGCCGACCCGCGAGGCATCGCCGCCCTGCCGCCCGCGCTGCGCCCGGCGGCGCTGCACGCGTACGCGTCCTCGATCACCGACGTCTTCCTGTACGCCGCTCCGGTGGCCGCCCTCGGCTTCGTCCTCGCCTGGTTCCTCAAGGAGGACCGGCTGCGCGGCTCGGTGACCGCGCCGGACGCCTCGGAGACCATCCCGCCCAACCCGGTCCAGCGGTCCTCCTACGACGAGTGCTGCCGGGCGCTGTCGCTGCTCGGCACCCGCGAGGGGCGCCGGGAGGTCTACCGGAAGATCAACGAGCGGGCGGGGCACGGCGATCTGCTGCCCGCCGCCGGCTGGCTGCTGCTGCGGATCCGCAAGTACGGCTCGGTGGAACCGGGCGTGCTCGCGGAACGCGGCCCCGTCCCGCTGAAGGTCGTACTGGAGGGCGCCCGCCAGCTGGAGGAGCGGCACCTGGCCGAACGCCTTGGCCTCGAACTGACGCCGACCGACGAGGGCCGGGTGCTCGCCGAACAGCTCGCCAGGGCCCGCGAGGAGTCCCTGGCCGATCTGCTCGGCGACTGGTGGGGGCCCGACCGGCCCACCGATCTGGACCGCCTGGTGCGGGAGTTGACGGACGAGATGTGCGGCACCCAGCGCGAGCAGCCACAGAACCCGGCGGCACGGCCGGTCAGTTGAACAGCTCCTTGCAAAACCAGTGTTCGGCGTAGACGTCGTCGTTGTGCCGCTGGGTCTCCGTGTAGCCGAGCCGCGCGTACAGGGCGCGCGCCTCCACCAGGTCGCTGCGGGTGTCCAGGACGATCCGCCGGGCGCCCAGGTCACGGGCCGCGTCCTCGGCCGCCGCGACGAGAAGCGCGGCGCCGCCCTTGCCGCGCAGCCCCTCCGGCACGAAGACCCGGGTGAGTTCGGCGGTGGCCGGGTCGAGGAGACGGACACCCGCGCTGCCGGCCGGCTCGCCGTCGTACCGGGCGATCAGCAACCGCCCGGCGGGCGGGGCGAGTTCGGCCCCGGTCCGGGCGGCGACCTCGCGCTCCAGCTCGGCCGGGTCGGTGCGCCGGTCCTCGTGGAGCAGGTACCAGCGGTCGCTGACCTCCGTGTAGTACGCCCGCCACAGCGCGCGGGCCACGGGCGAGTCGGGGCGTTCCGGGGTGATCGTCCAGGAGCTCATGGACCCGATCTCAGTCGGACCCGCCCGGCCTGCGCAACCGGATATGCGTGCGGCGGCTGTTTGCGCGGCGCCGTGCGGGTCACCCGGACGGCCGGCCCGTCGGGCCGAGACACCGGAAGGCAACCATGTCCACAGGCTTGACCATCGGGATCGTGATCGTGGCCGCCGTGGTCGTCGTCGCGGCCGCTCTGGCCATGACGTCCAGGGGCGGGAGCCCGCGCGGGCTGAAGCGGCGCTTCGGCCCCGAGTACGAGCGGGTCGTGGCCCAGCACGACGGCGACACCAGGGCGGCCGAGCGGGAGCTCGCCGAACGGGTGCAGCGCCACGGCGCACTGCACGAACGCGACCTGGAACCGGCGGAGCGCGAACGTTACGCGGCCCGCTGGACGACCGCACAGAAACAGTTCGTCGACTCGCCCCGGGAGGCCGTGACCGAGATCGACCGGCTGCTCGCCGAACTGGCCGCCGCCCGCGGCTTCCCGGAAGGGGGACGGTACGAGGACCAGGTCGCCGCGCTCTCCGTGCACCACGCCGACCACGTCGACGGCTACCGCCGCGTCCACCGTGTCGCCCTGGCGCCCCAGGGCGGGGCACCGCAGAGCCGGGCCGGCACCGAGGAGATGCGGGTCGCCCTGGTCGAGGCCCGTCCCCTCTTCGACGAGCTGGTCACCCCGGCCTCCCGCGGGCACGGCCGCCGTCACCGCGCCGGTGCCGGCTCCGGCGGCCGTCTGCCCTGGTCCGCCGACGCGGCCCGTCCGAAGGAGAGTTGACCGACATGACCGACGCGAGGACAGGATCCGGCCGCAGGCCCATCGGCGGCGACGGGGACCCCGGCGGCGGTTGCTACACCTGTGACTCCGGCTCCGCCTCCGCGGAACCTGCCGTACCCGCCGTACCCGCCGCCGCCCGGCGCTCCCGCCACTCCCGTACGACCTCCTCGACGTCGTACGGCTTCTTGCCCAGCGGGGGGCCGGGCGGGGGCTTGAACATCATGTCGCGGATCTTGACGTTGATCTCGGTGATGATCTTGCGGACGATCCGCTCCGAGGGGGCCGCCCAGGCGGCCGCCAGAGCGTCCTCGGCCTCCTTGCGCAGGGCGAGGGTCGGCGGCAGGAGGGCGAGGCCCTCACGGGCCAGCTTCCGCTTGACCCACCACATCTCGTCGTACGGCGCTTCCAGAGCGGCGGGCAACGGCTCGCCGGTGCCCGGCAGTTGATCGAACTCACCGCGCCGCTGGGCGTCCCCGATCTGCTTGTCGACCCAGGACTCGAACGGCACCCCGGGTGGTTTTCGCTCGGTCATGACTCCATTGTGCCGGACGCGATCCCGCCGGGCGTTTTATCATGCGGCCGAGATCCAGGATGGATCTCAGGAAAGACCCAGGAACCGCCCAGGGGGAACGCACGTGCTCGAACTCACCATGGCCTCCGTATCCGGGGAGACGGGCGAGACGGCCGGAATGCTCATGGCCGACGCGCCCAGTGAACCGGGCGCCGTGCTGCGAGTGGGCCGCGACGCTTCCGCGTGCCGGCTCGCCACGCCCGACGACTGGCTGTTCGTCTCCCGGGTGCACCTGGAGTTCCTGTGCGGCCCCGAGGGCGGCTGGCAGGTCAGCTGGCTGCGCGGCTCCCAGGCCGAACCCTCCTCCGAGGTGCTGCTGAAGGTCGGGGAGTACGCCCAGGCCATCCCGTACGGCGGGACCGTCGCGCTGCCCCGGGGCGGCTCCGGCGAGATCGTCGTCCGGGACCGCACCGCCCCGCGCAGCGTCAACGTGGGCTTCTACCACGAGGGTTGACCCTCCGAGAAGTTCCTCAGTCGAGCACCCGCGCCAGGGCGAAGCCGTCGTAGCCCTTGCTGCCGACCGTCTGGATCGCCGTACCGGTCAGCCTCGGGTGGGCGGCGATCAGCTCGATCGCGGCGCGGGTGCCGACCACGTCCGGCTCGCTGCTCTCCGCGTCGACGACCCGGCCGCCGCGCACCACGTTGTCGATGACGATCAGACTGCCGGTGCGGGTGAGCTTCAGCGCCCACTCCACGTAGTGCGGGTTGTTGGCCTTGTCGGCGTCGACGAAGACCAGGTCGAAGGGGGCCGGGTTCTCGTCGGCGAGCTTCGGCAGCGACTCCAGGGCGGGCCCGACCCGCACCTCGACGACCTTCTCCAGGCCGGCCCGGGCGATGTTGCGGACCGCGACCTCGGCGTGCCGGGCGCTGTACTCCAGCGAGATCAGCCTGCCGTCGGCGGGCAGGGCGCGGGCCAGCCAGATGGTGCTGTAGCCGCCGAGGGTGCCGATCTCCAGGATGTTCCGGGCGTCCTGGATCTGCGCGAGGAGCTGCAGCAGCTTGCCCTGGTTGGCGGTGACGTTGGCGTGCGGGAGCTCGTTGGCCTCGCTCTCCCGCAGGGCCGCCTGGAGCGCCTCGTCGTCCGGTGACAGGTGGCTGGTGAAGTAGAAGTCGACGTCGTCCCAGAGCTGAGAGCCGCTCATGCGTCCGCTGCCTTTCGCATATCCAGGTAGCTGTCCACTCACAGCTACCTGGATAGCACTACTGAGGCGGCGGGCGCCCGGGGGATCTCCCGCCCCGGTTCCGGGCGGAACTCAGCCGATCGGCGCAGGGGGCTGTACCGGGGGCGGCGACTGCACGGGCGGCGGGGGCTGTACCGGCGGCGGCGGGACGGCCGGGCGGCGGGACCGTCGTACGGTGACCAGGGTCCCCGCGGTGACGACCAGCAGCAGCCCGGTGCCCACCGACGCCAGCCAGGCCGGGATCCCGGCCACCTTGCGCAGCCGGTCCGTGTAGACGACCTGCTGGAACGCGGTGTCGGAGGACGCCCGGCGCAGCACGTGGTCGTCGGAGATCCGGGACGGGTACGGGAACTCCTGGGCGATCGCCGTCAGGTACGGGGTGCCGGCCGCGAGGCCGCGCAGCGCGCCGGCCGGACTGCTGAGACGGCCGGCGTAGACGATCCTGGGGCGCTCGCCCCCGATCGCCGCGCTCGGCTCCATGCGGTGGGCGGCGAGGACGTACAGGCCCAGTGACTGCGGGGTGGCCGCGAGCCCGGCCAGTCGCATCGGGTAGACCGGCCGGTCGCTGGCGAAGGCGAGGTGGAGCGGGTCGAGGGCGCCGTTCAGGGCGGTGTCCACGGCCTCGGGGGCGAGCCGGACCGCGACGTACTCCCAGCGGTGCTGGACGTACGGATGGAGCGCGGTGTTCAGGCGGGCCGGGAACGGGAAGCCGTTGCCGCGCAGCCAGCCGTCCAGGGCGCCGGGGTCGGTGGCGGTCAGCTGGGCCACGTCGAACGGGCCGAGCCGCTGACGGTCCACCACGCCGACGCCGGGGGCGTGGGCGTGGGCGTGGGCGGCTGCGCCGCCGGGCGGGCCGGGGGGTGTGCTGCTGCCGGTGGTGAGCGGCCAGTCGCCGTCCTGCGGCCAGAAGTGGTAGCGGGTGCGGTTCACCGGGGTGGTGAGGGTGTGCAGCTGGTCGAAGAGGGCCGGGTCGGCGAGGGCCACGGTGGCGCGGTGCGGGACGGGCATGATCCAGGCGGCGCGGTCGGCGTCGCCGGTGACCGTCAGGCGCATCACGATCTGTTCGCGTGTGCCGTCCCAGCGGACGACCGACTCCTCCCTGCCCACGGCGAGCTGCTGCCGGGCGTCGGGGACGAGGGCGCCGGCGGCGAAGGCGGACGAGGGGGCGGCGAGCCGGCCGAGCTGGATGCCGGCGAATATCAGGAGGAACGCGACCAAACGCGCGTGTCGGCCGGTGTGCCGCTGACCGATCATGAACCGATGCCCTCCGCCCTACCGCCGATCAGGACTCCAGACGGTATAGCGGAGGGCGTGATGCCTGGCGCCGTTCCGGACAGCTACCGTCTGTCGACCGACGGTACGGACGGGGCGGTCGGTTGGTTCGAACGGTGGTACGTCGTGTGGCTGCGGGTCCGTGGGGGCCGGTCGCGCAGTTCCTCCCCCAGCCTTCGGCCGGGGGGTACCCCCAGCGCCCCTTACGGGGCTCACTCAGCTGCGCCCGGCCTCAGCCGACGTGCACCCGGAGCAAGCCGCCCGCCACGCTCTCCACCCGCACCTCGGTCAGGTCGCGTACCACCGCGTCCGGGTCGTGTACGGCTGCCCGCGGCCCGACTCCCACCACGCGCATCCCCGCCGCACGCCCCGCAGCGATCCCCGCGCCGGAGTCCTCGAAGACCACGCAGTCCGCCGGGGCGACGCCCAGCTCCGCCGCCCCCTTCAGGAAGCCCTCCGGGTCGGGCTTGCTCGCGCCCACCGACTCCGCCGTGATCCGCACCGCCGGCAGCGGGAGCCCGGCCGCGGCCATCCGTACCGTCGACAGCGCCACGTCCGCCGAGGTCACCAGCGCGTGCGGCAACCCGTCCAGCGAGGCGAGGAAGGCCGCGGCGCCCGGGATCTCCACCACGCCGTCGGTGTCGGCGGTCTCCTCGGCGAGCATCCGCTCGTTGTCCGCGAGGTTCTGCTTCACGGGCCGGTCCGGCAGCAGTACCGCCATGGACGCGTGGCCCTGTCGCCCGTGGACGACCTTCATGACCTCGTCGCCGTCCAGACCGTGCCGGTCGGACCAGCGCCGCCAGATGCGCTCCACGACGGCGTCGGAGTTGACGAGGGTGCCGTCCATGTCGAGCAGCAGGGCGCGGGCGGTGAGGACAGTGGCCGTCATCGGGCAGCTCCTAGTACGAGAGAACAAGGCGGCCCCGCCCGCCGGTCAGGGAAAACGGGCGGGAGCCACTTTGTTTCTCCACGGTACAAAACAGAGTGGCCATCCCGCCACCGCCTTCGCCGACCGTTCACCGAGTCTTCAGCTCGCCCGGGCGGCTCAGCCCGCGATCGCCTCCCACAGGCTCCACACGCCCAGCCCCAGCATCAGCACGGCGGCGACCTGCGTGATCAGGTGCAGCGGCACCTTCTTCATCAGCGCCTTTCCGCCGACGATGCCCAGTCCGGCCACCGCCCACAGCCCCAGCACCGCACCCAGACCGACGGAGAGCGGGTCGTCGTAGCGGGCCGCGAGGTTGGCCGTCATGATCTGCGTGAGGTCACCGAACTCCGCGACCAGGATGAGCATGAAGCCGGTCCCGGCGACCTTCCAGAAGGACTGGTCGGCCGGCTTGCGGATCTCCTCCTCTTCCTCGCCCTTCTTCATCAGGAGCACGGCCGCGCCGCCGAGGAACAGCACGCCGGTGATCGCGTGCACGATCTGCTGCGGAAGCAGGGTCAGTACGCTGCCGGCCGCGACGGCGAGCACGACGTGCAGGAGGAAGGCCGCGGCGACACCGGCGAAGACGTACGACGCCCGGTAGCGCGTGCCCAGGACGAGGCCGGCGAGCGCGGTCTTGTCGGGCAGTTCGGCGAGGAAGATGACGCCGAAGACGAGCGCCGTCACGGTGATGCTGATCAAGGGTCCTCAATCGGTCGGGGCCGCCCCACCGAGAGTGCTGTTCCTCACAACGCGGACGCCTCGGCACGGCAGCACACAAAGGCACCCGCGCCGTACGGCATGGGCGTGCACTGCTTGCCGAAGGTCTCGCTGGCGGCCTCTCGATCGAGGTACGCCTCCGGGCGCCGGCTCAGACGAGCTGAGCAGTATGTCGACGGTCCGGCGAAGAGCTACTCCCCTTCAACGCCCTCCACAGTACGTGACCCTTCCATCGACCCCAAGGCCGGACGTCCCACCTGTGAGTCACGTCGCACAGCTTGTCATGTCATGAACGCGTCATTAGTTTCTTACCGAAAGCTCACCCCACGGCAACACGGCGACGCGAGCATTCCCTAGCTCGCGCTCCAACACCCCACCCCCACCAGGGAGTTCGCATGGCTCGCAGCTCAACGTTCTACGCGCGTCGACGACTCAGCATACTCGCGGCTCTTACCGGACTCATAGCCTCCGCCGCTCTCTTCAACTCCCCGAGCGCCTCCGCCGCCCTCCCCACGCCGGTCAGCGCGTCCACCGCCCGCACCTACCTCGCCTCGCTCACCGTGGCGACCGAGAACCGCACGGGCTACGACCGGGACCTGTTCCCGACCTGGATCACCATCAGCGGCACCTGCAACACCCGTGAGTACATCCTCAAGCGGGACGGTACGAACGTCGTCACCAACTCCTCCTGCACCGCCACCAGCGGCAGCTGGTACTCCGTCTACGACGGCGCCACCTGGACCGCCGCCTCCGACGTCGACATCGACCACCTGGTCCCGCTCGCCGAGGCCTGGGACTCCGGCGCCAGCGCCTGGACCACCGCACAGCGCCAGGCGTTCGCCAACGACATCACCCGCCCGCAGCTCCTCGCCGTCACCGACAACGTGAACCAGTCCAAGGGCGACAAGGACCCGGCCGAGTGGATGCCCCCGCTCTCCTCGTACTACTGCACCTACGTCCGCGCCTGGGTCCAGGTGAAGTACTACTACAACCTCTCGGTGGACTCCGCCGAGAAGAGCGCGCTCACCGGCTACCTCGCCAACTGCTGAGCACCGGAACCTCCCCGCCGACCTCCGTCGTTCCGTACCGTACGGGGCGACGGAGGAGGGGACTGTGGCCGGACTGCTCCTGGGACCGCTGCTGAGGTACGCCGACGGCTCGTCGGCGACCGTCTGGGTCGAGACGAGCCGTCCGTGCACCGCCGGGGTCCGCTGCCCGGACGGCGCCGGCGGCACCGCGCACACCTTCCAGGTGGCCGGCCACCACTACGCCCTGATCCCGGTCACCGGGCTGACCCCGGGGACCTCGCCGTCGTACGAGGTGGTCCTGGACGGCACCCGGGTCTGGCCGCCGCCCGACCACCGTTTCCCGCCCCCGGTGATCCGCACCCGGGCCGACGGCGACCCCCTGCGCGTGGTCCTCGGCTCCTGCCGCTGGGCCGCTCCCCCGGCCGACGGCCACGACCCGGCCGGCCCCGACGCCCTCGACAGCCTGGCCGCACGGCTCGCCGCCGGCGGTGAACGGCCGGACGTGCTGCTGCTGTTGGGCGACCAGGTGTACGCCGACGAGACCTCGGCGGCGACCCGGCACTGGCTCGCCGCCCGCCGCGGCCTCGCGGACCCGCCCGGCGCCGAGGTCGCGGACTACGAGGAGTACACCCGCCTCTACTACGAGTCCTGGCTCGATCCGGAGGTGCGCTGGCTGCTCTCCACGGTGCCGAGTTGCATGATCTTCGACGATCATGACGTCGTCGACGACTGGAACGCCTCGGCGGTCTGGCTGGCCGACATGCGGGCCACCCCCTGGTGGCAGGAGCGGCTGCTGAGCGGCCTGATGTCGTACTGGGTGTACCAGCACCTGGGGAACCTCTCCCCCGCCGAGCTGGCCGCCGACCCGCTCTATACGGCCGTGCTCGACTCCCCCGACGGCACCGAGGAGTTGCGGGCCTTCGCCGCCGGGGCCGACACCGATCCGGCGTCCGTGCGGTGGAGTTACCGGCGGGACTTCGGGCGGGTGCGGCTGCTGATGGTGGACACCCGGGCGGCCAGGGTGCTCGACGAGCAAAACCGCGCCATGCTCGATCACGGCGAGGCCGAGTGGCTGCACGGACAGGCGCTGGCCGACCGGGAGTCGTACGACCATCTGCTGGTCGGCACCTCGCTGCCCTGGCTGCTGCCGCACCTGATACACGACGTCGAGACCTGGGACGCGGCGCTGTGCCGGGGCGAACGGGGCTCCCGCTGGGCCGGGTTCGGGGAGCGGCTGCGCCGGGCGGCCGATCTGGAGCACTGGGCGGCCTTCCCGGCGTCCTTCGCCGGACTGGCCGACCTGATCGCCCGTACCGGTTCGGGCCCCGAGGCACCCGCGACCGTCTGCGTGCTCTCCGGGGACGTCCACCACGCGTATGTCGCCGAGCCCTCGTGGCCCGCCGGGGTCCCGCTCGACTCCCGTGTGCTGCAACTCACTTGCTCCCCCGTCCACAACTCCGTGCCGTCGTCGATCCGGGTCGGCTTCCGGTTCGGCTGGAGCGCCCCGGCCCGGTTCCTCGGGCGGCGGCTGGCCCGGCACGGGCGCTGTGCGCGACCGCCGGTGACATGGCGGAAGAGGGGCGGGCCATGGTTCGGCAACCAGCTCATGACGCTGACGCTGCACGGCCGTTCGGCCCGGCTGCGGCTGGAGCGGGCCCGGCCGGACGGGTCCCTGGAGACCGTGGAGGAGTCCGCCCTCACCACCCCATGAGGGACAACCGAGGTGCGTGGGGCGCGCGTTGGCTTCTGTTAACCGCAACGGCATGATGAGGCGGACCGTCCGCTTCCCTATCTCCTGCGGGCGGCTCTTCCTGCCCTGCGCCCCCACACGCCCGGGAGTCATGTCTTTGTCCCCCTCGCCCCAGGAATCCGCCCCGGTCCCCGTCGCCCCTGTGCCCGTCGCCCTGGTCGGCGCCGGCCCGCGCGGCACCAGCGTCCTGGAACGCCTCTGCGCCTCCGCGCCCGAACTGCTGCCCCCGGGGCGGCACCTCATGGTCCATGTGATCGACCCGGCGCCGCCCGGGCCGGGCCGGGTCTGGCGTACGACGCAGTCGGCCGAGCTGCTGATGAACACCGTGGCGAGCCAGGTCACCCTGTTCACCGACGACAGCGTGGACTGCGCGGGCCCGGTCCGGTCCGGCCCCAGCCTGCACGAATGGGCGGCCGGTGAGCTGGGCCCGGACGACTACCCGACCCGCGCCCACTACGGCCGTTACCTGGAGTGGGTGTTCGCGAGGACGGTCGCGCGGGCGCCGGAGGCGGTGCGCATCGAGACGCACCACGCCCGCGCCGTGGGGCTCGCCGACGGCCCCGGCGGACGGCAGACGATCACCCTCGACGACGGCCGCACCCTGCCCGGCCTGGCGGCGGTGGTGCTGGCCCAGGGCCACCTCCCGGCGACCGCGTCCCCCGAGGACCGCCGGCACCGCGCCCACGCCGCCCGGCACGGCCTGCGGCACATACCGCCCGCCAACCCGGCCGACGTCGACCTCACCCCGCTCGCATCCGGCGAACCGGTGCTGCTGCGCGGCCTGGGCCTCAACTTCTTCGACCACCTCGCCCTGCTGACCACCGGCAGGGGCGGCCGTTTCACCCGCACAGCCGCCGGCGCCCTGCACTACACGCCCTCGGGCCGCGAGCCCCGCCTGTACGCCGGCTCCCGGCGAGGCGTCCCGTACCAGGCGCGCGGCGACAACGCCAAGGGCCCGTACGGCCGTCACACCCCCCTCCTGCTCACCCCCGAGGTGATCGCGGGCTTCCGCGCACGCGCGGACTCCGGCGAGGCGCCCGACTTCCTCACGGAGATCTGGCCGCTGGTCGCGAAGGAGGTGGAGACCGTGTACTACACGGCCCTGACCGGCGACCCCGAGATCACCGGGCGCTTCCTCGCGGCCGACGGACGGCGCGCGGAGGCGGCCGTGCTCGACGGATCCGGTGTCCCAAAGGCGGACCGCTGGTGCTGGGACCGCCTCCAGCACCCGTACCGGGAGCGGAGGTTCACCGACCGCGCGGCATGGCGGGCCTGGCTCCTCGGGTATCTGCGCGCGGACGCGGCACAGGCCGCCCTCGGCAATGTGCGCGGCCCGCTCAAGGCGGCCCTGGACGTGCTGCGCGACCTGCGCAACGAGATACGGCTGATCGTCGACCACGGCGGACTGGCCGGCGCCTCCCGGGGCACCCACCTGGACGGCTGGTACACCCCGCTCAACGCGTTCCTGTCCATCGGCCCGCCCCGCCGCCGTGTCGAGGAGCTGACCGCGCTGCTTGAGGCGGGCGTGGTGGAGGTGCTCGGGCCGGGGCTGGAGGTGGGCCGGGAGGACGGCGCCTGGGTGGCGCGCTCCCCGGAGGTCCCCGGCTCGGCGGTCCGGGTGTCCACCCTGATAGAGGCGCGCCTCCCGGAACCCGATCTGCGCCGCACCGCCGACGACCTGCTGGCCGGGCTGCTGCGCGAGGGCGCGTGCCGCCCCCATACGGCGGACGGCCACGCGACCGGCGGACTGGACGTGACACCGCGCCCGTACCGGCTGATCGACCGCCAAGGCCGGTCGCACACCAGGCGGTTCGCCTTCGGGGTGCCCACGGAGGGCGTGCACTGGGTGACCGCGGCGGGGGCCCGGCCGGGCGTGGACTCGGTGACGCTGTCGGACGCCGACGCGGTCGCACGGGCGGTGCTCCGGACGGCCGCGGCGGAGGTGACGGCACGGGAGGCCCCCGCGGAGGCGGCCGGGCCGGCCGCGGCTGGCGGGTCGACCACAACTGGCGGGTCTGACGGGTCGGCCGGGTCTGACGGGGCTGGTGGGCCGGTGCAGGCCGTGGGGAACACGCCGGTGGCCGTATAACGCTTTGCCAACCGCACAAGCCCCCCGTGAAACTCCTGTCACACCCCGGCGTACGCTGTATGGCTGTCGCCGGGGGGCGCAACAGGACAATCACGGGGGAACCGTCGTGTGGGAAAGCATGGGGTCGCTGGAGGCCGGGCCATGGATCTATGCCATGGTCGCCCTCTCCGTGCTGCTTGATGTGTTCCTGCCGGTCCTGCCGAGCGGGGTGCTGGTCATCACCGCGGCCACGGCCGCCGCGGCGGGCTCCGGCGCGTCGGCCGGACAGGTCCCGCACGCCGACATACCCGACATCCTGGCGCTGATCTTCTGCGCGGCCACCGCGTCGGTCCTCGGCGACCTGGTCGCCTACCGGCTGGCCCGGCGCGGCGGTGCCCGCCTGGACCGCGCGATCGCCCGCTCCCGGCGGCTGAGCAGCGCGCAGGAACGTCTCGGCGAGGCGCTGTCCCGGGGTGGCGGCGCGCTGGTGGTACTGGCCCGCTTCGCCCCGGCCGGCCGCTCGATCGTCTCCCTCGGGGCCGGTGCGACCCACCGCCGAGTCCGCGAGTTCCTCCCCTGGTCCGCCCTGGCGGGCCTGACCTGGGCGGTCTACAGCGTCGCCCTCGGCTACCTGGGCGCGCAGTGGCTGGGCGCGACATGGATGGCGACCGCGGTCTCGGTGGTGGCGCTGTTCGGGGCGGGGGCCGGGGCAGGGTATCTGGTGCGAAGACGCCCCGCCTGATTCAGTCGGCGGTCGCCCGCACGGCCTGCCCCCGCACCTCAAGGCTCCCCAACAACTCGGCGGTGGCCTCCGCGACCGCGTCCACCGCCCGCTCGAACGCCTCCCGGTTGTGCGCGGCCGGCGCCCGGAACCCGGACACCTTCCGTACGTACTGCAACGCGGCAGCACGGATCTCCTCCTCGGTGGCCTCCTCGGCCAGCTGAGGCGGACGCAGGGTCTTGATGCTCCGGCACATGTCCCCAGTCTCCCGCAACACCGTTCCTAGAGACTGAGCGGGAGTGAGTCCTGTTGCCAGGACTCGTGCTCAGCCGAACGCCCCGGACGGTGTTGGGCGTTCTGGTCGACCGCGTTCGCTCCGCGTCCGGCGCCGACGGATCGTGTCCGTGGTCCGGGGACGCGGGGGCGGTTTCCCTCACGTCCTGGGGCCACCGGTTCGGCCTGGACGGTCCGATGCCCGCACCCATCGCTCTGGTGGGTGCGGGGCGGTGCCGTCCGACGCCGGATCGGATGCCCCAGGGCGCGTCTTCCGATCGCCACCGCTGCCGCGTCGTGGCGAGTGGTCTTGCGAGTCTTGCCGGTGAGGGGTTTCTGCCAGTGCTGGGCACCCCACCGGCTGGTGTAGGCGGGATCGACAGCGATGACGGGGATGCCGAGTTCGGCGGTCATGCTCACCAGCCGGGCCCGCAGCCGGGAGACGGGCATGCCCGAGATCAGCTTACGGAAGCGTTTACGGCCCCCGTGCTTCTCACGGCTGGTCTCGCCGGTGAAGTCGAGGTCCTCGACCGCGATCGCGAGGCCATGGCGCCTGGCCCAGTGCAGCAGACGGATCAGCGCGTGCCTGACCTGCGCGTCACGATGCGAAGCGGTGCCGGTCAGGTCGTAGCCGAAGCGGAGTGGTTCGCCGAGGGGGTTGCCGTGCCGGTCGAGGCGCCAGGCGGCGAGGTGGTCGGCGTTGGTGTCCACGCCGATCAGGCCGTTCGCGCGGGCCGTCTCCAGCGGCACCGTCCTGGTCGGTGGGATGGTCCAGGATGCGGTCAGGTACCAGCGGCCACGGTCCGCGTCCTCGTGGATGTGGTAGGCGACGGCCCGGTTGGAGGTGACGCGGTCGGCCCACTGCTCGCCCCGGTGCGCGAACGAGGCCTTCGCGGCGAGGACGTACCGGCCGTGCGGCGCGTTCGCCAGGTGTGCAAGTGGTGCGGGGAGCTTGAGGGAGACCTCACCGTCGGGCGTGACGCGGATGGTCTCGTTACCAAATCGTTTGCCGGACTCGCCGTCGGCCTCGAGGAACCGGCGTCCGGCCTGCCACCGGGCGCGCCACTGCTCGTGGGTGAGGTGGGCGGCCTCCAGGTGGTGTCGGGTGTTCAGCAGCCGCTTGCCGCCGCGCACCACACGCACGGCCCCGGCCTGCCAGTCGGCCCGCGCCGCCCTCAGCCGGTCTTCGAGGACGCGCAGGCGGCGGGACTTGGCGAACCACTCCTTCCTGCTGCGATAGCCGCCCGGCGCATGTCTGGAGCCCTTCTCACCGACGGGCAGGGACAGCCGGTGCCTGATCGTACGCACGCCCGCCTGGAGGCTGTGGACGTGCGCGAGTTGGCCGCGCCGGGCGAGCGCCCACTGGTCGTGGATGGCCTTCGTGACCGACCCCGCCCAGCGCGAGGAGGACTCTGCGGTCAGGACACGCTTGCGCTCGGCCCACTGCCCGCTGTCGTGCTCCAGCCCGGCCGAACACCGCGCCCTCAGATCACGGGACGCCAGCGAACCAAGAAGATCGCCGACCAGGTACAGCACCGTCTCGTCCACCACGGTCAGGCCCTTGAGCCGGGTACGGACCGTGACACCCGAGGGGCCGGGCACCACGAACGGCGCCGCCACCTCCCGCAGCCCACCCACCCTTTTCACACCCCCCGGGCCCGTGTCGCAGAAATCCGTCACCCCACCCAACGACCACCACCACAGAAGGTCACCCATTCGATGCAGGAACTCTCGTTCCCCACCCGGAACAGGCGTGCCTGCAACCTCCCGAAGGCTCACTCATGCATGCCAGAACACACTCAAACCTGTTCACAACCCCTCCCTCCTGCGAGGATCTTCCCGAGGCGGCCACCGCTCCGGGGCCGACCGACGAGAGGACGACTCCATGACGAACGCGCCGAACACGCCGGACGCACCGCTCCCCCCGCTCACCGTCGCCGTCCTGGGCCCCGGCGGCGTCGGCGGCCTCCTCGCCGCCCTGCTCTCCCGAACCGGCCACCGCGTGATCTGCCTGGCGGGCGAGGAGACGGCACGCACCCTCCGTACCGACGGAATCCAGGTCCGCAGCGCCCTGTTCGGCGACTTCACGGCCTCCGTGGAGGCCGACACGGTCCTCCGTCAGTCCGTCGACGCCTGCCTGATCACGGTCAAGGCCACCGCCCTGGACGCGGCCCTCACCCGGATCCCGCCGACGGCCTTCGGCGACGCCCTCCTCGTACCCTTCCTGAACGGCGTGGAGCACCCCGCACTCCTGCGCGCCCGCTACTCCCCCGACCGCGTGGCCCCCTCCGTGATCCGCGTCGAGTCGACCCGCCTGGCCCCCGGCCTGATCGAACACGGCAGCCCGTTCGCGGAGATCGACCTCACCGGCGCCAAGGTCCCCCGTCCCCGTCTGGAGGCCCTGGCCGAAGCGCTCACCGCGGCCGGCCCGGCCACCCGCGTCCTGGACGACGAGACGACGGCCCTCTGGGCGAAGATGTCGTTCCTGGCCCCGCTGGCCCTCCTCACCACCCGCTACGGCCTCCCGCTCGGGGAGACCCGCACCCGGCACCGGGAGGAGTTGGCCTCGCTGGTCGCGGAGACGGCCGCGGTCAGCCGCGCCTGCGGGGCCCCCGCCGACCCGGCCCAGACCCTGGCCCGCTACGACACCTTCCCGCCCACCACCAAGTCCTCGATGCAGCGCGACGCGGAAGCGGGCCGCCCGCTCGAACTCGACGCGATCGGAGGCGCGTTGCTGCGCGCGGCGGACCGGCACGGCGTACCTGTGCCGGTGACGGCCCGCGTCGTACGGGAGTTGCGCAAGTCGGCCGGCGGTCGCTAGGGGCCGTCCGGCCGATCAGGCCGCGGACGGACAGGTCCTAGCCGTCAACCCGCTTGCTGCGCCCGGGGGTTCGGGCGGCCGTGAGGAAAGCGGCCATCTTCTCGCGGCTCTTGACCCCCGGCGCGGTCTCGACACTGCTGGAGACGTCCACGCCGTAGGGTCCGAAGTCCGCGATGACACCGGCCACGTTGTGCTCGTCGAGGCCGCCGGCGATCACGACCCTTCCCGGCACGTCCGCGACCCAGGCGGGGATGTCGGCGAACACTCCGCTGCCCGCGCTGGCGTCGTAGAAGAAGTACTGCAGGGCCTCCGGCTTCTTGGGCGGGGTGCCGGAGGCGAGGGCCAGGTTGGGGATGCCGGCCGGCTCGTAGATCTGGACGGTGTCGAAGTGCTCGGCGACGGCGGCCGTCTCGGCGTAGGTCAGGGCCACGGCGAAGACCGGGACCCGGCCGCGGGCGTACCCGGCGAGTGCCACGGCCCGCTCGGGCGGGCAGTACCGCTTGCTCTTCGGGGTCACGACGATCCCGATCGCGTCGTACCCGAGCTCGACGGCCCAGTCGATCTGCTGCTCCTGGGTGAGCCCGCACACCTTCACGAACGTCGACTGCTGGCCGCTCATCCTGTCCTGTGCTCCGTTCTCCCGCCCGGCGGGAACGCGATCGTCGCCCCCAGGCTCTCACCCGCGGGCCGGTGCGTTGTCAGTGGCGGCTGCCAGCATCACCGGCATGACGGATGTGAGCGAGGACTGGCGGACCTTCCTGACACGGTGGAGCCAGGAGTGGGCGGACGCGCAGGGCGCGGAGGAGCCGGCGGGGGACGAGGAGTCCAAACCGGACCGCCGGCTGGATTTCCCGGCCGCGTCGCAGGAGCGGATAGGCGCGCTGGAGGAGCGGCTCGGGCACCAGCTGCCGCCGTCGTACCGGACGTTCCTCGCGGTGAGCGACGGCTGGCGGCACGCAGGCGGCTTCGTCTGGCTGCTCGCCGGCACCGGCCAGGTGCGCCCGCACGAGGACGCGGCGGGCCTGTCCGAGTACTTCCCCGGGGAACTGGACGAGGACTCCGCCCCGGAGGACGTCCTGCTCGCCGGGATGTGGGGGCGGGCGCTGCAACTGGACGTGGAGTCGGACGCCGTCCACGTCCTGCTGGACCCGGGGGACGTGGACGAGGCGGGCGAGTGGGCCGTGTACACATGGGCGCCGTGGTACGGGGATATGCCGAGGCGATACGGGTCGTTCCGGGCGTTCATGGAGGCGATGTACCGGGAGTTCCACAGACTCCAGGCGAGCAGCCGCTCAAAGCGGGCGGGGAGGGAGTTCGTCAACGCGACGACCCGGGCTCTGGACGAGTCCGTCGAGGCCGCCCGGCTAGACGCGCTGGGCGGGCGGTACGAGCGGGCCGCGACGGCGCTGGCGGAGGCGGTCGCGTTCGGCAGGCCCCGGGCGGCGGGGCTGCACGACCAGATCCGCCGACTGCTCGGGGAGACGTACATGGTGTCCTTCCGCGGCCTGGCGGACGATCCGCTGTACGCCCCGGAGATCATGCCGGTACTCGTGGCCGAGCACGCGCGCACGCGCAGGGGCGAGGACCTGGCGGCCCACAACCTGCCGGGCGCCTCCGGCGCGGTGCGCGAGGCGGCGGACCAGGTCCTGGAGCAGCTACGGGACGGCAGTTTCCGCTACACCGCCGAGGGCGTCTTCGGCCGTGCCGTCGAGGAGGCGCGGGAACAGGCCCGCTGGGGCGACACGGACGCGGCCTGGCACACCCTGCGCGCCGCGCTGCCCGAGTGGCGCCCGCGCAGCCCCGACCACCTCGCCCCGGTCGGCCTGTGCGCCGACCCGCTGCTGGGCCCTGTGATCACACCGGAGCGGGGCCGGGAGCTGCTGGCCACGCCCCGGGCGGGCCGGCCGGGCGAGGTCCCGCCGCCCACCGCCGGCCTGGATCCGCCGGGTCTGGCCTGGCTGGCGGACATCGCCCCCGGCAACATCCTGTCGTCCTACCGCTTCCTCCTCGTGGAGGGCGTGGAACCGGCCGGACTGCCGTCCCGGATCGGCGTGGACGAGTCCACCGTCCTCAACGACCCGGTGACACTGTGGGACGCCCGGACGCGGTTCCGCCGCACCGACGACGTCCCGCCGTGGGCGGACGTGGCGCTGACCGCCGTCGGCCGGGCGGGCCCCGGCTGGAGCTTCGCGTTCGAGGCGGCGCCGGGCGGGAACGCCGTCGGACCGCGGTTCCTCTCCCCCGGCCTCGCCGCCTCCCGGGGCACCCGGGCGGTGACGGTGTGGAGCGAGCCCTTCCGTGGGCACCGCCCCGGTCTCCCGCACGTCTTCCACCTCTCCGTCGCGGAGAACGGCGAGGAGCGGTACGGCTTCACGGTCCGCGGCACCACGACCGACAGCCGGGGCCCCGTCCCGGGCGCGCTCCGCCCGGACCGCTTCTTCCCACCGGACACACCCGCCGAGGACCGCCGGGGCGAGCGACTCGCCCTCGACGCCCTGGCGACCGAACTCGGCGTCGCACTGCCACGGTTCGCGCTCACCCACAGCCGCCTGCACACGTTCCGCACCCGCCCCTGGAACCGCGCCCCGGGCCCGGGCGAGGCGTACATGACCGTCGGGTTCGTGAGCCGGCGACCGTAGCGGGGCGCGGTCACGGGGCCAGTACCGGGCCGAACTCGAACGCATGAACCCCCCGAACGAACTCGCCACCCAAAATCGAACAGGCGTACCATTGCCGTGTGGCTGCGACCTATGACTTTCCGAGTGACCTCCTCGCCGGTCAGGAGGAGCTGCATCAGGTCCGGGCCGAGCTGTCGGCCCTGCTGAAGCGGCTCCCCTGGTCGGTCGAGCCGCTGGACGGATTCAGTGACGCCGGCGGCTGGCGCAAGGTGGAGCGCCCCGCCTCCCCGGGCTGGACCGAGGACGAACAGGCGGAGGTCGAGAAACTGCGCCGCCGCGAACACGAGCTGGCGGTGTTCGTCAGCGGCCACCGCTTCTGGGCCGAGGTGACGGCAGCGGACCGTACGAACGCCCGAAGCCGCCTCAAGCACGCGCACGAGGAGGACTGACAACGCGAGAGGACCCCGGCCGCTACGGCCGGGGTCCTCTCATTGTGGGCGCGGACGGTTTCGAACCGCCGACATCCTGCTTGTAAGGCAGGCGCTCTACCCCTGAGCTACGCACCCGAGACGAGTCGACAGCCTACATTGCCCGAGGCGCTGTCCCGCAAACCCGAATCCGGACCGATCGCGCGAGCCACTGCGAAGTGATCGCCCGAACCGCGAACTGACCGCCCCGTGTGTTCGTCTTTCACGGGTGGGAGAATGACTGACAACCGCCAGCACACAGGGCGCACCGCGGCACGGGGAGAGGGAGAAGTGACGGCGACATCGGCGACTTCGGCGGCATCCGAGCAGTCGTACTCGCCTCCTGTGAGGGGCCGGCGCACTCCTCTGCGGGATGTCCTCACTCTCGTGGGTCTGCCGGTGGTGGCCCTGCTCGTGGTGCCCGGGGCGTTCGCCGGCGGGGGGACCCGGCGGTGGTTCGGGGGGCGGGCCGAGGGGCAGCGGGCCGAGGCGCAGGCGGCGAAGGACGCCGCCGCGGCCGCCTTCTACGAACTGGACACCGCGCAGCGGGATCTGCGGATCTCCATAGAGACCATCTCCGCCGTCGACGACTCGCCGGCCGCCCGTCGTGCCGTCTCCGACTTCGAGGCGCTGGGGCGGCGGATCGACGAAGTCAGCAACCGGTACATCCAGGCCATCGACGCGTACGACCTGGACCGGGACGATCTGGAGGCCGCCGCGGCGTCGCGGGCCCGGGGGGAGATCACCCGGGCCAAGGACGAGCTCGTCGGTGTGAAGCGGGAGCTGGACCGGTTCGGGGAGTCGCTCGGGCCGCTGCTCGGGAAGGCCGAGACACAGCTGGCGCGGCTGGCGCCTGCCGTGGAGCGGGCCCGGCAGGCGTTGCTGGCGGCCAGCAACGCCCTCGACGCCGTGCGACAGACGCAGCTCAAGGCCGATGATCTGGCGGCTCGGCTGGCCGCGCTCGCTCCCGAGTTGACCAAGCTCAACCAGGGGGCCGGGCAGCACGGTGTGCAGGCCACGGTGGAGCGGGCCGGGCGGGTGCAGCGGGAGGCCGAGGCGATCCGGGTCGAGGCCGAACGGCTGCCGGAGAAGGCCGCCGAGATCGATCACCGGCTGGTGAGTCTGCGGACGCGTGCGCAGGCGCTGACCACCCGGGCCGGGCAGGTCGACCCGGTGCTCAGCGAGCTGCGGCGGCGGTTCTCGGCGGCCTGCTGGCAGGATCTGCAGCAGGTGCCCCGGCAGGCCGTGGAGAACGTACGGCAGGCGGAGCTGAAGCTGCAGGAGGCGCAGGGCGCGCGGGACGCGCAGAGGTGGGCGGATGCCGCCTCGTTGCTCTCCACCGTGCGGGCGCTGCTCAACAGTACGGATGAGGCCGTTTCCGCCGCCGGTGACCGGCTGAGCCGGCTGAACGCCGTGCAGAAGGATCCGCAGCAGGAGATCGAGCGGACCCGCTTCGCCATCCGGGACGCGCAGCGGCTGGCGATGTCCGGGCGGACCAGCCCCGATCCGCGGCACGCGGGTCCGCTGGACGACGCGGTGGCGCGGCTGGACCGGGCGGCGGGGTCGCTGCAGGGGCGGCACCCCGACTACTGGCACTTCCTGACGGAGACGGATGGGGTACGGCAGTCGGTGGCGCGGGTGGTCGCGCAGATCCGGGAGGATCGGGGCGCGGGCCACTGAGGCGTTTGCCGAGGAGCCGTTCCGGGCGGATATTGGGTACGCGACCCGTATTCCGATCCGCATTCGATGTCAGGAGGCGGAGATGGCCTCACACGTCACGCACCCGGGAACGCAGCGGAAGAAGATCCTCTTCGACGAGGCGCTGCCCGTCGACCACCGTCTGAACACGGTCTACCGGATCGGGGCGGGCCTGATGGGTCTGTTCCTGCTGGCCTTCGGGATCCTCGGGCTCACCGACAACATCGGTTTCTTCGACACCGGCGGGAACACCGCGATCGGGCTGAACACCAACGGCGCGCTGAGCGTGCTGTCGATCTGTGTCGGACTGCTGCTCTTCGTCGGCATGGTGATCGGCGGGAACTTCGCGTCCACGTTGAACATGGTGCTCGGCGTGCTGTTCATCCTGAACGGCTTCCTGTTCCTCGGCCTGCTCAGTACGGCCTCGAACTTCCTGGCCTTCAGGATCCAGAACGTGCTGTTCAGCTTTGTCGTCGGCCTGGTGCTGATGGTGTTCGGGATGTACGGCCGGGTCAGCACGAACCTGCCGCACGACAACCCGTACTGGCGGGCCCGCCACCCCGAGGCGGAGCAGCGGGCCGCACCGGCCACCGATGATCAGGTGCGGTAGGCGTAGTAGTACGCGTTCGGGTACGACGCGATGATGCTCGCCAGCGACCTGCGGTAGGTGTTGTTCGAGTGGTACGTGACGTACGGGACCCCGTTGGCCTTGTACGTCACGATCATCGTGTGGTCCTTCGCACCGTCGCGGTCGAAGTCCATCTGGATGACGTCGCCGACCTCGGCCTGGTAGACGTTGGCGAGCGGCTTGGTGCGCTTGGAGTTCTGGGCGAACCAGGACCACTCGTTGACGCCGACGAACGAGTCCGACTGGATGTCGGCGGTGCCGAACCACTTCGTGTAGTCGTACACGTAGCCCGGGACGTGCTTCCAGCCGCCGGCCTTCAGGGACTGGCTGACGAAGTTGGTGCAGTCGCCGCCGTCCGCGTGCCCGTTGTAGTTCGGGTAGTCCGGGTTGTAGTTGTACACGTACTTCTCGGCGTACGCCGCCATCGCCTTGTAGTCGTACGTGCCGCCGGTGAGGGTCTTCGGCACGGGCGTCGGGTTGGGCGTGATGGCCGCGCGCGGGGCGTCCGGCGTGGTGTTGCCGTCGTCGGGCGTGGCGGGCGCCTTGACCGAGGGCTTGGACAGGGTGTTGACGGCGAGGCCGCCGTTGTCCGTGTCCTCGATGGTGGTGAGCTGCCAGGTGCCCTGCTGGTCGGCCTTGAAGGTCAGCTCGTGGTGGGCCTGGAAGCTGGTGGTCTTCGGCTCCTTGCCGGTGGCCTTCGCGTAGGACAGCGTCGTGGTCTCGGTGACGTCTGCCTTGGCGGTGCGGCCGGTGACCCGGGTCGCGTCGAGCGTGACCTTGGTGCTGCCGGCGCTGTACGTCTCGCCGGCCTTGGCGATGCGGCTCTGGCGGCCGCGCAGCTGGGTCAGCGCGGAGTCCTCGTCACGCGACTGGGTGCTGGAGAGCCGGACGTCGCCGGAGAAGTGGGACGTCTGCTGCTTCTTCGAGGCACCCTGGACGAGGGCCTGGGTGCGGTCGGTGAAGACCGCGTCGGCCAGCTTCTGGAAGGTCGCCTTGGTCGCGGCGTTAACGGTCGGGTCGTCGACGACGGCCGCGCCCGCGCTCCAGTTGGCCGCGAAGGCGACGCCGCCGAAGACCGAGGCAGCCGTCGCCGCGACTATGACCGTACGGCTGCGCTTACGGCTCAGTTTTCTGGATTTCAATGATGTTCCCCTCTACGCCGGTACACCTACCGGGCGACGGCATCTTCGCACGGCGTGTGTGACTCCTGTGAAGGGGGTTGCAGAACTGGAATCAGCCCTGCGCGCGCCTCACTTGACGATCGAGGACCAGTCGGCCGGTGCCTGCGCCGGGTCCAGGGTGCGCAGCCGGGCGAGGGTCTGCGGGTCCTGCACGTCGAGCCAGTCGGAGAGCTCCTTGAAGGAGACGCACTTGACGCCCTTCTTGGCGCAGATCTTCGGGACGATCTGGTCGATGGCCTTCATGTAGATGCCGCCGTTCCAGTTCTCGAAGTGGTTGCCGATGAACAGCGGGGCGCGGCTGCCGTAGTAGACCCGGTTGAAGCCGTTCATGTAGGCGTCGACGGCCTGCTGCTCCCAGGTGGCGTACTGGGACGGGTCGCCCTTGGTCTCGCCGTTGGACTGGTTGTAGAGGAAGTTGAAGTCCATCGACAGGGCCTGGATCTTGTCGCCGTACGGCAGCAGCTGGAGCGGGAAGTTCCAGACGCCGTCCTTCTTGGAGGGCCATATCTGGAGGTCGCCCGGGGAGCTGGCGTCGTACTTCCAGTTGTAGCCGTACTTCTGCAGGGCCTTGAGCAGGTTGGGCTGGCCCTCCAGGCAGGGGGCGCGGCCGCCGACGACCTCCTGCTTGAAGTCGAAGGGCAGGGCGGGGATGTCCTTGAAGCCGGTGTTGGTCTTCCAGTTCTCGGTGAACTTGAAGAACTGGTCGATCTCGCTCTTCCACTGCGCGACGCTCCAGTCGCCGCCGCCTTTGGCCTCGCAGAAGTGGCCGTTGAAGTGGGTGCCGATCTCGTTGCCCTGGTTGTACGCCTCGCGGAGCTGCTCCAGGGTGGTGCGTATGTGCTCGTCGGTGGCGTAGTCGATGGCGGCGTCGCCCGGCTTGTGCATCGGCCCGGTGTAGAGGTCCTTCTTGCTCTTGGGCAGCAGGTAGATGCCGGTGAGGAAGAAGGTCATATGGGCGTTGTACTCCTTGGCCATCTCCCGGTAGTGCGAGAAGAGTTCGTCGTCGCCCTGGAGCGCGCCGTCCCAGGAGAAGACCACGAACTGGGGCGGCTTCTCACCGGGCTTGAGCTTCACGGGCTTCAACTGGTCCTTCTGCGGCCCGGTGTACGACGTGGAGCCGTCGCCGAGGATGTGGGTCTTGCCGTCCCACTTCGGTGACGCGGACGCCGACGGCGAGGATCTCCTGCTGCCGGCGGCGGTGGGCGCGGTGTCGTCCTGTCTGGTGAGCACCAGATAGCCCGCGACGAGGGAGGCAACGACCAGGAAGGCGGCCAGGGTCAGGAACTCCGGGCGGGCTGGACGGCGGTCACGCGCGGGCGCCTTGCGACGGCGGCCGCCGGTTGTCGACTTCGTGCGGGGCTTCATGCGGGGCTCATTCTGCGGGTGGGTGGCGTGGGAGCTTCGGGGCCTTGATGGTCAGTCAAGGCCCATGGCCTGTGCCCAGACCGTGTACGGGACGTTGTCGGTGCCGGATCCGGCCAGTCCCTTGAGCGGGAGCGGCTCCAGGGACTTGTTCAGGTCGATGCGGTAGACGACGACCGACGTCGTCACGGACGAGAGCGTGCCGGTGTACCAGGAGGCGGTGTCCTTGCCGCTGGCGTTGGTGGTGCCCGCCTTCCCGGCCGCCCCGGTGCCGAGTGCCGTGGTCGGATGGCTGAGACGGAACGATTCCGTGAGCGCCTGCTCGACGTCCTCGGCCACGTCGTCGCGGACCGCGCGGGTCGGCTGCGGGGTGTCCAGGCGGACCTTGGCGCCGTTGCGGGTGATCTTGGAGATGGAGTACGGCTCGGTGTGGTTGCCGCCGGCCGCGAAGGTGGCGTAGCCGCTCGCCATCCGGATCGCGCTGGGCGTGGAGCTGCCCATGGACAGTGCGGGCACCTGCGCCCCGATGGTGTCGGAGAGCAGCCCGGAGGCGACCGCCGTGGACCGCACCTTGTCGAGCCCGGTGTCCACGCCGAGTTGCATGAAGGGGGTGTTCACCGACAGGGCGAGGGCCCTCTCCAGGCTGATCTGCCCGTAGGACTTCCCGTCGTCGTTGTCGGCGTGGACCTGCTTGCCGCTTCGGTCCCAGTAGGGCCCGTCGGGTGTCGTGACCGAGACCTTGTCGTTCCCGTTGTAGAGGGTCTGAGGGGTGATCGAGGTGGCCGCCGCTCCGCGTTCCTTCTGGACGCCGTTCTGCAGCCCGGCCGCGTAGACGAAGGGCAGGAAGGAGGTGCCGGCCTGGACGGTGGCCGCGTTGGACTCGTTGTAGCCCTGCGTACGGTGGTCGGGTCCGCCGTACACGGCGATGATCCGCCCGTCCGTGGCCACCGAGGCGGCGCCGTAGTGCGCGGCCGCGGCGAGCTTGGGGTCGCTCTTCTTGGCGTCCTTGCGGGCCTTGGTCACGGCGTCGGTGAGCGTGGCCTCCTTCTTGCGGTCGAAGGTGGTGTAGATCTGGTATCCGCCGAGGTCGAACTGCTTGTCCGAGATATGGCCGGCCTTCTTGGCGTACGCCTGCGCCAGTTCCACCAGGTAGTCGCTCTGCTTGCCCGTGTCGTAGACCTTGCCGGACTTGATCGGCTCGGGGAAGGCCTTGTACTTGGCCCGCTCGCTCGCCGACAGCTTGCCGATCTTGACCATCCGGTCCAGGATCCAGGACCAACGCTCCACCGCCCGCTTGTGGTTGGCGGCGCTCAGTGTCGGGTCGTAGAGCCCGGCGCCCTTGAGCAGCGAGGCGAGCATGGCGGCCTGGCTGGCGTTCAGCTTGCTGACGTCCTTGCCGTAGTAGGCCTGCGAGGCGCGCTGGATGCCGTAGGTACCCCGGCCGAACCAGCTGGTGTTGAGGTAGCCCTCCAGGATCTTGTCCTTGCTCATCTTGTTGCCGAGCTTGAGGGAGATCATCGCCTCGGTGAATTTACGGCTTACGGTCTGATTCTGCGAGAGATAGACGTTCTTCACATATTGCTGGGTAATGGTGGAGCCGCCCTCGGTGTCCCCTTCGCCGACCGTCCGATACAGGGCCCGGGCTATGCCTTTGACCGAGATGCCGGGGTCGGTGTAGAAACTCTCGTTCTCCGCCGCGAGGACCGCCCAGCGCACATCGACGGGTATGTCCTTGAGCGGCATGTCCTGCCGCTGCACCCATCCGGTACGGGCCATCGGCGTCCCGTCGGACCAGAAGTAGACATTGTCCTGCTGGGTGGCATAGCTGTTGAGATTGCTGGGTATGTCTGTAGCCGCGTAGGCCACGACAAGGAACAGCCCGGTCAGCCCGATACCGCCCAGCCAGGCCCCCAGCCACTGCCGCCAGGACGGCATCCAGCGCCGCCAGCCGCTCCGGCCGGGCCGCGGGTACAGCGGTCTCAACTTCCGCACGTACGGCAGCAGGGGCTCGACACGGGGCCCCACGAAGGCCCCGATCCGGCCCCAGACGCCGACGACGCGGTCCCGCGGCGATGGCCGCGCACTGCGGCGCCGCTCGGCGCGGCCGCCCGAGGCCGCCGACTCCGGTTCCGGCTGCCGCTGTTCGGGCACCCGGATCTGCATCGTGACGTCCGCCCGCAGGGCGTCCACCTTCAGATGCAGGGTCTCGTCGTGTATCGGCGGATCCGGCTCCTTGCGCCGCGCCCGCTCACGAGGCGCCGGGTCGTCGCCCCTCCCTCGGCGCGCACCCTTGCCCTCCGCCGCCTTCGCGGCGTCGGCCTCCTCGGCCCGCCTGGCGCGATGCTCCTGCCACAGTGCCTCCGCCTTGCTCCGGGCGATCTCCTGCGCACGCTGAGCGTCGTCGCCCTGCTGCCACAGAGCATGCTCCGCGCGCAGGCCGTCGACTTTCAGATGCAGGGTCGCGTCCGGCCCGAACGGCTTCTTCTCCCTGGATTCGGCCCGGTCACGGCCGTCCTCCGGGTCGCCCGTCCGCTCCGTTGCGTCCGTCACGACTGCGTCTCCCCTCGCACTCGGTCTTGCGCGCGCGGTGAGACAGGTCGGGTGGACAGGGCCGCGGCAGGCGCGGCACGCACGAGCCCCCCCCTCTTCCCTCAGTCTTTTGGCTCCTCGCGGCCAGATTAAATTATCAGCGATCTTTTCAATATCTCCTCACAAGTATCGGACAGAAAGGAACACTCATGAAATTCTGAGGCGCAGTGATGCCCGTCACGCCGACGCCACTGCCGTTAATCTGTCCCCATGCCCCGATACGAGTACCGCTGCCGCCCCTGCGGTGACACCTTCGAACTGTCCCGCCCGATGGCCGAGTCGTCGGCCCCCGCAGCATGCCCGCAAGGGCATGAAGACACTGTAAAGCTCTTGTCCACGGTGGCGGTGGCGGGCAAGTCCTCGGCACCCACGCCCAGTTCCGGCGGCGGTGGCGGTGGCGGCTGCTGCGGCGGAGGCTGCTGCGGTTAGCCCCCCGTACGGACCGCCTTCAGGAACTCCCGCAGGATCCGCTCGCCGGCGAGCACCCCGCGCTCGGGCAACGCACCGATGGCCGGCCCGGTCCAACCGACGTCGGCCAACTCCCCGTGCCCGGGCCGCCATCCGCGGTCCGCGGCCAGCAGCAGGTCGGCGTCCAGCAGGGAATCCCCCGCGGCCAGCGTCAGTTCGGCCCCCGTACGCCGCGCAAGCTCCCGCATCGCCGCGCTCTTGGTCAGCGGCTTCGGCACGGCGTAGATCTTCCGGCCCTGCAGGGACACGGTCCAGCCGCGGTTCTCGGCCCACACCGCCAGGGTCTTCACCCACTCCTCGGGCAGCAGCTCCCGCTCCACGACGAGATAGGCGAACAGGTCCTCGGCGACCCGGTGTTTGCGCAGCCACACTGGATCGGCGTGCTCCGTCAGATACGCCCGCACCTCGTCCAGCGGCGCGCACTCGTCGGCCAGCCGCGCCAGCACCTGCCCGTGCCAGTCCCCGTCGGACACCCCGTCCACGAGCAGATGCCCGCCGTTGGCGCAGATGGCGTACTTCGGCGCGGGCCCGGGCAGGTTGATCCGCTGGTACTGCTTGCGGGTACGGGTCGTGGTCGGCACGAAGACGGCCGCGTCCCCGAGTTCGGTCAGCAACTGGGCCGCCGTCTCCGTCATGTACGACAGCGGCCTGGCCTCGTGCACCTCGACACAGAGCAGCCGGGGCGCCCGCGCGTCCGGCATGGTCAGCGCCAGGGCACCCGCGGAGTAGATGAGCGTACGGTCGAGGTCGCTCGCCACCAGCACCGGCATCAGAGGTTCACCGCCTTGCCGTCGGCGCCCGTCGCCCCGCGCGTGTACTTGGGGTGGATCAACCCGACACAGGTGTACGGCAGTTCGCCGACCTCTTCCACCGGTACCCCTCTCTGTTCCGCAAGCAGCCGTACGTGGTCCAGGTCGGCGCCCGCCCCGGCCCGCGCGAGGATCTTCCAGGGCACCCGGCGCAGCAGCACCCGGGTGGTCTCCCCCACGCCCGGCTTCACGAGGTTCACGTCGTGGATGCCGTACTCCTGGCTGATCCGCTCGACGGCCGCCCAGCCCTCCCAGGTCGGCGTGCGGTCGGCCACCGCCAGCTCCTTCACCGCGCCGTCCACCGCGTCCACGACCTCCCCGAACCGGGCCGAGACCGCGTCCAGGAAGGCCACCGACACATCGGCCCCGGCCAGCTCGCGGTAGAACTTGGCGCCGTGGAAGTCGTCCGGCCCCACCAGGTCGGACCGCAGCACGGTCCGGGAGATCAGCCCGGAGACGGTCGAGTTGAGGCACGCGGACGGGATCAGGAAGTCCTCCCGGGTGCCGTACGTCCGTACGCACGACCCCGGGTCCGCGAGCACCGCGATCTCCGGGTCGAAGCCGCTCACTCCCGTCCGCTCCTCGAACTCCTCGATCGCGTCGGCGAGTTCCCGGGTGATTGCGCCCTTGCCGGTCCAGCCGTCCACGAACACGATGTCCCGCGGGTCGTGGTGCGCGGCCAGCCAGCGCAGCGCGTTCGCGTCGATGCCCCGGCCGCGCACGATCGACACGGCGTAGTGCGGCAGGTCGAGGCCGTAGCGGAACTGCGCCCAGCGGCGCATCAGCACGCCCACGGGGGTTCCGGCGCGGGCCAGCGACACCAGCACCGGCCGCGGCGACCGCTCGGCCAGCACGGTCTCGGTGACGACCCCGACGGCCTGCGCGATCCGCGCGGCCGAGGTCTCCAGGGCCGCGTGGAAGAGGGCCTGGTACTGCTCGCTCGGCTGGTACTCCACCGGCAGCGACTCGGCGTAGTGCGCGCCGCCGCTCTGGATCGCCTCCTCGCGCTCCTCGGTCGGCGCCTCCAGCGTGACGTCCGAGAGGTCCTGGAGCAGCCAGCCGACGTCCTCCGGCGGGTACGAGGAGAAGGCGGGGCCGCAAAGGGGCTCGGGCAGCATGGCGGGGCTCTCTTCGGGTAGCGCGGGGACGTACGACGGTACAACCGCGAGCAGGACGTGCGGGGCATGCGCGCCGAGCCGGGCCAGCAGGCCGTCGGGGGCGTGCAGTTCGGGGGTGTCGCCGGCCGAGTCGACGAACAGGACGACCGCGTCGAAGCCGGCGCCGGCCACGTTGTACGCGTAGCGGTCGCCGGGGCCGTCGGCGGGGTTGTCGTGGGCCGGGAAGACGAGGCGGCTGCGGATGGCGTAGCCGGGGTCGTCGACGGCCAGGACGGGCGAGCGGGTGGTGGTGGAGTACCGCACCTCGGCGGTCACCAGGGCCTCCAGCTCACGGGCGACTCTGAGGGGGGCGTACATCAGCTCCTCGAAGCCGAGCGTCAGCACGCGGCGGGTGTCGGGGGGCAGGGCTTCGGCGAGTCGCGCGGCCATGGTGGGGAGGGCCGATTCGAGGCGTATTCGGTGGGCGGGGGTGAAACCGTGGCGGCCGCCGTCGGGGAGGCCTTGCGGCCAGTGCAGGTCGATGCGGGTGAAGTGGGGGGTGGTGCGGTTGTCGGTCTGGTGCGGGGCGGTGGGGGCTGGTCGCGCAGTTCCCCGCACCCCTGGGGGGTTGCGCTGGAAGTCGGCTTGAGGGGCAACGCCGGGAAGGGGCGCGGGGAACTGCGCGGCCGGCCCGGACGGCGCCGCACCCGACCGATCACCTGACGCGGCACTCTCTTCGTACCGCGCCACCAGCTCCTGGCCCTTTTCGAGGACGCCCTCCGGCAGGAGCACGGTCCCCGACGCCGCCGCCACCAGCTCCACCCGCGCGTCGATCTCCTCGGCGAACGACGTCAGTCGCCCCGCATCCGCCGGGGAGCGCATATCGACCAATGCCACCACGACGTAACGTTTCCGTGGGTAACGGGCATGGAGGTCCCGAATCGTGTTCAGGACCGTGTTGCCGGTGGAGAACTCGTCGTCGACCAGGACCAGCGGCCCGTCGGTGGCGAGCAGTGCCGGGTCCTCCGGGAGCAGCAGGTGCGAGGTCGCGTGGGAGTGGGACTCCTCGAAGCCGCCCGCCGGGGCCACCCCCGCCACCGGGCGGCGCGTGGAGTGGAGGCAGGGGGCGAGGCCGATGCCGTCGGCCACGCAGTGACCGAGGCCCGTGGCCGTCTCCGCATAGCCCAGGACGACGGCCCGCCGGGCCTCCTTCTCGCCGAGGAGGTCGCGTACCCGGCGGCCCAGGGCGAAGCCGTGGCCGTACACCATCGCGGGGGACTGCGGTACGTGCTTGCCGAGCACGTTGGAGACCAGGAGGTGGGCCCGTTTGGGGTTGCGGCGCAGGGCGAGGCCCAGCAGGGCCGTCAGGCCGTCGTCGCCCACGAGCTCGACGCCGAGCCGCTCGGCGACCCAGCTGCCGGACCAGACCCCGTCGTTCGCTGCGATGTTCATGTGTTCCTTGTGTCGTCCCCCAGGGCTCGTCACCCGGGTATTCCGGCGGCGAGCAGCTCCACGAAGCCGACGTCCTCGTTGGCGACACCGAACACCTCGGCGCGGAGCATGGTCCGCTCGGCCCAGGCGCGGTGCGGCTTCACCTCGTTCATCTTGTTCGTGTAGGCCGAGCGAAGTACACCCCCGCCGCCCCGTTCCGGCCGCAGGATGTCCTGGGCGTCGGAGAACTCCTCGTGACTGACGACCGACAGCGCGTGCACGGGGATGACGTGGGACGGGTGGATGCAGGTCTTGCCGAGCAGCCCGTTGGCCTGGTCCAGGGAGATCTCCCGCAGCAGGCCGTCCATGGCGTGCTCGATGAGCCGCTCGCGCAGCTCCACGGCCTGTCCCTCCAGGAAGGGGCTGGAGCGCAGCATCGGCTTGAACATGCGCTCGGGGACCCGGAAGTACTCCCAGACCGGCCCGGTCACCGTGAACCCGGTGCCGTCGGCCCGGCCCAGCATGTTCACCACGTCGGCGATGACGGAGGCGATGATCTGGACGTCGTAGGCGGTCATGTCGGGGGCCCGCCGCAGCCCGTAGGAGGAGCAGAAGTCGGTGACGCCGAGGCGCAGCGCGAGGACCATGTCGCGGTACTTGTCGACCGCGCGGGCGATGCCCTCCAGGGCGTCCACGCGGGTCTCCCGGTACATCAGCTCGGGTGTCTCCAGGACGGGCATCCCGAACAGCCGGCGCCCGCTGCTCGCCGCGGCGCCGTCCAGCGCCTGCAGGAAGGGGATGCCGCGCTCCTCGGTGAACTTCGGGAACACGAAACCGGAGAGCAGCGAGACGCTTCCGCCCAGCCGTCGTACGAGGTCGGAGATCTGCTCGGGCTCGCGCACCCGGATGAAGAGCAGCGGCAGCGCCACGCCCGCCCGCGCCCGTTCGGTCAGATCGGCGAACTGCCGGACGAGGTTCTCCTCGCCGGCCACCACGTCCTCGTCGCCGATCGAGTCCTCCAGGCACAGCACCATCGAGACCACGCCGAGTCCCGCCTGCTTGACGATGTCGTCGGCGAGCCGCGCCCGGGTGGCCGGACTGTACAGCGTGGCGCCCAGGGCCGCGGAGAGCAGCCTGGCCGGTGAGTCGGCGGTGAACTCGCACGGCTCCTGGTGGAAGAGGCGCTCCCGCACCTCAGGTGCGATGTGCCCGAAATGACGCATAAAACTCCCCCGTGGCGTGGGCCGAGCCTGTGAAATTGGTAAAGGGTGGCCGGTAATAGTACGTACGAAGCCATGTCGGAGGTTCCCGCAGGGCATGAACTTCAGGTAACCCGCCTGTGTCGGTCGCGAGGCACCCCGCATTGTCGTGACCAGGACCGAGAGGGCAGGATGACCGCATGACGCACGCGATGCTGAAGGGGTCGAACGTCCCCGTGGAAGCCACCACGGTCCGGGCGGTGCTGCGCTGGACACCCGGGCAGGGGGTCCCGGACGTCGACGCCTCGGCGCTGCTCCTCGGCCCCGACGGACGTGTGCGCTCCGACGAGGACTTCGTCTTCTACAACCAGCCCCGGCACCCCTCCGGGAAGGTCTGGCGGCTCGGCAAGAAGCGGGTGGCCGAGGGCCTCACCGACACGATCCAGACAGATCTCCCCGGTGTCGAGCCGAATGTCGGCCGAATCCTGCTGGTCGCATCGGCGGACGGCGTCCCGTTCGAACACGTACCCGCCCTGCGCATCCTGCTGTACGACGCCACGTCCCCCGACGCCGAGGCGCTGGCCTACTTCGACATCAAGCCGGAGACCGGCGCCGAGACGGCCCTGATCTGCGGCGAGCTGTACCGCAGGGGCGAGAGCTGGAAGTTCCGCGCACTGGGCGAGGGCTACAGCAACGGCCTCAAGGGCCTGGCCACGGACTTCGGCATCTCGGTGGACGAGTCCGAGCCGATGGAGGAGCCGTCGGCGTCCATGCCGCTGCCTCCGGAGCAGCCCGCACCGCTGCCCGCGCAGCCGGCCTACGGCTACCCCCAGCCGACCTCACCGGCCCAGCCGCCGGCCTACGGCTTCCCGCAGCCCGCATACACCCAGCAACAGCCCCAGTCGGGCTACGGCTACCCGCCGCCGGCCCCGATCCCGGTGGCGACGGTCCCGAACACGGACTTCCGGCTGCCGCCACAGGGCCCGCAATTCATCGGACGCTAGGGATGCCGACCTGCCTTCAGGGGCGCGGGGCCGTGTCGATCTGCGGCTCCGCCGCGTGGGCGCGACCAGCCACGACGGCGCAGCAGTCGCGCACCCGCCACGCCACCCACCCCTGTAGGCGAACTACCTCTCCACCTGCGTCTTGTAACCCCGCCCCCACTGCAGCCCCCACCCGTACAACCGGTCCAGCTCCCCCTGGAAGCCGTACACGAACTTCACCTCGCGCCGGACCACCAGCTCGCCCTTCACGTTCTCGATCATCACGACCGCACAGGACCGGGCCTGCGGATGCCGCTCGTCGAGGCCTATCTCGATCCGCGGCCCGTTGCTGGGGTAGAGCGTCACGATCGCGTGGGTGCGGTCGAACGCCGGCGTCTGGTCGTAGATGTACACGAACACCAGCAACCGCTTGATGTCGTCGCGGTGGTCGAGGTTGACGTACATCGTCTCGCCGGACGCGGAGCCGAACCTGTCGTCGCCGCTGAGCTTGACGTACGGCGGTGCGTTCACGTCCCCGAGCAGGCCGCCGAGCGGCTGGACGACCCCCTTCGTACCGTCGGTCAGCTCGTACAGCGCACCGAGGTCGAGGTCGACGTTGACCATGCTCTGGCCGTGCCCGATCACCTCCGGCGGCCTGAGCGCCTTGAAGGGGTGCCGGAACAGGCTCTCCCGCTGTTCCCCGTCGAAGTCGGACGTCCGCATCCGCCAGCTCAGGTTGATACGCAGGTTGCCGGTGGCCGCGCCCTGCTTCGTGAGGGACACCTGCTGGTGCCGCCTGGTGAGCTCGATGGAGTTGGAGGCGGCGCTGCCCGAGTCGAACTCGGCCGCCTTCCCGCCCAGCAGCCCGTCGAAGAAACCCATTCCCGCCCCCAGAGACTCCTGCCGACAGCTCGGGGCGGCCGGCCCCGCCGGCCGCCCCGATCAGAGCGTTCCTCGTCCAGAAGGGTGTCACACCCTTCTTTTCGGTCGGTCAGACGCCGGACGAGACCTCAGCCTTCTCGTCCGCTCCCGCTTTTCCCTTCGCGGCCGCCAGCCGCTGGTTGCGCCGTACGGAGGACCAGAACGACCAGCCGATCAGGACGACGCCGACGAGACCGGTGATGACCTCGTTGATCTCGTACTGGATGGTGACCATGAGGATCACGGCCAGCGCGCCGATCGCGTAGTGGGCGCCGTGCTCCAGGTAGACGTAGTCGTCCAGGGTGCCCTGGCGGACCAGGTAGACGGTGAGCGAGCGGACGTACATCGCGCCGATGCCGAGGCCGAGGGCCATGAGCACGATGTCGTTGGTGATGGCGAACGCGCCGATCACGCCGTCGAAGGAGAAGGACGCGTCCAGGACCTCCAGGTAGAGGAACATGAAGAACGCGGCCTGGCCGGCCAGCACCACCGGCGACTTCTTCTTCCCGGTGCGCTCGGCCTCTTCCTCCTCCTCGTGCTCGCGCTCCTCCTCGGCTTCGAGACGGTCCTCGAAGAAGCCGGAGAGGCCACCGACGATCATGTACGTGATCAGACCGGCGATACCCGCGATCAGGACCGTCTGCGCCTTGTCGACGTGGCCGCCGCCGTGCTGGTGGGCGTGGGTGGCGAAGGTGAAGGAGGTGATCAGCAGGACGATCAGGGCGATGCAGACCGACAGCATGTCGACCTTGCCGAGCTTGGCCAGCGGGCGCTCGATCCAGCGCAGCCACTGGATGTCCCGGTCCTCGAAGATGAAGTCGAGGAAGATCATCAGCAGGAACATGCCGCCGAAGGCGGCGATCGCCGGGTGGGCGTCGGTCACCAGCTGCTGGTAGCGGTCCTTGTTGTTGAGCGCGAGGTCGACGGCCTCGATGGGGCCCATCTTGGCGGTGATCGCGACGATGACGACCGGGAAGACCAGCCGCATGCCGAAGACCGCGATGAGGACGCCGACCGTGAGGAAGATCTTCTGCCAGAAGGCGTTCATCTTCTTCAGGATCCCGGCGTTGACGACCGCGTTGTCGAACGACAGGGAGATTTCGAGGACGGCGAGGATCGCGACGATGCCGAAGGCCTGCCAGCCCCCGTAGAAGACCGCGGCGACCAGGCCGAGCGCGGTGATCGCGAACGACCAGCCGAAGGTTTTCAGAAGCACTGGCTACCCAATCATCGTTTACTCGGCTTTACTCACTGTTGACCGAAGTGTAGAGGGCATCGGTGTCCTGCGGGTCTGGCGGGCCCCACATCCGGACTGTGAAGCTGCTACGAGACATTCACACCGAAGTCGAGTGCGATGCCCCGCAGCCCGGAGGCGTAGCCCTGCCCCACGGCACGGAATTTCCACTCGCCCTGGTAGCGGTAGAGCTCGCCGAAGATCATGGCGGTCTCGGTGGAGGCGTCCTCGCTGAGGTCGTAGCGGGCGAGCTCCTGGCCGTCGGCCTGGTTGACCACTCTGATGAACGCGTTGGAGACCTGGCCGAAGGTCTGGCCGCGCTCGTCGGCCATGTGGATCGAGACCGGGAACACGATCTTGTCGCAGGTCTCCGGCACCTTGGGCAGGTCGACCAGAATCGATTCGTCGTCGCCCTCGCCCTCACCGGTGAGGTTGTCCCCGGTGTGCTCCACGGAGCCCTCCGGGCTCTTGAGCTGGTTGTAGAAGACGAACCACTCGTCACCCAGGACCCGCCCGCCCTGGCACAGCAACGCGCTGGCGTCCAGGTCGAAGGGGGCGCCGGTGGTGGAGCGGGCGTCCCAGCCGAGTCCGATCATGACGTTGGTGAGGTTCGGTGCGGCCTTGGAGAGGGAGACATTGCCTCCCTTGGCGAGCGTGACGCCCATGGTGATGGTCCTCCCCTGACGGTGCTTCTCCGGTTGTCCTGCGCGTCCGGCGCCGACCGTAAACGGTGCGGCGCCGGACAGAGCGGACTTTCGAACGCCCGGGACACGGGCGCTGTGGCTCAGACGTTGACGCCGAAGTCCTGGGCGATGCCGCGCAGGCCGGAGGCGTAGCCCTGACCGATGGCGCGGAACTTCCACTCCGCGCCGTTGCGGTACAGCTCGCCGAAGACCATGGCGGTCTCGGTCGAGGCGTCCTCGGACAGGTCGTAGCGGGCGATCTCGGCGCCGCCGGCCTGGTTGACGACGCGGATGAACGCGTTGCGGACCTGGCCGAAGGACTGCTGGCGGTTGTCGGCGTCGTAGATCGACACCGGGAACACGATCTTGTCGACGTCGGCCGGGACGGTGGCCAGGTCGACCTTGATCACCTCGTCGTCGCCCTCGCCCTCGCCGGTGAGGTTGTCGCCGGTGTGCTCCACCGAGCCGTCGGGGCTCTTGAGGTTGTTGAAGAAGACGAAGTTCTGGTCGCTGCCGACCTTGCCCGCCGAGTTCAGCAGCAGGGCGCTGGCGTCCAGGTCGAAGTCGGTGCCGGTGGTGGTCCGGACGTCCCAGCCCAGACCGACGAGGACCGCGGTCAGGCCGGGGGCCTCCTTCGTCAGCGATACGTTGCCGCCCTTGCTGAGGCTGACTCCCACGAGTCCTCCCATGTGGTGTCCAGGGGCGGTCAGCCCCCGTCGTACGTCGGATACCGGATCAACGATTCGATCCTAGTGACGGGTTCCCGCCCCCCGCAGGCCCTGGACCCCGAAGAATTACCGGGTGTCGGCCATGTCGACCCCTAGGGGTCGGCCGAGGGGGTTACAGGAGGGTCACAGCGCGTGTCACAGCGCGTCGAGCGCCGTCACGTACTCGTTCAGGTCGCGGGCGTCCGGCAGTCCGTTGACCACGGTCCACCGCACGACGCCCTCCTTGTCGATGACGAAGGTGCCCCGCACGGCGCAGCCCTTGGCCTCGTCGAAGACGCCGTACGCGCGCGAGGTGTCGCCGTGCGGCCAGAAGTCGCTCAGCAGCGGGTACTCCAGGCCCTCCTGCTCGGCGAAGACGCGCAGGGTGTGGATGGAGTCGTTGGAGACGGCGAGCAACTGCGTGTCGCGGTCCTCGAACCTCGGCAGGTTGTCGCGCAGCTCGCACAGCTCACCGGTGCACACACCCGTGAAGGCGAACGGGTAGAAGAGCAGCACCACGTTCTTCTCACCGCGGAAGTCGGACAGCCGCACGGTCCGGCCGTGGTTGTCCTTGAGCTCGAAGTCGGGCGCCTTGTCGCCGACCTGGATCGCCATCGCTGCATCCCTTCGTCAGGGGCTGTTCGGGTACGCACACCCTATGCGGCGACCCTTGCACGGCGATCACGGCAGGCCGGTGGACGGACCGGCGCGGTCCGTCCACCGGTGGGGCTCAGCGCTTCTTGGCGGCACCCTTCGGCGTGTTCAGCCGGCTGCCGTTCCAGTCCTTGCCCACGCTGACGCTCTTGGTCTGCGAGAGGCCGGCGGTCGTGACCGCCTCGCCGATGTCGCTCGGCTCGACGTAGCCGTCGCGGCCGGTCTTCGGCGTCAGCAGCAGGATCGAGCCACCTTCTTCGAGGTAGCCGAGGGCGTCGACCAGCGCGTCCGTCAGGTCGCCGTCATCCTCACGGAACCAGAGCACCACGGCGTCGGCCACGTCGTCGTAGTCCTCGTCCATCAGCTCGTTGCCGATGGTCTCTTCGATGGACTCGCGGAGCTCCTGGTCGACGTCGTCGTCGAAGCCGATCTCCTGGACCACCTGGTCTGGCTGGAACCCCAGCCTGACGGCAGGGGTGGTCCGCTCCTCCGCGTGGTCCGCGGTCGCGCTCACGGGTTGCCTCCTGATCATGTCTTGGTGATTAACTCAGCCACGCGCGTGCGCGAAGCATTGGCCGTAGTCCACACGGGCGGGACGGATCGCGCAAGTACCCGGCCGTTCAGACCGCCGAAACGGTGACGATCCCGGCCGTGTCGCCGCAACTCCCGGCACCGTATCGCGGACGGCTGTGACACGCACCACTCCCTTTTGCCCGCAATGCACCTTTCGGAATCATCCTCACACACGGCGGTCGAACGAGTTTGCCAAGCGCGTCACACCTCGGGCGTATCGTTGCGTTTTGGCCGGTCCCGAGTTACCTCACGGTAGAGATGACGTGCGCTGCCCCGGGGTGGACGATGGACAGCGGCGCAGGCAAGACGCAGGGAAAAGCGGCGAAAACAGAAAAACCAGGGAATCAGTGCCCCTCTGACAGGTAAGGAACAGCGTGGCTTCCGGATCCGATCGCAACCCGATCATCATTGGCGGCCTTCCGAGTCAGGTTCCTGACTTCGATCCCGAGGAAACCCAGGAGTGGCTCGACTCGCTCGACGCCGCCGTGGACGAGCGCGGCCGGGAGCGGGCCCGCTATCTGATGCTCCGCCTGATCGAGCGGGCACGCGAGCGGCGCGTCGCCGTGCCCGAAATGCGCAGCACGGACTACGTCAACACGATCCCGACCCGGGCCGAGCCGTTCTTCCCGGGCAACGAGGAGATCGAGCGCAGGGTCCTGAACGCCACCCGCTGGAACGCGGCCGTGATGGTCTCCCGCGCCCAGCGTCCGGGCATCGGCGTCGGCGGTCACATCGCCACCTTCGCGTCCTCCGCGTCCCTCTACGACGTCGGCTTCAACCACTTCTTCCGCGGCAAGGACGACGGCCTCGGCGGCGACCAGGTCTTCTTCCAGGGGCACGCCTCCCCCGGTATCTACGCGCGCGCGTTCCTGCTCGACCGGCTCAGCGAGGCCCAGCTCGACGGCTTCCGCCAGGAGAAGTCGAAGTACCCGGACGGCCTCTCCAGCTACCCGCACCCGCGCTCCATGCCGGACTTCTGGGAGTTCCCGACCGTCTCGATGGGCCTCGGCCCGATCGGCGCGATCTACCAGGCGCGGATGAACCGCTACATGCACGCGCGCGGGATCGCCGACACCTCGAAGTCACACGTCTGGGCGTTCCTCGGCGACGGCGAGATGGACGAGCCCGAGTCGCTCGGCCAGCTCTCCATCGCGGCTCGCGAGGGCCTGGACAACCTGACCTTCGTGGTCAACTGCAACCTGCAGCGGCTCGACGGCCCGGTGCGCGGCAACGGGAAGATCATCCAGGAACTGGAGTCGGTCTTCCGCGGCGCCGGCTGGAACGTGATCAAGCTGGTCTGGGACCGCACCTGGGACCCGCTGCTCGCCCAGGACCGCGACGGCGTGCTCGTCAACAAGATGAACACGACCCCCGACGGACAGTTCCAGACCTACGCCACCGAGTCGGGCGCGTACATCCGCGACCACTTCTTCGGTGACGACCAGCGGCTGCGCGCGATGGTCGAGCACATGACCGACGACCAGATCCTGCACCTGGGCCGCGGCGGCCACGACCACCGCAAGATCTACGCGGCGTTCAAGGCGGCCACCGAGCACCGGGGCCAGCCGACGGTCATCCTGGCCAAGACGATCAAGGGCTGGACGCTGGGCCCGAACTTCGAGGGCCGCAACGCCACGCACCAGATGAAGAAGCTGACGGTCGCCGACCTCAAGGGCTTCCGCGACCGGCTGCACCTGCCGATCTCCGACAAGGAGCTGGAGTCCGGCCTGCCGCCGTACTACCACCCGGGCCGGAACTCGGAGGAGATCCAGTACATGCACGACCGGCGCAAGGGCCTCGGCGGCTACGTCCCGACCCGCGTCGTACGCTCCAAGCCGCTCGCGCTGCCGGACGACAAGACGTACGCGACCGTGAAGAAGGGCACCGGCCAGCAGTCCATCGCGACCACGATGGCCTTTGTCCGCCTGCTCAAGGACCTCATGCGGGACAAGGAGCTCGGCCGCCGCTTCGTACTGATCGCGCCGGACGAGTACCGCACCTTCGGCATGGACTCCTTCTTCCCGAGCGCGAAGATCTACAACCCGCTCGGCCAGCAGTACGAGGCGGTCGACCGCGACCTGCTGCTCGCGTACAAGGAGTCGCCGACCGGCCAGATGCTGCACGACGGCATCTCGGAGGCGGGCTGTACGGCCTCCCTGATCGCGGCGGGCTCGGCCTACGCCACGCACGGCGAGCCGCTCATCCCGGTCTACGTCTTCTACTCGATGTTCGGTTTCCAGCGCACCGGTGACCAGTTCTGGCAGATGGCCGACCAGCTGTCGCGCGGTTTCGTCCTGGGCGCGACCGCCGGCCGTACGACCCTGACCGGTGAGGGCCTCCAGCACGCGGACGGCCACTCCCAGCTGCTCGCCTCGACGAACCCGGCCTGTGTCGCCTACGACCCGGCGTACTCGTACGAGATCGCGCACATCGTCCAGGACGGCCTGCGCCGGATGTACGGCGGCGACGCCGAGCACCCGCACGGCGAGGACGTCTTCTACTACCTCACCGTCTACAACGAGCCGATCCAGCACCCGGCCGAGCCGGCCGACGTCGACGTCGAGGGCATCCTCAAGGGCGTCCACCGGATCAGCGCGGGCACGACGGGCACGGTCCCGGCGCAGATCATGGCGTCCGGCGTGGCGGTCCCCTGGGCGATCGAGGCCCAGAAGATCCTCGCCGAGGACTGGAACGTGAAGGCCGACGTCTGGTCCGCCACCTCCTGGAACGAGCTGCGGCGCGAGGCCGTGGCCTGCGAGGAGCACAACCTGCTCCATCCGGAGGAGGAGCAGCGCACCCCGTGGGTGACGCAGAAGCTGAGCGGCGCCGAGGGTCCGTTCGTGGCCGTGTCCGACTGGATGCGATCGGTTCCGGACCAGATCGCGCGCTGGGTGCCGGGCACGTACCAGTCGCTGGGCGCGGACGGCTTCGGCTTCGCCGACACGCGGGGCGCGGCGCGCCGGTTCTTCCACATCGACGCGCAGTCGATCGTGGTCGCGGTGCTGACCGAACTGGCCCGCGAGGGCAAGCTCGACCGCTCGGTGCTGAAGCAGGCCATCGACCGGTACCAGTTGCTGGACGTGACCGCGGCGCACCCGGGCGCGGCCGGCGGCGACGCGTAGGCCATATCGGCGGTATCGGCCGTATCGGGCAGCAGGTCGCAGGGGCGGCGGGACTCCGGTCTCCGCCGCCCTTGCGATTTCTTTACGATGCGCACATGAAGGAACAGTCCGCGCAGGCTCGTTGGGAGCAGCTCACTCAACGGCCGTTGCTGGCACTCGCGGTGGTCTTCGCCATCGCCTACGCGCTGCCGATCGTGGACAGTTCCGCAGGGCACGTCCTGACGTCCGTGTGCACGATGGCGGAGTGGGTGGTCTGGGGTTCCTTCGCCCTGGACTACCTGGTACGGCTGGCCCTGGTGCCCCGGCGCCGGGAGTTCGTGCGGACGCACTGGATAGACCTGTGCGCGGTGGTGCTGCCGCTGCTCCAGCCGCTGCGGCTGCTGCGGCTCGTCGCGACGCTGACGCTGGTGGGGCGGCGGGCGCGGATGGCCGAGCAGATCCGGCTGACGACGTATGTGGTGGGCGCGGTGATCGGGCTGCTGATGTTCGGGTCGCTGGCCGTGCTCTCGGTGGAGCGCGACTCGCCGAACGGGAACATCAGGACGCTGGGTGACGCGCTGTGGTGGTCCTTCACGACGATGACGACGGTCGGCTACGGCGACCACGCGCCGACGACCGGGCTCGGCCGGATGATCGCGGTGGGCCTGATGCTGTCGGGGATCGCACTGCTGGGTGTGGTGACGGCGAACATCGCGACGTGGTTCATCGCACGGTTCGAGAAGGACGACGTGGAGGAGCGGCGGCAGACGGAGGCGATCGCCTTGCTGACCGAGGAGGTGCGGGCGCTGCGGGCCGAGGTGACGGCGTTGCGCTCACCGGCGTTGACGGAGTCCCGCTGCCACGACTGCCGACGGTTGGAAAGCGCCCCGTAAGGGGCGCTGGGGGCACCCCCGGCCGAAGGCTGGGGGAGGAACTGCGCGACCAGCCCCCGCCCACCCGCAGCCGAACGACGGCCCGCTGCCCCCCTCCAGCAGCGCGCCGCAGCTCGGTCAAGTCCCCCTTCATGCCCTGCGGAGGACCTGACCCAATGTCACCTGCGGCGCCTGCCCTGCGTGAGGGATCTTTAGCGAAGCCACCCTGATAGGTGAACTCCCCCTGAATCAACGTCAGATATGGCCCACGCCGGCGCTGCCGTCCGCGTTCTCGCCGCGCTTGGTGAGCAGCGCGACGAGGATCGCGACCGCCGCCACCCCCGCCGCGACCAGAGAGGCGAGGCTCATGCCGGAGATGAACGTGTCATGCGCAACGCCGGTGATCTTCGCGGCGACCTCCGCGGGCGTACCCTTCGCGACCGGCGCGACACCGACCTGAACCGCCTCGGAGGCCTGTGCCAGCTGCGCCGAGGTCAGCTTCGGCAGCCCCGCGTCGGCCCAGTTGCCCGGCAGGTCGTTGTCGACCTTGGAGGCCATCACGGCGCCCAGCACGGCCGTACCGAGGCTGCCGCCGATCTGCATCGCGGCCTGCTGGAGACCGCCGGCCACACCGGAGAGCTCCATCGGCGCGTTGCCGACGATGACCTCGGTGGCGCCGACCATGACGGGCGCGAGGCCGAGACCCAGCAGGGCGAACCAGACGGCCATGATCCCGCTGCCGGTGTCCGCCTTGAGCGTGGACATGCCGTACATGGCGATCGCGGTGGCCGCCATGCCGCCGGCCAGCGGGATGCGCGGGCCGAGCCTGGTGATCGCGGCGCCGGCCAGCGGCGAGCCGACGATCATCATGCCGGTGAGGGGCAACAGGTGCAGACCCGCGTCGACCGGGTCCATACCGTGCACGTTCTGCAAGTAGAACGTCACGAAGAACAGGCCACCCATGAAGGCGATGGCCATCAGGACCATCAGGACCACACCGGCCGACAGCGGGACGGAGCGGAACAGGCCGAGCGGGATCAGCGGCTCCTTGACCTTCGTCTCCCAGAAGGAGAAGAGCCCGAAGCCGAGCACGGACGCGGCGATGAACGCCCATGTCTTGCCGTCGCCCCAGCCCCAGCTCGGCGCCTTGATGAGCGCCCAGACCAGACAGAACATCGCGCCGGAGAGCAGGGCGATGCCGAGCAGGTCGAAGGAGCGCGGGGCGTTCTCCGCACGGTGGTCGAGCAGCATCACCGCACCGAGGACGAGGGCGATCAGGCCGACCGGCACGTTGATGAAGAACACCGACTGCCAGCTGACGTGCTGCACCAGCACACCGCCGAGGATCGGGCCGCCCGCGGTGGACGCGCCGATGACCATGCCCCAGATGCCGATCGCCATGTTGAGCTTCTCGGCCGGGAAGGTGGCCCGCAGCAGGCCGAGCGCGGCCGGCATCAGCAGCGCGCCGAACAGGCCCTGGAAGACGCGGAAGGTGACCACCGCGCCGATGCTGCTGGACAGGCCGATGGCCCCGGACGCGGCGGCGAAGCCGACGACACCGATCAGGAAGGTCTGCCGGTGGCCGAAGCGGTCGCCGAGCTTGCCCGCGGTGATCAGGGAGACCGCGAGGGCGAGGAAGTAGCCGTTGGTGATCCACTGCACCTGGGCGAAGGTGGCGCCGAGGTCCTTCTGGATCGCCGGGTTGGCGATCGCCACGATGGTGCCGTCCAGGGCCACCATCATGACCCCGACGGCGACGGTTATCAGGGTGAACCAGGGATGGCCCCGCAGGCCGGAGGCCGGCGGCTGGTCCGAGGGGGCCACCGGGGCCTTGTCCCCCGACCCCGCCGTGTCGATCGTGGTCTGACTAGTCATGCGTTCGAGGCTAGTGACAGCCTCTGACAGTTGACAAACAAATTCACTAGTCAGTAACTGTCAGACATGGAAACGTTGCGCGAACGCAAGAAGCAGCGCACCCGGGACGCGCTGCTGCGGTCCGCGCTCGAACTCTTCGTGGCCCAGGGCTACGAGCACACCACCGTCGACGAGATCGCCGAGTCCGTCGACGTCTCGCAGCGCACCTTCTTCCGCTACTTCGCCAGCAAGGAGGAGGTGGCCTTCTTCGTGCCCCGGCTCACCGAGGCGTACTACGTGGAGGCACTGCGTCGGCGCCCGCCCGAGGAGGCGCCGCTGGACGCGCTGCGCGGGGCGGTCCTGGACAGCTTCGACTCCATCGAGCAGGCCATCGAGCGGTACGTCCCGGTCGAACTGCACATGCGCGCCTACCGGATGATCGAGGCGACCCCGGCCCTGCACGCGGCCCATCTGCGCCGCCAGGCCGAGACGGAGGAGGAGATCACGCGGATCGTCGCCGAGCGGGAGGGCGTCGACCCGGACACCGACCCCCGGCCCCGGCTCGTGGTCGCGCTGTTCGGCGCGGTGATCCGGGTGACCGAGCGGCAGTGGTCGGTCGGCGACGACTTCAGCGTCGAGGCGATCCGTGAACTCACCGTGGCGTACCTGGACAAGGTGGAGCCGGCGCTCACCGGGAACTGGCGGGAGCGCTGAGGCCGTTCGGAGGGGCCTGAGATGAGCCTCACGTTTGCCGAAACGTGATAACCCTCACTCGGTTACCGCGAGACCCTCCCGTTCTCCTAGTGTGTCCTCCCAGTGACTTCCTTCGACGCCTCCCCGCCACTCAACGTCTGGCGCGCACTGCTCGCGCTGGCCGTGGTGTTCGTGATGCTCGCGACCACCGGCTGGACCGCCCTGCGCACCCACCGCGAGACCACCGCCCTGCAGGCCTCCCTCACCAAGTGGGAGCACGGCAGCGTGCACGGTCTCCAGCTGCCCGACCCGCAGGCGTCGCCCGCGCTGCTCACCCGCTTCTTCGTGTCGCTCACCCCGCAGGACCGCGACCGGCTCGCCCACCGCTACCCGCTGGCGGTCGGCAACATGAACGGCGCCCCGGTCGAACTGCGTTACCGCGCCAACCACATCGCCCTCGAACAGCAGCGCAGGGTCGAGAAGAAGCGCATGCACGACCCGCGGCTCACCGCGGCCGGGCAACAGGACGCGGGACGTCGTATGCACCGCTACGAGGCGCTGATGACGAAGGGCCGGCAGATCCTCTCCTTCGACCCGGACGGTGACGGCCGGGTCGCCGAGGTCTTCGGCGATCTCCCCAGGGCCCAGCGGATCTCCGTGATCGTCCCCGGCGTCGACACCGATCTGCTCACCTTCCAGAAGACGAACCGCCAGTACACCGCGCCGGTCGGTATGGCCAGGGCGCTGCACAAGGCGGAGCACGCCGCGAGCCCCGGGACCCGTACGGCGGTGATCGCCTGGGCCGACTACACCGCGCCCAGCGGGCTCGGCGTGGACGCGGCGACGGGCACGGCCGCCGAGCTCGGTGCCGTACGCCTGAACGCGCTGCTGCGTGCCCTGCCCGGCGAGGCGCCGGTGTCGATGTTCTGCCACAGCTACGGCTCGGTGCTCTGCGGGGTCGCCGCGCACGGCATGCCGGCGCGGGTGGCGGACATAGCGGTGGCCGCGAGCCCTGGGATGCGGGTCGAGAAGGCCGCGGACCTGGGCACCTCGGTGCGGGTGTGGGCGATGCGGGACGCCACCGACTGGATCCAGGACGTCCCCTATCTGGAGCTCGGCGGACTCGGCCACGGCGCCGATCCCGTCTCCTCCTCCTTCGGGGCCCGGGTGCTGTCGGCGCAGGACGCACTGGGACACGCCGGCTACTTCGAGCCGGGCACGGACAGCCTGCGCAACCTCGCCGACATCGGAGTTGGCGAGTACGGCGCGGTGACGTGCGCCCATGACGATGACGGGTGCCGGGCGGATTTGTCCGGCACGTCGACGGCCGGACGCGCGTAGAGACAGCAGGAAGTGCGGTGCGCGCGGGGATGGGACTGGGAAGCACGTGCCGCATACGATGAGCCGCATGGGTGACGTACTGGCCGGATTTCATGCCGCCTGGGAGTTCGAGTCCGACTCCGTGCTCATCCGTTACGAACGGGGGATTCGAACACCCAAGCTGCTCCAGGCCCTGGGTGAACGCCGGGTGCCGCTGGCCGCGCTGGCGGGTGTGACGCTCACCACGGGGAAACGGGGCACGGTGGTACTCCGCGCCGAGCCACGCGCCGGCGCGGATCCGCTGATGGAGGCGGCAGCCGGGCAGTTGAAGGACGGCAGCGACCCCTACCGCCTCGTCCTGCCGGCCGAGCGGGCGACCCTCGCGGAGTACTACGCCGACGAACTGCGGCCGCTGCTCGCCGAGTCCGGCCCGGCCGAAAGGTTTCTGGTGGCCGCGCCCGAGACGCCCCGGCAGTTCAAGGCGTACGACGGGAAGGCGAGCTTCGACGGCAAGGCCGTGCACTTCCGGTGGTCGTGGACGGGCGCGTCCACGGCGAAGTGGAAGGCCGGCGACCAGAGCTTCGCGGTCGCCGACCTCGGGGGTGTGGAGTGGCGGTCGCCGGAGGTCTTCGAGGGGCATCTACGACTGCTGCGGCGGGACCTCGCGGGGGCGCAGCCGACGCAGCCGGACCAGGATCCGGCGACGGTGGTGTTCGGGCTGGGGTACGGGCCCGTGCACGAGTCGCTGCCGTTCGCGGCGGCGGTGCTCCATGCGGTGCGGGCGAAGGGGTCGGCCGCGCTGCCGGCGCCGGCGGGGCGCCGTGACCCGGCGGACATCGCGGAGCGGATTCGCCATTTGGGAGAGCTGCATCAGGCGGGGCTGGTCACTGATGAGGAGTTCGCCGCGAAGAAGGCGGAGTTGTTGGCCGAGCTGTGATCGGCAGTGGTTTGGCCGCGGGCCGGTGGGGGCTGGTCGCGCCCACGCGGCGGTAGCCGCAAATCGATACAGCCCCGCGCCCCTTTCAAGGGCGCTTCAGTTGCCGCCTGTTTCATAGAAGCTGATCTTTCGGTCCAGTACCGAAAGCGTGTCGTGCAGCTCCGCGATCCTCGACACCACGTCCCTGCGGGTCTGCTCCAGCAGTTCGCGGCGCTCGGGGTAGGTCGTCTCGCCCTCTCTCACCAGTTCCGCGTAGCGCACCATGTCCGCCACCGGCATGCCGGTCAGGCGGAGCTTGGTCACGAAGTCCAGCCAGTCCAGGTCGCGGTTGGTGTAGCGGCGCTGGCCGGTGTGGGAGCGGTCGATGTGGGACATCAGGCCGATCCGCTCGTACCAGCGCAGGGTGTGGGCGGTCAGGCCGGTGAAGGCGACGACCTCGCTGATCGTGTAGCGGTCCTGCCCCTCGGGACGCGGGTGCCGCCGGGGTGGGGCGGAGCAGATGTCGGCGGGAGCGGGGCTCTGCTGTTCGATAGGGGCCGCGGTCGTGGACTGCATCACCGTCATGGACCAACGCTATGACCTTCGAGTGCACTCGAAGCAAGCGGAACCCGGTATTACCCGGTAATAAATGCGCGCGACGCGACGGAGCGGCCGTGACTAGCGTGCACGGCATGAGTCTCGTACGCCGGGCCACGCCCGAGGACGCGCCGGAAGTGCTGCGGCTGCGCCAGGTCATGATCGACGCGCTCCCCGGCGGGGACGCCTCCACCGGATGGCACGACCAGGCGCTGCCGGGGCTCACGGAGAGGCTGGGCGAGACGGACGGCGACTTCGCCGCGTTCGTCGTGGACCATCCTGACCGGCCGGGGGCGCTGGGGGCGCTGGTCGTCGGGACGATCGACTACCGGATCGGCAAGGCGAGCAGTCCGCACGGGCGTGCCGGGTACGTCTTCAGCGTGGCCACCGACCCGGACGCGCGCCGCCGCGGGTACGCGCTCGCGTGCATGGAGGAACTGCTGGCCTGGTTCCGGGAGCGGGGCGCTGGCCAGGTCATGCTGACCGCGTCCGCCGAGGCCGAGCCGCTCTACGCCGCGCTCGGCTTCGTCCACAAGCCGGACCCCACGATGATCCTGCCGCTCTGAAGCACTTAGGGTCGTAGGCATGTCCTTGCAGAGCCTCGCAGTGATCGACAACTGGCCGGTGCCCACGGCCGCGGCGGGTGCCGTACGGGCCGACGGGACCGTCCTGGGCGCCCACGGGCCGGTCGGTCACCGTTTCCCGCTGGCCTCCGTCACCAAGCCGCTCGCGGCGTACGCGGTGCTCGTCGCGTACGAGGAGGGGGCGATCGACCTCGACGAGCCGGCGGGGCCGCAGGGGGCGACGGTACGGCATCTGCTCGCGCACACCTCGGGGCTGGCCTTCGACGAACACCGGGTGACGGCGCCGCCCGGGGAACGGCGGCTGTACTCCAACGCCGGGTTCGAGGTGCTCGGGGACCATGTCGCCAAGGTGACGGAGATTCCGTTCGGCGAGTATCTGCGGCAGGCGGTGCTGGAGCCCCTGGGCATGACGTCGACGTCCCTCGAAGGCTCCCCGGCGAAGGACGGCGTGTCCTCGGTCTCCGACCTGCTCCGCTTCGCCGCGGAACTGCAGGCACCGAGGCTGCTGGACCCGCGGACGGTGGCGGAGGCGACGCTGACCGTCCACTACCCCGGCACGAAGGGCGTGTTGCCGGGCTACGGCCACCAGAACCCCAACGACTGGGGGCTGGGCTTCGAGATCCGGGACTCCAAGTCGCCGCACTGGACGGGTGCTTCGTCTTCGCCTCGGACGTTCGGCCACTTCGGGCAGTCGGGCACGTTCCTGTGGGTGGACCCGGATGCGGGGCTGGCGTGCGTCGCCCTGACGGACCGGGCGTTCGGCCCCTGGGCGGTCGAGGTCTGGCCGGTGTTCACGGACGCGGTGCTGGCGGAGTCACGCGGCTGAGGTCCGCTGGGCGGGGTGGGGACGCTTACCGGCGCTGGCAGGGTGCCGTCGCACCCACCCGTGCCGCCTGGGGGTCCCCCCTCCGGGGGAGGCACGACTGCCCGCGGCTGGAGAAAAGACGGCGGCTGCAAAGAAGCCGCGACTGCAGCGCCCCTTCAGGGGCGCTGGGGGTACCCCCAGCCGAAGGCTGGGGGAGGAACTGCGCGGCCGGCCGCCACCTGCCCGCAGCCGAACGACGGCCCGCGGCTACCCCGCCATCTCCCACACCAGCACTTCCGCCGGCGTCAGCCCCTCCGCCTCCAGGCCCTCCGCGTCAGCGACCCGCGCTGAATCCCCGGGCCCCAACGGCTCTCCCCCCAGCCGTACTTCGCCCCGCACCACGTGCACATACGCATACGCCCCGTCCGGCACCGCCGTCCGCTCCCCCGCCCCCAGCCGGCGCACGTGCAGCATCGCTCCCGCCTCCGGGACCGCGTACGGCGTCGAGTCCGCGATGCCGCGGACGATCTCGTACGACGGTTCGCCGCCGGGGCGCACCGGTGCCAGCCACATCTGGACGAAGGTCAGCGGCTCCGCCCCGTCGTTGCGCTCGACATGGCGGACGCCCCCCGCCGAGCTGAGCCGCTGGACGTCGCCGTGGCGGACCACCGTCTCGTTGCCCTCGGAGTCCCGGTGGGTGAGCTCGCCCTCGACCACCCACGTCACGATCTCGGTGTGGCTGTGCGGGTGCTCGTCGAAGCCGGCGCCGGGCGCCAGCCGCTCCTCGTTGCACGCGATGACCGCGCCGAAGCGCAGGTTGTCGGGGTCGTAGTGCGGGCCGAAGGAGAAGGCGTGCCGGGACTCGATCCCGGTCGCCGGGTCTCCCCCGGGGTAGCGCTCCGCCGCGCGCCTGACGTCCATCACGGGACCACGGTAGACCGCAGTCGGCACCCGGCGGCGCAGGCTCCCGTCCGGATAAGGCAGTCTTGTCCACGTGCCCGAACCCGTAACGCGCAAGTCCGATCCCTCGGCTCATGTGGTCCATCCGCACTCCGCGACCCTGAAGCGGCTGGAGAAGTCGTCCGGCAGTCTCGCCGCCCAGGCCATCGCACGCATGGACGAGACCCTGTCGTGGTACCGGGCCATGCCCCCGGAGAACCGCTCCTGGATCGGGCTCGTCGCCCAGGCGGGTATCGCGGCCTTCACCGAGTGGTTCCGGCACCCCGACGCCCCGCAGGCGATCTCGACGGACGTGTTCGGGACCGCGCCGCGGGAGCTGACGCGGGCGATCACCCTGCGGCAGACCGTCGAGATGGTGCGGACCACCATCGAGGTCATGGAGAGCGCCATCGACGAGGTGGCGGCCCCCGGCGACGAGCGCGTGCTGCGGGAGGCGCTGCTCGTCTACGCCCGTGAGATCGCCTTCGCCACCGCGCAGGTGTACGCCCAGGCCGCCGAGGCACGGGGTGCCTGGGACGCACGGCTGGAGTCGCTGGTCGTCAACGCGGTGCTGAGCGGGGAGGCCGACGAGGGTGCGGTCAGCCGGGCCGCGGCTCTGGGGTGGAACTCGCCCGACAACGTGTGTGTCGTGCTCGGCACCGCGCCCGACGGGGACAGCGAGCTGACCGTCGAGGCCATCCGGCGCGCCGCCCGGCATGCCAAGCTGCAGGTGCTGACCGGGGTGCTCGGGGACCGGCTCGTCGTCATCGCGGGCGGCCACGACAATCCGCTGGCCGTCGCCAAGTCGCTGATCGGGCCTTATGCCGCCGGACCGGTCGTCGCGGGGCCCGTCGTACCGGACCTGCTGGCCGCCACCCGGTCCGCGCAGGCCGCCGCCGCGGGGCTCAAGGCCTGTGCCGCCTGGCAGGACGCGCCGCGGCCGGTACTGGCGGACGATCTGCTTCCGGAACGCGCGATCGCGGGCGATCCGGGTGCGCGCGAGCAGTTGGTGGAGGAGATCTACAGACCGCTGGAGGAAGCGGGCTCGGCGCTGCTGGAAACACTGAGCGTCTATCTGGAACAGGCGAGCAGCCTGGAGGGCGCCGCCCGAATGCTCTTCGTTCACCCGAACACCGTCCGCTACCGGCTTCGACGTGTGACTGACGTCACCGGATGGTCGCCCTCCGATGTACGATCCGCCTTCACACTGCGGATCGCGCTGATCCTGGGGCGTCTGGTCGATGGAGATCTCCAGCCATAGGATTTTGTCGGGGGTCCACAAAACCCCTTCGTGTTCTTCGTCCCTGTCCCCACGGGCGGCCGTGGCCGTCCCCAAGAGAGAGTGTGAAGGTGCTCGTACTCGTCGCTCCCGGCCAGGGCGCCCAGACGCCTGGCTTCCTGACCCCCTGGCTCGACCTCCCCGGTGTCGAGGACCGTCTGCGTTCCTGGTCGGACGCCATCCGGCTCGACCTGGTGCACTACGGCACGAACGCGGACGCGGACGAGATCCGCGACACCGCGATCGCCCAGCCGCTGCTCGTCGCCGCCGGAATCCTGTCCGCCGCGGCACTCGGTGACATGTCCGACGTCGCGCCGGGCGCGGTCGCCGGTCACAGCGTGGGCGAGTTCACCGCCGCCGCCTTCGCGGGTGTCCTCGACGACACCGACGCGCTGCGGCTCGTACGCAAGCGCGGTCTGGCGATGGCCGAGGCCTCCGCGATCACCGAGACCGGGATGTCGGCGCTGCTCGGCGGCGACCCGGCGGTCTCGATCGCGCACCTGGAGAAGCTCGGTCTGACCCCGGCGAACATCAACGGCGCCGGCCAGATCGTCGCGGCCGGCACCCTGGAGCAGCTCGCCGCGCTGAACGAGGACAAGCCCGAGGGTGTCCGCAAGGTCGTCGCCCTCAAGGTCGCGGGCGCCTTCCACACGCACCACATGCGCCCCGCGGTCGACAAGCTGGCCGAGGCCGCCAAGGAGCTCGTGCCGGCCGACCCGAAGGTCAGCTACGTCTCCAACAAGGACGGGCAGGCCGTCGCCACCGGCGACGAGATCGTGGAGCGCCTGGTCGGCCAGGTCGCCAACCCGGTCCGCTGGGACCTGTGCATGGAGACCTTCCAGGAGCTCGGCGTCACCGCCCTCCTGGAGGTGTGCCCCGGCGGCACCCTGACCGGCCTGGCCAAGCGCGCCCTGCCCGGCGTGAAGACGCTGGCCCTGAAGACCCCTGACGACCTCGACGCGGCCCGCGAACTCATCGCCGAGCACAGCGCCTGACCTAGGAGCCCACAGCGATGTCGAAGATCAAGCCCAGCAAGGGTGCCCCGTACGCGCGCATCCTCGGTGTCGGCGGCTACCGCCCGACCCGTGTGGTGCCGAACGAGGTGATCCTCGAGAAGATCGACTCGTCCGACGAGTGGATCCGCTCGCGCTCCGGCATCGAGACCCGGCACTGGGCGGGCCCCGAGGAGACGGTCGCCGCGATGTCGATCGAGGCCGCCGGCAAGGCGATCGCGGACGCGGGCATCTCCGCCGAGCAGATCGGCGCCGTGGTCGTCTCGACCGTCTCGCACTTCAGCCAGACCCCGGCCGTGGCGACTGAGATCGCCGACAAGCTGGGCACGAACAAGGCGGCCGCCTTCGACATCTCCGCCGGCTGCGCGGGCTTCGGCTACGGTCTGACGCTCGCCAAGGGCATGGTGGTGGAGGGTTCCGCCGAGTACGTGCTCGTGATCGGCGTGGAGCGGCTCAGCGACCTCACCGACCTCGAAGACCGGGCCACCGCCTTCCTGTTCGGCGACGGCGCGGGCGCGGTCGTGGTCGGCCCCTCGAAGGAGCCGGCGATCGGGCCCACGGTGTGGGGGTCGGAGGGCGACAAGTCCGAGACCATCAAGCAGACCATCCCCTGGGACCGTTTCCACTTCGGTGACAGGGCCGAGCTTCCGCGCGACAGCCAGGGCCACATCAAGTTCCCGGCGATCACGCAGGAGGGCCAGGCGGTGTTCCGCTGGGCCGTGTTCGAGATGGCGAAGGTCGCCCAGCAGGCGCTGGAAGCGGCCGGGATCAGCGCGGACGACCTGGACGTCTTCATCCCGCACCAGGCCAATGTGCGGATCATCGACTCGATGGTGAAGACTCTCAAGCTGCCGGAGCACGTCACGGTCGCCCGTGACGTCCGCACCACCGGCAACACCTCGGCCGCCTCGATCCCGCTCGCGATGGAGCGGCTCCTGGCGACCGGCGAGGCGAAGAGCGGCGACACCGCGCTCGTCATCGGGTTCGGGGCGGGTCTCGTCTACGCCGCCACTGTCGTTACCCTCCCCTAGGCACTCCGTGCCGGATCATGCGTCCGGTGCGGGAACGCCGACAGCAGTACCGCAGCAACCGTCTGGAACATCTAAGAAGGAGCGCCTGACATGGCCGCCACTCAGGAAGAGATCGTCGAAGGTCTCGCCGAGATCGTGAACGAGATCGCCGGCATCCCGGTTGAGGACGTCCAGCTGGACAAGTCCTTCACCGACGACCTGGACGTCGACTCGCTGTCCATGGTCGAGGTCGTCGTAGCCGCCGAAGAGCGCTTCGACGTCAAGATCCCGGACGAGGACGTCAAGAACCTCAAGACCGTCGGCGACGCGACCGACTACATCCTCAAGCACCAGGCCTGAGGCATCACACAGGCCTGAGGCGCTAACCGAGCCTCCGGCCGCAATGCCCCGCCACCCGGCGGTGGCGCCGTCGAATCCCGTATCCGTTGGAGAAAGAATTCCCGATGAGCCCGACCAATCGCACCGTGGTCGTCACCGGTATCGGCGCAACCACACCGCTGGGTGGCGACGCAGCTTCGTTCTGGGAGGCCCTGCTCGCCGGTAAGTCCGGCGTCCGCCCCTTGGAGCAGGACTGGGCGGCCGAGCTGCCCGTCCGTATCGCGGCGCAGATCGCCGTCGAACCGAGCGAGATCATCCCCCGCCCGCAGGCCCGCAAGCTGGACCGGTCCGCGCAGTTCGCGCTGATCGCCGCTCAGGAGGCCTGGAAGGACGCCGGCTTCACCGCCAAGGCCGGTGAGGACGCGTCCGCCAACCCCGACCGGGTCGGCGCCGTCATCGCCTCCGGCATCGGCGGTGTGACGACCCTGCTGGACCAGTACGACGTGCTCAAGGAGAAGGGCGTACGCCGTGTCTCCCCGCACACCGTGCCGATGCTGATGCCCAACTCGCCGGCCGCCAACGTCGGTATCGAGCTGGGTGCGCGGGCCGGTGTGCACACCCCCGTGTCGGCCTGCGCCTCCGGCGCCGAGGCCATCGGGTACGCCATCGAGATGATCCGCACCGGGCGTGCGGACGTGGTCGTGGCCGGCGGCACCGAGGCGGCGATCCACCCGCTGCCCATCGTCGCGTTCGGCAACATGATGGCGATGTCCAAGAACAACGACGACCCCCAGGGCGCGTCGCGTCCCTACGACTCCGGCCGTGACGGCTTCGTCCTCGGTGAGGGCGCGGGCGTGATCGTCCTGGAGTCCGAGGAGCACGCGAAGGCGCGCGGGGCGCGGATCTACGTCGAGGCGGTCGGCCAGGGCATCTCGGCCGACGCGCACCACATCACGCAGCCGGAGCCCTCGGGCAACGGCATCGCGCAGGCGCTGCAGAACCTGCTCGACAACACGGATCTGAAGCCGGCCGAGATCGTGCACGTCAACGCGCACGCGACGTCGACGCCGCAGGGTGACGTGGCCGAGATCAAGGCGCTGCGCAAGGTGTTCGGCGACGACGTCGACCACATGGCCATCTCGGCGACCAAGTCGATGACCGGTCACCTGCTGGGCGGTGCCGGTGGTATCGAGACCGTCGCGTCGATCCTGGCGCTGGTGAACCGGACGGCTCCGCCGACCATCAACCTGGACAACCTCGACCCCGAGGTCAACGCGGACGTGGTGCGGGGCGAGGCCCGGCAGCTGCCCGAGGGACAGATCGCCGTGCTGAACGACTCGTTCGGCTTCGGCGGGCACAACGTGGTGCTGGCTTTCAGGACCGTTTGAGGTTCCTTGCCGTGAGCGGCGTGTGGCCCGGACTCCTTGTCGGAGTTCGGGCCACTTCGCGTTTCGTTGTCGGCCGACGGCCCGGCGGGGGCTGGTCGCGCAGTTTCCCGCGCCCCTTCAGGAGCGCGGGGAACTGCGCGATCAGCCACGACGGCGCCGCGGACGGCATCCGGCGTCAGACCACCTGGTGGAGCCACCTCACCGGCGCGCCCTCGCCCGCGTAGCGGAACGGCTCCAGTTCGTCGTCCCAGGGCTTGCCGAGGAGCTTGGCGATCTCGGCCTCCAGGTCCGTCTCGCCGCGCTGTGAGCGGGTCATGGCGGCCCTCAGACGGTCCTCCGGGATCAGGATGTCGCCGTGGATTCCGGTGACCGCGTGGAAGATGCCGAGGTCGGGGGTGCAGCTGTAGCGCTCGCCCTCGGCCTTCGCGCAGGGTTCCGCGGTGACCTCGAAGCGGAGCAGATGCCAGCCGCGCAGGGCCGACGCCAGCTTGGAGGCCGTACCGACCTCGCCCTGCCAGGAGAACTCGGAGCGCCAGGTGCCGGGTGCCGCCGGCTGCCGGATCCAGTCGAGGTTGACGCGCGTGCCGAGCACCCCGGCGACGGCCCACTCGACGTGCGGGCACAGCGCGCGCGGCGCGGAGTGCACGTACAGAACTCCACGTGTCGTCACCGGAACCTCCGGGCAGAGCGGGACATCTTGCTGGCTGGCTGGCGGCAGTGGCACGACGGCCGCGTTGATGGCGAGGCTACCGTGCGGCGGCGCAAGGAGTGTGACGTACCGTCGGTCCCACAGCCAGGAAACCCCTGCCATTCACCCAGGGGGACGCTTGTACGGGGTGGTCCGTTGCAGTGCGCGGGGTGGGAACTCCCGTGCGTTGTCATTACGGGGGACGATCGAACCGACGGAGAGGACCGACGGGGTATGCGCAAGCAGCGACGCCGGCGTTCGCGTGCCCTGGTCGGTGCCGTCGCCGTCACCGCCGTGCTGGGGGTGGCCGGGTGCGATGTCATCGGCGGTTCCCCGTCCGGGCCCGACGCCGGCCGGACGCGGGCTTCCAGGGCCGTACAGGTGTGGAACCGCAGCCCGGCCTCGATCGCGGCCGTCGGCGACTCCATCACCCGCGGCTTCGACGCCTGCACGGTGCTCTCGGACTGCCCCGAGGTGTCCTGGGCGACCGGCACCAGCGACCAGGTGGACAGCCTGGCGGTACGGCTGCTGGGGCGGGCGAAGGCGGCCGACCACAGCTGGAACTACGCGGAGACCGGCGCCCGGATGGCCGACCTGCCCGGGCAGATGGCCGACGCGGCCGTCCGCAGGCCGCAGTTGGTGACGGTGATGGCGGGGGCCAACGACGCCTGCCGTTCGTCGGTGCGGGCGATGACCTCGGTGGCGGACTTCCGCGCCCAGTTCGAGGACGCGATGGACACACTGCGCAAGGCGCTGCCGAAGACGCAGGTGTACGTGGCGAGCGTGCCGAATCTGAAGCGGCTGTGGTCCGAGGGCCGGACCAATCCGCTGGGCAAGCAGATCTGGAAGCTGGGCATCTGCCCGTCGATGCTGGGCGACGCGGACGATCTGACCAGCGCGGCGACCCTGCGCCGGGACCGGGTGCAACAGCGGGTCGAGGACTACAACAAGGTGCTGAAGGCGGTCTGCGCCAAGGACCGGCGGTGCCGCTTCGACGGCGGGGCGGTGTACGAGTACCGCTTCGGCACGGATCAGTTGAGCCATTGGGACTGGTTCCATCCGAGCACCGACGGCCAGTCGAGGCTCGCGGCGATCGCCTATCGGACCATCACCGCGAAGGACCCGGTCACCTAGGGATTCCGGGGGCCGTGACCTAGGGTTTCCCACATGAGTGAACTTTTCGGCACACTTTCCGACGGCACCGAGGTGCACCGCTGGACGCTGGAGCGCGCGGGGACTCGGGTGCGGGTCCTGTCGTACGGCGGGATCGTGCAGTCGGTCGAGGTCCCGGACCGGGACGGGCGGACGGCGGACGTGGTGCTGGGGTTCGCGAGCCTGGACGGCTATCTGGAGAACCCTGGCCCGTTCCTCGGCGCCCTGGTCGGCCGGTACGCCAACCGGATCGCCCGGGCGCGCTTCCCGCTGGACGGTGTGACCTACGCCCTGGAGCCGAACAACGCGCCCAACTCCCTGCACGGCGGCTCCCGGGGCTTCGACAAGCGGGTGTGGGACGTGGCGGGTGTCGAGCACGGGGTGCGGCTCACCAGGGTGAGCCCGCACGGGGAGGAGGGCTTCCCGGGGCGGCTGGAGGTGGCCGTGACCTACGCCTTGGACTCCTTGGGCGCGCTGCGCATCTCCTACGAGGCGGTCACCGACGCGCCGACCGTGGTGAACCTCACCAACCACAGCTACTTCAACCTCGCAGGCTCCGGCAACGCGGACGGTCATGAGCTGCGGATCGCCGCCTCCCGCTACACCCCCGTCGACGGCGACCTGATCCCGACCGGTGTCGTGGAGGACGTCTCCGGCACCCGTTTCGACTTCCGTACGGCCCGTAAGACCGGCTCCGGCTACGACCACAACCTCGTCCTCGACAAGGGCGTCACGGACACGCCGGTCGAGATCGCCGAGCTGCACGACCCGGGCTCCGGCCGGACCCTCACCGTGGCCACCACCGAACCCGGCGTCCAGCTCTACACGGCCGAGCACCTGACCGCCCCGTTCGCCCCCGGCGACGGCATCGCCCTGGAGACCCAGCACTTCCCGGACTCCCCCAACCGGCCGGAGTTCCCGAGCACACGGCTGGAGCCGGGCGCGGTCTACCGCTCGCAGACGGTGTACGGCTTCGGCGTGCGGGACTGAGGCACCGAAAAGCCGCAAGCCCCGGTCCAAGGGTCAGGTCTCGGACCGGGGCTGCTCAGGGGGGACGTGTCCCGCACCCGACCTTAGTCGTGGCTGTGCGCGGACGGACGGTGATCGGGCGTCCCACAGCGATTTCGTACGAACCCTTCACAAAGACTCTCGGCCGGCCACCGCCGCGACCACCTCGATCTCGATCCGGGCCTCGGCGCGGAACAGCCGCGGCACCTCGAAGGTCATGCTCGTCGGTGGTGTGCCCGTGAGGTACTCCCGGCGCACGGCGCCGTATTCGGCCAGCCGGGAGATGTCGGTCAGATACGTCCGGATGTTGATGATGTCGGCCGGCGTCGCCCCGTGTGCGCGGAGCAGCGCGTCGAGGCCCTCGAAGATGCCCCGGGTCTGTTCCGCGAGGGTGGTGCCCTCGGCGATCTGGCCGGAGACGAACAACAGGGCGCTGCCGTCGGCGTGTTCGACGCGGGCGACCTGGGAGTAGTAGGGGCTCGCCGGCTGGGGTGCGCCGGCCGGGTTGTCCAGGGTGACCTGCACGGTGCTCCTTCAGGAGGTCAGAAGGTCAGAGGGGCAGAGGGTCAGAAGGTCAGGAGGCGCGGATGCGGGCGGCGGCCAGGGAGATGTCCGCGTGGGTGAGGGCGGGGTCGGCGGCGGCCCGCCGGTAGTGCTCCAGCGCGGCTTCCAGGGCGGGCAGTTCCGCCGTCTTCGTCGCCAGCTCCAGATCCTTCGCGGCGAGCGCGGTGCCGAAGTGCACGTCCTCGGCAAAGGCACGGGCGACGGCGCCGCCGACCGGGCTGTTCGCGAGGGCGGTGCGCGCGGTGTCGCCGTCCACGCCGAGCGCGTCGGCGAGCCGCAGCGACTCGGCGACCAGGGCGACCCCGCCGATGACGGCCGCGTTCATGACGAGCTTGAGCGAGGCGGCGCTGCCGAGGGGACCGGTGCGGGTGACCGTGCCGAGGTGGGCCAGGACGTGCTCGACGCCGGCCGTGTCGCCGCCCGCGAGGATGACGAGCCCGCCGGTCGCCGCCCGGTCCGTGCTCCCCATGACGGGCGCGTCGACGAGGGTGACGCCGACCCGGAGCCGGGCGGCGAGTTCCCGTACCGGGTCCGGGCCCACCGTCGACATCTCGACCCAGCGGGCGCCGGTGCGCAGCACGGGCACGATCTCGTCGGCGACCGCGCCGAGCGCGGCCGGGTCGGCGAGCATCGTGACGACCACGTCGGCGTCCCGTACGGCGTCGGCCGGGGACCCGGCGAGCACGGCGCCCTCGGCGACCAGCGGCTGCGCCTTGGCGGCGGTGCGGTTCCAGACGGTCAGCGGGTGTCCGGCGGCGAGCAGGCGACGGGCCATGGGAGCGCCCATGTGCCCGAGGCCGAGAAAAGCGATCCGTTCCATGCCGTCGACGCTAAGCACCGGCGAGCGATGCAACAAGCGAATGTCTAGCATGGCTGCCATGCTGACACCGCATCTCGAAGGGGCTCCCGCCCTCGCTCCCGCCCTCCCCGATGTCTCCACCGTCTGGCTGCGCGTGTTCCTGGATGTCGCGCGGCACGGTTCGTTCACGGTGGCCGCGCGGACGCTCGGGTGGACGCAGTCGGCCGTGTCCCGGCAGATCGCCGCGCTGGAGGCGGCGCTGGGCGGTGGTCCGCTCTTCGACCGGCTGCCGCGCGGGGTACGGCTCACGGCGGCCGGGCGGGTGCTCGTCCCACACGCCGAGGCCGTCACCGAGGCACTGCACGGCGCCGCCCGTGAGCTGACCGCGCTGCGCGAGGTGGCGGCCGGGCGGCTGCGGTTCGGGGCGTTCCCCACCGCCGAGGCGGCGCTGGTGCCGCACGCCCTGGCCGCGTTCCGCGCCCGGCACCCCGGTGTGCGGCTGTCCCGCGAGGAGGGGCTCACGCCCGGTCTCCTGGACCGGCTGGCCGCCGGCCACCTCGACCTCGCGGTCGTCTCGACGACGGGCGGCGCCCCGCTGGAGCCGTACGACCTGCACCACCTCCTCGACGAGTCGCTGTACGTCGCCGTCCCCGCCGGCCACCCCCTGGCCGGCTCCACGGACCCGGTCCGGCTCGCCCGGCTCGCCGACGCCGACTGGATCTCCGGCAGCCCGCGTCCCGAGGGCACCCTCCTGGACGCGGCCCTGCGCCAGGGTTTCCGCCCGCGCGTGACCCACGTCGTCGCCGAGTGGACCGCCAAGCTGGGATACGTCGCCGCGGGCCTCGGCGTGACCCTGGTCCCGGCGCTGGCCGCCGAGTCCGTACGCCGGGACGTCGCCCTGCTGCCGGTGCTCGACGAGGGCGCCCCGGCCCGGGCCGTGTACGCGGCGACGGCCCGCGGCCGGTCCCTGGCCCCGGCCGCGGAGTCCTTCCTCGGGGCACTGCGCGAGGCGGCCGCCCGCGTCCCGCACGGGGCGTCCGGGGGCGCCATGGCGTAGACCAGTTCCGGCAGGCGATACTGCGGCCGTCCGGCACCACGCACCCCACTGTGACGGAGGGCCAACTGCCTTGACTTCCCTACGTGTTCGGATCGGTGTCCTCGGAGTCGCCCTGCTGGCGGGGACGTCGGCCCCCACCGCGGCGCAGGCGACGACCGTCCCCGCCCCCACCGTCGAGGAGCAGCGGCTGGACCGGGCGGTGCCGCAGGAGATTCTCCGGCGATCCGGATTCGACGCCGTGGCACCGGAGTTGGCCGAGGCACTCACGGGTGCGCACTCCTATGCGCAGGCCCGGCAGATCGTCGTACGGGAGGGCTCGGCGCTGTGGCGGCGGGCGGTGGACCGGGCGCAGGGGCGCGGGCCGGCCGAATCAAAAAGGCGCGAAGCGCTTCCTTGTAAGGGTGGTGGCGGACAACGGGTGGGCCTGAGCCGGGACGACGACCGGCCGCTGTACTGGGCGCGGCTGGGGATGACCCGGGAAGTGCGCACCTGGGAGCCGGGGTTCGCGCTCAGTGCGCAGCAACGGACGCGGCTGCTCGACGCGTTGGAGCGTACCTCGCGGGGGCAGACGGACATCCGTTACCCCGGCGGGCACATGAGGCGCATCATCGTCACCGGGTTCGATCCGTTCACGCTCGACCGGGACATCCGGATCTCCAATCCCTCCGGGGCGACCGCGCTCGCGCTGGACGGGACGGTCATACGGACCGCGGAGGGTCCGGCCCGGGTCGAGACGGCCGTCTTCCCCGTCCGGTGGGACGACTTCGCGCAGGGGACCGTGGAGCGGACACTGCGGCCGTACCTGCCGAAGGTGGACCTGTTCACGACCGTGAGCCAGGGGCGGGTCGGGCGGTTCGACGTGGAGCGGACCAACGGGGCCTGGCGGGGCGGCTATCCGGACAACGAGAACCTGAGCAGGACCGAGACCGTCCCGGTCACCGACCCGGCCTCACAGCCGCAGTGGACGACCACGACACTCCCGTACGCGGCGATCGTGGCGGCGAAGACCGGGCGTTTCCCGGTGTACGACCACACGGAGGTGACCGAGATCCCTGCGGGGGGTACCGACCCCGTCGTACGGGCCGACGGGCCGACCGCCGGATCGACGGCGCGCGCCGGGGGCGGCGGGAACTACCTCTCCAACGAGATCGCCTACCGGGCGACCCTGCTGCGGGACCGGCTCGGGCTGCACGACACGCTCCCGGGCGGGCATGTGCACACTCCGGTGCTGGAGTTCGGCGCCGGGAACACCACCGAGGTGACCGACCCCGACTTCGTGAGGAACCGGGTGGACATCATCGACCAGGTACGGGCGATCGTGACCGTCGCGGCGGACGTGAGCTTCAGGAAGTAGCCGGCTGGTCCGCGTCCTGCTCGTCCTCCGCCGCCGTCTCCTCGCCCAGCAGGTCGCGGGCGAGGAGGGTGGCTCCCGCGACCGCGCCCGGCATCAGGAACACCGCGACGAACGGCACCAGGAAGGCCAGGCCCAGCGGGGTGCCGAAGCCCCACACCAGGGTCTTGCGGGAGCGCAGCAGGGCGAGCCGGGCGCGCAGGTCGACGCCCCGGCGCTGAAGGGCGACGGCGGCGAGTTCCTCGGTGAGGAAGAAGCCGGTCACGAAGAAGCCGACGACCGGTACGACGGTCTGGCCGACGAACGGCAGGAAGCCCACGGCGAAGAGCAGCACGCCCCAGAGCCCGGCGCGGACCAGGATGCGCAGGCTGTCGCGGGCCGAGATCCACAGCTCGCGCCAGAACGGCAGCCCGGACCGGGGCGCGGTGCCGTCGGGCGAGACGTCGGCGTCGACCTTCTCGGAGAGGTTCTCGTAGAACGGCTGGCCGACCAGCAGGGTCACGGCGGTGAAGGTGAGGACGGCGCCGAGGAGGCCGAGGGCGAACAGCACGGCGGTCAGGAAGCCGCGGAAGAGGCCGGGCCAGGGGCTGGACCAGTCGTCGGCGAACGGGGTGGCCCAGGCGACGAAGTCCGCTCCCCATATCGCCAGGGAGACCAGGGCCGCGGCGTAGAGGACGAGAGTTATCAGGCCGGGCAGCAGACCGAAGCCGTACTGCCTGCCGTGCCGGCCGACCCATCGCTGGCCCTTGAGGAGATATCCGAAACCCGCCCCGAGATCACGCATGGCGAAAACTTTACCGGGGGTCGGGGAGGGGGCTGAGTGGGCGTATGTACGAGGGGGGCGTCGGCCATCCGGGGCAACGGTGACACCAAGACCTCGTCGTGCCTGTTGAGTCGAACAGGTACATCTCGCCGTACCGATCTCAGGAACCAGCAGAGGAGGTACGCGTGCGCCCCACCGCGACAGTCGTTCCCCCGAGACCCGTTCTGTTCGCCGCCCTCGCCCTCACCGCCCTGGTCACCGGCACGGCCGCCGGTGCCGAGCCCGCCCCGGTCGTCCGGGAGGGCCACGGCCGTGACACCGGGGCGGCCCGGACCCCGGCCGCCGCCGCCCGCACCGCGCTCGCCGCCCCGGTCCCCGACCTCGCGGACGCCGGCCGCGGCTACCCCCGGCAGCAGGTCCTGGCCCCCGACCCGGTGGACCCCGCCGACCGGTCGATCAGGCTGGGCCTGACCCCGTACCACGGCATCGCGCCGAAGCTGAACGCGCTGCAGCGGCTCGGCGACCGGGTGAGCGTCGAGATCGCGGGCCGCTCGGCCGGCGGGCACCGGCTGTTTCTGGTCACGGTCACCGCCCCGGAGACGCCCGCGCAGACCCGGGCGCAGGAACGGATGCGCGACCAGATCGAGAACGCGCCGACGCGGGCCGCCGAGGACGTTTCGCTGAAGGCCGCCTACAAGACCCCCGTCTTCTTCAACGCCAACATCCACGGCGACGAGTGGGAGGGCACCGACGCCTCCCTGAAGCTCATCGAGCAGCTCGCCACCGCGAACGACACCAGGACCCGCGAGTTGCTGGCCCACAGCCGCCTGTACTTCGACATCACCGCCAACCCGGACGGCCGTATCGCCGGCACCCGTGCCAACGCCAATGGCTTCGACCTCAACCGGGACTTCGTCACCGCCTCCCAGCCCGAGGTCCGGGCGATGCGGCAGATCGAGATCGACAAGCAGCCGGCCGTCATGCTGGACCTGCACGGTTACGTCAACGGCACGCTGATCGAACCGGCCACCCCGCCGCACGGCGAGAACTACGAGTACGACCTGTTCCTCAAGCACACCTACGCCGACGCCCTCGGCATGGAGTCCGCCGTCAACGGCCTCGGCTACACCCCGGCGAAGGACGGTGTGCAGCCCGTCCAGATCCCGTTCCGGGACCAGCGCGAGGGCTGGGACGACTGGCCGCCGGTCTTCACCCCGCAGTACGCGGCCTTCCACGGCACGGTCGCCGCCCACACCGTCGAGATCCCCATGACGGTGAACGACACGGCGTACGACACCCTCCCGGTCACGGAACTCCGCCGCCGTTCCGCGATCAACGTGGCCGTCGCCGGCGCCGCCATCAACGCGGCGCTCGCCTACGCGCAGCAGCACCGCGCTTCCCTCCTCGCCGACCAGATCGAGGTGTTCCGGCGGGGCGCGGCAGGGGCCGCACAGGTGCCGGTGTCGGCGCAGACCGTCCCCGGGGTGCCGGGCATCGGCCCGAAGGACGTGTACACGACCACGTTCCCGCGCGCCTACGTCCTCCCGGCCGGCCCGACCGGCACCGCCACCGCCCGGCTGGTGGACCACCTCCTCGCCAACGGCGTCCGGGTGAGCCGCGCGGGCACCGCCTTCCGGCTCGGCGGGCGGTCGTACCCGAAGGGCTCGTACGTCGTCGACATGCACCAGCCCGAGCGGGGGCTGGCCGACGCACTGCTCGCCGACGGCCGGGACATCAGCGACAAGGTCTCGGTGATGTACGACATCTCGGGCTGGAGTCCGGGACGGCTGTGGGGCGCCCGGGTGGAGGCGGTGCGCACGGGGTCCCTGTCCGGGCTGCCGGTCCGGCGGGTGCGCGCGGCGGCGGCCGTCGGGTCCGTAGCTACGCGCGGTGACCTGCGCCTGCGCCTGGACGACCCGAGAGCGCTCGCGGCTCTCAACTCCCTTCTGGCACAGGGCGTACCGGCACACCTGACGGGAGCCGCCGCGGTCCTCCCGGCCTCGGCACGGCCGCGGGCGGCACAGGCGGCCCGTACCTACGACGTGGCCTTCGAGGCGACGGACGCAGCCTCGGGACCCGCCCTCCGCCGCCCCCTGCGCATCGCCGCCGCCGTCACCCCGGGTGAGCTGTTCGCGCTGCGGGAGATGGGCTTCGCCGTCACACCGGTCTCGACGGAGATCCTGAACGCGGGCTTCGACTGGTCGCGGACGGATGCGCTGTTCGTGTCCGCCGGACTGGACCGTACGGCGTTGACCGCGACCGCCCGGGCCGCCCTCGACGGCTTCCTCTCCGCTCACGGCCTGGTCGGCCGCGGTACGGCCGGAGCGGCGCTGGGACGGCTCCCCGTGCGGGCCGTGCAGGGTAGCGCGGACGCCAACGGCGTGGTGCGGGTTGTGAATTCGGGACCGGTCACGGCCGGTGCCCCCGACTACGGTTTCGTGTATGCGCCGGTGTGGTTCACCGACCTCGGGCCCGGAGTACGCGTGGAGCAGACCTACGCGCCCGGGAACCCGCTGGTGTCGGGACACTGGCGGGCGCTGTCCGACGGCTCGGGTGGGCCGGGCGCGGCGGCGGGACAGGCCTCGGTGGTGAGCGGCCCGCGGGCCGTGCTGTTCGGCACCGAGCCCCTCTTCCGGGATCACCCGAAGGGGGAGTTCGCCCAGGTGGGTAGGGCGTTGTTCACAGTGGGAGCTGCTCGCGGCGGCTCGGTTGAGGAGAGCGGATGACGCAGGAGATCACCGTCCAGGGCACGGTCGCGGAGGGCTTCGAAGCGGTGCGCGAGGAGTTCGCCGCCTTCGTCGCCGGCGAACCGGCCGACTACGAGGGGCAGTTGTGCGCGTACGTCCGCGGCCGGCGGGTCGTCGACCTGTGGGCGGGCGAGGGCGCGGACGGGGAGTCCCTCTACGGTGTGTTCTCGTCCACCAAGGGGGCGGCACACCTGGTCGTGGCGATGCTGGTGCAGGACGGCACGCTGGAGCTGGACCGTAAAGTCACCTACTACTGGCCGGAGTTCGCCGCCGAGGGCAAGGGCGCCCTGACCCTGCGAGAGCTGATCGCGCACCGGGCGGGTCTGGTCGGCACCGACACCGGGTTCAGCGCGCAGGAACTGGCGGACGACCGGGCGATGGCCGAACGTCTCGCCGACCAGCGGCCGTTCTGGCGCCCGGGCACGGCCTTCGGGTACCACGCTCTCGTCATCGGCGCGCTCACCGGCGAGGTGGTCCGGCGCGCGACCGGCCGTACGCTGCAGGACGTGTACGAGGAGCGGGTCCGGGCGCCGTACGGCCTGGACTTCTTCCTGGGCCTGCCGGCGGTGCACGAGCCGCGCTTCCGCGCCACCCTGCCGATGCTCCCGACGCCCGAGGAGCAGGCGCTCCTCGACGCCGTGCCGTCCGGCCCGCACACGCTCGCCTCGATCGCCTTCAACACGCACACGGCCGAGCCGACCGTCCTGGCGTCGCTGCCCAACGACCCGCTGGTCCGCGCCAAGGGCCCGGCGTCGTTCGGCGGGGTGGCGTCGGCGCGCGGCCTGGCCGGGATGTACGCGGCGCTGCTCAGCGAGATCGACGGCAAGGCCCCGCTGCTGAAGGAGGACACCGTGGCGGAGTTCGGCCAGTTCCACTCGGTGGGCTACGACCTGGTGGCCAGGATCCACAAATCGTTCGGCCTGGGCTTCCAGGCGACGGCGGACATCGCACACCCGTTCCTGGGCGCGGGCACGATCGGCCACAGCGGCGCGGCGGGCTCACAGGCGTTCGCGGACCCGAGGAGCGGCCTGGCGTACGGCTACACCCGACGGAGGTTCGCGTTTCCGGGCGGAGCGGCGCCGGAGAACGACCGATTGGCGAGGGCGGTGCACCTGGCAGCTCTGGCCGGCTGAAACGCGCCCCGTAGGGGGCGCGGGGAACTGCGCGGCCAGCCCCCACCGGCCCGCGCCTCAAGACGGCGGCAAACACTCCGCAGACGAGAGGCCGCACCCCACGTCCAAGGGTGCGGCCTCCGCAAAGCGCAACGACGGATGTCAGCCGAGCGTCACGCCGGTCAGAGCTTTACGATCATCTTCCCGGTGTTGTCGCCCCGCAGCACCCCGAGGAACGCCTCCAGGTTGTTCTCGATGCCCTCGACGACCGTCTCGGCGTACTTCAGCTGCCCGGACGCCACCCAGGGACCGACCTCCGCGACGAACTGCGGCTGCAGGTCGTAGTGGTCGCCGACCAGGAAGCCCTCGATCCGGCCGCGGGTCTGGATGAGCCGCGCAAGGTTCTTCGGGCCGGGGGCGGGCTCGGTGTTGTTGTAGACAGAGATCATGCCGCAGATCGCGATCCGGCCGCCCTGGTTCAGCTGCCCGATCGCGGCCTCCAGGTGGTCACCGCCGACGTTGTCGAAGTAGACGTCGACACCGTCGGGCGCGGCCGCGCGGAGCTGCTCGCTGACCGAGCCGTTCTTGTAGTTGAACGCCGCGTCGAAGCCGTACTCCTCGACCAGGAGCTTGACCTTCTCGTCGGAGCCGGCCGAGCCGATCACCCGCGAGGCGCCCTTGAGCTTGGCGATCTGGCCGACCTGGCTGCCGACCGCGCCGGCCGCGCCGGAGACGAAGACGGAGTCGCCCTCCTTGAAGGAGGCGGTGCGCAGCAGGCCCGCGTAGGCGGTGAGGCCGGTCATGCCGAGGACGCCGAGGTACGTCGAGAGGGGCGCGGCGTCGGCGTCGACCTTGACCGCGTTCTTCGCGTCCACGACCGCGTACTCGCGCCAGCCGAAGAAGTGCAGGACGTGGTCGCCGACCGCGATGCCCTCGGCGTTCGACTCGACGACCTCGCCGACCGCGCCGCCCTGCATGACCTTGCCCAACTCGAAGGGGGCGGTGTACGACTTCGCGGCACTCATCCGGCCCCGCATGTACGGGTCGACGGAGAGGTACTTGTTCCGTACCAGCACCTGTCCCTCACCCGGCGTCCGCACCTCCGCCTCCACCAGGGCGAAGTCCTCCGGCTTCGGCCAGCCGACGGGACGGCTGATCAGGTGCCACTCGCGGTTGATCATGACAGTGCGCCTTTCCTCACTGCTTCAGCTTCAGCTTCGGCAAATATTTCAGTACCTGAAACAACCATGCTCCTGAATATTTCAGCATGTCAAGTAAAGGGGTACTCTTGACCGCATGTCGTCGTCACAGTCCACCCCAGCGCAGACCCGCCGCCCCGACGCCCTGACCCTGGAGGTCGTCGAGCTCATCGGGGACGTGGTGGCCCGCTTCTACGCGGACTACGAGGAGGCGGCGGGCGAGCGCACGCTCACCGGGGCGCAGGCGCGGCTGCTCAGCCTGCTGTCGCTGGAGCCGCTGCCGATGCGGAAGCTGGCGCAGAAGCTGAAGTGCGAGCCGTCGAACGTGACCGGGATCGTGGACCGGCTGGAAGCGCGCGGGCTCGTGGAGCGGCGGCCCGACCCGGCCGACCGCCGGGTGAAGCTGGCCGCCGCGACGGACGAGGGGCTGCGGGTCGCCCGGGATCTGCGGGACGGGCTGCGCTTCGCGCGCGCGCCGCTGGCCGGGCTGTCGGACGAGGAGCGGCTGTCGCTGCGGGATCTGCTGCGGCGGATGCTGGACGCGGGCGCGTAGCGGCCGACGCACGGGGGGCACCTGTTCTACGACAGTGCGGGTCCGTCGAATGCGACACGTTTGCTGAATTTGCTTCGGCAGAGTTTCGGGTGCCGGCCGGTGGGGGCTGGTCGCGCAGTTCCTCCCCCAGCCTTCGGCCGGGGGTACCCCCAGCGCCCCTTTGGGGCCGCGTTGCAGCGGGGCGCGGCAGAAGGTCCCCCTTACGAGCACCACCACAGGAACCGTGTACACGTTTTGCTCGGGGACGGGTCCGGGGACGGCTTCGATGTCGTGGGGTCCGCGGTCGGGGTCGAGCCCGCCGTGCTCGTCGCCGTGGCCGTCGGGGCCTTCGTGCCCGGGTTCACCGTCGCCGACTGGGCCGACGCGCCCTTCGCGGACGCCGACGGGGAGTCGGACGCCTTGTCCTTCGACGAGGAGGGGGACGGTGACGCGGAGGGGTCGGCCGACGCGGAAGCCTTCGCGCCCGTCCCGCCGGACGTGTCACCGAGGGGCTCGGCCGTCGTACCCGGGGACGACGTCGACGTACCGCCGTCGGTCGTGTCGCCGCCCGCCGAGGCCGGGCCCGGGCTCGTGAACGGCATGGAGTCGGTGCCGAGTTCGGCGAGGCTCAGGCCGCCGGCCGCCAGTACGCACGCCGCGGTCACCAGCAGGACCCTGCGGCGCCGTCGGCGGTGGGCCGCGGCCTTGCGGTCGCGACGGCTCCCGTCGGCCTCGGAAGGCCCCGTGGAGGCATCGCCGGCGGGCCCGGAGGGACTGTCGGCGCCCCGGCCGCGCCCGCGCCCACGCGCCGACCGGCGCCGGTCGGCGCGGCCACCGGACACGGGTTCGTCGGGCTCGCCGCCCCCGTGGTCGCCACCGTCGCCGTCGGCACCGGCGAACTCCGCTTCCGCGAACTCCGCTTCCGCGTACGGCGTTTCACCGGCCGAGGCCGGTCCGGGCGGGGTCGCCCCCTGCGCGGACGCGCGTAGCGTTTCGATCGGTGTGCCGCACCCCGGGCAGGCGAGGGCGCCGTTGAGGTGCCGTCGGCACGGGTGGCAGTAGTCCATGACGCGGGAAGACTAAGTTCCCCGCGGGTCACATAACCAGGCGCCCTCGTGAAGGTTCTGTGGGGGATCGAAAAAACTCTCGAAAGCCTTGTCGAAACCGTTACCTGTTCGACCCATTGACACCCAGACCGCCCCGTCCTTACTGTCACGCCAGCATTTCGAACGTGTGACGAAATCTCGAACAGCTGAGGGGCAACTGCCGTGCGCATCACCGGAATCAGCACACACGTGGTCGGGACGCCGTGGCGCAACCTGACGTACGTCCAGGTGCACACCGACGAGGGGATCACGGGAGTCGGCGAGACCCGGATGCTCGGTCACACCGACGCGCTGATCGGCTACCTGCGGGAGGCGGAGGCGAATCACATTCTCGGTTCGGACCCGTTCGCAGTGGAAGACCTCGTACGCCGCATGAAGTACGGCGACTACGGCCGGGCGGGCGAGATCGTCATGTCCGGCATCGCCGTGATCGAGATGGCCTGCTGGGACATCAAGGGCAAGGCCCTGGGCGTGCCGGTGTGGCAGCTGCTGGGCGGCAAGGTGACCGACAAGGTCAAGGCGTACGCCAACGGCTGGTACACCACCGAGCGGACGCCGGAGGCCTACCACAAGGCCGCCCAGGGGGTGATCGAGCGCGGGTACAAGGCGCTGAAGATCGACCCGTTCGGCACCGGGCACTTCGAGCTCGACCACGAGCAGACGCTGTACTCCGTGTCGCTGATCGAGGCCGTGCGGGACGCCATCGGCCCGGACGCCGAGCTGATGCTGGAGATGCACGGCCGCTTCTCCCCCGCCACCGCCGTCCGGCTGGCGCGCGAGCTCGCGCCCTTCAAGCCGGCCTGGCTGGAGGAGCCCTGCCCGCCGGAGAACCTGAAGGCGCTGGAGAAGGTCGCCGCCAAGGTCGACATCCCGGTCGCCACGGGTGAGCGCATCCACGACCGCATCGAGTTCCGCGAGCTTTTCGAAAGCCAGGCCGTGGACATCATCCAGCCGGACGTCGGCCATATCGGTGGTATCTGGGAGACGCGGAAGCTCGCCGCCACCGCCGAGACGCACTACGTACTGGTCGCTCCGCACAACGTCGGCGGCTCGGTGCTGACCGCCGCCTCCCTCCAGGTCGGGTTCACCTCCCCGAACTTCAAGATCCTGGAGCACTTCAACGACTTCGCCGACGCCGAGATCAAGAAGATCGTCAAGGGCGCGCCCGAGGTGATCGACGGGTACTTCCACCTGTCCGACGCGCCGGGGCTCGGGGTCGAGTTCGACGCCGACGCGGCCGCCGAGTTCCCGCAGCAGCAGGCCCGGTTCGACCTCTGGGCGGACGGCTGGGAGCAGCGCAAGCCCAAGGGGACGTCGAAGTGAGCTCCCAGGTCGTCGTCGAGGCGCCGGGCGCCCACCGGGTCGAGGAGCACACGCCCCGCGAGCCCGGTCCCGGCGAGGCGCTGGTCGCCGTGCACGCGGTCGGGATTTGCGGAAGCGACCGCGAGGTGTACCAGGGGAACCGGCCCGAGGGGTACGTCCGTTACCCGCTCACGCCCGGCCACGAGTGGTCGGGGACGGTGCGGGCGGTGGGCGCCGGGGTGCCGGCCGGTCTGGTCGGCCGCAAGGTCGTCGGCGAGGGCTTCCGCAACTGCCAGGTCTGCGACCGCTGCCACGCCGGTGAGACCACCCTGTGCACCGACGGCTACGAGGAGACCGGCTTCACCCAGCCGGGCGCCATGGCCGCCACCCTGACCCTGCCGGCCCGTCTGCTGCACGTCCTGCCGGACGACGCGGACCTCACCGCCGCCGCCCTCCTGGAGCCCGCCGCCTGTATCGCGGCGGCCGCTCTGAAGGGCAACGCCCAGCCGGGCGAGCGGGTGGCGGTGGTCGGCACCGGGACGCTGGGCATGTTCGCCGTGCAGTTCCTGAAGGCGATCTCGCCGGGCGAACTGCTGGTGGTCGGGACCCGGAACGACCGGGAGGCCCTCTCCCGCCAGTTCGGGGCGACCGACTTCCGTACCAAGGACCAGGAACTCCCGGACGACTTCGACGTCGTCATCGAGACCGCCGGGTCCGCGTCCGCCGCGCGCACCGCTGCCTCCCTGCTCAGGCGTGGCGGACGCCTGGTTCTGACCGGCATCCCGGCCGCGGGCGCCGACGGTCTCGACCCGACCGACCTCGTCGTACGGCAGCTGGAGGTGCACACCGTCTTCGGGGCACCGCCGGACGCCTGGGCGCACACGGTGCGGGTCTTCGGGGCCGGACTTCTCGACCCGTCGCCGCTGGTCACGCACGAGCTGCCGTTGACCGAGTTCCCGCAGGCCATCGAGCTGGTGGGGGCCGGTGATCCGAAGGTGGGCAAGGTGCTGCTCCGCCCCTGAGTCGTACGCCGGCCGCGGCGTGCCCTGACCTCGCCGTGGCCGGCGTACCACCAAGCCGTTTTTTCTACCCCGAGCCGCGAACCTTGTCCGAAATACCGAACATGAAGGACAGCTTGTGACGACCGACGCTTCCGTTACGGCGGCCCGCCGACCCGGTGAGCAGGCGCTCGCCGCCCTCGGCCTGGGTGCGCCCGCCCTCGACCCCGCCGACGCCTCCGCCCACAGCTTCCCGGGCGGCGGCAAGTGGCGCACCGAGATCCCCTCCTGCGAGGGTCCCGAGGCGCTTGCCGTCGTACTCAAGGAGTCCTCGCGCCTGGACGTGCCGATCCACCGGATCAGCCAGGGCAGCGGCGTGTGGATGCTCACCGACGCCGAGATCACCGAGATGGTCGACGCCACGGGCGAACGGGACATCGAGCTCTGCCTGTTCACCGGCCCGCGCGGCACCTGGGACATCGGCGGCTCGGTGCGCTCCGACTCGCGGGGGGCCGGACTGCGCGCACGCGGCCACGACGCCGTCGCCGGCTGTGTCGAAGACGCGGTCCGGGCAACGGAGTTGGGCGTCAAGTGCCTGCTCGTCGCCGACGAGGGCGTGCTGTGGACGCTGCACCGGGCGCGGGAGGCCGGGATCATCCCGGCCGACACCACGCTGAAGGTCTCGGCGCTGATCGGTCCGGTCAACCCGGCTTCGTACTCCGTCTTCGAGCACCTCGGCGCCGACTCCGTCAACGTCCCCAGCGACCTGACGCTCGATCACCTCACCGAGATCCGCCGGGTGTCCGGCGCCCCCATGGACATGTACATCGAGGCCCCCGACGACCTCGGCGGCTACATCCGGATGTACGAGGTCGCCGAACTGATCCGGCGCGGCGCGCCGGTCTACCTGAAGTTCGGTCTGTCCAAGGCCCCCGGTATCTACCCGTACGGCAACCACCTGCGGGACCTGACCCTGAACACCGCCAAGGAGCGGGTGCGGCGCGGCCGGCTCGCCCTCGACCTGCTCGCCCGGCACGGCGCGGACGGCGGCATGGCCCCGCTCGGCTCCCGGCTGCCGGGGCCGCTCAACCGCTTTCCGGTCGGCGCCTGAACCGCCGACGGACAAGACCCAGCACAGCCCCTCTCAACGACGAGACGAACAGGACTGATCACATGCGCAACCGCAGAGCCGCACTGACCGCCATAGCCGGGGCCGCCTCCCTCGCTCTCACCCTGTCCGCCTGTGGCCAGAGCGGCACGGGCGGCAGCAAGGAGTCCGGTGGCAGCGCCAAGGGCGGCACCATCGGCATCGCCATGCCCACCAAGTCCTCCGAACGCTGGATCAACGACGGCAACAACGTCGTCAAGGACCTGACGTCCAAGGGCTACAAGACCAAGCTGGTCTACGGCGAGGACGACCCGGACACCCAGGTCTCGCAGATCGAGAACCTGATCACGCAGGGCGTCAAGGGCCTGATCATCGCGGCCATCGACAACAAGTCCCTGAACAACGTGCTCAAGGAGGCCGCGGACGCCAACATCCCGGTCATCGCCTACGACCGGCTGATCCTCGGCACCAAGAACGTCGACTACTACGCGTCCTTCGACAACACGAAGGTCGGTGTCCTCCAGGGCACCTACATCGTGCACAAGCTGGGCCTGGACAGCGGCAAGAAGGGCCCGTTCAACATCGAGCTGTTCGCCGGCTCGAACGACGACAACAACACCAAGTACTTCTTCAACGGTGCGATGAGCGTGCTCCAGCCGTACATCGACAAGAAGCAGCTGGTGGTCCAGTCGAAGCAGACCGCGCTGAACCAGGTCACCACGCTGCGCTGGGACGGCGCGACCGCGCAGAAGCGCATGGAGGACATCCTCACCTCCTCCTACAAGTCGGGCAAGGTCGACGCGGTGCTCTCGCCGTACGACGGCATCTCGATCGGCATCATCGCCGCGCTGAAGTCGGACGGCTACGGCTCCTCCAGCCAGCCGCTGCCCGTCATCACAGGCCAGGACGCCGAGCTGGCCTCGGTGAAGTCGATCATCGCGGGCGAGCAGACGCAGACCGTCTACAAGGACACCCGTCAGCTCGCCAAGGTCGCCGCGACCATGGTCGACGACGTGCTGAACAAGAAGACCCCGCAGACCAACGACACCAAGACGTACGACAACGGGTCCAAGGTCGTCCCCGCGATGCTGCTGCAGCCGGTGAGCGTCGACAAGACCAACTACGAGGACGTCCTGGTCAAGGGCGGCTACTACACGGACGCCGAGCTCAAGTAGTCCGCCGGTCCTGACCCACACGTACTGATTGGAAGGCAGACCATGGCGGGACCCGTCCTGGAAATGCGCTCGATCGTCAAGACCTTTCCCGGCGTCAAGGCGCTGTCGGACGTCACCCTGACCGTCCGCCAGGGCGAGGTCCACGCCATCTGCGGGGAGAACGGCGCCGGTAAGTCGACCCTGATGAAGGTCCTCTCCGGCGTCCATCCGCACGGCAGTTACGAGGGCGAGATCCTCTTCGAGGGTGAGCTCTGCGAGTTCGGCGACATCCGGGCGAGCGAGCAGCGCGGCATCGTGATCATCCACCAGGAGCTGGCGCTGTCGCCGTACCTCTCGCTGGCGGAGAACATCTTCCTCGGCAACGAACACGCCAAGGGCGGGTTCATCGACTGGCGGGAGACCCTGCGGCACGCCACCGAACTGCTGCGCCGGGTGGGTCTGGACGACCACCCGGAGACCCGTGTCACCGACATCGGCGTGGGCAAGCAGCAGCTCGTGGAGATCGCGAAGGCGCTCTCGAAGAAGGTGAAGCTGCTCATCCTCGACGAGCCGACCGCGGCTCTGAACGACGAGGACAGCGGCAAACTCCTCGACCTGATCCTGGAGTTGAAGAACCAGGGCATCACCTCGATCATCATCTCGCACAAGCTCAACGAGATCCGCAAGGTCGCCGACTCGGTCACGATCATCCGGGACGGCCACTCCATCGAGACCCTCGACGTGAAGTCGAAGGACACGACCGAGGAGCGGATCATCTCGGGCATGGTGGGCCGCGACCTGGACCACCGCTTCCCCGAACGCACCCCCTACGAGGGCGAGAAGGACGCGGCGCCGGCCCTGGAGATCCGCAACTGGACCGTGCGGCACCCGATCGACCAGGAGCGCAAGGTCGTCGACGACGTGTCGATCGACGTCCGGCGCGGTGAGATCGTCGGCATCGCGGGCCTGATGGGCGCCGGCCGCACCGAACTGGCGATGAACGTCTTCGGGCGGACCTACGGCCGCTACGACGGCGGCACCGTGCTCAAGGACGGCACGGAGATCCGTACCAAGTCGGTCGCCGAGGCGGTCGGGCACGGCATCGCGTATGTCACCGAGGACCGCAAGCACTACGGCCTCAACCTCATCGACACCATCAACCGCAACATCTCCCTGACCGCGCTGGCCAAGGTCGCCAGGCGCGGGATCGTGGACGAGCACGAGGAGCGGCAGGTCTCCGAGGGCTACCGCAAGTCCATGAACATCAAGGCGCCGACGGTGTTCGAGCCGGTGGGCAAGCTGTCGGGCGGCAACCAGCAGAAGGTCGTCCTCAGCAAGTGGATCTTCGCCGGTCCGGACGTGCTGATCCTGGACGAGCCGACCCGCGGTATCGACGTGGGCGCCAAGTACGAGATCTACACGGTCATCGACCAGCTCGCCGCCCAGGGCAAGGCGGTCGTCTTCATCTCCTCCGAGCTGCCCGAGCTGCTCGGCATGTGCGACCGCATCTACACCATGGCCGCGGGCCGCCTGACCGGTGAGGTGCCCAGGGCCGAGGCCACGCAGGAAGTGCTGATGCGCCATATGACGAAGGACAAAGAGGTAACGCGATGAGCACGGATGTCACCGCAACGAGCCCGGCGCCCGCGCCGCCGGGCAAGAGCGGATCGGCCGCCGACGGGAACCTGCTCCAGCTGGTCCTCGGCGGGCTGCGCCGCAACATGCGCCAGTACGGCATGCTGATCGCGCTCGGTCTGATCGTCGCCCTGTTCGCGGTGTGGACCAACGGCGACCTGCTGCTGCCGCGCAACGTCTCCAACCTGGTCCTGCAGAACAGCTACATCCTGATCCTCGCCATCGGCATGATGATGGTGATCATCGCCGGGCACATCGACCTGTCGGTCGGCTCGCTGACGGCGTTCGTGGGTGCCTTCGCGGCCGTGCTGACGGTGAACCACGGGATCGCCTGGCCGATCGCGCTCATCATGTGTCTGGCGATGGGTGCCGTGGCCGGCGCGGTGCAGGGTGTGCTGATCGCCTACCTGGGCATACCGTCGTTCATCGTCACCCTCGCCGGGATGCTGCTCTTCCGCGGTCTCACCGAGATCCTGCTCCAGGGGCAGACCATCGGCCCGTTCCCGAACGGCCTGCAGAACCTGGGCAACGGCTTCCTGCCCGAGGTCGGCCCGCACACGAACTACCACAACATCACGCTGCTGCTGGGCATCGTGCTGATCGTCGCCGTGGTCTGGCAGGAGTTCCGCGACCGGCGCCGCCAGCAGGAGTTCGCCCTGGAGGTACCGCCCACCCGGCTGTTCCTGCTCAAGCTGACGGCCCTGGGCGCCGCGATCCTCGTCCTCACCATGCTGCTCGCCAGCTACAAGGGCGCCCCGATCATCCTGATCGTGCTGGGCGCGCTGGTCGTCGGCTACGGCTATGTGATGCGCAACGCGGTCTTCGGCCGGCACATCTACGCGATCGGCGGCAACCTGCCGGCCGCGAAGCTGTCCGGCGTCAAGGACAAGAAGGTCACCTTCTACGTCTTCCTGAACATGGGCGTGCTCGCGGCCCTGGCCGGTCTGGTGGTAGCAGCCCGGCTGAACGCGGCCTCGCCGAAGGCGGGCGACGGCTTCGAACTGGAGGCGATCGCCTCCTCGTTCATCGGCGGCGCCTCCATGAGCGGCGGTGTCGGCACCATCCTCGGTGCCATCATCGGCGGTCTCGTCCTCGGCGTGCTGAACAACGGTATGAATCTCCTCAGCGTCGGCACCGACTGGCAGCAGGTCATCAAGGGCCTCGCCCTGCTCGCGGCGGTCGGGTTCGACGTGTGGAACAAGCGCAAGTCCGGTTCGTAAGTCAGCGACGACGCTCCGCTGGGAAGGCCGTACGAATCTGCGGGCCGTGTGTGGCTGGTCGCGCAGTTCCCCGCGCCCCTTTGGGGCGCGGGTCCAGCGGGCGTCTTTCACCTCATTCACGGGAGCCGCTACATGGAACTGAACAGACGCACGGTCATCGCAGGAGCCGCGGCGGCGGGCATCGCCGCCACCACCCTCGGCACGGGCACGGCCGAGGCCGCCTCGGGAGGCAGGAAGCCGGTGAAGGAGTCCTTCGGGAAGCTCGCCGACGGCACGAAGATCTACCGCTGGTCGCTGGAGAACGGCGGCACCCGCCTGAAGGTCCTCAACTGGGGCGGTGTCGTCCAGAGCCTGGAGATCCCGGACCGGCGCGGCCACTACGGCAACGTGGTCAACGGCTTCGACAACATCGACGACTACGTCGCCAAGTCCCCGTACTTCGGCGCCCTCATCGGCCGCTACGGCAACCGCATAGCCAAGGGCCAGTTCACCCTCGACGGCAAGTCCTACCAGCTCTCCGTCAACGACGGCGTGAACAGCCTGCACGGCGGCAGCCAGGGCTTCGACAAGCACGTCTGGGACGTCGAGCCGTTCGTCAAGGGCTCGGACGTCGGCCTGCACCTGCACTACACCAGCGTCGACGGGGAGATGGGCTACCCGGGCACGCTCAAGGCGAAGGTGACGTACACCCTCACCCGGCGCGGCGAGTGGATCATCGACTACGAAGCCACCACCGACAAGGCCACGGTCGTCAACCTCACCAGCCACGTCTACTGGAACCTCGCCGGCGAGGGCAGCGGCACGATCGAGGACCACGAGCTCACGATCGCCGCGGGCCGCTACACGCCGACCGACTCCGGCCTGATCCCCACCGGTGAGCTGGCCACCGTCCACGGCACCCCGTTCGACTTCCGCGAGACGAAGGCGATCGGCCGCGACATCCGCGCCGGCCACGTCCAGCAGGTGCAGGCCAAGGGCTACGACCACAACTGGGTCCTGGACAAGGGCATCACCGCCAAGCCCGAGCACGTGGCCACGCTGCGCGACCCGCGCTCCGGCCGCACGCTGAAGATCGCGACGGACCAGCCCGGTCTGCAGTTCTACTCCGGCAACTTCCTCGACGGCACGCTGACGGGCACGGGCGGCCGCACCTACCGCCAGGGTGACGCCCTGTGCCTGGAGACGCAGCACTTCCCCGACTCGCCGAACCACTCGAACTTCCCGTCGACGGTACTGCGGCCGGGGCAGGTCTACAGGACTCGGACGGTTCACACGTTCGACGCCTGAGGTTGTGGGGAGCTGCGTGACCGGTAAGGGGCCGGGCACGCAGCTCCCCGCTCCCCGTTCTGGGGCGTGTCGCACAGCCGGGCCACAAGAAGGAACGTAAACTCACACTTTTTTCACACTGGTTGAACAGGGCCACAGCGCCCTCCGTATTCAGGGGTGGCCCGTGCTCCCCCGCGCGGGCCGCCCAAGCGACGGGCCCGGACGTCCCCATCGGGCCCGCCTCATACCGGAGGTTCAATGGCCGGCAACGTCACCTCGTTGTTCCGCAGCGGTGCTCACAGCCCGTCGATGGCGGCGCTGGCGCGCGAAGGAGGCGACGGGACCGGGCCGGTTGACTTCTGCATCCCCTGCAACCCCTACTTCCCCACTCCGGCCATGATGGAAACGATGGCGGCCCGGCTGAAGGACATCATCACCTTCTACCCGTCCAGCGCCGACACCATCACCGCCGAGCTCTGCAACCTCCTCCAGCTCCCCCCGCAGGCCGTGGCCATGGGCAACGGGTCCACCGAGCTGATCACCTGGATCGACCACCTGCTGGTCCGCGAGTCCCTCGCCATCCCCGTCCCCACGTTCGGCCGCTGGACCGACCAGCCGATGGAGACCGGCAAGCGGGTCGACATGTTCCCGCTCCAGGAGTCCAACGGCTTCGTCCTGGACCTCGCGCAGTACGCCGACTTCATCCGCAAACGGGGCACCAAGGTCGCCGTCATCTGCAACCCCAACAACCCCGACGGCGGCTTCATCCACAAGCAGGCCCTGGTGCAGTTCATGGACGCCATGGCCGACCTGGACCTGATCGTCATCGACGAGTCGTTCCTGGAGTTCGCCGACGCCGAGCAGGAGCCGAGCGTCGTGCAGGAGGCGATGCTCCGGCCCAACGTCATCGTGCTGCGCAGCCTCGGCAAGAACTTCGGCCTGCACGGCATCCGGTTCGGCTACATGGTCGCCAACCCCTCGCTGGCCGGCAAGGTCCGCTCGATGCTGCCGAAGTGGAACCTCAACGCGTTCGCCGAGTACGTCGTCTTCATGCTCAAGGAGCACGGCGCCGAGTACGCGCAGAGCCTGCTCCAGATCCGCAAGGACCGGCTGGAGATGGCCAGCCAGCTCTCCGTCCTGCCCGGTCTGACCGTCTACCCCTCGCAGGGCAACTTCCTCTTCGTGCGCCTTCCCGTCGGCGCCGAGGGCACGGTGGTCCGGGACCGGATGCTCACCGAGCACCGGATCCTGGTCCGCGAGTGCGGCAACAAGATCGGGTCTTCCAGCCGCTTCCTGCGTCTCGTGGTGCGCCCCGAAGTGGACGTACGTCGCCTGGTGTCCGCCATGGAACAGGTGCTCTACGGGACCAGGAGGGGAGCCGCCGTGCCCGAGCTGGGCACAGGGACCAGCTACAGCTCGGGTACGGCGGCGGTTGACCGGCTGGTGAGCGCGACCAACGGGGCCGGGATGCAGCTCGCGCAGGCCGTCGGCGCGGGGCCCGTCCCGGGACTGGCCGCGGCTCCGGCCATGGCTCCCGCCATGGCACCGGCGATGGCTCCCGCCATGGGGCCGGGTCTGACCGCGGCCCCGGCCGCCGGTGTCGGCATGCCGCTCCCCGTCGCCGGTCCGCCGGCCGGGATGCCGATGCCGGCGGCGGCCGCGCCGATGATGGCGCCGCAGCCGATGATGGCGCCGGTGATGGCTCCGACGCCGGCTCCCGCGATGGCGCCCGCTGCCGCGATGGCGCCCGCTCCGGCGCCCATGCAGATGCCGGCGCCTCCGATGACCGGGCCGACTCCGCCGGGGGTTCCGGCGCGGGGTGGGTTGACCGCGGCGCAGGTGCGGGGGGCTACCGCCCCCGCCCCTGCCCAGGCGCCGGGGTTGCAGCCGGCTTCGCCTACCGGGTGGCCGAATGCGCAGAGCTGGCCCAATGCGGCGGGGATGGGGCAGGCCGGTTAGGGCTTCGCCGTCGGGGTGCGGTGCGTGGCCGTGGCCGGGTGCGGGTTGTCCATGGCCGGTCGCGCAGCTCTCCGCGCCCCTTTCGGGAAGCTGGGCGGGCCTGGTGAAGCCGGCTACGGAACCGTACCGGGCAACCGGATCTCGCCGCCGCGCCGCAGGTGCTCGGCGACCAGGTCTCGTACGAGTTCCTGCCGGGGGTAGACGGTATGAACCTCGCCCTGCCCCAACTTCCCGTAGTTCAGGGCGAATTCACCACGGTCGCTGCGGAACAGGCAGGTGGTGCGGGTCTTGCCGAGAGCGGGCCGAACGGCACGGTGCCCGTCCGCGCGACATGCGGACGGGCACCGGATCGAGCGCCGGGCAGGCCTTGCACCTGCATTTCCCCGCAGGAAGCGGGGCGTCTTTCCTTGGACCACCAACGCAGCACCAGCCACCGGGATTTGCGGCGACCAGCTCTGAGAAGATCATACCGTACGCGGCGAGCCGTCCTGTCCCTCGTCGAGCTGGCGGACCAGGCGGCGCAGCACCGGCCCGTACTCGGGGTGGGCCAGGGCGGAGGCCATCTGGGCGACGAGGTAGTCCGCCGGGTTGCCGGTGTCGTACCACCGCCCCTGGATGACCTGCCCGTAGACGGCGCGGCTGTGGGCGTAGGCGTTGATGGCGTCGGTCAGGTACACCTCGCCGGTCCGGCGCTCGTACCAGCGGCGGGTCTGCTCGCGCAGCTCGTCGATGATGCCGGGGGTGACGACATAGCCGCCGATGGCCGCGTACGGGGAGGGTGCGTCGGCCGGGTCGGGCTTCTCGACCAGGCCGGTGATGCGCAGCTGGCCGTCGCCGAGGTCCTCCTTGACTATGGGCACGCCGTAACGCTGGGAGTCGGCGGGGTCCATGGGAAGCAGGGCGAGCACCGGGCAGCCGGTCTGCTCGTAGGCGCGGATCAGCTGCTGGGCCCGGGGGACTTCGGCGACGAAGACGTCGTCCGGCCACAGGACCAGGACGGGTTCGTCACCGAAGGCGCGGGCGGCGTTCAGCACGGGGGTGCCGTTGCCGTAGGGGCCGTACTGGTCGAGGTAGGTGATGTGGCCGCGGCGGGCCAGTTCGGCGACTTCCTCGACCGCGTCCGCGTAGGCGGCCTTCCCGTCGTTGCGAAGCTGTTCGACGAGCGCGGGATTGGGCCGGAAGTGGTCCTGGATGAGGCTCTTGCCGCCGGACACGACGATGGTGATGTCGGTGATGCCCGAGTCCACCAGCTCGCGCACGGTGTGCTCGATCACCGGTTTGTCGCCGACCGGGAGCATCTCCTTCGGCGTGGCCTTGGTCAGCGGCAGCAGGCGGGAGCCGAGACCGGCGGCGGGGATCACGGCCCTGCGGATCGTCGGGGACATCACGTCTCTCTCGGTCGGACGGCACGGATACGCTGACGCTACCAACGGACCCTGTCCGACCTGGGAAAGGTACGCATCCCGGGGCTTTCACCGAGACGATTTCCGGGCGAAGTCGAGATAGAGGCGGACGGCCGGCTCCAGTCTCGGGGTGGGACCGAGATGGTGGTCGAGGACGGGCGCGCCGCGGGCAGGGACCTGTTGTTCGTCAGCCATGCGAGCGCGGATCGGGGGTGGGCGGAGTGGTTTCGGTTGAGGTTCAACTCGGCTGTCTCATCCGCGGACTTGACGGTTGCCCACTTTGCACAACTGACAGGCTGCGAACAGAAACCCTTCCTACGATGCCGTGTCCATGACAGAAACTTCAGAGGACGCCCGCTCCGTCGGGCGCCGTACCGTACTCGTCGCCACCGGTACGACCGCCGCTGCCCTGGCCGTAGGCGCAGCGGTCTCGACCGAGGCCCCCGCGGCAGTCGCCGCTCCCAACGTCCGGCCGGCCGCCGCCGCGGCGGTCTGCACCCTCACGGAGGAACAGACCGAAGGCCCCTACTACCTCGACGGGGCACTGGTCCGCACGAACATCACCGAAGGCAAGTCGGGCATCGCGCTCAGCCTCGCCCTCACCGTCGTCAACTCCGCCTGCACCGTCATCCCGAACGCACTGGTCGAGGTCTGGCACGCCGACGCGCTCGGCGAGTACTCCGGCTATGTCGGCAACAACGGCCACAGCGAGAGCGACGACGGCACCTTCCTGCGCGGCGGGGTCCTCACCAACTCCAGCGGCGTCGCCAACATCACCACCATCTACCCGGGTTGGTACCAGGGCCGCTGCATCCACATCCACGTGAAGGTCCACACGGGCGTCACCCTGACCTCCGACGGCTCCTTCAGCGGCGGTACGACCGTGCACACCGGTCAGCTCTTCATCGACGAGACCATCACCACGGCCGTCGCGAAGGTCTCGCCGTACTCGACCAACACGGTCACCCGCACCACCCTCTCGGGCGACTCGGTCTACGACGGCGGCGGCGCCTCCTCCGGCCTCCTGACCGTCACCGGCTCCACCTCCGCCGGCTACACCGGCACGCTCACCCTCGGCGTCTCCAGCTGACGCCACGGGCCCCGGGGAAGGTGCGTCCCCCGGGGCCCGCCTCAGCGTCTGCGGCGCAGCGGCAGGTCCACCTCGGCCCGCACGGCCTTGCCGGGCGCGTCACCGCACTCCCGGTCCAGCACCTCCCACCGGTCGGCCAGCGCGTCCACGAGCACGAGCCCGCGCCCGCCGTCGTCCAGCGGCCGAGGCGGCCGTACGACCCCCGGTGCGGACGGCCGTCGGTCGGCCCAGGTGTCGGTGACCTCGACGCGCACGCTCCCCGTCACCAGGGCCAGCCGCAACTCGAAGTCCCTTCCGGGCACCCGTCCGTGCGTCACGGCGTTCGCGGCCAGCTCCGCGACGATCACCGAGACCTTGTCGATCACCTCCGGCGCCGCGAACCTGCCTCCCCACACGTGGAGTTGAGCGACGGCGAGATGGCGGGCCAGCCGGGCGCCACGCGGGGTGGCACTGAGCCGCTGGGCGAATGTCCGACTCACGGTGACCGTGGTGGGGGGAGCTTCCATGCGCCCAATCTGGCCTGCGGAAAGGCCACTTCTCCAGGTGGGAGCCGCGTACGCCCGAACCGCGTACGCGGTCACTGACTGGACCGTACCAGTAACTGACTGTCACCATAGGGTCGGAGGTGGCCTACGTGGGCGATGGATGCGAACCGGAGCCGTCGGACAGTCTGCGGACCTTCGGGGCGGTGGTCCAGGCGTTGCGCGAGCACGCCGGACTGAGCAGGGAGGAGTTCGGGGAGCGAGTGCGGTTCTCCAAACATACGGTGGCGTCCATCGAGTTGGGCCGCCGGATGCCGGACCAGTCCTTCGTGGAGGCGGCGGAGGCCGCGCTGGGCGACACGGGGGCCTTGCGGCGGGCGGCCGCGCATCTGGCACGGCAGCCGGGGTTGGCGGCTTGGTTCCGGCAGTGGGCTCGGATGGAGAAGGCAGCGATCAGCCTGTTCAACTACGAGTGCAGGATGATCCCCGGCTTGTTGCAGACAGAGGCTTACGCACGGCAACTGTTCGCCGACGAGCTTCCCCCGCTGTCCGACGAGCAGATCGAGGTCAGCTGGACAGCACGGGCCGAACGGCAACTGCTGCTATGGGAGCGACCGAACACCGCCTTCAGCTTCATCCTGGAAGAGCACGCGCTCCTCCGTCGGACCGGCGGGACGGAGGTGACGCGCGCGGCCATTGAACGCCTTCTGGAAATGCTCACGTTGCGGAACATCGAGATCCAGATCATGCCGCTTGTCCAGAGGTCGCACGCAGGCCTGCACGGGCCGATCGCCCTGCTGGAAACGCCCGAGCACAAGTGGTTCGGCTACAGCGAAGGGCAGGAGAACGGACAGATGATCGCCAACCCTCAAGTGGTCAGCGTGCTGCACAGCAGGTATGCCAGGATTCGTTCACAGGCTCTCACCATCGAGGACTCCGCGAGCCTGTTGGAACGGATGCGAGGGGACTTATGAGCACATCCGGCCTGGCCTGGTTCAAGAGCAGTTACAGCAGCGGATCCGGCGACAACTGCATCGAAGTCGCCCTCTCCTGGCGCAAGTCCAGCTACAGCAGCGGCGGCGACGGTGACTGCGTGGAAGTCGCCGCCCGCCCCACCACCATCCACGTCCGCGACTCCAAGAGCCCACAGGGCCCGCAGCTCACCCTCTCCCCCGCCACCTGGGCCGGCTTCCTCACGTACGCGGGGATGCGGTCGCCCGAGTCCTGACCTGCTTGAACCAGGCGTCCGACACGGCCTTCGGGACCGTGCCGGTCAGGCCGCCCTCCTTGATGAAGGCGAGTGCCCCGTTGTAGGCGCAGCCGTCGGACTGGTGGCTGAGCTTCTTGTCGGTGGACGCGTCGATGAGGGCTCGGTGCTGCCCTTGCGGGTCACCCGGAAGCGGACCGTGCCGAGATCGGGGCCCACGTCGTCCGACAGCCGCAGTACGAAGCTCGTGATGCCCTCGTCCCGCAGCCGGTCCTCGACGCACCTGTCGTGCGCGCACAGTTGGGCGGAGGCCCCGGCGACACCACCGAGCACCCGCGCGTACCTGATCGGGCTCACCGCTTCTTCCCCCTTACGGAAGCACCTTCTCCGCCAGGGAGTTGTCGGTGAAGACTACGCGGCACGCGCCGTCACCTGGGGGTATCTTCCCCAGGTTCGCGGTGCGATGATCACCTGATGAGACATCGAAGACGGGCCCTGCTGCTCCTCCTCACCGCCGCTCTCCTCACCTCGTGCTCCGGCTCCGGGGGTACGGCCCTGGAGGGCGATGCGAAGGCCTCGGACCTCGCCGGGTACGACCATGCCCAGGTCGGCAAGGAGTACTGGGTGACCATGCCCCAGATGTCGAACAAGTCGGGGAAGCCGCTCACCGTCCTGAGCGCGGAGATCGCCCATGTCCCGGCCGGGCTGCGGATCACGGGGTACCGGGTCGCCGACGCCGGCACCGGCGGTCACCCGATCGGGGTGATACCCGTCGGCGCCGACAGCGCCGGCGATCACAAGGGGGATTCCATCCCGGTCACGGCGCACGGCATGTCGAGCCTGTACTACGAGGCCCGGGTCAAGGTGACCGGTGCCGTGCACGGGGACCTGTCCACCTGCCGCTACGAGTACCGGCAGGGTTCCGCCACTTACCACCAGGATCTCGGCTGCGACACCCGGATCCGTCTCGGCACGGCTCTCCCTGTCGAAGGCTAGTCGTGCGCCTCGGGGTCGAAGCCCTCGGGCGCCCGGTCGAGGAAGACCGAGACGGAGCTGATCCGGCCGTCCTCGTCGAGGTGCAGGACGTCGGTTCCGGTGGCGAAGGACGTGTCGGCGTCGTCGCCGGTCAGGATCTCCCACCGGAGCCGTGCCCGGCCGTGGTGCACCTGGGGCTGTTCGCGCAGGCGGAACGTGACCGTGCCCATGTGGGCGGCGAACTGGTCGCGGAAGTCGATCAACGCCTGTGCCCCGGTGAGGATCCCGATCTGCGCGCGGTACTCGACGCCGTCGGTGAAGGCGGCTTCGGCGCATGCGCGCTGCTCCCGCTCGACGCCGGTGTTCCAGAACCGTACGTACTGCGCCAGTTGTTCGTGGGCGTCGACGGTGGTCTCGGTCATGGTGGTGCTCCCTTCGTCGCGAACTGCGCTTCCGTGTCCCGACTCTGAGGGCGCGGGGCGAGCGCTGTCGATGACCTGCGAGGTCATTGCCGTGGCCCGTACCGCCGGGCAGTCTGAGGGGCATGACGACGACCACCGCCGAACCGGTCGGGGTGCTGGTGCGCTGCTGGCGGGAGCGGCGCCGGCGTTCACAGCTCGACGTCTCGCTCGCCGCCGAGTTGTCGACCCGGCACCTGAGCTGCATCGAGACCGGGCGGGCGAACCCCAGCCGGGACATGGTCCGGCGGCTGTGCGAGGAGCTCGACGTGCCGCTGCGGGAACGCAACGCGCTCTACCTTGCGGCCGGGTTCGCCCCGGTGCACCCCGAGCGCGCCTACGCCGATCTGGGCGCGGCGCGCGAGGCGGTGGAGGCCGTCCTGACCGGGCACGAACCGAACCCGGCGCTCGCCGTCAACGTGCGCTGGGAGCTGCTGGCCGCGAACCGTGCCATGGGGGTGTTCCTCGGTGATGCGGCGGCGGAGGTGACACGGCCGCCGCTGAACGTGCTGCGGGCGACCCTGCACCCCGACGGCCTGTCCGGACGTATCCGCAACCTCGCACAGTGGCGGGCGCATGTGCTGCGCCGGGTCCGCCGCCAGCTGGAGCGGACCTCGGCCGCCGGCCTGGCCGAGCTGCTCGCGGAGCTGGAGAGCTACCCCGGCCCCGAGGAGACGGACGCGGGCCGGGACCGGACGCCGTACGACGACCTGGTGGTTCCGCTGCGGCTGTCGTCCGAGCACGGGGAACTCGCGCTGCTCTACACCACCACCGTGTTCGGTTCGCCGCGTGACGTGACCCTGGACGAGATCGCCGTCGAGACCTTCTTCCCGGCGGACGCGCGGACGGCGGCGATCCTGCGCGCGATGGCCATATGAGCGGTGAGCGATAGCATCGTGCCATGTCCGTCGCCATCGACTTCCTGCCCGCCCGGCCCCACCGGGTCGTCGTCCTCGCCCTCGACGGCGTCTACCCCTTCGAGCTGGGGATCCCCAACCGGGTGTTCCCGTGTGTACCCGGCGCCTACGAGGTGGTGACGTGCGCGGCGACGGACGACCGTACGGTGGCGACCAGCGCCGACTTCACGGTCACCGTCGGGCACGGGCCCGAGGCGCTGGAGAGCGCGGACACCGTGGTCGTACCGCCGTATGACATGGCGCGGATCTCGCAGGAGCTGTCCGAGCCGGTCGCCGCCGCGCTCGACCGGATCCGGCCGGGCACCCGGATCGTCTCCATCTGCACGGGGGCGTTCGCGCTCGCGGCGGCCGGGCTGCTCGACGGGCGGCCCGCTACGACCCACTGGGCGCTGGCGCCCCGGTTCCGGCGGATGTTCCCCCAGGTCGCCCTGGACCCCGACGTGCTGTTCATCGACGACGGTGATGTGCTGACCTCCGCGGGGGCCGCGTCCGGTGTCGACGTCTGTCTGCATGTCGTCCGCTCCGACCACGGCAGCGCGGTCGCCAACAGCGTGGCCCGGCAGTGTGTCGTACCGCCGTGGCGGGACGGCGGGCAGGCGCAGTACATCGAGCAGCCGGTGCCGGACGAGGGCGCCACCGGTACGGCGGCCACCCGGGCCTGGGCCCTGGAGAACCTGGAACGCCCGCTCGCCCTCGGGGAGTTGGCCGAGCATGCGCGGATGAGCCGGCGCACCTTCGCGCGCCGCTTCCAGGAGGAGACCGGTACCAGCCCGGGGCGCTGGCTGATCCAGCAGCGGGTGCACCGCGCCCGCCACCTCCTGGAGAGCAGCGACCTTCCGGTCGACCGCGTCGCGGCGGAGGTCGGCTTCGCCACCGGCACGTCCCTGCGGCAGCACCTGCACGCGGCGATCGGCGTCTCCCCGCAGGCGTACCGGAACACCTTCCGGAACACGGTGCCGGGCGACAGCAAGGTCTGAGCGCGTTCCCGTTCCCGTTCCCGCTCCCGTTCCTACTCTCCTCCCGCTCTCGCTCAGGCGAAGTGGCGGACGCGGGCGGCCGTCGCGGGGCGTACGGCAGCCAGTCGTGCACCGAGCCGATCCTGACGAACTCGGCGACCGCGCCGCCGAAGACCCAGGGCATCCTGGTCCCGGGGGCCGAGGTTGGCGGCGCCGATCTCCGGCAGATACAGGTAACCCAGCGATCCCACGCGGTAGCTGGCGGTGACGATCACGACGTCGCCGAGGGCGGCGAGGCGGGAGCCGTCGTACCAGTCCCGGGCGGACCGGCCTGGTCCGCCCGGGCAGCCTGTGACCGCCCGGGCGGCCCGGTGGGCCTACTTGCCGGGGCACTCCTTCCAGGCCATGTGGTAGACGGTGCTGATGTCGCCGTCGGTGGAGTCCATGGTCATGAAGCTGACCTTGCCGGGGTTGGCGGTCCCGGCGTTCACCCGCAGCTCCGTGTTGATGTTGAAGTTGCGCTGGACCCCGCAGGGTGCCCAGACCAGTTGGGCCCAGTCGGTGGTGTCGGTGGCCTGCCAGTTGTCGTCGTAGGGGCCGCTGAAGGGGTGGCTGGCGGCGGCCGTGTTGGACGAGCCCTGGAAGTAGTACGAGGCGCGCTGGGTGCCGGTGGCGCCGGACTGGAGGGACGCGTAGCCCCGGTAGTCGGCGCTGGCGATGGCGTAGGTGAAGCCCTGCGGGACGTGCACCACCAGGTTGAGCTGGCAGTTGCGCCGCAGGGCGGTGGGGTCGGAGTTGCCGCCCGCCTGGGCGAGATAGGCGCTGTAGGTGACGGTGAAGGCGGTGTTGTCCTCGGAGACGGCGACGGCGGTGGTGCCCTGCGGACAGCCGGAGCCGTTCACCGTGGCGATGGTGATGACGATCTTGTCCGGCGGCGGGTCGTCGAACACGGGCGACGACGAGGCCCGGGCCTGGGCGGGCAGCCCGGCGGTGAGCAGCGCGGCGAGCGCTCCGCCGAGCAGGAGTCCATGTCTCCTGGGTCTCCTGAGTCCCATGGTTTCTCCAGTTCGGTGATCGGGTGGGGGGTTACGCCCGCGACCCTCATCACCCACATGGTTTACCTTTGAAGAACCTGTGGGTTTCCTGTGAAGACCGGGGCGCTCGAATCGTAGGAACCCCCACGCGAACCGGTCAGGGCGAACTCCGGCCATTCACAACACCGGATTTCACAGCCCCCTGAAGCCTGTCCGGGCGCTACGGGTTCTCCCAGGCCGCCGGTTCCGCCGCCAGTGCCCGTACCGGTTCCGGGAGCGCGTCCGCCGCGATGTCCGCCACGGTGACACCTTCGAGGATCTTGCGGACGTTGGCGCGCAGCGCGATCCAGAGCGGCAGCAGGGGCTGGGCGGTGCCGGTGTAGGCCAGGCCCGTCGGGCGTTCGCCGCGTACCGACACGATCGGACCGTCCACCGCCCGGATCAGGTCCGCCACGGTGATCGCGGACGCCTCCCTGGCCAGCCGGTAGCCGCCGCCCCCGCCCCGCCGGCTGTCGACGATCCCGGCGCGCCGCAGGTCGCCCAGGATGCCCTCAAGGAACTTGTGCGGGATGTCCTGCGCACAGGCGATCTCCTCCGCCTTCACCGGACCGTCGCCCTGCCGTACGGCGAGCTCCAGTACCGCCCGTACCGCGTAATCCGCCCGTGCCGAGATCCTCATGGATCCATTGTGGGGCGTACTCCCGTGCAGAATGACCGGACCCGCGCCCCGTAAGATCGCCCGGGAGGATCCCTTGGCGCTCAGCAGACGTACCTTCAGTGCACTCGCCGGCTCGGCCGCGCTCGGCTTCGCCCTGGGCGGCAGCGGCGGCCCCGGCGCGCCCTCGGCGTACGCGGCGCGCAGCGTGCCGACCGGCCCGGCCCCGGCCCCGCCGAGCGCCGACGGGCAGCGGCACACCATCGGCTACGACCACCACTCACTCGTCGTCGACGGCCGACGGCTGGTGGTCTGGTCCGGCGAGATGCACCCCTTCCGCCTCCCGAGCCCGTCCCTGTGGCGGGACGTCCTGGAGAAAATGCGGGCGCACGGCTACAACACGGTCAGCATCTACGCGGCCTGGAACTACCACTCCCCCGCACCCGGCGCGTACGACTTCACCGGCGTCCGCGACCTCGATCTCTTCCTCCGCACGGCCGCCGAGACCGGGCTGTACGTCATCGTCCGCCCCGGCCCCTACATCAACGCCGAGGTCGACGCCGGCGGCTTCCCCGGCTGGCTCACCGCCACCGAGGGCACCGCCCGCACCACCGACCCGACCTACCTCGGGCACGTCGACGAGTGGCTGACGGCCGTCAACCGCATCGTGCGCCGCCACCAGTTCACGGACGGCGGCGGGTCCGTGCTGCTCTACCAGATCGAGAACGAGTACGACGGCCACGTCACCGACCCGACCGGCCCCGCCTACATGTCCCACCTGTACAAGAAGGTACGGGCCGACGGCATCGACGTCCCCCTCTTCCACAACGACAAGGGACGCAACGGCTACTGGATCCCCGGCTCCTTCGACACCGGCGGCGAGAAGGGGAAGTGGCTGTACGGCTTCGACGGCTACCCCTCGCCTTCCCAGACCCCGCCCGACTGGGGCGACTTCGGGATCGGCGGCCTCAAGGGCGGGGCCACCGCGAGCCCGCACACGCCCGGCTTCGTACCGGAGTTCGGAGGCGGCTGGTTCGACCCCTGGGGCGGGGTCGAGTTCGGCGGCAAGGGCTACGCCGGGTCCCGGCTCACCCGGGACGCGGCCTACGAACGCCGCTTCTACCTCACCAACCTCGCCAACGGCATCACCCTCCACAACGTCTACATGACCTACGGCGGCACCAGTTGGGGCTGGCTGCCCGCGCCGGTCGTCTACACGTCGTACGACTACGGCGCGGCCATCGACGAGGCCCGCAACGTCACGACGAAGATCGCGCCGATGCACCAGCTCGGCCATCTCCTCCAGCGCGTCCCGGACTTCGCGAAACTCGAACGCGCGGCGGACGTCCACGTGCCCGGCCTGAAGGCGTACCACCTCACCAACCCGGACACCGGTTCACATGTGTACGTGCTGCGCAACGACGGCACGACCGAGGTGAAGTCCACGCTGAGGACCGCGGCGGGCGACGACGTCGAAGTCACCGTCCCCGCCACGGACGCCAGGCTCCTGACCACCGGACTCGCCCTCGGCGAACGGACGTTGCGGTACTGCACCGCCCAGCCGGCGTTCGTCCTCACCGCCGGCCGGCAGGACATCGCCCTGTTCACCGGCCGGTACGGCGAGATGGCGCACCTGGTGCTGGAGAGCCCGTCCGAGCCGTTCGTCCAGCGCATCGACGCCGAGGCGGCCTGGGTGTACGACCAGGACGTCCTGCACGTCACCGTGCCGCTCGGGGTGGGCGGGCTCACCCGGGTCCTGGTCCAGCGCGGCGACAGCGACACCCCGCTGCTCCTGCTCTTCGCCGCCGACGGGACGTCCATGCGGCTGTTCCCGTACGACACCCCGTCCGGCACGGTACTGGTCTACGGCCCGACGCTGCTGCGCCACGCCAAGCTCCGCGGGGACACCGTGGAGCTCACCGGCGACACCACCGTCGAGACCGGTCTGGAGGTCTGGGGGCCCCGCGGGATCACCTCGGTCACCTGGAACGGACAGCCGGTGCGGACCCGGGTGAGCCTTGCCGGCAGCCTCGTCTCCGAGATCAACCTCGCGGGGGCGCCGAAGGTGACGCTGCCCGTGCTGGACGGCTGGCGCCGGAAGACCGAGAACCCCGAGTCGGCGGCGGGCTTCGACGACGCGAAGTGGACGGTCGCCGACAAGAAGACGACGTTCAGCACGACGCCCGTGCCGACGGGCCGGCCCGTGCTCTTCGCCGACGACTACGGCTTCCACTACGGGGACGTCTGGTACCGGGGGCGGATCGAGGACGACTCCCTGGTGGACCTGGAGTCCGTCTCCCTCGCCTACAGCACGGGAACCCAGGGCATGCTGATGGCCTGGCTGGACGGGAAGCCGCTGGGCTCGCACCGGATGCCGGTACCGGACGCGAAGACGGTCCGGCAGGGGAGCTGGACGGCCACCGCCGAATTCCCCGTCGCCGGGCCGAAAACGAAGAAGGACCGGGAGAAGGCGGAGGAGAAGCGGTCGCATGTGCTGTCCGTACTCGTGCGGCGGATGCAGCACGACATGGACGGCAAATCCGTGGACACGCAGAAGGCGGCACGCGGATTGACCACCGTGACCTTCAAGGGGGCTTCCCCGACGGTGAGCTGGCGGATCCAGGGGGCCGGTGCGCCGGATCCGGTGCGGGGGCCGCAGAACAACGGCGGGCTGTACGGCGAACGGGAGGGCTGGCATCTGCCCGGGTTCGCGGACGGTGCGTGGGAGTCGGCCGAACTTCCGCGCGCGGACCAGGGGATGGGTGTCACCTGGTACCGGACCGGGTTCCGGCTGGCCGTGCCGGACGGGGTCGACGCGTCGGTGGGGCTGGTGCTGGAGGACGATCCGGCTCGCGCCTACCGGGTGCAGATCTTTCTGAACGGGTGGAATCTGGGGCAGTACATCAACGATGTGGGGCCGCAGCATTCGTTCGTGCTGCCCAACGGGATTCTGCGGACTCGGGGCGCGAACACGTTGGCGCTGGCCGTGCTCGGGGACGGGACGACGGAGATCGGTCCTGGGTCGGTACGGCTGGAGTTGCTGGGGAGTGCGGCCGGAGGAGTCCGGGTTGTGGGGGTGGACTCCCCCGGCCGTTAGGTGCGGGTTGTGTGTGGTTGCTCGCGCAGTTCCCCGCGCCCCTAAAGGGGCGCTTACGCCAGGCGGATCACATTCCAGGACATGGGCTCCAGGACGGCGCTCAGCGTGCCCTCCTTGAGTGTCGTGCCCTCGGCCTGGTGAGGCGTGACCCGCTCCGGGGCCTCCAGGGTGTTGCGGGCGTCGGGGTCCTGGTCGGCGAGGACGCTGTGCTCCGTGACCTGGGTCAGGTCGAGGCCGCTCAGGGCGATTTCGAGGGGCAGGGCCTCCGTCCGGCCGCGGTTGACCGCGAAGACGGTGACCGTGCCGTCGTCGGCCCTGACCGCCGTCGCGTGCAGCAGGCTCGTCTCGCCGTACTTCTTCGTCTGGTGCGTCGGTGAGTCCACGCGTACGTCCAGGACCTGGCCCCTGCCGTACCGCGACGCCTGGGCGAAGGGGAAGAACGTCGTCTGGCGCCAGGCCGGGCCGCCGGGCTCCGTCATGATCGGGGCGATGACGTTGACCAGCTGGGCCAGGCAGGCGACCGTGACGCGGTCCGCGTGGCGGAGCAGGGCGATGAGGAGGGAGCCGAAGACCACCGCGTCCAGGACGCTGTAGTTGTCCTCCAGCAGACGGGGGGCCTCGGGCCAGTCCCGCGCGTCGGAGTTCTCGATCTCATGCCACTTCGAGGTGTACCAGACGTTCCACTCGTCGAAGGAGAGGTTGATCTTCTTCTGGGACTTCAGCCTCGCGCCCACGTGGTCACAGGTGGCGACCACGTTCTCGATGAAGGACTCCATGTCGACTGCGGAGGCCAGGAACGAGTCGAGATCGCCGTCCTGGGGCTCGTAGTAGGCGTGCAGGGAGATGTAGTCGACCAGGTCGTACGTCTCCGCGAGGACCGTCGCCTCCCACTCGGCGAAGGTCGGCATGGACTGGCTGGAGGAACCGCAGGCGACCAGTTCCACGGACGGGTCCATCTGGCGCATGGCGCGGGCGGTCTCGGCGGCGATGCGGCCGTACTCCTCGGCCGTCTTGTGGCCGGTCTGCCAGGGGCCGTCCATCTCGTTGCCCAGGCACCAGACCTTGATGCCGAAGGGGTCCTTGTCGCCGTGCGCGGCCCGGAGGTCGGAGAGGGCGGTGCCGGAGGGGTGGTTGGCGTACTCCTGGAGTTCCAGGGCCTCCGCCACGCCCCGCGTGCCGAGGTTGACCGCCATCATGGGCTCGGCCTGCGGGCCGACCTTCTTCAGGAAGGAGATGTACTCGCCGAGTCCGAAGCGGTTGGTCTCCGTCGACCGCCAGGCGAGGTCGAGGCGGCGGGGGCGGTCCTCGACGGGGCCGACGGAGTCCTCCCAGCGGTAGCCGGAGACGAAGTTGCCGCCGGGGTAGCGGATGGTGGTGACGCCGAGTTCGCGGACGAGGTCGAGGACGTCAGTGCGGAGGCCTTCGGCGTCGGCCGTGGGGTGCGTCGGCTCGAAGATGCCGGTGTAGACACAGCGGCCCAGATGCTCGACGAAGGAGCCGAACAAGCGGGGGTTGACTTCGCCGATGGTGAAGGCGGGGTCGAGGGTGAAGCGGGCGGTGCGCATTTTCGCCTTTCGGGGTGGGTTGTTCTCAATCGTGGGCGGGTGCGGGTGCGTTGTGGCTGGTCGCGCAGTTCCCCGCGCCCCTATGGGGCCGCTGCCCCTAGCTCAGTTTCGGCCAGCCGTTCTTTGTCCAGCCCAAAGGATTCAGCCCCAGCTTCGGCGTGCCGTTGTCGTCGGCGTCGTAGTAGTGGTACGCCAGCCAGGTCTTGCCGTGGGTGCGGAAGGTGGACTCTCCGCCCGTGCCGATGTAGCGGCCGTGGCCTGCCAGGAACAGGTCTCCGCCGCCCTGCAGCATCGGCGTGCCCGTGCTGTCCGTGTACGGGCCCGTCACCGACGTCGAGCGGCCCACTCTGATCTTGTACGTCGAGTTCACGCCCGCGCAGCAGGCGTCGTACGACGCGAAGAGGTAGTAGTAGCGGCCGTGGTGGAGGATCGACGCGCCTTCGACCGCGTAGGGGGCGTCGGGGCGGGTGGCCAGGTGGGCGACCGGGGCTCCGGGGAGCGCCTTGCCGGTCCTGCGGTCGAGTTCGACCATGCGGATGCCGGTCCAGTAGGAGCCGAACGCCATCCACAGGCGGCCGTCGGCGCGGACGATCGCGGGGTCGATGGCGTTCCAGGAGTCGGTGGTCTGCGAGGTGAAGGCGGGGCCGTGGTCGGTCCAGGTGCCGGGGAGGCCGGACGGGGAGGTCGCCACGCCTATCGCGGAGTGGTTGGTGCCCCAGGAGGAGACCGCGTAGTAGAGCCAGTAGCGGCCGTCCCGGTAGGAGAGGTCGGGGGCCCAGGGGTCGGCGGTGGAGTTGTAGTCGTACCACCAGCTCGGCGGGGTGGTGAACGCGTTGCCCGCGTCGGTCCAGTCGCGGAGGTTCGTGGAGAGGCGGGCGCCGATGATGCCGCCGGTGGAGTAGGCGACGTACCGGCCGTTCTTCAGCTGGTGGACCGTGGGGTCGTGGATGATCTGCTGGCCGGTCAGGGGGAGGGGGTCGGGGTAGGTGGCGTCGGCGGAGGCGGTGGTGGGGAGGAGGGCGATCGCCGCGGCCGTGACGAGTGCGGCGAGTCCGGGGAAGCGCTTCAACTCGGGCTCCCTACTGGCCGGCCAGGCCCGTGTGGGCGACGCCCGCCACGATCTGGCGCTGGAAGAAGACGAACACGACGATCAGCGGGAGGCCCGCCATCAGGCCGCCGGCCATGAGCTGGGCCCACTGGATGCCGTAGGAGTTCATGACGGTCGCGATGCCGTTCGGCATGGTCATCAGGTCGGGGTTGTTGGTCACCATGTAGGGCCACAGGAAGTTGTTCCACGAGGCGATGAAGGTGAAGATGCCGACCGCGGCGAGGGAGGGGCGGGACAGCGGCAGGACGATGGTGAAGAAGACCCGCCAGCGGCCCGCGCCGTCGATGAAGGCGGCCTCCTCCAGTTCGCGCGGGATGCCCTGGAAGAACTTGTAGAGGATGTAGACCATCGCGGCCGGGGCGCACTGCGGCAGGATCATGCCCCAGTAGGTGTCCACCATGCCCATCTGCTGGACGGTGGTGAAGAGGGGGACACCGAGGACGGCCGGGGAGACCATCAGGCCGGACATGACCAGGCCCATCAGCGCGCCCTTGCCGCGGAACTCGGTGCGGGCGAAGCCGTATCCGGCGAGCGCGCTCACCAGTACGACGACGGACGTCACGCAGACCGAGACGACCAGGGAGTTCACGAACCAGTTGGTGATGTTGCCGGTCTCGAAGAGGGCCTTCCAGGCCTGGCCCGTCCAGTGCTTGGGCAGCCAGTGCGTCGGTACGTCGACGGCCTCGGTCTCCGACTTGAGGGAGGTGAACAGGCCCCAGAAGAGGGGGGCGAGGAAGACCACGGAGACGGCGGCGCCGAGGAGGGTGAGGACGATCTGGCTGGGGGTCCATGCCCTACGGGGCTTCACGGGTACGGCGGTCGTCATCGGGTGGCCTCCTCGGTGCGGTTGCGCAGCAGCCACATGCGCGCGAGGGCGACGGCCGCGATGATCACGAAGAAGATGACGGAGATCGCGGAGGCGTAGCCCACGCGGTAGCTGGTGAAGCCCTCCTCCAGGGTGTACTGGACGAAGGTGCGGGTGGAACTCTCGGGGCCGGGGCCGAAGTCCATCATGACCACGGCCTGGTCGAAGACCTGGAGTGACGCGAGGATCTGCAGGGCTATGACCAGGCCGGTGATGTTGCGGAGCATCGGCAGGGTGATGTGGACCATGCGGTGCCAGGCGTTGGCGCCGTCCAGCTTCGCGGCCTCGTAGAGGTGGGCGGGGATGGACTGGAGGGCGGCCAGGTAGAGCAGGAAGCTGAAGCCGACCGTCCACCACAGGGTCTCGATGACGATGGCGAGCATCGCGTACGACTTGTCGGTCAGCCACGGGGTGTCGATGCCGAACACGTAGTTGATCATTCCCGTGCCGGGGTTGAACAGCCACTGCCAGAGGTTGCCGGCGACCGTGGAGGGGAGCAGGAAGGGCGCGAAGAAGCAGAGGCGCCACAGCCATTTGCCGCGCTCGATGTGGTGGGCGAGCATCGCGAGGAGGAAGGCGAGGACCGTGATGCAGGGGACCACCAGGAGTGTGAAGTACGCGCTGTGGCCCAGGGCGTCCCACATCAGCGGGTCCTTGAGGGCCTCGCGGTAGTTGTCGAGGCCGATGAAGCTCTCGCCGGTGCCGGTGATGTTGGCGTCCGTGAGGCTGAGGTAGACGCCGCGCAGCAGCGGCCAGATCACGAAGAGGGTGAAGAGGAGGAGGAAGGGCGCCACGAACCAGCCGCCGTGCTGGAAGCCCTGCCTGCGGCGGAGGGTGGCGCTCGCGGCGGCCGTCCTGGCGCGGGCCGGTGCGAAAACGGTCTCGGCGGTCGTCATGCGGCCGTACCTCCCTGCGCGGCGGTCCTGCCGTCCATGGGGTTCTTCATCGCGAGCAGCGTGGCGAGTTCGCTCTTCATCCGGCGGGCCGCCGCGTCGGGCCTGGCGGAGCCCATCGTCGAGGAGACGACGACCGGGCCGACGCGCTGGGCGAGGATGCCGGTGGAGCCCGCGAACCACACCTTGGGCTCGTTGGCCTGGTGGTTCATGGCCGAGACGTACTCGTTCTGCGGGTAGAGCTTCTGGTACGCGGGGGTGGAGAGGGTCGGCAGATAGGCGGGGATGTGGCCGCCGGCCGCCCACTGCTGGGCGTGGGTGACGACGTACGCGGCGAGCTGGTGGGCCGCTTCGTTGGTGGCACCGCCGCGGTCGGACTGGTGGGGCAGCACGAAGGAGTGCGACTCGGCGTGGGTGGCCTGGGTGCCGAAGACGGGCGGCAGCGGGATCGCGCCGTAGTCGAGCTTGGCGCCGGAGTAGACCGGCACCGACCAGTTGCCCTCCCAGGCGAACGGGGCGCCGTTGATGAACTGTTCGGCGTTGACGGAGCCCATCGTCGGGTCGGCGTAGCCGTCGGTGACATGGCGGCGCAGGAACTCCAGGACCTGGGTGGCCTTGTCGGTGTCGAAGGTGACCTCGGTGCGGGCGTCGTTGAACCAGGTGCCGCCGAGCTGGGTGTAGAAGGCGACGAAGAACCACCACTGGAAGTTCTGGTCGTTGATCCACAGGCCGATGGTCTGCAGGCCCTTCTTGGTGGCCTTCCTGGCCTCCTTGAGCACGCCGAACCAGTCGTCGGTCGAGGTGACGGGCACGATCCGGTCGTCGGCGCCGAGCAGGCCCGCCTTCTTCAGCACGTCCTTGCGGTAGAAGCAGAGCTGGACGTGGACGTCGAGCGGGAGGGCGTAGAGCTTGCCGTCGACGATGCCGCGCTGCCACAGCCTGGGGTTGTAGTCCGACTCCCGCAGGCCGTACTTGGCGAGCAGGCCGACGTCCCAGGCGTCCAGGAGGCGGCCGGGCGCGAAGCCGGCGACCCGGCCGATGTGCATGACGCCGAGGTCCGGTGCGCGGTTGCCGGCGGCCGCCATGGCGAGCTTGGTGTAGAAGGGGTTGCCCCACTGGAGGGTGGAGTCCTTCACCGCGATGTCCGGGTGCGCCTTACGGAAGGCGTCCAGCATCGCGATCATGTTGGAGCCGTCACCGCCGCTGAAGAGGTTCCAGTAGCGCACGCGGGTGCGTGCGGTGGAGGCGAGCGCGTCGGCGCCGCTGCCGAGGGCCGCGAAGCCGAAGCTCCCCGCCACCGCCAGCCCGCCCGCAGCGCCCAGTAGTTGCCTGCGACTGAGGCCAGGTCGTCCCATTGCCTGCCCTTACACTCGTTCGACATATCGAATCATGCCCGTAACTTCGAACGGGACCGTAAAATCGAAGCGCTTCCGCGTCAATGGGTACAGCGCGACTTTCCTGTATCAGGCACTCGTTCTCACTCGTTCCCCGGTGAATCACCGACGTCGGATCGCATGACGCGGACACATCCGGACGCGTAACCTCGGACGGGCCGCCGCGGCGCGGTGACCGCCGTCGGGGCGGTGCGAAGGGGGAGCGATGGACTTGGCCGGCGCTCGGCACCTGTGGGCCCGGATCACCGCGAGGCTGCGGCTCTCCCGGCCGAACGCACAGATGCGCGTCCTCGCCGCCGGCCTCGCCGCCGCCGTCCGTGCCCGGCCGTATCCGCCCGCCGACGTGGGCGAGTTGTGCCGGGCGCTGTGCGAGGAAATGACCGCGCTGCGCGCCGGACGGCCGGTAAAGCTGCGGTTCGAGCGGTTCCCGGACGAGATCGAGGTCACCGGACTGTGGGTGGAGTTCCAGGACTTCGACCTGGTCATCGTCGAGGAGCGGGCCGAGGCCGTACAGCAACTGGTCATCCTCGGCCATGAGTTGTGGCATCTACAGGCCGGCCACCGGCACCAGCACGGGGTCGCCCCGGAGGCCGCCCGCGCGCTCGCCGGCCAACCCGGCTGGCGGGACACGGCGTTGACGGTCGCCGCGCGCAACGGCTCCCGGGAGACCGACGAGGCCGAGGCCGACGACTTCGGCTACCGGCTGGCCACCGCCTTCCGGCCGTACGTCGAACGGCCGGGCCGCTCCCCGCACGACCCCGTCCAGCGCTCCCTCGGCTACCGCGGGCGCGGCGGAGCGGCGCGGTGACCTCCCCCCTGGCCATGCCCAACCCCGCCGGAGTCCTCGGCGAGTTCTACATCTCCTTCTGGATCCCCACCGCGGTGCTCACCACCGCCCTGGTGATCAAGCTGCCCTCCATCATCCGGCTGTGGCGGGACCCGCTGCTGCGCGCGGTCGGCGGACTGCTGCTGCTCGGCAGCGCGGTGTTCGTGTTCTGCACCCCTTCGACGATCGCCGCCGTGAACCGGTGGACCGGTGTGCCCAACATCTCGGCGCCCTGGTGCTACTCACTGCTCACCGCGCTCGGCGCCTCCTGTCTGCTGCTGATCATCGCCTGGCGCAACGGCCTGTCCGACCGGTCCGCGGCCACCCGGCGTGCGATCCGCTGGGTGATCTCCGGCTACTCCGCGGTGATCGCCACCCTGTGGCTGCTGTTCGCCCTCGCCGACGTGCCCGTGGAGCGGCTGCGGGACCTGGACACGTACTACGCCACCACCCCGTACATGCGCGAGGAGATCCTGCTCTACCTCGTCGCCCACTCCCTGGCCTGCGTCATCACCTCGCGGCTGATCTGGAACTGGGTGCGCACGGAAGGCCTCGACGCATGGCTGCGCTCGGGACTGAAGCTGCTCGGCGTCGGTTACGTACTGAACCTGATCTTCGACGCGGCCAAGCTGGTCGCGGTCGCCGCCCGCTGGACCGGTGCGGACCTGGACTGGCTCAGCACCGACCTGGCCCCGGCCGCCGCCGCCCTCTCCGCCATCAACATCGCCGTCGGCTTCATCCTCCCCCACGTCGGCCAGTACCTCCACGACCGCTGGCGGGTCCGGATCGCCCACCGCGAGCTGCGGCCGCTGTACCAGCTGACCCGGACCGTGCACGGCGACGGCGTCCCCTTCGTGCTGCGTGCCACGCCCGAACTGCGGCTGACGCGACGCGAGACGTTCATCCGGGACGTCCTGCTCCCCCTGACCCGGCACATCGACGCCGACCTCGACAGGCGCGCCTACGACGCCGCGCTCGACCTGGGCCACCCGTCCGAACGGGCCCGGGCCCTGGCCTCCGCGGTCAGCATCCTGAACGCCGTGGACACACGGGACCGCACTCCCGACCCCACCGACACGACCGACACCCCGGACTCCACCCACCTCCTCCAGGAGATCGGCGCGGTGTCCCGGATCCTGAGGCACCCGCAGGAGATAGCGGCGGTACGAGCACACGCGACGGTCCGGACAAAGGAAGTCGCGGTGCTTGAGTAGCGCAGGGAACCGGGGCCGGGGGTGGCGGGGACGCTTACCGGCGCTTGCAGGGTGCCTCTGGGGGAGACACGACTGCCCGCGGCTGGAGAAAACGGCGCCGGCTGGGAAGAAGCGGCGGCTGCAGCGCCCCTTCAGGGGCGCTGGGGGTACCCCCGGCCGAAGGCTGGGGGAGGAACTGCGCGACCAGCCCCCACGCACCCGCGGACGAACACGTCGTCCGGGCAACCTCTACCCAGCGAACGCCGGTTGGGCAACTCCCTGTCCCGCGCCCGGAATCACCAGCAGTGAACCCGCCGTGGGATGCGGCGCATCCAGCCCCACCCGCGCCGTCGTGACGTACAGATCCGTCAGGTCGGCGCCACCGAACGCGCAGGCCGTCGTACGGGGCGTCGGCAGCGTGATGACACGGTCCAGTTCACCCGTCGGCGTGTACCGCCGCACCGCTCCCCCGTCCCACAACGCCACCCACACACAGCCGTCCGCGTCGACCGTCAGGCCGTCGGGGTAACCGGCGCCCTCCTCGATCGTCACGAACGGACGGCGGTTGACGGGGAGTTCGCCGTCGTAGTCGAAGACGTCCACGCGGCGCGTCGGTGTGTCGATGTAGTAGACGTGGCGGCCCTCCGGGCTCCAGCCCGTGCCGTTGCTGACGGTGACGTCGGGCAGCAGCGTCGTCGCCGTACCGTCGCCCGTCACCCGCGAGAGCGTGCCGCCCCCGGTCGTCTCGTCGTAGCGCATCGTGCCCGCCCACAGGGAGCCGTCGGGGGCGACGGCCGCGTCGTTGGCGCGGCGCCCGGCGACCGGCTCGTGGTGCAGCCAGCGGAACGTGTCGTCGGGGTCGAGCAGGGCCACGCCGTCCCGGAGGCTGAGGACCAGGCCGCCGTTCGCGCGGGGTTTGACCGCGCCCACGTGCTGGTCCGTCGTCCGGGTCGTACGACGGCCCGTCGACGGGTCGTAGGTGTGGACGCGCGAGCCGAGTATGTCGATCCAGATGAGGCGGCCGGTCGCCGGGTCCCAGGTCGGGCCCTCGCCGAGCGTCGCCTCCGCCGCGACCGCGACCTCGTAAGCCGTCGTCGTCATCCCACGCTCCGGTGGCCGAGGCGCTCGGAGAGTTCGGCGGCGCCCTTCGCGGCGAGCTGCTCCAGCTCGCCCCGGCGCTCGTCGCTCCAGCGGATCATCGGGACGGAGATGGAGAGCGCCGCGACGACCTGGCCGGTGCGGTCGCGGACCGGCGCGGCGACACAGGAGACGTCCGGGTTGGACTCTCGGCTCTCCACGGCGATGCCGCGGGCGCGGATCTCGGCGAGGGCCTCGCGCAGGGCGTCCGGCTCGGTGATGCTGTTCGGGGTCATCCGGACCAGGTCGGCGTCGTCCGGGATGCGCGCGGACAGCTCCGGCTCCGGCAGTGAGGCCAGCAGCATCTTGCCGACCGAGGTGCAGTGGGCGGGCAGCCGGCGGCCGGCCGCGGAGACCATGCGGACCGCGTGCGTGGAGTCGACCTTGGCGATGTAGATGACGTCGGTGCCCTCCAGGATCGCCACATGGACGGTCTCGTCGCAGGTCTCGGCGACGGACCGGGCGACCTGCTGGCCCTCGGCGGCGAGGTCGAGCTGCTCGGCATATCTGCTGCCGAGCTGGTACGGGCGGACACCGAGCCGGTAGCGTCCGGGCTGTCCGGGTACGGGCACGATGTACGAGCGGGCGGAGAGCGTGGTCACCAGCTCGTGCACGGTGGTCCGCGGCAGCTGGAGTTTGCGCACTATGTCGGGGGCGGAGAGGGTCCCGTCCCCGTCCAGGAAGAGCTCAAGAATGTCGAGAGCCCGGGTCACGGCAGGCACAAGGCGTCCCACGTCCGGCCCCCTCCCTTGGGTCTAAGCGCCAGATCTCGTCGGAGCGGCGGAGCCGTTCGAGATATCAACAGGCGATCGGCATGACGAACACAGGCTAACCATCGAGGATTGCCCGGGCAATGGTCGGGAACGACCCGGCCACGGGCATGTGCACCATGGGGCCGCCATCGGGCCACCATGGGTCCCATGCAACTGGACTTCCAGCTGGTGCTGCTGCGCCGTATGGCCGACCATAACCCGGACCTGGTGGAGACCGCCCGGCGCGAACTGGGCGCGTCGATCGCGGACATGAGGGAGGCCAACAAGCGCTGGCAGGCGATGGTCCGGTCGTCCAGGTCCCGGTCCGTCGCCGCCCGCTACCGCTCGGTCCTCGGCCCGCCCGAGTCGGAGACGAAACGGACCGTGGTCGACCTGGAGTGCATGGCCTGGCAGTGGGCGCTCCCCCTCTGGCCGACCCTGCGCTTCGAGATCATGGTCGGCCCCGGCGGCGCGGTCTGGAACGAGTGGCTGGTCCGCGCCCCCGGCGCCCCGGCGCCGAGACTGGAGACGTACAAGGATCTGACCCCCTGGTCCTGCACGGTCGACGAGGCCGCCCGCGCCTTCGCCCCCGCCCGCCCCCTGGAGGGCTCGGCCCCGACTCGCTGGGGCCTGACCTTCAAGGTGCCCGACGGCCGTCAGGTGGTCGCGGAGTTCACCTGGGGCCTGCTGCAGCGCACCGCCGTCATCGACGGGCCGCGCCGATGACCGCCGCCGCCACGGCGTCCACCGACCCCGGATGCAGGAACAGGAACAGGTTCGGTTCGACCAGCTCCAGCTCCATCACCCGCGGCTGCCCGTCCTCCCCGTCGACCAGGTCCACCCGGGCGTACAGCAGCTCGGGCGCCTCCGGTACGGCGGCCAACGCGCGCTCCGCGACCGCGAGTTCGGCCGGCGTCGGGCTCCACCGCTCCAGGTCCGGGTGGGCGACCTTGTCCGCGTCGTACGCCGTGCCCGGCGTGAGCACGGCCCGCTTGCGGCTGGCGTGCAGCAGCCGCCCGCCGAAGAACTGCAGAGCCCGCTCCCCGCTGACGTCGATCCCGGCGACGTACGGCTGCACCATCGCGGTCAGCCCCTCGTCGTGCATCCGCGCGAGATGCCGTACGGCCGTCTCGTGCTCGCCCGGCGTGTAGCGGGCGGCGAACCGGGCCCCGGCGCCGAAGGTCGGCTTGACCACGAAGTCACCGTCGGCGGGGAGACCGGCGGCCTCGGCCGGGTCGCCGGGGGCGAGGTACCGCGTCGGCACGACGGGTACCCCGGCCGCCGCGAGGTCGCCGAGATACCGCTTGTCGGTGTTCCAGCGCACGACGGAGACCGGGTTGGCCAGCCGCGTCGCCTTCCCGACCCGCTCCGCCCACGGCACGAACTCGTCCGTACGCCAGCTGTAGTCCCAGGTGGAACGGATGACGACCAGGTCGTAGCCGCCCCACTCCACGCCGGGCTCGTCCCAGGCATGCGCGACGGCGTCCGCACCGCCGGCGGCCAGCGCCCGCAGCAGCACCGGCAGGTCCTGGTCCTTGCTCGGCTCCGTACCGGGGTCGTAGGTGGCGAGGGCTATGCGAGGCACGGCGGGGGCTCCCTTGACTGACGGTGACTGCGATTCTTCGGCAGACTAACCCGTTGACCTTCACCTTCGGTGAAGCCCCAGCATCGGTGGTGGACGTCGAGGAACGCGAGGCAGGGCAGGGTGACGGCATGGAGTGGATGACCATCGGCGCCTTCGCGAAGGCCTGCCGGCTGTCGCCGAAGGCGCTGCGGCTGTACGACGAGCTGGAACTGCTGAGGCCGGCCCGGGTCGACCCGGACACCGGCTACCGCTACTACGCCGTCGAGCAGCTCGAACGCGCCCGGCTGGTCGCCTGGCTGCGGCGGCTCGGGATGCCGTTGGCCCTGATCCGCGAGGTGTGCGGGCTGCCGGCCGGCCTGGCCGCCCGGGAGATACGGGCGTACTGGGCCCGTATCGAGGCGGAGACCGTCGTACGACGGGACCTGGCCGCGTTCCTCGTCGACCACCTGTCGGGAGAGTCGAGAAGGGAAACGACGAAGATGCTGGAGTTGCGTTATGCCGCCCGCTCGGACCGGGGGCTTGTCCGGCCGTCCAACCAGGACACCGCGTACGCGGGGCGCCGGCTGCTGGCGGTCGCCGACGGGTGGGGTCCGGCCGGGGCACTGGCCAGTGCCGCCGCCGTGGAGGCGCTGAAATCCCTGGAGGACGAGGAGCTTTCGGCGGGCAACGTGCTGAACCTCCTGGAGGACGCGGTGCGGTCGGCGAGCGAGGCCGTGCGGGAGGCGGCAGAGGGAGGCGCGGAGGTCGGTACGACGCTCACCGCGCTGCTGTGGACCGGGTCCCGGCTGGCCCTCGTCCACATCGGGGACTCGCGGGCGTATCTGCTGCGGGACGGTGAGCTGTTCCGGATCACCCACGACCACAGTGTGGTGCAGTCGCTGATCGACGAGGGGCGGCTGACGCCGGAGGAGGCCGAGAGCCATCCGCAGCGGATGCTGCTGGCGAAGGCGCTGTCGGGGGACCGGGCGGCCACGCCGGATCTGAAGTTGCACGAGGCGCGTGACGGGGACCGGTATCTGGTGTGCTCGGACGGGCTGAGCCGGGAGGTCTCCGACGAGCGGATCCGCGAGCTGCTGGATGTCGTCGAGCCCGGGGACGCGGTGCGGGTGCTGGTCGAGGAGGCCAACTCGGCGGGCGGGGCCGACAATGTGAGCGCGGTCGTCGCCGACGTCGTGCTTCCCACCGGCCCACCCGTCCCGGTCGGCTGAGAAGACGGGGAAGAGCTGGAAACTCTGCCATGACACTTCACGGCACCGACGCCTATTCCGGCCTCTTTGGCCTGCCTTCCCTCGTCGAGCGTGCCCTCGGCGCCGCCCGGGACCGCTCCTTCCCCTACTCCTGCCGGCCCGAGCAGGGGCGGTTGCTGCAGCTGCTCGCCGGCGGGGTCGGGGTGTCGGGGCGGATCGGGGAGACCGGGACCGGGCTGGGGGTGGGGCTGGCCTGGCTGGCGTCGGGAGCCCGGGACGGGGTGCGGCTCTTCAGCGTGGAGCGGGACGCCGGGCGGGCCGGGGCCGCCGCCGAGGTGTTCCGGGACCGGGCCGGCGTGCGGGTGCTGTGCGGGGACTGGCGGGAGGTCGGGGCGTACGGGCCGTACGACCTGCTCGTGCTCGACGGGGGCGGGCAGGGGAAGGCCGACGGCGATGTGCCCGCCGACGTCGAACGGCTGCTGGTCCCCGGCGGCACCGTCGTCATCGACGACTTCACGCCCTCCGACCGGTGGCCGCCCCGGCACGCGGGAGGTGTGGACCGGGCGCGGCTGCACTGGCTGGAGCATCCCGCCCTGCGGGCGACGGAGGTGCGGCTCGCACCCGATCTGTGCACCGTCGTCGGGACGCGGCGCCCGTGACGGCCTGTGCCGGCTTCGCGTCCCGTTGTCGTTGCCCCCGCTCCCGTCACCGTGATCAACACCCCGGGTCCGGGGCGCGGGTGGGGTGCCCTGGGAGCGCTGCTCCTGGTGTAGGAAGGGGCTGTCGAGGTTCCGACCGGTGTTTCCGATGTGAGGAGTCGTCGCGTGTCCCTTCTGTTTCCGGCCCTGGTGGACGGCTCCGGCGAGCGCAGCGAGATGGGGGTCCCCCCGGACGGAGTCTGGGGGATGGTCGCCCTGCGGTTCGGCCCACGGTCGTTGACGTACGGGCGACTCGCCGCCGCGGCGGGCGCCCTGGCCGGCCGGGTCGGGGACGCCGACCGGGTCGCCGTGTGGGCGACCCCGGAACTGGAGACCGCCGTCGCCGTCGTCGGCACGCTGCTCGCCGGCAAGGCGGCCGTACCGCTCAACCCCAAGTCGGGCGACAAGGAACTCGCGCACATCCTCGCCGACAGCGCGCCGAGCGCGGTGCTGGCCGCTCCGGGCGCCGAACTCCCGCCCGCCCTCGCCTCGTTGCCGCGCATCGACGTCGACGTGGACGCCTCCGGCCCGGTCCCCGAGGACCGCACCACCGAGTCCGACCCCGCCCTCGTCGTCTACACCTCCGGCACCACCGGCCCGCCCAAGGGCGCCGTCATCCCGCGCCGGGCGCTCGCCGCGACCCTGGACGCGCTCGCCGACGCCTGGCAGTGGACCGGGGAGGACACCCTCGTGCACGGCCTCCCGCTCTTCCATGTGCACGGGCTCGTACTGGGGATCCTCGGACCGCTGCGGCGCGGTGGCAGCGTCCGTCACCTCGGGCGTTTCGACACCGACGGCGTGGCCCGCGAGCTGAACGACGGCGCGACCATGTTGTTCGGCGTGCCCACCATGTACCACCGCATCGCCGAGGCGCTGCCGGACGACCCCGGACTGGCGAAGGCGCTCGGCCGGGCCCGGCTGCTGGTCTCCGGCTCCGCCGCGCTGCCCGTCCACGACCACGAGCGGATCGCGGCCGCGACCGGACGGCGGGTGATCGAGCGGTACGGCATGACGGAGACCCTGATGAACACCAGCGTCCGCGCGGACGGGGAGGCACGGGCGGGGACCGTCGGTGTGCCGCTGCCGGGCGTGGAGCTGCGGCTGGTGGAGGAGGACGGGACGGCGATCGCCGGGTACGACGGGGAGACCGTCGGGGAGATCCAGGTGCGCGGCCCGAACCTGTTCACCGAGTACCTCAACCGGCCCGACGCCACCGTCGCCGCCTTCACCGCCGACGGCTGGTTCCGCACCGGCGACATGGCCGTGCGGGAGCCGGACGGCTATGTACGGATCGTCGGACGCAAGGCCACCGACCTGATCAAGAGCGGGGGTTACAAGATCGGGGCCGGTGAGATCGAGAACGCGCTGCTCGAACATCCGGGGGTGCGAGAGGCCGCCGTCACCGGGGAGCCGGACGCGGACCTGGGCGAGCGGATCGTCGCCTGGATCGTCCCGGCCGACCCGCAATCGCCGCCGTCCGCGCAGGAGTTGGCCGACCATGTGGCCGGCCGGCTCGCCCCGCACAAACGGCCACGCGTGGTCCGCTACCTGGACGCCCTTCCCCGCAACGACATGGGGAAGATCATGAAGCGGGCCCTGGGTGCCTGAGCAGATGCCCGAGCAGACGCCCGAACGGCTCTCCGCCCGCCGGATCCTCGCCCTCGTCGCCGATCCGGACACCTTCGCCGAACTCCCGCCCCCGGCACGGCAGTCCGGGCCCGACGGCCCGCTCGGCTGGCAGGGTTACGACGCCTCGCGCGCCCGCGCCGCCGAGCGCACCGGCGAGGAGGAGTCGGTCGTCGTCGGCACCGCACGCGTCGAGGGCACGGCGGCCGTGCTGATCGCGTTCGAGTTCGGGTTCCTCGGCGGCTCGCTGGGCGAACGGACCGGGGACCGGCTGGAGGCGGCGTACGTCCATGCCCGCGCCCACCGCCTCCCGGTGGTCCCGCTGGTCGCGACCGGCGGCAGCCGGATGCAGGAGGGCATGCTCGCCCTGTCCCAACTCCAGCGGGTGGCACGGCAGTCGGCGCTCACCCGGGAGGCGGGGCTGCCGCAGATCGCGGTCCTGCGCGACCCGACGACCGGCGGCGGCTGGGCCACCCTGGGCGCCGGCGCCGATGTGGTCCTGGCGCTGCCCGGCGCCCAGGTCGGCTTCGCGGGCTCCCGGGTCCGCCCGCCGGACGCCGACCCGGCCGCGTACACGGCTCAGGCGCAGCTGGCGGCGGGGGCGGTGGACGCCGTGGTGCCCCTGGCCGAGCTGAGGACGGTGCTCGGGCTGTGGCTGCGGCTGCTGACCGCACCGGCCACGGACCCGGCGGACCCGCCGGCCGCCCTCGGCGCCACCGGACTCCCCGACGCCGGCCTGCCCGACGCCGGCCTGCCCACCACCGGCCTGCCCACCACCGGGCTGCCCGCCACCGGCTGGGAGGCCGTCCGGCGCGCCCGCGCCCCGCAACGCCCCCGCGCCCACGCCTACTTGGACGCCTACTTCACCCGCCGGGTCGCCCTCGTCGGCGACCGGTGCGGCGGCGCGGATCCGGACGGGATGCTGTGCGGGTTCGGCGAGCGGAACGGCCGTACCATCGCGTTCGCCGCGCAGACCGGGGCGGCCACCCGGCCGGCCGGGTACCGCACCGCCGCTCGTCTGATACGGCTCGCGGACCGGCTGGACATCCCCGTGCTGACCCTCGTCGACACCCCGGGCGCCGCGAATGACGCCGACGCGGAACGGCAGGGCGCGGGCGCGGCGATCGCGGAGCTGTTCGGGGAGGTGGCGGCGGCCCGGATGCCGATCACCACCCTCGTCATCGGCGAGGGCGGTTCGGGCGGTGCGCTGGCGCTGGCCGCGCCCGGCAACACCTGGGCCACGCCGGACAGCTACTTCTCCGTCATCGCCCCGGAGCTGGCCGCGGCCATCCTGAAACGCCCCCCGGAAGAGGTCGAGGCGACCGCCGACCAGCTGCGCATCCGGCCCCAGGACCTGGTGGAGCTGGGGGTGGTCCGGGGCATCGTGACGCGCTTGCCCTGACACGGCCCGTCGCCTTCGGTGACAAACGGGCGCCCGAGCCTTCTCACGCTCCCGTGCCCGAAACCCCCCATTCAGCCGCACCCCGCCCGGCCCCCTCCCGCAGGCGCGCCGAGCCGATCCCCCGGAGGATGCGAAGGAAGCCGTCGTTCGTCGCCCGCCCCACGGCCCGCGCACTCGGGAGGATCCGCCGTGACCGTCAGCCTGGAGCAGTTGCGCCGCTGCCATTTCGCCGTCGACTTGGGGGCCGCCCGCACCCGGGTGTACGTGAAGGGCATGGGGCTGGTCGTCGACCAGCCCTCCGTCGCCGCCATGAACACCCGTACCGGCGCCCTGATCGCCGTCGGCGAGCTCGCGGAGAGGATGACGGGCCGGACACCCGATTACATCCGTGTCGTGCGGCCCGTCGCCGGCGGCACCGTCGTCGACATCGAGATGGCCCAGCGCATGCTGCGTCATCTGCTCGGTGACAAGACCCGCCGGATGCTGCGCCGCAAGCCCCGGCTCCGGGCCGCGGCCTGCACCCCGCACGACGCCGACCCGCTGGCCCAGCGGGCGACCATCGAGACGCTGGTGGGGCTGGGGGCGCGGCGGGTGGAGCTGGTCGACACGCTGATCGCCGCCGCCGTGGGGTGCGGCCTGCCCGTGGAGCGGCCCGAGGCGACCATGATCCTGGTGTGCGGGGCCGCCGCCACGCAGGTCGCCGTGCTCTCCCTCGGGTCCATCGTGTGCGCCGAGCGGCTGCCCGTCGGCGGCGAGGCCGTGGACCACGCGATCGTGCAGCTGCTGCGGCACGAGCACGAGCTGATGCTGCCGAGCCAGTCGGTACGGCCGTTGCAGATCGCCCTGTCGGGCAACGGGCTCACCCCGTACGGGCCGACGTCGACGGAGATCCACGGGCGGGACGTGGCCACCGGGCGCGCGCGCAGCGTGCTCGTCGACACCGCCGCGGTGCGCGATGCCATCCAGACCCCGCTGACGGCCGTGCTCGACGGGATCGGCAAGGTGCTGCGGGACTGCCCGCCCGACCTGGTCGCCGATCTCGCCGACCGCGGGATCATGATGGTCGGCGGCTCGGCGCTGCTCCCCGGATTCGACGAACTGCTCCGGGAGGCCACCGGCATGCCGGTGCACATCGCGGAGCGGCCGGACGTGTGCGTCGTACAGGGCATCGGCGCGATGCTGGAGGGCCGGATCGAGCCCCTGGCGCTGGGGCCGCTGGCCGCGTAGGGCACCGCCCTGTCCGGCCCGGTGCCGCGGCCGCCGCCGCTTCTCCCGCCGCCCGGTACGCCGCCCTCGGCCGTGGCCGCCGCCGGGCCGGACTCCCGGCCCTCCGCCCGCTGCGCGGGCCCGGTGGACGGCTGTCTGCCGGAGCGGACCGCCGTGCACCTCACGACCTCACGACCTCCCGGCTCGAAGCACTCGCCGCTTCCGTCCACCGCCCGGCGGTCGCCGATGGCGCGCAGGACAGACCTTCACCTGGCAGGAGCCCCTCGGACAGTCCTAGAGTGCGCGGAGTCGATCCGATGTCGGCGAAGGGCGGCGGCATGACCGGCAGGGGCTTGGCCGGCGGTGTGACCAGGATCGGCGTCACCGGGCACCGTGTTCTTCCCGATGCCGTGCGGTCCGCCGTGCGGGAGGGGATGCGCGGGCTGCTGGGCGGTGAGGCCGAGTTGCTGACCAGTCTCGCGGCGGGGGCGGACCAGCTGTGCGCGGACCTGGCGCTGGCGGCCGGCGCCCGGGTCACCGCCGTGATCCCGGGGACGGACTACGAGGCCCAGTTCGAGGACGCGGCGGCGCTGGCGTCCTACCACCGGCTGCTCGCCCGCTGCACGACCCGCGTGGACCTGCCGGCCGAGCCCTCGCCGGAGGCGGCGTACGACATGGCGGGGCGCTGGGTCGTGGACCACTGCGGGCTGCTGGTCGCCGTCTGGGACGGCCGCCCGGCCCGCGGACGCGGCGGCACGGCCGAGGTCGTCGAGTACGCCCGGGCCAACGGCCGCCGGGTCACCGTGCTCTGGCCACCGGGGATCCTGCGCGACTGACCACGTCGACCGTCCACCCGGGAGACAGCCGATCGCGGCCTCTGCTCCTGCCGGTTGCCCGGTCTCAGTACGGCAGAATCCGCCCGGAAGGCGTCCTGCGGTCGATCTCCTGCCCCCGGGGAGCGGGCCGACGAACGACGCGTACTCGGATCCGACCGTCCATGACGCCCTCCTCTTGCCGAGCCCTGACCCGTACCTGGTGTCCGGTAGGAGGGCTCTGCCCCGCACGTGACAGATCCAAGCCTCGTGCGGGGCAGGAAAGTTGGTGCGGTCAGCTCAGGCCGAGGTCGGACAGGGCCGTCGTCCAGTCGGTGACGATCGCGTCCTGGGCGTCGGCGAGGCTGACGGTGCCTGCGCAGACGGCCTTCTTGAGCTTGTTCTCGACGGTGTCCTTGTTGGCGGCGGTCTTGGTGCCGTACTCCGGTTCGGGCCAGAGGTTCAGCTCGCTCTTGGGGGCGCCGCCGAGCTCCAGCGGGACGAAGTGGTCCTCCTCGTAGTCGGAGGTGCTGGTGTCGGTGTAGCCGTACTCGACGATCTGCTTCTTCTTCAGCGCGGTGGTGTAGGAACTGGACGGACGTACGGTCGCGGTCCAGCCGGAGACGCAGATGGTGGAGTCGATGGTGCTCTGGGTGACGTCGGGGTTGAAGTCACCGGGCTGGCAGCTGGGGTCGGGGAGCGGGAGGTAGGCCTGGCTGCACGACTGGGCGTGGGCCGTGCCGGTGGTGATGGTCAGGCCCGCGACGGCGAGGGCGAACGCGGAGACGCCGGTGACGAGGGGGCGAGGTATTCGGGACATGTGGGGGTCTCCCGGTGAGGTGCCCGGCACGTTTCCGGGCAGTCGTGGGCATGACAGCACCGGGGGCTCTATGCGGGTAGACCTCTTTGCCTGGGACGGGTACTGCTTAGTTGAAGATTGGACGCGAGCCGGGCAACCGTAGGCCAAGTCATGGCCAGAGCTTGGTTGTCGGCGCAACGGCCCAGCTCAACACACCGCCGGGAGCGGGGAATCCGGCCGCCTTTCACGTTCGACCAGTCGGACATCGTTCGAAAGCTCTTGACGGGCAGATGTACAGCGTTTGACACTCTCGCAACGCGACGTCATCTCCATGTAACGACAAGGGACTTGGCAGGGAGCCGTCATGACGCACACCGCACGACCCCGTGGCCGCGCGAGACGCCGGGCGGGTCATCTCGCCGCACTGGCCGCCGCGTCGACGCTCCTCGCCCTCGCCGGACCGGCCCTCCCCGCGGTGGCCGCGGCACAGGCCGCCGAAGCCACCGCCCCCACCGACGGCCTCGCCCTCTGGTACCCCCTGGACGCCGGCACGGGCACCACCGTCCCCGACGCCTCCGGCAACGGCCGCGACGGCACCCTCAACGGCACCGCCGACTGGTCGGCCGCCGGCCAGGGCCTCGGCTTCGACGGCTCCGACACCTACGTCAAGGTCCCGGACGACGTCATGAAGGGCATGGACGCCATCACGGTGTCCCTGGACGTGCGGATCGACTCCGCCCAGTCCACCCCGTACTTCCTCTACGGCTTCGGCAACTCCAGCGGCAGCAGTGGCAACGGCTATCTCTTCACCACCGGCAACTCCTTCCGCACCTCCCTCGCCACCGGCAACTGGTCCACCGAGCAGACGACCAGGCCGTCCGACTCCCACAACCTCACCCGGTCGGTGTGGAAGCACATCGCCTACACCCAGACCGGCACCACGGGCGTGCTCTACGAGGACGGCGTCGAGGTCGGCCGCAACACCTCCGTCACCATCACGCCCGGCGCCATCGGGTCCGGCAGCACCGTCGCCAACTACATCGGCAGGTCCGTCTACTCCGGCGACAAGCTCTTCAAGGGCCGCATCCGCGACTTCCGCGTATACGACCGCGCCCTGGACGGCTCCGAGGTGGAGCAACTCGCCCTGCCCGTCGACGCCCAGGGCGTCGCCGACGACAAGGCGGCCCTGAGCCTCGGCGACACCGGTGCCGTGACCGCCGACCTGGACCTGCCGAAGACCGGTACGGCGGGCGGTTCGGCCATCAGCTGGTCCAGCGACAACCCTGATGTCGTCTCGGACTCGGGCAAGGTGACCCGGCCCGCCGCCGGCTCCCCCGACGCCCGTGCCACGCTCACCGCGACCCTCACCAAGGGTACGGTCACCGACACCAGGACCTTCGACATCACCGTCCGCGCCGACTTCGACGACGCCACCGCCACCGAGCAGGCCGCCGACGCCCTCACCGTCCACAACGTCGACGACGTCCGCGGCAACCTCACCCTGCCCGACACCGGCGCCTATGGCACGGCCGTCACCTGGTCCTCCGCCGATCCGGACGTCGTCTCCGCCGACGGCACGGTCCACCGTCCCGCGCACGGCGAAGGAGCAACGACCGTCGACCTGACCGCGACGGTCACCAAGGGCGACGCGCACAGCACCCGCACCTTCACCGCACGCGTCCCCGAACTCCCCGCCAGGGAAGCCCTCAAGGGCTACATGTTCAGCTACTTCACCGGCGAGGGCACCGCCGACGGCGAGCAGCTCTACGCCGCCCTCAGCAAGGGGAACGACCCGCTGAACTGGCGGGAGTTGAACGACGGCAAGCCCGTCCTGACCTCCACCCTCGGCGAGAAGGGCCTGCGCGACCCGTTCATCATCCGCTCCCCCGAGGGCGACAAGTTCTACCAGATCGCCACCGACCTCAGGATCTACGGCAACGGCGACTGGGACGCCGCCCAGCGCACCGGCAGCAAGTCCATCATGGTCTGGGAGTCCACCGACCTCGTCCACTGGACGAACCAGCGACTGGTCAAGGTCGCCCCGGACAGCGCCGGCAACACCTGGGCGCCCGAGGCGTTCTACGACGCGAAGCTCGGTGAGTACGTCGTCTTCTGGGCGTCGAAGCTGTACGACAACGCGGCTCACTCCGGCGACACGTACAACCGCATGATGTACGCCACCACCCGCGACTTCTACACCTTCAGCGAGCCCAAGGTGTGGGTCGACCGCGGCTGGTCGATCATCGACTCCACGATGATCCAGAAGGACGGGACCTACTACCGCCTCTCCAAGGACGAACGGAACAACACCTCCTCCACTCCCAACAGCAAGTTCATCTTCGAGGAGAAGAGCGACTCGATCCTCTCCACCGACTGGACGTCGGTCGCGGAGGGCATCGGCAAGGGCGCGATGAGCGCGGCCGAGGGGCCGTTGGTCTTCAAGTCGAACACGGAGGACAAGTGGTACGCGTTCCTTGATGAGTTCGGGGGGCGCGGCTACATCCCCTTCGAGACCGACGACCTCGACTCCGGCGTCTGGACGCCGGTCACCGACTACGACCTCCCGGCCAAACCCCGCCACGGCACCGTGCTCCCGGTCACCCAGGCCGAGTACGACCGGCTCCTCCGCGCCTACCAGCCCGACCAGTTGGTGGAAAGTGTCGAGAGCGTGAAGGTGAAGACGCGGACAGGGCAGGCCCCGGTCCTCCCCGCCACCGTCATCGCCTCCTACGCCGACGGCGTCGACCGGCCCGTGGCCGTCACCTGGGACGACGTCCCGGCCTCCGCCTACGCGCAGCCCGGCACCTTCACCGTCACCGGCAGCCTCCCGGACGGCACCGCGATCCCGGTCCAGGCCGAGGTCACCGTGTCGGAGGAGGGGCCCGACGTCCCGGCCGACCTGTTGCTGCACTACGACTTCGACGAGAGCGGTGGCAATATCGCCGTGGACAGCAGCGGGCACGGCTATCACGGCACGTACGTCCGCACGCCCGCCTTCGGTACGGGGGTGAAGGGCGGCTCCTTCAAGATGTCGGGAGACGCGACGAGTTCGCCGTATGTGAAGATCCCGAACGGGGTGCTGAAGAACGCCGACAGCATGACCGTGTCGACGTACGCCAAGTGGAAGGGCGGCGACAGCTTCCAGTGGCTGTTCGGGCTGGGTCCCGACAGCGACAAGTACCTCTTCGCCACCCCGTCCAACGGCGGTTCCAGCCTCTACTCGGCCATCACCAAGGCGAGTTGGTCGGCGGAGTCCAAGCTGACGGCCGGCACGCAGCTCACGCCCGGCCAGTGGCGGCACGTCACCGTCACCCTCGACGGCCCGACCGGCACGATGGTCCTCTACGTCGACGGCATCCAGGTCGCCCGTACGACGACCACCATCAAGCCGTCCGAGCTGTACGACGCGAGCAAGGACTACACCGGCTACATCGGCCGCTCCCTGTACTCGGCCGACCCCTACTTCGGCGGTGAGGTCGACGACTTCCGCATCTACGACCGGGCCCTGTCGGCCGCCGAGGTGATGGAGCTCAGCGGCAACACGGCCGGAATCGCCAAGGCGGCCCAGACCGGTCTGAAGGTCGATGCCATCGTCGACGACGCGGACAGCAGGATCACGCTGCCGATGACCGAGGGCACCGATCTCACCGCCCTCGCCCCAAAGTTCACCCTCGCCCACGGCGCCGCGATCAGCCCGGCCTCAGGGAGCGTGCAGGACTTCAGCAAGCCGGTGACCTACGAGGTGACGGGCTCCGACGGCAAGCAGCGCACCTGGACGGTCTCGGCCCTCATCATGAAGAGCCCGGTACTGCCGGGGCTCAACGCCGACCCGAACATCGTCCGCTTCGGCGACACCTTCTACATCTACCCGACCTCCGACGGCTACGACGGCTGGAGCGGCACCCAGTTCAAGGCGTACTCCTCCACCGACCTCGTCCACTGGACGGACCACGGCGTCATCCTCGACCTGGGCCCGGACATCAGCTGGGCGGACAGCAGGGCCTGGGCGCCGACGGTCGCCGAGAAGGACGGCAAGTACTACTTCTACTTCTGCGCCGACGCGAACATCGGGGTGGCGGTCTCCGACTCGCCGACCGGGCCCTTCAAGGACGCCCTCGGCAAACCGCTCCTCAAGTCCGGTGACTTCAGCGGCCAGATGATCGACCCGGCCGTCTTCACGGACGACGACGGGCAGTCGTACCTCTACTTCGGCAACGGCCGTGCCTATGTGGTCCCGCTGAACGCCGACATGACGTCCATCGACACCTCGAAGGTCCAGGACATCACGCCGAGCGGGTACAACGAGGGCTCGTTCGTCATCAAGCGCAACGGCGTCTACTACTTCATGTGGTCCGAGAACGACACCCGCGACGAGAACTACCGCGTCGCCTACGCCACCGGCCCCTCCCCCAGCGGCCCCTGGACCAAGCGGGGCGTGATCCTCTCCAAGGACCTCTCCCTGGGCATCAGGGGCACCGGCCACCACAGCGTCGTACATGTCCCGAACACCGACGACTGGTACATCGCCTACCACCGGTTCGCCATCCCCGGCGGCGACGGCACCCACCGCGAAACCACCATCGACAAGCTGGAGTTCGACGCGAACGGGCTGATCAAGCCGGTCGTACCGACGCTGACGAGTATCGATCCGGTGACCGTCGTGCACGCGGGGCCGGACGTCAGCGGGACGGAAGGGGGCGCGATTGCGCTCGCCGGCACGGTGTCGGGGGCCGGTCCCGGCAAGTGGACCCTCCCCGCGGGTGCCCCCTGCACGGTCGCGGACCCCGGATCGGCCGCCACCACCGTCACCTGCACCGACAACGGCACCTTCACCCTCACCCTGACCGGCGGCCGCAGCACCGACACCACGACCGTGACCGTCTCCAACGCCCCGCCGGTCATCACCGACGCGCACGGCCACGGCGACCGGCTGGTGACCCTCACCGTCCGCTTCACCGACCCGGGCCGCTCCGACACCCACACCTGCGTCGTCGACTGGAAGGACGGCACCCGCCCGACACAGGGCAGGGTCCGCGGCTCCGTCTGCCGTGCCGAGCACCTGTACCGGAGGCCCGGCGGGCACCGGCCGGTGGTCACCGTCAGCGACGACGACGGGGGGACGGCCACCGTCGCCGTACCCCTCCGGCCGCGGAACTCCGGGAAACCACGGTCCGGTAACACGTGACTCACAGGCGGTGCCCGTAGGTTCCCGTGCCCATGACAGACACCCTGGAGGTCTACGCCGGGAACGGCGACGGCACCTTCCAGGACCCCGTCGACCACACCACGTCCGTCCTGCCCGTCTCCGTCAACTCGGCCGACGTCAACGGCGACGGCATCCCGGACGTGCTGGTCTCCTCCGACAACGGCAACTCGGTCTCGGTCCACACCGGTACCTCGGGCGGTTCGCTGAGCGAGCTGACCGAGCTGTCGGCGGACGGCGCCTACGAGGCGACCGCCGCCGACGTGACGTCCGACGGCACCAAGGACCTGCTGGTGGCGAGCAGCAGCGACGACGCGGTGGACGTGTTTACCGGCTCGTGCAGCTGATCAGCTCACCGTCAGAGTGATCGCCCCGCTGTAGTCCCCGCCCGGCTCGATGGCGGTCGGCTCCCCGTCGACCGTCATCGAGACCGTGCTCCCGGCGGGCGCGGCCACCGCGGAGTCCGCCGACAGGGTGAGCCGGCTGAGGTACGAGGTGCCGGTGACCGTCCACTGCGAGCCGCCGTCGAGCGTCACGACCACCCCGTTGTTGACGACCGGCTGCGCGGTGTTGGTGACATGGCCCAGTTGGGCGTACCCGGCGGAGGTGATGGTGCTGAGGGCATGCCGGGACTCGGAGGCCGACAGCACGCCCGCGACGGTCGCCGCGTCGAAGCCCAGCACCATGTTCCGGCCGGTGCGCATGGCGTTGCAGACGGTTCCGGATAGCCGCGCAGTCTGCCCCAACCCCCGCCCTACTGTCGACAGTTGAGCGAGATTCTAAGAATCGGTCGCCATTGACCACTGAAAACCGGACTAGTGTCGACACTCATCCGGAAATCTCATCCAGAAAGCTCATCCGGAGACCCGGAGCACCAGCTTTCCTCGGACCCCGCCCGACTCCAGCCGGGCGTGGGCCTCGGCCGCCTCGCCGAGCGGCAGTACGTCGACGGCGCGCGGGCGCAGCAGACCGTCGGCCGTCAGCCGGGCGACATGGGCGGCGGCCCCGGCCAGTTCGTCGGTGCGGGCACCGGAGATGGCGAAGCCGTGCACCGACCGGTCGTGCGTGTACAACTCCCCGGCGGGCAGGACGGGCCGGGTCCGCAGCCCCGCCATGACGACGACCCGTCCGCGAGGCGCGAGCAGGCCGAGCGCGGTCTCCAGGTCGTTGCGCCCGGAGGTGTCGAGGTACAGGTCGACCCCGTCGGGTGCGGCCTCCCGGATCCGCCGGGCCGCCTCGGGATCCCGGTAGTCGACCACCCGCCGGGCGCCGAGCGAGCGGCAGTGGTCCGCGTCCCGGGCCGAGGCGACGGCCACCACCCGGGCCCCGGCCTGGGCGGCCGTCACCACGGCGGCGGCACCGACGTTCCCGGCGGGCCCGAGGATCACGACGGTCTCCCCCGCGCGCAGCCGCCCATGGGTGAACAGCGCGAGGCAGGCCGTGGACGCCGGGTGGGCGAGCGCCACCGCGTCCACCGCGCCGACGCCGTCGGGCAGCCGGTACAGACGGTCGTACGGCACCACGGCCTGCTCGGCGGCGGCGCCCTGCCGGCCGGCGTGCCCGAGGCTGCTGCACCAGACCCGGTCGCCGGGGCGGAAGCCGGGTGCACCGGGGCCGGCCGACACGACCGCACCGACCAGGTCGCGGCCGATGACGAACGGGAAGGACAGCGGTGTCCGCCAGGCCCCGGACCGTACGAAGGTGTCCACCTGGTTGACGGCGGTCACCTCGACGTCGACGAGCACGTCCGAGGGCCCGGGCTGCGGAGGGGGCAGTTCACCGACCCGGATGACGTCCGGCGAACCGAGCTCTTCGATGTAGGCGGCAAGCATGGCCCGGATTCTTCTCCGGGCAAACCGGTTCCCGCCGGTCCCGTGCCGCACACGGCCGGTGTTCCGCCAGAACGGCCTCACGGCCACCCTCGCGAGGGTGGCCGTGAGGCGTCGACAGGCCGGACGGGAAGGCCGTACGGCGGATGCGCGACCGTCACTTGTGGGTCGCGGCCGTGGGCCTCGGTTCCGTGCCCTCCGCCCGCAGGGAGCCGCGGTCGGCGCTGGGCGACGGCGAGGGCGAGGGCTTGCCTCCGGCCTCGTTCGCCTTCTTCGGGTGGTGCTGGGGTACGACGTCCTGGGGGAAGGTCAGCTGGTCGTTCATCCACTTCAGGGTGGCGGGCAGCTCCCGCAGCCAGGTGGGGAAGTTGTGGCTGCCGCTCTCGGGCAGTATCGAGACGACCCGCATGGGCGCCTTGACGGCCTTGATGAAGGCCTCGGTCTCCGGGTAGCCCTTCTCGCCGTTCTTGCTGTGGGCGACCAGGACCGAGACCTGCGGGACGGGCAGGTGCGCCAGCCGCCACATCAGGTCGTGGCCGTCGACCCGGGCCTGGCGGCCCAGACCGCTGCCGAAGAGGTTGCCGGTGGTGGGGTCGTCCTTGACCTTGTAGTCGGGCGACAGGGCACCGGCCGTGGTGTAGACGTGGGGGTCGCGCATCGTGAGCTGGAGGGCGCAGCTGGCGCCCGAGGAGTACCCCATCACGCCCCAGGAACTGGCGTCGTGGCCGGCCCGGTAGACGGACTTGATCGCCAGCGGGAGGTCCTTGGCCAGGAACGTCTCGGTCTGCGGTCCCCCGGGGACGTTCACGCACTCGGTGTCGCGCGGCGGGGCGATCGTGGGCCGGATCATCACGATGATCGTCGGCTGCATCTCGCCCTTGCTCTGCAGCTCCGCGGCGGTCTGCGGGACCCGCAGGTGCTGGGCGAGGTTGTAGATGGAGCCCGGGTAGCCGCTGAGGGCGACGATGACCGGGAAGCGCTGGCGGTGGTACGCCTTCTGGAAGTACTGCGGCGGCAGATAGACGAAGGCCGGGTCGACGACGCCGGTGCGCTTGCCGATGACCTTGACCGAGTCCACCCGGCCGACGACCGCGGGCGGCCCGGAGGGCAGTCCGCTGACCCGGCTCAACTGCTGGTCGCCGGCGGGCTGTACGAGCGAGCCGTGGACGTTGCTTATGCCGCTTATCGTGCCGTCGCCGTTGTCGCCGGACGCCTGGGTCACGCCCACGGGGGCGGTGTCGACGTTGCCGAACAGCTCGTTCCAGGAACCGAAGAACTGGTACGACGAGTTCACCCCGCACGCGAACGCGGCGACGATCGTCACCTGTGTCACCCCGATGGCGCCCAGCCGACCCAGCACATGCCACAGCCCCGGCTTCGCGAGGCGTGGCCACAGCCAGACCAGCAGCGCCACACACAGGGCGGACAGCGCCACCATCGCGTATACGGTCGTTCGACTGGTCAAACCCATGTCACTTAGTCCTGACTTCCCTACCCGTGCACATTGCCTACGCACAGAAGGAGGGCCGAAGGGCCTTCCGCGTTCCGTAACGAGGGATTCAGGAAGAAGTCATTGCCTGTTCCTTTATGTCACACCGCGGCCCTTACCCATGTCACACCGGGGACGAGGCCCCCGGAGGTGACCGATGTCATTGACAAGCCGATCACCGAGGGTTGTCATGAACACATGCTTCTGACCGGGCGCCGTGCGCTGCTCGACGCCGCCCGGGTCCAGGCGGCGGCGCGTCCCGGACTGCTCCTCCACGGCCCCGCCGGCATCGGCAGGTCCACGCTCCTGACGGCCCTGGCCGCCGATGCCCCGCCGGGCGGCACGGTGCTGCGCTGCGCGCCCGCCGAGGAGGACGCCCGGCTCCCCTTCGCGGCGCTCGCCGACCTGTTGGCGCCGGTCCCGGAGAGCTGTCTCGCGGCCCTGCCGGCCGAACCCCGGGCGGCGCTGCGGGCGGCCCTGTTGCAGGGGCGCGAGCCGGCGGACGGCCGCGGTCTGCTCGCCGTGCGCGTCGCCGCCCTCGACGCGCTGCGCACACTGGCCGTGACCGGCCCCGTCCTGCTGGTCGTCGACGGCCTGCAGTGGCTCGACGAACCGACCGCCGAGGTCCTCGCCTTCGCCGTACGGCGCCTCGAAGGCCACGGGGTACGGATGCTCGCCGCCGAGCGGGTGGCGGACGGCGGCCAGCCCGAGCGGCTGCGCTGCTGCCCGCCGGGCACCGTCGAACTGCCCGTGCCGCCGCTGACGGACGACGAGACGGCGGACCTCCTGCGCACCGACCTCGGCGGCGACCTGCCCCCGGCGCTGCTGCGGGCGGTCCAGGACACCGCCGCCGGAAACCCCTTGTACGCGCGGGAGTTGGGGCGGGCCGCCGCCCGGCACGCGCCGGCTCCCGTCGGTTTCCCCCCGGTTCCGCCGGTGCCCCCGGGACTGCGCAACCTCCTTCTGTCGGGGGCCCGTTCGCTGCCGGAGGCGGTCCGGCACACCCTTCTCGTCGCGAGCGTCGCCGCCCGCCCCAGCCTCACCCTGCTGCGCGCCGCCGGCCTCCCCGACCCCGCCGCGGACCTCGGGGAGGCCGAACGGCTCGGCATCGCCACGGCCGACGCGGAGGGGACCGTACGTTTCCGGCACCCCGTGCTGCGGGCCGCCGTGCACGCCGACGCCCCCGAGCACGGCCGGCGGCAGGCGCACGCGCTGCTGGCCCGCGCGGCGGCCGAGCCCGTGGAGCGGGCCCGCCATCTCGCGCTCGCCCACCCCTACGCGGACGAGACCACCGCCCGCACCGTGATGGCCGCGGCCGGCTCCGCCCGCCGTGCCGGGCTCCCCGGCGCCGCCTTCGAACTGGCCGTTCTCGCCGCCCGCCGCACCCCCGCCGGGCTCCCGGCGGAGCGGGCCGAACGGCTGCTGGCCGCCGCCGAGTACGCGTGCGACGCCGGACGGCCCGAGGAGGCCGGCGAGGCCGCCGGGGACGTCCTCGCCCGGTCGGACTCCGCGGCGCAGCGGGTGCGGGCCCGGCTGGTCCTGCTGCGCGGCGCCGGGCAGGCCCTGGAGGGCGCCGGGGAGCTGATCGAGGACGGCCTCCGGGACGCGGCCGGCGATCCCCGCGCCGAGGCACAGCTGCACCACTGGGCCGCCGTACGGGGGCTGCTGTGCGGGGAGTTGGCGGCGGCGGCCGGGCACGCCGGGCGGGCCGCACGGCAGGCGGCCGCGGCGGGCGACACGGACACCGGGATCGGGGCGCTCGCCACCCTCGCCCGGGTGCGGTCCCTGGCCGGGGAACCGGTCGCCGCCGACACCGCGCTGGCCGAGGCCCTCGCACTGGCCGGCGGCGCCGACGGCGGCCCCGAGAGCCGGCGGCTGGTCCGGATGCGGGCGATCCTCGCCCTGGACTCCGACCGGGTCACCGAGGCCCGCGACCAGGTCGTCCGGCTGCTCGCGGCGATCGGCGAGTCGGCCGGGGCCGAGGAGGTGCTGGCGACCGAGGTGGCGCTGACCCGTATCCAGGTCCGCGCCGGGCACTGCCGCGAGGCCCTGCACACCGCGGCCCGCTGCTCCCGGGTGATGGACCGGGCCGCTCCGGCGCTGTACGCCCGGGCGCTGGCCGCGACCGCCGGCGGCACCGCCGACGAGGCCCGGACGCTGGCCGCGCAGGCGGTACACGCCTCGGAGGCCGACGGCGACCGGCTGTTCCTGCTGCGCGCACTCGCGGTGCTCGGGCAGGCCGAGCTGCTCGGCGGCGATCCGCGCGGGGCGGCGGCCGCGGTCGAGGCGCTGCAACGCGTCAAGGAGCTCGGCGAGGCCATGTGCGCCGCCGACCCGCCCCTGCTGCACTGGTACGGCGACCTCGCCGAGGCCCTGGTCGTGCTGGGTGAGACCGGTGCGGCCGGAGACGTTCTCCGCGACGCCCGGGCACGTGTGCCGGACGGCGCGCCCGGCAGCGTACTGGCGGCGCTGGAGCGGGCGGAGGGCCTGCGGGAGGCTGGGCTCGGCCAGGCGAAGGAGGGGGCGGTACGGCTGCGCACCGCCGTCGACCGGCTGCGCCGGCTCCCGCTGCCCATGGAGCTGGTACGCACCCTGATCGCGCTCGGCGCGGTCGAGCGCCGGGCCCGCCGCCGGAACGCGGCACGTGAGGCGCTCGCCGAGGCCTTGGAGACGGCGACCCGGATCGGCGCGGCTCCGCTCGCGGCCCGGGCCGGGGAGGAACTGGCCCGGCTGGACGCCGGGGAGCGCGGCGGCGAGGCGGGCGGGCCCGAACTCACGCCCACGGAGGCCCGGATCGCCGAACTCGTCGGCGGCGGGGCGACCAACAGGGAGGTCGCCGCGGAGCTGTTCATCAGCGTCAAGACGGTGGAAGGGGCGCTGTCCCGGGTCTACCGCAAGTTCGGCGTCCGCTCACGGACCGCGCTGGCCCATGCGATGGCGGTCGCGGTCATCGCGTCCGGAGCGGCCGTGGCCGCGGGCGACGACCGACCGGGGCCCGCCGCCCAGGTGGTGACGTCGAGTCAGCCGTCCCGGGCCCGTCTGCCCCGCCCCCTCGACACACGCCGTTGACGTGCCATCCACGGTGACATCCGCAGTTAACACATGACGCAAGGGTTCCCCCGCTTACGAGGGTGGGGCCGGAGTTCCTACGGTGATCCCGTTCCGCTTGCGGGACACACTCCCCACCCCCCACTTTCCGGAGGACTTCGGTGAAGTCACGCCTGAAACTGCTCGGTCTGGTCGCCGCGCCGGCCCTGGTCGCGGCGGTCGTCCCCGCCGCCTACGCGGCCGACGCCCCGCACACGGCCCGCGCCGCCGTCGCCGGAGACGTCCTGCCCGGTCTGAAGCACAACGCGTCCCGCACCGGCGAAGTGGCCTCCGGCAAGCGGATATCGGTGGCGATCAGCCTGACCCCCAGAGGCGGCAACGCGCTCGACACCTTCATCGCCAAGGTGAGCGACCCGCACTCGGCCGCCTACGGCTACTATCTGACGAAGGGCCAGTTCGCGGCCCGCTTCGGCCGGACCGACGCCGAGGTCAAGCAGCTCAAGGACTACCTGCGTTCACAGGGGGTCACCGTCGGCAAGGTGCACCCGGGCAACCTGCTGGTCGACGCCAGCGGCACCGCCGCCCAGCTCCAGAAGGCCTTCGGAACCCGGCTGTCGACCTGGAAGGACGCGAAGTCGGGCCGCTCCTTCTATGCCAACGACAGCGCGCCGACCCTGCCGTCCACCCTCGCCTCCATCGTCAGCGACGTGGCCGGCCTCAACAACCGCGTCCAGCTGCACCACCAGGCGACCCCGCGCACCGTCTCCCCGCACAACGGCCCCGGCGGCGGCTACACCCCGGCCCAGCTCAAGGGCGGCTACAACGTCTCCGGCACGTACACCGGCAGCGGCCAGAAGATCGCGCTGCTGGAGTTCGACGGCTTCCAGCAGTCCAACATCACCAAGTACGACACCAACTACAGCCTCGGCTCGCCCACCCCGACCGTGTCCAAGGTGGACGGCGGTTCCGGTGCGCTCGGCGACGGCCAGGTCGAGGTCGAGCTGGACATCGAAGTGCTGCACGCGATCGCCCCGAAGGCGAACGTCACGGTGTTCGAGGGCCCCAACTCCGACGCCGGCGAGGTCGACACCTACCAGGCGATCGTCGACAGCGGCATCCCGACCACCTCGATCAGCTGGGGTGCGGCGGAGAGCGCCCGCACCACGTCCAACATCAACGCGGTGGACGCCGTCTTCAAGGCGGGCGCCGCGGAGGGCCTCGGCTTCTACGCGGCCTCGGGCGACGACGGCTCGGACGACGCGGGCGACGGCGGTACCTCCGTCGACTACCCGGCCAGCGACCCGTACGTCACGGGCGTCGGCGGCACCAAGCTGACCGTCACCTCCGCCAACGCCTGGAGCAAGGAGGTGGCCTGGTCCGGCGGCGGTGGCGGCAAGTCCACCGTCTTCAAGATCCCGAGCTGGCAGACCGCGGTCCAGAAGAGCGCCGGCGGCGGCTACCGCCAGGTCCCGGACGTCTCGGCGCACGCCAACCCCAGCCCCGGCGTCTCCATCTACTCCCAGGGCTCGTGGTCCTCGGTCGGCGGCACCAGCGCCGCGGCCCCCGAGTGGGCGGCGTTCGCGGCCCTCTACAACCAGCAGGCCGCGGCGGCCGGCAAGGCCAACCTCGGCTTCGCCAACCCCTCGCTCTACTCGGCGAGCGGCACCGGCTTCCACGACATCACCAGCGGCAGCAACGGCGCCTACTCCGCGGCCACCGGCTGGGACTTCACCACCGGCTGGGGCTCGTACAACGCCTCGACCCTGGCGGCGAAGCTCCTCGGCTGACGGCACGGCCACAGGGGCCGGCGCGGACGGGGATGACTCCCGGCCCGCGCCGGCCCGCTCGCGCGTGCGTGCCCCGAGACGGCGGTCCTCCGGGTGCGGCCCCGGTGGGGGCTGGTCGCGCAGTTCCCCGCGCCCCTTTCAGGGGCGTCCACTCGGCGCCCCTTCAGGGGCGCGGGGAACTGCGCGAGCGACCGCGACGCGCCCGCACCCGGAACTCACCGGCGTGCCGTGCTGCGGAACACCGTCACCTGACGTCGACGAAGTCCCCGGCTGCCGTGGCCGGGCCGGTGGTGGCCGTGCCGGTGAAGACGTAGCCGCCGCCGAACACGTTGTGCGCGGCGGTGGCGCTGATGCCCAGCAGGGCAGTCGTCCGTCTGAGACAGGGCGGTCGTCCGCCTCTCGTACCGTCGCCCGCCCGGTGCCGAGCACCGGGGGGGCGATGACGCGCGCGACGCGGCTTCTCAGGACCTGAGGTCCAGTCCGTGGACCGACAGCCCGCCGACGAGTTCCCGGCCGGTCACCAGCTCGGGCTCGATCCGCAGGAAGACCTCCTGGGGCCAGGGCACCCAGGAGCGCGGCCCGGTCCGCAACAGCCGTTCGTGGTGGGCCTGTTCGGTGACCAGGCGGGCCGGTCCGGTGACCATGACGCTCCAGCCGGAGTGCGCACCCGCGTCGACCTCGTCGGCCTCGAAGGCGGCCACCGAGCCGTCGACCGCGCGGACGAGTTCCGAGGTGGCCGAGGTACGGACGACCACCGCCTCACCGTCGAGGGCGAAGTTGACCGGGAGCACCGCCGGCAGGGCCTGACGCGTGTGGACGACACGGCCGACGGGAGCCAGCGCCAGCAGGCGCAGGCACTCGCTCCGGTCGAGTTCGCGGAACCCTTCGTCGGCGTACATCAGCCGTACTTCCTCTGCGGTCGTGGGGACGCGGCCGTCACACGGAGATCCGGCGCCCGGTGACCGTGTCCGGCTCGATCCGCACCCAGACGTCCCGGTCACCGCCCGCCCAGGGCTCGCTGTGGGCCCGCTCGTCGAGCCGGTGTGTCTCGTCGGGGTCCGCGACGGTCAGCGCGGGACCGCGTACGAGCACGCTCCAGCCCGAGCTGAAGGCGTCGTCGATCCGGTCGACCTCGAAGGCGACCTGGTGACCGGCGGCCAGCGACGGCGTCGTACCGGAGGCCGTGCGGAAGACGATCGAGCCGTCGACGACGCTGTAGTTGACCGGCACGATGACCGGCCCCGAATCGGTCGACACCGCGATTCTCCCGACACCGTGCGTGCCGAGGAGGGAGTCGCACTCGTCGGGGTCCAGCTCGGCGAAGTCCGCGCCGCGCACGGCCTGTTCCGGTCCGGGCGGCAGGTTCGCGGTTCCACCGGTGAGCTGCGACAACGTCGTCTCCAGGGCCGCGGCAAGGCCCAGCAGGGTGCCCCGCTGCGGTGCGGCGCCGGGGTGCTCCTCCAGGTGTTTCAGATAGTTGGCCGCCACACCTGCACGGGCGGCCGCCTCCTCCCGGGTCAGCCCCAGTTCCGTGCGCCGGGTGGCGAGGCGGCGCCCCAGGTCGCCCAGGGGCCGTCCGCCCGTCGGCCCGACGCCGGTCGGTGTTCGTTCGGGCATGGCCGTCACGTCCTTTCCTCGAGGCCGGCCGTGCGGGTGCTGTCGCCACCCGCGCCGGATTTGCCCCGCATGTCCAGCCTGCCCCACCCGCGCGAACCCCGCTTGGGCCGATCGGGCCCCTTCCCGTCCCAGGCCGGGCGGCAGCGCTGTCACCCGGGTTCCGGGACGATGACGACAGGGCAGGCGGAGTGGTGCAGCACCCCGTGGGCGACCCGGCCCAGCTGGAGCCCGAAGTGTCCGGGGCGGCGCCTGGCTCCGACGACCAGGAGACCGGCGTCGCGGGAGGCGTCCACCAGTACGGTCCGGGTGCGGCCCTCGACCGTACGACGCCGCGACTCGACGCCGGCGGGGGCGTCCCGGAGGGCCTCCTCCAGGGCCTCCACCGCCTGCTGCTCGTGCAGCCGGGCGGGCTCTCCGGCCGGCAGGGGGTGGTCGGTGGTCTCGTACGCGGGGCAGCGCCAGGCCCGTACGGCCTCCACCGGCACGCCCCGCCGCCGGGCCTCCTCGAAGGCGAAGCGCACCGCCGCCGAGCCGGCCGGCTTCTCCCCGACGCCCACGACGACCCGGCCGTGGGCTCCGGCACCGGCACCGGCCCGGTCGTCGAGGTCGCCGCGTACGACGACCGTCGGGCAGTGCGCGTGTCCGGCGACCGTCAGGCTCACGGAGCCCAGCAGGGCCGCGGCGAGGCTGCTGCGGCCCCGGGCGCCCGTCACCAGCAGGGAAGCCTCCTGGCTCTCCCGCACCAGCGCGTACTCGGGTTCCTCGGGCAGTACGGCGGTGGAGACCCGCACGTCGGGACGCCGGCCCCGGGCACGCCGGGCCGCGCTCTCGACGATGTCCTCGGCCATGATCTCCTCGGACGGCTTGTGGAGGTCCTCGGTGAGGTGGCCGCCCTCGTAGCGCTCCCACAGCGAGGCGTACACCAGGCGCAGCGGCGCTCCGCGTACGGCGGCCTCGTCGGCCGCCCAGTCGACGGCCCGCAGGCCGGTCCCGGAGCCGTCGACGCCGACGACGATCGGCAGGAACATCGCCCTCACCATCCCGCTGCGAGGTCGAAGACGATCCGTGCCCTGACCTGGCCGCGCAGTACCTCGTCGATGCACTCGTTGACCGAGTCCAGCGGGCGGGTCTCGCGGATGACCTTGGTCTGTCCGGCGGCGTGCAACTGGAAGACCTCCGCGAGGTCCTGCCGGGTGCCGACGATGGAGCCGATCACGCTGGTGCCGTTCAGGACGGTGTCGAAGATCGGGACCCGGACGGTGCCGTGGGCGGGGAGAGCCACCATGACGAGCTTGCCGCCGCGTCGCAGACCGGCGTTGACGGCCTCGAAGGCCGCGTCGTCCACCGCGAGCGCGATCGCCGCGTGCGCGCCGCCGTGCTGCCTGAGGACCTCGCCGACGTCCTCCTTGCGGGCGTCGATCACGAGGTCGGCGCCGAGGGAGGTGGCGAGCTCCAGCTTGTCGTCGGTGACGTCGACCGCCGCGACGGTGGCTCCGGCGATCTTCGCGTACTGCACGGCGAGGTGACCGAGGCCGCCGATCCCGGAGACCGCGACCAGCTGGGCGGGCCGGACACCTGCGACCTTGAGCGCCTTGTACGTGGTGACGCCGGCGCAGGTCAGCGGGGCGGCGTCGAGGGCGGTGACGCCGTCGGGCACGGGCTGGGCGAAGTCGGCCCAGGCCAGCATCTTCTCCGCGTACCCGCCGTCGCAGCCGTAGCCGGTGTTGATCTGCTGCTCGCACAGCGTCTCCCAGCCGGACAGGCAGTGCTCGCACCGCCCGCAGGCCTTACCCAGCCACGGCACGGCGACCCGCTGCCCGACGCTGAGGTGGGTCACCCCGTCCCCGAGCTTCTCGACGAGGCCGACGCCCTCGTGTCCGGGCACGAACGGCGGGTTCGGCCTGACCGGCCAGTCACCGTGAGCGGCATGGATGTCGGTGTGGCACAGCCCGGAGGCCTCGACCCGGATGCGGACCTGTCCGGGGCCGGGCTCGGGGTCGGGGCGGTCCTCGATGACGAGGGGCTCACCGAAAGCTCGTACGACCGCTGCCTTCATGGTGTCTGCTCCTTCGCAGTGGGTCGGTCATCTGGCGCCTCCCACCTTCGTGCGGGCGGGCTGCCGGCCACCGGATGCCGAAGGTCGCTGCCGTCAGGGCTGAACGGCCCTGCGCTCCGGGGCCGTCGGGGTGGGTGCCGGGGACACGGGGGGGCGGCCGGTGCCGGACGCCGTGGACGGTCCCGGACGCCGTGGACGGTCCCGGACGCCGTGTCCGGAGCACCGTGCCCGGGGCCCTGTCCGGGGCCCCGGGCCCAGAGCCTCGGTCCCGTGGAGCCGCCCGGGAAGCCGTCGCGGCGCGGTCGTGCGGGCGGTCGGAGCCGGGTGGCCCGCGCGCAGGGCCGGGTGGCCCATGGTCCGGCGGTGGGCGTCGGAGACACGCTGGCCATGGCCGTTTCCACACCTTGTCGGGAGGCACGCCATGACCACCACCGGCACCCCCACGCCCAGCATGCTGCGGGCACTGCCCGCCGAGCAACGCGAGCGGCTCCTGCGCGTCGCCCGCGAGGTGAGCTTCCCGCAGGGCGCCCGGCTGTTCGAGGAGGGCGGCCGGGCCGACCGGTTCTGGATCATCCGCACCGGCACGGTCGAACTCGACATGCACATCCCCGGCCGCCGCGCCGCGGTCATCGAGACCCTCCGGCACAACGAGCTCGTCGGCTGGTCCTGGCTGTTCAGTCCGCACGCCTGGCACCTGGGAGCCGAGGCGGCGACCCCGGTGCGGGCCTACGAGTTCGACGCCACCGCCGTCCGTCTCATGTGCCAGGAGGACCCGGCCCTGGGCAACGCCGTCGCCCAGTGGGTCGGTGACGTACTCGCCCACCGCCTCCACGCCGCCCGCACCCGGCTGCTGGACCTGTACGCCCCGTACGGCGCCGGCAGCCACGCCTGAACAGAAGACCGCCGAGGGGATCCGCCCCGGGATCGTGCCACGCCTCGGGTACTGGGGCCGGTCGGCCCTAGTACATCCGGGTCCGGCGAGCGATGATCGTGTTCACGGGCAGCCCTTAGCCCGATCGCCACCGGGGAACAGGGGTCGTCATGGCCGAGGCGCGCACCTTCACGGAGCAGGATCCGATCCGTGTCTTCCTGCTCGACGACCACGAGGTCGTACGACGCGGCATCACCGACCTGCTCGACGCCGAATCGGACATCTCCGTGGTCGGCGACGCGGACAGCGTCGAGCACGCCCTCGTCCGCGGTCCGGCGCTGCGCCCCCATGTCGCGGTCCTCGACGTACGGCTCCCGGACGGCGACGGGATCACGGTCTGCCGGGAGCTGCGCAGCCAGATGCCGGAGCTGGCCTGTCTGATGCTGACGTCGTTCGACGACGACGACGCCCTGCTCGACGCGATCATGGCCGGGGCCTCGGGCTACGTCCTCAAGCAGATCAAGGGCTCCGACCTGGTCTCGGCGGTCCGCACGGTCGCCTCGGGCCAGTCCATGCTGGACCCCGCGACCACGGCCCGCCTGATGCGCTCGCTGCGCGCCGACCCGGCCGAGGCCTCCGCCGTCGCCCCCGAGCTGGCGAGTCTGTCGCCCCGTGAGCGCGACATCCTCGCCCTGATCGGCGACGGCCTGACCAACCGCGAGATCGGCAAGAAGCTGTACCTCTCGGAGAAGACGGTCAAGAACCACATCTCCCGCCTCCTGGCCAAGCTCGGCGTCCAGCGCCGCGTGCAGGCGGCCGTCCTCGCCTCCCACCTGGACCAGCCGGACCCCGGCAACCGCACCACGGGCTGAACACCGCCCCGCCTCCGCTGCCCCGCCTCCACCGTCCGGCGACGAGCCATCGACGTACGGGGGTCATCACCTTCGGGTGGTGACCCCCCGTTCTCGCGTTCGCCCGTGACGGCCGGCCATCGCCGGCCATCCCTCTCCATCCCCTCTCCGTCCCCTCTCCGTCCCAGCGGTGATCCGTCCTCGCAGGTCACGGACGTGTGACCGTCCCGGCGTCCCCATCCGGGCAAGCGCACCCGGGCTTCGGGACAGCCGCTGCCGGCATGGTGCGTGCCGGGGGCTCCCGGCCGACTCACAGGAGGGGGAACACAGATGGGACGGAGGACGCTGCTGCGGGGCCTGACCCTCGCCGTGGCGGCGGTCCTGCCCCTGTACGGGCCCTCCGCGGTACAGGCGGCCCAGACCGCGGCCACCGCGGTCGCGGTCTGCGGGCACACCGGCGAACAGCCCACGCTGCGGCGGGGATCGACGGGGGATCCGACGGTCGAGGCGCAGTGCGAACTCGATCTGGCGACGAAGCCGAGCCGGTACACGCCGATCGCGGCGGACGGCTCGTTAGGGGCGGCGACGGAGACGCGGGTCAAGGAGTTCCGGGCGTGTGCCGGGCTGACCCCGGACGGTGTGCTCGGCCCGCTGACCTGGGCGGCGCTGAACACCTGGGCCGCCACGCCGCACACCTGCGCGGCCCAGGGCACATCGGCCACGGCGCAGACCGCCGTGTGCGGCCACACCGACACCCGCCCGACCCTGTAGAAGGGCGCGAACGGCGTCGAGGTCAAGGAGCTGCAGTGCCGGCTGAACCTGGCCATGGAGCCGTTCCACTATCAGCCGCTGACGATCGACGGCGACTTCGGGGGCGGCACCGAGGCCCGGGGAGGCCGGAGCAGTACCGGTGCAGACTGGAACCGCTGACGGCCGCCTCCTTGCCGAGGCGGCCGTGGCCCCGGCCACTGCGGTCCTTCAGCATCCGAAGGCGGGCGGCGAACTTCTCGGTATGCGGAGAGGCAACCACATATCCAACCTTGCTCGGGCCTCTACTGACGGGTAGAAGCTACACGGCGGGCAAGGTATGCGTACGCCCTTTCACTGCCCTGATTCGACCGTCAATCACCTTTCTCGATACGGTATTTGACAGGTCGTCAAGCACATCAGCGCAGTGCGTCCGAGAGCCGTACGAACGTATGGCCGGAAGCCAGCAGCCGGGGTACGGCGGCGGCGATGCCCCGGGCCGTACCGCCCTCGGGGTGGTTCATGTGGCAGATGACGACGGAGCCGGCGGGCGCGGCCCCGACGGTCGTACGGACCTGCTCGGGGCTGAAGGTGGCCCCCGCGTCGCCGTTGACCGAGAAGCCGGCGAACCGCTCGCCCAGCGCGGCGACGATCCGGGCCGCGACGTCGTCGCAGTACGCGGTGCCGGAGCGGAAGAAACGTGGGGGGCTGCCCAGCAGCCGGGTGAGTTTCGCCCGGTTGCCGGCGATCTCGTCGTATACCTCGGCGGCGCTGCGGGTGCCGGGGATGCCGTAGGCGGAGCGGCCGGTGACGGAGAGGGGGAGGTGGCGGGTGCCGTGGTTGGCGATCTCGAAGAGCGGCTCGGCGGCCAGTTCGCGGAAGACGGCCGGATTGGCGTCGATCCAGCGGGAGTTGAGGAACAGGGTCGCCGGTACCTCGCGCTTGCGCAGGAAGTCGATCAGGGCACGGTCGTAGCCGCTGCCGCCCCGGCCGCCGCAGGCGTCGAAGGTCAGCGCGATCCCCTGCTGGCCGGCGGGCAGCCGGTGCACCACGCCGGGCGCGTCGAAGCCCCAGGTGTGGGGCACGGCGTGACCGTACCGGGTGATGGTCTCGGCGCGGGTGACGGCGGGCAGACCGGCCGGCGTGGCCGTGGCCGAGGGCGACGCAGCGGCGGAGGCTGCGGGCGACGGACCGTCGGCGGAGCCGGAGCCGGAGGCAGAGGCGGGCGAGGGGGAGGCCATCGTCCCCGCCCCGGTCGCCTTCGTCGGTGCCGCGCAGCCGGCCAGGGTTCCCCCGGCCAAAGCCGCCAGCACCATCCGCCGACTCGTTCCCATTCGCTCCTCCACCTGCCCGAACCAACCGCGGCCATGCTAGGCGGCGCGCCGCCGCAGCCCGCCCGGACACGGGACAAGCGTTGCCCAACAATCCTTTGTTGATCATTTGCCCCGCCGGACCGAACCACTCCCCGTCGGCGACGCGTCGGTCCATCCGTCGTCCGACGTCACCCGGCGGACGGAGATCACGCCGGGAAAAGGGGAGGAAGCCATGTGGGAGCCCGTCGACGTGGCGTGCCACAGGTGCAGGATCACGCTGCCGCTGCTCGATGCCCCGGTCCCCCGGGAAGCGTGGTGGAAGTTCCTGTACGAGCACGCCTATCACCCGGTGGAGCTGATGTGGGAGCACTCCGAGGCCCACGAGCGGATCGACATCGACTACGTCGAGGTGAACAGCGACATCAGGAGCGACCCCTCGTTCGCCGAGTACGCGGGCGAGTGGACGGGCCGTGCCCTCGCCCTGCACCCCCGGCCGGTCGCCCGTGCGGTGGCCGGGATCGTGCGGCGCGCCCAGGACGCCATGGACGCCCACGAGTGGCGGGCCGCACCGGCTGACGCGGTCGTGGCCGAACGGCTCGTACGGTCCATGGACTTCGCACCGCCGCCCGGGGAGACCGTCGACGACGCCGCCGTACTCGCCCGGCTGGCCACGGTGGAAGCGACGCTGGAGCGACTGCGCCGGGCGGCCGCCGAACCGCTCGGCGAGCACTTCGGCACGCTGCTGAACGATCTGCTGAGCGCCCTGCCCACCCCCGCGGACCTCCCCCCGGACGAACTCCGCGCCGAGAGCGGCCCCCTGGCCTCCCCCCGGCTCTGGGACACCGAGCGGGCACTGCGACTGATCCAGCACCTCCTGTGGAGCATCACCCACCGCTCTGCCTAGGCCGCGCCGCCGACGACGACTTCGCCGGCTTCCTCGGCCACGTCCTCACCACGGGCTTCTGACCGGCACGCCCGTTCCCCGGCTACGGTGACAGGAGTTCTGTCGTACTCAGGCCAGGGTGGTGATGCAGAACGGGTGGCCGGCGGGGTCCAGCAGGACCCTCCACCGATCGGGCTGCGGCTGCGCCGGGGGCTCTACGGCGCCGAGGGCCAACAGCCGGGCCTGGGCGGCATCCAGGTCGTCGACCCCCAGTTCGAGGTGGGCCCGCTTTTCGCGAGCGGGGTCCGGCCAGGTGGGGCGCTGATAGCCGGCCAGCCGCGAGAAGCCCAGTCCGGCCGAGCCCTCCTGGCCGAGCAGGATGAAGTCGTCGCCGGAGTAGAGGACAGGGAGGCCGAGGGCCTCTCCGTAGAAGCGCGCCAGCTCGGCGGGGTCCGGGCAGTCGAACGTGACGGCCGCGTAGCGGATGGCGGGCGCGGATGTGGTTTCGGTGCTCATGGAGAAGACGCTAGGCCGGGACTAGGACAGCCTCTGTCCTAGTCGTGAGAGGGAGTTCGGGATGTGATCAGCGCCTCCGCCCGCCTCCTGTCACTGGTCTCGTTGCTGTCCTCGCGGCCGTCGTGGACGTGCCGTGAGCCGGCCAGGCGGCTGGAGGTCACCGAGCGCACCGTCCGCCGGGACGTCGCCAGGCTGCGGGAGCTCGGCCACGGCGTCGAGTCCGAGCCCGGTCCGTGGGGCGGCTGCCTGCTCCGCCTGGGCACCCCGCTACGCGCACCGTCCCCGGACGGCGTGCGAGAGGCGCTGCTGCGCCGTCCCCGGGAATTGTTCGGGGACAACGAGGACCGCCCGCCCTCGTAGGGGGCAGCGCCGTGTCGACGAGCTGTCGACGGTCTGCAGTCGGACTGTGGACGGCTCTCGCCAGACTGAGCTGTGTCCAGACCGGAGAACTTCCACCGGCGAACCCCCCACTCCTGGAGTGATCCCGCATGAGAAAAAGCATCATGACCGTCGTCGCCGCGGCAGTCCTGGCCACGGGCGCGGCGATGGCCACGGCCCCCGCCGCGGGCGCCGCACCCGCCGGCCCGGCCCGCGCGGACGCCGCCGGGACCGGCCGCCACGGGCAGTCCGTGGACCGCGACGTCAGGCGGATACCCGCGGCCCTGAAGGCGGCGGACGTGATCTACAGCCCCGGCTGCTCCAGCACCACACTGCCGATCGACTGCACGATCACCGAGCCGGTCGTCACCCAGCACGAGACGACGTACCCCTTCTCCTTCCTCCCCGGCGACCACGTCACGGTGAACGCCGGAGGGTGTGTGCAGACCGGCGGCCACGGACTGACCTGGAAGCGGTACGTCGACCCGGCGTCCGACAACGACCTCTACCACGGCCTGATCACCATTCCCGGCGCAACGGGTGACCTGGTGCGGCTGGTGAACGTGGTCGGCCGGCAGTACGTCGTCGGTGGCCGCGGAGGCAGCCTCAAACTGGGCTACGAGGACGACGGCTACTCGGACAACGGCTACACCGCACACGACAACGGCACCGGGAACCAGTGCCTGAACTCCGTGAACGCGTTCGTGCGGATCGTCGTTTCCTGATCGCGGGACGGTCGGTACCGGGGCGGGGAACCGCTCGCCACCCCCGGCCGGCACCACTCCGCCGACCGGCAGCACTCGGCCGGCCGTCACTGCAGGACCGTCGAACCGACCACGGCCGTCGAACCGATGACGGCCGTCCCCTGCAGTGAGGACCGCCCCGCACCGCTCAGCGAGGGATCATGCCGGAGGATCCGGGAATGCACCGCGGAGAGCGCCGGTGAGGGCTCGACCCCGTGTTCCTCCCTGAGCAGGGCCCGCGCCACGCGAAACACTCCCAGCGCGTCGGCCTGCCGTCCCAGGCGGTAGAGCGCGATCATCAACTGACCCCACAGCAGTTCCCGGGTGGGGTGTGCCCGCACCAGCACCTCCAGTTCGGCGGCGGCCTGCGCATCGAGCCCCAGAGCGAGCGCGGACTCGATCCGGGCCTCCGTCGCCGACAACCGCAGTCGCTCCAGCTGTTCCGACTTCGCGGCGATCCCCGGAAGATGGCCGAACTCGGCGAACGCATCGCCCCGCCACAGGCCGAGCGCCGCGGTCAGTCTCTCGAACGCGAGCCGGGGCTGTGCCCCCAGCGCCTGCTGCCCCGAGGTCACCAGGCGCTGGAACCGCCAGGCGTCCACGAAGCCCGGGTCCACGCGAAGTTCGTAGCCCGGCGGCCGGGTGACCAGCACCGTCGCCGCGTCGCCGCCGGTGACGTGGCGCAGGGCGGCGCGCAGCCTCGACACATACGTGCGCACTGTGCGGTGCGCGTCCCGCGGCGGGAGCGGACCCCACAGCTCGTCGACCAGGGCCCCCACACTCACCGTCCGCCCGGGCACGGCGGCGAGCTCGGCGAGGACGCCCTGCGGCTGAGGACCGCCCAGATCGACCGGCCGGCCGTGCACGACGGCTTCCAGCGGTCCCAGTACGCGCACTTCCAGCCCGGAGCTTTCTCCCGTGGTCATCCTTGCCCCTTCCTCGCGGTCGGCGTGTCCGTGATCCGGCGAGCGGACCGGACAGGTGCGCCAGGGAGCTTGGTTCGCAACACCGCGATTGTCATGTCCTGTTCCGCCCAGTGGTCCACGGCGGGCGGCCGCGCGCTGACCGCCTCCGTACCGGTCAGACAGTCACGTGGGCGTGGACCAGGGGCGCGGAGGCGTCGGTTTCGCCGCCGGTGACCAGGGCCGTACCGGCCGTGCCGCCCTCTCTCCGCCAACAGCGGCGGCACACCGTCCTGGGACTCCGAGGGTTACCGCGAGGCCTACCGCAAGATCTGGGACAGGTAGCCACGTAGCCGGCCCGTGGGTGTCCTGTGCGATGGGTTGTTCATCAGCGTCTTTCGACGGCACCCCATGGGCTCGGTGGAAACCTGCAGAATGACGCCGACGGTGCAGGGGACGATTGCGCCGGCTCAAGGACGGGATGCGAACCCGCGCGCAGCGGATGTCCCTTCCGACGCCCAGGGACTTCGCCTGGGGCAGGTCCCGGCGAGAGCTGCGGCCGTCCGGTCCGTGGCCCGCCTCACACCGAGAACTCGCGTATCACCGTGTTGCGGAACACCGCGCTGCCGCCGATCGTGAACAGCGCGAGCCGGGTGTCCAGCAGGTACGGGAACACCTGGCTGGTGTGCACGTAGCGGCCGTCGTCGACGAACATCTCCACGGACGTGCGGTCCACCAGGATGCGCAGCTTCACCGTGCCGGCGGACGGGTCGAACGGGGTGTGGCTCTCCTGCCACTTGCCGGACGTGTCGGCGTTCACCGTGTTGCGCCGGTTGAGGAAGGCGTAGTCGGCGTAGATCCCGGCGTCGATGTGCCGGCCGCCGTCCGGGGAGCGCCGCAACTGGAGCCCTGCACCCGTGAGTTGGGACCAGGCGATCTCGGTCGTCACCTCGTAGGAGATGCCGGTGTAGTCGAGCACCTTCGTGCCGTCCACGGTCACGTCGCCGAGGTTCACGGTGCGGGAGACGTACGAGTCGAGACCGGCGACCGGCTGGGAGGCAAGGTAATAGGTGCCGTCCGATGCCCTGTTGAGGGTGACCTCGCGGACGATGGAGTCGGTGCCGTTGAAGCCGTCGCAGTCGATGGTGGGGGTGGTGTCGGCGTAGTCCCAGTCGTTCACCCAGCCGATCGCGTAGCGGGCGGCCGCGTCCACCGCGCCGCCCGCGTCCCGCTTCTCGAAGGTGACGGCCGCGTACCAGTCCCAGCCGTGGTCGAGCCACTGCGGGTCGCCCGCGTCGGCGGTGAACGCGCTGCCGTCGAAGGAACCCGTCCAGTAGGCGTACGTGTTGGGCAGCCCCGAGCCCTTGCCGTTGGCGCTCACGCCGAGCACCCACTTGACGGTGCCGTCGCCGGCGGTGATGCGGAACAGGTCGGGGCACTCCAGGACGCCGATGCCGTCGTGGACGAAACCGCCCGCGTACGTCCAGGACTTGAGGTCGTCGGAGTGGTAGAAGCCGATCTTGTCGTTCTCGGCGAGGGCCATCACCCAGCGGCCCCGGTCCTCGTCGCGGATCACCTTGGGGTCGCGGAAGTCGGCGACACCCGGGTTGGGCAGGACGGGATCGGTCCCGTAGTTGCTGAAGGTGCGGCCGCCGTCGGTCGAGTAGTACAGGAACTGCTCCTGGTGGTCGGTGCCGCCGCCCGGGGACATCGTGACGATGACGACGACCGCGCCCCCGCCGAACCCGGCCGTGTTGCCGGTGTCGACCACCGCCGAACCCGACCAGAGATCGCCGCCCGGCGTGGTGTCCTTGGGCACGGCGACCCCATGGTCGGTGAAGGAGACCAGGTCCCCGGTGGTGGCCAGGCGCCACGCGGTGCCGACGACGCCGGTGAAGTAGTCGGCGTTGTAGAGGTAGTAGTAGTGGTACTCGCCGTCGACCCAGACGGGCCGCTGCGGGTCGTTCTTCCACTGGTCGGGAACCGTGAAGTGGTACGCGGCACGGTAACTCGCCGCGGTCGTGCAGGACTTAGCCTTGGCCTTGGCTTCGGCCTTGCCTCTGGCCTTGCCTTCGGCCGTCGGCGCGGCCGCCGGTGCGGCCGTGGCCGTTCCCATGGGCAGCAGTGCGGCGGCTCCACCGGCGGCCGACCCCGCGAACAACGCTCTCCGGGAGATCCCCGAGGTTCCGGGCATGACGCATCGCCCTTTCATGACTCACCACGCACAGGGCGTGGAACAGCGGCTCGTGTGAACGAGGACTGTAGACCTAACTCGTTAAAGGTCAAGTGTTCCCGACCCTTGACAGGCCTCTTGCGCGGTTCCCATCATCTGGGGCATCAACCCTGATCTAACACGAGTTAGGCCTGTTGGATGACTGACTCGCACCTCCCCCGCCGCGCGCTGCTGCGGTACGGCGCCTACGGAGCGGGAGCAGCCGCCCTGTCCGCGACCGCCGCGAGCTGGGACCGGCTCACCGGGGCGGACATACCCGGCCGCGACGACGGCTCCCTCGTCGTCGCCACCCTCGGCTCCGCCTTCGACCCGGCCACCGTCGACGCCCTCGCCCAGGGCTTCCACCGACTCCACCCCGACATCCCGCTGCGGGTGAACGCGGTACAGGCCGTCGACTGGTCGGATTTCTTCGCGAAGATCCTCACCCAGATCGCCGCGGGCAGCGCGCCCGACCTGGTGTATGTGGCCACCGAGGGCGTGCAGTTGTTCGCCCGGCGGCTCGGCGTGCCCCTGGACCGCTGGGTGCGGCGGGACGCGGCGGAGCTGCGTGAGTACTTCGCCGACGTCCACCCCTCGCTGGTGGAGTCGATGATGTACGAGGGGAACCTCTATCAACTGCCGATGGAGTTCAACGCCGCCGACATGTACCTGAACAAGCAGGTACTCAAGCGGGCGGGCGCGGGCTTCCCGGCGGCCGACTGGAGCCGCGACGACTTCACCGCGCTGCTGCGGGAGATGAAGCGGGCCGGCGATGCGCACTTCACACCGTACTTCTGGACCAACCGGCTGTGGGGCGGCGTGGTGCCCTGGCTCTTCGCGAACGGCACCAACCTGCTGAAGGAGTCCAAGGCGCCCGGCGGCTCCTGGCTGTGGGACACCTTCTACCCGGCCGCCGACCGGCAGGGGCGCGGCGGGGGCTTCCGCTGGACGACCCCGCAGGCCACCGACGGCCGGGTCGAGGAGGCGTACGACTATCTCGCCTCCCTCGTCCAGGAGAACCTGTGCACCCGGCCCGAGGGCGGCAACGGCAGCAACCTGGTCGGCGTGTTCTCCACCGGCCGCGTCGGCGTCACCCCGGCGGGCGGCTTCTGGGCGGGCGGCCTGCAGCTGGCCGGCATGCGGGCCGCCGACTACGACGTGCAGTACTTCCCGCGCTGGCGTACCCAGCGCCACCAGTTCGGCGCGGCGGGCTACGCGCTGCTGCGCACCTCGAAGAAGCAGGAAGCCGCCTGGGAGTTCATCAAGTACGCCGCCCGCAAGGACACCATGACCCGGCTGTTCCGCGGCAACCAGACCACCCCGGCCCGGCGTTCGATGCTGAACGCCGCCCGCTACGCCGAGAGCGGCCCGGCGCACTGGCAGGTCTTCTACGACACCCTCGACCGTTTTCCCGACACCGGACCGATCCCCGCGCCGCCGCAGGTCGCCGAGGTGACCGATGTGCTGCTCAAGTACACCGGCACCGCGCTGGCCTCGCCGCGCGCGGTGGGACCCGCGCTGCGCCGGATGCAGAGCGACCTGGAACAGGCCATGGAGCGTGAGGTATGACGAACACCCAGGTACAGGAAGTGAGTTCACGTCCGGTCCCGCCCTCCACGGTCACCGCCCGGCCCCCCGTCCGCGACCGCGGCACCCGGCTGCTGGCCGCGCTGTTCCTGGCGCCCACGATCGTCGGCATCGTCGTCTTCACGGTCGTACCGATCATCGGGTCGGTCGTACTGAGCCTGTTCCACTGGAACGTGATCGACCCGCCGCACTTCGCCGGCGGCGCCAACTACCGTACGACGTTCACGGATTCGACCGTCCTGGTCTCCTTCCGCAACACGCTTCTCTTCATGGTCCTCGCGGTCGCGCTGCAGCTGCTGATCGCGCTGGCGCTGGCGCTCGCGCTGAACGGGCGGATGCCGGGGTGGCTGCGGTCGGTGTTCCGTTCGGCGTTCTTCTTTCCGCTGGTGCTGTCCGCCGCGTCGATCTCGGTGGTGATGAAGTACCTGTTCAACCAGGACTTCGGGGTGGTGAACTGGCTGATCGGCCTGGTCGGCGTCGCACCCGTGCCCTGGCTGACGTCGGAGCACGCGGCGATGGCCACGGTGGTCCTGGTCTACGTCTGGCAGCAGTTCGGCTTCTCGTTCCTGCTGTTCGTCGGCGGTCTGAACAACATCCCCAAGGAGATCCACGAGGCCGCAGCCCTCGACGGCGCGACCGGCCTGCGCAAGCACCTGGGCATCACGCTGCCGCTGCTGTCGCCGACGCTGCTCGTCGCGTCGGTGGTCGGCATCATCAACGCGCTCCAGGTCTTCGAGCAGCCGTACGTCCTCACCGACGGCGGTCCCGGCGACGCCACCCGCACCGTGGTGATGGTGATCTACGAACGGGCCTTCGAACAGCTCGACTTCGGCGAGGCATCCGCGGTGGGCGTGCTGCTCTTCGCACTGATCATGGCGGTCACCGCCGTCCAGTTCCGGCTCAGCCGGCGTTTCGTCCACTACCAGTGAGCCGGTGAGCCGCATGAGCCAAGCAACCCCGACCCTGCCCCTGCCCCTTGCGCTGAGCCGCGTACGGCACTCGCTCGCCCCCTGGGCCCGGATCGCCGGGCTGACCGTGTGCGCCCTGCTGACGCTCGGCCCGGTCATCTGGACCGTCTCCACCTCCCTGCGCACCCCGGCCCAGTCCTTCGACCTGCCCCCGCAGGTCATCCCGGCACACCCGACGACCGCGGCCTACCGCGGGGTCTTCCAGCAGATCGACGTATGGCTGCTCGCCCTGAACTCCACGCTGGTGACGGCGCTGATCGCGCTCGGCCAGATGGTCACGGCGGGCCTGGCCGGATACGCCTTCGCCCGCCTGGAGTTCCGCTTCAAGAAGCCGCTGTTCGGCCTGGTGCTTGCGACCATGATGGTGCCGTTGCAGGTCACCATCGTGCCCGTGTTCCTGGTGCTGAAGTCGATGCACCTCACCGACACGCTCCTCGGCCTGATCATCCCGGCCTTCCCGACCGCCTTCGGCACCTTCCTGATGCGCCAGTACTTCCTCGGCATGCCGAAGGACCTGGGCGAGGCGGCCATGCTGGACGGCGCGGGGCCCTGGCGGATCTTCCGCTCGGTGTACGCGCCGCTGGCCGCACCCGGCCTGGCGATCGTCGGCGTGCTGGCGTTCAACTACCACTGGAACGAATTCTTCCGCCCGCTGATCCTGGAGACCTCCAGCCAGAACTACACGCTTCCGCTGGGCCTGGTCTCCCTCCAGGGCAACCTCGGCACCGGGTCGATCTCGGTCGTCCTGGCCGGAGTCGTGCTGTCGATGCTGCCCGCCCTCGCCGTGTTCGTCGTCGGCCAGCGCCCGCTGCGCGAGGGCATCACCTCGGCGGGAGTCAACCGGTGAACCACGACCCCAACGCGCCCCGGTTCAGGGTCCGTCCGCCCACCGGCTGGATCAACGACCCCAACGGCCCGTTCCGTTGGCGCGGCCGCCACCACCTCTTCTACCAGTACAACCCGCACGCCCCGGTTCACGCCGACATCCACTGGGGCCACGCCTCCAGCCGCGACCTCGTCCACTGGGAGGACCACCCGGTCGCCCTCGCGCCGACGCCCGGCGGGCCTGACGAGGCCGGCTGCTGGTCGGGATGCGTGGTCGACGACGCCGGCACACCGACCGCCATATACACGGGAATCGACCATCACCACACCGGTCTCGGCACCATCTGCCTGGCGCGGGCGGCGGACCCGGACGACGAGCGGCTGACCGAGTGGAAGCCGCTGCCGACGCCCGTGGTGGCAGGGCCGCCGCCGGGACTGGACGTGGTGATGTTCCGCGACCCGTTCGTCTTCCGCTTCGCGGACCGGCGCTGGGCCCTCCTCGGGGCCGGGCACGCCGACGGCACGCCGTCGGTCCTGCTCTACGACTGCGACGACCTGACCGACTGGCGGTTCGCCGGTGTGCTGCTGGACGGCAACGACCCGGTGGCCGCGGGTGTGTTCGGCGACAAGGCGGTGGGCTGGGAGTGCCCGCACCTGTACGCGACAGCGGGCGGCGACCACGTCCTTCTGGTGTCCCTGTGGGACGGTGACCCCTGCGCGACCGGGTACCTGACCGGCCGTCTGCAGGCCGACGGTCAGGGCATGTTGAGGTTCGTGACGCGCACCGGCGGCCGGCTCGACCAGGGGCGGGACTTCTACGCTCCCGCCGTGCTCCAGGAGCCGGACCGCGCACTGCTGTGGGGCTGGTCGTGGGAGGCCCGTCCGCAGGACGAGGTGCACCGGGCCGGCTGGGCGGGCGTCCTCACCGCGCCACGGGTCGTCGACGTGCACCCCGACGGTTCGCTGCGCGTCCGTCCGGCCCCGGAGCTCGACCTGCTCCGCCCGGCCGAGCCGTTCGTCACCGCGCCGGGCCGGGTTCCGCTTCCGGAGACGTACGACCTGGCGATCACCGTATGCGGACCGACCACGGTGAGCCTGCTCCGGGACGCGTCGGGCCGGGAGCTGACCGTCCGGGCGGACCCCGTCGGCGGAACCGTCCTCCTCGACCGCGGTGCCTGGCCCCGGACCGGCAGGGAAGGCTCCGCCCCGATCACCGTGCGCGTACCGAAGGCGCCGGAACTCGCACTCCGGCTCCTCGTCGACGGCTCGCTCCTCGAACTCTTCGTCGGGGAGCGGGCGACGGTCACCGAGCGCGTCTACCGGCGCCCGGGCGACATCGCCGAGCTGATGGTCGAAGGGCCGGGTGCCCGGGTCACCGGATGGGCGCCGGACCCACGGAGTCGCGGCTGACCACGGGGCAGGCCAGGCGCCGGACGGTCGCGGGCGGCGTCCGGCCGGAGTCGATGGCGTCCAGGAGCAGCCGGGCCGCGGCCTCGCCCATCGCCCGGTGCGGCAGCGCGACCGAGGTGAGCGGCGGGGTGAGGAACGCGGCCATGTGCTCCTGGTCGTCGTAACCGACCACCGACAGATCGGCGGGGACGTCGATCCCGAGCCGGGTCGCGGCGTGCAGGACACCCGCCGCGACCCGGTCGTTGTAGCAGAGGACGCCGGTGGGGCGGCGGTCCGGCCCGACCCCGTCGAACAGGCGCAGCGCCCCCGCGTATCCCGCGGAGATCTCCCCGCCGCCGCGCACGATCCACTTCTCGGGCACGGTGACGCCCTCGGCGCGCAGCGCGTCCCGGAAGCCGCGGGTGCGTTCGGCCGAGGCGATGTCGTCCAGGCCGCCGATCACGGCGAGCCGGCGGTGGCCCGCGTCGAGCAGCAGCCGGGCCGCCGTACGCCCGCCCGCGCGTTCCGCCGGGACGACGGCGGGCAGGGAGTCGTCCTCGGGCAGGCAGTTGGCCAGCACGGAGTGGGTGCGGTGCAGTCCCTCGGGGACCCGCACCCGGCGCAGTGACATGGCCGCGTAGATGATGCCGTCCACGCGCCGGTCGAGCAGTTCCGCGACGGCCGCGTCCTCTTTGGCGGGGTCACCGCCGGAGTCGACGGTGAGCACGAGGTGTTCGCTGTCCCAGGCGGTCTCCATGGCCCCGCGCAGCAGCCGGCCGGCGAACGGCGAGGACGCGATCTCGTCGGTGACCAGCCCGAGCACGGCCGTACGGCGTCGGCGCAGACCGCGGGCGACGGGGTCGGGACGGTAGCCCAGCTGAGCGGCGGCCTGCCGGATGCGTTCCTGGGTGGCGGGCGACAGGTTGCCCTCGGCCCGGCCGTTGAACACGAAGGACACCGCGGTGTGCGACACACCGGCGAGCCGGGCGACGTCCCGGGACGTGGGGCGCCCGGTCCCCGCGCTCCTGTTCTCCTCGGCACCACCCATGCCGTCCGCCGCCCTCGCCCAGCCCGTCCCTGTCGATCACCGCCCACCCTATCCGCGGGGAACACCACGTCACGGTTTCGGGGTGGGCGTGAGCACGTCTGCCGCTGGTGCTCTCGTTCCCGACCGATCACAGACCCTCGGGTCAGAGCGTCGGCGACAGCCCGGAGCAGAACAGACAGGCACAAACGCTTCACCGAAGTGGGCTGCCGGGCCTCCCCGAGCGCCGGCACCACCTCCGCCCGACGAAACCGCTTCTCCCCGGCCGCAACGTGCTCTGCGCCTCCAGGACGAGGCGCTGGAAGAGGCAGCCAAGGAACTCTGCACCACCACCAAGCGCGACACCGTCAACACCGCCCTGCGTGAGGTCACGGCACGCTACCGACGGCTGCGCGTCCTGGACGAGGCCCGCGAACTGGCCGGCGATCACCAGCAGGCTCGACAAGGAGCTGAAGGAGGAACGGCCCCAGCGGAAGCCACTGACCCGCGCGTATCTCGACCTGCACCGGTGGGCGCGGCGCGTGGGTCCGGACACCCCGGCCGGGACCGCGCCCGAACCGCCGGCAGAGCTGGACTTGACGCCCTGGCGCTGACCCGTTCGTACTTCGGTACGAGGCGTTGCGTGGCGTGCTGCTCGTCGTTGTCCAGGCATGAGATATGACCAGAACCATGGCTCGGGCTCCGGGGCGTGGACTACGACGGTGTCGGCCCGGCTGAAGGCAGCTTGCAAGCGCCTGATGCTGGAGTTCCGCTGGGTGCAGCGGAGAACCGAGCGGATCGCTCGGGCTCTGAGCGAATTGGAAGAGGGTGTGACCCGCTTCCAAGAGGCCTTCAGGCTGCTCTTCGGCCCCGCCACGGCGTAACCAAGTGATCGTCCGGGCGGCCCCGCTCTCCTTCGGGAGGGCGGGGCAGTCGCCCGGGCGCCGACAGGCCGAAGGGCGATGCAGGAATCAAGATGTTCATCACAGGAAAGCGACAGGTATACGCGCGAAGACTGGCGCCGAGTGACAACGTGCAATCGCCAGCGACCTTGGGCGGCCTGGAATCGAAGGTCAAGCTCAGCGTCTGGGCACCCGGTGCCGACCTGCGAGTTTCACAGCCGGATCAGCACACCAAGACGGCATCCGCAGGTGGACGGCCGCCAAGGTCGTCGTAGGCAGTTCGGGCGCGGTCGACAGCCTCGGCGTTCTCCGTACCCAGTCACGGAGCTGCGACGCGCTCGGCCGGGTCACCGCCGTATGGCAGAACTCCCGCGCCACCTCGGCACCCGCCAACATCACCTACGACTGCACCGTCTCCGGTACGGGGCTGTCCGGCACGGTGACGGACCGGCTCAACGACTCGCTCGGCTACGCCACTTCGGTCACCGTGTACGACTCCCTCGGCCGGGTCCGGCAGACCCAGGACCCCACTCCTCAGGGCGGCCGCCTGATCAGCGACTCGTTCTACGACTCGCGCGGCTGGGTCCGCAAGAAGAACAACCAGTACTGGGACCCGGCCACCGCCCCGACGCTCGCCGTGGCCTCCGTACAGGACTCGAAGATCCCGAACCAGGACGTCTACACCTTCGACGGCCTCGGACACACGGTCGTGGACGATTCCGAGCAGTACGCGAACCTCGCGCAGGAGACCGTCAACGTCTACAACGGGGACACCACCACCGTCATCCCGCCCAAGGGCGGCACGGTGAAGACGACCGTCACCGACCCGCTCGGCCGCACCACCGAACTGGACGAGTACAGCGCCGCACCGACGCTCAGAGGGCTTGGTCCGCCAGGGTGATGTCATCCGGAGCGGGGATGGACACTGCCGGTGATCCGGTGATTTCGCCAGCGTCGACGCGGAAGCTGATGCCTCGCCCGTCGCTGTAGCCGACGCGGGCTGCCCCGTCGGCAGGCTCTGCGGTGTCGAGCGCCAGGTCTCCGCCGAGGCTCTGAGCGAGGTTGGCCACGGAGCACCACACCCACCGGCCGTCATCGTTGACACGCACTTCGGTATGCCGCGACCCCGGACGGCCACCGCGTCGAACGCCTCGACCCACACATACCGGCCGAAGTGCGGCCCCGTTGGCGGCAGGTCCTCGTCACCGGCGGCCTCAGGCCGACCTCGATTCATGGTCCTACCGCACCACGACGCAGCGGAACAAGTCTCCCCACCTGCACGCATTCGTACAGGCCAGACGACCACCCGCTGACGCAGACCAACCCGGCCCCACACTCACGAGCAGCAGATTCAGTCCGTTCAGGCGAAGTTGACGCACCGACACCCAAAAACAAACGTTTTCGCAGGTCAGGGACCTGCACTGGAGGGGCGGGTGAGACTCGAACCCACAGCCGACGGATCATGAGTCCTGCGAGAATCTTGGCGGGCCTTGCCGATCAATGCTCATCTTGGCCGTCTTGCCAGGTCGAACCGAGTTCGGCCCCTCACTCCTTCTCGGTCCTTGTCGGTCCGTTCCGGTCCTCGTGTCCAACCTGCGTCCAGAAGTCGTGCCGCGGCGGGCTCGTCCTCACTCGGGCCACCCCACCGGCCGTACTGCAGCCTCTACGATGACCCCTATTACCGCGGTGCAGAAGGAGACGCTGGGCATGCGACGGCTGGGCGATCTGGAGGCGGAGATCATGGACCGTCTGTGGAGGTGGAGGCGCCCGGCGACCGTGCGCGAGATCGTCGACGACATCAACCGGACCCGGCCCGTCGCCTACACGACCGTGATGACCGTGGCCAACATCCTCCACAGCAAGGGCTGGCTGGTACGCGAGCAGAAAGACGGCCGGGCCTGGCTGTACGAACCGGTCCGCACTCGGGAGGAGTACTCGGCCGCCCTCATGGAGGACGCCCTGAGCGCCAGCGAGGACCGCCCGGTGGCGCTGACCCACTTCGTGGACCAGATGTCTTCCACCGAGATCACCGCGCTCCGCAAGGCCCTGCGCAACGCCGGAAGACGCGCCGAAACGTAACGGGCGCCGCCGGCGGACAGGGTCGCGAAGGCCGGACACGCGTGGGAGACGCGACGTTCTGGATGAAGACCGGTACGGCCGCGGCCGGCCAGGAGCAGACCCAGAGGTGATGAGGTCGTGGTCCGGGAAGGTGGCGTCCTGCGCACCGTCGCGCACGCGGATGACGGCGAAGCAGACGCGTTCATCAGAGCCGTCGAGGACTTGAACCCGGCCCCGCGTGTCCGCTCGCGGAACCCGCACGGCAGGCAGCCGGGTAACACCGACGTGCCGTACACAAACGACCGTGGTCGCCGGCGCTTCCGTCGGCACGGCGAAAGCGGTGCCGACGGAAGAGCCCGGTCTGACGTTCGTCAGGCCTGGTAGGCCACCAGCGCCATCATGCCGGCCTCCCCGTGGTAGGCGTTGTGGCAGTGCAGCATCCACTGGCCCGGGTTGTCGGCGTCGAAGTAGACGGACACCGTCTTCTTCGGCAGCACGATGGTGGTGTCCTTGCGCGGGCCGTCGGTGCCGAGCTGGTAGGTGTGGCCGTGCAGGTGCATCGGATGCCACATCGTCGTCCTGTTCACGAAGTCCAGGCGGACCCGCTCGCCCTGCTCGACCAGGATGGGGTTCGCGGTCGGGTTGCCCATGTCGAACCGCTTGCCGTTGATGCCCCAGTTGTACTTACCCATGCTGCCGGTCAGCTCGATACGGTGCACCCGGTCGGCCTTCTTCGTCGCCAGCCGGACGTCGTCCGCCGCCTTCAGCCGAGAGGCGGTCATGATGATGCCGTCGAGTTCCTCCGGGCGGACGGTCGGTGTCGGCGCGCTGCCGGAGGCGGTCCGGACCAGCGCCATGCCATTGGCGTCCTTGCCCTCGGCGAGGGCGACCAGCGGGAAGACACCGTCCGCGAGGGTGACCAGGACGTCGTACCGCTCCCCCATGCCGACGAGCAGGGCATCGACCTGCTGGTGCTGAACGGGGTATCCGTCGGTGTGGGTGACGGTCAGCTTGTGCCCGCCGAGCGCCACCCGGTAGGCCGTGTCGCCGCCCGCGTTGATGATGCGCAGCCGCACCCGCTCGCCCGGCTTGCCGGTGTACACGTCGGGGTCGGCCGGGACACGTCCGTTGACCAGGTGGTACGGGTACTTCACGTCGCCCGCGTCGCCACCGAGCAGCTTGCTCTGAGCCCCCATGAGCATGAACTTCATCGACATGCCGCCGGAGCCGGACGGCGAGGCGCTCGCGTCCGAACTACCGCTGTTCATGCTCATGTTGGTCATGTCCATCCCGCCCATGCCCCCCATGCCCCCCATGTCGCCGCTGGAGGAGTCGCCGGGGTCGGCGCCGGCTCCGCCCATGTCCATACCCATGCCCCCCATGCCCTGCTTGATCTCGGCGTAGACCTCATCGGGGGTGCCGGTGACACCGTCGACCCAGTCGTCGAGGACGATGACCCACTCGTCGTCGTACTGGAGCGGTTCCTTGGGGTCTTCCACGACAAGCGGGGCGTAGAGGCCCCGGTCGAGCTGGACGCCGACGTGCGGGTGGAAGAAGTAGGTGCCGGGGGCGTCGGCGACGAAGCGGTAGGTGAAGTTGCCGCCGGCGCGTACGGCGGCCTGGGTGGCCGGGGGTACGCCGTCCATGTCGGCACGCAGGGCTATGCCGTGCCAGTGGATGGAGGTGGTGGTCCTGTCCGGCAGCTGGTTGGACAGCTCGGCGGCGAGTGTGTCGCCCACGGACAGCCGCAGTTCCTTGCCGGGGGTCCGGCCGCCGAAGGCCCAGCTGGCCGCCGTGACCCCGCCGCCGAGGTCGAGCATGGCGCGCGCGGCGGTCAGGGTCACCTGCTGCGTCCTGCCGGTGGTCCTGCGCTTCTTCTCGACGGCGGCGACCGCCGCGTCATCGGGGCTGACCAGGGAAGGGGTGGAGCTGCCGGAGCCGCTGCTGCACGCGGCGAGCGCGCCCGCACCCGCGGCGCCGAGCCCCGCCAGCAGGACGGAGCGGCGGTTGATGCTGTTCATGTCGTTCACGTGGGGAGTCCTCTACTCGATGTGCCGTCGGCCGGACTGCGCGCGGGCAGCACCGCTCGCGTACCAGGGGGACGCGGCGGCGGCTCGCGGGATCCGGCCTAGATCAACAGCCGGGAGAGGACAAAGAGATCGGGGGGCGCACGGTACGACGTCCCGGTCGGATCGCGCTGGGCGGACACGGAACGGAAGGCATCCGGCCGGACAACGGTGACAGCGGCAGGCGGCGGCAGGAGTTTCGCCGTGCTTACGCCCGCAGCCGAACAGTGCTGCATGCCGGGACCCGAGCAGGCGCCGCTCTCATCGTCCATCGCCGTGTACACGGCCTTCAGGACCGTGCCGTGCGCGGCGGAGGCGGCCGTCGGGGCCACGGCGGCGTAGGTGTGATCCGTGCCGGCCATCGCGTTCATGGAGTGGGCGGGCGTGGCAGCGTACGCCGTGTCGTGGTGGACGAGTACAGCGAGCGCGGCGAGCAGTGCGACGACCACGGCCCGCGCGCAGCGCGCTGCGCCGCCTCGGGGTCCGGCCTGCCGGTCTGTGGCTGTCGTCATCGCTTTCCGCGCCCTGTTCTGTCTGACACGACCCACCCACTATACCCACCAGGGGTATATGGATCTACTAAGCGAGCTGCGTACACGACATCGGCCGATGACCGGCCTCCGCAGGGCACGCAGCGCCCGTCACCCCGAGGCGGCCGTCTTCTTGCCTGCCGGTGTCACGGCGAACCACGTGCCGTTCTTGCCCTGGCCGTTCATCTCGCCGGCCTTGGTGTCGCCCATGTAGCGGTACAGCGGCCAGCCGGCGAGGGTGACCTGCTTCATGCCGTCGTCGCGGGTGAGGACGCCGATCTTGGCCTGGACGCCCATCCCCTGAGGGGTGCCGTCGGCCATGACCGGCATCCAGGTCTGCGCACAGTCGCCGGTGCACATCGACATGTTCACCTGGTCCTTGTCGTAGCGGTAGAGCGTGAAGCCCTTGGCGTCGGTGACCACCGCCCCCATGCCGGACATCGTCTTGGACATCAGCATGTTCGTACTGACCATATGGCCGGCGCCGCCGCTCGGGGTGGACGTGCCGCCGTCGGCGGGTGCCGTGGTCCCGGCGGGTGCGGAGGCCGCCGGTGCGGCCGCGCCGGTGTTCGTGGAGTTGCCGTCGGACGATCCACACGCGGTGAGCAGCAGCGCCGAGGCGACGCCCGAGGCCATGACGAGGGCAATGCGGTGCCGGGACACGGAGTTCTCCCTTGTTGTCACACGAGTTATCTACTGATGCCCTTAGTACGTTCGTGGACAGCGGACCGTTCAGGCACACGAGACGCACATGACGAGACAGGCGGTCGAGGACGGCCTGCGGATGACCATCAGGACCAGGCCGACCCGGGCCGTCCTTCGCCGGCCGCACCGCCTCGCGACCGTCCGGGGAGCCGCTGATGTCCGACATCACCGGCTGACACCGGCAGCCCCGGAAACGGTCGGAAACCGTGCACGCCGACGGTCGGCGTCGGGCCGCTCTCCCGGCGAAGCGCGGGTTGCGGAAGGCGCCTTGGCCGGCCTGTCGGGGATGGTGCGGGTCCTGCGGGTGTCAGGGAACGCACGCCACCGTCAGGGGCAGCACCGGAGCCAGGACCGTGGCCACAACGATGCCCAGCCATGCCACGCGGTGCGGCCGGGGCTGCGGTGCGAGGATGCGCCGGAGTCGGATGAGGACTCCCGAGCCGCCCGCACCCAGAGCCGCCGCCGGCGCCCGTCCCGACGCGACCTCGCACATCGCCGTCGCCAACGCGTCCCTGGAGTGATACCGCAGGGCGCGGTCGTCCGCGATCATCTCCAGCAGCAGGTTCGTCTGCTCTTTGGCGTGCCGGGCGAGCGGCAGACCGCGGAACGCGCGCGAGAACGCGTCCACCAGGATCTTCCACAGGTGATGCCTGCCCGCGATGTGGGCGCGCTCGTGGTCCAGTACGGCGCGCAGCTGCTCCTCGGTGAGGATGTCCAGCGCGCCGCTGGTGATGACCACGCGGGCGCGGCGTCCGGCCAGGCAGTACACGGCGGGAATGCCGTGGTCGACGATCGTGGCGCCGTACTCGGGCGCGGGTTCGCCGACGAGGGTGAGCATGTCCAGCTGGCGGTTGCCGGCACGTCGCGCCCGCCAGGCGCACCGGACCAGCGATCCGACCGGCAGCAGGACGACCGCGACGGGTGCCCCGATCGCCAGCACGTCGTCGAGGGCGGGGGGCGCGCCGCCCGCCGACGTGGCGTCCGCGGGCAGTCCGCATGCGGTGAGCAGCCCGAACATTCCGTCGTGCACATGCTGTTCGGCCGTCACCGCGTGGTACACCGAGAGGGCGGTGGCGACCACGAACGTGACCATGAGGCCCTGCCACGCCAGGACAGCGACGGCCGGAGCCCGGTGCGCCCACGGGGTCCTGGCCAGCAGGGGCGGCACCACGGCACCCACCAGGACCGCGTACGCGGCCAGCCCCGCGGCTGTGATCATGCGCTGCTCCGCCTCTTCACCGCTCGGAGCGCCGAGCGTAGCGCGTCCACTTCCTCCGCACTCACCTGATCCACGAAACCGGACAGAGCGTCCGCCGGGTCCCGGGTGTCCGTGAGGACGTCCCCCTCCAGGTCACCCAGTCGACGCGCAGCGGCTTCCTCTCGGCACCGGGCAGGCGCCGGCCGTGCACAGGCGCCGTACGTGCGCGCGAGGAACGCCGACGAGGCGACCGCCAGGAAGGGCTGCGCCGGCGCCCCGTACGAGAGGCGCCACCGACCCCGACGGCCGGAACCACCAGCTTGTCGCAGACCGGACAGCACAGCCCGGCGAAGACGACGCGACGCGAGCATTCGCCCAGATGATGACGGGCGATATCGTCACGGGCCACTCCGCAGAGGTCAAGCAACTGCAGAGCCACCGGGCGAACCCTCGCCCCTCACTCCGCTGACCACCAAGATCCCAACGACTCCCGCCTCGGGCCCACCTGCCTCCCGACGGCCCGGCGGGTGGCGGAACGAGCGGCCCGCAGGCAGACGGCTCGGCCTTGGCCCTGCCCCGGCCCCGCGGGTTGCTCGAACCGAGCCGTTCCCTGCTCCTCAAGCGACGGATCACCGCGGACCGGAGTTCCCTGGCACCCGGCAAGGTCACCAGGCACCACTTCCGATTCAACGGCCACGTCCTCGACGTCGACCTGGCCGCCCTGCGCCGCGAGGTCCGCCCCTCCCGCGAGTACGCGCTGAACACACCGACCGCCTGAGGATTCCCCTTCATCGTCCCCCGGCCGGCCCCCTCCGGGGAACCCATCGCCCCGGCGGTGCCATCGGCTGATTGCGTCACGCACGCACAGGGCCGCTATCAGACACACCTTGGGGAGTTCCATGTCCCTCCCCACTGTCCACCGGGCCGGTCGACCGGCGGCCGGGACCGGTGTCAGTTCGGTTTCAACACCACCGCCTGACCGCCGGCGGGGGCCATGGCCACGCTGAGCACGGTGGCCGAGGTGACGGTCCGGGTGCTCTTCACAACGGGAGTCTGATAAGCGTAGGTGCCGGGCGTGCCGTCGGCGTAGACCGTCGCCGTCCAGGTGCCGTCGGCGAGGAAGGACAGCGGGAGCGACAGCGTCCGGGCCGATTCGTCGGTCATCGCCCCCAGGTACCAGGTGGTGCCGTTGCGGCGTGCGACCGCGACGTACTGGCCGATCGATCCGTCGAGGGTCCGGCTCTCGTCCCAGGTGGTGGGGATGGCGTCGAACCATGGCAGGCCGGGCCAGTTGGCGGTGTTGGCGTACTTGGACGGCGAGTCGTACCAGTAGAGGAAGTTCAGCGGCTGGTAGTAGACCGCGGCCATGGCCATCTGGTGGGCGTTGGTGGTCCGGTCGCGCGACTGCCCGTAGCAGATCGTGTAGTCCATCGGCCCGCCGATGTTCCGGGCGAACAGCAGGGTGATGTTGTGCGAGGCGGTCGGGAAGTGCTCGTTGCCCCGCACACCCTCCAGGCTGATCCAGTTGGGGTAGGTCCGCTCGTAGCCGAAGGGCCGCACGTCGTCGTGCATGTCGATCAGCAGGCTGTGCGCGGCCGCGGTCTTCGCCCAGCCGGTGATCTGGTTGGTCATGGCCTGGGTGCCGTCGTTGATGAAGCCCAGTTTCACGCCCGCGACGCCCCAGCTGCGGTAGCGGGCGAAGAGGCTGTCGGGGCTGGTGAGCGCGATGCGGTTGACGTAGAGGATGACCCCGATGCCCTTGCCCGTGGCGTAGGAGATCACCGAAGGCAGGTCGATGGCGTCGATCGGCCCGGTCGCGTCGGTGGTGCTGCCCTCCGGCCCGTACCAGCCGGCGTCGTACTCGATGTACTGCAGCCCGCGAGCGGCGGCGAAGTCGACGCCCGCCGTGCCGTCGGCGGTGGTCAGGTTGCAGCGGAAGACCTTGCCGGGCTTGATCCACGAGGTGTCGGCCGGCGCGCCCGCGGGCGCGAGGTTGAGCACCAGCTCGGCGTTGTCGACCAGTTCGGCGTGGGTGGAGCCGGTCACCACCGCGCGCCAGGGGGTGGCGAACGGGGTGGTCACCGTGGAGGCCGTCTGGACGGTCCCGCTCCCGCGGGCGGTGTGCTCCATCAGGTGGGCGGCGAGGGCGTCGGGCTGCCCCGACACCGAAGACAGCATCAACCGCGGGAAGTTGACCCGGGACGACTCGCAGACGCAGGCGATCAGCCCGCCGCTCGCGTACGTGGCGGTCAGCGGAAGGTCGGTCAGCGGGCCGGTGTCGGTGCCGGCGGTCCCGGCGGACGGGATCGAGTCCGGAGCGACGGGGTTGTACGCGTCCTCGTCCCGGGCGCTGTAGACGAGTGTGCCGTCGGGGAAGACGAAGGTCGTCAGCTCGTCGGCGACGGTGGCGGTGCCCTTGTCGAGCAGCACGTACCGGAAGGCGACACCGCTGGGGTAGGCGCGGATCTGGACGCCGAAGTTGATCAGGGTGGCGGTGTCCCGGAGGTTCCAGCGCATCTCCTGGTACCAGTCGTGGACGGTCGCGTTGCGGCCGTAGACCGGGGTCCAGGTGTTGTCGACGGTCCAGTGCTGGTAGTTGGTGATGACCGTGCCGCTACGGCCGAGCGTCGTCCCGTCGTCCAGCTCCAGGCCCAGGGCCGAGGTGTCGATGACGGTCGCACCCCTGCGCTTGGCCGACCAGGTCAGAACGCCGCCGGTCAGCGACATCGTGATCGCGGTGCTGCCGTCGGGGGCCGTAGCGGTGACCGAGGCATCCGCCGCCGCAGCCGTGCCCGTCGTACCGATCCCGACCGCGGCGGCGCCGGCGGCGACAGCCGCGCCCTTGAGCAGTCCCCGCCGGGACACCGGGCGTGCTGGGACCTCCATGGCGGTGCACCTCTCCATTGATTGGACCCGAGTCGGCTACCGGCCCGAGCTACCCCAACACAAACGAACAGGAACGAACGCTTTCGATCGACACCGGGCAGTTGTACGCCTGCATCTTCTGAATGGTCAACAGTTCCTACCGAAAAAAGCGCCACTGACCACCCCTCACTTCTTTCGTTCCGTCAAGAGCAAACAAAATCGATCGCGTCTCTTGACACCCCGACGAACAGGAAGCTCTCATTTCCCACTGAACGCCGCATCCGCTGCCGCGCGTTCGCCGCGTCTGCCACCCTTCGCGGCCTCGACTCCCCCTTCCAGCACGCCGTCAGGCACCCGCGCCGCGCGGACGACGTCATGTCAGGACCTCGAAGGAGAGGCAGAGCATGCCGAACCGAGCACCCCACCACGGGCCCTCGCACAGTCGGTTGCGGGCAACCGCCGCCGCGCTCCTCACCCTGCTCGCAGGCCTCGCGGCAGTGCTGCTGCCCGCCGCGCCCGCCAGTGCCGCCACCGTCTCCTTCACCCTGGGCGCCACCAGGACCGACCAGAACGGCAACACGCTCCAGCTGCACGGCCTGGGCATCATCAAGGTCGGCGGCACCTGGTACGGCTTCGGCGAGGACAAGACCGGGGAGACCTCGTCCGACACGTCCTTCCAGGACATCCCCTGCTACACCTCCACCGACCTCTCCAGCTGGACGTACCAAGGCGTGGCACTGGCCAAGCAGGCCGGCGGCGACCTGGGCCCGAGCCGGATCGTGGAGCGACCGAAGGTCATCTACAACGCGTCGACCGGTACGTATGTGATGTACATGCACATCGACAGCACCAGCTACGGCGACGCGCGGGTCGGGGTGGCGACCAGCAGCACCCCCTGCGGGCCCTACAGCTACCGGGGCAGCTTCCGCCCGATGGGCAACCTGAGCCGTGACATGAACCTCTTCCAGGACACCGACGGCACCGGCTACCTGCTGAGCGAGGACCGCAACAACGGCCTGCACATCTACAAACTCTCCGCCGACTACCTCTCCGTGGACAGCAGCGTGGCCCTGCTGGGCAGCAGCGGCTCCGCGAGCTTCGAGGCGCCCGCCATGGTGAAGAGCAACGGTACCTACTACCTGCTCGCCTCCCACCTGACCGGCTGGAGCACCAACGACAACGTCTACACCACCGCCACCTCGCTGAGCGGGCCATGGGCGACGATGCGGAACTTCGCGGCGCCGGGCACCCACACGTACAACAGCCAGACGGCGAACATCATCACCGTGCAGGGCAGTTCCGGCACCACGTACATCTACGCAGGCGACCGGTGGAACACCGGCGACCTCGGCAACTCCCAGTTGATCTGGCTGCCGCTGACCATCCGCGGCACCGTGGTCAACCTCGGCCAGTACCCGAGCTGGTCGCTCGACACCACCGCCGGCACCTGGACGCCCGTCTCCGGAGTGCCCGCCAACGCGGTGCACACGCTGACCGACGCCGGCAGCTCGATGCTGATGGACGTCTCGGGCGGCTCGACGACCAGCGGCGGCAAGATCATCCAGTGGCAGTCCACCGGCGGCGACAACCAGAAGTGGACGCTGAACCGGGTCGCCGACAACGTCTACACGCTCGTCAGCGTCAAGAGCGGCCTGTGCCTGGACGTCCCGGACAAGTCCACCGCGGAGAACGTCCAGCTGGAGCAGTGGACCTGCAACGGCGGCGCCAACCAGCAGTTCGCCGCCGACCTCGTGGGCAGCCTCACCGGCACCAAGTTCATGCTCGTCAACATCAACAGCGGGCTGAACATCGGGGTGGACTCCTCCTCCACCACCGCGGGCGCCGGCGTCGTCCAGCTGACCGGCACCGGTGCCACCAGCCAGCAGTGGACGATGTCCTGACGAACCACCACCCAGAGGGCCACCGCACTTCACGGCGGCCCTCTCGGCACATCATGACGGACTGCGGGCCCTCCACAACAAGCCCCGGCGGCAGGACCGCCTCACCGAGTCGCTTCCGACCGGCATGGGGAGCGCCCCACGGAACACGACCGGCCGCGCGACGCAGCGACGCCTACGCCTACGCCTACGCCTACGCCTACGCCAAGGCTCTGCAGGCCACGAGAGTCCCGGTCGCCCACCGAGTCTTCGAGGGTGCCGACCGCCACTTCACCCACGCCGACCCGGTGCCGGCCGGGAAGGAGGCCATCGAGTCGATGGCCCGCCCCGCGCAGCATCACGTGAACGCGGCATCCGCGCCGATCATGGACCGCCGGACGCCCCCTGTATGGCAGCTGACACAGCGAAGGTGCACCGCGCTTCACGGCCGGCCTGAGAGATGAACCAAGCGAGACTGCCTCGCGTCCACTCAACCGCCGAGGCGTCGATGGCACACTCGCCGACCAGTCGATGGCCCGGCTCCCGACTACAGGAGTACGGATCACTCGCTGGGGGCGCTCTCCGTTCGGGCCAGCTCAGCAGCGGATTCCCCTTCCAGGCGCGAAGGCTCCACCCCGGCCGTCGGGGCGGAGCCTCTATGACCGGTGTCGCTGGCTGTCAACGGCCAGGACGTCTACCGGTGCAGAGCCAGCCTTCAGGCTGACCGTCCTTCGCGGGCATACCGGGCCGTTAGAAAGGCGCTCTCGACGGTGAGCACTCATTCCGCCCGGCGAAAGGGCTGCCACCATACGGTTTGCCTCCGCTCGCGCGGAGAGCAGGCGTACGCCTGCACCGGCCCGTGCCCGATGGTCGGTTCAGGTCATGTCCCGCGAGGTGGTGTAGTCACGGCAGCTGTTTCGGTTCCGGTTGTGGGGTGATTTCGGGTTCGGCCGGCTTGGTGGTGAAGAGCTCGGCCATGGAGGCTTCGGAGAAGTAGCGGCGGTCGAAGACCTGCCATTCGTCGTGGAGTTCGGCCAGGACCGCGGCGGCGAGCCGGTCAAGGGCGGCGGGGTTGGGAAAGACCTGGACGACGTCGGCCCGCCGTTTGATCTCCCGGTTCAGCCGCTCCAGCGGGTTGGTCGACCAGATCTTCTTCCAGTGCGCCGGCGGGAAGTCGGCGAACGCGGTGATGTCCGTTGCCGCATCCAGCAGCATCGTCTTGACCTGCGGGAACTGCCGTCCGAGCATGTCGGCGACCACGTTCAGTTGGGTGCGCACCTGCTCACCGGTGGTCTGCGCGAAGATGGTGCGGATGGTCGCGGCGACCATCTCCCCGGAGCCCCTTTCGATCACCGAGAACACGTCCCGGACGAAGTGAACCCGGCACCTTTGCCAGGCCGCACCGAGGAAAACGGTGCGGATCGCGGCCACCAGACCGCTGTGGCTGTCGGAGATGACCAGCTGGACGTTCTCCAGGCCGCGGGCCCGCAGCGAGCGCAGGAACTTCGTCCAGAACGGCTTCGACTCACTGTCGCCGACCATCAGCCCGAGGATCTCGCGGTGTCCGGTGGCGGAGATCCCGGTGGCGATGACCACGGCCTGGGAGACGATCCGGTGGTTGACCCGGGCCTTGCAGTAGGTGGCGTCCAGGAAGACGTAGGGGAAGACGGTGTGCTCCAGCGGCCGCTCCTTGAACGCGGTCAGTTCTTCGTCCAGCTCACCGCAGATGCGGGAGACCTCGGACTTGGAGATCCCGCTGTCCGCACCGAGTGCTTTGACCAGGTCGTCGACCGAGCGGGTCGAGACACCATGCACGTATGCCTCCATCACCACGGCGAACAACGCCCGGTCGATCCGCCGCCGGCGTTCCAGCAGCGACGGGAAGAATGACCCGCTCCGCACCTTCGGGATCTTCAGGTCCAGATCGCCGGCCTGCGTGGTCAGCACCCTGTCCCGGTGCCCGTTGCGCCAGGTCGTGCGCGTCTGGGAGTGCTCGCGCGGCGCGGCACCGATCACCTCGGTGGCCTCGGCCTCGATCAGCTCCTGCAGGATGCGCTCGCACACCACCCTGATTGCTTCAACTCCATCGGCCCGACGTAGTGACTCAAGCAGCCGCATCAGCTCAGACTGGGACAAGGCCATCGCGTGCTCCTCCGGTCGAACTGCCCGTTCACCAGAGAGACTTGCGCGATGGCCTGCCCTTGTTCAGGGAGCATGCACCGCCGGCGGATGCACGCCCCGAGCAGACACCCGCGCGTTCCGGGACCCTGCCCGGCTACACCACTTCACGGGACGCCATCTCGGTTCACCTCCGCGCGAGCGGAGGTGAACCGCCGCCGTCCGCAAATCCGGCATCCTCACCGTCGTCCTCTCCGCGCGAGCGGAGGTGATCCGCCCACCACGGGCTCAAGCACGACGCTCCAGCACCCCTCTACGCAGGAATTCACCGCCGGACAGGTCGTTCGTGAAAGTCCCCGGCTTGTCCCTGGATCGGCGATGACTCCCAGGGCGCGAGGGCGGCGTGTTCCCAGGCCTGTCGCGAAGTGTCCGACAGGTCGGTTCAGAAGGGGTAGTGCGCTTGCTGCGTGGCGATGGTCACCCAGCGGGTGTTGGAGAACGCTTCGACCCCCCAACGGCCGCCGAAGCGCCCATACCCGGAGGCCTTCGCTCCACCGAACGGGGCTTGCGGCTCGTCGGCCACCGACTGGTCGTTGATGTGCACGATGCCCGTACGGATCCGGCGCGCCACCGTCAGTCCGTGGGTGGCGTTCTCCGTGATGATGCCGCAGGTCAGGCCGTTGTCGGTGTCGTTGGCGAGGGCCACCGCGGTGTCGTCGTCGGTGAAGGTCTCGATGACGCAGACCGGGCCGAACGCCTCCGCGTGGTACAGGTCCGCGTCCCTCGGGACATCGGAGAGGACGGTCGCCGGGTGGACCGCGCCGTCCGGTTCACCGCTGCCGACATGTGTTCCTGCCCTTGTGGCCCCTCAATGGCCCCTGGGAGGCGATGAGTTGGGCGCTCACCACAGAGGCAGCCGCGTCCGCGCAGTTCAACCAAGGGGACAGAACCCTCGCACAGCGGATTTTCTTTCCAACGCGCAAGGGCTCCGCCCCTCTGCTCGGGGCGGAGCCTCGATCGCCGTTTCCGCAGGCCAGACGTCTACGCGCAGCTTAGTCGAGTTCAGACACAACGAGGTTCCCACGGTTTCCGTCTCGGCACTGGCAATCGCGGCGCCCCTGCCGACTGCTCCGGATCGAGGGGCAGCCCTACGCTGCACTCTCGGCTTACGCTAGCCGTCGAGCAATAGTCATTCCTGAAGGGGTGGGTTTGGTCAAGGGCGGTATATCTGCTGGTTGTTGATGGTTCTGGGCAGCGTTGACCGGCTCGCGGGCAACGGGTGAGGTCGGCGAGGGTGCGTGTGTTCTGTGGGGTTGTGGGTGTCGCTCGTCTCCGCTGTGTGATGCAGGAGGGCAGGGCCATGGCTCGGCTGCCGGTCATTCCTTCGCGGCGTGAGGCCGCATGGAGCGGTGCGACGTGCGGCAGGCGGGGTCAATCAAAACCGCGACCGCGCCGGGTGGGGGTCAGACAATTGCCCGACCGCGCGCCTGCCGCCACCGAGCTGCTCACGCGGCCTGGCGGGCCAGGGCGCGGATGTGCCCGTCGCGCAGCCCGTAGTAGACCAGGGTGAGCAGTTTGCGGGCCGCGGCGATCTTCGCGATGTTCTTGCCGCGGCGGGCCTCGATCCGGGCCCGATCCTCCTTGATCTTGGGGGTGGTCTTGCGCTGGATAGCCTCCACGACCGCCCAGCGGACCAGCTTGCTGCCCTGTTTGGTGACGTGTCCGCGGCGTGCGACGGTGTCGGACTCGTAGTGGCGCGGGGTCAGTCCGGACCAGGAACACAATCGGTCGGCGGAGGGGAAGCGGTGCACGTCGCCGATCTCGGCGACCAGCACGGCCGCCAGTACAGGCCCGATGCCGGGCAGCCACTGGATGGCCCCGCAGCCGGCGTGACCGCGAAGTCGTTCGGCGATGCGGCGGTTGAAGAGGTCTTCCTCCGCGTCGAGGATGTCGATCAGCTTCAGCAGGGACGCCACGCGCTGGGCATAGGCGCCGGACAGAGCGGTCTGCTCGAGCTGGGCACGGCCATCGACCCCGAACAGGTCGGACACCGCGATGAGCACGCCGACCTTCGCAAGCACGGCATGTACCTGAGCCTTCAGCCCGGAGCGGAGCGCGACCAGCTTGGCCCGGTAACGCACGAGTTCGCGCAGTTCCCGGGTCTCGGCCGGGGCGATCCATGACTCCGGCAGCCGCCCCATGCGCAGTAGGTCGGCCAGGTCCGCGGCATCGCGGACATCGTTCTTGACGCGCCGATAGGCGAAGCCCTTCACGCCCAGTGGGTGCGCCAGGTGAACCTGTGCTCCGGCCGCCTGGAGCACGTCGGCCGCCCAATACCAGCCGTAAGTGGCCTCCAGGACCACGTCCGGGCGGGTCCCGGCCTGCTCGATCTGCAGGCCCAGCGCCACCGGGTCGTTGACGATTCGTACCGCGCTCAGCTGCTCGCCGTGATCGGTCTGCCGCACGATGACGGATCGCCTGCGGTGCAGGTCGATGCCGACGTATTGGTGTCCGTCATACTCGCTCACCAAGGGCCTCCTTCGCCGTGACGAACGTGAGTACCCGGGACCTACCCCGGCAGCCCACGGGGGCGGAGGCCCCGCCCCTTCATCGCATCAAGACTTGTGGATCGGCAGTTGCTCAGCTTCGAGTTGATCGGAGCCTGGTGAGTCCTCCGACCGCCGAGAGCTCGTCGTCGAGAGGCTCGGCGGCGGCCGGCGAGGTGATGAGCAGGAGTACCGACACGTCGGGGTGCTCGTCGTCGTAGAGATCGTCTTCCCCGTCGTCTCCGGGAATGGCGTTCGGCTGGATCTGGAGGCGGGTCGTGTCGGCGAGGGTGGCCAGGAAGTAGACGCCGAGGTAGTCGCTCTCGCGTTCGGTGAAGGTCACGTCGAGTCGGTCGGCGAGCAGGCTGGCCAACTCCTTGGCCGTGTAGGAGTTCGTGCCGTAGGTGTCGGAGATGGTCATCTGGGCATTCTCCTCAGGCCGCGTGGCTTTCGGTGCGTTCGACCAGCAGGCCGTTCTCGAACCGGGCCCCGGCCCGGACGAGTGGGACCAGGTGGGCTCCGGTGATCGCCCGCCAGCGGGCCTGGGCGGATTCGACGAGCTTGAACACCATGGCCAGGGCCGCGGCCGGGCTGCCGGCGCCTCGGGTGACCTTGGTCCGGAGCTTGACGGTGGAGAAGGTCGACTCGATGGGATTCGTAGTCCGCAGGTGGACCCAGTGCTCGGCCGGGAAATCGTAGAACGCGAGCAGCTCGTCCCGGTTGTCGGTGATCTTCGCGACGGCCTTGGGCCATTTCGTGCCGTAAGTGCGGGAGAACGCCTCGATCGCCTTCTCTGCGTGGGCCCTGTTCTCTGCGTTGTAGATCTCCTGCATTGCCTTCGTCGCGCCCGGCTGTGCGGACTTCGGAAGACAGTTCGTCACATTACGGGCTTTATGGACCCAGCAGCGCTGGTGCCGAGCGGTCGGGAACACCTCGATCAGGGCTTTCCACAGGCCCATCGCGCCGTCACCGATGACGATTTCGGGGTCACGCATGCCGCGGCGGCGGCAGTCGCGCAGCAGGTCGGCCCACGACTCGGTGGACTCCCGCAGTCCCTCGGCCAGCGCGATCAGCTCCTTGGTGCCGTCCAGGCGGACGCCGAGGAGGACCAGCACGCACGAGTGCGCCTGGCCGAGCCGCACCTTCGGGTGGACCCCGTCGGCCCATACGTAGACGAAGTCGCGGTCGGACAGGTCCCGGTCCTGGAAAGCGGCGTGGTCGTCGCTCCACTGCTTCGTCAGCCGGGTCACCGTCGCGGCCGACAGTCCAGCCGTGCCGCCGAGGAACTGCTCCAGCGCGGGCACGAAGTCTCTGGACGACAGTCCGTGTAGGTAGAGCAGCGGCAGCACCTCCGAAATCTTTGGTGACTTGCGGCACCATGGCGCCAGGATCTTGGAGGAGAACCGCTTGCGCTCGCCGGTGGCCTCGTCGACGCGGCGGTCGTTGACGCGCGGCGCGGTGACCTCGACCGGCCCGGCGGCGGTGACGACTGTCCTGGGCCGGTGGTGGCCGTTGCGTACGACCAGGCGCCGTCCGCGCTCGTCGGTCTCGGCAGCCAACTCGGCTATGTACTGGTTGACTTCCGCCTCCAGCGCGGCGGCCAGCATCCGGCGGGCGCCCTCGCGGACGATCTCGTCGATCAGGGAGCCGGACGCGATACAGCCGTCGGCATTCACTACGCTCAGCACGGGCGTGCCTTCCCGACCCGCGCCGCGAACGCGGGCCTACTCGGAGACCTTCAAGGGATCATCGGGAAGGTACGCCCTCCGCGTTCCTCCCGGCACCGATCCACAGGTTCCGAGCATTGCTCCTAGCCGTCTGGCAGAACGGCAGGCCGGCTGATGCCCAGACGAGGAGAACGCAGGTCCCGGCAGGCGGCGATGCCGCTTGAGCGGGGCGGGCAGGTGTCCCGGATCGAGACGCGTGAGCTGATCCACACCAATCCCAAGGGCACGGCCATGCGGCGCGTGATCTGCCCGGGGACGATCGGTGCTCGCGGTTGGTCGCCCAGTTGGCGCACGCCTGGATCGCCCGCCACCGGGCTACGGCCTTGACGAACAGCCAGAGCTATACGCGCGTGATCAGGCTGCTTGCCGAGTTCACCGACGACTGTCTGGCGGCCCGGGGGCTGGACGCGGCCCAAGCACGGCTGGAGGAAGCGGTCATCGACCTGAGGGAAGTGATCTTCGCCTTCGAGAAGGACGTGCAGGACCGCTACCCCACCGACTCGCCACGGGTTCACTTGGCGAGACCTTTCGGTGACCCGTCAAACCGTTTGCTCAGACATGAAGTTCGGTGATGCTGAGGGCGAAGTCCAAGTTCCCCACCCCGTGGTTGGCGAGGCCCACCGTGACCACGCCCGCTCCTTCCAGCCAGTGCGCCATTTTCAGGCCGCCGACGTCCAGCGGGCGCAGTCCGAGGCTCTCGATGAACGCCTCCACACTTGCCTTGGCCTGCGCATTGTCGCCGGCGATGAAGACATCGGGCCGGCCTGTCTCCAGGACATGGCGGAAGACGGTGTTGAACGCCTTCACCACGCTGGCGCCGGCCGGGGCCGTTTTGGCGACTTCCTGCGCGATCGAGGTCTCCTCGCGGTGGGCCAGCCCGTCGAACGTGGAGTTGAAGGGATTGCTGATGTCGACGATGACCTTGCCCGCGAGAGCGTCTCCGTACTGGGCGACGGCCGGCACGACACCGTTGTACAACAGGGCCACGATGACGATGTCCCCGGCCGGGGCGGTGCCCCATTCTCCGGTCGTGGCGCCGTCGCCGAGAGCCTTGGCCAGGTCAGCGGCCTTGGACTGATCGCGGCCCATGACCTCGACGGTGTTGCCGCCCGCTATTGCCCGCGCGCCGATGGTGCGGGCCATGTTTCCGGTGCCGATGATGCTGATGTTGCTCATGGGATGTCCTGCCCTGGTGGTGTGCTGTCCGGTTCAGATGGCGGTGGTGCCGCCGTCGGCGACGAGTTCCATGCCGTTGACGTAGCTGGAGTCGTCGGAGGCGAGGAAGAGGGCGGCGGTGGCGATTTCGTCGGGGCGGCCCATCTGGCCGCGGGGGATGAGGGACTCGAACTGGCGCTTGGTGGCCTCGTCGAAGAGTTCTTCCTGCTTGGCGGTGGCGACCTGGCCCGGGGTCAGGACGTTGACGCGGATGCGGCGGTCCTTGAGTTCGTTGAGCCAGATGCGGGCCCACGCCTGCTGGACGGCCTTGCTGCCGGCGTAGACGCTCCAGCCGGGGAAGGCGCCGAGGGAGGCGTTGGAGCCGGTCATGAGGATGGAGCCGCCGTCGTTGAAGAGCGGGAGGGCCTTCTGGACGGTGAACAGGGTGCCGCGGGCGTTGAGCCCGAACCAGGTGTCGAACTGGGCCTCGGTGATCTCGCCGAGCGGGGCGGGCTCGCCGCCGCCGGCGCTGGCCCACAGCACGTCGAGGCTTCCCTTCTCCCGCTTGACGGTGTCGTACAGGCGGTCCAGGTCGTCCAGGTCGGCGGCGTCGCCCTGAACGCCGGTGACGTTGCGGCCGATCTGCTGCACGGCCTCGTCCAGGGCGTCCTGGCGGCGGCCGGTGATGAAGACGTGTGCTCCCTCGTCGACGAACAGCTTCGCGCCGGCCAGCGCCATGCCGCTGGTGCCGCCGGTGATGACAGCAACCTTGCCGTCGAGCTTTCCCATAGTCATTCCCTTGGGTCGGTGGTGCCGTGCGCACCTGGGACGACGGTGTTATGTACACCGCACTGTGTACGTACCGTACGGGGCGGGCGGCCGGGGCACAACTATGTACACCGGTCGTTACCCGGCTCGGGTACGATGGGCCCATGACGGAGTTGGAGAAGGGCCCCACGGGCCGCCGCCGCGGCCGGGGCGCCCGCGAGCGCATCCTCGGCGCGTCCCAGCAGCTGTTCCGCGAGCAGGGCATCAACCGCACCGGCATGGACCAGCTCTGCGCGGCGGCCGAGGTGTCCAAGCGCACGGCCTACCAGCACTTCACCGGCAAGGACGAACTCGTCGCCGAGTACCTGCGCCAGTTCGACCCCTCCGTTCTGTCCGGCGTGTTCGACCGCACCGACCTCACGCCCCGCGAACGGCTCCTCGCCGCCTTCGACATCCCCCCCACCACACCCCTGTGCCCCTACATCGCCGCCGCCGTCGAACTCCACGACCCCCAGCACCCCGCGTCCCAGTACGCACGCGACTACAAGAAAGCCGTCGCCGCGCGGCTCGCCGACACCGCCCGCGAAGCCGGCGCCGCCGACCCTGAACAACTCGGCGAGCAACTCGCGCTGCTCCTCGACGGCGCCGCGGCCCGCACCCGGGTCCTCAACGCCGACGCCTTCCCCACCGCCGCCGCCGTCGCCGCCGTCCTCATCGACAACGCCATCCCTGCCACAGCCGGCGATGACCGGCGACGGGAGGAAGGGCCAAGCTGACTTGACACTCCGCGGCCGGACTGGACGCGCTGCCCCTCGCGCGGCTGCACCCGCTGGCACGCGACACCAGCCGCCTGGCACCTGGCCCGGACCTGTCGGCTTTTACGGAACTGGCCGCCAGCCCACTGAAGGCCGCAGCAGAAGCCGCCAGGGAGAGCGGCGACCCCCGAAGGCTTCAGGAGTCCGAGGCCGTCATCCCGGCCCAGGGCGCTGACGCGCCGCCGGTTCGAACAGACGGCTGATCACATCAGTCCGTACGCGATGGCGCATGAACTCGTACGCAGCTGGGAGGTTCTGAAGATGCGGGTGGCCCGCCAGCGTCGCTGGCGGGCCACCCGCATCTTCAGAACCTCTAAGAGCCGGAGACTTGCCATCCCCCTCATCCACTCCACCGCGGCGCTCTCCTCGCGGGGCAGCACGGCGTTGGCTTCTGGACAGAGCCACCTGAACCATTCACGCTGATCATCAGTGAGCGGCCCATCTCGGCCACGCCAGCCCGAAACGAAGGCCAACAGGCGGGCAGCAAACACGTCCAACTGAAACCCGCCGTCGGGTTCTGGATCCCACGGACCGACTCCCGACACCACGAACGGCAGACCGCCGGCAATCAGCCGACTTGAGCCGTATCCGCAGCTCATACTTGCAGGCGGTCTCAGGTGCCTCGGGGCCCCCTCAGACAACTGCCGGCCGAAGAACGGAACCGGCTCAGAGGTCAGCCGCAACAGCACCACTCCGTCAGGCCATTTCACTCTCCAGCGGATGATGGACGGGGGCAGCCGAACTACTCAAGCGTGCCTTGAGACGACATCGCCTCCAAGCTGCCACATCTCATAGTTCCCACATTCCGCCGTGATCTCGGCCGTCGACTGAGCCGCAGTGACGAAGTCATCGACCACCGGCGAGGTGTGCGATGCCGCCACCGCGAGGCACACCTGGTCGGGCACCAGATCCGGGATGGGCACATAGACGACGTCCGGATGCGAGTAGAACACGGACGCCGAACGGGCCAGGAAGGAGATACCCCGGCCGGCCGCGACGTGCTCGAGCGTCTCGTCCACCCCGCGCACCGGGTACCCGGCATTGGGGAGCGGGCGCTTGGTGGGCTGCGTGCTCGGGTCACCGTGCCAGACCAGCGTTTCGCCGGCCAGGTCGGCCTCGGTGACCTCGTCCTTGCCGGCCAACCGGTGTCCGGCGGGCAGCACCGCCACCCGCGGCTCGGTGTACAGCGGGGTGACGCGCAGGCCTGCCTCGTCGATGGGCAGCCGCACATAGCCGACGTCGACGCGGCCGTCGAGCAGCATCGCAGCCTGGTCGTCCCCTTCGATCCGCTGCACGTCCACGACCACGTCCGGGTGCCGGCCCTCGAACGCACGGGCCGCCGGGATGACTGCAACGCCGGCCCGGAAACCGACCATCAGCCGACGCTTGCCGCCGGCGGCCGCGGACACCCGGCGGCGGACCGCGTGGGTTGAGGCGAGCAGCGGACCGGCGTCGGCCAGCAGTTGCCGGCCCGCATCTGTCAGCTCTACGCCGTGGCGATCCCTGGTGAACAGCGAGACGCCGAGATCCTGCTCGAGCGCACGGATCTGCCGGCTGAGCACCGGCTGTGCGATGTGAAGTTCATCGGCGGCGCGGCCGAAATGCAGCCGGTCGGCCACGGCGACGAAGTAACGCAGTTTGCGCATGTCCAGATCCATGGCACCTCCCGATCCGGTGATGTCTTCAGGGTATCACCACGGTTGAAAGAGGTCTTGGACACCCACTCGGGCCAATGGCAGCCTGAAATAGGCACCTAATGGGGCCGGGATGAATCCGGTGCAGGAATTCGGTATCCGAATGTGATGGCAGGGTCCAGGCCCAGAAATGAGCACATCGGGAATTGAGCGCCTCCCATCGCGTCATTCGACGGCGTCGACGACCCGACCGTCAACGACGACGGGGTGGGCATGGCGTTCTGTCCAGCTTCAGAAAGCAGGCACACCAATGAGCAGCATCAGCATCATCGGCCTGGGGAACGTGGCCCGTGCCCTGGCCGCCCGGGCGCTCGCCGGCGGCAACGCCGTCGAGATCATCGGCCGTAACCCGGCCAAGGCCAAGGAATTGGCCGCCGCGCTCGGCGGCGCCGCTGTCGGGGCGGTCGGCGCCGCCCCGGCCGGGGACATCGTTGTCCTCGCCTTGCCGTACGCCGGTGCGGCGGCGGTGGTGAGCGAGTACGGGGACGCGCTGCAGGACAAGGTCATCATCGACGTCACCAATCCCGTCACCCCCGATTTCAAGGGCTTTGTCATCCCCGATGGCAGTTCCGGCGCGCAGGAGATCGCCAAGGCCGCGCCCGCCGGCGCGCATGTCGTGAAGGCGTTCAACACCCTGTTCTCCCATGTTCTGGCGGTCGGCCCGGCCGAGGGTCGTCAGTTGGACGTGTTCATCGCCGGCGACGACGCGCAGGCAAAGGCACGCGTGTCGGCGTTCGTCGAGAGCCTGGGGCTGCGCCCCTGGGACACCGGGGATCTGTTCATGGCGCGGGCACTGGAGAACGTCGGCCTGCTGGAGTTGGGCCTCATGAACCACTCCGTCAAGCACCCCAATTTCTCCCTCGGCATCGCCCTTCTCGGCTGAGTGCACCCTTACCACTATCTCTCGTGCCGCATTACGCCGGTTCGCTTACGGCACGGGAAGACCCTGCACCTACCCTCACAAGGACAGTCAGATGCGCGTATTCGTCGCTGGGGGGACCGGCCATTCCGGTTCATACATCATCCCCGAACTCATCGCCGCCGGGCACGAGGTCACCGGCCTGGCCCGGTCGGACGCTTCCGCGGCGGCCTTGTCCGCGCTCGGCGCGAAGGTGCGTCGCGGCGACCTCCAGGATCTCGACGGGCTCAAGGAGGCAGCCTCGAGCTCCGATGGCGTCATCCACGTCGCCCACAGGCAGGATCTGCTGCCCGCCGGCGGGATGGACGCCGTGGCCGCTGCGGAGCTCCCGATCATGCTCGCGTACGGCGAGGCACTCGCGGGAACCGGAAAGCCGCTGGTCACGGCGGGGAGCATTGGCTCACCCGGGCAGCACCTGGGCCGGCCGGCCACCGAGGAGGACCCGGCCCTCCCCGCCGGCGAGGAGCACAAAAGCACCCTGCGGATCCGCAACGTCGTGGAAAGGGCCGTAGTCGACCTCGCCGAGCAGGGGGTGCGGTCTTCGGTCGTGCGGATCGCCAACATCGCGCACAGCACGACCGATCGTGCCGGCTTCCTCCCCACGCTGATCGCGCTCGCGAAGGAAAAGGGCTTCATCGGCTACGACGGCGACGGCGCGAACCTGTGGAACGCCGTGCACATCCGCGATGCCGCCACCTTGTTCCGCCTGGCGCTGGAGAAGGGGCCGGCCGGCAGATACTGGCACGCGGTCGAGGACGGGGGCATCCCGTTCCGCGACATCGCCGAGGCCATCGCCAGCCGCCTGGGCCTGCCCGCCGTGAGCGTTCCCAACGATTCCCTGATGACGCCGGGGTACTTCGGGTTCCTCACGAATATCGTCACGCAGAGCTACCCGGCATCCAACCTCATCACCCGCCGGACCCTCGGCTGGGAACCCGCCCAGCCCGGCCTGCTCGCCGATCTGGACAACGGCCATTACTTCCCCGCCGGCTGACGGCAGGAACCCGGATCGTAACGAGCCCGGCAGCCGGCAAGTTCGGCTCTTCTGAGAGACGTTGAGATTATGACGACTGTGGGTTTCATCGGAAGCGGAAGCATCGGCAGGACCCTCGCACGACTCGCTGTCGGGGCCGGGCACCAGGTGGTGCTCAGCAACGCGCGCGGTCCCGAAACGCTCGCGGACACGGCCGCGGAACTGGGGCCGCGGGCGTCCACGGCGACGAGCGAAGAGGCCGCAGGGGCCGGTGACATTGTCGTGATCACGGTGCCGGTCAGCGCCTTCCCCCACGTGCCCGCCACGCCACTGGCCGGGAAGACGGTCATCGACACCTGCAACTACGGCCCCGAGCGTGACGGGCACATCCCCGAGCTCGACAACAAGTCCCTCACCTCAAGCGAGCTGCTTCTCCAGTACGTCCCGGACGCCCTGCTCGTAAAGGCGTTCAACAACATCTTCTTCAAGCACCTGCTGTCACTCGCCCGCCCGGCAGGGGCGGCCGACCGCTCCTACCTGCCGATCGCCGGGGACTCAGCACCGGCGAAGGCGGCGGTGACCGAATTCATCGCCTCCATCGGCTACAGCGTGGTAGACGCGGGAACGCTGGCCGACAGCTGGCGGCAGGCGACGGGCACACCAGTGTGGGGAACACCGTACGGGCCGTACTCGAACGAGAAGGGCCAGCCGGTCGGCGAGGACGCCATCCGCGCGGCACTGGCCACCGCAACGCGGTGACCGTCAATTATCGCGGACCGTCATGTGGTCCGACCGCGCGACGCCCCCGCCCGGGGGCGGATTCCAGCGGTCGTTGCAACACGTGGTCGGTGTGAGGGGGTCGTGAGGAGTGTATGCAGGCGCTCGGCCGGGGTTTCCCAGCCGAGCGTTTTGCGTGGTCGGCCGTTGAGTTCGGCGGCGACGGCGTCAAGGGGCTGCGCTCCAGCTCGGCCGCGGTCTTCCCCACCGGCGCCTTCTGTGCGGGCTTGGACCTTTTCCACAGCCTGGTGCCGCTGCTCTCCCCGGCCGCAACAGGCGCCGTCGCCCCCGACTGGCTCCTGGGCTTCTGCCGCGGTGCCGGAGGCCTGGTCGGCGGCTACCTCGGCGCCCGCCTCCAACCCCACCTGGCCGACACCCCACTCCGGCTCCTGCTCGGCACCCTCGCCACCGGCATGCACGCCATACGCGATCCAGATCGTGCGCTTTCCGCACGTGGCTCAGCCCTGAGGAACGCGGTGCGCCGTCCATCGAACCGGTTCCTCTTCGGGCCGTTTCCCTGGCCCGGTGAACGGCAGCCCATGCCGCGGAACCAGCAAACGGGACAACGGAACCGGCCCGGAAACACCTTCGGCCTGACCCCGGCCGCGTCCTCCCGGCCCCTGTACGGCCCCTGGGTATTGGGGACGACCCCCAGAGCAGCCGCCCCGGACCGAGAGCGGCAGCCTTGAACACCTACTCCGCCGCAGGTCAGAGGGGTTGGATCTCCCCGGCACGCTGCCGGGCTCCAAACCCACGAGCAGCGGATTCAGTCCGTTCAGGCAAAGTTGACGATCCGACAGGACAAAATGAACGTTTCCGCAGGTCAGAGACCTGTACTGGTGGGGCGGGTGGGACTCGAACCCACGGCCGACGGATTATGAGTCCGAAGGTATTGCTCCGGCTCACTCTGGGTGGCTCCGGCTACTCCGGAAATCCCTGGTCGTGAGGGTCTGCTACTCCGGCTCACTCCACCGATTCCGGGCCCCGGCGGGACCTCCGCTCACGCACCGCTCACGCAGGCTGGCTATCCGGGAGGCGCCCTGAACTGGGCCGATTCCATTATCCCGCACTCCCCCGCGCACCACAATGACATGGAGAAGCCCCGGCCGGATCGGCGTCCGGCCGGGGCTCGGACCGGCCCCGGCACACCGTCTGCGCCGGGACCGGGGGCTCTACCAGCGCAGGCCGACAGCGTCCCCGGGCCAGCGGCGCTGGTACGGGTTGCTGTGTTTGCCGGAGCCGTGGCGGTCCTTGGCGCTGCGGGTGCAGAGCGCGCCGCTGGAGTGCCGGGACGCGCAGAGGCCGGCCGCGCGGTACCCGTCGCCCCTGGCGCTGGCCATGAGTTCCTTCGTGGCCGCACTGATCTGCTTCATCGCGGGGCACCTTCCGGCAGTCGTTCGATGAGACCGAGCTGGAGCGCGCAGCTCGGGCAGGCGTAGACGTCGATGCTCATGTCGTGGGCGCCGATCATCCCTTCGGCACGGCCGGCCTTGACGGCGCCCTTGGAGAGCGGGGCGCGGCAGAAGACGCACGCCCACCCGGAGTGCTGGGCTCTGGTCAGCCAGGTTGCGTCGGGCAGGTCGTAAGGCTTCACGGCTGGTCGGCGAACGGGATCAGGTTGCGCCGCTCGCGGCAGCGCGCGCAGGCGGAGTGCCTGCCTCCGGGGCCGGACGGGACCTCCACCACCTGGATCACTCGGACGTCCTCACCAATGCCCTTGTGCCAGTGGCACCATCCGACCCCGGTGAGGCTGGCCGGGGTGGTCACGGTCTGCGTAGTCTCTGCCACGTCGACTCCTTCGCAGTCGGCCACGCCCCGGGAGGTGACCGCCTCGCCGGGGCATTCGCGTATCTGCCGAAGCTAGGAGCGCGATGTGCAGCAAAGCCAGCAATGTGCAGATCTTTGCAGGCACCGCGAACCAGCCGCACAGCTGTCGTATTCGCGCCCTTGACCAGCAGGCCCGACCGGGCGACGGTGGCGCAAAGAACTGCACATCGCGTGGACGGAGAAGGACGTGACACTACGGTTCATCGGAATCGACCCCGACACGAAAACGGCAGACTCTCCCACCGTGTGGGTCGACCAGGAGAAGAAGGAACTCGTCTTCCAGGGCTGGAAGCCGGACCTCGAACTGGAAGCAGAGTGCGCAGCGTTCGAGGTCCCGGGGCACGCCGTCGGCATCCCGGCCGACGAGGCAGTGATCCGGATCCCCGCGAGGATGGCGCAGATGATCAGGGAGGCGTGCGATGTCGTCGAGCGAACCGACGATCGCTGAACTCATGGCCCAGTGCACGCGCTCGGCCGTGCACCTCGAGATGCGGGACCACTACGGAGTCGCCCACGAGGCCGAGGACTTCAGGGCGTGGCTGGAGACCGGCCGACTCGACACCGACCCAGCGTCGCCGGACTGGGCCCCCTGGGTCGACCTCGTCTCGCAGGCCCTCGCCCGCGGCGTCACCGTGCGCCGGGCCCGCATCGTGTCCGAACCCGTCTCCGACTACATCCGCTACGAACACGCCTCCACCATCGTCAACGTGCAGGCCGGCGAGGACGTTCGGTGGCTGCCCCGCCGCCGAGCATCCGATATCGCCCTGCCCGGCAACGACTTCTGGCTGTTCGACGACCGCGTGATCCGATGGGGCTACTTCTCCGGCAACGGCGCCATGGTCGGCCACGAGATCTCCGATGAGCCCGCTGCCGCGAAGCTGTGCTCGGAGGCCTTCGAAGCCGTCTGGTCCCGAGCCATCCCCCACGCCCAGTACAAAATCAACTGACCAGGAAGCACCAGCAGCCAGCCCATGCCCGCCTCACCGTCCTCCTCAGCCCAGGCCGCCCGTGAAGCCGTGGCCCACCGGCTGCGCGACCTCCGCAAGGAAGCCGGCCTGACGGTCGTGCAGCTGGCTGCTGCGTGCAACTGGCACTACTCCAAGACCTCCCGCATCGAGAACGCGCTCACCGGGCCGTCGGCCAACGACATCCGCAACTGGTGCGCCGCCACCGGCGCCGAGGACCAGGCACAGGATCTCGTCGTCCAGTCCATCAACGCCGAGTCCATGTACCGGCAGTGGCGCGACCAGGTCCGTGCCGGGCTCCGGCACATCCAGGAAAGCCGGGTGAAGGCATTCCGGGAGACCGAGTGCCACCGCCTGTACTCCGCCGGCCTCGTACCCGGCCTGCTGCAGACCGAGGGCTACGCGCTCGCCGTCCTCGGGATCGCCGCGGACGTTCACGGCCTGCCGGTCGACGACAGCGCCGAGGCCGCTCGCGCCCGCATCGAGCGTTCGCGCATCGTCCACGAGCAGGGGCGCCTCTTCGTCGTGGTCATCGAGGAGCCGGTCCTGTACTACCGGATCGCCGACCCTGACGCGATGGCCGCGCAGCTCGGCTATCTCCTCACCGCCGGCGCACTGCCCGCGGTATCCCTCGGCATCGTCCCGACGGCGGCCCGACGCACGCACTGGCCCGAGGAGACCTTCCACATCTATGACGACCGGCTCGTGTCCGTCGAGTTGGTGTCGGCCGAGGTGAGCGTGACACAGCCCGGCGAGATCGCCCAGTACCTGGAAACCTTCGAGCGGCTCCGTTCCATGGCCGTATACGGCGCCGAGGCGCGCGCCCTGGTCCTCAAGTCCATCAACGCGCTGAGTTGATCCCGGACGCACGAAAGCGGCCCCGCCCTCCCGAAGGAGAGCGGGGCCGCTCGTGTTACAGCCGCCGGTACGAGGCGGTCATGGTGAGCACCGCGAGGCCGAGCAGGCTGCGGCTCTGCGGCTCCGGCGTGCTGCTGCTCGCGCCGGTGATGTGGCAGGTGTAGTGCGTGGACCCGGCACTGTCCGGCGCGCATTCCTGGGTGTTGCCATCGCCGTCGGTGAAGGTCCAGCCGGACGGCGGCGGCCCAGTCTCCCCGCGCTCCCCCTGCGGCCCCTGCTCGCCCTGGGGGCCGGGGACGGTGGAGTCGGCGCCGGGCTCGCCCTGAGGCCCCTGGGGGCCGGTGGCGCCGACCGCTCCTGATGCGCCGGGCGACGGGGTGACGGTCGGCGCTGCCTTACCCGGATCGCCCTTGTCGCCCTTCGGGCCTGGCGGCCCGGGAATCGGTACGGGGACCGCGGCCCGGTCGGGCAGGTTCTTGACGGCCTTGGTCGGGTCAGGTGCGGCCGGCGTGCCGCCCTTCGCCTTGATCTGAGCACGTAGCACCCGCACGTCGGACGCGAGGGTGGTGACGGCCTGCCCGCGCAGATCAGCCTCTGCGGAGAGCTGGTCGGCACGCGATGCCTCGGCCTGGACGCGCACGTACACGAGCAGGACGGCCCCGGTGAGGGCGAGGAGGAACGCGAGGAGGGCGATGGGCTTCCACCGTCGAGCGAGCACGCGTTCGGCGCGCGTCATGGTGTGCCTCCCAGCGTCTGCACCAGGAGTCGCAGCCGTGCCGACTCGGCCCGCTCGGCGGCGAGCTCCATCTTGAGGGTGGCCACCTCGGTCTTCAGCTCCTGGCGTTCCTCCTGGAGCTGATCCGTAAGGCTGTTGAAGCCTGTCACCGCGCTGCCCTCCCGTTGGGGCCGCCCCGCGACCTTGGAGCCGTACATGGCGGCCCCTCCCGTCACGGCGGCGCTCCCGATCACGCCGAGGGCCGCGACGAGGGCACCGTCCATGCCACCTCCAAGACGCGCTCATGGGGCAGGGTCAGGCGCCCTTGACGAAGGAAGCGCTGTTCTTGTCGCCGAACGGTCTGGCCAGGATCCCCTTGACGAGCGACCCGGCCGCGGCGAGGCCGGCCGCGGCCATCGTCTCCCAGAACGAGGCGTGGAACATGTCGGCCGGGCCCGCGGCAACGCCGACGCCGCAGGCCGCGACGACGAACGTGGCAGCGGTGCGCTCGCCGAGGTCCTTGGCGTACTGGAGGCCGGTGCGCTCCAGCTGGCCGAGGTTGGGCAGGTTGATGTCAGACATGGGGTTCCTTCCGGTCAGGTGGTGACGGTGAAGCTGTGCCGGGCGGCGAGCAGCTGCAGGGAGGTCTTGCCGGGGATGCCGTCCGCAGCGGTGCCGGTGAAGCCTCCGCCGACTGCCGAGCGCTGCCAGCGGGCGTATGCGGTGACGGTCTTGGTGCCGAAGCTGCCGTCGACGTACTGGGCCTCGAGGAGGCCTTCGGCCTTCAGGGCGCGTTCGACCACGAGGACTTCAGCCTGGTGCGTGGTGTGGCCCTGGGCTGCCGCCGGGTCGTGCTGGGCGGCGTAGACCACGTGGGCCAGGGACACTGTGGGCTTCGTGGCGGGCGCCGTGATGGCTGCGGAGGCTGTACCGCCGAGAGCCGGATCGGCGCAGATCGTGCCTTCCGGGTAGGCGGGAACGCCGTAGCCGTAGGGGCTGCCGGTGCCGCGGCGGGGGCGCTGGTGCAGGTAGACCCCGTCGCCCTGGTAGGAGCCGCTGTCGTTGCTGTTGCCTTCGATGGTCCAGATGGTGTCTGCGTCGTACTTCCACACGATGCCGGTGTGGTCGCCGCCGCCGGGCCCCATGTAGAACGGGCCGCCGAGGACGGGGTACTCGGTGAATCGGTTCTGCTTCTTCCACCAGGCGACCGCGAGCGCGCACGATGCGGTCATCGGCCACAGCGCGTCCATGCCGGTCTTGTGGGCGCCCCAGCACTCGAAGGTGGCGCACCACGGCTGGCCGTCCGACCACTGCAGGCCTGGGGTCTGCTCGGAGAACTTCTGGATGTTGTTCCAGTTGCCGTTCGCGTCACGGCCCTCGTGGTAGCCGGCCTGGCTCTTCAGGAGGTTGACGAACTCGTCACGGAAGCTGGTCATGGTCAGACCCCCAGTCCTTCGAGGGCGCTACGGACGGCGGCGCCGACCTGGGCGCCGGACGGCGCGGCCGGTCCCGGAGTCGGCGTCGGGGAGCCGGTGAGCGCAGGTACGGTGACGTCGCCCTGCTGGGAGAGCAGCCAGGCGAGGTCCGCGGCGGTGAAGTAGCCCCAACCGGCGTCGCCCCACGTGGTGTTCCAGGAGTTCGGCACCCAGTACTCGCCCGTCGACGCGTCGTACTTGGACAGCTCCAGCTCGTGGCCGCCCGCGATGGGGGACGTCTTGTCGACGATGATCCGGCCGTCGTTGGCCGTGTCGAACGCGCTCTGCGGCCACTCGATGCCGATCATCACGGCCCCGGACTGCAGCGCCGAGTTGAGGGCTGCGATCGAGAACGCGTGCGTGTACGTCCCGGCGAGGCCGAGCGCCTTCAGCGCCTTCGCCACACCGATCCCGGTCGAACCGGTGTCGTCCGGCGGGTAGGTGCCGGAGATCCCGTCGAGGATCGTTGCCAGCTTGTACAGCCAGACCGCGAACGACTCGTCCAGGTCATACGTCCCGGCCACGAACACGCCGTGCGAGGCTGCGGCCCCGGCCGGGGTGATGGTGACCTTCGTCGAGGCGGTACGCCCGGCCGAGTCGGTGCCGAGGATGCCCGTGCCTGCGTTACCGGTGCACGAACCCAGGCTCCCCTGGTCGAGGATCGGGATGCGGCGCGTCCACTCGACGGTCTTGATGGCGGACTTGGGCAGGACGCCGTGCGCGTACCGGAGGCTGCGCGGGTCGTGCTCGACGTGCCGGCCGAGGTGCTGGCCCGGGCGGTGGTGCTGCTCGATGAGACGGATGGTCACGTGTGCTCCTGAGGGCATGAAAAACGCCCCGGGCCGGTCGGCTGGGGCGTGGGCTGGGCGGGGAGTGGTCAGGACGGGAGCATGTCCCGCACGGTGTTCGAGGTGTACGACTTCATCCCGACGACCCCCGGGAAGCGGGGCGACAGCAGGTCGACCAACTGCTGGAGCAGGTCGTCGCCCTCCGGCTCGGTGGACTGGCTCTCGACGGAGATGGTCACTTGGAATGCGGTGATGGAGGCGTTGCTGTAGCGGCCGTTCACAACCCATACTGCGGGGTTCTGGCTGGTCTGCGGCACGTCGAGCGGCATGCGTGCTCCTATGCGGTGTAGGTGGTGACGATGACGATGCCCGGGGCACCGTTGTTGCCGGCGAGCGCGGTCTGGCTGGCCGGGTTGGAGCCGCCCGACGCGCCGCCGCCGTAGGCGTAGCCGTCGAATCCGCCGGTCTGGGACGCAGCGATACCGGTGGCCCTGCGCATGTTGCCCAGGAAAGAGGCGCCGCCGTTGTTGTACTTCAGTGGAATCAGGGTGATGACCTGCCCGTTTCCGCCGTCGCCGCCTGCGATGCGCCAGTCTCCGCCAGTGCCGCCGGATCCGCCGTTGGCGCCGCCGAGACTGGCGCTGCCGGTGGTGACGGTGGCGCCGCCACTGCCGGTGCCGCCCACTGCGGTGATGAGGGCGCCGAAGCTGGAGGTCCCGCCGTTGTTAGCGGTGTTGGCCCCTGCCGTGCCTCCGGTGCCGCCCGCGCCGACGGTGACCGCCACGCTGGAGCCGGCAGCCGCCGGGGTGAACCATCCGGCGGCGTATTCGCCCCCGCCGCCGCCTGGCGCGCACGCGGCCTGGCCGGAGCTGGTGGCGGCAACCCCGCCGGATCCGCCGCCGCCCCCCTGTACCTGGACGTGGACGAGGATGGCGCCCGCGGGCCTGGTCCAGGTACCGGAGGCGGTGAAGATCTGCCGATCGACGTTCCCGATGATGATGCCGTCGGCGGTGGTGGCCAGGGCCTGCATCAGTTCCCAGATGCGGGTGTTGTCGGTGTTCTGGGGGTACTGGATGCCCTTGGTGGTGGTGCTGCTCATGAGCTTCGCCTCCAGGAGATCGTGACGGTGAAGGCTGCGCTCCAGGAGCCGCGCCCGGCGAGGTGGATGTATGGGTCGTCGCTGCTCACGCTGATGCCGATGCCGCCGCGGGTGCCGTCGATGAGGGCCTGCCCCCAGCTGGTCGGCAGCGTGAACGTGGATGTGGCGCCGATTGTCAGAGAGGGACCGCTGGTCGTCTCGTTGAGCGTCGGTGCGCCTCCGGGGCGGCTGGTCTGGGAGACGAGCCGCAGGGTCGCTGACCGGGCCGCGTAGTCGCCGGCCGACAGTCGCTTGATCTGCACCGTGGCTCTGGTGCAGGTCGCCCCTGACAGGGTGTGTGGCTTGCTGCCGTAGAAGGCGACGCCGGTGTTGCGGCCGTAGCTGCTGCCTCCGTAGCGGCCCTGGTAGAGGTCGAACGAGTTGGTGGGGTCGCCGTCGGAGCGCCAGGAGCCGTCCCGGTAGCAGGCGGTGGCCGTCGGCACGCAGGTGAGCGTGCCGGTCCGGACGACGGGCTTGGGGGCGGGCGGTGTGTCTCCGGTGTCCACCGGCGTGCTGTCGGCCGGGGCCGGGGTCGCCGGGGTTGTGGTGGGCGCCGCGGGTACGACGTTGATCACGTAGTAGGTGCTGGCGAGGCGCGCCAGCAGCAGGACGTTCCCGGCCGCGATGGTGAGGCCGGTTGCCGCGCGTGCGGTGACCGTGATGCCGCCCACCTTCACCAAGCAGGCGTTCCCCGAGACGGCTGTCTGGGCGATGCCCCGCACCATGCCGGTACCGGCCGTGCTGACCCTGGTGTCGGCGAAATCTGGCACCGCTCCCCCTACAGCACTCGGACGGTCAGGTTCATCTCGCCGGGCGAGTACGGCAGCGACAGGATCTCGATCGCGCAGCGGGCGTTCGTGAGGCCGGCGCCGGTGACGGTGAGGATGTCGCCGGTGACCAGGCCCGGGTGCGGCACCATCGTGACGGCGAGCTTCCGGTAGGCCTGCCGCCGCAGGAGCGCGAGCTGCGCCGCGGCGGCCGTGCGGCACTGGGCAACCGTGGTGAGCAGGCTCGACTGGTAGGAGTAAGGGACTGGCAGCGGGTTGAAGTTCCCGCCGTACTGGAACGGCGAGGTGGCGCTGCTGTCGTAGGCGACGCCCTGGAGCTGGTTGCCGTTGGCGTCCTCGCCCTGGGCGACCACGCAGTTGTAGGCGCCGTCGCGGGTGGTGGATCCCTGCCAGCGCACCACCGTGCCGGTGTCCGGGTCGTCGCTGATGGCCAGGACCGCGGCTCCGGCGTCGCTGACCGGCTCGATCATGAGGTAGCCGTCCTCGGTGACCCGTTCGGCCGCGCCCCAGGCGCCGAGGACTTCGGTCACGGCGCCGAGCCGGTCGCTGTCCCACTGCATGCCGAGCGGGACCGCGCGGTCGACGAGCGTGCCGTCGAAGGAGACGGTCAGGGCCGGTTCGATGAGCGCTCGGACGACCGAGGCGAGCGTGTCGGAGGCTCCCGGCTGGAACGGGCTGACCAGTGTCGCCTCGTCGATGAGGGTGAGCAGGCCTGCGCAGCTCACCGTGACCGTGTCGCCATCGGTCGACGAGTCGGTGATGAGGAACCAGCCGCGGTTGATCCACTCGGTGCCGCTGCTGCCGATGTCGACGCCGTAGTCGATGCGGAGGATCTGCCCGTAGGCGGCGAGCGGGTGGGTGGGGTCGGTGCCGGGGTCCCAGTCATATCCCTTGTCCCGGCGCGGCACGGTGAGGGTGATCTGTTCGGGGACGGCCAGGGAGCGGTCTCGGGACTCGCTGCCGTCGGCGATGGGGATGTCGTCGGTGAGAAGCTGGCCGCCGAGCCATGACTCGGCCCTCATGGCCATCGTGTGGGAGCGCTGGACGACGGCGAGCGCCGTGGCGGACATATCGAGCATGTCAGGGTCCGAAATCAAACTGGGCGATGTCCAGGAGCGTGCCGGGGAAGGCATTGGCGATGTCCTGGAGGGTGCTGAAGTTGTTGGCGATGTCCTGGAGCGTGAAGCCGGCCGCCTCGAGGACATCCGGCCACGGCTGCGTCTCGACCGTGTCCAAGTCCCACAGCCTGTACGGGGTCTGCCAGTTCCGGCGCTCGTCGTCGTCGAGGAGCGCCAGCCAGCCGTCGACACCGGGAAGGGTCACCTCCTTGCGGATGAGGATCGTGCCCTCAGTCGCGTTGTCGAGGACGTCCTGGAGGTCTTCGCCATCATCGTCGGTGTCGGTGGACACCGTGACGGTGGCCTGCGCCGAGCTGCGCTTCTTGCCCTGTACGACCAGGCGCCCGTTGATGTTGAAGGTGGTGGCGTCCCGGGTGCGTTTCTTGTCGGGCCAGTCCTCGATGAACACCTGCGCGCCGACGCCCCGGACGGCGTCGGAGATGACATCGCTGTTCACCGTCGACGTGATGGGCCCCGAGTAGACCGTCCACTGGGTGCCGTACATGTCGGTGAGCAGGGCCGCATAGTTCAGGGAGATCCCGAACGGCTGCTCGGCGTCGACCCGCAGCAGGGCGCTCTGCCCGGTCACGTCGATGCCGCTGGCGGCCCGGACTGCGGTCAGGGTGGTGCCGACCTGCCGGTACAGGGTGACGGTGACGATGTCGTCGCCCGTCAACCCGGTCGCACTGACCAGGTTGCGCGGCGGGAACACGGACTGGGCGGTCGCGTTGACGTCCGAGCTGGCTTCCCGGATGCGGATCGCGCCTGCCACTCCGGTCGTTGATGCTCCGAGCGTGGCTGTGATGGTGGGTACGACGGTGGCCGTCCCGGACGACACCGACGTGCTGGCCGACCCGATTCTCACGCCGTTGCCGGTCGCCACAGCGGACGACAGGCGGCCGGTCGTCGTGCCGAAGGTGATGCCGGCCGCGGTGATGCCCTGCGTGGGGATACCGGTGGTGGAGCTCGGCAGGCTATAGCCGAGCCACACGAAGTCACCGGGAGCCCATGTCGCAGAGGTCGAGCAGGGCGCCGAGAAGGCTGTGCCGGACGTGGTGTCCTCGCCGGCCTCCCACACCCAGCGCCAGTCGGTGCCAGCCGACCGGGAGAGCAGGGTGATCGCCCCGGCGATGACCGATCCCGACGTGCCGGAGGGAATCGACGTCGTCGGCTGCGCGTCCGCCCCAGCCAGCACCCGGACGAACATCGTGACCCTGCGCGGGCCGGTGCCCGACCCCCAGGTGCCGCCGCCACCGGTGAAACTTCCGGCAAGCGTCCATCCGGACGGGGTGACCGGCTGGGGGAGGGACGGATGCCCGGAGGCAACCTGCAGAATCGCGAGCTGCCCCGCGCTGGCTCCCGCCGGATAGGCCACCGTGATCGTGTCGGTGTGCTGCGCGACGGAACCGATCCCGACGTAGGAGATCGTCACCCGTTCCTCCTCCCCACCTTCGCCCGGTAGGCCTTGTCATCCTGCGACGCCTTGATCATTGGCTTGGCTTCAGCCCGGATCAGGGCCTTCAACGTCGGGTCGTCGAAGTGGATGTGTACCTCAGTGCCCGCGGCCTGCCCGCTCGTGAGCAGGGTCGCCAGCCGGTCGAACGCTGCCGCCTGGCGGCCCGGGGCCGACGGGAGGACGGCGGCCTTCCGGGCGGTCATGGCCACCCGGTGAGCAGCCGCAGCGACGTGCGGGAGGTGCTTGTCCATGCCGACGACCACGCCGAGGGCGACCTGTTTGCCGACCCTGTCCCGGAAGACCTGGCTCGGGCTCTTGATCTTCAGGTCGTGCTCGACCTGCTTCACCAGGACGGATGCCAGCTTGGACATCTCCTTGGTGAGTTCCGCCTCCTGCGACTTCAGGCCGGTCAGGAACCCCTTTCCGGCGTTCTTGCCGCTGTCGTACATGAGGTCGGCCATGTTCTGGCCGAAGGACGTGGCCAGCTTGCTCCCGGACGCCTCGAGCTTGTTCAGCTTGGAGATGTCCTGGGTGGTGACCATCTTGTCGCCGAGGATCGTCGCGAGCTGGCTGCCCGGACCGGCCTCGGCGAGCTGCTCGAGCAACTGCTTGCTGGCGCCGCGCGCCTTCAGGGACTTCTCCAGCGTCACGAACGACGACGCCGTCTTCTGCTGGCCGGTCATCTGCGAGATGAGGCCGCCGACGCTCGTCGCCGAGGTCCCGCTGATGGACAGGAAGTCGTTGATGCTCGACGCCTGGTCGCTGGCGTACTGGTTGGCCGCCGTGATCTGACTGGCGATCCCCGCCTTCTTCGCGGCGAGGGATTCGAGCTTGCTCCCCTTCCTCTGGATGGCCGAGGCGGTGCCGGAGTAGCCGGCGTTCAGCAGTTTCGTCGCCAGGCTCTTGATGGCTGAGGTGATCGCCGAGGCGGTGCCGGTCGCCAGGGTCTTCTGCAGGCCGGTCGCGATCGTGTTCGCGATCGACGTCTTGGCGCTGCGCTGGGCGTTCTTCAGCGAGACCTCGGCAGCCTGCAGTTCCTTCTTCGCCGCCTTCAGCCTTGTCTCGGCCGCCTTCACGCCCTTGCGGCGCCGCTCGGCGCGCGCCAGGTCGTCCTTGGCGTCCGCGACCTTCTGGCGGTCGCGGCGTACCCGGTCTGCAGCGTTGCTGATGGTGCCGGATACGTAGCCAGGCAGACGGATGCCGGCCGAGGAGGCCGCCGCCATGGACTGCTGGTGGTTCAGGACGGTCTCCCCGCCGCCGAACCTCACCAGCTCGGGACCGCGCTCGCCGACCCACGCCCAGCCGGGCGCGGCACCGTCGGTGCCCTTGGCGTACCAGCCGACCTTCGTCTCGTGCGCCCAGGCCGATGTTGGCGACCCGTACCGGGACTTGATGTAGCCCAGGCCCCACCGGATCTGTGTGTCCGCGTTCGTCCGCCAGTCGGAGCCTGCCGACGACATCTTGCTGGCCGGCAGAGCTTGAGGAATCCCGTAGGCGCCGCTGGAGGGGTTGGTGGCCTGTGGGTTCCAGCCGGACTCCCGGTTCCACAGAGCCTTCAGCGCGGGCCACTCTGCAGGCCCCCAGCCGTAGGCCTGCATCGCGACCTGGGCGAACTGCTGCGCACCGCCGCTCGCCGACGAGTTGCCGAGGCCGATGCTGGACGCGATGCCCTTCACGGTCCCGGCGACGGAGTCACCGATGTGGTAGACGAAGTCGCCGACGTCCTTGAACCCGACCTTCAGCCCGGACAGCAGGCCCTTCATCAGGGCGACACCGGCCGGGTGCAGCAGCTGCCGGTCGAGGGAGATCGGGCCCTTGTGGGCCTTGATCCACCCGGCGACGCCCGACACCCAGTGCTGGACGGCTCCCCAGGGCTGCTTCAGCCCGGAGAACAGGCCGCTGGTCACGGACTGGCCCTTGCTGTACAGCCATGAGCCCGCGCCGCGGAAGGCGCCGACGGTGGGGTTCTGGACGTGCGAGGTGAACCAGCCGCCGATGCCCTTGGCGACGGACCATGCGCCCGACTTGAAGCCGGACACCGTGGCAGCGCCCTTCCCGGACAGCCAGGAGCCCGCGCCCGCGAAGGGCGCCAGCACCGGGCCGATGACGTGGGCGCCGATCCATCCGCCGATGCCCTTCGCGGCACTGAGGATGCCGAGCAGCAGGCCGGCGACAAGGTTGCCGCCGATGCCGATGAACACGGTGGACGGGCTGTGGATGCCGAACCCGTCTTTCACCCAGTTGATCACCGGGTCGACGAGGTGGCCCTTCAGCCACGCGCCGGCTTCCTTCGTCTTGGACCAGATGCCGCTCATCAGCGACTGAGCCAAGTTGACGCCGACCTGCCAGAACGTGAACCGGCCGAACCACTTGTAGGCAGCGCGGATGAACTTGTTGCTGGAGCCGGGCAGGTGGTCGAGCAGGCCTTGGCTCATGCTGTCGACCAGCTCGCCGCCCTTGCGCTTCAGGAGCCGTCCCAGGTCACCGAGGCGTACCGGAAGGAGTACCAGCTGATCCTCGAACCACTGTGCGATCCGGGGGAAACGTTTCGCGAAGGCGTCCTTGAACCCTCCGGCGACGCGCCCGACCCAGCCGCGGACGCCCCGCAGCGTCGGGCCCACGGACTCGCCCAGCTTCTCGGCAAACGGGATGATCCTCGACCAGGGGATCCGTCCCAGCTGCTCCGACAGCATGTTCATGAACGGGCCCGCGAACTTCTCCCCGAACTTCGCTCCGAGCTTCAGGCCGATCCCGGCCGCCTTGCCTACGGGGATGATCGAGACGGCGGCGATGATGGCGTCAAACCAGTGCTTCGACCAGAAGTCCGCGTGGAACAACGGATCGAAGAGGTTGTCGATGATGCCGATCGACAGGGGCACCGCCACAACGCCGAGTTGCTTGCCGACGTTCACCCAGTCGATGCCGCCGATGGCTACGCCGAGCTTCTTCGACAGGTCCGTGCCGTGGGAAGCCACCCACTGGAATGCCGTACCGATGCCGTCGCCGAGGACGCTACCGAGATCACCCCAGTCGACGTCACGGAAGCCAGTCGCGACCGCGTCATGGATCTGCTGGCCCAACTGCGACGCCGACGACTTCGGCACCGTCATGACCGGGCCCTTGTCAACGCTCGGCGTGGCCACGTTCTTCGCGGCCTTACCAGAGGCGCCCTGGAAGAAGTCGGTGACGATCTTCTCGACGTTCCTGAATTCCCGCTTGATCTTGTCCGTCGGGACAGCGCCCAGCAGCTTCGCGCCGAAGTGCTCGACAGTGGGGATGCCCTTGTCGTTGAGGAACCCGATGAAGTTCGTAACCGGCGGCAGCAGCACAACGCCGAGGCGCGTCGCCGTGGACTCCAGGCCGGTGGTCAGCCGCTTCCACTGCGCCTCGGCAGTCGCGCGCTGAGCCTTGACCGCGTCCGCATACTTGCCCGTGGACTTGTTGACCTGGTCCTGCTTCTTCTTCAGGACATCCAGGTTGGAGACCATCGACAGGATGCCCGAGGACGACTTGCCGCCGCCGAACGCCCGGGACAGGATCTGCGACTGCTGCGCCGCCGACAGCCCCGACTTGTCCAGGTGGTCCTTCAGCAGCTGAATCGCGCCGATGATGCCGTCCTTGGACCGCATCGCGTTCGCCAGATCCAGGCCCGTGAGCCCGATCTTCTTCAGCTGCTTCTCCGCAGCGCCCGACGGAGCGCCAAGCAGCGAGATCGACATGCGCAGCCGGGTCGCCGCGTCCGAGGCGGGCACGCCTTCGTCCGTGAACAGGGCGAGTGCCGAACCGACCTGCTGAAGCGACAGACCGAACGTCTTGGCCGTCGGCAGGATCCCGGACGCCAGGGCGTCGGTGAAGTCCTGCATGGTCATGTTGCCCGCGCCGATGATCGCGTTGACCGTCGACGCGGCCTGCCCGAAGTTCGTGGCGCCCTTGATGCCCGTGCGCCAGGCGCCGGCCAATGCGTTGGTGGTGTCCTCGAGGTTGCTGCCACCCACCGCAGCGAGATCCGACGCCGTCCGGAGCGCCTTCATCGCGTCGACGTTGTCCATGCCGACGCTCTTGAGGTGATACAGGCTGTCGGCGAGTTGCTCGGGCGCCTGCTGCACCTTCCCACCCAGCTGCAGAACCTGCTTGGAGAGGACCTGGACGTCCTTCGCCGACCCGCCGGCCTGAGTGCTGATCTTTGTCATGCTGGCCTGGAAGCCCTTGGCCAGGTCGAAGGAGGCGACGCCGAGCGCGCCGACGGCCAGGGTGCCGACCTTCAGGCCGCGGCCGATCGCCGCGCCGACCGACGTGCTACGGCGCTCCAGACCGGTCGCAGCCTCCCCGACCCGGATGAAAGTACGGCTGGCGTGGTCGCGGGCGATGAGGTCCCAGACGACAGCGGTACGTGACGCCACAACCCACCTCCTTGGAAGGGGCCGGGGCGTGTCACACGCCGGTCAGGTGACCTTGTTGGCTACGCGGTTCGCCGCAGTGCGGATGTTCCGGTTCGCGCGAGCGCTGAGCGGCCGCACCGTCTTGTAGAAGTAGGGCTTCGGCTGCTGCTGCACCCAGACGTCATGGCCGAACACCGGGTGCCGCCACGGCCTTTTCGTGCCCTCCATGTACGCCTGGAGGGCCTTCTTCTTCGCCGGCATCTTCCGGCCGTCCACCCGGATACGGACGCCGGTCTGCCGCCCGGTCGTCTTCACTTCCAGCTTCACGGCCTTGACCATTTCGCCGCGCAGCCCGTCCGGCCGATACGGCTGCTTGGACGGGATGTTGCGGATGGCCTGCTTCACGGCAGGCACCATCGGCTTTGCGGCCGCCCTGAGTTCCTTGCGGAACTCGGCACCCAGCTGCTTCTCCCCCATCCGCCGGAGCTCGGTGGAGATCCGCTTCAGGTCACGGCCGGTACGTAGTTGCACGCTCGCTACCACGGGCGCCTCCTTGATCCTGTTGACCCGGTTTGTGTGCGGTGGGAGCATCCGGCCCACCACACACGGCACATAGGGGGCGGCGCATGGACGACGAGGACGTGTACGAGAGGGTCGCTCGGGAGCATCCGGAGCTGACCGGCCGGGACCGGCTGTGGGCCATCCGAGAGCTGAAGCAGCAGCAGAAGGCGGAGCGACGACTGGCGAAGAACGCCGGCCGCGAGTGCCCCGCCTGCCACGAGACGGTAAAGCCGGTCGAGAAGACCGGGCTCGTCACGCTGGCCGCGTGGGCCTTTGTGGTCGCCCTGGTGACGCTCGGGATGTCGGTCGTCGCAGCCGCCCACGTGTTCGCCGACGACACCGTGCACGGTGCTGCAATCATCGTGCTGTGGCCCGTCGCCGCTGCCGAGACCGGCTTCGTGCACCCACACCTGTTCGCCGTCCTGGTGGCCTTCGTCGAGTTTCTCGTCGTCGGCCAGACGTTGATGAAGCTGGACGAGCGGGCGAAACGCAATGCCCGCTGTCCCGAGTGCGACCACCCGATGCCGCCCGAATCGGCCGCCTAGTCGTCCGAGCCGCCCTCCTTGGCGAGCTGGTCGGACGTGTCGGCGAGGATGTCGAACTCGATGAGGGTCAGACGGCCGATGTCGCCGGGGGTGTACTTGAAGTGGTAGGCGAAGGGTCCGAGGTATCGGTAGTACCGGGCGTCGGGGTCGTCCCAGTCTCGCCAGGCGGCGTAGGGTCCACCGCCTCCTGAGACGCCTTGGGCTCTCCCTCCGCTTCCTCCTCGTCTTTCATCGGCTCGAGGTCGATGTCCGCGAAGTCGAGGGAATCCAGGTCGCTGTACCTGAGGGTCTCCCCGGCGCGCTTCTTCGCCAGGTAGATCAGGGACTGGATGGCGTCCGGGTCCATCTCGTCGATGCCCCGGGACCACTTCGGGAGGGTCATCCCGGTGTACGTCTTGATCTCGCGGGCCTCGGCGAGCAGGAGGTGATCGCCGTCGAACTCGTAGACGACGTTTTCCACGGTCAGCTTGAACACAGTGCCGTTTCCTCCTGCTACAGGGTCGCGTCGGCGGAGACGATGCGGACCTGGATGGGCGGGTTGGTCTCGTCGCTGTAGACCTCGAAGTCCGTGGACATGCTGACGATGTCCGGACCGCCGACGTTCGGCGCGGCACCCTTGAGCTTCACCGCCGGAAGGATGATCTCCAGGGTGTCGTTGCTGCCCGAGGCGCCGATCGCGTTCCCTGTCAGGGTCAGCACCATCGCGGTTGTGGTGTTGTTCGTGAACAGGTCGTACAGCTCGGTCTTGTTGAACTCGGCGCTGAGGCTGCCGGTGATGGTCGGGGTGTCGTTCTCCAGCTGCTCGGCCTTCAGCCCGCTGTTGCCGATGCCGAACCTCTCGCCGGCCATCGGGGCGGACCCCTGCACGCTCATCTCGGTGATGACCGTGGCAGCCGCTGTGTTCCCGGCCACCGTGGTCTTACCACTGGTCGTGGTGGCGGTGCCGCCCAACTTCAGGGTCGCATTGGCGAAGCTGAAGACCTTCGCTCCGGACAGGTACGAGGCGGCAGCCAGCGCGGTCGTCGTGTCCTGGCTGCGGCCGTCCACCGTCAGCTTCAGCGTGGGGATCGCGTTGTCGGAGACCGTGAACTCCCACTGGCCGATCTTGCAGCCCGCGAACATGAACGGGCGCACGGTGCCCGTGGACGGCTCGGGCCGGCCCACCTGGATGGTCAGGCCCTTGCCGCGGAAATCCCCCGGCGTGTGGACCTGCTCGTAGGCCGGCGCCGTCAGCGCCGTCGGCGTCGTCACTGCAGAGGCGAGGGCGTGCTTCCACAGCAGGCCCATGCCGAGCGTGGCGTGTTCCAGGGTGAAGTCTCCGGACACGCTCTTGCGGGAGATCGACACCCGGGACGCCCGCTTGTACTTCGTGCCCGCCCGCAGCCCCGTCGGCTCGAGGAACGTCGGGTCGAACTTGAAGGACTCGTCATTGAACTCGTAGGTGTGGTCCGGCGTGACCGCGGTCCCCCACGTGGTTTCCGAGCCCACCATCAGCTGTGCGTCGAGACCGCTGCCGGTAGCCATCAGCCGTCACCCTTCTCGTCGTCGGCGGCCTTCGCCGGGGTCTTCTTCGCCGCCGGCGTTGCTTCGACCGCCCAGCGGGACTTCGGGAAGGCGCGCTGAGCGTCGCCCTCACCGCACAGGTAGGCGTCGCCGGCCTCGTTCTCCTCCACGGGACCGGCGACGGTGATGACCTGGCCGCTGTCCACGGGCAGGCTGTTCGGGCTGTCCGGGGGCGCGTACAGGTGCACGGCCTCCCCGAGGTTGCGCAGGCGTACAGCGCCCATCGGTCTCTCCTAGATTCGTGTGGTGCAGGTGACGGTGAACGGAAGGCGGCCCTGGATGCCGTCCGGGGTCTGCTCGGGGTGGAAGGCGTGCTCGGTGACCGCGCAGACGGTCGGCGTCGGGAACCCCAGGGACGGGTCGGCACGCAGCACGCTTTCCACAGCGGCCAGGACCTCGTAGGTGCGGACCCGGCAGGCGCGCACGTCGGTGGATCCTCGCTGGACGAGGACGGCGCACGTCACCGTGATGTCCTCGTTCTTCTTCTTGGCGCCGAGGCCCGCCCATTCCTGCTGTGCGGTGGCCGCTGTGAAGTCGCCTTCGGGGTCGCCGTCGTAGCCGACGAACACCCACTCCTCGGCGGCCGAGTCGGTGACAACCGGGCCGTCGACGACTTTCACCCCCGTCAGGCCACCGGAGGCCTGGAGCGCCGCCACGAGCGCGTCGATGAGATCCGGTACGCGCGAGGTCGTCATCAGCCCACCACCGGCCTCGGCGCCCCGAGCCACTCCAGCGCCTTGCGTGGGATGGAGTAGAAGAACCTGGGGTGGACTTCCTCGGGGCCGATGACGCCGCCGCGGACCGGGCCGCCTTTGCCTCGCTGGGTCTCCCAGTTGTGCTGGAGGATCACCAGCGCCCCCCGCTTGTACCGGTTCGGGACTGTGGTGTACCCGGCTTGGTACACCACCTCGACAGCCCCGGACACCGGCGGCCCCGACAGCACGCGAACCAGTCCCGTTTCCGGGTCGGTCCGCATGTTCGCCACGTCCCACGTCGTTGACCCGTCGAACGTGGCGATCGAGACCAGGGAGATCACTGGCACTCTCCACAGCCGGAACCGTCGGCGACCACACAGGTCGAGGTCCTGGCTGATCTGGCGCGCCTCGATGATCTCCTTCTTGTAGTCCTCGACCACACCGGTGATGGCGTCGACGTATTCCTGCAGTTCGTCGTCATCACTGGTGTCGCTGACGTCGATCCTCAGCTGCTTCTTGGCCTCGGCGAGCGTGACGATGGACATCACGCCTCCGTCTGGGCCGCCTGGTACTGCTCGACGACCGCGTCCGGGATCTTGCCCTTCGGCGAGACCTCGATGCCGTTGTCGGCCGCCCACGCCCGCACCTGCTTGGCGTCGGGCTGGGACGCCGGCGTTTCGCTGACGGGGGGCGTCTCGGGTTCCGTGCTGTAGTGCACCCTGAGCGGCTGCCACAGCGACGGGCACGCTGCCACGATGTCGTGGTCCGCGTGCGCCAGGGTGCGGCCCGCCTCGATCATGTGCGGGATTCCGTCCATCGTGATCGCGGCCGATTCCGAGGCCATCAGAATCTCCGTCATCACAGGACCTTCAGCAGGCGGAACGCGTTCGCGTTGACGATGACCGCGTTGTTCCTCCACCAGGCGTAGTAGCCGCGCTGGCCGGTGGGCATGCCCACACCGCTTCCGGCGGTCGCCTGCTGGAACAGCTGCGGGATGAGCTCCATGTTCATCCCGGCCTGGTCCACGATCAGGTACTGGGAGAAGTCGCCGAACAGGGCGATCTTCTTGGTGGTGGCGATCGCCGAGTCCATCAGCGAGTTCTCGTTCACCGAGTAGCCGATGAACTTCGAGGGGGTGCCGACCTGGAGCGACTCGGCCCAGATGTTGGCGATCGAGGAGCCGAAGCCGCGGCAGACGTCGTAGACCGCCGAGTTGGCCATCCACTGCGCGCGGGACCGGAACCGCGGTCCCAGGGCGTTCTTCAGGCCGTACAGGTCGGTGAGGGCCAGCACGTTGGTGGTCGCCGTGCTGATGGTCTGTCCGGCGGGCAGGGTGCCGATGACGCCGCCGGCCGCCGGTGCCGTGCCGTTGCCGGTGGTGAAGGACGTCGCCTCTTCGATGTCCTTGGCGTCGGTCAGCAGGCGCATCATCTCGCTCTGGAGCGCGACCCAGTCGCCCTCGAGCTCGACGGAGAACGGGATGAACCCCTGGACGCGCTCGGTGCGGACCTTCGGCTGCGCCAGCGTCGGCGAGTTGTCGGTCGCCGGCGTGGCCTCGGCGACACGCGACACCGTGACTCCAGCCGAGGAGACCAGGTCGTACTCCTTGCCGACGATCCGCTCCACCCTGGAGATGGAACGGATCGGGTTGGTCGCGCCGTCGGACGTCAGCACGATCGTGGGGTCGAGCTGGAACGGGACCGCGTAGCCGCCGCCCGCGTCCGAGGACTCGCCGAGCGCGAGGATCTGCGCGTCCCGGCCGCCGAGCACGCCCGGGTTGCCCGCGGCCAGCGCACGCCCGAACACGCGCGAGTAGCCCGGCGAGCCGGTCGCGAGGATCCGTCGCGCGAGCAGCCCCTGCCGGTCGTCGGTCACCGTCGCAAGCAGACGCTCGACGCTGGTCTGCGCGTCCTCCCGGTTCGATCCCGGGAAGCGCGCGGCCTCGATCGCCCGCATGGCGTTGTCCCGGTAGAGGGCCGGGAGGTCCTCCACCGAACGGGCCTGCTGGCGGATCGCGGCCAGGTCGTAGATGTCCCGGCTGAAGTGCGCCGCCGGAGCGGCCGGACGCTGCGGCTGCATGCCTCCGCCCTGGGCGGCGGTCTGCGGGCCCTCGTGGGTCTGCGGGCGTCCGGCGTGGACGTCCGCGAGGACCGCGTTGCGGGCCTCGACCGCATCGAGTGCCGCCTGGTGGTCGCGCCGCTCGGCGACCAGCTGGTCCCACTCGGCCTGCGTGTCGGTCGGCAGCACCGCCGCCGGGTACTGCGCGGCGATGTCCTGGAGCCGGCCGCCGATGTCGGTGATCCGGCTGCGGCGCGCCTCGATGGTGAGCGCGCCCTCGTCCTCAGGCAGCATGGTCTGTTCCTCTCCTTCGGTCGCGGGCGCACCCGCCGTGTGTGAGCCGTTCGGCGCGGTCGTTGCCGCCGCGCGGATTCCGGTCCCGGGGGATACCGCGGCGGCCGGTGCCGGCTCGCGGGTGGTGCTGAGAATCCCCGTGATCAGGCCCGCGTCCAGGGCCTCTTGCGGGGTGAACCAGGTCTCGGCCTGCATCAGGCCGCGCCAGTGGTCCGGTTCGCCGCCGGCGGTGTCGGCGTAGATCCCGGCGATCTGGTCGGAGACGGTCTGGAGCCGCTCCACCATCTGCTGCATGTCCTCGGCGTTCCCGCCGGTCCACGCGGACGCGTCGTGGATCATCATCTGCGAGGTACGGGCCATCAACCGCTGCTCGCCCGCCATGGCGATAACCGAGGCGGCGGACGCGGCCAGCGAGTCCACCACCGTGGTCACCCCTGTACGGGAGATGAGCGCGTTGTAGATGGCGTAGGCCTCGAAGACGTCGCCGCCACCGGAGTTGATGTGGACCTCGACCGGCCCGGTCCCCGAGGCGGCCAGGTCCCGGATGAAGTCGGAGGCGGTGACGCCCCACATGCCGATCTCGTCGTAGATCAGGATCTGTGCCGGTGCGCCGTCGCCCGCCGAGTTGGCGATGCGGTACCAGCCGGCACCGTCGCGGTGCTCTCGCTCACGCCTCATCGGCGCGTCACTTCCTTCCCGTTGGCGGGTGCCGGTGCGGGCCCGGGTGCTGTGCCGGGCGAGAAGCCGGGTGCCGGTTCCTGGCCGCTGGAAGGCGGCAGGAGCTGAACAGAGGTCAGACCGGAGTGCTTGAGCAGCCCCCAGTCGTTGTTGCGGACCGCGGCGACCACCGTCTCGGGGATGAAGCCGTCCCGGATCAGTGCGGCGATCGTCTGCGCTTCCTGCGACTGGACGGTCGCGAGGTCTTTCGCGTCCTCCCGCATGAACGGGATCCGGTTGTCGTACCAGAGACTCGCGCCCTTCGGCGGCGTCAGGATCGGTTGCAGCGATGAGGCGGCGTTCCCCCACAGGTGCGCCATCGTGCCGTCGGAGAACCGGCGGCGCGCGCTGTCGTAGTTGCCGGCGTTCAGGGTCGAGCCCTGCATGCCCTCGAAGAACGCCACCCACGACGGGGGGACACCGGCCGCGCTCGCCAGACGCGACTCGGCGCGCCCCTGGATCACGGCGTAGTCCATGTCCTTGAACGACGACCCGATCGACACCGGGTCGCCCCCGCCGCCCAGGTACAGGGTCTTGAACGCGTTGGCGGCGCCGCGGTGCTCTTCCTCGAGGAGCGCCTTGAACGCCTTGACGTTCTCCAGCGACACCTGCGGGTCGAACTTGATGGCCATGTTGGGGGTGGCGGCGTTCTCGAAGAACCGGTACTTGTGCTCGGTCGCCGCCTGGTCACCCTGCAGATCTCGCAGCACTGGCGTGATCCACGACATGCCGAGGAAGTGGCGGTCCGGATCGGGCAGCGGCGCGTAGTGGCAGATCTGCGACGGGAGGAAGAACTGCGGCCGGCCGCCCGGCGGTACGTAGAGGTAACCGGCGACCGTCGTATCGGCCGCCGCCCACGGGTCTTCGGCGTTCTCCTGCGATCCCAGCACGATGATGACCCAGGCCGGGTTGAGCCGGTGCAGAGTGGAGGCCTTGCGCCGGATGTAGGCGTTGCCGGCCGCCGAGGCGTCCCATTCCATGCGCGCCAGCAGGTCCGCGGTCGTCCCGCCCGGCCACGGCTGCTCGAGCACCGCGAGATCGGGCGTCCCGAATAGGTCGCCGGGCTGCGACCCCTGGAACCGGGTCCACTGAAACCGGACCTGAGAGAAAACCTGCATCCTGGCCAGCACCAGCGAGAACACCGGCCCGGAAGTCTTCGCGGCCCATTCGGCAGTCCACGCGACGCGCTCCTGGTCAAGCTGCGAGTACGTGGTCTGCATCAGCGGGTACTGCGTACCGCCGAAGGAGAACCAGGACGCGTACTCGTCCAGGCTCAGATTCTTCGGGCGCGGCGGCGCCAGCTGTGCGTTGATCCGATCCAACAGCCCCATCAGCCAGCCCCGCTCTCACGGCCCGGCCGCCGCGCGTCCGCCCATCCGACACGCACTGCGGCCACCGCCCACGCCAGCGCCAGCCACACCAGCGCGCAGGCCTTCGCCGCGCACCAGCCCAGCCCCCACAGCAGCCCGGCGAGCACGGTGGCAACGGTCCGCCAGAACCGGACCTCCTTGGCCTGCTTGCTGATCCGGTCGACCGGTACCCGCTGAACCCAGGTGACAGCCATGGCGTCGCCTCCCTATCCCCACAGTGCGAAGGGCGCCACAGGCTCCGTGACACCGAAAGTTGCGTGACCGTGGCGAGCCAGGGTGACCGCCACCAGCGGCGGGATCGGCGCCCCGCTCTTCGGCCGCGACCACGCCCACGCCTCGGCCAGCGGCCGGGTCTGCACGCCGTCCACGGCCGTGTCCAGCGGCGCTTGGCCGATGTGCCGGAACTGGCCGTTGGCGATGTCGTCCGCGAGCGCCCCGCACGCCTGCGCGTACTCGCGCGAGCCCACGAAGTGCAGCCGCCACTTCCCGGCCACCGGGTCCTTCTCCGTCGTGAAGCCCTTCTCCAGGAGCACCTTCTCCAGCGAGCCGGCCGGGCCCGCCGGGTCGATGACCAGCGCGACCGGAGTCGGCTGGATCGTCTGGAACAGCTCCACCAGCCGTGCCACCACCCAGCCGGTACCGGCCCGGTGTTCGATCACCTCGCCGTGGACCCGGCCGTCCTCGCGGCGGCCGCCCACTGCGATGCTGGCCAGCGACCGGTCCGGCGTGATGTCCACGGCCAGAGCCACCGACCCGGTACGCCGGGACTCCTCATCGAGGCATGCCGTCCAGTCGGCCGGTTTGATCGGGTTCTCCAGGACCAGCGGGTCGTCCCACCAGCCCATCCGCTCCCGGGCGTACTCGGCCGGCGGCAGCGCACGCCGCTCGCCGCGCACGTAGGTCACCGTGATGCGGCGCCCGATCGCCGGGTTGGCCGCCTTCACCAGCTGCATGTTGTCGCAGCCGCAGCCCTCGGCGTCCAGGGCGTGCGTGCACTCCTCGCCGTCCTTGCACGCCTCCTTGGGCGGCGGAGCACACCACTCGAAGTACGCCAGCTGTTCCTCGCCGCCGGGCCGCCCGCGGTCCCGGATGCCGCGCAGGACGGATGATTCGACCTTCCCCGCCGAGGAGGCGTACACCACCTGCGGGTCCGGGCGGGCTGCCAGAGTCGGGAACAGGCTGCCCATGTGGGCGGGCTGAAGCGCGAATCCCTCGTCGAGAATGACCTTGTCACCGGACAGGCCACGGCCACCCGAGTTCGTCCTCGCTTTGAAAATCAGCCGCCTGTCCCCGAACAGCTCGATCGCCTCGTCACCGTTCCCACGGTGAATGTCCTTGACCCGCCGGGCGAACGACGGCGTGCCCATGATGAGTTCTTCCATGTCCCGGAAGGCCTCCTGAGCCGTCCGGAACTCGTGCGCGCTCCACACCACCAGCCGCTGATCCGTCAGGAACAGCCAGCCGATCGCCGCCTGCTTCAGTACGCCCGTCTTCAGGTTCTGCCGGCCCACGACGACGGCGTTCTCCAGCGCCACCGCCCTGTCGTCCTCGCCCACCGCGAACAACGCGTCCAGGATCAGCTGCTGCTCGGGATCCGGCGGGAACTTCGCCAGCTCACACAGCTTCGCCACCTGGGGGCCGTAGGTGTCCACGTGCGGAGGCACCCAGGAGAAGGTGGGCCTAACGAGCCCGGCCGCGCTGCTTTTGCTCACGCTGCTTCCTCACCTGGTCGATCGGGTCCGCCTCCTGCTCGGCGCCTGCCAGCGCGACCGTCATCGCGGCCCGCAACTCCTTCGCCAGGGCGGCGAAACCGGATCCGGTGTCCATCGGCCCGGCCTGGTCGAGGCGGCGGGCCAGCGCGAGGACCACGCCGCCGGCCAGCGTGTCGGCACGGCCGAACGACTCCAGCTCGGCCTGAGCCTGCTGCTCGAGCGGGCCCAGCCTCCGAGGCCGGTCCTCACCCGGCGGGACGGAGGCGAGCTCGAACGCCACGACCGTGCTCGTGCCCTTGTGTGGGCTGTTAGCGGCACCGCGCTGTGCCTGTACGCGGCACCCGTTCGAGCAGTACTTCGCCGTGCTCCGCTTCGCCTCGAAGGGCTCTCCGCAGGCCTCGCATTTCTTCCTCATCTCGACCCCCGGACACTTGACGTGGGGTCTGACCTGCGGAAACATGGATTGCAGGTCAGGCGGAGCCCACCGGGAAACCGGGACGCAGGCACGCGGCCGACACCGAATCCCGCAACCCTTCGAGCCGAATGTGGCGCGCGGGGTGATCTTGCGTGTGCCGCTACGTCATTTCACGGGGAGAGAAATCCTGACTGGGGGCGGGGTCAGGGTCCGACCATGATCACGTCAGAACCCCGCCCCCCTACCCAGGCCCGCCGCGCCCTCGGCACCGCGCTCACCAGGACTCGGACGTCTTCAGGGTGCTTGACCTGCGACGTTTCGCGTTGCCGCGTCGCGCGCCGTCGGATCGGTTGCACGATGCGTGGGCCATGCCGCGATAGCCGGTGCGGTCGGCAGTGTGGTCGAGGTCGAGCTTCTGGCCGGGCAGCATCACCAGCTTGCAGTGCACGCAGGCCTGTCCATAGGCCTCGGCCAGCAGGGCCTTGCGGAGCTGCTGATGTTCGTAGCCGTAACCAGATGCGGTTGTGTTGCCTGATCGAGCCACTGTTCACCACCAACTGCGTGCTCGTGTCGTGCTGGCCAAGGGCTGCGCGTGTGTAGGGTCAGCCGACCGCATGGGCGTCGGCTTCCTCGGCCCAGTGGACTATCGCCTCGTCTGTGTCTGCCACGGTGGCGTCGAGTGTGGCGAGGCGCACGTGGTCGATGCTGGTGGCGGCTTCGAGTCCGATGCCGGGCTGGTCGTAGAGGACGATGCCGGAGGGGAAGGCCACCCCGTGGATGTCCTGCTGCCCGGGCTGGCGGATGACGAACCGGCGGGCGAACTGGACCTTGTCCATGGTCGCTACCTCCTGAAGGCTAGGCCGGTTCGGGGCCGAAGTTGGTGAGGAGCATGTACCAGGGATATGTGGTCCCTGCGTAGATCGTCTCGCCGCCCGAGCCTTGGTAGGCCAGCGCGATGGTGGCCTTTCCGCTGCCGTCGATCTCGCCGGCGCCGACGACGATCTGCATGGTGCCCGGTACTCCGGGGAAGCTGGAGGCCTGCGGGTAGTAGGACGGGTGGCCTTCGGGTAGCGGTGTGGCTGAGTCGGTTCCGAGGTAGCGGGAGATCGCACCTGCGGACGTCAGGATCACCAGGTCGAGGAAGGAGCCGGAGCCGGTACGCATGAAGGACGGTGCGATCTGGAGCCGGTCTCCGATGGCGGCCGTGACCGATGCTGCCAGTGGAGTTGCCCCGGACGTCACGACGGTCCATGAGGCGGCTGCGGCCAGCGTGATGTCGCCTGGGGTGAGCCGCACGTCGGCTGTGCGGATGGTTGCTGACGTACCGGCGGGTCCTTGTGCTCCGGTGTCGCCCTTGGGGCCGGCGGGTCCTTGGGCTCCACCTGCTCCGGCCGGTCCAGTGGCGCCCGTTGCTCCGGTTGCTCCCGTTGCGCCGGTCGGTCCGGCTGGTCCTGCGGGTCCGGCCGGCCCTTGCACGATGAGGTAGTTGCCGTCGTCGGCGGTGACGGGGGTGAGTTGGGCGATCTTCTGGGTGGGCGTGGCTTTCAGGAGCCGGACCGGGAAGCTGACGGTGTCGGCGTCGTAGAAGGTGAGGGTGAGCTGGTAGGTGCCGCCGGATGGGTTGATGCCGTCTGCGTCGTTGGCGACCGCGGTGATGGTCACGTGGCCGGTGGTGTCGAAGTCGGCGCGGGCTGGGCCCTGGACGGTGATGCCGGTGTCGGCGGCGACCAAGCGGCCGGCGGTGGGTTCGAGGCGGACGTGGCCGACCATCGCGGTGCCGTCGGGGTGGGTGTAGTCGCCGACCAGGGTGACGGTGGCCATGCCGGATGGGAGAGGCATGCGGCACCTCCTCGTGGGCGGCTGGCGGTCAGAGGCGGCTGATGCCGTAGACCATGGCGAGTCGGGTGTACTGAGCCCGTTCGCGGGTGGCGGCGGGGAGTTCGAGGGGCGCGGGTCCGCAGCAGCCTTTGAGGCAGGTGCTGTGTCCGTCGGAGACGAGGTGGACGTGCTTGCCTTCGCGGGCGAGCTGGTGTGCGGCCTCGGCGGCGCTGCGGGGCGCCGTGATCGTGGTGGGCATGGCGCCTCCGTGGATGGACGGCGACGGCGCGGGCGGGTTGCCCTCTCCCGCGCCTCCGGTCGTGACCCGGTCTCCGCGCCGTCGCCGGGCACGACGAAGCCCCGGCCGGGGGAACCGAGACCGGGGCTTCGTGTGCGTCTTGTGATGCCTGTGTGCGGGCATGGTTGTACAGGCGGATCGTCACACAGGGTCTGACCTGCGGTCAAGCGGTAGCGCGATCAGCGCGTTTCGCGGCGAGGGCGGCGACGTCCGCGGCGGCGAACTCGGGGTATCGCTCGCTGCCGCCGGTGCGGCGCAGCTGCTTGCGGAGGACAAGGTTGCGGAGGGCGCCGGCGCTGATGCCGAGGGCCTGGCGGGTCTGTGCGGCGGTGAGGTGGCCGGGGCGGGCGTAGAGCTGGTGCATGACCCCATCATGGGGCTGCCGTGAGGTCCTCCGGGTGCTCGGCGTCGTACCGCTTGCTGCACGGCTCGCACTGGCCGGACGCTTCGGGGACGGGGGCGCCGAGAAGGTGCTCGGCACAGAAGTAGCCGCCGCAGCCGTACTCGTCTCCGCCGGGGGTGGCACCGCATAGGTGGGCGAGGCCGCGGTCGATCTGCTCCTTGCAGCCGGTCTTCTCGCAGACCGTCTCGACTGCGTACCCGGCCTCGATCTCTTCGCCGTTGCGGCTGATGGTGTAGTGCGCGTAACCCATGGTGGCTCCTTCGTATGGTGGTGGGGAGGGAGGCGCGGGCAGGGATCAAGAGGGGCCTGTTTCCGGGTTCTCGCGCCTTGGTGATGTTGCCTCCCTTACCTCCCTGATTGGCCATTTCCGCAGGTCGTGTACAGGGAGGCAGGGTGGGGAGGCGGGTAGGGAGATCTCCCTCAGTCTTCGGTGCCTCCCTCGGGTTCGGTGTCGTCGTCGCGGGCGGCGATGGCGTCCAGGATGCGGTCGAGACTGACGTGCTGGCGGCCGCCGTTGGTCTTGTACTCGCCGTGTCCGGCGTCGTCCAGGACGCTCCGCAGGTTCCGGAACGTCCAGGCGCCGTACTCGACCGGGTTGAGGTCCTGGAGGCCGCGCAGGACGTCCTGGGTGAGCATCTTCGGTTCGTGGCCGAGGACGGTGGCGATGTCGGCGAGGTGGTCGACGGGGGTGAATGCGGGGGCGTCGGCCGGACCGCCCTCGTACAGGGCCATGGCGCGCTCGACGACCGGCGTCACCTCGTCGATGCCACGCTCGGCGTCCCGCTGGACGTAGTGGGACCGGATGATCTCGAACGGCTTGGAGGTGAAGCCGTAGGTGACGGCGGTGCCGACGTCCTGGCCGGGCACGAGTTCGGTGGCGCGGATGCCGGCCTTGTACTTGCCGGAGCCGAGCAGGCCATCGTTGGCGACCTGGTCGCCGACCGCGAACGCCACCCGGTGGGAGGTGTTGCGGGTGACGTCGCGCGGAATGCTGTCGGCGGTCGGGGAGACGGTGACCCAGATGAGGGTGATGCCTACCTTCCGGGCTTTCTTCATCACGCGAATGGCCAGCTCAGCGGCCTCTTTTCCGTACTCCTTGTTCATGAACAGTTCGTGGCACTCGTCGAAGACGACGACCTTGGGCCGCATCCGCGGGTCACGCAGGGCGAGTTCGCGGGTCAGCTTGGTCGAGTCGCCGCCGAGTTCCTCGAGGAGCTTGCCCCGCTCGGTCACCTCGTTGGCCAGGCCGCGCAGCGCGTCGAGGGCGGCTCGGAGTTCCTCGGGGTCGTCGCCCTTGACCAGGTTCCGCAGTCGGGGCCGGAGCGGGTCGTAGTCCACGTTCGCGGCCATCACGTACACCTCGGCGATGACCAGCGGATCCAGGATCGCCCCGAGCAGCAGGGAGACGACGATGGACGTTTTGCCCGAGCCCATGATTCCGCCGACGATCCAGTTCGCGGCCATGAGCTTGCCGATGATCGGTTCACCGCGCTGGGACACGGCGACGGGGACGCCCTTGAAGTAGTCGGTGGTGCCTTCGTGCAGCAGGGGCCAGTCCGGGACCGCGCCGTTCAGGGATCCCTGGTCGGCCACCCACAGGTCGAGGACGCCAGGCTGGTTGGGCGGCTCGGTCGGCCATGTCTCGACGGGCTTGCGCATGAGGTTGTGGGCGAGGACGTTCTTCTTGGCGTTGACCATCTCGACGGTGACGCCCATCGGCAGCTGGAGCTGCGTGTGGTAGCCGTTGCCGAGACGGGTCGTCGGCTGCACCCAACGGGGCTGCCAGCCCTCCTTGATGGCCGCGTTCATCTGCGGGATGGACAGCTTGCCCAGGGCGCGCATGATGGCGTTCTCGTCGGGGATGACGCCCTGCTCGCTCTGGTCGGCGGGGAGTGCCCAGGTGGGTGCTGCTTTCTGGCTACGGCCGACGGCCCAGGCGCCGGCCAGGGCGAGGGCTGGCAGCGAGTACAGCAGCGGCTGCCAGATGATGCTGGCGAGGAACGCGACCCAGGAGACGAACTGGACGGCGGCGTTGATCGGGGTGAGGACGTCGGTGATGTCGTGGCTGTGGGCGGCCATCATGATGCCGATGACCAGCAGGAGCCCGGCGGCGCCGACGAGGGCGGATGCGATGGCCTTGGGCAGGTTGACGGCCATCTGCAGCAGGTCCATGCGCCGCTTGTGCCGGGCGAACCGGTAGGCGTAGGCGCGCTGCTCCCAGGTGCGGAGCAGCTCCTCGTTCCCGGAGGCCTCGGCGATCCGCATCATGCGGTGGTGGATGGCAGTGGTGCGGGCTTCCCAGGCGCGGCGGGCGAGGATGCGGGTGCCGCCCCACAGGTAGGCGCCGTGGCGGACGGTGAACCGGTAGGTGTCGTGCTGGCGGGTGTCGACGAAGACGCGGCGCAGCGAGTCGATACGGATCCGGCGGCGTGGCCGGGACGCCTCGGGACGGTCGCCGGACGGCTGCGGGGCAGGCGCGTCCTGGGCGTCCTCGGGAGTGTCCTTGTGGAGATCGACGGTGGTCTCGGACATTCTGTTCTCTCCGGTCGTTCTGATGGGCGGTCCGGGGCCCGGGGACGGCGACGGCTTGCAGGCAGGACGCCGTCCCCGGGGCAGAGCTACTTGGGCTTGCGGTTGCGGGCGCGTTCCTTCACCCGCTCGATATCGCGGTCGATGTCCGGCTGGTGGAGGATGCCGGCGGCCGCGCGGCGGATCCCGCGGGCCTCGATCCGGGCGATGGCCAGCCGGTCGGTGAGGGTGAGTTTCGGCTCAGGCATCGGCCTGCTCCGGGGCGTCCTCGGCCAGCTCACGGGCCAGCTCAAGGTGGGTGCGGGCTACGTCGTTGTAGAGGGTGCCGACGGCGGCGAGGTGGAAGCCCTCGGCGTGCCGGGCGCTGCCGCGGGTGAGGTGCTCGGCGGTGTCGGCGATCCGGCCGGCCTTGGCGAGGGCCTCGGTGGCGGCGGTGAGGTGCTGTTCGCGGTTCACTGCTGGTCTCCCTGCTCAATGGCGGTGAGGGTGTTGATGGCGTCGAGGTTCGCGTCGACCGATTCGGCGGCGATCTCCGCGGCGACGGTCTGGCCGTCGGCCTGCATGCGCAGCTGGAGGGCGCGGGACCGGGCGGCCCCCCGCTGGTAGTCGGCGATCTGCTGTGCGGTGGTCTTCTTCACGGGAGTTCCCCTCGGTCAGCGCTTGGTCTTCTCGCCGTAGAAGCCGTTGCCGGGGGTGGTGGTGTGGCTCTTGTGGATGCGGGCGTTGCTGTCCTTGGTGCGGACGGCGGGATCCTCGGGTGTCGTCGCGTGGCCGCAGGCCTGGCAGGGCTGGCCGGTCTCGTTCTTCCTGAACAGGTCCATGGGTTCCTCCTGGTTGCGGGCCGGTCGGTCCGGCCCCACCGCGCCCCCGCAACCGTTGCTGGGCGGGCAACAGTTGGCGGGGGACGGAAGGGCAGGTCAGTCGGCCTTCCGCTTCACGACGGGCCGGACCTTGGAGGCGGCCCATCCGGCGGCGAGGATCACCCCGGCCAGGGAGACGCCGACGAGCGGGAGGTTCGCGGAGACGGTCCCGATGATGCCCATGAGGGTGCCGCCGACCAGGACGACGACCGCGCACACGCACGCGGTGCAGACGACGACCACGGCGAGGATCAGGAACGTGATGATGATCAGCCGCTGTACGGCGGGGTCCATGCCCTGCTGGAGCGGGGCCTGGACGACGATCGGCGGCGGGGGCTGCCCGATGGTGAAGTGGACCGGCCGGCCGCGGTCGTCGTAGAGGACGTTCGGCGGCCGGTGGTGCGCCGGGGCCTGCTCCGGGGCCGGGACCACGTAGGTCCGGTACTGCTCCGGGACGTTGGACGGCTCGGTCATCGCGCCCACCTCCGCATCCGGGGCGCGACCGTGCGGGCCAGCAGAGCGAGGAGGAGCGCGTGCGGTACGGCCTTGACCGCGGCCGCCACGAGCACGGCGCCGATGAGGGTGACGACGGACGGGAAGAAGAGCAGGAGGAGCCCGAGGAGGGCGCCCGCGAGGAGTGCGCGCATCAGGCGTAGCCGCCTTCCATGTCGGTGTTGCGGGGCGTTGCAGTGGTCTCGGGCTCGGTCTTCTTCGCGGCCCGCGAGAGGGCTGTGCGGATGTGGTTCTCGGGCAGGACCAGGCGTCTGGTCTGCTTCAGGTGCTCAGCGATCTCGCGGGCTGTTGCGTCCGGGCCGAGGACGGTTGCGGCTTCCTCGACGGCGGCCTGGGGGCTGAGCGCGTCCAGCTCTCTGACCTGGTGCGCAACGCCCGCATCGGGTCGGTCGACGGTGTACTGGGCAGGCTGCTCGGCGAGGACCAGGGCGACCGCGACGGGGTCGACGTTCACGCCGTAGGTGCCGAGGATCGTGGCGAGTTCGACAGCGTCCGCATCGGGGCGCGCGTCGGCCGCAACGCGGATCGCGTCGGCCGGGTCCATCCCAGCGAACCGGGCCCGCAGGATGTCCGTCGCGAACACCGACTTGGGTACGGGTGGGGCGGGCGTTGCGGCTCCGTCGGGCGGAGTCGCAACGCCGTACATGGACGCGAGGGCCGCATCAGCTCCGTCACGGACCCGGACGCGCTGGACGTCGACGAGGCCGGCGCCGAGCTCGGCGTCACCGACGCCCACGTACTTCGCGAGCCGCCAGTACCGGCGCTTGGCGAGCTTCTGCCGCCACTCGCCGGGATGCCCGTCGGCCACGGCCCGCTGGTAGGCGAGCTGCCGGGCGACGTCCGCGTTGCGGCGGATCACCTCGGCGTCCACGCCGGTGCGGTAGACGACGATCGAGCGGGCAATCAGCCCCAGCCCTTCGGCGGCACCGGACATGGCCAGCGGGGTGACCGCATACACGGCGGCCTCGCGGGTGCCGGTGGCGATGGCGAGGCCGATGCAGCTGGCGGAGAGCGGGGCGAGCCACATGCCGCCGCGGACCACGGCCGGGGACGGCATGTTCAGCATGGTCCGCCCCAGCATGATCAGGGCGAGGATCAGGGTGAGGCCTTCGCCGGCGGCGACGACACCGGCCGCGGTCGCCTGGCGGTGGAACGCCGAGACCGCGTTGGTGTACGTGCCCCAGGCGCCGACCCCGCCGACGACGACGATGGCGACGGAGGCCACGCCGAGGACGAGGCCTTGGCCCCAGGTGAGTTTTCTGGTGGTCACTGGTCTTCCTCGCGGAACGTGGCGTATTCGCCGGGCGGATAGACGAAGCCGGTGAGGGCGCCCTCGGCGGCCACGGCGGCGGCGCCGAGTACGGAGACGGCGGCGGCCGTAGTGGCGTGTCCGTGGTTGGACGCCGCTTGCGCGAGGACAGAGGCCGCTGTCGTGGCGCGGCGGGCGCCTGCCGGTTCGCCGTCGTCGGTGGTGGCCGCGTTGTACACGGCGTCGCGGATGCGGTCGCGGATGCTCACTGCTCGGCCCTCCGCACGGCTTCGAGCTCGGCGACCAGGCGCTCGACGCGGACGGCGGCGAGGCGCAGGGCGCGGGCGAGGTTGTGGCCGTCGGCGGGGTCGAGGTCGCCATGCGCGTCGAGTTCGACGGACAGCAGGGGGAACGGTTCGGGCAGCTCGACGGCGTGGGGTGCGTGGCTGATGCGCGCGGTCATGATCTTCGACGGCCCGTAGCGGCCGGTCACGATGGGGGCGGTGACGGGCGCACCGTTGTGGGTGACGTCTGCGAGGTACCCGACGGTGTCGTCGTCGTGGCCGATGCACCAGGCGGGCTCGTCGACGGTGACCTCGCCGTGGTCGACGGTGTCGAGGGTGACGGTGCCCTCGCGGTAGCGCGGGTCTTGCTTGTGGACGGGGGGACGCTCGGACGTGTCGGCCGGGTAGGCGCGGTCGACAGCCCGCCGGAGCGCGTCCATGACGGCCCGCCGCTCGGCGGTGAACTCCGTGTCCTGGTCGCGGGCGAGCAGGTTGTCGATGCTGACGATGCCGCCGGCGGTGAGCATGCCTTCGATCTCGGTGCGCGTCTGCAGGACGGTCAGCTGCTCGGGGTCCTGGTCGGCTGCGATGTCGCTGAAGGCGATCCCGAGGGCGGCGGCCAGCTGCTCGCGGGACAGGGCGACGTCGGTGCGGACGATGACCTCGGGCGTGATGCCCTCGTCGTCGAGCACCTCGGTCGGCCCGAACACGGGCAGGTCTCGGAGGCTCATCGGGCACCCGCCTTGCGGATGCTGCCGGTGACGCCGGCCTCGGTGACGCGCACGGTGAGGGTGCGGCCGGGGCTGCGGCGGATGATGCCCGCGGCGATGAGCCGGCGGGGCTGGGTGGTGCCGCGCGAGGACGCGGGCATGGCAAGATCGGCCATAGCCGGATCTCCTCCTGTGTTGGCAGGTAGGCGGTGCGGTCAGGCCCTTGGCTGGGACGGCAATCCCGGCCTTGGGCCGTCTTCAGTTGTGAGGTGCGGCGCTACGGCCTTTGCTGGCTCTTCTCCAGCGCCTTGATGGCTCGGTTGACGACGGCTCGGCTGACGCCGAGCTCTCGCGCTACGGCGGCTTGGGTGCCGAGAACGGCGGTGCCGTCGAGTAGGGCTTGGGCCCGGGCGGCGGTTGCTTCCAGGTACGCCTTCCAGGCGATGTCCTGCTCCCGGACAGCTGCGTCATGGCGCTCTTTCCACGTGGTCACGTCCCTCCCTTTACCGGAAGCGGTGACTGCCAGACAACTGTAAGCGGGGCTGCTTACGCTTGTCAACGGGGTTGCTGACATGGCGTCGCTCCAGGCTGGTAGTGGGCGAGCAGCGCCCAATCCTGCGGGGTGCTGTAGACGCAGCGGCACCAGTCGCACACCAGCCGGGTCTGGTGCGGCAGCTGGCGGATCACCGCGCCACACACCACCCCCGAGGTGTCGATGGACACGCACTGCCCGATGCGCCGGCCGCGCTCCGGGAGCGCGCCGACGATCGACAGAGCGGCCCGCTCCATCTCCCGGATCTCGGCCGCGAGGTCGCCGGCCGCCGGATACGAGGCGGCCACCCACTCCAAGTTGGCGTACAGAGAGCGGGCCGCGCGCTTGACGCGGTCCTCGATGCTGCCCCTGATCGCGGGCTCGCCCCAACCCCTGGCCTCCTGGACGGCGGACAGCCACCCCTCGACCACCAGGGCTATGCCCCCGTACCGCAGGTCCAGGACCGCCTCGTTTACGGGCAGCACGGAGCCCGCGGGCCCGCTGGAGACGCGTTCTCCGCCGCCGTGGCCTGCAGGGGCAAGGAACGCGCCCAAGGCCTTGTACGCGACCGGGAGGCGCTCGAGGCGTTCACCCAAGGCGCGGGCATCGGCCGGGCACAGGTAGCCGTCCGGGATCTCCCGTTCACACAGGCCGCAGGACGCGGTCATGCCTCGGCCCTCTCGCGTCCGGCTTCGAGCTCAGCCTCGGCGGCACGGATGGCCCTCCGGTCGCGGCGGTCGTCGAGGAGACCGAAGCCGATCTGGATGAGCAGCATCAGATCCATGCCCGCGGCGATGCCGATGGCGAGCAGTTGGATGTCGTGGTCGCTCATGCGGCGAGTCCTTCCGTGGTGGGCCACTGGCAGCCGTCGAGGCCGCGGCGGTTGGTGTCGGGGATGACAGCGAGGGGCCAGCCGAGGTGGTGCAGGCCCATCGCGAGGAGGGTGTAGGCGTCGGCCTGGTCGTAGCGGCCGGGCCCGTCACAGTCGACGCCGTAACGGGTGCGTACCGCGTCGCGGACGGCGCCCTTGGGGCCGGAGCCCTTCCCGGTGGCGTACAGGGCTCGGCAGGACGGCGGTACGACCGCGTAGGGGATGCTGCGCCGCCAGCAGGCGTGCCGGACCATGACGCGGAGCCCGGCGAGGTCTTCGTGCCGGTGGGCTACGCCACCGCCGAACGACGGGCCTTCGATCACCACCAGGTCGGCGCCGGTGATGTGCTCGGTGACCCGCTCGATGATCCAGGCGAGCCGAGGGTGGCCTCGCACGCCGGTGCGGGGGCGGATGGTGTCCGTCCAGCCTTCGCCTGCGACTCCGGTGCAGGTGAGGCTGACGTCGAGGCCGATCACCTTGGGAACCGTTGCTTTCTGAGCAACGGCTGCCGCCTGCTCAGGGAGCAGTTCGGGGCGGACGGCGCCGCCGATGGACACCCACAGGCTGTGGGCTTGGGCGCTGGCGAAGTCGCGGCGGCGGGCTTGGTCTTCGAGCTCGGCGTAGGTGAGGCCGAGCCGGGCGAGGGAGGTGCGGACCGCGGCGTGGAACTCGGCCTCGGTCACCTCGGTGATGACGTCGTCGGATTCGTTCTGCATAGTGCTTCCCTTCACGCCGCGGCCTTGGCGCCGAGCCGGTCGAGGATCGTCGTGAACTCGTGGATGGCGGCAAGGTCCGACACCTCGCCGGCACTGCTACCGGGCGGTACGCGGATGCCTTTGACCCGGCAGTAGTTGAGCTGCTTCACGCTGGCCGGCCGGTCCCGCCAGGTGGCGGCGCGGGTGGCAAGCCACCGGCTGCCCATGGCGCGGGCCTGCTGCTCCAGCCAGGCCTTCGCGGGTGCCAGCGGCAAGGGCACGTCGTTCTTCGGGCCGACGATGCCGTTGGTCAGGTCGAACCGGCGCAGCCAGTAGGTCCGGTCGACCGGGTTACGGACCAGGAAGACGAAGGTGGCGTCCGCGACTGGGATGAACCACACTCCGGATGCCGTCTTCAGCCAGCGCGTCGAGGACCCGTGGAACAGGTCGATCTCCTCCACCTGAATCCGGGAGAGATCCAGGTGCCGCTTCTTCTTCTCCTCCGCCTCCCGCACGGCCTCGCGAAGTGTCTGTTCCTCGTCCTGCATGACCACGTCGCGGCCGGTGAGGTCGACTATCGACGCGAGCTTGTGCTGGGTGGAGGCGCCCATGACGTCCAGGACCAGGGCGTCCTTCTTGCCGGTCTCCGGGGACAGTCGCAGGGCGCGGCCGACCATCTGGCAGTACAGGCCCGGGGACTTGGTCGGGCGGGCGATGACCGCGCACGACGTCCACGGCGCGTCGAAGCCTTCCGTAAGGACCATGCAGTTCGTCAGGACCTGTACGTCACCCGCGCGGTACTTCTGTAGCGCGGCGGCGCGGTCGTCGCGGGACATGTCGCCCCAGACGGCCGCGGCCGTGATGCCGGCGGCGGTGAAGGCGTCGGCCATGGACTTCGCGGTCTCCACCGTCGGCGTGAAGACGACGCCGGGCCGGTCGGTCGCATGCAGCCGGTAGGCCTCGGCGACGACCTCGGCGGCGCCGGAGTCGTCCAGGGCGTGACCGAGCTGGCCTTCCTGCAGGTCGCCGTTCCGGGTTCGTACCGAGTCCAGGTCGAGGCCGGGTACGGTGACGCGCTTGCCGCGGACGTCGCACAGGTAACCGTCCTCGATCATCTCCAGGATGTCGAGGGTGAACACGACCTCTTCCCAGACGTCGGCGAGTCCGCCGTCCTGTCGGGTCATGGTCGCGGTGAACCCGGCCACCGGGATTCCGCGCCAGGCACCGAAGTGCTCCAGCACCGTCATGTACGAGCGGGCGGCGGCATGGTGGCACTCGTCGACGATGACCAGGCCGATGCCGGTGATGGCCCGTCGGCGGCGTTCGACCGCGAGGGTCTGGATGCTGGCCACAACGACGTCGACGTCCTGGTGCTCGTCGCGTTCGGCCTTGACGATGCCGACACGGAGCGCGGGGGCGACGGCCTTGATCTTGTCGGCGGCCTGGGTGAGGAGTTCCTCGCGATGGGAAATGACCAGGGCGCGCTCGCCGCGGGCCGTGAGGACAACAAGCTGATCGAGGATGAGGTTGGAGAAGACGACGGTCTTCCCAGCTCCGGTCGGAAGGACCACGGCGAGCCGGTTGTTGGCGCTCGTTGCCCAGCCGGTGGTGAGGGCGTTGATCGCCTCGGTCTGGTACGGGCGGGGCTTGAACGTCTCAGGCAGTTCGGACATCACGGTCACCTCGGTTCGCAAAGTCGTGGGGTTCGCAGGGGCCTGGACCGGTCTTGGGACCGCTTTTTCGGGCCACTGGACCGCCTTGAAAAGCGGATCGGTCCAGGCACGAATGGGCCCTGAGCTGCGCGTTTCGTTCGCCAGGGCGCGGGGTGGACCGATTGGCCCGGTTTTTCGGAGACATAGGGCGGAGATCTCGGTGAGAGACCTTCACGCGCTCTCCCTGGACTGTCGCGCAAGGGTGTCGCCCCAATCGCGTGTGTCTAGGTAGAGAAATCGGTCCAATCGGTCCAGTAGATAGAGAGATAGAAAGAAGTCCCAGCTCAGCCCGTGTTTTGCCCTGGACCGATCCGTTTTCAGAACCGGTCCAGTGGACCGGAAAAAGCGGTCCAGCCAACCCGGAATCGGTCCACGTGTTCAGATCCATCGGGTCAGCGCCTCCACCTTCAGGTGCAGCACGCGCTGCCGCGCGCCCCCTGCGCTCACCCTCGTCGTCAGGTGGCCCGGGTCTGCCGAGGGCAGCAACTCGGCGGCCAGGAGCGCCTTGTGGACTCGCGTCGGGCTCGTCTGCAGCGGAGTGCGCATCCGGTCGGCCTGGGCGACGGCCGCGGTGTATGCCGCGCCCGGGTCCAGGTAGAGATCCGTCCCGGACACCCAGCCGATCTTTTCGCCGCGCGCGGACAGGCGGTCCATGTCGTCCCGCGCCCAGCCCCAGTGCGTCGCCTCCGTCTGCGGAGGGACGCCGTCGGAGTTCAGATCGGCGAGGTAGGCGCGGCCGGACGTGAGCGCCGTGCGGATGGCCTTCAGGTAGATCGCCTCTGCAGACAGCGACTTCGTCTCTGCGGACTGGACCGCCGAGCCGTCGAGCAGCGCGGTACGGCACCGCTGGTAGACCGCCGCCCACTCCTCCTGGGTGATGGCGCCGATCTGCCGGGCGTACCGCAGGAACCAGCGCAACCCGAGCAGCAGGCCGGCGACGGCCTCCGGGGCCCGGGAGTGTCCAGTCACGTCCTTGGCGACCGCGTCGCGCCCCTCGGCCAACTCGGCTTTCAGCTGGGACGGCCAGTCTTCGGCGGTCTCGTACTGCTCGGCGAGCCACTGCACGTACCCGGACATGGCCTGCGCGTATACGCCTTCGTCGGCGGTCCTCTGTGCGGGCGTGAGGCGGTCGCTGGTCACGTCGTCCTTGACGATCTCGACGAGGTTCGTGCGGGCCTGGAGGGACTGGCCGGGAGGGACGTCCTCCCCGGTGCACACCACTTGGGCGCGCGGGTACAACTCCGGGCGCACAGTGCCGTCGACGCGCATCCTGGAACGGCCGGCGCTGTTTGCTGCGCCGCGCACGAGCCTCTCGACCTTCTCGTTCAGCTTGGCCAGATCGGTCTTGGTCGCGGCAGCCTGCGGGACGTAGTCGTCGACGACCATCACGACGTTCGCGAGCTGGAAGGCGATGCCCTCCATGGCGTTCGCGGTCGACTGCCAGCCGGTGGGGAAACCGCGGACGGTCAGCTCGGGGCCGAAGTGCTGAGCGAACAGGGCGGCGATGTGACTCTTGAACGCGCCCGTTCCGCCGAACGTCCACAGCGTGGTTTCGGGCTGGAGCGGCAGCGGAGCCCGGTAGGTGGCGCACAGCTGAGGCGCCATCACCTTGTCAGGGCCCAGATCGAGCAGAGCCAGCGACGCCCTGACCGCGTCGACGCTCTGGCGCTTGTCCGGGGCCGGGAGCGCGTACCGGTTGAGCTTCTCGGTGCCCAGGTCGACGGCGGTGGCCTCATCCATGCCGTCCGCGCCGAGGGCCCCGGTGTGGGTGAGGAACACGCGCCGTCCGTCGATCTCGGTCCAGCCGGTGAACGCGTAGGTGGTGCGTTCCTCCACCATCCCGAGGCTGAGGAACTGCGCGGCAGCGACGACGTGCGCCTCGTCCCGGGAGCAGGGGTAGATGATGCCCCGGCCCCCGATCGCGTCGTAAGCCCAGTCACGTGCACTCTTCAAGCCGGCCTTGGTGACCTGCACGGTCCCTTGGGCGCCGTTGATGCTGCTGGTGACGTTCAAGGTGAACAGCTTCTGGGTCTCGGCTCCGGTGTGCCGAGTGACTTCCTCGGTGATCGTGGGAACGAAGTTCGCCAGATGGAGAGGGCCGAAGTGGCTGTTGACGTACAGGCCGCCGTCGTCGGTGTAGTAGGGCGCAGGGGGCGCCTCGGGAAGCCCGCCCAGCAGGTCGTCGGCTGCTGCCCGCGCCTGTGCGGAGAGAGCCGTGCGAGCCTCTCTGAGCGCGTCGTTGAAGTCGCCCGGCTTCACGACTTTCGCGGCGATGAGCGCGTTCTTGTAGGCGCGGATCTTGATGTCGCCGTGCGGGATCGCCCACCGGACGATGCTGTAGATGAGGTTCTGCCGGTCCTCTTCGTTGTCCATGCCGCTGAACAGGGCGATGGTGGCGGCGAGGTCCCTGTAGTCGTCCGGCGGCTCGTTTTCCTCGTCGTCCGGCAGGTCTTCGGCGGCTGTCGAGTCGTTGATGGTCACTTACCGGCCTCCCGGTACGAGGCGCGGATGATGGTCATGGCCAGCTCGTTGTCGAGCCCGGCGCGGACGGCCGCCTTACGGAAGGCGTCAGCGACGGCCTTCGGTGCGACGTTGGCCTCTCGGCCGGCCTCGAACCCGTTCCGTGCGGCCCATTGGAGGAGCCCGGCAGTGTCCGCCCCGTCCGCCCCGGCAACTTTCGTAACCAGCGCTCTCAGCCGCCTCGCCGGGTGCACGTAGGTGCGGGTCTGACCTGCCCGCCCTGGGTGTTGCTGGCCTTTGCTGGCATCGCCTGCGGTGGCTTGCCGGACGTCGTCGAGTACGGCGACCGGGAGGGCCTGCGCGGCACTGCTGGCCTCGGCGCGGCCGTGCGCGGCGCGGATGATGTCGCGGGAGGCTTCGGACTCGTTGCCGCCGTGGTGCAGCGCGGCGAACAGCTGGCCCGGGGAGAGGACGTGGCCGACTGCGGAGGGTGTGACGCCCGGGAAGTTGTCGGTGCGGATGGTGACCGCGGCCCCGCCCTTGTGGACGGCGACACCGTCCCGTGAGCAGCCGTCCGCCCAGCCGGGTCGGTACCAGCGCTGGCAAGCGCTCCCGCAGTACGAGCAGCTTCCGGGGTACTGCTCGGCGTAGGTGGCGCCGACGTATTCCAGGATCTCCCCGCAGCAAGCGTGATCGCCGAGGATCTCCATCGGGCCGCGCCCGCCCCACGTCTGGGTGCCCTTCGGCCGCTCTGGCCGCGCCGTTACGGGAGGCGGCGTGCGCTTCGTGGGCTTGGGCGCGAGGCGCGCGGCGAGTTCGAGGATCTGCTCAAGGCTGTAGCGCGGTCCCCCGTCGCGGACGACACGGCACATCGCCTGCGGACGGCCGGGCTTCCGGTTGATCGTTCCTGGTACCCGAAGTACGCGGGCGAGGTCCTTCACGCCAGTGCCGTAGCCGACGCCCATCCTCTTCGCGCCGCTGAGGTAGATGGACTGCCAGGCCGACGAGACCTCGACCGCCTCGTCGAAGGTGATGTCCTTACCGATGACCACCGGTCGGTCGAACTCGTGCCAGTGGTAGAGGCCGCCACCTGAGTGTTCCTCTCGGGTTGCTTCCGGGAGGCCGCCGAAGCGGGGGATGTCCCGGGCCTCGTCGGCTGAGGCCGGGAGGTTTTCGGCCTTGTGCAGGGAGTTACCGAAGTCGATGTCCGACCACAGGCCGAACATGGCCACGGAGTCCCGTGCGCTGCCGCGAGTGCCCAGCGGGAACCGGCTGTTGACCGTGGTGACGCGGCAGTAGATTCCTTCGACTCCGGCGCGGTCCTGGTCGAGGATCCAGGCGACGGCGTGGTTCAGGTCGTCGGTCTGGATACCGGTCCAGTTGCCCTTGCAGCAGACGGACACGAGGCCGGCGGCGTCAAAGCGGGGGGAGAGCCAGGCGCGGACGATGCCCGAGTCCGCGGCCAGCTGCTCGACAGGGTTGTTCACGAACGTATCCCTTGTGCTGGATCTGGTGGTGGTCCGTGAAGCCGGGGGCGGGTCGGGGGGATTGACCCGCCCCCGGCGGCCTGTCAGCCGGTGCCGTCCGCTTCGTCGAGGGCGGGGCCACGGCGGGCTTTGCGGAGCGCCTCTTCTTCGGTGAGGTCGCTGGAGAACATGTCCCAGGCGCTGTGACCGGTCGGGGTGCCGTCCGCGTGCACGGTGGGGCTGTTCTTGAGCTTGTCGCCGAAGACCTTCTGGAACATCAGGCCCATGTGGTCGCCGACGTTGTCGAGGAACTCCTTGCCCCACGGGGAGCTGCACAGGAGGGCGGGGAGCCGGTCCTGGCTGACCAGCCAGTCGCCGGAGTGCGACCACTTCTGGCCGTTCGCGTCGGGCTTGGCCTCGGGGTCGTCCTCGCTGAGGTCGAGACGCAGGTCGATGTAGCCGAGGAGGCATTCCCAGCCGAGCCGGCCGTCGCCGCGCTCCTCGTCATGGTTGCGCTGGTCCTCGATTGCCCAGCTGTGCTGCTGCTGCGCCCAGGCGTGAGCCTTGTGGAGCGGCCAGCCCAAGGCTTCGGCGACGTCGGAGAGAAGCAGGTAGTCGTCGTCCTTCGTGATGTACACGATGGGCGCCTCGCCGAATCCCGCGAGGTCGACAACTCGCCCGGCCCGTGTCGGCCCGAACGTGGTGACGGCGCCGATGCGTTCCAGGGCAGCGACGACCCGGGCGGTCTGTTCTTCAGGCCCCTCGTTGAGCAGGAGGGCGTCGTGTTTGGCAACGACCCTTTCAGCGAACGGGGTGTGGATGGAGAGGATCACTTCGCCTCCCGCTTCTGCAGCTGGTCGAGGACGTGGGCGGCGCGGTCCACCTGTCCGGCGAACCGGTACAGCTCGTCGGCCTTCCGGCGGACCTCGGCCGGGTCGGAGGTGCGCAGCAGGGTCGCGTCGGAGCTGAGGTCGTAGGTGAAGAGCACCGCCTTCACCGGTTCGCCGGGTTCGGCGTAGACCTCGACGACCAGGTGCCCGCCGTCGTCTGTTCCGAGGTCGCCCACCTCGACCGCGCAGACGTCGTCCTCGACGCAGTAGCCGGTGCAGTCCGGGACGCGGTGCCCCTCGTCGGGGATGACCGGCTCGGGTCCGGGCGGCTCGGGCACCTCGACGGTGCCGGTGAGGTCGAGGGCCCAGTCGAGGAACGCGGCGTGCAGCTGCTCGCGGCAGGCGAGCCACCGGTCGATGGCGGTGTTCGCCGTGAGATAGCCGACGCGGCGCGGGTCGGTGTCCGGCAGGTGGCGGATGCGGTCGAAGTCGGCGCTGGTGACCGTGGTGTCGAACCGGTCGATTGCCTTCTTCCAGGACTCCAGCGTGCCGTACAGAGACTCGGCGTGGTTCTGTACTGCTTCCGGGTCCTGGGCAGTCTCCAACTGGCGGAGGCTGTCGCCGGTGAGCCCGTCGAAGCGGGCCGCGTAGCCGGCGGTCTCCAGCAGGTAGAGGGACACCGTGTCGACGCGGTGGGTGAAGCGGTAGGGGGCCAGGCGGCCGGGGATACCGGCCGCCGTCGCCTGCGTCAGAACGGTCACGACTGCACCTCCGTGACCTGCGTGCGCATCAGGCGCAGCTGGTGGAGGAAGAGCGCGGTGTCGGAGATGAGCTTGTCGAGATCCTTGCCCTGGACGATCGTGCCGTTGCCGTCCGCCCCCGTTAGGGAGACGACCGTGGCAGGGGTGCCGTCCTCGGTGCTGGCCGCGAGGCGAGCATCGACGAGGTTGCCCCGGACCGAGTCGACGCCGTCGGGCGCGGGCAGGGCAACCCGAGGCCCCTGGTGCTCGATGTAGACGCCGTCGTCACCGCAGAGCGTGAGACACGCCCCCGCCTGGCACCAGGGGTAGTGCTCGTCCTGCGGAGCGTTGGCGTACTTCTGCATGCCCGCGTGCCACTCGCGGAGTGCGGCGAGCGGGTCCTCGGCGCCCGCGAACAGATCGGTGAGGCGGTCGGCGATCTCGGCGAGCAGCTGCCTGCCCACCTCGTTGAGGGCGCCATCCTCGTTCTTGATCGAGCGGGCCCGCCGCTGCTGACCCTCGAAGGCGAGGGCGAGCTGCACGCCCTCGTCGATCTTCTTGTGTGCCTCGGCGGCCTGCTCCATCACTCGCGCGGCGTCGACCTCGTCGACGGACTCGTGCGGGTCGGTGGCCGAGCACAGTGTGGGCTGGCCGGTGTCCAGGTCGTTCATGACCAGGACGAGGAAGTTGGTGCGGATGGACTGCTCGGCCGGGCGGACGGTGGGGACCTGAACCCCACCGGACGTTGCGGCCGTTCTTGCAGGCTGTACGGTTGTAGCCATGAGCGTCTCGTTTCCTACTTAGCCGTGGGACTGGATTGCTCGACTGGAGGAGCCGCCTCGCACGCGGCTCCTTCGTCGTTTCCGGTCGTCGATCCCGCCTCGCACGCGGGACCGGCGCCGGTCTCCTTCGGGACGAGCCCGAGGAAGCGATGAAGGTCGACGAGCCTGCATACGCGGCGTCGCCCGAGGCGGATGACCTCGATGGGCAGCCTGTTCTCGGCTGCCAGCTGATACGTGGTGCTTTCCGAGAGGGCCAGGGCCCGGCCGACGGTCGGCCACAGGGGGACGACGGCGGGCAGGTCGAGGATCTCGGCGATCGTGAGGGCTGGCGCGGTCACGCCGACGCCTGGATCTCGGCGGCCTGCCGCTCGAACTCCTCGCAGTTGGCAAGGGAGTAGAGGACTCGACGGCCGATCTTGACGCCCTTGGGGCCGTAGTTCCCGACCTGCCTCCACCACCGAACGGTTGCTGGTGAAGTCCTGTAGCGAGCGGCCACCTCTTCCGTGGTCAGAAAGAGGTGCGCGGGCTCTGTGACGCTCACCTGGGGGGACGCGTGTTCTCGCCCCATAATTACCTCCTGGAGGTTCGGGCTTGCTCGTAAAGGTATACGCCCCAATGCGCTCTGGCCGCAACCTCCTGGAGGTAGTACCTTGCCGCCATGGGTAATCAACAACGTCCGTGGATGTTCGCTGAGGATCGGTTCGGCCGGCGCCTGCGCAAGGAGCGGGAGGACCGGGGTATGACGCAGGTCGACGTCGCCCGCGTGCTCCAGGAGGAGCACGACCTGAAGCTGCATCCGACGGCCATCGCCAAGATGGAGCAGCGGAGCGCGGACAAGCCTCGCGTGATTCGGCTGAGCGAGGCACGAGCCATCGCCGACATGTTCGGGCTGACTCTGGACGAGATGACGTCGACCGCCGACGAAGAGATCCAGGCGCTTGCCAGGGAGTTTGCCCAGCTGGGGAAGGAGGCGGACGCTCTGCGCTCGACAACCAGGGAGGCAATGGAGCGCCTGGAGTCACTTGCCAGCTCGCTCGCAGTACCGGAAGACGAACTCACCCCCGCCATCCGCCAAGCCCGACAGCAGATCGCGAGTTCCCTCAATGCCCTGGAGGGAGAACACCTGACAAGGGTTCAGATGGGGCAGGAATTCATCCGCGACCTTCGGCTCAAAGTAATGCAGGCTTCGGGTCTGGACGCTCCCGATTCATCCGTGGAAGGCCTACGCGGATTGCAACTGTCTGCACATGCGGCCCACTGGATGCGCGTGCTTTACCGGCTCTACCCAGGCATTTCAAGGGCCGAACTCGCCCAGGCCATCCGTGCCGACAAGCTAGACGTCAACACCAGGCTCGCGGCCATGCTGGAGCCCCCGGACGACACTGGGACGAACTGGGCTCTAGCTGCTGTCTTCGCGCACGGCCTCTGGGGGCACGGAGCAGCGGAGGAGCTCGATGACCGCGTCGCTCGGATGATGCAGGAGAACCCGCACCGCAGTATCAAATTCACCCGGCATGCGGCATTGACGGAAATGGCCCTGGAAGTGCAGCAGGAGATGGAGAATAAGTGGGACGCCGTTGGCGAGGCAGGGCGAGGGCTTGATCTGATCTGGCGGAATCCGGAGGAGCTAAAGAGGTGGATCGAAGAAACGAAGGCCGAAGATCCAGGCATGTGGAATAACACCAGCGGTGCAGAAGGGGAGCTTCCGTGAAAGGTTCGACGTACCGCCGCTGCTATTGCCGAGACGAGAGCGGCAAGGTGCTGGGCAAAGCGTGCCCGCTGCTGTCCAGCCGCCGGCACGGGGTGTGGGCGGTACGGCAGGAGTTGCCGCCGCGCGAGGACGGGAGCCGACGCTCGTTCTCCCGCAGCGGCTACGACACCGCCAAGGACGCCCAGGGCGACCTCGACAAGGTGCGCGCCCTCCTCGACCTCTCCCCCGGCGACGACCAGGAAGCACAGACGAAGATCGGCGATCTGCTGGAGCAGGTCAGCAAGAACAAGAACGCCCCGCTGCCCGACCTCTCCGAGACCCGCCGCCGGTTCCGCGCCGGCCAGCCGCTCACGTCGAAGCTGACAGTCGGGGACTGGCTGGATGAGTGGTGGGAGTCGAAGAAGCGGAAGAAGTCCACGCTCAACGGCTACAGCTCCCACATCCGCGTGTACCTCAAGCCGGGCATCGGCCACATCCTCCTCGACCGCCTGAACGTCGGGCACCTGGTGGAGTTCTTCGACGCCATCGACACGGCCAACGAGACGATCGAGGCGGAGAACCAGCGGCGGCGCGAGCAACAGGCCCGCGCGAAGTGGGGGAAGAACTCACGGCCGCCGGCCGCGGAGACGGCCCGGCTGGCGGCGGAGCGGGCGAAGCTGGACGCGCTCCCCCCGTACCGGCGGGTGACCGGCCCGGCGACCCAGCAGCGGATCCGGGCGACCCTGCGGTCCGCGCTCAACTCGGCCATCTCCCAGCAGCTGCTGACGTTCAATCCGGCCGCGCATGTCGAGCTCGCCTCGGGCAAGCGGCCGAAGGCGGTGCTGTGGACGCCCGAGCACGTCGAGCGGTGGCGGGAGACGGGTGAGAAGCCGTCAGGAGTCATGGTGTGGACGCCGCCTCAGGTGGGCGAGTTCCTCGACCATGCCGAGGGCGACCGCTTGTACGCCCTGTTCCACCTGATCGCGTTCCGGGGGCTGCGCCGCGGCGAGGCGGTAGGCCAGGCCTGGTCCGGCATCAACTTCGCGAAGGCGCAGTTGACGGTCGCCAAGACGATCATTCAGGACGGGTGGACGCCGGTGGAGAGCGATCCGAAGACGGAGGGCAGCGCGGCGACGATCGCTCTGGGGCCGGCCACGCTCCAAGTCCTCGCGGATCACCGCGTGCGTCAGCAGACCGAGCGTCAGGCGTACCTGGAGAAGGGCCTCCCGTGGCAGGAGACGGGCAAGGTGTTCGTCGACGAGGACGGCGGCTGGCTGCACCCGGAGAAGGTGTCGGACGTCTTCCGCCGGCTGTGCCGGGAGGCCGGTCTGCCCCCGATCAACCTTCGTGATCTTCGCCACGTGGCAGCAACTCTCATCCATGCGGGCGGCGGTGACCTTCACGCGATCAAGGAGACGCTGCGGCACGGGTCGATCCAGTTGGCGGGCGACACGTACACCAGCCTGCTCCCCCAGGTCGACCAGGAGGTGGCCAGGAACGCCGAGAGCATAGTTCCGCGCGCCCGCCGTCCACTGCCTTCCGACACGGCCGCTCACGCATCGCTCACGCAGGACCCCCGAAACGCCGGAGCGCCCCAACAGGTCTAAACCTGCTGGAGCGCTCCGACTGCTGGTAACAACGGTTCTTCGAACGGGTGTCCAGGTGGGGCGGGTGGGACTCGAACCCACGGCCGACGGATTATGAGTCCGCTGCTCTAACCGGCTGAGCTACCGCCCCATGGCGGCGTGTCGCGTACAAGTGTGCGCGCCGTCTGCCGCAGCATAGCCGCTCATACGATCTCCTGCTTCGGATGGTCGGCTTCTGCGGTCGTTCACGACCTTGAGGACATCGTCGCAGGCCCAGCGGTTCCCGCGGACATGAAAAAGGACCCCACAAGGGGCCCTCGTTCAGCATGCTCCCCCGACTGGACTCGAACCAGTAACCTGCCGGTTAACAGCCGGCTGCTCTGCCAATTGAGCTACGGAGGACCGAGCTCCCCCGACTGGACTCGAACCAGTAACCTGCCGGTTAACAGCCGGCTGCTCTGCCAATTGAGCTACGGAGGAATGCCTCGTTGCATCGAACGTACCTACCTGGGTATTCGCCAGGGGGCGCTCGCTCGCTGCGACACATACATTAGCGCAAGCAGGGGGGTGCTCCGCCAATCGGTACTCCTCCACGAGACTCCCCACGAGGGAAGGGTGGCCGTCATGCGCTACAAGCTCACGTTCGTCGTCGGGCTCGCTCTGGGTTACGTGCTCGGGACCAGGGCCGGACGCGAGCGCTACGAGCAGCTGAAGAAGTCCGCCCGCCAGGTCGCCCAGAACCCCGCGGTCCGCAACACCGCGGAGACCGCCGCCCAGCAGAGCCGCGAGATCGCCGGCAAGGCCTTCCACTCGGTCAGCGCAAAGGTCGGCGACCGTATGCCCGACTCGGTGGCGTCCCGGGTCCGCTCCCTCCGGGAGCGCAGCCAGGCCGACGGAGCCGACGACTGGGGCACCAGCAACACGTAGCGTCCACTTCTCGACACGGCCGGCCCCAACCCCCCAGGGGCGCGGGGCTGTACCGATTTACGGCTCCGCCGTGTGGGCGCGACCAGCCCCGACGCACCCGCACCCGAAACGCGGCCCTGCCCCGAACGGCTCCCGTCGGCCAAACCACAGCGGAGTGTGCGGCAGAATTCGGGCATGGGGATAGTCGCCGGGTTGGACAGCTCACCCGATTTCACTCGCATCGTGGTCTGCGACGCGGACACCGGTGCGGTGCTCCGCCAGGGATACGCACCGCACCCGGTCGAAACGCCGGACGGCGCGGCGCGGCCCAGTGACGTCGACCCGCAGGCCTGGCTGCTCTCCCTCGGCGAGGCGGCCGGCGGCGGGCTCCTGGAGGGTGTGCAGGCCATCGGCGTGTCCGCGCAGCAGAACGCGGTGGTCCCGCTGGACGCCCAGGGCAACACCGTCCGCCCGGCGATGGTCGGCGGCGACAAGCGTGCCCAGGTCGCGGCGGCCGATCTCATCGACGCGCTCGGGGGGCGCGAGGCCTGGGCGCAGGCGGTGGGGACCGTTCCGCAGGCCGGGCATCCGGTCACCAAGCTGCGCTGGCTGGCGAAGACCGAGCCGGAGAACGCCCGGCGGACCGCCGTACTGCTGCAGGCCCATGACTGGCTGGTGTGGCAGTTGCTGGGGCGGCCGGTCAGGAGGACCACCGATCGCGGGGGTGCCTCCGGGACCGGGTACTGGTCGGCGGCCACCGGCGGCTACCGGCCGGACCTGGTCGAACTCGCCCTGGGGCATCAGGTGATGCTGCCCGAGGTGATCGGGCCGTCCGACGCGGCCGGTACGACCCCGGAGGGGCTGCTGATCTCCGCGGGGACCGGCGAGACGATGGCCGCCGCCTTCGGGCTGGGGCTCGGGTTCGGGGACGCCGTGGTGTCGCTGGGCGCCTCGGGGTCGGTCATGGCCGTGCACCCGGAGGCGCTCTCCGACAGCTCCGGCATGATCACCTCGCTGGCCGACGCGACCGGTATGCATCTGCCGGTCGTCACCACGCTCAACGCCGTACGGACCCTGCGCGGCACCTCCGAGCTGCTCGGGCTGCCCGATCTGGAGAGCCTGTCCGACCTGGCGATGAAGTCGACGCCCGGCTCGCACGGGCTGGTCATGCTGCCCTACCTGGAGGGCGAGCGGACGCCGAACCTGCCGCACACCGCCGGGACGCTGGCCGGGCTGCGGCGGGAGTCGATGAAGGCCGAGCATCTCGCGCGGGCTTCCTTCGAGGGGATGCTGTGCGGGCTCGCCGACGCGCTGGACGTGCTGCGCGGGCGCGGGGTGGAGGTACGGCGGGTCTTCCTCCTCGGCGGGGCCGCCGAGCTGCCGGCCGTACAGGCGGCGGCGCCGATGCTGTTCGGCGCGCAGGTCGTCGTACCGCAGCCGGCGGACTACGCGGCGATCGGGGCGGCCCGGCAGGCCGCCTGGGCGCTGGGCGTGTCGCAGGGCACGCTGGACCCGCGCAACCCGCCGATGTGGCAGGGTCCGGCGGCCCAGGTACTGGAGCCGGGGGACGAACTGGCCGTAGGGCAGGCGGTGCGACAGCAGTACGTCTCGGTGCGCGAACAGACCCATCCGGGGGCTTTTCGGGCGTAACCGTGCGCCCCCGGCGCCTTGATGCATCCGCTGACGGATAAATCGGTTGAGGTAACGCGGGTGGAGTGTTCGACGATAGGGGCCTAGGGCAAGCACCCCGCCCGTTCGGGCAAGCGAACCCGCCCCCACCGCCGACTCCGAGAGACGTAGCGTGCTCATACGACTTCTGCGGACCTATCTCAGGCCCTACAGGAAACCCATCTCCATCCTGGTGCTGCTGCAGTTCCTGCAGACCTGCGCCACCCTCTACCTGCCCACGCTCAACGCACACATCATCGACAACGGCGTCGTGAAGGGTGACACGGATTACATCCTGTCCTTCGGCGCCCTGATGATCGGCATCTCGCTCGCTCAGGTGGTGTGCAACATCGGTGCCGTGTACTACGGCGCCAGGACCGCGTCGGCGCTCGGCCGCGATGTGCGTGCCGCCGTCTTCGACCGGGTGCAGTCCTTCTCCTCACGTGAGGTCGGTCACTTCGGGGCGCCCTCGCTCATCACCCGTACGACGAACGACGTACAGCAGGTCCAGATGCTGGTCCTGATGGCGTTCACCCTGATGGCGTCGGCGCCCATCATGTGTGTCGGCGGCATCGTGCTCGCCCTCGGCCTGGACGTTCCGCTGTCCGGGGTGCTGGTCGCCGTCGTACCCGTGCTGGGTATCTCGGTGACCCTCATCGTGCGCCGGCTGCGGCCGCTGTTCCGGGCCATGCAGGTGCGGCTCGACACGGTGAACCGGGTGCTGCGCGAGCAGATCACCGGCAACCGGGTGATCCGTGCCTTCGTCCGCGACGAGTACGAGCAGGGCCGGTTCGGGAAGGCCAACGGCGATCTGACCGAGATGCAGCTGGCCACCGGCAACATGCTCGCGCTGATGTTCCCGATCGTCATGACGACGGTGAACGTGTCGTCGATCGCCGTGGTCTGGTTCGGCGCCCATCGCATCGACAGCGGCCAGATGGCGATCGGTGACCTGACCGCGTTCCTCGCCTACCTGATGCAGATCGTGATGTCCGTGATGATGGCCACCTTCATGTTCATGATGGTGCCGCGCGCGGAGGTCTGCGCCGAGCGCATCGAGGAGGTCCTGGACACCGAGTCCAGCGTCGTCCCGCCGCTCGCCCCGGTCACCGAGCTGCGCCGGCACGGCCATCTGGAGATCCGCGGCGTGGGCTTCTGCTATCCGGGTGCCGAGGAGCCGGTCCTCAAGGCCGTCGACCTGGTCGCCCGGCCCGGCGAGGTGACCGCCGTGATCGGCTCGACCGGCAGCGGCAAGTCCACCCTGCTCGGCCTGGTCTCCCGGCTCTTCGACGCCACGGACGGTCAGGTCCTCGTGGACGGGGAGAGCGTCTCGGAGCTCGACCCGAAGCTGCTCGCGAAGACGGTCGGCCTGGTCCCGCAGAAGCCGTACCTGTTCGCGGGCACCGTGGCCACCAACCTGCGCTACGGCAACCCGGACGCCACCGACGGGGAGCTCTGGCACGCGCTGGAGGTGGCGCAGGCCAAGGGCTTCGTCGAGAAGCTGGAGGGCGGACTCAACGCGCCCATCGCCCAGGGCGGTACGAACGTCTCGGGCGGTCAGCGGCAGCGCCTCGCCATCGCCCGTACGCTCGTGCAGCGCCCGGAGATCTACCTCTTCGACGACTCCTTCTCCGCCCTCGACTACGCGACCGACGCGGCCCTGCGCGCCGCGCTCGGCCGGGAGACGGCCGAGGCGACCGTCGTCATCGTCGCCCAGCGGGTGGCGACCATCAGGGACGCCGACCGGATCGTCGTCCTCGACGAGGGACGGGTCGTCGGCACCGGCCGCCACCGTGAACTCATGGCCGACAACGAGACCTACCGGGAGATCGTGCTCTCCCAGCTGACGGAAGCGGAGGCTGCCTGATGGCCGGGCCCATGGGACGCATGATGGCCGGGGGCGGCCCCGACCAGCGCTCGATGGACTTCAAGAACTCGGGCAAACGGCTGGTCGCCCGGTTCAAACCCGAACGCGTCACGATCTACGTGCTGCTGGTCTGCGTGGTCGCGAGCGTCACCCTCAACGTGATCGGCCCCAAGATCCTCGGCAAGGCCACCGACCTGGTCTTCGCCGGTGTCATCGGCAAGCAGATGCCGGCCGGCGCCACCAAGGACCAGGTGCTGGCGGGCATGCGCGAGCGGGGCCAGGGCACCGTCGCCGACATGCTCAAGAGCACCGACTTCACGCCCGGCAAGGGCATCGACTTCGGTCAGGTCGGCAACGTCCTGCTCATCGCGCTCTGTACGTACCTGGTCGCCGGCCTGCTGATGGCGGTGGCGACCCGGCTCGTCAACCGGTCCGTCAACCGCACGATGTACCGGATGCGCGAGGAGGTCCAGGCGAAGCTGTCCCGGCTCCCCCTGTCCTACTTCGACAAGCGCCAGCGCGGCGAGGTCCTGTCCCGCGCCACCAACGACATCGACAACATCGGCCAGACGCTCCAGCAGTCGATGGGCCAGCTCATCAACTCGGTGCTGACCATCATCGGTGTGCTCGCGGTGATGTTCTGGGTCTCCTGGCTGCTGGCCCTGGTCGCCCTGGCGACGGTGCCGCTGTCCTTCCTGGTCGCCACCCGCATCGGCAAGCGCTCCCAGCCGCACTTCGTGCAGCAGTGGCGCTCCACCGGCAAGCTCAACGCCCACGTCGAGGAGATGTACACCGGGCACACCCTGGTGAAGGTGTTCGGCCGCCAGGAGGAGTCGGCGCAGCAGTTCGCCGAGCAGAACGACGCGCTGTACGAGGCCGGGTTCAAGGCACAGTTCAACAGCGGTGTGATGCAGCCGCTGATGATGTTCGTGTCGAACCTGAACTACGTGCTGGTGGCGGTCGTCGGCGGCCTCCGGGTCGCGTCGGGCGCGCTGTCCATCGGTGACGTCCAGGCCTTCATCCAGTACTCCCGGCAGTTCTCGATGCCGCTGACCCAGGTCGCCTCCATGGCCAACCTGGTGCAGTCGGGTGTCGCGTCGGCCGAGCGGATCTTCGAACTCCTCGACGCGGAGGAGCAGGAGGCCGACCCGGTGCCGGGCGAGCGCCCCGCGCAGCTGCGCGGCCGGGTGGCGCTGGAGCACGTCTCCTTCCGCTACGACCCCGAGAAGCCCCTTATCGAGGACCTGTCCCTGACGGTCGAACCCGGGCACACGGTCGCGATCGTCGGCCCGACGGGAGCCGGCAAGACGACCCTCGTGAACCTGCTGATGCGGTTCTACGACGTCTCCGGCGGCCGGATCACCCTCGACGGCGTCGACGTCACCCATATGTCCCGGGACGAACTCCGCGCCGGGATCGGCATGGTGCTCCAGGACACCTGGCTGTTCGGCGGCACCATCGCGGAGAACATCGCGTACGGCGCCTCCCGCGAGGTCACGCGGGGCGAGATCGAGGAGGCGGCGCGGGCGGCCCACGCGGACCGGTTCGTCCGCACCCTGCCCGAGGGCTACGACACCGTGATCGACGACGAGGGCACGGGCGTCAGCGCCGGTGAGAAGCAGCTCATCACCATCGCGCGGGCGTTCCTGTCCGACCCGACGATCCTGGTCCTCGACGAGGCGACGTCCTCGGTCGACACCCGCACCGAGGTCCTGATCCAGAAGGCGATGGCCAAACTGGCGGACGGCCGCACGTCGTTCGTCATCGCCCACCGCCTGTCGACGATCCGGGACGCGGACACCATCCTGGTGATGGAGAACGGGTCCATTGTGGAGCAGGGCGCGCACGCGGACCTGTTGGCCGCGGACGGGGCGTACGCCCGGCTGTACAAGGCACAGTTCGCGCAGGCGGTCGCTGAGGTGGACTGATATGGCTTGGGTGCGGGTGGGTGAGCTTCTCACCCACCCGCACTGAAGCGCCCCTCAGGGGCGCGGGGCTGTATCGATGTGCGGCTCCGCCGCGTGGGCGCGAGCAGCCCCCACGCACCCGCACCCGGCGTCAGTCCAGATAGCCCCTCAGCTGATCCGCAAAAGCATGGTCCCGGAGCTTGTTGAGCGTCTTCGACTCGATCTGGCGGATCCGCTCGCGCGTGACGCCGAAGATCCGCCCGATCTCCTCCAGCGTCCGCGGACGACCGTCGGCCAGCCCGTACCGCAGCTGTACGACCTTCCGCTCCCGCTCCCCCAGCGTCGACAGCACCGCCTCCAGGTGCTCCCGCAGGAGCAGGAACGCGGCCGACTCCACGGGGCTCGCCGCATCCCCGTCCTCGATCAGGTCACCGAGGGCGACATCGTCCTCCTCGCCGACCGGCGCGTGCAGGGACACCGGTTCCTGGGCGAGGCGGAGTACCTCACCCACCCTCTCCGGCGCCAGGTCCAGGTGCGCGGCCACCTCGTCCGGTGTCGGCTCGTAGCCCCGCTCCTGGAGCATCCGGCGCTGCACCCGCACCACCCGGTTGATGAGCTCCACCACGTGCACCGGGACGCGGATCGTGCGGGCCTGGTCGGCCAGCGCACGCGACATCGCCTGGCGGATCCACCAGGTCGCGTACGTCGAGAACTTGTAGCCGCGGGCGTAGTCGAACTTCTCGACGGCGCGGATCAGGCCCAGGTTGCCTTCCTGGACCAGGTCGAGCATGGTCAGGCCCCGGCCGACGTACCGCTTCGCCACCGACACCACCAGCCGCAGGTTCGCCTCGATGAGGCGGCGTTTGGCCATGCGGCCCATCACGACCAGCCGGTCGAGGTCGAGGGCGAGTTCGCCGTCCAGGTCGGGGCCGGCGATCAGCTTCTCCTCGGCGAACAGGCCGGCCTCGACCCGGCGGGCGAGTTCGACCTCCTCGGCGGCGGTGAGCAGCGGGATCCGCCCGATCTCGCGCAGGTACTGCCGGAACAGGTCCGAGGAGGGGCCGCCGGTGTCGGCGCGGGCGGCGGCGCGCGGTTCGGCGGGCTCCGGCTCCGGCTCCGACGCGTCGGCCGTGAGCTCCTCCGGCGGCGGGCCCTCCGGCTCGGCCGAAGGCTCCCGCTCCGTCTCCGTCTCGGGGTGCAGCGCCACCCGGCTCTGCGGTGGCACGCCGGCGTAGACGTCGGTCTCGGCTTCCGGCTCGTCCGTGAGCGTGCTGCTGTCTGTCTGGGTCAGGGTCTGGGTCTGCACGGGGGCGACCTCCAGGATGATCGCTGCCAGGGGGTGCGGCAGCGGTACTTCGGGGGCGGAGACGACGGCCTCGCCGCTGTCCGTCCCGTACGCGATGAGTGGAACGGCGGGGGTGTGGGACCCGTCCGGGACGGGCCGGCCGCGCTCCGAGGACTCAGGCACCGCACCCCAGTGTGGGGTAAGACACATCGCCGCCACGAGGGGCGTGCGGTGACTTTTTGCGTCCGGCTCGTGACCGCCTGCTCAGAGAGCGGCGGCGCCGTGTGCCCGCAGGGCCTGGTCGTACTGCTGGAGCACCCACAACTCGTTCTGTACGGCCGCGAGTTGTGCCGGGTCACCGTTGCTGCCCAGGCGGGTGAGGGTGATCTGGATCTCGTGGATACGGCGTTCCACGGCCCGGCGGCGGACGGTCACGAGTTGCTCGCCCGCGTAGTTCTCATCGACGGTGCGCCGCATGATCGCCTCGACGGCGAGTTCCGTGACCATGGCGCGGACGGTGTCGTCGGGTGCCGTCTCGCGGACGCGGACCAGGTACTCCTGCGAGTCCTGGACGCCGTACTCGGCGCCGCCCGCCTCCATGATGGCCAGGCGTACGGCCGCGTAGGGCTCGGCGGTGAACTCGTCGATGCCGTAGGCGTCGAAGGCCGGGGAGACCAGCTCCGGGCGCTGCAGGGCGAGTTTCAACAGCTCGCGCTCGGTGGCGAAGACGGCGTTGCGGAGGTTCAGGGCGGGGCCGGAGACGGCCGGGCGCGAGGCGCCGTTGTCGTACGACGGCTGCTGCGGGCCGCGTCCCGGGGCGGAGTTCCTGCCGCCGCCGGCGCCGCCCTTCTCGCGGGCCCAACGGGCCAGCTGGGCCACCCGCTTGACCACGAATTGGGTGTCGAGGATGCCGAGCATGCCGGCGAGTTGGACGGCGACCTCGTGCTGGGCGCCGCTGTTCTTGATCCGGGCGACGATCGGCGCGGCCTCGTCGAGGGCGGCCGCGCGGCCCGCCGGGGTGTCCAGGTCGTAGCGGGCGACGATCTGGCGGAGCGCGAACTCGAAGAGCGGGGTGCGGGGTTCGGTCAGGTCGGCGACCGCCTCGTCGCCCTTGGCGAGGCGCAGCTCGCAGGGGTCCATGCCGTCGGGGGCGATGGCGATGTAGGTCTCGGCGGCGAACTTCTGATCGTCCTCGAAGGCGCGCAGGGCCGCCTTCTGGCCGGCCGCGTCGCCGTCGAAGGTGAAGATCACGCGAGCCGAGCCGTTGTCCATGAGGAGCCGGCGGAGGATCTTGATGTGGTCGCCGCCGAAGGCCGTGCCGCAGGTGGCGATGGCCGTCGTGACGCCGGCCAGGTGACAGGCCATGACATCGGTGTAGCCCTCGACCACGACCGCGCGGCTGGACTTCGCGATGTGCTGCTTGGCGAGGTCGATGCCGTACAGGACCTGGGACTTCTTGTAGATCGCGGTCTCGGGCGTGTTGAGGTACTTGGGCCCGTTGTCGGCCTCGTAGAGCTTGCGGGCGCCGAAGCCGACGACCTCGCCGCCGATGTCCCGGATCGGCCACATGAGGCGGCCCCGGAACCGGTCGATGGGGCCGCGCCGGCCCTCCTGCGACAGCCCCGACAGCAGCAGTTCCTTGTCGGTGAAGCCCTGGCCGCGCAGATAGCGGGTGAGGTGGTCCCAGCCCTGGGGGCTGTAGCCGACACCGAAGTGGACGGCGGCGGCCTGGTCGAAGCCGCGCTCGGCGAGGAAGAGGCGGCCGGTCTCGGCCTCGGGGCTGGTGGCGAGCTGCTCCGCGTACCAGACCGCGGCGATCTTGTGCGCCTCGACCAGCCGGATCCGCTCGCCGCGCTGGTGGGCCGGGTTGTACCCGCCCTCCTCGTAGCGCAGGGTGATGCCGGCCAGGCCGGCCAGCCGCTCCACCGCCTCCGAGAAGGAGAGGTGGTCCACCTTCATCACGAAGGTGAGGGTGTCGCCGCCCTCCTGGCAGCCGAAGCAGTGGAAGAGTCCCTTGCTCGGGCTGACCTGGAAGGACGGCGACTTCTCGTCGTGGAAAGGGCACAGTCCCTTGAGGTTCCCGCCGCCCGCGTTGCGCAGCTGGAGGTACTCGGACACGACGGCGTCGATCGGGACCGCGTCCCGTACCGCCTTCACATCCTCGTCATTGATCCGTCCAGCCACGGGTGAATTCTACGGGGGCGGACCGACAGTCCCGTCGTCCGGAGAGAGCCCTGGGCCATCAGGGCAGCAGGCTGTCGAGGGGGGTCTTCGGGTCTGCGAGGGCCTCGGTGTTCACCGGTTCCGCGCTGCGGACGAGCTTCTGGATGTCCTCTGTGACATCCCACACGTTCACGTTCATCCCGGCCAGCACCCTGCCCTCCTTCAGCCAGAAGGCGATGAACTCGCGCTTGCCCGCGTCGCCCCGGATGACCACCTCGTCGTACGACCCGGGCGGCGCCCAGCCGCTGTACTCCATGCCCAGGTCGTACTGGTCGGTGAAGAAGTAGGGCATGCGGTCGTACGTCACGTCCTGGCCGAGCATCGAGCGGGCCGCCGCCGGACCGCCGTTCAGCGCGTTGGCCCAGTGCTCCACCCGGAGCCGGGTGTCGAACAGGGCGTGCGGGAAGGAGGCCACGTCACCGGCGACGAAGATGTCCGGGTCGGACGTCCGCAGCCGTTCGTCGGCGACGATGCCCCCGCCGTAGGCCCGGTCGGCGATCTCCAGCCCGGCCGCCTCCGCGAGGCCGATGCGCGGCGCCGCGCCGATCGCCGCGAGGACGTCGTGCGCCGGGTGCTCCTCGCCGTCGTCGGTGCGGGCGGCGAGGACCATGCCGTCCTGGCCGACGATCTCGGTGAGCTGCACCCCGAAGTGGAAGCGGACCCCGTGCTCCTGGTGCAGCTGGGCGAAGACGTTGCCCAGCTCGGGCCCGAGCACGCCGTGCAGCGGGGTCGGCCCGTGGTCGATGACGGTGACCTCGGCGCCGTACGTCCGCGCCGCGGCCGCGACCTCCAGGCCGATCCAGCCGGCGCCCGCGATGACGAGGTGTCCGTTGTCCCGGCCGAGGGCGGCGAGGACCCCCTTGAGGCGCTCGGCGTGGGCGAGGCGGCGCAGGTGGTGGACGCCGGCCAGGTCGGTGCCGGGGATGTCGAGGCGGCGGGGCTCGGCACCGGTGGCGAGCAGCAGCTTGTCGTAGTGGACGAGCGTGCCGTCGTCGCCGAACCGGACGGTCTTCGCGGCCCGGTCGATCCGGTCGACGGTCTGCCCGAGGTGCAGTTCGACGTCGTTCTGCGCGTACCAGGCGGGCTCGTGCACGAAGACGGTGTCGCGTTCCTCCTTGCCGAGCAGGTAGCCCTTGGAGAGCGGCGGCCGCTCGTAGGGGTGGTCGCGTTCGTCGCAGATCAGTATCACCCGGCCGCTGAAACCCTCGGCCCGGAGCGTCTCGGCCGCCTTCGCGCCGGCGAGTCCGCCACCGACGATGACGAATGTCTGGTCCGCGTCGACCACTTGAAGCCTCCTCGTAAGGGTGCTGCCACATATGCCGCCCACATGCGCCGCACTGTGAGCCTCCCGCACGCAGCGTGATGCGGGAAGAGGGAGTGGCCTCCACTGGCACGATCATGACCCGATCAGGCCACGGAGGGTCACCATTTGTTCACATACGCCCCGTCAGCCTCGCATGCAGTGACCGCGCGGAGGCGTCGGTGAGCGAGGCGATCTGATCGACGATCACGCGTTTACGGGCCCGGTCGTCGCCCGCCGCGTCGAACAGGGCCCGGAACTGCGGGTCGAGCCCGTCCGGCGCCCGGGCGGTGAGCGCGTGCGCGAGTTCGGCCACGACTACGCGCTGATCGGCCCGGAGTCTCTCCTGCTCGGCGCGCTGCATGACATACCGGTGGGCGATCGCCTTCAGCACCGCACACTCCATCCGGGCCTCGCGCGGTACGACGAGTTCGGCGCCGTAACGGGTGAGCCGGCCGCCGCCGTACGCCTCGCGGGTCGCGCCCTCCGCGGCCAGGCAGAAGCGGCCGATGAGCTGGCTGGTGGCGTCCTTGAGGCGGGCCTGGGCGACCGCGGTGCCGTCGTAGGAGTCCGGCCACCACTCCTCGCCCTGGAGCCGGTCGAGGGCGGCGGCGAGTTCGGCGGGGTCGGTACCGGCGGGCACGTACCGGCCGATGGCCACGGCGAACACCTCCTGCCGTTCGGCCTCCGCGTACAGGCAGTTGGGGTCGACATGGCCGGCGTGCAGGCCGTCCTCGACGTCGTGCACGGAGTAGGCGACGTCGTCGGACCAGTCCATGACCTGGGCCTCGAAGCAGGTGCGGGTGCCGGGGGCCTCCTTGCGGACCCAGTCGAAGACCGGCCGGTCGTCCTCGTACACACCGAACTTGGGGGACGCCGGGTCGGTGGGGTGCGCGCCGCGCTGCCACGGGTACTTGGTGGCGGCGTCGAGGGCGGCGCGGGTGAGGTTGAGGCCGACGGAGCCCTCCGGGGTGAACCGCTTGGGCTCGATTCGGGTGAGGAGCCTCAGTGACTGGGCATTGCCCTCGAAACCGCCGCAGTCGTCGGCGAACTCGTTGAGCGCCTGTTCGCCGTTGTGGCCGAAGGGCGGGTGACCGAGGTCGTGCGAGAGGCAGGCGGCCTCCACCAGGTCCGGGTCGCAGCCGAGGGCCGCGCCCAGCTCACGGCCGACCTGGGCGCATTCGAGGGAGTGGGTGAGACGGGTGCGGGGGCTGGCGTCCCAGAGCTGGGTGGCGGTGCCGGGGGTGACGACCTGGGTCTTGCCGGCGAGTCTGCGGAGCGCCGCGCTGTGCAGGATGCGGGCGCGGTCGCGTTGGAACGCGGTGCGGCCCGGGCGTTTGTCGGGTTCGGGGGCCCAGCGGTCGGCTGACGCCGGGTCGTAGGCCGAAGGTGCGGGTGCGGGGACTGCCATGGTTCGACAGTACGGGTTGGTAGTGACAAAACGGGGGTTGTGGGGTGCCTACTCGTCTGCCGGGTTTCGTCCGGCTTGCGACTTCGGGTGCGTCGTGGTTGATCGCGCAGTTCCTCCCCCAGCCTTCGGCCGGGGGTACCCCCAGCGCCCCTAGGCAGCTATGGTCGCCGGCGTTTTCAGTGCCTGTTCGTAACGGTGGAGGATCAGAGCCGCCATCGCCTGGTGGGCTCCCAGGGGGGCCGCCGCTATCCATGGGGCGTGGGCCGCGCACTCCGTCGCGAAGCGGCCGGGGGCCGTGAAGCAGGAGGCGATGGCGATGCGGTGGCGGCCCCGTGCCCTCAGGGCGGTGAGCGCCTCCTCGACCGTCGGGGTCGCCGCCGACGCGTAGGCCGGGACGACCGGCACGCCCAGGCGCTCCGCGAGGAGCTGGGCCGTGCGGTGGGTGTCGAGCCTGGACTCGGGGTCGCGGGAGCCCGCCGCCGCCAGGACCACCGCACCGGCGGGCCGGGGGCGCCAGCCCGCCTCCAGCAGGCGGGCGTGCAGGGTGTCGGCCAGGAGGGGGTGCGGGCCCAGCGGGGCGGCGACGCGTGTCCGGGCCGGGGAGGCCGCCGCCATCTCCGGGATGTCCTGCTTGACGTGGTAGCCGCGGCTGAGCAGAAGCGGGACGAGGACGGCCTCGGCGTCCCCGAGGGCGGCGAGGGTGTCCGGGAGCAGCGGCTCGTTCAGCTCGATGTGACCGAGGTGCACGGGCAGACCGGGGCGCAGCTCGCGCACCCGGTCCATGAGCGCCCGCACGGTGCTGAGCGCGCGCGGGTCGCGGCTGCCGTGGGCCACCAGGACCAGGGCGGGCGGGCCGGGGCGCGGGGAAAGGTCGGTCACCGTCATGCGAGGATCCTCGCCGGACGAGATTGCACGCCCATTGCCTGACCGTCACGACTGTTTTCCGTCGCTTCACGTCACGAACCCGCACGGTGTGAGCGAACCGGAACATCCCGCGCTGCGTCCTCCAAGGTCGAAGCCCACAGGGGGGGACCACCGTATGAAGATCCGCCGACCGCGTCTGCCGCGCACCCTCACGGGCCGGCGGCGCCTGGTGCAGGGCGTGATGGCCGGATGCGTACTGGCGCTGCTGCCGGCCACCTGGCTGTATGTGTCGACGGCCGGCCGGCTGCACACGGTGACGGACGTGCCACGCACCGACGTCGCGGTGGTCTTCGGCGCGGGCCTGTGGGACGGCGAGCCGTCGCCGTACCTCGCGCACCGCCTGGACGCGGCGGCGAAGCTGTACCGGGCGGGCCGGATCAAGGTCGTCCTGGTCACCGGCGACAACAGCACGAAGGACTACGACGAGCCGGACGCCATGCGCACGTACCTCACGAAGCACGGCGTGCCGGCCGGGCGCATCGTCAGCGACTACGCCGGCTTCGACACCTGGGACTCCTGCGTCCGGGCGAAGAAGATCTTCGGCGTGGACAGGGCCGTACTGATCAGCCAGGGGTTCCACATCCGGCGGGCGGTGGCGTTGTGCGAGGCGGCGGGGGTGACGTCGTACGGGGTCGGGGTCGACGACAAGCACGACGTGACGTGGTACTACGGCGGGACGCGGGAGGTCTTCGCGGCGGGGAAGGCGGCCCTGGACGTGGTCTTCGAGCCGAACCCCCAGTTCCTGGGAAAGAAGGAACCAGGGGTTGCCGACGCCCTGGCTGCAGCGCCCCGTTAGGGGCGCGGGGCGGTGTCGATCTGCGGCTGCGGGTGCGTGGGCGCGACCAGCCCCCGCGCACCCGCAGCCGGACGACTACCGACCTATGAACCGCGCCTCCCGCTTCTCCAAGAACGCCGCCATCCCCTCCCTCTGGTCCTCAGTCGCGAACAGCCCATGGAATACGCGCCGTTCGTACCGAACCCCGTCCCGCAGCCCACCCTCCAGCGCCCGGTCGACGCACTCCTTCGCCGCTCTGACCGCAAGTCGGCCGTACCCGGCGATGGCCGCCCCCGCCGCCACCGCCTCTCCCACAACCCGTTCATCCGCCACCACCCGGGACACCAGCCCCGCTCTCTCCGCCTCGTGTGCGTCCATGACCCGGCCGGTCAGCACCAGGTCCATCGCCTTGGCGCGCCCGACCAGCCGGGTCAGCCGCTGGGTGCCGCCGATCCCGGGTATCACCCCCAGCTTGATCTCCGGCTGCCCGAACACGGCCGACTCCCCGGCGATCACCAGGTCGCACATCATGGCGAGCTCGCAACCCCCTCCCAGCGCGGGCCCGTTGACGGCGGCCACCTTCGGCACGCGCAGGTCCGCGAACTCCTCCCACCGGCCGAAGTAGTCCTCCGCCACCATCTCGGCGGCCGTCTTCCCGGCCATCTCACGGATGTCGGCGCCGGCCGCGAACGCCCGTTCCGACCCGGTGATCACGACGCACCCCGCCTCCGGGTCGTTGTCCAACGGCCGTAATACCGCCAGCAGTTCGTCGAGCAGTTCGCTGCTCAGCGCGTTGAGCACCCGCGGCCGGTGCAGCCGCACGATCACCACGCGCCCGTCCTTCTCCACCTTCAGGCTGTTCATCGGATCCACCTCTCCTCAGGAGTCCCAGATCGCGCCGTACGCCGGAATCCCACGCCGTTCCAGGCCGTGCACGACCTGCCAGGTGAGCTTCTTGTTGGAGATGCAGATGACCGCCTCGGCCCCGAAGTCCCGGTACACCTCGTACGCGAGCCGCACCATGTCGGGTTTGCCGTCACGGCCGGTGTCCCAGACGACCGCGTGCGGCTGCACCGCGAGTATCTCGTCGACGAGCGCGTCGCCGTACGTCGCGCGCGGGTTCCGGGTCGCCCACACCAGGCGCGAGGGCACCTCGGCGGCCAGCAGATGCGGCAGGCACGGCCCGATGCCGCTGCCCGTCGCGACGTACACCACCTTCCTGAACAGGACCTCGATGTTGGCGACCCCGGCCGTGGTGATGCCCTTCACCCACACCTTCGCCGGCAGGTCGTCGATGAAGGAGCCGGTCCAGTCGCCCGCGCGGGAGATCGTGAGGCGGAAGCCGGACTCGCCGGGTGCGGGCACGTTGGCGAAGGAGTGCCACTGGGTGAGCGGGCTGCGGCTGATCGCGGTCGAGGAGCCCGCGAAGGGGGTCTCGCCGTGGTCGAAGCGGGCCAGTACGACGTGCGAGGAGGGACGTTCGAGGTGTACGGCGACCTTGCGCAGCCGCAGCCAGGGCAGCGCCACGCTGAAGGTGACGACGGCGAGGACGGTCAGGGAGAGCGGACCGGCACCGGACAGCAGCGCATGGGTCCAGAAGAGGGCGAGCGCGCTCCAGCCGCCGAAGCGGTGGATCTTCTCGAAGAGGTCGTGGTGGCGGGAGCGGAACGGCGGGAGCGCGGTGGCGACGATCACGCCGAGCAGGGCGATGAGCACCCAGCCCGCCGGCGCGCCGGGGCCGTCGGGCCGCAGCACCATCGCCGTCACGAACCACGCCGTCCCCGCCAGTGCCCCGCCCACGTGCAGTCCGCCGAAGTGGTACACCTTGCCCAGCGTCCAGCGGACCCGCAGCGGCCAACCGGTCGGCGGCCAGGTCGCCAGCCGGAAGAAGAAGTTGATGACGTACTGCTGGCGGACCAGCACGGCGAGCGCGAGGTCGGCGAGGGCGGCATGGCTCGCCTTGGCCGCCGTCAGTGGCCAACCCGTGTACACCACGGCCGCGTTGGCCAGCAGCACCAGCGCCGCCAGCCGGTTGTAGTGCATCAGCCGCGGGTGCTTGAGCAGCCGCCGGGGTCCGGAGATCGGCGGAGGCAGTTCCCGCTGCCGCGTACGCGGGATCGACGTCGTCACCGCGCCACCACCACGGCCTCGGCCCCTGCCTCGGCTTTGGCATTGGTTTCGGCCTTGGCTCCGGCTTCGGCTTGGGCCGACGTCGTCCGCTCCTCGGCCAGCCGCAGCAGCGTGTGCTTGTCGATCTTGCCGCGGTCGGTCTCGGGCAGCACGGCCAGGGGGACGACCTCGGCGGGCACGCAGTAGTACGGCAGGGCGTCGGCGACCGCGCGGCGCGCGGCGAGGGGGTCCACGTCGGCCGGGGAGACGAAGGAGACCAGGCTGCGGGCGTCCCGTCTGAGGGTGACCGCGCGGCGGCAGCCGGGCAGGGACTCCAGCACCGAGGAGACGGAGTCGAGTTCGACGCGGAAGCCGCGCACCTTGACCTGGTCGTCGGTGCGGCCGAGGTGTTCGAGGTCGCCGCCGGGGGTCCAGCGGCCGAGGTCGCGGGTGCGGAACATGGCGCGGCCCTCGCCGAGGAAGGGGTCGGGGGCGTAACGCTCGGCGTTCAGCGCGTCGTTGCCGAGGTAGCCGGCCGAGACGCAGTCGCCGCCCGCCCACATCTCGCCGACCTCGCCGATGGGCAGCGGACGGCGGTCGGCGTCGAGGACGTACACCGTGTTGTTGGGGGTGGGGCGGCCGATGGTCAGGCGCCCGGCGGCCGGGTCGTGGCGGCCCATGGTGTTGACGATGGTCACCTCGGTCGGGCCGCAGCAGTTGTAGAAGGCGGTGCGGCGCGCCCAGCGGTCGGCGAGCGGGCGCGGGCAGGGTTCCCCGGCGACGGCGACTGTGCGGACCCGCGGGCAGGCCGCGGGGTCGATGCCGGACAGCACGGTCGGGGTGGCGATCAGGACGGTCGCGGTGCGGGCCGCGGCGGGGATGTCCTTGCCGCGGATGACCAGGGTGGCGCCGTGGGTGAGGCAGCCGAGGATCTCCCAGGTGGCCATGTCGAAGGCGATGTTGAGGAGTTGGGCGACCCGGTCGCCGGGGCGGATGCCGAGTCCGCCGGGTTCGGTGAGCAGCAGGTTGGCGACGTTGCGGTGGGTGACCTTCACTCCGTTGGGGCGGCCGGTGGTGCCGGAGGTGAACAGGACGTAGCAGCCGTCGTCGGGGTGCGGAGGCAGGAGAGAGGGCGCGGACTCGTACGGCATCGGGTCGTCGAGGGCGATCAGGCGGTGGCCGCCGGGGAGGGGGACGCGCGGGGCGTGATCCTTCTGGGCGAGGACCACGCGGGTGCGGGCGGTGCGGATGACATGGGCGAGCTGGGCGGGGGGTGTGAGGCCGATGTCCTGGGGGACGTAGGCGGCGCCCGCCTTGAGGGTGGCGAGCAGGCCGATGAGCATCGGGATGGAGCGGCGGACGAACAGGCCGACGTGGTCGCCGGGGCGGACGCCCTCGCGGACCAGGCGGGCGGCGAGGGTGGTGGCGTAGCGGTCGAGCTCGCCGTAGGTGAGGGTCGCGCCGTGGTGTTCGGCGGCGACTGCATGAGGGTGGGCGATCGCGTGCCGTTCGATCGCGCGGTGGACGAGCGGTTCATGGACGGGTAGGTCGGCGCCGCGGCCGTACTGCCAGAAGAGGTGCTGGTCGCGGGGGGTGAGGTGGTGCAGAGGCATGGCTCGGAGACCTCCTGGCTGGCTGTTTCGAGTGGGGGGGCCGAGTTCGGGTGCGGCGGGGGCCCGGGCCGGCCGGTATGTCGAACGCCGTGCGGGGTCTTGCGCGGGGCAGCACGAGCAGGAGCAGCACGGGCAGGGGCCGCCCGAAAGGGTGCGGTCCGTGCCCGTGCGGCGCGAGCAGGTGCACGACTGTAGTCCGGCCCGTTGAAGTCTCAACGGTGCGTGACCGGCCAACAGCGGTACGGAATGAGCCACGCGTGGTGTCTTCCGTCACAGAGCCCTCTGCAGACCCCGCCGTATCGGCCCTCACGATGGCGGGGATACGGCAGGGAGGTCGCCGTCCCGGCCGTGTAACACGGGTTCGTCACGTGCCGTAACACGCCGGAAGCACGCTGGCCGCATGGAGACCGCCTCGACGCCCACCCATTGCCCGTACTGCGCCCTGCAGTGCGGGATGGCCCTGTCGCCCCTGCCAGCGTGGGGCGTCGAGGTCTCCGAGCGTGCGGACTTCCCGGTGAACCGGGGAGCCCTGTGCGGCAAGGGGCGTACGGCACCCGAAGTGCTGTCGGCGGCGGTGCGGCTGACCTCGCCGTTGGTACGCGAGGGCGGCACGCTGGTACCGGCCTCCTGGGAGGAGGCGCTGGACCGGGTCGCCGCCGGGATGGCGTCGGTGCGCACGGCGTACGGCCCCGACGCGCTCGGCGTGTTCGGCGGCGGCGGGCTCACGAACGAGAAGGCGTACGCGCTCGGCAAGTTCGCGCGGGTGGTGCTGGGCACCTCGCAGATCGACTACAACGGCCGCTTCTGCATGTCGTCGGCCGCGGCCGCCGGCACGAAGGCCTTCGGACTGGACCGGGGGCTGCCCTTCCCGCTGGAGGACATCCCGAGGACCGGGTGTGTGATCCTGGTCGGCTCCAACCTCGCCGAGACCATGCCACCGGCACTCCGCTACTTCGCCGAACTGCGGGAGAACGGCGGCACGTTGATCGTCGTCGATCCGCGCCGGACGAAGACCGCCGAACAGGCCGACCTGCATCTCGCGCCGCGTCCGGGCACCGATCTCGCCCTCGCGCTCGGCCTGTTGCACCTGGTGGTGGCCGAAGGCCGCACCGACGAGGCGTACATCGCCGAGCGCACGGCCGGCTGGGAGGAGGCGCGGGCGGCGGCGATGGCGCACTGGCCGGAGTACGTGGAACGGATCACGGGGGTATCCGTTCCCGAACTCCGTGAGGCGGTACGGCTGTTCTGCGAGCCGGAGGCGGCGATGGTGCTCACCGCGCGCGGGCCCGAGCAGCAGTCCAAGGGGACCGACACGGTCGGCGCGTGGATCAACCTGTGCCTGGCGACCGGGCGGGCGGGCCGTCCGCTGTCCGGCTACGGCTGTCTCACCGGGCAGGGCAACGGACAGGGCGGCCGCGAACACGGCCAGAAGGCGGACCAGTTGCCCGGCTACCGCAAGCTCACCGACCCCGAGGCGCGCCGGCATGTGGCCGGGGTGTGGGGGGTGGACCCGGACAGCCTGCCGGGGCCGGGGCGGAGCGCCTACGAGTTGCTGGACGCGCTGGGGACGGACATCAGGTCGCTGTTGCTGATGGGGTCGAACCCGGTGGTGTCGGCGCCTCGGGCCGGGCATGTGGAGGAGCGGGTCAGGTCGCTCGACTTCCTGGTGGTGTGTGACGTTGTACTGTCCGAGACCGCCGCCCTCGCCGACGTCGTCCTCCCGGTCACCCAGTGGGCCGAGGAGACCGGCACCACCACCAGCCTGGAGGGCCGCGTCCTGCTGCGCCGCCGGGCGGTCGCCCCGCCCGCCGGGATCCGCAGCGACCTGGAGGTGCTGCACGGCCTCGCCGCCCGCCTCGGCGTGGAGAAGGGCTTCCCGACCGACCCCGAGGAGGTCTTCGAGGAGCTCCGCCGGGCCAGCGCGGGCGGGCCGGCCGACTACTCCGGCATCAGCTACCGGCGCCTGATGGAGGAACAGGGGGTGTTCTGGCCCTGCCCGGCGGACGAGCCGCAGACCGGCGCCGTACGCCCCGGCACGCCCCGGCTGTTCCTCGACCGCTTCGCCACCGAGGACGGCCGGGCCCGCTTCGCCCCCGTCACGCACCGCGCGCTCGCCGAGGAACCGGACGACGAGTACCCCCTCCTCCTGACCACCGGCCGGGTGGTCGCCCAGTACCAGTCGGGCGCCCAGACCCGCCGGGTCGCCGAACTGAACGCGGCCGCGCCCGGCCCGTTCGTCGAACTGCACCCTCGGCTCGCGGCGCGCCTCGGTGCGGCCGACGGCGACCCGGTCGCCGTCGTCTCCCGCCGCGGCCGTGCCGTCGCCCCGGCCCGGGTCACCGCCTCGATCCGCCCGGACACCGTCTTCATGCCGTTCCACTGGCCGGGCGAGGGCCGCGCCAACACCCTCACCAACCCCGCCCTGGACCCGACTTCACGCATGCCGGAGTTCAAGGCGTGCGCGGTGCGGGTGGAGGCGGTACGGCCGTAGGGCCTGTCCCGGCTCAGCGGGCCAGCCAGTCGCCGCCGGTGATGCGCCGGCCGTCCGCGCGCAGTTTCCCGGCGACCACGGGCCCGGCGACGTACACCCAGGCCCGGACGGCGGCGCCGTCCCGCAGCCGTACGACGTCCCGCTCGACGCGCACGTACAGGCTCGCCGGGTCGCCCGGCACGCACTCCTCCAGCTCGTCGAGTTCCAGGAGCAGCCGGTCGTACGACTCCGGTCGTGCGGTGACCAGTTCGCCGTGCACCTCTCCCCCGGGCGCCTCGACGGCGTAGGGATAGCCGGGTCCGTCGTAGAGCACCGCGCCGTCGAGCAGTCCGGGTTCCTCCGCCTCCGTCCGGCCCCGCAGACAGGCGTCGTGGTTGATCTCACCGGGGCGGAGCGTGCCGTAGACGAAGAACGGGAGGTGGTGGGGGTTCCGGGTGGTCACAGAAAGGATTCTCCACCCACTCCACCCCCACACACATCTCCATGGATGCGCTATGGACATGACATGTCAGGGGCCCTTAAATCTCTGGAAGTCATCAGCGCCACCCCCACGCCTTCGAGGCATCTCTCCGAGGAGACTGATGAGCCGGACCCGGAACACCCGCGTTTCCCGTCTCGCCACGGCCGGTGTCGCCGCCACCACCGCGACCCTGCTGACCGCCGCACTCTCCCCCGCCGCCCACGCCGACGCCAGACCGACCCGGGCCACCGCGATCGCCAACGCGGCACAGGCGCTTCTCCAGCACGCCGCCGGCCTGGGACTCACGTCCGCCGAGGGCACCTCGGTCCGTGACGTGATCGTCGACAAGAGCGGCACCCAGCACGTCCGCTACGACCGTACGTACCGTCAGCTCCCGGTGCTGGGCGGTGACTTCGTGGTCCACCTGAAGGCGGACGGCGCGTACCGCAGCGCCGACCGGGCGACCCGGAGCACGATATCCCTCGCCTCGATCGTGCCGCGGATATCCGCCCCGAAGGCCGCCGACCTCGCGGTGAACGCGCTGCGCGCGGTGAACCTCGGCGACGCGCTGAAGCAGGTGCAGGCCAAGCCGCAGCTGGTCGTCGACGCGCTGCACGGCACCCCGAAGCTGGCCTGGCGCACCAACGCCGTCGGCAAGGACTCGCTCGGCAACCCGGTCGCCCGCACGGTGCTGACGGACGCCCGCAGCGGCGCCCAGATCGACGCCTGGGACAGCATCGAGACGGCGACCGGCGACGGCAAGTCCCTGTACAGCGGCACGGTTCCGCTGGAGACGACGCAGTCCGGATCGACGTTCAACCTCACCGACCCGACGCGCGGCAACACCTTCACCGGGGACGCGGCCAACAAGACCGACCTGTGCATCTTCGGCATCTGCATCAGCCGGGCGCCGAACACGGTGTTCACGGACGCCGACAACCACTGGGGCACCGGGGCCGCTTCGGACCGTTCCTCGGCGGCGGTCGACGCGCAGTACGGCACCAACGAGACCTGGGACTACTACAAGAACGTCCACGGCCGCAACGGCATCGCCGGCGACGGCAAGGGCTCGTACAACCGCGTTCACTACGGCAACAGCTACAACAACGCCTTCTGGGATGACAGTTGCTTCTGCATGACGTACGGCGACGGTGACGGGACGACCTTCGGCCCGCTGGTGGCGCTGGACGTGGCGGGCCACGAGATGACGCACGGGGTCACCTCCAAGACGGCGGCGCTGACCTACACGGGCGAGTCCGGCGGCCTGAACGAGGCCACGTCCGACATCCTCGGCACGCTGGTGGAGTGGTACGCGAACAACCCCTCCGACCCGGGCGACTACCTGATCGGCGAGAAGATCGTCCGCTCGGGCTTCGGCAAGACGGCGCTCCGCTACATGGACCAGCCGTCGAAGGACGGGAATTCGGCGGACTACTGGAGTTCGTCGGTCGGGAACCTGGACGTGCACTACTCCTCCGGCGTGGCGAACCACTTCGCGTACCTCCTCGCCGAGGGCAGCGGCGCGAAGAGCATCAACGGCGTGAGCTACAACTCGCCGACGTACAACGGCTCGACGGTCACGGGCATCGGCCGCGACAAGCTCGGCGCGATCTGGTACCGCGCGCTGACGGTCTACATGACGTCCTCGACGAACTACGCGGGCGCGCGGACGGCGACCCTCAACGCGGCGAAGGACCTGTACGGCGCGGGGAGCACCGAGTACAACGCGGTGGCCGCGGCGTGGAGCGCGGTGAACGTGAACTGAGCGGCGGCTCGGGTACATGAGGGCGGCCGCCCCGGGCGAACGGACCGGGGCGGCCGTCGCCCGATTCGGGAAACACCCGGAATTCGGGAATACCGGAATGAGTCCGAGTGGAATCCGAGTGGATTCCTGAGCGGAAACCATGGCGGAGTTGTGCAGCTTCCGTGACGGCGCACGGAATTCCTGAACTCCCGTGCCCCACCCGCCACTTGCGGCATTTACTCGTGTGCACTAACTAGATAATCCATGAACTTGTTCAGCCGCCCCCACGCGTCCCGCCGCACCCCCACGGCCCCGCCGCGCCCCACGGTCGCCCCGGCTGCCACCCCCACCTCCGCCCCCGTTCTCCTGGACCCCGCCCTCGCCGCCCTCACCGGTGAGTGGATCATCGACCCGGCCCACAGCAGAATCGGTTTCTCGGTCCGGCACGCGATGGTGACGACGGTCCGCGGCGCCTTCGCCGAGTACCAGAGCCGCCTCTACTTCGACGGCCGCGACCCGTCCCGCTCCCGGGCGGAGATCGTCCTGTCCACGGGCAGCGTCGACACGGGCGTGGAGCAGCGGGACGCCCACCTGGTCGGCCGCGACTTCCTGGACGCCTCGACCTACCCGCGGATGCGCTTCCAGAGCTCGGCGGTACGCCTGAAATCCCCCGACGTCTACGTCATGACAGGCGACCTCACCATCAAGAACACGACCCGTCCGGTCGACCTGGAACTCACCTACATAGGAAATGTCACGGACCCCTTCGGCTACGAACGGGTCGGCTTCGACGGCACCACCACCATCAACCGCATGGACTGGGGTCTGTCGTACAACTCCCGGCTGGCGGAGGGCGGCGCGATGGTCAGCGAGACGGTCCGTCTGCAGTTCGACATCGCGGCGATCCGTGCGACACCGAACGGGAGTTGACCGGGTCACAGGCCGCTGCGCTCCAGTTCCTCGCGGAGCCGGGCGAGCGCCCGGCGCAGGGTGCTCCTGACCGTCCCCGCCGACATGCCGAGGGCGGCGGCCGTCTCCTCGGTGGCCGGCTGCGCCCAGTGCCGCAACGCGACGACGCTGCGCTGCTTCTCCGAGAGGACCCGCATGCCGTCCGTCAGCCAGGCGCGGTCGGCGAACCGCCCGTGGAGTCCCCGACCGCCCGTGTCGGGCAGGTACTCGACCGGGCACGGCCCGCATCTTGCCGGCCGCCTTTCGCGTGCATCGCCCCGTGGAGGTCTGCCGGTGCCCACCCCCGCCGGGGCACCGGCAGACCGGTCGTCCCGGCCGCAGTTCCGCCGCGCGGCCTGCGGACCCGACCGCGCTCCGGCCCCCTACCGGGCCGACCGGCGTGTCTGCGCCGCCACGAAGCACACCCTCGCGCAGAAGGAGTGGCGGCAGTACGTCGGGGACATCGCCTACCGGCCGCCGTGTCCATGAGGGGGCACCCATTCGTGTGTTCTTCATACTTTCCCTTGCTCGGCCCCCTTGACCTGCCAGAACGCCCGCGCAACACCCCCGGCGAACCCCCTCCGTGACACCCGTTCATCCCACAACTGACGGAATCTCAGGAAGCGGGCCCGGCCGGTTGGCTTTTACCTCGGTAGAGCAAGGAAGTGGGACGAGCTCGACGAGGGAGCACCATGCGACGCACCGTCCGTCTGCTGACCGGGACCGCGCTCGCCGCGGCCGCGGCCGGTCTCGCCGCCGCGCCGGCGTACGGCGGCGGCGCCAGCGGCCTGGATGTCTACCCGTCGACCGCGTCGCCGGGCGGACAGGTCTCGGTGAACACGGCGGCGTGCGGCGAGAAGGGGTCGGCGGTCGGCGACGCGGGCTCGGTCGGCGCCGGCACGTTCACGCTGGCGCCCAGTGCCCACGAGGGCGAGGCGATCGGGCAGTTCCGGGTGCCGGCCGGCGCGCAGCCGGGGACGTACGAGATCGTCGCGACGTGCGCCGCGGGGAATCTGCGGGTGACCGGTGACCTGACGGTGGCGATGACGCCGGCCGCCGGGTCGCAGGCGCAGCAGCTGCAGCCCCACGGCAGTGTGAAGACGGGGGTCGGTGCTGCCCTTGGCACCGACTCCGTGCAGACCACGGCGGGCGTAGCGGCTCTGGCCGTCGCCGCCGCGGGCGGTACCTGGCTCCTGCATCGCCGGGCGAGAGGCGACGGGATCTGACGGACACCCTCCGCTGTCCGTCCGCCGGTACCGCACACCCCGCCCTCTCCGGGTCCGACGCCCCTCGCGGCCCGGAGGGGGTAGGGGGTCAGGTTCGTTAGTGGGTCTCACTCGCTCCAGCACCTGTCCCCCTCGTTAGAGGCTCTCATCGTCAGAAGCTCTAACTTCCGAAAGAGGCGTTCGCATGCGCAAGATCGGGGACACCGCGATAGCCGCCGTGACCGTCGTGGCCCTCGGCTCAGGCGTATGGCTCCTCGGTCCCGGTTCCGGACCGCACACCGCGCCGCCCCAGCCGTCCGCCGCCGAGGGCCGCCCCGACCCCGGCGAGGAACGCCTCGCGGCCCCCGCGCTGCCCCCCTCCCCGCCCACCCGGATCCGGATCCCCGCCATCCACGTGAACGCCCCTCTGATGGGCCTCGCCCTCACCCCCTCGGGCAGCCTCGACGTCCCGCCCGCCGGCGACAAGAACCTCGCCGGCTGGTACGAGGCGGGCACCACCCCCGGCGAGACCGGCACCGCGATCGTCGCGGGCCACGTCGACAACACCGAGGGCCCCGCCGTCTTCTACGACCTCGGCGCCCTCAAGCGCGGCGCGGCCATCGAGGTGGACCTGCGGAACCGGACCGTCGCCGTGTTCACCGTGGACGCCGTGGAGGTCTACCAGGCCCGCGACTTCCCCGACGAGAAGGTGTACGGAGCCGCGAAACGCCCCGAGCTAAGGGTCATCACCTGCGGCGGCGGCTACTCCCGGACCACCGGCTACCAGGGCAACGTGGTCGTCTTCGCCCACCTGACCGGAAGCCGCTGACCGACCGCGGACCGGAGCCCTGCCCACCCCCTCCCCCGCGTTTCGCCCACCTCACAGCCCCTGTCACCCCGCCTCCGGACCCCTCACACCCAACCCCCTTCCCCGAAGAGGGCAGCGTTCCTCGCGGGAAACAGTCGTGATGCGGTCGGGTAACGTCGGCCCCGCAGGCTCCTGGGTATGACCTCGAATACGCGTGTGGTGGTGATCGGCGCCGGCCTCGCGGGCGTCCGTCTCGCCCGGCGGCTCGGTGAGCTCGGCACGCCCGTGACGCTCGTCGGCGACGAGGAGCACCGCCCGTACAACAGGGTGCTGCTCGCCGAGGTGCTGGCCGGCCGCTACGCCCCCGAGGTGATCGCCCTTCCCGCACCCGCCGGCATCGTCCGCGCCCGGGTCACCGGGATCGACCGGGCCGCACGGACCGTCGGCTGCGCGGACGGCACGCGCATCGCATACGACACGCTGGTCCTGGCCACCGGCTCCAACCCGGTACTCCCGCCGCTGCGCGGGCTGTTCACCCCGGACCACGTCCTCCCCGAGGGCGTGCACGCGTTCCGCACGATGGACGACTGCCTGGGCCTGTCCAAGGCGGTACGGCCCGGGGTGCGGGCGGTGGTCGTCGGCGGCGGGCTGCTCGGCGTGTCCGCAGCCCGCGCGCTTGCCGTGCGCGGCGCGAAGGTCGTCCTCGCCCAGCAGGCGGAACGGCTCATGGAGCGCCAGCTCGACCCGGCCGCCTCCAAGCTCGTGCTGCGCCATCTGAAGGACCTGGGCGTCGAGGTCCACACCGAGTGCCGGGTACGGGACGTGCGCTGCGTCGGCGGCGCGGTCCGCTCGGTCGAACTCGCCGACGGGTACGTCCTCGACGCCGATCTCGTCGTCGTCGCCTGCGGGGTCCGCCCCCGCGTCGGTCTGGCGCTGGACGCCGGTCTCGCCGTCCACACGGGCGTCCTCGTGGACGACGAACTGCGCACCTCCGACCCGCACATCCACGCGATCGGCGACTGCGTCCAGCACGAGGGGACGGTGTACGGCCTGGCCGCACCCGCCCTCGAACAGGCCGAGGCGCTGGCCGGGTTGCTCGCAGGAGACGGCGACTCCCGCTACACCGGCACCCGTTCCCTCACCCGGCTCACCCTCGCCGGATCCGGCTCCTCTTCCGAGGCATTCGACCTCGCCGCGTTCGGCGAGACCGAAGCCCGCCCCGGTGACGACGTCGTGCAGCTCGCCGACGCCACCCGGGGCACCTACCGCAAGGTCGTCGTCCGTGACGACCGGCTGGTCGGCGGGGTCCTGGTCGGCGAACTCGGCACCGTCGGCGCGCTCGCCCGCGCCTGGGAGGGAGCAGAGCCGCTGCCCTCCGACGGCGGGCCGCTGCTCCACCTGCTCACCAACGATGGAGGCTCCTGATGACCACCGCCCCGGGGGCCACCCCCACGATCGTGCTCGTCGGCCACGGCATGGTCGGCCAGCGCTTCCTCGAAGCGCTCGCCGAGCGCGGCCTGACCGCCACGCACCGCGTGGTCGTGCTGTGCGAGGAGCCGCGTCCCGCGTACGACCGTGTCGCCCTCACCTCGTACTTCTCGGGCAGGACCGCCGATGAACTCTCCATGACCGACATGGAGTTCATCAACGACCACGGTATCGAGCTGTACGTCGGCGACCCGGCGGTGACGGTCGACCGCGAGGCGAGGAAGGTGACGGCCAGGTCGGGCGCGGTGTTCGCGTACGACACGCTCGTGCTGGCCACCGGCTCGTTCCCGTTCGTGCCGCCGGTCCCCAACAAGGACGCAACCGGCTGTTTCGTCTACCGCACCATCGAGGACCTGCTCGCGATCGAGGAGTACGCGAAGTCGAAGGCGACGACGGGTGCCGTGGTCGGCGGCGGGCTGCTCGGCCTGGAGGCCGCCGGTGCGCTGAAGGGCCTCGGACTCACCTCCCACATCGTGGAGTTCGCGCCGCGGCTGATGCCGGTGCAGGTCGACGAGGGCGGCGGCGCCGCGCTCCTGCGCACCATCGAGGAGATGGGCCTGACCGTCCACACGGGCGTCGGCACCCAGGAGATCGTCGTCGACGGCGAGGGTGCCGTCACCGGCATGAAGCTGTCCGACGGCTCCGAACTCGCCACGGACCTGGTGGTGTTCAGCGCCGGTGTCCGGCCCCGCGACCAACTCGCCCGCGACTGCGGCCTGTCCGTCGGCGAGCGCGGCGGCATCACCGTCGACGAGCAGTGCCGTACGGTGACCGATCCCCAGGTGTTCGCGATCGGCGAGTGCGCGCTGGCGGCGGACGGCCGGGTGTACGGCCTGGTGGCCCCCGGTTACGAGCAGGCCGAGACGGCCGCGGCCACCATCGCCGCCGACGAGGCCGCCTTCACCGGCGCCGACCTGTCCACCAAGCTGAAGCTGCTCGGTGTGGACGTGGCGTCCTTCGGCGACGCGCATGGCACCACCGAGGACTGCCTGGACGTCGTCTACTCCGACTCCCGCTCGGGCCTGTACAAGAAGCTGGTCATCGGCCGCGACGGCACCCTCCTCGGCGGCATCCTGGTCGGCGACGCGGACGCCTACGGCACGCTGCGCGCCCTGACCGGCTCGGTCCCGCCGATCTCCCCCGAGTCGCTGGTCCTGCCGGCCGGCGCGAGCGGCGGCGCCCAGCTCGGCCCGTCCGCCCTCCCGGACGAGGCGGTCATCTGCTCCTGCCACAACGTGAGCAAGGGCGCGATCCGCGGCGCGGTGACGGAGCACTCCTGCACCACCGTGCCGGAGGTCAAGAAGTGCACCAAGGCCGGTACCGGCTGCGGTAGTTGCGTCAAGGTCCTCGGGCAGCTGGTCACGGCCGAGCTGGAGGCGTCCGGCGTAGAGGTCGACAAGGGCCTGTGCGGCTGCTTCTCGCAGACCCGCGAGGAGCTGTACGAGATCGTCCTCGCGCTGCGCATCAACACCTACCAGGACCTGCTCGACCGGTACGGCCGCGACGGCGCCAGGGGCGGCGACGGCTGCGAGGTCTGCAAGCCGGCGGTGGCCTCGATCATCGCCTCCCTCGCGCCGACGATCGGTGTGAGCGGTTACGTCCTGGACGGCGAGCAGGCGGCCCTCCAGGACAGCAACGACCACTTCCTCGCCAACCTCCAGAAGAACGGCTCGTACTCGGTCGTCCCGCGCATCCCCGGCGGTGAGATCACCCCCGAGGGCCTGATCGTGATCGGCGAGATCGCCCGCGACTTCGGCCTCTACACGAAGATCACCGGCGGTCAGCGCATCGACATGTTCGGCGCCCGCGTCGAGCAGCTCCCGCTGATCTGGATGCGGTTGGTGGACGCGGGCTTCGAGTCCGGGCACGCGTACGGAAAGTCCCTGCGGACCGTCAAGTCCTGTGTGGGCTCCACCTGGTGCCGGTACGGCGTCCAGGACTCGGTCCGGATGGCGATCGACCTGGAGCTGCGCTACCGGGGGCTCAGGTCGCCGCACAAGCTCAAGTCGGCGGTCTCCGGCTGCGCCCGCGAGTGCGCCGAGGCCCAGTCGAAGGACTTCGGCGTGATCGCCACCTCCAACGGCTGGAACCTGTACGTCGGCGGCAACGGCGGCGCCACCCCCCGCCACGCGGACCTGCTCGCCCAGGACCTCACCGACGCGGAACTGATCCGCCTGATCGACCGCTTCCTGATGTTCTACATCCGCACCGCGGACCGCCTGGAGCGCACCTCGACCTGGCTGGAGCGGATCCCCGGCGGCCTCGACCACGTCCGTGACGTCGTCGTCGAGGACTCCCTCGGCATCTGCGAGGAGCTGGAGTCCCTGATGGCGGCGCATGTGGCGAACTACGCCGACGAGTGGGCGTCGACCGTCAACGACCCGGAGAAGCTCGCCCGGTTCGTGTCCTTCGTCAACGCCCCCGACACCCCCGACCCGGTCGTCGGCTTCGTGCCCGAGCGCGACCAGATGAAGCCCGACCTGCCGCTGCTGTCCATCGGCATGCGTCCCACCGAAAACTCGGCAGACGTTCTGGAAGGAAGCGCCCAGCGATGACCCTGGCACCCGAGACCACCGACCTGAAGGTCCAACTGCGGCTGGAGGAGAGCTGGTTCACGGTCTGCGACCTGAGCCGGCTGACCCCCGGCCGGGGCGTGGCCGCGCTCCTGCCGGACGGCCGTCAGGTCGCCCTCTTCCGCGACCGCACGGACCGCCTCTACGCGATCGACAACCGCGACCCCTTCGGCGGCGCGGCGGTGCTCTCCCGCGGCCTGACCGGCACCCACCAAGGCCGCCCGTTCGTCGCCTCGCCACTGCTGAAGCAGCGCTTCGACCTGGTGACCGGCGAGTGCCTGGACGACGAGACGGTACGGGTGGCGGCGTACGAGGTGCGGGCGGCCTAGCCCGGGCGCTCTTCAGGCCTCCCGGAGATCTCCTTCAGGCTCCTTCAGGCGTCTTTCAGTACGGCGTCGTAGGACACCCCGCTGAGCCGCTCCGACTCGTCCCAGAGCCGTCGCGCCATCGCGTCGTTCCGGGTCCAGGGCGCCCGCCAGGAGGGGGCCGGGGAGCCCCGCCACATGGCGATCGAGGGCCCGGTGAAGGAGTCGGGCCGTACGCCGGGAGCGGTGGCCGCGTAGAGGGTGGGCAGGGCCCCGGCGTCGGCGGACTGCGCGAACACCAGGTTCCCGGCCGCCATCATCCGCTCGGCCGCGCGCCGCCCCTCGGCGCGCGGCCCGGCGGTCTGCAGGTTGGTGGCGGCGTACCCCGGATGAGCGGCGGCGACGACGAGTCCGTACCCGTGGGCGTCGACGCGCCGGGCGAGCTCGTGGACGAAGAGCAGGTTGGCGGTCTTGGACCGCGCGTAGGCAACCCAACGACGGTACCGCCGGGCGCTGTTGAGATCGCCCATGTCGATGTTGGCGAGGGCGTGCATCATGCTGGAGACGCTGATGACACGGGCACCGGCGGTACGCACCAGGGCGGGCATGAGCAGCCCGGTGAGGGCGAAGTGCCCGAGGTGGTTGACCCCGAACTGCGTCTCGAACCCGTCCACGGTGGTGCCGTAGGGAGGCGCCATCACGCCGGCGTTGTCGACGAGGAGATCGAGCCGCTCGTACGCGTACGAGTCCGCGAAGTCCCGTACGGAGGCGAGGTCCCCGAGATCGAGCCGTCCGAACTCGACGCGTGCACCGGGCACTTCGGCGGCCATCCGGTCCCTCGCCGTCTGCCCCCGCTCGGCGCTCCGGCAGGCGAGCACCACCCGGGCCCCCTTCCGGGCCAGCTCCCGCGCGGTGACGTACCCGAGCCCGCTGTTGGCTCCGGTGACGACGGCGACGCGCCCGGTGAGGTCGGGGATGCCGTCGCTGTTCCAGCCGCTGCTCATGGGGGCGCCCTCCACAGGTGGGTTCCGTGTGCGGCCAGCCTACGAGGGGCGGGCCCGGGAGGCGCCCCGGACGCGGCCGTACGCCGTACCGGCCCGTCGGCGCGTAGGGTGCCGGGGTGATCGGCATTCCGGAAGAGCTGGCGCGCGGCACGATCGGCCGCGAGGGGGACCGTGGGGCGGCCTGGATCGCCGAACTCCCTTCGATCGTCCAGGATTTGCTGGACGAGTGGGACTGCGCACCCGACGGCGAGGTGACGCACGGGGGCGTGGGAGTGATCGTCCCGGTGCGGCAGCGGTCGTCCCGCCGCCCCTGTGTCCTGAAGGTGTCCTTCCCGCACCCCGGCAACGTCCACGAACCGGACGCGTTCGAGGCGTGGGCGGGCCGGGGGGCGGTCCTCCTCCACCGGCGGGACGACGCCCGTTACGCCCTGCTCCTGGAACGGGCCCACATGGCGACGCTGGCGTCGCTCGAACCGGACGAAGAGACGGTGGTGGCGATCGCGGGCCGCCTGAACCACCGCCTGGCCGTCCCGGCGCCGCCGGGGCTGCCGCGGCTCCGGGACCAGGCCGATGCCTGGGCCGCGGAGTTACGGAAGGACGCGGTGGAGCTGCCCCACCCGCTGCCGCCCCGCGCGGTGGACGCCGCCGTCGCCACGGCCCGCGAACTGGGCCGGTCCCAGCCGGACACCCTCGTCCACGGCGACCTGCACGCACGGAACATCCTGCGGGCGGACCGGGAGCCGTGGCTGGCGGTCGACCCGAAGGGGTACGTGGGAGACCCGGCGTACGACGGCGGTACGTTGCTGAAGTCCCGCGCCCTGACGCTCATGGGGGCCGGGGACCTGGCGCGGACGACCCACCGCCTGCTGGACATCTTCGCGGAGACGGCGCAACTGGACCGCGAGCGCGTCCGGCGCTGGGCCCAGTTCCACGTCGCACGGGCGTCGTTCTGGGGCCGCCGGCACGCTTTCCGCGTCGCACGCGGCGGCCCCGAGCTGGACCGCATCACGGAATTCGCCGACGAGCTGGCGGAGTTGCTGGTCGTGTGAAGCCGCACTGGGCACAATTCGCGCATGGCCCACCTCCACGACATCGTCTTCGACTCCGCCCACCCGGCGTCAGCGGCGCGCTTCTGGGCGGCGACGCTGGACGAGTACTCCGTGGCCCCGTACGACGAGGCCGAACTGCTCCGCCTTCGCTCCCTGGGCTTCACCGGCCCCGAGGACGACCCGACGGTCCTGGTCGAACCGGTGTCGGGCCGGGGCCCACGCCTGTGGTTCCAACTGGTCCCGGAAGAGAAACGGGTGAAGAACCGCGTACACCTGGACATCCGGACAGCCGACCTGGAGACGGAGACCGTACGGCTGGCGGGACTCGGGGCGTCGGTGATCGCCCGCCACGACGACCACACGGTGTTCACGGACCCCGAGGGCAACGAGTTCTGCCTGTTCCCGATCACGTCATAGGCGTACGTCTTCGGCTTACTACCGTCTTCCGCCGAACTCCCAGTCGTGGACCTCTGTCTCCGCGTACCGGACCGGGGCGAGAACGGCCCGGGCCGCTTCGGGATCCGCGGCCCGGACCAGGGCGGCCGTACCCAGCCAGACGGTGGCGTCATCGGACAGCAGCGGCCCGAAAGCGATCAGCTCGTCGTGGCCGGTGCCGGGCGGCAGGCCGAGTTCGACGCCGGCGCCCCTCACCGGACCGTGGCCGAGCACGAGATACCGGTCACGACCGACCCGTCCCCCGGGGAACTCCCACATGGTGCGCCCCAGCATGTTGCGCCACCGGCGCAGCAGCACGTCCCGGTACACACCGGCCTGGTGGTTGGGCTCGTCGAAGGCGAACGCGCGGGCGGCGAACGGATCGGGCAGATCAACGACGTGCACACTCCCGGTGGGCGTCTCACCGTCGGCGGCGAAGGTGGGCCCGCGAGCGATCAGCTCGTCCGCGTACCGGTCCATGTAGGACCAGTGCTCCTCCGCCAGCTCCCTCCGCAACGTGACGGATCCGGCCCGATCACGGTGATAGCAGAAGAACTCCATGGCCACGGCCCCTTACGTCCGTCCCTCGCCGCACTCGGCCTTGCTGTCAGTCGTCCGTCACCGTGATGAGCAGCGGTCCGCCGGGGACGGGCAGGCCACCGCCGTTGGGGTAGCCGTACTGCGTGTGCAGGCCGCCCCCTTGAACCTGTCATGGCGCCGAGCCGGGAAATGCTAACAACGCGGGCTTTGCAATGCTGTGCGAATTTCCGTGCCTCGGACAGCACTTGACGCCGTGTCAGGATGTGCCGGAAGGCGGCACTCGCTACGGGCGCAGCGCCACCCCGACCGCCGTCGTGAGCTTGCCGACGAACTCCTCGCGGTCCGCGACCCGGTGCTTCCAGCCCTCGCCGGCCGCCTGCAGGACCTCCGCGATCTGCCGGGCCGTGACGCCCGCGGTGGCCGAGCGGCCGGAATCGGTGATCGCCTCCGCGAGCGTGTCGAGGAAAGCGCCCCGGTGGCCGTCGTACATGTCGTGCAGCTGGGCAGTCCCGTGTTCCAGCAGTTCGTCGACGCCCTCGTTGAGGTGCGTGCCGACGTACCGGCCCAGGTTCGCGTCGAGCGCGGCCACCAGGCGGGCGTCGAGGTCCGCGTCCGGTGCGGCCAGGGCCGTACGGACGTCGTCCAGGGCCCGGTCCAGTTCCTGCCGCATGGTCTCGCGGAACAGCTCCTCCTTGCCCGCGAAGAGGAAGTACAGGCCGGGGCGGGAGATGTCCGCTGCCCTGGCCACCGCGTCCATCGACGTCTTGCGATAGCCGAACGTGGCGAAAACGGTCAGCGCCGCCGCGAGCACCTGTTCGCGGCGCTGGGCGTCCCCTCGGGTCACGGTCATACACACACCATACCAACTGGGCACGCTATACATGTTTTGTAGATTCTGTTTGGCAGTGAGGGTGCGAGCGAGGGCCGCCCCACGCGAGAGAGCATCGAGAGAGAGCATCATGAGCAAGACCGTTCTGATCACAGGCGCTTCCACCGGCATGGGCGAGGCGCTCACCTTCGAGTACGCCGCGCGCGGCTGGAACGTCGCGGCCACCATGCGTGACACACCGCCAAGGCCAACCCGGCCTTCGCCGGCCTCGACAACGTGCTGGTCACGCGCCTCGACATCACCGACACCGCCGGCATCGAGCGGGCGGTGCGCGGCGACCTCGTCAGGTCGATGGCGGCCGTCGCCGACGCCACCGGCACCGACGAACCCCCGCTGCACCTGGCGGTGGCCACCGCCGGCCTGGAGATGGTGCGCGGCCGCTTCGCCGAGCTGATGGACGAGTACGCCCGCTGGGAGAAGGTCACGGCCGCCACCGACTGACGGCGCGGAACGGGTAGTAGCACCGGTCGAGGCCGGCACCGACCGACGGTCCGGAGCGCGTCGTGGCACCGGTCGCGGCGCCCCCGTCGGACCTGCGGTCGCGGTCAGGCAACGCGCCGAAGCGTCTCCGGCGTGAGATCGGCGAGGCGCGGATAGCCGTCGACGGCCATGATCAGGTCGGCCTCGGCGAGCAGCGCCCGCAGGATGTGGACGAGGCCGGCCTCACCGCCGTACGCGAGACCGTACGCGTAGGGACGGCCGACGCCGACGGCGGTGGCGCCCAGCGCGACGGCCTTGACGATGTCGGCGCCGGTCCGGACCCCGGAGTCGAAGAGGACCGGCATCCCGTCGGCGGCCTCGACCACGCCGGGAAGCGCGTCGAGGGCGGGCAGGCCGCCGTTGGCCTGGCGGCCGCCGTGGTTGGAGCAGTAGACGCCGTCCACGCCGGCGTCCTTGGCGCGGCGGACGTCCTCGGGGTGGCAGATGCCCTTGAGGATCAGCGGCAGATCGGTGATCGAGCGCAGCCAGGGCAGGTCGTCCCAGGTGAGCGGGTTGCCGAAGATCCGCGCCCACAGGACGACCGCGGCCTGCGGGTCGTCCTTGGGGCTCCGGCCGCCGAGGAGGGCGCGGAAGACGGGGTCGCTGGTGTAGTTGGCCAGGCAGTTCCCGCGCAGCTGCGGGAAGTTGCTGGTGCTCAGGTCCCGGGGCCGCCAGCCGGTGATCCAGGTGTCCAGGGTGACGACGATCCCCTTGAACCCGGCCTTCTCGGCACGGTGGACCAGGCTCTCGGCCAGCTCCCGGTCGGTGGGGGTGTAGAGCTGGAAGAAGCCCGGGGTGTCACCGAACTCGGCGGCGACCTGCTCCAGCGGGTCGACGGTCAGTGTGGAGGCGACCATCGGTACGCCGGTGCGCGCGGCGGCGCGGGCGACGGCGAGATCGCCGTGCCCGTCCTGCGCGCACAGCCCGATCACCCCGACCGGCGCCATGAACAGCGGCGAGGCCAGCCGCATCCCGAACAGGTCGACGGACAGATCCCGGTCCGTGGCGCCCACCAGCATGCGCGGCACGAGCCCCCACCGCTCGAACGCGCTCACATTGGCCCGCTGGGTCCGCTCGTCGCCCGCGCCGCCCGCGACATACGAACGCACCGAGGCGGGCATCGCGGCCTGGGCCAACGGCTCCAGATCGTCGTACGACATCGGGAACCGCGGCACCACCCCGCGCAGCCCGTCGAGGTAGATCTCGTTCTGGTAGTCGGCGAAAGCCATGATCCCGACCTCCTTCAGCCCCGGCCCGCCGGGTGCGGGCCCCGCAAGTCCACAAGGGGAGAGTGGCGCGCGACGGCTTCGAAACGCAGGATTCTGGCTCACCTGGCGAGGCGGCGCAGGATGCTGCCGTACCGCCGGTCCCGCTCCCGCTCAGCGAGGACGAGCTGGCGCTGATCAACGCGCTGCAGCTGCGCCCGCGGGCCTCCTGGACCGAGCTCGGGCGGGCCCTGGACGTCGACCCGGTCACCGTGGCCCGCCGCTTCCACCGCCTCTCCGAGCAGGGCACGGCCTGGGTGGGCTTCTCCCCCGGCCCACGCCTGCTCGAACAGATCTGTGTCGCGTACGTCGTGATCGACTGCGCCCCGGGCACCACGGCCCAGGTCGCCCGGGCCCTGAGCACCCACCCCCACATGGTCACGATCGAGCGCACGGCCACGGGCCACGACATCCTCGCCACGGTCGCCACCCGCGACCTGCCGGCCCTGTCCCGCTACACCCTCGACCTGCTCCCGCGCCTGCCCGGCATCACCGACGTCCAGTCCCGGATCGTCACCCACATGTTCACCGAGGGAGGCCACTGGCGTATCGCGGCCCTGACTCCGGCCCAGCGCGCCCGGCTCACGGCCCCGTCCCCGGCGCACACCCCGCGCGGCGCCCTGGGCGAGATCAACCCCGTCGACCGGGCCCTGGTCACCCGCCTCGCCCGGGACGGCCGGGCGCCGCACCAGACTCTGGCACGGGACCTCGGCGTCAGCCTCTCCACCGCCAAACGCCGCATCGAAGCGCTCACCCGCCGCGGTCTGCTCCGCTTCCGCTGCGACTTCGCCCGCCCGCTGAGCGGCTGGCCGGTCGCCGTCACCTTCTGGGCCAAGGTCCCGCCCGCCGACCTCCCCGACATCGGCCAGTCCCTCATCCACCTCCCCGAGACCCGCAACTGCGCCGCCGTCAGCGGCCCGCAGAACCTCGTCGTCCAGGCCACCCTGCACTCGCTCGGCGACATCCTCCGGCTGGAGACCCAACTGGCCACGGCCCACCCGGCTCTGGACATCGCCGACCGGGTCGTCACCCTGCGCCAGGACAAACTCCTCGGCCGCCTCCTGGACGCCCACGGCCGGTCCGTCGGGGTCGTACCGGCGGACCTGTGGGCGGAGCCGGCGAACGGCCCCCGGCCGGATCCGCCGGGCTGTCGTAAAGTGCGCCGTGGTGGGGACGTGGAATCCGTCTGAGGGGGAGCCTGCCATGGGGCCGCAGCACAGGGACCGGACCGGGGTGCGGAACAGGGACCGGACCGGGGTGCGGAACAGGGACCGGACCGGCGGGACGACGGCCGGTCCCGAGCAGCTGATCGCGGAGGCGCGGAAGGCGTTCTTCGTGATGTTCGCACTGCTCGCGGTCGTCTGGCTCGTACAGCTCGCCAACTACGCCGACCACTACGCCCTCTCACGGGACTACGCGGTGGTCTCCGGCGACGTCGGCACACTGCCCGACATCCTGGTCGCCCCGCTGCTGCACTGGAGCTGGGCGCACATCGAGAGCAACTCCGGCCCCCTGTTCGTCTTCGGTTTCCTCGCCGCCTACCGAGGGGTGGTGCGGTTCCTCGGGCTGACCCTGCTGATCGCACTGAGCAGCGGTGTCGTGGTGTGGTTCTTCGAGCGGGACGATGTGGCGACGGTCGGCGCCAGCGGCCTGATCTTCGGGTACTTCGGTTACGTCGTCGTACGGGGCCTCTTCGACCGGCATCTGATCGACACGCTGGTCGGGATCGTCATGGGCGCCTCCTTCGCATACCTCCTCACGGTGGCCGTCCCCGGCACACCGGGCGTGAGCTGGCTCGGCCACCTCGGCGGTCTGCTCGGCGGCCTGGCCGGAGCCTGGCTCTTCCGCGACCGCCACACCCGGACCGCCACCGGCGACGCCACCGTCCCGACGACGGCCGGCACCGCCCGGACGACGGCGGGCACCACCCCGCGGACGCCCGCCGGCTCCCCCCGCGCCGACCTGTACAAGGAACTCGACGACCTCGGCCTGCTCTGACAGCCACCGACTCTCTACGGCTTCCGCAGTGGCCTCAAAAATCGAACACATGCTTGAATCCGGTCATGCGACCGTTTCCCGCGGACCTGACCCAGGCGCAACAGGAGTGGAGTGCCACCTACCGGCAGCTCGCCGAGCAGCCCGGCCGGACCGAGCTGCGCCGACGCCTGTACCGGCTGTCGGCTCAGCTCTTCTTCCATCCCTACTGGCAACGACGGCGCCCGAGCCCGGCGGTGTGGTGGGAACTCCGTGCTCTCGGACGACCGGGCGGGGACACGAGCGGGCGGCTGCTCCGATGACGGGCTGGAGTGCGGGGCCGCATGTCCCGGATGATCCTGAAGGCATGTCCGGACCGATACGCGTGACCATCCATCCGCCGTCGCCCACCGGCGGCCGGCGGGTACGCGTGGACGGCGAGATCCTCGGCCTGGCCCACAACGTGGCCGACGTCGCCGAGTTCCTCCGCCGGGCCGGACTGGAGATCGATCCGGCGGAGGTGGCCGACGCGCCGTGGATCGACTGGCGCGGAGTGGGACCCGAGCGCTGGGGGCCGCAGACCGGCAGCTGACCTCGCAGGGCACTCTCAGGGCACGGCGCGCCCCCTCGGCCGCCTTCCGCATCCGGAGAAAGATGGTATCGGTGGCGATAGTATCCCTGTCGATACTATTACTCCCGGGAGGCTTGCTGTGCGTCGTTTCATCGGGCGGGACCGCGAGCTGAGCGTTCTCGGCAACGCCTTCCAGGCGGTTGCCGAGACCGTCGGGTCCGCGGAACCGGGGCAGTGCATCCTCATGCGAGGAAGGCGGCGGGTCGGCAAGTCCAGCCTCGTCGAGGAGTTTCTCCGGCGGACCGAGACGCCGTACCTCTTCTTCACCGCGGCGGGCGGTACGGCACAGGACGAGCTGACGGAGTTGCTCGACGCCGTTGCCAGATCCACCCTGCCGGAGCGGGGACTGTTCGCCGAGGAGACCCCGGAACAGTGGAATGCGGCATTCAGGCTGCTCGCGGAGATCCTGCCGGACGACAGCCCGAGTGTGGTCGTCATCGACGAGGTCCCGTATCTCATGGACCGCATCGACGCCTTCGAGGGCATGTTGCAGCGGGCATGGGACCGGCTGCTCAGCCGGAAGCCGGTGCTTCTCCTCCTGGTCGGGTCCGACCTGTCGATGATGGAGGCGCTGAACAGCTACGACCGCCCCTTCCACCAGCGGGGGCGGGAAATGGTCGTGGGGCCGCTGAACCCGGCCGACATCGGTGAGATGCTCGGCCTGTCCCCGTCGGCCGCGTTCGACGCCGCGCTGATCACCGGGGGGCTCCCCCTGATCTGCGCCGAGTGGCGGGCCGGAGCGGATGTCTGGGAGTTCCTCCGCGACTCTCTGGACAACCCGATCTCCGCACTGCTGGTCTCCGCCGAGCGCTCACTGGCCGCGGAGTTTCCACCGCAGGCGATGAGCAGGGAGGTCTTGCGAGCCATCGGATCCGGGGAGCGGACGTTCACCAACATCGCTCGCGCGGCCGGCGGCATCGCCCACACCTCGCTCACCCGGGCCACCGACGTCCTGACCGGGAAACGGGTCGTGGCAGCCGAGCTGCCGCTCTCGCTGAGGCCGTCGAAGGAGCGCCGCTACCGGGTGGCCGACCCCTACCTGCGCTTCTGGCTCGCGTTCCTGGATCCGCACATGGCGGAGATCGAGCGGATGCGGGGAGATCTCACACTGAGCCGGATCAAGGAGCGGTGGACGAGCTGGCGTGGCCGCGCGATCGAGCCCCTGGTCCGGGAATCCCTCGCCCGCCTCCTGCCCGACGGGGCCCTGCCCGCCGTCCCGGCGATCGGCGGCTACTGGACCCGCAGCAACGACGTGGAAATCGACCTGGTGGGCGCCGACCGGCAGCCGATGGCCAAGAAGTTGCTCTTCCTCGGCTCGGTCAAGTGGCTGGAGAACTCCACCTTCGACAGCCACGACCTGGCCGCACTGCAGAAGCACCGGGCGGCGATCACCGACGACCCGGTACCGCTCGTGGCGGTCTCCCGCAGCGGGATCGCCTGCTCCGGACTCCAGGCGGCGTACGGCCCCGAGGAACTGCTCGGTGCCTGGCGCAGAGGGGGAGCGGAAACCGAACCCCGGCGCTGACCACCCCCCGTCCCCCGACGACACCACGTGCCAGCCCCTCCAGCTGACGCACGAAGGGGCGGCACCCCCGCACAGGGTGCCGCCCCTCTCTTGCGTGCCGGGGCCGCCGTCCATCGGTCTTGAGGGTCGGGGACGGACGGCGGACCCGGGGTTCGCGGCGGGAGGCCGAGCTCGTCGCCGGCCTCCCGTCGGTAGACGTCAGCGGTGGTCGCTGCCCGCCGACTGCGTCGCCGCGCGGCCCGCCTCCAGGCGGGCCACCGGGATGCGGAACGGGGAGCAGGAGACGTAGTCCAGGCCCACCTCGTGGAAGAAGTGGACGGACTCCGGGTCGCCGCCGTGCTCGCCGCAGACGCCGAGCTTCAGGTCCGGGCGGGTAGCCCGGCCCGCCTTCGCCGCCAGCTCGACCAGGGAGCCGACGCCGTCCTTGTCGATCGTCTCGAAGGGCGACACGCCGAAGATGCCCTTCTCCAGGTACGCGGTGAAGAAGGAGGCCTCCACGTCGTCCCGGCTGAAGCCCCAGACCGTCTGAGTGAGGTCGTTCGTGCCGAAGGAGAAGAACTCCGCCGCCTCCGCGATCTGGCCCGCCGTCAGGGCGGCCCGCGGGAGTTCGATCATCGTGCCGATCGACAGCTTCAGGTTCACACCCGTGGCCGCCTCCACCTCCGCGATGACCTGGTCGGCTTCCTCGCGGACGATCTCCAGCTCCTGGACCGTGCCGACCAGGGGGATCATGATCTCGGCGCGCGGGTCGCCCTTGGCGTTCTTGCGTTCCGCCGCCGCCTCGGCGATCGCACGGACCTGCATCGTGAACAGGCCGGGGATGACCAGGCCGAGGCGTACGCCGCGCAGGCCCAGCATCGGGTTCTGCTCGTGCAGGCGGTGCACCGCCTGGAGGAGGCGGAGGTCGTTCTCGTGGGACTCCTGGCGGGACTCGGCCAGGGCCACGCGGACGGAGAGTTCCGTGATGTCGGGGAGGAACTCGTGCAGCGGCGGGTCCAGGAGACGGACCGTCACCGGGAGGCCGTCCATCGCCGAGAAGAGCTCGACGAAGTCCTTCTTCTGGAGCGGGAGCAGGGCGCTCAGGCTCTCCTCGCGCTCCTCCTCCGTGTCCGCCAGGATCAGGCGTTCCACCAGCTCGCGGCGGTCGCCGAGGAACATGTGCTCGGTACGGCACAGGCCGATGCCCTGGGCGCCGAAGCGGCGGGCCCGCAGCGCGTCCTCGGCGTTGTCGGCGTTGGCGCGCACGCGCAGCCGGCGCTTGCGGTCCGCGAACGCCATGATGCGGTGGACCGCCTCGACGAGTTCGTCGGCGTCCTGGGCGCCCGCGTGCATCCGGCCCTCGAAGTACTCGACGACGGGGGACGGGACCACCGGGACCTCGCCCAGGTAGACCTTGCCCGAGGAGCCGTCGATGGAGATGACGTCGCCCTCCTCGACCACATGGCCGCCCGGGACCGTCATCCGGCGGCGCTTGGTGTCGACCTCCAGCTCCTCCGCGCCGCACACGCACGTCTTGCCCATGCCGCGGGCGACCACGGCCGCGTGGGAGGTCTTGCCGCCGCGGGAGGTCAGGATGCCTTCGGCGGCGATCATGCCGTCCAGGTCGTCGGGGTTGGTCTCGCGGCGGACCAGGATGACCTTCTCGCCCGAACGGGACCACTTCACGGCGGTGTACGAGTCGAAGACCGCCTTGCCGACCGCCGCGCCGGGCGACGCCGCGATGCCGCGGCCGACCTGCTGGGTCTTCGCCTGCTCGTCGAAGCGGGGGAACATCAGCTGGGCGAGCTGGGCGCCCGTGACGCGCTGTAGCGCCTCGGTCTCGTCGATCAGGCCCTGGTCCACGAGCTGGGTGGCGATCCGGAAGGCCGCGCCCGCCGTGCGCTTGCCGACGCGCGTCTGGAGCATCCACAGCTGACCGCGCTCGATCGTGAACTCGATGTCGCAGAGGTCCTTGTAGTGGTTCTCCAGCGTCTCCATGATCTGCATCAGCTGGTCGTACGACTTCTTGTCGATCTGCTCCAGCTCGGCGAGCGGGACCGTGTTGCGGATGCCCGCGACCACGTCCTCGCCCTGGGCGTTCTGGAGGTAGTCGCCGTAGACGCCCTGGTGGCCGGAGGCGGGGTCGCGGGTGAAGGCGACGCCCGTGCCGGAGTCCGGGCCCAGGTTGCCGAAGACCATCGAACAGATGTTGACGGCCGTACCGAGGTCGCCGGGGATGCGCTCCTGGCGGCGGTAGAGCTTGGCGCGGTCGGTGTTCCAGGACTCGAAGACCGCGCGGATCGCGAGGTCCATCTGCTCGCGCGGGTCCTGCGGGAAGTCCCGGCCGGCCTCGGTCTTGACGATCTTCTTGAACTTGGTGACCAGCTTCTTGAGGTCGGCCGCCTCCAGGTCCGTGTCGACGGTGACCTTCTTGGCGTCCTTCGCCGCGTCCAGGGCCTCCTCGAAGAGCTCGCCGTCGACGCCCAGGACCGTCTTGCCGAACATCTGGATGAGGCGGCGGTAGGAGTCCCACGCGAAGCGGTCGTCGCCTGCCTGCTTGGCCAGGCCCTGCACGGACTTGTCGGACAGGCCGATGTTCAGGACCGTGTCCATCATGCCGGGCATGGAGAACTTGGCACCGGAGCGGACCGAGACCAGCAGCGGGTTGTCGGCCTGGCCGAGCTTCTTGCCCATCCGCGCTTCGAGAGCGTCGAGGTGCGCACTCACCTCGTCACGCAGTGCCGTCGGCTCCTCGCCGCTGTCGAGGTAGACCTTGCAGGCTTCGGTCGTGATGGTGAAGCCCGGGGGAACGGGGAGCCCCAGGTTGGTCATCTCGGCGAGGTTCGCACCCTTGCCACCCAGGAGGTCCTTGAGGTCCTTGTTTCCCTCGGTGAAGTCGTAGACGAGCTTCGCTACGTGGGGTTCTTTGTTTTCCGACACGGGTCTCGACTCCCTCGAGGACGCGGTGGCTGCCCTGACGGCGAGGAACATACCCAGATCGAAGGCGCCTGGGTACGTCTACTTGTGTGTCATGCGCCCGTAACCAGTCGTCCGCCAGTGGATCGAAAGTCAAAGCTTGGCAAGCGGATACCCGATTGTGTTTTCACTTCTTGAACGCAAGTTCGCTCAGCGCCACACTATTTCGCTCAGATGAGCGCCATGACTGCACGTCTGATTTCGATCGATGAACGATCAAGGGGTGGCACCCAGTGCCACCCCTTGGAGAAGTGCAGTCGCCCATGATCCGCTCATCTGAGCGCAACCCTTATCAAGGGTGGCGAGAATCACGCTGCCACAGACCGCCCGAGTTCACCATGCGGACAGGGCCGCGGACCGGAAAACGGAACCGCAACGTGCCGGTCACACGCCCACGCGCCGGTCACACGCCCAGCGCCAGCAGCCGTTCCTCCACCCGCTCCGGCGCGTACAGGTGCTCCACGACCAGCGCCCCGGCCCCGATCAGCCCCGCCCGCTCCCCCAGCCGCGAGGTGACCACGTCCAGATGAGCGGTGGAGCGGGGCAGTGCCCGCTGGTAGAGCAGTTCCCGTACGCCGGTGAGGAACGGGGTGCCCGCCAGATCGCCCGCGATCATCAGCACGCCAGGGTTGAGGAGAGTCACGACCGTCGCGAGGACGTCTCCGACCATGCGGCCGGCCTCCCGCGCCACCGCCGCCGCCTCCGGGTGGCCCGAGGCGAGCAGGTCCCGCACATCCGACCCGGACGCCGCCGGAACCCCGGACTCCGCCAGCTTCCGGGCCACGGCGCCACCGCTCGCGACGGCGGCGAGGCAGCCGTACGAACCGCAGCGGCACTGCGCCTCCGCGCCCACCCGGATATGGCCGATGTCCCCGGCGCCGCCGTCGATGCCCCGGTAGATCGAGCCGTCAACCACGACCCCGGCCCCTATACCGGTCGAGACCTTGACCAGGACGAACGCCGAGCAGTCGGGGTGGCCGGCGCGCTGCTCCCCGTACGCCATCAGGTTCGCGTCGTTGTCGACCAGGACCGGGACCGGCGGTGCGCCCGTGTGTTCCGTGAACGCCCTGGCCATCCGGCCTCTTATGTCGTAGCCGTCCCAGCCCGGCATGATCGGGGGCTGGAAGACCCGGCCGGTCTCGGTGTCGACGGGGCCCGGTACCGCGAGGCCCACCCCGCACACCTCCGCCGCCCGGTGCCCAGCCTTCTCCAGCAACTCGGCGAACCAGCGGCCGAGTTCGCCCAGTACGGCGTCCGGGCCGTCCTGGATGACCAGCGTGCCGGAGTGCTCGGCGAGGATCTCGCCGGTCAGGGAGAGTACGGCGGCCCGCGCATGGCGGGTCTCCAGGTCGGCGGCCAGCACCACCGCGTGGGAGTCGTCGAACTCAAGGGTGATGGAAGGGCGTCCGCCGAGCGGGGAGTCGACCGGGCCGCCGGCGCCCTCGCGCAGCCAGCCCGCGCGGAACAGGCGGTCCAGGCGGTGGCCGACGGTCGCGCGGGAGAGCCCGGTGGTCCGCTGGAGCGCACCGCGCGTCACGGCCCGTCCGCTGCGCACCAGTTCGAGCAGTTCCCCGGCGCTCGCCTGGCCGCCGCCCCTGCCGGTCCTGCCGGTGCTCCCCGGACGTCCGGTCATGCGCACCCCCTTGTGTTTCTCAAGCTTGCATTACATATTGAGTTTTGCGTGTTAAATAGACGTAACCCTACGGTAGCCACAGCCAAACCCGGCCGGCCGGACGTCTTCGGGGAGCCCCGAGTGGATCGCACTGCCCAGCTCACAGCCCATGCGCTCGATCGCGAGATTGCATACGATCCGCTGTCCGCCCCTGCCGCCGGATCACGGTCCCTGCACGTCAGAGCCGCACGTGTGCTCGACGACAACTGGACCGGCACCTCGACCGTGCCCTCCCGGAGCCTGTATCCGCACCAGTGGTCGTGGGACTCGGCGTTCATCGCGATCGGGCTCAGGCATCTGTCGCCGCTGCGCGCGCAGACGGAGCTGGAGACGCTGCTGGCCGCCCAGTGGGCCGACGGGCGGATCCCGCACATCGTGTTCAACCCCTCCGTGCCCCTCGACGCGTACTTCCCGAGCCCCGACTTCTGGCGCTCCTCGACCGCGGGGCGCGCTGCGGGCGCCCCGCGCACCGTACAGACCTCCGGGATCGTGCAGCCACCGGTGCACGCGCTGGCGGCCTGGCTGGTGCACCGCGCCGACCCGGGGCTCTCACGGGCGCGCGGCTTCCTGGCGAACGTCTACCCGCGCCTGGCCGCCTGGCACCGCTATCTGCTGCACCGGCGCGACCTGGGCGGCGGCGGTCTGGCCTCCGTCGTACACCCCTGGGAGCAGGGGATGGACAACAGCCCCTGCTGGGACGCCCCCCTCGCCCGGGTCACCCCGGCGCCCGCGCGCTCCTTCCGGCGTGCCGACCTCGACCACGGTGCCGCCGAGGACCGGCCGACGGATCTGGACTACGGGCGGTACGTGCGGCTGGCGACGGACTACCGGGACGCCGGATACGCGGACCGTACCAGGGAGTTCGCCGTCGAGGACCCCGCCTTCAACGCGCTGCTCATCGCCTCCGAGCACGCCCTCGCCCGGATCGCGCGGGAGCTGGGGGCGACCGGCACGGCCCGGCACGCACGGGCGGAGCGGCTGACGGCGGCGCTGGTGGACCGGCTGTGGGATCCGGAGAAGGAGATCTTCCTCTGCCGGGACCTGCGAGGTGGCGGCCCGATCCCCGAGCGCAGCGTCTCCGGACTGGTCCCGCTGATCCTGCCCGAGCTGCCGCGCGAGATCGCCGCCGCGCTCGTGCGCACACTGGGCGGCCCGCACTTCGGCACCGGCACCCGTCTCGTCCCCAGTTACGACCTGCTCGGCGAGGCCTTCGACCCGCACCGCTACTGGCGCGGGCCCGCCTGGTTCAACACCGGCTGGCTGCTGGAGCGCGGGCTGCGCGAGCACGGCGAGCGGGAGCGGGCCGACGCGCTGTGCGAGGCGCTCGTACGGACGGCCGACGCGAGCGGGTTCGCCGAGTACGTCGACCCGTACACGGGCGAGGCGTGCGGAGCGGCCGGATTCAGCTGGACGGCGGCGCTGGCGCTCGACCTGCACCACCAGCGGCAGGCACCGCACGGCGAACCACACTCCGGGCCGCACAGCGAACCGCACGGCGAACCACACTCCGGGCCGCACGGTGCGCCACACGACGAACCACACTCCGGGCCGCACAGCGAACCGCACGGCGAACCACACTCCGGGCCGCACGGTGCGCCACACGACGAACGCCAAAACCTGGGCAAGAGCTGACAAAACCACGTGTCCCCATGGACACCGGCACGTTCGAACTGAAGACAAAGGAGGGGACCGGGGATGACGGACCGGCATCATCTGCTCGTGCACGGCGCGACGTTCGCCGCCGTTGACGACCGCGGCGACATCAGCGGCGTCCGGGGCGGCGGTTCCCCGGACGGGTTATTCGTACGGGACGCCCGGCATCTCAGCCGCTGGCAGCTGACGGTCGACGGGGCGCTGCCGGAGGTGCTCACCCCGGTCGCCGACGGGGACGGCGCGCGCTGCGTCCTGGTCCCGCGCGGCGGCCGCCAGGAACCGCCCGCGCACACGCTCTTCCGTGAACAGGCGGTCGGCGACGGCTCGTTCGTGGAGTCCCTGCGGGTCACCAGCAACCGTCCGGTGCCGACCACGATCCGCCTCGCGATCACCGCCGACGCCGACTTCACCGACCAGTTCGAACTCCGCGCCGACCACCGCACCTACGTGAAGTCCGGGGCCGTACGCTCCCGGCAGGTCCTCGACGACGGGCTGGAGTTCGGCTACCGCCGGGGCGAGTGGCGGTCCTGTACGACCATCACCACCGAGCCCGCACCGGACGGCGTCGAGGAGACCGGGACCGGCGCCCGGCGGCTGGTGTGGACGCTGGAGCTGGAACCGCACGGCACGACCGAGCTGGTCCTCCGGGTGATCGGACGCCCGCACGGCGACCGGCGGGCCCTGCGCGTGCCCCGCGACCCGGCCGCGCTCAACGAGCAACTCCTGGCCATGGAAGGCGAGTTCGTGGAGGGCGTCGCCTTCCCCACCGGCTGGCCGGAGCTGGCGGCGGCCTGCGCCCGCGGCCTCGCCGACCTCGCCTCGCTCCAGGTGCCGGCCACCGGTCCGGACGGCGAGAAGCTCAAGGTCCCCGCCGCGGGCGCCCCTTGGTTCCTCACCCTGCTCGGCCGCGACGCCCTGCTCACCTCACTCTTCGCCCTCCCCTACCGCCCCCAGCTGGCCGCCGCCACCCTCCCGGCGCTCGCCGCCACCCAGGCGACCGAGGCCGGCGCGAACGCCGTGGCCCAGCCCGGGAAGATCGTGCACGAGGTGCGGCACGGGGAGCTGGCGCACTTCGGGCAGGTGCCGTACGGGCGTTACTACGGCTCGGTCGACGCGACGCCGTTGTTCCTGATCCTGTTCGGCGCGTACGTGGAACAGACCGGGGACCTGGCGACGGCCCGCCGCCTCGAACGCAACGCCCGCGCGGCCGTCGGATGGATGCTCGACCACGGCGGTCTGACCTCGCGCGGCTATCTCGTCTACCGCGCGGACAAGGGCGGGCTCGCCAACCAGAACTGGAAGGACTCCCCCGGCGCGATCTGCTCCGCCGACGGCAGCCGGCCGATGGGGACCGTGATGGCGGCGGGGGCGCAGGGGTACGCGTACGACGCGTTGCGGCGGACCGCGTGGGTGGCGCGGACGGTGTGGGCCGACGAGACGTACGCGGCGCTCCTCGAACAGGCCGCCGCTGATCTGCGGGACCGCTTCCAACAGGACTTCTGGATGCGGGAGTCGTCCTTTCCCGCGCTGGCCCTGGACGGGGAGGGGCGGCAGGTCGACGCGCTCGCCTCGGACGCGGGGCACCTGTTGTGGTCCGGGTTGCTGGACAAGGAGTACGGGGAGGAGGTGGGCCGACGGCTGCTGGAGCCGGACTTCTTCTCGGGGTGGGGGGTGCGGACGCTGGCCGCGGGGCAGGCCGCGTACCACCCGTTGTCGTATCACCGGGGGTCGGTGTGGCCGCATGACAACGCGCTGATCGCGTTGGGGCTGGCGCGGTACGGGCTGCATGACGAGGCCCGGGCCGTGGCGCACGGGCTGGTGGACGCGGCGACCGCCGGCGGGCACCGGCTGCCGGAGGTGCTGGCCGGGTACGGGAGGGACACGCATCCGGAGCCGGTGCCCTATCCGCATGCGTGTGTGCGGGAATCGCGGTCGGCGGCGGCTCCCCTGGCACTGTTGACCGCTGTCGGGGGTGCGTAGCGTTGCGTGAACACCGTCGGCCGCTGTGTTTGCCCGGTGTTTGCCGAAAAGCCTGAACATGGGTTATGTGCAGGCCGTACGGGAGGTCGACGGGTCCAGACCTCCCCAGCGTTGACCCGCCGGTTCCGTTTACGGGTCTCGCACGGAAGGACCTCCGGGTTGCCTCAGCACACGAGCACACGCCAGTCATCCAGTACGGCCGGGGAGACCGAGGCTGAGGTCGCGACGACCACGGAAGCCGAGAAGGCGGAAGAGGTCGAGGGTACGGCGGCCGAGGCCCCGGTCGAGGCCGCCCAGGCCGAGGCCGAAGGCGAGAAGGCCGCACCCGAAGAAACGGTCGCTCCCGGAGACGTACCCGAAGAGGCCGCCGTAGCCGAAAAGGCCACGGCCCCGGAAGCCGGACCCGGTGAAGTCGTCGCATCCGATGAGGCCACCGTCGCCGAAGCGGTGGCCGAAGCGGCTTCGGAAGCCCCTGCCGACGCCGCTGGCGAAGCCACTGCCGAAGCGGCCGTCGGCGACGAAGCCGCCGCCCCGGAGGCGGAGGCCGCCCCCGAACCCGCCGCCCCCGACCCCGCCGGTTCCGGATCCGCCCCGGCCCGGCGCCCCCGAATATGGCAGCGCCGGCGCAGCGAACACCCCTCCGCCGCGCGTGCCTTCTCCCTCGCGCTCACCATCCTCTCCGCCCTCCTCGTCTACGCCTGCCTGGTGATGCCGAACACGATCGGCGGGCTGAAGCCGGCGATGTTCGTGCGGATTCCGGCCGAGGCGATCATCGGGGCGGTCGTGCTGCTGAGCCTGCCGCGCCGGCCCCGGCTGGTGCTGGCGGCGCTGGGCGGCGCGGTGGTGGGGGCACTGGCCATCGTGGACGTCTTCAACATCGGGTTCCTGGAGTATCTCGGCCGGCCCTTCAACATCATCCTGGACTGGTCGCTGCTCCCCGACGCCCGCGGCTATCTGCAGGACACCCTCGGCACGACCACCGAGCTGGCGATCACGGTCGGTGCGGTGCTGCTGGTCTTCCTGGTGATCGGGCTCGTCGCACTGGCCGCCGTGCGCCTCGCCAACCAGCTGGCGCGCAGCCGCGGCCGGGCGACCCGGGGCACGTTGATCGTCGGCACGGTGTGGATCACCTGCAACGCGCTCGGACTGTCGCTCACCGGCGCGCCGCTCGCCTCGCAGAAGGCGACCGCCGTTCTCAAGACGCAGGTGCAGACCGTCCGGGCGACGCTGCGCGACGAGGCGGACTTCCAGAAGGTCGCCAAGGTGGACGCCTTCGGGAACACCCCGGGCTCACAGCTGGTGCCGGCCCTGCGCGGCAAGGACATGATCTTCACGTTCATCGAGAGCTACGGCCGCAGCGCGATCGAGGACCCGATCGAGGCGCCCGGTGTCGACAAGACGCTGGACGCGCAGACGGCGATGCTGAAGAAGGCCGGTTACGCCGCGAAGAGCGGCTGGCTGACGTCGGCGACGTACGGCGGCAGCAGCTGGCTCGGCCACTCCACGACGATGTCCGGGCTGTGGGTCAGCAACCAGCAGCGCTACCGGACCGTCATGGCCAGCGACCACCTCAGTCTGACCAAGGCGTTCAAGAAGACCGGTGACTTCGACACGGTCGGTGTGATGCCGGGTATCCAGAAGGGCTGGCCGGAGCAGAGCTTCTACGGCCTCGACAAGGTCTACAACGCCTTCCAGCTCGGCTACAAGGGACCGAAGTTCAGCTGGTCGACGATGCCCGACCAGTACGCGCTGCAGCAGTTCCAGGAGCGGGTGCACAGCAAGAAGCCGGCCGACGGCAAGTCGCGGATGTCGTTCCTGATCCTGACCTCCAGCCACCAGCCGTGGGCGCCGATCCCGAAGATGGTGCCGTGGGACCAGCTGGGCGACGGCTCGGTCTTCAACGCGATCCAGAAGGCCGGCAACAAGGCGTCCGACGTCATCGCCGACACCACCAAGTCCCGCCAGGAGTACGGCAAGTCGGTGCAGTACACGGTGACCGCGCTCACCCAGTGGCTGCAGCGCTACGGCAACGACAACACGGTCCTGGTCTTCCTCGGCGACCACCAGCCGATCGCCCGGGTCAGCGGCAACCACGCCAGCCGTGATGTGCCGATCTCGATCGTCGCCAAGGACCCGAAGGTGCTGGACGCGATCGACTCCTGGAACTGGACCGACGGTCTGCGCCCGGCGCACAACGCCCCGGTGTGGAAGATGAGCGCGTTCCGCGACAAGTTCCTCGCGGCCTACGGCTCCACCCCGCACCCGAAGAAGAACTAGCCGAGGAAGAACCGGCCGAAGTGGAACCGGCGGTTTCTCAGCCGCCGGAGGTGTCGAGTTCGGCGTCCTCGCCGATCCCGGCGCAGTCGTAGGGGTCCTTCAGCCAGCCGTCCGGCAACACCACCCGGTTGTTGCCGGACGTACGGCCGCGGGGCCCGTCGGCGCCCGTGGGCCAGGGCTGGTCGAGGTCCAGCTCGTCGAGGCCCGCGCGGAGTTCCGCCAGCGACGACGTAATCGCGAGGCGCCCCCGCATCTCGCTGCCGACGGCGAAGCCCTTCAGGTACCAGGCGACATGCTTGCGGAAGTCGACGACGCCCTTGGACTCGTCGCCGATCCACTCGCCGAGCAGGGTGGCGTGCCGGACCATGATGTCGGCGACCTCGCGGAGCGCCGGCTTCCGGATCTCCTGTTCGCGGCCCTCGAAGGCGGCGACCAGGTCCGCGAACAGCCACGGCCGCCCCAGGCACCCGCGCCCGACCACGACTCCGTCGCAGCCCGTCTCGCGGACCATCCTGAGCGCGTCCTCGGCCGACCAGATGTCGCCGTTGCCGAGGACCGGGATCTCCGGGACGTGTTCCTTGAGGCGGGCGATGGCCTCCCAGTCGGCGGTTCCGCCGTAGTGCTGGGCGGCGGTGCGGCCGTGCAGGGCGATCGAGGTGACGCCCTCCTCGACGGCGATCCGGCCGGCGTCGAGGAAGGTGATGTGGTCGTCGTCGATGCCCTTGCGCATCTTCATGGTGACCGGGAGGTCCCCGGCGCCGGAGACGGCCTCGCGGAGGATCGCGCGGAGCAGGTTGCGCTTGTACGGGAGGGCCGAGCCGCCGCCCTTCCGCGTCACCTTGGGGACCGGGCAGCCGAAGTTCAGGTCGATGTGGTCGGCCAGGTCCTCTTCCGCGATCATGCGGACGGCCTTGCCGACGGTGGCCGGGTCGACGCCGTACAGCTGGATCGAGCGCGGCTTCTCGGTCGCGTCGAAGTGGATCAGCTGCATGGTCTTCTCGTTGCGCTCGACCAGCGCCCGGGTCGTGATCATCTCGCTGACGAACAGGCCCTTGCCGCCGCTGAACTCCCGGCACAGGGTCCGGAAGGGCGCGTTGGTGATCCCGGCCATGGGGGCCAGGACGACCGGCGGCCGGACGGTGTGGGGGCCGATCTGGAGGGGCGACGTGGGCTCGGGCATTCCTCCATTGTCGCGTACGGCGCGCGATGCTCGTCCGGCCCTGTGGGCAACCGCCCGCGGACACGCTCCGCCACGATCATGCAACACTCATTAGTTAGACGCACTATCGAAATGGGCGTACGATGCGACGCATGCCCGAGCTGAGTCCCCGCCGCCGCATGCTCGTGCTCGCGATCTGCTGTATGAGCCTGCTGATCGTGAGTCTCGACACGACCGCCCTCAATGTCGGCCTGCCGTCCATGCAGCGCGAACTGCACGCGACCACGGCGGGCCTCCAGTGGACCATCGACGCGTACACGCTGGTCCTGGCCTCGCTGCTGATGCTCGCGGGGTCGACCGGCGACCGGATCGGCCGCAAGAAGGTCTTCATGACCGGCCTGGTGGTCTTCTCGATCGGCTCGCTGCTGTGCTCGCTCGCGCCGAACCTGGAGTCGCTGATCGCGTTCCGCATGGTCCAGGCGGTGGGTGGCTCGATGCTCAACCCGGTGGCCATGTCGATCATCACCAACACCTTCACCGAGCCGCGCGAGCGGGCCCGGGCGATCGGGGTGTGGGGTGCGGTGGTCGGCATATCCATGGCCGCCGGCCCGCTGGTCGGCGGCCTGCTGGTGGAATCGGTCGGCTGGCGCGCGATCTTCTGGGTCAACATCCCGGTGGGGCTGGCGGCGGTCCTGCTGACGCTGCGCTTCGTGCCGGAGTCCCGGGCGCCCAGGGCCCGCCGCCCCGACCCGCTCGGGCAGGTGCTGGTCATCGCCCTGTTCGGCTCCCTGACCTACGCGATCATCGAGGCGCCGACGGCGGGGACGGGCACGGTGCTGCCGTTCGCCGCGGTGGCCCTCGCCGCCCTGACCGGACTGCTCTGGTACGAGCCGAGGCGCGACGAGCCCCTCATCGACCTGCGGTTCTTCCGCTCGGCGCCGTTCAGCGGGGCCACCGTGATCGCGATCAGCGCGTTCGCGTCGCTCGGCGGCTTCCTGTTCCTGTCCACGCTGTACCTGCAGAACGTGCGCGGCCTCGACGCCCTGCACGCCGGTCTGTGGATGCTGCCGATGGCGGTGCCGATGTTCCTGTGCGCCCCGCTGTCGGGCCGGCTGGTCGCGAGCCGCGGCCCCCGGCTGCCGCTGGTGATCGCCGGGGTGGCGATGACGGCGAGCGCGGTGCTGTTCGCGGCGTTCGAGGCGGAGACGTCCAACGCCACCCTCGTCCCGGGCTACGTCCTGTTCGGCATCGGCTTCGGCTTCGTGAACGCCCCGATCACCAACACCGCGGTCTCCGGGATGCCGAGGTCCCAGGCGGGTGTCGCGGCCGCGGTCGCCTCGACCAGCAGGCAGCTGGGCCAGACCCTGGGCGTGGCGGTCATCGGCGCGGTCCTCGCCTCGGGGATCGGCTCGTCGCCGTACCGCCAGTCCTTCGTGACGGCCGCTCGCCCCGGCTGGTGGGTCCTCGCGGGCTGCGGCCTCGCGGTCCTGGTCCTGGGCGCCCTGACGAACGGCCGCTGGGCCCGCACGACGGCCGAGCGCGCGGCGCAGCGCCTGGAGTCGGCGGAGATCCGGCAGGTGGTGGGGGCCGGGGAGCGGGTCTAGGGGGACCGCGCACCGGCCGGGCGTCACAGCCCCTCGCGGGTGACCTGCATGAAGCGGTCGGGCTCGGAGCGTTCCTCCGCCGTGGTGTACTGCCGCCCGAAGAGACCTGTCGCGTCGCAGAACAGGCGCAGTCTCAGGCTGTTCCCCACGATCTGGGTCAGCAGGTCGACCAGGATCGCCATCTGATGTGCGAAGGCGTACCGCTGTTCCTCCTCGAACGTGTCGAACTGTTCCAGGGCCGCGGACGCGGCGACCGGCAGTTCGGCCTTGGTGAAGTATCCGGCGAGGGCAGCTCCGCCCCAGACGAAGAGCGGGTTGTCGAGCAGGGAGTCGGGCCTGAGCTGCGGATCGCCCTCACCGAGCCGGTCGAGGAATTCCAGGGCCCGCTCGGCCCACTGCTGCCTGCCGCGGGGTTCGCGGGGGTTGCTCACGATCTCTTCCAGGAGGTAGGAGAACGGCGGGCTCTGTTCGCCAGCCCCTCGTTGATCTTGTCGTTCAGGCTGTCGCCCACGCGGATTTCCTGCCGGTCCAGCCAGACCCGCAGCCCCGCACGGCGCAGCGCGGCGGACAGCGGCAGGGCGACCTCGTCCTTGTCCTCGCTCGCGTAACTGATGAAGACGTCCCACGGCGGCATGTCGGCCTCCAGAACCACCCGTTGCCGGGGCAGGGCGCCCATGGTGCGCCCGGGCAAGAGGACTTGGGTATCCCCGCGATCGACCCGGTTCACCCGTTCCGGTACGTGCTGCCGACGGCCTAGTTGGCCTGGGTCGCCCGCCGGTGGCGTGCCTGGATCGCCTGCCGGACCGCCCCCAGGGCCAGGGCCTGCAGCAGGGCCGACACGGCGATCGTGGTGATGAAGAGCCAGTTCGGCAGGTCCGTGCCCCAGGCCGTCCTGCCGAGCGTCGAGACGAACAGGAAGGCGGGGAAGGTGACCAGGGGCGGCCAGAGCCAGGCGTAGTCGGGGTCGGGGTCCTCCGCCCACACCGAGTCGAAGGTCGCCTTGGCCATGACGAGGACGACCAGTGCGAGGTAGGCCGCCGAGACACGGTTGCCGACCATCAGGCGGACTACGGTGCGGGCAGGGCCGGTTGTCATCGGTCGTCCCCCTGGGGCCGGTCGTCGGTCGTGCTTCCTGCCAGCATGGTGGTTCGAACGGCCGTGCCCTGTCCTGAGTACCCGTACTCAACCGTGTTCGACGGCGGCCGTCAGCGCGTCCAGCTTCGCCAGCCGTTCCCGTGACTCCTCGTTCACCGGCACGTAGGTGACCATCCGGGCCCCGTACTCCGGGTTCAGCCACAGGTCGGTGTGGTCCATGGTGAGCAGGCCGACGTACGGGTTGAGGAACTGCTTGGTCTTGGTGTTGGGCACGCCCATCACCTCGTACCGCTCCCAGATGTCGCGGAACTCGGGGGATTCCGCCATCAGGCGTTTGACCAGCATCTTCCAGGCCGGCTCGCCGAGGTGGCCGGCCATGGCGGCGCGGAGTTTGGCGGCCATGAAGCGCCGGGTCTCCTCCAGGTGGACGATGGACCGGCGCCACTCGGGGTGGGTGTAGACGAGGATCAGGGAGTTGCGGTCCTCCGGCGGCACCGCGTCCAGATCGCCCATCAGCCGGCCGTAGGTGCGGTTGTGGGCGAGGATGTCGTAGCGGCTGTTCTGGATGCAGGCCGGGACGGGTTCCAGGGCGCGGAGCATCTCGGACAGGGCCGGGGTGATGCTCGGGCAGCGGGAGGCCGGGGTCGGGTCGACGGCGGCGGCCAGCTGGAAGAGGTGGGCGCGTTCGCTCACGTCGAGCCGGAGGGTGCGGGCGAGGGCGTCCAGGACCTGGACGGAGACCTGGATGTCCCGGGCCTGTTCCAACCACGTGTACCAGGTGACGCCGACCGCGGAGAGCTGCGCCACCTCCTCGCGGCGCAGGCCGGGGGTACGGCGGCGGATGCCGCGCGGCAGGCCCACCTGCTCGGGGGTGATCCGCTCACGGCGGCTGCGCAGGAACGCGGCCAGTTCATGGCGGCGGACGGCCGCGCCCCTGGCCGTGTGAGGGGCCGCCGTCGCACCGGTCGTGGTCGTCATGCCTCCAGACTGCCGCCTGGCGGATCCTGTTGCCAGGTACTTCTTCTACCAGGACAAGAAGACTCTGGTACCAGGCTGAGCGGCCCAGCAGGCTCGGTGTCATGACCGAAACCGTCACCGCCCGGACCTTGAGGTCCCCGTCCGCGCCACCGGCGCTCGGCGGGCCCGGCCTGTTCACCGTGCTGCTGGCCGCGGCCCTGCCCCTCATCGACTTCTTCATCGTCAACGTCGCCCTGCCCACCATCGGGACGGACCTGCACGCGGGCGAGGCGGTCCTGGAACTCGTCGTCGCCGGGTACGGCGTCGCCTACGCCGTGCTGCTGGTGCTCGGCGGCCGGCTCGGCGACCTGTTCGGGCGCCGCCGGCTCTTCCTCGGCGGCATGGCCGCGTTCGGGCTGACCTCGCTGGCCTGCGGACTCGCGCCCGGCGCCTGGTCGCTGGTGGCCGCCCGGGTCGCCCAGGGCGCCGCGTCCGCCGCGATGCTCCCGCAGGTCCTCGCCACCATCCAGGCCGCCACCAGCGGCGGCCGCCGCGCGAAGGCCATGAGCCTGTACGGCGCCACCGCCGGCCTCTCCATGGTGGCCGGGCAGATTCTCGGCGGGGTGCTGGTCGCCGCCGACATCTGGGGCACCGGCTGGCGTTCCGTGTTCCTCGTCAATGTGCCGGTCGTGGCCGTCGGGCTGGTGCTCGCCGCCCGGTTCGTGCCGGAGACGAGGTCGCAGCGGCCCGAGCCCGTCGACGGGACGGGCACCGTGCTGCTCGCCCTCTCCCTGCTCACCCTGCTCGCCCCGCTCACCGAGGGCCGGGCGGCGGGCTGGCCGCTGTGGACCTGGCTGTCGCTGGCCGCGTTCCCGGGCGTGGCCGCCGCCTTCTACGCCGTGGAGCGGCGCGCCGACCGGGCGGGGCGGACACCGCTGGTCCCGCCGAGCCTGTTCGAACTCGCCTCGCTGCGCCGGGGTCTGGTGCTGATGCTGCCGTTCTCCGTCGGCTTCAGCGGGTTCATGTTCGTGATCGCCGTGGCCCTGCAGAGCGGGGAGCACCTGGGCCCCGTCGCGGCCGGGATGGCGCTCGCGCCGATGGCCGTCGTCTTCCTGTTCGTCTCGCTCGCCGGGCCGCGGCTGATCGCCCGGTACGGCAGCCGGGTGGTGTCTGCCGGGTCGGTGATCCAGGGGATCGGCATCGTCCTCATCGTCCTCGCCGCCCGGCGGGACTGGCCGCACCTGGACTTCGGCGGGCTGCTGCCCGGGGTCGCGGTCGCCGGTGCCGGACAGGCCCTCCAGCTCCCCAACGTGCTGCGCCTGGTGATGTCGGAGGTGCCGCCCGCGCGGGCCGGCGTGGGCAGCGGCGTGATGGTCACCACCCAGCAGTCCGCGCTGGCCCTGGGCGTGGCCACCCTGGGCACCCTGTTCCTCTCCCTGATCCCGCACCAGGGCGTGCGGGACGCCCTGGTCACCACCCTGCTGGTGCAACTGGGCCTGGTGGTGCTGACGGGGCTGCTCAGCCTGCGGCTGCCCCGGACGGTGGGGTGACCGGGCGACGGCGAGCCGGCCTCACCGTCGCGGACCGTGCGCCGAGCGGCCCTCAGCTCGCGGGACCGCCCAGTTCGAACCAGACGATCTTGCCGGTGCCCAGCCGGGTCGTGCCCCAGCGCCGGGCCAGCCTGTTCACCAGGTACAGGCCGCGCCCGTGCTCCTCGCTGGGCAGGGCCCGGCGCAGCCGCGGCAGTTGCGGCACGTCGTCGCCGACCTCGCAGCGCAGCACGTCCGTGCGCAGCAGTCGCAGGCTGATCGGCCGGGAGGCGTGCCGTACCGCGTTGGTGACGATCTCGCTGACCAACAGCTCGGCGGTGTCGGTGAGTTCCTCCAGCCCCCAGCCGGCCAGGGCCTGCCGGGTGAGCCGGCGGGCCCGGCCCGGGGCGCTCGGCTCCGGGTCCAGGGTCCAGTACGCCACGTCGCTGGGCGCGATGCCGTCGAAGCGGGCGGCGAGCAGCGCGATGTCGTCGTCCCGGTCGCCCGGGCCGAGCATGTCGAGCACCTCGTCGCACAGCGCCTCCAGCGGCGGCGGCCGGTCCGGGCCGGTCAACTGGGCGGTGGCGGCGAGCTTTTCACGCAGCTGCTCGATGCCGGTCCACACGTCGCGCAGCCGGGACTCGACCAGGCCGTCGGTGTAGAGGAGCAGGGTCGCGCCTGCGGGCGCGTCCAGTTCGACCGCCTCGAAGTCGATGCCGCCGACACCGATCGGGGCGCCCGGCGGCACCGTGAGGACCTCGGTCTTGCCGCCCGGGTGGAGCAGGATGGGCGGCGGATGACCGGCGTTGGCGACGGTGATGCGGTGCGAGACCGGGTCGTAGACGACGTAGAGGCAGGTCGCCATGCGGTCGGTGCCGAGGCGCTGGGCCTGTTCGTCGAGGTGGTGCAGGACCTCCTGCGGGGGCAGGTCGAGGCCGGCCAGGGTCACCGCGGTGGTGCGCAGCTGGCCCATGACGGCGGCCGAGGTCATGGAGTGCCCCATGACGTCGCCGACGACGAGGGCGACCCGGCTGCCGGGCAGCGGGATGGCGTCGTACCAGTCGCCGCCGACGCGCGCGGTCTCGGCGGCGGGCAGGTAGCGGAACGCCAGCCGGACACCGGGCGGCTTGGGCAGGGTCTGCGGCAGCATCGCGCGCTGCAGCCGGTCGGCGATGAAGGCCTCGCGGCTGTACAGCACGGCCTTGTCGACGCCGAGCGCGGTGTGGGTGGCCAGCTGGGCGGCGACCAGGAGGTCGGCGGGCTCGAACGCCGGGCGCTCGGGGCGGCGCAGGAAGACCACCGCGCCGGTCACCCGGCGGCGGCCGCGCAGCGGGGCGAGGATCGCGTGCGACCCGGCCCAGCCGTTCAACGCGCTTCCCTCGCCGACGAGTTCGCTGAGCGCGGCGCGGGTCGCCGGGTCGTCGGCGAACACCGGCCGGACCCCGCGCAGCACCTCGGCGAGCGCACCGCCGGGCACCACCTCGCTCCAGTCGACCGCGTCCAGGTCGTCCTGCTCGTCGTCCACGGTCTCGGCCGGCCAGACCAGGCCCTCGGCGGCGGGGCCCTTGATCCGGTCGGTGCGGCGCAGCCGCAGCGTGTCGGGGCCGGTGGGGCGTTCGTCGCCGACCGGGAGCGGGTCGCGCAGATAGACCAGGGCCGCGTCCGAGTACGTCGGTACGGCGGCCCGGCACAGGCCGAGCACGATCTCGTCGGTGTCGAAGCCGCGGGCGATCCGCCGGGTGGCGGCGCCGACGTAGCGGAGGCGGTCCTCGTCCGGGGCCTTGGGCGTGGCGGCGGATCTGGCCTGCGGGGTCGCGGTGTCCTCGCTCACGCCGAGCGCGGCCTGTGTCGACAGCGCGTCGGCCAGGGCGATGTCGTCCTCCACGAAGTCCTCCCGGTCCGGTCTCCGCAGGAACACCGCCACGCCGACAACGGTGTCGGGCGCGCGCAGCGGAGCGAGCAGGACACGGTTTCCCTGCGGGAGCCGGGGTGCCGCCCCCAGGAGCTCGCGAAGGGCCTCCTCGACGTCGTCCGAACCCCGGCCGCGCGTTCTGCCGCACCGCAGGAAGCCGGCCAGCACGCTGTCGGGCAGCACGGCGGCAGAGGACGCGGGAACTCCTCCCATGACGGCGCCGAGTTCGGCCGGCACTCCGTCCAACCGCAGCCCGAGCGGCTGGGACCGGTCCTGCCGACGGTCCGCGAGGTACACGAACACCGCGTCCGACAGGTCCGGCACTGCCGTCAGGCACAACTCCCTGACGACCTGGGCCGTGCCCTCGGCACGAGCGATCCGACGGCCGGAGACGGCCAGAAAACGTTGAGGATCCGGCAGCATCGCCTCTCCGTGCCGGTGGCCGTTTCACAAGGTCGCTTTCATCTTGAGCCTTGGTCAATGCCGTGTCCAGGGTTTCCGCCGGTACACCAAATCCGGCTCCCGGTCCGGAGGTTGGCACCTGCACCCGGAACGGCCCGCTGATCTGCCGGAGCCGTACCCCAGGACACGGCTTGGCCAACTCACCGTGAAGAAATCCCCGTTGATGTTGGTCTTGCTGCACACTCCTCCCGTCGAGACGTGCCGAACGGCAGATCGGGCACTGACTCCGGAGGCGTTATGTCGCAGACCGACTCGAGCAAGGTCAGCCGCTGGGACCAGCACGGCCGGGAACACACGGTGCGGGTGCAGCGCACCGGCATCCAGCGCACGATCAGGTGTGACACCTGCGGCTGGAAGCAGGGCGCGCAGTTCCTGCCCTGGCTGAAGGCGGAGGAGCACCTGGCCGAGGCGCACCAGGCCACGGTGGACCCGGCGGGGGCCCAGCCGTCCCGGTGACTCACGACTCGCCGACGGCGTCCCGATGACTTTCCGCCCGCGTGGGAGTCGTACACACGACCGCACTGCACCGGAGGGACGACCGATGACCGCGACCCCGCTCCATGCCGCCCTGCGCCGCCGTGTCGAGGACGGCACGGTCCCCGGAGCCGTCGGGCTCGTCGCCCGGGGTGACGACGTCGAGGTCGTGACCGTCGGGGCCATGGACGCCGAGGGCTCCGCCCCGATGGCCCGGGACTCGGTCTTCCGGATCGCGTCGATCACCAAGCCGGTCACCGCGGCGGCCGTGCTGCTGCTGGTGGACGAGGGCCGGATCGGGCTCGGCGACCCGGTGACGGAGTGGCTCCCGGAGCTCGCGAAGCCGATGGTGGTCCGTACCCCCGCGAGCCCCGTGGACGACGTCGTGCCGGCCGACCGCCCGGTCACCGTCGAGGACCTGCTCAGCTTCCGCACCGGCTGGGGCCTGCCCGACGACTTCTCCCTGCCCGCCGCACAGGCCCTGCTCACGGTACAGCGGCACGACCTCCCCTTCCGGGACTGGCCGGACCCGGACACCTGGCTGTCCCGGCTCGCCGAGGTGCCGATGCTGCACCAGCCGGGCGAGGCCTGGCTGTACGGCACCTCGTCGGCCCTCCAGGGCATCCTGGTCGCGCGCGCGTCGGGCGGTACGTTCCCGGACTTCCTGGCGGAGCGGATCTTCGAGCCGCTGGGCATGCGGGACACGGCGTTCGAGGTGCCCGCGGCGAAACGGCACCGCTTCACCACGTCCTACGCCCCCGCCGAGGACGGCACCCTGCGGCTCCTGGACACCCCGGACGGCGAGTGGAGCGGCCTGCCGCGCTTCCCCTCGGGCGGTGGCGGTCTGGTCTCCACGGCCGACGACTGGCTGGCCTTCGGCCGCCTGCTCCTGAACGCGGGCGCCACCGCGGACGGCCGCCGGATCCTCTCCCCCACCTCGGTCAGCCGGATGACCACCAATCACCTGACTGCGGCCCAGCGCGAGAACGCCACGCTCTTCCTGGAGGGCCAGGGCTGGGGCTACGGCGGCCAGGTCGACGTCACCCCGGTCGATCCCTGGAACGTGCCGGGCCGCTACGGCTGGGTCGGCGGCACCGGCACCACCGCGCACATCGTCCCGGCCACGGGTACGGTCACGGTCCTGCTGACCCAGGTGGCGATGACGGGCCCGGTGCCGACACCGCTGATGCGGGAGTTCTGGCGGGTCACGGCGTAGCCCCGCCGTTACGGCATTCGGGTGACAGTGGAGGTAAGAGTCCCGAGGTCAGCACACATGTCGCCACCTGCGGACCTTACGGAACCGAAGGGCGGCCGTCACCGCTTCCCGAACCTCCCGGGTCGCCGCCGCGGGCGCCCCGGCCAAGCCTGGAGGCGTCCTCTCGTCACTCGACAGGAGCACTCCATGCACACCACTCAGCGTCAGATGTCCCGTGCCCTCGCCGCCGGCGCCCTCTCCCTGGCCCTGCTGTCGGCCGGCAGCGCCGGGGCCTTCGCCGCCGAGACCAAGCCGAAGCCGTCCCCGTCTCCGATGTCCCCGTCCCCCATGTCCTCGATCACGGTCAAGGCCAGCAAGCCCTCGGTCATGACCAATGAGCCGGTGACCTTCACCGGTCGCACCGCGGGGCTGAAGGTGGGCTGGCCCCTGGTGCTCCAGCACCGGACGAGCGGCGGCAAGTGGGTCCCGCTCAAGGTGAAAACGAAGATCAAGAACGGTAGTTCCTACGCACTGACCACCGCGTTCAAGACGAAGGGAACCGAGCACCTGCGGGTCGCGGCGGTCGGCAAGAAGGTCTACTCCCCGACCGTGACGGTCGACGTCACCTGAGGCCGCGCACCAGCAGCTCCACCAGCGACGCGAAGTCCTCGTCGGCCTCCGGCCGCTCCCACTCGCGGGCATAGCCCGGGTCGTGGAAGCGGCCGGTGGCCTGGAAGACGGTGCGGGCCGCGGCGGCCGGGTCGGGCGCGGTGAAGGCGCCCGACCCGGCCCCGTCCCGGATGATCGCGGTCAGCTGGCCGGTCAGGTCGGCGATGTGCTCGGTGACCGCCGGGCCGTTCTCGTCGACCAGCACCATGTAGGTGGCGAACAGCTCCGGGTCGGCGCCCGCCTTGCGCCGCTTGGCCTCGAACAGCGCCCGCAGCCAGGCCCGCAGCCGCGCCTCGGCGTCCCGGTCCTCGGCCACGATGCCGGACAACGCCGCCGAGGTGCGGTCCAGCCACCGCTTGGTCACCGCCTCGCGCAGCGCCGCCTTGGTCCGGAAGTGCCGGTAGACACTGCCGTGGCTGACCCCGAGCGCGCGGGCCACGTCCACCACGGTGGCCTTGGCCGGGCCGTGGCGGCGCAGCACCTCCTCGGTCGCCTCGAGGATGCGCTCGGCGGTCAGGGTCGGGGGCGGGGACGTCGCTGCCATGGCCTAGACGGTACCCGGACGGCGGTTCACGCTGCCCGGGGCCGTGATCACCGCCCGGTGCGCCATGATCACTGCTCGGTGCCGAGGGACGCCATCTGCACGGCCGGGTAGCGGGTGCCCGCCGCCGCGTCCGCCGGGACGGCCTCCTCGATCGCCGCCAGCTCGGCCGCGTCCAGGGTGACGTCCAGCGCGCCCAGCGACTCGGAGAGCCGCTCGCGGGTGCGGGCGCCGATGAGCGGCACGATGTCGTCGTTGTGCTGCGAGCCCCGGGACAGGACCCAGGCGATGGCGATCTGCGCGACCGACACGCCCTTCTCGTCGGCGATCTTGCGCAGCGCTTCGACGAGGTCGAGGTTGTGCTGGAGGTTCTCGCCCTGGAAGCGGGGCGAGTGGGCCCGGAAGTCGCCCGCGCCGAGCTGCCGGTCGCGGGTGAAGTGGCCGGAGATCAGGCCCCGGGAGAGCACGCCGTACGCGGTGACGGCGATGCCCAGTTCACGGGTGGCCGGCAGGACCTCACGCTCGATGTCCCGGGTGATCAGCGAGTACTCGACCTGCAGGTCGGTGATGGGCGCGGTGGCGGCGGCCCGCCGGATGTTGTCCACGCTCGCCTCGCTGAGGCCGATGTGCCGGACGTATCCCTGCTCGACCAGTTCCTTGATGGCGCCGACCGTCTCCTCGATCGGGACGTCCGGGTCGACGCGGGCGATCCGGTAGACGTCGATGTGGTCGACGCCGAGGCGCTGGAGGGAGTAGGCGGCGAAGTTCTTGACCGCGGCGGGGCGGCCGTCGTAGCCGAGCCAGCTGCCCTCCGGGCCGCGCAGGGCGCCGAACTTGACGCTGACCAGGGCCTGTTCGCGGTGGGCGGCGGGGGCGGTGCGCAGGGCCTCGCCGATCAGCATCTCGTTGTGGCCCATGGCGTAGAAGTCGCCGGTGTCGAGCAGGTTCACGCCGGCGTCGAGGGCGGCGTGGATCGTGGCGATCGACTCGGCGCGGTCCGCCTCGCCGTACAGCGCGGACATGCCCATGCAGCCGAGAGCGAGGGCGGAGACCTGGGGGCCGGTGGATCCGAGGGGGCGGGTGTGCATCGTCATGGCTCCACCTTGGCATGACAACTGACAGATTTCAATATCTGTCATTCCATACTCGCATCCCCGCTTTCTGGTCCAGACCTATTGACGAGAGGTCTGGACCACGAGCACTGTCATGCCTACGACACCCGTGCGTGTCCGTGCGTATCCGTGCGTATCTCCACCCCCGACCCCCACCGGGAGGCCCCGCATGTTCCGCCGCGCGCTCAGCCTGCTCGCCGCCGCCCTGGCGACCGCCTGTCTCGCCCAGCTCCCCGCGGCCACCGCCGCGTCCGCCGCCGACACCTGCGCGGTCAAGTCCCGGCCCGCCGGCAAGGTGCTGCAGGGCTACTGGGAGAACTGGGACGGCTCGGCCAACGGCGTCCACCCGCCGTTCGGCTGGACCCCGATCACCGACTCCCGGATCGCCGCCCACGGCTACAACGTGATCAACGCAGCCTTCCCGGTGATCCGTTCCGACGGAACGGCCCTCTGGGAGGACGGCATGGACTCGGGCGTGAAGGTGGCGACGCCCGCCGAGATGTGTGCCGCGAAGGCGTCCGGCCAGACCATCCTGCTGTCGATCGGCGGCGCGGCCGCGGGCATCGACCTCAACTCCAGCACCGTGGCCGACAGGTTCGTCTCGACGATCGTCCCGATCCTGAAGAAGTACAACTTCGACGGCATCGACATCGACATCGAGACCGGCCTGGTGGGCAGCGGGTCGATCGGCCAACTCTCCACGTCCCAGGCCAACCTGGTCCGCATCATCGACGGGATCCTCGCGCAGATGCCGTCCGGCTTCGGGCTCACGATGGCCCCGGAGACGGCGTACGTCACCGGAGGCAGCATCACCTACGGCTCGATCTGGGGCGCCTACCTGCCGATCGTCAAGAAGTACGCCGACAACGGCCGCCTGTGGTGGCTCAACATGCAGTACTACAACGGCAGCATGTACGGCTGCTCCGGCGACTCGTACCCGGCGGGCACGGTCGCCGGCTTCACCGCGCAGACCGACTGCCTCAACAAGGGCCTGGTCGTGCAGGGTACGACCGTCAAGGTGCCGTACGACAAACAGGTCCCGGGCCTGCCCGCGCAGTCGGGCGCGGGCGGCGGCTACATGACACCGGCCCTCGTCTCCCAGGCCTGGAAGCACTACGGCACCTCGCTCAAGGGCCTGATGACCTGGTCGATCAACTGGGACGGGTCGAAGAACTGGACGTTCGGCGACAACGTGAAGGCGCTTCAGGGCCGTTGAGCCCGGCCGACACCGGGGCGGGCGGGGTGCGGGAGGGACGGCGGAAGCCGAGCCGGCCCTCCGTTCGACAGACCCCGCCCCGGCTCCGAGAATGGAACTGCCGGCGCGCAGTCACCGGCGGCGCCTGCCACCGGCCGTTTTGTGCGGTGCTCTCGCGTCGCCGAGGAGGCCGCCATGACCATCCGGATCGCCACCTTCAACATGGAGAACCTCTTCCGCCGGCCCGCTGCCTTCCGTCTGGAGAACCCGGCCGACCGCGATCAAGTCCTGGCCGACTTCGCCAAGTTGGTCGCCGTCCTCGACAAGCCGACGTACACGGACACCGACAAGGCGGAGATCCTCCGGATCGTCACGGCGTACCGGGCGTACGAGATCTACGACCCGAAGCACCCCGACCCGAAGGGGCCGCCGCCGATCGTCATCAACCAGTCCCGCCCGGGGAAGCGCACCGGGCTCTTCGACACGGCCAGGCCGCCGAAGACCCCCCAGGACATCACCGCCACCGGCCGGGGCTCGTGGACCGGATGGGCCGAACTCGGGCAGGACGACCTCGACATGACCATGGTGCGGAACACCGGCCGGGTGGTCGCGGAGGTCGACGCGGACATCATGCTGACGGTGGAGGTCGAGGACCGGCTCACCCTGGAGCGCTTCAACAACGACGTCCTCGCGGAGGCGCTGGGCAGACGGCCCTACCCGTACAACCTGCTGATCGACGGCAACGACCCCCGGGGCATCGACATCGGGATCCTCAGCAAGCATCCGATCACGTCGGTCAGGTCCCACATCTTCGACACCGACCCCGACAACCCCGCCGACCGGCTGTTCAGCCGGGACTGCCCCGAGTTCGAGATCCAGCTCGACGGATCGCCGCTGGTGATCCTCGGCAACCACTTGAAGAGCAAGTACCTGGACGACCCGGAGCTGCGGCTGGCGCAGGCGAAGCGGGTCGCGGAGATCTACCGGGCGGCGGCGGAACGCACCCCGCACGTCCTGGTCGCCGGGGACCTCAACGACGACCCGGAGAGCGACGCGCTCGCGGAGCTGCTGGTCACCGGTGTGCGCGACGTGATGAGCCACCCCTCCTACCACGGGGAGCCCGGCACCCACGAGCCGTGCACCCGGCTCCAGGACAAGATCGACTACCTGCTGCTCCCGCCACCGCTGTGGCACGAGGTGCAGCACGTGGGCCTGGAGACCCGCGGCATCTTCGCGCCCGGCATCAAGTCCTTCGACACGGTGAAGTCGAAACTGACGGAGGCCTCCGACCACGCGGCGCTGTACGTGGACCTGGACCTGTGAACGCCGAGTTCCCCGAGCCCCGTAGGGGCGCGGGGAACTGCGCGACCAGCCAGCGACCTACCTGCAGCCGGCCCACGGCACGAGCCGGGCGGAAGCCGACCCGCTCAACCGCCTAGCACCCGATGAGACGCCCGGCGAGGTACCCCTCGATCTGGTCGAGCGACACCCGCTCCTGCTTCATCGAGTCACGCTCGCGCACCGTCACCGCGTTGTCCTCGAGCGTGTCGAAGTCGACGGTCACGCAGTACGGCGTACCGATCTCGTCCTGGCGGCGGTAGCGGCGCCCGATCGCACCGGCGTCGTCGAACTCGATGTTCCAGTTCTGCCGCAGCGCCTGGGCGAGCCCCTTGGCCTTCGGGGACAGGTCGGCGTTACGGGACAGCGGAAGGACCGCGACCTTGACCGGGGCCAGGCGGTGGTCCAGGCGCAGCACCGTGCGCTTCTCCAGCTTGCCCTTGGCGTTCGGCGCCTCGTCCTCGACGTACGCGTCCAGCAGGAACGCGAGCATCGCGCGGCCGACACCGGCCGCCGGCTCGATGACGTACGGCGTCCAGCGCTCCTGGGCCTCCTGGTCGAAGTAGGAGAGGTCCTGGCCGGAGGCCTTGGAGTGGGCGTTCAGGTCGTAGTCGGTGCGGTTGGCGACACCCTCCAGCTCGCCCCACTCGTTGCCGCCGAACTGGAAGCGGTACTCGATGTCAGCGGTGCGCTTGGAGTAGTGGGAGAGCTTCTCCTTCGGGTGCTCGTACCACCGCATGTTCTCCTCGCGCAGGCCGAGGCCCGTGTACCAGTTCCAGCGCTGCTCCATCCAGTACTCCTGCCACTTCTCGTCCTCGCCCGGCTTGACGAAGAACTCCATCTCCATCTGCTCGAACTCGCGGGTGCGGAAGATGAAGTTGCCGGGCGTGATCTCGTTGCGGAAGGACTTGCCCATCTGCGCGATGCCGAACGGCGGCTTGCGGCGCGAGGCGATCTGCACCTGGGCGAAGTTGGTGAAGATGCCCTGGGCCGTCTCGGGACGCAGGTAGGCGACGGAGCCGCTGTCCTGGGTCGGGCCGAGGTGGGTGGAGAGCAGACCCGAGAACTGCTTGGGCTCGGTGAACTGGCCCTTGTTGCCGCAGTTCGGGCAGTTCACGTCCGCCAGGCCGTTCTCCGGGAGGCGGCCGCGCTTGGCCTCGTAGTGCTCCTCGAGGTGGTCCGCACGGAACCGCTTGTGGCAGGCGGTGCACTCGGTCAGCGGGTCCGTGAAGGTGGCGACGTGGCCGGAGGCCACCCAGACCTCCGGGGCCAGGATGACGGACGAGTCGAGACCGACCACGTCCTCGCGCGACGTCACCATGTAGCGCCACCACTGGCGCTTCAGGTTCTCCTTGAGCTCGACACCCAGCGGCCCGTAGTCCCAGGCGGCCTTCTGGCCACCGTAGATCTCACTGCAAGGGAATACGAAGCCACGGCGCTTGCTCAGGCTGACGATGGTGTCGATCTTGTCGGCGGCCACGGTGCTCTCTTCATTACGACGACGGGCGACGAAGCGGCTCCTCGAAGGTGTCTGTCGGAGCGTGCTTCAGAGCGAATGCCTCAGGTTACCGGCGGGGGATCCCCCTCGACCAAATCGGTATCGCTTACCGGCCTCTCACTCAGGCTTGTTGACAACGGTTTCCATGTTTGTTGAAAATGACTCTCATGAACGTACGACGCCGCCTCATACCCGCGGCCACCGCGGCCACCGTCACCGCACTCGGCATGGCGACCCTCACCGCCTGCGGCGGCGACGCCACGGCGGCCCAGACCGGCAAGTTCGACGTCGTCGCGTCGTTCTATCCGATGGCCTTCCTCGCCGATCGGATCGGCGGCAGCCACGTCCACGTCACCAGTCTCACATCGCCCGGCCAGGAACCGCACGACCTGGAGATCAGCCCCAAGCAGATCGTCCAGCTGGAGAAGTCCGACGCGGTCCTCTACCTCAAGAACCTCCAGCCCTCCGTCGACGACGCGGTCGCCCAGTCGTCCGTCGGGACGAAGGTCGACGCGGCCTCCCTGACCACGCTGGAGCAGCACGGCAACGAGGTCGGCGGGCACGCGGCCTCGCACGACACCTCCAAGAACGAGGAGCTGACCGGCCTCGACCCGCACATCTGGCTGGACCCGGTGCGCTACGCCCAGGTCGCCGAGGGCGTCGGCAAGGCCTTCGAGAAGGCCGACCCGAAGCACGCCGCCGACTACAAGAAGAACACCGCAGCCCTGGTCAAGAAGCTGGACGACCTGAACACGCAGTTCAAGGACGGCCTCGCGAACACGAGGACCAAGGTCTTCATCACCACCCACGCCGCCTTCGGCTACCTCGCCGAGCGCTACGGCCTGACCGAGGAGGCCATCAACGGCCTCGACCCCGAGTCGGAGCCGAGCGCGGCCCGTGTCAAGGACCTGGAGACCATGGCCAGGGCCGACGGCGTCACCACCGTGTTCTACGAGACGCTCGTCAGCGACAAGACCGCGAAGACCATCGCCTCCGACGCCGGACTGAAGACGGACGTCCTCGACCCGGTCGAGGGCATCACCGCCAAGTCCCGCGGCAGGGACTACTTCGCGGTCCAGGAAGCCAACCTCAAGGCGCTCCAGCAGGCGCTGGGCACCAAATGACGGGAGACGAGATGACCGGCGAGCCCGTCATATCCCTGCGCGGGGTCACCGCCGAACTGGGCTCACGCCCGGTCCTGCGCGGTATCGACCTGACCGTGCACCGCGGCGAGGTCGTCGCGCTGCTCGGCGCGAACGGCTCCGGCAAGTCCACCGCGATCCGCACGATCGTCGGCCAGGTGCCGGTGAGCGGCGGCGAGATATCCCTGTTCGGCACCCCGCGCCGGACCTTCCGCGACTGGTCCCGGATCGGCTACGTCCCGCAGCGCACCACCGCCGCGGGCGGCGTCCCCGCCACCGTCACCGAGGTCGTCTCCTCCGGCCGGCTCTCCCGCACCCGCTTCGGCCTCTTCCACAAGGCCGACCACACGGCCGTACGGCACGCCCTCGGCCTGGTCGGCATGGCGGACCGGGCCAAGGACAACGTCGAGGCGCTCTCCGGCGGCCAGCACCAGCGGGTGCTGATCGCCCGCGCCCTGGTCGCCGAACCCGAGCTGCTGATCATGGACGAGCCGATGGCGGGCGTCGACCTGGCCAGCCAGGAGATCCTCGCGCACACGCTCCGCGAGCAGGTCGCACAGGGCACCACGGTCCTCCTCGTCCTGCACGAACTGGGCCCGCTGGAGCCGCTGATCGACCGCGCGGTCGTCCTGCGCGACGGCTGTGTCCTGCACGACGGCCCGCCGCCGCGCGCGGTGGGCCAGCATGCCCTGCCGGGCCACGACCACGTCCACCCCCACGACGAGCACACACCACTGCGCACGGGACTGCTGAGCTGATGGACTTCCTGAACTACGCCTTCATGCAGCGGGCCCTGCTCGCCGCCGTCCTGGTCGGCATCACCGCCCCCGCCGTCGGCATCTACCTCGTCCAGCGCCGCCAGGCCCTGATGGGCGACGGCATCGGCCACGTCGCGATGACGGGCGTCGGCCTCGGCTTCCTGCTCTCGACCTCCCCCGTGTGGATGGCGACGGCGGTCTCCGTCCTGGGCGCCGTCGTGATGGAACTGATCCGCTGGTACGGCCGTACCCGCGGCGACATCGCCCTCGCGATGCTCTTCTACGGCGGTATGGCCGGCGGTGTCATGCTGATCAACCTCGCGCCGGGCGGCTCCAACGCCAACCTGATGTCGTACCTCTTCGGCTCGCTGTCGACGGTGTCGGAGTCGGACGTCACCGCGATCTGTCTGCTGGCCGCCTTCGTCCTCCTGGTCACCCTCGGTCTGCGCCGGCAGCTGTTCGCCGTCAGCCAGGACGAGGAGTTCGCCCGGGTGACCGGCCTGCCGGTACGCGCGCTGAACCTGCTCACGGCGATCACCGCGGCCGTGACCGTGACGGTCGCGATGCGGGTGGTGGGCCTGCTGCTGGTCTCCGCGCTCATGGTCGTCCCCGTCGCCGCCGCCCAGCAGCTGAGCCGCAGCTTCGCCGCCACCTTCGCGATCGCCGTGGCCATCGGTGTGACGGTGACGATCGGGGGCACGATCACGTCGTACTACCAGTACGTACCGCCGGGTGCGACGATCGTGCTGCTGACCATCGCCGCGTTCATCGCGCTGAGCGTGCTGGCCGCGCCGCTGGCCCGCCGACGCGCCCGCGCGGCCGCCGCGGGGCGGCCCGCCGGGGACCCGGCGGAGTGCGCGATTCCGGCCACGCGGGGGGCCGCGGACGAGGTCGGCGTCTGACCGCCCTCAGCCAGGGCTGGCACAATGGCCCGGCAGAAGCAGTGACGTGAGGAGGCAACCGGTGACGACCGCTGGACCGCCCGTGAAGGGCCGCTCGACCCGCCAGCGGGCAGCCGTGGCGGCGTGCCTGGACGAGGTCGAGGAGTTCCGCAGCGCGCAGGAACTGCACGACATGCTCAAGCACAAGGGTGACTCGGTGGGCCTCACCACGGTGTACCGCACGCTGCAGTCACTGGCCGACGCCGGCGAGGTCGACGTCCTGCGCACGTCCGAGGGCGAGTCGGTGTACCGGCGGTGCTCCACGGGGGAGCACCACCATCACCTGGTCTGCCGGGTGTGCGGCAAGGCCGTGGAGGTCGAGGGCCCGGCCGTCGAGAAGTGGGCGGAGGCGATTGCCGCCGAGCACGGGTACGTGAATGTGGCCCACACCGTGGAGATCTTCGGCACGTGCGCGGACTGTGCGGGGTGCGCCGCGGGTTGAGCCGACGCGTTCGGGTGCGGGTGAGTGGGGGCTGGCCGCGCAGTTCCTCCCCCAGCCTTCGGCCGGGGGTACCCCCAGCGCCCCTGACGGGGCGCTTCAGCCGAGGCTTGTTTCCAGTCGCCGCCTTTTTCTCCAGCCGCGGGCAGTCGTGCCTCCCCCAGAGGGGGACCCCCAGGCGGCACGGGTGGGCGCGGGCGGCACCCTGCAAGCGCCGGTAAGCGTCCCCACCCCCGCCCAGCCCCGGCTCAGCTTCTGTCGAAGCAGCGCTCCAGTTCGTTCAGGTCGTAGAACTTGCTGCCCTTGGAAATGGGCTTGCAGCCAGCCTTGAAGGGGATCTCCTTCTCGTTGTAGAGCATCCGCACCAGGTAGTCGTCGCCCTTCCTGAAGACGTCCCACTGGATGTTGGAGGCCAGAAGAGTTGCGGCAGGCGCTTCTCCAGGCGGACCGCCGTGGCGCGGAGTTCGTCCTTGCCGCGGCCGCTGAGGTTGCCGTATCCGACCGCGCTCATGACCGCTTCGAGGGCCTGCACATCCGGGCCGATCTTCTCGCCGAGCGGGGTGAGCTGGCCGTCGGCCTGCGCCTGGTTCCAGAGCGCGAGGCCCGTGTCGCCGTCCTCGCCGTCGGTTGCGGAGCGGGAGCCGTGCCGGGAGACGTTCTCGGTGAAGACGGCGCTGTAGCCGGCGGGGGGCTGCTGGTAGGTGCGCGGGTTCTGCCCCGGGGCGTAGACGGCCTTGGTGCCGTAGCTGTCGCGGTGGGTGAGCCCGGTGTCCGTGGCGTGCGCGGGCAGCGCGCCGAGGAGCAGGGCGCCGAGGGAGAGGACGGGGATGACGCGCTTCATGAGGACCGCTCCAGAGACGGGAGACCGGGGGGCGGGGATGGATCTTCCGCGTCCTCGGCGGCCCTCATGAACGGCGGATGGCCGTCAGATGCCCGTCGGGTCCTCTTCCGTACGGCCCTCCATGGCCAGCAGTTCCTCGTTGGGGATCGCCCCGCCGAACCGCCGGTCCCGGGAGGCGAATTCGAGGCACGCCCGCCACAGGTCACGGCGGTCGAAGTCGGGCCACAGCACGTCCTGGAAGACCATCTCGGCGTAAGCGCTCTGCCAGATCAGGTAGTTGGAGGTGCGCTGCTCGCCGCTGGGCCGCAGGAACATGTCCACGTCCGGCATGTCCCCGTAGTACATGTGCTTCTGCAGCGTCTTCTCGGTGATCTTCGACGGGTCGAGGCGGCCCGCCTTCACCTCCTCGGCGATCGCCTGCACCGCGTCGGTGATCTCGGCACGGCCGCCGTAGTTCATGCAGAAGTACAGGGTGAGCCGGTCGTTGTCCTTGGTCTGCTCCTGGGCGACCTGCAGCTCCTTGGCGACCGACTTCCACAGCCGGGGCATCCGGCCCGCCCAGCGCACCCGGACGCCGAGCCCGTCGAGCTGGTCGCGGGACTTGCGGATGAAGTCGCGGTTGAAGTTCATCAGGAAGCGGACCTCTTCGGGCGAGCGCTTCCAGTTCTCGGTGGAGAAGGCGTACAGCGAGATGTTGCGGACGCCGATCTCGATCGCGCCCTGCAGCACGTCCAGCACCTGCTCGGCGCCGACCTTGTGACCCTCGGTGCGCGGCAGCCCGCGCTCCTTCGCCCAGCGGCCGTTGCCGTCCATGACGATGGCCACATGGTCCGGGACCAGCTCGCCCGGGAGCTTGGGCGGGCGGGCGCCGGACGGGTGCGGCTCCGGCGCCTGGTACTCACGCCGCTGGCGCCCCAGGATCCCGCGTACGACCATGTGCTTCTCGTCTCCCTCTAGCTCTTCTCTACATACCTGAGCGAGCGCAGCCCGCGCTCCAGATGCCAGTGCAGATAGGCGGACACCAGCCCGCTGCCCTCCCGGACGTACCGTGCCTCGGCCGCGTCCGCCGTCTCCCAGTCTCCCGTAAGCAGCGCGCCGAGCAGTACCAGGGTCTGCGGCGAGGGTACGACGCTGCCGGGCACCCGGCAGTCGACGCAGACGCTGCCGCCGGAGCCGACCGAGAAGAAACGGTTCGGGCCGGGCATTCCGCACTTGGCGCAGGCGTCGAAGCTGGGTGCGTAGCCGTTGACGGCGAGGGAGCGCAGCAGGAAGGCGTCGAGGACGAGGTGGGGGGCGTGCTCCCCGCGGGCGAGTGTCCTGAGCGCGCCCACCAGCAGCAGGTACTGCTGCACGGCCGGCTCGCCCTCGTGGTCGGTGAACCGCTCGGCGGTCTCCAGCATGGCGGTCCCGGCGGTGTACCGGGCGTAGTCGGCGACGATCCCGCCGCCGTACGGCGCGATGGTCTCGCTCTGGGTGCACAGCGGCAGCCCGCGCCCGATCAGCTCGCTCCCCCGCGCGAAGAACTGCACGTCGACATGGGAGAAGGGTTCGAGACGGGCCCCGAACTTGGACTTGGTCCGCCGGACGCCCCGGGCGACGGCCCGCACCCGGCCGTGCCCCCGCGTGAGCAGCGTGATGATCCGGTCCGCTTCACCCAGCTTCTGGGTGCGCAGCACGATGCCGTCGTCGCGGAACAGGCTCATGGCCCCATTCTGCCCTGCCGCGGAAGGGGGCCGTTCCGGAACGGAACCTTCAAGGGACCTCGCCGCGGCTGCGGGCGTCGGCGTGGGCAGCGGTCGCGCCGGTCCGTTCGGCCTGGGTCGCGGCGCGGACGGCGTCCGGGTGGGCGTCCCACTCCCGTCCTCCTCCGTACGGCCGCAGCTGCACGTAAGGACCTTCGTGCCCCATGACGATGCCCAGCCGCCCGGTGCGGGTGTCGACGGCGCAGGAGCCGACGGGCAGGTTCTTCGCGTTCACCTCACCTGGCTCCCCCGCCACTGGAAGTTTCACGCTTCGCATCACCGAGGTGGCGCTGCGTGCCTAGACTCGGCCGGAGTCTGTCCCTGCCCCGCCCTGCCCCGCCCTGTCCCGCCGTCCGGGCCCGTCGCCGCGGTGGCGGTCGACCACGCGGCCCCTACATCAGGCCCGCCCCTGCCAGGAACTTTCCGACGCACTCGATCTCCGCCTCCGACAGCGGCACCTGGGGCTCGGCCGTGGCGGGACAGTCGATGATCCCGCGCAGGTACAGCGCCGCCTTGAACGCCCCGAGCGCCGCCGAACTGCCGCCCATCCGGGCCGGGTCGCCGACGCCGGTCATCCGGAAGAGGGCGCACAGCCGCTCCTGTTCCGCCCGGGCCCGGTCCCGGTCCCCGGTGCGGCAGAGGCGGTGGAGGCGGACGTAACCGTCCGGGTCGACGTTGGCGAGTCCCGGCACCACCCCGTCGGCGCCCAGCGCGAGAGCCGAGTCGGCCGTCAGCTCGGAGCCCGTCAGTGCGCTGAAGCCGGGCAGCGAACGGGCGCCCGTGACGACCTCGCGGAAGCCCGCCAGGTCGCCGCTGGAGTCCTTCAGCCCGGCCAGCACTCCGTCGGCGGCCAGTTCGAGCACCAGGCCGGCGGGGAGCTTGGTGTGGACGGCGACCGGGATGTCGTAGGCGATCACGGGGACGGGCGACCGGTCGGCGACCAGGCGGAAGTGGCGGGCGATCTCCGCGGGGTGGGTGCGGGTGTAGAAGGGTGCGGTGACGACGATGCCGTCCGCGCCGGCGGCGGTGACGGCCGCGACATGGTCCAGGACCCGGGGCGTCGTCATGTCGATCACCCCCGCCAGGACAGGGAGCCGGCCGGCCGCCTGGGACACCACCGTCTCCGTGACCAGCCGGCGCTGCCGGTCCGTCAGGTACGCGGCCTCCGAGGTCGAGCCGAGCACGAACAGGCCGTCCACCCCGGCCGCCGTCAGATGGTCGACGAGCCTGCGCAGGGAGAGGACGTCCACCTCGCGGTCCGGTGTCAGGGGCGTGCAGACGGGCGGTACGACTCCGGTCAGCGGGGTGGGCAGGGTCATCACGGCTCCCGGGGCAGGTTGCGGCTCGGCTGGTCCTCCTCCACAGGATGAACAGGGTGGTGACAGCGGTAGCGGTGACCGGGCCGTGACGCGGCCGTGAAGTCAGGCATGCGGAGGGCACACTCGTCGTCCGCCCGCCAGCAGCGGGTGCGGAACGGGCACCCGGACGGCGGGCGGGTGGCCGAGGGGACCGGGCCGGTCAGGGGGATGGGGTCGACGGGGTTCAGCAGGCCGGGGGTGGCCGAGAACAGGGCCCGGGTGTACGGGTGCCGGGCCTGGCCGGAGGTCTCGGCGGCCGGGGTCTCCTCGACGATCCGGCCCAGGTACATGGTGATCACCCGGTCGCTCATCCGCCGTACCGTCTGGATGTCGTGGGAGACGAAGACCAGCGCGAGGCCCAGGCGTTCGCGCAGGTCGAGGAGGAGGTTCAGGATCTGGGCGCGGACCGAGACGTCCAGCGCGCTGGTCGGTTCGTCCGCCACCACCAGGTCGGGGTCGAGCGCGAGTGCGCGGGCGATCGCGACGCGCTGGCGCTGACCGCCGGAGAGCTGACCGGGCAGCGCCTCGGCGAGCGCCCTCGGCAGGCCGACCAGGCCCATCAACTCCCTTACCCGGTCCTCCCGTCCGGCCCTGGTGCCGCGCTCGTGGACGTCCAGCGGGTCGCGCAGGATCCGGCGTACGGGCAGCCGGCGGTTCAGGGCCGTCGACGGGTCCTGGAAGACCAGGCCGGTGCTCGCGCCGACCGTGGACCGCCGCTCGGCCGCCGGCATCGACCACAGATCCCGGCCGTGGAAGGTGACCGTGCCCGCGGTCGGCCGCTGGATGCCCACGAGCACCTTCGCCAGCGTCGACTTCCCGCACCCCGACTCGCCGACGACCCCGACCGTCTCACCGGCCGCCACGGTGAGGTCGGCGCCGGTCAGGGCGTACACCCGGTCCCGGCCGAACAGGCCTGAGCCGCGGGCCTTGTGGATCACGTGCACGCCGGACAGTTCCACCGCGCTCATGTCACGGCCTCCGTGCTCGCCGGGTCGACGGCCGGGTGGTGGCAGGCCGCGGTGTGGGTACGGGTGCCGACGAGGTCCGGTGGTGTCGTGCGGCAGACCTCGGTCGCCGCGGGGCAGCGGTCGCTGAACCGGCACCCGGCCGGGAAGTCCGCCGGGGACGGCACCACACCCCGGATCTGGGTCAGCCGCTCGGCCCCTGACTCCAGCGACAGCACGCTGCCGAGCAGGCCGCGCGTGTAGTGGTGGGTGGGGGCGGCGACCAGTTCGGCGGTGACGCCGGTCTCGACGATCTGGCCGCCGTACATCACCACGACCCGGTCGGTGACGTCGGCGACCAGGGCGAGGTCGTGGGAGACGAGGATCAGCGCGAAGCCGAGTTCCTCGCGGAGGCGGAGGAGGAGTTCCATCACCTGGGCCTGGACGGTGACGTCCAGGGCGGTGGTGGGTTCGTCGGCGATGATCAGGCGGGGGTCGCGGGAGAGGGCCATCGCGATCAGGACGCGCTGGCGTTGGCCGCCGGAGAGTTCGTGGGGGTAGCGGCGGAGCGTGCCACCGGGGTCCAGGCCGACGAGGGCGAGGAGCTCGGCCGGGGTGCGGTGGCCGCCGCGTCGTGTGAGTTGCTTGAGCTGGGCGTTGATGGTCATGGAGGGGTTGAGGGATGAGAGGGCGTCTTGGTGGACCATCGCCAGTTCGTGGCCCAGGAGGCGGCGGTGGGGGGTGGTCAGGTCCGTGGGCGGCTGCGGGTGGGTGGGGGCTGGTCGCGCCCGCGCGGCGGTAGCCGCATATTCGACACTGCCCCGCGCCCCTTTGGGGCGCGTTCTTTCACCGGCGTGGAACTCGATTCGGCCCGTCACCCTGGCCGACTTCGGCTGCAGGCCCGTGATCGTCAGCGCGGTCAGGGATTTGCCGCAGCCCGACTCCCCCACCAGGCCCAGGACTTCGCCCGGGTGGATGTCGAAGCCGATGCCGTCGACGATGTTCACGCCCCGGTGGCGGTCGTCGAAGCCGATGGCGAGGTTCTGCACGGACAGCACCGGTGGGCCCTCCCGGGAGGGCAGTGGGCGGGCCCTGGCTCGGAGCCGCTCGCCCGCCTCCGTCAGGCCGGGCAACTGCAGGACCTCTCCTCGCTCGACGGCCTCCACCGGGTCGGCCTCCGCCGGCTCCGTCCCCCTCGGTGCCGGTGCCGCCCACGCGTCCGAGACGCCCTCGGAGAGGATGTTCAGGGAGAGGACGGTGAGGAGGATCAGCAGACCGGGGAAGACCGTCGCCCACCAGCCTCCCGTCAGCACCATGTTCTTGCCGTCCGCGATGACGCTGCCCCAGGACGGGTCCGGGGGACGGACGCCCGCGCCGATGAAGGACAGGGACGCCTCGAAGACGATGGCCTCGGCGACCTGGACCGTGCAGAAGACCAGGATGGGGGCGAGACAGTTGACCGCCACGTGGCGTACGACGATGTGCGGGGTGCGGGCGCCGATCACGCGTTCCGCCGTGACGTAGTCCTCGCCGTACTGGTCGAGGACGTTCGCGCGTACGACCCGTGCCACCGGCGGGGTGAACAGGAAGGCGATCGCGCAGATCAGGACGGTGATGCCGCCGCCGAAGACGGCGACCAGCACGGCGGCGAGCGCGATGCCGGGGAACGCCATCACCACGTCCAGGCAGCGCATCAGCGTCTCGTCGACGGTCTTGCGGGAGGTGGCGGCCAGGGCCCCGAGGAGCGCCCCGGCGAGCAGGGCGAGGCCGGTCGCGCCGAGGCCGATGGCGAGGGACCAGCGGGCGCCGTACATCAGCCGGCTGAGGATGTCCCGGCCGAGGCTGTCCTGGCCCATCCAGTGGTCCGCGCAGGGGTGCCCGGTGCCGTCGACGGGGGTCTGCTGCGCGAGCGGGTCGTCGGGGGCGAGAAGGGGGGCGAACACCGCCACCAGGACGACCAGGGCCAGGAAGGCGAGGGCCGTCCTCGACAAGGGCGACAGCCTGCGCAGCCGTACGCCCGGACGGGCGAGGGCGGCGGTGCGGGCCGCGCGGGTGGACGTCGTCATGTCGCCTCCCTCAGACGCGGGTTGACCAGCAGATAGAGGATGTCGATGACGAGGTTGACGACGACGAAGCCGGTCGCGGTGGTGAGGACCACGCCCTGGACGACGGCGGGGTCGCCGTTCTGGACGGCGTCGATCATCAGCTTGCCCATGCCGGGCAGAGCGAAGACGGTCTCGATGACGACCGCGCCGCCGAGGAGGTAGCCGACGCGCAGGCCGAGCACGGTCAGGGGGTTCACCAGCGCGTTGCGGAGCACGTTGCGGCCGACCACGACATGGGGTGGCAGGCCGCTGCCGATCGCGGTGCGGACGTAGTCCTTGTCGAGTTCCTCGACCACCGAGGTGCGGACGATCCGGGTGAGCTGGGCGGCGACCGGGAGGGAGAGCGCGAGGGCGGGCAGGGCCATGGTCCTCAGCCAGCCGGTGACGGAGTCCTCCGGGTTGATGTAGCCGCCGGAGGGGAACCAACCGCGGTCGACGGCGAGGTACTGGATCATCAGCAGGGCGAGCCAGAAGGCCGGGGCGGCGACCCCGACGAGGGAGAGCGCGCGGATGACCTGGTCGGGCCAGCGGTCGCGGTGGATGGCCGCCGTCACACCTCCGAGCAGCGACAGGACGACAGCGATCCCCAGGCCCAGGAAGGTCAGCTGGAGGGTGAGCGGGAGCGCGGTGAGGACCTGGTCGAGGACCGGGGTGCGGGTGAGGGCGCTGGTGCCGAGGTCGCCGTGGAGCAGGTCGCCGACGAAGTGGACGTAGCGGACGGGGAGCGGGTCGAGGAGGCCGTTGCGCTCCCGGAAGGCGTGGAGTTGCTGCGGGGTGGGGTTGGCGCCCTGGAAGAACGCGGACGCCGGGTCGACGTCGGAGAAGCGCATCACCAGGAACACGAACAGGACGATGCCGAGCAGCAGCGGCACCAGCAGGGCGACGCGGCGCAGCAGGATGCGCAGGACGGCGGCCATGGGGTCAGGCCCACTTGGCGGTGAGGACGTTGATGCCCGGGTAGGGCTGGGCCCTTATGCCGGTGAGCCTGCGCGGGTCCCAGGCGGTGATCAGCTCGTTGTGGACCACCGGGTAGAGGACCGCCTGTTCGGCGACGATGTCGATGTAGTCCTGGATCATCGTCTTCTTCTTGTCCGGGTCCGGTTCGCGGGTGGCCGCGTCCATGTCCTTGAAGAGCCGCTTCGCGACCGCGTTGTCGGCCCAGCGGGCGTAGCCCATCCAGAGGTTCCCGGGGCCGTAGTTGTAGTGCATGATCAGGTCGGCGTCGAGGCCGAACTGGTTGGGGTTCGAGACCGCGGCGACGACCTGGTAGTCCTGTTTCTGGTCCATCTTGGTGAACACGGCCGTGGTCTCCTGCGGGGACAGGGTCGTCGGGACGCCGATCGCGTCCCAGGACGACTTGATGGTGGGCAGGCAGTCGACGAGCCAGCTCACGTCGACCGCGAGGATGTCGATGTGCAGCCCGCTGACTCCGGCGGCCTTCAGGAGCGCCTTCGCCTTGTCAGGGTCGTAGTCGTAGACCGTCTTCGCCCTGCGGTAGGTGGGGTTGGTCTCGTTCAGGAACGAACTCGCTGGTTTTCCGCGGCCCTTGAGGGCGACCTCGACGATCTTCGCCTTGTCGATGGCGTGGTGCAGGGCCTGCCGGACGCGGACGTCGTCGAAGGGCTTGTGCCGGGTGTTGAACATCAGGAACGCGTTGTTCATCCCGGCACCGCCGCCGACCGACAGCCCGCCCTGTTCGAGGCGGGGGATGTTGGCGTACGGGATGTTGTCGGAGATCTGCGCGCCCGCGTCGACCCCGGAGATCCGCGCCACGCGCGAGGCCGCGTCGACGATCGTCAGCCAGTTCATGCGCTCGAAGGCGGGTCTGCGGGGGCCGTTGTAGCGGTCGTGCGCGGCGAAGGTGGTGTTCGACTTCGGGTGGTGGCCGGTCTGCCGGTACGGCCCCGAACCGACCGCGAGTCCCCTGATCGCGTCGTCCCAGGCGCCCGGCCGGGAGAACACGTGCGCCGGCATGACCTTGGCGAGGGTGAGCCGGGCGATGCCGTCAGGGAAGGGGAACCTGAGGACCAGGTCGACGGTCCGGGCGTCGACCTTCCGGGCCTCCTTCAGCCAGCTCGCGAAGAAGCCCTGGGCGAGGGTCCGGGTGTGCGGGTCGAGGATCCGGTCGAAGACGAAGACGACGTCGTCGGCGGTGACCGGCTTCCCGTCGTGGAAGGTGGCCCCCTGGCGGAGGGTGAACCGCCAGGTGGTCGCGTCCGGGTCGGCGGGCAGCCGGGTGGCCAGCGCCGGGTAGGGGGCGCGGGTGATCGGGTCGGTGTCGGCGAGGCCCTCGTAGATGTGGTTGTTGGCGGCCATCGCGAACGCGGACGCGGTCTGGGTCGGGTCCCAGCTGCCGTCGTTGCCGTAGCCGATCACGGCCGTCAGGGTGCGGCCGGAGCCGCTGCCGCCGAGGTCGATCGTGGACTTGGGGCCGCAGGCCGTCAGCGAGGTCAGTGAGGCCAGCGAGGCGGCCGCGCCCAGCACGCCGGTGCGGGTCAGGAACGTCCTGCGGCCGTGGGTCGCCTCGTCGCGCACGGTGCCTCCAGCGTGGGGGAACGGAGACGTCGGACGTCCTGTGTTAGCGCGACCATAAGAGGGGGTTAGGGGACGGTCAAGGCAACGCACGCGAATGGCGTAAACCGTCATAGGTCGGACCAATGGCACCGCGGTTCGAAGGGAGTTGGCGCCGGCCGGCGGGTCGGCGGCCGGCGCCGGGGTGCTACGCGGGAGCGGTGAGCCGGGCCGCCACCGAGGCGCCGTCCAGCCACACGTTCTCCCGGGAGATCCTGCCGTCACGGAACTCGAAGACATGCAGGATCCGGAAGCTGATCCGGCGGCCCGCCGAGCTGCTGCGCGAGGGGCGTACGGTCACCATCGCGGACGCGGCGGAGGCGGCGCAGGTCCCGACGGCCACCGCCTACCGCTACTTCTCCAGCCCCCAGGAGCTGCTCCGGGAGACCCGTACGTGATGCGCGCCCCGGACCTCACCTAGGCCCCCTAGGGGCCCTAGGGCAGCGTCTTCTCGTACGACGTGTCCTGGTCGGAGTCGTAGACGAGCTTGCCCGTCGCGTCGTAGCCCTTGAGGTGCGGGGCCTTGGTGACCTGACGGTGCAGGGTGCCGGTGGCGACGAACCAGCCGTGGTCGAGGACCACCTCGCCCGTGCTGCCGCCGTAGGAGGCGGTCATCCGGGCCACCGAGCCGCGGTAGCCGCCGATGATCCCCCACCTGAACGGCAGCTTCCAGTTGCCCTTGTCGATGAACGACTGCTGGTACAGCTTGCCGCTGTTCATGTCCGGGACCACGGGCTGCTTCGAGTCGCCGTAGGGGTTCCCCGCGCTGGTGTTCAGCCCGGAGGCCTCGCCGTCCTTGATGGTGCAGATCAGCCGGACCGGCGTCGGCTTCTCGCGGACCGCGACCACGAAGTAGCCGTCGCCGGGGGTGTTGGAGTCGCCGGTGCTCTTCATCGCCAGGATGATCCGGTACCCGGCGGGGTCGCCCAGATCGAGGTGGGCCGGGTCGTTGGCCGGCCGGTTCGCCTTGTTGTTGTCGAGGCACCTGCCGAGTCCGTCGGCGGCCTGCTCGAAGGTGATCCCGTCGAGGAGCTGGTGCGCGGACATGGGCCGGGCGGGCCCGGACGGGGTGACCGACGGGGTCGGTGCCGGCGTCGGGCGCGCGCTGGTGTGCACGGAGGGGCTCGGCCCGGCCGGGCCGGTCGTGGTGCTGCCGCCCATCGCGTACGCGCCGACCGGCACCGCCGCCAGGGCCGCCAGCGCCGCCCCGCTCACCGCGAGACGCCGCCGCCGCTCCAGCACGCCCCGCCGGCGGATCTCCGGGTACGGCACCGGCGACGGCCGGATCGTCGACGCGTCCCCCGCCAACAGTTCCCTGACCCGGGCTTCGAAGTCCGGCTCGGCTCCCGTGTCCCGCTGCTCCCCGCTCACCTGGTGCCTCCCTGTCCGGGCCCCGCGTGGCTCATGGCCTGGGCGAGCCCCGGAAACGTACGCAACTTCGCCAGGCCCTTGGAGGCCTGGCTCTTGACCGTGCCCGGGGAGCAGCCGAGCACGTCGGCGACCTCCGCCTCGGACAGGTCCTCCCAGTACCGCAGCACCACCACCGCGCGCTGCTTGGGCGGCAGTCCCGCCAGGGCGGCGAGCAGTGTGCCGCGCTCGTCCGCCCGGGTCACGGCGTCGTCGTACCCCGCGCGCTCCGGCGGTGCGGCGGTCAGCGCCTCCGGGACCCGGCGTTTGCGGAACCGGTCGCTGTTGCAGCTGACCAGCATGCGGCGGACGTACGCCTCCGGGTGGTCGGCCCGTGAGACGCGGCGCCACGACCGGTACGCCTTGGCCAGCGCGGTCTGCGTGAGATCCTCCGCGTGGTGCGGGTCGCCGGTGAGCAGATAGGCGGTCCGTACGAGATGGGTCCACCTCGCTCTGACGAATTCCTGGAACTGGGCCTCTAGTTCGGCCTGCATCGGCCACCCCCTCGCCCTCCAGACCACCGGTCGCCCGGGTTCGGTTGCCCGGCCGTGCGGAAGTTGCCTCAGGGAGCGGGGAGGCGCCGGAACTCGATCGTGTCGTACGCCGTCTTCGTCCCCGTCTCGTACAGCACCCCCACCGTGTTCCCGTCCACCTGCACCAGGTCCGAGTAGGCCGCCTTCAGGTCGGAGAGGGTGCGGAGTCTGCCGAAGGTGATCCCCTCGTCCGTGCTGGTCCACAGGGCCATGGCCCTGCGCGCGGTCGGGACGGACGGGCCCGAGAAGAGCAACGGGGCCTCGGGACCCTGGAGTTGGAGGGCGGAGCCCTCGACCACGGGGACCTCGCCGAGCGTCGGCTGGACGGTGTAGACGGCGTCCAGGGTCTCGCCGCCGTCGCTCGACCAGGCGTCGAGGCGGTTGCCGGGGCTGGAGCCGTCCTGGTCGCGGGCGTTGAAGTAGAGGCGGCCGTCGGGGAGTTGGGCGGCGGTCGTCTCGTTGGCGTTGTCGTGGCCGGTGTAGGAGTCGCCGACGAAGCCGAGGTGCCAGCTGTGGCCGCCGTCGTCGCTGTAGATCGCGTGCCCGCCGTAGTACTTGGCCTCGCGCCCGGTGTCGGAGGAGCCGGGACGCGGGGCGGCGGAGTGGTCGCAGGCCACGACCAGGCGGCCGCGGTGCGGTCCCCGGGTGAGCGCGACGGCATGGCCGGGACCGGTGGCGTACCAGCGCCAGCCGGCGGGTTTCACCTGGGCGGTGATCTCGTGCGGCTTCGTGAAGTGGCGGCCGTCGTCCGGGCTGCGCTGCACGAAGACCCGGCGGCTCTGCTCCTTGGTGACCTGGCCGCGCATGATCTGCGACTCGCTCACCGAGCCGTCGTTGTACGAGGTCACCAGGACGACCTGGCCGCTCCTCGGGTCCACCATCGGCGCCGGGTTGCCCCGGGTGTCCCCCTTGCCGTCGGCCACCACCTGGAGCGGGCCCCATCTGCAGCCGCCGTCGGTGGAACGTCTCAGCACGACATCGATGTCACCGCTGTCCCCGGTGGTGCTGTGCCGGCCCTCGGCGAAGGCCAGCAGGGTGCCGCGCCAGGTGCGGACGACGGCCGGGATGCGGTACTGGGCGTAACCGCCCTCGCCGGAGACATAGGGCACGGAGGATTCGCAGGTGGCCGTCGCCCAGGCCTTGGGCTCGACCGCGAACGCGCCGAGGATCAGGGCGGCGGTCACGGAGATCCGGCTGACGCGGGTCACAGGAGACACATGGCTCACTCTTCCATGTTTCTCCCGGCCGCCCGCACCGCACTCCTGCAACAGCCGAACGGGTCACGGAGTCTGGCGCTCCGTCAGTTCCGCCGGCGGGTCAGGACGGTGTGCGGGCCGCCGCCAGCAGCCGGCTCACGTCGTCGGCGCAGATGGTCAGGGCCGCGCCGACCGTACCGAGGGCCTCGCGTTCGGCGTTGGTGTAGGGGCCGTCGGCGAGCGCGATCCGGGCGGCCTGGAGGAGCAGGGACTCGCGGCCGGCGGGGGCGAGGTGCGGGGCCAGCGGCTCCAGGGCCTCGTGCAGCTCTATGGCGAGGCTCGCACCGCCCGGCTGCTCGAACACCCGGCCGGTGTCGGCGGCGAGCGCGTCGACGAGGGCGCCGAGCTGTTCCTCCGTGGCGTCCTCGAAGCCGGCCGCGCGGACGGCGACCGCCGCCGCCTCCAGGGACGTACGCGCACAGGTGCCGCCGGCCGCGAGGACGGCGAGGGCGACGGTGTGCACGGCGTCGCGGAGCATCGCCGAGAAGCGGGTGGTGGTGGGGTGGTCGAGGACGTCGGTGCCGTAGTGGTGACGGCAGGCGGCGCACTCCACGACCGGCCCGGTGGTGCCGCGCGGCAGCACGGGCACGCCGAGCAGGGTGAAGCGGCGGCGGCCGGTGAGCCGCTGGTAGTTGCGGTCGCCTCCGCAGCCGGGGCAGAAGAACTGGCCGTCGCCGACGGGCGTCCATGCGGTGCGGGTGCCCAGGATGCGGGCAGGCCCGGTGGTCCGGCCGTCTCGTCCCCGTACTGGCAGCACGTCGCACCTCCGTAACGCCGTGGCAACATCGCCACCGCTGGCGTGATGTTAGCCACATGGAGGACGTGCAGTCAGTACCGCGTACGAGACCTTTCCGTGATCTTCATGGCCGGATGGCCGGGAAACGACGGGGCCTGATCACCGTAATCGGTGATCAGGCCCCTTGAACCGCCGGTCAGAGGGGTTATCGCGCCGCGCGGTTGACGGCGGAGACGACCGCCTTCAGCGACGCACGCGTCGTGTTCGCGTCGATGCCGATTCCCCAGAGGATCTTGCCGTCGATCGCGCATTCGATGTAGGAGGCGGCCTGCGCGGAGGCGCCCTCGCTCATCGTGTGCTCCTGGTAGTCCAGGAGGCGTACGTCGATGCCCAGGCTCTGCAGCGCGTCGAAGAAGGCGGAGATCGGGCCGTTGCCGGAGCCGGTCAGGACGGTGTCCTCGCCGTCGACGGTCGCCTCGACGGTGAGGGTGTCCACGCCGTCGGTGTCGGTGGTCGACTGACCGGTCTTCACCTGGACGCGGCCCCACGCGTTGTCCGGGTTCGGCAGGTACTCGTCCTGGAAGACCGCCCAGATGTCCGAGCCGGTGACCTCGCCGCCCTCGGCGTCCGTCTTGGCCTGGATGATCTTCGAGAACTCGATCTGCATCCGGCGCGGCAGGTCCAGCTTGTGGTCGTTCTTCAGGACGTAGGCGATACCGCCCTTGCCGGACTGCGAGTTGACCCGGATGACCGCCTCGTAGGAGCGGCCCACGTCCTTCGGGTCGATCGGCAGGTACGGCACCGCCCACTCGATGTCGTCGACGGTGACGCCCTTCGCGGCGGCGTCGGCCTCCATGGCGTCGAAGCCCTTCTTGATGGCGTCCTGGTGGGAGCCGGAGAAGGACGTGTAGACCAGGTCGCCCACGTACGGGTGGCGCGGGTGGACCTCCATCTGGTTGCAGTACTCCCACGTGCGACGGATCTCGTCGATGTCGGAGAAGTCGATCTGCGGGTCGACGCCCTGCGAGAACAGGTTCATGCCCAGGGTGACCAGGTCGACGTTGCCGGTGCGCTCGCCCTGCCCGAACAGGCAGCCCTCGACGCGGTCGGCGCCGGCCATCAGCGCCAGCTCGGCGGCGGCGACGGCCGTGCCGCGGTCGTTGTGCGGGTGGACCGACAGGACGACGTGCTCGCGGCGGGTGAGGTTGCGGCCCATCCACTCGAAGCGGTCGGCGTGCGTGGAGGGGGTCGAACGCTCCACCGTGGCGGGCAGGTTGAGGATGATCTCGCGGCCCGGGCCGGGCTGGTATACGTCCATGACCGCCTCGCAGACCTCCAGCGCGAAGTCCAGCTCGGTGTCGGTGAAGATCTCCGGGCTGTACTGGTAGCCGAACTCGGTCTCGGGGCCCAGCAGCTTCTCGGCGTACTCCATCACCAGGCGGGTGCCGTCGACGGCGATCTGCTTGATGTCGTCCTTGGAGCCGCGGAAGACCACCCGGCGGAAGACCGGCGCGGTGGCGTTGTACAGGTGGACGGTGGCCCGCTTGGCGCCCTTCAGCGACTCGACGGTCCGCTCGATCAGGTCCTCGCGGGCCTGGGTCAGTACGGAGATCGTCACGTCGTCCGGGATCGCGCCCTCTTCCTCGATGATCGAGCGCACGAAGTCGAAGTCGGTCTGGCCGGAGGCGGGGAAGCCGACCTCGATCTCCTTGTAGCCCATCTTGACCAGCTGGTCGAACATCCGGCGCTTGCGCTCGGGCGACATCGGGTCGATCAGGGCCTGGTTGCCGTCGCGCAGGTCGGTGGAGAGCCAGCGGGGGGCTTCGGTGATCCGCTTGCCCGGCCAGGTGCGGTCCGGGATGTCGACCTGCTCGTAGCGGCCGTACTTGTGGATCGGCATGCTGCTGGGCTGCTGGCGGTTCGCCATGATTGCGGGGCTCCTAGTGGGTGTCCGGAAGGACGGCCGACGACGCAACGCGAAGCTCCGCGGGGAGGGAGTCGACCTGGACTACAGGCCCTCGCCGCGGCAGCTAAGAAGAAGCAGCCCGAAACGCATGATGCGAAGCATGCTAGCCGAGGCCCTTCGGACGCGGGGCGCCGTATCAGTATGCGGGACCACCGTTCGAAATAGGACAAAAAGTGCGCCATACCACTCCTCCTCACAGAGGGTGGTCAATTGTCGCGGTATTTCACCAATCATGGTTGCGGGTAGTGACACTCGCGTGACTCAGTGCAATGGTGCGGTGCATGACGACCAACGGGGGCTTTGAGCCCGTCTCCTGCACGCCCGTTTTCTGCGGGATCGTGCCGCCGCACATCCTCGACCACCTGGCCCAGCACGAGGACCAGGCGCTCTCCGACTCCGCGCTGCGCACCCTGCAGCACGACTCCGCCGCCCGTACCCGCCGCCGGATCACCGCGGTCCGTACCGTGGCCGCCGCCGTCACCGCCCCGGCGGCCCCCGACAGCGCCCCGCACCGCACGATCTACGACGCCGGGCACGGCACCGACCTGCCCGGCACCGAGGTCCGCGCGGAGGGCTCCGAGCCCGGCCAGGACGCCACCGTCAACCGCGCCTACGCCGGCCTCGGCGCCACCTTCGAGCTGTATCTGAAGGCGTACGAGCGCAACTCCATCGACGGCGACGGACTGCCGCTGAACGCGAGCGTGCACTACGACGTGAACTATGACAACGCCTTCTGGAACGGCGAGCAGATGGTGTTCGGCGACGGCGACGGCGTGATCTTCACCGACTTCACCAGCTCCGTCGACGTCATCGGCCACGAGCTCACCCACGGCGTCACCCAGTACACCGCCAACCTGGAGTACTACGGCCAGTCCGGCGCCCTCAACGAGTCGGTCTCCGATGTCTTCGGCTCGCTGATCAAGCAGTACTCCCTCGGGCAGACCGCCGACCAGGCCGACTGGCTGATCGGCGAGGGCCTGCTCGCCCCGGGCGTCCACGGGGTCGCCCTGCGCTCCATGAAGGCCCCGGGCACGGCGTACGACGACCCCCGCCTCGGCAAGGATCCGCAGCCCGCGACCATGGCGGACTACGTCAAGACCAACCGGGACAACGGCGGTGTGCACATCAACTCCGGCATCCCCAACCACGCCTTCTACCTGCTGGCCACCGCCCTCGGCGGCAACGCCTGGGAGAAGGCCGGGCAGATCTGGTACGACGTGCTCACCGGCGGCGAACTGCAGGCGACCGCGAAGTTCGCGGACTTCGCGAAGCTCACGGTGGCCGCGGCCAAGGCCCGCTACAACGAGGGCGAGGAGACCGAGGCGGTCCTCAAGGCCTGGTCCCAGGTGGGGGTGCACACGGCCTGATCCTGTACTACACAGGGACCCATGCGTATTCAGGTGAGGCGCACGGGCGGGTTCGCGGGCATCGAGCGCCGGGCCGAGGTGGACACCTCGGGCCGGCCCGACGCCCCCGAGTGGCAGGCCCTGGCCGAGCACGCGCTCGCGGCCGGCCGGGGCTCCCCGCCGCCCGGGGTGCCGGACGGCTTCGCGTACGAGATCACGGTGGACGGCCGGACGGTGTACGCGGCCGACCCGCGGCTGACCGACGAGCAACGCGAACTGATCTCGAAGGTGTTGAAAGAAGGCGCGTAACGGGTAGTTCCCGTCCGGGCGTTGACTTCTGTTACCAGGGGTAAGGATGATCCCGGCCATGGCGACTGACGCGGTCCATCCGATACCCCCGTTCCCTCGATTCCCCGACGGTTTCCTCTGGGGTGTGTCGACCTCGGCCCACCAGATCGAGGGCGCGGCCGACGAGCGCGAGCCGTCCGTGTGGGACGTCTTCGAGGCGGAACCGGGCCGGATCAAGGACGGCTCGACGGCGGCGGTGGCCTGCGACCACGTCCACCGCCACGGCGAGGACGTGGCGCTGCTGGCCGGCCTCGGCGTGGACGCGTACCGCTTCTCGGTCTCCTGGCCGAGGGTGCGCTCGACGGGCGGCCTGGACTTCTACGACCGTCTGGTGGACGAGCTGTGCGCGGCCGGCGTACGGCCGGTCCCCACCCTCTTCCACTGGGACCTGCCGGTCACGGAGGACTGGCTGGAGCGGGACACGGCGTCCCGCTTCGCGGACCACGTCGCCACGGTCGCCGACCGGCTCGGCGACCGCGTCCAGAAGTGGATCACCCTCAACGAGCCCGCCGAACACACCCTGTTCGGCCATGCGCTGGGCGCCCACGCCCCCGGCAGGCAGCTGATGTTCGACGCGCTCCCGGTCGCCCACCACCAGCTCCTCGCCCACGGCCTGGCCGTCCAGGCGCTGCGCGCGGCCGGCGCCCGCGACATCGGCATCGCCAACTCCCACGGCCCGACCTGGCCGGCCTCGCAGGAGCAGCCCGACCTGGAGGCGGCCGCCTTCTACGACCTCCTCCTCAACCGCCTGTTCGCCGAGCCGGTCCTGCTCGGCGAATACCCGGACGGCATGGGCGACCTGATGCCCGGCGACGTCGCGGCCGACCTGAAGGTGATCGCCGAGCCGCTGGACTGGTACGGCATCAACTACTACTCCCCCACCAAGGTCGGCGCCCCGCAGGGCACCGAGATCGAGTTCGGCGGGCTCACCCTCCCCGCCGAACTCCCCTTCTCCGTCCAGGACATCGAGGGCGTCCCGGTGACGGACTTCGGCTGGCCGGTGGTCCCGGAGGGCCTCACCGAACTCCTCACCGGCTTCCGCGACCGCTACGGCGACCGGCTCCCGCCGATCGTCATCACCGAGAACGGCTGCTCGTACGAGGGCGTCGACGACCAGGACCGCATCGCCTACCTGGACGGCCACATCCGGGCGCTGCACAAGGCGGTCGAGGCCGGGGTGGACGTGCGCGGCTACTTCGTCTGGTCGCTGCTCGACAACTTCGAGTGGGCGGAGGGGTACGAGCGCCGCTTCGGCCTGGTCCACGTCGACTACGCGACCCAGAAGCGGACACCGAAGTCGTCGTACGACTGGTTCCGGGACGTGCTGCGGGCACAGAGATGACGACGACGCGCGAACCGGCCGGAGAGCCGGCCGCCCTGGCGGAACCGGTCGAGAAGGTCGGCCGCGGCTGGACGTCGGCGCTGTCCCTCGCCAACGGGGCCATCTGGGTGGGCTGGTACGGCCCGCTGCAGATCCTCCTGGCCTCCCAGGCCAAGGACTTCGCGCCCGGCTCCGGGATGTCCAAGGAGACGATGCTGGCGTGGGTGACCGGCGTCGGCGCGGTGGTGTCGCTGGCGGCGAACCCGGTCTTCGGCGCGCTGTCGGACCGCACGACGTCCCGGTGGGGCCGCCGTACACCGTGGATCGTCGCCGGCACGGCGGGCGGGGCGCTGTCCCTGCTGCTCCTCGCGGGCGCCGGGGGCATGTGGACGATGATGCTGGGCTGGGCCCTGGTCCAGCTGACCCTGAACGCGGCCTTCGCGGCGGTGACGGCGGCGGTGCCGGACCGGGTGCCGAGGCTCCAACGGGGGTCGGTGGGCGGCTGGCTGGGGGCCGCGCAGATCCTCGGCGTGGTCGGCGGCACCGGCCTGGCCACGGTAGCCGGGGGCGTCGGGGCGGGCTATGTGGCCTGCGCGGTGTTCACGGCGCTGGGCGTGCTCCCGTACGTCCTGCGCCACCCGGACCTGCGCCTGACCCTCAAGGACCGCCCGCCGTGGTCCTGGCGGGCCTTCCTCGCGGGCTTCTGGCTGAGCCCGCGCCACTACCCGGACCTGGGCTGGGCCTGGCTGACCCGCTTCCTGATCAACCTGAGCAATTCACTGGTGCTGCTGTATCTGCTCTATTACCTCCGCGACCGCCTCCACCACCACGACCCCGACCAGGGCGTGCTGATTCTTACGGCCATCAACGGGCTGACGCTGATGGCGACGGTCGTGGTCGGCGGGGTGTGGTCGGACCGGGTGGGCCGCCGCAAGCCGTTCGTGGTCTGGTCGGGGATGCTGATGGCCGCGGCGACGGCGCTGCTGGCGGCATGGCAGACCTGGCCGGGGGCGATCGCCGCGTCGGCCTTCCTGGGCATCGGCTTCGGCGTGTTCACCTCGGTCGACTTCGCCCTGATGACGGACGTCCTGCCGAAGGCCCTGGACCGCGGCAAGGACCTCGGCGTCATCAACGTGGCCAACGCCCTGCCCCAGGTCGCGGCGCCCGCCCTCGCCGCGCCGATCGTGACCTACCTGGGCGGCTACCAGGTGCTCTACCTGGTGGCGGCGGTGATCGGACTGGCGGGGGCGGGTCTTGTGGGGCGGATACGGGGCGTGGACTAGGGGGCCGGGCGGGGGGCTAGGGGGACCGGAAGCGGGCTACGGGGCGGGGAACCAACGCTGCCGGCTGCCCTCCGTGTGCAGGAGGGTGCCGACGCGCACCGTCTCCCGGATCATGTCCGGCCAGGCGCTGCGGTCCGCGATCGCCAGCAGATGGGGCGACGGATCGTCGGTGCGCTTGCGGATACCGGCCCGGATCAGCACCCGCAGGATCTCCTGGGGACCTTCCCAGGAGCCTTCGACGAGTTCCTTCCACTGGTCCGGCGTGGCCCGTTCGGCGAGCCGGGAGAGCGGGCGGTACCAGCGCTGGGCCAGTGACATCACCTGCCCCCGCGCCAGCGCGCGCAGCGTCCCGGCGGCCGCGTTGACCACGGCGACGGCGTCGCGACACCTCGGTGAGCCGCTCGACGAACCGCCCCAGCACCGTCACGTCGTCCGCCTCGGTGGCCCTTGCCAGGTGGCCGCGCGCATGCGCACAGGCGCGGGCGATCTGCCGGGGCGTGTGCAACGGGTGGTGGCGGCACACCAGTCCGGTCAGGCAGCGGCGGGCCACCGCCTCGATGTCCTCGTGCCGACCCCGGCCCGCCCTGTTCGGCCCCGGTGCGCGGGCGGCGGACGTGAAACCGCGCAGGGTCTCCTCCAGGTGCCGCCACTCCAGGGTGTCGAGCGAGCCGTTCCGGCTGTGGTCGATGACTGTCTCGACCAGCATGAGCGCGGCCCGGACCTGGTGCGGGTGGCCGCCCCCGGCGAGGATCTCGTCGAGACGCCGGGCGCTCGGGGGGTCAAGGACCTTCCGGGTGACGAGTTTGCCGCGCAGCAGGAAGGACCGCTTGGCGTTCGTCGCACCGAACGCGCCGGTCCAGGTGGCGTCGCAGAGCACTTCGAGGGTGTCGGCGTGACGGCGCAGCGCGGCGGTCAGCCGCCGGTCGACACCGGCTCCGGGCCGCCCCAGCGCCTCGTTCAGCCAGCCCGGGTCCAGACGGGTCGATGGTGCCGCGGGCGAATAGCTCGTCCAGCAGTTCCGGGTGTTCGGGCACCAGCCGCTGCAAGGTGAGCGAGATCTTCTGGTCCTCCTGCGACACCCCCTGCTTGCGGCCGGCTCCCTCGACCCGGCCCTTCCCCGCCCGGTCGGCACGCCACAGCCGCAGGGCACTGCGCGCCTGCGGGTGCCCGGCCGCCGCGGCGGCCACCAGCAGCTGGACGGCGCCCTGTGGTGCTCCGCCAGGGCGTTCGTGATGGCGACTTCCCCGGTGGCAGGCCTGCGGGTTCTCAAAGGGCCCCGGCGTCCCGGGCCGACCAGACGCTGGGGTAGATGGGCCGGAAGCCCAGATCGCGCCGGATCTTCTGGTTGGACATGATCCCGAACCAGGGATCGCGGTCGGTACGGCCGCCCATGCCGGCCGGCACCCCGACGCCGTTGAGCTGGTGCAGTTCCACGGCGGTGACGGGAGCGTCGTCGGCGATGTTGTAGAGGGGACCGCTGACGGCCGGGGCGTACAGCAGCCGCATCAGCCCCTGCCCGACGTCGGCGTGGTGGGCCATCTGGAGCCGCTGGGCTGGGGCCCAGTGCGCGGCCCAGTGCAGGGAGTTGGCGAGATGCGGGTCCCCCTCGCCGTAGACGAAGGGCAGCCGCCCGATCCGTACCTCCATGCCGCCCTCCAGCGCGAGCAACTCGCGCTCGGCGGCCGCCTTGGACTCCGGGTAGGCGCCCCACATCTCCCCGCCGGGCCGGCTCTCGTCGTCCTCGGTGAGCGGGCGGCCGCGTCCGGTGCCGTACACGACTCCGGTGCTGACCTGCACGAACCGCCGCACCCCGGCGGAGACCGCGGCCTTCCCCAAGGCCACCGCCGCGTCCCGGTTGACGGCCCAGGCCTCGTCGTCGGGCACCCCGCGGAAAGAGGCGGCGACGTTCACCACCGCGTCCGCCCCCGCGACGGCCTTGCCGAGCGCCTCCTCGTCCCGCAGGTCCCCGACGACGACCTCTGCGCCCAGTCCGGCGAACGGCTCCCCGCGGGCCGCGTCCCGCACGAGGACCCTCACCCGCTCGTCGGACCGGGCCTGCGCGAGCAGCCGCGGTACGAACCGCCGCCCGACCTGTCCCGTCGTACCGGTGACAAGAGTGATCATGACCGTCTCCTTCGCTCTGGTGCCACCACCCTCGCCGCCGCCCGGTACGACCGGGAGAGACCTCCCGATCAGGGGATCGGCACTCCCTGGATAACCCGGACGGCCCGCGCCACCCTGGAGAGGTGAACCGCCCCGAACTCGCCGACTTCCTGCGCCACGCCCGCACCCGCCTGGACCCCGCCGACGTGGGCCTGGCACCCGGCGCCCGGCGGCGCACCCCCGGGCTGCGGCGCGAGGAGGTGGCGTCGCTGGCCGGTATGTCGGCCGACTACTACACACGCCTCGAACAGTCCCGGGGCCCGCGCCCGTCCCGCCAGATGCTGACGGCGCTGGCGCGCGCGCTGCGCCTGACGGAGGACGAACGGGACCACCTGTTCCACCTGGCCGGCGAGGAACCCCCGCGCCGGGAGGCGACGAGCAGCCATGTCCGCCCCGGCCTCCTCCTGGTCCTGGACCGGCTGCACGACACCCCGGCGCTGGTGACGACGGACTGCGGCGAGGTCCTGGCCCAGAACGCGCTGTCGCGTGCGCTCAGCGGCGACGTCCTGGCCCGGCCGCCGCGTGAGCGCAACCTGGTCCGCCGCTTCTTCCTGGACCCGGCCGCCCGCGACCTCTTCCCTGCGGAGGACCGGCCGCAACGGGCCCGCGAACAGGTGGCGAACCTGCGCGCGGTGGCGGCCGCCCGCCCCGCCGACCCGGTCCCCGCCGCCCTGGTCGCCGAACTCCTGGCAGGAAGCGAGGAGTTCGCCCGCCTCTGGTCCGAACACGAGGTGGCGGTACGCCGCGCGTCCACGAAACGCTTCCTGCACCCGTCCGTCGGCCTCCTGGAACTGGACTGCGAGGTCCTCCTCAACGCCGACACCCGTCAACACCTCGTCATCCACACGGCCCGCCCGGGCACGGAGTCGTACGAACGCCTGCAGCTGCTGAGGGTGGTGGGGCTGCAGGACATGAGCCCGAGCCGCACTTGACCCACCGGATACCTTGCATGCAGCCCGACGGTGGCCGCGGCCACTTCCTCAGGCGGTTGAAGGAGTGCATGAGCGGTGGGTGACGTGTTCTCGTCCGCTCCGGAGAGCAGGGCCGTGTGGGAGGCGCTGCCGGGGCCGGTGCTGGAGGCGGTCGGACGGTGTGACGCGGAGCGGCTGGAGGTGGAACGGGCGCGGGTCGCACCTCGTCTGCGGGAGCGGATCGTGAAGCCCGTGTACTCGGTCGCGGACCGCTTCGCGTCCTGGGAACGCCTGGTGCGCCGCATGGAGACCGGCCGGCCGGAAGGCGACGACAGCTTCTGTCCGATCAGCGCCTACGGCAATGACCTCGACTCCAGGGACAGCCTGGACGAGGTGATGAACACCCTGCCCGCGGCGGCACGTGAAGGCACCCTCGGCACCCTGCTGGCCGATCTGGACGCCCGCTTCCACGCGGCGAGCGTCCCCGACCCGGCGGGGTCACTGCACCCCTGGATACGGCCGACGAAGGAGCACGCGCGGCTTCCCGGTCGGTGGTACCGCAGACCGCTGCGCACTCCTTGGGACGACTGAGAGGCTCTCGGACCGCACACACGGGCGTCGCCGAACACTTCGTCCTGGAGTTCCGGGAGTTCGACCGCGAGAACATCGTCCTTCGCGTCGGGCAGCCGGACCTGGCCGTGACGACGGGGGACGGTTTCGTCGCGGCCGCGCTCGGTCCCGGCGTGTGGGGCCGAGAACGGACGCGGACCGGACGCCTCTAGAAGCCCAGCCGCCGCAGCTGCTTCGGGTCGCGCTGCCAGTCCTTCGCCACCTTCACGTGCAGGTCCAGGAAGACCGGTGTGCCGAGCAGCGCCTCGATCTGCTTGCGGCTCTTGATGCCGACCTCCTTCAGGCGCTTGCCCTTGGGGCCGATGATGATGCCCTTCTGGCTGGGGCGCTCGATGAACAGGTTGGCGTGGATGTCCAGGAGGGGCTTGTCGGCGGGGCGGTCCTCGCGCGGGAGCATCTCCTCGACGACGACCGCGATGGAGTGCGGGAGCTCGTCGCGGACGCCTTCGAGGGCCGCCTCGCGGATCAGCTCCGCGATCATGACCTGCTCGGGCTCGTCGGTGAGGTCGCCCTCCGGGTAGAGAGCCGGGCCCTCCGGCAGGAGCGGCACGAGCAGGTCGGCCAGCAGGCTCACCTGCTTGTCGCCGACCGCCGACACCGGGACGATCTCCGCCCACTCGAAGCCCAGCTCCTTGCCGAGCTGGTCGATCGCGATCAGCTGCTCGGCGAGGGTCTTGGAGTCGACGAGGTCGGTCTTGGTGACGACGGCGACCTTGGGGGTCTTCCTGATCCCCGCGAGTTCCTTCGCGATGAAACGGTCGCCGGGGCCGATCTTCTCGTTCGCCGGCAGGCAGAAGCCGATCACGTCGACCTCGGCCCAGGTGGTGCGCACCACGTCGTTCAGCCGCTCGCCGAGCAGTGTCCGCGGTTTGTGCAGGCCAGGGGTGTCCACGAGGATCAGCTGGGCGTCCTCCCGGTGCACGATCCCCCGGACCGTGTGCCGCGTGGTCTGCGGCTGGTTCGCGGTGATCGCAACCTTCTGCCCGACCAGAGCGTTCGTGAGGGTGGACTTGCCCGCGTTGGGGCGCCCGACGAAACAGGCGAAGCCCGCCCGGTGGACGGTCTCCGACGATTCCGACGGCTCGGTTGACTGGCTGCGAACGCTCATGGCCCCCATTCTCCCTGATCCACGACGCCCCGCCGCACCGTGAGATTTCGGTAACCCCAAGGCAACGAAACGTCACGGAAACACACCCGTACGGAATCGGAAACGGGAAACGGTGACCCTCTGACGAGCCCCCATGACGTTGGAGACGCCCGTGATCCTCACCGCCGCGAACGCCGCCGCGCACGCCGACACCGGTGACACCGCCTGGCTGCTCGCCGCCACCGCCCTGGTCCTGCTGATGACCCCCGGGCTGGCCCTGTTCTACGGCGGTATGGTCCGCACGAAGAGCGTCCTCAACATGCTGATGATGAGCTTCGTGTCGATCGCTCTGGTCACGGTGGTGTGGCTGGCGGGCGGGTACTCGCTCGCCTTCGGGACGGACACCGGCGCCGGACTGATCGGCGGCCTCGCGCAGGCCGGTATGCACGGCCTCGGCCCGGACAGCGTCCAGGGCACCGTCCCGACCCTGCTCTTCGCCACCTTCCAGCTCACCTTCGCGATCGTCACCGCCGCGCTGATCAGCGGCGCGATCGCGGACCGGGCGAAGTTCGGGGCCTGGCTGGTGTTCGTGCCGGTGTGGGCGCTGCTCGTATACGTTCCCGTCGCACACTGGGTGTGGGGTCCCGGTGGCTGGATCCTGCACCACCTCGGCGCCCTGGACTTCGCCGGCGGACTGCCCGTCGAGATCACCTCCGGCGCCTCCGGTCTGGCGCTGTGCCTGGTCCTCGGCCCGCGCCTCGGCTTCAAGAAGGACGCGATGCGTCCGCACAACCTCCCGATGGTCATCCTGGGCGCCGGTCTGCTCTGGTTCGGCTGGTTCGGCTTCAACGCCGGCTCGGCGATGGGCGCGGGCGGCCTGGCCGCCGCCGTCTTCCTGAACACCCTCGCCGCCGGCTGCACCGGCCTGCTGGGCTGGCTCTTCGTCGAGCAGAAGCGCGACGGCCACCCCACCACCCTGGGTGCGGCCTCCGGCGCGGTCGCGGGCCTGGTCGCGATCACCCCGTCCTGCGGCTCGGTCTCCCTGCTCGGCGCCCTGGTCGTGGGCCTCGCCGCGGGCGCGGTCTGCTCGTACGCCGTGAGCTGGAAGTTCAAGCTGAACTACGACGACTCGCTCGACGTCGTCGGCGTCCACCTGGTCGGCGGTGTCATCGGCACCCTGCTCATCGGCCTGTTCGCCGAGAAGGCCATGACCGGCTCCACCGAGGGCCTCTTCTACGGCGGCGGGCTCGCCCAGCTCGGCAAGCAGACGGTGGCGGTCGTGGTCGTCGCGGCGTACGCCTTCGCCGTGACGTACGGCATCGGCAAGCTGATCGACAGGACGCTGGGCTTCCGGGCGGACGAGGACCAGGAGCACACCGGCCTGGACCTTACGGTGCACGCCGAGACGGCTTACGATCACGGGGTCCTCGGCCATGGCGCCCCGGTCAGCTCCTCCGTCGTCCCCTCCGCCCAGAAGGTCAAGAGCCAGGCATGAAGCTCATCACCGCGATCGTCAAGCCCTACCGTCTCGACGCGGTGAAGACCGCCCTGCAGGAGATCGGGGTGCACGGCCTGACCGTGACCGAGGCCAGCGGCTACGGCCGGCAGCGCGGCCACACCGAGGTGTACCGGGGCGCCGAGTACCAGGTCGACCTGGTCCCCAAGGTCCGGATCGAGGTCGTCGTCGAGGACGCCGACTCCGAGGCCGTGATCGACACGATCGTCAAGGCCGCGCAGACGGGGAAGATCGGGGACGGGAAGGTGTGGGCGCTGCCGGTGGAGACGGTCGTACGGGTGCGGACGGGCGAACGCGGCCCCGACGCGCTCTGAGGGCCCTCCCCGGCGACGGCAGGCCGCGGCCCCGGCGCATCCTGGCGAACAGCGCGCCGCCGGCCACCCCGGCGACGAAGGTCAGCGCCACCACCAGCCAGGGCAGCGCGAGGAACGACGCGCTCGCCGACTCCTTGGTGCCGGTCGCGCTGGCCGTCAACGTCACGTCCCCCCAGTCGAGCTGGGGTGCGCCCCGCCAGGGCGCGGTGAGCCGGACGCTCTCCCCCGGCAGCAGTTCGGAGGGGATCCCGGTGAGGTCCCGGCTGAGCAGCGTCCGCCCGAAGAGGCCCTCCGCGCGCAGTTGCACCTTCGGGTCGAGGGTCACGTTCCCGGTGTTGTGCAGGGTGTAGGAGACGGTGGCGGTGCTGTTGCCGAGGCCGGGCACCCAGGGCTGGTGGTGGGTGATGTGCACGTGCTCGACGGCGATGGCCGGGAGCGTCGGCCCGCTCACCCGCAGATAGACCCGGGCGCCGACGGCCCGCTGCACACCGAGTGCCAGGGGCCCCGCCCCCGGATCGACCTTCTCGTCCAGCGCGACGATCGCCCCGGGATGGTCACCGGGTTCGGCCCCCTGGGGCACATGCAGGGTGAAGGGAACAGTCACCGTCCTGTGGGCGGGCACGGTGACCCGCGCCTTCGCGAGCTTCGCCCAGGCCCCCACCCCCCGCATCCGCTCCTTCACCGTCCGGACGGCGAAGCCACCGTCCCGTGCGGTGTTGTAGGCGTCGGCCGCGTACAGCCGGAAGGTCAGCGGGGTGCCGGTCTTGTTGGCGACGGCCACCTTGTCGGTGATCGTCTGCCCGGGGTCGAGGGAGAGATAGAAGTACGGCCGCGCCGCGATCTTCGAGGCGACCGGGTAGACGGACCAGCTGCCGTTGTCGGCGGCGCGCGCGGGGGACGCCGTGAGCAGGGCGCCGAGGAGCAGGCTCAGGAGGAGGACATACGGCTTGGCGCGACGACGCATGGGTGCGGACCCCCGGTCGGAAGCGGGCGGAAGCGGTCGTGTGGTGGCCGGTCGCGTGAACGCCCGGCCACCACGGCGGAGTCGGCTCAGGTGAGCGTCAGGGTGAGGACTCCGGAGTACGACCCCGGAGGCGTGAACGCCGGTACGTCCAGGGAGAGTCCGGCGTTGACGGTGAACTGACCGCCGGTGAGCGTGGAGTCCGGGGTCGACGCGAGGGTCGCTCCGGAACTGCCGACGGTGCCCGCGGAGCCGGCCGCGCAGGTGCTCGGGCTGCCCGCCTTGGTCGCGCAGGCGGGGGTCCAGCTGAGCCTGCCCGCGTCGATCTTGGCGCCGGGTCCGGTGAAGTCGGTGACCTTGCCGGTGAGCGACCAGCCGGCCGGCCCGCCACGGAAGTCCTTGACGGTGACGGTCTGCAGATTGCCCGTGGACGCCCCGCCCCGGCCGAAGTCGACCGCCGACAGCGCGACGGAGTCCCCGGCCTGGGACATGGACAGGGTCCCCGCCTTGACGGTGGTGGTCAGCTTCTGGCTCCCGGCCGGCACGGGGGTCGTGTCGTTCACAACGTACGAGGCGGGCCCGGCCCCCAGGGAGTCGCTCCACGCACTCCCCTCGTACGCCACGATCCCGGTCGTCGTCTTGTCGTTGACGGTGATCGGAGCGCTGAAGGAGCCGTCGGTGCCCGCGGTGGCGGTCGCCGTGTCCGCGGTCTGGCTGCTGCCCGACCGCCCGGCCAGCGTCACGGTCGCGCCCGGCGTGAAGTTCTGGCCGCTGACGGTCACGCTGTCACCGGGGTTCCCGGAGGCCGAACTCAGGCTGATGGCACGGTTGTTGACCGGCGTGGTGGCGGTCGCCGTGACGGTCTCCGACACCGGTGCGGGCGGGTTGGTGACCGTGCAGGGGGTGTCCAGCTCCAGGATGTAGCTGGTGTGGATGTTGTAGTCACCGGGCGAGAGCGTGATGGCACCCGGCGAGGTGACGGTGAACGTCCCGGTCATCGAGAACGACGGGAAGGTCCCGTACCCCGGCACCGGATCGTTCTTCTTCGGCCCGGCGACCGTGACGTCCCCGGTCTGCGCGCCACCCAGCGTCACCTTCCCCGTCGGCGTCATGATGTCGGCCGGCAGGGCGAGGGCGGTGGGGTTGTTGGCGGCGGGTGTGACCACGGTGTAGGTCACGGTGACCGTGTCGCCGACCTTCGGGGTGGTGTTGTCCACCGAGATGTTGGCGGTGGTGGTGCCGTCGATCGGCGGGAGGCCCGCGACGGCGGGCGGGATGCAGTGCGTGGCGAAGTCGACGTTCGTCCCGGCGGCACCGGCCGGACAGGCCAGCGCGCCGCCCGCCGTGACCGCGAGCGCGGTCGCCCCGAACAGTGAGATCAAGCGCCACCGTCGGGATCTTCGTGATCTTGGGGGTGAACCCATGGAAGCCCCCTCCTGAGGGTTGCGGGCGCAGCGGCTCCTCTGCGCCGACAGGGGGCCATTGATGTGGAGGGCGCGTGAGAAGTCAATGGAGATGCCGCAGAAACCTGACGGTTCATCAGCTTCTGCGGCATCCGGAACGAGCCCGTCAGGGGGCTCAGCTCATGACGAACGGTCCGGGCGACTGAGCGGCGCTCGACGTACAGGTGACGGTGATACCGAAGATGACCATCTTCAGCGAGCCGCCGTGGAAGTCGAGGCTGTCGCCGGAGGCCACGGTGCCGGGGAGCGGACCGACGGTGACCGGGTCGCCCGCGGCCATGGCCGGGTTCACGGTGCCGCTGAAGACGCGGGCGGAACCGGTGGAGTTGGCCATGGTGAGCGTGGAGGTGATGGAGTTCGCCGACAGCGCGAGGGGGGCGGTGATGGCGGAGGAGGTGAGGGTGATGGTGGACGAGGTACCGCTCTGGGTCGCGGTGAGGGTGGCCGCGCCGCCGCCGAAGATGCCGCAGCTGGCGGTGACGGTCGCGGTGGTCGGGGTGACGGCGGCGGCCGAGGGCGCGAAGGCCAGCGCCGTGGCGGCGAGGGCTCCCGCCGCGAGTGCCGCACCGGTGGCGATTCGTTTCATGGGGATCTGTCTCCCTTCCCGTTACGTGGGAATGCCATGTGGGGATGACGGCCCCGGTCCGGGTGGATGCGGGCACACCGCGGGGCGCTGGAACCGACGAACCATCAGAATCTGACGGCCCGTCGGATTGCACGGTCCCATTGATGCGTGAGAGGCGCAGACCGACAAGGTTGAATTCCGGCCTACTGTCTGCGACGCCTGGCCGAGGGGGTCGATGCGGCCGGGCTCGACGACGGGTGCGGGTCGGGGCGCCCGGCGGAGGGGTGGTTGCAGCGGTGAAGCGACTGCCATCCACCCCCGCCCACCCAAGTCAACGAACCCCCGCCCCTCACCCGACGGAGTCAATCAATCCCTCGCCTCTCGGGCGACCGAGTCGGGTGGGCGGGTGGGCAGAGAAGTCAGGCGGGGACAGTGAGCCGCACTTCGCCGTCCGGCCCCGCCAGCAGCACCGGCGTCCCCGGCCCCCCAAGATCCCGCACCGCGGCGACATCCTCCGCACAAACCCCGTCGGCCCCCGTCACGACCGCCGCCGCCTCCAGCGACTCCGCCCCCGACGCCACCGCCATCGCCACCGCCGTCCGCAGCGCGCTCAGCTTCAGCGAAGCCAGTTCGACGGTCCCCGCCACATACGTACGGCCCGTCGAGTCCCGTACGGCAGCCCCCTCGGGCACCCCGTTGCGGGCCCGGGCCGAGCGAGCCAGGGTGACGATCTTGCGGTCCTCGGGATCAAGCGCGTTGCTGTCGGTCATACCCCGAGCATACGAACCCCGCGCTTGACTCGGTCAATCCGGTTCACGGCCGGTCCAGCCGCAGTCGCTCCGCTCTCGGCAGACCGGCGACGACGAGGTCGTACGAGTCCTCGATCAGCTCTCTCACCAGCCGGTCGGGGAGGTCGCCGTCCACGGTCACGGTGTTCCAGTGCCGCTTGTTCATGTGATACCCCGGCGCGATCAGCCCCTCGTGCTCGCCACGGAGCCGCACCGCGTCCTCGGGGTCGCACTTGAGGTTGACCTTGAGGGGCCTCCCGTCCATCCAGCTCAGCGCGAACATCTTGCCGAGCACCTTGAAGACGGAGATGTCCGGGTTGAAGGGGAAGTCCTCCTCGGCCGCGTTGAAGGAGAGGCAGAAGGCGCGGAGCTGGGCCGGGGTCACTCGGAGGTCTCCTCCGGGTCCTCGGCCGCGGGCACCGGCTCCACCAGCACCGTCACGATCTTGTTCCGGCGTCCGGCGGCCGCCTCGGCGGTCAGCGCCAGCTTGCGGCCGTCCGGGAGTTCCACCTGCGCGGAGGCACCGGCGATGGGCACCCGGCCGAGCGCCTTGGCGAGCAGTCCGCCGACGGTCTCCACGTCCTCGTCGTCGTACTCCTCCAAGCCGTACAGCTCGCCGAGGTCCGTGATGTCGAGGCGGGCGGTGACCCGGTAGCGGTCGTCACCGAGGTCGGTGACCGGCGGCAGCTCACGGTCGTACTCGTCGGTGATCTCGCCGACGATCTCCTCCAGGATGTCCTCGATGGTGACGATCCCGGCCGTGCCGCCGTACTCGTCGATGACGACGGCGACGTGGTTGTGCTCCTTCTGCATCTCCCGCAGCAGGTCGCCGGCGTTCTTGGTGTCGGGCACGAAGAACGCGGGCCGCATGGCGGTGGAGACCAGGTCGGACTCGGCGTCCCGGCTGATGTGCGTCTTGCGGACCAGGTCCTTCAGATACACGATCCCGACGATGTCGTCCTCGCTCTCCCCTGCGACCGGTATCCGCGAGAAACCCGAGCGGAGGGCGAGGGTGAGGGCCTGGCGGATGGTCTTGTAGCGCTCGATGACGACGAGGTCGGTGCGCGGGACCATGACCTCCCGGACCAGCGTGTCGCCCAGCTCGAAGACCGAGTGCACCATGCGGCGCTCCTCGTCCTCGATCAGCGACTCCTGCTCGGCGAGGTCGACCAGGGCCCGCAGTTCGGCCTCGGAGGCGAACGGACCGCGGCGGAAGCCCTTGCCCGGGGTGAGCGCGTTGCCGAGGAGGATGAGGAGATAGGGGATCGGACCCATGATGCGGGCCAGCGGCAGCAGCACGTACGCGGCGGCCGTGGCCGTGTTCAGCGGGTGCTGGCGGCCGATGGTGCGCGGGGAGACGCCGACGGCGACGTACGACACGAGCACCATCACGCCGATCGCGGCGAGCAGCGCCTGCCAGGTGGTGGGGATCTCCTCCAGGCAGGCATAGGTGACCAGGGCCGCGGCGGCCATCTCGCAGGCGACGCGGACCAGCAGCGCCACATTGAGGTAGCGGGTGGGGTCGGCGGCGACCTGGGCGAGCTTGGCGCTGCCGCGCCGCCCGGACTTCACGGCCTCCTCGGCGCGGAAGCTGGAGACGCGCGCGATACCGGCCTCGGCGCAGGCGGCCAGCCAGCCCACGACGACCAGCACGATCGCGCCGACGACGATCTGCGGACTCATACGGAACGACCCGCTTACGAGACCGTCGGCGCCGGCGACGGGCCGGTCAGGCCCTGCTCCGACCGCCAGCCGTCCACGATGGCCGCCTGAAGGCCGAACATCTCGGCCTTCTCGTCGGGCTCCTCGTGGTCGTAGCCGAGCAGGTGCAGCACACCATGGACGGTGAGCAGCTGGAGCTCCTCGTCCATGGAGTGCTGGGTCTCGGCCTCGGCGCCCTGCTTGGCGGCGACCTCCGGGCAGAGCACGATGTCGCCGAGCAGCCCCTGCGGGGGCTCCTCCTCGTCCTTCGACGGCGGCCGCAGCTCGTCCATCGGGAAGGACATCACATCGGTCGGACCCGGCAGGTCCATCCACTGGATGTGCAGCTGCTCCATGGCGTCGGCGTCCACGACGATCACCGAGAGCTCGGAGAGCGGGTGGATGCGCATCCGTGCGAGTGCGTAGCGGGCGATGTCGAGGATCGCCTGCTCGTCGACCTCGGTTCCGGACTCGTTGTTGACGTCGATCGACATGGCGCTGTGCTTGTCTACTTCCCCTTGTGCCCGGACTTCGAGCGGCCGCCCTGGTGCGCGCCGTTCTCCGTGCCGTGCTTGCTGTCGTACATCTCGTACGCGTCGACGATACGGCCCACCAGCTTGTGCCGTACGACATCGTGGGACGTGAGACGGGAGAAGTGCACGTCCTCCAGGCCCTCCAGGATGTCCTGCACCTGGCGCAGACCGGACTTGGTCCCGCCCGGCAGGTCGACCTGGGTGACGTCACCCGTGATCACGATCTTCGATTCGAAGCCGAGCCGGGTGAGGAACATCTTCATCTGCTCGGGCGAGGTGTTCTGGGCCTCGTCGAGAATGATGAAGGCGTCGTTGAGGGTGCGGCCTCGCATGTAGGCGAGGGGGGCCACCTCGATCGTCCCGGCCGCCATCAGGCGCGGGATCGAGTCCGGGTCGAGCATGTCGTGCAGCGCGTCGTACAACGGCCGCAGGTAGGGGTCGATCTTCTCGTAGAGCGTGCCGGGCAGGAAGCCCAGCCGCTCGCCCGCCTCCACGGCCGGCCGGGTCAGGATGATGCGGTTGACCTGCTTGGACTGCAGGGCCTGCACCGCCTTGGCCATGGCCAGATACGTCTTTCCGGTGCCGGCGGGGCCGATGCCGAAGACGATCGTGTGCTTGTCGATCGCGTCGACGTACCGCTTCTGGTTCAGGGTCTTGGGGCGGATGGTGCGGCCGCGCGAGGACAGGATGTTCTGGGTCAGAACCTGGGCCGGGGTCTCCTCCGCGCCCTCCCCGTTCTCACTCGCCCGCAGCATGGCGATCGAGCGTTCCACTGCGTCCTCCGTCATCGGCTGTCCGGTGCGGAGCACCAGCATCATCTCGTCGAACAGGCGCTGGACGAGGGCGACTTCATGCGCATCGCCGACCGCGCTGATCTCATTGCCCCGGACGTGTATGTCGGCCGCCGGGAAGGCCTTCTCGATCACGCGCAGCAGGGAGTCGCCGGATCCCAGCACGGTGACCATGGGGTGCTGGGCGGGAACCTCGAACTGAGCTCGGGCCTGCTGCTGCGCGGGAGAGTGAGCTGTGGGTGTCTGAGTCATGGGCCGGCGCTTAAGGCCTGCAGTTCCTCCTCTTCACGGCCGCGTAGCTGAGGGCGGCCTCGCGGTATCAAGCGTACGACGCGGGACTGACAACGCCGTAGGCCTTTTCGCAGTGGAAGGGCGCCCCCGGTGAAACGGTGAGCCCTGCATGCGCTCCCGCACGCCGGGGCAGAATCCGGGCCGTCACTGCCATCACGTGGCCGGAGGGGCCGCGTCCGCTCCACGCCGCCTGTCCGTACAGAAAGCAGGTAGCCGTGCAACTGCGTCTGCCCAGGTCGGTGTCCGAGGCCCGGGAATGTCTGGCCGAGGGGGCGATACCCGTCGGCGGGGCGACCCTCGTGTGGGCCGCGTGGCAGCGGGACGGCTTCCCGGAGCAGGCGGTGTCCCTGCGGGGGGTGCCGGAGGCGACGGTGATCGGGGACGGGGTGCTGGGCGGCGCGGTGCTGCTCCACCAGGTCGACGAGCGTGTTCCGGAGCTGCTGCGGAAGGCGGCGAAGGGCGTCGGTACGGGTGCGGTGCGCCGCGCGGCGACGGTGGGCGGGAACATCGCCGGGTCGGCCCTGCGGGATCTGCTGCCGGCGGCGATCGTGCTGGACGCGCGGGCCGATGTGCTCACGGCGGACGGCGTGTACGAGGTGGACCTGACCGAGGTGCAGGCCAAGTCGCCGGTGCTGCTGGCGCTGCGCTGGCGGGATCCGGTGAAGGGCGCCTACGTGAAGGTCGCCGGCCCGGCGGGCGGAGAGGTCCCGACGATCGCCGCGGCGGCGGTGGACACGGAGGGTGTGCTGCGGGTCGCGGTGCGGGAGGGGTATGCGGTGAGCGGCGGTGAGGTGGGCGCCGACGGGGGTGGGCTGGAGGAACTGTTCGCCGGGGCGTTGTCCGGGGTGTCGGAGGCGGGGCGGGAACTGGTGCGGGAGCAGGTTGCCGGGGTGCTCGGGGAGTAGGCAGGGGTGGTGTCGGTCCGTCGTCGGCCGCGGCCCGGTGGGGGCTGGTCGCGCAGTTCCCCGCGCCCCTGAAGGGGCGCTGCAGTCGCCGCTTCTTCCCAGCCGCCGCCTTTTTCTCCAGCCGCGGGCAGTCGTGCCGCATGGGCGGCACGGGTGGGCGCGGGCGGCACCCTGCAAGCGCCGGTAAGCGTCCCCGCCTCCACCCCAGCACCCGTCCACCCGCACAACCCCACGCACCCTCACCCCGCCCGGCCGAAGCCGATCGTCGGTACCGCCCTCCTCAGTGGCCACGGCCGTACCTGTTCCTCCCCCGGAACCAGGCCTTCCAGGAACGCGTACCGCCGCAGCGCCGCCGGATCCTGGCCCTCCACCGACTGGACCTTGCGCCACCACGCCCCGATCTCCGACCACCCGGGAGCGGACAGGGAGCCGCCGAACTCCTGCACCGAGAGCGCCGCGGTGAGGCCGGCGAAGGCCAGGCGGTCGGCGAGTGGCCAGTCGGCGAGCGTGCCGGTGACGAAACCGGCGACGAAGACATCGCCCGCCCCGGTCGGGTCGAGGGCCTCCACCGCGATCGCCGGGACCTCCGCGGACTCGCCGGTGCGGCCGTCGACCGCGTACGCCCCGTCCGCCCCGAGGGTGACGACGGCGAGGGGCACGTACTCGGCGAGGGCGTGGGCCGCGGCGCGCGGGCAGTCGGAGCGGGTGTACCGCATCGCCTCCGCGGCGTTCGGCAGGAACGCCTCGCAGTGTTCGAGGTCGGCGAGGCCGGCCAGATCCCACGCCCCGGTGTCGTCCCAGCCGACGTCGCCGAAGATCCGGGTTCCCTCGGCGGCGGCCTTGGCGATCCACGGGTTGCGTTTGCCGGGCGTGAGGGAGGCGACCGCGGCGCGGGCCCGGGCGGGGTGCCCGGGCGCGTTCTGCTGGCGGAACAGCGTGTCGGCGGGCGGCTCGTGCCCGTGCGACACCATCGTCCGCTCTCCCTCGTAGGCCATGGAGACGGTGACCGGGGAGTGCCAGCCGCGTACCGTCCGCGACGGGGAGAGGTCGATGCCCTCGCCCTGGGCGAGCGCGTCCCAGCAGTACTCGCCGTAGTGGTCGTCGCCGAAGGCCGCCGCGAGGGAGGTCTTCAGCCCCAGGCGGGCGAGGGCGGTGGCCATGTTGGCGATGCCGCCGGGGCTGGAGCCCATGCCCCGGGCCCAGGACTCGGTGCCGCGCACCGGCGCGGAGCCGAGGCCGGTGAAGATGATGTCGAGGAAGACGGTGCCGGTGAGGTAGACGTCCCAGGGCGGATCGTCCGGCGTGCGCAGGCCGGCCAGCGGGTCGACCTGGGCCGGGCAGTGCGGTGTTGTTGCTCTCCTGTCGTCGTCGAGGTACTCCGGTTCCTCTCCGGCGAACGCGTTGGACGCGGTCACGGTGCGCTCCCTGACGTGGTGCGGATCCGGCAAGTGTGCACCATGTCACGGCAGAGGCGGCCGCTCCCGCCGTACGACCGCCCGGACGAGCATCCCTTCCGGCGCCGCTACCAGCGCGGTACCGCCGGTGTCGTCCACCCCGGCTCGGCCACCCGCATCGCGGCCGCGTCGTCGCGGTCGCGGAGCGTCCCGTCGTCGTCCAGCCAGCGCCGGTGCAGCCGTCGTAGCCGCTCGTGGTCGAGTTCGACGCCGAGGCCGGGCTTGTCGGAGACGGTGACCCGGCCGGCGTCGAAGGTGAGCCGTTCGGTGAGGACGTCCTCGGACTGCCAGGGGTAGTGGGAGTCGCAGGCGTGGTGAAGGTCCGGGACGGTCGCGGCGACGTGGGTCATCGCGGCGAGGCTGATCCCGAGGTGGGTGTTGGAGTGCATGGAGACGCCGACGCCGAAGGTCCGGCAGACGGCGGCCAGTTCCCGGGTGTTGCGCAGCCCGCCCCAGTAGTGGTGGTCGGAGAGCACGACCTGGACGGCGCCCCGGGTGAACGCCTCCCGGATCTCGCCGAAGGTCGTGACGCACATGTTGGTCGCGAGCGGCACGTCCGTGCCCGCGGCCACCGCCGCCATCGCCGGGGTGCCGAGCGCCGGATCCTCCAGGTATTCGAGGACGTCCCCGAGTTCCTTCGCGACCTTCAGCGAGGTCTCGACCGACCATGCGCCGTTCGGGTCGAGGCGCAGCGGGTGCCCGGGGAACGCCTCGGCCAGCGCGCGTACGGCCGCGATCTCCTCGTCGGGCGGGAAGACCCCGCCCTTGAGCTTGAAGGAGGTGAAGCCGTAACGGTCCTTGAACCTGCGGGCCTGTGCCACGACCCCGGCCGGGTCGAGCGCGGCGCCCCAGTCGTCGGCCTCCGCCGGGGCGCCCGCCGGATGCGCGGCCCACTTGTAGAACAGGTACGCGCTGAACTCGACCGAGTCGCGCACCTTGCCGCCGAGCAGCGTGTGCACGGGCAGCCCGAGCGCCTTGCCGAGGGCGTCGAGGCAGGCGACCTCGAAGCCGGAGACGACCGACAGCCGCAGCTTGTCGGCGGTCTGGACGCCTCGCAGCCCGCCGACGTCGACCTGCCCGGAGATCCGGGCAGCGTCCACGGCCACCTCGTCGGCGACCGTGAACAGCCCGTTCAGGTCGCTGACCTGGCGCCCGTGCAGCCGCTCGGCGAACGGCCGGGCCAGCTCCAGGTACTTGGTGTCGCCGTAGGTCTCGCCGACGCCGACCACCCCGTCGGCGGTCTCCACCTCCACGATCAGCCGGGGGGTGTACGGCTGGTGCACGCCCTGTGTGTTCAGCAGCGGCGGGTCGGCGACCAGGATCGGGGTGAGGCGGACATCGGTGATCGTGAGGTTCACAGGGACGCTCCTACGAGGTCGAGTCCGGTGGTGAGCAAGGCCCGGAGGCCGGCGAGGTCGGTGGGCGAGGGGTCGGTGAGCGGGGCGCGCACCGGGCCCACCGGCCGGCCGCGCAGCCGGGCCGCCGCCTTGACCAGCGACACGGCGTATCCGGGGACGCGGTCGCGGAGTTCGACGAGCGGGACGTAGAAGTCGCGCAGCAGCTTGTCGACCGTGCCGTGGTCGCCGCCCTGCAGGGCGGCGAAGAAGGCGTCCGCGATCTCGGGGGCGAAGGCGTGCACGGCGGAGGAGTAGGCGGGGACGCCGACGGTCGCGTAGGCACGGGCCTGGATCTCGGCGGTGGCGGCGCCGTTGAAGAAGAGGAAGCCCTCCGGGGCGGCGAGGGTGAGCCGCTGGAGCCGGTCGAGGTCGCTGTGCCCGTCCTTGAGCCCGATGACGCCGGGGATCCGGGCGATACGCGTCAACGAGGCGGCCGTGTAGGCGACTTGACCGCGCTGGTAGGCGATGAGCGGAAGGGACGTCCGGGCCGCGAGCTGCTCCAGCTGGGCGACCAGTCCGTCCTGCGGGGCGGCGACGAGGTAGTGCGGCAGGACCAGCAGGGCGTCGGCCCCCGCCTCCTCGGCGATGCGCGCGAAGCGGGCGGCCTGCGCCCAGCCGTACCCCACCCCGGCGACCACGGGCACCCGGCCGCCGGCCTCCTCGACCGCCACGGTCACGACCTGCCGGTACTCGTCCTCGTCCAGCGAGAAGAACTCTCCCGTCCCGCAGGCCGGGAAGAGCGCGCCGGGCGCGGTGGCCAGCTGCGCGCCGGCGTACGCCCGGAACCCGTCGACGTCGAGGGACCCGTCGGCATGGAAGGAGGTCAGCGGGAAGGACAGCACCCCGCCCGCCATCCCGTCCCGCAGCCTGCGCACCACGCTCTCCGGCTCTCCACCCACCGTATTCATCTCCCCATGTAGATGACATCCACGTATGAAGACAGAGAGTAGATATGCGAACGCACCCCCGTCAACGGCACACCCCGCCCCCGCCCCTCTACGATCAGCACATGTCCGAGACAGCAGGCGTCCGCGAGGTGAAGTCCGCGGCGCGCACGGTGGAGCTGCTGGAACTCCTCGCGGCCCGCGGCGACCGCCCGGCCCGGCTCCAGGAACTGGCGGACGAGCTCGGCGTCCCGCGCAGCTCGATGTACGCCCTGCTGCAGACGCTGATCACCCGGGGCTGGGTGCGTACGGACACGACCGGTTCCCTCTACGGCATCGGCATCCGCACCCTGCTGACCGGCACGAGCTATCTGGACTCCGACCCGCGCGTCCGCCTCGTACGCCCGTACCTGGACGAGGCGTCCCAGGCACTGGGCGAGACGGTCCACCTCGCCCGGCTGGACGGCACGAACGTGGCCTACCTGGCAACCCGGGAGTCCCACGAGTACCTGCGCACGATCAGCAGGGTGGGCCGACGCCTGCCGGCCCATGTGGGCGCCCTGGGCAAGGCGCTCCTGGCCGAGCGCTCGGACACCGCCCTGCCCGAGGGCCCGTACTGGGCGCTGACCCCCAACACCCACACCACCAGGGACTCCCTCACGGCGGATCTCGCCGAGGTCCGCCGCCGCGGCTACTCGATCGACCGCGAGGAAGGCGTCCTCGGCATCGCCGGCTTCGGCTTCGCCCTGCGCTACGACACCCCGGCCCAGGACGCGATCAGCTGCTCGGTACCGGTGGCCCGCCTGACACCGGAGCACGAGGAGGAGATCGTCGCGGTGATGGAGGAAACCCGCACGAGGATCGAGTCGGCGACAACGGGCGGCACGGTCAACTGGCGCTGACCGGCCACGCGTTCCGGGACCCGGCTCCCTGCCGATGCACAGCCGAACCACCGGCCGAGGGGCGCGGTGCCCTGTCGATGTGCGGCTGAGCCGCCCGCCAAGGGGCGCGGGGCCGCATCAATGTGCGGCTGAGCCGCGTGGACGCGACCGGCATGGCCGCCCTTCCCGCACCCGAACCGCAGCCGACCCAGGGGCGCGGGGCTGTACCGGATGTGCGGCTCCGCCGCGTGGGCGCGACCGGCCACACTCGACCCGCACCCGCCACCCCACCGCTCCCCACGGCGCGCGGCGCTCCTACCCCTCTGCCCACCCTCCAAACACCACCGTGCTCCACATCACACCCCCCGCCCTTCTTCCGCTCTCCCTCCCTTGATACAAATTGCCCGCGCGTTCCTGTCCCTCGACGGCCTGCGCCCAACCCCCTCTCTCCACCGCTCCTTTCGCATGCCCTGGGAACGCCCGTGTCCGCCCGCACCACCCCCTGGCCTCTCGTCGCCCTGTTCACGGCCGGGTACCTCGCCCCGTACCTCCTCCCGACCACCGTCGGCAGACTGGAGTCGGGGCTGCCCCTCTCCGCCACCCAGGCGGGCGCCGTCGGCAGTGCGCTGCTGCTGAGTTCGGCGGTGGCCGGCTTCCTGCTCGCCTCCCGCGTGTACCGCATCGGCCCCCGTACCCTCGCCCGGACCGGCCTGCTCCTCGCCGTGCTCGGCTACGGCGGCGCCGCCCTCACCACCCATGTCCCGGCGGTCATAGCCGGCGCGGTCGTCGGCGGCTTCGGCTCCGGCACGCTCACCGCCGTCGCCGCCACCGGGTTCGCCGCACAGCGCGACCCGCACCGCGTCACCACCCTCGGCCTGCTCGGCGTCTCCGCCCTCGCCGGTGCCGTCTATCTGACGGTCCCGCACCTCGGCCCGGGCCATGCGCAGCCGCTCGCCGCGATGGCGCTCACCGCCCTCGCCGTCTGGCCGGTCACCGGCCGGCTCTCCCCCCGTACCACCCCGGCCCTCCCCCGCACCGCCACCGCCACCGCCACCGGCGGCTCCCGACTCCCCCACCTCCGCTCGGGTCTGCTGCTGGCCGCCGCGATGCCGTGCTGGTCGGCCGTGCAGAACTCGCTCTGGGGTGTGAGCGGCCGGATCGGCCTGACCCAGGCCCATCTCAGCGAGGTGACCGTCGGCGGGGTGTTCGCCGTGGCGCTCGGCGCCGGTCTGCTGGGCGTGGTCGGGGCGGGCGCCCTGGGCCCGCGGCTCGGCCGGGCGCTGCCCATCGGCCTGGGCACGGTTCTCATCGCGGGCTGCGTCGCGCTCAGCGCGTCCGCCACCGACCTGGCGTCCTTCGCGACCGGCGAGATCGCCTGGAACGTCCTCTACCCGGTCGTCCTGTCGTACGTCATCGGCCTGGCCGCCTCCCTCGACCCGCGGGGCCGCTGGGCGGTGCTGGTCGGCTCGGCGTCGTCGCTCGGCACGGCCACCGGCCCGGTGATCGGCAGCCTGCTGTCGGCCCGGGCCGGTTTCCCGGCGATGGGGACGATCCTGGCGGTGGGCCTGCTGGCGGTCGCGGTCCCGCTGACGGCGGTGGCGCTGCGGCGCAGGACCACCACCGTCGCGACCCGCCCGGCACTCACCGACGAGACGGCGGTACGGCTGGACGTCGCGGCCTGAAGGCCTAAAGGCCTGGAGGCCTGGAGGCCTAGGGCCGGTGGGGGCCGAACTCGAAGGCCTCCACCTCGGCGATGTACCGCGCCCGCAGTTCCTCGTCGTCCTCCAGGAAGGACGCGACGAAGGAGTTGCGGGCCAGTTCCCGCATCTGCTCCCTGGACAGGCCCAGCGCGTCGCGCACGGCGTGGTAGTTGTCGGCGACGTACCCGCCGAAGTAGGCCGGGTCGTCGGAGTTGACCGTGCACAGCAGCCCGGCCTCGATCATGGCCGGAAGCGGATGCTCGGCCAGCACGTCGACGGCGCGGAGCCGGACGTTCGACAGCGGGCACAGCGTCAGCGGGATCCGCTCCCGCACCAGCCGCTCCACCAGCGTCGGGTCCTCCATGCAGCGCAGCCCGTGGTCGATGCGCTCCACGCCGAGCAGGTCCAGCGAGTCGGTGATGTACTGCGGCGGCCCCTCCTCACCGGCGTGGGCCACGCGCCGCAGCCCGAGCGCGGCCGCCGCCTCGTACACCTCGCGGAACTTGACCGGCGGATGCCCGACCTCGGCCGAGTCGAGCCCGATACCGGTGATCCGGTCGAGGTAGGGCTTCGCGGCCTCCAGTGTCGCCATCGCGGACTCGGCGGACTCGTCCCGCAGGAAGCACATGATCAGCCGGGTGGAGATGCCGTGGTTCTCGACGCTGTGGCCGAGCGCCCGCCACAGTCCCTCGACGACCGTGCCCATGGGCACTCCCCGGGCGATGTGCGCCTGCGGGTCGAAGAAGATCTCGGCGTGCCGTACGCCCTGCTCGGCGGCGCGGGCGAGGTAGGCGTTCGCGAGGTCCTCGAAGTCCTGCTCGGTACGCAGGACGGCCATCAGCTCGTAGTACAGGTTCAGGAAGGACTGCAGGTCCTCGAACTGGTACGCCTTGCGCAGCGCTTCGGTGTCCGCGTACGGCAGTTCGACGCCGTTGCGCTCGGCGAGCCGGAACGCCAGTTCGGGCTCCAGGGTGCCTTCGATGTGGAGGTGCAGTTCAGCTTTGGGGAGGGGCATCAAAGCATGGTACGGCCGCTTCACCTGCGCTTCGGAACCGGCACACGGAGCAGATCCCGCGCCACGGTCAGCTCGCCCTCGTATCCGGCGGCCCGCGCCTGCCGCTCGAACTCCTCGGGTTCCGAGTAGCGCTGGCTGAAGTGGGTCAGCACGAGGTGCCGTACGCCCGCGTCCCGGGCGACGGCCGCCGCCTGACCGGCGGTCAGGTGGCCGTGTTCCTCGGCGAGTCCGGCGTCCTCGTCGAGGAACGTGGACTCGATGACGAGCAGGTCGCAGCCCTTGGCGAGGGCGTGCACGCCGTCGCACAGCCGGGTGTCCATCACGAACGCGAACCGCTGGCCGCGCCGCACCTCGCTGACCTCGTCGAGCGTGACGTCCCCGAGGACGCCGGCGCGCTGGATCCGGCCGACATCCGGTCCCGTGATCCCGTGCGCGGCGAGCCGTTCGGGCAGCATGCGGCGGCCGTCGGGTTCGACGAGCCGGTAGCCGTACGACTCGACGGGGTGGGACAGCTTTCGGGCGTCCAGCGTGTACGACCTGGTGGCGGCGAGGTCGCCGTCCGCGTCGACCGGGGCCTCGGTGATGCCGACGGTCTCGCGGTAGGCGGTGGCATAGCGGAGCCGGTCGAAGAAGCGCTGCCCGGACCTCGGGTAGTGGGCGGTGACCGGGTGCGGGACCTTGTCGAGGTTGATCCGCTGGATGACGCCGGCGAGGCCGAGGGAGTGGTCGCCGTGGAAGTGGGTGACGCAGATCCGGTTGAGGTCGTGCGCGGCGACGCCGGCCCGCAGCATCTGCCGCTGGGTGCCCTCGCCGGGGTCGAAGAGGATGCCCTCGCCGTCCCAGCGGAGCAGGTAGCCGTTGTGGTTGCGGTGCCGGGTGGGGACCTGGCTGGCGGTGCCGAGGACCACCAGTTCACGTACGGACATGGCGAGTTATCCGGGCGGCCACTGCAGGCCGCGGCCGCCGAGGACGTGTGCGTGGGCGTGCCAGACGGTCTGGCCGGCGCCACTGCCGGTGTTGAAGACGACGCGGTAGCTCTCCAGCTTGTCCTCGTCGGCGACGGTCTGCGCCTCGCGCAGTATGTCGGCGGCGACGGCGGGTTCGCCTGCGGCGAGCTCGGCCGCGTTCTTGTAGTGGACCTTGGGGATCACCAGGACGTGGGTGGGCGCCTGGGGGTTGATGTCCCGGAAGGCAACGGTGGTGTCCGTCTCACGGACGATCGTCGCGGGGACGTGGCCTGCGACGATCTTGCAGAAGAGGCAGTCGTCCTGGGGTTCCCCTGCCATGCGGCTTCCTTCCTGGGCACCGTGATCGATCTTCCGGGGCATCGTATCGTCGTCGGGTGCGCGCTCGGTGGGGGCTGAGCGCGCAGTTCCCCGCGCCCCTTAGGTGGGCAGAGTGGGCGGAGTCTTCGCAGGAGCCGTCTCCAAGGCCTCCAGCGCAAGTCTGATGGCCTCGTCCAGCTGGGGATCCTGCCCCGCTGCCCAGTCCTGCGGGGTCTGTACGACCTCCACGTCCGGGTCGACGCCGTGGTTCTCCACGCCCCAGCCGTAGCCCTCCAGCCAGAACGCGTACTTCGGCTGGGTGACCAGCGTGCCGTCGACCAGGCGGTAGCGGCTGTCGATGCCGATCACGCCGCCCCAGGTGCGGGTGCCGACCACCGGGCCGATGCCGAGCGCCTTGATCGCCGCGTTGACGATGTCGCCGTCGGAGCCGGAGAACTCGTTCGCGACGACGACCACCGGTCCCCGGGGCGCGTCCATCGGGTAGCTGTGGGGCCGCATGCCGCGCGGCAGGTCCCAGCCGACGATCCGCCGGGCCAGTTTCTCCACCACGAGCTGGGAGGTGTGCCCGCCGCGGTTCTCGCGGACGTCGACGACGATGCCCTCGCGGGCCATCTCCACGCTCAGGTCGCGGTGGATCTGGGCCCAGCCGGGCGCCTGCATGTCGGGGACGTGGAGGTAGCCGAGGCGGCCGCCGGACGCCGTGTGGACGTGGGCCCGGCGGTCGGCGACCCAGGCGTGGTAGCGCAGGGGTTCCTCGTCCGCGACCGGCACGACGACCGGGTGCCGCAGCTCGCCGCCGCCGGCCGGGGACACGGTCAGTTCGATCGCCTTGCCCGCCGTGCCGACGAGAAGGGGGCCGGGGCCGGTGACCGGGTCGACGGGGCGGCCGGCGACGGCCACGATCGCGTCGCCTGCGCGGACCGCGACGCCGGGTGCGGCGAGCGGGGAGCGGGCGCCGGGGTCGGAGGTCTCGGCGGGCAGGATCCGGTCGATGCGCCAGCTGCCGTCCGCGTGCCGGGAGATGTCGGCGCCGAGCAGGCCCTGGCGGGCGCCGCCGCCGTGGCCGCCGCGCGGGGTGACATAGGCGTGCGAGGTGCCGAGTTCACCCTGCACCTCCCAGAGCAGGTCGACGAGGTCGTCATGGGTGGCGCAGCGGTCGACGAGCGGGCGGTAGCGGTCCAGGACGCCGTCCCAGTCGACGCCGCCGAGGTCGGGGCGCCAGAACTGGTCGCGCATGATGCGGCCGGTCTCGTCGAACATCTGCCGCCACTCGGCGGCCGGGTCGACGGTCTGCCGTACCCGGGACAGGTCGACGGTGATGTTGGTGTCGCTGTCGTCGTCGCCCGAGGCGCGGCGGTCGCTGGGTACGACCTTGAGCTTGCCGTCGGCCCACAGCAGGACGCGTTTGCCGTCGCCGCTGACCTCGAAGTGGTCGGCGTCGGAGGCGAGGTACTCGATGCGCTGCTGGGCGAGGTCGTAACGCTCCAGCTCGGTCTTGGGCTCGGGGTCCTCGGGGTGGGCACGGGAGGCGCCGAGCACGCCGCGCACCGGGTGGCGCAGCCACAGGACGCCGTCCTTGGCGGCGCGCAGGCCGGAGTAGCGGCCGGCCTCGACGGGGAAGGGCACGATCCGATCGGCGAGGCCCTCCAGGTCGATCCGGGTGGCGGGGGTGCCCTCGGCGTCCGGGGTCTCGTCCTTGTCGGGGGTCTCGAAGGGGCGGCCGTGCCGCTGCGGGCCGAACGGCGAGGGGGTGGTGGCGGCGAGGGTGATCAGGTGCGGGCGGTCGCCGACCACGAAGGCCAGGTCGAAGACGTGCTCGTCGTAGACCGGGTCGAAGGAGCGGGTGGAGAGGAACGCCAGGTGTTTGCCGTCGCGGGTGAAGGCGGGGTCGTAGTCCTGGAAACGCAGCGGGGTCGCCTCGGTGACCGTGAGGTCGGTGGTGTGGGCGATACGGAGCTGGGACAGTCCGCCGGCGCCGGGGTGCGACCAGGCGAGCCAGCCCGAGTCGGGCGAGAAGGTGAGGCCGGAGACGTCGCCGTCCTCACTGCGGTCCACCTCCCTGACCTCGCCCGTCTCCCGTTCGACGAGGAGCAGGCGTCCGTCGTGGGAGGCGACGGCGACCCGGCTGCCGTCCGGGGCGACGGCGAGCCCCAGGACCCGGCCGAGCTGTCCGGCGGCGAGCCGGCGCGGGGTGGAGCCGGGCGCGAGACCGGTGGCGGGGGCGAACTCCAGGGCGTCCTCGCCCTCGGCGTCCGTCACCCACACCACCCACTCCTCGGCGTCCGCGCGGAAGGTGACGGGCCGTCGGGCACGTACCCCGGGCTGGGCGGCGAGGGCGCGCGCCGGGCCGGACCGGTGGGTCACCCAGTGCACGCCGCCGCGCACCAGGACGGCGCTGCCGCGCGCGGTGTGGTCGGGCGAGGCGGAGCCGAACCAGCGGGCCGCGTTGACCGGGTACGGCTGCCGGTCGACGCGGGGCCCGCCGAGCCGGACGTCCAGCCGGCGCGGCTCGGCGCCCTCCAGGTCGTCGAGGAGCCAGAGTTCACCGGCGGAGGCGTAGACGACCCGGGTGCCGTCGCTCGCCGCGTGCCGGGCGTAGAAACCGTCGAGAGGGGTGTGCCGGCGCAGGTCGGAGCCGTCGGCGAGGGAGGAGTACAGCGCCCCGGTGCCCTCGTGGTCGGAGAGGAACGCGATCCTCTCCCCGGCCCACACGGGGTACTCCAGGTTCCCGTCGAGTTCCTCGTGCAGCCGTACGAACTCGCCGTCCCCGGCCCGGTCGATCCACAGCTTCCCGGCCGTACCGCCCCGGTACCGCTTCCACCAGGCCGCCTCGCGGCCCATCGGCGCGGACAGCAGCACGGTGTGCGGCCCGTGGGCGACATGGCCGACCGGGCCGTACGGCAGGACGGTGGACGGTCCGCCGTCGAGCGGGACGGTACGGGCCCAGCTGCGCCGGAGGCTGGCCTGACCGTAGGTGGTGATCGCCAGGACCTGCCCGTCGTCGGTCCAGCCGCGCACCTGGGTGCGCGCACTCCCCCAGTGCGTCAGCCGGGTCGAGGGGCCGCCGTCGACGGGGGCGATGTGGATCTCCGGGGCGCCGTCGCGGGTGGAGGTCCAGGCGACCGTGGTCCCGTCGGGGGAGATACGGGGCAGGGTCACCGGCATGTTGTCGGCGCTGACCCGCCAGGCCCGGCCGCCGTCGAGGGGCGCGAGCCACACGTCGTCCTCGGCGGTGAAGGCGATCAGGTCGCCGTGGACATGGGGAAATCGGAGGTAGGACCGCGGTCCTGTCGCTGCACCCTGAGTCACCCGCTCAGCCTATGCACCACGGCGTGTTCCCGGCGGCCGGTTTCGATCACTTTCCCTGCACGGGCCAGCACTTGGGGTCGCCCTGGCACCAGATGGTCTTGGTGACCGTGACGGTCGGACCGGGCTGCCGCCCGTACGTGGGCGGCCGGTAGCTGTACGACGGTCCGGGCGTGGCATCGCAGTTGCCCAGCCCCTTCACATGGAACCACTCCTTGCCGCCGACCTTGGCCACGAGGTCACCGCGCACACAGGCCCCGCTGACCGCCTTGGTGACCCGCCCGGTCACGGTGATGGCCCGGCCGTCCTTCGTCTTCCCCTTGCAGTCGACGGAGACGACGGTGGTCCCGGAGGGAGACGGCGTCCTGGTGGCCTGCGCCGTCTTCGTCGCCTTCGCCGAGGAGCCGTAGTTGCCGGTGCAGGTGAGCCAACTGACGTCGACGTGCTGCCGTTTCAGCTCGGCGGTGGCGGTCTGGTCGGTGGTGTAGGCGACCGTCGCGGTGTTCAGGTCGCTGGGCTGGCAGGCCGCCATGCCGCCCACGCCCACCGCGGCAAGGCCCGCCACAGCCGCCACCCTGGCTGCGCGCGGCCGACGCCAAATCCGTCTCAATGCCCCCATGGAGGGCAGCCTGCCACCGCCGGGCCCGTGACGGTAGGGGGCATACGGCCACTCACGTGTTCGGTCATGTCCCCCTGGGGGAACCGGTCCTGCGCGCCGTAGCGCCCGGGACCGTCGTCAGGTGCGGAGCAGCAGCCACTCCTGCAGCTCCACCAGGTTGCCCTCCGGGTCCTTGAGGTGGGCGACGCGCATGCGTTCCGTCATCGGCGCCGGGCCGTGCACCAGGACGGCGCCCCGCGCGGTGATCTGCTCGCAGTAGGTGTCGAGGTCGTCGACGCGCAGCACCACCAGCGACCGGTGCCCGGTGGCGGAATCCCCCAGCTCGCCCAGTATCTCGGCCATCATCGCCCGGTCCTGCAGGGCGATCCCCGCGGACCCGGCGTGCGGGCTGAACTTCTCGTACGGCCCTTCGCTCGCGCCCGACTGCGGCTTCAGCCCGAGCACCTCGCAGTAGAAGCGGTAGCAGGCGGCGAAGTCGGTGACCAGAAGCCGGATCTGGGCGAGTTCCACGGTGTGTTCCCCCGGAGTGTCGTGCGGTTCAGGACCACCGGCCGGTGCGGCCCAGGAGCAGGGCCGCGGCCGCCGTCCCCGCGGTCGATGTGCGCATCACGGTAGGCCCCAGGGTGTAGGCCTTCGCACCCGCCTCCTCGAAGAGCGCCAACTCGTCCCGGGCGACGCCCCCTTCGGGCCCGACGACCAGCACGATCTCGCCCTCGGCGGGCAGTTGGGCGGTGGCCAGCGGCAGGCTTTCGTGCTCGAAGTCGGAGTGGAGGACGGCGGCGAGGTCGGCTTCGGCGAGAAGTGCGGCAACCTGCTTGGTCGTCGCCGCGTCCGTGACCTCCGGGAACCGCACCCGGCGGGACTGCTTGCCGGCCTCGCGGGCGGTGCCCCGCCACTTCGCGAGCGACCTGAGGCCCCGGTCGCCCTTCCACTGGGTGATGCAGCGGGCGGCCTGCCAGGGCACGATGACGTCGACGCCGACCTCGGTCATGGTCTCCACGGCGACCTCACCGCGGTCGCCCTTGGGGAGGGCCTGGACGACGGTGATACGGGGAGACGGCTCCGGCTCCTCCGAGACCGACGTCATATGGACGACCAGCCGGTCCTTGCCCTCGGCGGCGACCACGTCGCAGACCGCGTAGCGGCCGGCGCCGTCGGTGAGGACGACCTCCTCGCCGGGCTGGAGCCGCTTCACGGAGACCGCGTGCCGGCCCTCGGGCCCGTCCAGGACGTACTGTCCGCCGCCGTCCGCACGGAAGTGGTCGACGACGAAGACGGGGGCGGTCATCGCTCCTCCCCCTCCTTGGTGGACAACGCTGTCGACGCGGCGGCGAGTTCCTCGGCGAGGATCTCCACCAGCTGTCCGGCGGGCAGCTCCCGGGCCATCCGATGCCCCTGCCCGGCCCACAGCGCCATGCCCTGCGCGTCCCCGGCCCTGGCGGCGGCCTTGCGCAACGGGGAGGTGAGGTGGTGGACCTCCGGGTAGGCGGCGGGCGCGTACGGGCCGTGCTCACGCATGAAGCGGTTGACGAGACCCCGGGCGGGCCGCCCGGAGAACGCCCGGGTCAGTTCGGTCCGGGTGAACAGCGGGTTGGTCAGCGCCTGCTTGTGCAGCTCGGTGGCGCCGGACTCGGGAGTGGCGAGGAAGGCCGTACCCAGCTGGGCGGCGCTCGCCCCTGCGGCCAGCACGGCGGCGATCTGGCTGCCGCGCATGATGCCGCCGGCGGCGACGACGGGGATACCCACCGTCTCCCGTATCTGGGCGATCAACGACAGCAGCCCGATCCCGGACCCGTCGTTCTCCTGCACATCCCGGTGTGTGCCCTGGTGTCCCCCGGCCTCCACCCCCTGGGCGATCACCGCGTCCGCCCCGGCCCGCTCGACGGCGAGGGCCTCCTCGGCGGTGGTCGCGGTGACGAGGGTCAGGGTGCCCGCGCGGCGCAGGGAGTCGAGGACCTCCGGGCTCGGGACACCGAAGTGGAACGAGGCCGCGGCCACCGGGTTGTCGAGCAGCACGGCCAGCTTGGCCTCGTACCCGTCGTCCCGGCCGCTGTCCGGGTCGCCGAGCTCGGTCTCGTACCAGGCTGCCTCGCCGGCCAGCTGATGCGCATAGACCTCGACGGCACCCGACTCGGCGTACTCGGGCTGCGGCATGAAGAGGTTCACACCGAAGGGGCGGCCGGTCAGCCCCCGCAACTGCTTGATCTCCTGGTACATCCCGTCGGCGGTCTTGTACCCGGCGGCGAGGAACCCCAGCCCGCCCGCCTCGGACACGGCGGCGGCGAGCTGCGGCACGGAGACCCCGCCCGCCATGGGGGCCTGCACGATCGGAAGAGGGAAGAGATCGGTCAGCGCGGAGGACATGACGGCATGTTGTCACGTCCTCCGAACAAGTCCGAATCGGGCCGCCGCCTTGGCACATGCCAGATATATCGGGGTCGAAGGCCTCACCTTCGAACCGAGCCCCGCCTTGTGACGAACCGAGTCGGGTGAAGACTCACCCTTCAACGAACCGAGTCGGATGGCGGGTGGGCGAAGGCCTCGGGTGTCCAGGGGCGGAGCCCCCTGGCGGCCACCCGTCAACGCCCGTTGAACGCGTCCTTCAGCCGGCTGAACAGACCCTGCTGGCCCGGCTGGAACTGCCCCGTCGGCCGCTCCTCGCCGCGCAGCTTCGCCAGCTCGCGCAGCAACCGCTCCTGCTCGGGGTCCAGCTTCGTCGGCGTCTGCACCTCGACGTGCACGATCAGGTCGCCCCGGCCGCCGCCCCGCAGATGCGTGACACCGCGCCCGTGCAGCGGGATCGACTGCCCGGACTGGGTACCCGGCCGGATGTCGACCTCCTCCATCCCGTCCAGTGTCTCCAGCGGCACCTTCGTACCGAGCGAGGCCGCCGTCATCGGGATCGTCACCGTGCAGTGCAGATCGTCGCCGCGCCGCTGGAACGTGGAGTGCGGCAGCTCGTGGATCTCGACGTACAAGTCACCCGCGGGACCGCCGCCCGGCCCGACCTCGCCCTCACCGGCGAGCTGGATCCGCGTGCCGTTGTCGACACCGGCCGGGATCTTCACGGTCAGCGTCCGCCGCGACCGCACCCGCCCGTCACCCGCGCACTCGGGGCACGGCGTCGGCACGACGGTCCCGAACCCCTGGCACTGCGGGCAGGGCCGGGAGGTCATGACCTGCCCGAGGAAGGACCGCGTCACCTGCGAGACCTCACCCCGGCCCCGGCACATGTCACACGTCTGGGCGGTGGTGCCCGGCGCCGCGCCCTCACCGTTGCAGGTGTTGCAGACGATCGCCGTGTCGACCTGGATGTCCTTGGTCGTACCGAAGGCCGCCTCGTCGAGCTCGACCTCGATCCGGATCATGGCGTCCTGGCCACGGCGGGTACGCGAGCGCGGCCCGCGCTGCGACGCCGTACCGAAGAACGCGTCCATGATGTCCGAGAAGTTCCCGAACCCGCCGGCCCCGAAGCCGCCCGCGCCCCCGCCGCCGCTCTGCGAGAGCGGGTCGCCGCCGAGATCGTAGACCTGCTTCTTCTGCGGGTCGGAGAGCACCTCGTAAGCGGCGTTGATCTCCTTGAACCGCTCCTGGGTCTTCGGATCCGGGTTGACGTCCGGGTGCAGCTCGCGCGCGAGCCGACGGAAGGCCTTCTTGATCTCTTCCTGCGACGCGTCGCGGCGCACGCCGAGAACGGCGTAGTAGTCCGTGGCCACTTACGACTCCGCCAGGATCTGTCCGACGTACCGTGCCACCGCTCGTACCGCTCCCATCGTTCCCGGGTAATCCATGCGGGTCGGTCCGACCACGCCGAGCTTGGCGAGTGCCTCGCCGCCCGAACCGTAACCGACCGACACCACGGACGTGGAGTTGAGCCCCTCATAGGCGTTCTCGTGACCGATGCGTACGGTCATGCCCGAATCCCCGGCCTCGCCCATGAGCTTGAGGAGCACGACATGCTCCTCAAGCGCCTCCAGGACGGGCCGGATCATGAGGGGAAAGTCATGCCCGAAGCGGGTGAGATTGGCGGTCCCGCCGATCACCAGCCGCTCCTCGTTCTCCTCGACGAGCGTCTCCATCAGCGTGGAGAGCACCGCCGAGACCGTGCCGCGGTCCTCGGCCTCGAAAGCCTCCGGCAGGTCTTCCACCAGCCGGGGAACGTCCGAGAACCGGCGCCCCGCGACCCGGCTGTTCAGCCGCGCCCGCAGATCCGCCAGCGACGACTCCCCGAACGGCGCCGGGCAGTCGACCATCCGCTGCTCGACCCGTCCGGTGTCGGTGATCAGCACCAGCATCAGCCGGGCCGGAGCCAGCGCGAGCAGTTCCACGTGCCGCACGGTGGACCGCGTCAGCGACGGGTATTGCACGACCGCGACCTGCCGCGTCAGCTGCGCCAGCAGCCGCACGGTCCGCGCCACGACGTCGTCGAGATCGACGGCGCCGTCGAGGAAGTTCTGGATGGCCCGCCGCTCGGGCGCGCTCATCGGCTTGACGCCGGCCAGCTTGTCGACGAACAGCCGGTAGCCCTTGTCGGTGGGGATCCGCCCGGCGCTGGTGTGCGGCTGGGCGATGTACCCCTCGTCCTCCAGGGCGGCCATGTCGTTGCGCACGGTCGCCGGGGAGACGCCGAGGTTGTGCCGCTCGGTCAGCGCCTTCGACCCGACCGGCTCCTCGGTTCCGACATAGTCCTGGACGATGGCGCGCAATACCTGAAGCCTGCGTTCACTCAGCATCCAGCGCCACACCTCCAGAAAGTCGTCCCGCGGCCTTTCGGGTCCTTCGGGTCTTTCGTCTGGCACTCTGCGATCCCGAGTGCCAGCATCCCCGGCCAAGTGTACGGCCGCCGGGTACTGACTGGGCAAGGCCGGTCAGGACCCGTGACGTTCTACGGCTAGCGTCGCGGCATGACGGTGACTTGGGAAGAGCTGGGCTGGGAGCGGCTGGCCGAAGGGGTCGGCCGCTGCCGGCTGCCGGGCTGGGACTGCACGGCGGGGCTGGTTCTCGGGGCGGGCACGGCCCTGATGGTGGACGCCGGATCGAGTCTGGCGGAGGGCGCGCGGTTGCGTACGCAGGCGCAGGCGCTCGCCGACCGCCGTGTGACCCATCTCGCGCTCACCCATCCGCACTTCGACCATGTCTTCGGCGCGGCCGCCTTCGCGGGCGCGGAACTGTACGCGGCGGTGGGCACGGAGGCCGTCCTCGCCCACGACCGCGAGGAACTCCGCCTGGACGCGATCCGGGGCGGTCTGCCGGCCCCGGAGGCCGAGGAGGCGGCCGACGCCCTCCCCCGCCCCCGCCATCTGGTCTCCGGCGAGTGGACCCTGGACCTCGGCGAGGGCCGCCAGGCCCTGCTGGCCAACGTGGGGCCCGGCCACACACCGCAGGACCTCGCGGTCCTCGTCCCCGGCGACCCGGAGGTGGTGTTCTGCGGCGACCTGGTGGAGGAGTCCGGCGATCCGCAGGCCGGCCCCGACGCCGTACCGTCCCGATGGCCCGCGGCCCTGGACCGCCTCCTGTCGCTCGGCGGCGATCGCGCCCTGTACGTGCCCGGTCACGGAGCGGTGGTGGACGCGGCGTTCGTACGGGCACAGCGCGACACCCTGGCGGCCCGTTTCGGCGTGTCGCGGTGACAGTGGCCGGGCTTCTCCTATCGTCATCCGAATGCGCCAGTACTCCGCCGACCTGACCCCGCCGTGGAAGAAGCCGAAGCCGGTGCCGGAGGTGGCCGCCGAGCCCGGTCTGGTGGTGGAGGAGCCCGGCACGGGTTTCTGCGGCGCGGTGATCCGCTGCGAGGCGGGCACGGTGACCCTGGAGGACCGCTTCGGCAAGCACCGGGTCTTCCCGCTGGAGCCGCGCGGCTTCCTCCTCGAGGGCCGGGCCGTCACCCTCGTACGGCCCGCGTCCGGGGGTCCGGTACGCCCCTCCCGCACCGCCTCCGGCTCGGTCGCCGTCCCCGGCGCCCGCGCGCGTGTCGCCCGCGCGGGCCGCATCTACGTGGAGGGCCGCCACGACGCGGAACTCGTCGAGAAGGTCTGGGGCGACGACCTGCGCATCGAGGGCGTGGTCGTGGAGTACCTGGAGGGCGTCGACGACCTGCCCTCCATCGTGGCCGAATTCGCCCCGGGCCCCGACGCCCGCCTGGGCGTCCTCGTCGACCACCTGCTCCCCGGCACGAAGGAATGGCGCATCGCCCGGTCGGTCACCAGCGACCACGCCCTGGTGGTCGGCCACCCGTACATCGACATCTGGGAGGCTGTGAAGCCGTCCTCCCTGGGCATCGAGGCATGGCCGCGCGTCCCGCACGGCCAGGACTGGAAGACGGGCGTCTGCCGGGCCCTCGGCTGGCCCTCCGACAACACGGGCGCGGTGTGGCAGGCGATCCTCGCGCGCGTCGGCTCCTACAAGGACCTGGAACCGGAGCTGCTGGGGCGGGTCGAGGAGCTGATCGACTTCGTCACGGGTGGCGGCGGGGCCTGACCTCGGTCAATCCGGTCAGTCCACCAGGTCCCGCACCACCGCGTCCGCCAGCAACCGGCCCCGCAGCGTCAGCACGGCCCGCCCCTCGTCGTACGCCTCCGGCACCAGCAGCCCGTCCGACAGTGCCCGGCGCGACGCCCTGAGCCCCTCCTCCTTCAGGAGCCCCAGCGGCACCCCCTCCCGCAGCCGCAGCTCCAGCAGGATCCGCTCCACCCGCCGGTCCTCGTCCGCCAGGACCTCGCGTCCGGCCCCCGGCGACCGCCCCGACGCCAGTGCCGCCGCGTACGCCCCCGGATGCTTGACGTTCCACCAGCGCACCCCGCCGACGTGAGAGTGCGCCCCCGGCCCGGCGCCCCACCAGTCCGCGCCCCGCCAGTACAGCTCGTTGTGCAGACAGCGGGCCGCCTGGGAGGTCGCCCAGTTGGACACCTCGTACCAGTCGAAGCCCGCCCCCGTCAGCACCGACTCCGCGATCAGATAGCGGTCGGCGTGGACGTCGTCGTCGGTCATCGGGACCTCGCCCCGGCGGATCCGCCGGGCGAGCTGGGTGCCCTCCTCGACGATCAGCGCGTACGCCGACACATGGTCGGGTCCGGCCCCGATCGCCGCGTCCAGCGAGGCCCGCCAGTCGTCGTCGGACTCGCCCGGGGTGCCGTAGATCAGGTCGAGGTTGACATGCTCGAAGCCGGCCGCGCGGGCCTCGGCGACACACGCCTCGGGGCGCCCAGGGGTGTGGGTCCGGTCGAGGACCCGCAGCACATGCTGTTTCGCGCTCTGCATACCGAAGGAGATCCGGTTGAAACCGCCCTCCCGCAGGGTCGCCAGATAGGCCGGGTCGACGGACTCCGGGTTCGCCTCCGTTGTCACCTCCGCGTCGGCCGCCAGCCCGAACTCGTCACGGATCGCGCCCAGCATCCGTACGAGATCACCGGCCGCCAGCAGCGTCGGCGTACCGCCCCCGACGAACACGGTCCGCACCTCGCGCGGATCGTCGCCGAGAACCTTCCTCGCCAGCCTGACCTCGTCGATCAGCGTGTCCGCGTAGTTGTCGCGGGAGGCGAGGACACCGCCGGTGCCGCGCAGCTCGGTCGCCGTGTACGTGTTGAAGTCGCAGTAGCCGCAGCGGGTCGCGCAGTAGGGGACGTGCAGGTAGAACCCGAGGGGGCGGTCGGCGGCTCCGGCGAGCGCGGAGGCGGGCAGCACGCCGTCGTCGGGGACGGGCTCGCCGTCGGGAAGTGCGGAAGGCATGTCCTCCATTGTCCCGCACCCGCGTCCCGTACCCGTCCGGTCGCTCACTCGGCCTGGAGCACCAGCAGTGCCAGGTCGTCCTCCGGCTGGCCGCCGCCGAACTCGTGGACGAGCCGTCTGATCCGCTCGGCGATCAGCTCGGCACTCAGCCCCGCGCAGCCGGCCAGCGCCTGCGCGAGCCCGTCGCCGTCGTCGAACTGGCGGGAGCCGGAACGGCGCTCGGTGACCCCGTCGGTCACACACAGCAGGCTGTCGCCGGGCGCGAGCTCGATGGTCTCGCTGATGTACGTCTCGTCCTCGACGACCCCGAGCAGGGTCTGGGGACAGGCGGCGGTACGGACCTCCCCGTCCGGGCCGAGGAGCAGCGGCAGCGGGTGTCCCGCGGAGGCGAGGGTGCAGCGGACACCGCCCCCCTCCAGGGGCGTGAGCTCGCCGTACAGGAGGGAGAGAAAACGCGTCTGCGGGCCGTCGCCGGGCGGCGACGGCCGGCCGCCGGCGGCGACCAGGGCGCGGGCTGCCGCGTCGGCGGCCTCCGTGGCGTCGTCGAGGAGGAGCTGGTTGAGGCGGTCGAGGACGTCGGCGACCCGGTAGCCCTCACGGGCGAGGAGCCGCAGCCAGGGGCGGGCCAGCCCGATGACGACGGCGGCCTCGGGGCCCTTGCCCTGGACGTCGCCGACGGCGAAGCACCAGCGGCCGTCCCCGGCCGGGAAGAGGTCGTAGAAGTCGCCGCTGGGTCCGCCCTTGTCACAGGGTTCGTAGACGAGCGCGCTGCTCAGCCCCGGGATCTCGGCGACCGCGCCGGGCAGCAGTCCGCGCTGCAGTACGGCGCTGATGGTGGCCTGGCGGGCGTACTGGCGGGCCGCACCGATGGCGAGGGCGACCCGCCGGCCGAAGTCCTCCACCAGACCGGTGATCTCGTCGGGGAAGGCGTCGGGGCCGGAACGTCCGATGACGAGTGTGCCGAGCGGGCGGCCGCCCGCGATCAGCCGGTAGGCGAGCGCCGAGCCGTGGGCACCCTGCGGGCCGAACGCCGCGCGCGGCCAGGGATACGGCTCGGGCCCGGACCGTAAGCCCTCCCTCGCACACGGCGGATCCTTCTCCAGGACCCGGCGCAGCTCCTCGATGCGGTTCTCGCTGCCGTGCCAGACCCGGGCCAGCCGCGGCCCGCCCGCACCGGCGGGGTCGCTCCAGCCGCCCCCGCGCACGGTCGCCTCGTCCTCCAGCCACACCGCGCACCAGTCCGCGAGCCTGGGCACGATCAGCTGTCCGGTGAGCGCGGCGACCAGGTTCTCGTCGAGCTGCCCCGCGAGCAGGTCGGAGGCCTCGGCGAGGAAGGACAGGGCGCCCCGGTTGAGCCAGTCGTGGTCCCGTTCGGGGCGATGGGGGCACCCCCGCGCGAGGTCGTCCGAGCCTGCGGGAGGCTCGGGCGCGAGGATCTCGGCGACCTTCAGCTCCTGCTCGTCGGGGAGCGTGCCGCCGCGGCCGGTCAGCCGCGCCCACACCGTCTTCGCGCCGGTGCGGTAGGTCACGCCCCAGGACTCGGCGAGCGAGGCGACCAGACGCAGCCCGCGCCCGTACTCCGGGGTCTCGTACGGCGTCTCGCCCGGGTGGTCGCGCGGGGCGCGGGAGGGATGGTGGTCGGTGACCTCGACGACGAACGCCGTCTCCTCCCCCGCCTCCAGCCACCAGTCGACCTCGACGTCCGTGCCGGCGTGGACGACGGCGTTGGTGACGAGTTCGCTGACGACGACCATGACCTCCTCGGCGATCCGCGCCTGTTCCCGGTCCAGCCGTTCCTGACCCGGCCGGTCCCGGTCCAGCAGGCCGCAGTCGGCCCACTCGTCGAGGGAGGCGCGCACCAGCACGCGGGCGGAACCCGGCGCGAGGGGGCTCCCGGGCAGGGTCGCACGCCCCTGCGCACGCGGGCCCGTGCTCTCGTGCGCAGGCGCCTCACGGACCCGGGAGACGGTCTCCCGTTGCGTGGGTATGGCCCCCATGTCCAGCTCCCCGAGCAGTTCGGACGAATACATCCCGATCGATGCGGACAGAGTGACAGACTGACTGCGCCCATAAGCACCGAGTTACCGAAGTGGGCCGCCATGAGTGAGAACAGTGCTACGCGTGTGCTCGAAGACGGACAGAAACCGGAACAACTCCGAGCATCCGAGTTGCGCCCTCTGCTCGCCGCGATGACCGCCGCCCGCGACGGCGACTTCACCAAAGTGCCGGAGACCGGCATCACCGGAGAGGGGATCGTCGCCGAACTCACCGCGGTCTTCAACCAGATCATGGACCGCAGCGTGCACTTCAACACCGATGTGCAACGCGTGAAACGGGAGCTGGTACGGCACGGCCGCCTCGACGAGCGGCTGTCGGCGAGTCCCGGCCAGGGCGCCTGGACGTCCCGCGTCAACGACGTCAACCAGGTCCTCGACGCCCTGGTCGCCCCGGCGGCGAACGCCACGCGCGTACTGGACGCGGTGGCCGGCGGCGATCTCACCCAGCGGGTCGATCTGCACGACGGCAGCCGGCAGTTACGCGGTGATCTGCGCCGGCTGGGCAGCACGGTGAACAAGATGGTCGATCAGCTGTCCCTGTTCACCGGGGAGGTGACCCGGGTCGCGCGCGAGGTCGGCACCGAGGGGCGGCTCGGCGGCCGGGCCAAGGTGCAGCGTCTGTCGGGAAGCTGGCGGGACGTGACCGAGGCCGTCAACACCATGGCGTCCCGGCTGACCGCCCAGGTCCGCGACATCGCCCTGGTGACGACGGCGGTGGCCCGCGGCGACCTGACCCGCACGGTGACCGTCGAGGCGACGGGCGAACTCCTGGAACTGAAGCTCACCGTCAACACCATGGTCGACCAGTTGTCCGCGTTCGCCGACGAAGTCACCCGCGTGGCCCGCGAGGTCGGCACCGAGGGGCAACTGGGCGGCCGCGCACAGGTGCGGGGCGTCTCCGGTGTCTGGAAGGACCTCACCGACAACGTCAACTTCATGGCGTCGAACCTGACGTCCCAGGTCCGCAACATCGCCCAGGTGACGACGGCCGTCGCCAACGGCGACCTGTCGCAGAAAATCATGGTCGACGCCCAGGGCGAGATTCTCGAACTGAAGTCGACGATCAACACGATGGTCGACCAGCTCTCCGCCTTCGCCGACGAAGTCACCCGCGTCGCCCGCGAAGTCGGCACCGAAGGAAACCTCGGCGGCCGCGCACAGGTCAGAGGCGTCTCCGGCGTCTGGAAAGACCTCACCGACAACGTCAACTTCATGGCCGACAACCTGACGTCCCAGGTCCGCAACATCGCCCTTGTCTCCACGGCCGTCGCCCAGGGCGATCTCGGCAAGAAGATCACCGTGGAGGCGAAGGGCGAGATTCTCGAACTGAAATCGACGATCAACACGATGGTCGACCAGCTCTCCGCCTTCGCCGACGAAGTCACCCGCGTCGCCCGCGAAGTCGGCACCGAAGGAAACCTCGGCGGCCAGGCGCAGGTCAGAGGCGTCTCCGGCGTCTGGAAAGACCTCACCGACAACGTCAACTTCATGGCGTTGAACCTGACGTCCCAGGTCCGCAACATCGCCCAGGTGACGACGGCCGTCGCCAACGGCGATCTCTCCAAGAAAATCACCGTCGACGCTCGCGGCGAGATCCTGGAATTGAAAGACACCGTCAACACGATGGTGGAACAGCTGCGGGCCTTCGCCGACGAGGTCACCCGGGTGGCCCGCGAGGTCGGCACCGACGGCCGGCTGGGCGGCCGGGCCCAGGTGCTCGGCGTCTCCGGGGTCTGGCGGGACCTGACCGACAACGTCAACTACATGGCCGACAACCTCACCTCTCAGGTGCGGAACATCGCCCAGGTGGCGACGGCCGTGGCGCAGGGCGACCTGTCGAAGAAGATCGACGTGGACGCGCGCGGCGAGATCCTGGAACTGAAGACCACCATCAACACCATGGTCGACACGCTGTCGTCGTTCTCGTCCGAGGTGACCCGGGTGGCCCGCGAGGTCGGCTCCGAGGGCCGGCTGGGCGGCCAGGCACGCGTGGAGGGCGTGTACGGCACCTGGAAACGCCTGACGACGAACGTGAACGAACTCGCGCTCAACCTCACCACCCAGGTCCGCGCGATCGCCGAGGTCGCCTCCGCCGTGGCACAGGGCGACATGTCCCGCTCGATCACCGTCGAGACGCAGGGCGAGGTCGCCGAGCTGAAGGACAACATCAACCTGATGGTGGCCAACCTTCGCGAGACCACCCGCGCGAAGGACTGGCTGGAGTCCAACCTGGCCCGCCTGGCCGCGCTGATGCAGGGCCACCGCGACCTGATGGAGGTCGCCGACCTCATCCTGCGCGAACTGACCCCGCTGGTGAACGCCCAGTACGGCGCGTTCTTCCTGGCCGACCCGGACGAGGACGGCCCCGCCGTGCCCACCGCCGTACCGGCGAAGGGCCTGGCGTTCATCGCCGGTTACGGCTCGGCCCAGGGCGCGACCGTCGAGACCGGCGGCCTGCCGGTGCACGGCCTGGTCCGCCAGGCGGCCCGTGAGAAGAAGCGGATCCTCGTCGAGGAGGCACCACCGGACTACATCAAGATCAACAGTGGTCTGGGTGAAGCGGCCCCGACGACGATCGTCATCATCCCGATCCTCTTCGAGGACAAACTCCTCGGCGTGATCGAGCTGGCCTCCTTCTCCCGCTTCTCGGACGTCCACCTCGCGTTCTTCGACCAGTTCGTCAACACCATCGGCGTCGCGATCAACACGATCATCGCCAACTCCCGTACAGAGTCCCTGCTCGGCGAGTCGCAGCGGCTGGCGATGCAGCTCCAGGAACGTTCGGACGAACTCCAGAAACAACAGGCGGAACTGCAGCACTCGAACGCGGAACTGGAGGAGAAAGCGGCCCTGCTGGCGACGTCTTCGCAGTACAAGTCGGAGTTCCTGGCGAACATGTCCCACGAACTGCGCACCCCGCTGAACTCCCTGCTGATCCTCGCCCGTCTGCTGTCCGACAACCCGGATGGCCGGCTCTCCGACCAGGAGGTCCAGTTCGCGACGACGATCCACCGCTCGGGCTCCGACCTGCTCCAGCTCATCAACGACATCCTGGACCTGTCGAAGATCGAGGCCGGCCGGATGGACGTACGCCCCAAACGCCTGCCCCTGATCAAACTCCTCGACTACGTCCACGCGACCTTCCGCCCGCTCACCCTGGACCGGGGCCTGGCCTTCGAGGTGACCGTCGGCGAGGACGTACCGCGCGAGATGTACTCGGACGAACAACGCCTCCAGCAGATCCTGCGCAACCTGCTCTCCAACGCGACCAAGTTCACCGCCAAGGGGCGGGTGGAACTGCGGGTGGCCCGGGTCAAGGACCCCGAGCACCACTATGTCGGTGACAGCGACGAGGTGATCGCCTTCGAGGTGTCGGACACCGGCATCGGGATCGCCGCCGAGAAACTCCCGGTGATCTTCGAGGCCTTCCAGCAGGCCGACGGCACCACGAACCGCAAGTACGGCGGCACCGGCCTCGGCCTGTCCATCAGCCGGGAGATCGCGGGCCTGCTGGGCGGCCGTATCGTCGCCGAGAGCGAACCCGGCAGGGGCTCGACGTTCACGCTGTACGTCCCGGTCGTCAGCCCCGGCCACACGGCGGCGGGCCAGACTTCGGAGGCCCACGCCCTGCCGGCCCTCGGCCCCGCCCCGGCCACCGCCCCCGCCCCCGAGGACTCCTGGCCGACGCCGGCCAGGCTGGAGGCCTGGCAGACCGGCCGCCCGGGCCGGATCCTCCCCGGCCGCCGCGTCCTGATCATCGACGACGACATCCGCAACGTCTTCGCGCTCACCCACGTCCTGGGCCGCGTCGGCATGCCGGTGCTGTACGCGGAGAACGGCCGGGAGGGCATCGAGACCCTCGAACGCAACCCGGACGTCGAACTGGTCCTGATGGACATCATGATGCCGGAGATGGACGGCTACGAGACCATCACGGCCGTCCGCCGCGCCCCCCGCTGGACCGGCCTGCCGATCGTCGCCCTCACCGCGAAGGCGATGCCCGGCGACCGGGAGAAGTCCATCGCGCGCGGCGCCAACGACTACGTGCCCAAGCCGGTGGACGTCGACCGGCTGCTCACCGTCGTCTGCGCACTCCTGGACCCCGAGAACCCCGCCGACGGCGGCACGGCCGACGAGGAACGGACGGAGCAATGATCGCTGACGAACGTGCCGGCATCCTCGTGGTCGACGACATGGAGGACAACCTGATCGCGCTCGAAGCCGTCCTGGGATCGCTGAACGAGCCGATAGTACGGGCGCGTTCCGGCGAGGAGGCGATGAAGGCCCTGCTGCGCCGCCGCTTCGCCGTGGTCCTCCTCGACATCCGCATGCCGGGCATGGACGGCTTCGAGACAGCCGCGAACATCAAACGCCTCGACCAGACGAAAGACGTCCCGATCATCTTCCTGACGGGCGCGGAGGAGGACGCGGGATACGCGTTCCGCGGTTACGCGACGGGCGCGGCCGACTATCTGACGAAGCCGTTCGATCCGTGGGTGCTGCGGGCGAAGGTCAACGTCTTCCTGGAACTGCACCGGAAGAACCAGCAGCTGCAGACGCTGCTGGCCCGGGAGCAGGCGGATTTCAGCGAGCTGAGCAAGCGGTTGGCGGTACTGGAGGACCACTTGTCCGAGGAACCCGTCGACGTAGCAACGCTACGAGAAGAAGCCAGGGAGCTACGTCGACTGTTGAGCAGAGCTGAACGGTCCTACTGAACGGGCGCGGGGAACTGCACGAACAGCCCCCCACGCACCCGCACCCGACAACGCCTCCTACGCTTCGCGCGTCCCCGCGTACATCTCATCGATGAGGTGCTTGTACTCCCGCTCCACCACCGGCCTCTTCAGCTTCAGGCTCGGCGTGATCTCCCCGTGCTCCACATCGAGGTCCCGGGGCAGCAGCCGGAACTTCTTGATGGTCTGCCACTTCTGCAGCCCTTGGTTGAGCTCCTTGACGTAGCCGTCGACCATCTCGACGGTCGCCGCCGCGGCCACGACCTCGGCATAGGACTTGCCGTCCAGGCCGTTCTCCTTGGCCCATTCCAGGATCGCGACCTCGTCGAGGGCGATCAGGGCGGTGCAGAAGTTCCGGTCGGCGCCGTGCACGAGGATGTTGGAGACGTACGGGCAGACCGCCTTGAACTGTCCCTCGACCTCGGCCGGCGCGATGTACTTGCCGCCGGACGTTTTGATGAGGTCCTTCTTGCGGTCGGTGATCCGCAGATAACCGTCGGGGGACAGTTCGCCGATGTCACCGGTGTGGAACCAGCCGTCGGCCTCCAGGACCTCCGCCGTCTTCTCGGGCAGTCCGTGGTAACCCTGCATGATGCCGGGGCCGCGGAGCAGGATCTCCCCGTCATCGGCGATCCGAACCTCGCAGCCGGGCAGCGGCTTGCCGACCGTGCCGGTGCGGTAGGCCTCGCCGGGGTTCACGAAGGACGCGGCCGAGGACTCCGTGAGGCCGTAACCCTCCAGGATGTGCACACCGGCGCCGGCGAAGAAGTAGCCGATCTCGGGCGCCAGCGCGGCGGAGCCGGAGACACAGGCCCGCAGCCGTCCGCCGAAGGCCTCCCGCAGCTTGGAGTAGACCAGCCCGTCGGCGACCTTGTGCTTGGCGGCGAGCCCGAACGGCACGGTCGCGGCACCGGTACGCCGGAAGTTGTCCTGGGTGACCTTGGCGTACTCGCGGGCGACCTCGGCCGCCCACTGGAAGATCTTGTACTTGGCGCCGCCGCCCGCGCGGGCCTTCGCTGCGACGCCGTTGTAGACCTTCTCGAAGATGCGCGGCACGGCGGCCATGTACGTCGGCTGCACGACCGGCAGATTCTCGATGATCTTGTCGACGCGGCCGTCGACGGCGGTGACGTGACCGACCTCGATCTGCCCGGAGGTGAGCACCTTGCCGAAGACGTGGGCGAGCGGCAGCCACAGGTACTGCACGTCCTCGCTGCTGATCAGCCCGGTCGCGGCGATCGCCTTCGCCATGTACGACCAGTTGTCCTGCGGCAGCCGCACGCCCTTGGGGCGGCCCGTGGTGCCGGAGGTGTAGATGAGGGTGGCGAGCTGGTCCTTGGTGATCGCGCCGACCCGTTCCTTGATCAGCTCGGGGTGCTTCTCCAGGTACTTGGCGCCGCGCTGCTCCAGTTCGGCCAGGGTGATGACCCAGTCACCGGTCTCCACGCCTGCCGGGTCGATGACGACGACCTGGGTGAGCTCGGGCAGCTCGGCGCGCTTCTCGACGGCCTTGGCGACCTGCGCCGCGTCCTCCGCGATCAGGACCCGGCTCTCGGAGTCGGAGAGGATGAACGCCGATTCCTCGGCGTTGGTCTGCGGATAGACCGTCGTGGTGGCGGCGCCGGCACACAGGATGCCGAGGTCGGCGAGGATCCACTCGACACGGGTGGAGGCGGCGAGGGCGACACGCTGCTCGGGCTGGATGCCGAGTTCGATGAGACCGGCCGCGATCGCATAGACCCGCTCGGCGGCCTGCGCCCAGCTGAGCGACTTCCAGTCGTCGGGGCCCTGACCGGAGGCCGCGGGCACCGGGTAACGGTAGGCCTCGGCGTCCGGTGTGGCCGCCACGCGATCCAGGAAGAGGGCCGCCACGGACGGCGGTCGGTTCTCGATCAGTGTCTGTGTGTCGCTCACGACATCCTCCGGGGCCCGCGACGGTGCGGCTGGCTCAGTGCGGCTGGGGTTCACTCACGGTGGGGTTCGCGCTAGTTGTTTAACTCGCGAGTAACTATCGAGCAGGGATCAGAGTAAGCCGCGACCGGCCTGTGCGTAAGGGGCATCGGCCTGTCTGTTTCCCCGCATGTTCCACGCAGAGCGACCCTACGCACGCGTAGGGGCCCGCCACACTTTCGTACGACGGACCCCCGTTGCACCCGATTTACGGCCGTGACCGACCGTTACCCGTGGTTACTTCTTGCTCTTGGCCGATCCCGCGCTGTCATCGCTGCTCAGGACCGCGATGAAGGCTTCCTGCGGAACCTCCACGGAACCCACCATCTTCATCCGCTTCTTGCCTTCCTTCTGCTTCTCCAGGAGCTTGCGCTTACGGGAGATGTCACCGCCGTAGCACTTGGCGAGGACGTCCTTTCGGATGGCGCGGATGGTCTCACGGGCGATGACCCGGGAGCCGATGGCGGCCTGGATGGGCACCTCGAAGGCCTGCCGGGGAATGAGCTCGCGCAGCTTGGCGACAAGCCGCACACCGTAGGCGTAGGCGGCGTCCTTGTGGGTGATCGCCGAGAAGGCGTCCACCTTGTCGCCGTGCAGCAGGATGTCGACCTTGACCAGGCTGGAGGTCTGCTCACCGGTGGGCTCGTAGTCCAGCGACGCGTAGCCGCGCGTCTTCGACTTCAGCTGGTCGAAGAAGTCGAAGACGATCTCCGCGAGCGGCAGCGTGTACCGGATCTCGACCCGGTCCTCCGACAGGTAGTCCATGCCCAGCAGCGTGCCGCGCCGGGTCTGGCACAGCTCCATGATCGAGCCGATGAACTCGGTCGGCGCCAGGATGGTGGCCCGCACGACCGGCTCGTACACCTCGCCGATCTTCCCCTCGGGGAACTCGCTCGGGTTGGTGACGATGTGCTCGCTGCGGTCCTCCATGACCACGCGGTAGACCACGTTGGGCGCGGTCGCGATCAGGTCGAGCCCGAACTCGCGCTCCAGCCGCTCCCGGATCACGTCGAGGTGCAGCAGCCCCAGGAAACCGACGCGGAAACCGAAGCCGAGGGCGGCGGAGGTCTCCGGCTCGTAGACGAGCGCGGCGTCGTTGAGCTGCAGCTTGTCGAGGGCCTCGCGCAGCTCCGGATAGTCGGAGCCGTCCAGCGGATACAGACCGGAGAAGACCATCGGCTTCGGGTCCTTGTACCCGCCGAGCGCCTCGGTCGCGCCCTTCTGCTGGCTGGTGACGGTGTCACCGACCTTGGACTGCCGGACGTCCTTCACACCGGTGATCAGGTAGCCCACCTCGCCGACTCCCAGCCCGTCCGCGGACAGCATCTCCGGCGAGTTGGTCCCGATCTCCAGCAGCTCGTGCGTGGCGCCGGTCGACATCATCTTGATGCGTTCGCGCTTGTTGAGCTGGCCGTCGATGACACGGACGTATGTCACGACACCGCGGTAGGAGTCGTAGACCGAGTCGAAGATCATGGCGCGGGCGGGCGCGTCGGCGACACCGACCGGCGCCGGGATCTCCTTGACGACCTTGTTGAGCAGCGCGTCGACGCCGACACCGGTCTTGGCGGAGACCCGCAGCACGTCGTCCGGGTCGCAGCCGACCAGGTTCGCCAGTTCCGCGGCGAACTTCTCCGGCTGCGCGGCCGGCAGGTCGATCTTGTTGAGCACGGGGATGATCGTGAGGTCGTTCTCCATCGCCAGGTAGAGGTTGGCGAGGGTCTGCGCCTCGATGCCCTGGGCGGCGTCGACGAGGAGGATGGTCCCTTCGCAGGCCGCCAGCGACCGCGAGACCTCGTAGGTGAAGTCGACGTGCCCCGGGGTGTCGATCATGTTGAGGATGTGCGTGCTGCCCTGGTCCGGGCCCTCGGTGGGGGCCCAGGGCAGACGCACCGCCTGGGACTTGATCGTGATGCCGCGCTCGCGCTCGATGTCCATCCGGTCGAGGTACTGAGCACGCATCTGCCGCTGCTCGACCACACCGGTCAGCTGGAGCATCCGGTCGGCGAGCGTGGACTTGCCGTGGTCGATGTGCGCGATGATGCAGAAATTGCGGATCAGAGCCGGGGCGGTACGGCTCGGCTCGGGCACATTGTTAGGGGTCGCGGGCACGCAGGGTCCTGTCTCTTGAGGCGCCTTATGCCTCGGGTCGGATCTATACGTAGTCTCCATGGTCCCATGGAGAGGGACCGGGGGGTGTTTTGGCCCACTACGGGAGGCCCGGAGCGCCTGCCCCCGGAGGGGCTGCCGAGGCCGGTTTGGGCTGGCCGCCGCCCCGCTGCTACTCTGGGCAGCTGTGTCTCATGCCCTCTCAGCACGAGGCACGTCATCAGAAAACACCCGGCACGGGACCCGGACCTCTCCATGTCTTCATTGCACGGAGTACTCCTGGCCCCGCACCAGAACCTGAAAAGGCTCATTCGTGGCGAACATCAAGTCCCAGATCAAGCGGATCAAGACCAACGAGAAGGCTCGGCTGCGCAACAAGGCCGTCAAGTCCTCCCTGAAGACCGCGATCCGCAAGGCCCGTGAGGCCGCTGCCGCGGGTGACGTCCAGAAGGCCACCGAGCTGCAGCGCGCTGCTGCGCGTCAGCTCGACAAGGCCGTCTCGAAGGGCGTCATCCACAAGAACCAGGCCGCCAACAAGAAGTCGGCGCTCGCTTCCAAGGTCGCGTCCCTCCAGGGCTGAACCCCTTCTCTGATCTGACCGCCGGAAGGACCCAGAGCGGGCCCTCTCTCATCCGCTCCCGACCGGCACCCCGGAGCCACGCGCGGCCTGCGTTCGCCACGCGGGCGTGGCTCCTCAGAGCATGAATCGAAGGCCCCGGCACCTCGCCCTTCCCCAGGGCGGGCGCCGGGGCCTTCGGCACTCCTACAGCCCATTCGCTGCCCGATGCCGAAGGCCCGTCCACCGCCGGAGGCCGGAGCCCGGTTGGCACCCCACCAGCCCGTCCGGCGTTCGAGGACGAGGCCGTCCAGGCCGAAGCGGGAGTCTGGGGGGGCGGCAGCCCCCAGGAGCAGGCCACGAGGGTCGAAGGGGGCCCAGCCCCTATGCCCGCCCTCGCGACCGCGCCGCCCGCGCAATGGTCACCACGGCCTTCTCCAGGGCGTACTCGGGATCGTCCCCACCGCCCTTCACCCCCGCATCCGCCTCGGCGACGGCCCGCAAAGCCACCGCGACCCCGTCCGGCGTCCACCCCCGCATCTGCTGCCGCACCCGGTCGATCTTCCACGGCGGCATGCCCAGCTCCCGCGCCAGATCCGCCGGCCGCCCGCCCCGCGCCCCCGACAGCTTCCCGATCGCCCGCACGCCCTGCGCGAGCGCACTCGTGATCATCACCGGCGCGACGCCGGTCGCCAGCGACCAGCGCAACGCCTCCAGCGCCTCCGCCGTACGCCCTTCCACGGCCCGGTCGGCGACGGTGAAGCTCGACGCCTCGGCCCGCCCGGTGTAGTACCGCCCGACGACGGCCTCGTCGATGGTCCCCTCGATGTCCGCGGTGAGCTGGGTCGCGGCCGACGCCAGCTCCCGCAGATCGCTGCCGATGGCGTCGACGAGCGCCTGGCAGGCCTCCGGCGTGGCGGACCGCCCGAGCGCCCGGAACTCGCTCCTGACGAACGCGAGCCGATCCGCAGGCTTGGTCATCTTCGGGCAGGCGACTTCCCGCGCCCCCGCCTTGCGGGCCGCGTCCAGCAGCCCCTTGCCCTTGACCCCGCCGGCGTGCAGCAGCACGAGCGTGATCTCCTCGGCGGGCGACCCGAGATACGCCTTCACGTCCTTGATCGTGTCGGCGGACAGATCCTGCGCATTGCGTACGACCACGACCTTGCGCTCCGCGAAGAGCGACGGGCTGGTCAGCTCCGCAAGGGTGCCGGGCTGCAACTGTTCGGGGTTCAGGTCCCGTACGTCAGTGTCGGCGTCGGCGGCGCGGGCAGCGGCCACCACCTGCTGCACGGCCCGATCGAGCAGCAGGTCCTCCTGGCCCACGGCAAGCGTCACCGGGGCGAGCGGATCGTCATCAGCAGTCTTCTTGGCCATCGCGCCAAGCATCCCACGGCCCACTGACAACGAGTCCGCGCAGCCGCTCGCCCTTCAGCGGCACGGCCACCGGTACCGGCAGGTCACGGCTCCTCCCGCCATCCCTCCCATTCCCCGGCGAACTCGTCCAGCTCCGCCGGGTCCAACCGCCTCGCGTCATCCTTCAGCAGCACCAGCCACTGCGCGTCCTCCGCGTCGTCCTCCCCCGCCAGCGCGTCCCGCACCAGCCGCGGCTCCTCGCCGATCCCGAACCGCTCCCCGAGCGCCTCGGCGGCCTCCTCGGCCGCTTCCCGGTCCGGCAGCACCAGCACATGTCTCACATCGCTCACGGCCCTATTCTCGGACACCGCGAACCACCGCGAGGAACCGGAACGATCCCGAACGGCCTGCTCAGCCCTTCGGCACGATCTGCACATCGAGGTCGACCCGGATGCTCGGCCCGACGACCGCGATCCCGCGCGCCAGCATCGTCTGCCAGCTCACGGTGAAGTCGTCCCGGTGCAGTTCGGTCGTGGCCCGGCAGGCCGCCCGCGTCTCGCCCTCCATGCCGTTGCCGAGCCCGAGGTACTCCGTGTCCAGAGTGACCGTGCGTGTCACACCGTGCAGCGACAGCGCCCCGGTGACGGCCCACTTGGTGCCGCCCCTGTGCACGAACCGGTCGCTGTAGAACTCCAGTGTCGGAAACCGCTGCACGTCCAGGAAGTCCGCCGACCGCAGATGGTCGTCCCGCATCCGGACACCCGTGTCGATGGTCGCGGCGTCGATCACGATGTGCATCGCGGACCGCTCGACCGGGTCGGCGATCCGCACCGCACCCGCGAACGAGTTGAACCGCCCGTGGATCCGGGCCAGTCCGATGTGCCGCGCGGTGAAGGCGATCGAGGAATGTGTCGGCTCGATCTCCCAGTCCCCCGGCGCCGGCAGGTCCGGCGGCTGGGCGACCTGGAGGGTCACGTCACCGAGCGAGGCAAGGCAGTTCTCGCCGACCAGTGCGGTCGCCCGGTACGGCGTGAACCCTTCGGCGGACACCGCCAGCCGGTACTCCCCGGCCGGCACGGTCGTCATGAACGACCCGTAGGGGTCCGCTCCACCGCTGACCACCGTCCGCCCCATGGCGTCGCTGACCGCGAACTCCGCGTTCGCCACCGGTTCGTTGACCGGGTCGAGCGCTCGGCAGCTCAGTACCCCGGCGTCGGGCGGAGTCCGCACCGCCGCGAGGGGACTCGTCCGTTGCACCCGGTTCGTTCGGTTTGCCATCAAGCGGCCGAACATCCACGCCACCCCTGTACGCCTCGCCACCATCCGTTGCCGAAGACACATTCGATCACCGATGCGGCTTTCGGGGCAACACGGGCTCACATCACGGGAATCCAGCACATACGCTGGAACTACGCACGAGTAGCACTCTACGCGCCAGTAGTAACACCTCATCCCGTGAAGCCCGAATTACCCGTTCGGGTCGTCGTTCCGCGGATTTCGCACAGTGGGCACACGGTCCAGCCCGATCCCGAACCAGTCCCGGTAGGCCCCCAGCACCTCCTCGTCGCGCTTCAACTCCCTTGCCTCGCGCGCCCCGTCGGCCGCCGTCACCGTCAGCGTCCGGCCGCCGAGCGTGATCCGCCCGCCGTCCTCGGCGATCCGGGAGCAGACCAGCGACTGTGTGAAGTGGGACGACGGCGAGGTGCTGTGCCACCACGCCCCGGCCGTGAAGTCCCCCAGCACCCGCGGCCGGACCTCCAACCGGTACTCCGGCTTCCCGTTGCGCAGCACATCCAGGTCCCGGGCAGCCGCACCGTCCTCTCCCCCCGCCCCCGCCGCGTCCGGCCCGGCCGCCGTGATCCGGAACGTCCCGCCGGGATCGGCCTGCTCACCCCGCTCCCCGAACGCCAGCGGGTGGTGGCTGTGCGCCCCGAAACCGACGTCGGCGAGCCACTCGTCCCCGTCCGCCGTCCGTACCCGCAGCGCGAGATGGTCGTACGGGATCCCGAGCCGCCCCTCGTCCCCGTACACCCGCCCTGCCAGCGGCGTCACCTCGAAACCCAGCGCGGTCAGCAACACCGAGAAGGCACCGTTGAGTTCGTAGCAGAACCCGCCCCGGCCCGCGCCCGCCACCTTGTCCAGCAGTCGCTTCTCCTCCAGCACGATCTCCTCGCCGAGGTGGATCGACAGGTTCTCGAAGGGCACGGTCCGCAGATGCCGCAGATGCAGCTCACGCAGGGCCCCTGCGGTGGGCCGGGCCGGGCGGGCGGCCCCGAGACGGCGGAGATAGGCGTCGATCCGAGCGGAGTTCACCGAGTTCATGCCCTCAGTCTCGCGCCACGCTCAGCTCCCCCGTCTCCCGCCCCGTACGGCCACCGGTCACGGCGAGCGCCCCGTCCCGGTCGGTCCGCAGCACCACCGCCCCCAAACCCTCGAGCTCGGCCACCGTGCCCGGTGCCGGGTGACCGTACGGGTTGTCCGTTCCGCACGAAATGAGTGCGACCCTCGGCGCCACCAGCCGTATCAGCTGCGGATCCTGGTACGCGGACCCGTGATGGGCCACTTTCAGAACGTCCACCCGGCCCAGTTCGGCAGCCGCCGGTGATCTCAGCAGTTCCTGCTGGGCCGGGGGTTCGAGGTCCCCGAGCAGCAGCATCCGCAGTCCGGCCGAGCGGACCAGCAGCGCCACGCTCGCGTCGTTCGGGCCGTCCGGCACCGATGCCGGATCAGCCTGCGGCCACAGCACCTGCCAGTCCAGCGGCCCGGCCCTGCGCCGCTCCCCGGCGACCGCCCGCGTCAGCGGGACGTGGTGCTCGGCCGCCTCCCTGCGTACGAACTCGGCCTGGTCCGCCGGTTCCTCGAACCCGGTCGTCTCGATCTGCGCCACCGTCCGCCCGCGCAGCACCCCGGGCAGCCCCGCGACATGGTCGGCGTGGAAGTGGGTGAGGACGAGGAGCGGAACGCGGGTGATGCCGAGTTCCCGCAGGCAGTGGTCGACCAGCGCCGGATCGGGCCCGGCGTCCACCACCACGCCCGTTCCCGGACCCGCCGCGAGCACGGTCGCGTCGCCCTGCCCGACATCGCACATCGCCAGCCGCCAGCCGGGCGGCGGCCAGCCCGTGATCACCCGGGTCAGCGGCACCGGCCGCACGACCAGCAGCACGAGCAGCACCCCGAGCACCCCGCACCACCACGGATGCCGCAGCAGCAGCCGCCCCAGCAGTACGACGAGCACGGTGACCCCGGCGAGCAGCAGCGCCCCCGCCCAGCTCCCGGGCCAGTCCACTCCCGCACCCGGCAGCCCGGCCCCGGTCCGGGCGATCCCCGCGATCCATCCGGCCGGCCAACTCGCGCACCATGCCAGCGCCTTGGCCACCGGCATCGCCACCGGAGCCACCGCGAGCGCCGCGAACCCCAGCACCGTGGCCGGCGCGACCGCGATCTCGGCCAGCAGATTGCAGGGCACCGCCACCAGACTCACCCGCGCCGACAGCACCGCGATCACCGGTGCGCACACCGCCTGCGCGGCCGCGGCGGCTCCCAGCCCCTCGGCCAGCCGTTCCGGCACCCCGTGCCGCCGCAGTGCCTCGCTCCATCCGGGCGCCAGTACCAGCAGTGCCCCGGTGGCCAGTACGGAGAGCAGGAAGCCGTAACTGCGGGCCAGCCACGGGTCGTACAGCACCAGCAGCAGAATCGCCGTCGCCAGCGCCGGGATCAGGGATCTGCGGCGGCCGGTGGCCAGGGCGAGCAGGGCGACGGCTCCACAGGCCGCGGCCCGCAGCACACTGGGGTCCGGACGGCACACGACGACGAATCCGAGTGTGAGTGCCGACGCGAGCAACGCGGTCGCCCGCAGGGACAGTCCGAGGCGCGGGGCGAGGCCGCGCCGCTCGACCTGCTGGGCCAGCCCCGGCGGTCCGATGAACAGGGCGAGCAGGATGGTGAGGTTGCTGCCGGACACCGCGAGGGTGTGTGCGAGGTCGGTCTCCTCGAAGGCCTCGTCCAGCTCGGGGGTGATCCGCGAGGTGTCCCCGACGACCAGTCCGGGCAGCAGGGCCCGCGCGTCCTCGGGCAGCCCGTCGGTCGCCTCCCGCAGTCCGGCCCGCAGCCGCCCGGCCAGCCGCTGCGGCCCGCTCGGTTCCCCCACCAGCATCGGGGCGGGCGAATCCCGCACCCGCAGCATCGCCGCGACCTGGTCCCCGCCGGCCGTCGCCGGCGCCAGCCGCCCGCTGACCCGCAGCCGCGTGGAGGGCAGCAGGCCGAGCCACTCCGTCCGACCGCCGCCGACGGGCGCCCGCACGCCCGAGTCGATGGCCATCAGCACCGGCGCACGTGTCGTCACCGCGGTCCCGTCGCTCGTCTCCACCCGCCGTACCTCGCCGCGTACCAGGACCGCGACCGGAGTGGCGTGATTCCCCTGCACCCGCGGCCTGCTGACCCAGGGGTCGCTCGTGAGCTCCACCTCTGCGGTCACGGTCGTGTACCCGCGGGCCAGCCCGGGCACCGGCCCCCTGCGCACGTCCGCCCCGTGCAGCCCGGCGGAGACGGCCGCCCCGGCGACGCACAGGAGCAGGGCTCCGACGGAGGCGCTCCGCCAAGTCGCCGGGAGAGGCGTGGTGTCGACGGTCTCTGTCCCCGGTCGAGGACCCGTCCGGCTCCGCCACAGCAGGATCACCCCGGCGACCAGGCAGGCGACGGCGATCCCGGCCGTCCACCCCGGTGCCGCGTCCAGCGTCAGTGCCGCCGTCGCCCAGGCGGCCGACGCGGGCGGCACCAGCCGCAGGTCGGCCGCTCCGTCCTGCCGTGGGTGCGCGGTCCCGAGCCTCCCGTCCGAGCCGGTGGGGACGGCCCGGCGGCGCACGGTCACGGGCCCTGGCGGGGCACCGTCGGTCACGGCACTCATGGCCGTACCAGATCCCGGAGGTCGGAGAAGCGGCGGTCGCCGATGCCTTTGACCTGGCGGAGTTCGTCGACGGAGCGGAAACCGACGTGCTGAGTGCGGTAGTCGACGATGTGCTGGGCCAGGACCGGGCCGACTCCGGGCAGCGCGTCGAGCTGCTCCACGGTCGCGGTGTTCAGGGAGAGCGGAGCGGCCGGGCCCGCTCCCGTCGCGGTACCCGCGGCCTGGCCCGGTGCGGCCGGCGGGGCGGGGCCGCCCCCGACGACGATCTGTTCGCCGTCCACCAGGAAGCGGGCGCGGTTGAGTCCGTCGGTGTCCGTCCCCGGCCGTACCCCGCCCGCCGCCCGTAGCGCGTCGGTCACCCGGGACCCGGCCGGCAGGCTGTGAACCCCCGGCTCACGCACCTTCCCGGTGACGTCCACGACGATCTCGCCGACAGCCGCGCCAGTCCCACCGGGCGCCGTGGCGGTACCGGCGCCCCCAGCCGGCGCCTTCTCCTCGCTCTTCCCGCTTTTCTCGCTCTTGTCGCTTTTCTCGTACGGTGCTTCCGCGCGCACCACCTCCGGCGCGTTCACCGACTCGGTCCGGCCTGTCCAGAAGTGCTGGACGGCAAGGGCCGCGGCCACGACGAGGACCGCCCCGAGGGCGACCGCGCCCCGGCGTTCCAGCCCGCAGCGGGTCTGCAGCCACACCGGCATCCGCTCCCGCACAGCGAGCCCGAGCCGGGCCCGCATCGCGGGAAGCGCCGGCTCGCGCCGGGTCGTGGTCTCGCCGGCCAGGGCGCGGGCCGAGGACATGACGGCCGCCGCTGTGGACAGTGCGGCCACGGCGGTGCGCACCCCGGATGCGGCGGCGCGCATCCCGGCCGTGGCAGTGGCCGCGGTCAGTCCGGTCGCCGGACCGGTGCCGGTCACCGTTCCTCCGCGCGGCGGTCCTTGTCCGGGCTCCGGCCCGGTGACTCCCTGTTGGCCGAAGAGGAGTTCCGCCCGGCGGCGCAGTTCGTCGGCCGGGGCCGGGCGGTGGCGGGCGCGGACCGGGACCGGGGACCGGCGGTGCCGGGTGCGGCCGTCGGAGGCGGGACCCCGGCCGGGTCCGCTGGTCGCATGTGTCGTGTGTGAGCGTGATCGAAGTGCCATGCGACGAGGATGGGGCTTCCCGCCGAATCGTGATGATCTTGCCCGATTTCCGTGGATCACGGCCGGGTTGTGGACAACTTCGCCACCCTCACGAGTGAACGCGGTACGGCTGCCGCCCCGGATCCGCAGGTCACCGCGGGGAGACGACCGCCCCGAGCAGCCCGGGTCCGGTGTGGGCGCCGATGACCGCGCCGACCTCGCTCACATGCAGGTCGGCCAGCCCGGGCACCCGCGCCCGCAGCCGGTCGGCGAGGGCCGAGGCACGGTCGGGGGCTGCGAGGTGGTGAACGGCGATGTCCACCTCGGCGCTGCCCGCACGATCGGCCGCGAGCTCCTCGAGACGGGCGATGGCCCGGGACGCCGTCCGCACCTTCTCCAGCAGTTCGATGCGTCCGCCGTCCAGCTGGAGCAGGGGTTTGACGGCGAGCGCGGAACCCAGCAGGGCCTGGGCGGCGCCGATACGGCCGCCACGGCGCAGATAGTCGAGGGTGTCGACGTAGAAGTACGCCGAGGTGCCCGCGGCGCGCTTCTCCGCCGCCGTGACGGCCTCGTCGACGGTGCCGCCCGCCTCGGCGGACTCGGCCGCGGCGAGTGCACAGAAGCCGAGCGCCATCGCGACCATCCCGGTGTCCACCACCCGAACCGGGACGGGTGCTTCGCGGGCCGCGACGACCGCCGCGTCGTAGGTGCCGGACAGTTCGGCGGACAGGTGCAGCGAGACGATGCCGGTGGCCCCGGACTCGGCGACCCTGCGGTAGGTTTCGGCGAACTCCTCGGGGCTGGGCCGGGAGGTGGTGACGGGGCGCCGCTTCTGCAAGGCCTGTGCCAGGGAACGCGTCGAGATCTCGGTGCCCTCTTCGAGGGCCCGGTCGCCCAGGACGACGGTCAGGGGTACCGCGGTGATGCCGTGGCGCTCCATCGTCCGCGGCGGCAGGTAGGCCGTTGAATCGGTGACGATCGCGACATGGCGGGACATGAGCTGGAGGTTACCTGGCGTAGCCCAGGGGCGGCAGCCCGCCCCCGCTTCCCCTGACCGGTACCGGCCGGATCAAGTGGTGCTCTCCGGGCGGGGCTTCTTCTGCCAGGGGTAGACCTGGCGTCGGCCGGGCGGGGTGATCGCGGGCTTCACAGGCTCCTCGGCGGCGGCCGAATTCGGTGCCTCCGGCCAGCTCTGGCGGTCGCCCGGGCCGTCCGCGGCCTCGGGCCACGGCGGGGTGTCGGGCGCGGGGGCCGGACGGGTCCAGTGCCGCAGGGCGTCCGCCTCGACGCCGATCTGTGTGCTCAAGGTGTCCAGATCGTCGTCGGCGAACCGGCGGGCCCGGTCACGGGCCGCCCAGCGCAACGCGTCCGCGGACTCGGTGATGCGCTCGGTGCGACGGCGCAGCTCGGGCAGCCGCCCGGCGAGCGTGACGCGGTCCGGCTCGGACTCCAGACGCCGCAGTTCGCCGTCGAGTTCGTGTCCGTGCGCGCTGAGCCGCTGGAAGAGGCCGAGGGACTCCTTCAGTGACTCGTCCTCGGCGACGCCCGCGTGCAACGCGTCCTGGGTGGCCCGCATCGAGGTGCGCAGGGTGAGCCTCATCTGGGCGATCTCGGCCGCCGGGCCGATCTGGACCATGGACCTGGCGCGCAGCGTGTGATCCTCGACCGTGCGCCGGGCCTGGGTGATCGTACGGTCCACACCACGCTTGGCGGCGCCGACCGCCTTGAACGTGACGTACGCCCCGCCGGCGACGAAGAGCAGGAAGAGCAGGGCGAATACGACGATCACTGCTTCCACGGTGCTCCTCCTCCGCTCCCGACCACCCGACCGCTCTCGCACACGGCGTGGGTGGCCGCGCCCCTCAACGGTAAACGCAAAGGGCAGGCCCAGGGTTCCGGAAGAACCCCGAACCTGCCCGTAGGGGACCACCCGGAGGCGGCCTGCGGCGTTACGCCGTGACGATGTTCACCAGCTTCGGCGCGCGCACGATCACCTTGCGGATGTCGGCGCCGCCCAGCGCCGCGACGACCTTCTCGTCGGCCAGCGCCGCCTTCTCCAGTTCCTCCTCGGAGATCGCCGGAGGCACCTCCAGGCGTGCCTTGACCTTGCCCTTGATCTGGACGACGCAGGTAACGGTCTCGTCGACGACGTACTGCGGGTCGGCGACCGGGAAGTCCCGGTGCACGACCGAGTCGGTGCGGCCCAGCTTGCGCCACAGCTCCTCGGCGATGTGCGGGGCCAGCGGCGCGATCATCAGCACCAGCGGCTCGGCGACCGTACGCGGCACGGCGACACCGGCCTTGGTCAGGTGGTTGTTCAGCTCGGTGACCTTGGCGATGGCGGTGTTGAAGCGCAGGCCCTCCAGGTCCTGGCGGACGCCTTCGATCGCCTTGTGCAGGGCACGCAGCGTCTCCTCGTCGGGTTCGGCGTCGGTGACGGTGATCTCACCGGTCGCCTCGTCGACGATGTTGCGCCACAGCCGCTGCAGCAGCCGGAACTGGCCGACCACCGCGCGCGTGTCCCACGGCCGGGAGACGTCCAGCGGACCCATCGCCATCTCGTACAGACGCAGCGTGTCGGCACCGTACTCGGCGCAGATCTCGTCCGGAGTCACCGCGTTCTTCAGGGACTTGCCCATCTTGCCCAGCAGACGGGTGACCTGCTCGCCCTCGTAGAAGTAGGCGCCGTCCTGCTCCTCGACATCGGCGGCGGGGACCGGGAAACCGCGGGAGTCGCGGTAGACGTAGGCCTGGATCATTCCCTGGTTGAACAGCTTGTGGAACGGCTCGGCGGAGGAGACGTACCCCAGGTCGTACAGGACCTTCGACCAGAAACGGGCGTACAGCAGGTGCAGCACGGCGTGCTCGGCACCGCCGACGTACAGGTCGACACCGCCGTGCGGCATGCCCTGGCGCGGGCCCATCCAGTACTGCTCGATCTCCGGGTCGACCAGCTGCTCGCTGTTGTGCGGGTCCAGGTAGCGCAGCTCGTACCAGCAGGAACCTGCCCAGTTGGGCATGGTGTTGGTCTCGCGGCGGTACTTCTTCGGCCCGTCGCCCAGGTCCAGGGTGACGTTGACCCATTCCTCGTTGCGCGACAGCGGCGTCTCGGGCTGGGTGTCGGCGTCCTCGGGGTCGAAGGTGCGCGGCGAGTAGTCCTCGACCTCCGGCAGCTCCAGCGGCAGCATCGACTCGGGCAGCGCGTGGGCGACGCCGTCCTCGTCGTAGACGATCGGGAAGGGCTCGCCCCAGTACCGCTGGCGGCTGAACAGCCAGTCGCGCAGCCGGAAGTTGACGGTGCCCTCGCCGATGCCCTTGCGGGCCAGCCACTCGGTGATGCGGGCCTTGGCCTCGACGACCGGCAGACCGTCCAGCTTGATGTCGTCGTTGGACGAGTTGATGATCTTCGCGTCGTACGACCCGAAGGCGTCCTCCCACGTCGCGGTGTCGGTGCCGCGGCCGTCGGTCGGCTCGACGATGCAGACGATCGGCAGCTCGAAGGCGCGCGCGAACTCGAAGTCGCGCTGGTCGCCGGCCGGGACGGCCATGATCGCGCCGGTGCCGTAGCCCATCAGCACGTAGTCGGCGATGAAGACCGGGATCTTTTCGCCGTTGACCGGGTTGGTCGCGTACGCGCCGGTGAAGACGCCGGTCTTGTCCTTGGCCTCGGCCTGCCGCTCCACGTCGGACTTGGCACCGGCCTGTGCGCGGTACGCGGCGACGGCCTCGGCCGGGCCGGCGTGGCCGCCGGTCCACACGTCGTGGGTGCCCTCGGGCCAGGCGGCCGGGACGAACTTGTCGACCAGCGGGTGCTCGGGGGCCAGCACCATGTAGGTCGCGCCGAACAGCGTGTCCGGGCGCGTGGTGAAGACCGTGATGTTCTCGCCGTCGATGGGGAAGTCGACGCGGGCGCCCTCGCTGCGGCCGATCCAGTTGCGCTGCTGCAGCTTGATGGCCTCGGGCCAGTCCAGCGCCTCCAGGTCGTCCAGCAGCCGGTCGGCGTAGGCGGTGATGCGCATGTTCCACTGGCGCAGCTTGGCCTTGAAGACCGGGAAGTTGCCGCGCTCGGAACGGCCGTCGGCGGTGACTTCCTCGTTGGCCAGCACGGTGCCCAGGCCGGGGCACCAGTTGACCGGTGCGTCGGAGGCGTAGGCCAGCCGGAACTCGCCCAGGACGTCACTGCGCTCGGCGGCGGTCAGCTCGTTCCACGCGCGCGTGTGGCCCGGTACGGAGCGCTCGCCGGACTCGAACTGGGCGATCAGCTCGGTGATCGGGCGGGCCTTGTCGGCCTCGTCGTCGTACCAGGAGTTGAAGATCTGCAGGAAGATCCACTGGGTCCACTTGTAGTAGTCCGGGTCGATCGTGGCGAACGACCGGCGCTTGTCGTGGCCCAGGCCCAGCCGGCGCAGCTGGGCCTTCATGTTCTCGATGTTGGCCTCGGTGGACACGCGCGGATGCGTGCCGGTCTGCACGGCGTACTGCTCGGCGGGCAGGCCGAAGGCGTCGAAGCCCAGGGTGTGCAGGACGTTGTGGCCGTTCATCCGCTGGAAGCGGGCGAAGACGTCGGTGGCGATGTAGCCCAGGGGGTGTCCGACGTGCAGGCCCGCACCGGACGGGTACGGGAACATGTCCATGATGAACTTCTTGGGCCTGGCGACCAGCTCGGGGTCGCCCGCCAGGTCGCCCTCGGGGTTCGGCGCCGCGTACGTGCCGTCGACGTCCCAGAAGTCCTGCCAGCGTGCCTCGATGTCGGCCGCCAGAGCGGCCGTGTAGCGGTGCGGCGCGGCCTCCGCCGACGTGGCGGCGGCAGCGGGGTTCGTCTCGCTCATGATCCTCAAAGCTCCATCGGTCGTCTCTGCCTGCGGCTGCGAACTTTCTAGAAACGAAAAATCCCCTCGCACAGGAGGGGACGCCGCGCCGATGCCGACCAGCCGTTTCGTCCGGCGGTCGGGACTGATCAGCGCGGCCCGCTAAGCAGAAGGCGTACGGCACGCATGGCGTCAGGGTACCGCAGCGCTTGAGCAAGCTGCGACGCGCTTACGTATCAACGGTTGACACGTGCGTCTAAGGCGACCATCGGGACGAGAGTTGAACCAGGTTCAAATTTTTCTTCGCGTACCGTCCACTAAGGGACATCACAAGGGCCACACCGCTCTTTGATAACAACGCAATAACTCAAACCTCGTACTGATCGGTATGGCGCCACTTAGGCTGCGGCACCGGGACCGCTTTCCCGAACTGCTCGGAGTTGCCCCCATGAACCCTCGTCGTAGTAACAGCTCGCTCCCCAAGCCAGGCCGCTCGGCCTATGGGGTGGCATCCGCTGTCGTTCTGCTGCTCATACCCGTCATCGTCCTGCTCGGAGGTAACTGGCTGCAGCAGTTCCTGAACTTCGGTGCGGGCGTGCTGGCGCTCGTCTGCCTCACCTGCTCGTGCATCTGGGGCCTGGTCGCCCAGGACCGGATTCTCCTCAACATCCGCCAGCGGATCGTGGCGCAGGCCATCCACCGGGTCACCGCGGTCGCCTCGATCGCGTTCCTGTTCGTGCACATCGGCGTCAAGATCGCGCTGGACCACGCCGACTGGATCGCGGCCCTGATCCCCTTCGGCTGGCTCGTCACAGGCAGCGGGGGCGCGAATCCTGGCAGCGCCACCCTCATCGGCATGGGCTCCCTGGCCGCCTACCTCATGATCTTCGTGGGCATCACCGGAGCGCTGCGCAACCAGTTCGCCACCCCCGCACCGGTCGCGGCCCGCTGGCGCGCGATGCACATGATGGCCTACCCGGCCCTGTGCTTCGCGGTGATCCACGGCCTGTTCGCAGGACGCCCGGCGAAGCCGTTCTTCATGATCTCGTACGAGCTGTGCCTGGCCGGGATCATCGCGGCCCTCGCGCTGCGTGCCGCGCCGCGCCCGTTCAAGCGCAAGTTCGCCGACCGGCTGGTCACGCTCCTGGGCGACTCGGAGCGGTCGAGCCTGAACGAGCTGGACGCCAGCCGCGCCCGGGTCGGCGAGTCCGGCCTGCAGGGCTACGAAGGCGGGCGGGAGCGCGAGCGCGAGCCGAGGCCGTCGCGGGCCGACACGGCGACCTCGCAGTCGAACCCGCTGTTCCCGTCCGCCGCACCCACCCCCGAGCCGACCTCCGGCTTCGCGGCCGCCTACCGCGCCACGACCACGCCCGGCCAGCCCCAGTCGCCGTTCGCGGCCGGCCAGACCGCCCGGATGGAGCGGATGGACATGCAGGGCACCCAGGCCATGCCGCGCATGGACGGCCCCGCCAGTACCTCCGGCAGCTGGCCGATCCCGTCCCCGCCGCCGGTCGGTGAGGCGCCCCCCTCGGCGTACGACCCGCTCCAGGACACCGGATACAACATCCCGGTCTACGGCAATTCGGGCGCGGGTGGAGCGGGAGGACGTGATGTGTACGACACCGGTGAGACGAACGCCCGCTACGGGACGTACAACTCGAATGACACGTACAACAGCGGTCCCGCCAACGAACCAGCGCCCGGCGCGTCCTTCGACGCACCGGGTTCGGGCGAACCTTGGAACACGCCTTCCGGAGGCTATAGGTGAACGAGGCCCTGCCCGACGTCCCAGAAGTCCGCGTGGTCGGCCTTCCGCAGCTCACGTCGGGCTTCGACCTTGTCGAAAGACTCGATCTGCCCATGCACCTCAAGGTGCACGGGCCGCTTGAACCCCTGGGCGGGGAGCAGCTCGCGCAGCTCTCCGAACGCATCAACCTGAAGGGCCGCGGCGGCGCGGGCTTCCCCTTCCACAAAAAGCTGCGCTCGGTCGCCGAAGCCGCGATCAAGCGCGGCATACGGCCGGTGGTCGTCGTCAACGGCAGCGAGGACGAGCCGGCCTGCCGCAAGGACACGGTGCTGATCAACCGTGCTCCGCACCTGATCCTGGACGGCGCCCTGCTGTGCGCCGAGGCACTGGGTGCCCGCACGCTCGTGGTGGGGGTCACCCGGGAGTCCACACAGCGCTCCATGGAGCAGGCGCTCGCCGAACGGGGTCTGAGCACCGGCCGCCGTTCGGCTCTGAAGGCGTTCGTGCAGCGCAACCCGGTCCGCATGGTCACCGGCGCCGCCGCGTCGCTGATCCGCTCGATCGACGGCGGCCCGGCGATCCCGCCAGGCCGCAAGACCAGCGCCTCGCAGAACGGCGTCGGCGGAGCGCCCACGCTGCTGTCGAACGCCGAGACGTTCGCGCAGCTGGCGATCGCCGCCCGTATCGGGCCGGAGCGCTACGGCAACACCGGTCTGTACGACGAGCCGGGCACCGTGATGCTGACGGTCTCCGGTGCGGTCGCCCGCCCCATGGTGATCGAGGTCCCCACGGGTGTGCCGCTGCGCTACGTCCTGCAGCTGGCCGGCGCCCCGCCGGTCCCGCAGGGCGTGCTGACCGGCGGCTACCACGGCAGGTGGATCGACGCGGCCACGGTCAACGAGGCGATCGTCTCCCGCAACTCCCTCGACGCGGTGGGCGGTGCGCTCGGCGCGGGCGCGATCCTGCCGATCACGCAGGACACATGCCCCCTGGGCGAGTCGCTGCGGGTCGCCCAGTGGCTGGCGGAGGAGAGCGCGGGGCAGTGCGGCCCCTGCTACCTCGGTCTGCCGGCGGCCGCGCGCGGCATGGAGGACATCCTGAACGGCGGCGGCCCCGCGGCGCTGGAGGCACTCAAGCAGGTCGCGAAGAACGTGAAACGGCGCGGTGCGTGCTCGCACCCGGACGGCTCCGCGATGTTCCTCGAGTCGACGATCAAGGCGTTCACCGACGACCTGGCGGCACACGTCCTCGGAAACGGCTGCGGACGGCCCGTGGAGGGCGTTCTGCCGCTCTTCGAGGACGGCAAGATGCCTACGGGCATCCCGGGCGGCGGAGAGCCCGAGGACAACGGTGGCGGCAGCCGTCAGAAGATCTACGTCGACTGGACGCTGTGCCGGGGCCACGGTCTGTGCGCGGACATCCTCCCGGAGGTCTTCGAGCTGGGCGCCGACGGCTTCCCGACGGTCGCGCAGGCGAAGGTGCCGCGGTTCGCGGAGGCCAAGGCGATCCGCGCGGTGCGCCGCTGCCCGGCGCTCGCCCTGCGCATCGAGGAGGACACGCGTTCGCAGGCGCCGGCCAAGAACCTGCCGGTTCTCTCGCAGGGCCGCGGCCGCCGCGCCCTGGGCCGCTGACCGCACCGCATCGGCACAACGACGAGCACCATGTGTAAGGCGGGCCACCCGGTCGGGTGGCCCGCCTTACACATGGCACATGTTTCCGGTGTTTCCGCAGAACTGTTTCTGATGTTCCCGAACAACGTCGAAGGCGGACCGTCCATCCGGACGGTCCGCCTTCGACTTCTGTGGAGCTAAGGAGAATTGAACTCCTGACCTCCTGCATGCCATGCAGGCGCTCTACCAACTGAGCTATAGCCCCTTGTTTTGGTCCGCCGGGTTTCCCTGGCGGCGACGCCAACATTACACGGTCGACGGGGTGGACCACCAAATCGTTTCCGTTCTGTACGGATACGGACGCTACTGTCGGACTTCATGACCGTGATCGCGTTCTCCGGGACCCGACGCCGGGTGCCGGCGGCTCTGGGGGCGTGCGTCCTGTCGTTCACGGCGTTCTGGGTGGCGCAGCGGGCCGCGCATGTGTCGATGATCGACCTGATGGTCTACCGGGCGGAGGGGACTACCGTCCGCGCGGGCGGCGATCTCTACACGCTGCGTACGACGGCGGCCCATCTGCCGTCCACCTACCCGCCGTTCGCGGCTCTGCTGTTCACTCCGCTGACGCTGCTGGACGTCACGAGCATGCGCACGCTGGCGACGGCCGGGAATCTCGTCCTTCTGGTGGTGTTCGTCGGGCTGTCGATGCGGCTTGTGGGGCACGCGCGCGTGGAGGGCGTGCTGTGGGTCGCGGCGGCGGCGGTGTGGTGCGAGCCGGTGTGGACGACGGTGCGCTACGGGCAGGTGAATCTGCTGCTGTCCGTGCTGGTGCTGTGGGATCTGTCACGCCGTCCCGCCGAACGCCCGGACCGGTGGGCGGGGGTGGGCGTGGGGCTCGCGGCAGCGGTCAAGCTGACGCCGGCCCTGTTCGCGGTGTTCCTGCTCGCCACAGGCCTGGTCGCGCGCCTCGGGGGCCGGGACGGGGGCCCCTGGCTGCGGCACGCGCGCGGGGCGGCCGCCACCTTCGCGGGGGCGACCCTGCTGGCGGTGGCCGCCCTGCCGTACGACTCGTGGCGGTTCTGGACCGCGATGGTGTTCCGGACGGGGCGGGTGGGGCGGGCCGAGGAGACCGCGAATCAGGCCCTGCGCGGCGTTCTGGCGCGGTTGCTGCACACTCCGGAGCCGGGATCCGTCTGGACCGCCGCAGCAGCCCTGACGGCCGTCCTGGGACTCGCTGTGGCGGTCGCCGCGGAGCTGCACGGCCGACGGAGCTGGGCGGTGGCCGCGTGCGCGGTGACCGCGTTGCTGATCAGCCCGGTGTCCTGGTCGCACCACTGGGTGTGGTGCGTGCCCGTGGTGCTGCTGCTGTGGACGCACGGGCACCGGGCGGTGGCCGCGGGCACGATGACGGTCTTCTGCTCGTACGCGCTGTGGTGGGTTCCACACGGGCAGGGACGGCCCGAACTGCACCAGAGCGCCGTCGGCTTGACGCTGTCGGCGCTGTACTCGGTCACCGGCGTGCTGTTCCTGGCGCTCGCCCGGACATCGTCGCCGAGGCCGCCCCGCTCAGGACATGCCGAAGCCCAGGCCGACGAAGCTCAGGCCGTGACGAAGGAGTAGAACCTCTTGAGCGTGCAGTGCTCTTCGAGGAGGCGGCCGTAGATCGGCTCGCCCTCCAGCTCACGGTAGGTCTCGATCGGGTCGCCTTTTATGATCAGCGCCCGCGCGCATTCTTCGCACCAGTACTGGTAGTCGGGGTTGATCGGCTCCATGTCGCGGACGATCGGAGTGCCGCTCCCACACCAGTCGCACTTCCGCCTGTGTGCACCCATCGATCAGCTCCAGCTGTGGCCGCAGGCCGTGCACACGTAGGAGATCCCGCCGTTGTCGCCCAGTACTTGGGCCACATGCACGGAACCGCAGGAAGGGCAGAGCAGCCGGGTGATCGTGTCCCGTATCAACGCCGCACCGAGGAGGTGGCCGCCCTCCCCAAGGATGCTCGCAGGCATCGCTACTCCTCCCGTCGGGCCGCGCCCCCTTCCGGCCGTTTGATTCTGCCACGGCCGGACCAATACGGTCAGCGACGCCTCAGTACCAGTCCGGACACAGCACCCACGGCCGCCGTTGCGGCCAGCGCCCAGGCACAGGCTGACAGCGCCTCCGCAGAGGTATACGCCCGTGGGCCCCCAAGTGACTCAAGCCGGTTCAAGAACAGTGTGCCGAACGCGGCGACCCCGATGAGCTGACCGAGCTGGGTGACGGTGGCCAGGAGACCGCTGGCGTCCGCGGCGTCCTCGGGGCGCACGGTTGCGAGCGCGCCGGTGAGCGTCGGACTGAAGGCGAGCGCGAGCCCCACGCCCACTCCGGCGTACGCCAGATAGAACCACGCGCCCCCGTCGCCGCCCCCGTGGAAGGCCGCTCCGACGCCGGCCACGCCCAGTGCGGTCAGCGCGAATCCGGCCGGGGTCAGCGCCCGCTGCCAGGAGGCGGGCCACCTGCGCCAGGTCAGGGCGACCGTGCCGAAAACGACGGCGGTCGGCGCGAAGGTGAGACCGGCACGCAGGGCGCTGTAGCCGAGGCCGAGCTGGACGTGCAGGGTGAGCGTGAACAGGAAACCGGCGTTGACGGCCATGACGGCGAGGATGCGGAGGACGGCCGGCGCCATCCCGGGGTGGCGCAGCACCCGCGGTGCGATCAGCGGGGCGCCGCCGCGCCGGGCCAGCCGGGACTCGTAGCCGCAGAACAGCGCGAGCAGGAGCACGGAGGCGGCCAGGAAGAGCCAGGACCACAGCGGCCAGTCCTCCTCCTGTCCGAGCACCAGGGGAACCGTCAGCAGCGACACGGCGGCGCCGAGCAGGACGAGGCCGGGCAGGTCCAGGCCGCGTGTCCGCTCCGCCCCGGATCCGGTGCCGGGCGGGAGGACACGCCGGCCCAGGACGAGGAGTACGGCGCCGACCGGCACGTTGACGAGGAACACCGGCCGCCAGCCGGTGCCGAACAGGTCGGCGCTGACCAGGACGCCGCCGACGACCTGGCCGGCCGCGGCGCCGACGGCCAGGACCGCGGAGTAGGCGCCGAGCGCCCGGATGCGGGCCTCGCCGGTGAAGGCGCGCTGGATGATGCTGAGGACCTGCGGGATCATCACCGCCGAACCGGCGCCCTGCACCAGCCGGAACACGATCAGCTCGGTGGCGCCCTGGGCCAGGCCGCAGGCCAGTGAGGCCGTCGTGAACAGGGCGAGTCCGGTGAGGTGGACCCGGCCGTGGCCGAGCCGGTCGCCGAGGCGGGCGCCGGTGATCAGCAGCACCGAGTAGGTGATGGCGTAGCCGGCGACGATCAGTTGCAAGTCGGCGCCGGAGGCATGGAGTTCGGAACCCATGGTGGGAGCTGCGACGTTCACGATGAAGACGTCGAGCACGGCCATGAACAGGGCCGCGAGGACGACCGCGAGGAGCAGCCAGGGCCGGTTGTCGGTGCCGGGTGTTTCGATTGTCACGGGGCTCGGAGCGGGTGCGGGACCTGGTCCCGTCCGGGATGTCGTCGTCATGCGTCCGAGCGTGGCGACGGGCCGGTACGGGTGCCGAGAGCCCGGCGATGCTGGTACTGGCAGCACCTGGCAGGAGGTGGGCCGGGGGCGCACGCTGGAGGACATGACGACGGGGGGCGTGACCATGGGGGCGGCAGCGCACCGACGCAGGCCGGAGCTGGCGGCTTTTCTGCGCAGCAGGCGGGCCCGGGTGACACCGGCGGACGTCGGTATGCCGCCGGGGCTGCGGCGGCGCACTCCGGGGCTGCGGCGGGAGGAGGTCGCCCAGCTCTCGGGCGTGGGCGTGACCTGGTACACGTGGCTGGAACAGGGACGGCCGATCAACGCGTCGCCGCAGGTGCTGGACGCGGTGGCGCGCACGCTGCGGCTGGACACGCCGGAGCGGGAGCATCTGTACCGGCTGGCGGAGGTGGCGTACGCGGCGGCGCCTGAGCGGTTGTCCCGGTCGGTCGGCGCGGAGGTGCAGGGCATCATCGACGCTCTGGATCCGCTGCCCGCGGTGGTGTACACGTCGCGCTACGACGTGCTGGCCACCAACGCGGCCTACCGGGACCTGTTCCTGGTGCCGGAGACGGTGCGGATCGGCGTGCCGAACGTGTTGTGGACGCTGTTCACGGTGTCGGAGGAGGCCTGCCCGGTGGTGCACCGGGAGCGTGAACTGCCGACGATGGCGGCGACCCTGCGTTCGAGCTACGGCAGACATGTCGGCGAGCCGGCCTGGGAGGACTTCATACGGGCGCTGTCCCGGTCCAGTCCGCACTTCGCCCGCTTGTGGGCGAGCGGTGCGGTGGCGCAGCCGGGGCCGCGGGTGAAGACGTTCCGTCATGAGGCGGTGGGCGAGCTGCGGATGACCTCGCAGTCGCTGTCGATCGACGGGATGCCGGAGTCCCGGATCGTGGTCTACACGCCGGAGGACGAACGGACGCGGGAGAAGGTCGCGTTGCTGCGGGAGCGCAGGCAGCGGCTGTGGCCGGTGACGGACGAGGAGGCCGCCGAGATCATGCGGGAGTGGAACACAGAAAATCCCGGCCTCTGAAGAGGACGGGATTCTCGTCACCGATCTTTGACAACTCGACAGTGTGTGGAGTGTCGATCTGTGGAGCTAAGGAGAATTGAACTCCTGACCTCCTGCATGCCATGCAGGCGCTCTACCAACTGAGCTATAGCCCCTTGCGTTCTTCCCGTCTTTCCGCTTGGCGGGGCGAACAAGAAGAACTTTAGCCTGCGACCTGCCGGAAAGTGAAATCCGGGTCCCGGGGCGGCCCGGGTGGCCGCAGGATCCTCGGCCGGCGGCCGAGGATCCTCAGTCGTCGTCGCCGAGGACGGGCTCCGGGAGGGTGCCGGCGTTGTGTTCCAGGAGCCGCCAGCCGCGGGCGCCTTCGCCGAGCACGGACCAGCAGCAGTTGGTGAGTCCGCCGAGGCTCTCCCAGTGCTGGGAGTCCAGGCCGAGGAGGCGGCCGATGGTGGTGCGGATGGTGCCGCCGTGGCTGACGACCACGAGGGTGCCGTCCTCGGGCAGTTTCTCGGCGTGCCCGAGCACGACGGGGGCGGCCCGGTCGGCGACCTCGGTCTCCAGTTCGCCGCCGCCGCGGCGGACCGGTTCACCGCGCTTCCAGGCGGCGTACTCGTCACCGTGGCGGGCGATGATCTCCTCGTGGGTGAGGCCCTGCCACACGCCCGCGTAGGTCTCGCGCAGCGCCTCGTCATGGACCACGTCGAGGCCGGTGAGGGCGGCGAGCTGGGCGGCCGTGTCGGCGGCACGCCGCAGGTCCGAGGAGACGATCGCGTCGGGGCCCAGGGAGGCGAGGAGCCGCGCCGCGCGGCGGGCCTGGCCGATGCCGGTCTCGGTGAGCTCGACGTCGGTGGAGCCCTGGAAGCGGCGCTCCACGTTCCACAGGGTCTGGCCGTGCCGCCAGAGGATAATCCGGCGGCCTCGGCCCTTGCGGTCGGTGACCTCTCCGGTGGCGCTCATCACCACTCTCCGCCCGGTTCTGCGGCGTCCTCGGAGGCCTGCAGCCGGGCGTGCTCCGCGGCCTTGCCGCGGGTGGCCTTGGCGTCGGCGGGCAGCTCGATCTCCGGGCAGTCCTTCCACAGCCGCTCCAGGGCGTAGAAGACGCGCTCCTCGCTGTGCTGGACGTGGACGACGATGTCGACGTAGTCGAGCAGGATCCAGCGGGACTCGCGGTCGCCCTCGCGGCGCACCGGCTTGGCGCCGAGTTCCTTCTGGAGGCGTTCCTCGATCTCGTCGACGATCGACTTGACCTGACGGTCGTTGGGCGCGGAGGCCAGGAGGAAGGCGTCCGTGATCGACAGGACATCGCTCACGTCGTAGGCGATGACGTCGTGGGCGAGCTTGTCGGCGGCCGCCTGGGCGGCGGCGGTGATGAGCTCGAGGGAACGGTCGGTGGCGGTCACTACTTGGCTTTCCGTCGGCGGTCGTTTGACACCAAGGGTCTCACGGACCACCGAGCGCACCCCACGTGATTACTGCGTCACGTGGGGTGCGGCGGAGCGTGCTCAGGACGAGGACGGTTTGTAGTCCAGTCCGAGGACGACCGAGACGTCGGCGCCCGAGCCGACGGTGCCCTTCGCCACGTCCTTCGCGCCGAGTCCGAGGGTCTTGGCGACCTCGGTGGCGTTCTCCTTGCCGGCGGCGTCGGAGTACAGCACCTTGGAGGTGGCCTGGGTGCCGGAGGCCGTACCGCCTTCCAGGAAGGTGTAGCCGCCGTTGACGAGGACCACGCGGGCCTTCTCGGTGTTGTCCTTGACGCCGGTGGCGTTCTGGACGGAGACCCGGACCGCGGAGCCTGCGCTGGGGCTCTTGGCGGTGCCGCCGAGGATGTCCTTGACGACACTGGAGCTGGTCTGGGCGCTCAGGGTGCCGTCGCTCTGGACGGGCAGCAGGGCGGTCTTGTAGTCGCCGCCTTTGGCGAGGTCGGCGAGCTTGGCGAGGAAGGCGCCGAGGTCCTTGTCGGTGAGCGAGGGGTCGAGGATCTGCGCGAGGGTCTCCACCGTGGTCGTGGCGGCCGACGCGTCGGAGGACATCTTGCGCAGCACGCCCTGCATGACCTGCCCGAACCGCTCCAGCTGGGCGTTCTGGGCCTCGCCGGTGGCGCGGTAGGTGGCGTAGGCGACGGCTGCCTTGCCGCCGAGGGTCTGGTCCTTGCCCTTGTTGACCAGGGGCTCCGCGCCCTTCTTCTTGGTGTCCGGGTCGGGGACGTCGGCGTTGGTGTCGATGTCGATGTTGCCGACGAGTTCGACGAGGTTCTGCAGGTAGGGGGTGTCGAGACGCCAGGTGCCCTCGATGTTGGTGCCGAGGACGGTGTCGAGCTGGTCGCGGGTCCCGGAGGAGCCGTCGTCGTCGACGGACTTGGCCAGGGTCGTGGTGGTGCCGTCGTCGTCGGTGAGGGCGAGCGAGTTCGGCAGCAGGACGGTGCTGCCCTGCTTGGTGGTGGTGTTGTCGACGAGCAGCACGGTCGAGGTGCCGCTGCCCCCGGTGTTGTGCAGGTGGACGACGATCACGTCGCGTTTCTGGGCGGCCGCGGACGTCGTCGTACCGCCCTTGGCGCCGGAGGAGGACAGGCCGGGGATCTTTCCGGCGTACCAGAGGTAGCCGACGCCGCCGACGGCCACCAGGGCGAGGACGACGACCAGGGCGATCATCCGGCTGCGGGCGCGGCGCTTGGCCTCTTCCCGGCGCTCGGTGCGGTTCTCGGTGAAGTTCAGCCAGTCGATGACGTCCTCGGAGTCACCGTCCGGTTCCTCGGCGAACGCGAACTGTCCGGTGTGGTAGTCCCGTTCGTCCCCGGGCTGCCGGGATCCGACGGGTTCCCCGACCGGCCCGGGCTGCTGCGGGATGTGCGCGGTCTGTTCGGCGACCCGGGACTGCCGTCCGCTGCCGGCCGCCTGCCCGTAGGGGTCGTGGACGGCATGGCCGCCGGTGCCGTACGGGTCGTGGGCGGGCGTGGGCGGCTGCCGGCCGATGTCGTGGACGGCGGACTGCTGGCCGGTGTCGTACGGCGGCGCGGCCTGCTGGCCGCCGTCGGCGTACGGGTCGTAGCCGTACCCCTGTCCGGCGTACGGGCCGTACGTCTGCTGCTCTTGTTGCGCCGGGATCTGGCGGTACACCGGCTGCCCGTACTCGTCGTAGCCGACGAGTTCGTACTGGTCGCTTCCGTAACCCGCGTCGTATCGGTCGTTCACCGGTGCCCCTCTCGGCTCACTCGCCGCGGTACAGCTCGCGCTTGTCGATGTAGCGCACGACTCCGTCCGGCACCATGTACCAGATGGGGTCGCCCTTGGCGACTCTCGCACGGCAGTCTGTGGAGGAGATGGCGAGCGCGGGAACCTCCACCAGCGAGACGCCGCCCTCCGGGAGGCCGTGGTCGGTCAGGTGATGCCCGGGCCTGGTACAGCCGATGAAGTGGGCCAGGGAGAAGAGTTCCTCCGAGTCCCGCCAGGTGAGGATCTGGCCGAGGGCGTCGGCGCCGGTGATGAAGAACAGGTCGGTGTCGGGGTTGAGCGCGCGCAGGTCGCGCAGGGTGTCGACGGTGTAGGTGGGGCCGCCGCGGTCGATGTCGATGCGGCTGACGGAGAACTGCGGGTTCTCGGCGGTCGCGATGACCGTCATCAGATAGCGGTCCTCCGCCAGTGAGACCGCGCGGTGGGTCTTCTGCCACGGCTGCCCGGTGGGCACGAACACCACCTCGTCGAGGTGGAACTGGGCGGCGACCTCGCTGGCCGCCACGAGGTGCCCGTGGTGGATCGGGTCGAACGTTCCGCCCATGACACCGAGGCGGCGTTTGCCGGTGTGCGCGGGGCCCGCCGGCGTGTACCGCGGGGTTGTCGCCGTGCCGTCGACGTGGCCGACCGCGTCATTCGCCGGACCGGTAGGCATGTCCTGCTCTCCCATGCGTGCAGACCCTACCGGCCCGGCCCGTGGGCCCCGTCCGGAGGACGGGTGCCGGGCTCGGCGGCCGACTCAGCGGTCGCGGTTGAAACGGGTGGTGATCCACAGCAGGAGCAGCAGGATGATGAACGCGCTGCCGCCGGTGACGAGCGGGTTGAGGCTGTCGTGGTTGCCGCCTCCCTCGCCCTCGGCGGCGAGGGTGACCAACTGGGCAGCGGTGCTGTGGAGATTCATCATCTGCGGCAGGACCTATCGCGTGTGGACGGGATAAAGATTTCGGCCCATCGTATGCGGGCGGCCCGGCGGCGATCACGCCGACTCCTCCGTTGGGCCGACTCCCGCGTCACACCGGGCCGGGAACGATCCCGGCGGCTCAGTCGTCCTTCTGTTTGTACCCGCGCAGCAGGAACCAGGCGGTCAGCCCGCAGCCCAGGAACATGACGATCAGGACGACCCGGAGCAGGTCGCCCGAGCCCTGTTGCTGGGCGGCGCTCGCGGCCTGGGTCAGCCAGGCGGCCGGGGGGTTGTGCTCCATGGGGACTCCTTCGGCTGTACTGCCCGTCCACGGTATATCCGCCTTAGGCTGGGCCCTGTCTCGGGGGCACGGCAGACACTGACGCACATGGGGGATGACATGTCCGACGACGGCCACGAGCAGAACGGGCACGAGCGCGTGCCGAGCAGGCGGCGCAGGCGTTTCCCGGGGATCTCCTCGCGTGCGTACGAGCATCCGGCCGACCGTTCGGCCCTGGTGGCGCTGCGAAGGCTGAGCGGCTTCGACACGGTCTTCAAGGCGCTCAGCGGGCTGCTTCCGGAGCGGAGCCTGAGGCTGCTGTTCCTGTCCGACTCGGTGCGGGTGTCGGACCAGCAGTTCACGCATCTGAACGACATGTTGCGGGACGCCTGTTACATCCTGGACCTGGAGAAGGTCCCGCCGATGTATGTCAACCAGGATCCGCAGCCCAACGCGATGTGCATCGGTCTGGACGAGCCGATCATCGTCGTGACCACGGGGCTCGTCGAACTGCTCGACGAGGAGGAGATGCGGGCGGTCGTCGGGCACGAGGTGGGGCATGCGCTGTCCGGGCATTCGGTGTACCGGACGATCCTGCTGTTCCTGACGAGCCTGGCGCTGCGCGTCGCCTGGATCCCGCTGGGCAATCTCGCGGTCCTGGCGCTCGTGACGGCTCTGCGGGAGTGGTTCCGCAAGTCGGAGCTGTCCGCCGACCGGGCGGGGCTGCTGGTGGGGCAGGATCTGCAGGCCTCGATGCGCGGGCTGATGAAGATAGCGGGCGGCAACCATCTGCACGAGATGAACGTGGACGCGTTCCTGCAGCAGGCGGAGGAGTACGAGGCGGGCGGTGACCTGCGCGACTCGGTGCTGAAGATCCTCAACGTGCTGCCGCGCTCTCATCCCTTCACCACGGTCCGCGCGGCCGAGCTGAAGAAGTGGGCGGAGTCCCGCGACTACCAGCGGATCATGGACGGTCACTATCCGCGGCGTACCGAGGACAAGGACGCCTCGGTCGGCGACTCGTTCAAGGAGTCGGCGGCGAGCTACGCGAGCGACGTGAAGAGCTCCAAGGACCCGCTGATGAAGCTGGTCACGGACATCGCAGGCGGGGCGGGCGGCCTGGGCGGCCGGGTGAAGCGGGGCTTCGACGGGTTCACGAGCGCGCCGCCGCCGAAGGACGGGCGGCCGCAGGACGGCCCGTCGCAGGACGCTCCCCCGCAGGACGAGGAGTAGCAGGCCGGGGTTGCGTCAGGTCTTCGGCTCGGCCGCCGCGGCCAGCGTCCCGCACAGGGCGGTTGCGCTGTCCCTGGCGAAGGGGTTCGTGCCCGCCGGGCTGCCCGCCTTGGCGGTCTCGCCGGCCAGCAGGGGGTTCAGGTGGTCGGCGGCGTCCCCGGTGCAGGACAGGGGGCCCGCCTGGGCGTAGGAGACGACCAGCTGGGCCTGGTGCAGCCGCAGGTCGTCGCGGTCGAAGCGGAATGTCAGTTCGCGGCGGACGGTGAACAGGGAGGCCTGTGAGCCGGCCCGGGCCCCGGTGGGCCGCAGTGCGTAGACGAAGGTGTGGTCGGCGGTGACCTCCAGGGTGGCCGCGTCGGTCTCGGTGGCCTGCAGGTTGCCCTGGACGCGGATCTTCGGGTCGGCGAGTTCGGCTCGGGTGGGGTCGAAGCGGACCAGCCATCCGGTGGGGGCGTGCCGGCCGTCAGCCGCGGGGTGGTCGATGCTCTGGTCGAACTGGTCGAGCTGGCCGGGGTCGAGCAGCGCCCGCGCGGGTCGCACCTGGCTGCTGTCGAGGACCTCGGGGTAGAGCGAGGAGCGGACGAGGTAGTCCTTGACCGTGGTCAGGGCGGTGACGACCTGGCTGTCGGAGAAGTGCGCGGTGCTGCGGACCGCCGGCAGCGGTATCCCCTCGGCGCCGACGGCGTACTGTGCGGCGGGGCTGTGCGCGAAGAGGGTCTCGGCGTCGGCGGCACCGGGCACCTTGCCCTGCGGGGCGAGCGGTATGACGGCCATCCGCAGGGGTTCGACGGGCTGCTGGGCCTCCTGTGTGCCGTACGGGTGGCGGACGCCCATGTAGATGGCGGTGCCGAAGGCGACGAGGATCAGCAGGACGAGGATCAGGGCCTGCCGGGTGAGGCCCCGGCGCAGGGGCGGGCGACGGCGTACGGCGGGCGCGTGGTCGGTCATGCGTTCGCGCGCGGAGGACTCCTGGAGGCGGGCAGCACGGACGAACGACTCGTCGAAGACGACGGATCGGTACTCGTCCTCCCCACCCACGGGGCCGCCCTCGGGTGTCCCCTCGGGTGGGTCTCCTGGCCCGCCCATACTTTCAGAGTAGGTCTCGGGAGCCTCAGGTAAACGCCCAGCTACACGACAACTTCTGACAGGTTCTCACCAGAACCGGCAATCGCCGCTCAGGGGGTGCGCGGGACCACGGAGGCCGCCGGCTTGGCGGGCTGGGAGTAGTCGGCGGACACGGAGGGTGCCGCCGCCGTGCCCTGTTCCAGGCCGGTGGAGGGGGGCCTGGGCACCTCGTCTCGGCTGCCGCCGGAGGAGGCGCTGCGGTAGACCGCCGCGAAGGCGAGCGCGACCATGCCGATGCCCATGACGAGGGCTAGGACCCAGGCGACGGGACGGTGCCAGCGGACGTGTCTGCCGTACGTCCCCGTGGCGCCGTACCGGTCTTCGAGTACGTCGGCGTCGTCCAGGTCGTCGAGGTCGTCGCCGGAGCCGAATTCGGGGCTGTAGCCGTCGTCGTAGCGCTCGCCTCTGGCGTGGGCGCGGCGGGCCTCGGCCTCGGAGGCCTCGGCTCTGGCCTGGGCGGCGGCAAGGAGGCGTTCGACCGCGGTCGGCTCGTGGATCACGGCCGCCTTCACGAAGGCCTCGCCGAAGACCACGGAGTCGAACTCTTCGTCCGACACCCCGCGGTCATGGTCGTCGTCGGGCTCCCAGCCGTCAGGGAACGGCGTGCCCCCCACGTCCTCCGGCACGGATCCAGACTAGACCTGGGGGGTCAATTTGGGCAGACGGTATGGAAATTCATAGGCTCGGTGAGACGCCTCTCACGCCCACCCGGGGCCGCGTACGCCGTTCCGTGCGCCCGTACGCCGTACGGTGTCCCCGTGGTCGGACCGTACCGGGGTCAGCGGCGGATGTGGCCGTCTCCGGTGACGATGTACTTGGTGCTGGTCAGCTCCGGCAGGCCCATGGGGCCGCGGGCGTGCAGCTTCTGGGTGGAGATGCCGATCTCGGCGCCGAAGCCGAACTGGCCGCCGTCGGTGAAGCGGGTGGAGGCGTTCACGGCGACGGTGGTGGAGTCGACCAGCTGGGTGAAGCGGCGGGCGGCCTGCTGGGAGGTGGTGACGATCGCCTCGGTGTGTCCGGAGGTCCACAGCCGGATGTGCTCCACGGCCCGGTCGAGGGAGTCGACGACGGCGGCGGCGATGTCGTAGGACAGGTACTCGGTCTCCCAGTCCTCCGGGACGGCCTCGACGACGGTGGCCTTGGAGTCCTTGGCGTAGGCGAGGACGCGTTCGTCGGCGTGGACGGTGACGCCGGCCTCGGCGAGGGCGTCCAGGGCGCGCGGCAGGAACTCGGCGGCGATGTCCTGGTGGACGAGGAGGGTCTCGGCGGCGTTGCAGACGCTGACCCGCTGCGCCTTGGAGTTGATCAGGATGTCGATCGCCATGTCGATGTCGGCGTGGGCGTCGACGTAGACGTGGCAGTTGCCGGTGCCGGTCTCGATGACGGGGACCTTGGACTCCATGACGACGGTCTGGATGAGGGAGGCGCCGCCGCGCGGGATGAGGACGTCGACGAGGCCGCGGGCACGCATCAGCTCGTGGACGGACTCACGGCCCTCGCCGGGCACCAGCTGAACGGCGTCGGCGGGCAGCCCGGCGCCGCCGACGGCGTCCCGCAGGACCCTCACCAGCGCCGTGTTCGACTCGTAGGCGGAGGCGGAGCCGCGCAGCAGGACCGCGTTGCCGGACTTGAGGCAGAGGGCGGCGGCGTCGACGGTGACGTTCGGGCGGGCCTCGTAGATGATGCCGACGACGCCGAGGGGGACTCGGACCTGGCGCAGGTCGATGCCGTTGGGGAGGGTGGAGCCGCGGACGACCTCGCCGACCGGGTCGGGCAGTTTCGCGACGTCGCGGACGTCGGAGGCAATGGCACGGATCCGCTCGGGGGTGAGCGTGAGCCGGTCGACGATGGCTTCGCTGGTGCCGTTCTCGCGGGCCTTGGCGACGTCCGTGGCGTTGGCCTCGACGATCTCGCTCGTACGGACCTCCAGGGCGTCCGCGATGGCGAGCAGCGCGTCGTCTTTCACGGCACGCGGCAGCGGCGCGAGGTCGGCGGCGGCGGCCTTGGCACGGTAGGCGGCCTGGGTGACCGGGGACATGGCGTCGTACGGCGAGAGCGTGGTCATGAGGGAAGGGTAGTGCGCCCCGCCGAGCCGTCCACGCGTCATCCCACACCGCGAGACGTGGATCAAAACGGGTGAATTCCGGCCGGTGTCGTGGACGGCGTCGGAGGCGGCGCGGGAAGCGGCTCCAGAAGGGGTCTTCAGAAGGGGTGGATGCCGACCGGTGTGGCGGGCGGCGGGCCGTAGCCCTCGGCGATCCGCTGGTGGTAGGTGGCGCGGTCGATGACCTCGAGACCGACGATCTCCCAGGCCGGCAGACCGGCGGTCTGGCGGTGCTCGCCCCACAGGCGCAGGGCGACGGCGGCGGCGTCGTGGAGGTCGCGGGCCTCTTCCCAGTAGCGGATCTCGGCGTGGTCGCAGGCATAGCGGCTGGTGAGGAGGAACGGGTGGTCGTGGGCCAGTTGTTCGAGTCCGCGGCGCAGTTCCGGCAGCGGGACCTCGGCACCGCAGACGCTGAGGGTGACGTGCCACAGGCGGGGCAGGTCCTTCGGCTCCTCGTAGGTGTCCCCGGCCGCGACACTCGTCAGAGCACCGCGGGACGCCGCAGCCCCAGGGCGCACTCGTCTCACGACGGCCTCCTTCAGCTGTGCTCGTGCGGAACGTGTTCCTGAGACAAAGTTGAGCAGGCCGCAAGGGTTCGTGTGGCGGTTTTACGGAACGTCCCCCACCGGGGTCGGACGTTACGCCCCGTTTTACGGGTGCAGGATCACCAGGTCGTCCCTGTGTACGACCTCGCGTTCGTACGCCGGGCCCAGTTCGCGTGCCAGCTCCCTGGTCGAACGCCCGATCAGCTGGGGGATCTCCTTGGCGTCGAAACTGACCAGTCCGCGCGCGACCGGGCGACCTTCGGTGTCGCGCAGCTCGACCGGGTCGCCCGCGCCGAAGTCGCCCTCCACTGCGGCGATTCCGGCCGGCAGCAGCGATTTGCGGCCCTGTACGACGGCTCGGACGGCGCCGTCGTCGAGGGTGAGCGAGCCCTGCGGGGTGGAGGCGTGCTGAAGCCACAGGAGGCGGTCTGCGGACCGTTTGCCGGTGGGGTGGAAGTGGGTGCCGGTGTCCCCGCCGGAGAGCGCGTCGGCGGCGTGCACTGCGCTGGTGAGGACCACCGGGATGCCCGCGGCGGCGGCGATCCGCGCGGCCTCGACCTTGGTGACCATGCCGCCGGTGCCGACGCCCGCCTTTCCGGCGCTGCCGATCTCGACGCCCGCGAGGTCCTCGGGCCCCTTCACCTCCGCTATCCGGGAGGTGCCGGGCTTGCCGGGGTCGCCGTCGTAGACGCCGTCGACGTCGGAGAGGAGGACCAGCAGGTCGGCGTGGACGAGGTGGGCGACGAGGGCGGCGAGGCGGTCGTTGTCGCCGAACCGGATCTCGTCGGTGGCGACGGTGTCGTTCTCGTTGACGATCGGGAAGGCGCCCATCGCGAGGAGCTTGTCGAGGGTGCGGGAGGCGTTGCGGTGGTGGGCGCGGCGGCTCATGTCGTCGGAGGTGAGCAGGACCTGTCCGACGCGGACGCCGTAGCGTGCGAATGAGGCGGTGTAGCGGGCGACGAGCAGGCCCTGGCCGACACTGGCGGCGGCCTGCTGACGGGCCAGGTCCCTCGGGCGGCGGCGCAGCCCGAGCGGGGCGAGACCGGCCGCGATCGCACCGGATGAGACCAGGACGATCTCCTTCTCCCCGCCGCTGCGGCTCTTGGCGAGGACGTCGACGAGCGCGTCGACGCGGTCGGCGTCCAGGCCGCCGGCGGCGGTGGTCAGTGAGGAGGAGCCCACCTTGACGACGATTCTGCGGGCCTCGCTCACGGCCTGCCTTGCCCTTGCCACCCTGCCGTCCGTCCCCTCGCGTCATTGGGGCCGCCCTACCGCACCGGCCGGGCCGCCCCGCACGGAAATCTACGGGAAAAGGACCCGGCGCCGCACATCGGTCCAGTTCCCGGACACCGGCCGTGTGCCCGTTCGCGGATCCCGGACCGCACTCCTCGCCGACGCTCCGACCGGCCGGCCCGAGGACGCGGACCGGCGCGGCATCCGAAAGCAGGATCCCGCGTGGCGGCCGGGCGGGGCAGGCGTGCCACCCGGCGTGTCAGGCCGCCGCGGCCGTTCCGCCCGGTGTCGGCGTCCGGCCGTCACCGGCCGGCGTCCTCCTCAGGATCCGGCGGGCCTTCCGCGCGGCGCGGCGCAGGAACATGTCGGCCGCGCTCTCGCGGTAGCCCTCGACCGCGCGGGCCTCACGCGGTTCGGCGAGGTAGATCCGGTCGGGAACGCCGGCCGGCTCGGAGCGGAAGTACGGGTAGGCCAGGTAGACGCGGGTTCCGCGCTTCTCCAGGATCGCTTCGGGCTGTTTCTGCGCCCGTACGAACTCGATGACGTCGGGAAGAAGTTCGGGGCACTTCACGGCGACAAGGTGGAGCCGCAGCCGTTCGTGGACCCTGAGCCGGCGGGCGACTTCTGGGTTCCAGTAGGCGTCCATCAGCGGCCCGGCCAGCTCCAGCTTGTGCCGCCGCACTTCGTCGTCGTCCTTGAGGAACTTGGGGCCGAACTGCGGGAGCAGAGTGACCAGGAACGGCCGGACCATGAGCGCGTCGCGTCGCGGTCCTGCCGGAACCATGTCGGCGATCAGGTTCATCAGAGCGCGCGCGGAGTCGAAACGGAGGGTGTAGCTGCCGGTCTTGGTGACGTGTTTGCCGTCCTCGCGGCCGACCAGGTAGTAGCAGGGGTAGTCGGCGATCACGGAGACGCCGTCGGCCCGCAGATAGGCCTCCATGGTGAACAACGCGTCCTCGCCGGTCCACAGGGACTCGTCGAAACGCATGTCGTGCCGTTCGAGAAGGGCCCGGCGGAACAGCTTCTGCGCGCTGAGCGTGAACTTGATGTTGGAGGAGAAGATGTCGGTACGTTCGAGCGTCTGACCCCACATCGTCGTCGGGGGTTTGCGGTTGACCCCCTCGACCTTGCCGAGGACGACGTCCGTATTGTTCTTGTCGGCCATGGCGACCATGCGTTCCAGGGCCTCGGGGCCGAGCCGGTCGTCGGCGTCCAGGAAGAACACGTAACGGCCGGCGGCCTTGGCCAGACCGACGTTGCGGGGGCCACTGGGGCCGCCGGAGTTCTCCTGCCGGATCACGGTCACCGGCATGGCGGCGCGGGCGGCGAACTCCTCCAGGCACTCCCCTGTGCCGTCGGTCGACCCGTCGTCGACCGCGATGACCTCCATGCGTACCGGGTCGAGGGTCTGGCCCTCGACGGAGGCCAGGCACTCGACGAGGTACGGCATCGCTTCGTAGGCCCCGATGATCACGGACACATCAGGCTGCGCAACGACGGTCACGTTTCTCCCTAGTCAATGGTGCGTTCCCCCTGAGTCGTCTCGAACGCAAGGTCTTAGATGGCCGACCGGTACGGCGGGTTGCCTTACGGAGCGCCTTCAGTGGCCCAGTTCACATGGCGCACAGACAGCCAGGCGGTGTACATCGGGTTACGCCGGACAGTACGGGCAGGCGGTAAGAGCTGCTCACCGTGAACGGCGTAGCGCGGGTAAGAAAAGACGCGGTCGTTTTCCAGGCAAAGGTAAGAAGAGGTGCCGGCGCGGACGCCGAACGGGCTGGGTCCCGAGAACTTCTCCCCAGGACCCAGCCCGTTCGGTGTTCGTTCGTCGTCGGCGTCAGCCGGTGGTCGCGCCCTCGGGGTCGCCGGCCGCGATCCGGGTCTCCTGACCCAGGTTCCGCGCCTCGGCCTTGAGGGCGAGTGCGGCGACGGCGCCGTTGAACTGCTCGATGGAGGTCGGCTCGTCCGGTCCCAGCAGGTAGCGCTTGAGTTCGTCACGGTCCGCGGCCAGCGGATCGGCGGACGGGTCGCGTACGGCGTCGAGCAGGCCGTCCAGTTCCTTGGCGCTGTTGGAGAGGATCACGGCGGCACGGACAGCGGTGTTGGCCCGCTTGAACTCCTCCACGCCGAGGCCCGCGGAGTCGGTGACGGCGTACGGCTTGCCGCTCGCGATGAAGTCGGAGACGACACTGGAGATGTCGGAGACCATCGCGTCGGAGATGTTGAAGCAGTCGTAGAGGCGCGGTTCGGCACCGGTGACGACGGCGTGCTGGTACGACGGCAGGGACTGCCAGTAGGCGTCGTTCCACTCGGCGCGCAGCCGGGTGACCTCTTCGTGCTTCTTCAGGTCGGCGACGTCGTCCCGGCTGGCCTCGGCCTCGTCGCGCTTCTCGTCGCCGGCGCGGGTCAGCTCGGCCAGCCGGGTCTCGATGCGGGTCAGCTCGGCCTTCGCCGCGGCCTGTGCGGCCGTGTCGGCGGTGAAGCGGGAGTCGGTGGCGCGCTGGGCGGCGGCCTTCTCGACGAGAGCGGTGACACGCCGGTGGGCGGCGGCGGCTTCGGCGCTGACGGTGCCGGTGAAGGGGTGCGGCTTGTAGAGGATCCGGACCGGCGGGTCGGCCTTGATCAGCTTCTTCACGATGTTCTCGCCGGCGAGGACGAGAGAGGTGTTGCCGGGGTTGCCGTCCCAGCCCTCCCAGGTGGGCGCGTAGAGAACGGTGGGGCATCGTCCGTCGGCGGCCCCGCGGCCGGGGCCGTCGGGGACGCCGTGCCAGCTCTGGATGGGGGCCAGCTGCGGGCGGCCGACCTCGACGATGTCGTCGTCGCGGACGCCGACGTCGGCGATGGCGTAGCGGTCGCGGCCCGCACGGCCGGCGGTCCACACCTCGTCGTACGCCTTGCTGAACGGGTTGACGCTGGCCAGCTTGTCGCTGTCGCCGTGGCCGATGAAGACGTGCTTCATCGTGGGGACGCGCAGCAGGTGGATGTTCTTGCCGACGTTGGCCGCGTAGAGGGCGACGCGGACCGTGGAGAGGTCCATGTTCATCAGGTGCACACCGCCGGGCACGCAGATGACGGGGGCCGTGGTCGGGGCGAGGCTCTGCAGGATGACCCGCTCGCGCAGCAGGACCAGCGGACGGGAGTCCAGCTGTTCCATGGTCTCCAGCCACATGTTGACCTGGTAGGCGGAGTCCTTGGAGCCGGAGAAGTACAGGACGGTCTCGGGCTTGTACTCGCCCAGCCAGTCGTCGACTGCGGCCAGCACGGTGTCCGCGTCCGGCGGGGTCTTGCGGCCGCGGACGTACGGCATCAGTACCAGCACGTAGAGGGAGCCGAGGCCGAGGGTGAGGGCGATGCCGATGAATCCGGCGACTGCGCTGTCCGTCGTCGCCGAGACCAGCAGGCCCACGACGGCCGCGAGGTCGAGGTGGAGCATCTTCTCGGCGGAGCGGTCGAGCAGGCTCAGCGGCGGGGCGTCCGGGATGTTGATGCGGGACTTCAGGTCGACGTTGCGGGTGGCGACCGGCATCCGGCGGCGGTTGCGGATGAGTGTGACCAGTGCGCCGTGCGGGGCCTGAAGGCCGTAGAAGGCGATGAAGCAGGCGATCGCGCCGTAGAAGATCAGGTGGTTCGAGAGATCCATGCGGGCCAGCAGCAGGATCAGCAGCAGCTGCCGGATCAGGAAGCGGATCGACAGACCGGCCCGGACCTTGCTCAGGCGGCTGATGAGGTAGCTGCCCCTGCGGTGCAGGTAGTGGTCCGCCAGGTACGTGACGGCGGCCGCGGCCGCGAAGGCGTAAACGCTCGGGACGAGCGCGGCGATCATGAGCACCGGGAAGCCCAGCATCATGAGTGCCGCCGCGGCCAGCTCGGCCGCGCTGCCCACCCGGGCGACGCGAATAGCGGTGGATATCACGGAGAACCTTTTGCTGACAAAAAGGCCTGTATTTGACCTTGCGGACGATCTGATGTGGTAGTCGATCTGGGTTTTTACGGGTTCAGGCCCCTGTGAATGCTGTCCACGAACGCGCAACCACAGAGGCCTGAATAACAGATGACTAATGGAGGCCGATTATGCCACGCCGTCCTGTCGGTCCAGGACACTGGCCAGTGCCTGCTCGAAGCCGGAGGCCTGGCCGGCGGCCGCCGTCGGGTCCTGCTGGCGGACGTCGATGACATGGCCGGTGAGCTCGGAGAGCAGCACGTCGAGGGAGGTGCGGGCGACGGCCTCGGAGGAGAGCAGCGAGCCCGTGGGCTCCTGGCCGAAGGCCTTGGTGCGCATCGGGGTGGCGGTGCGCTCGGGGTTGATGCAGTTGACCCGGATGGAGTCGCCGGCCCACTCGTCGGACAGGGCCTGGGTGAGGTTCACCATGGCGGCCTTGGTCGAGGAGTAGAGGCTGTACTCGGCGCGGCCGCGGGTGTAGCTGCTGGAGGTGTAGAGCAGCAGCTGGCCCTTGGTCTCGGCGAGGTACTTGTAGCTGGAGCGGGCGATCTGCACCGGGGCGAGGTAGTTGACCTTCAGCGCCTCTTCGATGGTGGCGTTGTCGGTCTCGGCGAGCTTGCCGATGCGCAGCACGCCGGCCGTGTTGACGACGTAGTCGATCCGGCCGGTCTCGGCGTACGCCTTGGACAGCGCGTCGTCGACCTCCTCCGGGTTCTCCACGTGGGTGCCGGTGGTGGAGCGGCCCAGGGCGTAGACGCTCGCGCCGTAGGACTCGGCGAGTTCGGCGATGTCCTTGCCGATGCCGTACGAGCCGCCGAAGATCACCACGGTCTTGCCGGTGAGCAGCTCGCGGTAGGCCTCCTCGCCGTTCTGCTCGGGCGCGGCCGTGGAGGCGAGCTGGAAGAGCTTGTCGGCGATGAAGACGTCGACGGGCTGGGTGACCTTCATGTTGTACTCGTCGCCCGCGACGACGTGGATCGGCACGTCCGGCAGGTACTTGAGCACGACGGAGCAGTCGTCGGTGGCCTGGAAGTTGGGGTCGCCGGCGGCGACCTCGTAGGCCCGCTTGATCGTGGACAGCTTGAACGCCTGCGGGGTCTGGCCGCGGCGCAGGCGGGAGCGGTCCGGGATCTCGGTGATGAACTCGCCGTCCTCGCCGTGCGTGCGGGTGACGATGATGGTGTCGGCGGAGGGGATGGCGACGTCGACGGCCTGGTAGCGCTCCAGTGCGGCCACGCAGTCGTCGATGACGCGCCGCGACAGCAGGGGACGTACGGCGTCGTGGAAGAGGACGTTGAGGTCCTCGCCCTCGGCCAGGCCCTCGCCGAGTGCCTCGATGGCGCGCTCGGTGGTCTCGTTCCGCGTGCTGCCGCCCTCGATGATCTTCTTGACCTTGGTGAACCCGGCCTTGGCGACGATCTTCTCGATGTCCGGGACGTAGCCCGGCGCCATCAGGACGATGATGTCGTCGATCGTGTCGGCGTTCTCGAAGGTGGTCAGGGTGTGCTCGATGACTGCCTTGCCGGCGATCTTCAGCAGCTGCTTGGGGATCGACAGACCCACCCGCTGACCGGTGCCACCGGCCAGGATCACTGCGGTGGTTCGGGGCTTGGCTATGTGCTGGGACACAGGTGACCTACCTTGGGGCATCAGGGAACCAGGAAATGGTCCCACTTCCGGTTACCGCTGTGCAAGGTGAGCGCCCTCCAGTGCATATGTGCCCGCAACCTTTCATTCACCTTGCATCGCTGGTGACGGGCGTCGCCTGTCGGACGTCGGGGGAAGTTCCGTGAATTTGCTGTGAGTAACTGCACAGGCTATTCCGATTGCTGTGCGTGACATGGTGCACGCCTCGGGAGTGCTGAGCCGTCCCGTTCGGACGACTTAGCAGGGCTGCGCCGTCCGGCTTCGACGTCTCAGCACAGCTAAGCCGTCATCCCTGGCGCGGCCTCTCAGCGCCTTCGCAGCTTCTTGAGACATCGGTGCCCCAGTATCCGTACGAGCTCCTTCGACGACGTCTGGTGCACCGTGCGGGACTTCGCCTCGGCGGTGTGGCGGACCGGGGCGGCGGCCGCTGCGGCGAGAGCGCCGTACAGGGCCTGGGCGGCGACCTCCGGTGCGATCCGGGCCTCGACGGCGGGCGGTCCGGACTGTGTGGGTATGGCGGGCAGGGAGCAGAGCAATGCCGGGTCGCCGATGACGCGGACGCCCATGGTGTCGATGCGTTCGACGATCTCGGCGCCGATGCGGCCGGCGGCCTCGACGGCCCAGGCGGGGGTGGAGATCTTCACGTCCTTGCCGGTGGGGCTGCACGTGTTCTTCATATGCATGACGGCACCGTTGCGGACGAGCTTGGAATAGAGCTCGTCGGGCAGTCCATTGCCGCGGAATTCCACGTTGAGCTTTCGCAGCATTTCGGTCTCGGCGAGGGTGAGGGAACGGTTCGCCGTGTCCGGGACGGCCTGGAGCAGGTTTTCGGGCAGGCCGAGGAGCTCTTCGAAGGTGCGCATCAGGCCGTCGCGGTCGCTGTCGTCGACCACGACGACGGTGACCCGGTCGGCGCCGACCGCGCGGACCCAGCGTTCGACGAGCCGGTCGTGCCGGTGGCGGCGCCAGAAGCTGGGGTTGGGCTTCTCGTAGGGCGCCTTGCGGAGCATGTGCTCCAGCCAGTTCTCGTAGCCCATGCGCAGCCCGTTCTGCACGTACTGCTGCCACTGCGAGGGCATGATCTTGGCGATGGGGCGCAGCGTGACGAGGATGTGGACACGGTCGCCGCCCAGTTGCCGGACGATGCGGGCGATGATCTCGTCGTCGGGGGCGTCGGCGAAGAACTCGCTGCTGATCACCGACGTACGGGTACCGGTGGCCTCGACCTGCTCGATCAGCCGCGTCCAGTGCTTCTCGGTGGGCACAGCGTCGCCGATCATCGCGGGCCGGGCGCAGGCGGCGAGGGCTGCCTCCATCGGGTGCCGGGTGGCCGCGGGGAACTCCACACCGTGCTCGGGCAGCTTGTCCTTGGCGGCGAACAGAGCGCCCTGGATGGCCGTGGTCCCGGTTTTGTGCGGGCCTATGTGCAGCAGGCGGGTGCCGGCGGGCAGGGCGGCAATGGGACCGATGGGGCCTATCGGGGCGTTATTCACCGGGGCTTCGCCTCTCGTGCAGTCCGTCTCCATGGTTAATGAAAGGTAAGACGTTTACCTTAGGTTCACCTGAGAGGAGCCTGGGACACAGATGAGTCCCAGGCTCCAGTTACACGGACTTGACGTTCACGGCACCCGGTTCGCGGGTCTCACCACGCGTACGCCGGGCCGACGGCGCTGTTACTCGAACGGGTCGAACTCGTCGTACTCGCCCAGTGCCTCGTCCCGCTCCGCCTGCCGGTCGCGGCGGCGCTGTACGGCGGGCCGCTGCTCCTCGAAGCGGTGGTCCTCGCCGCGGCGGCCGAGCATTTCGGCGCCGGACATCATGGACGGCTCCCAGTCGAAGACGACAGCGTTCTCCTCGGGGCCGATGGCGACGCCGTCGCCGCCGCGGGCGCCCGCCTTCATCAGCTGCTCCTCCACACCGAGGCGGTTGAGGCGGTCGGCGAGGTAGCCGACGGCTTCGTCGTTGTTGAAGTCGGTCTGCCGGACCCAGCGTTCGGGCTTCTCGCCGCGGACCCGGTAGAGGCCGTCGTCCTCCTGGGTGACGGTGAAGCCGGCGTCGTCCACGGCCTTGGGCCGGATGACGATGCGGGTCGCCTCTTCCTTGGGCTTCGCGGCGCGTGCCTTGCCGACCAGCTCGCCGAGTGCGAACGTCAGCTCGCGCAGGCCCATGTGGGCGACCGCCGACACCTCGAAGACGCGGTAGCCGCGGGCCTCCAGGTCGGGGCGGACCATTTCCGCGAGGTCCTTGCCGTCCGGGACGTCGATCTTGTTGAGGACGACGATCCGGGGCCGGTTGTCGAGGCCGCCGTACTGCTTGAGCTCCTCCTCGATGATGTCGAGGTCGGAGACGGGGTCGCGCTCGGACTCCAGGGTGGCGGTGTCGAGGACGTGCACGAGGACACTGCACCGTTCGACGTGGCGCAGGAACTCGAGGCCGAGGCCCTTGCCCTGGCTGGCGCCGGGGATGAGGCCGGGGACGTCGGCGATGGTGTAGACGGTGGATCCGGCGGTCACCACGCCGAGGTTGGGCACCAGGGTGGTGAACGGGTAGTCGGCGATCTTCGGCTTGGCGGCGGACAGCACCGAGATCAGGGAGGACTTGCCGGCGCTCGGGTAGCCGACCAGGGCCACGTCCGCGACGGTCTTCAGCTCCAGGACGATGTCCTGGAGGTCGCCGGGCTCGCCGAGCAGCGCGAAGCCGGGGGCCTTGCGGCGGGCGGAGGCCAGCGCCGCGTTGCCGAGGCCGCCGCGGCCGCCCTGGGCGGCGACGTAGGAGGTGCCGTGGCCGACGAGGTCGGCGAGGACGTTGCCCGCCTTGTCGAGGACGACGGTGCCGTCCGGGACCGGGAGGATCAGGTCCTGGCCGTCCTTGCCGGCCCGGTTGCCGCCCTCGCCGGGCTTGCCGTTGGTGGCCTTGCGGTGCGGGGAGTGGTGGTAGTCGAGGAGCGTGGTCACCGACTGGTCGACGGTCAGGATGACGTCGCCGCCGCGGCCGCCGTTGCCGCCGTCGGGGCCGCCGAGCGGCTTGAACTTCTCCCGGTGTACGGAGGCACAGCCGTGGCCTCCGTTACCCGCGGCGATGTGCAGCTCGACGCGGTCCACGAAGGTGGTCATGGTGCAGTGCCTCCAGAAACGAACAATATGAACAAACAGGACAAGCAGAATAAACAGAACGAACGGAACACGCCCTACGCGGACGCGTACGGGTGTCACCGATGTCAACACGCGAAAGGCGGACCCGCCTTCCCGATCGGGAAGTGAGGTCCGCCTCGCGAGACGTTCGGTCTGAGTCGTGCAGTCAGCAGACTCAGGCGACCGGAACGATGTTCACGACCTTGCGGCCACGGTGGGTGCCGAACTGCACCGAACCGGCCTGCAGGGCGAACAGCGTGTCGTCGCCGCCGCGGCCGACGCCCGCACCCGGGTGGAAGTGGGTGCCGCGCTGGCGGACCAGGATCTCGCCCGCGTTGACGACCTGACCGCCGAAGCGCTTCACGCCGAGGCGCTGAGCGTTGGAGTCACGACCGTTACGGGTGGACGATGCGCCCTTCTTGTGTGCCATCTCTCCTCAGTCCCTTACTTCGCAGCCGCGGGGATCTCAGTGACCTTGATCGCCGTGTACTGCTGGCGGTGGCCCTGACGACGACGGTAACCGGTCTTGTTCTTGTAGCGCAGAATGTCGATCTTCTGGCCCTTGTGGTGGTCCACGACCTCGGCCTGGACCTTGATACCGGCCAGCACCCACGGGTCGCTGGTCACGGCGTCGCCGTCGACGACGAGCAGGGTCGAGAGCTCGACCGTGTCGCCAACCTTGGCGGTGGAAATCTTGTCAACCTCAACGATGTCGCCGACAGCAACCTTGTGCTGGCGACCACCGCTGCGCACGATGGCGTACACGCGGATCTCACTCTCTCGCTCGGGAACGGCACCCCCGCAGTCCAGCCGTCCGGCACGCGGTCGGCCTCTCCAAGTCGGCCGGTGCAGGGCACCGAGCGCTTCGGAGGACGAGGTTTACGGGGATGTGGCGCGCCCATATCCAAGGACACGCCGACGGTCAACAGTACGGGGCCGTACGGAGGGGGTCAAACCAGGCTGGTCACGATCTCCACCGCACCCCCTGGTCTTGGTCGGCTGCCCGAACCGGCTGCAGTTACCCTGTGACCCCAGTCATCCATTGCTTGGTCACCGGCTGTACACCCACCAGACACGTCCCACGGGGGACTTCCTGTAACAGGAGGCAGGTAACAGAGATGTCGATCAAGGTGAGCGTCATCATCCCGGTCTACAACCCGGGAAAGTACATCCAGCCCTGCATCGACTCCCTGTTGAGGCAGACGCTTCCCGCGAACGAGTTCGAGGTGCTGTTCGTCGACGACGGTTCGACCGACGACAGTCCCGCCGAACTGGACGCCCTCGCCGAGGAGCACCCGCATTTCCGGGTGATTCACATACCGAACTCGGGTTGGCCCGGAAAGCCGAGGAACATCGGCGTCGGTGAGGCGAAGGGCGAGTACGTCCAATTCGTCGACCAGGACGACTACCTCGCCTCCGACGCGCTGCGCCGGCTGTACGAGATGGGGCACCGCAACGGCTCCGACATCGTCATCGGCAAGGTGGCCAGCAACTTCCGGGGCGTGCCGCACGGTGTCTTCCGGGTGGACCGGGAGAAGTGCACCCTCCAGGACGCGCCGCTGTACGACAGCCTCACGCCGCACAAGATGTTCCGCACCGAATTCCTTCGCGAGAACAAGATCGCCTACCCCGAGGGCAAGCGGCGCCTCGAGGACCAGCTGTACATGATGGAGGCGTATTTCCCCGCCAAGGTCGTCTCCATTCTCGGCAGCTACACCTGCTACTACTACTCGAAGCGTGACGACGGGAAGAACGCGGGTTCGGCCAGGATCGTCCCGTCGGGCTATTACGGAAACCTCCGTGAGGTTCTCGACGTCGTCGTCGCCAACACCGAGCCGGGAGACTTCCGGGACCTGCTGCTCCGCCGTTTCTACCGGGTGGAGATGCTCGGCCGGCTCAGCGAGCCTTCCGTGCTGAATTACGACGAGGCCTACCTCGACGAGATGTGCGACGCCATTCGGCCGCTGGCCGACGACTTCATGAACGACGGCGTGCACAACGGGCTCGGTGCCCTCACCCGTGTCCGCTCCACCCTGCTGCGCCGCGACGACCGGCAGGGGCTGGTGCAGTTCGCCCGCTTCGCCAAGTCGGTCAAGGGCACGACCCGGCTGGAGCATGCCGAGTGGCGGCCCGACGGCAAGATGGCCGTCACCGTCAGCGCCCGGCTGGTCCACGGCGACGACGGCGAGCCGATCAGGCTGCTGCGCCGCGACGGCCGGTTCTTCGTGCACCCCGAGCTGACCAAGGGTGTGCTCGAGGACGGCGAGCTGATCGACATCACGGACGAGCTGGACCAGTTCAAGGCCGAGATGTCGCTGCGCAACCGGGAGACGGCCGTCGAGTGGCCGTGCCCCTCCGAGTTCACCCGGCACGTCGAGGACCTGGGCGACGAGGCCTGCGAGGTCGTCCTGCGCGGCAGCGGCGTGGTGAGCACCCAGGGTGCCAAGGGGCGCGGTCCGGTCTCCAAGGGCTTCTGGGACATCTGGGTCTCGGTGCGCGGCCTCGGTCTGGTCCGCAAGGCCCGGGTCGGCGCCGACCGCGCGGCCCATGTCGACGACGATGTGCGCCCCGCGCTGCTGGGCTCCCCGGCCCGCCCGGTCATCCCGTACTTCACGGACCCGCACGGCAACCTCACCCTCGACGTCGCCCGCCGCGGCAAGAAGCTGGTGCCGTACCTCGAGAACCGTCCTGTGCTGCGGATGCCCGGCAGCCGGCCGGAGCTCCGGCTCGACGTGTTCACCCGCTCCGTGACCGCGCCGATGACGACTCAGCTGGTCCTGAGCGCCCCGGACGGCCGTACGCACCTGCTGCCTGTCAAGGTCCGCGATGTGGCCGGCCGTGCGCACATCGCCCTCCCCGGGCGCGCCAAGCCGGTCCCCGCCGGCCGCTGGGACCTCTCCGCACGGCTGGACGGGGAGAAGAACCCGGCCCTGTCGCTGGGCACGGTCACGGTCGGGGCGGGCGGCCAGCTGCGGCTGGACGACGGCTTCGCCGTCGTGGCACCCGAGCTGGTACGCGCGATACTGGCCAAGCGGCGCAAGGCGGCCCTGGAGCGCAGGCTGCGCGTCGTCGCCGGCCCGGTCGCGCGCAGGCTTCCCGCCTCGGCGCGCAAGAAGCTGCGCCGGCTGGCGTCGAAGCTGACCGGCTGATCCACCGCCACACGTCACGGACACGCACCACAACAAGGATGTGATCACCATGCGGGAGCTCGGCATAGCCGGCGCCTGGATCCACGAACCGAAGGTCTTTCCGGACGCCCGCGGGAGCTTCCACGAGTGGTTCAAGGGACCGGACTTCACCGAGGCCACCGGCCATCGGCTGAATCTGGCGCAGGCCAACTGCTCGGTCTCCAGCCGCGGCACCCTGCGCGGCATCCACTTCGCCGACGTTCCGCCCAGCCAGGCCAAGTACGTCAAGTGCGTGCGCGGCGCCGTGCTGGACGTCATCGTCGACATCCGTACGGGCTCGCCCACGTACAAGCAGTGGGAGGCCGTGCGGCTGGACGACGTGGACCACCACTCCGTCTACCTCTCGGAGGGGCTCGGGCACGCCTTCATGGCGCTGACCGACGACGCCACCGTGGTGTACCTGTGCTCCGAGGGGTACGCCCCGCAGCGCGAGCACGGCATCCACCCGCTCGACCCGGATCTGGGTATCGAGTGGCCGTCGGGGCTGACGCCCGTGCTGTCCGAGAAGGACTCCGCGGCGCCGACGCTGGCCGAGGCCGAGGCGGCGGGCCTGCTGCCGTCGTACGACGCGTGCCAGGCCTATCTGGCGCAGCTGCGCGCCTGAGAGCGGTATGACGAGGGGCCTCGCGGATCCGTCCGCGAGGCCCCTCGTCCTTCGTGTCGTCTTCCTGTCGCTCAGCCGCCCAGCGCGGCGATCTGCCCGCGCAGCCGCTCGAAGCCCGCGCGCGGCCGGCGCAGGTTGCGGGCCCGGATCAGGGCCGGCCAGAAGTCCGCCGCCAGCAGCGCCTCCGGCCGTGCGGCGTGCTTGCGCACCAGCACCTCGTCGGGGACCGCCTGCGGATCCGGGGTGACGTACTCCTCGATGATGTCGTCGTACGCCTCCTTGAGCACCGTGTTCTGCGGATCGGCGCCGAAGACGACGGCGACACCGGTCGGCGCGGTGTCGACCTCCAGGACCACCAGATCGGGGCGGTACTTGCGCAGGACCGTCACCAGTTTGTAGACGTCGCCCGTCCAGTACTTGGTGTGCCGGTCGCGCGCCGCCTCGTCGACGTCGCGGGGCAGCATGTCGTCGAGCACGATCACGCTCGACCAGCGCGAGTGGCGTTCGACGTTCATGAAGTCGCGCAGCGCGTACTCGAAGAGGTGCATGCCGTCGATGAAGGACAGTTCCAGCGTGGGGTCGCCTCCGAGCACCCCGAGCGGGTCGCGGCGGGCGAGGGCGCGGAAGGGGTTGCGGCCTCGCCGCAGGTGCACCAGCGGGTCTTTGCGGGCGAAGAAGTCGTCGCTGGTCGACTGGACCAGGTGGACATCGCAGCTGATCGACGTCACGACCTTGAAGGCCGGGTCGATGGCGACGGACGCCACACGTGAGAGCGCCAGGCTACGACCGTCATTGACGCCGATCTCGAGATAGTTGCGCGGGTGGTAGACACGGTGCAGTCCACGCAGCAGTTCATGACGGTTCACAGAAGCGGCCTCTCGTCGTATTTTCCGCTGTTCGGGTTCCCGGTGAAGTTACTCGTTGACAGGCGTGGGCGTGAACTTTCCCGTCGATTCACTAAGTGTTTCTTGTGAAGCTTCTGATGGGAAGAGCTTCTTCGGCGGCGTCTCGGCCACCCTCTTCGTCCGATCGGTCACGCTGTGTGGCGAGCAGCGTCGGCAAAGGGCTCGCGTGGAGGCTCGGCGGTGTGCAGGACGCGTTCGCCGTGCTCGGTACGGCCGGTGGTGCCCTGGATGCGAGGCGTCTTCTCCTCGTCCGAATACCATCGGCTCCCGGTCGTGGGACCGGGAGCCGATGGTATGTGCGCAGGCTGGTTCGTCAGCCCTCGTCGGTGGCGGTGGCGACCGTGGTGGTCTTCTTCGCCGTCGACTTGGCGGCGGCCGTCTTGGCGGTCTTGACCGCCTTCTTGGCCGTCGTCGTCTTCTTCGCGGCCGTCTTCTTGGCAGCGGTCTTCTTTGCGGCCGTCTTCTTGGCGGCGGTCTTCTTTGCGGCGGTCTTCTTTGCGGCCGTCTTACGGGCCGTCTTCTTGGCCGGGGCGGCCTCCTCGACGGTCTCCTCGGCAGCGGGCGCCTCGGCGGGAGCGGGAGCCTCCTCGGCCCCCGACTCCTCCGCGGACGGTACGACCACGACGGCCGCCTCCTCGGACGCGGTCGGCGCGGTGGCCTTGCGGACCGCACGACGGCGCGGGCGGGCCGGAGCGGCGCTCTCGGCGGGCGCGGCCGCCTCGGCCACGGTCTCGGGCTCCTCGACGGCGGCCGGCGCGCTCTCGGCGACGACGGTCACCACGGCCGCCTCGGCCCCCGCGGGGGAACCGGCGGGCGCCGACACCTTCCGGGTCGCACGCCGACGCGTACGGCCCTTGGGCGCGGCCTCCTCGGCAGCCGGGGCCTCGACCACGGGGGCCTCGGCCACCGGGGCCTCGACGGCGACGGGCTCGGCGTGCACCTCGGCGACGGCCGGCGCCTCGGTCACCGCGGCCTCCGGCCGGCCCGCGCGCTCCTTGGGCGCACCGGCCGGAGCCGAGGCCCGGCGGCTCGTCCGGCGGCGGGTGCGGTGGCGGCCGGCCGCGGCCTCCGCCTCGGCGACGCTGCTGTACAGCTCCTCGTCCGGCGCGAAGTCGGGCGCGGGCAGCGCGACGGGCACCGCGGCCTCGGCCGCGACCTCCGCCGCCGTCTCCTCGACCGCCTGGACGGCCTCGGCGTGCTCGACGACCCCGTCGGCCACGACCTCGTGCGTCTCGTGCACCTCGTGGTCGTGCTCGTGGCCGTCGCCACCGCGCCCGCGCTTCTTGCGCTTGCCGCCGCCACCGGAGCTGGGCTGCTCCATGTGGACGATGACACCGCGGCCGTTGCAGTGCACGCAGGTCTCGGAGAACGACTCCAGCAGGCCCTGTCCGACCCGCTTGCGGGTCATCTGGACGAGCCCCAGCGAGGTCACCTCGGCCACCTGGTGCTTGGTCCGGTCCCGGCCCAGGCACTCCAGGAGGCGCCGCAGCACCAGGTCCCGGTTGGACTCCAGGACCATGTCGATGAAGTCGATGACGATGATGCCGCCGAGGTCGCGCAGCCGCAGCTGGCGGACGATCTCCTCGGCCGCCTCCAGGTTGTTCCTGGTGACGGTCTCTTCCAGGTTGCCGCCCTGGCCGGTGAACTTGCCGGTGTTGACGTCGACGACGACCATCGCCTCGGTCCGGTCGATGACCAGCGAACCGCCGCTGGGCAGCCAGACCTTGCGGTCCAGGGCCTTGGCGAGCTGCTCGTCGATCCGGTAGGTGGCGAAGACGTCGACCTCGGAGGTCCACTTCGACAGCCGGCCGGCGAGGTCGGGGGCGACGTGCGAGACATAGCCGTGGACGGTGTCCCAGGCTTCGTCGCCGCTGACGACGACCTTGGAGAAGTCCTCGTTGAAGATGTCGCGGACGACCCGGACGGTCATGTCCGGCTCGCCGTACAGCAGCGTCGGGGCGTTGCCGTTCTTCGACTTCTTCTGGATGTCCTCCCACTGCGCCTGCAGGCGTTCGACGTCGCGGCGCAGCTCGTCCTCGCTCGCGCCCTCGGCGGCGGTGCGCACGATGACGCCCGCGTCCTCGGGGACGATCTTCTTGAGGATGGTCTTCAGCCGGGCGCGCTCGGTGTCGGGCAGCTTGCGGCTGATGCCGGTCATGGAGCCCTCGGGGACGTACACGAGGTAGCGGCCCGGGAGGGAGACCTGGCTGGTGAGGCGGGCGCCCTTGTGACCGATCGGGTCCTTCGTCACCTGGACGAGGACTGACTGGCCGGACTTCAGGGCGGACTCGATGCGCCGCGGGCCGTTGGCCATGCCCAGCGCCTCGAAGTTGACCTCGCCGGCGTACAGGACGGCGTTGCGGCCCTTGCCGATGTCGATGAAGGCGGCCTCCATCGAGGGCAGCACGTTCTGGACCTTGCCCAGGTAGACGTTGCCGACGTACGAGGTGGCCTGCTCCTTGTTGACGTAGTGCTCCACGAGCACGCCGTCCTCCAGGACGCCGATCTGAGTGCGCTCGCCGTACTGGCGGACGACCATCACACGCTCGACGGCCTCGCGGCGGGCGAGGAACTCGGCCTCGGTGATGATCGGGACGCGGCGGCGGCCCTGCTCGCGGCCTTCGCGGCGGCGCTGCTTCTTGGCCTCCAGACGCGTGGAGCCCTTGATGGACTGCACCTCGTCGGACGGCTCGGACGGCTTGCGGGGCTCGCGGACCTTGACGACCGTGCGCTCCGGGTCGCCCTCGCCGGGCTCGGTGTCGACGGAGGTGTCCCCGGTGCGACGGCGGCGGCGACGGCGGCGACGGCTGCTGGAGGAGCCGCCGGCCTCGTCACGGGCCTCGTCGTCGTCCTCTTCCTCCTGCTCGGCGGTGTCCTCGGCGTCCTGCTCGGCCTGCTCGGCGGCGAGCTCGTCGCTCTCGGCGTCAGCGCCCTCGCCGTCACCGGCGTCACCGCGGCGGCGGCGACGGCCACCCCGGCGGCGGCGTCGGCGGGAGCCCGACTCCTCGTTCTCGTCGTCGCCCTCGGCGGCGTCCTCGACGGACTCCTCCGGCTCCTCGGTCTCGTCCTCGGCGGCCTCGACGACCGGGGCCTCCTCGACGGCGCCCCGACGGCGGCGCCGGCGGCGCGAACCGGACTCGGCCTGCTCGGCGGGCTCCGCAGCGAACGCCGCGGACTCTTCGGGCTTGCCCGACTCCTCGGACGCCTCGGACTCCTCGGTCGCCCTGGCCACGGCGGCCTCGGCGGCCGCTTCGGCGGCGGCGCGCTGCGGGGTCTGGAACCTCGGCTCGGTGAACACGGGCGCCTGGAACACGGCCACGGCGGGCCGGGCCGGGCGGCGCTGCGGTTCCTCCTCCTCGGTGGCGGCCGGGGCGGCGGGCTCGGAGAACCCGATGGCGGCCTGCCGCACGACCCGGCGCCGGCGACGCGGCGCCTCGGTCTCGGCGGGCTCTGCAGCCGGGGTCTCGACGGCCTCGGCCTTCGGCTCCTCGGCGACGGCGGTCTGTGCGGCACCGGCCTCGGACGCGCCCGAGGGCGCGGTCACCCGGCGGGTGGCACGGCGACGCGTCCGCGGAGCGGGCGCAGCCTCCTCGACGACCTCGACGGTCTCGGTGACCTCGGCAGCCTCCGGCGCGGCCTCTTCCACGGCCTCCGCGGCAACGGGTGCAGCGGTCGTGACCACAGCCTCCTCCACGGCCTCAGCCGGAGCACCGACGGGCGCGGACGCCCGACGGGTGGCACGGCGACGCGTCCGCGGAGCGGGCGCAGCCTCCTCGACGACCTCGACGGTCTCGGTGACCTCGGCAGCCTCCGGCGCGGCCTCTTCCACGGCCTCCGCGGCAACGGGTGCAGCGGTCGTGACCACAGCCTCCTCCACGGCCTCAGCCGGAGCACCGACGGGCGCGGACGCCCGACGGGTGGCACGGCGACGCGTCCGCGGAGCGGGCGCAGCCTCCTCGACGACCTCGACGGTCTCGGTGACCTCGGCAGCCTCCGGCGCGGCCTCTTCCACGGCCTCCGCGGCAACGGGTGCAGCGGTCGTGACCACAGCCTCCTCCACGGCCTCAGCCGGAGCACCGACGGGCGCGGACGCCCGACGGGTGGCACGGCGACGCGTCCGCGGAGCGGGCGCAGCCTCCTCGACGACCTCGACGGTCTCGGCGGCAACCGTGGCCTCGGCCGGCTCGGTGACTGCGGCAGCAGCGGCGGGCTCAGCCGTCTCCACGGCCTCGGCGGCAGCCGGAGCACCGGCGGGCGCGGACGCCCGGCGGGTGGCGCGACGACGCGTACGCGGAGCCGGCGCGGCCTCTTCGACAGCCTCGACGGTCTCGACCGTCTCGGCTGCTGCCTCTGCCGGCTCTGCGGTCTCGGCGGCCGGTATGGCCGGCGCGGTGCTCTCGGCCACGGCCTCGGCGGGCGGTCCCGCGGGGCGGGACGCGGCACGGCGACGCCTGCGCGGCGGCAGGGTGTCGCTGGGGGTGTTCAGTTCGGAGCCCTCGGTGGGCTCGGTCGGTTCGAGCATGCGGGCGTTTCTCCCGTCAGGCTCCCGGGCGCCGCGCCTGGTCCGGCGTCGATCGGTCGAGCGATCGCCGGTGACGTCCGCGGCTCGCGCGGTGCGCGGTGCCGCCGTGTGGGGCGCGGGCGCCGCACAGGAGCTTTCTGTGTCCTGTCTCGCCGGTTCCGTACGCCTTGTCGCGGACGGCCTGGCGAAAGTCTTCTGGTCGGTGCGCTGCCCGACCCAGGTGGCTCCCGAGTACGAGGGCGGCGCTTCGACGTCCGTCCTTCGCGGTGCCTTCCTTACGCCGACGCCGTCGCGGCGGCAGCGGGATCGGCCTTGGAAAGGGCCTGAGCTGCCTCGCGGTCGGGCGCGAGCGGGTCGGTCACCGTGCCGGTCTCTTCATCGAACAGCCCCTGCGCCAGCCTGGTCACCGCTGCGGGGACCGGCGGCGCCAGGTCGGCCACGGCGCGGAGACCGGACAGGACGTCGTCGGGTCGTACGGCAGGCGTCACGTGCCGAACAACCAGCCGCAGTATCGCACAGGGCTGGTCGGTCGGCCTATCAGCCGTTTCACTCTGTGTTTCAAGTTGCACGACCGCGGGGCGGGCGTCGAAGGTGCGGATGCCGTTCTTGGTGGTGCGCCGGACCTCGACGGACTCGGCGGTGTTGAACGCGGCGACGGCCTGTTCGGCCTCCGCAGGGTCCACGCCGGGCAGCCGCAGCTCCCACACGGAGGCGGTGAGCCGGTCGGCCAGTCCGGACGTGCGTGCCTCGACCGCATCGACGATGTCGAGCCCGGTGGGCAGGGACTCGTCGAGGAGTGCGCGCAGCCGCTCCGGGTCGCGGTGTGCGGCGAGCGCGATCTCCAGGTACTCGGCCTCGCTGCCCGTGCCGGTGGGTGCGGCATTGGCGTACGACACCTTCGGGTGCGGTGTGAACCCCGCCGAGTAGGCCATGGGCACCTCGGCGCGGCGCAGCGCACGCTCGAAGGCGCGCTGGAAGTCACGGTGGCTGGTGAACCGGAGGCGGCCGCGCTTGGTGTAGCGCAGTCGGATGCGCTGCACCGCGGGTGCGGGCGGCGGGCCTTCGGGCTGTCGCTTGCCCAGTGTCGTCAGTCCTTCGTGGTTCTCGTGCGAGGGCCGTACCGCTGTCGGCCGTACGGCTGTGTACTGCTATCCATCAAGAGTACGTGTGCCGCGGCCCCTGGGTTCCCGGCGGTCCACGGGCGCGGGCCGGCTCGGCTCGCCGAAGAGGGCGCGCCGCAGGTCGGCGCGGGCCTGGCGTACGGCGCGGCCGATCGCGCGTGCGGCCTCGGCCGCCGGGTGCAGTACGAGGCCGCGTACGACGTGTCCGACCGGGGTGAGAACGGTCCGGTACACCCAGCGTGCGGGTTCCCGGAAGATCCACCGGAAGAGGGTCCCGAGAACCCGTCCGGCGGCCCGTACGACGTACCCGGCGGCCCGCCAGGCGTGGCCGAGGGCCTCCCCGATCTCCTTGAGGACGATGCCGAGAATGCGACCGGCCGGGGCGAGGATCCAGCGCCACAGGGCGAGGGCGGGCAGGACGAGGAGCACACGCGCGGTCCAGTACAGGGCGGTGCCGAGCATGTCGAACGCCCAGGCGACGCCCTTCGCGACGGGCGTGAGGAGCCACACGAGCGCATGGCCGATCGGGGTGAGCACGCGCGCGTAGAGCCACCCGAGAGCGTGGCCGATCGGGATGAGCACGCGCGCGTAGAGCCACCCGAGAGCGTGGCCGATCGGGATGAGCACGCGCGCGTAGAGCCACGCGAGGGCGTGGCCGAGGGGGGTGAGCAGGTGGCGGTACAGCCAGATCAGGGGGACCACGAGGAGCAGGTGCAGGATCCGGCCGATCGCGCGTACCACCGGGGCGAGGACGTATCGCCCCAGAAACCGTGCGACGGCGGCGAGCGCGTCCCAGAGCAGGCGTATCGGCAGCACCACCAGGAACACGAAGATGCGCACGGGGATTCTGATCGCCACGACGAGGCATCCTTCGGGGTGCTGTGTCTGCGGCTGCCGCTGCGGCTGTTTCTGCATGTCCATGGCCGAATAGACGCTATCGCGGGCCGCGCGGATGCGGTCCAGCACCCTTGATCACCGAATGGCAGCGACACGGTAACGGTTGTCCCGCACACGCCAATATGAATGGAACCGGCCACCACGGCTTGATTTGCTGTGGGTCAAATCAAGCCTTGATCCCCGGGGGGACGAGTAATGAACTGGTACGTCGATGTACTGAAGAAGTACGCGGTGTTCAGCGGCCGTGCGCGTCGGCAGGAATACTGGATGTTCGCGCTGTTCAACATCATCGCCACCATCGTGCTGGCGATCGTCGGGCGGGTCATCGGGTTCCCCGCCCTCGTCGCGATCTACAGCCTCGCGGTCCTGCTGCCCGGCCTCGGCGTCGCGGTCCGCAGGCTGCACGACACCGGCCGTTCCGGCTGGGCGATCCTGATCGGCATCATCCCGCTGGTCGGTTCCATCATCCTGCTGGTCTGGCTCGCCTCCGACGGCAAGCCGGAGGACAACCAGTACGGCGCCAACCCGAAGCACGCGGCCGCCGTCTGACCCTGCCTCACCCCGAAGGCCCGCCGGATCCGTCCCGCGGGCCTTCGGCCTATGCGGCGGAGGACGAGCCTCTGTTGCGTTCGGCCTGGAGGTGCAGGACCAGGAAGAGGACGCGGAGGACGTCGTCGGGAAGGGCCGTCCAGCCTTCGGGGAGGACGACACGGCGGGGGCGGCCGCCCAGGAGGCCGTACGAGACCCCGATCGGGCCGATCGCACTCACCCGGCCGCTGAGCCTGGGGTGTTCCACGGGGTAGGGGCCGATGCGGCGCGGAATCCCGGCCCAGGCGGTGCAGTCGACGTCCCAGGTGCCGAACGTTCTCGGGACACTGCCCAGGCGGCCATAGGTGATCTCGGTGTCGCCGATCCACCGCAGCCGGCTCCCGAGCAGGTCGTACTCCAGCGAAAGCGATCCGAGCGCCCGGGGCCTGCCGCCCCAACCGCCGTAGGTGAGCTGGACGTCCCCGATGGAGCGGAGCCGGCCGCCCAGCAGGTCGTAGCCCAGTTCCAGTTCCAGTCCCATGTCCGCCGACTCCCCCGCCGCTCGCACGCCTTCGGTCTCCCCGATTGTGCGGCCGGTCCGGCCCGCCTTCCATGGCGGGAGTGTCACGGTTTCCCTGCCGCCCGGAAGATTCGGTCCAGGTGGTGCGCCAGAACGGCGACGGCGGATTCGAGGCTGCGCTGGCCGGCGAGGACGCTGCTGCCGAGGCCCGCGGACATGGCGAGGAGGCCGACCGCCTCCAGTTCCGGGGCGACGCCGGGGTGGGTGAGGCCCGGCTCCCGGGCCTGCCGGAGGAGTCCGGCCAGCGTGCGTTCGGCGGCGTCGGGGTCCTTGAGGAAGGGCTGCGCGGCCAGAGCCGGGTCGGTCACGGCCAGCACGGCGTACGAGGTGCACAGCAGGTGGAAGGTGCGGCTCTCCGCGCCGGTCGGCAGCGCCGCCATGAGCAGGGCCCCGACCAGCGCGCGCGGCGGCGGGGCCGCCCCGGCGTCCCGGACCAGGGCGGCGACCCGCTCCCCGAACCGCTCGGTCAGCCGCTGCAGCCCGTACCAGGCGCACCGCAGGCCCGAGCGGCTCGCCTCGGTGACCCTGCTCGACCCGGGCGGCCTGGAGAAGGTCGGGCTGCGCTTCTTCGCCTGGATCTGGGTCAGACTGTTCGCGACGTTCGCGCCCAGGGCGCTGCGGGCACGCCTGGCGGCCTGGCTGAAGCAGCCGGTGCTCGTCGTGGAGGAGCTGCGCAGGATGATCCACCTGTCCGTGCGCGCGTACCGCATCCGCCGGCCCGGCTCCCCCTGTCCGAGGCCGAGCTGTCCACCGTTCGCACCCCGCTCTACCTGGTCCTCGGCAAGCGCGGCCTGCTCCTGCACCCGCGGCACCAGGTCGAGCGCGTACCCCGGCTGATACCGGGCGCGCGGGCCGAGATCGTCGCCGCCAGCGGGCACAGCCCGCAGATCGACCACCCGAACGAGGTCAACCGCCGCATGCTCGCCTTCATGGACTCGGTCGACTGACAGGCCTCACTTCCCGCGGCCGAGGGCGGGAGAGGGAGCGGCAGCCGAGCGGTCCTCCGGGAGGCGTGCCGCGCCCCCGACCGACGGGCACGGACGTTCCTCGGACGTTCCACGCTCGTCCCCGGGCGTCCCGCACGCGCCCCGGGCGTGCCGCCCGTCCCGCCCGTCCTCACCCGCGCCGGGTGAAGCGGCCCGGTGCGGACCGGGCGCAGCGTGGGCATGGCCGGAATCCGGTCTCGGCAGTCGCGTCGAAGGGACGGCCATGAGCTCGCAGATCTACCTGGCATACGACTACCCGCTGCTCAGCGCGTTCTGGACCATCCTCTGGATCGGCCTGTGGTTCCTCTGGTTCTTCCTGTTGTTCAGGGTCGTCTTCGACATCTTCCGGGACGAGGACCTGGGCGGCTGGGGCAAGGCCTGCTGGGCCCTCTTCGTCATCGTGCTGCCCTTCCTGGGCGTCCTGGTCTATCTGATCGCCCGGGGCAAGGACATGGGCCGGCGTGAAGTGGCGCAGGCGCAGGCGCGGCGCCGGGAACTGGACGCCTACGTCCGCGAGACCGCGGCCGGCTCCCGCCCCGGCCGGGCCGACGAACTCGCCAGGCTCGCCGAGCTGCGTGCGCACGGCGACATCACGGAGGAGGAGTTCACCCGCGCGAAGCAACTGGTCCTGAGCGGCGACCGTGGCGGCTCCTGACCGTCTCACGGTCGTCTCGTGGGCGCGCCTCGCCCTGCTCTCCCTGCTCGGCAGCGTGCTGGTCCTGCTGGTCAGCGCCGGGCTGAGAAGCCTGCTGTGGATGCTGGTCGCCATGGCCGCAGTGGCCGTGGCGGCCGTCGGCACATGGTGGGCGCTCGCGCACTCCGGATGGCTGCGGGTCACCGGGGCCCTGCTGGCACCGGCGGCACTCGTCGCGGTCCTGGCGTTGTTCGTCACGCACGGCGTGCTGGCCCCCGCTCTGCTGTCCCTGGCCCTGTGGCTGCTGGCGCTGGCGGCCGCGCGGATCTCGACGACCCCTGCCCGGCGTACCGCCGGTCAGGGCAACGAGCCCGTCCCGGTGCCCGCGGCGCAACGGCCCTGGGTGGTGATGAACCCGCGCTCCGGCGGCGGCAAGGTGGAGCGCTTCCGGCTGGCCGAGAAGGCACGGGCGGCCGGCGTCCGGGTCGTCGTGCTGGATCCGGACCGCCACCAGGACGTGGCGGAGCTGGCCCGGCGTGCGCTGGCGGACGGGGCCGACCTGCTCGCGGTGGCCGGCGGGGACGGTACCCAGGCGCTGGTCGCCGAGGTCGCGGCCGGGCACGACGTGCCGTTCGTGGTGATCCCGGCGGGGACCCGCAACCACTTCGCGCTCGATCTGGGGCTCGACCGCGACGACCCGGCCGCCGGCCTGGAGGCGTTCACCGACGCCGTCGAGTTCCGTGTCGACCTGGGGTTCGCGGCGGGCCGGGTGTTCGTCAACAACGCGTCGTTCGGGACGTACGCGGCCGTGGTCGGCGATCCCGCCTACCGGAACGCGAAACTGCGCACGACCCTGCAGGCGCTGCCCGGCCTGCTCACCGGTCCGAACGCACCCCGGCTGCGGATGCGCGCCGGTCGCCGGCACGCCGAGGGCCTCCACGCGGTACTCGTCAGCAACAACCCCTACCGGGCCGTGATCGACCCGGCCGCTCCCGGACTGCGGGAGAGCCTGGACTCCGGGCGGCTCGGAGTGCTGGGCCTGCGCGTCGAGAACTCGGCGCAGGCGGCCCTGGCGCTGACCGGTGACCGTAGATCGACGGCCGTGACCCGGCTGACGGCCCGCGAGGTCGTGGTCGACGCGGACCCGGGAGCCGACACCGACCCGCCGGCCGACCTGAGCACCGGCACCGAACCAGGCACCGGCACCGGCACCGGCACCGAAACAGGTTCGGGCGGGGGCAAGGACATCCCGGCCGTGCCGACCGTCCCGGCCGGGATCGACGGCGAGTCCGTCCTGCTGCCCGCGCCGGTGGTCTGCCGGGTGGTCCCCGGCGCGCTGCGGGTCCGTGTCCCCCGGCACCGGCCGGGCACCCCGCCGAACCGGCCCCGGGCCGACTGGCGTCGGGTGACCCGTCTGGCGCTGACGCCTCCGTGGCGGCGCACCGGCCGGACACCGGACGACCGCTGAGTGCCGCGCCACGGACGGCGGCGCCGGGCCCTTCGACGCCGTCACGACCCGTCGGCGGCGCCACGGTGCGGGCCGGCTGCTGTCCGGCTGCGAGGCCCGGCCTGGCCCGGCCGTCCAGCGTGCGCCGGTCCGGCCGCGGAACGCGGTGAGGCACGACGACACGGCGCGGACTCCGGGAACGGACCGGGCGAGCCGCCGCCTCAGCGCCGCGAGCTGACCGCTCGTCATGGGCCGCCGTCCCTCCGCCCCGAGTGCCGCCCTGGGCGCGTCACGTCCGTGCGACAGGCCTGCCGTTCCAGCGGGCGAGGAACTTGCCGAGCTCCCACAGCGCCAGCAGCGCGAGTGCCGGGACGAGCGTCCAGGCGAACTGGGCCAGGTTCAGTTCGGTCGTCCCGAGCAGCCGGCGGAAGGCATCCATCTGGGTGACCAGGACCGCGAGGACGAACTCGATCAGCATGGCCCGGTTCATCTGCTTGCTGTCGAAGCTGGCGGTGGTGAGGACGCTGTCCCGTTCGCTGCGGCACTCCAGCGCGGCCACGATCAGGCAGAGCGCGAAGGACGTGAACGCCATCGACTGACCGATCGCGACACTGCCGTAGCGGGACCTGCCGAGGTCGATGAGGCAGAGCAGGCCGATGGTGATCACCAGGCCGGACAGTCCGACGGTGAGCATGACGCCCCGGGTGAGCACATGCGCCCCGCGCGGTCGCGGCCGGCGGGCCATCAGGCCGGGGCTCTGCCGGTCGAAGCCGAGTGCGAAGCCGAACGCAGCGTTGACGAAGAAGTGGATCCACAGCACCTGCGCCGGGGTGAACGGCTCCCCGGCGGCGATGTCGAACAGGGTCGCGCCGAGGAACGTCAGCACGAACACCACGAGCAGGACGAGCACGAACCGGATGTACTTGGTGAGGTTGTCGTAGATCTTGCGGCCCTGCTCGACGGCGAAGACGATCGTGGCGAAGTTGTCGTCGGCGAGCACCATACGGCCGGCGTTCTTGGCGACCTCGGTGCCGGAACCCATGGCGATGCCGACGTCGGCCGCTTTGATGGCAGGCGCGTCGTTGACGCCGTCGCCGGTCATGGCCACCACGCGGCCCTTCTTCTTCAGGGTCTCGGCGAGCAGCACCTTGTGCTCGGGGGCGACCCGGCCGACGACGCCGATGCCGTCGATCCTGGCCAGCCGTTCGCTCTCCGGGAGGGCGGCGAAGTCCGCGCCGAGCATGGCCTCGCCCTCGATGCCGAGCTGCCGGGCGATGGCGGCGCCGGTGACGACGTCGTCGCCGGTGACCATGCGGACCCTGATGTGCGCGGCCTGCGCGTCGGCGACGGCGGCCTTCGACTCGGCGCGCGGCGGGTCGACCATCCCGACCAGGCTGGTCATCTGCAGGTCGGTGACATAGCCGAGCAGGTCGCCGTCCGGGTCGAAGCCGGCCGGGTCGAGGTCGCGGCGGGCGGCGGCCATCACCCTGAGTCCCTCGCCGCCCATCCGCTCGACGTGCTCCTGCGCCCGCTGCCGTAGGGCGTCGTCCCAGGGGACGGACTCGCCCTGCCGCAGTGCCGTGGCCGCGCGGGCCATCATGGCGGGCGCCGCGCCCTTCACGAAGCAGCGCACGACCGGGCGGCCGTCGGCGTCGGTGGCCCGGTTGAAGGTGGCCATCAGCTTGTAGGACGGGTCGAAGGGCAGTACGGCCAGCCGGGGCAGCCGTTCCCGGGTGGTCTCGACGTCCAGGCCGGCCTTGTGGCCGAGGACCAGCAGGGCGCCCTCCGTGGGGTCGCCGACGACCTTGCCGTCCACCAGCCGGGCGTCGTTGGCGACCAGGTAGGGCAGGATCGCGTCCGTCATGTCGGGGGCGCTGCCGACGGGATGCCGGATCCTGCCCTCCAGGCTGTAGCCGGTGCCGGAGACGGTGTAGCGGTCACCGGGGTCGATGACCTCGACCGCGGTCATCTGGTTCATGGTGAGCGTGCCGGTCTTGTCGGAGTTGATCGCCGAGGTGAACCCCAGCGCCTCCACCGACGGAAGGTCCTTCACGATCGCCTGGCGCCGGGACAGGTCGACGGCGCCGATGGACAGGATCGTCTGGGACACGGTCGGCAGGGCCTCCGGGATGGCGGCGATCGCCAGCGAGACGGCGCTGACGAACAGCGCGTCCCACGCCGTACCCCGGCTGCGGCCGAGCACGAACATCAGGATCATCGTCACCCCGGCCGTCGCCGTGATCCACAGGGTGAGCCGGTCCATCTCCCGGGTCAGCGGCGAGGCCTCCCGCGGGGTGCTCGACAACATGCCCGAGATACGGCCGAGTTCGGTGTCCGCGCCGGTGGCCGTGACGACGACGGTGCCGCTGCCGTGGGTGACGGGGGTGTTCATGAACGCCATGTTGTGGCGTTCGCCGGGCGGCAGGCCGGCGTCGGTGAGGGGGTCCGACTCCTTCGCCGCCGGCACGCTCTCGCCGGTCAGCGCCGACTCGTCGATCTGCAGGGCGTTCGCCAGGACGATACGGCCGTCCGCCGGCACCTCGTCGCCCGCCGCGAGCAGCACCACGTCGCCCGGGACGACCTGCTCGGCCGGGATCTGCGACTCGGTGCCGTCCCTGCGCACCCGGGCGGTCGCCTTCATCATCGACTTCAGCGCGTTCATGGCGCTGTCCGCCTTGCCCTCCTGGCGCATCCCGGCGACCGCGTTGACGACGGTCAGGACGAGCAGCAGGACACCGGTGCTCCACTCCTTGATGACGAGCGAGACGACGGCGGCGCCCACCAGGACCAGCTGCATGTAACTGCGGTACTGGGCGAGGTAGCGGCGCCAGCCCGGCAGCGGCTTCTCCTCGGGCAGCGCGTTCGGGCCGTGCGTACGCAGCAGTTCCGCGGCGCGTGCGGTGGACAGTCCGGCGGCCGGGTCCACCTCGAACGCCGCGGCCACCTCCTGAGGCGGCCGCGTGTACCACGTCCGGCCGTCGGCCGCCCGGTCCCGATCGCGGTCCCGGTCCTGCGAGGCGTCTGTCTGCGCGGTCATGAAGGTGCCTCCGATCCCGGCCCCGCCCCTCACACCCCCTCGGTCAGCTGTGCCTGTGGTGCTTCTTCTTCCGTTTCCTCTGCCGCTCCTTCGCCACGGGTGGGGCCGCCGCCCGTCCGGCCTGCGCCGCGTAGGGGTCCGGAGCCGCCCCTTCGGGTGCCTCCGCCTCCAGCTCCCGCCTGACCTCGGCCAGCTCGCTGCGGGTCTCGTCGCTGACCTGCGGATACCGGGGGTCGATATCGATCAGGGTGTGCGCCAGCACGGCGGCCGCGCACACTCGCGCGAACCACTTGTGGTCGGCGGGGATGACGTACCAGGGCGCCCATTCCGTACTGGTGGCGGAGAGCATCTGCGAGAACGCCCGCTGGTAGTCGTCCCAGTAGGCCCGCTCACGCACGTCGGCCGACGAGAACTTCCAGTTCCGCTCCGGGACGTCGATGCGCTTGAGGAAACGGATGCGCTGTTCATCCTTCGACAGGTTCAGGAACAGTTTCACGATCCTGAAGCCGTTGTCGCTCAGATAGTGCTCCCAGTCGTTGATCTCCCGGTAGCGCCGCTCCCACACGTCCGGACCGCGTGCCGTGTCGGGCAGTTTCTGGCGGCGCAGGTTCTCCGGATGGACCCGGACCACGAGCACTTCCTCGTAGTGGGAGCGGTTGAAGATGCCGATCTCTCCGCGCCGGGGCAGCTCGCGGGTGTAGCGCCACAGGTAGTCGTGGTCGAGTTCCTCGCTCGAGGGCACCTTGAAGCCGGAGACGCGCACACCCTGCGGATTCACACCGCTCATGACATGGCGGATGGTGCCGTCCTTGCCTCCGGCGTCCAGGGCCTGCAGGCACAGCAGCACCCCGTAGGTGTCCTGGGCGGCCAGCCGCCGCTGGTAGTCGGCGAGGAGTTCGATGCCGTTGCGGAGCAGTTCGACGCCTTCCTTCTTCTTGCTGATGCCGGCCCTGTAACCGGGGTCGAAGTCCTTGGCCAGCCGCACCTTGCTCCCGGGCTCGACCCGCAGAGGCTCGATGAACTCCGCTATGCGCTCGGCTCTCTCGTCGCCCATCGCCCGCTCGCCCTTCCGTTCGCCCGTCCATCGGCCCGCACCCACCGCACCACCGCACCACCACGCCACCGCTCCGGAGGCCGACAGCCTCTCTCCGGCAGCATCCGGCCGGGCGGCGGAGCGTGCCTCACCCTTGCCGGGTGGTTCCGGCGCCCTGGGCACGGCCGCCGCGTGCGCGCCGGTACGGCCCGGGACCGGACGGAACGGGACTCATCGGCGAACTCCCGTGGGATCTCCGGCCGTGGGCTGTGCCGGGTGGGACGGGCCGGCCGCCCCGGTCACGGACGGCGACGTATCGCTCAGGGGCCGTCTGCCGGGCGGCCCGCGTCCGTCGCCCGGCGGGCCGACGCCGCCGCCCGGTCGGCACGGGCCAGCAGCCGGGCCCGGCTGCGGGGCCACCACAGCAGGTCGCCGAGGAAGAGCGCGACCACCAGCCATGAGGCGACGGTCTCGCCGATGGAGCCGGTCAAGGTGTCGTGGACGGCGAGAGCGGCCGCGAAGACGGTGACGGAGACGACGACCCAGCGGCGCTGCCGGTCCTCTTCGGCGGCCCGGTGCAGAGCGCCGGCGTACTCGACGACCACGGGCATCAGCCGGGGATCGGCTACGGTCCCGCCACCGCGGGCGGCACGTACGACGGCGGCGCGGTCGGCGCCCTTCATGCCCCTGGCCGCAGGCCAGAGCCGGTCCATCCGGCGGGCCACCCGGATCCCGTAGTACACGCCCAGCACCACGAAGACCACCCCGGCGCCCGCCCACGCCGCCGACTCCACGAGAACGAAGGCCCCGAAGAGGACACCGGCGCCGAGGCCCGCGCCGACGGCCCGGCCCACCGGCCCCCAGCGCCACAGCCGGCCCGGAACGAGGATCACCCGACCACGGTGGCCATCACCCGCCCCGGAATCCAGCACCGAACCGGCACGTCACCCCCGGCACCCGCACACGGCGCACCACGACAGCGCCGTACGCCCTCGTACGCCCCCGGGCTCCGCGCGCTCCCCCGCGCTCACCTGTGCTCCCAGGTACTCCCCGGTGTCAGGCGGAGGCGTCGCCCCCGCCACGCCGCGGCAGCACACCGGCCGCGACGAGCGAGTCGTATATCCGCTGCTGCTCCTCGTCGAGTCCGGAGTAGAGCATGTCGTACGCCTCCTCCTCGCCCCGCACCATCTCGACGGGGTCCCAGTCGGCGCCGAGCGCCTCCATGACATGGGCACGGCGGGTCATTTCGTGCCCGGCGAGATCGACGACGAAGTCGGCCGGCTCGGCGGGAAGGGCGGCATCAGAAGTGGACATATGACCGAATTTAGGCATGCGCCGCGGCCGCGACAAGGGTCCGTGTGACACATCACAGCAGGTCACCGACGCGCACGGCCGGCCGGAGCCGAGCGCGCCGGATCATGCAAGGCAACTGACGGGCGCGCGCGTGGCGTTGCCCCGGCGCCGGTCCCGAACCGACCGCGTGTCCGGCGCAGTTGACGCTCGGGGTGCGGCTCGGCACGGTCGAGCGGATAATCGAAGCAGACACGGTTTTCGCCTCCTCAGTCATGCGTCCGACCTGGCGGTACGGCACAGACGGCGGAACCGCTCGCCACACGGCTCGGCCTGCGTGCCTGACGGCACTTCGCCCGCGCGCAGGAGCCGCCCCCGGTGATCAACGCCTGCGGCGCGCCGCCGCCGTCAAGGCGCCCGGGCCGGACGAGCAGGGCTGTGTTCCGGCACCGCTCCTCTTGCACCGCTCCTCTTGCACTCGAGGTATTCCCATGACCAGGACCTGCCGCCCCAACTGCATCGTTCCACCGCATCTTCTCGAAAAGCTCCTGCGCAGTGACGACGCCGAAGTGCACAAGGCCGCCCTGGCCACCTTGCTGACCACCGCCTCCTTGCGCGGCGAGCGAACGATCCGGGCGTCCTTCGCCGGTATCGCCACCCCCGGCAACGGCCGGCGGACCGTCTTCGACTGCCAGAACGACAGGCTGCTGCCCCTCGCCACGCTGGTCCGGACGGAGGACGGGGCGCCGTCCACGGACGATTCCGTCAACCGGGCGTTCGACGGGCTGGGTGCGACGCGCGACTTCTACCGCGATGTGTTCAACCGCGATTCGATCGACGACCAGGGAATGCGACTGGACGGGTACGTCCACTTCAGCACGCATTACAACAACGCGTTCTGGGACGGGCAGCAGATGGTGTTCGGTGACGGGGACGGAAGGATCTTCACCGACTTCACCGGATCCCTCACCGTCATCGCCCACGAGTTGACGCACGGAGTCACCGAGAACACCGCGGGCCTCGCTTACCACAACCAGTCCGGGGCGCTGAACGAGTCGGTGTCCGATGTCTTCGGGTCACTGGTCAAGCAGTGGTCGCTGAAGCAGTCGGCCGACGAGGCGGACTGGATGATCGGGTCCGAGGTCTTCACCCCGGGCATCGAAGGCGACGCCCTGCGCTCGATGAGGGACCCGGGGCACGCGTACGACAACGCCCTGCTCGGCAAGGATCCCCAGCCCGACCACATGAGCAAGTACGTCAACCTGCCCGACACCGAGAACGGCGACTTCGGCGGGGTGCACATCAACTCCGGTATTCCGAACAAGGCGTTCTACCTGGTGGCGACCGGCATCGGCGGATTCGCGTTCGAGGCCGCCGGACTCATCTGGTACGAGTCGCTGAAGGCGTCCAGCCCGGACACCCAGTTCCAGGACTTCGCGGACACCACCTACCAGAAGGCCGGGGAACTGTACGGGGCTGGCAGCGCCGAACAGTTGGCCGTGCTGACGGCCTGGCAGGACGTGGGCATCCAGATCAGCGGGGTCCCCACCGCGGTCGCCCGGGCCCGGAGCCTCGGGGGCGCCCGCGACGGCGTGGCCGGCCGGGAGGACGGCCTGGCCGCCCTGAGCAGGCAGATCGGCGCCCTGGCCGCCCAGGTGACGGGTCTGTCCAACGAGGTGAACGCGCTGAAGGCGAGCAGGTGACCGACCGCCGGCGGGTGACGCGGACGGTCCGACGACGATGAAGGTGACCCTGGCGACGCACGGCGGGCAGGCGGCGGGAATCAACCTCCGCCTCCCGCCCAGGGTGCTGGACACCGACGCCCTGCCCGGGGACGCCGCGGCGGAGCTCACCCGCCTGGTCACGGCGGTCCTCCCGGAAGCCGGGAGGGAACGGCCGCCGGACCGCGCCCCGGACGCCATGAGCTACACGATCACGGTGGAGGACGGCGGCCGTACGACCGTACTCACCCGGTCGGACACCGACATGTCCCCGGCCTTCGCGGCCCTCCTCGGCCGGCTGGAGCACCACTTCGCGCAGCGCGACGAGGAACGCATGTGACCCTGCCGCGCACGGTGTCAGCGCCGTTGCTCTCCGGTCAACACCGTTGTTCTTCAGGGAAGTTCGGATCTCGGATTTCGCGCCTCGGCGGAATACGCCTTCGATCCGGGGCTGTTGAACGCGCCGACACGATCGATGTGCGTGGCCTGGCGAGGAGGCGCGGTGAGCACGCGATGAGGGCGGTGCGGTTCCACGAGTACGGCGGGATCGACGTACTGCGGGTGGAGGAGGTGGCGCGGCCGGTGCCCGGCCCCGGGCAGCTGCTGGTCGAGGTGCGCGCCGCCGGTGTGCAGCCCGGCGAGGTGATGATCCGTGCGGGCGCGCGGCACGGCCGCTGGCCGGCGACGTTCCCCTCCGGGCAGGGCAGTGACGTGGCCGGTGTCGTGGCGGAGACGGGCCCCGAGGTGCGTGGCTTCGCGGTGGGCGACGAGGTCCTGGGCTTCACCCACGACAGGGCGAGCCATGCGGAGTTCGTCGTGGTCGACGACGTGAACGTGGTCACCCGTCCCCAGGGGCTGTCCTGGGACGTGGCCGGGTCGTTGTACGTGGCCGGTACGACCGCCTACGCCTGCGTGTTCGCGGTGGATCCCGGCCCGGCCGACACGGTCGTGGTGTCCGGTGCGGCGGGCGGCGTCGGCTCGCTCGCCGTGCAGCTCGCGCGGCGGCGCGGCGCCACGGTGATCGGGCTGGCGAGCGAGCGGAACCATGCCTGGCTGAAGGACCGCGGTGTTCTCCCGGTCGAGTACGGGGAGGGCGCGGCCGAGCGGATCCGGCAGGCCTCCGGCGGGAGCGTGGACGCGTTCGTCGACACGTTCGGCGACGGCTATGTGGAGCTGGCGGTGGAGTTGGGCGTACGGCCCGAGCGGATCAACACGATCCGCGACTGGCAGGCCGCGGCGAAGGTCGGCGCGCGGACGTACGGAGAGGGCTCGGCGGCGTGCGCGGTCGTCGTCGGCGAACTGGCCCGGCTCGCCGCGCGGGGCGAGCTGGAGGTGCCGATCGCCCGCACCTACCCGCTGGAGCGGGTACGGGACGCGTTCCGGGAACTGGAACGCGGGCACACCCACGGCAAGATCGTGCTCCGCCCGTAGTCGATGAGCCGTTGCTCGTAGACTCCTGGCGTGGCATTCATGAGCACCCCGCACTGCTGCTTCCTGTGACCGGAGGCCGTTGAGGGCGAGGCCGGCCGGCGTCGCCCTCCTCGGTGTGCCCGCCGCGTGAACCGTCTTTCCGGCACCGCCCCTTCCCTCCTGAAGCAGTGGCCCACCGGACGCGCCTGCGGGCACGGCCCCGTCCGTTCACCCTGCCAGGAGTGCCAAGTGCCCGCGTTGCTTCCCCCTGCCCTCGAACTCGCCCTGGACCTGCTGCGCTGCCCGGCGTGCCGCACGCGCCGCCTGCACCCGGACCGCGGCTCACTGCGCTGCCCGGCAGGGCATGCCTTCGACATCGGCCGGCAGGGCTACGTCGGCCTGCTGACGGGCGCCCGCGCCACCAGCGGCGACGACGCGGCCATGGTCCGGGCGAGGGAGCGGTTCCTGGCCGGCGGCGGGTATCTGCCCATCCGGCAGGCCGTGGCCCAGCTGGCGGCCGACGCCGTTTCCGGGCACGGGACGGTCGTGGACTCCGGGTGCGGCACGGGCCACTACCTCGCCGGGGTACTCGACCGGTTGCCCGCCGCCCGCGGGCTGGGGCTGGACAGTTCGGTGCGCGCGCTGCGCTCGGCGGCCCGAGCCCATCCGCGCGCCGCCGCGGCGGCCTGGGACGTCTTCCGTCCCTTCCCGCTGGCCGACGCCGTGGCCGACGTGGTGCTGGACGTGTTCGCCCCGCGCAACCCCGCCGAGTTCCGCCGGGTGCTCCGCCCGGGCGGCCGGCTGATCGTGGTACGTCCGACCGGACGGCACCTGGCCGAACTGCGCGGCCGAGTGCCTGGGATGGTCACGGTCGATCCGGCCAAGGAACGGCGCCTCCACCGGGCGCTGCACCCGTTCTTCGAGGCCGCCGCCACCGGGCAGGTGGAGTACCGCACGTTCCTGACCGGGCCGGAGGCCCTGAACCTGCTCCGGATGACACCGAGTGCGCGCCATCTGGGCCCCGCAGCACCGGACGGAGACGGTGTCCTGCCCGACCAGGTCACCGTCTCCGTGCTGGTCACCGCGTACCGGCCTCGATGACCACGAGCGGCGCGTGCGCCCGTTCGCGGAGCGCCTTCGCAGGTGTCCCGGAGCGCGGCGCCGCCGCCGTCCGCGGGTCCGTCACGCCCGCGGTTAGCCCACCTGGACGGGTGTAACTGTGCCGGTCAGCGGTCCGGGCGGTCTCGCATGCTTGCATCCTGCAAGGAGGCCCATGGCATGACTGACGAGAGACAGCAGGACACCCGCTCCCGAATCACCGCGTCCCGGCGTCATGTGCGGGCGGCGGTCGCCCCTGCGGCCATAGCCGGCCGGCCCGGTGGCATGAAGCGATTCATGTCCTTCGTCCGGCACGGGGACCACGGCACGCTCCTGACGGGTGACGCCGTGGTCGCCAACGAGGTCCGCCCCGTCCTCGTGGCCGTGCGCCGCGGTGGGGCCGAACTCGTCGAAGCACACCACCACGACCTGTCCGACGAACCACACCTGTTCTTCGTCCACTACCGGGCTGTCGGCGATCCCGTCAGACCCACCGAGGCCGCTCGCCGGGCCGTGGACGTCACCAACGTCGTACCCATGCCTGGAGGTGCCGGCTGATGGCCGCCGACAACGAGACAATCACCTGCCCGTTCGACTTCAGCGAAGCACTCGACTTCGACCCCTCTCTCGCCGACCTGATGGAGCGCCGTTCCCCCGCGCGCATCCGGCTCCCGTACGGCAGTGCGGATGCCTGGCTGGTCACCGGCTTCGACGCCGTCAAGCAGGTGACCACCGACGCCCGGTTCAGCAGGGCGGGCATCATCGGTCACGACTACCCCCGGATGACTCCGGAGCCCATCGTCTCGCCGGAATCGATCAACGTGATGGACCCGCCGCACAGCAGCCGCGTCCGCCACCTGGCCTCGCAGGCCTTCACTCAGCAGCGGGTCGACGGCATGCGGGACCGGATCAGCTGGCTCGCGGACCGTCTGCTGGACAACATGGAGAAGGAGGGTGGGCCGGTGGACCTGGTCCAGCACCTCTCCGACCCGCTCCCCCAGCACACCGTCCTGGATCTCCTCGGTGTCGAGCCGGAGGAATGGCCGAAGCTCCAGGAGTACGTGCACCGGCTGCTCGTCGTCGGCGCGGGCAGCAAGGAGGCCGCGGCGGCCGCCAAGGCTGATCTGACGGCCTACTTCGGCGAACTCGTCAAACAGCGCCGGGACTCACCCGGCCCGGACCTCATCAGTGCGATGGCCGCGGCGCGGGAGGGCGAGGAACAGCTCGACGACAGGGAGCTGGCGGTCATGGCGCTGACGCTGGCGCTCAGCGGCCAGGACACGGCGACCTGCGAGATCAGCAACATCGTGTACCTGCTCCTGACCCGTCCCGAGCTGATGCGGCACGTCGCGCGGCGGCCCGAGACCCTGACCGACGTCGTGCACGAACTGCTCCGCTGCATCCCCTTCCGCAAGGGGGTCGGCATCCCGCGCGTGGCTCTCGAGGACGTGGAACTGGACGGTGCGCGGATCAAGGCGGGCGACTTCGTGCACGTGTCGTACCTGACGGCCAACCGTGACCCGGAACGCTACCTGGACCCGCACGTCATCGACGTGGACCGCCCCAGCGCTCCGCACATGACCTTCGGCTGGGGCGGACACCGGTGCATCGCGATGCCGTTGGCCATGGCGGAGCTCGAAGTGGCCATCGGCCGTCTTGTGGAGAGGTTCCCGGGCCTGCGGCTCGCGGTGCCACCGGAGGAGCTGCGGTGGGACACGGAGACCATCAGGCGTTTTCCGCTGGAGCTGCCGGTGACCTGGTAGAAGGGCGTCCGTCGCGCCGGGCCGGACGGTGTCGTACACCGTCCGGCCCGGACGCCGTCCGCCACATCCGCCAGGCTTGGCCCGGCCGGGGGCGATGGCGGGCGTGGGGCGGGCACGGCCCGAACCGCGGCCGCTCAGGTCTGTCGCCGGGAGAGCGACAGCCGGCGTCGCTCTCGGTCGACGTCCGTGACGACGACCGTCAGCCGGTCGCCGACCTGTACGACGTCCTCCGGCGCCGCCACGGGCACCGAGCTCAGCTCGGACAGCCGGACCAGGCCCGCGATGCCGTCGGCGACCTCCACGAAGACACCGAACGGGACCAGTTTCGTCACCCGCCCGCTCAGCCTCTGTCCCACCGCGATGCCTTCGACGAACACCAGGAAGGGGTCCGGCTCCATCGCCCGCAGGGACAGCCGGGCCTCCCCGTTCCACGTGTCGAACTGCAGGAACTCGCATGACACCCGCTGCCCGATCGCCACGACGTCGGATGCCGCGTCGAAATGACGCCAGGACAGCTCGGGAAACGTGATGAAGCCGACGCCGGGAAACACCGGATGCTCCGGGCCCTCGTCCAACGCCACGAAGACACCGAACCGCTCGATCGCCGCGACCGTGCCGTCCAGGACCTCCCCAGGACGAAGCCCCTTGAGGAACGTCCAGAGTTCCGGCTTCTCGGTCGCCGCCGTCGACAGCCGCACCCGGCCCGCGTCCACATCCACGGCGACCACTTCGCCGCTGACCCGCTGCCCGACCACAGCGGTCTCGGCAAGGCACCGATGCCAGAAGTCGTCCAACGGCCGCACCGTCCCGAGCGGCCGGTCGGTGAAGCCGTCCAGGACCACCGATATCCCAGACCGGGAAACCGCAGCGATCGTCCCGTGACAGACGTCACCGACCTGAATCGTCGCCAGAAACCTCCGGACGGCCTGTCCGGCCGACGCATCCCCCATACCGCAAAGGCTCTCACGCAGAGATCGCCAGGCCCACCCCTCCTCGGGCTGAATCGGCCCGCTGCCAGCTTGCGGGAGGCGCAGCGGCCGGCCGCTTCCAGTTCGCCGTCCGCCGACGGCTGCGCAGACGCCCGCCTCGGCCTCGCCCGCTTCCTACCGACCGGGGTCAGCCGGCCGGGCGTTGTCCCATGCCAGATCCACCGTTCGACTCAGGTAATCGCACCTATCGCCGCGCCGGTGCCGTTGTCGCTCAACTTGCCCGACGGGACGGGAACTGCCGAGCGGCACGTTGTTCAGCCGGTCAGGTCGTTCACCAAGGCGCGGATGCGGTGTTCGATGTCGTCCCGGATCGGGCGGACGGCATCGACGCCCTGGCCGGCCGGATCGTCGAGTTGCCAGTCGAGGTATCGCTTGCCCGGGAAGACGGGACAGGTGTCTCCGCATCCCATCGTGATGACGACGTCGGACGCCTGCACGGCTTCCGCGGTGAGGATCTTCGGGGTCTCGGCGGAGATGTCGATGCCGACTTCGTTCATCGCTGCCACCACGGCCGGATTGACCGTGTCGGCGGGGGCGGAGCCGGCCGAGCGGACCTCCACCTTCTCTCCGGCGAGGTGGGTGAGGAAGGCGGCGGCCATCTGGGAGCGTCCGGCGTTGTGCACGCAGACGAACAGCACGGAGGGGCGCGGAGTGGAGTCGCTCATGACGGAGGTTCCTTGGACGGGGCTCAGCGGGCAGGAAAGACAGCGAGTTCGGTGTCGCCTTGCGGCATGACGGCATCGGTTTCTGCGGGAGCGGCGGGTCCGAAGACCAACGCCACCAGCCCCAGGCCGGCAGCGGCGCCCACCAGTTGTGCCGCGATGAACGGCGGGACGGAGGTTGGGGCGATCCCGGCGAAGGTGTCGGTGAACGTCCGGCCGATGGTCACCGCCGGGTTCGCGAACGAGGTGGAAGAGGTGAACCAGTAGGCGGCCCCGATGAAGGACGCCACAGCCCCCGGAGCGAAACGTCCGCGGCCCGTCCGGTTCAGACCGAAGACCAGCAGAACCAGCCCGGCGGTCGCCACGACTTCCCCCAGCCACAGGTGTCCTGCGAAGCGGTCATGCGTGGACCACTTCACCAGTGGTTCGGCGAACATGGCGTCGGCCAGGACCGCACCGGCGACGGCTCCCGTGATCTGCGCCGTCACGTATGCGGTCACGTCCAGCAGGCTCAGCCCGCTGCCGCTCCTCCGGTCGGTGAACCAGGCCGCGAGGGTGACAGCCGGGTTGAAGTGCGCACCTGAGACGGGCCCGAGGAGCGCGATCAACACGCCCAGGCCGAAGACCGTGGAAATCGAGTTGGCGAGCAGTTGGACGCCCACGTCATGTGAGAGTTCGGTGGCCTGGATCCCGGAGCCGACGACCACGGCCACCAAGGCAGCGGTGCCCACCGCTTCGGCAGCGATGCGACGGCCGAGGGGCGCCTTCACACAGATGCCTTTGCTGCCCGCGGCACGGCCAGGAAGCCCGCCAGGCGGTCGAGGGCCGTCGGCAGGATCCAGTAGTAGACCCAGGTACCGCGTCGCTCACAGTCGATGAGCCCCGCCTGCCGGAGCAGCTTCAGATGGTGCGAGATCGTGGGCTGCGACAGCTCGAAGGCAGGGGTCAGCTCACAGACACAGACCTCGCCGCCCTCCCGCGAAGCGATCATCGACATCAGCCGCAGACGCACCGGGTCGCCCAGGGCTTTGAAGATCTTCGCCAGATCGGCCGCCTGTTCTTCGTCCAGAGGTGCCGTGGCCAGCCCCTCGCAGCAGACGTCATCGCCGTCCTGGCCGAGGATCTTCAGCTCTTGATTCGCCATACCTCTATGTTGACGTCCTTCGATCCAAGGCGCAAGGTTGCATCAATGAACGTCAATACAAGCCGTTCCGGGGCACCGCCGTGCCCCGTCACCCAGGAGTGACTCATGCCCGAGAAGTCCACAGACCTGCGTGAGACCGTCCGCCGGCGTTACGCGGCAGCGGCCGTCAAGGTCGCCGAAGGCAGCACCGCCTGCTGCGGGCCGGAGCCCGTCGAGACCGACGCGAACTTCGGCTCCGCCCTCTACGCGGCCGACGAGCGCGACACGCTCCCCGCCGAAGCCCTGGCCGCCTCTCTCGGCTGCGGCAACCCCACCGCTGTGGCCGAGCTGCACGAAGGGGACCGTGTCCTCGACCTCGGTTCGGGAGGCGGCATCGACGTCCTGCTCTGCGCCCGACGCATCGGGCGGACGGGCAAGGCCTACGGACTCGACATGACCGAGGAAATGCTCTCCCTGGCCCTGGCCAACGCCGCGAAGGCGGGCGCCACGAACGTCGAGTTCCTCAAGGGCACCATCGAGGCCGTCCCCCTGCCCGCGAACACCATCGACGTCGTGATCTCCAACTGCGTGATCAACCTGTCCACGGACAAGGCGGCGGTGTTCAAGGAGACGTTCCGCGTTCTGAAGCCCGGCGGCCGTCTCGGCGTGTCCGACGTCGTCGCAGACGACTCCCTGACACCCGCGCAGCGAGCCGAACGCGGCGACCACGTCGGCTGCATCGCCGGCGCCCTATCCTTCAGCGAGTACCGCGAAGGCCTCGCAGCGGCAGGCTTCACCGGCGTCGAGATCACCCCGACCCACGGCGTGGCCGACGGGATGCACTCGGCGATCGTGCGCGCCACCAAGCCCACCGCAGCGGCCACGGCCGAAGCGGCCGAGCCCGCGGACGCCTGCTGCGGTGTGAACGCCTGTTGCACCCCGGCCGAGACCTCCACCGACCCGGCCGTCACGGTCACAGACGCCAAGGCCGCATCAGGCTGCGGCTGCCGGAGCTGAGGCACTGCGAGGAGGCCCCGGCAAGCCGTCAGCCACCCTCAAGCGTGGTGCCGGGACACCTCGGGGAGACTGCCGCCGTCCGGTCGGTACGCGTACCGCTTCCATCACAGCGACAACCTCATCCTCCGTCGCCCCCGCCAGTACATCCGCGATGCGCCTCAACGGCGATCGCCAAGCCGGCTCAAGCGCCGGCGTTCGCCAGCCAACGCAGCGCGCTGAGGCTCGGCAGGAAGAAGTACTCTCCGCCGCGGGAGATGACAAAACGCTCTACGCCGTGCAGACGGCGCCGGATGGGGTGCTGCGGGATCGTGAAGACGCCCGTGCCGTCGTTGTCGCCCGTGAGCAGATCCTTCTCCTGGTCGAGTCCGGTGAAATGGCCGTCGTTCAGCCATTGCGACTTCACGAACTCGAACTGGCGGTCAAGGTGTGAGCCGATGAAGACGAAGACGATGCCGCGGTCGGCGCCGTCGTCGTCCAGGACACCGGCCGGCAGCGGAGGGCCGTAGTTGGTGCCCCGCCGGATCATGTGGTGCAGGCGGATGTCGCCGATGATCTCCGAGTCGCGCGGGTTGGCTCGCCTGGCGTGGGCGCCGTGGGGGCAATTCGCGCCACCCGGATCGGACGCGTAGCGGAAGTCGTTGTTGCGCTGGTCGTCCGCTCCCAGGGCCGGGTCGTCGTGTTCAGGAGCCAGGACCAGCGGGGCGCCGCTCTGCCAGCGGCCCACGATCTTGGCTGCGAGCAGCGACTCTTCCTCCGGGCTGCCGGAGTTGTCGTGCAGATACCGGCGGAACGCCGCGACGCGCGTGTGCAGCTTCCGCCAGGCCACGAAGGTGCCGTTGCGCCCCAGTTCGGCCGGCTGCGGCATCGGCGGCAGGTTTCCGGTCTCGTCGGGACAGCCGAGCACGGACTCGCCCGCCTTGAGCACGGAACCGTCACCGGGAGGAGTCTCGGCACCGCTGCCTTCGATCGTGGGGTTGCCGATGCCGTCCTTGTAGCCGAAGCTGGTGCGCCCGGTGGACAGCTGGTAGAAGTCCTGCCGATGGACGACCTGAGCACCGGGAAGCTGCGCGTGGGCCTTGCGCGCACGTTCGAGGACGACCGCCAACGACTCCTGGTCGGCGGCCAGCAGGGACAGCACGACGTGTACCTGGCCGGTGCCGAAGGGCGGCTCCCAGCGTGCGGGCGCGCTCTCCCCGGTGTCACCGATGAATTCGGCGCGCGCCGCCATGCCCTGCCGGAACTCCTCAGGGAAGGTGTTCCTCGATCTCGAAATAGCTGTCCTCGTCATACGGCTTGGCAATGTCCACGACCAGGAAGTCCGCGAGCAGCAGTTCCGTCAGCAGATGCGTCCCGTCCGGCTGCGTCGTCCAGTCCGCCTTGCCGTCGAGACCGTCGAAGAAGACCAGGTTGGCGTTAAGACGTGCGCGACAGGCGTCCGCATATCTCGGACCAAGCCGGAACGGGTCTTCCTCGTTGTAGAGATCACGCAGGTCAACGACCCTGTTGGCGGCGTCGACCCCGTTGTCCGACAGGAGATTGTTCTTGACCTCGGGGCGTCCGAGGCGTTCGGGATACGGTCCGACCGTGACGGTTTCCGCCGCAACGGCGAAGACACTCCCCGAGGCCGCCCCGAACACCCTGACAACGTCAAGTTCCGCCACGACGGCCAGGACGTCGGTGCCCTCCAGGGTGTTGGTGCCTTTTGGCAGGAAGGCGAGCCGTCGACGCGTCCGCGTCTCCACCTCCTTGGCCACGTCCATGAAGAAGGGATCCAGCCGCAGCCCTGCGTAGCAGCGCACGCCGTGGCCCTCGCCGCCCCGCTCGTCGTTCACCAGCAACGAAATCGATTCCCCGTCGGGCAGCACGCACGTGCCCCGCTGTGCCAATTCCCCGTTGTCATCCGGTCCGACCGGATTCGAGAAGGTGCAGGAAAGCGCGAATTCTTCGGTGCCGACAATCCTGATGTCGGACTCAGACCAGTGGCGCCGACGGACGAGAGCTCGAAGCTCCGACCGCAGCCGCCACCTCCTCCTCACTCACCCCCGCCTCAACCACCCGATCGAGTGTCTCGCTCACGTCAGTGCGTGTGACCGCTCGGCGCCGGCGTCGGGCCGGAGTTCTTGACCGTCAGAGGCAGCAACTTCTTGCCGGTCGGGCCGATCTGGATGTGGGTGTCCATCTGCGGGCACACCCCGCAGTCGAAGCAAGGGGTCCAGCGGCAGTCCTCGACCTCTGTCTCGTCGAGGGCGTCCTGCCAGTCCTCCCAGAGCCAGTCCTTGTCGAGGCCCGAGTCGAGGTGGTCCCAGGGGAGGACCTCCTCGTAGGTGCGCTCGCGGGTGGTGTACCAGTCGACGTCCACGCCGAAGGGCGCGAGGGACTTGTCGGCGCAGGCCATCCAGCGGTCGTAGGAGAAGTGCTCGCGCCAGCCGTCGAAGCGGCCGCCGTCCTCGTAGACGGCGCGGATGACGGCGCCGATGCGGCGGTCGCCCCTCGACAACAGGCCTTCCACGATGCCGGGCTTGCCGTCGTGGTAGCGGAAGCCGATCGAGCGGCCGTACTTCTTGTCGCCGCGGATCTTGTCCCGGAGCTTTTCGAGGCGGGCGTCCGTCTCCTCCGCGGAGAGCTGCGGGGCCCACTGGAAGGGGGTGTGGGGCTTGGGGACGAAGCCGCCGATCGACACCGTGCAGCGGATGTCGTTGGAGCGGGAGACCTCGCGGCCCTTGGCGATCACCTTGGTCGCCATGTCGGCGATCTGGAGGACGTCGTCGTCGGTCTCGGTGGGCAGGCCGCACATGAAGTACAGCTTCACCTGGCGCCAGCCGTTGCCGTAGGCCGTCGAGACCGTGCGGATGAGGTCGTCCTCGGAGACCATCTTGTTGATGACCTTGCGGATGCGTTCCGAGCCGCCCTCCGGGGCGAAGGTGAGGCCCGAGCGGCGGCCGTTGCGCGTCAGTTCGTTGGCCAGGTCGATGTTGAAGGCGTCGACGCGGGTGGAGGGGAGGGACAGGCCGATCTTGTCCTCGGTGTAGCGGTCGGCCAGGCCCTTCGCGATGTCGCCGATCTCGGAGTGGTCGGCGGAGGAGAGGGAGAGGAGGCCCACCTCCTCGAAGCCCGTCGCCTTGAGGCCCTTGTCGACCATCTCGCCGATGCCGGTGATCGAGCGCTCGCGGACCGGGCGGGTGATCATGCCGGCCTGGCAGAAGCGGCAGCCTCGCGTGCAGCCGCGGAAGATCTCGACGGACATGCGCTCGTGGACCGTCTCGGCGAGCGGGACCAGCGGCTGCTTGGGGTACGGCCACTCGTCGAGGTCCATGACCGTGTGCTTGGAGACGCGCCACGGGACGCCCGACTTGTTGGGGACCACGCGGGCGATACGGCCGTCGGGGAGGTACTCGACGTCGTAGAACGCCGGGATGTAGACGGAGCCGGTCTTGGCGAGGCGGAAGAGGACCTCCTCGCGGCCGCCGGGGCGGCCCTCCGCCTTCCACTCGCGGATGATCTTCGTCATGTCGAGGACGGCCTGCTCGCCGTCGCCGATGATCGCCGCGTCGATGAAGTCCGCGATCGGCTCGGGGTTGAAGGCCGCGTGGCCGCCCGCGAGGACGATCGGGTCGTCGAGGGTGCGGTCCTTGGACTCCAGGGGGATGCCCGCCAGGTCCAGCGCCGTGAGCATGTTCGTGTAGCCCAGCTCCGTGGAGAAGGACAGGCCGAACACGTCGAAGGCCTTCACCGGGCGGTGGCTGTCCACCGTGAACTGCGGGACCCGGTGCTCGCGCATCAGCGCCTCCAGGTCCGGCCACACGCTGTACGTGCGCTCGGCGAGGACGCCCTCCTGCTCGTTGAGGACCTCGTAGAGGATCATGACGCCCTGGTTGGGCAGGCCGACCTCGTACGCGTCCGGGTACATGAGCGCCCAGCGGACGTCACAGGCCTCCCACGGCTTGACCGTGGAGTTGAGCTCTCCCCCCACGTACTGGATCGGCTTCTGCACATGCGGGAGCAGAGCTTCGAGCTGCGGGAACACAGACTCGGCGACCTGAGCGGCGGCTTCGGCAGGCATCTCGCGGACCGGACCTTCGTGAGCTGACAGGGGGACCATCTAGCCTAACCCGGTCGGCGGCCTCCCCCGTACGCTCCGATCAGAGGGGCGCCCCGGTCTTGACCGCCTGCCACTGCTCCGGCAGTCCGGCCTCGACCGCCGCCGCCCGCTGCTCCTCGCGGCCATGAAGCAGCCCGTAGGTGAAGGCGCTCTCGCCCGCCGCGTGCGCCACCGCGGACAGTTCGCGCAGGGTTGCGCGGGCCATCACGCTGTCCTGGTGCTCGCCGAGCAGGGTCTGGAGGGACTTCATGGACTTGAGCAGGGTCTTGGCAGGCTTGCCGAGGGCCGGCTGGGCGACCTCGGCGGCGTAGCGGGTGCGCTTGGCCTTCTTGCGGGCCTCGTGCAGGCCGAGGTCGCGGTCATGGCCGGGAGGCTGTGCCATGCCCGTCTCGATCAGGTCGGCGACCTTCGCGAAGTCCTTGTGCACGGCCTTGGCGAGCACCTTCTCCGGGTCGCCGGCCGCCGCCTTCAGCAGGGGCGGGCCGGCGACGAAGGCGTCGAGCGTGTCCAGCAGGGCGAGGTAGCGCTCGGAGTCCAGAACGCCCAGCAGCCGGCCCCGGGAGCCACGCTCGCTCTCATCGGCCCAGCTCCGCATGCGGTCGTGGACGGGGCCGGTGACGAGGGTGTCGGGCAGGTCGGCGAGGGCCGCGAGCAGGCGTTCGGCGAGGACTTCCTGGTCGCGGCCCACGCCCAGCTCACCGGCCAGCCATTTCAGCTCGTCGGCGATCGGGTCGGTGACCGTCCGGTCGAGCACTTTGCCGAAGGTGCGGAACGTGCTGCGCAGCCGGCGGGTGGCGACGCGCATGTCGTGCACGCCCTCCTCGGTGTCCAGGCGTACGGCCGGGTCGAGCTCGACGATCGCGTCCCGCTGGGCGCGGGCGTAGGCCATGACGTGGTCGCCGGCCGTGACCGGTTTGCCTGCTGCCACCGCCGGTTCGCCGGCCGTGGCAGCCGGTCTGCCGGCCGTCCCCGCTTTGCCCGCGGCCTTCTTTTTCGGTCGCGGCTTGCCGCCCTTGGTCTCGGACAGGGCCCGGGCCAGCTTGGACGCGGACTTCGAGGGGCGCACGCCCGCCTTGCCCAACCGTTTCTCCACCTTGTCGAGGAAGGCCGGGTCACCGCCCTCGGCCAGTTCCACCTCGATCTCGGTCCACTGTGCCGTGCCCGTGCCGCCGAAGAGCCGCTCGGCGCGGACGCGGTCCACGCTCAGCTCGGCGAGCAGTTTCCCGTCGGCGTCGACGAGGTGCTGGATCTCGCGGGTGGTGCGCAGCCGGATCACCGGGATCAGCCGGCCCTCGCGGACCCTGGAGCGGGCCAGGGCGGCCAGTTCGTCGGGGAGCGTGTCGGAGAGCGGGGCGTGGATCTCGTCGCGGATGCCCGGGGCCACCGGGAGTTTGAGGTGCCAGCCCGCGTCGCTGCCGCCGGTGCGATGGCGCAGGGTGACTCTCGCCGAGGCCAGACGCAGGTCGGAGGTGTCGTGGTAGGTCGCGTCGAGTTCGGCGGTGCCCTTGTCCAGGACGTTCGCCACCCCGGCGACGCCGGTCAGGTCGGGCAGCCCACTGTCATCGGATTCGTACTTGCGCTCGATTTCACGCTTCGTATCCGCCATGAACCGAATCTAGTAGTGCGGGCGCCCCAAGGACAGCGGCCGAAGAGGGTAAATCGGAGGAAGAATAAAAATGAGGACGAGGTGAACACACCGGAAACGGCGCGTTCACCTCGCCCTCGCCCTCGTTCTTGTCCTGGCCCTCGCCCTCGTCGCTGTCCGCCGCGCGGCTACGCCGACATCGGGCGCTGCACCCTGATCGACTGCAGCAGCCCCACGGCGACCCACACCGCGAACATCGACGAGCCGCCGTACGAAACGAAGGGCAGGGGCAGGCCGGTGACCGGCATGATGCCGAGGGTCATGCCGATGTTCTCGAACGCCTGGAAGGCGAACCACGCCACGATGCCCGCCGCGACGATGGTGCCGTACAGCTCGGTCGTCTCGCGGGCGATACGGCAGGCGCGCCACAGGACGACACCGAGCAGCAGGATGATCAGGCCCGCGCCGACGAAGCCCAGCTCCTCCCCCGCGACCGTGAAGACGAAGTCGGTCTGCTGCTCGGGGACGAACTGGCCGGTGGTCTGCGAGCCGTGGAACAGGCCCGCGCCGGTCAGACCGCCGGAGCCGATGGCGATCCGGGCCTGGTTGGTGTTGTAGCCGACGCCGGCCGGGTCGAGGCTGGGGTTGGCGAAGGCGGCGAAGCGGTTGATCTGGTACTGGTCCAGGATGTGCAGCTGCCAGATGGCGACACAGCCGAGCACACCGGCGGTGAGCAGGCCGAAGATCCAGCGGTTGGAGGCGCCGGAGGCGAGCAGTACGCCGAGGATGATGGTCACCAGGACCAGGACCGTGCCGAGGTCGGGCATGAGCAGCACGACCAGGATCGGGACCGCGGCCAGGCCCAGGGACTGCAGGACGGTGCGGTGGTCCGGGTACGGCTTGTCACCGGCGTCCACCCGGGCCGCCAGTATCATCGCCATGCCCAGGATGATCGTGATCTTCACGAACTCGGCGGGCTGCAGCGAGAAGCCGCCGCCGAAGACGATCCAGTTGCGGCTGCCGTTGATGGTGGCGCCCAGCGGGGTGAGCACCGCGAGGATGCCGAGCACCGAGAGGCCGTAGAGGATCGGCACCGCGTTGCGCAGCTGGCGGTGGCCGACCCAGACCGTGCCGATCATCAGGGCGAGCCCGATGCCGGTGTTCATCAGATGCCGGATCAGGAAGTAGTACTGGTCGCCCTGGTTGATCTCGGTGCGGTTGCGGGTCGCCGAGTAGACGAGGAGCGAGCCGAGCAGCGACAGCGCGAGGGCGGCCAGCATCATCGGCCAGTCCAGGCGGCGGGCCAGCGAGTCGCGGGCGAAGATCCGGGTCCAGCCGGCGCGTGCCGGGCCGTAGCCGGAGACGGAGAAGCTGTTGACGCCGGTCATGTGAGCATCCTCCGGCTTCCCCTCTTGCGCGGCCGCCTTCGGGTGGTGCGGTTGCCGGTCGACGGTGAGGCCGTGGTGGCGGCCGGGGTCTGGCCGTTGTCGGTGTTGTTCTTGTCCTGCTGGGAGGCCTGGAAGTCCTTCGCCGGGTCCTTGGATACCTTCGGGGAGGCGATGGTGCCGTCCGTGCGGACCTTCGGCAGGCCCTGCTGCGGGGTGTAGAGCAGCGCCTTGGACTTGTCGACGGAGCCGTCGGCCTGGACGCCGTAGAGCGCGCTGTAGATGTTGCGGACCGCCTCACCGGAGGCACCGGAACCGGTACCGGCCTGGGCGATGGTCATGATGACCGTGTAGTCCTTGCTGTAGGTGGCGAGCCAGGACGTGGTCTGCTTGCCGTAGACCTCGGCGGTACCGGTCTTGCCGTGCAGGGCGATCTTGTCCTGCGGCCAGCCGCCGAACTTCCAGGCGGCCGTACCGCGGGTGATGACGCCCGCGAAGGCCTCGTCCATGCCCTTGAGGGTGGCCTGGCTGACGGGCAGCTTGCGCAGCACCTTGGGCTTGATCTCCTGAACGGTCTTGCCGTCGGCGCTGATGACCGCCTTGCCGATGGTCGGCTGGTACTCGGTGCCGCCGTTGGCCACGGCGCCGTAGATCATCGCCTCCTGTATCGGCGTGACGAGGGTGTCGCCCTGGCCGATGGAGTAGTTGATCTCGTCGCCCTCGCGCATCTTGTTGCCTTCGAGGCAGTTCTCGTACTCGATCTTCTCGACGTAGGTGCCGTCCTTCTTCCCGGACTTGCACCAGGCGTCCTTGTTGGCCTTCCAGTAGTCGAGCTTCCACTGGCGGTCGGGGACGCGGCCGGTGACCTCGTTGGGCAGGTCAATGCCGGTCTCCTTGCCGAGGCCGAACTGGTGGGCGGTCTTGAAGAACCAGTCCTTGGGTTCGCCCTTCTTCGGGTTGATGCCGCCGTCCTTCTTCCACTCGCGGTCGGCGAGGCCGTAGAAGACGGTGTCGCAGGAGACCTCCAGAGCGCGGCCGAGCGAGATCGGGCCGAAGTTCTCGCCCTCGAAGTTCTTGAAGACCTGGCCGCCGACCGAGTAGGAGCTGGTGCAGGGGTAGCCGCCGTCCCACACGTAGCCGGCCTGGACCGCGGCGGCCGTGGAGACCACCTTGAACGTCGAACCGGGGGCCGCCTGACCCTGTATGGCCCTGTTGAGCAGCGGGTAGTCGGAGTTCTTGCCGGTGAGGGCCTTGTAGTCCTTGGCGGAGATGCCGCCGACCCAGACGTTCGGGTCGTAGTTCGGCGCGGAGGCCATGGCGACGATCCGGCCGGTCTTGGCCTCCATCACGACGACAGCGCCGGAGTCGGCCTTGTAGTTCTCCTGGGTGATCTTGTCGTACTGCTGGCGGGCGACCTTCATCGCGTTCTCCAGCTCGTACTCGGCGACGCGCTGGACGCGGGAGTCGATGCTGGTGACGAGGTTCGAACCGGGCTCGGCGGCGTCGGACTTGGCCTTGCCGATGACGCGGCCGAGGTTGTCGACCTCGTAGCGGGTGACGCCGGCCTTGCCGCGCAGTTCCTTGTCGTACTCCCGCTCCAGGCCGGAGCGGCCGACCATGTCGGAGCGCAGGTAGGGCGAGTTGGTGTCCTTGGCCTGCTCGATCTCGTCGTCGGTGACCGGCGAGAGGTAGCCGAGGACCTGCGCGGTGTTGGACTTGCCGGGGGCCGGGTAGCGGCGCACGGCCTCGGGCTCGGCGGTGATGCCGGGGAAGTCCTCGGAGCGCTCGCGGATCTGCAGGGCCTGCTTGGCGGTGGCCTTGTCGGTGATCGGGATCGGCTGGTACGGCGAGCCGTTCCAGCAGGGCTGCGGGGTCTTGGCGTCGCAGAGGCGGACCTTCTGCATGACGTCCGCGGGCTTCATCCCGAGGACGCCGGCGAGCTTGGTCAGGACCGCCTTGCCGTCGTCCTTCTGCTTGAGCAGGTCGGTGCGGGAGGCGGAGACGACGAGCCGGGTCTCGTTGTCCGCGATCGGGACTCCGCGGGCGTCCAGGATCGAGCCGCGCACGGCGGGTGCGACGACCTGCTGGACGTGGTTGCCGGAGGCTTCCTTCTGGTACGCGGCGCCCTCGCGGATCTGCAGGTACCACAGCCGGCCGCCGAGGGTGCCGAGCAGGGAGAGGACCAGGATCTGGATGACGACGAGACGGATCTGGACGCGTGGGGTCCGACCGGTCTCGGGAATGTTGGTCACTGGGCTGCCTCCCCCTTTCCCTGCACAAATGCGCGTGCGCGTACGGATGATGAACGATCTACCTGTGAGGCCGCGTTCCGCCCCGGTGTACCCGTTCGGGTGAACTCCGCCGCGTTCACAGGCGCTTGACCCCCTTGATACGGCCGACGCGGACGTTGCGGGTGCGGGCCCTGGCCTTCAGGCCGCCGAGGCCGCCGCGCTGGCCGCCGATGCGCATTCCGGTGCCGGAGGAGATCCAGCCGGAGGAGATGTCGCCCCCCTTGGTGCCGGAGTTGGCCTCGGTCAGCGGGTCGTTGTCGGCGCGGCGGGCCAGGGCGATGATGCCGGGGACCACGAACGGGGCGAGCAGCAGGTCGTACAGGGCGGCCGTGATCAGCAGGCTCGTCATGCCGACGTGCCGGGCGGCGGTGTCGCCGACGAGGGCGCCGACGCCCGCGTAGAGCAGGGTGGAGCCGATGGCGGCGGCGACCACGACGACCATCGGGCCGGTCGCGGACTTGAGGCGGCCGTTCTCCGGCTTGATGAGGCCGGCGAAGTAGCCGACCACGCACAGCACCAGGGCGTAGCGGCCGGCCGCGTGGTCGGCGGGCGGGGCGAGGTCGGCGAGGAGTCCGGCGCCGAAGCCGACGAGGGCGCCGCCCACATGGCCGTAGACCATGGCGAGGCCGAGGACGGTGAGCAGCAGCAGGTCGGGGACGGCGCCCGGGAGGTGGAGGCGGGCGAGGACGCTCACCTGGATCACCAGGGCGACGACGACCAGGGCGGAGGAGAGCAGGATCCGGTTGACACGCATGGGGATTCAGCTCCTACCGCTGCGGGCTGCTGGTGTCGGACGCGCCGGCGCTCGCGCTCGCGTCCGCGGACGGGGTGACCGTGACGGTCACCGTGGGGATCGGGGTGGGTTTCGGCTTGGCCGGGAGCACCTCGTCGCGCGGGTCCTTCTTCGGTGCCTCGACGACCACGCCGACGATGTCGAGCTTGGTGAAGGACACGAACGGCGTGACGTACAGGGTGCGGGTGAGGCCGCCGTTGGAGGGGTCGATGCCGGTGACCGTGCCGACCGGGACGCCGGGCACGAAGGGCCGGTCGCCCTGGGAGCCGAAGGTGACGAGCCGGTCGCCCTTCTTCACCTCGGCCTGGCCGTTGAGGAGTTCGACGCGCAGCGGGCGGTCGCCCTGTCCGGAGGCGAAGCCGAGTTCGTCGCTGCCCTCCATGCGGGTGCCGACGGTGAAGTCGGGGTCGTTGGCGAGCAGCACGGTGGAGGCGTCGGGGCCGACGGTGGTGACGCGGCCGACGAGGCCGTTGCCGTTGAGGACGGTCATGTCGCGCTTGATGCCGTCGTTGGCGCCGACGTCGATGGTGACGGTCCAGGAGAAGCCCTGGGCCGCTCCTATCCCGATGACCTGGGCGCCCTTGATGCCGTACTGGCCCTCGGCGGCGATGTTCAGCATCTTGTCGAGCTGCGCCAGGCGGCTGCGGTTGCGGTCGCTGCTGCCGAGCTTCGCCTTCAGGGCCGCGTTCTGGGTCTCCAGCCGGGCCAGCCGGTCGTGTCGTGCGCCGGAGTCACGGACGGCGGAGACGGCGTTGCCGACCGGGTCCACCACCGTCGACATGCCGTTCTCGATCGGGCCGAAGACCGCTGCCGCGGCCTGCCGGGCGCCGTCGACCGGGGAGTTCCTGCCACCTCGGATGTCCACCGTGATCAGCGCGAACGCGATGGCGATCAGCAGCACCAGGAGCAGCCGGCTCTCTTTCGTGTCCCTCACGTGCGGCGGCCGTGCCTTCCTCAAATAGGAACCTGCGGGGCTTGGTTGCGGAAGCTTGTGAAGCATGTGGGGGGTTGCGGAGGCTTGTGGGGTGGAGCTCGCCTTGGGCGAGTTTATGCCTCCATATCAACGATCCGCCGCACGAGAGGGGATGATCTCGTACGGCGGAATCGAAGAGTTACGTCATCTGCGCGGCTGGGCGTCCAGGACCTGCTGGAGCGCCTCGAACTCCTCGACGCACTTGCCGGAGCCGAGCGCCACGCTGTCCAGCGGGTCCTCGGCGATGTGGATGGGCATGCCGGTCTCCCGGCGCAGCCGCTCGTCCAGACCGCGCAGCAGTGCTCCGCCGCCGGTCAGAACGATTCCCCTGTCCATGATGTCGCCGGACAGCTCCGGCGGGCACTTGTCGAGGGTGGTCTTCACGGCGTCGACGATCGCGTTGACGGGTTCCTCGATCGCCTTGCGGACCTCGGCGGCCGAGATGACGACGGTCTTCGGCAGGCCGGAGACCAGATCCCGGCCGCGGATCTCGGTGTGCTGGTCGTCGTCGAGGTCGTACGCCGAACCGATCGTGATCTTGATCTGTTCGGCGGTCCGCTCACCGAGAAGGAGGCTGTACTCCTTCTTGATGTGCTGGATGATCGCGTTGTCGAGCTCGTCGCCCGCGACCCGGATGGACTGGGCGGTGACGATGCCGCCGAGCGAGATGACCGCGACCTCGGTGGTGCCGCCGCCGATGTCCACCACCATGTTGCCGGTGGCCTCGTGGACCGGCAGGCCGGAGCCGATGGCCGCGGCCATGGGCTCCTCGATGATGTGCACCTGGCGGGCACCGGCCTGCGACGACGCCTCGATGACGGCGCGGCGCTCGACGCCGGTGATGCCGGAGGGCACGCAGACGACCACGCGCGGGCGGGCGAGATAGCGCCGCTTGTGGATCTTCAGGATGAAGTAGCGGAGCATCCGCTCGGTGATCTCGAAGTCGGCGATCACGCCGTCCTTCAACGGGCGGACGGCGACGATGTTGCCGGGCGTGCGCCCGATCATCTTCTTCGCCTCCGCGCCGACCGCAAGAATTCCACCGGTGTTCGTGTTGATCGCGACGACGGACGGCTCGTTGAGTACGATCCCGCGACCCCTGACGTACACCAGCGTGTTGGCGGTCCCGAGGTCGACAGCCATGTCACGGCCGATGAACGACATTGAGTTCCCCATCAGGATTCGTCTGGCCTTCCCGGGAGCTTTTGAGGGCATTTCAGGTCGGCGAAGCGGGTGCTGTGACGTGAAGGCTTACATCGTAGACGCGCCTGCACGAACACTGCGCGAGGGTCTTCGCCATTGTCAGCACGTACGGGGCCGCCTCGCTTCTGGAGACGGTCCGACGGGGCCACTCGTTCCCCCGATCGGCACGCATATGCCGAGGGACGGCCGAAATCGTTCGGCCGTCCCAGGGTGTGCAGATCAACGGGCTGACGCCTCGTCAAAAACTTCCACGAAAACTCCGTACCGGGGCGCGTTCGCCCCCGGCGGGGTTATGCGCGGCCCGGGAAGAAGATCTTGACCTCGCGCTCGGCGGACTCCTCGGAGTCGGACGCGTGGATCAGGTTCTCGCGGACGATCACGCCGAAGTCGCCGCGGATGGAGCCGGGCGCGGCGGCGATCGGGTCGGTCGGGCCGGCGAGCGCGCGGACGCCCTCGATGACCCGCTCGCCCTCGACGATCAGGGCGACGACCGGGCCGGAGGCCATGAACTCGACGAGCGGCTCGTAGAACGGCTTGCCGACGTGCTCGCCGTAGTGCTGCTCCAGCGTCGCCCGCTCCAGGGTGCGCAGTTCCAGCGCGGTGATCTGCCAGCCGGCCTTGCGCTCGATTCGGCTGATGATCTCGCCGGTCAGGCCACGACGGACGGCGTCGGGCTTGAGCAGGACGAGGGTGCGCTGGCTCACTAGGGGGCTCCTTCGCGGTACTGGCAGGTGCGGTGAGGAGAGGCTACAGGGCGTGTCCGGGCACCCGTCACGCAGCGTCAGCCCCCGGGGTCGCGGACTGCGCCGCCTGCGCCGCGAAGCGGGCCTTGGCCTCGTCGATCTTCCGGCCGTAGTGCACCGAGGCCCACCACAGGCCCGCGAAGATCGCGCCCATGAAGTACATGGTCGGGACGTAGATCCCGGAGGCGATCAGCGCGATCTGCAGGGCCCAGCCGAGGGCGGTGCCTCCCGGCCGGGTGATGACCCCGCACAGGGCCACGCACAGGAACATCGCGATGCCGCTGACCAGCCACACCGTCGAGGCGGCCAGGCCGGGGTCCTTCATGGCGACCAGCGCGGCGAAGCCGATGACGAAGAACTCGCCGATCAGGGTGGAGGAGCAGAGCGTCCGCATGGTCAGCGCCTCCCCAGGAGCAGCCGGGCCTCGCCCACGGTGATGACGGAGCCGGTGACCAGCACCCCGCCGCCGGCGAACTCGCCCTCCTCCTCGGCCAGCGTGATCGCGGCCTCCAGGGCGTCGGGCAGCCGCGGTTCGACCTGGACGCGGTCGTCGCCGAACACCTCGACGGCGATCGCGGCCAGCTCGTCCGCGTCCATGGCGCGGTGGCTGGAGTTCTGGGTGACGACGACCTCGGCGAAGATCGGCTCGAAGGCCTCCAGGAGCCCTCGTACGTTTTTGTCGGCACTGGCCCCGACCACGCCGATCAGCCGGCTGAAGTCGAAGGCCTCGCCGACCGCCTCGGCGGTGGCGCGGGCGCCGGCCGGGTTGTGGGCGGCGTCGAGGACGACGGTCGGGGAGCGTCGTACGACTTCGAGGCGGCCCGGCGAGGAGACGGCCGCGAAGGCTTTGCGGACCGTGTCGATGTCGAGGGGTTCGGGGCGCTGGGAGCCGACGCCGAAGAACGCCTCGACGGCGGCGAGCGCGACGGCCGCGTTGTGCGCCTGGTAGGGGCCGTGCAGGGGGAGGTAGACCTGGTCGTACTCGCCGCCCAGGCCGCGCAGGGTGAGCAGCTGGCCGCCGACGGCGACCTGGCGGGCGACGACGCCGAACTCCAGGCCCTCGCGGGCCACGGTCGCGTCGACCTCCACGGCCTTCTTCAGCAGCACCTGGGCCGCGTCCACCGGCTGCTGGGCCAGGATGACGGTCGCGTCCTGCTTGATGATCCCGGCCTTCTCGGCGGCGATCGCCGCGGTGGTCTCGCCGAGCCGGTCGGTGTGGTCGAGGTCGATGGGGGTGACCACGGCGACGTCACCGTCGATGACGTTGGTGGCGTCCCAGGAGCCGCCCATGCCGACCTCGACGACCGCGACGTCCACGGGGGCGTCCGCGAAGGCCGCGTACGCCATCGCGGTGAGCACCTCGAAGAAGGAGAGCCGGTACTCCTGCTGGGAGTCGGTCATCTCGACGTACGGCTTGATGTCCTGGTACGTCTCGATGAACCGCTCGGCGGAGACGGGGGCGCCGTCGAGGCTGATGCGCTCGGTGACCGACTGCACATGGGGGCTGGTGTAGCGGCCGGTGCGCAGGTCGAAGGCGCCGAGCAGGGACTCGATCATGCGGGCGGTGGAGGTCTTGCCGTTGGTGCCCGTGATGTGGATCGAGGGGTACGACCGCTGCGGCTCGCCCAGGACGTCCATGAGTGCGGCGATCCTGGTGACCGAGGGCTCCAGCTTGGTCTCGCCCCAGCGGGTGGCGAGCTCCGCCTCGACCTCGCGCAGGGCCTTGTCGACCTCGGGGTCCTCGGGGCGGGCGGGTACGTCGGCCTGCTGCGGGCCGCCCTGGGTGCGCAGGGTCCGGCTGCCGGCCTCGATCAGCGCGAGATCGGGGTCGCGGTCCGTCTCGGCCTCGATGATCTCGTCGAAGTCGTCGAAGCTCTCATTGGGGTCGCGCGGGGGCAGATCACTCACGGGACCAGTCTAGGAGCCTCCCGGGGGCCCGGACGCGTCGGCCGTCGGAAGCGCCTGTTCGCACCAGATCGTCTTGCCGGCGGAGGTCTGCCGGGTGCCCCACCGCTGGGTGAGCTGGGCCACCAGCAGCAGGCCCCGGCCGCCCTCGTCGAAGACGCGGGCCCGCCGCAGGTGGGGGGCGGTGCTGCTGCCGTCGGAGACCTCGCAGATCAGCATGGTGGTGTCGCGGATGAGCCGCAGCCGGATCGGGGTGCCGCCGTAGCGGATGGCGTTGGTGACGAGCTCGCTGACCACCAGTTCGGTGGTGAACGACAGCTCCTCCAGGTGCCAGGCGTCGAGCCGGCCGGTGGCCAGGGTCCGGGCCCGGGCGACGTGTTCGGGGTCCGCGGGGACCTCCCAGGTGGCCACCTGGTCGGCAGGCAGGGCGTGGGTCCGGGCCAGCAGCAGGGTGACGTCGTCGGTGGGTTCGCCGGTGCGCAGCGTGGCCACCACCTGGTCGCAGACCGCCTCCAGCGGCTCCCCCGGCGTCGCCAGCGCGCGGCGCAGCCGCTCCAGGCCCTGGTTCATGTCGAGGTTGCGGGAGTGCACCAGGCCGTTGCTGAACAGTGCGAGGGTGGTGCCCTGGGCGAGAGCCAGTTCGGTCGTCTCGAACGGCAGCCCGCCGAGCCCGAGCGGGGGTCCGGCCTGGCCGGGGGCCTGCTCCACCGCGCCCTCGGGGGTGATCACGAAGGGCAGCGGATGGCCTGCGCTGGCGAGGGCGCAGCGCCGGGAGACCGGGTCGTAGACGGCGTACAGACAGGTCGAACCCACTTCGCCGGTCGGCTCCCCGCCGCCGTCGTCGAGGTGGATGACCAGGTCGTCGAGGTGGGTGAGGAGTTCGTCGGGCGGCAGGTCGACGTCAGCGAGGGTCCGGACCGCCGTGCGCAGCCGGCCCATGGCGGCGGAGGCGTGGATGCCGTGGCCGACGACGTCGCCGACGACCAGGGCGACTCGGGTGCCCGACAGGGGGATCACGTCGAGCCAGTCGCCGCCGACCCCGGCGCTGGTGCCGGTCGGGAGGTAGCGGTAGGCGAAGTCGACGGTGGGCCGCTCGGGCAGGCCGTGCGGCAGCAGGCTGCGCTGGAGTGCCAGTGCGGTCTCGCGTTCCCGGGTGTAGCGGCGGGCGTTGTCGATGGCGCGTGCGGACTTCGCGGCCAGTTCCTCGGCGTCGGACAGGTCGTCCTCCTCGAACGGCGGGGAGTCCCGGGTCCGCCAGAAGACGATCACCCCCATGAGGACGCCCTGTGCCGACAGCGGTGCGGTGATCAGCGAGCCCATGCCGTACGCGAGGAGCCGGTCCGTCTGCTGGGTGTCGGGAATGACCCCCGGCCGGACGGCACACAGGTCGAGTACGAGGGCTGCGTCCGGGACGGCGCCGGGGGCGGACCCGGGCGGCGCGGTCACTCCGATGAGCGCACCTGTCGGTGCCAGCGGGGAATCCTCCCGGATACCGCCCCTGGCGACGCGCCGCAGGGCGCTCTCCGCGGCCGTCGGCTCCGCGCCCTGCAGCACGGCGTCCTCCAGGTCGACGGTGACGAAGTCGGCGAAGCGCGGTACGGCCACGCGCACCAGCTCTTCGGCGGTCCGGCCCACATCGAGGGTGTTGCCGACGGCCGTACCGGCGTCGTACAGCAGTCTGAGCCGCCGGTGACTCCTCTCCAGCGAGTCGGCCATCGTGTTGAACGCCGTCTCCAGCTGCCCGATCTCCCGGCGGCCGAAGGGCGGCACCCGTGCGCTCAGGTCCCCGGCGGCCAGCCGGGTCGCGAAGCCGGCCATCCGGCGCAGCGGCCAGACGATCACCCGGGTCACATAGGCGCAGTAGCCGGCGATCAGGAGGACCGCCCCTGCCACCCCGATGGACGCCGCGACCATCAGCCTGTCCATCCGGCTCTCCAGGGCGTGCTCACGCCTGTCGGTGGCGGCGCGCTGGGCGGCGAGGTAGCGGGAGAACTGGTTCCGCAGCGCGTCGACGCGTCGCTCGCCCTCCAACGTCCGCGCCGCGCTGCTGGCCATGGGAGCGTCGCGCCGGGCCGCGTCGACGAGCGGGGCCGAGTAGTCGTCGATGAAGGACTGCCCGGCCTGCCGGATCTGCCGGGCGAGCTGCCGCTGGGCGGGGGACGTGCTGACCTCCACGAGGCGTTGCGCCTGCACGGGGAACACGGCCCGTGCGGCCTGCCACGACCTGAGGAACTGGTCATGCCGGGTGAAGAGGTAGCTCTCCTGCCGGCCCTCCAGGTCCAGGACGGTCTTCTCGACCACTCCGACCTGGTCCAGGGCCGGTCTGCCGCTCCGGGCCGACAGCAGGGAGCCGTGCGCGTCCTGGATCGCCCACAGCAGCGTCAGGAAGACGAGGCCGATGAGCACGGCGAGCAGGGCGCCCGCGACAGCCGTGAGCGGAACCAGGCCCCCTTGCGGAGGTGGTTTCGCTCGGCCCCTGCGCAGCATGCTGGCGTCCCCTCCATCACAAAGCGCCAAAATGGAACATCACGAACATTAAGGTCATGTTCCTGCTTTTGGACAGTAGGGCGCTGACGGGTCCGCGCTTGGTGACCCGGGGGAAGCGCGAAGGCGTCCGGCAGCCCTGTGGAACGGGCTGCCGGACGCCTTCGGGGACGCTCGGGACTGTTATGCCTGCGGGAGGCGGTCCAACTGGGTCTGGATGCGGGCGATGTCCTCGTCCGCCTTGGCCAGGCGGCCGCGGATCTTGTCCACCACGTTGTCCGGGGCCTTCGCCAGGAACGCCTCGTTGCCCAGCTTGGCCGTCGCCTGGGCCTTCTCCTTCTCGGCCGCCGCCAGGTCCTTGGCGAGGCGCTTGCGCTCGGCGGCGATGTCGATCGTGCCGGAGAGGTCGAGGGCGACCGTGGCGCCGGCGATCGGGAGGGTGGCCGTCGCCGCGAAGGCGTCGCCCTCCGGCTGGAGGCGCAGCAGCTGCCGGATGGCCGCCTCGTGCGGGGCGAGGGCCGTGCCGTCGAGCGTGAGGCGGGCCGGGACCCGCTGGCCGTCCTGCAGGCCCTGCTCGGCGCGGAAGCGGCGGACCTCGGTGATGACGGACTGGAGGGCCTCGATCTCCTTCTCCGCCGCCTCGTCACGGAAGCCGCTGTCGGACGGCCAGTCGGCGATGACGACCGACTCGCCGCCGGTCAGCGTCGTCCACAGGGTGTCCGTGACGAACGGGATCACCGGGTGGAGGAGCTTCAGGGTGACGTCCAGGACCTCGCCGAGGACGCGCTGGGAGACCTCGGCGCCCCGGCCGCCCGCCTGGAAGGTGGACTTGGACAGCTCGACGTACCAGTCGAAGACCTCGTCCCACGCGTAGTGGAAGAGCGAGTCGGAGAGCTTCGCGAACTGGAAGTCGTCGTAGAACGCGTCGACCTCGGCGACCGTCTTGTTGAGACGGGAGAGGATCCAGCGGTCCGTCGCCGACATCTCCGACGGGTCCGGGAGCGGGCCGTCGAGCGTCGCGCCGTTCATCAGCGCGAAGCGGGTGGCGTTCCAGACCTTGTTGGCGAAGTTGCGGGACGCCTGGACCCACTCCTCGCCGATCGGCACGTCGGTGCCGGGGTTGGCGCCGCGGGCCAGGGTGAAGCGGACGGCGTCGGAGCCGTACTTGTCCATCCAGTCCAGCGGGTCGACGACGTTGCCGAAGGACTTCGACATCTTCTTGCCGCGCTCGTCACGGACCAGGCCGGTCAGCGCGATGGTCTTGAAGGGGACCTCGCCGTCCATGGCGTAGAGGCCGAACATCATCATCCGGGCGACCCAGAAGAAGATGATGTCGTGGCCGGTGAGCAGGACGTCGGTCGGGTAGAACTTCCGCAGGTCCGCGGTCTGTTCGGGCCAGCCGAGGGTGGAGAACGGCCACAGGCCGGAGGAGAACCAGGTGTCCAGGACGTCGGTGTCCTGCTTCCAGCCCTCCGCCTCGGTGCCGGGCGGCTGCTCGTCGGGGCCGACGCAGACGACCTGGCCCTCGGGGCCGTACCAGACCGGGATGCGGTGGCCCCACCACAGCTGGCGCGAGATGCACCAGTCGTGCATGTTGTCGACCCAGTCGAAGTACCGCTTCGACATGTCCTCGGGGTGGATCTTCACCCGGCCGTCGCGGACCGCGTCACCGGCGGCCTTGGCGAGCGGGCCGACCTTGACCCACCACTGCATGGACAGGCGCGGCTCGATGGTGGTCTTGCAGCGCGAGCAGTGGCCGACGCTGTGGACGTAGGGCCGCTTCTCGGCGACGATCCGGCCCTGGGAGCGCAGCGCCGCGACGATCGCGGAGCGCGCCTCGAAGCGGTCCAGGCCCTCGAAGGGGCCGTGGACGGTGATGACCGCCCGCTCGTCCATCACGGTGATGGACTCCAGGCCGTGGCGCTGGCCGATCGCGAAGTCGTTCGGGTCGTGGGCCGGGGTGACCTTGACGGCGCCCGTGCCGAACTCCGGGTCGACGTGCGTGTCCGCGACGACGGGGATCGTGCGGTCGGTCAGCGGGAGCTTGATGCGCTTGCCGACCAGGTGCTTGTAGCGCTCGTCGTCGGGGTGGACGGCGACGGCCGTGTCACCGAGCATCGTCTCGGCACGCGTGGTGGCGACGACCAGCGTCTCGTCACCCTCGCCGTACTTGATGGAGACCAGCTCGCCGTCGTCCTCCTGGTACTCCACCTCGATGTCCGAGATGGCCGTCAGACAGCGCGGGCACCAGTTGATGATGCGCTCGGCGCGGTAGATCAGCTCGTCGTCGTAGAGCTTCTTGAAGATGGTCTGGACGGCCTTGGACAGGCCCTCGTCCATGGTGAAGCGCTCACGGTCCCAGTCGACGCCGTCGCCGAGGCGGCGCATCTGGCCGAGGATCTTGCCGCCGTACTCTTCCTTCCACTGCCAGACCCGCTCGACGAACTCCTCGCGGCCGAGGTCCTGGCGGGACTTGCCCTCCTCGGCGAGCTGCTGCTCGACCTTGTTCTGGGTGGCGATACCGGCGTGGTCCATGCCGGGCAGCCACAGCGACTCGAAGCCCTGCATGCGCTTGCGGCGCGTGAGGGCGTCCATGAGCGTGTGCTGGAAGGCGTGGCCCAGGTGCAGGGAGCCGGTGACGTTCGGCGGGGGGATGACGATGGTGTACGCGGGCTTGTCGCTCTTGGCGTCGGCCGCGAAGTAACCGCGCTCTACCCAGCGCTCGTACAGCGTCCCCTCTACGTCGGCCGGCGCGTACTGGGTCGGCAGTTCGGTGCTGGGCGCTGTGGGCTGCTGCTGAGCATTCTCGGTCACGGGGCTCAGTTTAGAGGTGTCCCGGGCGTGTCCCGAAACGCGTTTGTTCTGTAACGGCGGGCACCCCCACGCCATGAGCCCCCTGTGACTGCGCCAGGATGTCAGGAACACATAAGCATCTGGAGGGGAACCCAGAGATGAGCTACAACCAGCCGGGCCCGTACGGCGGGCCGCCGCCGCCGCAGCAGCCGGGACCGTACGGACAGCAGCCGGGTCCGTACGGCCAGCCGCCGCAGGCGCCCCAGCCCGGCTACGGCTACCCCCAGCAGGCCCCGCCGGCGGCCCCGCCGCAGCCGGGTCCGTACGGCCAGCAGCCCCCGCAGCCGGGCTACGGCTATCCGCAGCAGGGCGCCCCGGGCGCGCCGCAGCAGAACCCTTACGGCCAGCAGCCGCCCTACGGCCAGCCTCCGTACGGCCAGCAGCCCTACGGCGTCCCGCAGCCGCCGGCGCCGGGCGGCGGGAAGAAGAAGACGGGCCTGGTCATCGGGGCGGTGGCGGTGGTCGCCGCGGTCGCGGTGGGCGCGTACTTCGTGCTCGCCGGGAACAACAGCGCCGGCGGCATCAAGGACGACGGCGCACACAAGCTGACGACGCCGGCGACGGTCATCAACGGGACGTACAAGAAGTCGGACGGCTCCGGCTCCTCGGACGGGCTGACCGACTCCGACGTCTCGGACTTCGAGAAGATGGGCGTGAAGAACCCGAAGGCCGTCAGCGCCGGATACGGGAACGGCTCGGGCCTGACGGCGAAGAGCCTCTCGTTCGCCGGGGTGTACGGGACGATCGACGACCCGGAGGCCGTCGTCGACGCCATGTTCGCCAAGGTCAAGTCCGAGTCGGAGAAGAGCAGTTCGTCGGAGAAGAGCAAGCTGGTCGGCAGCCCCGAGACGGTCAGTCCGGCGGGCTTCGCCAACGGCGTCATGAAGTGCCAGGTGATACAGGTCGACAACAGTTCCGCTGCCTCCGCGGGTGAGCCGAAGACCCTCAAGTCGCCCATGTGCATCTGGGGCGACCACAGCACCGTCGCCGTCGTCACCGCGTTCAGCTTCGCCAGTCTGGCCGGGAGCGACGGCAACCTGGTCGCCGACAACGCGGAGATCGCGGCCAAGCTGCGGAACGACGTCCGCGTCAAGCTCTAGCGACGCCAGCCACGCTCCGGCGACGTCGAACTCCGGTGACGTCGGCGTCACGCTCCGGCGAACGCCCACAGGTCACGACGGAAGGGGCCCCGGTCATGCCGACCGGGGCCCCTTCCGTCGTTCGTCGTACGGCGGTTACGCCGACTTCTGCTCCCCGGCGCCCCGGCCGCGGGCCTCGCGCGGGATCAGGGTCGGGTTGACGTTGGAGTGGACGACGTCGGCCGTGATGACCACGCGGGCGACGTCCTTGCGGGACGGGACCTCGTACATCACGGACATCAGGACTTCCTCCATGATGGCGCGCAGGCCGCGCGCGCCGGTCTGGCGGAGGATGGCCTGGTCGGCGATGGCCTCCAGGGCCTCGCGCTCGAAGTCCAGCTCCACGCCGTCGAGTTCGAAGAGGCGCTGGTACTGCTTGACGAGCGCGTTGCGCGGCTCGACGAGGATCTGGAGCAGGGCCTCGCGGTCCAGGTTGTGGACGCTCGTGATGACGGGCAGCCGGCCGATGAACTCGGGGATCATGCCGAACTTGACCAGGTCCTCGGGCATGACGTCCTCGAACTGGTCCTTGGCCTCCAGCTCGCGCTTGGAGCGGATGGTGGCGCCGAAGCCGATGCCCTTGGCGCCCGCCCGGGACTCGATGATCTTCTCCAGGCCGGCGAACGCACCGCCCACGATGAACAGGACGTTCGTCGTGTCGATCTGGATGAACTCCTGGTGCGGGTGCTTGCGGCCGCCCTGCGGCGGGACGGAGGCCGTGGTGCCTTCGAGGATCTTCAGCAGGGCCTGCTGGACACCCTCGCCGGAGACGTCCCGGGTGATCGACGGATTTTCACTCTTCCGCGCGACCTTGTCGATCTCGTCGATGTAGATGATCCCGGTCTCGGCCTTCTTGACGTCGTAGTCGGCCGCCTGGATCAGCTTGAGGAGGATGTTCTCCACGTCCTCGCCCACATAGCCGGCCTCCGTCAGCGCGGTCGCGTCGGCGATCGCGAACGGGACGTTCAGCATGCGGGCCAGGGTCTGTGCGAGGAGCGTCTTGCCGGAGCCCGTGGGCCCTAGCAGCAGGATGTTGGACTTCGCCAACTCGATGGCGTCGTCGCGGCCTTGGGCGCCGCCGTTCTCGCCGGCCTGGACGCGCTTGTAGTGGTTGTACACCGCGACCGAGAGGGCCTTCTTGGCGGGCTCCTGGCCCACCACATAGCCCTCCAGGAACTCGTAGATCTCGCGGGGCTTGGGGAGTTCCTCCCAGCGCACCTCGCTCGTCTCGGCGAGCTCCTCCTCGATGATCTCGTTGCAGAGATCGATGCACTCGTCGCAGATGTACACACCGGGCCCTGCGATGAGCTTCTTGACCTGCTTCTGGCTCTTGCCGCAGAACGAGCACTTGAGCAGATCGCCGCCGTCACCGATGCGTGCCACGGTGTGCTTCCCCTTCGCCTGGGAGACGCCTGGACTCTTTCGAATCCAGCGGCTCCTGGTGCTGCCTTATGTCGACGGTACCTTGCCGGGACCCCCGTACGGGCCCCCCTTGGCACGGTTCACTTTGACGTGCACCTTGCCGAGCACGTGGTCAAACCACGCCAAGGGCGGCAGAGAATACATCCTCTGTCAGCGGACGTCCGCGTTGTTCATCTTCCGGGTGGAGATGATCTGGTCCACGATGCCGTACGCGAGTGCTTCCTCGGCCGTGAGGATCTTGTCGCGCTCGATGTCCTCACGGACCTGCTCGATCGGCCGGTTGGAGTGCTTGGCCAGCATGTTCTCCAGCTGCTCACGCATCCGCGTGAACTCGTTGGCGATGATCTCCAGGTCGGAGAGCTGGCCGCGGCCGGTGGAACCGGCCGGCTGGTGGATCAGCACACGGGAGTTCGGCAGCGCCATGCGCTTGCCGGGCGTACCGGCCGCCAGCAGGATCGCCGCGGCGGAGGCCGCCTGGCCCATGCAGACCGTCTGGATGTCGGGCTTGACGAACTGCATCGTGTCGTAGATCGCCGTGAGGGCGGTCATGTCGCCGCCCGGGCTGTTGATGTAGATCGAGATGTCCCGGTCCGGGTCCATCGACTCCAGGCACAGCAGCTGCGCCATGACGTCGTTGGCGGAGGCGTCGTCGATCTGGACGCCGAGGAAGATCACGCGCTCCTCGAAGAGCTTCGCGTACGGGTCGTACTCGCGGATGCCCTGGGAGGTGCGCTCCACGAAGCGCGGGATGACATAGCGGGCGTCGGGCCGGGGACCGTCGTAACGGGCGTCGGCGGCGCCGTGGAAGTTGCTCATGAGGGTGTTCACCGTCCTGGTGGCGTTCGGGGGGCTGGAGTCTCGGCGGAGCGTGGCGTGGCCACGCTCAGGAGGCGCCGGTGCCGCCGCCTCCCGGAACACCGGAGGCATGCGTGATGATCCCGTCAATCAGACCGTACTCCTTGGCCTCTTCCGGGGTGAACCAGCGGTCGCGGTCGCCGTCGCGGATGATCGTCTCGACGGTCTGGCCGGAGTGCAGGGCGGTCAGCTCGGACATCGTCTTCTTGGTCCGCAGCAGGTACTGGGCCTGGATCTTGATGTCCGAGACCGTACCGCCCAGGCCCGCGGAGCCCTGGTGCATCATGATGTCCGTGTGCGGCAGGGCGAAGCGCTTGCCGGCGGTACCGCCGGTGAGCAGGAACTGGCCCATCGAGGCCGCCATGCCCATGGCGATGGTGACCACGTCGTTCGGGATGAACTGCATGGTGTCGTAGATCGCCATGCCGGCCGTCACCGAGCCGCCGGGGCTGTTGATGTAGAGGAAGATGTCCTTGTTGGGCTCGGCCGCGAGCAGCAGCAGCTGCGCGGTGATCTTGTTCGCGATGTCGTCGTCCACCTGCTGGCCCAGGAAGACGATCCGCTCGCCGAGCAGCCGGTTGTAGACCTGGTCTCCGAGGCCACCACCGATGGAAGGCCCGTCGGCGGCGGAGGGCATCAGATTCGTCACGTATCCACCTGCTCGTCTTTACGACGGCGCCGGGCCGTCTCACGTTTCCGTAGCCGGGGGCTTGGCTGCCCTCGTACTCATGGACCCTAACGCGATGGTCCCTTCGGGGAATCCCGGTAACAGGGCTGTTCGCCGGGGGCGTAGCGGCTGCGGGGATGGGCCGACCGCTCTTCGCCGTGCGTGTGGAGGTGCGTGGGCGCGTGCGGGTGCGTGGGGGCTTGTCGCGCAGTTGTCCGCGCCCCTGACGGGGCGCTGCCCCTGGCGTGTATGACAAAGGGGCCCCCGGGAACAGTCCCAGGAGCCCCTTGTACGCCGTTACGGGCGCCGGAGGGTCAGCCCTCGGCCTTCTCCTCGTCGGCGGCGTCCGTGGCCTCGGCGGCGGCCTCAGGGGCCTCCGTCTCGTCCTCGTCCTCGTCGTCCAGGTCGACGATCTCGCCGTTGGTGTCCTTCACCGTGGCGGCCTCGACCACGACGGCCAGGGCCTTGCCGCGGGCGACCTCGCCGACCAGGAGCGGCACCTGGCCACCCTCGACGACGGCCTGGGCGAACTGGTCGGGGGACATGCCGGAGGAGGCCGCACGCCGCATGAGGTGCTCGGTGAGCTCCTCCTGGTTGACGTTGAGGTTCTCCTTCTTGACCAGCTCGTCGAGGACGAACTGGGTCTTGATGCCCTTGACCGCGGCCTCGCGTGTCTCGGTGTCGAACTCCTCGGCGGTCTTGCCCTGGATCTCCAGGTACTTGTCGAGGTCGAGGCCCATCTGGCCGAGCTGGTGGTGCTCCAGGTTGTGCTTGCGGGTGTTGATCTCGTCCTCGAGGAGCTTCTCGGGGACGGGCACCTCGACGAGCTCCAGGAGCTTCTCGAGGACGCGCTCCTGGGCCTGCGTGGCCTGGTCGTACGTCTTCATGTTGGCGAGGCGCTTGCGGCTGTCCTCCTTGAGCTCGTCCAGGGTGTCGAACTCGGAGGCGAGCTGCGCGAACTCGTCGTCCAGCTCGGGGAGTTCACGCGCGGCGACCTGGGTGACCTTGACGGTGACCTCGGCCTCCTTGCCGGCCGCGGAACCGCCCTTGAGCTCGGAGGTGAAGGTGGCCTCGCCACCGGCCTCCAGGCCCTTCACGGCGTCGTCGATGCCGTCCAGCAGCTCGCCGGAGCCGATGGTGTAGGAGACACCGCTGGCGATGCCGTCCTCCAGCACCTCGCCGTCGACCTTGGCCTCCAGGTCGACGGTGACGACGTCGCCGTCCTCGGCGGCACGCTCGACGGGAGAGGTCGACGCGAAGCGCTCACGCAGCTGCTCCACGGACTTCTCGACGTCCTCGTCCGTCACCTCGACGGCGTCGACCTCGACCTCGATGCCGGTGTAGTCCGGGATCTCGAGGGCGGGGCGGACGTCGACCTCGGCGGTGAAGTTCAGCGTCTCGCCGTCCTTCAGCTCGGTGATGTCGACGTCGGGCTGGCCGAGCGGGCTGAGCTCGGCCTCGTTGACCGCCTCGGTGTAGAACTTCGGGAGCGCGTCGTTGACGGCCTCCTCCAGCACCGCACCGCGACCGAACCGCTGGTCGATGACCCGGGCCGGGATCTTGCCCTTGCGGAAGCCCTTCACCGTGACCTGCTGGTTGATCTTCTGGTACGCCGCGTCGAGGCTGTCCTTGAGCTCCTCGAAGGGCACCTCGACAGTGAGCCGAACCCGGGTCGGGTTCAGGGTCTCCACGGCGCTCTTCACGGTTCGGTCTCCTTGTGGCTGACTTCTTGGGTTCTGCCGGTGCCCAGAGGGGCCCGGCGGAGTTTCGCCGCCCGGAGGAGTTCGTAGGCCGCCGTCTGGCGGGCTGGGACACACGGGCGCGCAGCTTGCATAGTAACCGCAGCCGCTCAGCGCCCCAAAAGGCGATCAGGGCGGACGCCGTCAGGTGGTGGTCGGGGTGGCGGGATTTGAACCCACGGCCTTCCGCTCCCAAAGCGGACGCGCTACCAAGCTGCGCCACACCCCGTTTCGGTGCGACACGTAGGGTACATGCCCGGGCCGTGTGCGTCGTTCGCTTTGTTCACCTGCATACGCATCGCGTATCCGCGCAGCCCAACGCGTTGGCCTAGGCGGCGGACGACCCGCTACGATGCCTCCTGTGCCGCGGTCACCGACCTGCGGCGCATGTTGTGCGGGCGTAGCTCAATGGTAGAGCACTAGTCTTCCAAACTAGCTACGCGGGTTCGATTCCCGTCGCCCGCTCTGAACAGCCGAAGGCCCAGGTCAGAGGGTATTTACCCCCCGCCCGGGCCTTCGTCGTTCCCTGGCGTCAGTCCGGGGGCCGGGGCCGGGGACCGTGTCACCCGTCCGCTGTACGGCGGGCGGGCCGGGCGATCAACGGATGCCACAGGGGGCGTAGCGAGAGTCACCCATGCGGGTGAAGGTGGTGCGGGAGGTTGCCTGCGCCGATCGAGGCGGCAGCAGGAGCGGCGAGGCGCGCCGGCGATCGAGGACGGTCGGGCAGGCCATGCCCATGCCACCGCCGCCCCGGGCGGTCCCGGACGCGGTGGCCGCCGTCTCCACCGGCCGGAGTCGCGCAGCGCCGTAGCGGTACCGCAGTACCGCCCCGCGTTCCGTCGTCCGGCTTCCCCGCGCGGTCAGAAGCTGATCGAGTTGATGGTCTGCGCTATCGAGTCGAGGAACCGCTGGATCGACGGGGCCATCCCGGTCGAGGCGAGGAAGAAGCCGAAGAGGACCGCGACGATCGCGGGGCCGGCCTTGATGTTCCCCCCTCTGATCAGCACTACCAGGATGATCGCCAACAGCAGCACCACAGACAGTGAAATGGCCACAACTGATCACACCCTCGGTCGGTTCCGCTCTCCCGGCCCAGGGGTACGACCCCGCACCCCCGCCAGAACCATCGTGCCACCAACCCGGCCGCACTATGCGGCCCGTGACACAACGTCGACAGTGCAGCGCGCACCGACCATCGCCCGCACAGTAATTCGAGGGTCCACCCGCCCCTAGGCCCAAGGTAATTGGCGGCCTTGGTTTCAGTGTCCACACAACACGTGCGCAGCTAATTCGAATTGAGGACACAGGTACCGCAAGGCCGGGCCGCATGCGAACGTTATGCCCCAATTAGTCGGGATGAATGGGGACATCATGGGTGTAAGTGCCGCATGGAACGGCATTGCCAGAGACATCGACTTCCGTAAATCCGCGGTCGATTCACAAACGATCACGAGTCATATCCAGGAATCACAACGGCGGTTTTACGAATTCCCACAGGCAACGCTAGGGTGCCTCAGATGTTTGACGCCGCCACGTCCCCCGGCCAGAACCGAACACCCCGTCCCCCGGCCCGTCCGCCGGCGGACAGACAGCGCGACGCGTTCTTCGACAACGCCAAGTACCTGGCGATCGTGCTCGTCGCGATGGGTCACTCCTGGGAGCCGCTGAAGGGCGACAGCCGCGTCCTGGAGGCGATGTACTCCGTCGTGTACGCCTTCCACATGCCGGCGTTCATCATCATCTCCGGCTACTTCTCCCGGAGTTTCGACATGCGCCCGGACCGGCTGAAGCGGCTGGTCACCGGTGTCGTCGTGCCGTATGTCCTGTTCGAGACCGCGTACTCGGTGTTCCAGCGGTTCGTGAACCACTCCCCCGGCCAGGACATCAGCTTGCTCGACCCCTGGTACCTGACCTGGTTCCTGTGCGCGCTGTTCGTCTGGCGCCTGACCACGCCGATCTGGAAGGCCCTCCGCCACCCCCTTCCCGTCGCCTTCCTCATCGCGATGCTGGCGTCCGTGTCCCCGTCCATCGGTGACGACCTGGACCTGCAGCGGGTCCTGCAGTTCCTGCCGTACTTCGTGCTCGGCCTGTGCCTGAGGCCCGAGCACTTCCGGCTGGTGCGCCGGTGGCCGGTACGGATCGCCGCGGTGCCGGTGTTCGCGGCCGCGCTGGTGTTCGCCTGGTGGGCGGCGCCGCGGATGAACCCCGCGTGGTTCTACCACCGTGACGCCGCGCAGGAGCTGGGTGCGCCGTGGTGGTGCGGGCCGGTGATGGTGCTCGCCATGTTCGGCTGCTCGATGCTGCTGACGGCCGCCTTCTTCTCCTGGGTACCGGGCCGGAGGATGTGGTTCACGACGCTCGGCGCGGGCACGCTGTACGGCTATCTGTTGCACGGCTTCGTGGTGAAGTACGGCGTCCACGCGGGCTGGTTCGACCCTAAGTGGCTGCACGGGCCGCTCGGCGAGATCCTCGTCACCGCGGTCGCGGGCGCCGGCGTCACGCTGCTGTGCACGCGCCCCGTCCGGCGGGTGTTCCGGTTCGCCATGGAGCCGGAGATGGAGTGGGCGTTCCGGCAGGACGCGGCGGAACTGGCCCGGGAGCGGGAACGGCGGAGCCGGGCGATGGCCGGCGCGTAGCCGCTCCCGCGGAGACGTTCATACGGAGACGTTCACGCGGAGACGTCTACTCGGTGAGGCCGAGAAGGGCGCGCATCCGGGCGTACTTCTCGGTCAGCCGTTCTCTCGTGCCCTCGTCCAGAACGGCGAGCCGGCCGGGGTCGGCGTTGTGCGCGAGGTCGGCCTGTTTCACGAGCAGGGCGCCGGGGGTCGTGAGGATGCGCTCGGCGTACGACGCGGGAGGCTCGCCGGGGCGCTTGGTCACGGCACGGACGACGGCCTTGGTCCGGGGGCTCAGGGCGGCCGCGTCCAGCCACTCCTCGGTGAGGGCGTGGTCCTCCACGGAGTCGTGCAGCCAGGCGGCGGCGATCTGGTCGGGGTCTCCGCCGCGGGCACGGACGCCCTCGGCCACGGCGGCGAGGTGCTCGGCGTAGGGGCGGCCCGCCTTGTCGGTCTGCCCGGCGTGGGCGGCTCGGGCGAGTTCCTCGACTTCGGCCAGGGAAAGGTGGGTCACGGTGCGAGTATGCGCCACTGCTGTGCGGCGCCCCCGTCCGCTACCTCACCTCGCCGCCTCCCGGCAGATCAGCAGCAACGCCCGGTCGTCGTTGACGTCCTTCGCCACCGCCTCGATCAGGTGCCAGGCCGCCCCGTGGAAGCCGCCGGCCACATAGCGGTCCGCCTCGCCCGTCAGGCGGTCGATGCCCTCCACGATGTCCCGGTCGGACGTCTCCACCAGGCCGTCGGTGAACAGCATCAGGACGTCCCCGGGGCGCAGGGAGCCCTTGACCGGGTCGAACTGCGCGCCGTCGTACACGCCCAGCAGGGGTCCCTCCGCGGCCTTCTCCTCCCAGCGGCCGCTGCCCGCGCTGAGCTGGAGGCCGGGCGGGTGGCCGGCCGAGTACAGCTCGTAGTCGCCGGAGTCCAGGTCCAGGACCAGGTGGATGGAGGTCGCGAAGCCCTCGTCCCAGTCCTGGCGGAGGAGGTAGCCGTTGGCGGCCGTGAGGAAGGCGTGCGGCGGGAGGGAGCCGAGGAGGCCGCCGAACGCGCCGGACAGGAGCAGTGCGCGGGACGCCGCGTCCATGCCCTTGCCGGAGACGTCGGTGAGGACGACCTCCATCGTGCGGCCGTTGTTCGTACGGGCCGCGACCACGAAGTCCCCGGAGAAGGACTGCCCGCCGGCCGGCCGCAGGGCCATCTCGCGGTGCCAGCCCAGCGGCAGCTTCGGCAGCTTGCTCTGCACCCGGATGCGTTCGCGCAGGTCGAAGAGCATGGTGCCGCCGCGCCGCCAGGGGACGCCGACGCGGCTTCTGAACTGTGCGGTGAGGAGACCGAAGAAACCGCAGGCCGCGACGACCAGGACCACGCCCGGGGTGACCCGGGAGGGGCCCTCCGTATAGGGGCCGAGCCGTACGGACTCCACGATCAGGGCCGTCGCCGCCGCCGCGTACAGGCCGAGCAGGCTCGCCGGCCGCAGCAGCAGGCCGCCGGCGATGATCGGGAGGACCAGTGTGGCCGGGGAGAACCACACCGAGTCGGCGAGGGTCATGGCCGCGAGGACCGGGATGGTGAGGAGCAGGCCGGCCAGCGCGATCCAGTCGGAACCGTCGCCGCGGAAGTAGTCCACGGCGCTTCTGCGCACGCCGACGCGGGCCCGGTGCCACTGCATCTTCCACCGGGCCGTCAACGTCTCGGCCTTCCCGCGCCGCTCTCCGTCTGCTGCCATTAGTTCGGGACCCTATCCATCGGACCAGCTTCTTGGCACGGGAGGTCCCACTTGTCCCCCGTCCGAGGCTCGACTTGGAGTGCAACTTCACAGTGAACTTCACCCGGAGCCGTCGCGTCGGCATCCGGGAGAAATTCGTTCGCTCGTCCCACAATGCCCCTGATAGGGATGGCTCATGGCGACTGACCGTACGACGACCGAGCTGAAGGTGCTGCGGCCCGAGGAGTTCGACGAGTGGTGGGACCACCTGGTGCGGGCCTTCGGCGCCGGTCCGGCGCCCGCCGAGGAGCGCGAACTGGACCGGTCCCTCACGGAGTACGAGCGTTCGCTGGCCGCTCTGGACGGCGGCGAACTCGTGGGGACATCAGGGGCGTTCAGCTTCCGGATGAGCGTGCCGGGCGGGGCCGTGGTGCCCACCGCGGGCATCACCATGGTGAGCGTGTCCGCGACGCACCGGCGGCGCGGGGTGCTGACCTCGATGATGCGGCGGCTGCTGGACGACAGCCACGCGCTGGGCGAGCCGCTGGCCGCGCTGTACGCGTCCGAGCCGGCGATCTACGGCCGCTTCGGGTACGGGGCCGCGGCCTTCCAGCTGCTGGCCGAGATCGACACGAGCCGGGTGACCCTCGCCGTACCGGCCGGCACCGACGACATACGGCTGCGGTACGCCAAGCCCGCCGAGGTGCTCGACGTGTGCGAGGGGGTGTACGCGGAGCTGGTGCCGCGGCGGCCCGGGATGCTGGCCCGCCGGCCCGGCTGGGAGCAGGCGGGGCTGCTCGACCCGGAGAGCGAGCGGGGCGGGGCGTCGGCGCTGCAGTGCGTGGTCGCGGAGCTGGACGGGCGGGTCACCGGGTGGGCCCGGTTCCGTACGAAGATGGGCTGGTCGCAGAGCGGGCACGACGGCACGGTGACGCTGGAGGAGCTGGTCGCGCTGGACCCCGCGACCGACGCGGCGCTGTGGCGGTTCCTGTTCGGCATCGACCTGATGACGACGCTGACGGTACGGAGGCGGCCGGTCGACGACGCCTGGCAGTACCTGGTCTCCGACATCCGCCGCTGCCGGACCCAGCTGCGGGATTCGGTGTACGTCCGTCCCGTCGACGTCGGTACGGCACTCGCCGCACGGACCTACCAGACGCCGGTGGACGTCGTGTTGGACGTGGACGACGCCTTCTGCCCGTGGAACACGGGGCGTTGGCGGCTGACCGGGGACACCAAGGGCGCGTCCTGCGAGCGTACGACGGATGCGGCCGATCTCTCGCTGTCCGTACGGGAGTTGGGGGCGGCCTACCTCGGCGGGGTGTCTCTGCTGTCGCTGGCGCGGGCCGGCCGGGTGGCCGAACTACGACCCGGGGCGCTGACGGAGGCGTCGGTGGCGTTCGGGTCACCGGTGCCGCCGTGGCCGCCGCACGGCTTCTAGCGAGCGGTCAGCGCTGCTGGCAGGCGGGGCACCAGAAGAGGTTGCGGGCGGCGAGGTCGGCGGTGCGGATCTCGCTGCCGCAGATGTGGCAGGGCAGGGTGGCGCGGCGGTAGACGTACACCTCGCCGCCGTGGTCGTCGACGCGCGGCGGGCGGCCCATCGCCTCCGGGGTGTGCTCGGGCCGGACGGTGTCGATCCGGTTGTTCCGGACGCCCTCGTGCATCAGCTCGACGAGGTCGGCCCAGACGGCGTCCCATTCGGCGGGAGTGAGGTCCTTGCCCGCGCGATAGGGATCGATGCCGTGCCGGAAGAGGACCTCGGCACGGTAGACGTTGCCGACGCCGGCGATGACCTTCTGGTCCATGAGCAGGGCGGCGACCGTCGTACGGCTGCGGGAGATCCTCCGGTACGCCGCGCCCGGGTCGGCGTCGGCGCGGAGCGGATCCGGGCCGAGCCGGGCGTGTACGGCGTCCTTCTCCTCATCGGTGATCAGGGCGCAGGTGGTGGGGCCGCGCAGGTCGACGTAGGAGGTGGCGTCGGCGAGGCGGAGCCGGACGGTGTCGGTGGCCGGGGGCGCCGGGGCGTCACCGAAACCGACCTTGCCGAAGAGGCCGAGGTGGATATGGACCCAGTCGCTGTCGCGGAAGCCGAGGAAGAGGTGCTTGCCGTGGGCCTCGGTGCGGGTGAGGCGGGCGCCGTCGATCAACGCGGCGGCGTCGGAGAACTTGCCCTGCGGGCTGGTGACCCGTACGGGTCCGGTGAGCCGCCGGTACTCCAGCGCGAGCCGGTGGATCGTGTGCCCCTCTGGCACTGACGTGCTTCCTTTCCCACCCACCCACCCGACTCGGCCGGTGGAGGAGTGAACGTCGAGGGGAGGAAACCCAAGTGAAGCCACGGTCCCCTTTCACGTCCGCGGCCCCAACCACCCCTGGCCTCGCCTCTCGGCCGGCCGAGTCGGGTGGTCGGGCGGGCAGCCTACGGCTGGGGGTGGTGCGCCGGGATCGGCGGGAGGTCGCCCGTCGTCTCGTACGCCGCCAGCATGTCGATGCGGCGGATGTGCCGCTCGTCCTCGGAGAACGGCGTGTTCAGGAACGCCTCGACGAACTTCGTCGCCTCGTCCTCCGTGTGCATGCGTGCGCCCACTGCGACGACGTTCGCGTTGTTGTGCTGCCGGCCGAGCGACGCGGTCTCCTCGCTCCAGGCGAGCGCCGCGCGCACGCCCTTCACCTTGTTCGCGGCGATCTGCTCACCGTTGCCGGAGCCGCCGATGACGATGCCGAGGGACTCGGGGTCCGCCGCCGTCCGCTCGGCCGCGCGGAGACAGAAGGGCGGGTAGTCGTCCTGGGCGTCGTAGATGTGGGGGCCGCAGTCGACGGGGTCGTGACCCGCCGCCTTCAGCCACTCGACGAGGTGGTTCTTGAGTTCGAAGCCCGCATGGTCGGAGCCGAGATACACGCGCATGTGACGAGTGTGACATGGGTGTGAACGCCGGACGGGGGCGGGGCCGCATCCCGGACCGCGACCCGGGACACAACCCGGAAATGTGAGTAGAACTACAGAACCTCAAGAAAACCTCAAGTAACAATATGGATTCAAAGGTTCAGGAATCAGTCCACCTCCGTTTCACTGGACCAACTCGTACGCCGCTCGTACGGGAGCCCGCTCACCCGGCGCAAAGGAATTCCCCCATGACTTCGCAGCCGACTACGACTGCCCCGCCCCAGGCCGGCGATCCCGGCAACGGTCTCCACGCAGGACTCAAGAACCGCCATCTGTCGATGATCGCCATCGGCGGTGTCATCGGCGCCGGCCTCTTCGTCGGTTCCAGTTCCGGAATCGCCACCGCAGGACCCGGCATCCTGCTGTCGTACGCGCTCGTCGGCACCCTCGTGGTGCTGGTGATGCGGATGCTCGGCGAGATGTCCGCCGCCAATCCGACCTCCGGCTCCTTCTCCGCGCACGCGGACCGTGCGCTCGGCCGCTGGGCCGGGTTCTCCATCGGCTGGCTGTACTGGTTCTTCTGGGTCGTGGTGCTGGCGGTGGAGGCCACCGCCGGTGCCAAGATCCTGGAGGGCTGGATCCCCGCCGTACCGCAGTGGGGCTGGGCGCTCATCGTGATGACGGTGCTCACCGCCACCAACCTGGTCTCCGTCGGCTCGTACGGCGAGTTCGAGTTCTGGTTCGCCGGGATCAAGGTCGTCGCGATCGGCGCGTTCATCGTCGTGGGCCTGCTGGCCGTGCTCGGTGTGCTGCCCGGCGTGCACGACGACAAGGCGTCCTTCTCCAACCTCACCGCCCACGGCGGCTTCCTGCCGCACGGTCCCGGCGCGATCCTCACCGGTGTGCTGCTGGTGGTCTTCTCCTTCATGGGCAGCGAGATCGCCACCCTGGCGGCCGGTGAGTCGGAGAACCCGCAGCGCGCCGTCACCAAGTCCACCAACAGCATCATCTGGCGGATCGGCGTCTTCTACCTCGGCTCGATCCTCATCGTGGTCTCGCTGCTGCCGTGGAACGACCCGTCGATCAAGGAGAAGGGCTCGTACGTCGCCGCCCTCGACTCCCTCGGTATCGCGCACGCCGGCCAGATCATGAACTTCATCGTGCTGACGTCCGTGCTGTCCTGTCTCAACTCCGGTCTGTACACGGCCTCCCGGATGGCGTTCTCGCTCGGGCAGCGGGGTGACGCCCCGAAGGCGTTCGCACAGACCACCTCGCGTGGTGTGCCGATGGCCGCGATCGTCGCCTCCGTCGTCTTCGGTTTCGTCGCCGTCTTCTTCAACTACGAGTTCCCCGACTCGGTCTTCCTCTTCCTCGTCAACTCCTCCGGCGCGATCGCCCTGTTCGTCTGGCTGGTCATCTGCTTCTCGCAGCTGCGGATGCGGAAGATCATCCAGGCAGAGGCGCCGGAGAAGCTCGTCGTGAAGATGTGGCTGTACCCGTATCTGACCTGGGCGACGGCCGGTCTGATCGTGTTCGTCCTGGGTTACATGCTGACCGACACTGAGGGCGAGAGCAGCGGTCGTACGACCGTGCTGCTGTCGCTGCTGGTCGCGGCGGCGGTGGTCGTGGTCGCCCTGGTGAAGCAGAAGGTGACGGGCGGCGGCCGTACGGCGCCGGCGGTCGCCGGGGCCGACGAGCCCGCCGACCAGGTGTCCGTCGGCTGACGCTCACAGCAGGGTGAAGCCCTCCTTCACCTGTTCGTACGTCCGCACGGCCTGGACTTCGATCGCCGGCTGGTACCAGGTGTTGATCTGGTACGACTTCCCGTCGGCGTCGAAGCCCAGCAGCCGTGCGTGCCAGGGGGTGCCCTTGAGGGTGAAGGTGTACTCCCAGACCACCGCCGGGTAGCCGCGGAAGGTCGTCCCGGCGAGCTTGATCTTGGCGTAGTCCTGGCCCTGGTGGGCGCTGCGCTCGGAGGCCGTCCAGGTGTCCAGGAGGCTGCCGCGGGCGAGGGAGGACTTGGCGACGAGTTCCTGGCGGCCGTCGGGGGAGGTGTAGTGGACCTCGGCGCCGGTCTTCACGTCCCTTCGCCAGCCGGTGGGCGGCGCCCAGGCGAAGCCGCCGGCCTCCTCGTGGGTGCCGGGCGGGAGAGTGCGGGGGCGGGTGGTGCCCTCGACCGTGGGCGCCGACGAAGTGGGCTTAGCGGCTGAGGGGGTGCCGCTCGCTGTGGCGCTGTCGCCTCCGTCCGTTGTGGCGAGGAGGACGGCGATGGCGGTCGCGACGGCCGCTGCTCCCAGTACGGCGAGGAGAGTCGTGCGTCGGGGGGCCTTGCGGTGGTGGGTCGTTGCGGGTGCGTTGTGGCGGGTCGCTCCCCCACTCTCGGCTTCGCTCGAGCGGGGGGACCCCCATGGCGGCGGAGCCGCTGAAGGATGCAGCCCCGCGCCCCTGGCGGGGCGCTGCAGTGCGGGGTCTGCGGAATTGCCCGACGGGGTTTCGGAACGTACCTCCGAGCGTTCCGAGGCCGCCTCCGTCGACGCGCTGAGCGGCCGCGGGCGTTCGTCCTCCGGCGCCGGCAGGCGCAGCTTCGTGAGGTCCACGTACGCCGGTGTCGGGCGTTCTGCGGGAACCGGTACCGGAAGCGGCGCCGGATACGTCTCCGTGGGTGTCTGCGTCGGGTACGCCACCGGGCGCAGCGCCTGTTCCACCTCCGCCAGGTCCGGCCTGACCGTCGGTTCCTTCTCCAGGAGCGCTGCCAGCAGGTCGCGCAACGGGCCTGCCGCGGACGGGAGTTCGGGCTCCTCGTAGAGGACCGCGTGCAGGGTGGCCAGGGTGGTGTCGCGGGTGAAGGGGGAGCGGCCGCCGAGGGCCGCGCACAGGGTCGCGCCGAGCGACCAGACGTCGGACGGCGGGCCCTGCGGGCGGCCGGCGATCCGCTCGGGTGCCATGTAGTCGGGGGAGCCGACCAGCATCCCGACCATGGTGAGCGCCTTGGCGTCCTGGATGGCCGCGATGCCGAAGTCGGTGAGGACGACCCTGGCGCCGACGTTCTCGACCAGGACGTTCCCGGGTTTGATGTCACGGTGCAGCACTCCCCCGGCGTGCACCTGGCTCAGCGCCGCGACCAGGCCGAGGCCGATCCGGGCCGCCTCACGCGGGCCGAGCGCGCCCTCCTCGGCCATGATGCGTTCCAGGGAACGGCCGTTGACCAGCTCCATGACGATCCACAGGCGTTCGCCCTCGTCGACGACGTCGTAGACCCGCACCACGTTGGGGTGGTCGATTCGGGCGGTGGCCCTGGCCTCGCGCAGGGTGCGTTCCCGGCGGGTGCGGGTGTCCTCGGCGTCGAGGCCGTCGATCCGCATCTCCTTGACGGCGACCTGCCGGTCGAGTGTCTCGTCGGCGGCCCGCCACACCCGGCCCATTCCCCCCTGCCCGATACTCTCGGCCAGCCGGTAGCGACCCGTCACCAGCAGCCCCGGGGCACCACCGCGCCCCGTGCTCTCCGAATTCCCCGGCCCCTCTGAATTCCCTGGATTCCCTGAACTCCCTGAATTCTCCGGCAATTCGCCGCACCCCCTCAACGACCGCCTCTGCCGACACGCAATGGTCACACTTACGGCCGTACCAGCATAGTGCGGAGAAATCTTGTGGTACCTCTTCAAGTGACCGCGAATTCAGGCGCGGTCCAGGGGGTTGCAAGGGGGACGAACATGAGTTCTCGTCGTATGGCCCGGCGACTGGCCGTCGTCACGGGATCGCTGGTCACGGCATCTTTCTCGGCCGTGATGATCCTGCCGTTCACGGCCGCCGCCGATGACCAGGGACCGGGAAGCGACAAGGGGGGAAAGGCGGTCGACCAGGCACCGGCGGGTGTGAAGCTGACGACCACGTTGCCCGAGAAGATCTCGGTCGACAACAGTTCACAGAAAACGGCGATCACCGCCACCGTCAAGAACGAGGGGACGAAGGACAGCGGCGACATCAGGCTTTTGGTGGTCGGTTTCGACGGCCTGAAGGTCAATGGCGTCCAGGGCTGCGACGCCGTCGCGAAGAAGGATCTGCCGGCCGGTTCGAACAGCGCCTTCAGTTGTCCCGTCGGTGCGCTCGGCGCGGGCAGGTCGAAGTCGTACGCGGTCGACGCCACGTTCGATCTGGGCAGGACCGGGAAGATCTGTCTGCCGGTGCAGAGCGCGGACGGGAAGAAGACCTTCTGGCAGCAGGGCCCGGTGCCGTTCGGTACGACGAACCCGTCGCCGAACGCCCCGGCCACGCCGCTGCTGCTCGGCACCGACAACAAGCCGGTGGGGCCGGGCGGCGACCAGTTGCCGAAGACCGGGGCGGGAAGTGACGTGCTGCCGCTGGGCGCGGCCGGTGCGGCGCTGATCGCGGCCGGGGCGGCGGGCGTGTGGTGGTCGCAGCGGCGGACGGACTGACGGGCGCCCGTGCATGCGAAGCGGGCCCGAGGCGCGTTCTGCGCCTCGGGCCCGCTTCGCGGATGTATGCCGCCGTCGCGTCAGCGCTTGCCGACCAGCTTCCACGCCGTGGGCGTCGCGCCCATCGCCAGGGCCGCCTTCAGCGCGTCGCCGATGAGGAAGGGGGTGAGGCCGGCGGCGATCGCCGCGGACGCCGACAGGTGGGCGGTGTAGGCGAGGTACGGCACGCCGATCGCGTAGATGATCGCCTCGCCGAGCACCATCGTGCCCGCCATGCGCAGCGCGCCCCGGTCGGCGCCGCGCCGGGCCAGGGCGCCGACGGCGGCGGAGGCGAGAATCATGCCGAGGATGTAGCCGAAGGAGACGGAGAGGCCGGAGGTGCCGCTCGCGAACCACGGCACGCCCATCAGGCCCGCCAGTGCGTACAGGGCGAGCGAGGCGACACCGCGGCGGGCGCCCAGGCTGGTGCCGACGAGCAGGGCCGCGAAGGTCTGGCCGGTCACCGGGACCGGGGAGCCGGGCACCGGTACGGCGATCTGGGCGGCGAGGCCGGTGAGCGCGGCGCCGCCCAGCACGAGTGCGGCATCGCGTACCCGGGACGCGGGCAGGAGGTCGGCGAGGACGGTGCCGGGACGGGCGGACGCGGTGGCGGTGCTCATGGGGACTCCGCGAGGGTGAGGGTGGGCGGACAAGAAGGGACATCGTGACGCTATCCCGGGCCCATCTGAGCCGAACACGTCAGCGGTCGACAAAGGCCGGAAGTGACGCTTGGTGGGCTCCCCACAAAGGATGTGGGTTACACGCGGTACAGGGTGATGCCGATCACTGAGGCAGAGATGTTTCGCTCACGTCAACGGCGTTGAACAGCTCTGTGGAGTTCCGCCAACCGAACCCTAGCGGTCTGGTGGGATTCAAGGTTCCTGGCCTACGCTTTCGGACATGGCAGCCCAGTCCCTGAACCTCACGTCGCGTCGCTATGTCGACCTGCGACGGCAAGGGGCTGCCACCTGTCGCCGTACAGCCTGAGGCCGCGCGGCGGGACGGCGGGAGCCGGTCCGGGCGCGCCTCGATCTCCGAGACGAGACGTGTCGGCCCCGTTCCCGAGGACGGTTTCCCATGCCCCGTACCGCGGCACCCCCGCTCACCACCCCTCCCCCCACCGACCGGCGGCGGACCAGCGCCAGTGTGGTCCTGCGCTCGGTCCTGGAGCACGGGCCGGTGGCCCGCTCCACCATCGCCCGGCTGACCGGGCTGTCCCCGGCATCGGTCACCGACTACTGCGCCCGGTTCACCGAACTCGGTCTGATCCGGGAGGCGGAGGCGCCGCGCCGGCTGAAGGGCGTGGGCCGGCCGCACGTTCCCGTCGATCTCGACGACTCGCGGTTCGTGGTCGGCGGGGTGCATGTGGCCGTGCCGTACACCACGGTCGCGCTGCTCGATCTGCGTGGACGGGTGGTGCTGCGGCGGGAGTTGAAGCACTCGGGCGCCGTCGATCCGCTCGCCGTGCTGGCGCGGGCCGCCGCCGGGCTGGCCGCGCTGCTCGCCGAGGTGCCGGGCAGCCGTCCGCTGGGCATCGGGGTCGCCGTCGGCGGCTGGGTGGACCGGGACTCCGGGACCGTCGTGGAGCACCCGCTGCTGGGCTGGCGGGAGGTACCGGTGCGGGAACTGCTCGGCGCGCACACCGGGCTGCCGGTCCATGTGGACGGGCACGCGCGGGCGCTGGTCAACGGGGAGCGGCTGTTCGGACGGGCCCGGGGCAGCCGGAGCGTGCTGCATCTGTTCGTCGGGAACGTGGTCGACGCGGCCTTCGCCACCGGCGACGAGGTGCACCACGGGCCGCGCTCCCAGGCGGGCACGATCGCCCATCTCCCGGTGCCGGGCGGCACCGAGCCCTGTGGCTGCGGTCGTACGGGCTGCCTCCAGGCGGAGCTGAGCGAACGGACGCTGGTACGGCGGGCCCGGGCGGCCGGGGCCGTCGAGGGGTCCAACCCGATGGACGTCCTCGCGGCAGCGCGGGCCGGTGACCCGGTGGCCGTACGGCTGCTGGTGGAACGGGCGCGTATGACCGGGCGGGCGGCCGGGCTGCTGCTCGACGTCCTCAACCCGGAGAGCGTGGTCGTCACCGAGGTGGGCGTGCTGCACCGCGAGGACTGTCTCGCCGCACTGCGGGAGGCGGTCGGGCCGGAGCGGGCGCCCGTGCTGCCCACCAGTTTCGGAGCCTCCGTGCTGGCGGTGGCGGGCGGTTCGGTGGCCCTGGACGTGCTGTACCGGGACCCGTTGAGCGCGTCACCAGAGCTTATTTAATTCAGAAACTCGGAATATTGACAGTCGTCGCGCACGACAAGGAACATCTTTCTCATGACCTGTCGCACTCTTTGTTGCTGACGTCTTGGCGCGCCCAAGGCGCGCGTTTCTCCGCATGCTCCGCATCCGCATCTGTGTCTGCATCCGCATGCCGTGCATGAGATCTCCCTCTGTGAGACCTCTCTTTCCGGCCCTCCGTCGCCGGTAATTCGCTCTGCCTTTCCGCTGCTTCACTCCCGGGAGCCCTCCCATGCCTTCTGCGTACCCTTCCGGCATCGACCGCCGGCTCTTCCTCACCTCACTGCTCGGCGCCTCGGCGGCCGTGGCCGGGCTGAGCGGCTGCGCAGGCGGCAGCGCCGCCGCCGACACCGCGGGCGCCTCCACCGCTCCGCTGGCCGCCAAGGTCCCGTCCGGCACCAGCCTGAAGATCGCCTCCTATCTGGGCCAGCAGCAGCTGCAGTTCAAACTGGCGAAGCTGCCCACGTTGCCTTTCACGGTGTCGAGCTGGCTGAACATCGGAGCCGGTCCCGATGTCATCAACGCCTTCCGCGCCAAGTCCCTGGACCTCGCGAACAACGCGGGAATTCCGCCGATCCAGGCGCAGTTCCAGGGTTTCGCGGCGAAGATCGTGGCGATCGACATCACCCGTAAGCCGAACTACCTGTTCGCCACCAAGCCCGGCAGCGACATCCACACGGTCGCCGATTTCAAGGGCAAGAAGCTCGCCTTCTCCCAGGGGCAGGCCCAAGGGGTCGTCCTGCTCCGGGCGTTGAAGAAGGCCGGGCTCGCCTACGACGACGTGAAGCTGGTGCAGCTGACCAGCAACCAGTTCCTCACCGCCCTGCAGTCCGGCCAGGTGGACGTGGCGCCGCTGGCCAACACCCAGGTGCCGGCCTACCTCCAGCAGTACGGCTCGAAGGGCGCCCGCACCATCACCACCGACGTGGTCGACCTGCTCAACCTGCTGTGGGCACCGCAGGCGGTCCTCAACGACCCGGCGAAGGCGGCCGCGATCGCCGCGTACATCCCGCAGTGGGCCAGGGGCCTGGTCTGGCAGTGGGAGAACCCGGACACCTGGAACGAGGAGTTCTACGTCAAGACCCAGAACCTGACCCTCGCCCAGGCCCAGGGCATCACCAAGCTCGCCAACAAGCCGCTGTTCCCGCCGAGCTGGGACGAGGCGATCAAGTGGGAGCAGGAGACCGCCGATCTGCTGGCGGAGGGCGGCTTCGTGAAGAAGACCGACGTCACCTCGCTCTTCGACCACCGCTTCGAGGGCATCGCCGCGAAGTCCGTACCCGAGGAGTACCGCAAATGACCGCCGTGACCACCGCGACCACCGGCACCGCGCCGGTCGCCGCCGAGGAGAGCCACCGGGTCCGCCCGCGTCGCCGCCTCTCCCCCGGCAGGCGGCTGCCCGCCGCCCGGCTGGCCGGTCCCCTGGTCTTCCTGGCCGCCTGGGCGATCGCCTCCGCCGCCGGACAGCTCGACCCGAACGCGATCCCGGCGCCCTGGACCGTCCTGGACACCGCCGTCCGCCTGTGGACCGCCGGGACGCTGCGCACCGACATCCTGACCTCCGTGGAGCGGGCCGGGTACGGCTTCGCGATCGGACTGACCGCCGGGGTCCTGCTGGCCCTGGCCTCCGGGCTCACCCGGACCGGCGAGGCCCTGATCGACGGGACCGTGCAGATCAACCGGGCGATACCCACCCTCGGCCTGATCCCGCTGTTCATCCTCTGGCTGGGCATCGGCGAGACCTTCAAGATCGCCATCATCGCGATCGTCGTCTACATCCCGATCTACCTCAACACCCACGCCGCGCTGGCCGCCATCGACAGCCGGTACGTCGAACTCGCTGAGGTACTGGGCCTGTCGAGGCTCCAGTTCATCCGGCAGATCGTGATCCCCGGCGCGCTGCCCGGATTCTTCGTGGGACTCCGGCTGGGCGTCACCGGGTCGTGGCTGGGCCTGGTCGTCCTGGAGCAGATCAACGCCACCAGCGGCCTCGGCTACATGATGTTCCAGGCCCAGAACTACGGGCGCAGCGACATCATCCTCGTCGGTCTGCTGATCTACGGCGTCTTCGGTCTCGTCTCCGACACCGTGGTCCGCGTCATCGAACGGAGGGTGCTGTCATGGCGCCGCACACTGAGCAGCTGACCCGCCCCGCCGTCCGACTCCGGGGACTGACCCGGTCGTTCGGTGACCGTACGGTCCTCGACGGCATCGACCTCGATGTGCCGGCCGGGCAGTTCACCGCATTGCTGGGGCACAGCGGCTCCGGCAAGAGCACGCTGCTGCGGGCGGTCGCGGGACTCGACCACGGCGTCGCCGGCAGCGGGCAGCTCACCGCTCCTGAGCGGGTGTCGGTGGTCTTCCAGGACTCCCGGCTGCTGCCCTGGCGCCGGGTGCTGGACAACGTGGTGCTGGGCCTGGACGGCAAGGACGCGTACGACCGGGGCCGGGCCGCGCTCGAAGAGGTCGGCCTCGGCGGCCGGGAGCGGGCCTGGCCGGGCGAGCTGTCCGGCGGCGAGGCGCAGCGGGCCGCGCTGGCCCGCTCCCTGGTCCGCGAGCCCGAACTGCTGCTCGCCGACGAGCCGTTCGGCGCGCTGGACGCGCTCACCCGCATCAAGATGCACCACCTGCTGCGCGAGCTGTGGAAACGGCACCGCCCGTCGGTCCTGCTCGTCACCCACGACGTCGACGAGGCGATCGTCCTCGCCGACCGCGTCCTGGTCCTGGAGAAGGGCCGGGTCGGCCTCGACCTGACCATCGACCACGAGCACCCGCGCGGCGGGTACCGAAGCCGGCTGCTGGCGGCGCTGGGCGTCACGGAGGACGTCGCGTGACCGTCGGTCGCGGTGGCCGTCCCGGGGCTGCCGCCCCCGGACCCCCGCTTCGGCCTGAACGGCCTCGTCCTCAAACTCCCCCAGAGGGGGACCCCCAGACGGGCTGATTTTCCCCGCCGGCGTCGTCAAGCAAAGGACCCCCGCATGACCCGCAAGCTCCACCTCAACGCCTTCCTCATGAACACCGGTCACCACGAGGCGTCCTGGCGTCTCCCGGAGAGCGACCCGCACGCGCATGTCGATCTCGCGCACTACGTCCGGCTGGCCCGGACCGCCGAGCGTGGCACCTTCGACTCGCTCTTCCTCGCCGACGGCCCTCATCTGTGGGGCAGCGTCGCCCAGCGGCCCGCCGGGGCCCTGGAGCCGCTCACCCTGCTCACCGCGCTGGCGACGGCCACCGAGCACATCGGGCTGATCGCCACCGCCTCCACCTCCTACAACTCCCCCTACAACCTGGCCCGTAAGTTCGCCTCGCTCGACATCATCAGCGGCGGCCGGGCCGGCTGGAACATCGTCACCACGGCGGGCGCGGAGGCGGCCCGCAACTTCGGGATCACCGAGGAGCCCGCCCACGCCGAGCGGTACGCGCGGGCCGCCGAGTTCCTCGACGTGGCGCTGAAGCTCTGGGACAGCTGGGAGGACGACGCGATCGTCGCCGACAAGGCCTCCGGGGTCTGGGGCGACGACGCGAAGATCCACCCGCCCCGGCACCAGGGGCCGTACTTCAGTGTCGAGGGCGCGCTCAACGTGCCCCGTTCCCCGCAGGGTTACCCGTTGCTGGTGCAGGCGGGGTCCAGCGAGGACGGCAAGGCGTTCGCGGCACGGTACGCGGAGGCGGTGTTCACCGCGCAGCAGACCATCGAGGACGCGCGTTCCTTCTACGCCGACCTCAAGGCGCGTACGGTCGCGGCCGGCCGCGATCCCGACCACATCAAGGTGCTGCCCGGCATCGTCCCGGTGATCGGCTCGACGGAGGCCGAGGCGCGGGCGCACGAACAGCTCCTGGAGGACCACATCGTGCACCGGCACGGCGTGGCCAACCTGGAACGGCTCCTCCATCTCCCCGAGGGAACCCTGGAGTTGGACCGGGAGCTGCCCGCCGAGCTGCCGTCCGAGGACGCCATCGAGGGTGCCAAGAGCCGTTACACGCTGGTCGTCGAGCTGGCCCGCCGCGAGCGGCTGACCGTACGGCAGCTGATCGGGCGGCTCGGCGGCGGCCGCGGCCATCTGACCTTCGCCGGGACACCCGACCAGGTCGCCGACGCGATCGAGACCTGGTTCACCCAGGGCGCCGCCGACGGCTTCAACATCATGCCGCCCGTGCTGCCCTCCGGTCTGGAGACCTTCGTCGACCACGTCGTACCGATCCTGCGCGCCCGCGGCCTGCTGCGCGAGGAGTACGGCCCGCGCCGGACCCTGCGGGAGCGCTACGGCCTCCCGCGCCCCGCCAACCAGTACACCGCCAGCCCTGTGTTCGCCTGAAAGGAAACGCCATGTCCCTCCAGATCAGCAAGATCACCGCGAACATCGGCGCCCGGGTCTTGGGCGTCGACATCTCCCGCCCCCTCGACACGGAGACGGCTGCCGCCGTCCGCGAGGCCCTCAACACGCACAAGGCGCTCGTCTTCGACGACGTGAACCTCGACGACGACACCCACCAGGCGTTCGTCCGCACCTTCGGCGAGGTCACCACCGCGCACCCGACGGTCTCCTCGGTCGACGGCGTCCCGAACGTCCTCCCGGTGGACAGCGAGCGCGGCCGGGCCGCCAACCACTGGCACACCGACGTGACCTTCGTCCTCAACCCGCCCCAGGCCACCACCCTGCGCTCGATCACGGTCCCGCCGTACGGCGGCGAGACCCTGATCGCCAGCTCGGCCGCCGCCTACCGTCAACTGCCCGAGCCGCTGCGCCAGTTGGCGGACACCCTGTGGGCGGAGCACACCAACGACTACGACTACGCCGTCCCCGACGAGGAGATCGACGAGCAGCAGGCCGCCCAGCGCGCCCAGTTCACGTCGATCAAGTACCGCACGGTCCACCCGGTCGTCCGCGTGCACCCGCTGACCGGTGAACGCGGCCTGTACATCGGCGGGTTCGCGCAGCGCATCGTCGGCCTCTCGCCGTCCGAGTCCCGCCGGATCCTCGACCTGCTCCAGGCGTACGTCGCCCGCCCGGAGAACATCCTGCGTCACCGCTGGTCCGAGAACCAGCTGGTCGTCTTCGACAACCGGATCACCCAGCACTACGCCATCGACAACTACGACGGCCGACCGCGCCGGCTGCACCGGGTGACCCTCGCCGGTGACATCCCGGTCGGCATCGAGGGCAAGGAGAGCTACTCGATCCAGGGTGACGCCTCGCACTACACCCCCGTAGCGGCGTAGTCACTGCGCGCACCGGACGCGTCCGGACAGTGGGCGGCTTCTCCCTCCGAGCGGAGAGGCCGCCCCCACCGTGGGCGTTTTTGCCCATCTCGTGCATTGACTACCGCCCGTAGCTCGGGTGGTGACTCCATGAGCCGCACAGGCGCAGGCTCTCTCTCGGGCCTTCCCTGTCTTTCGCGCAGGGTGCCCGGTCTTTCAGGGCCGGGGTGAATGCGGCCTCCCGCGGAGCGGGGCAGGGGGACTTGTGGTCGGGGGTGCCCTGGAAGGCAGGGCGTGTGGGTCACTCGCGCGGGTGATGTCGATCGAAGACATCCGCGACAGGAGAACGTGGTGGCCAGGTTCGTAGCCATGTCACGTTTCCGGATGTACCCGACGCCCGCGCAGGAGCAGCAGATGCTGCTGCACTGCGCGCACGCCCGGTACGTGTGGAACCTGGCGGCGGAGCAGCACGCGCACTGGCGGCCCGGTCGCAGGTCCGCCCCGGCCTTTACGGAGCAGTGCCGCCGGCTCACCGAAGCCCGACAGGTGAACGAGTGGCTGGCCGCGGGGAACGCGGACGTGCGGCAGCAGGCCCTGAAGGACTTCGCCGCAGCCAGCAACGCCCGCGGCCGGTTCACCTCGCGCGCCTTCAACCGGGCGACCTTCGCATGCCCGGCGGCCTTGGCCTCACTGCCCTTCGGGGCGCGGGCGGCGCGCCGCTGATGCTTGCGGATCGGCGCGCGCTCCTTGACCGTGAGCTGCGGACAGTTCAGCTTCCGGCCGTCGGACAGGGCAGCTGTAATGGCCACGTGGGTGCGGGAACGTCCTCGACCCGGCCCGGCGCCTTCTGCTCGGTGCGTCGCCTCAGCAGGCCCCAGCCCTGGGCGAGGATGCCCCGGTTCAGCCCGGCCGCGGATCGAGACGGCACCGCCGGCCTGCGGAAGTGACGGTCATCCGACGGCGTCCGGAATCCGCCCCGGCAGGGCGGATTCCGGGCTCATGCGAGAAAGGGCGGCGCACCTATGCTCCCGGTTCCGGCCGTTTCGCCGGACCGATCCGGGAGGCTCGCGTGTCCGACATGCTGCACTGCCCCAACTGCCCCGGCGAGAAGCTGCATCCGTTCCGCCGGGTCACCGCGGAGGAGGAGAAGCACATCGCGTCGGTCTACGAGAAGAAGGGCGCGCACGGCTTCTGGCGGTGCGAGGGCAAGACCTCGCTGGGCCAGTGCCTGTGGGTGCAGCCCCGCTTCAACCGGTCGGACGGCTTCTCCCTGCCCGTCTCCTTCAGCTGACCGGCACGGTCACAGGTTGCTGAAGTCGGGACCCTTGGTACGGGTCCGCTTGATCTCGTAGAAGCCGGGGACGGAGGCGACCGCGAGGGTGCCGTCCCACAGTCGGGCCGCATCCTCGCCCTTGGGGGCGGGAGTGACGACCGGGCCGAAGAAGGCGATCTGCTCGCCGTCGGCGCCGGGCACCGCGATGACCGGGGTGCCGACGTCCTGGCCGACCTTGTCGATGCCCTCCTTGTGGGAGGCGCGCAGCTCGGCGTCGAACTCGAAGTCGGTCTGCTCGGCGTAGTCGATCAGGTCGGCCGGCAGGCCGACGTCGGCGAGCGCGCCGGCGATGGCCTCCAGGGTCGGACCCTCGCCGTTGTTGTGGATGCGGGTGCCGAGCGCGGTGTAGAGCGGGCCGAGGACGTCCGCGCCGTGCTTCTGCCAGGCCGCGGTGACCACGCGGATCGGCTTCCACGCCTTGGTCTCCAGCAGCTCGCGGTACTCCTCGGGGAGCTCGTCGAGCCGGTTCTCGTTGAGCACGCCCAGGCTCATGATGTGCCAGCGGACCTCGATGTCCCGGACCTTCTCCACTTCCAGGACCCACCGGGAGGTCATCCAGGCCCAGGGGCACAGCGGGTCGAACCAGAAGTCGACGGGGGTCTTGCCGGAGCCGGTCACGGTCTCGGACATGGTTCTCCTCGGTAATACGGCCGTTTTCCTGCGGCAACACCGGCACCGGCCACCCCATTCCCGCTACCCGCTGTCAGGTGCACATGGGAGGATCGGTGCTGTTCCGGCGTACCGACAACGACGCGTATCGACGACAAGGGAGTGCCGCCCGTGCCCGGTGAGAATCTGTCCCGCGACGAGGCCCGGGAGCGGGCCGCCCTGCTGTCGGTCGACGGCTACGACGTGTCGCTGGACGTGCGGTCCGCCGTCGGCGAGGGCGAGGGCGGGCCGCGGACCTTCCGTTCGGTCACCACGATCCGCTTCCGGTGCAGCGAGCCGGGCGCGTCGAGCTTCGCCGACCTGATCGCACCGGGCGTGACCGCCGTCACCCTCAACGGCAAGGATCTGGACCCGGGCGAGGTCTTCGACGGCACCCGGATCGCCCTGGAGGACCTGGCCGCGGAGAACGAGCTGGTGGTGGACGCGCAGTGCGCCTACTCCCGCACCGGCGAGGGCCTGCACCGCTTCGTCGACCCCGAGGACGGCGAGGTCTACCTCTACACGCAGTACGAGCCCGCCGACTCCCGCCGGGTGTTCGCCAACTTCGAGCAGCCGGACCTCAAGGCGCCGTTCCGCTTCGAGGTGCGGGCGCCGGAGGGCTGGACGGTGTGGAGCAACGGCGCCGGTGAGCAGACCGACGGTGTCTGGCGGTTCGCGGAGACGAAGCCGATCTCGACGTACATCACCTGCGTGGTGGCGGGGCCGTACCACTATGTGACGGACTCCTACTCCCGGACGTTCCCCGACGGGACGACGCTCGACATCCCCCTCGGCGCGATGTGCCGCAAGGGCCTGGCCCCCTACTTCGACGCCGACGACGTCTTCCTGGTCACCAAGCAGGGCCTGGACTTCTTCCACGAGCACTTCGACTACCCGTACCCGTTCGGGAAGTACGACCAGGCGTTCGTGCCCGAGTACAACCTCGGCGCGATGGAGAACCCGGGTCTGGTGACCTTCCGCGAGGAGTACATCTTCCGCGGCAAGGTGACACAGGCGTCGTACGAGGCGCGGGCCAACGTCATCCTGCACGAGATGGCGCACATGTGGTTCGGCGACCTGGTCACCATGGTGTGGTGGGACGACCTGTGGCTGAAGGAGTCCTTCGCGGACTTCATGGGCACGTTCGCGAACGTCGGCGCGACCCGCTTCGAGAACGCCTGGACCACCTTCGCCAACCGGCGCAAGGCGTGGGCGTACCGCGCCGACCAGCTGCCGTCCACGCACCCGATCACGGCCGACATCCGCGACCTGCAGGACGCCAAGCTCAACTTCGACGGCATCACGTACGCGAAGGGCGCGAGCGTGCTGAAGCAGCTCGTGGCGTACGTGGGCCAGGACGCGTTCCTGGAGGGTGCCCGCCGCTACTTCAAGCGCAACGCGTACGGCAACACCCGGCTCGGTGACCTGCTGTCGGTACTCGCGGAGACCAGTGGCCGGGACATGAGCGCATGGGCGCGGAAGTGGCTGCAGACGGCCGGGGTGAACTCGCTGACCCCGCAGGTGCTGCTGGCCGCGGACGGCCGGATCGCCGAGCTGGCGGTGGTGCAGGAGGCGGCTGAGTCGCACCCCGAGCTGCGCCCGCACCGGGTCGCGATCGGCCTCTACGGCCGTACGGCCGACGGCGCGCTGGAGCGGTACGCGCGCGTGGAGGCGGACGTCGACGGCCCGCGCACGGTGATCGCGGAGCTGGCCGGGGCCGAGGCGCCGGAACTGGTCCTGGTCAACGACGACGACCTCACCTACTGCAAGATCCGCTTCGACGACACGTCGCTGGCGACCCTCCGGGACCACCTGGGCGCCCTGACCGATCCGCTGGCCCGGGCCCTGTGCTGGTCGGCGCTGTGGAACCTGACCCGGGACGCGCTGCTGCCGGCCCGGGACTTCGTCGGCCTGGTGCTGCGGTTCGCGGGCCGCGAGTCGGACATCGGTGTGCTGCAGATGCTCCAGGCGTGGGCGGAGTCGGCGCTGGTGCACTATGTGGCACCGGCGTGGCGGGAGACGGCCGAGCGGCTGCTCTCCGAGGGCGCCCTGCGGGAGCTGCGGCAGGCGGAGCCGGGCAGTGAGCACCAGCTGGCCTGGGCGCGGTTCTTCGCGTCGACGGCATCGGACGGGTCCGACTTCCAGCTGCTCCAGGAGCTGCTGGCGGGCACGACGACGATCGACGGCCTGGACGTCGACCAGGAGCTGCGCTGGGCGTTCCTGGAACCCCTGGCGGCCCACGGCGCGGCCGACGAGTCCGCGCTGGCGGCCGAACTGGCCCGGGACGACACGGCGTCCGGCAAGCGCCACCAGGTGCGCTGCCTGGCCGCCCGCCCCTCGGCGGCCGTGAAGGCGCAGGCGTGGGCGCAGGTCGTGGAGTCGGAGGCGCTGTCCAACGCGCTGGTCGAGGCGACGATCGCGGGCTTCGCCCAGCCGTCCCAGCGGGACCTGCTGACCCCGTACGCGGAGAAGTACTTCGAGGTGATCGCGCGCGTCTGGGAGGACCGCTCGATCCAGATCGGCATGGATGTGGTCCGCGGTCTGTATCCGTCGTACCAGGACAGTCCGCAGACGCTGGAGGCGACCGACGCCTGGCTGGCGGCGCACACCGACGCGCCCCCCGCGCTGCGTCGGCTGGTGCTGGAGGCGCGGGACGATCTGGCGCGGGCGCTGCGCGGCCAGGAGTGCGACGCGGCGGCAATCACCGGTTGACCTTTGGCCTGAGGTATCCCGCCGGGTGACCGTTACGCAATTCAGTCAATCATGACCGTAACCCCTGGTCCGCACCCGATCGGACCAGGGGTTTTCGCCGCCTACTCGGCATCCGAACACCCGTCCTTTAGTCCGGTCTTGTCCGTATTCTTCGACGAACACGTAACACCGGTTACGGGGCGGACCGGACACGGGAATCTCCCGGCCATGACCCACAACACCCCGCTCTCCCCCCGCCCCCTCCGCCACCTCTCCCACGTCCACCGCCGGGTGCTGACGACGGCCCAGCTCCGCTCCCACGGCGTCTCGGCCAACGAGATCGCCGAGCAGAGCCGGCCGGGTGGCCCCTGGCAGCAGCTCCTGCCGGGCGTGATCCTGCTCCACCCCGGCCCGGCCACCAGCGAGGAACGCCTGCACGGGGCCCTGCTGTTCGCGGCCCGCGAGTCCACCCCGGGCGTCCCCGCCCAGCCGACCCCGGACTCCCCGCACCGCTCGGTCTACCCGGAGGCGATGATCACGGGCCTGGCGGCACTGACCCTCCACGGCTTCTCGTCCACCCCGCCGCTCCTGTCCCTGGACCACGTGGACGTCCTGGTCCCCCGCCTGCGCCGGCTGCGCTCGACCTCCTACGTCCGCGTGATCCGCACCTCGGCCCTGCCGGCCCCCGAGCCGGTGACCGGCCTCCCGGTGGCCCCGGTCCCCCGCGCCCTCGCGGACGCGGTGGCGGAACTGGCCGACGCGGCGGCGGTACGGCGGCTGCTGACCGAGGCGGTACGCGGCCGCCACTGCGAACCGGCAGCTGTGGTACGGGAGTTGACCCAGGCGAAGCTGCTCTCGCGCCCGCACGTGGTGGACGCGGTGGACTCCCTGGTCGCCGAGGGCCGGGCGCTCGCGGAGGACCGCCTCTACCGCATGGTCCACGAGTACGGCCTGCCCGACCCGGTCTGGAACGTGGACCTGCGGCTGCCTGGCGGCCCGCACCTGGGCGGTCTGGACGCCTACTGGCCCGACCACGCGGTCGGCGTCGAACTGGACACCCGCGCCCCGCACCAGGGCCACCGGCAGGACGAGGACGCCCAGTGGTCCGAATACGCCCGCAAGCGGGAGCACTTGGAGCGGCTGGGCATCACGGTCGTCCACATCACGCCGCAGAAGCTGCGCGACTCGATGGAGCAGCAGGCGGCGGTGGTCCGGACGGCCCTGATGGCGGCCGGCGACCGCGATCCGGCCGCGTATGTCGTGGTGCTGCCCCGATAAGGGGGATCGCGGCAGCAGGAGGGGAGCGGAGGGGCCGCCGGTTCGGAGGGGGACCGACGGCCCCTCCGCATGCCGTCAGGACGGTGTCCGGTGCGAACCGCCGCCGGCTCACACGCCGGTACGGCCGTCGACGATCTCCCTGATGATGTCGAGGTGGCCGTTGTGGCGGGCCGTCTCCTCGGTCAGATGGAGGAGGATCCAGCGCAGGTCGGGACGCCGGCCGTCGCGGATCGGGGTCCTGGCCTCCGCGTCGAGGCCGGCCGAGGCGACCAGTTCCCGGTACCGGGCGCTCTGCTCCTCGTACTCCGCCAGCAGCTGCTCCAGCGGGAAGTCGACGGCGATCCGCATCTCGCGGTCGGGGTCCTCCTCGGTCCAGGGCCCCTGGTCCTCCTCCCCGAGGAAGACGACCTGGAACCAGTAGTACTCGACCCACCGGAGATGGTTGATCAGCCCGGAGATGGTCATCAGCGGGGACCCCGGCAGCGGGGCCCGGCGCGCGTCCTCCGCGGAAACCCCCTCGCACTTGGCGCGGGCGGTGTCCCGGACGTAGTCGAGGAACGTGGTCAACTGGGTGCGCTCATCCCAGGCGGGAGGCGTGTCCGTACGTGTCTCTGTCATCGCGCGGAACGATCCGCGACGCCGGGCACCGCCGTCAAACCATTAATCCCGCGCGTCGCCAGGGGCTAACGTGACCGGGATGAGCGATGACGCCTCCGTGATACTGCGCCCCGCCCGTGAGGACGACCTCCCTCTGCTGGAGCGGTTCCTCTTCGACCCCGAAGCGGCCAGTTCCTTCCAGTGGTTCGGCTGGCGGGACCCCGACCGCTTCCGGCGCCGTTTCGCGGAGAACGGTCTGCTCGGCCCGGACGACGGCCAGTTGGTCGTCGACACTTCCGACGCGGACGCTCCGCTCGGCTTCGTCTCCTGGCACAAGCTGAGGACGGGCCCCACGTCGTACTGCTGGAGCATGGGCATCGCACTGGCACCGGAGGCGCGTGGCCGAGGCGTCGGTACACGCGCGCAACTTCTCCTCGTCCGTTACCTGTTCGCCCACACGCCGGTGCAACGCATCCAGGCCGACACCGACCTGGAGAACATTGCAGAGCAACGCGCCCTGGAAAAGGCGGGGTTCACCCGCGAAGGCGTGATGCGCGGCGTCGTGTTCCGGGACGGCCACTGGCGCGACGGCGTCCTCTACGGCGTCCTCCGCGACGACCCGCTGCCCGGGTGACTCTCCGGCTTCCGGTGCCGGCTCTCCTGGAACCCCGTCGGCCCCGCTCTCCTACTGCCCGCTGACGCCTGGACGCAGTTCGTCGCGTACGTCGCCGACGACGCGGCCGAGCAGGTCGGCATACGCGGCGATCATCCGCGTACGGCTGAACCGCTCGCGACTCGCGTCCAGCGCCGGTGCGAAGGTCTGCCGCTCGGCGACGGCCGCGGACCAGGCGAAGGCGATGGCATCCGGATCGAAGGGCGTCACAAAGCCATGCCCCTCGACGATCGACGCGCTGTCGCCGACGTCCGTGGTGACGGGTACGGCGCCGCACATCATGCCCTCGATGAGGCAGAGCGGCGCCGCCTCGCCCGAGGCGGAGGTGAGGGCGACGACGTCGGATCCGGCGTAGACGGCCTCCATGTCGTGCCGTACGCCGAGCAGGTGCACACGGTCGCCGAGGGCGGCACGGTCGGCGCCGAAGGCGACCTCGATGTCCGCCCAGAGGGCGGGGTTCTCGTCGGTCATCCCCGCACCGCACATGATCACGTGGCCGCCCCCTTCGCGGGCCAGCCACGCCCTGGCCGCCCGCAGGAAGAGCGGGACGTTCTTCATACCGGCGTACCGGGCGGCGAAGACGACGACGGGGGCCGTGGCGGGAATCCCGAGGGACTCCCGGAAGGCGAGCCGCACCGCGGCATCCGGCCGGAACCGGAGCAGGTCGACCCCGTTGGGGATCACGTGCAGCAGCTCACCGGGGATCCCGGCGGCCTCGTACGCGTCCCGCGTCGACTCGGCGCAGCAGACGCACGCCACAACCGTCCCGTCCGCGATGGCGGCCTTGAGCTCGTCCAGCGCCGGGCCCTGGTTCTCCGGGTCGGACCGGTGCAGGCACACCACGACGGGCCGACGCGGCAGCCCGCCCTGGTTGAGCAGCGCCAGCGGCTGCTCCTTCAGCGACAGGATCACATCCGCGCCGGCCATGGCCCGGGCCGTGTCGGCCAGTTCGGGCCCGCTGAAGACCGAGGCGGCGACGGTGCCGTCGACGAGCCCGGCGGTACGGCCGAGGGAGGTGACGTCGATACCACCGGCCGTAAGGGCGCGGTAGCAGGCGTCGTCCTCCATGCGTTGTGTGGTGGCTTCCCGGTAGACCTCACCGTGCACACTCAGCACGCGATGCCACTGTTGCCCGCCCTCTACCAGGCCGAGCAGCACATCGCTGTGCACGATCCGGGCTCCCCCGGAGAAAAATCCCTCGTAGACCGAGAGCACACGAAGTCCGAGCCGAGCGCCCACACGATCACCAGCCTTGCACCATATCGAGCCATCCCCGGGAACCGCGGGTTAGCCGATATGAGGCGGTACAGACGTTTCATTCGGATGAACGGAATGTCTCGGCCCGGAGTCGGCTGCGTTTACATGGCGAGCGCCGGACCCCGCACTCCCAACATCACCCGACCGTCATCCTACCCATCCTCCTGACCTGCGCTTTTACGCGACCCACGAGCGCCTCCACGCACTCGACGACAGCAGAGCCGACGGCAAAAAGAGTGGCAAGCGAGTCGGCTGAACGGACGCCGGTGTAGGCCGTCGGATGATCGACGCCGGGCTCACTCCCCGCAGAACTCCGCCTCCATCACCGTCTCCGGGTCTCCCGTCCAGTCCGCGTTGAAGTTCAGGGCCAGGGCGTGGCGGCCGTCTGCTGTGGTGGCGGCGGTGGAGGTGGAGCCGTGGATGCCGCCGTCGTGGCCCCAGACGTGGCGGCCGCAGGAGAGGGTGTGGTCGATCAGGCCGAGGCCGTAGGCGGTGTTGGGGGCGCCGGGGACGGGGGTGGTGGTCTTCATTTCCTTGAGCTGGTGGGGAGGGAGGAGGCTGCCGCGCAGCAGGGTCTCGTAGAAGCGGGTCAGGTCGGCGGAGGTGGAGATCATCTCGCCCGCGGAGGAGGCGATGGAGGGGTTGTGAACAGTTGGCGATCGACAGTGCTTGAACGCGTTCTGGCGTGCGTGAGTGAGTTTTTCCAGGCACCCGCGGGTGGATTCTAGGTGGGGAACGGGAGTTCCTGCGTCGAATGCGTGACCTTTACCGGTGGTGGTCGTTGGAGGTGGTGACGGATTTGCGTGACACCGGACCGGGGGTGAAGGGGTGGGCGGGCTGCGGGAGGTCGCGACACCGTTCATGGTGCCCGGCCCGTCCGGGGTCGCGATCCGGTCGCGGCTCAAACACCTGACCGGCAGGGACGAGGAGGCGCTGCGCCTGGTCGGTGACCATCTCGGGTCGCTGGCCTCCCGTGATCTGAAGGCCAGGTGCGCGGCCGAGCTGGACCACGACGGTGAGCAGTGGGCGCGGCGCAAGCAGGTTCTGACCGGAGAGTCCTCCTCCCGCTGGGCGGGCAGTATCACGAAGGCCAGTCATGATCAGTGGGCGCTGGCCCGGCGCGGCCGGCTCGCGCACATCCACAGCCTTCAGGCAGGCGTGCGCACGATCACACACCGGCTGTCCCTGCCCCCGGGCGAGAAGGGCTCCAAGCACGCGCCCGGCGGCTACCGCAGCAAACAGGAGTGGTTTGCCAAATCCCGCCGCCTGCACGTTCTCGAAGACCGGCTTCAGGCGGCACAGGCCGACTGGCAGACCGGAGTCGTACACGTGGTGCGCGGCGGGAAGCAGCTGCTGAACAGCCGGCATCACCTGGAACAGGCGCAGTTGACCGAAGAGGAGTGGCGTCGGCGGTGGCGGGCCGGGCGCCGCTTCCTCCAGGCGGATGGCGAGTCCGGCAAGCGGTACGGCAACGAGACCCTCCGCGTCTCCCCCGACGGCGAGGTCTCGATCAAGCTCCCTGCGCCGCTGGCGCACCTGGCGAACGCCCCGCACGGCCGCTATGTCCTGGCTGCCCGTGTGTCGTTCGCGCACCGGGGCGAGCAGTGGGCCGACCGCGTCACCGCCAACCGGGCCGTCGCCTACCGCATCCACGAAGACGTGGGCCGGGGCCGCTGGTACCTCACCGCCTCCTGGACCCTCCCGACCGTCCGGACGATCCCGCTGGAGGCGGCCCGCGCGAGAGGTCTGGTCGGCGTGGACACCAACGCCGACCACCTGGCCGCCTGGCGCCCGGACGTCCACGGAAACCCTGTCGGCGCACCTCTCCGCTTCGGCTACGACCTCACCGGCACCGCCGGTCACCGTGACGCCCAGGTGAGGCATGCCCTGATCCGGCTGCTGCACTGGGCCCGGCGACACGGCCTCGCGATCGCCGTCGAGGACCTCGACTTCACCGCGGAGAAGACCCGGGAGAAACACGGCCGCAAGAAGTGGTTCCGGAAGCTGATCTCTGGCATGCCCGTGGCCAGGCTGCGGGCCCGGCTCGTCAGCATGGCGGCCGAACTCGGCATCCCCGTCATCGCCGTCGACCCCGCCTACACCTCCCGGTGGGGCGCCCAGCACTGGCAGAAACCCCTCACCACCACTACGCGTAAGACCACCCGCCACGACGCGGCAGCCGTGGCGATCGGAAGGCGCGCCCTGGGGCACCCGATCAGGCGTCGGACGGCACCGCCCCGCACCCACCAGAGCGATGGATGCGGGCATCGGACCGTCCAGGCCAGACCGAGTACCCCAGGGCGTGAGGGACACCGCCCCCGCATCCCCGGACCACGGACACGATCCGTGCCGCCCGGACGCGGAGCGAACGCGGTCGACCAGAACGCCCAACACCGTCCGGGGCGCTCGGCTGAGCACGAATCCTGGCAACAGGACTCACTCCCGCTCAGTCTCTAGAGACGGTTGAGGGCGGTGACGTCGGGCCCGTGGTCGTCGCCGCCAGTTTCGAGTAGGCGCGGCTGCTCGGCCGGGGGACGGTGGTACGGGTGCCGGGGAGGGACGTGCCGGTGAGGCGGAGGGGCCTGATCAGGCGGTTCGTGATCTCCTCGGCGTAGGAGCGGCCGGTCACCGCCTTGATGACCATGCCCGCCAGGACGTAGTTCGTGTTGGAGTACGCCCAGCTCGTGCCCGGTGCGAAGGCCGGCTTGTGCTTCATCGCGATTGCCACGAGTGCGGCCGGCGTCAGGGTGTCGTAGCGGTGCTTGAAGAAGCCGTCCGCGAGGAAGTACGTGCGGCCGAAGTCGTCGTCCGCCGTGTAGTTGAAGATGCCGCTGGTGTGGTTGAGGAGCCGGCGGACGGTGATGCGGCGGCCGTCGTTGCCGTTGCCGGTCACCACGCCCGGCAGCCACTTGTCCACCGTGTCGTCGAGCGACAGGCGTCCCTCCGCCTCCAGTTGGAGGAGCACGGTGGCCACGAAGGTCTTCGTGATGCTGCCGACCCGGAAGCGGTCGTCCGGGGAACGCGGGGCGCCGGTACGGGTGTTGCCCACCCCTGCCGTGGTCGACCAGGTGCCGTGCGCGTCCCGGGCCGTCGCCGTCACCCCGGTCACGCCGGCCGCGACCGCCGCCTCCACCGCCTTGCGGGTGGCCGAGTGGCCGGCCGCGGGTGCCGCCAGTGCCGGTGCCGCCAGTGCTGCCGACAGGGCCAGTGCGGTGGCCGCCACCAGCGTCGTACGTACGGACATGTCCCATCCCCCAACTGAGTCGTCTGACGCGGTCGGGAGATGGGACTTCGCCGTGATCGGGGCGGTTGCCTCGGCCTACGCCGGTTGAGCGAGTCTCAGCCCTTCTTCAGGACCAGTTCCGTGTTCCGGTCCACCGGGTCGCCGGCCAGGGCCTTGCTGGCGCCGGGGGCGTTGAAGGCGAGTTCGCGGTAGAGGGCCGCGAGGCCGGTCTGGGAGAGGTCGGAGAAGTCGGTGCGGTGCGGGGCGGCCGATTCGATCAGAGTCGTGAAGAGGGAGATCGTGCCGTCCTTGTTGTCCACCAGCTCGACGATCCGGGCCAGGTGGGGGTAGTCGACGTGGGACGCCGTGGTGATCTCCCAGAAGGAGCGGCCGTTCGAGGCGGTGTGCGGGGTGATGAGGTTGCGGTGGATGTGGCCGTTCACCCAGGCCAGCACATTGGCGTGGCGGTTGAGGAGGGTGACCACCTCGGCGCCCGTGTGACGGCGCTCGCCCGGGTGGGCCGGGTCGGGGCGGGTGTTGGTCATCGTCTGGCTGGTGTGGTGGCTGAAGACGACGGCGTAGGAGTCCTTGTTCTCCGTCAGGGTCTTGTCCAGCCAGTTCAGCTGGGCCGTGCCGATGGAGCCGTCGTAGTGGCCGCCCGCGTCCGTCGTGTCGAGGCTGATGCCGATGACGTCGTCGGAGATACGGAAGGCGTAGTACTGGGTGCCCGCGTCCACGTTGGCGGAGGAGTAGCCGTGCCCCACCGGGCCCAGGCCCTGGTAGGCCGGGTCCAGGTGGGCCTTCAGGTAGTCGGCGGGGGTGTACGGGGCGCGCTTCTCGTCCGGCGTCACCGAGCGCATGGACCGGGCGTGGGCCTTGAGGAAGTCGCGGTAGCCGCTGCCCTTCGGGTCCTGGGCCTTGCGGATGGAGTCCTGGAGCTTCTTCGCGTCGGCGTCGGTCACCGACATCAGCTTCTTGCCGCCGATCGCGGCCGCGGCGAGGTAGGGGTCGGCGTGGGCGCCGAAGCAGCCCAGCGGCAGGGCGTCGTGGTTGCCGACGGTGGAGTACCAGGGCAGGTTGAGGCCGGGGCTGCGGACCTCGCGGATCGCGGCGGCGAGAAAGCCCGCGAGGTGCGGGAAGCCGAGCGCCTTGTCGGCGTCGCGGACGGTGGAGTCGGGCTGCCAGAACAGCTTGAGGCCGCTGTTCTGCACGCCCTGGTAGTGCTTCGGGTCCCCGGTGTTGGGGCTCATCCGGCCGCCGCTCATCACCTTCATGAACCACTCCAGTTCGGAGTGGGCGTTGTTGTCGGTGTTGTCGCCGGTCGTCATCACGAAGTGCAGCGGGGAGCCGGTGACCGGGGCGCCGCGCAGCGCGTTCACCCGCTCGACGAGCGAGATCGCGCCGGGCACGGTGAGCGCCTCGTGCGGACGCCAGGCGTGCCGGTCGTGGACGCGCACGTACTCCAGGCGCAGCGGGTGCTGGACGTCCATCAGGTGCAGGTCGGTGAACTGCACGAACGCGGCGAGGGCGGTACGGCGGTTCTCCCGGCCGGACTTGGCGGCGGCCAGGTCGGAGCGCAGCACGCGCTTCCAGCCGGCGCCGTCGCCGAGGCGGCGGTACCCGGAGCTGTTCCGGGGTGCGGCGACGGAGGCGAGGGTGGTGCCCTTGGTGTAGGGGGCGAGGGGCGCCGCGGGGGCCTTGCGGCTCTCGGCGACCGGCTGCTGCTCCTCGGTCGCGGCGGGGGCCGCCTGGCTGTCGGTGGGGCGCAGGGCGTAGCCGACGCCCGCGGAGAGCGAGACGGCTCCGGCGGCGGCGAGCACGGAACGGCGGTTGATCTCCAGTGCCTCGCGGCCCTTCTGGGCCGCGGAGGTGGCGACAGAGCGTATGCGCGACATGGCGCGATCTCCCCGAGTACGAACGCGTCCGGCAGTGGTCGCGGGCGATCGCTTCCGCGAACTTCCCGCTCACTCTGGATCGTTGGCACCGGGAGTGACCTGCGCGTGAACGCGGCGGCAACGCGCAGCACCGATCACCGTACGTGGATCAGGCGAGGTGAGGACCGGTCATGGAGCGGATTTCGGCAGGCCGGGGACCGGCCACTCCGCGTTCATCTGCCGGGGTAGGGGAGGGTCTCCGGCGCTTACGACTGCTCTTCTGCAAACCGTCCCGCGGCCGGCCGCTCCCGCCACAGCCTGAGGGCCACGTCGATCAGCCGGATGTGCCTCAGGTCCGGTACCGCGTCCAGGTCGTGCCAGGCGGCCAGATCGGTGGAGCCGTTCACCTCGTTGCGCAGTTCGCCGCCGACGACCTCGCCGGTGTAGATGATCCGCACGCCGTGGTGGTCGGTGGCGGGGCGCCGCAGCCCCTCGCGGGAGAAGCGGCGGTGGAAGGAGTCGATGCCGAGCAGCCCGGTCACCTCGATGCGGTAGCCGGTCTCCTCCATGAGCTCGCGGCGGACCGTGTCGTACGGGTCCTCGCCGTGCTCCATGCCGCCGCCGGGCAGGACCCACTCCGGGGCGCCGTCGGGGGCGGGCGACCGGGCCAGCAGGATCTGTCCGTCACGGACGCACACGGCGTAGGCCGCCACCCTCAGCTTCTCGCGCACATCGGCACGGTAGGGCGCGGAAACGGCGGCGGACAACGAGATTTCCGCGCCCGGCCAGGACACAGACCGGGGGTTTTCCCCATACGTTCATATCGTTTCGGTCAACGTTCCCAAAAGAACGTTCCCTTGGGGAAAGCTGTGCGCCTAGGCGCCGGACGTGACCATGTCCGGTCGTTCCATGCTCGTTCCTTTACTTACAAGGGATGCAGATGACCCTCACCCCGCAGCACGACCCGATACCGGGCCACAGACGCCTGGGCCGGATCGCCGTCGCCGTCGGTGTCGTGGCCGCGCTCTCCGCCGCCGGGCCGATCCCCCTGGCCGCCGCCGCGACCTCCTCCCCCGCGGTCACCGCCGCGGACCCCGGCGCCAAGTCGGCCCACGACAAGCTCGGTTCGGACGATGCCGCACTGCTCGCCGACGCCAAGGCCGACGGCACCAAGAACGTCACGATGATGATCGCGACCGCGCCCGGGCGGACCGAGCAGGTCGCCGAGGAACTGGACGCGGTCAAGGGCGGCTCGGTGGGCCGTACGTACGACAAGCTCGGTTACGTCCGGGCGACCGTCCCCACCGGCCGGGCGGACTCCGCGATCGCCGCCGCCGCGAAGCTGTCCTCGGTGCACGCGATCGACCTGCGCCAGGAGATCCAGCTCGACGACCCGACGGTCCCGGACGGCAACGCCAGGACCGCCAAGGGCGGTTACTCCGGGACGGCCTACTCGGGGCCGGACAAGAACACCCCCGCCGCGAACCCGTACAACCCCTCCTTCGAGACGGGCGCCGTCGACTTCGTCAAGGAGCACCCGAAGGCGGACGGCCGGGGCGTGACCATTGGCATCCTGGACTCCGGTGTGGACCTCGGCCACCCGGCGCTGCAGAAGACCACCACCGGCGAGCGGAAGATCGTCGACTGGGTGACCGCGACCGACCCGATCGTCGACAGCGACCAGACCTGGCGGCCGATGGTCACGGCCGTGTCCGGTCCGAGCTTCGGCTACGCGGGCAAGACCTGGACGGCACCCGCCGGATCGTACGAGATCAGCACCTTCAAGGAGTCGTACACCGCGGGCGGTGACGCGGCCGGTGACGCCAACCGCGACGGCGACACCACCGACAGCTGGGGCGTGCTCTACGACCCGGCGGCCGGCACGGTCACGGTCGACCTGAACAACAACGACGACTTCTCCGACGACACACCGATGAAGCCGTACAAAGACGGCTATCAGATCGGCTACTTCGGCACCGACAACCCGGCGACCGACGTCGTCGAGCGGCAGCCGTTCGTCGTGCAGATCCGCAAGGACGTCCCGATGGACCCGTACGGCGGGGACTGGGTCGGCAAGAAGGCCGACTTCGTCAACATCGGTGTCATCGAGTCCGAGCACGGCACGCACGTCGCCGGCATCACCGCCGCCAACGGCCTGTTCGGCGGGAAGATGAACGGCGCGGCCCCCGGCGCGAAGATCGTGTCCTCCCGCGCCTGCACCTGGACCGGCGGCTGCACCAACGTCGCCCTCACCGAGGGCATGATCGACCTGGTCGCCAACCGGGGCGTGAACATCGTGAACATGTCGATCGGCGGCCTCCCGGCGCTGAACGACGGCAACAACGCCCGCGCGGAGCTGTACACGCGGCTCATCGACACCTACGGCGTGCAGCTGGTGATCTCGGCCGGCAACTCCGGGCCGGGCGCCAACACGATCGGCGACCCGGGTCTGGCCGACAAGGTGATCTCGGTCGGCGCGGCCGTCTCCAAGGAGACCTGGGCCGCCAACTACGGCTCCCAGGTGACGAAGAAGTACCAGCTGCTCCCCTTCTCCTCGCGCGGTCCGCGGGAGGACGGCGGCTTCACGCCGACGCTCGTCGCACCCGGCGCCGCGATCAACACCACCCAGACCTGGCTGCCGGGCTCCCCGGTCGCCGAGGCCGGCTACTCCCTCCCGGCCGGCTACTCGATGCTCCAGGGCACCTCGATGGCGTCCCCGCAGGCGGCGGGCGCGAGTGCGCTGCTGCTTTCGGCCGCCAAGCAGAAGGGCATCGCCCTCTCCCCCGCCGACCTGCGCACGGCGCTGACCTCGACGGCCCACCACATCAAGGGTGTTCAGGCGTACGAGGAGGGCGCGGGCCGGATCGACATCGTCGACGCCTGGGACGCGATCCGCGACCACGCCACCGCGCACGACTACACCGTCAAGGCCCCCGTCGACACCGCGCTCGACTACGCGCTGAAGACCCCGGGCTTCGGCACGGGCCTGTACGACCGTGAAGGCGGCCTGAAGGCCGGGCAGAAGAAGACGTACGACGTCACGATCACCCGGACCTCCGGCACGGACAAGGCGATCCGGCACGAGCTGTACTTCGAGAACAACGCCGGGCACACCTTCAAGATCCTCGGTCCGGACGAGGTGAAGCTGCCGCTGAACCAGCCGGTGACGGTCAAGGTGCAGGCGCAGCCCAGGAGTTCCGGCATCAAGTCCGCGATCCTGGACGTCGACGACCCGCGGACCGAGGGCGTCGACAAGCAGATCCTGACGACCGTCGTGGTGTCCGCTCCGGTCGACTACACCTACTCCGCGTCGAGTTCGGTGCAGCGCAACAGCTCCACGTCGTACTTCGTGACCGTGCCCGAGGGTGCCACCTCCCTCGAGGTCGCGATGAGCGGGCTCGCCGACAAGAGCCAGACCCGGTTCATCGCCATCCACCCGTACGGCACTCCGGTCGACAACACCGGTACCCCGTACTGCTACAACAACTACCTGAACGGCAACGGCTGCAAGCCCGACGTGCGTTCGTACGCAGCCCCGCAGGCCGGCGTCTGGGAGATCGAGGTCGAGGCGCGCCGTACCTCGCCGCTGCTCGACAACCCCTACGAGCTGGACGTCACCGTGCTCGGCGCGGCCTTCGACCCGGAGACCGTGACCGTGCCCGAGGCCCAGGTCGGCACCCCGGTCACCGCCTCCTGGAAGGTGACGAACAAGTTCGCCGCCCTCGACGGCAGGCTGGTCGGCGGCCCGCTCGGCTCCTCGAAGACGGCCCGCCCGTCGATCAAGGAGGGCGAGACCCAGACCACCACGGTGACCGTGCCCGAGGGCGCGACCTCGCTGGACGTGGCCATCGGGAAGGTCTCCGACACGGCCGCCGACCTCGACCTGACCGTGTACGACGCGTCCGGCAAGCAGGTCGCGCAGTCCGCCGACGGCGACTCGGAGGAGGCGGTGTCCATCGCCAAGCCGGCCGCCGGCATCTACACCGTCAAGGTCGTCGGCTACTCGGTCCCGTCGGGCACCACCGACTACGACTACAGCGACGTGTTCTTCTCCGCCGCGCTCGGCAGCGTCACCGTCGACGGCTCGACGCCGGTGCAGCTCGGCACGGGTGCGTCGGCCACGGTGACCGGGCAGGCCACGGCGGCCGCGGCGGCCCCCGAGGGACGTGAGTTCTTCGGCCAGGTCCAGCTGGTCGACGCGCTCGGCACGGTCGCGGGCACCGGCAGCGTGAAGATCGAGAAGGTCACGCCGTAAGCGATTGCGGTGCTGGGGGGCGGGCGTCCTGCGGGGCGCCCGCCCCTTTCACTTGCGGTTCACTTCCGGCAGGTCAGGGTGCGCGACTCGGGCAGGTCGTGGACGATCCGGGCGCGCTCCGGCGCGATGTCCGACTCCCCCACCGCGTACCGGTCGGGGATCTGCTGCCCGGCCGTGACACCGACCAGGAGACGGGCGCCCGCGCGGATCCGGTCGTCGGCGCCGGACTCGAAGAGGACGTCGACCTCGGCGGCGGTCTTCGCCGGTTTGTAGGCGCGGGTCACCTTCAGGGTGACCCGTTCCTCGCCGGTGTGCGGGATCCGGTGCACGCCGGTCACCGTGCCCTCGACGACGAGCCGGGCGCAGGCGAGGTAGCCGGGGCCGCCGGCGGACTCCGCGTCCGACGCGCGGCCGCCGGCGGCGGCCTTGTCGGCGCTGCCGTTCGACATGGAGCTCGAGCCGCCGTTCGCCGCGAGCCAGCCGATGCCGAGCACGACCGAGGCGAACGCGGCCGCGAGGGCACCGGCGAGTCCGACGGCCCGCACGCCGGGGTGCTGCCAGGGGCGGCGGCGCCCGGCCGGGCGGGGGCGGGGACCGGGATGCGGACGGGGGCGGACTGCCGCAGGGGGTGGCCCGGCGAGGGTGGCCCCGATGATCCCGAGTTGCTCGCGCAGCAGCGCCACGTCGGCGGTCGCGGCCCGGTGCTCGGCCATGAAGGCGGGATCGGCCCGCTGCTCGGCGGAGAGCGGCTCGTCCATGAGGACGGCGAGCAGGGCATCGACCTCGCCCGGCCCAACGGCATTCCCCGGCCCACCGGCGTTGTTCTCGTGTTCGGCGGTCATGCTCACACCACCTCGTCCTCGTGCAGGCGGGCGCGCAGGGCCCGTACCGCCGTGTGCAGCCGGCTCTTGACCGTGCCCTCGGGGATGCCGAGTTCCTCGGCTATCCCGCGTACCGGCAGGTCGGCGTAGAAACGCAGGACGAGGATCTGGCGCTGGGCGTCCGTCAGGTCGTCCAGGCCGCGGGCGACGGCGACGGAGAGCAGGCTGCGGTCCTCGCCGAGGGCGTGGTCGGGCTGGCGGAGGGAGGCCAGCCGTTCGCCGAGGCGTTCCTGGCGGCGTTTGGCGCGGTGCCAGTCCATGGCGAGGCGGGAGGCGACGACCGCCGCCCACGCCGAGACGTCCCGCGGGGCCTCCTGGCCGTTCGCGGTCCGCTCCAGCAACCGCAGGCGTACCTGCTGTACCCCGTCCGGCAGGTCCGCCTGCGGTACGCCGCCCAGCGCGAGCACCGCCCGCACCCTGCGCTCCTGGTCCGCGTCCAGAGGATCCCCTTGTTGGTCCTCCTGGGCGCGGCGGGCCTTTCTGCGCAGCACGACCCACCCCCCTCACTGCGTTTCCCCTACGACGCCGCAGCCCCCGGAAACGTTCGGCCGGGGCGCCGAAATCTTTTCCGAGGCGTACGTCACACCGGCGCCCGGCGCAGCACAGCTTGCGGCGCGACGGCCACGGAGAGGTAATTTCTGCAGCTCAGCGCGGGTGCGAGCGGGAGTTCCACGGGGCGGCTGGTCCAGTCGGTGGGCGTGGCGCGCAAAGAATTGGACAGGCTGACCCGGGTCGGCCGCATGATGGAAAGGCCGCAGACACACGTCAACGTACGCAGAGGGAGTCACCGTGAGGGTCGGAATCGTCGGAGCCACCGGTCAGGTCGGCACGGTCATGCGCAGGATCCTCACGGAGCGCAACTTCCCGGCCACGGAGCTGCGCCTGTTCGCCTCGGCCCGCTCGGCCGGGACCGTGCTCGACGGTGTGACGGTGGAGGACGCGGCGACCGCCGACTACACCGGCCTGGACATCGTGCTGTTCTCGGCGGGCGGGGCCACCTCGAAGGCGCTGGCCGAGAAGGTCGCCTCACAGGGTGCCGTCGTGATCGACAACTCCTCCGCCTGGCGCAAGGACCCCGAGGTCCCGCTGGTCGTCTCCGAGGTCAACCCGCACGCGATCGCGGACCGCCCCAAGGGCATCATCGCCAACCCGAACTGCACCACGATGGCCGCGATGCCGGTCCTGAAGGTGCTGGACCGGGAGGCGGGCCTTCAGGCGCTGGTCGCGACCACCTACCAGGCGGTCTCCGGCTCCGGTCTCGCGGGCGTCGCCGAACTGCACGGCCAGGTGCAGAAGGTGGCCGCCGACGCGGAGAAGCTGACCCACGACGGCTCGGCGGTCGACTTCCCCGAGCCGCAGGTCTACAAGCGGCCCATCGCCTTCAACGTGCTGCCGTTCGCCGGCAACCTCGTCGACGACGGTCTGAACGAGACCGACGAGGAGCAGAAGCTGCGCAACGAGTCCCGCAAGATCCTGGAGCTCCCCGAGCTGAAGGTCTCCGGCACCTGTGTGCGCGTCCCGGTGTTCTCCGGGCACTCCCTCCAGCTGAACGCCCGGTTCGCCCGCCCGATCAGCCCCGAACGGGCGACCGAGCTGCTCGCCGAGGCGCCGGGTGTCGAGCTCTCCGACATCCCGACCCCGCTGCAGGCGGCCGGCCAGGACCCGTCGTACGTCGGCCGGATCCGCCGCGACGAGACGGTGGACAACGGTCTCGCGCTGTTCGTCTCCAACGACAACCTCCGCAAGGGCGCTGCGCTGAACGCCGTGCAGATCGCGGAGCTGGTGGCGGTGGAGCTGTCGAAGTAAGGGGGTCTCAAGCGCCTCAGGGGTGCCGCGGTCTGCCGTCGTGCGACTGCGGCACCGTCGTGGCTGGTCGCGCAGTTCCCCGCGCCCCTTACGGGGCACTGCAATCTCTCGGGTTTTCCCTCGACGTCCCGGGCACTGTCCCATGGAAGGATGGCGCAACCCACACATAACGAGGAGATGACCGCGTGCCTGGCACAAACCTGACTCGCGAAGAGGCACAGCAGCGGGCGAAGCTGCTCACCGTTGACTCGTACGAGATCGATCTCGACCTCTCCGGCGCGCAGGAGGGCGGTACCTACCGGTCCGTGACCACGGTGCGCTTCGACGTCGCCGAATCCGGCGCCGCGTCCTTCATCGATCTGGTCGCCCCGGCGGTCCACGAGGTCACCCTGAACGGCGACGCGCTCGACGCGGCCGAGGTCTTCGCGGACTCCCGGATCGCACTGCCGGGCCTGCTGGCGGGCCGCAACGTGCTCCGCGTGGTCGCGGACTGCGCGTACACCAACACGGGTGAGGGTCTGCACCGGTTCGTCGACCCGGTCGACGAGCAGGCGTACCTGTACACCCAGTTCGAGGTGCCGGACGCCCGCCGGGTCTTCGCCTCCTTCGAGCAGCCGGACCTGAAGGCGACCTTCCAGTTCACGGTGAAGGCTCCGACCGGCTGGACCGTGATCTCCAACTCGCCGACGCCCGAGCCCAAGGACGACACCTGGGTCTTCGAGCCGACGCCGCGTATCTCGTCGTACATCACCGCCCTGATCGTCGGCCCGTACCACTCCGTGCACAGCGTGTACGAGAAGGACGGGCAGAGCGTGCCGCTGGGCATCTACTGCCGTCCGTCGCTGGCCGAGTTCCTGGACTCGGACGCGATCTTCGAGGTGACCCGGCAGGGCTTCGACTGGTTCCAGGAGAAGTTCGACTACGACTACCCGTTCAAGAAGTACGACCAGCTGTTCGTGCCGGAGTTCAACGCGGGCGCGATGGAGAACGCGGGCGCGGTGACCATCCGCGACCAGTACGTCTTCCGGTCCAAGGTGACCGACGCGGCGTACGAGACGCGGGCCGAGACCATCCTGCACGAGCTGGCCCACATGTGGTTCGGCGACCTGGTCACCATGGAGTGGTGGAACGACCTGTGGCTGAACGAGTCGTTCGCCACGTACACCTCCATCGCCTGCCAGGCGTACGCGCCCGGCTCGCGCTGGCCGCACTCGTGGACGACGTTCGCCAACTCCATGAAGACCTGGGCGTACCGGCAGGACCAGCTGCCCTCCACGCACCCGATCATGGCGGAGATCCGCGACCTGGACGACGTGCTCGTCAACTTCGACGGCATCACGTACGCCAAGGGCGCGTCCGTCCTGAAGCAGCTCGTCGCGTACGTCGGCATGGACGAGTTCTTCGCCGGTGTGCAGGCGTACTTCAAGCGGCACGCGTACGGCAACACACGCCTGTCGGACCTGCTGGGCGCCCTGGAGGAGACCTCCGGGCGTGACCTGAGCACCTGGTCGAAGAAGTGGCTGCAGACGGCGGGCATCAACATCCTGCGTCCGGAGGTGGAGACAGACGGCGAAGGAGGGGCCGGTGTCGTCACCTCCTTCGCCATCCGCCAGGAGGCCCCGGCGCTGCCGGCCGGTGCCAAGGGCGAGCCGACGCTGCGTCCGCACCGGATCGCGATCGGCCTGTACGACCTCGACGAGGCGACCGGCAAGCTGGTCCGCACCGACCGCATCGAACTGGACGTGGACGGCGAGCTGACGGCCGTACCGCAGCTGACCGGCCGCCGCCGCCCGGCGGTGTTCCTGCTCAACGACGACGACCTGTCGTACGCCAAGGTCCGCCTGGACGAGAAGTCCCTGCACTTCGTCACCGAGCACCTGGGCGACTTCGAGTCCTCCCTCCCGCGCGCCCTGTGCTGGGCGTCGGCCTGGGACATGACCCGCGACGCCGAACTGCCGACCCGCGAGTACCTGTCGCTGGTGCTGTCCGGCATCGGCAAGGAGTCCGACATCGGTGTCGTGCAGTCCCTGCACCGCCAGGTGAAGCTCGCCGTCGAGCTGTACGCCGACCCGACCGCCCGCGAGGCCCTGCTCACCCGCTGGACCGACGCCACGCTGGCCCATCTGCGCTCCGCCGCGCCGGCGAGCGACCACCAGCTGGCCTGGGCCCGTGCCTTCGCGGCCACCGCCCGCACCCCGGAGCAGCTGGACCTCCTGGACAGCCTGCTGCAGGGCACCCACACCATCGAGGGCCTGGCCGTCGACACCGAGCTGCGCTGGGCGTTCGTGGAACGGCTGGCGGCGGTCGGCCGCTTCGACGAGGCGGAGATCGCGGGCGAGTACGAGCGGGACAAGACAGCCGCCGGTGAGCGGCACGCGGCCACCGCCCGCGCCGCCCGTCCGACCGAGGAGGCGAAGGCGGAGGCCTGGGCGTCGGTCATCGACTCCGACAAGCTGCCGAACGCCGTGCAGGAGGCGGTGATCGGCGGCTTCGTCCAGACCGACCAGCGTGAGCTGCTGGCGCCGTACACGGACAAGTACTTCGAGGTCCTGAAGTCGGTCTGGGACTCCCGCTCGCACGAGATCGCCCAGCAGATCGCGATCGGCCTCTACCCGTCCCTCCAGGTCTCCCAGGAGACCCTGACCAGGACGGACACCTGGCTGGCCGCGGCCCAGCCGAACGCGGCCCTGGCCCGCCTCGTCTCGGAGTCCCGCGCGGGCGTCGAGCGCGCGCTGAAGGCACAGGCCGCGGACGCGGCGGCCCAGTAGCCGGTACGACGGTGGGGGCGCCCGGTGACATACCGGGCGCCCCCTTTTTTTCCGCTACGGCGCGGCTTTCCCCGCTACGCGCACAGCCGGCCGGCGAGATCCAGCATCGTCCGTACATGCAGCCCGGTCTGTGCGGACACCGGGATCCAGCGCGGCTCGTAGGTCTTGTCGAGTTCCCGGCACCATTCGCGTACCAGGTCGGCGAGGACGTCGGCGGTCGCGGGCGCGGTACGGGCGACGGCCCGGCGTGCCATGGCCGCCACGCGCAGCGGGATACGGCGGGCGGAGACGCCGAGAGTCGCGAAGTGGCCGCGGGAGCCGGTGTGTTCCTGTTCCGCCCAGCCGACCGCGAGCGACGGGGCGACGCGCAGCAGTTCCGCGGCGGCGGTGTGCAGGGGCAGCAGCTCGTGCGGCACGGCGTCGGAGCGGACCGGCTCCAGCAGGGTGCCGAGTTCCCGGGTCCTGGCCAGCAGCAGGTCGCAGGCGGCACCGACCGCGCGCCGCGGGTCGGGTTCGGGCCGGGAGTCGCTCACCGCCGGGACGGCCCAGGCCGGTGCCTCGACGAGGGCGGTGAGCGTGCCGTACCGGCGGGGGTGCAGCCAGGTGCTCTTGGCGACGAAGCCGCTGGGGTCGCGTTCGCTGCTGCCGCTGGCGGGCGGGAGCCGCAGTACACCGGGCGGGTCCGGCCGCCAGTCGGGGCCGTCGCAGGGGTGGTCGTCGACCGGGATGCGCAGCCGGGCGGCGGTCTCGCGGAAGGCCCGCGCGGCTCCGGGGACTTCCCGGGTCTGCATGGTGAAGGCGCCGCCGATCTCGATGCCGTGCAGGGTGAACTGGGCCGTCGGGCGCAGTTCGTCGAGGAGCCGTACGAGCGCCGTGGACTCGGGCAGCGGCTCCCGGCCGGTGCCGGGGGCGGGCGGTGACTCGGGCTGGCAGGCGAACTCGGGCCGGTAGAAGTGCCGGTGGCACTCCTCCGGGGACGGGGTGGGCTCCTCGGGCTGCCAGCCGTGCGCGAGGCGGGCGCCGTCCGGGTCGAGACAGAGCAGGAAGTGCCAGGTGCAGTCGAGCCCGCGGAGCAGTTCGGGCCGGTGGGCGAGGAGCCGGGCGAGGCGGAGCGCGGAGGCGCCGCCGACGGGTTCGTTGGCGTGCGCTCCCGCGACGGTCAGGAGCTGGTGCTGCCCGTGCCCGGCGGAGAGTACGTGGAGGGGCCGTCCGGCCCTGCTGCGCCCGGCCTCGCGCAGCCGCAGGACCTTCGGTGCGAAGGCGGCCAGCGTGCGGGCCTGCCGCTCCAGTTCATCGACGCCCGGGTAGAGCGGGCGCCGGGACGACGATGTCCGCACGCGGGCCCTCCGATCAGGCGCCTTGAGAGTTGCTGTCCCCGGTGGTCTCCTTCTTGTCCAACGGGCGAATCTCGATCTTGGTTGCCATTTCAACTCCCCATTTCAGTAAGGACGTTGAGCCTGAGCTTTCCCATGGGAACTCCCGGGGCAGCACCTGTCAAGGGTGGCTGTGGGGACCGGTCCGCCGCACGGGCCGCACGGGTCCCGGTCAGCCGAGGTGGGCGGCGAGCGCCCTGTCGATGTCCGCGTGCCGGGCGTTCTCGGCCGCCCAGGCCACGTATCCGTCGGGGCGCACCAGCAGGGTGGTACGGCGGCCGCTCGCCCAGTGCGCCACGGCCAGCCGGTCCGCGCGGCCCGCGCCCAGGTCGTGGGAGCCCGGGGTCACGAGGACGAACCGGCCGCCGCGCAGGGCCTCGTAGAGGCGGCCGCCGCCGCCCAGGGCGAGGTCGGGGACGCGGGCGCCGGTGAGACGGTGGGCGCCCCTCGGAGCGGGGTAGCGGTAGCCGACGCCGGTGATCTGGCCGAGCACCCGGCGGCGGGCGGGGGCCAGCCGGCCGAGGACGGTGGCGAGCGCGGCACGCACGGGCAGCTGCCAGCCCTTGGCCATGGCGAGGCGGACGATGGCGCCGCTGCTGCGCAGGACCGTCCTGCCGACGGGGTGGCGTTCGCTCTGGTAGGTGTCGAGCAGGTCGGGGGACGCGTGGCCGTGCAGCACGGCGGCGAGCTTCCAGCTCAGGTTGGCCGCGTCCTGCAGGCCGGTGTTCATGCCCTGGCCGCCGGCCGGGGTGTGCACATGCGCCGCGTCGCCGGCCAGGAAGAGCCGGCCGGCCCGGTAGCTGGGCACCTGGCGTTCGTCGCTGTGGAAGCGGGACATCCAGCGGGCGTCGTGCATCCCGTAGTCCCGGCCCAGGGCCTCCCGGGTGATCTCCTTGACCTCCGCGAGGTCGACCGGCTCGTGATCGGGGACGTCGCGGCCGCGGTGCCAGCAGATGACGCGGTGGTAGCCGTCGCCGAAGGGGACGAGGAAGGCGAACGCGTCGCCGACCGCGGCGGCCGTGATCAGGGTCTCGGGCTGCTCGGCGAGCAGCACGTCGGCGAGGACGACGGACTTGATCGCCGACCGCCCCGGGAACGGCAGCCCGGCGGCCTCCCGGACGGCGCTGCGCATCCCGTCGGCGCCGACGGCGTACGCGGCGCGCAGGCTCTCGGCGCCCTTGACGTGGACGGTGACGCCGTCGGCGTCCTGGGTCACTCCGGTGACCTCGGAGTCGTGGCGGAAGTCGACGCCGGCCTCGACCGCCCGGCGCTCCAGCACCTTCTCGACCTCGTACTGCGGCAGGACGAGGACGTGGTGGAAGCGGGAGGGGAGGGTGCCGAGGTCGAGGGTGAGCCCGTCGAAGAGGTTGAGCCGGGTGACGGGCCGGCCGACGGCCTCCAGGTCGTCGGCGAGACCGCGCGCGTCGAGCTGCTCCAGGGCGCGGGCGTGCAGGACGAAGGCGCGGGAGAGGTTGCTGATCTTGTGGGGGCGCTTTTCGAGGAGGGTGACCGGGACGCCGGCGGTGGCGAGGTCACCGGCCAGGAGCAGACCGGTGGGGCCGGAGCCGACGACGATCACTCGGGGGGCGGCGGGGGTGGGGCCGGTCGTGCCGTTCATGGGAGCCTCCCAGGGAAGCCAACACCTGTTGGCCAACGCTTGTTGGTCAACGCTTGTTGGCAAGGGTAGGGCAGGACGCACACGGCAGTCAACGCTTGTTGGCCCACAAATGTTGGCCTACGCTCGTTGGCATGACCGGCACCCCCAGTAGAAGCACAGATTCCGCGAACGGCTCCGCGGCGCGCCGCTCCGACGCCAGCCGCTCCGCCATCCTGGCCGCCGCCCGCGAACGCTTCGCCACCGACGGCTACGAGCGCGCCACCATCCGCGCCATCGCCAAGGACGCGCACATCGACCCGTCCATGGTGATGCGCTACTTCGGCAACAAGGACGGCCTGTTCGCGGCCGCCGTCGCGCTCGATCTGCGGATGCCCGACCTGTCCCGGTCGCCGCGCACCGAGGTCGGGCGGGCGCTGGTGGCCCACTTCCTGAACATCTGGGAGGAGAACGAGGAGCTCACCGCCGTACTGCGGGTCGCCGTCACCAACAAGGCGGGGGCCGAGCGGCTGCAGGGCATCTTCCGGGAGCAGGTGGTGCCGGTGGCGCAGCAGGTGTGCCCCGACCCCGAACAGGTACCGGCGCGGGCGGCACTGTGCGCCTCGCAGCTGATGGGGCTGGCGCTCACCCGGTACGTACTACGGCTGCCGCCCGCGGCGGAGCTGGCGCGGGAGGAGATCCTGGCCTGGCTCGGACCGACCCTGCAGCGGTATCTGTCCGCGCCGAGCCCCTGAAACGCGCCGAGGGCGCCGGTCGGCCTCTCCACGTCCCCTCGGGGTACGCAGGGAAGGCGATCGGCGCCCTCGGTGAAGAAGTGGAGAAGCGGGGGTCAGGCCTTGGTCTTCGGCTTGACGACCCGGATCTTGGACTTGTCCAGCACCATCACGAGACCCGCGATGACCGCGAACAGCACGAGCGGGGTCAGGACGTAGAGACCCAGCGTCTGGATGACACTCAGGCCCGGGCCGGGGTCGTCGCCGTCGTCACGCGTGAGCGCGAGCGCGGGGGACGACATGAGCAGCATCATCAGCGTCGTACCGGCAGCCAGGGCGCCGGCGCGCAGGGCGTTCTTCTTGTCCACGGTCCCAAGTTAGCTGGCCCATTCGAGTGGCGCGCGTCCGGGGTACCCCTACGGGCCGGTGCGGTCCTGGAAGACCTCCAGCAGCGCCCGCACCCTCCCCGACCCCGTCAGCTCCTCCAGTGTCACCGGGCGGCCCTCCGCGTCCGCGATCGGCAGGCGCCAGTTCGGGTACTGGTCCCAGGTGCCGGGCAGGTTCTGCGGGCGGCGGTCGCCGATGGCGTCCGGGAGCCAGACGCCGGTCATGCGGGCGGGGGTGCGCAGCAGGAAGCGGTGGACGGCCCGGATCTCGGCCTCCTCGTCACCGGCGTCGGACGCGGCGAGCAGGCCCAGCCGGGTCAGCAGCGCCAGCCACTCGGCGGTGTCGGCCGCCGCCTCGGCCCGTTCCACCTCCAGCGGGCGGGTCAGCAGGCCCAGCCGGTCGCGGAGTTCGACGTGTTCGCCGGTGAGGCGGGCGGCGGTGGGCGGCAGGTCGTGGGTGGTGGCGGTGGCGAGGCAGTCGGCACGCCAGCGGTCCGGGAGGAGGGGCCGGCCGTCGCCCTCCCAGTCCCGTTCGAACCAGAGCACCGACGTGCCGAGCACCCCGCGCCGCTGGAGCGTCTCGCGCACCCCCGGCTCCACGGTGCCCAGGTCCTCCCCGATCACCACGGCTCCCGCCCGGCCGGCCTCCAGGGCCAGCAGCGCGAGCATGGCCTCGGCGTCGTAACGGACGTAGGTGCCCTCCGTCGGCGGCCGTCCCTCCGGCACCCACCACAGCCGGAACAGACCCATCACATGGTCGATGCGCAGGGCGCCGGCGTAGCGGAACAGGGCGCGCAGGAGCCGGCGGAAGGGGGCGTGGCCGGAGGCGGCCAGGCGGTCGGGGCGCCAGGGCGGCAGGCCCCAGTCCTGGCCGCGGGCGTTGAAGGCGTCGGGCGGGGCGCCGACGGACATCCCCGCGGCGAAGACGTCGCGCTGCGCCCAGGCGTCCGCACCCTGGGGGTGCACGCCGACGGCGAGATCGTGGACGATCCCGACCGGCATCCCGGCCTCCCGGGCGGTGCGCTGGGCGGCGATGAGCTGGGTGTCGGTGAGCCAGGCGAGCCGGGAGTGGAAGGCGACGCGGTCGCCCAGCTCGGCGCGGGCCCGGGCGGTCTCCGGTGAGCGGGGGTCCTGGAGGGCCTGGGGCCAGCGGTGCCAGTCGGAGCCGTACTTCTCGGCGAGTGCGTACCAGGTGGCGTGGTCCTCCAGCGCCTCGCCCTGCTCCACGAGGAAGGCGTCGTACTCGGCCTGCCGTGCCGGGGTGAGCGCTGCGGCGGCCACCGTCTCCAGCGCCTCCCGCTTCAGCTCCCACACCGCGTCCCGGTCGATGAGGGCGCCCTTGTCGAGGACGGCGGACCGCAGCCGTTCGGCGCGTTCCGCGAAGGAGTCCACGGCGGTGTACTCCGGGACGGACTCGAGGCGCAGATGCACCGGGTCGGGGAAGCGGCGGGAGGAGGGGCGGTACGGGGACGGGTCGGTCGGGGCGCCGGGCACGGCCGCGTGCAGCGGGTTGACCTGCACGAATCCGGCCCCCGCGGTGCGTGCGGCCCAGTCGGCGAGGTCGGCGAGGTCGCCGAGGTCGCCCATGCCCCAGGAGCGGCGGGACAGCAGCGAGTAGAGCTGGACGAGGAGTCCGTACGAGCGGGTGGCGGGGGTGGGCAGCCGGTCGGGGGCGACGACGAGGTGGGTGCGGGCGGTACGGCCGTCGGGGGCGGTGGCGGTCAGCAGATGGACGCCGAGCGGCAGGTCCCGTACGTCGTCGTGTGTCTCCCCGTCCTCCGTCCGCAGCTCCAGACGGGTGCCGGCGGGCAGGCCGAGGGCGATCTCGCCGGCGCCCGTCCAGTGCACGACGGTCGGCGGCAGCAGCCGTTCGGCGAGGTCTCGCTCCCGGTCGGCGAGGGCGGTGCGGACGGCCTCGGGACCGCTCGCGTCGACGCCCAGGGCGCCGAGGGCGGCGATCACCGCGGTGGCGGAGGCGGCGACCGTACGGTCCGGGGACGGGCTGTAGGAGGTGGCGACGCCGTGCAGCTCCGCCAGCCGGGACAGCTCCCCGTCGAGAGGAGCGGCTTCGCTCATCTACAACCCCGGCTCGCTGGTCAGCGGCGCCGCGTCGGCGAGCGGCGGTTCGCTGGTGAGGGGCTCGGCGTCGGGCAGCGGCGGCTCACTGGTCAGCGGCGCCTGTGCGCAGGCGCCCTCGGCGCTGAACACACACAGATGGGGCTCCTGCTCGGTCTCCGCCGGGGGTTTGAACTGGGCCGGGATCGGATGGTGAACCGTTGCGGCCACGGTGGCCTCCTCGTCATGCCGTCGGGTGGGGGCGTTCGCCGGGTCAGAGCAGGCCTACCCCGTGAACGGGACGGCACTCTCGACGGGCGCCGGAGCGCACCGGACCGGCGCACTATTCACTCAGTACATGTAGCGGGTGTATATTGATCTCCATGAGCACCCGGCACATCCTCCTGGGGCTGCTCGAGGCCGGGCCGAGTCATGGCTACGACCTCAAGCGGCGCCACGACGAGCGCTTCCCGCAGGCCCGCCCGCTGGCCTACGGGCAGGCCTACACGACCCTGCAGCGCCTGGTCCGAGACGGCCTGGCGGCGGTGGACGGCACCGACGCCGACGGCGGACCGGAGCGGACCCGCTACCGCTCGACGGAGGCGGGCGCGCAGGAACTGGCCCGGTGGGCGGGTGCGATCTCCCCGCCGGCACCGTTCGTGACGAACGAGATCTTCGCCAAGGTCGTGGTGTCGATCCTCGCCGGCGGTGACCCGGCCGCCTACCTGCGCGACCAGCGCGCCGCACACATGGAGCGGATGCGGGAGCTCACCGCTCTCAAGACGGCGCGGAACGCCGATCTGACGACCGTGCTCTCGGCGGACTTCGCCCTCAACCACCTCGACGCCGACCTCCGCTGGATGAACACGACGGCGGACCGGCTCACCACTCTGACCGCGGAGGTCGACTCAGCATGACCGACAACGGGGGCACCCCACCACCGCTGCTGGCGGGCCGGGACCTGGCCAGGGCGCACGGCAGGACCGAGGCCCTGCGCGGCGCCTCGGTCGAGCTGCGCGCGGGCGAGATCCTCGCCGTGACCGGCGCCAGCGGCAGCGGGAAATCCACGCTGCTGCACTGCCTCGCCGGGATCGTCCGGCCGGACGCGGGCTCGGTGACGTACGCCGGGGAGCGGCTGGACCGGCTGCCGGAGAAGCGGCTGAGCGAGCTGCGGCGGACCGACTTCGGGGTGGTCTTCCAGTTCGGGCAGCTGATCCCGGAGCTCACGGCGCTGGACAACGTGGCGCTGCCGCTGATGCTCGCGGGGGCGACGCGTACGGACGCCCGGGCGCGGGCCGGCGAGTGGCTGGAGCGGTTCGGGGTGCGCGGGCAGGGGGAACTGCGGCCGGGCTCGATGAGCGGCGGGCAGGCCCAGCGGGCCGCGCTGGCCCGGGCGCTGGTGACCGGCCCGAAGGTGGTCTTCGCGGACGAGCCGACCGGGGCGCTGGACTCGCTGGCGAGCGAGCAGGTGATGACCGCCCTGGTGCACACGGCCCGGGAGGCGGGCACGGCCGTCCTGCTGATCACGCACGACGCCCAGGTGGCGGCGTACGCGGACCGCGAAGTGCGGATGGGTGACGGGGCCGTGCGGCCGGCGGAGGTGGCCGCATGAGGGCCGATCTGCGGCTCGCCTGGCTGCTGACCCGGGGGTCGGACCGGCGGGAGTGGTGGCGGGTCGCGCTGACCGCGGCCGGGGCCGGCCTCGCGACCGGTCTCGGGCTGGCGGTCGCCGTCCTCCTGTCGCTGGACGGCCAGTACAGCGTGGCGGTCGGCTCCGGGCTCCTGGACCAGCCCGGAACGCGCGACGGAGTGGTCGTCGCACTGATGCTGCTGCTCGTCCCGGTGTTCGGGTTCCTCGGACAGTGCGCGCGGATCGGCGCGGTGCACCGGGACCGCCGGCTGGCCGCGCTGCGGCTCGCGGGGGCCGCACCGGGCCAGGTACGACGGATCGCGGCACTGGAGACGGGCCTTGCCTGCCTGCTGGGCTCCGGGCTCGCCACCGCGGTCGCGATTCCGGTCCTGCTGTCCCTCTGGTCGCGGCCGGCCGTCCTGGCCTGGGCCGGGATCGTCCTGGTGCCCGTGGGCGTGCCGGTGCTGGGCGCGGCGGTGAGTGCGCTGGCGCTGCGCCGGGTGGTGGCCTCGCCGCTCGGCCGGGTACGCCGGGTGCGGCCCACTCGGCCTCCTGGGCGGGTGTTCCTGGTGGTGAGCGCCCTGTGCACGGTGTTGGTGCTGCTGACCGTGCTGACCCCCGACAACGGCGACCGTCTCGCCTCCTCACCCGCCCGACTGTCGGTCTTCGCGCTGATCGTGCTGGTCGGCGTCGCGGTGGTGTGGCTGCCGGGCTGGTGGTCCGGGCTGCTCGGCCGGGTGGTCGCGGTCCGCGCGAGCCGGCCGGCGCTGCTCATCGCGGCGGAACGGCTGCGCGACGACCCCTGGGCGGCGGCCCGCACGAACGCGGCCGTGCTGCTGGTGACGCTCGTGGGCACGGGCTTCGCCGGTGTACGGCAGGTGCTGCTCGCCGATCTGCACGCCATGCGCCGCGACGGCTCGCTCGGCACGGACATGGCCTTCTACACGACGGGGATCGACCTGACGGCCGCCGCGCTCCTCGTCGCCCTGGTGATCGTCCTGTCCGCTCTCGTCGTGGGCACCGCGGAGTCCCTGGCCACCCGGCGCCGGGGCCTGGCGGCTCAGACCGCGGCCGGGGTGCCGCGCGGGGTGCTGGCCCGGGCGCTGCTCCTGGAGACCGCGCTGCCGCTGCTGCCCGCGGTCACGGTGGCGGGCGCGGGCGGGATGGCGATCGGCGTCTGGTACGCGGCGCTCGCCACAGAGCACACCGCCTCGGCGGTGCCGTACGGGGCGCTGCTGGTCCCGGTGGTCGTGTACGTCTGCTGCCTGCTCGCCGCGGCCACCTCGCTGCCCCTGCTGCGCCGCTCGGTGCACCCGGCGGAGCTGCGCTACGCGTGACCGCCGGACGAGCGTCCGGTCCCGGAGGCGCAGGGGCCCCCGGGACCGGAGCACGCACGTGCCCGGGTACGCAAAAGCGCTGACCGGGCTCACCGCGCTCGCGGCCGTGCTGCTGCCACTGGCCGTGCTGGGGCATCCGGAGGTCTTCGGGCCGCCGACCGTGATCCGCAACACCCTGGGCTGTACGGGTGTCACGGCGGCGGCCGCCGTACTGCTCGGCGCCCGGCTGAGCTGGCTGCCGCCCTTCGCTTATGTCGGTGCCGTGTACCTTGCCTCAGCGGGGCCGCACGGTCGCTGGACGGCTCTGTGGGCGTGGCCCGTGCAACCCGGGGCACAGCCGGCCGCCTGGGCGGCGGCGCTGGGCGCGTTCGCGGTGGGCGGCGGACTGTACGTCGTACACGGCGCGCGTCCCGAGGGCCCACGCAGCGGCGGCTGACCGATCAGCGTTGCGACGCGACGAACTCCGCCCAGGCCTTCGGGGCGAGGCGGAGTATCGGGCCGTCGGGGGTTTTGGAGTCGCGCACGGCGACGGTTCGGGGGATGTTGCGGGCTACTTCGAGGCATTCGCCGGCGGTACTGCTGTAGCTGGATTTGGCGAAGTCGAACTCATGCATGAGGTCACATCTCCTGGCGAATGGCATCGATCAGCAGAGCCGAGTCGTGCTGGGCGAGGCTCAGCCTCGCAGTACGTTCGAAAAACGCGCTGTACGCGGTGCTTTCGGCCTCACTCTCCACCCACACAGTAGACGCGATGGTGTCAGCGTGGACCACGTCCACCGCAGCGGCTTCGGCGAACGAGATGATCGTGAACGCCCCCGGGATACACGGATGTCCACCCGCGTGGAAGGGCAGCACCTGGAGTCGTACGTTCGGCAGCTTGGCCACTTCCAGCAGGTGTTCCAACTGCGCGCGCATCGTGTCGGGCCCACCGACCAACTGCCGTAGCGCGGCCTCCCAGACGATGGCGTACACCTGAAGCGGGCGCTCCTCATGGAGGCGTTCCTGTCGGCGCATGCGGATCTCGACGAGGCGCTCGATCTCATCGGGGTCCTCCCACACCCCCGCGCCTTCGCTGATGGCCAGCGAACGGGCGTACTCGGCAGTCTGGAACAGGCCGGGAACGAGCGAGAGTTGCGCCACCACACCCGCTGCACTCCGCGTCGAGGTGAGCGACCCCCGCGGTGAACGGCTGCCCTGTATGCGTGGCGTAACCGGAGAGGATCAGTTCGGGCGAGGGTTACTGCTGGTCGGAGCACTCGCGGACGACCGGGGCGTGGGGCCGCGGGCCGGTGTGGGCAAGACCGTCTGGGCGGAGTGGAGCCTCGCTCTCACCCTCTGCGGTACGGATCCGCTCGCGCGGCCGGAGGAGTGACGGGAATGGCGCTAGCGTGGGCCCGTGCCGGAAAGGTGCTCGACGAGCGGAAGGGGCGGCCGATGACGATGCCGTACGCGGACGAGGACGCTCCGCTCATTCCCATGCCCGAACTGAAGCTTCCCGCACTCCGGCAGGCCGTGGCCACCGTCGCGCCGTCCCGCCTCCCCGAGTTCTTCGAGGACCTCCAGAAGGCGTTCGTACGGGCCGGCGACGAGGACAGTGTCGTACCGATCCGGATGTTCTACCGGCAGTGGGGTGTCGTGGTCGAGATCGAGCGCCACCCCGGGACAGCGCGTCGGCTGCACGCCGCCGAGCAGGCCGTCAACAGCCCCGACCCGGCCGTACGTGAACAGGCCATCCGTGCCGCCGGGGAGATCGTGCGCGCCGCGCATCGCAAGGTCGCGGGTGGTGGCTGACTGGCGCTGGGAGCTGTTCCAGGACGACCTGCTGGACGGACTTCCGGATGCGGCCCGCGCCGAGACGGAGCGACTGGCGAATGAGATCGCCGTGCGCGAGTCCATGGTCTTCCTGGAGGGGGCCGCCTATACCGGACCCGGTCCCGGTGTGCGCGACGAGAGCCGGGGGCTGCTGATGCTCACCTATCTGACCGACGTGCGAGGTGAGCGCATCGTGATCGTCCAGGTGAGCTGGTTCGGCTGAGACACCCCGTCCACGCCGTAGGGCCCCGTGGCCGGACCCGCAGCCACGGGGTACGCGAAAGCCCGGATCGTCAGGCGGAGATGCCGTCGATCCGGGCCAGGGCGTCGTCCGCGCCGTACGGCTGCAGGTACGGCAGCCAGCGCGGGTCCCTATGGCCGGTGCCGATGATGCGCCAGGCCAGGCCGGTGGGTGGGGCTGGTTTGTGCCGCAGCCGCCAGCCGATCTCGAAGAGATGGCGGTCGGCCTTGACGTGGTTGCAGCGGCGGCAGGACGCCACCACGTTGTCCCAGACGTGCTGACCCCCGCGACTGCGCGGGATGACGTGGTCGACGCTGGTTGCGACGCCACCGCAGTACATGCACCGGCCCCCGTCGCGCGCGAAGAGCGCCCTTCGAGTGAGAGGAACGGGCCCCCGGTAGGGAACCCGTACGAATCGCTTGAGCCGGACCACGCTGGGTGCGGGGACTGTGACGGTTGCGCTGTGCATATAGGCGCCGGATTCCTCCAAGGCGACTGCCTTGTTCTCCAGGACGAGGATGAGCGCGCGGCGGAGCGGTACGACGCCGAGCGGCTCGTACGACGCGTTGAGGACCAGGACATGCGGCACGGGTGCCTCCTTGGGCGTCGGCGGCGCGTGGCTCGCGCCGGGACGATCTGTGGCCAGTCTCCCCTCTTGCCTGGTGGACGCGCCACCATGTCCCGGTAACGGGCTGGGAGTGTTTTCGACCACACCGCATTCATCCCCCGGTTGCCCGCCTCTTCAAGCGGGCCTGTTCAGGCGGGGTGAGCACAGTCTCTCCTTCTTGTATCGGTGGGGCGCACACCCAGTGCCCCGTTAGTGTGGTTGTCCTGCCCGTCCGGTGACCTTTTCGTGACCTTGACCGCCGTACCTGACCCGGAACGCCGTACCGGAGGGCAGTACCGCACCGCCTGGAGGTACCCGCCGTGTCCTTGCCCGCCGTCCTACTGGCCGCCGGTTCGTCACCGTCGCCGACTCCCTCGGAGTCGTCGACCCCGGCGGTGCCCACGCTCCAGGACGCCCAGGAGAGCGCCACGAACGCCGCGAGCTGGGTCGAGCAGAACTGGTCGACCTGGCTCGCGATCGGTCTGAAGGTGCTGCTGATCCTGGTGATCGCGGTGGTGCTCAGAAACGTCGTGCTGCGGGCGATCACCAAGCTCATCGACCGCATGAACCGGACGGCCGAGTCGGCGGAGGGCACGACCCTCGGCGGACTGCTGGTCAACGCCGAACGGCGGCGGCAGCGCTCGCAGGCGATCGGGTCGGTGCTGCGGTCGGTGGCGAGCTTCCTGATCCTGGGCACGGCAGCGCTGATGGCGCTGTCCGCCTTCCAGATCAACCTCGCGCCACTGCTGGCCTCGGCCGGTGTCGCCGGTGTCGCGATCGGCTTCGGCGCCCGCAACCTGGTCACGGACTTCCTCTCCGGCGTGTTCATGATCCTGGAGGACCAGTACGGCGTCGGCGACTCGATCGACGCCGGGGTGGCCTCCGGCGAGGTGGTCGAGGTCGGCCTGCGGGTGACCAAGCTGCGCGGCGCGAACGGCGAGATCTGGTACGTCCGCAACGGAGAGATCAAGCGCATCGGCAACCTCTCGCAGGGCTGGGCCACGGCCGGGGTGGACGTCACCGTCCGGCCCACCGAGGACCTGGACCGGGTCCGGGCCACCCTCGACGAGGTCGCCGAGAAGATGAGCAAGGAGGAGCCCTGGAACGAGCTCCTATGGGGCCCGATCCAGATCCTCGGCCTGGACTCCGTCCTCATCGACTCGATGGTGGTCCGCCTCTCCGCCAAGACCATGCCGGGCAAGGCGGTGACCGTGGAGCGCGAGCTGCGCTGGCGGATCAAGCGGGCCTTCGACGCGGCGCACATCCGGATCGTCGGCGGCGAATCGGCCGTACTGCTGGACGAGGAGGCCGCGGACCCGGTGGCGGTGGTGGCGGCCCCGTCCGTCTTCTCCGACTCGGACTCGCCGCAGGTGGCGGCTACGGCGCCGATCGCCTCGCAGCGGCCGGCGACGCCCGGGAAGTAGCGGAACGGTTCAGCACGCTCGTTCGAGTGAAGGGTGGGGCATTCCGGCGTCTTACAGCGCCCGGGGTGCCCCATCGTTCTGCCGGGGCGCCCAGCGCGGGCTTAGCCTGGCATCAGCGTGAGGAGAACCAGGGATGAGCGCCGAGCCGATCATGGAGAAAATCATGACGGAGCAGGACCCCATCGATCTGTTGATCGCGATCGAAGAGGCGTCGGTGGCGCCGATTCGGCCCGAGTACATCGAGGGGATGGCCATCGTGCCGCCGACGGCGAACGACAACCACAACGACGGCGCGTTCGAGCTGAGTTTCCAGTTCCGCTCAGCCGGCTTCCGACTCGTGGGCATGGGCAACGGCTATCGAGCCGCCCACGAGGACGGCAAGACGATGACGCTGTTCGTCCCCGACTTCTACATCCGCCGACGCAGGGCGACCGAACTCGACGAGTCGTATCGCAAAGCGCACAAGGGCTGGTACCCCGTGGACATGATCGCTCTCGTCGGCGAGGTCACCTCAAGCAACCACGAGACCGACACCGGGCCCAAGTTCCGCACCTACGCCGCCGTCGGCATCCCCGTCTACGTGCTCATCGACCGCCGCACCAAGACGGCCCACTGCTACTCGGACCCCGTCCTCCCCGGCGACGACCCCACCGAGGCCTACTACAACACCGACGTCAAGGTCGACCTCGGCGAGCCCCTCCCCCTCCCGGCCCCCTACCCCACCCTGGACACGGCCCCGTTCCTCGAGGACTGACCGGATCTCACCCTGCCCGCTTCGTCGGCTGCAGCGTGCGCAATATCTGACAGAGCGCGATGAAGACGGCGCCCTGGAAGAGGAGGACGTCGCTCTTGAGGCCCTTGCCTGCGCGGACCTCGACACGGGCCTCCCCCGAGGACTCGTCGAAGGTGACCGTCCCGTCGGCGGACGCCCTGCCCCGCAGCGGGCGCCAGCGGAAGTCCACCGGATTGCCCTCGCCGACCTCGAACGCCCGCCGGGCCGAGCCCAGTTCGGCACGGACGAGGGCGAGCGGGATGCCGGTGAGGACGTATGTCTGAGTGTGGTCCAGGGCGTTCTCGGAGGCCTCGATGCCCAGCCCGCGCGCCGCGCGCACCAGCACACCGGTCCGCCAGGCGGCCCACGGCAGGGCAAGCAGCGCCCAGGCCACCGGGATCCCCGCCAACCGGCCGAAGGCCGACCAGGCGATGCCGTCGTCGACGAAGTCCATGACGCACATCGTCAGCATCAGCGGCACGAAGTCGGCGAAGGCGCTCAGCAGCAGCCGTACGAACAGCCGTCTTCGAGGGGTCATGATCTTCGCGCTCTCCTGGCCGGTGTCGGGATCAAGAGACAGGAAGCTCTATGAAGAGGCCTGTTGACCAGGCACAACGAAGATCGTGACGGAGCCGTGACCCTCACCCGCCATCCGGCCGGATTCAGATGACCTTCACAGCTCCCCCGCATTATCGGCGCGCACCGCGATGATCTAGGGTCACCCCACCACGGGTCCTTGTTCTGGAGCGCGACGTCGCCCGGGGACCCGTTCCGAATGTGGGGATACATGAGAAAGCTCGCCATAGGCGCCGCCCTGTCGGGTGCCCTGGCCCTGGCCGGTATCGCGGCGCCCGCCGCCTCCGCGGCCACGAGCACGCCCGACCTGAAGTTCACCGGCGTGACGGTGAACAACGGCAAGGCCATCGTCGTCGGCACCACCAAGACGGTGAGCGTGCCGGTGACGTACACCCTGACCCGGCCGGTGGACGTGAACATCGACGGCGACACGACGTTCGCCGGGGTGATCCTGTACCGCGGCACCCTGAAGTCGCTGCAGAACATGGTCGGCCCCGACGACGTGCCCACCTGCACGACGACGGCGACGACGGACACGACCGTCACCGCCAGCTGCACCGAGAAGATCGTCATCGACCCGCAGGGCGACCTGTCCGAGGCCGCCGACGCGACCACCTGGAAGGCCGGTGGCCTCTACTCCTACACCGACGGCACCAGCTCGGACGACTTCCTGAGCTTCAACTCCGGCACCGCGGTCTGGGGCAACCTGGGCACGGCGAAGCTGCAGCGCGCGGCCAAGCTGACCGCCGACGCCTCGCCGGAGCCGGTGGCCAAGGGCAGGACGATCACCGTCAAGGGCAAGCTGACCCGGGCCGACTGGAACGCCGCCGCGTACAAGGGCTACTCGGGGCAGCAGGCCGTCCTGCAGTTCCGCCCCGCGAGCAGCACGACGTACACCACCGTCAAGACCATCACCTCCGGCACGGGCGGCGCGCTGTCCACGACCGTGAAGGCGTCGAAGAGCGGCTACTACCGCTATGTCTTCGCCGGTACGGCGACCACCGCGGCGACGAAGGCCGCGGGCGACTACATCAAGGTGAACTAGCACCTTCGACCCCCTCGCCACAGGGCCCGCCCGGTCTCCCGGGCGGGCCTTTCGCATGTCCGTGCCCGTTCAAGCCCAGGTAACGACTGCATTGCCGCGCCGGCGGGCTATTGACGCCCCCCTTCCGGCGGCCTACGTTTTCCAGCCAACAGGAAACTTTCCTAACAGTGATCAAGGACGAACGACTCCGACGGGTCTCCCGGGTGGACCGATCACCCAGGTCACTGGGAAACTGAGCGGCTGGAAAGGCAGGTGTCGAACCACATGGCAGGAACCGCCGGTACGCCGGGCACCCCTCGCGTGCTGCGCGCCATGAACGACCGCGCCGCACTGGACCTGCTGCTGGAGCACGGCCCGCTGTCGCGCACCCGGATCGGCAAGCTCACCGGCCTCTCCAAGCCGACCGCGTCCCAGCTGCTGGCCCGCCTGGAGGCGGCCGGGCTGGTGCTGGCGACCGGCACCAGCGAGGGCCGCCCGGGGCCCAACGCCCAGCTCTACTCGGTCAACCCCGCCGCCGCCCATGCCGCCGGGCTCGACGTCAACCCCGCCCGGATCCGCGCCGCCGTCGCCGATGTCACCGGCCGTACCGTCGGCGAGTTCGAGCTGCCGACCCCGGGCAGGCGCCCCGCGCAGTCCGTCGTACGGCAGGTCACCGACGCCCTCGACGGCGCCGTGAAGGCGGCCGGGCTGGCCCGCGACGACATCCGCCGGGTCGTCATCGGCACCCCCGGCGCCTTCGACCCCAACACCGGCCGGCTGCGCTACGCCTCGCACCTGCCCGGCTGGCACTCCCCCGCGCTGCTCGACGAACTCGCCGCCGCGCTGCCGATGCCCGTCGAGTACGAGAACGACGTCAACCTCGCCGCCATCGCGGAACAGCGGCTCGGCGCGGCCCGCGGGCACGGCGACTTCGTGCTGCTCTGGAACGAGGAGGGCCTCGGCGCCGCCCTGGTCCTCGGCGGCCGGCTGCACCGCGGCTGGACCGGCGGCGCCGGCGAGGTCGGCTTCCTGCCGGTGCCGGGCACCCCGCTGGTGCGCCAGGTCACCAAGGCCAACAGCGGCGGTTACCAGGAGCTCGCCGGTTCGCAGGCGGTGCCCCGGCTCGCCCGCGAGCTGGGTATCGAGGACCTGCCCACCGGCTCGCACTCCGAGGTCGCCGCCGAACTCGTCGGCCGCGCCGCCGATCACGGCACCGGACCGCACCACGAACTCCTGCGGACCTACGCGACCCGGCTCGCCACCGGTCTCGCCTCCCTCGTCTCCGTCCTCGACCCCGAACTCGTCGTCCTCAGCGGCACCGTCCTCACCGCCGGCGGCGAGGTGCTTCGCGCCCTCGTCCAGGCCGAGCTGGAGGAGCTGGCGGCCGCCCGGCCGCGGCTCGTCGTCGGCGACGTCCGTGAACACCCCGTGCTGCGCGGCGCGCTGGAGAGCGCGCTCGCGACCACCCGCGACGAGGTCTTCGACACCTCACGCTGACCCGCCCCCGCACCCGCACCCGCACCCGCACCCGCAACAGACCCCCGCACAGGCCCTTTCCCGCTCCGCACCGGTCCTTCTCTGTTCCGCCCGCCCCTGGGAGATCCCGCCATGCCCATACCCTTCGCTGCCCGAAAGACGGCTTTTGCCCTGACTGTGCTGACCAGTTCGCTGGCCCTGCTCACCACCGCCTGTACCGGCCAGTCCTCCTCCGGCGCCTCCGACGACGCCTCCGCGAACACCACCATCAACTTCTGGCACGCCTGGAGCGCCCCGAACGAGGTGAAGGCGGTCAACGCGCTGATCGCCGGCTTCGAGAAGGCGCACCCCAACATCCACGTCAACGTCGTCTCCAACATGACCGACGACAAGATCAACCAGGCGCTGCGGAGCGGCGGCGACAAGGCCCCGGACGTCATCTCGTCGTTCACCACCAACAACGTCGGCAAGTTCTGCTCCTCGGGCGCGCTGGTCGACCTGAACCCGTTCTTCAAGAAGTCCGGCATCGACCCGGAGACGACGTTCCCGAAGGCGATGAACGAGTACACCCAGTACGACGGCAACCGCTGCACGGCTCCGCTGCTCGGTGACGCGTACGGCCTCTACTACAACAAGACGGCGTTCAAGAAGGCCGGCATCACCAGCCCGCCGAAGACCTGGACCGAATTCCAGGCGGACGCCAAGAAACTGACCATCACCCAGGGCGACGGCTACAAGCAGCTCGGTTTCATGCCGGACTACCACGGCTGGGAGACCACGACCGAGCACTACGCGGCGCAGTTCTCGCCGACGTACTTCACCTCCGACGGCAAGTCGAACATCGCCAAGGACCCCGCCTTCACCGAGGCGTTCACGCTGCAGAAGAACCTCGTCGACGGCCTCGGCGGGTTCCAGAAGCTGGAGAAGTACCGGGCGACGCTCGGCGACGAGTGGGGCGACAAGCACCCCTTCCAGACCGGCCAGGTCGCCATGCAGCTCGACGGCGAGTGGCGGCTCGGCATGGCCCTCGCGACCAAGCCGAAGTTCGACATCGGCGTCGCCCCGCTGCCCGTGCCCGACGACCAGGTCGCGCAGTACGGCAAGGGCTACATCACCGGCACCATCGCCGGTATCGCCGCCACCAGCAAGAAGCAGAACGCGGCCTGGGAGTTCGTCAAGTACATCACCACGGACACGGACGCGGTGGTGAACTTCTCCAACGCCATCCACAACGTGCCCTCGACGCTGGCCGCCCTGAAGTCGCCGAAGCTGAAGTACGACCCGCGCTTCAAGACCTTCCTGGACATCGCCGCGAACCCGAACTCCACGACGTCCCCCGCCTCCATCAACGGCGGTGTGTACCTGGCGACGATCCAGAACTTCGGATACGACTACGAGAGCGGCAAGGTCAAGAACCTGAAGTCCGGTCTGGAGGCCACGGCCCAGCAGATCGACACGGACATCGCGCAGGCGAAGTAGCGATGAGCACCATCACGTTGGCGTCGAAGCGCCGCAGGTCGGCGCTTCGGACGGCCGCCTTCATGTCGCCCTGGCTGATCGGGTTCTCGGTCTTCTTCGCGTATCCGATGCTCTCCACGGTCTACTTCTCGTTCATGCACTACGACGGTTTCAGACCGCCGACGTGGAGCGGCACGAAGAACTGGACGTACGTCTTCGAGCACTACCCCTACTTCTGGCCCGCACTGCGCAACACGCTCTGGCTGGTCCTGGTGACCGTCACGCTCCGGGTCCTGTTCGGGCTCGCCATCGGCCTGCTCATCACGAAGATCAAGACGGGTACGGGTGTCTTCCGCACCCTCTTCTATCTGCCCTACCTGGCCCCGCCGGTGGCGGCCACCATGGCCTTCGCGTTCCTCCTCAACCCCGGGACGGGACCGGTCAACTCGATCCTGGAGAAGATCGGCATCCCGGCACCGGGCTGGTTCAACGACCCGGCGTGGTCCAAGCCCGCCCTCACCCTGCTGTTCCTGTGGGGCGTCGGCGACCTGATGGTGATCTTCATGGCCGCGCTCCTGGACGTGCCCAAGGAGCAGTACGAGGCGGCCGAGCTGGACGGCGCCTCGGGGTGGCAGCGGTTCCGGTTCGTCACCCTCCCCAACATCTCGCCGATCATCATGTTCGCCGTCGTCACCGGCGTGATCGCGGCCATGCAGTGCTACACCCAGCCCCTGATCGCCGGAAAGGTCGCCTCGGGCGTGATCCAGGGCGCGGGTACCCAGTTCGAGCCCGGCTACCCGGAGAAGTCGACCCTCACCCTCCCCCAGCTCATCTACAACCTCGGTTTCCAGCGCTTCGACTACGGCTCCGCGTGTGTCGTCGCCCTCGTCCTCTTCGCCCTGTCCATGGTGTTCACCGCGTTCCTGATGCGGCGCCGGGGCGGTCTCATCCAGGCAGGTGACTGACGATGACCCAAGTGCTGGACCGGCCGGCGCAGCTGACGCCCCAGCCGGTGTCCGCGGCCGAACGCTCGGCCCGCCGCAAGGCCCTGCTCAACTGGGTGGCGGTGCACTCCCTCGGCGTCGCCGCCGCCCTGTTCTTCACGCTCCCCTTCGTGTTCGTCTTCCTGACCTCGCTGATGAGTGACAGCCAGGCACTGAGCCGGGACCTGATCCCGCACACCTGGGAATGGGGCAACTACCGTCGGGTCTTCGACACCCCGGGCTTTCTGACCTGGTGGAAGAACACCCTGCTCTACGCCGGCCTCGGCACCGTCCTGACCGTCGTCTCCTCGCTGCCGGTGGCGTACGCGCTCGCCAAGTTCCGCTTCCGGGGCCGCAATCTCTCCCTGATGCTGGTGATCTCGATGATGATGCTGCCGCCGCAGGTGGTCGTCATCCCGATGTACCTGTTCTGGGCGAAGCAGCTCGACCTCTCCGGCACCCTGTGGCCGCTGATCGTCCCGCTGGCGTTCGGTGACGCGTTCTCCATCTTCCTGCTGCGCCAGTTCCTGATGACCATTCCGAACGAGTACCTGGACGCGGCGCGGGTGGACGGCTGCGGCGACCTGCGGACCCTGCTCACGGTCGTCGTCCCGATGGCGAAGCCGGGCATCGCGGCGGTGGCCCTCTTCCAGTTCTTCAACGCCTGGAACGACTATTTCGGCCCCCAGATCTACGCCTCGGAGAACCCGGGCGCCTGGACCCTCTCCTACGGCCTGGAGTCGTTCAAGGGCATGCACCACACCGACTGGAACCTGACCATGGCCGCGACCGTGCTGGTCATGGCCCCCGTGATCCTCGTCTTCTTCTTCGCCCAGAAGGCGTTCGTCGAGGGCGTCACGCTCACCGGAGTGAAGGGTTAACCAAGCATGAAACTCACCGTGGTCGGCGGAGGCTCGACCTACACCCCCGAACTCATCGACGGCTTCGCACGGCTCCGGGACACCCTGCCCGTCGAGGAACTGGTCCTGGTCGACCCGGCCGCCGAACGCCTTGAACTGGTCGGCGGACTGGCCCGCCGCATCTTCGCCAGGCAGGGCCATGACGGCCGTATCGTCACCACCTCCGACCTGGACGCGGGCGTCGAGGGCGCCGACGCGGTGCTGCTGCAACTGCGCGTCGGCGGCCAGGCGGCCCGCCAGCAGGACGAGACCTGGCCGCTGGAGTGCGGCTGCATCGGCCAGGAGACGACCGGCGCGGGCGGCCTGGCGAAAGCCCTGCGCACGGTCCCGGTCGTCCTGGACATCGCCGAACGCGTCCGCCGCACCAACCCGAACGCCTGGATCATCGACTTCACCAACCCGGTGGGGATCGTGACCCGCGCCCTGCTCCAGGCCGGCCACAAGGCGGTCGGGCTGTGCAACGTGGCGATCGGCTTCCAGCGGAAGTTCGCGAACCTGCTCGGCACCACCCCGTCCGAGGTCCACCTCGAACACATCGGCCTCAACCACCTCACCTGGGAGACGGCGGTCCGCCTCGGCGGCCCCGAGGGCGACAACGTCCTGCCCAAGCTGCTCGCGGAGCACGGCGAGACGATCGCCGCGGACCTGAAGCTGCCCCCGGCCCTCCTCGACCGCCTGGGCGGCGTCATCCCCTCCTACTACCTGCGCTACTACTACGCGCACGACGAAGTGGTGCGCGAGCTGGGCACCAAGCCCTCCCGGGCCGCCGAAGTCGCGGCAATGGAGCAGCAGTTGCTGGAGATGTACGGCGACCCTGCCCTCGACGAGAAGCCGGAGCTGCTCGCCAGGCGGGGCGGCGCCTACTACTCCGAGGCGGCGGTGGACCTGGCCGCGGCCCTGCTCGGCAGCACCGGGAACCCCTACCAGGTGGTGAACACCTACAACGGCGGCACGCTGCCCTTCCTCCCCGACGACGCGGTGATCGAGGTGCAGGCGGCGGTGGGCCCGTCCGGCGCCCTGCCGCTGGCCGTGGCGGACGTCGACCCGCTGTTCGCGGGCCTGGTGGCGAACGTGACGGCGTACGAGGAACTGGCCCTGGAGGCGGCGCTGCGCGGCGGCCGGGACCGCGTCTTCAGGGCGCTGCTCGCCCACCCCCTGGTCGGCCAGTACGAGTACGCCGACGGCCTGACCGACCGACTGATCGCGCACAACCGGGAGCACCTCGCGTGGGCCTGACCGCAAGTGTCCTCGCCATCGACGCGGGCAACAGCAAGACCGACGTCGCGGTGGTGGCGGCGGACGGCACCGTCCTCGCCACCGCCCGCGGCGGGGGGTTCCGGCCGCCGGTGGTGGGCGTGGAACAGGCCGTGGACGAGGTGGCGGCGGCGGTCGCCGAGGCGTACGACGCCGCCGGGGTCACCTCGGTCGCACATGTCTCGGCCTGCCTCGCCAACGCCGACTTCCCCTTCGAGGAACGGCAGTTGGCCGCCGCGTTGCACACCCGCGGGTGGGGTGCGACGGTCGAGGTCCGCAACGACACCTTCGCGATCCTGCGGGCCGGCGCGACCGAGCCGCGCGGAGTCGCCGTCGTCTGCGGCGCCGGCATCAACTGCGTCGGCATGCGCCCCGACGGCCGCACCGCCCGCTTCCCCGCGCTCGGCCGTATCTCCGGTGACTGGGGCGGCGGCTGGGGACTCGCGGAGGAGGCCATGTGGCACGCGGCGCGCGCGGAGGACGGCCGCGGGGAGAGCACGGCCCTCGCCCGCACCCTGCCCGCGCACTTCGGGTACGGCACCATGCTCGCGCTGATCGAGGCGCTGCACGTGGAGGAGGTCGATCCGGTCCGCCGCCACGAGCTGACGCCGGTGCTGTTCGCCACGGCGGCCGACGGCGACCCGGTGGCCCGCACGATCGTGGACCGGCTGGCGGAGGAGGTGGTGACCATGGCCATGGTCGCGCTGACCCGCCTGGAACTGCTGGACGAGGAGACACCGGTGCTGCTGGGGGGCGGGGTACTGGCGGGGGGCCATCCCCAACTCGACGACGGGGTACGCGAACTGCTGGCGGCCCGCGCCCCGAAGGCGGTCCCGAGGGTGGTGACGGCGCGACCGGTGCTGGGGGCGGCCCTGCTGGGACTGGACGCGGTGGGGGCGGGGGCCGACGTGCAGGGGAGGGTGCGGGGGTACTTCGAGGGGTGACGGGGGTGGGGGCTGGGGCGGGGGGTGTCGCTTACCGGCGCTGGCAGGGTGCCGCTGCGCCCACCCGTGCCGCCCTGCGGCACGCCTGCCCGCAGCTATGTGACTGACGCGACTGCAGCGCCCCGTCAGGGGCGCTGGGGGTACCCCCGGCCGAAGGCTGGGGGAGGAACTGCGCGACCAGCCCCCACCGACCCGCAGCCGAGGACGGCGCCCAGCCAACCCCACGCCCCCGGCCCCCGCCCCGGAACGCGCGCTTCCGCACCACCCCTCCGGAACCGAACCGATTCCCCCGGCGTGTTCATGGGCAGGGGTTCCACTGCGATCCGATCAAGATCCAGTGACGGCCGGTGCCGAATGTCAGTCCGGGCGGCGATACTGGTCGGCGACCGGATGGCCATGGGGGAGGTCGAGTGACACACCCGCCGATCAGCAGCGCGGCACCGCCAGGAGCAGGCTCCGCCCTGCCCACCCCGCCACCCCCTCGGCGCACCGCATTCGCAGAGGGCATCGACCAGTTGCGCACCGCGGCGACGACGGAGCCCGGCCGGCTCCGTCTCATCGGCGCCGTCCTCGCCCTCCTGATCGTCGCCTTCGGTGCCGTCACCGCCTGGCAGATGACCGCCCGCGCGAACGCGGCCGACGACGTGCTGCACCACAGCCAGCCGCTCAGCTCCGACGCGGCCGAGATCTACCGTTCGCTGGCGGACGCCAACACGGCCGCGTCCAGCGCCTTCCTGGCGGGCGGTCAGGAGACGGACGCATCCCGCGAGCTGTACGAGTCGGACATCCGGAACGCCGCCACGCTGCTGGTCACCGCCGCCTCCAACGCGGAACCCGGCTCGCCCGCCGACAAGGCCGTGACGAAGCTGAACACGCTGCTGCCGGAGTACAAGGGGCTCGTCGAGCGGGCCAGGGTGTACAACCGGCAGGGCTACCCGGTCGGCGGCGCCTACCTGCGGTACGCGAACGACAAGATGCAGCAGGACATGCTTCCGACGGCGCAGGACCTCTACGAGACGGAGAACACGCGGCTGTCGTCCGACTACGCGGACGCGACCCCGTACCCGTGGGCGGCGATGGCCCTCGGCGTCGTCGCCCTCGCCGCGCTCGCCTGGGCCCAGCTGCGCCACTACCGCCGTACCAACCGCCTGCTGAACCACGGCCTGGTCGCGGCTTCCGGGGCGACCGTCGTCACGCTGCTGTGGCTGGTCGTCGGCCATGCCGTCGCCCGCTCCGGCCTGGAGGGTTCCTACGAGCACGGCGTCCGCTCGCTGACCGTGCTGCACGACGCCCGGATCGCCTCCCTGAAGGCGCGCGGGAACGAGAACCTGAGCCTGGTGTCCCGGGGTGCCGAGACCATCGAGGTCGACGGCAAGAGCTACGACACGTACTACTACCACTTCGACCAGGAGATGGCCGCCCTCGGCGACGGCCTCGCACAGGCCGCGAAGCTCGCGGACGGCCCGGCGGACAGCAAGCCCGTCGTGGCGGCCGAGGCGAACATGAAGGCGTGGAAGCAGCGGCACTCGGCCGCCCGTCAGGCGGACGAGAACGGCGACTACCAGACGGCGCTGGACGAGGTGATCGGCACGAAGGACGCGACCGCCGAGTGCTTCGAAAGCGTCGACAAGAACCTGAACACCGCGTTGACGCTGGAGAAGCACGAGTTCCAGCAGCGGGCCACCGACGGGCGGGACGCGATGACCGGACTGCCGATCGGTGCCGCCATGCTGGGAGTCGCGGCCGCGTCCGGCGCGCTGTTCGGCATCGGGCGCAGGCTTTCGGAGTACCGGTGAGAGGGGGCGTGGCGGTGTTCGTGCGAAGGTTGAGGTCCTCCCTGCGCGGCTGGGGCGGGGTGGGTGCGATGGCCGTCGGGTGTGTCCTGGCACTGGCGTTCGTCCTGCTGCTGCCTCTGACCCAGTCCCACGGCGAGGGCGGCGACGGCGGCACGCTCGGCGGGCAGGGCCTCGCCAACGGCAGCCAGGCGAAGGCCGGCTCCTGCCAGGAGTCCGAGGCGCAGAACGACACCTGGTCGCCGTCGAGCGCCGACGGCCCGACCATCGAGGCCATCAAGGCCCGTAAGGGCGACGCCCGGAAGCTGATCGTCGGCGTCGACCAGAACAGCTACCGCTGGGGCTACCGCAACCCGAACAACTCCGATGCGGATCTGGAGGGGTTCGACATCGACCTGGTGCACCAGATCGCCCGGGACATCCTCGGCGACGCGAACGCCGTGATCTTCAAGGCGATCCCGACGAGCCAGCGGATACCGGCGGTCGAGGACAAGCAGGTCGACATGGTGGTGCGCACCATGACCATCAACTGCGAGCGGCTCGCCGATGTCGCGTTCTCCGCGCCGTACTTCAAGACCGGCCAGCAGGTGCTGGCGCCCAGGTCCTCGTCGATCAGGGGATACGACGCGACCCTGGCGCACAAGACGGTGTGCACGGCGGACACTTCGACGGCGTTCAAGAAGGTGACCGCCGACAAGGCCTCCGGGAAGCTGCCCTCCTCCGTCAAGGTCGTCACCGTTCCCAACCAGCTGGACTGCCTGGTGCGGTTGCAGCTCGGCGAGGTCGACGCGGTGATCACCGACGGCGCGCTCGCCGCCAGCCAGGCCGCCCAGGATCCGACGCTCAAGCTGGAGGGCCCGGCGGTCACCACCGAGTACTACGGCGTGGCGATGAACAAGTCGGCACAGGACCTGGTGCGTCGGGTCAATCAGATTCTGGTCGACTACCGGGCCGACGGCTGGCAGGCGTCGTACGACCGATGGCTGTCGGCGACACTGGGAACGGACTCGTCGGCGTCGAAACCGCCCGCGCCGCAGTACCTGCGCAAGAGCTGACCCGCATCCGCGAGCCCAGCCCCGACAAGCGAAGCGAGAGGTGATCGATGGGCGTCACGGACCCCGCCGGGCCGGTGATGGACCGGGACGAGGTGGACCGTGCGCTGGCGCGGCTCGGCGCGGAGCACGAGGCGATCGAGACCTCGCTCCTCGCCCTGCAGGACCACGCGGGCCGCAGACTCCTCGAAGGCGCCGAGCTCACGGGGACGACCCGGGAGCGGTGGACGGCCGCGGAGGCATCGATCACCCTGCTGTGGGCGTACTTCGACGCCTACACGGACGCGTTGCACACCGCCCGGGAGATCCGGGCCCGGCGCCGCTGGTCCAGCCGTGAGGACCTGGTGGAGCTGACCGAGCTGCTGCGCGGCGACTCGATCACCGTGGCGGGCAGCGCGACGGCCACGGCGAACGCGCCGACGCTGCTGTCGGCGGCGGGCCGGCTCAGCGAGCGTTTCTCGCTGGCAGCCCTGGTCGACCGGATGAACGAGCTGTACGCGACCTCGCTGGACATGGTCGTCACCGCCGACGCGGTGTGGTCGGCGCTGCCCGCGCGGATCGATTTACTCGCCGCGGAGCTGCAGCGCACCCGCAAGCTGGCGCACTCGGTCGGGGTGCGTCCCGGCGAGCACCCGGCGGGCGACGACCTGGAACGGATCACCCGCATACTGACGAAGCTGCGCGAGGACGTGGTCTCGGACCCGCTGGCCTTCTGGGTTCCGGCGCCGGGGAGTTCGGCGCCGGGCGGCGGCCGTCCGGACACCACGGTGTACGACCGTCAGGCGCGGGCGCTGGAGGAGGTGCGGCGGGAGATCGACGCCGTGCTGACGGTACGGCAGGACGCCGAGGCCCGGCTGATCAAGCTGCGGGACGTGCTGTCCCGCGCGGACCGCACCCTCGCCGAGGCGCGCACCGCGCGCGGCGAGGTGCTGGCGAAGATCGCGGCGACCGAGGTGCCGGTGGTGAGCGGCCCGCCGACCGTGCTGCAGGAGCAGCTGGCGACGGCCGCCGAGTACCGCAGGCAGGCCCAGTGGCACCGGCTCTCACCGCTCCTGGAGTCCCTGGAGCAGAAGGCCGAGGACGAACTGCTTAGGGCCCGTGAGTCATTGACGGCGGTCACCGCGCCGCTGGCGGTGCGCGCGGAGCTGCGCGGCCGGCTGGACGCGTACAAGGCGAAGATGGCCCGGCACGGGCTGGCGGAGGACCCGTTCCTGATCGAGCGGTACGACGCGGCCCGGCGGATGCTGTGGAGCGCGCCCTGCGACCTGCGGGTCGCGGGGCAGGCGGTGCTGCGCTACCAGCAGGCGGCGGCGGAGGCGCTGGGCGCCCCGCGCGTGCCGCAGCAGAGCGGACCCGAGGACCGGAGGGGGGAGTGACGGTGAGTCAGGCGGGACAGTCGTGCCAGCGGCCGGGCTGTGAGGGGTCGTACGAGGACATGGGCGGCGGTGAGCTGTACTGCGACACCTGCGGTCTGGCCCCGGTCGTCTCGGCCAAGGGGATGGTCGGCTCGCCGGCCACCGGGCTGACAGCGGGCGGCAAGGACTCGGCGGGCAGCGGGAGTTCGCGCTCCAGCGGCCGCAGCAGCCGTAGCACCTCGCGTACGTCGTCGCAGTCGTCGAAGTCACGGCGCTCGGTATCGGGGCGGCTCTCGCGCTCCCTGTCGGGGAAGTCGACGGGCCGTTCGGTGTCGGTGCGCAGCTCCGGTTCGGCGACGAGCGGGTCCGGGCGCAGCCGGCTGGGCGCGGGCCTGGTCGCGGTGCCGCAGGTGCCGAAGCCGGATCCGCGCGAGATGGTCCTGGAGAACCCCGAGGTGCCCGAGCGGAAGCGGTTCTGCTCGCGCTCCGACTGCGGGGCGCCGGTCGGGCGTGCACGCGGTGACCAGCCGGGCCGGACCGAGGGGTTCTGCACCAAGTGCGGCAACCCCTACTCGTTCGTGCCCAAGCTGAAGTCCGGCGATGTGGTGCACGGCCAGTACGAGGTCGCGGGCTGTCTGGCGCACGGCGGTCTGGGCTGGATCTACCTGGCCGTGGACCGGGCCGTCGCCGACCGCTGGGTGGTGCTCAAGGGTCTGCTCGACACCGGCGACCAGGACGCGATGGCGGCCGCGATCTCCGAGCGGCGGTTCCTCGCGGAGATCGAGCACGCCAACATCGTGCGGATCTACAACTTCGTGGAGCACCTCGACCAGCGCACCGGCTCCCTCGACGGCTACATCGTCATGGAGTACGTCGGCGGCAAGTCCCTCAAGGAGATCGCCAACGCCCGCCGCACCCCGGAGGGCCGCCGCGACCCGCTGCCGGTGGAGCAGGCGTGCGCGTACGGTATCGAGGCCCTGGAAGCCCTGGGCCACCTGCACAGCCGCAACCTGCTGTACTGCGACTTCAAGGTCGACAACGCCATCCAGACCGAGGACCAGCTCAAGCTGATCGACATGGGCGCGGTGCGCCGGATGGACGACGACGAGTCGGCCATCTACGGCACGATCGGCTACCAGGCCCCGGAGGTCGCCGAGGTCGGCCCGTCGGTCGCCTCCGACCTGTACACGGTCGGCCGTACCCTCGCGGTCCTCACCTTCGACTTCCAGGGCTACACGACCGTCTTCGTGGACTCGCTGCCCGACCCGGACAACATCGAGGTCTTCCGGCAGTACGAGTCCTTCTACCGGCTGCTGGTCCGGGCCACCGACCCGGACCCGGCCCGCCGGTTCGCCTCTGCGCAGGAGATGGCCGAGCAGCTGACCGGGGTGCTGCGCGAGGTCGTGTCGGTGCAGACCGGCACGGCCCGGCCCGCCCTGTCGACGCTGTTCGGGCCCGAGGTGAAGGTCACGGACACGGAGCTGTTCCCGAAGCTGGCCGGGGACGTGTCCCGGCTGGGCGCGCGGGCGGTCGCCTCCAGAACCCTCGCGCTGGAACCGCCGGGGGTGGAGGCGGCCGCGAACGGCCCCGCCCCCGCTCTCGTCAGGCCGATAGCCACCCCGGCCGCCGCCCTCGCCCTGCCGGTCCCGCTGGTCGACCCGAACGACCCCAACGCCGGTTTCCTGGCGGGCCTGATGATGACCTCCTCGGCGGGCGAGCTGCTCGGGGCGCTGGCCGCCGCGCCGGCGCGGACCGTGGAGACCCGGCTGCGCCAGATCCGCGCCCGGCTGGAGAGCGGCGACCACCAGGCCGCCCTGACCGAGCTGGGCGAGCTGGAGGAGGAGCACCCGGAGGACTGGCGGGTGGTCTGGTACCGGGGCGTGGGGGCCCTGGTCACCGGCGACTTCGAGGGCGCCGCGCTGTCCTTCGACGCGATCTACGACGCCTTCCCCGGCGAGAGCGCGCCCAAGCTGGCGCTCGGCCTGTGCGCGGAGGTGCTCGGCCAGCTGGACAACGCGGCCGAGTACTACCGGCTGGTGTGGGCGACCGACCCGGGATTCGTGAGCTCCGCGTTCGGCCTGGGCCGGGTGAAGCTGGCGGCGGGGGACCGGCGCGGTGCCGTACGGACGCTGGAGTCGGTGCCGGAGGCCTCCATCCACTACACGGCGGCCCGGGTGGCGGCCGTACGGGCGCGGCTGCGGCACCGGACCGCGGCGGCCGACGACACGCCGTTCCTGGACGATCTGACGGCCGCCGCCGGGCAGATCGAGGCGCTGGACGCGTACGGTCTGGACCCGGCCCGGCGTGAGCAGTTGTCGGCGGAAGTCCTCGGCTGCGCGCTGGACTGGATACTCTCCGGGGGCCAGGGCGTACAGCCCGCGACCGGCGGCCGGGTGCTGCTCGGCAGTGGTCTGGACGAGCGGGGCCTCCGCTTCGGCCTGGAACGCTCGTACCGCACGCTGGCCAGACTGGCGACCGGCGGTGAGGAGAGGATCGACCTGGTGGAACGGGCCAACCGTTACCGCCCCCGGACGTGGGTGTAGTTGATGTCGCAGATGCCCCAGCAGGCCGCACCGGCGAAGTGCCCGAGCTGCGCGGAGCCGCTCGAATCGGGTGACCTGTTCTGCGGTGCGTGCGGGTACGACCTGTCGGCCGTGCCCGCCGCGCCCCAGGATCACCCGACCCTCACCATGGGCGCCTCCGGTGTGGGACCCTCCGGTGTGGACTGGCCCCCGCCCGAGCCGGAGAGCTCCGAGACGCCCGCTGCCCCGCATCTGCCGACCGACCTGCCCGGCACCGACTCGGGCGGCAGGCCGCTGCCGGGCTCGCCGCCGCACGGCTCGCCGGTGTCGCCGGCCTCCGGGGTGCGGTTCGACCGGACGCCGGAGCCGGACGAGGACTACGCGCTGCAGGCGCCGGACCCGCGGGTGGCCGCCTCCGCCGCCGAGAGCGCCGAGTCCGCCGGGGCCTCCGGGTCCGTGGAGTCCGCCGGGCCGGCGAAGGTGTGCGTGGCCTGCCGGGCGGGCCGGGTCGACGACGACGGCTACTGCGAGAACTGCGGGCACGCCCAGCCCCGCGAACGCGACCACATGGAGCAGGAGTCGGGCCCGGTGGCCGCCGTCAGCGACCGCGGGCTGCGCCACCACCGCAACGAGGACGCGTTCACCGTCGGCCGGGCCGTGCTGCCCGACGGCACCCCGGCCCTGCTCGCGATCGTCTGCGACGGCGTCTCCTCGGCGACCCGCCCCGACGAGGCCTCCATGGCCGCCTCCCGGGCCGCGAGCGAGGCGCTGCTGGCCGCGCTGCCCCAGGGCACGCATCCGCAGGCCGCGCTGCACGAGGCGATCGTCGCCGCCTCCCAGGCCGTCAACGCCCTTGCCGAGGAGCCCCCTTCGGCCCGTGAGCACGCCCCGCACCAGAACGCCCCGGCGTGCACGATCGTCGGCTCGATCGTCACCTCGGGCCTGCTGGTCGTCGGCTGGGTCGGCGACAGCCGCGCCTACTGGGTGCCGGTGGACCCCGGCACCCCGGCGGTCCGGCTCACCGAGGACGACTCCTGGGCCGCGCAGATGGTGGCCGCGGGGCTGATGAGCGAGGCGGAGGCGTACGCCGACGAGCGCGCCCACGCGATCACCGGCTGGCTCGGCGCGGACGCCTACGAACTGGAGCCGCACACCGCTTCCTTCAAGCCGGACCGGCCCGGTGTGGTGGTGGTGTGCACGGACGGCCTGTGGAACTACGCGGAGACGGCCGAGGAGATGTCCGAGGTGGTGCCCGCCGACGCCGTCCAGCGACCGCTGCACGCGGCCCGGGTCCTGGTCGGTCACGCCCTGGACGGCGGGGGCCACGACAACGTAACAGTGGCGCTGCTCCCGTTCCCCGCGCCGCCGCAGGGGGCAGGATCCGCCTGAGGCCGCCTCAAAACGGCCGTAAACGGGATAGTGACACCACGGGAATCGACGACAGTCACACGACTCACACCTGAGTCACACACTGAGCAGCACCCGCGGACCGGAGGGGACCGGTCCGCACACCGTCAGCACCCATGCGTGGGTGGAGGGGGACCAGAGCAGTCATGGCCAATTTCTCGAAGTCGAACGTGCCGCAGTTCTCGGTCGACGTGTACCAGAACGAGTACCTGCCGGACGGCGGCCGCGAGGTCAACGCGATCGTCACGGTCACGGCGACCGGCGGCGGCACCGTCGGGACCGCGGTCGGCGCGTCGTACGCACCCGGGCAGGGTCCGTCGGCCGGGGTGGCGATCATGGTCGACTGCTCGGGTTCGATGGACTACCCGCCCACCAAGATGCGCAACGCCCGGGACGCCACGGCGGCCGCGATCGACACCCTGCGCGACGGCACCCACTTCGCGGTGATCGGCGGCACCCACGTCGCCAAGGAGGTCTTCCCGGGCGGCGGGCGGCTCGCGGTGGCCGACCGCACCACCCGGGAGCAGGCCAAGCAGGCGCTGCGGAAGCTGAGCGCGGGCGGCGGCACGGCGATCGGCACCTGGCTGCGGCTCGCCGACCGGCTGCTGTCCTCGGCGGACGTCGGCATCCGGCACGGCATCCTGCTCACCGACGGCCGTAACGAACACGAGGCGCCGGAGGACCTGAAGGCCGCCCTGGACTCCTGCGCCGGACGGTTCACCTGTGACGCGCGGGGCGTGGGTACCGACTGGGAAGTGAAAGAAGTCACAGGGATAGCCTCGGCGCTGCTCGGCACCGCCGACATCGTCGCCGATCCCACCGGTCTGGCCGCCGACTTCACGCAGATGATGGAGACGGCGATGGGCAAGGAGGTCGCGGACGTCGCGCTGCGGCTGTGGACCCCGGTCGGCACCACCATCAAGTTCGTCAAGCAAGTGGCGCCCACGGTCGAGGAGTTGACCGGCCGGCGCACCGAGGCGGGGCCGCGGGCCGGGGACTATCCGACCGGCTCCTGGGGCGACGAGTCCCGTGACTACCACGTATGCGTGGAGGTCCCGACGGCCGGCCTCGGCCAGGAAATGCTCGCGGCCCGCGTCTCGTTGATCGTCCCGCAGCCCGACGGCAGCGTCCAGAACCTGGGCGCACAGGGGCTGATCAGGGCCGTATGGACGGACGACATGGTCGCCTCGACCTCCATCAACCCCCAGGTCGCCCATTACACCGGTCAGGCCGAACTGGCACAAGCCATCCAACAGGGTCTCGATCTACGCAAATCGGGCGATATGGACGGAGCAACCGCCAAACTGGGCCGAGCCGTTCAGCTCGCCAGTGCCTCCGGGAACGCGGATACTGCGAAACTGCTTGCGAAGGTGGTGGACGTGGTCGACGCCGCGACAGGTACTGTGCGATTGAAAGCGAAGGTTGCGGAGGCCGACGAGATGACTCTCGAGACAAGGTCCACAAAGACTGTTCGTGTAAAGAAGTGACCTAGCAGTACACGCAGGACACCCAGACAGGCTCAGGACGAACCTGACAGAGAGGGAAGCGCCGACATGCCGACCTGCCCGAACGGACACCAGTCGGGTTCCGACGACTGGTGCGAGGTGTGCGGTCACCGCATGGCCGGTGCCGTACCTCCGCCGCCCCCGCCGGCCTCCGGCGGCTACGGCTTCCCGCCGCCCGCGCCCGGCGCCCCGGCCGGCGGCCCCGGCGGCGGCCGCCATCTGTCCGCCGTGCCCAACTCGGGCGAGCCGGAGCTGTGCCCGCAGTGCCGTACGCCCCGGGAGGGCGGTGCGCCGTTCTGCGAGGAGTGCCGCTGGAACTTCCTCACCAACACGGCCACCTCGTACACCCCGGCCGCCCCGCGCCCGCCGGCGGGCGGCGCCGGCCCGGCCGCGCCGCGCTTCCAGCCGCCCGGCCCGCCGTCCTACGGCGGTGGCGGCGACTCGTTCGAGTACCAGGGCTCGCGTCCCTCGCAGGTGAACCGTCCGGCCGAGCCGATCCCGTCGTTCGGCAGCGAGCCCTCGGGCCCGACGCCGTTCGCGGGCGAGCGCGGCGGCCCGTCGGGCCCCCCGGCACCGCCCGCGTTCGGCGGCGACCGCGGCCAGTCCGGCCCGCCCCCCTTCGGCGGTGACCGGGGCCAGTCCGGCCCGCCGGCCTTCGGCAACGAGCGCGGTCCGTCGGGGCCGCCGCCCTTCGGCGGTGACCGTGGCCAGTCCGGCCCGCCGGCCTTCGGTGACGAGCGCGGTCCGTCGGGCTCTCCGGCCTTCGGCGGCGACCGTGGCCAGTCCGGCCCGCCGCCCTTCGGTGGCGAGCGCGGCCAGTCTTCTCCGCCGCCCTTCGGCGGTGACCGCGGCCAGTCCGGCCCGCCCCCCTTCGGCGGCGAGCGCGGCCCCTCGGCGCCGCCCCCGCAGTTCGGTGGCGCCCCCGGCCAGAACGCCGGCGGCCCGTCCGCCTTCGGCGGCGCTCCCGGCCAGGGCACCGGCACCGGCCAGGCCTCCGGCCCCTACACCCGCGACCCCTTCGGCGGCGGGGACCCGTCCCGGCCGCCGGTTCCGCCGCCGCCCGGCGGTCCCGGCGCGACCACCGGTGGCGCTCCCGGCGCCTTCCAGCAGTCGGCCCCGCCCGGATTCCCGCAGGAGACCACCAGGCCGCCGGCCGGCGGCCCGTCCTTCGGCGGGGGTGACGACGACTGGGTGATCTCCCCGCCCGGCCCGGCCGGGGGTCCGGCAGGCCCCGGCGCGCCCGCCCGGCCCGGCGGCTACGGCTACCCGCAGCCCGGCGCCACCCAGGCCCCGCCCGGCCCCGGCTTCCCACAGGCCCCGCAGGGCCCGGCGACCTGGACGGCGACGATCGGCCCGGACCGCGAGTACTTCATGGCGATGATGCAGCGCTCGGGCCCGGAGGCGGCCGGCCTCAACCTGCCCGCGTACTCCCCCGAGCAGCAGCGCACGCTCACCGGCAACCAGGTCACCATCGGCCGCCGCCGGCACTCCACCGGCGACACCCCCGACATCGACCTGTCGGTACCGCCGGAGGACCCGGGCGTCTCGCACCAGCACGCGGTCCTGGTCCAGCAGCCGGACGGCAACTGGGCGGTCGTCGACCAGAACTCGACGAACGGCACGACGGTGAACGGCGGCGAGGAGCCGATCCAGCCGTTCGTCCCGGTACCGCTGCAGGACGGGGACCGGGTGCACGTAGGCGCCTGGACGACGATCACCGTCCGACGAGGGTGAACATCCCTGCTCAGGGGCGCGGGACTGTAACGATGTGCGGCTCCGCCGCGTGGGCGCGACCAGCCCCCACGCGGCGGAGCCGAAAACGCACCTCAGACCGGGAGAGGCCAGACACACGGCCCCTCGCGGTCGTCCAGCCACACCCACTCCCTGTCTTTCTCGACGCTCACCCCGTACCGCTCCCGCCCGGGCATCCCTTCACGCACCCACACCGCGTACGCCTCGCGCGCAGTGAGCACCCCCTGGGTCAGCTCCAGCAGGAACCGGAACAACTCGTCCTCGAGAGCGCGTGACGGCACCCCGCCCAGATCCACGGTCTCCGTCGCCCTTCCCATCCCCCGCAACGGCACGAAGAACGCCGCCGACGGCAGAAACCTCCCCTCGGCGCACCCGCCTCGCACGGTCAGCGCCAGCAACCCCGTGGACGCCGGCGTGAGAATCCGCGCCCCCTCCGCGCACTGTCCGACCCACGCCCGCGGCACCCCCGGCACCGCGCACGTCGCGATGATCCGGTCGAACGGCGCCCGCTCGGGCACCCCCCGCGCCCCGTCCCCGGTGACCACCACCGGCCGGTACCCCGCCACGGCCAGATGCCGCCGCGCGGACTCGACGATCTCCGGTTCCACGTCGACGGTGGTGACGAGATCGTCGTCGCCCAGCCGGCGGGCCAGCAGCGCCGCGTTGTAACCGGTCCCCGCACCGATCTCCAGCACCCGGTCCCCGTCGCCCACCCGCAGCTCGACCAGCATCCGCGCCATCAGCGAAGGCTGGCTGCTGGAGGACAGCAGTTCGCCGTCGCGCAGCCGGGTGGCCAGCGGAACGTCCTCGTACGCACCCCGCACCCACCGTTCCCGGGCCGCGCGGTCGGGGCTCTCGCCCCACCGGCGCTCGTACCCCCGCTCCCCGGCGACGTAGTAGTAGGGCACGAACAGATGCCGGGGCACCGCCTCGAACGCCTCCCGCCAGACCGGTTCCCCGGCCCAGACCCCCTCCGCGTCGATCTCCCGCACCAGCTCGCCCCGCGCCACGGCGGCGAGCCCCTCGATGTCCGAGTCGTAGGCGCTCATGCGTCCACCCTAGGACCGCGGCCCCGCTGCGGGTCCTAAGCCTTACGTCCTGGGTCACCCCGTCTGAGACCATGTACGGGTGAGAGAGATTCGGCGCGGCACGCTTCAGGAGAAGACCTTCTACGAGCAGGTCGGCGGAGAGGAGACGTTCCGCCGGCTGGTCCACCGTTTCTACGAGGGCGTCGCCGAGGACCCGTTCCTGCGGCCGATGTACCCGGAGGAGGACCTGGGTCCGGCCGAGGAGCGGCTCACCCTGTTCCTGATCCAGTACTGGGGCGGCCCCACGACGTACAGCGACAACCGCGGCCACCCGCGGCTGCGCATGCGGCACGCCCCGTTCACGGTGGACCGGGCGGCGCACGACGCCTGGCTGCGGCACATGCGGGTGGCCGTGGACGAACTCGGTCTCTCCGAGGAACACCGGGAACAGCTCTGGAACTACCTCACGTACGCGGCCGCGTCGATGGTCAACACCCCCGACTGACGGCCCTCGGCCGACCGGTCACGATCCGGTCACGTCCGGTCCACAAACGCTTACCCGCGCTCGGTCCCCTCTGACAGCATCGCCCGGAGGTCCGGACGACCGGGAGGTCCGGACAACCGGGGGGTCGGGTGACGGGGTTCGTCCTGGCGCGGGTGCGGGCGCACCGCCTGCTGCTCGCCGCCGCGCTGCTCACCGTCCTGCTGACGACGGCGGTGCTGGCGGCCCTGACCGCCTACTCCGGCGCGATCGGCGACGCGGCCCTGCGTCACTCCCTGGACGACCCGCGCAACGCCGCCGACACCTCCCTGGTCGTCAAGGCCGAAGTTCCGTACGAGGGCCGTACGGCCGCGGACAGCGCCGTACGGAAGGGAGCGCGGCGGGTCTTCGACGGGCTGCCGCTCACCGTACGGACGCTGACCAGGTCGGGCCCGTACGCGCTGCCCGGACGGACCGACGGGTCCGGCGACCCCGACCTCACCTTCTTCGCGGCGCTGGACACCGGCCAGGTCCGGCTGGTGTCCGGCCGGATGCCGGGGCCCGCCGCCGGGACGGACGTGGAGGTGGCGCTCCCGCAGACGGCCGCCCGGCAGCTCCGGCTGCGGCCGGGCGCCCGCCTCACCCTCACCGACCGGCTCGACGGCCCCGCGGTGCGCGTACGCGTCACCGGCCTGTACCGCCCGGCCGACGTCACCGCGCCCTACTGGCAGCTCGACGACCTCCTGGGCCGGGGCATCAAGAAGTCCGGCTTCACGACGTACGGCCCGCTGCTCGCCGACCCCGCGGTGCTCGGCGGGCGCCGGGTCAGCGCGGGGACGTCGGCGTGGCTGGCGTCGGCCGACTTCGCCGCGGTGACCACCGGGCACACGGACACGCTGCGCAGGGCGGCCCGGTCGGGGGTCGCGGCCCTGCGCAAGGACCCCGCGCTGACCGGCATGACGGCGTCGACGACGTCCCTCCCGGACGTCCTGGACCGCGTCGACCGCTCCCTCCGGGTCGCCCGCTCGACCCTCCTGATCGTCACCCTCCAGCTGACCCTGCTGGCCGGCTACGCACTGCTGCTGGTGGCCCGCCTGCTGAGCGCGGAACGGCGGGAGGAGACACGCCTGTTGCGGGCGAGGGGTGCGTCGGGGATGCGGATCGCGGGGCTCGCGGCGGCGGAGGCCGCGCTGCTGGCGCTGCCCGCGGCGGTGTGCGCGCCGTTGCTGGCGGGGCCGTTGACGCGGTGGCTCGCCGGGGAGGGGGCGCTGGCGCGGATCGACCTGCGCCTGGAGGTTCCGGCGGGAGGGCGGGGGACGGTGTGGCTGGTGGCGGCGGCAAGCTCCCTGACCTGTGCGCTGGCGGTCACGCTGGCACAACGCGCTTCTTTCGGAGGCACAGAACTGTTTCGGCATGCGGCTGTACGACGCCCCGTAACGGGCGCGGGGAACGGCGCGACCAGCCCCCACTCGGCCGCAGGCACACTCCGGACCGTCCGCCCCCCTACCCTCGCCTCTTCCGCCAAGGCCGGCGCCGACCTCGGCCTCCTCACCCTCGCCGCCGTCGCCTACTGGCAACTCCGCCGGCACCCCGCCGGAGCCACCGACCTGGACCCCCTCCTCATCGCCGCCCCCGCCCTCGCCCTCCTCGCCGGCACCGTCCTCACCCTCCGTCTGCTCCCGCCCCTCGCCCGTCTCGCCGAACGCCGGGCCGCGGCCGGCCGGGGCCTGTCGTCGGCGCTCGCCGCCTGGCAGTTCGGCAGGCGCCCGGCACGCAACGCACCCCCCGTCCTGCTGCTCGTCCTCGCGGTGGCGCTCGGCATGCTGGCCATCGGCCAGGCCACCTCCTGGACCCGCTCCCAGGACGACCAGGCCGACTTCGCCGCGGGCGCCCCCGTGCGCGTACTGGCCGCCGGGGACGGCGGGCTCGGCCGTACCGACATCTACGCCGCCCTCCCCGGCGTACGCGCCGCGGCCCCCGCCGTGCGCACCACGCTGCCCCTCTCCGGCGACCGCACGGCGACCGTGCTGGCCCTGGACACGGCACACGCGGCGGACACCGTGCTGATGCGCCGCGACCTGGCGGACCGGCCGGTACGCCCGCTGCTGTCCGGCCTCGCCGCCGAGGGCGGCACGGCCGGGGCGCGGATCCCCGCGCACACGGCCCGCCTCGACCTGACCGCGTCCGTGCGCAGCTCCACCGGCCCGGGCACGTCCATCGACGTCACGGTCACCCTGGAGAACAGCTACGGCGTCCCCTACCGGCTCCCGTTCGGCCGGCTCCCCACCGACGGCCGCCCGCACGCCCTCACCCTGGACCTCACCGCCGCACCCGGCCCCGCCACCCTCACCGGACTCCAGCTGGACATGGCGCAGCCGGCCTACCGCGCCGAGCAACACCGCCTGCGGATCACCGGGTTGACCGCCACCGGCACGGACGGAACGGCGACCCGCCTGCCGCTCCCCGCCCCCTGGACCGCGTCCGCGCTCACCGGCGGCGCCGCCGTGGCCACCGCCGTCACCAGCCCGGGCCGGCCGCGCATCACCTCCACCCGCCCCCTCACCGTCGACTACGGCACCGGCTACCTCCCCGACGCGGACATCTGGACGATCGCCACCGTGACCATCCGGCTGTACGTCACCCAGCCCGCGCCGCCCGAGCTCACCGCCCTCGCCACCGACCGCTTCCTGGACTCGGCGAACGCCCGCCCCGGCGAACGCGTCGATGTGACGATCGGCGGCGAGACCCTGCCCGTACGGATCACGGCGGCCGTACGGGCGCTGCCGACCACCGGTGACGACGGCGGGGCCCTGCTGCTCGATCTGCGAGCCGTGAACCGGCAGTTGGCGGCCCGCTACGGGCAGGGCGCCGAACCGACCGAGTGGTGGCTCGGCACTTCCGCGCAGGCCCGGACGGCGGCCGCAGTGCGGGCGCTGCCGGACGTGGACCCGGGGGAGGTCGTCGTACGCGACGAGATCGACGCCCGGTTGCGGGACGATCCCTTCGGCGCCGGTCCGCAGGCGGCTTTCGTCGCGGCGGCCGTGGTGGCGGCCGCGCTCGCCGCGGTCGGCTTCGCGGTGAGCGCGGCCGGGTCGCTGCGAGAGCGGGACGCGGAGTTCGCGGTGCTGCGGGCCCTGGGCGCCCCGCGCCGCCGGCTGGCCCGGGCGGTGGCCGCCGAGCTGGGCGTGCTGGTGGGCCTGGCCCTGGTGGTCGGCGTCGCCCTGGGGACCGTACTGACGCGTGCCGTCCTGCCGTTGATCGTGCTGACCTCGCGGGCCACCCGCCCGGTCCCCGAACTGCGGGTCGGCCTCCCGCCGGGCCAGGTCGCCCTGCTGCTCGTCGCGGTCGCCGCCGCACCGCTGGCGGTGACGGTCGCCCTGAGCCGACGCGGAGCGAACCCGGCGAGCGCGCTGCGTGACCAGGGAGCCGAGTGAAGTGAACGCCCCCGTCCCGGCCCCCTGGGTCCGCACCCGTCTGCGGGCCGCCCCCGCGGCCGCCGCGGCCCTCGCCGTACTCGTCGCGCTCACCGCCTGTCTGGCCGCCGCCGTGCCGCGGGCGGTCGACCGTTACGAGGACGCGGGCCTGCTGCACGCCGTCCGCCAGGCCCGCCCCGACCGCACCACCCTCCAGATCACCGCGCCGCAGCCGGACTTCGCCCTCGCCTCCGACCGACGCTCGGCGGCCCTGCGCCCCGGGCCGCTCGGGCAGCAGTACGAGCGGCTGCTGAAGACCGTGCCGCGCGCCCTCCCCGTCGACCGCGCCCAGTCCGCGTACGGCGTCCGCACCACCGACAACCTGGCCGTCCCCGACCCCTGGCTGCCGCGTCCGAGCGGGCTGCCCGCGCGGGTGGCGCTGGTCGCACAGAGCGGGGTCGGCGCGCATGCCGCCGTCCGCGCGGGCCGGCTGCCCCGGGCCGGCGCCGACGTCGAGGCGACGACGGCCGGGGTGGAGGCCGCGGTCACCGCCGCCACCGCCGAGAGCCTGCACATCGAGGTGGGTTCGGTGATCCATGTGCCGGCCGTGGCCCGCGCGCCGCTCGCCGTCCGGATCACCGGCATCCTCGCCCCGCGCGACCCGGCGGGCGCCTACTGGTCGACCCAGCCGCTGCTGCGCACCCCGGCGCTGATGCGGCTGCCGACGCCGGGCCCGGACCCGGAGACGTACTGGCTGGGCGCCCTGCTGCTGGCCCCCGAGGCGGCCCCCGCGCTGCTCGGCACGCGCGGCGACCCGGTCCGCACCTGGTTCGTCGCCCCCGACACGGACCGGCTGCGCGCCCACGAGCTCGGCGCTCTCACCTCGGCGGTCGCGGCCCTCGAAGCCGGACCGGCACTGCAACGCGCCCGCGACCTCACCGACGCCGGTACCGAGATCACCACCGACCTCGACGAGGTGTTCGGCTCCTTCGCCCGGCTGCGTTCGGGGATCGGTTCGCTGGTGGCGGTGGCCGTCGTGGGCGCCGGGACGGTCGCCGTGGTCGTCCTGCTCATGGCAGGCGGGCTGGCCGCCGACCGCCGGCGTACCGAACTGGCCCTGCTGCGCGCCCGCGGCGCCTCCCTGCGCGGCCTCGCGGGCCGGCTGTGCGCCGAGACGGCCGTGGTCGCCGTGCCGGCGGGCACACTGGGTCTGGCGGCCGCGCTCCTCGCGCTCCCCGAGGGCCGTACGGCGTACGCGGTCACCGCCGCCGTGGCGGTCACCGCCACCGCCTGTGCCGCGCTCCCCCTGCGTGCCGCGCTCGGCCACCGCACGGTGCGGGTCACGGCCCCGCGCGAGGACGTGACGGGGCTACGACCGTCCCGGCGCCGTACGGTCGCGGAAGTGACCCTGCTGGTGCTGGCGGCGGCCGCGGTGGAGGCGCTGCGCCGGCAGGGCACGTCGGCGGGCCGGCTGGTCTCGGCGGCTCCGGTGTCGGTGGGGTTGATCGCGGCGCTGGTCCTGGTCCGCGTGTACCCGGTCCTGCTCCGTGCCGCCTCCCGCCCGGCCGCCCGCCTCCGCGGCCTTGTCGCCCCGCTCTCCCTGGCCCGTGCCGGACGCGCCCCGTCGGCCTCCTCCGTACTCCCCCTGCTGGCCCTGCTGACCGCGCTCACCACGGCGGCCTTCGGCGGCTCGGTACTGGCCGGGGTCGCCGACGCCCGCGATCGCGCGGCCCTCCTCACGGTGGGTGCGGACGCCCGCGTCGACGCGGCCTCGCCACTGCCGACGGGTCTCGCCGAACGGGTGCGCGTCCTGGGCGGGGTGCGTGGGGTGGCGGCGGTGAGCATCGCGTACGAGGCGAAGCCCGGGGACGGGCAGGACTCGGTGCCTCTGGTGGGCGTGGACCCGGGCGCATACGGGGAGTTGGCGGCGGGAACGGACCTCGGCCCCTTCCCCGTAAGGGAGTTGAGCCGCGCCCCGGGCAACGGGGTCCTGCCCGCGCTGGCGTCCCCCTCGGTCGCGACGACGTACGGCACCGGGCCCTTCCGGGTGCGTCTGGAGGACGGCGGCGAGATCACCGTACGGATCGCACTCGTCCGGCAGCGCACGCCTGCCGTGCCCGGTGCGGATTTCCTGGTCGTGGACCGGACGGGACTGGACGCGGCGGCGGGCCGGCCGACGTCGCTGCTGATCACCGGGGGCGGGGTGGACGCGGGGGCGCTGCGCGCGGCCACGACCGGGGCCGGGGGCGGGGGCGGGGGCGGCGTGACGGCCAGTGTCCGGGTGCGATCCGAGGAACGGGCGGCCTACACCGACTCGCCCCTCCAGTCCGGTGCGGAGCGGGTGTACGCGGCGGCGGTGGCGGCGGGCGCGGGGTACGCCGTGCTGGCCCTGTTCCTCGCCCTCCTCCGCGCGGCCCCCGAGCGCACGGCCCTGCTGGCCCGCCTCCGCACGATGGGCCTCACGAGGGCCGCGGGCCGCCGCCTGCTGCTCCTCGAATCGCTCCCCCAGTCGGTCCTGGCGGCGGCCGGTGGCACGCTGACCGGCTGGGCGACGATCCGGCTTCTGTCACCGGGGATCGAGCTGACGACCATCGCCCTGCCGACCGCACAACCGGCGCTGGTTCAGGCCGAGTTGCACATGAACACGTGGTCGCTGACGGCCCCGGCCGTGGCTGTGGTGGCGACGACGGCGGGTGTGGCGGGAGTTCAGGCGTGGTGGACGGGACGGAGAAGATCGACGACGGAACTGAGAGCGGGGGACGGCAGATGAGTCCGGCTGCGGGCCGGTGGGGGCTGGCCGCGCAGTTCCCCGCGCCCCTCAAGAGACATGTCTCAGCTGCGGGCATGCGTGCCGCCTGGGGCGGCACGGGTGGGCGCAGCGGCACCCTGCCGGCGCCGGTAAGCGTCCCCACCCCCACCCAGCCTCCACCCCGGCCAGCCACCCAGGAGACCCCATGACCACGGATCCCGACGCGCCCCCCACCCTCACCGACCTCACCACCCGCCTCACCGCATCCCGCACCCGCCCCGCCTACGGCCACGACGCCCTCATCTCCTGCGACCGCCTGGTCCGTATCTTCTCCGCCGACGGCGTCGAGGTGCAGGCCCTCCAGGGCCTCGACCTCCTCGTCCGCGAGGGCGAGTTGATGGCTCTGGTCGGCGCCTCCGGCAGCGGCAAGTCCACCCTCATGAACATCCTCGCCGGCCTCGACACCCCCACCGCGGGAGCGGCCCGCGTCGCCGGGCACGACCTGCTCGCGATGACCGCGAAGGACCGCCTCGCCTACCGCCGTGAAACCGTCGGCTTCGTCTGGCAGCAGACCGCCCGCAACCTCCTCCCCTACCTCACCGCCGCCCAGAACGTCGCCCTGCCCATGCAGCTCGCCGGCTCCGGCAAGCGCAGCGGGCGCGCCGGCCGAGCCCGGGAACTCCTGGAGTTGCTGGAGGTGGCGGACTGCCGTGACCGGCACCCGCAGCAGCTGTCCGGCGGCCAGCAGCAGCGCGTCGCGATCGCGGTGGCCCTCGCCAACGCCCCCGCGGTACTGCTCGCCGACGAGCCGACCGGCGAACTGGACTCCCACACCGCCGCCCGGATCTTCGACGCGTTCCGCACGGCGAACGAGCAGCTCGGCACGACCGTGGTGATCGTCACCCACGACCAGGCGGTGGCCGGCGAGGTCCGCCGCACGGTCGCCATCCGTGACGGCCGTACCTCCACGGAGGTGCTGCGCCGCAGCGAGGTCGACGCCACGACCGGCCATGAGACGGTGGTCGCCCGCGAGTACGCGATGCTGGACCGGGCGGGCCGGCTGCAGCTGCCCGCGGAGTACACCGAGGCGCTCGGCATGCGCGACCGGGTGGCCCTGGAACTGGAGCCGGACCACATCGGCGTATGGCCCGACGACAGCGGGGAGACGTGAGGACCTTCAGCGCACGGTGACGCCGAACGCGCCGAGTCCCGCCCGCCGTACGGCGATCGACCCGAACGGCGTGCGCAGCCGCAGCCACGCCCCCGCGGACAGCAGCACAGCCTCGGCCTCGGCCTCGCCCCCGCCTTCCGGCCGCAGGAAGCCCAGCGACTGGGCCGCGTGCACGGCCCGTACCGGCAACGGGGTCCCGGCGACGGTCCGGGACCAGATGTCCCGCCCGATCCGGTCGAGTTCGGCGCGGGTACGGCCGTCCGGCCCCAACTCCTCGGTACGGGCCCGGAATTCACCGATCGCGGCGGCCACCGTCGCCCGCAGCGCCTGCGGCACGGGCAGGCCCGGCTCCGGCTGCCAGCCACCGCGCGGCGGCAGCACACCGGCCCACGGCGGCCCGGTCACCGCGCCCGGCACGGCGGCGGTGGCGGCCGACTCGTCCACCGACTCCAGCAGCTCTCCCGCCGACACGGTCACGTCGAGGGTGACGTCGAGCCCGTCCTCGTACGGTTTCGCCAGCCGTACCGCGCGGATCGCCAGCACCTCGAAGGAGGGCGGGCGCCCGAAGACGGCGAGCGCGGTTCCGGCCGCCTGCAGACGCACCGCGGCCGAACGGTCGTAGCGGAGCAGCCGGGAGAGGAAGGCCGCGAGATCCGCCGCCTCCCCGTCGTCGGCCAGATGGAGCACCGTCATGCGGCGACGGCCTCGTCCTTGTCGTCGTCCCGGTACTCCGAGAGGAAGTCCCGTTCCTCGGCGGTGAGCCGTCGGGGCCGTTCGGTCTCGAAGTCGAACGGCACGACCACCGTCGATGCGCGTACGTAGACCAGGTCGTCGTCCTTCACCTCGTAGGTGACGGTGAAGGACGCGGCCCTGATCTCGGTGACCCACAGCTCGATGTCGACCGGGTGGTGCCGGTGGACGAGCTGCCGCTTGTAGTCGATCTCGTGGCGCGCCACGACCGACCCCTGCTTGAAGTCCTTGTCCGGACGGAACAGCCAGTCGATCCGGGCCTCTTCCAGATAGCGGACGAAGACCGCGTTGTTGACATGGCCGTACGCGTCCATGTCGGACCAGCGCAGGGGGCAGCGGTAGATGTGGCGCAAGATCGATCAGCCCCGGGTCAGCTTCTTGTAGGTGGCACGGTGCGGACGGGCGGCGTCCGGGCCGAGCCGCTCGATCTTGTTCTTCTCGTACGACTCGAAGTTGCCCTCGAACCAGAACCACTTGGACTCGCCCTCGTAGGCGAGGATGTGGGTGGCGACCCGGTCGAGGAACCACCGGTCGTGGGAGACGACCACGGCGCAGCCGGGGAACTCCAGCAGCGCGTTCTCCAGGCTGCTGAGGGTCTCGACGTCCAGGTCGTTGGTGGGCTCGTCGAGGAGCAGCAGGTTGCCGCCCTGCTTGAGGGTGAGCGCGAGGTTCAGGCGGTTGCGCTCACCGCCGGAGAGGATCCCGGCCGGCTTCTGCTGGTCCGGACCCTTGAACCCGAAGGCGGACACGTACGCGCGCGACGGCATCTCGACCTGGCCGACGTTGATGTAGTCGAGCCCGTCGGACACGACCTCCCACAGCGTCTTCTTCGGGTCGATGTTGGCGCGGCCCTGGTCGACGTACGAGATCTTGACGGTCTCGCCGACCTTGATGTCACCGGAGTCCGGCGTCTCAAAACCCTGGATCATCTTGAACAGGGTGGTCTTGCCGGCGCCGTTCGGGCCGATGACGCCGACGATGCCGTTACGCGGCAGCGTGAACGACAGCCCGTCGACGAGGACCTTCTCGCCGAAGGCCTTGTTCAGCTTGTCGACCTCGACGACGATGTTGCCGAGCCGCGGGCCCGGCGGGATCTGGATCTCCTCGAAGTCCAGCTTCCGCATCTTGTCGGCTTCGGCGGCCATCTCCTCGTACCGCGCGAGACGGGCCTTGGACTTGGCCTGGCGCCCCTTGGCGTTCGACCGCACCCACTCCAGCTCTTCCTTGAGCCGCTTCTGCCGCTTGGCGTCCTTCTGGCCCTCGACCTTGAGACGGGTGGCCTTGGTCTCCAGGTAGGTGGAGTAGTTGCCCTCGTACGGGTAGGCGCGCCCGCGGTCGAGCTCGAGGATCCACTCGGCGACGTTGTCGAGGAAGTACCGGTCGTGGGTGATGGCGACGACGGTGCCCTCGTACTTGGCGAGGTGCTGCTCCAGCCAGTTCACCGACTCGGCGTCGAGGTGGTTGGTGGGCTCGTCGAGGAGCAGCAGGTCGGGGGCCTCCAGCAGCAGCTTGCACAGCGCCACACGCCGCCTCTCACCACCGGAGAGGGTGGTGACGGGCCAGTCGCCGGGCGGGCACTCCAGCGCGTCCATGGCCTGCTCCAGCTGAGCGTCGAGGTCCCACGCGTTGGCGTGGTCGAGCTCCTCCTGCAGCTTGCCCATCTCGTCGAGCAGGGCGTCGGAGTAGTCGGTGGCCATGAGCTCGGCGATCTCGTTGAACCGGTCGAGCTTCGCCTTGACCTCGGCGACACCCTCCTGGACGTTCTCCAGGACGTTCTTGTCCTCGTTGAGCGTGGGCTCCTGCATCAGGATGCCGACGCTGTACCCGGGCGAGATGAAGGCGTCGCCGTTGGACGGCTGCTCGATCCCCGCCATGATCTTCAGCACGGTCGACTTACCGGCACCGTTCGGACCGACGACGCCGATCTTGGCCCCGGGCAGGAAGTTCAGGGTGACGTCATCAAGAATCACCTTGTCGCCGTGCGCCTTGCGCGTCTTGCGCATGGTGTAAATGAACTCAGCCAAGAGAAACCGTCCGGCAGCTTGAAATCTGGCAGTGGGCAGATACACCCCATCTTGCCTGACGTCCAGCCTTGGGTGTTAACCCGTTTGGTCCGGGGGCTGTGACCTGGGGTTTCACAGCCGCCCACGGTGACCTGTCTGTCACTGTGGGTCGCCGCCGAGTGACCTCGTGGAGCCTCGGACGGCCCAGGAGGCAGCCGTCACGCGCCGTACAGCGGTCACGGGATCAGGAAAGCCGCCCGGCCTCGTGAAGCGCGTCGAAAGCCAGCTCGTCGACGGCCGAGACCCGATCCCGGTCGGCATGGCGGAACCACGCCTTCTCGGCGATCTCCCTCGACGGGGTCAGCTCACCGCGGTGATCGGCGGTGTAACAGATCATCCGGAAAGGGCCGTGATCAGGATGACCCTCGCCGATCTCGAAAGTGCCGAAGTGCACCATGGAGGCGGGGTCGATCGCCGCCCGCAGTTCCTCGTCGATCTCCCGCACCAGGGTCTCGTCGTCGGACTCGCCCGGCTCACGATGACCGCCCGGCAAGTAGAAGCGATCTCTGCCGTGACTACGCGTCACCAGCACCCGGTCGTCCCGAACCAGGATCCACGCCACCTTCTCCGGCACATCGCCGCCGTTCGCCATGGCTCGGGACCGTATCGGAGGGCGTCGTCCGCGTCAGCACCGTCCAGCGCGGTTCAAGTGCGAGGACTCCGCGCCCGAAAGACGTGATGCGCCGCCCGTAGCACCAAGATCAGCACCGTGACCGCCAGCGCGCCGTTGAGAGTGTCCGTGATCATGACGACGGAGTGGGACGCGCGCAACAAGCTCGGCATCCTGGCTCCGATCAGCTCCAGGCCCATGAGGAGGGGGAGCCATGCCCAAAAGAATCGCATGCTGTGATCGGGGCTCTTTCCCTTCCGAACCTCGGTCCGCTCCCACCACCGGGTGCCGAGACTCATAAGGACCAGTGCGCACCCCATCGCGACCACGGACCAGTCCATGAACCGCAGCATCACCACTCCTTTATCGGGAGGAGGATCCTCCTCCCACGCGTGTTCACGGTCAAGGGACCGGCACCCCGCAGGGGCCCTGGTCGGCCCTTGTGCGTCCGTGGCCCATGCGCTGGTCCGGCGTCGTTGCTGTACCGCAGCGGGCTCTGTCGCTCCCCCGGGCCGTTGTCAGTGGCGCTTGGTAGCTTTCCTGGCGGAGTGAGACCGGTCAGAGAACCTTCGAGGTCCGCGGTCAAGGGGGGGTGGGCACAAAGGTCCCCGGGAGCCACCTCGGGACCCATGTCGCATGCCGTGGATCCCCACCCCCCTCATCCTGGTCGGCCTACAGGCCGCCAAGTGCCTCGTAAAGGCTGCCGTAGATGCTCCAGCAGGTGACGCTGCCGTCCTCGTTCAGGCTGCCCGTGTACCAGTCTTCGTCGTTGACGGCTTTCACCAGACAGAGCCCGTGGAATCCCAGGACGATCTCGGGGCGGAGCTGCTCGCTCTGTGCCGGCCGGCCCGTCACGACGCGGTCGGTGTCGAGGGGTCCGGCCTCCTGGTCACCGGAGACCTTGCGGATCTCCTCCAGTGTCCGGCCCGCCGTCCAGGAAGTAGGACCAGACGGGACCGTGCGGGGGCGGTCAGCCGGGTGCCTGCCATTCGTCGAGGCGGATCTTCAGCCGGCGGTTGTGGTCCGCGTGCCAGATCACCTCGCCGGTGCCGGTAGCGCCCAGGGCGGCCAGTTCCATGCGGTGGGGCATGGCGGTGATCTCGGCGAGTCCGACCGCGTTCGGCACGCCGTCGAAGAGGAGGAAGACGCCGAACGGCTGTCGGCCGACAACTGGGGCCGTGGCGGTCCCCGGCGAGGCTGCCTTGCTCCTCCAGCGGCGTCTCCATGCCGGAGGCGGACATCGGGCGCGGTGTCGTGGAAGCGGGGAAGTCGGGGACCGGCCATATCGATGGTCTGGAAGGCCGTCGTGGTGGCGCTGTCATCGTGAGTTCGACGTCACGGTGACATCGGATCCTGCTAAGCCGCCTCGGAGCGCGCGTCAGGTATGCCCGGGGCGAGCGCCTGTCCCTCCTCAGGCAGGAAGGTCATGTCTTCCCCGAAGTCCGGGGCCTGGAAGGGGTTTGTCGCCGGAGGCGGCGACGCCGCGGTGGCGCGGCGGGACTGCCCTTCCAGGGCGGAGAACAGCGACGTGGGATCGATGGGAGGTCTCGCTTTCGTTACAGGTCCCCGAGGGGGCCTGGCGTGCCGTGACCGGGCACAGCGGTCCTACAGCTTGGTCATTTTGGCGTACGGGCTCAGGATCCGCATCTGGGCCGAGCCGAAATCCACGAGTGCCGCGATTCCGTCCTCGACGCCGATCACCCGGCCGAGGCCGTACATGTCGTGTGTGACCTGGTCACCGACGGCGAAGTGCTTGAGAGCCGGGGTGACCGGAGCCTTGAAGGGGCTGGTGGGCAGATGACGCTTCGGTGCAACAGGCTTTGTCATTGCCCTCAGTATGCGCCAACGAGCCGCACTCGTGGCCGAGTCTCACAGGCCGGACAACCGATCATCGGACCCCGATCCGGCGGATGCTGCGCCCGCCGACCGGTCGGCAGACGGGCCGGGTCGGGCGGTTCGGCTTCAAAGACGGCCGAACCGCCCGTACCCTTCGGGGACTACGGCGTCACATAGCGGGCGCCAAACACTGGAGGCAATACCCCGTGCTGATTGCTCAGCGTCCCTCGTTGACCGAAGAGGTCGTCGATGAGTTCCGCTCCCGGTTCGTGATCGAGCCGCTGGAGCCGGGCTTCGGCTACACCCTCGGCAACTCCCTTCGCCGTACCCTCCTGTCCTCGATCCCCGGCGCGGCTGTCACGTCGATCCGGATCGACGGCGTGCTGCACGAGTTCACCACCGTGCCGGGCGTCAAGGAGGACGTCACCGACCTGATCCTCAACATCAAGCAGCTGGTCGTCTCCTCGGAGCACGACGAGCCGGTTGTGATGTACCTGCGCAAGCAGGGTCCGGGTCTGGTCACCGCCGCCGACATCGCGCCGCCGGCCGGTGTCGAGGTGCACAACCCCGACCTGGTCCTCGCCACGCTCAACGGCAAGGGCAAGCTGGAGATGGAGCTGACGGTCGAGCGTGGCCGCGGTTATGTCTCGGCCGTGCAGAACAAGCAGGTGGGCCAGGAGATCGGCCGGGTCCCGGTCGACTCCATCTACAGCCCGGTGCTGAAGGTCACGTACAAGGTCGAGGCGACCCGTGTCGAGCAGCGCACCGACTTCGACAAGCTGATCGTCGACGTCGAGACGAAGCAGGCGATGCGTCCGCGTGACGCCATGGCCTCGGCCGGCAAGACCCTGGTCGAGCTGTTCGGTCTCGCGCGCGAGCTGAACATCGACGCCGAGGGCATCGACATGGGCCCGTCCCCGACGGACGCCGCCCTCGCCGCCGACCTGGCACTGCCGATCGAGGAGCTGGAGCTCACGGTCCGCTCCTACAACTGCCTCAAGCGTGAGGGAGTGCACTCGGTGGGTGAGCTCCTGGCACGCTCCGAGGCGGACCTCCTGGACATCCGCAACTTCGGTGCGAAGTCCATCGACGAGGTCAAGGCGAAGCTGGCCGGCATGGGCCTGGCCCTCAAGGACAGCCCGCCCGGATTCGACCCCACCGCTGCCGCCTTCGACGCGGACGACAACGGGGGCTCGGGGTTCGTGGAGACCGAGCAGTACTGAACACCGCCCCGGCTCCCTGAGAGCCCGGTCGAGGTGGCGACGGTGGACGCCGTCCCTGCCCTGGGCCACGACAGCCCCCTCGGAGTTGTTCCGAGGGGGCTGTTCCCTGCGCGTCCGTACCCGGGTGGCTCGGCGGGCGCTCCGAACGCCCGCCGTCGGCCCCGGTGTCAGCTGGTGACGCCGCCGTCGACGACGAGGTCGTGGCCGACGACGAAGCTCGACTCGTCGGACGCCAGCCACAGCACCGCGTTGACGATCTCCTCCGTGGTCGCGACGCGGCCGATCGGCACCGTCGTGGCGAGCCGGGCCGCGCGATCGGCGTCGGTCTCCCCGGGACGCAGCGACATGCCGGTGTCCGTGGCGCCGGGGCTCACCGCGTTGATGCGCACGTTGTCCTTGATGTGGTCCAGGGCGGCGACCCGGGTGAGGGTGCTCACGGCGGCCTTGGAGGCGGCGTAGGCGGCCATGCCGGGGCGGCGCCCGTGGTAGCCGATGTTGGACGCGGTGTTGACGATGACGCCACCGCCGTGCGCCCGCATGTGCACGATCTCCTGCTGCATGCTGAGCAGGACGCCGGTCAGGTTGACGTCCAGCACGGCCTGCCACGCGGCCAGGTCCAGGTCGCCGACCGGGGCGGGCCTGCCGAACACACCCGCGTTGTTGTGCGCGACGTGCAGGCCGCCGTGGCGCTCCACCGTGGTGCGCACCAGGCGCTGCATGTCCTCGGGCCGCGTGACGTCGGCGACCACGGCGCTCGCGGTGCCGCCGTCCTCGCCGACGAGCCGCACGGTCTCCTCGATGGAGTCCGGCCGGGCTCCGGCGGCGACCACAGCGGCACCCTCACGGGCGAAGGCCCTGGCGCTGGCCCGGCCGATACCGGCTCCGGCCCCGGTGACGACGACGACCTTGTCCTTGAATCGGGCGGTCATGGAAGCGCTCCTCGGTACGTGCCGTGACGGATGGGAATTCAGGGTGCCCGGACCGGCGGGCAGCGGTGGTGACCCGGCGTCAGGCATGGGTGAGGCAAGGCCCCTGGCTTCCGTCACCCCGTCAAGAAGGCGCAAGGGCGCCCGAACGCGCCAGTGTCACGGTCACCTTGATCAAAAACCGTCGGCGCGTTTCGCATGACGGTTCAACGGCACGGCGGCGAACAGTTCCAGGTGCGCGCAGTTCGGGCAGCGGAAGGCATCGATCTGCCATTGCGGCAGGCCCCGCGTCCTGGCTATGCCCATCAGGCCCCGGTCGATGAGGCTTCCGAACCAACGCGCATCCCCGCGGGCGCCTTGACCGGTGTCGCCGACAAAGCCCTGCTCAAGCCCGACATGACCGCACTGGGTGCACCGCATGTTGTCCACCGGAGGAGTGTAGGTGGGGACCACGTGTCGGTGCCGGTGAGTTTCAGGCAGTCACAGGGGACCTGGTCAGTCGTTCGTCGGGTTCTCCCGCTGACGGAGGATCACCAGGACCGCGCCGCCGATCACCACCAGGCCGATGGCCACGCCCGTGATCACGCCGGTCGCGGAGTCGCCTCCGGTGGCGGCCAGGTTGACGGCGCCGGTGGTGCCGCCCACCGAGGCGGGGCTGGGCTCGCTGAGGGTCTGGGTGGTGAGGTCGGCGTCGGTCCCCTGGGTCTTGCAGTCGAGGACGCCGGTGAAGCGGCGTTCCAGACCGTTCGGGGCGGTGATCGTGAAGTCGTAGGGCTGGTCCTCCTGGAGCGGGATGGTCACCGTCCGCGAGGCGTTCGCCGGGATGGTGTGCTTGGTGCCCATCAGCTCGAAGGTGAACGGCTTGTCCCCGGTGTTGGCCGCCGTGATGTCCACGCCGCCCCTGGCGCAGTTCTTCTCCGCCGACAGTGCCGGTATCGCGCCCTCGTCCGCCCAGGTCGCGTTCGCGGTCGCGGTGACCGTGGACTCGCTGGAACCGGCCAGGATCTGCGTCTGGCTGCGGCTCTCGGAGGTGAAGGCGCGGCCGACCGGGACGGTGGTGGACGCCTGGACCGACAGTTCGGCGGAGCCCGCTTCACTGCCGGCCGTGTGGGTGGTGCCCCCGGTCGTGTCGTCGTCGGGCACCTTGAAGTACAGGCGGCTGCCGTCCTGCACGGTGGTGACGGGCTTACCCGTCTTGTCGGCGATCTTCACGCCGCTGAGGGCCGCGTCGGACGGCGGGATCACGGTAACCGTGCGGGCGTTGGTGTGGACCGTCACCGGGCCCAGCAGGCCGCCCGGGCGGCCCGACACGGCCGGCGGGTCGAGGATCAGGGAGGCCTGCGGCTCCGGCTGGTCGCGGGCGCTCTTCTCCAGGTAGGCGGCGAGCTTCTCGGCCTGCGGGTCGACCGCGTCGACGTCCGCGCCGTCCGAGTAGCGCCAGATCGCCACCTGGGTGCCGGCCGCCGCGTCCTGCTCGGTGAGGCTGCCGGCCCCGGCCTTGCGGGCCAGCGCGGCGAGGTCGTTGACCTGCGGGTAGGAGTTCTGCAGGATCCAGCGGATCCGGCCGGCGTTCTTGTTGGCGCCCAGCGAGGTGCCGCTCCAGGCCGTCTCGTGGTACTTGGCGTCCCGCTGGGTGGGGTTGTGCAGGTCGACGCAGTACGTCTGGAGTGTGCCGCCGCCGTCCACGGACATCTCGAACAGGCCCGCGGCGACCTGCTCGTCGCCGCTGTCGCCGTGGACCACGGCCTCGCCGTAGGTCTTCAGGCCGCTTATGGTCGCTGTCGCCCCGCCCTGGCTCTGGGCGGTCCCGTCGTCCGCCGCCGCCCGGCCGGCGCCGGTCAGCACGACGGCGGCCACCAGGCCGGACGCCAGTGTCCCGGCGGCGAGGCGGGCGACGCCTCTCGCGGGCACGGCCGTACCGGAGTGCCTGGCGGACGCGCGGGCCGCCGAGGAACCAGAGAACGCAGCGAGCACAGAATTCCCCTTCGAGCAGGACCCGTTGGCCGCAGGGCAGTCCCACCAGCAGAATCAGCGGCCCCAGGGGCCATGCCCGGCATCCTATGGATCAGCCGGACCGGCCCTTCGCGGTGAGATGGTCGGATGAGCGATCCGATCCGCAATCGTTATCGCGGAGCCTCGGGCGGTCAGGGCTTATCGACAAATCCGCCGGGTCGTCCTGGCAGGCACTTCTGAGCGCATTCGCCGATAAGCCGTCAATGAGCGGTCATTCGCCCGCAGTTCGGCAGGTCCATGGCGAACGGTGCGTGGCACGGGCCGACTTGCGGGCGGGCTTGCGGGCGGGCTTGCGGGCCGACGTCACGTCACCGCCACCGGTTCCGGCTGCTGTCGGGCGGCGTCGGGGGACTCCGCCGGTGTCTCCCAGTCCGGTTCCGGGCGGGGCGGCGCCGGTGCCGCCGTCTCCGGCCTGCCGGTCCGCCGGAAGGCCGCCGTACCGCGTGCCAGGTCGTGGCCGATCGCCACCGCGTCGATGTCGGCGGAGGCCCGCTGCTGGCCCTCCCGGGTCTCGGTGCGCACCTTCAGCCGCCCCTGTACGACGACCGGGTCGCCGACCGACAGCGAGGTGGCCGCGTTGGTGGCGAGCTGCCGGTTGGCCCACACCGTGAAGAAGTTGGTGTGGCCGTCCGTCCAGGTGCTCTTCTCGCGGTCCCAGTAGCGCGAGGTCACCGCCAGCCGGAACCGGGCCGACGGACCCGCCGCCAGCTCCCGGAAGACCGGCTGCGTCGCCACGTTGCCCACCGCGCAGACCATCGTCTCGTTCATCACGAACCCCTCCCTCACCCGGCCGCCGGGACCGGGCGGATCCACGTACGGGCCGTCCCGTACGGCTGTGTCCACCGCGGCGACCGGGTACGTCGAGTACGTCCGCGCTCGTGATGTGCCGAGTGCGTCCGCCGCGCTCGTGGTGATCGCCGCGGGACCAGACTGCCGCCGCCGGGCCGGGCCCGCTGCGGGCTGTGGACGGCCCTCGGGGCTGTGGAGAACTCCGTCACCCGCGCGAGTGAACCCCGTACGCCCACGGGGGCGCGTCCCCCGGAACGCGCCGGAACACGCCAAGCCGCATCGGGTCATGTCGGATCACGTCGGAGAGATCACCCCACCCCGGCCCCCGCCCGCGTCACCCGCCCGTACTGCTCGCGCACCTCCCGGTACCGCAGCAGCTCCGCAGCCACCGGGTCCAGCACCCGGGCCCGGCCGCAGCCGGCCGCCGCCTCCCGCAGTCGGCGCTCCGCCTCCAGGCCGTACCGCCGGGCCGGCCCCCGTGCCGCCATCCGGCATCCCCACTCGACCAGCGGTCCGCCGACGATCCCGGCGATCATCAGCAGCACCGGAATGCCCAGGTTGGGTGCCATGAACCCGGCGATCTGCCCCACCAGCCACAGCCCTCCCACCACCTGGAGGAGCGTCATGGCGGCCTGGGCGAACACCGCCACCGGCCACCAGCCGGGGCGCGGCGGGCGCCCCGGTGGCAGCCCGGCCTGTGCGGCGAGTTCGTCGAGCGCCTCCGAAAGGCCCTGCGAGCCGCGTACGGCCGCCTCGCGCACCGCCTGCGCCCAGGGCGCGGGCAGTCCGGCCGAGGCCCGGTCGGAGACCGTGCGCACCGCCTGTTCGACACGCTGCCGGGCGGTGGCCTCCTCCTCCGGCTGGGGCCTCTGCAGGCGTCCGGTGGGCGCGTCCGCGCGCTTCTGGTGCCAGCGCCACAGCCGCAGCCAGGGCGTGCCGCAGGCCCGGTTGGCGTTGCGCAGCCAGGCCCGCTCGGCGGCCTCGCCGGCGGCGGTGGCGCCCACCGCGTCCGCGAGCCGCGCGGCGAACTCGTCGCGTGCCTCCTCGCTGAGCCCGGCGCGCCGTCCGGTGGCGTAGACGGGGCGCAGCCGGTCCGCGGCGGCGTCCACGTCGGCGGCGATCCGCCGGGCCGCCGCGCCCCGTTCGGCCACGAACTGGCCGAGCATCTCGCGCAGTTCGCCGACGCCGTCGCCGGTGAGCGCGGACAGCGCGAGCACGGTGGCGCCCGGTTCCCCAAACTCGCCGAGCGCGACGCCGTCGTCGTCGAGCAGCCGGCGCAGATCGTGCAGGACCAGGTCGGCGGCGTCGCCGGGGAGCCGGTCGGTCTGGTTGAGGATGACGAACATGACCTCCGCGTGGCCGGCCATGGGCCGCAGATAGCGCTCGTGGAGGACGGCGTCGGCGTACTTCTCCGGGTCGACGACCCAGATCACCGCGTCGACCAGTTTCAGGATCCGGTCGACGTGTTCGCGGTGCTGGACGGCCGCCGAGTCGTGGTCGGGCAGGTCGATGAGGACCAGTCCGCGCAGTTGCGCGTCCGCCTCCGGGTTGTGCACGGGGCGCCGGCGCAGCCGGCCCGGGATGCCGAGCCGGTCGACGAGGGCCGCGCCGCCGTCGCTCCAGGTGCACGCGATGGGCGCGGCGGTGGTGGGGCGCCGTACGCCGGTCTCCGAGATGGCGACTCCGGCGAGCGCGTTGAACAGCTGGGACTTGCCGCTGCCGGTGGCGCCGGCGATGGCGACGACGGTGTGCTGTCCGGAGAGCCTGCGCCGGGCGGCCGCCTCGTCCAGGACCCGGCCGGCCTCGGCCAGGGTGTGGCTGTCGAGGCGGGTGCGGGAGAGGCCGACGAGTTCGCGCAGGGCGTCGAGGCGGGAGCGCAGCGGGCCGTCGTACGCCAGCGGGACGGGGGCCGGGGCGCCCGGGCCGCGGGTCTCCAGGACGGGGACGGCGGGTTTGGAGGTCTCGGTGACCCGGCGGGCGATGAGTCCGTCGTCCCAGGCGTCCTCGGCGGTGGCCGGGTCGCCGTCGGCCGGCTCTCGTTGCTCCCGCACGCGTGCGTGCGGGACGTTCTCGGTCTCGGCGGCGGGGTGCGCAAGGTCTGCGGGCGGCTCGCCCTCGGTCCCGTCCCGGCCCTGCGCCGCGTCCCCTGCGGAGTCCGGCGCGGCGCCGGGTGCGGGGGCGTGTACCGGGGCGTGTGCGGGCTCCGGTACGGCGTCCGGCGCGGAGTCCGCCGCGGTCAGACCGCTGTCGAAGCCACTGGTGTAGTCACCGGCGTACTCACCGGTGTGATCCAGGCGTTCCATGTGATCCGTGTGGTCGTGGTCAGTGACGGCGGTCACCGGTCACCTCTCCTTCTGGAGGACGGACAGGGCGGCGATGAGCTCGGCTTGGGGTTCGGGGTGGACGTCGAGGGCGTCGAGCGGGGCCAGGCGGCGTTCGCGTTCGGTGTGCACGACGCGGTCCACGTGTTCGGTGAGCAGCCGTCCCGCGCGGTCACGCAGCCGTAGCGCACCGTGGGCGCCGACACGCTCGGCGAGCCGCTCCCCCGCCTCCTTGGTGCGGCGGCCGCCCAGGAGCGCGGTGGCCACGAGGGCGGCGACGGACTCGGAGTCGGGCGCGACGCTGCGGTCGAGCTCGCGCACCTCGTCCTCGGCGTACTCCTCCAGTTCGCGCCGCCAGCGCCGGACGGCGAGGCCGATGCGGTGCTCGGCGCTCTCCAGGGAGGGGTCGCGGCCGCTGAGCCCGGGAGCAGCGGACGCGGGCTCGCGGCGCCAGGCGTCGTCGACGCGCTCGTCGGCGGCGGTGACGGCGCACAGCAGCAGCGCGGCGAGGCTCTCCACCAGGGCGTCGAGGAGTTCGCCGGCGGCGCAGTCGAGGGGGTAGGCGCGCCAGCGTTTGAGGGCGTCGCCGGCGAGCACGGCCCCGCTCTGCAGCCTGCTTCGCACGCGCGCGTGCTCGCTGTCGTACGCCGAGTCGACGGCGGAGGTCAGGCGCAGCGCGGCGGCGTGCTGGGCGGCGGCCGCCCCGGCCAGTTCGGGCATGCGGGCCTTGAGGGAGTCGAGGACGCCGTGGGCGGTGCGGGCCAGGATGTGGGTGCGGGCGCCGGGGTCCTGCGCCTGGTGCACGAGCCAGGCCCGCAGCGGGGCCACGGCGGTGGCCGGGAGCAGCCCGCCGCCCCACGCCGACTCGGGCAGCTCGGGCACCGTGAACCGGGGTAGGTCGCCGAGTCCGGCCTTGGTGAGGAGGGCGCCGTACTGCCGGGCGACCTCGGAGACGACCTGGTGGGGGACCCGGTCGAGGACCGTCACCAGAGCGGCCTTGTACTCCTTGGCGGTGCGCAGCAGGTGCCAGGGGACGGCGTCGGCGTAGCGGGCGGCGGTGGTCACCATCACCCAGACGTCGGCGGCGCACATGAGCTCTGCGGCGAGGACGCGGTTGTCGACGATCAAGGAGTCGATGTCGGGGGCGTCGAGGAGGGCGAGGCCGCGCGGGAGGCTGTCGGCGGTCTCGACGCGGAGTACGCGCCCGGGGTTCTCGCCGGGCAGGAGGAGGTCGTCGCCGGGGTCACGGTTCGGTACCCAAACGCGTGTGAGGTCGGGCAGCACGCGCATGCCGCTGAACCAGTGATGATCTTCCGGATGGCAGACCAGCACCGGTGTGCGGGTGGTCGGCCGCAACACGCCCGCCTCACTGACGCGGCGGCCCACCAGGGAGTTGACGAGGGTCGACTTGCCGGCGCCGGTGGATCCGCCCACGACCGCCAGCAGCGGTGCGTCGGGCTCTCTGAGGCGGGGCACCAGATAGTTGTCGAGCTGTGCGAGCAGTTCGTCGCGGTTGGCACGCGCGCGTGGAGCCCCCGCCAGGGGCAGCGGGAAGCGTGCGGCGGCGACACGGTCGCGCAGGGCGGAAAGTGTGTCGAGCAGCTGGGGCCGTACGTCCAAGGTCACCACATGCGAAGAATGCCCAATTTTAGGGGAATTCTGAAGCATATAGACATGTCTGCGTGCCGACAGGACACAACGGGCGGAAGGGACTACTGGGACGGAGGCACAGTCCAGGCATAACGAGTGCACAACACCCGGTGCGTCAGACACCAAAAGCGGTGCACGATTCGTACCTGCCTGCGATTATCAGGACCGCTTCACCGAACCTCCACATTGAGCCACGGAGGCGAAGCAGCAGGGACGAGGATCGGGGAGTTCTATCCTTGTCCCCGGCAGCGTGGCGGACCCGCCCACACCAGGGCAGTGCGTACGAGGCCAGCACTACCGGCCCCCGTAGCTCAGTGGATAGAGCAGGCGCCTTCTAAGCGCTTGGCCGCAGGTTCGAGTCCTGCCGGGGGCGCCACCCGCGGTCCGCACCGTCCGGGAATCGCCGCAGGTCACAGCCTCTCCCCCAGAGCGTGAAGCGCGAGCGGCCGGCCACCGGGGCGAGCCCTGCGGGAACACCTGGAACTTGGCCGATCTCCGCTCAAGGGTTACAGGGACGTCACCCGCCGACACGCAGGTGGTGACCCCAGTAGCCCTGCCACTGGCCGTAGTACGCAGTCAGACGTTCGAACTCCCGCTCGTCCACACCGTGTCCCCGGTACCGGCGGCCCTGCTGCCGGCGGACGCCCCGCTGTTCGTCCTGGAGGCGTGTCTGCCGCTGCCTTCTGCCGCCTGGTGCTCTTCTCACTCCTCGCGGTCGTCGGCGCGACCTGCGCGGTGCTCGCCTCCCGCGCCCGCGACCACCGGCGTCGAGGGGTGGGCCGCAGCCGAGCCGGGCGGGGGCGCGAGGGCCAGCAGCGCCTCGACGAAGGCGGCCCCGTCCGGCGCCGGCTCGAAGTACGCGCCGTCGACGGACTCGACGGCCTCGATGGCCTTCCGGGCGAGTGCCAGTCCCTCCTCGGTGACGTACAGGCGCTTGATGCGGGTGTCGTACGGATCCTGCTCGCGCCTGATGAGCCGCTTGGCCTCCAGAGCACGGGCGACCTGGGAGGCGGTCATGGCGTCCATGTCGGTGTGCTCGGCGAGTTCGCGCTGGCTGGGCGGCTGTCCGTCACGGCCGAGCCACCAGGTGCTGGCCAGCACGACGAACTGCGGATGGGTCAGTCCCAGGGGACGCAGCACGCCCGCGACGGCCCGCTGCCACCTGAGTGTGACGCGCCAGAGCAGGAACCCCGGGTTGCTCCAGGGTCCCTGCTCCCGCGGCTCGCGAGGAGTCATCCGCGCTGCCCGGCGGCCTTGGCCAGGGCCTCCATGGCCTCAGGGAAGTCCTCGGTTATCTGCGGGCCGAGCTCGGGCCCCAGCGCCGCGGCGGCCGGCCCCTCGATCTCCAGCCGGTGCGTGATACGCGTCCCGCCCTCCGGCAGGGCGACCAGCCGGTGGACGAACCGCAGCGTGACCGCGTCCGGGATCACCGTCTCATCGGTGAAGCCCTCCCCCGGCACGGCTTCCGTGATGGTGAAGGGCAGCGGGTCCTGCCCCTCCGGCGTCATCGTCCCGGTCGTGCCCGCCGTGAACGCCCCGTCCAGGGTCACCTGCACGATCCCCGTGTCCCACTCGGGCCAGGTCGCGACATCCGCGTAACGCGCCCAGACCTGGGCCGGGGTGACATCGGCCTCGACAGCGTGCTCGAACTCCCACATACCGCCTACCCCCAAAATCATATGTGCACTTATAGTCAGTGTGCATATGAAACCCGGGAGGTGCAACTAGGCACCGCCCCGCGGGAGATGGCCGCGCCACCACCAGGGCCTGCCCACGACGCGCTGCCACGAGGGCGTGCCCACGTCGCGCCACCACCAGGGCGTGCCAACATCGCGCCGCCCTGCCGGTGTCACGCGCGGAGGTAGGCGAGGACCGCCAGCACCCTTCCACCCCGGCGGGTGCGGCGGGCTTCGACGCGGCGACCCTGCACAGGCTGCGCGAGGTGCCGGGCGCCGTCGTGTCCGCCACCTCGTCGAGCGCCGTCTACCGCCTGGAGGACGGTGTTGCGCTCGTCAGGGACGAGGCCCGCGCGGCGGACCCCGGTGCGCTCGCCGCCACCACCCGGCTGCCGGTCGTGGCCGGGAGGGCGGGCGATCTCGACGACGGTTCGATCGTCGTCAACGAGGAGTGGCGGCAGCACACCCTCGGGCAGCGGGTACGGGTGTGGGTCGGCGACGGTACGCGCAGGACGCTGCGGATCGTCGCGGTGATGGCCGCCGGGACCGGCGGCAACGGCGTCTATCTCACCCCGCGCAACGCCGCCGGCGCGCCCGTCGACCGGGTCGACGTGGCGCTCGTCGACGGCGCCGGCCCGGGCGCCGTGGCCGCGGGGCTGCGGGCCGCGGTGGGCCCCGGGGGCGGGCAGGTCCGCTCCGGGGACCAGTGGGTGCGGGCCGGTCGCCCGGAGACGAACAGGACGACCCGGACCGGCTTCCTGCTGGTCCTCGGCATCGCGCTCCTGTACACCGGCATCTCCGTGGCCAACACCATGGTCATGGCGACCTCCGACCGGGTGCGCGACCTGGCGGTGCTGCGGCTGGCCGGGGCCACCCGGTGGCAGGTGCTGCGGCTGGCGGGCGCCGAGGCCCTGACGGTCGTGGCGGTCGGCGCGCTACTGGGGCTGCTCGTCGCCGCGGCCGATCTGGCGGGCATGTGGGGTGCCCTGGGGCTGCTGTCGGTGCGGACAACGGTCGCGCTGCCCTGGCCGGCTCTCGGCACGACCGTCGGCGCCTGTGCGGTGCTCGCGGTGGTCTCCTCCGTCGTACCCGCCGCGGTCGCCCTGCGCCGGGGGGCCGTGAAGTCGGCGGGTACGAGGGAGTGAGCCACCGCGGGGCCGCGGTTGTGCCGGAGGTTCAGGACCGGTCGACCAACTCGCTCAGGGTCGCGGCCAGTTCGCCGACCGACTGCTCGCGCAGGAGGTGGTGGGCCGGGACCGGGATGTTCAGGGCCGACTCCAGGGTGCGCTGGAGGGTCAGGGCCGTGAGGGAGTCGAGGCCCTGGGTGTGCAGGGGGCGGTCGCGGGCGATGCGGTGGGCCGGGGGGATGTCCAGGTGCCGGGCCAGGTTCCGGCAGAGGAACAGTTCGAACACCTGCCGGCGGTCGTCGTCGGGGGTCTCCCGCAGCGCGCCCAGGTTCAGCGCGCTCGTCGTCGGTATGACTGACACGGTCTCGTCGTCCTTTCGTCCGGGGTGGGTGTGGCCGGGTACCGAGCCGGGGACCGGCATCACGCCGCGCGGGCGCCCGCGATGTGCCAGCCGCGGGGGTCGCGGTGGATCGCGAGGCGTTCCGGGCGGTGCCAGCCGGCCACCGGGCGGGGTGCCAGGGGGCTGGGGTCCGCGGCGGCCAGGGCGGCCGCGCGGGCGAGCAGGACGGTGGTCAGGGCGGCGAGCTCGGCGGGGCTCGCCTCGCCCTTCACCACCTTGATGACCAGGGCGCCGTCCGCGCCCTCCGCCGCGCTCACTGCGGCGGGTTGCCGTGCTTGCGCGACGGCAGGTCGGCCTGCTTGCTGCGGAGCATCGCAAGGGCGCGGATGAGGGTGGAGCGGGTCGCCCGCGGGTCGATGACGTCGTCGATCAGCCCGCGCTCGGCCGCGTAGTAGGGGTGCATCAGCTCCGACTGGTACTCCTTGATCTTCTGGGCGCGGGTGGCCTCCGGGTCGTCCGCCGCCGCGATCTCCCGGCGGAAGATCACGTTCGCCGCGCCCTCGGCGCCCATCACCGCGATCTCGTTGGTGGGCCAGGCGAGGGCCAGGTCGGTGCCGATCGAGCGGGAGTCCATGACTATGTACGCGCCGCCGTAGGCTTTGCGCAGGACCAGGGAGATCCGGGGGACGGTGGCGTTGCAGTAGGCGTAGAGGAGCTTGGCCCCGCGGCGGATGATGCCGTTGTGCTCCTGGGCCACGCCGGGCAGGAAACCCGGTACGTCGATCAGGGTGACCAGCGGGATGTTGAAGGCGTCGCAGAACTGCACGAACCGCGCGGCCTTTTCACTGGCGTCGATGTCCAGGACACCGGCGAAGGAGGCCGGCTGGCTGGCGACGATCCCGACGACCTCGCCGTCCAGCCGGGACAGCGCGCACACCACGTTGGTCGCCCAGTCGGCGTGGATCTCGAAGTAGTCGCCGTCGTCGACGATCTCCTCGATGACGGTACGGATGTCGTAGACCCGGCCGGGGTCCCCGGGGACCAGTTCCAGGACCCGGTCGGTGCGCCGGTCGGCCGGGTCCGTGGCGGGCGTCCGGGGCGGCAGCTCGCGGTTGTTGGACGGCAGCAGCGACAGCAGGTGCCGTACGTCCTCCATGCAGCTGCGGACGTCGTCGTAGGCGAAGTGGGCCACGCCCGAGGCGCTGGCGTGCACGTCGGCGCCGCCGAGGTCGTTCTGGGTGATCTCCTCGCCGGTGACCGCCTTGACCACGTCGGGTCCGGTGATGAACATCTGGGCGATGTCGCGGACCATGAAGACGAAGTCGGTCAGGGCGGGCGAGTAGGCGGCGCCGCCCGCGCAGGGGCCGAGCATCACGCTGATCTGCGGGATCACCCCGGAGGCGCGGGTGTTGCGCTGGAAGATGCCGCCGTAGCCGGCGAGCGCGGAGACGCCCTCCTGGATCCGGGCGCCGGCGCCGTCGTTCAGGGACACGAGCGGGGCCCCCGCCGCCACGGCCATGTCCATGATCTTGTGGATCTTCTGGGCGTGGGCCTCGCCGAGGGCGCCGCCGAAGATCCGGAAGTCGTGGGCGTACACGAAGACGGTACGGCCGTGGACCGTGCCCCAGCCGGTGATCACGCCGTCGGTGTAGGGGCGCTTCTTCTCCAGGCCGAAGCCGGTGGCGCGGTGCCGGCGCAACTGCTCGACCTCGGTGAACGAGCCCGGGTCCAGGAGCAGTTCGATGCGTTCGTGGGCGGTCAGCTTGCCCTTGGCGTGCTGGCGCTCGGTGGCCTTGGGGTCGTGGCCCGTGCGGGCCAGGTCCTTGATGGTCTGCAGTTCGGTCAGCCGGTCGACCTCGCAGGCGTCCGGGGTGTCCGGGGCGGTCTCCAGCACGGGACTTTCGGGATCGGTGACGGTCATGATGCCTGGGCCCTTTCCTTCCTGTTCCTGGTGTCGATGAGGGCGTGCGTCTGGACGGAGGACGGGTTGTGGGCGCGCAGCACGGTGCGCAGGCCCGGTTCGACGGTGGCGATCCGCTCGACGGCGTCCCGGGCGTAGAGCCACTCGGCGGGCACGGAGTACATGGAGACCCGCCAGTCCTTGTCGCCGGCCGCGGCCGCGGCGCCGACATGGCCGTCGCACAGCGGTACGTTGCGCACCGCCCAGCCGGTCGGACGCCAGGACTCGGCCGCCTCGCCGAGGTAGTCGATGTCGGCGGCACGGGCGAGGCCGGTGCCGAGCCCCTTCAGATAGGCCTCCTTGCGGGACCACAGCCGGGCGAAGGCCATCTGCCGCCGGTCCTCCGACAGCCGGGTGATCTCCTGCTGTTCGGCCGGGTGCAGCGAGGACAGACAGGCCTCCACGGTGGACGGTGACGGCAGGACCTGGACGTCGACGCCGACCCGGGTGCGCGCGATCGCGACCATGGCCAGACCGTGGCTGTGCGAGAGGGAGAACTCGGGGGCACCCGGCAGGTCGACCAGGACCGGGCGGCCGTGCCGCTCCTCGCACTCCTCGCACCACTCCCGGCCGAGGGGCAGCCGCTGCGGCGCGACACCGGTGTAGACCGACAGCACCCGGCGCAGCCCCACATGGGCGGCGGCGTACATCTGCCGGTCTTCTTGCCGGCGGTAGGCCGCGGCCCGCCGTCGCTCCTCGATGTCGAGTTCGACGACCGGTACGTCACGTTCCGAGGCGGGCGGCGGCAGCAGCCAGATGTGCAGGTCCGACGCGCCCACTTCCAGGGTGGAGCGCGGGGCGTTCGGTACGACGGGGAGGTTCACGGGCGGCTCCCGGTTCCGGTGGTGTGGGCCGGCGTCCGCACGGCCGGGGATCGCCCGGCGGGCGCGTCGCCGCGGTCGGCGGCGGCCGCGACGAGCGCGGCGGCCAGTGAGATCAGGCCGCCCGCCCAGAGGGCGGAGCGGGTTCCCAGGTAGTGGGTGGCGGCGCCGACGAAGACGGCGCCGAGCGGTGCGGTGCCCTGGAGGATCAGGGTGTAGACGGCCATGACACGGCCCCGGTGGGCGGGGTCGCTGCCCAGCTGGACGCGGTGGTTGGCGGCCTGGGCGAAGTACAGGGACGCGAAGCCGGTCGGTACGAGCAGCACCAGTGCCGTCGGCAGGTTCGGCGCCCAGCCGGTGGCCGCGGCGAGCGCGCCGAAGGCGCAGGCCCAGCCGGTGACCAGGCGGGCCGAGGGGCGGCTGCGGCGCAGGGTGCCGGCGAAGGCGGCCAGCAGCGAACCGGCGGCGAGCGCGGCGGTGAGCAGGCCGAAGGACGCGGCGTCCGTATGGAACACGGTGCGTGCCATGAGCGGCAGGGTGAGCTGGAGGTTCAGGCCGAACAGGGCCACCGCCGCGACCAGGGACAGGGTGGCCACCAGGTCGGGGCGCGAGCGGAGTTCGGCCAGGCCCTCGACGACCCGGGCGGGGCCGGCGGCCGGGCGGGGCGGGCGGTGCAGCTCCTCCGGCCGCATGGCGCGCAGCCCGGCCACGGTGGCCGCGTAGCTCACCGCGTTGAGGAGCATCACGGTGCCGGTGCCGGTGGCCGCGATCAGCAGCCCGGCCAGGGACGGGCCCAGCACCCGCGCGATGTTGAAGTAGGCGCCGCTGAGCGCGGAGGCGTTGGGCACCAGGTCGGGTCCGACGAGCTCGGCGATGAAGGACAGCCGGGCGGGCACCTCGACGGCGCCCGCGACGCCGAGGGCCGCGGCGAACACGCAGACCTGCCAGAGCCGGGCGCCGCCGGACACCACCAGCAGGCCGAGGGCCAGCGCGAACACCCCGGAGACGACGTTGGCTCCGGTCAGCAGGGCGCGCTTGTCGTGGCGGTCGGCGAGCCGGCCGCCGTACAGGGTCAGCAGCAGCATCGGTGTGAACTGCAGCGCGGTGACGGTGGCGAGTGCGGTCCCGGAGCCGCCGGACAGGTCGAGGACGAGCCAGTCCTGGGCGACGACCATCATCCAGGTGCCGGTGGCGGAGACGACCTGGCCGGCCGCGAAGAGCCGGAAGTTCCGCACGGTCAGCGAGCGCAGGCTGCCGGTCAGCAGCCGGCGGGCCGGTCCTTCGGCCATGGCCCGTGTCATGTCACGTGTCATGGCCCGTCCCGCTCCGGCAGGCACTCCTCGAAGAAGGCGAGCGCGCGCAGATGGTAGGAGCGGGCGGTGCGGCCCAGGCTGATGTTGTGCCCGGCGTCGGGCTGCCGGTCGACGACCACCCGGGGCGCGGCGCTGAGCCGGGCCCGCAGGTCGTCGAGGGCGTCGGCGTCGTGCCGCCACCACAGCTCGTGCTCGGCGAAGGTGAGCCGTACCGGGACGCGGATGTGCGGGGCGAGCGCGTCGAACACCCCCGGCCAGTCCGACGCGGCACTCAGCTCCCGCTCGGGGATGGGCTTCACCAGGGTGGCACTGTGCTGGAAGGTGGCCGGCGGATACAGGGCCAGCCGGCCCCAGTTGTACTTCCAGCGGGCCCGCTCGGGTCCGGCGAGCAGTTCCGCGGAGCGCGGGGCGTAGCGGTGGCCGCAGCCGGAGATGTCCAGGCCGAGGAGTCCGGCCGGCGGGGCTTCGGCGGCCAGGGTCAGGGCGAGTTTGCCGCCGAAGGAGTGCGCGAGCAGGAACGTTCCACCGCCGATGTCGTACTCGGCGCCGAAGCGGTCGAGCGCGGCCCGCAGCACGCGGGCCTGCCCGGCCAGGTCCAGGCCCTCGGGGAGCCCGGTCGCGGAGTCGCCGTAACCGGGCCGGTCGACGGCGAGGACCGCGAACCCCAGATGCGCCCCCAGTGCGCAGAGGGAGGCATCGGGCTGCGCCCCGCCGTCGAAGTACCCCGCGCTCATACCGGCACCGTGCAGGGCGACCACGGTGGCCCGCGGCGGGCCCTCGGGTGCGCTCAGCAGGGCCGACAGGGTGTGCCCGGCGGCGTCGAGCGTGATCCGCCGCACCCGCGGGCCGACGGACAGGGACGCGGTGCCCATGGGATCACCCCACCTCCGGGGAACCGAACCAGTGGTGGAGGGCGACGACCAGGGCGTCCACGGAGGTGGCGAGGTCCGTGCGGGTGGACGCGGGGGCGGGCGTGGCGGAAGCGGGGTCGGAGGCGGCGCCCGTGGGCCGGGGGGCTGTCGGGGCGGCCGCCGTACGGGGATCGGGTGCGCCGGTGCCGGACAGGACGGCCTCCGCACGAGGATCGGCTGTACCGGCGCCGGACAAGGCAGCCGCCGTACGGAGATCGACTGCGCCGGTGCCCGACAAGGCGGCCCCAGCGCGGGGATCGGCTGTGTCAGTGCCTGACAAAGCAGCCTCCGCTCGGGATTCGGGGTCGGAGATGGGACGGGTGGTGGCGTCGGTGAGGGAGCCGGGGCCGGTCGTGGCCAGGGCGGGCTGGGGGCCGGTCGGCAGAGGGCCGCCGCCCGTTGTCCAGGCCACGTGGCCGTCGGGGCGGATCAGGAGGGCCGTCGCGCCGGCGAAGACGCCGAGGTGGTCCGGGGCGGCGCGGACGACCGTGACCCGGTCCGCCCACGGGGCCGCGGCCTCGCGCAGGGCGGGGTTGTCGGTCAGGTCCAGGAGGACGCCGTGGGCCGGGTGCAGCAGGGCCGTCGTGGTGGTGGCCGTGCCGTCGGGCAGGTGCAGCGGGCGCGGCGGCAGGCGGCGGCCGAGCAGGGGGTGGGTGCCGGGGCCCAGGTCGTAGCTGACGTCGAGGTGGCTGACGACGCCGGCGAGACGGCGGCGCACCTCCTGCAGCCCCATCAGTTCGGTGAACAGGGCGCGCAGCGGGTCGGCCTCGGGACCGCCGAGGAAGATCATGCCCTGGGCCCGGGTGTTCATCAGCAACCGCGCGCCGACGGGGTGCCGTTCGCCGTGGTAGGTGTCGAGCAGGCCCTCCGGCGCCCCGCCCCGGACCACCGCGGCCAGTTTCCAGCCGAGGTTGGCCGCGTCCTGCACGCCCGTGCTCAACCCCTGGCCACCGGCCGGGAGATGGACGTGCGCGGCGTCCCCGGCGAGCAGCACCCGGCCCTTGCGGTAGGCGGAGACCTGGCGGGTGGCGTCCGTGAAGGAGCTGACCCAGTCGGCGCCGCCGCCGGCCAGCGACTCTCCGGTGATGCGCTCCCAGGCGGCGGCGACCTCGTCGAACCGCACGTCCTCGGGCCGGTCCCCGGCCGGGGTGCCGTGCTCGCACACGATGATCCGGTCCACGCCCGGCGCCAGCGGCGCGGCCATCACCATGCCGTGCTCCAGCCGCTCGCCGAGGAAGCGCGGGCGGATCTCGCAGCCGGTGACGTCGGCCAGGTACATCCGGCGGGTGGCCGGCAGGCCGGGGAAGTCGAACCCGGCCGCCCGGCGCACCACGCTCTGACCGCCGTCGCAGCCCACGAGGTACCCGGCGCGCAGCCGCTGTTCGCCGTCGGGCGCCTGCGCGACGATCTCGACGCCGTCGGCGTCCTCGGCCAGCTTGGTCAGCTCCCAGCCCCGGCGGATGTCCGCGCCCAGCTCCCCGGCCCAGTCCTCCAGGACGGCCTCGGTCTGCGACTGCGGGACACCGCGGGCCCCGAAGTGGGCGTCCTCCAGGACGGTGTAGTCGAACTGCACACCGCCGAAGTGGCCCATCGGGCTCTTCTCCAGCTGTCCGAAGCGGGGCAGCAGCCCGCGCTGGTCGAACACCTCCATGGCGCGGGCCGTGAACCCCAGCCCGCGGGACTGCCCGGTCGGTGCCGCCAGTTTCTCCACGACGACGACCCGGGCGCCGCCCAGCCGCAGTTCCCCGGCCAGCATGAGGCCCGTGGGCCCCGCGCCGACGACGATCACATCCGTGTCCACAGCGCTTCCTCTCTGATCTGATGAATCGGCTGAACCGGGTTCACAGCCCGGGGTCCGGACGGCCGAACCAGTGCCGGATCGCCGCGGTCGCCGCCCAGGGGTCCGAGCCGGCCCAGGCGACATGGCCGTCCGGGCGGACGAGCAGCCCGTCGGCGTCGTGCAGCGGCGACCTGGCGTCGTACGGCCGCCCCTCGGTGTCGTGCAGCGGACCGGTGGCGTCCGGCAGCACCGCGACCGGGGTGACCCGGTCCGACCAGACCTTGCCGAGCCAGCGCAGTTCGGCCCGCGCGGACTCGGAGACGAGCAGCAGCCCGCGTCCGGTGCGCAACAGTGCGGCCACCTCCACCGGGCCGTCCGGCGTGGGCAGGGTGCCGAGCGGCAGCCGCGCGCCGAGCAGCGGGTGGCTGCCGCCGCCCACGGGGTGCCGGATGTCGAGCCCGGTGATCATGGCGGCGAGGTGCTGTCGTGCGGGTCCCGCGGCGATCAGCTCGCCGAGCAGGGTGCGCGCCGGTTCCACCGCCCGGTCGCCGAGCAGCAGCAGTGCCTGGGCCCGGATGTTGGCCAGCACCCGGCGCCCGACCTCGTGCCGTTCGTCGTGGTAGGTGTCGAGCAGTCCCTGCGAGGCCCGGCCGCAGACCACCGCGGCCAGTTTCCAGCCGAGGTTGGCGGCGTCCTGCAGTCCGAGGTTGAGGGCCTGGCCGCCGCTGGGCATCTGGCGGTGGGCGGCGTCCCCGGCGAACAGCACCCGCCCGTGCCGGTACTGGGTGAGCTGCTGGTTGGCGTCGCCGAAGGCGTTGAGCCAGACCGGGCGTCCGCCACCCAGGTCCTCGCCGGTGACCCGCCGCCAGGCGCCGACGACCTCGGCGAAGGCGGGCGGGCCGGTCCGCTCGGGGGCCGGGGTGCCGAACTCGTGCACCATCACCCGGGTGGTCCCGCCGGGCATCCGGGCCGCGATGGCGAGGCCGCGCTCAAGGCGTTCGAAGCGCCGGTTCGGGATGTCGATGCCGGCGATGTCCGCCCGCAGCAGCTCCCGCCCGGCCGGGGTGCCGGGGAAGTCCGCCCCGGTCAGCCGGCGCACGGTGCTGTCCTCGCCGTCGCAGGCGACGAGGTACGCCGCCCGCAGCCGCCGCGGCCCGTCCGGGGTCTCGGCGACGACGTCCACGTGCCCGTCGCGCTGGGTGAGGCCGCGCACCTCCCAGCCGCGGCGCACATCCGCCCCGAGGGATCCGGCCCACTCCTGGAGCAGCTCCTCGGTCCGGGTCTGGGGCACCTTCCACTGGCCGGAGTGCGGGCTGGGCATGGTCAGGTCCATGGGCACGCCGCCGAAGTGGCCGCGCGGTTCGCGCGACGGATCGCCGAGTGCGGCCAGCAGCCCGCGGCAGTCGAACAGTTCCACGGTGCGGGCGTGCAGGGTGGAGGCGCGGGACTCCGTGGTGGGGGTACGCAGCCGTTCCAGGACGACCACGTCGGCGCCGCCCAGCCGGAGTTCACCGGCCAGGAACAGGCCCACGGGCCCGGCCCCCACCACGATCACACGGGTGTCCGCCGGGCCCGTGCGGGGCCGGGCCGGGGAGCTGTCGGTGGCCATGGTCAGCGGCTCTTCTCCGCGTAGTCCTTGGCGTGCCGCAGCGTGGCACGGCTGTTGGTGCTCAGCGCGCCCTGGACGTACTCGCGGGCGTCCTCGACCGTCGCGTGCGCACCGAGGATCCGCGCGATGTTGTCCGGGTTGAGCACGACCGTGTGCTGCGAGGTCGCGGCGACGCCGCGCGGGTACTCCTCGAACGTCCACAGCCCGGTGTGCAGGGTCATCAGGGCCGGCAGGGTCACCTGCTTGTAGGCGATCGCGCGGTGCGGGAAGGTCACCCGGTACGACTTGGTGGTGTGCGTCGAGCCGTCCTTGGCCCTGGTGTCCATCTCCAGGACCTGCAGTCCGGGCGTCGGCTCCTCGAACCCGACGCGGGCCACGTGTGGCAGCCGGTCCACCCACAGGTGGGCGTCGTTGATGAAGTCGTAGACGTCCTTGGCCGAACCCTCGATCAGCACCGTGTCCTCGAAGGAGAAGGTCAACTCACGTGCCGAGTGGACGCGTTCGACGTTCTCCTTCAGGGCGGCCAGCTCCGAGCGGGAGTTGCGGTCGACCGCCTCGTCGATCCAGGCGAGGCTCTCGGGGTCGTCGTCGACGGCCCGGTAGTCGTGCAGCAGCCGTACGAGCGACTCGCCGCCCCGCTCCTCGATCTCCCAGGCGCCGCCCATCGCGGCGACCGGGGGCGCGGAGACCTCCTGGCGGAAGGTGATCCGGCGGCCGTCCGGGTCCAGGGTGCGCCGCGAGGTCCAGTTCTTGGCCTCGCCGTTGGCGGTGGCCCAGATCCGGATGCGCTCCTCGCGCTCGTCCTTCTCCACGTGGTCGACGTGGATGGTCGGGGGGAAGATCTGCGGCCAGTTCTGCACCTCCGCGATCAGCCGGTAGACGGCGTCGGCGGGGGCCGAGACGGTGATCTCGTGGGCTACCTGGCGAGTGGTCGTTGCGTCCGTCGTGGTCACGTCCTCGTCCTCTTCTTCCTGTCCGTGTTCCGCTGGTTCGTGGCGGGTCAGAAGTTGCCCAGGCCGCCGCAGACGTTGATCGCCTGGGCGGTGACGGACGCGGCGGTGTCGGAGGCGAGGTAGCCGACCATCCCCGCGACCTCCTCCGGTGTGGAGTAGCGGCCGAGCGGGATCTTGGCCTGGAACTTCTCGAGGATCGCGCCCTCGGTGGTGTCGTAGGCGGCGGCGTAGCCCTGCCGGACGCGCTGGGCCATGGGCGTCTCGACGTACCCGGGGCAGACGGCGTTGACGGTGATGCCGGTCGGCGCGAGTTCGTTGCCGAGGGCCTTGGTGAAGCCGACGACGCCGTGCTTGGAGGCGGAGTACGGGGCGCCGAGCACCACGCCCTGCTTGCCCGCGGTGGAGGCGATGTTGACGATCCGGCCCCAGCTGCGGCCGCGCATGCCGCCGGTGTTGAGCACCTCGCGGGTCAGCCGGAAGACGCTGTTGAGGTTGGTGTCGATGACGTCGTCCCAGAGCTCGTCCGCGATGTCGGCGGTCACTCCGCCGCCGCTGCGGCCGGCGTTGTTCACCAGGATGTCGACGGCGCCGAAGCGGTCGACGGCCGACTGCACGAAGTCCTGGACGGCCTGCGCCGAGCGGACGTCCACGGCGGCGCCGTCGGCCTCGACGCCCTCCTCCTGGAGCTGCTTGACCGTCGCGGCCACGTTGTCGGCGTTGCGCGCCCCGATGAAGACCTTGTGCCCGGCGGCGCCCAGCTGCCTGGCCACCGCCAGTCCGATTCCGCTGGTGGCCCCGGTGATCAGGGCGACCCGCTGCGTCTGTTCGGGCATGCTCTTTCAACTCCCTTGAATGGAGGGCTGCTTGGTGGGGGGCTGCTTGGTGGGGGGGTGCCGCCGCCGACCGCGGGTGGCCGACGGCGGCTCGACAGAGTCGGGGGGACGGAACGTCAGGCGGCGCTGGCGGTCTCCCCCAGCTGGGAGTTGACCGCGTCGATGAGGGCGCGGGGCGTGTTGCTCTCCGTCAGGACGTCGTCGTCCAGGACGATGCCGTACTCGCGCTCGATACGGCCGCCGGTCTCCAGGAGCGCCAGCGACTCGTAGCCGAGGTGCTCGAAGTCCTCGTCGAGGATGTCGCCGTCGAGGTCGACGGACTCCTCGGCGCCGGCGCCCTCGATCAGGATGCGCTTGAGGTCGTCGAGGGTGAACTCGTGCTTGTCCACGTGCTGTTCCTTTCGGGTCAGTTGTCCGGTCGGAGCGGCGGGGGTCAGGACAGGGCCCGTACCACCGCCGCCGAGTTGAAGCCGCCGTGGCCGCGGGCCACCACCAGGGCGGTGCGGATACGGGCCTCGCGGGGGCGGTCGGTCACGAGGTCGAGGTTGTGCTCGGGGGACGGGCTGACATGTACCGTCGGCGGGATCACGCCGTCCCGGATCGCCAGGAAAGCGGCGGCCAGGTCGAGGGGCGCGGCACCGGAGTACAGGCGGCCCGTCATCGTCTTGGGGGCGGTGACCGGGACGGCCGCCGGGCCGAACACCGCGGTGAGCGCGGCCGCCTCGATCCGGTCGAGCTCGGGGTCGGCCGCCGCGTCCGCGAACACCACGTCCACCGCGTCGGCCGCCACCCCGGCGTCGTCCAGGGCGAGTTCGATGGCCCGGCGCAGCGCCGGCGGGCGTCCGCTGCCCGGCTTGGGGTCGAACGTCGCGGCGTATCCGGCGACCTCGCCGTAGATCCGCGCGCCGCGGGAGCGTGCCGTCTCCTCGGACTCCATGACCAGCAGCGCGCCGCCCTCGCCCGGCACGTACCCGTCGGCCGCCTCGTCGAAGGGCAGATAGGCCCGGCTGGGCTCGTCGCTCGTGGTCAGTCCCTGCGCGGCGAGCTGGGCGACCCAGCCCCACGGGCAGATGGAGGCGTCCACGGCCCCGGAGACCACCAGGCCCGTACCCTTGCGGATCTGGCGGCGGGCCTGGGCCACCGCGTCCAGACCGCCGGCCTGGTCGCTGACGACCACGCTGCTGGGGCCCTTCATCCCGTGCCGGATGGAGATCTGGCCGCTGTTGACGGCGTAGAACCAGGCGAACGACTGGTACGCGCTGACGTACTGGCTGCCCCGGCTCCACAGGGCCTGCAGCTCGCCCTGGCCGAACTCGAAGCCGCCGGAGGAGCTGGCCGTGACCACGCCCATGCCGAACTCGGGCAGGTCGCGCGGCCGGATCCCGGCGTCCTCAAGGGCCCAGTCGGCGGCGACCAGGGCAAGCCGGGTCATCCGGTCGGTCTGCGGCAGCAGCCTGCTCGGCAGGTGCTCCTCGGCCACGAAGCCGGGTATCTCACCGGCCAGCCGGGCCGGGTACTGCGCCGGGTCGAAGCGGGTGATGCGGCCGATGCCGCTCTTCCCGGCGAGGGTCGCCTCCCAGTAGTCCTGGACACCCAGGCCGTTGGGCGCCGTGACGCCGAGGCCCGTCACCACCACCGCGGTCATGCCATGCTCCTCTCGGGACGGGCGAGCACCATCGCGCTCTGGAAGCCGCCGAACCCGCTGCCCACCGTCAGCACCGCGTCGGTCAGCTGCTCGCGGGCGGTGACCGGCACGTAGTCCAGGTCGCACTCCGGGTCGGGGGTGTGCAGGTTGGCCGTGGGGGGCACCACGTTGTGCTCCATGGCCAGCGCGGACGCCGCGATCTCGATCGAGCCGATGGCACCGAGCGAGTGCCCGACCATGGACTTGATGGAGCTGACGGGCGTGCGGTAGGCGTGTTCGCCGAGGCTCTTCTTGAAGGCGGCCGTCTCGTGCCGGTCGTTCTGCTTGGTGCCGGAGCCATGGGCGTTGATGTAGTCGATCGAGTCGACGTTCATCCGGGCCTCGCCCAGCGCCACCGTGATGGCCTCGGCCATCTCCGCGCCGTCGGGCCTGAGGCCGGTCATGTGGTACGCGTTGCTGCGGGTGGCGTAGCCGGCGATCTCGGCGTAGATGTGCGCGCCGCGGCGGCGGGCGCTCTCCAGCTCCTCCAGGACGAACACCGCGCAGCCCTCGCCGAGCACGAAGCCGTTGCGGGTGCCGTCGAAGGGCCGGGAGGCCTGCGCCGGGTCCTCCCGGCGCGGGGTCGTCGCCTTGATGGCGTCGAAGCAGGCCATGGTGATCGGCGAGATCGGCGCGTCGGACGAACCGGCGATCATCACGTCGGCCGAGCCCTCGCGGATCAGCTCGACGGCGTAGCCGACCGAGTCGATGCCGGAGGTGCAGCCGGTGGACACCACCGTGTTCGGGCCCTCGGCCCCGACCGCCCAGGCGACCTCGGCGGAGAAGGAGCTCGGGACGAAGTAGTTGTACAGATGCGGTACGGCGTACTCGTGGTCGACCAGGTGCAGCCGACCGCCGTCACTGACGATCCGGTACTCCTCGTCCAGACCGGTCGTCGCGCCGACCGCGCTGCCGATGGTGACGCCCACCCGGTGCGGTTCGTGGGCGGCGAGGTCGATCCCGCTGTCGGCGACCGCGCCGCGCGCGGCGACCACCGCGAACTGGGCGGCCCGGTCCATCCGGCGGGCCTCCTGCGGAGCGAGGCCGTGCCGCTCGGGGTCGAAGTCCATCTCGGCTGCGACCTGCGAGCGGAACGGACCGGGGTCGAAGAAGGAGATCCGCCGGGTCGCGGTACGACCCTCGCTCAGCAGCTCCCAGAAACTGTCCTTGCCGACGCCACCGGGGGCGAGGACCTCGATGCCCGTGACGACGACTCGACGGCCGGTCATGCGGAGGCCTCCCAGTTGTAGAAGCGGGTGGCCATCGCGTCGGCGGGCGACCGCCAGGTGGCCGGGTCGTATGCCTCGATGAAGGGCTTCAGGTCCTCGCTGATGCGGACGAACCGCTCGTCGGACTTGGCCCCCTCGATGAGCCGGCCGCCGTTGTCCGCGTCGAAGTCCTGCAGATGGAAGTAGAGGCCCCGGTACTGGAACAGCTGGCGGCGCCGGGTACCCATGAGATGCGGCATCTCGGACTCGTCGAACGCGCCGAACAGCCTGGCGACGTCGGCTGCCGAGCCCGGTTCCATGCGTGCCACGATCAAGGTGCTGTGCATGAAGCTCTCTCCTTGTGATGGTGCGTGGGACAGGGGGAGCGGAAATAGGTCGTATTCCGCGTACGTCTGGATCGCGCCTCGCCGGGATGTGGTCAGTCCTTGATCTCGCAGATCAGGGCGCCGGAGGTGAGGGAGGCGCCGACCTCGGCGGCGAGGCCCTTGACGGTGCCGGCCTTGTGCGCGTTGAGCGGCTGCTCCATCTTCATGGCCTCCAGGACGACGATCAGATCGCCTTCCTTGACCTCCTGGCCCTCCTCGACCGCGACCTTGACGATCGTGCCCTGCATGGGCGAGGCGAGGGTGTCGCCGGAGGCGGCCGGGCCGGACTTCCGCACCGTCCGGCGCCGGGGCTTGGCTCCGGCGGCCAGGCCGGTGCGGGCCAGGGTCATGCCGAGCGAGGCGGGCAGCGAGACCTCCAGGCGCTTGCCGCCGACCTCGACGACGACCGTCTCACGGCCGTTCTCCTCCTCGGCCTCGGCGTCGGCCGGGGCGGTGAAGGGCTTGATCTCGTTGACGAACTCGGTCTCGATCCAGCGCGTGTGGACCGCGAAAGGGCCCTCGGCAGGGGCGAAGGCCGGGTCCCTGACCACCGCCCGGTGGAAGGGGATGGCGGTGGCCATGCCCTCGACCTGGAACTCGTCCAGGGCCCGGGCGGCCCGCTGGAGGGCCTCGGCGCGGGTGCGGCCGGTGACGATCAGCTTGGCGAGCAGGGAGTCCCACGCCGGGCCGATCACACTGCCGGCCTCGACACCGGCGTCCAGGCGGACACCGGGGCCGGAGGGCGCGTCGAAGCGGGTGACGGTGCCCGGGGCGGGCAGGAAGTTGCGGCCCGGGTCCTCACCGTTGATCCGGAACTCGAACGAATGACCGCGCAGCTCCGGGTCGCCGTAGCCGAGGGCCTCGCCGTCGGCGATCCGGAACATCTCACGGACCAGGTCGATACCGGCGACCTCCTCGGTCACCGGGTGCTCGACCTGCAGACGGGTGTTGACCTCCAGGAACGAGATCGTGCCGTCCTGCCCGACCAGGAACTCACAGGTACCCGCACCGACGTAGCCGGCCTCGGCCAGGATCGCCTTGGACGCCTGGTAGAGCTGAGCGGTCTGTTCCTGTGTCAGGAAGGGTGCGGGGGCCTCCTCGACGAGTTTCTGGTGGCGGCGCTGGAGCGAGCAGTCACGCGTGGAGACGACGACCACGTTGCCGTGGGTGTCGGCCAGGCACTGGGTCTCCACGTGCCGGGGGCGGTCCAGGTAGCGCTCGACGAAGCACTCGCCGCGGCCGAACGCGGCCACCGCCTCACGCACCGCCGACTCGTACAGCTCCGGGACCTCCTCCAGGGTGCGGGCGACCTTCAGACCGCGTCCGCCACCGCCGAAGGCCGCCTTGATCGCGATCGGCAGGCCGTGCTCCTCGGCGAACGCCACCACCTCGTCCGCGCCCGCGACCGGGTCCGGGGTGCCGGCGACCAGCGGGGCACCGGCACGCTGGGCGATGTGACGGGCCGCCACCTTGTCGCCCAGGTCACGGATGGCCTGCGGGGGCGGGCCGATCCAGGTCAGGCCCGCGTCCAGGACCGCCTGCGCGAACTCCGCGTTCTCCGAGAGGAAGCCGTAGCCCGGATGGACGGCGTCCGCCCCGGCCTCACGGGCGGCGTTGAGCACCTTCTGGATGTCCAGGTAGCTGGTGGCGGGGGTGTCACCGCCCAGGGCGAACGCCTCATCCGCGGCGCGGACATGCAGAGCGTCCCGGTCCGGGTCCGCGTAGACGGCCACGCTCCCGATCCCGGCGTCCCGGCAGGCCCGGGCCACGCGGACAGCGATTTCGCCACGGTTGGCGATGAGCACCTTGCGCACGACGGGCCCTCTCCTCATTCGGCAGGAATTCTGGGATGATCAAGCGTGTCCGGGGGAATCCCGCTCCCGGGCAGTCGCCCGAATACCTGTCCATCGTCGGCGCGGCACATCGGTGCGTTCAACAGCCAACCATTAAGCCTTCAGACCAGATCTGCAGGTGGGCTACGACTTTGTTGGCACACTGCCAGGCCAGTGTCAGAGAATTGTCAGAAGCGGCGCCGAACCGTCCTCGGGTGGCGAACAGTTGGCCGTCGGCCGAATACGCGGATGCCGGGGAACGTGGCGCGGCCGGCATACGAAAGGGCGGGCTCCGCCGTCCGGAGCCCGCCCTGTTCGAGAATCTGCGCTGAAGGATCTGCGTTGAAGGACGTTGAAGGATCTGCGTTGGATGATCTGCGTGCAGGAAATCCGTGTACGAGAAATCCGTGTGCAAGAAATCCGCGTTCAATGATCTGTGGAGATGCCGTGACGTCCCGCCGGAGGGATGTCAGACCGTTCCGAAGCGGAACCCCACGCCGCGGACCGTGACGATCCAGTCGCTGCCTCCGAGCTTCCCGCGAAGGCTGCTGACGTGGGTGTCCACGGTGCGCCGGGACCAGGAACCGCCCCAGACCTGCTGCATGATGCGCTTGCGCGTGATCACCGTCCCCGGATGCGCCGCGAGGAGGAAGAGCAGGTCGAACTCCTTGCGGGTCACCTCCACCGCCTCACCGTGAAGACTGACCTCGCGTGACGAGGCGTCGATACGCAGCGGTCCGCACGAGACCACTCGCGCGGTGACCGACTGCGGCCGGGCACGGCGCATGACGGCGTCCATCCGGGCCATCAACTCCCGGAAGCCGTACGGCTTGACGAGGTAGTCGTCCGCGCCGGCCTGGAGGCCGAGGACGCGGTCGAGTTCCGTACCCCATCCGGTGACGGCGATGAGGGGCACGTCGCTGAGCGACCGGATCGAGCGACACACCTCCAGTCCGTCCAGGTCGGGCAGTTCCAGATCCAGCAGGACGATGTCCGACACCTGGTAGGCCTGCAGAGCGGCGCTTCCCGTGCCCACTCCTTCGACCTGGTGTCCGTGCCGTCGCAGTCCGGCGGCCAGGGTGTCCATGTCACTCTGGTCGTTCTCGACGACCAGAACCCGCCAACTCGCCGAGGGCCTGCGGATCTGAGCTGCGAGGGACTTCCTTGCTTCCAGGGTGCTGCTCGTTGCGCCTTGGCTCACTTGCTCTCCCCCTGAACATGTCGTTCACGCTCGAGCGCCTGACGTCCCGAGCTTAAAAACCTACCTCTCGGTTTGTCAAAAAAAGACTGAGTAAACTTACACTCCGTCACATCCTCAGTCCGGTTTACGGTAGTTAGGCACGAGTCCTGGTTCGAGATCCATGTCAAAACGTAATCAACATCACTCTTAGGGATCTTGCCAACTGCAGACTTGGGATCGCGAGTTCCGTTTCTGAGGCCACTGACGGGGGCGGCGGTTTGTTCTTGGCGTCAACCAACTCGCCTTGATCGCCCGGCATGCGCCGGCACGACCATGCGTATATGCGTTGCGCGGCGCCGCAGGCGTTGGTAGACCTTCCGAAACGTTTTTGACTGTCCGATTCCCCGCTTCCACCCGGCATTCACTCTGGCCAAGATGTGGAAAAGCGTGATCTTCTGGGCAGTATTGACGGAGTGTCGACAGCGCGGGTTCCGGGTCGAACAGACCCTCCCGACGCGAGCTGGACACGGAGCCGCTATAAACAGACCGTCAAGTCTGTTCTCTGGATCGCGGGATGGAAGGATGCAGGCAGGTGGGACACCAACAGGAGAGGGCGACCCGCACCCGCCGACTGATGCTGAAGTCGGCGGCGGAGGTCTTCGACCGCGAGGGCTACGCGTCGGCCAGGCTGGCGGACATCAGCGCCCACGCCAGAATGAGCACCGGGGCGCTGCACTTCCACTTCGCCAACAAGGAGGACCTGGCCCGGACGGTCGTGAACGAGGCGCGCGGGATCCTGTGGCGCGCCGCCCTGATCCCGTACGAGAAGAACGGCGAGCCGCTGCAGTCACTCGTCGACATATCGCACACGCTCGGCCAGTTGCTGTCCTGGGACGTGGTGGCCCGGTCCGGGTTCAGGCTGGACACGGAGTGGCCGCGCGGCGGGCGGCAGCAGTTCATCCACGCCTGGCACGCCTGTCTGCGGCGGCTGCTGGACCGCGCGGAAGAACGGGGCTCGCTCCGGGAGCAGATCCAGCCGCAGCCGCTGACCTGTGCCATCGTCGCGGCCACGACCGGTATGGGAGTGCTCATCAAGGGACGTACCGGAGAGCAGACCCGGGGAGCCTTCACCGGGTTCTGGCAGGGCTTCCTGCCGGGGCTCGCCGCGCCGCACGTGCTCGGCGAGCTGAACCCCGGCGGAACCACCGATCTGGTGGACTACGCGGTGACCGCGTCCCGTTACCTGCCCTACGAACCGGCCGAGGCGGCCGGCGTGGAGACGGCGGCCAAGGGGCCGCTGTGATCCGGGACCGGCCGTCGGCTCCGGTACCAGTCGGCGTACCGGGGCAGCCGCTCGGCGAACCCCGCGCCGGGGTCGCAGCCCAGGTCGGTCCAGACCCGGTCGTCGGCGAACCAGTGGTCCGCCGCCAGCAGTTCCAGGTGGTGGCGGGCCGTCCGGTCGGCGCGGACCCGGGCCGACGCGGTCTCGGCCGGGATGCCGGGCACGGCCGCCGGAAGGAGGCCGTACAGGTCGGCCACCGACGACACCAGCAGTGAACCCGGCACCGGATCCGGGTGGTTGACGAAGCGGACCCGGCCGGCGAGCGCCGTCGGCGAGAGCGCGGCCGCCATCAGCACGCGCCCCAGGGTCCCGGCGTCGATCATCGACTGCCGGCCGCCCCAGCCGTGCGGGCGCGCCCCCAACTGCCTTAACAGCGCCAGCAGTCCGGGAACCACCCAGCGGTCCCCGACCCCGTACACCAGATGGGGCCGCAGCACGGTGCCGCCCGCCGCGAGGACGTGCCGCTCGGCTGCCGCCCGGGTGCGGCTGGTGTCCGAGAGCGGCGCGATCGGCACCTCCCCGGGACGGACCCCGTGGAACGGACCCCGCCCGAGCACGGCCGCCGTGCTCAGGTACACGAACCGCCCGACTCCGGCCCGCCGGGCCTCCTCGACCAGCGCGCGGGTACCCAGGTCGTTGACCCTGCGCAACTGCCCGGGATCGCCGCCGACCTGGGAGGCGCAGTGAACGACCGCGTCCACGCCGTCGCAGACGCCACGGAGCGAGGCGGGGTCGGTGAGGTCCCCCCGTACGTAGTCGGTCCGGTCCCGCCGTACATGGCCGGTCCGGTCCCCTCGGCCGTGGCCGACCGGTGTGCCGGTTCCGGGCGGCGGCTTGCGGACCAGCAGCCGCAACCGGACGTCCCCCGCGACGTGGGCCGCGGCCGCCGCATGACCGCCGACGAATCCGCCGGATCCCGTCACCAGGACGAGCGGGCTCACCTTCTGCCCCGCACCGTGCCGCCCAGCGTCGCGGCGAAGACGGGTTCGTCCCCTTGCGGCCCCTGCTGCAGCCCCTCCACCCGCAGCACGGCCCCCTGCTCCGGGCAGCTGTCGTGCCGGGCCAGAATCCAGCAGGGTTCGGTCAGTTCGCAGTACTTCTGGAAGGTGACCCGCAGCGACACCGGGTGGAAGACATGCCCGGGTGTGAGTACGGCGGCCGCCTGCCGGGCGGCTTCGAGGAGCACCATCCCGGGGACGTGGTCGTTGGCGCGGGCGAAGAGGGTGGGGTGCGTGGTGTCCAGGCGCAGCCGCCAGCCGGGGCGGTGCTTGGAGAGGGCGAGGACGACGTCCCTGCGGTCGGTACGGCCCGCCTCGTGCGGCGGCACGGCCGGCAGCAACGGCACCGGACGGCCGACGGCGGACATCCGCTCGCCCCGCAGTCTGCCGTAGACGCGAGCCGAGGTGACGACGAGGACGCCGATGCTGGTGGCGAGCAGCCGGCCCAGGCGCTGGAAGCGCAGGTCGACCCGCATGCTGACGAGGCGTCCGGCGCGCAGCCGGACGTCGGAGCAGTCGACCACGACCTCGATCGGGCCCGAGGCGCCCGCGACGGTGAAGTCGGGTGTCTCCAGCGTGTATCCGATCTCGCGCATCACGAACTGGTCGCCGACCGGCACCCCGAACGCCGCGTGCGCGAGCATCATCGTCGCCTGCCGGGTGGTCTCGGCCACCAGCATCGGGTCCTGGCGGCCGTCGGGCAGCGGAGCGAAGAAGCGGTGCGCGACGGGCCACTCCACCGAGACGAGGAAGCGGTGTTCGGAGAGCCGCAGCCACTCCACCGGGAAGCGGTCCTCGACGTACGGGCGGTGACACAGCTCGGGTGTGGCCCTGCCCTCGGCGGGGTGACACGGTGCGGCGGGGCCGGGCCGGTGGACTGGGGTGTCATGGTCCGGTATCAGAACCGGCGCGTCGGTCCGGAAACCGGGCGGGGAAGCGATGTTCGCGGCGTCGAGCAGCAGGTTCTGGCCTTTGATCGGACCGCTCTGCCCGTTGATCGGGGAACTCTGCCCGTTGTTGCGACAGCTCGGTCCGTCGTGGTGTTCCAGGGTCCCGACAGAAGCGGTGCCGGATGCCGGTTCAATGGTGTTGAGCTGCGATGATGCGGGTGCCGTCAGGGTCGCCGCAGCGGCCGTGGCAGGGGAGTCGGGCCGGCTCGGAGCCGGTTCCGTACCACCATGAGTAGCGACTAACCGGTCCATTACACGTATGTCACAGTCAGACATGGTTTGCCCCCAGGGTCGATGAGTGCGGGGATCGTTCCCCCTCTCGACAAAAGACTGGCAGTCCGGTTCTCTTTGTGGGGCGACCTGACCAAGCTCTGACATAGAAACAGGCACCGAGGCCATGGCACGACAAGCACGAGCAATCCAGACCCGCGAGTCGATCCTGCTGGCCGCCGCCGCGGTGTTCGACGAACGCGGCTACACCACGGCGACCATCACGGAGATCATCGCCCGAGCCGGCGTCACGAAGGGGGCCCTGTACTTCCACTTCTCCTCCAAGGAGGAGCTCGCCCATGGAGTCATAGCGGCGCAGCTGGACCTCGGGCCGCTGCCCGCACAGCGGACGAGACTGCAGGAACTCGCCGACCAGGGGCTGCTCTTCGCCTACCTGCTGCAGAACGACCCGCTGACCCGAGCGAGCGTGGGTCTGGCGATGGACCAGTGGAACGAAGGGGTGGACAGCGACAACCCGTTCCACGGCACGCCGTTCCAGTCCTGGGCGGACCGGCTGACCGAGGTTCTCGTCGAGGCGCGCGACCGGGGGGAGTTGCTGCCGCACGTCGACCCGGCGGAGACGGCGGAGCTGCTCGCGGGCTCCTTCACCGGCATCCAGTGGACGTCCCAGGTCCTGTGCGAGCGCAAGGACCTGATGCGCCGGGCGATCGTCATGTTCCGGCATCTGCTGCCCAGCATCGCGATGCCGCAGATACTGCCCACGCTCGACCTCGCCCCGGACCGGGCGGAACGCCTGCTGGCCTCCCGTGACGCGGTGCTCGACGGGCAGCCGGAGCCGCTCGACGAGGGGAGCGGGGGCATCTCGGAGACCGACGCGCTGCCGGAGGCCGGCGTCTTCGCGGAGGGCACGACAGGAGCGGGCGCTACGGAAGCGGGGAACGGAGCCGTCCCGGAGGGGGAGGACAGCTCCGCCTGACCCGGTGCCGGTTTCGCACGGCTCTCGAAACCGGCACCCCGGTCTGCTCCCGGTACACCCGGAACAGGGGCGACTTCAGGCCGCGGTTCCACTGCGCACAAAGCCGAACACCCGTCCCCGTCGCCCGGTTCACCCGACGGCCACTCACCCGACGACACCCCGACCACCCGAACGCCCACCCCACCGCACGAGCGCCCGCCGCCCGGGCCCGTCGTCGCGCCCGGGGGGTGCGGGTCAGGTGGTGTCCAGTCCGCCGGTGCCCGCGTGGGTCGGGGCGGCGTCCTCCAGGCGGTAGCCGACGCCGCGGACCGTGACGATCCAGCCGTCGCCCAGCTTGGCGCGCAGGGCGCTGACATGTGTGTCGACGGTACGGGTGGAGATGGCCCACTCGTCCGTCCACACCCTGGCGATCAGGTCCCGGCGGGAGACCACGGTCTCCGGTGCCGAGGCCAGGAGCAGCAGGATGTCGAACTCCTTGCGGGTCAGCTCCAGCGGGAGGTCGCCGACCCATGCCGCACGTGCTCCGGGGTCCAGCCGCAGCGCCCCGCAGGACACGCCGGCCGCGTCCCCGCCGGGGGCGACCCGGCGCGCCACCGCGTTCATCCGGGCGATCAGCTCCCGGAACCCGTACGGCTTCACCAGGCAGTCGTCCGCACCCGACCGCAGGCTCAGCACCCGGTCCATCTCGGTGTCCCGGCTGGTGAAGGTGATCAGTGGCGTACTGCCCCGGGCCCGGATCTCGGCGCACACCCGCAGCCCGTCGAGATCCGGCAACTCCAGGTCGAGCAGGACTACTTCGGCCTGCTCCCACTGTTCGAGCGCGGCCCGCCCGGTGCGGGCCCGCCGGACCTGGTGGCCGTTGCGCACCAGGCGGCAGACCAGCGGCTCGGCGGTCCCGTCATCCGGATCGATCACTAGTACGCGCATGTCCACTCCACGCCGGACCACTCCACGCCGGGCCGCTCCCCGGTGACGCCGGACGCCCCCGGGCCGCGGCCCGGACGGTCATTCGCCCGCCGACCGGGTGTGCACCACGCGGTAGGTGTTGGAGTCCCGCCAGACGGCGAGCGCGTCCACCTGGGCGTCGGTCTTCTGCCGGTCGGCCGAGCGCTCCCCGGCCGGCTGGTCGCGGAAGGCGTCGTACGCCTCCTTGCTGTCCCACTGCGAGTAGACGACGACCCACTTGCCCTCGATGCCGCGCCCGCGCAGGCCGCGCAGGACGGTGTGGCTGCGGTAGCCGGGCACGTCCTGGAGCCACTTCTGGGACACACCGAGCGCGTCGACCAGGGCGTCCTGGGTGGGCTCCATGACGCCGTACAGGTCGATGACCGTGTAGTCGTCACGGGACGGACCGATCTCGGTCTCCTCGACGCCCGACTTCTGCTGGGCGAAGACGACCTCGTTCTGCAGCAGCCGTATCGCGGTGGTGATCTCACCGAACAGCGGCAGGGTGCGGTGCTTGAACTCCTCGCCGGCGTACCGGGTCTCGAGGTCCTCGGTGGAGCGCCACTGGATGAAGTTGGCCGTACCGAACTTGGTCTGGCCGCTGTGCACGGTGCTGGACATCCACCCCTCGTAGGTGGCGGCGTCGACGATCTCACGCATCGCGGCGAGCAGGCTGTCCTGCTTCTCGGCGGAATCGGTGGAGAACAGGTTGAGCACGGTCAGGTTCTTACCGTCGGCTGCGATCTTCGGCATTCTCTCTTCTCTTCCGGTAGAGGTAAGACACGGATGAGGGACAGGGATGAATCTCAGGGATGGGGCACCGGGCGGGATTTCCCTGGCCGGTGCCTCCTGAGCCAGCATGGCAAGGTCGCACGCCTGTCTGAAGTCCGCCGTGTTCAGGACTGCGCGCGGATTGTCAGGTCTTCCCCGCCTGCGTCAGATCTTCGGCAACTGCGTCAGGTCTTCGACAACTGCACTTGGGTGCCAATTGGCCCGCGCGCGATGCTCGGGTAATGAATTCAGACGCGGCCTCAGCCGAAATCGGTGTCCTGCTGGACCGATATCTGATGGGCCTTGACGACGACAAACTGGACGACGCCTGGGCGGACGCGCTGTTCAGCGCCGACGCCCGCGTCGAGTTCCCGATGAGCCGGCACGAGGGCATCGAGGGGCTCGCCGCCTGGCACCGGCAGGCCCTCGACGCCTTCGCGCGCACCCAGCACCTCAACTCCCCCGCCGTCGTCGACCTGGTCGACGGGGAGCGGGCGGTGCTGCGCGCGAACCTGGTCTCCACCCACGTACACCACCCGGACGCCCCCGGCGATCCGCTGTTCGTGGCCGGCACCCTCGCCCGTGGCGAGGCCCGGCGCACCGAGCGGGGCTGGCGGCTGACGGAGCTGTCGTTCCGGGCGGTCTGGTCGACCGGTACCCCACCGCGGCCGAGGGGGACCCGATGACCGGGCCGACCGTCCTCGCGGCCGGGGTGCAGGACCGGCAGATCGCCACCATGCTGCTCGACATCGGCGTGATCCTGCTGGTCGGCGCCCTGCTCGGCGCGCTCGCCCGCAGGCTGGGCCAGCCCAAGGTGATCGGCGAGATCCTGGCCGGCATCGTGCTCGGACCCAGTGTCCTCGGTCTCTTCCCCGGACACCTGACACAGCATCTGTTCCCCACCGACGTGCGGCCGTTCCTGTCGGCGGTCTCCCAGGTCGGCCTGGTGCTGTTCATGTTCGTGGTCGGCTGGGAGTTCGAACGGCAGCTGATCCGGCCGTACGCGCGCCTGGCGGCCGCTGTCTCGCTGTCGTCGATCGCGCTCGCCTTCGGGCTGGGCGTGGCCGCGGCGGTCGTGCTGTACCCGAGCCACGACACCGTGGCCGGACACCACATCTCCTTCGTCGCCTTCGCCACCTTCCTGGGCACCGCCATGTCGATCACGGCGTTCCCGGTGCTGGCCCGGATCCTGACCGAGAACGGGCTGACGGAGACCCGGCTGGGCTCGCTGTCACTGGGCAGTGCCGCCATCGACGACGTGCTGGCCTGGTGTCTGCTGGCGTATGTGTCGGCCCTGGTCACCTCGGACGGCGACCTGGGCGGGCTGGCCCGGATCGGGATGTACAGCGTCGGCTACATCGCGCTGATGTTCCTGGTGGTACGGCCGCTGGTGGCCCGGCTGGTGTGGCGGTGGGCCGCCATGGAGCGCTGGAACCTGCTGCTGGCCGTGTTGTGCGCGGGCGTGTTCGCCTCGTCGTGGCTGACCTCGTGGATCGGCATCCACCAGATCTTCGGCGCGTTCCTGTTCGGCTTCGTGATGCCGCGTGAGCCCCGCCGGGTGCTCGCCGCGCATCTGCGCCGGCCGCTGGACAACGCCAGTCTCGTGCTGCTCCCGGTGTTCTTCATCGTCACGGGTCTCGGGGTCGACCTCGGTGCGCTGACCGCCACCGACTGCCTGGCCCTGGTCCTGGTCATCGGCGTGGCCTGCGCGGGCAAGCTGCTCGGCGCCATCGTCCCGGCCCGGCTGTCCGGTCTGTCCTGGCGCGAGGCCAAGGACCTGGGCGTGCTGATGAACACCCGCGGTCTGACCGAACTCATCATCCTCAACGCCGCCGTGAGCCTCGGAGTCCTGGACGGCCGGATGTTCACCATGCTGGTGATCATGGCCCTCGTGACGACGGCGATGGCGGCCCCGCTGCTGTCCCCGCGCGAGCAGCTCACGGCCGGCGGCACCCAGAAGGCTCGTACACCTGTCGCGGACGCCACGGCTCCGCACACCTGACGAGGGGGCTCAAGTGATACCCGTCCAGCCGCCGACCCAGTACCCGGACAACCGACATCTGCCGCCGCCGGTCGACGGCCGCGCGCTGCGCACGGTGTGCGGCAACTTCGCCACCGGCGTCACCGTCATCACCACCGGCGACGAGCGCAGCGGCTCCGCCACCACGGTGAACTCCTTCACCTCCGTCTCGCTGGAGCCGCCGCTGGTGCTGTTCTGCCTGCACCGGCAGTCCCGGCTCCGCCCTGTCCTGCAGGAGTCCGGGGGCTTCGTGGTCAACTTCCTGACGCATACCCAGGAGCGGCTCGCCTGGAAGTTCGCGGGCCGTGAGTCGGCGCGTCTGACCGAGGTACCGCACCACAGGTCCCCGGGCGGGCTGCCGGTGCTCAGCGACGCGCTGGCGTACCTGGAGTGCCGGCTCGCCGACGAGTACGACGGCGGTGACCACGCGATCCTGCTCGGCGAGGTCACCGGCCTCGGCACACACGCCGAGGAGACCGATCCGCTGGTCTTCTACCGGGGTTCGATGCGTGCGCTGCACGGCGCCGGCGCGACACCGGCCGACGGTTAGGCGCTCCGCTGGAGACACCGTACTTGGCCGTCGTCCGGCTGCGGCTCCGTCGTGGCTGGTCGCGCCCACGCGGCGGAGCCGCACATCGATACAGCCCCGCGCCCCTTCGGGGCGCGACAGAAGCTCAGGGGGTTCCATGGCTTTGACCGAGGACACGTCAGCGCAGCGACACCGCCACCGGTTCGTCCGCCGCGTCGAACTCCTGCCTGGCGCGCTCGACCTTGCGCAGGTTCTCCGCGGACCAGTCGGCGAGGTGGGCGAAGATCGGCGCGAGGCTGCGGCCGAGCTCGCTGATCTCGTACTCCACCCGGGGCGGCACCTCGGGGTAGTACGTGCGCACCACCAGGCCGTCGCGCGCCATCTGCCGCAGCCGCTGGGTGAGCACCTTCGGCGTGATGGTGGCGATGTTGCGCTGCAGCTCGACGAAGCGCTGCCGGCCGTACTCGTTCAGCGTCCACAGGATCGGCGTCGTCCAGCGGCTGAAAACGATGTCGAGCACCGGCGACACCGGGCACGCCAGCTCGGATTCGACCCGTGCGCCCTGCGCGTCGGCGGCCATGCTGCCCATTCGGACCCTCCCAGGAAGTCACTTTCCTCTAGGTACCTACTTTACCCAGGATGCTAGCTTCCCGGAAGACGGGTGAGCGCAGCCAACTCCCCGCCGGCGCCCAGCCTTTCGCTTCTCCGTTTCTCTTCCCCGTCCCTACGGAACACCCGCCCCTCACACCCCGTCACATCCACTAGGAGCGACATGTCGACCCAAGAGTCGTTGCGCCGTCCCCCCACCAGCTCGGACTCGGCCCCGCCCCAACGCCCCGGACTCATCCTGGCGTTCCTCTGCCTGGCCGGCTTCATGACCTTCCTCGACGTGTCGATCGTCAACGTCGCGTTGCCGACGATCGAGAAGGAACTGCACATCTCGCAGACGTCCCTGCAGTACATCGTCACCACGTACGGCATGCTGCTCGGCGGCTTCCTGCTGCTGACCGGCCGGCTCGCCGACGCCTTCGGCCGCCGCCGGATGCTGCAGACGGGCCTGCTGCTCTTCTCCGGCGCCTCGCTGCTCGCCGGGTTCGGGCAGAACGCGCCCATGCTGATCGTGGCGCGCGGTGCCCAGGGTCTCGGTGCCGCGTTCATCGCGACCGCCGCGCTGTCCCTGCTCGCCAACAACTTCAAGGAGGGCGCCGAGCGCAACAAGGCGCTCGGGGCCTGGGGCGCGCTCAGCGGTATCGCCGCCGTCGCCGGTGTCACCCTGGGCGGTCTGCTCACCGACGGGCCGGGCTGGCGCTGGATCTTCTTCATCAACGTGCCGATCGGTCTGCTGTGCGCGGTGATCGCTCCCCGGGTCGTCGGCGAGAGCCGCGCCGAGGGTCCCCGCCGTTCCTTCGACGTCGCCGGTGCCGTCACGCTGACCGCCGGTCTGGTGCTGCTCATCTTCAGCCTCGGCCAGACCGTCTCCGACTCCCACGTCCCGACCGCCCGGGTCTACGGCGGCTTCACCCTCTCCGCCCTGCTGCTGATCGCCTTCGTGGTGATCGAGCAGCGCACCGCGGCCCCGCTGATCCCGTTCAGCGTCTTCAAGCGCAGGTCGCTGACGGCCGCCAACGTGGTCGCCATCCTGCTGCTCGGCACCTGCGTCACCCTGTTCTTCTTCGCCAGCCTCTTCATGCAGCAGGTCCTCGGCTGGTCGGCCCTGAAGACCGGTCTGGCGTACGTGCCGCTCGCGGTGATCGTCGCGGTCGGCGCCGGCGTCGCCTCCCAGCTGGTGACGAAGGTCGCCGCCAAGCCGGTGCTGATGACCGGTCTGACCCTGACCAGCGTGGGCATGTTCCTGCTGTGGCGGGCCCCGTCCGACGCCTCCTACCTGGTCGACCTGCTGCCCGCGTTCCTGCTCTCCGGACTGGGCCTCGGCCTGTCGTTCGTGCCGGTGCAGGTCTCCGCGTTCAGCGGCACCCAGGAGGACGAGTCGGGTCTGTCCGCCGGTCTCATCAACACCGCGCAGGAGGTCGGCGGCGCCCTCGGTCTGGCCGTGGCCGCCACCTACGCCTTCCGCCGGGTCGCGGAGCTGACCGCCTGGGCGCACGGTGACCCGGCGCGGGTGGACCACGCCCGCACCGAGGTCTTCCACGACGCGTTCATCTCGGGCGCCTGCTTCGCCGCCGCCGGTCTGCTGCTGACCCTGATCCTGATGCCGCTCACCAAGGCGTCGCACCAGCCGGCCGCCGCCCCCGCCAAGGCCTGAGAACGGAGCCGGTATGCCGACGTCACTGCGGTTGTCGCCCGCGGCCGAGGCCTTCCTCGCCGAGAACCATCTGTGCACCTTCACCACGATCCGCCCCGACGGCTCGCCCCATGTGACCCCCGTGCGGTTCACCTGGGACGGCGAGGCGGGCCTGGCCCGGGTCATGACCGCGGTGACACGGCGTAAGGCCAGGAACCTGCTGGCCGCCCCCGGCAGCCGGGTCTCCCTCTGCCAGACGGTGGGCCCGCACTGGGTCACCCTGGAGGGCACCGGCACCGTCAGCGAGGACCCGTTACGGATCCAGGAGGGGGTACGCCAGTACGCCAAGCGCTACTGGTCGCCGCCGCCGGAGCCGCCGGGCCTGGTGGTGATCGAGATCCGGGTCGACCGGGTGCTGGGCCTGCTCTGACCCACAGCAAGGACCCACAGCAAGGACCCACAGCGAGGCCGACCGAGGGTGCCGGAGATTTCCCGCCGGCACCCTCGCGCGTTTCTCCCGGCACCCCCGCCCGTTTCCGGCACCTGACACAGCTGGAAATCCTCTGACGAAAATTGTCAGAGACCTGTACTTGTGGCCGTTCAGCTTCTCGGGCTCCCCCGGAATACTGGAGAAAAGTCCAGTTGGGAGAGGAAACATGGACGATTTTCATGCCGACGTAATTGTCGCCGGAGCCGGCCCGGCCGGACTCATGCTCGCCGGTGAACTCCGCCTGGCAGGGCGCTCGGTGATCGTGCTCGACCGGCTGACCGAGCCCATGCAGCAGTCCCGGGCGCTGGGGTTCTCGGCCCGTACCATCGAGGAGTTCGGACAGCGCGGACTTCTCGAAAAATTCGGTGAACTCGAGACGATACCCTTCGGTCATTTCGGTGGACTGCCCATCGACTACCGCATCATCGAGGGCGGAAATTTCGGTGTCCGCGGTGTTCCGCAGTCCCGTACCGAGGCCATTCTGAATGCCTGGGCGACCGGTCTCGGCGCCGAGATCCGGCGCGGGCACGAGGTCATCGGCACGGCCCAGGACGACACCGGTGTCGAGGTGGAGGTGGCCACCGCCGACGGCGTGGAACGGCTGCGCGCCGCCTATCTGGTGGGCTGCGACGGCGCCCGCTCGACCGTGCGCCGGCTCGCCGACATCGACTTCCCCGGCAACAGCGCCACCATCGAGATGCTGATGGCCGACGTCGCCACCAACGAGCTGCGCATCCGCCCGACCGGCGAGGTCGGCGGGTCCGGCATGGTCGTGGTCCTCCCGCTGGGCCCGCAGGCCACCCGGGTCGTCGTCTTCGAGCGCGGCGCCGGCGTCCGCCCGACCCAGGAGGCGCCCAGCTTCCCGGAGGTCGCGGACGCCTTCCAGCGCGTCACCGGCGAGGACATCCACGGCTACCGGCCGCTGTGGACCAGCTACTTCACCGACGCCAGCCGCCAGGCCGCCGCCTACCGGGCGGGCCGGGTCTTCCTGGCCGGCGACGCCGCCCACATCCACCTGCCCATCGGCGCGCAGGGCATCAGCGCCGGCGTCGGCGACGTGGTGAACCTCGGCTGGAAGCTGGCCGCCGCACTGGACGGCCACGCCCCCGAGGGCCTGCTGGACACGTACCACACCGAGCGCCACCCGGTCGGCGGCCGGATCGTCGCCAACACCCTGGTGCAGCGCTCCCTGTACCTCGGCGGCCCCGAGATGCAGCCGCTGCGCGAGCTCTTCGGCGAACTGGTCGGCATCGAGGCGGTCCGCCGCCACCTCGTCGGCCTGGTCACCGGCCTGGACATCACCTACGACATGGGCGAGGGCGGCCACCCGCTGCTCGGCCACCGGCTGCCCGACCAGGAGCTGATCGTCGGCGACGAGAAGACGACCACCTACGAACTGCTCACCCGGGGCCGCGCGCTGCTGCTGAACCTGCGGGGCGGCGACGCCCTCACCGCGGCCGCCGCCGGCTGGGCCGGCCGCGTCGACGTCGTCACCGCCTCCCGGCCCGACCCCGAGGCCCCGGCCGCCGACCTGCTGGTCCGCCCCGACGGCTACATCGCCTGGGTCTCCCCCGACGGCTCCGCCGAGGGTCTGACCGCCGCCCTGGAGCGCTGGTTCGGCGCCCCCACCGACAGCTGACCGCACGCCCGGTCGGCGTCGACCACCCGCGCCGACGCCTCGTCAGAAGAGGAGTTCCGAGTTGACCGGCAAGGCCGAGACAGAGATACCCGCCAAGACCCCGGCGGAGAAGAGGGCCCCCGCGGCCGACCAGTGGACCGAGTGCGACGTCGTCATCCTGGGTGCCGGGATCGGCGGCTCGATCACCGGCGCGATCCTGGCCCGGCAGGGCGCGAAGGTCGTGCTCGTCGACGCCGGCCAGCACCCGCGGTTCGCGGTCGGCGAGTCCCAGAACCCGCAGCTCGTGGAGTGGCTCCACATCCTCGCCGTGCGCTACGACGTGCCCGAGCTCAAGCACCTGCTCGACGTCAAGGCGGTCACCAAGTACATCGGTGCCCACCACGGCAGGAAGCAGAGCTTCGGTTTCGTCCGGCACGTCCCGGACCGGGAGCCGGACCCGCGCGAGGCGACGATGTTCGTCATCCCGAAGATGCTGACCGAAGCAACGCACATGTTCCGCCAGGACACCGACACCTACTACTTCAACGTGGCCGCCAAATACGGCTGCACCCTGCGGCAGAACTGGCGCGCCACCGACCTCGACTTCGACGACGAGGGGGTGACGGTCACCGGGCAGAACGGCGAGGTGTTCCGCGCCAAGTACCTCATCGACGCCAGCGGTTTCCGCTCCCCGCTCGCCCAGAAGTTCGACCTGCGCGAGAAGCCGTCCCGCATCAAGCACCACGCGCGGTCGCTCTTCACGCACTACGTCGGCATCAAGCCGTACGACGACGTGTGCAACTACCCCGAGGCGCTGCGGCCCCCGGCCGAGTCCCCGTTCCACGGCGGCACCCTGCACCACCTGATCGAGCGCGGCTGGTTCTGGATCATCCCGTTCGACAACTACGAGGACTCCCGCAACCCGATGTGCAGCGTCGGCCTCACCTTCGACGAGCGGCTGTACCCGCAGCCCAAGGACATGACCCCCGACGAGGAGTTCAACCACTACCTCGACAAGTACCCGGCCGTGAAGCGCCAGTTCGAGGGTGCGCGCCGGGTGCGCGAGTGGGTGTCGACGCCGGACCGCATCCAGTACTCGTCGAAGCAGACGATCGGCGACCGTTGGTGCCTGATGTCGCACGCGGCCGGGTTCGTCGACCCGCTGTACTCGCGCGGTCTGTCCAACACCTTCGAGGTGGTGGACGCGCTGTGTTACCGCCTCCTGGAGGCGCTGCGCGACGACGACTTCTCCGCGAAGCGCTTCGAGTACGTCGAGCGCCTGGAGCAGGGGCTGCTCACCTACAACGACATGATCGTCAACAGCTCGTACATCGCCTTCTCCCACTTCCGGCTCTGGAACGCGGTGTTCCGGGTCTGGGCCTGCTTCACCACGCCGGCCACCATGCGGCAGATCCAGGCCCGCCAGGAGTACCAGCTGGACGGCGACGACCGGCACTTCCGGGAGATGGAGAACGCCCCCTACCCGGGCCTGTGGTGGCCGGACAGCCACGCCTTCAAGCACCTGCTCGACGTGACCCACGAGACCTGTGAGCGGTACGAGGCGGGCGAGATCGACGGCGACAAGGCCGCGGACATCGTCTTCCAGGCCATCAACGACTGCGAGTCGGTCAACACGCCCTTCGGCTGGAAGGACGGCGAGGACCACCGCTTCTACCGGGCCACCACCCCCACGATGATCAAGTTCATGTGGTGGGCGAGCACCAACGGGCCCAAGGAGATGCGCGACCTCGGCCGCTCGATGCTCAAGGGCGTCGTCAAGTCCGCCGCGCGCGGCAAGAAGGTCTCCTGACCGCGCCCCACCGACGGGCCCGCGCGGGGTGCGGTGCCACCCACTCTCCGCTCCCCGCGCGGGCCGCTTCCCCCACCAGCCATTTCTCCACCACACCCGCATCAACCATGGGACACCGTGTGATCAGTCGTAGAACTCTGCTCGGCGCCGGGTCGACCGCTGCCGGCCTCGCCCTCCTGCCCGCCGCCCCGGTCGCCGCCGAAACCTCGTCGACCGTCTCGTCGACCGCTTCCTCGACGCCGTGGAGCTCGCTGGCGAACCGGCTCTCGGGCACGCTCGTGCTGCCCACCGACTCCTACTACACCATCGCCCGGCAGGTGGAACTCGCGCAGTTCGACGCCGTGAACCCGCAGGCGGTCGCGTACTGCCAGAGCCCGGCGGACGTCGCGGCCTGTGTGCGCTTCGCGCAGGACCAGGGCGTGCGGACCGCCGTGCGCAGCGGCGGCCACAACTACGGCGGCTGGTCGACGACCCCCGGCCTGATCATCGACGTGTCCCGGCTCAACGCCGTCACGGTGAACAGCAGTTCGTCCGTGGAGATCGGTCCGGGCGCGCAGAACGTCAACATCCTCAACGCGCTGGCCCCGCACAGCCTGGTGGTCAGCGAGGGCGGCTGTCCGACGGTGTGCGCCGGCGGCTTCCTGCAGGGCGGCGGCTTCGGCTTCCTGACCCGGCCGACCGGCATGGCGTGCGACGCGATCACGTCCGCCGACCTGGTGCTGGCCGACGGCTCCACGGTGACCGCGTCGGCGACCCAGTACCCGGACCTGTTCTGGGCGATCCGCGGCGGCGGCGGCGGGAACTTCGGCATCGTCACCAAGTTCACGGTCACCCCGCACAGCGGCGACCAGATGGCCTTCAGCAACCTGATCTTCCCCTACGACAGCATGGCCGACGTGCTGGACGGGGTGGCCCGCTGGCTGGTGGACGCCCCGCACACCATCGGCGGCGGCGCCTATGTGGTGCAGCCCGACGCGGCGCCCGGTTCGGTGCCGCAGGCCAACGTCTTCCTCGCCTCGCGCGGTACGCCGACCGAACTGGCCGGTGAGGCCGCCCGGCTGACCGCCCTGACGGGGGCTCCCCTGCAGCAGCAGAGCGGCGTCATGACGTACCAGCAGCTCATGATGATGATCTTCGGCTGCTCCAACCTCACCGAGGCGCAGTGCCAGCGCTCCGGGAAGACCCCGCAGGGCACGCTGTCCCGCCCGGCCTACGGCGTGGAGCGGACCCGCCTGGGCAGCAGCCCGTACCCGGCGAGCGGCTGGGCGGACGTGATGACCGCGTTCGACGCCAACCGCAGGACGGGCCAGTCCCGTTACCTGGACTTCCACTTCTTCGGCGGCGAGGCCAACACCCCGGCGCGCACCGACACCGCGTATGTGCACCGCGACTCGCTCTTCTCGGTCAACTACCGGGTCTTCATCAACGACCCGGCCCAGGTGACCGACGAGGCCAAGGCGGTCGCCAACTCCTGGGTGGGCAACGGCTTCGCGACGATCGACCCGCTGTCGAACGGCGAGACCTACCAGAACTGGATGGACCCGTCGCTGAAGGCCTGGAAGGCGTCGTACTACGCGGAGAACTACTCCCGGCTGGCCCGCGTCAAGGCCAAGTACGACCCGTACCGCTTCTTCTGCTTCCCGCAGGCCATAGGCACCGTCTGACCGCACCTCCCCGGACCGCCCGCCAGGTTCCCGGCGCCACATCCCCCGGGCACCCGCAGGAACTTGGCGGGCACACACGAGAGGCCGCCGGACAACGCAGTCCGGCGGCCTCTCGAAGCGGTTCCCGAACGCTCGCGCGTCGCGGGCTCAGGGCCTGCGGCCGTACCAGCCGACCAGGCGGTCGATGGCGGGGGCGTCCTCCGGGACGTCGACGACGGGGCCGAACGGCACCTGGCCGCCGCGCGGTTCGCGGGGGACGGCGCGCTGCATGGCGGCGAGCGGGGCGGCCAGCACGGTGTCGTCCCACTCCGGCTCCTGGCCGGTCGCCTTGGCCAGGTCCCAGGTGTGCAGGACGAACTCGTTGGTGTAGATGACCGCGGCGGCGGCGCCGGGGACCGGCCCCCAGGGCAGGCCGATCTCCCGGCCCAGGATCGCGGGGTCCGACCAGACGGAACGGAGCTCCTCGGCGCCGGCCGCCCAGGCCTTGGCCCAGTCGCCGTCGGCGACGTCCTCGGCGAAGTGCGGAACGGAGAAGAACTGTCCGCCGGCGCCGATCACGGCAACCCTGCGGACCACGGAGACAAGGTGATTGGACAGTTGGCGCACCGAGTAGTCGGGGCACGGGGTGGTGGCGTCGTAGTCCTCGGGCCGCAGCGCGGCGAGGACGGAGCCGGCCAGGTCGACGGCCTTCAGCAGTCCGTCGCGGGGGTCTGCGGGCTTCGTGGTGTCGGTCATGTCATCGAGTCTCCCGACCAAACAGGCCACCCTCCGGCCACTTTCCACGAAAGGCTGATCTCTGATGCGAGCTGACCGATTGGTGGCCGCTCTTCTCTTCCTCCAGGCGCGGGGCCGGGTGACCGCCGCGGAGCTCGCCGCCGAGCTGGAGGTCTCCGAACGCACCGCGCGGCGCGACCTGGAGGCCCTGACCGCCTCCGGCGTACCGGTCTATGCGCAGCGCGGCCGGGGCGGCGGCTGGCGGCTGGTCGGCGGCGCCCGGACCGATCTGACCGGGCTCACCTCACCGGAGATCCAGGCCCTGTTCCTGGCTGCGGGCTCGTCGGCGGCCTCTCCCGAACTGCGGGCGGCACTACGCAAGTTACTGCGCGCGATCCCGGAACCGCTGCGCCCGCACGCGGAGGCGGCGTCCCGGGCCCGGATGGTCGACGACCTGGACTGGTCGCGCACGGCGATGATGACCGGCGGCACGCACCACAGGGCGCTGGAGCGCGCGGTGCTTGACGGGGTACGGGTGCGGCTCGGCTACGCCCGCCCGGGCCGCACGCCGAGCGACCGCACGCCGAGCGACCGCACGGTGGACCCGCTCGGCCTGGTCCTCAAGGCGGGCCACTGGTACCTCGTGGCCGGCACCGACCACGGGCTGCGCTCCTTCCGGCTGGGCCGCGTCACCTCGGTCGAACCGACCGGCGAACCCGTGAGCCGCCCCGCCGACTTCGACCTCGCGGCCGCCTGGCGCACCCTGGTCACCCAGCTGGAGGACCGGCTGTTCGCGGCGACCGTCCAGGCCCGGGCGGAACCGGACGCCCTGTCCCTGCTCCAGCAGCTGTTCGGCGGGCGGCTGGGCATCGGCCGGCTGCTGCCGGACGGCCGCCGGGAGATCGAGGCCGCCGGCCCGTCGGTGGAGGTGCTGGCCGCGCAGCTGGCAGGCCTCGGCACCCGCGTCGAGGTGGTCGGGCCGCCCCTGGCCCGCGAACACCTGGCCCGCCTCGGCCGCGCCCTCACCGAGCAGTACGACGGACCGCGGGAGGCGTCCGTCACCCACACGGCGGCGGCATAGCCACTTTCCTCTAGGTACCTACTATCTGAAGGATGCTAGCGTCGTGGACATCAACCAACTCCCCTTTACAACACCCTCTTTGGAGTCATCGTGATCGTTGTCACCGGAGCTTCCGGAAACGTCGGCCGTCCGCTCGTCGAGGCACTCGCCGCGGCGGGCGCGAAGGTCACCGCCGTCTCGCGCAGTCCCCTCTCCTACGACCTCCCGGAGGGCGCCCGGCATGTCCGGGCCGACCTCGCCGAACCCGATACGCTGCGCCCCGCCGTGGACGGCGCGGACGCCCTCTTCATCCTGCTGGCCGGCGACCTGCTCGGCGGCGGAGCCCCGGCCACCGAGGTGGTGGCGGCCGCCGCGGCGGGCGGTGTACGGCGCGTGGTGCTGCTGTCCTCGCAGATCAACGGCACCCGCCCGGACGTGCTCTCGCACGGCCGGCTCCGCGAGTTCGAGGAGGCCGTGCGCTCCTCGGGCCTCGACTGGACGATCCTGCGGCCCGGCGGCTTCGCGTCCAACGCCTACGGCTGGGCCGAGGCGGTCCGCACCCAGCGGGCCGTGATCGCCCCGTTCGCCGACGTGGCGCTGCCGGTGGTGGACCCGGCGGACATCGCCGAGGTCGCCGCCGCCGTGCTGCGCGAGGAGGGCCACTCCGGGCAGACCTACGAGCTGACCGGGCCGGCCGCCGTCACCCCGCGCGAGCAGGCCGCCGCGTTCGCCGCGGCGCTCGGCGAGGAGGTGGGATTCGTGGAGCTCACCCGTGAGCAGGCCCGCGAGCACATGGCGCGGTTCATGCCCGAGCCGGTGATCGACGGCACGCTCGACATCATCGGCACGCCGCTCCCCGCCGAGCAGCGGGTCAGCCCCGACGTGGAGAAGATCCTCGGCCGCCCGGCCGGCTCCTTCGCGGGCTGGGCCGAGCGCAACATCCACGCCTTCAAGTAAGCACGCGCACACCACCACGTGCACCGGCGCCGTCCGCCTGTCGGGCGGCGCCGCCCCATGCGCGGGCCCCTGAGTAGGCTGCTGCACCGCACACTGCCTGCCGGGGAGTTACTGATGCGTCTTCGCTGTGCGCTGCTGGACGACTACCAGGGCGTGGCCCTGGAGTGCGCCGACTGGTCGGCCCTCGCCGACGATGTCGATGTCGTCGCCCTCCGCGACCACCTCACGGACGAGGACGAACTGGCCGCCGTCCTCGCCGACTTCGACATCGTCGTCACCCTCCGCGAGCGCGTCCCCTTCCCCGCCTCCCTCCTCGACCGGCTTCCCCGGCTCCGCCTCCTGATCGCCTCCGGGATGCGCAACAGCGTCATCGACTACGCCGCCGCCGAGGCGAACGGGGTCACGGTGTGCGGTACGGAGAGTTCCTCGACCCCTCCCGTCGAGCTGACCTGGGCGCTGCTGCTGGGGCTGGCCCGGGGGCTGGTCGAGGAGAGCGCGGCGATGCGCGCCGGCGGCCCCTGGCAGTCCACGGTCGGCGCCGATCTGCACGGGCGGCGGCTCGGGCTGCTGGGGCTCGGGAAGATCGGGAGCAGGGTCGCGCAGGTCGGGCTCGCCTTCGGGATGCGGGTGAGCGCCTGGAGCCAGAACCTCACCGAGAAGCGCGCCGAGGAGGTGGGCGTCGAACTCGCCCCGAGCAAGGAGGAACTGCTGGCCGGCAGCGACTTCGTCTCCGTCCACCTGGCGCTCGGCGACCGCACCCGCGGTCTGCTCGGCGCCGCCGAACTCGCCCTCCTCAAGCCCACCGCCTACCTCGTCAACACCTCCCGGGCGGCCCTCGTCGACCAGGACGCCCTGCTCGCCGCGCTGCACGAGGGCCGTATCGCGGGCGCCGGAGTCGACGTCTTCGACATCGAACCGCTCCCCGCCGCCCACCCGCTGCGCACCGCGCCCCGGCTCCTGGCCACCCCGCACCTCGGCTATGTCTCCTACGCCAACTACCGGACGTACTACGGCCAGGCGGTGGAGAACATCACCTCCTTCCTGACGGGCTCCCCGCTACGGCGGCTGCCCTGATCCCGGCCCTTGGGGTGATCGTCCGCCGATCGGCGTGACCAGCCGCAGGTCGGGGCGTTGAACGGGGAGTGCGGCGGCTGGTCCTGCCGCCGCACTCCCCAAGCAACAAGAAGGAGAACGTGATGTCTCGCATCGCGAAGGCCGCGGTCGTCGCCCTCGGCACCGGCGCTGTGGTGATCGGCGGGGCCGGCCTGGCCCTGGCCGACGCGGGCGCCAACGGCGAGGCCGTCGGCTCGCCCGGCGTGCTGTCCGGGAACGTCATCCAGGTGCCGGTCAACATCCCGGTCAACGTGTGCGGCAACACCGTCAGCGCGGCCGGCCTGCTGAACCCGGCCTTCGGCAACACCTGCGTCAACGACGGCGGCCACCACCACAAGGACGGCGACAACAAGGGCGGCGGCTACGGCCACTGAGCCACCGCATACGGATGAGCCCCGGTGCCCTCGGCACCGGGGCTCATCCCGTCTCCGGGGCGCCTCAGGCGTACCGGTAGATCCGGCTCACGTCCTCCAGCGACTGCGGGGTGACGCCCCAGGGCGGCAGCTTCTCGCCGCGGGCGACGATCCGTTCGTGCTGCGGGTCCGTGAGGCCCGGCGGGTTCGCCGGCAGATAGCGCTGCCCGCGGTGCCGGGCCTGCCAGCGCTCCCACTGCAGGTCGATGAAGGCGTGGTGGAACCAGAAGACCGGGTCGTTGACGGAAGCCCCGCCGAGCATCGCGCCGCCGACCCAGCGGTGCACCCGGTTGTGGTTGTGCCAGGACGCGCTGCCGCTGCCGGTCCCCCAGCCCTCCAGCTTGTTGCGGAAGCCGCGGGTGACGGTCGAGTCCCAGGGCGGGGCGTCGTACGTGGGGTCGTCCAGCGCCCGGTTCAGCTCAGCGCTGGTGGGCAACTCGATCGGGTCGCGGGCGCGTCCGAGGTCCCGGGCGAGGAACTGCCCGTCGGTGATGCCCTCCTTGATGGTCCAGTGCCCGGCGGAGTACGCGAACGGCCCGGTCATCACCTGCTGGTCCCGGGCCCGGCCGTTCCCGCCGAGCAGGTCCTTCGTCCAGGGGACGGAGGACCGCGTACGGTCCCTGGTCCAGTCCCAGTACGGCACGGTCACCGAGGAGTCCACCCTGCGCAGGGCGCGCTCCAGGTCCAGCAGGAAGCGTCGGTGCCAGGGCAGGAAGGAGGGCGCCATGTGGGCGGTGCGCAGCCCGTCGTCGCCGTCGGGGGTGTAGTAGTCGATGTGCATCCGCACGAATTCGTCGTACTCGCCCCGCCGTTTGATCTCCAGGAAGGCCTTCACCAGCCGTTTTCGCTCACCGGCCGTCAGCCTGCCGACGTTCTTACGCACGTACGCCATGGCCGCCCCCCATGTGCATGTGTCCCCCGCCCATCGGTCCAGGGGCCAGGTCGCGCAGCCGCTGCCCGGGCCCGATCTCGTCGACGGCCGCCCGGGCCGCCGCCAGCGGGGTCGCGTAGGAGCTGTAGTGGTCGACCATGCTCAGCCAGGTGCCGTCGGCCCGCCGCATCAGATGCAGCGGCCGGCCGTCCACGGTGACCTGCCACTCGCCCCCGCCGACGGCCCGCCCCTCCGTCGGCACCAGTACGCCGTGGATACGGCGGCCCCGGTAGGTCTCGTCGAAGGAGGTGCCCGTCGGCATGCCCGTCGACGGCACCGGCCGGGAGGCCGCCACGAGCGGGGCGAGTGCCAGCGCGGCCGCGGAGGCGAGCAGTCCCCTCGTCATCTCGCGCCGCGTGACTCTGCCCGTCCCGGCTCTGTCCGGCTGCCCGGCTCCCGGCTCCGCGCCCACCGTCACGCCACCGACTCCGACGACCATGCTCACTCCTCGTACGGTTCACCGATCTGTGTCGATACCGGTAACCGTCCGAGGGGCTGCCCGGTCACCGCCGCGCCGCCGTCCGGTGCACACGACCGGCCCGAAGTGGCCGCACCGCGCGGGAAGTCAGAGGCCGGGTCCGGTGCCCAGCTCGCCGCCGGCGACCGTCTGCAGAACCGGGGCGAGCACGCCGGCCTGAGGCAGCTTCGGGCCCGGCAGGCCGAAGTTCCGCGGGTCGGGCGCGGTGAGCGGGGCGTCCGCCGACAGGCCGGGGGCGAGGGTGCGCAGGCCGGCGGCGGGGGCGTCGACACCGGCGTGGTCGAAGCGGTCGCCGAGGACGTGCGGGAGCGGGGCGCGCAGATCCAGGCCGGGCAGTCCGCCGCTGACCGGCACCTGCGGCAGCGCCCGGTCCGGGAGGAGCCGGCCCTCGACGTAGCGCGGTCCGTCGGGGGCGCCGGGCGTCAGCAACGGCAGCTCCATGCCGAGCCTGGGCATCTCCGTGTCGAGGGACTCCGAGACGCCGTCCAGGGGCACGGTCACGGGGATCGTGCCGGCCGCGGCGGCGGGCGTGGCGGCGGCGCCCACGGCGGCTGCCGCGGCCGCGACGCCCGTGACGACGGCGGCGAGGGTTCCTCGGGTGGTCGGCTTCATCTCAGGTACGGGCCTTTCGGGATCCGGGGGGAGCGACGTCCGTACCGCGTAACGAGCCGGAAAACGGCATCAGTTCACAATTCGCCCGGGTGCAGCATTAGTAGGCTGTTCACTCATCCGCTTGTCCCGAAATCGGCTGTTCAGCTGGTCCAGAAGTCCCACCATCGGGTCAGGATCAGCATGCCGACGACCCCGATGTGCAGCAGCGGCAGCACCCAGGTGAACTCGTCGAGAAACGCGCGCAGCCACTGCGGAGCGGGCAGGAAGCGATGGCGTACGGCGAAGGAGGTGACGTACCAGAACAGCAGAATGGTGGCGACCCAGGCCAGGCAGCACCACAGGCACAGCGCGTTGATCCGGTACAGCGACTGGAACTGCAGCCAGGACACGAAGCCGACGCCGAAGGCGCAGCCGGCGTCGAAGGTGAGCCAGTACCAGGCGGGGAAGCCGGCGCCGGCCAGCAGGCTCATGCCGACGCAGATCACGATGCCGTAGGCGACCAGGCCCAGCATCGGGTTGGGGAACCCGAACACCGAGGCCTGGTGGCTCTTCATCACGCTGCCGCAGGACACCACCGGGTTCAGGCTGCACCCGGGGACGAAGTGCGGGTTCTCCAGCAGCTTGAACTTGTCGAGGGTGATGACCCAGGAGGCCAGCAGTCCGGCCGCCCCCGCGATCACCGTCAGCAGCGCGAACCCCCGCCCGGCGCCCGCGGTCCTGGTCATCAGCTGCGCAGACTGCGGGCCGGCAGCACGACGTGGGCGGCGGCCGTCAGGGTCTCCTCTGCCCCGGCGAAGTCCTTCAGCGCCTCGGGGGTGACGGGCCTGCCGGGCTCGGCGTCGGGCCAGGGACGGGTGGTGAACACCAGGTAGGCGTAACCGCGTTCGCCGACCGCGGCGAGCCACTCCGCGGGCGCGGGGCACTGGGCGTTGAGCGGGGCCAGGTTGAGGACGGCCTGGCCGGCCTCGACGAGCAGGGTGACGGGCAGGCTGGGCCGGGCGGTGCCGTCGACGAGGTCGCCGCCGACCGGCAGTCCGTTGTTCTCCAGCAGCGCCTCGATCGCGGCCGCGGTGGCCTCCGGGCCGCCCTCGGCGTCGCCGAGGGAGTAGGCCAGCAGGTAGGGCATGTCACTGCCGTCGGGGGTTTCGCCGCTCCAGGCCAGTACGACGAGGGTGCCGAGGTCGGCGAGGCGGAAGGGGCGGGTTGCGCTTGGGGTTGAGGTCACCGCGCGACCCTATCGACGGGCCGCGGGGCGGCCGGGCGCCCGCTCACCCGACCGGCGGACGCCTGGCGGGCTCCGCCACACGAACGAGGGACGCCTCTCGACGCCCCTCGAACGGCGTGAACGGTGCCCCTCGAACGGCCCTGCGACGTCCCGGCGGTATCGCCTCAGCTCTGCAGCGGCAGACCGCCCAGCAGCGGGTTGTGCTGGTTCAGGGAGGCGGTCGCGCCCTTGACCGTGCTGAGCACGGAGTTCTTGTTCTCGGTGTCGAGAGCGTCCGACTGGTGCTGCAGCGGCATCGCCTGGTCCAGGGTCAGCGGACCCTTGGTGAGCGTGTTGACGGCGCCGTTGAGGCTGGTGGGCGTGAGGTCGGCGGTGGTGTAGGCGAACGCGGGCGCGGCGACGCCGGCGAGGGCCACGGAACCGGCAACGACGGCGGCAGCCTTCAGGGACTTCATCGGATTCCTTTCTTCGGCGACTTCCGGCAACGCAAGCCACCGGCGGCAGATCTGACGCTGTGTCCAACGACGTCCGGGCAAGCCGGAAACCCCGCGTCCGGAAGACATATGAGATCCCGGAATCACCTGTGCGGTCCCGGCCGGTGTGCGGGCGGCGGTGGTTGCTCGGACACACGAACCGGCCGTCCGTCCGCGGGGTGCGCGGGCGGACGGCCGGCCGAAGGGAACAGCCGCAGCGTCAGTGGTTGACGCAGGTGTTGCCGAACGCGGGGTTCAGCAGGCCGGCCGCGTCGAGGGTGTTGCCGCAGAGGTTGATCGGAATGTGGATCGGAACCTGGATCACATTGCCGGACAGCACACCCGGGGAGTGCGCGGCGACGCCGTTCGCGCCGCTGTCGGCGGCAGCCACACCGGCGCCGCCGGCGACGGCCGCGACGGCGGCGGTGGACAGGACCAGGCCCTTCGCGATACGCGACATGGAGAGGTACTCCTTGGGGTCGAAACAAACATCCGGGCGGATGCCCAGCGCTGTGTCAACGCGCTGCACCGGCCCGGGTTGTGCCGCCAATGGGGTGATCTCCCGAGAGGCCGCCTTCACGATTCCGACACACTTGCACGGTTTCGACGGATAAGTACGGATCGCGACTAGAGTTGTATATCTGTGGACTTACCCGTATTGACATCCCATCGCACCTCTCCCCTTCATGCCGAAAGGGCGAAGCCGGTCATGCGTCATCCCCTGGGCCCGCTGTTGCGCCGCGCGTCGGTGAGCGCGCTCGCCCTAGCCGTGATCTGGGTACCGGGCACCGCCCGGGCGACCGCCCCGCCCGCTCCGTCCGCCGAGGCAGCCCCGGAGTCCGCGCGTATCCCCTTCGCCGAGCGCTACCACGCGGTGCAACACGGCGGGTTCGTCCGCGCGGCCAACGCGTCCGTCAGCTGCCGTACGACGGCGGTCCGGCCGTCCGAGCCCCCCTGCACGGCGGCTCGGGAGGGCCGGGTCCCGGCGGTGAACGGGAACTTCGACATGTTCTACGTGGACGTCGACAGCGACCCCGACACCTACAACTCCTCCCGCGCCGAGTTGCGACTGCCGGCGGGCGCCCGGGTGACGTACGCGCGCCTGTACTGGGGCGGCAACCTGCGGGCCGGTGAGCAGAAGCCGGCCAGGGACGCCGGACGGGTACTGGTCGCCGAACCCGGCGGCCGGTACAAGGAGTTGCTCGCCGACACGGTCGTGGGGCACCGGGTCGCGCACGGCGCGGACGCCTTCCAGGCCTCGGCGGACGTCACCGACCTGGTCCGGTCGAGCGGAGCGGGTCTGTGGACGGTCGGCCAGGTGGACGTGGCCATGGGGAAGTCGCGGTCCGGCACCTGGGGCGGCTGGACGCTGGTCACGGCGTACGAGGACCCGGCGCAACCGCTGCGCGCGCTCTCCCTCTGGGACGGCTTCGACTCCCTCGACCGACCGGCCGAGGTACGGCTGAACGGGGTACACGTCCGGCGTGGCGCCACCGGCCGGGCGGGCCTGGTGGCCTACAACGGCGACCGGGGCGGCACCGGAGACTCGCTCACGCTCAGCACACGCGGCCGCACCCCCCTCCCCCTCGGCGACTCCGCCGACCCTGCCGACGACGTACTCAACTCCACGATCAACGACCCAGGCCCGGTACGCGCCCGGCGTGAGCCCGCGTACGCCAACACGCTCGGCTACGACTCGGATGTGTTCGATCTAGGTACCGGTCTCGCGCAGGGCGGTGACCAGCCGACCTTCCGGCTCGTTTCCCAGCGCGACGCGGCGTGGGCGGGCGCGCTCTTCGCCGCCGTGGACGTGCAGTAGTGCGGCGCGTTCCCGCCCGCAGTCCCGAGCGCCCCCCGTGAGCGAGGAATCCCGCGAATGCACCGATCAGCAACCGACCCTCGGCGACGGGTCCTCCACCTGACGCAACCCGTCGAGGGCGGGGTGGCCCGGGTGGTCCTGGATCTGGCGAAGGCCCAGCTCACGGCCGGTCTGCGGGTCACGGTGGCCTGCCCCGGTGGTGAACTGGCCGTCCGCGCGCGGGAACTGGGCGCCGAAGTGCGCCGGTGGCGCGCCGACCGCTCCCCGGGCGCCGGTCTCCGGGACGAGGTACGAGGGCTCGCCCACCTGCTCGACGAGGTACGGCCCGAACTGGTGCACGCCCACAGCGCCAAGGCGGGCCTCGCCGGACGGCTCGCCGTGCGCGGCCGCGTCCCGACCCTGTTCCAGCCGCACGCCTGGTCCTTCGAGGCCGTCGACGGCGCCACCGCCGCGCTGGCGCTGCGCTGGGAGCGGTGGGGCGCCCGCTGGGCGCACCGGGTGCTGTGCGTCAGCGAGGCGGAACGTGCGACCGGCGTACGCGCCGGTGTTCACGCCCGGTACGCCGTCGTTCCGAACGGCATCGACACCGAGTACTTCACCCCCGGCCCCTCGGAGCACAGGGCCCCTCTGGTGGTCTGCGTCGGCCGGCTGTGCCGGCAGAAGGGCCAGGACCTGCTGCTGCGGGCCTGGCCCGAGGTGCTGCGGCGGGTGCCGACCGCCCGGCTGGCGCTGGTCGGCGACGGACCCGACCGCGACGCGCTCCGTCGGCTCGCCCCCGATTCCGTCGAGTTCGTGGGCGCCGTCGACGACGCCCGCCCCTGGTACCGGGCCGCCGACCTGGTCGTGCTGCCCTCCCGCTGGGAGGGCATGGCACTGGCTCCGCTGGAGGCGATGGCCTGCGGGCGGCCGGTGCTGGTCACCGATGTCGACGGCGCCCGCGAGAGCCTGCCGCCCGCTCATGCCGCGCACTGCCTGGTGCCGCCGGAGCGGCCGGGCGTGCTGGCCGAGGCCGTCGCCCATCTCCTGCTCGCCCCGCAGCTGCGCCTGTCGCTCGGCGACCGGGGACGTCGGCACGTCCTGTCCACGCACGATGTGCGGCGCACGGCGGAGGCGGTCGCGGGGCTGTACCGCGAACTCCTCGGCGAGCGGCCGCTGGTGTCCTTCGAGTCCAGGGAGTCCATCCACTCGTGACCGCGGAAAGCACCGTCCCCTCCCCCGGCCCGCAGGCACGGGACCACGGACTCTCCCCCGTCTCGGTCCTGCCGGCGCGCACCGCCGGCGGCTTCCGGTTCCCGTTGCGGCGGCCGCCCGCCCGGCCGACTTCCCCGGTGCCGCTGCTCGCCGCCGACCTGTGCGCCGTGCTGCTCGGCGCGGCCGCGCTCGACGAGGCCGTGCGCCGGCCCGCCCTGCTCGCACTGCTGGTGTGCGGGGCGATACTGCTGCGCCCGCCCGCGCCCAGACGGATGGCGGGAGTTCTCGACGAACTGCCCGCCGTCTGCGGCCGGATCGCCGTGGTCTGGCTGGGCCTCACCGCCACCGTCGCCACCTGGGACCCGGACCATGCGCTGTCCGCCCGCGCCCTGCTGCTGGGCTTCGCCCTGCACACGGCGACGGCCTGTGCCGGCCGCGGCCTGGTGCACTGGCGCCGCCGCCGCGCCCTGCTGCGCCGCCCCCGTGCCGCCCTGGTCATCGGCCCCGCCGCCACCGCCCAGCGGGTCGCCGCCGCCGTACTGCGCCACCCCGGCTGCGGGGTACGGCCGGTCGGTGTCGTCGCCGAGCACCCAGAGGGCCCCGACGGGCTGCCCGTGCTGACCACCGGCCTGCAGGTCGAGCGCGCCCTCATCCAGAACGGGGTCCGGGCCGTCCTCACCGTCCACCCCGGAGTCCGCACCGAACAGGGCCCGCTGCTGCGGGCGCTGGCCGAGTCGGGCTGCGTGGTGTGGGAGGTCGACGCGGACTCACCGGCGTACGAGATGCGCGACCAGCTCGCCGGGTTCTCCTGCCGCCGTCTGGAGATGGGCTCGCGGCGGCGCGGCAGCATCGGCAAGCGGATCCTCGACATCGCCGTCTCCGGGACGGCGCTCGTACTGGTCAGCCCGCTGCTCCTGGTCTGCGCGACGGTGCTCCGGCTCACCGACGGACCCGGTGTGGTCTTCCGGCAGGAGCGCATCGGCGAGGGCGGCCGTCCCTTCACCCTGCTGAAGCTGCGCACCCACCGCCCGGTCGACGAGCACGAGGCGGCCACCCGGTGGAGCGTCGCGGGCGAGGTCCGGATGAGCCGCTTCTGCCGCTTCCTGCGGCAGACCTCCCTGGACGAGCTGCTCCAGCTGTGGAACGTGCTGTGGGGCGATATGAGCCTGGTCGGGCCGCGCCCCGAACGGCCGTACTTCGTGGGCCAGTTCAGCCAGTCCTACCCGGGCTACGCGGCCCGCCACCGGATGCGGACCGGCATCACCGGGCTCGCCCAGATCCACGGGCTGCGCGGTGACACCTCCATCGAGGACCGCGCCCGCTTCGACAACGCCTACATCGACAACTGGTCGCTGTGGCAGGACGTCTGCATCCTGCTGCGCACCGCGGCCTCGCTCGTGCGCTCGACGGGGAGCTGACGATGAGCTTCGCACTGTCGCCGACCAGGTCGCTGCGGCTGCCGCCGGTGCTGGCCGTGGTCGGCGTGCTGGCGGTGCTCGCGCTGCCGCTGGCGCCGGGCGGCGGGGACAGCGGGGCCGGACCGGCCGACGCGGTGTCCGGGCTGGTCGTGCTGTACGCCGCGCTGCGGACGGTACGGGAGCGGCGGCGACCGCTGTCGGCCACGGCCGCGGTGGTGCTGGCCATGCCGGTCGTGGGCCTGGCCGTCGCCGCGACGGGCGCGTCCTCGCCGGGGGCGGGGCTGACCGGCCTCGGCCGCTATCTCCAGGTGTTCGTCCTGGTTCCCGCCGCCGTGCTGCTGCTGGTCCGCAACCGCGCCGACTTCCGGCTGCTGGCCTGGTCCTTCGTGGGGTTCGCGGGGTGGGAGGGCGCGGTCGGCGTGCACCAGTACGTCACCGGGACCGGGGCGTCGTACCAGGGTGAGATGGTCCGCGCGGTCGGCACGTTCGGGCCGCAGGACGTGATGGGCATGGCGACGGTCGTATCCTTCGGGCTCGTGTGCGCGCTCGGACTGGCGCTCGGCCGGTCGCCGGTTCGGCAGCGGGCGGCGGCGGGCGCCTGCGCGCTCGGGCTGCTGCTGCCGCTGGCCGTGTCCTTCAGCCGGGGCGCCTGGATCGCGACGGTGCTGACCTGCGGTGTGCAGCTGTCCCTGGCCGGGCTGCGGCGGGCGCTCAAGGTGGCCGCGGTCGCGGTCGCGGCGGGTGTGGTGCTGGTGGGCGGCTTCGGGGTCGGTACGGCGATGCTCCAGGAGCGGCTCAGCAGCATCGGGCAGGTCACGGACGCGCCGGACCAGTCGGTGGTCGACCGGTACACGCTGTGGGCGGCGGCGACCGGGATCTGGCGCCAGCACCCCGTCGACGGGGTCGGGTTGAAGAACTTTCCGGAGTACCGGGACGGGCATGCGTCGCTGGCGCTGTCCTCCGGGAGCGACACGGAGGGGGCGGGGTCGGCGTACCGGAAGCAGCCGCTGCTGTCGCCGCACGACATGTATCTGCTGGTGCTCAGCGAGCAGGGGCTGATCGGGCTGCTGGCGCTGGCGGGGAGCTGGCTGGCGTTGCTGGTGTGCGGGCTGCGGGGGCTGTGGCGGGTGCGCGGCGGCGACGGGCTCGACTGTGCGCTGGTGGCCTGCGGGCTGCTGATCTGGCAGCTCGTGGACTTCGCGTACGCGGACATCGGAGGGCCGTCGACCGTGCTCACGGCCGTGGTCTTCGGGGTGGTGGCCTGGTGGGCGTTGGTGGGGGCGGAGCGGGCGGGATGAGTGTGACACCGGGTGTGCATGGGTCGGATGTCGACTGCGGGCCGGTGGGGGCTGAGCGCGCCCACGCGGCGGAGCCGCACATGTCAGGGCCCCGCGCCCCCAAGCAGGGCACTGCCGCCGCCGGAGTTGACGAGGCACCGCCTACTCGTGGATTCCTCGCCAAGGCCGCCCTGGTCACCGCTGTCTTCTCTGTTCTCGGGTCGGTTCTCGGGCTGGTGCGGGATCAGTCGCTCGCGCGGCTCTTCGGGGCCGGGCAGGACACCGACGCGTTTCTCGTCGCCTGGACCGTTCCCGAGTTCGCCGCCACCCTGCTCATCGAGGACGGGCTGGCGTTCGCGCTCATCCCCGCCTTCAGTCTGGCCCTCGCACGAAGGGCGCAGGGGGCGCCCGGCGACCCCGTCCGGGCGCTGGTCGCCGGCACGCTCCCCAAGCTCGCGCTCGCGTTCACCGCGGTCGGTGCCCTGCTCGTCGGCGGTGCCCCGCAGCTCGTCGAGGTGCTCGCACCGGGGCTCCGGAACCCGGGGCTCGCCGTGGACTGCACCCGGCTCACCGCGACCTGTGTGCTGACCTTCGGGCTCGCCGGGTACTGCAGTGCCGCCCTCCGTGCCCACCGGCGTTTTCTCGCGCCGGCCGCGATCTACGTCGCCTACAACGCCGGCATCATCACCGCGATGTTCGCCCTCGGCGGGCACTGGGGGGTGCGGTCGGCCGCGCTCGGGGTCGCGGCCGGCGGTGGCCTGATGGTCGCCGTACAGCTTCCGGCCCTGCTCGGTCAGTTGCGGCGGAAGGTGCAACGGCCGGCCACCGGGACCGTCGTCGCCGAGGCGAAGCCCATGAACGTGGGGCTGATGGCCACCGTGCTGCTGTTCGCGCTGTGCCGGCAGTCGCAGGTGCTGATCGAGCGGTTCCTCGCCTCGCATCTGCACTCCGGGGCGATCTCGTACCTGAACTACGCGCAGAAGGTCGCGCAGATCCCGATGACGATGTCGATGATGCTGTGCACGGTCACCTTCCCGGTGGTGGCCCGGGCGCTGGCCGAGGGCGACACCGAGCGGGCCCGGAACCGGGTGGAGCGGGACCTGTCGGTGGCCGCGAGCGTCGTACTGTTCGGCACCGCCGTGGTCGTGGCCTGTGCGCCGCAGGTCATCCGCATCCTGTTCCAGCGCGGCGCGTTCACCCCGGCCGACACCGGCGCCACGGCCGGCGTGATGCGTGTCTACGCGCTCGGGCTGCTCGGGCAGACCCTGGTCGGTGTGCTGGTCCGCTCCTACTTCTCGGCGGGCCGCGCCACCTGGTACCCGGTCGGCGCCATGGCCTCCGGGATCGTGGTGACCTCCTGGATCGGCGTCCTGACGGTCGGCCCGTACGGTGTCGTCGGCATCGCCGCCGCCAACGCCACCGGTATCACCGCGACCGCCGCGCTCCTGCTGGCCGGCATGGGCAGGCGCAGCGTCCCGATCCGCACCCGGCGGGTGCTGGCCGAGCTGAGCCGGCCGGTGCGGGCCGCCGTGGTCGCGACCGTCGTCGGGACGTTGGTCGCGGGGCGTCCGGCGGATCCGCTCACCGGTCTGGCCGCCGGGGCCGCGACCGTCACGTTCGTCTTCGTCCTGCTCGGCTGGGCCCTGGACGCCCAGGGCTTCGCACCCGCACTCCGTTTCGTAGGCACCGTCACCCGAAGGCTCGCGCATGCCGTCCTCCATTGAGTCCGCCGAGAAGGCCGGACGTCTCACCGGCCCGGTCCCCTGGGTCGCCATGTACCACTCGGTGGGGGACTGCTCCGACGATCCGTATCGCGTCACCGTCACCCCCGGGCGGCTGGAGAAACAGCTCCGCTGGCTGCGCCGGCGGGGGCTGCGCGGGGTGTCGGTCGCCGAGTTGCTCGCCGCCCGGGCCCGGGGCGAGGGGCGGCGGCTGGTGGGGCTCACCTTCGACGACGGGTACGCCGACTTCCTCGACCACGCGCTGCCGCTGCTCGACCGCTGGGGCTGCGGCGCCACCCTGTTCGTGCTGCCGGGCAGGCTGGGCGGCGACAACGCCTGGGATCCGCTCGGCCCCCGCAAGCCGCTGCTCACCGCGGACGGGATCCGGCGGGCGGCGGCCGGCGGGGTGGAGATCGGTGCGCACGGGCTGACCCATGTCGATCTGACGAAGGCGGACGCGGACACGCTCGGGGCGGAGACCGCGGAGAGCCGCAGCCTGCTGCAAGACCTGATCCAGTCCCCGGTCGACGGTTTCTGCTACCCCTACGGCACCGTCGACCGGCGTGCCGTCGACGCCGTGCGGGACGCCGGTTACGGCTACGCCTGCGCCATCGACCCCGGCGACCTGAACGGCGTGCACGCCCTGCCCCGGGTGCACATCGGCGAGAACGACCACGCCGTACGCCTCTTCCTGAAGTACCGGCTGCACCGGCTGCGCCGCCGTCCCGTCGAGGGGCTGTGAGATGAGGGCCCTGCACGTCATCACCGGCCTCGGAGTGGGCGGGGCGGAGCAGCAGCTCCGGCTGCTGCTCCGCCACCTGCCCGTCTCCTGCGATGTCGTCACGCTCACCAACCCCGGGCCGGTGGCGCGCGGGCTGGCCGCCGACGGGGTGCGGGTGGTCCATCTCGGGATGGCCGGGAACCGGGACCTGGCCGCGCTGCCCCGGCTGGTCCGGGTCATCCGCCGGGGACGCTACGACCTCGTCCACACCCATCTCTACCGGGCCTGTCTGTACGGCCGGGTCGCCGCGCGGCTGGCGGGGGTCCGGGCCGTCGTCGCCACCGAGCACTCCCTCGGCGACACACAGCTGGAGGGCCGCGAACTGACCTCCGGGGTACGGGCGTTGTACCTCGCGGGCGAGCGGCTCGGCCGGTCCACCGTCGCCGTCACCCCCACCGTCGCCGACCGGCTGCGCCGGTGGGGGGTGCCGGGGCCGCGCATCGACGTCGTACCGAACGGCATCGACCTGGAGCGTTTCCGGTTCGACCCGGCCGTGCGGCGGCGCACCCGGGCCCGCCTCGGGCTCCCCGAGGACGCCTATGTCATCGGTGGCATCGGACGGCTCGCAGCCGGCAAGCGGTTCGACGTACTGATCCGGGCGCTGGCTCAACTCCCCTCCGATTGTCGGTTGTTGCTGGTGGGCGGGGGCACGGAGGAGAGCGCGCTGCGCCGCGCCGTGCACGAGGCCGGGGTCGCCGGCCGGGTGCTGTTCGCCGGTGAACGGCCGTACGCCTCCGACAGCTCACGTGATCCCGACCTGCCCTCGCTCACCTCCGCCATGGACGTGCTCGCCTCACCGTCGGCGGAGGAGGCGTTCGGGCTCGCGGTCGTCGAGGCGCTGGCCGCAGGGCTGCCTGTGCTCTACAGCTCCTGCCCGGCCGTCGAGGACCTGCCGCCCGCCGCCGCTCCGGGCGCCCGCCGTGTCGAGGGCGGTGCCGGCGCCTACGCCGAGGCGCTGGCCGCCGTCCGCGCCGCCGGACCAGGCCCGCGCACCGCGCCGGAGGCCGCCCGCCGCTACTGCATCACCCGCAGCGCCGCCCAGCTCATGGACGTCTACGCGGCCGCACTCGCCACCACACCTCAGGGAGTCAGTACGCCATGACAGAGAACACCGTCCGAGCACCACGCCCGTTCGTCCGCGCGGTACGGCCCTGGGCGCTGCTGGCGGCCGGGGTCGTCGCCGGCGGAGCGCTGGGCGGCGCCTACGGAGTGCTCAAGCCCCGCACCTACACGGCGACCAGCTATGTCATCGCCGTCCCCACCGACAGGTCCGACACCGCGTCCGCGCAGGGCTTCGCGCAGGCCTACGGCCGGGTCGCCACCCAGCTCGCGGTGCTCGGGGACGCGCAGCTGTGGGCCGGGGTGCCGGCGAACACCCTGCGCAACAGCGTGCAGACGGAGACCTCGCCGGACGCGCCGATGGTCGCCGTCTCGGCCACCTCGCCGCACGCCCTCCAGGCCGCCGACATGGCGAACGCGGTGGCCCGCTCGCTCACCCGGCACGCCAACGAGACCAAGGCCGACACCCATGTCGAACTCCTGCAGTTCTCCCGCGCGTTGAAGCCGACCGCACCGACCTCGGCATCCCCGAAGATCACCGGTCTGGTGGGGGCGAGCGCGGGCGGGCTGCTGGGCGGCCTGGTCCTGCTGGTGCGGCCCCGGCGCCGCGAGGAGACCGCCGTACAGGCCTCCGTGCCCGGTCCGGCCATGGCCGCCGACGTACACGGACAGCTGTGACGGCGACGGCCAACCCTACGCTCGCCGCGTACGCCACCGAACTCGTCACCGACGAGCGCGCCTTCGCCGAGCTGGCCCCCGCCTGGGGCCGCCTCTACCAGCGGTGCGGCACGGCCACCCCGTTCCAGAGCCACGCCTGGCTGCACTCCTGGTGGCGCTCGTACGGGATTCCCGGCCGGCTCCGCCTCGTCCTGGTGCGCTACGGCAGTGAGCTGGTCGCCGCGGCCCCGCTGATGCTGGTGCGCCGGCCGCTGCCCACACTGGTGCCGCTCGGCGGGGCGATCTCGGACTACGCGGACGTGCTGCTCGCCGACGCCGACGACGGCCGGGCGGCGGGCGCGCTCACCCAGGGGCTCGCGGCCGTGGCCCGGACGGCGCTGATCGACTTCCGCGAGGTGCGGCCCGGCGGTGCGGTGGAGCGGGTCTACGACCGCTGGACCGGGCCGTGCCGGAAGGTGCCCGACTCGCTGTGCCTGGAACTGCCCGCCGTGTCGATGGACGAACTGGTCGCCCGGCTGCCCTCGAACAAGGCCCAGCGGGTGCGCGCCAAGCTGCGCAAGCTGGGCTCGCTCGGGGTGCGCCGGGACGTCGTACCGCCCGACGGGGTCGACGCGGCGCTGCACCGGCTCCTCGATCTGCACCGGCTCCAGTGGCAGGGGCGGAAGGTGACCACCGAGCATCTCCAGCCGCGGTTCCGGGAGCATCTGGTGCGCTCGGTGGGTCCGATGGTGCGCTCCGGGGACGCGGTGGTCACCGAGTTCCGGCTCGACGACGAGGTGGTCGCCGTCGACCTGACCCTGCTGTCGCCCAGCCTGGCCGGCGGCTATCTGTACGGGGCGCATCCGGGGCTGCGGGAGCGCAAGGCGGACGTGGCGGTGATGCTCCTGGACGCCTGCGCCCAGCACACCGGCACCAGCGAGCGCGGCGCGCTCAGCCTGCTGCGCGGGAACGAGCCGTACAAGCACCACTGGCGGCCCCAGCCGGTCGTCAACCAGCGGCTGTTGCTGGCCCGGCGGCGTACCGCCCCGCTGCTGACGGCGGCACTGTGCGACGTCGCCGCCCGGCAGCGGGTCAAGGAGGTGCTGCAGCGATGGAAGGAACACCGGCAGGACTAGCTCGCGCGGGACCACCAGTCGAGGCGGATGCAGACCTTCCCGCCGAGCCGGCGCTCGACCCAGTCGCCCAGGTCCAGGCGCACGCAGTTGTCCGGCGGCTTGGCGACCGGCCTGGGGGCGGGGGGCGAGATCCCCGGCGCGGGTGTCGGTGTGGATGTCGGCTTCGGAGTCGGTGCCGGCTTCGGAGTCGGCGCCGCTGTCGGCTTCGGTGTCGGCGTCACGGTCGGCGTCGGTGTCGCGGTCTCCGTGTGGTCGGAGAGTTCGGAGCGGTAGACCCTCGCCGAGAGCGGGTTGGCCGAGCACTGCCAGACGCCGTGCGGGCAGTAGTCGGTCAGCGTGTTGTACAGCGGCTTGTGCTCGTCCAGCCAGGCGAGCATCCGCCGCATGTACTCGGAGTTGTCACCGTTGCGGAAGAGACCCCATTCCGGATAGGAAATGGGCTTCCCGTGGGCCTTCGCGAAATCGACGTGCTGCTGAAGTCCATAAGGCTCCCGCACCTGTTGGTCGAAGGAAAGACCGGTCGGCTGGTCGTACGCGTCCATGCCGATGATGTCGACCGTGTCGTCCCCGGGATAACACTCCGTCCACGGTACGGCGTCGTGTCCCCGGCTCGGCGTGAAGTCGAACCGGAATTTCTGGCCCGGCACCGCACGCATGGCGGTGACGATCCTGTTCCAGTATTTCTTCCAGGCCTCCGGGTCCGGCCCGCAACGATGGGTGTAGGTAGTGCCGTTCATCTCCCAGCCGAGCACGATGACCGTGTCCGGCACCTTCAGCTCCACCAGTCGCTCGGCCAAGGCCCGGAAGTGGTGATCGAACTGCCCGGCGGCGCCCTGCGCCAGCAGTTCGCGGACCTCGGCGTCGCCGATACCCTCCTCGTTGTGCTCCTGCATGGGCACGTTCAGGACGAGCATCCGGTCGTCCTTGTCCCGTCGCCACTGCGCCCAGACGTCGAGGAAGCCGGGGGCGCCCTCGATGTCGCTCCACCGGTCGCCGGGCAGGTAGGTGTGCGCGACCTTGAGCTCCGCGCCGCCGAGCCAGCTGCTCAGCTGGGCCATGCGTGCCACGCCCATCGGACCGGAATCGAGGAAGGCCCCGAAGGCCGGGGGCACCACCTTGACGGGCGCGGACGTGACTGGCACGGGTGTGGGACCGACCGACGAGGGTGTGGGACGCGCCGAGGCGGGTGCGGGACTGGCCGACGCAGGTGTGGGACTCACCGGTACGGGTGTGGGACGGGTCGGTACCGGCAGGGGAGCCGCCGACGCCGGGACGGACGTCGTGGGGGTCGGAGCCGGTGTGGGGTCCGCACCCGCCGCGAATCCCGGACCGGTCGCCAGGGTCGCCGACATGACGACGACCGCCGCCGCGACGACGGCCGACCGGCGCGACCGGGACCTCGGCCGCTTTCGCCGCTGTGGAGCCATACCTGCTCCTCTCTCCACCAGTTCTCGTTCGACGGACGGCTGCTTTCGCACATTCACCGAGTATCTGCCGGTTACTGACACTCAGTCATATCAATATGAATTCCGCCAGTGCGATTGCGGCTTTCGGGTGCCCCGACCGCCCGCACGGGTGAACCGACGCAAAGGAAAAAAGGTCCGTGTCGCTGCTAGACATCCGGGTTCCCGCGGTTCTGCTGCGGATCGACCGGAATCCCTTTCACCACGGCACCTTGGGGGCCGTGCGCTCGCTCGGCAGAGCCGGCGTGGAGGTCCATGTGGTCGCCGACTCCACCGGAAGTCCGGTCCGCAGGTCCCGCTTCGTCAGGCAACTGCATCCACCGCCGGCGCCTGGCGCGTCGACCGCCGAGATCGCGGCCGTGCTGCAGGGCGTGGCGGCGCGGGTCGGCCGTCCGGCGGTGCTGATCCCGATGGACGACGCGAGCGCGATCGCCGTGGGCCGGCTCCGCGCGGACCTCGCCCCTGCCTATCTGCTTCCGCAGCAGCCCGGCACGCTGCCCGAACAGGTCGCCGACAAGGCGGAGTTGGCCGAGGTGTGCGCCGCGGTCGGGATCCCGCACCCGCAGACGCTCGTCCCGGACAGCGCCGAGCAGGCCGCCGGCGCCGCCTGGCGGCTGGGGCTTCCGGTGGTCGCCAAGTGGAGCCGGCCCTGGCTGGTGCCGGCCGGGTCCGGGCTGCGCAGCACGGTCGTGGTGCGCTCTGCGCGGGAGGCGCGGGAGCTGTTCCTGCGGGCCCAGGAGGCGGGCAGCAGGCTGCTGTTGCAGGAGTTCCTGCCGCCCGGCCCGGACCGGGACTGGTTCTTCCACGGCTACGCCGACCGCACCGGGGCGGTGCGCGCGGGCGGCCCCGGCCGCAAGCAGCGGGCCTGGCCGCGCGGGGCGGGCCTGACGGCGGTCGGCCTGTGGACGCCCAACCCGCAGGTCCAGGCGCTGGCCGAGCGGATCACCGGTGAGCTGGGCTTCCGGGGCATCTTCGACCTGGACTTCCGGCGCTGCGGTACCACAGGCCGGTACCACCTGCTCGACTTCAACCCGCGTCCGGGCGCCCAGTTCCGGCTGTTCGCCGACGGCGCGGGCCTGGACGTCGTACGCGCCCTGCATCTGGATCTGACCCAGCGTCCGCTGCCCGCCGGGGTGCCGCTGGCCGGGCGGGCGTTCGTGGTGGAGAACTACGCACCGCTGTGCGCGCTGCTGCCGGCCCCGCGCGGGCGGGAGCTGGCCTGGAGCGCGCCGGACGACCGGGGGCCGGGCCTCGCGATGTGGGCGCTGTGGTCCCGGCATGTGGCGGGCCGGCTGCTGGACCGGCTGAGCCACGCCGCGACCGCCCCGGCCCCGCCGCCGCGGTCCGCCGTGGTCCGCCAGGCCGGGGAACCGGCGGGAGAACGGACCACGGAACGGACCGCGGAGCCCGTCCTGACCGGCCTGGACGAGGAACTCTCCGGTCTGACCGACCGGTCCGAGATGTCCGACGACGAGAAAGCGAGCAGCTGCTGATGTACGACCTGCTGGTGGTGGGCGCGGGCCCGTACGGCCTGTCCATCGCGTCCCACGCCGCGGCGGCGGGCCTGAACGTGCGGGTCTTCGGCCGCCCGATGGCGTCCTGGCGCGACCACATGCCCCGCGGGATGTTCCTCAAGTCCGAGCCCTGGGCCTCCAACCTGTCCGATCCGGAGGGCCGTTGGGGGCTCGGCGCCTACTGTGCGAGCCGGGGCGTGGCGGCCGGGCACGGGCGGCCGATCCCACTGGACATGTTCAGCGAGTACGGCCTGTGGTTCGCCCGCAACGCCGCCCCGCCCGTCGACGAGCGCACGGTCACCCGGGTCGCGCCCCGCACCGGCGGCTTCGTGGCGACGACGGAGGACGGCGAGACCGTGCAGGGCCGGACCGTCGCCCTGGCCGTCGGTGTGCTGCCGTTCGTCGAGATCCCGGCCGCCCTGCGCGGCCTCTCCCCCGACCTGGTCTCGCACAGCAGCCACCACGCCGACCTGGACCGTTTCAAGGACCGGGACGTCACCGTGATCGGCGGCGGCCAGGCAGCCCTGGAGACGGCCGCGATCCTCGCCGAACAGGGCAGCCGGGTACGGGTGCTGGTGCGCGCGGACCGCCTGTACTGGAACGAGGTGCCACCGCCCTGGGAGCGGCCCTGGTGGCAGTCGGTCCGCTCCCCGCACAGCGGCCTCGGCCCCGGCTGGCGCAACTGGTTCTACTCCGAGCGGCCGGGCCTGTACCGGCGGCTCCCGGAGCCGACCCGGGCCCGGATCGCGGCCACGGCGCTCGGTCCGGCCGGTGCCTGGTGGGTCCGGGAGCGGGTGGAGTCCGGGGTGGAGGTACTGCTCGGCCGGGAGGTGACGGCGGCCCGTGCGACGGCGGGCGGGGTGCGCCTGGACACCGCGGGCCCGGGCGGCGGGCTGGGCACCCTGGAGACCGGACACGTCATCGCGGCCACGGGGTTCAAGGCGACCCGGGAGCGGCTCGGGCTGCTCACCGGCGAGGTGCGGTCGACGCTGGTGACGGGGGCCGACGGGGCGCCGGAGGTCGGCCGGGACTTCGAGTCGTCGTACCCCGGGCTGTTCCTGGCCGGTCTGATCACGGCCGCGGGTTTCGGCCCGGCGATGCGCTTCGTGCACGGCGCCACGTTCACCGCGGACACGCTGGTGCACGGGGTGCGGCGGCGGCTGCGCTCGGGCCCGGCCGGCTGGGGTGTGCCGGCGGGGCGCCGGGAGCCGGAGCCGGCTCCGGACGCGGTGCGCAGCTGACGGACGCCGGGTGCCGGACGATTGGGGCGCCCGGCACCCGGCGTCCGCCGGAACGCGGACTACGACCGACGGGTCGCGGCTCGGCCCCGTCGGTACAGGATCGTCCCGCCCGCGATCAGTACGGCGCTGGCGGCCGAGGTCACGAGCATGGCCTCCCTGTCGCTGCCGGTGTGCGGCAGGGTCGGCGGCGGCCCCGCGTGCTGCCCGCCACCGGGCGGCGGCGTGTGGCCGGGCGGGGTCTGGCTCGGCGGGGGCGAGCTCCGGACCGGCGGCGGTGACGTCGGGGGACGCGTGGTCGGCGGCGGCGACGTCGGCGGATGCGTGGCCCGCGGAGGGGACGTGTGCCCGGGCGGGGTGGAACTCGGGGGCGGAGTATCGGTGCAGGGGGGAGAGCTCTTGTCGCCGTACGGGGGCGGGGCCGTGTCCCCGTACGAGGGGGGCGTCCCGTGTCCGTGGTCCGAGTCGCCGTAGCCCGGGTTGTCATAGCCCGGGCCACCGTGACCCGAGTCGCCGTAGCCCGGGTTCTCGTGGTCTCCGTAGGGCATCTCGTGCGAGCGGCTGTCGGCATGCCGGTGCTCATGTGACTCGTTGGCACAGGAGTTGCCGAACGCCGGGTTCAACGCGGCGGCCGCGTCGACCGAGTTGCCGCAAATGTTGACCGGCACGTTCACCGGGGCCTGGACGTTGTTGCCGGACAGGACGCCCGGCGAGCCGCCGGTGGCGCCGGTCGCGTCCGCGTCGGCGAACGCGGGACTGCCGTACAGGGACAGAATGCTCGTCGCGGCGGCGGCCGCGAACATTCCCCTGCTGAGGGTCGGTCGCAATCTCGTTGTCTTCCTGCTTGAAGAAGGGGGAAGGCCGGCCTCGGAGCGCGGATGCGAAGGATCGACGGTCCGGGGCCGGCCGTGACACAGCCGGGAGGCTGCAGCGCTGCGCCGACTTCGTCAGTGGTTGACGCAGATGTTGCCGAACGCGGGGTTCAGCAGCCCCAGGGCATCGACGCTGTTGCCGCAGATGTTGATCGGCACGTGGATCGGGACCTGGATCAGGTTGCCGGAGAGAACACCCGGGGAACCGACGGCGGCGCCGTGCGCACCGGCGTCCGCGAAGGCGGGGACGGCACCGCCCAGGGCCAGGATCGCGCCGGTGACGACAGCTGCGGTCTTCTTCATAAACTGTCCCTTCTCTGCGGTCATGCCCGTGTGCCGGCCGAAACCGAGCGAGCACAGCATGGACGGCTCGCACCATGACCGGCAGGCTGTAGAACGAGGAATAGACGACGAAGGAAACTACGGAACGCGCACCTTCGGACAATTCACTCGAACGCTGTCCCAGAATTGACGATCCCGAGAGGAAACGCTTCTCCGGAAAGCCGTCGGACAGGGAAAAGGGAATTAAAGCGAAAACCGCTCGGGCGGCGCGTGAAAACGCACCGCCCGAGCGGATCTCACCGGACCGGGGTCACTGGTTGGCGACGCCGTTCGCAGACAGCACGGCGATGTCGTCCACCAAGTGCGACAGCGGCTCGTCGCCCTTGGCCTGGGTGGAGTTCTCGGCGCACTGCTGGTTCTGCGGCGCGGAGAGGATCGGCACGTCCTGCAGCACGCCGACGGGGACGGCACCGGCGACGGTCTGCACGTTGGCCTTGAGTGGGAGGCCGATACACAGCTTGTTCAGCGAGCCCCCGACCAGGGTGGCCTGCGGGCTCATGTTGCCCTTGGTCACCGCGTTGCCGAACGCCTCATGGGCGCCGTTACCGCTGGCGGAGGTGGTGCCGTGGTCGTTGCCGGTGGCAAGCGCCAGAGGGGCTGCCGCCGCCGACACACCTACGACGGACACGGCGACCGCCGCCGCGGCCATTGCCTTCTTCAGCATTTCGCTTTTCCTTTCCCGGCTTTGAGCCAAGACGGACGTTCCTGCCCGGCATCAACCGCCCACGTCCGGAATGGTTGCGGCACGGGCGCGGCACGTCACCCGATCGGACCGGCGGCCCGACCGGAATTCCCCGTGAACACTGGGCCGACGACGGAATCGGGGCGCGCCGGGCCTTGGGCCATTGGGGTGAAGGGGAGCAACCAACCGGATCGCGGGGAGTTGACCAGAGCGCTCCGGTGGACGGGGTGTCTTCAGAAGGGAATTGACAAGTGATCAAGAGGATTCTGACCTCCGCCGCTGTGGCAGCCTCCGTCGTCGGCGTCTCGGCAGCGACCGCCGCCCCGGCCCTGGCCACCGGCAACGACCACGGCACCACCTCGGCCAGTGGCAACGGCGCGTACCAGGCGTTCGGCAACTCCGCGACGTACGGCAACATGAGCCCCCAGATGGCGCTCATCCAGGGCTCGTTCAACAAGCCGTGCATCGGCCTCCCGGCGAAGCTGAACGTCCAGAGCGTCGCCGGTGTCGCCCCCATCGGCATCCTGCAGGACGTGCCGATCCTCTCCGCGCCGCAGAACCAGCAGTGCGTCGAGAACTCCACCCAGGCCAAGGGCGACGAGCCGCTGTCGCACATCCTGGACGACATCGCCGTGCTCGCGGCCAACGGCGTCAAGAACCGGTAGTCCAGATCCTCGCGGGCTTCTTTCGCGGACCCCTCGGCCGACGGGCCGCCGACTTCCCGGCGGCCCGTCGGCCTGTGTGGCGCCCGGCGCACCCGCCCCGGCGGAGCGTTTGTCGCTTGGTCGGACTGCGCTACGCCAATCGGGGCAAATCACGCAACCCAGTGCAAGATTTCACAGTTGACGATCACGCAGCTCCTCCCCGGAGTCCGCCTTTCGAAAGGGAACCAACATGAAGAAGCTGTGGGTAACCGCGGCCGTCGCCGCCACCGTCGCCGGCCTCGCCGTCACGGCCGCCCCCCAGGCCCTGGCCACGGGCAACGACCACGGCACCACGTCGGCCAGCGGCAACGGCGCCAAGTCGGAGTTCGGCAACTCGGCCACGTTCGGTGACATGAGCCCGCAGCTCTCGCTGGTCCAGGGCTCGCTGAACAAGCCGTGCATCGGCCTCCCGGCGAAGCTGAACATCCAGAGCGTCGCCGGTGCGGCCCCCATCGGCATCCTGCAGGACGTGCCGATCCTCTCCGCGCCGCAGAACCAGCAGTGCGTCGAGAACTCCACCCAGGCCAAGGGCGACGAGCCGCTGTCGCACATCCTGGACGACATCGCCGTGCTGTCGGCCAACGGCGCCCACAACAGCTGAGCGAGACGCTCCGCGGGCGGCGGGTCACCGGTTCTGCCGGTGGCCCGCCGCCGTTGTTTTGCTCACCTGCGGTACAGCGCCTCGATCTCGTCGGCGTACCGGGCCGTCACCGCATGCCGTTTGAGCTTCAGGGACGGGGTGAGCAGCCCGTTGTCCTCGGTGAACTCGCCCTCGACCAGGGCGAAGGAGCGGATCGACTCGGCACGGGAGACGGCCTCGTTGGTGTAGTCGACCGCCTTCTGGACCTCGGCCCGCATCCGGTCGTCGCGCACCAGCTCGGACAGCGGGGTGTCCGGTGGCAGCTTCCGTACGGACAGCCAGTGGGCGACCGCCTCCGGGTCGAGGGTGACCAGCGCGGCGACGAACGGCCGGTTGTCACCGACGACCAGGCACTGGCCGACGGGCGACCGGCTGCGCAGCCGGTCCTCCAGGACGGCCGGGGAGACGTTCTTGCCGCCCGAGGTGACCAGGATGTCCTTCTTGCGGCCGGTGATGGTGAGGTAGCCGTCCTCGTCCAGCGCCCCGAGGTCGCCGGTCGCGAACCAGCCGTCGTCCGCGAGGACTTCGGCGGTCGCGGCGGGGTTCTTCCAGTACGACCCGAAGACCACCGGCCCCCTGATCAGCACCTCGCCGTCGTCGGCGATGCGGACGGCCGTCCCGGGGACGGGCTGCCCGACCGTGCCGGGGCGCGGGGCCAGCGGCGGTACGACGGTGGCGGCCGCGGTCGTCTCGGTCAGGCCGTAGCCCTCGTAGACGACGATCCCGGCCGCCTGGAAGAACAGGTTGAGGTCGCGGTCGAGCGGCGAACCGCCGCTGATGGCGTACCGCATCCGGCCGCCGAGCTCCTTGCGGACCCGGCGGTAGACCAGCAGGTCGTACAGCGCCCAGGCCGCGTACAGACCGGGTCCGGGGCCCTTCCCCGTGCCGAGGAACTTGCCGAGATAGGCCTCGGCGAACCGCACCCCGATCCGCTCGGCCCGGTCGAAGGAGGCGGCGCGCCCGATCTTCTCGGCCGTCGCCCGCCCGGTGTCATGGATCTTCTCGAAGAGGTACGGCACCCCGACCAGGAACGTCGGCCGGAACTCCCGGAGCGCGGGCCGTAGTTCGTCCGGCTTCACGCTCGGGAAGTGGCCCATCTCGATCCGGCCCAGCAGACACGCGAGCTGGAGCGTGCGGCCCAGGATGTGGGCGAGCGGGAGGAACAGCAGGGTGGAGGCGGTCTGGCCGGTGACCGCCTGGAAGACGGGGTGCAGCAGCTCGACCGTGTTGGCCGCCTCGGCGTGCAGGTTGGCATGGGTGAGAACACAGCCCTTGGGGCGGCCGGTGGTACCGGAGGTGTAGCAGACCGTGGCCGTGGAGTCGGGGGTGAGGGTGCCACGGCGCTTGGTCACCTCGTCGTCCGGGGTGTCCCGGCCGAGGGTGGTCAGGTCGGTGACCGCGCCTGCGTCCAGCTCCCAGATGCGCGGGGGTTCGGGGTGGGCGGCGGTGCCGGTGGTGACGGTGGCGGTGTTCTCCGGGGTCTCGGTGACGACGTGCCGGGCGCCGGAGTCCCTGACGATCCACTCCACCTGCTCGGCGGAGGAGGTGGGGTAGATCGGGACGGTCACCCCGCCGGCCGCCCAGATGGCGAAGTCGAGGACGGTCCACTCGTAGCGGGTGCGGGACATGACGGCGACGCGGTCGCCTGCGGCGAGGCCGGCGCCGATGAGGCCCTTGGCGACGGAGGTCACCTGGTCGGCGAAGTCGGCTGCGGTGACGGTGCCCTCGCTGCGCCGGAAGGCCGTGGCGTCGGGAGCCTCGGCCGCGTTGGTGTAGGGGAGGTCGGCGAGGGAGCCGGTGGTGAGGGGCGGGGCGAGGCGCTCCCGGTGCACCTCGCGTACGACACCGTCCGCGTCCTTGGTGACTTCGACCTTGCCTCGGTCGGCCAGGTCGGTACGTCGTCTTGCCCGCTTGAGGTCCTTGCGTACGCCCATGGGGCGTCAACTTACTCATAAGTAAGGGTTGGTCAATGGCTCTCGCCGTAGGGATTGCGGCCGTCTGCCGGGTGCGGGTGCGTCGTGGCTGGTCGCGCAGTTCCTCCCCCAGCCTTCGGCCGGGGGCACCCCCAGCGCCCCTATCGGGGCGCTGCCTCCCGAATGGCTGTCGCCAGGTCGGCTACGTCCTTGTCCTCAGTCACCTTTGCGAGGGTCGCTGCGCGCGACTGGAGCTTGGTCAGACTCGGCGCTCCCGGGATGTCGTAGTCGCCCCCCCGCCAGCGCGTCCGCGAAGTATGCCGCCACCGCCGTCACTTGGAAGCGTGGGGACGCCGTCCAGACCGAGCCGTGCAGGGAGCCCGTTTCCATGGCGCCCGTGTTCTCGTGCGGGGTGCGGGTGTCGGGGTCCAGCCAGCGGACCGTGGCCGTCGCCAGGTGGCCGTCCGTGCCGGGGTTGGTGCGCACGGCGTAGAGGGCGGTGACCGTGTGGCCGGGGCCGACCTCGCCACCGTCGACCCGGTCGTTGCGGAAGTCCTCGTCGGCGACCTTGCGGTCCTGGTAGCCGATGAGGTGGAACTCGGCGACCGTGTGCGGGTCGAAGGCCACCTGCGCCTTGGCGTCGCGGGCCACCAGGTCGATGTTCTGCGGGAGTTGGCGGCAGAAGACGTCGGCGGCGGTCGCGGTGTCGGCGACGTACACCGTGTGGCCGTCACCCTTGTCGGCCAGGCGTTCCATCAGCGCGTCGCCGTAGTCGCTGCCCACTCCCACGCCGAACAGGGTGATGCCGTACTCGCGGCGGTCGCCGTCGATGCGTTCGAGGATGGCGTCCGGGTCGGTCTCGCCGTCGTTGGCGAGGCCGTCGGAGATCAGGACGACACGGTTGGTGGCGTTCTTGCGCAGGCCCTGGACGGCGGTGGCGTAGCCGGTCGCGACGCCCTCGAGGTTGGAGCTGCTCGCCTGGGAGCTTATGCGAGGTTGATTTAACTCGATCGTGTGATGGTGGGCTCGCGGACAGCAGTACTCTGCAGGTGCCGGGATAGCGTAAGCGGCGCGATCTGGGACACCGGGTGCGGCGTCGGCGTGCGGGGCCCCTGCTCCACCAGAGTGATGATTCAGGGCCTCCCCGTCGCCTCTGGCCCACCCAACTGGCCAGGTCGTGAGGGAACTGGCCTCCCGGGATCGGACCACGCACTGGATGCGTGTCGCCGCCCCGGGGACGAGAACGCCAGGGACCAGTGCGCTCAAGACCGTTCGGGGCGTGCCAGTGAAGGGACTCGCTCCCGCTCACTGCCAAGGAACGGTGCGGTAGTCCTGGCGGAAGCTGTTGCAAACCCCTCGGCGCGGATGGCCGGGGGGCCAGAGCGTCCGCCGTCGTCGAAGGTGCGGCGGCCGTAGCCGCAGGAGGCGCTCTCGACGTCAAGGGCGAAGGTGGAGAGGTCGTCGTCGGAGGAAGGGGCGGAGGGGGTGGCTTCGGGGGCTTCGTTGCGCTGGGCCTGGGAGGGTGCGGGGGGGGCCGGGAGGCCGGTGTAGTTCGGGCCGTTGTACTCGTCGTCGGCGCCGCAGCCTGCCAGGAGCAGGGCGCCTGTGGTGGTGAGGGCGAGGAGTGCCCTGCACGTGCCTCGTCGGGTCCGGTGCCGTTCCATCGCATGTGCCCCCTGTGCCGGTCGGAGTCGGCTTCCTGACTTTCTGCCGACTCTGACGGCACGGGGGGCTGGAACGTGCGCCCCGATGCGTTGCGGATGAATCTCGAAGCGGCCACGGACCAGGGGCGTCGAGGCCGGAGGGAGATCGTCCGGTGACCTAGGAAACCACGTCCTTGCGGGCGAAACCCCGGAAGGCCAGGGCGAACAGCACCAGGGCGTACGTTATGGAAATCGCGGTGCCCTGGATCATGCCGGACCACTCGGGATGCGGCTGTACCGCGTCCGCCCAGGCGAACTGCCAGTGCGCGGGCAGGAAGTCGCGCCAGTGGCCGAGGGCCGTCACCGCGTCCAGGACGTTGCCGACGATGGTCAGGCCGACCGCGCCGCCGACCGCGCCGAGGGGTGCGTCGGTCTTCGTGGAGAGCCAGAACGCGAGGCCCGCGGTGACCAGTTGGGACAGGAAGATGTACGTCACGACGACGGCCAGGCGCTGGGTCGCCGTGCCGGTGTCGAGCGCGCCGCCGGTCGGGATCTGGAGCGGGCCCCAGCCGTAGGCGGCCGTGCCGACGGCCAGGGCGATCAGCGGCAGCAGGATCATCGCGGCCAGGCTGAGGCCGAGCGCGACGACCAGCTTGGACCACAGCAGGCGGGCCCGGGGCACGGGTGCCGCCAGCAGGTAGCGCAGCGAGGACCAGTTGGCCTCCGAGGCCACGGTGTCCCCGCAGAACAGGGCGACGGGGATGACCAGCAGGAAGCCCGCCGACACGAACAGGTTCACCGCGGCGAAGTTGGCGCCGGACGCGGTGGCCGTGTCCAGGAGGGTGACCTGGCCGTTCCGTTCGCCCGGCTGGCCGCCGATCGCGAACGCGATCAGCAGGACGAACGGCAGTGCGGCCAGGATCCCGCCCATCAGCAGGGTGCGGCGGCGTTTGAGCTGGCGGACCAGTTCGACGCGCAGCGGCAGGGTGCGGCCCGCCCGGTAACCGGAGGCGACCGCGGCCCCCTCGGTGAGCGTGCTCATGCGGAACCTCCGATCAGGGTCAGGAAGGCGTCTTCCAGACGGCGGTGGGGGCCCACCGACGCCACGGGTACGTCGAGCCGTACCAGTTCGGCGACCAGGCGTGGTGCGCTGCCGCCGGGATCGAGGCGGACGAGCAGTCCGTCGTCCGTACTGGTCACGGAGGCGACGCCGGGCAGCGCGGCGACCTTCTCCACGACCGGCTCCTCCACGGGTGTCTCCGTGCCGACGAGGAGGGTGTCGCCGGAGCCGACGATCTGGCCGACGGGGCCGGCCTGTATCAGCCGGCCGTGGTCCATCACCACGAGGTGGGTGCAGGACTGTTCGACCTCGGCCAGGAGATGGCTGGAGACGATCACCGTGCGGCCGGCGGCCGCGTAGCGGATCATCACCTCGCGCATCTCGCGGATCTGCGGCGGGTCGAGGCCGTTGGTCGGTTCGTCGAGGATGAGCAGGTCCGGCAGGCCGAGCATGGCCTGGGCGATGGCGAGGCGCTGCCGCATGCCCTGCGAGTACGTGCGGACCGCGCGGGCCAGCGCGTCCCCGAGGCCGGCGATCTCCAGGGCCTCCTCGATGTGGGAGTCCTCCGTCGGGCGGCCGGTCGCCGCCCAGTACAGCTCCAGGTTCTCCCGGCCGGACAGGTGCGGCAGGAAGCCCGCGCCCTCCACGAAGGCACCGACCCGGGAGAGGACGGGCGCGCCCGGGCGGATGGCGTGGCCGAAGACCCGGATCTCGCCGTCGTCCGGTGTGATCAGGCCCATCAGCATGCGGAGTGTGGTGGTCTTGCCCGCGCCGTTGGGGCCGAGAAGGCCGAGGACCTGGCCCTGCTCGACGCGGAAGGACAGCTCCCGGACCGCGTACCGGTCCGTCGAGCCCGCGTAGCGCTTGCTCAGGTCCGTTATCTGGAGGGGGACCTCGGCCAGCTCCGGGGCGGGGGCCGGGCCGGCGGTACGGCGGCGGCCGGTGAGCAGCAGGGCCAGCGCGGCGACCGCACCGGCCAGCGGCAGCCACCACACCCAGGAGGGCAGGGCGGCGGCGGCCGTGTCCACGCCGGGTGCCGTCGGCACGCTCAGGGCGCCCTTGAGGGAGACCGTGTAGGTCGCCGGGGCGGCCGGGGAGGCGTAGCCGAGGTCGGTGGAGGCGAGGACCAGACGGAGGCGGTGGCCCTTCTGGACCTCGTGGTCGATGGCCGGGAGGGTGATCGTGACGTCCTTGCCGGCCTTGGCTCCCTCGATGCGGATCGGGGCGACCAGCTGGGAGGGCAGCACCTGTTGGGTGCCGTCCGGGCCGACGTCGTACACCTTGCCGAAGAGGACGACGTCGTCACTGGTCGAGGTGATGTGGACGGTGGCGGTGGGTGCGCCGGTGATCTGCAGGTTGTCGGTGACGGGGGCCGAGTCGAAGCGGGCGTACTGGCCGGGGAAGTCCAGGGAGACGCCGATGCCGAGGGAGGAGAGCTGGGAGAGGCCGGCTGCGGCGCCGAGGCCGGGCAGGGCGGAGACGCCGGGCGGCGAGGCGCCGGCCGGGTTCTCGACGTGCTGGGTGCCGCCCTTGAGGGCGATGGACTTCCGGTCGTTCTCCAGCCCGGGGTAGCTGTCCGCGTCGGCGCCCCGCAACTGGGCGGCGCCGTCGGTGGAGTCGACGCCTCCGGTGCGGGTGATCCGGAACGCCGGGCCGGTGCCGGCGGCCTTGTCGCCCTTCAGGTAGCGGTCGAACCAGGAGGTCACCCGGCCCTCGACACGGCTGGTCTCCAGGTCGCCGCCGTCGTGGCCGCCGGCGATCCAGTCGACGTCGACGGGGGCGCCGTTGGCCTTGATCGCCTTCGCGGCCGCGTCGGACTGGGAGAGCGTGAAGAGGGAGTCTGTCTGACCCTGGAAGAGGAGGGTCGGCACCTTGATGCGGGTGCCGACGGCCGACGGTGACCGCTCTTCGAGGAGCTCGACCGCGGCTGCGTCCGGTTTGCCCGACTCGGCGACCCGGTCGTACATCGCGCACAGTGCCGGGTCGAACTTCGCGCAGCCGCCGCCGGTGTTGAAGAAGATCCCGGCCCACAGCTTCTTGAAGACGCCGTTCGGGAACAGGGCGTCCGCGAGGTTCCAGTAGGTGATCGACGGGGCGATCGCGTCGACCCGGCTGTCGTAGGCGGCGGCGAGGAGCGAGATGGCACCGCCGTACGAGCCGCCCGCCATGCCGACGCGCGGGTCACCGGTCTTGTCCAGCTGCACCTGCGGCTGCTTCGCGAGCCAGTCGATGAGCCGGGAGACGTCGGCGACCTCGCCCTTCGGGTCGTTGAGGCCGATCTTCCCGGTGGACTTCCCGAAGCCGCGCGCGGACCAGGTGAGGACCGCGTAGCCGTCGCGGGCGAGGTCCTCGGCCTCCGTGCGCATGTCGTCCTTGCTGCCGCCGAAGCCGTGGGCGAGGAGGACCGCGGGGCGCCGGCCGGTGCCGGGCGTGGTGAAGAACGAGGTGTCCAGACGTACCCCGTCCACCGCCATGACCTTGTCGGTGCGGTGGACGGCCGGTGCGTCGTCGGAGGCGGCGACGGCCGTCCAGGTACCGGCACCGGCGAGCACGACGACGGCGGCCGCGGCGGCCAGAAGCCGCCGCGGCCGCCCGAGCAACCCTCGCAGGCCGGGGGGTCGAAGATCCATGCTTCAACGGTACGGTGCGGGACCGACGTCCGATGCCGACGGAGGGGTGAACCCCGGCCCATCCCTCGGGAGTACGGAGGTGTCACCACATACTTCGAGCGCGGTACAACGAACCGCCCTCAAAACACCGCCGCCCCCAGAACACCGCCGGTCCCGCAGAACACCGTCGGCCCCAGAACACTGCCGGTCCCCCGATTCCCGCCGCGGCGGCGATCAGCCAGGACGGCGGATTACGGCGGTGCCGAACCGGGTCGTGGGCACCTGCGGGCCGGTGGGGGCCGGTCGCGTAGTTCCCCGCGCCCCTGGGGCGGCTGCCCGCCCGGCACTCACGACGCACCGCCGGGCCCCCGACCGGGCGTTTTACGCCTGGGCGTCTTCCGGGATCGACACCACCCAGTGGGTCTCCTTGCGGGGGCGGAGGTAGAAGGCCCAGTAGAGGGTGGCCACTGCTGTGATGCCGCCGGTCCAGAGGAGGTAGGTCGTCTCCTGCTGGGTGAGGATGTAGGCCAGGACTGCGATGAGGAGGATCGGCATCGTCGGCCAGAGCGGCATCCGCCACGCCGGGGTGTGCTTGTGGTGGCCGCGGCGGGAGAGGAGGGCCGCGACGGCGACGAGGAGGTACATGCCGGTCACCGAGACGCCCGTCACGCCGTAGAGGGTGTCGAGGTTGACGAAGCAGAGGAGGGCACCGGGGACGCCGACGGCGAGCGTGGCGACCCAGGGGGAGCCGAAGCGGCCGAGGCGGGAGAGCGCGCTGTTGACCGGGGCCGGCCACGCCTTGTCGCGGGCCGAGGCGAACAGGACGCGGGAGTTCTGGATGACCATGACGATGCCCGCGTTGATGATCGCGAGGGCCACGCAGAGGCTGACGAACGTGCCGACCGCGGAGTTGGACCAGGCGGTGACCATGGAGCTGATGTCGCCGCCGGTGAGGGCCTTGAGGTCGGTCGCGCCCATGGTGATCGCGGCGACCGGGACCAGGATGATCACCGTGGAGATCGCGAGGGTGGCGAGGACGGTGCGGGCCACGTTGCGGCGCGGGTCCTCCAGTTCCTCGGAGAGGTAGACAGCGGTCGAGAAGCCCTGGGTGACGAAGAGGGCGATGGCCAGGCCGGAGACGACGAGCATCGCGGTGACGGTCGTGGCGTGGCCGCCCGTGTCCGCGACCTGCATCGAGGTGAGGCTGCCTACTCCCCGGTGGCTGTGGGAGAAGCCCAGCACCGCCACCACGCCCGCCGCGATGACCTCCAGGACCAGGAAGATGCCGGTGATCCAGGCGTTCGCGCGCAGGTCCAGAAGGCCGGCCAGGGTCGCGAGGAGCATCACGCCGGCGCCGGTCATGGCCGGGTCGAGATGGACGATCGGGGCCAGGTAGTCGGCCGTACCCATCGCGATCACCGGCGGCACGATCATGACGACCAGGAGGGAGAGGACGAAGACCAGCCAGCCGGCCAGGCGGCCCGCCATCGTGGACACCATCGCGTACTCGCCGCCCGCGCTCGGGATGAGCGTGCCGAGCTCGGAGTAGCAGAACGCCACGGCGATACAGAGGAGGGAGCCGATGGCGATCGTGAGGGCCGTGGCGGTGCCGAGGGAGCCGAACAGATCGGGGACGACCACGAAGAGCGTGGAGGCCGGGGTGACGCAGGAGAGGGTCAGTAGGGTGCCGCCTACCACTCCGATGGAGCGCTTGAGCGTCTTGGGGGTGTCGGACGCCTCTGCAACGGCGGTCTCGACAGGGCGGAGCGTGTCGGTCATGCGGCGGTTCCGATCGGCTTGTGCGGATGCCTCCGGCGGTTGGGCTGTGCTGCATGGAACCCCGACGAAAACCGCTGCGTCAATGGCCGTTTACCTTCGGATTCCGCACTCTTAAAGCGACGGGTCTCGCATCGCTTTCGTAGGGCCGAACGCCCCAGTAAGGCAATCATCAAGACCACTGCCAGCATGACCTTGCTTTCGAAGGTCATAAACGCAAAGAACTTAAGTCACCCGTTTCATCCCATGGAAACGAGAACCGAAGGTGCGGTGACAAAAAAAGTTGAGGCCATCCGAATATCGGACGGCCTCAACGGGGTGGAGCGCTCGCACTCAGTGGTTGCGCGGGAAGCCCAGGTCGACGCCCGCCGGGGCCTCGGACGGGTCGGGCCAGCGGGTGGTGGTGACCTTGCCGCGGGTGTAGAAGTGCGTGCCGTCGTTGCCGTAGATGTGGTGGTCGCCGAAGAGGGAGTCCTTCCAGCCGCCGAAGCTGTGGTAGCCGACGGGGACCGGGATCGGGACGTTGATGCCGACCATGCCGGCCTCGATCTCCAGCTGGAAGCGGCGGGCGGCGCCGCCGTCCCGGGTGAAGATCGCGGTGCCGTTGCCGAACGGCGAGCTGTTGATGAGGGCGACGCCCTCCTCGTACGTGTCCACGCGCAGGACGCACAGGACCGGGCCGAAGATCTCGTCCGTGTACGCCTTCGCGGTGGTCGGCACCTTGTCCAGCAGCGAGATGCCGATCCAGTGGCCGTCCTCGAAGCCCTCGACCGTGTAGCCGGTGCCGTCCAGGACGACCTCGCAGCCCTCGGCGGCGGCGCCGGTGACGTAGGACGCCACCTTGTCGCGGTGCACGGCCGTGATCAGCGGGCCCATCTCGGACGTCGGGTCGTTGCCGGGACCGATCTTGATCTTCTCGGCGCGCTCGCGGATCTTCTCCACCAGCACGTCGCCGACCGAGCCGACGGCGACGACCGCGGAGATGGCCATGCAGCGCTCGCCGGCCGAACCGTAGGCCGCGCTCACGGCCGCGTCGGCCGCCGCGTCCAGGTCGGCGTCCGGCAGGACCAGCATGTGGTTCTTGGCGCCGCCGAGCGCCTGTACGCGCTTGTGGTTGGCGGCGGCGGTGGTGTGGATGTAGCGGGCGATCGGGGTCGAGCCGACGAAGGAGACCGCCTTGACGTCCGGGTGCTCCAGGAGTCGGTCCACGGCCACCTTGTCGCCGTGCACGACGTTGAAGACGCCGTCGGGCAGGCCGGCCTCGGCCAGCAGCTCGGCGATCTTGATGGAGGCCGACGGGTCCTTCTCGGACGGCTTCAGCACGAACGTGTTGCCGCACGCGATGGCCATCGGGAACATCCACATCGGGACCATCGCCGGGAAGTTGAACGGCGTGATGCCCGCGACGACACCGAGCGGCTGGCGGATCGAGGAGACGTCCACACGGGTCGCGACCTGCGTGGACAGCTCGCCCTTCAGCTGCACGCTGATACCGCAGGCCAGGTCGACGATCTCCAGGCCGCGGGCGACCTCGCCGAGCGCGTCGCTGTGCACCTTGCCGTGCTCGGCGGTGATCAGCTCGGCGATCGCGTCCCGGTTGGCGTCGAGCAGCGCGCGGAACCTGAAGAGGATCTCCGTGCGCTTGGCCAGCGAGGACTGGCCCCAGGTCACGTAGGCGTCCTTGGCCGTCTGGACCGCGGCGTCGACCTCGTCGACCGAGGCGAACGCGACCTTGGTGGTGACCGCGCCGGTGGCCGGGTCGGTGACCGGCCCGAAGTTGCCCGACGTGCCTTCGACGGACTTGCCGCCGATCCAGTGGTTGACGATCTTCGTCATGACCGGTTACTCCTTCACAGATGGCGGCGTCGGGTCGAGACGTGCCGTTCGTAGAGCTCACGTGCCTTGACCGCGGCGGATCGGGTCGCGGTCGCGGCCACAGGTACATCCCACCAGGCCTGCGCCGGAGGCGGGCCCGACACTGTGTCTGCGGTTTCGGTCTCCACGTAGACACATGTGGGAGTGTCGGCGTCCCGTGCCTCGGCGAGCGCCGTGCGCAGGTCGCGGACGGTCTTCGCACGCAGGACGCGCATACCCAGACTGGCCGCGTTGGCGGCCAGGTCGACGGGCAGCGGGGCACCCGTGAAGGTGCCGTCGTCCGAGGGGTAGCGGTAGGCGGTGCCGAACCGCTCTCCGCCCACGGACTCGGACAGGCCGCCGATGGAGGCGTAGCCGTGGTTCTGCACCAGCAGCACCTTGATGGCTATCCCCTCCTGTACGGCGGTGACTATCTCGGTGGGCATCATCAGATACGTGCCGTCGCCGACCAGCGCCCACACGTTCCGCTCGGGCGCGGCGAGTTTCACCCCGATGGCGGCGGGGATCTCGTAGCCCATGCACGAGTAGCCGTACTCCAGGTGGTACTGGTCGTACGACCGCGCCCGCCACAGCCTGTGCAGGTCGCCGGGGAGGGAGCCGGCCGCGTTGACGATCACGTCGGACTCGTCGGCGAGGGCGTCCAGGACGCCGAGGACCTGGGGCTGGGTCGGCCGGATGTCGGGCTCGTCGGCCTCGTAGCAGGCGTCGACGCGCTGCTCCCAGCGCTCCTTGTCCTCGGTGTACTCGGTGACGTACGGGTCGGCCACCGTGTGGTCGTGCATCACCAGCGCCTCGGTCAGTTCGGCGAGGCCGCTGCGGGCGTCGGCGATCAGGGGCAGCCCGGCGAGCTTGTGGCCGTCGTAGGGCGCGATGTTGAGGTTGAGGAAACGGACGTCCGGGTTCTCGAAGAGGGTGCCGGAGGCCGTGGTGAAGTCGGTGTACCTCGTCCCCACGCCTATCACCAGGTCGGCGGTGCGGGCGAGTTCGTCGGCGGTGGCGGTGCCGGTGTGTCCGACGCCGCCGACGTCCTGCGGGTGGTCCCAGCGCAGCGAGCCCTTGCCGGCCTGGGTGGAGGCGACGGGAATGTGGGTGGCCTCGGCGAACTCGGCGAGGACGGCCTCGGCGCGGCTGTGGTGGACCCCGCCGCCGGCGATGACCACGGGCCGCCGGGCGTTCCTGATCGCCCGTACCGCGGCGGCGAGTTCGGCGGGGTCGGCGCCCGGCCGTCGTACGGTCCACACCCGGTCCGCGAAGAACTCCTCCGGCCAGTCGTACGCCTCGGCCTGGACGTCCTGCGGGAGAGCGAGGGTCACGGCGCCGGTCTCGACGGGGTCGGTGAGGACCCGCATGGCGGCGAGGGCGGAGGGGATCAGCTGCTCGGGGCGGGTGATCCGGTCGAAGAACCTGGACACCGGGCGCAGGCAGTCGTTGACGGAGACGTCGGCCGCGTACGGGACTTCGAGCTGCTGGAGGACCGGGTCGGCGGGGCGGGTGGCGAAGACGTCGCCGGGCAGGAGCAGGACCGGGAGGTGGTTGACGGTGGCGAGGGCGGCGCCGGTGACCAGGTTGGTGGCGCCGGGGCCGATGGAGGTGGTGACGGCGTGTGCGGAGAGACGGTTCGATTGACGCGCGTAGCCCACTGCCGCGTGCACCATGGACTGTTCGTTACGGCCCTGGTGGTACGGCATCTCGTCCATGTGCTGGAGGAGTGCCTGGCCGAGCCCGGCCACGTTGCCGTGGCCGAAGATTCCCCAGGTGGCGGCGATGAGGCGGCGGCGCTCGCCGTCCCGCTCGCTGTACTGGACGGCGAGGAAGCGGACGAGCGCCTGCGCGACGGTCAACCGAATCGTCATCGGTAACCCCCTGTGCTTTCAACGTGGGCCGGGTGGAAGCAGATCCGCCACTCCCGCGTCTCACCCGGCCCCGCCATGACGTTCAGGTAGTACATGTCGTGCCCGGGCTGCGCGATCGACGGGCCGTGCCATCCGTCGGGGACCAGCACGGCGTCGCCGGAGCGGACCTCGGCGAGGACGTCGGTACCGCCCTCACGGGAGGGGAATACGCGCTGATACCCGATACCGTTCGGTCCGTCGATCTCGAAGTAGTAGATCTCCTCCAGCTCCGACTCCTCGCCGGGCCGGTGCTCGTCGTGCTTGTGCGGCGGGTACGAGGACCAGTTGCCGCCGGGCGTGATCACCTCCACGGCGATCAGCTTGTCGCAGTCGAAGGCGGCGGCGGAGGCGAAGTTGCGCACCTGCCGGGCGCTGGTGCCGCTGCCGCGGTCTTCGACGGGGACCTCCGGCGCGGGGCCGTAGCGGGCGGGGAGTCGTCGCTCGCACTTCGCTCCTGCCAGGGCGAAGCGGCCTCCCGCGCCGGAGGCGATCTGGGCCTGGGCGTCCCGGGGCACGTACACGAAGTCCGAGACTCCGCTGAACACGCTCTCCCGGCCCAGGATCTGGAACTCTTGTCCCTCTGTTCGCACGGTACATCCGCCCTGCAGCGGAAGCACGATCCACTCACTGTCCCCGGTGGTGAACAAATGCGTACCGCCCGGGGGCAGTTCGACGATCCTCAGGCTGCTGTGCGCCCAACCGGCCCGCTTGGGGTCGATGTCGAGCGTGTACTGGGCGTTCGCGGTCGAACCCTTGCTCAGGTGCAGCTCGTTGGTCGTCATCAGGGCCTCACAGAAGTCCTACGGCGGTGTCGACGGCGGCGGCCACGTCGCCGTCCGCCGGGTAGAGCAGCGAGCGGCCGACCACCAGGCCGCGCACGGTGGGGAGTCGCAGGGCGCTGCGCCACTTCTCGTACGCCCCGTCCTGATCGTCGCCGACCTCACCGCCGAGCAGCACGGCGGGGAGCGTGGACGTCTCCATGACCTGGGCCATGTCGTCGGGGTTGTCCGTCACCGGCACCTTGAGCCAGGTGTAGGCCGAACTCCCGCCCAGGCCCGAGGCGATGGCGATGGACTTGGTGACCGCCTCCGGGGACAGGTCGTTCCTGACCTTGCCCTCGGGGGTGCGGCGGCTGATGAACGGCTCGACGAAGACGGGCAGTCGGCGCGCGGCCATGTCGTCGATGGCGCGGGCGGTGGACTCCAGGGTCGTCAAGGACCCCGGGTCGTCGTAGTCGATACGGAGCAGCAGCTTGCCGGCGTCGAACCCGAGACGCTGTATGTCCTCGGCACGGTGGCCGGTGAACCGGTCGTCGAGCTCGAAGGAGGCGCCCTGCAGGCCGCCCCGGTTCATCGAACCCATGACGACCTTGTTGTCGAGGACGCCGAGCAGGAGCAGGTCGTCGAGGATGTCGGCGGTGGCGAGGACACCGTCGACGCCCGGCCGGGACAGCGCCAGGCACAGCCGCTCCAGCAGGTCGGCGCGGTTGGCCATGGCGAGCTTGTCGCCGCCCACGCCGAGGGCGCCGCGGGCCGGGTGGTCGGCGGCGACGATCATCAGCTTGCCGTCCTCGTTGAGGAGCGGACGGCGGGCGCGTCGGGTGGCCGCCTCGGCGATGGCCTCGGGGTGGTGGGTGCGGGTGCGGACGAGCGCCGGGATGTCCACGCTCGGCTGCTTGGCGGGGGCACCGGCGCCGCCGTCGGAGTGCGCGCCCGCGACGCGGCCGGCCCTCACAGCACCGCTCCGGCGGCGAGCGCGGCGTCGATCTCGTCCGGGGTCGGCATCGCGGAGGAGCACTCCAGTCGCGAGGCGACGATGGCGCCGGCCGCGTTGGCGTGCCGCATGATCTTCTCCAGGTCCCAGCCTTCGAGGAGGCCGTGGCAGAGGGAGCCGCCGAAGGCGTCTCCGGCGCCGAGGCCGTTGAGAACGTTCACAGGCAGAGGCGGCACCTCGGCGGAGTCGCCGTTCCGGTGGACGGCGAGGACGCCCTTGGGGCCCTGCTTGACCACGGCGATCTCGACACCGGCGTCCAGCAGCGCCTGCGCGGCGGCCTGCGGCTCGCGCACGCCGGTCGCGATCTCGACCTCGTCGAGATTGCCGACGGCGACGGTGGTGTGCTTCAGCGCCTCCGCGTAGAACGGGCGGGCCGAGGCCGGGTCCTTCCAGAACATCGGCCGCCAGTCCAGGTCGAAGACCGTCGTACCCGACTTGGCGCGGTGGGCGAGGGCCGCGAAAGTCGCCGTGCGGCTGGGCTCCTCGCTCAGGCCGGTGCCGGTGATCCAGAAGATCCGGGTGTCGCGGATGGCGTCGAGGTCCAGTTCGTGGGCGTCGATCTCCAGGTCCGGGGCCTTGGGCTGCCGGTAGAAGTACAGCGGGAAGTCGTCCGGCGGGAAGATCTCGCAGAACGTGACGGGGGTGTTGAGGCCGGGTACGGAGGTGACCCAGCGGTCGTCGACGCCGAAGCCCTGGAGGGCCTCGTGCAGATAGGCGCCGAAGGCGTCCTCGCCGGTGCGGGTGATGACGGCGGTGCTGTGACCGAGCCGGGCGGCAGCGACGGCCACGTTCGTCGCCGATCCACCGAGGAACTTGCCGAAGGACGACACCTGGGCGAGCGGGACGCCGGTCTGGAGTGGATAGAGGTCCACCCCGATCCGCCCCATGGTGATCAGGTCGTACGCCATCGGCTTCCCTTCGTCACGGCTCTCCCCCGGTTTGTAGCCCCGCAGCGGGAGTGCTGTCAATGGTTTGTCTGGACATTCGGACGAGAGGATGAGAGTCGTTCACGTTGACGGGTGGATGCGCGAGTGCCTCAGTCGTGTCACAAACACCCTCCTTGTGTCACACATGTCACACCTACGCGGGCTCTTGGTCACACCTGGTCCACAGCCCCTAGCGCGCAGTCACTCTCCGTCGTTCACCGGGCACAGGCTTTGTGATCGCCAGCGCAGCGCCCGGCTCCCCCGCCGACCTCCCCGGTCGCCGCCGCGGTGCGCGCAGGGAGGTGCATCTCATGACCGACCGAAGGCTCTGGTCCTACAAGGAGATCGCGGCACACATCCGGGTGCAGCCCGACACCGTCCGTTCGTACCGCAAACACGGTCTCCTCCCGCCCCCCGACCATGTCGAGCGCGGCAAGCCCTACTGGTACGCCGACACGGTGCGCGCCTGGGTCGCCTCCCGGCCGGGCAACAGGGGCCGCAGAGAGGCCTGAGCCGCCCCGCCCCGCCCGCCGGGGGGGCGGGGCGGCGAACGCGTCAGGCCCACGGTTCGACGACCGTCACCCCCGCCCCCGGGGCCGTGCCCATCGCCGCCAGGGCCGCCGGGACCGCGTCCAGGGTGATCGTGGAGGTCACGAGGCGGTCGGGGCGCAGGATGCCGGCGCGGACCAGTTCCAGCATGGCGGGGTAGGTGTGGGCGGCCATGCCGTGGCTGCCGAGGAGTCGGAGTTCCAGGGCGATGACGCGGGCCATCGGCAGCGGGGTGTTGCCGTCCGGGGACGGGAGCAGACCCACCTGGACGTGACGGCCGCGGCGGCGCAGGGAGTTGACCGACGCGGCGGCGGTGGCCGGTGAGCCGAGGGCGTCCAGGGAGAGGTGGCTGCCGCCGGCGGTGAGGTCGCGGACCGCCGCCGCCGGGTCGTCGGTGTCCCTCGCGTCCACACCGTGGACCGCACCGAACTTCCTTGCCAGCTCCAGGGCCTGGGGCGACACGTCGACCGCCACCACCCGCGCCCCCGACGCGGCCGCGATCATCACCGCCGACAGGCCCACACCCCCGCAGCCGTACACCGACACCCACTCCCCCGCCGCGACCCCGCCCTGCTGCACCACCGCGCGGAAGGCGGTCGCGAAGCGGCAGCCCAGGGAGGCGGCGGTGCCGTATGACATGTCGTCAGGGATGGCCACCAGGTTCACGTCCGCGTGGTCCAGGGCCACGTACTGGGCGAAGGAGCCCCAGTGGGTGAAGCCGGGCTGGGTCTGGCGTTCACAGACCTGCTGGTCACCGGCCGCACAGGACGGGCAGCTGCCGCAGGCGCAGACGAAGGGGACCGTGACCCGGTCGCCGGGGCGCCGGCCGGTCACCCCGGCGCCGACGGACTCGACGACACCGGCGAGTTCATGACCGGGGACGTGCGGGAGGGTGATGTCCGGGTCGTGACCCATCCAGCCGTGCCAGTCGCTCCGGCAGAGCCCGGTGGCCTCGACGCGGACCACCACGCCGTGAGGCGCGGGACGGGGGTCGGGGACGTCCCGCACCTCGGCGGGCGTGGCGTAGTGCTCGAAGACGACGGCTCGCATGCACATTCCCTTCGGACGACTCCGGGAAGGTTAGGCGCTGCGATCGAGGTCCGTGCCCCGTTCTCCGGGTGTCGGTCGGCTCCATGACGGATGGTCGTTCACCTGGGTCGCGGTCGCACCGGCCAGTTCCTTGTAGCGGTGCGGGATCCTCTCGGCCTCGCCGTGGGGCAGGGGGCCGCCGTGTTCCGCGGCTCGGGCGGTGATCGCTTCCGGCCCGGGTTCCCGGTTGCCCAGCACGATCGCGTTGACCGCGGGGCGGCGCATCTCGTCGTAATGGCGCATCGCGGCCACCGGGTCGTCGTCCCGGGCCAGGCACCAGGCCGGCACCCGGCCGTCGACGACGGACCGGGAGCCGCCGTTCATGCCCATCAAGCCCACGGCGTGCAGGCTCAGGGCGCACACCAGACCCGCGATGCCCCGCCCACGATGCTGACTCTCACCGGCCTGCTCCCGCCTGGGGCCGCGGGAACGCCGTGCTGTCGGGCTGGGCCGTCTCGTGGATCACAGAGGTCGCTTTTCGTGGGTACGGGGGCCGGTCGCCGCAACCGGGTGGACAGGTCTCGCAGGGCGAAGGCCGGCGCATACAAGATCCGCGGGGAGGCTGCGAAGTTCGATGTCACGCGCGTGAAGTGCATCGCAGAGACACGCGCCCGGCGCCGGCACGTCGACCGGGTTGGGCCACGCGGGCGCCGAACGGCCACTCCCCCGGGTTCTTCGAACTGCGACATGCGATGCGAATGCCTAAAGTTCGACTGAATCGCCCCATTTTCATATACAGCCGTGCGCACCCGCAGGAGCACCAGGGGGACCCCGCCGTGACCCACTCGTACCCCGGCCGGCCGCAGGCCCGTATCCCCGGTCCGCAGCAGCCGCCACCGCCGTACCCTCGTATCGGCGCGGGCCTGTGGAAGCGCTGCCTCGGCGGCGGGCTCGCCCTGTGGGTGCTGACCGCGATGGTCACGTACGCGACGCGGAACACCACGCTGCTGCCGACCCTGATCCTGCTCGGCAGCTTTCTCGTGCCGGTCGCCTTCGTGCTGTGGGCGTACGAGCGGCACGGCCGCGACCTGGGCGTCAGCGCGATCCTCGGCTGTTTCCTGACCGGCGGCACGCTCGGGGTGCTGGGCGCCTCGGTGATGGAGTTCTACCTCGTCCACCCGTCCTGGGGGATGTTCGTGTCCGTCGGCCTGATCGAGGAGGCGGTGAAGCTCGCCGCGCTGGTGTTCGTGCTGCGCCGGCTGCCCGGGATCCGGGGCATACGGGCCGGTCTGGTGCTCGGCGCCGCCGTCGGCTTCGGCTTCGCGGCCCTGGAGAGCTCGGGGTACGCCTTCAACGCGGCGGTCTCCACCGAGGGCATCGACCTGCGGGCGCTGATCGAGACGGAGATCCTGCGCGGGGTGCTGACCCCCTTCGGGCACGGTCTGTGGACGGCGATCGCGGGCGGCGTCCTGCTGTCGTACCGCCGCCCGAACGGGCGCTTCCGGTTCACCGCTCCGGCCTTCGCCACCTGTCTCGGCGTCACCCTGCTGCACGCTCTGTGGGACTCCACGCACGGCGTGGCGATCTGGCTGGTGGGACAGCTGGCCGGCGGCGGACCGGAGCGGCAGCTGTTCGCCGAGGGATACATCCCGCGCCCCACGGCCGAACAGGAACATCTCTTCACCCTGTTCTCGGTCGGTCTGCTGGTGCTCGTCTCGCTGCTCGGCATCGCCTGGGTGAATTCGCTGGCGCGCCGCGACCCCTCTTGGAGAAATACCCCCTAGGGGTATAGTGTTTGGGAAACAGTGGAGCTCCCTCGTGAGCCCCATCGGCCCCATCGGCCCCACACGCCTCGACGAGGAGAACGACATGACCGCCCAGACCGACGCCCCGGGCTCCGTGACCGCCGTCTACAAGGTGACCGGAATGAGCTGCGGACACTGCGAGGGTTCCATCTCCGCCGAGCTCTCCGAGCTCCCGGGCGTCACGTCGGTCAAGGCCGTCGCGGCCACCGGCGAGGTCACGGTGGTCTCCGAGACCCCGCTCGACGAGGAGGCCGTGCGCACCGCCGTCGACGAGGCCGGCTACGAGCTCGTCGGCCGCGCCTGAGATCCACCGCACGAGCAACACCAGCAGTACGAGCAGTACGTACGACTGACACGTATCTCTCCGCCGGGCCGCGCCGACCAGCTGATACTGGATCCGTGCGGCCCGGTCCGATGTCTGGAGTCCGGACATGACCAGCACCACCACCGCCGAGACACCGATAGCCCCGCCACCGCCGGCCGGGACCTCCGAGGTCGAGCTGCTCATCGGCGGCATGACCTGCGCCTCCTGTGCCGCCCGGGTCGAGAAGAAGCTCAACCGTATGGACGGCGTCACCGCCACCGTGAACTACGCAACCGAGAAGGCGAAGGTCACATACCCCGGGGGGGTTCAGGTCGCCGACCTGATCGCCACGGTGGTGAAGACCGGGTACACGGCCGAGGAACCCGCGCCGCCACAGCCGCAGCCCTCGCAGGAAGCCGGGCCCGACCGGGATCCCGAACTCGCCGCCCTGCGCCACCGTCTCCTCGTCTCCGTCCTGCTCGCGGCGCCGGTGGTGCTGCTCGCCATGGTTCCGGCCCTGCAGTTCGACAACTGGCAGTGGCTGTCCCTGACCCTCGCCGCTCCCGTCGTCGTCTGGGGCGGCTGGCAGTTCCACCGGGCCGCCTGGACCAACGCCCGGCACGGTGCGGCCACCATGGACACCCTGGTCTCGGTCGGCACGCTGGCCGCGTTCGGCTGGTCGCTGTGGGCGCTGTTCTTCGGCGACGCGGGCATGGCCGGGATGCACGACGAGTTCCGGTTCACCGTCTCGCGGATGGACAGCGCGTCGACGATCTATCTGGAGGTGGCGGCCGGGGTCGTCGCGCTGATCCTGCTCGGCCGCTATCTGGAGGCGCGCTCCAAGCGCCGGGCGGGCGCGGCCCTCAAGGCCCTGATGGAGCTGGGCGCCAAGGACGTGGCCGTCCTGCGGGGCGGCCGTGAGGTGCGGGTTCCGGTGGCGTCCCTGGCCGTCGGCGACCGGTTCGTCGTACGGCCCGGGGAGAAGATCGCCACCGACGGGACCGTGGTGGAGGGCGCGTCGGCGGTGGACGCGTCGATGCTGACCGGCGAGTCGGTGCCGGTGGACGTGGCCGTCGGCGACGCCGTCACGGGCGCGACCGTCAACGCGGGGGGCCGGCTGGTCGTCGAGGCCGCCCGGGTCGGCGCCGACACCCAGCTGGCGCGGATGGCGAGGCTGGTGGAGGACGCGCAGAACGGCAAGGCCGAGGTGCAGCGCCTCGCCGACCGGATCTCCGCCGTGTTCGTCCCGGTCGTCATCGTGATCGCGCTCGCCACCTTCGGGGTCTGGCTGGGCGTCACCGGTGACACGGCCGCCGCGTTCACGGCCGCCGTGGCCGTGCTGATCATCGCCTGCCCGTGCGCCCTGGGCCTGGCCACGCCGACCGCCCTGATGGTCGGCACCGGGCGGGGCGCGCAGCTCGGCATCCTCATCAAGGGCCCCGAGGTGCTGGAGTCCACCCGCCGGGTCGACACCGTCGTCCTGGACAAGACGGGGACGGTGACCACCGGGCGGATGAGCCTTCAGGAGGTGTACGCCGCCGAGGGCACCGACGAGGCCGAGGTGCTGCGGCTCGCGGGCGCCCTCGAACACGCCTCCGAGCATCCCGTAGCCCGGGCGATCGCCGCGGGGGCCGAGGACCGGGTCGGGAAGCTGCCCGCGGTCGAGCACTTCGAGAACATCCCGGGACGGGGCGTACGCGGGCGCGTGGCGGGCCGCGAGGTGACCGTGGGGCGCCTCTTCGAGACCGTGCCGGAGGAGCTGGCACTGGCGCGTTCCCGGGCCGAGCAGGAGGGTCGTACGGCCGTCCTGGTCGGGTGGGACGGGGCGGCGCGGGGTGTGCTCGCCGTCGCCGACACGGTCAAGGAGTCCAGCGCCGAGGCGGTGCGCGAACTGCGCGCGCTCGGGCTCACGCCGGTACTGCTGACCGGGGACAACCGGGCGGTGGCCGAGGCGGTCGCGCGGGCGGTCGGCATCGACTCCGAGCACGTGATCGCCGAGGTGCTGCCCGAGGACAAGGTCGACGTCGTACGACGGCTGCAGGGCGAGGGGCGGAGCGTCGCCATGGTCGGTGACGGCGTCAACGACGCGGCGGCGCTGGCCACCGCCGATCTGGGGCTCGCGATGGGCACGGGGACGGACGCGGCGATCGAGGCCGGCGATCTGACCCTGGTGCGCGGCGATCTGCGGGTGGCGGCGGACGCGATCCGGCTGTCCCGGCGGACCCTCGCCACCATCAAGGGCAACCTGGTGTGGGCCTTCGGCTACAACGTGGCCGCGCTCCCACTGGCCGCCGCCGGGCTGCTGAACCCGATGATCGCGGGGGCCGCAATGGCCTTCTCGTCGGTGTTCGTGGTGACCAACAGTCTGCGGTTGCGTACCTTCCGCTGAAAGTTACCGACGGTTCGACCCATCGGATGTCACGGTCCCCCTAGAGTCCAACGCGCACCTCACATAAGCTCTTCACAAGGCTCGCGCATCATCCTTACGCTTGAGCTCCGATCGCCATATCGGGGCTCTTGCGCATCTATAGGACAGATGCAAGAGACGCAGATCACAGTGATGTGAACGTAACCATCGAAGGGCTTCGAAGGTCTAAGTTGGCGATGTCAGAGAAGCGTCTTGGGGGGCGCTGACCTGGCATCTGGGGATGTCTTGGGGGACTTCCTCAGAGATGCGTTGCCGGGGCACGTACGACGGGAAGCTTTGAGCGGCCCTCCCGTGCTGTACGGGTCCCGGCAGATCGCACCGCATCACTGGATGCAGTAGTACGGCGAGTTCTGCTCGTTGTGCTCAAAGCAGCGATTCAGGCGCTGCCGTACCGAGCGCCCGGCCGGATCCCGTGGGGGGAATCCGCACCGGGACACGGGAAGGCGCCCTGGTCGCCGGCCCGTGGGGGGACCGGTGCTCCAGGGCGCCTTCTGCTATGCCCGTACGCGTACGTCCGTACGCGTACGTCCGTACGCGTATGTCGGCGCGTGCTACGTCCGTACGCGCTACGTCCGCACGACGGGGGCACCGATCAGCACGGCGCCCCCCTGGCCGACAGGTGTCAGCGCTCCTCGACGGGCACGAAGTCGCGCTCGACGACGCCCGTGTAGATCTGGCGCGGGCGGCCGATACGGGAACCCGGCTCCTTGATCATTTCCTGCCACTGGGCGATCCAGCCCGGCAGCCGGCCGAGGGCGAACAGGACCGTGAACATCTCGGTCGGGAAGCCCATGGCGCGGTAGATCAGGCCGGTGTAGAAGTCCACGTTCGGGTAGAGGTTGCGCGAGACGAAGTAGTCGTCGGAGAGCGCGTGCTCCTCCAGCTTGAGCGCGATGTCCAGCAGCTCGTCGGACTTGCCGAGAGCGGAGAGGACGTCGTGCGCGGCCGACTTGATGATCTTGGCGCGCGGGTCGAAGGACTTGTAGACCCGGTGGCCGAAGCCCATCAGGCGGACGCCGTCCTCCTTGTTCTTCACCTTGCGGATGAAGGAGTCGACATCGCCGCCGTTGGCCTGGATGCCCTCCAGCATCTCCAGCACGGACTGGTTGGCGCCGCCGTGCAGCGGGCCCCAGAGCGCGGAGATGCCGGCGGAGATCGACGCGAACATGTTCGCCTGCGACGAGCCGACCAGACGGACCGTCGACGTCGAACAGTTCTGCTCGTGGTCCGCGTGCAGGATCAGCAGCTTGTCCAGGGCCGAGACGACGACCGGGTCCAGCTCGTAGTCCTGCGCCGGCACCGAGAACGTCATGCGCAGGAAGTTCTCCACGTAGGAGAGGTCGTTGCGCGGGTAGACGAACGGGTGGCCGACCGACTTCTTGTACGCGTACGCGGCGATCGTCGGAAGCTTGGCGAGCAGCCGGATCGTGGAGAGGTCGCGCTGCTTCGCGTCGAACGGGTTGTGGCTGTCCTGGTAGAAGGTGGACAGCGCCGAGACGACCGACGACAGCATGGCCATCGGGTGCGCGTCGCGCGGGAAGCCCCGGTAGAAGTTCTTGACGTCCTCGTGGAGCAGGGTGTGCCGCGTGATCTCGTTCTTGAACACGGTGAGCTCGTCCACCGTCGGCAGCTCACCGTTGATCAGCAGGTACGCCACCTCAAGGAAGGTGGAGCGCTCCGCCAGCTGCTCGATCGGGTAGCCGCGGTACCGGAGGATGCCGGCCTCGCCGTCGAGGTAGGTGATGGCGGATTTATAGGCGGCGGTGTTGCCGTAGCCGCTGTCCAGGGTCACGAGACCGGTCTGGGCGCGGAGCTTCCCGATGTCGAAGCCCTTGTCGCCGACGGTGCTGTCAACCACCGGGTAGGTGTACTCGCCGTCGCCGTACCGCAGTACTACAGAGTTGTCGCTCACGTCATCCCTCACCGACGTTGTGCCTCTTCTTCGAGGTGCCCTGACTGTCTCTACCATCCCCCATTTGGCGCAGGAGAGTGCACTCGGGGTCGACCATTGGGCCCATCGGCGGCACTCAGTGCCGCCAACCTGCTCATCCTGCCCCCTTGTTTCCCCAACCGGAAGTGCTCTGTGACCTTCACGACTCATTTGATCGATCATTTTTCGTGATGCCGCCGCGGGCGAGCCTGAAGTCCAGCGCCGTACAGCGCCGACCTGCCGACACCGTGCGCACCGCCTGCCCGATCGCCTTGCGTGAACCGACCAGGACGACCAGCCTCTTGGCCCGGGTGACCGCCGTGTAGAGCAGGTTCCGCTGAAGCATCATCCACGCTCCCGTGGTGACCGGAATCACCACGGCGGGATATTCACTCCCCTGCGAACGGTGGATGGTCACCGCGTAGGCATGGGCGAGTTCGTCCAGTTCGTCGAATTCGTACGGGACCTCCTCGTCCTCGTCCGTCAGCACCGTGAGGCGCTGGTCGACCGGGTCGAGCGAGGTGACCACGCCCACGGTGCCGTTGAAGACACCGTTCTTGCCCTTGTCGTAATTGTTGCGGATCTGGGTGACCTTGTCGCCGACACGGAAGACCCGCCCGCCGAACCGCTTCTCGGCGAGGTCGGGGCGGCCGGGGGTGATGGCCTGCTGCAACAGACCGTTGAGCACACCGGCGCCGGCCGGCCCCCGGTGCATGGGCGCGAGCACCTGCACATCCCGCCGGGCATCCAGCCCGAACTTGGCGGGAATACGCCGGGAGGCGACATCGACGGCGAGCCGTCCGGCCTCCTCGGTCTCGTCCTCGACGAAGAGGAAGAAGTCCTTCATGCCGTCGGTGACGGGGTGCTGCCCCGCGTTGATGCGGTGCGCGTTGGTCACCACACCCGACTGCTGGGCCTGCCGGAAGACCTTGGTGAGCCGGACGGCCGGGACGGGACTGTCGTCGGCGAGCATGTCCCGGAGCACTTCACCGGCCCCGACGCTGGGCAACTGGTCGACGTCGCCGACGAAGAGGATGTGCGCGCCGGGCGCCACGGCCTTGACGAGCTTGTTGGCGAGCAGCAGGTCCAGCATCGACGCCTCGTCGACCACGACCAGGTCGGCGTCGAGCGGCCGGTCCCGGTCGTAGGCCGCGTCGCCACCCGGTTTCAGCTCCAACAGCCGGTGCACGGTGGAGGCCTCGGCGCCGGTCAGCTCGGCGAGCCGCTTCGCGGCACGCCCGGTGGGGGCCGCGAGCACCACCTTGGCCTTCTTCGCACGCGCCAGCTCCACGATGGACCTGACGGTGAACGACTTGCCACAGCCCGGCCCACCGGTCAGCACGGCGACCTTCTCCGTCAACGCCAGCTTGACGGCGGCCTCCTGCTCCGGGGCGAGGTCCGCCCCCGTACGGTCCTTCAGCCAGGCGAGCGCCTTGTCCCAGTCCACGTCATGAAAACCGGGCATACGGTCGTCGCCCGTCCGCAGCAGCCGCAACAGCTGTGCGGCGAGGGCCACTTCGGCCCGGTGGAAGGGGACGAGGTAGACGGCCGTGACGGATTCGGCGTCGGGGGTGGGGCCGGGGAGCTTCTCTCGTACGACACCCGGGTCCTCCCCCTCCTCCGGCTCCGCGGCCAGCTCGGCGAGGCAGTCGATGACAAGACCGGTGTCGACCTGGAGGAGTTTCACGGCATCGGCGATGAGCCGTTCCTCGGGGAGGTAGCAGTTCCCCTGGTCGGCGGACTGGGACAGCGCGTACTGCAGCCCCGCCTTCACCCGCTCCGGACTGTCGTGCGGGATCCCCACGGACTGGGCGATCTTGTCGGCGGTCAGGAACCCGATGCCCCAGACGTCGGCGGCGAGCCGGTAGGGCTGGTTCTTCACGACGGAGATCGAGGCGTCCCCGTACTTCTTGTAGATCCGCACGGCGATCGACGTCGACACCTCGACGGTCTGGAGGAAGAGCATGACCTCCTTGATCGCCTTCTGCTCCTCCCAGGCGTCGGCGATCTTCTTCGTCCGCTTCGGCCCCAGCCCCGGCACCTCGATCAGCCGCTTCGGCTCCTCCTCGATGATCCGGAGGGTGTCCATCCCGAAGTGCTGGGTGATGCGATCGGCGAAGACCGGCCCGATGCCCTTGACCAGCCCCGACCCCAGGTAACGCCGTATCCCCTGGACGGTGGCCGGCAGCACGGTCGTGTAGTTCTCGACGGTGAACTGCTTCCCGTACTGCGGATGCGACCCCCAGCGCCCCTCCATCCGCAGCGACTCCCCCACCTGGGCACCGAGCAGCGCCCCGACGACCGTGAGCAGGTCGCCGGCGCCTCTGCCGGTGTCGACACGGGCGACGGTGTAGCCGTTCTCCTCGTTGGCGTAGGTGATGCGTTCGAGCACGCCTTCGACGGTGGCGAGCCGCCGTTCGCCCGTGGGGGTCCCCGCCCCCTCCTGATTGGCCATGATCCGACGGTACTGGCACGGACTGACAGTCGTCCCCCCGTCCCGGCGGGCGTTCCAAGGACGTGCCGTTTGCGCAGGTCAGGGTGGATGCGAGCGTTCCAGCGTCCCGTAATCCCCGGCGGTGTGGCAGCTGGAACGGATCACGCTGCAAGGTTGTGGTCGTCGGACAGCGTGATGCACAACGACCGGTGCCACGCGACTTTCGTATCCGCGACTTCCGTATCCGAGGGGAACCCGAAACACCATGAAGAACAAGCTGATCGCCGTGCTCATCGCGACCGTCGCCGCCGCCGGTACCGCCGCCACCGCCATCCCGGCCTCGGCCGCCACGGCCCAGCCGACCCGCTGCCACACGGCCGACCTGAAGGCCGGCTTCGCCACGGGGGGCGACGCGGCGCCGGAAATGAACCAGACCCGCCACCAGACCCAGGCGTTCATCTGGTTCACCAACAAGAGCAACCGCACCTGCACGCTGTCCGGCTTCGCCGGTGTCGACATGGTCGGCGCCCAGTCGACCGACGGCACCTGGTCGCTGGTGCGCTCCGCCAAGAGGACCCACAAGATCACCCTGCACAAGGGGGACACGGTGGACTTCAGCATCAACCTGGCCCCGGTGGCCAAGTCCACGCCGAAGAAGCAGAAGTTCGTCCCGGCGAAGTTCGTCGTCACCCCGCCGAACGAGACGAAGTCCTTCACCCTGAAGTGGCCCTTCGGCGGCCAGATCCTCAAGCAGGACGGCGCCACCCACCCGGCCACCTACCTCAACCCGATCGGGGAGTAACCGACCGCACGGCAGCGCCGGCCACGATTCGGTGGCCGGCGCTGCCGTGCGTACGCCGGCCTTATCGAGGAGACGCCGACGGGGAGGTCTTGAGGGCTTCGAGGAAGAGGTTGAAGGTGGGGGTGGGGAAGGTGAGGGTGGCTCGGGTGGGGGTTTTGGAGTCGCGGACGGCTGTACGGGTGGGGGTGGTTGCTATCTCCACGCAGTTGTTGCCGTCGTCCGGGCCCGAGTAGGACGACTTCCGCCAGCCTGCCTTTTTGAGGTCCTCGATGAACGCGGTGAAGGCTCCGGCCGGGACGGTCAGAATGGCGCGGGCCGGGGCCTTGGAGTCACGGACGGCTATGTGGGTGGGGGTGGTGGTTATTTCCACGCACTCGTTGCCGTCGTCCGGGCCCGAGTAGGACGACTTCCGCCAGTTGTCCATGAGGTGCCTCACAGCTCTTTCGCCAGCCGGTTGATGAAGTCACGCGATCGTTCGGGATCGAGCGATACGGCTTCCACTTTACGGAAGCGCGTTCGAAAGGCGATGAGCTGTGATTCGGAATCGATGAACGCCGACCCATGCGGTACGTCACGCACAACCGTGTCCAGTTTCGGTACGGCACCACCCACGTACGTCATGGTGCTGGCGGCTCTGGAGAAGCCGTCCAGGTCGAAGGGAATGACCCGCACGCTGGTGTTCTCCTCTTCGGAGAGCTCCAGGAGCTTGACGAGTTGCGCACGGGAGGCCGTACGGTCGCCGACCCTGATCCGTAGAGCCGACTCGTGGATCACCAGCTCGTACGGGATGCTGATCTCCTGGCCCGCCATACGGTGGCGGACACGCAACTCAAGCTCCTCATGGGTAAGTTCGGGCACCCTGCCGGAGAAGACGGCACGGGCGTACTCCTCCGTCTGCAACAGTCCCGGTACGTACAGGATCGCGACGTCGCGCCGGAAGGACGCATGATGGTTCAGCTCGGAGAGGTCCAGGAACGAAGTGGGCAGCAGTCCCCGGTACTCCTCCCACCAGCCATGCGTCCGGTCGGTGGACAGGGCGACCAAGGCGTCGATGAACTCCTCGTCCGTGCAGGCGTAGTGGGATGCGAGACGTCGTAGCCTCTCCTCGCTCACACCCGCGAATCCTGATTCGATGTGGCTCATCTGCGCGCGATTCGCCCCGAGCAGCGCTGCCGCCTCAATGGCGGTGAGCCCCGCGGCCTCACGAAGTCTGCGCAGTTCGACGCCCAAGCGCATCTGACGTGCGGTTGCTTCGCGCCTCAGAGTCATCAACTGCTCCTCGTTCGGGGGCTTACTACGCGATCGGCTTGCCCGAGCACACATGTTACCCCTACCGTCGGTGACGCAACGGACACGCTACGGAAGCGCACCGCTCCCTCCTGCCATGACGGCTGCGGCAATGCCACCGTGCGTGAATCTCCCCCACACGTAGCGGAGTTGATGACGCATGCCCGAAGCCTGGGAGTACACGCTCACCATCCCCAACGACCTCCGGGCCGTCGCCGTCAGCCGTCACACCCTCAGACTCGTCCTCACCGCACACGGACTCGCCCGCTTCCTGGACGTCGCCGAACTCCTCGCCACCGAGCTGGTGTCCAACGCCGTACGGCACACGAAGGGCCCCGCCGCGCTGCGCGTGCGCTGGTCACCTCCCGGCACTCTCAGGATCGGGGCGCGGGATGCCGACCCCGAACCTCCGGAGCCTCCCTTGCCGTTGGGGCAGGTCGCCGAGTCGGAGGAGGGGCGGGGGCTGGCGCTCGTACGGGCCTGTTCGGACCTGTGGGGCTGGCAGCCGCTGTCCAGATACGGCAACCGGGGCAAGTGCGTGTGGTGCGAGCTGGCCGCGGCCTGACTAGGCGAACGCCCGCCGGCTGTGCACAAGCAGCTCGCGCACCGCGGGCTGGTGCGCGCTCTTCCAGACCAGGGCGAGCAGCGCCGGTGTCTCGACGTCGGCGATGGTGTGGGCGGTGAGCCGGTCACGGTGGTTCACGGCCATCGATTCGCTGAGGACCGCCACACCGAGCCCGCGGGCGGCGAGGTCGGCGATGGCGTCCGCGGCGCTGGCCTGCAACGCGATCGCGGGCCGGAGCCCCTGTGCGGCGCAGGCCTCGTCGAACACCGTGCGCAGGCCGGTGCCGGTCGGCATGCACACGATCGGATGGCCCATCAGGTCGGGCAGGGTGACCCGTCGCCGTTCCGCCAGCGGGTGGCCGGCCGGGACCGCCGCGACGAGCCGTTCACTGACGATGGTCAGCGCGTCCAGTCCGTCGGGGGTGGTTGCCGCGGCTCCGACGAGCGCCAGGTCGAGGGCGCCGTTGCGCACCCCTTCGACGAGCCGGTCGGAGCTGTCCTCCAGCAGCAGGATCTCGACGCTGGGATGCTCCTCGTGAAACGCCGCGAGGGCGTCGAACAGCGGGGTGAGCGTGCAGCCGATGACCATCCCGACGGTGAGCCTGCCCCGGACCAGGCCGGTCACCTCGTCCACCGCGCGGCCGACCGCCCCGGCCGCGGCAAGCGTGGCACGGGCGTGTTCGAGCGCCGCCTTTCCCGCGACGGTGAGCGTGACGGTGCGTGCGGACCGGTCGAACAGCTCGGCGCCGAGCTCGCGTTCGAGCTGGCGGATCTGGGCGCTGACGCCGGACTGGCTGATGTGCACCCGCTCGGCGGCCCGGGTGAAGTTGCGCTCCTCGGCCACCGCGACGAAGTATTCGAGCTGCCTCAGATCCATGACTCCTGATTCTAGTGTGCAGAAGATGCATCTGTTGGACTTCTGATCGGTGCGCTACCAGGCTGGGATGTACCGGAGCCCGACACCAGGAGGCAGCCATGCCGGAGTACGAGAAGGCCATGCGGCCCGAGGACATCACCCGCTTGTTCGTCGAGCGGTCCAACGCCGGTGACGCGGCCGGGGTCGCCGCGCTCTACGAGGAGGAGGCAGTGCTGGCATACCCGCCCGGCGAGCTGACGGTGGGTCGGGAGGCGATCCGGGCACTGTGGGAGAAGGTGCTGGCCGGCGGTCCCCGCTTCGAGCCGGAGCAGCCGCTGCCGACGCTGGTCAGCGGAGACATCGCCCTCACGTCGACCCCGCCGAAGGACGGGACCGGGGCACGGGCGCAGGTCGTCAGGCGCCAGCCCGACGGCAGCTGGCTGCGTCTGCTCGACCAGCCCGAGTTCGCACGGCCGGCGGGCGGCCGAGAGTCGGTCGGGCCGTAAACTCCCGTCCTTCATAAGACAGTTGAATCCACGCCGCATTGATCATGACACGACAAGCGCCCTAGCATCTACCGAGTGAAGACTTCTGAAATATTCGGTAACCGTCTGAGACTTGGGGTGGCCGCCGCGTTCTCCGCGGTGGCCCTCGTCATCGTACCGACGGGCCCCGCGCAGGCGGCTCCCGGCGACAACCCCGGCAAACTGACCACCCTCACCTCCTCGTCGGAGTACGCGAAGCTGGAACTCCAGGAGCACCGGGTCCCGACCTCCTCACTGGACAACCTGGCCAGTGAGATGGGCACCGCCCGCGGGGTCGACCAGGTGCTCGCCAGCGCCAACCACCCGATGCGCAACGCGGCGGACTGCTCCAGCATGGAGAAGAGCGCGCTGCCGCTGAAGCCGGCGGCCGAGTCCTACTACTGCTGGGACTCCGGTGACGACAAGACCCAGGACTGGCTGCCGCAGTCGGTGACGTCCAGCGGCGACGCCGACAACGACGGCATGTGGGGCACCAACAAGGTGATCCTGTCCGGCTGGGGCCAGAACGGCTCCACCACCAGCGACCACATGGCCCGCATCGCCTTCATCGACGCCAACGACCCGGGCAACTTCAAGTACCGCTGGGTCCTGCCCGTCATCCCCCTCAACGGCGGCACCGACTACCGCGCCCTGAAGTCCCACATCGGCGGCATGGTCTGGTACCAGGACAAGCTGATCGTCACCTCCTACGAGGGGGATGCCGATCACAACCAGCTGTACATCTTCGACATGAGCCGGATCCTGCAGGCGACCGTCAACAGTTCCGTGGTCGGCAAGGTGAGCAACGGCTGGTCCGCCGACGGCTACCAGTACGTGATGCCGGCGATCGGCTCCTACAGCCTCACCGGCGGGGGCTGCGTCTCCAGCAGCGACGACTCCTTCCCGTGCTTCGCCTCCATCTCGCTCGACCGCAGCAGCGTGCCGGACAGCCTGGTCGCCACCGAGTGGTTCTCCTCCGGCGGCTCCCAGCCGGCCCGCATCTGGCGCTACAACTTCGACGGAAACGACCCGGGCTACCTCGCCAAGGACAGCAACGGCTACGTGGAGGCCGACGGCAAGATCTACGAGACGAAGGCCGTCGGTCTGCAGGGCGTGCTGTCGCACAGCAAGACCCAGGGGGGCACACCGGACTTCTACGTCGACGACGCGCGCGGCGGCGTCGACCAGCACGGCATCCTGTGGCGGCAGAACCTCACCGACAATGCCGGCGCGGCCGCCAACTGCGGTGGCGACATCACCTACGCCTGCTGGGGCATGCACACGGAGGGCATGTCCTACTGGTGGAACACCGGCCGGCTGTGGACGGTCACCGAGTGGGCGGCCGACATCAACGCCAAATGGTCGGGCACCGACAACGCGCGCCCGCAGCGGCTGCTGTACTCCGTACCGCTGTCCTCGGTCGACAGCACGCTGAGCTGAACCGACCGCGGCGGGCGCAGCGCACGGTGTGTGCGCTGCGCCCGCCGCGCATCGCCCGCCCGGAACACCCGGAACGGCCGGAACGGCCTCGACAACCGGGGCGCGTACGTGTGGCGCGAACCGGCCGCGGCCCAGGCTCCGCGGCCCGGCAGACTGGCCCCATGGACGCAGGTATTGCAGCCCTGCTGGGCGCCACCGTCGGTTCCCTGTCCACCCTCGGCGCCGCGGTCGTGAGCGGACGGGCACAGGCCCGAACGCAACACGATCAGTGGCGCCGTCAACACCGCCGTGACGCCTACGCGGGCTACCTCAGCGCCCTCCACGACCGCGACATCGCCATGGACGCGATCCTCGACGCGCTGGGTCCCGACGAACCCGACCTGTCCGACGTCGACGAGAAGATACGTCACTTCGTCGCCCTGGCCCGCGAGGTGCACCGCGCTGCCGAGGTCGTCGTCCTCGAAGGACCGGCCTCCCTCGCGGAAGTGGCCGACCGCGTCACCCGTGCCTCGCGCGAACTGTCCGAGGTCATGCGGCGGATGGCGGAGAACGCCCACGCGGGAGACACCACCCGCAAAGCCGGGGACACCGCCCTCGCCGCCGATCGGGAGCGCATCCTCTACCGGGCGGTCAGGGACTTCCGGCTCGCGGCCCGCGGCACCATCGGCAACACGAACTGACGTCGGCCGCCTCAGTGTACGAGCGCCCAGATCAGCAGTCCGGGGCAGACCGCGAGATCGGCCGCCACTCCGGCGAGGAAGACCGGGAGGCTGACGAGCAGTGCCGCGCCGAGGCCGAACGGATAGGACGGTCCGTGGAGTTCGTCCTGCCCGGGGTTGTGCCCGGCGACGTACCACAGGCGCCGACGGGGCAACGGCTGCACGGTGCCGTCCCAGGCCGCGCGATCCCAGGTCAGCTGTGAGCCGTCGTCGGTGGTGTGGGCGTACTCGTGTCTCCAGCCCTTCCGCGAAGCCAGGACGTCCGGGGGCAGAGTCCTCGTGTGGTGCGCCGTCACCAGGTGTCCGCGGCGGATCAGCGCCCGGAGGGCGACCGACGTATCACGTACGACCAGGCCGAGCGGCAAGGGGAGGGAGCCTATGGTGGCCAGGAGGACCAGGCCCGTCAGCGCCAGCCATGCCTCGCCGAGCGCGACCGGCACCGCGAGACAGCCGGCACTGGCGCCCAACGCGCCCCACAGCAGCAACTGCCGGGTGGGGTACCTGTCCCGCAGGCGGGGTCCGGCAGCAGGAGCGGTGGCGGTCGGTGCCTCTCGCGGGGCGGGGACGGGCGGCCGGCCGGTTCGGATCGGCGGGTTCCCCTCGGTGAGCCGTACGGCGTCGGCCGCGCAGACGGGCACCATGCGTGCCGTTCCGCCGTCGGGAGTCCAGGACACCTCGCGGACCGAACGGCCGTGGCGGGGATCGAAGAAGCACAGCGGACCCAGTACGGGGAGAGGGCCGCCGGCGAGGCGGGCGTCCAGCCGAGCCAGCGCGCGCTCCCCGTCGTCCAGGGCCCGAAGGGTGCCCTGCGCGTCCCGGCGCACGCGGCGGCCTGCCAGCTCGTAGGCGTCCAGGGCCGCGGCGTAGTCCGCGATCATCTCGCCGGTCGCACGGGAGCTGCTCGGGCTGAAGGGATGCGCCGCCAGCCGTTCGCCGAACCGCGTGAGCTCCGCTTCGGCTCCGTCCGTCTCCGGAGTGCGCCGCCGCCCCCACCGGCCCCCCGCTCCGCGCCACATCCCGGCATTGTCGCTCCATCGGGACCTGCTGACCATGCTGCAAGCACCGCGCCGCCCGGACCAGGGTCCGAGCGGCGCGTCACGTCGTCCTGATGCGGACGTTCTCCGGCGGGGAACCGGTCAGCGGGTGACCATGACCGCGTCCAGGTGCACGGTGGAGCGGCCCCGCGCGCTGCCGGCCAGCACCTTCAACTGCGCCTTGTGCGTGGTGATCTTCGTACCGAGCGTGTACGTGAACACCGCCTTCCGGTATGCCGTGGTCGAGGCGTAGGTGTTCACCGTGCCCACCGTGACCCCGTCCACCACGACCGCGAAACGGCCGCCGTCGGACTTGCGGGTCGCGACGATCCGCAGCTTGGTGCCGTCCGCCGTGAAGGACACCGTGGCCCCCTTCGTGGCGGAGACCCGCTCCGTCCCGGACCAGGCGGAAGCCACCGACGAGGACGCCCAGGTGCCGCGGAAGGACAGCGCCGAGGACCGGTCGTCGACCGGGACGCCGCTGGTGACGGCCGCTGTCCAGGCTCCGGTCTGTCCGGCGTCGTCGTGGGCGCGTGCGTAGAAGCGGTACGTCAGACCCGGCTGCGGAGTCGCCGGGCTGCCCAAGGAGCCGAAGCTGCCGGACTTCGTCGTGGTGCCGCTGCGCCAGGTCTTGAGCGGTCCGAGCGTCCAGGCACCCGTGCCGCTGCGGGTGGCGACCCGCCAGCCGACGTCGTACGACGTCACGCCCGCCGTCTTCGCCGCCCAGCTCACCGGGATCACGGCGCGGGTCGAGGCGTCGCTGGCCAGGGCCGGTGCGGTGACGGACGCGGCGGGGACGGTCCTGCGCAGGGCGACCTTGCCGCTGATGTCGGCCGCCGGCACGCCGGTGGCCGCGTCCTTGACGGCCAGGGTCCAGGTGTAGGTGCCTTCCGCGGCCGTGCCGCCCGCGTCGTTCCTGCCGTTCCAGACCGGAGCGACGCTGCCGGAGGAGGCCGTCGCCGTCAGGGTACGCACCTGCGCGCTACCGGACTTGAGGGTGAGCGTCCAGGTCACCGGCCGGTTGTACGTCCAGACCGGCGCCCAGGTGTCGGACGAGCCGTCGCCGTTGGGGCTGAACCCGGCCGGGACGGAGACGGAGGCGGAGACGGTCGAGGGAGCCCCGGCCCACACCGCGTGGGTGACGCCGTCGTCGCCCATCCACGCCGCCCAGGGCGCCTCGCGGTCCACCGCCCACCGCTGCGCGGCAGCGGTGTCGGCCCTGCCGGGAAGGGCGAACAGGGCCTGCGCCGTGGCTCCGTTCACGCCCAGGACCTGAGCGTTCAGCGTGATGCCCGCGGCAGCGTCCTTGGTGAACGTGTACAGGACGCCGGTGCCGAGGATCGGTGCTTCCACGGAGGAGTCCACCGTCGTACGGGTGGTGGTCCCCGTCTTCAGGAGCAGGCCCTGGGTGGAGGCGGCTCCGCAGGTGGTCAGCAGGATCCAGGAGCCGCGCACCTGGAGGCCTCCCGGCAGGCAGTCCACCGTGGTGACCGTGGACGTGGTTCCGGTGGTCAGATCGGTGCGCCGGATCGACCAGCTGGAGGTGGCGTCCTTCACCGAGGTGTAGAGGGCACCGCCGTACAGGGCCGAGCCTGTGGGCACCCGTTCGCTCGCACCGGTGGCCACGGTGTACAGCAGGAGCGTGCCGTTGTAGACGGTGGTCTTGTCCGACAGCAGGAGGTGGCCGCCGTCGAAGTCCACGACCTGGTCGGCCGAGATGTCGCTCGGCTGGAGCGGTACACCGGTCGGCGTCCCCTTGTCATAGACCTCGTAGGCGCCGCCCTGCTCGACGAGCACCCGGTTCCCGGCGGCGGCCAGCGTCTGGTGCACGGTGCCGGTCGAGTAGGCCAGGACGCGTGACGGCGCGGTGGCCGACGCACCGGACGGACCGACCGTCAGAGCGGAGGAGAGCAGCACGCCGGTACGGCGGGAGGAGTCGTCGGCGGTGTAGAGGGTTCCGCCGGACAGTGCCAGGGCGTCCAGGCGGGCGAGGCCGGCCGGGATGGCGGAGGCGTCGCCGTCGGCGGTGGAGACCCTGCCGTCGGTCAGGGTCTGGACGGCGGCGTCCACGTCGGGCCGGTACAGCGCCGCGCGCATCCTGCCGTCGTCGCCCACGGAGATGTCACCGAACGTGCCGTCGAGGTCGGCGGCCGGGGTGGAGCCGTCCCGGGACATCGCGTACAGCTCGTTGCCGTCAGCGCTCCACGCGTACCAGGCCAGGGTGTCGTCGCTGATCCAGCGGGCCTTGTCGGTGGGCAGGGTGACGGTCGCCGGACCCTCGCCGGGCGCGGACCGCCGCCACTCGGTCAGGGTGGCACCGTCGATCGCCCCGAAGTGGGAGGGGGTGAACTCCAGGCCCTGAGGCAGCTCGCCGGTGTCGGGCTCGGCGACGGTGACGCTCGCGCCGCTGGCGAAGTCGACGTAGTCGATCCGGTAGCCCCAGCCGGGAGCGGTCCGCCGCAGCACCAGTGCGCCCTCGGCGTCCGAGGCCAGCACCTCGTACTGCTCGTCGTCGGAGAACAGCACACGGTCGCCCTGGGAGGTGCGCAGCACGAGGCGCACCCGGTACGCCGAATCGGCGTCGTAATAGCTCTGCTGTACGAGGATGCCGTCACCGGCCTGGGCCCGGTACCGCTCGTCGCCCGCCGCGCCCGAGCTGTCGTACGCGACGGCCAGGGTCTCCTGCTGGTCGGTGTCGAGGTGCCGCAGGGTCACATGGTCGGCCAGGGCGCCGTTCGGATTCGTCGAAGTGGCGATGGCCACCACCGAGTTCTGGACCGAGACCGTGCGGACGGAGACCCCCTCGCTGTTGTCGGCCAGCGCCCCCAGATTCTGTGGGGTGCCTCCGGAGACGGAGAGCCAGCCGTGCGGCAGCCGGTCGGCGGAGGTCTTCTGCTCCCAGACGACCGCCCGTCCCGACCCGGACACCTCGTCGGCCGACGGCGCGGAGGTGTTCCGTGCCGGCAGTGAGGTCGTCACGCCGGAAGCGGCCGAGGCGGCGGGGACGGACGCAACTGTCCCGGCGACGGCCACTGCCCCGGCGACGACTACCGACACGCAGAGGTGACGTCTGTGCGATGACATGGAGTCACATTCCTCTCGAACATGAGAGCGGATCATCGCACACACGCCCGACGCACATATGAACAATTTTGGCGGTACCCCGAGGACGGCCGGGGCCGTCGGGGCGATCGGGACGGCCGGGGCGATGGGGGGCGGCCGGGACGGCAGGGGTGGTCAGGGCCGCCGGGGCCACCAAGGCGGTCGGGGCTGCCGTGGCCGCCGTGGCTGCCGTGGCCACCGTGGCCACCGTGGCTGCCGTGGCTGCCGTGGCTGCCGTGGCTGCCGTGGCTGCCGTGGCTGCCGGTGAGCCGACGGTAATACCCGCCGACTCGGGTGGCGGGATGGGGCGGGGGCGGTGAAGGTGGGCGGCGGAGGACTTCATCGCGCGCAGGGAGAACTTGCAGATGCCCGAGATCACCACTCCGTACGCGACCGGCACTCCGTGCTGGGTCGATCTGATGGCGCAGGACCAGCAGGCGGCGCTGGACTTCTACCGTGACCTGTTCGGCTGGCAGGGCGAGGTCGGCGGGGCCGACTTCGGCGGGTACGCCGTCTGCACCCTGCACGGCAAGCCGGTGGCCGGCATCGGTGCGGCCATGGCCCCCGAGGGGCAGCCGGAGCCGCCGACCGTCTGGACCACCTATCTGGCCAGCACCGACGCGCAGGCCACGCAGGACGCGATCGTCTCGGCGGGCGGCACCCTGATCGCGCCCGTGATGGACGTCGGCACGATCGGCCGGATGCTGATCGCCGCCGACCCGCAGGGCGCGGTGTTCGGGGTGTGGCAGCCGGTCGAGTTCCATGGCGCGGGGCTGGTCAACGAGCCCGGCGCGCTGATCTGGAACGAGCTGAACACCAGCGACGTACCCGGCGCCACCGGCTTCTACGGCGAGGCCTTCGGCATCGAGATCCAGCCGATGGAGGGCGCCGGCGGCAACTACTGGTCGCTGAACGTCGGCGGCAAGGGCGTCGGCGGCGCCGCCCGGCTCGGCAACGAACGGCCCGACACCCCGCCGCACTGGCTGACGTACTTCGCCGTGGACGACGTCGACTCCACCGTGGACGCGCTGGTCAAGCGGAACGGCACGGTGCTCGCACCGCCGTTCGACATGATGGCCGGCCGGATGGCCGTGGTCGCCGACCCGCAGGGCGCGGTCTTCGCGGCCTTCAAGCCGAAGCCGATGGGCTGAGTCGATGGACTGAGCCGATGAGCTTGAGCCGATGAGCTTGAGCCGAGAGAGCAACCCTCTGCCGTAAGCACCAGATCCGGACCCCCTTCCTCTTTCGGCGCGGCTCGGGATACCCCTGAGGTGACCTGAGGTGACCGGCAGTACGGAAAGCGGAAGGGGAGCGGAGCCATGGGAACGGAACAGGCCGAGCACGGCTGGCAGGTGGACGGGCGCTGTACGAACTGCGATGTCGCGCGGCAGCTCGCACCGGGGCTGATCGGCGAGGTCGGCGGACGTTCCGCCGTGCTGCGCCAGCCGCGCGACGCGGCGGAGACGGGGCTCTTACACGCGGCCGCGCACGCCTGCCCCACCCGCTCCGTCCGTCCCCCGGGCGGGCGGCTCGACGCGGCGCAGGACCCCTTTCCCCTGGCCCTGGACGACACCGTGCGGCTGTGCGGGCACAACTCCCCGCACACCGCCGGGGCCAACTCCTATCTCCTCCACCGCCCCGACGGCACGTCGCTGATGGTGGACACCCCGCGCTGGAGCCCGGCCCTCGCCGCGCGCCATGAGGCACTGGGCCCGGTGACCGACCTCCTGCTCACCCACCGCGACCACGCGGCGCACGGCCGCCGGTACGCCGACCGCTTCGGCGCCCGGCTCTGGATCCACGAGGGCGACCTCGACGCGGCCCCGGACGCCGACCGGGTGCTGCGCGGCACCGAGCCGACCGAGATCACCGACGGCGTGCTCGCCCTCCCCTTCCCCGGGCACACCCGGGGAAGCGTGCTCTACCTCGCGGACGAGCGGTACTGCTTCAGTGGCGACAGCTTCTACTGGTCGCGTACGACGGCGGACCTGGAGGTGGCCGAGAGCGTCACCTGGTACTCCGTCCAGGAGTTGGCCGCCTCGCTGACCCGGGCCGCAGGCCGACTCCGCTTCGAGTGGCTGCTGCCGGGCCACGGCGACCGCCGCCGCCTGCCCGAGGACGAAATGGCCTCCCGGCTACAGCACTTGGCAGCCCGTACCCGGGAACTCCGACCCCGCCCGGTGGACTTCACCGCGGTGCGCTGGTGACGGTCATTCGGCATCGCCGAACCGCCGACGGCGGACCAGCCCCCGCAGATAGGCCAGCAGGAACACCGCATAGAGGACGGTCACCCCGGTCGCCCAGGCAGGAGGGAGTTTCCCGCCGACGATCAGGGAGCCTTCCATGAACGCGACGAACAGCAGGAGCAGGCCTTCGCGTATCTCGCCACGAGTCATGCCCCCTGCATACAGCAGACGGCCGACCACCGGCACCTCCCCTACCCGCCCCCCGCGCTCCCCTTCGCCGCCGTGGCGAGGCCGGGCTGCAGTCGGCGGGCGACGTCGACATGGTCGCCGGTCCAGATGACGCGGACGGCGGTACCGGTGGCCCGGCCCGTGCCGTCGACGAGGTCCGTGCGGATGGACTTGACGAGCCGTGCGGCGACCTCGGGGCGGCGGTGGAGGGGCGCGGGGGCCACCGTACCGGCGTCCAGGCACACCGCCAGCGACCGGTACCAGCCCGCGACCCGGTCCGCGGCCCCGAGGACGGCCCGATGGGCCTCGGTCTGCCCGTCGCCCCTCTCTCCGGCCGCCCCCGCCTCCCGCCACAGCGACACCACCGCGTCCGCGGCCAGCCGCAGCGCGACCACCCCCGTGACCAGCGTGGACATGTCGGCCAGGGACGCCGGCTTGGCGCCCCGTTCGGCCAGGAAGGTGCGGAAGGCGTCGTCGAGGCGGCGGGCGGCGGCCGCGGCCTCGCGACCGGCCGTGTCCGCCGCGGCCGCGGGGTGGCCGAGGGCGTGTGCCACGGCGTCGGCGAGGTAGCCGGCGCTGTCGGTGTAGGCCGCGGCGAGCGCCCGGTGGACGGCGGCCGCGGCGCCCCGGGGCCAGAAGAACAGGGCGACGACGATGCTGACCGCGCAGCCCAGGGCGATGTCCTGGACGCGCAGCAGGGCGATGTGGAAGTCGGGGTCGTGGCCGATGTTGAAGAGCACGACCAGGGTCACGGTGAACGCGGCCTGCCCCGCCGCGAAGGAGACGGCGGCGGGCGCGATCCCGGCCATCAGGATGGCGGCCGGGAGGACGAACCACAGGGCGGTGCCGTGGTGCCCGATCAGGTGCAGCAGCCCGGCGCCCAGGATCGAGCCCACGACCGTGCCGGCGACCGCGCGCAGGGCTTTCTGGCCCGTGTTGAGCGCGTTGGACCGCAGCACGGACAGGGTGCCGAGCAGCACCCAGAAGGAGTGCTGTACGTCGGTCACGCCGGCCAGCAGCACCGCGATGCCCAGTCCCACGGCACCGCGCAGGCTGTTGTGCAGCCACACCGAGCCCCGCCCCAGATGCGCGACGGCGCGTTCACGGGCCGAGGTCAGCGCGGCGGCCGACGCGTCCGGGTCGCGGCCGAGGAGCCGGTCGGACCAGTGCCGCTGCTCGGCGGCGGCCGCGAGCCGCACGTTGCCGGCGATCTGCAGGACGGCGAAGCCGAGTTCCTGGGCGCGGAAGGACAGGTCGAGGACGGCGAGGAATCCGTAGACGTCGGCCTCGCAGGCGCCGACGGGATGGTCGGCGGGCAGCCGGGCCGTGGAACTGCGCTCCATGCCGTGCAGAGCCGCATCCAGCTCGTCGGCGGCCGTGCACAGCGGTCCGGTGTCGCCGTTGCACAGGTCCGTGAGCAGATCGGCCGCGTGGTCGAGGACGTCGGCGGCCAGCAGACGCACGGTCCGGGCGGCCGGATCGCAGGCCGGGGCGGGGTCGGTACGGAAGGGCCGGTCGGCCAGGATGCCGCACAGCCAGGTCAGCTCGTCGACCAGCCGCACCAGGGCACGCGAGGTCGCGGACAGCCCGGTGGGCCGGTACGGCGTGGCATCGAACGCGGCCCGCAACTCCGCACTGGCACCAGCAGTGCACTCCGCAGCAAACCGCCGCCGCGCCGCATCCGCGGTCTGGGCCCCCGAAGGAACCGGGCCCCGCCCCGCCAACCCCGACGCGTCGGCCCGTAGGTCCTCCGCCGCCGCTCGGCATGCTCGCGCCGCCGGTGTGCCGAGCGGGTCGGCGACCGGGCGCGGCCACAGCAGGCAGACCGCCGGCAGCGCCGCCGCCGCCGCGAGGCCGGCCCCCGCGAGCCGGGCCGGCAGTTCGGACAGGGGTGCCGGTGACGCCACGGGCAGGACGAAGCCCAGCAGCAGCGCCGTCGCGCTCCCGGCCAGCACCGAACTGACGACTCCGGAGAACAGCACGGCGAAGCCGACCAGCACGGTCACGGACACGGCGAGCCACAGCGGGCGCGCCACCAGCGTGCCCACGCTGATCAGAACCAGCCAAGCCGCCGCGAGCCCCGCCTGCGCCCGCAGCCGTTCGACCATCGGGCCGGTGAAATCGACCAGCAGCAGCATCGAGAAGGAGCCGAACGCGGCGAAGCTCGCCATCGTCGGGGAGCGGAACACCTGACCGCACAGCGCGAACAGGGCGGGCATCACCAGCGCGGTCCGTGCGGCCCGCCGGGTCGCCGCCAGGTCCGGATCGTGCGCACGCAACCAGCCCACACCACATATATCAGGCACGTACCCGGCCGCACCGCAACCCGGCCGAGGTCACGACACGCCCGGCCACCGGCACACACCCCCACTCGGCCATGTCGCCCACACCACATCGGTCACGATTGGATTTCAGCCACCGCCACCCCCTTGCCACACCCCCGTGTAATCGATTCCAATCCTCGGTACACGACAGCGTGTAATCGATTCCACGGACTCCATGGAGTCCCGAGTTCCACGAGGAGGTGGAGCGACGATGGCGAGCATCAAGGACGTCGCAGCCGCGGCCGGCGTGTCCGTCGCCACGGTGTCCCGTGTCCTGAACGACCATCCGTCGGTCAGCGACGACGCCCGCACCCGGGTCCTGGCCGCCGTCGAGACGCTGGGCTACCGCCCGAACGCCGTCGCCCGCTCCCTGCGCACCGACCAGACCCGCACCCTCGGCCTGGTCATCAGCGACGTACTCAACCCGTACTTCACGGAACTGGCCCGCTCGGTCGAGGAAGAGGCCCGCGCGCTCGGCTACAGCGTGATCATCGGCAACGCCGACGAGCGGCCCGACCTCCAGGACCATCACGTACGGACGCTGCTCGACCGGCGGATCGACGGGCTGCTGGTCTCCCCCGCCGAAGGCGGCTCGCCGCTGATGCTGGAGGCGGCACGGGCCGGGACGCCGATGGTGTTCGTCGACCGGTGGATCCCGGGCCTCGACGTCCCCGTCGTACGCGCCGACGGCCGGGCCGCCATCCGCGACCTCGTCGCGCATCTGCACCGGCTGGGACACCGGCGGCTCGCGATCATCGCCGGGCCCGCCGCCACCACGACCGGCAGCGAGCGCGTCGAGGCCTTCCGGGAGGCGCTCGCCGAGTACGGCGCCCCCCTCCCCGACGCCTACATAGGCCAGGGCGACTTCCAGGCCGAGAGCGGCCGGCGGGTCACCGAGGGCTTCCTCGACCTGCCCGAGCCGCCCGAGGCCGTGTTCGCCACGGACAACCTGATGGCGCTCGGCGCGCTGGACGCGATCCGGGCGCGCGGGCTCCAGGTGCCACGTGACATGGCACTGGCGGCCTTCGACGACATCCCCTGGTTCGTACACACCGACCCGCCCATCACCGCCATCGCCCAGCCCACCGGCGAGCTGGGCCGCGCCGCCGTGCGCGCGCTGGTCGACCGCATCGAGGGCCGGCCTCCGCAGTCCGTCACCCTCCCCGCCCGGCTCGTCGCCCGCCGCTCGTGCGGCGAGGGCCGCGCCAACGACAACCGCGACGACAACCAGACCCCTGTGCAAAGGAGCACGTCGTGAGCAACCCGGACGAGTTGCTGCGCATCGAGGGCATACGGAAGTCCTTCCCCGGCGTGGTCGCGCTCGACGGCGTCGACTTCGATCTGCGCCGGGGCGAGGTCCACGTACTCCTCGGTGAGAACGGCGCGGGCAAGAGCACCCTCATCAAGATGCTCTCCGGCGCCTACACGCCCGACGAGGGGCGGATCCTGGCCGGCGGCGAGGAGGTGCGCATCCACGGTGCGCAGGACTCCGAGCGCCTCGGGATCGCGACCATCTACCAGGAGTTCAACCTCGTACCCGATCTCACGGTCGCCGAGAACATCTTCCTGGGCCGCCAGCCGCGCCGCTTCGGGATGATCGACCGGAAGCGGATGGAGGCCGACGCCGAGGTCCTGCTGAAGCGGGTCGGGGTCGCCGTGCCGCCCGACGCGCACGTGCGTGAGCTCGGTATCGCCCGTCTCCAGATGGTCGAGATCGCGAAGGCGCTCAGCCTGGACGCGCGCGTGCTGATCATGGACGAGCCGACCGCCGTGCTCACCTCGGAGGAGGTCGAGAAGCTCTTCGCGATCGTGCGGCAGCTGCGCGAGGACGGCGTCGGGATCGTCTTCATCACGCATCACCTGGAGGAGATCGCCGCTCTGGGGGACCGGGTGACGGTGATCCGCGACGGGAAGTCCGTCGGACAGGTGCCCGCCGCCACCCCGGAGGCCGAGCTGGTACGGCTCATGGTGGGACGGTCCATCGAGCAGCAGTACCCGCGGGAGCGGGGCGAGAAGGGCGCCGCGCTGCTCTCCGTCGAGGGGCTCACCCGGGACGGGGTCTTCCACGACGTGAGCTTCGAGGTGCACGCGGGGGAAGTCGTGGGGATCGCGGGCCTTGTGGGTGCCGGCCGTACGGAGGTGGTCCGGGCCGTCTTCGGCGCCGACCGGTACGACAAGGGGGCGGTGAAGGTCTCCGGCACCGCTCTGCGGGGCCATGACGTCAACGCGGCCATGACCGCCGGGATCGGGCTGGTCCCCGAGGACCGCAAGGGGCAGGGGCTGGTCCTGGACGCCTCGGTCGAGGAGAACCTCGGCCTGGTGACCTTGCGGAAAGCCACCCGGGCCGGGATCGTCGATCTCAAGGCGCAGCACGCCGCCGCCGAGCGGATCGCCCTGCAACTGGGCGTCCGGATGGCGGGCCTCGGGCAGCAGGTGCGCACGCTCTCCGGCGGCAACCAGCAGAAGGTCGTCATCGGCAAGTGGCTGCTCGCCGACACGAAGGTGCTGATCCTCGACGAGCCGACGCGCGGTATCGACGTCGGCGCCAAGGTCGAGATCTACCAGCTCATCAATGAGCTCACGGCCGCCGGAGCCGCGGTACTGATGATCTCCAGCGATCTGCCCGAGGTCCTCGGCATGAGCGACCGGGTGCTGGTGATGGCCCAGGGACGGATCGCGGGCGAGCTGTCCGCCGCCGAGGCCACCCAGGACTCCGTGATGGCGCTCGCCGTCAGCAATCCCACCACGACCGACAAGGAGGCCGCTCGTGGCCACTGACACGCTCAAGGGCAAGGCATCGGGCGCCGGTGGCGCCGCGGCCGTGCGCAGACTGTTCCTCGACAACGGCGCGCTGAGCGCGCTGATCGTCCTCGTCATCGCCATGTCGGCGCTGTCGGGGGACTTCCTGAGCACCGACAACCTGCTGAACGTCGGTGTCCAGGCGGCCGTGACGGCCATCCTCGCCTTCGGCGCGACCTTCGTGATCGTGTCGGCGGGCATCGACCTGTCGGTGGGCTCGGTGGCGGCGCTGTCGGCGACCGTGCTGGCGTGGAGCGCGACCCAGCACGGGGTCCCGGTCTTCGTCGCGGTGGTGCTGGCGGTCCTGACCGGCATCGCGGCCGGTCTCGTCAACGGCTTCCTGATCGCGTACGGCAAGCTGCCGTCGTTCATCGCGACACTCGCGATGCTGTCGGTGGCGCGCGGTCTGTCGCTGGTGATCTCCGGCGGCTCCCCGATCGCCTTCCCGGACTCGGTCTCGCACCTCGGTGACACGCTGGGCGGCTGGCTGCCGGTGCCGGTGCTGGTCATGATCGTCATGGGGCTCGTCGCGGCCTTCGTGCTGGGCCGGACGTACATCGGACGCTCCATGTACGCGATCGGCGGCAACGAGGAGGCCGCCCGGCTGTCCGGACTGCGGGTGTCGCGGCAGAAGCTCGCCATCTACGCGCTGACCGGTCTGTTCGCGGCCGTCGCGGGCATCGTGCTGGCGGCCCGGCTGGCCTCCGCGCAGCCGCAGGCGGCCAACGGCTACGAGCTGGACGCCATCGCCGCGGTCGTGATCGGCGGCGCGTCGCTGGCCGGCGGCACGGGCAAGGCGTCCGGGACGCTGATCGGCGCGCTGATCCTGGCGGTGCTGCGCAACGGCCTCAACCTGCTGAACGTGTCGGCCTTCTGGCAGCAGGTCGTCATCGGTGTGGTGATCGCCCTGGCGGTGCTCCTCGACACCGTGCGCCGCAAGGCCGGGGCCACCCCGGCGGCCCCCCGGATCGGCGGGAGCAAGGGCAAACAGGCCGGGACGTACGTACTCGCGGCGGTCATCACGGTGGCGCTGGCGGCGGCGACCTCCCTCCTGCACACGGGCTCCGCCTCCGCCACCCCGCGGGTCGGGCTGTCCCTGTCCACCCTGAACAACCCGTTCTTCGTGCAGATCCGGTCCGGTGCCGAGAGCGAGGCGAAGAAGCTGGGTGTGGACCTGACCGTCACGGACGCCCAGAACGACGCCTCGCAGCAGGCCAACCAGCTGCAGAACTTCACCAGTTCGGGACTGGGCGCGATCATCGTCAACCCGGTGGACTCGGACGCGGCGAGCAACTCCGTGAAGGCCGCCGACAAGGCGGACATCCCCGTCATCGCCGTCGACCGGGGCGTCAACAACGCGAAGACCGATACGCTGGTCGCCTCCGACAACGTCAAGGGCGGTGAGCTGGCCGCGAAGACGATCGCGGAGAAGCTCGGCGGCCACGGCAAGATCGTGATCCTGCAGGGCCAGGCCGGCACCTCCGCCGCCCGGGAGCGCGCGCAGGGCTTCGCCCAAGGCCTCAAGGCCTACCCCGGGATCCAGGTGGTGGCCCAGCAGCCGGCCGACTTCGACCGCACCAAGGGCCTCGACGTGATGTCGAACCTGCTGCAGGCCCACCCGGACGTCCAGGGCGTCATCGCCGCCAACGACGAGATGGCGCTCGGCGCGATCAAGGCGCTGGGTTCCAAGGCCGGCACGTCGGTCTCGGTGGTCGGCTTCGACGGCACCCCGGACGGACTGACGGCGGTCAAGAACGGCACGCTGTACGCCTCGGTCGCCCAGCAGCCGTCCGAGCTCGGGAAGATCGCCGTGGACAACGCGCTCAAGGCGATCAAGGACGAGAAGATCGACCCGACGATCAAGGTGCCGGTGAAGGTGATCACGAAGGAGAACGTGGACGGGTTCACGGGCTGAGCCACCGAGGAGGCGGCCGGGCGGTTCAATGGACGCCCGGCCGCCTCGATCCATTCTCTTAGGGAGTCTTTGATGTACGACTACGACCTCCTGGTCGTGGGATCGGCCAACGCCGACCTGGTCATAGACGTCGAACGGCGTCCGGCCGCCGGTGAGACGGTGCTCGGCGGCGACCTCGCCACGCACCCCGGCGGCAAGGGCGCCAACCAGGCGGTCGCGGCCGGCCGGCTCGGTGCCCGTACCGCCCTGCTGGCCCGGGTCGGCGACGACGCGCACGGCAGGCTGCTGCTCGACTCGCAGCGGGCGGCCGGTGTGGACACGGTGGGTGTGCTGGTGGGCGGGGCACCGACGGGCGTCGCGCTGATCACGGTGGACCCCTCGGGCGACAACAGCATCGTGGTGTCCCCGGGCGCGAACAGCCGGCTCACCCCGGCGGACGTCCGGGCCGCGGGCAGCCTCTTCCAGGCCTCCCGGGTGGTCTCCACGCAGCTGGAGATCCCGTCGGAGACGGTGCTGGAGGTCGTCCGGAGCGTGGCCCCGGGCAGCCGATTCGTCCTCAACCCCTCCCCGCCGCAGCCCCTTCCGGGTGAGGTGCTGGCGGCCTGCGACCCGCTGATCGTGAACGAGCACGAGGCGAAGGTGATCCTGGGCGAGGCGTGCGTGAGCGAGGAACCGGCCGACTGGGCGCGGCTCCTGCTGGCGAAGGGCCCGAAGTCGGTGGTGGTGACGCTGGGCGCGCAGGGCGCGCTGGTCGCCGACGGCCAGGGGGTGGAGTCGGTGCCGTCCGTGAAGGTGGACGCGGTGGACACCACGGGCGCCGGGGACGCTTTCACGGCGGCCCTCGCGGTACGGCTCGGGGCGGGCGAGTCGCTCGCCGGGGCGGCGGCGTACGCGGCCCGGGTCGGGGCGGCGGCGGTGACGAGGCGGGGCGCGCAGGAGTCGTACCCGACGGCGGCGGAGGTCGACGCGCTGTGAAGCGGGCGGGAATCCTCAACCGTCATCTCGCTGGCGCGCTGGCGGAGTTGGGGCACGGGCACACGGTGCTGGTGTGCGACGCGGGCATGCCGATCCCGAAGGGGCCGCGGGTCGTGGACCTCGCGTTCCGGGCCGGGGTGCCGTCCTTCGCTCAGGTGCTGGAGGGGCTGCTGGGCGAGCTGGTCGTGGAGGGCGCGACGGCGGCGGCCGAGGTCCGCCGGGCCAACCCGGCCGCCGCGAAGCTGCTGGACGGACACTTCGCCGACCTGGCCCTGGTCCCGCACGAGACGCTGAAGGAGCTGTCGGCAAACGCGCATCTGGTGGTCCGCACGGGCGAGGCCCGGCCTTACGCGAACGTACTGCTGCGGTGCGGGGTGTTCTTCTAGGGCGGGTGCATGCGGAGCACCCGGTTCCCGGGCCGCACCTGGGACTTTTCATCCTGTTGAAACGTGATGGCCGCCCTCTGTCCTGGTTGGCAATATCACTCGACAGCGTTGCAAATCGCCCCATGTACGCCGCGGGGCGGACTCCGCCGTGCCTGGCCCGCAACGCGTCCGGAGAACCCAGGTACGAACAGCCCGAGATGAGGGAATCCCGCATGAGATTCTTCCGCTTAGCCGCGGCACTCGCCGCCCTCGCCCTGGCCGCCGCGCTCGGCCTCTCCCTGTCCGGCAGCGCCGCCGCCGCGGACGGGCACAGCAGGCCGGCCGCCGCCGCCCCGCAGGCGGTGCAGGGGAGCGTTTCCGCTTCCGACGAGCTCTCCCCGCAGGCGAAGTCCGACTGCCCGAGCACCTACTTCTGCTTCTGGCAGGACGCCGGCTACCCCGGCACGCCGGGCAAGTTCTCCGGCAACAACACCAACTGGGGCGCCTACTCGCACAGCGGCTGTGCCAACGGGACGTGGAGCGACTGCGCTTCCTCCGGGTACAACCACGGCACCAGCGGTCTGGGCGTCGAGGTGTGGAGCGGCACGAGCTACACCGGGCTGTCCGCGTGCCTGCCCAAGGACTGGTCCCACAACGACTTCTCGCAACTCGTCTGGCCGGACACCGACACCAGCTTCAACGACTCGATCAGCAGCAACTTCTGGACCTCCAACTGCTGACCGGGCCTGCTCCGGCCCACGGATGACGGGCGACCACCCATGACAGAGCTCTCGCGCCGCCGTACCAGGCGCGCACCCGTACGCCTGCTGCCCCTGCTGATCCTGACCGTGACCCTGGTCTGTGCCGCCGCGACCGCGTGCACCGGGCCGAGCACGGCCGCATCCGCCGAGGCGGCGCCGTCGGCGCGGGAGTCCGGTCACGCCGCCGCCGTCCTCACCCACGACGCCACCGCCCAGCGCCAGCGCTGGCGGCTCTTCGGCGCCCTGCAGATCCTCACCCAGCGCTGCATGCGCGAGCACGGACTGCGCTACCTGATCACGAGCGCGGGCCCGCAGCCACCGGCCGGGGCGACCACGGCCGAGTCGATCGGTTCCCGCTCGGCACCCGGCTACGGCGTCTCCACCGCGCTGGGCAGCCTGAACGGCGGCGGCACGGCCCAGGACCGGTATGTGCGCTCCCTGTCCACCGCCGCAGCGGCCCGCTACACGGCGGTACTCGACGGCCCCGCCGGCCGGACCGCCCCGCTGACCCTGCCCAGCGGGTCCAGCGGGACCTATGCCACGGGCGGCTGCACGGCGCGGGCCCGGGCCGGACTGTACGGCACGGTACGGGCGGCCCTGGAGGACACGCTCGTACCGCAGGACGTCGACCAGCTCCTGGAGCGGTACCTGGCCACCGCCCCCGCCTACCAGAAGGCCCTGCAACGGTGGCAGCGCTGCATGGCCGACGCCGGCCGTAGGGCGAAGACGCCCGCCGCGCTGATCCAGTCGCTGCAGGCCGAGGCGGTCCAGGGGGCGAGCGCCGCGAAGCTGGCGCGCGAGCAGCGCGCGGCCGCGACGGCCGATCAGCACTGCGACGACGCGAGCGGTCTGCGTCGCGCGGGCGCCACCGAGCGGGACGTCTTCCTTGGCCGGCAGCCGGCCGGGACGCGGACCCGCCTGGAGGAGGTCTGGCAGCACCGGCGACAGGCCCTGACGCGGGCGGCGGCCCTGCTCGGCCCACTCGGATGACGAACCGGGCGCGGGTGTGCGCCGCGCGCGAGCGTTCAGCTGCCCGGGGCGGCGGGGGAGCCGTCCGCGCGGTCCAGGGCCCCGGGGCGGGCCGGCGCGGGTCCGAGCAGCGCGGCGCCCAGCGGGGTGAGGGTGTGCAGCACGGTGTTGTGGTGGCGGTGGCTCATGACCAGGCCGGCGTCGCGCAGCACGGTGGTGTGGTGGGTGGCCGTCGGCACCGACACCCCCAGGAACCGGGCCAGTTCAGAGGTGGTCGCGCCGAGCGCGAGGGACCGCAGCGCGGCCGCCCGGGTCCGGCCGAGCAGCGCGGCGAGCGAGGCGTCGGGCGGTCGGCCGGGGACGGCGCGGCGATCGCCCTGCACGGGGTAGACCAGGACGGGCCGGAGGGTGTCGTCGGCCAGGGAGACCGGTGACTGCCAGCAGAAGTACGAGGGGACCAGGCGCAGTCCGCGGCCCTCGAGGTACAGGTCGCGGTCGATGACGTAGTCGACAAGGAGGACCGGCGGATGCCAGCGGATGGCGGGGGACAGACCGGCGAGCAGCCCGTCGAGCCCCGCCGCGAGGGTGTCCCGGCCCCGCAGGGCGCACTCCGAGGCGACCTTGGCGTGAATGCGGCTCTCGTGGGGGGCGATGACCGCTTCGTGGTAGGCGCGCAGGAGTCCGGCCAGATCCTCCCGGGCCTCGCGTTCCACCAGCCGGGGCGCCCAGTCCGGGGCGCCGGTGAGCCGGTCCAGTGTGCGTATCTCGTGGGCGACCCGGACGGGCGGGGTGTCGACGATCGCCGCGAGCCCGGGGTCCAGGCCGTCGGCGGCCTCGTGCGGGGTGAGGAAGTCGGGCAGGTAGCGGGCCCTGGGCAGCACCGGGACCAGGAGCCGGCGGACGGCGGCGCCGAGCGGGGTGCCGGCCAGGACGGTCCGGGTCTCGCGGTACCAGTCGGCGTACGCCCAGCGGCCCCGCGAGGTCTGTAGGCGGTGCAGGCTGAAGGTGATCTCCCAGAGCGGATCGGGGGCGCCGGCCACCCGGACCCGGCCCAGGTCCTCAGGCGTGAAGTGGATGCGCAGCACGAGACCCCCCGAGTCGAACAGTCGTCCCGCCCAGGGAGCAGCCTGGGGCACCCGGCCCCCGGGAACAACTCAGGAATCAGCCGTGAACATGCTTCGAGGGGGCCCGGTCCGTCGACCGAACCCCCTCGGCTTTCCCCTCCGTATCAGAACCCCCGCGATCCCCCCGGATCCCCCTCCGAAAGCTCCGATGCCAGGTATGACCGGCAGGGTGGGGGGAGGGTTGTACGGGGGTCCCGGAAATTTTCCGCGAGCCCGGGCAGGTGCCCGGAGCAGCGGCCCACCGTGGGATCCTCGGACCCACAAGGAGCGCTCACGCCCCGACGGCACCTGCCCCACCCCGGATCGGACGGGGTGGGGCAGGATCTCAGCCGGGTCGGTCAGGGGTGACCGCCGTGATCAGCGGACGTCGACGGAGACCGACTTGGAGACCGTCTTGCCGTCCTTCACGCGCAGCACCGCGACGCCCTTGTCGTCGAGCTTCTCGGCGAACTTGTAGGCGCCCTTCTTGACCTTCGCCGTCTCGGGGAGGGTCTGCCACTTCTTGCCGTTCTTGATCTGGAGGGTCACCTTGCTGCCGTCCTTGATGCCGGTGGCCCTGCCGGTGAGGGTGACGGGGTCGCCCAGCTGGACGTGGGCGGCGCTGGCCTTGATGCTGAGGGCCGGGGCGGGGGCCGCGACGGCGGCCGTGGCACCGGCGGCGAGGAGCACGGCGGAAACTGCGGAAACAATGGCGATACGCACGTTCACAAGAAACTCCTTGGCTTTGAATGGCCTGTTTTCCGCCGCAATTCCGAGTCCCCAACTCACCCTTGCGGCTGAATCGAATCGTATAGACACAAGCAGAACGAATGCAGTTCCCAAGGCCTTATGAATCGCGAACCTACAGTCTGAGCACAGCCGTTCAAAACAAATGGTCTGCGCGAACAGGGAATATAGAAAGAACCTGTGCGAAGAGGTTCTCGCACAGGTTCCCGCACCAGCGATCCGGCTCCGGCCGAGGGGTTCGAGCGGGCCGGATCAGGGTGAACATGCCGTCAGTGATCCAGGCGGACCGGCATCAGGAGCGAGAAGGCGTCCTCGTCGTCGGGCCGGCGGATCGCGATCGGCGCTGTGGGCGCGCCGAGCTCCAAAATCAGTCGGTCACGGGCCCCGGCAGCCAGCGCGGCCAACAGGAACTCACGGTTGACGGCGACGCGGTTCGGGTCTTCGTCTGCATCGGCTCCGTCGCCGTCGGCGCAGAGGGTCACCGTGCCGCCGTCCTCCACCCTGAGCACGCTGAGGTCGGGCGCCCCGGCCTCTCCGGAACGGACAGGACCCGTCTCCAGAGCGTGCCGGAAGGCCGCCACCTCGACGACGGTGCGGCGTCCGCCGGCCCGGGGCAGGAGACGACGGTAGTCGGGGAAGTCGTGGTCGAGGCACCGACCGGCCGCCTGCCGGTCCCCGGCCTCCAGTGTCACGCGGTCACCGTCAAGAGAGAGTCGCACAGGTCCCTCGCCGTCCGACAGCGCACGCATCGCGTCGGCGAGCGGAGTGGGCACGATGACCTGCACCCGGCCCCCGTCATGCCCGGCGACCCCGGCCCGCGCGACCGCCATCCGGTACCGGTCGGTGGCCACCGCGCGCAGGCTCTCGCCCTCGATGTCGAACAGAACCCCGCCGAGCATCGGCAGCTCGGGGTCGGTGCTCGCCGCGAAACGAACCGTGTCCAGCGCGGCTGCAAGCTCCGGCGCGGCGACGGACAGCCGGACGGTGGCGGTGCGGAGCGAGGTCATGACATTCTCCCGGTGATCGAGTAGCGCTCGGAGCGCGGAGAACTCGATGCGGGCATCGACCAGCCCCTGTTCGAGACGGCGCAGGTGCGCCTTGAACAGTTTCCGGACCAGATCGGTGTCCGGGCCGGACCAGCCGGCCAGCACCAGCCGGATGTCCGCCAGCGGCATCCCGGCCCGACGCAGGCGGGCCAGCACCCGGGCCTCCTCCACCTGCCCGGGTTCGTACCAGCGGTAACCGCTCACCGGATCCACCCAGGCAGGCACCAGCACACCGGCCCGGTCGTAGAACCGCAGGGCGCTCACGCCCAGGCCGCTGTCGCGGGCCATCTCGCCGATGCTGCGCATGTCGTTCTCCACACCGGCACTCTGGGCCCTGCACAAGGTCGAGGGTCAACCTGGCCGCGCACCCCTGCTCTCGGCGACGCGCTTGACGTCCCTCAGCGATTCGCTCAGTCGCCGGGCGAGGTAGCGAAGTTCCTCACCGGTCAGCCGCTGCTCGGCGAGGAGTTCGGCCGTGTGGTCGAGCAGGTCGCCCGCCATGCCGAGGTGCAGGCTCTCGATCTGGTCCGCGAGACGGGAGACATGACCCGTGCCGTCGCCCACGAGGTAACAGGGTTTGCCGTCCGCACCGGTCCACGGAAGCAGGCGCCCGCTCACGCGTAGGTCTCCACATGGTCGAGATAGGGACGGACGAGCGGGTTGTCCTCGCCGCGCAAGGGAGCTTCGCCCCTGCGGTACGCCGTCGGGCGGCCGACGTACGGGCACGAGTACGGATACGTGTACGCGAGCGGTACGACCGGCCTACGGCGCCGTCGCCCGCGAGCGGGCAGGAAGAACCGGAGCAACGGCTCGACCAGCCGGGCCAGGAGATGTGTCATGCCGACCTGCTTTCTCACCTGCGGTGACTTCGTTGTGTGGTGACTCCCTCACAGAGTGAGGTCGGGACTGGCTACGCTTCCAGGGGTGTGGACTTGACAGAGCCTTTGTCAGGAACGGGAGTTGGCCGCATGAGCGAGCGCCAGAAGCCTCGGACGCAACGGGAGAAGTACGGAGAGGAGCTGAGGCTGCGGCGGATGGCGGCCGGTCTGACTCAAGGGGAACTGGGCGAGTTGGTCGTGTGCTCGCCCACACTGATCAGCCACTTCGAGGCGGGGAGGCGGCTGCCGAAGTCCGACGACGCACGACGGATCGACCGGGCCCTCAAGACGGACGGGTTCTTCGAGCGGTGGCTGGAGGACCTGGACTCGAAGTACAACGACTACTTCGCTGCTGTGGCCGAACTGGAGAAACAGGCCACGCTCATCCAACAGTTCGCGCTGTCGTTGGTTCCCGGCTTGTTCCAGACCGAGGACTACGCGAGTGCACTCTTCCGTGCGTACCGGCCGACCTACACGGCTGAGGAGCTTGACGGGTTCCTCGTCAACCGAACAAAACGCCGCCGCATCCTCGACGGCCCCCAGCAGCCGGTCGTGTGGACGCTGCTCGACGAGTCGGTGCTGCGGCGCCGCGTCGGCGGCTCCCAGGTCATGGCAGTACAGCCGCACAAGATCGCAGACATGGACGAAGCAGGACGACTGCGGCTCCACGTGCTTCCGTACGGTGTCGGAGCACACGCTCTCCTGCAGAGCTATCTCACCCTCATGAGTTTCGAGGACTCCGCCCCGTGGCCTACGTCGAAGGCTTTCTCACGGGCAACTTGATGGACGATCCGGCGCTGGTGACCGCCAGCCAGACGGCCTACGCTCTGGCCTTGAGCGACGCGTTGTCGCATCAGCAGTCACTTGCCGTCGTCAGAGCGGCAGCGGAGGATCACGCACATGGCGAGCAATGAACACACCGTCTCCAACTCGTCCGCTTTCACCGGGTGGTACAAGTCCAGCTACAGCGGTGGCACCAACGACGACTGCCTGGAGATCGCCCGTGGCCACGCCGTCGTACCCGTCCGTGACAGCAAAGCGGGGCCCACCGGCCCGGCGTTGGTCTTCTCGTCCGACGGCTGGGCAGCGTTCGTAGGGGCAGTGCGGGACGGGTGTATCAGTAGCTGACGCCCCGGAAGTGCAGGAAAGCGGTCCGCAGTTCGGAATCGCGGAGGAGGTCGAGGGTCTCCTCCTCACCCGCGAACAGGGCATCGGCCGCCGGATGGCCGGACTGGTGGAACATGGCTTCCAGTACATCGATGAGGGGACGGTTCCAGGCGACCCGGACGATCTCGGTCGCCTTGTCGCGTTGCCCTTTGTCCATGGCTATGCGCCACAGTTCGATGGAGTGCCTGGCAGTCGCGTAGGCGTCCACGCGTCCCTTGACCAGGACCGCTCTGGCGTTGAGGCCGAACACCTCGATGCAGGCCCGCCCCCGGGCGGTCAGGCCCCGGTACACGCCGAGCGGGAGCACCAGTCGTAGGTGGTCCAAGGGGTCCTCGGCTGTCGGGTCGACGAGCAGAGGGCTGCCGTCGGCCTCGGTGGGGAAGAGGTTCCGCTTCTGGTTGCTGTTGCAGAACGAGCAGGCGAGCAGATGGTTGAGCCAGTCGAAGGTACGCAGCGGAGCGAGGCTCTTCGGCTCGAAGTGGTCGATGTCCGTGCCCTGGCCGTCACCGCAGTACATGCAGCGTTCGTGGCCCGGAGCCATCTCCGCGAGCCCCCTGAGAAGTGCGGGGCGGACCCGCCGGCGACTCTCCCAGAGTTCCTTCGCCCTGTCCTTGCGTTCCTTCTCCGTGGCGTGCTGCCGGATGTCGTCGGTGTAGTCCCTCAGTCGTTCCGCCGTTGCCGCCGGCAGGACTGCGCGCCGAAGCCGGATCACTCCGCTTCGTCCTTGATCTCCTCCGCGATCCGTTGGAGGTGCGCGCTCATCTCGTCCACACGGGCCGACGGCGAGCTGGCAAGCCGCTCCTTGAGCTCCCGGTAGCGGGCGAGCGACTCCCGCGATGAGGCACCGTCGTAGATCTCCGCCTCCAGCTCCACGAACTCGGCCCTCACCTGCTCGGCCCGCTCGGAGTAGGGCGTGTCGAGACCGAATAGGTCGGAGAGCACGGCGTCGTCGCCGCTGCCGTACACCACCCGGTCGTACAGGTCCTGGTCGATGACCTCGGGCGGGCGCGCCTCGTCCACGCCGGGCAGTCTGATGAGGCCGCCGGGATCCGCCGCCTGGCAGATGTAGGGGCTGTGCGTGGTGACGATGAACTGGATGCGGGGGAAGTGGTCGGTCAGCCAGGGGCCGATCCGGCGCTGCCAGGAGACATGCAGATGGGCGTCGATCTCGTCGATGATGACGACGCCGGGTGTCATCAACGCGATCGACTCGTCGTCCCTGCCCTGCCAGTCGGACTCCCACAGGTGCTCGCCGAAGACGTCGTGCAGCTGTTTGAGGATGTCGACGACGAGCGCCGCCACCGTACGGAACCCGTCGCTCATCTCCCTCAGTGGGAAGCGGCTGCCGTGCCGCTCGACCCACAGGCCCTCGGAGTCGACGTCGTTGATCCGGTACCCGTCCGGCAGCAGTCCGTCGCCGAGCAGGGCCAGCGCGAACGCCTTCAGCCCCTGGGCGCCCCCTCTGCCCTCCAGCGCGCGCAAGTGCTGCTCGATCAGCCAGGCGACGCCTTCGGCGAGTGAGGCGTCCTCGTGGAAGAGACTCGTGTGCCTGGCCACGGGCCCGGACGCCAGCATCAGCCGTTGCACCTCGCCCGAGCCGCCGGCCATCCGCCGGAACGGCCCGTAGGCCGCGGAGAACCAGCCCGCGGGATTGTCCGCCCACGGACCACGGCGGGCGACACTGGTCTGCGCCTTGGTGTATCTGATCTCGTCGAGCCCGGGCAGGGCGCCCCGGCGGACCGGAACCCGGCCGGCGAAGCCCTCGCGGGGCGTCTTCCAGCTGAGTCCGGCCCGCAAGACACCGGCGGGCGGGCGGCCCTGCGAGAACCGGTCGTGACGTGTGTCCCGGATGATCTCGACCTCGACCTGGCCCGTCGTGCTCTGTTCGGTCACCCAGTTCTCGAACACCGGCACCAGACTGCGGGCCACCCCCGGCCCGCTGAGCGCCAGCGCCATGGCCCGCAGCAGCGTCGTCTTGCCCGAGCCGTTGCGCCCGGCGAGCACCGTCCACCCGGCGTGACTGCCGTCGGGGCGGGTCAGGGTGAGGTCGACTTCGCGGGGACCGTGGAAGGACTTGATGTCCTTCACGATGATCCGGCTGACGTACATGGGCGTCGGCGTCCGTTCATTCGGGTGTCGCACCCGATCTTAGGGCCGTGGCCTGCCCGTCAGCGCGGGAAGCGGGCAGGCCAAGGATCCGTCAGTCCGCCGTGTGCTCCACGAACCGGTTCGCCGTCTCCGCCAGCACCTCGCGGCCGTCCCTCGCCCACAGCCCGTCGTTGAACAGCTCGACCTCGATGGGACCGGTGTAGCCGGCCGCCTCCACGTAGCCCTTCCACTCCCGCATGTCGATCGCACCGTCGCCGATCTGGCCGCGGCCGTTGAGGACGCCCTCCGGCAACGGGGTGGTCCAGTCGGCGAGTTGGAAGGTGTGGATGCGGCCGCCCGCGCCCGCCCGGGCGATCTGCGCGGGTGCCTGGTCGTCCCACCAGATGTGGTACGTGTCGACCGTGACCCCGACCTGGTGGGCCGGGAAGCGTTCCGCGAGGTCCAGCGCCTGGGTGAGGGTGGAGACCACGCAGCGGTCGGACGCGTACATTGGGTGCAGCGGCTCGATGGCCAGCCGGACGCCGTGCCGCTCGGCGTACGGGCCCAGCTCGGCCAGCGCGTCGGCGATCCGCTCCCGGGCGCCGTGCAGGTCCTTGGAGCCCGTCGGCAGGCCGCCGGAGACCAGCACGAGGGTGTCCGTGCCGAGGGTCGCCGCCTCCTCGATCGCCCGCCGGTTGTCGGCCAGGGCGGCGGCGCGCTCGTCCGGGTCGACGGCCGTGAAGAAGCCGCCCCGGCAGAGCGTGGTGACCGCCAGGCCCGCCTCGCGGACCAGCTTGGCGGTCGCCTCGACGCCGTACGACTGCACCGGCTCGCGCCACAGGCCGACGCCCGGCACGCCCAGGTCCAGACAGGCCTCGACCAGCTCGGGCATCGACAGCTGCTTGACGGTCATCTGGTTGATGGAGAAGCGGGACAGGTCGCCGGTCACTGGTTGACTCCGTACAGGGCGAGCAGGGTCTTCATCCGCTCCTCCGCCAGCTTCGGGTCCGGGAACAGGCCGAGGCCGTCGGCGAGTTCGTAGGCGCGGGCGAAGTGCGGGAGGGAGCGGGCCGACTGGAGGCCGCCGACCATGGTGAAGTGCGACTGGTGGCCGGCCAGCCAGGCCAGGAAGACCACGCCCGTCTTGTAGAAGCGGGTAGGGGTCTGGAAGAGGTGGCGGGAGAGTTCGACGGTCGGGTCGAGCAGTGCCCGGAAGCCGTTCCGGTCCCCCGTGTCCAGGACCCGGACCGCCTCGGCCGCCAGCGGGCCCAGCGGGTCGAAGATGCCGAGCAGGGCGTGGCTGAAGCCCTGCTCGTCGCCCGCGATCAGCTCGGGGTAGTTGAAGTCGTCGCCGGTGTAGCAGCGGACGCCCTGCGGGAGACGGCGGCGGATGTCGATCTCGCGGCCGGCTTCCAGCAGCGACACCTTGATGCCGTCGACCTTGTCGGGGTGGGCGGCGATGACCTCCAGGAAGGTGCCGGTGGCCGCGTCCAGGTCGGACGAGCCCCAGTAGCCCTCCAGAGCCGGGTCGAACATCGGGCCGAGCCAGTGCAGGACGACCGGTTCGGTGGCCTGGCGGAGCAGGTGGCCGTAGACGTCGAGGTAGTCCTCGGGTCCGGAGGCGGCCGCGGCGAGCGCCCGGGAGGCCATCAGGATGGCCTGGGCGCCGGTCTCCTCGACGAGGGCGAGCTGTTCCTCGTAGGCGGCCCGGACCTCGGCGAGGGTCGCCGGGCCGGTGATCTGGTCGGTGCCGACGCCGCAGGCGATCCGGCCGCCGACCGCCTTGGCCTCGGCGGCGCTGCGGCGGATCAGCTCGGCCGCACCCGCCCAGTCCAGGCCCATGCCGCGCTGGGCGGTGTCCATCGCCTCGGCGACGCCCAGGCCGTGCGACCACAGGTGGCGGCGGAAGGCGAGGGTGGCGTCCCAGTCGACGGCGGCGGGCGAGTCGGGGCTCGTGTCCGCGAAGGGGTCGGCGACGACGTGCGCCGCCGAGAAGACCGTGCGGGAGGTGAACGGGGTGCCGGGGGTGACGGCGAGCGGCTCGCTGCGCGGCTCGTACGCCCGCAGTCCCCCGTCGGGGTCGGGAAGCTGGATGGTCACAGCGCGACCTCCGGAACGTCGATACGGCGGCCCTCGGCCGAGGACTTCAGGCCCAGCTCGGCGAGCTGCACACCGCGGGCGCCGGCCAGCAGGTCCCAGTGGTAGGGCGCGTCGGCGTAGACGTGCTTGAGGAACAGCTCCCACTGGGCCTTGAAGCCGTTGTCGAACTCTCCGTTGTCCGGGATCTCCTGCCACTGCTCGCGGAAGGCGTAGGTGGCCGGGATGTCCGGGTTCCAGACCGGCATGGGGGTCGCGCTGCGGTGCTGGACACGGCAGTTGCGCAGGCCGGCGACCGCTGAGCCTTCGGTGCCGTCCACCTGGAACTCGACCAGTTCGTCGCGGTTGACGCGGACCGCCCAGGAGGAGTTGATCTGGGCGATGGCCCCGCCGTCGAGCTCGAAGATGCCGTAGGCGGCGTCGTCGGCGGTGGCGTCGTAGGGCTTGCCGCCCTCGTCCCAGCGCTGCGGGATGTGGGTGGCCGTGAGGGCCTGGACGGACTTCACCCGGCCGAACAGCTCGTGCAGCACGTACTCCCAGTGCGGGAACATGTCGACGACGATGCCGCCGCCGTCCTCCGCGCGGTAGTTCCAGGACGGGCGCTGGGCGGTCTGCCAGTCACCCTCGAAGACCCAGTAGCCGAACTCGCCGCGCACCGACAGGATCCGGCCGAAGAAGCCGCCGTCGATGAGCCGCTTCAGCTTGAGCAGGCCGGGAAGGAAGAGCTTGTCCTGGACGACGCCGTGCTTGATGCCCTTCGCGGAGGCGAGCCGGGCCAGCTCCAGGGCGCCGTCCAGGCCGGTCGCGGTCGGCTTCTCGGTGTAGATGTGCTTTCCGGCCGCGATGGCCTGCTTGATGGCCTCCTCGCGGGCGGAGGTGACCTGGGAGTCGAAGTAGATGTCGATGGTGGGGTCGGCGAGGACGGCCGACAGGTCCGTGGAGATGTGCTCGTCCGACAGGCCGTGCCGGTCGGCGATCTCGCGGAGCGCGTGCTCGCGGCGGCCGACGAGGATCGGTTCCGGCCACAGCACGGTGCCGTCGCCGAGGTCGAGACCGCCCTGCTCGCGCAGGGCGAGGATCGAGCGGACGAGGTGCTGGCGGTAGCCCATGCGTCCGGTCACGCCGTTCATGGCGATACGCACCGTCTTGCGTGTCACGTGTTTCCCTTCGTCCGCGTGCGTCTCAGCAACGCAGCAAGCGCTTTCTATACAGTCTGAAGCTAGCCTTTCAGCGGTGGTCTGTACAAGACCGTGATGGGGTCGAGTTGTTCGAGGGGGCGAACGACCGGGGTGATTGGCCTTATGGTCTGCTCGGCAAGGGGGCTTCCTTTGATCAGGCTGTGTACGACGGTGTACGACGAGATGCGCGACCGGAGGACGACGAGATGACGGTGACCCTGGCGGACGTGGCGGCCCGCGCCCAGGTCTCGCCCGCGACGGTGTCGCGCGTACTGAACGGCAACTACCCGGTGGCGGCGACCACACGCGAGCGGGTGCTGCGGGCGGTGGACGAGCTGGACTACGTCCTGAACGGGCCGGCGAGCGCGCTCGCGGCGGCCACGTCCGACCTGGTCGGCATCCTCGTCAACGACATCGCGGACCCGTTCTTCGGGATCATGGCGAGCGCGATCCAGGGCGAGATCGGCGGTCCGGGCGGGCGCGCGGGCGGCGAGCGACTGGCTGTGACCTGCAACACCGGGGGGTCACCGGAGCGCGAACTGACCTATCTGACCCTGCTGCAGCGGCAGCGGGCGGCGGCGGTGATCCTGACCGGCGGGGCCGTGGAGAACGTGCCGCACGCGGCGGCGGTGGCGGCGAAGCTGCGGAAGCTGGCGGACGCGGGGACCCGGGTGGTGCTGTGCGGGCGGCCGCCGGCGCCGGACACGGACGCGGTGGCGCTGACCTTCGACAACCGCGGGGGCGGCAAACAGCTGACCGAGCACCTCATCGAGCTCGGGCACCGGCGGCTCGGCTACATCGCGGGACCGGAGGAGCGGACGACCACCCGGCACCGCCTCGAAGGGCACCGGGCGGCGCTGGCCGCGGCCGGGATCGAGGAGGACCCGCGCTGGACCGTGCACGGGCGGTACGACCGGCGGGCCGGGTACGAGGCGACGCTGGAGCTGCTGCGCCGGGACCCGACGCTTACGGCGGTGGTGGCGGCGAACGACTCCGTCGCGCTGGGTGCGTGCGCGGCGCTGCGGGAGTCGGGGCTGCGGATCCCGGCGGACGTGTCGGTGGCCGGCTTCGACGACCTGCCGTTCAGCATCGACGCGGTGCCTTCGCTGACGACGGTACGGCTGCCGCTGGCGGAGGCGGGGGCGCGGGCCGGCCGTATCGCCATGGGCCGCGAGGAGCCGCCGCCGGGCGGGATCGCCACGGTCCGGGGGGAGCTGATGGTGCGGGGCTCCTCGGGCGTGCCGCGAGCCTGATGTGCGGGTACGCCGCGGTCCGGGCACCGCGGTGAGGAGGTCGAGGGACGCGGCTCAGGTGCCCCCGAACATCCTCGCCGTCCCGAAGACGCGGACCGGCCGGCAGCGGACGCTGCCGGCCGGCGGCCGCCGGGCAGGGCCCGCCCCGGGCCTCCGCCCCCGCGGACGGTCCTCACCCGGTCACCGCCTCCACGGCCACGGGGCCGGGGCCCGTGCGGGTTCTGCGCGCACAGATCCGGGTGCCCGCGGCTCGGGCACCCGGATCCATCCTTTGATCTGCCGTCAGGCAGTGTCGGTCACAAGGGTCTGATCAGCGACCGCCGCCACCGCCGCCGTGGCCGCCGCCACCGCCGCCGCCGTAGCCACCGCCGCCGTGGCCACCGCCGCCGTAGCCGCCACCACCGTGACCGCCGCCGCCGTAGCCACCGCCGCCATAGCCGCCACCGCCGTAGCCACCGCCACCGTGACCGCCACCGCCGTGACCGCCGTAGCCGCCATAGCCGTAGTCATCGTCGCCGCCCCACCAGCCGCCGCCGTAGCCGCCACCGCCGTAGCCGCCGTGGCCGCCGTGGCCGCCGCCGTAACCTCCGCCGCCGTGGCCTCCGCCGTAACCTCCGCCACCGTGGCCTCCGCCGCCGTAGCCGCCACCACCGTGACCGCCACCGCCGCCGTGACCTCCGCCACCACCGCCGCCTCCGCCGTGCTCCTGGTAGGTGACAACGTGGTCCGGTGCGGAGTGGGTGGCCGCGCTGGCAACGCCGGCTCCGGCCGCGAGCGCCAGGATCGGTGCCGAAATGGCAGCGATGGCGACTCTCCTGATCCGAGTGCTGTGCGCGCGCATGATTCGCCCCTCTCAGAGGGTGTAGTTGTGTTACCGACGACCCGTCAGGGGCCGCCTTGCGTGCACTCCAGAGCCTGCGCGCAGCTCTGAGCGCGTCCGCCGCCCGCGATGTCGGTTTCCGCACCGCCCCGGGCTCTCCGGCGGACCACGTCAACGCCCGAAGTTGAAACGGACATAAGTGACGTTCGTGTATAAACCTACGACTCGGATGCGACGAAGTCAAAAGCAGGACCAGGCCTAGGCAAAAAGAACAAGTAAAGCCTGCAGAGCCGCTGTTCGGGCCGACACCTTCCAGCCGGACAGGGTGCCGGGATAGCCTCGGAGGACGGTATCTCTGACTCAGTCAACCATCGAGGCCCAGCCATGACCGTCCAGGACATCCGCGCCTTCAACCGCTTCTACACCAACCTCATCGGCGCCCTCGACTACGGCCGCCACCTCTACGCCCCGTACACCCTCACCGAGGCCCGCGTGCTGTACGAGCTCGCGCACTCCACCGATACCGACGCGGCCGACCTGCGGTCGGATCTCGCACTCGACGCCGGGTACTTGAGCCGGATCCTCAACAAGTTCGAGGAGGCCGGGCTGGTCGAGCGCTCCCCCTCGGAGAAGGACCCCCGGCGCCGGCGCGTGTCCCTCACCGCGGGCGGCCGGGCCGCCGCCGAGCTGCTCGACGAGCGGGCCCGGGACTCGGTCGGCTCGCTGCTGGGCGCCGTCGACCCCGGCGAGCGGCCACGCCTCGCCGAGGCCATGCGCACCATCCGTACGATCCTCGGCGACGGGCACACCCCCGAGGGCGCCGGCGAGGTCGTCCTGCGCGAGCCGCACCCCGGCGACCTCGGCTGGATCGTGCAGCGCAACGCCGCGCTGTACGCGGCCGAGTACGGCTTCAACGCCGACTACGAGGGGCTGGTGGCCCGGATCGTCGCCGACTTCGCCGAGGACCACGACCCGCACCTGGAGCGGGTCTGGATCGCCGAGTGGGCCGGGCGGCCCATGGGCTGCGTGATGTGCGTACGGGACGACGCCCCCGGCACCGCACGGCTGCGGCTGCTGCTCGTCGAACCGGAGGCCCGGGGGCTCGGCATCGGCGACCGGCTGGTCGGCGCCGTGATCGAGTTCGCGCGCGGGGTCGGCTACCGCGACCTGGTCCTGTGGACCAACGACATCCTGTCCGCCGCCCGCCGCATCTACCAGCGGCACGGCTTCGTCCTCACCGCCGAGAAACCGCACCGCTCCTTCGGCAACGACCTGGTCGGCCAGGACTGGCGGCTGGACCTGCACGGGACCGGCGGCTGAGAAGTAGGTTGGTGGGTATGAGGTTCGCCTTCTCCACCCTCGGAGTTCCCGGTCTGCCGGTGACGGACGTGCTTGCGCTCGCCACGGCCCACGGCTACCACGGCGTAGAGCTGCGCGCCCACCCGGAGGAACCTGTGCATCCCGGCCTCGGCCCGGCCCAACGGGCCGATGTCGCTGCCGAGTTCAAGTCCTGCGGGGTCGAGGTCCTGGGCGTCGCCGGGTACGCGCGCGTCGCGGCGCCCGGCGCGGACGGCCCGGTCCTCGACGAGATGCGCGGGCTCCTCCAGCTGGCCCACGACCTGGGCGCGTCCTTCGTCCGGGTCTTCCCCGGCGCCGACCCCGCGCTGCCCGCGGCCGAGTCCGACGCGATCGCCGCCGGGCGGCTGGGCACGGTCGCCGAGGACGCCTCCGCACTCGGTGTCCGGGTCCTGCTGGAGACCCATGACTCGCACCGCACCGGCGCCGACGCGATCCGGGTGCTGGGCCCGGTCGGCCACCGGCAGGTCGGCTCGCTCTGGGACGTGATGCACACCTGGCTGGGCGGCGAGCAGCCCGCCGAGAGCTACGCGGCCCTCGCGCCGTACCTCGGCTATGTCCAGGTCAAGGACATCGCCTCGGCCGAGGACACCACCCCGCTGCCGCTCGGCGCCGGGATCCTGCCGCTCTCCGAGTGCGTGGAGGTGCTGTCCCGGCACGGCTGGGACGGCTGGCTGTGCTGGGAGTACGAGAAACGCTGGTACGAGGCAGCGGCCCCGCTGCCGGACCTGCTGGCGGCGGGCCGGGAGCATCTGGCCCGGCTGCTCAACGAGTCGGCGTGAGGACGGGCCTCACACAGGCCGTGGCCGTACGGCGTCGTACCCCGCGATCCGCTCCGCCAGCCGTTCCCGGCACCCGGGCCACTCCGCCGCCGTGACCGAGAAGATCGCGGAGTCCCGCAGCCGGCCGTCCTCGCCCGGCGCCCAGGAGCGGGACCAGTTGCGCAGCACGCCCTCGAAGCGGGCGCCGGCGGCGGCGATGGCGGCACGGGAGCGCTCGTTGCGGGCGTCGGTCTTGAGGTCGACGCGGGAGACACCCCAGACCTCGAAGGCGTGCCGGAAGAGCAGGTACTTGGCCTCGGCGTTCACCCCGGTGCCCTGCGCGGAGCGGGCCAGCCAGGTGAACCCGATCTCCACCGCGTCCAGCCGGTCCTCACCGAGCCAGCACCGGGGATCCCAGAACGCCGTCGCGCCGACGGCCCGCCCGGTCGCCAGGGACACCTGCGCGTACGGCGCGAGCCGTCCGGTCGCCGCGCGGGCGAGCTGGGCGTCGATGTAGCCGCCGACCTCCCCGGCCCGGGGGACCCAGGTGAAGTCGTAGGTCCCGCGGTTCTCCTCCGCCGCCACCGCCAGATCATCCGTGTGCCGGTGCTCCAGCGGCTCCAGGCGCACCAACCCGCCCTCCAGCACCGGCCCTTGCAAGATGTAGGTCACGCCCGGAGTCTCGCCGACCCGGTCATGCGCCGTCGAACGGAATTCCCCACCCGGCGGCCAGCTCCCCGAACGCCTCGTGGAAGCCCGGGAACGTCTTCCTCACGCATCCGGGGTCGTCGAAGGAGATGCCGGGCGTGCGCAGGCCGGTCACCGCGAAGGACATCACGACGCGGTGGTCGCCGAAGGTCTTGATCTCGGCCGGGGCGGGGGTGCCGGGCCGGATCTCGATCCAGTCGTCGCCCGTGCTGACCCCGACGCCCAGCCGGCGCAGGTTCTCCGCGCAGGCGTCGAGCCGGTCGCACTCCTTCACCCGGGTGTTGGCCACGTCCTCGATCCGGACCGGACCGTCCGCGAAGGGGGCGATCGCCGCGAGGGTGGGCATGGTGTCGGAGATGTCCCGCATGTTGACGGTCAGGCCCCGGAGTCCGCCGGTGCCGCGGACGGTCGTACGGTCCTCGGCGATCTCCACGTCCGCGCCCATCCGCCGCAGCACGTCGACGAAGCCCAGGTCGCCCTGGAGCGCGCCGCGTCCGAGCCCCGGGACGGTGACCTCCTGCCCGGTCACCGCCGCCGCGGCGAAGAAGTAGCTGGCAGTGGAGGCGTCGGGCTCGATCGCGTAGGTCGTGGCCCGGTAGCCGCCGGCCCGGACGACGAAGACCTCGCCCTCCCGTGCCACCTCCACCCCGAACGACCGCATCATCGCGATCGTGATCTCCACGTACGGCGCCGAGACCAGGTCCGTCACCCGGATCCGCAGGCCCTTGCGGGTGAGCGGGCCGAGCAGGAGCAGCGCGGTCAGGTACTGCGAGGACTGCCCGGCGTCGAGCGTCACCTCGCCGCCCTCCACCCCGGCCGCCTCGATGCGCAGCGGGTGGTGCCCCTCCGTCTCCTCGTGGCGCAGGTCGACACCGAGGTCGCGCAGGGCGCGGGTGAGCGGGGCGAGGGGGCGGCGGCGCATCTGCTCGGAGGCGTCGAAGCGGTAGCTGCCGTGGCCGGCCGCGGCGAGGGTGGGCAGGAAGCGGGCGGTGGTGGCGCCGTCCCGGCAGTAGACCTCGGCCTCGGGCAGTGCTGGGCCCTGCGGGCGGCCGTCCACCTGCCAGGTGTCCGGGGTGCGGCCGACGCGGTAGCCGAGCCGGGCGAGGCCCTCGGCGAAGCCCTCGGTGTCGTCGGAGCGGAGGGGGCGGACGAGGGTGGTGACTCCGTCGGCGGCGGCCGCGAGGAAGAGGGCGCGGGCGGTGACGGACTTGGAACCGGGGATCTCGACGAGGGGCATCCGCCCATGATCGCCGGATAAGGGGTGCGGCGTCCGGGCGTTCCGGAGGGTGGAACGCGTGGTTCGATGCGTGCCGGCCGGTGGGGGTTGATCGCGCAGTTCCTCCCCCAGCCTTCGGCCGGGGGTACCCCCAGCGCCCCTGAAAGGGGCGCTGTCCCTGGAGCCTCTTGAATCCCCCCGGCACCGAATTACGAAAATCCGCCCCCTGCCGGGAACCCACCCCTTCCTCCTCCCGTCCAAAGCCCAGGCTGTCGGAAGAGTCTCCGTGGTGTGGTGTCGGCCCTCGCTGCTGGCTGCGATCGCTGACCTACCCTCTCCGCCGCACCACGGCCGCCGGCCCGCCGCCATCGACGTGCCCCCCTCCAATGCGCCGATGGCGGCCCCTTTCCCGTTAACGTGCGTTTCAGCGGTTCCCCACCAAAAGGAGCGCATATGCCCTCCAGACGCACCGTTCTGGCCGCGACCGCGGGCGTCACCGCGGGACTGGCCGTCGGCGCCGGCGCGTACGCCCTCGGCTCCGACGACACGAAGCTCCGCTCCCTCATCTCCCGGATGAGCCTTGAGGAGAAGGTCGGCCAGCTGTTCGTGATGCGGTTCTACGGCCACTCGGCCACCGAACCCGACCAGGCCGACATCGACGCCAACCTCAAGGAGATCGGCGTCCGCACCGCCGCCGAGCTGATCGCGAAGTACCGGGTCGGCGGGATCATCTACTTCACCTGGACGCACAACACCCGCAATCCGCGGCAGATCGCCGATCTCTCCAACGGGATCCAGAGGGCGTCGCTGGAGCAGCCGCGCGGTCTGCCCGTCCTCATCGCCACCGACCAGGAGCACGGCGCCGTCTGCCGGATCGGCAGGCCCGCGGCCCTCTTCCCGGGCGCGATGGCGATCGGGGCGGGCGGCTCGCATGCCGACGCCCGCACCGTGGGCCGGATCTCCGGCACGGAACTGCGGGCGATGGGTGTCCTGCAGGACTACTCCCCCGACGCCGACGTCAACGTGAACCCGGCCAACCCGATCATCGGCGTGCGGTCGTTCGGCGCCGATCCGGAGGCGGTCGGCGCGCTGGTGGCCGCCGAGGTGGCGGGGTACCGGGCCGCGGGGGTCGCGGCGACCGCCAAGCACTTCCCGGGGCACGGCGACACCGCCGTGGACAGCCACACCGGTTTCCCGGTCATCACACACAGCCGGGAGCTGTGGGAGAAGCTGGACGCGGTGCCGTTCCGGGCGGCGGTCGAGGCCGGTATCGACTCGGTCATGACCGCGCACATCCAGTTCCCGGCCCTGGACGACTCGGGCGACCCGGCCACCCTCTCCCACCCGGTCGTCACCGGCATCCTGCGCGGCGAACTCGGCTACGACGGGGTCGTGGTGACCGACTCGCTGGGCATGGCGGGCGTACGGACCAAGTACGGCGACGACCGGGTGCCCGTGCTCGCCCTCAAGGCCGGCGTCGACCAGCTCCTCGACCCGCCCGCCCCGGACGTCGCCTGGAACGCCGTCCTGAAGGCCGTACAGGGCGGGGAGCTGACCGAGTCCCGGCTGGACGAATCGATCCTCCGGATCCTGCGGCTGAAGTCCCGGCTGGGGCTGCTGGACCGGCCGTACGTCCATGCCAAGGACGTCGGCCGGGTGGTCGGCACGGCGCAGCACCTCGCGGCCGCCGACCGTATCGCCGAGCGGACGACGACCCTGCTGGTGAACGAGGGCGGCCTGCTCCCCCTCTCCCGCCGTACCCACGGCAAGGTGCTGGTCGTCGGCGCCGACCCGGTCTCCCCGTCCGGTACGACGGGCCCGCCCACCGGCGTGCTCGCCGCCGCCCTCACCGAACTCGGCTTCTCCGCGAGCGCGTTGTCCACCGGTACGGAACCTTCCGCCGAGGCCGTGGACAAGGCGGTCGCGGCGGCGCGGGGGGTGGACGCGGTCGTCGTCGGCACGTACAACGTGACGGCGGGCAGCGGACAGCAGCGGCTCGTGGAGCAACTCCTCGCCACCGGGCGGCCGGTGGTGGCGGTGGCCGTGCGCAATCCGTACGACGTGGCCCAACTGCCCGCCGTCAAGGCCTTCCTGGCCTCGTACTCCTGGACCGACGTCGAACTGCGTGCCGCCGCCCGGGTGATCGCGGGCCGGGTCGCGCCGCGCGGAAAGCTGCCGGTGCCGGTGCAGCGGGCGGACGTTCCGGCGCAGGTGCTGTATCCCATCGGCCATGGGCTGACGTACCAGACGTACGTAACGGACCGGGCGTAACGCCCTCAATGGGCGGAAAGCCTCCCGCACAGCTGGCGTGGACCGTGGTCGCGGGCCACGCTGGCTGAGGGGCCGGCCCGGGGGGATTGGCATGCGTGCGAGACGTTCTGTGAGGGTGCCGCTGGCACTCGCGGCCGCCCTGCTGCTCGCCGGATGCCGGCTGACCTCGTCCGGGGAGCCGGCGGGCAGCGCCCGGTCGACAACAGATCCACCGGTGTCCGGGTACGGCGAGCGGTTCCTCGCGGTCGACGAGTGCAGCTCCTTCGGGACCGCCGGCTTCACCGAGGTGCCCTGCACCAGCGAGCGGGCGGCGGCCCGGGTCGTGGCCCGGTACGACGGCAGCATCGCCGACGGGCCGCTGTGCCCGGGCACCACCGACTTCGTGCTGCACATCAGCGCCCAGCGCACCGGTGGCGGAACCGGCGCCGGAACGATCCCGCGGGGCTACGCCTGTATGCGCAACCTGGAGCCGCCGCACCCCGGCGACCCCGGTGGGGGCGGTGGACCGCGCACCATCGTCGGTGACTGTGTGTACGGCTCGGGCCGCGGCCAGGTCCGCGAGACCGCCTGCGACGGCTCGGGGAAGCGGAAACCGCAGTACAAGGTGGTACGGGCGGTGACCTCCCGGGCCGGCTGCCCGGTATCGACGGCCCTGTACGTCCAGCTCGGCGGGGAACGGCCGGTGGGCTGCGCCCGCCCGGTGTGAACGTCCGAAGTCAGCCCCGGCCCGATCCGCGCCTCAGCACAGGATCCAGCCCGAGCTCACCGAACTGCGCCCCACCGAGCCCTTCACCCACACACACCGGTGCCCGGCGTGCACCGTCACCGGACCCGCGCGATGGCGGAACTGGCCCTTGTCGACGACCGGCCGGTTGCCGCGGGCCTGGACGCTGACCGACATGGGGCGCTGGGCGTCGGAGCCGCCGGCAAGGGTGATCGCACAGACGTAGCCGCCCTGCCGGTAGACGTGCACGATGCCGGTGGCGAAGGGCATCGTCCACACCTCGCGCCCGGCGCAGCTGCCGGCCGTCGCGGCCTGGGCCTCGGCCGGTGCCACGAGGGTGAGCGCCCCGGAGGCGGCCAGCGCGGCCGCGCCGAGCGCCAGCCACCGACGTACAACACCATTGTCCACAGTCGTCCCCTCCCGTACCGCAGTTGTGCACCATCCATGGACGTACTGATGTACGGACGCAGAACGTATGTCGGATGGTTGCACGACCGTCAGCAAGACCGGACAGGCGCGAGTCGCTGCTCGCCGGCATCGGCGAGGTCGTGGACGCGATGGGGGGCGGCGTCACCATGCGCTGCACCGCGCTGGTCCTCACCGCCGTACGCACGGCCGGCCGCTGAGCCGGGCCCCTCAGCCGGCCACGCCCACCGGCTCCTCCGGCTCCTGGGCCTGGCCGATGAAGGTGCGCCACAGCTCGGCGTACCGGCCGTCGCGGGCCAGCAGCTCGTCGTGCGTGCCGTCCTCCACGACCCGGCCGTGGTCCATGACCACGACCCGGTCGGCGCGGGCGGCCGTGGTGAGCCGGTGGGCGACCACGAGCGTCGTACGGCGGCCCGCGAGGCGGTCGGTGGCCAGGTTGACCTGGGCCTCCGTCGCCAGGTCCAGGGCCGCCGTCGCCTCGTCGAGGAGGAGGACGTCGGGGTCGACGAGTTCGGCGCGGGCGAGGGCGATCAGCTGGCGCTGGCCCGCCGAGAGGTTGCGGCCGCGCTCGGCCACCTCGTGGAGGTAGCCGCCGTCGAGGGTGGCGATCATCTCGTGGGCGCCGACCGTGCGGGCCGCCGCCTCCACCTCGGCGTCGGTGGCCTCCGGCCGCCCGTAGGCGATGGCGTCCCGGACGGTCCCCGGGAAGAGGTACGCCTCCTGCGGGACGACCCCGAGCCGGTGCCGGTACTCGGTGAGTTCGAGGGTGCGCAGGTCGGTGCCGTCGACCGTGACCCGGCCGCCCGTCGGGTCGTAGAACCGCGCGACCAGCTTGACGAGGGTCGACTTCCCGGCGCCCGTCTCGCCGACGAAGGCGACCGTCTGCCCGGCCGGGATGGCCAGGTCGATCCCGCCCAGGGCCTCCTCGTCGTTGCCGTACGCGAAGTGCACGTCCTCGAAGGCGATCTCGCCGCGCAGGGACGGGACCTCGCGGGGCTGGTCGGCGGCCTGCGTCGACGTCGGCTCGCGCAGCAGCTCCTGGATGCGGCCCAGCGAGACGGTCGCCTGCTGGTAGCCGTCGAAGACCTGGGAGAGCTGCTGGACGGGCGCGAAGAACAGGTCGATGTAGAGGAGGTACGCGACCAGGGCGCCGGTGGTGAGGGTGGCCGCCTCGACCCGGTGCGCGCCCGCGATCAGGACGCTCGCCGCGGCGACCGAGGACAGCAGCTGGACGAACGGGAAGTAGACCGATATCAGCCACTGGCCCCGGATACGAGCCTTGCGGTAGCTCTCGCTGCGCTCCGCGAAGCGCCGGGAGCCGTCCCGCTCCCGGCGGAAGGCCTGCACGATCCGGAGCCCCGACACCGACTCCTGGAGGTCGGCGTTGACCACCGACACCCGCTCACGGGCGAGCTCGTACGCCTTCACGCTGGCCCGGCGGAAGAAGAAGGTCGCGACGATCAGCGGGGGCAGGGTGGTGAAGACGACGAGCGCGAGCTGTACGTCGATCACCAGCAGGACGACCATGATGCCGAAGAAGGTGACCACCGAGACGAAGGCGGTGACCAGCCCCGTCTGCAGGAAGGTCGAGAGGGCGTCGACGTCGGTCGTCATCCTCGTCATGATCCGGCCGGTCAGCTCACGCTCGTAGTAGTCGAGCCCGAGCCGCTGGAGCTGGGCGAAGATCTTCAGGCGCAGCGAGTAGAGGACCCGCTCGCCGGTGCGGCCGGTCATCCGGGTCTCGCCGATCTGCGCCGCCCACTGGGCGAACACCGCGACCAGCGCCAGCAGCGAGGCCGCCCAGACCGCGCCGAGCGCCATCTTGCTGACGCCCTGGTCGATGCCGTGCCGGATCAGGATCGGCAGGAGCAGGCCCATACCGGCGTCGACGGCGACGAGGCCGAGGCTGGCGAGGAGGGGCAGACCGAAGCCGCGCAGCAGGCGGCGCAGACCGTAGGAGTCCTCGGGCCGTACGGCACGCGCCTCGTCGATGTCGGGGGTGTCGGTGGCCGGGGGCAGCGCGTCGACCTGGGCGAGGAGTTCCGGGGTGGCCGGGGTGCCGGAAAGGGCGGGGTCCCGGGGGGTGCGGTCACCGGTCCACAGCCGCGGGGTCACCCCGCGCTCGGCGTCGAACTCGGCGTCCAGCTCGTCCCGTACGGACGTGTCCTCGGGCGGGACGGCGGGCAGCGCGTGTCCCGGGGAGACCCCGCCGAGCTCGTCGGGGTCGGTGAGCAGCCGCCGGTACAGGGCGGACCGCTCCTGGAGTTCGTCGTGGGTGCCGATGTCGGCGAGCCGGCCGCCGTCGAGGACGGCGATGCGGTCGGCGAGGTTGAGGGTGGAGCGGCGGTGCGCGATGAGCAGGGTCGTACGGCCCCGCATGACGTGTTTGAGCGCCTCGTGGATCTCGTGCTCGACACGGGCGTCGACCGCCGAGGTGGCGTCGTCGAGGACGAGCAGGCGGGGGTCGGTGAGCAGGGCGCGGGCGAGGGCGACGCGCTGGCGCTGGCCGCCGGAGAGGGTGAGGCCGTGTTCGCCGACGGTGGTGTCGTAGCCGTCGGGCAGCTCGGAGATGAAGCGGTCGGCCTGGGCGGCGCGGGCGGCGGCGAGGATCTCGTCCTCGGTCGCGTCCGGGCGGCCGTAGGCGATGTTGTTCCGGACCGTGTCCGAGAAGAGGAACGAGTCCTCGGGGACCAGGCCGATCGCGGCGCGCAGCGAGTCGAGGGTCAGCTCGCGCACGTCGTGGCCGCCGATCAGGACGGCGCCGTGGGTGACGTCGTAGAAGCGGGGCAGCAGCAGGGAGACCGTGGACTTGCCGGAGCCGGAGGAGCCGACGACGGCGAGGGTCTCGCCGGGGCGTATCTCGAAGCTCAGCCCTTGGAGGACCGGACGCTCATGGTCGTACCCGAAGGACACGTCGTCGAACTCGACCGTCGCGGGTGCGTCGGCGGGCAGGACCTTGGTGCCCTCCTGCATGGTCGGGCGGGTGTCGATCAGCTCCAGGACGCGTTCCGTGCCGGCGCGGGCCTGCTGGCCGACGGTGAGGACCACGGCGAGCATCCGGACCGGGCCGACCAGCTGGGCGAGGTAGGAGGAGAAGGCGACGAAGGTGCCGAGGGTGATGTGACCGCGGACGGCCAGCCAGCCGCCCAGCGCCAGCATGGCGACCTGCCCGAGGGCCGGGACGGCCTGCAGCGCCGGGGTGAACCTGCTGTTCAGCCGAATCGTCCGCAGGCGCCCGGCGAACAGCTTCCGCCCGACCTCCCGCAGCTTCCCGGTCTCCTGCTCCTCCTGCCCGAACCCCTTGACCACCCGCACACCGCTGACGGCGCCGTCGACCACGCCGGCCACGGCGGCGGCCTGGGCCTGGGCGTACCAGGTGGCCGGGTGGAGCTTGCTGCGGCTGCGCTTGGCGATCCAGTACAGGGCCGGGGCGACGGCGAGGGCGACCAGGGTGAGCGGCGGCGACAGCCAGGCCATGATCGCAAGGGAGAGCAGGAAGAGGAGGACGTTGCCGATGGTCATCGGCAGCATGAAAAGGAGCCCCTGGATGAGCTGGAGGTCGCTGGTGGCCCGGCCGACCACCTGGCCCGTGGACAGCTCGTCCTGCCGCCGTCCGTCGAGCCGGGTGATGGTGTCGTACATCTCCGTCCGCAGGTCCTGCTGGACGTCGAGGGCGAGCCGGCCGCCGTAGTAGCGGCGGACGTAGGTGGCGGCGTAGACGAGGACGGCGGCCGCGATCAGGGCCCCGGCCCACGGTCCCATGGACCGGCTGTGGTCACCGATCACATCGTCGATGATCACCTTGGTGATGAGGGGTACGACGGCCAGTACGGCCATGCCGGCCAGCGAAGAGCCGAGCGCCAGCACGACGTCCCTGGGGTGCCGCCAGGCATACCCCGCCAGCCTGCGCGCCCAGCCCTGCTGCTCCCCCTGTTGCGCTGCCACGCGGTAGCCCTCCGTTCGCCCTGGTCTTCCGCATGGTCACAACACGAACGGAACCGGATTTCATCCCTCCGCAACAAAACTCGGGCGGAAGGCGGAGGGGGTCGGTCCTTGGGCGTAGGCCCCGGGGCGGCGATGGATCAGGTCGGGTCGGCCAGTTCGACGAGGTGCCGGGCGGTGCCGGCCGGGTCGACGATCTGGTGCAGGTGCTCGCCCGGCAGATGGGCCACCCGCCAGCCGCGCGCCCGCGCCTCGGCGGCGAGGCCGTCGTACGGCGGCCCGAACAGCAGGTAGGAACAGGGATGGCCGTCCCAGCCGTCGGGGACCGGGATCCGCTGCTCGTAGTAGGACAGCGGCAGGGTGGGCTGCTCCTCGACGACGGTCCGCCGCAGCACCGGACCGGGGAACATCGGGGCAACGTCCGCCTCGTCCCACCAGTCGGTCCACCGTGGCAGCCTGCCGTTCGCGGCCATGGGGCGGAGGAACTCCAGCAGCTCGGGGGCGGCGACCGGGGTCGGTCCGCGCCGGGCCGGCAGTGCGGCGTCGACGAAGACCGAACCGGTCACCGGGTGGTCGAGGCCCGCACGGATCACCGGGAGGAACAAGCCCGCGTTGCTGTGTCCCACCAGCGTGACCGGACTGCCCGCCGGCACCTGCCGCAGCTCGTCACGGACGGCGTCCACCACACGGGGCCAGAAGGGCGGGGCGCCGTCGCCGATGTGCAGGAGCGACGGCACCCGGACCCGGTGTCCCGCCGCCGTCAGGTGCTCGGCCACGGGGTGCCAGGTCGAGGGACCCACGGACGGACTGTGCACGAGTACGAAGACCGGCTGCATACGACGATCGTGCCGCAGAGGCCGCAGGAGGCACAGCGGCCTCTGCCGAGAGCAGAGCAGCTCGCGGCGCCCGGTGGTGTCGGAGGGGTGCGCCCGGAGATCCGCGTGGCCGCCCCTCCCATGGCCCGGCAGCCGCCCGCCGGTAATCGCTTGGCCGACACCCTGCAGGAGATCATCATGAGGGAATGTCTGAAGACCGAACCTTTGCGGCTCCGACCGTGGTGCGACTCCCCCGGTACACGAAGGCGGACCAGGAGGAGATTCTCGGCACCGGTGACGATCCCTTCGGTGTGGACTCGGCCGGTCTGACCTGGCTGCCGAAGGACGAACATTTCGGTGTCAGACACGGCGGCCGGCTCGTGGCACACACCGGCCTGCTGCGGCTGCCGATCGCGATCGGCGGCGCCGAGACGGAGGTGGTGGGTGTCGGCGGGGTGGCCGTCGCACCCAGCGTGCAGGGGCAGGGGCTGGCGCGGCTCGTCGTGACGGCCGCGCTGGAGCACGCCCGCACGATGGGTCCCCGGCACGCGCTCCTGTTCTGCCGCCCTCCCCTCGTGCCGCTCTACCGGCGCCTCGGATGGCACCCGCTGGACACGGATGTGCTTGTCGAGCAGCCCGAGGGCCGTCTGGTGACCATGCCGCTACGGACCATGGTGACGCCCCTGCGCGACGACGCCCGGTGGCCCTCGGGGCCGGTACGGCTGTTCTCGCTCCCCATGTGACGGGCCGGGTCAGACCGAACGCGCCCGCCCGGCGGACTCCAGTACCGCGGCCAGAAAGCGGCGTACCGTCTCCAGCTCGCCCGCCTCGAAACCCTCCGCGGCCGCCACCACCTCGCCGATCACCGGCCCGAAGAAGGCCCAGCCGAGTTCCGTGGCCTTCTCCTCCACCTCCAGGAGCACGCGGCGCCGGTCGGCCGTGTCCCTGCTGCGCCGGACCAGTCCGAGCCGCTCCAGCCGGTCCACGAGGGCGGTGGTCCCGGCCGAGTTCAGGCGCAGCTGCCCGCCGAGCCACCCGGGCGTGGCACGGGTACCGGCCCGCGCCGCGTCCAGCAGGTGGATCAGCGCCCGCACATCCGTGGGATGCAGCCCGTGACGCGCGGCGAACTCGGCGCCGAGCAGGTCGAACTCCACGGTGACCGCGCGCAGCAGGTGAACCAGCCGCATCGCCGGGCTCTGCTCGTCCATGCACCCTCCTCGGACCCCTCGGATCCCTCGGAACCTCTCGGATCCTTAGGCTCCTCGCCTAATATCTCGCTCAACGAGATTATCGCTCGGCGAGAGGAATGCCCGTGTCCTTGTCCGCCTTCGACCGCGCCTACGACGAGCTGCGTGCCCGTTGGCCCGAGTCCACCGAGGAGCGGGACGTCGCCACGCCGTACGGACCCACCCGGGTCCATGTCTACGGCCCGGCGGACGGCCGTCCGCTGGTACTGCTGCCCGGCGGCTCCGCCACCGGCCTGGTCTGGTTCGCCAACGCACCCGCCCTCGGCGCGCGACACCGGGTCCATGCGGTCGACCTGCTGGGCGACGCCGGCCGTACCGAGCGCAGGGGCACCCCGCTGAAGAGCGCCGACGATCTCATGGCCTGGCTGGATGCGCTGCTGGACGGGCTCGGACTCGCCCGTACCCACCTGTGCGGCCACTCGTACGGCGCCTGGCTGGCCGTCCGGTACGCGCTGCACGCTCCCCAGCGGGTCGAACGCCTCGCGCTTGTCGACCCCACCCAGGTCTTCGCCGGGTTCCGCCCCGGCTACCTGATGCGCGCGCTGCCCAGCCTGATCCGCCCGAGCGAGGCCCGCGCCCGCGCCTTCCTGGCCTGGGAGACGGCGGGCAGCCACCCGGACGAGACCTGGCAACGCCTCTACGCGCTGGCCAGCGCCGCTCCCGGCCGCAAGATCGTCGCCGGCGGCCGTCCCCGGGCCGCCGAGCTCCGCATGCCGGTCCTGGTCCTGCTCGCGGAGCACAGCCGCGCCCACCACGCCGACAAGGTCGCCGACAGGGTCCGCCGGACACTTCCGCAGGGCGAGTTGACCCTGCTCCCCCGAGCCACCCATCACTCCCTGCCCCTCACCGCGCCGGAGCAGCTGAACGACCGGCTGACGGACTTCCTGGGCTGACGGTTCGCGGTGGGTCGGCCGAGGCAGCAGAATTCATCGCAAGGGGGCTGTGACGGCACCGGCCGCCCCCAGGAGGTCGCCATGTCGACGCTGCTTTCCGTCAATGTGGGGATGCCCAAGGACGTCCCCTGGCAGGGGAGGACCGTCCGCACCGGAGCGTGGAAGTCCCCGGTGTCCGGCCGTCGTATGGTGCGGCGGCTGAACGTCGAGGGAGACGGCCAGGGCGATCTTGCCGGACACGGCGGCGAGATCCGGGCCGTTCTCGTCTACCAGGCGCAGTCCTACGAGTACTGGCGGAAGCAGCTCGGGCGCGACGACCTGACCTTCGGGATCTTCGGGGAGAACTTCACCGTCGACGGCCTGCCCGACGACGAGGTGTGCATCGGCGACCGGTACCGCGTCGGCGAGGCCGAGTTCGAGGTCACGGTCTGCGTCCCGAGCGGATCCACACGGAGCGGTTCAGCGCGCTCGCCGCCGTCAACCCCGGTGTCACCCCCACCGCCGCGGTCAGGCCGCACCAGCCGTCCGGTCCCCCGGGCACCGGCCCCCTCATCACCTTCGCTCGCAGCGGCATCACCACCCCGTGGTCGCCCGCCCGTGCCTCACTCCTCGAACTCGCCGAAGCCTGCGACATCCCCACCCGCTGGTCCTGCCGCACCGGCGTCTGCCACACCTGCGTCACCCCCCTCGTGACCGGCGACATCGCCTACACCACCCCGCCCCTCGAGCTCCCCGGGCCCGGCAGCGTCCTGGTCTGCTGCAGCACACCCACCACCGAGGTCGTCCTCGATCTCTAGGGCCGGTCGGTCAGCCGCGCTCTGAAGGGGCGCTGGGGGTACCCCGGCCGAAGGCTGGGGGAGAAACCGCGCGACCAGCCAGGCGGCGCCGCAAAGACGAGCGACGGCGCCGCACGGCACATCCGGCGGAGCGCTCAGCCGATACGGGCCCCCGTGCCGGCCACCCGAACGCGGGGGTCGCCCTGGTGCAGGGTCACCGTGAGTTCGCCGGGGCGGCCCAGGTCCTCGCCCTGGTGGAGGGTGAGGACGGCGGCCTCGGGGACCAGACCCAGCTCACGGGCGTACGCGCCGAACGCCGCGGCCGCCGCGCCGGTCGCCGGGTCCTCGACGACCCCGCCGACGGGGAACGGGTCACGGACGTGGAAGACGGTGGCGGACTCCCGCCACACCAACTGGACCGTGGTGAGGTCCAGTCGGTGCATCAGGGCTTCGAGGCGCGCGAAGTCGTAGGCGAGGTCGGCGAGTCGGGCGCGGGTCGCCGCCGCGAGCACGAGGTGGCGGGCGCCGGCGAACGCGATACGGGGCGGGAAGGCCGCGTCGAGGTCGTCGGCCGGCCAGCCGAGCGCGGCCAGCGCCTGAGCGAGGTCCGCGTCGGCGATCTCCTCGATGTGCGGCTCGACACTGGTGAGCGTGGCCGTGACCGTCCCGCCCTCCTCGGCCACCACCACCGGCACGGTGCCCGCGCGCGTCGCGAACACCAGCTCCCCGGGGCCGATCCGCTCGGCGAGCGCGACGGCCGTCGCCACGGTGGCGTGCCCGCAGAACGGCACCTCGGCCTTCGGGCTGAAGTAACGGATGGTGTACGCCCGTCCGTCCGTGCCGCCGAGGCCCTCCGGCGGCGCGGTGAGGAACGCGGACTCCGAGTATCCGAGGTCGGCGGCGATGGCCAGCATGTCGTCGTCGTCCAGACCGGTCGCGTCCAGAACGACACCGGCGGGGTTGCCGCCTTCGGGGACACCGGAGAAAGCTGTGTAGCGCAGCACCTCGGGCCGTGGCAGGTTCGTCGTCATACCCGCGGTAACGAGGGGCGGGCCCACGGGTGTTCCCGGTGACGGCAGGCAAATGACTCGTCAAAATCACCAACGCTCGTACAACCTTTCAGGCGAACTGGTGAGTCATTCCCGGCATGACTCACCGGATACCCAGACGCGCCAGAGCGCTGGCAGCGGTCGTCGGCGGGGCCGCGCTCGCCGCGGGCGTGGCCGCCGCGCCCGCCTCCGCCGCCACACCGACCGTCAGCTGTACGTCCGCGAAGGCAGGCCTCGCCGCGAAGTTGAAGACGGACATCACGGCGGCCCTGGCGAACCGCAAGGGAACCGTCGCCGTCGGACTGTACGACCGGTCGACGAAGACGACCTGCACGCTCCGCTCCACCACGCACTACGACTCGGCCAGCACGGTCAAGGTGACCGTCCTCGCCACGCTGCTGTGGGACGCGAAGAAGCACAACCGCTACCTCACGACCACCGAGCAGTCGCTCGCCAAGGCCATGATCACCAAGTCGGACACCGACGCGACCTCGAAACTGTGGAAGCAGCTCGGCCTGACGAAGATCAAGGGCTTCCTGGCCGCCGCCGGGATGACCCAGACGACCCCGGGCGCGAACAACTACTGGGGGCTGACCCAGATCGACGTGCACGACGAGCAGAAGCTGCTCGCGCTCGTCACCGCCAAGAACACCGTGCTGAGCGACAATTCGCGGGCCTACATCCTCAAGCTGATGGGGCAGGTCATCTCGTCCCAGCGGTGGGGCACTCCGTACGGCGTCCCGTCCGGCGTCTCCGTGCACGTCAAGAACGGCTGGCTGCAGCGCTCCACGCACGGCTGGCGGGTGCACAGCCTCGGCACCTTCAGCGGCGGCGGGCACGACTACCAGATGACCGTGCTGACGCAGGACAACAGCACGATGCAGTACGGCATCAACACGATCCAGGCCGTCGCGAAGGTCATTCACAAGGACCTCGCCGCGAGCTGAGCCTTCATGAACGGGCCTCCCGCCCGTCACCGTCGCGTCCTACGGTGACCTGCATGCGCCTGCGAACCGTACTCGCCACCGTCACCGCCGGCCTGGCGGCGGCGGCCACCTGTCTGTCCGCCGCCGGGGCCGCCGACGCGGTCACCGCCAACACGGCCGACGCCCACGCCTGTTCGTCCTCGGTCTCCATCGACGGCTTCTCCGACGCCCTCGACAAGACGGCCTTCGGCGGTTACTTCGTCGGCAACCTCTCCGCGCTCGCCGTGGACAAGGACGGCTCCATCGCCGCCCTCGCCGACCGGTCCTACCTCTTCGACCTGGACGCGAAGACGCTCGCACCGAAGTCCGTCGTGGGACTCGCCGACGAGAAGGGCGCGGCGCTCGACTCCGAGGGCCTGGTCGTGGACCGGGACGGCACCCGGCTCGTCACCTCCGAGACCGAGCCGTCCATCCGCCGCTACTCGGTGGACGGCAGGATCCTGGACCGGCTCCCGGTGCCGGCCTCGCTGCTGGTGTCCCCCGCCGGACGGGCGACGGGCAACCAGACCTTCGAGGGCCTGACCCTCCTGAACGGCGGCCGCACCCTGCTGGCCTCCATGGAGGACGCGATCTCCGGCGACACCCCCGGAATCGTCCGCTTCCAGACCTGGCAGCGCACCAAGGGCGACCACTTCAGGCTGTCGGCCCAGTACGCCTACCGCACCGACGACCCGGCCCTCGGCGTCCCCGAGGTGCAGGCGCTGCCCGACGGCCGGCTGCTCGTCCTGGAGCGCGGCTTCACCTCCGGCGTCGGCAACACCGTCCGCCTCTTCCTGGCCGACCCGCGGCACGCCACGGACACCAGCGGCATCGAGAACCTGACGGGCCAGGCGGACGTCCACCTGATCAGGAAGACGCTGCTCACGGACATCGCGACCTGCCCGTCCCTGGGCGCCACGGCCAGGCAGCCGCAGCCCAACCCGCTCCTCGACAACATCGAAGGCATGGTGGTCACCGGCCGCGAGAAGGGCCGTTACAAGGTCCTCCTGGTCAGCGACGACAACCAGAACGCCGCCCAGACGACCCGCTTCTACCGGCTGTCGGTCCGCGTGCACTGACCGGCCGACACGCCACCGGGGGCCGCTCCCGCCATCAACGGAAACGGCCCCCGGTGCCACGCTCGCCCTGCGGCTAGCGGACGTCCACGTAGTCGCCGGCCGCGGTGGACGGCGCGGTCGACGCCGTGCCCGCGAAGACGTAGCGGAACCAGCCGTCGCGGGAGGCGGTGACCGTCGTCTTCAGGTTGCCCGTCGAGTTGGTCCTGATGGTCTTCACCGTGGTGTAGGTGCTGCTGCCCTTCTTGCGGAACTGCAGCTTCACCGGCTGGCCGGCATAGCCGTGGTTCTTGTTGTCGTCCCAGCTGGCCCGGGCGAGCTTGCCGGTGACCGTGATGGCCTTGCCCTTCTTCACCGGCTCCGGCGAGGCGTTGACCGTCAGCGACGACTGGCGTTGCACCTTGAACGTGGCGGCCGCGTCCCGGTGGATGTAGTCGTGGTCGTTGGCGGTGACCAGCGTGCGGAGGTTCCAGGTGGCCGCCGCGCTGTTGCCGACGAAGCCCACCGCCGCCTGCGGGTCGAACGTCAGCGTGCCCGTGCAGGTCGACGTGGTGGCGCTCACCTTGACACAGGTGATGTCGCCGTCGTCGTACCAGATCTGCGCGAAGTTCGGGTTCGGGCCGACGGCGTAGATGTACGAGGTCTCGGCGATGCCCGAATCGTCCGAGGCGGTCACGGAGACCTTGGCGGACACCGTCTTGGTGGTACCGACCACGACCGGCTTGCCGCCGTTGACGACGACCTTGTCGATCGTGATGTTGCCCGCTCCGCCGTCGTCCGCCTGGGCGACGGTGGCACCGGTCGCCGTGGCGACAAGTGCAGCGCTGGTGCTGAACAGGGCGAGGCGCGTGATCGCGCGCATGGACATTCCCCCCGGAAGTCTCTGATCGAGCGGTCTGATCGATCACAGGGACCCTATAGCTTTGGCCAAGGATTCACCATTTAATTGTCGGCGGAAGCGGCGTGATGGCCGGCGGAGTCGGCCCGGGGCCCTTCTTACCGACATCTCATCCACGCACAGGCTGCTCCCAGGATCAGCACAGCGCTCCCTCATGGCGCCGCTGCATGTTGGGGTGGTGACATCTGCCACCGATCCCACCCCCCACACGACCGTGTCCCCCGACTGGGCCCCGCCCACGGCGACTCCCGCGGGCACCCTGCCGGACAGGGCACCGCGCTGGTCGCTGCCCGCGCTGATCGCGATCCTGATCCTGGCGGCGGTGCTCTACTCCTGGAACCTCTCCGGTTCCAGCATGAACACCTTCTACAGCGGAGCCGTCTGGGCCGCCACGAAGAGCTGGAAGGCCTGGTTCTTCGGTTCGCTGGACCCGGGCAACTTCCTGACCGTCGACAAACCGCCGCTCTCGACCATGGTCATGGGCCTGTCGAGCCGGATCTTCGGCTTCGGCACCTGGCAGATGGCGGCGCCGGTGATCGTGCTGGCGCTCGCCACGATCTACATCCTGCACTCCACCGTGAAGCGGGTGTGGGGACACGGCGCGGCGACCGTCGCCGCGCTGGTGCTGGCGCTGACCCCGATCACCGTGGCGATCAACCGCGACAACAACCCCGACACCCTCCTGGTCTTCCTCATGGTGTCGGGCGCGGCGCTCGCGTTCCGGGCGACCCGTGACGAGAGGCTGCTGTCGCTGCTCGGCTCGGCCGCGTGCTTCGGTCTCGCCTTCAACACCAAGCTGCTCGCGGGCTGGATCGCGCTCCCGGCCGCCTTCGCGCTCTACCTCTACGCATCGAGGGCGTCGTGGGCGAAGCGGGCCGTCAACCTCGCTCTCGCCGCGGTCGTGCTCGCCGTCTCCAGCTTCTGGTGGGCGATCGCCGTCTCCCTGGTACCGGCCTCCGACCGCCCGTACATCGGCGGCTCTACGGACGGCTCCGCCTGGGACCTGATCATGGGTTACGACGGTCTCGGCCGCGTCTTCGGCGGCGAGGGCAATGGCGGAGGCGGCGGTGGCGGAGGCGGCGGCTTCTCCGGCTCCTCGGGCCTCGGCCGGATGTTCAACGACATCCTCGGCGGCCAGATCTCCTGGCTGCTCCCCTTCTCCGCGATCGCCCTGATCGGCGGTCTGGTGTTGTGCGGGCGCGCCCCCCGCACCGACCTCCGGCGCATGGCGCTGGTCCTGTGGGGCGGCTGGACCCTGCTCCACTACGTGATCTTCGCGACCGCGCAGGGCACCATGCACCCGTACTACACGACCGCGCTCGCCCCCGGCATCGCGGTGCTGTGCGCCGGCGGTGGTGTGATGCTGCTGGACGCGTTCCGCAACGACAAGCGGTGGATCTGGGTCCTCCCGGCCGCCTTCGGCGTCACCGGTATCTGGGCGATCGTCCTGCTCCGTCGGGCGTCCGGCTGGAACACCTGGCTGTGGCCGACGATCGGCGTGCTGACCGTGGCCGGCGTCGCGGGCATGATCCTCTTCCGCTCGGGCAACAAGGCCCGGCTGCTGACGGCCTCCCTGGCGGCGGCCGTGATCGCGGCCCTCGCGGGTCCGACGGCCTACGCCGCTTCGGTGCCGTTCGGCAGCAGCAGTGGTGGCATGGGCGGGGTGAACCCGACCGCCGGCCCCTCCACGGGCAGCGGCTTCGGCGGCGGCCCCGGCGGGGGCGGCGGCAACCGGGGCGGCAGCGGCGGCTTCCCGGGCGGCGGCGAGATGCCGGGCGGCACACAGCAGGGCGGTGGCCAGAACAGCCAGGCCGGCGGCGAGATGGGCGGCGGCTTCCCGGGCGGTATGAACGGCGAGGCCCCGAGCGGCGGCATGAACGGCCAGGCCCCCGGCGGCACCGGCAACAGCAACGGCGGCGGTCAGATGACCCCCGGTGGTGGTAACGGCGAACTGCCGAGCGGCGGCACCGGCAACGGCGAACTGCCCGGCGGCACCGGCGAGATGCCCGGCGGATCCGGCTCCGGGTCCGGCAGCACGCGCGGCGGCTTCGGCGGCGGCATGGGCGGCGGCGGTGGCATGGGCGGCGGTGTCTCCAGCGACCTGATCGCCTACCTCAAGAAGCACATGGACGGCGCCACCTGGCTGCTGGCCGTCGCCAACTCGTCGTCCGCGGCGCAGATCGAGCTGAGCTCGCAGGAGCCCGTGATCTCCATGTGGGGCTTCACCGGATCCGACGACGCGATGACCGTCGCCAAGCTGAAGGAACTGGTGAAGGCGGGCAAGCTGCACTACATCCAGGTCGGCGGCAGCGGGATGGGCGGTGGCATGGGCGGTGGCAACAGCGTCAGCTCCGCGGTGACCGCGTGGGTGGAGAAGCACGGCACGGCGGTGAAGGAGAGCGCGTACAGCAAGAGCACGACGAGCGGCTCGACTTCGAACTCGACCTCGAAGTCCAAGTCGAACTCGACGTCCTCGAAGTCCTCGGACTCCTCCTCGCAGAGCAGCACTTCGACCCTCTACCAACTGGACCCGTCGGACGTGAGCTGACGTAGTCCCACCCTCTCAGAGGCCCCCGCCTACTCGGTCGGGGGCCTCTTTTTACGTCCCGTTTACCTGCACGTCCTCATGTCCATGTCACTCGTCGTTCCCGTGCAGAGCGCCTCCGCACACGCGGCCGCCGCGCCCTCCTGTCCCGACGGCTCGGTGTGCTTCTGGAGCGGTGAGGGCTTCGGCGGGGACTACTGGGAGTGGACGTCCCGCAGCGGCTACCGCGACCTGCCGCCGAACCTCCACGACAACGTCGGTTCCTTCGTCGCCTCCACCCGCGCCTGCTTCGTCAACTGGGACCCGCAGGAGAAGCGCGACGTCTACAACGGCGACTGGCGCTCCCAGTACGGCGGCGACTTCGGCGGCCGCATGGACGGGGTGAGCCCGGGGGCCTGCTGAATCACGGCAGGTCGAGTCCGGGCAGATCCAGTTCGGGCAGTGCGAAGTGGGCGGCGATCGACTGCGCGATCCGCGTGTCGCTGTCCTCGTCGTATTCCGCATGCGGCCCGGCCAGGTTCGCCGCGGTGAGGGCGGGTGCCAGCAGGTCGGGCCGCGCGCCCACCCCGTAGGACGGGGTCTCGAAGCTGAGGCCGGTGACCAGACGTCCGTCGCGGTAGTAGTCGAACTCGGGGCGGTGCCCCTTGGCGATGCACGGCTCCGTCACGAAGACGGCGAGCTCACCGCCTCCCCGGCACAGCCGCCCGTAGTCGACCAGGTCGTAGTCGCCGCTGCTCCAGCCCAGCATGTCGTGCAGGACCACTCCCCAGTCGGCGCCCTTGCCGTACGCGAGGGGCAGGCGCCGACCGGCGAGGAGCCCCCGGACGAGGGTGTCCAACGGCATCCCCCGGAAGAAGACGACGTTGATCTCCTCGTAGGGCGGCAGGGGTCGGCGTATCCAATGAGTCATACGGGCACGGTAGTTGCCCCCTCTGACAGCCGCCCTAGTCCAGATGCGTCGGCGCGAACATCCGTAGCAGGGCCGGGAGTACGACCACGGAGGGGCCCGGTGTGGCGAGGGCCTTCGCCAGGTCGGTCTCCAGGTTCTCCGGGGTCGTACGAACCCCGGGGACCCCGAAGGACTCAGCGAGCGCCACGTAGTCCGGGCGGGTCAGTTCCGTCGCCGTGGCCTGGCCGAAGGCGTCGGTCATGTACTCGCGCAGGATGCCGTAGCCGCCGTCGTCGACGATCAGCCAGGTGACGTTCAGTCCGTACTGCTTCGCCGTCGCCAGTTCCGCGATGGAGTAGAGGGCTCCGCCGTCTCCCGACACCGCAAGCACCGGGCGGGTCGGGTCGGCGGCCGCCCCGCCCAGCGCCGCCGGGAAGCCGTAGCCGAGGCCGCCGGCGCCCTGGGCCGAGTGCAGGTGGTTGGGGCCCTTGGCGTCGAAGGCCGACCAGGCCCAGTAGGCGAGGATCGTCATGTCCCAGAAGGACGGGGAGTCCGCCGGGAGGGCCCTGCGGATCGACGCCAACAGGTCCTGTTCCAGGGTGAGTTCCTGGGCGGCGATGCGCTCGGCGACCTTCGACAGCAGGGTCCGTACGCGGGCCGGGGCCTCGGGGTCCTCCCTGGGCGTCACCGTCTCCAGCAGGGCCTGGAGAGCGAGGCGGGCGTCCGCGTGGATGCCCAGCGCCGGGTGGTTGGACTCCAGCTTGCCGAGGTCCGCCTCGATCTGCACGACCCGGCCGCGCGGCTTGAACGTGTGGTAGTTCGAGGAGAGTTCACCGAGGCCCGAGCCGACCACCAGCAGGACGTCCGCGTCCTCCAGGAGGTCCGTGGTGTGGCGGTCCTCCAGCCAGGACTGGAGGGACAGGGGGTGCGTCCAGGGGAACGCGCCCTTGCCGCCGGGGGTCGTGACGACCGGCGCCTGGAGCGTCTCCGCCAGCCGGCGCAGCTTCTTCGACGCGTCCGCCCGTACCACTCCCCCGCCCGCGATGATCGCCGGACGGGCCGCGCGCGACAGCAGGTCGGCCGCCACGGCGGTGAGTTCGGGGCGCGGCGGCAGTTCGTCCGGGGTGGCGTCCACCGCGGTCACCACCGGGATCGCCGTCTCCGCGAGGAGCACGTCCTGCGGGATCTCCACCCACACCGGGCCGTGCGGAACCGTCAGCGCCGACTTCCAGGCCGCCGCGATCGCCGACGGGATCTGCGACTGGGTGCGGACGGTGTGGACCGACTTCACCACACCCCGGAACGAGGCGGACTGGTCCGGGAGTTCGTGCAGATACCCGTGCCTGCCGCCGCCCAGCCCCGCGGTCGGGATCTGGCTGCTGATCGCCAGCACCGGGGCGGAGGCGGCGGCCGCCTCCTGCAGCGCGGCCAGGGACGTCAGTGCGCCCGGGCCCGTCGACAGCAGCAGCGGGGCCGCCTCGCCGGTGATCCTGCCGTAGGCGTCCGCCGCGAAGCCCGCGTTGTTCTCCACCCGCAGCCCGATGTACCGCAGGTCCGAGCGGCGCAGGGCGTCGAACATGCCAAGGGCGTGCTGGCCGGGGAGGCCGAAGACCGTCGTCGCGCCGAGCCCGGCCAGGGTCTCCACGACCAGGTCTCCGCCGTTGCGCCCGGCGGGCGGGTGGAGGGCTGCGGCCGTCTGCGCCTCGGTCGGGCGGAGCACCAGGTCGTGGTCGTGGGTCACTTCGAACGCGCCTCGGCAATCTGTCGAGTCATGATCGTGGTCAGTTCGTACGCCGTGTGCGAGGCCGCCACCGACGTGATCTCGGCGTGGTCGTACGCGGGGGCCACCTCGACGACGTCCGCCGAGACCAGGTTGCAGGACGCCAGGCCGCGCAGGATCTCCAGGAGCTCCCTGGACGTCATACCACCGGCCTCCGGCGTCCCGGTGCCGGGGGCGTGCGCCGGGTCCAGGCAGTCGATGTCGATGGAGATGTAGAGGGGGCGGTCGCCGATGCGCTGGCGCAGCTGGTCGGCCACCTCGTCGGCACCACGGCGGTAGATGTCCGCCGAGGTGACGATGCCGAAGCCCATCTTCTCGTCGTCGGTGAGGTCCTGCTTGCCGTACAGCGGCCCGCGGGTGCCCACGTGGGAGAGGGCGGAGGTGTCCAGGATGCCCTCCTCGACCGCGCGCCGGAACGGGGTGCCGTGCGTGTACTCGGCGCCGAAGTAGGTGTCCCAGGTGTCGAGGTGCGCGTCGAAGTGGAGGAGCGCGACCGGGCCGTGCTTCTTCGCGACGCTGCGCAGCAACGGGAGCGCGATGGTGTGGTCGCCGCCCAGGGTCATCAGCCGGGCGCCGGTGCCGAGGAGATCGTCCGCGGCCGCCTCGATGGTCTCGACGGCCTCGTTGATGTTGAAGGGGTTGACCGCGATGTCGCCGCCGTCCGCCACCTGGGCCAGGGCGAAGGGGGACGCGTCCTGCGCGGGGTTGTAGGGGCGCAGCAGCCGGGACGCCTCGCGGATGGCGTTGCCGCCGAAGCGGGCGCCCGGCCGGTACGAGACACCGGAGTCGAACGGCACGCCGACGACGGCGACATCGGCGGTGCCGACCTCGTCGAGGCGGGGCAGCCGGGCGAAGGTCGCGGGACCCGCGTACCGGGGGATGCGGGAGGAGTCGACGGGGCCGCGGGGTGTCTCGTTGCTGCTCATGAGGGAATGCCTTCTTTCCTACGCTTCATCGCGTATGTACTGCTTCTGGCTACGACTTTACTGGTGGGCCGGGACCGGCTCGGACACGAGTTCGGGAGTGCCCCGGCCGGCGAGCCGCTCGCGCCAGTTCGCCAGCACGGCCGCGTCGGTCGGCTTCGTCGCCAGGGAGACGACGACATAGGCGACGAGGGAGGAGAGGAGGCCGTAGTAGACGGGCTCGTTGGCGAGGATGCCGTACCCCGCCATCAGGCCGATCACCGCGAGGCCGCCGACGGTCACGGAGGCGAGGGCGCCCTGGACCGTGCCGCGCTTCCAGAGCAGTCCGCCGAGGATCGGGACCAGGAGACCGCCGACGAGCAGGTTGTACGCGACGGTCAGCGCCTCGACGACGTCGTTGAGGGCGATGGCCGTACCGATCACACCGATCCCCATGATCAGGATGAAGGCGCGGTTGCCCCGGACCTCGTCGTGGTCGCCGGAGGCGTCCTCGGACGTGACCTTCCCGCGCAGTCGCGACCAGATGTCGTTGTTGGCGACGGTCGCGCAGGCGATCAGCGCGCCCGAGGACGTCGACATCACGGCGGCCAGGGCGGCCGCCAGCACCAGCCCCCGCACACCGACCGGGAGTTCGTCCTTGACGATGGTCGCGAAGGCGTCGTCCGGGCTGCCCAGCTTCGGGTACAGCACCTTGGCCGCGGTACCGATCACCGCACCGGCGAGGGCGTAGACCAGGCAGTAGGTGCCCGCGACCGTGCCGCCCCACTTCGCCGTCCGGTCGCCGCGCGCGGTGAAGACGCGCTGCCAGATGTCCTGGCCGATGAGCATGCCGAACGTGTAGATGAGGACGTAGGTGAAGATCGTCTCGCCGCCGATGCCCAGCGGGTCGAAGTAGGACGTCGGCAGCTTCGCCTTCATCGCGGCGAAGCCGCCCGCCTTCACCACCGCGATCGGGAGCAGGAGCAGCAGCACGCCGATCGTCTTCACCACGAACTGGACCATGTCCGTCAGGGTGATCGACCACATGCCGCCGAGCGTCGAGTAGGCGACGACGATCGAACCGCCGAGGACGATCGCGAGGGTCCGGTTCATGTCGAAGAGGACGTCGAAGATCGTGGCGTACGCAATGGTCGAGGTGACGGCGAGCATGAGCGTGTACGCCCACATGACCACGCCGGAGATGACCCCGGCCCGGCCGCCGTAGCGCAGGTCGAGCATCTCGGAGACGGTGTAGACCTTGAGGCGGGCGATGCGGGCGGAGAAGAAGACGGAGAGGGCGAGCAGCCCCAGGCCGATGGTGAAGACCATCCATGCGCCGGACAGCCCGTACTGGTACCCCAGTCCCACGCCACCGATGGTGGACGCGCCGCCGAGGACGATCGCGGCCATGGTGCCGGAGTACATGGCGGGCCCGAGCCGGCGCCCGGCCACCAGGAAGTCGCTCTTCGACCTGGCGCGGCGCATGCCGAACCAGCCCATCGCCAGCATGCCGGCGAGATAGAGGACGATCACGGTGTAGTCGACGGCCATAGGACCTCCCTCACTCGAATGAATCGGAGTCGCCGGCGGGTGACGGACACCGACACTAGGTGGCCGGAAGGCAACTGCGAAGTGTACGTTTCATCCATTCGATCCATGCGGGATGAAGGAAACGCACACCATGCCGGAACCCGCTGTTCCCCCCACGCCCCCGACACCCGCCGTGCCCCTCGCGGCTCTCCTGGCCCGCGAGGACCTCGCCCTGCGCCAGATCGCCGGGCCCTCCGATCCCTCCCTGGTGATCCACGCGGCGCACACCTCGGAGATGGCCGACCCGTATCCGTATCTGCTGGGCGGCGAGCTGCTGCTGACGGCCGGGGTGCACATCCCGGAGGCGGCCGGCTCCGGGACGTACTTCGACGACTACGTCTCCCGGATCGTGGCGGCGGGCGGCGCCGCCCTCGGCTTCGGCGTCGCGCCCGTGCACGACACGGTCCCGCGCGCCCTGGTCGCCGCCTGCGACACCTACGACCTCCCGCTGATCGAGGTCCCGCCGCAGACCAAGTTCTCCGCCGTCGCCCGGGCGGTCTGGCAGCTGCTGGCCCAGGCCCGCACGGCCGAGCTGCGTCGGGTCACCGAGGCCCAGCAGAGCCTCGCGGCAGCCGCCGCCCGTCCCGACCCGGTCCCCTCGGTCCTGCGCCAGCTGGCCGCCCGCCTCGGCGGCTGGACGGCGCTGTACGGCCCGGAGGGCACGGAGATCGCGTCGGCGGGCCGCGAGCCGGAGGCACCGGTGCGCGGCGCCCTGACCGAGCTGGCGGAGGTCCTACGCCCCTCTGGCCCCGGCACCCCCACCTCCGCCACCCACGCCACCGCAGGCACCCACCTCGCGGCCTACGCCCTCGGCACCGGCTTCGCCCTCGGGGTGGCCACCCCGGCCCGCGAACCGGGCGACCACACGATCGCCTCGGTGGCGGCGGTCCTGCTCACCCTCCTCACAGGGGAGCAGCAGAGCGGCTCGGGCGCGGCCCGCACCAGCGCCCTGGTACGACTGCTGCTGGGCGGCACACCGGAGGAGGTGGCCCCGCTGCTCGGCAAGGGAGACAGCTGGTTCGTCGTACACGCCCGCCGGAATGACCAACGGGAGCATGCCGACCTTCCAGGGGCGCGGGGCCCTGTCGATATGCGGCTCCGCCGCGGGGCGCGACCGGCCACGAACCACCCGCACCCGCCCGACCTCCTCGCCGCCACCGCACTGGGCGCCTCACTGGGCTCGACTCTCATCGACCCCGTAGGGGAAGTCGTCCGCATCCTGCTCCCCGCCGACCGCGAACCCGAACCGCACCCCGGCTGGACCCTCGGCGTCAGCGACGCAGTCCCCCCGGAGCAGTTGGCGCTCGCCGACACCCACGCGGCCCGCACCCTGGCCCGCGCCCGCGCCACCCGCGAACCCCTGCTCCGGCACGGGACCCGCCCCGCCCTCACCGACCTGGTCCCCCGCCGGGAGGCCCAGGCGCACGCCCGCACCCTGCTCGCCCCCCTCGCCGAACACCCCGCCCTCACCGAGACCCTGCGCACCTGGCTCTCCCTGCACGGCAGTTGGGACCGCACGGCGGTCGCGCTGGCCGTGCACCGCAACACCGTGCGGCAGCGCATCGCCCGCTGCGCGGCACTCCTCGGCGCCGAACTCGACGACCCGGACGTGCGGATGGAGCTGTGGTTCGCACTCCGTCAGGAGTGAGTGACCCACGTCCCAGCGCGCGATACGCAGGGGAATCGCACAGCGCCCTGCCCCACAATGGAGCCATGCCGATACCCGGGACACCCAGCCGCGCCGAGCTCGTCGAGCACCTTGTGAAGACCCGTATCGCGGGCGATGTCGCCACGCCCCGCGAGAACAACCTGCTCCACTACCGCAAGCTGGCCAACGGCGAGCGCAACTGGTGGCTGGGACTGGAACTCGGCGACCGCTGGAGCGACGAGCAGGACGTACTGGCCGTGATGGCCGAGCGGGTCGGGGTGAACGACGACGCCGAGTACCGGTACGGCCAGGACACCATCGACCCCGAGCTGACCGTGGACGGTCTGGAGCGGCTGGCGGCGCGGCTGCGCAAGGCGGCCGAGGGGCGGCAGCGGGTGCTGTTCGCGACCGGTCACCCGGGCGGGCTGCTGGATGTGCACCGGGCGACGGCGGCCGCGCTGCGCACCGCGGGCTGCGAGATCGTGGTCATCCCGGACGGGCTGCAGACGGACGAGAGGTACGTCATGCAGTTCGCCGACGTGGCGGTGCTGGAGCACGGGGCGACGCTGTGGCACACCCACTCCGGGGAGCCGATGAAGGCGATCCTCGGCGGGCTGGAGCGCGAGGGCCGTCCGCTGCCTGACCTGGTCGTCGCCGACCACGGCTGGGCGGGGTACGCGGCGCAGGCGGGCCTGGACTCGGTCGGCTACGCCGACTGCAACGACCCGGCGCTGTTCCTCGCCGAGGCGGAGGGCACCCTCCAGGTGGCCGTACCGCTCGACGACCATGTGCTGAGCCCGCGGTACTACGACCCGCTGACCGCCTATCTGCTGGCCGAGGCGGGACTGGCCTGACGGACTGCCCTGACGGGCTGGTACGTCGGACCGGCCCGACGGACCGATGTGCGGCCCCCGGAAGCGGGAGCCGCACATCGTGGCCTGGCCCTAGACCCTTCAGTTCCTGGTCTGGTCGCACCCGGTCGGTTCAGCCGAAGCCGCCGAACCCTCCGAAGCCACCGAAGCCGCCGAACCCACCGAAGCCGCCGAAGCCGACGGTGGGGACGACCACCACGGGGACTACGGGTACGACGGGGACGAACCCGAAGTTGCCGAAGCGGCAGTTGTTGTTGAACCCGCCGAACCCGCCGAACCGGGAGTTGCAGCCGAAGCCGCCGGTGACGACTGTCTGGTGAGAGGCGGGGGCCGCCGAAGCGGGACCCGCGGCGCCGATCGCGGCGCCACCGGCCAGCAGCAGGCCGGCGGCGGACATCGCGGCGAGACGCCTCGCGCGCTGTACTCGCATGGGAAATACCTTTCTGCCGGACATACGTCCGCTACGCGGCACGTCCGCTATGCGGCACATGCACTGTGCGGCATTTCACTCATAGAGCTTAATCTTGGACAAGCCGGACGGCACCCCGGACGATCACCGAGTGTCATCCCCGGAGCTCACAGGTCCCGGAGTCGGGTCCAGATACACACGTCCGATCGCGGGGAAGGCGGCCCGCAGCCGCTGCTCGGCCCGCTCGCACGCCCACTCGATCTCGGCCGCCGTCGACACGTCCCGGAAGTCCACCTTGGCGGCGACCAGCGCCTCGTGCGGCCCCTGCACCAGCGTGGTCAGCTCCAGTACGGCCACGATGTGCTCGGACTCCAGCAGCTCCGCGCGGATCCGCTCCCGTACGGACTTCGGCAGCGGCCGCCCGATGAGGAGCTCGGCGTTGGACCGGCCCAGCACCCAGGCGACGTACAGCAGGAGCAGGCCGATGAGGAGGGAGGCGAGGCCGTCCCAGGCTCCGGAGCCGGTGAGCTGGCCGCCGAGCAGGCCGCCGGCCGCGAGCACCAAGCCGACGAGCGCGGCCGAGTCCTCCATCACCACGGCCTTCACCGCCGTGTCGGGGGTGTACCGCAGGTAGCGCTTGAACGGCGCCTTGAAGCGGGCCGCCTCGCCGCGGGCCTGCTTCAGCCCCGTCCGCAGCGAGTACCCCTCCAGTACGAAGGCGACCCCGAGCACGATGTACGAGACGAGCGGGTCGCCCGGTGTCTCCCCCTGGACCAGGGTGTGGATGCCGTCGTAGAGGGAGAAGACCGCGCCGCCGACGAAGGTGGCGACGGCGGCGAGCATGGCCCAGATGTACCGCTCGGGGCCGTAGCCCAGCGGGTGCTCCTCGTCGGCGGGCTTCTCGCTGCGTTTGAGGGCGGTGAGCAGCAGGAGCTCGGTGACGGTGTCGGCGACCGAGTGCGCCGCCTCGGAGAGCATCGCGCTGGAGCCGCTGATCACCCCGGCGACCGCCTTGGCGAGGGCGATCCCGAGGTTGGCCGCGGCGGCGACGATCACCGTGAGGGTGCTCTCGCCGCCGCCGTTCTGTATCCCTGCTTCCGTCACGCCCCTCAGTTTTCCCGAGGGACGCGGACGACACCCTCCTGGATCACGGAAATGGCCAGCGAACCGTCCTGGGTGTAGATCCGCGCCTGGCCGAGGCCGCGGCCGCCGTGGGCCGACGGGGACTCCTGGTCGTACAGCAGCCACTCGTCGGCGCGGAACGGCCGGTGGAACCACATGGCGTGGTCGAGCGAGGCGCCCACCACGTCCCCGACGGCCCAGCCGCCGCGGCCGTGCGCGAGCAGCACGGAGTCGAGGAGGGTCATGTCGGAGACGTACGTGGCGAGGACGACGTGCAGCAGCGGGTCGTCGTCGAGCTTGCCGTTGGTGCGGAACCAGACCTGGCTGTGCGGCTCGCGCGGCTCGCCGTACTTGCCGAACGGCGGCTCCTCGACGTACCGCAGGTCGATCGCCTCGCGGGCCTCCAGGAACTTCCCGACGACGACCGGGTCCAGGTGGTCGTACCCGTGGAAGCGCTCCGCCGAGGTGGGCAGGGTCTCCGGGTCGGGCGCGGCCGGCATCGGGGCCTGGTGGTCGAGGCCCTCCTCGAACGTCTGGAAGGACGCCGAGAGGGCGAAGATCGGCCGGCCGTGCTGGACGGCGACCGCGCGCCGCGTGGTGAAGGAGCGGCCGTCGCGGATGCGCTCGACTGTGTAGACGATGGGCGCGCCCGGGTCGCCGGGGCGCAGGAAGTACGCGTGCAGCGAGTGGGCGTGCCGGTCCGCCGGGACAGTACGCCCGGCGGCGACCAACGCCTGGGCCGCGACCTGCCCGCCGAAGACACGCGGGACGACGGCGGACCGGGACTGGCCGCGGAAGATGTTCTCCTCGATCTGCTCCAGGTCGAGCAGATCGAGGAGATCGTTCAGTGCCTGGTTCATGGCACCTTTTCTACTGGCCGGTAATTGCGGGAGCCTTACAGGCCCATGTCCTTCGCGATGATCGTCTTCATGATCTCGCTGGTGCCACCGTAGATGCGGTTGACACGGTTGTCCGCGTACAGGCGGGCGATCGGGTACTCGTTCATGAAGCCGTAGCCGCCGTGCAGCTGGAGGCAGCGGTCGATCACGCGGTGGGCGACCTCGGTGGTGAACAGCTTGGCGCTGGCGGCCTCCGCCGGGGTCAGCTCACCGGCGTCGAGGGCCTCCGTGGCGCGGTCGACGACGGCCTCGGCCGCGTCCACCTCGGCCTGGCAGGCGGCCAGCTCGAACTTGGTGTTCTGGAAGGCGGCGACGGGCTGGCCGAAGACGACGCGGTCCTGGACGTACTGCTTGGCGAACCGTATGGCGGCCTTGGCCTGGGCGTAGGCGCCGAAGGCGATGCCCCAGCGCTCGGAGGCGAGGTTGTGGCCGAGGTAGTAGAAGCCCTTGTTCTCCTCGCCGAGGAGGTCCTCGACGGGGACCTTGACGTCGACGAACGCGAGCTCGGCGGTGTCGGAGGTCTTCAGGCCCAGCTTGTCGAGCTTGCGGCCGACCGAGTAGCCCTCGGCCTTGGTGTCCACGACGAAGAGGGAGATGCCGTGCCGGCGGTCCTCGGCGGAGGGCGCGGAGGTGCGGGCGCAGACGATCATGCGGTCGGCGTGCACACCGCCGGTGATGAAGGTCTTGGCGCCGTTGAGGACGTAGTGCGTGCCGTCCTCGCTGAGCTTGGCGGTGGTCTTCATGCCCGCGAGGTCGGAGCCGGTGCCCGGCTCGGTCATCGCGATGGCCCACATCTCCTCGCCGGAGACGAACTTCGGCAGGTACCGCTTCTTCTGCTCGTCCGTCGCCAGCAGCTTGATGTACGGCAGGCCGAGCAGCACGTGCACACCGGAGCCGCCGAAGGCGACGCCCGCACGGGCGGTCTCCTCGTACAGGACGGCCTCGAACTTGTAGGAGTCGATACCGGCGCCGCCGTACTCCTCGTCGACGCGGATGCCGAAGACGCCGAGCTCGGCGAGCTTGTAGTAGAAGTCGCGGGGCGCCTGGCCGGCCGCGAACCACTCGTCGTACACCGGTACGACCTCGGCCTCGATGAAGGCGCGGATGGTCTCCCGGAACGCCTCGTGATCCTCGTTGAACAACGTACGGCGCACGCCGCCACCTCCAGGCACGTCCATCTGTCTAAGCGCTTGCTCAGAACATCACCGTACCGGCGGGTAGGCGGATGGGTCCAGGGTGCGGGAGGCAGGACGGGCGTAACGCTCGTCACTCCCCCGCCGCCGCCCCGAACGCCCCCTTCGCCATCCGGTGCAGCAGGGTCGCCGTCGCCGTGCGGCCCGGCAGGGAACCCGGTCGGCCCAAGTGCGGGGTCGAGTTCAGCAGACCGAAGACCGAGTGGACGGCCGAGCGGGCGGCGGGCTCCGACAGGGTCGGGTGGACCTCCCGGAGGACCTCCACCCACAGCTCGACGTACTGCCGCTGCAGCTGGCGGACGAGTTTCCGGTCGCTGTCGCGCAAGCGGTCCAGCTCCCGGTCGTGCAGGGTGATCAGTGGGCGGTCGTCGAGGGCGAAGTCGATATGGCCCTCGATGAGGGAGTCGAGGACCTCCTCGGCGGGGACCCCGTCGGCCTCCGCCAGGCGCCGCTTCGCCCCCGTCAGCAGCTGCCCGCTGATCCCCACCAGCAGCTCCGCGAGCATCGCGTCCTTGCCCGCGAAGTGCCGGTAGAGACCGGGCCCGCTGATGCCGACCGCGGCGCCTATCTCGTCGACGCCGACACCGTGGAAGCCGCGCTCGGCGAACAGCCGGGCGGCCTCCTTGAGGATCTGCTCGCGACGGCTCGGGGCGTCGGTTCTCGTGACCATGAAGGCAATTCTAGACAGGGAGGTTAGCGGTCGTTAACCTGAGGGAAATGCGTTAACGCTCATTAACAAGGTGAGGGGATCGCGGCATGGACCAGGCACCGGAGCTGACGAGCGCGGCAGACCCCGCGTCGGAGGCCTTTCGGGCCAACGAGGAGGCGCACCGCGCCCTCGTGGAGGAGCTGCGCACCAAGCTGGCCGCGGCCGCACTGGGCGGCGGCGAGAAGGCACGCGCCCGGCACACGGCGCGCGGGAAGCTGCTGCCGAGGGACCGGGTGGACACCCTGCTCGATCCGGGGTCCCCGTTCCTGGAACTGGCTCCGCTGGCCGCCGAGGGGATGTACGACGGAGCGGCTCCGGCCGCCGGTGTGATCGCCGGGATCGGGCGGGTGAGCGGGCGCGAGTGCGTGATCGTCGCCAACGACGCGACCGTCAAGGGCGGCACGTACTACCCGATGACCGTGAAGAAGCACCTGCGGGCGCAGGAGGTGGCCCTCGACAACCGGCTGCCCTGTCTCTACCTCGTGGACTCCGGCGGCGCCTTCCTGCCCATGCAGGACGAGGTCTTCCCGGACCGCGACCACTTCGGGCGGATCTTCTACAACCAGGCCCGGATGTCGGGCGCGGGGATCCCGCAGATCGCCGCCGTCCTCGGCTCGTGCACGGCGGGCGGCGCGTACGTCCCGGCCATGAGCGACGAGGCCGTCATCGTCCGCAACCAGGGCACGATCTTCCTCGGCGGGCCCCCGTTGGTGAAGGCCGCCACGGGTGAGGTGGTGACGGCCGAGGAGCTGGGCGGCGGCGAGGTCCACTCCCGGGTCTCCGGGGTCACCGACCACCTCGCCGAGGACGACGCGCACGCCCTGCGGATCGTCCGGAACATCGTCGCCACCCTCCCCGCCCGGCGCGCCCTGCCCTGGGAGGTCACCCCGGTCGTCGAGCCCAAGGCCGACCCCTACGGCCTCTACGGCGCCGTCCCCGTCGACTCCCGCACCCCCTACGACGTCCGCGAGGTCATCGCCCGGGTCGTCGACGGCTCCCGGTTCGCCGAGTTCAAGAGCGAGTTCGGGCAGACCCTGGTCACCGGCTTCGCCCGGATCCACGGCCACCCCGTCGGCATCGTCGCCAACAACGGCATCCTCTTCTCCGAGTCCGCCCAGAAGGGCGCCCACTTCATCGAGCTGTGCGACCAGCGCGGGATCCCGCTGGTGTTCCTGCAGAACATCTCCGGCTTCATGGTCGGCAAGGACTACGAGGCCGGCGGCATCGCCAAGCACGGCGCCAAGATGGTCACGGCCGTGGCCTGCACGCGGGTGCCGAAGCTGACGGTGGTGGTCGGCGGTTCGTACGGCGCCGGGAACTACTCCATGTGCGGCCGGGCCTACTCGCCCCGCTTCCTGTGGATGTGGCCCAACGCCAAGATCTCGGTGATGGGCGGCGAGCAGGCGGCCTCGGTCCTCGCGACGGTGAAGCGGGACCAGCTGGAGGCGCGCGGCGAGGACTGGCCGGCCGAGGAGGAAGAGGCCTTCAAGGCGCCCGTCCGCGCCCAGTACGAGCGCCAGGGCAACGCCTACTACGCGACCGCCCGCCTCTGGGACGACGGGGTCATCGACCCCCTCGACACCCGGCAGGTGCTCGGTCTCGCGCTGACGGCCTGTGGCAACGCGCCGCTGGGTGAGCCCCAGTTCGGCGTCTTCCGGATGTGAGGAGGGGACTCGTGTTCGACACCGTACTCGTGGCCAACCGGGGCGAGATCGCCGTCCGGGTCATCCGTACGCTGCGGTCGCTGGGCGTGCGCTCGGTGGCCGTGTACTCCGACGCCGACGCGGACGCACGGCACGTCCGGGAGGCCGACACGGCGGTACGCCTCGGTCCGGCACCGGCGGGCGAGAGCTATCTGTCCGTGGAGCGGCTGCTGGATGCGGCTCTTACGAGTGGCGCCCAGGCGGTCCACCCCGGCTACGGCTTCCTCGCGGAGAACGCCGGGTTCGCGCGGGCCTGTGAGAAGGCGGGGCTGGTGTTCATCGGCCCGCCGGCCGACGCGATCGCGCTCATGGGCGACAAGATCCGGGCGAAGGAGACCGTGGCGGCGGCCGGGGTACCGGTGGTGCCGGGCGGGCGTGATCCCGAACTAGTGGACGCGGCCACCGAGTTGGGCGCACCTGTGCTGCTCAAGCCGTCCGCCGGCGGGGGCGGCAAGGGCATGCGGCTGGTGCGGGACCTGGCGCTCCTGGACGAGGAGATCGCGGCCGCCCGCCGCGAGGCCCGCGCCTCCTTCGGCGACGACACGCTCCTCGTCGAACGGTGGATCGACCGGCCCCGGCACATCGAGATCCAGGTGCTGGCCGACGGCCACGGGAACGTCGTCCACCTCGGGGAGCGGGAGTGCTCCCTGCAGCGACGGCACCAGAAGGTCGTCGAGGAGGCGCCCAGCGTGCTCCTGGACGAGGAGACCCGGGCGTCGATGGGCGAGGCCGCGGTGCAGGCGGCACGGTCGTGCGGCTACGTCGGCGCGGGCACGGTGGAGTTCATCGTGCCGGGCGGCGACCCTTCGGCGTACTACTTCATGGAGATGAACACCCGGCTCCAGGTGGAGCACCCGGTCACCGAGCTGGTCACCGGCCTCGACCTGGTGGAGTGGCAGCTGCGGGTGGCGGCGGGTGAGCGACTGGCCTTCGCCCAGGCCGACATCACGCTCACCGGGCACGCCGTCGAGGCACGGATCTGCGCCGAGGACCCGGCGCGCGGCTTCCTGCCCACCGGCGGCACGGTGCTGCTGCTGGGGGAACCGCAGGGCGACGGCATCCGCACCGACTCCGGGCTCAGCGAGGGCACCGAGGTCGGCAGCCTGTACGACCCGATGCTGTCCAAGGTGATCGCGTACGGCCCGGACCGGGAGACCGCCCTCCGGAAGCTGCGCGCGGCCCTCGCCGAGACGGTCACGCTGGGCGTGCTGACCAACGCCGGGTTCCTGCGCCGGCTCCTCGCCCATCCGGCGGTGGTGGCGGGAGAGCTGGACACCGGGCTGGTGGAGCGCGAGGCGGACGGACTGGTGTCGGACACGGTGCCGGCGGAGGTGTACGCGGCGGCGGCACTGCTGCGCCAGGACGCGATCGCCCCCGTCGGCGGCTCCGGCTGGACGGACCCGTTCGCCACCGCCGACGGCTGGCGCCTCGGCGGCCGGCGGGCCTGGACCTCGCACCATCTTCAGGTGCCGGGCCACGAGCCGGTGACCGTCCGCGTGCGCCGCACCCCGGGCGGAGCGGCGGAACTGCTCCTCCCCGGAACCGGGGAACCCCTCCAGGGGTCCGTGGGTGTGCCCCCGCGGCAGGACGGCAGGCACCGGTTCACGCTCCGACTCAACAACATCACGCACACCTTCCACCGCGCCGCCGACTGGATCGGCCGCGACGGCGACGCCTGGCAGGTCCGCGACCACGACCCGGTCGCCGCCTCGCTGAGCCGCACCGCGCACTCCGGCGCCGACTCCCTCACCGCGCCGATGCCCGGCACGGTGACCGTCGTGAAGGTCGCCGTCGGGGACGAAGTCACGGCCGGTCAGAGCCTGTTGGTGGTGGAGGCGATGAAGATGGAGCACGTCGTCTCCGCCCCGCACGCCGGCACGGTCGCCGAACTCGACGTGACACCCGGCAGCACGGTCGCCATGGACCAGGTGCTGGCCGTGATCACCCCGGCAGCCACGGCAGCCCCGGCAGAGGAGGACCAGTGACGCTCCCCATGGTCGTACCGGCGACGGACCTCCCCGCCCGGGTCCGCATCCACGAGGTCGGCGCCCGCGACGGACTGCAGAACGAGAAGTCCAGCGTGCCGACCGACGTCAAGGCCGAGTTCATCCGGCGGCTGGCCGACGCGGGCCTGACGACGATCGAGGCGACCAGTTTCGTCCACCCCAAGTGGGTGCCCCAACTGGCCGACGCGGAGGACCTGTTCCCTCAGGTCAGCGATCTTCCAGGGGTGACCCTCCCCGTCCTGGTCCCCAATCAGCGCGGCCTGGACCGGGCACTGGCCCTCGGCGCCCGCCGGATCGCCGTCTTCGCCAGCGCCACGGAGTCCTTCGCCAAGGCCAACCTCAACCGGACGCTGGACGAGTCCCTGGCCGTCTTCGACCCGGTCGTCCGGCAGGCGAAGGACGCCGGCGCCCACGTCCGCGGTTATGTCTCGATGTGCTTCGGCGACCCCTGGGAGGGCGCCGTCCCCCTCCACCAGGTGGTCAGGGTCTGCAGGGCGCTTCGCGACATGGGCTGCGACGAGCTGAGCCTCGGCGACACGATCGGCGTCGCGACCCCCGGCCATGTCCTCGAACTGCTCTCCCTGCTCAATGAGGAAGGCGTGCCGACGAACGTCATCGGCGTGCACTTCCACGACACCTACGGCCAGGCGCTCGCCAACACCTACGCGGCCCTGGAACACGGCGTGACGACGGTCGACGCGTCCGCCGGCGGGCTCGGCGGCTGCCCGTACGCCAAGTCCGCCACCGGCAACCTCGCCACCGAGGACCTGGTCTGGATGCTCCAGGGCCTCGGCATCGAGACCGGAGTCGACCTCGGCCGTCTCACCGCCACCAGCGTGTGGATGGCCGGACAACTGGGCCGACCCAGCCCGTCCCGCACCGTCCGCGCCCTCTCCCACCAGGAGTGACGACCATGGACCACCGCCTCTCCCCCGAACTGGAAGAACTCCGCCGCACGGTGGAGGAGTTCGCGCACGACGTCGTGGCGCCGAAGATCGGCGACTTCTACGAGCGCCACGAGTTCCCTTACGAGATCGTCCGCGAGATGGGCCGCATGGGCCTGTTCGGACTGCCGTTCCCCGAGGAGTACGGCGGAATGGGCGGCGACTACCTGGCGCTCGGCATCGCCCTGGAGGAACTGGCCCGCGTCGACTCGTCGGTGGCGATCACCCTCGAAGCCGGGGTCTCCCTGGGCGCCATGCCGATCCACCTCTTCGGCACCGAGGAGCAGAAGCAGGAGTGGCTGCCGAGGCTCTGCGCCGGGGAGATCCTGGGTGCCTTCGGCCTCACCGAGCCCGACGGCGGCAGCGACGCGGGCGCCACCCGCACCACGGCCCGTCTGGACCCCGCCACCGACGAATGGGTGATCAACGGCAGCAAGTGCTTCATCACCAACTCGGGTACGGACATCACGGGGTTGGTGACGGTCACCGCGGTCACCGGCCGCAAGCCCGACGGCAAGCCGCTGATCTCCGCGATCATCGTGCCGTCCGGCGCCCCCGGCTTCACGGTCGCCGCCCCCTACTCCAAGGTCGGCTGGAACGCCTCCGACACCCGTGAGCTGTCCTTCGCGGACGTCCGGGTCCCCGCCGCCAACCTCCTCGGCGAGGAGGGCCGCGGCTACGCCCAGTTCCTGCGCATCCTGGACGAGGGCCGGATCGCGATCGCGGCGCTGGCGACCGGCCTGGCCCAGGGCTGCGTCGACGAGTCCGTCAAGTACGCGAAGGAACGCCACGCCTTCGGCCGCCCCATCGGGGCCAACCAGGCCATCCAGTTCAAGGTCGCCGACATGGAGATGAAGGCCCACACGGCCCGCCTCGCCTGGCGCGACGCGGCCTCCCGCCTCGTCTCCGGCGAACCCTTCAAGAAGGAAGCCGCCCTCGCCAAGCTCTACTCCTCCACCGTCGCCGTCGACAACGCCCGCGACGCCACCCAGATCCACGGCGGCTACGGCTTCATGAACGAGTACCCGGTGGCCCGGATGTGGCGCGACTCCAAGATCCTGGAGATCGGCGAGGGCACGAGCGAGGTGCAGCGGATGCTGATCGCCCGGGAGCTGGGTCTGGTGAGCTGAGGCGATCACGCCGACGTACGCGTGCCGAGCGGCGGTCAGTCCGACAGTCCCCACAGCAGCCGGTAGTACGTGATCCGTTCCCGGTCCGGGTCGACTTCGTAGGCATCGAGCAGGGTCTCTTCCCAGCCCGGGCCGTAGTTCCACTGGGTGCTCCAGGTGGCGACAGCGAGGTCGGCCCAGCGGTCGGCGACACCGAGCGCGCCGAGGTCGACGTGTCCCGTGCACGTGCCGTCGTCGCCGACCAGGGTGTTGGGAGCGCAGGCGTCGCCGTGGCAGACGACGAGCCGGTCGGCCGACGGGATGTCGGCGAGCACGTCGAGCGCGCGCTCGACGGTGCCGAAGTGCCGAAGATCCCGGTGCCAGTCCGCCGGATCGATCCGCTGGGCCGCCGCTCGTGATCGCACTGCCTGCAGACGCCTTTCGGCGGACCAGTCGAACGGGCAGTTTGCGACGGGCAGCGAGTCATGCAGTGCGCGCAGCCCGGCGCCGATCGCGCGTACCGCGGTGCCGGGGTCGCGCTTCCAGTGGTCGTCCGCCGCCATGCGTCCCGGCAGGCCTCGTGTGACGATCCAGGACCCTGTGTCGTCGGCGCCCTCGTCAAGCACGCGAGGCACCACGGTGAACCTCGCCGCCCAGCGCAGGCGGGCCACCTCGGCAGCGAGGTCGAGGCCGCTGCCGGCCGGCGCCCACTTCACGAACTGCCGTGCGTCGCCCAGGCCGATCTGGAACGTCAGTCCGCCGAGTTCGTTCTTCCACACGGCCCGCGCCGGCCGCCCGGCCGCGAGCTCGGTGACGGCACGTGGGAAGTCGACGGGTTCCCGAGGCGACGCGGCGATCATCCGCACATTCTCACCGGACCGGCCGGTGGTCGGCGAACCATTTCCGCACGCGACCGGCGGCCGGCATACCGTTCCCGAGCCGCCGGTGAACGTCTGCGGCAGTACGTTGGCCGGATGACCGATCCCATGCCTCCCGGTGGCGATGTCGTCGACCCGGACGAACTGGCCGCCCGGTGGGCGGATGCCTGGCGGCCGGAGCAGGTCGCGGGGCGGCTGGACGGGGTCGGCACGCCCTGGTGCGTGGTGGCGGGTTGGGCGCTGGACCTGTTCCGCGGAGGGCAGTCGCGGCCCCACGGCGACCTGGAGATCGCGGTGCCCGAGGCGGGGTTCGCCGAAGTACGGGACCGTTTCCCGGAGTGCGCGTTCGACGCGGTGGGCTCGGGACGGATCTGGGAAGGGGCGGACACCGATGTGCTCGCGGCCACGCACCAGACCTGGCTGCGGGACCGGGCGAGCGGACGGTACCTGTTCGACGTCTTCCGCGAGCCGCACGAGGGCGGGACCTGGATCTGCCGGCGGGACGAGAGCCTGCGGCTGCCGTACGACGCGATCATCGCGCGGACCGTGGACGGCATCCCCTTCCTGGTGCCGGAGTTGGTGCTGCTGTTCAAAGCGAAGGAGCCGCGGCCCAAGGACCGGGCCGACTTCGACGGGGTCCTGCCCCTGCTGAGCCGGGCTCGATGCGAAGTCCTCAGTGGGTGGCTGACGCGCATGCATCCCGGGCATCCATGGCTGCGGGAGCTGGCGAGGCGGTGACCCGCCCCGGGCCAACGGCGGTCCGTCACAGGCGTGTTGGGGCGTTCGAACCGGCTCGCGGCGGGATTCACAGGCCCGGGACCCTGGACAAGATCTGAGGTTAGGCTAACCTAATCAACGACTTGTCCGGCGGTGTTTCCGCACGTCCGAAAGCAGCCACACTCATGTCCAACGTCAGAGTCACCCGCCCCACCCGCCGTGGCGTCCTCGCCGCCGGTGGCGCGCTCGGTCTCGGTGCCGTGCTCGCCGCGTGCGGTGACGACGACAAAAACAGTGGCTCCTCCGGCAAGGAGACGACGGCCGCGAAGTCCGGCCCCTGGACGTTCAAGGACGACCGCGGGACCACGGTGAAGCTGGACAAGGCCCCGGCGAACATCGTCGCGTTCGTCGGTGTCGCCGCCGCGCTCTACGACTACGGCATCGACGTGAAGGGCGTCTTCGGCCCGACGAAGACCAAGGCCGGCAAGGCGGACGTCCAGGCCGGCGACATGGACATCAGCAAGCTGACCGTCCTCGGCAACGAGTGGGGCCAGTTCAACGTCGAGAAGTACGCGGCCCTCGCCCCCGACGTCCTCATCACCACGATGTTCGACGGCGCCGGCACCCTCTGGTACGTCCCGGACGAGTCCAAGGACAAGATCGCGGGGCTCGCCCCGAGCGTCGGCATCTCGGCCTACGACCGCCAGCTCACCGTCCCGCTGCAGCGCGTCTGGGCCCTTGCGGAGTCCCTCGGCGCCGACATGGCTGCCAGTAAGGTCACGGATGCCAAGAAGCGCTTCGAGGCGGCGGCCACCCGGCTGCGCGCCGCCGCCAAGGCACACCCCGACCTCAAGGTGATGGCCGGCTCGGCCGCCCAGGACCTGTTCTACGTCTCCGGCACCAACCTCTCGGTGGACCTGGAGTACTTCAAGGCCCTCGGCGTGAACTTCGTCGAGCCGCCGGAGTCCGCCAAGAAGCAGGGCGGCGGCTGGTACGAGTCGCTCAGCTGGGAGAACGTCGACAAGTACAAGGCCGACATCATCATGATGGACGACCGCTCAGCGACCATCCAGCCCGCCGACATCACCCAGGCCACCTGGAAGAAGCTCCCGGCGGTCAAGGCCGGCCAGGTCATCGCCCGCTCCCCCGAGCCGATCTTCTCCTACGACAAGTGCGTCGCGATGGTCGAGAACCTCGCCAAGGCGCTGGAGACGGCCAAGAAGGTCAGCTGACCACCAGCAGACGTCCACAACCCTTCCTGACCCCATCTCAGGAGCTCATATGACGACGGCCGTAGCCGCCCCGTTCCGTTTCTTCTCCCTCCAGGTCGTACGGACGAGGCGGCTCGGTCCGTCTCTGGTCCGGGTCACCTTCGCCGGTGACGACCTGGTGCACTTCCACTCCCAGGGGCGCGACCAGTCCCTCTCCCTGTTCATCCCGGCCGAGGGCCGGATCGAGCCCGCCGTGCCCATCGAGTTGGGCGACGGCTGGTGGCAGGCCTGGCGCGAACTCCCGGACGGCATACGGGCCGTGATGCGGTCGTACACGCTGCGGGCACTGCGCCGGAACCCCGACGAAATCGACATCGACTTCGCACTGCACGGTGTCGAGCCGGGTGCGGCCGCTCCGGCCGGGCCCGCTTCGCGGTGGGCCGCGCGCGCCTGCGCCGGGGACAGGGTCCTCCTCCTCGGCCCCGCCCTCGCCGACAACCGGGCGATCCGCTTCCGGCCCCCGGAGGACACGGACCTCGTGCTGATCTGGGGCGACCAGACCGCCGTACCCGCCGCCACCGCCATCCTCGAATCCCTCCCCGCCACCACCCGCGTGCGCGCCTGGCTGGAGGTGCCGCACGCCGGGGACATCCAGGACGTGACCACCCTCGCCGACGCCCATATCGAGTGGATGGTGGGCGACACGGCCACAGAAGCCGTCCGCGGGGCCCGACTCCCGTCCGCCGAACGGCCGTACGTCTGGATCGCCGGGGAGTCCGGGCGGGTGAAGGAGCTGCGCCGGCACTTCGTCGGGGAGCGCGGGATCGACCGGCGCCGGGTCACCTTCGTCGGGTACTGGCGGCAGGGTCTGACGGAGGAACAGCTTCGGGTGGCGGACGAGTAGCCACCCCTCGCCCCCTGACAACCCCCCTCCACCGAAGTGACGGCAGTCACGGGAGAGGCATGTTTTCCCTGATGGAACTTAGGTTAGGCTAACCTAAGTTCGCTCCCCCGCACGGATCGTCCCCGGAGGACCCCCACATGCGCTCGCACCTGCTCAATGACCTCACCGCGGAGCACTACCGCCGCTCCGTGACCGAAGGAGTAGAGCGGGTGGCGGCCAAACTCGCGACCACCGACCGGCCGTTCACGGGTGTCACCGTCGACGCCCTCTCCCCTCGCATCGACACCATCGATCTCGACCAGCCGCTGTACGACACCACCGCGGTCCTGGACGAACTGGAGGACGTCTACCTCCGGGACGCGATCTACTTCCACCACCCCCGCTACCTCGCCCACCTCAACTGCCCGGTGGTCATCCCGGCAGTGCTCGGCGAGGCGGTGCTCTCCGCCGTCAACTCCTCCCTGGACACCTGGGACCAGTCGGCCGGCGGCACCCTCATCGAGCGGAAACTGATCGACTGGACGACCGCCCGGATCGGCCTCGGCGAGGCCGCCGACGGCGTGTTCACCTCCGGCGGTACCCAGTCCAACCTCCAGGCGCTGCTGCTGGCGAGGGAGGAAGCCAAGCCAGGGCCGGGTGGGCGGGAACAAGCGGCCGGCCTCGCCGGGCTCCGCATCTTCGCCTCCGAGGTCGGCCACTTCAGCGTGAAGAAGTCGGCGAAACTGCTCGGCCTCGGCCAGGACGCCGTGGTCGCGATCCCCGTCGACCACGACAAGCGGATGCAGACCGTCGCCCTCGCCCACGAGCTGGAGCGCTGCCGGCGCGACGGCCTGATCCCCATGGCCGTCGTCGCCACCGCCGGCACCACCGACTTCGGGTCCATCGACCCGCTGCCGGAGATCGCCGAGCTGTGTGAGCAGTACGGCACCTGGATGCACGTGGACGCGGCCTACGGCTGCGGGCTGCTCGCCTCCCTGAAGTACCGGGACCGCATCGACGGCATCGAGCGCGCCGACTCGGTCACCGTGGATTACCACAAGTCCTTCTTCCAGCCGGTGAGTTCGTCCGCCGTACTGGTCCGGGACGCCTCGACCCTGCGGCACGCGACCTACCACGCGGAGTACCTCAACCCGCGCCGGATGGTCACCGAGCGCATCCCCAACCAGGTCGACAAGTCCCTGCAGACCACCCGCCGCTTCGACGCCCTCAAGCTGTGGATGACCCTGCGCACCATGGGCGCCGACGGCATCGGCGAACTCTTCGACGAGGTCTGCGAGCTGGCGCAGGAGGGCTGGCAGCTCCTCGCGGCCGACCCGCGCTACGACGTCGTCGTCGAGCCGTCCCTGTCCACCCTCGTCTTCCGCTACATCCCCGCCGCCGTCACCGACCCGGCCGAGATCGACCGCGCCAACCTGTACGCCCGCAAGGCCCTGTTCGCCTCCGGCGACGCGGTGGTGGCGGGCACCAAGGTCGGCGGCCGCCACTACCTCAAGTTCACCCTGCTCAACCCCGAGACCACGACGGCCGACGTCTCCGCCGTCCTCGATCTGATCGCCGGCCACGCCGAGCAGTACCTGGGAGAGTCCCTTGACCGCGCGTCCTGAAGCCCCTGAGTCCCCGGACAAGACCTACGACTTCGTCGGGATCGGGCTCGGCCCCTTCAACCTCGGCCTCGCCTGTCTCACCGAGCCGATCGCCGAACTGGACGGCGTCTTCCTGGACTCCAAGCCCGACTTCGAGTGGCACGCCGGCATGTTCCTGGACGGCGCCCACCTCCAGACCCCGTTCATGTCGGACCTGGTCACCCTCGCCGACCCCACCTCGCCGTACTCCTTCCTCAACTACCTGAAGGAGAAGGGCCGGCTGTACTCGTTCTACATCAGGGAGAACTTCTATCCGCTGCGGGTGGAGTACGACGACTACTGCCGCTGGGCGGCCGGCAAACTCACCAGCCTCCGCTTCAACACGACGGTCACGGAGGTCCGGTACGAGGACGACGGATACGTCGTGACGACGGCCGCCGGCGGGTCGTACCGCGCCCGTCACCTCGTCCTCGGCACCGGCACCCCGCCCCACATCCCCGAGGCCTGCCGGGGCCTGGGCGGCGATCTCATCCACAACTCCCAGTACCTCCGGCACAAGGAGGCGCTCCAGTCGAAGGAGTCGATCACGCTGGTCGGCAGCGGCCAGTCCGCCGCCGAGATCTACTACGACCTGCTCAGCGAGATCGACGTCCACGGCTACCGCCTGAACTGGGTGACCCGCTCCCCCCGGTTCTTCCCGCTCGAATACACCAAGCTCACGCTGGAGATGACGAGCCCGGAGTACATCGACTACTACCACGCCCTCCCGGAGGCGACCCGCTACCGGCTCACGGACGGGCAGAAGGGCCTCTTCAAGGGCATCGACGGCGACCTGATCAACGAGATCTTCGACCTGCTCTACCAGAAGAGCCTCGGCGGCCCGGTCCCCACCCGCCTGCTCACCAACTCCTTGCTCGAAGCGGCCAGTTATGACAACGGCAGCTACACCCTCGGCCTCCGCCAGGAGGAGCAGGAGAAGGACTACGAGCTGGAGACCCAGGGCCTGGTCCTGGCCACCGGCTACAAGTACACCGAGCCCGAGTTCCTGAGCCCCGTCAAGGACCGGCTGCGCTACGACTCGCACGGCAACTTCGACGTCGCCCGCAACTACGCGATCGACGTCACCGGCCGGGGCGTCTTCCTGCAGAACGCCGGTGTCCACACCCACAGCATCACCAGCCCCGACCTGGGCATGGGCCCGTACCGGAACGCATACATCATCCGCGAGCTGCTGGGCACCGAGTACTACCCGGTCGAGAAGACGATCGCCTTCCAGGAGTTCGCGGTATGACCTTCACCTTCCGTCCCCTGGACCCGCTGAAGGACGCCGAGCTGCTCCACTCCTGGGTCACGCACCCCAAGGCGGCCTTCTGGATGATGCAGGACGCCAGGCTGGAGGACGTCGAGCGGGCGTACATGGACATCGCGGCCGACGAGCACCACCACGCGCTGCTGGGGCTCGGCCAGGACGGTGAGCCCGCCTTCCTCATGGAGCGGTACGACCCCGCCCACCGGGAGCTGGTCGGGCTGTACGAGCCCGAACCGGGCGACGTCGGGATGCACTTCCTCACCCCCGCCACCGACACGCCCGTGCACGGCTTCACCAGGGCCGTCATCACGGCCGTCGTCGCCCATCTCTTCGAGGACCCGGCGGCCCGCCGGATCGTCGTCGAGCCGGACGTGCGCAACAAGGCCGTGCACGCACTGAACGAGGCCGTCGGGTTCGTGCCCGCACGGGAGATACAGAAGCCGGAGAAGACGGCGTTGCTGAGCTTCTGCACACGGGAGCGGTTCGAGAGGGCGGTGGCCGTCGTATGACACTCGCCGACACGGTCGCCCATCTGACCCCCGAGCGCTGGGAGAACGCCAACCGGCTGCTCATACGCAAGGCGCTCGCCGAGTTCGCCCACGAGCGCCTGATCACCCCGGAGGAGGAGGGGGAGTCATATGTCGTCCGCAGCGACGACGGGCTCACCCGCTACCGCTTCACCGCCGTCCGCCGCGCGCTGGACCACTGGCAGGTGGCACCGGAGTCCATCACCCGTACCCGCGACGGCTCCGAACTCCCCCTCGCCGCTCTGGACTTCTTCATCGAGCTGAAGGGCTCCCTGGGGATCGGCGACGAGATCCTGCCGGTCTACCTGGAGGAGATCTCCTCCACCCTCTCCGGCACCTGCTACAAGCTCACCAAGCCCCAGATCCCGGTGGCCGAGCTGGTGCGCTCCGGCTTCCAGGCCGTCGAGACCGGGATGACCGAGGGCCACCCCTGCTTCGTCGCCAACAACGGCCGGCTCGGCTTCGGCATCCACGAGTACCTGTCGTACGCCCCCGAGACCGCGAGCCCGGTCCGGCTGGTGTGGCTGGCGGCGCACAGGTCGCGCGCCGCGTTCACGGCGGGCGTCGGGATCGAGTACGAGTCCTTCGTGCGGGACGAGTTGGGCGAGGAGACCGTCGAACGCTTCGCACGGCAGCTCACCGACCGGGGTCTGGACCCCGCCGACTACCTCCTCATCCCGGTCCACCCCTGGCAGTGGTGGAACAAGCTCACCGTCACCTTCGCCGCCGAGGTCGCCCGCGGCTATCTGGTCTGCCTGGGCGAGGGCGACGACGAATACCTGGCCCAGCAGTCGATCCGGACCTTCTTCAACCGCTCCCACCCCGAGAAGCACTACGTGAAGACCGCGCTCTCGGTCCTCAACATGGGCTTCATGCGCGGGCTTTCGGCCGCCTACATGGAGGCCACCCCGGCGATCAACGACTGGCTGGCCCAGCTCATCGACAACGACCCGGTGCTCAAGTCCACCGGTCTGTCGATCATCCGGGAGCGGGCGGCCGTGGGCTACCGGCACCTGGAGTACGAGCAGGCGACCGACCGCTACTCGCCGTACCGGAAGATGCTGGCCGCGCTGTGGCGGGAGAGCCCGGTGCCGTCCCTCCAGGAGGGCGAGTCGCTCGCGACCATGGCCTCGCTGCTGCACGTGGACCACGAGGGGGCGTCCTTCGCGGCGGCGCTGGTCGAGCAGAGCGGGCTGCCGGCCGTGGACTGGCTGCGGTCGTACCTCCGCGCCTACTTCACGCCCCTCCTGCACAGCTTCTACGCCTACGACCTGGTCTTCATGCCGCACGGCGAGAACGTCATCCTGGTGCTGAAGGACGGGGTCGTACGGCGGGCGGTCTACAAGGACATCGCCGAGGAGATCGCCGTCATGGACCCGGACGCGGTGCTGCCGCCGGAGGTCCGGCGGATCGCCGTGGAGGTCCCGGAGGACATGAAGCTCCTGTCCGTCTTCACGGACGTCTTCGACTGCTTCTTCCGCTTCCTCGCCGCGAACCTCGCGGCCGAAGGGGTCCTGGAGGAGGACGACTTCTGGCGGACGGTCGCCGAGGTCACCCGTGAGTACCAGGAGTCGGCGCCCGAACTCGCCGAGAAGTTCGCGCGGTACGACGTGTTCGCGCCCGAGTTCGCGCTGTCCTGCCTCAACCGGCTCCAGCTGCGCAACAACAGGCAGATGGTGGACCTGGCGGACCCGTCGGGCGCCCTCCAGCTGGTCGGAACCCTGGAAAATCCCGTCGCGGGGTTCTGACCAAGGCAGACGGGCTCCCCCGAGTACGGTCCTCGGGGGAGCCCGTCGGTCGGTTTCAGCCTACTTAGCAGGCCACGGGACCTGCGGCGAGCGGTAGTAGTCGATCCCGAGGGCGTCCCAGCGTGGGGCCTGGGCCGCGAGCCGGACCTTGTAGGCGTTCCAGTCGTGGGTGGCGGCCGGTGACCAGCCCAGCTCCGCCACTCCCGGCAGCCGCGGAAAGGCCATGTAGTCGATGTCGGCGTTCGTCACGATGGTCTCGGTCCACAGCGGCGCCTCCACGCCCCTGATCGAGGAACTCGGGGCTCCGGCGAGGTAGTTGCCCGGGTCCCAGTCGTACGACCGTTTCACCTCCACCAGTCCCGCCCAGTCCTGGCCCAGCGGGGTGTCCTCCGTGTACTTCATGTCGAGGTAGACCCGGTCGGCGGGCGAGAGGATCAGGCCGGTGCCGTTCTGGGCGGCCTTGACCACCTGGGCCTTCTCGTCGGCACTGGTGTCGTCCAGACCCCAGTACTGGGCCAGCGCCCCCTTCACCGGGTGGGCGCCGGTCAGCTGGTGCCAGCCGATCACCGTCTTGCCGTACTTCGCGACGAGGGGCTGCACCCGGTCCATGAACGTCACGTAGTCCGCGTGGCTGGTGGAGTGCGCCTCGTCGCCGCCGATGTGGAGGTAGCGGCCGGGGGTGAGGGCGGCCAGTTCGCGGATGACGTCGTCCACGAAGTCGTACGTCACCTGCTTCGACACGCACAGGGAGCTGAAGCCGACGTCCGTGCCGGTGTAGAGCGGCGGTGCGGTGCCGTCGCAGTTGAGGCCGGCGTAGGAGGCGAGGGCCGCGTTGGTGTGGCCGGGCATGTCGATCTCGGGGACGACCTCCAGGTAGCGGGAGGCGGCGTAGCGGACGATCTCCCGGTAGTCGGCCTTGGTGTAGTGGCCGCCCGTACCGCCGCCGACCTGGGCGGAGCCGCCGTAGGCCGCGAGCCGCGGCCAGGAGTCGACGGCGATGCGCCAGCCCTGGTCGTCGCTGAGGTGGAGGTGCAGTTCGTTGATCTTGTAGAGGGCCAACTGGTCGATGTAGCGCTTGACCTGGGCCACGGTGAAGAAGTGGCGGGAGACGTCGAGCATCGCGCCGCGGTAGGCGTAGCGCGGGCGGTCGGTGACGGTGCCGCCGGCGACCAGCCAGGGGCCGGGCTGTACGGAGTCCTTCTCGACGGCCGCCGGGAGCAGCTGGCGCAGGGTCTGGACGCCGTGGAAGAGGCCGGCGGGTGCGGCGGCGGTGATGGTGACGCCGTCACGGCCGCTGTCGAGGCGGTAGCCCTCGGCGCCGAACGGACCGTCGGCGAGGCGGAGTCGGATGCCCTCGTGGCGCTGGGTGGTGACGGGCAGCCGGTAGCCGGTCGACGGGCGGAGGAGGTCCGCGAGGTACTCGGCGACTCCACGGGCCTCCCGTGAGCCGTCGACGCCGATGGCGGTGGAGCGGGTGATGCGGTACGGCGATCCGCCCGGGGTGACCGAGGCGGGCGCGGGGACGATCCGGGCGAGCGGGTTCGGGGCGGCCCGCGGTGCCGCCGGGGTCGCGCCGACCGTGAAGGCGCCGGCCGCCGCGACGAGCAGCAGGGACCCGAGGACGCGGGCCATGCGGGGGGTACGGGCGGTACGGGGGGTACGGGGAGTCGTTCTGTGGTGCGGTCTCACATGCGCTCCCGTCGGTAGTGGTCAGGACTGACCGGGATTGGTCGAGACCACTCTCCCGCAGATCCGGTGGAACAATCCCTCCATGGCGGAAATCATCCAGAAGGACGGCATCTGGGTTTTCGACGGAGACGCCCTGCGGCTGACCCCCGGGCGGGACAAGAACGTCAGTGTGCTGCGCCGGACACTGGGTGAACTGGTGGTCCCGCTGGGCGCGTTGGCGGGGGTGTCGTTCGAGCAGGGCCGGAAGTCCGGGCGGCTGAGGCTGCGGCTGCGGGACGGCGCCGATCCGCTGCTGCACGCCACCGGCGGGCGGCTGACCGAGCCCCACGACCCCTATCAGCTGACCGTGGACGCGGACCGGTACGGGGTGGCCGAGTACTTCACGGACGAGGTGCGGGACGCACTGCTCCTCGAACAGGTGCCGGGCACGCCCGTGAGCGAGTACCTGCTGCCGGGGCCGCCGCTGCCGCTGACGGTCTCCGCCGGGGACGGCACCGCGTCGTTCGACGGGGAGCAGGTGCGGCTGGAGTGGAACTGGAAGACGGAGGACGCGAAGGCCGCCGCCGGTCCGCGGACGCTGGCTCTCGCGGACATCCTGGGCGTGGAGTGGCAGCCGTCGGCCGGGCTGGAGAACGGCCATCTGCGGTTCCTGATGCGCGGCGCCCCGGTCAGGACGCGGGCCAAGTACGACCCCAACGCGGTGGAGCTGTGGGGGTTCAAGCGGGATCCGCTGATGGCGCTGGTCGCGGCGGCGGTGCAGGCGCGGCTGCCGCATCCGTCGGCCGCCCTACCGGAAACGCCCCGGGTACCGGACGCGCCCGAGGCCGATCACGACGCGCTGCTGCGCCGCCTGCGTGAACTCGGGGAACTGCGTCGCGAGGGGGTGCTCACGGACGAGGAGTTCACGAGGGCCAAACAGGCGGTCCTCAAGCGCATGTGAGGACCGCCTGCCGGTACAGCCGGTACTGCCCGTACCGCCCTGCCGGTGACTGCTTACTTGGCCTTGCGGGCCACCGTGAAGTGGTCGATGCGGTCGCCGGTCTCGGCGATGCCCGACACCTTCAGCTTGGCGTAGCGGCCGCGCGGGGCGGGCTCCACGTCGACGCGCAGGAAGGAGTAGTTGAGGTAGCGCACCCGGGACCAGGCGACGGTCTCGTTGACCTTGCCGTCCTTGGTGTTGATGAAGGAGGCGACGGAGTCGACCTCGTTGAGGTGGCCCTCGTAGGAGTCGGGGGCGGTGAACGCGTAGAGGCTGCGGCCGGCCGCGCCCGCGGTGACGTAGACGACGCCCTCGGTGTCGGAGTAGGCCGTCTCGCCGATCGGGAGCTTCTTGACGACGGTGTTGCCCTTGATGACGTCGGTGCGCTCGTACTGGTGGTTGTGGCCGTTGATGACCAGGTCCACCGTGTACTTGTCGAACAGCGGCACCCACTCCTGTCGCACGCCCCCCTCCGAGGCGTGCGCCGTGGAGGTGCAGTAGGCGCAGTGGTGGAAGAACACGATGATGAAGTCGATGTCCTTCGAGGCGCGGAACTTCTTCAGCTGGCCCTCGAACCACGTGGTCTGCGTGCCGCCCGAGATGCCGAGGTTGGCCGGGATCTCGAAGGAGACGTCGTTCGGGTCGAGCGAGATGATCGCCGTGTTGCCGTAGACGAAGGAGTAGACGCCGGGCAGGTGCGCCTTGTCCGGTCCGTTGTCGGGCAGGGTGAAGCGGGCCTCCTCGCCGCCGTAGCCGTTGGGCGAGTACCAGGCCTCCATGTCGTGGTTGCCGTACGACACCATCCACGGCACGGACTTGGCGACGGACTCGGTCTGGTAGAGGAACTGGTCCCAGGTGCGCGAGTCGAAGCCCGTGTCGGTGGACTTGCCCTGGCCGGCCGGGTCGCCGTAGGCGATGTCACCGGCGTGCAGGTGGAAGCTGGGGTTCTGGCCGAGGATCAGGCTGTCGTTGGCGAGGGCGTGGTAGCTGACGCCCTGGTCGCCGAAGGCCGTGAAGGTGAACGGCGTCTTGCAGTCGGGCGCGGTGGTGAAGGTGCCCAGGGTGCCGAGGAGGTGGGACTCGGCCGGGTCGAAGCCCTCGTGGCCGACGCCGTAGTAGTAGGTCCTGCCGGGGCGCAGGTTGGCCAGCTGCGCGTGCAGGTAGTACTGGGTGTGGTCGCCGCTGGCGCCGACGCCGGCCGGCGTGTAGAGGGTGCGGACCTCGGCCTCGATCTTGCGCGAGAGGTCCCAGGGGTGGGCGCCTATGCGCACGAAGGGCTTCTTGACGGCGACGGGGACCTGCCAGGAGATCGTCATCTCCGAGCTCGGGTCGTTGCCGAAGGCGAGGTGGCGGCCGAACGGGGCGACGAGGGCGCCGTCGACCTGCTCGGTGGCGGGGGCGGTGGACTGCGTGGGGACGGCGGCCTGGGCGGTGCCGCCCATGACGAAGGAGCCGCCCGTGACAGCGCCGAGGGTGACGGCGCCGCCTCTGATCATGGAGCGCCGGGAGAACTTGGCGCGGAGGTACTCGTGCTGCTCGGCCATGCTCATGCGGTCGGCGAGCTTGTCGGGTACGCCCATACGAGGAATGTCCATGGCGTCTGAAAATCGTCTCCACAAGCAACGTGGCGCAAGACACAGGATGGACAGGCTGCGAACAGAGCCCCATAAGAGATTCAACAGACCGTTGCCCGGAATCGGGCAGGATTCTTGCGAAACCGACGCCGGTACTTCAGGATCTACCGGGTGCACGACGAACTCGTTGATCATCTGACGCGGTCCACGCCCCTGAGCCGGGGCGAGGCGCTGCGGGTGATCCAGGACGTGCTCGCCTACTTCGACGAGACGGCCGGCGACTACGTCCGGCGCCGCCACCGCGAGCTGCAGGCGGAAGGCCTGGTGAACGCGGAGATCTTCGACCGGATCGCGGCGGATCTGCAGTACAGGGCGGTCGCACCGCCGGAGCTCACCCTCCGGCAGCTGCGCCGCATCGTCTACGGCTGAGGAATACGGAACACCTATATATGTGCGGAATTGTCGGATACATCGGTAAGCGCGATGTCGCCCCCCTTCTCCTCGAAGGTCTCCAGCGGCTGGAATACCGCGGTTACGACTCGGCGGGCATCGTCGTGACCACGCCGAAGACCGGCGGCCTGAAGATGGTGAAGGCCAAGGGCCGGGTCCGCGACCTGGAGGCGAAGGTCCCGGCGCGTTTCAAGGGCACGACCGGTATCGCCCACACCCGCTGGGCCACCCACGGCGCGCCGTCCGACGTGAACGCCCACCCGCACATGTCGGCCGACCAGAAGGTCGCCGTCGTCCACAACGGCATCATCGACAACGCCTCGGAGCTGCGCCGCAAGCTGGAGGCGGACGGCGTCGAGTTCCTCTCCGAGACCGACACCGAGGTCCTCACCCACCTCATCGCCCGTGCCTCGGCGGAGACCCTGGAGGAGCGGGTCCGCCAGGCGCTGCGCCTGATCGAGGGCACGTACGGCATCGCGGTCATGCACGCGGACTTCCCCGAGCGCATCGTGGTCGCCCGCAACGGCTCCCCGGTGGTCCTCGGCATCGGCGACAAGGAGATGTTCGTCGCCTCGGACATCGCGGCCCTGGTCACCCACACCCGCCAGATAGTGACCCTCGACGACGGCGAGATGGCCACCCTCAAGGCCGACGACTTCCGGACCTACACCACCGAGGGCACCCGGACGACGGCCGAGCCGACCACCGTGGAGTGGGAGGCCGAGTCGTACGACATGGGCGGCCACGACACCTACATGCACAAGGAGATCTTCGAGCAGCCCGACGCGGTCGACCGCGTGCTGCGCGGCCGGATCGACGACCGCTTCTCCACGGTGCACCTCGGCGGCCTCAACCTGGACGCCCGTGACGCGCGCGCCGTGCGCCGGGTGAAGATCCTCGGCTGCGGCACGTCGTACCACGCGGGCATGATCGGCGCCCAGCTGATCGAGGAGCTGGCCCGTATCCCCGCGGACGCCGAGCCGGCCTCCGAGTTCCGCTACCGCAACCCGGTGGTCGACCCCGACACCCTGTACATCGCGGTCTCCCAGTCCGGTGAGACGTACGACGTCCTCGCCGCCGTCCAGGAGCTGAAGCGCAAGGGCGCGCGGGTGCTGGGCGTGGTGAACGTGGTGGGTTCGGCGATCGCGCGGGAGGCGGACGGCGGCACGTACGTCCACGCGGGCCCCGAGGTCTGTGTGGTCTCCACCAAGTGCTTCACCAACACCACGGTCGCCTTCGCGCTCCTCGCCCTGCACCTGGGCCGGATCCGCGACCTCTCGGTCCGCGACGGCAAGCGGATCATCGAGGGCCTGCGCAAGCTGCCCGCCCAGATCTCGGAGATCCTCGCCCAGGAGGCGGAGATCGAGAAGCTGGCGGCGGAGTTCGCCGAGGCCCGCTCGATGCTGTTCATCGGCCGCGTCCGGGGCTACCCGGTGGCCCGCGAGGCCTCCCTGAAGCTGAAGGAGGTCTCCTACATCCACGCGGAGGCCTACCCGGCGTCCGAGCTCAAGCACGGCCCCCTGGCCCTCATCGAGCCCGCCCTGCCGACGGTGGCGATCGTCCCCGACGACGACCTCCTGGAGAAGAACCGCGCGGCCCTGGAGGAGATCAAGGCCCGCAGCGGCAAGATCCTGGCGGTGGCCCACCAGCACCAGGAGAAGGCGGACCACACGATCGTCGTCCCGAAGAACGAGGACGAGCTCGACGCGATCCTGATGGGCATCCCCCTCCAGCTCCTCGCCTACCACACGGCGAAGGCCCTGGGCCGCGACATCGACAAGCCGCGGAACCTCGCGAAGTCGGTGACGGTGGAGTAGGACCGTTTGAATGTGCGGGCCGGCGGGGGCTGGTCGCGCAGTTCCCCGCGCCCCTGAGGGGCGCTTGTGCAACACCCCTTCTTTTAGGGGCGCGGGGAACGGCGCGAACGGCCCCGCCCACCCGCACGGGCCGGACAACCGAACGGACCCCTCACGTGTGCCATCGGCAACGGAGGGGTCCGCTCATTGGATCGCCGGGGCCGCCCAACTCCCCGGCGTCGGCTGCCGTTTCAGCCGTGGGCCGTCACCCCACGGCCGGCAGCCCGCCTGGGCAGCACCGTCGGCCAGTGCGCGAGCGCCGCGGTCGCCGCGTACCAGGCCACCGCCCCCGCGGCCACCGCAACCCAGCCTCCGACCTTGGTCAGTGACGAACTGTCGGCGAACTGGGCGACGGCGAGAACGAGCATCGCCAGGAACAGCAGCCCGTGCATGGCCTGTCCGAGCTGGTCCCCGCCCGCGAGGGTCAACGACAGGGCCACGAGGGCGAAGAGGAGCAGGAAGAGCCCGGCCCCGTTGGCCGTGGCGTGGCCGTCGGCCGAGACGGCCCAGGTGAACCAGAGGGCTCCGAGGGCCACATAGCCCGTGCCGTTCGCGGTGTCACGGTCACGGAAGGCCAACAGGCCGACGAGGAAGAGGGCGACTCCGCCCACGTAGTGGGCGACTGACACGGCGTCGGATGTGGTGACGTTGTCGATCACGCCGGTGGTGCCGAGGCCGAACGCCAACAGGGTGATTCCCAGGGCGAGTCGGCCGGCCACGGTAGTGGTTCCGCTTCCCGCAGAGACGTCGTTGTCCACGGCGGGCTCCCTTCATGCTTTGTGCAGTTGTGCGCGGTGACCGATATATGCCCTTCACAAGGGCACAAACACCTCTACGCACGAGTAGATTTACGCACGGCACAAAGAGAGCCGGACCGTTCCCACGGCGCATCTCACCTGGGAGAACGTGGAGTTACGGAATGACAACGACGGGCCGCTTGGCCCGCTTGGCGAGCCGCCCGGCGACGGAGCCGAAGATCCGGCCGACGATCCCGTGGGTCGACCCCACGACGATCGCGTCGGCTTCGTACTCCCGCCCCACCTCTTCGAGTTCGTGGCAGATGTCTCCGCCACGCTCCACCAGGATCCAGGGCACTTCGGCCAGATACTCGGCACAGGCGAGTTCGAGACCGAGCACCTCGGTGCGGTGGTCCGGTACGTCGACGAAGACGGGTGGCTCGCAGCCGGCCCACACGGTGGTCGGCAGTCGGTTGGCGACGTGGACGATGATCAGCCCCGCGCGGGAACGGTGGGCCATCCCGATCGCATAGGCGAGGGCTCGCTCACTGGAGGTGGAACCGTCGAAGCCGACGACCACCCCGTGCTTGAAGGCGGGATCGCAGGAAGGGCGCGCCTCTTCCGCCGCCAGCGCATCGGCCGCCGTGGGGTCGGCGACCGGCCGCTTGCGGTCCGCTGGATCGAAGAATTCGTGACCGGCCATGGCTGTCTCGGCGTTGTGATCCTTATGTATGGGAGGGCCGACAGTGTGCGGCGGAGCTGTGTCCGGGAAACATCTTCCCAACCCCATACCCCCAAGGGTACGGCGGCACGCCTCCTCAGCCCAGATCCCGCGCACTCTCCGTAGGGGCCCTTCCCCGGAGTCGGTTAGGGGTTCCCCGGAGCATGCACGAGCCGCGCCCGTAACGCAATGGTTGCTGCCCCGTACAGGCGGTTTGCACAGAATTCGGACAGGTGCGAGGCCCCACGCACGGTGACCGACCGCTCGAACACGCGTTGATCACGGGACGAGTGCACCACAAAGGAGTACGCCGGAGTACGACAGGGAGTACGACCATGTCCGGACCGCGCCCCACCACCCGCGAACCACACCCCGCCCCGGACGCCGCGAACACCACGGACGCCGCGGGCGACGTGGTCCGCTGGGCCGTGTTCTCCTGCGTCCTAGTCCCCGTGGTGCTCGTCTGGTTCGGCACCTCCCTGGCCGGTGCGGCCGGCACCGCCCTCGGCCTCGCCGCGGTCACCGCCGCATGCCGGTTCCTGCTGCGCCGCTCCGAGCGCCGGCCGCCCCGAGGAGGCGGACGTCACACCAAGGGAACTACACCGGTCGACTGACCGGTTTCGACACCCTCGAACGACTCTTTTCAGCCAACTTCCCGACCCTGTCCAAGAGGGGCCCCCACTACCCCCCAACCCCCGTTCCACCTGCACGAAAAGGGGCCAGGAGACCCTCCGCACCCTACGTGCTTTGGCCACTGCGACGAGGCGCACTTCCCTGCACGGCCCGTGAGTGCAACGCTTCGTGATCGAATGCTTCACGCCAAGTTGTCATGTCGACAATCGACGGCGTGTCGAACTGGTCAACGCGAACCGCAGGAACCAGTAGATTCGATCTTGACGTCTTACGGCGGGGGACTCGTGCAGGACCGAGGGGAAACGTGCAGGAGCGACACAACCGAGGAGCCGCGACCACCGAGGGGGGCTTAGCAGGATGAGCCACGACTCCACTGCCGCGCCGGAAGCCGCGGCCCGGAAACTGTCCGGGCGACGCCGCAAGGAGATCGTCGCGGTGCTGCTGTTCAGCGGCGGCCCCATTTTCGAGAGTTCCATACCGCTGTCGGTGTTCGGGATAGACCGCCAGGACGCCGGCGTGCCGCGCTACCGACTGCTGGTGTGCGGCGGCGAGGAAGGCCCACTGCGGACCACAGGGGGCCTGGAACTCACCGCGCCACATGGCCTGGAGGCGATCTCACGCGCCGGCACGGTCGTCGTACCGGCCTGGCGCTCGATCACCGCGCCGCCGCCCGAAGAGGCACTGGACGCGCTGCGCCGCGCCCATGAGGAAGGGGCCCGCATCGTCGGGCTGTGCACCGGCGCGTTCGTACTGGCAGCCGCCGGGCTGCTGGACGGACGCCCGGCCACCACCCACTGGATGTACGCGCCGACGCTGGCCAAGCGCTACCCGTCGGTGCACGTCGACCCGCGAGAACTCTTCGTGGACGACGGCGACGTACTCACATCAGCCGGTACGGCGGCCGGAATCGATCTCTGTCTCCACATCGTGCGGACGGACCACGGCAACGAGGCGGCCGGTGCGCTCGCCCGCCGCCTGGTGGTCCCGCCGCGCCGCTCGGGCGGTCAGGAGCGCTACCTCGATCGTTCTTTACCAGAGGAGATCGGCGCCGACCCGCTCGCCGAGGTCGTCGCCTGGGCGCTGGAACACCTCCACGAGCAGTTCGACGTGGAGACGCTGGCGGCACGCGCGTACATGAGCCGCCGCACGTTCGACCGCCGCTTCCGCTCACTGACGGGCAGCGCGCCCCTGCAGTGGCTGATCACCCAGCGTGTGCTGCAGGCGCAGCGCCTGCTGGAGACGTCGGACTACTCGGTGGACGAGGTGGCGGGCCGCTGCGGCTTCCGCTCCCCCGTCGCCCTGCGCGGCCACTTCCGGCGCCAGCTGGGTTCGTCCCCGGCGGCGTACCGGGCGGCCTACCGGGCACGCCGGCCGCAGTCCGAGCGCCCCGAGGCCCCGGAGCCGCCCTCGCTGTCCCCCACGGGCCCCCTGCCGGTCCAGTACCCCGAGGGCGTACTGCCGATGCAGACCCGCAGGTCAGCAGCGGTAGGCCTGTCGGCCAGCCTGCCGGGGCCCCGCACGGGCAGCTGACATGAGGCCTCGCCCACCCGCCTGACTCGGGGGTGGGCGAGGCCTCACGCCTTCGCCCACCCACCACCCGACTCGGCAGGCCAAGAGTCGAGGCAGAAAGCGACGACGGCGCCCCCGGCCACACATCCCGACCGCCCCGAGAACCGAGGCCGACGGCCGGTACGCACCCAGCCCGTCCGGCGTCCGCGGACGCCAGGGCTCAGCCGCATTCCGTCCTGTCCGGCGTTTGAGGACGACGGCGCTCGGCCACATCTCAGCCCGTCCGGCGTCCGCGGACGCCAGGGCTCAGCCGCATTCCGTCCTGTCCGGCGTTTGAGGACGACGGCGCTCGGCCACATCTCAGCCCGTCCGGCGTCCGCGGACGCCGAGGCTCAGTCGTATTCCGTCCTGTCCGGCGTTTGAGGACGACGGCGCTCGGCCACATCTCAGCCCGTCCGGCGTCCGCGGACGCCGAGGCTCAGTCGTATTCCGTCCTGTCCGGCGTTTGAGGACGACGGCGCTCGGCCACATCTCAGCCCGCCCGGTGTTTGAGGCGAGGCCGGAGGCCGGAGGGGGTTCCGGGGGGCGGCGGGGGTTCCGGGGGGCGGCAGCTCCTGGAAACGGCGCCCGCATCGACCGCGGGGGACCCAAACGCGGACGTCAGCTTTAGGGTGGTCGCATGAACGATCGCATGGTGTGGATCGACTGCGAGATGACCGGCCTCTCGCTGTCCGACGACGCGCTCATCGAGGTGGCCGCACTGGTCACCGACTCCGAGCTGAACGTGCTCGGCGAGGGCGTGGACATCGTCATCCGTCCGCCGGCCAAGGCACTGGAGACGATGCCGGAGGTGGTGCGGCAGATGCACACCACGTCCGGCCTGCTCGACGAACTCGCCGGCGGCACGACGCTCGCCGAAGCCGAGGAGCAGGTCCTGGCCTATGTCCGGGAACACGTGAAGGAACCCGGCAAGGCCCCGCTGTGCGGGAACTCCGTCGGCACCGACCGCGGCTTCCTCGCCCGGGACATGGCGGCCCTGGAGGGATACCTCCACTACCGGATCGTCGACGTCTCCAGCGTCAAGGAGCTCGCCCGGCGCTGGTACCCACGGGCGTACTTCAACAGCCCGGAGAAGAACGGCAACCACCGCGCCCTGGCCGACATCCGCGAGTCGATCGCCGAGCTTCGCTACTACCGCGAGGCCATCTTCGTACCGCAGCCCGGCCCGGACTCGGACACCGCGAGGACGATCGCGGCCAGGCACGTCCTGCCTGCGGAGTAGGCGTTCAGGAGGTCTCCGGAGGGGCTCGGGAAAGCTGTGCGCGAGCACCCCTTCGGACCCTGTACACTTTTTCTCGGCCGGTCGGAAAGACCACAAAGTCACCACCGGTCATGGTGGGTGTAGCTCAGCTGGTAGAGCACCTGGTTGTGGTCCAGGATGTCGCGGGTTCGAGTCCCGTCACTCACCCTTGCAAGAGAGGCCCCTGGCCCGCGGAAACGCGAGTCAGGGGCCTTTCTGTCGTTTGGCCACGGCCGAACTACGGCCCATACACCCGGGATTCGAGTCGCCCGGGAAGGGGCGATAGTCGTAAGTCCGTATGGAATCTCACCTAACGCATGCATCCAGTCGCAGACTGTGCGGTTTCCGTGCATCGATCCGCCGGTGAATGACGGGATCCTGATCAGGGACGAAGGACGCGAGGAGGGCAGTGGTGCTGCGGATGCGGAGTGAACCGTCGCGCACTGACGCCGAAGCCGGCCTGCAGTTGTTCCCGCGTCCGCGCCCGTCCGTGCATGGTTGAGAAGTGCGCCGCATTGTCGGGGGCTGGCAGCCAAGCCACCAAAGCTGCGCTCGACAGGAATGTCGGCGGCCCGCGCCAACCGAGGCGCTTGGAGGCTCCTTGGCTCGTTGCAGGCCGTTAGCCTGTCGGTATGTCAGAGCGTGTCAAGCCAGGTCGCGCGGACGGCCTGGTCACCCTGGCTGCCGCGGACGCTCTGTGGGTCGGCCTGACGGCCGACAGTGCCGTGCCGACGGCTTCCGGGGCATTCACCTGCTCTCCTGCCCGCGCCTGGGTGGGGTACGTCCTGCTCGGCGACCATGCGGTGGCGACGGTGAGGACGAGCGGCGGCCAGTGGAACGTCCCGGAGGATGAGGTGCGCCGGGCGGCCACGGAACTCAACGCGGTGGGGATGGACCGACACGACCTGGTCCGCGTCGGCCCGTTTCGTGGAGCGCCGAGGCAGGGATGCAACGAGGAAACGCCGCTGCGTTGGCGCCGGCGCATCGCGGAGGAACTGCAGGAGTCGGGCGGCCCCGGGCCGGCGGCACGACGTGAAGACGGCAGGACCTCCCATCTGGCGGGGATCGACTGGCGACGGATACTCGTGGAGCAGACCCGCGACGGGACGCATCGGACGTGGTGGCTGCCGCGCGCCGTGGTCAGGCTGCTCGACGCGGCCGAGCACGCCGAAACGCAGTGGGTGCAGGCCGCGCGGACCCGCCAGGCCTGCGCAGCCGTCACCGAGCCGCCCTCCCACCCCCGGCAGGCCCGAGACGCCGACGATCGGCAGACGACGAGCCCCGAGGGCCCCGCCGCCTCACTGCGCCCGTACGACAAGGAGCTGGAAGGCCAGTTGTACTCGGTGCTCAGCAGGAAGCCCGGCACCTCCCGCAGGGTGGCCGGATGGGCGTGCGCCGTCTGCCGCACCGCGCCCGCCACCGTGCTCGACCACTGCCACGAACACGGCTACGTCCGCGCCCCCGTCTGCCAGTCCTGCAACACACAGGAACGCCCCGACCACCTCTACAGCAACGACGTGCGCGTGGCGAACCACTACACACGCCTCTTCCACACCGACACCGACCACTGGCTCCGCCACTGGCACCGCTGCCCCGGATGCCGCGCACGCACCACCCTGCCCCTGCCGCACCTCGCCGCATGGACCGCCCACATAGCCTGCCGATCGCTGCGCCCCACCCACCGCGCCCCCCGCGGGCGCAAGCCCTGCGGTGTCCTGCGCGTGTCCTGGACGGGCAGTCAGAACACGCCCCGCTCCTGCCTGCTCACTGTCACCGTCGACTTCTGCCCCTCCGGCGAGCACCGCGTCCTGGCCCAAGTCCCCTACCGCGAAGCCGTCGAGCGGTTTCGTGTCTGGTTGGCCGAGACGGCGCCCGCCGTGGCCGCCGCGGCCGGTCCTGACCGACTGGATGGCCTCCCTGCCCAGTTCCGGCCAGTCATCGCGGACACCAACGGCGAGGATCTGGAACTGTTTTGAACGGGCACCGGAGCCGTCGAGCGTGGCCATCAGACGCACCCACCTCGGCCGTTCCGGCCGTCTTCGCTTGTTGGGATCCTCGAGATTACGGACGTGGTGGAGCTGGAGTCCCGTGCGTACTTCGCATATCGCGCACTGCCCGGCAGGGATCCCGCCGAAGCGGGCCACCAGTGGTTTCTTTCTCCTCTCCCGCTGCGTTGCGCATCCCCTGTCCGAACTTCCCGACTGCCTGTGCCCCTTCGCCCTCATTCCGGCTTTCCCGGACCTCGCGACCGGTCGGGTCGGGGCAACCACCCTCGATGACTGCATATCGCCTGCAATGCTGCTAAAATGACGGCATGCCCGCGATCACCATCCGGGACGTCCCGGACGACACACTCAACGCCCTGAAGGTCCGCGCCGCACAGGCGGGCAAGTCGCTCCAGGCGTACACCCTGGACCTTCTCGCCCGGGAGGCCGCCAAGCCCACCCTCGCGGAGATGGCCACACGCCTGGAACGTGAAACACGCACCGAGCTCAGCACGACCGACATCCTCGACGCCATCGAGGACGGGCGGGACCGTCGTTGATCGTCATTGACTGCTCCAGCCTCGTACACTTCCTCCTCGACCACGGCAGGACCGGAACCGCGATCCGTGAGCGGCTGAGCCGCGCCGACATCCTCGCAGCGCCGGGCCTGCTGGACTACGAGATCACCTCGGCCGCCTTCGGGCTGGCCCGCGGCCGACGAGGGGACAAGCCGAAGATCACGGAAAAGGAGGCCCAGAAGGCAATTACCGACTACCAGACCCTCGCTCTCGACCTGCACCCCACGCTGGTCCTGTGGCAGCGCGTACGCGAGCTGTCGAACAACCTCTCCGTCTACGACGCGCATTACGTGGCCCTCGCCGAAAGCCTCGGTGTCCCGCTGATCACCAGCGACGCCAGGATCGAGCGCAGCGGAGTAGCACGCTGCACGATCGAAACCTTCGAGGCATCCAGCACCTGACCCCAGCGGCACCGACGCGCGGGGTTCCACAGCCCATGAGCGGTCGGCGAGGCTCCATCGGCGTCCGGTCCGGAACTTGCCGCAACACCGGCTCGATCACGGCCTGCTGGCTTCCGCCACTGGCGGGGCCACGACCGCATCCGCGAACTGTACGAACGTCTTCGCTGCAGCGCGCACGCGGCGCGGCCGGAACGCGGAGCCGAGTGCGGGGACCATCGACTCCCAGCCGGTCGACGACTCCGAGACCGTCGGCGAGGACAGCCGCGGATACGACGGCGGCAAGAGGCGCGACGGGCGCAATCGCCACGTCCTGACCGACAGCGAGGGCCCGCGCTGGCGGCGACCGTCACCCCGGCCGACGTGCACGACTCCAAGGCCGCGCCGGAGCTGATGGAGAAGTTCATGACCGAGCCGGGCCGGATGCTGAGGCTGGTGTGGGTGGACAGCGCCTACCAGGGCCGGGCGCCAGCCGAGGCGTTCGCCCGCGACGGCGTGCGCGTCGAGGTGGTGCGCCGCCCGATGGGCAGCGCGGCTTCACCTTCCTGGCCCGCCGCTGGGTGGTCGAGCGCGCACTGAGCCGGCCTGCGGCGCGCGAGCAGAAGTGTGGGGCCCTGCCCAGCGTTCCTGGTTTGTTCCGGTAGTCCGTCCCGTTCTTCTTCCTGGTGCCCTGTCCGCCTCGATGTTCTGCTGTACACGGTCAAGTAGTCACCACTCCCCGTCGAGTACAGGAAGGTGTCGCCCGTGAACGACCTCAGCTCCCGAACCCCACAGGAGGTCTTCCCTATGCCCCGGAGACCACCGCGACGCCCTCACCCGTACCGCTCGCACGGCCGTGTGCCCCGCTCTGCCTGCACGTTGAGAATCACTTTCCTACAGGACTCCCCGCGAAAGGGACATTCGTGACCGGTTTAGCGAAAGGCTGGTCGGCCTCCGTGCGGTGTTGGGGGGCCGGTCTGATCACCACGGTCTCCACCGCCGCTCTCCTGGCGCTGCCGCTGTCCACGCCGTCACTGGCCGCGGCCGGCGCCCGATCCGTCCACACCGCCTCGGTGTCGGCGTCCGATGACGCCCTGGCGCGCCGCTTCGCTCCACGGATCTGGCTCCAGCAGGACGAGTCCTACTTCCCGTCCAACGTGGAGTCGCTCCTGAACAACACCCACGTGGAGACACATCCGGACGGCGACAAGCCCAACCAGCAGTTCCTCGTGACCAACCAGCCGCTGGGCTGCGATTCCTGCACCGGCCCCGCGTTCCTGGCCGGACAGCGCCCCGACCGGAGCGCGGTGCCGGCCTACGCCGAGGTGGTCCACCGCACGGACAACGGGCTCCCGACCAACGTCACCGACGTCATCTACTGGACGTTCTATCCCTATAACAACGGCAAACGTGTCTGCATCGGCTGGTACTCCCCCTGGGGGTGCGTCGGGGGCTACTCCACCTTCGGCAACCACGTCGGCGACTGGGAGAACGTCACCCTCCGCTTCGTCGACGGGACGCCTCAGCAGATCTCCCTGAGCCAGCACGACGGTGGGCAGACATTCCCCTACGGTGGCAAGGACGTCGCTCTGGCCGGCGAGCACCCGGTGGTCTACGCGGCCCAAGGGTCCCATGGCCTGTATGCCGACGCGGGACGCCACACCTACAAGCACCTGCCCAACGGGGACAGCCTCAACGACGACACGGGCGCCAGCACGCTGTGGGACACCCAGCAGGCCCTGAAAGTGTTCGCGTGGCAGCCCGTGGGCAGCTTCACCGGCGAATGGTCCTGGCTGAACTACACCGGCCGGTGGGGCAACCCGAAATCCGGTTGCACGTTCTCCGAGCCCATCAGCGGGGAGTGCGTCCTGGACGACGGCCCCGTGGGTCCGCCCATGAAAGCGGCGTTCGACCCGCGCATGCAGCCCTTGGACGGGGCACCCGCCCCACACGGCGCCGTCGGCTGACATGCCTACCGGGCCGGTGAGTTGACGGATCTGTGGTGACGCGCGAGCGGTGCTGACCACGGGGGGACAGCCGCCCGTCGCAACAGGCCTGACCGCTTCCCTGGCGGGTGCGGGATGGCGCACATGCCGGCGCCCTGCGCTCACGTGTCACCCGCTCGTCATCTCTCACCGGCCCCCTGCTTGTACTCGGACCGCAGCCCGAGCCGGGCGTGGCGTCCGGCTCGGGCTGGTCGGGGTGAAGCTCAGCCCGCGGTGATCGCGTTCCAGGTCAGTTCCCTCTGGTGGCCGTGGCGCCAGCCGCGGGTGTGGACCGGGTCAGTGCGGGGGCTGTCGATCCCGGCGTCGACGTTCTGACCGCTGTCGTAGAAGGACTGCAGCGCCGAGGCCCCCCAGTCCTCGGCCCCGCCCCAAGACCACAGCTCGCCGTGCGCACCCAGGGGCGAGGTCCCCTCGTCCTCCATCACCACAGCGCCCTCGTTGCCACCGGTGTAGGCCATCACCTGGTCCTTGGCCGCGTTGTACAGCGTGAACTCGGAGGAGGAGCCGAACACCTTCCACTTGCAGTAGGCATCAGCGGTGTTGATCTGCTTGAGCCAGACCGACTCGTCGTTGGGGCTGGCACACAGCACGAAGCCGTGGAACGGGCCGCTCTCGATCATCACAGCCCCGGAGGCGTGTGGGGCGGCCGAGGCCGAAGCCACGGGCAGCCCGGTGAGCAGGACCGTCGCGAGACCGGCCGTGGCGAGGCCGAGGCGGCGCCGGCCGCGAGAAACCCGCTTGGTTCGCGTCATTTGAAGACACTCCTTTTCCCGAAATGAGCATGGGCATGTCATTGCGTAACGCACTGATCCGCCGGACCCGGCGCCCCGCCGGGCGACCGCCGGGACGAGCCTGTGGCTCGCCGGTGCCGGTCATGGCGACCTGGTGCGCACTGGAACGGACAGACTGCGACAGTGCGTCCCGCCAAGGATGTCGATCCCTTGGCGGAGTTGAGCGCCATCCCCGCGGGGCTGACATGACTCATCGTGCACAGCGACGGAATCGGGCGCCATCGGCTTCGACCGTGCTCGCAACCGGAAGGAACGGCCCTTCGCGGCGGGTTCCCGGCGTATCCGGTTCGATCGCCGGGGCCTGTGTGCGGTCGGCCGTCCGAGCCGGTCATTCATGTTCAGAACATGACCTTTACCGTTCGCCGGGCATGGCCGGGGTGGGCCGATCGTGCCGACTGTGCGTGCATCTGGGGGGCTGATGCTTCGTATCCATTTCACCGAGGCCGACGTGCAGCGGATCCGCTGGGTCACACACCCGGAGCCGCTGATGGAGACCGTGTTCAGCCTCCAGTTCCTACAACAGCCACAGGCGTACAGCCGGCCGTTCGTCCGCTGGTCCTCCCGCGCCCGCGAAGCTGTCGGCCTGCGCGAGCAGCCGGTGTTCGACCTGGTGACCCCCGACCACGGCACGCTGCCCGAGTTCCTCGTCGCCCCGACGGGCGCCGCAAGCCTGAGCGACGGGCTGGAAGCAGTGCGGTCGAAGCCGGCGGCCGAGGCGACCGCAGATCTGGCCGTGACGCGCAGCCTTCGCCCCGACCTGGCGCGATGGATCGTCGATGTCCACCACGGGCGACCGGAGGCCACCAACCGGCTGGCCCGTCTGCTGGGTGCCTACCACCGGCTGGCCATCGCGCCGACCTGGCAGCATGTGCAGCGCGCCGTCCAGGCCGTATCCGGCGGCGCGGTGGCTACGGCCGGGAGCATGCTGAACGGCCTGCACCCGTCGATCAGCTGGGAGTTTCCCGTCCTGACCGTCCCCTGCCGCATCCCGCACAACGTGGACTTACACCTGGCCGGCCGGGGCCTGCTGCTGGTACCCGTGTTCTTCCTCGGCGCCCCCACGACCCGCCTCGACAACTACGACGAGCAGGCTCCCGTCGAGCTCTTCTTTCCAGTGCACCACAAGCACGCCCTCCTTCCCGAGGACGGCCTGCATCCTGATCCCAGCCTCACCCGCCTGTTGGGCCGTACCCGGGCCGCCGCCCTCGCCGCCCTCACCACCGTCCGCAGCACCACCGAACTCGCCACCTGCGTCGGCATCTCCACCGCGACTGCCAGCCACCACCTCAACGCCCTGCGCGCGAGCGGCCTGATCACCACCGTGCGCCCCCACGGCACCGCTCGGCACAGCCTCACCCACCTCGGCCAGCGCCTCATCTCCAACTCAACCCGCACGGGTGTAGCTCGTGCAGCTCTGTCGCAGTGAGATCCTCGGTCATGCGGTGAGGTGGTCGGCTGCCTGCGCGGATGCGTTCGATCTCCCGTGCAAAGTGGTAGGGCCCCATACTCCTCGACGTGGTTGTTGCTGATCATGGCCCGCAGGAGGAGGACGGCCTCGGCGCCGGGGACACTCCGCCTACTGGTGGCGGCAGGTGCCCTCGACAACGCCACTGGCGATAGGCCGGCCCTTCGCCAGGGCCTTGCGGTAGTCGCTGTGCGTTCCCCCGGTAGGGTCCTGACCCGGTACTGATGATCAGTAGTGGCACGACGACATACCGTCACGTTTTTCTCGGTGGTCGGCGTCCTGGGCTGCCGTGGGGGCGTGTGGTGGTGTTCGGTGAGATGTTGCGGGATTTACGCCGGACCGCGGGGCTGACGCAGGAGGCGCTCGCCGAGGCCGCCGGGCTGTCGGCCAGGTCGATCAGGGACCTGGAGCGGGGCCGCCGGGAGCGGCCGCAGCGGCGCACGGTGGAGCTGCTGGTGTCGGCACTGGGGCTGGCCGACGCCGACGCTGCCGCGCTGCTGGCCGCCGGCCGTTCCGGCCGGCAGGGCGTTCCTCCGGCCGATGACGCTGCGACGGGACCAGGTCTGCTCGATCGTCGCAGCCAGCTGGCGGTACTCGCGCGCGCGGCCGGCGAGGCTCGGGCCGGCCGGGGCGCGGTGGTGCTGGTGCGGGCGAGCGCGGGGATGGGGAAGACCTCCCTGGTGGACACCTGGGCGGCGGCCGAGCAGTCGCGGGGCATAAGGGTGGTGCGGGGCAGCGGGGGAGAGCTGGAACAGGGCTTCGCCTTCTCCGTGCTCCGGCAGCTGGTCGAGCCGCTGCTCGGTCGAGCCGGTAGTGCCGGACGGGAGCGGCTGTTGTCGGGCCCGGCGGAGCTGGCGTCGCACGCCCTGCTCGTGGCCGGAGCCGACGAGGGCGGAGGGCTGTCCCCCGAGGCGTCACAGGGCCTGCTGCACAGCCTGTACTGGCTGATGGTGCATGTCACCGATGACGGGCCGGTCGCTCTGGTGGTCGACGACGCGCACTGGGCGGACGGCCCGTCCTTACGGTGGCTGGAGTACCTGGCGCGGCGTCTGCGCGGTCTGCCGGTGCTGCTGGTGCTGGCGGCACGGCCGGACAGCGGGACCCGGGCCGAGCCGTTGCTGGAGCGGATCGCCGCCCAGCCGGACTGCCTGACGGTCGGGCTGCCGGCGCTGGGCGCCGACAGCGTGACCGGGCTGACGCGGGCGAGTCTGGGCCAGGGCACCGAACCGCGGTTCGCCGCCGCCTGCGCAGAGGCGAGCCAGGGCAACCCCCTGCTGCTGCGCGAGTTGCTGCGCACGCTCGCCGACAACGGGGTCAGGCCCGTCGGCGCCCAGGTACATCTGGTCGAGGAGTTCCGCGGCCGGATTCTGGCGGACACCGTGGTCAAGCGGCTGACGGGCCAGCCGGAGCCGACCCGGCGTCTGGTCGAGGCCCTGGCGGTGCTGGGGGACGGGGCCGACTGGCATCTCGCGGCCGAACTGGCGGAGTTGGGCGAGGCGCAGGCCCGGGAGCACGGCCGCCGGTTGCAGCGGATCGGTGTGCTGGCACCTGGTGAGGTCGCACGGTTCGAGCATCCCCTGGTCCGCGCCGCGATCGCCGAGACCGTCGTCGGACCGGTGGAGCTGGCCGCCGGACACGCACGGGCGGCCGAACTGCTGCGGCGCGAGGGGGCGGCCGGCGACCTGGTAGCCGCCCACCTGCTGCTGGCCGAACCGAGCGGTGAGGCCTGGCGGGTCGACACCCTGCGGCAGGCGGCGCGGGCCACGCGCGGCCGAGGTGCCCCGGAGATCACCGCGGCCTACCTCCGCCGGGCCCTGCGGGAGCCGATGACCGGCAAAGAACGCGGTCCGCTGCTGCTGGAGCTGGGCGAGGACGAGTTACAGCTCGATATCGGCGCCGCGCGGCATCATCTGACGCAGGCCTCCGCCGTGTTGACGGACCCGTACTCCCGCGCCCATGCGGCCTACCTGCTCGCCAACGCGCTGTTCCTCGGCCATGAGCACGCGGACGCCGTCGAGGTGCTCGCCCGAGCGGTGGAGGACTTGCGGCACGCCGACGACGGCACCGGGACGGCCCGTGAGGTGTCATGGTTTCTACAGGCCCAGATGCTCCTGATCGGTTATGACCAGCTGTCCACCCTCCCCGCTGCCCGGCGACTCGCAAGCCGGCTGTGGGATCACAAGCTGGCCGGTGACACCCCGGGTGAGTGCGCGGTCCTGGCCGCGCTGGCCGCCTCGGCCGCCAGTGCCGAGGTCACCAACAGCCTCCTCGACCGGGCCCTGCGCGGCGGACTGGCGGCCATGGACCAGTCACAGATGCTCGTGAGCCTGGCCGGAATGGCCTACATGACCACCGACCGCCTCGACGACGCAGCGGCGCGGTTCGACCAGATCGCCGACATCGGTGCGCGCTGGGGCATCTTCCTCATGGTGTCGTCGGCGATGATCTGGCAGCTCAGGGTCCGCGCGCGTCGGGGCCAACAGCTGGCGCTCACCACGGACTTCGGACATCCCGCCGCCACGAGCGGCGAAGGCCTGGAGCATCGGGCACGGCTGGCGTTGATGGCCCAGGTGGGCGAATCGCTGATCGAGCGGTGCGACCCGGCCGCGGCAGCACGGGTACTGACGCCGGACGCCGACACCGATCGGGCCGGCTGGCTGTGGCAGGGGCCGGTGGTCCTCGCACGCAGCCGGCTGTATGCCGGGCGGGGCAATCCGGCCGCTGCCCTCACGGTCCTGCTGGAGTACGGTGCACAGGAGAAGCGGACGCAGGTCGCGAACCTGGCCGGGGCGCCCTGGCGATCGCAGGCGGCGCGGCTGCACCTGGCGCTCGGACAGCGGACCGACGCGCTCCAGCTGGCCACTGAGGAACTGGAGTTGGCTCATCGCTGGGGCACCGAGCGAGTGATCGGCCTGGCGTCGTGTTGCTTGGGTGTCGTCATGGGCGGCTCCGAGGGGGAGGCTCTCCTGCGCGAGGCCGTCGCCATGCTGGAGCGGTCTCCGGCCCGCCTGGAACTGGCCCGGGCCCAGTACGAGCTGGGCGCCGCGCTGTCGCGCAAGGGAGAGGCCGACCAGGGCCGCCAAGTTCTCACCCAGGCCCTGGACCTCGCCGAGACCTGCGGCAGTGTCCTCCTGGCCGGCCGGGTACGCCGGATGCTGGCCGAGCTGGGGGTGCGTCCGAAAGCCGCGCCGGCGGTGGATCCGAGCCTGTCGCTGACCGAGCACCGGGTGGTGGAACTGGTCGGCGCCGGTCACAGTGACCGTCAGGTCGCCCAGGCTCTGCTGCTGACTCCGCAGGACGTGACCGGCATGCTGGAGCGAGTCGGCCGCACGCTGGGGGTGACCAGCAGGACGGAACTGGTGCGCCTGGCCGGAGCCGGCCATGCCCGGTAGGTGCCGCAGGGCTCGGCCCTCCCGGTGCGAGGGGTCCGAGCTCTTGCCGTCCGCCGAGACCGCTTCCAGCCTGACCAGCGTCAACCACCGGAGTGCGGTCCCTGGGTGCCGGGACGGAGCCGACATGGACCGTCAGCTCCGCTCCTCGCCGAATGCAGCGTCACCGCAACCCCCGGCCGTCGAGTCGTCGAGGTCTACGACACCGACGCCTACCTCGGTGACCAAGCAGCCATGACAGCCGCGGAGGTGCAGGTGGTAGCAGGCAACGGCTACCACCTGCACCTGCTCAGTCGCCAACCGACATCGACGTACGGGTCACCGTCCGCATCTGCCCCCCAGGCCTCCCGCCGACGCCGAAGGCCACGTCCCGATCAGCATCGAGTCCGAGACCGGCACCCTCGTCGTCAACCAGTTGACCACGGGGCCGGCCGGCGAGATGACCCTGCCCCGCCGGGCGTGTACGAGGGCTATGCGTGGTGGGCCGGACGCAAAGCGGCGTCCGCCTACTACGACGAGGATGACGACTGACAGCCTGCGTTTGTCGCGCACTGGGACTCCACGGCGGCGGCGAAGTGGAACAGCCGCAGCCGGTCGTCGACGGAGAACGCGTCGATGCCGAACGCGCCCTCGTCAACGGGCTCCGAGGCGTCGAACTCGTCACTCACGGATCCGCAGGCTTCCCTTTTCCCCTGTTTCGGCCGGTGCACGTCCGGCCGGACACCACCGGATCCGCACCAGTCTGCCGTACCCCGACCAGCGACAACCCGCCGAATGGGTCGTACCGCCCGGCAGCGCCGGCCGTTGAGCGGGCCGCCCGTCTACCGGGCGAGGTCGGCGGCCGGAAGCCTCAGTCACGCGTTCCGTAGCGACATCAGCCATGCCAGGTCCGCCGCGGCCTGACTGCGGACCGCCTGCTCACGGGTGAGTCCGGATCTCCATCCGGCACGTGGTGCGCACGGGCACGACCTCCACGCTCATGCGCATCCATCGTCCCCGACTGGAGCGTTCGGCCATGGCCGAACCGGAGGCCGCACAGTGTCATCCAGCGTCATCACCCGTCACCCGCATGCCCGGATTTCCCCACATGTACAGCAAAGGCGCAGGTCACGATAGGGATACGAAACAGGTTCGAGTCCCGTCACTCACCCTACGAGACAGCGACAGCCGACAGCCCGCGCCTGCACCTCTCCTTGTGGTCGAGTCCGACGGGCCGCCTCCTTTGCCACCCAGGCGCCGGCGCAGCTCGCCCGCCGACTGCGAAGCCGACTGCGGCACAGCGCACCGAGACCACCGGCGTGAACCCGCACGTGCTCACCAGGTGCACGGCGTGCGCGATCCACCGTCCCTCCCCGACGCCTCCGTGGGGCGCTGTGGTCGACCGCAGTCGTCGTCCCGGTACTGCTCGAAGAGCGCGGCACACGCATCCCTGAACGCGACGATGCCCCGCCGTCCGGTGTGGTCGGCGGGGCATCGTGGTCGTGTCGTCGGCGGGCGTCAGCCGATGTAGCCGGCGACGTCCGCGATCACGTGGGTGGTGCTGCTCGCGTAGAAGTCCACCTTGCCGTCGGAGCCGACGGGCACGATGACCTGGTTGGCGATCGTCTTGCCCTGCGCCCAGTTCAGGTTGGAGGCCGTCGGACGGCTGCCGCCGTCGGCCCAGGCGGAGAGGTATCCGCTGCCGGTGGTGCCGGTGACGGTGACGGTCAGCACAACGGCCTTGACGCCGGTGGACGGGATGGTGTCGCGCCCCGAGATCTGCACGGCCAGCGTCTTGCCGGCGCCCAGCGCCGTCGTCTGCCGGGTGTCCAGCAGGCGCAGCGGGGTGACCGTGTCGAAGGCCGAGCCGCTGGCGGAGAAGTAGCCGGAGACGTCGGCGATCACATGGCTGGTGCCGTGGACGTAGATGCTGACGTTGCCGTCGCTGCCGATCGGCACGACCACCAGGTTGGGGATGGTGGTCCCGGTGGCCGACCAGTTGACGTTGGACGCGGTCGGGCGGGTGGCGCCTTCGGGGTAGGCCTCCAGGTAGCCCCCGCCGACGGTCTGGGTGGCCGTCAGGTTGAGCACCACGGAGGTGGCGCCGGTGGGCACGCCCCCATGGCCGCGGACCTTGAGGCTGATCACCGCGTTGGAGATCTTGCTGGTGGTGGAGATGCCGACCTTGGAACGGGTGTCCAGCAGGCGGGCCGGGGCCAGCGCCGTGTACTTCGAGCCGGTGGTGTCGCTGGTGTAGTAGCCCTGGACATCGGCGATCAGGTGGGTGGTGCTGCTCGTGTAGAGGTCCACCACGCCGTCGCCTGCCACCTTGACGGTCGCCGAGGCGGCGATGGTCTGGCTCGCGCCGGTCCAGTTGAGGTTGCTGGTCGACGGCTTGGCGGTGCCGTCGGCCCAGGCGATCAACGAACCCGCGCCGGTGGTGCCGGTGACCGTGAGGTTGAGCACGACAGCGGTCACGCCGCTGCTGGGGATCCCCCCGGCTCCCTCGATCTTGACCGGGGCGGTGCCGCCCGCGACCAGGGGCTTCTTGGTCGGGATGGAACTGAGGCCCCAGCCGGTGCCGTTGCGGGTGTCCAACAGCCGCTTGGGGCTGCTGAGCGGGTGGAAGGTGGAGGCGCCCGTGGCGGCTGTGCCCTTGGCCGCGCACAGCGCGGTGGTCAGACCGGCCTCCTTGGGCGAACCCAGGCCGGTCACCTCGTCGTAGCCGGCCGCCGCCGTGTAGCCGGTGGCGTAGACGGAGTTGTCGCCGCTGGTGACGTCCCAGAAGTTCGTCGGGTAGCTGCTCCGTGCGGCCTTGTAGAGGGCGTTGTTGAGGAAGCCGACCTGGCCGTTGGCCTGGCAGGCCGTGCCGGCGTTGGCCTGGACGATCGCGGCGGCCCAGGTCGGAGCCGCACCGCTGGTGCCGCCGACGAGGCCGGGGACGGGGGTGGCGGACTGGCTGTCGTCCTGGAAGTAGATCGGATAGCCGTCGGCCGGGTCCGCCAGAGCGGAGACATCCGGAACGGCACGCTTGCTGGTGGTGGCGACACCGCCCTGGTAGACGACGGGAGCCCATCGCGAGGAGACGCCGCCACCGGTACCACCGTTGGCGTTGCCCCACGTCGTCTGGGTCGTGGTGCTGCCCGAGGTGGTCATCGTGGTGCCACCGACACCGGTGACGTAGGGCTGGCTCGCGGGGTCGTCGACGGCCTTGGCCGTGGAGCCGGTCGCGCGGTAGCAGTCGCTGGAGCCGTCGTCGCCCGAGGCGGCGACGACGCTCTGGCCCTGCGCGGCGGCCTCCGCGAAGACGGTGTTCTCGGCATTCGCGGTCGCGCTGCTCTCGACCGCCTCGCATTCGCCCCAGCTGGTGGAGATGACCTGCGCCTGGTCGTCGGTGACCATCCGCTGGTAGACGTCGAGCACGTTCTGGTCGGTCGCGGACGCGGCGTCCGGCCCTTGGTAGTCGATGATGGCGGCGCCGGGCACCAGACCTATCAGGTCCTCGATGTCGAGCGCCGATTCCACGCCGACCGATCCGTCGGTGGCCGGCGCGCCGGCCCCTGCCGTCGTGTCGACGTACACGTTGGACACCGAGGTGCTGGTGCCGACGCAGGACTGGTACGCGGCGATGCTGCCGGCGTCGACGTTCTCCAACTCGAACACGGCCACGGTCTGCCCCGCACCGGCGGTGGCGGAGCTGCTCATCCCGTAGGCGCCGGCCAGCTTGCCGGGGCTGTAGTAGTCGGTGCCGTCGGTCAGACCCGAGCCGGTGAAGTCGGCGCAGAGTGCCGGGGTGTACGTGTGGGCGGTCACCGTGCGCGAACTGCGTCCGGAGACGGAGGCGGTGGCAGAGCTGTGCCTGCTTGCGCGACGCACCGCAGAGTGGTGACCGCTGACGGTGTTCACACTGCTCAGGCCGACGATCCCGGTCACCGAGGACGCCACGTTCGCGGGCAACGACGGGGCCGAGGTGTTGAGGTAGTCGGTGGTGCCGTCCTTGAGCCGGACGTTGCGAAAGCCGGTGCCGAAGGCGTGCGACGCCTGCGCGGCGGTGGCGGTGACCGGGATGGACAGGCCGTCCGGGCTGACCTTGCCGGGAGAGAGGCCTGCTGCCTTCAACGCCCGTGAGACTCCCGCGATGGTGGCCCGCGTAGGACCGAAGACCGAGGCGAACTGCCCCTTGGCCAGGTAATGGTGGTACTGGGCGTTCCCCGGTGTGGACACCGCGGTGACGAAGTCCGCCAGCGACTGCGGGTCGCGCGGAGCCAGGTTCACGCTGAGGTGCAGCTTGGTCCCCGACGCGGTCGCGCCGGTCATCGTCGCACCCGCCGGGACATGCGGAGCCGCCCCTATTCGCTTGGGTGCGCCCGATCCGGCCGCTCCCCCCTGGCCGACCGCTCCAATGGCGGTGCCGGTGGCGGCGATGAGGGCGACGGCGACGGTGGAGGCCGCGACGATCGCCCTGGCCCGTCTGCCGGTCTTGGCTGTCGCGTGCCCGGGACGTCCCGGCGCGGCGTGGACCTTCTTGGCCATGCAGAAATCTCCTAGAAACTGACGCACCATCACATCTGTGGCCGTGACGGTGGTCGAAGCGTCACTCGGGCCGACAGGTGCATCCACGTCACAAGGCGCGCAGGAGTCATCCCTCTTAACCGAAGTGTGCGCATTTCTTATCAGATCTCGACGATTACTGTCTCTGTTCGCCCGAGAACCATGAGCGGATCTTTACGCCACCTCAACAAGGCGAGCCTGTGCGCCACATCGTCGATGCGTTGACCGCGCGGCCGCGGATCACCGCGAGCACACGACCGCCGTCACGCCGCACGGCGGCCGGTCAAGGCCTGGTCGTGGTGGCGGGTACGTCGAACGGGCGGGAGGCCGCCGAACCGGCAGCCCCGTGCGGGCCGGGCAGTGCGGGCGATGCCGGCCGCGTCGACAACCGACCAAGACTCACCCCGCACACCCGTCACACGCACCCTCACCTGCATGGATACCGTCGAGCAAGCCAAGCCGTCCATTGTGGGTTGACTAATCCACAAAGCGCGCTGCGCTGTCCCCATGGCACGCATCAGGGAATTCGACATGGACCAGGCGGTGGACCGCGCCGTGGACCTGTTCTGGCGCCGGGGCTATGCCGAGACCTCCCTGCAGGACCTGCTGAAGGAACTGTCGATAGGCAGCGGCAGCTTCTACGCGACCTTCGGCTCGAAGGAGCAGCTCTACATCCGCTCCCTCGACCGCTACATCTCCGTCCAGGGCGGCGACCTGGAGGCGACCCTCGACGGGACGCCCGGGATCCGGCCCGTGGTCCGCAGGGTGCTCACCTCCCTGATCGAGGCGGACCTGGCCGACCCCACGCGTGGCTGTCTCGTGGTCAACACCGCCACGGAGTGCGGCGACCGGCCCTTGGCCGCGGACCGCGTCAACACCGCGATCCGGCAGGTCGAGTCCTCGCTCGCCGGCGCCCTGGAGCGGGCACAGGCACGCGGGGAGATCTCCCCGGAGAAGAATCCGGGTGAACTGGCCAGGTTCCTGACCACGTTCATCCAGGGGATCCGCGTCGTCGGCGGAGCACGCGTGGGGAGGGAGTTCATGGAGGACGCCCTGTCCACGGCGGTGCGCATACTGGACTGAACACCGCGGAAAACCCGCACAACGCCCGCACCCGCGGTTCGTCATACCTTAATTATGTATTGATCAATCCAGAAAGGAACCGTCATGGAACTGCACCTCAAGGACAAGGTCGCCGTCGTCACCGGAGCCAGCAAGGGCATCGGCCTGGCCGTGGTCGAGAAGCTGGCCCGGGAGGGCGTCAAGGTCGTGGCCGGCAGCCGCACCTCGACCCCCGAGCTGGACGCCCTGGCGGCCGGCCACGACGTCACGTTCGTGCCGGTCGACCTGTCCACCACAGAGGGGGCGGAGGCCCTGATCCAGCAGGCCGTGGAGCGCCACCAGCGCCTGGACATCCCGGTCAACAACGTCGGCGCCGCCGAACCCCGCGAGTCGTTCCTCAAGGTCGACGACGCCGCCTGGCAGCGGATCTTCGACCTGACCTTCTTCAGTGCCGTGCGCACGAGCCGCGCCGCCCTACCGCATCTGATCGCGGCGGGTGACGCAGCCATCGTGAACATCAGCTCGATCAACGCCAGGCTGCCCTTCCCCATGGTGGTCGACTACTCGGCGGCCAAGGCCGCGCTGACCAACCTCAACAAGTCCCTGTCCGAGGAGTTCGCGCCTCAGGGCGTGCGCGTCAACGCCATCGCCCCGGGCCCGGTCCGCACGCCGTTCTGGACCGCGCCGGGCGGCTTCGCCGACGCCACCGCCGAGGCCGCCGGGACCACCGCACAGGAAGCGCTGGACGTCGTCGTACCGCAGAGCATGGGCATCACGTCCGGCCGCATCAGCGAGGCGCACGAAGTCGCCGACCTCACCCTGTTCCTCGCCTCCCCCGTCGCCGCGAACATCACCGGAACGGAGACGCTCATCGACGGCGGCCAGACCAAGACGCTCTGAGACCCGCACACGACACCCACTGTTCAAAGTTCGACCTTCAATCCAAGTGGAGAGAGAGAAATGTCGGTCACCGACACGATCACCCCTGAGCCGCTTCTTCAGCTCGGCCTGGGCTTCATGGCCTCCAAGACGCTCCTGAGCGCAGTGAAGTTGGGAATCTTCACGGCGCTGGCCGGCGGCGGCCGCGACCGTGAGTCCCTCGCCTCCGAGGTGGGCCTGCACCCCAGGTCCTCCGCCGACTTCCTCGACGCCCTGGTCTCGCTCGACGTGCTGACCCGCGACGAGGACGGCACCTACCGCAACAGCCCCGCCGCGGACGTGTTCCTGGACCGGGCCAAGCCGTCGTACGTGGGCGGCATCCTGGAGATGGCCGACGCACGTCTCTTCGGCTTCTGGAACAACCTCACCGACGCGCTGCGGACCGGCGCCCTGCAGAACGAGGTCGCGCACAGCGGTGCCCCGTTCTTCGCGACGCTCAGCCAGGACCCGGTCGCCTGGCGCACCTTCCTCAACGGCATGAACGGCGTCAGCACACCCCTCGCCGCCGCGCTCGCCGCCGACTTCGACTGGACCGGGCGACGGCACGTCATCGACCTCGGCGGAGCCCTCGGCGCCGTGCCCGCCGCCGTCCTGCGCTCCCACCCGGACATCACCGGAGCCGTCTTCGAACTTCCCCCTGTAGGCCCGGTGTTCGAGGAGTTCGTCGCCGCCCACGGCCTAACCGACCGCCTCACCTTCCACAGCGGGGACTTCTTCTCCGACCCGCTGCCCGAGGCCGACGTCTACGTCATGGGGCAGATCCTCCACGACTGGAACCTGGAGCAGCGCCGGTTCCTGCTCAAGAAGGCCTACGACGCCCTGCCCGAGGGCGGCACCCTCATCGTCTACGACGCCATGATCGACGACGAGCGCCGCCACAACACCTACGGCCTGCTGCTGTCGCTCAACATGCTCATCGACACCGAGGGCGGGTCGGAGTACACGGTCGAGGACGCCACCCAGTGGCTCCGGGCCGCCGGCTTCGCCAAGGTCGAGGCCCGTCACCTCATCGGCGGCTACACCGCCGTCTACGCCACCAAGTGACCTGCCTCCCGGAGAACCCGAAGAACCCGGAGAACTAGGAGGAGGCCCGGGCCACCAGCGCCGTCGGCAGCACCGCGTGCCGGCGCTCCAGCCCCCGGGCGGCGGCCGGACGCCGGTCGGCGATCTCGGCCAGCAGCAGGTCGATCATCGCGCGGCCCATCTCCTCGATCGGCTGCCGGACGCTGGTGAGCGGCGGGTCCATGTGGCGGGCGATGGCCGAGTCGTCGTACCCGACCAGCGCCACGTCCTCGGGGATACGACGGCCCGCCACCCGCAGCACCTGGCGGGCGCCCGCCGCCATCACGTCGGAGCCGGCGAACACGGCGTCGAGGCCGGGCTCGCGCTCCAGCAGCCGGGCCATCGCCCGCCGGCCGCCCTCCTCGGTGAAGTCGCCCGGCTCGATGAGGAGTTCCTCCGCCGCACGGCCCGCGTCGCGCAGGGCGTCACGGTAGCCGTCGACGCGACGCTGGGCACCGTACACGTCGAGCCGGCCGGTGATGTGGGCGATCGTGCGGCGGCCGCGGGTCAGCAGGTGCTCCACGGCCGACCGGGCGCCGCCGTAGTTGTCGGAGTCCACCGAGGTCAGCGTCTCCTCCGCCGAGCGCGGGCCGCTGATCACGGCCGGGATCTCCAGCTGGGCGAGCAGGTCGGGCAGCGGGTCGTCGGCGTGCACGGACACCAGCAGCACCCCGTCCACCCGGTGCGCGGCCAGGTACTGGGCGAGCCGGCGCCGCTCGCGGTCGCTGCCCGCGAAGATCAGCAGCAACTGCATCTCGGTTTCGGAGAGTTCGGCACCGACGCCGCTGAGCATGTCGGAGAAGTACGGCTCCGCGAAGAACCGGGTCTCCGGCTCGGGAACGACCAGCGCGATCGCGTCCGTACGGTTGGCGGCCAGCGCGCGGGCGGCGGTGTTGGGGACGTAGCCGAGTTCGTTGACGGCCGCCTCCACCGCCGCGCGGGTCGCGTCGCTGACCCGGGGCGAGCCGTTGATCACCCGCGACACCGTGCCGCGGCCCACGCCGGCCCGGGCGGCGACCTCCTCCAGGGTCGGCCGCCGAGTGCCCCGGCCCCGCTCACCCTTGACCGTCATGGTCGCCGCCTTCCGTTCGCAGCCTTCAGGCCAGGAAATGTAACAGCCGTGACCCGGCCGCTCCGGGCCCCGTCACGCCCCCGGGGCCGTACCGGGTCAGCCCTGTTCACCGGCGCTCGGCAGCGCGTTCCGGCGGATCACCTCCGCGTACCAGTGTGCGCTCGCCTTGGGGATGCGGCGCTGGGTGCCGTAGTCGACGTAGACGGCGCCGAAGCGCTTGGAGTAGCCGTAGGACCACTCGAAGTTGTCCAGCAGCGACCACAGGAAGTAGCCGCGCACGTCCGCTCCGTCGGCGACGGCCTGCCGGACGGCGTCCAGGTGGGAGTGGAGGTAGGCGATCCGCTGCGGGTCGTTCACCCGGCCCTCGGGCGAGACGTAGTCGTCGAAGGCGGCGCCGTTCTCGGTGACCATCAGCGGCAGCCCCGGGTGCGAGGCGGCCAGGCCGGTCAGCAGGGTGTGCAGTCCGCTCGCGTCGATGGCCCAGTTCATCGCGGTGAGCTGGTCGTTGGCCAGATGGAAGGTGACGTCGTCGGCGCCCGTCCACGGGGAGTGGTCGCTCGCGCCGTGGCCGTCGTTGCGGGTGCCGGCGCCGCCCTCGACGGCCGCGGAGACCACGGTCGGCGAGTAGTAGTTGACGCCGAGCAGGTCGATCGGGCGGGAGATCTCGGCCAGGTCGCCGTCGTGCACCAGCTCCGCCCAGTCCACGAGGTGCGCGGTGTCGGCGAGCAGGTCCTCGGGGTAGGCGCCGTCCAGGATCGGGCCGGTGAAGATCCGGTTGCCGACCGCGTCGATACGGCGGGCGGCCTCGGCGTCCGCGGCGCTGTCGGTCAGCGGGCGCACCTGGTGCAGGTTGAGGGTGATGGAGGTCTGCGCGGTCGACGGCAGGTTCTCCCGCAGCGCCCCGATCGCCTGCCCGTGGGCCAGGTTGAGGTGGTGCGCGGCACGCAGGGTGGCGGCCGGGTCGGTACGCCCCGGGGCGTGCACGCCGGAGCCGTAGCCCAGGAAGGCGCTGCACCAGGGCTCGTTGAGGGTGGTCCACACGCCGACCCGGTCGCCCAGGGCGCGGGCCATGATCTCGGCGTAGTCGGCGAAGCGGTGCGCGGTGTCCCGCTGCGGCCAGCCGCCGGCGTCCTCCAGTTCCTGGGGCAGGTCCCAGTGGTAGAGGGTGGCGACCGGGGTGATGCCCGCTTCCAGGAGTTCGTCGGTGAGCCGCCGGTAGAAGTCCAGGCCGCGCTCGACGGCGGGCCCCCGTCCGGTGGGCTGCACCCGGGACCAGGAGACGGAGAACCGGTAGGCCTTGAGGCCGAGGTCCTTCATCAGCGCCACGTCGTCCTTGTACCGGTGGTAGTGGTCGGCGGCGATGTCACCGGTGTCGCCGTTGCGGACCCTCCCGGGGGTGTGGCTGAAGGTGTCCCAGATCGACGGCGTACGACCGTCCTCGGCGGCGGCGCCCTCCACCTGGTACGCGGCGGTGGCGGTCCCCCAGACGAAGCCGGGCGGGAAGGAGGTGGCTGAGGCCGACTGGGCAGTGGTCTCGGTTCGTACGGCGGTCATCTGAGAACGCTCCCGAAGTGGCGTGGAGAAGGGGGGAAGAGGAGAAGCGGAGAGGGGGGTCGGACACGGTCCTGCCGCGGAGGGGCGCAGGCTGGCACCGGCCGGGTACGGGCCCGCACCTGGGGCGGACCCGTACGGGACGGCGGACTGTGCGGGACGCCGCGAAGCCCGGGGGCGGACCGCCGGAACGCGGTGGGGCGGACCGCCGGAAACGGGTTGGACGGCCCGCCCGGTGTCAGCCCTTGACGGCGCCCGCCATGATGCCTCCGACGATCTGCTTGCCGAAGACCACGAAGACGAGCAGCAGCGGCAGGGTGCTGATCAGCGCGCCGGCCATGACGATGCTCTGGTCGGGGGTGTAGGAGGCGCTCAGCTGTCCGAGCGCCACCTGGAGGGTGGGGTTGTCCTGGCTCAGGGCGAGGAAGGGCCAGAAGAAGTCGTTCCAGGCCTGGACGAAGGTGAGCATGCCGAGCACCATCATCGCCGGCCGGGCCGCGGGCAGGACCACGTTCCACACGATGCGGATGTTGGTCGCACCGTCCACCTTGGCCGCCTCGATGAGTTCGTAGGGCAGGGCCTCCAGCAGGTACTGGCGCATGAAGAACACACCGAAGGCGCCGACCAGGGTCGGGAAGATCACCGACTCCAGCTTTCCGCCCCAGCCGATGTCCGCCATCATCATGAACAGCGGGACCACGCTGAGCTGAGGCGGGATCGTCAGGGTGGCGATGACGGCGGTCATCAGGGCGCCCCGGCCGCGGAACCGCATCTTGGCGAAGGCGTAGCCGGCCAGGGTGCAGAAGAACAGGGTGGCCGCGGTGATGCAGCCCGACACGATCACGCTGTTGACGATGGCCTTGCCCAGATGGGCCTGGTCCCAGGCGGTCTGGAGGTTGCTCCACAGCCTGCCGCCCGGCAGCAGCGGCGGGGGGCTGTCGAGGACCCGCTGCTGGTCGTGCGAGGCGGCCACCAGCGTCCAGTACAGCGGGAAGATCGAGCCCAGGCCGACGACGACCAGGGCGAGGTAGGTGAGGGGGCCGCCCTTGAGCTGCTGCCCGGCGCCGAGCTTGAGACGGACGCGGTTCCTGGCCGGGGAGGCGACCGGCGGCACCGGGTCGAGGCCCGGCGCGGTGTTGGTGGGGCTGGTCGTGGTCATCGATGTCGCTCCCGTCAGGCCGCGCTCTTGCGCAGGAACCGGCCGACGATCAGGTTGATCAGGGCGATGAGCAGCAGCAGGGCGAGCATGGCCCAGGCCACCGCCGCGGCCGGACCGAGATGCCCCAGCTTCCAGCCGTAGTTGTAGAGGTAGATGCTGAGGGTTTCGTACTGGTGCTCGTTGCCGCCGGTGGAGCCGAGCGTGCCGCCCTGGAGCAGCAGCGGCTCACCGAACAGCTGCATGGAGCCGATCGTCGAGATGACGATGGTGAACAGGATCGTCGGCCGCAGCGAGGGAATGGTCACCTTGCGGAACTGCTGCCAGCGCGTCGCACCGTCGATGGAGGCGGCTTCGTACAGGTCGGTCGGGACGGCCTGCATGGCCGCCAGGTAGATCAGCGCGTTGTAGCCGGTCCAGCGCCAGATCACGATCACCGAGATGGCGATCTTGGAGGTCCACTCGCCGTTGCCCCAGTCGGTGTTGCCGATCCCGACGAAGTGCAGCACCCAGTTGAGGATGCCGCCGTCGGCCCGGAACACCAGGGCGAAGACCAGGGCCGCGGTCGCCACCGAGGTGGCGTACGGGGTGAGGACGACCGTCCGCCAGAACGTGCTGGCGCGCAGCTTGTAGTTGAGCAGGTGGGCGAGGCCGAGGGCCACGAGCAACTGCGGGACGGTCGAGATGACGCCGATCAGGAAGGTGTTCGTGACGGCCGTCCAGAACTCCGAGTCCTGGAGGATCTTGGTGAAGTTGTCGAAGCCGACCCACTCCGAGGTGCTGAGGCTCGTCATCTCCACCCGGTGCAGCGCGATCCAGCCCGTGTAGAGGAGCGGGTAGAGCCCGAAGGCACCGAAGACGAGGAAGAACGGAGCGATGTACGCGTACGGGGACGCGAGGTCGTCGAGGCGCCACAGCCGGCTGCGCCAGGTACCGCGTCCGTTCGGCACGGCACCGGAGCCGCCGGCGGGCGGGGTGGGGGCACCCCGTGTGGGTGTCGTCGTTGCCACGGGGGATTTCCTTCCTGGGGGGATTCGGCCGGGGGACAGGGGCGGACAGGGCGGGGCCGGACAGCGACGTCGGGGTCTCCCACCGCACCGGACCCGGCCGGGGGACGCGGCGCGCCGGTGACCGGCGCGCCCTACCCACGCGCCGGGCACCGGAACCTCGTACGGCACGGCGCGCGGTGCGGGTGGCCGGCGGGGCCGCCCGCACCGCGGGGCGTCAGCCGATCACCTTGTCGATCGCCTCGGTCGCGGCCTTCCACGCGTCGGCGGGCTTGGTGCCCCGCTGTTCCATGTTGTTGATCTGCGTGGAGATGGTGTCCTTGATCGTCGCGTCCTTCGGGCCGAGCACCGCCTCGGGGATGGTCTTGGCCTCGTCGGCGTAGATCTGGCCGATCGGCGCGTTGTTGAAGTACGGGAGCGTCGCGTTCTTCACGCCGGGCAGGTCATAGGCGCCCTTGTTCGACGGGAAGACGCCGATCGCCTTGAAGACCTCGGCCTGCTGCTCCGGAGCGGTCAGCCACTTGACGAGCTCGGCGGCCTCCTTGGCGTGCTTGCCACTCTTGGGCACGGCGAGGAAGGAGCCGCCCCAGTTGGCCGCGGTCGAGCCGGGGGCCTTGGCTATGTCCCACTTGCCCTTGAAGGCGTCACCGGAGTTGGTGGAAATCTGACCGGCCATCCAGGCGGGGCAGGCCACGGTCGCCACGCTGCCCTTGCGCAGCGCCGCCGTCCAGGCGTCGGTGAACTGCGCCAGTCCATGGGTCAGCTTCTTCGAGGCGGCCTCGGCGGCCAGGTTCCAGCCCTGCTGCACGGAGGGGCTGTCCTTGTAGATCGGCTTGCCGGAGGCGTCGTAGTACTGCTGCGCGGAGGAGCTGACGACCGCGTTGTACATGGCGCTCGCGGAGTCCATGAAGTAGGTGCCCGACGGGGCCTTCTTCTTGTACTGCTCGCCGAGCTTGAGGTAGTCCTCCCAGCCGCCGGCGACGGCCTTGGCGACGGCGTCGCGGTCGCTGGGCAGACCCGCCTGCTGGAAGAGGTCCTTGCGGTAGCACAGGGACATCGGGCCGATGTCGGTGCCGGCGCCGATGACCGTGCCGTCCGAGGCGGTGGCCTGCTTCTCCTTCCAGGAGACCCAGTCGCTCACGTTGATCGTCTTGCTCAGGTCGGTGAACTTGGCCGCCTGGGTGTCGACGACCTCCTTGATGCGGCCCACCTCGATGCCGGTGACGTCCGCCAGGCCACTGCCCGTGTTCAGCTGCTGAAGGAGCTTGGGGTAGTAGTCCTGCTCGTTGGCGGTGGTCTCTTCCTTCACCGTGATCTTCGGGTGCAGCTTGTGGTACTTCGCGAACAGGTCGGCCTCCTTGTAGCCGAACTGCCCGAAGTCCGCCACCGTGAGAGTGATGTTCCCGTTGGAGTCCGAGGCGTCCGAGCCGCTGTCGCTGCTGCAACCGGTCAGCAGCAGCGCCGAGGCGGTCAGGACCGTTGTGGTCAGGGCCGCCGCTCTGCGGCCGCGACGACCGGTACGGGTGATGCGCATTCCACTACTCCTTGTTCCAGTGGGGAACGGGATCTCAGGAAACAGACCGCCGGGGACCGGCGATCCGGACCTGCCCTCTCGGTGCGAGCAGCGGCCGGCCCACAGCACTCGACGTGCGGTGAAAAGGTGCTGGTCAACTAGGTGCGGTGACGACAGAGGGAAAGGCCATGGGGTGGTTCGGGCCACCCGGGAGAGATTCCCCGGCTAACCGTGGAACCGCTCCCACGCGGCATGCCGGAAGACTGGTTCCTGCCGGGCCGACTGTCAAGACTTGAAAACGGCGTTGTTGCCTAAGCGTGTTCCGGACGTCACGGGAATGTGTCGCACCGGGGGGTTTCACCGGCCCGACATCAGCCCGCCTCATCCAGGAATCACGCAGGTCACAGGCGCGACGGCGGTTGACGCCCCGGGAGTTGCGCCGCGCACCGCGACACGCTCGGGGTTTCCGGGACCAGGACGCGGCACGCTCGCCGGGGACGCCGAGAGGTGAACGATGAGCTTTCCGGAGCGCCTCCCAACCGGACACCCCGCGCCTCTTGACGCGTCCGCGGGGCCCCGCGTCCCCCCTTTGCCATGGGAGCGCTCCCATGCATAATGGCGCCAAGCCGACCATGGGAGCGCTTCCATGCCCGATTCGCCGACCGAGGCCTTTCCTCCCGCCTTCCTCTGGGGCGCCGCGACCTCCGCGTACCAGATCGAGGGGGCGGTGCGGGAGGGCGGCCGCACACCCTCGATCTGGGACACCTTCAGCCATACGCCGGGCAGGACCGCCGGCGGCGAGACCGGTGACATCGCTGTCGACCATTACCACCGCTACCGCGACGACGTGGCGATGATGGCGGACCTCGGCCTGAACGCCTACCGGTTCTCGGTCTCCTGGTCGCGCGTCCAGCCGACCGGCCGGGGCCCCGCCGTCCAGGTGGGCCTGGACTTCTACCGCCGTCTTGTGGACGAGCTGCTGGCGAAGGGCATCAAGCCCGCGGTCACGCTCTACCACTGGGATCTGCCGCAGGAGCTGGAGGACGCGGGGGGCTGGCCGGAGCGGGACACGGCGTACCGGTTCGCCGAGTACGCGCAGATCGTCGGCGAGGCGCTCGGCGACCGGGTCGAGCACTGGATCACCCTCAACGAGCCCTGGTGCAGCGCCTTCCTGGGCTACGGCTCCGGGGTGCACGCCCCCGGCCGGACCGATCCGGCGGCCGCCCTGCGCGCCGCGCACCACCTCAACCTGGCACACGGACTGGGCACTTCGGCGCTGCGCTCGGTGATGCCGGCCCGCAACCAGATCGCGATCAGCCTCAACTCCGCGGTCGTACGGCCGCTTTCGCAGGACCCGGCGGACCTGGTGGCGGTCCGCACCATCGACGACCTGGCCAACGGGGTGTTCCACGGCCCGATCCTGCACGGCGCGTACCCCAAGTCGCTGTTCGCGGCGACGGCGTCGCTGACGGACTGGTCGTACGTCCTGGACGGCGACCTGGCCGCGATCCAACAGCCGCTGGACGCCCTCGGGCTGAACTACTACACGCCCGCACTCGTGTCGTCGGCGTCCGGCACGGCGAGCGGTCCGCGTGCGGACGGCCACGGCGCCAGCGCCCACTCGCCCTGGCCGGGCGCCGACGACGTCGCCTTCCACCAGACGCCGGGCGAGCGCACGGAGATGGGCTGGTCGATCGACCCGACGGGCCTGCACGAGCTGATCATGCGCTACTCGCGGGAGGCCCCGGGGCTGCCGCTCTACATCACCGAGAACGGCGCGGCCTACGACGACAAGCCGGACCCGGACGGCAACGTCCACGACCCGGAGCGCATCGCCTACCTGCACGGCCACCTCTCGGCGGTGCGCCGCGCGATCGCCGACGGCGCGGACGTCCGTGGCTACTACCTGTGGTCACTGATGGACAACTTCGAGTGGGCGTACGGCTACGGCAAGCGGTTCGGGGCGGTGTACGTCGACTACGCGACCCTCGCCCGTACCCCGAAGTCGAGCGCGCGCTGGTACGCGGAGGCGGCCCGCACGGGAACGCTCCCGGCGGCACGGCCGGCGGCGGCCTGAGACCCGGGGGCGGCCTGAGACCGGGGGCGCGGTAGACCGGGGGCGCGGTTCCGGGGGGTTCCGCGCCCCCTCCTGTTTCACAGAAACCGCTCAGACAACGATCAGCGGCCTCTCAACTCCGGGGCGTCTCATGGGATGTACGAGGTGATCGAACCTCGTGGACACCGGAGGACGTCATGGGATTCATCGCGCTGGTGATGCTGGCGCTGGTCATCGGCGGGGTGGTGGCACTCGTCACGCGACGGCAGCAGCAGGCGGGCGGCGCCGGGCGGTTGACGCGGCAGGACCTCACCGCCGACGCCGGGGCGGAGGCCACCCGCTGGGTGGACCGGCTCGGCGGCGGCATCGCGACTCTGGACGGGGGCGACGACCGGGCGGCCCGCCAGGCGCTGGCGGACGCGGCGGAACGGCACCGCGCGGCACAGGCCCAGCTGGCGACGGCGTACACGCCGGCGCAGTACGCGCTGGTGACCCAGACCGCGGTGGAGGGCCTGCACTACGTACGGGCGGCCCGCACCGCCCTGGGCCTGGACCCCGGTCCGGCCCTGCCGCCGGCGGGCACCGCCACGGCGGGCCAGCAGGTGACGGTGTGCGGGCAGACGTACACGTCCTCGGACCACCCCGGCGCCGGAACGCCGTACTACTACCCGGGCGGTACGGTCGGCGGCCGTACCCTCCCCGGCGGCTGGTACAGCACGCCGTGGTGGCAGACGGCCCTGGTCGCGGGCGCGGCGGGCGTCGGCGGCATGCTGCTGGCGGACGCCCTGTTCGACGGCTTCCACCACCACGGCCCGCCGATGGGCGGCCCCGGCGGCCCGGGCGGACCCGGCGGGTTCGGGGGCTTCGGGGGGCCGGGGTTCTTCTGAGCACACAGGGAACGAGGGCGGCGTACGCGACGGGTGCCGCGTACGCCGTGTCCGTGCGTGCGGGCCTCATGCGTCCCGTTCAGGCGGCGGCCCCGGCGGTCGCGCGCAGCGGCCCGAGGGCCCGTGCCCAGGCCAGCAGTTCGTCGACCAGCCCGTGCACCTCCGCCGCCTGCGACTCCCGCGGCCGGAAGTCGGTGAAGGCCACGAAGTCCTCGCGCAGCGACAGCGCCACCTGCGGCCCGATGTCCGCCATCCGCAGCACTCCCGCCTGCGCGCGCAGCTTCTGTACGGCCATGACCGCGCCGAAGACGCCGTAGCCGACGTAACCGACCGGTTTGCCGCCCCACTCCTCGTAGAGGTAGTCGATGGCGTTGGTCAGGGACGCGGGCGGGGCGGTGTTGTACTCGGGGGTGACGACTATGAAGGCGTCGCACGCGCCGATCCGCTCGGCAAAGCGCCGGGTGTGCGGCCGCCCGCCCGGTGTCCGCAGCGCGGGCACGGGCTCGTCGAGCAGGGGCAGCGCGAAGTCCTTCAGGTCGACGAGGCCGAAGTCCGCGCGGCCGGCGGCGTGTTCGGCCGCCAGGTCCCGGACCCACCGCGCCACCTTCTCGCCGTTGCGTCCGGGGCGGGTGCTGCCGATGATGATGCCGGTCTTGGTCGTCATGTCCGCTTCTCCTCCAGGTCCCGAAGTCCGTCTCCGGGACCTGGGACGAGACAGCCCTGCCGGTTGTGACATCGGAGCATCCGCGGTGCGGTCAGCCGATCGTCTTGAAGGCGTTGGCGAAGGCGTTCTTGTCCTGGACGATCGAGCTGCAGGTGGCGTCCGCGGTGGACTTGGCGCCGCCGGCGCACTGCTTGTCGCGGGTGGCGGACCACATCGACAGCCAGCCGATCCCCTTGGACTTGGCGAAGTCGACCAGCTGGCCGGCATCGTCGACCTTGAAGACCTCGGACGAGACGTCGTTGACGCCGATCATCGGGGTGACCGCGACCGTCTTCCAGGCGGCGGAGTCGGAGAGGCCGAGGACGCTCTTGACCTGGGCCTGGGTGGCGGTGGCGGCCTGGATGGCGTAGGTGCCCATGTCGCCGCTGAACGCGGGGCCGTAATCCATCGCCATGATGTTGACGGCGCTGATCTTCACACCGTTGGCCTTGGCGTTGGAGACCAGGTTGACGCCGTCCTGGGTGAGTCCGTCGGGCATCACCGGGAGGGTGAAGGAGACGTTCAGGTTCGGATGGCTCGCCTGGAGCTTGGCGATGGCCTTCGCGCGGTTGGTGTTCGCCGTGGTGTTGGGCAGCGCGCCGCCCTCCACGTCGAAGTCGACCTTGGTCAGGTTGTACGCGTCCACGACCTTGCCGTACGCCGCCGCCAGCGCGTCCGCCGAGGAGCAGGTGGTGGCGAGCTCGGAGCCGGAGGCGCCGCCGAAGGAGACCCGGACGTCACCGCCCTTGGCACGCAGGGCGCCTATCTGGGAGGCCACGCCGTCGCTGGACAGGTCCGAGACCCCGCCCCACTTCGGCGTACAGCCGCCGCCGTCGGTGATGAAGGCGAGGTTGTAGTTCTTCACACCGGTCGCGTCGGCGGCCGCCAGCAGGTCGAACGCCGGGTAGAGGGAGGTGTCGACGTACGGGGCGAAGGCGGCGGAGGTCGCAGTGCCGGACCCCGACCCGGATCCGGTGCCCGTGCCGGTGCTCTGGGACGGGGTGGGCGTCGGGGTCGGAGTGGGGGTGGGGGTGGGCGTCGGGGTCGGGGTGGGGGTGGGGGTCGGGGTGGGGGTGGGGGTCGACGTGCCGCCCGCCGAACAGCTCGCGTTGTCGATACGACAGCCCGTCGGATCCCCGCTGCCGTTGACGACGAAGCCGACGGTGACCGACTTGCCGACCGCGAGACCGTCCGTGTCCCACTTCGCCGGCTTCACGGTGACGTGCTGACCGCTGACGCTCGACTCGGCGTTCCACAGCGAGCTGAGCTTCGCGCCGGCCGGCAGGTCGAACTCCAGGGTCCAGCTCTTCTCCGTCGCATCGCTGTTGTTCGTCACGACGTACTGCGCGCTGTAGCCGCTCGACCAGTCGCTGGTCTTCGAGTACACGGCGCCGACGCCGGCGGCCTGTGCGATGCCGCTGAACATGATCGCGCCGCCGCCGACGACGGCCGCCGCGACCAGACCGCCGATCGCCTTGCTCCTGTTGCTGATCCTGCGCCGGTGCGCGCTCATCCGCTGCCTGCCTTCACCTGCTGAGAGGGGGTGGGAGGCAGCACGCTAGCGATCGGGAACCGGACAAACGGCTTGATAGGGACGGTCGTTGCAGACCTTAGGGTGCGCTTAAGGAAGGGATCGGGACCGATTAAAGGTAGAGACCATTTCTTCCGGTGGTTCCCCGGTTCCGCTCCTGCCCGTCTCCCCCGGCTGCCTGCGCGAACGGCGTCGGCGCACCGCCCCCCGGTGCCCCTTCCGCTCGGGCTTCCCGCCGTCCAGCTGGATCCAGATCCGCACCTCGGTCCCGCCGAGCACCGACGAGCCGATCCGCACGTCCCCGCCCGTGGACTCGGCGAGCCGGCGCACGATGTCCAGCCCGAGCCCGGTCGACCCGGCCGCCCCGGACCCCCGCCCGCGCGCCATCGCCGCCTCGGGGTCCCGGATGCCCTGCCCCGCGTCCGAGACCAGCACGATCACCGCGTCCTCCGCGTTGTGCACGTCGACCGCGAAGGCGGTGCCCTCGGCGGTGTGCCGGAAGACGTTGCCGAGCAGCGCGTCGAGCGCGGCGGCCAGGTCGGCCCGGGCGACGGGTATGCGGACCGGCCGGTCGGCTCCGGCCACCCGCCACTTGCGGCCCTCGTCCTCCGCGAGCGCCGACCAGAACCCCATCCGCTCCCGCACCACCTCGGCCGCGTCACACCCGGCACCCGGTCCGACGGCCGCCGTCTGTGGCTTGGCCTCCCGCGCGGTCCGGATGATGGTGTCGACCTCGCGCTCCAGCTGCGCGACGGCGGCCCGGGTCTGCTCGGCGGCGGCCCCGTCCCCGAGCGAGGCGGCGTTCAGCCGCAGCACGGTGAGCGGGGTCCGCAGCCGGTGCGAGAGATCCGCCGCCAGCTCCCGCTCGTTGGCGAGCAGTTGTACGACCTGATCGGCCATGGAGTTGAACGCCACCGCCGCCAGCCGCAGTTCCGTGGGCCCCTCCTCGGGCACCCGCGCCCCCAGCTTGCCCTCCCCCAGTTCGTGGGCGCCCTCGACCAGCCGCTGGGCGGGCTGCACCATCCGGACGCCCAGCCGGTCGGCGACGGCGACCGAGCCGACGATCAGCGCCAGGCCGACGCCGGCGAGCACCGCCCAGGCCGTGGAGAGGCCGTGGGTCACCTCGGACTCGGGCACGTACACCTCGACGACCGCGATGGCGCCGGAGCTGAGCGCGACCGGCTGCAGCAGGGTGGACCCGCCGTCGACCTCGGTCGTGGAGGCCCGCCCCAGCTTCCGTACGGTCGCGATGTCCCGGCCGGCGGCGCGCTGCCGCCCGATGTCGACGGCGGGACTGCCCCCGGTCGCGGGTATGTGCACGGCCATGCCCCGGTCGGCGCCCGCCGAGGCCACCACCCGCTCCAGCTTGTCCCGGTCGGTGGTGATGGACAGGGCCGGGGCGACGGCGGCCGCCTCCCGCTCGGCGTTGGAGAAGGCGCGGTCGCGGGCCATCTCCTTGACGACCAGACCGAGCGGAACGGCGAAGGCGACCACGACCATCGCCGTCACCGCCAGACAGACCTTGACCAGTGCCCATCTCATCGGACCGGCCCCCCTTCCGCACCCGGCGGCTCCAGCTTCACGCCGACCCCGCGCAGGGTGTGCAGATAACGCGGCCGAGCCGCCGTCTCCCCCAACTTCCGCCGCAGCCACGACAGGTGCACATCGATGGTCTGGTCGTCGCCGTAGGACTGCTGCCACACCTCCGCCAGCAGCTCCTTGCGCGGCACGACCACCCCGGGGCGCCGGGCCAGAAAGGCCAGCAGATCGAACTCGCGCCGGGTGAGATCGAGCCGCATCCCGTCCAACTCGGCCTGCCGGCGCAGCGGATCGACGGTCAGCCCACCCACCCGCAGCACGCTGGACGGCGTCGGCTCGCCCCCGCCGGACCGCGCCCGGCGCAGCACCGCGGCCATCCGCGCCGACAGGTGCTCGACGGAGAACGGCTTGGTCAGATAGTCGTCCGCGCCGGCGTTGAGCAGCCGGACGATCTCCGTCTCGTCGTCGCGGGCGGTCGCGATGATGACGGGCACGTCGGTGATGCCGCGCAGCATCTTCAGGGCCTCGGAGCCGTCCAGGTCCGGCAGTCCGAGGTCCAGGATGACCACGTCGAAACGGAAATGGGCGACCTCGCGCAGCGCCTCCAGTGCCGTACCGACGCTGCGCACGGTGTGCGAGGCGTCGGCCAGCTGCCGGATCAGCGCCGAGCGTACGAACTGGTCGTCCTCGACCACGAGCACACTTGCCATGCGCCGCACCGTACGCCATGCGGCCATTGCCGGTCGGGGCCTGTGGATAACTCGGGGCGAGTGCGCACGGCGGTTCCCCTGAGGCAGTATGGCCCGCGATGCGCAGAGGACTCGTACATGTACTGGCTTGGCTGCTCGCCACGAGCGCGGCGGCCACGCTGTCCTGGTGGGGTGTCCACACGGTGATGGCGGGCACGGCCTACGACCCGCCGCGCGCCCTCCCGATCACGGCGACGGACGACGCCCCGACGACCCAGGGTTCGAAGCCGCTGGCATCGCCGACGTCCCGCCCGCCGAGTCCGTCGCCATCGGCGTCCCCCCGTCCGTCGAGGACGCCCACCGCCACGCCGGCCGTGACCCCGACCACCACCCCGAGCCCGTCCTCCGCCACCACGTCGGGCCAGGTGAAGGCCTACGACACCAACGGCGGCCGGGCGGTCTTCGACCTGGGGGACACCAGCGCGACCCTGGTGTCCGCCACCCCCGGAACCGGCTGGTCGATGCAGGTGTGGAAGACGGAGACCTGGATCCGCATCGAGTTCGCCAGGAGCACGGACCGGGTATCGGTGTTCTGCACATGGCACGACAGCCCGCCGCAGGTGCAGGTGCAGACCTACTGAGGTGCTGTCCGCTCCTACCGGAACACCGACGGCGGCGGGGAAGGCGAAGCCACCGCCACCGCATCGGTCACGGCAACAGCCCCGCCGGTGAAATCCCTCAGCGAGCGCCCGTGTTCGACCCGCCCCGGGTGAGGGTCGGAAGCGCAACGCCGGGTGAACTCCCCCACAGGCAGCTGTACGTCGGCCGCGACCAGCACCGCGTTGCCGAACCGCTTGCCGCGCCACACCCCCGCGTCCGCCACCACCGCGAGCTCCGCGAACCGTGCCCCCGCGGTGGCGATCTGCCCCCTCAGATGCGCGAGCGGCGGCCCGTCCGCGAGGTTCGCCGCATACGCGCCCCCCGGCTTCAACACCCTGCGCACCTCGTCCAGGAACTCCGTGGACGTCAGATGCGCCGGAGTGCGCGCCCCGCTGAACACATCCGCGATGACCAGGTCCGCCCAGCCCTCCGGGACTTTCCCCAGCCCGTCCCTGGCGTCCACGGACCGCACCCGTATCCGCGCGTTCGGATCCAACGGCAACTCCCGCCGTACCAGTTGGACGAGGGCCGCGTCGCGTTCCACTATCTGCTGGGTGGACCGGGGCCGGGTCGCCGCCACGTACCGCGCCAGCGTGAACGCACCGCCCCCGAGGTGTACGACCTGCACCGGCCGGCCCGGCGGGGCGACGAGGTCGATCACATGGCCGAGGCGGCGCTGGTACTCGAAGGAGAGGTACGCCGGGTCGTCCAGGTCGACGTGCGACTGCGGGGCACCGTCGATGAGCAGTGTCCAGGCCCGGCCGCGGTCGGGGTCGGGTATGAGCTGGGCGAGGCCGCCGTCGACGGCCTCGACGACGGCTTCGGCGGCGGCAGCCGACCGGCGCCGTGAGTTCCTGGACTTGCCCACGCCGCCATTCTCCCAGGCGGCGGGCGCCCGGGAAATTCAGCGGCAGCTGTCCGCCGCCTTGATCAGCCGCGCCGCCTCGCCCAGCGCCCGGCGCAGCACCGCCGGGTCCGTCGCGAGGTCGGCCTCGCCGGGCGGCAGCAGCCAGTCGGAGCCCTCGACCGGCGGCTCGGGGCTGAACCGCAGCCCGCGCCCGTCGGTCTCCGTGCACGTGCTGCCGGGGACGTCCCAGGCCGCCGCCGTGCCGGCCGGCACCACGAAGCCGAGGGTGCTGCCCCCGTCGTCGTGGAGTACGGGCCCCACCGCGTCCCCGGTCCCCCGGCGCAGGATGTCGACCGCCTCCAGACCGTGCCGGGCCGGCACCGTCACGAGGTCGCATCTCGCGTCGTCTGCCGCCGAAGTCGGCGGCGGCGTACAAGGATCGTTGCTCTGGCTGGTCTCCATCCCGGCCTCCACCACGCAGCCCTCTTGCAGTCCGTGACGTCCAACGCGCCACCGCGTCAACGGCTACGGCGGAAGTCAGCCGCAAAGGATGGCAGTTCATGGCAGATCGTGCATGAGATATCCGGTTTGTAGCCAAACACAGCGTCACGGGTCCGACACAGCAGGTACGTTCTTGCCCGCCGGAATCAAGGGTCCACACGGACAACTCACCATGAGTCCGGCATGGTTCGACGGTTCGCACGAGAGGACCCGGCCATGACGTCGTCAACCACGACCTCGTCGCAGCCCGATCGGCCGGTACGGCCGAACCTGGCCTTCCGGCAGCTGCGCGGCCGGCACTCGCCGGCCGAGTTCGCCGCGCTGGTACGGCGTGCCGCCCGCGAGATCGGCGAGCGGGTGAGCTGTGACGCGCGCTACATCGGCCGGGTCGAGGCGGGTGAGATCCGCTGCCCGAACTATGCGTACGAACGGGTGTTCCTGCACATGTTCCCCGGCCGCACGCTCGCCGACCTCGGCTTCGCGCCCCGCTCGTCCGTACGCGGACGAGCGGCGCGGCCGCCGGAGGACGTGCCCCTCGCCCTCACCACGGGTGAGACGCAAGGGGCCGTGGAGCCGTATGACCCGCAGGACCCGTACGAGACGCACGACAACTACGAGGAGAGCGACGTGCTGCGTCGCCTATTCATGACCGGCGGGGGCGCCACCGTGGCCGCCGCCACGCTGGGCCCACTGGGGTTCACGATCGACGCCGTCGCGGCGGACCGGCCGGTGCGCCGTGCCGGGTCCTCGCACGCGGCCGCCCTGGAGGAGGCCGTACGCCGGATCCGGCTGCTCGACGACCGGCACGGCGCGGACGGCCTGTACCGGCGCGCGGCGGCTCCGCTGCGCGCGGCGTACGCGCTGCTGGACGCGGGCGCGACCCGGCAGACGACCGCGGAGCGGTTGCACTCGGGCGCCGGTGAGCTGGCCATCTCGGTGGGCTGGCTGGCCCATGACTCCGGCCGCTTCGACGACGCCCGCTCGCACTACGCGGAGGCGCTGGCGACGGCGCGGATGACCGGGGATCCGGGGCTGGAGGCGCACGCCTTCTGCAACACGGCGTTCCTGGCACGCGACGCCGGGCGCCCCCGGGAAGCGGTGCGGGCGGCCCAGGCCGCGCAACGGGTCGGCCGCCCGCTGGGCTCGGCCCGGCTCATGTCGCTGCTCGCGCTGCGCGAGGCGGGCGGCTGGGCGGGGCTCGCCGACCGCACCGGCTGCGAGCAGGCGCTGGCCCGGGCGCAGGCCCTCTTCGAGCGAGGCCACTCGGACGCCGACCCCGAGTGGATGAGCTTCTACGGAGAGGCCGAGCTGGAGGGCCTGGAGGCCCAGTGCTGGTCCACACTGGGCGACTGGCGGCGGGCCGCGCGCCACGCCCGCCGGGCGGCCGACCTGCAGGACCCGCACTTCACCCGGAACATCGCGCTGTACACGGCGGAACTGGCCGACGACCTCGCGCGGGGCGGGCGGCCGGACGAGGCGGCGATGGCCGGCATGCGGGTGCTCGATCTGCTGGACCAGGTCCAGTCGTCGCGGATCCAGGGGATGCTGGCGGGCACGGCGAGGGTGCTGCTGCCGCATCGACGGGCGAGCGGGGTCCAGGAGTTCCTGGACCGGCATGCGTCCACGCCGAGGGGTGTGTAGGGCCGAGTTCCTCGGTGGGAGAGGATGAGTCTCGGCTGCGGGTGGGTGGAGTTCGAGGTGGCGGAGGACGTGTTTCGACTGCGGGTGGGTGGGGGCTGGTAGCGCAGTTCCTCCCCCAGCCTTCGGCCGGGGGTACCCCCAGCGCCCCTGAAGGGGCGCGGCAGTCGCGTCAGCCACACAGCTGCGGGCATGCGTGCCGCCTGGGGCGGCACGGGTGGGCGCAGCGGCACCCTGCCAGCGCCGGTAAGCGAAACCCCCCGCCCCAGCCGCCCCCTGCCGTTCAGCCGGCCAGGTGCCCCAGATCGTTCCAGCTCTCGATCGCCGGCTCTCCGTAGGCCCACCCCAGCACCGACAGCGACGTCGGGTTCAGCCGGATCCGTGCCGCGAAGTCCAGCGGCATGCCCAGCCACCGTGCGCCGATCGACCGCAGGATGTGCCCGTGGGCGAACACCAGTACGTCCCGGTCCGCCGACCGCGCCCAGGACACCACCTCGTCCGCCCGCGCGGTCACCTCGGCGAGCGTCTCGCCGCCGGGCACGCCGTCGCGCCAGATCAGCCAGCCGGGCCGACCGGACTGGATCTCGGCGGGGGTCAGACCCTCGTAGCTGCCGTAGTCCCACTCCATCAGCGTGTCCCACCGCACGGCCCGGTCGCCGAAGCCCGCCAGTTCGCACGTCTCACGCGCGCGTGCCAGCGGGCTGGTGCGCACCTCGACATCGGCCAGGCCGTCGAACGGCGGCCGGTGCAGTCGCTCGCCCAGCAGCTTGGCCCCCCGCCGGCCCTCCTCCAGGAGCGGTACGTCGGTCCTGCCGGTGTGCTTGCCGGACAGCGACCACTCCGTCTGTCCGTGCCGGGCCAGCAGGATGCGCGGTGCCATGAGCGGGAGAACCTCTCGGGAGAAATTCGGAAGCGGGACACCTCCATCATCGCCCACGCCGGGAACGCGCCGGGAACGCGCCGGGAACGGGCAACCCGGCGGGCACTCCCCGCGTCTTTGAGGTCTGAGCACCCCGCATGGGCGGGCACGCGTACACCGTAAAGTGTCACGGTCGGCCCGCCGGGGGCGGCACAGACAAGGGACGAGAAGGGGGAGGCAGTCGGATGCCGCAGACCGAGAAACCAGGCACCGAGGTGACTTCGGGCACCCGACTGCGCTGGTGGACCGAGCTGCCGCTGATCCTGCTGGTGTACGGCTGCTACCTGGCCGGCCGCCTGCTCGCGCGCACAGACACCTCCGGCGCCGTCGACCACGGTCTGGCGATCCTGCGCGTCGAGAAGACCCTGCGCCTCAACGCCGAGCACCCGCTCAACCGCCTCTTCACCCGCGAGGCCTGGCTCGGCATACCCGCCGACTTCTGGTACGCCTCGCTGCACTACATCGTCACGCCGGTGATCCTGGTCTGGCTGTTCCGCAAGCGCTCCGAGATCTACCGGCAGGCCCGCACCTGGCTGATGACGTCCACGTTCATCGGTCTGATCGGCTTCACCCTGCTGCCCACCTGCCCGCCCCGGCTGCTGGAGGCGAAGTACGGCTTCGTCGACACCATGGCCCAGTACAGCTCGTACGGCTGGTGGGGCGGCGAGGCCAGCGCCCCGCGCGGGATGGGCGGCATGACCAACCAGTACGCGGCGATGCCGAGCCTGCACTGCGGCTGGGCGCTTTGGTGCGGGGTGATGCTGTGGCGGTACGGCAACTCCCGGCTGACCAAGGTGCTCGGCGTGGCGTACCCGCTGCTGACCGCGATCGTCGTGATGGGCACCGCCAACCACTACTTCCTGGACGCGGTCGCGGGCGTCGCCGTGATGGGCGCCGGGCTCCTGCTCGCGCCGTACGTGATGCGGGTCGCGGACGCGATCCGGGTCCGGATCGTCCCGGGCGCCTCCCCCGTCGCAGCGCGCTCGCAGGGCGCAGATTCCCCCGTTGTCAGTGGCGGATGCCAGACTTCGGCGGGTGAGCGAATTCCATCGCAGCGCGAGTCCCGGCTCGCCTCCGGAGCCGAACCGGACGCCTCCCCGTCAGACGCGGGGGACGGCGCTCCGGCAACAGCTCGCTGAGCTGCGCGGCCCCGACGTCCCCGCCAAGGCCCTCGACGCGCGCGCCCTCGCGGCGCTCGCCGCGAACCCGGGGTGCCGCAGGCGGGCGATCCTGGACGGGGCCGGGGTGGACAAGACCGCGCTGGCGAGCGCCCTCGGCTCGCCGGCGGCCTTCGGCCAGTCGCAGTTCGCGCTGACCCGGGGCAACGCCTTCGAGGCGAAGGTGAAGGCGGACGGCGGGGCCGAGTTGCTGCGGCTGGTGCGCAGGCACCTCGATCCGGGCGCCGAGCCGGCCGAGCGGGCCGCCGTGCCCGACCTGTCCGCGACCGGCCCGGAGGGGCGCACGGCCCGTACGGCGCTCGCACTGCGCGAGGCCGTCGAAGCGGGTGGCTGGTCGCTGTTCGACCACCCGATGCTGGCCCTGGACGTGGCCGGCTCCCCCGCGTTCCTGGAGCCGGACGCGGTGGTCGTGCACCCCGACGGCAGCTGGACGGTCGTGGAGATCAAGTCCTTCCCGATGGTGGACGGTTCGGCGGACCCGGCGAAGGTGGGCGCCGCCGCGCGGCAGGCGGCCGTGTATGTGCTGGCCCTGGAGAAGGTCGCGGTCCGGCTCGACCCGGCCCCGCGGGTGCGCCACGACGTGCTGCTGGTCTGCCCCAAGGACTTCTCCAACCTGCCCACCGCCTCCGCGGTGGACGTCCGCAAGCAGCGCGCGGTCACCGCCCGTCAGCTGGACCGGCTCACCCGCATCCAGGACATCGCCGACACCCTCCCCGAGGGCACCTGCTTCGCCCCGGACCTGCCGGCCGAACAGCTCACGGCGGCCGTGGAGGCCGTCCCTGCGACCTACGCGCCCGAGTGCCTGTCCACCTGCGAGCTGGCCTTCCACTGCCGGCAGCGCTCCCAGGCGGCCGACGAGGTCACCGCGCTCGGCCGCGCGGTCCGCGCCGAGCTGGGCGGACTGACCACGGTCGAGGACGTCCTGTCGGCGGCGCGCGGCGAGAGCGGCGACCCCGACGACCCGGCGGTAGCGGCCCTGAGAAGGGCGGCGGCCCTGCGGGCGGAGGCACTTCAGGGGGCCGCGTGTCCCTGATCACCACCCTCGCCCGTCTCGAAGCCGTGAGCACGGGCACCGCACAGCCCGCCGCGACCGTCCGCCACCGGCATCTGTCCGAGCGCCCGCTCGTCCTCGTGCCGCTCACCACCGCCGGTGAGGCCGGTGCCCCGCTCGGCGCGCTGGTCGGCACCGACCGGGACGCGCCGCGCCTGCTCGTCGTACCCCAGCCGCGCGACCGCGACCTGCGGTTCGCCTTCCTCGCCGAACTCGCCGACGTCGTCCTGCCGTACCTGGACTCCTTCGCCGACGACGTCGAGGCCGCCGAGCGCACCGAGACCGACCCGGAGACCGGCAAGCGGGTCAAGGTCGAGGTCGAACTGTGCGCGGACGCCCCCCAGCTGATCGTGCCGGGCCGCGCGGGCATCGAGTACGTACGGCTGCTGGGCCGCTCGATGCGGTTCCGGCGCACGGCCGAGCAGGACCCCGAGGCGCCCTACCCGGCACCGCCCCGGGTGCCGTTGCTCGGCCGCTGGCTCACCCACTTCGGCGAGCGCGCCCGGGTGCCCGGCTCCTCCCTGCTGCTCGCCATGACGGACCTGCTGTCCCGGCACTGGGCGACCGGCCAGTCCGGCATCGAGGACCAGCACCTGGGCGCGCTGCTCGCCTGGATAGACCCTCCGGAGGGCAGCACGGGCGCGGCGGCCGCGCGCACGGCCGAGCTCGCGCGGGACTCCGACGGCCAGTTGGTGTGGCCGCCGGCCGGGCCCGCCACCGACCCGGCGTTCGACAACAAGCTGCTGGCCCCCGCCTTCGAGCGCTACGACCGGACCCGCACCGCCCTGGCCGCCGCCGAGGACGGCCTCCAGGCCGACGACCGGCTGGCGATCCTCACCGCCGCCGAGCGGGAGATCCGCGACCTCGTCGAGAGCCGGACCCGGCCCACCTGGGACGCGGTCTGGCGCGGCCTCGACCTGCTGCACCGGCTGCCGGAGGGTGCCCGGGCCGAGGAGCGGTGGACCCGCGACCGCTGGTCGTTCACCGGCCACCGGGACCGGGTCGTGGCCGGCGAGCCGCCGCAGCCGCGCCGCGACGACGCGGTCACCGCCGCGAACAAGCTGGCCACGCGCGAACGCGAACAGGCCCGCCTCGACGCCCAGGAGGCGCTCGACGACCCGCTGGTGATGGCGGGGCGGCGGCTGACCGGGGAGGCGTTCGCGGGCGAGGTCCTCGATGTCGTCATGGCGTACAGCGAGGGGAAGCGGCCGAGCCCGCGCCCGTTGGTGACGGTGCGCACGGAGGACCGGCCGCAGCTGGGCGAGCGAGCCAAGGCCTACCGCTCACTGGGCGGCAAGCCGCAGTCCATGGAGTTCGCCGGGTACGAGGCCGAGGGGGTCGTCGTCCTGCGGGTGCTGGACAAGATGGGCCGGGGCAAGGAACCGGAGCCCGGATCGGTCCCGGAGAAGGGCGACCGGCTCACCTTCACCCTGTTCGAACACGAGCAGCGCGGCGGGGCGAAGCTGCCCGACCCGGAGGCGACCCCGTGGACACACGGCGGGCCGCCGGGCGAGGCGGCCACCGTGCCCGAAAACGCCGACCTCATGACCGAGGAGGACCTGCTTTGAACCCTCCCCCTCGCGGACGAGAGGGATTCCTGGCTCACGCCGCTCGATCGTTCAGCGAACAACCGAGTCTTCCACGATCAGCACCAGCCGGGTTGGAACCAGCCCGGTTTGCCCCAGAAATCGGAATTGTTGCGCTGGCTTGGTTCTCGCTCAGCACACAGCAACGTTACCAACTGTCACCCGAATGGCACAAGTTGTGACCGATCGCGCCCAGGAAGCCCATTTCGACCCCGGCACGGCCGCCGCGCAGGCCACCGCCGCGATCCTCCACGACACCCTGCACGGCACCGACCGTGGCGTGGTCGTCGACTCCCCGCCGGGTGCCGGCAAGTCCACGCTCGTGGTCCGCGCGGCGCTCGAACTCGCCGACGCGGGCCGCCCGCTGATGGTGGTCGCGCAGACGAACGCACAGGTCGACGACCTGGTCCTGCGGCTCGCCGAGAAGAACCCCGAGCTCCCCGTCGGCCGGCTGCACAGCAGTGACGCCGACCCGTACGACAAGGCGCTGGACGACCTGCCGAACGTCCGCAAGTCGTCGAAGGCGGCCGATCTCGGAGAGGCGTCGGTCGTGCTGTCCACCGCCGCGAAGTGGGCGCACGTCCAGGTGGACGAGCCCTGGCGGCACGCGATCGTCGACGAGGCGTACCAGATGCGCTCGGACTCGCTGCTGGCCGTGGCCGGTCTGTTCGAGCGGGCGCTGTTCGTGGGCGACCCCGGCCAGCTGGACCCGTTCGCGATCGTGGGCAGCGAGCAGTGGGCGGGCCTGTCGTACGACCCCTCGGCCTCCGCCGTCTCCACGCTCCTGGCCCACAACCCGGGCCTCCCCCAGCACCGCCTCCCGGTCTCCTGGCGCCTGCCGGCCTCCGCGGCCCCGCTCGTCTCCGGCGCGTTCTACCCGTACACCCCGTTCCGCAGCGGCACCGGCCACGGCGACCGGAGTCTCGCCTTCGCCGTCCCCTCCGACGGCTCGGGACCCGACCAGGTCATCGACGAGGCGGCGGAGTCCGGCTGGGGCCTGCTGGAGCTGCCCGCCCGGCACACCCCGCGCACCGACCCGGAGGCGGTCCGGGCGGTGGCGACGGTCGTACGACGGCTGCTCGACCGGGGCGGCGCGGCGACCTCGGAGCGCTCACCCGACCCCGCGCCCCTGACCCCCGACCGGATCGCGGTCGGCACGGCCCACCGGGACCAGGCGGCGGCGGTCCGCGCGGCCCTGGCGGAACTGGGCGTGAGCGATGTCACGGTCGACACGGCGAATCGGCTCCAGGGGCGCGAGTACGACGTCACGGTGGTCCTGCACCCGCTCTCCGGCCGCCCGGACGCCACCGCCTTCCACCTGGAGACGGGCCGCCTGTGCGTCCTGGCCTCCCGCCACCGCCACGCCTGCATCGTGGTCTGCCGGGCCGGTGTGACCGACCTCCTGGACGACTACCCGTCGACGGAACCGGTCCAGCTGGGCACGCTCGTGAAGTTCCCGGACGGCTGGGAGGCGAACCACGCGGTGCTGGCGCATCTGGCCGAACACCGGGTGACCTGGCGACCCTGAGCACTGCCTCGGCGGCCGCCCGACCGGCCTCGGCTACCACGCCCCCATCCGCCGGACGGAGTCCGGCGCGCCGCCGGAGGCGGCCGATGGTCACAGCCCCGGACGGCTGGGAGGCGAACCACGCGGTGCTGGCGCATCTGGCCGAACACCGGGTGACCTGGCGACCCTGAGCACTGCCTCGGCGGCCGGGCGACCGGCCTCGGCTGCCACGCCCCCATCCGCCGGACGGAGTCCGGCGCGCCGCCGGAGGCGGCCGATGGTCACAGCCCCGGACGGCTGGGAGGCGAACCACGCGGTGCTGGCGCATCTGGCCGAACACCGGGTGACCTGGCGACCCTGAGCACTGCCTCGGCGGCCGCCCGACCGGCCTCGGCTGCCACGCCCCCATCCGCCGGACGGAGTCCGGCGCGCCGCCGGAGGCGGCCGATGGTCACAGCCCCGGACGGCTGGGAGGCGAACCACGCGGTGCTGGCGCATCTGGCCGAACACCGGGTGACCTGGCGACCCTGAGCACTGCCTCGGCGGCCGGGCGAGCACTGTGTCAGCTGTCGGCCTCAGGGTGCTCTTGCGCGGGCGCGAGACAATGGTCGGTGGCCATCGAACCGTAGAACCGTACGAGGAGGACCAGACATGGCGGAGCCCACGCCGCGTCGGAACGAACCGCGGCTACGCCCCGCGCCCCTGCTCTTCGAGCCCGTGGAAGCGGTCGCCGACCCGGAGCACTTCTTCAACCTGGAGTCCATCGAGGACCCCCGGGCGTTGCTGGCGCGCGCGACCGAGCTGACCCAGGCGTTCCGGGCGGCCACCGACCGGGCGGTGGAGTTCCAGGCCATGGCGGCCGCGCAACTCGCCGACCCGCGGCGTTTCGACCGGCTGACCCCGGCCGACATCGCCGAGCGGGCCGAGTGGACCGAGGACTATGCGAAGAAGATGGTCGAGTTCGGCCGGGACCTGCTGAGGGGTGCGGAAGGGCAGGGACCCGAGCAGATCTAGCACGGGCGGCTGTCCGGCCCTGGCGGACGGCATATGCCAGGCGGGCAAGATACGCCCCTCCGCTCCGCCCTGTCCCGTTTTCCGGCAACTCACAGAGAGCGGATGCTCACCGGGGGTATCAATTCCCCATGAGCAGCAACCCGTACGAGACACCTCTCCGCGGCCTCGGTGACCTCGGCGACGCCGCCGGGGTCACCGCCGACGGAGCCGCCTGGCTCGCCTCGGCAGGAACGTATCCGCGGAGCACGCTCGCGTTCTGGGAGGAGCGGCCGGACGCCCCGGTCGTCCTGCCCTGCGGTACCGCCTTCGACGTGGTGAACGCCCCGGCGATGTTCGGCCGCCGCATGCTGGACCGGTTGTGGGGCGAGGGGCCGGGCTCCGGGCCGGTCGCGGTGTTCCAGGGCCGGATGCTCCTGTTCACCGCTCCCGGCACCGCCGCGCGGCTGCCCTCGCTGCTGGGCTGGGAGGAGTGGGGCGGCCGCGGCCAGGGCGTGCCGCCGCTGCTGTGCCACGGCACCGGCGACGCGGTGACCGTGCCGGCGCCGAGCGGCGACCGGTCCGCCCCCGCCCCGGCCGGTTCCCGCTGGCTGGTCGCCCCGGACACCCGGCACCCGTGGCTGCCGGGCCCCGAGATCCTGCTGTGGGCGGCGGTACGGGCGGCCCGCTCGACCGTGCGGATATCGATTTTTCCTCCCGCCGATCAGGATGCTAATGTCTACGACGTCAGCAGGCGCCGCTAGCTCAGTTGGTTAGAGCAGCTGACTCTTAATCAGCGGGTCCGGGGTTCGAGTCCCTGGCGGCGCACGCGAAGTAGTAGACGGTTGGGCCAAGCTCCTGAGAGCTTGGCCCAACCGTTTTTGCGCTTCCAGGGCCTCAGCCCAGCCCAACCGACTCTCCCGGGTCGTCCGGCTCTCCGGGGGTGATCTTCACATTCCAGGCGCCGGTCGCCGTCCGCCCCTCCACCTCCACCTTCACGCCGTCTCCCGGCACCGTGAAGGTCTCGCCGAGGGAGACCGGGGCGTCCGCGAGGGGCGGGTAGACCGAGTTCTCCCAGCAGGCCTCGGTGCGCGGATGGGCGTCGACCACCTCGATGGGACCGCCGCCGGAGGCCGCCTCGCCGCGGACCCGGTAGACCAGGATGCCCTGCCGGCAGGCGGTGCTGTCGTTGCCGGACGCGCCGCGCGCCTCGAAGGCCAGCACGGTGTCCGCACCGGTGCGCACCAGCGCCAGCTTCGTACCGTTGCCGAGCCCGAAGGCCGGGGCGCCCGCGGCGCCCTGCACCGGCACCGGCACCCCGGGCCCGGCCGACAGCGGCTCCAGGGTCAGCCGGGTCGGCCCGGCCCCCCGTACGCACACCACCTGGCGCGGATCCAGCCATCCCAGCTTCCACTTGTGCCAGGCGAACAGATCCGGGGACAGTCCGAACTGGCTTCCCATCAGATCCCAGTCGCCGACGTACGTGTCCCAGTCGCCCTTCCCGTCCTCCGGACGGTGGTAGAGGTCGGGGAGGTCGAAGAGATGACCGGTCTCATGGGCGAGAACCAGCCGGTCCGGCGGATGCTTCTCGAAGACGGTGACGACCCGGCGGACGTCCGCGCCGTCCAGGTGCATCGGGGTGCTCAGGTTGACCACCTTCGTGGCGTCGGAGTCGACTCCGGGCGCGTCGGGGTCGGCGACGAAGTACACGATGTCGTAGCGCGAGAAGTCGACCTCCGGATCGGCGGCCGCGAACGCGTCCCGCAGGTAGGCGGCCCGCAGGGCCATGCTCCAGTCGCGCTGCATGCCGTAGGCCACCGACGGCCGGGGCATCCGCAGCCAGTGCGTCAGCGGGTGCGGATGGATCGTGAACTTCCCGTAGGAGGCCTGCTCGTAGTAGCGGCTGGTGGCCGGGAAGTGGTCGGCGGCCAGCTCCGCCGGCGTGGTGCGCGGGGTGGCGTCGGGGAAGGAGAGGAACACCATCACGGCCGAAAGCGGGTGCGTCGGACGGGTGTAGGCGGCGTTCCAGGTGTCGAGACCCTCGGAGTGGTGCGCGTCGGTGCGGTGCAGGGCACAGGGAGCCGTGGAGAACGGCTCGGCGACCGACGGTCCGGTCAGGATCGTCGTCGTGACGAGCGCCGCCATCGTGGTGGACACGGCGGCGGTGCTGCGCAGCGGGAGACGCGGCACGGAAGGACCTCCGGGGCGGTTCGCGGGACACCGCACCCAGCCTGCGTGGGTTTGTCATTATATGTCCTGTTCATCTGCACCAGAAGGGTGAGGGATCCCCTGGTGACCCATGGGCTACCCGAACGGCCGACACCCCGAGAAACTCACGGAACGTCACAAGTGGTCGGGCGGCTCAAGAACCCGTCCAGGTGCGGGCAGAAACGATCTGTCAGAACCGCCCGTTCATCGGGGACACTGGACAGTGGCTGGAAGGCCCTCGGGCCAGCCTCTATGATCGGCACACTTTCCTGCACGGACCGAGATCGAGTGCACTGCGGGAGCGAGCGGTGAGCGGAACGTCCGAAGGGCCGACGCCCGCGGCAGACCTCGACCGGTCCGCCGTCACAGTGAGTGACAAGACCTATCGGAAGTCGTACGACGAGACAACCGACCAGAAGACATACGAACACGCCTTCACGGGCGCCGCGCTGCCCATGGCCGTCGTCGACCGCGAGGGCCTCGTGACCACCGCCAACGAGGCGTTCGGCACCCTGATCGGCGCCGACCCGGCCGGCCTGCCCGGGCGGGTCGCCGCGGATCTGCTGGACCTGGCCTCCGACGCCCGTACCTGGCACGCCTATCGCGAGGTACTGCGCGGCCGGAACGCCAAGCTGCGCTGCACCCGGCGGCTGAAGCATCCCGACGGGCACTCGGTGTGGGCCCAGGTCACCATCTCGCCGCTGGCGAAGGACCGGCCGGGTGTGCTGCTGTCGGTCTCCGACATCAGCGAGCGCCGCGAACTCCAGGCCCGGCTGCGGCACTTGCAGATGCACGACCCCGTAACCCGGCTGCCCAACCGGACGTTGTTCTTCGAGCGGCTGTCGGCCGCGCTGGAGGCGGAGTCGTACGAGCAGAGCGGCACCGGCCGGATCGGCCTGTGCTACCTGGACCTCGACGGCTTCAAGGCGGTCAACGACACCCTCGGCCACCGGGTCGGCGACCGGCTGCTGGCCGCCGTCGCCGAGCGGCTGACCCGGGTCTGCGACGAGGCCGGCTTCGCGCGGGCCGGGGCGCCGCTGGTGGCCCGGCTCGGCGGCGACGAGTTCGCGCTGCTGGTCGAGGACTCGACGGGCACCGAGCAGTTGGCCGATCTGGCCGAGTCGGCGCTGGCCGCCCTCCAGGCGCCGTTCGACCTGGCCGGGCAGCGGCTGTCGGTGTCGGCGTCGATCGGGGTGGTGGAACGCCACGCGGCGGGCACGACCGCGACCGGTCTGATGCAGGCCGCCGACACGACGCTCTACTGGGCGAAGGCCGACGGCAAGTCCCGCTGGACGCTCTTCGACCCGGAGCGCAACGCCCACCGGATGACCCGCCAGGCGCTCTCCTCCACCCTGCGGCCGGCCATCGAACGCGGCGAGTTCGTGCTCGAGTACCAGCCGCTGGTGGGGATGGAGGACGGCCGGCTGAGCGGTGTCGAGGCCCTGGTCCGCTGGCACCATCCGCAGTTCGGCACACTGACGCCGAATCGGTTCATCGGACTTGCCGAGGAGGACGGCTCGATCGTCCCGCTGGGCCGCTGGGCCCTGACCACCGCCTGCCGCCAGGCCCGCCGCTGGCAGCTGGACCACCCCGGCGAGCCGCCGATCTTCGTCAGCGTCAACGTCGCGGTCCGCCAGGTCTGGGACTCGGACTTGGTGACGGATGTCGCCGCGACCCTCGCCGAGACCGGGCTGGCCCCGCACCTGCTCCAGCTGGAGCTGACCGAGTCGGCGGTCATGGGCTCGGCGGGCCGCCCGCTGCAGGCCCTCCAGGCCCTCAGCGACATGGGCGTCCGGATCGCCATCGACGACTTCGGCACCGGCTACTCGAACCTCGCCTACCTCAGCCGCCTCCCGGTCTCGGTCCTGAAGCTGGACGGCTCCTTCGTACGGGGCTTCCAGTACGACGACCCGGGCGACCGCCCCAACCCGGCGGACGAGGTGGTGGTGGAGGCGATGATCCAGCTGGCCCACCGCCTCGGCCTGACCGTCACCGCCGAATGCGTCGAGACCTCGGCGCAGGCATCCCGCCTGCGTCACATCGGCTGCGACACCGGCCAGGGGTGGCTCTACTCCCGGCCGGTGACGGCGGACCGTATCTCCGAACTGCTGGACACCAAGTCCTACGCGGACACCCCGGTCGGCAACCCGTAGGCGTCGGCGATCAGCCCGTAGGAGCGCAGCCGCAGCTCGCCGCGGTGGGCGTGCGAGGTGAGCATCAGCTCGTCGGCGCCGGTGCGCTTGTGCAGGTCGTCGAGACCGGCGCGGACCTCGTCGGCGGTGCCGTGCACGATGTTGGACGTCCAGGACTGCACGAACTCCTCCTCCATCGGGGTGAACTCGTGCTTGTCGGCCTCGTCCGGGTCGGGGAACAGCCCCGGCCGCCCGGTGCGCAGCCGCAGCATGTTCAGCGCGCCGGCCCGCACCTGGCGCCGCGCCTCGCGTTCGTCGTCCATCGCGAGGGTGGAGACGCCGATGAGGGCGTAGGGCTCGTCGAGGACGGCGGACGGGCTGAAGGACTCGCGGTACAGGTCGAGCGCGGGGACGGTGTTCTGCGCGGAGAAGTGGTGCGCGAAGGCGAACGGCAGCCCGAGCATGCCGGCGAGCCGGGCGCTGAACCCGGAGGAGCCGAGCAGCCAGATCGGCGGCCGGTGCGGGGACTGCACACCGCCGGGGGTCGTGCTCTGGACCGGCCCGGGGATGGCGTGGATCCTGCGGTACGGATGCCCGTCCGGGAAGTCGTCGTCGAGGAACCGGGTGAGCTCGACGAGCTGCTGGGGGAAATCGTCGGCGCCCTCGTTGAGGGTCTGGGTACGGCGGAGCGCGGCCGCCGTGGCCCCGTCCGTCCCGGGCGCCCGCCCGAGCCCCAGGTCGACCCGCCCCGGGGCCAGCGCCTCCAGGGTCCCGAACTGCTCGGCGATGACGAGCGGCGCGTGGTTGGGCAGCATCACGCCGCCCGAGCCCAGCCGGATCCGCTCCGTGTGGGCGGCGAGGTGGGCGAGGATCACGGCGGGTGAGGAGGAGGCCACACCTGGCATCGAGTGGTGCTCGGCGACCCAGTACCGGTGGAACCCGCGTGCCTCGGTGAGCCGCGCGAGTTCGACGCTGGTGCGCAGGGCGTCGGTGGCGGTACTGCCGGTGCCGACGGTCACCAGATCCAGTACGGAGAGGGGGACGGGGGCGGTCCCGTGCGTGATGCCCCGGATCTCGTCTGCCGACACGGTGAGAGCCTCCTGATCGCGGCGGTGAACTGTACTGAGGGGCGATAACAGGAGGAGGTCTCCGTTTATTCCGCGCCGCTTGCTTCTTGTTCCTCTTGTTCCTCGCTTCCAGAACGGCCGAGTCGGGTGGTGGGTGGGCGAAGGTCCCGGGGGTCCAGGGGGCGGACCCCCCGCGGAGCCCCCCGCGGAGCCCCCTGGTGCGGCACCCCTGTCAGACCTGCACGATCGGCTCGCGGGTGAACAGCGTGCCCAGCGCCGGCGCGTTCACTCGCCGGTCCGCCAGCCTCAGCCCCTCCCACACGGTCACCTGGTTCGCCGTGAGCACCGGCTTGGACAGCGCCTTCTCCAGCAGGGACAGGTGCGCCGCCGTATGCAGCGCCGTGTCCGGAAGGAGCACCGCCTCGGCCTCCCCCGAGTCCGCGGCCCGCGCGAGGGTCAGCACCTCCTCCTCGCCCCACGTCCCCACCTCCGCCGCCGTGACGATCCCCGCCGACCGCGTCCCGGTCACCTCAAGGCCTCCGGCCCGCAGGAAGTCGGCGAAGAGCGCGGCCACGTCGTCCGGGTAGGTCGCGCCGACCGCCACCCGTCGTACCCCCAGCTCCCGCACCGCGTGCACGAAGGCGAAGGACGTCGAGGAGGCGGGCAGCCCGGCCGCCTGTGCGAGGGTGCGGACCTGCTGCTGGGCGCCTTCCCAGCCGTACACGAAGCTTCCGCTGGTGCAGGCCCACACCACCGCGTCGGCGCCCGCGAGCCGCAGCTCGGCCACGCCCGCCGCGAGGCGCTGGGCGGAGCCCATCTCGCGCAGCGCGTCCACCCGGTGCGCGTCCTCGCCGATGTCCGTGTGGACGACGTCCACCCGGACGTCGCTGCCGAGGAGCTGCTCGATACGGGGATAGTCGTCCTCGGCGGAGTGCCCCGGGTAGAGGAGTCCGAGCGCTGTCATGTCCACCCTTCCTGCTGTTCTTCCGGCAGTGCGGGCCAGTCACGCGACGACGCCGGTTCGTCCCGATGACGGATCAGCGCCTGATAAGGGCCCACCGCTCGGGTACCCATCCTGCGCAGCGCCGCCCACATCGTGACCTGGTTGGCCGACAGGACGGGGATGCGCAGTTCGGCCTCCAGCTGGGGGATGACGTCGTAGGTGGCGAGGTTGGTGCAGGAGATGAAGAGCGCGTCGGCGGCCCCGGGCCGTACCGCCTGCCGGGCCATGGCGACCACGTCCCGGTACGGCACCTGCCAGATGTGCCTGGTCAGCCCCATGAACGCACAGCCGGCGACCCGTACGCCCGCCTCCGCCACGTACTCCTGAAGGACCCGGGTGACCGAGACGGTGTACGGCGTGACCAGCGCGAGCCGTCGTACCCCCAGCTCGGTCAGCGCGTCGAGCAGCGCCCCGGACGTGGTCAGGGACGGCACCGCGCCGGAGCGGGTCATCGCCTCGCACATCGCGCGCTCGCCCGCGATGCCGCCGACGAAACTGCCGGAGGTGCAGGCGTAGGCGACGACCTCGGGTGCCACGGCCGTGAGCGCGCGCACCGCCTCGCCGAGGGTCTCGTGCTCGCTGACCAGCCGGGCCAGGTCGAGGCTGACCTCGACCGGCACGAACGGTGTCCTGGTCAGGTGCAGGGACACCTCGTCCGGCACCCAGCGCCACAGCTCGCGGTCGAGCGCGAAGTCGAAGGGCGCCACGACGCCCACACCGCGCTGGGGACGAGGCCCGCCCAGAAAGGAGACGTCCATGGGAAGTCACCGGCCTCACGTTGGAGATCGAGGAGGTAACGGTCGACGGATACGCCCGTGTTGACGAAGGTAGGTTCGGGTGCGAGCGTGGTCAATCCGCTCATGTCAGACGTTCCATCCGCCCATGTCAGACGCTGTCGGACACCGGGAGACCACCCCGCATGACGCCGCCCGTGCCCACTCTGCTGGTCCTCGACGCCGACCCGCCGCCGCGGCTCGGCCGGCTGACCGGCCGCGCCCGGATCGTGCACACCGACGCGGCGGGCCTCGCGTCCCGGCTGCCGGAGGCCGATGTCCTGCTCGTCTGGGACTTCGCCTCGCACGCCGTCCGCGAGGCCTGGCCGGGCGAGGGGCCGCGGCCGCGCTGGGTGCACACGGCGAGCGCGGGCGTCGACCATCTGATGTGCCCCGAGCTGGCCGCGTCGGACACGGTCGTCACCAACGCCCGCGGGATCTTCGACCGGCCGATCGCCGAGTACGTGGCCGCGCTGGTCCTCGCGATGGCCAAGGACCTTCCCCGGACTCTCGATCTGCAGCGGGAGCGGAGCTGGCGGCACCGCGAGGCGCGCCGGGTGGGCGGCACGCGCGCGTGTGTGGTCGGTTCCGGCCCGATCGGCCGGGCGATCGTACGCACCCTCAAGGCGCTCGACGTCACCACCGCGCTGGTCGGCCGGGTCCCGCGCACCGGTATCCACGGCCCCGACGACCTGGACCGGCTGATGTCCCGCGCGGACTGGGTGATCGCGGCGGCCCCGCTGACCGAGCAGACGTACGGCATGTTCGACGCGCACCGCTTCGGCGTGATGCAGCCGTCGGCGTGCTTCATCAACGTCGGCCGCGGTCCGCTGGTCGACGAGGACGCGCTGGTGCGGGCGCTGACCAGACGCTGGATAGCCGGCGCGGCCCTGGACGTCTTCGCTACCGAACCCCTGCCCGCCGACAGCCCGTTGTGGAACGTGCCGGGCCTGGTCGTCTCCCCGCACATGAGCGGGGACACGGTCGGCTGGCGGGACGAACTGGGCACGCAGTTCGTGGAGTTGTACGAGCGGTGGGCGGCGGGCAGATCTCTGGTGAACGTGGTCGACAAGAAGCGCGGATACGTGCCCGGTCACTGACTTTCGGGAGGGGACCATGGAACTCACCGACCTCACCGACCTCACCGCCCGGCAACTCCTCGACGGCTACCGCACCGGCGAGTTCGGCCCGGTGGAGGCGGTCCGGGCGGCGCTGGAACGGGCGGCGCGGATCCAGCCGGAGGTCAACGCCTTCGTCCGCCTCACCGAGGAGGACGCCCTGGCGCGGGCGCGGGCTTCGGAGGAGCGGTGGCGGCGGGGCGAGCCGCAGGGCCTGCTCGACGGGGTCCCGGTGACGGTCAAGGACATCCTCCTGATGCGCGGTCACCCGACCCTGCGCGGCTCCAGGACGATCCCGGCCGAAGGAAGCTGGGACGAGGACGCCCCCTCGGTCGCCCGGCTGCGCGAGCACGGCGCGGTGTTCATCGGGAAGACCACCACCCCCGAGTACGGCTGGAAGGGCGTCACGGACTCCCCGCTCTCCGGGATCACCCGCAACCCGTACGACCCCTCCCGCACCGCAGGCGGCTCCAGCGGCGGCAGCGCGGCGGCGGTGGCCCTGGGCGCGGGCCCGCTCTCCCTCGGCACGGACGGCGGCGGCAGCGTGCGCATCCCGGCGTCCTTCTGCGGGATCTTCGGGCTGAAACCCACGTACGGCCGCGTCCCGCTCTACCCCGCGAGCGCCTTCGGCACGCTGTCGCACGTGGGCCCGATGACCCGGGACGCAGCCGACGCGGCGCTGATGCTGGACGTGATCGGGGCTCCGGACGCCCGGGACTGGTCGGCCCTCGCCCCCGCGCCCGGCTCCTTCGTGGCGGGCCTGGCCGAAGGCGTCCGCGGCCTCCGGGTGGCCTTCTCCCCTTCCCTGGGCGGCCAGGTGGCGGTCCGCCCCGCGGTCGCGGCGGCGGTACGGCGGGCGGTGGCGGGGCTGGCCGGACTGGGGGCGTACGTCGAGGAGACCGACCCGGACTTCAGCGACCCGGTGGAGGCCTTCCAGGCGCTGTGGTTCGCGGGTGCCGCCCGGCTGACACAGCGCTTCTCCCCGCACCGGCGGGCGCTGCTCGACCCGGGGCTGCGGGAGATCTGTGCGCAGGGGGCACGGCTGAGCGCGCTGGACTATCTCGCGGCGGTGGACGTCCGGATGGACCTGGGCCGCCGGATGGGCCGATTCCACGAGCTTCACGACCTGCTGGTGACGCCGACGCTGCCGCTGACGGCGTTCGAGGCCGGCGCGGAGGTGCCGAGGGGGTCGGGACACCGCAGGTGGACGGGCTGGACCCCGTTCACCTACCCGTTCAACCTGACTCAGCAGCCGGCGGCGACGGTCCCGGTCGGGACGGACGCCGAAGGGTTGCCGGTGGGCCTGCAGATCGTGGCCGCGCGCCACCGCGACGACCTGGTCCTGCGGGCCGCCCACGCGCTGTACGAGGCGGGGGTGGCTTCGGCACCGCCGAGCACCGCCGCCGTGGCTTAGCGCCCTCGCGGCGGAAATGACGTACGAGCAGCACCGCGGAAGAAGAGCGAGCGGCGCGACGGCCAGGACGAGTTCGGCACCGCCGGACGGCGCCGTTGTGGCTGAGCGCCGTCGCGGCGCAGATGTGAGTGCGCGGCTCCGGAAGCGGGCGGCGGAGATCGGTCAGAGCGCCCGGAACGCCAGTCGTTCGCCCGCCGCGCCGTTCCGCCACAGGTCGTTGCAGGCGTCCGCCAGCTCCGCGAGGCCTTCGACGACCTCGCCCCACACGGTCCCCGGCACCCACCCCACGTCTCCGTTGAGCAGCAGGTTGTTGCGTTCGTAGAAGAGGGCCAGGTCGACCACGGTGGTACCGGCGCGCACCTCGCGGTCGTAGCCGTAGGCCTTCGTGCCCAACTCGGTGCCGGCGAAGGAGAAGTAGCAGAGGTCGCCGGGGATCGGGGTGACGGTCGGGTTCTCCAGGGGTGGTTCCGCCTCCGCGAATGGCGGGAACAGCGTGTAGATCTCGTTGCGGGCATACTTGGCGTGGTACACGTCGCCGACCAGCGGCAGGGCGTCCCAGACGGCGGCACAGGTCAGTGGAGCACGGTCGTCGAGCAGCCGGGCCATGGCGGTGACCCCGCGGCTGAACAGCGAGACTTCGATGCATCGATTGCCCATGCAACCCATGGTGCATAAGTCGGTTGGCCGAGGGTAGCCGCGCCGCCATGGCTCCACCACACGGGAACAACATAGACACATCAAGGTATGAATCCAGACATTCTCGGCGGGCCGTGCTCGCGGGTGCCGCCGCCGTCGGCGCACTCGCCGCCGCCGGCTGTACACGGGTGGCCACCGCGTCCACCACAAATGGCGGTGACCTGCTGCAACGACTGCGCGCCCAAGGTGTCGTACGGCTCGGGATCGCCGGTGAGATCCCCTTCGGGTACATCGACAAGAACGGCCATCTGACCGGTGAGGCACCGGAGTTGGCGAAGGCGATCTTCAAGCGGCTCGGGGTCGACAACGTGCAGCCGGTACCGACCGAGTTCGGTTCGCTGATTCCCGGACTGAATTCGCAGCAGTTCGATGTCGTGGCGGCCGGGATGTACGTCAATCCGGAGCGGTGCGCGCAGGTCATCTTCGCCGATCCCGACTACCAGATGCTCGACTCGTTCGTCGTGCGGAAGGGCAATCCCAAGGGGCTGCACGACTACCGGGACGTCGTCGCGAAGCAGGCGAAGTTCGCCACGGGGACGGGCTACGCGGAGATCCAGTACGCGGTCGAGGCCGGGTACAAGGAGAGCGACATCCTGATCGTCCCCGACCAGGTCGCCGGGCTGAACGCCGTGGAGGCGGGACGGGTCGACGTCTTCGCCGGGACCGCGGTCACCGTCCGCGAGGTCGTCAAGAAGTCCGCCAAGGCCGAGGCGACCAAGCCGTTCGCGCCGCTCGTGGGCGGCAAACCCCATGTCGACGGGGGCGCGTTCGCGTTCCGGTCGGCGGAGACGCGGCTGCGGGACGCCTTCGACGTGGAGCTGCGCAAGCTGAAGAAGAGCGGCGAACTGCTGCGGATCCTGCGGCCGTTCGGCTTCACCCGGGCCGAGATGACCGACCTGACGGCCAAGGAGCTGTGCGGGGGAGGCAAGAGCGGATGACCTCGGGACTGTGGGACCTCGTCTTCAAGGGAACCTGGACGACCATCCAACTACTGGTGCTCAGCGGTCTGTTGATGACGGCCGTGGCCCTGGTGGTGGGCGTGGCCCGGACGAACCGGCACTGGATCGTACGCTTCCTCGCCGGCTTCTACACCGAGGTGTTCCGCGGCACCTCGGCGCTGGTGATGATCTTCTGGGTGTTCTTCGTGCTGCCGGTCGCCTTCGGCTGGCAGCTGGTGCCGCTGTGGGCGGGCACCCTCGCGCTCGGGCTGACATACGGCGCGTACGGCGCGGAGATCGTGCGCGGGGCGCTGAACGCGGTCGACCCGGCACAGAAGGAGGGCGGGATCGCGCTCAGCTTCACGCCCTGGCAGCGGCTGCGGCTGATCCTGCTGCCCCAGGCGGTGCCGGAGATGATCCCCTCCTACTGCAACCTGCTCGTCGAACTGCTCAAGGGCACCGCGCTGGTGTCGATCACCGGCATGGGCGACCTGGCGTTCAGCGGGAACCTGGTGCGGCTTGCGCTGCAGGAGAGCGCGCACATCTACACCTACCTGCTCCTCATCTACTTCGTGATCGCGTTCGTCATCACCCGGCTGATGCGCGGCCTTGAGAAGCGGCTGAAGGCCGGCATCGGCAAGGCCCCGGGGAACGAACGTGAGGCGCGTGCGGTGAAACGCAGGGAGACGACCGGGGTCGGTGGTGTCGCGTGAAGTGGGACTGGAGTGCCGTACGCGAGTTCATGCCGCACTTCTGGGACGGTCTGCTGGTCACCCTGCAGGCGCTGGTCCTCGGATCGCTGATCTCGTTCTCGCTGGGGCTGGTGTGGACGCTGCTGATGCGCACACCGACCAGGTGGGTGCGCTGGCCGGTCGGCGTGGTGACCGAGTTCGTGCGCAACACCCCGCTGCTGGTGCAGCTGTTCTTCCTGTTCTACGTGCTGCCCGAGTGGGGGCTGACGTTCTCCGCGCTGACCACCGGTGTCTTCGCGATCGGCCTGCACTACTCGACGTACACCATGCAGGTCTACCGGGCCGGTATCGAGGCGGTGCCGGCCGGGCAGTGGGAGGCCGCCACGGCGCTCAGCCTGCCGGCACGGCGGACCTGGGCGGTGGTGATCCTGCCGCAGGCACTGCGCCGGATCGTGCCGCCGCTCGGCAACTACGTGATCTCGATGCTCAAGGACACGCCGATCCTGATGTCGATCACCGTGCTGGAGATGCTCGGCCAGGCGCGGCTCTTCTCCCAGCAGCACTTCCAGTTCACCGAGCCGGTGACGGTGATCGGCGTCGCCTTCATCGTCATCTCCTACCTCGCCTCCCTTCTTCTGCGCACCCTGGAGCGTCGCCTTGTCCGTTGAGACCAGCAAGCAGCCGACCCCGTCCGATACGACCCCGACCGAGCTGATCCGCCTGGAGGGGGTGACCAAGCGGTTCGGGGAGAACACCGTCCTCGACGGGCTCGACCTCACCGTGCAGGCGGGCCGGCACGTCACCCTGATCGGGCCCTCCGGCTCCGGCAAGACCACGATCCTGCGGCTGCTGATGACCCTGACCGAGCCGGACGCCGGCACCATCACCGTCGACGGACAGCGGCTCTTCCCGGCGTCGGAGAAGGAGCTGCGGGAGGTCCGCAAGCAGATCGGGATGGTGTTCCAGCAGTTCAACCTGTTCCCGAACATGACCGTGCTGCGCAACATCACCGAGGCTCCGGTGACCGTCCTCGGCCTCTCCAAGGAGGAGGCGGAGGCGCGGGCCCGGGAGCTGCTGGACCTGGTGGGCCTCGCCGACAAGGCCGATGCCCGGCCCACCCAGCTCTCCGGCGGGCAGCAGCAGCGGGTGGCGATCGCGCGGGCGCTGGCCATGCGGCCCAAGGTGCTCCTCCTCGACGAGGTGACCTCGGCACTCGACCCCGAGCTGGTCGCGGGCGTCCTCGACCTGCTCAGGGACATCGCCCGCACCACCGACATCACCATGCTCTGTGTGACCCACGAGATGAACTTCGCCCGGGACATCTCCGACCAGGTCCTGATGTTCGACGCGGGCCGGATCATCGAGGCGGGCCCGCCGGAGCGGATCTTCGGCGAACCCGAGAACGAGCGCACCCGGGAGTTCCTGGGCGCGGTGTTGTGACCGGCCGGTACACAGCGCCGTAAAAGTTTCCCGGCAGGGCCGCCCCGATTACAGGAAGTGCACGCCCGATCACCCGAGGTCCGGCTGTCGGGTCATTCCGCTGGCATATGCCAGCGGGCCTTTGCCGCAGTTGGGAGGGCCGGAATCTCGCCAACACCCCCTCCGTTTCGGGCTCTTGCCCGTTATCGTGGAGAGGATCCGCAGACCGGATCGCGGCCCAAGCAGTGCTGCCGAAGCAGTACCGTCGAGCGAGCGCAGGGGGACCACCGTGGCGCTGAAGCACGAGCCGACCGCCCCGTACCACTCCGCCCAGGACGCCCTGCGCGTCCTGGAGACGGTGGCACGGCACTCCGCCGGCGTCACCGACACCGAGCTGGCCCGCCTCACCCGCCTGGATCCCGAGCGGCTGACCGCACTGCTGCGCATGCTGCGCCGCGAGGGCTATGTCGAGCAGATCGCCGACGGCGCGTACGTCACCGGCGAGACCCTGCGCCGCCTGGGCTCCGCACACGACCGGGAGCGCGCCCTCGGCCAGCAGCTCCAGCAGACCCTCGACCGGCTGCGCGACTCGGTCGGCGCCGCCGTCTATCTCAGCCGGTACGTCGACGGCGAGGTGAAGATCGGCCAGTACGCGGCCGGCCCCGCCACCCCCGCGGTCAACGAGTGGGTGGACTTCCGCTCCTCCGCGCACGCCACCGCGATCGGCAAGAGCCTGCTCACCCAGCTCGACCACAACGCCCGCCGCGACCACCTCTCCCGCCACAAGATGGCCCGCCTCACCTCGCGCACCATCACCAGCGACAAGCTGCTGCTCTCCCGGCTGGAGGCGCAGCCGCCGACGGTGCCCGTCCTGGACCTCCAGGAGTACGCGATCGGCACGGTGTGCGCGGCGGTCCCGATCACCGCGGGCTCGGCGGTGGGCTGCCTGGCCCTGTCCCTGCCGGTGGAGCACGCGCACCGGCTCCGCCAGGCCGCCGAAGCCCTGAACCGCAGCGCGGCTCCGGTGCTCCTCTCCCTCGCCATCTGAACCTGGTCGAGAGCACCCCTGCGGACCAGGTAGTATTTTCTTCGTCGCCAGCCGCGAGGGCCAGTCTCAAGCGGTCGGCGAGAGTCATGCGCCGCTAGCTCAGTTGGTTAGAGCAGCTGACTCTTAATCAGCGGGTCCGGGGTTCGAGTCCCTGGCGGCGCACGATGACGATGGCAAGCCATGTCCGCAGAAAGCGCGGACCTGGCTTGCCATCTCTGTTTCTGCGCGGCTGCGCCGCGCGCAGTGGGGGCTCCGCCACCCACACCCCCCTCAAGACGGGCCTCTCGTGGAAACGAGGGGCCCTTCGGCGTCCTCCGGGGTCAGCCTGCGGTACGTCCGCTCCCCCGGCGGCCGCCACCACACCGGATCGGCGCACCGTACCCCCTCCCGCCGCAGCGCGGCCCGCTGGATCTTGTTGGTGGCCGTCACCGGCATCCGCTCCACGACCCGGACGAACCGGGGTGCCATCTTCGTCCCCAGATCGGGCTGGGCCAGCAGGAACTCGGCGAAGTCCAGCGGCTCGAACCGCCCGGCGATCGTCGCCATCACCTGGTCCCCGGTCACCGGATCCGGCACCCCGTACACGGCGACGGCGTCCGCGCCGTCGTACCGGGCCACGATGTTCTCGATCATCGCGGCGGCCAGGTTCTCCCCGTCGACCCGTATGCGGTCATCGGTACGCCCCGCGAAGTACAGGTAGCCGTCCCCGTCCCGGTAGAACAGGTCCCCGGTCCAGTACCAGCCTCCCCGGCGCCGCTCGGCCTCCGCCGCCGGATTGCGCCAGTACCCCTCGAAGGGGTTCGGGGCCCGGTTCACCAGCTCCCCGATCGCCTCGTCCCCGTTGAGCAGCCGCCCCCCGGAGTCGAAGACGGCCGCCGGACACTCCTCCCCCGTCTCCTGGTCGAGTACGACGAGGCCGGCCGCCGCCCGCCCCACCGCACCCGCCGGCGTCCCCGGCGACCACTGGATCGCCGCCCCGCCCTCGGAGGACCCGTACCCCTCCACCAGCCGCACCCCGAACCGCTCCTCGAACGCGGCCGCGTCCACGGCCCCGGCCTCCGTCCCGAAGCCGAGCCGCAGCGGATTGTCGCGGTCGTCGGGGCGCGCCTCGGTCGCGAGGATGTACTGCACCGCGCGCCCGACGTACGTGAAGTAGGTGGCCCGGTAGCGCCGCACGTCGGCCAGGAAGCCCGACGCCGAGAACCGCCGCCGTAACGCCACACCGGCGCCCGCCATCAGCGCGGGCGCCCAGTCGGCGATCACGGCGTTGCCGTGGAACATCGGCATGCAGATGTAGTGCACGTCGTCCGCCCCGACCCGGAACTGCTGCACGAGCGACCGCCCGGCCGCCGCCAGCCGCCCCTGCGAGCAGAGCGCGGCCTTCGGGGCGCCCGTGGAACCGGAGGTGAAGTAGAGCAGCATCCGGTCGGCGGGGGCGGCCCGGGAGGGATCGGGGAAGGCACCGAGGTAGGGGGCGAGGAGAGCGCCGTACTCCGGTTCGTCGGTGACGAGGAGCCGGACGCCGGGGAGTTCGAGCCCGGCGAGAAGCGGCAGTCGGGCGCGCTCGGTGACCAGGACCGGACACTCGACGTGCCGGATGTCCCGGGCGAGCTCGGCACCTCGCCGGGTCGGATTGACCCCCGCGACGGCGGCTCCGGCGAGCGCGGCGGCGCCCAGCCAGAGCGGGAACTCGGGGGTGTTGTCGAGGAGGACACCGATGTGGGGCACGGCGTCCGGGGGCAGGAGATCGGTGAACAGCGCGGCCCGGGCCGCCGCCCCCGCGGCCACCTCGTGGTGCGTGTACACCCGCTCCCCGCACCACAACCCCGGCCGATGGTCACCCCACCGGGCGGCCACTGCTTCAGCGATCGTGCCCCTGTCGGAGTCCATGGTGAGGCAGGGTAACTGACACGACGTCAGATGTGGAGCGCCCCGATAGGGGCGCGGGGCTGTATAAATTTGCGGCTACCGCCGCGTGGGCGCGATCAACCACGACGCACCCGCAGCGCCCCACCCACACTTCGAGGCACTCACGGAGCCAGATCCCCCGTCGCCGAGAAGAGGAAATGCGCCACCCCCATGAAGCCCAGGGCAAACAGGGTGAACACCACGAAGAACGCCACGATGCACCCCGTACCCGCGGCCAGCTTCCCCTGCGCAGGCGGCCGTGCCGTCGCCCCCGAAGGATCCTCCGGCAGGTAGTACACGGTCACGAAGTCGCCCTCGATGACAGTCGACGACCCGCTCGCCTCGTTGAAGCGGACAACCCGCCCCTCGGCCGTCCTGAACTCGTACACATGGCGCAGCGTGGTCGTCACGGGCGTCTCCCCGCCGCCACTGGTCGTCGTGTACGACCGCAGACAGCGCGCCTCGGCGGTCCGCCCGTGACGCCACGTCCGGCTGATCCGGCTCGACCGCCTCAGCGTCTTGACCACCCCGAAAACACCGACGACGACGAAGATGCCGGGAAGGATGTAGAAGACCGCTTCCATCAGGCCCATGGGAGTCCCCCGATTCCGAACACCGGTCCGACTGACCGGTGTTCGGGAACGTACCCCTGCACCCTGCGGCAGGTCCTCAAGCGAAGCTCAGATCGACCCGGTGTTACCCAGCTGTCGAACGACCCCGGTCAGAACGTGACGTCCGAGCAGGCGTAGAACGCGTTGCCCGTGTCGGCGATCGTCCAGACCGCCACGATCACATGGTGACCGCTCAGCCCCGACGGCAGGGTGCCGCTGTGGCTGAGGGTGGCAGGCGGGCGCTGGCCGTTGTAGGGGACGGTGAGGAACGGTGTGGTGCTGAGGTCCGAACGGGCGAGGGCGTGGTTCTGGTTCCAGCCCTGCTTGGTGACGTAGTACTTGAAGTCGGTCGTGGCGTGCATCGCCGTGAACTGCCACCGGAACGTGTACGACTGACCACCCGTCACCCTGGTCGTCGGCCAGGCGCCGCCTGAGGGCGTGGTCGGCGAGCTGAGCTGGGCGAACCTGCTCAGGCCGCCGTTGCAGATCTGGCCGTCGGCGGGACCGGACGCCGGGAAGCCCTTGGGGCCCTCGACGCTCTGCGGCTCGTACTGGATGTCGCCGCAGTTGGCCACCGTGCCGTTGGCGCAGAGCTTCTGCCGACTGACGGGGAGGTCGGTGTAGCCGTGTCCGCTGGCGCCGCCGGTGGAGAGCGCGAAGGCTCCGGCGGTCGCCACGCCGAGTACGACGGCCGACACCTTGGTCCGTTTACGCATGCTGCCGCTCCTGGAGAACGTGGGGGAGGTTCAGTGAGCCGTGCAGGTCTAGACCAAGTGTCAGATTATTGCCGACTGTTGAACATGTCCATACCAATGCCACGGCCCGTCTCCGCACGGCATGGACCCGTCTCCTCACGGCATGGACTCGGCGCGCCCCGAGCAGAACGCCACCGTCAGATCCCGCACCAGCACCTTGCGCTCGTAGTCGTCGAGTTCGACCAGGCCGCGCATGGTCAGCCGGGTCACCGTGTCCTCGACCGAGTCCACGACGCCCGCGAGCATCCCGGCCCGCTGCCGGGCGTCCAGCGCGGCGATCCGGCGACGATGCATGGCCGGGGCGACCTCCGGCGCGTACTCCACCCGGACCGGCCGCACGGAGAACACCTCCAGACCGATCCCGGCCGCGTCCGCCGAGACCAGCCGGGTCAGCGCGTCCGCCGCCACCTCGACCGAACCCCGGGCCGTACCCGCCGGTTCCACCGGCACCCGGGCGAGCGCGGCCTCCACGCACTCGCGCAGATACGTCTCGTGGTCCTCGACACCGAGCATCGCCCGCGCGGTGTCCCGCACCCGCCACACCACCAGGACGACGACCCGGAGCGCGACCCCGTTGCCGTCCGCCGCCGGCATCACCTCGCTGCGCCAGTGCCGCAGCCGGACGTCGACCCGGCGCCGGAACAGCAGCGGGTTGATCCAGACCAGTCCGGTGCGCCGTACCGTCCCCCGGTAACGGCCGAACAGGCCGAGCACCCAGGCCCGTCCGGTCACCCCGCGCGCGAGCCCCCCGAAGCCGAACAGGCAGAGCGCGCCCGCTCCGGCGCACGCGGCCCACTGCGCCGGGCCGAATCCCGCCCCCGCGCCCGCGTACGCCGGCAGATACAACGCATGCGCCACGAGCGGCGGCAGTGCCCCCGCCCACCAGGTGGCGGCGAGGCCGCCCGCCACCCCGCCGAGCCCGGCGGCCACCCCGGCCACGCCGGGCAGCACTCCGGCGGGGCGCTCCACCAGGGAGGGGTCGACAGCGGCGGCCGGGCGGGGCTTGGCCATGACCGGGCGGCGCAGCCGGGGCTGTTCGCCGGTGCCCTGCCGACGGGCGACGACGGCGGGCCGCAGCGGTACCGACACCGGGTCGGGGTCGTCGCGGAACAGCAGGTGGACGGGGATCTCGGTGGTGGTCTCGTTGTGGATCAGCCGGGGGGCCGGGCGGACGGGCGGCCCGCCGTCCGGGGGCTCGTCCGAATCAGGGGTGTGTGCGGTGGTCGTACTCATGCCTGCCTCCAGCCTCCGCGCCAGATGCCTCAGGTGATTCAGATGACTCGGGTGACTCAGGTGCCTCAGGGCCTCAGGTGCCTCAGGTGATCGCCGGGGTCGTCGGGGTCGTCACAGGAACAGCCGTCGCCAGGTCTCCGGCCCCGGGTAGCCGTCGGCCGCGCCGCCGCGCCAGCCCTGGGTGCGCTGGAACGCCTCGACGGCCCGGCGGTCCGCCTCGTCCCAGACCGCGTCCGGGCCCTTGGGGTAGAAGCGGCCGAAGCCCTTCTCGACCAGCCGCCTGCCGAGCCGGGCGACGTAGTCGTTGGTCGCGCCGGGGCGGAAGTGGTTCTTGCCCGGGTAGCCCGGGACCCCGTGCGAGGCGGGGGTGGTCGTGCCCGTGACGGCGGGCTTGATGTTCCTGCCCTTGCCGGTGGCGAGGAGTTCCCAGGTGCCCGGGCCCGGCAGGCCGTCGACGGCGGCACCGGTCCAGCCCTGGGCCCGCTGGAAGGCCTGGGTCGCACGCTGGTCCGCGGCGCCCCAGACCGGACCCGGCCCTTTGGGGTAGTAGCCGCCCGCGCCCCGGGCGACCAGCATCCGGCCGAGGAGGGAGACGTACTTGTTGTCGGCGCCCGGACCGAAGTAGGCCGCCCCCGGGTACGACCCCGCCGCCTTCCCCGCCTCGGCGCCCGCCGCGCCCGGGTCCGCGACCAGGCCCTTGTAGCGGTAGGGGACGTACTTGGCGGAGTTGCTCCAGTAGGCGTAGGGCGTGGACTGGCGGCGGGCGTGCGGGGGTGTCTGCTCGTACGCCGTGTAATAGGTGTGCGTGTAGTCCGTCCAGCCGCCGAAGAGCACGACGTGGGAGCCCTTCTCGGGATCGGCCGGGTTGTGGAAGAGCAGCATGTCGCCGGGCTGGAGCTCCTCCTTGGTGATCTTCGTGCCGAACTGGTCGAGGCTGCCGGTCCACTCGTTCCCGGTCAGTTTCCAGGCCATCGAGACATAGCCGGAGCAGTCCTGCCGGTATCCGTCCGTCCAGTAGAGGGACATGCTGTACGGCACCTGGGCGGCGACCCAGACCTTGGCTCGGTTGATGATCTCCGTGCGGGTGATGGGGGGCGTCTGGACCGGACCCTGCACGGGCGTGCCGCCCTGGCCGTGCAGGGGGGACTTGGCGCCCTGCGGGGTGCTGGGCTCGCCGTCGCCGGGGACCCCGGGCCGGTGGGGCGCGGGCGGGGTGCCGTGGGCGGCGGCGGTCGGGGCGCCCGCGGCGAGGGCGGCGGACGCGGCGGCGGCCACGACCAGGACGCTCCGGGCGGCCGGGTGCCCGCCGAAGCGGCCGGGCAGCGGGTACGGGCCCACCCGCCGCCAGTGGACGCATCCGGGGCATTCGCAGTCGTTCGCGGGGTCGAATTCCTCGAATACCGGGGCCGGCATGCGACTCCCCTCATATTTTTTATTGGTATGTCCTAGATTGTGCACATTAACAAGTTTCCCAACTGTCATCCCGGTGCGCATGCTGACGGTGCGAATGATGTACGGCAGGAGGCGGACAGAGGTCACCCCGGTGGCCGGTGGTCGGGAGCACTGTCGCGGGTCGGGTAGAGTTCTCGATGTCAGCAGGCGCCGCTAGCTCAGTTGGTTAGAGCAGCTGACTCTTAATCAGCGGGTCCGGGGTTCGAGTCCCTGGCGGCGCACAGACAGCAGCAGGCCCTCCGCAGCAGCGGGGGGCCTGCTGGCGTTCGCCCCCTTCTGTCAACCACCGACACGACCGGTCCACACAATCCCCACACGCTCCACGTTGAACGCGTATGACCGGTAAACAGCGCGTTTCGCACCTTGCGATCATGCTGAACACCGTAGAACCCTGGTTGTCCGAAGTGCCGGTGATTCCGGGCACTTGGGGGGTAGATAACCCCGGTTGCCAGATCTGCGGGGAGAGGGGCCCCGTCATGAGTCGGTGCCGAGGGGGGCATCATGCAACCGGACGGTCACGTTCCGTGTCCATTTTCTGTGGGACGGCCGTGCCCTGCCATTGACGCGCCCGAGAGGGTCGAGGGGGATCGGATCGGGCGGTGGGACCGACAGACACGCGCCGGCCTGCGCGTGTGGGGGGAAGACTCATGACGTCGACGCCGACGGGCGCCGCCCGCCACGAACAGGAATACGACCCGCCACAGACATACGATCCGTCACAGACCACACAGCTCCCGGTGCCCGCGCACCGAAGCACCACCGGCGCCCTGCGCCGGATCAAGAAGACGCTGCCGAGATACGACTACGAGCACTACAGCCGGCTCGCGGGCCCCCTCACCCAGCCCGATCCGAGCAGGCCGTACCAGGTGCAGTACCGCTCGCTGCTCTCCCAGGAGCCGCACCGCGTGCGCGCCGCGCTGATGCTGGGCGCGGCCCCGCTGCTCTCGCTGGTACTGCTGACCTGGCTGCTGCAGCCCGAGCACTGGACCCAGCGGGACTACCCGGCCTACGACTTCCTGCCGGCCCTCGACATCGTGATGCTGGTGTCGATCGGCCTGATCGAGTTCTTCCGCTGTATGAACGTGCTGTCGAACGCGCACGCCACCCTGGTCGCCCGCGACCCGGTCCCGGTGGTCCCGGAGACCGGCACCCGGGTCGCGTTCATCACCACGTTCGTGCCCGGCAAGGAACCCCTGGACATGGTCACCCGGACCCTGGAGGCCGCGGTCCGGCTGCGCCACCGCGGGCTGCTGCACGTCTGGCTGCTCGACGAGGGCGACGACGCGGAGGTGAAGGCGGTCTGCGCGCGCCTGGGCGTGCACCACTTCAGCCGCAAGGGCGTCGAGAAGTGGAACCGGCCGGGGGGCCCGCACCGCGCCAAGACCAAGCACGGCAACTACAACGCCTGGCTGGAGGCGCACGGCGACGAGTACGACTTCTTCGCCTCCGTCGACACCGACCACGTGCCGCTGCCCAACTACCTGGAGCGGATGCTGGGTTACTTCCGCGACCCGGACGTCGGCTTCGTCATCGGCCCGCAGGTGTACGGCAACTACGACACGTTCGTCACCAAGGCCGCCGAGTCCCAGCAGTTCCTCTTCCACGCCCTGATCCAGCGCGCCGGCAACCGCTACGGCGCCCCCATGTTCGTCGGCACCTCCAACGCCGTACGGATCAGGGCGCTCCAGCAGATCGGCGGGCTGTACGACTCGATCACCGAGGACATGGCGACCGGCTTCGAGATGCACCGCGCCAAGAACCCGGCGACGGGGCGGAAGTGGCGCTCGGTCTACACCCCGGACGTGCTCGCGGTGGGCGAGGGCCCGAACGCCTGGACCGACTTCTTCACCCAGCAGCTGCGCTGGTCCCGGGGGACGTACGAGACGATCCTCAAGCAGTACTGGAAGGGCCTGTTCAGCCTGGGTCCCGGCAAGCTCTTCAACTACACCATGATGATCATCTTCTACCCGATGTCCGCCCTCAACTGGATCCTGGCGGCGCTGAGTTGCGCGCTGTTCCTGGGCCTGGGCGCCTCGGGTGTGAACATCGACCCGACCGTGTGGCTGATGCTCTACGGCAACGCCTCCGCCCTCCAGATCGGCCTCTACATCTGGAACCGCCGGCACAACGTCTCCCCGCACGAGCCGGAGGGTTCGGGCGGAGTGGCCGGCATGGTGATGTCGGCTCTCTCCGCACCCGTCTACGCCCGTTCGCTCATGGACGCGGTACTGCGCCGCAAGAGCAGGTTCGTGGTCACGCCGAAGGGCGAGTCGGCCAGCCCCGACACCCTCTTCGGGACGTTCCGGATCCACTGGTTCTTCATCGTCGTCTTCGGCGGTTCGCTCGTCTCCGGCTTCCTGAACGGCCACTCGCAGCCGGCGATGCTCACCTGGGCCTCACTGGCGCTGTTGATCACGGCCGCGCCGATCTTCGCCTGGCAGTACACGCTGCGCAAGGAGCGCGGGGCACCGGTGGCGGCAGCCGAGCCGGAGGACGCGGTGCCGGCCGGATACCTGCCCGCGGGACACGCGCCGCAGCAGCGGCCGACCTGGACACCGCCCGCCGGCACGAACACCGAACAGACCATGCGGATCGCGCTCGGCGGGCTGGGGGGTCGTAAGGAATGAACGAGAGTGCCGGCCGCCGCCGGGCTCGTCGTCTCGCGATCGGCACGGCGGTGGTTCTCGTCCTGGCCGGGATGAACGGGCCGTGGGTCTACCGCTTCGGGACCGAGCAGTACCACCAGTACAAGATCAACAGACCGGAGTACAAGGCCGAGAACGGCCACTGGGACGTCATCGAGTTCCCGAAGGAGTACCGCCAGGACACCATCCACGCGGTGCTCCTGCACACCGGGAAGGTGCTGCTGGTCGCGGGCTCGGGCAACAACCAGGACAACTTCGACGCCAAGATCTACGACAGCCGGATCTGGGACCCCGTCAAGGGCACGATCAAGAAGGTCCCCACCCCGGCCGACCTGTTCTGCACCGGGCACACCCAGCTCGCCGACGGCAACATCCTGATCGCCGGCGGCACCAAGCAGTACGAGAAGCTCAAGGGCGACGTCAAGAAGGCCGGCGGCGTCATGATCCTCTACAACGAGAACCCCGACAAACCGATGACCCTGCCCAAGGGCACGAGGTTCACCGGCAAGCAGAACGGCAGGACGTTCGTCTCCGACGACTCCGCGCTGATCCCGCGCGCGACGAAGGTCTTCGACAAGAGCACCGGCAAGTTCCTGCGGAACAACCCCGGTTACGCGCGGGTGATCGTGGAGGCGCCCAAGCAGGGCACGAAGTACGAGACCGGCACCCAGGACAACTACAGCATCGAGGGACTGACCGGCGCCGACGCCCGCAACACCTACGGCATCGCCAACAAACTCGGCCTCGACAAGCGGGACTTCGAGGGCATCAAGAACGCGTACGAATTCGATCCGGTCGCCGAGAAGTACATCAGGGTCGACCCGATGAACGAGGCCCGCTGGTATCCGACGCTCACGACTCTGTCCGACGGGAAGGTGCTCAGCGTCTCGGGTCTCGACGACATCGGGCAGTTGGTCCCCGGGAAGAACGAGGTCTTCGACCCGGCGACGAAGACCTGGACGTACACGAAGTACAAGCGCCAGTTCCCGACCTATCCCGCACTGTTCCTCCTGCAGAACGGCAAGCTCTTCTACTCGGGTTCCAACGCCGGGTACGGGCCGGACGACGTGGGCCGTGACCCCGGCATCTGGGACGTCGACACCAACCGGTTCACCAAGCTCCCCGGGCTGAGCGACCCGAACATGCTGGAGACGTCCGGGACCGTGCTGCTGCCTCCGGCGCAGGACGAGAAGTACCTGGTGGTCGGGGGCGGCGGGGTCGGCGAGTCCGAGCTGTCGACGAAGAAGACCAGGCTGATCGACCTCAAGGACGCCGACCCGAAGTTCACGGACGGGCCCTCGCTGGAGAAGGGCACCCGGTATCCGCAGATCTCGGTGCTGCCGGACGACACCGTACTGGTGTCCGGCGGCTCCGAGGACTACCGGGGCCGCAGCGACTCCGACATCCTGCAGGCCCGGCTCTACGACCCCGCGGCCAACTCCTTCAAGCGGGTGGCCGATCCGCTCGTCGGGCGGAACTACCACTCCGGGTCGATCCTGCTGCCGGACGGCCGGGTCATGTTCTTCGGCTCCAACCCGCTCTACGCGGACAAGGCGAACACCAAGCCGGGCGTCTTCGAGCAGCGCATCGAGATCTACACGCCGCCCTATCTGTACCGGGACTCACGGCCGTCCCTGAGCGGGGGGCCACAGACCATCGCCCGGGGCGGAGCGGGGACGTTCACGTCCCAGCACGCCTCGACGATCAAGAAGGTGCGGCTGATCCGGCCCAGCGCGACGACCCATGTGACGGACGTGGACCAGCGCAGCATCGCGCTGGACTTCAGGACGTCGGGGAACCGGATCACGGTGACCATGCCGAAGAACCGGAACCTGGTGCAGTCGGGCTGGTACATGCTGTTCGTCGACGACGACCAGGGGACGCCGAGCAAGGCGCAGTGGGTGAAGGTCCCCTAGGAGTGCCCTAGGAGTGCCCTAGGGGGTGTCCTCCACGCGGGACAGCCAGGTCGTGAGCAGGGTTTCGAGTGCCCCGGCCTCGGCGGGGGTCAGCGCGTCCAGCAGGCGGCGCTCGTTGCGCATGTGGTCGGTGAACGCGCGGTCGATCAGTTCGCGTCCGGGTCCGGTCAGGGCGACGATCCGGCCGCGCTGGTCGTCGTCGGAACGGCGGCGGGTGACGAGGCCGGCCCGCTCCAGGCGGTCGATCCGCTTCGTCATCGCGCCGGTGGTGACCATGGTGTGCGCGGCGAGCTCGCCGGGTGCCCGCTCGTAGGGTTCCCCGGCGCGGCGCAGGGCGCACAGCACGTCGAACTCGCCCTCGCTCAGGCCGTGGCGGTCGTAGACGAGGCAGAGTTCCCCGGTCAGCCGGCCTGCCAGACGGTGCAGCCGGCCGATCACCCCCTGCGGGGTGACGTCGACGTCGGGCCGCTCGCGGCGCCAGTCGGCCTGGATGCGGGCCACGTGGTCCATCGGTTCGCCGTGCTCCATGCATTCCATAATAGCTTCCCGGGAAGTTATATTGCCTTCCATGGAAGCTAACGCACGCTGGGTGGCACTGACCGCCGTCGCGCCGGTGGCCTGGGGAGCCAACTACTACGTCACACACGAGTTCCTGCCGGCCGACACCCCGCTGTACGGGGCCGCCCTGCGGGCGCTGCCCGCCGGCCTCGTCCTGCTGGCCCTGTGCAGACAGCGGCCGCGCGGTGCGTGGTGGTGGCGGTCCGCGGTCCTCGGACTGCTCAACATGAGCGTGTTCTTCGTCCTCGTCTACACCGCCTCCCAGCTGCTTCCGACGAGCGTCGCCTCGACCGTGATGGCGGTGTCCCCGCTGACGATGACGCTCATGGCCTGGCCCCTGGTGTCCGAACGGCCCCGGACCGCCCACCTGGCCGGCGCCGCGATCGGGCTCGGCGGGGTCTGCCTCATGCTGCTCACGGGGGCCGAGGACATCAGCGTGCCGGGAGTCCTCGCCTCGGCCGCCGCCATGCTCGTGTCGTCCTTCGGCCACATCCTGGCCAAACGGTGGAACGCCGGTACCGACGTACTCGCCTCGACCGCCTGGCAGCTCACCGCCGGAGGTCTCTTCCTGCTCCCCGTCGCCGCGGCGGTGGAAGGGCCGCCCCCCGCGCTCTCCCCGACCGCGCTCCTCGCGTTCGCCTACGTGGCCCTGGTCGCCACCGCGCTGGCCTTCGTCGCCTGGTTCACCGGGCTGCGGCACCTGCCCGCGGGGACGGTCGGACTGATCGGACTCCTCAACCCCCTGACCGGCGTGCTGCTCGGCACGGTGGTCGCCGGCGAGGTGCTGACGGGCCGGCAGCTGCTCGGGCTGCTGCTCGTCCTGGCGGGCGTCACCCTGGGCCGGCCGGCCCGCGCGGGCCGGCGCGGTCAACGGCCGGAAGTCCTCAGGAGGTTGACGCCCCGGCCAGTTTCAGGGCGTAGGCCGGCCACCAGTCCCCCGCCTGCGGCCCGCCCTTGCACGTCCCGTCCGACTCCCCCGGGCGCTTGACCCACAGGTAGGCGTCCACCAGCGGATCCGCCGTCTTCGTGGTCGGCGTCTCCCCCAGGGCCCGCCCCGGCGGATTGCACCACCGCTCTTCCGGATCGCCGCCGCTGTACGGGCCGTTGCCGTTCCGGCTCGTGTCGATCACGAAGTGCTTGCCGCCCACCTTCTGCGACAACTGCTTGCCGTAGGCGATGGAGTCCTGGGTGGAGTAGAAGTTGGAGACGTTCACCGCGAAGCCGTCGGCCTGTGCGACGCCCGCCTGTTGCAGCGGCTGGTAGATCTGGTCGGGGTGACCCCAGCCGGCGTTGCCCGCGTCCAGGTAGACCTTGGTGTTCTTCAGCGACTTGAGCTTGGCGATCGCGCCGCGCAACAGGTCGTAGCGCTCCTCGGCGAACCGGGCCTGCGTGCAGCCGTCGACGAGGTGGAGTACGGCGTCCGGTTCGAGGACGACGGTCGCGGGACGGTCCTGGATACCCCGGGCGACCCCGTCGATCCACGCCCGGTACGCGTTGCCGTCGGCCGCGCCGCCCTGGCTGTACTGGCCGCAGTCGCGGTGCGGGATGTCGTAGAGGACCAGCAGAGCGGTGCGGTCGGACTTCTGCGCGGCCTCGGTGAAGCCGCGCGCCTCCTGCTCCGGGTTCTCCGGGCCGATCCACTCGCCGGTGGGCTGTGCCGCTATCCTGCGGATCCGCTCGGCCTCGGCGTCCTTGCCGGCCTTCGCGTAGGTCTTGACCTGGCGGGCCGCGTTGGAGTCGGGGTTCACCCAGAACGGGTCAGCCTCCTTGGGCTGTTGGGTGAACGCCGCATCCGGGCTCCCGGGCGCCTTGTCCCCGTCCCCGCCGCCCCCGGAGGAACACCCCGCGACCAGTAAGGCCGCTCCCAGCGCCCACGCGCAGGCCGCCGACCGGACCCCCCTGCTGTCGTACATCCAATTCCCCCCTGGGTGTACTAGGTCAGGCCCCAATCGTGACATACCCACCGCACTCGCCACGAGGTCACGCAAGCCTTGTCGGTGACCTGTTACAGCCGGAGTTGACGGGCGCGGCGGATGCCTGGCGGTCGGGAACCTAGGCCCGGGCGCCCGTTCCCCTCTACAGTCGCTTGCAGGCGGCCCTCCCCCTCAGGCCCGCCTTCCCAGCCTCCCGCGCCGGTCGCCGGGTTACTCCCGCAGCCCGAGCGCGCACGGTTGAGGACCAGCCCGGTCGGCGGCCTCAGGGGGAGCGGACCGCCGACCGGGCCGGGCCGGCGAGCCCCGGCCGAACCTCCGGTCAGGCCTTGCGTCGCCTGACCACGAACACCAGGGCGGCGCCGAGCAGCAGCGCGCCCGCGCCCGCCGTGGCGGCGACGGGCAGCATGCCGCTGCTTCCCGTGCGGGCGAGGGAGCCCGTGGAGTCGTCGGCGGTGGCGACCGTCTGGGTCCCGACGCCGTTGCCGTCGGCCTTGGCGGTGGCGGACGCAGACGGGGTGGCCGTAGCGGTGGCGGAGCCGCTGTCACTGCCCTCGACCTCGACCGTGACGGCCGCGGTGTCGTTGGCGTGGTTGTCGTCGAACGTCATGGTGTTGCCGTACGCCGTGGTCGCCCGGGCCTCACCGGTGGTGGTCTTGGCGCCCTCGCGGATCTTCAGGCCGAACCGGAAAGTGCGGGTGTCCCCGACGGCGAAGGTGTTGGGGCTGGGGCTGCAGATGTATTGCGGGGCGCCCGGCGTCTGTTCACCGGTTCCGGACTGCGCGTCCTCGTTCCACACACTGCAGTGCTTCGGGATCTCCACCGCCTTGGTGCCGGTGGGGACCGTCAGCAGCAGCGCGGGCTGGTCGTCGCTCTTGTTGTAGTAGACCCAGCCCGGGCCGTGGTCGCTCAGGGAGACGTCCACATGCACCAGGTCACCCGGCGCGCCCTTGGCGGTGTCGCCGCCCGCGACCATGTCGGCGGTGCTGTCGACGTCGATGTTCTGCTGGCCTTCCGAGGTACCGTCGGTGCCTGCGTCCCCGGCGGCGACGAGGGAGAGTTTCGGACCGTCGCCCGGCGTCGGGGCGCCGCCCGACAGGGGCAGGGCCTCGTCGGTGAAGTACTCGAACAGGGCCTGGTGCGTCACGTCCAGCTTCAGCGGCTGGTCCAGCCGGTAGCTCTTGCCGGGCTCGACGACCGTGTCGAACGTGCACAGCGCCTGCTGGGTCGCGGCCTCGGCCTGGACCGTGGTGTAGGCGCAGTTGGAGAAGTGGTCCGCGTAGGACAGCCCGATCGTGCTGGCCATCCGCAGCTGGACTCCCTTGGCGGGCAGTGTGCCCGTGTTGCTGATCGTGATCGGGGACTCGATCGTGGAGCCGGGCTTGTCGCCCTTGCGGTCGGCGAGCTTGTTGACCTTCAACTCGGTCGTGCCCGCGGTCAGTTCGATGGTCCTGGAGACCACGGTCCCGTTCGACGAGGTGCCGCTGAGCGTCACCTTGCCGGTGGTGCCGAGCGGGGTGCCGGGCTTCGCGTTCACGTCCGCGATGTAGCCGGCGCTGCTGCCCTCGCGGACGCTCCCGATCGCGGGCCAGGCGAAGGAGTCGACCGACTTCCCGTTCACCGTGACCCAGTCCTTGACGTCGCTCAGGTCCGCGCTGATGGCGACGTCCTTCGCGGTTCCGGGGCCGTCGTTGTCCAGGTACCAGCCGATCTGCGGCGGATCGTCGGCCGGCGGCACGGGCAGCCCGATGTGGTCTCTGAGCACCGTGATGTGTACGACCGGACCGCCCGCGGCCTGTGCGGACGTGGCGGGCAGCCATACGGCGACGGCGGCGGCGAAGGCGGCCAGCACCGCCCCCGCCTTGCGTCGGCGGTTGATCATTCTTGCCCCTCCCCACGGAGCGCACTTCGCTCCGCCAGCCACTCAGACACCTCACAGCCACCAAGGGTTGTCCTGGAGTTCGAGCGGCCGCCGCGATCCCTACAGCCCGCTGCCCGTGAGGTACGCCGAGACGACCACGTTTGCCGTGTAGCTGTGGGCCGTCCGGTCGAAGGTGCCGCCGCAGGTGATCAGGCGGAGTTCGGCACGGCCCGACTCCCGGGTGCCGTAGGCCTGTTGGGCGTCGAAGTGGTCGCGGGGCAGGACCTGTACGTCGTCGACGGTGAACTCGGCGACCGTGCCGTCGGCGCGGACCACGCGGATCGTCTCCCCCGGGTGCAGGGCGCTGAGCTTGTAGAAGACGGCGGGCCGGGTCTCGGTGTCGACGTGCCCGACGAGGAGCGCGGTGCCGGCGGCCCCCGGTTCGGTTCCGGAGCCGTACCAGCCGACCACGCCGGGCTGGTCGAAGGGCGGCGGGTCGATCCCGCCCTCCCGGTCGAGACCGCGGGCGACCACGGGGGCCTGCACGCTCAGGTCCGGGATGTCGATGCGCTCGGGCAGGGCCGAGTTCAACGGCTTGGCTGCGGGCGGGAGTTCGGTGCCGGCGGGGCGGCCGACGGCGGCCACGTCGCCCGTGGTGGGCCCGGACATGCCGTCGGGTACCTCGGTCACCCCGCGGCCCCACAGCCACAGCCCGAGCAGCAGGATCGCCCAGGCCACGCCGGTCAGCAGCCGCCCGGTGCCGGCGGCGGGTTCGGTGTCGTCGGACATGGTGGTGCCGCTCCTCAGCGCGGGCCGCGGCTCCGGCGGGCGCCCAACAGCCCGACGGCGGCCGCGGCGAACCCGGCGAGGAGGAGTCCGGTCACCGCCTGCGCGGTGTCGGGGCCGGACGCCCGGGAGTCCGCCGAGGCGAGCGGGGCGGTGCCCCCGCCGCCCGCGTGCACGGGCGCGACCGGCGAGGACAGCAGGGCGTCGGGCGCGTCCTGCTGCCCGCCCTGCTGTGCCACGACGGTGATGGTGCCGGTGACCACGGAGCCGGCGCAGCTGACCTTCACGTCGTAGGAGCCGGCGCCGACCGTGGAGCGGACCTGGGTCGCACCGGCCAGCGTGCCGTCGTGGCCGCTGAGGCGGGCGTCCTCGGCGAAGGCCGCGGAGGAGGCGCTGCCGGTCGTACCGGAACAGCCGCCCACCCGCAGCGTCACCTCGGAGCCGGGGGCCGGGGAGGCCGGGGTCACGGTGACCCCCCGGCCGTCCGCCGCCTGGGCGGCCGCCGGGGCGAGGGCGGCGGCGCAGCCCAGGAGTCCTGTACAGAGAGTGAGGCGAATTGAGCCCATCGTGAACCTCCAGATATCTGGAGGCTCCCCCGCACCGGGCGCCCCCGCATCCTCGGGAGGCGCCGTATTGCTCCGTACGGGTGAGGTCAGGTTTCGTACCCGGCCGGCCGGAGCGGATTCAGATGAGGTCGACGAGGTCCGCGATCGAGTCGACGACCTGGGAGGGGCGGAAGGGGTAACGGTCGACCTGGTCGGGCTGGGTGACGCCGGACAGCACCAGGAAGGTGCGCATCCCGGCCTCCAGGCCCGCGAGGACGTCGGTGTCCATCCGGTCGCCGATCATCGCGGAGGTCTCCGAGTGGGCGCCGATCGCGTTGAGGCCCGCCCGCATCATCAGCGGGTTCGGCTTGCCGACGAAGTACGGCTTCTTGCCGGTCGCGGCGGTGATCAGCGCGGCGACCGAGCCGGTGGCGGGGAGGTCGCCCTCGGTGGACGGGCCGACGTTGTCGGGGTTGGTGGCGATGAACCGGGCACCGTCGTTGATCAGACGCACAGCCTTGGTCAGCGCCTCGAACGAATAGGTCCGGGTCTCGCCGAGGATCACGAAGTCGGGCTCGTGGTCGGTGAGGATGTACCCGATGTCGTGCAGCGCGGTGGTCAGGCCGGCCTCGCCGATGACATAGGCGCTGCCTCCGGGCCGCTGGTCGTCCAGGAACTGGGCGGTGGCCAGCGCGGACGTCCAGATGTTGTCCACCGGCACGTCGAGACCCATCCGCCGCAGCCGTGCGTGCAGGTCACGGGCGGTGTAGATGGAGTTGTTGGTGAGCACCAGGAACGGCCGCCCGGACTCCCGCAGCTTCTTCAGGAAGGCGTCCGCTCCGGGGATCGGCACGCCCTCGTGGATGAGGACGCCGTCCATGTCGGTGAGCCACGACTCGATGGGCTTGCGGTCTGCCATGTTGGTGCGTCTCCTGGCGTGCGGATGGCGTACGTGCGGTCGTGCGTGAGCGGGGGGCGCCGGAACCACGGCGTACCGACGGCCCCCCAGCCTAGACACACGCAGGATCGCCCGGGAATGCCCGTCTCACCAGGCAGTTGAGGTACGGCTCAGCGCCGTCTGCGCGCCACCAGGAACGCGCCCGCTCCTACGGTGACGAGCGCGAGCGCGGCCGTGAACAGCCCGTGGGCCAGGCCGACGCCGGTGCGGGCCAGTTCGCGGGCGCGTTCCCCGGCCTCCTCGGCCTCCTCGGCGAAGGGCAGGGCGCTGCCGGGGGAGGCGTTGGGGGCGTCGCCCGGACCGGTCACCGGGCCGGTTCCGGAGCTCCTCCCGGAACCGCTTCCCGGACTGCTCCCCGGGGTTGCGTCCGAGTCGGCCGAGTCGGTGGCGGGGACGGCGGCGGTGGCCGTCGTGGTGTCGGCGTCGGCGTCGGTGGCCGTGGCGGGAGCGGACGGGGTGCCAGAGGCCGCGGGAGTGGCGGAGGGTGCGGGGGTGGCGCTCGGGGCCGGTGGCGGGTCGTCGCCGATGCCGAACCGGTAGTCGTTCGACTCCCCCACCCAGGCTCCGTCCGACCCGTGCCGCTGTACGGCGGCCGCGTTGACGGTGACGGCGTTCGGGGTGACGGCGTCGGAGGTGACGGCGAGTCTGACCTTCACCGACACGGTCGCCCCCGGCGCCAGACTGAACCCGGGGAAGTCGTTCCCGTCGAACACGCCGACCAGCTCGGACTGGTCGGTCGGCTCCAGCCGGACCGGGCGGGTGTGGGGGCCGTCGTAGAACTCCAGCTCGGTCTGGGAGGCCTTGAGGACGCGTTTGTCGTCGACGAGGACGACGACCGGGTGGATGTCGGTGCAGGTGCGGCGCGTGGTGTTGGTGAGGTCGAGGTACCAGGTGCCGAAGCCGCCGCCGGGGTCGTAGACCGAGGTGCCGTCGTGGATGCGGGTGGTGAGCGGGAAGCCCTGCGCGTCGGCGCCCGCGCAGGACGCCTCGACGGCGGACAGGGCGGTCGCCGTCGGCACGGGGGCGAGGACGGCGGCTGCGGCCACGGCCACGCAGAGGGACAGGGACGTGCTCAGTCGCATGGTCATGTGATCCTGCCGCGCCCGGCCCGGGCCGGGCGGCCGCCACTCCGCGGGACGCCCCGACTCCGCTCGATCAGCCCTCTGCGGGCTCGGCTCGGCCGGCCTCCTGCCGCCTCGGCTCGGTCAGGCATCCACCACCCTCGGCTCGGCCGGCACCCTGCCGCCTCGGCTGAATGCCCGCTGCTGCCTGTCTCCGCACGACCAGGCGCCTGGCACCGCACGACCGCCCCACCGCCGTCGGGCGATCGGCCCTCAGCCTGCGGACGACCAGCCCACCGCCGCCGCACGACCAGCCGTCCGGTACCGCACGACCACCCTCACCCGACCCCGCCGCACGACCACCCCAACCCCCCGCCCGGCCGCCCCTCAGCCTCCCCGCGGAAAGCCCTTCGCCCTCCGGCGTCAGCCGTCCGCCCGTCCGAACAGCGGGGCGAGGAGCAGTTGGGCCGCGCCCTCCGCGACGGCGCGGTCGCCGCCGGGGGCGAGGCGGACAGGGACGGCCGTACCGAGGCCGCCCTCGCGGCGGGCGCGCCCGTCGAGCACGGCGGCGACGCCCTGTACGAAGGTCTCCGGGGCGGCGGCGACCGTACGGCCGCCGAGCAGCACGAGGTCGATGTCGAGCAGCCCGGCGAGGTTCGCGGCCCCGGCGCCCAGCACCCGCGCCGCCTCCGCCGTCTCGCCCCGGCCCACCGCCGCCAGGCACAGCGCCTCGACGCAGCCACGGTTGCCGCAGTGGCACGGGGGCCCGTCCAGCTGGATGACCTGGTGCCCGAACTCCCCTGCCCCGGTCCGCGCCCCCCGGTGCACGCTGTCGCCGATCACCAGGCCGGCGCCGAGCCCCGTACCGAGGTGCAGATAGGCGAAGGACCCGGCCTCGCCGCCGACGGCGAGGCCGAGGGCGGCCGCGTTGGTGTCCTTGTCGACGACGACCGGCACCCCGAGCCGCTCCGCGAGGGCGTCCCGCAGCGGGAAGCCGTCCCACTCGGGGAAGCCGGTGACCCGGTGCAGCACACCGTGGATGTGGTCGAGCGGCCCGGGCAGCGCGACACCGACGCCGAGGACGTCCGTCTCCCCGCGCAACTCCCCCACCAGCTCCGCGACCGCCCCCACCACGGCCGCCGCGCCCGCCCCCAGGTCCAGCTCCGCGCGCCGCTCCGCCACGACCCTGCCGTCGAGATCGACGAGCACCGCCCGCAGTTCGTCCCGGTCGAGGTGCACGCCCACCGCGTGCCCGGCCTCCGGCACCAGCCGCAGTACGGTGGCCGGCTTGCCCCCCGTGGACGCGCGCCGCCCGGCCTCCGCCGCGAGGCCCTCCTCCCGCAGCCGGGCGGTGATCTTGCTGACCGCCTGCGGGGTCAGGCCGGTCCGCTCGGCCAGTTCGAGCCGGCTGATGCCCTCGCCCCCCGCCGTCCGCAGCAGATCCAGCACCAGCGCGGTGTTGTGACTGCGCACGGCGAGCAGATTCGCTCCGGCCGCGCCCGGCCCGCTCCTCGTCCTGTTCACGCCACCCATTCTCCCTGCCACTTGCACTTTGGCAACAGCGTTGCGAAAGTGGAACCCATGACCCGCACAGCTGCCACTCCCCTCCGCGTCGGCCTCATCGGCTACGGCCTCGCCGGATCCGTCTTCCACGCCCCCCTGATCGCCGCCACCGAGGGCCTCGCCCTGGACACGGTGGTCACCTCGAATCCCGAGCGGCAGGCGCAGGCGAAGGCCGAGTTCCCGGACGTCCGGACGGTCGCCACCCCCGACGAGCTGTTCGACCGGACCGCCGAACTCGACCTGATCGTCATCGCGTCCCCGAACAGGACGCACGTCCCGCTGGCGACGACCGCGCTGAAGGCGGGCCTGCCGGTCGTGGTGGACAAGCCGGTCGCCGGCACCGCCGCCGAGGCGCGCGAGCTGGCCGCCCTCGCCGAGGAGCACGGTCTGCTGCTCTCGGTCTTCCAGAACCGTCGCTGGGACAACGACTTCCTGACCCTGCGCAAGCTGCTGTCGGACGGCGAACTGGGCGAGCCCTGGCGCTTCGAGTCCCGCTTCGAGCGCTGGCGCCCGCAGCCCAAGGGCGGCTGGCGCGAGTCCGGCGACCCCGCAGAGATCGGAGGTCTCCTCTACGACCTCGGCAGCCATGTCGTCGACCAGGCCCTGGTCCTCTTCGGCCCGGCCACCGAGGTGTACGCCGAGTCCGTGATCCGCCGCGACGGCGCGGAGACCGACGACGACACGTTCATCGCCCTCACCCACGCGAACGGCGTCCGCTCCCACCTCTACGTCTCGGCGACGACGGCCCAGCTCGGCCCGCGTTTCCGGGTGCTGGGCTCGAAGGCCGGCTACGTCAAGTACGGCCTGGACCCGCAGGAGGCGGCGCTGCGCGAGGGCGAGCGCCCGGGCACCTCGGACGGCTGGGGTGCCGAACCGGAGTCCCTGTACGGCCGTATCGGCGCGGGAGAGTCCCCGGTCACCGGCGGCGGCCGTATCGTCCCCACTGTCCCCGGCGACTACCCCGCGTACTACACGGCCGTGGCCGCGGCCCTGCGGGGCGAGGGCCCCAACCCGGTGACCGCCCTGGAGGCGGCCGCCGCCCTGGACGTACTGGAAGCAGCCCGCCGCTCGGCGCGAGACAAGGTGACGGTGACCCTCTGATGCACCACCCGCAGATCACCCCGAGGTCCACTCCCGAACTCACCCCGTCGGTGGAGGAGTTGGAAAAGCAGGAACATCGCCTGGTCTTCAGGCAGTTCACCAACGACGACGCGTGGGCGCTGGGCTCCCTGCTGGTGGAGATGGCACGGGAGCGCCAGGCCCCGGTGGCCATCGACATCCACCGTGCGGGCCAGCAGCTCTTCCACGCGGCCCTGCCCGGCTCGGCCCCCGACAACGACGCGTGGATCGAGCGCAAGCGCCGGGTGGTGGAGCGGTACGGCGCGGCTTCGTACCTGGTGGGTGCCCGTTTCCGCGCGAAGGGCACGACCTTCGAGGAGTCGTCCCGCCTGGACCCGGACACCTACGCGGCTCACGGCGGCTCGTTCCCGATCAACGTGGAGAACGTGGGCGTGATCGGCTCGGTGACAGTCTCGGGCCTGCCTCAACTCCAGGACCACCGCTTCGTGGTGGAGGCGCTGGAAGCGTTTTTGGAGGCGTAGCCGACACATAGGGGCGCGGGGCCGCATTCAATCTGCGGCTCCGCCGCGCGGGCGCGACCAGCCACGGCCGGCCCGCGGACGACCGACTGGCGCAGTTCCCCGCCCCTCCCCGCGGAGCGCCTACGCGTCCTTGAACTCCTGTCGCTGCTTGCCAAGCCCCGCGATCTCCAGCTCCACCACGTCCCCGCCCCGCAGGAACGGCTTCGGCTCGGGCGCTCCCAGCGCGACCCCGGCCGGAGTCCCCGTGTTGATGACGTCACCCGGGTAGAGCACCATGAACTGGCTTACATAGCGCACGACTTCCGCGACGGGGAAGATCTGCTCGGCCGTGGTCCCGTCCTGCTTCAGCTCGCCGTTCACCCAGAGCTTCAGGGACAGTTCCTGCGGATCACCGACCTCGTCCGCCGTGACCAGCCACGGCCCCAGCGGATTGAACGTCTCGCAGTTCTTCCCCTTGTCCCAGGTCCCGCCCCGCTCGATCTGGAACTCCCGCTCGGACACGTCGTGCGCGACGGCGTACCCGGCGACATAGGCCAACGGGTCCTCGTCGTCGGCCACATAACGCGCCGTACGCCCGATGACGACGGCGAGCTCGACCTCCCAGTCGGTCTTCACGGACCCGCGGGGCACCAGCACCGTGTCGTTCGGCCCGACGACCGTGTCCGCGGCCTTGAAGAAGACGACCGGCTCGGCCGGCGGCTCGGCCCCCGTCTCGCGCGCGTGGTCGTGGTAGTTGAGCCCGATGCACACGATCTTGCCGATGCGCCCCAGCGGCGGCCCGATCCGCAGCCCGGTCGCGTCGAGCGCGGGCAGCTCCCCGGCTTCGGCGGCGGCACGGACCCGGCCGAGCGCAGCGTCGTCGGCGAGCAGCGCCCCGTCGATGTCGTCCACGACACCCGACAGGTCCCGCAGGGTTCCCTCGGCGTCGAGCAGCGCGGGCCGCTCCGCCCCCGCCGTACCGACTCGCAGCAGCTTCATGGTCGTCACCATCTCCCTTGATAGCGGGCGCCCGGCCGATGTGTGCAGCCATCGGAGGACTGGTCGATCCTCCAAGATGCGGGTGCAGCGGGCAAGAGCCTGTTCACGTACTGGACCGTAGTCGCGCCGCCTTCACCGGCACAGCCTCATCGATACAGCACCGCCCGCTCCACCGCGCTCCAGGCCGCACTGGTCACCACGTACAGCGCGGCCGCCAGCGGCACCACGGCCACGGTGACGAGCGTGAAGTAGGACATGTACGGCGCGAGTCTGGCGACCGCCCCCAGGCCCGGCACCTGCTGCTCCCCCTCACTCACCCCCGCCGTCCCCGTCACCGCCGGTGTCCCCGCCCCCATTCCCGTCCCCGTCCCCATCCGCTTGGTGCGACGGAAGTTGAAGGTGGCGACGACGGCGACCAGGGCGAACAGCGACAGATAGACCAGCCCGGCGCTCCCGAACGCCCCGTCGCCGAGGACGTCGGCCCACCGCCCGCCGAGCGGAGCCCCCAGCAGCTCATGGGAGAGCAGGCCGTTGTCATGGCCGCCGATCGTGGAGTTGGAGAACAGGTGGTAGAGGAGGAAGAACGCGGGCAGTTGCAGCAGCCCGGGCAGACAGCCGGACAACGGCGACACCTTTTCCTCCGCATGCAGCTCCAGCACCGCCTTCTGCAGGGCCTGCTGGTCCTTCCCGTGCTTCTTCCGCAGCTCGGCGATTCTCGGCTGGAGTGCGGCGCGGGCGCGCTGGCCGCGGGCGGCGGCGCGGGAGAGGGGATGCACGAGCAGTCGTACCAGCGCGGTGAACAGGACGATCGCGGCGGCGGCCGCCGAGGCGTGGAAGAGCGGCTGGAGCAGGTCGGCGAGATGCTCGACCAGGCCGGCGAAAACGGACATGGGAACGGACATGGGTGGGAGCCCTCCGAGGGGTCTCGTCGTGCCGTGGGCGAAGAGGTGGGACGGCATGACGACCCGCGCGGGGTCACCCGGACCGGATCGGATCCGATCGGCCGGGTGCCCTACGCGGTGGCCGCCTGGAGGGCGTGTCCGGGTGCTCGCGGGCGGCTGCGGCCCTTCGCGTCCGGGTCGCGTTGCGGCAGGAAGGCGGTACGCCGGGCCCGGTCGCGTATCGCCGTACGGACCCGGGTGGGCGGTACGGCGGGTGCGGAGCGGGCGGCGCGGAGGGCGCAGACGGCGAGGGCGGATCCGGCGGCGGCGGTCGCGGCGAGCGCGACGGTGGTGAAGAGGCTGCCGGAGTCGAGCAGCAGAAGGTCGAGGAGCAGGAGCAGCAGAAGGGCGGCGGGGCGCGAGGGCAAGGCCCAACGGCCGTTCACACGCATCGCCCGGCCCCCTCCGCTCACGCTCGCTGCCGCCTTAATTACACATGATCCGTTTCCAGCGGCTCCAGGAGCCTCTTGGGCTTGAGGAGCGCCCGGCTGACCGGATCGGCCGGGTCGGGATCGAGTCCCGGTCCCGGCGTAAGGAGAACGTCCGCGACGGGTACGACGGTTCCGCAGGCGGGACATTCGCCGTACGACCCGAGTTCCGTGCCGCACTCCGCGTGTCGGAAGTAGCGCAGCCGGCGGTCCATGAGGTGCTCGCGCCCCCAGACGGCGAGGGCACGCAGGGCGGGCCAGAGGGCGATCCCGCGGTCGGTGACGACGTACTCGTCCCGGGGCGGCGACTCCTGGTACCGGCGCTTCTCCAGGATCCCCGCCTCAGTGAGCGTCCTGAGGCGGGCCGACAGGACGGCGCGCGGGATGCCGAGGTGGACAAGGAAGTCGTTGTACCGCCGGACGCCGTAGAGCGCGTCGCGGACGACGAGCAGGGTCCACCGCTCGCCTACGACCTCCAGCGCGCTGGCGATCGAGCACTCCTGCGTCACGTAGTCCTTGCCCAGTGCCATGGAGTCCACCTTAGTCAGTTTCCCAGCCGTGGGTTCAATGAACGAACCAACGGTGCTACGGTACAACCATGACTAGGTTCAATGAAAGAACCCTCAAGCCTGCGGGCTCTTCGACCGTCACGGAACCGTCCCCCTCCCCCACCTCGAGCGGCCGCTCCACCCTTGCCCTGACCAGCGCCGCGACCGCCGTGGCCCTGATGACGTACACGGCCCCGGTGGTCACGCTCCCGGACACGGCCGCGGCCCTGCACACTCCCCTCTCCGCGCAGGCCTGGCTTCTGAACGGCACCCCGCTCGGCCTCGCCGCCCTCCTCCTGGTGGCGGGCAGCCTGGCCGACGACTACGGCCGCCGCCGCATCTTCGTCGCCGGCACCGTCGCCCTCGGCCTGACCACCGCCCTCGGCGGACTGACCGCCTCCACCTGGGCGTTCACCCTCGCCCGGGTGGCGCAGGGCGCGGCGAGCGCGGCGATCCTGGCGAGCAGCCTGGGCCTACTGGTGGCCGCGTACCCGAGCCCGCGCGGCCGGCTGCACGCGACGGGCGTGTGGGGCGCGTTCGTGAGCGGCGGCATCGCGGCCGGCCCCCTGGTCGCCGGGGCGATGCCCAACTGGCGGGTGGCGTACGCCGTACTGGGCGCGGCCGCGCTGGTCGTGGCGGGACTCTCCTTCCGCACGCTGACGGAGTCCCGCTCACCGCGGGGCGGCCGCCCGGACGTCGCGGGAGCCCTGGCCTTCGGCCTGGCGCTGGTGTCCCTGGTGGCGGCACTGACCCTGGGCCGGGACGGCTGGCTGCGGCCGCAGGTGGGCCTGCTGCTGGCGGCGACGGTGGTCCTGCTGGCGGTCTTCACCCTGATCGAGCGCCGCTTCTCGCCGACCCCGATGATCGACCTGGCCCTCCTCCGCAGCCCCCGCTTCCTGGGGTCCTCCACCGCCGGCCTCTTCACGGGCCTGACGGTGATAGGCCTGTTCAGCTTCCTGCCGGCGCTGCTCCAGCAGACGCTCGGGATGTCCGCGATGGACACGGCGTGGCTGTTCCTGCTCTGGTCCGGGCTGTCCTTCACGGTGGCGCTCCAGGCCAAGCGCCTGGCGGGCCGGGTCGCACCGCGCTGGCAACTGGCGGCCGGTTTCCTGCTGCACGCGGGCGGCGCGCTGACCATGCTGGGCGCGCTGGACGCGGGCTCGTGGCCGCGACTGCTGCCGGGTCTGATGCTGGGCGGGGTGGGCAGCGGCCTCCTCAACGCCGCACTACCGCTCCTCGCGGTCGAGTCGGTCCCCACCGCACGGGCGGCGATGGGTTCGGGCGCCCAGCAGACCTTCCGCTACATCGGCTCCTGCGCGGGCGTGGCCCTGACGATCGCCCTGGCCACATCCACCGGCGGCGGCCTGGCCCACGGGGCGGACGTGGCGATCGTGGTGTCGGCGGGGCTGGCGGCCATCGGGGCGGCGGGGGTGGTGGCGCTGCGGGAGCGCGGGTGACAGGTACCGCCGAAGGACCTCTCCGAAGGCCGGCACGGTGTCCGTGTGCGTACCCTGCGCATCGTCCGCCGCCACGGCACCGACCAGGCGGCGTTCTCCCCGCTCCCGGCTGCCCCGATCCCTGGCTGCGGCCCTGCGTGAGATCCGCGAACGACCGCTGTCACCCCGGCGTTTGCGCTCCGGCCCTCGCGTGATCAGACGCAAGATGTCCAACTGGAAGCTCAAACGCACCGAGCACCGAGCACTGCGATCCGGCCCAGCCGGACACTTCACGCGTGACGCCGGCCGGGCCGACCACACCCAGACCCACACGCCGGAAAACAACCTGAATCATTGGTATTGCATCCAGAGGTGTACGCAGGGGGCGGAAGCCGGAGATGTGCGCGCGGGGGCGCCAGGGCCTTCCGGGCATCCCGCCCCCTGCACCGCGCCTCCTTCCGCGCCTCGACCCGACCTCACCCCTCCTGTTCCGCCCTCACCCGAGCCAGCACCCCCCGGATCATCTCCGCGCTGATCATGAAGTGCTCCCGGGCGATCCCCTCCGCCCGTTCCGGCTCCCCCGCCGCGATCGCCTCATAGAGGGCGGTGTGCCCCTCGCCCGCCTGGTGGAAATGACTGCGCTCGCCCTTCCCCCATGGTTCGATCGGGAAGCCGAGGCTGATCCGGGTCAGCAGCTCGCGGCTGAGCTGGGCGACCTGGGGGTTGTGGGTGGCCTCGCAGATGGCGCGGTGGAAGGCGCTGTCGGCGGCCTGTTCCTCGCGGGGCGTGCTCGCGGAGAGATGCGCGGACAGGGCTTCCCGCATCGGTGCCAGATCCTCGGGCCGCCGGCGCCGGGCGGCCGTCGCGGCCACCATGCCCTCCACCAGCCCGCGCAGGTCGAAGAGCTGCTCGAACTCCTCCCAGCGGGGCAGCAGCGTCCGCCGGACCGCAGCCCCGGAAGACTCGCTCCAGCTGTCCCGCACGAACGCCCCGCCGTTGCGGCCCCGACGGATCTCGATGACCCCGAGGGCCTGGAGCCGCCCGACGGCCTCGCGCACGGTGGGGCGGCTGACATGCAGCAACCCGGTGAGCTCGCGCTCGGCCGGCAGCCGTTCGCCGGGCAGGAAGTCACCCACGGCGATCGCGGTGAGGAGCCGGTCGGCGACCTCGTCGACCGCCGAGGCCACCCGCACCGGGCGCAGCGCGGACGACGGGCTGCCGCCGAGGAGGACTCGGTCGATCAGGCGCGAGTACTCGTCACCGGCACCCGGAGACCCGGCTGCCTCAGGTGCCCCGGACGCTCCGGGTGATTGAGGTGCGGATGTCAGCTGTCCTCCCGAAAATCGTCGCCTCTGTAAACGCAGGCGAGCCACGTGAACCCGCTGTTACGTCTTGCCCTGACCCAACTAAAAGGTCTTGTGGGCTGACCTTTTCCACATCACTATCTCATCCATCCGTCACACCCCACCTATTTTCAGACAGCGGTCGGCTGATTCCGGCCGGTCTGGGAGGCTTCCCCGTGGCGATCCCCGAACCGAACCACACCGGAACCGTCGACTTCAACGGCTGTTCCACCTGGTACCGGATCACCGGCGAACCGGGCAGGACACCCCTGGTGGTCCTGCACGGCGGCCCCGGCGCCGGTCACTCCTACACGCTCAGCATCGCGGGCATCTCCCGGCAGGGCCGCCCCGTGATCCACTACGACCAGCTCGGCACCGGACGCTCCACCCATCTGCCCGCCAAGGGCGCCGACTTCTGGACCGTCCAGCTCTTCCTCGACGAGCTCGACACCCTGCTCAAGGAACTGGGCATCGCCGACGCCTACCACATCCTCGGCCAGTCCTGGGGCGGCATGCTCGCCGCCGAGCACGCGGTGCGCCGCCCACCCGGCCTGCGCGGCCTGGTCATCGCCAACTCCCCGGCGTCTATGGAGCTGTGGCTCAAGGCGGCGGCCGAACTGCGCGCCGAACTGCCGGAGGAGGTCCAGCGGACCCTGCTCGCCCATGAGGCGGCCGGAACCACGGACCACCCCGACTACCGGGCGGCCGAGCAGGTCTTCAACGAGCGCCATGTCTGCCGCCTGACCCCCAACCCGCCGGAAGTGCAGGCGACTTGGGACAACATCGAGGCCGACCCGACCGTGTACCACACCATGAACGGCCCGAACGAGTTCCACGTCGTCGGCACTCTCAAGGACTGGTCCGTCATCGACCGGCTGCACCTGATCGAGGCGCCGACCCTGCTGGTGTCGGGACGGTTCGACGAGGCCACTCCCGAGACCATCCACCCCTTCGCCGACCGCATCCCCGATGTGCGCTGGCACATGTTCGAGCATTCGAGCCACATGCCGCACGTCGAGGAGGAGGAGCTCTACCTCCGGGTCGTCGGCGAGTTCCTCGACTCCACCGACTGATCCCCGACCGAGACCGAGGGAGTTCCCCGCCATGCCTCGCAGCGCCCTGCCGCACCGCGCCAGACGCGGCGCGTTCGCCGCCGCCACCGTCGCGCTCGCCCTGACCGCCGCCGCCTGTTCCTCCTCCGACGACGGCTCCTCCTCGAACCCGAACGCCTCCTCCTCCGGCTCGGGGTCCACCGCCTTCCAGTCGCAGCACAAGGGCGGCACCCTGAAGCTCGTCTCCCACGCGGCGGCGGGCAGCTTCGACCCGCAGGTCAACTACACGCTCCAGTACTGGCAGTTGTACCAGTCGCTGTACGACGGACTGCTCGCCTTCAAAAAGGTCAACGGGCAGGAGTCCTTCACCGTCGTCCCCGACTTGGCCTCGGCCATGCCGAAGGTCAGCAACGCCGGCAAGACCTACACCTTCACGCTCCGCAAGGGCGTCACCTTCTCCAACGGCAAGGCCCTGTCCACCGACGACGTGGTGGCGTCCTTCGAACGGATCTTCAAGGTCGCCAGCCCCACCGCGGGCACCTTCTACAACGGCATCGTCGGCGCCGACGCCTGTCTGAAGACGCCCGCCTCCTGCACACTGCCCAAGGGCGTGATCGGCGACGCGAAGACCAACACGGTCACCATCAACCTGACCGCCGCCGACCCGGAGTTCGAGTACAAGCTGGCCGTCCCGCACGCCAGCATCGTGCCGAAGGACTCGCCCGCGAAGGACGCGGGCACCAAGCCGCTCCCGTCGACGGGCCCGTACATGGCGGCGTCGTACGACCCGAACCGGGCGCTCAAGCTCGTCCGCAACCCGCACTTCAAGGAGTGGTCGCGCGAGGCGCAGCCCCAGGGCTACCCGGATGCCGTCGACTACACCTTCGGCCAGACGGTCGAGTCGGAGGTGACCGCCGTCGAGAACGGCCAGGCGGACTGGATGTTCGACCCGCCGCCCGCCGACCGGCTCAACGAGATCGGCACCAAGTACGCCTCCCAGGCGCACGTGAACCCGCTGACCGCGTTCTGGTACGCGACGCTCAACGTCAACATGGCGCCGTTCAACAACAAGCTGGCGCGCCAGGCGATCAACTACGCCGTCGACCGGTCCGCGATCGTCCGGCTGTACGGCGGCACGAACCTCGCCTCCCCCGCGTGCACGATCCTGCCGCCAGGCTTCCCCGGGCACGTCGACCAGTGCGACTACACCAAGGGCGGCGGCACCACCTGGAAGGCCGCGGACCTCGCCAAGGCCAAGGAGCTGGTGAAGAAGTCCGGCACGGCCGGGCAGGAGGTCGGGATCGTCGTCCAGGACGACGACGTCAACAAGTCGATCGGGCAGTACCTCCAGAGCCTGCTCACCCAGCTCGGCTACAAGGCGACGCTCAAGCCGCTGTCGGCGAACATCCAGTTCACCTACATCCAGAACACCAAGAACAAGGTGCAGCTGGCCCTGACGTCCTGGTACCAGGACTATCCGGCGGCCTCCGACTTCCTCAACGTGCTGCTGTCCTGCGCCAGTTACCACCCCGGCAGCGACTCAAGCATCAACATCTCCGGGTTCTGCGACAAGGGCATCGACGCGAAGATGCAGACGGCGATCAAGACCGCGCAGACCGACCGGACGAGCGCGAACAAGCAGTGGGGCGCCATCGACCAGCAGATCATGGGCGAGTCGCCGGTGGTCCCGCTGATCAACCCGAAGATGATCGACTTCACGTCGACCCGAGTGGGCGACTACCAGTTCAGCAAGCAGTTCTACATGCTGGTCGGGCAACTGTGGGTGAAGTGACCCACACGGTGACCACTGCCCCGTCGACCGGGGCCCGGCGCTCGCCGGGCCCCTGGCGGACGGCCGCCTCCGACCTGCTGCGCAACAGGTCGGCGCTGGCCGCCGCCGCGGTCCTGCTCCTCGTCGTGCTGGCGACTGTGTGCGCACCGCTGTACGCGAACCACCTCGCCCACACCGACCCGTTCCAGTCCGATGTCTCCGGCACCACGGTCGTCGACGGCAAAAGGGTGCCGGTGCTCACCCCGAGCAGCACCGGCCTCGGCCTCGGCGTCACGCCCATCGGCCCGACCTGGGACCCCGCCCACTACTTCCTCGGCGCCGACAACCAGGGCCGCGACGTCATGGCCCGCCTCCTGTACGGAGGCCGGACGAGCCTGTTCATCGGGGTGACGGCGGCCCTGCTGACCTGCGCCCTCGGGACGGCCGTAGGAGTGGTCGCCGGGTACACGGGCGGCGTCGTGGACTCCGTCATCTCCCGGATCCTGGACGTCATCTGGGCTTTCCCGGTGTACCTGCTGGCCATCTGCCTGTCGGTGGTCCTCCTCACCAACGGCCTCAAGCTGGGCCCCGTCACCGTGGAGGCCGGAAGCCTCTGGCTGCCGATCACGATCATCGCGGCGATCTACGTGCCGTACATCGCGCGGCCGTTGCGCGGTCAGGTGCTGGTGCTGCGCAACAAGGAGTACATCCAGGCGGCCATCGGCTCCGGCGCCCCCACCCTGCGCATCCTGCGCCGCGAGGTGCTGCCGAACGTCGTACCCACGGCCATCGTCTTCGTGCCCCTGATGACCGCGCTGGCCATGCTGACCGAGTCGGCGCTGTCCTTCCTGTCGGTGGGCGTCCAGCCGCCCGACGCCAGTTGGGGCACGATCATCCAGGACGGTCTGGGGCTGCTCTACACCCGCCCCGCCGTGACCATCGCCCCCGGTCTGCTGATCGCGCTGACCACGGCCGCGCTCAACGTCCTCGGTGACGGCGTCCGCGACGCCCTCGACCCGAGCGCCCGGCTGCGCGGAGGGATGTGACCCATGCTCGTCTTCGCCCTCAAACGCTTCGGCTCGGCCCTGCTGGTGATGTTCGCGATCAGTGTGCTGGTGTTCCTGATCTTCTTCGCCACCCCGGGCGTCGACCCGGCGGCCCGGATCGCGGGCCGCAACGCCGACGCGGCCACCCTCGCCCAGGTGCGGCACTCCTTCGGCCTCGACCGGCCGCTGCCCGTCCGCTATCTGCTGATGATGCGGCACCTGCTGATCGACCGGGACCTGGAGTCGTTCGTCAACCGCGGCTCCAAGGTGATCCCGCAGATCGTGCAGGCCACCCCGGTCACCCTGTCCCTGGTCATGGGCGCGGCCCTGATCTGGATGACGGCCGGGATCCTCATGGGCACGGCGGCGGCGACCCTGCGCGGCAAGGCCGCCGACCCGCTGATCATGCTGGTCGGTGTCGTCGGCGTCTCCCTGCCGGCCTACTGGCTCGGCGAGGTCGTCAACCTCCTCACCCAGAAGCAGTTCCACGACTCCCTCTTCTCCTGGGTGCCGCCGCCCGGCTACGTCGGCCTGGGCCAGAACCCCGGCCAGTGGGCGCTGCACATGCTCTTCCCCTGGCTGACCCTCGCCCTGCTGTACGCCGGGATCTACGCCCGGCTGCTGCGCGGCGAGGTCGTCACCGCGCTGGGCGAGGACTACGTCCGCACGGCCCGCGCCAAGGGCCTCTCGGAACGGCGGATCCTGCTCCGGCACGCGCTGCGCTGCTCCCTGATCCCGATCGTGTCGCTGTTCGGCCTGGACTTCGGCGCGCTCGTCGGCGGGGCAGCGCTGCTGACCGAGGTGGTCTTCGGATTGCCCGGCATCGGCAAGCTCACCTACGACGCCCTCCAGAACCTCGACCTGCCGGTGATCATGGGGACCGTGCTGTACGCGGCGTTCTTCGTGGTCCTCGCCAACGCCCTGGTGGACATCCTGTACGCGCGACTCGACCCGAGGGCCCGCCATGCCTGAACCCCTTCTGGACGTACGTGACTTGAGGGTGCGGTTCCGCACCCGCCAAGGCCTGGTCACCGCCGTCGACGGGCTCTCCTTCTCCGTCGCGCCCGGCGAGGTCCTGGGCGTGGTGGGCGAGTCGGGCTCGGGCAAGAGCGTGTCGATGCTGGCCGTGCTGCGGCTGCTGACCAACCCGAACGTCACCGTGTCGGGCGAAGTCCGCTTCCGGGGGCGGGACCTGCTGACCCTGCCCGACAAGGAGATGCGGGCGGTGCGCGGCCGGGAGATCGCCATGGTCTTCCAGGACCCGATGACAGCGCTGACACCCGTCTACACCGTGGGCTGGCAGATCGCCGAGCAGATCCGGGCCCACGAGCGGATCTCCCGCAAGGAGGCCGAGACCCGAGCGGTACGGCTGCTTTCCGACGTCGGCATCCCCGACGCGGCCTCCAGGGTGCACGCCTACCCGCACGAGTTCTCCGGCGGCATGCGCCAGCGCGCGGTCATCGCGATGGCCCTCTCCTGCGATCCCGCGCTGCTGATCGCCGACGAACCGACCACGGCGCTGGACGTCACCGTCCAGGCGCAGATCCTCGACCTGATGCGGGAGTTGAACACCCAGGGTTCGGCGATGGTCCTCATCACCCACGACATGGGCGTGGTCTCGCAGATCGCCGACCGGGTCCTCGTCTTGTACGGCGGCCGGGCCGCCGAGGAGGGCCCCAGGCGGGCGGTGTTCCACGGCCCGCGGCACCCGTACACCTGGGGCCTGCTGGACTCGGTGCCCCGCGTGGGCGGTCCCCGGCTGCGGCGGCTGCCCACCATCGCGGGCGTGCCGGTCTCACCCGGGGCCCTTCCGGAGGGCTGCGCGTTCGCCCCCCGCTGCCGGCTGCGCCACGACCGGTGCGCGGAGCGGCCCGTGCTGACCCCCGGCGACGTCGCCTCGCACCTGGACGCGTGCTGGCTCCCGCCGGACGACCGCGCGGGACTGCGGCTGACCGCACGGGCGGCCGGCGGAGAACAGAGCGGGGAGCACGGCGAGAAGCAGAGCGAGAAGCAGGGCAGGGACACGGAGGTGGCGTCGTGACGACAGCACAGGACGGTACGGCCGTCCCCACGGACGAGGTGCTGCTGCGCGCCACGGACGTCACCAAGCACTACCCTCTGCGGGGAGCGCGCCGGGTCCTGCGCGCCGTCGACGGGGTCTCCCTGGAGGTGCGCGGCGGCGAGACCCTCGGTGTCGTCGGCGAGTCGGGCTGCGGCAAGTCCACGCTGGGCCGCTGCCTGGTCCGGCTCACCGAACTCACCGGCGGCCGGGTCGAGTTCGGCGGGCAGGACATCTCGACCCTCTCCACGCGCCGCCTGCGCCCGGTACGGCCGGGCATGCAGCTGGTCTTCCAGGACCCGCAGGCCTCCCTCAACCCCCGCCGCCGCGCCGGGGACATCGTCGCCGAGCCGCTGCTCGTGCACCGGTACGGGGACGCGGGCGCGGTGCGCCGGCGGGTCGCCGAGCTCTTCGACGTCGTAGGGCTGGCGGCGGCCCATCTGGACCGGTATCCGCACGAGTTCTCCGGCGGCCAGCGCCAGCGCATCGGCATCGCGCGCGCCCTGGCCACCAACCCGAGGCTGATCGTCGCCGACGAACCGGTGTCCGCGCTCGACGTGTCGATCCAGGCCCAGGTGCTGAACCTGTTCGCCGACCTCCAGGAGGAGTTCGCCCTCACCTACGTCTTCATCGCGCACGACCTCGGAGTCGTACGGCACGTGTCGGACCGGATCGCCGTCATGTACCTCGGCGAGATCGTCGAACTCGCCGAGACGGAGGCGCTGTACACGGCCCCGGCGCACCCGTACACCCAGGCCCTGCTGTCGGCGGTCCCGGACATCGACGACGGCACGCTCGCGGACGACGGGCCGCCCCGGGAGCGGATCGTCCTGACCGGGGAGGTGCCCAACCCGGCGGACAAGCCCACGGGTTGCCCGTTCCGCACCCGCTGCCCCTACGCGCGGGAGCGGTGCGCGACGGAACGCCCGCGGCTCGCACCGGGCGCCTCCGGCCGCCAGGTCGCCTGCCACTTCCCGCTGGCCGGTTGAACAGAGCGGCAGAACGACGGATGGCCCGGGATCGAGGTCCCGGGCCATCCGTTCTCTCGTCGGGCGAACCGTCCGACCTGGTGGTCGCCCGCCGACTGCCGGGGCACAGATCGGCAAGTGCTTCGGGACCTCGGCCGCGGCACTCCGCGTCCCTGCCGCCCTACGCCCGCGGCCGCATCGACACCAGCTTCCCCCACACCGCCATCCGGTACCGCGAGGTGAACTCGGGCGTGCAGGTGGTGAGGGTGATGTAGTAGCCCGGCTCCTTGTACCCGTACGACGGCTTCACGATCGAGCGCGGTACGGCCTGGACGACCCCGGAGTCCCGGGACGACGTCTGCGGCAGGATCTGGTCCACGACGTAGGTGTACGTCGCCGACCTGGTCTCGACCTCGATCGTGTCCTTGCGCTTGAGGCGGGGCAGGTAGCGGAACGGCTCGCCGTGGGTGTTGCGGTGCCCGGCGAGCGCGAAGTTCCCGGCCTGGCCCGGCTGCTGGGTGCCGGGGTAGTGGCCGACGTACCCGTGGTTGAGCACGTCCGGCTTGCTGACCCCCTCAGCGATCGGGACGCGCAGCCCGAGCCGCGGGATGATCAGGATGGCGTACGCCTGGGAGGCGACGACCCGGGTGGTGTACGACGTCTGCTGCCGGCCGGTGCCGGAACGGCTGGACGACGATGAACCGGTCGCACCGGAGCCACCTTTGGCTCCACTGCCGGAGTTCCCTGCGTTCCCGGAGTCCGTGGAGCCCCCGGACTCCCCCCACTCCCGCTCCAGCGCCTCCACCTTCCGCTCGGCCCCCTGCTTCGCCTCCCGGTTGGTCCACCACAGCTGGTGCACGACGAGGAGCATGAGCACCAAGCCCACGGTGACGAGGAGTTCGCCCCCGGTCCACACCACCCGCCGTCGCCGCGCCCGCCTTCGCCGGTCACCGTGCCCCACGACCCGCCGCATCGCGCACCTCCCGCCGACCCACAACAGGCCCACAGCCGGCCCGCACGATAAGGCGACCGCCGCCAAGTCACCAGAGCCATAGGGCTTCCTGTCACAGCCCCTCCCCACGATCACTTCCTCCACGGGTTTTAGAAACCGCTGTCACAACCCTCGACAACCCCACACGCCACACCTGATGCTTCGTGTTGGCATGCGGGGGGACGAGTCGACGCCGGTCCGGGAACCGGTGTTTGAGCCGCACGGAGAGGTTGAGAAACAGCCATGATCCGACGCAGAACACTCCTGGCCGCCGCGGGAGGCGGCCTCCTGGGCAGCGCCCTGGCCACCGGCACGGCCCGCGCCGACGCGACGATCGCCGTCAGCCCGTCGACGTCGTGGGGCACCTGGGAGGGCTGGGGTACGTCCCTCGCCTGGTGGGGCAACGTCTTCGGTACCCGGGACGACTTCGCCGACATCTTCTTCACCACCAAGTCGACGACGTACAACAGCACTTCGCTCCCCGGCCTGGGCCTGAACATCGCCCGCTACAACCTGGGCGCGTCCAGCTGGAACACCGTGAACGGCGAGAGCATGGTGGCCTCCGCCAACATCCCCGCGTTCAAGCAGATCGAGGGCTACTGGCAGGACTGGAACAACGAGGACCCCACCTCCTCGGCCTGGGACTGGACGGCGGACGCGACGCAGCGCGCGATGCTGGTCAAGGCGGTGAACCGCGGCGCAACGGCCGAACTGTTCGCCAACTCGCCCATGTGGTGGATGTGCCTCAACCACAACCCGTCCGGCGCCTCCGACGGCGGCAACAACCTCCAGTCCTGGAACTACCGCCAGCACGCCTCCCACCTCGCGTCGGTCGCGCTGTACGCCAAGAACAACTGGGGCGTGAACTTCGCGACGGTGGAGGCCTTCAACGAGCCCTCGTCCTCCTGGTGGACCGCGACCGGCACCCAGGAGGGCTGCCACATGGACGCGACGGTCCAGTCGGCCGTACTCCCCTACCTCCGTGGCGAGTTGAACAGCCGAGGCCTGACCAGCACGAAGATCTCGGCATCGGACGAGACCAGTTACGACCTGGCCCGCACCACCTGGAGCTCGTTCTCGTCCACCACGAAGGGCTATGTGGACCGCGTCAACGTCCACGGCTACCAGGGCTCGGGCGGCCGCCGCGACCTGCTCTACACGGACGTCGTGACGACGGCCGGCAAGGCCCTGTGGAACTCCGAGACCGGCGACAACGACGGCACCGGCTACACCATGGCCTTCAACCTCCTCTACGACTTCCGCTGGCTGCACCCCACCGCCTGGGTCTACTGGCAGGTCATGGACCCGTCCACGAACTGGGCGATGATCGCGTACGACGCGAGCACGCTGGCGGCGGGCGCGGTCACCACGAAGTACTACGTCATGGCGCAGTTCAGCCGCCACATCCGCCCGGGGATGAAGATCCTCGACACGGGCGTGAGCAACGCCGTTGCCGCGTACGACTCCTCGGCGAAGCGCCTGGTGATAGTCGCCCTGAACACGGCCACGTCCGCCCAGACCTTCACCTTCAACCTGTCCGGTTTCACCACGGTGACCGGCGGCTCCGGCGGCCTGGTCCCGCGCTGGAACACGGTGACGACGGGCGGGGACGCGTACAAGTCGTACTCGGACACCTACCTGTCCGGGAAGACGGTGGCGGTCTCCTTCCCCGCGAAGTCGGTCCAGACACTGCAGATCGACGGCGTGACGATCTAGTGCCGCATCAGAGAACCCCTGCCCTGTAGCGACGTGACGCGCTGTTCGGATGCCGGTCCGGGCAGCGCGGTGTCGTCAGGTCCCAGGGGGTTGGCGGGCGGCGCGCTCGTCGAATTCCTCCCGTGCGGCCTGGATAGCGGCGATGTTCGCCTGCGACCAGTCGGTGATGCTCTGCAACAGCCCGCCCACCTCCTGGCCCAGCTCGGTCAGTCGGTACTCCACACACGGCGGCACGGTCGCGTACACACTGCGGGTCAGCAGTCCCTCGCGCTCCAGCGCGCGCAGGGTCTGCGTCAGGACCTTCGACGTCACGCCGTCCAACCGGCGGCGCAGCTCGGCGAACCGCATGGGCCGGCCGTCCTCCAGCGCCACCAGCACCAGCATGGTCCACTTGCTGGCGATCAGCTCCAGCACGGCACGGGTGGGGCAGTCGCGTAGAAAGACGTCCACGCCACCGTGTTTCCTCAGGTCGAAGCCGGTATCCATGAGGAACCTGAATATCAGATAAGTGCCTTCTTCCGTGGGGTTATCGGTCGGGATGACCATGGAACGCACCGCGACCCACTGCCGAGGAGTCCTGATGTCCGCCCGCATGCATGCCATCGTCCAGTCCGCGTTCGGCGGTCCGGAGGTGCTCACCTACGCCGAGACCGACGTGCCCGAGCCCGGGCCCGGGGAGGTGCTGCTGCGGGTCGCCGGTGCCGGAGTCAATCCGGGCGACGCGGTTCTCCGGGCCGGCCGAGTGCCGGAGCTGGTCACCCTGCCGTGGACGCCCGGCAACGACGTGGCCGGCGTCGTCGAGCGAGTCGGCGAGGGCGTGACGCGGTTCGTGCCGGGAGACGAGGTGTACGGCATGCTGGCGGTCACCCGCCGCGGCGCCTACGCCGAGTTCGCTGCCGCGCCCGCCGACGCCTTGGCTCCCGCGCCCAGGAACCTCGACCTGGTGCACGCGGGTGCCGTACCCCTGGCCGCGTTCACCGCTTGGCAGGCGCTGGTTGTGCTTGCGCGGCTGCAGCCCGGCGACCGAGTGCTGATCCATGCGGCGGCGGGCGGCGTCGGTCACGTCGCGGTGCAACTGGCCAAGGAGCTCGGGGCACACGTCATCGGCACCGCGCGGGCGGCCAACCATGACTTCCTGCACGGGCTGGGCGCCGACGAACTCGTCGACTACACGGCCACCGACTTCCGGACCGCCGTGGCCCCCGTGGACACGGTCCTGGATCTGGTCGGCGGCTCGTACGGGCCGAGTTCCCTCGACGTGCTGCGGCCGGGCGGTCTGCTCATCGGCGCCTCGATCGATCCGGGAACCGATGAGCAGCAGGCCGTAGCCCGGGGCCTGCGCTACGTCTGGGTCACCGCCGAGCCCTCCGGGGAGGTGCTGGAGCGGATCACCGAGCGCATCGAGGCGGGCCGGCTGCGCGTCACGGTCCAACGTACGTACCCACTGGCCGAAGCCGCCGCGGCCCACCGCGCGATCGAGGAGAAGCGCACCACCGGCAAGATCGTCCTTGTGCCGTGACCAGCGCTGGAAACGACCAGCGGAGGCAGGGGAAGGGATACGGCTCCCGCCGTATCCCTTCCCCTACTGCAGCCGAACCCTCATCTCCACCCGCACCTCGTCCCCCGCCACCAACCCCTGCGGCTTGCGCACCGCGCTCTTGAGCGGCAGCAGGTACCCGCCGTCCTTGGGAAACAGGGAGGTCTCGAAGACCACCCCACCCACCGTCGCCTCGACGGGAATGACCCCCCACCCGTACGAGGCCATCGCTGCAACGGCCCGAATCTCCTCGGACTCCTCCTCGGGCACGGGCACGAAGTAGTAGGGAGCGGGCCCCCGCCACTCCACCACACGCCCACCGAACTCGAACTCCACGGAACGACTCCCCTCTCATCGACTGCCCCCTATCTCTATCTCTCGTTTGTCACCGCCGGGCAGTACGGTGTCGTTCATGCGCCCCGACACGCCTGCCGAGAACGTCGACCACACCGCCGAAGCGGCACGCCTGGAGCGGACCGCCGCCCTCTACCCCGAGGACGCCGAGGCCCTTCTCCTCCAGGCCGCGGCCCACCTCGAACTGGCCGACGCCCGCCCCGCCGCGACCGCGCTCTACGACCGACTGCTCTCCACACCGGACAAGCTGGAGAACGCGCCTCTGGTCCGCGCCCTGAAGGCGTCGAACCTGTGGGAGTACGACCACGAGGCAGAGGCACGCGCGATCATCGACGGTCTCCGAACCACCGCCCCACGCGACCCGGCCCCCTGGGTGATCATCGCCGAGTCCCTGGAGTCCCACGACGAACTCGAGGCGGCGCACGACACGTTCACGGAGGCGGCGACGCTCCTCCTGACGGACGTCCCGGAACCCCCCTACGCCACGCATCCGGTGCTGTTCGGCCGCCACCGGGTCCGCCGCATGCTGGGCCTCCCCCACGACGACTGGGACGCCCGCGCCGACACCCTCCACTCGTCCTCGGTCTCCCTGGACGAACTCCACGACCCGAAGCGCGTCTGGTCCCTGGGATCCGACAACCCGGCGGAGCTGGAGGCGGAGATCTCCCGCCTCCAGGCAGAACTGGGCGCCTACCGCGAGGCCCTCTCCCGCCCGTTCCCGGTGGCGGTCCTGCACTGGCCGGCGGCCGAACTGACGGAACTCCTGTCGGCGTACCCGGACCTGGCGACGGAGTACCCGTCCCATCCCGACCACCTCGCGACCATAGAGTCCTCGCTCCGCGAGCTGTCGGCCTCCGGCACGCCGAACCTGGGAATCGTGACGGGCACGGTCCCGTCGTACGAGGCGTTCGCGGCGTCGGAGAGCTCGTCCCCGGGGGACCCGACCCTGCTGCCGCAGTATGCGACGACGTTGGCTGCGCGGGGGCGGGCGGTGGCTTGGCCTCCGCAGCGGAGCGCGGATTGCTGGTGCGGCCAGGACCAGCCATACGACGCGTGTCACGGGGCGGCACTATAGGGGGAGTGAACGTGTCGCAGCGAAGCACCGAAAGCGCTTCGAGCGTCGAAAATACGATGCTCAAGCTACACAAGTCATGCGTGGAACATATCGTTCAAGCAACGAGGTCGAACGAAGCCGAAATAAACCGGGTTCTACACCTCGAAGCCGATCTAGCCGTGTGGCTTGAAGTGCTCAGTACACACCCAGAATCTCAGCAACTAAGGTCCGCACACCGCGACTTTGGACTAGCTTTCTACGCGGCAATGAGTGGCCTTTATCGTCAGGCATTTTCTAGCCTGAGATCATTTCTTGAAGTCACAGTTGGCGCCATCTACCTAAGCGCCCACGAATTCAAACGCCGCCAATGGGTGAGCGGAATTCTGGATATCAGCTGGTCTTCAATTACATCAAAGGATGAAGGTCTATACTCTTCTCCATTTCTCAAAGAATTCTGCCCAGAAGCAATGGACGAGAAAGACGTGGTACTTGACGACCTTAGGCAGGCTTACAGGAGGTGCTCGGAGTACATCCATGGAAAAGTCTCCACATCCCAACTCCTACCTACCGACATCTCATACCGCGAAGACATAACTAATGAGTGGCTCTCTACCGCAGAAAAAACTCTCACCACAACACTGCACTGCCTCATGGTCAGGTATTACAAGGACCTTCCACAATCAGGTAAATCTACCATCGAGGGTTCTCTTGAGGATCATTTTTCCCATCTAATATCCGTAAGAAGACTACTGCAACTTCCCCTCGAGGTGCGGCCATCATGACGACGAGCGAACTCCACTTCCGCACAGAGGATCTCACCCTTGAGGATGTCGAGAAATATTTCGTCGAAACAGATTTCGACCGACAGACGATTAACGCCCTGAAGGGCAGAAAGACAGTGGTACTGCAGGGTGCCCGAGGCGTAGGAAAGTCCTTCCTCCTGAAGGTTGCACAGAAGGAGATGAGCGACGACTTCGCCAAGACCAAAACGCTTGCCGTTTACGTCACCTTCAACAAGGCCGGACTCCTCCAGACATCGGATTCAGAGCGCTTCAAGCACTGGATGCTCGCCAAAATATGCGACAGAATCATTCGAGAGGCGAGAAAACAGGGCCTTTTGCAAAGCCAAAGCAGTGTCTTCGCAATGCTTTCCAGCGGGCAGAGCGACGACACTACCGCGTCCCACCTTGAAACTCTGTGGACAAATCTAGAAGATGCATGGAAAAACGAATCTGCCCCGATAGAAACCGAATCTGGAATCGACCCGGAAAGAATCAAAGATGCGGTCGAGGACTTGTGTGATCAAGCAGGTGTGAATCGAATAGTTCTACTAATCGACGAAGCGGCTCACGTGTTCATACCTGAGCAACAGCGCCAGTTCTTCACTGTAATGCGTGATCTACGAAGCCCATACCTCTCAGTGAAAGCGGCCGTTTATCCGGGTGTGACATATTTTGGCGACTCTTTCCAGTTGAGTCATGACGCAGAATTGATCAACGTAAACCGGAACATACTCGATACAAGCCATCTGAGCGCCATGCGCGAAATCGTAATTCGCCAAGATCCCAATTTGGAAGCTTCGATCAATCGGCACGGAGCGGTTTTTGACGCACTAGCGTTCGCATCTAGCGGAAATCCTCGAACTCTACTCAAAACCGTGTCAGCTGCTTCAACTCTCACTACAAGCAATGCTCAGCGTGTCATGAAAGAGTATTATCGTGACACTATATGGAGCGAGCACTCTGCACTCGGCGATAGATACATTGGGCATCGAGCCGTAATCGATTGGGGTCGCGACTTTCTCCAGCAGCACGTGATTCCAATGCTGCGAAAGAATCAGCGGCAAAGCGAGGAACCCGATAAGCGAATATTCTTGTGGATTCATCGTGATGCTCCAGCTGCCGTAAAGGAAGCCCTACGCCTTCTCTGCTACAGCGGAATCCTTCACGAAGCTGGAAGCGGTCTCGTCGCCACACGGGGACTTACCGGAACCCGATACATGCTGAACGTAGGGACTCGCACTGCCCCTGAGGCAGATCCTGTCACCGCAACAAATTGGCTACGCGGGTCCATATCGATTAAGCGTATGGTGGAGTTTGGTGCAAACCATGAACTCTACGAAAGCATCGCGCGGCTCGATGTAGAAAAAATGGATGCGGAGCGCCAGGAGTTCATTAAATCTCAGCTCGACAGAACCGTTGATGAGCTAGACATGACGGCCTTCGCTCGCGGTCGCCTGAAACAGCTCGGGTTCGATACCGTTGGAAAAATTCTTGCAGCCTCTGAGACTGATTTTCAACAGGCAAAAGGGGTGGGTCCCGTGCGGTCCCGCCAGATGATGAATATTGCCACGGCTGCCGTTATGGAGTATCTCTCCGGGTGACCCGTCTACTCAGCCGAGGTATCGAAATAGGAGACTAGCTAGCAGCGTCCCGGGGTTGTGGGCAAGGAAGATTCCCGCGCCGTAGTGGCCGCCGCCCACGGCCACTACGAGCGATTCATTCGGCGCGCATCAACTGCATACCGGCTTCTCTACATCGCCGACTCGGTGGGCTCATGCCTCGGGCCATGGGATATCCACCATTCCCGGTGGTATTCGACATACTCCTGGTGCACTTTGTGTCGCCGATGCATTTTGAGCTTAGTCCGCAGGTTCTCTCCGAACATGCCGGTGCGCACGACGATCAACCAATCCTCCTCAATGAGCACTGCCCCAATGTCCAATCGGACATGGCAGTTGGGGCACAGGCAGAGGATGTTGCGCTCCACGTCTGGGCCGTTGTGCGGCTTGCCTAGAGGCTTGATGTGAGCACCCTCGCTGTACGGCTTTCCATCGGGGCCGACCAAGCGCAGGCCGCACAACTGACATTCATGGTCATACAGCGCCTTGATTCGCCGCACCGTGGCGGGGTCACGCACAATGCGCTGTACGCGAGAGACCCGGGTAGCAGGGGGCTTTGCTTCCCCGTCCTCGGCAGAGGTTGTTCCACCGCTCTCGTCATCGACAGTCGTCGCCTCAACGTCCAGCAGTTCCTCCTGCTGTACCAGCACCTCAGCGATCTGGCGCTCAGCAGGGGTGAGTTCCTGCTCTGGGTCAGGCAGGCGTTCCAAGATGAACTGGCAGATGGTGATTGGCGTGCCATCAGGAGCCGGCGACTTCGCTGTGGCGTCATGTGCGGCCGTGATCTTATACAGGCCGTCGTACCGGTAGCTGTTGGGCAGCGAGTATCGTCGATCGCCTTTAGGTCCTCGGAAGATGCGAATCGGATATCCGCGATCGAAGCTCAGCTTGAGCGCCGCATTGTCCCGATACTCCCAGGACTGACTCTTCAGAAGCTTGGTGCCGTCCTTTTCGTCGTCCGGCGACGCACCCGTGTACTTAACCGAGGTCCAGTCATCGTCGTCGTCTTCGTAGCCTCCGTTGAGCACGATGGCATCAGCGACGTAGCTGCTGTCCGAGTCCTTCAGCCGCGAGATGCCCCGCCTCACGTCGCTGTGCAGGTTGGCGTTCTTCATCTCCATGCGCGAGGAGAAGACCTCACCAGGTACGACGCCGTCTATGTGACCGATGGCCTGCTGTCCCATCGCACCATACTGTCCGAAGGCGATCACTTATGTCACATGACTTTCGCCATCGGATCGTTCCGATGCCGTGCGAGGACTCAGCCCGCGCCTGTCAGTGGCCCCTGTTAGAACTGGTCAAGGCGAAGCGAGCGATCGAGGGGGACCGACGTGGTTCAGTCAGGGGATCTGTCACAGCCTGTCGCAGGTGTATACGAGGAGCTCATCACCGAAGGGATGCAGGCACAGATTGATCAGCTCAACGCTTCCGGCTGGAAGCCAATCCAGATGGAGGTCAGCGCCGAGTCGTCTCCGCACGTTCTGGCCCGCTTCATCGGGGAAGCCGTAGGACGCCGGCTGAGCCAACTGCCCCATGACAAGCAGGTCAACGCGGCCAACGAGATCATGCAGGCGCTCGTCAGCAGCGTGCCGGATCCGGATGTGGACGGGTCGGTGACGGCCATCGTCGATGGTCCGCGACAGCTCCTTGCCCTGGCGGAACAGGAGACTCCCGGCGTCTACGCGATCCGACCCCTGACTCCCCTGTCGGAGACCGTGCTCATCACCAACGCACCCGATGACCCGAGCCTGGGAGCGGAGTTGCGGGCAGAGCTCGCTACCTCCGATCGCATCGATCTGCTGTGCGCCTTCGTGAAGTGGTACGGGATAAGGGTCCTTGAGGACTCCCTCCGCTCGGCGAAGGAACGCGGGGTTCCGATCCGAGTCATCACGACCACCTATATCGGTGCCACGGACCGCAATGCCTTGGACCGGCTGGTGCGCGAGTTCGGTGCTGAGGTGAAGGTCAACTACGAGATCAGGTCGACGCGTTTGCATGCGAAGGCCTGGCTGTTCCGCCGTAACACCGGCTTCGACACCGCGTACGTGGGCAGCTCTAACCTGTCCAGGGCCGCCTTGCTCGACGGCTTGGAGTGGAACGTACGGCTATCCTCCGTCTCCACCCCCAGGGTGCTCGACAAGTTCGAGGCGACCTTCGACGCCTACTGGGCCGACGCAGCGTTCGAGTCGTACGACCCCGATCACGACGGTGAGCGGCTCGCAAACGCCCTCGCGCAGGCCAGCGGCACCGGTACGACAGAGGACCTCAAGATCAGCCTCTCCGGCCTTGAGGTCCATCCCCTCCCGCACCAGAAGGACATGCTGGAGCGCCTCCACGTCGAACGGGAGATCCGTGGCCGCGGCCGGAATCTCCTCGTAGCGGCTACGGGCACAGGCAAGACTGTCATGGCCGCCTTGGACTACCGAAGGATGCGTGACCAGCAGCGCGGCAAGCTTCCCCGTCTACTCTTCGTTGCCCACCGCAAGGAAATTCTGAAGCAGTCGCTGCGGACGTACCGAGAGGTGCTCGACAACGCCTCCTTCGGGGAACTGCTTCATAGCGGCAAGGAGCCTCGCGAGTGGACGCACGTATTCGCCAGCGTCCAATCGCTCAACCTCCAGCGACTGGAGCAACTCGACCCAGGGCACTTTGACGTCATCGTCATCGATGAGTTCCATCACGCCACCGCTGAGACGTATCGACGCATCATCGAGCACTTCGAGCCGGACCAGCTCTTGGGACTCACTGCAACTCCGGAGCGGATGGACGGCCGCAATGTGCAGGACGAGTTCTTCGATGGACGGATCGCAGCAGAGCTCCGGCTGTGGGAGGCACTGGAGAATGACCTACTGTGTCCGTTCCACTACTTCGGGCTCCCCGATGGGACGGATCTGACGCGCCTTGACTGGCGTTCGGGTACCTACGACCGCGATCAGCTCGGACAGCTCTACACAGGTGACGAGGCTCGCGCCCGCATCGTCATCAAACAGGTCAAGGACAAAATCTCTTCTCCGGCCGCCATGCGGGCCCTCGGATTCTGCGTGTCCAAGGCCCATGCCCACTTCATGGCGCAGTGCTTCCGGGAAGCAGGGTTCCAAGCCGCAGCCCTCGACAGCGACTCCAGACCTGAGGTACGCGAGCAGACACTGGGCGATCTCAAAGCAGGTCGTATCCAGGTGATCTTCTCTGTCGACCTCTTCAACGAGGGACTAGACATCCCCGACGTCGACACACTGCTCCTGTTGCGCCCCACCAACAGCGCGACCGTCTTCCTCCAACAACTAGGCCGTGGCCTGCGCCGCACACCGAACAAACCTGTCCTTACCGTGCTCGACTTCATCGGTCAGCACCGAGCCGAGTTCCGCTTCGAAGAGCAGTTCCGGGCCCTGACCAATCTCTCTCGCAACCGCCTCGTAGACAGCATCGAGCAGGGCTTCCCCCAGCTACCGTCCGGCTGCCAGATCATCCTGGAGGGCAAGTCCAAAGACCTGATCCTCGACAACATCCGCACTCAGCTCAAGGCCACCATCACCACGCTGGCCAAGGAGGCCAAGGACTACAGCACCCCGCGGCTGGCGGACTACCTCCGCGAGAGCCGACGCAATATCCAAGAGGTCTACAAGAGCGACAACTCCTGGACCAAGGTGCTGCGCAAGGCTGGCCTCATCGATGAGGAGGCGCCCGCGGGCGAGGCGGAACTCCTCAAGCGCGTCCACGCCTTCCTACATGTCGACGATCCGGACCGCATCCAGTCGTACCTCCGACTACTCGCAGACGACGCCCCCGACTACAACGCGCTGCTCCCGGAAGAGCAGGGGTACGCCCGCATGCTCTTCTTCAACCTCTGGGACAACGCCGGCGGTTTCTCCAGCTACCGCGAGGGCCTCGCGGCATTGCGCAGCCAGCACGTGTTCCGTGACGAACTCCAGCAGGTCCTGTCGTACGCCCTCGAAGAGGCTGACCACCTTCCCCTCCCTCTGGACGGCCCGCTCGCCCACGTCCCCCTGAAGATCCACAGCTCCTACAACCGCTCCGAGATCCTCTCAGCCTTGGGAATCGCCCAGTTGGGCGGTCAGATGCCCAGGGACTTCGGACAAGGTGTGCGCTGGGTGGAAGAGCTCAAGACCGACGCCCTCCTCATCACCCTGGAGAAGAACGAACGGGACTTCTCTCCCACCGTCCGGTACCGGGACTACGCCCTCAGCCCAACCCTGTTCCACTGGGAGTCCCAAAGCACCACCCCCGAGAACTCCGCGACCGGTTTGCGCTACCAGCAACACGCTGAGCAAGGAAGCCATGTCCTGCTCTTCCTCCGCCGCTACAAGCGCAATAGCATCGGCAAGTCCGAGCCTTGGATGCTTCTAGGTCCGGCCACGTACGAGAAGCACACCGGCAGCAAGCCCATGGCGATCACCTGGGATCTACAGCATGAACTTCCCGCCGATGTGTGGTCGTACTCGGCCGCGATCACCAGCGGGTGACGTTCTCGGTCTCCGCTTCAAAGTGTGTCTGGGCTTGGTCGAGCACGTCATCCGCGTCACGGCCACGCGCCTGCATCCAGCGGAGGAGGTCGGCGATGATGTCGATCGCTGCTTCCTCCGCCATGGTCAGTGCCAGCGGTTCAGATTCCGAGCCCGTGGCGTTCGGCGCCTTCTTCGCTCTGTAGCTGTTGAGCAGTTCTTCGACTCCGGTGACCGGGGAGCGCGCCATGTGAATACAGACAGACGACAAGCCCGCGTCCAGCTCACACCACGTCACCTTCCGATCGGCACGGAGTTCGACGCCCCAACGGTCGGCCGTGGCATCAATGAGTGCCATTCCCCTACCGGCTTCAGCTTCCAGGTCTGCATGGAGCAGTGTCGGCAGAGCGCGAGTGTCGGGGTCGTGGACTTCCAGACGCAGGTGGCTGCCGTTCATGGAGACGGCGAGGGTGGTGGGGGTTCCGCAGCCAACGTGGCTGATCACGTTCGCGACGAGCTCGCTGACGCAGAGCAAAGCGGCAGGGGTGATGTCAGGCAACCCCCACATGGCCAGATGGATACGTAGGACGCGTCGTAGAGCCGCTAATTCCTGGGGCTCCGCCAGGAACGGAAGATCCCAGGACTTTCTCGGCATGCATGTAGTGCACTCCATAGCTCAACTCCCAACACGAGGCGTTCAGTTGCTGTGCGCAGTTGATTCCACATCCAGAGTTGCATTGGAACTCTCAAAATGGAACTCTCATCTCGTGCTCATGGGAGCGCGGATGGTGATCGCGCGCCCCCGGCGCACCCTGTCTTGCCGTCACGGCCGGGCGGCCAGGACGATCTGATGGATCGACATGAAGGGGGTCATCACATGCCAGTCGGACCCACTACTCGCCGGCGCCAACTGGGCGCCGACCTACGCCGACTTCGCGAACTCAAGGGGCTGACCCTTGAGGAGGCAGGCGCTCGCGTCGGCATCTCGAAGGCGACACTCAGTCGCTACGAGACGAAGGAAGGCACGGTCAAGTGGCCTGCGGTTGACGCACTATGCCGTGAGTACGGCGCGTCCGACGAGGAACGCCTCGCTCTCGTCGAGCTCGCGAAGGGAGCGAAGATTCAGGGCTGGTGGAGGTCGCTGGCGGACCCCATCCCTGAGTCCATGAACCTGATGCTCACACTTGAGGACGAGGTCGTACGCGAAGACCACTACGCATCCGTGTACATCCCTGGACTCCTACAGACGCGAGCCTACGCAGAGGCCGTCCACCGCGCATCCGAAGTGCAGTGCGGGGAGCGGGAAGTACAGCACATGGTCGACATTCGCATGAAGAGGCAGGAACTTCTCCAGCGGGACGAGCCACCGCACATCTGGTGCGTGATCGATGAAGCGGCCCTACGACGCAAGGTCGGTGGGAGCGACGTGATGCGGGAGCAGCTCCACCACCTGCTCGCCACGTCACAGCTACCGCATGTCACCATCCAGGTGCTGCCGTTCTCAACGGGTGCACATTCGGCGGCTGTTGGCAGCTTCGCCATCCTTCGAGGTCCGAGTCCCGAGCTTGACGTGGTCTACATGGACCTCCTCGGCGGCGGCCTCTTCATGGAGAAGCAAACCGAGTTGGAGCGTTATAGGTTGGCGTTCGAATACCTAAGCGCACAGGCACTCGATCTCGATTCATCGGCGGAGCTTGTCGACCGTATAAGCAGGGAGCCCTGATGACCGCGTCCTCGACACAGCAGTGGTTCAAGTCCTCCTACAGCGCGGGAAGTGGCACTGAGTGCGTCGAGTGCGCGTATGCGGGTGGTTCCACGCTCGTACGCGACTCCAAGCATGTCGACGGACCCATCTTGGCTGTTCAGGACAGCGCCTGGGGGGTCTTCGTAAGTGCGCTGCGCCGAGATGGTCTCCTCGAACACCGGCCTTCCAAAGAGTAGGCCAGATCCCTTACCGCATGGTCCTTTATCCGTCCACGCCCGAAGGCCCGGCCGTCGGGCAACAACCTCCCTGTTGGCAACACCCCAAGTCCCTGGGAGAGTTGGACGCGTCGGCTGAGACGCGGGGGAATGAGCGGGGCTGTGGTGCAGAGGCGTCGGCAGATCGTGCTGTGCGTGTGTGCTGTCGTACTCGCGCTTGTCGCGATCGGATATCCGCGCAGTCCCGATGACGTCGTGGCCGGCACCCAGTTCAGCATCGCCTTCTTCGCAACGCTGCTGACCGGCGAAGCCGTGATCTTCGCGCTCACCTTCTCCGCGGCCAGCTCCTGGCCCTCCCTACGGGCGATAGACAGCCACATCGCCTTCCGGGAATGGGTGCTCATTGGCTGGTTCGCCGCCCTCTTCACCGCCTGTGGCCTGTTGGGCGACAACAGGATCAGCGCGACCTACGGCGCGTTGCTGTTCCTGCTGGCCAATATCTTCGGGATCTTCTCGTTCATACGACTCTTCGGTCTGGCCAGCGTCGGCGGTCGTAACCGACTGCTGTGCCGCACGCTCGCTGAGGCACTTGGGCAGGCAGGCGCGGGCGTCGGCTCCTTATCCCACGGCTTCGAGAACAGCCCGATCGTCAACACCTACCTCGGCGCCATCAGCCAGGCCGTGACCAGCAATGATCCGAGCGCTGTCAGAGACCTCGTGGACCAACTGGTCGAGGCCGAGGTAGCGGTGGACGCAGCCGAGGACGCGATCACCCTCCATATCGACGTCCTGCACCGGCTCGCCCGCGCCGCCCTGGTCAGCGGAGCCGATCCGATCCAGGCGACCACCTGTGCTCACGCCCTGGTCGATTCCGTCGTGCGGCTGTGTCGGCTCCTGCCCGAACCCGCCCCGCCACTCGGCGCCCTCAGCCGCTATCTGGCTTGGCTGGCCAACACCGCGCTGCTGATGTCCGTACGAGGGGTCGCATCCAACCGATCCGCCCGCGAGCTGGTCGCTCTGAGTACCGACGCCCGGCTGAAGATCCTGCGCTGCGTCGATCCTGACCCGAAGTCCGCCACCGACCGCGACGAACTCGGCACGCTCCTCGCCGAGCCGCTCCAAGTCCTGCTGTGGAGCTCCGACTTCGCCGAGTTTCACGGTGCGCACCAGGCCAGTGCCATGTATGGCGTGTACGAGATCCTCACCGGCACGAAGTTCATGGGGAACTATTGGGACGGTGCGTCCATCCTCACCCAGCTGCGCCAGTCGCTGTTCGGGGGCAACGACGCCGTAACCACCGCGGCGGCGGACGCGGCTCGTGCGGCCTTCGGCGGCGTCGAGGAGTACGACCACTTCTGGGCCCTGGCCTCGGTAACCGCGCTCGCCACCCTGCGGGACTGTCGCGTCGCCCATCCGCCCGAACTCGTACGTCCCGAGTTCACCCCTGACCATCAACTGCTGGGCGCCTACCTGCGTACGTTCGCCGCCCATCGCTACTTCACCACAGCCGATCAGGGGCGTACAGCCCTCCTCGGACTCCTCTCCCGTACCGCTCCGGCCGGGTCGGCGAGTGACCGCGTGCACCACAGCCGGGTCGGCCGTACGTATCGCGTGCCCGCCCCGCACGTGGAGCCGCATCAGCGGCCCGCCGCGATGATTCTCGCCGTCGCGTGCCGCCTGGCTCCGCTTGCGCCCGATGAGGACGACTCGGAGCTGCGCGGCTTCCTCGCCACGCTTCCCTCCGCCGGCCTGACGGCCACGGCCGGTCTGGCTGCCCGTGTTCTCCCCGGCGCAGCCGACGAGAACGGGCCACTCGAAGCCATCGTCACGGGGCTCAAGGTCCTTACCCTGGTCGGGGCGCACACCCGGGAGGGAACGTGACGGACCCGCTCATAGACGTGGCTGCCTGGCGCGAGCGCCTCGCCGCGCTCCAGTCGAGCGAGGTGTCGGCCGCCGTCATCGTGCAGTGCGATCTGATGTGGCTCCAACCCGGTCTCGTCGGTCTCCGCAATGAGATCGATCGAGCCGTCATGAACGCCCTGTTGCGTCGCGGCGCTGGCCTCACCGTCGACCGTGTGATCCTGCACAATCTGCCTGTCGATTCCGGTGCCGCTGCCCGGCCCGCCTCCGCCGACCGGGCGTTCGAGGAGTGGCATCACCGGCTGTCGGCCACCAGCCTCCTGCTCTGTGCGTCCGACCGTCCGGCACCCAAGATCCACCGCCTCATCCTCGACGGCGACCAGTCGTCGGCGCCCATCCCGGATATGGTCGAAGTGCTGGACAACGGCGACTGGACCGACCACCAGCGGGCCGGGCTGGCGCTGGACATCATCCATACGGTCGGCGCCACCACGCCCCTCACGGGCTACGACATGCCCCTGGACGGCCCCTTCGGCGACGCCGACCCCTCCGTCTACATGTGAGCGCGGCCGTGTGCGGCCCACCAGAGACTTTGGAGACCAGGTGCCCTTCTCCCCCGAGATCCCCGCGGACCACGCCTTTCTCACCCAGGCCATCGAGCTGTCCCGGCACGCCCTGGAGGACGAGGGCAAGACTCCGTTCGGCGCCCTGGTCGTCATCGACGGGGAGGTCGTCGGCACGGGCACCAGCTCGGTCATCGAGCTCCGTGACCCGACCGCGCACGCCGAGGTCATGGCTCTTCGTGCTGCGGGCAGCAAACTCGGCCGCCACTTGATGGAGGGCGCCGTGATGTACGCCAGCAGCGAGCCGTGTCCCATGTGCCTGGTTGCCTGCTACTGGGCCCGTATCTCGCGCCTCGTCTACGCCGCCACCAGGCAGGACTCGGCGGTCAACGGCTTCGAGGACCTCCGGTTCTACCGCGAACTCACCGTCCCCAACGCCGAACGAACCCTCCTTGAGGAGACTGCCGTCGACGGAGAGGCCCGCGAGATCGCGGCGGCAGCCCTGGCCAGTTGGGCCGACAAGATGCCCTTCCCGGTGGAGCCCAAGCTCTGAGCCTGCCGATACGCCCAGGCTTTACGGCCCCCTACGGGTGGCCAACTCAGGGCCTACAGCGTCAGCGCAGGGCTTCGATCGCTTTCACGATCAGCCCGCGTGCCTCACTGCCGTAGACAGCCATGCTGCGCAGCTGCTCAAAGGCCTTGACGTACAGGGCAATCTCCGACGGCTGCGTAACGTTCACCTCGGCAGAGATCAGCTCGACAGAGACGAGCGTGTCGTCGTGCACGTCGAACGTCTCCTGTGGCCACAGCACCCGCTCGCGGGTCGCCATGGGAATGATGCCGAACGAGACCTGCGGCAGCGCGCCAGCGGTCAGCAGGTAGCCCAGCTGCGCGGCCATCGCATCCGCATCGCCGAGCTGGTAGTGGAGCACCGCTTCCTCGATGACGAAGACGTAGCGGTGTCCGGGTTCGTGGATGACCTGTGAGCGTTGGAGGCGTGCGGCAGCTGCCTCGGCTCCGTCGTCCGGAACGTCCAGGAGACGGGCGTTGGTGCTGAGAAGCGCCCGCGCGTATCCCTCGGTCTGGAGGAGCCCGGGGACCAGGACCGGGGAGTACATGCGTAGGAGGCGCGTCGACCGGTACAGCTCCACGTAACTGTCCTGGAGCTTCCGCAGGCCGGAGCGCACGCGTTGCCGCCACTCTCGGTAGAGCGATTCCGCGTGTTGGGACGCGGCGATCAGATCGGGGATCTGGTCGGCGGCCTCCGTCGCGCGGCACCAGAGGCGGATGTCGGTGGGTGACGGTGGTGTCCGCGCGTTCTCGATTCGGGAGGTCTTGGCATGGTGCCAACCGCATTGGGAGCCCAGCTCGGTGACCGTCAGGCCGGCGTTCCTCCTCAGATCGCGGAGTTGCCGTGCCACGTTCTCACGGGCGGTCTGGGCCGAGGATGACGGAGATATGGGCATGAGCTGGCCAGTGGCGCCTTCTGTCAGTGGATCTCGTACTGGTCGTGCGGGATGGCCCGCGCCCAGACCGCTTCTAAGGCGTCCGAGCACTGCTTCACGATGACCGGGTCGGTGCTCAACTCCATGGGCGGGTCTCCCCAGTCACCGGTTCCGGTGAAGTGGTTGAAGAGGACGCGGCTCCCGTCGAAGATCCACAGGTCGGCGCCGGGAAGCATCAGGTCGGCCGCTCGGCTTCGCGGCAACCAGCGCACTTGTTCGCCGGCATGCATATTGACGACGGTTCCGGCGTGCTCGTACCGGATGTAGTCGGTGACCGGTTCGGAGACGATGCGAGCACGTCGTACGACAACTCCGCGGGCGGTCGCGCGGGAGATCATGTCCACCCAGGGAGCCCAGTACTCCGAGGTGGGGTCGGAGTCGCGTCGGCCCGTGCTGAGCCACGTGTCGAAGTCGTCCGCCTCGTCACCTACCGCGTATTGGTCCCGCATTTCCAGGTGGACGGCTGAGTGCTGTGCCGCCTCCATCAGTTCATCGAAGCTGGGTACGTTCTGCGACATCACAGGCCTCCCTCAGGATGGGCACCAGGCGTGCGGGGATGCGGATCACCGTCTCGTGATCAGGGATGCCTTTCGCGTGCCCGGGCGCTGTGTTCTCCGCGCACTGGTCCCGTGTTTCATCGTCGGCCGTGTAGCCCTGGATCACGATGTCCGTGCTGTCCAGGTCCACCCATGCTGTCGGCGACCCGTTCTTGCCGGTGTCCGGGTCGATCCCGATGAACTGTAAGCGCATGGCTGCCTTTCGCGTCGATGGTGTGCACCGAAGTGCATCAAGTCCTCACGTGACCTCATCAGGTTCAAGGGAGATGACGTGGTCAAGCAACCCTTGGAGGCCCGTCATGCACATCTATGCACATAGCTGGCTGTGCCGCACACCATGCTCCTAGCGTTCACATCGCCTCGCGTCGGCAGAGGTCAGCACACCACGTCGGCACAGCTTGAGAAGGCTGAGGATTGGTGAGGAAACACATGACGACAACGGCCGTTCAAGTGCCCTGGGCCATGCGGTTGGTGACCGACCGGCTGCCGGTAGGGCCTCCCCCCTACGCCTCCGTAGTCCTGGACGCCGCCTCGCAGACCGCCGTCTACCGGGACTCCGCCGGTCAGGTGGTCGAGATGGGGAAGCACGGGACGTCGAAGACGACGGGCACGGCCTCGGTCTCCGGTGGTGGGGACGGGCAGCAGCCCCAGCCGCAGACGCAGGACGACAACACGACCGACTACGAGTCGGACTGAGCGGTGGGGGCCGTTGTTCTGGTGCTCACCGCGTTGGAGGACGTCACCGCGGATCGGGTCGTCGCGGCTCTCAACGAGCGCGGTGTGACCGTCGTACGCGTTGATCCGGGGGATGTCGGGCCGGGGCTCCGCTTCGGGTTCCGACTCGGTCAAGGTGGCTCGACCTGGAGTGGGCGGTTGCGAACTGCCAGCCGGGAGGTGGATGCCGAGGCCGTGACGGCGGTCTACTGTCGTCGGCCCACCCCGTACGCCGACCGTTTCCGTCATCTGCCCGTGCAGCAGCGGGAGTTCGCTGTCGCCGAGGCACGCCATGGGCTCGGGGGTGTGCTCAACGGTCTGCGCGGTGCGCTGTACGTCAACCACCCGGCCGCAGTGGCCCGCGCCGACTTCAAGCCGGCCCAGCTCCAGCGGTTCGCCGCTCTCGGGCTGCGTGTTCCCGCGACCCTCGTCACCAACGACGTCGAGGAGGCGCGGAAGTTCGCGGTCGAGTACGAGCGTGTCATCTACAAGTCGTTCCGTGGGCTGCCGGAAGGTACGGACGGGCGCGCCGGGGCGATCTGGGCCCAGCGGATCGAGCCCGGTGCGCTGGACGACGCGCTCTCGGTGACCGCGCATCTCTTTCAGGCCGAGATCCCGAAGAGCGGGGATGTTCGGGTCACTGTCGTCGGTCGTCGTGTCTTCGCGCAGCGGATCACCACGCCGGACGGTGCGCTGGACTGGCGGCGGGGTGACTGGGACCGTCTCGTCCACACTCCCGTCGCCGTCCCTGAGTGCGTCCAGGGCGCTCTGCACGGCTACTTGGCCTCGTTCGGGCTGGTCTTCGGCTGCTTCGACTTCGCGCTCACCGGTGACGGGACGGCTCCGGAGGACTGGTGGGCGATCGAGTGCAATCCGAACGGGCAGTGGGGCTGGCTTCCGGACGCCCCGGCCATCGCCGAAACGTTCGCCGAAATCCTGAGCCGGCGTCCCGAGCCGACGCCCGGTATCTCCATCCTGAGCAGGGAGGAAACCGGAGTCCATGACGACGCGAAGTGACCTTGAGACCCATGCCGTTCCGCTCCGGCGGGCGATGGCGAAGCAACTCGCGCGGAACGGTTCGGTGGATGATCCCCGCTGGCTGACGGCGGTGGAAGAGGTGCCCCGCCATCGGTTCGTGCCGGGCTTCTATCTGTCCGCCGACGAGACCGACGAGCACGGGCTGACCGTGTGGGAGCCCGTCACCGCCCAACTCGACTACGGCAGGTGGCTGGCCGCCGCGTACTCCGACGCCACGCTGATCACCCAGTTCGACGACCGGGAGCCGGACTGGAGCGCGCCCCGGGTGCGGCACGGTGGGGCGCCGACCTCCTCGTCGACCCTGCCGTCACTCGTCCTGCGGATGTGGGCCGATGCCGACCTGGAGGAAGGACACACGGTGCTGGAGATCGGCACCGGCAGCGGTTACTCCACCGCGCTGGCCTGCGAGCGCCTCGGGTCTGCCGACGTCACGAGCATCGACGTCGATCCGGACCGGCTGGCGGTGGCGGCCGACGCGTTGTACGACTGCGGGTACACGCCCACCCTGGCGGTGGCGGACGGGCTGTACGGCTACTGGCCCGAGGCACGCTTCGACCGGATCGTGGCCGCCTGCTCCTTCCGGTCCGTGCCCGGCGCGCTCATCGCGCAGACCCGGCCGGGCGGGAAGATTCTTCTCACGCTGTCGGGCTGGTTGTACGGCTACGCGCGCGTCCTCCTCACGGTCGCCGAGGACGGTACGGCGGAGGGACCGCTGCTGCCGGGCACGGTCTCCTTCATGTCGGCTCGGGCCCACGCGGCTCCGGCCTTCGGGAACCCCGCCCACTGGGGTGCGGGGCTGCCGGAGAAGGGCAGGCCGGCGCGGTACGGGCCCGAGCGGATCACAGCCGCGAGTCCGGAAGGGTTTCACCTGCGCTTTCTTGCCCAATGCGCGATTCCCGACGCTCAGATGACCACCGTAGGTGAGGTCGTGCACCTCGTCGATGTCGTCCGTGGCTCTGCGGCCTCGCTGAGGCCTTGCGACGCTGGGTGGGAGGTGCGGGAGAGCGGGCCGGTGAAATTGTGGGAGCGCGTCGAGGACGTGGTGGAGGCCTTCGACTCCGCCGGTCGGCCCGGGCCCGAGTCGTTCAAGCTGCGGGCGTACGGTGATGAGCGGCAGCTGCTTCATCCGTATCTGCCCCGGCTTGACTTGCCCGGGCTTTGAGCCGCGTGACAGTCGGCTGCGGTACTCAGTCGATGTGCAGGATCTGGAGGCGCAGCAGGTCGAATCCGGCCTGCATGCCCGTCCCTTTCGATCCGCCGTCCCCGATCTGTCCGACGACCGGGTGGCGGCCCGGTTTGGGCTGGGGCGGTTCCGGCGGCCGTTTCACCCCAGCCTTGGATCGTCCCGAGTCGTCAGTCTTCGGTGGGCTGCTGGAGTATGGCCAGGGTTAGGACGTTGCCGCCGATGCCCCAACCGCCGTCGGTGACCTCCTCGACCAGGACCATGGTGTTGGCCCGGGCGCGTTCGCCGTAGATCTCGACGTACAGCTCGGTGGTACGGGTGACGATCGTCTCCTTCTGCTTCTCGTCGAGGGTTCCGGCAGGGACCTTGAAGTTCGCGAACGGCATGGTGGTTCTCTTTCGATGTGTGGTTGCGGGAAGTTGCCTGCGGTGAGCAGGTCGCCCAGCCCGGCGCGGCGGATGCACTCGGCGCGGACACCGGCGGCGAGCGCGGAGTGGGGTTCACCGCTGTCGGGGTCTGGGTCTGTGTGGGCGTGGCAGCCGATCGATCATGGCCAGCGGGCGCCGGTGCGGTGCCCCGCTCGTGGCTCCAGAGTGGTTCGGTGTGCCCGCCCCAGCCAGGGCTGTCCCCACCCAGGGGTTGCCATCCCCTGGCTTGCGTCCACCGGTGCGCGCGACGATAGGAGACGTGAACCATTCCGCACTCGCCGCGTTCCTCAAGTCCCGGCGCGACCGGATCCGCCCGTCCGACGTCGGGCTGCCCACCGGCCCGCGGCGCCGGGTGCCCGGTCTGCGGCGCGAGGAGGTCGCCCACCTGGCCGGGCTGTCCGCGGACTACTACACCGAGCTGGAACGCGGGCGCGGCGCTCAGCCCTCGGCCCAGGTCCTGGCCGCGCTGGCCCGGGCACTGCGGCTGAACGGCGACGAACGCGACCATCTGTTCCACCTCGCCGACCGGCCCATCCCCCCTGCGGCGCATGGCCCCACCGCGCATGTCCAGCCCGGTCTGCTCGGCCTGCTGGACCAGCTCACCACCACCCCTGCCCAGGTCATCACCGACCTGCACGAAACCCTCGTCCAGAACCCGCTGGCCGCCGCCCTCGTCGGCCGGCCCCCGGCGCTGCGCGGTCCTGAGGCGAGCTTCGTCCACCGCTGGTTCACCGACCCTCAGGCCCGGACCCTCTATCCGCCCGAGGACCACCCCCACCACTCCCGGGTCTTCGTCGCCGACCTCCAGGCTGTCGCCGCCCGGCGCGGCAGCGACAGGGAGGTGAACCGGATGGTGGCCGTGCTGCACGGACGCAGCCGGGAGTTCGCCACCCTCTGGGACACCCACGACGTCGCCCTGCGGCGCACCGACCGCAAACGCATCGTCCATCCCGCCCTGGGCGTCATCGAGCTGGACTGCCACAGCCTGTTCAGCGAGGACGGACGCCAGCGCCTGCTGTGGTTCAGTGCCCCACCCGGCACCGAGGGTGCGGCCCAGCTGAGCCTGCTCTCCGTCATCGGCACGCAGGACATGACACCCTCGACGCCCGCATGAAGGGCACGGGAAGACGACCGCTCGTCAGAGCGCGAGTAGCCGTGAACCAACAGTAGAAGCCCAGCACCCGGGTTCGCGCTCCGCGCGTCGCGCGGTGATCCGTTCCAGCGGCTCGGGAGCCGTCATGCGGCAGATCGCACTGTGCGTCTCCTGGTGGGCGCGCGCAGTCGGTTGCAGCGGACCCTTCCGGTGGAGCCCGGCGGTATCGCAAGCTCCCTCCCGGGCGGCCGTCGAGGGCGGCCCAGTCCTGGCATTGGGGGGTTTTCCCCAGTGGCGGCGGGAAAGCGGCTGCGTAGGGTTGTGGTGACTGATCACCTATTCAACTCGCTTCACACGGGGGACTTTTATGCAACGCCCACAGGCGCGCATTCTTACAGCAGCGGCTCTGGCCGCTCTCAGTGGTTGTTGTCGTTCCGAATCTGAGGGCGGTGTTTTCGCTGGTCAGGCATAGGGCCGGTGATTCGGTGGGAGTGGTGGCGTGTCGTGTCGTCGCTCCCCGGGAGGTTGCGGATGCCGTCAGTCGTCGGACTGCTGGAACAGCACGAGCTCGCCGCTCGCCGTCGTGTCGACGGGTTGCGTGAGGAAGCCGACCGCATCCAGGCGGAACTGGCCGCGGCCGAGCAGGAATGGCAGGAGTGGGTGATCGCCCGCAGGCGAGTGGGCACGGTCCTGGCTCCGGGCGGCGGCAGCGTTGCTGATGAGGAGGCCGCACCCGGCCCACGGGACGCGGACGCGCGCTCGGCGCCCGGGCAGGCGGCGAAGGCGAAATCGCAGGTGCCTGTGTGGCGTGAGGGACTGGCCTGGTCGGTGTTGTCGGTGGACTATCAGCGCATCCTCCAGGCCCTCGCGGACCGGCACCGGCTCCATCAAGGGCCGCTGACCTGCCAGGAGTTGGCCGTGGTGTTCGGCCTAGTCGCGGTGCCGGCCAAGGTGGAGGCGCTGCGGTCGAAGGCGAAACGCCTGGTCGCGCGGGGCTGGCTGGCCGAGCGGCAGCCGGGCCGGTTCACCCTGGCCCAGGGCCCGGCCGGGCAAGGCGGCGCGTCATGAGCAGGGTCATCGACCAGTAGACCATCGCCTCGGCGCTGGTGGTGCGGCGTTCGAAGTCGCGTGCCAGGCGGCGGGTGCGCATCAGGTGGGCGAAGAACCGCTCGACGATCCACCGCTTGGGCAGCACCACGAAGCCGCGCGTGTCGTCGCTGCGCTTGACGATCGCCAACACCAGCGCGAACGTGGCCAGGCAGTACTCGACGAGGCCGCCGGTGTAGCCGCCGTCGGCCCAGACCAGTTCCAACTGGTGGTGTGTGTCGGCGACTTGCCGCAGCAGGACCTGCGCGGCGGCGCGATCACCGGTGTCCGCTGCGGTGACCATCACACCCAGCAGCAGGCCGAGCGTGTCGACCACGACATGCCGCTTACGCCCGTTGACCAGCTTCCCGCCGTCGAAGCCACGGCTGTCCGCACCGACGACGGCGTCCGCCTTGACCGACTTCGAGTCGATCACACCCGCACTCGGCTCCGCATCGCGGCCCAGGTTCTCGCGGACTTTCGACCGGAGCCGGTCGTGGAACTCCCTGACCAGGGCGTGATCGCGCCAGCGGCGGAAAAACGCGTAGACCCGGTCCCATGGCGGGAAGTCCACCGGCATCGCCCGCCACTTGATGCCGTTGTCGGTGACGTACCGGATCGCGTCGAGCATCACGCGGTGGCAGTAGCCCTCCGGCTGCCCGCCGCGGCCTTCCAGCCAAGCCGGCACCGGCATCGCGTCCCGCACCACTGCCCACTCCGCGTCCGTCATGTCCGACGGATACCGGCGCACCCGATCGGGATGATCGGCCGCGTTGCCGTACACATGCGCGAGGCAATCACACGATGGAGCAACCGAGTTGAACTGGACGGACTCGGACGCGTACGACAACGACATCATGGCCTCCCGGCATTGCTCGGTTCGATTCGCATCCCCGAGCTACCGAGAGGCCCCGCCTTCATGCGCGTGCCGCCGGGAGATCACCGCGGCGAGGAGCTTGTTCGACCCGTGCGTTCCATGATCGGTGGTCGAGATCAACCGGCCGTGGAATCTCTGCGATCAGAAGCGTACCCATGATCAGTAGAGGCACGGCTTCTGAGTACCTGATCCCCGTGCCTGATCAGTGGGTTGATCGTTTGACCATCCGATGGACTACGAGTTCTGGAGCATCCTCGAACGCGGGGGCGACGCCGTGCGGGCCGCGCTGTCGGATTTCGCCGACCGCGCGAGCGAGGACGGGCTGGATGCGGTCGTGGATCTGGCGTGCCAGGGCATGGCGGATGGCACCGCCTGCATCATCGCCCGTGGTGATCGGTTCAGGGCAAAGGCGAACCGGTGGAGACGGAGGTTGCCGGACTTGAGCGGCAGGTCAGCTTGCTGCTCGGCTTCACGCTCGGCGAACTCCTTGATCCGCCTTCTGGGAGCCGCTGACCTTCGACGTCCGGGCCCTGCACGGCTATGGGGGGTGCGGTCGCTCCTCACGCGTACGGGCCGGACCGTTAAGGGCAGTTCATCAGAACTCTCTCAAGTATGTGGTGAATGAGTCCCGCTGGGGGCAGCGGTGCGACGGCCGTCCGGGCGTGCCGTGTGGGCGAGAGGCTGATCGGGAGGTGGGCGTGCGGGTTTCATGGCGTGGGTGGGTCGGCCTGGTATGGGCGATTGCGGCTGTGGCGGCTTTGCTGGTTTCGCCTGTTGGTGTCGGCCATGTGCGCGGGGGCGTTCCGCAGGTGGGGGACAGTGAATCCGCCCGGGCTGCCGTCTTGATCGAACGCGATATGCCCGGCTTGGGTAACGGCAGTCTCGTCCTGGCCTTCAGCTCGCCGTCCCTGCGCGTCCGGGTGGACGAGCCGTACCAGCGGTCCGTGGAAGCGGTGGCCGGAGCTGTGGCCTCGGTGGAGGGGGTGGGCCGGATCATGGCGGTGCCGGACTTTCCGGGCCTTGATCCGCATCACGCCTATCTTCTAGTCGGGCTTGCCGGCGGTCCCGAATCGGCGCAGGAGAGCATCCCGGCGGTGCGTGAAGCCGCGCATGCGGCTGCGGCTGCCGCCTCCCGGGGGCACGTCAGTGTCGCGGTGACGGGTCCCGCACCTGTCTACGACGCCCTGGTCCACACCGATCTGCGGTCCCTGCAGCGTGCCGAGGTGCTGGCGGTCCCCCTCGCGTTGGTGCTCCTGGTGGCCGGCCTGGGATCGCTCGGTGCCGCCTTGGTGCCGCTTTTGGCGGCGGGCCTCGCCGTCTTGGTGAGTACCGGGGCCCTGCTCGCTTTCGCGCTGGTGTCGGACGTGGACACGCTGACCCTGGCTGTGGCCACGTCGGTGGGCTTCGGCCTTGGTTTGGACTACGCGTTGCTGTTCCTGTTGCGCTACCGCCATGCGCGGGAACAGGGCGCCGACCCGTATGAAGCCTCCTGCCGGGCCAGGGGGACAGCCGGCCACGCGATCGCCTGGTGTGCGGGTGCCGTCGTCCTGGCCAGTGCGGCCCTGCTCGTCGTCGGGGTGGACGTCTTCCGCACGATGGGGCTGGCGGTGGCCGTGGCCACCCTGGTCGCCACGGCCACCGCCACGACCCTGCTCCCCGCCGTACTCCCGTGCATCGAGCCGATGCTGGAGTTCGGCCGCCTGCCCCGAAGGCACCGCCCGGACCACGGCACCAAGGTCTGGCTGCGCTGGGCGCACCATCTGATGGGCCGCCCCTGGCGCTACCTGCTCGCGGCCGGTGCCGTGCTGCTGATCGCCGCGACCCCGCTGAGCGACCTGAGGCTGGGCGTGCGCATCGACCGCACCGCGCTGGTGGACACCGAAGCCGGACGAGGCATGCGGCAGATCGAAGCCGACGGCCTGGCCAACATCACCTTCCTCGCCTTTCCTCACACCGCGGAGCAGGGGCCGGTGGACACCGGCGCACTGTCCGACCGCCTGCGCGCCGATCCGCGTATCTCCACGGTCGCCACCCTGGACAACGGCCACGACCTGACGGTCCTGGCCCTCACCGACCGTGTCCCCGTCGACGCCCCGGCCGCCGCCGAGCTGACTGCCTCCATCCGCTCGGCTGCCCGTCAATTCCTGCCTGCCGGCCAGAAGTTCTACGCAACCGGCCCGGCCGCCATGGTGGCCGACTTCCGGGCAGCGATGAACGCCGCCTTGTGGCACGTCGCCGCCCTCGTGCTGGCCACGTCGTTCGCGCTCATGTTCCTCGCCTTCCGCAGCGTCCTGATCCCCCTCAAGGCCCTGTTCATGAACGCGCTGTCCCTGGCAGCGTCGTTCGGCCTGCTCGCCTGGACCACACGGCACACTGCGGACAGCGTTCATCTCGGCATTCCCCTAGTGGCGTTGACCATCGTGTTCGGTGTGTCCATGGACTACGAGATCTTCCTGGTCCACCGCATCACCGAGCACTACCGCGCACACGGCGACTGCCGTCGGGCCGTCGCGGACGGCCTCGCCGAGACCGCCCGCCCCATCACCACCGCGGCCGCCACCCTGGCCTGCGTCTTCGCCGTGCTGATGACCACCCGTCAGCAGGACCTTCAGCAACTGGGCTTCCTCGTGGCCACGGCCGTGCTCCTGGACGCCACCGTCGTCCGCCTCGTCCTCGTGCCGGCCCTGATGCGCCTGCTCGACCACCGCAACTGGTGGCTGCCGCCCGCTCTTCACCGCCTGCACTCCCCTCTCCTTCCCATCCCCGCGCCCCGCAGCGGCGCCGACCCGGCTACCACCCCCCTCTCGGGCACACGAAAAGGACACTTTCTGTGACACCTCGACCCAGCCGCGCCTGGACCACCACGCGCCTCATGCGTCGGACGGCAAGCGTGGCGACCTCGCTGGTCGCCACCGCCGTCCTGACCACCCCGGCCGGCGCCGCTCCCGCTCCCACCCGCACTCCTGTGGCAGCCCCACGTGCCGCGGCGCTGGCCTGCCGGGCCGCGACCCCGGCCGGCCAGCCGGTGACGTTCTCCCCGAAACTCGCCTTGCGCCCACGGCACGTGAACATCACCGGCACCCTCAAGCTCACGGCCTGCACCTCCCCCGACGGCTCCCAGCAGCGTCTGCGCAGCGCGACCCTGACCATGAAGGGCTCCGGACAGGCCAGCTGCAGCGGCGCATCGAACATCACCGGCACGGCCACCATCACCTGGCGCGACGGTGCCGGCCACCGGGCCGGCACCTCGGCGATCACCTCAACCCGCCGCTCCATCAGCGGCTACAACCCAGGCGACGCCCTCCTCGGCGGCACCGTCACCCACGGCGTCCTCACCGGCAGGAGAGTCGTCGGCTCCGCCACCCCCACCAGCGACGTCACCTCCTGCGCGACCGGGGGACTGGCCACTCTGCACGCCGCGGGAAAGATCAAGTTCATGCGCTGACGGCGCCCGCCTCCTGCTCGGGCCCGCGCAGTCGGCCCGAGCAGGAGGCGGAAGCCGCTTCCCGCACCGAGCGGACCACACGGCAGGCCCGCGCGGAGCCCGCCCGGCGCGGCCGAGCATGTCGCAGCCACCCGGCCCGCGGCTCCGGCCGGGCAGCAGGCGGCTCTCTCGCCGTCGCCGGCAAGAGTGTCCGCCGGGGCGATCGCCGCGCTCGGTGCCCGGGCAGCCGACAGCCCCGGTGCAAGCGCCACGGGACCAGCACGCTGCTCCACGGGCGGGCCGAACGCATCGGAGGGCGGAACACCGCGGTCGACCCTGTCGGGTGGATCCGCTCGACAGGGCGCGGATGCACCCGCAGGCGTCTCAGTGTGCCGGTTGCTCGGGGGCGGGTCCGGGGCGGTCAGGGACGCGTTGTGCGGCGTACCAGCCCAGGGCACGGATCATCGCCTTGTGCTGACTGGGTGGCAGCAGAGGCCCAAGGACTGTCCAGGCCTGGTCGATCATGTCCTTGGTTTCGGCTGCGCATGCCTCCAGGGCCCCGCTGTGGGCGAGGAACTCGGCAGCGCGGGCGGCCCCCTCGGGTGTGCGGAGGTAGAGGGCGTCTCGTAGTCGGCGCCGGTCGGGCGCATCGAGCAGGGCGATGGCATGGGCGACGGGGTAGGTGACTTCGCCGTTGAGGAGGTCCTCAGCGGGGACCTTCGCCGTGCGACCCCGACTGAGGTCCTCGGCGGTGCTGACACCATCGAGATCGGCGACGTCGTCGCTGATCTGGTAGACGGTCCCGACCGCGGCGAAGTAGTGGCTGACGGCGCGGATCTGCTCCTCGTCCGCGCCGGCCAGCACGGCGGCGGCCTCGGCGATGCACCCCACCGGCACGCCGGTCTTGAGCCGGTGCGCCATGCGGAGCTGCTCAAGGAGACGGCAGTTGTCTCCGCTGACGACGGCCTGCTCGAAGACCTCCCAGTGACCGGCGAGGTCGAGAGACTGGCCGGCATGGCCCGCGCGCAGCCCACGCAGGTAGATGCGGTGGCAGCGCAGCATCGTGGCCGGGTCGTGCTGCGGGATGCGGTCGAGGATCGGGTCGAACGCGAAGTAGGCGGTGGTGCCGGCGGTGATCGCGGCAGGCGTTCCGAAAAGCTCGTGGACGGCGGTACGGCCTCGGCGCAGCGGCGAGTTGTCCTGGATGTCGTCGATGATCATCGAGGCGGTGTGCAGAAGTTCAGGGGCTGCCGCCAGCGGACGGTAGGGCTCGGGGTCGACGCCGAACAGGCACATGACCGCCATGCCGGCGTAGGGGCGCCAGGCACGGCCGGGGATGTCCAGGAGGTGGCGTACCGGCTGGACGAGGGTGGCGTGCAGCCGCTGCCGGGTGAACGTGTCGAGGGCCGGCCCGCATTCCGTGCCGGTGAGGGGGGTGAGGTCCTCGTCCGGGCCCGCGGGGTAGACGGCGGAAACCTCCTCGCGGGCGATGGCGTAGGCGCGGCGCGTGTACTGCTCGACGTCGGTAATGGTGTTGGACGGGACAGCTTCCAGGAAAGCCTGCCCACGGACCGATTCTCCGCCCATGGTCCCGGTCACCGTGGCCGGGCTCTCCCACCAGCTCAGGACGCTGCCGATGCTGCGGATCTCGCCCCTGGCAGCGGGCCCGATGACGTCGAGCTCAAGCGCGAGTTCGGGAACGCGCATGCGGGCGGCGGTGGGGAAGGTGTTGAGCGTGGCTGCCGACGTCCAGTGCCGCAGGGGTTCGTACACCATCTCGAACAGGCGCCACGACCCGTCGGGCGCGGTCACCGTGGCCGTCGAGGTCTCACTGTGACGCGCACCGGTAGCGGGGTCGCAGATGCGGAACTGAATGGCGCTGACATCCCAGCCATTGTCCAGCTGGATTCCCGCCCATTCCCATGAGCGGTCCCCAACACCCACAGGGCGTTCGGCCCGATTCCACGCACCGCCCCACGAGTGCTCGAACCACGCATGCCCCTGCACGGCGACCGACTCGCCCGTCCCCGGGGTCACCGTTCCCTGCACATCGAGCCGCGAGATGACGTGCGTCGTGATCTCGTCCCCACCGTCGGAAAACCGGCCGGGCACCCGCCCGTCAACGTTCACCTGAGGGACGGCCGGCTTGCAGGGCACCAGCCGGAGATCGAGACTCGGGTGGCCTTCGCTGTGGAAGCGGAGACGGTAGCTGCCATCCCCCTCGGCACGCAGCGCCGCGAGATCGCCCAGGACGATGTCCAATTCGGAGGCCGAACTTCGGACAGGGCCCTGCAGGAGCCGGTCCGGCAGCGGCACGCCTTCGGAGAGAACCTCTTCCATGGCTGCGCGAACACGCGGGTCACCCAGCTGGTCACCGAGGATCGAGTCGCGGACTACCCGAAGCCCGCCGGGCGTCAGCCACGATCCCGCGCCCGTCCCCATGTCGCCGGCCCAGGTAGCGACGTAACCGTAACCCGGCTCCGGCACATCTTTGTCCACCGCCTCGTGCCGAACGAGGAGCACCGCCCAGTGGTGCGCGCGACCATCGTCCGCGCTCAGGTGCCCATTGAGGTACCACCACTCCAAACCGGCAGCAGGATGCGGCGTGCCATGCGCAGCAGGGGGAATGGACAGTGACGTCCTCGCAGGCCCGGGCAGGCGGACACCGGAGGTCGAATAAGCAGTGGCGTTGATCACAGGCCCAACCTAGGCGCCCGGCATCGCAAGCTGCCGAGCTTGCACGAACGACGACGCCATAGGGTGATCTTGACTGCGAAACCACTGACCGGCCGTGTCCTTACAACGACCGCGACCGTTCAACGCCGATAGCCGGAGCTGCCAGCCAGAGAATACGACCGAGGCCGAGTGGCTACGTAGGTGACAGGTAGGACGGTTGATGCACCGGCATCTTCTCCGGGCGGTCGGCCGCGCTCCCGAACCGGCGCGCGAGGCAATGGCACGACGACACGCGGGAATTGGACGGGATGAAGACCGGCCCGCAAAACTTGGACAACAGGGCCTGGGACTCGTTTGGTGCCGCAGCCTCGATTGGTGCCGCAGCCTCGATCGAGCTACCAGGGGCTCTGTCCTCATACATCTACCCGGCCGAGGTCACCCGGCCAGGGAACCTGTTCGGTCAGAACCGTCCTCATGATCGATAGAGATACGGCTTCTCACAGTCAGCGGGCTGTCCTCGTGCTCGGCCCTCAGCCAGAAGAGCTTCGAGGACGACGCCAAGGTGCCTCAGAGAATCACCTCGATCCGTCTCGACAACGGGAACGGAGATGTGAAGGTGGACGCTTCGGCCGACGCCTCCACGATCTCCGTGCACCGCAAGGTCAACTACCGCGGTGACAAGCCGAGTGGCACGTCCTTCCGCGTCAGGGACGGCGTCCTGGTGCTGTCCGGCTGCGGCAAGAACTGCGGCGTCGACTACACCGTCAAAGTGCCTGCCGGTCTTGCCGTGACGGGAGGCACTTCAAACGGCGGCATCACACTGACCGATGTCGGCGCGGTCGATGTACACACAAGCAACGGTGAGATCGCGGTGACCAATGCATCGGGCCCTGTGAAGCTACGCACGTCCAACGGTGACGTCGACGTCAAGGACGCCAAGGGCGGCGGCGTCGACACGCAGACATCGAACGGCGAGGTGACGATCCGGACGGCCACCCCGCAGGACGTCAAGGCTCGCACGACCAACGGCAGCCTCACGGTCACCGCACCGCCTGCCAAGTACCGGATCTCGGCGAACGACTCCCACGGTGACAAGAACGTGGCGTTCAAGGACGACCCGTCAGGCACGTACCTCCTGGATCTGTCGACAACGAGCGGTGACTTGACTGTGAAGTCGGCAGCCTAGGACTGTCCCGTAAAGATCTACAGGGCTCGGCGGTGGGCTATCCCATGACCGTTCGGGCCGTGTCGAGGAACGCCAGCCGGTTGTTCTCCAGGTAGTCCCGTACGCTCTCGCCGTCGGGCAAGCCTTCCCATACCGTCCGGTTGAGGTCGAGGAAGTACGCACGTGCCGCGTCATGCACAGGCAGCGGGAACTGGATGCGGATGAGCCGCTCGGCGACCCATAGCCTGTTCATGACATCCTGGGTCTTGAGGTACCAGGGGTGGGTGTCGTCGAAATCGGAAGGCCGGCTGAACGCGGAGCGTTCGGCCTCGGCCGCCACCTCGATGAACCGCTCCAGCAGGGCCAGCCGTTCCGCGCGCCGAGCCTCCGACAGGGTGTTCTGCTGCCGTTGCTGTTCGGCGCGTTCCACTGACAGTTGAGTCCTGTGCTGGACGAGGTAGGACAACATCCCGCCGAGGACAACGCCACCCAATGATATGAGTGACACCCAGACCTGACCTGCCATGGTGGTCATCGTGCCATGTGGTCGACCTTTGGGACGATCACGCTGTGGCACAACCTCTCACTGGCCGGATGAGCTGCCCAGGCGGCGGTGCGCCTCGCTCACCTCAGCGTCAAGTGCACCAGGTCGATCTCCTCATCACGAGCCTGGGCGAAGCACCGGCTCTTCCCAGTGATGACGAAGCCGCACTTCTCCAGCACTCGGATGGAGCCGGCATTGTCAGCGGCGGCATCGGCGTGCAGCGGCCGGGCGGGCTCCAGCTTGATCAGTTCGGCAAGGGCCGCGGTGGCGATGCCCTGGCCCCAATGTGCTCGCCCGATGACGTACGTGACCTCCCACTCCGACGGCGGTCCGAAGACAGCGGCGTGTCCTGCTACAGCGCCGTCGGCAAGAACGCTTCGCAAGATCACGGACGGGTCATCGCGCACCTTCGCCCAGTGCTGGTCGAAGTGGCCACGGTCGTAGTGATACTTCCTGGTCACAGCTGCCATCTGCTGCAACTCGGGATCCGTCAACTGCTGCCAGAAGATCGGCAGGTCGCTGTCCTCAAGCTCGCGCAGGGATATGTCCATAGGGGCAGTCTCAGCCTCCACAAGATCGGTACCCAGGTGACTGGCTCAGACTAGGCCCAACTCACCGTTACGGGACAACCCTCAATCTGTGATCGACACGGCCGAGCTGGACAAGGACGACGACACCTCGGAACAACGGGAGGCCCGGTCCCCTTAACGGTCCTCAGGATCCGGCCCCTCCAGCAGCCCGTTCGCCGCGCGGTTGATCTTCGTCAACGCGCTCAGCAGGTGCTGTCGTTCCACCTCCGTGAGGTCCGCCGTCACCGCCTCCTCCATGCGTCGGCGTTCCTCCCCGACCGGTTTCTGGAGGGCGCGGCCCGCGTCGGTGAGCCAGAGGCGGACCAGGCGGCTGTCGAACTCAATGCCGTGATCCGTCACGTCGCGAGCCTACTGACAGCGTGAGGGACACCACCCACTGACCAGTGCGCCTGTTCACGGAAATGCGGGCAGAGCCTTGAAAACGGCTCTGCCCGCATTTCCGGATGCTGTTGGTGATCTCCGGCTGCTGTTCCGGGTAGGGGATGTGGAAGGTGTCAGGATGCCTGGACCAGGGTGGTCAGGGGAGTTTGTGCGGCGTCTGTCGCGGAACGCGACAGGTACAGCGCGGTGTGGAAGTAGCCGTGAGTCTCCCTGTCCTGCGGATCCTCGCCGGCCGCGGTCACCGCGTCGATCGCGTACTGCTGCTCCTGCCTGCTGGTGAAGCGGCGTTGCGGAAACGTGTGGGGGACGGCTTTCTCGGTCCTGAGGCCGTACGGTTCCAGGCACTCGGCGATGCGGCGGTAGGAGTGGGTCCGCAGCACGAACGCGGCGACCCACACCGGGCTGGGGACGCAGTCCAGGAGCGGCTCGAAGGTGAGAGGAGACAGGAAGCTGGCTCCGCCGGTGACGGTAATGAGGCGGGTGTGGCGGGCGGCCTGGCGCAGGGCCGGGCTGGGCGGCGCGCTCTCCAGATTCTCGGCGAACCCCTCGTCCAGCAGGCCGACAGCGTGTGCGTAGGAGACAGCATGGGGGGCGGCGTCGAGCCCGATGACGCGGGCCGGGTCTGAGCGCCGGTGCGCCGCGTAGTAGGCCCGGTCCCATTCGATCAACTCTGCGGTGGTCAGCTCGGTGGCCTGCGGCGATGTGTAGCGGGCGTACAGGTCCGCCAGGGTGAGATCGTGGTTGAGCAGGGCGGCGTTGATGCCGTAGGAACAGCACAGGTCCAGCACCGTGGCCGGGCCCGCGGGCCGGCACGCTGTGAGCATGCGGCGGAAGACGGGCTGCGCATGATGAGGGGTTTGGTATTCCCAGGGGCCCAGCTCACGAAAGTACGCGCGAGGGTCCGGCTGGTCGTAGATGTCGTCGAACGGAGTCATGGTCCCTGCCGCGAGGGCAGGCGTCTGCCGGGAGTTGCTGACCACGGGTGCTGGTGAGCCGTTCGACCGTTCATGGGTCATCACGTGTTCCCTCTCGCCCTGGTTCGGAACTGCCCTGTGACAACAACTAGCGGGCGACGGGACCGGTTGGGAACAAGGCGGAGACGGAACCAGCCATGCGCGCCTTCGGCACCCGCGTAGAGATCACCAACAGTGTCAGTTCCGTGATCCCTGTTCAGAGGGACCGGTAGATCCCCTCGGGATCATCGTGAGCCCATGCGGCGTACTCCTCGAAGCCCAGGTTGCCGATGCTCAGGTTTGCGTGGACGTCGTGGACCCCTGCGGGGACGGTGCGGAACTCACGGCCGAACTCGGTCAACTGCTCGTAGTCCTCGTCGTCCAGGCATTCCTCCCGCGTCAGCGTGGTGACCGCCAGCAACGCGTGGCTTTCAGCCTGCATGGTTGTCCGGTCGGCGAGGAAGACAACGGCCAGGTTCTCGTCGGCGCAGACCGCATTCAGCGCCTCGTCAACGGTCACTTCTGCCCAGGCCGGGTCGTCTATGAAGTGGACGTGTGCCTCGTACTGCCTGTCCCCCCAGGGCTCCGTCAGCGCCGCCGTCACGTCCTGCCACGCCTGGTCGTCGTGGTAGTCGGTCCTGACGACCAGAACGTCGAACTCATCACGGCCGGTGACGGCGGGCAACGTTCTCATGATCCTCTTCTTTACGGCAGCGCTCAGTGGCCCGTACCCGACTCTCTCACGCCCCAGTCGGGCCAGCCTGCGCCAGAGCCGTCCAGCGGGCCAACTCCTGCTGGTGTGAGCCGTTTTTCGTCGCCTCGGTGACGGCTGCGGTCGGCTCTGGTTCGGCCGGGTGGCCTTCTCGGGTCAGGAGGGTGAGGGGCCAGCGGGGTTCTTCGGGGGCCGCGCCGTCGGTCGGGATCGTAGAGGAGCCCGAGGGGAACGACGGGAGTCCGCTTCGGTGTCCTGAGAACCGGCAACCCAGGAGAACCGGTCAAGGGCATCGGCCCAGGGCAGCTCACGGCCGACAGGCCGGACGTCGCGGAATACTGCCGTGTCCGCCAGGTCGGTGCCCTGTGGCGCCGATGAGGTCGAAGCGGTCGACGGCGGCGCCCTTCTCACCTGGCGCGCAGGCCGCGGTCCGCGAAGGAGATCAGCCAGTCGAAACTCTCGTCGATGTCGGCGCTCCGCTGGAAGGCGCTGGCCGACTGCAGTGTGGCGAAGCCGTGGCAGAGGCTGCGGAGCGTGCGCAGGGCGTGGTCCACGTCGGATTCTGCGATTTCTGCGGTTTCTGCGGTTTCCGCGATCTCGTAGCCGCGCAGGACCGCCGTGAAGGAGTCGAGCAGCCGCCGGCCCGCGGTGGCCAGTGGGTCGTCCGGGCCGGATGGTTCGATGCCGATCGTCGCGGCGTAGCGGCCGGGGTGTTGCAGGACGAAGGCGCGGAAGGCGCGGGCCGCGGCGGCCAGGGCGTCGCGGCCCGCGTGTCCCCGGACCGCGCCGCCGACGGCGTCGGCCGCCTCGTTCAACGCCAGGGCGGCGATGCGGCGGTTGAGGTCTTCCTGGCCGTCCACGTGCTTGTACAGGGACGGGGTGCGTACGCCGACCCGCTCGGCCAGCAGACCCATCGTCAGGTTGGCGAGGCCCACCTCGTCGGCGAGGGCGGCGCCGGCCGCGACGACGGCCGTCGGGTCGAGGCCGGCCCTAGGCACGGGCGGCGCCCGGTCGGAGGAAGGCGAGCATCAGTGAAACCACCTGGTCGGGGAACTGGTCGTGCGGGTAGTGCCCGGCGCCCTCGATCATCTCCAGGCGGCCGAGGCCGGACGGCAGGGCGTCGACGATCGCCGAGCCCTCGGCGTGCGGGTCGGCCCAGTCGGGGTCGAGCGTGCCCATCACGACCAGGACCGGGCAGCGGACGTTGCCGAGCTGCACGCCGGCGTCGGCCGGGGTGCTGCGGCCCATACCCTGCAGGGCCTTCATCCGGCCCGGCTCGTGCAGCAGGGAGTCGATGCGGTCGAGCCGCTCGGCCCAGTCGGCCGGCTTCACGCCGGGGTAGGCGACGTCGAGGTACGAGCGCCACAGCGGCACACTGCCGAGCACTCCCGTGCCGAGCAGCCGCAGCATGCCCTGGCGGAAGCGCTTGACCCGCAGGTCGCCGAGGCGGAGCGACTGCTTGCGGGTGAACGGCGCCAGTTCGACGACCGCGCTGATCAGCGAGGGTTCCTGCGCCGCGGCGATGGTGGCGGCGCCGCCGGAGATCGAGTGGCCGACGAGCACGGCCGGGCCGCCCAGGTGGCGGATCAGGGCGAGCAGGTCGCCGGCGATGGCGGTGCGGCTCCAGGCCGGCCAGTCGGCGCTGGACTCGCCGCAGCCGCGCAGGTCGACCGCGGCGACGCGATGACCCGCCGCCACCAGCGCCGGGATCACGGCACGGTACGCGGCGCGGCTGTCGCCCATGCCGTGTGCGAGAACGATCAGCGGGCCGGAGCCCGCGACCTCGTAAGCGATCGTGCCGCCGTCGACGGCAAGGTACTCGGTCATGACACTCCTCGGGCTTGGCTAACTGTGTTAGCCACAAGCTAACCCTGTTAGCCAAACGCTGTCAACGGCGGGGCAGGGCAGGGGTCGGGCCCGTACCGGGATCGAGGAGGAGGTGCCGGGGTGGCGGTGCGCCTGGCCGTCGGAGGGCCTGGGTCGACGGGCCACCCGCGAGCGAGCTCCGCGGCGCAATCGCCGCGTTCTGCACAAGTCCCCCGCACTTAGCCGAGGTTGACGTGCGTCGCCCCGGAGGGGGATCATCCACTGCCAGACGCCGACGGACGAAGCCCCGAGCAGACCAACGGAGTTGAGCGCGTACCGGCCCGGTCGACGAACCGATACCCCGTCGTATGCCCTGTCCGTCCGGCCAGTTGATCTCTTATTTGATCTCTCTGAGGTCCGGGGACCCTTTTATGAGAACGAGCAATCCCAGACGCGCAGACGCGTCGAAGCGCCGCCGTGCGGCCCTGCTGACCGCCGTCGCCGCGCTCGCCGTCACGGGCGGGGCGGCCGTGCCGATGCCGGCCCTCGCCGCCGGCGACACCGCAGAGCCGGTGACCTCTCTGCAGCAGGACTTCACGGCCGCCGCCGACGCCTACCACGTCCCGCAGCAGGTGCTGCTGGCGGTGGCGTACCAGGAGTCGGCGTGGGACACGCACGCCGGGAAGCACAGCACGGACGGCGGCTACGGGCCGATGCACCTGACGGACGTCACCCCGGCCATGATGGCCGGGGGCGACGCGGGCGCGGCGGGCCGCGCCGATCTGACGAAGCTCGCCGCCGATCCGGCCCTGCACACCCTCCAGGCGGCCGCAAAGCTGACCGGGCTGTCGGCCGAGGAGTTGCGCACCGACCCGACGGCCAACATCCGCGGCGGCGCGGCGCTGCTCGCCTCGTACCAGAAGGCCGTCACCGGATCCACCTCCGCGGATCCCGGCAACTGGTATGCGGCCGTGGCCCGTTACAGCCAGTCCAGCCGGCGGCAGGGGGCCGGGGCCTTCGCCGACCGGGTGTTCGCCACGGTGAAGAAGGGCGCCGGCCGCACCACGGCCGACGGCGAGCACGTACGCCTGGCGGCTGACAGCGATGTCGACCCGGCCACCGGTCAGTTGAACGCCCTGGACCTGAAGTCCGCGGCGGCCACGGACACCGAGTGCCCGACCACTGTCGCCTGCACCTTCGTTCCGGCCGCGGCGTCCAACGGCCAGGTCTCCAACCGCCCCGCCAACGGCATCCGGATCGACAGCATCGTCATCCACGACACCGAGAGCTCGTACGACGCCGCCATCACCACCTTCGAGAAGGCGGGCGGCTCCGCCGCGCACTACGTCATGCGGTCCTCCGACGGCGCGGTGACGCAGATGGTGCCCACGAAGGACCTCGCCTTCCACGCGGGCAACTACTCCACCAACATGCACTCGATCGGCATCGAGCACGAGGGCTACGCCGCGCACGGTGCCACCTGGTACACCGAGGCGCAGTACGAGGCCACGGCCGAGTTGGTGAAGTACCTGGCCGACCGGTTCGACATACCGCTGGACCGGCAGCACATCATCGGCCATGACAACGTCGCCGGGCCGAAGTCGTCCCTCGTCTCCGGCATGCACTGGGACCCGGGCCCGTCCTGGGACTGGAACCACTTCATGAACCTGCTCGGTGTGCACACCGGGCGGCACGGCGTCGGTCCCGTCGGCTCGGTGGTCACCATCGCCCCGCGCTTTGAGGACAACCTGCAGACCGTCCAGATCTGCCCCTCCGACGACCCGACCGGCGCGACCACCGCGTGCACCGAGACGCAGCAGCCGTCGGACTTCGTCTACCTGCGCACCGCGCCCAGCGACACCGCACCCCTCTTCGGGGACCAGGCGCTGCACCCCGGCGCGGCCGGCACCGACCGGATCAACGACTGGGGCAGCACCGCGGCGGCGGGACAGCAGTTCGTGGTCGCCGACCAGGACGGGGACTGGACCGCCGTGTGGTACAGCGGCTCGAAGGTGTGGTTCTCCAACCCGCACGGGTGCAACACCGCGCCCGCACACGGGGTGAAGGTGATCACGGCGGCCGGTGACCCCCCGGTGGCGGTGTACGGCTCCAGCTACCCGGACGCCGCCGAGTACCCGGCGGGCCTGTCGCCGTCGACGCAGGCACCGCTCAGCATGTACACCGTCCCGGCCGGTCAGGCCTACGTGGCCACCGTGGCGCCGTCCCTCACGGACGACTTCTTCCCCTCCAGCGGCACGGTCGTCACCGGCGCCAAGGCGATGTACACCATCCAGTACAACCACCGGGTCGCCCTCGTGTACTCCTCGGACGTCACGGCCACGGACGGATGAGGATGACGGTCCGCTGACGGCACGCCGGCCGGAAAGTGGTGCCCAGGAGGTTCCGGCCTCCTGGGCACCACCCATGTCCGGCCGTCAACTGGCGTGAATGACGGCGGGATTGGGTCGTCCAGGGCTCGCAGGGCCCTGGCCGCGGTGCCAGGATGTGGGCATGACGATGATCCACGGGGAAGTCGCAGACGGGTTCGAGGGTGTACGGGAGGCGTTCGCCGCCAACTTCGAGCGGCGGGGGGATGTCGGGGCGGCCGTCTGCGTGTACCGGGACGGGCGGCCCGTGGTGGATCTGTGGGGCGGTGTCGCCGATCCGGACACCGGGCGGGAGTGGGAGCGGGACACTCTGCAACTCGTGTACTCCGCGACCAAGGGAGCCACCGCCACCGTCGCTCATCTGCTCGCCCAGCGCGGGGAGTTGGATCTCGACGCTCCGGTGGCCGACTACTGGCCGGAGTTCGGGGCGAACGGCAAGGCGGGGATTCCGGTGCGGTGGCTGCTGTCGCATCGGGCCGGGCTGGTCGCACTGGACCGGCCGGTGCCGCTGGGCGACGCGCTGGGGTGGGACGCGATGGTGGCCGCGCTGGCCGCGCAACGGCCGCAGTGGGAGCCGGGGACCGGGCACGGCTACCACGGGCGGACCTACGGATGGCTGGTCGGAGAGGTGATCCGGCGGGTGTCCGGCCGTACGCCGGGCCGGTTCTTCGCGGAGGAGATCGCCGGGCCGCTCGGACTGGACTTCTTCATCGGGCTGCCGGCGGCCGAGCGTGGGCGGGTCAGCCGGATGGTCTACCCGAAGCCGGAGTTCGACCTGAGCACCGTACCGCTGGACGCCGTTCCGCCGGAGGCGCGCGAGTACGTCGCCGCGCTGCAGGACCCGGAGTCGTTGAGCAACCGAGCGTTCACCCTCACCGATCCCGCCGAGATCGACTTCAACTCGGCCGAGGTGCAGGCCGCCGAGATTCCCGCCTCCAACGGCATCGGCACCGCGCGCAGCCTGGCACGGATGTACGCCGCGTTGATCGGGGACGTGGACGGGGTACGGCTGTTCAGCCCCGAGACCCTGGCGTCGGCGACCGCGGAGCAGGCCGCCGGGCCGGACAAGGTCATCATGTTCCCGGTCCGCTTCGCCTCCGGCTACATGCTGCCGATCGAGACGAACCCCCTGACCGGCCCCCGTGCCTTCGGCCACCCCGGACGGGGCGGATCGCTGGGCTTCGCCGACCCCGAGCACGGCATCGCCTTCGGCTACGTCATGAACAGCATCGTCGAGGGCGCCGAGGACACACGTGCGTCCACGCTCGTCGACGCGGTGCGAGAGGCGACGGCTTGAACGGCTGATGCGGGCGGCGGGCGTTACGGCGGGGCGCTCGGCGTTACGGCGGGCGCCCGGCGCGGGAGGTACGACAGACGGCAAGGCGGTAGGCGGCGCGGGAGGTACGACAGACGGCAAGGCGGTAGGCGGCGCGGGAGGTACGACAGACGGCAAGGCGGTAGGCGGCGCGGCACGGCGGCACGCGGCACGGCGGCACGCGGCACGCGGCACGGCGGCACGGCGGCACGCGGCACGCGGCACGGCGGCACGCGGCACGGCGGCACGGCGGCACGCGGCACGGCGGCACGGCGGCACGCGGCACGGCGGCACGGCGGCACGCGGCACGGCGGCACGGCGGCACGCGGCACGGCGGCACGGCGGCACGGCGGCACGCGGCACGGCGGCGGCACGCGGCACGGCGGCACGGCGGCACGCGGCACGGCGGCACGGCGGCACGCGGCACGGCGGCACGGCGGCACGGCGGCACGCGGCACGGCGGTCCACCCGGTTCCGGCTCCCCCGACGTCAGGCCCCGGCTGTTGGTCGCCGATCTTCCGACCCCGCGGTCGGCCGATTAGGGTCGGCGGTATGAACGGGGTCGTGACAGCTGTCAGTCGTAATGACGTCTACTCCTTCACCAAGCCGAACCGGGAGAGCATCACGCTGCTCGCCGGGCTCGGGGTGGAGGGCGATGTGCACTCCGGGGTGACCGTGAAGCACCGGTCCCGGGTCGCGCAGGATCCGAGTCAGCCCAATCTGCGGCAGGTGCACCTCATCCACGAGGAGCTGTTCGAGGAGGTGCGGGGCGCCGGGTTCGGGGTCGGAGCCGGGGAGCTCGGGGAGAACATCACCACCCGTGGCGTCGATCTGCTGGCGCTGCCGACCGGGACGCTGCTGCACATCGGGGAGGACGCCGTCGTCGAGGTGACCGGGCTGCGGAATCCGTGTCTGCAGATCGACGGCTTCCAGCAGGGGTTGCTGAAGCAGGTCGTCGGGCGGGACGAGAGCGGGCAGGTCGTGCGCAAGGCCGGAGTGATGAGCGTGGTGAAGGTGGGGGGTGTGGTGCGGCCGGGGGACGTGGTCCGGGTGGAGCTGCCCGTGGGGGAGCATCGGCCGTTGGAGCGGGTCTGAGAGGGGGCAGTGAGCCTGCTCTGAAAATCCCTTGAAACATTTTCCCCGGCCCACCGCATCAATGAGGTGAGCGGCAGAGCGCCGGGGACGGGGACGGGGAGCTTGCGGATGAGTCAGGGGCCTGTGGAGGACTACGCCGACTTCGCCGCGGCGCGGGCCGGGCATCTGTACCGGTCCGCCTGTCTGCTCACCGCCGGGGACACCCATCTCGCGGAGGACCTGGTGCAGGAGGCCCTCGGGCGGATCTACGTCCGCTGGGGGCGGGTCTCCCGCGTCGGCAACCCCGCCGGGTACGCGCAGACCGTCCTCACCCGGACCTTCCTCGCCCACCGGCGGCGGTTCAGCAGCGGTGAGAGAACCAGGGACTCGTTCCCCGAACAGGCCGACAGCGGCACCGGCACCGACCCCTCGCTGCGGCTGACCCTCCTCGACGCGCTCGCGCGGCTGCCCGCCAAGGACCGGGCCGTGGTCGTCCTGCGGTACTGGGAGGACCGGTCGATACAGGAGACCGCGGACGCGCTCAACGTGAGTTCGGCCGCCGTCCGCACCCGGTGCGTGCGCGCCCTCGCGCGACTGCGCGAGCTGCTGGGCGAGGACCTCGCCGAGTACGCCCGCCCCTGACCTCAACCTTGTGGAAACGGTGGTTCGTCATGCCCGTCGAGCAGCAGCACAGCGACAGCGATCCCTTCGAGCCCTTCGAGCCCTTCGAGCGTGAGCTCTCCGCCGCCCTGCATCACACCGGCGGCGACTTCGACACCGACCGGGCCGCGCTCGCCGCCGCCGGTACGGCCCGTGGACGGCGGCTACGGCAGCGGCGGCGGGCCGCCGTACTGGGCGGCGCCACCGGTGTCGCGCTCGTCGGCGTGGGCGGCGCGTTGGCGGTGCCCTGGGGCGGATCGTCGTCCGTCGCGCGGCCGCCCTCCTCCGTGAGCACGACCCCGCACGCCACCTCGTCCCCCGCCGGCCACGGCGTCACCTCGGACGAGATGATCCGCACGCTGGAAAGGCTCCTGCCCAAGGGGAAGTTCAGCAAGGCCGAGGGCCGCGGGGTCGACGAGAACGACCCGCTCGTGGCGCCGTACGCACAGGTCGTGTACGACGACGGGCACGGCGCCGCCGCCATCAGCGTCGCCGTGAACCGGGTGCTGCCCGGCGGGAACGACGCCCGGCAGGCCGTCCAGTGCCCGGACAAGGTCTATATCCCGTACGACAGTTGTGTCCCCAGCCATCTGCCCGACGCCTCCGTGGTCACGGTGACCAAGGGGTACGAGTACCCCGACCGGCGCGTGGACACCAAACTCTGGACCGCGAACCTGGTCACCCCGGACGGCCATCACGTCTCCGTCAGCGAGTGGAACGCCGCCGCCGAGAAGGACGCGCCGATCAGCCGGGAGGAACCTCCCTTGTCCGCGGCGCAGTTGAAGGAGCTGGCGGCCGCGAAGGACTGGCGCGGGGTCGTCGACGCCATCCCCGAGGATCCCCGGCAGACCCAGGAGCCCCCCGCCGCGCAGGAGAACGGCAAGGGGATCCTGCAGACCCTCACCTCCCTGATCCCCAAGGGGCTGAAGGTGGTGGCGCACGGGAGCGCTGACGACAGCGGCTTCACCTACGTGGTCGTCGACGACGGCAAGGGCAGGAGTCTCGTTCAGATCAATGTGCAGCCGGACATGTCCGATGTGGCCGATGACCTGTTCGGCAGGGGGTCCGAGACCCTGTCCGACGGGACGAAGGTCGCCGAGCGGCAGGGGCCCGGGGAGAAGGGGGGTGACGGGGTCGTCATGTGGACCGTCGACACCCTGCGCACCGACGGCTTCCGCGTGGTGGTCAGCGCCTTCAACTCCGGCTCCCAGCAGACCGCCGCGACCCGCAAGGCCCCCGCGCTCTCCATGAAGCAGCTGCGTGCCATCGCCCTCAGCCCGACGTGGCACGCGTAGTCAGGAAGGCCGCGATCGTGTCGTACATCTCCTACGGCGGGTCCCGGACCTCCGAAGACGCCCTGCCCCCGGTGGTCCGGGCACCGCGAGGCAAGCCGACTCCCGGTGGGAGACGCAAGCCGAAGGCCAAGAAGAGGGCGAAGCGAATAGCCATGGGCGTCGGCGCCTTCGTGGTGCTCGTCGCGGCCGCGGGGTGTGCCTGGGTCTACCAGCTCGACAGCAACATCAAGCACAGCGCCCTGGACGCCGGCACACAGCCGCAGAAGGGCGCCGTGATCCCGGGTGCGCTGAACCTCCTGGTGATCGGCTCCGACACCCGTAACAGCGCGCTGGACAGCCGCCTGGGTGGCTCGGACCAGTCCCTGCCGCACGCGGATGTCGAGATGCTGGTGCACGTCTCGGCGGACCACCAGAACGCGACGGTGATGAGCATCCCACGCGACACGGACCTCCGGATGCCGTCGTGCACGCAGAACGGCAAGCCCCACGACTTCCCCTCGAACGACCAGATCACCAACAGCCTGAACTACGGGCCGGGCTGCACGGTGGCGGCGGTCAACGCCCTCACCGGGGTGCACATCGATCACTTCATGGTGGTGGACTTCTCCGGCGTGGTGAACATGTCCGACGCTGTCGGGGGTGTGCAGGTCTGCACCACGCACAACGTCTACGACCCGGGCTCGCACCTCAAGCTGTCCGCCGGCACACACACCCTGGTCGGCCAGGGCGCGCTGAAGTTCCTGCGCACCCGGCACGCGTTCGGCGGCGCGAGCGACGTGGACCGCGCCGAGACCCAGCACATCTTCCTGAGCGCGCTGATCCACAAGATGAAGAGCGCCGGCACACTGGCCGACCCCTCGCACGTCTTCAAGCTCGCGGAGGCCGCCTCGCATGCGTTCGCGGTGGACGACGGGCTGGCCGGTGTGAGCAGCCTGGTCGGCCTCGCCAACACGCTCGGGAGCATCCCGACCGACCACATAACCTTCGCCACCATGCCGACGGGTCAGGACCCCTACAACCCGAACGCCTGGCTGGTGCCGGGGCCGGGCGCGCAGCAACTCTTCGACTCGATAGCCGACGACCAGTCGCTGACGCCGACCACCTCGTCCTCGCCCAAGCCGTCCGCGGGCGCGACCGCCTCCGCCGACCAGTCGGTGGATCCGTCCACGGTCGAGGTCCACGTGTTCAACGGCACCGGGATCCCGGGCCGTGCGGCCGCCGTGCAAAGCGAGCTGGCCGGCAAGGGCTACTCCAACTCCGTCTTCGAGCACACCCCCACGACGGTGAGCGCAAGCAAGGTGGAGTACTCGGCCGCCGACCCGCGCTACAAGGGTGAGGCGCAGCAGGTGGCCAGCGCCCTGGGTCTGTCTCCCTCCTCCCTCACCACAGTCCCCGGCCTCACCACCGTCCACGTGGTCGTCGGCCCGGACCTCAAGGTCGGCGGCGGCTCCTCGTCCGGCTCCAAGCCCCCGGTGGACATCGGCGCGGCGACCGCCCAGGCCCACACGGAGATCGCCGGCGACACTGTTCAGTGCGCCAAAGCCTCCCCTTGGCCGCTGGGCGGCCTCCCTGCCTCGGGGGCGGCCTACCGGGGCCTCACCGTGGAGCAGGCCTACGCGAAGGCCACCCAGGAGGGCATCCCGGACTCCGACAAGACCAGGAGCCAGTGACCGTCAGGCAGCCCACCTCGGCGAAGCGTCTGCGGGACGAGCCGCGCCGGATGCCGGGCCGAGCCAGCGCGCTCGGTGACTCGCCGGCCTGGGCCGGTATCCCTCCCGGTGGGCTGATCGCTGGGGCGACGGCCTCCGCCGGACTTGCGCCGGTGCTGCTCGCCGGCCCGCGTCGCCGCCGTGCTCGTCGCGGTAGGGGATACGGGTGCCGTCCCGGGTGGTGAAGAAGAGGGGCGCTGAGGGCCCTTCGGATGACGGGGGGTTAGCCTCGGGAGATCCAGACAGAAGGAGACAGGCATGGCCAGGGTTCCCAGTTCGGTGATCGCCGCGAGCGGGCTCGTCGGAGGGTACGGCGTGGCCCGGTGGACGAAGAAGCGGCCGCTGGGCGGGGCCGTGCTGGCCGTCGCCGGGGCCGCCGCCGCGCAGCAGTGGCGACAGCAGGCGGGCGGGAAGGCCGCGGGGGCGCTGTCCGCCGCGTATGTCGCCGCGTTCGCCGGGTCGCATCCGCTGGCCAAGAAGGTCGGCGCCTGGCCGTCCGTGTTCGGGGTGGCGGGCGCGGTGGCGCTGGCGTCCTGGGCCGTCGCCGACCGCCGGGCCTAAGCCCTTTCAGTTCACGCTCCGGATCGGCCACCGGGCCTGAGCCGCCTCAGTCCACGCTCCGGAACGACCGCCGGGCCTAAGCCCTTTCAGTTCACGCTCCGGAACGACCACCGGGCCTGAGCCGCCTCAGTCCACGCTCCGGAACGACCACCGGGCCTGAGCCGCCTCAGTCCACGCTCCGGAACGACCACCGGGCCTGAGCCGCCTCAGTCCACGCTCCGGAACGACCACCGGGCCTGAGCCGCCTCAGTCCACGCTCCGGAACGACCGCCGGTACGCCTGCGGGCTCGTCCCGACGACCCTGCGGAACCGTTCCCGGAACGCGGTCGGCGAGCCGAAGCCGGCCTGGACCGCGATGCGCTCGACGGGGTGACCGGTGGTCTCCAGGAGGTGCTGCGCCCTCCGCACCCTCGCCCGGTGCAGCCACTGCAGAGGGGTCGTGCCGGTCTGGTCGCGGAAGCGGCGGTTGAGGGTACGGGTGCTCATGCCGGCCCGCGTCGCGACCTCGTCCAGGGTGAGGTCCCGGTCGCAGTTGTCCTCCAGCCAGCCCAGGAGCGGCTCCAGAGTGGCACCGGCGGGGGCCGGCGGCTGGTCGTGGACGATGAACTGGGCCTGGCCGCCCTCCCGTTCCAGCGGCATCACCGACATCCGGGCCGCGTGTGCGGCGACCGCCGAGCCGTAGTCCTTGCGGATCATGTGCAGGCACACGTCCATCGCCGCGGCCGCGCCCGCCGAGGTCAGGAACTGGCCGTTGTCGACGTACAGGACGTTCGCGTCCACCTCGATCCCCGGGTGCAGCGCGGCCAGGGTGTCGGCCGCGGCCCAGTGCGTGGTGACGCGCAGGCCGTCGAGGAGGCCAGTGGCCGCGAGGACGAACGCGCCGACGCAGACCGACGCGATCCGCGTGCCGTTCGCCGCCGCCGCGCGCAGGGCGTCGACCACCTCGGCGGGCAGGGCGAGGGCGGGGTCCGCGACGCCCGGCACGATGATCGTGTCCGCCTCGGCCAGCGCGTCCAGCCCGTACGGCGCCTTGATCGTGAACGCGCCGCCCGCCGCGGTCACCTCGTCCGCGGGCCCGCACACCCGCACCCGGTAGGCGTCCCGGCCGTCGGGCAGCCGGGCCCAGCCGAAGGTGTCGATCGGCACGGTGAAATCGGAGGGGACGACCTGGTCCAGGACGAGTACGGCGACGGTGTGCATGGCAGGAACGTAGCCGGTCGCCGGGATTTCGCCAATCAGGGCTCCCGTCACGGCAGCCACCCGCACGACGTTCTAGGCACCGATGGCGAGAATCTGTCGAGTGGTGGCATTATTGCCGCTTCTGCAAGATCCGCCGGCCGCCTACGGTCGACGCCGTGACCAAGTTCCTCCTCGCCGTCCATGTCCTCGCGGCGATCGTCGCCGTCGGTCCCGTCACCGTGGCCGCCAGCATGTTCCCGCCCGCCGCCCGCCGCGTCATCGAGGCCCCGGACGACGTCCGGGCCGCCGAGACGCTTCAGCTGCTGCACCGGATCTGCCGGGTGTACGCCGTCGTCGGCGTCGCCGTCCCCGTGTTCGGGTTCGCCACCGCGAGCAACATGCATGTGCTCGGGAGTGCGTGGCTGATCACCTCGATCGCGCTCACCGCGCTGGCGGCGGTCGTGCTCGCCGCGCTGGTGCTGCCCCGGCAGACCGCGCTGGTCGAGGGCGGGGGCGCGGGCGGGACACGGCAGGCCACGGCCCGACTCGCCATGTTCACCGGGCTGTTCAACCTGCTCTGGGCCGTCGTGACGGTGCTGATGATAGTGCGGCCGGGGTCGACGACCGGCGCCTGAAGGCGGTCTTCCCGGTTTCTGTTATCCGGGCCTGGCCGGCCCGTCTCCCAGGGCATGCACACGACTCGACAGATCAGCCGCCGGAGCATGCTGAAGGCCTCGGGAGTGGCGGTGGGGGCCGCCGCGGGGATCGCCGCCGCGCGCGGTACCGCGACCGCCGCCGGGACCGGGTCCGGCTCCTTCGCCCATCCCGGCCTGCTGCACACCCGTACCGATCTCGACCGTATGGCCGCCAAGGTGAAGGCGGGCGCCGCGCCCTACACGGCCGGGTTCGCCAGGCTCACCGCCAACCGGCACGCGCAGAGCGGCTGGCAGCCGCGGCCGCAGGCCGTCGTGTACCGGGGCTCGGGCACCCCGCAGAACTACACGATCCTCTACAACGACATCCACGCCGCCTACCAGAACGCCCTGCGCTTCCACGTCACCGGCGAGAGCGCGTACGCCGACACCGCCGTCGCGATCCTCAACGCCTGGTCCTCGACGCTCACCGCCGTGAACGGTTCCGCCGACCGGTTCCTGGCCGCCGGCCTGTACGGCTACCAGTTCGCCAACGCCGCCGAACTCGTCCGCGACCACGCCGACTTCGAGCTCGCCCGCTTCCAGGAGATGCTCAGCAAGCTGTTCGGCGCGGTCAGCGACGACTTCCTGGTCCAGCACAACGGTGCCGTCGTCTCCAACTACTGGACCAACTGGGACCTCGCCAACATGGCCTGTGTCCTCGCCACCGGCATCTTCTGCGACGACCGCGCCCAGGTGGCCCGCGCGGTCGACTACTTCAAGAACGGCGCCGGGCTCGGGGCGATCAGGAACGCGATCCCGGTCGTGTACGACGACGGGCTGGGCGAATGGCTGGAGGCGGGGCGCGACCAGGGGCACGCGCTGCTCGGGGTCGGTCTGATGGGCACGTTCTGCGAGATGGCGTGGAACCAGGGGTTCGACCTGTACGGCTACGACGACAGCCGGTTCCTCAAGGGGGCGCAGTACGTCGCCAAGTGGAGCATGGGCGGTCAGGTGCCGTTCACCGCGAGCACGCGGCGGAAGGGGGCGATCGGGGGCTGGTCGGGGAGTGAGACGGTGACCGCCGCGGCGGCCGCCGACCCGGCCATGACCCGCCCCATCTGGGCGATGATCGCCAACCACTACACCAAGCGGCGGGGCATATCGGCGACGTATCTCACCCAGATCGCGGCGAAGGCGGCCCCCGAGGGCGGGGGCGGGGACTACGGGCCGAACAGCGGCGGGTTCGACCAACTGGGCTTCGGGACCTTGGCGTTCACGCGGGACCGGGCCGTGAGTACACCGAGGAGCTCGGCGTCGCCGAGTCCGGCGGCGGCGCCGAGTGCGCTGGGGTCGGCGGCCCCCTTGGCCTCCGCCTCCGCCTCTGCCTCCGCCTCGGCAGCGGGCAAGGGCAAGGGCAAGGGTGATGACCTCGCTGCGACGGGAGCGGGGGAGATCGTGGCGTGGACCACGACCGCGGCGGTCGCGACGCTGGCCGGCGGGCTGCTGTTGCTGCGCAAGCGGACGCGCGGCGGTCAGTAGGCGGCCCAGGGGCCGAGGGCGAACCCGTCGCCGTCCCGGCGGACCTCCAGGGCACCCGCACCGCCGAAGTGCGCGGGGACGAGCAGCTCCCGTTCGTCGGCCGCCCGCCCGAGGATCTGGCGGCGGCTGGCCACCGCCTGTTCCGGGTCCAGGCAGGCGCTGCTGTTGCAGCAGGGCTGGAGGAGCTGCACCGGGCTGTGCAGCAGGTCTCCGACGAAGACCGCCCGGTCGCTCCCGGACGCCAGCCGCAGCACGGACGAACCGGGGGTGTGGCCGGGCGCGGGCTCCAGGGTGAGGTGTTCGTCGATGCGGTGGAAGCCGTCCCACAGCACGGTCTGTCCGGCCCGGTGGACGGGCGCGATGCTGTCCTCGTAGATCAGGCGGTCGTCCTCCCGCTCGCCGTTCGCGTAGGCGTTGTCCGGGCCGTAGTGGAAGTCGTCGGCGGCCGGGAGGAGGTACTGGGCGTTGGGGAACGTCGGCACCCACTCCCCGTCCGCGTCGACGGTGTTCCAGCCGACGTGGTCGACATGGAGGTGGGTGTTGACGACGACGTCCACGTCCTGCGGGCGCACCCCGGCCCTCGCCAGCCGGCCGAGGAAATCGCCCTCCCGCCGGTGGAACGGCGGCATGCCCGGCCGCTCACGCCCGTTGCCCACGCCGGTGTCGACGAGGACGGTCCGCCCGGCGCTGCGCAGCACCCACGTCTGCAGGGCGAGCACCGCCCGGTCACTCTCCGGCTCCCAGTGGTCCGGTGCCAGCCAGTCCTCGTTGGCCTTCCACACCTGGGCGGCGACGTCCGGGAACATGCCGGAGGCGGGCACGAACGGCTGGTGCCACTCGACCACCCGGATGACCTCGACGTCCCCCAGCACGATGCTCTGCACACTCTCGGTCTCGTTCGTCATGCGTCCGAGCTTAGGAAGGCCGGACGAGCGTCTCAATGCGCTCAATGCTCACGGAGATACGCGTCCGTCTCACACACTTGCACGGGAGATTACGCTGGGCGGATGGATGTGGTCAGCGACGCGATCTCCGTCGTACACCTGGGACACCCCTCCTCCAACCGGGTGCGGATCGGTGGGAGCTGGTGCACGCGGCTGGACCCTTACGACGGCGCGGGCTTCCATGTCGTGCTGCAGGGCGGCTGCTGGCTGCTGCCCGACGGCGGCGACCCGGTGTCCCTCGGAGTGGGCGACGCGGTGCTGCTGCCGCACGGCACCGGCCATGTGCTCGCGGACTCCCCGCTCGACGCGGCGGTCGCGGCGGCGAAGGCGGTGCCGTTCGAGCGGTGGTCCGAGGGGACGGGGCCACGGGCATGGCCGCCGGACCGGGACGCTACGGTGATGCTCTGCGGCAAGTACCGGCTCGACTGCAGCCGGATGCACCCGCTGATGACGGAACTCCCCGCGGTCGTCCATCTGCCCAACCGGGTGGGCCGCCACCCCGAACTCCGGGCCGCGATCGACCTGCTCGCCGGTGAGCTGGACGCACGGCGGCCCGGTTCCTGCGTCGCGCTGCCGAGCCTGCTCGACCTCCTCCTCGTCTACATGATCCGCTCCTGGATGAGCGAGTCCACGGCGGGCGCCTGGCCGGCCGCGCTGGGCGATCCGGTGACGGCGGCGGCCCTGCGGGCGCTGCACTCGGACCCGGCGGCGCCGTGGAGCAACGACCGCCTGGCGGCGGAGGCGGGCGTCTCCCGCCCCACCCTGGCGCGCCGGTTCACCGCGCTGGTGGGCCGCCCTCCGATGGCCTACCTCACGTGGTGGCGCCTGATCCTCGCCGCGAGCCTGCTCCGCGACACCCCGGAAACCCTGTCCACGATCGCCGACCGCGTCGGCTACGGCAGCCCGTACGCCCTGTCCCACGCGTTCCAGAGGGAGTTCGGCACGACACCGGGGCGGTACCGGGAGCAGGCCGCGGGCCACTCTGAGAAGCAGCAGCCGTAGCGCCCCTTCAGGGGCGCTGGGGGTCCCCCGGCCGAAGGCTGGGGGAGGAACTGCGCGACCAGCCCCCTACGCCCCCAGCGCCCGCGACACCGTGAAGATCAGCACGCCGGCCAGCGACCCGACCACCGTGCCGTTGATCCGGATGAACTGCAGGTCGCGCCCGATGTGCGCCTCGATCTTCCGGGTGGTGTGCTCCGCATCCCAGCCGGCCACCGTGTCGGTGATCAGGGACGTGATCTCCTTGCGGTACGTCGTCACCACGTGGACGGCCGCGCCCTCGACCCAGCTGTCGACCTTCTCCTGGACCTTGGGCTCCGTGGCCATCCGGGCACCCAGAGAGATCAGGGAGGCGCGGACGCGCAGCCGCAGCTCACTGCGCTCGTCCTCGGCCGCCGAGACGATCATGGATCGTACGGCCGTCCAGGCGGACGCGATCAGGTCCTGCACCTCGCCCCGGCCCAGGACCTCGCCCTTGAGCCGTTCGACCCGGGCCCGGGTGTCGGTGTCGGACTGGAGGTCGTTCGCGAAGTCCGTGAGGAAGCGGTCGAGGGCGCCGCGCGCCGGGTGGGAGGGCATGTCCCGCATCTCGGCGCAGAAGCGCAGCAGCTCCTTGTAGACGCGCTCGCCGACCTTGCGGTCCACGAACCGGGGCGTCCAGCCGGGGGCGCCGCCCTGCACGGCGTCCATCACGGAGTCCCCGTGCAGCACCAGCCAGTCGTGCGCGCGGGTGACGACGAGGTCCACGACCCGCTTGTGGCCGCCGTCGGCGACGATCCGCTCCAGCAGCTTGCCGATGCCAGGGGCGATCTCCTGCGCGTCGGCCCGCCGGTTGATCGCCTCGCCGACCACGGCCTGGACGTCGGAGTCCCGCAGCACGGTCAGGGCGCCGCGGAGCGCTGTCGCGAGCTCGGCCGTCACGCGGTCGGCGTGTGCCGGCTCCGCGAGCCAGGCGCCGAGCCGGCTGCCGATGCCGACGGAGTGCAGCCGCTGTCGTACGACGTCCTGGGAGAGGAAGTTCTCGCCGACGAACTCGCCCAGCGAGACACCGAGCTGGTCCTTCTTCGTCGGGATGATCGCGGTGTGCGGGATGGGCAGGCCGAGCGGGTGGCGGAAGAGGGCGGTCACCGCGAACCAGTCGGCGAGCGCGCCGACCATGCCGGCCTCGGCCGCGGCGGCGACATAGTCCGCCCAGACGCCGGCGCCCGCGCCGGACGCCACCTTGGCCAGGGCGTACACCACGGCGACGAGCAGCAGTAGGCCGGTCGCCGTGCGCTTCATGCGCCGTACGCCGCGCTGGCGCTCCTCGTCGGCGGGTGTGAAGGCGTTCATGGACTTGTAGGACGCCGTATCCGTAGGTTCCGCCATCTGCTCCACCCGTTCGCAGCCGGTCACACCCTCACGGTGATCCCGCACATATTGTCCCTTCCTGACTACTCCCGGAACGGAACAAGAGTTCCCGCCGCGCCTACAGCCGACGCCGAGAACAATCCCGCCGCAACGGCGATCAGCCACGACGGCGGATTTCGGCGGTGCCGAACCGGCCGGTGGGCACCCGCGGGCCGGTTGGGGCTGGTCGCGCAGTTCCCCGCGCCCCTGGGTTGACTGGCGTCACCGTCACTCAATAGGCCCCGCGCCCAGGTCGGCTGCGTCACCGTCGCTCGGCAGGCCCCGCGCCCAGGTCGGCTGCGTCACCGTCGCTCGGCAGGCCCGCGCCCAGGTCGGCTGCGTCACCGTCGCTCGGCAGGCCCCGCCCCTGGGTCGGCTGCGCCTGGCCCTCGCCGGTAGGCCCCGCGCCCAGGTCGGCTGCGCCCGGTCCTCGTCAGTAGTCGCCGTGCCTTCGGCGCCTGCGTTCGTCGCGCCACTCCTGCCTTGCCGCGTGCAGTTCCTGGCGGGCCGACCTGCGGTCGAGTTTTTCCTGGCGGCGTGCTTCCTTCAGGCGTTGCTGTTCCGCCTTTGTGATCTTGTGCTTCACCTCGACGCCGGCCCAGAAGGCGAAGCCCGTCACGATGACCCGCGGGGCACCCGGGTCCGGCGCCATGTCGTGCTCACGCTCGTCGAAACCGCCCATGATGCCGATGCCGCGCATCACCACCTGGACGCCCGGTGGCACGATCACGCTGATCCCGCCCATGATCGCGATGCAGTTGAGCACGACCTCCCCGTCGGCGAAGTCCGCCTCACGCAGGTCGATCTCGCCGCCGCCCCAGAACACGAAGGAGTCGAAGCGCCTCGGCACGGTCCAGCGCCCCTTGCGCTGGAACCCGGACATCACCGCCACCGCCCAGGTCGACGAGCCCTCGCCGCCCACGATCCGGCTTCCCCAACTACCCCTGTCCACGGGAGCCTTGTTCAACGACACCGGCGCCGAGGCGGCCGCGGCGGGCAGGTCCCGCGTGATCGGCGTCAGCTCCCCGTACGTACGGGCCTTGAGCGTCGCCTCCAGCCGTTCCTCGAACTCCTCCATGTCGAGCCGACCCTCCGCGAGGGCGTCCCTGAGGACCTCGGCGACTCGTTCACGATCGGCGTCGGAGGCACGGAGCTCCGGGGCATCGTCGGTCATACAGAGCAGACTACGAGTTATGGTCGGCCGGCACTATGCGGTAGTCCTGTCCGACGGGGGTTTGGGGGTGTCTCCCAATGAATGCAGCATCTTCGCGATCACCGTCTCGATGTCCGGCTCGCGAACGGACAGGTCGACCAGGGGATACTCCGCCGCGACCCGCGCCACCAGCGGCGCCGCCGACTCCGACGCCGGGAACGCCAGCCACTGCCTGGGGCCTTCGACCTTCACCACCCGCGCCGCCCCGCCCATGTCGATCGGTGGCAGCTCCCGTTCCAGGTCGACGACCAGGGTCCGTTCGCTCTCCCCCACCTCGTGCAGGCCGGCGAGCGGACCGTCGTACATCAGCCGCCCGTGGTCGATGACCATCACGCGCGAGCACAACTGCTCGATGTCCTGGAGGTCGTGGGTGGTCAGCAGGACCGTGGTGCCGTGTTCCTCGTTCAACTCCCGGAGGAAATCGCGGACCTTGGACTTGGAGATCACGTCCAGGCCGATCGTCGGCTCGTCCAGGTACAGCACGTCCGGGTCATGGAGCAGCGCCGCCACGATGTCGCCGCGCATCCGCTGGCCGAGGGAGAGCTGTCGTACCGGGACGTCCAACAAGGTGTCCAGGGACAGGAGTTCCACCAGGCGGTCGAGGTTCTCGCGGTAACGGGCGTCCGGGATGCGGTACATGCGGTGCATCAGACGGTAGGAGTCGATGAGGGGGAGGTCCCACCACAGGGTGGTGCGCTGGCCGAAGACCACGCCGATGCGGTGGGCCAGCTTCGTGCGCTCGCGGGACGGGTCGATGCCGGCCACCCGCAGCCGGCCGCCGCTCGGCGTCAGGATCCCCGTCAGCATCTTGATCGTCGTCGACTTGCCCGCACCGTTCGGGCCGATGTAGCCGACCATCTCGCCGCGCGCCACCGTGAAGGAGAGCTCGTCGACCGCCCTCACCTGCCGGCGCTCCCGTTTCAGGAAACCCGTCTTCTTGCGGACCTCGAAGACCTTCTCGACCCCGTCGACCTCGATGAACACGCTCAACTCCCCGTACTCCGATACGACCTGAGACCCACCCGCCACGCCAGACCTGCCAGCGCACAGCCCGCCACCGCCACCAGCGGCGGCGCCCACGCCGTCCACTCCGGGAGCCGCAGCGGATACGGCCGCCCGAGGATGTGGGCGGCCGGGATCCAGTTGACGAAGGCCAGCGGCAGCAGGAACGTCACCCCGCGCACGAAGTCCTTCCCGAACACCGTCGGCGGGTACTGCAACAGCGTCGTACCGCCGTACGTGAACGCGTTCTGCACCTCGGCCGCGTCCCCCGCCACGAACTGGAACGTCGCGCCCATCAGGAACAGCGCGCAGAAGATCACCGCACCGCCGGCCACCGTCACCGGCACCAGCAGCACCTTCTCCGGCGTCCAGTCGACATCGATGGCGGTCAGCGCGTACGCCAGCACCAGCCCGCCCTGGGAGATCCGGCCCAGGCGGCGCAGCGCGAAGTGGTCCGCGCCGATCTGCGCCAGCACCGGGGCGGGCCGCACCAGCAGCGTGTCGAAGGAGCCGTCGCGGATCCGGGTGCCCAGCACGTCCAGCGAGCCGAACACCAGATCGGCGAAGCCGAACGCGGTCGCGGACAGGCCGTAGAGGAAGGCGACCTCGGGCATGGTCCAGCCACCGAGCCGGTCGACCTGTGTGAACATCAGCAGGATCGTGGCGAAGTCCAGACCGGTCACCACCAGGTTGCCGATCAGCGTGAGGAAGAAGGACGCGCGGTAGGTCAGGGAGGACCGGATCCACATCCCGGCGATCAGCCGGTACGCCCGCAGGCCCTCCCCGAGCCGTGTGACCTCACCCACCCTGCACCACCACCCGCCGGGTCGCCGCCGTCTGCAACAGCCGCCCCGCCGCCAGCAGCGCCACCGCCCAGGCCGCCTGGAAGGCGAACGCCCGCAGCGGAGTGCTCTCCCCCATCAGGACGTCCGCCGGTACCTGGAGCTGCGCCGCCCAGGGCAGGGCCCGTACGACCTCGCCGAAGGCGCCCGGGAAGACGTTCAGCGGCAGCGTCATGCCCGAGCAGAAGATCCCCAGGACCATCATGGCCTGGCTGACGCCCATGCCGTCCATCAGCCAGAACACGCTCAGCGCCGCGAGGTAGCGGATGCCGAAGCTGACGACCATTGCGAGGAGGAGGGCCACCGCGAATGTCATCCATGTCACCACGTCCGTCGGCAGGTACATGGAGAAGAACACCGCGCCGAACACGAACGGGATCACCCCCCGTCCCAGCATCTGGAACAGCGAGCGACCCAAATCGGTCGCCAGCCACCACAGTTGAAGATCGGCCGGACGGTAGAGATCGATAGCGATCTCACCCGTACGGATACGCTCCATCAGGTCTTTTTCGACACCCCCGCCCTGGATGGCGAGCGTCGCGTACAGGCACTGCCCGAGCCACACATAGGTCACCGCCTGCGCCTGGTCATAGCCTCCGAGGTGCGGTTTCTCGTCCCACAGCGCCAAGTACGTGTAGACGAGGATGATCCCGAAGACCGTGTTGGTGAACACCCCGGCCGCAGTAGCCGCCCGATACGTCGCGTAACGTCTGAAACCCCCCGCCGCGACGGCCGTGTACAACCGCCCCGCACCCACACCAACCGACCTCCCGGACCACCCGACACGAAGCGCAGGAGCCTACTGCGCGGGCGACCTCGCAGGCCACGCAATATCCGTGACCGAAGAGTGCCGGAATCCGGGAACGGTTCGCGTGGTGCGAGAGTCTTCAGCAGGGGGCGCAGAAGGCGTACGAGGTCGTACGGGAACGTACGACGCGAAAAACAGGAGTCCGTGCACGACATGAGCGACGAGCCGCAGCCGCAACAGCCGAACCAGGGCGGCGGAGGCCCGACGGAGCCTCCGGCTGCGGCCGAGGAGAAGAAGAACCCGCCGCAGCCGGTGGCCGAGGCGAAGGAGCCGGAGCCGTCCGCGGCGGCCGGGGAGAAGAAGACGACGGAACCGCCCGCGGCGGCCGAGGAGGCGAGGACGGAGCAGCGGCCGGCGGCCGGGGACACGCGCCCCCGGCCGCCGGCGGGCGAGAAGAAGATCGCACCGCCGCGGGCGGCGGCCGAGGACACGCACACCCAGCAGCTCACCGCGATCAAGGCACCGAAGACGCCGAAGGCACCGCCGGCCGCCGCTGCCGAGGACACGCACACGCAGCAGCTCACCGCGGTCACGGCACCGAAGGCGCGGCCGCCGGCGGCGGCCGAGAACCGGCAGGACAGGCAGGACGCGCGGTACACGCGGGGCGGGCAGGACACCCCGGACACGCAGACACGGCAACTCGCGGCGATCAGGGCGCCGAAGGCACAAGCGCCCAGCACGGCCACCGCGGCCAAGGCGGTCACGGCAGCCACGGCAGCCACGGCGGAACCGTCCGTGACCGGCCTGGAGACGAAGGGGGGCGGGAAGAAGATGAAGCGGACCAAGCGGACCGGGTGGCGACGGATCCTCCCGACCTGGCGCATGCTGCTCGGCACCTTCTTCGTCGGGACACTGCTGCTGATCGGCCTGTTCTTCGTCGGCTACTCGATGGTGAAGATCCCGGCGGCCAACGCGTTCGCGACCAAGCAGTCCAACGTGTACCTGTACGCCGACGGCTCCCAGCTCGCCCGTGACGGCGAGGTCAACCGGGAGAACGTCACCCTCGCCCAGGTCTCCATGGACGCCCAGCACGCCGTGCTCGCCGCCGAGGACCGGGACTTCTACACCGAGTCCGCCGTCGACCCCAAGGCGATGCTGCGCGCCGCCTGGAACACCGCGACCGGCAAGGGCACCCAGTCCGGCTCGACGATCACCCAGCAGTACGTGAAGAACTACTACCTCGCGCAGGAACAGACCGTCACCCGCAAGGTGAAGGAGGTGTTCGTCGCGATCAAGCTGGACCGCAGCGATTCCAAGGACCAGATCCTGGAGGGCTACCTCAACACCAGCTACTTCGGCCGCAACGCCTACGGCATCCAGGCCGCCGCCCAGGCCTACTACGGCAAGGACGCCAAGGACCTCGACCCGGCCCGCGCCGCCTACCTCGCCGCGCTCGTCAACGCGCCCAGCGAGTACGACGTCGTCGCACACCCGGAGAACAAGGCCGCCGCCGTCGCCCGCTGGAACTACGTCCTGGACGGCATGGTCAAGAAGGGCTGGCTCGACGCCTCCAAGCGGCAGGGGATGACCTTCCCGATGCCCAAGGAGCAGACCGTCTCCACCGGCATGTCCGGGCAGCGCGGCTATATCGTCAACGCCGTCAACGACTATCTGATCAAGAACAAGATCGTCGACTCGGACTCCCTGGAGGCCGGCGGTTACCGCATCACCACCACCCTGGAGAAGGACAAGCAGAACGCCTTCGTCAAGGCGGTCAACGACAAGCTGATCTCCAAGCTGGACAAGAAGAGCAACAAGGCCGACAACTACGTGCGCGCCGGCGGCGCCTCCGTCGACCCGAAGACCGGCAGGCTCGTCGCCATGTACGGCGGCATCGACTACGTGAAGCAGTACACCAACGGCGCGACCCGCGGTGACTTCCAGGTCGGCTCCACCTTCAAGCCGTTCGTCTTCGCCTCCGCCGTCGACAACGGCTCCACCACCCAGTCCGGCCAGACCATCACCCCGAACACCTACTACGACGGCACCAACGGACGCTCCGTCCAGGGCTGGCCCGGCAGCTCCTACGCACCGGACAACGAGGACCAGAAGTCGTACGGTCAGATCACCGTCCGCAAGGCCACCGACCTGTCCGTGAACTCGGTGTACGCGCAGATGGCCGTCGACGTCGGCCCCACCAAGGTCAAGCAGACCGCCGTCGGCCTGGGCATCCCCTCCGACACCAAGGACCTCCAGCCGTACCCGTCGATCGCGCTGGGCACCGCGACCGCCAGCGTCCTGGACATGGCGGAGGCGTACGCCACGCTCGCCAACCACGGCAAGCACGGCACGTACACCATGATCGACAAGATCACCAAGGACGGTACGCAGGAGATCAAGCTGCCGGAGTCCAAGACCACCCAGGCCGTCAGCCGCCAGGCCGCCGACACCACCACCTCGATACTGCAGAGCGTGGTAGACAACGGCACCGCCACCGCCGCCCAGGGCGCCGGCCGTCCGGCGGCCGGCAAGACCGGCACCGCGGAGGAGGACACCGCCGCCTGGTTCGCGGGCTACACCCCCGACCTCGCCACCGTCGTCTCGGTGATGGGCCAGGACCCGGTGACCGCCGCCCACAAGTCGCTGTACGGCGCGCTCGGCCTCGCCCGCATCAACGGCGGCGGCGCCCCGACGGAGATCTGGGCGCAGTACACCAAGGCCGCCCTGAAGGGCACCGCGCCCTTCGCCTTCGACCTGGACCTCCAGGCCGGCGCCGAGACCCAGGCCCCGGCCACCCAGCCCGCCACCCAGCCGGGCACCGGCGGCCAGGACAACGGTGGCACCACCGGCGGTGACCAGAACAACGGCGGCACCACCGGAGGCGACCAGAACAACGGCGGCACCACCGGCGGTGACAACAACGGCGGCACCACCGACGGCTCCACCACGGACGGTTCCACCACCTCCGGTACGACCACGTCCGGTACGACGACCTCGGGCACCAGCTCGGGGACGACGACCTCGGGCACCGACTCCGGCACCTCCACCGGGACCACGACCGACGGCACCAGTACCGGTACGACGACGGGCACCGATACCGGCACCACCACGGGCACCACAGCGGGCGACGGAGGCGGGTTCGGGTTCGTTCAGTGACCGCTGGTCGCCTTGAGCCCCACCACGGCGACCAGCAACAGGCACACGAAGAAGATCCGGGCGGCGGTGGCCGGCTCCCCCAGCACCACCATCCCGAACACCGCCGCCCCCGCCGCCCCGATCCCCACCCAGACGCCGTAGGCGGTACCGATGGGCAGGGACCGGGCGGCGTACGACAGCAGCACCATGCCGGCGACGATCCCGCCGCCGGTGAACAGACTGGGCACGAGCCGGGTGAACCCGTCGGTGTACGGGGGTCTGGGGGTGTCCCCCAGATAAGCACAGCATGCCGACGGAGCAGCCGACCTCCAGCAGACCGGCGACGACAAGCAGAACCCAGGCCATGACAGACACCTCCGGGACACACGTCTGAACGGGGTGCGTCGTCTTTGCCCTGCTGCTCTCACGGTTCCGGTACGGCGCGTCTCGTCGGGCTCGCTCCTTCGAAGGTAGCAAAGAAATGACAAAGAGGGCTGGTGACCGCAGCCACCAGCCCTCTTCTACCGTCGATTCACAGATACAGGCCGGTCGAGTCCTCCGAGCCCTCGAACCGGTCGGCGGCCACCGCGTGCAGATCGCGCTCACGCATCAGCACGTACGCGACACCCCGCACCTCGACCTCGGCACGGTCCTCCGGGTCGTACAGCACCCGGTCGCCGGGCTCCACCGTCCGCACGTTCTGCCCGACCGCGACCACCTCGGCCCAGGCCAGCCGGCGTCCGACGGCCGCCGTGGCGGGAATCAGGATGCCCCCGCCCGACCGTCGCTCGCCCTCCCCGGCGTCCTGCTTGACCAGGACCCGGTCGTGCAGCATCCGGATGGGCAGCTTGTCGTGCTGGCTGCTCTGCTCGTCTCTCTTGGCGCTCACGGCTTTGAACCTACCTGCCTCTGGTCAGCTCTTACGCCGCCGGGTGCTGCTGAAGACCAGCAGCCCGACCACACCCACGGCGACGAGGGCGACCGGCACGACCCGCTCCAGCCGCGGCGCGCCCTCTTCGTCCACGAACTGGGCCCTCACATCGCTCACGACCCGGTTGACCTGGACGTAGGCCCGCCCGATCGTGTGATCGACGTTGGCCGCGACCTTGGCCTTCGCATCGCCGACGATGGTCTTCGGGTGCACCCGCACCCCGATCTCGTCCAGCGTCTCGGCCAGCACGTCGCGGCGGCGCTTGATGTCCGCCTCGATCTGCGCCGGGGTTCTGGTGTCCGACGTCTCCGCCACCGTAGGCCCTCCGAAGTCTGCCGTACTGCCTGTTCCGGACAGTCTGTCAGCTCTCGCCGCCGCCGCCATGCCAGGACCCCCCGTTACGCTAGACCGATGAGCGAGCGACTCCAGCCCGGGGACGTAGCCCCCGACTTCACCCTCCCCGACGCCGACGGCAACGAGGTGTCCCTCTCCGCCCACAAGGGCCGCAAGGTCATCGTCTACTTCTACCCGGCCGCGCTCACCCCCGGCTGCACGAAGCAGGCCTGCGACTTCACGGACAACCTCTCCCTCCTGGCCGACGCCGGCTACGACGTCCTCGGCATCTCCCCCGACGCCCCCGAGAAGCTCGGCAAGTTCCGCGAGAAGGAGAATCTCAAGGTCACCCTCCTCGCCGACCCCGACAAGAAGGTCCTGGACGCGTACGGCGCCTTCGGCGAGAAGATGAACTACGGCAAGACCTACCTGGGCGTCATCCGCTCCACGATCATCGTCGACGAGCAGGGCAAGGTGGAGAAGGCCCTCTACAACGTCCGCGCGACCGGCCACGTAGCCAAGATCATCAAGGATCTGGGCATCTGACGCCCACCCTCATCCACCACTGACGGCTCGCACCGGGATCGACCTGGTGCGAGCCGTTTCCTCTTCTCCGGTCCCGGCCGGCTCGACAAGCCCGTGCCGTACCCGAACTGCCACGCGATCACCAGCACATGACGCAGGGGAGGCGAACGGCAGCGGACAACTCCCGGTACGATGACAGGCGCTGGCGGCGGTGGCGCAACGGCGACGCAGCAGGTTTAGGTCCTGTGGCCCTTAACGGGCTTGAGGGTTCGAATCCCTTCCGCCGCACACAAACGGCCTGCGGATCCAAGGAGCGATACGCAGGCCGTTTCCGTGCGGGCAATCAGCCCAACAACTCCCGCACCACCGGCACCAACGCCCGGAACGCCTTCCCCCGGTGGCTGATCGCGTTCTTCTCGTCGGGGGTCAGCTCCGCGCAGGTCCGCGTCTCGCCCTCCGGCTGGAGGATCGGGTCGTAGCCGAAGCCGTTCGTGCCCGTCGGGGTGTGGCGGAGCGCGCCGCGAAGCCGGCCCTCGACCACCTGCTCCCGCCCGTCGGGCAGCGCAAGGGCCGCCGCGCACGCGAAGTGGGCGCCCCTGTGCTCGTCGGCGATGTCCGACAGTTGGGCGAGGAGGAGGTCCAGGTTGGCCTTGTCGTCGCCGTGGCGGCCGGCCCAGCGGGCGGAGAAGATGCCGGGGGCGCCGTTCAGGACGTCCACACAGAGGCCGGAGTCGTCGGCGACGGCAGGAAGGCCCGTGGCCTGGGCGAGGGCGTGGGCCTTCAGCAGCGCGTTCTCGGCGAAGGTGACGCCCGTTTCCCTGACGTCGGGGATGTCGGGGTACGAGTCCGCGCCCACCAACTCGTGGGGCAGGCCGGCCGCTGCGAGGATGGCACGGAGCTCGGTGATCTTTCCGGCGTTGCGGGTGGCGAGGATCAGGCGGGTCATGGGGACCAGTATCCCGGCAGCGCCGCGGCCCCCGCGCCGGGTTCCACCCGCCGGTCGCCCGCTACGGCTTGCAGACCTTCGTCAGTTCGCCGGCCGCGTCCGTGACCCCGCTGATGTCGGGTGTGTTGTCACCGTTGTGGACGGCCGTCTGGACCTTGGCCAGGGCCTGGCGCATGTCCTGGGTGGCCTTGTCGAGGTCGACGTTGTCCGTCTTGTTGTGGATCTTGTCGAGGTTGTTCCCGATGGACGTGATGGCCGCTTCGATCCGGGTCGGGTCGTTCGACGCCTTCTCCACGGCCTGCTGGAGGTCGGTGACGCTGTCGGCGATGGTGTCGGCGGTCTGGACGCAGTCCAGGGCCTTGTTCATCGAGTCGCAGCCGGTGAGCAGGGCGGCGGTGAGCGCGGTGGTCGCGGCTGCGGCGGCGATGGCGGTGATGCGACGGCCTCGGCGTCGGTCGGCGGCCATGACGGTGTTCCCCTCCCGTTGTGTACGACTGGCCGGGCGCACGGTGGTGATGCCGTGCGCCCGTATCCATAGGGACGCGGGGTCCGCCGCTCGGGTTGCCCTGCCGTACCTCCGCTTTTTGGTCGCCCTTTACTTTGCCGCGAGGGTGGCTTCGAGCGCGGCCCGCTGGATGGCGGCGAGTTCGGTGCAGCCGGTGACCGCGAGGTCGAGGAGGGCGTTGAGTTCGTCGCGGGCGAAGGGCTCGGCCTCGGCGGTGCCCTGGACCTCGACGAAGCGGCCGTCGCCGGTGCAGACGACGTTCATGTCGGTGTCGGCCCTGACGTCTTCCTCGTAACAGAGGTCGAGGAGGGGGACGCCGCCGACGATGCCGACCGAGACGGCGGAGACCGTGCCGGTCAGGGGCTGGCGGCCGGCCTTGATGAGTTTGCGTTCCTTGGCCCAGGCGACGGCGTCGGCCAGCGCCACGTAGGCGCCGGTGATGGCAGCGGTGCGGGTGCCGCCGTCGGCCTGGAGGACGTCGCAGTCGAGGACGATGGTGTTCTCGCCGAGGGCCTTGTAGTCGATGACCGCGCGCAGGGAGCGGCCGATGAGGCGGGAGATCTCGTGGGTGCGGCCGCCGATCTTGCCCTTGACGGACTCGCGGTCGCCGCGGGTGTTGGTGGCGCGGGGGAGCATGGCGTACTCGGCGGTGACCCAGCCCTCGCCGCTGCCCTTGCGCCAGCGGGGGACGCCTTCGGTGACGGAGGCGGTGCAGAAGACCTTGGTGTCGCCGAAGGAGACGAGGACGGAGCCCTCGGCGTGCTTGCTCCAGCCGCGTTCGATGGTGACCGGGCGGAGTTGTTCGGGGGTGCGGCCGTCGATTCGAGACATGGCCATGAGCCTATCGGGAGCGGCGGAAGGGGCTCCTCCCTAGGTGGGAGGAGCCCCTTCGGGGTGAACCGCGAGGTTCACATCATGTCTTCGATCTCCGCGGCGATCGGGTCGGCGTCGGTGCCGATGACGACCTGGATGGCAGTGCCCATCTTGACGACGCCGTGGGCTCCGGCGGCCTTCAGGGCGGCTTCGTCGACCAGCGAGGCGTCGTTGACCTCGGTGCGCAGCCGGGTGATGCAGCCCTCGATCTCCTCGATGTTGTCGAGGCCGCCCAGTGCGGCGACGATCTTCTCAGCCTTGGTGGCCATGTGTTCTCTCCCTGATCCGAACCGCTTTGTCGCAGTAACCCACAGTTGGCCCATCTTTGCGAGCGGTCGTGCCGCGCGTGCCGAATGATGGCGAGCATCGCGGCGGAACCGTCTGTCGACTGGTCTACACCAGCTGACACCCGGTCGACAAACCCCCCATGGCCCAAAGGACGTGTCCATGAGTGCCGAGAGCGCCGGCAGTACGGTCGGTCCCGCGCGGGAGCGGTGGCACACCCTTTTCCAGGGGCTGCAGAAGATGGGGCGGAGTCTTCAGCTGCCGATCGCGGTGCTGCCGGCGGCGGGCATCCTGAACCGGCTGGGCCAGCCGGATGTGTTCGGCGACCAGGGTCTTGGCTGGACGGTCGTCTCCAAGGTGATGAAGGGCGCGGGCGGGGCGCTCCTCGACAGTTCGGTCGGGTTGCCGTTGCTGTTCTGCGTCGGGGTCGCGATCGGTATGGCGAAGAAGGCGGACGGGTCGACGGCACTGGCGGCGGTGGCGGGTTTCCTCGTCTATTACGGGGTGCTGCACCAGTTCCCGATGGACTGCCCGGCCGGTTCGAAGACGTTGCCGGGTATCGGCTGCCAGGTCGCCGCCGGGACGGTGTCGACGTTCACGTTCCAGAATCCGGGGGTCTTCGGCGGGATCGCGCTGGGTCTGCTGTCCGCTTTCTTCTGGGCCCGTTTCCATCGCACGAGGCTGGTGGACTGGCTCGGTTTCTTCAACGGGCGGCGGCTGGTCCCGATCATCATGTCGTTCGTGGCCATTGCTTTCGCCGCGTTGTGTCTGTGGGTCTGGCCGCCGATCGGCAGCGGCCTGGAGAGCTTCAGTCACTGGCTGCGGGACGCGGGGTCGTGGGGTGCGGGGGTGTTCGGGGTCGCGAACCGGGCGTTGCTGGTGATCGGGCTGCACCAGTTCCTGAACGTGCCCATCTGGTTCCAGTTCGGCAGCTACACGACGCCCGACGGGCGGGTGGTGCACGGCGACATCAACATGTTCCTGGAGGGCGATCCGAGCGCCGGTCAGTTCACCTCGGGCTTCTTCCCGATCATGATGTTCGCGCTGCCGGCCGCCGCGCTCGCGATGACGCACTGCGCGAAGCCGCACCGCCGCAAGGAGATCGGCGGTCTGATGATGTCAGTGGCGCTGACGTCGTTCGTGACGGGCATCACCGAGCCGCTCGAGTACTCGTTCATGTTCATCGCGCCCCTGCTGTACGCGGTGCACGCGCTGCTGACGGGGGTGTCGATGGCGGTGACCTGGGGGCTCGGGGTGCACGACGGGTTCAGTTTCTCGGCGGGGCTGATCGACTACGTCATCAACTGGCATCTGGCGACGAAGCCCTGGCTGATCGTTCCGATCGGTCTGTGCTTCGCGGCGGTCTACTACGTCATCTTCCGGTTCGCCATCACGAGGTTCGATCTGAAGACGCCGGGAAGAGAGCCGGAGGACGAGGTGGAGGACGTCACGAAGGCGTGAGCGGACAGTCTTCGTACGGCCTACAGCACGTAGTGATGCGGTTGCGGAACCGACGGGTTCCTTATAACGCCCCCATCGTGTACAACAGGTCTACACCACTGAGTGGTGTAGACCATCACCGATGGAGGAAGTATGACAACCGCCACCGCAACGGCGGCCCCCACGAAGAAGTGGGGTTCCGGTCTGTTCCAGGGTCTGCAGAAGGTCGGCCGAAGCCTTCAGCTCCCCATCGCCGTGCTGCCGGCGGCGGGCCTGCTGCTCCGCTTCGGCCAGCAGGACATCCACGACAAGCTGCACCTGCCCGACAAGGTCACGGCGGTGTTCGCCACCGCGGGTGGCGCGATCTTCGACAACCTGCCGCTGCTGTTCTGCGTCGGTGTCGCGATCGGCTTCGCCAAGAAGTCGGACGGCTCCACCGCGCTGGCCGCCCTGGTCGGCTTCCTTGTCTACAAGAACGTCCTCACCGCGTTCCCCGTCACCGAGGCGAAGGTCCAGGCCGGCGCGGACGTGGCCGCGACCTACAACAACCCCGGTGTGCTGGGCGGCCTGGTGATGGGTCTGCTGGGCGCGGTGGTCTGGCAGCGCTTCCACCGGACCAAGCTGGTGGACTGGCTCGGCTTCTTCAACGGCCGCAGGCTCGTCCCGATCATCATGGCCTTCGTCGGCACGGTCATGGGTGTCTTCTTCGGTCTGGTCTGGAAGCCCATCGGTGACGGCATCTCCGACTTCGGCAAGTGGATCACCGGCCTCGGTGCCTTCGGTGCCGGTCTGTTCGGTCTGATCAACCGTGCGCTGATCCCGGTCGGCATGCACCAGTTCGTGAACACCGTCTCCTGGTTCCAGATCGGTGACTACAAGACCGCGAGCGGCACGATCGTCCACGGCGACCTGACCCGCTTCTTCGCCGGTGACCCGACGGCCGGTCAGTTCATGTCCGGCTTCTTCCCCATCATGATGTTCGGCCTGCCGGCCGCCGCCCTGGCCATCGCGCACACCGCCCGCCCGGAGCGCCGCGCGGCCGTCATGGGCATGATGCTGTCGATGGCGCTGACCTCCTTCGTGACCGGTGTGACCGAGCCGATCGAGTTCACCTTCATGTTCATCGCGCCGCTGCTGTACGTGATCCACGCGGTGCTCACCGCCCTGTCGATGGCGATCACCTGGGCGCTCGGGGTGCACGCGGGCTTCACCTTCTCCGCGGGTGTCATCGACTACATACTCAACTGGAACCTGGCGACCAAGCCCTGGCTGATCATCCCGATCGGGCTGGTCTTCGGAGCGATCTACTACTTCGTCTTCCGCTTCGCCATCGTCCGCTTCAACCTCCCCACCCCGGGCCGCGAGCCCGAGGAGGAGCTGGAGGACCTCACGAAGGCGTGAGTCCCCCACGGGTACGGCAAAGGCCCCCCGCAGCCCGGCGGCTGCGGGGGGCCTTTGCCGTACCCACGGACCTGAACTCCGTGGTACGACGGTCAGATCTCGTACGTCACCCTCGGCGCCGCGAGTTCCACCGGGCCGTCGAAGGCCTCGCGGGCGTCGGCGAGGTTGACGGTGGGGTCGGTCCACGGCGGGATGTGGGTGAGGACCAGCTTGCGGGCGCCGGCGCGGGCGGCCGTCTCCCCTGCCTCGCGGCCGTTGAGGTGCAGGTCCGGGATGTTCTCCTTGCCGTGCGTGAAGGCGGCCTCGCACAGGAACAGGTCGGTGTCCCGGGCCAGGCCCTCCAGCGCGTCCGTGACGCCGGTGTCGCCCGAGTACGTCAGGGACTTCCCGGCGTGTTCGACGCGGATCGCGTACGCCTCCACGGGGTGGCTGACCCGCTCGGTGTGGACCGTGAAGGGTCCGAGGTCGAACGTGGACGGCTTGACCGTGTGGAAGTCGAAGACCTCGCTCATCGAGGAGGCGGTGGGGGTGTCGGCGTAGGCGGTGGTGAGCCGGTGCTCGGTGCCCTCGGGGCCGTAGACCGGGATCGGCGGGCACGGGCCGCCGTCATGGCGGTAGTAGCGCGCCACGAAATAGGCGCACATGTCGATGCAGTGGTCGGCGTGCAGATGGCTCAGGAAGATCGCGTCGAGGTCGTAGAGACCGCAGTGGCGCTGCAGCTCGCCCAGGGCGCCGTTGCCCATGTCGAGGAGCAGCCGGAAGCCGTCGGCCTCTACGAGGTAGCTCGAACAGGCCGATTCCGCGGACGGGAACGACCCCGAGCAGCCGACGACGGTGAGCTTCATGAAGCAGAAACCTCCGTTGGCGGTGACCCGGAAGGACCGGGAACCGGAGTCGGGAATGGGGTATGGCGGGGGTCGTGCGGTTTGTCGAGCGTAAGGCGCAAAAGAGCCGGTCGCTCCTCTGCCAGGGGCCGTTGTGGGCGAACTCACCTGTGGTGTCACCGGTTCGGCTGGACCCGCGGCGCATAAGGATTGCGAGAGGGCGCGCGTCGATTATCTCGCGCCGGTAACGTCGTCGTATGGACACGTCATGGTGGCTCGCGCTCGCGGCGGTGGTCCTGCTCGCGTTGGTCGCCACGCTCGTCGACGGATGGGGCAGGGGTCACCGTCCGCGTGGGCACCGGACCCGGCCGCCGGGGCATCCACGGGGCACCCGCGAGCAGACCGGACATCCCCACCCGGGGGACATCTGGTGGGCCAACGTGCCCTACGAGGACGGGCCGGGGGCCAAGGACCGGCCCTGTCTGGTGCTGGCCGTGCACGGGAACCGGGCGACCATCGCGAAGATCACCAGCAAGTACCACGACGAGCGGGCCGGGGTGATCCCGCTGCCGCCGGGCTCGGTCGGGGACGCCCAGGGCCGGCCGAGCTTCCTGGAGACGGACGAGCTGCGCGAGATCGCGGTGTGGGAGTTGCGGCGCCGGGTGGGCGTGGTCGACCCGGTGCTGTGGGACCAGGTGCGGCACCTGGCGAGGTGAGGCTCAGCCCACCTTCACGGTGACGTGCCACTCCTGGATGCCCTTGCAGGAGACCTGGCCGGGCGCGGTGGGTTCGGCGCACAGCGGGCGGGTCGAGGTGAGGGTGACGGTGCCGACGGCGACGGCCTGGTAGGCGGCTCCGGCGTCGCCGCCGCGGAGCATGATGCCGTAGTTCATGGGCTTCAGGGCGCTCGTGTCACCGGCCTCGGCGATCTTCTTCCAGGGGCGCTGCTCGGTGCCGGTCAGGGTGATCCGGAAGGTGCCGTCCGCGGCCAGGCAGTAGGTACGGCCGCTGTCGGCGGCGGTGAGCTCGGAGGTCAGCGGCGTGCAGCCGCCGGGGGAGCCACTGGCACTCGGGCTGGCGCTGGCGCTCGTGCCGGGGCTGGAGGCGGTGGGCGAGGGAGACACCGCGCCGCTGCCCTTGCCGTCGCCCCCGCTCTGCGAGCCGCAGCCCGCCAGCAGGAGCAGGGTGGCCGTGGCGAGCGACGCGCGGTGGAACGTCGTACGGCGCATGAGGTGTCCGCCTTTCCGTCGGGGAACGGACCCTTGATGCCGATATGACGTAGCCGCCCGTCATACGGATCCCGCACCCGGACGGCTTCCGGGGGCGGGATCCGGTCAGAGCATGGCACTTGTCAGCTGGTGGTCACCGCGGTGTCGTCGATGACGAAGCTGGTCTGGAGCGAGGAGTCCTCGACACCGCTGAACTTCAGGGTGACGGTCGAGCCCGCGTAGGACCCGAGGCTGAAGGACTTCTGCACGTATCCGGAGGCCGCGTTGAGGTTGGAGTACGTGGCCAGGGTGGTCGAACCGGCGGTGACCGTCAGCTTGTCGTACTGGGTGCTGGTGGTGGTCTCGGCGGTGTCGATGTGCAGGTAGAAGGTGAACGTGGTGTTGGTGCAGGCGGACGGGATGGTCACCGACTGGGAGAGCGTGTCGGTGTGGGTGGAGCCGTAGCCGTCGAGCCAGGCGTAGTAGGAGCCGGCGTGCGCCGATTCGCTGCTGGAGTTGGTGATCACTCCGCTGCTCGCCGTCCAGGTGGTGTTGCCCGACTCGAAGCCGTTGTTGCCGAGCAGCTGGGACGAGGTGCAGGTGCCGCCGCCGCTGGTGCTGACGGTCCAGGTGAAGGAGGCCGAGCCGGAGGCGCCGGTGGAGTCGGTCGCGGTGACGGTCGTGCTGTAGGTGCCCGCGGTGGACGCCGTGCCGGAGATCAGGCCGGTGGAGCTGGAGATGGACAGGCCGGTGGGCAGGCCGCTGGCGCTGTAGGTGAGGGTGGCGCCGGCGCTGTCGGTCGCCGAGATCTGGAGGCTGACCGAGGAGCCGGTGACGGTGGACTGGCTGCCCGGGTTGGTGACGGTCACCGTGTTGCCGGTGCTGGTGCCGGAGGCGAAGGCCGTGGTGCCGTTGGGGGTGCCCCAGCCGGTCGGGCCGTCGTAGCCGGTCTTGGCGGTGCAGAAGTACGAGGTGGAGCAGGAGCCGTTGCTGCCGCTGGTGACGTCGTACAGGTTGCTGGTGTGGCTGTAGGGGTACTTCGCCGGGTAGTCGCTGGTGCCCGGGGTGCCCGCGAGGGCGTAGACGCCGGCGATGATCGGCGACGAGGCGCTGGTGCCGCCGTAGACCGCCCAGCCGGAGCCGCCGTAGGTGTCGTAGACCGCGACACCGGTGGCCGGGTCGGCGACCGCGGAGACGTCGGCCTCCATGCGCTTGGTGCAGCCGGTGTCGGTCTGCCAGCTCGGCTTGGAGTCATAGGAGGAGCAGCCGGAGCCGGTGCCCTCGGTGCTGGAGGTGTTCCACACCGACTCGGTCCAGCCACGGGTGCTGGAGGACGTGGAGAGGGCGGTGCCGCCGACGGCGGTCACGTACTGGGAGGTCGCCGGGTACTCGGCGCCGTAGCCGGAGTCGCCCGCGGAGACGGTGATCGCGACACCCGGGTGCTTGAAGTACGAGGTGTCCTCGCTGGTCTGCGAGGAGGACTCGGAGCCGCCCCAGCTGTTGGAGACGAACTTGGCGCCGAGCGCGACGGCCTCGTTCTCGGCGGTGCCGAGGTCGGAGTCGGTGGCCGAGCTGGCCTCGACGAGGATGATGTTGCAGTTCGGGCAGACCGCGCTGACCATGTCGATGTCGAGCGCTTCCTCACCGGCCCAGCCGGTGTCGTTCGTCGGCAGCGAGGTCGTCGAACCGGTCTGGCTGACCTGCTTGAAGCAGCCGTTGGCGACGGTGCACGCCGACAGGCCGTACGTGGAGCGGTAAGTGGCCAGGTCCGAGGCCGCGTTGGGGTCGTTGTAGGCGTCGACCACAGCAACGGTCAGGCCGGAGCCGCCGGTTGAGGGCAGGTTGTAGGCGCTGTGCAGGTTGGTCGGGCTCAGGCCGGAGGGGGCTGCGGCGAGCGCGGCGGACAGCCGCTGCTTGATGTCGGTGCGGCGCTGCGCGAAGCAGTTGACCTCACCGGGCTTGGAGACGGTGGCGCACAGGTGCTTGGTGGGCACCTTCTGCCCTGCCTTGCCGGTGCTGTGCACGGCCTGCCGGGCGGGGTCGGTCAGTGCCTTGGAGTTCTGCGCGACCCGGGAGGTCTGGGACGCCTGGGCGAGCTGGGGGGCGGGTGCCTGTGCCTGTGCGGTCGGTGCCGCGACGAAGCCGGAGACGGCCAGGGCGAGAGCGGGGAAGGCGAAGGCGAGGAGTCTTCGCACGCTCCGTCGTGATTCACGCATGGGGGTACTGCCTCCATCGGTGGGGTTACAAGGCAGGCCCGTGACGCGCGTAGCGGCGGCAGAGTGCGCAGTCATGAGCATGACACTTCGTACACCCTGGGATGCCGATGTGCGTGGCATGACAGGACGGAGCAGAACCTAACGGGGTTCGGCCGCGACCGGTTCCCCCGCGCGAAGATCTTTACTGCGGCGTAGGGGGCGCTTGGCCCCCTCATGAGAGGGGGTTGGCGCGTACATGATGAGGGCTATGCCCAGAGTTGACCCTGGAGGGTCTCGATGGCTTCCTCGGTCGTGGCGGCGGTGTAGACGCCGGTCGACAGGTACTTCCAGCCGCCGTCGGCGACGACGAACACGATGTCGGCGCTCTCGCCGGCCTGTACGGCCTTCTTGCCGACGCCGATCGCGGCGTGCAGCGCGGCGCCGGTGGAGACGCCCGCGAAGATGCCCTCCTGCTGGAGGAGCTCCCGGGTCCGGGTCACGGCGTCCGCCGAGCCGACCGAGAAGCGGGTGGTGAGCACGGAGGCGTCGTAGAGCTCGGGCACGAAGCCCTCGTCAAGGTTGCGCAGCCCGTACACGAGGTCGTCGTACCGCGGCTCCGCGGCGACGATCTTCACGTCCGGCTTGTGCTCACGCAGATAGCGGCCGACGCCCATCAGCGTGCCCGTCGTACCGAGCCCCGCGACGAAGTGCGTGACGGACGGCAGGTCGGCGAGGATCTCCGGACCGGTCGTCGCGTAGTGCGCACCGGCGTTGTCCGGGTTGCCGTACTGGTACAACATCACCCAGTCCGGGTGCTCGGCGGCAAGCTCCTTCGCCACCCGCACGGCGGTGTTGGAACCGCCCGCCGCCGGGCTGGAGATGATCTCCGCGCCCCACATCCCCAGCAGGTCACGGCGCTCCTGCGAGGTGTTCTCGGGCATCACGCAGACCATCCGGTAGCCCTTGAGCTTGGCGGCCATCGCCAGCGAGATACCGGTGTTGCCGGAGGTCGGCTCCAGGATGGTGCAGCCCGGGGTGAGCCTGCCGTCCTTCTCCGCCTGCTCGATCATGTGCAGGGCGGGGCGGTCCTTGACCGAGCCGGTCGGGTTGCGGTCCTCCAGCTTGGCCCAGATCCGGACGTCGGCGGACGGCGAGAGCCGCGGCAGGCGCACCAGGGGGGTGTTGCCGACCGCGGCCAACGGGGAGTCGTAGCGCATGCCGATCTCAGGCCATGCCGCCGGCGACCGCCGGCAGGATCGTCACGGTGTCGCCGTCGCTGAGCTTGGTGTTGATGCCGTCGAGGAACCGGACGTCCTCGTCGTTCAGGTACACGTTCACGAAGCGGCGGAGCTTGCCGTCGTCCACGATGCGGGCGTGGATGCCGGTGTGCCGGGACTCGAGGTCGTTGAAGAGGTCGGCGAGGGTGTCACCGCCGCCCTCCACCGCCTTCTGACCGTCGGTGTACTGGCGGAGGATGGTCGGGATGCGGACCTCGATGGCCATGGCTCAGGGCTCCTGTCGGAAAGTCTGGGTGGGTGGGCGCGCAGCGGCACGCCGCGGCTCACGGCCGTACGGCGGCAGGGAACGTCAACAGATGGCGCTGTTCAGCCTGCACAGGTCGACGTGCAGCCGCGCCACGAGCATGCTGCCCGGCGCCTTGTCGCTCACGTCGTAGGAAACCATGGGGTCATCGTATCGATTCCCGACCGGGGTCCTGGAGTGTGATTCCGCATCCCGGACGAATTCTGACCGCACTTTGAGACAGAGTCGGCAACAGCCCACCCAGGGGCGCTGGGGGTACCTACCCCCGGCCGAAGGCTGGGGGAGGAACTGCGCGACCAGACCCCACCGGCCCGCAGGTCACCACCGGCCGGTCCGGCACCGCCGAAATCCGCCGTCGTGGCGGAGCGCCGCTGCGGCGGGGAGATGTGGCCGACGAGAGAAACAGGAGCGGCGGGGAAGCCTGTCGGCGGCGGAGAGGACAGGGTGAGCACCGGGGCCGTGAGAGGTCGGTCTGCCGGACCTCAGTACGCCTCGACGATCGTGAGTTCTTCCTCTGTGATCTCGCCCTCCACGATGCGGTAGGAGCGGAACTGGAAGTCGCCCAGGCCGTCGGTGTCGGCCGTCGAGACGAGGACGTAGTGGGCGCCGGGCTCGTTCGCGTAGGAGATGTCCGTGCGGGACGGGTACGCCTCCGTCGCCGTGTGGGAGTGGTAGATGACCACCGGCTCCTCGTCGCGGTCGTCCATCTCGCGGTAGAGCTTCAGGAGGTCGCCGGAGTCGAACTCGTAGAACGTCGGGGACATCGCCGCGTTCAGCATCGGGATGAAGCGCTCGGGGCGGTCCGAGCCCGCCGGGCCCGCGATGACGCCGCACGCCTCGTCGGGGTGGTCCTTGCGCGCGTGGGCGACGATCTGGTCGACGAGGGCCTGGGTGATGGTCAGCATGTCGGTCAGGATAAGCAGAAGGGCCGTCCCGTACCGAAGGCTGGTACGGGACGGCCCAGATGCCGGACGTCCTGAGCGGCTGCCGCGGGGAACGCCACGAGTGCTCCCCGGGGCGGACGTCCGGAGGGGGTGGTCAGCTCACCTTCGCCGGCGACGGCTGCTCGCGCTGCTCGGTGATCTCCGGGTTGCGGTTCTTCAGGACCAGCCAGCCGACGCCGAGCGCGGCGGCCCAGCCGGCCATCACGTAGAGGCAGACGCGGGAGTCGGCGTCGTACGCGATCAGGCCGGTGACGAAGAGCAGGAAGGCGATGGCGATGTACGAGCACACCGCGCCGCCCGGCGCCGGGAAGGAGGAGGCGGGCAGACGGCCCGCGTCGACCGCGCGGCGGTAGAGGACGTGGCTGATCAGGATCATCAGCCAGGTCCAGATGCCGGCCGCGGTGGCGACGGAGGTGACGTAGCCGAACGCCTTCTCCGGGACGACGTAGTTGAGGACCACGCCGATGCCCATGAAGAGGACCGAGACCGTGACGCCGATCGCCGGGGTCCTGGACGCGGACAGCCGGCGGAACACGGCCGGCGCCTCACCGCTCTCGGCGAGGGTGCGCAGCATCCGGCCCGTGGAGTACATGCCGGAGTTGCAGGAGGACAGGGCGGCGGTCAGTACGACGAAGTTGACGATGCCGGCGCCCGCCGGGATGCCGATCTTCGCGAAGGCGGCGACGAAGGGCGAGACCCCCGGGGCGAACTCGGTCCACTTGACGACACAGAGGATCACCGTGAGCGCGCCGACATAGAAGAGGGCGATGCGCCAGGGGAGCGTGTTGATCGCCTTGGGGAGGGTCTTCTCGGGGTTCTCCGACTCGCCGGCGGTGACGCCGACCAGCTCGACCGCGAGGTAGGCGAACATGACGCCCTGCAGGGTCATCAGGGAGGAGCCGATGCCCTTGGGGAAGAAGCCGTCGAACTGGTAGAGGTTCGCGACCGACGCGGTGTCACCGGCACTGCTGAAGCCGAACGTCAGGACGCCGAGGCCGATCACGATCATGCCGATCAGGGCGGTGACCTTGACCATGGAGAACCAGAACTCCAGCTCTCCGAACACCTTCACGGAGATCAGGTTGACCCCGAACAGGACCACCAGGAAGACCAGGGCCGTCACCCACTGCGGGATCGACGGGAACCAGTAGTGGACGTAGATCGCGGCGGCGGTCAGCTCGGCCATGCCGGTGACGACCCACATCAGCCAGTACGTCCAGCCGGTGAAGTAACCGAAGAACGGGCCGAGGAACTCCCGGGAGTACTCGGCGAAGGAGCCGGAGACCGGGCGGTAGAGCAGGAGCTCGCCGAGGGCCCGCATGATGAAGAAGACGATGGCGCCGGCGACGGCGTACATGAGGATGAGGCTGGGACCGGCCTTGGCGATGTTCGCCCCGGCGCCCAGGAAGAGGCCGACGCCGATGGCGCCGCCGATCGCGATCATCTGGACCTGACGGCTGCCGAGCCCGCGCTCGTACCCCTCTTCGGGGGCTTCGGAGGCGCTGGACGCCTTCTCCGATGTGTCGACCTGAGCGGAGGTCATGTGTGGTGTGCGCCTTTCTCCATGCCGACCCGGGCCTCTGGTCGGCCGCGGATCGGGTTTCGATCCCCCCGGATTGATGGAGCGGTGCCAGACCGGCGGTTGCCGGTTCGGTGGCGCACCCGGTCGTACACATGGGTGGTGTGTGCGCCGGGCGGTCGTGAAGATTTATCACGGCCGCAACGCTGATCACCGGGATCCGCCGAGAGGGATTGTGGCGCACACCACTGGAAGAAGCGGACATAGTGCGGCCGAAACAGCCATATCAGGCCGCATCGGTGACAGGATCGTTATCCGGATTTGAGCGCCCTCTGAGCGAACACGAAATCCGGACCTTCTACGGCATAAGGGTGGCGACCAGGGTCTCCTGGAGGCCGCCGAGCCACAGGTACGCCATCACCATCGGCTTGCGCGGGTCCTCGTCCGGGAGCCGGTAGAGCAGGTCGGTGTCGTCCTCCTCGGTGATGTCGAGGCGGGAGCCGATGGCGAGGCGCAGGTCGTTGAGGGCGCCGAGCCACTGCCGGGACTCGTCCGGGGACAGCTTGAGGACCGCGCCGCTCTTCTCCACCGGGGCCAGCGCGTCCAGCGAGCGGATCACCGCGAGGGCGCTCTCCCTCTTGCCGGCGCGCAGGTCGTTCTCGGTGAAGCGGCGGAACTCGGAGGAATGGGCCCGCTGCTCCTCCGCCTCCTGCGAGGACTCCGGGAGCCGCTCCGGGTCGCAGTAGGCGTCCGGGAAGAGCCGGCGCAGCACCGGGTCGCTGGGCGCCTCGCTCGGGCCCTCGGCGAACAGTTCGGCGAGCGGGTCGTCGGGGGCGTCCTCGGCGGGGCCGGGTCCGATGAGCTCCAGGAGCTGGACGGCCAGCGACCGGATGATGGAGATCTCGACGTCGTCGAGCGCGACGGCGGCGCCGCCGCCGGGGAGCGGTTCGAAGATTCCTGGCATGGAGGGGATTCGCTGCTTCCGGTCCTGGTCTAGGAGTCCTGATCGAGGAGGGGGCTGGGGCTACTTCCGGTCCTGCTGGAGGGTGGCCCACAGGCCGTAGCCGTGCATCGCCTGTACGTCGCGTTCCATCTCCTCGCGGCTGCCGCTGGAGACGACCGCCCGGCCCTTGTGGTGGACGTCCAGCATGAGCTTGGTGGCCTTGTCCTTGGGATAGCCGAAGTACGTCTGGAAGACGTACGTCACATAGCTCATGAGGTTGACGGGGTCGTTGTGCACGATCGTGATCCACGGGACGTCGGGCTCAGGTACGGCGAAGGCCTCCTCCGCCGACTCGGTGCGTTCGATCTCTACGGGAGCGGGTGACGTCACATGGCCATGCTGCCACGCCGAGGAAAAATCGTCACACTGACGAAATGGGGGTAGCATCCTCGTCATGAACACAGCGGACCTTGGGCTGCCGGTGGATGTTCCCTCGACGGCGCTCTTCACGGACCAGTACGAGCTGACGATGCTGCAGGCCGCCCTGAAGGCGGGTACGGCCGAGCGGCGCAGCGTCTTCGAGGTCTTCACCCGGCGGCTGCCGGAGGGGCGCCGCTACGGCGTCGTGGCGGGCACCGGGCGTGTCCTGGACACGGTCGAGAACTTCCGGTTCGACAACGGCGTCCTCGGTTTCCTGGCGGAGCGGAAGATCGTCGACGAGCCCACCCTGCGCTGGCTCGCCGGGTACCGCTTCAGCGGTGACATCTGGGGCTACCCCGAGGGCGAGGTCTACTTCCCGGGCTCGCCGATCATGCGGGTGGAGGGCTCCTTCGCCGAGTGCGTGCTCCTGGAGACCGTGATCCTCTCGATCCTCAACCACGACTCGGCGATCGCGGCCGCCGCCTCCCGGATGGCCTCGGCCGCCGGGGACCGCCCGCTGATCGAGATGGGCGCCCGCCGCACCCATGAACTGGCCGCCGTCGCCGCCTCCCGCGCCGCCTACGTCGGCGGTTTCGCCACCACCTCCGACCTCGCCGCCGGCTTCCGCTACGGCATCCCCACCGTCGGCACCTCCGCCCACGCCTTCACCCTGCTCCACGACCGCGAGCGCGACGCCTTCCGGGCCCAGGTCGACTCGCTCGGCCGGGGCACCACGCTGCTGGTCGACACCTACGACGTCGCCGAGGCGGTCCGTACGGCCGTGGAGGTGGCCGGGCCCGAGCTGGGCGCCGTCCGCATCGACTCCGGCGACCTGCTGCTGGTCGCCCACCGGGTGCGCCAGCAGCTGGACGAGCTGGGCGCCGTCGACACGAAGATCGTGGTGACCTCGGACCTGGACGAGTACGCCATCGCCTCGCTCGCCGCGGCGCCGGTGGACGCGTACGGCGTCGGCACCCAGCTGGTCACCGGCTCCGGGCACCCCACCTGCTCCATGGTCTACAAGCTGGTCGCCCGCGCCGAGTCCGCCGACCCGAAGGCGCCGCTGGTGCCGGTGGCGAAGAAGTCGACCGGCGGCAAGACGTCCGTCGGCGGCCGCAAGTGGGCGGCGCGGCGCCTGGACGCCGACGGGGTGGCGGAGGCCGAGGTCGTCGGCACCGGCGAGGTCCCGGCCGACCTGGTCGACCAGCAGCTCCTGGTCGAGCTGGTGAAGTCCGGCGAGGTGGTCGCGCGCGAGCCCCTGGACGCGCCCCGCACCCGCCATGCGGCGGCCCGGGCCAATCTCCCCCTGTCCGCGACCCAGCTCTCCCGAGGGGAACCGGTCCTTCCGACGGAGTACGTACAGGGGCGCTCGGGTAGCTAGAGCGGGTGCCCGCGTACGCGCCCCGCAAAGCCCCCTCCCCTACGCCCCCGTAAGTCTCTACGCTCGTAGGTTCAGGCCGGACCCGCACGCTTCATCCACGCGTCTCCCCCGTCGACAGAACCGAAATCGAATGCGAAGGACACCGACCATGCGCCGCGCCTTGATCGTCGTCGATGTGCAGAACGACTTCTGCGAGGGGGGCAGTCTCGCGGTGACCGGGGGTGCCGATGTGGCCGCCGCGATCACGGAGCTGATCGGGCAGGCGCCCGCCGGCTACCGCCACGTGGTGGCGACGCGCGACCACCACATCGCGCCGGGGGGCCACTTCGCCGACAACCCCGACTACGTCCGCAGCTGGCCGGCGCACTGCGTCGCCGGCACCGAGGGGGTGGGCTTCCATCCCAACTTCGCCCCGGCGGTCGCCTCCGGCGCGGTGGACGCCGTGTTCAGCAAGGGGGAGTACGCGGCGGCGTACAGCGGCTTCGAGGGCGCCGACGAGAACGGTGTGAAGCTGGGCGACTGGCTGCGCGCCCGCAAGATCGACGAGGTGGACGTGGTGGGCATCGCCACGGACCACTGCGTGCGGGCGACGGCGCTGGACGCGGCGCGGGAGGGCTTCCGCACGCAGGTCCTGCTGGACCTCACGGCGGGGGTGGCGGAGGACACGACGGAACGCGCACTGGAAGAGCTCCGCGAGGCCGGCGTGGAACTGACCGGCAAGCCGGTCGTCTGACACCGACACCCACGCCATGTGCCGGTGGGCACCCGCGGGCCGGTGGGGGCTGGTCGCGCAGTTCCTCGCGCCCCTGAGTTGGCTGCTCAGCCCGGCGCTGAAAAGCGGGGCTCACGCTGCGGTCGGTCTGCGGAGTAGGGATCTGATCGGTCTCCAGAGTTCGGTTGCCGTGACACCGTTGTCAGGTGCCGTTCGCCATATCAGGCCGTCGGGGTGGTGGAGGACGGCCGTGATCTCGTCCGGGGTCGGGGGGGCGGCGTTGCCCCGTAGGTAGACCGCTCGCATGCCGAGGTTGCGGAGCCTGGTCAGGGCGCGGGCGCGGTTCTGGGCGTGTACCAGTACCCGTACCGCGGACGAGCCGTCCGCGGCGGCCGGGCTGGGCAGGTTCAGCGCCACCACGACCGTGCCGTTGGGCAGCTTGCAGAAGCCTCCTGCGGCCATGCGATCAGATCCCCGTCCGGGTCGGCGTCAATAAGAACTCCACAGGACGCACCTAAACACGATCGGCGGCGACCCGCCAAGGGGTCGCCGCCGATATGTGCCTGACCTGCAGCGATAGGGATTACTTCACCGCGGGGCCGACCTGGAGCGAGATCGTCGAGCCGTCTCGCGCCTCCTTGGTGATCTTGATCTTGGTGTTGGTGTCAGTGATCTTGACGCCGGCGGCCGGGTTCGACGCGTCGTAGTAGGTGCTGATGTGGTCGTTGAAGACCGGCACCCCGGCCGACGACTTGATCTTCATCGCGACGTCCGCCTTGTGGAGGGTGATGCCGTCCGTGCGGTAGAGGCTGAACGGCGAGTCGTAGGCCTGGATGCGGTTGCGCATCAGCGTGCCGTCGGACCACTTCAGCGGCGCCGGGTGGGAGTCGATCGGGAGGATCAGACCGGTGCCCGGGTGACCGCCGTCGCCCGTGTGCGTGTTGTTGTCCGCCTCGGAGGTGTCCCACTTCCAGATCAACAGGCCGTTCTGGTACGGGTAGTGCTCCACCCAGTCCGGACGGGTCGTCGAGAAGCCGAAGTTGTACGGGCCGACCTTGAGGGTCTTGTCGTACGACACGTACTGGCGGTTCTCCGCGATGTAGTACTGCGCGTAGTCCTTGGTGAAGGACGCGCCGATGCGGGAGAAGCCGGAGGCGGTCCAAGCGGCGTCCGCCGACTCCGCGTTGTCGGAGAAGAGGGCCGAGCCGTCCGCGGTCACCGTGATCTCGTCGGCCGTGAAGCCCTTCAGGGCCACCCCGCCGTCGGTCTGGTAGCGGAAGCGGAGCTGGATCTTCTGGCCCGCATAGGCGTCCAGCGGGTACGACAGCTTGGCGTACGCGTCGATCGAACCGGTGAGCGCCGGCTTGTCGCTGCCGTCGCGCGGGATGGCCGCGCCGTTCACCGTGCCGTCCAGGGCGGTCCAGTTGGCGCCGCCGTCGGTGGACACCTCAGCGTAGAGGTAGTCGTAGTTGGCCTCGATGTCGTACCAGCCGTCGAGCGAGAGCGCGGCGGACGACTTGCCGGTGAGGTCGACCTCGCGGGTCAGCGTGTTCTTCAGGTCGTTGCCGCTGCCGCTCCACCACTGGGTCGAGCCCTCGGCCGGGGTGACGACCGTGGTCGTGACCGCCTTGTCGGGGAGGGTGACCACGAGGGCCTGCTTGTTCTTCGTGTTGTACTCGGCGACGCCCAGCTTGTGGGCGGACTTCACGCCCGCCTTGGCCACGTCGTAGTTGAGCCAGCCGAGCTGCAGCTTGTCCCAGGCGTTCATGTCGCCCGGCAGGTCGCCGATGGACTCCTTGCCGGTGCCCAGCCAGGAGCCGGAGGACATCAGGGTCCAGAAACCGGTGGAGTTCTCGCCGCCGTCGGTGTCGTACTCGTCCGGCAGGCCGAGGTCGTGGCCGTACTCGTGGGCGTAGACGCCGAGGCCGCCGTTCTCCGGCTGCATGGTGTAGTCGCCGACCCAGATGCCGGTGTCGCCGACCTGGGTGCCGCCGAGCTTGTTGCCCGCGGGGCCGGTGGCGCCGGCGTCGGTGCCGAAGGCGTACCAGCGGTGCGCCCAGATCGCGTCGGTGCCCTGGGCGCCGCCGCCCGCGGACTCGTCCTCGCCGGCGTGCACGATCTGGAAGTGGTCGACGTAGCCGTCGGGCTCGTTGAAGTTGCCGTCGCCGTCGTAGTCGTAGCGGTCCCACTGGTCGTACTGGGCGAGGTCGGCCTTGATGGCGGCGTCGGACTCGCCGGCCGCCTTCTGGTCGGCGACCCAGGCGTTCAGGCCGTCGCGCACCAGGTTCCAGACGCTGGAGCAGGTGGTGGAACCGCAGGCGTTGTTGCCGTAACGGGCCTCGTTGTAGGGGACCTTGACCCAGTCGGTGACCTCACCGTCGACCGAGTAGCGGCCCGAGGACTGCTTCTCGTAGTACTTCTTCAGCGACTCGGTGTTCTTGCCGGTGCCGAAGTAGAGGTCCTGGAAGTGGGCCTGGTTGTAGTCCGCCTGCCACGCCGTGGAGTTGTCCTTGGTGCGGTCGGGCTGGGCTATCTGGTTGTGCAGCGGGCCCGCCGTGCCGTTGTACCGGGGGTCGGTCTGGTCGCCGAACTCCACCAGGATCGTGAAGATCTTGTCGGTCTTCTCGCGGCCGAGCTCGACGTACTTGCTGTCGCCCTTCTTGCCCTTGAGCTGGACGACCTTCGAACCGTCGCGGTCCTTGACCTGGGCCTTACCGGATATGACCTGGTCGAGGGCCTCCTGGCGCTGGGCCTCCTGGGTCTTGCTCAGGGGGCCGTCGAGGTCGTGCTCGTCCTGCTTCGCCGACGGGTCGTGCCGGTCGGCGGTGGCGGTCGCGGCCGGGGTCGCCGCCTCCGCGACCGCGAAGGTGGCGAATCCCACGGAGGCGGTCGCGAGCGTCACTCCCACGGCGAGCGCTCTGAACGTCCAGGGTCTGCTGGTCACTTGAGTTCCTCCCCCGCGCCGCGCGCACGGAAGGGGGACCGGGTCATGGTTGGGGTCCGTGCGCGCACGTTCAACGCGTCGATTCAAGTGACGATATTTGACTACTGGTTTACGAGAAAAGACAGACCTTGACTTAGAAACTGCAACTCCAGTATGCGGAGCAGGAGTTCGCTTTACGAACGCCGAGGGAGGGACCGGACCACGAAGGACCTCGCTCAACCGGCGCGCATATGCCTCCGGTTGCGGTATGCCATGCGACCGTGCGCCCCCTGTGCACCGGTACCGTGGGTTAGGTCACGCTTACCGGTCGTTCCTCTCGGGCACACACGCGAATAGAGTCGAATGGTGGAACGCCCGGAAGCCGGTGAAATGCCAGGCCGGCTACCCGTCTCACCCCACATCTTCCGAGGACACGATTGCCATGCCTCGTCCGACCCCGGCACAGCTCGTCTACGGTTCGTGCACCGTGATCTGCTCGACGCTCGCCATGCTGCTGCTGTCACAGACGAGTTCGGGCATCGGGATCGCGGTCATCGCGCTCGCCGCGCTCGGTCTGGGACTGCTGGTGGCCATGACGGTCCCGCTCCCTGGGCCCCGCACGGTCGCACAGTCACAGCCCACCCCGACCGCACCGCCCGAGGTGCGGGTCCCCGCGCACCGGGAGACCGTGGCCGCCGCCACGGCCGAGCCCGTCCGGGAGCCCACCGCGCCCTGACGCCCGCACACACTCGAAGTCGGCGGGTCCGTGAGACTGACGGACCCGCCGACTGCTTGTGCGCCCCTCGGGATCACCTCGTACCGCCTACGGCGGGATCACCTCGTACTGACGACGACCGTCTTCGCGGCCTTGTCGTGCAACCCCTGTTTGTACGGCTTGTCGACGAAACTCCAGCCGCCGCAGATGACCGTCCAGACGCAGGCGCAGCAGAACGCGAACGGCAGCCACAGCACCAGGGCGCGCACCAGCGAGGTCTGGCCGGAGGGGGTCGCACCGTCGTTCAGGTTGGCGACCCGCATGCCGAGCCACTTCTTGCCGAGGGTCTGGCCCGTCTTGGCGATCAGCAGAGTGTCGTAGGCGACGAACAGGACGGCGGCGATGACCGACTGGGCGAGGGACCTGCCGGCCGAGATCCTCTCGCCGTGCATCTGGTACTCGCTCACCCCGAACGCCAAGGTGACCAGCACGACCACGATGCCCACCAGGATCATGTCGATGATCCTGGCGAGGGTGCGTCTGCCGCTGTCGGCGAGCGGGGGCATCCCGGCGAGCGGATCGGCGGGATAGCCGCCCTCGTCGCCGCCCGCTCCGTAGGGGCCGCCGCCGTAGGGTCCGCCGCCGTAGGAGGGCGGCGGAGGCTGCGAGCCGCCGTACGGGGTGTCGTACGGCGAGCCCGAACCCGGCCCCCGGCCCTCGCCCGGCGGGGGCTGTTTCCTGAACGGGTCGTCTTCCGGCGGCTGTCCGGAGCCCGGCGGCGGTTCGGTGCTCATGGCCCGAGTGGACCGCGAAGCCGCCCGGCCCGCATCCGGCGCGCGGCCGTACGGGGCAATCGCTATCCGGCCACGAAGGTGCGCGCCGCCTTGTCGTGCCAGCACTGGCGCCAGGGCCGGTCGAACAGGCACCAGGCGACACCGACGATCCCGATGCCGAGCAGCCCGGGCACGGTGTACACCAGCCAGCGGCGCAGCGCGGCGCCGAAGGCGGGGGGCTCGTGGCCCTCGATGTCCCGTACCTCCAGGCCGAACAGCTTCTTGCCGAGCGTGCGGCCCCACCTGGCGGTGGGCAGCACCTCGTAGAGGACACCGGCGACAAGCAGGACGGCGAGCACGATCCCGAGGTACGCGCCCGTCGTACCGTCGAGCAGCCAGACCGTCTCGGTACGGCCGGACAGCTTGGCCGCGTCGATCTTGTCCTGCACATGGTGGGCCGCCCTGGTGCCGAACGGCACGGCGGCGGCCGCGGTGACCCCGCCGACGACCAGGCTGTCGACGAGCCGCGCGGCGAACCGCTTGCCGAGTCCGGCGGGACGGGCCGCCGCCTGCCGCCGGGCGGCCGCCTGGAAGACGTCCTCCACCGGCGGCTTCCAGGGCGCCGGCTGCTGGTCACCGGCGAGTTGGTGCACCTGCTGCGCCCAGGAGGACTGCCCGCCGCCGGCACCGGCGGCCATGGGGCCGGCGGCGGCCGTCGGGGACTGCGGCACACCGGACTGCTGGGGCAGGGAGGGGGCGACCGCCTGGGGAGCGGCGGCACCCTGGGCGGGTTCCGCCTGGGCCGCCGCGCGGGCCGCGGCCGCCTTTCCGGCACCGAAGCCGGGACGGCCGGTACCGGCACCGCCCGCTCCGGCACCGGGCGCGCCGACGGGTCCCTGGGCCCCGAAGCCGGCCGGGCCGACGGAGCCGCCTGAGCCCTGAGCGCCGTAACCACCGGCACCGGACGCACCGGCACCACCTGAGCCCGGCGCGCCGAACCCGCCCTGACCCGCGCCGGTACCGCCCGCCCCCGTGCCCGGGTCCGCCGCGCCGGTGTCCGGCCCCTGCGTGCCCTCGCCCCGGATCGGACGGAACGTCAGCGTGCCGTCGTCCATGGGCGGCTGGGCCGGGCCGACCGTCGGCCTGCGGAAGATGAACGTGCCCCCCGAGTCGATGTCGCCCTGGTCCGCCGGCGGGATCGTCGCCGTACCGTCGGTGCGGGACGACCGGCCGTCCGGCTGGGCCGGGGCGCCGGCCGCCCGGGGGTCGGCACCCCAGCCGGAGGTTGCCGCCTGCGGGTCCTCGTCGAAGAAGTGCGGGCCGGTCTCCTCGACCGCAGAGGCCGCAGAGGCCGCGGGAGCCCCGGAAGCCGCGGGGCCGGAGCCGGGCGGCGGCATGAGCGGTCGGCCGTCGGCCGGGGCGGGGCGGCTGGTGCCCGGCACCCAGGAGGCACCGTTCCAGTAACGGACGTAGCCGGGGATGGACGGGTCCGGGTAGTAGCCCTCGCGGGGCCGTTCGTCACCGGGTGCCGGAGTTGGGGCGCTCATGTCCGTCGTCCCGTATCTGCTCGGGGGTCGTGTGGGAGCCTCCACATCTATCAGACCCGGGTGGTCCCCACCGCCAGTCCCGCAGGACCCGCCCCTTTCCGGGCAGCCCTGTGCATCCCCTTCACCGCATCGGAAAAAAATCTTCCGGAACCCGCGTAATGCTCGCGGCCCCAGCCTCTCTCCACTCGTACGGGCCCCTCCGCAGGCGCCCGTACGGCTGATCGAGAACGAATGATCGAGAGAGGAAACGAACGTCATGGATCACACCGTGGTGGAACGCGATCTGGAACTCCGGCTCATCCTGTCCCCGGAGCGGAGCATCCCGGTCCCGGCGCGGCTCGCCTACCGCTCCGACGACCCGTACGCCGTCCATGTCAGCTTCCACATCAACTCCGACTTCCCGGTGCACTGGACCTTCGCCCGCGACCTCCTGGTGGAGGGGGTGTTCCGGCCGAGCGGGCACGGGGACGTACGGGTGTGGCCGACGAAGTCGGAGGGCCGCAGCGTCGTGCTGATGGCGCTGAGTTCGCCCGACGGGGACGCCCTGCTCCAGGCGCCGACCGCCCAGGTGTCCGCCTGGCTGGAGCGGACGCTGCGGGTGGTGCCCCCGGGGTCCGAGGGCCGGCGGCTGGGGATCGACGACGCGCTCGACCAGTTGCTGGCCCGGTGAGGCGCCCGGCGGATGAGGTCAGAACAGCTTGCCGGGATTGAGGATGCCCAGCGGGTCGAAGACGTCCTTGACGGCCCGCTGCATCTCCACGCCCACCGGCCCGATCTCGCGGGCCAGCCACTCCTTCTTCAGGACGCCGACGCCGTGTTCGCCGGTGATGGTGCCGCCGAGCTCCAGGCCGAGGGCCATGATCTCGTCGAAGGACGCACGGGCGCGGGCGCATTCGTCGGGGTCCTGGGCGTCGAAGCAGACGGTGGGGTGCGTGTTGCCGTCCCCCGCGTGGGCGACCACCCCGATGGTCAGCCGGTACTTGTCCGCGATGCGCTCGACGCCTTCGATCATGTCGCCGAGCCGGGAACGGGGCACGCACACGTCGTCGATCATCGTGGTGCCCTTGACGGCCTCCAGGGCGACGAGTGAGGACCGGCGGGCCTGGAGGAGGAGTTCGGACTCGGCGGCGTCGTCGGCCGGGACCACCTGGGTGGCACCCGCGGCCTCGCACAGCTCGCCGAGGGCGGCCAGGTCCGCGGCGGGGTCCGGGGTGTCGAAGGCGGCGAGCAGCAGCGCCTCGGTGGACTCCGGCAAGCCCATGTGGGTGAGGGCGTTGACCGCCCGCACCGTCGTGCGGTCCATCAGTTCGAGGAGGGACGGCACATGCCCGCCCGCCATGATCCGGCACACCGCGTCGCAGGCGGCGGCCGCGGAGCCGAACTCGGCCGCCAGCACCAGCTGCTGCGGCGGCTTGGGCTTCAGGGCCAGGACGGCCCGTACGACGATGCCCAGCGAGCCCTCGGAGCCGACGAAGAGCCGGGTGAGGTCGTACCCGGCGACGCCCTTCGCCGTACGCCGGCCGGTGGACAGCAGCCGCCCGTCGGCGAGGACGACGTCCAGGCCCAGCACGTACTCGGCGGTCACCCCGTACTTCACACAGCACAGCCCGCCGGACGCGGTACCGATGTTGCCGCCGATCGTGCACATCTCCCAGCTGGAGGGGTCCGGCGGGTAGCAGAGGCCGTGTTCCTCGACCGCGCGGGAGAGGGTGGCGTTGACGACGCCGGGTTCGGTGACGGCGATGCGGTCGACCGGCGAGATCTCCAGGATGCGGTCCATCTTCGTCAGGGACAGCACGATGCAGCCGTCGGTGGCGTTGGCGCCGCCGGACAGGCCGGTGCGGGCGCCCTGCGGGACGACCGGGACACGCAGTTCGGTGGCGGTGCGCATGACGTGCTGGACCTCTTCGACCGTGCGCGGCAGCACGACCACGGCCGGGGCGCCGGCCGGGCAGAAGCTCGCCATGTCGTTGGCGTAGGAGGCGGTCACGTCGGGGTCGACGAGGACCGCGTCGGCCGGCAGACCCGCGAGGAGCCGGTCGGTGAGGTTTCCGGTGGCCTCGTCCCGAGGCGCTTCGATACGGCTCATGATCACAGCGTCGCACCCGGGGCCATCGGTGTGAACCCCACAGGGTCCGTCCTTGGGCCGCATGGATGTGGTGGTCGTATTGACGCACAGTGTGCGGCATGTGCGCGCTCGACAACCGACCGTCCGGACCCGCCACCTCGCTGCTCCCGGAGCCGGAGCCGCCGCGCCGCCGCCGGGTGCTGCGACGGCTGTTGATCGTCGCGCTGGCGGGCAGCGCGGCGGCCTGCGGAGCGCTGCTGCTGTGGCACCCGCACCCGTCACGCCCCGCCGCCCGGCCCGCGGCTGCCGGCCCCCAGGCGCAGCGGCAGTCGACGGCGCAGGTGGTGACGGCGGTCGTCAACGGGGTGCCCGCCGCGCTGCCCGACCTCACAACGCTGATCGGCGAGCGGGAGGCCCGGGTGCGGGCACAGCCGAGGGACGCGCGGGCCTGGGCGGTGCTCGGGGCCGCGTATGTGGAGCGGGCGGCCCGGACCGCCGGGATCGCCGACTATCCGAGGGCCGAGCGGGCGCTGCAGACCTCCCTGGAGGTGTCGGCCAAGGGCAACGCCGAGGCGCTGCGCGGGCTCACGGCACTGGCGAACGCCCGCCGGGACTTCCCCGAGGCCAAGCGGTTCGGCGAGGAGGCGCTGCGGGCGGCGCCGAAGCAGTGGTCGACGTATCCGGCGCTGATCGACGCCTACAACGGTCTCGGCGACTACAAGGCGGCCAGGTCCGCGATGGACAAGCTGATGGCGCTGAGGGTCGGGGCCGATGTGAAGCCCGCCGTGATGGCCCGGGCCTCCGCCGTGTACCGGGACCGGGGCTGGCGCGAGGACGCGGTGGCCCAGGTGACCGACGCGGCGGCGGCCGCCCGGACGCCCGCCGAGCAGGCCGCGTACCTGTGCCAGGCCGGGCAGCTGGCCTGGGAGCGAGGCGACCGGGACGACGCGCTGCGGCACTTCCGTGCGGCCGTGGGCCTCGACCCCGACCTGTCGGCCGCCCGGGCGGGGCAAGGGCGGGCGCTGGCCGCGCTGGGCCGCACACAGGATGCGCTGACCGCGTACCAGGGCGCCCTCGCACACCGGCCGACTCCCCAAGTCTTTCTGGAGCTGGGTGAGTTGTACGAGTCGCTGGGGTTGGGGCGGCAGGCGGACACGCAGTACGCGGCACTGCGGGCGCAGGTGCAGCGGGAGCTGGCGGCCGGGATCGACGACGATCTGCTGATCGGGCGGTACGAGGAGGACCACGGGGATGTCCAGGAGGCGGTGCAGCGGCTGACGGCCGAATGGGAGCGGCAGCCCGGCATCGAGGTCGCCGACGCCCTGGGCTGGGCGCTGCACCGGGCCGGTGACGACAAGGAGGCGCTGCGGTACGCCTCGATCGCGACGGACTCGACGAAGGGCGGCGGGGTCCGCAGTGCGCCGTACGCGTTCCACCGGGGCATGATCGAACGCGACCTGGAGCTGGAGGCCTCGGCCCGCCGCCACCTCCAGGACGCACTGCGGATCAACCCGTACTTCTCGCCGCTGCAGGTACCGGTGGCCAAGGCGACGCTGGCCGCACTCGGGGAAGAGCCACCGGAGGAGCCACTGCCGGGGTAGCCGGGCACCGCCAGACACCGGCAGAATCCGGCGAGCACCGCCGCCGCACACCACCGGGCCGGTCGGGCACCGCCGGACTCCGCCGCCGCCGTCGCTGATCGCCGTCGCTGATCGCCGTCGCTGATCGCCGTCGCTGATCGCCGTCGCTGATCGCCGTCGCTGATCGCCGTCGCTGATCGCCGTCGCTGATCGCCGTCGCTGATCGCCGTCGCGGCGGAAACGAATTCGACCGGAGTCACGTTCCGGCCGTCGGCTCACAGGTTCCCGCGGCGCTCCTGCTCGCGCTCGATCGCCTCGAACAGGGCCTTGAAGTTGCCCTTGCCGAAGCCCATCGAGCCGTGCCGTTCGATGATCTCGAAGAAGACCGTCGGCCGGTCCTGGACCGGCTTGGTGAAGATCTGCAGCAGATAGCCGTCCTCGTCGCGGTCGGCGAGGATCTTCAGCTCGCGGAGGGTGTCGACCGGCACCCGGGTGTCGCCGACCCACTCGCCGAGGGTGTCGTAGTACGAGTCCGGGGTGTCGAGGAACTGCACACCGGCCGCACGCATGGTCCGTACGGTCCCGACGATGTCGTTGGTGTTGAGCGCGATGTGCTGGACGCCCGCGCCGCCGTAGAACTCCAGGTACTCGTCGATCTGGGACTTCTTCTTGGCGACGGCCGGCTCGTTGATCGGGAACTTGACCTTCAGGGTCCCGTCGGCGACGACCTTGGACATCAGCGCGCTGTACTCGGTGGCGATGTCGTCGCCCACGAACTCCTTCATGTTCGTGAAGCCCATGACCTTGTTGTAGAAGCCGACCCATTCGTTCATCCGGCCGAGTTCGACGTTGCCGACGCAGTGGTCGACCGCCTGGAAGGTGCGGCGGGCCGGCGGTTCGACGATCGGGGACGCGGCGACGAATCCCGGGAGGTACGGGCCGTCGTAGCCCCGCCGCTCGACGAGGGTGTGACGGGTCTGGCCGTACGTGGCGATCGCGGCGAGGACGACGGTCCCGTGCTCGTCCTTCAGTTCGTACGGCTCGGCCACCGACCGGGCGCCGTGCTCGACCGCGTAGGCGTGCGCGGCGCGGGCGTCCGGGACCTCGATGGCGAGGTCGACGACACCGTCGCCGTGCTCGGCGACATGGCGGGCCAGGAAGTGGCCCCACTCGGAGTCCGGCCTGATGACGGAGGTGAGGACGAACCGCGCCGAGCCGTTCTCCAGCACATAGCTCGCGGTCTCGCGGCTGCCGTTCTCCGGTCCGGAGTACGCGACCAGCCGCATGCCGAAGGCGGTGGAGTAGTAGTGCGCCGCCTGCTTGGCGTTGCCCACGGCGAAGACGACCGCGTCCATTCCCTTGACCGGGAAGGGGTCGTCCTGCCGGGTGGTCGTGTCGGGAGTGTGGTCTGTGGTCTGCGTCATGGTCGAAGGGTGAACCTGACCGGCAAGGTGCGCAATAGTTCGCGTTTTGGCTGGACAATATGCTCAGCAGTACGTCCATACCGGCGGACTTTCTGTACATGATGACCATCGGGAGGCGGGGCATGACGATCGATCGTCTGGACGGGCGGATCCTGGTGCTGCTGGCCCGGGAGCCGCGAATCGGCGTGCTGGAGATGTCCCGCCGGCTGGGGGTGGCCCGGGGGACCGTGCAGGCGCGCCTCGACCGGCTCCAGTCGAACGGGGTGATCCAGGGATTCGGCCCGCAGGTGGACCCGGCCGCCCTCGGCTACCCGGTCACCGCGTTCGCCACCCTCCAGATCCGGCAGGGCCAGGGCCCGGACGTCCGGGCCCACCTGGCCACCGTGCCGGAGGTCCTCGAACTGCACACCACCACGGGCACCGGCGACATGCTGTGCCGCCTGGTGGCCCGCTCCAACGCCGATCTCCAGCGGGTGATCGACCGGGTCGTCGGCTTCGACGGCATCGTCCGCGCCTCCACGGCGATCGTCATGGAGAACCCCGTTCCGCTGCGGGTCATCCCCCTGGTGGAACAGGCGGCGGCGGACAGCGAGGAGGGCTGACTGCCTCAAGTGGCGCGAGTTACAAAGATGTTGATGCAAAGAGAGGGTTGCAAAGGCCTCTTTGCATAGATACCTTTGTGTGCATGACGGAGCACGAGGCACGGAAACCGCGCGTCCTGGACGCCCGTTCGCTGCGCGGGCTGGCACACCCGCTGCGAATGGCGATGCTGAACGCGCTGCGGTACGGCGGGCCGGCCACCGCGTCCCAACTGGCCGCGAAACTCGGCGAGTCCAGCGGGGCGACCAGCTACCACCTGCGCCAGCTCGCCGCCCACGGCTTCGTCGAGGACGCTCCGGAACACGGCAAGGGCCGGGAGCGCTGGTGGAAAGCGGCCGATGAGGGGCTGGTCTTCGACAGCGACCAGTTCCAGGACGCCGACCCGGAACTGCGCGGCGCGATGGACACGTTCATGCACGAAGTCGCCAACACCCACACACGCGAGCTGTCGACATGGCTGGCCACCCGCAACGAGTGGTCGTCTGCCTGGGCGCGCTCCACCGACATGAGCGACATGACACTACGGCTGACACCCGAGCTCGCTCAGGAACTGATCGGCAGGATGCACGCCCTCATCGACGAGTTCCGCACCACGCCCCTCGGCAAGGACACCCCGGAGGCGGAGACGGTGCGCATCCACACCCACCTGTTTCCCACGAGGACGGATTGAGAGGCAGAGCGATGCATTTCCAGACCCAGCTCGCCCAGTACCGGATGGCCGAACGGCACGCTCAGGCACAGGCCTACCGCTTGGCGAAGGCAGCCAAGCCGGAGAGGGAACTCCGCACCCGCATCGGCTGGACCTTGGTGGAAGTAGGCCTCCGCCTGGCAACACCGACCCCTGCATCAGCGCCCCTTTAGGGGCGCTGGGGGTACCCCCGGCCGAAGGCTGGGGGAGGAACTGCGCGACCAGCCCCCACCGGGCCGCAGACGAAACTCAGCAGACAGGGACGTTTTTCCCCTTCTCCAACGCCACCAGATCCGACACGGCGCCCTTGAGCGTCGTCACCGGCACCAACCGCAGCCCCTTCGGCAGCTCGGCCTTGGCATCCGCGCACTCGTCCTTCGGCACAAGAAAGACACTCGCCCCGTCCCGCCGCGCGGCCTGCGTCTTCAGCGCGACCCCGCCCACGGCCCCCACCGTGCCGTCCGCACTGATCGTGCCCGTACCGGCGATGTTCTTCCCCCCGGTGAGGTCTCCCCCGCTCCCGTTCCCGTCCAGCTTGTCGATGATCCCGAGCGAGAACAGCAACCCCGCACTCGGCCCGCCCACGTCCGCGAGTTTCAAGGTCACCTTGACCTTGCTCGCGCTGAGATCGAGGTACTGCAGCGCAGCCTGGGCCGCCGCGTCCTGCGACTGCTGCATCTGCTCGGTGTTGTGCTGCTCGATCTCCTTGACGCTGTTGCCGCTCGGGTACACGGCGTCGCGCGGCATGACGGCCCGGTCCGTCCGGAACCAGTTGCCGATCACGTCACCGAGCGACACCCGGGCGTCCGGCCCGGTCGCCTCGATCGTCGTCATCCGCAGTTGTCCCCCGGTCGTCCGGGTGGGCGCCCCGGCGATGGTGATCACCGGGGTGCCCTGGTTGTCACCGAGGACGTTCGCCGTCATCCCGGGCTGGGCCACCGAGAACGGCAGCGGCGCGAAGACGGCCGTACCGACGAGGGCCACGACGGGAACCGCACAGACGGCGATGGCCTGGAGACGCGTGAGACGTGAGAGCACGGAGTCAATCTAACGCGGCGACCTGTTCAGGCCATCGCCCCGGCCACCGCTCCGGTCAGCGCGTGAGCAGCTCGCGGCGCTCCAGGGTGAAGCGGCGCAGCGCGTCCGGCAGCGGCTCGATCCCGATACCGGGACCGGTCGGCACCCGGAGGTGCCCGTCGTCCAGGACGAACGGTTCGGTGATGTCCTCGGCGAAGTACCGGCTCGACGCCGATGTGTCGCCCGGCAGCGTGAAGCCCGGCAACGCCGCCAGTGCCAGGTTCGGCGCCCGCCCGATCCCGGTCTCCAGCATTCCGCCGCACCACGCCGGCACCCCGTGCGCCCGTGCCACGTCGTGGATGCGGCGGGCCTCCAGGTAGCCGCCGACCCGTGCGGGCTTGACGTTCACCACCCGGCACGCGTCCATGGCGATCGCGGCCGCCGTGTCCCGTGCGCTGTGCAGGGACTCGTCGAGACAGACCGGCGTCGTGATCCGCCGCTGCAGCTGGGCGTGGCCGTGCAGGTTGTCCTCCTCCAGGGGCTCCTCGATCAGCAGCAGCCCGAACTCGTCGAGCCGCCGCAGGTGCTCCGCGTCGGCGAGGCCGTACGCCGTGTTCGCGTCGACCTGGAGCGGCAGCGCGTCCCCGAACCGCCGGCGCACCGCCCGCACCGGCTCGACGTCCCAGCCGGGCTCGATCTTCAGTTTGATCCGGACGTACCCCTCGGCGAGGTACCCCTCGACGTCGTCGAGCAGTTCGCCGATCGAGTCCTTGATGCCGACCGAGACGCCCGCCGGCACCCGGTCCCGCACCGACCCGAGGAACACGGACAGCGGCATCCCGTGGGTCCGCAGCTCCGCGTCCAGCACCGCCGTCTCCAGCGCGGCCTTCGCGAGCTCGTGCCCCTTGACCTTCGCCGTCGCCGGGCCGACCGCGGCGGAGGTGAGCTCCCGTACCGCCGCCAGGCGCGGCACCAGGAAGTCCCGCAGCACGATCTCCGCGCCGGCCACGAACTCCGAGCAGTACAGCGGCTCGGGGTCGGCGGCGAACTCCGACCAGCCCTCGGCGGTGTCGGTGACGACGTGGAGGAGGAAGGTGTCCTTCGTCGTCATGGTCCCGAAGGACGTACGGAAGGGCGTGACCAGCGGGATCGCGACATGCACGATCTCCACGCGCTCCAGCTTCATGCCGTCCCCTCCGTCGTGCGGGCGAGCGTGTACCAGCCGTCCCTGGACATCCCCACGGCCCGGAAGCCCTCGGCGAAGGCCGCCGTGAACACCTCGCGGACGGCGTGCCGCCAGCGCAGGGCGAGCACCGGGTCGGCGGCCCGCAGCCGTACGACGTCCTCCGGCACCCGGCACCACACGGCCCGGTCGTCGAGGTCGCGGCGGGCGAGGACCTCGCCGTCGGGGCCCCGGTGGCTGGCGGGGGCGTCCGCGCGGTCCCGGGCGTCATACACGTCGTACGCCGCGGCGGGCGGCACGGTGGGGTCCGCCGTCAGGTCCCAGGTCACGGTCAGCCGGTCGCTCTCGTCGCCGTCGTTCACGCCGTCGGCCATCGGGCCGTAGAAGTCGACGAGGTACTCGGTGCCGGTGGCGCCCAGCTTGACCAGGTTGAAGCGGGCGTTGCGGCCGACCAGCGGGTCAAAGGTCCAGCGCATGGTGCGGGCGCCGAGATCCAGGGCCCAGGCGCGCTGGGCCCGCTTCACGGCGTGCCCGAGGCCCTGGTCGGCGGCGGCGACGAGGGAGTAGGTGTCGCGGTCCGGGCCGAACACGGCGACGGCCGCCCCGGCCAGCCGTGTGCCGTCGTAGGCGGCGTGCACGGCGCCGCCCGCGTGGACCAGGCTGTGCAGGACCTCGGCCGGGTAGGGCGGGGCGGTGCGGGGCGTCTGCCAGACGTCGCTGAAGTAGTCGGTCACGGCCGCGAGCCCGGCGACGTCGTGGACGGTACGGATGCTGACTCCGGTCACGGTCAGGGTCATGATCCGAGTCTCCGAGCCGACGAAGTCGCCGGCGTTGTGCGGATGGCCAAGGAATGCGTAGCGTCATGAGGAGATCAGCCAAGAACCTCCCTGCTTGAGGACTCACGCTCAAGGAGTCACATGGACGCCTGCACCCTCGGCGACCTGCTCGACGTCGTCGGCGGCCCCTCCGTCCGGCTGCACACGGCCCCCGCCGGGCTGACCGTGCCGGTGACCGAGGCGCTGCTGTACGACGCCCACACCCCGCTGCCGCGGCGGCCGGGGGCGCTGCTGCTGGCGGTCGGGGTGCGCGCGGCGGCGGCCGGGCCGCTGGTACGGGCGGCGGCCGAGGCGGGGCTGACCGGGGTGGTGGTGCGGGGCGCGGACGGGCCGGTCGGGGAGGCGGAGACGCACGGGATCGCGCTGCTGTCGGTCGACGAGGACGCCGCCTGGCACCATGTCCACCTGCTGCTGGCCTCGGCGATCGGCGCCCGCCCGGCGGCGCCCGGGAGCGGGCTCGGCGATCTGTTCGCACTGGCGGACGCGATCGCGGCGGGGGCCGGCGGGGCCACCGCCATCGAGGACCCCCGGCAGCGGATCCTCGCCTACTCCACCGTCGTCGGCCAGCCGGTCGACGAGGACCGCCGGCAGGGCATCCTGGGCCTCCAGGTGCCGGCCAGCGCCGAGAACACCGAGCAGTACCGGACCCTGTTCGCCGCCGAACGACCGGTCAGGCTCCCGGCGTTGAGCGATGCCGACCTGCCCCGGCTGGCGATGGCGGTGCGGGCCGGCGGCGAGACCCTCGGCTCGGTCTGGGTGGTCGACGGCGGCGCGCTCGCGCCGGACGCCGAGGACACCCTCGTCCAGGGTGCCGCCACCGCCGCCCTGCTCCTGCTGCGCGCCCGGGCGGCGCAGGAGCTGGCCCGCCACCAGAGCGGCGACCTGCTGCGCCGTCTCCTCGACGGCACGGCGGACGCCCCGGCCGCCGCGATCCGCCTGGGGGTGGACGGCGAGGTGCGGGTGGCCGCGTTCGCGCTCGACACCACCACCAGCGTGCCGGACGCCGAGCGCACCGCGCTGCGCCTGCTGGACGTCGTACGGCTGCAGTGCGAGGCGCGCTACGGGCGGCACGCGTGTGTGCTGGTCGACGGGGTGGTGTACGCGCTGCTGCCCGGTCCGGGGGCACGGCACCGGCCGCTGGCCGAGGACATCGTGCGGCGGGCCGGGCAGGCGCTGCGGGTGCCGGTGCGGGCGGGCCTGGGCGAGCTGGTCCCGGACGTGAGCGAGGTGGTCGGCTCCCGGGCGGACGCGGACCTGGTGCTGCGGGTCCTGGACGCGGAGCGCCCGGTGGCCACGGTGGACGAGGTGCGCCCCCGGGTCACCCTGCTGCGGCTGGCCGAAGTGCTCGGCGAACGGCGGGAGTTGACCTCGGGGGCGTGGCAGCGGGTGCTGGCGTACGACGCCGGGCACGGCACCGAGTACTCCCGCACCCTGGTCTGCTGGTTCGACGCGGGCTGCGACATCGCGGGCGCGGCCGAGCTGCTGGCCGTCCACCCCAACACCTGCCGCTACCGGCTGCGCCAGCTCCGGCAGCACGTCGGGATCGACCTGGACGATCCCGACGAACGGCTGGTGCTGTGGCTGCAGTTGCGGGTGCTGGCCGGGCTCAGCGCACGAGCCACGCCCTGAGGTTCTCCTCGCAGGCGTGCAGCTGCGCGACCGGCACGTACTCCCCCGCCGTGTGTGCCAGGGAGGGGTCCCCGGGACCGTAGTTGAGCGCGGGCATGTGCAGCGCCGCGAACCGGGCGACGTCGGTCCACCCCAACTTGGGCCGGGGCACGGCCCCGAGCGCCTCGACGAGCCCGGCGATCCGGTCCAGCCGGGGCAACGCACCGGCGACCGCCTCGGTGACCCGCACCTCGTACTCCGGGAACAGACGTCGTACGTACGCCTCTGCGTCCGCCGCCGAACGGCTGGGCGCAAACCGGTAGTTGACGCTCACGACGCACTCGTCCGGTACGACGTTCCCGGCGACCCCGGCCCGCACGGCGACCGCGCTCAACCCCTCGCGGTACTCCAGCCCGTCGATCACCACCCGCTCGGCGGTGTGGTCGTCGAGCCGCTGGAGCACCCGGGCGGCCCGGTGGGCGGCGTTGACGCCCTGCCAGGCCCGCGCGGTGTGCGCGCGCCGGCCGGGTACGACGATGTCTGCGGCGAGGTACCCCTGGCATCCGGCCTCCACCCCGGCGTCGGAGGGCTCCATGAGGATGGCGAGGTCGGCGGCGAGGAGTTCGGGGGCGAGCAGGCCGAGTCCGTTGCGCTCGCCCTCGACCTCCTCGCACTCGTAGAGGACGAAGGTGAGGTCGACGGCCGGTGCCGGGACGGTGGCGGCGAGCCGCAGCGCGACGGCCACCCCGCCCTTCATGTCACAGGCGCCGAGCCCGTGCACGCACCCGTCGGCGAGCCGGGAGGGCAGGTTCCCGGCGGCCGGGACGGTGTCCAGATGCCCGGCGATCAGGACGCGTCGGTCCCGGCCGAGGGCGGTACGGGCGACCACGGTGTTGCCGACCCGGTCGACCTTGAGATGCCCGAGGCCGCGCAGGGCGTGCTCCACGGCGTCCGCGATCCGGGCCTCCGCCCCGCTCTCGGAGGGCAGGTCGACGAGGGCCCGGGTGAGGCCGACGACGTCGGCGGTGAGGTCGAAGGCGGTCATGCGGCTTCCTGCGGGCCGGCGCCGGCGTGGGCGAGCCTGGAGTGACGGATGCCGTAGCAGCCGTAGATGACGAGACCGACGGCCATCCAGGTCCCGAAGGCGATCCAGGTGTCGGTGCCCAGGCTGAACAGCATGTAGCCGCAGAAGCCGACGCCGAGGACGGGCACGACCGGGGAGAACGGGACCCGGAAGGAGCGGGGCGCGTCGGGGCTGCGCCGCCGCAGGATCACCACGGCCAGGTTGACCAGCATGAATGCGAAGAGAGTGCCGATGCTGGTGGCGTCGGCGAGGCTGCCGAGCGGCACGAGGGCGGCGAGGACCGCGATGAAGGAGGAGACGATCACGGTGTTGGCGCGGGGCACCCCGGTGCGCGGGTGGACCTTCGCGAACAACGTCGGCACGAGCCCGTCCCGGGACATCGCGAACAGAATCCGGATCTGCCCGTACTGCACGGTGAGCACGACGCTGGTGGTGGCGACCACGGCACCGACGGAGAGCAGGATCGGCCACAGGTTCCCGCCGCCGACGGACCGCACCAGCACCTCGCTGAGCGTCGCCTCGGTCCCCGCGAACTCCTTCCACGGCATCGCGCCGAGCGCGGCGACGGCGACCAGCACGTACAGGGCCGTGACCAGGACGAGTGAGAGGATGATCGCCCGCGGCAGATCGCGCTGCGGGTTCCGGGCCTCCTCGCCCGCGGTGCTGGCGGCGTCGAAGCCGATGTAGGAGAAGAAGAGCGAGGCGGCCCCCGCGCTCATTCCGGCGGCGCCGAGCGGGAAGAGCGGCTGGAAGTTCCCGGCGTGGAACGCGGTGAAGGCGACCGCGCAGAAGAGGATCAGGGCCGCGATCTTCACCCCGACCATCACCACGTTGGCGACGGCGCTCTCCTTGGCCCCGCGCAACAGCACGACCATCGCGAGTACGACGATGAGCGCGGCCGGGATGTTGAGCGTGCCCCCGGCGCCGGGCGGGGCGCTGAGCGCGTCCGGCAGGGTGACGCCGAAGGTGAGATGGAGCAGTTCGTTGACGTACTGCCCCCAGCCGACGGCGACGGCGGCCACCGAGACGCCGTACTCCAGGATCAGACACCACCCGCACACCCAGGCGACGAGTTCGCCGAGGGTGGCGTAGGCATAGCTGTACGACGATCCCGAGCCGGGGATCATCCCGGCGAGCTCGGCGTACGACAGGGCCGAGAACAGGGCGGTGACGCCGGCCAGCACGAAGGAGACGACGATCGCGGGGCCGGCCTCGGGCACGGCCTGCCCGAGCACGACGAAAATGCCGGTGCCGAGGGTCGCTCCGACGCTCAGCAGGGTGAGCTGTGTGAGCCCCATGGTCCGCGTCAGCGGGCTGGCGCCGGCCTCACCGACGAGGGTGTCGACGGACTGCCGCCGGGTGAGCCGACTTGCGGTACCGGCGGCCCGTTGCCCTGGCCGCGGCCGTGTCCCAACCGTCTCCATACTCCGGCTCCCTCCACCGTGGGCTCTTGTCTGGCCCTGATGATGCGGAGGGAGTGGGGTCGGCGTGATGGGGGGATCGGCCAGAGGGTGAGGTGCGGGATTGGCGGATCGGCCAATGCGGGTGGGTGGGCGAAACAAAGGGGGCCGGAGGACGGCGGCTGGCTGCGGGTGCGTGGGGGCTGGTCGCGCAGTTCCTCCCCCAGCCTTCGGCCGGGGGTACCCCCAGCGCCCCTGACGGGGCGCTGCAGCTGCCGTGTCTTTCCAGTTCGCGTAGCTGCGGGCATGCGTGCCTCCCCCAGAGGGGGACCCCCAGGGCGGCACGGGTGGGCGCAGCGGCACCCGGCCGGCGCCGGCGAGCGAAACCCCCGCCCCCAGCCCCCACCACCCCGCACCACCCTCTACCTCACCTCAGCGCGTCCGCGACCTCACGCGCCGCGTCCATGACCCGCGTTCCCACCCGCTCCGGCACGGCGTCGGCCAGCATCACGACCCCGACGCTCCCCTCGACCCCGGTCACCCCGAGCAGCGGCGCCGCCGCCCCGCTCGCCCCGGCCTCCAGCTCGCCGTGCGTCAGCGTGTAGCCGGGGTCGACCCTCGGCGAGTGCCGCGCGGACAGGATCGCCTTCCCCGCGGCCCCCCGGTCCAGCGGATGCCGGAACCCGGCCCGATAGGCCACGTGATAGTCGGTCCAGGTCGGCTCGACGACCGCGACGGCGAGGGCCTCGGTCCCGTCGACCAGCGTGAGATGTGCCGTCGCCCCGATGTCCTCGGCCAGCGAACGAAGCGCCGGCAGGGCCGCTTCCCGTACGAGCGGATGCACCTGCCGCCCCAGGCGCAGCACGCCCAGCCCGACCCTGGCTCGCCCGCCCAGGTCGCGCCGTACCAGCGCATGCTGCTCGAGTGTGGCGAGCAACCGGTACACCACGGTCCGGTTCACGCCCAGTTTGTTGGAAAGCTCGGTGACGGTCAGCCCGTGGTCCGTATCGGCCAGCAGTTTGAGGACGCGCAGTCCCCGATCGAGCGTCTGAGAGGTCTCCGCGGTCACGACGCCCACTCCTTAAGTGGTGAGGCCGGCAACCTCCGACGCGGCGGATGCGTCGCCGAGTCCCGTCAGCGACGCGCTTCAGAGGCCGCCGATCGGCATGGCGGCCCGGCGGCTCCGGGCCCAGTCGCTTCACGGCTGCGCTCCGCGGCGGCGCTGCCACGGGGCGTGTGCGTAGCCGGACAGTAGCGAAGGGGGTTCGCTGAGCGGAAGCCTGAGTCCAGAATCCGGTCATGGACCGGTACGGACTGCTTCGGTATGTGCCGTTATATACAGGGCCCAGCTATATACAGGGCCCCTCCCGGGGCCACCGCGTACAGGGCCCCTCCCGGGGTCACCGCATCCGGGTGGCCCACTCCTGCACCTTGGCGATCCGCTGCCGCAGCTGCCCCGCCGTGGCCTCCGCACTCGGCGGCCCGCCGCACGTCCTGCGCAGCTCGGTGTGGATCACCCCGTGCGGCTTGCCGCTCTGGTGGACATACGCGCTCACCATCGTGTTCAGCTGCTTGCGCAGCTCCATCATCTCCTTGTGGGAGACGACGGGCCGCCGTTCCGCCGGCAGTTCCAGCAGGTCCGCCTCGGTGTCCGGCTTCTTGCGGCTGTGCGCGATCTGCCGGGCCTGCCGCTTCTGCAACAGCATCTGCACCTGGTCGGGTTCGAGGAGCCCCGGGATGCCGAGGTAGTCCTGCTCCTCCTCGCTCCCCGGGTGGGCCTGCATGCCGAACTCGGCGCCGTCGTAGAGGACCCGGTCGAAGACGGCCTCGGACTCCAGCGCCTCGAAGGCGAACTGCTCCTGCTCGCCGGTGTCCTCGTCCTGCTCCTTGTTCGCCTCCTCCATCTCCTTCTCGGACTCGGCGTACGGGTCTTCTTCGCCCTCCTTCTTGGGCTTGTCCAGGGCGTGGTCGCGCTCGACCTCCATCTCGTTGGCGAAGGTCAGCAGATCGGGGACGGTCGGCAGGAACACGGACGCGGTCTCGCCGCGCCGCCGGGACCGCACGAAACGGCCGACGGCCTGGGCGAAGAAGAGCGGTGTGGAGATGGTCGTCGCGTACACCCCGACGGCCAGCCGGGGGACGTCGACGCCCTCGGACACCATCCGGACCGCGACCATCCACCGGTCGTCGCTCGCGCTGAAGTCGTCGATCCGCTTGGAGGCGCCGGTGTCGTCGGACAGGACGAGGGTCGCCTTGGCGCCGGTGATCTCGCGGATCAGCTTGGCGTAGGCGCGCGCCGACTCCTGGTCGGAGGCGATGACGAGGGCCCCGGCGTCCGGGATGCCCTTGCGGACCTCGGTCAGCCGCTGGTCCGCGGCGCGCAGCACGGCCGGCATCCACTCGCCGCGCGGATCGAGCGCGGTCCGCCAGGCCTGGCTGACGGCGTCCTTGGTCATGGGCTCGCCGAGCCGGGCGGCGATCTCGTCACCGGCCTTGGTCCGCCAGCGCATGTTGCCGCTGTAGGAGAGGAAGATGACCGGCCGCACGACATGGTCGGCGAGCGCGTTGCCGTACCCGTACGTGTAGTCGGCGGACGACCGCCGGATCCCGTCCTGCCCCTCCTCGTACGTCACGAAGGGGATGGGATTGGTGTCGGACCGGAACGGCGTACCCGTCAGGGCCAGCCGCCTGGTCGCCGGCTCGAACGCCTCCAGGCAGGCCTCGCCCCAGGACTTGGAGTCACCGGCGTGGTGGATCTCGTCGAGGATGACGAGGGTCTTGCGCTGCTCGGAGCGGTTGCGGTGCAGCATGGGCCGCACGCCGACACCGGCGTACGTCACCGCCACCCCGTCGTACTCACGGCTGAGCGGTCCGGCGCTGTACTCGGGATCGAGCTTGATCCCTATCCGCGCCGCGGCCTCCGCCCACTGCTTCTTCAGGTGCTCGGTGGGGGCGACCACGGTGACCTGCTGCACGACATGGTGGTGCAGCAGCCAGGAGGCGAGCGTCAGCGCGAACGTCGTCTTCCCGGCGCCGGGCGTGGCCACGGCGAGGAAGTCGCGCGGCTGCTCCTGGATGTACTTCTCCATGGCCCCCTGCTGCCAGGCGCGCAGCCTGCTGGCGGTACCCCAGGGCGCCCGGCCCGGGAAGGCCGGCGAAAGGTGGTGGGACGACGAGGAAGCGGAAGCAGAAGCGGCGGTGGTAGTCACGATCTCCGTAGTAAGGGGGTCGGGCGGCTACGTATGACAACCGGGCCACCCTACCGGCGCCGTACGGCTGTCAACGCGCGGACAAGGCCGCCTCACCCCAGGGTGGGACCCACGTCACAGATCACGAAGCCGTGCGGTCACCCGGACCGTGCAGCCGCGTCGTCACCCAGGCTCCGACGAGCGCGACGCCCGCCATCGGCAGGAACACGGCGGCGAAGGCGGCGGGATGGGATCCGGAGCCGGCCGCCCCCGTCATGCTGCCGCCGCCCAGGGCGGAGAAGGCCGCACCGGTCGCGGCGAGCAGCACCACATTGGACAGGGCGTCGGAGATCTGGAGGGCGGCGGAGTTGGCTCCGGCCTCCTCCGGGGCGGAGAGCCGGAGCATCAGGACGCTGGCCGAGGCGATCACCAGCCCCATCCCGAAGCAGCCGAAGCTCCAGGCGACGGCGACGACCCACACCGGCACGGCGGGCACGAGCACGCTGGGGGCGGCGGCTATCGCGCCGGCGACGAGCACCATCCCGAGGGTCATCAGCCGTTCCCGGTACGGCTGTGCGCCCGGCCGTGCCTGCACCCAGGAGCCCAGCGCCCAGGTCACCCCGCCGGCCGCCAGCGAGAACCCGGCGAGGGTGGGCGACAGGCCGCGCTGGGTGACGAGCATCAACGGCACGAAGGACTCGGCGGAGACCAGGGCGCCGGCCGCGACACCGCGCAGCAGCACGACCGAGGGCAGGCCGCGGACCGCGCGGTAGGTGCCGTGGGGAAGCAGTCCGAGCACGGCGGGCACGAGCAGGGCCGCACCGAGCAGTCCGGGTATCAGGGACAGCCACCGCAGATCCTGGGCGGCGTACTGCAGCAGCCCGGCGCCGAGGGAGATACCGAAGGCGAGCCGGATCCGCCGCCGGTCGAAACCGGCGTCCGCGCCTCCCTGGACGGGGCCGCCGGCCCGCCGCCGTATCTGAGGCAGCGCAAGCGCCACCGGGAGGAGCACGAGCACCGGAATCCCGAGGAACACCCACCGCCACCCGAGGTGCTCGGTCACCGCGCCAGAGGCGAGCGGTCCCACGATGGACGGCACCACCCATCCGGCGGCGAAGGCGGCCATGATCGCGGGCCGCAGCCGCTCCGGGTAGGCCCGCCCCACGACCACGTACAACGAGACGATGACCAACCCGCCGCCGAACCCCTGCACGGCCCGTCCCAGGATGAACACCCACATGCTCTGGGCGGTCCCGGCGACCACGAGCCCGGCGGCGAAGGACCCTATCCCGGTCGTCAGCGCCCCGAGCGGCCCCTTGCGGTCCGACCACTGCCCGGCCAGCACCATCCCGAACAGACTGGTCGTGAAGTACCCGGAGAAGGCGAACGCGTACAGCGACACCCCGTCCAGCTCCCGGGCCGCGACCGGCATCGCCGTCCCCACCGCGGTCGCCTCGAAGGCGATCAGCAGCACGACGGACACGATCCCGACGCTCAGCGCCCGGTACGACCGCCCCAGCACGCCCTCGTCATCGGCTCTGTCTGCTGTCTCAGCTGCGACGACGGCGTCGCTCGGTTCAAGGGCGGTCATGCAGACCACGGTAAGTCCCAAGCCCCCCTTTGGCCCCTGTCGCGAGCCTCACCCCGCCTGGGACCTTGGTCGTACGCCCCCCTTTCGTGAACGCCGTATGGCAGTCCCGTTGCAGCCGCCCCGATTCCCTTGATCCCCTCCCCCGCACCGCCATACCTTCGACTCACCGACAAGGCCGTGTGCCCGAGTGGCTTAGGGACTCGCCTGCAAAGCGAGGTACGTGGGTTCAATTCCCGCCACGGCCTCTACCTGGCCCGACCAGGCAGAACGGAAGGGCGGCACCCTCGCGGGGGTGCCGCCCTTCCGGCCGTCCGTCTCAGCAATCCAGGGGCCGGACGGCTCCGCCCCGTGGCGCCCAGTCGGTCGACCACGGCCTGGTGCGGCCCCCGTTCGTGCCCCCGGAACCGATCCGGCAGTTGCGCGATCTGACCCGGTACCGCACCGAGGTCATCCGCGAACGCACTCGCGAGACACGGCGCCTGGTCGGCCGACTGCACCAACTCGGCCACCACGTGCCCCTTCAAACAGACGGAGCCGCCTGAACAGCGGCTTCGGACACACGGACGGTGGATTTTCGAATCAGTTTCTGTCTCATTCATGCCCGTCCAGCCAGTCTTTCGATGAGACGCATTCCATTTACCCTCCCTTCACTGTGCAGATATCCCTCCTCCACCTTCCCTCAGGACACTCGGAAAGATCTGACGGTGCGCATCCCTGAATTCGAATATCCGTGGGTTGCAGCGCGGTTATGCATCCCTCACGTAACTGGCCACCTGGCCCGACCTCACGGAGGTTTCCGACTTCCATTCCGACCGGGACGTCAAGGGGCGCCGTGACTGACAAGGCACGCGAAGACGACGCCATCCGCGGAGTTGAACGGCCGGTGCACGAGTTCGTTCCTGTACTGGTCGAGCGCAAGGCGGGGGTCATCCCACTAACGAAGGCCGACCTGATAACTGAACGGCGTTGCTAGTTGTGCAGCAGTACTACTACACCGTTTCTCCCGTTTCTTCCGCGATGCCCTCTCCTCCCATCAGCGCCGTCTTCCCCGTCGTCCCCGTCTCTCCCGGGCCGCCCGTCCGCCCCTCTTCTGCCCTGCGGGCCGGTGGGGCCGGGCGGACCGGGGGGGCCGGTGCGGCCCTGCGGACCGGAAGGGCCCATCTCGAGGCCGTGCGTCTGGAGTTCGACGTTCCCTGTCCACATATCGTCGATCTGCATTTGATGGGCGACGAGCGCGCCCCACTGCGCGACAAGCGCGACGATCAGGGCGGCACCAAGCAAGAGGGGGCGCCGTTTGAGCAGTTTCTCTTTTACGTTTCTCACATTATCCCTCACGCTAAGTGACGGAAGGAGGTGCATGACAGGGAGTTGACAAGGCTGTCCTCTTCGTCGCGCGCCCGCCCCAGAGCGGCCACCGAGGGCCATCCTGTAGAAGTTGATGGCGGAAGGGCGACTCGCACCACTGGCGCACCAGATCCCGCGGGGAACGGTGGAACGGCAGGGGCCAAGAGACTCGCGGACACGTTCGCGACACGGGGCACGGGGCTCAGTTCTGGAACTTGGTGACAGTGACGGCAGGCCTTGGGGGGGCAACAGCGTCCTTGCCGTCCTGGCCGTCCTCGCCGTCCTCGCCGTCCCTGCCCTGCTGGCCCTCCCGCCCGTTCCTCCCCTCCTGCCCGTTCCTGCCGTCCTGCCCGTTTCTTCCTTGAGGGCCGGCAGGCCCGGCGGGACCCGACGGGCCTGGCGGGCCGGAGGGACCGACTGCGCCGCCATGCGCCTGGAGGTCGACGTGCTGTACCCGCAGACCGTCGATCTCCGCGGCCTGGGCGAGGAGCGCAACCGACTGCACGACGAGGGCGGTGATGAGCAGCGCACGGAGCACAAGGGGGCGCGGGAGCCAACGCATACGCGTACGCAGCATTTCGTTTATCCTTCTCACGTCATCTCTCACGCTGTGTGACGGCCAAAGCTTAAATGGCCAGACGTCGGAGAAAGTGAACCTCCTCATCGCGTGTCCATTCCGGGACGACCTCTGGGAAGGCCGTCAGGAAGGCAGTTGGCGACTTCTCCACAGTTGCGCGCGAGCTGCTCGACAGCCAACCTCGGCCGCACGCCTTCAAAGCGACGTCATCAAGGGGAAGCCCGAGCGAGGGTAAGTGCGGCGGCCCCAACGCGCGGCATACGCGCTCGTCTGCATCCAGGCGTGACGGAGGAAATGTCGGAGAGAACCCCATCCTTGACGTACCCATGGCGAATGTGGGGCTCAGTTGCGGCTCTGGGTGACGGTGACGGTGACGGTAGGCCTCGGAGTGGCAAAAACGTCCTTGCCGTCCTTGCCGTCCTTGCCGTTCTTGCCGTTCTTGCCTCGCCTCCCATTCTGCCCGGGCCTCCCATTCGCCCCGTCTCTGCCATCCTGCCCATTCCTTCCTGCCGGGCCGGTAACACCGGGCGGACCCGACGGGCCTGGCGGGCCGGAGGGGCCGGGTGCGACGCCTTGTGCCTGGAGGTCGACGTGCTGTGCCCGCAGTTTGTCGATCTGCGTGTCCTGGACGATGAGCGCAACCGACTGCACGACGAGCGTGGCGATGAGCAGCGCATGGAGCACAAGGGGGCGCGGGAGCCTACGCATACGCGTACGCAGCATTTCGTTTAACCTTCTCACGTCATCTCTCACGCTGTGTGACGGCCAAAGCTTAAATGGCCAGACGTCGGAGAAAGTGAACCTCCTCATCGCGTGTCCATTCCGGGACGACCTCTGGGAAGGCCGTCAGGAAGGCAGTTGGCGACTTCTCCACAGTTGCGCGCGAGCTGCTCGACAGCCAACCTCGGCCACACGCCTTCAAAGCGATTGGGATATCGCCGGGGCCGACTCCGTCACTACACTGCCCCGGTGATCAGTCCTCGGCAGCTGTCCGGGTGGTGGCACCGGCTCGATGTCCGGGTCCGGGATCTGCCGTTCGGGCTGCTGCTCCTGGCCGGGTCGTTCCTGCCGGCACTGCACGGCAAGGGGACGGAGGTCGGGAATCTGCCGACCCGTCCGTTCGACGCTCTGGCACTGCTGGCGCTCGGTCTGGAGTGCCTGCCGCTGGCCGTGCGCCGACGGTGGCCGGCCGTCTGTCTGTCTGGCCCTGGTGTCGGCCGGCTTCGCCGTCGACCAGCTGCGCGGCTACCACTCGGTCGCGGGCACCGCGCTGCCCCTCGCGCTGATCAGCACCGGGGCCCATCTGGAACGGCACCGGCGGGCCGCCGCGCTCGTGTTCTCCGCGGCCTATGTGCCGTGGGCGGTCGCGCTGTACCGGCTGGGGTCGGGCGGCGAGACGGTCACCGGGTTCGTGACGTTCTATCCGGTGCTGGTCCTCGCCTGGGGCGCCGGGGCATGGTTGCGTGCCAACCGGAACGCGGAGGCCGAACACCGGCGGCGGGTCGCCGAGGACACCCGCGTCGCCGAACGCACCCGGATCGCCCGCGAGTTGCACGACGTGGTGACCCACCATGTGACGGCGATGGTGGTGCAGGCCGAGGCGGCACGGTATCTGACCGCCGCGCCCGAACGGCTGGACCAGACCCTGACCGCGGTCAGTGACACCGGCCGACGGGCCATCGCCGACCTGCGCCATCTGCTACGCCTACCGCCAGGGCCTGGTGACCTGACGGCCCGCCCCTCACCGGTCGCCCCCTTACAGCACCCCGCCCGCCTCGTCCTGGAACAGCTCCGTCCAGTAGTGCCAGTCGGCGTCCGTCGTCACGGGGGTGGGGTCGATCGTCGCGAGGGTGTGGAGCATGGTGGCGGCGAGTTGGTCGTAGGCCTCCGTGGTGAGTTCGTGGCCCAGGTGCTCGTCGATGGTGCGCTCGTGGTGGAGGAGCCAGAGGGTGTAAGCGAGGGTGGAGATGTCCGTGTTGAGGGGGTAGAGGGTGGCCTCGGGCAGGGAGAAGTTGAGGATCGCGCCCGTGGTGCCGTCCACGACCAGGCTGTTGTCCTCGACCAGGTAGCCGAGGCGTATGAGGCGGTCGGCGTGCGGCGGGAGGTCGTCGAGGGGGAAGCGGCCGGGGTGGACGTCGGTGAAGTACTCCCGGAGGGTGGGGAGCGGGGCGTCCGGGTCGAGCTGGAAGAGGACCGCGTCCTCCGGCAGGCCCGTCTCGCGCAGGAAGCGGCGGGTCGGCGCATGGGTGAGCGTCGGCGGGAAGTCGACCTCCTCGAACCGGGCCACCCGACCCTGCCCGAACTCCTGGTCCAGCAGCCGGGCCGGCAGATCGACACAGAGCCCGGAGTCGGTGCCGGGGCCGGCGACCAGGCTGAGGGGGCGGATCAGGGCCGTCGCCTTCCAGTACGGCGGGACCTGGCCGTCCGTGCCCTCCTCGAAGAGCTCCAGGAGCTTGCGAGACGCCTCGGTGGCCGCCTTGGTGCCGTAGATCCCGGCGAGGGAGGCGAAACGGCCGCGCAGGCCCGCCAGTTCCTCGGTGACCGCGGCGAAGCGGAGCAGCGTCTCCAGCGAGGGCGCGAGCGGGCGCGGTTCGGTGGGGTCGATCAGGTAGGCGGTGGTGATCTCGCCGGTGCCGCCGTCGAGGAGGATCGACTCCGTGTCCAGGCCGGCCGGGGCGAGCAGTTCCCCTATCACCAGCCGGTCCCGGAGCTCCTCCGCCAGCCGGGACGGGCCGTCAGTGACGTCCGCGAGCGTGCGCAGGCCGGCCGTGCGCAGCGGCTCGAACGTCAACAGGCCGCCGGTGTCGGGCAGTCCGCGGCCGGTGAGCCAGCTGCGGGTCGGTTCGTGCGTGATGTATCGGTCCATTTCAGCCTCGGTCAGCGTGATCGTCGCCGCACCGCTGCCGGTCGTGCTGATCGTGCTCATCGCTGCCCCCGCGATCAAAGAGTTCAAGAAGTGCAAAGTGGGTCGATCGGTGCGTCGTACGTCGTCCTGAGCAGGGCATGGTGTGCCGTTCGGGCTTCCCCTCCGAAACGGCCGTCCCCACTGCCCAGAACACTACGCCGCGCCACTGACAACGCCCCGCTGAGGAGACGTCAGACGACCCTGGAACGTTCCGTCCCGCGGAGAATCGCCTCCACCGTCTGTTCCACGGTCAGCTCGGAGCTGTTCAGCCACAGGCCCAACGGGGCCGTGCCCGTCCGCAGTCCCGCATCCAGATCGGCCACCGTCCAGACCCCGTACCCGGTCTTGGGCCGCCCCGCCTCACGCGCAGCCACCGTCTCGGGACTCGGGGCCAGCACCACGACGTGCAGCGGGCGGGTGCGGATCAGTTCCACGTACGACGCCAGCTCCGGGCCCAGCAGCACGTCCTGGACGACCGCGGTGAAGCCGGCCTCGGCGTACGCGTCCGCGGTCGCCGCCGACAGCCGGTGGCGGAGCCGGAGTTGGGCCGTGGCCTCGGGCGAGGGGTCGGGGGCGTAGTCCTCCCGGCCCGAGACGATCATGCGGCGGAAGAGGTCGCCGCGGACGTGCGCCGCCCGCGGCAGGGTCTCGGCGAGCGCCTGCGCGACCGTCGACTTGCCGGACGCCATCACCCCGGTGATGACGACGACACCCCGAAGAGTCATGCGGTCACTGGGTGACGACGGCCGCCTGCGGACGGATCGGGAGGCGGTTGACCGGGCGGCCGGTCGCCGCGCGGACGGCGGAGGCGATGGCCGCGGGGGACGTCACGACCGGTACCGCGCTGACCGACTTGGCGCCGAAGGGGGCGACCACGTCCCGCTCCTCCACCAGCTTGACGATCCGGATGTCCGGGGCGTCGAGGGCGGTCGGCAGGGCGTAACCGGTGAGGTCGGGGTGGCGGATCAGTCCGCGCGGGGTGCGCAGGTTCTCCGTCAGGGCGATGCCCACGCCCTGGGTGACCCCGGCCTCGATACGGGCGTTGAGCTGCGCCGGGTTGAGGATCCGGCCGACGTCCTGGGCGACGGCCAGCTCGACGACCCGTACCGAACCGAGCTCGATGTCGACGTCCACCACCGCGCGGATCGCGCAGAAGGCGAGTCCGACGAAGGCGTCGCCCTGGCCGTCGGCGTTCAGGGGCTCGGTCGGATGCGGGCGGCACTGGGCGGTGGCCCACAGCTCCTTGCCGTCCAGCGCCTCGGTGACGGTGGTCGACAGGACGCCGTCGTACGACGTGATCTTGCCGTCGGTGATCTGGAGCAGCTCGGTGGACATGCCGAACTTGTGCGCGAGGGGCTGGAGCAGCTGGGTGCGGACCATCTTCGCGGCGCGTTCCACGGCACCGCCCGAGACCCAGGTGTGGCGGCCGCGGCAGCCCGGACCGGCCGGGGGCTGGTCGGTGTCGACGGGGGCCACGTGGACCTCGTCGATGCCTAGGGTCTCCTGGACGATCTGGCGGGCCAGGGTGGTGAAGCCCTGGCCGGACTCCACGGCCGCGCAGAGCACGGTCGCGATGCCGTCGTGGACCTTGACCGTGGCGGTGGAGACCTCGTCGGCGCCCTCCGCGCCGAGCATGTGCACCATGCCGAGGCCGTAGCCGACGCCCCGGCGCACCGCGCCCGGTTCGCCCGCGCCCTCGGGGCCGCCGGGCAGCAGCCACTCGTCCTCGGGGGTGTCCTTGGGGAGCTGCGGGAGCGGGAAGTCCCGTACCGCCTGGAGGAGCTCGGCGACGGGGGCCGGGCAGGTCACCGTCTGGCCGATGGGGAGGACGTCGCCGGTGGCGAGCGCGTTGCGCAGGCGGATCTCGGCGGGGTCCAGGCCGAGCTTCTTGGCCAGCTTGTCCATCTGCGCCTCGTAGGCGGCGCAGACCTGCATGGCGCCCTCGCCGCGGACGTGGCCGGAGGGCGGGTTGTTGGTGCGCACGGCCCAGCCCTCGATGAAGGCGTTCGGGACGACGTACGGGCCGCAGGCGAAGGAGACGGCGGCGGCCAGGGACTCGGCGGAGGTGTCGGCGTAGGCGCCCGCGTCCAGCAGGACCTGGGCCTCGACCTTGATCAGCTTGCCCTCGGCGTCGGCGTGGTGCCGGTAGCGGAGCAGGGTGGGGTGGCGGTGGGCGTGGCCGAGGAAGGACTCCTCGCGCGTGGCCGTGAGTTTGACCGGGCAGCCGGTCTTCAGGGCGAGCAGACCGAGGGGGAGCTGGAAGCCCTGGTCCTCGCGGTCGGCGGTCGCGCCCGGCACGCCGGTGACCACGATCTTCACCTGATCGAGGGACAGGCCGTAGCAGGCGGCGGCCGTGTTGCGGTCGGTGTGCGGGTCGGTGGAGGCGAGGTAGAGCTCGACGCCGCCGTCGGGGCGGGGCACGGCGAGGCCGGCCTCGGCGCCGATGGGGGCGGGGTCGGCGCGGCCGATGCGGTACTGGCCCTCGACGACGATCTCGCCGGTCGCGTCCGGGTCGCCGTGCTGGAGCGGGATGTGCCGGATCAGGTTGCCGTCGGGGTGCAGCGGCTCGGCCTCGAAGGACCGCTCGGGGTCGATGACCGGGTCGAGGATCTCGTACTCGACGATGACCGCGGCGGCGGCCATACGGGCCGTGTCGGGGTGGTCGGCGGCGACGGCGGCGATGGGCTCGCCGTGGTGGCGTACGACCTCGGAGGCGAACACCGGGCGGTCCGGGGTGCCCCGGCCGTGGCGCGGGGTGCCGGGCACGTCCTCGTGGGTGATCACGGCCCGTACGCCGGGCATCTCGCGCGCGTGGCTGGTGTCGATCGACACGATGCGCGCGTGCGGGTGCGGGGAGCGCAGGACGGCCGCCCACAGCAGGCCCTCGGCCCACAGGTCGGCCGCGTACGGGAAGGTGCCCTCGGTCTTCGCGCGCGCGTCGGCGGCCGGCAGCGACACGCCGAGGCCGTGCGGGGGCTCCGGAGCGGAGGCGGCGGTCTCCGCGGCGGTGGTCGTGGTGACGGTCTCGTTGGTCACGCCTGGCCTCCGTCCGGGCCGTAGGACTGGTCGTCGTAGCTCTGGCCCTGATCGCCGAACGTCTGGTTTCCGCCGAACGTCTGGTTACCGCCGAACGACTGATCCCCGCCGAACGACTGGTTACCACCGAAGGACTGGTCACCGCCGAAGGACTGGTCACCGCCGAAGGACTGGTTTCCGCCGAACGACTGGTCGTACGTCTGCTCGTGCGGGATCTGGATGCCGGCCCCGAAGGTGCCCGGGGAGTCGAACGCCGACACCTTGACGCCACCGGCGCCCGGTCCCGCCTGATGGGGAATACGGGCCTCGTCGCCGTCCGTCTCAGCGTCGGCGGCGGCGTGCGCCTCGCGTTCGGCGACGACCTCCTGGACGGCGTCCAGGACGCCCCGGTAGCCGGAGCAGCGGCAGAGGTTGCCGCACAGCGCCTGGCGGGCCTCCAGCTCGGTCGGAGCCGGGTTGCCTTCCAGCAGGTCGTGGACGGTCATCGCCATGCCGGGGACGCAGAAGCCGCACTGGACCGCCCCGCACCTCGCCAGCGCCCGCTGCACGTCGGAGGGGTGGCCGTCCTGGGCGAGTCCCTCGACGGTGCGCACCTCGCTGCCGGCGGCGGTCACCGCGGGGACCAGGCAGGAGGCCACCAGCCTGCCGTCCACCTGGACGTTGCAGGCGCCGCACTCGCCCTGCGAGCAGCCGTCCTTGGCGCCCGCGAGGCCGAGGCGTTCGCGGAGGACGTAGAGCAGGGACTCGCCGATCCAGGCGTCGGTGACGGGTCGGTCGGTGCTGTTGACGCGGAGGACGTAGGAGGCGAGGGGGTGGTCGTCGATCGCCTCGGCTTCGCCTTCGGCGTGTTGCTCCCCGCCGGCGCCGTCCGTGCCGCTGTCGTCGTCGGGTGCGGGTGGCCCCTGCGGGGCGGACTCGCCGTCGGCTGCCTGCGGGTCGGAGGCGGGAACGGGGTGCGGGTGCGGTGCGCCGTGGCCGTCGCCGGCTCCGGCCTGGTCGCCGATACCGGCCGGACCACCCGCCACGCCCGGCTCGCGGACACCCCCCGGCCTGCCGCTCACTGCAGCTTCGCGGGCGCCCGTCGGCGCGCCGTCCGGGGACGGCTCATGGGTGTCGACGTGGCCGGTGTCCATGGACAGGCGGCCGGTTCCGGAGGGGGCGCCCGCCGAGCGAAGTTCGCCGGTTTCGGTCGGTTCACCCGGTTCGCCCACCCCGCGCCCCCCGGGCACAGACGGCGCGCCTGCGGGCCCGGAGGCGGGAGTTGCGGGTGGAGTGGCACCGTGCCCCGGCGAGGCGCCTGCGGGCACCCCAGGGGCCTCCGTGGGGTGTTCCCACGCCTGTGCCTCCGTCGCCCACGGTGCGGCAGCACCGCCCGGCAGGGTCGACGGCGGCGTGCCGCCCCACTGCTCCATGAGTGCGGATGTGGTGAACTCGCCGGATTCGTCCGGAACATCCCCACGTGCGACCGGAATCGACCACTGACCGGTCACATCGTGACCGGGTGCCGGCGGAGGCTCTTCGTACGTCCACTGCTGGGTCGTGGCGGGGTTGTACGTGAACCGGTCGTCGGCGGACTGCCCCTGGGGGACCGCGTTCGGGTCGGGCCACTGGGCGCCGTCGGCCGGCGCGCCCCAGGTCTCGGTGCCGGGGGCGACCGCTATCTGCGGCGGCACATAGCCGTGCCCCGGCGCGGCCAGCGGACTGTCGCCGGCCAGCAGGGCCTCGATGCCGCCCTCGGGGAGCTTCACGAACGCGGTCGCACCGTCGTCGTAGTCACCCTGGGGCAGCGGGTCCCAGCGGCCGCCGCCACCCGAGGGCGCGCCCTCCGCGTGCTGGTCGTCGGTCATGACAGCGCCCTCCCCAGTGCTCGTCGGGCCAGCGCGGCGACGGTGCGCCGCAGGTGCAGTACGGCGGGCGGAAGCGCCGCCACGGTGCCGTCGGGGTCCGGTGCCGGGTCGGGGATGCAGGCGGCCGCGACGTACTCGCCGAAGGCGTGCAGCGCCTCCGGGACGAGCGCGCGGTCGTTGTCCCAGTCGATCAGCCGGGCCACCCACTGCTCGGCGTCCAGCGGACGCAGCGGCATCGGCGCTATGGCGCCGACGGCACATCTGACGCCGCGCCGCGCGGGGTCGAGGACGAGCGCCACGGAGGCCACCGAGCGGCCCGGTCCGGTGCGCCCGGTCGCCTTCAGGAAGACCTGCGGGGCGTGCAGCAGCGGCACCCGCACGAAGCCGATCAGCTCGCCCGCGCGGAGCATCTCCACGCCGGCCAGCAGGTGCGACACCGGGATCTCCCGGCGGGACCCGCCGGGGCCCGCGATGATCAGCGTCGCCTCCAGGGCGGCGAGGACCGGCAGCGCGTCACCCGTCGGCGCGGCCGTGGCGATGTTGCCGCCCAGGGTGCCGGCGTTGCGGATGTGCGGCGGGCCGGCGGCCCGCGCGGCGGCGGCGAGCGCCGGGATCAGGGCCGCGAAGTCGGGGCGGCCCATGCGCGCGTGCGTGAGTCCGGCGCCGAGCAGCGCGTTGCCGTCCTGGTACTGCCAGCCGCGGATCTCGCTGATCCGGCCGAGGCCGACCAGGGCGGCGGGCCGGAGCTGCCCGGAGTTGACGGCGGCCATGAGGTCGGTGCCGCCGGCCACGGGGACGGCGGTGGGCATGGCGGTGAGGGCCGCCACGGCCTCGTTCAGCGTCGTGGGCAGCGTGACGGCCTGCGCCGCCTGCGGTGCGTGCGTGGTCAAAACCGGCTGCCCCTTCCCGCTGCCCCACCTGGTCCCACCTGTGTGGCCGTACGGTACGTGCTCACAGGGCGGACGTGGCAACTCTGGCACATCTTCGCAAGCCTCGAACGCACGGGTCCGCTAGGAGGCATTCGCCCACCTCATCGGCGACATGGTCCGTTTTCGTACGGCATCACCAGTGCGTACCGATTGACACTCTTCGGTGACCCTTGAGGTCTTTTTCCATTACGCGTTCGGGATGGGGAAGCGACCCGAAGGGGACCGGGGAGGGGCTAGCGGTTCGGGGGCGGGCCGTCGATCGGGCGGCCCGGCACGCCCGGGCGCCGCTGCCACGGCAGGGGTCCGGCCGGCGGCCGGTAGGCCACGCCCAGCGCGTCGAGCCGCCGGTAGTGCGTGGTCATGCGGCGCTCGAAGCCGGCGAAGTCCCGTTCCGGCGGGGCCGGCAGGGCGCTCCAGGCGACCTCCGCGAAGGCGGCGAGCCGGGGGAAGGCCTGGTAGTCCACGCGCGCATGGTCCTCCATCACCTCGGTCCAGACGTTGGCCTGGGCGCCCAGGATCCGCCGCGCCCCGGATTCGTCGAGCCCCGGTGGAACGGGCTCGAACCGATACACGTCCTCCAGGGTGCGCACGTACCCGATCGGTACGGGCTCGTCCTCGCCGTCCGCCTGACGGTGGTCCAGATACACGTGTTGCTCGGGGCACATGACGACGTCGTGTCCGGCGCGCGCGGCCGCGATCCCGCCGCCGTAACCGCGCCAGGACGACACGGCCGCGCCCTCGGCGATCCCGCCCTCCAGGATCTCGTCCCAGCCGATCAGTCTGCGGCCGCGCGCGGAAAGCCACTTCGCGAAGTGGCCTATGAACCACGACTGAAGCTCGTCCTCGTCGGCGAGCCCGAGTTCCTCGATGCGCGCCCGCGCGGCCGGGGAGGCCCGCCACTGGTCCTTGAGGCATTCGTCGCCGCCGACGTGAATGAACTCCGACGGGAACAGCTCCAGCACTTCCTCGAAGACCCCCTCGTAGAAGCGCAGGGTGTTGTCGGTGGGGGCGAGTACGTTCGGAGAGATCCCCCAGGAGTCCCAGACGGTCAGGGAGGCGGTGTCGATGACGTCGGTGTTGCCGAGTTCCGGATACGCGGCGATGGCGGCCTGCGAGTGCCCCGGTACGTCGATTTCGGGGACCACCGTGATATGCCGCTCGGCCGCGTAGGCGACGATCTCCCTGATGTCGTCCTGGGTGTAGTAGCCGCCGTGCGGCTTCTCCTCCCACAGCGGTGAGGCCCGGTGGCCGAATTTCGTGCGGGCCCGCCAGGAGCCGACCTCGGTGAGCCGCGGATGGCGCCGGATCTCGATGCGCCAGCCCTGGTCGTCCGTCAGATGGAAGTGGAAGACGTTGAGTTTGTGGGCCGCCATGAGATCGAGGTAGCGCAGGACGCCTTCCTTCGGCATGAAGTGCCGGGAGACGTCGAGCATCAGGCCGCGCCAGGGGAATCGGGGGGCGTCCTCGATGATCTGGTGCGGGATTCCGTACCGCATGCCGGGGCGCACGGGCGCGCGGCGGAAAGCCTCCGGCCCGAGCAGCTGGCGCAGCGTCTGGGCACCCCAGAAGACCCCGGCCGGATCGCCGCCGCGGATCTCGACACCCCAGTTGGCGATCACGCTCAGCCGGTAGGCCTCGGGCTCCAGCGAGTCGTCCAGCTGCAGTCGTACGGAGTCACGGGCGTCCTCGGGTCCCGCCGGCAGCGGCAGGCCGAGCGCGGCACCGAGAACCGAGCGCAGCCAGCGTTCCGTCCCCTCGGTTCCGGGAGCCGCCCACAGACGGGTGTCCTCGTCGAAAAGAACACCGCACCGCATCGGCCCCTCGACGGCGCGCGGCGCCGGAATCACATCCACCACTGAAGTCACCTCAGTCCTTAACCGCTCCGCCCAGCCCGGAGACCAGCCGTCGCAGTACGAGTACGAAGAACACCAGCCCCGGAATCGTCATCACCGTGGACGCCGCCATGACCCCGCCCCGGTCCGGGTCGGCGGGCTTGAAGAACACCAGCAGCGCCATCGGCAGCGTGGACTGCGAAGTGTCGCTGATGATGAAGGACTTGGCGAACAGGAAGTCGTTCCGGGCGGAGATGAAGGAAAACACGCTCGTGGCCACGAGGCCCGGCAGGACGAGCGGGAAAAGGATCTGCCGGAGAAAGCGCGACCGACCCGCCCCGTCGATGTACGCGGCCTCCTCCAGAGCCTCCGGCACCCCTTTGACGAACCCCCGCAGCATCCGGATCGCGAAGGGCAGTGAGAAGGCGATGCGGGGCAGGATCAGCGAGCCAAGCGTGTTCAGCAGACCGAAGTCCCGCATCTGGAAGAACAAGGGGATGCTGAGGGCCTCCACGGGCACCATCCGGGCCACCAGAAACATGATCGACAGGGTGAGCCGGAAGCGGAACCGGAATCGTGTCACGGCGGTCGCCGCGAGAAAGGCGATGAGCGTCGAGACGATCACGACACTGCCCGCGACGACAAGACTGCTGACGAAGTAACGGCCGAATTCCTGCTGTCCGAAGACCCGCCGGAAGGAGTCCGGAGAGGGCGAGAGGGTCCACGGCCGGGGCCGGTCGGACTCGATCTCGCCGGCCGGTTTGAAGGCGCCCAGCCCCATCCAGTACAGCGGAAAGGCCACCACGACGGCGATCGCCACTTGGCGGCCGGGCAGTTTTGTCGTCACCGAACAGGGACATGTAGGCACCGCCGACGACGAGGCCGTACAGGCCGGGCTCGGCCTTGCGGACGGCGCGGGCCGTGGACGCGAGTCCGGCGAGGGTCGTCGGCGGTTTCAGGCCGAGCTTCTTGACGACGTCCGTGCGGTAGTGAAGGGCGCGGACACCGACGCAGCAGGGGGCGCCGTAGACCTTGCCGCCGACGGTCACCGACTGCTTCGCCGTCGGGTCGGTGTCCTTGGCCGCGGGCCACGTGCCGAACTCCTTGGTGATGTCCAAGAGTCCGCCGTCGTGGACGTAACCGGCGGTGTCGGTGTCGCCGTACTCCATGACGTCCGGAGCGGACTTCGGGTCGTTGAACGCGGCCTTGACGCGCTGCGCGCGCGTGTCGACCGGGATGTACTCCACATCGGCCTTGGTGTCCTTGTGCGCCTTCTCGAAGGCGGCGACGAGGAATGCGGGAGCGGGGAGTTTCTTCATGGAGTGACCCTCCGGGGCGCACTCAAGCGGCGAGGACGTGGAAGACACGACAGAGCATTGCAACATATGCAACATCTGTTTCATTCTGCACAACACTACGGAGGTTAAGGACAACATGAACATGCCGACAAGAGGTCTCGACCACTCTGTGACCAGCGGACGCACTCCGCGCAACGCGTGAACACGACAAAGGCCCCGGAGCACGCCAAAGCGTGTCCGGGGCCTTCAGAACCCAGGGGGTGTTACTTGCCCTTGCCCTCACCGTCGCCGCCGCTGCCCATGGAGTCGAAGATCTCCTTGCACATCGGGCACACGGGGTATTTCTTCGGGTCGCGGCCGGGCACCCACACCTTGCCGCACAGCGCCACGACGGGGGTGCCGTCGAGGGCGCTCGCCATGATCTTGTCCTTCTGGACGTAGTGGGCGAAGCGCTCGTGGTCGCCGTCGCCGTGGGACACCTGTGGCGTCGGCTCTACGAGGGTCCCCGTACCAGTCCCGCGCTCGGGCTCAAGAGTGCTCATGCCGCCAAGGGTACCGAGGCCCGCGCGAATCAGTTGAGCGTAGGGTCGTCCGGGTATGTGGCCACCATCGCGAGCTCGCTGCGCTGGCGGCGCAGGACCTCGCGCCAGAGTCTCTCGGGGGACGGGGAGGAGACGTCGCCGGGTTCGGACTCGACGACGTACCAGGCGCCCTCGACCAGTTCGTCCTCCAGCTGACCGGGTCCCCAGCCGGCGTAGCCGGCGAAGATCCTCAGGGAGCCGAGGGCCGAGGCGAGGAGCTCCGGCGGGGCCTCCAGGTCGACCAGGCCGATCGCGCCGTGTACCCGTCGCCAGCCGAGCGGGGCCCGGTCGCCGTTCGCCCCGCCGGGGATGACCGCCACGCCCAGCGCGGAGTCCAGTGACACCGGCCCGCCCTGGAAGACGACACCGGGCTCACCGGCCAGGGATGCCCAGCCCTCCAGGATGTCGCCGACGTCCACCGGGGTGGGACGGTTGAGGACGACACCGAGGGAGCCCTCCTCGTCGTGGTCGAGAAGGAGCACCACCGCACGGTCGAAGTTCGGGTCCGCCAGGGCGGGCGTTGCCACGAGCAGCCGCCCTGTGAGCGAGGACACCTCGGTCATGCCAGACATGATCCCGCATCTTCCCGTCCGATGGGGAGCCAATCGGGGCCCGGGAGTGAATGCAGCCATGATTTGAAGGAGCGGCCTTGTAAGGCCTCGTCTGAGGGTGGTGGTGGGAGACGGGAGGGCGGAAGGTAGCGCCCCCGGCGCACGGTGACCGGCGGTGACCCCATGTGCCCGATGAGGAACCGTTCGTGTTGTGACACAGCTATGACGCAGCTGGGTGGTACTTGGGCTTATGGAAGGGGGCCGATAGGCGATTACTCTGTCTCTCCGGCCCTGCCCAACTCCACGGAACGCGAGATTCATGACCGTCAACGACGATGTCCTGCTTGTCCACGGCGGCACTCCGCTGGAGGGCGAGATCCGGGTCCGCGGTGCGAAGAACCTCGTACCGAAGGCCATGGTCGCCGCTCTGCTGGGCAGTGCGCCGAGCCGGCTGCGCAACGTTCCGGACATCCGTGACGTGCGGGTCGTACGCGGCCTGCTGCAGCTGCACGGAGTGACGGTACGCCCGGGTGAGGAACCCGGTGAGCTGGTGCTCGATCCGACGTACGTGGAGAGCGCGAACGTCGCTGACATCGATGCCCACGCGGGTTCCAGCCGGATCCCGATCCTGTTCTGCGGTCCCCTGCTGCACCGGCTCGGGCACGCGTTCATCCCCGGTCTCGGCGGCTGTGACATCGGCGGCCGGCCGATCGACTTCCACTTCGACGTGCTGCGGCAGTTCGGCGCGACCATCGAGAAGCGCGCGGACGGCCAGTACCTGGAGGCGCCGAAGGGGCTGCGCGGCACGAAGATCCGGCTGCCGTACCCGTCCGTCGGCGCGACCGAGCAGGTGCTGCTGACGGCCGTGATGGCCGACGGGGTCACGGAGTTGTCCAACGCGGCCGTCGAGCCGGAGATCGAGGACCTCATCTGCGTGCTGCAGAAGATGGGCGCGATCATCGCGATCGACACGGACCGCACGATCCGCATCACCGGTGTGGAGAAGCTCGGCGGCTACACCCACCGCGCCCTGTCGGACCGTCTGGAGGCCGCGTCCTGGGCGTCGGCGGCGCTGGCGACCGAGGGCGACATCTACGTCCGGGGCGCCCAGCAGCGCTCGATGATGACGTTCCTGAACACCTACCGGAAGGTGGGCGGTGCCTTCGAGATCGACGACGAGGGCATCCGCTTCTGGCACCCGGGCGGGCAGTTGAAGTCCATCGCCCTGGAGACGGACGTGCACCCGGGCTTCCAGACCGACTGGCAGCAGCCGCTGGTGGTCGCCCTCACCCAGGCGACGGGCCTCTCGATCGTGCACGAGACGGTCTATGAGTCCCGCCTCGGCTTCACCTCCGCGCTGAACCAGATGGGTGCTCACATCCAGCTCTACCGCGAGTGCCTGGGCGGCTCGGCCTGCCGCTTCGGCCAGCGCAACTTCCTGCACTCGGCGGTCGTCTCGGGCCCGACCAAGCTCCAGGGCGCCGATCTGGTCATCCCCGACCTGCGCGGTGGCTTCTCGTACCTCATCGCGGCGCTCGCGGCCCAGGGCACCTCCCGGGTCCACGGCATCGACCTCATCAACCGCGGCTACGAGAACTTCATGGAGAAGCTCGTGGAGCTGGGCGCGAAGGTGGAACTGCCGGGCAAGGCGCTCGGCTAGCACCTCACCAACCAGTACGACGATGGGGCGGCCCCCGGTGGAGGGGCCGCCCCATCGTCGTTGTCACGAGCCGTAGGCCGTCCCGTGGCCTACGGACGCCAGGGTCACTTGCCCTTGGCGGCTTCCTTCAGCTTCGAGCCCGCGGAGACCTTCACGCTGTAGCCGGCGGGGATGTTGATCGGCTCGCCGGTCTGGGGGTTGCGCGCGGTGCGAGCGGCACGGTGGGTGCGCTCGAAGGTCAGGAAGCCGGGGATGGTGACCTTCTCGTCGCCCTTGGAGACGATGTCGCCGACGACGTCGGCGAACGCGGCCAGCACGGCGTCGGCGTCCTTGCGAGTCACCTCGGCACGGTCGGCCAGCGCGGCCACCAGCTCACTGCGGTTCATGTTGTTACTCCCGTGTTCTTCTTGCCATTGAGGCGTGCCACGCGGCGGAGCCGCATGTTGGGCCGGGACGCATCCTGCCCCCACCTGCGGCGGGAACGCCAATCCGGGTGCCGCGCCTACCCTACGGCTGGGCCGAAGGGGGGGTTTCACGACGCGCCGGTTGTACGGCGTGGCAAGTTTCACAGTTGTTTGCCTGGGGGCTGCTGCCCCCAGACCCCCGCCGTTATGCGGATGCGTCGCGATTCGAGTGCCGGCCGGTGGGGGCTTGTCGCGCAGTTCCCCGCGCCCCCAAAGGGGCGCTTACGCGCCCTTCGCCGCCTCGCGCACCGCGCCCGCCACCGCGCCCGCGACCTTCTCGTTGAAGACGCTGGGGATGATGTAGTTCGGGTTCAGCTCGTCCTCGGTCACGACGTCCGCGAGGGCCTTCGCGGCCGCGAGCATCATGTCCGTGTTCACCGTACGGGACTGTGCGTCCAGCAGACCGCGGAAGACACCCGGGAAGACCAGCACGTTGTTGATCTGGTTGGGGAAGTCGGAGCGGCCGGTGGCCACCACGGCGGCCGTCTGGCGGGCGATCGCCGGGTCCACCTCGGGATCGGGGTTCGCGAGCGCGAACACGATCGCACCCTCGGCCATGGCGGCCACGTCGTCGCCGTCGAGGACGTTCGGGGCCGAGACGCCGATGAACACGTCCGCGCCGCGCACGGCCTCCTTGAGGGTGCCGGTGAGGCCCTCGGGGTTGGTGTTGTCGGCGATCCAGCGCAGCGGCGAGTCGGCCGGGGCGCCGACGAGGTCCTCGCGGGCGCCGTGCACGACACCGTGGATGTCGGCGACGACGGCGTTCTTCACGCCGGCCGCGATCAGCAGCTTGAGGATGGCCGTACCGGCCGCGCCGGCGCCGGACATGACGACCCGGATGTTCTCAATCGCCTTGCCCGCGACGCGAAGTGCGTTCGTCAGGGCGGCGAGGACGACGATCGCGGTGCCGTGCTGGTCGTCGTGGAAGACGGGGATGTCGAGGGCCTCGCGCAGCCGTGCCTCGATCTCGAAGCAGCGGGGGGCGGAGATGTCCTCCAGGTTGATGCCGGCGAACCCGGGGGCGATCGCCTTGACGATCTCGACGATCGCGTCGGTGTCCTGGGTGTCCAGGCACAGCGGCCAGGCGTCGATGCCGGCGAACCGCTTGAAGAGGGCCGCCTTGCCCTCCATGACCGGGAGGGCGGCCTTCGGGCCGATGTTGCCGAGGCCCAGCACCGCCGAGCCGTCCGTCACGACCGCAACGGAGTTGCGCTTGATGGTGAGGCGGCGCGCGTCCTCGGGGTTCTCCGCGATCGCCATGCACACGCGGGCCACGCCCGGGGTGTAGATCATGGAGAGGTCGTCACGGTTGCGGATGGGGTGCTTGGACTGCATCTCGATCTTGCCGCCGAGGTGCATCAGGAACGTACGGTCGGAGACCTTGCCGAGGGTGACGCCCTCGATGTGGCGCAGCTGCTCCACGATCTGGTCGGCGTGCGCGGTCGAGGTGGCCGCGATGGTGACGTCGATACGGAGCTTCTCGTGGCCGGACGCGGTGACGTCGAGGCCGGTCACCGAGCCTCCGGAGGACTCCACGGCGGTGGTGAGCTGCGAGACGGCGGTTCCGCTCGCGGGCACCTCCAGCCGGATGGTCATCGAGTAGGAGACGCTGGGCGCCGTTGCCATGGCCGACTTCCTTCGTTTTCACCGTGTCGCGGGTTTTGCCGTCCGATCGTCGCACCTACCGCCGGGTAGGCGTTAGCCGGACCTGGTTTCGTACGTAATGTTCGCGCGCAAAAGAGGCCCACGTCACAGTGTGACGCGGGCCTCTTCGACGTTCATGACACCGACCCGCCATGCTCGCCTCGCGGCAAGTGGTCGCTCGTAGCGACGAAGGTTGGGCCCGGGGGCTTGGATCGAGCCGGTGTCACGACAAGGCTAACAAACGGATCCCGTGCGGCCATTCCCGTCCGGCCACTTCACAGGAAACACCGAGCCGAACGGGTCATGCCCGCAGCCCCTGCCCTCAGTCCCGCAGCAGGTCCGGCACCCCGGCCGCGTCCGGCTCGTCCCGGTCGCCCGAGACCACCGTCAGCTGCTGGGTCGCCCGGGTGAGGGCCACGTACAGCACGCGCAGGCCCGCCGGGGACTCGTCGGCGATCTCCGCGGGCGAGACGACGACCGTCGCGTCGTACTCCAGTCCCTTGGCCTCCAGACTGCCGAGGGCCACCACCCGGTCGCCGAGCCCGGCGAGCCAGCGGGCGGCCTGGGCGCGCCGGTCCATGGCGACGACCACGCCGACCGTGCCGTCGACCAGGTCCAGCAGCCGCTCGGCCTCCGCGCGCACGGTCCGCTCCAGCGCGTCGCCCACGCCGGTGCCGCCGTCCATGGCCACGAAGCGGGGTTCGACGCCGGTGGAGCGGACGGCCGACGGGGACTTGGAGCCGGGCATGGCGAGGGCCAGCACCTTGGCAGCGAGCTCGGCGATCTCCGCCGGGTTGCGGTAGTTCACGGTGAGCTCGAAGCGGCGGCGCGGGCGGGAGCCGAGGGCCTCGTCGCGGGCCTCGGCCGCCTCGTCCGGGTCGGACCAGGAGGACTGGGCGGGGTCGCCGACGACCGTCCAGGTGGCGTGCCGGCCGCGGCGGCCGACCATCCGCCACTGCATCGGGGTGAGGTCCTGGGCCTCGTCGACGATGACGTGGGCGTACTCGACGCGCTCCTGGGCGAGCCGCTCGGCGCGCTCGCGCTGGGACTCCTCGCGGACCGGCATCAGCTCCTCCAGACCGCTGAGCTGGTCCAGCGGGTCCGCCTCGCGCTTCTTCCGGGGGCGGACGGGGGCGCCGAGGATGGCCTGGAGCTCGTCGAGCATGGCGATGTCGTGCACGGTGTGGCCGTCCCGCTTCAGGGAGCGGGCCACCCTGCGGATCTCGCCGGGGTTGAGGATGCGGCGGGCCCAGCGGCCGAGCCGGCGCTCGTCGGCCATCGCGGTGAGGACCGTCTGCGGGGTGAGCTCCGGCCACCAGGCGTCGAGGAACGCGATGAAGGGGTCCTCCGTGAGGATGTCCTCGTCGAAGGAGGAGCGCAGTTCGGCCGCCAGCTCCGGGTCGGTGTGCCGGCCGGCCGCGCCGGAGCGGTTCCACAGGGCGTCGAGGAGCAGCTTGCGGGCGCGGGGGCGCAGCAGGTTGACCGGGGCGGTGCCGCCGAGGGCGTTGTGTCTGATCCGGTCGAGTTCCTCGGCCTCCAGCTCCAGGCGGCGGCCGAAGGCGACGACCCTGAGCCGGGTGGGTGAATCGTTCAGCTCCAGGGCTCCGCGGGCGGCCTTGCGCAGCACCCGGAGCATCCGGGAGGAGCCCTTGGCGCGGGCGGTGGCCGGGGTGTCGTAGAGGGCCGCCTCGGCGCCGTCGACGAGGGAGCCGATGGCGCGGATGGCGACCTGGCCCTCCTCGCCGAGAGACGGCAGAACCCCTTCGGTGTACGCCACGAGCAGCGGGGTCGGGGAGACGATCAGGATGCCGCCCGCGTACCGGCGCCGGTCCTGGTAGAGCAGGTAGGCGGCGCGGTGCAGGGCGACGGCCGTCTTCCCGGTGCCCGGACCGCCCTCGACGTAGGTGACGGAGGCGGCGGGGGCGCGGATGACCAGGTCCTGCTCGGCCTGGATGGAGGCGACGATGTCCCGCATGGTGTGGCTGCGGGCCTGGCCGAGGGCGGCCATCAGGGCGCCGTCGCCGATGACGGGCAGTTCGCGGCCTTCGAGGCGGGCGGTGAGCTCGGGACGCATCAGGTCGTCCTCGACCCCGAGGACCCGGCGGCCCTTGGAGCGGATGACCCGGCGTCGTACGACACGCCCGGGATCCACCGGAGTGGACCTGTAGAAGGGCGCGGCGGCCGGGGCGCGCCAGTCGATCACCAGCGGCGCGTAGTCCTGGTCGAGGACGCCGATACGGCCGATGTGCAGGGTCTCGGCGATGTCCGCGGTGTTGTCGGCGCGGACGGCGCCCTCGGCGGGTTCCACGGCCGTGTAGGCGCCGTCGGGGCCCTTCTTGCCGTCCTTGCCGAGGAGCAGGTCGATCCGGCCGAAGAGGAAGTCCTCGAACTCGTTGTTGAGCCGGTTGAGGTGGACGCCCGCCCGGAAGACCTGGGCGTCCCGCTCGGCGAGTGCGCCGGGCGTGCCTACCTGACCGCGCTTGGCCGCGTCGTTCATCAGGAACTCGGCCTCGTGGATCTTCTCCTCGAGACGCCGGTACACCCGGTCGAGGTGTTCCTGTTCGACGCTGATCTCACGGTCCCGAACGGAGTCCTGGACCGAGTCCTGGACGGAATCCTGTTCGGAGGCGTGAGAACCGACCGCGGATTGCTGAGCCTGAGCGGCCACCGGGCCCCCTTCTGACGTGCTGGGCAGCCGTCAACCGTACGCGAAGGGGGCCCGCTGAAGCTACGCGCTGACCGAGACCAGCTTCTTCCCGCCGAACGTCATGATCTCGAAGTGGTCGATCTGGCTGGGGGTGAAGGCGGCTCCGCCGTGGACGTAGAGAGGCTCCTTGGCCTTCTCCGTCTTGGCGTCCGTGAGGCCGTATCCCCAGTTCGGAACGGACCAGGAGGTCACCGTCTCGCGCTCGCCGTTCTTGCCCACGGCGATGAGCGAGCACTTGTTCGGGCCGGGCACGTTCTTGAGCTGGAGGACCGCGTGGGTGCCCCAGTCCTTCTTCTCAAGAGCGACGGTCGCGGTGACATGCGTCGTCGGGTCCGTGGCCGTCTTCTTGTCGGTCATGGTCTGGAAGGCCGCCTGGGCGGGGCCCATGGCCATGTCCGTGCTGTTGTTGCTGCTGTCCGAGCCGCTCAGCGCCACGCCGGCCATCGTGCCGCCGGCGATCAGCACGACCGAGGCGGCCAGCGCGAAGATGTTGCGCCGACTGCGGACCTTCCGCTTCTCGGCGACCTCCACGACCAGCTTCTCCACCATCCGCGGGCTGGGCCTGGCGGACAGCGACTCACCGATGGACGGTGTGGATCCGGAGCCCGGCAGATCGGCCAGGGCGGCCAGCATGGGCTCCATTCCGGCCAGCTCGTCGAGCTGCTGGGCGCACCATTCACACCCGGCCAGATGGGCCTCGAAAGCGGTTGCCTCGGCATCGTCGAGAATCCCCAGCGCATACGCGCCGACGGTCTCGTGTTCATTGGGCACCGGAGATTCCTGCATGGCACCAGACATACCCGCACCACCTGTGCCGAATCCGCCGTGCCCCCCGTACACACTCATCACGCCGTCACCCCCCGCTCCTCCAGTGCGAGCTTCATCGAACGCAGGGCATAAAAGACCCGTGAACGGACGGTGCCGCTGGGTATGCCCAGCGTCTCGGCCGCCTCGTTGACGGTACGCCCCTTGAAATACGTCTCGACGAGCACCTCCCGGTGGGCCGGGGTCAGGTCGTCGAGAGCGTCAGACAGCGTCATCAGCCACAGCGCCTTGTCGATCTCGTCCTCCGCGGGGATGACCTCCAGCGGCGACGGATCGACCTCCTGCGGCCGGGCCTGCCGGCTGCGGTGACCGTCGATGACGATGCGGCGAGCGACCGTCACCAGCCAGGGGCGTACCGATCCGGTCGCTCGATTGAGCTGGCCGGCGTTCTTCCAGGCACGGATGAGTGTCTCTTGCACGACGTCCTCGGCGCGTTGCCGATCACCGGCGACCAACCGGAGGACATACGCAAGGAGTGGTCCGGCGTGCTCCCTGTACAGGGCACGCATCAGCTCCTCATCTGGTTCCGAGGGCTGGGACATGCGATGTCGGGCCCTCGATCCATGTTCATTGGCCACGGCCGCATCCTTGCGCACGCCCACCTCCGGTGTCCGGGGGTTCCCCCAGTCGGTCGCTCCCCCACCGGTACGGAAGTGACTCGCGGTGTGTTCAACAAGACCCCACATTTTTCCGCGAGGTGACATGACGACCGGGACATGAGCACACATTCCCACCGCGTGATCTTTACATTTCCGACACAACGTCGACGGCGGGCGGGCTGCCCGTACGCGCCCGTCACCAAACGGAGTGTTGCCGAAATCACTTCGGCGGAGCTTCGATGAAGATCCGACAGAAGCCGTGAATGGGACAGGAGTTGGGCGGCGGGTGCCGAAGAGGCGGCCGAGTGGCTCCACCGGAATCAGGCGCGGGTCAATGCGGCGCGCCGCCGGTGCCGGGCCACCCGCTCGCGGTTTCCGCAGACCTCGCTGGAGCACCAGCGGCGCCTGCGCCCCCGCGAGGTGTCCAGGTACACGAGGGGGCAGTTGTCGCCCTCGCACTCCCGGACGGCCGCCCGCGCGACAGGGTCGGTGAGCAGCTCCACGGCGTCCCGGGCGACGGCGGCGAGCAGCGCGGCGCACTCCGGCGGTTCGGCCAACTCCCGCACGAGGCAACCGTCCTCGCCGGGCACGGCGCACGGTGCCGGGGGTGCGGCGGCGCGGGCCAGGTCGTTGACGCGGTCGAGGGCGAGGGCGAGATCGTACGACCGGGTCCCCACGGTGTTCCGTTCTCGCACCAACTGCGCCACATGTCGTCTTAGTTCGCGGAAGCCGAGGAGCCAGCCGGTGTCGGTGTGCGCCAGCGGGGTGCCCGGCGGGACGAGTCCCGAGCCGTGGATCCAGGCCCGCAACGCCCCGGGCGAGTCGAGCCGTTCGCCGGGATGCGCGGTCGCGAGCAGGTCCAGGCAGATCCGCCCGGCGTCGAAGCGCAGCTCGTAGGGGGCCGCGGCCGTACCCAGTGCCATGTGCCTGTCACCGCCTAGGACAGCGAACCGTGTCCCTTCACAGTGCCCGGCTCGGCGGGCGGCCGGAAGCCCTCGTACCGGTGTTCCACGAGGTTCCCGTACGACCCGCGCCCGCCGGGGACTCCGGTGCGTACGGCGCGGGCCGTCCCCGTTCGGTCCGGGGACCCCGGCAGGCCTCGCCTCCCCCGCTCCCGGCCGTGACCCTGTCTCCTGCGAACGCACAGCGAGCCGCCCCAGGGGGACCCCGCCGGGGGACGGCGGTTCAGAAGGGAAACGTTCATGAGCATGCACACCCGGGTCGTCGCGATGGCGGCGGCCGTACTGCTGGGGGCCGGCAGCCTGGCCCTGGCTCCGGCCGCGAGCGCCCGGCGCGCCCGGGGCGAAACGGACCCGAGTGGCGAGCCGGTGGCCGCCCGCTACGGCCCGCCGGCCGGCAGACGATCCCCATAACGTCGTACGACGCTCAGACGATCCCCGTAACGTCGTACGACGTTCAGCCGGTCCGCTGACGTCGTACGGCTCTCAGCCGGTCCGCTCGTCCCCTGTGGCGAAGAACCGCCGCACGTACTCCCCCCGGGGCAGCTCGCTCTCCCGCATGAGCGAGAAGACCTCCACGCCCTCGCCGGGCACCTCGTCCAGGAGGAACGCCTGCGCGAGCTCCACGTACTCCACGTCTTCGAGCACCTCGCAGTACTCGCGCGCCTCGGTCTCCGCCCGCGCGATCGCCTCGTCGAACGACCGCGCGGTCCACAGCGTCACCCGCTCCTCGTACACACCGAGGGCAAGGTGCCGGAAGACGCATCGCACTCCGTACCACTCCACGGCCGCAGTCTCACACGTCGGCGTACTTCGCGTCCGCCGCCGGGTCCAGCGCGAGCCGGTAGCCGCGCTTGACCACCGTCTGGATCAGCTTCGGCGCGCCCAGGGCCGTACGCAGCCGGGCCATCGCCGTCTCCACCGCGTGCTCGTCCCGGCCCGCGCCCGGCAGCGCGCGCAGCAGTTCGGCGCGGGCCACCACCCAGCCCGGCCGCCGGGAGAGCGCCCGCAGCAGGGACATCCCGGCGGGCGGCACCGGCTTCAGCGCGCCGTCGACGAGGACCGCGTGCCCCCGGATCTCCATCCGGTGCCCGGCGACCGGCAACGCCCGTGCGCGCGAGGGCAGTTCCTGGCAGAGCAGCTGTACGAGGGGGCCGAGCCGGAAGCGTTCCGGCTGGACCGTGTCGACGCCGAGGGCCTGCAGCGGCAGCGCGGTGACCGGGCCGACACAGGCGGGTACGACGTCGTGGTTCAGGGCGGCGAGCAGTTCGCCCTGCAGCCCCCGGTGCTCGGCGCGCGACAGCAGCGAGGCGGCGGCGGGCGCGCTGGTGAAGGTGATGGCGTCCACCGAGCGCGACACCACGGCGTCCAGCAGCCGGTCCACCGGCCCGAGGTCCTCCGGCGGCATCCACCGGTACACCGGCACCGGCAGCACCTCCGCGCCGGCGGCCCGCAGCGACTCCACGAACCCGGGCAGCGGCTCCCCGTGCAGCTGTACGGCGATCCGGCGGCCGTCGACGCCCTCCTCCAGGAGCCGGTCGAGCACCTCGGCCATCGACTCGGAGGACGGTGACCACTCCTCGGTCAGCCCGGCGGCCCGGATGGCGCCCTTCACCTTGGGACCGCGGGCGAGCAGCTCGACGTTCCGCAGCCGTTGCAGCAGCTGCTCGCCGAAGCCCCACCCGTCGGCGGCCTCGACCCACCCCCGGAACCCGATCGCGGTGGTCGCCACGACCACGTCCGGCGCCTGGTCGATGATCTCCTTCGTGGCGGCGAGGAGCTCGCCGTCGTCGGCGAGCGGCACGATGCGCAGGGCGGGGGCGTGCAGCACGGCGGCACCGCGCCGCTGGAGCAGTGCCCCGAGCTCGTCGGCCCGGCGCGCGGCCGTGACCCCCACGGTGAATCCCGCGAGGGGCCCGTGCTGACCGCCGCCGCCGTCGTCCGGTCGCTGCTGTTCCTGCTGGTACATGGCTGCTCTCCTAGCTGACCCGCATGCCGAACGAGCCTGTCAACGGTCCGTGACAGGCTCGGTTCGACTTGATGTCACCAGTGTTACGTCACACCTCGGCGTAGCTGAGCTGCGCCTTTGCCTCGGTGGCAGCTGTGGCCTGCCCCTGCGCGGCGGGCCGGCGAAGGTATACGGCCCAGGTCACGGCGAAGCACAGACCGTAGAAGGCCAGGAAGGCGACGAAGGCTCCGGTGCCGCTGCCGTAGGACAGGTACGACTGCCGGAAGGCGAGGTTGATGCCGACGCCACCGAGCGCGCCGACGGCCCCGATGAGGCCCATGGAGGCCCCGGACAGCCGCCGCCCGTAGGCCGCGGCCTCGTCACCGGTGAGCCCCTTGGCGAACGCCTTGGCCTGGAAGATGCCGGGGATCATCTTGTAGGTGGACCCGTTCCCCAGCCCGCTGAGCACGAACAGCACGACGAAGACGGTGACGAAGAGCGGCAGCGACTTCTCGATGCTGGCGACGATGAGGAGGCCGGTGGCGGCGGCCATGCCGACGTAGTTCCACAGGGTGATCTTCGCGCCGCCGTACTTGTCGGCGAGCCAGCCGCCGACGGGCCGGATGAGGGAGCCGAGCAGCGGGCCGATGAAGGTGAGGTAGGCGGCCTGCAGCGGCGTACGCCCGAACTGCACCTGGAGCACCTGCCCGAAGGCGAAGGCGTACCCGATGAACGACCCGAACGTCCCGACGTAGAGGAAGGACATGATCCAGGTGTGAGCGTCCTTGGCGGCGTCGATCGCGGCGCCGGTGTCGTTCTTCACGGTGGCGAGGTTGTCCATGAAGAGCGCGGCGAGGACGGCGGCGACGAGGATCAGCGGGATGTAGATGCCGAGCAGCACGCGCGGCCCGCCGCTCGCCCCGATGATCGCGAGGGCCACCAGCTGGATCACGGGCACGCCGATGTTGCCGCCACCGGCGTTGAGCCCGAGCGCCCACCCTTTCTTCCGGAGCGGGAAGAAGGCGTTGATGTTGGTCATGCTGCTCGCGAAGTTGCCACCGCCGATACCGGCCAGCAGCCCGACGAGCAGGAACGTGTCGAACGACGTCCCCGGCTTCATCACCGCGAACGCAGCGACGGTGGGGATGAGGAGGAGGCCGGCGGAGATGATCGTCCAGTTCCGGCCGCCGAAGAGCGCGACGGCGAAGGTGTACGGCACCCGGACGACCGCGCCGACCAGGGTGACCATCGACGTCAGCAGGAACTTGTCGGCCGGTGTGAGCCCGTACGCCGGGCCCATGAACAGCACCAGCACGGACCACATGGTCCAGATGGAGAACCCGATGTGCTCGGAGAGGACGGAGAAGACCAGGTTCCGCCGGGCGATCTTCTCCCCCTTCTCCTGCCAGAACGCCTCGTCCTCCGGATCCCACTCCTGGATCCAGCGACTACGGGAAGTAGGGGCTGGGGCTGTCATGACGCCTCCACGGTGCTCCGCGTGCTCGGTCTGCCGACTTGGGATGAGTGACTGAGCCCGAAGGTAGGGAGACGGCGTTTCCGCACTGTGGCTGTGGGTGACCGGAAAGGAACGTTGCTCTCACCCTGCGCGGAGGGCGGGTGAGAGGTCCGGGGAGAGGGGCGCGTCAGGGGCCGGGGTACGGCGGCTGCTGGGGCTGGTGGGAGGGCTGCTGGTGGTGGTAGGGGCCCGGGGCGTAGGGGCCGGGGGGCTGCTGGGGCGGGGCGTAGGGACCGGGGGCCGGCGGGGGCGGGGCGTAGGGACCGGGGGCCGGCGGGGGCGGGGCGTAGGGACCGGGAGCGTAGGGCGCGGGCGGCTGCTGACCGTAACCGGCCCCGCCGTACGGGCCCTGACCGCTCTGCCCGCCGTACGGGCCGTAGGGGCCGGCCTGCTGCTGCCACGGCTGCTGCTGGGGCTGATAGGGAGGCTGCTGGACCGGGGCGGCCGGCATCGGCATCGGCGTCGGCGTCGCCGCTGGCATCGGCATCGGAGTACCGGGCGGCAGATACCGCACCCGCCCGCCCTCGCCCGTCACCGGCATGAACCCGGCGGCCTGGAGCCGCTGCGCGAACTTGGCGTTGCGCCCGCGCGTGACGAAGAACCCGAGCCCCATGACCGCCATGGCGATGATCCACACCACCCCGGAGATGACGACGGGGCCCGTGCCGCCGCCGTTGCGCACGGCGGCGAAGACCAGCCCGAGGGTGATGGCACCGGCCGAGAACAGCAACCGCTTCTCGGCGTTCTTCCCAGTGAGGTCGAACTGGATGCGGGCCTTGAGGAGTTCGACGGCGTCGGGGACGAGAGGCGGCAGCGAGACACCGTCGGTGGCGTTCGGGTACTGCGCCCAGTTCTGCGCGGCGCGCGCCCGGCCCTGCGGGCTGTGATCCGGCACGATGAGGAGTTTCAGCACGCTGTTGCGGGAGCCGGTGTGGCGGGCGTCGGCGTACTCGTACCCGAACTGCTGGGCGATGAAGGCGAGCCGGGCGAGCTTCTTCACGGAGGACCAGGCGTTGGTGAGCTCGACGGGCTCGCCACTGGCCATCAGTTGGAACATCTTCCGTACCTGCCGCGTGCTCACAGCGTCCACTCCCCTGATCCGCTCTTCACTTGCGCAACCGAGGCATCCTGCCACGCAGCAAGGAACCACTGAACCCAACTAGGCCTGAAGGAGCCGAACTTGTCTCTCCCTTGACGCGATCCGCTCAAGAACTCCAAACCGGCCGGCAGCTCCCGGCTCATGCTGACATGCGACGCGGCATGCCCCCACTCGTCACGCAGCCAGCTGCCCGCAGTGATCGAATCCGTCTCCTGGCCGGTCAGCGATCAGTCAGCCCTGTCACAGGTACGTCACCTGGTGGACGTACAGGCACTCGTGCCGCGGGACGATCAGATACAGGAAGAATCCGCCGGGGACATGCACGACGTTCCCTTTGGGCCCGACCTCTTGGTATGTGGAGCCGTCGAGGTAGAACGCGGCCGCGGCACGGACCAGCTCGTCGGCCTGCTTCTCGATCTCGGCAACGAAGGCGGGGGGAGAGCCACCGACGACGTACTCCTCGTCGGGGTCGTACTCCCAACGCCAGGTCACCCGGACACCGCCTGCTGGGCCTCGTCCTCGACTGCCCGGAGTTCCGCCATCGCCGCCCGGAACTCGGGGTCGGAGCGACTGTCGGTGCTGTGCAGAGATGCGAGCGCGGCCTGATGGCGGGACCGGAGATCAGGCCGTCGTTCGATCTCCACGCGAGCCCGCCAATAGACGAGCCAGTGCTGGAGGTGACCGATCTTGCCGTCCTGGAGGGCAGCCGCCAGCGCCTGTTCCTTCTGCTGTTCCATCTCACCCAGCCGGTGCGGGGCGATACGCGCCAGCGCGACACGAACCGCGTCGGGGGTCGGCTCGGGGCGCGGGATCAGCTCATGACCATGGTCGGGTTGCGTGGTCATGTGGCGACTCCTCCTTCCTACACTTCCTACCCCCACCGTACTGGCCACCACGGACAACGACGTGGCCTCACGACGTAGTGGCGGCATCACGCGACAACCTTCCGCGATCCCTCGGCTTTCCAGCCCCCCACCTCGAACCACAGCAGTTTCCCCGCACCGCGGTCGAGCGGGCCGCCGTCTCCGATGGGCCAGCCGCCCCAGGAGTCGGCGTACTCCTGTACGAGATGCAGCCCGCGCCCCTGCTCCGCGTCCGGCGTGGCTGGCCGGGCGCTGTCCCAGGGAGTCTCGCCGAACGGAGCGGGGATGCCCGGGTGACGGTCCCAGACCCCGACCCGGAGCCGGCCGTCAGCGAGGGCGGTCAGGCGGAGAGAGGCGGGGCCGTTCGTGTGCCGGTAGGCGTTGGTGATCAGCTCCGAGGTCAGCAGCTCGACGACGTCGAGGATTTCCTGTCTGCCGTGACTGCTCAACGCCGCCCGTACGGTCATGCGTGCGACGCGTGCCGCGCGGGGATCGTGTGGCAGGCGAAGGGCGTACACCCAGGTGTCAGGCAGGGATACGGTGCCCATGGAGACCTCCGACGGGAGAAGGGGGCGAAGGGAACTTGGGGCTCGCTCGACGGCCGCGCCCGGCGGTGGCTCTGCCTGGGATGGTGCGCTTCCGGCTTGTGGGCGGGGAAGTTGGGCGGTGCGTTACTACCGTAGGGCCGATGGATAGATGCATCTAACGTAATTCCCTGGATGCATCCATGCTTCACTCGTGTGAGGGAGCACAGCGCCGCGTCGCGGCCAGGAAGGAGACGGCGTGCCACCCACCGACAGCCCCACGCTCCGACAGCGACGGCTGGGTGTTGAGCTGCGCAGACTGCGGGAGCGGGCCGGACTCACCGCCACGAGTGCCGGTGAACTGCTCGGCGTCAACCAGGCACGCGTCAGCATGATCGAGACCGGCCGCACTCCGGTCGGCGCCGACCGACTGCGCTCCATGGCGCGGGCTTACGCCTGCTCGGACCAGGCCCTTGTGGACGCGCTGGCCGCGATGACAGGTCGGCGTACTCGCGGCTGGTGGGATGGCTACCGCGACCATCTGCCAGTTGGCCTCATCGACCTCGCCGAGTTGGAGCACCATGCAGTGGCGCTGCGTGTCGCTCTGGTGATTCACATCCCCGCGCTGCTCCAGACGACCGACTATGCCCGGGCCCTCTTCAAGGAAGCCGTGCCCGCGCTGCGGCAGTACGAGATCGAGCACCGGGTCAGCCATCGCATCAAGCGGCAGGAAATCCTGCACCGCGAGAGCCCGCCCCAGTACACGGCGGTGATCCACGAGTGTGCACTGCACATGGGATTCGGCGGCCCCGCCACGATGCGCGCTCAGCTCAAGCATCTGCTGGACATGAGCGAGTCGGGGCATGTGACTCTGCGGGTCATCCCGTTCGGCAGGGGCTCCTTCCCCGGTACGGGACAGTCCGTCGACTATCTGATGGGGCCGGTGCCTCAGCTCGACACCGTTCAGCTGGACACCCACCATGGGTGTGAATTCCTCTATGCCGAGGCTCAGTTGGAGAAGTACGGTCTTGTGCTCGACCGCATGGAGGAAAACGCGCTCGAACCCGCAGAGTCCCGTGACCTGATCCGTAACATCGCCAAGACCATCTGAGGGAACCGTGTCCGAATTTCACTGGCAGAAGTCCACGTACAGCCCCGACGCCTCGAACTGCATCGAGATAGCCCACACCCTCGCGGCCATCCACATCCGCGACTCGAAGAACACCGACGGCCCTCACCTCACCGTCAAACCTCACGCCTGGGCCCACTTCGTTTCCCACACGGCGCAACCCAAGCTCTGATCCCCAAGTTCCCGCCACTCTCACCCGGCCTGGGTTCCATATATCGGCGAGTAGAACCTCCGACACCATGACAGCGGAATTCTTGATGGATCTCGACGAGGGCATGGTCGAGTACTTCCGGGACATCGCGAACGAGATGATCTCGCGGTTCGGCATTTCCCGGGCGGAAGCCGTGGCAAGGATCAACGAGCGGTATCACGACGCGGAGATCTCTGCGTACCCCGATCTCATGTGCCACGAGTTCCCGGAGTACTGGTCGTACGGCCTGTACTACTACCCGAACGAGTCCGGGCGCCTGCCCACCGGCGATGAGGGCGACGAGGGCTTCGATCTGTCCACCCTGCGCGCCCGCCCCGCACCACCCAAGGACTCGTCCTACTGGGCGCCAGAGGCTTGAGCGCGGTGCGCGCCGTCCGGTCAGTAGCATTGCCATGCCACCATGCGTGGAGGAGTGTGCGGCTGCGCGTCGGAAGACTGCGTGCAGGACGAAGCCAGCTGAAGCGAACCTCAGCGCTCCTTGGCACAATCGGGCCCATGGGAACAGACATCCACGGCTGGGTGGAGTGCCGCACCTGGCGGGATGGCCTGGACTACGACGCGACGGCATGGTGCCGGGCGATCAGCCTCTCAATGCTGGGCATGCCGAGGGACTACGACGGCTTCGCCTGCCTCTTCGGAGTACGCGACTTCCAGGCCATGTGGCGCCCGGTGGCGGCGAACCGCGGCCTCCCGCCGGACACGTCCCCCGAGGTCCACGCCGAACACGCCACCTGGGCCGCTTCGGCCTTCGCGGAGACCTGGCTGACCTGGCCGGAGGCGAGGGCGGTCGACTGGACGGAACCGGCGATCCCCCTCACCACGCACATCACCCGCTACCACCGCGCCCCGGACGGCACCCTGCGCCTGATCCACCACCACGACTGGAGCAGAGCCTTCGCCAGAGCAAGCGGCATCAACACACTGACGACGTCGCCGACGGACCTGGCCGACGACTATCCGGAGGGCACGGAGTGGACCACGGGCACCACGCTCTACCGAGCCGAACGCGCCTGCCGCCGGGACGCGGTCCCCGAGGACGGACCATGGGCCCCGGTATGGGCGGCAATGGAGACGCTGGCGGGGGTGCACGGCGATGAGAACGTGCGGTTGGTGGCGTGGTTCGACGAGTAACTACTGCCGCCAGCAGTCTCCCCCTTGCGAGACGATGTCGGTGGTCCGCCAGACACCATCGGAGTTCCGTCGACCTTAGCCTCGGACAGCATCACCTTGCGGTCGAAGTTCCGGGCCTTGCCGATCCGCGTGTCGCCCTTGTCGATGCGAGCAGACTACGGCCGTGGTGACGAGGATGGCCACCGTGGGCGGGACACATGAACTCGAGGCCCCGCAGTTGGCGCTGCTCCTGTCTGATGTCAGCTTCTCGGTGATCCGGATGCGGCGGTTGGGCAGGCGGTGGTCACTTCCAGTGCAGTGACTTGGCGACCGCCTCGAACAGGTCGACCAGGGCGTCGGCGAACATGTCCAAGGACGTCGAGAACGTGAGCAGTAGGACGGCTTGGGTGTTCGGCACCTTGACCGCGTAGTCGACGACCGTCACAGGCAGTTGGTTGCCCGTCGAGTCGTCGGCGTCCGGCACGGTACGGGTGCGCCGCATGGTCGCGGGTCCCGCGAAGGGGAGAACGACGTCGGTGATCTCCTGGGACCGGCCCCTCGCTGCGAGGCGGACGTCCTCCCCATCAGGGGCGACGGTGACGAGGAGAGAGGAGGACAGGGGCACCGGGCCGACAGAGGTCGTCGAGATGTAGAGCTCGACGCCGCCGTTCTTGTAGCCCTCTTCCGCACGAGTGCGTACGGCCTTGACGAATTCCCGCTTGAGCAGGACGGCATCGTCCTGGCCCTCGAAGACCCGATCGGCAAGTGCGCGAATCGGAGCCTTCCAGCCGTCGGGTTCGAGTGGAATCCTGAACCAGCCGTCAGGAACGACCAGGCCGTAATCGCTCGGCGGGACGTTTTCTCCGTCGGTACGGCCGCCGTCGGCGACGGCATCCGCCATTCCTCAGCCTTCCTTGATCTCGGCAAGTTCCAACGACTCGGCCAGTGTCTGCGCCAACTCCAGCAGCGCTTCGCCGAAGACGAGGTTCGTCCACGTCATCCGGAGGACCAGGATGTTGTCGACCTGTGGCGGGATCACCGCGTAAGTGACCGTCTCCGTCATCGTCTTCTTCTTGAAGAGCGACCCCGTCTCGACCGAGAGAAGTTCCTGAACCCGTACACCGGGACCGACCGGCAGGTTCACCTCGGTCACGCTGCGGCGCTCGGGGGACGAGGGCAGGACGTCCGCCAGGAGATCCTGCAGACGATCCACGGAGCGGTATCCATCGCCGTCGTAGTCGTGGACCTCGTACACGGCGGTCAACGCCTTCGCCGCATCGATCACAAAGGCGTAGGCGAAGGTGGGATCCCCCAGCTCGGCCGTGGCCGCCACGCGCGCCAACGACGATGCCAGCTCGCGGAGTTCACTTCGCGGTGCGTCTGCACCCAGGTGATTCCGGGCCGCCTGCTTGGACCACTCCCCGAACTCCGCGTCCTGGCCCACGGGAAGTCTGATGCTGCCTTCGGGCTCGGCGATCAGACACTGCCACGCCACGTCGTCGCTCACTCGGGAATCCTTCTGCCTGTCACGAGCCCACCGTCCAAGCGGACTTCCACTTGTTGTACGGATTATCCCATTCTGTGAGGCCGTGGAGCTTGTCATTTCCGTCGATGGCGGTGGCCGCGACGGTGTACCCGAGCCACCTCTGTCCGGCGGACCGCACATAGTCGGTGAACTTCATTCCGCCCATGCTTTCGAACTTCCCGAGAATCGGTACCTCTTTCAGCGCCTTGCTGGACTCGACCCACTCCGGGTTCCCGAAGGGCCGGACTCCCCGCCAGGCGTCCCTGCCGAACAGCTTGCCGGCATCCTTGAAGTCCTTGAGTCCCTTCACCGCGTCCACCGTGTCCCTGTAGACCACCCCGGGATTCAGAACATGCTGGAACTCCCGCAGTTTCCCGAAAGCTCCGGGCAGGTCACCCGCGAGTCTCCGTGACGCCTCTTCGGCGGCCTCGTTGGCGACCTTGGTGGCCTTGCCCTTCAGCGTGTTGGCCGCCTTAGCCGATCTACCGGTCAGCGTGTTGGCGGCGAGGAAGTCCGCACGGGCGGAGCGGCTCGCCGTCTGAACACCCCGCACGCCCGCCGCAGCCGCCTTGCCCGCGCTCAACGCGGCCCGCCCCAGCCCGAGCGTCAGCAGTGCCACGCCGTCCAGGACCAGGTCGGCGATGCTCGCGTCACCGGAGAAGACGAGCACCAGGTGGCAGGCGAGGGACACCACCGTCGCAAGCAGAGCGATCGCGTCCAGTACACCCGCCAGGGCCCAGCCGATCACCGGGATCCAGCCCACCAACAGCGAAGCGAGGGCGCAGGCTGTCGCCACCCAGCCGGCGATGTCCGCGACGCTCTTCAGTGCCCCCTTGATGTTCTCCCAGGTGGAGTCCTTCAGTTTGTCGTGGTCGATGAGCGCTTCCAGTGCCCGGGCCGCCTTCTCCCCGGCCCGGTTGCGGGCGTTCTTGGCGGCGTGCACCCGCTTGATGGCGTCCTGAATACGACCGTCGACCTCGTCCCGCTTCGTCGTCAGGTCGTGTTTCTTCTGTTCGTAGTCGTCCGCGGACTTGTCCAGGGCATCGAGCGATTTTCCGAGTCGGTCCCGCTCCTCGCGGTCACGTTCGGCGTCGTTGCGGGCCTTGTCCGCCGCCTGCTGGGATGACGACAGGACGGAGGCGTACTTCTCGTCCGGCAGGTCGGCCTGCTCGCCCAGGAGGTCGGCAGCCGTCTCGAAGCGGTCCAGGACCTTCTTCAGCCGTCCGACGGTCCCCTCAGCCGTCTTGCGGAACTCGTCGGCCGCGTCGCTCTGCCAACCCTCCACACCGCAGAGGGCTTCGATGTTGCCTGTCTGCTTCCTGATGGCATCGGCCACCGAACGGAAGCGCCGACCCAGCTTCGCTACGGCATCGGGGTCTCCAGACACCGGATCCGAGTCCAGTTCGACCGGCGACCAGTCCTTGGGTCGGGACATCATCCGCCTTGCTTCTGGGGCTTCTGCTCCTGTTTGCGGACCGCGTTGGCGAGGTCGGTGTCTATCTGTTCGTACGCCTCGGACGCGGCCTTCGTGATCCCCGCGAGCTTGCTCAACTCCCCTTCGAGCTTCCCCCGCTTGTAGTCCCAGTTACCGGCGAAGTCGTCGAGCCGGTCGGTGAGTTCTTCATGACCGATGACCTCACGGCTCCAGCCGTACTTGTCCTTGTCGTCGAGCCGCCCCAGTTCATCGACGATCTTCGTGATGCCCGTGGAAACGGTCTTGAGCACGTCGAGATCGTCGATCCGGGTCCTGTCCCCCATGACGCCTCCTACAGCCGGGACGCCCCGGCTGACGCATCCCTCACCTGTTGACGGACTGGATCTCCTGCACGATGACATCCTGGGTGGCCCCGAAAGTCCCGTCGTCCAGGGGTCCGCCCGACCCTCCTGTGCCGGTCCAGCTGATCTTCCAGGTGATCGTGGCCTTGAGCGGGTACGAGCCCGTGCCCGAGGACCGCAGGTACTTCACCCCACAGGGTGGCGTCTCGTCGGCCTTCCCCTTGGCATAGGCCTCACCGATGCTGCCGTTCTTGAATTCGCAGACACCCGAGGACGGATACGTCACCGCATCCGAGGTACCGGGGTCGATCTCGAGTGAGTACGGCGTGGCGGTGGTGGTGGCGCTGATGCCCAACACGGGGACGGACGCAGTGACGGAGACCGGCCTGAACGCGGCGCTGTCCAGCCAGGCCCAGGTGGGAAGGTTGACCTTCGTCTTGTCCGCCGGGGCCAGGGTCACCTTCGTACCGGGTACGCGGATCTCGTTGTAGGCGAGTTGGGAGAGGATCTCCGGGGTGACCGCCTGGGGGATGTCGGCCGGCGGCTTGTTTCCTGTGTCCACCCAGAAGATGGGCTTCGTGCAGTCGAGTGCGCCGGGGTCTCCCTCACGACCCTTCGTGACGTACGAGTCCCACCAGTAGCCTTTACCGGCCTTGTCCTTGTTGAAATCCTTGTACGGGTGCCCGTTGACGTAGCGATCGCGCTGCGAGGCATCCCACTCGTAACCCGTCGAGTCGGCCTCCCAGATCGGTGTCAGATAGGCCTCAAGCGCATCAGGTGAGTACTTGGGCGCGTAGTAACAGGCCGGCGGGGTCCACGTCGTGGTCGGCGTCACCGCCCCGGTCGACGTCCCGGAACCGTTCTTGGAAAGGTCGTAGACGACGGCACCGGCGGTCGCGGAAAGCTCGCCGTTCTTCTGATCACCGTTCACCTGGCTGTTGGTGCCAGAGCCTCCCCCAGGAGTGATGGTGGCCCAAGCCGCCGGCCCGGAGGTCCACAACACAATGCCGGCGACGAAAGCACATGCGGTTCCTCTGGCTACGGCTGACACTGAGCTGCCCCCCTGATGGAAATAATCTGCGATGTCTGCCAGACGCCGTCGGAGTTCTTGTCGAGCCTCGTGTTGTACGAGACGTAGCTGTCCTTGTTGACAGGCGTTTTGTTGATCTTTCCGGTCTTCTTGTTCTTGCTGAAGCCCTTGCTCTCATCACCGCAGAACGTGAGGATGGCCGACGTCTTGCTCTTGAGCGTCACCTTGCGGTCGTAGTACCGGACAACGCCGGTGATCGTGACATTGGCCTTCTTGAACTGGGCAACCCAGGACAGCGTGGCCTCAAGAGCCTTACCGGTGTTGTAGTAGGCGAGTCCCGCACCCTTGGGATCTGTCCCGGTGATAGCGGCGTCCTCCGCCCGCGCCCTTTCCGCACCGTCCGCGAGCACCGCGTCCTTCACCGCGTCCCCCGTCTGGCCGCCCTCGAAGGTCAACGTCATATCCGACGGCAACGTGATCTTCGGCCGCCCCGGCTCAGTCGCCGAAGCCGAAGTACTGGGCGAACCCGGTGCCGACGACCCCGTGTCCGCTCCCGCGATCTTGTCATTCGCCTTGGAACTTCCTCCCCCTCCGCCGCAGCCGGCGAGCAGAAGCGCCACCGCCACTCCGGCGGTTGCTGTCGTGAGCAGGCGAGGGCGGCGGGTCACAGTGGGCTCCTGATGGGGCGGGTGATGTCGAAGAAAGCACCGGATACGGTAGCCGGATTAGCGCCGAAGACACCAGAGCGAACGACTGAACGCCGTTCCTACGAAGTGTGCAGAAGCAGGGTAATAAGGGGTCAACTGCAGTTACTCGACGGGGTATTGGTTGCCAGACTGTGACATGGCGACAGCAGTCCGTGGCCGCACGCTTGGCCCCTGCAAAGAGTTACGCTCGCAGCCGTTGCTCCCCCCTTTGATCACGGGACGGCCTTCACTTCCAACCGACCGGACCTGTAACTTCGCCAGCGATCAGCGTTGTTGACGGGGCGAACGCGACGGGGGTTGCGGGACATGGCGGGGTACCGACCGGCGGACTGGCATCCACTCGACCTCGACAGGGACCCGACCCCCGGCGATCCGCAGCGCGTCCGCACCCTCGCCACCCAGCTGCACACCTTCGCCGACGACGTCTCCGACGCCCTGCGTCTGGTCAAGGGCATGGCCGGCGAGGACACGCTCCTGCAGTGGGCCGGTAAATCGGCCGAGGTGTTCAAGGAGCAGTTCAAGGACGTCCCGAAGAACCTGAAGAAGCTGAAGAAGTCCTACGAGCTGTGCGGCGACGCCCTCGCGGACTACTGGCCCAAGCTGGAGCGCGCCCAGGCACTCGCCGACAAGGCCCTCGCCAAGGCGAAGGAGGCCCAGTCCGACCTGTCCTCCGCCAAGTCCCGTCTCTCCTCGGCCGATTCGTGGGTGACGCAGGCGACGAAGGAATCCGACAAGTACAAGGACGACCCCACCGGCAGCAAGTCGAGCGCCGACAAGCCGGACGAGGCGAAGGTGCGGGCCGCCACCCGGGACGTGCAGAGCGCCAAGTCCGCCCACACCAAGGCCCAGTCGGACGTCACCACCGCGCAGAGCGCCCTCGACGCGGCGAAGAGGATGGCCGAGGACGCGCGGAAGATGCGCGACGAGGCGGCGGGTGAGGCGAAGCGGAAGATCGACGAGGCGTCGGACGCGGGGATCCCGAACCGGCACTGGTGGCAGGACGTCGGCCACTGGTTCGAGGACAACTGGGACACCATCGTCACCGTCTGCAAGGTCGTCGTTGCGATCGTCGGCATCATCGCGATGATCATCGGCGGGCCGATCCTCGGCGCGATCGTGCTGGTCGCCGCCCTCGTGGTCCTCGCGGACACCCTCTACAAATACTCAAAAGGCCAGGCATCCCTATGGGACGTAGCCTTCGCGGCCATGGACTGCATACCCGGCGGCAAGGGCATCACGTCGCTGGGCAAACTCGCCAAGAGCCTCAAGGAGATGAAGAACCTCCGCGGCGGCATGAAGGCCATGAGCCTCGTCATGCGCGGCCTCGGTAAGAACGCCCGGGGGATGCTGGCAGAGGGCGCCGAGGGTGCGTTCAACCGGCTAAAGAGTGTGGTGCGTTCCAAGGGCAGCGACCCCGTCGACATGGCCACCGGCGCCATGTACCTCCTGCAGACCGACATCGAACTGCCCGGCCTGCTGCCGCTTGCCTTGACCCGCCGCGTCGCCTCCGACTACCGCTGCGGCTGGTGGTTCGGACCGTCCTGGGCCTCCACCCTCGACCAGCGCCTGGAGATCGACGAGCAGGGCATCGTCCACGTCACCGAGGACGGCCTGCTGCTCGCCTACCGCCACCCCGCCGCACCCCACACCCCGGTGATGCCCGAGACCGGACCGCGCCGCCCTCTGACCCGCCACGACGACGGCACCTACCGCATCACCGATCCCCTCACCGGCCACACCCACCACTTCGCCCGCTCCGTCCCCGACGGCATCGCCCTGCTCACCCGGATCGAGGATCGCAACGACCACACCATCGACTTCGACTACGACGACCAGGGCACGCCCCGTTCCATCCGGCACTCCGGCGGCTATCTCCTCAAGCTGGCCGTGGACGAGGGCCGGATCAGCACGCTCACCCTGGCCAACGCCGGCGACGACGGCACGGACGTCGTCGTCAAGCGCTACCGCTACACCGACGGCAACCTCACCGAGACGATCAACTCCTCCGGGCTGCCCCTGCGCTTCACCTACGACGACCGGCTGCGTGTCACCTCGTGGGAGGACACCAACCACAGCCGCTACCACTACACCTACGACAACCTAGGCCGCTGCCTCAGCGAGGGCGGCGAGGCCGGGCACATCTCGATCGGTCTCGCCTACGACGGCGTCGACCCGGCCTGGCCCGGCTGCCGTGTCACCACCGTCACCACGGCAGCGGGCGCCGTCTCCCGCTTCATCATCGACGACCGCTGCCTAGTCGTCGCCGAGTCAGACCCACTGGGCGGCAGGGTGACTACCGCCTACGACGCCCACCAGCACGTCATCGAGACGACGGACCCACTCGGGTACCGCACGTCCTTCGCGAACAACGAGGTGGGACAGCCGGTCGAGGTGACCCGGCCCGACGGTTCGGTCGTCCGGATCGCCTACGATGAGCGGCGCCGGCCCACGAGGCTGGTCATGCCCGACGGCGCCACCTGGCTGTACACCAATGACGAGCGCGGAAACGTCATCGCCGTCACCGATCCTACGGGCTCGACCACGCGTTTCCGCCGTGCTGGAGACGGCAGTCTGGTCGAGGCCCTGGACGCGGCCGGCCGCGTCTCCACCTACACGAACAACGCGGCCGGCCTTCCGCTGGCGATAACGGACGGTCTCGGCAACACGACCCGGTACGCGTACAACGCGTTCGGCCTGACCGTGGCGGTGACGGACGCGCTCGGCCACGAGACCCGCCTGGCGCGGAACATCGAGGGTCTGCCCGTCAGCCGCACCGACCCGGACGGCTCGCACGAGAGCTGGGAGTACGACGGCGAGGGCAACTGCGTCCGTCATGTCGACGCCGTCGGCCAGGTGAGCACCTTCGAGTACACACACTTCGACCGGCTCAGTGTCCGTACCGGACCGGGAGGCGAGCGTCTCGCCTTCACGCACGACGCCGACCTCCGGATCACGCAGGTGACCAACCCGCAGGGGCTGGTCTGGAACTACACCTACGACGCCGCCGGGCGGCTCCTCGCCGAGTCCGACTTCGACGGCCGCACCACGCGCTACACCTACGACGCGGCCGGCCGCATGGCCACCAGGACCAACGCTCTGGGCCAGAGCATCCGTTACAAGCGGGACCCGCTGGGGCAGATCACGGCGAAGGACGTGGACGGCGCGGTCACGCACTTCACGTACACGGCGAACGGTTCACTGACCGGGGCCGTCGGGCCGGACAGCACACTGCGCGTGGAACTGGACGCGGCTGGCCGCCGTGTCCGGGAGACCGTCGACGGCCGGACCATCGGCTTCGGCTACGACGCCGCGGGAAACCGCACCCTGCGCACCACACCTTCGGGTGCACAGAGCGACTGGGCGTACGACGTCGCGGGGCGCACCGTCCGGCTGGCGACCCAGGGGCACACCGTCGACTTCGAGCACGACGCGGCGGACCGTGAGACCGTCCGACACATCGACGGCGCGCTCATCCTCTCCCGCGCCTACGACAGCCTCGACCGCTTGGTGCAGCAGCACGGCACCGCCGCCGGAGACCGGCGGGTCACGGAGCGCTCCTACGTCTACCGCGCCGACGGTTACCTCACCGGCGTCCAGGACGCACGAACTGGCGATCGGCGGTTCGACCTCGATGTCCAGGGCCGCGTCACAACGGTCCACGCGACGGGCTGGAGCGAACGCTACGGCTACGACTCGGCCGGCAACCAGACGGAGGCCGAGTGGCCCGCGAGCCACCCGGGCCACGAGGCCACCGGCCCGCGGCAGTACACGGGAACCCGGCTGACCCAGGCCGGCGGTGTCCACTACGAGTACGACGCCCAGGGACGGGTGGTCGTGCGCCGTAAGACCAGACTCTCCCGCAAGCCCGACGTCTGGCGGTACGAATGGAGCCCCGAGGACCGGCTCACAGCCGTCACCACACCCGACGGCAGCCGCTGGCGCTATACCTACGACCCCCTGGGCAGAAGAACCGCGAAGCTTCGTCTGGACGCCGACGGGGAGACCGTACTGGAACGCACCGTCTTCACCTGGGACGGCAACGCGCTCTGCGAACAGACCACCGAGCAACGCCATATGGGCGTGCACACCACCTTGACCTGGAACCACGACGGCCTCACCCCGCTGAGCCAGAGCGAGCGCGTCTGGGCGGCCACCGCGCCCCAGGACACCATCGACGAGCGTTTCTTTGCCATCGTCACCGATGTCGTCGGCACCCCGACCGAGCTGATCTCACCGGCCGGGGAAGTCCACTGGCACACGCGGACCACTCTGTGGGGAACCACCGCCTGGAACCGGGACGCGAGCGCGTACACCCCCCTGCGCTTCCCCGGCCAGTACCACGACCCGGAGACCGGTCTCCACTACAACCACCACCGGCACTACGACCCCGAGACCGCCCGTTACACCAGCCCCGACCCGCTCGGTCTGCTCCCCGCGCCGAACCCTGTCGCCTACGTCCACAACCCGCACACCTGGTCCGACCCGCTGGGCCTCGCACCTCTGTGCCATCTGCACGGTGGCGACACCGGCAGCCCCGGTGGCCTCGGTATCCTTCCCGGTCCCGCGCCGCAGAAGGCGGCGGACATGCTGGACAAGGTCAACGCCCGGTCCGGAGGAATCGGGAAGGTCGACGGTTACCATGGCAACGCGAACTGGGGTAACAACCTGTCCGCTCTGCCGGGCGGCAAATACAAGGAATGGGATGTCAACGCGAAGGTCGACCTCCCACAGTGCAGCGCCCCGGGCTGCGGCAAGGAGATCAGAGGCCCCGAACGCCTGCTGACCCCGAAGGACGGCCCCGGGCCCGCTTATTACACGCCGGACCACTACGGCACTTTCTACTACGTCGGTGAATTCACAGGGTGATCCAGGAATGACCACATTCGATCTGACGCATACCTCGGAACCCTGGGTCGTCCTCGTCCCGGAAGATACGGTGGAGGTCCGGCGGCAACTGTCGGAGCTGACGGCGAAGGGCGGACGGGTCCACCACTTCGACGCCCGCGATCTGGTGACCGAACAGGGCCTCTACCGTTCCTTCGCGGACATCCTCCGCTTCCCGGGCTACTTCGGCCGGAATTGGGACGCCATGGTCGACTGCCTGGACGACCTGTGCGGCGAGGTCACCGGCGGAGTGGGCATCGTGGGAGTCATCCACGACGCGGACAGGCTGCTGGAGACGGCGTACTTCCCACTGTTCGTATCGGTTCTCTGCCAAGGCGCCGATCGTGCGAACTCGGCCATGGACCTCGACGGCGACCCCCTGGACCGTCCCGCCATCGCCGAGCATTTCGTTTTTGAATTCAGCGAGTTCGACAGAAGGCGGATCTCCGCCCGTGTCGAGCAGCCCGACCTGACCGTCACCACCGACGACGGATTCGTCGGGGTTGGCCTCAACCCCGACGAATGGCACTGAAACCCCTCCGTCGACCTTTCCGGCGCGCCCCGTCCCGCCACAGCCTCGGACTTCGGCCCGCCGCCGCGTCACCCAGTCGCCGCCGGCGAATGAACCGTGTTCTCCATCGACGCCGGGCGAGCTGCGCCATCAGAGAACGGGAACAGAGGAACGAACGGCACCCCGTGCCGTGCCCTACGTGGCCGGTCCGCCGGTCGGGGTGGCCGAGGCGCTGGGCGAACCTGGGGGCGATGACGCGGGTGAGGCCGGGGGGTCCGGGGTCGGTGGCACCGAGGTCGGCGAGGTGTTCGCCGACGACGACCCGGGGTTCGGTGAGGAGCCCGTCGCCTCTGAGGATGACGTCGGCTTCGCGGACGCCGATGCGCTCGGCCCGGCGGCCCCCTTCTTTCCCGCCCGGGCCGCCCGGGTGGAGGCGTCGGCCGACGGGGTCGTACCGGCGCGGGCGGCCGGGCCGGCCACCGAGTTGCCGTTGCCGGGGGACCGGGGAGACTTCGCGGGCCGCGGCGAGTCGTCGACCCGGCCGGTCGGCCTGCCGTCGTGCTGCCCGGGCATCGGCAGCCAGGGCGCGTCGGACCTCCCGGACAGCAGGGTTACGGCGATGACGACGGCGTAGACCGCGCAGGCGAAGCCGATGGCCGCCCCGAACCTGCGGAACCGGCGACCGCGGCGCCCCGGCCCGTCGGCGAAGGAGGACGCGGCGGAGGCATACCCGGCACCGGGCCGCATCCGTACGACATCGCCGCCGACGCCGACACCGGCACCGGCACCGGCACCGGCACCGGCACCGGCACCGACGCCGATGCCGTCCTGGCCGGCCGCCACCTCGTTCGGGTGATGAAGATGGTGCAGGTGTTGAAGGTGATGAGCAGGGGGCGAGGCCTCGCTCGCACGGACAGAGGTGTCGGCCCCGCCGGCACGCACAGGAGCCGGAGGCCCTCCGTCATGGACAGGGACCGAAGACTCTCCACAGCCCCACGGATCTCGCAGTGAACCACCGCTCCGTGGTGCCAACCCGGTCCCGGCGTAGCCGTCGCCCGGCCGCCGCAGCCCCTCGCTCTTCGTCCGCCCGTCGGCCGGCCACCCCAGCACCCCGGCTCGGGCAAGCCCACCGACCCCACCAACGACCGGCCACCCCGGCTTCTCGCCCCGCACGGGCCCACCGACCGGCCCCCGCAACACCTCGGGCTCCGCAGGCCCGTCGGCCGGACCCCGCAACACCTCAGCCGCCGCAGGCCCACCCACCGGACCCCGCAACACCTCAGCCGCCGCAGGCCCGTCGGCCGAGCCGGGTAACACCTCGGCCTGCGCACGCCCGCCAACCGGACTCCCCGACCTCTCGGCCGCCTCCGCAAGCCGCCCGCCGGCCGGCCACCCCTGCAGTTCTGGCTCCGCGCCCCCACCGACGACCGGCCACCGCAACTCCCAGGCCTCCGCGCCCCCTTCGGGCACTCTCCCCGGCGCCACGGCCCGCGTGAAGCCGTCGGTCGGCCTGTGCAATGACTCCGTCTGCGCGGAGTGGGAGCCGACCGTCGGCCGGTTCTCCGAACCCTCGCCGTCCCCCGGCTCGTCTCCCCCGGTCACCGGAATGTCCTGGCCGTCCAGCACGACCTGGGGCAATTCCGGTTGGGTCTCTTCTCGCCAATTTTTCACGCGCGTACATCCCCTCACGGGACCGTTCCGGGCGCACTGACGAACCCGAGCACACGTCGTCGGAACCAGGCCCCCACCCGGTTCCGAGCGCCCCCTTCCGGCTCTCCGCGCTCGGGGCCACGAAGCTAGCGCACGAGGGGGTGCCGTGTTCTCGATGTGTCATTTGTGGTCGTCCATCACCTCTTGATCACTGGCTGGAATCCATCCGTCGGCCGGCCTCTGAAGCCACCCTTCCGCCCGTCCGATCTCGGCGGCCGCCCGCCGCAGCGCATCGACTCCCGGATGGACCAGCCCCTTTCGCCACACGAGGGACACGGGCGACAGGGGGACCGGATCGACCAGGGGCCGTGCGACCGTCCCAGGTATGGCCGGAAATCCCACTACCGCGAGGATCGGATTCCGGGTCTTGGCCATGATGCGCTCGAACTCCTCCTCCCCCACGGCCAGCGGCAGGGGCGGTGCGACCGCGATGCCTCGCCCTTCGAAGAGATGAAAGGCCAGGTCGGTCCATTCCAGGGTGCGTTCGTTGCCGGCACCGGCGTACACCGTCTCACCCGCCAGCGCGGCCAGCGGCACGGCTTCCAGGGCCGCCAGCCGATGATCAGAGGGGAGAATTACGGCCATGGGTTCGAACCGTACGGGCTGTTGTTCGAGTCCGGAGCGCAGCGCCGGGTCGAGTCCCGCGAAGCGCCCGAAGGACACGTCGAGACGGCCGGCGAGGAGTTCGGCCGCGGCTCCCGTGAGGCCACTCTCGTAGCGGGCCATCAGCTCGCCGTCGGGGGCGAGTTCGCGGGCGCGGTGCAGCACCTGTCGGCCGGTTTCCAGTCCCGGGGAGTTGAGGTCCACCAGCAGGGGCCGGGCCTGCCCGAACGCGGCGAGCAGCGCGTCCTGGGCGGCCAGCACCCGGCGGGCGTACGGCAGCAGCCGGGCGCCGTCGGCGGTCAGGGTGACCTGCCGGGTGGTCCGGACGAACAGCTCGGCCCCCAACTCCCGCTCCAGCCGCCGTACATCACGGCTCAACGCCTGCTGGGCGACGTACAGCCGGGCGGCGGCGCGAGTGAAGTGCAGCTCCTCGGCGACGGTCACGAAGACACGCAGCAGGCGAGGGTCGATGTGCGTGGGCGCTGACATCATGCGAACTTACAACACAGGTGCGTGAATCTGCGCCGAGCAGGTGTTGGACCCGTTGATCCATTCCGGGCGACGGTGGTGTCCATGCCACAACCGACCGAACCGGCCTCCCCGAAGCTCCTCCACACCGTCACGGCGGACTCCCTCGTCACCGTCGACTTCAGCCCTCGCTTCCGCCGCCGCGCCGGTCCCGAACACCACCGCTCCGGTCCCGACCGCCGCCCGCCCGGCCCGTACCGCCGCCTCTTCGCCCTCCCCGGCACCCGCGCCTTCACCGCCGGGAACCTGCTGGCCCGCCTCCCCATGGGCATGTTCAGCGTCAGCGCGGTCGTGATGATCGCCGGGGCGCGCGGCTCGTACGCCCTCGCCGGCGCCGTCACCGCGACCGGCCTCGCCGCCACCGGGCTGGCCGGACCGTGGATCGCGCGGCTCGTCGACCGGTACGGGCAGGCCCGGGTGGCCGTACCCGCCACGGTCACCGCCGTCCTCGGCAGCCTCGCCCTGCTGCTGTGCGTCCGCTACGGCGCCCCGGACTGGACCCTGTTCGCCGCCTACGCGGCCACCGCGACCACCCCCAACATCGGCGGCATGTCCCGCGCCCGCTGGGCCCATCTGCTGCGCGATGACCCCGGTGCCCTGCACACCGCGAACTCCTTCGAACAGGCCGCCGACGAACTCGCCTTCATGCTCGGCCCGGTGCTCGCGTCCTTCCTGACCGGCACCTTCTTCCCGGAGGCCGGCACTCTCGTCGGCGCCGTGCTGCTGCTGTGCGGTGTGCTGCTGTTCGCCGCCCAGCGGGCGACCGAGCCACCGACCCACAGCAGGGGCACCACGAGAACGCCCCTGCGTATCTCCTCCCTCCTCGCCTGCTTCGTCGCGACCGGCGCGGTGTTCGGTTCGATGGAAGTGGTGACGATCGCCTACGCCGACGCCCAGGGCCACCGCTCGGCGGCCGGTGCCGTGCTCGCCCTCCAGGCGGCCGGCTCCTGCGCGGCGGGCCTGGCGTACGGGGCGCTCAGGCCGACAGGTCCGGCCGAACGGCGGCTGCCCGTCTGCTTGTCGGCGATGGCGGTCCTGATGTCCCTGCCCCTCCTCGCGGCCCGCACCCTCGACTCGCTCTGGGCACTCGGCCCCGCCCTGCTCGCGGCCGGTATGGCGACCGCTCCGACCATGGTGACCGCGATGACCCTGGTCCAGGACCGCACCCCGGCGGGCCGCCTCAACGAGGGGATGAGCCTCGTCGTCACCGCCCTGCTGACCGGCATCGCCTGCGGCTCCGCGGTCGGCGGCTGGGCCGCGGAGCACCTGTCACCGACGGCCGCCTTCACCACCCCGGTCGCCGCGGCGGTCGCGGCCCTTCTGATCCACGCTGCCAGTACCCTTCTGGTCAACACCGTCAGTCGAAACGCTTCCCTCAATTCCCGCCGCACCCATTGACGCCCACACAGCCCGCACCTACCTTCCATCGTCGAAGCGCTTCGACGTCCGGTGTCGAACCCATTCGACGCGGGACGAGCACCATCCACAACTCCCTTGGAGGCACTGGATGTCGACGGCACGAAGGCGAACAGGGCGGATACGGCGACTGACGGCCGCGGCGGTGATCCTGGCCGGATCACTGCTCCTCACCTCCTGCGGCGGCTCGGGCGGCAGCACGTCCGACGCGAAGACACTGCGGCTGTGGCACTACGAGGGGCCGAACAGCGCGATGGGCGTGGCCTGGAACGAGGCGATCAAGGAGTTCGAGGCGAGCCACCCCGGCGTGAAGGTGAAGTACGAGGAGAAGAGCTTCGAGCAGATCCAGAAGACCGCGCAGATGGTCCTCAACTCCTCCGACGCCCCCGACATCATGGAGTACAACAAGGGCAACGCGACGGCGGGGCTCCTCTCCAAGCAGGGCCTGCTCACCGATCTGACCGCCGAGGCGGCCAAGCGCGGCTGGGACAAGAAGCTCAGCGCGGGAGTGCGCACCACCAGCCAGTACGACGCGGACGGCGTGATGGGCTCCGGCAAGTGGTACGGAGTGCCCAACTACGCCGAGTACACGATGGTCTACTACAACAAGGACCTGTTCGAGAAGTACGGGATCGCCGAACCGAAGACGTTCGACGAACTCACGGCGGCCATGGACAAGTTCGTCCAGAACAAGGTCACCCCGCTGGCCGACGCCGGTTCCGAGTACATGGCCCAGCAGTACCTGTACCAGCTGGCGCTGTCGAAGGCCGACCGCTCCTGGGTCGACAAGTACGAGCTGTACAAGGGCAAGGTCGACTTCCATGACACCGCCTGGACGTACGCGGCCGACACCTTCGCCGACTGGGTGAAGAAGGGCTACATCGCGAAGACGTCCTCCGGTACGACCGCCGAGCAGGCCGGGGTCTCCTTCATCCAGGGCAAGGCGCCGATCCTGTTCTCCGGCAGCTGGTGGTACGGCCGCTTCCAGTCGGAGGCGAAGTTCGACTGGGGCAGCTTCCTGTTCCCCGGCTCCGACCTCACCCTCGGCTCCGGCGGCAACCTCTGGGTCGTACCGAAGAACTCCGGGAACAAGGACCTCGCCTACGACTTCATCGACATCACCATGTCGAAGAAGATCCAGAACCTGCTCGGCAACAAGGGCGGAGTTCCGGTCGCCGCCGACGCGAGCGCCATCACCGACCCCAAGTCCAAGGAACTCATCGCCAATTTCAACACCGTCAGCAAGCGCGACGGACTCGCCTTCTACCCGGACTGGCCAGTCGCCGGCTTCTACGACACCCTCGTCTCCGAGACCCAGAAGCTGATCACCGGTAGCGGGAAACCGGACGCCTATCTGAGCAACCTCCAGTCGGCGTACGACAAGGGCACCAAGTGAGGGTGCGCCGGGACTCGTACGCCCTCTTCCTCCTCCCCGGCGTCCTCGCCTTCCTCGCCGTCGTCATCGTCCCGTTCCTGATGAACACGGGCGTGAGCCTCACCGACTGGCAGGGCGTGGGCAGCCCGAAGTGGTCCGGGCTCGCCAACTACCGTGAGCTGCTGCACGATTCGGAGTTCTGGGCCTCGTTCCGGCACAGCCTCTTCATGGTCGTCGCGATGGCGGTGCTCCCGACGGCGCTCGGACTGGTCCTGGCCGCAGCCCTGTTCGACTACATCGGCAAGCACTTCGGCACCCGGATCGCGGCGGTCCTGCGTGCCTGCTTCTACCTCCCCCAGGTGCTGCCGGTCGCGGTCGCCGGCATCGTCTGGAGCTGGATCCTGGCCCCGGACAACGGCTCCCTCAACGCCCTGCTCAAGGCCGTCGGACTCGGCTCGTGGCAGCAGGACTGGCTCGGCGACCCGGACCTCGCGCTGTACACCGTCATGGGCGTACTGGTCTGGGTCCAGCTCGGCTTCCCGCTGGTCGTCTTCATGGCCGGGCTCGGCCGTGTGGACCCCCAGCTGTACGAGGCGGCCGAGCTGGACGGCGCCGGCTGGTGGCGCCGCTTCCGGCACATCACGCTGCCGCAGATCCGCCCGGAGGTGTACGTCGTCCTGACCTGGTGCACGATCGCCGCGCTGAAGGTCTTCGGCGCGGTGTACGTCCTGACGAAGGGCGGCCCCGGCGGCGCCACCGACGTCCCCTCCTACTTCTCCTTCACCACGTTCTTCGAGAAGACCCAGGTCGGCTACGGCTCGGCGATCTCCACGGTCCTCACGGTCATCATCCTGGCCCTGGCCGTGCTCGGCCTGAAACTGCAGAACCGCGCGGAGGCCGTATGACCCGTCCGACCGCCCTGCGCCGTTACCCGGTCCTCCTCGCCCTCTGCCTCGCCGCCCTCTTCATGGTCGTCCCGTTCCTGATCGTGGCGGTCAACGCGGTGAAATCCCCTGCGGAGTACTCGCAGCACGGCCCGCTGAGCCTCCCCCACGGCCTCTACCTCGACGGCCTCAAGGACTTCTGGCAACGCGTCGACTTCACCCGCAAGCTCGTCAACTCCACCCTCATCAGCGGCTCGGTGGCGCTGCTCGCCACCGTCCTCTCCGTCCTCAACGCCTACGCGATCGGCATCGGCCGGATCAGGGGCCGCACCTGGGTGCTCGCCTTCTTCGTCCTCGCCAACATGCTGCCGCAGGAGGCGCTGGTCTACCCGCTGTACTACCTGAGCAAGCAGGCGGGCCTCTACGACACCCGGCTCAGCGTGATCATCGTGTTCACGGTGATCCAGTCGGCGTTCGGGACGTATCTGCTCTCCGCCGTCCTCGGGCAGTTCCCGCGCGAGATCATCGAGGCGGCGCGGATCGACGGCGCGAACAAGTGGCAGATCCTGGTCCGGATCGTCGTCCCGGTCAGCCGTCCGACCCTCGGTGTGCTCCTGGTCTTCTTCTTCATCTGGACCTGGAACGAGTTCCTGCTCCCGCTGGTCATGCTCATCTCCAACGACAACCAGACGGTCTCCGTCGCCCTCGGCGTCCTCCAGGGCCAGCGCCTGATGGACGCCACGATGACCAACGCGGCCGCCCTGCTCGGCGTGCTCCCGGCCATCGTCTTCTTCCTCGTCTTCCAGCGCACGCTCACCCGGGGCATCGCCGTGGGCGCCGTCAAGTAGGAGGTACGTGAGTGAAGTTCACCGACGGCTACTGGCTGCTGCGCGAGGGCGTCACCGCGGCCCATCCGGTCGAGGTCCTCGACGTCGGCGCGGCGGAGGGCGCGCTGGAGATCCACGCGCCGACCCAGCCCATCCGCCACCGCGGCGACCTGCTGAAGGGACCGGTCCTGACGATCAGCGCGCACACCCCGATGCCCGACGTCATCGGCGTCACCTTCACCCACTTCGAGGGCGAGCAGCCGCGCGGGCCGCACTTCGAGCTCGGGAAGGCCGACTTCGCGTCCCAGGTGTCGTACGACGACGAGTACGCGACCCTGGTCTCCGGCTCGCTGACGCTGCGGCTGAGCCGGACCGCGCCCTGGCGGCTGGACTTCCTCTCCGGTGGCCGCGTCCTGACCTCCAGCGGCCCCAAGGGCATGGGCATCATGCGGGACACCGCGACCGGCGCCCACTATCTGCGGGAGCAGTTGGGCCTCGGCGTCGGCACCTCGGTCTACGGCCTCGGCGAACGCTTCGGCCCGCTCGTCAGGAACGGCCAGGTCGTCGACATCTGGAACGCCGACGGCGGCACGGCCACCGAACAGGCCTACAAGAACGTCCCGTTCTACCTCACCGACGCCGGGTACGGAGTCTTCGTCGACCACTCGGGGAAGGTGTCGTTCGAGGTCGGCTCGGAGGCGGTGTCGCGGGTCCAGTTCAGCGTGGAGTCGCAGCAGTTGACGTACTACGTCATCCACGGCCCGACCCCGAAGGACATCCTGCGCAAGTACACGGCCCTGACCGGCCGCCCGGCCCTCCCGCCCGCCTGGTCCTTCGGACTGTGGCTCTCCACCTCCTTCACCACCTCGTACGACGAGAAGACGGTGACGTCCTTCATCGAGGGCATGCGGGAGCGCGGACTCCCCCTCTCCGTCTTCCACTTCGACTGTTTCTGGATGCGGGAGTTCAACTGGTGCGACTTCCGGTGGGATCCGCGGGTGTTCCCGGATCCCGAGGGGATGCTGGGGCGGCTGCACGAGCGCGGGCTGCGGGTGTGCGTGTGGATCAACCCGTACATCGCGCAGCGGTCGCCGCTGTTCGCCGAGGGGAAGGAGCTGGGACACCTGCTGCGGCGACCGGACGGGAGCGTGTGGCAGTGGGATCTGTGGCAGCCGGGGATGGCGCTGGTGGACTTCACGTCTCCGGCGGCGCGTGACTGGTACGCGGCCAAGCTGGAGGCGCTGCTCGCCCAGGGTGTCGACTGCTTCAAGACCGACTTCGGGGAGCGCGTCCCGGTGGATGTGGCCTGGTCGGACGGGTCGGACCCGGAGCGGATGCACAACTACTACACGTACCTGTACAACCGGACCGTCTTCGAGGTGCTCCGCAAGCACCGCGGCGAGGGCGAGGCGGTCGTCTTCGCGCGGTCCGCGACGGCCGGGAGCCAGAAGTTCCCCGTGCACTGGGGCGGTGACTGCGAGGCCACGTACGAGTCGATGGCCGAGTCGCTGCGCGGTGGGCTCTCGCTGGGCCTGTCCGGGTTCGGCTACTGGAGCCATGACATCGGCGGCTTCGAGGGCACCCCGACTCCGGCGCTGTTCAAGCGGTGGCTGGCCTTCGGGCTGCTGTCCTCGCACAGTCGGCTGCACGGTTCGTCGTCGTACCGGGTGCCGTGGCTGTTCGACGAGGAGTCGGTGGACGTGCTGCGGCACTTCACCCGGCTGAAGCTGAGTCTGATGCCGTACCTGTACGAGGCCGCGCGCACCGCTTCCGCGGAGGGGCTGCCGATGATGCGGGCGATGGTGCTGGAGTTCCCGGACGATCCGGGGTGCGCGCATCTGGAGCGGCAGTACATGGTGGGGGCAGATCTGCTGGTGGCGCCGGTGTTCGACGACGAGGGGCAGGTGACGTACTACTGCCCCGAGGGCACCTGGACCCACTTCCTGACCGGGCGGACGGTCACCGGGCCCCGTTGGATCCGCGAGCGTCACGGCTTCCTGAGCCTGCCGCTGCTGGTGCGGCCCGGCGCGGTGATCCCGGTCGGCGCGGTGGCCGACCGGCCCGACTACGACCATGCCGACGGGGTGACCCTGCGGGCGTACGGTCTGGAGCGCGGCGCGCAGGTCACCGTCCCGGTCGGAGACGTCACCTTCACCGTCGTGCGCGAAGGGGACACCGTGCGGGCCTCGTGCAGTGATCCGGCGGCGCCCTGGAACCTGGCGGCCGGCGAGCGGATCGCGCGGGCGGACGCCGGGACCGGGTTTCTCTCCCTGGAGCTGGGCGAATGGTGAAGATCACGGATGTGGCCCGGCATGCCGGGGTCTCCCCCAGCACCGTGTCCTACGCGCTCAGCGGCAAGCGCCCCATCTCGGACGAGACCCGGCGCCGTATCCAGGCGTCCATCCGCGAACTGGGCTACCGACCGCACGCCGGCGCCCGCGCCCTGGCCAGCAGCCGCTCCAACGTCCTCGCCCTGGTGATCCCGTTGCGCACCGGCATCCATGTCCCGGTGGTGATGCAGTTCGCGGTGTCGGTGGTGACGACGGCCCGCCGCTACGACCATGACGTGCTGCTCCTGACCCAGGAGGAGGGCGAGGAGGGGCTGCACCGGGTCGCCGACACGGCGCTGGTGGACGCCCTGATCGTGATGGACGTCCAGCTGCACGACCCGCGGCTGCCGCTGCTGCGCGCGCTGGAGCGGCCGTCGGTGCTGATCGGCTTCCCTGCCGCCGCCGAGGGCCTGACCTGCGTCGATCTGGACTTCCGGGCGGCCGGGGAGCTGTGCGTGGAGCGGCTGGCGGGGCTCGGGCACCGAGTGGTCGCGCTGGTCGGGTCACCGCCGGAGGTGTACGTCCGGGAGACCGCGTTCGCCCAGCGGGTCGTCCAGGGTTTCACGGCCGCCGCCGACCGCAACGGGATGGCGTCCTCCGTCCACCCGTGCGCGGCGACCCCGGCGGGGGCGCGCCGGGTCGCCGAGCAACTGCTCCGCGAGCAACCGGCGTTGACGGGGGTCGTCGTCCACAACGAGGCGGCCCTAAAGCCGCTGATCGACGCCTTCGAGCAGCTTGGCCTGCGCGTCCCGACCGACCTCTCGGTCACCGCGATCTGCCCGGACGAACTGGCGGCGGGGCTGCGCGTGCCGGTGACCTCGGTGGCGCTTCCGGCCACGGAACTCGGCGAGCGGGCGGCGGAGTTGCTGATGCGGAAGCTGGGCGGGGACGGGGAGGTGCCGGAGGCGACGCTGCTGGCGCCGAGGCTGATCGAACGTGAGAGCACGGCTCCCCGATTAGCGTGACGGTCGCCGGTCCTGATGCCGCGCGGAGGGCCGCTGTGCTGTACTTGGAGGCAAGGAGGGTCCCCACTCGGAGCGTGAACTCCAAGCGGGGCCCCGGCTCACCAGGAGCCTGTCGGATGTCCCCAGGCTAGATGGGGATATCCGGCTACCTGGTGAGCCACCAGAGCAGCCACCTCCTCGCGTGCCTCGCCGCTCGCTCCGGCAGAAGCCGGATCAGCCGCATGACGAGAGTCGGTTTCTGCTCCTCGTGCGAGCCCATGTGGAGGCGTCCTCCCTTCGACGTGAGGCGGCCTGTCATAGCCCCGGGGCCGCTCTCGTCGGGCCGGGTCCCGAGGGGACGGGACCCGGAGTGAAGGGAGGACGCGCCCATAGAGCGCGTCACGGGGCAAACGCTAATGAAGCCGACGGGGCTGCTGAGCGGGAATCCGTGAGCGCCGCCCGTACGAGTGAACGGGTCCTTCGGGCATGACAAAGGCCCCGGTGCTCCGCTGAGGAGCGCCGGGGCCTCGGCCCACATGGGATGAGTGGAGATGGCGGGAATCGAACCCGCGTCCAACGGTGCGGAACCAGGGCTTCTCCGTGTGCAGTTCGCTGTGATTTTCTCGGCCCCGGCGATCACGCGAACAAGTCGCCGACGGGCCCAGTCACTGTTAGATTTCCCTCTTCACCCCGTGACCGGGATCAAGGTTTAGTCCCCTAGCTGATGCCAGGATCCGGGTCGGGAACAGCCCCGGGCTGACACTCCCATTAAGGAGCTATTCGATCACTACCTAATTAGGCAGCGAGAGCGAAAAGCTCGGGAGAATCGCTCTTGGAATTGGCGATTATTTGTTTCGGCCTGTGGTTTACGAGATCATGGCCGCTTTCTCGACACGCTTCCCCTGCCTCGACATCCGCTGTCGAAACCGATCATCCCCATGTTGATTTTTCAATCTGCACACCCGGGCTTCCCCGGGTGTTGGTGCCATCGTACGTGACCAACGCACACCGATGCCACTACATTCCAGTGGCCCTAGGCGCCCCGCTGCCGCCGCTTGGCCGACGCGATCGCGCGGTCGCTCTCCCGGCGGTCCTGCTGCTCGCGCAGGGTCTGCCGCTTGTCGTACTCCTTCTTGCCTCGCGCGAGCGCGATCTCCGCCTTGGCCCGGCCGTCCTTGAAGTACAGGGCGAGGGGCACGATCGTGTGACCCGTCTCCTGGGACTTGGACTCCAGCTTGTCGATCTCCTCCCGGTGCAGCAGCAGCTTGCGCTTGCGGCGCACCGAGTGGTTGGTCCAGGTGCCCTGGCTGTACTCGGGGATGTGGGCGTTGTGCAGCCACGCCTCGTTCCCGTCGATCTGCACGAAGCCGTCGACCAGCGAGGCCCGGCCCTGACGCAGCGACTTCACCTCGGTGCCGGACAGCACCAGGCCGGCCTCGTAGGTGTCGATGATCGCGTAGTCGTGCCGCGCCTTCTTGTTCTGCGCGACGATCTTGCGCTTGCCGCCCTTCTCGCCGTCCCTGGCTTTGGCGGCCGTCCCCTGCTGCTTCTGCTGGGACTCTTTCGGTACGTACATTCCCTTGGCCATAGTGCCGTCCATTTTCGCACTACGGAGGGGGTGCGAGGGAAGCGGTTAACCGGATGCTACGACGGATCGCCCAGGCCGCTGAGGACCGTCTCCGCCCGCTCCAGCGCCGCGGAGGACACCTCCAGGTCGGGGGTGATGCCCCGGCCGTCGACGATGTGGCCCGAGGGGGTGCGGTAGTGGCCGACGGTGAGCTCTGCGACCGAGCCGTCGGGGAGGCGGGTGGGCATCTGGATGGAGCCCTTGCCGAAGGTGCGGGAGCCGAGGACGACCGCGCGGCCGCGGTCCTGGAGGGCGCCGGTGAGCATCTCGGCCGCGCTCATGGTGCCGCCGTCGACGAGCGCGACCAGCGGTCTTGCGGTGTCGCCGCCGGGCTCGGCGTGCAGGGAGCGCTGGACGCCGTGCACGTCGTAGGTGGCGACCAGACCGCCGTCGAGGAAGGCGGAGGCGGCGGTGACGGCCTCGGTGACCAGGCCGCCGGAGTTGCCGCGCAGATCGAGGACGATCCCGGCGTCGGCGGGGGCCTGGCGTACGGCGTTGCGTACCAGGTCCCCGGAGCCCTTGGTGAAGGCGGAGATCTTGATGACGGTGATACCGGCGGCCAGCTTGCGCACGGTCACCGAGTCGGTGGACAGCAGCGCCCTGCGCACTGTCTCGCTCCACGCGCGCGTGCCGCGCTGGAGGCCGAGGGTGACGGTCGTACCGACACGGGCGTCGGTGGCGTCACCACGCAGTAATGAGACGACGTCGGTGACGGGCCGCCCGTCGACGGCCGCCCCGTCCACACTGCGCAGCCGGTCGCCCTTGCGGACCCCGGCGGCGGCCGCCGGCGACCCGGACTGCACCTTGGTCACCTCGATCCGGCCGTCCCGCTCGCGCCGGGCCCACAGCCCGACCCCGGTGTACTCGCCGTCGAGCGCTTCCTCGAACTCCTGGTACTCGCCCTCGGAGTAGACCGCGGCCCAGCGGTCCCCGCTGCGGCTGACGGCCCGTTCCGCCGCCTCCATGGGGGACGTGCCGTCGGCCATGGCCTCGGCGGCGGCCTTGGCGACATCCGCGCGCCCGGCGGCCGGACGGGCGGCTCCGGCCGGTGTCTTCCGGCCGGGCTGCCCGGGGTCGGGAAACGCCCCGGTGGCCGCGCCGGTCACCAACAGCCCTGCGAAGACCAACGTCAGAGCCGCCCCCCGGCGAACCCGGCGGGGCTGACAGAACAGCTCAGGGCCTGACATGCCGGTGAGTCTAGGACAACGAAAAGGGCCGCACGGGCGGTTGCCCGTACGGCCCTCTTGGCATGCGTCACACCTTGAGGTACTTGCGCAGCGCGAAAAACGCTGCCAGCGCCGGCATCAGGAGGCTCGTCGCCAGGATGAGCGGGAGCTTCGTCAACACCGCGTCCCAGCCGATGAAGTTGATCAGGTTCAGCTTGTGGGACAGGTCCAGGCCGTGGTCGATGATGAAGTAGCGGGCGATCACCAGGAATCCGCAGGCGACCGTGCCGCCGATCAGGCCGGCGACGGCGGCCTCCGCGATGAACGGGGCCTGGATGTAGAAACCGGAGGCGCCGACCAGGCGCATGATGCCGGTCTCGCGCCTTCGGCTGAACGCGGAGACGCGCACGGTGTTGACGATCAGCATCAGGGCGACGACCAGCATCAGCGCCATGACCATCCGGGCGGCCCAGTTCATGCCGTTGAGCAGGCCGAAGAGGTTGTCCAGGATGCCCTTCTGGTCCTGGACGGACTGCACGCCGTCGCGGCCGTTGAAGGCCGTCGCCACGACCTGGTACTTCTCCGGGTCCTTGAGCTTGATCCGGTACGACTCCTGCATCTGGTCCGGCGTGAGGGAGTCGGCCAGCGGCGAGTCGCCGAACTGCTCCTTGTAGTGCTTGTACGCCTCGTCCTGCGACTCGTAGGTGACCTTCTGGACGACCGCGGTCATCTTGTCGAGGTCGGCGAGGATCTGCTTCTTCTGGTCCTCGGTGACCGCGCCCTTGGCGCAGTTGGGGTCCGACTGGGCGTCGCTCTTGTTGCACAGGAAGATCGAGACGTTGACCTTGTCGTACCAGTAGCCCTTCATGGTGTTGACCTGGTCGCTCATCAGGAGCGAGCCACCGAAGAGCGCCAGGGACAGGGCGACCGAGACGACGACCGCGAAGGTCATCGTCAGATTGCGGCGGAGACCGACTCCGATCTCCGACATTACGAACGAGGCGCGCATGGCGTCGGGTTATGCCTTTCCGTCGTGGAGCGCGGGGCGCGTGGGTTGCGTCTGGGCCGGAGTCAGTGCTGGTAGCCGTAGACGCCGCGGGCCTGGTCCCGGACGAGGCGGCCCTTCTCCAACTCGATGACGCGCTTGCGCATCTGGTCCACGATGTTCTGGTCGTGGGTCGCCATCACCACGGTGGTGCCGGTGCGGTTGATGCGGTCGAGGAGCTTCATGATGCCGACCGAGGTCTGCGGGTCGAGGTTGCCCGTCGGCTCGTCCGCGATCAGCAGCTTGGGGCGGTTCACGAAGGCGCGGGCGATGGCCACGCGCTGCTGCTCGCCACCGGACAGCTCGCCGGGTCTGCGGTCCTCCTTGCCGCCGAGCCCGACGAGGTCGAGGACCTGGGGCACGGACTTGCGGATCTCGCCCTTCGACTTGCCGATGACCTCCTGCGCGAAGGCCACGTTCTCGGCGACCGTCTTGTTGGGCAGCAGGCGGAAGTCCTGGAAGACCGTCCCGAGCTGGCGGCGCATCTGCGGCACCTTCCAGTTGGAGAGACGGGCGAGGTCCTTGCCGAGGACGTGCACCTGACCGTGGCTGCACCGCTCCTCGCGGAGGATCAGCCGCAGGAAGGTGGACTTTCCGGAGCCGGAGGACCCCACGAGGAAGACGAACTCACCCTTCTCCACTTCCAGGGAGACATCCCTGAGTGCGGGGTGGGTCTGCTTGGGGTAGACCTTGGAGACATTGTCGAATCGGATCACGGATGCACCACGGGTCGCCGGGGGTAGATGAGCGTGACCATACGCGAACCGGGTGAGGAAGCGCAGTCGCCAGTCACGGTTGGGTGAGGCTTGTGCGGTTTTGTTCCGGGACAGAGTCTTCGGACTGCCCGAGCGAGGTACCCGGACGGCCGCGCCCTTTCCGGGGGAACCTGGCACAGTGGGAGGGGAACGTTCTCGTTCCGCGGAGCGTTGTGTAGGTAATGGCCGGTGCAAGGAGGGCGAGCGCATGACGTACGACCGGTTGGTGTGCGCGAACTGTGCGGCGCCCGTGAACGAAGGCCGGTGCCCCGTGTGCCGCGCCAACCGCGAGCGTCTTCAGCAGGAGAGTTTCCTCGGCGGTCTGAACCCGATGGCGCTGATCGGGCTGCTGGCGGTGCTGATCGCCGCGGTGGCGTTGCTGGCGCACCAGACCGCGTAGCGAAACTCACACAAGCATGGCCGAAGGGCCCGGAGCCGTGGCTCCGGGCCCTTCGCCGTACATCGCGCACACGCTCCGCGAACGCGCGCCTACCGTCAGGCAGCGGCGCCGCCGCTGCCGCCCATGAGGCGCGGCAGCACACGGAAGCCGACACCGCCGGCGATCATCGTGGCAGCGCCGATGATCAGGAAGGCGGTCTGCCCGGCACCGGTCTCGGCGAGCTGGCCGCCCTGGGCCTTGGTGTTCGAGGAGCCGGTGTCGGTGAGGGCGGAGGTGCCCTCCTCCTGCGCGGAGGTGCCGGAGTTGCCGTCGGTGCCGGTGTTGTTGCCGTTACCGGTGCTGCCGCTACCGCTGGTGCTGGTGCTGCCGTCGGTCGGCTCGTCCGTGGGCTCGGTGGGCTCGTCGGTCGGCTGGGTCGGCTCGTCCGAGGGCTCGCTCGACTCGGACGGCGCCGAGCTGGTCGGCGGCTCGCTGGCGGGCGGCGTGCTGGCCGGCTCGCTGCTGGCCGGACCGGTCGGGATCCCGGTGTCGCTCGGGCTGGGCGAATCGGTGCCGTCGAGGTCGACGTTCGCGTGCACGCCGGTCTCGTCGGCCTCGACGCCGATGGAGAGGGCGGAGGCCGCGCCGGCGGCGGTCAGCGAGGCACCGGCGGCGATCACGACACCGGCGGCTATCCGCGCGACCCGGATCCGCGTCTTCTTGGTCATCTGGTTGCTACCCCCAGTAGCTGATAGTCAATGAGCGGGCGCATGGGGCCGGCGGTGATCGACGGGGGCGGTAAAGGCGGTGCCAAGTCCCCCGGTTCACATGCGCCCCAGAGATACGCATGCCACGCTTCACCCTTCCCATTTTTCAAAGCAACGTCAAGGCCGTTGCGCGCGCCATGTCCGGTTGCGCGTCGAATGCCGGAAGTTGAAGTGTGTGAGTGTGACGTAAAACCCAGGCATTAGCCGGACAAACGAGAACTGCCGCCACAGGGGCGGCAGTTCACGGTCGGTCGACTCGCCGTGGGCAAGTCGACAAAGTTACTTCTCCTGCTGCTTGCGCCAGCGAATTCCGGCCTCCAGGAAGCCGTCGATCTCGCCGTTGAACACGGCCTCGGGGTTGCCCACCTCGTACTCGGTCCGCAGGTCCTTGACCATCTGGTACGGGTGCAGCACGTACGACCGCATCTGGTTGCCCCAGGAGTTGCCGCCGTCGCCCTTGAGGGCGTCCATCTTGGCCTGTTCCTCCTGCCGGCGCCGCTCGAGGAGCTTGGCCTGGAGGACGTTCATCGCGGTCGCCTTGTTCTGGATCTGCGACCGCTCGTTCTGACAGGAGACGACGATGCCGGTGGGGATGTGGGTGAGGCGCACCGCGGAGTCGGTGGTGTTGACGCCCTGGCCGCCGGGCCCGGACGACCGGTAGACGTCCACCCGGAGCTCGGACTCGTCGATCTCGATGTGATCGGTCTGCTCCACCACGGGGAGGATCTCGACGCCCGCGAAGGAGGTCTGGCGGCGACCCTGGTTGTCGTAGGGCGAGATCCGCACGAGGCGGTGCGTGCCCTGCTCAACGGAGAGCGTCCCGTAGGCGTACGGCACCTGTACGGCGAAGGTGGTCGACTTGATGCCGGCCTCTTCCGCGTACGACGTCTCGATGAGCTCGGTCTTGTAGCCGTGCTGCTCGGCCCAGCGCAGGTACATGCGCTGCAGCTTCTCGGCGAAGTCGGCGGCGTCGACGCCACCGGCCTCGGCACGGATGTTCACGAGCGCTTCCCGGGAGTCGTACTCCCCGCTGAGCAGCGTCCGGACCTCCATCTCGTCCAGCGCCTTCTTGACGGAGGCGAGCTCGGACTCGGCCTCGGCACGGGTGTCCGGGTCGTCCTCCTCCTCGGCCATCTCGAAGAGCACGGAAAGGTCGTCGATCCGCCCGCGCAGCGCCTCGGCCTTCCTGACCTCGGCCTGCAGGTGGCTCAGCTTGCTGGTGATCTTCTGCGCCTCGTCCGGGTTGTCCCACAGGGACGGCGCGGCCGCCTGCTCCTCGAGCACGGCGATGTCTGCCCTCAGCTTGTCGAGGTCCAGAACGGCCTCGATCGACTCCATGGTCGAGGAGAGGGACTTGAGCTCTTCGGATACATCGACGACTGCCACGCCTCCAGCGTAACGGCTCCGCCAACCGAGGATGGCCGACGGGCCTCGCCCACCCGCCCACCCGACTCGGCAGGGGGAGGAGCGGGCGAAAAGACGAGGGGTGGGGCACACACGGTGAACTCCAGAGCGCGCCTCAGGTATCGGCTCCGCCTGCGGTCCCGTCTCCCCGCCGCTCCGGGGACCAACCGCCCTCGGACCCGGGTCGGCCCAGCCACGAAACCCGAATCCCACCACCCCCTCGGGATCCAGGGCAGAGCCCCGTGACGGCGACCCTGCGACCCACCGAACCGGGCAGACCCACCGCCCCACCACCCCCCTCGGAGTCCGGGGCAGAGCTCGTGGCGGGGGCTCTGTGGCCTACCGAGCCGGGCAGACCCACCGCCCCACCAACCCCCGGAGTCCGGGACGGAGCCCCGTGACGGCGACCCTGCGACCTACCGAGCCGGGCAGACCCACCGCCCCACCAACCCCCGGAGTCCGGGGCAGAGCCCCGTGACGGCGACCCTGCGACCTACCGAACCAGGCAGACCCACCGCCCCACCAACCCCCGGAGTCCGGGGCAGAGCCCCGTGACGGCGACCCTGCGACCTACCGAACCAGGCAGACCCACCGCCCCACCAACCCCCGGAGTCCGGGGCAGAGCCCCGTGACGGCGACCCTGCGACCTACCGAACCAGGCAGACCCACCGCCCCACCAACCCCCGGAGTCCGGGACGGAGCCCCATGACGGCGACCCTGTGGCCTACCAAGCCGGGCAGACCCACCGCCCCACCAACCCCCTCGGAGTCCGGGACGGAGCCCCATGGCGGGGGCTCTGTGGCCTGCCGAGTCGGGTGGGCGGGTGGAAAAAAGGTCGGCGGAGCCGCCGGCAGGTCACGGTGTCGATGTGCTGTGTGTCTCCTGGGGAGCGGAGTCGTCGCCGGACGATGCCAGCCACGCGCCGACACCCACCACCGCCGCCACCGCCACGCCCGCCACCGCGAACGTGACCCTCCGTCGCCGCGCCGCGACACGGTGCCGCGCCGATCCCGGCCGCGGCGCCCCCGACGCCCTGGGCACCCGCGCCGTACCCCGCGCGCCGCCCGCCAGCTCGTCCGGCGCCGGCACCCTCATCGACGTGTGCGTGTCCCGGTTGGAGTCCGGCTTCGCGCCCGGCACCAAGGAGACGGCCCCCCGTCGCCGTACCCGCTGCTCCTCCGCGGCCGGGGCGGCGGCCGCCTCCTCGGTCTCCTCCGCCGCCTCCGTCTCCGGCTCGTCGACGTCCAGCGGCGGCATCCCCGCCAGCGTCGGCAGCTGCTCCCGCAGCCGCGCGGCCAGCTCGGACGCGCGCAGCCGGGAGGCCGGCGCCTTCGCCAGGCACTGCACGAGCAGCTGCCAGAGCTCCTCGGGGATCCCGGGCAGCGGGACGACGGTCTCGGTCACATGGCGGCGCAGCACCGCTCCCGGGTGGCCGCCGCCGAAGGGGGTGAAGCCCGCGAGGAGCTCGTACAGGACCGTCGCGAGCGCGTAGATGTCCACCGAGGCGCGGGGCGGCAGGCCCTCGACGATCTCGGGGGCGAGATAGTCCGGGGTGCCGATGATCTTCGTGGCCCGGGTCCGCTTCGGGGAGTCGATCAGCTTCGCCACCCCGAAGTCGGTCAGGAGGGCGGGGTGGGAGCCGCCGGGGCCCAGCGGGCCCTGCATGTCCAGGAGGACGTTCTCCGGCTTCACGTCCCGGTGCACCACGCCCGCCGCGTGCGCGGCCGCCAGCCCGTCCGCGATGTCCGCGACGATCGCCACCGCCGCCTCGGGCGCCAGCCGCCGCTCCCGTTCGAGGCGGGTGCGCAGATCGGTGCCCCGGACCAGGTCCATGACGAGGGCGAGGTCGTTTCCGTCGACCACCAGGTCACGGACCGACACGACGTTGGGGTGCTCCAGACCGAGCAGGGCCGTGCGCTCCTGTACGAAGCGGCCCACCAGCTCCTCGTCGGAGGCGAGGTCCTCACGCAGCAGCTTGATGGCGACGGGCCCGTCCGGTCCCTCGCCCAGCCACACCGTGCCGGCGCTGCCCCGCCCCAGGATCTGGTTGGCGGTGTACCGGCTGCCGATCTTCCGTGCCAAGACTGCTCCTACCGACGCGTGTTGCCGATAAAAGTACGCGTCCGAAGAGCCAACCTTCACCCCGGAGGCGGAAATCACCCGCCAGATGTCGACAAATCCCCAGAGTCGCGGTCAGTTGCCGGAGCCGTTGCCCAGGTTGTTGATGAAGCTGCCGATCGACTTCGACCAGTCCTTCAGCTGGCTCCAGTAGCCCTCGCCCTGCCCGACCCACGTGTGCACCGGCGTCAGGTCCCAGATCAGCCAGCCCGCGACGAACAGGATGACGACCATGAACAGGCAGCCCTTGAGGCAGCCGAGTCCGGGGATCTTCATCGGGTTGGCGCTGCGCTGGCGTGGCTCGCGCGGCTCACGGGGGGCCCGCTGCGGCTCGGCCGGGGGCGCGTAGCGCTGCTGCGGCTGCTGTGGCGGAGCGTACTGCTGCTGCGGCTGGTGGCCGTACCCCGCGGGCTGCTGCTGGCCGTATCCACCCTGGCCGCCCTGCCCGCGCGGCTGCGGCCGGCGTACCGGCTGCTGCTGCGGGGCCTGGCGCGGCGGCTGCTGCTGCGGGCGGGCCACCTGCCGCTGAGGGCGGCGGCGCAGCGGGTCCTCACCCGGGTCGAGGTACTGAACCTGCGTCTGCTCGTTGCGGTCGCGGGCCGCGCGGAGCTGGGTCTGCCAGGGGTGCGGCTGTTCCGGCTGCTGCTGGCCCGGCTGCCCCTGGGGCATCGGCGGCATGACGGCCGTCGGGTCGGCCGCGCCCGTGTTCGGCAGTACGGCGGTCGGGTCGGCGGCGCCCGCCGGTCCGCCGGTGTGCGGCAGGAAGCTGGTCGCCGCGTTCGGGTCGTACGTCCCCATCGGCGCTCCCATCGGCGCGCCCGTGTTCGGCAGCACCTGGGTCGGGTCGGCCGCGCCCGGTACGGCCGGCGATGCCGGGTCGGGGGCCAGCAGCGCGCCGACGCCCTCGGCCGCCGCGATCTGCGCGGAGTTCGCGTGCACGCCGACGCCATCGGCGACGACACGCAGGCCGCGCGCGAGGTTCTCGGCACTGGGGCGCTCGGCGGGGTTCTTGCGCAGGCAGCGCTCTATGACCGTCCACAGCGGGTCGGGGACGGTCGAGGGGCGGCGGGGCTCGGCGCTGAGGTGCTGGTGCAGGACCTCCAGGGCGCTGCCGCCGGAGAACGGCGGGCGGCCGGTGACCAGCTCGTACAGCAGGATGCCCGCGCCGTAGATGTCGACGGCGCCGGTCTGCGGGCGGCCCTCGGCGGACTCCGGGGCGATGTACGCGGGCGTGCCGACGAACTCGTGGGTGCGGGTCAGGCCCGGGGAGTCGGCGAGGCGGGCGATGCCGAAGTCGGTCAGCATCGGGTGCATCTGGCCGTTGTACTGCTGGAGCAGCACGTTGGCGGGCTTCAGGTCGCGGTGCACGACGCCGTCGGCGTGGCTGGCGGCGAGCGCGTCGGCGACCTGGGCGGTCAGCAGCGCGGCGGCGACGGGCGTGAGGGGGCCGTTCTCGCGCAGGTAGCGGTGCAGGTCGGGGCCGTCGACGAGGTCCATCACCAGGGCCAGCAGATCGCCCTCGACGACCAGGTCACGGACCCGGACGATGTTCGGGTGGGTCAGCCGGAGCAGAACGGAGCGCTCCCGCAGGAAGCGCATCACGATGTCGGGGTCGTTCGCGAGCTCTTCCTTGAGGACCTTGATCGCGACGGTCTCGCCGGGCTGGCCGGGCACGGCCGCCTCGGCGCCCGCGGTCTCCCGCTGGCGGGCACGCCAGACGGTACCGGTGGCGCCGCGTCCGAGCGGCTCCTCCAGGAGGTACTTGCTGCCTACCGGCCGCACGTCATGCACTCCCTGTTGCTTGCTGGTGGGTCCGACCCTGTGTCCGACCCACTGTAGTGCCGTGATGCCCGGCACCGGGTTTTCGTCCGGCTGTGCTTTCCGCTGCCCGGTAGGCAGCCGGTAAGCGTTCCGGACGTATCCCCATACGTAGACGTTCCCGCACGTGTTCGATGGAAAGACGCTTGCTTCGGTCCGGCGGTTGCCGGGGCCGGACGTGACCGATCTCAAGTGATCGCCCGCGTGGTACTTGGCAGGCACTTTTGGGGGCAGAGCTGACCAATCAAGATCACTTACCATCGGGGCGTGGGCGCGTTGTCAGCAGCAGGTGCGAGGATGCGTGCGACAGCAGAACTGGCCGACGCGCTAGTGGTGGTGGGGGGAATTCCGCGCCCGCGCAGAAGGGACCGCTGACGGCGATGCAGATCCGGCTGACCGTCGTAGACCCGCTGGGCCCTGCCGCGCAGCGGGGCCGGGCCGTGAGCCGCGACGTGCTGGTGACGGCGCCGGCGGGCACGGACCTGGCCGCGGTGGCCTCCGCGCTGGCCTCGGCGGTCACCGGCGACGGCAGCCTGGGCGGCCGCGAGCCGAGCAGCGCGCCGGTGGTGCTCTACGCCGGGGTGGAGCGGCTGGACGCCCGCCGCCGCATCCTGGGCGAGCCCCCGCTGGTCGACGGCGCCGTGCTGTCCCTGGGCGCCCCCGCGGCCCCCGAACCGCATCCCGAGCTGGACGACGCCCCGACCCAGCTGCACGTGGTGGCCGGGCCCGACGCGGGCGGGGTCCACCTCCTGCACGGCGGCCAGATCACCATCGGCCGCTCCGCCGACGCCGACGTCCCGCTCGACGACCCGGACGTCTCCCGGCTGCACTGCGCGGTCACGGTCGCCGCCGACGGCCGCGTCTCGGTCGCCGACCTGAACTCCACCAACGGCACGGTCCTGGACGGCACCCGCGTCACCGACCGCCCGGTCCGCCTCACCCCGGGCGCCCTGCTGCGCATCGGGGAATCGGCCCTGCGGCTTACGCCGTCCGGGGGGCCGGGGGCCCGGCTGGGCACGGCAGCCGACGGGGAGGGGTGCGTGCGGGTGCTGGCGGAGGGCGAAGGGGCCGACGACGGCGCCGATGCCGGTACGGCCGTGCCTGCTCCGGCCGGCCGCACCCATCACGCCTACGGCACGGCGGGCTGGGGAGCCCCGGGCGGCGTGCCGGGGGGCCGGCAGCACGGTGGGGTGGACCCGACGGTCGTCCCCGCACAAGGCGACGCGCCGAGGATCGAGAGCGGCCCGGATCCCCGGACGACCACCGGGATGCCCGGCCCTCGCGGTTCCTCCGGCGACACACACGCGGGCCGCACCGGAATACTCGGCGACCCGGGCGACGCCCGAAGCGCCTCCACCGGGGCCGCAGGCTCCGGGGCCCCGAACACCGGACCCGCGGCTCACGGACCCGCAGCTCACGGACCCGCAGCTCACGGACCCACGACCGCCGGACGCACACCCACCGGCCCCACGGCTCACGGATCCGCAAACGCCGGAACCACGAACGCCGGATCCGCAGCTCACGGATCCACGACCGCCGGAAGCACACCCACCGGCCCCACCACCTACGGCACCGCGCCCACCGGCCCCACCACCTACGACCCGACGGCAGCGCACCGGACCTCCCCGGACGCCACCCAGTCGGCCGGGCACCCGGCCGGTGACGCCTCCGCCGCGCACCTCGACGACCCCGCCGCCTCCTCCGGCAGGCGCAAGGGCACGCCTCTGCGCGGCACCGACGCCCCCGTCCTGCCCGGCGCCCGCAGGCGCGGCGGCCTCGGCGCCTGGGCGCGGCGCCTGGCCGGCGGGCGGGGTGAACCCACGTCGGCCGACGCCGACGAGACCGTGGCCGACGACGACTTCGCCGCGTTCCCCGACGCTCCCGCCCAGCCCGAGACCTGGCCCGACCCGGCGGCCCTGCTCCTCACCGCGCTCGGACCCGGTCCCCGCCTCTGGGAGCGCGGCCCCGGGCACCCCGAGACGCTCACCGTCCGGCTCGGTACGGCGGACCGGCCGACGCCGGGCGGCTCGGGCCTGCTCCCCGCCGTGCCCGTCACCGCCGGCCTGCGCGAGGCCGGCGCCCTGGGCCTGGCGGGCCCGCGCACCCGCCTCTCCGGTCTCGCCCGCTCGGTTCTGGCCCAGCTCGCCGTGCTGCACTCGCCCGACCTGCTGGAGATCGTCCTGATCAGCGCGGACCGGGCCCGCCCGCTGGAGGAGCGCACGGCGGAGTGGTCCTGGCTCGGCTGGCTCCCGCACGTCCGTCCCGGGCACGGCCAGGACTGCCGCCTCCTGCTGGCCTACGACCGCGAACAGGCGGCGGCCCGCGTGGAGGAGCTGCTGCGCAGGGTGGAGGACCTGTCCGCACCCCGGCGGCCGGCCACCCCGTCCGACCGCCCGGCCCCGGCCCCGGCCCCGACCTCGACTCCGATGCCGGCCCCGGCACGGACGGCTGACGTCTCCCCCGCCGACGGCGCCCAGCGCCCCTCCTGGGCCCGTGCCGACCTCGGCGCCGTCGACGACAAGGGCGGCTTCCCCGGGCCGTACACGGTCGTCGTCGTGGACGGCGATCCCGGCGGCTCGGCCCTGCGGGACGCGGTGGCGCGGCTGGCGGTCGCCGGTCCGCGCGCCGGAGTGCATGTGATCTGCCTGGCCGAGACGGCACCCACCTCGTCCACCTCCCCGGTCGAGGAGACCTACGAGGCGGCGTGCGCGGTGACGCCGACGTTCCGGGAGTGCGGGGCGGTGGCCCTGCTCAGCGGGGACGTGGCCACGGCACTGCACCTCATGCGGGTCTCCACCGGCCCGGTCGGCCCCGGCACCCTCGCCGCGGTGGACGCGGTCTCCTTGGCCTGGGCCGAGCGGTTCGCGCGGGCGCTGGCCCCGCTGCGCCCCGACGGCCCGGCCGCCGACCGGCACACGCGCGTGACCGCCCCGCTCCCCCAGTCCGCCCGTCTGCTGGACGAGCTGGGGCTGGCGAGGGCGACCCCGGCGTCGCTGATGGCCCGCTGGGCGGACGCGGCCGACGACGCCGAGTCGCTGGGCGGCCGGGCCCGTGCGGTGCTCGGCGCCGGACCGCGCGGCCCGCTCGGGGCCGACCTGGTGGCCGACGGTCCGCACCTGCTGATCGAGGGCCCGTCCGGCAGCGGCCGTACGGAGCTGCTGCGGGCGATGGTCGCCTCGCTGGCGGCCGCCGATCGCCCCGACCGGCTCGGGATCGTCCTGATCGACGGCCGCGACGGCGTCGGCACGGGTGCCGGGCACGGCGAAGGCCTCCGGGTCTGTACGGACATACCGCATGTCACGACCCATCTCACCGCCAACGACCCGGTCCGGATGCGTGAATTCGCCCAGTCGCTGAGCGCCGAACTGAAGCGGCGGGCCGAACTGCTGGGCCGCTCCGACTTCAACGACTGGCACGCGCAGCGGGAGATCTCGGGCCGGATCGTCCCCCAGCGCACCCGTCCCACCTCGGGCGCCGCCGACATAGAAGCCCCGCCGAGCTCGACGCTCCGGCTGCGCCCGTCGGCCGGCGCCGCGGCCCGCCGGCCCACCGAGACGCCCCCGCCGTTGCCCCGCCTGGTGGTCGTCGTCGACGACCTGGACGCCCTGGTCTCCCCCGCGCTCGGTTCACCGGGCCGCCCGGCCGCCGGTTCCGTGATGCGGGCGCTGGAGGCGGTGGCGAAGGAGGGTGAGCGGCTCGGCGTCCACCTGGTCGCCGCGGCCGGCACCGGCGGTCGTACGGCGGAGACGGAACCGGCCCGGCAGGCCACCCTGCGCGTCACCCTGGACACACCGGCCGGCGGCCCCGACGAACCGGCCCCGGGCCGCGGTCGCCTCACCACCCCGGACGGCCGTACCACCGCGTTCCAGGCGGGCCGCGTCACGGGCCGCATCCCCCGTACGGCGACCCAGCGCCCCACGGTGGTCCCCCTCGACTGGCCCCGCATGGGCGATCCCCCGGCCCGCCGCCCGGTCCGGGAGCTGGGCAACGGCCCGACGGACCTGGCGTTGCTGGCGAGCGCGGTGGAGCGGGCGGCCCGGGAGGTCTCCGCGACCGAGGTCCCTTCGCTTCTCTGACCGATCACCGTTTCTCTGACCGATCACCGTTTCTTTGACCGATCACCGTTTCTTTGGCGGGTCACCGCTTCTCTGACCGATCACCGCTTCTCCGACGGGTCACCGCTTCTCCGATCAGCCCACGATCACGAGGCGATCACGATCCCCGGCCCTCACCGGCAGGCACCCTTGCCGCGCACGCGGCCCCCGCGTACACCGGAGCGCACGGGACAGAGTTCTGGCGTTCAATGAGGAACGACGAACGGGGAAGTGATGCGCGTCATGAGCAACACCATCCGGACAAGCAGGGCCGTCACCACACTCGCCGCGCTGCTCGCGGGAGCCCTCGCGCTCGCCGCCTGCGGAGGCGGCAACGACAAGACGTCCGGCGGCGGGGACAGCACCGGCGCCACCGAGACGAGCACCCTCGCCCTCCCGAAGCTGAACGGCACCAACCTGGAGGTCGCCGCCGTCTGGACCGGGCAGGAGCAGAAGAACTTCAAGCAGGTCCTCGCGGAGTTCGAGAAGCGCACCGGTGCGAAGGTCACCTTCGTGCCCGCGCAGGACCCGATCATCAACTTCCTCGGCTCGAAGATCGCGGGCGGTCAGCCGCCGGACATCGCGCTGCTGCCGCAGCCCGGCGCGATCAAGCAGGCCGTCCAGAAGGGCTGGGCGAAGCCGCTGAGCGCCGACACGATCACGGAAGTGCAGAAGAACTATTCGCAGGGCTGGCAGGACATCGGCAAGGTCGACGGCAAGCAGTACGGCGTCTACTACAAGGCCGCCAACAAGTCGCTGATCTGGTACAACACCAAGGTCTTCGAGAACGCGGGGGCCAAGGAGCCCAAGACCTGGCAGGACCTGCTGACGGCGGCGCAGGCGGTGTACGACTCGGGTGTCACCCCGTTCTCGATCGGCGGCGCGGACGGCTGGACGCTGACCGACTGGTTCGAGAACGTCTACCTCTCGCAGGCGGGCCCGGAGAAGTACGACCAGCTCGCCCAGCACAAGATCAAGTGGACGGACCCGAGCGTCAAGCAGGCGCTGACCACGCTCGCCCAGATCTGGGGCAAGAAGGGGTACATCGCGGGCGGCGCGAGCGGTGCGCTGCAGACGGAGTTCCCGGCGTCGGTCACCCAGACCTTCACCGGCGGCGCCCAGCCGAAGGCCGCGATGGTCTACGAGGGCGACTTCGTGCAGGTCAACATCGGTGAGACCAAGGCGAAGGTGGGCACGGACGCGAAGGTGTTCCCGTTCCCGAGCGTGGGCTCGACCGCGCCCGTGGTCTCCGGCGGTGACGCGGCCGTCGTCTTCAAGGACTCCAAGGGCGCGCAGGCGCTGGCGAAGTTCCTGGCCTCCCCGGACGCGGCGACGATCCAGGCGAAGCTCGGCGGCTATCTGTCGCCGAACAAGAACGTGGCGAACTCGGCGTACCCGAACGAGGTGCAGCGCAAGATCGCCCAGGCTCTGATCGCCTCCGGCGACGACTTCCGCTTCGACATGTCCGACCAGGCCCCGCAGGCCTTCGGCGGCACCCCGGGCAAGGGCGAGTGGAAGGACCTCCAGGACTTCCTGCAGAACCCGACGGACGTCGCGGGCACCCAGGCGAAGCTGGAGAAGGACGCGGCGGCCGCTTACGGCAGCGGAAGCTGACCCGGCGATGGCGTCACCCGCCACGGCGGGGGTCCCCGGGACCCCCGCCGACCCGCGCCCCCGCGGCCGCAAGAGCGTGACCGGCACCCGCAAGTCCGTGGCGGTTCTCTTTCTGCTCCCCGCCCTGGTGCTGCTCGGCGCGCTCGTGGTCTACCCGATCGGGTACTCGCTGATCCGCAGCTTCTACAACGCCAACGGCGACGGGTTCGCCGGCTTCGACAACTACAAGGCGATCTTCACGGACGACGGCATCCGCACCGCCCTGAAGAACAACATCATCTGGGTGGTGTTCGCGCCGACCATCTCCACCTCCCTCGGCCTGGTCTTCGCGGTGCTGACCGAACGGATCCGCTGGGGAACGGCGTTCAAGCTGGTCGTCTTCATGCCGATGGCGATCTCCATGCTGGCCGCCGGCATCATCTTCCGGCTGGTCTACGACCAGGACCCGGACAAGGGCGTCGCCAACGCGGTCTGGGTCGGCATCCACGACACCTTCGCCCAGTCGTCGGCGTTCCCGAACGCCCACCCGGGCCGCGATTCGCCCCTGAAGCCGTATCAGGGCGGCTTCATCACCACGGCCACCGTCCGCACCGGGCAGACCGTCGCCCTCCCGCTCGTCGGTGTCGCCCCCGACCAGATGCCCGGCGGCGCGAAGAGTGCCGTGGCGGCCAAGCCCGACCCGGCGAAGATCACCGGCACCACCTGGCAGGACTTCACCCGAGGCAAGGGCGTCGGCAGGCTCGGCGTGCCCGACCCGTCCGAGCTCGGCTACGACGGGATGCGGATCGAGGCGGTCAAGAACGGCAAGGTGGTGGCATCGACCAAGGCGGCGGCCGACGGCACCTTCACCCTCCCCGCCGCCGCCGACGGGGCACAGCTCCGGCTCCCCGCGAGCAACTTCAAGCAGCCCTACAACGGCGTCGACTGGCTCGGCCCGACCCTGGTCACCCCCGCCATCATCGGGTCGTACGTCTGGATGTGGGCGGGCTTCGCGATGGTGCTGATCGCGGCCGGGCTCGCGGGCGTGCCCCGGGAGCTCCTGGAGGCGGCCCGCGTGGACGGCGCGACCGAGTGGCAGGTGTTCCGCAAGGTCACCGTGCCGCTCCTCGCACCGGTCCTCGCGGTCGTCACCGTCACACTGATGATCAACGTGCTGAAGGTCTTCGACCTCGTGTACATCATCGCGCCGGGCTCCTCGCAGGACGACGCGAACGTGCTCGCCCTGGAGCTGTACCGCAAGGGCTTCTCGGAGGGCCAGCCGGGCATCGCGAGCGCGATCGCGGTGTTCCTGCTGCTTCTCGTCATCCCGGTGATGTGGTTCAACGTGCGCAGGCTGCGGCGGGAGGAGCGGCGATGAGCTGGCTGCTGGAGAAGATCAACGGCGGTCTGGTCCGCTTCTTCCTGATCGTCGTCGCCCTGTTCTGGCTGGTGCCGACGATCGGCCTGCTCGCCTCCTCGCTCCGTTCGCCGGACGACATGAGCGCGAGCGGCTGGTGGCACGTGTTCAGCAAGCCGTCCCAGCTCACCTTCGAGAGTTACCAGAAGCTCCTGGAGAACAGCGACATCACCAACTCCCTCTGGAACACGGTCCTGATCACCGTCCCGGCGACGATCCTGGTGGTCGTCATCGGAGCGCTGGCCGGTTACGCGTTCGCGTGGATGGAGTTCCCGGGCCGGGACTGGTGGTTCCTGATCGTGGTCAGTCTGCTGGTGGTGCCGGTCCAGGTGGCGCTGATCCCGATCGCCGAACTCTTCGGGACGATCGGCCTGTTCGGGACGATCTTCGGGGTGATCCTCTTCCATGTCGGCTTCGGGCTGCCGTTCGCGGTGTTCCTGCTGCGGAACTTCTTCGCGGAGATCCCGCGGGAGCTGCTGGAGGCGGCGCGCCTGGACGGCGCCGGTGAACTGCGCCTGTTCACCCGGGTGGTGATGCCACTGGGCGGGCCGGCGATCGCGAGCCTGGGCATCTTCCAGTTCCTGTGGGTGTGGAACGACATGCTGGTCGCACTGGTGTTCACCAAGTCGGGCACCCAGCCGATCACGGTGGCGCTGCAGACCCAGGTCCGGCAGTTCGGGAACAACGTCGACGTCCTCGCCCCCGGCGCCTTCATCTCGATGGTCATCCCGCTGGCCGTGTTCTTCGCGTTCCAGCGGCAGTTCGTGTCCGGGGTGATGGCGGGCGCGGTCAAGTAGCGCAGAGGCGGTATCCGCGGAGGGCGGGCCGGCAACCGGCTCGCCCTTCCGCTGTCGCCGGCGGCGTTCCCCCACATGACGTAAGGAACCGTAACCAAATCATTCCATTGGCCGTTCCCGGGCAGAACGCCCGCGCCGACCGACCCATGGATGCCCCTTGCCCAGGTTCAGTGTCATTGTCCCCGCGTACAAGGTCCAGGCGTATCTGTCCGAGTGCCTGGACTCGGTGCTCTCGCAGTCGTACCCCGATCTCGAACTGATCGCCGTGGACGACTGCTCACCGGACGCCTGCGGCGCGATCATCGACGAGTACGCGGCCCGTGACGCACGGGTCCGGCCCGTGCACCTGACGGAGAACCGGGGCCTGGGCGGCGCCCGCAACGCGGGGATGGAGCAGGCGCGCGGCGACTACCTGCTCTTCCTGGACAGCGACGACACCCTCACGCCCGACGCGCTGCGCACGATCGCGGACCGGGTCAAGGAGAGCGGTGAGCCGGACGTCCTCGTGTACGACTACGCGCGGACGTTCTGGACGGGCCGGGCGGAGCGCAACAAGGTCGCGGCGCAGCTGACCGAGGATGGGCCGGCGCCGTTCCGCCTTGAGGACCGGCCCGGGCTGCTCCGGGTGCTGATGGTGGCCTGGAACAAGGCGTACCGGCGGGAGTTCGTCGAGGAGAACGGCTTCGCCTTCCCGCCCGGTTACTACGAGGACACCCCCTGGACCTACCCGGTCCTGATGGCCGCCGGGTCGATCGCCACCCTCGACCGGGTCTGTGTGCACTACCGGCAGCGGAGGCAGGGCAACATCCTCTCCACCACCAGCCGCAAGCACTTCGACATCTTCGAACAGTACGACCGGGTCTTCGCGTTCATCGAAGAGCGGACCGAACTCGACCGCTGGCGACCGGTGTTGTTCCGCCGCATGATCGACCACCTCTCGACGGTGTTCACCAAGCGGGACCGCCTCCCGAAGGGCACCCGCGCCGAGTTCCTGCGCAAGGCCCGCGCCCACTACCGCCGTTACCAGGCCAAGGGCACCCAGGTTCCTCCCCCACTCTCGGCTCCGCTCGAGCGGGGGTACCCCCATCGCACCCGGCTGCGCCACGCCCTCGTCCACTACGGCCTGCACCGCACCTATCGCGCCCTCCAGCTGGCGATGTCCGCGCGCCGCCGTACCCTCAAGGCGGGCGTTCAGTTCGCCCGCGGCCTGCGCTCGGCCCTCCTCCAGCTCCACTACCGCGTCCAGCTGCGCCTCCCGCTGCGCGCCGACCGCGCGGTCTTCGCCGCCTACTGGAACCGCGGCCACGGCTGCAATCCTGGCGCGCTGGAGGCGGCGTTCCGCAGCCACGCCCCGCACATCCGCACCGCCTGGATCGCCCGCCCCGAGCACCAGCACGCGATCCCGCCGGGCCCGCGTCGGCTGCGTCCGGGCACCCTCGCCTACTGGACGGCGCTGGCCCGCTCCAAGTACCTGGTGAACAACGTCAACTTCGACCGCCGGCTGCGTAAACGCCCCGGCCAGGTGTTCGTGCAGACCCAGCACGGCACCCCCCTCAAGCACATGGGCCTGGACCTCCAGGAACACCCGGCGGCCGCCGCCGGCATGGACTTCGAGGAACTCCTGCGGGGCGTCGCCGCATGGGACTACGTCCTCTCCGCCAACCGCCACACCACCCTCACCTGGGAGCGTGTCTACCCCGGCGGCTACACCACCCTGGAGTACGGCTATCCGCGCAACGACGTCTTCCAGCAGGCCACCTCCGCCGACGTGACCCGGATCCGCGCGTCGCTCGGTGTCCCCGAGGGCACGGTCGCCCTGCTGTACGCCCCCACCCACCGCGACTACCGGCGCACCCAGCGCCCCGCCCTCGACCTGGACCGGATCGTGCGCCGCCTCGGCCCGCGCTTCGTGATCCTGGCCCGCGCCCACTACTGGCACGGCGGCCCGCTCGGGTCCGGGGGACGGGTGATCGACGTCAGCGACCACCCGAGCGTGGAGTCCCTCTGCCTGGCCTCGGACGCGCTGATCACCGACTACTCGTCGATCATGTTCGACTACGCCAACCTGGACCGGCCGATCGTCGTGCACACCGAGGACTGGGACGCCTACCACGCGGCCCGCGGCACCTACTTCGACCTGCGTTCCAGCCCGCCCGGCGCGGTCGCCGGCACCGAGGACGAGCTGATCGACATCTTCGCCACCGGCCACTGGCACGGCTCCCGCTCCGCCGAGCTGCGGGCCGCGTTCCGCGAGCGGTTCTGCCGGTACGACGACGGACGCGCTGCCGAACGGGTCGTACGGCATGTGGTGCTCGGCGAGACGGCCGGCCTGCCGAAGGTCGTCCCCCTGGACGAGCGGCACCCGGTTCCGTCGGCCGCCTCGGGGCTCGCCCACTCCCCGCTCGCCACCGTTCCGCAACCTTCCGGCCACCTGCCCGTCACCGAGAGCCGCTGAACGCCGTTTGCCTTTCAGGGAGTTTCTCCATGGCCCCCCACACCTCGCGGCCCACTCCGTCCCGGCCGTCCACCTGGCGACCGACGGGGAGACCGGGCCGCTTGCACACCTGAGAAAGAGCAGCATGCCCCGCTTCAGCATCATCGTCCCGTCCCACGGGGTCGCCGGCCGGCTGTCCCAGGCGCTGGACTCGGTCCTCGCCCAGTCCTTCGGCGACCTGGAGCTGATCCCGGTCTGCGACGCGCCCGACGCCCCGGCCGCCTCGGTCGCCGCCGGATACGCCGAGCGGGACTCCCGGGTGACCCCGGTGCACTCACCGCCGTCCGCCGGGCTGAGCAGGGCCCGCAACACCGGGATGCGGGCGGCGAACGGCACATATCTGCTGTTCCTCGACGGCGACGACGTACTGGTCCCCGGCGCGCTGGCGCTCCTCGACGCGCGGCTGGCCGAGGCCGGTGACGTGGACGTCCTGTACTTCGAGCACGAACGCACGCCCTGGTGGGAGGGCGAGCCGGGCAACCCGGCGGCGCCGCTGCTGGCGGGCGTTCCGCAGGGCGCCTTCGCCCCGGACCAGGCACCCGCGCTGACCGGCGTGGCGCTGCCGGCCTGGAGCGCCGCCTATCGCCGGACCTTCGTCGAGGACCGGCGGCTGCTGTTCCCCGACGGTCATTTCACGGACCTCGGCTGGGGCGGTCTGACCACGGTCGCCGCCGAGCGGATCGCGGTGCTGCGCTCGGTGGTCGTACGGCACCGGCTGCGCCGGCAGGGCAGCCGGCTCAACCTCCCCGGGCCGCACCAGCACGAACTCCTCGACCAGGTCGAGCTGGTGCTGGAGCGGGCCGCCGCGCTGCCGGGCGAGCGGGCCCGGCCGCTGTTCGAGCAGGTCTTCGGGGTGGTGCTGAAGACGGCCGCGCGGCCGGAGCGGATGCCGGGCGGGCGACGGGCCTTCTTCCGGCGGGCGCGGCGGCTGCACCGTACGCACCGGCCGGCCGGGTTCCGGATGCCGGGCGGGAGCATCGGTGTGCAGCACCGGCTCCTCGCGGCGGGCGCCTACACGGCGTTCCGGGCGCTGCGCGGGGCCAACCAGGCCGCCGCGCGGGCGGCCGAGCGGCTGCCCCGGCCGTACATGCCGCTCACCCGGCTGCGCTACGCCCTCGAACTGCGCCGCCCGCTGGACCAGCACCTCGCCGTGTACTGCGCCTACTGGGGGCGCGGCTACACCTGCAACCCGGCCGCGATCCATGCCACGGCCCGTGAACTCGCCCCGCACATCCGCTCGGTGTTCCTGGTCGAGGCCGACCAGGCGCACGCCATGCCGGAGGGCATCGAGTACGCGGTGATCGGCAGCCGCCGCTACTGGCAGGTGCTGGCCCGCGCCAAGTACCTGGTGAACAACGCCAACTTCGCCGAGGGGGTCGTCAAGCGGCCCGGCAGTGTGCACCTGCAGACCCAGCACGGCACCCCACTGAAGAAAATGGGCGTCGACCAGTCGACGTACCCGGTGGTCGCCGCCCAGACCGGCAGCTTCACCAAGCTCCTCGGCCGGGTCGACCGCTGGGACTTCAACCTCTCCGCCAACCGCCACTCCACCGAGACCTGGGAGCGCGCCTTCCCGGGCTCGTACGAGGCGCTGGAGTACGGCTATCCGCGCAACGACGTCTACTACACGGCGTCCGCCCACGACGTGGTCCGCGCCCGGCGCAAGCTCGGCGTCCCGGACGGCAGGACGGCCGTCCTGTACGCGCCGACCCACCGCGACCACCACACCGGCTTCGAGCCCGGCCTCGACCTGGAGGCGTTCTGCGAGGCGGTCGGCGAGAACGTCGTCGTACTGCTGCGCGCCCACTACTTCTACGACCGGGGGGCGTTCCGGAACACCGGCCGGGTCATCGACGTCACCGCGCACCGCTCGTCCGAGGACGTGTGTCTGGCCGCGGACGCGCTGGTCACCGACTACTCCTCCATCATGTTCGACTACGCCAACCTGGACCGGCCGATCGTGGTCTACGCCGACGACTGGGAGGTCTACCGGCACACCCGGGGCGTCTGCTTCGACCTGATGGCCGAGCCGCCCGGCCCGGTCGCCCGCACCCCGGAGGAGCTGGCCAGGATCTTCCGCGACGGCTCCTACGCGGGCCCGGAGTCCAAGCAGCTGCGGGCCGGGTTCCGGGCCCGGTTCTGCCAGTTCGACGACGGTCTGGCCGCCGAGCGGGTCGTCCGGCGGGTCTTCCTCAACCAGCCACCGGAGGCGATCCCGGCGGTGATCCCCCTGGCAGAGCGCCTGCCGGCGCCGACCGCGACCCTTGTCAGGAGCTGACCGTGCCCCGATTCAGTCTGATCGTGCCCTGCTTCAAGGTGCAGGGCTTTCTCCGGGAGTGCCTCGACTCGGTCCTGGAGCAGTCCTGCCACGACATCGAGGTGATCGCCGTCGACGACCGTTCCCCGGACGGCTGCGGCGCGATCCTCGACGAGTACGCGGCCCGCGACCCGCGCGTGCGGGTCCTGCACCTGCCGGAGAACGTCGGCCTCGGCCGCGCCCGCAACGCCGGACTCCCCTACGCCACCGGTGACTTCCTGCTCTTCCTCGACAGCGACGACACCCTCACCCCGGGGGCACTGGACGCGATCGCCGACCGGCTGGCCGAGACCGGCGACCCGGACGTCCTGGTCTTCGACTACGCCCGCACCTACTGGTGGGGCGGAACCAGGCGCAACGCGCTCGCGGAGGTCCTCGGTGTGACGTCGGAGGTGTTCACGGCGGCCGAACACCCCGAGATCCTGGACCTGTTGATGGTCGTCTGGAACAAGGTCTACCGGCGGGACTTCGTCGAGGAGAACGGCTTCCAGTTCCCGCCGGGCTACTACGAGGACACCCCCTGGACCTTCCCGGTCATGCTCAGCGCGGCCCGTATCGCCACGCTCGACCGGATCTGCCTGAACTACCGCCAGCGCCGCCAGGGCAACATCCTCTCCACCACCAGCCGTAAGCACTTCGACGTCCACGACCAGTACAAGCGGGTCTTCGCCTTCGTGGACTCCCGCCCTGAACTCGCGAGTTGGCGGCCGTACCTGCACCGGAAGATGGGCGAGCACTGCCTGGACATCCTCGCCAAGCCGGACCGGCTGCCGCCCGCCGCCAAGGGCGAGTTCTTCCGGCGCACGGCGGAGCTGTACCGCGCCTACCGGCCCGAGGAGGCCGAGGGGGTCGAGGGGGCGGCCGGTCTGGGTGTGCTCGGCGGCTCGTATGCGGCCTATCTGCTGCGGCAGCAGGCCGAACGGGTCGGCCGGGAGGGCGAGCGGCAGGCGTTGTGGGTGCGGCAGGCGGCGGGGGCCCGGGCCCGGCAGGCGCTGGCCGGGCTCCGCGGCCTGCGCGCACCGGACGCGGACCTGGTGGTCTACTCGGCGTCCTCGCACCGGGGTCTGCTGGGCGACCCGGCGGCCGTCTACCGCAAGGCCCGGGAGATCGCACCATGGCTGCGCGGGGTGTGGGTGGTACGGGACGAGGAGGCGGCGGCGGGGCTGCCCGCGGACGTGGAACACGTGCTGCTCGACTCCCCGGACTACCTACGGCTGACCGCCCGCGCGAAGTTCTTCGTCAACGACGTCAACTGGCCCGGCACGCTGGTCAAACGCCCCGGCAGTGTGCACATCCACACCCATCAGGGCACCCCGCTCAAGTACAAGGGCGCCGACCTGCTGGGCAAGCCCGGCGCCCGGCTCGCCTTCGACGTGCCGCAGATGCTGCGCCGGGCCGACCGCTGGGACCACAGCCTGGTCGCCAACCGCCACTCCGAGCTGGTCTGGGAACGGGCCTACCCCTGCCACTTCGCATCGGCCCGTACGGGCAGCCCACGCAACGACGTGCTGGTCAAGGGCGGTATGGCGGGTGCCGGGTGTGATGGTTCCGCGGCGGGCGCCGGGCGCAAGGGTTCCGCGGCGGGCGCCGGCTTCCGGGACCGGCACGGCATCCCGGCCGGCCACACGGTGGTGCTCTACGCCCCGACCCGCCGGGACTACGTCCGGGGCGGTCACATCGACCGGATCGACCTGGTCCGGTTCGCCGCCGACCTCGGCGCCGGCCACACGCTCGTGGTCCGGCTGCACCCGGCTCTCGCGACCGGCCCGGCCCGCGGCATGGGCCTGGCCGAGCTGCACCGGCGCGGGATCCTGGTCGACGCGACCGGCGAACCACACGTCGAGGAGGTCATGCTGGCCTCGGACGCCCTGGTCACCGACTACTCATCCATCATGTTCGACTACGCCAACCTGGACCGGCCGATCGTCGTGCACGCCGACGACTGGGCCGCGTACACCGCGAGCCGGGGCGCCTATCTCGACGTCACCGCCGACGCGCCGGGCCATGTGTCCCACTCCTACCGGGAGTTGGCGTGGCTGTTCGCCTCGGGCGGCTGGCGGGACGAGGAGTCGGCACGGCTGCGGGCCGACTTCCGCTCCCGTTTCTGCGAGTTCGACGACGGAAGGGCCGCCGAACGGGTCGTACGGACCCTGCTCCTCGGTGAGCCGATGCCGGAACCGGTGCAGGTGCCCGGTCCGGCCGACGCGCCCGGCCTCCTGGCGTCGACGTGAGACCGCGTACCTGGGTGCTGGTGCTGGCCGCCGTGTTCGCGGTGCTGCAACTCGCCGATGTCACCGGCCGGGACACACCCGACTCCAAGAACTACGTGTCGTACGCACTGACTCTGGGCGGGGCGACCAAGCAGGAGGCGGCGGCCGAGACGGCCGACTGGGCCTGCGCCGGCGATGCGTCGAAGGCGCGGCGCGCGCAGAGCGTGGACGTGCTGCGCTTCCATGGGCCGAACCCGGCGGGACGGGTGTTCGCGGAGTGCCGCTCCTCCGAACTGCGGCGCGTGGAGCGGCGGCTGGCGGCCGGGCAGACGGACGGGCACATCGTGCCGTTCGTGGGCCCGCGGCTGAGGGCCGTCTTCGAGGTGCGGCCCGGCTATCCGGTGCTTCTGCTGCCGTTCGTGACCGTGTTCGGGGTGACGTGGGGGGTGTGGCTGGCGAGTGTGCTGGTCGCGGGCGCGGGCGGGGTGCTGGTCTTCCTGGTGCTGCGGACGGTTTCGGTGGCGGTGCCGCTCGCGCTGACCGGGCAGGCCCTGTACTACGTCCTGCCGGTGGGCACGACCGCGATGCGGCCAATGGCCGAGGGCCTGATGCTGGCGCTGACACTGGTGGCGGTGTGGGGCTGTGCGCTGGCCCTGACCCGGCGGGCGCGGGCGGGGACGGCCCTGGTGGCGGGCGCGCTGCTCGCCCTCTTCACGGTGAAGCACTCGCAGGCGCTGTTCCTCGGCGGGTGCCTGGCGGTGGCCGGGGCGGTGGTCGCGCTGTGGCGGCGCCGGCACGGGCGGGCGCCGGGGCGCGGGGTGGTGCCGATCGCGGCGGCGGGCTGTGCGGCGGTCGTCGGCACGCTGCTGCTGGTACGGCTGCTGCACTATCCCTCCGAGTCGGAGAGCATGCAGGACCTGCTGACCAACCACTACACCCACCCTGACCGGGTCCACCCCTGGCAGGAGTTCCTCCATCTGGAGGGGAACTTCTGGGTGGAGTGGCTGCGCCGGCAGCCGATGGCTCCGCTGTTCCTGTCCGCGCTGGCGGCCGGGGCGTGGGGCGCGCGGCGGCGGCCGGCCTTCGGGGTCTTCCTGCTGGCGGCCGCGGGCACCGGGATCCTCACCCAGGCCGGGCACCCCGACATCAACATCTGGGGCGACCGGCTGATCGTGCTGGCGTGGCTGCTGCCGGTGGTGGGGGTGCCGTTGCTCCTGGAGCCTCTGGTGCACCGGACGGTCCCGATGCCCGCGCAGGCGTCTCCCCGGACGGCCGATGTCACTCGATGAGGTGATGGACGGCAAAGCGGCCGGGGCGGACGGGAAAACTCGGCAAATGGTCCGCCCTGTCCGCTCTCCCCGGTGAGCACCGACGCCCTGGTCCGGCGCGCCGTACACGGCTCCACCGCCCTGCGCGGCGGCCGGGTCCGGAGACTCACCCCGTACCAGGTCTTCGGCCTGCTGTTCTGGCTGCTGCTGACCTTGGCGTACTGGCGGGTGCCGCCGTGCTGCGAGGCCGGTCAGCACGCGGCGGCGGTGGAGCGGCTGCGGGCGGGCCTGGCGGCAGGTGCCGTGTCCCCGTATGTGCTCGCGCAGGGCGCGCTCGCCCGGCTGACCGGGCTGACGGGCTGGCAGCTGCTGCGGGTGTGCGGGCCGGTCAATCTGCTGGTCCTGCTGACGGGCCTCGGCCGACTGGTCCGCGTCCTCACCCCGCGGCCCTGGGCACCGGTGCTGGCGCTGGGCTTCATGGCCGTGCTCTGGGGCACGGCACCGGGCCGGGGCGCCGGCTCGCTGGCCTTGCTGCCGCTGTCCGGCAGCCTCGGTTACCCGTCCGCGTTCGCTCTCGGCCTCACCTTCTGGGCCTGGGCCCTGACCGGCACCCGGGCGCGTGATCTGCGCCGGGTGCGCTATGTCGGCCCGACCGGCCTGCGCAGCCTGTCCGGGTACGCGGCGCTCGGGGCGCTGTACGGGGTGGTGGCGCTGATCGACCCGGTGACCGGCATCGGGGCGGGGGCCGGGGCGGTGGCGTTCGCGGCGGGTTGGCAGCGGGGATGGCGGGGCGCGGTGTGGGGGCGGTGGGGGCTGATGTGCGCGGTGGCGACCGGGGTGGCCGGATGCGGGGCGCACGCGCGGCTGCTGCCGCAGCCGTACGACGGGCTGACGGGCCGGTGCTGGCTGGCGCTGCTGCTGGGGGTGCCGGCACTGTGGCTGCGGGCGCGGCGGGCCGCGGGGCAGGTGTCCGGCCGGGCGGCCGCGCGGGTGTCCTGGCGGGGGGCCACGGGGGTGTCCCGGCGGGCGGTGTGGCTCGCGGCCTGGCGTGAGCCGCTGGTCCTGCTGTTCGCGCTGGAGTGCCTGGTGACGGCGTACGGCTTCGGCACGCTGCTCGGGCTCGCCCTGCTGGCACCGCAGTGCGCGCTGGCCGTGGAGCTGGCGGCGGAGAGGCCCTGGCCCGGGTGGCGGCGGGCGCTCGGCTGGGCCGCGGCCGGCGGGGCCTGCCTGGGCTTTCTGGCCGCGCAGGCCGGGGCGGTGGTACCGCGCTCGGTGGATCCGGTCGGTTTCGCACAGCCGCCGCGCTGGCCGTCGTACGACTGGGCGGCCCGGCACATCGGCCCCGGGGAACCGGTGGCCACGGACGCCTACTACGCCGTCCGGCTGCTCCCCGGTTACGGCATCGAGCTGGCCGACGGCCACGACCACCGCCCCCGGGTGCGCTGGCTGCTGCTGACGCGGCAGGAGCGGCTGCCCGAGGAGGCGGTGGTCGTGGACTGGAGCCGGCGGACCGGGGAGGTGCTCGCGCGGCTCACCCGTAGGAGGGAGGTACCCGGGGTGACTACTCGACGATGAGCTCGACCGGGATGTTGCCCTTGGTGGCCTTGGAGTAGGGGCAGTAGGCGTGGGCCTGGTGGACCAGCTTCTCGCCGGTCTCGTTGGCGAGCTCCTCGGGGAGCTCGACGCGCAGGGTGACCTTGAGCGCGAAGCCGCCGTCGGTCTCGTCCTTGCCGATGCCGACCTCGGCGGTGACGGAGATCTCGCCGGTGTCGACCTTGGCCTGGCGGCCGATGGCGCCCAGGGCGCTGGCGAAACAGGCGGCGTAACCGGCGGCGAAGAGCTGCTCGGGGTTGGTGCCCTGGCCGTTGCCACCCAGCGCGGGCGGGAACGCCAGCGTGAGGTCCAGCTGCCCGTCCGAGCTGACCGCCCGTCCCTCTCGGCCGGTGGCGGTGGCAGCTGCGGTGTAGAGCGCGTCCATGGAAGACCATCCCTCTCGAAGTTCGGTGTTCCGGCGGCCCTGTTCCGGCCGCCCTCACGACCACAAGTAGAGCACACAATTCAGTTGCGCACAACTTAATGGCTCGCAAGCGCTACGCTTGAGCCATGACCGCGACAACCCCGACACCGGCCCCCGAAGCGGAGTGGCTCCGCCTGGACCGCCAGATCTGCTTCTCCCTGCACGCCGCGTCCCGCGCCTTCAACAGCGTCTACCGCGTGATCCTCAAGGACCTCGGGCTCACCTACCCGCAGTACCTGGTGATGCTGGTGCTGTGGGAACAGGGCGACCTTCCGGTCAAGAAGCTCGGCGAACACCTGCGCCTGGACTCCGGCACCCTGTCACCCCTGCTCAAGCGCCTGGAGGCGGCGGGCCTGGTACACCGCGAGCGCAGCGCCCGGGACGAGCGTTCGGTGGAGGTACGGCTGACGGAGGCGGGCGTGGCGCTGCGGGAGCAGGCGCTGGAGGTGCCGCGGAGGATCGTGGCGGCGACGGGCTTCGACGTGGACGAGATCCGGGACCTGAAGGCGCGGCTGGACCAGCTGACGGGAACGCTGGATGCCGCCGCCCTGGAAGAAGGCTCGTGCTGAAGCGCCCCTTCTTCTAGGGGCGCGGGGCTGTTGTCGATCTGCGGCCACCGCCGCGCGGGCGCGATCAGCCCCCACCGGCCGAAAGCCGGGACTCAGCCGGACCCGCCCGCATCCGCCTGGATCGGCCGCACATACAACCGAAGCGCCACCCGATCGATGACCATCTCCTGCCGAAGCACGAACTGCTGGTTCAGCACGGCGAGTTTGGCCCGCTCCGTCGGCAGCCGCGGCCGGTACCCGCTCACCAGCGCATACTTCTCCATCACGGCCCACACCTCGTCGACCCCCGCCAACCGCCGCCGCAGCGTCGCCGCCCCCACCTCACGCCCGTACAACGTCCCCGACGCCGGCCCCGACTCGGCCAGTGCGATGTCCCGCGTGCGGGTGAAGTCGGCGGGATACGCGAGCTCCGCCCCGCGCGCATGCGCCGGCAGGAACAGCACCGGGTCGCCTGGCCGCAGCGTACGGGCCACGGCCCTTGCCACCGCTCCGAGGTCGTCTGGGCGGGTGCCCGCCACCCGGTCCGACCGCAGCAGCGGAACCTGGTGGGTGAAGGCGAGGACGACCGCCAGTACCCCCGCCAGGGTGAACGCGGGCGACCGGGGCGTGATCGCGGTGCCGCGGGGCCAGAGCCGGCCGAGCACCCCGGCGACCCGGTCCGCGCCGAGCGCCACCAGCAGCGGCGCCCCGGCGAGCGCGTACAGCACATACCGGTCGACGTACAGCGGTGTGAGCTGCGAGGCCAGCATCAACGCCACCGGCGGCAGCACCGCCAGCGGCAGTGCGACCGCCGCGAGGGTCACCTCACCGCGCCGGCCCACCAGCCGGGTCAGCCCGAGCAGCGCGAGCGCCAGGCACGCCCAGTACACCCGGTCCGTCGGGCCGAGGTACTGGCGCAGCAGATCCTGCGCGGTCTCCAGGTCCGGCTCCGTGAGCCATGCGACCTGGGCCGACTGCCCGTGCGAGACGACGACCATCGGCAGCAGCGACAGCGCCACGCCCCCGGCCGCGCAGCACCACCCCCGCCACACCCTTCCCGACGAACGGGCCAGCACCAGGGTTCCCGCGTGCGCGAGCAGCAGCAGGACCGCGAACTCGTGCAGCCAGCAGGTGACTCCGAGGACGGCGCCGTATTGGCACCAGGCCCGGCGGCCGCCTTCCGTCGCCGCCCGGGCGAAGAGCAGCGTCGCGCCGGTGGCGCCCGCGGCGACGAGGGCGTAGGAGCGGCCCTCCTGCGCGTAGTGGCCGACCAGGGGCGTGACCGCATACAGCAGTCCGGCCCACAGGCCGACGCGCGGCCGGGCGAGGCGGGCGCCGAGGGTGGCCACCAGCGCCGCGGTGACGGCCGCCGCGCAGACCGAGGGCAGCCGCAGGACGACCTCGCCGGGGTGGCCGGGGTCGGCGGCGAGGACGAGGTGCATCAGCAGGTAGTACAGGCCGTGCACGGCGTCCACGCCGTGCAGCAGCCGCCAGATCTGCGGGACCGTGCGCCGGGCGACCTGGTAGGTGACGGCTTCGTCGCGCCACATCCCGCCGCGATGGAGCCCCCAGAGCCCGATCGCGAGCATCACCGCGGCCGGGGCGGCCACGACGAGGGGACGGCGCGCACGGCCGGCTTCCGCCGTCCGCGATGTTCGCGGATCCGCTTGCTGCGCCTGTACCTTCTGCGCCTGTACCTTCCGCGCCCGCGCTTTCTGCGCATGTGCTTTCAGCGGATGTGCTTTTTCAAGAGGCCCGATGCTCACCACGGCCCGATCTTTTGCGATTAGCCAATATTTGCCATGTATTGACGGCGTATCGGCATGAATACACCATCCGGGCGGCTTACGCTCGCAGTTGATGAATCGCCGCCCGTACTTCCCGCTCCCACGCGTCCCGTTCGCCCCGGCTGTTCGACTCCCGCGCCTCCCGCGCCTCCCGCGGTCCGGGCGCATCCCCTGTCCGCCGCATCTCGCACGTCTCCTCTGTCTCGCCGTCGCCTGGCTCGCCACGCGCGCGTCGATGCTGTGGCTCCTCGCCCACAACAACGAGCGAGTCCTGGGACACGGAGCGGTCGCGCGCGAAGTGTGGCGGCTGTACTTCCACTGGTACGGCGTCCTGTCGCACGGCGCGTTCCCGGCGCACGACAGGTTGTGGCAGTACCCGCCGGGCGCCGGTGCGGTGCTGTTCGCGCCGGGACTGGTTCCCGGGCTCAGCTACTTCCAGGCGTTCGTGGCGCTCACCCTGGCCAGCGACGCGCTGATCACGGCGGCGCTCGCCCACGCGGGCCGGCGTCGCGGCCGTACTCTCCTGGGCGCCGCGTTCTGGACCGGCGGTCTCCCCCTGCTGCTGCACCTCCCGCTCGTCCGCTACGACGTGGAGGTCACCGCCTTCGCCGTGCTCTCCCTGCTGGCGTTGTCGCGCTCCACGCGCGCGTGCGGGGCGCTCGCGGCACTGGGCGCGCTGGTGAAGGTGTGGCCGGCGCTGGCGCTGCTGGGAATCCCGCGCGGGCGCCCGACCCGCTCGGCCTGGCTGTCCGCGGCCCTGACCGGGGCCGTGACCCTCACCGCGTTCCTCCTCTCGTTCCGCAACCCCCTGGCCTTTCTCCGCCAACAGGGCGGCCGGGGTGTGCAGATCGAGTCCCTCGGCGGCACCGCCCTCAGCCTGGCGCGGCACGCCGGCTGGCGGGGCACGGTCCGCTACCGGTACGGCGCGATGGAATTCGTCGGCCCGCATGTGCACGCCGTCGCGACCGCGTCCCTCGCGCTCACCGCGGCCGCCTTCGCGCTCCTGGTGCTGTGGCGCGTCCGCGCCAGTCACTGGACCGCGGCCACCCCGTACGACGCGGCGCTGAGCGCCGTGCTTCTCTTCACCGTCACCAGCCGCGTGATCAGCCCGCAGTACATGATCTGGCTGCTGGGCCTGGCCGCCGTGTGCCTGACGTCCCGGCACACCACACAGCGCCCGGTCGCCGCGCTGATCGCGGCGGCGACCGCGATCAGCTCCGTCGCCTACCCCGCCTACTACTCCGAGGTCATCGGCTGCACCTGGACGGGCTGCCTGCTGATGCTCGCCCGCAACGGCCTGCTGGCCACCGCCGCCGTCCTCTCCTTCACCCGCCTGTGGCGCGCCACGCGCCGCCCGGGAGCCGTCGTGCGGATCCCGTGGACGACGGGGAGCCACATCAGCCGTCCGCTGTTGTCGCCGGCACCTGCTTCACTGAAGGTTGACCGCGGCTGACGAACACCACGGGCTGACAGACGGAGGGGACCGCCACACATGACCTGGCTGATCACCGGCGGCGCCGGTTACATCGGGGCGCATGTCGTACGCGCGATGACCGAGGCGGGCGAACGGACGGTGGTGTACGACGACCTGTCCACCGGTATCGCCGGGCGTCTGCCCGAGGACGTCCCGCTGGTGACGGGCTCGACGCTGGACGGCGAGAAGGTCGCGCGTGCCCTGGCCGAGCACGAGGTGACCGGGGTGGTGCACCTGGCGGCGAAGAAGCAGGTGGGCGAGTCGGTGGAGCGTCCCCTGCACTACTACCACGAGAACGTCGAAGGCCTGCGGGTGCTGCTCCAGGCGGTGACGGAGGCGGGCGTTCCCTCCTTCGTGTTCTCCTCCTCCGCGGCGGTCTACGGCATGCCGGACGTCGAACTGGTGACGGAGGAGACGCCGTGCGCGCCGATGTCGCCGTACGGCGAGACGAAGCTGGCGGGCGAGTGGCTGGTCCGCGCGACCGGCCGGGCGACCGGTCTCTCGACGGCCTCCCTGCGCTACTTCAACGTGGCGGGTGCGGCGAGCCCCGAACTCGCCGACGTCGGCGTCTTCAACATCGTCCCCATGGTCTTCGAGAAACTCACGGAGAACGCCCCGCCGCGCATCTTCGGCGACGACTACCCGACGCCGGACGGCACCACCATCCGCGACTACATCCACGTGGTGGACCTGGCCGAGGCCCATGTGGCCGCGGCCCGCGCCCTCCAGGCCGAGCCGGGCCGCGAGCTGACCCTCAACATCGGGCGCGGGGAGGGCGTGTCGGTCCGCGAGATGATCGACCGCATCAACGCGGTCACCGGCTACGACCTCCCTCCGGCCGTCGCCCCCCGCCGCCCCGGCGACCCGGCCCGCGTGGTCGCCTCCGCGGACCGCATCACCACCGAACTCGCCTGGAAGGCCAAACACGACATCCGGGACATGATCACCTCGGCCTGGGAGGGCTGGGTACGCCTGCACCCGGAGGCGGCCAGGGGCTGAGTCCACACGGCCCCGGAGGCAGCCAGGGACGGTCCCGCACTAAGCCCGAGACCGTCCCGGACTGCCACACACAAACTCGGAGACACCCCCGGGCGAACCCCTGACCGCCCCGGAGGCTGCCCCCGCACAGCCCACAGACGCCCCTCGGGACCGAGCCACGCTCGAGCCCCGAGACGGCCCTGGGCGGTCCCGCATACCGGGCCGGAGTCAAGCCGCGCGCCCGCTCTGTGCACCGGGCCGGAGCCGGACGATGTCTGTCACCCCGGTCCGGCGGTCGGGTTCGTGGGGTGAGGTGGGGTGGTCAGTTCGTGGTGCGGCGGGCCTGTCTGAGCTGCTCCGAGACGGCCCAGGCGTCCGCCACCGGGCCCATGTGGGCGAGTTTGTCGGGGTTCAGGACCAGGCGGATCGCCTGGACGCGGCCGTCGAGGATGTCGAGGGCGAAGGTCTGGAGGATCTTGCCGTCGCGGTCGTGGAAGACCGCGCCCGGCTGGCCGTTGACCTCGTGCCGTTCGCAGGTCACCTCGACCCGGGCCAGCACCGGGAAGACGGCGGCGAGGAGGCGGGCCACGTTCTGCGCGCCGGCGACCGCCCGGGCCAGCTGCGGGGCCTTGCCGCCGCCGTCGCCGACCAGCGACACGTCGGCGGCGAGCAGGTCCTGCAGGCCGGCCATGTCGCCTTCGTGGAGGGCCTCGAAGAAGCGGGACGCCAGTGCGTCGCGCTCCCGCCGGTCCGCTTCGAAGCGGGGGCGGCCCTCGGCCATGTGGCGCCGGGCCCGGACCGCCAGCTGACGGCACGCGGCCTCCGAGCGGCCCACCGCCGACGCGACCTCGGGGAAGCCGAAGTCGAAGACCTCGCGAAGGACGAAGACGGCTCGCTCCAGGGGACTGAGCCGCTCCAGGAGCAGCAGCGCCGCAATCGACACCGAGTCGGCCAGCTCCGCCGACCGCACCGGATCCTCGTAGGGGTCGGCGAGCAGCGGCTCCGGGAACCACGGGCCGACATACGCCTCGCGCCGTACGCGGGCCGAGCGCAGTACGTCGATCGAGATCCGGGTCACCGCGGCAGACAGGAACGCCTTCGGCGACCTCACCTCCGTCGGCGAGCCCTCGAACCGCAGCCAGGTCTCCTGCACCGCGTCCTCGGCCTCGCTCACGCTGCCCAGGATCCGGTACGCGATGGAGAACAGCAGCGGCCGCAGTTCCTGGAACTCCTCGGTCCTGTTCATGTCCACTCCCCCTTCGGCGACCACGGCCGGGCCGGTCAGAAGGACCCGGGGCCGAACCGGCCCACCGCGACGGCCAGCGCGATCACGAGGTAGACCAGGTTCAGCGCCACGAACGCCCGTTCACCGCGCCGGCCGTGGGTGATCATCGCGCCGGCCATCAGCAGGATCCAGCACACGGCGGTCACCGGCACCAGTACCGGTGCGATACCGGTGACGGCGGGCAGCACGAGCCCCGCCGCGGCCAGGAGTTCGAGGATGCCGAGCGTCTTCACGAAGCCGTCGCCGACGTCACCGGTCCAGCCGCCGCCGTGGGCCGCGGCCAGCTTCTGTCTCGGCACGAACGTCTTGGTGATGCCACCGGTCAGAGCCACCGCGGCGAGCAGTCCGGCGGCGATCCACAGGGCGAGGTTCATCGTCCACTCCTTGATCGAGGATGCCTGCGCCCCCTACGACGAGACGGCCGTCCCGCCTGTGACATCACCCGGTCAGGTGCTTCAGAGCGCCTTCAGCGCCTCCGTGGTCCCACGGGCCAGCGCCGCCAGGTACCCCTTCGGCAGCTTCGGGGAGCGGATCACCACCGAACGCCAGTACAGCGGGCCGGAGATCAGGTCCATGGCCAGGTCGTCGTCGAGGCTCGCGGCGAGTTCACCGCGCCGCTGGGCCGACTCGATGATCTTGCTGGCGACGCCCTCCTGACCCTCCCGCAGCGTCTTCTGCATGGCCTCGGCGATGTCCGGGTTGCGGGCGGCCTCGGCCTGGAGGTCGGGGATGATCTGCGAGGCGACGGGGTGGCGCAGCGCACGGGACGTGACCTCGTACAGCAGCCGCAGGTCGCCCTCCAGGGAGCCGGTGTCGGGCACCGGCAGGCCCATCACGGCGAGGGCCGAGACGACGTCGAGGACCAGGTGCAGCTTGGAGCGCCAGCGGCGGTAGACCGCGGTCTTGCCGACGCCCGCACGGCGCGCGATGCCCTCGATGGACATCCTGGCGTACCCGACCGCCGCGAGTTCCTCGAAGACGGCGGCCCGGATGGCCTCGGTCACGTCCTCACGCAGGACGGCCGCCCCGGCGGGGGCTCGTCGGCGCGGACGCGTCTGGGACTCCTCGGCGTTCGTCGTCATGCCACCAGCATAGGGGCGTAACGACGAAACGGTTGCGTTGCGACGACACCCGCCACCCGATCGTCGCAACCACCCCACACTGAACGACTCCCTGCTCACCGCCGCATCGAATACGGCTCCGGCCCGTACTCCACAACGAATCGGTCGCGGCCCGACCTCGGGAGTGTCACGGCGCACACCAGTCCGTGACGACGAAACGGTTGCGTTCCGACGCCAACTCCGCCTACGCTCCCGTTGCGACGATACGGACCCGTCCCGACGTAAGAAAACGTGAAGAGAAGCGTAAGGAAACATCGGATGACGGGCCCGGCGCCCAGCCGGACGCCGCACCCCCTCCCCCCGAGTGAAAGCAGCGGATGTGACCCAGGTTCTCCACACACCGCCCCCTACCCCGGTCACGGCCGAGGACGACCTCGCGGCACTCGCCGCCCGGTACGGCCTCTCGGTCAGCGGCGCCCGTCCCTCCCTGCCGGAGTACGTCCGCCAGCTGTGGGAGCGGCGGCACTTCATCACCGCTTTCGCCACAGCCAAGCTCACCGCCCAGTACGCCCAGGCGAAGCTCGGCCAGATCTGGCAGGTCATGACCCCGCTGCTGAACGCGGCGGTGTACTACTTCATCTTCGGTGTCCTGCTCGGCACCAAGCGGCACGTGCCGGACTACATCCCGTTCCTGGTCACCGGCGTGTTCATCTGGACGTTCACGCAGAGCTCGATCATGGCCGGCACCCGGGCGATCTCCGGCAACCTCGGACTGGTCCGGGCCCTGCACTTCCCACGGGCCGCGCTGCCGATCTCGTTCGCGATCCAGCAACTCCAGCAGCTGCTGTTCTCGATGGCCGCCCTGGTCGTCATCCTGCTCTGCTTCGGCATCCCCCTCTCCGTCTCCTGGCTGCTGGCAATCCCGGCGCTGGCGCTGCAGTTCACCTTCAACACCGGCGTCGCGCTGGTCATGGCCCGAATGGGTGCGAAGACCCCGGACATCGCCCAGCTGATGCCGTTCATCCTGCGCACCTGGATGTACGTGTCCGGCGTGATGTGGAGCATCACCAAGCTGACCAAGGGCGACCACCTGCCTCACTGGGTGACGATCGCCCTGGAGACCAACCCGGCCGCCGTCTACATCGACCTCATGCGCTACGCGCTGATCAAGAGCTTCCACTCCAGCCAGCTGCCCCCGCACGTGTGGGCGGCGGCGACCGGCTGGGCCCTGGTCGCCGGCGTCGGCGGCTTCATCTACTTCTGGAAGGCTGAGGAGACGTACGGCCGTGGCTGAGAACGTGAACGACACCCGCATCCCCACGGTCGTCGCGGACAGCGTCGACATCATCTACCGGGTCCACGGCACCGGCGCCGGACGCGGCTCCGCCACCGCCGCCCTCAACCGCATGGTGCGGCGCAAGCAGGCCGAGAAGGCCGCGGGCACCCGCCTCGTGCACGCCGTCAAGAACGTCTCCTTCGTCGCCTACAAGGGCGAGGCGATCGGCCTGATCGGCACCAACGGCTCCGGCAAGTCCACCCTGCTCAAGGCCGTCGCCGGCCTGCTCCCGGTGGAGAACGGCGCCATCTACACCGACGGCCAGCCCTCTCTCCTCGGCGTCAACGCGGCCCTGATGGGCGACCTGACCGGCGAGAAGAACGTCTACCTCGGCGGCCTCGCCATGGGCATGTCCCGCGAGGAGATCAAGGAGCGTTACCAGGACATCGTCGACTTCTCCGGCATCAACGAGAAGGGCGACTTCATCACCCTCCCGATGCGGACCTACTCCTCCGGCATGGGCGCCCGGCTCCGCTTCTCCATCGCCGCCGCCAAGGACCATGACGTCCTGCTCATCGACGAGGCGCTGGCCACCGGTGACGCGGCCTTCCGCAGGCGTTCCGAGGAGCGCATCCGTGAGCTGCGCGAGCACGCGGGCACCGTGTTCCTCGTCAGCCACAACAACGCCTCGATCCGGGACACCTGCGAACGCGTGCTGTGGCTGGAGCGCGGTGTGCTGCGCATGGACGGACCGACCGAGGACGTCCTCGCGGAGTACGAGGCCTTCACCGGCGACAAGTCCGCGAAGCCGAAGCAGGCCGCCGGCCCGAAGGTCCCGCAGCCTTCCTGAACCGAGCGGCAACGTGAAAGGCGCCCCGAGCCTCACCGGCCCGGGGCGCCTTTCATGTCGTACGGCTACGAATGTCGTACGGCTACGAATGCGTCCGCAGCAGCGTCCGCATCGTGCGCATGGCCACCGACAGGTTGGCCAGGTCGAAGGAGTCCGAACTGCGGATCTCCTCCAGGGTGGCGCGGGCCCGGCCCAGGATCGCGGTGTTCTTCTGCTCCCAGGCCTGGTAGCGCTGCTCGGGCGTCGAGGTGCCGTTGCCGGCGGCCAGGACGTCGGCGGTGAGCATCGCGTGCGCCGCGTACAGGTCCTCGCGGATGGAGGCGCGGGCCATCGACTGCCAGCGGTCGGCCCGCGGGAGTTCGATGATGCGGTCCATCAGCTGGGTGACGCCGAGACGGTCGGCGAGGTCGTAGTAGACCTCGGCGACGTCCAGCGGCTCCTTGCCCGTGCGGTCGGCCACCGAGACGATGTCCAGCGCCGGGAAGGCGGAGGAGAAGCCGGCCACGCGGGTGGCGAGCTCGTCGGGCACACCGGCGCCGGACAGCTCGTCGTACACGTGCTGGTACCACTCCAGGTCCGCGCCGCGCAGGAGCTTCGGCAGCTGCTGCCAGACCTGTTCGACCCGCTCGGAGAAGAAGTCGACGGTCTCCAGCAGCTGCAGCGGCTGCGGCCGGTTGTTGAGCAGCCAGCGGGTGCCGCGCTCGACCAGCCGGCGCGAGTGCAGTCGGATCCGGGTCTGGACGGCCGCGTCGACCTTGTTGTCCAGTTCCTCGACCGCGTCCCACACCGGCGCCGAGCGGAAGATGGCGCGGGCCGCGGTCTGCGCCCGGACGATCTCCTCGAGGGAGGCCCCGGTCTCCTCGCGCAGCCGGTGCAGATAGGTCGTACCACCGGTGTTGACCGTGTCGTTGACCAGGACCGTGGTCGTGATCTCGCGGCGCAGCGGGTGGGTGGCGAGCGCGGCGGCGAACTGCTCGCGCAGGGCCGTCGGGAAGTACGCGTGCAGCAGGCTGCTCAGGTACGGGTCGTCGGGCAGCGTGGTCGCCAGCAGCTCGTCGGAGACCGTGATCTTCGTGTACGCCAGCAGGACGGCCGTCTCAGGACCCGTCAGGCCCTGCCCGGAGCCGAGGCGCTCGCGGATCTGGCGGTCGGTGGGCAGGAACTCCAGGGCCCGGTCGAGGTGCCCCTCGCGCACCAGGTGGCGCAGGAACCGCTGCTGGGCGTGGAGCATGTCCCCGGACTGGGCCAGCGCATTGGCGATGGCCACGTTCTGCGCGTAGTTGTTGCGCAGCACCAGGGCGCCGACCTCGTCGGTCATCTCGGCCAGCAGCTTGTTGCGCTGCTTGACCGTCATGTCGCCGTCCGCGACCACACCGTTGAGCAGGATCTTGATGTTCACCTCGTGGTCGGAGGTGTCCACACCCGCGCTGTTGTCGATGGCGTCGGTGTTGATCTTGCCGCCCTGCCGGGCGAACTCGATCCGGCCGAGCTGTGTCAGGCCCAGGTTGCCGCCCTCGCCGACGACCTTGACGCGCAGGTCGGCGCCGTCGACGCGGATGGCGTCGTTGGCCTTGTCGCCGACGTCCGCGTTCGACTCGGTCGACGCCTTGACGTACGTGCCGATGCCGCCGTTCCACAGCAGGTCGACCGGCGCCTCCAGGATCGCCTTCATCAGGTCGGCCGGGGTCAGCTTGGCGACCTTGTCCTCGATGCCGAGGGCCTCGCGGATGTGGCCGTTGACCGGGATGGCCTTGGCGCTGCGCGGGAAGATCCCGCCGCCCGCCGAGAGCAGCTCGGTGTTGTAGTCGCCCCAACTGGAACGGGGCAGGTCGAACAGACGGCGGCGCTCGGCGTAGGAGGTGGCCGCGTCCGGGTTCGGGTCGATGAAGATGTGCCGGTGGTCGAAGGCGGCGACCAGGCGGATGTGCTCACTGAGCAGCATGCCGTTGCCGAACACGTCACCGGACATGTCACCGATGCCGACGACGGTGAAGTCCTCGCTCTGGGTGTCGACGCCCAGCTCACGGAAGTGCCGCTTCACCGACTCCCAGGCACCGCGGGCGGTGATGCCCATGCCCTTGTGGTCGTAGCCCGCGGAGCCGCCGGAGGCGAAGGCGTCGCCGAGCCAGAAGTTGTAGCTGCCGGCGACCTCATTGGCGATGTCGGAGAACGTCGCCGTGCCCTTGTCGGCCGCGACCACCAGGTAGGTGTCGTCCTCGTCGTGCCGGACCACGTCCTGCGGCGGGACGACGTCACCGGCCACCATGTTGTCGGTGATGTCGAGCAGCGCCGAGATGAACGTCTTGTAGCTGGCGATGCCCTCGGCCAGCCAGGCGTCCCGGTCCTTCGACGGGTCCGGCAGCTGCTTGGCGACGAAGCCGCCCTTGGCGCCGACCGGCACGATGACGGTGTTCTTCACCATCTGCGCCTTGACCAGGCCGAGGATCTCGGTGCGGAAGTCCTCACGCCGGTCGGACCAGCGCAGACCGCCGCGCGCGACCTTGCCGAAGCGCAGGTGCACACCCTCGACACGCGGCGAGTACACCCAGATCTCGTACGCCGGGCGGGGCGCCGGCAGGTCGGGGATGGCCTGCGGGTCGAACTTCATGGACACGTACGCGTGCGGCTCGCCGGCGGCCGACTCCTGGAAGAAGTTGGTGCGCAGCGTCGCCTTGATGACGGTCAGGAAGGAGCGCAGGATGCGGTCCTCGTCGAGCGAGGCGACCTGGTCGAGCGCCGCGTCCAGCTCCTCCAGGAGGGCGTCGGTGATCTCCAGGCCGGCCTTCTGCCGGTCCGGCGACATCCGCGCCTCGAACAGGGAGACGAGCAGCCGGGTGGTGTGGACGTTGTTGCGGAGAGTGGTCTCCATGTAGTCCTGGCTGAACGTGGAACCGGCCTGCCGCAGGTACTTGGCGTACGCCCGCAGCACCATCGCCTGGCGCCAGCTCAGCCCGGCGCTCAGCACCAGCGCGTTGAAGCCGTCATTCTCCGCGCGGCCGGTCCAGGTCGCCGCGAACGCCTCCTGGAACCGCTCACGCCCGTCCTCGCCCAGGTAGTCGCCGTTCGCGCTGCCCTGCACCTTCGGCACGCGCAGGCCGAAGTCGTAGATCCAGGCGGTCGCCCGGTCCGCGCAGCGCAGTTCGTACGGCCGCTCGTCGATCACCTCGACGCCGATCCGGTTCAGGACCGGCAGCACGGCCGACAGGGAGATCGCCGCACCCTTGCGGTAGATCTTGAAACGGCGCTCGTCGGGGGCGGCGCCCACCGGCTCGTAGAGGCTGAGCGCGAAGTCGTTGCCCGCCTCCTCGGTGAGCCGCTCCAGGTGCACGAGGTCGGCGACCGCCGCACGCGGGGTGTGGTCGGCCTTGTAGCCCTCGGGGAAGGAGTTGGTGTACTTGCGCAGCAGCTCGGCGGCGCGCTCCTCGCCGCACTCGGCGTTGAGCGCCTCGGCGAAGGCGTCGGCCCAGGAGCGGGCCGCCTCGACCAGACGGGCCTCGATGCGGTCCTTGTCGGCGTCAGACAGCTCGGGCAGCTCGGTGCCCTGCGGGACGCGGACGACGAAGTGCAGCCGGGAGAGGATCGACTCGGTGTTCCAGGCGGTGAAGTCGACGCTGGTGCCGCCGAGCTCCTCCTTCAGGATGTCGATGATCCGCAGCCGGACGCCGGTGGTGTAGCGGTCGCGGGGGAGGTAGACGAGGGCCGAGTAGTAGCGGCCGTATTCGTCCTGGCGCAGGTAGAGGCGGAGCCGGCGGCGTTCCTGCAGGTAGAGGACGCTGGTGACGATCGACTCCAGCTCGGGGACCGGGGTCTGGAACAGCTCGTCGCGGGGGTAGGTCTCCATGATCTGGAGCAGGTCGCGGCCGTCGTGGCTGTTGGGCGAGAACCCGGCCCGGTCGAGGACCGCGTCGACCTTGCGGCGGATGACCGGCACCCGGCGCACCGACTCGGTGTAGGCGGCGGACGAGAACAGGCCCAGGAAACGGCGCTCACCGACGACGTTGCCGTCCGCGTCGAACTTCTTGACGCCGATGTAGTCCAGGTAGGACGGCCGGTGCACGGTCGACCGGCTGTTCGCCTTGGTCAGGACGAGAAGCTTGTGCTCACGGGCCTTCGCGCGCGCGTCGGCCGGGAGCCGCTCGAAGGAGGGGCTGACCGGATGGCCCTCGTCGACGGCGTGGTGCGGGTCGGAGCGCAGGATGCCGAGGCCGGTGCCGGGCACGGCGGCCAGCGAGTCGTCCTCGCGGAGCTGGTACTCGCGGAAGCCGAGGAAGGTGAAGTGGTCGGCGGCCAGCCAGCGCAGCAGCTCGCGGGCCTCCTCGACCTCGGGGCGCGGCAGGTCGCCGGGCATCGGCTCCTCGCCGAGGTCCTCGGCGACGCGGACGGCCGCCTCCCGCATCTTCTCCCAGTCCTCGACGGCCTCGCGGACGTCGGACAGGACGCGCAGCAGATCGGCGGTGATCTGCTTGAGGTCGGAGCGGTCGGTCTCGCGGTCGATCTCGACGTGGATCCAGGACTCGAAGTGCGTGTCGTGCGGCAGGTCCTCGCCGGCGGCCGGGGTGGGCAGCACCTCGATCAGCTTGCCGGTGAGGTCACGGCGGACCACGAACTGCGGGTGGATGACGACGTGGATCCCGCGTCCCTGCCGCGTCAGCTCATTGGTGACCGAGTCGACGAGGAAGGGCATGTCGTCGGTGACGACCTCCACCACGGTGTGGCTGCAGGTCCACCCGTTCTCCTCGACGGTCGGGGTGTGGACCCGGACGTTGGCGGTGCCCTGCGGGCGGGTCTCGGCGAGACGGAAGTGCGAGACGGCGGCGCCGAAGACGTCGACCGGGTCGCGGTCGGCGAGGTCCTCCGGCGCTGTGTGCAGGTAGTAGCGCTGGAGGAACGCGAACACGGACTCCTGGTCCACCGCCCCCGTCGTCCCAGTCGGTAGGTGCCCCCCTGCCGGGCTGTTCTCAGCTACCCGGGCGGCCCGTTCGAGCAGCTCGGCCTTGGCTTCGTCCAGCTTGGTCTGCATTGTCCTCTGGCTCCTGTCGCGCGCCATTGCGTGACGTAGAAGGAAGTACGGGCTCTTCCCCCTGCGGCTCGACGCCACGGCCGGGGTGTCCGGTCTGCTCCGACGCTATGCCGCAAGGTGAGATGAGCGGGGGGCATTCAGCCATTCTCGACGCGCCCCGAGGGTGTGACGTCGCTCTCGGCGTCGCCACTGCCAGGGCTTTCTCCGATGCCCTCCGCCCGAGAAGACCAGCGACCGCCGCCCGGTCACGGAGGTGTTCCGTGCTCACCGGGCGCAGGGCAGGGGCGCTGACGCCCCCGCGAACTATCGCGCTGATCACGCCACCAAGGCTATCGCTCCCCACCCGGGGCCCGTCATGAGCCGTATGTGTACAAAACAGGGGGTGGAACTTTGACACTCTGCACAGGGACGGCGGCCCCCGGGAGGCTCACGCCACCAGCCGCTCCGCCTCCGCGACCGCCTCGGCCAGCGAGTCCACGACCGGTACGCCGGCCTCCTCCAGGCTTGCCCGGCCGTGCGAGCCCCCGGTGTACAGCACCGCCTGGGCGCCCGCCGCCTGCGCGGCCACCGCGTCGTCCGCCGCGTCCCCGATCACCACGGTCCGACCGGGCTCCACGTCCCCCAGGGTGCCCAGGTGCCGCACCATGTGCTCGGCCTTGCTGCCCCCGGACGGCCCGACCCGGCCCTCGACCCGTATGAAGTGCGGCTCGATCCCGAACCCCCGGACCAGCGGCACCAGTTCGTCATGCACGTACATGCTCAGCAGGGACTGGCTGTGCCCCGCCGAGCGCCACCCGGCCAGCAGCTCGGCCGCCCCCTCGGTCAGCCCGCACAGGCCGCGGTGCTCCGCGTAGTACCGGTGGAAGATGTCGTCCATGACCTCCCACTCGGCCTTCGTCGGCAGCCGCCCCATCAGCCGCTCGTAGAACCTCGGCACCGGCACGCAGTACAGCGCCCGATACTGCTCCAGCGTGATCGGCTCCAGGCCCAGCTCGGCCGAGGCCGCGTTCGTCGCCCCGATGATCGCCTCGTTGTCGTGGAACAGTGTTCCGTTCCAGTCCCAGACGATGTGTGCGCTGTCGTGCTTCCCCATGCCGAAAACGCTACCCGCCGCCACTGACAATCAAGACCATCGGCAGGTCATCGCAGGTCACAGTGGTTCAAGCGGGTCAGTCGAGCCCCACCAGGTTCCGGATCTCCTGCGTGGCGTACCAGAGCAGCTCGTGGTCCTCGGCCCCGTCCACGACGAACTGCGCGTCGTCGTCCCCGTCGTCCGCCGCCGCCAGCGCCCCGGCCGCGGCGGTCACGTCCTCCTCCGCGTCGTCGGAGTCGACGTGCACGGAGGCGGCCTTGGCCAGCGCGACCGTCCCGGTCACCCGGACCTCGCCCAGCGCGGCCGGGTCGAGCCCGCGGTCCGGGTCGACCGCCGCCGTACCGTCGGGCACGTCGACGGCGACCACGACCCGGCGCCGCATCGCGCCCGGGTCGGCGGCCAGCAGCCGCAGGGAGGCCAGCGCGGCCCGGTTGAGCGCGGCGTACTCCAGTTCCTCTATGTCGTCGGAGAGGTACCACTCGCGCAGGGCGGGGGTGACGGCGTAGGCGACGAACGGGCCGGTCCCCAGCTCGCCCGTCTTGTGCGCCTCGGCAAGCCCGGGGAGGGTCAGGGGGACGTAGACGCGCATGCTGGCCGCTCTCTTCCGGGCTCTTCGACTCTGCCTTCTCCCGAAGACCCTGGCGCCTCCCGGAGGGCCTTCAGGATACGTGCGGGCGTCCCCTTTCGGGTCCCGGGCGGTGACGCCGGAGGCGTCAACCCGACGCCCCGAGATTCACCCGGTCCCACCGCATGCCCAACGGGATTCCCCTACCGCTCACCACTCGGATAGGTGAACATTCCCGGGCCTCCGACACGGACCACCACCGCCTTGCTGACGCCTCCCCAGCCCCGTACAAGATCACCGACCGCAAGTTACCGCCCGGTACCCGCCGGGCCCGCCGAACGGTGACCCCCCATGAACAAAGTCATGACCAGGACCACCCAGCTCCGCCCGGCCACCCGCCCGCCCGGCCGCCGCGACTCCCGCCGCCCCGGCGCCCCCACCTCCCGCAGGCCGCTCACGCCTCCGGCGGCACCGCCGGGCCCACGCCCCACCGACCTCTTCGCGGAGCGCCTCCTCGCCGTCCTGAGCGGCCGACGCCCCGTGCACTGGATGCTCCGGCACACCGCGGGCCCCGCCTACGACGACCTGGCCCGCCTCGCCGCACGCGGCCCCCTGCGCACCCGCGGAACCGACCCCGTCGTCCGCGACATCGGCTACTACGTCCCCCGCACCGGCGCCCTCGAGGTCTTCGCCCGCATCGCCGCGGGCGACCAGCTCCGCGCCATGGCCTTCCGCCTCGAACAGGGCGAGGACCTGCGCTGGCGCTGCACGGCAGTGGAACTGGGCGGACCACGGGGGACGCGGGGCGACTGACGGGCGGCCCGCGTGCACCACAGGGCCACTGCCCGGCGGACCGCACGCCACGGGGGGCTGACGGGCGGGGCGCGTCCGCCGGGCAGGGCGGACGGCCGGCGCGGGGCCTCCGCGGGACGACTGGCGGAGGGGGCCCGCGTGTGCCGCGGGACCACTGCCCGGCGGGCCGCACGCCACGGGGCGAGCGGCGGGCGGGCCGTGGCGTGCGGCAGGCCCGCTCAGCCGCGCCCAGCTCGTGCCCCTCGATGCCGCGCGGAGAGGCCTGAGCAGTGCCGCCGGGGACGGAGCGTGCGACTCTGCGGGACGTCTGCCGGGAAAGCGCCGGCAACCCCTCCGATGCCCGTCCCCGGTCGGCCTCCCGACGGCCGGCTCCGGCCTACCCGCGGCGGGTCCGGCGCGCACCTGGCCCGTCCTCTCTCCCCCGGCCGGCCCGGCCCACCCCTCGCCACACGCGCCACAAGCCGAAAGGGCCGACCCCCTCTGTATGAGGTGGCCGGCCCTCGCCAAGCGTTGTCGGTGGTGTTACTTCCTGCGGCCGCGGCGGCTCTTCGCCTGCTTGCGGCGCTCCGCGCGGGTCAGGCCGTCCGCCTCGGAGCGGGCCGGCTCCTCGTCGTCGTAGGTGAAGTCACCCTCGACGAGGCCGCCCTCGCCGTCCACGGTGGCCGCCGAGAAGTGCATGCCCCGCCGCTGCGGCGCCTCCAGGCCCTTGGCACGGATCTCGGGACGGGAACCCGCCTGGGCCGGCACCGCATCCTGGACGCTGTCCGCGACCGCCTCGGAGTCCTCGACCGGGACCTCCTCGACCTGCTGCTCGACCTGGACCTCCAGGTTGAACAGGTAGCCGACGGACTCCTCCTTGATGCCGTCCATCATCGCGGTGAACATGTCGAAGCCCTCGCGCTGGTACTCGACCAGCGGGTCCTTCTGGGCCATCGCGCGCAGGCCGATGCCCTCCTGGAGGTAGTCCATCTCGTAGAGGTGCTCGCGCCACTTGCGGTCGAGGACCGACAGCACGACCCGGCGCTCCAGCTCACGCATGATCTCGGAACCGAGCTGCGTCTCGCGCGAGGCGTACTGCTCGTGGATGTCGTCCTTGATGGACTCGGAGATGTACTCGGCGGTCAGGCCCGCACGGTCGCCGGCCGCCTCCTCCAGCTCGTCGATGGTGACCTTCACCGGGTAGAGCTGCTTGAAGGCGCCCCACAGCCGGTCGAGGTCCCAGTCCTCCGGGAAGCCCTCGGCGGTCTCCGCACCGACGTACGCGTCGATGGTGTCGTCCATGAAGTGCTGGATCTGCTCCTGCAGGTCCTCGCCCTCCAGAACGCGGCGGCGCTCGCCGTAGATGACCTCGCGCTGCCGGTTGAGCACCTCGTCGTACTTCAGGACGTTCTTACGGGTCTCGAAGTTCTGCTGCTCGACCTGCGACTGCGCGGACGCGATCGCGCGGGTGACCATCTTGTTCTCGATCGGCACGTCGTCCGGCACGTTGGCCATGGACATCACGCGCTCGACCATCTGGGCCTTGAACAGGCGCATCAGGTCGTCGCCGAGGGAGAGGTAGAAGCGGGACTCACCCGGGTCGCCCTGACGGCCGGAACGACCGCGCAGCTGGTTGTCGATCCGGCGCGACTCGTGCCGCTCGGTACCGAGGACGTAGAGGCCGCCGAGGTCCTTGACCTCCTCGAACTCGGCCTTGACCGCATGCTGGGCCTTCTCCAGAGCGGCCGGCAGCGCCTGCGCCCACTCCTCGATGTGCTCCTCGGGGTCGAGGCCGCGCTGGCGCAGCTCCGCCTCGGCGAGGTCCTCGGGGTTGCCGCCGAGCTTGATGTCGGTACCACGGCCGGCCATGTTGGTGGCCACCGTGACGGCGCCCCGGCGGCCCGCCTGCGCGACGATCGACGCCTCGCGCTCGTGGTGCTTGGCGTTGAGCACCTCGTGCTGGATACCGCGCTTGGAGAGCTGCTGCGAGAGGTACTCCGACTTCTCGACGGAGGTCGTGCCGACCAGGATCGGCTGGCCCTTCTCGTGCTTCTCGGCGATGTCGTCGACGACCGCCTCGAACTTCGCGACCTCGGTGCGGTAGATCAGGTCGGACTGGTCCTTGCGGACCATCGGCCTGTTCGTCGGGATCGGAACCACGCCGAGCTTGTAGATCTGGTGGAACTCGGCGGCCTCGGTCATGGCCGTACCGGTCATGCCGGACAGGCCGGGCTGTTCCTTGCCGTTGTGGTCGTGGCGCTTGTAGAGGCGGAAGAAGTTCTGGAGGGTGATCGTGGCGAGGGTCTGGTTCTCGTCCTTGATGTCCACCCCTTCCTTCGCCTCGATCGCCTGGTGCATGCCCTCGTTGTAACGGCGGCCGGCGAGGATACGGCCGGTGTGCTCGTCGACGATCATGACCTCGCCGTCGAGGACGACGTAGTCCTTGTCCTTCTTGAAGAGCTCCTTCGCCTTGATGGCGTTGTTCAGGTAGCCCACCAGAGGCGTGTTCACCGACTCGTAGAGGTTGTCGATGCCCAGCCAGTCCTCGACCTTGGAGACACCGGACTCGTGGATGGCGACCGTGCGCTTCTTCTCGTCGACGTCGTAGTCGCCGGTCTCCTCCTCGCCCTTGAGCGGGTTGCCCGCCTCACCCTTCTTCAGGCGCAGGACCAGCTTGGCGAAGTCGCCGTACCACTTGGTGGCCTGGTCGGCCGGGCCGGAGATGATCAGCGGCGTACGGGCCTCGTCGACCAGGATGGAGTCGACCTCGTCGACGATGGCGAAGTTGTGGCCGCGCTGGACGAGCTCGTCCTGGGCCCATGCCATGTTGTCGCGCAGGTAGTCGAAGCCGAACTCGTTGTTCGTGCCGTAGGTGATGTCGGCCGCGTACTGCTCGCGGCGCTCGGCCGGCGTCATGTTGGCGAGGATGCAGCCGACGTTCAGGCCCAGGAACTTGTGGACGCGGCCCATCATCTCGGAGTCGCGCTCGGCCAGGTAGTCGTTGACCGTGATGAGGTGGACGCCCTTGCCCGCGAGCGCGTTGAGGTACGCGGGCAGGGTGCCGACGAGGGTCTTGCCCTCACCGGTCTTCATCTCGGCCACGTAGCCGAGGTGGAGGGCCGCACCGCCCATGATCTGCACGTCGTAGTGGCGCTGGCCCAGGACGCGCTTGGCGGCCTCACGGACGGTGGCGAACGCCTCGGGGAGCAGGTCGTCGAGGGTCTCGCCGTCTTCGTAGCGCTGCTTGTACTCATCGGTGAGGGCCCGCAGCTCGGCGTCGGAGAGGTCGACGAAGTCCTCTTCGATGGAGTTGACCTGGTCCGCGATGCGGTGCAGCTTGCGCAGGATCTTGCCTTCGCCTGCACGCATGATCTTCGAGAGGACGGACACGGGGGTTTGTCTCCTTGCCGGTCGGGCCTGGGACGGTCGGTTTCCATTTGACGTACTGAGCAACGGCCATCGTATGCGAGGACCCGGCCATGCCGGGAGGCCTGGCGGCCCGACGACCGTCCACCGCTCTCCTGAAGGCTCGGCGAGCCCGATTCATGTCACTTTTCCGGGTGGTGTCGCCGGATCTCTGCCGCTTCATACGGGACAACGGCCGGGGTACACGGATAGTGCCGCATCAGGGTAAGGAATTGCGCGAAAAGTGATCACACGCTCACGGAACGCGAAATGAATGGCGGCCCGGCCGCCCGGCCGAGCAGAATCGGCCGATGGAACCCGTCACGCTCACCACTCCCCGTCTCATCCTGCGCGCGGTAGGCCCGCAGGACACCGAAGCGGTGTACGCGGCCGTCCAGGATCCCGACATCCAGCGCTGGACGACGATCCCCTCGCCCTACCTTCCGGAGCACGCCCGCGGCTTCACGGAGCAGATGGTCCCCGACGGCTGGTCCGAGGGTTCGATGTTCACCTTCGGCATCTTCCTGCCGACCGGGGAGCTGGCCGGGATGCTCGCCCTGACCATGCGCTCCCTGGGCGCCGCGGAAGTGGGCTTCTGGACCGCCAAGGAGCACCGCGGCCGCGGCTACACGACCGAGGCCACCCTCACGGCCGCCCGCTGGGCCTTCACCCAGATGGCGATCGACCGGGTCGAATGGCGTGCCGAGGTCGGCAACGGCGCCTCCCGCGCGGTCGCGGAACGCGCCGGTTTCACCATCGAGGGCACGCTGCGCTCCTGCCTCAACAACAAGGGCGTACGACGGGACTGCTGGGTGGGCTCCCTCCTCCCCTCGGATCTGGGCCTGCCCTCGGCGGCGCCGTATCTGCCGGCCCCCGCGCAGGGGTGAAGTCCCAGCTCACGCCGGGCTGTCAGTGCCACCCTCTATCGTCCGGCCCATGACGACCCTCCCGCGCCCCACCGCCGCCCTCTCGGCGGACGAAGCCCGCCGTATCGCCCTGAGGGCACAGGGCTTCCTCGGCGCTCCCGACCGCCGCTCGGGCGTCCGGGGCGTTCTCCGCCACCTCGGCGCGGTCCAGCTCGACACCATCTCGGTCCTCGCCCGCTCCCACGAGCTGATTCCGTACGCCCGCCTCGGCCGCGTCGGCCGCAAGACGGTCGAGGCCGCCTACTGGACGGACACCCACGCCTTCGAGTACTGGTCGCACGCGGCCTGCATCCTCCCCGTCGAGGAGTGGCCGCACTTCGCCTTCCGCCGCCGCGCCTACCGCGACCGCCCGCACTGGGGGCATGAGCTCCCCGAAGGCGTCTACGACCAGGTCATCAAGCAGCTGCGCAGCGAAGGCCCTCTGACCGCCACGGAGTTGGGCGGCGCGAAGAGGACCAGCGAGTGGTGGGACTGGTCCGGCACCAAGGTCGCCGTGGAGCGTGCGCTGATGTACGGCGAGGTGGTGTGCGTCCAGCGGCGCGGCTGGAAGCGGGTGTACGACCTCGCCGAGCGCGCGATCCCGCAGGCGCTGCTGCACGACGAGCTGGACGACACGGAGTGCCTGCGCCGCCTGGTCGGGCTGGCCGGGCAGTCGCTGGGCGTCGGCACCCGCGCGGACATCGCCGACTACCACCGGCTCAAGGGCGAGCAGGTCGACGCCGTGATCGCCGACTCGGGACTGGTCCCGGTGGAGGTGGAGGGCTGGTCCAAGCCCGCCTGGGCGGATCCCGCGGTCCTGGCCACGCCCCCGCGCGGCCGGCACCGTACGACCCTGCTCTCCCCTTTCGACTCGCTGGTCTGGGACCGGGCGCGCACGGAGCGGATCTTCGGCTTCACCCACCGCCTGGAGGCCTATGTCCCCAAGCCGAAGCGGGTGTACGGCTACTACGCGATGCCGGTGCTGGCCGGCGGCCGTCTCGTGGGCCGGGTGGACCCGGCGCGCGAGGGGAGCGACATCCTCGTGGCCCGCCAGGTCACGCTGGACGGTTCGAAGGCGATTCCGGCGGTGGCGGAGGCGCTGGTCGAGGCGGCGAGCTGGGTGGACTGCACCACGGTGCGTGTGGAGCGGGTGGACGCCCCCGAGCTGCGCGAGCCCCTCCTCAAGGAAGTGACCCGCGCCCTGATCGCCGCGCTGCGCTGACCGGCGTCGGTGCCGGTGTCGGCACCGGCCTCAGCGGATCTCGAGGATCTTCTCCCGCATCGCGTAGACCACCGCCTCCATCCTGGAGTGCAGCTGCAGCTTCTCCAGGATGTTGCGCACATGGTTCTTCACGGTGTTCTCGGAGATGAACAACTCCTTCGCGATATCGCGGTTGTTCATCCCCGTGGCCACGAGCTTGAGCACTTCGAGTTCACGGTCGGTCAGCCGCGGCGCCGGCACCAGTCGGCGCTCGTCGGTGCGCTGGATCATCGACTTGAACTCGGTGAGGAGTTTCGACGCCATGGACGGGCTGATCTGCGACTGTCCGTCGGCCACCGCGCGAATGGCGGTGGCCACCTCGTCGGTGGAGATCTCCTTGAGGAGATATCCGGTCGCGCCCGCCTTGATCGCTTCGTAGAGATCGGCCTCTTCGTCGCTGATCGTCAACATGATGATCTTCGCGCTGGGTGCGACCTCCTTGATGGAGGTGCAGGCCTCGATTCCGCCGCGTTTGGGCATCCGGACGTCCATCAGCACGATGTCCGGCAACAGGTCGGCGGCCTTGTCGACGGCCTCGGCGCCGTCCCCCGCCTCCCCGACGACCTGGATGTCCTCCTCGGCGGCGAGCACGATCTCCAGACCGCGGCGGAAGAGGGCATGGTCGTCCACGACAAGGACCCTGATCGGTTCCTTGCGTGGAGTGCCGTCCGCGTCCGGGCCCATGCCGACGACGCCGCCGTCGGCATCCTCGTCCTGCATCGGTCCGAAGCTGTCCGCCATCGTTCCTCCCCCTGAAGGCTGTGGCCTGTGGTGCTGTGCCATCGCCAACCCAAGGCAGCGGGCCACCGGTTGGACCGCCCTGGCCATGATTCCATGCCCGGGCGACAACGCGGTGACAGAGCGGGGCGCGAAGTGGTCGCACACCGGTGCCCCTGGGGGCGCACACGCGCTTCCAGGGGCACAGGCTCGGCTGCCTGCCGCTGGGGTCAGCCGCCCAGCGTGCCTCCGGCCGCCGGAGGTTGCGCCTGGGCGACCATCGGGTCCGTGCTGAGGTGGATGACACCGTAGTCGTACGCGTGCCGTCGGTAGACGACACTCGGCTCCTTGGTCTCGGAGTCGACAAACAGGTAGAAGTCGTGTCCGACCAGTTCCATCTCGTAGAGAGCCTGGTCGAGGGACATCGGGGAGGCGACGTGGGTCTTCTCGCGGACGACGAGGGGGCCTTCGCCCTTCACTTCCAGGGAGCCCATCTTCTTGGTGGGCACGCCGTCGGGCTCTTCCTCGTGGAAGGGGCTGCCGTTCCCATTGAGCGTCGCCGCGCCCGGGACGTGGTCGGCGACCTCGGCGGCCGGGATCCGCTGTGCGCCGCGGCGCGAGTACCGCTTGTCGTGCTGCTTGCGCAGTCGCGCGTCCAGCTTCTCCGCCGCCAGGTCGAGTGCCGCGTACGGGTCACTGGCCGCTGCCTCCGCCCGGATCACCGGACCGCGGGAGCGGAGCGTGATCTCCACTCGGTCGCAACGGTCGGCCTGTCGGGGGTTGGGCTCCTTGGACACCTCGACGTCGAGGCTGATCACCTTGCCGTCGAGCTTCTGGATCTTCTCCAGCTTCAGCTTCTCGGCCACGTGCTTGCGGAACCGCTCGGGCACCTCGGTCTTGCGGCCCTTGACGACGATGTCCACGCAGAACTCCGTTCCCGGATCGCTCCGCTCCACAGGCGGAGCATCTCCCTTTTGCACCCAACTCCGGTGAACCCCGGAGCCTCGGACTCGGCGACTTCACCTCCTCCTCCCCCATGGGCAAGATCTGCACCCCAGCACCGCGATGATTACGGAAAACCCGCGGCACGGCATTCGGATAGAGGAGACATGGCCTGCGGCTTTCTCCCTCACAACCGAACATATCTCGCCCGGACGGATGTCGTCACCCTCTACTGATGCGTACCTCCATTCAGGTGAATTGACCCTGTCACTACCTGCAACGATGGACGTTCACAGTCAGTTCCGGTTGATTTCGAAAGAATCTGGCGCCGCCGCGACCACAGCCGCATGGATCGGCCACCCGAGGGCGTTCGCCTCGGCCTTTCCCGGTGCGTCCCGTGTCCACTTCGCTCGCGCTTCCCTCGCTCCGGCCGTCCGTTCCTCCCTTCCTTCCCAAGCCGGGCGCCGATACACGGCCGTTGTCTCCTCTCCTGCCCTTCCTGACCCTTCTGGCCCCATCGCCTCCCGCACCGCGCGGGCCGCTTCCGCAAGCGTCGCGCCGGTCGTGACGAGGTCGTCGACGAGCACGACAGAGCCCCCTGCGAGCAGCCGCGCACCGCCCGCCGACACCTCCAGCGCGCCCGCGAGATTGACCCGCCGCTGCCGTGAGTTGAGCCCCGACTGGTCGGCCACCGCCCGCCGCTGCCGCAGCACCGGGGCCACCCGGGCGGAGGCCCCGCTCCGCCGCAGCTCCGCGGCCGCCACGAGGGCGATCCGCCGCACCGGATCGTGCCCCCGCGCCCGCACGGCCCACGGCGCGGAGGGCACCGGGACGAGCAGCACGGGTCCGCCGGCACGGGCACCGCCGGCCGGTCCGGCGGTCACGCCGCCGGTGCCGCCACCGGCACTCCCGGTCGCCCGGTCGGCCCAGGAGGCCACGATCCTGACGCTCCGGGCCGTCCGGACCGTCAGCGCCTCCAGGAGCCCGGCGTGCACCGCTCCCGCCAGAGCCGTCCCCAGCGCCCCGACGAGCGCCAACGCGCCCCTTTCCTTGTGGGCGAGGAGAGTCGCCCGTACCTCGTCCGCATAAGGCGCCGCCGCATACACCGCCGGCAGCCCGGGCGGCTCCGGCACCGGTCGCACCCGGCGCGGTACGGCCCCGCTCAGGGCGGCACGGCACCCGTCGCAGAGCACCGTGCGAGGCGTCCCACAGCCTCCGCACTCGGCCGGTAGCACCAGGTCGGTGAGGTCCTGCCACCACCCCCGCATGTGCCCACTGTGCCAATGCCGGGCCGGACCGGCCACCCCTGTGGACAACTGCCTGTGGACAACTCCACGCGACACGCACAGCACGTCACCCACGTAGGCGAGAAGGCGGCCACTCCGTCCGACAACGGTCGCCCGGGGCACACAAATGGCGGTCGCCCGAGGCACCCGGCATCGAGCGGCCCCGCTCGGAGTGCACGCAGAAGCGGCCGTGCCGGTTCGGCGCCGAACCGGGACGGCCGCTCACGCGGTGGAGGTGACTCAGCCCGGATAGACCGGCGCCGACCCGTCCTTGACCACCTTCTGCCACTGATCGCCGGACGGCAGCCGGACGATCCCGTCGTCCTGCGAGTCGGCCACCAGCGGCACCCGGTCGTCCTCGGACGCGGCGATCGCCCGGACGCCCGTCAGGGCCGCGGGCGCCGGCCCGTCCGGAGTGGAGCCGTCGATCTGGACGTACCGCGTCTGCTGCACGCCGCCCTGCTCACGCCCGACCACCACGAGCCGGCTGTCCCCGGCCCAGGACATCGCGGTGACCTCCTCGGAGCCGGGGGTGGCGGAGCGCAGTTCGAGGACCGAGACCTCCTGCTTGTCATCGGACTTGGTGCGCTCGATCCGCCCGACGAGCAGCGACTGCTCGCCGTTCTTCTCCACGACGAGCGCGATCCGCACCCCGTCGGCGGCGACCCGGACGTCCTCGATACGGCCGTCGAGCTCGGGGATCTGCACGGCCAGCGGCTGACCGACGCCCTGCGCCAGCATGTACAGCTGCGGCTTGTCGGGATTCCGGTCGGCCACCCACAGGTCGCCCCGGGCGTCCCAGCTCGGAGCCGTCAGCCGGTCGTCCTCGGTCGCACCGTTACTGGTCAGCAGGGCGTTCCCGAGCGAACCGTCCGACGTGAGCGAGGAGACGTACAGCGCCTTGTCGTCGCTGGTGACCCCGGCGGCGGTCCGCTCGTCACGGGCCACCGCCACCGACCGCAGCGGCTTGGTGCCCGCGCCGAACGGACCGGGTACCTCGACCGCGCTGGTGCCGGTACCGCCGGTGGCCATCCGCACCAGCCGGTGCTTGCTGTCGAGAAAGTACAGGTAGTCGGGTCGCTTGGTGGACGGGCGCCAGGCGATGCCCTCGGCGTCCTCCTCGTTGACGTCGCACATCGGGCCGCCGTTCACCGACTGCAGCGCGACCGAGCCCACCGTGGGCGTCAGGTTCCGCACCGTGAACAGCAACTGGGCCGCCATCTCCGTGCACTTGGCCGAACCGATCCGGGACGCCTTGACGTTCAGCGGCACGGTGAGCCGGTTCTGGTCGTCAGGCGTCAGCCCGGACACGCCCTTCTTCAGCGCCGTACCCGTCGGGAAACTCGATCGCACCACCGGGCCGAGCCAGGAGGTGGGGCCGTTGAGCAGCGAACGCACCAGCTGGGTCGTCGGGTCCACCCGGCTGCGGACGAAGACGGGATCAGCGACCGCCACCGGCTGCCCGGTCTCCCCGGCCGAGGTGTCCGAGGCGAAGTAGTACTTGTCGACGGACGTGTAGTTGCGCTGGAAGTCCGACTGGCCCATCACGACACCCTGCGGCAGCGAGTCGATCCGCCACTGCCCGCTCTTGGCGTCCTTCGTCAGATGCACCGTCTTGCGGTACGACCCGTCGGCGGGCGTGTACGCCTGCTGCGCGTCGACGGTGGCCACCTGGCTGCCCTGGATCGCGTAGGCGATGCTGTCGGCGTCCTCCCGGCCCGCCGGGCGCGCGGCGGTCTGGATGCTCGGCCCGTTCGCCAGCACCGTGGCCTGCAGCTCCGGCCGCCAGGTCTTCGCGGCGGCCGTGGTCAGATACTTGCGCGCGGTGTCGTAGTGCGGATCGTCGCTGGTCAGGGCCTCCAGGAAACCCTGGACGATCTCGGTCGACGAGGCGTCCTGCTGCGGCGGCATGGCAAAGACCCGCACCTGCGTGTCCTGCCGTGGCGTGGACTCGACGTCCTGCAGGTCGCCGCTGTCCGGCATGGAGGCACAGCCCGCCAGCAATACGGCCCCACAGGCGGCGTACGCCACCGCACGCACCGGTCGGCGCCGGGCGCTCCCCTCGCGGTCAGCGCCCACGAAATGCCTCCCCTGGCTTGTTCGGCTCCTCCGGCCCGGCGACGCTCCCGTCGTCGGCCGCGCCGGTCTCTGACGTGCTCTCCTGGCGCCGTGCGCCCCCGGTGGGCCTCGGCACCACGCGGGCGCCATTGCCGGGCAGGGCGGTCGGGTCGGCGGTGGGAGCCACGGTGGCCACCCGCTGCGGAATCGACGCGAGCGGCGACGCCTGGCCGCCGGGCTGCACCGGCACGGTCGCCCGCTTGTCCCCTCCACCGCTCGGCAGACCGGCGTCGTTGAGCCCCCGGTTGCGCCGGGAGTCCTTGGGCTCCAGCGGTATCGGCGAGCCCCGCAGCGGCTCGTCCGCGGTCCTCGGCAGCGTCAGCCGGAACTGCGAGCCGCCGCCCGGCTCCCCCCACGCCTGCAGCCAGCCACCGTGCAGCCTGGCGTCCTCCAGGGCGATCGACAGCCCCAGGCCCGTACCGCCGGTGGTACGGGCGCGCGCCGGGTCCGCCCGCCAGAAGCGGCTGAACACCCGGGTCGCCTCGCCGGGCTTGAGCCCGACGCCGTAGTCGCGCACCGCGACCGCGACCGCCCCGCCGGCCGCGGCCAGCTTGACGACGACGTCCTTGCCCTCACCGTGCTCCACGGCGTTGACGACCAGGTTGCGCAGCACCCGTTCCACGCGCCGGGCGTCCGCCTCGGCGACGACGGGCTGCAGATCGCCGACCACGCGTATGTGCGTGCCCTTGCGCTCCGCGAGCGGCGCGGCCCCGCTGACCACCCGCCGTACGACCTCCCTGAGGTCTATCGGCTCGGCCTCCAGCGCCGCCGCGCCCGCGTCGAAGCGGCTGATCTCCAGCAGGTCGGCGAGGAGCGACTCGAAGCGGTCCAGCTGGTCCGCGAGCAGTTCCGCGGACCGCGCGGTCACCGGGTCGAAGTCCTCACGCGCCTCGTGGATGACGTCGGCCGCCATCCGTACGGTCGTCAGCGGCGTCCGCAGCTCGTGCGACACGTCCGACACGAACCGGCGCTGCATCCGCGACAGGTCCTCCAGCTGCTGGATCTTCAGTTGAAGGTTCTGCGCCATCTTGTTGAAAGCCTCGCCGAGCCGCGCGATGTCGTCCTCGCCGGTGACCTTCATCCGCTCCTGGAGCCGCCCCGCGGAGAGCCGCTCGGCGATCCCGGCCGCCATCCGCACGGGCGTGACGACCTGCCGCACCACGAGCCAGGCGATGGCCCCGAGGAGTACGACGACGAACAGCCCGGCGGTCGCCAGCGTGCCCTTGACCAGGCTGAGGGACTTCTCCTCCTGGGTAAGCGGGAAGAGGTAGTACAGCTCGTACGGGTCGCTGTTCGGGTCGTTGACCTGCTTGCCGATGACCAGAGCGGGCTGCGACTCCTTGTCGTCCGTGTAGATGATCCGGGTATAGCTCTGCGCGGCCGTCGTGTTGCCGTTGATCCGCGCGCGCAGGTCGTCGGGCACGCTGGCCGTCGGGTCGACCTGCCCGGAGGCACGCGTACGCCCGCCGCCGCTGTTGTTGTTGCCCGCGGGCAGCGTCACCACGTCGAAGGCGCCCTGGCCGCCGCTGGAGAGCGAGTCGACCAGGTCACTCATCCACGAGGTGACGTTCTGCGACTGCCGTCCGTCCGCCGACGCGGCGGTGTCACCGGTGCCGGTCGCGGCCTCGTCGGCCTTCTGCTTGGCCACCGCGAACCCACCGGTTGCCTGGCTCTGCGAGGCCTTCACCTTGGCGTCCAGCAGGCCGTTGCGGACCTGCCCGATGACGACGAAGCCGAGCAGCAGGACCACGCCCAGCGACATCAGTAGGGTCGTGACGACGACCTTGAGCTGGATGTTGCGCCGCCACAGCCGCATGACCGGCAGCAGCGGGCGCCGCACCCAGCGCATGAAGAGCCGCAGGACCGGGCTGCCCTGGACTCCGCCCTGGAGCAGTCCGCCCTCGAAGAGCAGCCGCCAGCGCGAGCCGGGCCCCTTTCCGCCGACAGGCCGCCCCGGACGGTCCCCGGACCGGCCGGGGGCCGAAGCGGCACTGTCCCCGGACATGTCAGCTCGGTCCAGCCTTGTATCCGACACCACGGACGGTCACCACGATCTCCGGCCGCTCCGGGTCCTTCTCGACCTTGGAGCGCAGCCGCTGGACGTGAACGTTGACAAGACGGGTGTCCGCCGCGTGCCGGTAGCCCCAGACCTGCTCCAGGAGCACCTCACGCGTGAACACCTGCCACGGCTTGCGGGCGAGCGCGACCAACAGGTCGAACTCCAGCGGGGTCAGCGCGATCGACTGCCCGTCCCGCTTCACCGAATGCCCGGCCACGTCGATGACCAGGTCACCTATGGCGAGCTGCTCCGGCGCCGGCTCCTCCGACCTCCGCAGCCTGGCCCGGATCCGGGCCACCAGCTCCTTCGGCTTGAACGGCTTCACGATGTAGTCGTCCGCACCCGACTCCAGGCCCACGACCACATCGACGGTGTCGCTCTTCGCAGTGAGCATCACGATCGGCACCCCGGACTCCGCCCTGATCAGACGGCACACCTCGATACCGTCCCGGCCGGGCAGCATCAGGTCCAGCAGCACCAGATCGGGCTTGGCCTCACGGAAAGCAGCCAGCGCCTTGTCGCCGTCGGCTACGAAAGACGGCTCAAAACCTTCACCACGCAGCACGATGCCGAGCATCTCGGCCAGTGCGGTGTCGTCGTCGACGACAAGGACTCGTCCCTTCATAAACGACATCATCCCATTCTCATAACAGTGAAGGTTGCGCAGGTGACCAGGCTCACCGGCCAGTGACCCTAGCCGCTGGGGGCCGTCACTGTCTGCCCCCGTCCGTCGGCGTTGATGTCAGTGACGGATGTCAGCTCGGCTGACGAGCATGCAGCGCAGCCCAAGCTGGGCCGTGACGGCACACCGCCAGCCACCAGCGGTAATCGGCGCTCACGCGCCTCAACAAGCGGTACTGGGGCACCCTTCGCGGCGCCTGCGGCAACGCCGTGATGGCGACGAGGGTTGCAGTCGCGGTGCCGAAGGATTGCGGTGATGCTGTCAGGTGGAGCGTGGCTGGCCTCGCACGGGCAGTGTGCGTGGGTGACCGCGCTGTACAGGAAGGGTGCTGCCATGACAACGGTGCCGGACAGGACACGGAGAGGCCCCGGAAAGCCCGGCAGCGGCGAAACGATCAATGACGCCTCCTCGTTCGCAGGGATCATGATGCTGCTCAGCGGGCCCCTCAGCATTCTTATGGGCGCGTCCGGCATCGCACAGGACACCCTGTTCGCCGCATCCCGGTACGCCTACCGGTTCGACCTGACCGCTTGGGGCTGGATTCACCTTGTGATCGGAGTGGCACTTGTCATCACCGGCCTGGGAGTCCTGACAGACCAGAACTGGGGGCGCGTGGCCGGTGTAGCGGTGGCAGGGATCAGCCTGATCACTCAGTTCATGTTCGTTCCGTACTACCCGTTGTGGGCCATTCCTGCGATGACACTCGACCTCCTGATCCTGTTTGCGCTGACGAGGGTCCATATCGAGACCAGGGGCGGCCGGTGAACCCAGCACCTCATCCTCCGCCGCAGCAACCCACCACTCTCCCGGCTCCCATCCCGCGCACGCCACTGCACGCCTCGGCGATACGGCGGGTGGGGACGCCGGCGCTGATGGCCTCCCCTGCTCGTGTTCCCTCGGCTCACACAGCCCCGGCAGGGCTCCCGAGGGTGCCCACTACACCGTGAGCCTGCGACTCTCCCTTGACCCCGACCAATGCACATGTGGGGGCACCGGGTGGCTGGACGGCGGCTTCTACGCCCGGCAAGGGGAAGTCCGTCTCGCAGCAGACGAGCGGTGCCCCCTCCATGCCGCCTGATGTGGCATTGCCTTGATGTCAGCCGGAGATGTCACGGCCCCTCGGAATGCGAATCGCCGCAGGTGGAGGGGCCATTTCCGTCAGTCGAGCCGACATCGTCCCATTAGCTGATCGTTACCTGGCGCGACCTGGCACACAACTCGGCAAGTGCCTCTGCCGTCACGGGCGAAACGACGCCTTCCTCGGTGACGATCGCCGTCACCAGGTCCGGCGGCGTCACGTCGAACGCCGGGTTGTACGCCTGGGTTCCCAGGGGTGCCACCGGAATCCCGCCTCCCGCTCCCGTCACGGGCGCCTGCGGTGCTGTGACCTCGGTCACCTCAAATCCGGGGCGCTGTTCGACCTCGATGGCCGCCCCGTCCGGTGTCTCCGGATCCACCGTCGTCACCGGGGCCACCACGATGAACGGCACATGGTGGTACCGCGCGAGCACCGCGAGCGGATAGCTCCCCACCTTGTTCGCCACCGATCCGTCGGCCGCGATCCGGTCCGCCCCGATCAGCACCGCGTCCACCTCACCCGCCGCGAACAGCGAACCGGCCGCGTTGTCGGTGAGCAAGGTGTACGCCATACCGCTGCGAGCCGCTTCGTATGCCGTCAGGCGAGCACCTTGCAGCAACGGACGCGTCTCGTCCACCCAGAGCCGCCTCAACCGCCCCGCCCGATGAGCCTGAAGGGCCACCGCGAACGCCGTGCCCTCCCCTCCCGACACCAGCGAACCGGTGTTGCAGTGGGTGAGGATCCGGTGCCCTCCGCCCGGCAGCAGCTCGTCCAGCAGCGCGAGCCCGTGCCCGGCCATCCGGACGCTGGCCTCGGCGTCCTGCTGGTGCAGGGCCCGCGCGGCCACCAGTGCCGCCGCGGCCGCCGCCCCGGTGTCCCCGCCCTTGGCCAGGGCCGCCCGGTACGCCGACGCGGCCCTGCGCACCCCTACGGACAGATTCACCGCGGTCGGCCGGGCACTCGCCAGCGCCGCCGCGGCCTCGTCCACGTCGAAGCCCCGCGCGGCGGCTAGCGCGATGCCGTACGCCCCGGCTATCCCGAGCAGCGGCGCCCCGCGCACCGCGAGCGAACGGATCGCCTCCACCAGCGCCGGCGCGTCCGTGCACACCAGCTCGACCTCCTCGGTGGGCAGTCTGGTCTGGTCGAGAAGAACCACGACAGGACCTTCGGGAGGCTCCTCCCACCGGATCACGGCCATCCCCGTCGGCCTCTTGTCCTCGCCGGTTTGCGCGTACTGATCAGCCATGCCGTCAGTCTGCCCCGTATCCCGCGGACAATTGAAGGTGCGCAGCCTCTACCGCGGCCGGTCACTGGGCGACCGCCCCATGGCACGATGGCTGCCAACCTGCCACCGCGACCGCGGACGGGCACCGTGAAGGAGCTTCGATGAACGACACTCCGGGCTGGGCCTCGCCCGGATCCGCCCCGTCCGACGGGCGGGAACCCGGCGCGTCCGCCCCTGCCGACCGCCCTGTTCCCGCAGTGCCTGCCGAACAGCCCGCCGAACAGCCAGGCACGGATCCAGAGGGTTCCGGTTCGAAGTGGTCGAAGGAGCAGCCGCCGCCCAGCCAGTGGTCCGCGCCCACGGGCGCCCCGGCACCAGGCCAGGCACCGCCGCCCCCACCCCCCGGCCCCGGCTGGGGCGGCCGGCCCCCCGGCGGCGGTCACGGAGGCCCCGGTGGACCCGGCGGTTACGGTCCCCCTGGCGGATACGGCCCGCCCGGAGGTTACGGGCCGCCCGGCGGATACGGAGCCTGGGGCGGCGGCTGGGGCGGTCCCCCGCCCGCCGCCAAGCCCGGTGTGATCCCGCTCCGCCCGCTCGGTGTGGGCGAGATCCTCGACGGTGCCGTCTCCACCATGCGCACCCACTGGCGCACGGTCCTCGGCATCTCGCTGGCCGTCGCCGTCGTCACCGAGGTCGCGGTGATCCTCCTTCAGGGCCTTGTCCTGAACGACACCGAGACCACCGACTCCCTCAGCGACCCGAGCGCCTCCCTCAGCGAGGTGTCCCGCGCCGCCGGCGAGGTCATGCTCAGCTCGGTCGCCGTCCTGCTGATCTCCCTGGTCGGGACCATCATCGCGACAGCCCTGCTGACCACCGTCACCAGCCGCGCCGTCCTCGGCAGGTCCGTCAGCGCCGGCGAGGCCTGGCGCGACGCCCGTCCGCAGGTCCTCAAACTGTTCGGCCTCATCGTCCTGATGGGGCTCATCGCGGTCGGCGTCCTGCTCGTGGGAGCGCTGCCCGGCATCGTCGTCGCGATCGCCGGCGGTCCGGGCGGCGCCATCGCCGCACTGCTCGTCCTCGGCATCCTCGCGGGCGCCATCGTGACCGTGTGGCTGTTGATCCGCTTCTCCCTGGCCTCGCCCGCCCTGATGCTGGAGAAGCAAGGCATCACCAAGTCGCTGGGCCGCTCCGCCAAGCTGGTCCGCGGCTCCTGGTGGCGGGTCTTCGGCATCCAGTTCCTGGCCACGATCATCGCCAACATCGTCTCGTCGCTCGCCGTGGTCCCCTTCACGGTGCTCGGGGCCTACCTCGGCGGCGACGGCTTCAGCGGCTTCCTCCAGGGGACCAACAGCAACTACGGCTGGACGTTCCTCGTCGTCAGCGGAATCGGCTCGGTGATCGGCTCCATGCTCACCTTCCCGATCAACGCGGGCGTCACCGTGCTCCTCTACATCGACCAGCGCATCCGCCGCGAGGCCCTCGACCTCGAACTGGCCCGCGCCGCCGATGTCGAGGACTACGGCGCCGGCACCCCCGGCGCCGTCCCGGGGAGCTGATGTAGTGAGTCCGACGGGGGGAGTCCTCACAACGATGCCGGCAATCCTGCCGCGCGCCGTCGACGAGGCCGTACAAGGCCTGCTGCGGGCCCGTGACACAGCTCTGCTGTCGCTTGCCGGCTCGGGCGACAAGCCACCCGTGACCATTCCGCGCGACCCCGCACGAGAAGCGGCACGGCGTGAGCTGTCCAAGCGGATGTACCACGAGAACGACCCCGGGCTGTTCCAGCGCGCCCTGAACGCCGTCCTGGACTGGATCGACCGCCTGCTCTCCGTCGCCGCGTCCGCGACGCCCGGAGGCGCGCTGGGCCTCGTCGTCGTGGTCCTGGCCGTGATCGCCGTCCTGGGCGCCCTGTGGTGGCGCCTGGGCACCCCGCGCCGCCAACCGGCCTCCGCCGCCGCTCTGTTCGACGACCGCCCCCGCAGCGCCGCCGAGCACCGCGCCGCCGCCGAGGCCCACGCCGCCCAGGGCCACTGGAACCAGGCCCTCCAGGAACGCATGCGCGGTGTCGTCCGCGCCCTGGAAGAACGCGCCCTGCTCGATGTCCGTCCCGGCCGCACCGCAGACGAGGCCGCCGCCGAAGCCGGCCGCGCCCTGCCCGCCCACACGGACGGGCTGCGCGCCGCCGCCCGCGAGTTCGACGACGTCACGTACGGCGGCCGCAGGGCGACCCAGGCGTCGTACGAGCGCATCGCCGAACTCGACCGCGACCTGGAACGCACCAAGCCGGTACTCGCCACCAGCGCCCACAGCACGGCCCACAACACCCGCCAGGGAGCCGCCGAATGACCACCGGCGCAGTCATCCCGGCGACCTCCACGGCGCCCACCACCCGCCAGGTGTGGACCCGCACCCGAGGCATCGTCCTCGCCGTGGTGCTCCTCCTGGCCGGGGCCGTCGCCATCGCCGTCATCCGCTCCGACAACAGACACGGCGACCTCGACCCGCGCTCCGCCGACCGCTACGGCAGCCGTGCCGTCGCCGAACTCCTCGCCGACCGGGGTGTGTCCACCCGCGTGGTCACCACCCTGGCCGAGGCCCGCGCCGCGGCCGGCCGCGACACCACCCTTCTCGTCGCCATACCCGACCTGCTGACCCCGCACCAGCAGTCCCAACTGCGGGCGTCGACCGCCGGCTCGGGCGGGCGCACCATCCTGGTCGCCGCCGGTGGCTCGTCCGTCGAACGGCTCGCCCCGGGCGTCACCGCCGACCCCGCCACCAGCCTCAAATCCACGCTCGATCCCCACTGCGGCCTGGCCGAGGCCCGCCGCGCGGGCAGCGCCGACACCGGCGGCATCCGCTACACCACCACCCACCTCGACGCCGACTCCTGCTACCCCAGCCAGCGGCTGGCCACGCTGATCCGCGTCCCCACGGCCACCGGAGGCGGCGACACCGTAGTCCTCGGCGCCCCCGACATCCTGCTCAACGACCGTCTCGACGAGCAGGGCAACGCCTCGCTCGCGCTCCAACTCCTCGGCTCCCGCCCCCATCTGGTCTGGTACCTCCCCTCGCTCTCCGACTCCTCGGCCACCGGCACCGGCGAACAGAAGAGCCTCTTCGACCTGCTCCCCTCCGGCTGGCTCTGGGGCACGCTCCAACTCTTCATCGCCACAGCCCTCGCCGCCTTCTGGCGGGCACGCCGACTCGGCCCCCTCGTGCCCGAGAAACTCCCTGTGGCGATCCGCGCCTCCGAAACCGTCGAAGGCCGCGCCCGTCTCTATCGCAAGGCCAACGCACGCGACCGCGCGGCCGCCGCTCTTCGCTCCACCGCACGCACCCGGCTAGCCCCCCTCGTCGGCGTCCCCGTCTCCCAGGCGCACGCACCCGAGGCCCTGCTCCCTGCCCTGTCCGCCCAACTCCACGGCGACGGACAGACCCTGCACTCCCTTCTCTTCGGACCGCCGCCCGGCGACGACGCGGCCCTCATCGCCCTCACCGACCAACTCGACGCCCTCGAAAGAGAGGTACGCCGTCCATGATGGACCCGACCACTGACAACGCCGGGAGCACCGGGAACCCGGCCGACGCCAGGTCCTCCCTGGAGGCCCTCCGCGCCGAGATCGCCAAAGCCGTGGTCGGCCAGGACCCCGCCGTGACCGGCCTCGTCGTCGCTCTCCTGTGCCGCGGACACGTGCTACTTGAAGGAGTCCCCGGAGTCGCCAAAACGTTGCTCGTCCGCACCCTCGCATCCGCGCTCGAACTGGACACCAAGCGCGTCCAGTTCACCCCCGACCTGATGCCGAGCGATGTCACGGGCTCCCTCGTCTACGACACCCGCACCGCCGAGTTCTCCTTCCAGCCCGGCCCGGTCTTCACCAACCTCCTCCTCGCGGACGAGATCAACCGCACCCCGCCCAAGACGCAGTCGTCCCTCCTCGAAGCCATGGAGGAACGCCAGGTCACGGTCGACGGTACGCCGCGCCCACTCCCCGAGCCGTTCCTGGTCGCCGCGACCCAGAACCCGGTCGAGTACGAGGGCACATACCCCCTTCCCGAAGCCCAACTCGACCGCTTCCTGCTCAAACTGACAATCCCTCTCCCCTCCCGCCAGGACGAGATCGACGTCCTCACCCGGCACGCCGAGGGCTTCAACCCACGCGACCTGCGAGCCGCCGGCGTACGCCCCGTGGCCGGCCCCGCCGACCTCGAAGCTGCCCGCACAGCGGTCGCCAAGACGAGCGTCTCCCCCGAGATCACCGCCTACGTGGTGGACATCTGCCGCGCCACCCGCGAGTCGCCGTCCCTCACCCTCGGCGTCTCCCCGCGTGGCGCCACCGCTCTGCTGGCCACTTCGCGTGCGTGGGCCTGGCTGACGGGCCGCGACTACGTCATCCCCGACGACGTGAAGGCCCTCGCCCTGCCCACTCTCCGCCACCGCATTCAGCTCCGCCCCGAGGCCGAGATGGAGGGCGTGACCGCCGACTCCGTCATCAACGCGATCCTCGCCCACGTCCCGGTCCCCCGCTGATGCCGCTCACCGGACGGGCCGCCCTCCTCGCGGCAATCGGATCGATCCCCATCGGCCTGTGGGGACCCAGCTGGACAGGCATCCTCGCGGTCGACGGGTCGCTGGCCCTGGCCTGCGCCTGCGACTTCGCCCTGGCGGCTCCGGTACGACGGCTCGTACTGACCCGCTCCGGTGACACCTCGGCCCGCCTGGGCGAGACCGCCGACGTCACCCTGACGGTGACCAACCCGGCCGGCCGGCCGCTCCGGGCCCGCCTCAGGGACGGCTGGCCGCCCAGCAGCTGGCAACCCGGCACCGAGGTCGAGGCATCACGCCACCGCCTCACCGTCCCCGCAGGGGAACGCCGACGCATCACGACCCGGCTTCGCCCCACCCGCCGCGGTGACCACCAGGCGGACCGCGTCACGATCCGCTCCTACGGCCCCCTCGGCCTGTTCTCCCGCCAAGGCGGCCACAAGGTGCCCTGGACTGTCCGAGTTCTGCCCCCGTTCACCAGCCGCAAGCACCTGCCGTCAAAACTCGCCCGATTGCGTGAACTCGACGGTCGCACCAGCGTTCTCACGCGGGGCGAGGGCACAGAATTCGACAGCCTGCGCGAGTACGTCCCCGGTGACGACACCCGTTCCATCGACTGGCGAGCCACGGCGCGGCAGTCGACAGTGGCCGTACGCACCTGGCGCCCCGAACGCGACCGGCACATCCTCCTGGTCCTCGACACCGGCCGCACCTCCGCCGGCCGAGTCGGTGACGCCCCACGCCTGGATGCCTCGATGGACTCGGCGCTCCTCCTCGCGGCCCTCGCCTCGCGAGCGGGCGATCGCGTGGACCTTCTCGCCTACGACCGCCGGGTCCGCGCCCTCGTCCAGGGCCGCTCCGCGGGCGATGTGCTGCCGTCCCTGGTCAACGCAATGGCCACGCTCGAGCCCGAGCTCGTCGAAACCGACGCACGCGGCCTCACAGCCATGGCACTCCGTTCGGCTCCACGCCGTTCCCTGATCGTCCTGTTGACGACACTCGACACCGCACCTGTCGAACAGGGCCTGCTTCCCGTGCTCTCCCAACTGACCCAACGTCACACAGTTCTGCTCGCGTCTGTGGCCGACCCGCATGTCTCCCAAATGGCGACGGCCCGTGGGAACGCCGACGCGGTATACGAAGCAGCGGCAGCGGCGCAGGCCCAGGGCGAACGGCATCGGACCGCAGAGCAACTCCGTCGGCACGGTGTGACGGTTGTGGACGCGACGCCTGATGACCTCGCACCCGCGCTGGCGGATGCGTACCTCGCTTTGAAAGCGGCGGGCCGGCTCTGAAGATCGCACGGCAGGCCCGTGTGTGGGCCTGCCTTTTTCTATTCACAGACCCCTAAACGCGAAAAAGCCCCACACCGTGAGGTGTGGGGCTCTCTCTCAATATTTGTTCGGCGGCGTCCTACTCTCCCACAGGGTCCCCCCTGCAGTACCATCGGCGCTGTGAGGCTTAGCTTCCGGGTTCGGAATGTAACCGGGCGTTTCCCTCACGCTATGACCACCGAAACACTATGAAACTGTGAATGCCGCACCATGCCGTGACCCTGGCATGGGGCTGTTCGTGGTTTCAGAACCAACACAGTGGACGCGAGCAACTGAGGACAAGCCCTCGGCCTATTAGTACCGGTCACCTCCACCAGTTACCTGGCTTCCAGATCCGGCCTATCAACCCAGTCGTCTACTGGGAGCCTTACCCTCTTATAGAGGTGGGAGTCCTCATCTCGAAGCAGGCTTCCCGCTTAGATGCTTTCAGCGGTTATCCCTCCCGAACGTAGCCAACCAGCCATGCCCTTGGCAGAACAACTGGCACACCAGAGGTTCGTCCGTCCCGGTCCTCTCGTACTAGGGACAGCCCTTCTCAAGACTCCTACGCGCACAGCGGATAGGGACCGAACTGTCTCACGACGTTCTAAACCCAGCTCGCGTACCGCTTTAATGGGCGAACAGCCCAACCCTTGGGACCGACTCCAGCCCCAGGATGCGACGAGCCGACATCGAGGTGCCAAACCATCCCGTCGATATGGACTCTTGGGGAAGATCAGCCTGTTATCCCCGGGGTACCTTTTATCCGTTGAGCGACGGCGCTTCCACAAGCCACCGCCGGATCACTAGTCCCGACTTTCGTCCCTGCTCGACCCGTCGGTCTCACAGTCAAGCTCCCTTGTGCACTTACACTCAACACCTGATTGCCAACCAGGCTGAGGGAACCTTTGGGCGCCTCCGTTACTCTTTAGGAGGCAACCGCCCCAGTTAAACTACCCATCAGACACTGTCCCTGATCCGGATCACGGACCCAGGTTAGACATCCAGCACGACCAGACTGGTATTTCAACGACGACTCCACCCGAACTGGCGTCCGAGTTTCAAAGTCTCCCAGCTATCCTACACAAGCCGAACCGAACACCAATATCAAACTGTAGTAAAGGTCCCGGGGTCTTTCCGTCCTGCTGCGCGAAACGAGCATCTTTACTCGTAGTGCAATTTCACCGGGCCTATGGTTGAGACAGTCGAGAAGTCGTTACGCCATTCGTGCAGGTCGGAACTTACCCGACAAGGAATTTCGCTACCTTAGGATGGTTATAGTTACCACCGCCGTTTACTGGCGCTTAAGTTCTCAGCTTCGCCCCGACGAATCAGAGCTAACCGGTCCCCTTAACGTTCCAGCACCGGGCAGGCGTCAGTCCGTATACATCGCCTTACGGCTTCGCACGGACCTGTGTTTTTAGTAAACAGTCGCTTCTCGCTGGTCTCTGCGGCCACCCCCAGCTCAAGAGGAAAACTCTCTCACCAGGTGTGGCCCCCCTTCTCCCGAAGTTACGGGGGCATTTTGCCGAGTTCCTTAACCATAGTTCACCCGAACGCCTCGGTATTCTCTACCTGACCACCTGAGTCGGTTTAGGGTACGGGCCGCCATGAAACTCGCTAGAGGCTTTTCTCGACAGCATAGGATCATCCACTTCACCACAATCGGCTCGGCATCAGGTCTCAGACTATGTGCTGTCCGGATTTGCCTAGACAGCGTCCTACACCCTTACCCCGGGACAACCACCGCCCGGGATGGACTACCTTCCTGCGTCACCCCATCACTCACCTACTACAAGTCTGGTCCGTCGGCTCCACCACTTTCCTTTCCCCGAAGGGTCCGGAACGGCTTCACGGACTTAGCATCGCCTGGTTCGATGTTTGACGCTTCACAGCGGGTACCGGAATATCAACCGGTTATCCATCGACTACGCCTGTCGGCCTCGCCTTAGGTCCCGACTTACCCTGGGCAGATCAGCTTGACCCAGGAACCCTTAGTCAATCGGCGCACACGTTTCTCACGTGTGAATCGCTACTCATGCCTGCATTCTCACTCGTCAACCGTCCACAACTACCTTCCGGTGCTGCTTCACCCGGCAGACGACGCTCCCCTACCCATCACAGCACCCGTTGGGGCTATATGCTGCAATGACACGACTTCGGCGGTACGCTTGAGCCCCGCTACATTGTCGGCGCGGAATCACTAGACCAGTGAGCTATTACGCACTCTTTCAAGGGTGGCTGCTTCTAAGCCAACCTCCTGGTTGTCTCTGCGACTCCACATCCTTTCCCACTTAGCGTACGCTTAGGGGCCTTAGTCGATGCTCTGGGCTGTTTCCCTCTCGACCATGGAGCTTATCCCCCACAGTCTCACTGCCGTGCTCTCACTTACCGGCATTCGGAGTTTGGCTAAGGTCAGTAACCCGGTAGGGCCCATCGCCTATCCAGTGCTCTACCTCCGGCAAGAAACACACGACGCTGCACCTAAATGCATTTCGGGGAGAACCAGCTATCACGGAGTTTGATTGGCCTTTCACCCCTAACCACAGGTCATCCCCCAGGTTTTCAACCCTGGTGGGTTCGGTCCTCCACGAAGTCTTACCTCCGCTTCAACCTGCCCATGGCTAGATCACTCCGCTTCGGGTCTTGAGCGTGCTACTCATACGCCCTATTCGGACTCGCTTTCGCTACGGCTACCCCACACGGGTTAACCTCGCAACACACCGCAAACTCGCAGGCTCATTCTTCAAAAGGCACGCAGTCACACCGAAGTGCTCCCACGGCTTGTAGGCACACGGTTTCAGGTACTATTTCACTCCCCTCCCGGGGTACTTTTCACCATTCCCTCACGGTACTATCCGCTATCGGTCACCAGGGAATATTTAGGCTTAGCGGGTGGTCCCGCCAGATTCACACGGGATTTCTCGGGCCCCGTGCTACTTGGGTGTCTCTCAAACGAGCCGCTGATGTTTCAGCTACGGGGGTCTTACCCTCTACGCCGGACCTTTCGCATGTCCTTCGCCTACATCAACGGTTTCTGACTCGTCTCACGGCCGGCAGACCGTGAAAGAGAGATCCCACAACCCCGTATACGCAACCCCTGCCGGGTCTCACACGCATACGGTTTGGCCTCATCCGGTTTCGCTCGCCACTACTCCCGGAATCACGGTTGTTTTCTCTTCCTGAGGGTACTGAGATGTTTCACTTCCCCTCGTTCCCTCCACACTGCCTATGTGTTCAGCAGTGGGTGACAGCCCATGACGACTGCCGGGTTTCCCCATTCGGAAACCCCCGGATCAAAGCCTGGTTGACGACTCCCCGGGGACTATCGCGGCCTCCCACGTCCTTCATCGGTTCCTGGTGCCAAGGCATCCACCGTGCGCCCTTAAAAACTTGGCCACAGATGCTCGCGTCCACTGTGCAGTTCTCAAACAACGACCAGCCACCCATCACCCCCAAGCCAGAGCCTGGAGTTCACTGGGGCCGGCGACTGAAGGAAGATCATTCCCTCAGACACCCAACAGCGTGCCCGGCCGAACCCCGCCCGAAGATCATGCGTTCCACGCTCCGAAGAGCAGTACTTGCAGCCTCCGACCCGAGAGTCAGACCGAATAATCAACGTTCCACCCATGAGCAACCAGCACCGGACATTCGCCGATGTACTGGCCCCTGACCGGCCTGAACCGGTAAGAAGTGCTCCTTAGAAAGGAGGTGATCCAGCCGCACCTTCCGGTACGGCTACCTTGTTACGACTTCGTCCCAATCGCCAGTCCCACCTTCGACAGCTCCCTCCACAAGGGTTGGGCCACCGGCTTCGGGTGTTACCGACTTTCGTGACGTGACGGGCGGTGTGTACAAGGCCCGGGAACGTATTCACCGCAGCAATGCTGATCTGCGATTACTAGCGACTCCGACTTCATGGGGTCGAGTTGCAGACCCCAATCCGAACTGAGACCGGCTTTTTGAGATTCGCTCCACCTCACGGTATCGCAGCTCATTGTACCGGCCATTGTAGCACGTGTGCAGCCCAAGACATAAGGGGCATGATGACTTGACGTCGTCCCCACCTTCCTCCGAGTTGACCCCGGCGGTCTCCTGTGAGTCCCCATCACCCCGAAGGGCATGCTGGCAACACAGAACAAGGGTTGCGCTCGTTGCGGGACTTAACCCAACATCTCACGACACGAGCTGACGACAGCCATGCACCACCTGTACACCGACCACAAGGGGGCGCCTGTCTCCAGACGTTTCCGGTGTATGTCAAGCCTTGGTAAGGTTCTTCGCGTTGCGTCGAATTAAGCCACATGCTCCGCCGCTTGTGCGGGCCCCCGTCAATTCCTTTGAGTTTTAGCCTTGCGGCCGTACTCCCCAGGCGGGGAACTTAATGCGTTAGCTGCGGCACCGACGACGTGGAATGTCGCCAACACCTAGTTCCCACCGTTTACGGCGTGGACTACCAGGGTATCTAATCCTGTTCGCTCCCCACGCTTTCGCTCCTCAGCGTCAGTAATGGCCCAGAGATCCGCCTTCGCCACCGGTGTTCCTCCTGATATCTGCGCATTTCACCGCTACACCAGGAATTCCGATCTCCCCTACCACACTCTAGCTAGCCCGTATCGACTGCAGACCCGAGGTTAAGCCTCGGGCTTTCACAATCGACGTGACAAGCCGCCTACGAGCTCTTTACGCCCAATAATTCCGGACAACGCTTGCGCCCTACGTATTACCGCGGCTGCTGGCACGTAGTTAGCCGGCGCTTCTTCTGCAGGTACCGTCACTCTCGCTTCTTCCCTGCTGAAAGAGGTTTACAACCCGAAGGCCGTCATCCCTCACGCGGCGTCGCTGCATCAGGCTTTCGCCCATTGTGCAATATTCCCCACTGCTGCCTCCCGTAGGAGTCTGGGCCGTGTCTCAGTCCCAGTGTGGCCGGTCGCCCTCTCAGGCCGGCTACCCGTCGTCGCCTTGGTGAGCCATTACCTCACCAACAAGCTGATAGGCCGCGGGCTCATCCTTCACCGCCGGAGCTTTTAACCCTCACAGATGCCCGTGAGAGTGTTATCCGGTATTAGACCCCGTTTCCAGGGCTTGTCCCAGAGTGAAGGGCAGATTGCCCACGTGTTACTCACCCGTTCGCCACTAATCCCCACCGAAGTGGTTCATCGTTCGACTTGCATGTGTTAAGCACGCCGCCAGCGTTCGTCCTGAGCCAGGATCAAACTCTCCGTGAATGTTTACCGGTAATCCGGTGCACACACACGAGAGCGGAACAGTCGGAGGAATGATCCGACCGTTCACAGCGTCCTCGCTGTGTTTTTTCAAAGGAACCTCGACCATCGGAATGTTCCGACGGACGGGGTATCAACATATCTGGCGTTGATTTTTGGCACGCTGTTGAGTTCTCAAGGAACGGTCGCTTCCTTTGTACTCACCCTCTCGGGCTTTCCTCCGGGCTTCCCTTCGGTGTTTCCGACTCTATCAGATCTTTTTCCGATCCGATTTCCTCGGTGCTTTCCAGGTTCTCGCTTTCGCGTTTCCCTTTCCGGCGGTTCCGACTTTATCAGAAGTTCTTGGCCGGTCTGACCGGCCACTCATTTCTGAGTAAATCGGAGGGTGGCTTCGATGTACCGGAGAGAAGTCTCCGTTATGAAGCAGATTGATTCTAACGATCGGCCCTGAACTTGTCCAGTTCTAGGCAACTGTTTGAATCTACCTCCCCACCCGACCCGTGTCAATGGGTCTTCCGGGGCGAAGAGGAGACTAGCAGCTCACGGGGGGTCTCCGCACATCAGGCGGCCGTTGGGACGAACGCGCTGCGCTCGGCTTCCTCGAGGTCGCCCGTCTCACCGGCTCGCGCGGCTCGGCCGCCGAGAACGAAGACATAGGCAAGGAATGCCAGCTCAGCGACCACTCCGATGCTTATCCGGGCCCAGGTCGGCAGGCCGGACGGGGTGACGAAGCCTTCGATGGCGCCGGAGACGAACAGGACCAGAGCCAGGCCGATCGCCATCCCCACAGCGGCGCGCCCTTCTTCCGCAAGGGCCGTACGGCGGCTCCGCGGGCCCGGGTCGATGAGTGTCCAGCCAAGGCGGAGCCCGGTACCCGCGGCCACGAAGACAGCGGTGAGTTCGAGGAGCCCGTGCGGGAGGACCAGACCCAGGAAGGTGTCGAGACGGCCGGCCGAGGACATCAGTCCGAAGCCGACGCCCAGGTTGAGCATGTTCTCGAACAGGATCAGGAGAACCGGCAGGCCGAGGAAAACGCCCAGGACCAGGCACATCGCGGCGGCCCTGGCGTTGTTCGTCCAAACCTGGGCTGCGAAGGAGGCCGCGGGGTGGCTGGAGTAGTAGGTCTCGTACTCGCCGCCGGGGCGGGTCAGCTCCCGGAGCTGGCTGGGGGCCGCGATGCTCGACTGCACGTCCGGGTGTGTGCCGATCCACCAGCCGAGGAGGATCGCGAGAGCGGTGGATATCAGCGCCGTGGGCACCCACCAGTGTCGGGAACGGTAGACAGCGGCCGGGAATCCCTGCCCCAGGAAACGGGCGACGTCGCGCCAGGAGGCCCGACGGGTTCCCGTCACGGCGCTGCGCGCGCGTGCCACCAGTTGGCTGAGGCGTCCGACGAGCTGGGGATCGGGGGCGCTGGACTGGATCAGGGAGAGGTGTGTGGCGGTGCGCTGGTAGAGGGTGACGAGTTCGTCGGCTTCGGCTCCGTTGAGGCGCCGTTGGCGACGGAGGAGCACGTCAAGGCGGTCCCACTCGGCTCGGTGTGCGGAGACGAAGACGTCGAGGTCCATCGGGTCTGCCTGCTCCTCGGCTGGTCGTCGACTGCCTGTCGTAGCAATCTGCGCAGCTGTCAGCTTGTCGTACTGGGGCGCGATGCGCCCTCAGCTTGGCAGACTTGCGCTGTACGGGGCAGACCAGGGGAAGGCGGCGGGCGTGAGTGGGCTGGTGACGGGTGAGGCGGTGGCGCTCGAGCTGCGTCCCGCGAAGCTGCCCAGCAGGGCACTGGCGGTGCTGCTCGACCTGATCGTGGCCATCACCGTGTACATCGGTGTGTCGTTTGCCCTGGTGGCGGCCACGGCCTCGCTCGACGAGGCTGCGCAGGTCGCGCTGTCGATCGCCACGTTCCTGTTGTTGCTGGTGGGCGGGCCGATCGCGGTGGAGACGCTGAGCCATGGCCGATCGCTGGGCAAGATGGCCTGCGGGTTGCGCGTCGTACGTGACGACGGCGGGCCCATCCGGTTCCGGCACGCGCTGGTGCGCGGTGCCCTCGGCGTGGTCGAGATCCTGATGACGTTCGGCGTCGTCGCCTGTATCGCCTCGCTGATCTCGGCGCGCGGCCGACGGTTGGGGGACGTGTTCGCGGGGACCCTGGTGGTTCGGGAGCGGGTGCCCGTCGGGCAGGCCCGTTTCATTCCGCCGCCTCCGCCCTGGCTGTCGGGACGTTTCGCCGAGCTGGACCTGTCGGCCGTTCCGGACGGGCTGTGGCTGGCTGTCCGGCAATACCTGACGCGGATGCAGCAGCTCGATCCGCAGGTCTCCTGGGTGATGGCCGAGCGGCTCGCGGCGGACATCGCGAGCCGGACGGGGACCCCGGCGCCGCAGGGCGTTCCGCCGACCGCCTATCTCGCGGCGGTGGTGCAGGAGCGGCAGTCCCGTGAGGCCCGGCGGGCCTTCGCGGGCCAGACTTCTTCGGAACCCGGTGCGCCCAACGCGTACGCCCTGACGGCCCCTGCCACTCCGTATGGGTACGGCCCCTCGTACGGCCCCTCGGTCCCGGGTGCGCCCGGTGCGCCCCTTGGCTACGCCCCTCCGGTGCCCCAGGCGCCCGTCCCGCCGCCGTCGCCTGGTCAGTCCGGGCCCACCGCGCCGGCCGTGACGTATCCCGTGCCGGGCGACCAGGCGGCTCCGGCTCCGGTGCCCGGCGCCTCTCCCGCACCGGCGCCCGAGCGGCCCGCCACCGGGTTCGCGCCGCCTGCCTGAGCACGAACCTTTCCGGTCAGTCGTCGAAGACGGTCAGTCGTTGAAGACGGACGGTGGCGACTGCAGGTCCTCCAGTTCGAGTCCGGGCGCTGCGAGGACCACGTCGCCGGCGAGGTGCACGGTGTGCTGTTCGCCCGTGTCCAGGGCTGTGACCTGGTATTCGTCCACGGTCAGGGGGCCGTTGTCAGTGGCGTGTGTTTCTCTTCTCAGCAAGGCCCAGGACTGGTCCACGGTGCGCGGGGCGAGGACCGGGTCCGTGAACGCCACGAGGCGTACGCGGGTCGCGGCGGCGGAAGGGGGGAGGCGCAGGAGACGGGCGGTGGCGATCAGGAACGCGGGGGACGTGCCGGTGAAGGCGTGGGCGCGCACATTGCCTTCGGTGGCATGGGTGCCGGTGGGGTCCGTGCGGACCCAGGTGACGCCGTCCAGGGCGGCGCCGCGCACCTGCCAGCCTCCAGCGTGGAGTTCCAGACGGATGGGGCGGCCGAGGTCGTCGAGGGCGAGATCGACGGAGCCGCTGTGGTCACCGGAGGGGGTGGTCACTTGGGAGACATAACGCCAGCCGGAGGGGCCGGGGGCGCACTGGAAGTGTTCTTCGCCGAGGGGGGTGCGATCGTGCGGATCGTGAAGCGAATAACGGCCGCGGGGCATGGGGGTCCTGGGGCTTGACGGGGTGAGAGTCCGGCGCCCACCGGCCGGGTGGGCGGACGGCGGACCAAAGGGGCAGGCCCCCGGCACGGGGGTGCGGGGGCCTGCCTCGATGGACCGGAGGACCTGCCTCCGGGAGAGCACGTCAGTGCACTGGCGTGCTCCCCGGTGGCCGGGTCGCGGACTCAGTAGCGGTAGTGGTCCGACTTGTACGGGCCGTCGACCTCCACGCCGATGTACGCGGCCTGCTCGGGGCGCAGCGTCGTCAGCTTCACGCCGAGCGCGTCCAGGTGCAGGCGGGCGACCTTCTCGTCGAGGTGCTTGGGCAGCGTGTAGACGCCGACCGGGTACTCGTCGGGCTTGGCGAACAGCTCGATCTGGGCCAGCGTCTGGTCCGCGAAGGAGTTGGACATCACGAACGACGGGTGACCGGTGGCGTTGCCCAGGTTCAGCAGGCGGCCCTCGGAGAGGACGATGAGGACCTTGCCGTCGGGGAAGGTCCAGGTGTGGACCTGCGGCTTGACCTCGTCCTTGACGATGCCCGGGACCTTGGCGAGGCCGGCCATGTCGATCTCGTTGTCGAAGTGGCCGATGTTGCCGACGATGGCCTGGTGCTTCATCTTGGCCATGTCGGCGGCCATGATGATGTCCTTGTTGCCGGTCGTGGTGATGAAGATGTCGGCCTTGTCGATGACCTCGTCGAGGGTCGTGACCTGGTAGCCGTCCATCGCTGCCTGGAGGGCGCAGATCGGGTCGATCTCGGTGACGATGACGCGGGCGCCCTGTCCGCGCAGGGACTCCGCGCAGCCCTTGCCCACGTCGCCGTAGCCGCAGACGACGGCGGTCTTGCCGCCGATCAGGACGTCGGTGGCGCGGTTGATGCCGTCGATCAGGGAGTGCCGGCAGCCGTACTTGTTGTCGAACTTCGACTTGGTGACGGCGTCGTTGACGTTGATCGCCGGGAAGAGGAGAACGCCGTCGCGCTGCATCTCGTACAGGCGGTGGACGCCGGTCGTGGTCTCCTCGGTCACGCCGCGGATCTCCGAGGCGAGCTGGGTCCACTTCTGCGAGCCGTCCGTGATGGTGCGGTGCAGGAGTTCGAGGATGACGCGGTGCTCGTCGGACTCGGCGGTGTCGACGGACGGGACCTTGCCGTCCTTCTCGTACTCGACGCCCTTGTGGACGAGGAGGGTGGCGTCACCGCCGTCGTCGAGGATCATGTTGGGGCCGCCGGTGGGGCTGTCCGGCCAGGTCAGCGCCTGCTCGGTGCACCACCAGTACTCCTCCAGGGTCTCGCCCTTCCAGGCGAAGACCGGGACACCCTGCGGGTTGTCCACCGTGCCGTTCGGGCCGACGGCGATGGCGGCGGCCGCGTGGTCCTGGGTGGAGAAGATGTTGCAGGACGCCCAGCGGACCTGGGCACCCAGGGCCACCAGGGTCTCGATCAGGACGGCGGTCTGCACGGTCATGTGCAGGGAGCCGGTGACGCGGGCGCCGGCCAGCGGCTGCGCGTCGGCGTACTCCTTGCGGATCGACATCAGGCCGGGCATCTCGTGCTCGGCGAGGGTGATCTCCTTGCGGCCGAAGGCGGCCAGGGAGAGGTCGGCGACCTTGAAGTCCTGTCGGTTGTCGACAGTCGTCATTGCGAGCTGCTCCTCGGGGTTGGGGCGAGGGTGGGTACGGCTGGTCTGCGCGGCGGCGGACACAGGGGTGCCCGAAAGGAGGACACAGGCATGCCCGCGTGCACGCAGCGCAGTCCGTCGGAGGCCCTCTCTCCCTCGGACGGCCCGCGTGGGACCGCCCGACCGCCATCAGCAGCGACGTCTGGCTCCGTCCCAAGCTACACCGGAGGGGCGGGCCGTCCCCAGTCCGCCTCCGAACAGTTCACGCCGTTCGTGGGGCGGGGGTGTGCTCGGCGGACTGGAGTGCGAAGGAGTGCGGGGGGTCTCTGTGAGGGAGCGAGCAGAATGCGGCAGACCGGGTTCTACCAGGTCTTTCGTGCCCTTGAGCCGGGGTTGGGGGGCGTTGCGGGGCGGGCGGAGATCGAGGATTGCGATCAGGCTCGCGGGGCGTCCGGGACGGCGCCTCGTGTGAGGAAGCAGGCCCGGGCCGTCGGCCAGGAGGCTCAGTGGCCGGCCGGGTGGGGGGTCGGGCCGCCCGGGGTGGCCTTCGGGTCGGGGCCCTTGGCGGCCTCGGCCTCGCTGTAGATGTCGGGCTCCAGGTAGATCACACGGGCGATGGGGACCGCCTCGCGGATGCGGGCCTCCGCGGCGTTGATGGCGCTCGCGACCTCGGCGGCCGTGTCGTCGTGCTGGACGGCGATCTTGGCGGCGATCAGGAGTTCCTCGGGGCCGAGGTGGAGGGTGCGCATGTGGATGATGCCGGTGACCGTGTCGCCGTCGACGATCGCGGCCTCGATCTTCTTGACCTCTTCGAGGCCCGCGGCCTCGCCGAGCAGCAGGGACTTGGTCTCGGCAGCCAGGACGAGGGCGATCAGGACGAGCAGGACACCGATACAGACCGTGCCGACGCCGTCCCAGACGCCGTCACCGGTGAGCAGGGCGAGGCCGACGCCGCCGAGGGCGAGCACGAGACCGATGAGCGCGCCGAAGTCCTCAAGGAGGACGACGGGCAGCTCGGGGGCCTTGGCGCGGCGGATGAACTGCGACCAGGACAGCTTGCCGCGCAGTTCGTTGGACTCCTTGATGGCCGTCTTGAAGGAGAAGCCCTCGGCGATTATCGCGAAGACGAGGACGCCCACCGGCCAATACCAGTGCTCGACTTCGTGCGGGTGGCTGATCTTCTCGTAGCCCTCGTAGATGGCGAACATGCCACCGACCGAGAAGAGGACGATCGAGACGAGGAAGGCGTAGATGTACCGCTCGCGGCCGTAGCCGAAGGGGTGTTGCGGGGTCGCCTCGCGCTGGGCCTTCTTGCCGCCGATGAGCAGCAGGAACTGGTTGCCGGAGTCGGCGAGCGAGTGGACGCCCTCGGCGAGCATCGACGAGGAGCCGCTGAACGCGAACGCCACGAACTTCGATACCGCGATCGCGAGGTTGGCGCCGAGTGCCGCCACGATCGCCTTGGTGCCGCCTGACGCGCTCATGTGTCGCGTTGTCCCTTCTCGCCGTCGTCCGTCTACGCCGTCCAGGCGCGCGCTCGTCCGTGTGCGGGCTCTTTGCCCGTGCTTTGCCGGTGGGTCATTCTTGCAGCCCTGCCCGGGAGCGACTCGTCAGGTATCCACAACCTCGGTACGACAGTCGGACCTATCCGGAAACACGTTCCCTCAGACGATCACCGTCGCGCGGAAGACCGTACCCGCACCCGACACCTCCGCCTTTTCGCCCGCCGGGACGAACACCGACCGGCCGGGGCCCAGGTCGTACTCGCCCGCCCGGACCGTGCCGGCCGTGCAGAGCAGGATCTGCGGGGTGGGCAGGGTCAGGTCATGGGCGGCGGTGCCCTCGGGCAGGACGTACCGGGAGAGCCGGAACTCGTCGATCGGCGTCTCGTAGACCTCCTCGCCGTCCGGGGCGGCCTCGGGGCGCAGCACACCCGCGTCGCCCGCCTCGAAGCGGACGATGCGCAGGAGTTCTGGGACGTCGACGTGCTTGGGGGTCAGGCCGCAGCGCAGGACGTTGTCGGAGTTGGCCATGATCTCGACGCCGAGGCCGTTCAGGTAGGCGTGCGGGATGCCGGCGCCCAGGAAGAGCGCCTCGCCGGGCTGCAGGCGGACGTGGTTGAGAAGCATGGCCGCGATCACGCCCGGGTCGCCGGGGTAGTGGTGGGCGATGTCGGCGTACGGCACGTAGTCGCCGCCGAGGCGGGCGCAGGCGGCGGTGGCCTCGGCGACCGTGTGGGCCATCTCCTCGCGGTCGGCGATGAGGATCGCGGTGAGGACCTCGCGCAGGGCCGCCTCCTCGGGGTGGGCGCGCAGCAGGTCGACGTACGGCTTGAGGGTGTCGACACCGAGGCTGTCGAGGAGTTCGGCCGCCTGCTCCGGGACGCGAAAGCCGCACAGGCCGTCGAACTCGGTGAGCGCGCAGATCAGTTCGGGCTTGTGGTTGGCGTCCTTGTAGTTGCGGTTCGGGGCGTCCACCGGGATGCCCCGCCGCTCCTCGTCCTCGTAACCCGCCCTGGCCTGCTCCAGGTTGGGGTGCACCTGGAGGGAGAGCGGGGCGCCGGCGGCGAGGATCTTGAGCAGGAAGGGCAGGTGCGGGCCGAACTTCGCCACGGCCGCCTCGCCCAGTTCGGCCTTGGGGTCCGCGTCGATGACCTCGACGAGCGTGCCGCGCGCGGTGCGCGACGGGGCGCCCGGGTGCGCGCCCATCCACATCTCCGCCTGCGGCTCGCCGCTCGGCTCCACCCCGAGGAGCTTCGGGATGGCGGTCGGGGAACCCCAGGCGTAGGGGCGGACGGTGTTGTCGAGGCGGTCCATGACTTCTCTCTGCGCTCGGCCGGTTCTGTCTGCGTACGGCGGCGAATCACGTCGCGCCGCGGTGTTCGGCGGTCGTGTTCACCGTGTGTTCCCGCACCGGCTGGCCTTCGGTACGGCCTTCAGGCCGCCCTTCGTGCGGCGGTTCCGGTGTAGGTGTCCACCTCAGGCCCTCGAAGCGAGCGCAAGGTAAACGGCGGCGAAATCCGTGACGGCGATCAGTTCCGCCAGGGTCTCCAGCTCGTCGCCCGCCTCGGGCTCCAGCTCGCTGATCGGGGTGTCGTGGCTCAGCGCCAGTTCGCGGGCGGCGGGAGCGGCCGTGAGGCCGCCGAGCGGGCGGTCGCGGAGCAGCACTACGCACGCGTGCAGGGCGGGTTGCTCCTCCACGCGGTCGCGGAAGAAGTCGTCGGGGTCGGCACTGGCGGCGAGCGGGCCGGCGAGCAGGGCGGTGTGGGCCGCCAGGGCCTCGGGGAGTTCGGCGGCCAGGGCGGGGCGGCCGGCCAGTTCGGCGAGGGCGGCGGCGAAGCGGCGGCCGGCCGGGCCTGCCGAGTCGCCCTCCGTCCAGATCACCGGGAGCGCGTCGGCGAGTTCCGCGGCGAGGGTCTTGGCCGGGTTGCTGTAGGTCGCGATGGCCGGCCCGCAGCGCTCGGCGATGTGGTCGAGGCGGTCGGCGACCTTGTCCAGGGCGTCCGGCGGGGCGGTGACCAGGCCGATGCGGTCGAGGAGTGCAAGCAGCGGGGTGAGCAGCGCCCACAGGACGCCAGGAGAGGAGCCCGCGAGCGGCTCGTCCTGGTCGTACGGTGCCGTCGCCATCGGGACGAACAGGCCGTGCGCGCCGGCCACCGCTTCGGCGAGCGGGGTGTCGGCGGGGGCGACGGCGGCGACCGAGCAGCCTCGCCGGTAGGCCTGGTCGGTCAGGAGGGAGAGGCTGGGTTCGGTGCCGTCCGGGGTGGCGATCAGCAGCAGGTCCACGGAGCCGGCCCAGCCCGGGAGCTCCCAGCGCAGGGCGCCGGCGGCCGGGGCGACGCCGGTGGGGGCCAACCGGGTGACGGGGCTGCCGGCGCCGGCCAGCGTGCCGAGGAGGTCGGCGGCGTGGGTGGCCGCGACCCCGGGGCCGGCGATCAGGACGGCGCGCGGGCGGCCGTCCGGTTTCAGCTCCTGGACACCGGCCTCGATGGCGTGCCGGGCGGCCGTACGGACGCGGGCGCCGGCCTCGGCCGCACCGCGCAGCAGACCGCGGCGGTCGGCCTCGGCAAGGCCCTCCGGGGTGTCGAGCAGCGAATCGTCGAGCATGGGAGCGGCCTCCGGTTGCCGGGGTCCTGGTGTTCTGCGGTTGTGGGGCTTACTGCTTACGGTTTACCGCCTACTGCTTACGCGGGGCGGCGGGCCTCGTCGACGAGGAGGACGGGGATGCCGTCGCGGACGGGGTACGCCAGGCCGCAGTCCTGGCCGGTGCAGATCAGCTCGGCGTCCTGCTCCTTGAGGGGGGCGTGGCAGGCCGGGCAGGCGAGGATCTCCAGGAGGCCGGCTTCGAGCGGCATGGGGTTTCCCTTCGGGGTGGGATGTTCGCGTGCGGTCAGATTACCGCCGGTGGGGTGGGTCGGGCTGGCCATGGGTGGCGGGTGGGGCGAGGTGGCCGGGGCGGACCCGTTCGTCACGCTCTGATGATCGCCAGTACCTCGTCGCGTACCTTCGTCATCGTCGCCTCGTCCCTCGCCTCCGCGTTCAGGCGCAGCAGCGGTTCCGTGTTGGACGGGCGGACGTTGAACCACCAGTCGGCGGCGGTGACGGTCAGGCCGTCGAGGTCGTCCAGGGTGACATCGCCGCGGTCTCCGTAGGCCGCGCGGATCTCCGCGAGGCTGGCCTGCTGGTCGGCGACCGTGGAGTTGATCTCGCCGGAGCCGACGTAGCGGTCGTACTGGTCCACCAGGGAGGACAGGGGGCCGCTCTGGCCGCCGAGGGCCGCGAGGACGTGCAGGGCGGCCAGCATGCCCGTGTCGGCGTTCCAGAAGTCCTTGAAGTAGTAGTGGGCCGAGTGCTCACCGCCGAAGATCGCGCCGGACCTCGCCATCTCGGCCTTGATGAAGGAGTGGCCGACGCGGGTGCGGACCGGTGTGCCGCCGTTCTCCCGCACCACCTCGGGGACGGTCCAGGACGTGATCAGGTTGTGGATGACCGTGCCCTTGCCGCCGTTGCGGGCGAGTTCGCGCACGGCGACGAGAGCCGTGATCGCCGACGGGGAGACCGGGTCGCCGTTCTCGTCCACCACGAAGCAGCGGTCCGCGTCACCGTCGAAGGCCAGGCCCAGGTCGGCGGACTCGGCGCGGACCCGCTGCTGGAGGTCCACCAGGTTGGCGGGGTCCAGGGGGTTGGCCTCGTGGTTGGGAAACGTGCCGTCCAGTTCGAAGTACATCGGGACCAGGGTCAGCGGCAGGCCCTCAAAGACCGTCGGGACCGTGTGGCCGCCCATGCCGTTGCCCGCGTCGACCACGACCTTCAGGGGACGGCTGGAGGTCAGGTCCACGAGCGAGCGCAGATGGGCCGCGTAGTCCGACAACGTCTCGCGGGTGGTGATCGTTCCCGGCGTGGCGGCCGGCTCGGGGGCGCCCTCCTGCAACCAGCGCTCCGCCAGCTCGCGGATCTCCGACAGACCGGTGTCCTGGCCCACCGGCGCGGCTCCCGCGCGGCACATCTTGATGCCGTTGTACTGCGCCGGGTTGTGCGAGGCCGTGAACATCGCGCCGGGCAGACCGAGGGCGCCCGAGGCGTAGTACAGCTGGTCCGTCGAGCACAGGCCGATCTCGGTGACGTCGACCCCCCGGGCCGCCGCACCGCGCGCGAAGGCGCGGGACAGACCGGGCGAGGACGGCCGCATGTCGTGGCCGACGACGATCGCGGTGGCTTCGGTCACCTGGACGAACGCGGCGCCGAACAACTCGGCGAGCGCCTCGTCCCACTGGTCCGGGACCACCCCGCGCACGTCGTACGCCTTCACGATCTGCGACAGATCAGCAGCAGCCACAGGCCAACCCTCCTGGAATCCTCTCGATCGCCCCAAGCTACCTGCCCCGGGTAAGCGCCAGACGTGGGATGCCCCAGCAGATCCCTCAGCGGACTCACGGTGGCGACCGGGCGGGATCGACAGAGATCGATCGAGATCAACTGGGATCCACTTGGATCGGAGAAAGACCGGGGGCGCGTGGGCCTCCGGGAGGACCGGTCGCCAGGATCGTTGTGACCGGTCACGGCAGCATCCACCCCAGCACCGGCGAGCTCTGCCCCACCACGATCAGGCACATCACCAGCAGCAGCCCGAGGCTCCATGGCAGCACCTTCCGCAGCAGGTCCCCCTCACGGCCCGCCAGGCCGACCGCCGCGCAGGCGATCGTCAGGTTCTGCGGGAGATCATCTTGCCGAGCACGCCGCCGGAGCTGTTGGCGGCCGCCAGGAGTTCCGGCGAGAGTCCGGACTCGTGCGCGCGCTCACCTGAAGCGCTCCGAAGAGCGCGTTGGCCGAGGTGTCCGACCCGGAGACGGCGACACCGAACCAGCCGAGGACCGGCGACAGGAAGGCGAGCCCCGCACCGGCCGCCGCCACGAAGTGGCCGATCGTCGCGGCCTGTCCGGAGAGGTTCATGACGTAGGCGAGGGCGAGGACGGAGGTCACGGTGAGGATCGCGAAGCGCAGTTCCCGTACCGTCGCCACCCATTCCGCGGCCGCCACGCGCGCGTGCACGCGCAGGACGGCCGCCGCGCCGATGCCGGCGAAGAGCACGAGCGTGCCGCCCGTGGAGACGATCGGCCAGGTGAAGAGATTTCCACCGATCGGTTGGCCCTTGGGTTGACGGCGTTCAGGAAGGGCCAGTCGTAGACCTGGTTGGCCTTTGTCGGCCAGTCCTTGACGGCCGGGATCTGAGCGATCGAGAAGACGGTGACGATCAGGGCGTACGTGGCGTAGGCGCGCAGGACTTCGGGGCGCGGGTCGGGTTCGTCGAGGTCCGCGCTGCGGGCACCCGTGAGAACGGCGGCGCGGACCTCCGCCGCGGCGGGCACGCGCGCGTGCGGTACGGCGACCAGGGCGGCCGCGCCGGCCAGCGCGGCGCAGATGTCGGCGAGTTGGGCGGAGACGTAGTTGGAGGCGGCGAACTGGGCGGCGGCGAAGGCGGTTCCGCACGCCAGAGCGGGAATCCATGTCTCGCGCAGCCCGCGCGTGCCGTCGACCAGGCCGACCAGCACCAAGGGGACCACGAGCGCGAGCAGCGGGGTCTGACGGCCCACCACGGAGGCCACCGAGTCCAGGGGCAGCCCGGTCACCTGGGCGAGTGTGACGACCGGGGTGCCCATCGCGCCGAAGGCCACCGGGGCGGTGTTGGCGACCAGGGAGACCACGGCCGCGCGGACCGGGTCGAAACCGAGGGCGACGAGCATCACCGAGCAGATCGCGACCGGGGCGCCGAATCCGGCCAACGCCTCGAGCAACGCGCCGAAGCAGAAGGCGATCACCAGGGCCTGGATACGCGGGTCGCCGGAGAGCCGTTCGAACGAGCGGCGCAGGACGTCGAAGTGCCGGGTGCAGACCGTCATCCGGTACACCCACAGGGCGTTGACGACGATCCAGAGGATGGGGAACAGGCCGAACGCGGCGCCCTGGGCGGCACTGGAGAGCGTCTGGTCCAGCGGCATGCGGTAGGCGAGCCTCGCGACGAGTACGGCCGCCAGAAGGCCGCACAGGCCCGCCAGATGGGCTCTCATCGAGTCGGCGACGGGTTCCAGTTCCTGGACGTGCACGGGCGCCCTCGGGTTCCGGCATGCAGAAAGCGATTTCCCGCCGACGGTCACCCGGAATGGTCGTGTCCGCGACAAGCGTGCGTCAATGGGTGCGCACCGCTGAACGGAACGCACACGAAGGACAACCACCGGGAAGGAGGCCGACCACCTGAAAGAACGTCAGCCACCCGAGACGGCGTCAGTCACCCGAAGGGGCCTCGGACACCCGAAGGGACGTCAGCCACCCGAAGGAACGTCGCTTGCCCGAAGGAACGTCAGTTGTCCGGTGACCGCAGCACCCGCAGATGGCCGCGCCGTGCGACCTCCATCGGGTCCGCGCCGCGTCCGCCGCCGCCCGCTTGGGCCGCCCGCTCCTGGGGGCGGGCCGCCTCGCGCACCGCGTTCGCAAGGGCTTCCAGGTCGTCGCCGGTGGGCCGCGCAGGGGCGGAACCGTCGAGGAGTCGGACGACCTCCCAGCCGCGCGGGGCGGTGAGGCGCTCGGAGTGCTCGGCGCACAGGTCGTAGCAGTGGGGTTCGGCGTAGGTGGCGAGCGGACCGAGGACCGCGGTCGAGTCGGCGTAGACGTACGTCAGCGTCGCGACGGCGGGTCGGCCGCAGGCGGTTCGCGAACAGCGACGTACAGGGCTCACGAGGTTGGACGGTACCGCACTCTTGAGCGGGCCGCGACGACTCTCCCCCAGGTCACTCCACCGTGTCGTGCTGTGAAACGCCCCACACACCCCTCCGGACACACCTTGCTGACCTGCGTGGACCGGGTCGTCCGGGCCCCGGGGCGGTACCGCATCCGGTCATCAGTCGGTACGAACAACGTCAATTGCCTTGAGGCCGTCGGTCTTGTGGAGATACGGAAACGAGCCCAACCTTGGCCGGATTGGTCATCCTCCGACATGTCGCCCAGGACGCCGTCGGGGCGCGGGACAGCACGGCCGGAGCCCGCGAGGACTACGCTTCACCAGTGATGGAGAACCGTGTACCGCCCCGTGCCGCCGGCCCCGGGCCTCGTCGACGCGATCGCCACGGTCGGGGCATGCGCGGGCCGATCGCGCCACCTCAGGTGCCGCTGGCCGCGAGCCGCGCCGACGTGTTCGCGGACCTGGTGCAGGACTCCGTGGAGCGCCTTGAGCGGCGCTGGCCGCAGCTCGCCGACATCGATTTCCTGGTGCTGGAGGTACCCCGGCTCCAGGACCGGCACGGCGAGACCTGGAGCGACGAGGCCGTGCCGCTGGGCGGCATCATTCCCGCGCGCGAGGGACGCAGGGCGCGGGTGGTCGTCTACCGACGGCCGGTCGAGATCCGCACCAAGGGGCGCGACGAACGGGGCGCCCTGGTGCACGAGGTCGTCGTGGAGCAGGTCGCCGAGCTGCTCGGACTCACCCCGGAGACGGTGGACCCCCGCTACGGCGAGGACTGAGCGGGGGCCCTACCAGCAGGGTTGTCCTCCTGGTGGCCCCCGGCACTCCCCCCTTCTGGTTCCGCTTCTGCTTCTACTTCTGCAGCACCGACACGTTCTGGTCGGCCACCGGTACGGCCACCGTGCCGCGGTCGTCCGGGAGGGTCTGGATCGTGAAGCCCGGGACGCCCTCCTCGGTGGCCGCCAGGGTGCGGGCGCCGTAGACCGGGCCGCCGGAGACGGTCTCCACGGTCAGCGCGTAGGTGCCCTTCAGGCCGGACGGGACCGGGGCGTCGACGTCCTGGGTGGTGCCGGACTTGATCGTGAACGTCTTGGACACCGCCGTACCGCCCTCGCTGCCCGCCGACGCCGTGACCTTGACCTGGGCGGTGGCGGTGGGGGCGGTCAGGGAGAGCGTGGTGCCCTTTCCGCTGTTGTCGGCGGACGTCGCGCGCGTACCGATCGGCGCGGTCGCCGGGATGTACGCGGTCTCCTGCTTGCCGGGCTTGCCGCGGGTGACGCGCAGGGCGGCCACCACCGGGACGGACTGGTCGGTGGGCGTGAGGATCAGCGAGCCCGCGTCGCCGCGCGTGACGTCGCCGAGGTCGGCCGCGGTGGTCATGCCCGACTTCACGTGCAGTGTCTCGTTGCCGGCCGGAGTGATGGTGCCGTTCGGGGAGGCCAGGCGCACCTTCAGGTCCGCGTCGGCGTCGCCGGTGGTGAAGGCGATCAGCCGGACGTCCGTGGCGTCCTTGGGGATGCCGGGCAGCACCAGGCTGCCGGACGGGTCGGCGGATGCGGCCAGCCAGTCGCCGCCGGTCTTGTCGTCCAGGGCCTGCACGCTTGCGCCGACCCGGCCGCTGCGCACGTTCACGTGCACGGTCAGGTCGGTCTGCCGCTCGTCGGTGAGCGTGGAGAGCAGGACCGGCTCGCTGGCGTGCGGCTGGACCGAGATGCCCTCCCCCACCGTGGACTTGAGCTGGCCGTCCTTGCCGTACAGATCGATGTCGACGACCGCGGCACTGTCGTCGGGGTTGGTGAGGTGCACGTAGTCGGTGCGGCTCGCGGCGGTGCTGGCGCCGGGGAACCAGAAGTCGGTGTCGGCCGGCGTGCAGTTGACGCCCTGCAGGCCGCGCCCGGTGCCGGCGGCGACCTCGGTGGTCTCCTGGACGGTCCAGCCGGACGCGTAGCTGCCCTCGGCGGTGCCGACGTAGGCGGGCCCGTCGGCACCGGAGGTGTCACCGGTGACCGGGGTGCCGGGCGCCTTCGGGGTGAGGACCGGCTTGGACGCCTTCTTCTTGCCGCCGCCCGTCCCGTCCACCGACTGCTCGGTGGCCGCCTGGAGCGCGGCCTTGCCGTCGCTCGTGGTGCCCTTGGTGACGGGCGTGAACGACGTGTACGAGGTGTCGGCGATGTCGGAGAGGCTCGGCGCCGGGCACAGCAGCGTGGTGCGCTCCACGGGCAGCTGGGCGGCCGCCTCGGCGGTGTGCGCGGCCGACGTGGCCGGCGGGTTCAGCGCGGCGAACCCGGTGACCGCCGCGAGGGCGGCCGTACCGGCGAGCAGGGACAGGGTGGTGCGGTTCACTGCTGGCTCCCGTCGTGGTGCTCGCCGCCGGTGCCGTGGTGGTGCTGGGCGGCCGGGTCATAGGCGGGGTCGTAGCCCTGCTGGTACGTCGGGTCGTACGCGGTCTGCCCGTGCTGCCCGCCGTAGGCGTACGGGTCGTACTGGCCGGTCTGGTACGGGTCGTACGTCTGCTGGTCGTAGCCGCCCGGCTGGTACTGGCCGGCGCCCGTGTCCTGGTACTGGTCGGCGTAGCCGGCGTTGTAGCCGTCGGCCGCCGGGTAGGAGGCGGGGTCCCATTCGTCGTACGACTGCTGCTGCGGGACAGCGACCTGAGGCTGCTCCTCCGGGGGTGCCGGAGCGGGCTCGGGGAAGTCGGTCTCGTCCTCCGGAGCCGTCTCCTCCTCGGCCTCCGCCTGGGCGCGCAGACGGCGGGCGCGGCGGCCCTCGCCCTCGACGGCCTGGGCGGGGATCGGCTGCTCCTCGGGGAGGTCGTCGTCGACGTCGCGGCGGCGGCCGGGCAGGGCGAGGACGACCAGGACGACGGCGAGGGCACCCTGGGCCCACAGCCAGGCGGTGTGGGTGAACGGGGTGTCGTAGGTGACGTCGAGTTTCCCGCCGGAGGACGGGAGTTCGAAGCCCTGGGCCCAGCCGTCCACGGTGGTGCGGGTGAGCTGCTTGCCGTCCAGGGTGGCCGTCCAGCCGGGCGCGGCCGAGTCGGCCAGGCGCAGGATCCGGCCGTCGGCGCCGGACTGGATCGTGCTGTGGATCTCGACCGGGCCGGCGGCGACGGAGGCCGGCGTGCCGGAGCCGTTCGCGGAGACGATCATCGCGCGGGAGACCTGCTGGTCGACGCGCCACAGGGCGCTGCCGTCCTGCTGGCTGAGCCGGCTCAGGCCGGGCGTGGCGTCCAGCACGCGGGTGATGTCGCGCGAGGCGCCCTTGTGGACCAGGACGTAGCGCACCGCGAATCCGCCGAGCTGGTCGGCCTGGTCGGCGCCGGAGCCGGCGACCAGGTTGGCGACGACCTTGTCGAGCTTGGCGTTCTCGCCGTCGGCGGCGGCCACCTCGGCGTCTCCCATGCGAGCGCCGGAGCCGCGCACCAGCATGTAGTCCACGTGCGCGGTGCTGTCGCTGTCGAGGACCAGGGTGCGGACCTGGTCGCTGGTGGTGCTGTCCTCGGCGACGAAGGCGGGCACCTGGCTGGGGTCGCGGCGCTCGACCGGGCCGTCGGCGCCCGCGATCATCCAGCCGGCGGCGAGGAGCAGCGGGCCCGCGGCGGAGGCGAAGGCGATCAGGGCGGCGACCGGCTGGCGCCAGCCGAAGCTCTGCTCGGCGACACGCGCGCGTGCCCCGTCGGCGCCGAGCGCGGCGGCGGACAGGATCGCGATGCCGTAGACGAGGGTCGCGGGGCCCGCCCAGGTGGAGCTGTTGGAGAGGACCGCGAAGACCAGACCGACCAGGGCGACCACCCAGGCGGTGCGGATCGCCGACTGGCGCTCGGAGCGCAGCAGGGCGGCGAGCGCGGCCAGCACGACGCCGATGAGCATGAGCCCGTCGAGGGTGCCGGGGCCGCCGGGGCTGGCGCCGAGCAGGTCGAGGGCGGAGGCGGCCGAGGCGCCGTACTCCAGCCCGGCCTCCTTGAAGAAGCCGAACGGCAGCAGGGTCAGCGACCAGGGCGCGAGGACCAGCAGCGGGGTGCCGAGCTGGGCCAGCAGGCGCAGGGCGGAGGCGACCAGGTCGGTGCGGCGGACGGCCAGGACGGCGATGCCGAGGATCAGGGCGATGGGCCAGACGATCGGCGTGAACGCGGTGGTGATGGTCAGCAGCAGCGCGTACGCCCAGGTGGCCCGCCAGCTGCCGCGCGCCCCCGAGGAGTTGGCGAGGCCGCTGGCCGCGACGCCCGCGCGGGCGGTGAGCGGCAGCAGGATCGCGAGGACGGCGGTGCCGATGCGGCCGCCGGCGAGGGCACCGGTGGCGGCCGGCAGGAAGGCGTAGGCGATGGCGACCCAGGCGCGCAGCAGGCGCGAGGTGACCAGCGGGCGGGAGGCGAAGTAGGCGGTGAACCCGGCCAGCGGCACCGAGGCGACGAGCAGCACGGTGACGGCGAGCCCGGTCGAGCCGAACAGCAGGGAGGCCAGCGAGGCGACGATCGCCAGGTACGGCGGGGCGGCGGGGGTGCCGCCGGCGCCGACCGCGTGCCAGGCGTCGAGGTAGCTCGACCACAGGGCGCCCGCGCTGCCCGGGGCGGGCAGCAGGGCGCCGCCCGCGAGCGCGCCGGAGCCGAGCAGTGCGCGGCAGGCGGCCAGGGAGACGAGGAGCAGCGCCAGGAAGAGCACCGGGCCCGGTTTGCGGGCGATGCGCTTGAGGCGGGCGAACTGCTCGATCTCCAGGAAGTCGGCGTCGTCGCCGCCGGGCCCGGACTCGACCGCGCCGCCGTGCCGGCCGGCCGCGGAGATCTCGTCGTCGCCGCCGAAGAACTCACCGGCGGCCTGCTCGACGGTGGCCCGGACGGTGGCGCCGGGCGGCGGGAACAGCGGGCGCAGCTCGCCCTTGTCCAGCTGGGAGCGGCCGCGCCTGCTGCGTCCGGTGATGATCCGCTCGGGTCGCAGCAGGGTGCCGAGCAGACCGCGGATCTCGTCGAGGGCCTGTCCGGGGACCTTGCCGACGAGATAGGCGACCGTACGCAGGAGGGTGCCGAGCACCAGGCGCAGCAGTACCCAGGGCAGCATGGCCGTGCGGGTGTTGACGAGCAGGGTGTAGACGGCACCGGCCTTGTCGACCTTGTGCGGGGAGGCGGTGGTGCGGCCGGCGCAGTCGACGGCGCGGCGCTCGCGCGAGGCCGCCTCGGCGTGCCGTACGACGGCCTCGGGGGCGACCAGGACGCGGTGGCCGGCGTTGTGCGCGCGCCAGCACAGGTCGACGTCGTCACGCATCAGGGGCAGCCGGCGGTCGAAGCCGCCGAGCTCCTCGAAGACGTCGCGGCGGATCAGCATGCCGGCGGTGGAGACGGACAGCACGGGCCGCACGTGGTCGTGCTGCCCCTGGTCCTGCTCGCGGCGGTCCAGGCCGGTCCAGCGGCGGCCGGAGTGGGCGATGGTGACGCCGACCTCAAGGAGCTGCCTGCGGTCGTACCAGCCGCGCAGCTTGGGGCCGACGACCGCGACGTCGTCACGGCCCAGCTCCATCTCGTTGTCGACGACCCGCAGCAGCTGGGCGAGGGCGTCGGGTTCCGGCGCGCAGTCGTCGTGCAGCAGCCAGAGCCACTGGACGGGTTCGCCGTGGGGCAGCTCGGGCATGTCGTACGCGTCGTCGCGCCACTGGCGGGTGACCGGGTCCCAGCCGCTGGGCCGCTTCAGGTACGGCAGGTCGTCCGGGGTGAGGACGGGCGCGGCGCGGCCCGCCTCCTCGACCGCCTGGCCGAAGCCGGTGCGGCGGGCGAGGTGCAGGACGTTGCCGTCGCCGAGGGACTCGGAGAGCAGCTGGGCGGAGTCGTCCGCGCTGCCGGTGTCGGCCGCCACCGCGTACTGGACGGGGCGATCCTGGCCGAGCAGCCCGGCGAGGGCGTCGGGCAGCCAGCGGGCACCGTCGTGGGAGACGAGGACCGCCGTCACCACATGACGCGGGAACTCTGGTGTGGCAGCCGTGTCTTGGGCTGCCGTGTGGCTGTGCACGGACATCGAGGTACGGGCCCCGGTTCGATGGACTGCGGTGGACTCCTGCGCCCGCTGGTTGCGGCGAGGCGTCTCGGACGAGCGCCCACACTATCGGCTGGGCATGTCGACGGCCCGCCGCCTGTGGATAACCCACTGGCGACGGGCCGTTCGCGCAGATCAGATGTGTGCGTTGGGTGGACGCCCGCTTCGGGCGGCAGTCTCTCGGACGGCGGCCTCTCAGACGGCGGCCTTCTTGAGGCGGCGGCGTTCCCGTTCGGAGAGTCCGCCCCAGATGCCGAAGCGCTCGTCGTTGGCGAGGGCGTACTCGAGGCATTCGGAGCGCACCTCGCAGGCGAGGCAGACCTTCTTGGCCTCTCTGGTGGAGCCGCCCTTCTCGGGGAAGAAGGACTCGGGGTCGGTCTGGGCGCACAGCGCGCGCTCCTGCCAGCCGAGCTCCTCGTCCGCGTCGTCGACCAGCAGTTGCTGCACCAGCTCGGTCATGTGCGCCCCTCGTCCGTCTTTCGCGTCCCCGTGCCGTGGCCGCTGCCGATTTCGGCTGAACGACACGAGTGAAATTACAAGTGTGCTGCTCCGGGCGAGTCAAGCCGAGATCTGCTATTGGGCCCGTTATTCACTCTGCGGAACCAAGGCCGTGCGGAAAGTGTTCAAATCGGCATAAACCTTGACATGCAGACGAGGCCCTGGAGGGCCTCCGACCCCATACAGAGGTTGTACGGAGAAGGACGCCCAGATGTTCGATCGCGTTCCGAAGTGACTCACGCGCCCGGTTGTGCGCCATGTGTCCCGGGTGCCCACTGAACAAACCTTTCGGCAGAGAGATGAACCGGATGAGGTGAAACCGGTCCCACATACCGGGCGTCGAGTTGACAGCGGAGGTGTGAACCGATGTCCTAGTGGGCATGCTCGCGAAAATGGCGCTCACCTCGACCCGCACCGCCGGGTCCCACGGTGCTGCCCGCGCTCGCTGTAGCTGTTGCTGTTCCAGCTGTTGAGCCATAGCCGCATCCCGGCCGCTCCAGCTGCAGACCGAGTCCACCGGACTCGGTTTTCGCATTTCGTTCCCCTCTGACCTTCTTCACTGAGGAACCACCGCACCCCATGAACAGCGACAACGACCTCCAGATCGCCGGCGACATCCTCGAAGTCCCGCACCTGCTGCAGCCGCCGCGCGAGCACCCGGTCACCGTGGCCGAGTTCGTCGGCCTCGCCCGCGCGATCGCCGCCGACCGCTCCCAGTGGGAGCACCTGGTCGAGTACGACGCGACGAGTCGCTGGTACCACCGGCTGCGCACCGGCCCCGGCTACGAGGTGTGGCTGCTGTCCTGGGTGCCCGGGCAGGGCAGCGGACTGCACGACCACGGCCGCTCCTCCGGCGTGCTGACCGTCCTGGAGGGCGCCCTGACCGAGCGCACCGAGCGGGGCACGCGCGCACTGGACGCCGGCGCGCAGCGGGTGTTCGCGCCGGGGTATGTGCACGAGGTGGTGAACGACGCATTGGAGCCGGCGGTGAGCCTGCACGTGTACTACCCGGGCCTGACCGAGATGCAGATGCACACGGCCACCGCCGCCGTGTGCGAGGCGCGTCCCGTGACCGCGTGACCCGTAACACCATGACGCGTGCCGCGTTGTCCGACCCGCCTGCAAGACTTGGCTCATGCGCATTGTGGTTCTGGCAGGCGGTATCGGCGGTGCCCGGTTCCTGCGCGGTCTGAAGCAGGCCGTGCCGGACGCCGACGTGACCGTCATCGGCAACACCGGGGACGACATCCACCTCTTCGGGCTGAAGGTCTGCCCGGACCTCGACACGGTGATGTACACGCTCGGTGGCGGCATCGACGAGGAGCAGGGCTGGGGGCGGGCCGACGAGACCTTCCACCTCAAGGAGGAGCTCGCCGCCTACGGGGTGGGGCCCGACTGGTTCGGGCTCGGCGACCGGGACTTCGCGACGCACATCGTGCGCACGCAGATGCTGGGCGCCGGATACCCGCTGAGCGCGGTGACCGAGGCGCTGTGCGACCGCTGGAAGCCGGGCGTGCGGCTGATCCCGATGACCGACGACCGGGTCGAGACCCATGTGGCCGTCGAGGTCGACGGCGAGCGCAAGGCCGTGCACTTTCAGGAGTACTGGGTACGGCTGCGGGCGTCCGTGCCCGCCGAGGCGGTCGTCCCGGTCGGCGCCGAGCAGTCCAAGCCGGCGCCGGGCGTCCTGGAGGCCATCGCCGAAGCGGACGTCATCCTCTTCCCGCCGTCCAACCCGGTGGTCTCCGTCGGCACGATCCTCGCGGTGCCCGGCATCCGGGAGGCGATCGCGGGCGCCGGGGTGCCGGTGGTGGGCCTCTCCCCCATCGTCGGGGACGCGCCGGTGCGCGGGATGGCCGACAAGGTGCTCGCGGCGGTGGGCGTGGAGTCGACGGCGGCGGCGGTCGCCGAGCACTACGGCTCGGGGCTGCTGGACGGCTGGCTCGTCGACACCGTGGACGCGGGCAGTGTGGAGCGGATCGAGACGGCCGGCATCCGCTGCCGGGCCGTACCGCTGATGATGACCGACCTGGACGCGGCCGCGCAGATGGCGCGGGAGGCGCTGGCGCTGGCCGAGGAGGTGCGCGGGGTATGACCGAGACGACCGACACGACCGGTGACGCGGTGCCGGGGTACCGGGTGTGGGCGCCGGCCGGGATCCCCGAGGTCCAGCAGGGCGACGACCTGGCGAAGCTGATCGCCGCGGCCGAGCCGGGGCTGGCCGACGGGGACGTGGTGATCGTCACGTCCAAGATCGTGTCCAAGGCCGAGGGGCGGCTCGTCGAGGCGGCCGACCGGGAGGCGGCGATCGACGCGGAGACCGTGCGGGTGGTGGCCCGGCGCGGGGCCCTGCGGATCGTGGAGAACCGGCAGGGGCTGGTCATGGCGGCGGCGGGCGTGGACGCCTCCAACACCCCGTCCGGGACCGTGCTGCTGCTGCCAGAGGATCCCGACGCCTCGGCGCAGGCCGTCCGCGCGGGTCTGCGGGACGCACTGGGTGTCAACGTCGGCGTGGTCGTCACTGACACGTTCGGGCGACCCTGGCGCGCGGGACTCACGGATGTGACCATCGGCGCCGCCGGGGTGCGGGTGCTGGACGACCTGCGCGGGGGCGTGGACGCGTACGGCAATCCGCTGGTCTCGACGGTCGTCGCCACGGCCGACGAACTGGCCGCCGCGGGCGACCTGGTGAAGGGCAAGGCCACGGGGATGCCGGTGGCCGTGGTGCGTGGGCTCGCGCACGTCGTGGCCGAGGCGGGGGACGAGGTCGAAGGCGCGCGGGCGCTGGTCCGGGACGCGGGCAGCGACATGTTCCGGCTCGGCACGTCCGAGGCGGTCCGGGAAGCGGTGACGCTACGGCGGACGGTCCGCGCGTTCACCGGCGATCCCGTCGACCCCGGGGCGGTACGGCGGGCGGTCGCCGCGGCCGTGACCGCGCCGGCGCCGCACCACACGACGCCGTGGCGGTTCGTGCTGCTGGAGTCGGAGGAGGCACGCGTCCGGTTGCTGGACGCGATGCGCGAGGCGTGGATCGCCGACCTGAGGAAGGACGGCAGGTCGGAGGAGTCCATCGCGAAGCGGGTGCGGCGCGGCGATGTGCTGCGGAACGCGCCGTATCTGGTCGTGCCCTGTCTGGTGATGGACGGGTCGCACACGTACGGGGACGCGCGACGGGACGCCGCCGAGCGGGAGATGTTCGTGGTCGCGGCGGGGGCCGGGGTGCAGAACCTGCTGGTGGCGTTGGCCGGGGAGCAGCTGGGGTCGGCGTGGGTCTCGTCGACGATGTTCTGCCGGGACGTGGTGCGGGAGGTGTTGGATCTGCCGGAGGGGTGGGATCCGATGGGGGCGGTGGCTGTGGGGAAGGCTGCGGAGGAGCCGCGGGAGAGGGCGGCGCGGGAGGTCTGGGACTTCATCGAGGTGCGGTGAGTTGAGAGTGCCTATGGTTCGGGGGAACCGGGTTCGCGGGCGGGTGCGGGTCCGCGGGGGCTGGTCGCGCCCACGCGGCGGCAGCCGCACAGCCCCGCGCCTCTGACGGGGCGTTTGCACCTAGGCTCATAGTTCACAGCAGGCATCTCACACATCCGGGATCTTTCGTGGCTGGACGGTTCGCTCCGAGGCCCACTCGTACGACTGTGCGGGGTGGGCAGGTTGTCGTACCCGCCGGTGGGGTGCCTCGGCAGGCCGCGGCAGCCGGGCGCGTTCGGGTGTGGAAGCCCGAAGGGGCGCTCGATCTGGGGCTTGTGCTCGGGCCGCTGCGGCGTGGGCCCGGGGATCCCACCTTTCGGGCCACCCGGGACGGGTCCGTGTGGCGGGCCAGTCTCACGCCCGCCGGGGCCGGAACGCTGCGGGTCGCCGCGTACGGCGGTGAGGTGCGCGGGGAGGCCTGGGGACCGGGGGCCGAGTGGCTGTTGGAGCAGTTGCCCGAGATGCTCGGCTCGGCCGATGATCCCGCCCTCTTCGTGCCCCGGCACCGGGTCGTGGCCACTGCGCGGCATCGGCGGCCGGGGTTGCGGCTGACGCGGACCGGGCTGGTGCTGGAGTCGTTGATCCCGTCGGTCCTGGAGCAGAAGGTCACGACCGACGAGGCGTACCGGGCCTGGCGGTTGCTGGTGCGGAGGTTCGGGGAGCGGGCGCCCGGGCCCGCCGGGGTGAGCGAGCGGCCGATGTGGGTGATGCCGGCGCCCCGCACCTGGGCGCTGATCCCGTCGTGGGAGTGGCACAAGGCCGGGGTCGACAACAAGCGTGCCTCGACGATCCTGCGGGCGGTGCGGGTCGCCGCGCGGCTCGAACAGGCCGTCGGGATGGCGGCTGCGGACGCCCAGGCGGGGCTGGAGGTGGTGCCGGGGGTGGGGCCATGGACGTCCGCGGAGACCGTGCAGCGCAGTCATGGGGCGGCGGACGCGGTGACGGTCGGGGACCTGCATCTGCCGGGGATCGTGGGGTGGGCGCTGGCCGGGGACCGGCATGCCGATGACGAGGCGATGCTGCGGTTGCTGGAGCCGTACGCGGGGCAGCGGCACCGGGCGACCCGGTTGATCCTGCTGAGCGGGCAGACACCGGCGAGGCGGGCGCCGAAGATGCCGCGCGGGGATATCGGTCAGTTGTAAGCGACCCGGGGTGGAGGCTGGGCGGGGGCGGGACGCCTACCGGCGCTGGCAGGGTGCCGCCCGCGCCCACCCGTGCCGCCCAAGCGGCACGACTGCCCGCGGCTGTATGAGAAACGGCTGGGCAGCGCCCCGTCAGGGGCGCTGGGGGTACCCCCAGCCGAAGGCTGGGGGTAGGAACTGCGCGACCAGCCCCCACGCGCCCGCGGTCAAACAGCGGCCCGCACCACCCCTACTGGTCCGAGGAGAACCGCACCGCCCCCGCCGGGATCATCGCGTCGCACCACACCCTCGCGCCCTCCCGCAGTTCGTTGTCGGCGCCGACCACCGCGCCGTCGCCGATCACCGTGCCCGTGAGGACCGACCGTTCGCCGACCCGGGCGCTCTTGCCGATCAGGGAGTCGGTGATGACCGCGCCGGGCTCGATCACGGCGCCCGGGAGGATCGTCGAGCCGAACACCCGCACCCCCTCCGCGACGAACGCGCCCTCGCCCACCACCGTGCCGCCCGTCAGCTTCGCGTCCGCCGCCACCCGGGCCGTGGGGAGGATCAGACGGTCGCCGCAGCGGCCGGGGACGGCGGGAGACGGGGCGCGGCCCAGGACGAGGTCCGCCGAGCCGCGGACGAAGGCCGCGGGCGTGCCCAGGTCCAGCCAGTAGGTCGAGTCGACCATGCCCTGGAGGTGGGCGCCGGCCGCCAGGAGCTCCGGGAAGGTCTCGCGCTCCACCGACACCGGACGGCCCGCCGGGATCGTGTCGATGACCGAGCGGCGGAAGACGTACGCCCCCGCGTTGATCTGGTCGGTGACGATCTCCTCCGGCGTCTGCGGCTTCTCCAGGAAGGCCAGCACCCGGCCGGTCTCGTCGGTGGGGACCAGACCGTACGCGCGTGGGTCCGCCACCTTCGTCAGGTGGAGGGAGACATCGGCGGACGTCGACTCGTGCGTGGCCACGAGGGCGCGGATGTCCAGGCCCGTCAGGATGTCGCCGTTGAAGATCAGGACCGGGTCGTCGGGGCCCGAGTGCAGCCGGGAGGCCACGTTGCGGATCGCGCCGCCCGTACCGAGGGGCTCCTCCTCGGTGACGTACTCGATGTGCAGGCCGAGTGCCGCGCCGTCGCCGAAGTACGGCTCGAAGACCTCCGCCAGGTAGCTCGTCGCGAGCACGATGTGCTCCACGCCCGCCGCTCTGGCTCTGGCCAGCTGGTGCGTCAGGAACGGCACGCCCGCCGCCGGGACCATCGGCTTGGGCGTGTGGACCGTGAGCGGACGCAGCCGGGTGCCTTTGCCGCCGACCAGAAGGATCGCTTCTGTCACCTGTCGTCTCTGCTTCCTGCCGGGACCGGCCGAACTCTCTGTCGGCCGGCCAGTGTATGCAGACCGTGCGACGGCGCCCTCGACGGCCACGCGGAGACGCGCGGCATCGACGTGCGGTTTTCCCCCGACTGTCTTCGATGGCGTTGACCGCGAGCCCCGTACTCAGCGTCCTTGGAGTCGCGCTGAGCTGGTCCGGGCCGAGCCGAGTTTGGCGTAGAGCTTCACGCCGGGACACTCGGTGGCGTACCCGTCCCTATGGCCGGAGATCACGTTCAGTCGTACGTTCTTCCCCTTTGGGTAGAGATTGCCACCACCGGACTTCAGATATGTCTTTCCCTTGGGATTGGCCCCGAAAAGGCCCAGCTTCCATGCGGTGAGCTTGGCGACGGCGGTCACGGCCGCGGAGGACGGCTGGTGCGAGCCGTATGTGCCGATCACCGCGATGCCCATGCTGTCGTTGTTGAAGCCCAGGGTGTGGGCGCCCCTGACGGCCTTCGCCACTCCCCCGGCGCGGCCCTCGTAGATGGTTCCGCACTTGTCGACGAGGAAGTTGTAGCCGATGTCCCGCCAGCCCATGCTCACCACGTGGTAGCGGTAGATACTGCGGATGACGGACGGGGCCTCGGAGCAGCGGTAACCGTTGCCGGAGGCGGTGTGGTGGACGAAGGCCGCCTTGATCTTGCCCGTGTAGACGAACCCCTTCTCGCGCAGCGACTCGTCGGCTCCCCAGCCCCGGCGGGTGACGATTTTCGGGCGCGGTCCGATGTACGGCTTCCCTCGCGAGACGTCTACACCGGTCAGCTCCTCCAGTTCGAGCTCGGTGTCCTCCCGGTTCAGCGCGGGGATCTCGGTGGCGTCGACGGGCGCGAGGCCGGCGTTGACGTCCGCCGACGCGTCGTCCGCGGTGCCGGCGCCCCCGGCCGAGGGACCGTCGACCGAGGGACCGTCGACCGAGGGACCGTCGACCGGCAGGCCGAGGGGCGGCGGGCCGTCCAGCGGGGACTCGTCGCCGGGACCGCCGGGACCGCCGGAGCCGCCGGAGCCGCCGGGGCCACCGGGGCCACCGGGGCCACCGGGGCCACCGGGGCCACCGGGGGCGACGAGTTCGAGACGCAGACCTGCGGGCAGCGGGTCGGGTCCGCCGGTGGAAGGTCCGCCGCCCGGGCCGGCATCGACTGCGTCCCCGTCCCCGTCTCCCCCCGCCTTCCCCTCTCCGGCGCGTACGCGTACGTCCACTCCGTTCGAGTCGCCCACCCAGAGGGGCGCGGTGGCGCCGTGGACACGGCCCGAGGCGGCCTCCGCGGTGCCCGGGTCGGCGCCGTGGTCGGCGTTGCGGGTCTCGACGTCCTGCCAGCCCGACCAGCGGCCGGTGGCGGCGGCCCGGGTGCGGACCTGGACCCGGCCGTCGAGTTCGGTTCCGGGGTTGTCCCAGATGACGCCGACGAGCGAGAAGTGCCGTACGTCGGTGCTGTACACGCCCTGTTCGGGGGCCCGGCCCAGGACGCGCTCGCGGGTGCGGGGGGTGAGGGGCAGCGACTGGGTACTGCCCTGGAGGGTGGTCGTCGTGGTCAGCTCCGCCGGTGCGGCGGCTGCGGACGGCACGTTCAGCACGGCCGGCGGGAGGGTGAGGGCCGCCGCGCAGGTGACGCCGATCGAGGAAGTCAGGAGTCCACGCATGCTCCTGATCTTGAACATAGTCAGATAAATATGTCCATACGGGATCTGACGGCCCGTAGGAAGCGGTTGCGCCGAACCGGTGGCCCCGCCGGCCGGTGGGGGCGGCGGGCGCGGCGTACGCTTGCGCGGGTGAACGCCACCGATCGCACCCCTGCCGACCTGCTGCGTTCCGCGCTCGCCGCGGATCCCGGACGCCCCCTGGTGACCTTCTACGACGACGCCACGGGCGAACGCGTCGAATTGTCCGTGGCCACCTTCGCCAATTGGGTGGCCAAGACGGCGAATCTGCTGCAAGGCGACCTCGGCACGGAGCCGGGTGACCGGGTGGCTCTGCTGCTGCCCGCGCACTGGCAAACAGCGGTGTGGCTGCTGGCGTGTTCGTCGGTGGGCGTGGTGGCGGACATCGCCGGGGACCCGGCTGCGGCCGACGTGGTGGTGAGCGGTCCGGACTCGTTGGAGGCGGCCAGGGCCTGCCGGGGAGAGCGGGTCGCGCTCGCGTTGCGGCCGCTGGGCGGCCGTTTTCCGCAGCCACCGGACGGGTTCGTGGACTACGCGGTGGAGGTGCCGAGCCAGGGGGACCGGTTCGTGCCGTTCTCGCCCGTGGATCCGGACGAGCCCGCTCTGATCGTCGCGGGCGCGGAGATGAGTGGCGCCGAGGTCGTGGAGCGGGCGCTCGGGGATGCGGCGGGGCTGGATCTGACCGGGCCCGGATCTCGGCTGCTTTCGGGGTTGGGGTTCGACACCTGGGGCGGGCTGAGCGCGGGGCTGTACGCGCCGCTCGCGGCCGGGGGGTCCGTGGTCCTGTGCCGGCATCTGGAGGAACTGGGCGAGGAAGGGATCGCCAAGCGGATCGAGAGTGAGCGGGTCACCGCCTCGGCGCGATGAGGTCGCCATATATCCGCGGCCCGGTGGGGGCTTGTCGCGCCCACGCGGCGGTAGCCGCAGATCGGCACAGCCCGGCGCCCCCAAGAAGGCAGGGCCACTCACCCATACGGAGTAGTTGCCGCCGCCTTCACTCCCTCCCCCGAGGCACTGTTGAACAGTGACCGACGTCGTAGGGGCATCAGCCACCGGGCCCGGACTTGCCCGGCGGCGTCGGCGGCGTTGGATGCGGGGGACGGCTCTCGGCGCCGGAGTGCTGTTCGCCGGTGGCCTCGGTGGCGGCTGGGCGCTCTACACCAAGCTCAGCGACAACATCACCGCTGACGACGCGGCCGCCGCCGAGCTCGCCCGGTACGAGCGGGAGCGCCCCACCGCGCTGGTGCGGGGCGCGCAGAACATTCTGGTCATCGGGTCGGACACCCGTGCCGGGGACGGGAACCGCCGCTACGGCAAGGACTCGGGCACCGAGCGGTCCGACACCACGATCCTGCTGCATCTCGCCGCCGACCGGCGCAGCGCCACCGCCGTGTCCCTGCCCCGGGATCTGATGGTGCACGTGCCCGGCTGCCTGCAAAGCGACGGGCACCGTGGCGAGCCCTCGTTCACGCTGTTCAACTCGGCCTTCGAAGTGGGGGGTTCGGCGTGCACCGTCCGTACCGTGGAGAAGCTCACGGACATCCGCGTCGATCATTACGTCGTCGTCGACTTCAGCGGGTTCAAGGACATGATCGACGCGATCGACGGGGTGCAGGTGTGCCTGAAGAAGCCGATCGACGACAAGGCGGCCAAGCTGCGGCTGCCCGCCGGGCGCGTCACCCTCGACGGGGAGCAGGCGCTGGGGTACGTACGGGCGCGCAAGTCGCTGGGGGACGGCAGCGACACCGGGCGGATGGACCGTCAGCAGCGGTTCCTGGGGGCGCTCGTCAGCAAGGTCCAGAGCAGCGACGTACTGCTGAACCCGGCGAAGCTCTATCCATTGCTGGACGCGGCGACCTCGGCGCTCACCACCGATCCGGAACTGGCCAGTCTGCGGGGTTTGTACCAACTGGTGCGCGGGGTGCGGGCCATCCCCACGGAACATGTGCAGTTCCTCACTGTTCCGCGGGAGCCGTATGTGTACGACTCCAATCGCGACCAGCTCGTGGCGGGCAGAGCGGACGCGCTTTTCTCTCTGTTGCGGGCCGACCGGCCGGTGACGGTGACCAAGAAGAACACCTCTCCCGGGGACTCGGCATCGCCCGCGTTTCACGGGAACACCGCCGCTGAGGACAGTTGCACGTAAAGCACTCGCCAAGGCGGCGAACTTCCGCGCTGTTCGATGTCAGTTAAATGAGATGGATTGCCCGCTTGTAGGGAGGATGAATTTGTCACTGGCGTCACTCGACGCTGAACCGGGCGGATAGTGTGAGCGCTCCGGTGTACCCGGCCGCGAGGTCCGTCCTGGGGTCGTGCACCGCGAAACGTGACCGAGCGCCTTGGTGGGGGGAAGGCGCCGCGTGGCCCCCGACGGAGGATTCGGACAACCGTGGACGCGCAAGGCCGTGGGCGGGCGGACAACATCGATCCCGCAGACCAGTGGGTGCTCAATCCGAACACCGGTGAATACGAACTGCGACTGACGCCTTCCGCACCGCAGTCGTCACCACAGTCGTCGGCGGTGCCCGGACCGCGCAGAGCGACGTCGTCGCACACCGCCCCGGGCGGGACGCGGGAGACGGCGAGCCCGGAGGTGCCGGGGCAGCGGCGACGGCGCAGCGAGCCCGAGCCGCCGGCCGGGCGGCGCTCACGACGGCCGGTGAAGAAGAAGTCGAAGGCCAAGAAGGCGCTGCTGTGGACCGGCGGTTCGATGGCCTTCGTGCTGGTCGCCGTCTCGGCCGCCGGCTATCTGTACATCAAGCACCTCAACGACAACATCACGTCCGTCTCCGACGACGGCGCGAGCACCGGTGGTTTCAGCAAGGACAAGGCGATCAACCTGCTGATCATCGGCACCGACAAGCGCACCGGCAAGGGCAACGAGGGGTACGGCGACGCGGGCAGCGTCGGGCACGCCGACACCAACATCCTGCTGCACATCTCCAAGGACCGCTCCAACGCGACCGCGTTGAGCATCCCGCGCGACCTGATCGTGGACGTCCCGGACTGCCCGACCACACAGTCCGACGGCACCACGAAGGTCATCCCGGGGACGACCGACGTCCGCTTCAACACCAGCCTCGGCCAGGACGGCCGTACGGCCAGCTGCACCGTGCGCACGGTGACGGAGCTGACCGGGATCAAGCCCGACAACTTCATGGTGGCCGACTTCAACGCGGTCAAGACGCTGACCGACGCGGTCGGCGGGGTCGACGTCTGTCTCGCCAAGGACATCAACGACAAGCAGTCGCATCTGAAGCTGTCCAAGGGCACCCACAGCATCTCCGGCGAGACCGCGCTGGCCTTCGTGCGCACCCGGCACTCGGTCGGCTTCGGCGGTGACCTGAGCCGGATCCAGCTCCAGCAGCAGTTCCTGAGCGCGCTGATGCGCAAGCTCAGCTCCAACTCGACGCTCTCCAGCCCGACGAAGCTGCTGAAGCTGGCCGAGGTCGGCACCAAGGCGCTCACCGTCGACTCCCAACTGGACAGCATCAACAAGCTGAAGGACCTGGGTCTGGAGCTCGGCAAGCTCAACCCGAAGAACCTGACCTTCACCACCATCCCGGTACTGGACAACCCGGCCGAGAAGGTCCCGGTCACCGTCGTGGTCAACGAGTCGAAGGCCCCCGCCGTCTTCCAGGCGATCAAGGACGACGTCTCCTTCACCGACGTCAAGAAGAAGCAGGCGCAGGCCAGCAAGGACGCCGCGGCCGCCCGTCTCGAAGGTAGCAAGTCCAAGGCCTCCGAGGTGCGGGTGCGGATCCTCAACGGCGGTGCCCCGCCCGGCAGCGCCCAGGAGACCCTCAGCTGGCTGCAGAACGACGAGGGCGTCCTCAAGTCGGAGAACGCCGGCAACGCGCCCGCCGAACTCGCCAAGACCACGCTGGAGTACGCCCCCGACCAGGCCGCCCAGGCACGTGAACTGGCAAGCCTCCTGGGCCTGTCCGGCTCGGCGATGAAGCCTGGCAAGAGCGTGACCAACTCCCAGGGACTGCCCGCGATGACACTGACGCTGGGCAAGGACTTCCAGGGGGCGGGGGTCTCCCTCACCACCCCGACAAAGGCGCCGGACGTGGACAGCAAGACCACGGCAGACAAGGTGACGTGCGCCAAATAGCGGCGAACGGACGCCCGGTGGCACGGAGTTGTCATCGGGTGACATCAAGTCTTACCAAATAAGCAGGTAACCCTCTGGGTCTGTCATGCGTCTAACCGGGCGCGGGGCGGACCCGTGTGGTCCGTGGGACGTCCGACGGGGGGCGTGACGGCGGGCCTGTGCGCGCTGGGCGCAGGGTGGGGAGGGCAGGGAGTTGACGCAGAGCGATGTGCGGAGGGAGGTGCCTGCGGTCGAGGACACGATGTCCCTCGCACCGAAGGCGCCGAAGACACCCGAGGCACCCGTCAGGCCGGGCGCCACTGGCGGCGGGCGTCGCAAGGGCGGCTCCGGCGACGGCTCGAACGGCGGCCGGCCCCGACGCGGACGGCGGGCACTGCGCTGGTCGGCGACCGCGCTGGCGGTGGTGGTCCTCGGCACCGCCGGTGCCGGCTACCTCTACTACCAGCATCTGAACGGCAACATCCACAAGGGCCAGCGCAGCAGCGGCGACGCCAAGGCGCAGAAGAGCGCGGCCAACGCGGCCGGCCAGACGCCGTTGAACATCCTGCTGATCGGCTCCGACAGCCGTAACTCCGACGCGAACGTGAAGCTCGGCGGCGCCAAGTACGACCGGGGCAGCCCGCCGCTCGGCGACGTGCAGATGCTGATCCACCTGTCCGCGGACCGCAAGAGCGCCGCGATGGTGAGCATCCCGCGCGACACCCGGGTCGACATACCCAGATGCAAGGACCCGGTAACCGGCAAGAAGTACCCGGCGACCAACACCATCATCAACGAGTCGCTGGCCCGCGGCGGCGCCGGCTGCACGCTGGCCACCTGGGAGAACCTGACCGGGGTCTACATCGACCACTGGATCACGATCGACTTCGCGGGCGTGGTGAGCATGGCGGACGCCATCGGCGGCGTCGACGTCTGTGTGAACCAGAACGTGTGGGACCGGCCGACGGCCGCGGTGTCCGGCGGCTCCGGGCTGAAGATGACGGCCGGCACGCACAAGGTCGAGGGCAAGCAGGCCCTGCAGTGGCTGCGCACCCGGCACGCCTGGGGCAGCGACCCGCTGCGGGCCAAGGCCCAGCACATGTACCTCAACTCGATGATCCGCACATTGAAGGGGCAGAACGTCTTCACCGACACCGGCAGGCTGATGGACCTGGCGGAGGCGGCCACCAAGTCGCTGACGGTCTCCGAGGAGATCGGCAGCCCGAAGAAGCTCTACGACCTGGCCATGCAGCTCAAGTCGGTGCCGACGGACCGCATCACCTCGCTCACGATGCCGAACGTCGAGGACCCGCAGAACAAGGACCACCTGGTGCCGGACGGCACCAACGCCGACAAGATGTGGCAGATGCTCCGCGACGACGTGGCGTTCGACAAGAACGGCAAGGACGACAAGGACTCGGGCTCGAAGAAGAAGAGCACCGCGACCGCCACGCCGGCCAAGGAGCCCTCCGTCTCCGCCGGCCGGCTCGGGGCGCTGGTGCGGAACGCCACCGGCACCTCCACCGAGGCCGCGGTCCCCGGCCGGGCCCGGACCGTCTCCCAGGAGCTGATCGCCAAGGGCTACACCCAGGCCTCGGCGGACACCTCGGCGAGCGCGCAGTCCGTGGACAAGACGGTGGTGGAGTACCCGAGCGCGGACCTGCAGGGCGACGCCCAGGCGGTCGCCAAGGCGCTGGGGATCCCCACGGACCAGGTGAAGCAGAGCACCGATGTGTCGGGCGTCACGCTCGTCGTCGGGGCCGACTGGCGCGAGGGCACCTCGTACCCGAAGCAGTCCGCCCCGAAGGCCGGTGACCTGCCGGACAACACCGACGCGATCAACGGCTCGGACACCAAGCAGTGCATGGACGTGTACGGACCCTATCGCTGGTGACAGCCCGTGCCGCCTGCCCATACAGGGTCATTACAGGCGGCACGGTCTCTTCACACACAGGTCCGCACAGGTAAGCACAGGCAACTCCTGAACGGCTGCATGACACTGCCGCCGTGCTCAGGTGCCCGGGAGTTCCGGGCGTGGTGGCAGGTGCGAGCGGGAGGCGGGCAGCGGTGGTGCGCAGCGGTGTGCGAGGGGAGGTGTCCGACGTGTCGGTGATCGACGACACCATGCCCCTCACGACCCAGGCAGCCGGTGCCGGCGGGCCCGGCGGAAGACGGCGCGGAGGCGGGACGGACGGCGACCGGAAGCGCCGCAGACGCCGGGTCATACGCTGGTCGGCCTCGGTCCTCGCCCTGGCGATGGCCGGCACCGCCACCGCCGGATACCTGTACTACGAGCACCTGAACAGCAACCTGAAGAAGGCGGACCTGAACATCGGGGGCCGTCTCCGGGGTCACGCTGGTGGTGGGCGCCGACTGGCGCTCGGGCACCAGGTACACCGCCGACGACGATGACACCACCCCGGCCTCGGCGAGCGCCCTCAACGCCTCGGACACCAAGGCGTGCATGCACGTGGACCCGGACTACACCTGGTGAACCCGCGAGGGGCGGTGCTCAGCGGGAAGAAGGGCTGAGCACCGCGGGGCGACGGGACGCGATGACCCGCTTCGCCAGCGACCTGGGGCTGGTCAGGAAGCCGTACCCCCACGTCATGTGCATGGTGGCGAGGGCGACCGGGATCTGCAGCCGCGCCTTGAGCGGCAGCCCCTTGCCGGCCGGGACGGACCCGGCGACGATCGCGGCGAGATATCCGCCGGGGATCACGAAACCGAGCGGGGTCACCAGGGCACCGGCCACGATCCCGGCCGCTATCGCGCACAGGGCGACCGGCGGGGCGAGGTAGCGCAGGTTGATGGAGCCCTCGTGGTAGCGGGCGACGACGTGCCGCCAGCGGCCGTAGTCCTTGTACTGCTTGGCAAGCGCCTTCACCGACGGCCTCGGGCGGTACGACACCCTCAGCTCCGGCGAGAACCAGATCAGCCCGCCGGCCTCGCGGATCCGGAAGTTGAGCTCCCAGTCCTGGGCGCGGATGAACTCCTCGTTGTAGCCGCCCTGCTGCTCCAGCGCCTCGCGCCGGAAGACGCCCAGGTAGACCGTGTCGGCCGGGCCGGCCTCACCGCCGGTGTGGAAGGCGGCGTTCCCGACGCCGATCTTCGAGGTCATGGCCGCGGCGACCGCGTGCTCCCAGGCGTTCTCGCCCTCGGCGTGCATGATGCCGCCGACATTCATCGCGCCGGTCTCCTCCAGGAGCCGTACGGCGGTGGTGATGTAGTTCGGGGAGAGCATGCCGTGGCCGTCCACGCGGACCACGATCGGGTGCCGGGAGGCCTTGATCGCGGCGTTCAGTGCGGCCGGGGTGCGCCCGGTCGGGTTCGGGACGGTGTGCACACGCGGGTCTTCGGCCACGAGCTCGGCCGCGATCTCGTCCGTGCGGTCCTTGGACGGACCGAGGGCGATCACGACCTCCAGCTCGCCGGCGTACTCCTGCGCGAGGATCGCTTCGACGGCCCCGCGCAGGTGCCGCTCCTCGTCGAGGACGGGCATGATCACAGAAACTGCGGGGTGCCGCACGTCGGGCTTGGCGTTCATAGGGGGCTCACGTTACCGCGAACGGGGGACACCGGTGCGCGCCGCCGGGGCCAAGTCGCGGGATGAAGGTCGTATCGGCCTACCGTCCTTACGGATCCCACGTACGGCCTCGTCCGGAGGTGTCCCTTGCCCGCCAGCCCGCCCCGGTCCGTTGTCCGGCCCGCCCGGCCGCAGCGCCGACCACAGCCCACCCGTCAGGCCCCGCGGCCGCCGGTACGACCCACGAGGCCCCGGCGGCCGCGCTGGGCCATGCGGGCGGTCACCACACTCTCCGTGGTGGTGCTGGCGTCGGCCGGGATCGGGCACTCCGTGATGGCCAGCCTGGACGCGGACATCGCACGGGTCGACCCGTTCAAGGACATGAAGAACCGGCCCCGGGCGGGGCACGGCATGAACGTCCTGCTGGTCGGCACCGACGGCCGCGACAAGATCACCGAGCAGGAGCGGCGCAGGTACCGGCTGGGCGGGGCGCCCTGCCACTGCACCGACACGATCATGATCGTGCACATCTCGGCAGACCGGGAGCGGGCGACCGTGGTGAGTCTGCCGCGCGACTCGTACGTCGAGGTCCCGGCGCATGTCGACGAGACGACGGGGCAGCAGCGCGCCGCCCATCCCATCAAGCTGAACGCGGCCTACGCGGAGGGCGGCCCGCAGCTGACCGTCCGCACGGTCGAGGACATGACCCATCTGAAGATCGACCACTATCTGGAGGTCGACTTCATCTCCTTCATGGAGACCGTCGACGCGCTCGGCGGGGTCCGGATCTGCACGGCCCAGCCCCTGAAGGACTCCTACACCGGCCTGAACCTCTCCCCCGGCACCCATCAGCTGAACGGCGGGCAGGCCCTGCAGTACGTCCGGTCCCGGCACGTCGACGTGGCGAGCGACCTGAGCCGGATGAAGCGGCAGCAGCGGTTCATGGCCGCGCTGATCGAGCGGGCGGCGTCGTCCGGGGTGCTGCTCAACCCGATCAGGTTCCGGGACGTGACACGGGCGGTGCTGGGCTCCGTACGGGCCGACACGGGCTTCGGCACGGACGAGCTGCTGGACCTCGGCCGGGCGATGCGGAACTTCTCCCCGTCCTCGTCCGAGTTCACGACGGTCCCCATCGGGCAGATGGGGTACGTCGTGAAGGGCATCGGCTCGACGCTGAAGTGGGACGAGGCCAGGGCGGCCCAGCTGTTCCAGTCGATGCGCGACGACAAACCGCTGGGGACGCCGGCACCGTCGGCGTCGTCGGGACCTTCGGCATCGCCGGCATCGCCCACGCCCACGCCCGCCAGGCCGCGCGGTCCGGTGCCGGTGACCGTGGAGGTCGCGCCGCAGCAGATCCACGTACAGGTGGAGAACGGCACGGCGACGGCGGGGCTCGCCCGGCGGCTGGACGCGGCACTGGCGGCGACCGGCTTCGCGACGAACCGGCAGCCGGTGACCGCGGCACGTCACGACGTGAAGCGGACGGTGATCTCCTTCGACCCGCGCTGGGACCGGTCGGCCCGGTCGCTCGCGGCGGCTCTGCCGGGCAGTGAGCTGCGGGCGGTGAAGGGGCTGGGGCCGGTGCTGCGGGTGACGGCCGGGGCGGACTTCAAGGGGCAGGCCCGGAAGGTGCGGGCCGACGATCCGGCACCGCAGGGGGAGCCTGCTGTCATCCGGGGGGACGAGAAGGTCTGCTAGCGGGAGCCGGTGGGTGATGCGCGGCCGACAGCGCCGGGCATCACCCACCGGGAAGCGGCTCAGTGGTTGTCGACCGCGCCGGCCCAGTCCCACTTCACGCCCATGTCGGAGTACATCTTCGAGTACGCACGCGCTGTACGGCCGGCATGCTCAACTGGCTCGCGCTGGCGCCCATCGGCACCGAGCTGGCCGCCCTGTCCGCCGAGCGGATCGAACGGCAGCTGGTCCCCGTGGTGGCCGGCGCGTTCCGCGGGGACGCCCCGGTCGGCCCCTGACCGGGCAGGGCGCTGCTCACGCCGCTCAGTCGCTGCTCAGTCCTCGAAGCCCTCCGCCACCCGGCGCTCCCGCAGCTCCCTGATGTCCCGCCGCCGCGCCAGCCGGTGCGTCCGCCTGATCTGGGCCTCCTGGTAGCGGCGGCGGTCCCGCTCGGTCTCCGGGATCACCGGCGGCACCCGGCGCGGCTTCCCGTCCGCGTCGACCGCGGCGAAGACGAGGTAGGCCGAGCCCACCTGGGTGGCGGGGGTCGACTCGTTCCAGCGCTCGGCCAGGACCCGCACGCCCACCTCCATGGACGTCCGGCCGGTCCAGTTGACCTGCGCCTTGACATGGACCAGGTCGCCGACGCGGACCGGCTCCAGGAACGCCATCTCGTCCATGGACGCGGTGACGGCGGGACCGCCCGAGTGACGGCCGGCGACCGCACCCGCGGCGTCGTCGACGAGCTTCATGATCACACCGCCGTGCACCGTGCCCAGGAGGTTGGTGTCGCCGTGGGTCATGATGTGGCTCAGCGTGGTCCGGGACGCGGACGTCGGCTTGCCGGGTATGTCGAGTTCCGCCTCGGGGGCCTGGTCTGTCATGGCCCCCACCTTATGCCGAAGCGACATTCGCGGAATTTGTGTCGGGTTCGCAACAGCGGTGACCTGATTTTCCGACGACCCTTGTAACTGGCATGGCCGCTACCTGCACACTGGGGCCCATGAACGAATGGCCCCAGGGATGGTCGAACGACAACCGCGGCAACCGGTACGGACGCGGGAGCGCGGACGCGCAGCCTGAGGGCGCGCGCGTGATGCGCCAGGTGCGGCGCGGAGAACCGTCGGCACCGCCGTACGGCGCCCCGCAGCAGGGCGGCGGATACGGCGGGGTGCCGCAGCAGCCGTCGTACGGCAACGGCAACGGATTCGACGACGGTGCCGGGTACGACAACTACAACAGCGGCTACAACACCGGCCAGGTCTACGGCGGCGGCCCCGGGGGCGGGGGACCCGGCGGCGAGTACGAGCGTGGACCGCGGCGGGCTCCGAACTGGCGCAAGCGGATCAAGTGGACGGCGATCGTCGTCCTCAGCGTGGTGATCGTCACATCCGTCTCGACCTACTTCTGGGCCGACTCCAAGCTGCACCGGGACGTCGACCTGTCGAAGGTGATCGACCGTCCCGCGGCCGGCTCGGGCACCAACTACCTGATCGTCGGCTCCGACAGCCGCCAGGGCCTGTCCGCCGCGCAGAAGAAGGAGCTGCACACGGGCTCGGCCGAGGGCAAGCGCACGGACTCGATGATGATCCTGCACGTCGGCGACAACGGCGACACGCTGATCTCCCTCCCCCGCGACTCGGACGTGGAGATCCCGTCGTACCAGGGGTCGACGTCCGGCAAGGTCTACAAGGGCACCGGCCGGCACACGAAGCTGAACGCGGCCTACGCCGAGGACGGTCCGACCCTCCTCGTCCGCACGATCGAGTACAACACCGGCCTGCACATCGACCACTACGTGGAGATCGGCTTCGCCGGGTTCGCGGGCATCGTGGACGCGGTCGGCGGGGTCACGATCAACATCGACAAGGGCTTCAAGGACAAGTACTCGGGCGCGGACTTCAAGGCGGGCACACAGACCCTGAACGGCGAGGAGGCCCTGGCCTTCGTCCGTACCCGGCACGCCTTCGCCACGTCCGACCTGCAGCGCACCAAGAACCAGCAGAAGTTCCTGGCGGCGCTGGCCCACCAGGTGGCCACCCCGTCGACGATCCTGAACCCCTTCAAGCTCTACCCCACCCTCGGCGCGGGCCTGGACTCCCTCACCGTCGACAAGGACATGAGCCTGTGGGACCTGGGCTCGATGTTCTTCGCGATGAAGGACGTCAACGGCGGCAACGGCACCTCCATGAACATGCCGATCTCGGGCTCCACCGGCGGCAACCTCGTCTGGGACAAGGCGAAGGTCAAGACCCTGGTGGACGAGCTGAAGAACGACCAGAAGGTCACCGTCACCGGCAACTAGGCCGTACCGGCGGCGAGCAGTGCCACATGGGGAAGGGCCAGGCGCCCTTCCCCGTCGGCGTATCCGGCGGCGAGCCGCTCGTACGCCTGCCGGATCCGTACGACCGTCGCCGCGTCCTGCGAGGTCACCACCAGGCCGATGGTGGCCACCCCGCCGGCGGCGCCGCCCCACCACTCGTCGAGGCCGGCGCGGTGGTCCCACTCCAGTTCGCCGGCGTACGCGTCCGTGAACCCGGCCTCCGCCAGCAGCCCCGCCAGGCCCTCGGCGGAGCGTGCGAAGTCGTCCGCCGCATCGAGCCGGGGCAGGTGCGGAGGCGGTACCGCACCGCCCGCCGCGCAGGCCTGGCCGAGCAGGTCCTGGCCGGCGCCGCGTCTGCCGCTCCAGATCGTCACGGCGAGCCGGCCCCCGGGGCGCAGAACACGGTGGAGTTCGGCGAGGGCGGCTCGGGGGCGACCGACGTGGTTGAGCACGAAGTTGCCGACGACCGCGTCGAACTCCCCGCCAGAAAAAGGGAGTTCGGGCAGTACGGCGGTGCGCGCGCCGACGCCCCTCGCGCGGGCCGCGGCCACCATCCCGGCGTCCGCGTCCACCGCGACGACCCGGGCACCGCGCTCCTGGGCCGCCAGGGCCGCCGTACCCGTTCCGGTGCCGACGTCGAGGAGTCGCGTTCCCCCCGTCACGCCCGCCGCGTCCAGCAACTGCTCCACGGGATGGGCGCACAGGCGGGCGAAGCTTTCGGCGTAGGCCGCCGCCCGGCCCGTCCACATGGCCCGTTCGGTGGTGTCGAAGGCGTCACTGGTCATGGGGCAAGCGTGCCAGAGCGTGGATCAGGGGCACCCGGCGAGGTGCCCCTGATACCGGTTCAGCGCGGTGTCACATGGACACGCCCGCCATCGAGCGGCACATCTCGGCGCACTTGCGACACATCTCCGCACAGCGCTTCATCTGTGGGTCGTCCGGCATGGTCATACACGCCTCGGCGCACATGTCGCACGCCTTGGCGCACATCGCGCACATCTCGGCGGACAACGGCGAGCGCCGCATCATCATGTCGGCGCACATCCGGGTCATCTCGGAGCAGTCCATCAGCGCGCGCATGATCCGCATCTGCGCCTGGCCGCCCTCCATGGACATGCAGGAGCTCATGGTCTCCTCGCACATCGTGTGGGTGGCCATGCACATGTTGACGCAGTCCTGCATCTGCTTGGACATGGCGGTCATGGGTCCGGTCTGGGTCATGGCTCCTCCAGAGGAAGGGAGAGGGGTCCGGGGCGGGTCCCCGTGTGCTTCCCGTCCTAAGCCCGACCGCCCGGTAGTGCCATTCGGGCCGGACACGGAAAAGGCGCCCCGAGGGGCGCCTTCCCGCCGGATACCGGTGCGGCTACGGCAGGTTGCGGGCCATGACGATCCGCTGAACCTGGTTCGTGCCTTCATAGATCTGGGTGATCTTGGCATCGCGCATCATGCGCTCGACCGGGTAGTCACGGGTGTAGCCGTAGCCGCCGAGCAGCTGGACGGCGTCCGTGGTGACCTCCATGGCGACGTCGGAGGCGAAGCACTTCGCCGCCGCGCCCTGGAAGGTGAGGTCGGCGTCGCCGCGCTCGGAGGCGGCCGCGGCCTGGTAGGTGAGGGCGCGGGCGGCGGCGATCTTCATGGCCATGTCGGCGAGCATGAACTGGATGCCCTGGAAGTCGGCGATCGGCTTGCCGAACTGCTTGCGCTCCTGGACGTAGCCCTTGGCGTAGTCGAGGGCGCCCTGGGCGACACCGAGGGCCTGGGCGGCGATGGTGATGCGGGTGTGGTCGAGGGTCTTCATCGCGGTGGCGAAGCCGGTGCCCTCGGCGCCGATCATGCGGTCGGCGGGGATGCGGACGTTGTCGAGGTAGACCTCGCGGGTCGGCGAGCCCTTGATGCCGAGCTTCTTCTCCGGGGCGCCGAAGGAGACACCCTCGTCGGCCTTCTCGACGACGAAGGCGGAGATCCCCTTGGTGCGCTTCTCCGGGTCGGTCACGGCCATGACCGTGTAGTAGTCGGAGACGCCCGCGTTGGTGATCCAGCGCTTCACGCCGTTGAGGACGTAGTGGTCGCCGTCGCGGACCGCCTTCGTCTTCATGCCGCCCGCGTCGGAGCCCGCGTCCGGCTCGGAGAGGCAGTACGAGAACATGCCGTCGCCCTTGGCCAGGGGCGTCAGGTACTTCTTCTTCAGGTCCTCGCCGCCGGAGAGGATCACCGGGAGCGAACCCAGCTTGTTCACGGCCGGGATGAGTGAGGAGGAGACGCACGCGCGGGCGACCTCCTCGATCACGATGACCGTGGCGAGCGCGTCGGCGCCGGCCCCGCCGTACTCCTCGGGTACGTGCACCGCGTGCAGGTCGTTGGCGACCAGGGCGTCGAGCGCCTCCTGCGGGAAGCGGGCCTCCTCGTCAACCGCGGCGGCGTACGGGGCGATCTTCGCCTCGACCAGCGCGCGGACGACGTCACGGAGCATGTCGTGCTCCTCGGACGGGCGGTACAGGTCGAAGTCAGCCGATCCGGCCAAGGTCTCTCACTCCAGACGCAGTGGTGCTGACGCTAATTACTGTTAAGTAACTCAAAGTTTAGAACGCGGCCCACGGATAGGTCACGTGAGCTTGGCGACAGCGGGAAAGTTGCCCGGAACACGGCCCGGTTATGCTCGGGCCGCAGCCCGCACCCACGTCCCCGAGCTGGAGCATTCATGAGCCTCAAGATCACCGTGATCGGCACCGGCTATCTCGGCGCCACCCATGCAGCGGCCATGGCCGAGCTGGGCTTCGAGGTGCTCGGTCTGGACGTCGTACCCGAGAAGATCGCGATGCTGGAGCGTGGCGAGACCCCGATGTACGAGCCGGGGCTCGACGAGCTGCTGCGCCGGCACGTGGCCGGCTTCGAGGGCTCCAGCGGACGGCTGCGCTTCACCACCGACTGGGCCGAGGTCGGCGCCTTCGGCGATGTCCACTTCGTCTGTGTGAACACCCCGCAGAAGCACGGCGAGTACGCCTGCGACATGTCGTACGTCGACTCCGCGATCGCGTCGCTGGCCCCGCATCTCACCGGGCCCACGCTGGTCGTCGGCAAGTCGACGGTGCCGGTCGGCTCGGCGGAGCGGCTGGCCGCGTACCTCGCGGAGAACGCGCCCGCCGGGGCCGATGCCGAGCTGGCCTGGAACCCGGAGTTCCTGCGCGAGGGCTTCGCCGTCCAGGACACGCTGCACCCCGACCGGGTCGTGGTCGGCGTGCGCGGCGAGCGCGCGGAGAAACTGCTGCGCGAGGTGTACGCGACGCCGCTGGGCGAGGGCACGCCGTTCGTGGTGACCGACTTCCCGACGGCCGAGTTGGTGAAGACCTCGGCGAACTCCTTCCTCGCCACGAAGATCTCGTTCATCAACGCGATGGCGGAGGTGTGCGAGGCCGGCGGCGGTGACGTGGTGAAGCTGGCGGAGGCGATCGGGTACGACGACCGGATCGGGAAGAAGTTCCTGCGGGCCGGGATCGGGTTCGGCGGCGGCTGTCTGCCGAAGGACATCCGCGCGTTCATGGCACGGGCCGGTGAGCTCGGTGCCGACCAGGCGCTGACCTTCCTGCGCGAGATCGACTCCATCAACATGCGGCGCCGCGGGCAGATGGTCGAGATGGCCCGGGAGGCGCTGGGCGGGGGGTCCTTCCTCGGGAAGCGGGTCGCGGTGCTCGGCGCGACGTTCAAGCCGGACTCGGACGACGTGCGGGACTCGCCTGCGCTGAATGTCGCCGGGCAGATCCATCTGCAGGGCGGGCAGGTCACGGTGTACGACCCGAAGGGGATGGAGAACGCGCGGCGGCTGTTCCCGACGCTGGGCTACGCGGAGGCTGCGCTGGAGGCCGTGCGGGGGGCGCACGTGGTGCTGCATCTGACGGAGTGGCGGGAGTTTCGGGAGCTGGATCCGGCGGTGCTGGGAGAGGTGGCCGCGGAGAAGGTGATCCTCGACGGGCGTAATGCTCTGGAGCCTGAGGTCTGGCGGCGGGCGGGTTGGACGTATCGCGCGATGGGGCGTCCGACCGCGTAAAGCTGCGGGTGCGTGGGGGCTGGTCGCGCAGTTCCTCCCCCAGCCGAAGGCTGGGGGTACCCCCAGCGCCCCTGACGGGGCGCTTCAGTGCAGGGCGCCAAATAGAACAGGACGACACCGGTTCGGCCGAGGCTCAGTCGGCCGAACCGGTGTCTTGTTGCATTCTGCACCACGCGGCACGTTTGTGAGCGATGAACTGGCTGTGTGTTACCGGTCCTTGGAGCGGTAACGGCGCATTTTCGCGCGCGCCCCGCACACCTGCATCGAGCACCAGCGGCCGCGTCCCGCCGGGCTGCGGTCGTAGTACGCCCAGTGGCAGGTGTCGGACTCGCAGGCCTTCAGACGCGTCCACGTGCCCTCCACCAGGGCGGAGGCGACGGCGACGGCGATCCGGGAGAGCAGGGGGGCCGGGTCGGCGGAGGCCAGGGCCGCCGTGCCGTCGGCCGGGTCGACGGTGACGAGGAGAGGGGCGTCGGCCAGCAGCTCGCCCAGCGGGGTCACCTCGCGGTGCGGGGGGTGGCCGGCGTGGGCCAGGAGTGTGGCGCGCAGGGACTCGCGCAGGGCGCGGGCGGGCTGGAGCCCTTCCTCCGTGATGCCGAGGCGCGCCCTGCCGTCCGGCGTGTCGAGCGTGTCAGCGCCCGACTCCAGGTCCAGCGTGTTCACCAGGGCCTCGACCAGGGCCAGGCCGCCCGGCGCGGGCGATCTCTCACTCATTCCCGCAAGTTACCTCCCGAATTCGGTTGCGACGTCACCACCGCTGCGGGAGCATGCGGTGACCGTTACTGGTTACCCGCTTTTAAGGGTAACCCCGGCTTCGAGGAGGAAGTCATGGCTCTCGCCAAGCTCGGTGTCGTCGTCCTGGACTGTCCCGATCCGTCCGCGCTCGCCGGTTTCTACTCCGGGGTGCTGGGCGGCAGCGTTGAAGGGGACGGCGACTGGGTGGACCTGGCGGTGCCCGGCGGGCAGGCGCTGGCGTTCCAGAAGGCGCCCGGTTTCGTGGCGCCGAAGTGGCCCGCGCCCGACGACTCCCAGCAGTTCCATCTGGACCTGGTGGTGGAGGATCTGGACGCGGCCGAGAAGGGGGTGCTGGAGCTGGGCGCGAAGCCGCTGGACGCGGCGGACCGGTCGCGCAGCTTCCGTGTGTACGCCGACCCGGCGGGGCACCCGTTCTGCCTCTGCGCCTGCTGAGAGAGGGAGGACTCATGGCATCCGTCGCCCGCTTGCGCAACGTGGTGATCGACTGTCCCGACCCGCACGCGCTGGCCGCCTTCTACGCGGCCGTCGTCGGCGGTGACCTGGTGGCCGAGGAGGACGACTGGGTCGTACTGAGGCTGCCGGACGGGCTGCGGCTGGGCTTTCAGCTGGCGCAGGGGTACACACCGCCCGAGTGGCCGCGGGCCGACCACAACTCCCAGCAGTTCCATCTCGACTTCGACGCGGGGCCGACCTGGGACGACGTCGACGCGGCGGAGAAGAAGGTGCTGGCCCTCGGGGCACGGCTGCTGCGGCGGGAGGAGGACCCCGTGGCGGAGGACTTCAGGGTGTTCGCCGATCCGGCCGGGCATCCGTTCTGCATCTGCCGGATCGACTGACCGGTCCGACCGGGCCTCGGCCGGTCAGACGTCCGCGTCGGCCGGCCGGGGCGGGCTCGGCTCTCTGCGGCGCTGGGCCGCCCGTGCGGTGAAGTCGGCGCTGCGTAGCGCCCGCTGGACGTTTCCCCAGGTCAGCAGGGACAGTTCGGTGTCCGACCAGCCGCGCCGGAGCAGTTCGGCGATGAGGTGCGGGTAGCGGGAGGTGTCGGCGAGGTCGCGGGGGTGGCCGGCGCCGGAGTCGTAGGTGCCGGACAGGGCGACGCACTCCGGTCCCGCGACGGTACGCACGTGGTCGAGGTGGTCGGCGACGTCCCGGGCGGTCGACCCGGTCTGCTCGGCGATCAGCGGCACCATGCACAGGCCCTTCTGCCCGCCGAGCCGGGCGAGCAGCTCGTCGGAGAGGTTGGCGGGGTGCGGGCGTACGGCCGCCGCCGCGGAGCGGGTGCACAGGACCGGCGTCTTGGAGAGGGCGAGCACCCGGGCGAGGGTGACCTCCGGGGCTCCGGTCAGGTCCGCGAGCACACCGAGGCGGTTCATCTCGCGGATCACCTCCTCGCCGAACCGGGTCAGCCCCTCCTCCCCCGCCCAGGAGGCGCCGGCGAGGCTGAGCACGCGCAGGCCCAGGGAGTGCAGCACACGCAGGATGCCGAGGGAGTCGCCGAGGGCGGCGACGGAGGCCGGGCCGAGCACCACGGCGACCCGGCCGCAGTGGCGGGCGTCGATGACCTGCCCGGCGGTGCGCACCAGCCGCAGCCCCTCGGGGTGTCGCTCGACCACCGTGCGGGCCAGGTCCAGCTGCTCCAGCGTGGCGCCCACGGCCCGGTCGGCCCGTTCCCCCTCCGGGACCTGCAGCGACCAGAACAGCGCGCCCACATGCCCCTCGCGCAGCCGGGGCACGTCCGTGTCCACGGCCGTCTCGCCCAGCTCCAGGTCGTACCAAGGGAGCGGCGCGAGCGCCCGGGGCAGTCCGCTGTAGCCGTCCGCGACCGGATGCGCGGCCAGCAGGGCATGGGCCCGTTCCAGGACATCGGTGCCGGACTCCGTCGGGAACGGGTCGTCCGGGAGGCAGTCGTCCTCGCCGACCTCGGTCGTCGTGGGGATGTCGTCCTGGAGGTCGGCCATGGCGGGCTCCGTACGTCGTCGTGAGCTACGTCGTGAAGGGGCTTAGCCCACCGTCGCACGCCCGCCCGGGAGGGTTCCTGGTGGACGGGGCGTTCGGGGGTATGGCCCTCGACGCGGGGCCGTGCGGCCCGAACGCCCTCGCTCACCTCGACCCCGGCGATTCAGTCCCCGTCGACGCCGTCCAGCGACTCGATCGTGGCGTTGGACGGCGCGCGGGTGGCTTGCAGGTCCCGGGCCACGTCCTCCGCCGCGCTCAGGACCCGTACCGCGTTCTGCCAGGTCAGCTTGGCCAGGTCGGGGCGGGACCAGCCGCGGTCCAGGAGTTCGGCGATCAGGTTCGGGTAGCCGGAGACGTCGTTCAGGCCGTCGGGGGTGAAGGCCGTGCCGTCGTAGTCGCCGCCGATGCCGAGATGGTCGATGCCGGCGGCCTCGCGCATGTGGTCGAGGTGGTCGGCGACCGTGGCGGCCGTGGCGATCGGGCGGGGGTGGGTCTCCTCGAAGGCCCGGTGGACCTTCATCGCCTCCTCGGTGGTGTCAAGGTGGTGGAAGCCGTTCGCCCGCATGTTGTCGTCGGCCGCCGCCGTCCAGTCGACCGCCGCCTGGAGCACGAACTTCGGTACGAACGTCACCATCGCCATGCCGCCGTTGGCGGGGAGGCGTTCGAGGACGTCGTCCGGGATGTTGCGGGGGTGGTCGCAGACAGCCCGGGAGGAGGAGTGCGAGAAGATCACCGGGGCGGTGGTCGTGTCCAGGGCCGCGCGCATGGTCGTGGCCGCGACATGGGACAGGTCCACCAGCATGCCCAGGCGGTTCATCTCCCGTACGACCTCGCGGCCGAAGGCGGAGAGGCCGCCGACGTTCGGCTTGTCCGTCGCCGAGTCCGCCCAGTCGTTGTTGTCGTTGTGGGTGAGCGTCATGTAGCGCACGCCCAGCTCGTACAGACCGCGCAGGGTGCCCAGCGAGTTGTCGATCGAGTGACCGCCCTCCGCCCCCATGAGGGAGGCGATACGGCCTTCCGCGCGGGCCGCCTCCATGTCCGCGGCGGTCAGCGCGGACCGCAGGTCGGCGGGGTAGCGGGCGATCAGCTGCCGTACGCAGTCGATCTGTTCGAGGGTCGCCGGGACCGCGCCCGGCAGGTCCGAGCGGACGTACACCGACCAGTACTGCGCACCGACCCCGCCCTCGCGCAGCCGCGGGATGTCGGTGTGCAGATGCGCGTTCTGGTGGGTGGCGATGTCCCGGGCGTCGAGGTCGTAGCGGACCTGCTCGCGCAGTGCGTACGGCAGGTCGTTGTGGCCGTCGACGACCGGGAACTCACGCAGCAGGGACCGGGCTTCGTCGGATGAGGTCATTGCGTATTGCTTCCCGGAGTCCTACTTGCCGAAGCCGAAGCCGTTCGACCCCGACCCCTCGACCTTGGCCCGCAGCCGCTTGCCCTTCTCGGTCGCCTGGTCGTTGAGGTCCTGCTGGAAGTCGCGCATCTTCTGCAGCAGGTCCTCGTCGTGCGCGGCGAGGATCCGGGCGGCCAGCAGACCCGCGTTGCGGGCGCCGGCGACGGAGACGGTGGCGACCGGGACACCGGCCGGCATCTGCACGATGGAGAGGAGGGAGTCCATGCCGTCGAGGTACTTCAGCGGGACGGGGACGCCGATGACCGGGAGGGGCGTGACCGAGGCGAGCATGCCCGGGAGGTGGGCCGCTCCCCCGGCACCCGCGATGATCACCTTCAGCCCGCGCTCGGCGGCCTGCTCGCCGTACGTCACCATCTCGCGCGGCATGCGGTGCGCGGAGACGACGTCGACCTCGTACTCGATCTCGAACTCGTCCAGGGCCTTGGCGGCGGCCTCCATCACGGGCCAGTCGGAGTCCGAACCCATGACGATGCCTACAACAGGGCTCATTCGGTGATCGTGCCTCTCAGGTAGCCGGCAGCGTGACGTGCGCGCTCGAGAACGTCGTCCAGGTCGTCGCCGTAGGTGTTGACGTGGCCGACCTTGCGGCCGGGCTTCACGTCCTTGCCGTACATGTGGATCTTCAGTTTGGGGTCGCGGGCCATGCAGTGCAGGTACGCGGAGTACATGTCCGGGTAGTCGCCGCCCAGGACGTTGACCATGACCGTCCACTTCGCGCGCGGGCGCGGGTCGCCGAGGGGGAGGTCGAGGACCGCGCGGACGTGGTTGGCGAACTGCGAGGTGATCGCGCCGTCCTGGGTCCAGTGGCCGGAGTTGTGCGGGCGCATCGCCAGTTCGTTGACGAGGATGCGGCCGTCGCGGGTCTGGAAGAGCTCGACGGCGAGGTGGCCGACGACGCCCAGTTCCTTGGCGATCCGCAGGGCCATCTCCTCGGCCTGCAGGGCGAGGGACTCCTCCAGGTCGGGGGCGGGCGCGATGACGGTGTCACAGACGCCGTTGACCTGCTGGGACTCGACCACCGGGTAGGCGACGGCCTGGCCGTGCGGGGAGCGTACGACGTTGGCGGCGAGCTCGCGGACGTAGTCGACCTTCTCCTCGGCGAGGACGGGCACACCGGCCCGGAAGGGGTCGCTGGCCTCCTCGGCGGTCTCGACGACCCACACGCCCTTGCCGTCGTAACCGCCGCGCACCGTCTTCAGGACGACGGGGAAGCCGTCGCCCTCGGCCGCGAAGCGGACCACGTCCTCCGGGTCGGCCACGATCCGGTGCCGGGGGCACGGGACGCCGATCGCGTCGAGCTTCGCCCGCATCACGCCCTTGTCCTGGGCGTGCACCAGAGCGTCGGGACCGGGGCGTACGGGGATGCCGTCCGCCTCCAGGGCCCGCAGGTGCTCGGTGGGCACGTGCTCGTGGTCGAAGGTGATCACATCGCAGCCGCGTGCGAACTCACGCAGCGTGTCCAGGTCGCGATAGTCGCCGACGACGACATCGCTCACCACCTGGGCCGCGGAATCCTGCGGGGTGTCACTGAGGAGCTTGAACCTGATGCCCAGCGGAATGCCCGCCTCGTGCGTCATACGCGCGAGCTGACCACCGCCGACCATGCCGACTACCGGGAACGTCACGCCCCTAGGGTATCGGCCGCGCCAGGGTGGCCGGTTTCCACGCCCGCGACCAGGGCTCTTACCGGTCGCTTCGCCGCCTCTTGCCCCGCTTTTCCGGTGCTCTTTCCAAGCCGTTTCCGTCCTGTGTCGCCATCCACAGGCGGGGGACATTCAGGGCCGTTAGCATGGCGGAGTTGGCCTGAACCTACTGACGGGAGCCCGCACGACCATGGAACATCGTTCCTCGGGGCTGCAACGGCTCGTACGCGAGGTCGCCAAGTTCGGCGCCGTTGGCGGTGCCGGGATTCTCGTCAATCTCGGCGTCTTCAACCTGCTCCGGCATGCCACCGGCCTGCAGGTGGTGCGGGCGAGTGTCATAGCGACCGTCGTCGCCATTGTCTTCAACTACCTCGGCTTCCGCTACTGGACGTACCGGGACCGTGACAAGCACGGCCGCACCAAGGAACTCACCCTGTTCCTGCTGTTCAGCGCGGTCGGCCTGGTGATCGAGAACGGTCTGCTGTACGCGGCGACCTACGGCTTCGGCTGGGACAGCCCGCTGCAGAGCAACGTCTTCAAGTTCGTCGGCATCGGCGTGGCGACGCTGTTCCGCTTCTGGTCGTACCGGACCTGGGTTTTCAAGGCGCTGCCGGCGCGTGAGACGGTCGCGGACGCGGAGGCCATCCTGGAGAAGGCCGCCGACACCGAGAAGCCTCGGCAGAGAGTTCGGTAGGACGTTCAAAACGTCAGGACCGGTCCGCCTCGGCAGGGTTTTCCCGGCGGACCGGTCCTAGCGGACCATCGGCCGGTCGTCGTCCGGCTTGTGCGTCGGCGCGGTCCGGGACAGGAACAGGCCGAACACGGGCGGCTGGGCCTGGAGCAGCTCCAGACGTCCGCCGTCGGCCTCGGCGAGGTCACGGGCGACGGCCAGCCCGATCCCGGTGGAGTTACGGCCGCTGATGGTCCGCTCGAAGATGCGGTTGCCGAGATCGGCCGGCACCCCGGTCCCCTCGTCCGTCACCTCGACCACGGCCTGGTTGCCGGTGACCCGGGTCCGCAGGGCGACCGTGCCACCGCCGTGCATCAGCGAGTTCTCGATCAGCGCGGCCAGCACCTGTGCGACCGCGCCCGGCGTGCCCACCGCCCGCAGATGCCGCTTGCCGGAGCTGACGATCGCCCGGCCCGAGCTGCGGTAGGCGGGCCGCCACTCGGCGAGCTGCTGCTGGATGACCTCGTCCAGGTCGAAGGAGACGGCGGAGCCGGTGCGCGGGTCGCGGGAGTTCGTCAGCAGCCGTTCCACCACATCCGTCAGCCGCTCCACCTGCGTCAACGCCACGTTCGCCTCCTCCTTCACGATGTCCGGGTCGTCGGTGAGGGTGATCTCCTCAAGGCGCATGGACAGCGCGGTCAGCGGCGTACGCAGCTGGTGGGAGGCGTCGGCGGCCAGTCGCCGCTCGGCGGTGAGCATCCGTGCGATGCGTTCGGCGGAGGAGTCCAGGACGTCGGCGACCCGGTCCAGCTCCGGGACGCCGTACCGCTTGTGCCGGGGCCGCGGGTCGCCCGAGCCCAGCCGCTCCGCCGTCTCCGCGAGGTCGGTGAGCGGGGAGGCGAGCCGGTTGGCCTGCCGGATGGCCAGCAGGACGGCGGCGATCACGGCGAGCAGTGCGACGGCCCCGATGATCAGCAGCGTACGGCCGACCTCCCGGGTCACCGTGGAGCGCGGCTCCTGGACGGTGACCGTCTCGCCTTCCTCACCGTCGGCGGTGTAGTGGATGACGTCACCCTCGGGCTTCACCCCGAGCTCGATCGGCGGCTTGCCCGGGATCCGGATGACGGCGTACTGCTCCTTGCCGACCTGGCTGCGCAGTATCTCGGCGGTGACGTCCTCGTCCCCGAGGATCCGGCTGTCGACGATGCTGGCAAGCCGAAGCGCTTCGGAGTCGACGCGTTCCTGAGCGCTGTTGCTGATGGTCCGAGACTCGACGATCACCAGGGACACACCGAACACGGCGATGACGACGAGTACGACGGCGAGGGTGGACTGAATCAGACGACGACGCACAGCACTCTCCGGGAAACGGCGACTTCAGCGCCCCTTCAGGGGCGCGGGGCGCTGACATATGCGGCTCCGCCGCGTGGGCGCGACCGGCCCACCACGACGGCCGGTCGCGCACATCTCATCAGCCACCCACGGCGCGACGCGCGTAGCCGACCTAGCTCTTTTCGAAACGGAACCCGACCCCACGCACGGTAGCGATGTACCGGGGGTTCGCCGCATCGTCGCCCAGCTTCTTCCGCAGCCACGAGATGTGCATGTCGAGCGTCTTGGTCGACGACCACCATGTCGTGTCCCAGACCTCCCGCATCAACTGGTCCCGCGTGACGACCCGCCCCGCGTCCCGCACCAGCACCCGCAGCAGATCGAACTCCTTCGCGGTGAGCTGGAGTTCCTCGTCGCCCATCCACGCCCGGTGCGACTCGACGTCGATCCGCACACCATGCGTGGCCGGCGGCTGCGCGGGCTCCGCGGCGCCGCGACGGAGCAACGCCCGCACCCGGGCGAGCAGTTCGGCGAGGCGGAACGGCTTGGTGACGTAGTCGTCGGCACCGGCGTCGAGGCCGACGACGGTGTCCACCTCGTCGGCCCGCGCGGTCAGGATGAGGATCGGCACGGTGTGGCCCTCGGCACGCAGCCGGCGCGCGACCTCCAGGCCGTCCATGCCGGGGAGCCCGAGGTCCAGCACGACCAGGTCGACGCCGCCCTGCATTCCGGCGTCGAGCGCGGCGGGTCCGTCCTCGCGCACCTCGACCTCGTAACCTTCCCGGCGCAGTGCGCGGGCCAGCGGCTCCGAGATGGACGCGTCGTCCTCGGCGAGCAGTACACGGGTCATGAGGTGATGGTAGTCCGCTTACACGCAGTACAGGAGTGTGATCGGCACCAGGGATTCTTACCTTGGGGCACAGTGGTACGAACCTATGGGCGAAAGGTGCGATCGTAGGAGGGACCTTCGAAACCGGGTGCGAGGTTCCACCGACACCTGTGATCCCTGTCTCAAGTCCTTCCATATCCGGCAGTGTCCTGACGTACAGTGATGTGAACGCCTGCAGTACACCCAGTGACCTTTGGTGCGCATCCTGACGCTGAAGGTCTCTTTTGTGTGCGGGCCGGCCTGGGCCGGCCTTGAAAGGAATGACCTCTGGCCGGGCTCCGGACGCGACTCAGCGTCACGGGGCGTGGATCCCGGTGGTCGCCGTCCGCCGCTCCGCGACCCGGGGCGGACTCCCCCTGGGCGTGGGGTGGACGGTCCGACCCGCCGGTGCCGGCCGCTCCCCCCACGGGCGCGCAAAGCCCCACCTCGCGTCCCGACCAGCAAGGAACGACCATGGCGTCCAGCCTGACGAAGGACTCGGTCCGACCGGGCACCCCCGGTTCCGAGAAGACCTTCTTCGGCCACCCCCGCGGACTGGCCACCCTCTTCATGACCGAGATGTGGGAGCGGTTCTCCTACTACGGCATGAAGGCCCTGCTCCCGCTGTACCTGGTCGCTCCCGGCGGCCTGCACATGACCGCGGCCACGGCCACGGCGATCTACTCCGTGTACCTCTCGCTCGTGTACCTGCTCGCCCTGCCGGGCGGCTGGTTCGCCGACCGTGTCCTCGGCCCCCGCAAGACGGTCGCCGTCGCGGGCACGATCATCATGATCGGCCACCTGACGCTGGCGCTGCCCAGTTCCGGCACGTTCTTCGCCGGCCTCGGTCTGGTCGCCATAGGTTCAGGTCTGCTGAAGGCCAACATCTCCACGATGGTCGGTCACCTGTACGACGGTCCGGACGACCCGCGCCGTGACGGTGGCTTCACGCTCTTCTACATCGGCATCAACCTGGGTGCGTTCGCCGCGCCGCTGGTCATCGGTACGGTCGGCGAGAACTACAACTGGCACATCGGCTTCGCGCTGGCCGCGGTCGGCATGGCGCTGGGTCTCGCGCAGTTCCTGCTCGGCACGCGTCACCTGAGCTCGCGCTCGGACATCGTCCCCACGCCGCTGTCCGCCGCGGAGAAGAAGGCGACGCTGACGAAGGCCGGCTTCTGGGCCGCCGTCGCCGCGGTCTTCTACGTCGTCGTCGGTGTCTCCGGCGTCTACACGCTGAACTGGCTGCTGGTCCCGATCACGATCGCGGGTCTGCTGATCCCGGTCGTCGTCATCGCCCGTATCAAGCGGGACAAGGACCTGGACCGTGCCGAGCAGTCCAAGATGAGCGCGTACATCTGGTTCTTCGTCGCCGCCGCCGTCTTCTGGATGATCTACGACCAGGGTGGCTCGACCGTCTCCCTGTTCGCCGACGCCTCCGCGAAGAACACGATCTTCGGCTGGAACTTCCCGGTCTCCTGGTACCAGTCCGTCAACCCGGTCATGATCATGGCGTTCGCGCCGGTCTTCGCCTGGGCGTGGCTGGCGATGGCCCGGCGGGGCAAGGAGCCGAGCACGGCCGTGAAGTTCGCCGGTGGTCTGGTGCTGATCGGTGCGTCGTTCTTCCTGTTCCTCGCGCCGCTGTCGATCGCCGACGGTGGTCACAAGGCCGCGGCGATGTGGCTGGTCGGCATCTACTTCGTGCAGACCGTGGGTGAGCTGATGCTGTCTCCGGTGGGCCTGTCGGTCACCACCAAGATGGCTCCCGCCAAGTACGCGTCCCAGATGATGGGTGTGTGGTTCCTGGCGGTCACCGCGGGCGACGCGACGACCGGACTGCTGTCCATCGCGGGCGTCGACCTGAACAAGACGGGGATCGTGGCGTTCCAGGCGGTGCTGGCGGTGCTCGCCGGTGTGGCCGTGTGGATGTACCGGAAGAAGGTCCGGGAGCTCATGGGAGACGTGCACTAATCGTCTTCTGACAGAGGGCCACCGCATCTTTTGCATGGGGTGGCCCTCGTCGTTTTTCGGCTGACGGTCGGTGGGGGTTGATCGCGCCCACGCGGCGGAGCCGCACATGTCACAGCCCCGAGCCCCTAAAGCAGGTAGGTCACCTCGTCCTCTTTCGAGGCATGAACGTGAACACCGCGCCGCCCAGCAGGATCGCCGTTCCCGCCACCAGTCCGAGCGCCTTCAGTGCGCCGTTGCTGCTGTCGCCCGTCTCGGCGAGGCCGCCGCTGCTGCTACTGCTGCTGCTTCCCGAACCGGTGCTGCCCGACGCCCCGCTCGCCTGCTCCGTCGTGTCCAGCGTCAGCGAGACCGCCGTCGTCTTCGGCGTGCAGGTCGTCGTCGTACCCAGCGCCTTCACCGTCAGGACGCCCGGCGACAGCGTCGACGTACCGCTCGCCCCCGGCTTGTAGGTGCCCGTCAGGTCCGGGATCTCGATCGGGTCGCCGGACTTGATCGCGGAGGAGTTCGTCGGGCCCTCCACATGGACCGTGCCCTTGTCGGCGCCGCCCAGGACCACCTCCATCGACGGCTTCACGGAGTCCGCCGGGATGTCCGCGGGGCTGTCCATCACCGACTTCTTGAACTGCACGGTGAGGTCGAAGCTCTCGCCGTCCTTCTTGGCGTTGATCTGCACCGGCGAGGTCGCGCTCTTGTTGCCGATGGGGGTCACGCACGCGTACGGCACCTCGACCTCCTTGCCGGTGAAGTCGGTCTGGCCGGTGCCGCCGGAGGCGGAGGCCGACGCAGACGCGGAGGCGGACGCCGAGGCCGACTCGGACGCGCTCGCCGAGTCGGACGGGCTCGCGGAGGCCGAGGCGGACGTGCTGTCCGTCGGGGTCGCCGACCCGCTGGAGTCGCTGCCGCTCACCTCGATCGTCGCCGCCTTCGGCACCGTCCCCTTCGGGGTGCACACGGTGTTCGTCCCGTACGCGTTGACCGTGTACGTGTCCGGAGTCAGCGTCACCTCGCCGGCCTTGGTCAGTTTCAGTGTGCCCGTCATGTCGGACAGCACCATGTCGCCGCCCTTGGGGATCGCCGGGTTCTTGCGCGGCCCCTGCATGGCGATGTCGGCGGTCTGGGCGCCGGCCGCCTTGAGCGTGCCGGACGGCTGGACCGTGTTCGCGGGCAGGTCGATGATGTCCGGGTTCTTGGACGCGGCCTGCACGAACTTCCAGGTGATGTCGACGGTGTCGCCGACCTTCGCCGTGGCGGGCGCGGTGATATCGACCTTGGTGGTCCCGTCGATCGGGTCGGCGACCCCGGCGGGCGGTACGCAGTGGGTGGCGAACGACACCTCGGCCGCCTGGGCGGTCCCGGCTGCCGCGCCGAGCAGGAGGCCCGCCCCGCCGAGGACCAGCGCGGCCGCCGCCGCACCCGCTCCGACCGGTGTCACTCTCCTTCGCATGATCATGTGGGTCCCTTCGTGGTGGGAGTCGTAGGACTCGCCGGGCTGTCGTCGTGCGGTGCGGAGAGCCGGCCGGCCGTCGTACCCGGATCGGTGTCCGGGGTGAACCACGGCAGGGTCGAGGTGGTGGCGGGCTCCGGTTCGAGCGCGCGCAGGCGGGGGATCCGCAGGGTCGGGCGGAGCGGCCGGTGGATCCCCCGGTGGCGGATGCCGCCGGCGCGGGGCGGCCGTACCCGGTCCACCACGGCCATGCCGATACGGAAGACGGCGGCCGGTACGACCACGCCGAGCAGGATCCAGAACAGGGTCACGCCCCAGGGGCGGCCGACGCCCCAGGGCTGCTCGGCGAGGACCTTGCCGTCGTACCTGAGGGAGACGGTGTAGTCGCCGTGCGCGCCCGCCGAGAGCTCCACGGGGAGTTTGACCTGCGCCTTCTTGCCGGGCGCGAGGGTGCCGTGCCACTGCTGCTCGTCCCACTCGGGGGCGAACACGCCGTGCGCGGTGCCGACCTGGAAGACGGGGTCCTTCAGGGTCGAGGACCCCGCGTTGCCGATGGTGAAGACGAGGGTGCGGGACGGGGGTGCGCCGAACCAGGTGAGCAGGCCCGAGGAGCCGTCGAGGCGGGTGTCGGTGAGCATGGAGAGGCGGCCGCCGGTGGACTCGGCGGGCAGCGCCTTCACGGGGTGCCCGGCGACCTGGAAGGCGGCGTCCGCGTCGGCCGTGGCGCCGGTCACGGTGGCCACGTGCACCACGCAGGGGCAGGGCACCGGCGGTTCGGCGACCGGAAGTTGCTTGCCGAAGTGGCCGTTCGCGTCGGTGGTGACGGCCCGTCCGTCGGCGTTGGCGCAGGAGTTGGTGCCGCCGATCACGCCCCGGGACGGGGTGGCCTGGCCGCAGACCAGCATCATCAGCAGGGTGTGCGGCCGCCAGCCGGTGCCGCTGACGGTGATCGAACTGCCGGTGCCGGCCTGGGCCTTGGAGACCTCGACGGTCGGCCCGCCGACCGCTGCCGCCAGGGGCGCCGCCAGCAGCAGCGCGCACATCGCCGCCAGCACCAGGCACACCTTCGCCCTCACCTCACCGCTCCCGTCAACTCGATCTCCGTGGAAGGGGGTTCGGCCGCCCTGTCGCCACGCCGCCTGCGCAGTCGTACGACCGTCACGGCGGCCCCCGCCGTCAGTGCGCCCATGGCGCCCGCCGCCGCGCCCCAGGGCACGAACCGGGCCTGCGCGCTCGCCGTGTCCTGTGCACCGCCCGCCGCCGTCGCCGTCAGCCGGACCTCGGCCGCGTCCAGGGCGGGGTGACCGGGCCAGGGCTCGGTGAGCCGGGTGCGGGTGCCCGGGGCGAGGCGGACGGGGAGAGTGCGCGGGGCCCGGTCCAGGAGGACTCGGCCGAAGACTCCGTCGGCGTGCACCGCGAGCCTGGGTACGAGGACGGTCGTACCGCGGTTGACCAGCTCGTACGTGATGCGGTCGCCGTGCACGGCGAGGTGTTCGACGGTCAGCGCGGAGAGGGCGGGGCCGTCGGCGCGCAGCCGGATCCGGACGGTGGCGGTGCGGCCGGTGCCGTCCTCGGCGACGAGCGCACCGGCGTGGTCACCGGGCGCGGCGCCCGTCGGGACGGTCACCGTGAAGGGGATGTCGGCGCGGGTGCGGGCGGGGACGCGCACGCTCCGCTCGGCGAAGGTGACGGGGACGCCCGTGCCCGTGCCGGACAGCCGTACCGAGACCGGATGCCCGCCCGGGTTGGTCACCGACACGGTGTCCTGGAGGACCGCGCCCGGAGCGCCCTCGGCGTAGAAGGAGGGGCGGCCGCCGCCCGCGGGCGCGAGGGACCAGCCCTCGGCGGCCACGGCTCGGGGAGCGGCGGCGAGCAGGGTCAGCAAGGACAGCAGGGACAGTCCCAGCACCTGGGCGGCTGACTGGGCGGACGGCATGGGCGGCTCCCGCGGTCGGGCCCGGAGGGTCAGCGGTGTACGGTCTGGTTCCGCCGGGTCAGCCAGAGGACGCCGGCCGCGCCCGCGAGCAGCACGGTGCCGCCGAGGGTGCCGAGGGCGACGAACGAGTCCTCGGGGCCGGTCTTCGGGAGGGTGCCCGCGGAGTCGGCGCCGGTGCTGCTGGACGACGAACTGTCGGACGAGCCGCCGCTCGCGGCCGTCACGTCCAGGGTCAGGGCGGGGCCGGGATTGTTGGTGGGGTTGCAGGTCGTCGTCGTACCGAGCGCCTTGATGATGAGCGTGCCCGGCGTGAAGGTCACCTTGCCGGTCTTCTTCGGCGTGTAGGTGCCGCTCAGGTCATTGATCTTGATGGGGGTGTTGGCGGGGATCGCGGCCTGGTTGGCGGCGCCGGTGACGCTCACGGTCCCGCTGTCGGCGCCGCCGAGCTTGACGGTGGCGCTCGGGCTCATCGCGCCCTTGCCGAGTTCGACGGGGCTGGAGGAGACACCCTTCTGCCAGGACATCGTGATCTTGTAGCCGCTGCCGCTCTTGACGCCCTTGATGTCGATCGGGGAGACCGCGCTCTTGTTGCCGATCGGCGTCTTGCAGGCGTAGTTGACCTCGACGACGGTGGCGTGCGCCGCGGGGGCGGCGAGCAGCACCGCCGATCCGGCCAGCGCGGCGGCGGACGCGAGCGCGGCGGTTCGTTTGGGGTATGACACGACGGTCCACCTCGTTCCTGACGGCACATCAGATGGGCCGTCAAGGTACGCCGGGGCTCATGAGGAGGGAAGAGAAAGGGCGTGGCGGAAGTGTGAGCGCCCCGTAAGGGGCGCTGGAGGAGGAACTGCGCGAGCAACCACTCACGACCCGCAGCCGCGCACGAACCCGAAGCCGCCGCCCCTTAGGCCGGTGCCCCCAACTCGGCCCATACGGTCTTACCGGCCGCCCCCGGCGTCCGTACGACCCCCCAGTCCAGACACAGCCGCTGCACGATGAACATCCCGTGCCCGCCCGGCCGCCCTGCCCGGTGCGGGGTCCGCGGGGCCGGCTGCCCGGTCCCCCGGTCGGACACCTCGACCCGGATCACCTTGCGGTCGCAGGCCAGGAACAGCTCGTCCGGCCCCTCGGCATGCAGACACGCGTTGGTGACGAGCTCGGAGACCACGAGCAGCACGTCCTCGGCGGCGGCCCTGCGGTCGGCGGTCGCGGCCGGCAGCCAGCCCCAGTCGTACAGCGCCTGGCGGGCGAAGTCGCGGGCGAGCGGTACGACCCCGCTCGCACCGTCGAGACGCACTCTGCGGACCTGACGACCCCCCGACGAGGCGGACGGCGCGTCGGGCACCGCCCCCTCGAACGCCCCCTCGGACGCCCCGGAGGCACCACTGGACTCCGGGCCGCGGTCGCCCGGCGGGTAAGGCCGGGTGGTGCTCATCAGCGCTTCACCTCACCGTTCACCGTTTCACGAGTCAAAAGTTCGTGTTGCTGCAGTTTCGTACGGACCCGTCGGCATGATCCACTCAAAAGTGGCCCGGTCGGTCACCGCCAGATCCAGAATCTCTCCTGCCCGACCGATCCGCGGGAACACCCCCCGGTTCCGGACGCCGGACCGGGGTTCAGCGCTCGTCGCCGCCGGCCTCGTCGGCCAGGGCCGCCTCGACGGAGTCGTGGACGGTGAAGACCGCTTCGGCTCCCGTGATCTCGAACACCCGGGCGACGACGGGCAGCATCCCGGCGAGATGCACCCCGCCTCCGGCGGCCTCGGCGCGCAGCCGGGCGCCGAGCAGCACGTTCAACCCGGTGGAGTCGCAGAACTCAAGGCGTGAACAGTCGACGACCAGGCGTGAGAACCCTTTGTCGAGGAGATCGTCGAGCGGCTCGCGCAGCAGATCGGCGGTGTGGTGATCGAGCTCACCCGCCGGAATCACGACGGCGCTGGAGCCCACTTTCCGCACCTCCACCAGAAGCCGGCCCGACTGTGCGCTGCCGACCGTCCCGTGGTCCATTGCCGTCTCTCTCCCGAGGTCGTGACCGCTGTTCGACACCGTCCGGGCCGATGCCCGGCGGTGTCCGTGGATGCCCGCCGAACGCCTTGGCGACGCCCTCGAACATTACGCCTTCTGCACGTACTCCGACACCCGAACAACCACCCACAAACGGACAAACCCTAATAGAACGGACTTGCGATGGGCTCCGTCGAGCCGGTAGGGCTAGTAGGACACACAACCGACACGGCCGGCTTTGGAGGCGCCGCACACCGCAGTGCACGTATGGCTTCGGCAGCCTGATAGCCGAGAACGATGGAGGACACCATGTCACCCCGGCTCGACGCCCCGCATCCCCGGACCGCGACGTCGACACCCCCACCGGAACAACTGGATGCCATCGAGGGACTCACCGCGGGACTCGGACTCCCCGAGATCCCCCCGTACGACGAGGTCGACGCGGTCGACGCGCGAGCCCTGTCCAAGACCCTCTTCGAGCGGCTGGAGTCGCTGGAGGAAGGCACGCTCGACTACTCGTACGTCCGCAACACCCTCGTCGAGCTGAACCTCGCGCTGGTCAAGTTCGCCGCCTCCCGCTTCCGCTCCCGCAGCGAGCCGATGGAGGACATCATCCAGGTGGGCACGATCGGCCTGATCAAGGCGATCGACCGCTTCGAGCTGGCCCGCGGTGTCGAGTTCCCCACCTTCGCGATGCCGACGATCATCGGCGAGATCAAGCGGTTCTTCCGCGACACGTCGTGGTCGGTGCGCGTCCCGCGCCGCCTGCAGGAGCTCCGCCTCGACCTCGCCAAGGCGGGCGACGAACTGGCGCAGAAGCTGGACCGCGCACCCACGGTCGCGGAGCTCGCGGAACGCCTGGGCCTCTCGAACGACGAGGTGGTCGAGGGCATGGCGGCCTCCAACGCCTACACGGCCTCCTCCCTGGACGCACAACCGGACGAGGACGAGTCCGAGGGCGCCCTCGCGGACCGCATCGGCTACGAGGACCACGGCCTCGAAGGCATCGAGTACGTCGAGTCCCTGAAGCCGCTGATCGCCGGACTCCCGGCCAGGGACCGCCAGATCCTCTCCCTCCGCTTCGTCGCGGGCATGACCCAGTCGGAGATCGGCGACGAACTGGGCATCTCCCAGATGCATGTGTCCCGTCTGCTCTCCCGCACGCTGGTGCAACTGCGCAAGGCGCTGACCCTGGAGGAGTGAGCCGGGCCGGCGGTCATGCCGCCGGGGCGACGGAGGTGCCCGCGCCCCGGCCCCCCGCGTCTTTGGCCAAAGCTCCGCGCGCACCCGCACCCACACCCCAAACTGGCCGGTACGTCAGCAAGGACGCCCGGCGACAAGGGGTGCACGATGGTGCAGGACGACAATTCACCCTCGGACGCGCGCCTGACCGAACTCCTGCGCACCCCCAGCGCCACCGCGTACCCCGCGCTCCAGGAACTCCGCACTCGCCACCACCCCGCGGTGCTCGCCTACGCCCGCCTCTGCACGACCGGCGACGCGGCGGCCCGCCGGCTCGCCGCGGAGGTCTTCACCACCGCGGCCCGCGACATAGCGCACGGCGCCGAGCCGGTCGTCCCGCTCCGCCACCACCTGCTCCTGCTGACCGCCCGCCTGGCCGCCGACTGGTCGCACGACGAGCGCTCCGCCACCCTGGACCCCACCCTCCTCCTGGTCCTGAACTCCTCCGGCGGCCCCGACGGCCCGACCCCGCCGCTGCTGCCGGCGTTCCAGTCCCTGCCGTCCCGCGCCCAAGGCCTCATCTGGTACGACGTCGTGGACCGGGAACCCCGCGCCCTGACCGTCGCCCACCTCGGCCTGACCTCCGAGGACGTCCGCCACGGCACGCCGCCCGCCCTGCACTCCCTGGCCCAGGCCTGCCTCCGCACCCGGCTGGCCGCCTCCGACGACCCCCGCTGCGCGGACTTCCGCCGCCTGATCGAGGAGTCGGTACGCCCCGAGAGTCCCCGTCACAGCGCCGACCTGCACGCGCACATGGCGCACTGCCCGCACTGCACGGCGGCGTTCGAGGACCTCACCGCGCTCCGGGACACCCCGCGCGAAGCACTGGCGGAGGGGCTGCTGCCCTGGGCCGGAACCGCGTACGTACGACACGACATCCCGACGGCACCGCCCGCCGACCCCCGCCCGCCGCACCGGCGCCGGACCCCGTCCCGCCGTCTCCTCCTGACCTCCACCGCCCTGGGCGCGGCCCTGATACCGCTGCTCCTCTATCTCCTGACCCGCCCGGACGCGCACGCCCGCACCGAGACGGCCGCGACACCACCGTCCCCGAACCCCCAGGTGACCGTGACGGCGACGACGACCGTCTCCCCCGAGCCGACCCCCGCATCGCCCACGCCCACTCCCACGCCCAGCAGGACGTCACACAGCCCGGTGCCGTCCCCGACCCCGTCCCCCGTCCCGAAGCCCCCGGGCACCGCCTACACCCAGGTCGTGAACGCCGCCACCGCCCGCTGCCTGGACGTCCTCGACGCCGACTTCGACAACGGCACCGACGTCGTCACGGCCCCCTGCTCCGGCTCCGCCACCCAGCGCTGGCGCGTCGACGAGTCCCGGGGTGTCCTGCAGTCCGCCGAGGACCCCGACTTCTGCCTGGACAGCCGGGGTTCGGTCGACAACGGCGTCGGCATCTGGCAGTGCTCCTCGGTCGACGGCGACCACGGCATCAACCTCCGCTTCACCGTGACCCCCGACGGCGAGATCCGCCCGGCCATCGCCGTCGAAACAGCCCTCACCCCGGACGGCGACGACCAACTTTCCCTGGACCGGGTCGACGACAGCACGGCCCAGCGGTGGCGGGCGGGGGCGCGCTGACTCAGCCGGCGGCCCTTACGCCCCGCCGCCACACCCCGCTGACCAGCGGAACACCCGGCCGGTAGGCCAGGTGGACGTGGCTCGGGGCGTCCAGGAGGGTCAGGTCGGCGTACGCGCCGGGGCTGAGGCGACCGATGTCGTGCCTCCTCAGTGCCGCCGCGCCGCCCGCCGTCGCCGACCACACCGCCTCGTCCGGGGTCATGCGCATGTCCCGTACCGCCAGCGCGATGCAGAAGGGGACGGAGGACGTGAAGGACGAGCCGGGGTTGCAGTCCGTGGAGAGGGCGACGGTCACGCCCGCGTCGAGGAGGCGACGGGCGTCCGGCCACTCGGCCCGGGTGGAGAACTCGGCGCCCGGGAGGAGGGTGGCGACCGTGTCGCCGCTCGCCAGCGCGTCGACGTCGGCGTCCGTCAGGTGGGTGCAGTGGTCGGCGCTCGCCGCGTCCAGTTCGACGGCGAGCTGGACTCCGGGGCCGTAGGAGAGCTGGTTGGCGTGGATGCGCGGGGTCAGGCCCTTCGCCCGGCCCGCCGTGAGGATCGCGCGGGCCTGGTCGCCGTCGAAGGCGCCCTTCTCGCAGAAGACGTCGATCCAGCGGGCGTGGGGGGCGCAGGCGTCCAGCATCTCGCCGGTGACCAGGGCCACGTAGGCGGCCGGGTCGTCGGCGTAGTCCGGGGAGACGATGTGGGCGCCGAGGTAGGTGACCTCGTCGGTGTGGGCGGCGGCGATGCGCAGGGCCCTCGCCTCGTCCTCGACCGTCAGGCCGTAGCCCGACTTGGTCTCGAAGGTGGTCGTGCCCTGGTGGAGCGCCTCGGTGAGGTAACGGGTGAGGTTCCGCTCCAGTTCCTCGTCCGTCGCGGCGCGGGTGGCCGCGACGGTCGTCCGGATGCCGCCGGCCGTGTAGGAGCGGCCGGACATACGGGCGTTGAACTCCTGGGTGCGGTCACCCGCGAAGACCAGGTGGGAGTGGGAGTCCACGAAGCCGGGCAGCACCGCCCGGCCGCCCGCGTCGACCCGGTTGTCAGTGGCGGGTGCTTTGCTGGATTCGCCGGTCCACGCGACGCGGTCGCCGTCGATGACGACGGCCGCGTCCTGGATCAGACCGAGAGGGGAGTTGTCACCGAGGGAGGGGTCGTTGGTGACCAGCGTGGCGATGTTGGTGATGACGGTGCTGCTGCTCATGGTGTCCTCGTGGGTGAACGTCAGGCTCGGAGGGCTTCGATCGCGTCCGCCAGCGCAGACGGCACGTCCGGTACGAGGGTGTGCGCGCCGTCGCGTACGACATGACGGCCCGCGACGACCGTGTGCCGTACGTCAGCCGCGGTGGCGGCGAATACGGCCGTCTCGGCGCCGAGTCGCGGCAGCGGCCCCGCCGTTCTGACCGAGTCGAGGGCGATCGTCGTCAGGTCGGCGAGCATTCCGGGCTCGATGATTCCCGCGTCGTCCCAGCCGAGGGCGGCGTGACCGTCGGCGGAGGCGGCGCGCAGCAGGGCGGCGGCCGTCCAGTGGCCCCGGGCACGGGTGCGCAGCCGCTCGTTCAGCTCCATCGCGCGCGCTTCTTCGAGCAGGTCGATGACGGCGTGACTGTCGGAGCCGAGGGAGAGCGGGGAGCCCGCGCGCTGGAGGGCGACGGCCGGTCCGATGCCGTCGGCCAGGTCGCGCTCGGTCGTCGGGCACATACAGGTGCCGGTCCCGCTGCCACCGAGCAGCGCGATGTCCTCGTCGGTGAGGTGGGTGTTGTGGACGCCGGTGGTGCGCGGGCCCAGGACGCCGTGGTCGGCGAGCAGCCGGGTGGGCGTGCAGCCGTGGGCGGCCAGGCAGGCGTCGTTCTCCGCCGTCTGCTCGGACAGGTGGACGTGCAGCGGGGCCCGGCGCTCCTGCGCCCATTGCGCCACGGTCGCCAACTGCCTGGCGGGCACGGCCCGTACGGAGTGGATCGCCGCCCCGATCCGTGCGTGATCCCGTTCCTTGAGAACTGAACAGCGTTCGGCCCAGGCCTCCGCGCTGCCGTCGGAGAAGCGCTGCTGGTGGGCGTTGGGCGGCTCGCCGAAGCCGGAGGAGAGGTAGGCGGTGTCGAGGAGGGTGATCCGGATCCCGGCGTCGGCGGCGGCCGCGATCAGTGCCTCGCCCATGGCGTTCGGGTCGGCGTACGGGGTGCCGCCGGGGGCGTGGTGGACGTAGTGGAACTCACCGACGCAGGTGACGCCCGCCAGCGCCATCTCGGCGTACACCGCGCGGGCGAGCGTGAGGTAGGTCTCCGGGGTGAGCCGGTCGGCGAAGGAGTACATCAGCTCGCGCCAGGTCCAGAAGGTCCCGGAGCCCACCTGGACCGTGCCGCGCAGGGCGCGGTGGAAGGCGTGCGAGTGGGCGTTGGCCAGGCCGGGGAGGGTGAGACCGCTCAGTATCTCGGCCCCCGGCGGCGGGGTGGGGGTCTCCGTGCGAACGGCGGTGATCCGGCCGTTCGCCACATCGACGGCGACGCCCGGCTCGACGTGCGTGTCCAGCCAGGCGTACTCCAACCAGTACGTCGTCCGTGTCGTCACTCGCAGGCCAGCCCTTCCAGTACGTCGGCGAGCGCGCTCACCCCGGCCAGGCAGTCGTCCTCGGCCGCGAACTCGGCCGGGGAGTGCGAGACACCGGTGGGGTTGCGCACGAACAGCATGGCGGTCGGGATGCTCCCGGAGAGGATCCCGGCGTCGTGTCCCGCACCGGTGCCCAGGACGGGCACGGTGAGACCGGTGTCCCGGCCGAGGATTCGGCCCAGTTCGTCCCGCAGGGCGTGGTCGAACTCGACGACCGGGGTGAAGGACTCCCGGACGACGTCGAGGTCGATGCCGTGCGCCTCCGCGTACTCCCGGGCCGCCTTCTCGATACCGCCGACGACGGTGTCGAGGGTGGCCTGGTCGGCGGCACGGGAGTCGAGCCAGCCGCGCACCAGGGAGGGGATGGCGTTGACGCCGTTCGGCTCGACGGCGATCTTGCCGAAGGTGGCGACGGCTCCGGCGAGTTCGGCCTCGCGGCGGGCGGCGAGAACGGTCTCGGCGTACGACAGCATGGGGTCGCGCCGGTCGGCGGTCCTGGTGGTGCCGGCGTGGTTGGCCTCGCCCCGGAAGTCGAACCGCCAGCGCCCGTGCGGCCAGATGGCACTGGCGATGCCGACCTGGTCGCCGGACAGGTCCAGCGCCCGCCCCTGCTCGACATGCAGTTCGACGAAGGCGCCGATACGGGCGAGCCGCTCGGGGTCGGCGCCGATGGCGTCGGGGTCGTACCCGGCGGCCTCCATGGCCCGCGGGAGGCTGACCCCGTCACCATCGGTCAGCCGGTGCGCCTGCTCGACGGTCAGATGCCCGGCTGTCAGCCGCGACCCGACACAGGCGAGCCCGAACCGGGCGCCCTCCTCGTCGCCGAAGTTGGCGATGGCGAGGGGCCTGGTGAACTCCACCCCCCTCGCGCGGAGTTCGTCGAGCGCGGCAAAGGAGGACACGACGCCGAGGGGCCCGTCGAAGGCACCGCCGTCCGGCACGGAGTCCAGATGCGACCCGGTGACGACGGCGTCCCCGGCGTCCGGATCGCCCAGCCAGGCCCACTGGTTGCCGTTCCGGTCGACCTCGTGGACGAGCCCGCGCGCCGCGGCCTGCTCCTTGAACCAGGCCCGGCAGTCGGCGTCGGCCCCGGTCCAGGCGAACCGCCGGTAGCCGTGGGAGTCGGGGTGGCGGCCGATGGGCGCCAGTTCGCGCCACATCTCCTGGAAGGAGGAACCGCCGGCGGGCTGCGCGCGGTCACCCCGCCCAGCCTGCCGCCCGTCACCCCGGGCAGGCTGCCCCTCGTCGCCCCGTACAGGCTGTGGGCAGTCGTTCCGCAGGGCGATGGGGGTCCCCCCGCTCGATCGAAGTTGAGAGTGGGGGCGGGTGGGCACAGCCGACGCGGCAGACGGCGACGAGGGCTCGGCCCCCACCGGAGCGTTGCCGCTAGGTCCGCCCTCGTGTGGGGTCACGCGTCGTCACCCTCGCGCATGGGCACCCGCACGCCCCGCTCGTCGGCGGCCGTCTCCGCGATGTCGTAGCCGGCGTCGACGTGCCGGATGACGCCCATGCCGGGGTCGTTGGTGAGGACCCGGCGGATCTTCTCGCCGGCCAGCTTCGTGCCGTCGGCGACCGTGACCTGGCCGGCGTGGATGGAGCGGCCCATGCCGACCCCGCCGCCGTGGTGGATGGAGACCCAGGACGCACCCGAGGCCACGTTCACCATCGCGTTCAGCAGCGGCCAGTCGGCGATCGCGTCGGAGCCGTCGAGCATGGCCTCGGTCTCCCGGTACGGGGAGGCAACCGAGCCGCTGTCGAGGTGGTCACGGCCGATCGCCAGCGGCGCCGCCAGCTCACCGCTGGCCACCATGTCGTTGAACCGCTCGCCGGCCTTGTCCCGCTCGCCGTAGCCGAGCCAGCAGATACGCGCCGGCAGACCCTGGAAGTGGACCCGCTCACCGGCCAGCTTGATCCAGCGGGCGAGGGACTCGTTCTCCGGGAACAGGTCGAGGATCGCCTTGTCCGTCTTGGCGATGTCGGCCGGGTCGCCGGACAGGGCGGCCCAGCGGAAGGGGCCCTTGCCCTCGCAGAACAGGGGGCGGATGTAGGCGGGGACGAAGCCGGGGAACGCGAACGCCCGCTCGTAGCCCGCCAGCTGGGCCTCGCCGCGGATCGAGTTGCCGTAGTCGAAGACCTCGGCGCCCGCGTCCATGAAGCCGACCATGGCCTCGACGTGCTTCGCCATCGACTCACGCGCCCGGGTGGTGAACCCGGCCGGGTCCTTGGCCGCGGCGTCCGCCATGTCCTCGAAGGCCACGCCCACCGGCAGGTAGGACAGCGGGTCGTGCGCCGAGGTCTGGTCCGTGACGATGTCGATCGGGGCGGACTCGGCGAGCATGCGGGGCAACAGCTCCGCCGCGTTGCCCAGCAGACCGATGGACAGCGGACGGCGGGCGTCACGTGCCTCGACGGCCAGCTGCAGCGCGTGCTCCAGCGAGTCGGCCTTCACGTCCAGGTAGCGGTGCTCGATACGGCGCTCGATCGCGCGCGGGTCGCAGTCGATGCAGATCGCGACGCCGTCGTTCATGGTGACCGCGAGAGGCTGGGCGCCGCCCATGCCGCCGAGGCCGGCGGTGAGGGTGATCGTGCCGGCCAGGGTGCCGTTGAACTTCTTCGCGGCGACCGCGGCGAACGTCTCGTAGGTGCCCTGGAGGATGCCCTGGGTGCCGATGTAGATCCAGGAGCCGGCGGTCATCTGGCCGTACATGGTCAGGCCGAGGGCCTCCAGACGGCGGAACTCCTCCCAGTTGGCCCAGTCGCCGACCAGGTTGGAGTTGGCGATGAGGACGCGCGGGGCCCACTCGTGGGTCTGCATCACGCCGACCGGGCGGCCGGACTGGACCAGCATGGTCTCGTCCTGCTTGAGGGTGCGCAGCGTGCGGACCATCGCGTCGAAGGAGCGCCAGTCGCGGGCGGCCTTGCCGGTGCCGCCGTAGACGACGAGCTTGTCGGGGTGCTCGGCGACCTCGGGGTCGAGGTTGTTCTGCAGCATCCGCAGGGCGGCTTCCTGCTGCCATCCCAGGGCGCTCAGTTCCGTACCGCGCGGCGCTCGTACGGGGCGGGGTCCTGACATGGTCTGCCTCCTCGGATGTTCTTGCGGTTATTCACATCCTGGCCCCCTGAATAGAACTAGTCAATACATCGGTCGGCCAGCGTGGGCGCCCCCCGGATGTTTGGCTGGACTTATGGGCCTTAAAGGTGTGGACGACGACATGTCAGGGGACGTCGTGGACGGCGACAGGGACGGGTGCGGGGACGACGTCGAGCGGGCCGTGCGGCGGGACGTCGCCGTGCGGGCGGCGGTGGAGCAGGGGCTGCTGAGGCCGGACGCGCCGCTCGTGGGCCTGCTGGACGTGACCGGCATCCGCGCCTCGGCGGCGGCGCTCCGCCGGGCGTTCGCGGCGGTGGCGGCGCCGGGGACGGAGATCCTGCACGCCTTCGCGGTGAAGGCGAACCCGCTGGTGCCGGTGGTGCGGCTGCTGGCCGCGGAGGGGATCGGCGCCGAGGTGGCGAGCGCGGGCGAGCTGGCGCTGGCGCGGGCGGCCGGGGTACCGGTGACGCGGACGGTGTTCGACGCGCCCGCGAAGACGGCGACGGAGCTGCGCGAGGCGCTGGCGCTGGGCGTCGCCGTGAACGCGGACAGCCCGCAGGAGCTGGGCCGCATCGACGCCCTGGTGCGGGGCGGCGGCCCCGGCCGCTCCCCGCTCGGCATCCGGGTGAACCCGCAGCTCGGTGCCGGGTCGATCGGGGCCACCTCCACCGCGACGGCGACCTCGAAGTTCGGGGTGGGGCTGCGGGACGAGGGGGCGCGGGAGTGGGTCGTACAGGCATTCGAGGAGCGGCCGTGGCTGACGCGGCTGCACGCGCACATCGGGTCGCAGGGCATCCCGCTGACGCTGCTGGCGCGGGGCGTGGCGGAGACGTACGCGCTGGCCGAGGAGATCAACGCGCGGATCGGACGGCGGCAGATCGACACCCTCGACATCGGCGGCGGGCTTTCGGTCAACTTCGGGTCGGAGCGGACGGAGCCGACGTACGCGCAGTACGCGCGACTGCTGGCGGAGGCCGTGCCGGGGCTGTTCGACGGGCGGTACGGGCTGGTGACGGAGTTCGGGCGGTCGCTGCTGGCCCGGCACGGCACGGTGGTGGCCCGGGTGGAGTACGCGAAGAGCTCGGGCGGACGGCGGATCGCGGTGACGCACGCGGGCGTGCAGGTGGCGCCGCGGACGGTGTACGTACCGGAGGCGTGGCCGGTGCGGATCGCCGCGTACGACGCGAAGGGGCGGCCGAAGGAGGGGGCGCCGGTGGTGCAGGACGTGGCGGGGCCGGCCTGTTTCTCGGGCGATCTGCTCGCCGAGGGGCGTGCGCTGCCACCACTGGAGCAGGGGGACCTCGCGGCCGCACTCGACACCGGCGCGTACTACTTCGGCAGTCACTACTCCTACAACTCCCTTGCCCGGCCCGGAGTTTACGGCTTCGCACCGGACGGCGACGGGGGCGTGGCGTTCGCCGTCGTACGGGAGCCGCAGACGCTCGCGGAGATCGTGGCCGAATCCGGCGGGGCGCACGCCGACGCGCTCACCACCCTGCATGCTTCCGCGAGCCGTTGAGACACCCGTGACACAAGGATCAACTGGTGCGAAAAGCAGCCCAGTTGACCAACACTAGCCTGCCGAAGGCATGTTCCACCGGAAAATGCCAAACGACTCACCCCTCCCCGCACACGTTGCGTAGTGTCTGCGTCACTCAACCGGAGTCCCAGGCGGTGGGAGGGGAGCCACGGTGCCCGGAATCGACGAGTGTTTGCTGGAAGCGATGCGCCTGCCCGGTGCCCGGGGCGCAGCGTTGGTGGACTGGACGAGCGGGCTGGCCCTGGGGACGGTCGGGGAGGCGCCCGGCGGTGACCACGAGACCACCGCGGCGGAGGCCGCCGAGCTGGCCCGGCTGGCCGCCGAGCACGGGGCGTTCAGCACGGGGGACGACATCGATGTGAGTCCTCCGGTGGAGGACCTGATCGTCAGCAACCGGGACAGCTACCACCTGCTGCGGTTCGTGGTCACGTCCTTCGACGCCACGGTGTTCCTGCATCTGTGGCTGGCTCGCGAGGACGGCAATCTCGCCCTCGCCCGGATCCGGCTCGGCGACATGGCCGAGCGGCTGGTGCTGGGATGACCGTGGTCGAAACGCCTCCGCCGCTGCCGGTCCGGGACCGAACGGCCCTGCGCGACCGGACGGCCGGCGCGCTCTCGCCGATGCTGATACGCCTCGCCGCGGAGCGGGCCACCGGAGTCCTGGTCCGCGAGTACGGCAGCCTGCACCTGGCCGAGGGCCGCGTGGTGCACGCCGAGAGCCCGCTCGCCCCCGGCCTCGACGTGCTCCTCACGGCCCACGGCACGCTCGACGCGGCGGCCTGGCCGTGGACCGACGACATACCGGCCGCCACCCACCGGCTGCTCGCCGCCGGTCTGCTGCCCAGAGGCGCCCTGGAACTGTGCGGGCTGAACGCGCTCTACGACGCCGCGTACTTCGCGCTGTCGCCCAGCAGCACACCGGGCCGCTTCCGCTACGGCGACCCGCCCACCCCCGCTCCGCTGCACTCCGTCCCCGTCGCCGCCGTGGAACGCGAGACCCTGCGCCGCCGTGAGCTGCTGGACCGGCTCTGGCCCGACCCGGCGACGGACGGCGCCCCGCTGATCCGCGCCGACCCCCTCGCACCGCCGCCGCTCACCCCCCGGCAGCGGGCGGTCCTGGACCGGGTGGACGGCGTCCGCACGGCCCCGGAGATCGCCCGGGAACTGGGCCGGCCGGCCTTCCACACGCTGGTGGACGTCCGACGGCTGACGGCGGCCGGGCTTCTCGCCCCGGCGAGCACCGTGGCCGCCCCACCCGTGCTCCCCCCGGTCACCGACCCCGACATCGCGCTGCTGAAGAGGCTCAGGGATGCGCTGGAGGCCCTTTGAACGGCACCGCCCCGCCGAGAGGAGACAGCTGATGGCGGCAGAACCCGGCAGCTCCGACAGAGAGGCCGTCCTCGACGAGCTGCGCCGGTTACGCAGCCGGATGCCCCAGCTCACCGGCGCCCTCGCGGCCGGCGTGGACGGCCTCGTCATCGCCCATGACCTCCCCGGGGTCGATCCGGAGGGCCTGGCCGCGCTCACCGCGGCGGAGCTCGGTGTCGCCGTCCGGGTCTCGGACGCCACCGGCAAGGGCGAGCTCAGGGAGCTGCTGGTGCGCGGCGAGGACGGCTATGTCGCCACCTACGCCGCGGGCCGCAGCGCGGTGCTCACCCTGCTCACCGAGGACCGGGTGAACGTCGGCCGGCTGCACCTGGAGGGCCGTAGGGCGGCCGTCCGGATCGGGGAGCTGGTCGACGCGGCCGAGGCCGCCGCCAGGGTCCTGCGGCCCGCCCGCGCCACCACCACACGGACCAGAACCACGCGCACGCCACGCACCAGCACCACCACCGACGCGCGCACCGCAACCGACAGTTGAAAACGGAAGTCCGAGAGGAAAGACCACCATGGCCAACACCGAAACCGCGCTGAAAGAGTGCCTCACCTCCATCGAGGGAGCCACCGGCGTGGCGCTCGTCGACTACACCAGCGGCATGGCGCTGGGCACGATGGGCGGCAGCAAGACCTTCGACCTGAACGTGGCCGCCGCCGGCAACACCGACGTGATCCGCGCCAAGATGCGCACCATGGAGCACCTCGGCCTCAAGGGCGAGATCGAGGACATCCTGATCACGCTCTCCAACCAGTACCACCTGATCCGGCTGCTCAAGGGCCGGGGCGGCAACGGCCTCTTCCTCTACCTGGTGCTCGACCAGGCCCGCGCCAACCTGGCGATGGCCCGGCACCAGCTGAAGAGGATCGAGGAGGAGCTGGAGGTCTGACCGGACCTCGGACCAGGCCTCAGACCAGTGCCGCGGTGCGGCGGCGTGCCCCGCCGGGGGCCGCGTCGCCCGCCGCGACGCCGGTGCCGCGGTACGCCTTGACGGTCTTGCCGGCCGGGCCGCCGCCGCGCCCGTCGAGCCAGTCGACGCGCAGCCACATCAGCTGCTCCCCGGCCCGCTCCCGGCGGCCCAGCCAGGCCGCCTTCAGCCGCAGCCCGGTTCCGGTCCCGGCGAGCAGCATGCCGCCGGCCGCGGGCACCGCGAAGGAGCTGCCGAGCGCGACGGCGAAGGCCAGCAGCAGCCACCAGCGGTGGCCCCGGCGCCAGTTCCGCACGGTCACCGCCCGGTCCTGGAGGACGTCGTGCTTGCCGGCCCGGGCGGCACCGCGCAGCAGCGCGGTGTACCGCTTGTGACGGGTGAGCGCCACGACGGCGGCGCCGATGACGAACAACGCGGCCCCGGCCAGGACGCCGATCCGTCGCCCGGTGATCCCCGGGGGCAGCACCCCGACACCCGCCGCGAACACCCCGGCCCACCACAGGGGTGCGGCCCCGGCCCGTACGACGACGGCCACCCGGGCCAGCCCCTGCACCCCACGCCCTTCCCGTGCCCCACGCGCCATGTCCGCAGCCTCCTCGCCGGTCTCCGCCCCAGTCCGTAGGGCGGGACGGTAACCAGCGAACGTGAGACGAGTCTTAAAGCCGCCTACTCGACGAAAAGACCCCGCACCGCCGCCCGCGCGTCGAACTCCTCCAGGCGGGCCTGCGCGTCCGGCAGGTCGTCGCACATCGCCTCCAGGAGCACCCGGCCCAGCAGCATCGGTGCGCAGGCCGTGTCGAAGGCCAGTCCGGTGCCGACGGCGGCCGGCAGCAGCAGGTCGGAGACCTTGGCCACGGGCGCGAACGCGGAGTCGGCGACGGTCACGACGGTCAGTCCGGCCTCCTTGGCATAGCCCAGGGTGTCCACGACCTCGCGGGGGTGCCGGGGCAGCGCGAAGCAGAGCAGCGCGGAGGCGCCGGCGAGGACGGCCGCGTCGATCCGGTCGTGGATCATCGTGCCGCCCTCGTTGAGCAGCCGGACGTCCGGGTGGACCTTGGCCGCGAAGTAGGCGAAGCCGTACGCCTGGGAGGCGGCGGCGCGCAGCCCGAGCACCGGCAGCGGCCGGGAGGCGGCCAGCAGCCGCCCCGCCTGCTGCACCGGGCGGGGGTCGGCGAGCACCTCGGCGAGGTGCCGGAGGTTCTCGATCTCGGCCTCGACGGCCTGCTGGTACTCGTTGTACGACCCGGAGCCGGGCGCCTGCTCCGGGGGCACGACCTCGCGCAGGTGCTTGCGCAGCGCCGGGTAGCCGTCGAAGCCGAGGGCGACCGCGAACCGGGTGACGGAGGGCTGGCTGACCCCGGCCAGTTCGGCCAGCTCCACGCTGGACAGGAACGGCACGTCGGCGGCGCGCCGCACCATGCTGTGCGCGATGCGCCGCTGGGTCGGCGTGAGCCGGTGTCCCTCGAAAAGCGCCTGCAAGCGAGTCGCAGGGCTGTCGGTCACGCTCATGACGTGCTCCCCCTCCAGATGTCCGTGAACCGGTCGAGCAGTTCGGCCGCCGCCATGACGTCGTCCGTGAGCGGCCGGTCTGCCGGGTCCGCCTCCAGCACCGCCTCGGCGAGTTCCAGCGCCCTGCCCGCCCCGAGCCCGGGTTCGGGCCTCAGTTCGCGCTGGCGCAGCGCCCGTACGGCGGCGACGAGTTCGCAGCCGATCACCAGACGGTACGCACGGCAGGCGCGCAGCGTTTGACGGGCGGCGAGCGAGGCGAAACTGGCCTGCTCCTCGACGCCTCGGGAGAGTACAGCGTGCCCCAGGGAGGCGGGCGCGGAGAAGGCGCGCAGGTCGCCGAGGGCGGCGCCGGCGGCGTACTCCAGGATCATCACGCCGGAGGAGGCGGGCTCCTGGTCGGCGAGGAAGGGGCGCAGCCGGGTGTAGGCGGGCTCGTTGAGGGTGGACAGACGGGATGTGGACAGCCGCGCGACCTGAGTGACGGCGAGTCTGAAGTGGTCCAGTGCGAGGGCGAGTTGGGCCTGGTAGAAGCCGCCGTGGTGGTAGGCGGCGAGGTCCTCGGGCGAGATGAGGGGGTTCTCGGCGGCCGCGTTGATCTCGATCGCCAGCACGCCTTCCAGGGCGTCGGCCGCGTCATGGGCCGGGCCGTGGATCTGGGGCAGGCAGCGGAAGCCGTACGGGTCCTGGATCCGGCCGAGCGGCGGGGTCGGCCGGTCCGCGGCGCCGATCAGCTCCCGCATCCGGCGGGCGACCTCGACGCTCCCCCGGTGCGGGCGGGCCGCGTGCACGGGAGCGGCGTAGGCCTCGTGGGAGCCGTCGACGGCGAGCAGCGAGAGCGCGGCGACGACCTGGGTGGCCTCGATCAGGCCGCGCAACTCGTGCAGGGCGAGCGCGGACTGGCCGAGGGTGAGGGCGTTGCTGCTGATCAGGGCGAGGGCGTCGTTGTTGTCCAGGGGCTGGGATTCCGGAGCGCCGGCGCCCCGCCAGGGGTGCTCCCCCGCCAGCGCCAGCCCCACCTGGGCCAGCGCGGCGATGTCCCCGGTGCCGACCGAGCCGAACTCGTTGACGACCGGATACGCGCCCGACTCCAGCGCCTCGCACAGGGCCGTGACGACACTGGGCCTGAGCCCGGCACCGCCCGCCAGCAACTGGTTCGCGCGCACCGCGAGCATCGCCCGCACCTGCCGGGCGGGCAGCTCCTCGCCGATAGCGCCGGCGTGACTGCGCAGCAGCCGCAGCCCGTGTCCGGCGGCGGCCTCGGTGGGCACGTCCTCGTTGCGGTTGGCGCCGACGCCGGTGGAACGGCCGTAGACGCGGCCGGTCGCCGCGATCTGCCGGGCGGCGTTCCAGGACTCCTCCGCGCGGCGCATCGCGTCCGTGCCGGGGACCGGCCGTGCGGTGCCGTCGGCGAGGCGGACGACGTCCTCGACGCCCGTTCCGATGCCGTCGAGGACCACCAGGCCGGAATATGTACCTCCGGGAGCGTCCACGATACGAGACGACATCACGCCCATACTCCCATCAATCCGGACACTTGATCTTGCCTGTCGGTCATCCGTTACCTCGGATTAACGCCAGACCGTTGACAAGCTATTCACACACCAAGAACTCTGCATGACGTTATACAGCCGGGCAAGGGACATCTCATGATCCAGTTCGACGCGGTCCACAAGCGCTTCCCCAACGGCACGACAGCAGTCCACGATCTCTCCCTGGAGATGCCGGAGGGCGGGGTCACCGTCCTGGTCGGCTCCTCCGGATGCGGCAAGACCACCACCCTGCGGATGATCAACCGGATGATCGAGCCGACCTCCGGCACGATCAGGGTGAACGGCAGGGACGTCACCGAGCAGGACGCCGCCGAACTGCGCCGCTCCATCGGCTACGTCATCCAGCAGGCCGGCCTCTTCCCGCACCGCACGGTCCTCGACAACATCGCCACCGTCCCGCTGCTGCTCGGCTGGAACCGGAAGAAGGCCCGCGCCCGCGCCGCCGAACTCCTGGAGACCGTCGGCCTCGCCGCCGACGCCGGCAAGCGCTACCCGCACCAGCTCTCCGGCGGCCAGCAGCAGCGCGTCGGCGTGGCCCGCGCACTGGCCGCCGACCCGCCCGTGCTGCTGATGGACGAGCCGTTCGGCGCCGTCGACCCGGTGGTCCGCGCCCAGCTCCAGGACGAACTGCTCAGACTCCAGAAGGAGTTGAGCAAGACCATCGTCTTCGTCACGCACGACATCGACGAGGCGGTCCGGCTCGGCGACCGGATCGCCGTGTTCCGCACCGGCGGGTACCTGGTCCAGTGCGCGCCGCCCGCCGAACTCCTGGCCCGCCCGGCCGACGACTTCGTGGCCGACTTCCTCGGCGCCGAGCGCGGCCTGAAGCTGCTCTCACTGAAGACCCTCGCCGAGGTCCCGCAGGGCCCGGCACCCGAGGGCGGCGCCTGGACCCTGGTCCTCGACGCCGACCGCAGGCCGCTGCACTGGGCCTCGAAGGACGCCGAACTCCCCGTACGGCCGCTGACCGACGGCGACTCCCTGCTCTCGGCCCTCAACGAGTCGATCGCCTCCCCCACCGGCCTGATAGCCCGGGTCGACGCGACCGGCGCCCTCACCGGCGTCTCGTCCCGTGACGACATCCACGTCCACGCCGGCCAGGCGCACTCCGAGGCCCGGGTGGTGGCCGCATGACCATCGACTGGTCGTGGATAGGCGACCACACCGACGACCTCACCAGCCTCACCCTCTCCCACCTCCAGGCCGCGATGACCGCCGTCTTCTTCGGCCTGCTGATCTCGCTGCCGCTCGCGGTGCTCGCCCACCGGGTCCGCTCGCTGCGCGGCTTCCTGCTCGGCCTCTCGAACGTGCTCTTCACGATCCCCTCGATCGCGATCTTCGTACTGCTGCTCCCGGTCAGCGGCCTGACCCGGACCACCACCGTCATCGGCCTGACCGTCTACACGCTGGTCGTGCTGCTCCGGAACACCGTCGAGGGCCTGGACTCGGTCCCGGCGAAGACCAAGGAGGCGGCGAAGGCGATGGGGACGCGCCCGCTGCGCACCCTCCTCACCGTCGAGTTCCCGCTCGCGCTTCCCGTGATCTTCGCGGGCATCCGGATCGCGACGGTCATGTCCATCTCGCTGGTCTCGGTCGCCACCTACATCGGCGACGGCGGCCTCGGCCAGCTCTTCACCGACGGCTTCCAGCGCGACTTCCCGACCCCGGTGATCGTGGGCGTGGTGCTCACGATCCTGCTCGCCGTGGTCGCGGACGCGCTGCTGGTGGCCCTCCAGTACGTCCTCACCCCGTGGCGCAGGAGGCGAGCCTGAGATGTTCGAACTCTTCAAGAACCTCGGCACCTGGCTGACCAGCGGCTCCCAGTGGGCCGGCCAGGACGGCATCGCGCACCGGCTCGCCGAGCACCTCCAGTACTCGCTGCTCGCCACCCTGATCGCCGCCGCGATCGGCCTCCCGATCGGACTGCTGATCGGCCACACCGGCAAGGGCGCCTTCCTCGCCATCAACCTGGCGTCCTTCGGGCGCGCGCTGCCGACCGTCGGCCTGGTGGTCCTGGTCTTCCTGGCGGGCGGGCTCTCGATGCTGCCGGTGTACGTGGCGCTGGTCGCCCTCGCGGTCCCGGCGATCGTCACCAACACCTACGCCGGCATGACCGCCGTGGACCCGGACGTCCGCGACGCGGCGCGCGGCCAGGGCATGCGCGGCCACCAGGTCCTCCTCCAGGTCGAGTTGCCGCTGGCGCTCCCCCTGATCATGACGGGCCTGCGCCTCGCGCTCATCCAGGTCGTCGCCACCGCCACCATCGCCGCCTACGTCTCCTTCGGCGGTCTCGGCCGCTACGTCTTCGACGGACTCGCCCAGCGCGACCTCGTCCAGGTGCTCGGCGGCGCGGTGCTGGTCGCGGTCGTGGCCGTCGTACTCGACCTGCTGCTCAGCACCCTCCAGCGCCTCCTCTTCCGCCACCGCACTGCCTAGGGATCCCGCAGATGAACCGTCGTACCCTCCTCGGTGGCCTGCTCGCCGCCGGATCCGTGCCCGCCCTCGCCGCCTGCTCCAGCGGTATCACCTCCCTGAACGAGAGCAGCGGTTCGACCGCGGGCGGCGGCTCCAGCAAGGGCGGGATCACCATCGGCACCGCCAACTTCACCGAGAACCAGGTGCTCGGCTACCTCTACGCGGCCGCCCTCAAGCAGGCCGGCGTCAAGGTGAAGGTCCGCCCGAACCTCGGCACCCGGGAGATCGTGATCCCCGCGCTCAAGGCCGGCGACATCGACCTGCTGCCCGAGTACCAGGGCGCCCTCCTCAACTACCTGGCCCCGAAGGACGACTCGTCCGAGCCCGGCACCATGCAGAACGCGCTCACGCTGGCGCTGCCCAGCGGCCTCCAGGTGCTGCCGTACGGGCAGGCGGCCGACTCCGACTGCTTCGTCGTCACCCGGGCGACCGCCCAGAAGTACGGCCTGACCTCGCTCGCCGACCTGGCCGCACAGAACGGCAAGCTGGTCATCGGCGCCGCGCCCGAGGTGAAGAAGCGGCGGGTGGGCGCGATCGGGCTGCAGGAGGTGTACGGCGTCCAGTTCAAGGAGTTCAAGTCGCTGGACTCGGACGGCCCGCTGGTCAAGGGCGCGTTGAAGAAGGGCGATGTGGACGTGGCGAACCTCTTCACCACCGACACCGACATCGCGGCCAACGGCTGGGTGGTGCTGGCCGACCCGAAGAACCTGATCCCCAGCCAGCACATCGTCCCCCTCATCGCCGACCGCAAGGCCGACGACACGGTCCGCAAGGCCCTCGCCAAGCTCGGCAACGTCCTCACCACCGAGCAGCTCACCCAGCTCAACAGCCAGGTGGACAACGACAAGAAGGACCCGGAGGACGTGGCGAACGCGTACGCCGAGCAGCACGGGCTGGCCTGACCGGCCGGATGCCCGACCGGGTATCGCGCGGGCGATGATCCGGCCAAGGGTCGTTAAACCAATACACATCGTAACGTTTCCGCCGCGTACAGTGATGACCCTACCGGCACCAGCACCTGAGGAAGCGTCATGGCCTCCAACCCCACGGCCTTTCCGGCGGCCACCGCCGTCGGCGCGCCGGCCGTCGCCTTCTCCTCGGCGGCCGTCGCCCCCTCCTCGGCGAGCGCAGCCCTCGACGAACTGCTCGCGGGCAACCGGCGCTTCGCCACCGGCCGCCCGCGCCGCACCCGGGCCGCCCGGCAGCGCCCGTTCGCCGTCGTCCTCGCCTGTGTCGACTCCCAGGCCGTCCCCGAGCTGGTCTTCGACCAGGGGCTCGGGGACCTGCTGTGCATGAGGACGGCCGGGCAGGTGCTGGACGAGGCGGTGCTCGGCTCGATCCAGTACGGCGTGGCGGAACTGCGCGTCCCGCTGGTCGTGGTGCTGGGTCACGAGCACTGCGGGGCCGTCGCCGCCACCCTCGGCCGGCTGAGCACCGGCGCGCCCGTCCCGGGCCATCTGGAGCTCCTGGCCGACGAGATCGCCCCGGCCGCCCGCCGGACCAGGGCGCTGCCCGGGGACTGGGCCGCCCACACCATGCGGGCCCACACCGTGTGGGTGCGGGACGCGATCCGGGCGGACTCGGCGTTCGCGGGAGCGTCGGTGGTCGCGGCGCGGTTCGACCCGGACAGCGGGCTGGTGTCGCTGCTGCCCTGAGGGCGGACCCCCGGGCGGATGCGGGGGATTGCCCCAGTGCGGCGGCGGTCCCCGGTCCCTACCGTGGACGCCATGACGGACGCGCATGACACCGACCTGAAGAAGGACCTCTCCGCCACCCTGCACGCCCGCAGGGAACTGGGGCCGGAGTACGAGTCGGAGCTGGCCGACTCCTTCCTGGAGAAGCTGGACCAGCGCATCGACGGCGCGGTGGAGCGCCGGCTGCGCCGAGGCATGGCCGAGCAGCAGATGCAGGTGGCCCGGGGTGCGCGGAGGTCGAAGGGCAGCGATTCCTGGGGCGAGCGGTTCGGCTTCGGGATCGTCTCGCTGGTGCTGGCCATCCCGCTGTCGGCGATCGGCGGCACCTTCGCGGGCGTGACGGGCCTGATCGCCACCTGGATCGGCATCGTCGGCGTCAACGCGGCCCAGGCGGTCCGCCTCAACCCCGGTCTGTTCCGCGGCGCGGGCCGCGAGGACTGAGCCCGGAAAAAGTAATGCGCGGGGACCGCCGCACCCCCGTTGCCGGGGGGCGGGACGACGGCGGTCCCCGCGAGGGACATGGACCGGGTCAGGGCCGGGTCGCACGTCCGGGCGTCCATGGAGGTCCGGGAGCCGCTCCGGAGGTCCTTGGACGTTCGGTGCCGGCTGGGGCGGGGAGCCGCTCCCGCCCTGCCGACACCCACTAATCTGCCGGACCCGTGTTAAGCGTGTGCTGCGTGGACGTGACGCGCTCGTACCACTTCCGCGAAGTCCACCGCTTCGATAGGGAAACAGTAAGTTCCGGGGATTCACGGGCCGTTCACCGGAGGTTCGCTACTGCTTGCCGCCCTTGGCGAGAAAGGCCAGCAGGTCCTGCCGGCTGACCACGCCTGTCGGCTTGCCCTCGACGAGGACGATCGCCGCGTCCGCCGCGCCCAGCACCTTCATCAGGTCCTCGACCGGCTCGCCGGAGCCGACCTGCGGCAGCGGCGCGCACATGTGCTTCTCCAGCGGGTCCTCCAGGGAGGCCCGCTTGCTGAACAGCGCGTCCAGCAGCTCGCGTTCGACGACCGAGCCGACGACCTCGGCGGCCATCACGTCCGGGTGGCCGGCGCCAGGCTTGACGACGGGCATCTGCGAGACACCGTACTCGCGCAGCACCTCGATGGCCTGTCCGACGGTTTCGTCCGGGTGCATGTGGACGAGGGAGGGGATGGTCCCGGCGGCCTTGTCACTGAGGACGTCGGCGACGCGGGCGCTCGGGCCCTCGTCCTCCAGGAAGCCGTAGTCGGCCATCCACTCGTCGTTGAAGATCTTGCTGAGGTAGCCGCGGCCGCTGTCCGGGAGGAGTACGACGACCACGTCGTCCGGGCCGAGCCGCTCCGCCACCCGCAGCGCGGCCACCACGGCCATCCCGCAGGAGCCGCCCACCAGCAGCCCCTCCTCCTTCGCGAGGCGCCGGGTCATCTGGAACGAGTCCTTGTCCGACACCGCGACGATCTCGTCGGCGACCGTCCGGTCGTAGGCGGTCGGCCAGAAGTCCTCACCGACGCCCTCGACCAGGTACGGCCGCCCGGAGCCGCCGGAGTACACCGAGCCCTCCGGGTCGGCGCCGACCACCTGGACGCGGCCGTCGCTGGCGTCCTTCAGATAGCGCCCGGTGCCGGAGATGGTGCCGCCGGTGCCGACGCCCGCCACGAAATGGGTGATCTTCCCCGCCGTCTGCTCCCACAGCTCGGGGCCGGTCGAGTGATAGTGCGACAGGGGGTTGTTCGGGTTGGAGTACTGGTCCGGCTTCCAGGCGCCGGGGGTCTCCCGCACCAGCCGGTCGGAGACGTTGTAGTACGAGTCCGGGTGCTCGGGGTCCACGGCCGTCGGGCAGACCACGACCTCAGCGCCGTACGCACGCAGCACGTTGATCTTGTCGGTGCTCACCTTGTCGGGGCACACGAAGATGCACTTGTACCCCTTCTGCTGGGCCACGATCGCCAGCCCCACCCCGGTGTTTCCGCTGGTCGGCTCGACGATGGTGCCGCCGGGCTGCAGTTCCCCGCTCTTCTCGGCGGCCTCGATCATCCGCAGCGCGATGCGGTCCTTCACGGACCCGCCCGGGTTGAAGTACTCGACCTTGGCGAGGACGGTGGCCTGGATGCCCTGGGTGACGCTGTTGAGTCTCACCAGCGGGGTGTTGCCGACGAGACTGATCATCGAGTCGTGGAATCGCACCGTTGTCTCCGGTTGCCTGCAAAAGAAATGGTCTTGGTGGTGTCGCCAGCCTACGGGGCACGTCCGAGGTTCACTCCCCGTTGAGATTGGCGGACGGTCCGTACGGGGCAAGGAGTGGATGGACGGCAACGAGGAGGTGGCGGCGGCGCATGACGAGCATGTCGAGGGCACGGGTGGCCCGGCGGATCGCGGCCGGTGCGGCGTACGGCGGAGGCGGGATCGGGCTGGTCGGCGCGGCCGCGGTGGGGGTGGTGCTGGCCGAGGTGCGAATGGCCAGGACGGCGGTGGGCAACGGCAACAGCGGCGGACGGGTGCCGACCGCCGACGGCCGCTACGGCGACGGGTACGGCAACCCCGGTGAGGGTCATGAGCCTCCCCTGCGGCTGGCGATCCTGGGCGACTCCACAGCGGCGGGCCAGGGCGTGCACCGGGCCGCCCAGACGCCGGGCGCACTGCTGGCGTCCGGCCTGGCGGCCGTCGCGGAACGCCCGGTGGAACTGCGCAACGTGGCCCAGCCCGGCGCCCAGTCCGACGACCTGGACCGGCAGGTCGCCCTGCTCCTGGGCTCGACCACGCCGGTCCCCGACGTCTGCGTGATCATGATCGGTGCGAACGACGTCACGCGCCGGATGCCCCCGACCCGCTCGGTACGCCATCTCTCGGCGGCGGTACGGCGGCTGCGCACGGCGGGTGCGGAGGTGGTGGTCGGCACCTGTCCCGACCTGGGCACGATCGAGCCGGTACGGCAGCCGCTGCGCTGGCTGGCCCGGCGGGCGTCCCGGCAGCTGGCCGCGGCCCAGACCATCGGCACGGTGGAGCAGGGCGGCCGCACGGTGTCGCTGGGCGACCTGCTGGGCCCCGAGTTCGCGGCCAACCCGCGCGAACTGTTCGGCCCCGACAGCTACCACCCGTCCGCGGAGGGCTACGCCACGGCCGCGATGGCGGTGCTGCCGACGGTCTGCGCGGCCCTGGGCCTGTGGCCGGCGGAGGAGGAGCGCCCCGATGTCACCCGCCGCGAGGGCTTCCTGCCGGTCGCCCGCGCCGCGGCGGAGGCAGCGGCCGAGCCCGGCACGGAGGTCACGGCGGCGATGCCGACAGGGCCCCGGGGACCGTGGGCCCTCCTGAAGCGCCGCCGGCGGCAGCGCGTCGAACCGCCCGACCTGCCGGCCGGCCCGGTCGCCGAGGAGACACGGTCGAGGGCCACGACGACGAACCAGGACGGCTAGGGACGGAACACTCGGGTGGCGGTGACCGGCGACGCGTACGAGCCGCCCGGGGATCCGCCACTCGGGACGCTCCGCGGGGAAAGAGCCAAGCAAGCGCTTAGAAAGTGCGGCCAGTGTCACACCCCGACACCCGTGACCGATGACATACGTACGGGTAACTTCCCAAGCACCCCTGCCAGTCCGTACGCCCGCCCGTCACCCGACCGCCACCCCTCAACGAGGCGCTACGCGCCGCCCCTTTCTTTTGGAGCCGTGATGCCCGAAGCCGTCATCGTCTCGACCGCCCGCTCCCCGATCGGCCGCGCCGTCAAGGGCTCCCTGAAGGACCTGCGCCCCGACGACCTCACCGCGACGATCATCCAGGCCGCCCTCGCCAAGGTCCCCGAGCTGGACCCGCGGGACATCGACGACCTGATGCTCGGCTGCGGTCTCCCCGGCGGCGAGCAGGGTTACAACCTCGGCCGGATCGTCGCCGTGCAGATGGGCATGGACCACCTGCCCGGCTGCACGATCACCCGTTACTGTTCCTCGTCGCTGCAGACCAGCCGTATGGCGCTGCACGCCATCAAGGCCGGCGAGGGCGACGTCTTCATCTCGGCCGGTGTCGAGATGGTCTCCCGCTACGCCAAGGGCAGCTCCGACGAGCTCCCGGGCACCCACAACCCGCTCTTCGCGGAGGCGGAGGCCCGTACCGCCGCCACCGCCGCGTCGGAGGGTTCCACCTGGCACGACCCGCGCGAGGACGGTCTGATCCCCGACCCGTACATCGCGATGGGCCAGACCGCCGAGAACCTGGCCCGCATCAAGGGCGTCACCCGCCAGGACATGGACGAGTTCGGCGTCCGCTCCCAGAACCTCGCCGAGGAAGCCATCAAGAACGGCTTCTGGGAGCGCGAGATCACCCCGGTGACCCTGCCCGACGGCACGGTCGTCAGCAAGGACGACGGCCCGCGCGCCGGCGTCACCCTGGAGGGCGTCTCCGGCCTGAAGCCGGTGTTCCGCCCCGACGGTCTGGTCACGGCCGGCAACTGCTGCCCGCTGAACGACGGTGCCGCGGCCGTGGTCATCATGTCCGACACCAAGGCCCGCGAGCTCGGCCTCACCCCGCTCGCCCGCATCGTGTCGACCGGCGTCTCCGGCCTCTCCCCCGAGATCATGGGCCTCGGCCCGGTGGAGGCGTCGAAGCAGGCCCTCGGCCGCGCCGGCCTGACCATCGACGACATCGACCTGGTCGAGATCAACGAGGCGTTCGCCGCCCAGGTGATCCCCTCCTACCGCGACCTCGGCATCCCGCTGGAGAAGCTGAACGTGAACGGCGGCGCCATCGCCGTCGGCCACCCCTTCGGCATGACCGGCGCCCGCATCACCGGCACGCTCATCAACTCCCTCCAGTTCCACGACAAGCAGTTCGGTCTGGAGACGATGTGCGTGGGCGGCGGCCAGGGCATGGCGATGGTCATCGAGCGCCTGAGCTGAGGCATCGCAGGACCCCCGAGTGACCCCTGAGTGACCGTCACGGGACCCACCGTGACACCACGGCCCGGTGTTCGAGAAAACCCCGAACACCGGGCCGATTTGTGATCCAATCTCCCCCAGGATGTGACCTATCTCCCTCTGTGGAGATGTCACCCCAGGTCAGCGCGGCTGCAGGGGCAAACCTCAGGACCAAAGTCCTGTCCGTTTCGTGACGTTACGCACTGACAGCTTGATAGTCCACCCTTCAAGCTGATGTAGGAAGTCGGGGGTCGACTTTGAACCGGGAGTACGTCAGTGAGCGCCATGCCGATCGCCTTGCTGCTCACCACGGCCGCCACGGGCGCCGTGGGCGTCGCTGTCCTGCGCACCGTTCTGAAGCTGCGCCGTCAGGTCGCCGAGCTGCACACCCAGCTTGCCCAGAACCAGGCCGCGACGATGCGCGCCCTTCTGCCGGCGGCTCGTAGCCACGCCGCCGCCGAGGAGATACGCGCCGCGGTCGCCGAGGCGCTGGCCGAGGAGCGGGAGCGGGAGCTGGCCGAGGCGCGGGCCTTCTGGGCCGCGCAGGAGGCACGTGACGCCTCCGACACGCCTTCGCTGCTGGGCCTGGCGGACAGTGAGCTGTTCCTGCCCCGGCAGGGCGACTTCGTGGGCCTGGAGCCGGTGGCCGAGGCGGCCACGGAGGCCGACGAGTTCACCGGGGAGTCCCCGGAACTGGCTGCGGCCCGCCGACGCCACCCCTCCCACCCGGACTTCGTGCCGGTGCAGTCGCCGGTGGTGAACGACCATGAGCGCACGGTCGCGACGCTGGAACAGCTGGCCGAGGCGCAGGTCGAACTCTCCGACGTCCGTCCAGGGCCGCTGGGCACGCTGGACGTCTATGTCTTCGCCGACGGCACGACCCTGTGCATGACGCCGGGGCACCGGGAGACGGCGGAGCGGCTGGCTGCCGCCCTGAACGCCGGTGAGACGCCGTATCTGCTGGGCGGGTCGGGGATCTCGGGCGCGTACACGCTGACCTTCGCGTGCGGCGAGGAGAACGTGTACATCCTGGCGGACAGGGTCATAGCGTCGCTCTGATTTCGGGGGCGCTCCGGTGCGTCGTCGGGTGCGGGTGCACTGTGGCTGGTCGCGCAGTTCCCCGCGCCCCCAAGGGGCGCGCGTCGAAGCGCCCCTTGCACCGCCGCCTCACACCCCCGCCCTCTTCTGCGCCTCCTCCACCAGGCGCACCGCGTCGCCGACCTCGGCGTCGCTCTCCAGCACCACCGCCAAGTCGTTCCCGGCCACCGTGATTTGGTCGGCGACCGCGAACATCCCCGCGTCCGGCATCTCGCGCGCCTCACCGCCCGGTTCCTCGACGGTCTGCGCCCAGTTCGCCAACTGCCTGGCCAGCGCCAGCGCCTCCGCGGCGGCCCCCCTCTGCAACCGGCTCTGCGGTGCCGCCCGCAACTTGTCGGCGAAGTGCTCCACTGCACGGGTAAGAGGCGTCGTATCAACCACGCCGCGAGCGTAACGCCTCCCGTCGGCTCTCCCGGCAGGACCCGGCTGTCCTGTCATGACTGTTGCCAACACGCCAACACTCAGGCACGGTGACGTGAAGGACCGGCTACAACCCCCTTTGCGCACCGGAGGCGCCGATGTCCCAAGTCTTCTCCGAGGAGACCCATCGCAACATGCTCGCCCGCATCCCCCACTGCACCGGTCGTGAAGTGTCCGACTGGTTGCGCACCGTCGATGAAGGCCCGGCCCTCTTCCGCTTCGAGGAAAAGGTCAGCTGGCTCCGCCACGAACACAACCTCGCGTACGGCCACGCGAAGGCGTTGATCCACGAGTACGACCTGAGGAGGGCGGCGCGCAAACTTCTCTAGGCGCGCACATTCAGACGACGAAGGGCCCCGGGGCGGTGACCCGGGGCCCTTCTCAGCTCACTTGCGAAAGCGTGCCGTCCAGCTAGTCGTTACTGCTGAAGATCGCCACCAGGCGCAGCATCTCGACGTAGATCCACACCAGCGTCATGGTGAGGCCGAACGCGGCCAGCCAGGCCTCGTTCTTCGGGGCGCCGTACGCGATGCCGTCCTCGATCTGCTTGAAGTCGAGGGTCAGGAAGAACGCGCCGAGCAGGATCGCGATGATGCCGACGATCGCACCGAGCGGGCCGAAGCTGCGCAGACCGCCGTTCTCGGCGACGCCGAACGCGACCAGCAGCAGGTTGACCGCCATGACCACCACGAAGGCGATGGCGATGGCCATGCCGATGCGGGCGTAGCGGGCGGTGACGCGGATCCAGCCGGCCTTGTAGACCAGCAGGGTCGCGCCCGAGACCGCCATGGTGCCGAGCACCGCCTGGAACGGGGCGCCGCTCCACTGGCTGTTGTACATCTCGCTGATGACGCCGAGGAAGACGCCCTCGAAGGCGGCGTACCCCAGGATCAGCGCGGGCGACGGGGTGCGCTTGAAGCTCTGGATCAGTGCCAGGACCATCGCCACGATCGCCGAGCCGAAGGCCAGGCCGTAGCTGGTGGCCGAGATCGGCAGCAGGACCCAGGCGAGGACCGCGCCGACGGCGACGGTGCCGAGCGTCATCGCGGAACGCGTGATGACGTCGTCCATCGTCATGTGGCCGGTGGAGACCGGGGCCTGCGGCGGGGCGCCCTGCTGGAGGTCCTGCTGGGCGTAGGGGTTGTTCGCGTACGGGTTCTGCGCGTACGGGTTGCCCTGTGCGTACCCGGCCTGCGGCGCGGTGTTGAAGCCCGCGTAGCCGTTGTCGCGGCTGAACCCCCGTCGCGAGAAGACCGGGTTGCTGCTCCTCATTTCACTCCTCCATGGCCACCGTGCGTGGCCTTGGCGTCAAGAGTAATGGATTGGCAAAGGATTGACCCTAGTACCTGGGGAGGATCTTTCCCTCACCGTGCTGCGCAACACGCTACGCGGACCCCTGATTCCCGGCCACGGAGGGCTTCATTCCATGACGAAGCCGCTACACGACCGGAATCGGCCAGAGATCCCCCGGATGTCCTCGGATGCCCTCGGATGGCCTCAGACATCCAGGGGGAACCCGGTATAGGCCTCCGCCAGGTCGGTCTCGGCCGCCCGGAAGGAGGCGATCCGGCCGAGCCGGGCCAGCTGGAGCCGGGCATCGAAGGGGGTGTCCTCGGGGCTGGTGTGGAGCAGGGTCGTCATGTCGTACGAGAAGCGCTCCGCCTGCCAGATCCGGCGCAGACAGGTCGTCGAGTAGGTCTCCAGGAGCTCGGGCGAGCCGGTCTCCTTCTCGTGCGCGAGGGCGCGGGCGAGGGTGACGACGTCGCCGACGGCGAGGTTCAGTCCCTTGGCGCCGGTCGGCGGCACGATGTGGGCGGCGTCCCCGGCGAGGAAGAGCCGGCCGTGCCGCATGGGCTCGTGGACGTAGGACCGCATGGGTGTGACCGACTTCTGGGTGATCGGCCCGCGCTCCAGGCGCCAGTCGTCGTCGGTCTCGAAGCGCCGCTCCAGCTCGTCCCAGATCTCCTCGTCGCGCCACGCCTCGGCGTCCGTGCCGGCCGGCACCTGGAGGTAGAGGCGGGAGACGGACGGGGAGCGCATGGAGAGCAGGGCGAAGCCGCGGTCGTGGCGGGCGTAGACCAGTTCGTCGTGGGAGGGGGCGACATCGGCGAGGATGCCCAGCCAGGCGTAGGGGTACGTCCGCTCGAAGACCCTGGAGAGTCCGGCGGGGAACGCCTTGCGGGCCACTCCCCAGAAGCCGTCGCAGCCGACGACGTACTCGCACTCCAGGACGTCCTCCCGGCCCTCGTGCCGGAACCGCACGCGCGGCCGCCCGCTCTCGGCGCCCTCGACCTCCAGCGCCTCCGCCTCGAAGAGCAGCGGGCCGCCCTCCTTGAGCTGGAGGGCGATGAGGTCCTTGCAGACCTCGGTCTGGGCGTAGACCATCACGGACCGGCCGCCGGTCAGGCCGGGGAAGTCCACGCGGTGGCGCTGCTTCGCGAAGCGCAGCTCGATGCCGTCGTGGCGCAGGCCCTCGCGGTCCATGCGCTCCCCGGCGCCGGCCGCCCGCAGCACGTCCACCGTGCCCTGTTCCAGGATCCCGGCGCGCTGGCGGTGTTCGACGTAGCTGCGGTCGCGGCTCTCCAGGACGACCGAGTCGATGCCCGCGTTGTGCAGCAGCCGCGCGAGGAGGAGCCCGGCGGGTCCGGCTCCGATGATGCCGACGGTGGTGCGCATCGGTCGTTCCCTTCCACTGATGTTCGCGTGATCTGGTGTTCGCCTGGTGAAATTTACTTCACCGATTTCCTCCGAGTCTCCGTCCGGTCGTACCCCATGTCAATGGACACACCCGAGGACACACCGATGTCCGCGGCGCGCACGTGACCGGCCGCCCGGCCCGCCGGAGGCGGTCGTGGGCCGGGCGGCCGGATCACGGGACGACGATGCTCGGGGTCAGTGGCCCGGCCAGCCGTCCAGGTGGCGGTGCAGGGTGACGTCGGTCTTCGGGTCGCCCTTGGGGGCGTTCGCGACCGCGTCGTGGAGGACGGCGGTGACCTCGCCGGCCAGCCCGTCGACCTTCGAGCGCAGCTCGGCGGCGGGCAGGGTGGAGCGGGTCAGCGCATCGAGCCGGCGGTGGATGTCGTCGAGCTTGCCGCGGGTCGCGCTGTCGAAGCTCAGCGCGGTCGGCGTCGAGACCACGAACTGGTAGGCGCCGGCCAGGGTCTGGCAGCCCGTGCACTCCTTGTTCGCGGCGTCGCTGAGGTTCACCGCGTTCAGGTGCGTGTGCTCCCCGCCGATCGTGACGATCTGGAAGGACAGCGCCACCGACCGGCAGTGGTCGTCGGCCGAGCAGCCGGCCCCGACCGCGTTGGCCTGGTTGCGCGCGGTGGCGGCGTTGACCGTGCCGAACTGACGGATCGTGAACGAGTCCCTGGTCTGGGTGTGGTGGCCCCGGTCCGCGTGGCTGAAGACGTGGTCGGAGGCGAACGCGGCGTGCGGCGCGACGGTGGCCGCCTGTGCCGGTACCGCGGCCGCCCCGGCGACCCCGGCGGCGAACAGGCCGAGCCCGAGGGCCCGTCGGGTGAGCGGGCTCGGAGTGCGTGGTTTTCGGTGGATGCTCATGAAGTGCTCCTGTGCTGTGCTGCTGCGATGGATGGTTCGGTGACCATGAGCCGCCGCGGTACGGCTGGTACGGCGGCGGCCCGGTGCCGCTCGTCAGGACGTGGCCGGTGCCGGGCTGACCGGCGATTCGCTGACCGGCGGCGAGGACGGGCCGGAGGGCGTCGGGGACACCGGCACGCTCTCCGACGGTGTGGGCGTCGGGGTCACCGGGACACTCGCCGACGACGAGGCCGTCGGGCCGGTGACCGTTCCCCCGCCAGAGGGCGCCGGTGACGTGGCCTCCCGGCCGGGGCGGCCCGACACGGAGGCGGACGGCGACGCGGAGGCGGACGCCCCGCGCGACGTCGACTCGGCCGAGGGTCCGGCGCTCGCCCCGGGCGAGGCGGCCGGCACACCGGACACCGTGTCCGACGGGGCGCCTGAGCCCGTCGGTCCCTCCGGGGTCGAGGCCTGCCGTGTCGGCGGCTCCTCGGTCGGCACCCCCGGCTGGAGGATCGGTGCGATCGGCGGCTGCTTGGGCAGCGGCTTCGGGGTCACCCCGGACACCCAGGCGTAGCTGAGCCCGGTGAGCGCGGCCAGGGCGAGCGCGCAGACCGCGAGCCGGAGCGCGGGCCTGCCGTCCGTCGACCGCTTGGCGGCCCGGAAGATCCGCCCGCCGATCTTCACGGACAGATAGACCACACCGGCCATCGGGCACAGCAGCATCACGGAGCCGATGGTCCCGACCAGACCCTCGACGATCTTCCCGTCCATGAACGCCGAACCGGTGCCCATGAGCTGCTCGGTCAGCGAGCGGGTCATCGTGGTGAGGATCCGGGGCAGGTTCCACATGGCGTAGCCGAGCTCGCCGATGATCAGCGGGACCATCGTCAGCGTCCAGGTGGCGACGATCGCGCGGGCCGACTTCTTCAGCCCGGCGACCTCCTGCCGGGCCTTGTCACCCTTCGCCCCCGGCACCAGGCTCAGCAGGATCGGTTTGATCTTGCCGTACAGGTCCGGGACCCCGGCCAGGTCGCCGAGGATGTAGTAGCCGTCCAGCCGTACGGCCGGCATCAGCTGTTCCAGGATCTCGAAGTGCCCGAGGTAGACCGTGGCCAGGAAGAACTGCGCGCCGGTGGCGAAGTAGGCGCCCGCCATGGCCAGCATGAAGACGACGTTGAAGTAGACACCGCCCAGGTCGGTGCGGAGCCGGCCGCCCCGCCCGATCCGGTAGACGTCGGTGACGTCGGTGTACATCGAGGGCCAGATGAGGAAGAGCCCGCACCCGATGCAGCCGGGCCGGGCTCCTCCGTATCTGCACGCGGAGGCGTGACCGAACTCGTGGAAGACGAGGGAGGCCACGGTGAGCACGAAGACGACGAGGATCAGGACCGGCTGGTCGAGTACCTGCAGGACGGGCTCGATCGCCCCGAAGAACCCGAACAGCCAGACGTCCATGGCTATGGCCGAGCCCAGCACCAGCGCGACCACGGCCGGCCGGTGCAGCCATGCCAGCGAACGCGCGATCTTCATCGTGCGCCGCTCGTTGAAGATGACCCGGTGGCCCTTGAGGGCGAGCAGCAGGTCGGAGCGCGGGGCGTCGACCTCGTCGTCCTCCTGGCCCTCCGGGACCGTCACCCCCAGCGGTTCCAGCTTCTTCTCGACGAGGAAGCGGATGTTCTCCCCGCTGACCTCGCGGCCGAAGCGGGCGCTGACCCGGTGCGCGATGGCCTCGGCATCGCGGACGCCGTCGACCGACGACGCCACCAGGTACAGCAGCCTGGACAGCTGTACGACCTGCCCGTCCCCCCGACGGGCGATGTACTTGGGCTCGGTGAAACCCGACCCCTGGTACTCGCCGTGCAGCCGCAGTCCCGCGCTGAGCCTCGGGACCGGCGACGGCGCCTCCACCACCGGCAGGTTGCCCGTCGCCACCTGCTCGTAGGTCACCGGCCAGCCGCCGGGTCCGGGCACCGGGCCCGTGTCGTACAGCGCGGCGGTCCCGTCTCCGAGCACCGTCATATGTGGTCTCCCCCCGGATCCCCCATGAAGTTCCCCCCCCCGATGCCCAAGAGCGCCACCGCCGGGGCGACGGCGGTGGCGCTCGCGGGGACTACTGGGTGACGCTGATCGTCTGCGCGGCAGCCGACTCGGCGGACGACCAGGCCGAGTGGTCGTTCAGCGCGGCGGACTGGTTGGACGCCTCGATGTTCGCGATGTGCTTGGTGACGTTGACCGTCTTGCCGAAGCTGAACTTCAGCTTGCCCAGGGCCTCACGGCCCGGCAGCAGCTCGGCGGACTCGTTCTCCAGCTCGTTCATGTCCATGCTCATGACGGATGTCCTTTCGTTGCGTGTGCGGTGAGATTGAGGTCGGTCGCGAGGGTCCCGGCGCCGTGCGCCGGGACGGTGTTACTGGGTGACGCTGATGGTCTGGGCGGCGCCGGAGTCGGCCACCGACCACGAGGAGTGGTCGTTCAGCGCGGCGGACTCGTTGTGGGCGCTGATGTTCGCGACGTGCTTGGTGACGTTGACCGTCTTGCCGAAGCCGAACTTCAGCTTGCCCAGGGCCTCACGACCCGGCAGCAGCTCCGCGGACTCGGCCTCGAGCTCATGGGCGTCCATCATGATCTTTTCCCCCTCAGGGATAGACATTTCCGATCGGAACGAGTCAGGTTCCCCCCGGACTCTGTCCAATCTGGTCGGACGTGCTGTCCAACGAGATTGGACACTACGGGCTCGGAGACCCCTCGCGCAACCCCTTCGGAAAATCACCCTCTCGGCCGATCGCCGACCCGACCGTAGAATCGGCCGCGACATGGCGGACTCCGCCGGCGGCGAGCAGGAAGTGACGGGTCAGTGGCCAACGCACTGCAGCAGTTGATCCGCGAGCACCTCGACCGCAAGGGCTGGTCCTACGGTGACGTGGCGCGCCGCGGCTCCGTCCCCCGCTCCACCGTCCACCACCTCGCCACCACCGAGCGCCTGGTCCGCATGCCCCAGACGACGACCCTGGAAGGCCTGGCCAAGGGACTGGAGCTCCCGCTGGAGGCGGTGCGCCGCGCGGCGGCCGAGGCCTGCGGGATCCACGTGTACGACACCTCGCCGGACGCGGAACCGGACGGCGCGGCCGCCGACCCCGAGGTCGCGCTGCTCATCGCGAGCGTCCAGAAGCTGTCGTCCGACGACCGCCGGCATGTCGCCGCACTGGTCGAGTCCCTGCTGGACCGCGCCCCTCGGGCCCCCCGGGAGAAGTGACCGTCACCGGTCCACTCCCGGACGTTCTTCCGCCAAGTCGGAAAAAGAATCCGACTCCGCACGAAAGCGGGAAGATCCAGGGCTAGTCTCTCGTCCTGCCCGGGAACGCGAGAGCCGCTCGACCACGGGCTCTCAGGGGGAAGATGTGTTGTTCGTGCACGGCGGACCCGCAACGGCAGTGGTCCGAGGCCCTGACGGCGAGTCCGTCGTCCTGCTGTCCGGGGAACTGCCCGAGGTGCTCACCGACGCCTCGGTCACCGAACTCCTGGACCTGGCCGCCGCGATCCTGGACGCCGAGGAACTGATCCTCTTCGAGGAGTGCCTGGACGCCCTGCGCCGCAACGGAATGCGCGCGGGCCGGCGCGTCGAGGTCGACGGCGCCGTCCTGACGGTCTACGAGGGGTGAGCCGACGCGCCTCCGAGGAGGCGCGAGAAGGCGCGGGAAGTGCCCGGAACCGGACTTGAACCGGTACGCCCGCGAGGGGCAGCGAGGTTTAAGCTCGCCGTGTCTGCATTCCACCATCCGGGCAGGCCATGGGCTCCGCTACGAGTTTCCGAGCCTATCGGGAGGCGTCCCCCGAACAGCGGACGGCCGACCCGATGTTGTCTTATTTTATTGACGTCTGAGGGAGCATCAGCCCCCGGAACGAGCCATCCGCACTTGCCAATAGCGTTACGCGCGGTGGGTGCGCGCGTACGCGGAATGACGGAATTTCACCGTCCGAACAAGGGGGCTCCACCTGTTCTCGACGATTCGGAGCAAGCGCTTCCCAGCGGAGTCTCAGGGTCCGCCGTCATCCCCAGGTATGACCTCGGCACCCTCCGGTCCCCCCTTGGTCGGCCTCCGGAACGGGAACTGCGGCTGACTACACGGGCCCGTGCGCCGGAGACGATGGTCCGGCCGTACGAACAACGCCGTCCCGACAGGAGCGCCCTTCCGTGTCCACCACACCCATCGCCGACCGGCGGACCACCTCCGTGGCCGCTCGCGCCACGGACCTCTCGAAGATCTACGGCCAGGGCGAGACCCAGGTGGTCGCCCTGGACCGGGTCACCGTCGAGTTCCGGCAGGCCGAGTTCACCGCGATCATGGGGCCGTCCGGCTCCGGCAAGTCCACGCTGATGCACTGCGTGGCCGGCCTCGACACCTTCTCCTCGGGTTCCGTGCGGATCGGCGAGACCGAGCTGGGCTCCCTGAAGGACCGCCAGCTGACCAAGCTCCGCCGGGACAAGATCGGGTTCATCTTCCAGGCGTTCAACCTGCTGCCGACGCTGACCGCACTGGAGAACATCACCCTCCCGATGGACATCGCGGGGCGGAAACCGGACAAGCAGTGGCTGGACAGCGTGATCCAGATGGTCGGCCTCAAGGACCGGCTCAGCCACCGTCCCTCACAGCTCTCCGGCGGCCAGCAGCAGCGCGTCGCCGTCGCCCGCGCGCTCGCCTCCCGGCCGGAGATCATCTTCGGCGACGAGCCGACCGGAAACCTGGACTCCCGCTCCGGCGCCGAGGTGCTGGGCTTCCTGCGCAACTCCGTGCGTGAGCTGGGCCAGACCGTCGTCATGGTCACCCACGACCCGGTGGCCGCTTCGTACGCGGACCGCGTGGTCTTCCTCGCGGACGGCCGGATCGTCGACGAGATGTACCGGCCGACGGCCGAGACGGTCCTCGACTTCATGAAGCAGTTCGACGCGAAGGGCCGCACCAGCTGATGTTCCGCACCGCCCTGCGCAACGTACTCGCGCACAAGGCCCGGCTGCTGATGACCGTGCTCGCCGTGATGCTCGGCGTCGCGTTCGTCTCCGGCACCCTGGTCTTCACCAACACCATCTCGGACGCCTACCAGAACAGCTCCGCCAAGGGCTTCCAGGGCGTCGACGTCGCCGTACAGGCCAAGTACCAGGACTCCAAGGGCGACCAGGTCGGCAAGACACCCGACCTCACCCAGACCCTGCTCGACAAGGCCGCGAAGGTCCCCGGGGCCGCCTCCGCCACCGGGGTCGTCTCCGGCTTCACCGCGATCGCCGACAAGCACGGCAAGCTGATCGGCGGCGGCTGGCAGTCCGCGGGCGGCAACTACTGGGGCACCAAGGACGCCCGCTACCCGCTCGTCAGCGGCCACGCGCCCAGCGGCGCGGGCCAGGTGCTGATCGACTCCAAGACCGCCGAGCGGGCCGGCTACAAGGTCGGCGACACCGTGCGCATCTCGGTGAACGGCCCGGTCCTCACCCCCACGATCGCCGGCATCTTCACCACCGACGACGGCAACGTCACGGCCGGCGGCAGCCTCGCCCTGTTCGACACGGCGACCGCGCAGCAGCTGTTCGGCAAGAAGGGCGCGTACGACGAGATCGACGTGACCGCGAAGTCCGGCACCGGTCAGGCCGCCCTCAAGTCCGAGCTGGACCAGGCGCTTCCGCAGAAGCTCGTCGAGACCACCACCGGCAAGAAGCTCGCCGACGACCAGGCCAAGCAGATCGCCGACGGTATGAGCGGCCTGCGTCAGGGCCTGCTGGTCTTCGCCGGCATCGCCCTGTTCGTCGGCACGTTCATCATCGCCAACACCTTCACCATGCTGGTCGCCCAGCGCACCAAGGAGCTGGCGCTGCTGCGGGCGGTGGGCGCCTCCCGCCGCCAGGTCACCCGCTCGGTGCTGATCGAGGCGTTCGTGGTCGGCGCGGTGGCCGGGGTGACCGGCCTGGCCGCCGGTATCGGCATCGGCGCCGGACTGCGCGCGCTGATGGGCTCGTTCGGCGCGTCCGTCCCGGACGGCCCGCTGGTCGTCACCCCCGGCACGGTCGCCGCCGCGCTCGCCGTCGGCGTGGTCATCACCATGCTGGCCGCCTGGCTGCCCGGCCGCCGGGCCGCGAAGATCCCGCCGGTCGCCGCGATGAGCGCGCTGCACTCGGCCCCGACCACGAAGTCGCTGGTGCTGCGCAACACGATCGGCGCCCTGTTCTCGGCGGCGGGCGTGGCGGTGATCCTGGCGGCGACGACGATGAGCGGCAGCGACGGCCAGGCCCCGATGGGGCTGGGCGCGGTCCTCCTCATCATCGGCGTCTTCGTCCTCACCCCGCTGCTCTCCCGCCCGCTGATCGCGGCCGCGGCCCCGCTGCTGCGCGGGTTCGGTGTCTCCGGGAAGCTCGCACGCCAGAACTCGGTGCGCAACCCGCGCCGTACCGCCGCCACCGCCTCGGCGCTGATGATCGGGCTGACCCTGATCACGGGCATGACGGTGATGGCGGGCAGCCTGCAGAAGTCCATCGACAAGATGGCGAGCGCGGCGATCCGCGCGGACTACGTCGTCTCGATGGCCAACCGCAACCCGCTCTCCCCCGACGTCGCCGAGAAGGTCGCGGCCACCGACGGCGTGACCGCCTCCAGCCCGCTGCGCAACGCGGCCTCCCGGATCGGCGGCGAGACCGAGTTCCTCACCGGCGTCGACGGCTCGGCGATCGGCAAACTGACCGACCTCACGGTGGACAGCGGTTCGTTCAAGGTCGGCGGCTCGGACGTCGTCGTGGACGACGACACCGCCAAGTCGCACGGCTGGAAGGCCGGTTCGGTCTTCACCGTCCACTACGAGGACGGCAAGGCGCAGCGGCTGACGGTCGCCGGGGTCTACGAGGGCAACCAGATGATCCGCGGGATCATGCTGGACAACGCCACCCTCACCCCGCACGTGACCGACCCCGCCGACATGCAGGTCATGGTCAAGACGGCGGACGGCGCGACCGCCGCCGCCAAGGACAAGCTGGAGAGGGCGCTCGGCTCCAACCCGGCGATCCAGGTCCAGGACAAGCAGGACCTGTCCGACTCCATCGCGCAGGTGTTCACGCTGATCCTGAACATGGTCTACGGCCTGCTCGCGATGGCGGTGATCGTCGCGGTCCTCGGGGTCATCAACACCCTGGCCATGTCGGTCTTCGAACGCTCCCAGGAGATCGGCATGCTCCGCGCGATCGGCCTGGACCGCAAGGCGGTCAAGCGGATGGTCCGCCTGGAGTCCCTCGTCATCTCGCTCTTCGGCGGGGTGCTGGGCATCGGCCTGGGCGTGTTCTTCGGCTGGGCGGCCGGCCGGCTGGTCGGCGCGAAGATGCCGACGTACGAACTGGTCCTGCCCTGGACCCGGATGGCGGTCTTCCTCCTCCTGGCCGGCACGGTCGGCGTCCTGGCGGCCCTGTGGCCGGCCCGGCGGGCGGCGAAGCTGAACATGCTGTCGGCGATCAAGTCCGAGTAGCGGTACGCGATCGCGCCGCAGGCACGACGAAGGGGCCCCACGTTCGCCGTGGGGCCCCTTTCGGCTGCGCCGTCAGTTCCAGGTACGGGTGCGCAGCGGCAGGCCGGAGGCGCCCGACTCGGAGGGCTTCACGGCCAGCACCTGGTTGACGCCGATGCGGTTGCGTTCGAAGGCGAGGGCGGAGGCGGCCATGTACAGCCGCCAGACCCGGGCCCGGCCGGGGCTGGTCAGCCGTACCGCGTGTTTCCAGTCGGCCTCCAGGTTGGCCACCCACTGGCGCAGGGTGCGGGCGTAGTGCTCGCGGATCGACTCCACGTCCCGCACCTCGAACCCGGCCCGCTCCAGCTGGGTGACGGTGGTGCCGATCGGGGCGAGTTCGCCGTCCGGGAAGACATAGGCGTCGATGAACTCGTCGACGTCGTACGCCCACTCGTCGCGCTGCGGCCGCCGCGCGATCTGGTGGTTGAGCAGCCGCCCGCCGGGCTTCAGGAGCCCGTGCAGGTTCTCCGCGTACTCCAGATACCGCTCGGCCCCCACGTGCTCGGCCATCCCGATCGACGAGATCGCGTCGTACGGCCCGTCCGTGACGTCCCGGTAGTCCTGGACCCTGATCTCCACCCGGTCCGTCAGACCCCCGTCCGCGACCCGTTTACGGGCGAATGCGGCCTGCTCCTGGGAGAGGGTGACCCCGACGACGCTCACCCCGTGCTCCCGGGCCGCCTGGATCGCCATGGAGCCCCAGCCGCAGCCGACGTCCAGCAGCCGCTGACCGGGGGTCAGGCCGAGCTTCGCGCAGACGAGTTCGAGCTTGTCGCGCTGCGCGCCCTCCAGCGTCTCTGCATCGTCGACGGCCCCCCAGTAAGCGCAGGAGTACACCATGGACGGCCCGAGGACGATCTCGTAGAAGTCGTTGCCCACGTCGTAGTGGTGGCTGATGGCCCGTCTGTCGCTGTGGCGGGTGTGCAGATGCCGGCGTCTGCGGACCTCCTCGCGGGGCGGCGCCGGCGGGATCGGCGGTCCGGCGAGCCGCAGCAGTTCACGGACGGCCGCCCGCACCTCGGGCTCGCGCAGGGCCTGGACGAGGGTACGGCCGCCCTCCTCGCGCTCCCAGACCAGTTCCGACACCGCGGCCAGCGCGGCGTACAGGTCGCCCTCGATGTCCAGATCACCGGCGACCCAGGCCCGGGCGAGGCCCAGTTCCCCCGGCTTGAACAGCATGCGGCGCAGGGCGCGTCGGTTGCGCACGACGAACGTCGGCGCGCCCGGTGGTCCCGCCTGCGATCCGTCCCAGGCCCGCAGCCGTACCGGGAGCGGGACCCCCAGCACCTGCTCGGCAACTCTCCCCAGCCGCGACGCGGCGTCGGCCATGGCGCACACCTCCAAGACATCGATCCCGGATGCCGGTTACCACGTAAACACCGTGGAGGCAGCAGCGCAGTCCCGCAAAGGAGTTACGACTGGGCAAAACAGATGTAGCCAACATGTAATTGCGGCGGCTCCCGGAATCGTCGCACCGCCTCCCGGAAACGCCGAAGGACCTCCCGCACCACGGATGGCGGGAGGTCCTTCGTCGGTTCAGCTGCTTCGGCGACCGGTGACCGGGGTCAGGAGGCCTTGGCCTTCTCCTCGGCCTTCGGGGCGGCGACCGGCGCCGGCTTGGCGGCCTCGTAGAACTCCTCGCGGGGGTTCTCCATGGCACCCAGGGACACGACCTCGCGCTTGAGGAACATGCCGAGGGTCCAGTCGGCGAAGATGCGGATCTTGCGGTTCCAGGTCGGCATCGCCATACCGTGGTAGCCACGGTGCATGTACCAGGCGAGACGGCCCTTGACCTTGATCTTGGTCTTGCCCAGGACGATCATCGCGACGCCCTTGTGCAGGCCCAGACCGGCGACCGCACCCTTGTTGGCGTGGCTGTACTCCTTCTGCGGGAAGCCCCGCATACCGGAGACCACGTTGTCGCCGAGGACCTTGGCCTGACGCAGCGCGTGCTGCGCGTTCGGCGGGCACCAGGCGTTCTCGACACCGGCCTTGCGGGCGGCGACGTCCGGCACCTGGGCGTTGTCGCCCGCGGCCCAGATGTAGTCCGTGCCCTGCACCTGGAGGGTCGGGGCGGTGTCCACGTGGCCGCGCGGGCCGAGCGGGAGACCGAAGCGGGCGAGCGCCGGGTTCGGCTTGACGCCGGCCGTCCAGACGATCGTGTTGGAGTCGACCTCGAGGCCGTTCTTCAGCACCACGTGACCGTCGACGCAGGAGTCCATCGAGGTGGAGAGGTAGATCTCCACACCGCGGCTCTCCAGGTGCTCCTTGCCGTACTGGCCGAGCTTGGGCCCGACCTCGGGAAGGATCTTGTCGGCGGCGTCGACCAGGACGAAGCGCATGTCCTCGCGGGACACGTTCTTGTAGTACTTCGCCGCGTCGCGGGCCATGTCCTCGACCTCGCCTATGGTCTCCGCGCCCGCGAAGCCACCGCCGATGAAGACGAAGGTGAGCGCCTTGCGGCGGATCTCCTCGTCGGTCGTGGAGTCGGCCTTGTCCAGCTGCTCGAGGACGTGGTTGCGCAGGCCGATGGACTCCTCGATGCCCTTCATGCCGATGCCCTGCTCCGCGAGACCGGGGATCGGGAAGGTGCGGGAGACCGCGCCGAGCGCGATGACCAGGTAGTCGAAGGGCAGCTCGTACGCCTCGCCGACCAGCGGGGCGATCGTGGCGACCTTGCGGTCCTGGTCGATGGTGGTGACCCGGCCGGTGAGGACCTCCGCCTTCGGCAGGACGCGTCGCAACGGGACGACGACGTGCCGAGGGGAGATGCTGCCGGCGGCGGCTTCGGGGAGGAAGGGCTGGTAGGTCATGTACGACCGGGGGTCGACGACCGTGACGGTCGCCTCGCCGTAGCGCATCTTCTTGAGGATGCGCCGAGCTGCGTACAGGCCTACGTACCCACCGCCTACTACGAGGATCCTGGGACGCTCCGTGGTGCTCATGGCATCGAGTATCCACCCGCCCCGAGGGGCCCGCTCGTGCGCCCCTTCACAAGGTTCGACAGGGGTCGTGCTACACTCCGCGACCCACGTGACGCAGGTCATGGTCATCGGCGGGAACCCACTTCCGATACGACCCGTTGTCAATGCCGCGTGAGCTGCCTCTCCAGGCTTCCGGGGGCACCGCGAGGACCCCCGATGTCACCCTCACGAGCGCCTCCCGGAACGCCCCCTGGACGCTCCCCTGAGCGTCCATTCGGGCCCGTTGAGCCCCCGAACGGACCAAGAGACCCCTCCGGACCCCTCACCTGCACCGAATTCCTTGTGAAGAACTTCACGAAGTTTTCCGGCGAGGTGTCGTGGCACGGCGTGTCACAGGCCGTTCGGGGCGCTCACCCGTCCTTTCGCATGCTCATCCGAGGTTGGATCACGCCGACCTGTGGGTCAGGCGACCGACCAGGCGATGCCGTCCAGAATGTCGTGCTCGCTCACCACGACCTCCTGGGCACCCACCCGCTCCATGATCGACTGGAGGACGAGGGCGCCCGCGCCGATGACGTCCACGCGGCCGGGGTGCATGGAGGGGATCGCCGCCCGCTCGGCGTGCGTCGAGCGCAGCAGCCACTCGGTGATCTCCCGGACGCGGGCATAGGAGATGCGGGAGTGGTGGATGGCGGCGGAGTCGTACTCCGGCAGGTCCTGGTCGATCGCGGAGAGGGTGGTGACGGAGCCGGCGAGACCGACCAGGGTGTGCGCCTCGCGCAGCGGCACGGTCTCCTCCGCGAGGTCGAGGGCGCGCTCGATGTCGGCCCGCATGGCGGCGGTCTCGGCCTCGGTGGGCGGGTCGCTGACGTGTCCCTCGTGCACGAGGTGCCGCTCGGTCATCCGCACGCACCCGACGTCCACGGACCGGGCGGCCCGCACATGCTCGTCGCCGACCACGAACTCGGTGGAGCCGCCGCCGATGTCCACGACGAGGAACGGCTTGGCGAGGTCGCCCGCCCGTCGCCCACCACCACCCTCAATCGAAGGGCGCTCCGCGCCCCCTTGGTTTTGACCGCTCAGCTCCCTGGTCGCCCCCGTGAAGGAGAACTCGGCCTCCTGGTCACCGCTGATGACCTCGGGCTCCACGCCCAGGATGTCCAGCACACCCCGTACGAACTCGTCGCGGTTCTCGGCGTCCCGGGAGGCGGAGGTGGCCACGAACCGCAGCCGCTCCGCGCCGTGCTCCTTGATCAGCGCCGCGTACTCACGGCAGGCGGCGAAGGTCCGCGCGAGCGCCTCCGGCGCGAGCCGCCCGGTCCGGTCGACACCCTGCCCGAGCCGAACGATCGTCATGCGGCGGTCCAGATCGACGAGTTCCCCGGTCTCCGGGTCCACATCGGCGACAAGGAGGCGGATGGAGTTGGTACCGCAATCGATGGCGGCGACGCGGGTCATGACGGTGGGGTCCTTGTCTGTTCGTGACTTCTCGGCCGACCGAGTCGGGTGGTGGATGGGCGAAGGTCTCGGGGGTCCAGGGGGCGGAGCCCCCTGGAGGGTGCGTCACTCGCCGGTGATCACACAGGCACCCTTGGCCCACCACTCCGGCAGCATCGCGATCGCCTCGTCGCCGAGCGGGTTCACGCCGGGCCCGGCAGCCAGCGAGTGGGCGACCAGGACGTGCAGGCACTTCACCCGGTCCGGCATCCCGCCCGCGCTCGGAAAGCCCGTCAGCTCCTCGATCTCGTCCCGGCGCCGGATGTAGTCCTCGTGCGCGGCCCGGTACGCCGCCGCCAGCTCCGGATCGCTCTCCAGCCGCGCCGTCATCTCCTTCATCACGCCGTTGGCCTCAAGAGTGCCGATGGCGGACGCGGCCTTGGGGCACGTCAGGTAGTACAGCGTCGGGAACGGCGTCCCGTCCGGCAGCCGCGGCGCGGTCTCCACGACGTCCGGCTGCCCGCACGGGCACCGGTGCGCGATCGCCCGCAACCCGCGCGGCGGCCGCCCGAGCTGCTGCTTGAAGGCCTCGACGTCGGCGTCGGTGGGCTCGGTACGCGGAGTGGAGGGCGGAGGCGTTTGCATGACTGTGTTCTGCGTGGCTTTCTGTCGGTTCACTGGTCGGACGCGTCGGACTTGTCGACGCCGTCCCAGACGTTCGCGTACCAGGGCCGGTCGGCCGCCCCGAGGTAGGCGTGCGCCTGCTTGGCCGTACCGGGGGTGATCACGATGTAGCCGGTCTCCCCCGGCATCACATAGTGCAGCCGCTGCCGGATCTGCTGCTCGGCGTAGGAGTCGTCCTGCCACCGCGCCTTGAGGTCCCGCAGCTGCTCGACCCGCTGCTGCGCCTGCTGCTGCCGGCGTTCCAGGTCGGAGATCTCGGCGCGCTGCGAGACGTACTGCCGCATCGGATAGGCGAGCGCGACGATCATCGTGCACAGCACGATCGCGAGCAGCGCCGCGCGGCCGGTGAGCCGGGAGCGGCGGGCCTGACGCCTGGTCTGGGAACGGTAGACCCGGGCCGCCGTCTGCTCGCCGAGCAGCTTGAGCCTGGTCGCGGTGGAGAACCGGTCCCGGTCCTTCACGGCCATGTCCCCGCCTCCCTGGTCGCCCTGATACGTGCGTACGTCCCCGGACACGGTACGGGACCGGGTACGGGGACGTACGTACGACTGGCTAAGCCTTACCCTCTACCGGCCGCTGCGGGCCGCAGGGGTTCAGCCCTTGAAGCGCGGGAACGCGGAGCGGCCGGCGTACACCGCCGCGTCGTCGAGGATCTCCTCGATGCGCAGCAGCTGGTTGTACTTGGCGACGCGCTCGGAGCGGGCCGGGGCGCCGGTCTTGATCTGGCCGCAGTTGGTGGCGACGGCGAGGTCGGCGATGGTGACGTCCTCGGTCTCGCCGGAGCGGTGGGACATCATGCACTTGAAGCCGTTGCGCTGGGCCAGCTCGACGGCGTCCAGGGTCTCGGTCAGCGAACCGATCTGGTTCACCTTCACCAGCAGGGCGTTGGCGGTGCCCTCCTCGATGCCGCGGGCCAGGCGCTCCGGGTTGGTGACGAACAGGTCGTCGCCGACGATCTGCACCTTGTCGCCGAGCTTGTCGGTGAGGACCTTCCAGCCGGCCCAGTCGTCCTCGAACAGCGGGTCCTCGATGGAGACGAGCGGGTAGGCCGCCACGAGCTCCTCGTAGTACTCGGTCATCTCGGCGGCCGAGCGGGACTTGCCCTCGAACTCGTACTTGCCGTCCTTGTAGAACTCGGACGCGGCGACGTCGAGCGCGAGCGCGATCTGCTCACCGGGGACGTAACCGGCCTGCTTGATGGCCTCCAGGATGAGGTCGAGGGCCTCGCGGTTGGAGCCGAGGTTCGGGGCGAAGCCGCCCTCGTCGCCCAGACCGGTGGCCAGGCCCTTGCCCTTCAGGACCTTCTTCAGGGTGTGGTAGACCTCGGCACCCCAGCGCAGCGCCTCGGAGAAGGACTCCGCGCCGATCGGGGCGATCATGAACTCCTGGATGTCGACGTTGGAGTCCGCGTGCGAGCCGCCGTTGAGGATGTTCATCATCGGGACGGGGAGCAGGTGCGCGTTCGGGCCACCGAGGTAGCGGAACAGCGGCAGGTCGGACGCCTCGGAGGCGGCGTGCGCGACGGCCAGGGAGACGCCGAGGATGGCGTTGGCGCCGAGCGAGCCCTTGTTGTCGGTGGCGTCCAGGTCGAACATGGCCTGGTCGATCAGGCGCTGCTCGGTGGCGTCGTAGCCGACCAGCTCCGGGCCGATCTGCTCGATCACAGCGAGGACGGCCTTCTCGACGCCCTTGCCGAGGTAGCGGTTGGGGTCGCCGTCACGGAGCTCGATGGCCTCGAAGGCGCCGGTGGAGGCGCCGGACGGAACGGCGGCACGACCCGTGCTGCCGTCGTCGAGGCCGACCTCGACCTCGACCGTGGGGTTACCTCGGGAGTCCAGGATTTCCCGGGCTACGACGACGTCGATGGACGGCACGAGCATCTCCTTCTTGGGATGTGACGCTGGTTGTGCGGGGCGCACGCGAGCCTTGTCGGCCCTTGCTCAGCCTTGCGACTAGAGCCTAACCGTCCCAGGGCCGTCAGCCGGCCGACCGACCGGCCCGTGGACACTCAGACGGTACTCATTGTTCATGCGCGGAACAAAGGGGGTGCCGATGAAGAACGGAAGAAGAGCGGGTCAAAAAAGAAACCCCGCTCCGGTGCGTACGGGGGAAAACGCACCGGAGCGGGGGCCCGGGGGGACGGGGGTGACCCTCACATGGTCCCCACCATGAGGACCATGACCGTGTGGGGGCTGTGGTTCAGCTGGGCCTTACTTCAGGTGGAGCTGCTGGCCCGGGTAGATGAAGTCGGCGTCGGCGACGATGCCCTTGTTCAGCTTGAACAGGGCCTGCCAGCCACCCTTGACGTGGTGCTTCTGGGCGATCGAGCTGAGGGTGTCGCCCTTGACGACCTTGTACTCGCCGTCGCCCTTCTTGACCTTCTTGCCGGTCGGGGTGGTGACGGTCTTGGTCACGGCCGGACGCTCGGCGGACCGGGAGGCGGCCTGCGTGTCGGTGGTACGGCCGCTCGTGCTGCCGCTCGACGAGCTGGAGCTGGAGCTGCCGCCCGTGTAGGCGGCGCCGGAAAGGCCCGTGCCGCAGACCGGCCAGGCACCCTTGCCCTGCGCGGCGAGGACCTTCTCGGCGATCGTGATCTGCTGCGCCTTGGTGGCCTGGTTGGCCTGCGGGGCGTAGGCGGTGCCGCCGTACGCGGCCCAGGTGGAGGCGGAGAACTGCAGACCGCCGTAGTAGCCGTTGCCGGTGTTGATGGACCAGTTGCCGCCGGACTCGCACTTGGCGACGGTGTCCCACTCGGAGGCGGTGGCGGCGGAGGCGCTGCCGGCCGCCATCAGCGGGGCGGCGACGGCGACGCCGGTGACACCGGCGACGGCGACGGCGCGGATGGCCCTGGACGGACGACGGTGCTTGCCCTTGCCGGAAAACAGCATGGTGGATCCCCTCACCGACGCCTGCGAGGTGAGCTGTCGGGTTCGGGCCGGTTGAGTTGCCCGGCCGCACACCTGCGTGTCGGTGCGCGGCTCCACCCCTAGCCGGTTCCGGCGGCCTTTCGGCCGTGCGCCCATGAGGGCTCAACTGCCGGACCCGGCGCTTACCTTGGGTCCCCCGCTCCTGCCTACGGCGCTTGACGCGTCGACTGTTCCCGGGCAGCCGCTGGCAGGACTCGGCGTTGCGGCGGCCGGGGCTCGTGGTGACGAGCGGCCTTGACCGTAAGCGGGCGATCCGGTGAATTTCAAAGATGATCAGGGCTTCTGAGACTCATCCCACACTTTCACCAAACCGGACATTAGCCCCCAAGTTGGGCGCCAACTCCCGCTACTTTTCGTCCGATTCGCTGCTGAGTTTCAGGGTCTGACCGGGGGTGATGTCGTTCGGGTCGGTGCCGATGTCCGCCTTGTTCGCGGCATAGAGGGCGCGCCATCCGCCGTCGAGGTCAAGGGAGTCGGCGATGGAGGCGAGAGTGTCGCCGTCGCGGACGGTGTAGGTGCCGGCGCCCCGGGAGGCATGACGACCGGAGGATGCGGCCTTCTGACCGTTTGTCACGCTTTCGTCCGCCGAGCCGCCGCGATGCTTGCCACTGCTGCTACTGACGGCCCCTGTGTCGACCAGGCTCCAAGACCCGCCGGTCTGCCATGAATTGTCCGAGTCGCCGCTACTGTCGGGAATGACGGGACTCTCGCTCGCCTTCGAGGTGCCGGAATCGGAAGATGCCGACTTGTCCGTCTTGGACGGCTTGCCCGAGGTGCCCTTCTTGGAGTCGCCACTCGCGCTGGAACTCGGGGTGGGGCTCGCGGACTGGGCCCCGGAGTCCGCCACGCTGGACGAGGAGCTGGAATCGGACGAGGAGGACGAGTCCGACAATCCGGAGGACGAATCCGACGAATTCGACGAGTCGGAGGAACCGGACGAACCACCCGAACCGTTGAGACCGGTGTCGACGTTCACCGAGGCGTCGTCCGACGAGAGCCCGGCGAGCAGGGCGCAGGTCCGCCAGGGCTTGGTGCCCTGGTCGGCGAGTATCTTCTCGGCGACCGCGATCTGCTGCGAACGGCTCGCCTGGTCGGGCGTGGTGGCGTAGTCCGAGCCGCCGTACTTGTCCCAGTCGTCCTGGGACATCTGCAGGCCGCCGTAGTAGCCGTTGCCGGCGTCCATGCTCCAGGAGCCGCCGCTCTCGCAGTTGGCCACCTTGTCCCACGTGGTGCCGTCGGCCGCGTGGGCGCTCGCGGCGCCGAGCAGCGGGATGGCGATGGCCGAGCCGGTCACTCCGGCCGCGACGAGGAGAGCCGGAGCCTGGTGGGGGCGACGGTGACGACCGTTCCCGGAGAGCATGCGGAAACCTTTCGAGCGACAGCGGTGACCAGCGCGACGGGTCCCGCAGGGGCGCCGCACTGATGGGTGAACGTATAGGCAGACGATCACTTGTCACAAGTTAATGCCGCGCAGATCACGTGAAGATCACAGACTTGAGTGCTGGTCACCTTTGGCTGGTAGAGGGCTTACCGACCGAGGGGCGTGAACTCCACGGGGAGCGTGCGCAGCCCGCGCATGATGAGCCCGCCGCGCCACCGCAACTCGCTCGGATCCGCCGCGAGTCGCAGATCCGGGAGCTGGGTGAGGAGGGTCGCGAGCGCGGTCTGACCCTCCAGCCGGGCCAGCGGGGCGCCGAGGCAGTAGTGGATGCCATGGCCGTATCCGAGGTGCTGGTTGTCCCGCCGGGAGAGGTCGAGGGTGTCCGGCTCGGCGAACCGCTCCGGGTCCCGGTCCGCCGCCGCGAGTACGACGAGGACGGGGTCGCCGGGCGCGATCCGCTGCCCGCCGACGACGAGCGGCTCGGTGGCGAACCGCCAGGTGGCCAGCTCCACCGGCCCGTCGTAGCGCAGGAGTTCCTCGACACCGGTCTCCAGCAGCCCGCGCTCCCCGGCGGCGAGCGAGTCCTGCAGCCGTGCGCGCTGCTCGGGGTGGGTGAGCAGGGCGTACAGCCCGTTCCCGATCAGGTTGACGGTGGTCTCGAAACCTGCGAACAAAAGAATGAAGGCCATGGCGGCGGCCTCGTTCTCGGTGAGATGCTCACCGTGGTCCGACGCCCGGATGAGCCCGGAGATCAGGTCCTCGCCAGGACCCGCCTCGGCCGGCAGCGCCTCCCGCTTCCGGTGGATCAGCTCGGCCAGATATCCCCGCATCTTCTTCACGGACCGCGCGACCCCGCCCCGCGGTCCCCCGCCGTGCCGGATCATCATCCCGGCCCAGTCCCGGAAGTCGTCCTGGTCCTCGCGCGGGACGCCGAGCAGGTCGCAGATGGCGTAGATGGGGAGCGGGAAGGCGAACTCGTGGATGAGGTCGGCGGACCCGCCGGTCGCGAACCCGTCGATGAGCCGGTCGGTCAGCTCCTGCACCCGCGGCGCGAACTCGGCCACCCGGCGCGGTGTGAACGCCTTGCTGACCAGCCGCCGCAGCCGGGTGTGGTCCGGCGGGTCGATGTTCAGCAGGTGCGTCATCAACTCGGCCTTGCGCTCCCCGGGAATCCCGGTCTTCCCCTTGGCGTGCGCGGGCTCGTCGTGATGCGCCGGGTTCTTGGAGAGCCGGGGGTCGGCGAGGGCCTGCTTGGCATCGGCGTACCGGGTGACCAGCCAGGCCTCCACCCCGCTGGGGAGCGTGGCCCGATGAACGGGGGCGTGCTCGCGGAGCCACGCGTAGGCGGGGTAGGGATCGGTGGCGAACTCCCAGGTGAAGAGGTCGGGGGCGACGAGTGCCTCGGGGGCCTGGGAGGCCTGGGGGGCTTGAGGGTGGGGCTGGTCGGTCACTCCTTGACCGTATAGGGCTTCCCTCCGAGCACCGACTCCGCAGTTTCCGTCCTCACCGCCGTTCCCGTCTTCTCCGCTGTTCCCGTCTTCTCCGCTGTTCCCGTCCTCACCGCCTCTCCTCTCCCTCGGTCTCCCTGATCGCGTCCCGGTACGCCCGGGCAGCCACCCGCAGTGCCGCCTCCGGGTCCACGCCCTCCGCCTCGGCGCGGGCCGCCAGTGCCAGGAGCTCGTAGCCGATGCCCTCGCCGGCCGGCAGGGGGACGTCCAGGCCGGCGTTGTGGACTCTGGAGGCGAGCTTGGCGGCGAGGGCGAGGCCGGGCTGACCGAGCGGGACACCGTCGGTCACCGACTCCCGCCGCTTCTCTATCGCCTTGGTCCGCAGCCAGTGCTCCTTGACCTCCTCCGGCGTCGACGCGGTCTCGTCGCCGAAGACGTGCGGGTGGCGGTGGATGAGCTTGGCGACGATGCCTCCCGCCACGTCGTCGATCGAGAAGGGGGCCTCCGGGTCCTCCTCCGCGATGCGTGCGTGGAAGACGACCTGGAGCAGGACGTCCCCCAGTTCCTCCCGCAGCTCGTCACGGTCGCCCTGCTCGATCGCCTCGACCAGTTCGTACGCCTCCTCGATGGCGTACTTCGCCAGGCCCTCGTGGGTCTTCCGGGAGGACCAGACGCACTCCGCGCGGATGCGGTCCATCACCTGGACGAGGTCGAGGAGGCGGGCGCCGGGCAGGTCGTAGGAGGCGGGGAGCAGCTCCAGCTCGGGCATTGCGACGCGGCCGGAACCGGCGAGGCGGGCCAGTCCGTCCGTGAGCGTGGGCTCGCCCTCACCCGTCGCCACGACCACCACGGTCCGGCCGCCCGCGCAGGCGTCGACCAGCTCCTGGGCGGTGGGGGCGGCCTCGTCCACCGCGGTGCCGGCCTCCCGCAGATACGGCAGCTGCGGATGCGCGCCGTCCGAACACAGCACCCGGTCCGCCGTGCGCAGCGCCTGCCAGGCGGGCCAGGACAGCAGGCCGGGGGCGACCCGGTGGCTGGTGGTGAGCAGGACGATGCGGCCGGTCCCGGTGGCGTCGGCACGGGGAGTCGTAGGGGGTTCCGGGGTGGTGGGTTCGGGCCTGGTGGTGTTCACGCTCCGAACGTAACGCACCGCCGCCGCCGACCTCGCGGTTCGTCCACAGGGCGGGGCCGATCAAGCGGTCGTACGACTACTCGCGTGATCACTCCCGCCCTAGGCGTATTGCGCTACGCCGACACCTGTGTCCCCGCCGACGTGACCTCGCGTACCCACGGCGTCTTGGCGTCCACACGGCTGCTCTTCTGGACGTCCCAGGCGCCGTAGCGCGGGTTGAGGTCGACGTGCAGTTCCTGAGATGCCTTGGCCAGGGCCTTCCAGAACGCGGGCTGGGCGGTGTCGGTGCCGAGCACCTGGGCGAGCTTGGTGGCCTCCACCTGGAGGCGGAGGTTGTCGTCCAGGCGCTTGGGGGCGATGCCGTACTTCTGCAGCCAGGCGGCCTGCAGCCCCTTGGCACCGCCGGCCTGCTGTTCGAGGCCGGAGCGCAGCTGCTCCACCTCCTTGCGGGTGACGCTGACGCCCGCGTCCTGGGCGGCCCGGTGCAGCACCTGGTCGAGGACCATGTTGTGCAGGGTGTCCCGGGTGAGGCTGCTGGTGGAGGCGAGGACCTGCTGGTACTGCGTCTCGTCGGGCACCGCCGCACGCTGTGCCTGACGCACCTCGTTCACGCGGCTCTCCAGCTGCGAGACGGTGATCCGTTGGCCGCCGACGACGGCCGCCGCGCCCGCGTGCGCGCCGCTTCCGCAGGCGGTGAGGAAGGGGGCCGCGGCGGCGATCGCGGCGGAGAGGACGAGCGCGGTGCGACGGCGGCGGTGCAAGGAGGCCTCCCGAGGAGATTGTGCGACGGTGCACAAAGTCTTGCGGTGATCGATGGTAGGCAGTGGGCAGGCTCTGGCCAACCCATTCGACCAACGATTCACAGCCGCATCCGGCACCGCCGCACCACCCCTGGAAGGGTTTGCGGGTCGACGCGTACTCGCCGCGAGCCCGACCCGGACCCGCCCCGTGCTCAGCCCGTGATCGCCACCGGTGCGTCCCACGCGTCGCGGTCCACGGTGATCGTGTACCCGTTCCGCGTCTCCTTGCTGTTGACGAGGTACTGGTGCGCGCGGCTGTGGCCGGTGTACTGGGTGGCTCCCCACGGCCAGTCCGAAGTGGTCGTGTACTGCTTGTCCCACAGCGCGTACCAGAGGTTGCCCGGCAGGTCCGTCTTGTCGGTCGCGGTGGCGACGGCCTTGGCGCTGGAGCTGGTGAAGCCGTAGTAGCCACTGCGGTAGATCTTGGCGCGCAGCGTCTTGGAGAAGGAGCGCACGTACGTCAGCACGGCGTTGTTGCACGACGTGTTCGTGGTGTCGTACGCCTCCATGTCGAGGTAGATCGGGCTGCCGGCCTTCATGCCGAGCGCCGACGCCTTGGCCACCGCGTCGTTGGCGTCGCTCACGCCGAGCGAGGCGGCGGTGGAGGCGGTGAGCTTCTCGGGGTTGGAGCCGCTCTGGCAGGGCGGCTGGGCGCCGACGTAGAGCGGGATGAGCTTCCAGCCGAGGGAGCTGACGGACTTCACCCAGGAGGCGGTGAGGTTGGGCTGGCTGCAGCCGCGGTTCTTGCCGCCGACGTAGACCGCGGCGGCACCGTAGAGGCCGCCCTTCCAGGCCGTCATCGCGTTCAGGGAGGGCGCGGCGCAGGTGTCGAAGGCGTGGCCGGTGTACGTCTTCTGTGCGGGCCACGTCGTGGCCGCCATGGAGGTCTGCGCGGCGATCCCGGCCCCGGCGACGACGGCGGCACCCGCCACGCCCCAGGTGATGTATCTGCGCTTCTTCGACTGCCGATGGCTGGACATGCCCCTACCCCACCCCTGTGTGTGCACTGTGCAACAAAAACCGCGGAAAACGGACCGCAACCTATCAGGAGGCCGCGGTCGGCCACCTGCCAGGTCAGCAACGGCTAGCCGCGTACCTGTCCCAGCCACTGCAACGTGCGCCGGACCTCGGTCGCCATCGGATGTCCGGGCCCGTGCAGCCGCTCCACGTCCATCAGCAGCCGGGTGAGCGTGTCGTGCGCGGCGGGCCGGTCGCCGAGCGCCAGCAGCAGATGTCCGATCCGGCGGCGCACGTCGTGCGCGAGCTGCGGATCACCGGCCACGTACTGGTTCTCGTAGTACGGCAGCAACGCCCGGTACTCCGCGAGCGCCGCCGCGGGTTCGCCGAGCTGCTCCAGGCACTGGGCGGTCTCGTAACGGAAGCGCAGGACCTGCGGGTCGGCCTGGCCGGCCTCGGCGGCGCGTTCGTCGGCGAGCCGGCGCAGCTCGGGCAGCGCGCGCCGGTACTGCCCGTCGTCCATCAGCGTGGCCGCGTACTGCTTGCGCAGGGTGCGTACGACCGTGGAGCGCTCGCCGTGCTGGTCGGCGGCGACCGGCAGGATCGCGCCCAGGATGTCGACGGCCTGGGTGATGCGCCCCTCCCCGAGCAGCCGTTTGACCTCGTCGACGGCGGCGGCGACATCCGGTCTGTCCGGTACGGCGGCCACGGGGGCGGCGGGCTGGGGCGCGGGCGTCCGGGCCCGGTCCGGCCAGGGGGCGTGCGGGCGCAGGAAGGGGCGCGTGGGATCCAGGGGCGCCCCTGAGGGCGTCCCGCGGGCGGGCAGGAGCGACGCCAGGTCCTCGTAGACCTCCTGCGCGGACGCCGGCCGGTGCTGCGGATCCTTGGCGAGCAGGCGCAGCACGAGGCTTTCGAGCGGCTCCGGGACCTCGGGGCGGATCCGGCGTACGGGCACCGGCGGCTCGTACAGGTGCCGGTGCAGCACGCCGAGCGCCGTGGAACCCGCGAACGGCACCTCTCCGCTGAGCAGTTCGTGGAGCAGAACACCGAGCGCGTACACGTCGGTGTACGGGCCGACGGCGCCGCCCATCGCCTGCTCGGGCGCCATGTAGGCGGGGGAGCCGATCGGGGAGCCGGTGTGGGTGAGGCGGGTGGTGTCCGTGTCCATGACGGAGGCCACGCCCAGGTCGAGGACGGTGACCGTGCCGTCCTGCTTCACCATCACGTTGCGCGGCTTGAGGTCGCGGTGGACGATCGGCACCGCGTGCACGGCGCTCAGCACGGCGCACAGCTGCGCGGCGACCGCCACCGCCCACTGCCACGGGTACGGGTCGTGCTCCGCCAGGTGGTCGGAGAGGTCGGCACCGTCGACGAACTGCATGACGAGGAAGAGCTCCTCGCCCTCGCTGCCCGCGTCGTGCACGGTGACCAGCCCTGGGTGGTCTACCTGCGCGGTCACCCGGCACTCCCGCAGGAACCGCCGGCGCAGTTCCTCCGCCTCCGCGCCCGCCACCTTGTCGGGGCGCAGCAGCTTCACCGCCACACGCCGGTCGAGCCGCCGGTCGTACGCCGTCCACACCTGGCCCATACCGCCCTGACCGATGAGTGTGGACAGCTCGTAGCGGCCGGCGACGACACGTCCTGTCGCCACGGTCACCTTCCGCCTTCGCGGTTGCCCTCGTGGTGCCCGTCGTGCTTGCGCAGGTAGTCACTGAGCTCGTCGAGTTCGGCGCGCACCTGCTCGATCCGGACGGGCGCCGGGCGCTGGGGCGGGGCGGGTATCGGAGGCTGCGAGAGCGGTGGCCCGGGCATCGGGGGAACGGTGTTCGGGGGCGGAGTGTGCGGGGGCGGGGTGTGCGGGGGCTGCACGCCCAGGGGAGCCGTCCCCGTGACGTACGGCGAAGCGGGCGGCGCGTAGCCGTACGTCTGTGCCGCGTACGCCGCGCGCTGCCGCTGGAAGTGGCGTACCTCGGCCACGAGGTAGTAGACGATCGTGGCCAGGAGCGTGCCGAACAGCAGGGTGATGCCCAGGTAGCCGCCGGTGGTGTTCACGTCGTCGCCGGGTTCGTTGCCCAGCAGCACGAAGCTGAGGACGTCGGACGCCGCCACCGCCACCAGCAGGCCCCAGTCCACCGATCTGCGGGTCACGGCGGCCAGCCTCAGCATCATCACCCACGTCAGGAGGCCGAGGCTGAACACGCCCAGCGCCACGAACACCACGCGCAACAGGACCAGTACCGCTTCGTGCGGCGGCCGCTGCACCGGCTGCGCATGGCCCTGGCCTTGCATGATCGCTCCTGTGTTGCCTGAAGGTTGCCTGAAAAGGGCGCACTCGCCCACCCGGTGTGCTCCGTCCGGGACGACACCGGTCGTGCGATGGTCGGTTCGAGCATATGGCCCGGGGCGGACAACCGGTTCGGGTTGTACCGAACCGTTGTCGTACCGGCTGCCGGGACGCGCCGGTCGACGACCGACCGGGGCTCAGGCGGGGCCCGGTCGGGGCTCTGGCGGGAGTCGGTCGGGAATCAGTCGGGCGCGACAGTCCCGTCGGTGAGGCCGTCGTACATCCCGCGCACGAGGTGTTCTCCGAGCCGGCTCGCATGGCGCAGCGCCCGCTCGAACTCGTCGAGCGCGCTGAAACGCGCGCCGTAGCGCCGTTGTTCCTCCAGCGGGAGCCTGGGCAGTTGCAGCCGGCGCACGTCCAGCCGGGTCGCAGTGGAGGCATAACTGCTGGCCTGCCGGTTGTTGGCGGTGCCCCGCAGGAAGCCGGCGAGGAACCACGGGTCGAGCGCCGTGCGATCGGGGCGCAGGAGCACGAGGTTGCGCCCCAGGGCGGCGCCCGCCGTCGCATCGTCGATCACGCGCGCCACCGAGCCCCCGCCGAGGACCGGTACGACGACATCGCCCGGCTCGGTCAGTACGGCCTCCTCGTCGCTCTCGGGAAGCGTGCCCGAGGGCGGCACCGCGGCGAGGACGTCATGGTCGGTGAGCACGGGCACACGCGCGTGGCCGCCGTGCCCGCCGGTGCGCAGCACCAGAGCGCCCGCACGGACGAGTTCACCGACGGTGGTGAGCGGCCAGCGCGCGGGCGGCGCCTGGTCGGCCGGTGGCGGGGTGAGGTCGACGGTCAGGCGGAGGGTGTCGCCGAGCTGTTCACGGACCGCCGTGAGCTGTTCCGCGCCGTCGGCCGCCGTGGCCGGGGGCAGATGGCGGGCGGGGGCGAGGTCCACGTCGTCGTCGAGGAGTTCGATGACCGGCACCGAACGGGCCAGTCCCGGCTGTTCCACCGGTCCCCCGGCGCGCTCGAAGGCACGCCAGGCGTCCAGGACGGTGTCCCGGACCGCCGTCCAGTCCGGACCATCCCGCCCTTCCCCCGCGAACTGCCCGGTGTCCACGAGCAGCACCTCGGGCGTGGCCGGTGTCCGGTCGGGCCGGCGCAGCACCCAAAGGTGCAGCGGGATGCTGTACGGGGGTGCCGCCCCGACCGGCAGCGCGACGACCGCCCTGAGCGCGCCCCGGCGCAGCAGGTCGGCACGGATCCGGCGCCCGGAACGGCGGGACGCGGCGGCCGGCGGCATCAGCAGGACCGCGGTCCCGCCGTCGGCGAGCCGGGCCAGGGCGTGCTGCACCCAGGCCAGCTCGGACTCGGTGCGCGCGGGGAAGCCGTACTCCCAGCGTGAGTCGTACGCCAGCTCGTCGTGGCCCCAGTTGCGCTCGTTGAACGGCGGGTGGCACAGCACCGCGTCGGCGCGCAGTTCCGGGTAGGCGTCTGCGCGCAGGGTGTCGCCGGCGGCGCCGTGCACACCGGCCCGGGAGTGCAGCGCGAGCCGCAGCGCGGTGAGCGCGGCCAGGTCGGGGGCGCTGTCCTGGGCGTACAGCTCCTGGCCGGGGCGGACGTCCACGGCCCGCAGCAGGGATCCGGTCCCGCAGGCCGGGTCCAGCACGGTGCGTGCGGGGCCTACCAGGTCGGCCATGAGACCGGCGAGTTCGGACGGTGTGAGCGTGTACTGGCGGGGGTTGGCGTCCAGGTGCCGGCCCAGCAGGAACTCGAAGGCCTGCCGGGCCCCGACCTCTGCGGCCAGTTCGGCGGCGGCGCGCAGGAGCGGGGCGGACGGAAGAAGTCGGGGGCCGGTGGGGGTGCGGACGACGGGGGTGTCCGGGGTGGTGAGGGCCGTGGGGCTCTGAACGGTGGACGGTGAGTTCACCGGCGGGATGCGGTCGGCCGGGGCCGGTGAGGGGTCCGTGCGAGGTGATGCGGGGGCGAAGGTCGCGCCGGGCGTCATCGGCGAGGCGGTCGCGCCAAGTGTCGTCGGCGCGGGGCTCACAGGGTGGGCAGCCGTTGTGGTGTTCACACCCTCTGTGCCACCGGGCCTGTTCACAGCCTCGGCGGCACCTGAAGATCGGCCGCCGCGAGCCGTAGGCTCCGCTCTCCCGCCGAGGCGCGCAGTCAGTACCTGCTCCAGCGCGCCCGGCAGCATCGCGGCCAGGCGCTCGTCCGAGCCGGCGCTCACGTCGAGCCAGACGGTGGGGCGCTCGTGGATCAGCAGCAGCGCACATCCGGCGTGGACCAGCGCTGTCAGGGCGCCTTCGGGGTGCCCGGCGAGTTGCTGCCAGACCCGCTCGCGCAGCGGGACCTCGGCGAGTTTGCCCTGCTTGCGCAGCCAGGACTCGACCTCGGCGAGCGCGAAGGACGGACTCGTCTCGGTACCGCCGACCGGCTTGGGGAAGTCGGCGTGGCGGCGGCGCCAGTTGCTGACGGCGGCGCGGCCCACTCCGGCGAGCCGTGCGATACCGGCCGCGGTCACCTCCGTGGCGTTGTCCTGCACGCGCCCAGCTCCCCTCGTCCCGTGTGTGCACCGAGCATACCGACGTACACAAGACCTCTGCCTTCACAAACGCGCGAACGCCGCATCAAACATGTCATGTTGACTCGGTTCACAGCCTCTGTTCTTATTGACCCAGCGCTTCGAGACGAACGGGCCGTGGCAACCGGAGAGAACAGCCCGACCATCGCCCGCCCGGATCACCGTCCCGCCCTGAATCCGTTTCACCCACCCCAGAAGGACTCCTGATGCGTCTCCCGTCCCGTGCCGTGATGCTGATAGCCGTTGCGGCCCTTCCGCTGGCCCTGACCGCCTGCTCCACCGGTTCCACCGGTTCCACCGGTTCCACCACCGACTCCGGTACCGGCACGAACGCCAAGCCCGCCAAGGCGAAGGACCCCAACTCCGGCCTGCTCACCGGCACACAGCTGAAGAAGGCGCTGGCGCCCGCCTCGGCCTTCCCGTCCGGGCTCGCCCTCGAATCCGACGGCTCCGCGGACAGCGGTGGCCAGTTCCTCTCCCCGTCCAGCCCGAAGACGGGGAAGCCGGACTGCACCGCGCTGGAGTCCACGTCCTGGATCCAGGTGTCCGGCTACAAGGGCGGGGTGTCGTTCGCGCAGAACGGCTACGCGAACAAGACCGAGGAAGTGGACCAGGAGATCGACGCCTTCCAGGGCACCACGGCGACCGACGTGATGAAGGCCCTGCGCACCGTGGCCGCCGAGTGCGCCACGTACACGGACAGCGACGAGCACGCCACGGTGAAGCTCACCGGCAGTTCCACGGCCGGACTCGGTGACGAGGCCTACACGATGACGCTGACGAGCGGCCACTGGGAGAACGGCACCACGCTGATCGCGGCCCGTTCCGGCGGCTCCGTGGTCACCGTGCTGTCCACCGCGGGCGGCGACAACGGCGCCGCGTCCGCGAAGAAGGTGACGACGACGATCCTGTCGGCGCTGAAGAAGTAGCTGAAGAAGCGGGCGCCGCGTGCGGCCGGGTCCGAGCCCGGCCCCGAGGCGCCGCCCCACCCACGTTCCGTTCCGTTTCCGTTCCCGTGAAGGATGCCGATGCGCCTGACGTCCCGCCCCGCCGGTCGAGCGGCCGCCGCGGAGACCGCCGCACGGGAACGGGGCGTGCCCGGAACTCCGCTGCGTGCCGCGCTCGTTCTCGGCCTGCTCCTCGGGTTCTACGTGCTGGCACTGCTCCTCCTCGTCGCGCTGGCGGCCCTGGACGTCTTCCTGGCCCGCGGCCACGGCTTCACGGTCATGGCCGTCGAGGGCTGGCTCGGCTCGCTGGCGATCGCCTGGTGCGTGGTGCGGGTCGTCCTGCTCAGCCGCGGCGCCGGGGACGGGCAGGACGAGGAGCCCGGTCTGTCACTTGCGCCCGGGGAGCAGCCGGAGTTGTGGCGGCGGGTACGCGAGCTGGCCGAGCGGGTGGGCACGCGGCCGCCCGCTCGGATCCGGGTGGTCCCAGGGGCCAACGCCATGGTGCGGGAGGACTCCCGGTGGCTCGGGCTGGTCGCGGGTGAACGGCGGCTCTTCCTCGGCGTGGCACTGCTGATCGGCCTGCCGAAGGACGAACTGGACGCCGTGCTCGCGCACGAACTGGGCCACTACGCGCACGACGACACCCGGTTGGGCGGCCTGCTCTGGGCGCTGCACAGCCGACTGCTGCACACCGCGCACACGTTGCGGCAGCGGGCTGCGCGTGAGGAAGCCGAAGAGAAGGCGAGGGCAGCCGCACGGGCCGCGCGGCGCCGTGCGGCCGGCAAGCCGCCACCGGTGAAGCGGGAGCCGACGCGAGGCCCGGACCACTACCTGGCCCTCGTCTTCTCCGCGTACGCCCGGCTGTGTCTGCGCCTGACCGAGGCCGTCAGCCGCCGGCAGGAGTACGCGGCCGACCTGACGGCCGCCCGGGTCGCGGGCCGGGACAGCATGTCCGCCGCACTGCGCCGTATCCCCGCGCTCGAAGCCGCCGACGACCTCTACCTGCGCGAGTACGCGCTGATGGGCCGGGACGCCGGCCTGCTGCCGCCGGAAGGACAGTTCCACGGCGGCCTCGCCCTCCTGCTCGCGGACCCCGTACGCCGGGCGGAACTGGAAGCGTGGACCCTCAGACCGCTCCCGGAGGCGGTCTATGAGGAGAGCTCTCCGTACGACAGCCACCCGCCCACGGCCGACCGCATCGCGGCGCTGGAGGCACTCCCCGACGACGGTCGCACCACCACATTCCCTCGTCGTCCCGCTCTCGCGCTGCTCCGGGAGCCGGACCGTCTCCTCGCCGGACTGGAACGGGCTGTACTGAGCCGGGAGACGCAGTCCTGGCGGCGGGTGCCCTGGGCCGAACTGCCCGCACAGACACGGCGCGAGAGCTGGGCGCGGGAAACGGGGCCGCTGCTGGAGGCCATGGCTCAGGTGGCCGGCGCGAGGGGCGTCGGCGTGTACGGAGCGACACACCTCGACCGCCTCCTGGACTTGATCGACCACGGCCTGCTGTACGACATCGCGGACCGGCTGCCCAGGTCGGACCAGGCCGGTCGGAGCAGCGGCCGTGCGGCACGCGAGTTCGCGAGGACGGCCTTCGGCTCGGCCCTGCGCCGACTGGCCCTGCTCACCGCGCTGGACACCGGGTTGTGCCGGTGGGAGCTGTGCTGGTCCGGACCCCCGGTGCGGACGCTGGCACCCGAACGGTTCGCCGAGGCACTGGACGAGGCTCTGGACCACGCGATCGCCGACCCGCCCACCACGGCCCCCCTGCGGGCTCTGCTGTCCGGGGGCGGTCGTGCTCCGTTCGGCGGCTCGGCACCACCGCCGGCCGTCCTGCCCTGGCCGCCGCCCGGCACCCCGCGCTGACAGCCTTGCGCTTTCCTGCTCCGACAGCCTCCTCGGCCGTCCCCTCGGCCGTCTCCTCGAGAGTCTCTTCGACCGCTTCCTCCGGCGGCCCCTATCCGAAAGACCCGGTATGAACATCCTGATCGACATAGCCGGTGCCGGCATCCTCCTCTATGCGGTCGTCACCCTCCCCCGCAACATCCGCAAGGGGCGGGCCCTCCGGGCGGAGGCGAAGGCCAAAGCGCCGGTCAACATCGACCCCGCCAAGTACGGGCTGGTGCCGGCCGCCCAGCTCGACAAACGTTTCGCGGGCCCCGATCCCGAGGCCGACGCGGTCGCGGCGGCCGCCCTCGCCGGTGACTGGCGGCAGGCGGCCGCCTATCTGGCCGGAGCGGGCCGGGACTGGGACCTGCGGTGGTACCGGCTCGGCATCCTCACCCACGCCGCCGTCGAGGACGACGCCTGGCTGAAGGCGTGGCGGACCGAGTACCCCGGCGACCCGTCCGCCGTCCTCGTGCACGCCGACGCACTCGTCTCGCTGGCGGGCAAGGTCCGCGGCGCGAAGCTGGCGAAGCACACCACGGCGGAGCAGTTCGAGGGCTTCCACCGGCTGCTGGCCGAGGCGCTGCCCGCCTGCCAGGAGGCCGCCTGGATGGCACCCGAGGATCCCTGCCCCTGGATCGCGCAGATCTCCATCGCTGTGGGGCTCGGCTGGTCGCACGACGACTTCCGGGCGCTGTGGGCCGAGATCACCGCACGCGACCCGCACCACTTCGGAGCGCACATGAGCGCTCTGCAGTACTGGTGCGCCAAGTGGCGCGGTTCACACGAGCTGATGTACGCCTTCGCCGACCAGGCCGCGGCCGCCGCGCCGCAGGGCAGCCTGCTGCCGGTGCTGCGCCTGGACGCATTGATGGAGCACGCGTTCCGGGAGCCCAAGGCGCCTGTCTACAACCAGCCGTTCGTGCAGTCGGCCGTGGACGCCACCCTGGACGCGGTGGACCGGGCGCCCGCCGGGCACCACCGGCTGCCGGCGGTACGGCACCTGCTGGCGGACGCCCTGTTCCAGACGAAGCGGTACGCAGAGGCCGTCGAGCAGTTCCGTGCGATCGGCGGATACGTCGGCAGCACGCCATGGACTTACTCCGCCAACCCGGTCAAGGCGTTCGTCTTCGCCCGTACCAACACCTTCGTCGCCTGGGAGAAGGCGGGCCGTCCCGCCCCTCCGCCGCGCGGCCACTCCCTGGGGTACTGACGCACGCGGCGGGGGCGGGCCGGTTCAGCGCGCCTTGAAGCGGGACGGCGCCTCGGTCGGGTTTCCGCCCGTGGGGAGTTCCTGGTTCGGGCAGCCGGACAGGACCTTCTTCATCGCGTCCTTCTCGGCGGCGGTGACCCACAGGCCGTACTTCTTCTTCACGGCCACCTGCGCGGCGACGTAGGTGCAGCGGTACGAACTGTTGGCCGGGAGCCAGGTGGCGGTGTCGCCGTCGCCCTTGCCGCGGTTGGCGCTCGCGTCGACGGCGAGGAGGTTGAGCGGGTCGTTGGCGAGGGCTATGCGCTTGCTCGCGTCCCAGTACTTGGCGCCCTTCTGCCAGGCGTCCGAGAGGGCGACGAGGTGGTCTATGTCGACCAGGCTGCGGCCACGCCGGTAAGTGACCTTCTTACCGGAGTAGGGGTCAGGGTCGAGGACGCCGTAGGAGACCTTGCAGTCGCCGTCGGTGAACTTCACGTCCTTCAGGTCGCGTTTGAGTATGTCGCTGCGGGTGTCGCAGGAGTTGGAGTCGGTGTCCGCCCAGGCGGAGCCGAACCTCTCCCGGGTGTAACCGGTCTTCGGTGCCCGGCCCTTGACGGTCAGCGAGTCGGCGGCGGCCAGGGCCGCGCCCCCGCCTCCGGAGCCCTGGGCTCCCGAAGCCCCCTTGTCCTGCGCGTTCTTGCATCCCGCCACAGCGAAGACAGCGGCGGCGGCCACGGCCGCCCCGCCCCTCAGACGCGCCACGTGCGCCCCCCTCGTACTCGCCCTCCGTCGCCCGGCAGGGGCGGATGTCCGCAGGCCCCACCGTAACCGCCGGGGTTCGGGCCGGACGGGGCCTCAGCGGACGGATGCCCCCGACCCCTTCTTGTAGTCGGGGGCCGGACACAGCGGGAGAAGCCCGGCTGCCGAGGCCGCACGCCCGCTCACACCGTCGCGGGGCGTGCGCCTCCCCCGTACGAATACGTCTGCGTCCGCGCCTACGACCCCAGGATCGAGGCCAGGAACTCCCCTACCCAGCCCAGCAGTTCCCGTCCGATCAGCGGCTTTCCGCCCACCTTCGCGGTCTTCGGGCGAGGCACCAGCACCTGGTGGACGGCCGGCTTGATGACGGTCCCCGGGTACAGGCGCTTGAGGCGCAGCTCCTGCGACTCGCGCAACTCCACCGGCGCGAACCGGATGTTGGCGCCCTGGAGGACGATCTCGCCGACCCCGCAGGCGCGGGCGAGCATCCGCAGACCGGCGACGAGGAGCAGGTTCTCGACCGGCTCGGGCAGCTTGCCGTAGCGGTCGGTGAGTTCCTCGCGGACCGCCTTGATGTCCGCCTCCGAGTTGGCGGAGGCGATCGAACGGTAGGCCTGCAGGCGCAGCCGCTCGCCGGGCGCGTAGTCGTGCGGAACGTGCGCGTCGACGGGCAGCTCGATCTTGACCTCGAGCGGCGGCTCCTCCTCGATCTCGCCGGTCTCCAGCTGCCGCCGGTAGTCCGCGACGGCCTCGCCGACCATACGGACGTACAGGTCGAAGCCGACGCCCGCGATGTGCCCGGACTGCTCGCCGCCGAGCAGGTTGCCGGCACCGCGGATCTCCAGGTCCTTCATCGCCACGTACATGCCCGCGCCCATCTCGGTGTGCTGGGCGATGGTGGCGAGCCGTTCGTGCGCGGTCTCGGTCAGCGGCTTCTCCGGCGGGTACAGGAAGTACGCGTACCCGCGCTCGCGCCCTCGGCCGACCCGGCCGCGCAGCTGGTGCAGCTGGGACAGGCCGAAGGTGTCGCCGCGCTCCACGATGAGCGTGTTGGCGTTGGAGATGTCGATGCCGGACTCGACGATCGTCGTCGAGACGAGGACGTCGAACTTCTTCTCCCAGAAGTCGACGACGACCTGCTCCAGCGCCGACTCCGACATCTGGCCGTGCGCGGTCGCGATGCGCGCCTCGGGGACGATCTCGCGGAGTCTGGCCGCCGCGCGGTCGATGGACTCCACCCGGTTGTGGATGTAGAAGACCTGGCCTTCGCGCAGCAGTTCGCGGCGGATGGCGGCGCCGATCTGTTTCTCCTCGTACGGCCCGACGAAGGTGAGCACCGGATGCCGCTCCTCCGGGGGCGTGGTGATCGTCGACATCTCGCGGATGCCGGTGACCGCCATCTCCAGGGTGCGCGGGATCGGGGTCGCGGACATGGTCAGCACGTCGACGTTGGCGCGCAGCTTCTTCAGCTGCTCCTTGTGCTCGACGCCGAAGCGCTGCTCCTCGTCGACGATGACCAGGCCGAGGTCCTTGAACTTGGTCTCCGAGGAGAACAGCCGGTGGGTGCCGATGACGACGTCGACCGCGCCCTCGCGCAGACCCTCCAGAGTCCCCTTCGCCTCGGTGTCGGTCTGGAAGCGGGAGAGCGCCTTCACGCTCACCGGGAACTGCGAGTACCGCTCGGAGAACGTCCCGAAGTGTTGCTGCACCAGCAGGGTGGTGGGGACGAGGACGGCCACCTGCTTGCCGTCCTGTACGGCCTTGAAGGCGGCCCGCACCGCGATCTCCGTCTTGCCGTAGCCCACGTCGCCGCAGACCAGGCGGTCCATGGGGACCGACTTCTCCATGTCCTCCTTGACCTCGGCGATGGTGGTCAGCTGGTCCGGGGTCTCCGCGTACGGGAACGCGTCCTCCAGCTCGCGCTGCCAGGGCGTGTCCCCGCCGAAGGCGTGCCCGGGGGCGGCCATGCGCGCGCTGTAGAGCTTGATCAGGTCGGCGGCGATCTCCTTGACGGCCTTCTTGGCGCGCGCCTTGGTCTTCGTCCAGTCCGCGCCGCCCAGGCGGTGCAGGGTGGGGGCCTCGCCGCCGACGTACTTGGTGATCTGCTCCAGCTGGTCCGTCGGGATGTAGAGGCGGTCGCCGGGCTGGCCGCGCTTGGCGGGGGCGTACTCGACGACCAGGTACTCGCGGGTGGCGCCCTGGACGGTGCGCTGGACCATCTCGATGTAGCGGCCGACGCCGTGCTGCTCGTGGACGATGTAGTCGCCCGGCTCCAGGGTGAGCGGGTCGATGGTCTTGCGGCGGCGGGCCGGCATCCGGGCGCCGTCCTTGCCGGCCGCCTTCTGGCCGGACAGGTCGGTCTCGGTGAGGACGGCGAGTCTGAGCGCCGGGTCGACGAAGCCGTAGTCGATCGAGCCGCAGGACACGTGGACGACGGAGGGGCCGAGCTCGTCCAGGTCGACGTCCAGACGGGCCGCGATGCCCTCGCCGCCGAGCACCTCGACCGTGCGGGAGGCGGTGCCGTGGCCCTCGGTGACGTACACCGTGCGCCAGCCGTCGGCCAGCCAGCCCTTGGTGTCCGCGAGGGCCTTGGCGGTGTCGCCGCGGTAGGTCTCGGTGGCGTGCATGCCGAGCTTGAGGGTGTCGGCGGACAGCTCCTCGTCGGCGGCGAACGGCGACACCGACCACCACATCATGTCCAGCTCGCGGGCGCGGTCGCGGACGTCCGCGATGGACCACAGCGAGGCCGCGCCGACGTCGATGGGCGCCTCGCCGCCGCCGGCCGTGGCCGCCCAGGAGGCCTGCAGGAACTCCTGGCTGGTCGCCACCAGGTCGGCGGCGCGCGTGCGGACCCGCTCCGGGTCGCACACGACGGCCATCGCGCCCTTGGGCAGCACGTCGAGCAGCAGTTCCATGTCGTCGACGAGGACCGGGGCAAGGGACTCCATGCCCTCGACCGCGATCCCCTCGGCGATCTTGTTCAGCAGTTCGCCCAGCTCGGGGTGTTCCTCGGCGAGGGCACGCGCGCGTGCGCGGACGTCGTCGGTGAGCAGCAGCTCTCGGCAGGGCGGTGCCCACAGGCCGTGCTCGGCGACCTCCAGGGAGCGCTGGTCGGCGACCTTGAAGTAACGGATCTCCTCGACGTCGTCGCCCCAGAACTCGACGCGCAGGGGGTGTTCCTCGGTGGGCGGGAAGACGTCCAGGATGCCGCCGCGGACGGCGAACTCGCCGCGCTTCTCGACGAGCTCCACGCGCGCGTAGGCGGCGGCCGCGAGGGCTTCGACGACGTCGTTCAGGTCGGCGTTCTGGCCGGTGCGCAGCGCCACCGGTTCCAGGTCGCCGAGGCCCTTGACCTGCGGCTGGAGCACGGACCGTACGGGGGCGACGACGACGGAGACCGGGCCGGTCTCGGGGTCGTCGGGGCGGGGGTGGGCCAGACGGCGCAGCACGGCGAGGCGGCGGCCGACGGTGTCGCTGCGCGGGCTGAGCCGCTCATGGGGCAGCGTCTCCCACGAGGGGTACTCCACGACGCCCTCGGGCGGCAGCAGTGTGCGCAGTGCGGCGGCCAGGTCCTCGGCCTCCCGTCCCGTCGCCGTGACCGCCAGCACCGGGCGGCCGGCGTCGCGGGCCAGGGCGGCGACCGCGAAGGGGCGGGCCGCCGGGGGACCGACCAGGTCGACGTGCATGCGGTTGCCGTCGGCGGACGCCTTGATCGCTTCCGCGAGGGCGGGGTCCTTGACTACGGCGTCGAGCAGACCGTGCAGGCTCATGGGAGTTCCATCCGGGGAGGGGCACGCAAACAGCCCGACACGTCACACGGGCCGGGGCTCCCCAGCCTACGGCGCCCGCTGCCCCAACCGCCCCACCTGACCGGAACGGGGCCCTGCCGGGCCGACGTCACGACTGCGCGTGACTCCGGCTCGGCCATCAGGCGGCGTCGTTCCTGGCGAAGGCGACTGTCACGCCGCGGCCCGGCTCGACCGTCACCAACAGGTCCGATCCGAAGGCCTTGGCGATGCGTTCCAGTAAAGGGAACGTGGGCATGCATTTCCCGCGCTCCAGCCGGGAGATCGCCGCTTGTGTCATACCGGAGAGTTCGGCGAGCCGCACCTGAGTCATCCCGACTTTCCCTCGCCGTTCTCGGACGGCCGTCCGAGGATTTCCTCGACGTTTTCTCTCCGTCCGACACACTCCCAGGCCATCCCCCGTTGATGACGCTGCACCTTCACTCCCGAATCGCTCTTCATTCGCCGACGAATCGCGGAACAAAATACGCCCGCGAGGCTAGCCGACGTCCGGTCCGCCCGGCCGTCACTTGAGCAAGATCTGAGCTTGATACCACGCCGTCGGCTGCCGCCACCCGGGCCCTCGCACCGCGCTATGACATTTCTGACATATAGCAGGACCGGCATAACGGCCCACGGCTCACACGGAAGCCAAGGTGAAGCAGCATGGAATGACGTATTCCGAATTTCTCGAACCGCCACGCGTCAGAAAGTCGCTTGCCCCCTGGCGCGGACATGCCATCGTTGCCCGCCACCTCAACCGGAAAGGGAACTCAGCCTTGATCAAGTTACGCGCCAGAATTCCTGCCATCGCCCTTTCGGGCCTCGTCCTCATCGCGGGGGCGTCGCCGGCCCTTGCCGACTCCGCGGCATCCCACGGAGCCGTTTCGCAGACGGTAACCGCCTCTGTGACCAAGGCGCAGAAACTCAGCAAGCTGAAGACCCTGACGAGCAATTCGGAGGACTCGGAGCTCAAGTGGGGCACGGCGCTCGATGACCACACTGCCGGCCGGCAGCCGATCGAAAAGTACAAGTTCAACTGGCACACCGATTACTGCACCTACTCTCCGGATTCACTTCCCGGCGGCTACGTCTTTAAATGGGGCTGCTACCGACACGACTTCGGCTATCGCAACTACAAGAACCTCGTAGGCAACGCCGCGTTCAAACGGGATCACAAGCTGCGCGTCGACAAGGCCCTCCTTGGCGACCTGAACCGGGTCTGCGGCCAGCGTTTCTGGGACGACCCGTACCCGGCCGCGCAGCGCAAGAAGCTGAAGGACGCCTGCTACAAGGCCGCCAAGAAGTACTACAACGCGGTGCGCGCCGCCGGCTGACCGCCGGGCTCTGCCCGTCACCGAGGGCGTGTCCGGAGCCCGGAACACCGCTTTGACCAGGGGCAGGCACACGGACGGCGGGGCGCGCAGTCGATCTCAGCGCCCCGCCGTCCGATCGTCTCGGCGTGCTTGCCTAGTCCGTCGCGATCGCGTTCAGAACGTTCATCCTGCCCGCCCGGAACGCCGGGATGAGCGCCGCGAACAGTCCCACGAAGGCCGAGCCGACGAAGACCGTGACGATGGTCGGCCAGGGGATGTCCAGGACCTTCAGTCCCTCCAGGGCGAGCAGCTTCTGGGCGGTGGCTCCCCAGCCCATGCCGAGGCCGAGGCCGAGCAGGGCACCGAAGAGAGCGATGACCACCGACTCCAGGCGGATCATACGGCGCAGCTGGCGGCGGGAGAGACCGATGGCCCGCATCAGGCCGATCTCCCGGGTCCGCTCCACCACCGACAGGGCCAGGGTGTTCACCACGCCCAGGACCGCCACGATGATCGCCAGTGCCAGCAGGCCGTAGATCATGTTCAGCAGCTGGCCGATCTGGTCCTTGAGCGCCTTCTTGTAGTCGGTCTGGTCGCGGACCTTGTACTGCGGGTACTCGTGCAGGGCCGACTTCAGCGCCTTGTACGCGGCGGCCTGCTGCCCGTCCTCGGCGGTGGCGAAGACCAGCCGGTCGAGCGGCCTCTTGTCGGCCGGCACGTACTTGTCGAGCGTGGCGATGGAGGTGTACTTGGCACCCTGGTCGATCACGTCGTCGCTGCTGGTGATCGCGCGGACCGTCAGGTGGGCGGTGGAGCCGTTCTTGAAGGCGACCGTGACCTTCGAGCCGAGATGGATGCCGTGGGCCTTCGCGAACTTCTCGTGGACGGACATCGAGTCGGGCAGGTAGGCGTCCTTGAGGTCGCCGGCCACGGTCTTCTTGCGCAGATCGCTCGCGTAGGAGGGGTCGGCCGCGGTGATGTCGGTGTCCTTGAGCGTCTGGCCGTCGGGGGTCGTGTAGTCGGCGACGGTCGTCTTGTACTCGGTGATCCGCGCCAGACCGGGCGTGGCCTTGATGACCTGCACCGCCTGCGGGGTGATGAGCACTTGGTCCTTGTCGCTCTGGATGATGAAGTCCGTACCCACGGTCTTGTCGAGTTGGTCGGTGGCGGACGCCACCATGGAGGAGCCGACCACCGACAGACAGGCGACCAGCGCGAGGCCGATCATCAGGGCCGCGCCGGTGGCGCCGGTGCGGCGCGGGTTGCGCAGGGCGTTGCGTTCGGCCATCCGTCCGACGGGGCCGAAGACCCGCAGCAGTACGGCACTGAGCACCCGCACCAGGCCGCCGGCCAGCAGGGGGCCGATGACGACGAAACCGATCAGGGTGAGCACGATGCCCAGGCCCAGCCACGAGGAGCCGTCCTTGGCCTTGTCGGCGGTGGCGGCGGCGTACAGGCCCATGCCACCGGCGGCGGTGAGGACGGCGCCGACCAGGGCCCGTATCCACCCGGACCTGGCGTCGGACGGGGCGCCCGCGTCGCGCAGCGCGGCCATCGGGGAGACCTTGCCGGCACGCCGGGCGGGCAGGTAGGCGGCCAGGACGGTGACCACGACACCGAGGAGCAGACCGATCACCGGAGTCGTCCAGGCGACCGTCAGATCGTCCGTCGACAGATGCATGCCCATGTTGCCCATGAGCTTCATCAGGCCGACCGCGATACCGACGCCCGCGCCGACGCCGAGCACGGACCCGACCACGCCCAGCAGCAGCGCCTCGGCCAGCACCGAGCGGTTGACCTGCTTGCGGGAGGAGCCGATGGCCCGCATCAGGCCGATCTCCCGGGTGCGCTGGGCGACCAGCATGGAGAAGGTATTGATGATCAGGAAGATGCCGACGAGGAACGCGATCCCGGCGAAGCCGAGCATCGCGTACTTCATGACGTTCAGGAAGCTCTCGACCTGCTTCTGGTTGGCATCGGCGACCTCCTTGGCGGTCTGCACCTTGTAGCCGCCGCCGAGTTCGGCCATGACGTTCTTCTTCAGCCCGTCGTCGGTCACGCCCTTGGCCGCCGTGACGTTGACGTTGGTGTAGACGCCGGTCCGGCCGACGAGCGTCCGCTGCGCGGTGCGGGTGTCGAGGTAGAAGATCGCCGCGCCGGGGTTGGTGACGGTGAAGGTGGCGATGCCGGAGATGCGCGCGGTGTGCGTGCCGACCGTGGTGATCACACCGATCTCGTCACCGAGCTTCAGGTGGTGCTTGTCGGCGGTGTCGGCGTCGACCATGATCTGGCCGGGGGCCCTGGGCGCCGTACCGGAGGTGATCTTCATGGTGCGGGCGTCGTTGCCGTTCCAGCCGCCGACGATGGTCGGCGCGCCGCTGCTGGGCGAGAGGTCGTCCTTGGCGGCGTCGACGACGGTGGCCTTGGTGGAGAACACCGTCCCCTCCGCCGCCTTGACACCCTGGGCGTGCCGGATCTTGCCCAGCACCGAGGCGGGCATCACCGGCGGCTTGCCGGTGTCGGAGGTCGTCTCACCCGTGTCGGAGGCGCCCTTGGCGCTGACCTGTACATCGGACGAGGTCGCCGCGAACAGCTTGTCGAACGTCGTGTTCATCGTGTCGGTGAACACCAGCGTGCCGCAGACGAACGCCACCGACAGCAGCACGGCGACCGCTGACAGGGCCATGCGTCCCTTGTGCGCGAAGAAGTTGCGCAGGGAGGTCCTCATGACGGTCATGACGTACGCCCCCGCGCGTCGAAGTCCTTCATGCGGTCCAGGACGGCGTCCGCGGTCGGCTTGAACATCTCGTCGACGATCCGGCCGTCGGCGAGGTACAGCACCCGGTCCGCGTACGAGGCGGCCACCGGGTCGTGGGTGACCATCACGATGGTCTGGCCCAGCTCGTCGACGGAGCGGCGCAGGAAGCCGAGGACCTCCGCGCCCGCGCGGGAGTCGAGGTTTCCGGTCGGCTCGTCACCGAAGATGATCTCGGGGCGCGCGGCGAGGGCGCGCGCCACGGCCACGCGCTGCTGCTGACCGCCCGAGAGCTGCGTGGGACGGTGCTTGAGCCGGTCCGCGAGCCCCACGGTGGTGACCACGCGCTCCAGCCACTCCTTGTCGGGCTTGCGCCCGGCGATGTCCATGGGGAGCGTGATGTTCTCCAGCGCGTTCAGCGTCGGCAGCAGGTTGAACGCCTGGAAGATGAACCCGATCCGGTCCCGGCGCAGCTTGGTGAGCTTCTTGTCCTTCAGGCCGGTGATCTCGGTCTCGTCCAGGTAGATCTGACCGCTCGTCACGGTGTCGAGCCCGGCGAGGCAGTGCATCAGGGTGGACTTGCCGGACCCCGAGGGGCCCATGATCGCGGTGAACTGGCCCCGCGCGATGTCCACGTCGACGTGGTCGAGGGCGACGACACGGGTCTCTCCGGCCCCGTACGCCTTGACGACCTGCCGCGCCCGCGCGGCAACGGCCGTACGCCCTCCAGTACCCCCGTGCCTGGGAATGGTCACAGCCGATGTCACGGTATGTCTCCTAAGTCGGTCAGCGAACGAGCAGCGCTGTGCTGCGTCGTGCTGTGCAGCGTTCGGTACGACGATGAGTCTGGCGGTGGGCGGGGGTGTCCCGCGCTGGTGCGAAGCCCCGTCTTGCCCGGGGGAAAACCCCACCCCCGCCGGTTCGGTCAACCGCCCCCCGGCGGCGTAAAACCAGGTTAAGGACGACCGGGGTGCCGTCTCCTCCTCCGGCGGTACGAACCCTCCCCGGGCCCTGATACGGAGAACCCCCTAGGGGAAGTCCACCGGCGGGTGGAGACCGTCTAGGGGTCGGACTCCACCCGCCGGCCCGGTCAGCCTCCACCCTCCCGTGGCGTGAGACGCAAGCGGACGCGTACTCCCGCCAGGTGGGGGCGGATGGGAAGCTGTCGTACGCGACATAGATGCATGGGGAACGCATGGGGAGGGGATCCGGCGTGGGGAGTACGACACCCGCGATACGCGCGGCCGGGCGGGACACCGGGACGGGCCGGCGGGGAGCCGTGGTGGCCGCCCTGATGCTCTCGATGGCGCTGGCCGCGCTCGACTCCACCATCGTCTCCACCGCCGTCCCCCAGATCGTCGGCGACCTCGATGGCTTCTCCGTCTTCTCCTGGCTCTTCTCCGGCTATCTGCTGGCCGTCACCGTGACCCTCCCGGTGTACGGCAAGCTCTCCGACACCTTCGGCCGCAAGCCGGTGCTGGTCGTGGGTGCCGCGCTGTTCCTGCTGGGCTCGCTGCTGTGCGCGCTGGCCTGGAACATGGGCGCGCTGATCGCGTTCCGGATCGTGCAGGGCCTCGGCGGGGGCGCGCTGCAGGGCACCGTGCAGACCCTCGCGGCCGACCTGTACCCCCTTGAGGAACGCCCGAAGATCCAGTCCAAGCTGTCGACGGTGTGGGCGGTGTCGGCGGTGGCCGGGCCGGGGATCGGCGGGGTGCTGGCCGCGTACGCGGACTGGCGGTGGATCTTCCTCGTCAACCTGCCGATCGGCACGGCGGCGCTCTGGCTGATAGTGCGCCACCTTCACGAGCCGGAGCGCGCGCCGCGCACGCCTCCGCGGGTGGACTGGATGGGCGCACTGGCGGTCTTCGCGTGCGGGGGTGCACTGCTGACGGCGCTCGTGCAGGGCGGGGTGGCGTGGGCCTGGTGGTCCGCGCCGTCTTGCGCTCTGTTCGCCGCCGGGCTGGCGCTGGTGGCGCTCGTGGTGTGGATCGAGCGCCGGGCGGCGGAGCCGATCATCCCGGGGTGGGTGTGGCGGCGCAGGACCATCGCCGCGGTGAATCTGGCGTCGGGCGCGCTCGGACTCCTCATGGTCGCCCCCACGGTCTTCCTGCCCACCTACGCCCAGTCGGTCCTGGGCCTCGCCCCGGTGGCCGCCGGATTCGTGCTGTCCGTCTGGACGTTGACCTGGCCGGTGGCGGCGGCGCTGAGCCAGCACGTGTACCGGCGGATCGGCTTCCGCAACACGGCGATGCTGGGGATCGGGGCGGCGGCGCTGATCCTGCTCGCCTTCCCGTTCCTGCCGTATCCCGGATCGGCCTGGCAGCCGACGCTGCTGATGACCCTGCTGGGCGCCGCCCTGGGGCTCTTCCAGCTCCCGCTGATCGTGGGCGTCCAGTCCACCGTCGGCTGGGCGGAGCGCGGCACCACGACGGCGTCCGTCCTCTTCTGCCGGCAGACCGGGCAGACGATCGGCGCAGCAGCCTTCGGGGCGGTGGCCAACGGCGTGCTGTCCGCGCGCCTGGGCGGAGCCGGCGACCTGGACTCCGTCACCCGCGCCCTGGCCGCCGGGACCGCGCCCGAGGCGACCCGGCGGGCCATCGCGGACGCGGTGCACGCGGTGTACCTGGGAGCGGCGGGCGCGGCGGCGCTGGCCTTCGTGGTGCTGCTGGTGCTGGCGCCCCGGCGCTTTCCGGTCCTGACGGAGCGGTGAGAAGCGGGCGCCTCCCCGCGGGTGATCGTCGCCGTCCAGAAGGCCCGCCCGACTGACCGTTGTTCGCGTGCCTACCGCCCGTTCGCACGTCGGCGGGCCGCCAGGAGTGCGCCCGCGCCGAGGGCGACGGCGGCCGCGGCGGCGCCCGCGAGCGGGAGGGCCGTACCGGAACCGGTGTTCGCCAGACCGTCGCCGCCGGACGTGCCGGAGGCCCCGGTGGACGGCGTCGGGCTCGCGCCGCCGCCGGACGCCCCGTCGCCGCCGGTGACGTCGAGCCGGATGCCGGCCTTGTCGTTCTCCGCGTGGGTGTCGAACGGCCGGGAGCGGCCGGTGAGTTCGATCGATCCCTCGGCCCCGGACACGGCCTTGTCGATCTTCAGCTCGAAGGTGAAGGTCTGCTTGTAGGTTTCGGGGACCCAGGCGTACCCGCTGGAGCAGGTGTAGGTCCCGGAGCCCGCCTTGATGCAGTAGTTGTCGCTCTTGGCCACCGTCGTACCGGCGGGCATTTTGATCAGTACCCGTGCCGCCGTCGCACGGTCCCTCCGGTACACCCAGGCCGGCCCGGCGTTGGTGATCTTCACTTTCAGGGGGACGGTGTCCCCGACTGCGCCCTCCAGCCGCGCTCCCGTCACCTGGAAGTCGGCCGTGTTCGCGGCGGTGACCGGCACATCGGCCACGTCCACGGACGGGCGCTTCGCGCTGCCGGGGGCCGCCGGCGTGGCGTCGGGCTGCTCGACGAGTCTGATCGCGGGCCCGGATCCCGGCTCCGGATGCGAGAAGTTGTCCCCGGGATAGGGGAACCCCGAGGTGTCGATCCCCACCGTGACGTCGTCGTACAACGCGTAGTCGAGCACGTCGAAGGTCAGCTGCTTCTCGGGCGCGTAGACGACGCCCGGCTTCACGGTCTGGTCGAACTCACAGACCGCCTCGGTCTTGTTGGGGATCTCGTCCATTGTCGGGATCTCGAGGGAGGAGCAGTTGGAGGGCAGTTCCGTGAGGCTCAGTCCGCGGGTGAGGGTGTACGACAGCCAGACCTTGCCGAGCGCCTCCGCGCCCGTGTTGGTGAATTGGGCCGGCACCTGGAAGGAACTCCCCGGCTCGGCCCCGTCGACCGGGGCGAGCCTGCCCAGGACCACCCCGGGGGCCGGTCCGTCGGCCGCGGCGGGCGTGGCACCCAGCGCGACCAGGGCGAGGGCACCGATCATGCCGGCGGTTCGCCCGAGGAAGCGAGGTCCGGGAGAGGTCTGGAACATGTGTCCCCATATGAAGTCTCGGTGACGGATGGACGAACTGCGGGGCAAGACGCGCCCCGCTCATCAGACTCCGCCCGCCGCCGAACAGTTGTAGGGGCCGACGCCGGGCGGGAGTTCCACCGGGGCCGGCGCGGAGTACGCACACGAAAAAATCCGGGTTAACGCGGGTAACACCCGAGGTCAGACCGCCGCCGCACAGTAAGCGCATACCGACCGGCCAGTTGAAGGAAAAAGCCGCGCGCCCCGTATACCTGCGAGTAACGTGCGTCCCCCGTTCCCTCCTCTCCCTGCGGTCCGCCGCCACGGACCCGAGCCATGCAAGGAGCACCGGGATGTCCTACGACCCTTCCCCACGCGAGCCTTCGCAACTGACCTATCCCTGGCAGCCGTTGCCCCCGGAGCCGCCGCGGCCCCGGCATGTGCCGCACCGGGAGCCGGTCGGGCACCACAGCGACCTCCGGGTACTGCGCGGCGCCTACCGGCTGCAGCGGCGCACCGCGGCACTCACCGCGCTCGGCTACTTCACGCTGTTCCTGGTGCTGTCGGCGTTCGCCCCGCACATGATGACCAGCACGGTCGCCGACGGCATCCCCGCCGGCCTGCTCCTCGCGCTCCTCCAACTCCCCGTCACCTGGCTGGCGATCGCGCTGTACGAGCACACCGCGCGCCGCCATGTCGACCCGCTCGCGGACCGCATCCGCAGAACCGCCGAACTGGACGCCAGGCGAGGGGCCGTACGGTGACCGGCTTCAGCGGTTCGGCCCAGTACATGTCCCTGGTCGCCTTCACCGTCGTCGCCACGCTCACCCTCCTGCTGTGCGTGATGACCGGCCCGGACCGCGACGACCTCGACGAGTTCTACACCGGTTACGGCTCCCTCTCGCCGCTGCGCAACGGCCTGGCCATCGCCGGCGACTACATCTCCGCGGCCACCGTCCTCGGCACCGGCGGGGTGATCGCCCTGTGCGGCTACGACGGCGTCGTCCTCGCCCTCAGCACCGCCCTGTCGCTGATGCTGCTGATGTTCCTGCTGGCCGAACCGCTGCGCAACGCGGGCCGGTTCACCATGGGCGACGCGCTGGCCCGCCGGATGCCCGGCCGGAGCGTACGGATCGCGGCCTGCGCGGTCACCATCGCCGCCCTGCTGCCCCTGATGCTCGTCCAGCTGGCCGGCGCCGGCCAGCTGATGGCCTTCATCCTCGGTTTCTCCGACGAGTCCGTGCAGACCGGCTGTGTCATCGGCCTCGGCGCCCTGATGATCAGCTACGCGGCCATCGGCGGTATGAAGGGCACCGCGCTCATCCAGATCCTGAAGATCGTGACGCTGCTCGGCTCCGGCATCGTCGTCGCCCTGCTGATCCTGCACCGCTTCGACTGGGACCCCGGTGCCCTGCTCGCCGCGGCCGCCAAGGGCAGCGGTGCCGGCACCGCCTACCTGCACTCCGGCCTCGAATTCCGCGGCGGACCCGCCCCCCGGCTGGACATGATCAGTTCGGAGCTGACCATCGTCCTCGGCGGCGCCTGCCTCCCGCACATCACCATGCGCATGTACACGGCCTCCAGCGCCCGCCAGGTCCGGCGCTCGATGTCCTGGGCGGTGTCGGGGGTGGCCCTGTTCGTGCTGATCATCGGCATCATCGGGTTCGGCGCCACCGCCCTGATCGGCCGTGCCGCCATCAGCGCCGCCGACCCGCAGGGCAACACCGCGTATCTGCTGGGCTCCCGCGCGGCGTTCGGGACCGACGTGTCGACGGCGGAGACCCTGCTCTTCACCACCGTCACCACGGCGATCTTCCTGACCCTGCTCGCCTCCGTCGCCGGCATGATCCTCGCCTGCGCCAACTCCCTCGCCCACGACGTCTTCGCGACCCGCGTCCAGGAGATGCCGGCCCGCCGCGAGATGAACCTGGCCCGCGTCTGCGCGCTCGCCACCGGAGTGCCCACGATCCTCCTGGCGGTCCTCGTCCAGCACCATAACCTGCAGCCCCTGGTCACCCTCTCCTTCTGCCTCGGCGCCTCCGCCCTCGCTCCCGCCCTGGTCTACGGCCTCTTCTGGCGCCGCTACACCCGCACCGGCCTGATGTGCACGCTCCTCGGCGGCACCCTCACCGTGCTGCTCCTGATGCCGGGCACGAACCTGGTCTCCGGATCGCCGGGTGCCGTCTTCCCGCACGCCGACTTCAACTGGTTCCCCTTCACCACCACCGGCATCGTCTCCATCCCCGCCGGTTTCTTCCTGGGGTGGCTGGGGACGGTGGTCTCCGGCCGGCGCGGGGCCGCCGAACAGCGGCGGCAGTACGAAGCGGTGGAAGGGTGGATCCTGGCGGGGGCGGAACGGCGGGGGCACTGAGCCGACGCGTACGGAAAGGGAGTCGAACCTGGCGTACGCAGGAGCGCGGCCCATGGCCGGGGGCGCTATTCCGCCGTCGCGCGCCCCGTCAGGGACATGAGGCTGTTGCGCATGTGGTCCATGTGCGCCTGCACGCCGTCCCAGGTCTCCCCGTGCTCGCGCAGCACCCGCTCGGTGTCCCGGGCGATGCGGTCCTCCCGGGCCCGCGCCTCCGCCAGGATCTCCGCGGCACGCGTCTGCGCCGCCTCCTCGGCACGGCGCGAGGACTCCTCCGCCTCACCGAGGGCGCACTTCGCCTCGGACAGGGCCGCCTCGGCACGGGCGATGCGTTCGGCGTTGTGCGCGTCGACGGCGGCGGCGCTCGCGACCTCCTCGCGCTCCGCCTCGGCCCAGCGTTCGGCGTGCTCCTTGGCCTGTTCGGCCAGCATCGCCGTGGTGCGCTGCCGTACCTCGCGCACCGCCCCGAGGGCCTCACCGCGCTGCTCCTTCACCTCCAGCCGGGCGCCGATGCGGATGTCGTCGGCCTCGGCGCGTGCGGCGAGAAGCAGCTGGCGGGTGCGCTCCTCGGTGTCCGCGCGGAGCGCATCGGCCTGTTCCTGCGCCGTACTGCGGGTGTTCTCGGCACGCTCCGAGGCCTCCGCGACGTCGTCCGTCAGCGCGCGCCGGGCCTTGTCGCGCAGGGCCGCTGCTTCCTCCAGCACGAGCCGGTACACACGTTGCGCACGGTCTCCGAGCGACTCGTACGTCTGCGGCGGGAGTTCCGCGACGACGGCCTGCAGCCGCTCGACCTCCTTCTCCATGTCCTTGGCGAGGACGGTGAGCCGCGCGGCACGTTCCCACGCGGCGTCCCGGTCCTCCGACAGAGCCGCCATGAACGTGTCGACCTGCTCGGGGCGGTAGCCACGCCCCCGGACGGTCACGAAGCAGTACGGCGACATCGATGTGCTGCTCACCCTGGGAACCCCTCTCCACCGGACCCGCACGAAATGATTATTTCGCGCACATCTTGATGGATCGGGCTTAACTGTTCATAACGCGACACTCCGCAGATACGTCACGGTCGAAGCACTGCACGTTGTTCCTGGGGATGTGGGCGCACCAGGGGGCGCGAACGCTCAGTCGCGCGCCCTCAGATAGCGGGTCAGCACCGTCGCGCCCGACCGCTCCGCCGACACGCACTCCAGTTCGACCGACGGACTGCCGGCGGGGAAGAGCGGCCGGCCGGTGCCCAGCACCGTCGGGAAGGTCACCAGCCGGTACTCGTCGACCAGGTCGGCGGCCGCCAGCGCGTGGACGACACCGATGCTGCCCATGACGACCACGTCCCGCTGCTCGGCCTTGACGGCCTCCAGGAGATCAGCTTCGACGAGACGGGAGTTGGCCCACGCGGACACGTCGGACAACGTGCGGGAGGCGACCAGCTTGGGCGCGGCGTTCAGGCGCGCGGAGAACGGGTCGTCGCGGCCCGGCCACAGCCGCGAGAACGCCTCCCAGGTGGACCGCCCCAGCAGTACGACCCCCTCGTCCAGGACGCCGCCCAGACGGAACCTGTCCCCGGCGATCTCCTCCCGGCCGAACCGGAACAGCCAGCCGCCGTACGGGGTGCCCTCGGAACCGTCCGGGTCGGACACGATCCCGTCCAGGGTGGTGAATTGGATGACGACAACGCTCATGACGGTTGTCCCTTCGCTCGATGGTCACCGGTACATACCGGCGGCACGGCGCGGACCCATCGGCGTGGACGGAACTTCTTCGCGGGGCTTCTTCGCGAACTTCTTCAGGGAGCTTCTTGCGGTGCCAGCGTCGTCAGCGCGCGTGGGTCCGTGAACACCGTGTTGCGCGCGATCCGGCCGTCGCCGGTGACCTCGAGGACCTGCACGCTGTGCAGGCGGTGGCCGCCGCCGGGCTCCGGGGCGTACGCGGCGAGCGCGGGCTGTGCGTTGGCGGTCAGCAGGCGCGTACGCCAGCCGGTGCCGCGCATCCGGAACACGCGCTCCATGAACCGGCCGTAGTCGTCGCGGCCCCGGTACCACAGCGCCAGCGGCGGCATCTCCAGGACCGCGTCGTCGGTGAGCAGCCGTACGAGCGCGGGCACATCGGCCGCCTCGAACGCCCGCGCATACCGCCGGACGGCCTCCCGCACCCCGGGATCGTCCGGCTCGGTCACCTCGTCCGCCGCACCCATGCCCGCGAGAGCGGCACGCGCCCGCTGCAGCGCGCTGTTCACGGCCGGCACCGACGTCTCCAACTGGGCGGCGACCTCGGCGGCACTGAACTCCAGCACCTCGCGCAGCACCAGCACGGCGCGCTGCCGCGCGGGCAGTACCTGCAGCGCCGTCACCAGTGCGAGCCGCAGATCCGTGCGCACCTCCACATCGAGGCGCGCGTCGGGGAACGGCTCCAGCCACGGCACGTCGAGCGCGGGCGTCAGCGGCGCCTCCGGATCCGTGCCGGGCGCCCCGAGCCCCGACGGCAACGGCCTTCGCGCACGCCCCTGAAGGGCCGTCAGGCACACGTTCGTCGCGATCCGGTACAGCCACGTCCGCACCGACGCCCGCGCCGGGTCGTAGCGGTCACGGGCCTTCCAGGCGCGCAGCATGGTCTCCTGCACCAGATCCTCGGCCTCGTGGAACGAGCCCAGCATCCGATAGCAGTACGCCACCAACTCGCCCCGGTACGGCTCGAAGTCCACCCGCCCATCATGCCCGCGCACCACGCACAACGGGTGGCGAAAACGTGCACGCGCGCGTGGGGCCGGCCCGGACACCCGCCCGGACCGGCCCCACCGGTCGTCCTACCGCCGCGCTACAGCAGCCCGTCCCACATCTGCTCCAGCAGCACCGACCACCAGCTCTCCGGCGAACCGAGCGCCGCCGGGTCCAGGGAGGCCAACTGGGCCTGGAAGTCGACGGTCCAGCGGCCCGCCTGCTCCTGATTCAGGCCGAACCTGAGCCGCCACATCCGGCCCAGCAGCGCCAGACAGCGCACGAACTCCGGCAGCCCGGTGTTGACGAACTGCGGCGGCACGGACGCCCCGCCCGGCCCCGCCTCCACCGGCACGGCCACGATGTTCGCGGTCCCGTACTGCACACAGACCGCCTTGCCGAAGTCGGTGCCCATGACGAGGTACGACCCCGCGTCCGGCGCCGGCTGCACCCCGCGCTCCTGCGCCAGTTCCGCCAGCGTCGGCACCGGACGGCCCGGCTGGGCCTGCGCCCAGAAGAACGGTCCCATGTCCAGCGGCAGCCCCGCCACGACCAGCGTGTGCGCCACGATCGGCGGCACACCCTGCCGCTCCACCGCCACCTGCTCGAACCGGAACACGCCCGGCCCGAACGCCGCCGCCAGCTCCTGCGCGATCGCCTCCGGCGGGATCGGCGGCGCGGCCTGCACCTGCGGCAACGGCGCCCGCACCGGCGCGGGCCGCGCGGGACCCGCCGCCACCTGGTGCAACTCCCCCTGGTGCGCCAGCAACTGCCGCATCCCCTGCTGCCGGCTCGCGTGGTCCGTCCCGTACGGCGCGATGCTCGCGAGCCGCGCCTGGGGCCACTGCTCCCGGATCATCCGGGCACAGTAGGCACCCGGCAGCTCGCACGACTCCAGCTCCGTGTGGAGCTCCAGCACCTGGTCCGGCGGCACGTTCATCGCCCGCAGCTCATGGAAGATCTGCCACTCCGGATGCGGCGTCCCCGGCGCCGAACGCCGGATCAGCTGCTGCTCCGAACCGTCCTGCGCGCGGTAGCGCAGCACCGCCTGATAGCCCGGGCCCACGGTCGGCTGCCCCTGCTGCGGGTAGCCGTACGCCGGCTGCTGCTGGCCGGGGGCAGGGGGCGGCGGCATCGCACCGGCCGGCATCGGCGGCGGCATCTGCGGAGCGCCCGGCGGCATACCGGGGGCGGCGCCCGGGGGACCCACCGGAGGCCCGGCCAGCACGGTCTGCGCGTGGTGAACCGCGCCACCCGCGCCACCCGCGCCACCGGCAGGGCCCTGCGCGCCGGGCACGGGAGGCATGCCAGGGGCACCAGGGGCGCCGGACGGCCGCGGTGCGCCCGGGGCGCCAGGGGCTTGCGGTGCACCGGAGGCGAAAGGTGCGCCTGGGGCGCTCGGGGGCTGCGGTGCGCCCGGCGCGGGGGGTACGCCCGGCGCGGGGGGTACGCCAGGGGCGCCTGGAGGCTGCTGCGCGCCCCCGCCCGGGCCGGCCAGCATCGTGGCCGCGTGATCAACGCCGGGGGGCGGACCGCCCGGAGCACCCGGCGCACGGGGCGAGTCGGGGGCACCCGGCGGAGTCTGCGCGCCCGGCGCCTGCCCCGCACCCCAACCCGTCGGCCCCGCGGGTCCCCCGGGACCCAACGATGACACCAGCTGCGTCGGCGCATACCCGCTGACCGGTGCGCCCGGCGCGCCAGGCGCACCCGGCGCCGACGGCTGAGGCGTGCCCCCAGGGCGGGCACCCGGCGTTCCCGGAACGCCCGGCGGTGGAGGAGGCGCGCCCGCCGCACCGCGCGCCCTGCGCGGAGGAGGCGCGGCCTTGCTCGTCGCGGCGTCGGCTATGTCACTGGCGTTCGGTGCGAGCGACCGGCCCGAAGCGGCCGGACCCGCCGGAGGCCGGGGCGCGTCGGACACACCGGCCGGCGCCTGCGGGTAGCCGTAGCCCGGGGCGGCAGGAGCCTGCGGATAGCCGTAGGAAGACGGCGCGGGCGGAGCCGCGGGAGCCTGCGGAGGTGCGGCCGGAGCCGCCGGTCCCTGCGGGTAGCCGTACGACGGGACACCCGGCGGAGGCGGCGGAGGCGTGCTGTCCTGCGGCGCACCGGGCACGCCAGCCCTACCGTGCGCTCCGGGCACACCCGGGCGGTCGAGCGCCGGAGCCTCCGTCGTGCGCGGCAGCTGGCTGCCCCCCGCCATCAGCGCCGTCTCCGCATCGCCCAGGGCACCGTCGTCGGCGTCGCTCAGCGGCGGCGCGAACACGGTCGCGGGCAGCGGGACGGAACGGTCCTCACCAGCATCGGCGTTCGTGTCCGTACCGGCCCAAGGAGTCGCGCCGGCGGGCACCTCGGGCGCACCCGGCGCACTCGACGCCCCCTGCGCCCCGGCGGGCGCGCCCGCGCCCCCACGCGCTCCGACACCACCCGAACCCGCACCCGCACCGGCCGCCGGCCAGGAAGCACCACCGCTCCCCGCCGAACCGGCCGCAGGCACCCCGGCCTGCGTCTCCGCAAGCCCACCGGTGCCGGAACCGGCACCGGCCGACGCCCCGTCGCCCCCGGACCGGCGATCCGGGATCCCCAGCTTGTCCGCCGCCTCCTGGAGCCACTCCGGCGGGCTCAACAGGAACGACGTCTGGTTCAGGTCCACCCGGGCCGCCGCCGGCACCGCGTCGGCGACCTCCGCCTCACGGCCGTACTCCTCCTCGTACCGGCGGATCACCTCGCCCACCGGCAACGCCGGCCACAGCGTGGCCTCACCGCTGTCCCGGGCGATGACCAACCGCTGCCCACCCGCGTCCGAACGCGGACCCTCCGCACGGTCCTCGCCCCACACCACGAACCCGAGGCCGAACTCCCGGACCCGCACCTCACGATGCTGGTACGCCGGCACGTCCCCGTTGATCCACTCCTCCGCGCGCTCCTGCGCCTGCGCGAACGTCACCATGCCGAGACTCACTCCCCCGAGCCAACAGAAGAGACCGGGACGGCACGCGCGAAACCACCGTCGACCATCAGGTTCGCCACCGTCTCCAACTCCGGCGGAGAACCCGCCAGTCGCGACAGAAACACGTCGAAGTCCTCACCGCACGGCAGCAACAGCCGCTCCACGCGCTCCGCCGACGACCACGACGGATCCACGTCGCGCACATCGTCGTACGCGCAGAACCACACCGAACCCAGCCGGTCGCCCTTCACCTTCACCGCCAGCAGACCGCCCTGCACGAAACCGACGCCCAGGTAGTCCTTGGTCAGATGGTCACGCAGGCACTTGTTGACGTACACGAGGTCGTTGACCGCGGCCTCGTCGCGAACCGTGAAGAACGGCTGGTCCAGCAGCAGTCCGAGCTCCGCGCTCAGCGCCGTACCCACCGGCGCACACCCGCCCGCCGCCTTCAGGAAGGACCGGTACGCACCCGGCAGCCGGTACCCCAGGTCCTCCTCGACCCCCTGCACCTGCTGCTCCGACACCGCCACACCCGACTTCGGCAACCCGAAGTGCGCCGGCCGTGTCTCCTGCAACGGACGGGTACCGCGCTTGCCCTGGTCCACCCGCGTCGTCACCAGCCCACCGTGATGCCGCAGCAACGCCTTCACCTCGACCGGCACCAACTCCAGCCGCCGCGAACCCACCACGTGATGCCAGGTCCACCCGTGCGGCGTCGCCACCGCCGGCACCGTGTCCCACAACTCGTGCCCGGAAGCCGACAACACCGCGTTCGCGGACACGAAGTCCGTCAGCCGCAACTCGTCGACACCGAAACCCTCCGGCGGATCCGCGATCTCCGCGGCCGCACGCGCGTAGGGCGAGAAATCGGGGTAGCCACGCTCGTCAACACGTACCCCTCTCGGGTGACGTGCCGCCCGGACCGGATCCGGGAAGTGCACGACCTGCCCGGCATAGGCCGCGTTAGGCGGCGCGGCCTGTCCCCCGGCCTGGCCGCTGAGCGGTGCCCCCAGCCCGAGCCGACCTGTCGTCATGACGGATGCCCCCTGCGGCACTCGTACGAACCGAAACCGCACCCCAAGGCGCGCCACGGCCCGTATCCGGCTGTCTCTCCCACGTCCCAGACGCGTCGACCGCGCCCATCGCGGTGGCGACAGCCTATGCGGTACACGAACCCCGGTCACCGGCCCTCCACTTCCGTGACCAGCCGTCACCCCGCCGTGACAGCCTGCCCAAACCCGGGCGTGTCGCACCGCCCCAGCTACCGCACCCGCCACGGGATTTGGCAGTCTGTGATTTTCGGGGGGATCCCCGGGAGGGGAAGACGATCATGAACGCAACACAGACGGGACCACACACCGCCATGTCCGGCGCCGGCCACAGCGCCGCCCACGGCGACCCCCGCATCGGCTGGAGCAGCACCGAAACACCCCCCACCCCCATCCTCCAGCACCGCCGCGACGGCATCCTGCCCACCGTCGCCGCCGCCCTCTCCGTCCGCGGCGCCACCCTCACCGGCACCGCCGCCCGCGGCGACCAGCCGCCCCCGCTCCACCCGCTGGTCCAGGAATTCCTCGACACCCTCCCCAGCGGACAACGCGACCGCTTCACCGGCCGCTGCGCCGAAGCCATCCTCATCTCACGGCACATCAGCTCCGCCGACGCAGCCCGCAGCAAACGCGCCCTCCGCAAACCCATGACCAACGGCGAAGCCCGCAGAGCCCTCAAGCAGGCCAAACTCACCGCCCGCCGGATACGCGAGGACGGCGACCCCCTGCACGGCAGCTTCGCCGCCCCCTGCCGGGCCTGCACCGCCCTCACCGCCCACTTCGGCGTCCACGTCGTCGACCCCGCCACCGGCGACTGACGCCCGCACCCACGCCCCCACAGCACACACCCGCGAACGCACCCGCACCCGCACCCGCACCACACACGAACGAAGGGCAGATGCACCCCACCCGCTTCTCCGCGCCCGTCGACACCGCCCTGCGCACCGCCGGCTGGCAACCCGGACGCTGGGACATAAAACAAGCCGAGTTCTGGGCCGACACCCTCCGCGAGCACACCTCACCCGCCGGACACCGGCACACCGTCTTCCCCGCCGCCGTCGAAGCCTGGGCCGAATTCGGCGGCCTGCACATCACCCCCACCGGCCCCGGCCGCCAGATCGCCCCCGCCACCCTCCACCTCGACCCCCTCCACGGCCTCCACCTCGCCCGCACCCTCGGCGACCTCGGCCGCGCCCTCGACACCGAGGTCTGCCCCCTCGGCGCCGAAACCGACACCCACTCCCTCCTCGCCATCGACGCCGACGGCCGCATCTACACCCTCGACCACACCGGCGACTGGTACGTCGGCCCCGACATCGACCACGCCCTCACCACACTCATCGCAGGCGTCGAACCCGTCCGGCTCACCACCCACACCTGACCGGACGAACGCTCAGACCGCCGGAATCACCGCCGACACCCGAAAACCCCCGGCATCCGTCGGCCCCGACACAAACACCCCGCCCAGCCCCAGCACCCGCTCACGCATCCCCACCAGACCGTTCCCACCCGACGGCAGCCCCACCGACGCCGCCGACGCCGGCTCCGGCGGCGGCTCGTTCTCCACCTGCATCGCGATCTCCACCCCCCGATGCGCGAGCCGCACATGCGTCTTCGCACCCGCCGCATGCTTGTGGACGTTCGTCAACGCCTCCTGCACCACCCGGTACGCCGTCTGCTCGATCTGCACCGCATACGACCGCACCTCCCCCTCCACCGACAGATCCACCGCCATCCCGGCCGCCGCCGACTGCCCGATCAACTCCTCCAGCTCCGACAGCCACGGCCCCTCCTCCTCCGCCACCCGCGAAGCCGCCACCGCCGCCGCCACCCCCACCGCGGCCAACGGCACCGCCGCGGAAGACGCCGACGACGCCGCACGACGCCGCACACTCTCCCCCGAACGCAACACCCCCAACATCTCCCGCAACTCCGTCAACGCCTGCCGCCCCATGTCCCCCACCAGCGCAGCGTTACGCACCGCCTTCTCCGGATCCTTCCGCGCCACCGCCTGCAACGCCGCCGCATGCACCACCATCAGGCTCACCCGATGCGCGACCACGTCATGCATCTCCCGCGCAATCCGCGTCCGCTCCTCACCCCGCGCCCACTCCGCACGCTCCTCCGCCCGCTCCGCGAGCAACTGCAGCTCCCGCTCCAGACTGTCCGCCCGCTCCCGCAGACTCTCCATCAGCCGCCGCCGCGCACCCACGTACAACCCCAGCAGCAACGGCGGAGCGGTCAGCCCGAGCGACGTCGTGACCGCCGCGAACGGCACGAACCAGTCCCCCAGCGTCAGATCGCCCCGCGCCATGTCCTGCTTCACCCGCACGAACGTCACGATCATCGTGCCCACCAGCGACATCCCCGCCAGCGCCACGATGATCCGCCGCGGCAGCTCCGCCGCGGCCAGGGTGTACAGGCCGACGATCCCCATCAGGAAGCCCATCTGGGCCGGCGTGATCGCGATCGACACCAGCACGACGGCTATCGGCCACTTCCGGCGCAGCAGCAGCACGGAACCGGCCAGTAAACCGAACACGATCCCCGCCGACAGCGGGACGCCCGCGTCCCGCGCGAACGGAATCCCCTCGGCGCCGCACTCCAGCGCCGACACCAGGGCGAGCGCCCCGTCCAGAACCGCACTACGCCACCGCGACCACCACCACGGCCCGGTCAAGGCCGTCGCGTGGTCTGCCCCCGTCGTGGTCATGCGTCCAGCCTACGGGCGCGAGGGTGGGCTTTTCCGGTGAGTTTCGTCTACTGCCCTACACCACACTCCGTAACCGAACAGCACCGAAACCCTCCGGAATCCCTCGAACTGCTGAACCACACCCGTTCGAACCCGGAATGACGCATTCCGCCCGGACGGTATGCCCATGGCACATCCACAAGGCAAGTACCAGAACTTCGAGGGACTGCGGGAGCAGGCGGTCGCGCTGCGGCGCGCAGGACTCAGCCGACGCCAGATCCGCGACCGCCTCCACGTCGACAACAACGACATCCTCAACCGCCTCCTGGAGGGCGAGCCACCGCCGGACTGGACGAAGCGACCGAACGCGAAGGACGACCTGAGGGCCAGGGCGCGGGAGCTACGGCTCCAGGGTTGGACGTACAACCAGATCCAAGCCGAGTTGGGGTGCTCAAAGAGCTCGGTCTCGCTCTGGGTGCGAGATCTGCCGCATCCAGAACCCACATGCACACCCGAGGAGCAGCGAGCGCGCATGAACGCGGGACTGGCGCGACTCCACGCCTCGCGAGACCTCGAACGCGCAGCAACGAAGCGGGAAGCCGCAGCGTCCATCGGAGAGCTGTCGGACCGGGAGCTATTCGTCGCAGGGGTCACCCTCTACTGGGCCGAAGGCTCCAAGGACAAGCCGTACCGGCGCACCGAGGTCTTGCAGTTCATCAACAGCGACCCCAACGTGATCAAGCTCTTCCTCCGGTGGCTCGACCTACTCGAGGTGACGCGGGACCGCCTGACCCTCCGGGTCAGCATTCACGAGACGGCGGACGTGCGGGCCGCCGAGGAGTTCTGGGCAGACGTCGCGGACGTCGAGGTATCCGCGTTCAGCAAGGCAACTCTGAAGAAGCACAACCCCAGGACGGTCCGGAAGAACACCGGCGACTCCTATCACGGATGCCTCGTGATCTACGTCCGCCAGAGCGCCGACTTGTACCGTCGCATGGAAGGCGCCTGGTACGGCATAGTAGGAGGCGCCACTCGGCGACCTGACTGAATGTCCGGTTTGGTCGAGAATATTCCCCCGTGGTGTAATTGGCAGCACTGTGGCTTTTGGTGCCATCTGTCCGGGTTCGAGTCCTGGCGGGGGAGCCATGCTCGGTTCGGGCCCTGACAGCACCGTCAGGGCCCGCTCCCATGTCCCCCGTGAAACGCCCCGGTATCCTGCGGATGTCCCCACCCGTCCAAAAGCCGAAGGGCACATCCGTGAGCGCCATTCGCCCGGCAGCCGTCGTCGTTCTCGCAGCGGGTGAGGGCACCCGTATGAAGTCGGCCACACCCAAGGTCCTGCATCAGCTCTGTGGCCGTTCCCTGGTGGGTCATGTGCTCGCCGCCTCCCGTGAGTTGGACCCCGAGAACCTGGTCGTCGTCGTGGGGCACGCGCGTGAGCAGGTCGCCGCGCATCTCGGCGAGGTCGACGCCGCCGTCCGCACCGCCGTGCAGGAGCAGCAGAACGGCACCGGGCACGCCGTGCGGATGGCGCTGGAGGAGCTGGGCGGAGCGGTCGACGGGACCGTGGTCGTGGTCTGCGGGGACACCCCGTTGCTGACCGGGGAGACGCTGACGGCGCTCGCCGGGACCCACCACGCCGACGGCAACGCCGTGACCGTGCTGACGGCGGAGGTTCCGGACGCGACCGGTTACGGCCGTATCGTGCGCGACGAGGTCTCCGGGGCCGTGACGGCCATCGTGGAGCACAAGGACGCCTCCGACGCGCAGCGGGCGATCCGGGAGATCAACTCGGGTGTGTTCGCGTTCGACGGGCAGTTGCTGGCGGACGCGCTGGGGAAGGTGCGGACGGACAACAGTCAGGGTGAGGAGTACCTGACCGATGTGCTGGGGATCCTGCGGGAGGCCGGGCATCGGGTGGGGGCCTCGGTGGCCGGGGATCACCGGGAGATCGCCGGGATCAACAACCGGGTGCAGCTGGCGGAGGCGCGGCGGATTCTCAACGACCGGTTGCTGGAGCGGGCGATGCTCGCGGGTGTGACGGTGGTGGATCCGGCCACGACGTGGGTGGATGTGACGGTGACGTTCGAGCAGGATGCGGTGGTCAACCCCAACACCCTGCTGCAGGGTGACACGCATGTGGGGCAGGGTGCGGAGGTCGGGCCGAACAGCCGGCTGAAGGACACCAGGGTCGGTGCGGGGGCGCGGGTGGACAACACGGTGTCCGATTCCGCTCATATCGGTGCGGACGCGTCCGTGGGACCGTATGCCTACCTGCGGCCGGGGACCCGGCTGGGGGCGAAGGGCAAGATCGGTACGTACGTGGAGACGAAGAACGCGTCGATCGGGGAGGGGACGAAGGTTCCGCATCTCTCGTATGTGGGTGACGCGACGATCGGCGAGTACTCGAACATCGGTGCGGCGAGCGTGTTCGTGAACTACGACGGGGAGAGCAAGCACCACACGACGGTCGGGTCGCACTGCAAGACGGGTTCGGACAACATGTTTGTGGCTCCTGTCACGGTCGGGGACGGTGCGTACACCGCTGCCGGCTCTGTGATCACGAAGGATGTGCCGCCCGGTTCGCTGGCCGTGGCCCGCGGTCAGCAGCGGAATATCGAGGGTTGGGTGGCCCGGAAGCGGCCGGGCAGCGCGGCGGCGAAGGCTGCCGAGGCGGCTTCCCGGCAGGGCGCGAGCGAGGACTGACCGGAAACAGGTGCGCCGAAGACGTCGTACCGTGATAAGTGCACACCCGCACCTAACCAGCTGATTCGGCCTCCCGCGCCCGGCACACAGGGCGCTGGAGATCCAGCTGTACGGCTGAGACACCTCTGAGGAGACAGTGCTGTGACCGGGATCAAGACGACCGGCGAGAAGAAGATGATGTTCTTCTCCGGCCGCGCCCACCCCGAGCTTGCCGAGGAGGTCGCCCACCAGCTGGGTGTCGGGGTCGTCCCGACGAAGGCCTTCGACTTCGCGAACGGTGAGATCTACGTCCGCTATCAGGAGTCGGCGCGTGGTGCCGACTGCTTCGTGATCCAGAGCCACACGGCTCCGATCAACCAGTGGATCATGGAGCAGTTGATCATGATCGACGCGTTGAAGCGTGCGTCGGCGCGTTCCATCACGGTGATTGTGCCGTTCTACGGTTACGCGCGGCAGGACAAGAAGCACCGGGGCCGTGAACCGATCTCGGCGCGGCTCATCGCCGATCTGATGAAGACGGCGGGTGCGGACCGGATTCTGACGGTGGACCTGCACACGGACCAGATCCAGGGGTTCTTCGACGGTCCGGTGGACCACCTGTTCGCGCTTCCGCTGCTGGCGGACTACGTGGGCTCGAAGGTGGAGAAGGACAAGCTGACGATCGTGTCCCCGGACGCCGGCCGGGTGCGGGTGGCGGACCGCTGGTGCGACCGGCTGGGTGCGCCGCTCGCCATCGTGCACAAGCGGCGTGACAAGGACGTGGCGAACCAGGTGACCGTCCACGAGGTCGTGGGTGAGGTCGAGGGCCGGGTGTGTGTCCTGGTCGACGACATGATCGACACGGGTGGGACCATCTGTGCGGCCGCGGACGCGCTGTTCGCGCACGGTGCGGAGGATGTCATCGTGACCGCCACGCACGGCGTTCTCTCCGGTCCTGCGGCGGACCGGTTGAAGAACTCGCGGGTGAGCGAGTTCGTGCTGACGAACACGCTGCCGACGCCGGGTGAGCTGAGCCGGGATCTGGACAAGATCACGGTGCTGTCGATCGCGCCGACGATCGCGAGTGCGGTGCGTGAGGTGTTCGAGGACGGTTCGGTGACGAGCCTGTTCGACGAGCAGTGAACAGCGAGCAGTGAGCTGTAAAAACGCTTCTGCATGATCGCCCGCGCCCGGAGGGCGCTGATGATCGATTTTCCTGTGGCCTCTCGCGCCGAGTAGACTTCTGAAGTTGCTCGGCGAGGGAGGCCACGCCTCCGTTATCGACGCGCTCTTCGTAGCAGGCCGTTCGTGGCCGGGTGACCACGTCCGTATCTACCTCTACGAGGAGTGATCCACATGTCCGAGGTGAAGCTCGCCGCCCAGACGCGCACCGAGTTCGGCAAGGGTGCCGCGCGTCGTATCCGTCGTGACGCCAAGGTTCCCGGTGTGCTGTACGGCCACGGTTCGGACCCGATCCACCTGACCCTTCCGGGCCACGACCTGCTGCTCGCGCTGCGTACGCCGAACGTCCTGATCTCCCTGGACATCGACGGCAAGACCAACGAGCTGGCGATCCCGAAGTCCGTGCAGCGCGACCCGATCAAGGGCTTCCTGGAGCACGTCGACCTGCTGCTGGTCAAGCGTGGCGAGAAGGTCACGGTCGAGATCCCGGTCCACACCGAGGGTGAGCTGGCCGCCGGCGGCAACCTGCTGGAGCACGTCCTGAACGCGCTGCCGGTCGAGGCCGAGGCCACCCACATCCCCGAGGCCGTCACCGTCTCCGTCGAGGGCCTGGAGGCCGGTGCCTCCGTCCTCGCCAAGGACATCGTCCTGCCGTCCGGCGTGACGCTGGCCGTCGAGGAGGACGCGGTCGTCCTCCAGGTTCTGGCCGCGCAGGCGGAGGAGGCCCCCGCGGGCGAAGAGGCCGCGGGCGAAGAGGCCGCCGAGGCCTGATCCTCACCTTCGTTCCATCGTTCGTCAGCCGCTGCTTCCTTCCGGGAGCGGCGGCTGGCGCGTATCAAGGAGACATGCACGTGACCACCCCCGCAGGCGCCTCGCCCGCCAACGCCCCCTGGCTGATCGTCGGGCTCGGGAACCCGGGTCCCGAGTACGCGGCGAACCGGCACAACGTCGGTTTCATGGTGGCGGATCTGCTCGCCGGGCGGATCGGGGGGAAGTTCAAGCGGGCCGGGAAGGCGCAGGCGCAGGTCGTGGAGGGGCGGATCGGGGCGCCGGGGCCGGCGAACCGGCGGGTGATCCTGGCCAAGCCGATGTCGTTCATGAACCTGTCCGGCGGGCCGGTGAACGCGTTGCGGGACTTCTACAAGGTGCCGCTCGCCAATGTCGTCGCGGTCCACGACGAGCTGGACATCGACTACGGCGTGCTCCGTCTGAAGCTGGGCGGCGGGGACAACGGCCACAACGGGCTGAAGTCGATGACGAAGGCGATGGGGGCGGACTACCACCGGGTGCGGTTCGGGATCGGGCGCCCTCCGGGTCGTATGCAGGTCGCCGACTTCGTGCTGAAGGACTTCTCCTCGGCCGAGCGCAAGGAACTGGACTACTTCGTGGACCGGGCGGCCGACGCGGTGGAGGCGCTGGTGACCGAGGGGCTGGAGCGGGCGCAAAGCACGTACAACTCCTGACTTGTCCCCTGTTTGTTCCCCGCTTGCCCCCTACGGAAGTTGACCGACCGTAGGGAAATGGCCAATGATCCCGGCCATGCCTGCTGCCTCAGCCGCCTCCTCCCGTACGGCTCCGGTCGACGCGCTGCGTGTCGTGTCGATGGGGGCGGTCGCCGTGCTGATCCTGATCGCCGGTGTGTGGGGCTCCTGGGGCACCGCGCAGCACGTGATGCTGACGAAGGGCAAGGAGCGGGGCACGATCAAGGTGGCCGCGTGCGGTGCGGACACCTGCTCGGGGCCGTTCACGCCCGTCTCGGCGGGGGCGTCGGCACGCTCCGGTGTGGTGATCGACAAGTCGGTGGCGGTGCGCAAGGGGCAGACGTACGACGTGATCGTGAAGCCCGGCACCGATGACGTGGTCCGGTCGGGTCCCGCCGGGGTCCTGTACTCGTGGGTGCCGCTGGGCGGTGCGCTGCTGCTGGCGTCGGTGGTGGTGGCCGGGGGGCTGCGGCTGACGCGGGTGGGGTGGGTGCTGGGCGGTTCGGGGATCGCGCTGCTGACGGCGGCGTTCTTCGCGGTGCAGTAGACACAGCGGTGCAGTCGACACATACGGCTGTGCCCCCGGGTGTACGACCCCGGGGGCACAGTCATGTCCGAAGGTGGCGGTCAGCCGGTGTTGCGCAGGCCCGCCGCCACGCCGTTGACCGTGAGGAGCAGGGCGCGGGAGAGCAGCGGGTCGGCCGGCTCGCCCGCCGCGGCCGCGTCGCGCTGGCGCTTGAGCAGGGCCACCTGGAGGTAGGAGATCGGGTCCAGGTAGGCGTCGCGGATGGTGAAGGTCTGCTTGAGGACCGGGGTGGCGTCCAGCAGGTCGGCCTCGCCGGTGATCTTCAGGACCTCGGCGACGGTCAGCTCGTGCTCGGCCCTGATGGTGTCGAAGACGTGCTTGAGCTCGTCGGGGACGAGGGTGTCGACGTAGTGCTGGGCGATCCGCAGGTCGGTCTTGGCGAGGGTCATCTCGACGTTGGAGATGAAGTTGCGGAAGAAGTGCCACTGTTCGTGCATCTCGTCCAGGACGGTGTCCAGGCCCGCCTCGCGCAGCGCCTTCAGGCCGGAGCCGACGCCGAACCAGCCGGGGACGATCTGCCGGGACTGGGTCCAGCCGAACACCCAGGGGATGGCCCGCAGTCCGTCGAGCGAGACGCCGGAGCCGGGGCGGCGGGAGGGCCGGGAGCCCAGGTGCAGGTCGGCGAGCTGGTCCACCGGCGTCGACGCGAGGAAGTATGTCGGCAGGTCCGGGTCCTCCACCAGGCGGCGGTAGGCGCCGTGGGCCGCGTCCGAGACCACGTCCATGGCCGCGTCCCAGCGGGCCAGGGCCTCCACCGACTGGCGGGGGGAGGTGTGCAGGGCCGAGGCCTGGAGGGTGGCGGCGACCGTCAGTTCCAGGTTCTCCCTGGCCAGGGACGGGATCAGGTACTTGTCGGAGATGACCTCGCCCTGTTCGGTGACCTTGATCTCGCCCTCCAGGGTGCCCCAGGGCTGGGCGAGGATCGCGTCGTGCGAGGGGCCGCCGCCGCGCCCGACGGTGCCGCCGCGGCCGTGGAAGAGGCGCAGCCGGACGCCGTAGCGGTGGGCGACGTCGCGCAGCCGGCGCTGGGCGCGGTGGATCTCCCACTGGGAGGTGGTGATGCCGCCGAACTTGGAGGAGTCGGAGTAGCCGAGCATGACCTCCTGGACGTCCCCGCGCAGTGCCACCAGACGGCGGTAGGAGGGGTCGGAGAGCATGTCCTCCAGGATGGTGTCGGCGGCCTTGAGTTCGTCGGTGGTCTCCAGGAGGGGGACGATGCCGACCTTCGCCCAGCCGCCGTGCAGGTCGATGAGTCCGGCCTCGCGGGCGAGGACCGCTGCCGCGAAGACGTCGTCGGCGCCCTGGCACATGGAGATGATGTACGACTCGATGACCTCGGGTCCGAAGACCTCCAGGGCCTTCTTCACGGTCTGGAAGACGCCGAGGGTCTTCTCGCCGGCCGCGTCGACGGGCGCCGGGGTCGGGGCGAGCGGCCTGCGGGAGCGGAGTTCCTTGGCGAGGAGCTTGCCGCGGTACTCGCGGGGCATGTCGGAGTAGCGCCAGGACTCCTCGCCGAGGCGGTCGAAGAGCTGGCCGAGGGCGTGGTGGTGGGCGTCGGCGTGCTCGCGGACGTCCATGGTGGCGAGCTGGAGGCCGAACGCGGCGAGCGTGCGGATCGTCCGGGCCAGCCGGCCGTCGGCGAACAGGCCGCCGCGGTGGGCGCGCAGGGAGGTCTGGATGATGCGCAGGTCGGCGAGGAGTTCGGCGGTGCCGAGGTAGTCCGCGCCGGGCTCGTGCGGGGTGCCGGTGGCCAGGCGTCGCTTGGTGTTCTCCAGCTTCTGCCGGATGCAGGTGGCCTTGAGCCGGTAGGGCTCCTCGGCGTTGAGGCGCTTGTAGCGGGGGCTGATCTCCGGGAGCCGGTCGAGGTCGGCCCTCAGGGACTCCAGGAGTTCCTCGGTGGCGCCGGTGTAGCGGATGGAGTTGGAGAGGAAGCCGCGGAGTTCGTCGATCATCTCCAGGGCGTCGTTGATGCCGTGCTCGTGCTGGAGGATCAGGACGTCCCAGGTGACCTGGGGGGTGACGTTGGGGTTGCCGTCGCGGTCGCCGCCGATCCAGGTGCCGAAGGTGAGCGGGCGGGTGTCGTCGGGGAGCTTGACGCCGACCCGCTCCAGCTCGGCGGTGAGGTCCTCCAGGACGTCTCCGACCGCGTCTGCGTGCAGCTCGTCGAGGTAGTAGACGGCGTTGCGGGCCTCGTCGGCCGGTTCGGGGCGTACGACGCGCAGTTCGTCCGTCTGCCACACCAGGTCGATGTTCTCGGCGAGGCGGATGTCGGTGCGGCGGCGGTCGGACTCGATGACCGGGGTGTCCAGGAGCGCGGCGATGCGCCGGAGCTTGTTGAGGACTGAACGGCGTGCGGCCTCGGTGGGGTGTGCCGTGAAGACCGGGCGGACGTTGAGGTTCTGGACGGTCTGGCGCAGGTGGTCGGCGTCGGCGTCCTTGAGCCGGTCGGCGGTGCGGGCGAGGAGACCGCCCTCGGCGGCGCGGCGGGTGCGCAGCTCGCGGCCGCGGTGGACCTGCTCGGTGACGTTGGCGAGGTGGAAGTAGGTGGAGAAGGCGCGGACCAGCTTGGCGGCGGTCTCCAGTTCCGTGCCACGCAGCAGTTCGGCGGCGGCCTCGCCGTCCTCGCGGGTGAGACGGCGGACCCTCTCGACGAGCTCCAGCAGCTCGGGGCCCTCCTGCCGGACGAGGGTCTCGCCGAGGAGGTCACCCAGTCGCCGGATGTCGGCGCGCAGCTCACTATTGGTCGTGGTGGTCTGGTCGTCGGCACTGCTCACAGGTGCGGCTCCTTGCAGTGTTGAAGCTCGTCTGGAGGGGACCCGTCCGTCAGCCGCGCGGCGCATTGGTCGCATACGGGCCGGACATCCGGGAAGGAAACAGAGCGGACCGCGCTGTCCGACCGACTCCAAGGATAGGTGTCCATGAGGACGCGCAGGCTCTCGGGCTCTTGCTGCGAGACGCCTCGCTGCCATACTTACGTCGCCGTAGGTTACGGAACCGTAGGGAATGAGTTCTAGAGTCCCGTGCGGTGGCCGCGGATCGGCACCTGTCTCAACCCTCGACCCCACAGGGGACGCGCATGACCTCGTCTGGTTCCGATGTGATCGAAGACGCCCAGAAGCCCGCCGGCACCTCGCTTTCCTCCGCCACTCTGGGCGGCGAGCGGAAGGGTTCGATCGAGCAGATCACCCTGTTGCTGTTCATCGTCGTGCCGTTCCTCGCGCTGCTGGCGGCGGTGCCGCTGGCCTGGGGCTGGGGAGGCGTGAGCTGGCTCGATCTGGGCCTGCTGGTGTTCTTCTACTACCTGGGCTGTCATGGTGTGACGATCGGTTTCCACCGTTATTTCACGCATGGTTCGTTCAAGGCGAAGCGGCCGCTCAGGATCGCGCTGGCCATCGCGGGCTCGATGGCGGTGGAGGGGCCGCTGGTGCGCTGGGTGGCCGACCATCGCAAGCACCACAAGTTCTCCGACGCCGAGGGCGACCCGCACTCTCCGTGGCGGTACGGGGAGACCGTGCCGGCGCTGATCAAGGGCCTGTGGTGGGCACACATCGCCTGGATGTTCGACGAGGAGCGGACCCCGCAGGACAAGTACGCGCCCGACCTGGTCAAGGACCCGGCGATCCGGACGATCTCCCGGCAGTTCATCTACTGGACGATGCTGTCGCTGGGACTGCCGCCGCTGATCGGCGGGCTGGTGACGATGTCCTGGTGGGGCGCGTTCACCGCGTTCTTCTGGGGTTCCCTCGTACGGGTGGCGTTGCTCCACCATGTGACGTGGTCGATCAACTCGATCTGCCACGCGGTGGGCAAGCGGCCGTTCAAGTCGCGCGACCGCTCCGGGAACGTGTGGTGGCTGGCGGTGCTGTCCTGCGGCGAGTCCTGGCACAACCTGCACCATGCCGACCCGACCTCGGCACGGCACGGGGTGGAGCGGGGCCAGCTGGACTCGTCGGCGCGGATCATCCGCTGGTGCGAGCAGCTCGGGTGGGCGTACGACGTGCGCTGGCCGTCACGCTCGCGTATCGATTCGCGCCGTAACACCGGGGAAGGCGGCTCTCGACAGGGGGCGGAGGCCGTCGAGGCGGCATGATTGACGGCGTGGCGACCGACTCCAGCACCCCCAGTCCCGAAAAGCAGCGGCGGGCGCGTCGTACCCGTATGACGGGTGCGGAGCGCCGCCAGCAGCTGTTGGAGATCGGTCGCACGCTTTTCGCGGCGAAGGGCTTCGAGGGCACGTCGGTGGAGGAGATCGCGGCGAAGGCCGGGGTCTCCAAGCCGGTGGTGTACGAGCACTTCGGCGGCAAGGAGGGGCTGTACGCGGTCGTGGTGGACCGTGAGATGCGCCGGCTGCTGGACATGGTGACCAGTTCCCTCACGGCCGGGCATCCGCGGGAGCTGCTGGAGCAGGCCGCGTTCGCGCTCCTGGACTACATCGAGGAGTACACGGACGGCTTCCGGATCCTGGTCCGGGACTCCCCCATTCCCCAGTCGACCGGTTCCTTCGCCTCCCTGATCTCGGACATCGCCACCCAGGTGGAGGACATCCTGGGCCGCGAGTTCAAGTCCCGCGGCTTCGACCCCAAGCTGGCCCCGCTGTACGCGCAGGCGCTGGTGGGGATGGTCGCGCTGACCGGCCAGTGGTGGCTGGACGTGCGCCGCCCGAAGAAGGCGGAGGTCGCCGCCCATCTGGTGAACCTGTCCTGGCACGGCCTGGACGGGCTGGAGCAGAAGCCGCGGCTGATAGGGCACCGGAAGGCGTGAGCGCCTTCGCGGGCGTCAGTGCTGGTCAGTGCTTGAAGATGTCCTTGGTCTTCTCCTTGGCCTGGCGGGCGTCGCCCTTCGACTGTTCGAGGCGTCCTTCGGCCTCCGCGGGCAGGTCGTGCGTCGCGCGTCCGCCGATCTCCTTGGCCTTGCCCTTGATCTGTTCCTTCTTGGCCTTTGCCTTCTGGTGTCCTGACACCGTCGATACCTCCTGACCGGGTCGGACTTCCTGGTCAGAACGCCGGGTAACCGTGATCGGGCCGGGGCAAACGGCGGCTTGGGGCATCGGCTCCAGGAACTCCAGGCGGTTGCCGACCGGGTCCTGCGAGTAGAAGCGGCGGTGGCCGGGGAGGTCGTCGTCCCAGGTGACGGTGGCACCGCCGGCGGCGAGCCGGTCGGCGTATGCCTGGATGTCCGTCACGCGCAGCCCGGGGTGGGCCTTCCGCGCCGGGCGGAAGCCGTCCTCGATGCCCAGGTGCAGGTGCACGGCCCCCGCCCGGAACCAGCAGCCGCCGCGGGCCGCGAGCGCGGGCGGCTTGGGGATCTCCGTCATACCGAGCACGTCGGTGTAGAAGGCGCGCAGGAGGTGCTCGCGGCCCGGGGGCGCGGCCAGCTGGACGTGGTCGACGGCGGTGAGCATCAGCCCTCCGCCTTGCGGGCGACGGCGAAGATGCGGCGGAACGGGAACGGGGTGCCGTGCGGGCCGGCCGGGTAGGCCTCGCGCAGGGCGGCCCGGTACTCGGCGAGGAACGCGTCCCGGGCCCCGGGGTCGTCGGCGAGGGCGGTGAGGACGGGCCGCAGACCGGTGCCCTTCACCCAGTCCAGGACCGGGTCCTCGCCGGTGAGGAGGTGGACGTACGTCGTCTCCCAGACGTCTGCGGTACAGCCGAGCGCGGTCAGGTGCTCCAGGTAGGTCCCGGGTTCGAGGACGGCGTCGTCGTGGCGGAGGATCTCGGCGAGCCGGTCGTGCCAGCGGGCGGAGTGGGCGAGGGTGCGCATCAGCCGGTGGCTGGGGGCGGCGAAGTTGCCGGGGACCTGGAAGGCGAAGGTGCCGCCGGGGGCGAGGGCGGCGATCCAGTCGGCGAAGCGGTCGGCGTGCCCGGGGACCCACTGGAGCGTGGCGTTGCTGACGATCAGGTCGTACGAGGTGTCGGGCGCCCAGCTGCGGACGTCGGCGTGGGCGAAGTCGAGGCGGCCGCCGCCCGCGGTGGGCCCCGCGTACTCCACGAGCGCCTTGTCGAGCATCTCCGGCGAGTTGTCGTAGCCGGTGATGTGCGCGGTGGGCCAGCGTTCGGCGAGCAGGGCGGTCATGTTGCCGGGGCCGCAGCCGAGGTCGGCGACGACCGGGGGCTTTCCGGGCAGGCCGGGAACGCGGGCGAGGAGGTCGACGAAGGGGCGGGCGCGGTGGTCGGCGTGCCGGAGGTACTGGGCGGGGTCCCAGGTGGGAGAGGTCATGTACGACACGTTCCCGCCTTCGGTCTCTTGATGTCAAGAGACTCGACATCAAGAGACTTCACATCGACACAACCACTACACTGATCGCCATGGAGGACGAGGTCGATCGGCTGGTGGCTGCGTGGCGCCGGGAGCGCCCGGACCTCGACGTGGAGCCGCTTGAGGTGCTCAGCCGGGTGAGCCGACTGGCCCGGCACCTGGACCGGGCACGTCGGCTGGCCTTCGCGGAGCACAGCCTGGAGCCCTGGGAGTTCGACGTGCTGACCGCGCTGAGGCGCGCGGGGAATCCGTACCAGCTCTCACCCGGGCAGCTGCTGACGCAGACCCTGGTCACCTCGGGCACGATGACCAACCGGATCGACCGGCTGGCCAAGAAAGGCCTGGTGGAGCGACTGCCGGACCCGAGCGACCGGCGGGGCGTGCTGGTGCGGCTGACCGAGGAGGGCCAGGACCGCGCGGACCAGGCCCTGGCCGGCCTCCTCGCCCAGGAACGCGCGATCCTGGCCGAGCTCTCCCGCACACAGCGATCCGAACTCGCCGGTCTGCTACGCCAGTTGACCGCCCCGTTCGACAACATCCCCGGCTAGACGCTCCGCTGGACGTGCCGCGGCAGGCCGTCGGTCGGCCGCGGTGCCGTCGTGGCTGGTCACGCAGTTCCTCCCCCGGCTTTCGGCCGGGGGTACCCACGGCGCCCCTTCGGGGCGCCGGTCAGGCGCTGCTGCTTTCCTCCGACATGATCCGCCCGGCAGGCCCCAGGTCCACCGGCCCCACCCCGGCCCGGCGGGCGAGTGCGACCGCGGCCAGTGTGCTGTGGACGCCCAGTTTGCCGAGGACGTTCTGCATATGGGTGCGGACGGTGTGCGGGGACAGGAACAGGCGCTCCGCGACCGCCTTGCGCCCCAGGCCCGCCACCATGCACCGGAGCACTTCCCGCTCCCTCGGCGTGAGGGACTCCACCAGCCGTTCGCTCTCGGTGCGGTGCTTGCGCGCGGCCGTCAGCTCCCGCAGGACGCCCGTGAGCAGGGCGGGCGGCAGATGCGTCTCGTCGCGCAGCACGCCCCGGATGACGTTCAGCAGCCGGGACAGCGAGCAGTCCTTGGCGACCCAGCCGGAGGCGCCGGCCTGCAGGGCCAGGGCCGCCCGTCTGGGGTCGTCCTTCTCGGCGAGGACGACGACGCGGACGGCGGGCTGGGCCGAGCGGACGCCCGTGACCAGCGATATCCCGTCGACCAGCCCCTCCTCGTTGCCCACCTGCACCGGCACGGCCGGGCGGCCGCCGGGCAGTTGACCGCCCAGATCGGCGTCGACGAGCAGCACGTCGTAGCGGCGGCCCTCGGCGACCGCGCGCTCCAGGCAGCGCAGTGCCGCCGGACCGCTGCCGGCCGCGGACACGTCGACGTCGGGCTCGGCGGCCAGTGCGGCGGCCAGCGACTCGGCGAAGATGCGGTGGTCGTCGACGACCAGAACTCGGATGCGAACCACGAAACCCCCTTCCCCAGGCTCTTCACGAGCAGGGGATACCTCAAGGTCCGGAGAACGACGAACCATGCGGACACGACACCCGCGGGAGGGTGTAACCGCACGGCCGCCGCCGTGCCTGAACTGCTACCCCCAGCGCGGGCGTCGTACCCGACTTGTCTCGCCCCCTGATCAGCACCGGCCCCCACCGGTACCGCTCCTCAGAGTACGGCCGGGGGCCGGGAGCGGAAGGCAATTTGCAGAACTGCCCGGCCGACGCGTTTATGGTGTGCCGCATGTTTCGTATTGAGGCGGAAGTCGACAGGGAACGGCGGGATCTGCTCCGCACCAGGCTGCGGGACACCAATACGGCGGCGTCCCCGGTCCTCGCCGCCCTGCGCGGCACCCCCGGCGAACGCGAAGCGCCTTTGCACGTGTGGGCGATGGACGAACGCTCGGGCGAACTGGCCGGCGGTCTGGTCGGCCACACCTGGACGACCTGGCTGCATGTCACCTACCTGTGGGTGGACGGCCGGCACCGCGGCGCGGGCCTGGGCGGCCGGCTGCTGGCCGAGGCGGAACGCATCGCGGGGAGGGACCGCGGCTGCACCGGCGCCCGACTGGAGACCTGGGACTTCCAGGCCCCGGAGTTCTACAAGAAGCAGGGCTACGACGTGGTGTGCGTGATCCCGGACTATCCGCCCGGGATCACCGAGTACACCCTCGTGAAGCGGCTGGGCTGACGCTCAGACCTCCCGCCGCGCCCCCGCCGAAGGCACCGCCTCGAACGTCCGCGGTGCCTTGAAGCCGCCCGCCGCGAAGGCCTCCTCGACCGCCTTGGTGATGGTGTCGACGTCGGCCGCCTCCGCGAGGACGATCGCCGAGCCGCCGAAGCCGCCGCCGGTCATCCGGGCGCCCAGGGCGCCGGAGGCGAGGGCGGTGTCGACGACCAGGTCCAGCTCCGGGCAGGAGATCCGGAAGTCGTCGCGCAGCGAGGCGTGGCCCGCGGTGAGGACCGGGCCGATGGCGCGGGTGTCGCCCGCCTCCAGGAGGGCCACCACCTGCTCCACCCGCTGGTCCTCGGTGACGACGTGGCGGACCAGGCGCCGTACCTCCTCCTCGTCACCGAGGCGGTCGAGGGCGGAGTCCAGCTCGTCGTAGGGGATGTCCCGCAGCGCGTCCACCCCGAGCAGGGCGGCGCCCTTCTCGCAGCCCGCGCGGCGCTTGCCGTACTCGCCGCCGCTGTGGGCGTGCTTGACCTGGGTGTCGACGACCAGCAGCCGCATGCCCTCGGCCGCGAGGTCGAAGGGGATCTGCTTCTGCGAGAGGTCGCGGGTGTCCAGGAACAGGGCGTGGCCGGCCTCGCAGCAGGCGGACGCGGTCTGGTCCATGATGCCGGTCGGCGCCCCGACGTAGACGTTCTCCGCGCGCTGGCACAGACGCGCCAGCTGCCAGCGCTGCAGGCCCAGTTCGTACAGGTCGTTCAGCGCGAGGGCGATCACCACCTCCAGGGCCGCGGAGGAGGACAGGCCCGCACCGGTCGGGACCGTGGAGGCGAGGTGGACGTCGGCGCCGGTGACCGGGTGGCCGGCCTCGCGCAGCGCCCAGACCACGCCCGCCGGGTACGCCGTCCACTCCTGGTCGGTGCCGGGCTCCAGGGCGTGCAGGGCGAGTTCGACGACCCCGCCCTCGATGTCCGAGGAGTGCAGGCGCAGCACGCCGTCGGTGCGGCGGGCGACCGCGGCCGTTGTCACGTGCGGCAGCGCGAACGGCATCACGAAGCCGTCGTTGTAGTCGGTGTGCTCGCCGATCAGGTTGACCCGGCCGGGCGCCGACCAGACGCCGTCGGGCGCGGTTCCGTAGAGCTCCACGAAACCGTCGTGCACCTGCTGTGCCCCCACTTACTGCTCCCTTGCTGCGCTGATGTGCTGCGCGAACTCCCAGGCGTCCGCGACGATCCCCGCGAGGTCCGCGCGGGTCGGGTTCCAGCCCAGCTTCTCGCGGGCGGTGGCCGCCGAGGCGACCAGGACCGCCGGGTCGCCGCCCCGGCGGGGGGCCACGACCTCGGGGATCGGGTGGCCGGTGACCTGCCGGACCGTCTCGATGACCTCGCGGACCGAGAAGCCCTCGCCGTTGCCGAGGTTGCAGATCAGGTGCTCGCCGGGCTGTGCGGCCGTGAGGGCCAGCAGGTGGGCGTCGGCGAGGTCGGCGACGTGGATGTAGTCGCGGATGCAGGTGCCGTCGGGCGTCGGGTAGTCGTCGCCGAAGACCGAGATGGCCTCGCGGCGGCCCTGGGCGACCTGGAGGACCAGGGGGATCAGGTGCGACTCGGGGTTGTGCCGCTCGCCCTGCGCGCCGTAGGCGCCGGCCACGTTGAAGTAGCGCAGGGAGACCGCGCCCAGGCCGTGGGCGGCGGCCTCGCCGGTGATCATGTGGTCGACGGCGAGCTTGGTGGCGCCGTACGGGTTGGTGGGCTGCGTCGGCGCGGTCTCGACGATCGGGACCTGCTCGGGCTCGCCGTAGGTGGCCGCCGTGGAGGAGAAGACGAGCTTGCGGACGCCGGCCTCGCGCATCGCGCCGAGCAGCGCCATGGTGCCGCCGACGTTGTTGTCCCAGTACTTCTCGGGCTTCACGACCGACTCGCCGACCTGGGAGAACGCGGCGAAGTGCAGCACCGCCTCGTAGGAGGAGTCGAGCCACTTGGCGGCGTCGCGGATGTCGCCCTCGACGAAGGCGGCGCCCGCCGGGACGCCCTCGCGGAAGCCGGTGGAGAGGTTGTCCAGGACGGTGACCTCGTGGCCCGCCTCCAGCAGGTGCTGGGCGACCACGCTGCCGACGTATCCCGCCCCGCCCGTCACCAGGTACTTCATCAACTCGCTACCTCTCGCAGTCGCTCGGCCGCGCGCTCCGGCGGCACGTCGTTGATGAACACACTCATGCCGGATTCGGAACCCGCGAGAAACTTCAGCTTGCCGGACGTTCGGCGGATGGTGAAAAGCTCGAGGTGGAGCGCGAAGTCGTCGCGCGTGACACCCTCGAACTCCTCCAGCGTCCCGAACGGCGCCTGGTGCCAGGCGGCGATGTAGGGCGTGGGAGGTTCACCCTCACCGAAGATACGGTCGAAGCGCCTCAAGAGTTCCAGATAAACCTGGGGGAACTCTGAGCGTGCCGCCTCGTCGAGTGCGAGCAGGTCCGGGACCCGGCGCTTGGGGTACAGGTGGACCTCGTAGGGCCAGTGTGCCGCGTACGGCACGAACGCGACCCAGTGTTCACCCTCAAGGACGACCCGCTCGTCGCCCAGTTCCCGCTCCAGGACGGCGTCGAAGAGGTTCTCGCCGCCGGTGGCCTCCTTGTGGGCCGCGAGTGAACGCAGCATCAGGGCGGTGCGCGGGGTGGTGAACGGGTAGGCGTAGATCTGGCCGTGCGGGTGACCGAGCGTCACGCCGATCTCCTCGCCGCGGTTCTCGAAGCAGAACACCTGCTCGACGGAGGGGAGATGCGACAGCTCCGACGTCCGGTCGGTCCACGCGTCCAGGACCAGGCGCGCCTGCTCCTCGGTGAGGCTCGCGAAGGACGCGTCGTGGTCCGAGGTGAAGCAGACCACCTCGCACCGCCCGGAATCGCCGGCCAGCGAGGGGAACCGGTTCTCGAAGACCACCACGTCGTACGACGAGTCCGGGATCTCGCTCAGCCGGTCACCCTTGGTCGGGCACAGCGGGCACTGGTCGGCCGGCGGGTGGTAGGTGCGGCCCTGCCGGTGCGAGGCGATGGCGACCTGGTCGCCGAGCAGCACATCGCGGCGGATCTCGGAGGTGGTGTGCGTCCGCTCCAGGGGACGCCGGTCCACCGCGTCCCGCACGGTGTCGTCGCGCAGGTCGTAGTAGATGAGCTCGCGACCGTCGGCCAACCGGGTCGAGGTCTTCTTCACTGCGGACTCCCGAATATCGAGCGTTGTTCGAGTCGGCCAACCATCAAACAGAACCGAACACACCAAAACACAACTCACCACGACAGTCAACATCGCAATCAATCAAGGTGAGACAACGAAAGTGTTGAATTACTGGGTGCAGAACCCCACAAATGCCCATGAAAACCCCACACGCCTCGCGGCGGACCTCGCGGCGGAGCTGCGGCTCCCCACCAACGGCCTGGACTACGCGATCCTCGCGATCTACTTCGTGGTCGTCCTGGGCATCGGCTTCGCCGCCCGCCGCTCGGTGAAGACGAGCCTCGACTTCTTCCTCTCCGGGCGGTCGCTGCCCGCCTGGATCACCGGCCTCGCCTTCATCTCGGCGAACCTGGCCGCCACCGAGATCCTCGGCATGGCCGCGAACAGCGCGCAGTACGGCGCGTACACCGTGCACTGGTACTGGATCGGCGCGATTCCGGCCATGGTCTTCCTCGGCCTGGTGATGATGCCCTTCTACTACGGCAGCAAGGTCCGCTCGGTCCCCGAGATGCTGCTGCTCCGCTTCGACAGAGCCGCACACCTGCTCAGTTCGATCCTGTTCGCCTTCGCCGCCATCCTCATCGCGGGCGTCAACCTGTACGCCCTCGCGATCGTCGTCGAGGCGCTGCTGGGCTGGCCGCAGTGGGTGGCGATCGTGGTGGCGGGCGCGTTCGTGCTGGCGTACATCACCCTCGGCGGTCTCTCCTCGGCCATCTACAACGAGGTGCTGCAGTTCTTCGTGATCCTGGCCGCCCTGATCCCGCTGTCCGTGCTCGGCCTGAAGAAGGCCGGCGGCTGGGACGGCCTGGTCGACAAGCTCACCGCCACCCACGGCCACAACTTCACGACCGCCTGGGGCGGCACCGGCATCGGCTCCGTCAACCCGCTCGGCGCGAACTGGCTGACGATCGTCCTCGGCCTCGGCTTCGTGCTCTCCTTCGGCTACTGGACGACGAACTTCGCCGAGGTCCAGCGCGCCCTGTCGGCGAAGAACCTCTCCGCCGCCCAGCGCACCCCGCTGATCGCCGCGTACCCGAAGATCTTCATCGTCTTCCTGGTGATGATCCCGGGCCTGGTCGCCGCCGCGCTGGTGCCGAACATCGGCAGGTCCGGGTCCGGCCTCCAGTACAACGACGCGATCCCGTACCTGATGTCGCAGCTGCTCCCCAACGGCGTCCTCGGCATCGCGGTCACCGGTCTGCTGGCGGCCTTCATGGCCGGCATGGCGGCCAACGTGTCGTCCTTCAACACCGTCTTCACGACGGACATCTGGGCGAAGTACGTGGTCAGGGGCGAGGAGGACGCGTACTACGTGCGCTTCGGACGCCTCATCACCGTGATCGGCGTCTGCGCGTCCGTCGGTACGGCGTTCCTCGCGTCGTCGTTCTCGAACATCATGAGCTACCTCCAGACACTGTTCTCCTTCTTCAACGTGCCGATGTTCGTCGTCTTCATCGTCGGCATGTTCTGGAAGCGGGCCTCGGCGAAATCCGGCTTCTGGGGGCTGCTCGCGGGGACGGTGACCGCGATGGTCAACTACTTCGTCCTCTACAAGCGGCACATCATCGACATCCCCACCGACCAGGGCGCCAACTTCGTCTCCGCGATCGCCGGCTTCGTCGCCGGCGCGGTGGTGATGGTGATCGTGTCCCTGTTCACCGCGCCCAAGCCGGAGGCCGAGCTCGCGGGCCTGGTCTACGGCACGCGCTCCCCCGGCATGACCGAGGCGCCCGCGCCCGGCGACGAGGCGTGGTATCGCAGGCCGGCGCTGCTGGGCTGGGGGGCGGTGGTCCTCGCGGCCCTCTGCTACATCCCGTTCTCGATCTGATCGCCGCCGCTGAAGAATGGAAGCACCATGAACGACGACTCCGGGCGCCCGGAGCACTCCGGGTTCCACTACTCCGAGCAGGACGTCCAGCGCGAGGTCACCGAGCTGGAGAGCAGGTCCACGACCGCCGCGCGGATCTTCGACCTGCGGCGGATCATCGGTGGGCTGTTCGTGCTGTACGGGATCATCGTCACGATCGCCGGGATCACGGACTCGCAGGCCGAGATCGACAAGGCGCAGGGGATCAACATCAACCTGTGGACGGGCATCGGGATGCTGCTGCTCGGGGTGTTCTTCCTGGTGTGGCTGTGGCTTCGGCCGACCCCTCCACCGGTGCCTCCGGTGGAGGAGGCCGAGAACTAGCTGCCGGTGGTTGTTCGGCTGCGGGTGTGTGGGGGCTGGTCGCGCCCGCGCGGCGGAGCCGCACATTGATACAGCCTCGCGCCCCTAGGGAATCTCGCTCCCGCCGTTCAGAGGTCCCGCCCGGTCCAGCAGCCCTGTTCGTGCCGCCAGTGCCGCTGCCTCCAGTCTCGATCCCACGCCCAGTTTCATCAGGACCCTCTGCACATGGGTGCGGGCCGTGCTCGGGGCGATGCCCATGCCGGCGGCGATCAGCCTCGTGTCCTCGCCGTCGGCGACGCGCACCAGGACCTCGACCTCCCTCGGGGTGAGTATCTGGAGGAGCCGCTGGCCCTCGTCGTCCGGCTGGGCGGCGGGGTTGAGGAGTTCGCTGAACGCGCTCTGGAGGAGGGCGGGCGCGACGGCCGCCTCACCCGCCCGCGCCTTCATGATCGCCCGCTCGACGCCCTCTATCCGCTCGTCGTGCCGTACATAGCCGGACGCACCCGCGGCGAACGCCGCCGCGATGCCCCGCGGGGACGGCACCGGGCCCAGTACCAGTACCGCGACCTGCGGGCGTTCCTTCTTGATCCGCACCACCGGGTCGAAGATCCCCGGCTCGGCCGGTGTCGCCGTACCGAGCAGGCACACCTCGGGCGCCCGTGTGATCACCAGCTCCGCCGCGCCCGCCGCCGGGGCGGCCGCCGCGAGCACCCGGTGGCCACGCAGTTTCAGCGCCGAGGCCAGCGCCTCGGCGAGCAGACGGTGGTCGTCGACCACCATGAGCCGCACTCCCATAGAGCAACCCCCCAGTCCCCCCAATGGATGCCCCACTATGGATGCCCACTGGTCCGCATGGACAGAGGGCCCCCCGGCACCTCGTCCTTCATGCCCCCGGAAGCTACACGCTTGTTCGACGTTGCGCTGCCCCTACCGATGAGAAGTGCCCCGGATCGGAGGAATCTCTTGCTTTTCTGGTATTCGCGGGTGAAGAGCGCGTACCGGGTGATGCCGGGTGCGGCCGTCTGACGAGGTGTCAGCCACCCGTACCGAACGCGGCGACCAGGTACTCCTTGCCCGCCGACGACGAACTCGCGGTACGGGCGTACACGGCCGACATGTACAGGTGCCCCTGGGAGTAGAGGACCTCAGCGTACTCGGGCGACAGGCTGGTCTCGATCGCCTTGACCGCCACGGTCACCGGGTTCTCCAGCAGTTTGGTCTCCTTGAACGAACCGCCGTCGATACTGACGATCTGACCGCCCTTGTCGTACGGCGCGTTCTTGTACGCGATCACGTTCGGACCGTCCATGCGCAGGGGCGTGATCGTGTAGCCGTTCCCGGCGTCGGCGCGCTGGCCGGTCTGCTCTCCGGTGGCCAGGTCGAAGGCGACGATCTCGTTGGTCCTCGTGCCGTCCCCGCTGCCGTCGTGCTCCTCGGTGGCCAGGTACAGCCGGTCGTTGCCGACCGTCACGCCCTTGCACTTCTCCACCTCGTAGATGCCGTCGCAGCGGACCGCGTACGAGCTGCCCGGGGTGGAGATACGGGTGCGCAGCTTGCCGGTCCTGTTGTCGATGGAGAAGACGTCCGAGAAGCCGCTGCCGTCGCCCGCGCTGTCGTTGACGTCGGCGGCCACCACCAGCGGGTCGGTCGACACGACGCTGGCGTAGTCGATGCCCGACGTCATCGTGTACTCGGAGATCACCTTGCCGGAGGCCGGGTCGAGGGTCTGGATGTGCAGCTGTCCGGTGTCGCCGCTGCCGCACCTGCGGACCGCAACCAGCTTGGTGCCGCCGCCGTAACCGGCGTCGTAGCAGCCGTCGCCCGGCTTCGGCTGCCACCGGACCGTGCCGGAGGAGAGGTCGAAGGCGGCGCCGCCGCTGGTGCCGCCGACCGCGACCGTCTGCTGGGCCACCGTCACATTGTTGAAGTCGACCGCTATGTCACCGGACTTGATCGACTTGGTCCACAGCCGTTTGCCGGCGTTCAGGTCGATCGCGGCGACCTGGCTGCAGCCCGCCGAGGAGCCCTTGGGGGGTGTCCTCGGCTGGAAGACGACCGCCGTCCTGCCGTCCGCGCTGACGCGCCCGCTGGCGTAGCAGACCGGGCCGGGCAGCGGGACCGTCCACAGCTTGGCGCCCGAGTCGGGGTCGTAGCCGACGATCTCGCCGACGCCGCTCTTCGCGTACACCTTGTCGGTGAGCCAGGAACCGGCGGTGACCGTCGTGTCCTTCGTCGTGGGCAGCGGGACCTGGAAGAGGACCTTGGAGGTGGTGTTCGCGGGCACCTTCTCGGTGCCCTTGCCGCCCTCACCGTCCTTGCCGGTGTCCTTTCCACCGGTGCCGCCGCCGGAACTCGCGGTGTCGTCCTTCTTCCCGTCGCCGCCGGAGGAGTGGGCGTACCAGATACCGCCGCCGACGATCAGCGCGATCGCGACGACCGCCGCGATGACGATGAACAGCGCGGCGTTGTTCTTCGGCTTGGACGGGATCGGCATGGTGGGCGCGGTGGGGCCGCCCGGGTACCCCGGGTAGCCGTAACCGGACTGCTGGGCATAGGGGTTGGGGCCCGTGGGGGGCTGGGCCGGGTAGCCGTAGCCGGGCTGCGCGGGCTGGGGCGGCTGCTGGGGGTAGCCGTAGCCCGGCTGGGGGGCCGGGGGCCGGGGCTGCTGCGCAGGCCCGAACCCGGGCTGCTGTGGGGGCTGGTTGGGCGGCGGAGGGGGCGGCTGGGTCATGACGGGGTACCTCGGAGGACGGCGCGCGAGACGGTTGCGGACGGCACGGGGTGACGGACTGCGGACGGCGCGGGACGGGCCGCGCTCAGTTGCCGAAGGCCATCATCAGCTTCTCCTTCGCTTGGTCGCTGCCGGTCAGCCGCGTGGAGGAGACGTAGAAGCGACCGTCGACCCAGTCGACGGCGCCGTCGTAGAAGCTGTCCTCGATGTCGGCGGTGTGCTGCGGGTTCTGCAGCAGCCTGGTGGTCTCGTGGCTCGCGCCGGCGGTCGGGACCGACACGACCTGGCCGCCCGCGTCGTACGACGGCCGTACGTACGCGACGAGCTTGCCGCCCTCGGCCTTGACCGGGTACATCGACTCGTCCGTCGGGGACTTCACACGCCACTTCGCCCTGCCGTCGGCGAGGCTGATCGCGACGATCTCGTTGGCGCCGCCGCTCACATCGGTCGGCAGGTAGAGGGTGTCGGCGTCGGCGGCCACGCCCTGGCAGCCCTGCAGGTCACGGGTGAGGAGCGCCCAGCCGCACTGGGGCGCGAACTTCTCGTCGACCTTGACCTCGGAACGGAACGTGCCCTTGCCGTCCAGCGTCGAGATGTTCCAGGCCTTCTTGTCCTCGTTGGTCATGTAGACCACGAGCGGGTCGACGGAGTAGGTCCGCTGGACCTGCCAGCCCTTCTTGACCGGCTGGGTCCACTCGACCCTGCCGGTGGCCGGGTCGAGCTGCGAGATCTCGTCGTGTTCGTCGCTGCCGCCGGCATCGCAGGATGCCACCTCGATCAGCCGGTCCGTGCCGCCCGCGAACGCCGTCGGGAAACAGGCCGTGCCGTACTTCTTCTTGTCGTACAACTTGTCGCCGCTGCCGAGGTCGTAGGCCGTGCCCGACTCGGAACGGCCGACCATCAGTGTCTTTCCACTGATCGTCAGAGCGATGCTGAGCGCGCTGTCGAACAGCCCGCCGTCCGCGACGGTCGCGGTCCAGCCCTTGTTGCCCGTGTTGAGATCGATCTCCTGCAACTGGTTGCACTTGGCCTGGTCGCTGGTGCCGTTCATGTAGGCCACGACGACCTTGTCGTCCGCCGACTTGTGTGCGGTGACCGCGCAGATCTTCTGCGGGAACGTGATCGGGGCCCAGGTCGGGTTGCCGTTGCCCACGTTGTAGGCGAAGACCTGCTTGTACGCCGCCTTCACCGCCGTCTTCCCGGTGATCCACATGCCGGGGGCGTCGGCGCCGTTCGCGGGCGCGTCGGGCGCCGACTTGTACCAGAGCACCTTGGCCTCGCCGGGCTTGCGGCCCGTGTTGAGGTTCTCCGGGTCCTTGCCGCCGTTTCCGCTGCCGTCACCGGGGTTGACCGGGGTGCCGGAGGCCTTGGGGTCGTCCGACTGCCGGGCGACCGGCTTCTTGCCACCGCCCCCGCCGCCGGTCACGGCGTACACCGTGCCGCCGACGACCAGCAGCCCCGCCACCGCCGCCGCGACGACCAGTGCGGGCCTGCCCCTGAAGGGCCCGCCGCCGCCCGCGCCGCTGCCGGGCGGCGGGGTCGTCACCGGCCCACCGGGGTACGGCGGTTGCTGGGGGTACCCGTACCCCGGCTGCGGCCCGTACGGGCCCGGTTGCGCGTAGGGTCCGGGCTGCTGCGGGTAGCCGTATCCGGGGTGCGGCTGCTGGGGCGGGACCGGGGATCCGTAGGGCGGCTGGGGAGGAAGAGGCGGAGGCGCGCCGAAACCTCCCTGCGCGGGCGGCTGTTGCGGGGCACCGAAGCCACCGGCCGGCGGCGGCTGGTCCTGCGGTGCTCCGAAACCGCCCTGCGGCGGCTGGTCGGGCGGCTGAGTCATCAGCGTTCTTCCCCCTCGTTCACTGATTTTTAGCCACGCCTGAGGCTCGTGACGGCCCCGAGGCCGTTCTCAGACAGTTCTCAGACGGACCTTTCTACCACCCGGCACCGACAGGCCACGGGCCCACATCTGCCGCTGTTCCCGAGGGAGAACCGCCCCGTGATACCGCCGTTACGCGTCTTCACGGCCCCATCACCGGGTGTGCGCAAGGGGATTGCGCACGGCTGATTCACGCCGGTGCGTACCGCCCTCGGCGGTCAGCGCCCGCGTTCCTCCGCCACCGCGGCCTCGTACGCGCGCAGGGTCTCGACGAACAGGTCGCGCTGCGCCGGGGTCAGCGGGGTGAGCACGCGGCGCCAGGCGGCCGCGCCGGGGGCGAGCCAGCCGGCGATCGCCGCGTGCCGGTCGGCGCGATGGCCACTATCCGGCGCCGCCGGTCGGTCGGCATTCCGCCGCACCGGCGCGGTACGGGCGGGGCCGTGACCGGCCAGGCCGCCCCGAACATCACACTCAGCCTGCGCGAGGCGGCCTACCAGCATCCGCAGGTCCCGGACGCCCCCGCACGCCTGATCGCGGCGATCACCGACGCGGTGGCCGCCGTACTCGGCGAAGAGGTCCGCGACCAGACGATCGTCGGCCTGCTGTCCGTCCCCGAGGGACGCTCGGGCGTCGGCGGCCAGGTCGCCTGACCGGCGCATGCGAGCCCCGTCAGGGCAGCGCCCCAAAGGGGCGCGGGGAACTGCGCGACCAGCCACAACTCACCCGCACCCGACCGACGCCCCGTCACGGCGCCCCCAGCGGAGCGCTACGCGTCCTCCGCCAGCTCCAGCCAGCGCATCTCCAGTTCCTCGCGCTCCCCCGCCAGGTCACGCAGCTGCGCGTCGAGTTCGGCGACCTTGGCGAAGTCCGTGGCGTTGGCGGCGATCTGGTCGTGCAGCTTGGTCTCCTTCTCGGAGACGCGGTCCAGCTGACGCTCGATCTTCTGGAGCTCCTTCTTGGCGGCGCGCTGGTCGGCGGCGCTGCGCTCGGCCGTGGGGGCCTTGGGGGCGACGGCGGTGGCGGCGACCGTCTCCTCCATGCGCTGCCGTCGCTCCAGGTACTCGTCGATGCCGCGCGGCAGCATCCGCAGGGTGGCGTCGCCGAGGAGGGCGAAGACCCGGTCCGTGGTCCGCTCGACGAAGAACCGGTCGTGGGAGATGACGATCATCGAGCCGGGCCAGCCGTCGAGGACGTCCTCCAGCTGGGTGAGGGTCTCGATGTCGAGGTCGTTGGTGGGCTCGTCGAGGAAGAGGACGTTCGGCTCGTCCATGAGGAGGCGCAGCAGCTGGAGGCGGCGGCGCTCACCGCCGGACAGGTCGCCGACCGGCGTCCACTGCTTCTCCTTGCTGAAGCCGAACGTCTCGCACAGCTGCCCGGCGGTCATCTCGCGCCCCTTGCCGAGGTCGACGCGCTCGCGGACCTGCTGGACGGCTTCCAGGACCCGGGTGGCAGGGTTCAGCTCGGCGACCTCCTGGGAGAGGTAGGCGAGCTTGACGGTCTTGCCGACGACGACCCGGCCGGCCGCCGGCTGGGCCTCGCCCTCGGTCCGGGCGGCCTCGGCCATGGCCCGCAGCAGCGAGGTCTTGCCGGCGCCGTTGACGCCGACCAGGCCGATGCGGTCGCCGGGGCCGAGCTGCCAGGTGACGTGCTTGAGCAGCACCTTGGGCCCGGCCTGGACGGTCACGTCCTCCAGGTCGAAGACGGTCTTGCCGAGCCGGGAGGAGGCGAACTTCATCAGCTCGGAGGTGTCGCGCGGCGGCGGCACGTCCTTGATCAGCTCGTTGGCGGCCTCGACCCGGAAGCGCGGCTTGGAGGTACGGGCGGGGGCGCCGCGGCGCAGCCAGGCCAGCTCCTTGCGGACCAGGTTCTGCCGCTTGGTCTCCTCGGTGGCCGCGATCCGCTCGCGCTCCGCGCGGGCGAAGACGTAGTCGGAGTAGCCGCCCTCGTACTCGTAGACGGCGCCGCGCTGGACGTCCCACATACGGGTGCAGACCTGGTCCAGGAACCACCGGTCGTGGGTGACGCAGACGAGGGCCGAGCGGCGCTCGCGCAGGTGCCGGGCCAGCCAGGCGATGCCCTCGACGTCGAGGTGGTTGGTGGGCTCGTCCAGGACCAGCAGGTCCTGCTCCTCGATGAGCAGCTTGGCGAGCGCGATGCGCCGCCGCTCACCACCCGAGAGCGGGCCGATGACGGTGTCCAGGCCCTTGGGGAAGCCCGGCAGGTCCAGGCCGCCGAAGAGGCCCGTGAGAACGTCCCTGACCTTGGCGTTGCCGGCCCACTCGTGGTCGGCCATGTCGCCGATGACCTCGTGCCGGACGGTGGCGGCCGGGTCGAGGGAGTCGTGCTGGGTGAGGACTCCGCTGCGCAGTCCGCCCGAGTGCGTGACGCGGCCGGTGTCGGCTTCCTCCAGCCTGGCGAGCATCCTGATGAGGGTGGTCTTGCCGTCGCCGTTGCGGCCCACCACGCCGATGCGGTCGCCCTCCGACACGCCGAGCGAGACGCCGTCCAGCAGGGCACGGGTGCCGTAGACCTTGCTGACGTTCTCGACATTGACCAGGTTGACGGCCATTTCACTCCTGCGCACGGGGACGGTCAGCCTCCCAGCGTAATGCGCACGGGGAGGCCGTCCGGCCGCGAGCCGCTTTCGGCCCGCCCGCGCGCGTGCCTCGTCGAGGCGGTCGTACGCCGTCCGGCCCGGGCGGTCGCCCCGCGGCCGGTCGCGGCGGCCGGAGACCTTGGTGACGTCCTGGTGACGTCCTTGGTGACGTCCTTGGTCATCCTCCGGGGTGACCGCGTCACCCGGAGCCGGCCGCCTGCTTCGCCACACGCTGTCGGTATCTGTCCACCGCACACAGCATCCAGGTGTCCGACCACGTCTCCGGATCCACCGGACCGATGTGCCGTTCGGCGTCCACACAGCGCGGGTCGTCCTGATGAGCGAGTCCGAACACGGCGTAGATCCGGGTGACCTGGTCCTCCTCGTGCACCAGTCGGGCCAGCGCGTCCGCGATGCCGGGGTCGTGCCCCGGATACTCCGCCAGCCAGGTGCACGCCGCCGACCGCACGCGGGGCTCGGGATCCCGCGCCAGCGCGAACACCGTCTTCAGGCTCTCGGGGCGCACCACCAGCCGGCTCTCCCCCAGCTCCAGCGTGTGCGGCAGCATGCAGCGCACCCCGGCATCGGGATGCGTCAGATACGACCGCCCCAGCTCCTCGATCTCCGGGCTCCAGTTCTCGGTCAGCGCGTTGAGGACGGCGCGCAGCACCTCCGGGTCCCGCTCCTCACGCGCCCAGGGCAGCAGGACCTCCGTGCCGCGCTCTTCGAAGGGCGCGTACGACGAGATGCAGGAGCCCAGCCCGAGGAACAGCAGCAACTCCGCCGCGAACAGCCGCCGGAGGCGGTCCTCACTGCGGCCGAGTGCCACGGCCGCCGCCCAGGTCTCCTCGTCCAGCCGTCTGCTGAGGGTGTGGGCGGCCTGGAACCACACGGCATGGTCCCGGTTCCGGCGCACCAGCGCCCTCGTCAGCACCTCCTCGAACGGCGCCCGCACCCCGAAACTCGCCTCCAGCGCCGTGAGAATCCCGTCGTGCCCGTCCCGCGCGGTGAGCCCACCCACGCTGAACTGCTCGTACACCTCGTCCCCGTCGCGGTCCCCGACCACCACCCGCGCCACCGGCCCGCGGTCACCGCTCCGGCGCCGGAGCTCTGCCGCCACGCCCGCCCCGGCCCACCGCCGAGCCAGCTCCAGCAGTTCGTGCCGCACGCCCTCCGGGAACCGCACCGGGTCCCGGGTGAGCGCCGACACCATCTCGATCGACCCGCCGTCCACCGCGCGCCGTACCGGCGTACTCCCGTCGGGCAGCACGGCCAGCGAGTCGGCCCCCGCGTCGATCAGCGCGTCGACGACGTCCTCGTCGTACGCCGCCACGGCCACACAGAGCAGCGGCACCCCGGCGTCCGGGTCGAGCATGTCCGCGTCGACGTCGTCGTCCAGCAACCGCCGGACACCGTCCGCGTCCCCGTTCCGTACGGCGACGACGAGCTCATGGATGGTCATGCGTGAGCGCCCCCCGCTCCCGTGGCCGGACCGGCCGGCCCTGCCGAGCCGTCGGCCGCCGTGTCGCCGTCCCTGGTCCGGGGCCGGCCGGGGGAGCTTAGTGGCGGGAAGGGGCGCAGGGCAGGTGGTTTACGCGGGGCGTGCGGCGGCGGATGCACGCCGGAGCGGGGAGGCCGGGCGTGGTAGGCAGGCGCGAGGCATCGGGCGCCCTGCGCGAGCTCGGTCGCAGCCTGGCGCGCGGTCTCTCCGTCCACCCGGCGCACACGCCCTCCATCCCGCCCGGCGTATGCGCTCACTCACACAACGGCGTTAGCTCGCCGCTCACGCGTCGGCGGGGACGCTGGTGTCACGCGTCGGCATGGGCGCCGGTGTCCGTATCGCCGTGAGTCCCGCTGTCACACACCGGCATGGGCCCCGCTGTCACACGTCAGCGCGGGCGGCGGTGTCCGGCGTCGGCGGCAGGACCTGCGCGCCCGGTGCGGGGGCCGTTGCCGTACGGGCCGTGCGGCAGGTGCCGGAGGCCAGGAGCGCCTCGGAGACCTTGGTCGCCGATTCCGGGTCGCGGACCAGGAACGCGGTCGTGGGGCCGGAGCCGGAGACCAGGGCGGTGAGGGCGCCGGCCGCGCGGCCCGCGGCGAGCGTGTCCGCGAGTTCCGGGAAGAGGGAGAGCGCGGCGGGCTGGAGGTCGTTGGAGACGGCCGCGGCGAGCGCGTCGGCGTCGCCCTTGGCGAGCGCGTCGAGGAGGTCGGGGGAGGCGACGGGCTCGGGGATGTCGAGGCCCTCGGCGAGCCGGTCGAACTCACGGAAGACGGCCGGGGTGGACAGCCCGCGCTCCGCCATCGCGAAGACCCAGTGGAAGGTGCCGCCGACGTCGAGGACGCTGAGCCGTTCGCCGCGCCCGGTGCCGAGGGCGGCGCCGCCGACCAGGCTGAAGGGCACATCGCTGCCCAGGTCGGCGCAGATGGCGAGGAGTTCGGCGCGGGAGGCGCCCGCGCGCCAGAGCTCGTTGCAGGCGAGCAGCGCGCCCGCCCCGTCCGCGCTCCCCCCGGCCATGCCGCCGGCCACCGGAATGTCCTTGGCGATGTGGATGTGCACGGCCGGTTCGATGCCCCGGCGCCCGGCGAGCGCGATGGCGGCGCGTGCGGCGAGGTTGGTGCGGTCCAGGGGGACCTGGTCGGCGTCCGGACCCTCGCAGGTGATGCGCAGCTCGTCGGCGGGCGTGACCGTGACCTCGTCGTAGAGGCCGACGGCGAGGAAGACGTTGGCGAGGTCGTGGAAGCCGTCGGGGCGGGCGGCGCCCACCGCGAGCTGGACGTTGACCTTGGCGGGGACGCGTACCGTGACGCTCACTTACCGGACTCCTTGTGCTCGGCGATCCTCGCGAACTCCTCCACGGTCAGCGACTCCCCGCGCGCCTGCGGCGAGACACCGGCCGCCACCAGCGCCGCCTCCGCGGCCGCCGCGGACCCGGCCCATCCGGCGAGCGCGGCCCGCAGGGTCTTGCGCCGCTGGGCGAACGCCGCGTCGACGACCGTGAAGACCTCCCGCTTGGAGGCCGTCGTCTTGACCGGTTCGGTGCGCCGGACGAGGGAGACCAGTCCGCTGTCGACGTTCGGGGCGGGCCAGAAGACGTTGCGGCCGATGGCACCGGCGCGCTTCACCTCGGCGTACCAGTTGGCCTTGACGGAGGGCACGCCGTACACCTTGTTGCCGGGTGCGGCGGCGAGCCGGTCGGCGACCTCGGACTGCACCATCACCAGCGTCCGCTCGATGCTCGGGAAGGTGTCGAGCATGTGGAGGAGGACGGGGACGGCGACGTTGTACGGCAGGTTCGCGACGAGCGCGGTCGGCGCCGGGCCGGGCAGCTCGGTGACGTGCATCGCGTCGGAGTGGACCAGCGCGAACCGGTCCGCGCGCGCCGGCATGCGCGCCGTGATCGTCGCGGGCAGGGCGCCCGCGAGGACGTCGTCGATCTCGACGGCGGTGACCCGGTCGGCGACCTCCAGCAGCGCGAGGGTGAGGGACCCGAGTCCCGGGCCGACCTCGACGACGACGTCGTCCGGGCGGACCCCGGCGGTGCGGACGATACGGCGGACCGTGTTGGCGTCGATCACGAAGTTCTGGCCGCGCTGTTTGGTGGGGCGTACACCGAGCGCTGCCGCGAGCTCGCGGATGTCGGCGGGGCCGAGGAGGGCGTCGGGGGTGGGGCTGCTCACGGGACAAGGGTACGGGCCGTGGCGGACCCCTCCGCCGGTCACCCGTGCAGTCGCGCCCCGCAGTGCGGCCAGGGGGTGGCCCCGCGGCTCACGTAGAGCTTCTTCGCACGGAACGTCTGCTCCCCGGCCGGCGCGTCCTGCGGGCGCCCGCTGCCGCCGAGGCTGTGCCAGGTGCGCGTGTCGAACTGGTAGAGCCCGCCGTACGTCCCGGAGGAGTCCACCGCGTGCGGGCGGCCGCCGGACTCGCAGACGGCGAGACCGTGCCAGTTCAGGCCGTCGGCTCCCTTCACGGAGTCCGGGTGCGGCTTGGTGCCGACCTTCACCAGCTGCGCGCGCGGCTCGCGCACCAGCTCGGACGTCTCGCGGTGCGGCTTCTGCCGGACGCCGTTGACGGACCGCAGGTAGTACGTGACCCGGCGCAGCCCGGGCCGGCCGAGCTGCTCGACCACCTCGGTCCCCTTGAACAGCGTGGGGTCCTGCGTCCGCCGCACCTCGAAGGGGATCACCTCCTCGCGGACCTCCCTGCTGCCCTTGACGCGCAGCACGGTCACCGTCTGCCCGTCGCGCGGGAAGTCGCCCGGCGGGACGGAGGTGGTGTCCTGACCGTGCAGGGTGATCCCGGCCTCCTCGACGGCCTCGCCGACGGTCGCCGCGTTGGTGCGGATGGTGCGGGTCCGGCCGTCCGCCAGGATCGTGACGGTGCGCTCGGTGCGCACGTCGAGCGCCAGCCCGGCGCGACCGATGTTCTGGGAGCGCGAGGTCGACAGGTATGCGCCCTCGGCACGCACCCCCAGCTGTCGGAGCGCCCCCTCCACCGTGCTCGCCGTCGTCCACACCTCGCGCCGCCGGCCGTCCAGGGTGAGCCGGACCGGGCGGCCGTAGCGCACCGCGACCTCGTCCCCGCTGGCCAGGGCCGCGCCGCGGGCGGGCACCACCGCGTCGTGCGCCCCCACCCGCACACCCTCCTCGGCCAGCAGGCCGGTCACGTCGTCGGCGAACGTGTGCAGGGTGCGCGGCCTGCCGTCGACGGTCAGCTCGATCGCCTTGTCCTTGGCGAGGAACGCGGTGGTGCCGCCGGCGAGGAACGCGACGACCAGGGCCTGCGGCAGCAGCCGGCGTACGGCGGACTCCGGGCGCTGGGTGTACCGCGCCTTCCGCCGGCGCGCGGCCCGCCGTCCCACGACAGCGCGCGCCTCCGCCGCACGCGCCCTGCCTTCCGGCACGCGCTCGCCCTGCCGTGGAAGCACCGGCTCACTCACGTGAGCGCGCGCCGCCGCCGACGCACCTCCCGCTCCCGCCGAGACCTCGTACGCCGGACGGTACGTATCGCCGCTCCCGTAGACCGCGCCATATCCCAGCGTCGCGGAGTCGTGCACGCCGTTCACGCCGTTCACGCCGTTCATGCCGTTCATGCCGTTCACGACAGGTGCGCCGTTCGCTCCGGGTGCGTGATACCCGCCTTGCTCCCCGTACGCACCCCTCGCGCCCGGCGCACCGTGAGCACCGGGCACACCATGAACTCCAGGCATGCCCGGCACGCCATGCCCATGCGCGCCGTACTGCCCGCGCACGCCGGGCGCACCATAGGGGTCGTACGCGCCAAACGTCTCGTACTGCGATGTGCTCACGCCGACACGCTCCAGGGGGCCAGAGGGGTCCGGATCGGGCCCCAGAACCTAGCGGAGTGCCAGTCACTCTCCAAAGCGGCACGACTACTCACAGTCGCGACCCAGCTCCGAGGGAGCCCTCGCGAGCGTTATAAACCGGTTACGTTATGTGCACTCTCAGTAATCGAAGGCACGGGCCGTGTTCGCGCCCAGGGCCGTCGCCAGCGCGTCCTCGTCGATACCGCGCACGGCGGCCATCGCGCGCACCGTGATCGGAATGAGATACGGCGCGTTGGGCCGTCCGCGGTACGGCGCCGGGGTCAGGAAGGGTGCGTCGGTCTCCACGAGGACCAGTTCGAGCGGGGCGACGGCGAGGGCGTCCCGCAGGTTCTGGGCGTTCTTGAAGGTGACGTTGCCGGCGAAGGACATGAAGTAACCCTCGCGGGCGCACTCCTCGGCCATCTCGGCGTCCCCGGAGTAGCAGTGGAACACGGTCCGCTCGGGGGCGCCCTCCTCCTTGAGGACGCGCAGCACGTCGGCGTGGGCGTCCCGGTCGTGGATGACGAGGGCCTTGCCGTGCCGCTTGGCGATCTCGATATGGGCACGGAAGGAGCGCTCCTGGGCGGCCTTGCCCTCGGGCCCGGTGCGGAAGTAGTCGAGACCGGTCTCACCGACACCCCTGACCTGGGGCAGCCCCGCCAGCCGGTCTATCTCGGCGAGGGCGTCGTCCAGCGCGGTGTCGCCGCCCGCCGTGCGGGCGCCCTGCCGGGACCAGCCGTCGGGGTCGCCGTGGACGATGCGCGGGGCTTCGTTGGGGTGCAGGGCGACGGTCGCGTGGACGTTCTCGTGCGCGGCGGCGGTCTCGGCCGCCCACCGGGAGCCCTTGATGTCGCAGCCGACCTGGACGACGGTCGTCACCCCCACCGACGCGGCCTTCCTGAGGCCCTGCTCGACGGTGCCGGACTGCATGTCGAGGTGGGTGTGGGAGTCGGCGACCGGCACCCGGAGGGGTTCCGGGAGCGGCGGTGCCGCGTTCTTGTCGGCCGTACCGGAGGTGCCGGTACCGGAGGCGTTCGAAGGCATGCCCCGATCCTACGAAAGGGGCATGCCGTGCCGGCCTCGCGCCCGGGTCAGCTCGCCTTGCGCTGGAACGGATGCAGGAGATCGGACAGATGCCAGTGGTGTGGCTCCCTGACCTGTGCGGTGGCCTCCGTCGCCGCCGCCTCGGCCGCCGCCGCCTCGGTCGCCTCCTCTCCGGCCCCTCCGTCCGGAAGGCCCTGCACCGGCCGCTGATGCGAACGCTGCGCCGCGTTCCGCACCGACGAGACCTGCCCCGCACGCATGATCCGGACGACATGGCCGTCGCAGTTCAGGCACGCGGGCCGGCTCAGCGGGGACGGGACGACCTGACCGTTCGCCACATACATGACGAACTCGTGGTTGTCGGCGTCCGTGTGGTGCTCTATCTGGTACGACTGCTCCCAGCCGTGCCCGCAACGCATGCAGGCGAAGGAATACGACTCGTGGACGACGGCTGTGGCCGTACCGCGGAGGCCGGTCTGCCCTGCGATCTCACTCATGCCAGCTCCTCTTGTCCGCTGGACAAGCACCCCCGGCGCGGGGATTCCCCCCGGAATCCCGTTGGGGGTGAGGGACGGGTGCTGTCCCTGCTGACCAGTGGACGCCTTCACCGGCGCGAATGCATCAGGCCTGTCGACTGTTGGAGGCGATTTGGACTTCACTTGCCGAACAGGCCTTGCGACAGGGGGGTTGGCTTTGCCTTTCCCGCCCTCGCTTTACCGTCCCGTGGGGCGCGCGCTCAGGCGAGAAGCTCCTCGCTCAGAGGAAGCATCTCCGCAGGTCAGGGGCGCATGCTCAAGGGAGAAGCAGCGCGCTCAAAGATCAGGGAGCGCCCCCTTGGAAGGCCAGTCGCCGGGGCGCCCCGAAAGGGGCGCGGGGAACTGCGCGACCAGCCCCCGCCGCCCCGCAGCCGACTGCACAAAAGCAACCACGACAGCGCGGCCGAACCGACCTCACCCATCAACACGCTTCGCGGCAACCACCGCGTCGAACACGACCCGCTTAGGAATCCCCGCCTCCACGGCCACCGCCGCGATCGCCTCCTTGCGCCGCTCCCCGGCCTCCTCCCGCACCCGCACCCTCCGCACCAACTCCTCCGCACCGAGTTCCTCGGGTCCGCGCTCGGGCGCGCCCTCGACGACGACGGTGATCTCACCGCGCACTCCCTCGGCGGCCCACACGGCCAGCTCGGCCAGCGGACCGCGCCGTACCTCCTCGTACGTCTTGGTCAGCTCACGGCATACGGCGGCCCGCCGCTCTCCGCCGAAGACCTCGGCCATCGCGGCAAGGGTGTCGTCGAGGCGGTGCGGGGCCTCGAAGTAGACGAGGGTTCGGCGTTCCTCGGCGACCTCGCGGAGTCGGCCGAGCCGTTCGCCCGCCTTGCGCGGCAGGAAGCCCTCGAAGCAGAACCGGTCGACGGGCAGCCCGGACAGCGCGAGCGCGGTGAGGACGGCGGACGGCCCCGGGACGGCTGTGACGTGGATCTCCTTCTCCACGGCGGCCGCGACCAGCCGGTAGCCGGGGTCGGAGACGGAGGGCATTCCGGCGTCGGTGACGAGCAGCACGCGCGCGCCGCCGAGGAGCTCCTCGACGAGTTCGGGGGTGCGGGCGGCCTCGTTGCCCTCGAAGTACGACACCACACGGCCCTTGGGCGTCACACCCAGCGCCTGCGTGAGCCACCGCAGCCGCCGGGTGTCCTCGGCCGCGATCACGTCGGCGCCGGTCAGCTCGGCCGCGAGCCGGGGCGGTGCGTCCGCGACGTCGCCGATGGGGGTGCCTGCGAGGACAAGGGTTCCAGTCACCTCCCCATCCTCGCAGCAGCCACCGACAGCCCCTCCCCGGAACCGGGCGGCGATCGCAAAGGAACCCATCTCTAAGCCCCATTGCACGGGACTCACACAGAACGGTTCCCTACGATGGCGCGGTGACCAGTACCGCGTCCTCCACGGACACCCGGCAGGGCCAGGCAGTGCTCGACGAGCGGCCGACGTGGCAGCAGCGGCTGCGCCGATTCGGCTACACGGCGAGTCCGGCGCAGGCGGCGCACACCACCGGCGGCAGAAGCGCCGCGGACGCCGGCGCGCACGCCGACGTCGTCGACCGTCTGGTGCCGCCGTACGCCGAGCCCAACCCCCGGCTGTGGCTCGGGCTGGGTGTGCCCCCGGTGCTCGCCGAGCGGATCACGCGCTGGTCGGGCTGGGGCGGTCCGCTGCTCGTGACGCTGATGGCGGGTCTGCTGCGGTTCTGGAACCTGGGCAGCCCGAGGGCGGTGATATTCGACGAGACGTACTACGCGAAGGACGCGTGGGCGCTGGTCCACCGCGGCTTCGAGGTCAACTGGGACAAGAACGCCAACGATCTGGTCCTGCAGTCGAACGGCCATCTGACGATCCCGGCGGACGCGGCGTATGTCGTGCACCCGCCCGTCGGCAAGTACGTCATCGGGCTCGGGGAGCTGATCTTCGGCTTCGACCCGTTCGGCTGGCGCTTCATGACGGCGCTGCTGGGCACGCTGAGCGTGCTGCTGCTGTGCCGGATCGGGCGCCGGATGTTCCGTTCCACCTTCCTTGGCTGCCTGGCCGGCGCGCTGATGGCGGTGGACGGCCTGCACTTCGTGATGAGCCGCACCTCGCTGCTCGACGGTGTGCTGATGTTCTTCGTACTGGCGGCGTTCGGGTGTCTGATCATCGACCGGGACCGGTCACGGGAGAAACTCGCCGCCGCGCTCCAGCCGGACGCGGACGGCCGGATCCGCCCCGACGCGCGCGTGGCCGACAGTTTCCGTTTCGGCTGGCGCCCCTGGCGGTGGGCCGCGGGCCTGCTGCTGGGCCTCGCGATCGGCACCAAGTGGAACGGCCTCTACATCCTGGCCGCGTTCTGCCTGATGGCGCTGTTGTGGGACGTCGGCGCCCGCAAGGTGGCGGGCGCCCTGCACCCGTACAAGGCGGTCCTGAAGTACGACACGGGGATCACGTTCCTGGCGACGGTGCCGGTGGCGATCGCCGTCTACCTGGCCTCCTGGACCGCGTGGATCCTGTCCCCGACCGACGGCACCGGCGGCTACTTCCGCAACTGGGCGGCCACCGACGGCAAGGGCGGCAACTGGACGTTCCTGCCGGACTGGCTGCGCAGCCTGTGGCACTACGAGCACGAGGTCTACCTGTTCCACGTCGGCCTGTCGTCGCCGCACACGTACATGTCGAACCCCTGGTCCTGGATCGTCCTGGGCCGCCCGGTGTCGTACTTCTACGAGTCGCCCTCCCCCGGTACGGACGGCTGCCCGGCGAACGCCGGCGAGAAGTGCGCGCGTGAGGTGCTGGCGATCGGCACACCGCTGCTGTGGTGGGCGGCCTGCTTCGCGATCGTCTACGTCCTGTGGCGGTGGGCCTTCCGCCGTGACTGGCGGGCGGGCGCCATCGCCTGCGGCATCGCGGCCGGTTACCTGCCCTGGTTCATGTACCAGGAGCGCACGATCTTCCTCTTCTACGCCGTCGTCTTCGTGCCGTTCCTGTGTCTGGCGGTGGCGATGATGGTCGGCGCGATCATCGGCCCGCCCGGCTCCAGCGACACCCGCCGTCTGGTCGGCGCGTCGGGCGCGGGCGTCCTGGTGCTGCTGATCGTCTGGAACTTCATCTACTTCTGGCCCCTGTACACGGGCACGGCGATCCCCATCGACTCCTGGCGTTCACGTATGTGGCTCGATACCTGGGTGTGAGCCACATCCCTGATCTCCGTTCGGACAACAATCGGCCAACACCTGCCACAGGAGCTTCACAACGACCTACAGTGCGAGCCACAACCAGCTTTTGAACGCGTTCACAAAACACGGCAAAAGCACACGGGGAGGGATTTCGCACCATGCGCAAGGGGGTCAAGGGCGCCATCATCGGCGGTGCCTGCGCGGCCATGCTGGGCGGGGGCGGTTACGCCGCCTACAACGTCCTGTCGGCGCTGCACGGTGACAGCACGCCGTCCGTACGGACGGGGCCGCCCACGAACGACGAGATCAAGGACACCACCCAGAAGTTCTTCACGGCCTGGGAGAAGGGCGAGTCGGTGACGGCGGCGTCGTTCACGAACGACTCCGCGGACGCCGAGCCCGTACTCACGTCCTTCAGCGCCACCGCGCACATCAAGGACGTGCAGATCACGCCCGGCACGGCGACCGGCGCCACCGTGCCGTTCGCCGTGAAGGCGACGGTGTCCTACGGCGGGAAGTCGAAGCCGCTCGCCTACAAGAGCTCACTGAAGATCGTGCGCGGCGAGACCACGCACCGCGCGCTCGTCGACTGGGCGCCGTCCGTGGTCCATCCGGACCTGCGGCGCGGCGACACCCTGTCCACCGGCGAGGCGGCGAGTCCGCCGATCGAGGCCGTGGACCGCGACGGCAAGGTGCTCACGAAGGAGAAGTACCCGTCGCTGGGCCCGATCCTGGACGAGCTGCGCAGCCGCTACGGCGACAAGGCGGGCGGCACCCCGGGTGTGGAGCTGGTGATCCGGCACGCGTCCGAGGAGTCCGCCGACACGACGCTGCTGACCCTTGAGGAGGGCAAGGCGGGCAAGCTGCGTACGACGCTCGACGCGCGCGTGCAGGCCGCCGCCGAGACGGCGGTGACGAAGTACGCCGAGTCGTCGGTGGTGGCCGTCAAACCCAGCACCGGCGAGGTGCTCGCGGTCGCCAACCACCGCGACGACGGCTTCAACGCGGCCTTCCTCGGCGAGCTGGCGCCCGGCTCCACCATGAAGATCATCAGTGCGGCCACCCTCATCGACACCGGCCTCACGACGGCCACCGGCCCGGCGCCCTGCCCGCCGACCGCGACCTGGCAGAGCCAGACCTTCAGCAACCTCAAGGGACTGGAGCCGGACGAGAAGGCCACCCTCTCGGACAGCTTCGCGCGGTCGTGCAACACCGCGTTCGTGAAGTACGCGGACTCGGTGCAGGTCGACTCGCTCACCAAGGAGGCCGAGGACCGCTTCGGGCTCGGGAGGAACAACTGGAAGGTCGGCATCCCGAGCTTCGACGGGCGGGTGCCGGCCTCCGGCGGCCCGGACACCGCGGCCAACCTGATCGGCCAGGGCCAGGTGCAGATGAGCCCGCTGAACATGGCCTCCGTGGCGGCGACCGCGTCGACGGGCACCTTCCGGCAGCCGGTGCTGGTCTCGCAGAAGCTGGACGACCGTGACCTGGCCACCGCGAAGGGTCTGTCGGCCGGTACGGCCGCACAGCTGCGCGCGATGATGAACCGCACCGCGACCAGCGGCACCGCGGCCGGTGTGATGCGCGGCCTGCGCGGCAGCATCGGCGCCAAGACGGGGTCCGCGGAGGTCGACGGGCAGACCAAGTCGAACAGCTGGTTCGCCGGCTACCGCAACGACGTCGCGGCCGCGGCCATGACCCAGGACGGCGGTCACGGCATCGACGCGGCCGGGCCGATTGTCGCAAGCGTGCTACGGATCGGTGGCTGACGTCACTCCCACAGGCCGGGACTCTAGGCTGGTGCAGTCGTTGGGGAGCGTGAGGGCAACGGGGCGGCGGGGACCCTGGGGAAGTGCGCGGAGGAACTGAGCTGTGGGCAAGAGAAGGCGCGCCGTCGGACGACGGCAGAAGAGACCCGCCGTCATCGGCGGGATGATCGCCGTCGTCGTCGGCGGCGCCGGCTTCGGCCTCTACGCGCTGTACGGCGGCGGGGCGGCGGCCGACGCGGCGTCGTCGAGCTCCGCCAACCACAAGGACGTCAAGACCGGCCCGCTGTCGGCGACCGAGGTGCAGACGACGGCCCGGACCTTCCTGGCGTCCTGGCAGCAGGGCAAGGCCACCTCGGCCGCCGCCGTCACGGACGACGCCGCGGCCTGCATCCGGCTGCTGACCGGCTACAGCAAGGACGCCCACATCAAGGACGTCACCCTCACCGAGGGCACCCGCACCGGCGACAAGGTCCCGTTCTCCGTGAAGGCGACGGTGTCGTACAAGGGCGTCAGCAAGCCGTTGTCGTACGACTCCGCGTTCACCGTCGTCCGGCGCAAGAGCGACGGCAAGCCGCTGGTCGACTGGCACGCCTCGGTCGTCCAGCCGGACATGAAGGACGGCGACACCCTGGTCACCGGCGAGTCCGGGACCCCGCCCATCAAGGCCCTGGACCGCGACGGCGGGGAGATCACCACCGCCAAGTACCCGTCGCTGGGCTCGGTGCTCGACGGGCTGCGCGAGAAGTTCGGCAAGACGGCGGGCGGCAAGGCGGGCGTCGAACTGCGCGTGGTGCGCGGCAAGGCATCCGAGAAGGCGGGAGCGTCCGACAAGACCCTCGTCGAGCTCAGCAAGGGCACCCCGGGCACGGTGAAGACGACGCTCAGCCCGACCCTGCAGGCGGCCGCCGAGAAGCAGGTCACCACGCAGAAGAACGCCTCGGTCGTGATGATGCGGCCCTCGACCGGCGAGATCCTCGCCGTCGCCAACAGCAGTCACGGCTTCAACGTGGCCTTCCAGGGCTCACTGGCCCCCGGGTCGACGATGAAGATCGTCACATCGACGATGCTGTTCGAGAAGAACCTCATCACCCCGGACGCGTCGCACCCCTGCCCGAAGACGTACAAGCTGGCGGGCTGGACGTTCCACAACGACGACAACTCCGAGATCAAGCAGGGCTCGTTCAAGCTGAGCTTCGGTGCCTCCTGCAACAACGCCTTCATCGACTTCGCGCCGAAGCTGTCCAACAGCGACCTGACGACCGAGGCCCAGCAGGTCTACGGCCTGGGAATGAACAACTGGGCCATCGGCGTCCCGACCTTCGACGGCTCGGTCCCGGTGCAGAGCGGCGCGCAGATGGGTGCCTCGCTGATCGGGCAGGGCGGGGTGCGGATGAACCCGCTGAACATGGCGTCGGTGTCGTCGACCGTGTCGACCGGCTCCTTCCACCAGCCGTACCTGGTCTCCCCGAGCGTCGACAACCGGACGATCGCGAAGGCCTCCCGGACGATGTCGTCGAAGACTCAGTCCGAGCTGAAGGATGTCATGTCCTACACGGCGGCCTACGGTACGGCGGCCAAGGCGATGTCGGGCCTGAGTTCGAGCTGCGGCGCCAAGACGGGCTCCGCCGAGGTCGACGGCCAGAAGAAGCCGAACGGCTGGTTCACCGCCTACTGCGGCGACCTGGCGGCCGCGGGCGTGGTCCAGGCGGGCGGCCACGGCGGCGACACGGCCGGACCGATCGTGGCGGCGCTGCTGAAGCTGGGGGCGTCCCTCTAGGGCCCTGCGGGGCGCTTGCCCCTGCGGCGCGGTTCTTCAGCCGGCCACGGGAGTGGCCATGTAGGTGCGCCTGAGGAAGCGCAGCAGCGCCTTCGACTCGAACTGCACCACCGATGTGCCGTGGTCGGAGTGGAACTCCACCACGGCCTGCACCCGCCCCAGCGGCCACACCCGTACGTCGCCGCTCTCGGCCGGCGCCCTGAGGCCCTGCTCCAGCAGCGAGCGCGAGAACGTCCACTCGTCCGTCCCGGGCAGCCCGACCCGCACCGACCGCGGATCGGCGTCGGGGTCGTAGCGCAGGACGACGGGCACCGCGGGCGGCTCCACCCGCTCGTCCTCGTCCGTGACGATGTGGGCTCGCGCGTACTGCTCGACTACAGACATCGGACTGCCCTTTACGCTCCGTGACCTTTGCGAAAGCTGTCCATCCGCTTTCCCTCCAATGTCGCACATTTTCCGGAATGCGCTTGTGGGGGCCGTCGTATCTCGCGCGCGCTCCCGGATGTGCGATTCACAACCTTCTAGCTCTTGCAAAAGCTTCGCAATAGAACCCTAAAATCGAACGGTGCATGTACCTGACGGATTCTTCGACGCCCCCACCTCCGCGGTCACCGGAGCGGTCGCGGTCGGCGCCCTCGCGGTGAGCCTGCGCGGCGCCCGCCAGGAACAGGGGGGCACCTCCCGCGCGAGCGAAGCCGAGCGTGGGGGAGAACGGACCGCTCCGCTGGCGGGCCTGGTGGCGGCGTTCATCTTCGCTGTACAGATGCTCAACTTCCCCGTCGCGGCCGGAACAAGCGGCCATCTTCTCGGCGGGGCGCTGGCCGCGATCCTCGTCGGCCCCTTCACGGGGGTGCTGTGCGTGTCCGTCGTCCTGCTCATGCAGGGCATCCTGTTCGCGGACGGCGGGCTGACCGCGCTCGGCGTGAACATCACCGACATGGCGATCGTGACGACCGTGGTCGCGTACGCCGTCTTCCGGGGTCCGCTGAAGGTCCTGCCGCGCTCCCGGCGCTCGGTGACCGCCGCCTCCTTCGTCGCCGCCCTGCTCTCCGTCCCGGCCGCCTCCGTCGCCTTCACGCTCCTCTACGCCGTCGGCGGCACCACCGACGTGTCCATCGGCAAGGTGGCCACGGCGATGATCGGCGTGCATGTGCTGATCGGCGTCGGTGAGGCCGCGATCACCGCGCTCACGGTCGGCGCCGTCATCGCCGTCCGCCCCGACCTGGTGTACGGGGCGCGCGGGATGCGGCAGGGGCTGAAGCTGCGCGTGAACGGCGTGCTGGTGGACGCGCCCTCGGCGCCCTCCGCGCCCGTGGCGGGGGCGCGCGCCTCCCGTCGCGCCGTGTGGGCCACCGGTCTGGTGACGTCCCTGGTGCTCGCCGGTTTCGTCAGCTTCTACGCCTCCTCCGACCCCGACGGCCTGGAGAAGGTCGCCCGCGACCAGGGCATCGACGCGAGGACGGAGGAGCATGCCGCCGCGGGTTCCCCGCTCGCCGACTACGGCGTCGAGGACGTCTCCGACGCCCGCCTGTCGGGCGGCCTCGCGGGCGTCATCGGGGTGGGCACGACCGTCGCCGCCGGCAGCGTGGTGTTCTGGGCGGTGCGCAGACGCCGTACGAGCGTCCCCTCCCGGGTGCGCTGAGATGGGCTCGGGCCACGCGCACCGGCTCCACCGGCACGCGCACTCCCCCGTGCACGCGCTCCCGCCGCACACCAAGCTCGCCGCCGCCTTCGCCTTCGTGGTCGTGATGGTCTCCACACCGCGCGCGGCGATATGGGCGTTCGCGCTGTCTGCCGTGCTGCTCGCGTTCGTCGCACAGCACGCGCGCGTGCCCGCCGGCTTCCTGCTGCGGCGGCTGCTGATCGAGGTGCCGTTCGTCGCGTTCGCGGTGCTGATGCCGTTCGTGGCGGGGGGCGAGCGGGTCGATGTCCTCGGCCTCCCGCTCAGCGTGAACGGCCTCTGGGGCGCCTGGAACGTCCTCGCCAAGGGAACACTCGGCGTCGCCGCCTCCGTCCTCCTGGCGGCCACCACAGAGCTCCGTGAGCTGCTTCTGGGCCTCCAGCGGCTGAAGCTCCCGCCGCTGCTCGTCCAGATCGCCTCGTTCATGATCCGCTACGGCGACGTCGTCACCGACGAGATGCGGCGGATGCGGATCGCCCGGGAGTCGCGCGGGTTCGAAGCGCGGGGCGTGCGCCACTGGGGCGTGCTCGCGAAGTCCGCGGGCGCGCTGTTCATCCGCTCCTACGAACGCGGGGAGCGCGTCCACCTGGCCATGGTGAGCCGGGGGTACGCCGGTTCGGTGCCGGTCATCGACGAGGTGACCGCGTCCCGGGCCGAGTGGTCCCGCGCCTTCGCGCTGCCCCTGTCCGCCCTTGTCGTCTGCCTGTTGGGATGGGCCCTGTGACTGCTTCTCTGGAGGTCTCCGGCCTCGCCTTCGCCTACCCGGACGGGCACCAGGCCCTGTTCGGCGTGGACTTCACCGTCGCGCGCGGTGAACGCGTCGCGCTGCTCGGCCCGAACGGCGCCGGCAAGACCACCCTCGTGCTGCACCTCAACGGCATCCTGAGCGGCGGCACGGGCACGGTGACGGTGGCCGGGCTGCCGGTCGGCAAGCGGCACATGGCGGAGATCCGGCGCCGGGTGGGCATCGTCTTCCAGGACCCGGACGACCAGCTGTTCATGCCGACGGTGCGCGAGGACGTGGCGTTCGGACCGGCGGCGGCCGGTCTGAAGGGCGCGGAACTGGAGCCACGCGTGCGTGCCGCCCTGGACCGGGTCGGCATGGCCGGCTTCGCCGAACGCCCGCCGCACCACCTGTCCTTCGGCCAGCGCCGCCGGGTCGCCGTCGCCACCGTGCTCGCCATGGAACCGGAGATCCTCGTCCTCGACGAGCCCTCCTCCAACCTCGACCCGGCCTCCCGGCGCGAACTCGCCGACATCCTGCGCTCCCTGGACGTCACGGTCCTCATGGTCACCCACGACCTGCCCTACGCCCTGGAGCTGTGCCCGCGCTCCGTGATCCTGAGCTACGGCACGATCGCCGCCGACGGGCCCACCGGTGACCTGCTCTCCGACGACGCCCTGATGCGCGCGCACCGGCTGGAACTGCCGTTCGGCTTCGACCCGCGCGCGGCGGCCGCCGCGCGCCGTGGCATGTGACGCGTTTCCGTGACGGCCGTCCGCCGCCTCTCCGCGTCCGGGACAATGGGCGCGTGACGCATCAAGAGGACGCGGGACCGCCACGGCTGGACGACCAACTGTGCTTCGCGCTGTACGCCGCGCAGCGCGCGGTGACCGCCGCCTACCGTCCCCTCCTCGACGAACTCGGGCTCACCTACCCGCAGTACCTCGTACTGCTCGTCCTGTGGGAGCGGGGCGAGACCACGGTCAAGGACCTGGGCGGCGCGCTCCGTCTCGACTACGGCACGGTGTCGCCGCTGCTGAAGCGGCTGGAGGCGGCCGGCCTGGTGCGCAGGGAGCGCTCGGAGCAGGACGAGCGCTCGGTGCTCGTCGCGTGCACCGGGCGCGCGGAGGAACTGAGGGAGCGCGCGGCGCGCATACCCGGCGCCCTGCTCACGACGACGGGTCTGGGCGGGGCGGACGTGGCGCGGCTGCGCGAGGAGCTGCGGGAGCTCGCGGAACGGGCGGGCAGGGCGGCCTCCCGGCCGGCATAGCCGCCTCCTGTTACCCACGGTTTCCACCCCCCTGGTAATCCCAGGGCTTCCTACCGGTCGGTACCTTGTGCACGATGTGCTTGCACACATCTGTGTTGCCCACCACTGTTTCTGTCCTGGGGGAGGTCCCGCCGTGATCGAAGGCGCCACCGTCGACACCCGTCCGACGAAGATCATGTATGTCGCCGAGGCGACCGCGCACGGCGGCCGGAACGGGTATGTCACCAGTCAGGACGGCCAGATCGACCTCAAGGTGGCGATGCCGCCGGAGCTGGGCGGGGACGGGAACGGCACCAACCCGGAGCAGCTGTTCGCGGCCGGCTACAGCTCCTGCTTCCACAACGCCCTGATCCTCGTCGGCAACCGCGCGGGCTACGACCTGACCGGCTCCACGGTCGCCGCGAAGGTCGGTATCGGCCCGAACAAGCAGCGCGGCTACGGTCTCGCGGTCGCCCTCAGCGTCTCGCTGCCGGTGCTGGACGCGGACGTCGCGGCGAAGCTGGTGGACGCCGCCCACGAGGTGTGCCCGTACTCGAACGCGACACGCGGGAACATCGACGTGACGATCGTGCTTGGTTGAAAGGAGAACAGCGGCGCCGCCGAGCGAGGAGTACGGACGTGGACGTGAACGGCACAGTGGCCGAGGGCTTCGAGCCGGTCAGGGACGCGTTCGTGAAGAACTTCGAGCTGCTCGGGGACCGGGGCGCGGCGGTGACCGTGTACCGGGACGGGCACCGGGTCGTCGACCTGTGGGGCGGCGCCCGGGACTTCGACGGGGACGCCGGCCGGGCGCCCTGGGAACGGGACACCGCCCAGATCGTGCGCTCGGCGACCAAGGGCGTCGCCGCCGCCGTACTGCTGCTCCTGTGGCAGCGCGGGCAGCTGGACCTGGACGCTCCGGTGGGTGAGTACTGGCCGGAGTTCAAGGCGGCCGGCAAGGAGCGGACGTCGGTACGGCAGCTGCTCGCGCACCGTGCGGGCGTGCCGGTGCTGGACCGGCCGCTCACACCCGCCGAGGCCGCCGACCCCGATACCGGCGCCGCCGCGGTGGCCGCGCAGGCGCCGGTGTGGGAGCCGGGCACCGACCACGGCTATCACGCGCAGACCTTCAGCTGGCTGACCGGTGAGCTGGTGCGCCGGGTGACCGGGCGGGGCATCGGCGAGTGGATCGCGGACGAGATCGCCGGTCCGGTCGGCGCCGATCTGTGGCTCGGGCTGCCGAAGACGGCGCAGACGCGCGTGGGGCGCGTCGGGCCGGTGGCGGCGCCCGAGACCGCCGGCGCGCTGCGGACCCGGCCCAAGCGTGCCGTCTCCGAGGCGTACGCCGACCCCGGGTCGCTGACCCGCCGGGCGTTCGGCGCGATCAGCCCGCTCCCGGACGAGAACGACCCCGCCTACCGCGCGGCCGCCCTCCCCGCCTCCAACGGCATCGCCACGGCCGACGGCCTGGCCCGCTTCTACGCCTCCCTGATCGGCGAGGTCGACGGCGGCCGCCGTCTGTTCACGCCGGAGACCATGGAGCCGGCGCGCACCGAGCAGTCGGCGGGACCCGACCGCGTCCTGGTGATCTCGACCCGCTTCGGGCTCGGCTACATGCTGCACGGCAGCGCGTCCCCGCTGCTCTCCCCCACCTCCTTCGGCCACCCGGGCCGCGGCGGCGCGCTCGGCTTCGCCGACCCGGAGTCGGGCATCGCCTTCGGCTATGTCACCAACGGCTTCCGCAAGAGCGTGACGGCGGATCCGCGGGCGCAGGCGCTGGTGCGGGCGGTGCGCACGGCGCTGTCGTAACCGCCGAAGGCGCCCCCGCCCCGGCTCTCACCACCGCACCCGCGCCCCTCACACGTGGATCGGATGCGAGTGCCGCCCTGACTCCGCGTCGATCTCACCGTGTGCCTTGGTCAGCAACTGCATCGCCAGCTCGTTCAAGGCACGGGCGCCGGCGATCTCCTCGCCGACTCTCGGCTGATTGCTGTCGGACTCGTGACGGCTCGCATGGCCGTGCGCCCGTACCTCGGTACCGTCGGGCAGCCGGACCAGGGCCGCCGCGCGCGTGTGGGTGTCGTCCTCCAGGAACTCCAGCTCGACATGCCAGCCCACAGCGGTTTGCATCATGGGGACCACCTCCGGAATCGCTGCTTCCAGGGTGCTCCTCGGCGCCCGGGCCGTCACGTCGGGGGACCGGCTACTTGAGGTCGAAGCTGGCGAAGTAGGCGGCGGCCATGTCCTCGTCGGCGTGGCCCTGGGCGGCGGCGCGGGCGAACCGTGCGGCGGCCGCTTCCGCGACGTCCAGGCGGACGCCGTGGCTGGTGCCGGCGGCGACGATCAGCCGGGCGTCCTTGCCCGCGGTGTCCACCGCGAAGGAGGCCGGGGTCAGCCCGCCGTCTAGGATCAGCCCGGCCTTGGCCCGCAGGTAGCCCATGTCGAGCGGGCCGCCCGCGATGAGGTCGAAGAACTTCTGCGGGTCGACGTCGAGGGCCTGGGCCAGTGCCACGACCTCGCCGGTGGCCGCGGTGGCGGCGAGGACCCAGCTGTTGGCGACCAGCTTGAGCCGGGTGGCGGCGGCCGTCGCCCCGTCGTCGCCGGTCCACAGCGTGCGGGCGCCGACGGCGTCGAAGACGGGCGTGACCGTCTCCCGGCCCTGCTCGGGCCCGGCGGCCAGCACGGTGAGCTGTCCGGCCTCGGCGGGCTGGCGGGTGCCGAGGACCGGGGCGTCGTAGAAGACCAGTCCGTGCTCGTGGGCGAACGCGGCGAGCGCGGGGATCTGGTCGAGGCCCGCGGTGGTCGACTGGGCCCAGACGACCCCGGGGCGCAGCGCGGAGGCGGCCTCGCGCATGGTCTCCAGGGCGGTGTTGCCGTCGTACAGCATGGTCAGGACCGCGTCGGCGCCCTCAACGGCACCGGCGGGGGTGTCGGTGACCTGGGCGCCGTCGGCGGCGAGGGGCTCGGCCTTGGCGCGGGTGCGGTTCCAGGCGCGGACGGTGTGCCCGGCCCTGAGGAGGTTGCGGGCCATCGCGGCGCCCATGATGCCGGTGCCCAGCACGGCCACGGTCGGCTTGTCGGTCATGACGTCTCCCTGTCCTCGCCCTGTTCTCTCTCTGCTCTCGTGCGCTGCGCAGCAAGCTTGACGCACCGCGTCCCCCATGGCGCGTACCCCGCGGCGCGTGCCATCGGGCCGGAGAACGCGGGGAACCCCGGACCGGCGGCCCGGGGTTCCCTGACAGGAACGGACGCTGCGTCAGCCGTCGTTCTCCGACGTCGGGAGGTAGGCGCCCGGGACGTCGTTCGGTGCGTAGATCTTCTTGTCACCGGGGTACGCCTTGGCCCAGTTGTGGGTCTGGTACCAGGTGTAGCGGTTCATCTGCATGGCGTTCGCGTAGTCCGGAACGGCGTTCGGGCCGGTCAGGCGCTGGTGCGAGGCCCAGGTCTTCCACTGCGCGGCGACGGTCTTCTCGGCCGCCGGCACCGACACGGCCGTCGGCGCGGCCGCGGCCTCGGGGTTCTGGGCCGCCGGGGTGTCCGAGCCGCAGGTGGGCTGCGGGCTCACGCCGAGGGTCAGCGAGGTCCGGTTGGGCACCGCGGTGAACGGGGTGTCGTCGGCCTTCTGCGTGAACGCCCCGTACATCGGGGTGGCCGCGCTGTCGAGCTGGTTCATCGGGTGGATCCCGAGGATCTGCTCGATCGTGCGGACCATGGTGATCTGCGAGTAGTAGTGGTTGTCGACCGTGCCGTGCTTGGCGTACGGGCTGATGACCTGGACCGGGGCACGGTGGCCGTCGACGTGGTCGAGGCCTGCCTGGGAGTCGTCCTCGACGACGAAGATCGCCGAGTCCTTCCAGTACTTGCTGTGAGTGATCTCGTCGACCATCCGGCCGACCGCGAGGTCGTTGTCGGCGACCTCAGCGGCCGCGTTCGCCGGACCGCCGGTGTGGTCGTTGGAGAACCAGAACATGTTCAGGTTCGCCGGGCCGTTCTTCTCGAAGTCCTGCTTCCAGATCTGCTCTTTGTAGATGTCCGGGACGTTCAGGTCGAACAGCGGGAAGCCCTGCACCGCCACCTTGTTGAGCGAGGGGATCGCCGAACCCGTCTTGATCGGGTACTGGGTCTCGGCGCCGGTCGCGGCCATGGTCTTGCTGTCGCAGTACAGGTTCTGCCAGGTCGCACCGGCCGGTTTGGTCTCCAGCGACTGGAACTCGCCGAAGTCCTTGACGGACTTGCCGGCCGCCTGCGCGCCGGTCCAGATGAAACCGCTCTTCTGGTGGCCGAGGACGTCGTCCTCGGTGTCGTAGCTGCGCGTGTACTCGCCGGCCGACGACTCGGTGTACTCCGGGTTGTCGGACTGCATCAGCCAGTTGTGGCCCTCGGCGGAGTTGGTGCCGATGTCGTAGAAGTTGTCGTACAGCCCGAACTGCTCGGCCAGGGCGTGCTGGTTCGGCGTCACGTTCTCGCCGAACTGGGTGAGCGAGGAGTCGCCGTCGCCCTGCGGCATGTCGCCGAAGACCTGGTCGTAGGTCCGGTTCTCCTTGACGAGCAGGAAGACGTGCTTGATCGTCGACGGGTCGCCGATCCGCGTCGGGACCGCGACGGGTGTCGTGTAGCCCCTGCCCTTGGCCGTCTTCACCGAGCCGGGGGTCCAGCCGTTCTGCTTGAAGACCTTGACCGTCTGGGCCCTGATGGTGAAGTCGCTCGGCAGGGTGAACTGCGTCAGGCTCGACGTGGTGTCGTGGGTGTTGTGGCCGGCGGCGTCGGGGCGGCGGGCGTCCACGCCACGGGTGTTGGCGACGACCACCTGCTTGCCGGTGGCGAAGACCCCCGAGGGGTAGTAGTCCGTGGGGAGCAGGCCGACGTAGCGGGCGGGCTGCTGCGGGTTCGACGAGGTGTAGCGGTAGACGGCCACGGCGTTGGCGCGGCCGAGGGTCACCAGGAGGCGGCCGTCGTCGGTGAGGGTCACCGCGTTGGGCTCGTAGCCGACCGAGGCCTCGGGCCACGGCTGGGTGGCGATGGTCTGGACGACCCGGTCCTTGCGGCTGTCGATGACCGACACGCTGTTGTCGGCGGTGTTGGTGACGAACACCGCGCCGTTCTTCGCGTACACGGCGGTCGGGTGCAGGCCGACGTCGATGGTACCGACGGCCGCGGACGCGTCCGTGGTGTCGATGACGCTGACCGTGCCGGTGGTGCTGGCGCCGGTCTCCGGGTTCGCTACCACGTCGGTGCCGTACGAGTTGATGGTGGTGTCGCCGGCCTTGGCCGGGCGCCCGCCCTCGTTGCTGACGTAGAGCTTGCCGCCGACCAGGGCGAGGCCGCGCGGGGCGTTGCCGACGGCCCAGGTCTGCTTGATCGTGCCGGTCGCCGCGTCTATGGCGACCACCTTGTTCTGGCCGTTGACCGCGGAGTACACGGTGGAGCCGTCCGCGGAGAACACGGCCGCGCCCACCAGGGCCTGCTTGGAGCCGTCGGCCGCGATCGGAACGGCCGTCGGGGTGGAGAGGGTGCCGTCCGCGTTGACGGTGAACTTGGTGTAGCCGTTCGCCTGGCCCAGCCACAGCTGCTTGCCGTCGGGCGAGTAGGCCGGGCCCTCCTGGCCGACGGCGCCGCTGCTGATGCGCAGGTCGTCCGCCGCGTTGGTGCCGACCTTCTGCTTGACCTGACCGGTGCTCAGGTCCATGACGACGAGGGAGGCGTCGCCGTCGGCGATGGAGGCCGCGAGGTGGGTGCCGTCCGGGCTGACCGTCGACGACATGATCTTGCCGTCGTTGATGACGGTACGGCTGCCGTAGGGGTTGATGTACTGGTCGGCGGAGACGACCTGGCCGTTGGCGGTGACCTGGGCGACCTGCTGGGTGCCGAACTGGTAGGTCGAGGCGACCGCCGTGCCCGTGACGCCGAGGGCGACGGCGATACCCGTCGTCACCAGCAGGGTCCGGCGGCCGACGTGTCTGCCGAGGAGGGTGAACTGCTTCTTCTCACTGGTCCGACGCTGGCGGGTTACCTGCACGGAACTGTTCCCTTCAGTGGGTGTTCAGCAACTCGACGTTCCCGTCGAACTGCCACAGCGGATTCGGGGCGTCTCCGGTCGGGGTCCGTACAAGGAAGTAGCCGTTGACCTCCTTCGGACCGTCACCGTCGGCCACGAACCGCCCGTCTGAGGTGATGTCGAGCTGATAGATCGCCGTCCCCGCGACCGCGACACCGGGCAGATGCCAGCTGACGACGCAGCGCCAGTCGTTGCCCGCCCCTTCCTGGGCGGCCTGGCCGTCGCTCTTGGTGCACGCCGCCGTGGTGCGCAGCTGTGCCTCGGTGACGGCGGGACGGTGGAGTTGGCGGGTCTGCAGCCGGTAGAGGTGGGCGAAGGCGGTGGCGAGGGAGCGCTGGACCTTGCCCTGGTCGATGCCGGAGCCCGTCGACGGGGTGGCCACGGCGACCGCCCCCACGGTCACGACGGTCAGCGCGGCCAGCGGCAGCAGTCCGACGGTGAGCGCACGGCGCCCGTTGCCGTCGTAGGCCGGGTTGGTGAAGTCCCGTCGTACGAACAGCGCATAGGCCAGCACGGTGGCGAGCACGGCCCACGCCAGGGCGACCGCGACGCCGATCAGGAGCGGGGCGAGCTGGGTGGGGCTGGTGAACAGGCCGTTCCAGGAGATGAAGGCGTAGCCGGGCAGGGCGAGGCGCACGGCCACGGGCAGCGGCAGCATCTGGGCGACCGACAGCGCGAGCGCGACCACCGGGGGCAGCAGCAGCCCCATCGGGGAGCGGCCCAGCGCGACCGAGCCGAGGAGCCCGATCGCGGCCAGGGCGAGGGTCGGGGCGAGGGCCGCGACCCAGGAGAGCAGGACCCGTACGGCCGCGTCCCCGGGCGACAGCAGATGGCCGTCCAGTCCGACCAGGGGCTGGTTGCCGACCGCCACGAGTCCGCCGACCGCGCTGGAGACGGCCAGCCCGGCGACCAGCAGCAGGATGACGGTGAGGCTGGCCAGCGTCTTGGCCACGAAGATCCGCGCGGGCGAGCGGACCGCCACCAGCAGATGGCGCCAGGTGCCGAGCCGGTCCTCGGAGGCGAACACGTCACCGGCGACCACCGACGTCAGCAGCGGCAGCGCCCAGGTGCCCGCGAAACCGAGCATCACCAGCGGCCCGGCCCACCCCGTGGCATGCATCCAGCGGCCGAACAGCGTGTCGGCGGGCAGTGTGCTCTGCTGGCTCACCCCCGCGACGAACAGCGCCGGTGCGATCCAGCAGGCAAGCACCAGCAGCCGGATCCGCCACTGCGAGACCAGCTTGACCAGTTCGAAACGGTAGCCGCGCGACACCGGGACACGGCGGGCGGGAGCAACGCTGCTTTCGACTGCGACGGCGGTCATCGTCCGGCCTCCTGCAGCTCGGTGAGGGCGAGGAAGGCGGCCTCCAGCGGTGATACGACGGGAGCGAGTTCGCGCACCGCGACGTCCGACCGCACGACCTTCGCGACGAGTTCGTCCAGGGCGGGCACCAGCGCGCGTACGACGAGGACGTCGGCGTCCTGTCGTACGCCCGTGTCGTCGACGATCCGGATGCCGTCCGTGTCCGCGGCCAGCCGGCGCGCGGTGTCGGGGTCGGAGGTGCGCAGCCGGTAGTCGAGTTCACGGTTCTCGGCGGCCAGCTTGCCCAGCGGGCCGGAGAACACGACGCGTCCGGTGGCGAGGATGGTGACCTCGGAGCACAGTGCCTCCAGGTCGTCCATCCGGTGGCTCGACAGCACCACGCTGGTGCCGTCCGCGGCGAGCCGGGTGAGGACACCGTGCACATGGCGCTTGCCGGCCGGGTCGAGGCCGTTGGACGGTTCGTCGAGGACGAGCAGCCGGGGCCGGGTGAGCAGGGCGGCGGCGAGCCCCAGCCGTTGGCGCATGCCGAGGGAGAAGCCGCGGGTCTTGTCGTCGGCGACATCGGTGAGCCCGACCTCGCCGAGCACGTCGTCGATGCCCGACGCGCCCGCCGTGCCCGCGTCGAGGCCGCGGAGTGCGGCCAGCGCGGCCAGATTCTGCCGGGCGGTGAGGGAGGGGTAGAGGCCGGGCGCGTCCACGAAACCGGCGACACCGTCGGGGGCGGCGAGCGCCCGTTCGACCGGGGTGCCCAGGATCTCGAGCCGGCCGCCGTCGGCGACGGCCAGGCCCAGCAACAGGCCCAGCAGTGTCGTCTTGCCGGCGCCGTTGGGTCCGACCAGGCCATGGATCTGGCCTTGCGTCACATCCAGGTCGACACCGTCGAGTGCGACGACATCGCCGAAGGACTTGGTGATCCCTCGGGCCCGGACTGCGTGGAGTGTGTCCATGAGTCCCATGCGTCCCTTCTTCCGCAATCCGCAGGGACCTTATGGACGACACACAACCCGGCCACAGACGAATGGCTGAACGCCCGTCGAACGGTTCGTCAAAGCAACGGCAAGTCGGCCGAGGGCGAGACGAATTCCGGCCGAACCCGGGCGACGCACGGGCAACACCCGGACGCCCTAACCGGCATGCAGCATCAGCCCGATCCCGACGACCAGCAGCCCGGCCGCCGCGATACGGGGCGCCCCGAACCGTTCCTTGAAGAAGACCGCGCCGATGGCGGCGCCGACGATGACCGATGTGATGTGGACGGCTGCCCGGTGCTACGTACCTGCGATGAGCAGGCGGTATCCGTAGTCCATGCTCTGCTCGCGTACCAGGTCGGCGTGGCGGCGGTGCCAGGCGCCGGAGTCGAGGTCGGCGCGGAGTCGGGCGATCGCCGGCTCCACCACGGAGGGCGGCAGCTGGGCGAAGGTGGAACTGGCTCGCCGGATCACCGGATCGAGGTAGAACTCCGGACGACTCCAGTAGGCGCACTGGAAGCCGTCGGTGAAGTCGTGCGGGATGGGAAAAGGCGTCACGGTGTGCGCGTCGAGCGCGTCGGCGACCTCGGCCACAGGAGTGAAACGGGCATGGTCCAACTCACGGATCTCCGGCAGGTACTCCTCCAGCAGCCAGAGCTCCGGCCGGTGCGTCGGATCCCAGGTGAAGACGACCTGCCTGCGGGCCACGCGGCGCATTTCACCGAGTCCCCGGTTCAGGTCGGCCCAGTGATGGACAGTCAGGACGGCCATGGCAGCGTCGAAGGAACCGTCCGGGAACGGCAGGGCTTCGGCCCCTGCCCTCACCTTCTTCGCCCCCGGATGCTGGTCGAGCATGACCTGAGAGGGATCGACAGCTGTCACGTCGGCGTCCTCCGGCTCATAGGAACCGGCACCGGCGCCGACGTTGACAACGGCACAGGCGCCTTCCAGGGCCTGGCCGATCAGGGCGTTCAGGCGGGGATCAGGACGTCGGATTTCGCTGTATCCCCTGCCGATGCGGTCGTAGGTCGCCGACGGACGGTCGGCAGCGGCGGTGTCCATGGAACCAAGCCCAGCAGACCGCAGGGGCGATGGCCAAGGCTGTTGCACACACAGGCCGGAACGAGTCCCCGGGGCGGACATGACCGATACGGGAGGCGAGAATCCACACGCCAGAACAACAAAGCCGAGGGAGAGCCCGTGAACAGACCGGATCCGCGCCGCGCCACGGTCCTGTACGCGATGTCCGCGACCTGTGCCGCCATAGGCGCCCTGCTGTGGGTGCGCGGCCGGACCAGCACGCCCCCCAGGGTCTACGGTTCCTTCCTGGCAGCCGACTCCTACATCTCGTCAGCCTGGCAAGTGTGGTCACAGGCAGTGCCCGAAGAACGCCTTGGCCTCTACCTCGTCGCGGCCGGGCTGGTGCTGGCTGTGGCAGGGCGATTGCTCTCCGACCGGCGTGACTGAGCATCTCCGGGATGACGGCTTCTGCCACTGCACGAGTCCCGGCCGGTAGCTTGATCGGTATGGATCAGGGGCGGGTGGTCGAAGCGTTTCGTCTGGAGGCGAACGAGCTCGCGCGGGCGATGACCGGGGTCTCAACGGCCGAATGGAGTCTGCCGACACGGTGCGTGCCGTGGAATGTGAGTGACCTGCTGGCTCACATCCGGGTGGTGATCGCCTGGCTGCCGGGCATGCTGGCCGCGCCGGCACCGCCCCGTGCCGAGGTCTCGGCAGCGGAGTACTACCGGTCCGACGACCGCTTCGCTCCTGACACCAACGCGGCCCGGATCACCCTGGCCCAGGACCACGCGGCCACACAGCTCAACGGCGCCGCGCTCGCCGACGACTTCAACACCGTGTGGCAACAGGTGGACCGACTGTGCCGGACCGAACCCGAAGGGCGTGTGGTTCGCACCCGGCACGGCGATCCGATGCTCCTGTCGGAGTTCCTGCTGACGCGCGTGGTCGAGGTCGCCGTGCACGGCTTGGACCTTGCCGACGCCCTGGGGCGCGAACCGTGGCTGACCTCCCCGGCCGCTGATCTGGTGCAGGAACTGCTGCTCGGACCGGACGGAGCAGCCACAGTGGAGAAGCTGGGTTGGGATCAACTTCGCTTCCTGCACAAGGCCACCGGACGCGAGCCGATCTCCAAGGAGGAAGCATCGGACGTCAGCCGACTCGGCATCCGATGGCTCACGCTAGGGTGAGAACCCCGTCAACTGAGGCCAGCCCCTGACCGGAGTCGAGACCGGCGCGGAGCCGGGCGATCGCCGCCTCTACGACGACGGGCGACAGCTCAGCGAAGGTGGAACCGGCCCGCCGAACGGGCCGGTCAAGGTAGCACTGCCGGGGACGCAAGTAGGGCGATCTGGAAACCGTCGGTGAAGTCGTGCGGGACGGGAAAGGGCAGCACGGTGTGTGCGTCGAGCACGTCGGCAACCTCGGCCAGCGTGGCTGAAAACAACGCCAAAGGCACACGGTGAGCATGGCGTAGGGCCCGATTCGCGAATACCGCGAAGCCCTACCAGCAGTTGCGCCTCAGTTGGATTTTCCCGGTATCTCAGTGTCAGCGATCACAATGCCGGTCGAAGCGTCAACCGAGACATCGCTTTTACCGGTTCCGACGATCCAGACAGGCCTCCAAACATCGGAAACATTCTGCGCCAAGAGGAGGGACGCTTTAGGGGTCCGTCCTGTCTTCTGCTTTGCGATGCTTCGGGCCTTCGCCTCATCCACCGTGACCGTGGCCAGCTCAGGATCTTCAATCGTCCTGGCCGTGAATCCCATGACACGAGCAGTTGTTGTGATCGTGACATTCAGTCGCATCGGCATCATCACGCCATTAACGTACCGCCGGTAGGTGACGGTGTAGGCCCGGGTGGAGCCGTCTCCTATCGAGCGAACTACTCGCTTGCTCCCCGCCACATCCTCTGCGAACCACCGGCGCGCGAACTTGTCAGCCGCTGCGGCTACCTGGTCCTCGTTGAGGTTCCCCTCATCCCCCCGCGTGTTCGAAGACCAAGCGCTCTCCAAGGTCTTGTCGGGCCACCAACCAGAGATCTTGCCCCGATTGGTCCGGACACTGATTCGCAGGCGGTCACCGTGCTTATCGGTTTCAGACTGCTGTACCTCCGTGCCGCTACCGAAGATTCCCTGAGCCGCGACAGTGATCCATTCGTTGGCTTGAACGGAGGATTCCGCAAGACTGTGGGTCCGGCCGTCCTGCGCAACGACATCCACCGGCTTGATCCGATCGTGGAACACTCCCGCCATACCCAGGGCACCCAGCGTTGCGAGGGCAACACCCCATACGAGGTCACGAGCAGGCTTACCCGTCGTCTGGCCCCGCCGGTACAGCCATACGGCACCGATAGCAGCGCCCAACACAGCGCCGGTCCCGTTGGCCACGAAATCAGTAGCGCTGCATGCGCGGCCGAGGTTGCCCAAGGCCTGGGTCAGTTCCACTGCCGCGCTCAAAAGGCCGAACGCCGCCGCGACGGTAACCGGCCGCCTGAACAACAGGACAGCCAGGAAAGCGCCGGGAGCGAAAAGGGCGATGTTCAACAGAGAACCCGCCGACGTAAAAAGATGGATAGGTGCTCCGGTGTCACACTGTCCCGGCTTCAGGCCGGCGTTGCCCGCGAGTAGGGTCACGGCGAGAATGCCCGCCAGGTACACCGCCAGCGCGGTTCGCAGCGGCCAGGACTTGCCGCGAGCTTTCGCCACCAGTGCCGTCGGGAGGCCGAGCAGGACGGCAAGTATCAGGAAGGAGACAACCAGGCCTGGAACGGCTGCGATGGACGCTTCAATCACGTGATGACCTTACGGGCACGACGCCCAGGGATTGAGACTTGCTCCCTGGGCATCGCACCACAGTAGTTAGCAGACGTCGACGGGCGGCGTGTAGTAGTCGCCGGTGCTGGCCTTCATGTATCCGACGATGGTGCAGTCAGGAACGGCAGCCTTGCTCTTACCGCCCCAACTGTGCGACGCCGTCTGCCCTGATTTGATCGTCTTCGCCGTGTCCAGGTACAGAGAGTCTCCGGTGGTCATGCCGAGTTGAATCGACACGCTACTGCCACCAGTCTTCTTGTAAGTCGTGGAGGAGTAGTACAGGCTGCAGTTCGCAGAGACATCGCAGCCGTCCTGAGCGAAGATGCTCAAGGTCCCGTTCTGCAACGATGTGCTCTTCGTACCGAACGCGAACGCGCTCGTTCCCGTCATGACGAGCGCACCCGTCATGGCAGCAACCACCAGCTTCTTGCTCAACATGGTCGTTCCCCCCTCGTGGTCAAAATCAGCTCTCTGGCGTGATCCAAAGATCAACAACCCAAAGGAGGGCAAGCATTGCCCCATTGTTGAGTCCACATCAATTATGAGGATGTCTCGAAGCAGTAGTATCGGATGGCTTGATCAACTTGGTTCGAGGCGTAGACGGACGGCGGAGGGGACTGCAAATAACCGCGACCTGTGACCTCTGAACAGCCAAGTTATTACTGCATCAGCACGGGTTGACCGACGACTCGCGCAGGGCGGCGATCGGTGCGAGTTCGGCGCGGGTCTGGGCCCAGAGGACGAGACCGTAGGCGAGTACGGAGAGGGCGGCGCCGAACAGTCCCAGGGCCGCGAACGGGCGCGCCGTGGTGATCAGTTCGCCGTGTCTGCGGTACAGGGCGTAGCCAGGGATCACCAGGCCCTGGAGGGCCATCAGCCAGGCGATGTAGCCGACGGAGGAGCCGGAGGCCCGTACCCCGAGGCCGTCGATGACCGTGTACGCGGCGATCGACAGGCCCGTGGCGAGGGCGGCCCCGATCGCCGCCCAGTCGGGCCGGCGGCCGCGCAGCCCCCACAGCGCGACCCCGGCGAGCCCGGCGCAGGACACGGCGATCCCCGCGGCCGCCGGGGCGTCGGGCACCTCGTGCGCGAACACGGCGGCGAACAGGGTGACCAGCAGCGGTGCGGTGCCGCGCGCGATCGGGTACGCCTGCCCGAAGTCGCCGAGCCGGAAGGAGAGCATCAGCAGCGCGAAGTACGCGACATGGACGACCGAGGAGGCGATCAGGTACGGCCATGCGGCCGCCGCCGGGACCGCGGCGAACGGCATCAGGAGCAGCCCGATCAGCACCCCGCCGGCGGCGATCAGGGAGGAGCCGACGAGTTTGTCGGTGATCCGGTGGGCGATCGCGTTCCAGCCGGCGTGCGTGACCGCGGCGACCAGGACGGCCGCGGTGACCAGTGGGGTCACGCGGAGGGCTCGCGCACGTCCACGACCGTGGCGCCGGCGTGCGTCACCAGGGCGGCGGGCGCGATCGGGAAGACAGCGTGGGGGTTGCCGGCGGCGGCCCACACCGTGCCGTGCCGCAGCAGCGCCCGGTCGGCGAGCACGCGCGTGCGGGTACGGTGCCCGAACGGCGGCACGCCCCCGATGGCGTACCCGGTCGTCTCGCGTACGACGTCCGCCTTGGCCCTCGTCACCTTCTCGGCGCCGAGTTCCTTGCGGACGAGTTCCACGTCGACCCGGGAGGCGCCGTCCATCAGCACGAGCACCGGCACCCCGTCGGCCGCGAAGATCAGCGACTTGCAGATCTCGCTCAGCTCGCAGCCGACCGCCACGGCAGCCTCGGCGGCGGTACGGGTCGCGTCCGGGAAGCGTCGGATGCGGGAGGTCAGCTCCCCCAGTCCCAGCTCCGCGAGGGCCGCGGCGAAACGGGGGTGGGCGCCGGAATCCCCGGCATCGGCGTCAGTGGCGGCTGTCGTCGTCATACGGGGCACGCTAGCCAGGGGGACACGGCGACTGCGAGCGGATAACGCGCGTTCCCGTGCGGGAACGAGGAAGCCGGTGAGGGCGCCCCGTCCCCACGGACCCTCACCGGCGGTCTGTCATGCGCCATGCGTCAGGCGCGTACCAGTTCCCGGTCCTCGTCGTCCTTGCCGGCCGCCCGGTCGGAGGCGGTGCGCAGGCCCTCGCCCTCGACGTCGACGTTGGGCAGGGCGCGGTCCAGCCACTTCGGCAGCCACCAGGCGCGCTTGCCGAGCAGGGCTAGCACCGCCGGGACGATCGCCATGCGGACGATGAACGCGTCGAAGAAGACGGCGATCGCGAGGCCGAAGCCGATCATCTTGATCATGGACTCGCTGGAGGTGATGAAACCTCCGAAGACGGACATCATGATGACGGCGGCGGCGCCCACGACGCGCGCGCTGTGTCGGAAGCCGGTCACGACGGCCTGGCCCGGCGTCTCCCCGTGGACGTACGCCTCTCGCATCCGGGTCACGAGGAACACCTCGTAGTCCATCGCGAGACCGAAGACCACGCCCACCATGAAGATCGGCATCATCGACATGATCGGGCCGGTCTGCTGGACGCCGAGCAGGCTGCCGAGCCAGCCCCACTGGAAGACCGCGACGACGGCGCCGAGCGCGGCGAGCACGCTGAGCAGGAAGCCGAGAGCCGCCTTCAGCGGGACGAGGACGGACCGGAAGACCACGATCAGGAGGAGGAAGGCGAGGCCGACCACCAGGGCCAGATACGGGACCAGCGCGTCGTTGAGCTTCTGCGAGAAGTCGATGTTCATCGCGGTGGTACCGGTGACCAGCACCTTCGCGCCCGTGTCGGCCTTGATGCCGGCGCCGTTGTCCCGGATGACGTGTACCAGGTCCTCGGTCTGCACGGAGGACGGCTTGGACGACGGGATCACGGTGATCGTCGCGGTGTCGCCGGCCTTGTTGAACGTCGCCGGGGTGACGGTGACGACGTCCTTGAGGCCCTTGATGTCGTCGGCGACCGTGGTGGCCGCGGCCTTGGGGTGGTCGCTGTCCTTGGCGTCGATCACGACCACCAGGGGACCGTTGAAGCCGGGACCGAAGCCCTCCGACAGGAGGTCGTAGGCGCGGCGCTGGGTGGTGGACGTCGGCTGGGAGCCGTCGTCGGGCAGGCCGAGCTGGAGTTGGGTGGCCGGGAGGGCGACCGCGCCCAGGCCGACCACGCCGAGCAGCAGTACGGCGGCCGGGCGGCGGACGACGAAGCTCGCCCAGCGCTCGCCCAGACCGGGCTTGCCCTGCTTGGCGTGGCCCTCGGTCTTCTTGCGGCGCTTCTCGCCGGCCGGCTTGACCCGCTTGCCCGCGTAGCCGAGCAGGGCCGGGATCATGGTCAGCGCGATCAGGACGGCGACCACGACCGTGCCGGCCGCCGCGAGGCCCATCTTGGTGAGCATGGGGACGCCGACGACCGAGAGGCCCGCCAGCGCGATCACGACCGTGAGGCCCGCGAAGACCACCGCCGAACCGGCGGTACCGGCCGCCCGGCCGACCGCCTCCTCGCGGTCCCGGCCCTCGGCCAGCTCGCCGCGGTAGCGGGAGACGATGAACAGCGCGTAGTCGATACCTACCGCGAGACCGATCATCAGCGCCAGCGTGGACGTGGTGTCGCCGAGGTCGAGCGCCTTGGCGAGCGTGGTGATGGTGGAGACGCCGATACCGACGCCGATGATCGCCGTCAGCAGCGGCAGTCCGGCCGCGACCAGCGAGCCCAGGGTGATGACGAGGACGACGGCGGCGATGGCGAGGCCGATGACCTCGCCGGCCGCCCCTGCTTCGGCTCCGGCCTGCAGCGCGTCACCGCCGATCTCGACGGTCAGCCCGGCCTTCTGCGCATCGTTCCCGGCCGCCTTCAGCGCGTCGCGGGAGGAGTCCTTGAGCTCCATGCCGGACACGTCGTACCGCACCGACGCGTAGGCGACGGTGCCGTCCTTGCTGACGGCGTGCGTCTTGAAGGGGTCGGCGACGGAGGTGACCTCGGAGCCGTCGGCCAGCTTCTTCACCGTCTTCTCGACGGTCGCCTTGTTCAGGGTGTCGGAGATCTTCTCCCCTACGGGGGCCTTGAAGACGACCCGGGCGGTCGCACCGTCGGCGCTGGAGCCGGGGAAGCGCTGTTCCAGCAGGTCGAAGGCCTTCTGGGCCTCCGTGCCGGGGATCGAGAAGGACGTGGAGCCCGCGGCGGGGGCATTGGCCGCGCCGACGCCGGCGAGGGTCAGCAGCGCCACCCATATGAGGGCGACGAAGTGCCGTCGCCGAAAGGCGAACCGGCCCAGCTTGTAGAGCAATGTGGCCACGAGGGCGTACTCCCGGTCAGGTCGTGGGGTTTTCAGGGCAGGGGTGATCAACCCGGTGGGGGCAGGGCTGATCGGCCCGACGACGTGAGCGGAGACGTCAGGTGGGCTGGCTGCGGGAAATCGTCAGCGCGTGGTCACGCCGAGGGCGGGGAGCACCACGGCGTCGATGTACGACAGAAGGAAGGACTGCGTCGGCGGCTGCTCGTCGATCAGCGAACGAGCGGCGAACCCGCCGATCATCATGTGCATCACGAAGTCGATCGCCGGGTTGTCCGCACGGACCTCACCCCGGACGATCGCGCGCTGCAGCACACTCTGGAACTCGGCCATCTCGGGCTCGATCAGATGCTCCTTGAACGCCGTCAGGAGATCCGGGTTTCCGTGGATCGCCATGGCGAGGCCCCGCATGAGCGCGGAGTTCTGCTCCATCTCGCAGTCGTCCGAGCGCATGGTGAGGGCGTGCAGATCGCCCCGGAGGGAACCGGTGTCGATCTCGCCCAGCCGGCCGCCCGGCTTGTTGTACCGCACCGCCTTGGCCACCAGCTCGGCCTTTCCGCCCCACTGGCGGTAGAGGGTGGCCTTGCTGGACTTGGTGCGTGCGGCGACGGCGTCCATGGTGAGGGCGTCGTAGCCGACCTCGCGGAGCAGGTCGAGCACGGCCCCGTACAGCTCGGCCTCACGCTCGGGCGTGATCCGACTGCGACGCGCCGTTGCGACCTCAGCCATGCCACTCACCCTTCCCTGCTCCATCGGCATCTTCTTGCGTACACCATGAAGATACCCTGAGATCTATAGAAACGAAACCGTTTCGTACGTGTGCTCTCTCACGTACTTTCGAGACAGGTGCGCCCCCACGAGTTGCTGGGCCCCTGCGGCCGGAAAAGCATGGGGAGGTGAGCTATCTGCGCCTGCCGCATCTCCACGGCGACCTGTTGTGCTTCGTGGCCGAGGACGACCTCTGGCTGACCTCGCTCGACGCCCCGGGCCGCGCCTGGCGGCAAACCGTCGACCGCACCAAGGTCGGCCACCCGCGTTTCTCCCCCGACGGCCGCCGGGTCGCGTACACGAGCTGGCGCAGCCTGGTGCCCGAGATCCACCTGGTCGACGTGGACGGCGGGCCCGGACGGCAGCTGACGTACTGGGGCAGCGCCGACACCCAGGTGTGCGGCTGGACTCCGGACGGGGACATCCTCGCCGTCGCCTCGCACGGACAGCCGTTCTCCTATTTCACCTGGGCCTACAAGGTCTCCCCCGACGGCGACCCGGGCCGCAAGCTGCCCTGGGGACCGGTCTCCGACATCCAGGTCGCCGACATCGAAGGCGAGCGCAGGACCCTGCTGCTCACCGGCACCCCGCCGCACGAACCGGCCGGCTGGAAGCGCTACCGGGGCGGCGCCATGGGCCGGCTGTGGCTGCACGGGCAGCGGCTGCTCGACGGCATCGGCGGCCATCTGTGCGCCCCCATGTTCGTCGGCGGCCGGATCGCCTTCCTCTCCGACCACGAGGGCGTCGGCAACCTCTACTCCTGCGCCTACGACGGCTCCGACCTGCGCCGGCACACCGACCACGACGCCTTCTACGCCCGGCACGCCTCCAGCGACGGCACGCGCGTGGTGTACCAGTGCGCGGGCGACCTGTGGCTCGTCGACGACCTCGGCCCGGACGCGGCGCCGCGCAGGCTGGACGTACGGCTGTCCGGGCCGCGCGCCGGGCGCCGCCCCTACCAGGTACCGGCCGCCCAGCACGTCGACGGCGTCTCGGTCGACGAGACGGGCCGGGCCAGCGCCGTCGTCGTACGCGGCAGCCTGTACTGGCTCACCCACCGCGACGGCCCGGCGCGCACGATCGCGGACACACCCGGGGTACGGGTCCGGCTGCCGGAGATGCTCGGCTCGACCGGGCAGATCGCGTATGTCACGGACGCCGGGGGCGAGGACGCGGTCGAGATCGCCTACCTGCCGCGGGCGACCGGCGACCGTCCACCGCGCCGGCTGGCCTCCGGACAGCTGGGCCGCGTGCTGGAACTGGTCTCGGACCCGCTGGGCGAACGGCTGGCGGTGGCGGCACACGACGGGCGGCTGCTGCTCATCGACGTGACCGAGGATGCCGACGGCGTCGAGGCTTCACTTGATTCACTTGATTCCGCCGATCTCGTTGATCATGTTGATCCCGTTGATTCCGTCGACTCCATTGATGGCATTGACGACGTTGACGATGTTGATACCACCGAGGCTGACGACATTGACTCTTCCGACGGCACAAGCTCCGGCGGCGTGGTCACCGAGTTGATCCAGTCAATCAATGGTCCGGTGCGGGATCTGGCCTTCTCACCGGACGGGTCATGGTTGACCTGGTCGCATCCGGGCATCGGCCGTTCGCTGCGGCAGATCAAGATGGCCCGTATCAGCGACCGGCACGTCATCGACGTCACCAACGGCCGCTTCGAGGACGAGAACCCGGTCTTCACCCGCGACGGCCGCTATCTCGCGTTCCTGTCCTGGCGCGGCTTCGACCCGGTGTACGACGTGCACACCGGCGACCTGTCCTTCCCGCTCGGCTGCCGCCCCTACCTGGTCCCGCTCTCCTCCGCCACCCCCTCCCCCTTCGCCCTCAGCCCCGACGGGCGCCCGGCGGCCGGCGGCCTGGACCCCGTCGAGGACGAGGAGCCCGGCGAGGGCGGCGCGGTGACGGTCGAGGTGGAGGGTCTGGAGAGCAGGGTGACCCCGTTCCCGGTCACCGCCTCCAAGTACTCGGCGATGTACCCGGTCGCGGGCGGCGGTCTGGTCTGGCTGCGCTGGCCGATCTCGGGCGCGCTGGGCGAGACCTTCGTCAACCCGGCCGACACCAGCGGCCGGCCGACCCTCGAGTACTTCAACATCAGCAAGGCGAAGAAGTCCGAACTGGTCGACCACCTCGACTGGTTCACGGTCAGCGGCGACGGCAGCCGGCTGGTCGTGGTCGACGAGGGCGAGCTGCGGGCCGTCCCGTCGACCGAGTCCGGCGACGGCGACACGACCGTCTGGATCGATCTGCGCCGCATCCTGCACGAGGTCGACCCGCCCGCCGAGTGGCGCCAGGCGTACGCCGAGGCCGGCCGCCTCATCCGCGACTACTTCTGGGACCCCGGGATGTGCGGCATCGACTGGGACGGGGTGCTCGACCAGTACCGCCCGCTGGTCGAACGGGTCGCCTCCCCCGACGAGTTCGCCGACCTGCTGCGCGAGGTCCTCGGCGAACTCGGCACCTCGCACGCCTATGTCACCCCTGCCCGGCGCAACGAGGGCCCGCCGCACTACCAGCGCCTCCAGGGCCTGCTCGGCGCCAACTTCGTGCACCGGGACGGCGGCTGGACGGTGCAACGGATCCTGCCCGGCGACTCCTCCGACTCCAAGGCGCGTTCCCCGCTCGCGGGCACGGGCATCCGCGAGGGCGCGGTGCTCACGCACGTGGACGGCCGGCCGGTGGATCCGCTGACCGGTCCGTATCCGCTGCTCGCCGGGGCGGGCGGTACGACGGTGGAGCTGACGTTCACGCCGGGCGAGGGCGAGTCGGGGCCGCCACGCCGGGTCGCCGTCCTCCCCCTGATCGACGAGCGGCCGCTGCGCTACCAGGACTGGGTGGCCAAACGCCGTGCGGTGGTACGGGAGGTGAGCGGCGGCAAGTGCGGCTATCTGCACATCCCCGACATGGGCGGCTCGGGCTGGGCCCAGTTCAACCGCGATCTGCGCATGGAGGTCTCACGCCCGGCGCTCATCGTCGACGTGCGCGGCAACGCCGGCGGCCACATCAGCGAACTCGTCGTCGAGAAACTGACCCGGACCATTCTCGGCTGGGACCTGACGAGGAACGCCCAGCCGGTGTCGTACGCCTCCAACGCCCCGCGCGGCCCGATCGTGGCCCTCACCGACGAGGCGACCTCCTCCGACGGCGACATGATCACGGCCGCGATCAAGCTGCTCAGGCTCGGCCCGGTGGTCGGGCAGCGGACCTGGGGCGGAGTCGTCGGCATGACCGGGCGGCACCGGCTGGGCGACGGCACGGTGATCACGGTGCCGATGAACGCGGCCTGGTTCGAGGACTACGGCTGGTCCGTCGAGAACCACGGTGTGGCCCCCGACGTCGAGGTCCTGCGCACCCCCCTGGACTGGGCGGAGGGCCGCCATGTCGAGATGGACGACGCGATCCAGCTGGCCCTGGACCTCCTGACCACCCACCCCGCGGCGCTCCCGCCCGACCACAGCGAGGCCCCGGACAGGTCCCGCCCCAAGCTGCCCCCACGGCCGACGGCCACGTGAGCACAGCCTCGGCCCTCAGTTGCGCAGCATCATCACGAGCAGCACCACCAGGGCGATCAGCAGCGCGCCGCCCACCGACGCCAGGGCGATCTTCACCGGGCTGTACGGCCGCTCGCCGATGACCTCGCCGGTACGGGCGTTGACCATCACCGGCCATGTCTTGCCGGCGTGGAGGTAGGTCAGAAACCAGACGGGCAGCAGCACCAGCTTGTAGGTGAGGCCGCTGTAGAGGGTGGACATCGAGTGCACCCGCTGTTCGTCGCCGCCGATGTCCCGCACGCAGTCGGCGCGGATCACCGGCGCCATCCGCGCCTTCGCCGACTCCAGGCCGGTCTCCGGCTCGACGTCGTAGCGGACGGTACGGAAGCCCGCCAGGTACTCCTCCTGGTAGGGAACCGTCTCCTCCAGCGGCCAGGGGGCCAGCTTGTCCAGTTCCTTCACCGGCACCTGGCCGCTGCCGGGCACCAGCACGTCGTCGAAGAACCGGCCGACGGTCCCGGACGTGTGGTGCCAGCGGGTGTGCCGCACCTGCCGTTTGTTGCCCTCGGAGTCCTCCTCCTCCACCCAGTAGTACTCGCCGCGTTCGCCGGTGTACTGGGTGGTGGTCTGCGCGTCGTAGGTCCAGTGCGGCAGGTAGCTGCCCCGGAAGGTCTCCGCCTCGGTGACCTTCTTCAGCTCGTCGGGCGCGAACCAGCGGGACCTGGTCCACTTCGCCAGCGCGTCACGGGCCTGCTCGCGGCCCACCCCGAAGGGCAGTACCGCCTCGGGCACCACGCGCTCGGTGCCGGAGGCGTCCGCGACCAGCGGGGTGCCACAGAACTGGCACTTGTCGCTGAGCGTGTCGCTCTCGGTCACCGCGTGGCAGCCGGGGCAGGTGTACACCTTCACCCGGTCCGGCGCGGATGCCCGGCGGGGCAGCGCGGCCAGCTCCTCGATGGGGTGCTCGGTCACCTGCCGCGGTATCGGCGTGATGTCCTGCTCGTGCTTGCAGTACGGGCAGCGCAGCGCGTACGTCCCGGGCGCGTACTCGCTGACCCCGCCGCACGCCTCGCACTGGAACGCCCGGTCGGGCGCAGGCACGACGTCCTGATCCGTCAACTCACTTCTCCTTGCGACCTGTTGCCGGGAGGTTCCGGGTGGCGGAGCTCAGCCCTGCGGGGGCAGCGGCGGCGGGACGTCGGCGAGCAGCGACGCCAGTTCCGGAACCTGGTCCGCGGGCTGCCAGGCGGCCTGCCCGCTGCGCCAGACCAGCGTGGTACGGGTCAGGTTGCCGGCCGCGACCTGCCCGGCCAGCGCGCTCTCGTCGTACGGGCCCTGCTGCTGACCGCCGACCGCGATGAACCAGCGCGGCGCGGTGGGCAGCGGCGGCGGGACGTCGGCGGCAGCGGGAGCGGCCGGGACGGGAGTGGCAGCGGGGGCGGGGGCGGGTTGCGCCGGGGCCTGGGGAGCCGCCGCACCGGACGTGCTCTGCACGATCCGCTGGCCCAGCGCCATGCCCACGCCCAGCCCGAGGGCGTCGCCGCCGGTGCCGGGGTTGGCGGCGGCGATCGGGATCGCGTCGGCCGCCTGCAGCTTGGCGTAGTCGTCCAGGTTGCCGGTGATCGCCATCCGGGAGCGGGTGTCGATCGCCGCCTCGACCTCCGGCGGGACGCTGATGTTCTCGATGTAGAACCGGGGGATGGCGATGCCGGTGCCGGACAGCTCCTGGGTCAGGGTCCCGGCCAGCTGCTGCCCGATGCCGTCCTGCCGGGCGGCGAGGTCCAGCAGCGGCACGCCGGACGCGCCCAGCGCGGAGCCCAGCTTGGAGACGATCAGCTGCCGCAGGTGCTCGCCGACCTCCTCGGTGCGGAACTGCGGGTCGGTGCCTACCAGTTCGCGCAGCAGCGCGGCGGCGTCCACCACCTTGGCGGCGAAGGTGCCGAAGGCGCGGACCCGGACCATGCCGAATTCGGCGTCCCGCAGGATCACCGGGTTCTGGGTGCCCCACTTGAAGTCGGTGAACTGCCGGGTGGTGACGAAGTAGACCTCGGCCTTGAACGGCGACTCGAAGCCGTGCTTCCAGCCCTTCAGGGTGGACAGGACCGGCATGTTCTGGGTCGAGAGGGTGTACGTGCCGGGCTGGTAGACGTCGGCCAGCCGGCCCTCGTTGACGAAGACGGCCACCTGCGACTCGCGCACCACGAGCCGGGCGCCCATCTTGATCTCGTTGCCGTAGCGCGGGAAGCGCCACACGATGGTGTCCCGGCCGTCGTCGGTCCACTCGATGATGTCGATGAACTCTCCGCGGATGCGGTCCATCAGCCCCACGACAATCCCCCACTCCCCGTGTTTCCGAAGACCGCGCGGCGTTCAGGCGATCAGGCGACAGTATGCCCATCACGGTCCGCGCTGCCACGGGCAGGGGCAGGCCTCGGCCCGTGGGCAAAGGCGCAGGGCGCCCTCCGCATCGAAGGGCGCCCCACGCGGTCGAACCGGGTACAACGGCTACGCGTCGTAGTCCTGGTCGAACCGGTCCTGCATCTCCTGCTCGGTGTCGTCCAGGTTCTGACGACCGCGGTCCTGCGTCTGCCGGCCACGCTGCTGGGCCTGCTGGCCACGCTGTTGCGCCTGCTGCTGCGTCTGCTGCTGCGTCTGCTGACCACGCTGCTTGGCCTGCTCCTGGGCCTGCTGCGTCTTCTGCTTGCCCTGTTCCTGCATCTTGCCGGCCTTGTCCTTCATACCCATGTGGGTTCACTCCCGTGGAGGGTGAGGGGATCGGCCCTCAGTGGGGCCTCGACCAGACTCACACGAGGGGACAACGCACGCATTTCGATCAATGACGGTGCGTGACGCGTGCCTCCTCATCGGCCGCCCCACCTGCACCGACGAGTCCCGTACGCATGCCCTGCAAGCGGGGTGCGAACCGCTTCATCTCGCGCTGCCCGACCGTCCCGATCAGCGCCGGCAGGTATCCGCGCACGCCCTGCATCCCGCGCAGCCACCGCTGTCCGTACACATGCGCCGAGCGCCGCTCGATACCGGCGACGATCCGGTCCACCGCCGGACCCAGCGGATACGTCTTGTTCGCCGGCCACGGCAGCCGCTGCCGCAGCTCCCGCATCACCTCGTCCTGGTCGGCGCCGCGCACCATGTCGGTGTCCGTCCAGGACAGGTACCCGACCCCGACCCGCACGCCCTGGTGGCCGACCTCGGCACGCAGACTGTGCGCGTACGCCTCCACGCCCGCCTTGGACGCGCAGTACGCCGTCATCATCGGCGCCGGCGTGATCGCGGCCAGCGACGCGATCTGCAGCAGATAGCCGCGGCTCTCCGTCAGCACCGGCAGGAACGCGCGGGCCGTCACCGCCGAGCCGATCAGGTTGACCTCGATCACCCGCCGCCAGGCCTCGGGGTCCGAGTCGGCGAACGGACCGCCGTTCGCCACCCCCGCGTTGGCCACCACGATGTCGACCTTCCCGAACCGCTCCTTGACCTCCCGCGCCACCCGGGTCATCGCCTCGCGGTCGGTGACGTCGGCGTACCAGTGCGCGCTGTCGGTGTGCAGCCGTCCGGAGACCTCCTTGAGTGCCTCTTCCTCGAGGCCGACCAGCGCGACCCTCGCGCCGCGCGCGGAGAGCTTGCGGGCGAGCAACTCGCCGACGCCGCGCGCCGCTCCGGTGACGACGGCCACCTGTCCTTCGAGACCGACCCTGCTCATGAGCCCTCCTTGATCACATAGACGCTGACCAGTTCCCGGATCTTTCCGTTGACCAGCTCCGGCGCCTCGACCGGAGTCATGTGGCCCATGCCGGGCAGCTCGGTGAGACCGAGCGGGTGCGGCAGCGCGGCGACCAGCGCACGGGCCTGCACAGGGGGCGTGAGCCGGTCGGACGTGCCGGTGACGACCGCCGTGGGCGCGCGCAACTCCCGTACGCCGTCGTCGAGGTCGAGCTGCGCGAGGACACGGGCCCAGGCGTGGCGCACCGCACGGGGGCAGGCGTGCACGATCCGCGCGCACGCCTCCACCATGTGCGGGGCTGAACCGGCGCCCATGGTGGCGTACTTGAGGATGCGCTTCGCGAGGGGCGTGACCGGTCCGAGCGGGGCGCGCGAGGCCAGCACACGCGTCGTGAGCCAGGTGCGCACGGCCCCGGCGCGCATCGGTACGACGAGCGCCTCGGCGATCAGCCGCGAACTGCCGGTGCTGCACAGCAGGACGGCGGCGGCGTGTTCGCGGAAGCGCGGCCGCGCGGAGGCCGCCATGACGGTCATACCGCCCATGGAGTGCCCGACGATCACGGCACGTTCCCCGGGCGTGAGCGTCCCGGCCAGCACCGCTTCCAGGTCGTCCGCCAGCGCGCGGGTGGTGCACGCGGGGCTCGCGGGACTGCGCCCGTGCCCCCTCTGGTCGTACGCGATGACCCGGTGGTCGACGGCGAGTTCCCGTGTCTGCGCCGCCCAGAAGGCGGTCGAGCAGGTCCAGCCGTGGGCCAGGACGACGGCGGGGGCGTCCTCGGGGCCGTGCACCTCGACGTGCAGACGCGCGCCGTCGGCGGAGACGACGGTGAGTTCACGCACCGGCACGGGCGGGGCGTACGGCCCGGTGGTCACATGGGTGAGCCGGCTCATGCGCCCACCTCCGCGCCGGACCTGGCGCCGTGCGCACCCTCGCTCAGGGGCGCGCGGATCACGTCGTACTCCGCGAGGTCCACCCGCTGGGTCGCGCGCCGGAACTCCGTGGTCGTACCGGGCCAGATGGTGGTGTTGCGGCCGCTCGCGTCCAGGTACCAGCTGGTGCAGCCGCCGGTGTTCCACACGGTGCGCTTCATGCGCTCCTGGACCCGGTGGTTCCAGGCGGCCACCGCACCGGGGCGGGCGTCGAGGGCCGCCCGCCCGCCGAGGACGTGGAGCTGGCGCAGGTAGTCGGCCATGTAGTTCAGCTGGGACTCGATCATGAGGATCATGGAGGAGTTCCCGAGGCCGGTGTTGGGCCCGATGATCGTCATCCAGTTCGGGAACCCGGCGGCCGAGGCGCCGCGCAGCGCCTCCATGCCGCCCTTCCAGGCCTCCGCGAGCGTGCTGCCCTCGGCACCGACGACACGTTCGGCGATGGGCATGTCGGTGACGTGGAAGCCGGTGCCGAAGATGATCGCGTCGACCTCGGCGGAGCTGCCGTCGGCAGCCACCACCGTCGACCCGCGCACTTCGCTCAGCCCGCTCGCCACCACGTCCACGTTCCGCTGCGCGAGCGCCGGATAGTAGGTGCTGGACAGCAGGATCCGCTTGCAGCCGATGCGGTAGTCGGGGGTGAGCCTGACGCGCAGCGCCGGGTCCTTGATCGCGCGGGCCATGTTGCGCTTGGCGAGCTGTTCGACCAGGCCGAGTTCGTCGGGGCGCTTGGTGAACGCCTGGACCTGGAGCTCCCGTATGCCCCACAGCAACCCGCGCCGGGCCTGGGTGGTGAAGGGCAGCGCCCGGTGCAGCCGCCGTTCGGCGGCGCTGATGGCACGGTCCACCCGGGGCATCACCCACGGGGGCGTGCGCTGGAAGAGGGTGAGCCGCGCGACGTCCGGCTGGATCGCGGGCACGATCTGGATCGCGGACGCGCCCGTGCCGACCATGGCGACCCGCTTGCCGCGCAGGTCGTAGTCGTGGTCCCAGCGGGCCGAGTGGAAGACCTTCCCCGGGAAGGAGTCCAGCCCGGGGATCCCGGGGATCTTCGGGTCGGACAGCGGCCCGGTGGCGGAGACGACGACATCCGCGGAGAGCGCGCCGGCGGCCGTCTCGATGTCCCAGCGCAGCTTCTCCGTGTCCCAGGTCATCCGCTTCACCTCGGCGTCGAAGCGGAGGTGCGGCCGCAGCCCGAACACGTCGGCGACGTGCTCCAGATAGGCGCGTATGTGCTCCTGCCCGGAGAAGGTGCGCGGCCAGTCGGGGTTGGGCGCGAAGGAGAAGGAGTACAGATGGGACGGCACGTCACAGGCGCACCCCGGATAGCTGTTGTCCCGCCAGGTGCCACCGACGCTGCCGGCCCGTTCCAGGACGACGAAGTCGGTGATCCCCTCCCGGCGCAACCGTACGGCCGCGCCCAGTCCGCCGAACCCGGACCCGATCACCGCCACCCGTACATGCTCGTGCTCGGCCATCCCGGAGCCTCCACACCTCGACCGCGATTGCGCCAGTGAACACTGGCGCAATGGGACTGTAGAGCAGCCCCGTACTGATGGGTAGGGGTCGGACCGACGAAAGTTACCGGCGGTACAACATAGGCTGCGCACGTGGCAGACGACGGCGGACGAACAACCTCCACGGACCGCGACCAGCCCCTCCACCAGGGCGGACCACGCGAGTACCGCATGGAAGAACTGGCGGGGCTGGCCGGCATCACCGTGCGCACGCTGCGTTTCTACCGCGAGCGCAAGCTGATCCCGCCACCGCGCCGGGAGGGGCGGATCGCCTGGTACGACGACCACCACCTGGCCCGGCTGCGCACGATCTCGGCGCTTCTGGAGCGCGGCCACACGCTCAACGGCATCGCCGAACTGGCCGAGGCCCTGGACCAGGGCCGCAACGTCGCCGACCTGATCGGCATCGACACCCCCACCGAGGAGGAGCCGGTCCGGCTGACCCCCGAGGAACTCGCCGCCCGCTTCGAGGGCGAGGTCACCGCGGAGAACCTCGCCGCCGCCCTAGACCTCGGCTACCTCGGCACCGACGGCGACGACATCGTCCACATCAGCCGCCGCCTCCTCGACGTCTCCTCGGCCCTGGTCCGCGAGGGCATCCCGCTCGCGGAGGTCCTGGCGGCCGGCCGGAGAGTACGCGAACACGCCGACGCCCTGGCCGACCTCTTCGCCGACCTGGTCCTGCGCCACGGCCCCGAGGAGAACATGGAACGCCTACGCCCCCTGGCCCGGAGCGTGGTGGAGGCAGAGGTGTCACTCGCACTGGACCGACGGCTGCGGAAGAAGCCGTAGCGACGGACGCGGCCGTAGCTCGGAAGCGTCCCTAGCTCGGAAGCGGCCGTAGCCGCTGGGAGCCGCCGTGGCCGCCGGGAGCCGTCAGACGTCGTACACGACGGTGACCGGCGCATGGTCCGACCAGCGTTCCGCGTGCGTGGCCGCGCGCTCCACGAACCCCTTGACCGCCTTGCCGGCGAGTCCGGGCGTGGCCAGCTGGTAGTCGATGCGCCAACCTGAATCATTGTCGAAAGCCCGCCCCCGGTAGGACCACCAGGTGTACGGGCCCTCGGCGTCCGGGTGGAGGGTGCGTACGACGTCGACGTAGCCGCCGTCGGACGGGGCGAGGACGGTGCCGAGCCACTCGCGTTCCTCGGGCAGGAAGCCGGAGTTCTTGGTGTTGCCGCGCCAGTTCTTCAGGTCGGCCTGCTGGTGGGCGATGTTCCAGTCGCCGCAGACGACGACCTCGCGCCCGTCGGCGGCGGCCCGCTCGCGCAGGTCCTTCAGATAGGCGAGGAACTCGGTCATGAACCGGATCTTCTCGTCCTGCCGCTCGGTGCCGACCTCGCCGGACGGGAGATAGAGGGAGGCGACGGTGACGCCGGGCAGGTCGGCCTCGACGTAGCGCCCGCTCGTGTCGAACTCGTCCGAGCCGAAGCCGATCCGTACCCGGTCCGGCTCGCGCCGGGTGTAGAGGGAGACGCCCGCGCGCCCCTTGGCGGCTGCGGGGGCGTGCACGACATGCCACCCGCCGGGCGCGCGCACCTCCTCGGGGAGCTGCTGCGGCTCCGCGCGCACCTCCTGGAGGCAGAGCACGTCCGCGGAGGTCTCCGCGAGCCACTCCACGAAGCCCTTCTTCGCGGCGGCCCGCAGCCCGTTCACATTAACCGAGGTCACAGTCAGCACCAGGGCACGATACCGGCACACTGGACGACGTCCGGATGCCCACCACCCATCGCCCGTCCAACACTCGCCTTCTGCACGAATATACGATGCCTGACATGAATATACGCCGCGTTCCCTTCGACCACCCCGACGCCGTCAAGCTCAACGACGAGGTCCAGGCCGAGTACCACGTCCGCTACGGCGACGGCGGCGACGCCACGGTCCTCGACGCGGCCGACTTCGCACCGCCGAACGGCGTCTACCTGATCGCCTACGACGAGTCCGACCGCCCCGTGGCCACCGGCGGCTGGCGCAGCCAGGACGAGAACGGCGAGGGCAACGAGGACGGCGACGCCGAGCTCAAGCGCATGTTCGTCGTCGAGGGGATGCGCGGCCGGGGTCTGGCCCGCCGCATGCTGACGGCGCTGGAGGAGGACGCCCGCGCGGCCGGCCGCGTGCGCATGGTCCTGGAGACGGGCACCAAGCAGCCGGAGGCCATCGCCCTCTACACCTCCAGCGGCTACGAACCGTGCGTCAAGTTCGGCTATTACCGCCACTACGAGTCGAGCCGCTGCTTCGCAAAGGCCCTCGGAGAGAACCCGTAGTCACCAGTCACCAGGTACGGCCCCAACCCGGTCGGGACGGCGTCCACCCCCGCAAGCCCCGCCGTCCTCGCAGGGCCGGCGGCCGCCACCGCGCGGACCGCTCCCGGCGGGTGCCGTCCGGTACGACCGGCAGCGCCGAGAGGGCGCCGGCGCACCAGTTCCCGCTGGGCACCGTGCTCGTGCCCGAGCGGCGGGCCGCGCTGCTGGACTGGGCCCGGCGGGTGGACGGCGTGGTCCTGGAGGACGACTACGACGCGGAGTTCCGCTACGACCGGCGTCCGGTCGCGGCCATGCAGGGCATGGACCCGTCGCGGGTCGTCCTGTTCAAGTCGCTGAGCAAGACCCTGTCCCCGGCGCTCGGTATCGGCTGGATCGTGGCTCCGCCGCGCTGGACCCAACGGCTGCACCGGGCCGACCTGGTGGCCGCCCAGCCCTCGGCCCTGGACCAACTCGCCTTCGCCGCGCTGCTGGAGTCGGGCGGCTACGACCGCCAGTTGCGGTCCTGCCGGCAGCGGTACCGGCTGCGCCGGGACACCCTCGTCCAGGCCCTCGCCGAACAGCTGCCCCGGGCCCCGGTCTCCGGCGTCGCGGCCGGCCTGCATCTGATCCTGCGGCTGCCGGCCGACGTGGACAGCGGCGCCGTGGTGAGGGCGGCGGCCGCCCGTTCGCTGCGCGTCGCCGACCTCGCCGCCTACCACGCGACAGCGGACCACGCGGATCACGGCCTGGTCCTCGGCTACGGCAACCTCGCCGACAACGGCCTGCACGAGGCGGTCCGTCGCCTGCGCGAGGCGATCGGGACGAGCCGGTAGCGCCACCGGGTCGGGACGGAAGGCTCCGGGACGGGACGGAAGGCTCCGGGACGGGACGGAAGGCTCCGGGAACGACGAAGATCCCGGCGATCGTGATGATCGCCGGGATCTTCTTGTGCAGTGGACCTGAGGGGATTTGAACCCCTGGCCCCCTCGATGCGAACGAGGTGCGCTACCGGACTGCGCCACAGGCCCTTGCAACGAGTGAAACTCTAGCATCCCCGTCGGGGTGCTTGGAAATCCGTTCCCTGACTGGTCAGGACCGGGGTCCCGGGGGCGCCTCGCGTCGTGTGCGGGTCACTCGTTGGCCGCGCGCGGGCGGTCGCCGTCCTCGTACTGGTCGAAGAGCGGCGTACGGCCGCGCTCGCGCGCCCGGCGGGCGGAGGCCGCGCGGCGCGCGTCGCTCCTGCCGTCGTCCGGCTTGTCGTCGTCGGCGGGCAGCGGCTCCTCCGCCTCGGCCTCGGCCTCCGGCGCGACCGGCCTGGTCTCCTGCTCGGGCACGACGGAACTGGACCGTGCCGAACTCCACGCGTCGGGTGCCCCCAGGTCCACGTCGGAGGTGGCGCGCGGCGCGACCGGCGCGGTCACGTAGGTCGGCAAGGGCACCGGTACCGGGTCCCAGCTGTCGCCGTGTCCGGGGCGCCGCTGCCGCTCGCGCTGCTGGTCGACCCACTCGGCATGGTCGGTCTGCTCTACGAGGGCGCGCCGGTCGGCGGCGAGCGCGGACAGGCCGGGGTCGGTCTCGGTCGCTGGCGCCTCGTCCGGTTCGTCCGCGACGGCGCCCGTGTCGAGGGGTGTGCGCCGTCGCGGCTGGCGCTCCCGCAACCGCTGCGCGGCGGCCTCGGCCTGACGCCGGTCCATCTGGTAGGCGAAGCGCCGGCGCTCCTGCGTGCGCAGGTGGGCGATGTACGCGCTGAGCATGACCGCGGGCACGCCCGGCGCCCACAGGAAGGCGAGCCCCCCGACGGCGGCGACGATCGCGCCCAGCGTGAACGCGATGAAGAGCAGAACGGTGGTGCGGCGACGGCGCGCGAGTGCCTTCGTGCGCCGGGCGCGCGCTGCGGCCGCCTGGGCGGAGGGCGCTCGCCTGGCCGCCGGAACCTGCTTGGGCGTAGGCGCAGGCGCAGGCGCGGGCATGGATGCGGATGCGGAAGCCGGTGCCGGGGCGGGCGCGCCGCCCGGCTGACGTGCCGGTGCGGAGGGGGACTTGGCCGAGGGCGCGACCGTCTGGTCGCGCGCCGGTTCCTGGCGCCCGGGTGCCTCCGGCTCCCTCTCCGCCTGGACGTCCGCCCGGACCTGACGGCGGGTCGGAGGCATGGCGAAGGCCCGGACGTCCACCGAGTCGGTGACGGCGTCCGGGTCGCCGGCGTCCTGCTCCCCCTCCGAGGCGGAGCGCGCCCGCAGGTCCCTGGCGTACCGGCGCTCCATCCCCGCCCGTCCGGACAGCAGCCGGATGGCGGTGCTGAAGCGTTCCGTAGGACGGGCCTCGTTCAGCTCGTCCTGCCTACGGAGCCACATCGGCACCAAGTAGGCGGCCCAGGCCCCGACAATGACTGCGTAGATGAGGCCGCTGCTGCTCACGCCTCACACGGTAGAGGGGTTTGCGTGGGGCCATCTGCCAATTGCGTCGGTGTGTCGCACGATCTGGCTGATATTTCGAGCTTTTTTTGTGATCGATGCGATCAGCAGACCGCCGAAGCTGCTAATTCAATGCCCCGAGACGGTCACCGATCGATCAATTTCGAACACGTATTCAATTTTCGCGGCTAGCCGGGATTCCCCGGGGTGTTCTGCGGATTCCGGGGCCCGTTCGGCGTGCTCGTCGTGCCCGGTGACTGCGCGGACGCGCTCTGGGAGCGGGTCCGCCGCCAGCGGCCGAGCAACCCCTCGGGCACCTCCTCCGCGGTGAGGGCGAAGACGAGATGGTCACGCCAGGCCCCGTCGATGTGGAGATAACGCGGCCGCAGCCCCTCCTCGCGGAATCCGAGTTTCTCCACGACCCGGCGGCTGGGCCGGTTCTCGGGGCGAATGCAGACCTCGATGCGGTGCAGACCGACGGTGCGGAAACAGTGGTCCACGACGAGCGCCACGGCGGTCGGCATCACCCCGCGGCCGGCCACGCCCTGGTCCACCCAGTAGCCGACGTGCCCCGAGCACATCGAACCCCAGGTGATCCCGGCGACCGTCAACTGCCCCACCAGCCGCCCCTGGTACTCGATGACGAACGGCAGCATGCGGCCCGCGTTCGCCTCGGACCGCAGATGCCGGACCATCTGCCGGTAGGTCGGCCGGTGCGCGATCGGCCCGCTGGGGGTGGGCGGCGGGATGGTCGCCTCCCAGGGGCGCAGCCAGTCGCGGTTGCGCCGGTTGACCTCGCGCCAGGGCCGCTGGTCGCGCAGCCTTATCGGCCGGAGGACGACATCGCCGTCCGCCAGCACGACGGGCCAGGACGGGCTGTTCAGCTCGCACCCCCACTGCTCGGCCCGGGGTGGTCGCCGCCGCGGATCTGGTCGACGGCATGCGCCAGCAGCGGTTCCAGGACGGCCAGGCCGTCCCGTACCCCGCCGGTGGACCCCGGAAGGTTGACGATCAGTGTCCGGCCCGCCACCCCGGCCAGGCCCCGGGAGAGCGCAGCGGTGGGCACTTTCTCCCGTCCGAACGCCCGGACGGCCTCCGCGATGCCCGGCACCTCGTAGTCGATCACCGTGCGGGTCGCCTCGGGCGTGCGGTCGGTGGGCGAGATGCCGGTGCCGCCGGTGGTGACGACGACGTCGTACCCGGCCTCGACACCCGCGCGCAGCGCGGCCGCCACGGGATCCCCGTCGGGTACGACCCGCGGCCCGTCCACGGTGAACCCGAAGCCCTCCAGACCGGCCGCGATCAGCGGGCCGCCCCGGTCCTCGTAGACCCCTGCGGCGGCCCGGTTGGAGGCGGTCACGACCAGCGCGCGATACGGCGCGCGCGGCGCACCACCAGCGGACGGCCCGGCGTTCACGCCCGGCTCCAGTCGCCGGACTTGCCGCCCGTCTTCTCCTCCACGCGTACGTCCGTGATGACCGCTCCCTTGTCGACCGCCTTGACCATGTCGATCACGGTGAGCGCGGCGACGGCGACCGCCGTGAGGGCCTCCATCTCGACGCCCGTGCGGTCGGTCGTCTTCACGGTGGCCAGGATCTCCACGGCGTCGTCCGCGACCGACAGATCCAGTTTCACACCGGAGACCGCCAAGGGGTGACAGAGCGGGATCAGGTCCGGGGTCCGTTTGGCGCCCATGATGCCCGCGATGCGCGCGGTGGCCAGGGCGTCGCCCTTGGGGACGCCCTCACCGCGCAGCAGTTCGACCACGCGGGGCGAGACGAGGACGCGTCCGCTGGCGCGCGCGGTACGTGCGGTCACGTCCTTGCCGGACACGTCGACCATACGGGCGGCGCCCGCGTCGTCGATGTGCGTCAGTCGTTCCGGCGCAGAGGGTCCGGGGGTCTCCCCCCGGAAGGGCTCAGTCATGCTGTGTGGCGCTCCCGGTCCGGGCCCGTGGCGGTGCGGCGCTCGGGCCTGCTGTGCGCGACACGGTACCGCCAAGCCCGCGCACGCCACCGGGCAGGACCACCGGAGAGGCCCTAGCCGAGCAGGACGACCTCGACCTCGCTGCCGGGCTCGACGGACTCCGTGTCCTCGGGTACGACGATCAGCGCGTCGGCGTGTGCGAGTGCCGCGACCAGATGCGAACCGGCGCCGCCCACGGCGGTCACCTCGCCGTCGGCGTACGCCCCGCGCAGGAACTGCCTGCGGCCCTTCGGGGAGCCCAGCGCCTTGTCGGCCTTGAGCGTCGCCGTGATGCGGGGGCGGTGGACGTCGTCGAGACCCATCAGGGTGCGGATGACGGGACGGACGAACAGCTCGAAGGAGACGTACGACGACACGGGGTTGCCGGGCAGGGCCAGCAGCGGGGTGTGGTCGGGGCCGATGGAGCCGAAGCCCTGGGGCTTGCCGGGCTGCATGGCGAGCTTGCGGAAGTCGATGCCGCTGCCCGCCTCGTCCTCGTCGCCGACGTGCGACAGCGCCTCCTTGACGACGTCGTACGCCCCCACGCTCACCCCGCCGGTGGTGACCAGCAGGTCGGCGCGGACCAGCTGGTCCTCGATGGTGGAGCGGAGGGTGTCGGCGTCGTCGACGATGGCGCCCACCCGGTAGGCGATGGCGCCGGCGTCCCGGGCGGCGGCGGTGAGGGCGAAGCTGTTGGAGTCGTAGATCTGGCCGCTGCCCAGCTGCTCGCCGGGCTGGACGAGTTCGCTGCCGGTGGACATGACGACCACGCGCGGGCGCGGGCGTACGCGTACCGTGCCGCGGCCGATCGCAGCGAGCAGGGCGATCTGCGGCGGGCCGAGGACGGTGCCGGCCTCCAGCGCGAGGTCGCCCGCCTTCACGTCGCTGCCCTTCGCGCGCACATGCGCGCGTGGCTCGGCCGGCCGGTGCACGCGCACGTGCCCTGCGGCGCCCTCGGGCGCGATGCTGCGCGCCCGCATCCCGCCGACGGGTCCCTCGCCGAGTCCGCCGTCGGTCCACTCCACGGGGACGACGGTCTCGGCGCCGGGCGGCAGCGGGGCGCCGGTCATGATCCGGGCGGCCTGGCCGGGGCCGACCGGGGTGAGCTCCGCGGCGCCCGCCGCGACGTCCCCGACGACCTCCAGGACGGCCGGGAACTCCTCGCTCGCGCCCGCCACGTCCGCGACCCGTACCGCGTACCCGTCCATGGAGCTGTTGTCGAAGGGCGGCATTGAGACCGGCACCATGACGTCGTCGACCAGGACGCAGCCCTGGGCGTCGAGGAGTTGCAGCTCGATGGGTTCCAGGGGGCGGACAGTGGCGAGGATGTCCTCCAGGTGCTCGTCCACCGACCACAGGTGGTCCGGGCCGGCGGGGCGGGTCGCGGCGCTGCTCAACTCTGCTGCATCTCCTCGGCTACGTAACTGCGAAGCCAGGTCCGGAAGTCCGGGCCCAGGTCTTCACGTTCGCACGCGAGCCTGACAATGGCACGCAGATAGTCGCCGCGGTCGCCGGTGTCATAGCGGCGGCCCTTGAAGACGACGCCGTGCACGGGGCCGCCGACCTTCTCGTCCTGGGCGAGCTGCTGGAGGGCGTCGGTGAGCTGGATCTCGCCGCCGCGGCCCGGCTCGGTGCGCCGCAGTATGTCGAAGACGTGCGGGTCGAGGACGTAGCGGCCGATGACGGCGTAGTGGGACGGGGCGTCCGCCGCGTCGGGCTTCTCGACCAGGCCGGTCACCTTGACGACGTCGCCGTCGGCGGTGGTCTCCACGGCCGCGGAGCCGTAGAGGTGGATCTGCTCGGGGGCGACCTCCATGAGCGCGATCACGCTGCCGCCGTGCTGCTCCTGGACCTCGATCATGCGCTGGAGCAGCGGGTCGCGCGGGTCGATCAGGTCGTCGCCGAGCAGGACGGCGAAGGGCTCGTGGCCGACGTGCGGGGCCGCGCAGAGCACGGCGTGGCCGAGGCCCCTGGGGTCGCCCTGGCGCACGTAGTGCATGGTGGCCAGGTCGCTGGACTCCTGGACCTTGGCGAGCCGGTGGGCGTCGCCCTTCTTCTGGAGCGCCGATTCCAGCTCGTAGTTGCGGTCGAAGTGGTCTTCCAGGGGACGCTTGTTGCGTCCGGTGATCATGAGGACGTCGTCGAGCCCCGCCGACACGGCCTCCTCGACCACGTACTGGATCGCCGGCTTGTCGACGACCGGCAGCATCTCCTTGGGAGTGGCCTTGGTGGCCGGCAGGAACCGGGTGCCGAGGCCGGCCGCGGGAATGACAGCCTTGCTGATCCTGGGGTGCGACTGAGTCATGTCCGTAACCTTATCCGGTGCCTTTGTGAAGAATCTGAGGCTCCGGTTAATAGGCACTCATATGAGCTGATTGAGAAGGGCGCGGGAGCGACCTGTGGAGCACGGTGGATCCGAGGCCGAGGGTGACAAGCGAATGTTGCGGCGAGCGTTCCTCGGGGTGAGGAACAGGTTGACGACGGATGTCGTCAGGGAGGCGGCCGACGCACTGGCCGGGCACGCACTGGAGCTTCCCGAGCTGGCGGGGGCCCGCACGGTGGCGGCGTACGTCTCCGTCGAGAACGAGCCGGGCACGCTGGTGCTGCTGGATGCCCTGCTCACGCGGGGGGTACGCGTCCTGCTCCCCGCGCTGCTGCCGGACAACGACCTGGACTGGGGCGCCTACGCCGGGGAGGGATCCCTCGCGCGCGTCCAACACGGCGGCAAGATGGCGCTGTTCGAACCCTCGGGTGAACGTCTCGGGCCGGACGCCGTGCTCCGCGCCGACGTCGTACTGCTGCCCGGGCTCGCGGTGGACGCGCGCGGGATGCGCCTGGGGCGCGGCGGAGGGTCGTACGACCGCGTGTTGGCCCGCCTGGAGCGCGCGGGTACGCACCCGGCGCTCGTGGTGCTGCTGTACGACACGGAGATCGTCGAGCACGTGCCCGCGGAGGAACACGACCGGCCGGTCCAGGCGGTGGTGACGCCGTCGGGCGCGCGGCGGTTCGCGGGTCCCTGATCCGGCCCTCGTGCGAAACGGCCCTCCACGCGCGCGTGGAGGGCCGTTTCAAGAGCGTACGGTCAGCGGGCTCAGGGCTTGAGGACGAGCGTGTCACTGGTGCTGCTGTCGACCGCCTTGTCCGTGAACGACCACGGGAGCAGTTCGCCGTCGGCCCACTTGCCCGTCTGGTCGGTGTAGTGGGAGCTGAAGGCGTGGCCGGAGGCTCCGGTGAGGTTGATCCACTTGGATTTGTCGAGGTCGTCGAGGTTGACGACCATCCGCATGGAGGGGACCCAGACGACGCCGTAGCCGCCGGCCGCGTTCCAGCCGGTCGCGTTGACCGTGGCCTCGCCGCCGCTGAGCTTCCAGGGGCCGCGGTTGAGGACGTACTGGAGGATGCTCGGGCCGTCGGTGCCGAGGGTCTGGTTCTTCAGGAACAGGCGGTGCAGCCGGCCCCAGCTCCAGGTGTCGATGTCCTTGCCGAGCTTGGCGGTCAGCTCCCAGCGGGCGTCGACCATGGCGCGCTTGAACAGGTCGTTCATGTTGTCGGCCTTGTTGCGGTCGCCCACTCCGGCCGGCGTCTTCCACCAGTCGCTGTTCGGCTGGTTCATGAGGTTGCGGACCACCTCGAACCAGCGGTCGCCGCCGTCCGGCTGGGCCTGGTCGGCGTCGCGCTCGCCGCACTCGCGCACCTTGGTGTCGTCGTCGACCGGACCGGTGCTGTCGATCTTGTCGACCCACAGGCACTGGCCCTTGACCCGCAGCTCCTTGGGCAGCTTGTTGCCGAAGGCGAGCTTGAGGATGTTGCGCCAGACCGCGTTGAAGTAGGCGGCCGCCGCGGAGTCGGAGTCCTGGGTGTAGTCCCAGCCCTCCAGGAGCTTCTGCGCCTCGCGGACGTCCTTGTCGTCGAGGTTGATCTTCAGCAGCTTGGGCACCAGCAGCTTGGCGATCTCGCTGCTGTTGTCCATCTGCATCTGGCGCATGTCGTCGGTGGAGATCTTGCCGCCGTCCTTGATCTTCGACTCGATCAGGTCGGTGATGCGCTGGCTGCGGGTGCCGTAGCCCCAGTCCGTGGTGAGCGTGTAGGGGTACTTGTCCTTGTCGACCACGGCCTGGTTGGCGGTGACGATGTAGCCGCGCTTCGGGTCGTACTCGTAGGGCAGTTCGTCCTGCTTGATGAAGCCGGTCCACTTGTACTTGGAGTCCCAGCCCGGTGCCGGGATCGAACCGTCGTCGCCCGACGCGCGCGTGGGGATCTTGCCCGGGAGGGTGTAGCCGATGTTGTTCTTGGTGTCGGCGTAGATCAAATTCTGCGAGGGCACGTCGAACTGGGCGGCGCTGTCACGGAATTCGCTCCAGTCGGCCGCCTTGTCGATGGCGAAGACGGCGTCCATGGTGGTGCCGGCGTCGAGGGCGGTCCACCTCAGGGCGATGCCGTAGCCGTCGCCGCGGTCGGGTGCGGCGGTGTTCACGGTGGCCTTCTTGCCGACCTGGACGAGTTCGTCGTCGCGGTCGGACAGCAGGGGCATGCCGTCGGCGGTCTGCCGCACGACGATCTTCTTGGACGTGCCGCCGGCGACCTTGATGGTCTCCTCACGGGTCGTGAAGGGCTTCACCTTGCCGTCGTACAGGTAGCCGTCGCCGGAGAGCTTCTCCAGGTAGAGGTCGGTGACGTCGACGCCGGAGTTGGTCATGCCCCAGGCGATGTCCGCGTTGTGGCCGATTATGACGCCCGGCATGCCCGCGAAGGTGTAGCCCGTGACGTCGTACTGGCACTTGCTGGAGACCGTGGTGCAGTGCAGGCCCATCTGGTACCAGACGGACGGCAGCGAGGCCGACAGGTGCGGGTCGTTGGCGAGCAGCGGCTTGCCGCTGATGGTGTGGTCCCCCCTGACGACCCAGGAGTTGGAGCCGATGCCCTGGCCGTTCACGCCGACGGCCGTGGGGACGTCGTCCAGGACGTTGTAGAGGCCCGCCAGCTGGCTCGTGAGCGCCGAACCGGTGGACGACGAGGTCGAGGAGCCGCTGGTGCCCGTCGAGGTCGCGGAGCCGCTCGTGGAGCCGGAGCCGCTCTGCTGGAACGTCTTGGTGAGCCCGTCGTACTGGCCCTCCTGGACGATCGCCTTGTTGCGGCTGTACGGGTAGTCCGGGTAGAGGTCCTTGATCTGCTGCGCGGACAGGCGGCTGGTCATCAGGGCGCGGTCGATCTCGTCCTGCATGTTGCCGCGCAGGTCCCAGGCCATCGCCTTCAGCCAGGAGACCGAGTCGACGGGGGTCCACTGCTCGGGCTTGTAGTCGTTGACGAACCCCAGGGCCGCGTACTCCAGGGAGATGTCCTCGGCGTCCTTGCCCGCGAGGTAGGCGTTGACTCCCTCGGAGTAGGCCTGGAGGTACTTCTTCGTGGCGGCCGACAGCTTGGTGTCGTACTCCTTCTTCGCCACCCGGTCCCAGCCCAGGGTGCGCAGGAACTCGTCGTTCTTCACCTGGCCCTTGCCGAACATCTCCGACAGGCGCCCGGAGGTCATGTGGCGGCGCACGTCCATCTCGTAGAACCGGTCCTGCGCCTGGACGTAGCCCTGCGCCATGAACAGGTCCTCGTCGGTCGAGGCGTAGATCTGCGGGATCCCGTAGCCGTCGCGCTTCACGGTGACGGGCCCGGAGAGGCCCTTGATCGTGATCGAACCCTTGGTCTGCGGGAAGGACGCGCGAACCGTGCTGATCGACCAGTAAGCCCCGTAGGCGATGCCTCCGATGATGGCCAGGACGAGCACCAGCACGATCAGACGGGCTTTGCGCCCCTTCTTCCTGCCGGACTTGCCGGGCTTGTCACCCGTTGTGGCGGTGGTGTTGGGGGGCATCGCTGTCCTTGCTGTCCTAACGCGAGCGGCAGGCGGTCCTGGAGTGCTGGAGCAACCATAGGCGCAGGGCCCCGAGCCACTTGACGCGGAGTCGGGAACCGGCGAGCACGGACGTTCGATCTTGCCTGGGGAAGCGTCAAGAAAGCGTCAAGAGTTAGGTAAGGTAACGAAGTAACTAGGGTGCGGAGTGCCGCATCCTCGGGTCTTGTGTACGTGAGCTTCCGCGCCGCCCGCGCGGGAGCCAAGGAAGGGAACCGCCGCTGACCGTCCACCACCTCAACCAGCTCCTGCTCGTGTGCTCCCTGGTCCTGCTCGTCGCCGTCGCGGCGGTCCGGATCTCCTCGCGCAGCGGGCTCCCCAGCCTGCTCGTCTACCTGGGGATCGGCGTCCTCATGGGCCAGGACGGCATCGGGAACATCCACTTCAGCAACGCCGAGCTGACCCAGGTCATCGGGTACGCGGCCCTGGTCGTGATCCTGGCCGAGGGCGGCCTCGGCACGAAGTGGAAGGAGGTCGAACCCGTCCTGGCGTCGGCCTCCATGCTGGCCCTCGTCGGGGTCGGCGTGAGCGTCGGCGTCACCGCGGCGGGCGCGCACTATCTCGTCGGGCTGGAATGGCGGCAGGCGCTCATCATCGGAGCGGTGGTGTCCTCGACGGACGCGGCGGCGGTGTTCTCGGTGCTGCGGCGCATCCCCCTGCCCGCGCGCGTGACGGGCACGCTGGAAGCGGAGTCCGGCTTCAACGACGCCCCGGTGGTCATCCTGGTCGTCGCCTTCTCCACGGCGGGACCGGTCGAGCACTGGTACGTGCTGCTGGGCGAGATAGCCACGGAACTGGCCATCGGCGCGGCCATCGGCCTCGCGGTCGGCTGGCTCGGCGCCTGGGGCCTCAGGCACGTCGCCCTGCCCGCCTCCGGCCTCTACCCGATCGCCGTGATGGCCATCGCGGTCACGGCCTACGCCGCCGGCGCGCTCGCGCACGGCAGCGGCTTCCTCGCGGTCTACCTCGCCTCCATGGTGCTCGGCAACGCCAAGCTGCCGCACTGGCCCGCCACGCGCGGCTTCGCCGAGGGACTCGGCTGGATCGCCCAGATCGGCATGTTCGTACTGCTCGGCCTGCTGGTCACCCCGCACGAGCTCGGCGACGACTTCCTGCCCGCCCTGATCATCGGGCTGGTGCTCACCATGGTGGCGCGGCCGCTGAGCGTGATCGTCAGTCTCGCGCCGTTCCGGGTGCCCTGGGGGGAGCAGACCCTGATGTCCTGGGCCGGACTGCGCGGCGCCGTCCCCATCATCCTGGCGACGATCCCGATGGTGAACGGCGTCGACACCAGCCACCGCATCTTCAACATCGTCTTCGTCCTGGTCGTCGTCTACACCCTCGTCCAGGGGCCGACGCTGCCCTGGCTGGCAGGCAAGCTGCGGCTCGGCGAGGGCCCGGAGGCCGCCGACCTCGGCATCGAGTCCGCGCCCCTGGAGCGGCTGCGCGGACATCTGCTGTCCGTCTCGATCCCCGAGGGCTCACGGATGCACGGCGTCGAGGTCAACGAGCTGCGGCTGCCTGCCGGGGCCGCCGTCACCCTGGTCGTCCGCGAAGGAAAATCGTTTGTCCCGCTGCCCACGACGGTGCTGCGCCTCGGGGACGAACTCCTCGTGGTCGCCACCGACCCGGTGCGGGACGCGGCGGAACGGCGCCTGCGCGCGGTCGGGCACGGCGGCAAGCTGGCGGGCTGGCTGGGCGCGAACACGCGTTAGCCGACCACGAACGCGCGTTAAGGGCGTGTTTCGGGGGGTTCACACCACCCTCAATCCCAGGCGAACGGACCCCGTGGTGCCCGTTTTCACAGGTGGACAAGGCCTTGCCGCCTGTACGATGAAAGCACCCTGATCGAACCAACTCTGCCTGACGCAGAGCTGGCGCGACCGTATGGCGGCCGGATCACTCCTCGCAGTGGGCGCCGGTATCTACCGCAGTTCCGCGCAAGAGGACAGCTCTCGGCGCCCCCGCACGGGCGCGCTACCAGGCGGCAGAAAGGCACGGGCCGTGGAGTCCACGGTCACCACCGAGCCGTCGGAGAACCCGGCGGCGCCGCCCCGCCCGGGATACGGACAGCTGCTGCGCACCCGCGGCGCCTTGACGTTCCTGCTCCCCGGTTTCGCGGCGCGCCAGCCGTTCGCGATGCTCACCATCTCCATCGTGCTGCTCGTGCAGCACACCACCGGCTCGTACGGCGCCGCGGGCGCCGCCGCGGCGGTCACCGGCGTCTCCATGGCGCTGTTCGCGCCCTACAGCGGCCGTCTCGCCGACCGCTACGGGCAGCGCGCGGTGCTGATCCCCGGAGTCCTCGTGCACACGCTGTCGGGCCTCGGTCTGACGGCGCTCGCGCTGGCGCACGCACCCCTGTGGGCACTGTTCGCGGCGGCCGTGCCGACCGGCGCCTCGGTGCCGCAGATCGGCCCCATGGTGCGCGCCCGCTGGGGCGTCAAGCTCCAGGACTCGCCCCTGATGTCCACCGCGGCCGCCTTCGAGTCCGTCACGGACGAGCTCACCTTCGTCTTCGGCCCGCTGCTCGCGACCGCCCTGTGCACCACCGTCGCACCGGCCGCGGGCCTGGTCACGGAGGCCGCGCTGACTCTGGTCGGCGGCCTGCTGTTCGCCGCGCGGAAGAGCACCCAGCCGCAGGTGTCCGGCACCGGCCACGCGCGCGTGCAGCACGCCTCCGCGCTCCGTGTCCCCGGCGTGCGGGTGCTGGTCGTGGCCTTCCTGGGCATCGGGTCCGTCTTCGGCGGTATGCAGGTCTCCCTCGCGGCGTTCACCGAGTCGATCGGCGAGCCCGGCCTGAACGGCGTCCTGTACGGCACCTTCGCCGCGGGGAACATGCTCTCCGGCATCGTCTGCGGCGCGATCGTCTGGAAGGCCGCCCCGCACCGGCGCCTGCTCGTCGGCTACACGGCGCTCGCGCTGACCGCGTCGGCGCTGTGGACGTCCCACTCGGTGCTCGTCCTGGCCGGCCTCGGTCTGCTGGTCGGCATGTGCATCGCGCCCGCGCTGATCACCGGCTACACGCTGGTCGAGAGCCTGGTCCCGGCCGGCTCCCGCACGGAGGCGTTCACCTGGCTGACCGGCGCGGTGGCGCTCGGCCAGGCGGCCGCGGTGACCGTCGCCGGACAGCTGGAGGACCGCCTGGGGGGCGGTGCCGGGTTCCTGGTGCCGATGGCCGGCACCCTGCTCGCCCTGGTGACCCTCTTCGCGCTGCGTTCACGGCTGCTCACCCGGCCCCGGAACCGTACCGTCGCACGTGGCGTCGGTCACCGAGTGCCGGTGACGGTGGACTGATCCCCCGGAATACGTCACTATGGATCGTCGTTAGCACTCATCGAGTGAGAGTGCCAGGAGGAAGACAGTGCCGACCTACCAGTACCAGTGCACCGAGTGCGGCGAGGGCCTCGAGGCGGTGCAGAAGTTCACCGACGACGCCCTGACCGAGTGCCCCAACTGCGGTGGCCGCCTGAAGAAGGTGTTCTCCGCGGTCGGCATTGTCTTCAAGGGCTCTGGCTTCTACCGCAACGACAGCCGCGGCTCCTCGTCGAGCAGCAGCCCCGCGTCGAAGTCGTCGGGCTCCACGTCGTCGGACTCGAAGACGTCGTCCTCGTCGGGCTCCGCCTCGTCCGACTCGAAGTCGTCGTCCTCGACGTCGTCATCTTCGTCGTCCGGCTCGGCCAGCAGCTCCGCCGCCTGAAACTCCTCCTCCCGGACCCCGCCGTCGCCCGACGGCGGGGTACGAGGTGTTCCCCGGCATCGGCTCCTGCGCGCTCGGGCGGCCAGCTAGTGTGCTGAGCATGGTGAACGCAGAGATCGGCGTAATCGGCGGCTCCGGCTTCTACTCGTTCCTCGACGAGGTGACCGAGGTCCAGGTCGACACCCCTTACGGGCCGCCCAGCGATTCCCTCTTCCTCGGCGAGATCGCCGGCCGCCGGGTCGCCTTCCTGCCCCGTCACGGTCGCGGCCACCATCTGCCGCCGCACCGCATCAACTACCGGGCCAACCTCTGGGCGCTGCGCTCCGTCGGCGTGCGCCAGGTGCTCGGCCCGTGCGCGGTGGGCGGGCTGCGCCCCGAGTACGGTCCGGGCACGCTGCTCGTGCCGGACCAGCTGGTGGACCGTACGAAGTCCCGGGCCCAGTCGTACTTCGACGGGCTCCCGCTGCCCGACGGCGCCGTGCCGAACGTGGTGCACGTGTCCCTGGCCGACCCCTACTGCCCCGCCGGGCGGGCCGCGGCGCTCAAGGCGGCCCGCGGCCGGGACTGGGAGCCGGTGGACGGGGGCACCCTGGTCGTGATCGAGGGGCCGCGCTTCTCGACCCGCGCCGAATCGCTGTGGCACCGGGCGCAGGGCTGGTCCGTGGTGGGCATGACCGGTCACCCGGAGGCGGCGCTCGCCCGCGAACTGGAGCTCTGCTACACGTCGTTGACGCTGGTCACCGACCTGGACGCGGGTGCCGAGAGCGGCGAGGGCGTCTCGCACGACGAGGTGCTCCAGGTGTTCGCGGCGAACGTGGACCGGCTGCGGGGTGTGCTGTTCGACGCGGTGGCGGCCCTGCCGGAGAACACGGCACGGGACTGTCTGTGCACGAGCGCGCTCGGCGGTATGGATCCGGGGTTCGAGCTGCCCTAGCCCTCGGGGTGACGGAGTTTTCCACAACCGGTCGGTAGCGCACCGGCTCCGGCGCGTTTCGGCGCGAGACCTCATCGTGGTCCCGCAAGCCGATTCCTCGTCGCAGGCGGTGATCCACATGTCCGTTCCCCCGTCCCCCTCCCCCGCTCTTCCGTCTCCCCTCCGTGCCCCGGGCCCGCCCGGCACGGACGCCCCCGCCACCTGCAAGGTCCCGCACTTCGACCCGGTGCGCGTACGCGGCGTGCGGTATCGGCTGCAACGGCTGCTGCGCCACCGCAGGCGGGCCCTCGCCGCCGGCCTGGCGGTGACGGCGGCGCTCGTCGCGGCCGGGCCGCGTGCCGCCCCGGATCCCCTGCGCGCCGAGCGGGCCCGGGGGCATCCGGCCGCCCAGCCGGAACGACGGCACGTCCCGCCCGTGGACATGGTGACGGCGCCGGTGCGGATCGCCGACGCGGCCACCGTCCGGCTGTTGCGCCCCGGTGACCGGGTGGACGTCATCGCAGCCGGGGATCCCGCCTCGGGCGGGGAGGCCCGGGTGGTCGCGCGCGGGGTGCGGGTCACGGAAGTGCCGGAGCCGGCCGGCGGGAGCGCGGAGAGCGGGGCGCTGGTCGTGCTCTCGGTGCCGCGCGCAACGGCGGCGCGGCTGGTCGGCGCGAGCGCCACGACCCGGCTGGCGGTGACGTTGTGCTGAACAGCCTGGGGAAATTTATCGGCCGAATGATGTCAAATCGCTCATTCGAGCTACTGGATGGGGCCGAATGGCGGCACGGTGACGTAGGTTGCGGAGCACTTTGTTCCACACCCTGTGCACACGAGGAGAGTCCCCGAGGTGAGCGCGAAGAACGAACCGAGCATCTGGAACGGCTTCAAGGCCTTCCTGATGCGCGGCAACGTCGTCGATCTGGCAGTCGCGGTGGTCATCGGCGCCGCCTTCACCAACATCGTCAACTCGGTGGTGAAGGGGCTCATCAACCCGCTGGTCGGCGCGGTCGGCACGACGAGCCTCGACAACTACAGCTCATGCCTGAGCTCGTCCTGCCATGGAAGCCACGGCATCCAGCTGATGTGGGGCTCGGTCCTCGGATCCGCGCTGAACTTCGTGATCACCGCGGCGGTCGTGTACTTCCTGATGGTCCTGCCGATGGCCAAGTACCTGGCCCGGGTGGAGGCCCGCCGCAAGGCGCGCGAGGGCACGCACGAGGTCATGGAGGTGACCGAGCTGGAGGTGCTCAAGCAGATCCGCGACGAGCTGGTCGCGCAGCGGGGTACGCAGGGCCGCTACGAACGCTGACCAGGGCCTCGCCGGGGCGGGATCACAGGTGGTGGGGCGGCTTCTCGTCGAGGAAGCGCTTGAGGTCGGCCGCGGAGTCCCCCGCCGGGCGCTCGCCCCACCCGCGGTCCGTGTCGTCCGAGGACTGCCGGTCCAGCGGGTCGTCGAAGATCAGCGCAGCCTTCGGGTCACGCGGCTCGGGCGCGGAGGCGGGCTCGGGGGCGGTACTCATGCCACAAGGGTACGGCGCACCCGGCGCCGCCCCGGGCGAGCCGCCTCCGCAGGCCCCGCTACCGGCCCCCGCACGCGATATCGCCGCGGTTTTCTGCTCTGCTGGGGGGCATGACGTCGAGTTCCACTCCGGCGCCCGCCTCCCATGGCGCGCCCCAGCCCCTCCGGCCGCTGCGCCGGCTCACCGCGCGCGGGCGCGACGAGGCCCACCGCGTGGCCTCGCCGCTCGAGCTCTTCTTCGACCTGTGCTTCGTGGTGGCCATCGCGCAGGCGGGCGGGGAGCTGATGCACGCCGTCGCGGCGGGGCACGCGGGCGGCGGCGTCCTGAACTACGCGATGCAGTTCTTCGCGATCTGGTGGGCCTGGATGAACTTCACCTGGTTCTCCTCGGCGTACGACAACGACGACGCGCTCTACCGGGTCGTCACCCTGGTCCAGATCGCCGGTGTCCTGGTGCTGGCGGCCGGTATCTCGCAGGCGTTCACGGTCCACGACTACCTGGTGGTCTGGCTGGGCTATGTGATCATGCGGCTGGCGATGGCCGGGCAGTGGCTGAGGGCCGCGCGATGGGCCGACGGCGCGGAGCGGACCATGGCGCTGCGGTACGCGGGCGGCGTGCTGCTGTGCATGGTCGGCTGGCTGGGGCTGGTGCTGCTGCCGGAGCACGCGCGCGCCTGGGTGTTCCTGGTGATGGCGATCGCCGAGATGTGCGTCCCGCTGTACGCGGAGAAGGACTACACGACCTCCTGGCATCCGCACCACATCGCCGAGCGCTACGGGCTGTTCACGATCATCGTGCTCGGGGAGACCATCTCGGCGGCGACGGTCGCCGTGAAGTCGGCCGTCGCCGAGCACGACGCGCTGGGCGAACTGCTGCCGATCGCGGCGGGCGGCCTGCTGATCGTCTTCTCCGCGTGGTGGATCTACTTCGTGGTGCCGATCAGCGGCCATCTGCGCTCCAACAGGCAGTCGTTCCTGTGGGGTTACGGCCACTACCTGATCTTCTCGGCGGCGGCCTCGATCGGCGCGGGCCTGGAGGTGGCCGTCGAGGAGGCGGTCGGCAAGGCACACATCTCCACGCTCGCCGCCTCGGCTGCCGTGACCCTGCCGACGGCGCTGTACCTGCTGACCGTGTGGGCGCTGCACTCGCGCCACTTCAAGATCGGCATCGCCCAGCAGCTGGTGCTGCCGGTCACGGCGCTGCTGGTGATCTGCTGCACCTTCCTGGGCGACTGGGCGGTGCCGGCGGCGGGTGTCGTGTCGGCGCTGGCGGTGGCGACCGGGACGACCCTGACGGCGCGCGCGACCCGCCCCGGGCGCCCGGCGGACGCCACCGCGGCCGCCTCCTGACCGCCTCCGCACCGCCTCCCGGCCGCTTCGCAACCGTGGCGGGCTGGGCAGACTGGCCGTCATGACAGTTGACGCATTGACGGATGTGACCGGGCTGCGGGTCGGGCACGCGACCCTCAGGGGCGACGGCCGGCTCACCGGCACCACGGTCGTGCTCGCTCCCGAAGGGGGCGCGGTCGCCGCCGTGGACGTGCGCGGCGGCGGTCCGGGCACCAAGGAGACGGACGCGCTCGACCCGCGCAACCTGGTGCAGCGGGCGGAGGCGATCGTGCTCACGGGCGGCAGCGCCTACGGGCTGGACGCGGCGTCCGGGGTGATGGCCTGGCTGGAGGAGCGGGGGCGCGGGGTGCGGGTGGGGCCGGATCCGGCGCATGTCGTGCCGGTGGTGCCCGCCGCCTGCATCTTCGACCTGGGGCGGGGCGGGGACTTCCGGGCCCGGCCGGACGCGGCTGCGGGGCGGGCGGCGGTCGAGGAGGCCGCGGCGAGCGCGCCGGGGGCGCCGGTACGGGAGGGGTGCGTGGGCGCCGGTACAGGCGCGGTGGCCGGCGGGCTGAAGGGCGGGGTGGGCAGCGCGAGCACCGTGCTGGACTCGGGGATCACGGTGGCCGCACTGGTGGTGGCCAACGCCGCCGGCGAGGTGCTGGACCCCGAAACGGGCGTGTTGTACGGGGAGTTGTTCCAGGGGCGGGTGGAGTACCCCGAGGAGCGCGTGCACGAGGCGGCGCGCCGGCGGCTCGCCGAGGCCGCCGCCCAGAACGGGCTCCCGCCGCTCAACACCACCCTCGCGGTGGTCGCGACCGACGCCGAACTCTCCAAGGCGCAGGCGCAGAAGCTGGCCGGGACGGCGCACGACGGGATCGCGCGCGCCGTTCGTCCGGTGCACCTGCTGCACGACGGGGACACGGTGTTCGCGCTGGCGACGGGCGCCCGCCCGCTGGACGCGAGCCCGTTGGCGCTCAACGAGATCCTCGCGGCGGGCGCGGACCTGGTGACGCGGGCGATCGTGCGGGCGGTGCGGGCCGCCGAGCCGGTGGCCGGGCCGGGCGGAGTGTGGCCGTCGTACCGGGAGTTGTACGGGACGCGGTGACGGCGGCGAGAGTCCCGCCCAAATCCTTGCGGGTACCTGTCGATTGTCCTGGTTCTGTCACGTGATGGCGTCAGCGAGCGCCGGAGGGAACCCCGACTGGGGCCTCCGGCCTCTTTCCCCACGCACTGGCACGGATCACGCACATCACAAGAACCTGGAGCAGCCCGTGACAACGCCGAACATTTCAGCGCGGCGCGCACTGGGGGCCTGTGCCGCCCTGTTGGTCGGCACCCTCACCCTCACCGCCTGCGGCGGCAACGCCGACGCCAAAACCGACGACGGCAAGGGCGGGCAGGACAGCGCCGCCAAGACGTCCACGGCGAAGATCGCGATCTCGGCGAAGGACGGCTCGACCGGCGCGTCCATCAACACGACCGGCGTGCAGGTCAGCGGCGGCAAGCTGGCCGACGTGAAGATGACCGTGTCGGGGTCGGGGCAGGCCGTGGCCGGCACCGTCTCGGCGGACGGCAGCACCTGGAAGCCGAAGGAGCAGCTGGAGCGCGGCACGAAGTACGAGATATCGGCGACCGCGAAGGACGCCAAGGGGCTCACGGCGGCGGCCAACTCCATCTTCACCACCGTCAACTCGGCGAACAGCTACATCGGGACGTACACACCGGACAACGGGACGACGGTCGGTGTCGGGATGCCGGTGTCGTTCGACTTCGACAAGGTCATCACCGACAGGAAGGCCGTGCAGTCGCACATCACGGTCACCTCCAGCAGCGGCCAGCAGGTGGTGGGGCACTGGTTCGGGTCGCAGCGGCTGGACTTCCGGCCGCAGGACTACTGGAAGGCCGGCTCCAAGGTCACGATGAAGATCGACCTGGACGGGGTCGAGGGCGCGAACGGCGTCTACGGGGTGCAGAAGAAGACGGTGACCTTCACCGTCGGACGTTCGCAGGTCTCCACGGTGGACGCGAACACGCAGACCATGACCGTGATGCGGGACGGCAAGCTCCTCAAGTCGGTGCCGGTGTCCACGGGCAGCCCGGAGCACACGACGTACAACGGGCAGATGGTGATCTCCGAGAAGTTCACCCAGACCCGGATGAACAGCCAGACGGTCGGCCTCGGCGGGGAGTACGACATCCCGGACGTGCCGCACGCGATGCGGCTGACGACGTCGGGGACGTTCATCCACGGGAACTACTGGTACAACAAGTCCAACCCGCCGTTCGGGCAGCAGGGCACCAGCCACGGCTGTGTGGGAATGGCGGACGTGCAGGGCGCGCAGGGTGACACGACGGCCAAGTGGTTCTACGACAACTCGCTCGTCGGGGACGTCGTGATCGTGAAGAACTCGCCCGACAAGACCGTGCAGCCGGACAACGGGCTCAACGGGTGGAACCTGTCGTGGAGCGAGTGGACCGCGGGAAGCGCGGCCTGACCGGCCGGTTCTGACGGTTCGTCGGGCCGCGCGGGAACTTTTCGCGCGGCCCGCGAGTTTTCCCGGCGTACGTTTTCTCGGTTCCCGGACATGATGTCCGACCGAGGGGCTACGGTATGCACCCACAAGGTGACATGCAGCAACGCCGGGAGAAACCTTGAGCGTTCCGTACGAGACGGCAGCGTACGAACCAGCCGAGTCGCCCGAGTCTCCGGAGGAGCACCTCGCGCGGCTTCTCGGCAGTGCCCTGAACTCCTTCGAGCTGCCCGACGAAGCCATAAGGCAGCTGGACTGCGCCCTGGCGCACGACAGTTCACTGCACTCCGCGCACCACAGCGCGGGGCTGCACCGGGAGACGTACCGGCACACCTGGCTGCTCGCCGACGGCTCGGCGGTCACCCTGTGGGAGCTCGTGCACAACACGGCACCGGGCAGCGAACCGCAGCACGAGGTGTACGTCGACGAGGAGGAGCTGCGGGCCGCGACCGCGCGGCTGCCGTTACCGCTGGACGCCCCGGACTTCGAGCTGCCGGTGCTGATGACGACGGCGGCGCCGGTCCCCGAGCCCCGGCATGTGTATGTGCCGGACGACTCGGCGGACCACGCACGCCGGCTGCTGCGCCGCGCGGAGAACGCCGACCGGCCGGACACGGCGACGACCCAGGCGCTGACGACGGCGTTCGCGCACCAGATCACGCAGGCGTTCGGGCGTCCGGGGCGGGCCGGCCGGGCGGGTCTGAGTTTCTCGCTCTACGAGCACGCGTTCCTGCTGCGTGACGGCCGGGAGCTGTCCCTGTGGGAGGTCGAGCACACGGCGACCGAGGACGGCCGGCACATGTGCGAGGTGTATCCGACGGAGGACGCGGCCCGGGACGCGATGGAGCGGCGGGCGGCCCGGCAGGCCTAGGAGCTGCCGGCGCGGCAGGCCCAGGACCTGCCGGAGGCCCAGGACCTGTCGGCGAGGTGGCCGGTCAGCGGCCGCCCAGGCGCCGGACCAGGCCCGCGAAGGCGTCCTGTTCGGCCGGGGTCAGTTCGACGGACTCCCGTGACGGGCCGGCCTCCGGGTGCTGGTGCGGGAAGGCGGGCACGGTACGCGCGGCGTGCCAGGCAATGGCCTCACGGCGGTTGCGGCGCAGCAGACGCGTCACGACGACCGCCCAGGCGACGGTCGCCAGAGTGAGCGCGGCGAAGCCGATCAGCTGGAAGGTCGAGGCGTGCTCAGGCATGCATCCCAGTACACACCACGGTCCGGGACTTTGGCCCCGGACCGTGACGTATCTCGCAGGTGCCGTGAACAACTCACAGCGAATCAAAGGGACAAGAGGGGTGCGGTCGATCAGGCCGCGACCGGCTGCCTGTCCTCCTTCGCGCCGGCGGCGGCACCGCCCGCGGAGCCGCCCGCCGTGGTCTGCTGGGCCGGCTTGCGCATGCCCTTCAGGATGACGACCAGGGCCGCGGTCGCGCAGACGCCGGCGGCGATGGCGATCAGGTAGAGGAACGGGTTGCCGATCAGCGGGACCACGAAGATGCCGCCGTGCGGGGCGCGCAGGGTGGCGCCGAAGGCCATCGACAGGGCGCCGGTGATCGCGCCGCCGACCATCGAGGACGGGATGACGCGCAGCGGGTCGGCCGCGGCGAACGGGATGGCGCCCTCGGAGATGAAGGAGGCGCCCAGCACCCAGGCGGCCTTGCCGTTCTCGCGCTCGGTCTGGGTGAAGAGCTTGCCGCGCACGGTGGTCGCGAGGGCCATCGCCAGCGGCGGGACCATGCCGGCCGCCATGACCGCCGCCATGATCTTCATCGCGGAGTCACTGGGGTTGGAGACCGCGATACCGGCGGTGGCGAAGGTGTACGCGACCTTGTTGACCGGGCCGCCGAGGTCGAAGCACATCATCAGGCCGAGCAGGGCGCCGAGCAGGATGGCGTTGGAGCCGGAGAGGCCGTTCAGCCAGTCGGTCATGCCCTTCTGGGCGGAGGCAATGGGCTTGCCGACCACGACGAACATCAGGAACCCGACGATCGCCGAGGAGATCAGCGGGATCACCACCACCGGCATGATGCCGCGCAGCGCCGTAGGGATGTTGATCTTCTGGATCCCCATCACCACGCCACCGGCCAGCAGACCGGCGACCAGGCCGCCGAGGAAGCCCGCGTTGATGGTGGACGCGATCATGCCGCCCACGAAACCGGGGACCAGACCGGGGCGGTCCGCCATGCCGTAGGCGATGTAGCCCGCGAGGACCGGGACCAGGAAGCCGAAGGAGACGACACCGATCTGGAAGAGCAGCGCGGCCCAGCTGTCGCCCTGGGTCCACACGAAGTGGTCCATGACCGACGGCGCCTTGTTGACCTTGTAGCCGCCGATGGCGAAGCCGAGGGCGATCAGCAGACCGCCGGCCGCGACGAACGGAACCATGTAGCTCACGCCGGACATCAGCCACTTGCGCAGCTTGGTGCCGTAGCCCTCGCCGGCGTCACCGGCGCGTTCGACCGGCGTGGACGGCGCGGAACCGGAGGTGACCTCACCGCGGGCCGCCCGCTCGCGGACCTCGCCGATCAGCTCGGCGGGACGGTTGATGCCCGCCTTCACGCCGACGTCGATGGTGGGCTTGCCGGCGAAGCGGTCCTTCTCGCGCACCGGGACGTCGTGCGCGAAGATCACGCCGTCCGCCGCCGCGATGACCTCGGGGTCGAGCCGGGTGAAGCCGGCCGAGCCCTGCGTCTCGACGACGAGTTCGACGCCCGCCTCGCGGCCCGCGTTCTCCAGGGACTCGGCCGCCATGTAGGTGTGGGCGATGCCGGTCGGGCAGGAGGTGACGGCGACGATACGGAAGGGGCGCTCGCCCGCCTCCGAGCCCGCACCCGAACCCGTGTCCGAACCCGCGCCCGTGCTCGTGCTGGCCGCTGCGGTGCCGGCGGAGGCCGCCGCCGGCGCCGCAGCGGTGTTCTGGGAGGCGCTCGCGGTGCCCTCGGCCGCAGGGGTCGCAGGCTTCTCGTCGCCGCGGATCAGCGCCGCCGCCGTCTCCGCGTCGCCCACCGACCGCAGCGCGTCCGTGAACTCGCTGTTCATCAGCTGGCGGGCCAGCGAGGAGAGGATCGTGAGGTGGGCGTCGTCGGCGCCGGCGGGAGCCGCGATCAGGAAGATGAGGTCGGCGGGGCCGTCGGCCGCGCCGAAGTCGACGCCGGCGGCGCTGCGCCCGAAGGCAAGCGTCGGCTCGGTGACATGGGCGCTGCGGCAGTGCGGGATGCCGATGCCGCCGTCGAGGCCGGTGGGCATCTGGGCTTCGCGGGCGGCCACGTCGGCGAGGAAGCCGTCCAGGTCGGTCACCCGGCCCAGGGCCACCATGCGCTCGGCGAGGGCGCGCGCCGCCGCTTCTTTGGAGTCGGCGGACAGGTCGAGATCGACCAGGTCCGCGGTGATCATGTCGCTCATCGCGGGCTCCTATGCACGCGTATCGCCCGGAGTGTGGGGTGGGCGGGGGTGGGGGTGGGGACGGGGGTGCCGTGGGGGGCGGGGTGGGAGACGGGGCCGGGGAAGCCCCGCCTCCCGGGGACGGCGGGGCGGCTCAGGGTGCCCCGACGGCCCGTCGGCGCGGCGAGTAACGAGGGACCTCGCCGCTCCTGGGCCGGTTGTCGGCGGGCTGCGCCGGGGAGGAGCGCGTCCGCACGGGTCGTCGTATCCACGGTCTGGACGTTCATGACACCGGCTCTGTCAGTTCGCGGTCGACGGGGACGCGGTCGGTGACGGTCACCGCCGTGGGGTCCAGGTCGGCCGGGGTGGGCATCACGCTGCCGGGCAGCTGGACGGCGGCGGCGCCGTGGGCGACGGCGGAGGCGAGGGCCTTCGGGCCGCTGCCGCCGGCGATGAGGAAGCCGGCGAGGGAGGAGTCGCCGGCGCCGACGTTGCTGCGGACGGCGTCCACACGGGCGCTCGCGAACCAGGTGCCCGCGTCCTCCACGAGGAGCTGGCCGTCGGCGCCCAGGCTGGCGAGCACGGCGCGTGCGCCCATGCCGCGCAGCTCCTCGGCCGCCTTGAGCGCGTCGCCCACCGTCGCCAGGGGGCGCCCGACGGCTTCCGCGAGCTCCTCGGCGTTCGGCTTCACCACGTCGGGCCGCTCACGCAGCGCTTCGAGCAGCGCGCGTCCCGAGGTGTCCAGCGCGATGCGCGCGCCCCCGGCGTGCACCCGGGCGACGACATTGGCGTACCAGGAGGGTGCGAGCCCGCGGGGCAGGCTGCCGCAGCACGCGATCCAGTCGGCGTCGCGGGACTGCTCGCGAACCGTGCCGAGAAGGAGCTCCTGCTCCTCCGCGGAGAGTTCAGGACCCGGCGCGTTGATCTTGGTGAGCACCCCGTCGGACTCCGCGAGCGCGATGTTGGAGCGGGTGGCACCGGCGACCGGTACCGGCGCGACCTCGATGCCCTGCGCGTCGAGCAGGTCGGCGACCAGCGCCCCCGGCGCACCGCCCAGGGGCAGTACGGCGACCGTGCGCCATCCGGCGGCCGCGACCGCGCGGGAGACGTTCACGCCCTTGCCGCCGGGGTCCATGCGTTCGCCGGTGGCGCGGATGACCTCGCCGCGCTCCAGGGCGGGGACCTCGTAGGTGCGGTCGAGGGAGGGGTTGGGGGTGACGGTGAGGATCATGCCCGTACCGTTCGTGGCGCCGGCGCTCGTGGCGCTCGCGTTGTGCGTGGTGCTCATGCTCGTACTACTTCCGTGCCGCCGCGCTCGATGGCGGCGGCGTCCTCGGGGCTCAGTCCGCTGTCGGTGATCAGCAGGTCCACGTCGCCCAGGTCGCCGAAGCGGGCGAAGTGCTCCTGGCCGTGCTTGGCGGAGTCGGCGAGCAGGACCACCCGGCGGGCCGCGGCGACGGCCGCCCGCTTGACCGCGGCCTCGGCGAGGTCGGGGGTGGTGAGGCCCTGCTCGGCGGAGAAGCCGTTGGCGGCCACGAAGAGGACGTCCGCGCGGATCTCGCTGTACGCACGGAGCGCCCAGGCGTCCACGGCGGCGCGCGTACGGTGCCGTACGCGCCCCCCGACCAGGTGGAGCTGGATGCCCGGGTGGTCGGCGAGGCGGGCCGCGATCGGAAGGCTGTGGGTGACGACGGTGAGTTCCGCCTCCAGCGGGATGGCCGCGGCGAGGCGGGCGACCGTCGAACCGGCGTCGAGGATCAGGGTGCCCTCGGTCGGCAGTTCCGAGACGGCGGCCTTGGCAATGCGGTCCTTCTCGTCGGCCGAGGTGGACTCGCGTTCGGCGAGGTCCGGCTCGAAGTCGAGGCGTCCGGCCGGGATGGCACCGCCGTGCACACGGCGGACGAGGCCGGCGCGGTCGAGGGCCTTCAGGTCGCGGCGGATCGTCTCCGCGGTGACCTGGAACTCCTCGGCGAGCGACACGACGTCCACCCGGCCGCCGTCACGGGCGAGCCGGAGGATCTCCTGCTGCCGCTCCGGTGCGTACATGCCCCTGCGCCTCCGCTTCACGATACGTCGGCCGATGCCCGACCGAGTCCGTCCGTCGTCCGGCCGATGTCCGACTGCGTCCGACTTGTGCCCGAACTTGTGGTTTCGCTGGGAGGCTACGCCCGGATTTCCGGAAAGTAAACAGGTTCGGACCTCAATCGGGCACGATCGGACTTCCCGGCGCATGCGGAAGGGCCCGGCACCTTCCGGTACCGGGCCCTTCGCCGCTGGTCAGTGGACGAGTTCGGGTTCCGCCTCCGGCGCCGGGAGCGGCTCGTCCGTACCGTCGCCGCCCTCCAGGTGCTGCGCAGGATGCTTGGGCAGGGCCCACATCAGCAGGAACATCACGGCCATGACGGCGGCCACCCAGAGCAGTGCGTGCCGGAAGGCGTGTGCGAAGGCCGGGCCGACCTGGGCGGAGGTGAGCCGGTCCCCGATGACACCGAAGAAGACGACCGAGACCAGGCCGAGGCCGAGCGCGTTGCCCATCTGCTGCACGGTGTTGATCAGACCGGAGGCGGAACCGGCGTGCTCGCGCGGCACCTCCGACAGCACCGCGTCCGTCAGCGGGGCGACGATCAGCCCCATGCCCAGGCCCATCACGACCAGGGGCAGTGCCATCTGCCAGGAGGCGATGGCGAGGCCGTAGTGGTCGGACTCCCAGACGTAGAGCAGCACGCCGAGGCCCATCACCAGGGCGCCGGCCTGGAGCACCTTGCGGCCGAAGCGCGGGACCAGTTTCTGCACGGACAGGCCGGCCGCGACGGAGACGGCGATGGAGAACGGCACCCCGGTCAGGCCGGCATGCAGCGGGGTCCAGCCGAGACCGATCTGCATGTACAGCGTCCAGACCAGGAAGAACACACCGAGCGCGACACCGAAGACGGTCTGGACGGCGATGCCGGCGGCGAAGCTCTTCACCTTGAAGAGGGAGGGTTCGATGAGGGGCGAGCCGTCACGGGCGGCCTTCCTGCGTTCGTATGCGACGAGCACACCGAAGACGACGAGCGACCCGGCCATCGACAGGTACCCCCACAGCGGCCAGCCGAGCTCGCGGCCGCGGGTCAGCGGGTAGAGCAGCATCAGCAGGCCGAGGGTCACCAGGGCCACGCCGGCCAGGTCCAGTTTCAGCGCGTGCGGCGCCTTGGATTCGCTGATGTAACGGCGGCCGAGGAGAAGGGCCGCGATGCCGACCGGGAGGTTGATGAGGAAGATCGGGCGCCATTCGAGACCGAAGAGGTTCCACTCGGTGAGCAGGGCGCCGAGCAGCGGGCCGGAGACCGCGCCCAGGCCGACGATCGCGCCGAACAGGCCGAAGACCTTGCCGCGTTCATGGGCCGGGAAGGTGGCGTGCACGATCGAGAGGACCTGCGGGACCATCATCGCCGCCATGCCGCCCTGGAGGATGCGGGAGGCGACCAGCATCCCGGGGTTCGCGGCGAAGCCGCACAGGGCCGAGGCGAGGGTGAAGCCGGCGACCCCGAAGAGGAACAGCCGTTTACGGCCGTGAATGTCGCCGAGACGACCACCGGTGATCAGACCGGCCGCGAAGGCGAGGGCGTAGCCGGCGGTTATCCACTGGATCTGGCTGAAGGAGGCGCCGGCATCCCGCTGGATGGAGGGGATCGCGATATTGACGATGGTGACGTCGACGAGGTCCATGAAGGCGGCGGTCATGACGATGGCCAGGGCCAGCCAACGGGTTCGGTCGGGTACGGATCGGGCGTCGGTGTCGACGTCGGTGGAAGTCATGCCGTCAATCTAGGAGCCGATTAGGACAGATCCCGTCCTAGTCGTAGGGCATCCTCGGACGCATGACGACGGACACTCCGGCTCGGCTTCTTCAGCTTCTCTCCCTTCTTCAGACGCCCCGTGAGTGGCCAGGGGGCGAACTCGCCGAGCGGCTCCGGGTGTCCCGGCGTACCGTGCGGCGGGACATCGACCGGCTGCGGGAGCTGGGCTATCCCGTGGAGGCCAGCAAGGGGGCCGACGGGGGCTACCGGCTGGTCGCCGGGAAGGCGATGCCACCGCTGCTCCTCGACGACGAGGAGGCCGTGGCCATCGCGGTCGGGCTGCGGGCCGGGGCCGGGCACGCGGTCGAGGGGGTCGACGAGGCGTCCGTACGGGCGCTGGCGAAGCTGGAGCAGGTGCTGCCGGCCCGGCTGCGGCACCGGGTGACCACGCTGCAGGCCGCGACCACACCGCTGACGATGGGGGACGGGGCGAGCATCGCACCCGAGACACTCACCGTGATGGCCTCGGCGGTCGCGGGGCGGGAGCGGTTGCGGTTCGCCTACCGGGCGGCGGACGGGAGCGGGACACGGCGGCAGGCGGAGCCGTACCGGCTGGTGTCGACCGGACGGCGCTGGTACCTCGTGGCGTACGACCTCGATCGCGACGACTGGCGGACGTTCCGCGTCGACCGGGTGAGCGAGCCGTTCGCCACCGGGGCACGGTTCGCTCCGCGGGAGATGCCGACCGGGAGTGCGGCGGAATTTCTGCGGCGGTCGATCCAACGGCAGCAGGAGACGTACGAGTTTGTGGTCGCGTTCGCCGGGACGGTGACGGAGGTGGCGGCCCGGGTCCCGGGGTGGTTGGGGACACCGGTGGACGAAGGTGCCGAAGGCGACGAAGGCTGGTGTGTCGTCCGGGGGACCACCGGGGATCCGATGGAGTGGCTGGCGGTGCGGTTCGCGATGACGGGGTGTGAGTTCGTGGTCCGGGAGCCCCCGGAACTCATGCAGTGCGTAAGGGAGTTGGGGGGACGGTTGAATCGGGCGGGCGGGGGCTCGTGAGTCCGGTGGGGGATGGAGGACGAAGGACGGGTGATGGGGGACGTGGGCTCGTCGGCGGTTACGCCCGCTCCCCCGCCCAGTCGAACCCCCGCAACGCCCTCAGGTTCCGCAGTGCCAGCGCCTTCGGCCCCTGCTCCCCCGACGGTGGTGCCGTGCTCGCGGCCCAGGACTCCACCGCCACCCGTACGGCCGCGCCGGCCACCGCCGCCGTGAAGCGGAGGCGGGGGGCCGGGGCAACGTTGTCCTGGGAGGTGCGCTCCGCCAGGATCGACGCCAGGAGATCTTCCGAGGACTGGCACACCTCCGCCCACACCTTGCGCAGGGCCGGGCTGGTGTCGGCCAGGTGGATCAGGGTGCGGACCCATTCCCAGGAGGCCGCGGAGACACCCGCGCCCGGGGTCAGGGTGTGGTGGACCGCGTGTTCCAGGGCCTCGGGGACGGACAGGGCCGCCGGGGCCGACCGCACCGCCTCCGCCCAGCGCCGGGCGCCCGCCGCGTAGAGCGGGGCGACCGCCTCCTCCTTCGTCGCGAAGTAGCGGTAGAACGTGCGGGGGGCGATACCGGCGGCCTGCGCGATGTCCTCGGCACGGGTGGCCCGCAGTCCCTGCCGTACGAAGAGGCCCGCGGCCGCCCGGGCGATCTCCATGCGGGTCTCCGCCTTGCGTCGTTCCATGAGGGAGAGAGGGGCGGCGGCCTGCTCGGGGGTGTTGCCGGCGGTGCTGGGGGTGCTCACCTCGGCAGGCTATGCCGCTGTGGCAGAATCTGCCATCCGGTGGTTCACCCCGTGGTTCAGGTACGGGGTGGACCACCGTTCCAGCATGTCCGGAAGAAAGCGAACCGGGCAGACGCACTGGGCCGAGCAACAGAGCGAACGCGCGGCGCCGGACGCTCAGAACGTGGAGCCGGGCTCCGGCACCCGGGGGGATGGGCGCCGAAGCCCGGCTCCGGGAAAGTCCCGGCGCCGGGGGGATGGTGCGTCGGGACATGGCTCATCGAGGGATCGTCACAAGGTCGCCAGAACGTCGTCAGAGGTCCGGTCGAGAAAGCCGACCGTCACGGCCGAGGCTCTCAACTCCCCGGCCCTGAATGGTTGTTCCCTACACGCGGAGCGCTGAAGCGGCGGTACCGCGCCATGTTTGCGCCGTCTTCCGCCACCCCGCGCACGCGGTCGGTGCGAACGGAGTCTCGCGCGCCCCCAGGCGCGCGAGCCTCCTCTGCGCGAACCCCCTCGCAGCCCCCTCACAACCCCCTTATGCCGCCGGCTCGAACCCGGTGGAGCGGGCCAGCTTCTTCAGCTCCAGAAGTGCGTGCTTCTCGATCTGGCGGATCCGTTCACGGGTCAGCCCGTGCTCCTTGCCGACCTCGGTCAGCGTGCGCTCGCGGCCGTCCTCGATGCCGTACCGCATCTTGATGATCGAGGCGGTGCGCTGGTCCAGACGGCCGATGAGGTCGTCCAGCTCCTCGCTGCGCAGCAGGGTGAGGACGGACTGCTCGGGGCTGACCGCCGACGTGTCCTCCAGGAGGTCGCCGAACTGGGTGTCGCCGTCGTCGTCCACCGACATGTTCAGGGAGACCGGGTCACGGGCCCAGTCGAGGACGTCGATGACGCGCTCCGGTGTGGAGCCGAGCTCGGTGGCGATCTCGGCGGGCTCCGGGTCGCGGCCGTTCTCCCGGTTGAACTCGCGCTGGACACGACGGATCCGGCCGAGCTCCTCCACCAGGTGGACGGGGAGCCGGATGGTCCGGGACTGGTCCGCGATGGAACGGGTGATCGCCTGGCGGATCCACCAGGTGGCGTACGTCGAGAACTTGAAGCCCTTGCGGTAGTCGAACTTCTCGACGGCGCGCACCAGGCCCGCGTTGCCCTCCTGGATCAGGTCGAGCAGGGGCAGACCGCTGCGCGGGTAGCGTCGGGCGACGGCCACGACCAGGCGGAGGTTGGAGCGGATGAAGACGTCCTTCGCGCGCTCACCTGCGGCGACGAGCGCCTCCAGTTCCTCGCGGGTGGCGTCCGAAGCGGACTCCTCCTCGCCGTCGAGGACCTGCCGCGCGAACACACCCGCCTCCACGGTCTGGGACAGCTCGACCTCCTTGGCGGCGTCGAGCAGCGGTGTGCGCGCGATCTCGTCGAGGTACATGCCGACCAGATCACGGTCGGCGATCTCGCCGCCGTGGCCGCGAACGGCACGGGCGCGAACACTGCTTGTGGAGTCGGCCGCCTCGCCAGTGGCGGTCTTACGACGGGCGACGGCACGGGTTGCCATGCGTGCTCCCTTGCGATGGTGGGCGGGCGGGTGGTCCTGTCGGTGCTTCAGCTGCCGGGTTCTCGACTCGACGCCCTGCGGAACTCCACTCCTGGAACTCCTCGGACTCTCGCCGAGTGCCCTGCATCTGATGGAAACAACGACTGGAATCCGGACAGAATTCCCACGCCGTCCTCCGATTTTTCTGATCATGCAGTATCCTGCGCGACCACGTGAGGAGACCGAATGTCGTCGGAACGTACTGAGGTGCAGGTCAGGCCGGGAGTCGAGGCGGACCTCGAAGCCCTCACAGAGCTCTACAACCACTACGTACGTGAGACGCCCATCACATTCGACACGGTGGCCTTCACGCCGGAAGAGCGACGTCCTTGGCTGCTCTCCCACCCGGAAGACGGCCCGTACCGCCTGAAGGTTGCCGTATCGGCAGACTCACAGCAGATTCTCGGGTACGCCACATCCAGCCCTTACCGAGTGAAACCGGCCTACCACACCTCGGTCGAGACGACGGTATACGTCACCCCGGACGCCGGCCGGCGCGGTATCGGCACGCTTCTCTACAAGGCCCTCTTCGAGGCGCTGGCGGGCGAGGACCTGCACCGCGCCTACGCGGGCATCGCGCAGCCGAACGAGGCGTCCGCCCGGCTGCACGAGCGTTTCGGTTTCCGGTACGTCGGCACGTACCGCGAGGTGGGCCGCAAGTTCGGCCGCTACTGGGACGTGGCCTGGTACGAGAAGCCCCTGTAGGACACCGCCGGGGCTGTTCAGCCGAACTGCACCGACCGCTTCGCCATCCCCATCCAGAACCCGTCGATCACCGACTTCTGCGCGTCCAGCTCGCCACCGGCCTCCGCCGCGCCCATGGTGACGAAGAGCGGCGCGAAGTGCTCGGTGCGCGGGTGGGCGTACCGGCCGGCCGGGGCCTTGTCGAGGAAGTCGAGCAGGGCGTCCCAGTCGCGGTTCTCCAGCGCCCGGTGGCCCCAGTCGTCGAACTCGGAGGACCAGGACGGCACGCCGTTGCCCGTGTAGCGCAGGGCGGCCAGGTTGTGGGTGAAGAAGCCGGAGCCGACGATCAGCACGCCCTCGTCACGCAGCGGGGCGAGCCTGCGGCCGATCTCCATCAGGCGGACCGGGTCGAGGGTGGGCATGGAGATCTGCAGGACGGGGATGTCCGCGGCCGGGAACATCTCCACCAGGGGCACATAGGCGCCGTGGTCGAGGCCGCGGTCCGGGATGTCCTGTACGGGGGTGCCGGGGGCGCGCAGCAGCTTGCGCACGGACTCGGCGAGCTCCGGTGCGCCGGGGGCCCCGTACTGGACCTGGTAGTAGTGCTCGGGGAAGCCCCAGAAGTCGTAGACGAGGGGCACGGGCTGCACGGCGCCGAGGGCGAGGGGTGCCTCCTCCCAGTGGGCGGAGACCATCAGGATCGCCTTGGGGCGGGGCAGGCCGGCGCTCCAGGCGGCGAGTTCACCGGGCCAGACCGGGTCGTCGGCGAGCGGCGGCGCGCCGTGGCTCAGATAGAGGGCGGGCATGCGCTCCTTGGCGGCGGCGGTCATGACGGCAGCTCCCTCCGGGCCTCTTCCCGGCCCTCTTCTTCAACCCTGATATTTTAACTCTCAAGCTTTCCGTTCAACACCTTACGCCTTACTTGTTTAACCTTCAAGGAGAAGGCTCGTACAGTGGGACACATGAATTCGGCATCCGCATCCGCCCCCGTGCAGAACCGCTGGCTCACCGACGACGAACAGCACGTCTGGCGTTCGTATCTGCACGCCACGACCCTGCTGGAGGACCATCTGGACCGTCAGCTGCAGCGGGACGCGGGGATGCCGCACATCTACTACGGCCTGCTCGTCGGCCTCGCCGAGACGCCCGGGCGGCGGCTGCGGATGACCGAGCTGGCCATGAACGCGAAGATCACCCGGTCCCGGCTCTCGCACGCCATCGCCCGCCTGGAGAAGAACGGCTGGGTGCGGCGCGAGGACTGCCCCTCCGACAAGCGCGGCCAGTTCGCGGTGCTGACCGACGAGGGCATCGAGGTGCTGCGGCGCACCGCGCCGGGCCATGTGGCCGCCGTACGGCAGGCGCTGTTCGAGCGGCTGACCCCGGAACAGCAGCAGGCCCTCGGCGAGATCATGCAGATCGTCGCCGAGGGCCTGCAGCCCGACGAAGCGGGCGCGGACCTGCCCTGGCTCCGCTGAGGAGCCGGGGCAGGTCCGCGACGCGGGTACCCAGGGGTGGCTCAGAGGCTCAGTGGGCGACCACCGGGATCGCCACCTCGTCCTCCGCGCCTTCACCGGAGGCGACCGGCGTGGTGTCCTGCCGGCCCGCGTTGACGAAGGTCACCACGACCACCGCGGCCAGCACCAGCATGCCGGCGGCGATCCAGATCGCGTTCGCGTAGCCGTGCACCGCGCCCTCCATCTGGACCAGCTGCTGCTGGGACTTGGACGTCGCGGTCGCGATGTGGTCCTTGATGTACGACGTCGTCGCGGACGCGGCGATCGTGTTCAGCAGGGCGGTTCCGATGGCGCCGCCCACCTGCTGCGAGGTGTTGACCATCGCGGAGGCGACACCGGCGTCCCGGGGCTCGACGCCGAGCGTGGCCAGGGACATGGCCGGCATGAACGCCGTACCCATGCCGAGACCGAGCAGCACCATCGCGGGCAGGATCGTCGAGGCGTACGACGAGCCGATCTCGATCTGGGTCATGACCAGCATGCCGGCCGCGGCGACCAGGAAGCCGGGGCCCATCAGCAGCCGGGCCGGGACCCGGGTCATCAGCCGGGTGCCGATCTGGGTCGAGCCGACCATCATGCCCGCGATCATCGGCAGGAAGGCGAAGCCGGTCTTGATCGGCGAGAAGCCCTTGATGACCTGGAGGTAGTAGGTCAGGAAGAGGAAGGTGCCGAACATCGCGATGATCGCGATGCCGAGGGAGAGGTAGATACCGCCGCGGTTGCGGTCGAGGACCACGCGCAGCGGCAGCAGCGGGGCCTTGACCCGGGTCTCGGTGACGACGAACGCGATCAGCAGCACCGCGGAGGCGACGAACAGGCCGACGGTGGTGGCGTCGCCCCAGCCGTCGGACTCGGCGCGGGTGAAGCCGTACACCAGGGAGACCAGGCCGAGGGTGGAGAGCAGCACGCCGGGGATGTCGAGCGGGTTGCGGTTGCGGCCGCCCTCCGGCTCACGGATGACGAAGTACGCGCCGAGCGCGGCGACGATGGCGAACGGGATGTTCACGAAGAACGTCCAGCGCCAGTCCAGGTACTCGGTGAGCACACCGCCCAGGATGAAGCCGACGGCGCCGCCGCCACCGGCGATCGCGCCGTAGATACCGAAGGCCTTGGCACGCTCCTTGGCGTCCGTGAACATCACGGCGAGCAGGGAGAGCGCGGCCGGGGCGAGCATGGCGCCGAAGACACCCTGGAGGGCGCGGGCGCCGAACATCATCGCGCCGGAGGTCGCCGCACCGCCGAGCGCGGAGGCGGCGGCGAAGCCGGTCAGGCCTATGACGAAGGCCCGCTTGCGGCCCCACAGGTCGGCGATCCGGCCGCCGAAGAGGAGGAGACCGCCGAAGGCGAGGGCGTAGGCCGTGACGACCCACTGCCGGTTGCCGTCGGAGATGCCCAGGTCGGTCTGGGCGGAGGGCAGTGCGATGTTCACGATGGTGGCGTCGAGGACGACCATCAGCTGGGCGAGCGCGATGAAGACGAGCGCTTTCCAGCGGTTGGCGTCACCGGCCGGTGCCGGTGCGCCGGGAGCCTTGGCGGCTGTTTCGGACATAGGGGTACCCACTTCGTGGCTTCGTGACGGAAAAAGCGATGCGTGAGGTGTGCGACGGCCGATCGGCGACGGATCGGGATCGGCGACGCAGGTCAGATGTGATGTGTGAGGCGAACGTCAGATGTGTCGGATGAAGGACCGCTAGGCGGTCTCGAACTAATCGGGAACTGATCGGCGGTTCGCGGCTGGGTCAGGCCTGGCGCAGGTCCTCCATGGTCACGGCCGTGCCCGGCAGGGCGGATCGGGCCGGAGCCCGCAGCCCGTCCAGGAACAGCTGCAGATAGCGGTGGACGAAGCGGTCGTTGACCAGGCAGCCGGTACCGGCCGGGGGCCGGCTGAGCTGGGCGGCGGCGATCATCACATCGCCGACGCCCACGTCCGGACGGAGCTGTCCGGCCGCCTTGGCGCGGTCCATGAGCTGCTCGATGAGCTGCTCGCACCGCTCGCGTGCCGCTTCCAGATCGGGGTGGTTCTCGTCGAAGGTGCTGGCGACCATCGGGCACAGCGCGCTGACCCGCTCGTCGGCGGAGGCGTGCACGAAGCGCTCCAGCGCCTCGAAGGCGTCCCCGGTCTCCGCGAGCGCCAGTTCGGCCGCTTCCGACGTCCGGTCCATGACGGAGCAGACGACCTCGCGGACCAGTGCGTCGCGGTCGGGGAAGTTGCGGTACAGCGTCGCGTTGCCGACGCCGGCCCGGCGGGCGATCTCGTCGAGCGGCACGTCGGGGCCGTACTCGGTGAACATCTCCCGGGCGGCGGCGACGATCCGCTCCCGGTTGCGCAGGGCGTCGGCGCGGGGCCGGGGCGCCTTGCGCACGGCGGGGATGGCGGTCGCGGTCTGCACGGCGCACTCCTGGTCTGTCGGACTTCGGTCTTGGCTTCGGTCTTGACTTCCGCGATCCGGGGAGCAGCTCCCCGTTTCGCTCGGACACAGGTCTAAACGGGGAGAGGGTCCCCGGTTATTTCCGCGCCTTCCACGGATTTCACGTGACCTGGGTCACACCGCTCTTTCCGGGGTGGTCCCACGATCGGCCCCTCCAGCGCGCGCCCAACGCCCCGCCGACACAGGGTGATCGAAAGGGTGCAGCCGGAGACCGGCGGCTGCCGTGGAGCGAAAGGTCCATGCATGCAGCCGCAGCCCAGCCGCCGTGCGCCCGCGAGCCGTCGTACCCCCCGCAGGACCCTGGGCCGCCGTACGCCGGCGACCCGCCGGATACGTCCGGACCGCGGCCGGATACGCCCCCGCCGTGCGCTCTGCCTCGCCGCCGTGGCCGCGCTGCTCCTCGCGGTCGGCACCTCGGCGGGCACCGGGCATCTCACGACGGCCCCCTCGCCGGCCGGCGCCGGCCCCATCGCGCTGGCCCGCTCCTCCGTCTACGGCCCCTGCCTGATCAGCGGCAACCACACGGTCCAGATGACCGAGGGCATCCCCACCCCGAGCGGCTACTCCCGCTCCACCGGCACCGTGCACGCCCTGACCCTGATGGTCGACTTCTCCGACGCGCCCGGCCAGGGCAGCGCCCTCGACCGCTACCGCGAGTTCTTCCCGCAGACCCAGGAATGGTTCCGCACCGCCTCCTACGGCAAGCTCGACTACGAGCCCGCGGCCCCCATCGACCACTGGCTGCGGATGCCCAAGCCGTTCAAGGAGTACGGCATAGAACGCGGCGCCCCCTTCGACCCCGGCTACCGGCAACTGGTCCAGGACATCGTGGCCGCCGCCGACCCGGACGTGGACTTCCGCTCGTACGACCTCCTGAACGTGCTGGTCACCCCGAACGCCGGCCCCTCCGCCCTGGACACCGTGCTCTCCGTGACCTTCGCCGGCAACAGCGAGGCTCCGGTCGCCGACGGCGTCCCGGTCGCCAACGCCTCGTTCGTCTACTCCCGCCAGGACGACGGCTCCGGCTCCTACGACCGCACCGGCTACCGGGTCCTCCCCCACGAGAACGGCCATGTCTTCGGCCTGCCCGACCTCTACACCCAGGAGGGCGGCGGCGCGGTCGGGCACTGGGACATCATGAGCGAGGACTGGGGGGCCGACAACGACCTGCTCGCCTGGCACAAGTGGAAGCTGGGCTGGCTGGACGCCGCCCAGGTCAGCTGCGCGGGGACCCACGGCACCGCCGACTACACCCTCACCCCGCTCTCCCGCCCCGGCGGCCGCAAACTGGTCTTCGTCCCCCTGGACGCCCGCACCGGCTACGCCCTGGAGGTGCGGACCAAGAGCGGCAACGACGAGGAGGTCTGCCGCCCCGGCGTCCTCATCTACAAGGTCGACGCGAACGTCGACACCGGCCGCGGACCGATCAAGGTGTACGACGCCCACCGCGACACCGGCGGCTGCACCCGCAGCCCCAACGTCCAGGCGGAACTCTCGGACGCCCCGTTCGGCCCGGGCGAGAGCTTCAAGGACCCCAAGCACGGGATCGACGTACAGGTCCTGTCGGCGGACCTGGAGGGGAACTACCGGGTGCGGGTGACACGGGGATAGCCACTACGGGTACGGGGGTGCGGGTGACACGAGGATGGTCGCCACGGGGTGCGGGTGACACGGGGATGGCCAGGTCGGCCACGGTTTACGGTAAGAGTGCCCTGATCGCCGTACCGGAGAGCCGATGACCGCCTCCCTGTCCCCTTTCCCGTCCCCCTTCTCCTCCTCCGCCGTCCCGGGCGAGCCGCCCGCCGAGGCGGTCGCGCCGCTCATCCGGGGCGTGGCGGTGCTGACGGCGCTGACCGAGGCGGGCGGGACGCTGAGCGCGAGCGCGCTGGAACGGCGTACCGGCCTCGCCCGTTCCACGGTCGACCGGATCACCGCGACCCTCGCCCGCATGGGATACGTCCGCCAAGACGGCCGGGACGCGGTGCTCACCCCCCGTGTGATGGAACTGGGCAACGCCTACCTGGCCGCCCTCCGTCTGCCCGCGCTCCTAGACGCGCACGCGGACGCCCTCGCCGACGAACTGGACGAATCCGTCTCCCTCGCGGTCGCCGACCGGGACGGCATCCGTTTCATCCACCAGGCGACCCGTCGCCGCGCGATGTCCGTGAGCTTCCGCATCGGCGACCTGCTGCCGGCCGAACGCACCGCCCCCGGCCCGCTGTTCGCGGCCGAGTGGACGGAGACGGAGTGGGCGCACTGGCGGGCGCGGCGCGCGGCGGACCCGACGGACGCGGGCTTCCCGGCCGTACCGCCGCGGAGTCCTGGCGGCGCGGACGACGCCGATGTCGGTGTTGTCGCCGACGGCTTCGATGACTTCGACGACTTCGACGGCTTCGAGGCCAGGGCGGAGCGGGCCCGTCGGGAGGGCTGGGCCCTGGACGACCAGCTGATCGAACCGGGCCTGGTCGCGGTGTCCGTCCCCGTACGTGACCCGGGCACCGGCCGGGTGGCGTGCGTGGCGAACGTCGTCAGCCACACCAGCCGCCACACGGCGGCGGACCTGCGCGACACGCTCCTCCCCCGGCTGCGTACGGCGGTGGCGGCGATGGAGCGGGACCTGCGCGAGGCCCGCCCCGCAGAGCCGGGCCCGCCCCCCGCAGGCCTCGCGGTGTGGACCACGGCTTCCAAGCACGAACTGGGCCGTGACTTCGTGGAGTCGCTGGCCCGGGGACTGACCGTCCTCACGGCCTTCGGCGAGGGCCGCTCCGCGCTGACCCTGACGGACGTGGCGAAGGCGACGGGGCTGGCGAGGGCGACGGCCCGCCGGGCCCTGATCACGTACGAGTACCTGGGCCTGGTGAGAGCAGCGGACCGCGCCTTCACCCTCACCCCCCGGGTCCTCTCCCTGGGCTACCCCCCGCTGTCCCGCACCACCCTCGCCCGCCTGGCGACCCCTCACCTCCGCGCCCTGGCGGACCGCCTCCAGGAGCCGACGGCGCTGGCGGTCCTGGTCCCGGGGACCGACCCGGCGGAGATCCAGTACGTCGCGGTGGCGGCCGCGAGCCGGGTCCTGACGGTGGACATCACGGTGGGCACCCGGCTGCCGGCGAGCCGCACGGCCCTGGGCCGGGCGCTCCTGGAACTCGACGGACCTCACGGCCACGCCCTGGCGGACGAGGAACTGGAGTCCGGTCTGCGCTCGATCGCGGTGCCGGTGCGCGACCGCGCGGGCCGCCCGGTCGCCGCCCTGAACGTGGCCGCCCACGCGGCCCGCCGCAGCCTGGAGGAACTGGTGACGGACGTCCTCCCCGAACTACGCACCACCGCCGACCGGATCCAGGACGACCTGCGGACGGCATCCCGGTTCAGCGGAGTTCCTTTGTCCTGACGGGATGGCGGAGGCTCGCCCGCCGAACCACTCCACCTGAACCGCTCCTCCGAACCACTCCTCCTGAACCACTTTTCCGGACTACTTCCAGGCGCGGTCGAGGAAGTCGGCGATCAGCGGGGCGATCTCCGGCAGGTGTGTCTCGAGGGCGAAGTGGCCGGTGTCGAAGAGGTGGAGTTCGGCGTCGGGCAGGTCGCGGAGGTAGGCGCGGGCTCCGGGCTCGGTGAAGAAGGGGTCGTTGCTGCCCCAGGTGATGAGGGTGGGCGGGGTGTGCCGGCGCAGCCACTCCTGCCAGGCGTCGTAGCGCTCGACGTTGGAGTGGTAGTCGAAGATCAGCGCCTGCTGGGCCTCCTTGCGGCCCGGCAGGTCGAGGAAGTGCTGGTCGAGGGTCCAGCCGTCCGGGGCGACCAGGTCGGGAGCAGGGACACCGGTCTCGTACTGACTGCGGGTGGCGTCGAGGGTGAGCACGGCCTGGACGGCGTCCTGCGCGTCGGGGGTGTCGGAGGTCAGGCCGAGGAGGCCGCGGGCGGTGTCGGAGAGCCCTTCGGCGTAGGCGTTGCCGTTCTGCACGACGAGCCCGGCGATCCGTTCGGGGTGGCGTTCGGCGATACGGAAACCGACGGGCGCGCCGAAGTCGAAGACGTACATCACGAACCGGTCGAGTCCGAGGCGCTGCACGAAACCCTCGGTGATGTCGGCGAGCCGGTCGAACGAGTAGGTGAACCCGTCCGGGGCCCGGGTGTGGCCGGAGCCGGGGTAGTCCGGGGCGATCAGCCGATAGTGCGAACCGAGGGCGTCGATGAGGCCGCGGAACTGGTGGGAGCCGGACGGAAAACCGTGCAGGAGCAGCAGGACGGGCGCGTCGGGCCGCTCGGGGAGGGACTCCCGGTAGAAGACGTCGACACCGTCGACATCGAGGTGGCGATGGACGGTGCGGGCTGTTGAGGCAAACATACCTAACTCTTTCTTCGCCGTTTCTTGCATTAGCCCCAGCCTGCATCCGCCCACCTAACGTGTCAATCCGTCTATGTACCATTAGCCATATGAGCGAACTCGCGCCTCTGACCGGGGAACCCCTCGCCCTGGACCTGGTCAACACCCGTCAGACCGCGGGTGACCTGCTGTTGACCCCGGCCGACCTGCGGACCTGGTGGGCTCTTGAGGCCGACCGCGTTCCGGGCGAGGTGCCGCAGGAACTGACCGAGGCGGACGTGGCCGCCGTACGGGCCGTACGGGAGCACACCGCCCGCGCCCTCGACCACGTCCGCCGCGGGGCCGAGCCGTCGCCCGCCGACCTGGAGGCGCTCAACCAGGCACAACGCGCAGCGCCGGCCATCGACGAACTGACCTGGAACGGCTCGGCGGTCGTCACCACACGCCGACGCGACGGCTCACCCGGCCGACGCCTGGCCGCGCACCTCGCGGAGGCCGCCGCCGGACTGCTGACGGACCCGGCGGTCACCGGCATCCGGGAGTGCGAAGCCGACGACTGCGTGATGCTGTTCCTGCCCACGCACCCACGCCGCCGCTGGTGCTCGGCCACCCGCTGCGGCAACCGAATCCGGGTCGCCCGCCACTACCGACGCCACAGGACCGACTGACCCCGGCCGGCCGGCGACGCCCTCGATCAGCACACGGGGCACGACAAGGCCCCGGCCCCCACCGCGCCAGCCGCTACACTGTGGGCGGTGGCACAGCTGCACTCCAGCCCTGCCACCACCACACTGCCGGAAACCTGTCCAAAGGGACCGCCCCACCAGGGCCACCCCCCTTCAGACCCGCTTTCCGACAGATCCCCGCCTTCGTAGCTCAGGGGATAGAGCACCGCTCTCCTAAAGCGGGTGTCGCAGGTTCGAATCCTGCCGGGGGCACGCTTGACCTGCGGTTTTGCCGCGAAGTAGTTCGGCGTTCCCATTTTCCCGGAGAAATGGGAACGCCGTGGGAACGAAATCTGACTGCCCGTCAGTCCTGGCCGCAGATGGTGGTGGCAAGGCTGACCCATGCGTAGCGGTCAATCCGCCCGCCGCGGGATTACGTCTGCCCACCTGGCCTGCTGCAGAGACGTGCGCGATGCCGGAAGTCAGCGCGAGTGCCATGCACAAGCTGGAGTACCGCATGGCTCGCTGGCCAGGGTGATGTCGGGGCGCGTTGCCAGTGTGGCGACGGTGACTGGCAAGTCGGCCGTAGTGGGCCGGGCCCCGGAGGTCAGTGACGGCGGTGCCTTGGCACGCATTTCGCTCAGCAGTGCCGCAGAGCCGGACGCCCCCCGACCACGACGATCCCGATCTGGCGGCAGACCCCACCCCCGACGCCGCCGGGCTGGGAGTGCTGCTGCAGGCCGGACGCGCGGCCAGTCCCGAACACTGGGATAAGCCGCTGAGCAGCCGCGCCGTCCATCTCACCCTCCCCCAGCCCGTCCCCCAAGGCCGGCGTCCCGAAGGAGTCCGGGACTCCGCTCGTTCTCCTTCCCGAACTGACCCTCACGCTGCCTGGCGGCGGTGTGTGTGCAGTGCCCCGGTACTCGTCCGGGTGACGAGCACGGGCACCGTCATACGCGGCGGGCATCAGCCCTGGGAGGCCCTGCGGCGCCGCAGCGCCAGGTAACCGCCCGTGGCCACGAGCGCCGCCGCAGCGCCCGTCAACAGGCCCACCGGCGCGCTGCTGCCGGTCTCGGCCAGATCGCCGCTGCCGCCCTGCGCGGACGGGGATGCGGCGGCCGACGGGGCGGCACCGCCCTCGCCGGACGACGCACTCGGCGAGGCCGACGCACCTGCCGAGTCCGAAGACGAGGGCGAAACGGAAGCGGACGGCGTCGTACCGCCACCACCGCCCTCGGAGCCCTTGCAGTCGGTCCAGAACACCTTGTGCTTGGCGGCGCCCTTCTCGCCGTCGAAGTTCCAGAACAGCTTGTAGTGCCCGTCGGGCAGCGACAGGTCCGCCGTACGGCCGTGACCCTGGCCGTCCAGGGTGATGGCGCCGGCCTTGACGGTCTCGCCCTTGGTGACGGCGGTCGGAGCCCAGGCCTCGATGTGCCAGTCGACCTGCTGGACCGCGTCGAAGCCGAAGGCGTCGAGGTAGAACGTGCAGACGTGGGGCTCGTTGCGGCGCAGCTCCTCGCCTGTCTTGGCGTCGTGGATCTTCACTGCGCCGTTGTCACCGGGAGCGGTGGCGTGCGCGGCCGGCGCAGACAGCAGCACGGCCGAAGCGCCGGCGGTCAGCGCGCCGGCGCGGATGAGGGTACGCATGGGGTAGGCCCATCTTCGGGATACGAATGGGAAGATGTGGAGGGGGCGGCTCAGCATCCGGTCCGGCCTGACGATGGGTCCAGCACGAGCAGGTAACGAACGGACCTATCGCCGACGCGGGAGCCATCCTCGGGACCCCGCGGGCGTCCCACCGCGTGTGGAGGGGCCATCTCGGCGCCTCTGACCCAACGGGGCATGCTGGCCGCTATGCCCGTCTAGCCGGCATCGCCGTCTTTCACCAGGACGATGACTCCGGCGGGCGTGCCCATGACCGGGTATCCCAGGGAGGTCATCAAGGCGGAGAGGGCAGCCTGCACTGCACACCGCATGCCGTCCCGGGAACCGCCGCCAGGCTTGTCAGCAGCCGGCGCACTGAATCCGTCAGACGTCGCCCACGCGACCAGTACCCCGGCAGGGGGTGTCACTGACCTGGAGACCGGGCATCTGACAATCCCCTCCGCCAACCACCTCAAATCCCGCCTGGTTCAGAGCATGCAGGACCTGCGCGACAAGCTCATCCACCTCACACATTCCTCGCCTGCCCGCAGCCGGGCCCTTCATGCTCACGCGTGCGGCGGACTTCGTGGACGATCTGCAACGCTCGCAAGATCAGCACCACACAGATGCGTTGACCTCATGGCGGCGGGCCGTCACCCGTGCTACTTGAAACCCGCTTGCGCTGAAGAAAGTGACCCCCGGACGTGGGTCGGGCCGCCTGCCCTCCAGGGGGAGGTACGCGGGCGGCATCGTGCAGGGGTGGAGCCGTTTGCCCCCGGATGCGCGCGACGGACTTGCTCCCCGGCCGCGTAGAGCAGACGACGGATTCACCCACGGAGGGGACTGCACAGTGACAGCGCGTGCACTCAAGGGGGCACTGAGGGGTGCCAGGGGTACGGCGATCGCGGCAGCGGCGATGGCCGTGCTGACCGCGTCGCAGGCGCCGAGGGCGGTCTCGGCCGAGGCCGTGGAGCCCGCGCGTAGGGCGGCACCCGCCGAGCACGGCCTCAGCGTGTCCGGCGACGCCCCGTACCGCACCGGCCTTCCCCCGCTGCGGACGCGGAAGAAGGGCTCGGCACACGGAGTGTCGGGCGGCGGCGCCCTGCCCGCGAGCGTGTTCGCCGCGTACCGGCGTGCCGAGGAGGAGCTGGCGCGCAGCGCGCCACGCTGCCGGCTGCGCTGGCAGCTGCCGGCCGCGATCGGACAGGTGGAGTCCGGGCAGGCACGGGGCGGCCGGGTGACCCGGGACGGGACGACCGTGACGCCCATCCTCGGCCCGCGGCTGACCGGCGGCGCCTTCGCCGTCGTGGCGGACACCGACGGCGGTGCGTACGACGGGGACACGGTGTACGACCGCGCGGTCGGCCCGATGCAGTTCATCCCGTCCACCTGGGCCCGCTGGGGAGCGGACGGCAACGGCGACGGACGCGCGGACCCGAACAACGTCTACGATGCGGCGCTCGCCGCCGGCCGCTACCTGTGCGCGGGCGGCCGGGACCTGTCGAACCCCGCCGACCTGGACCGGGCGATCCTGGGCTACAACCACTCCGACGCCTATCTGCGCACCGTCAAGGCGTGGTACGCGTACTACCTGACCGGACACCGCGTGGTGCCGGACGCGTCCGACGGTTCCCGGTCGGACCGGCCGAAGCCCGCCAGCCCGAAGAGGCCGAAGCCGTCAGACGACCGGGAGCCGGGCCCTGGTCCTTCGCACACGCCGTCGCCCCCGCCCACCTTGCCCTCCCCCAGCCCGTCCCCCAAGGCCGGCGTCCCGAAGGAGTCCGGGCCGCCGCTGGTTCCCGTCCCCGAACCGACCCTCACATTGCCCGACTTCGGTGTGCTGCCCGACGCGGGACCGCTGACCACCGGCAACGGCGGGAACACGATGGACGTCTCCCCCTCCACAAATGCCACTACCCGGCGGTAATGTCGCCCCCCGCCGGAAGCACAGGACCGGCGGGTGAGTGCGAAGGGGCCCTCATGGCGACGGACATGCCTGCGGACACAGCGGCCGACGACGAGCGTTGGCAGCGCATGTGGAGCCATCGCGAGCAGCTGCTCAAGGTGGCCCGGCGGCGATCCATGAGCCGGGAGGACGCCGAGGACGCCGTTCACGAGGCGATGCTGCGGGCCGCGGAACGCCCGGACCTCGACGACGAGCGGCTCGGCGCCTGGCTGACGACGGTGACGATGCGGCTGTGCGTCGACCGGCACCGGCAGGTCAACCGCGAGGCCGAGGTGGGCAGCCGCCGCACACTCGTCGCGCCGGGCCCGGTTCCCGTCGAGGAGGCGGTGTGCGACCGGGCCGAGGCGAAGTGGCTCGCCGTGCGCAGCGGTGAGCTGCCCGCCCGGCAGGCGGAGGCGCTGCGGCTGAAGTCGGAGGACCTGGACGTCGGCCAGGTCGCCATGCGCATGGGGCTGAGCTACCGGACCGTCGAGTCCCTGCTGGCCCGCGCCCGGCGAACGCTGCGCGCCTCGCTGGCCGGGACGCTCGGGCTCGTGCTGTTCCTGCTGGGACGCGGCCGGCCGCGCGCGGGCGGCAAGGCGCACACGGTGGCCGTGGCCTCGACGGCGGCGACGCTGGTGGTGACGGGCTTCGCGCTGCCGTACGCGCTGGACGGCGGCGGGAAGGGCCCGGCGCCCCGGCCGGCGGTGTCCACCGGTGCCGGGGCGATCCGGTCGGACAGCACGGCCCGGGCGGGGGTCCCGGGGACGCCCGAAGCCGCACGCAAGCCGACGGGCCGCGCGCACCAGCCGGCCGCGTCCACTGCCGGCGGGTCGTCGGCGAAGATGTCCGTGCCACCCCTGCCGGCCGTCCTGCCTGCCTCGCTTCCGAGCCTGTCGGCTCCGGCGGTGCCGCGGGTTCCGGACCTGCCGGTTGTGTCGGCCGTCCCCGCGCCGCCGTCGGTCCCGCCGGTCCCGGCCCCTGACGCCGTACCGTCCGCCCCGCTCTCCGTACCCACCCCGAGTACGCCTCGCGTGAAGCTGCCGTAGGGCCCGCGAACCCGTCCGAAAAAAAATCCGGGTCCGCCGCGACGGACGCCCCGCCCCTCCCCGTAGAGCAGTCGTCGGAGCTACTCACGGGCGAGGGCACGGGCGAAGGGCGGGACCGGATGGGTGTCGAGATCTGTGTGGAAGGGCTGACCAAGTCCTTCGGTCACCAGGTCATCTGGCAGGACGTGTCACTGACGCTGCCCGCCGGGGAGGTCTCGGTCATGCTCGGCCCCTCCGGGACGGGCAAGTCGGTGTTCCTCAAGACGCTCGTCGGCCTGCTCAAGCCGGACCGCGGCTCGGTCACGGTGGCCGGGCGGGACATCACCAAGCTGCGTGAGCACGATCTGTACGAGGTGCGGAAGTTGTTCGGCGTGCTGTTCCAGGACGGCGCGCTGTTCGGCTCGATGAACCTGTACGACAACATCGCCTTCCCCCTGCGCGAGCACACCCGCAGGTCGGAGAGCGAGATCCGGCGGATCGTGCTCGAGAAGATGGACATGGTCGGGCTGCTCGGCGCCGAGGCCAAGCTGCCCGGCGAGATCTCCGGCGGTATGCGCAAACGCGCCGGGCTTGCCCGGGCGCTGGTCCTGGACCCGGAGATCATCCTCTTCGACGAGCCGGACTCCGGCCTCGACCCGGTGCGCGTGGCCTACCTCAACCAGCTCATCGTCGACCTCAACGCGCAGATCGACGCGACCTTCCTCATCGTCACCCACGACATCGCCTCCGCCCGCCAGGTCCCCGACAACATCGGGCTGCTGTTCCGGCGCGAGCTGGTGATGTTCGGGCCTCGTGAACAGCTGCTGACCAGCGACGAGCCGGTCGTCCGCCAGTTCCTGAACGGCCGGATGCAGGGGCCGATCGGCATGGCGGAGGAGAAGGACGCGGCCCAGGTCGAACAGGAACTCGCCCAGATCCGGGAACCCACCGGGACTCCCGGCAGCAGGCCCCTGACCCCCCGCCTGCTGCCGGGCCCCGGCATCACCCGACCGCCCCGCTGGGAGGCGATCGCGGCACGGGAGGCCGAGCTGCAGCGGAAGGAGGTGGCCGACGCATGAGCCTGTCCCCCACCGGTGCGCTACGGCACTCTGGCAACCTGTTCGCGATGGCCCTGGACGTCGTCCGGACCCTGCCCCGACGGCCTTTCCAGGCAAGGGAGTTCATCCAGCAGGCGTGGTTCGTCGCGAGTGTCACGATCCTGCCCACCGCCCTCGTGTCCATCCCCTTCGGCGCGGTCATCGCGCTCCAGATCGGCAGCCTGACCCGGCAGCTCGGCGCCCAGTCCTTCTCCGGGGCCGCGTCCGTGCTCGCGGTGCTGCGCGAGGCCTCGCCGATCGTCACGGCCCTGCTGATCGCGGGCGCGGGAGGCACGGCGATCTGCGCGGACCTCGGGGCGCGCAAGATCCGGGACGAGATCGACGCGATGCAGGTGCTCGGCATCGACCCGATCCACCGGCTGGTGGTGCCGCGCGTGCTGGCCTCGATGGTGGTGGCCGTGCTGCTCAACGGTCTGGTGTCGGTCGTCGGCGTCGCGGGCGGCTACTTCTTCAACGTCATCCTGCAGAACGGCACGCCCGGCGCCTACCTGGCCTCCTTCACCACCCTCGCCCAGCTGGACGACCTGTGGGCGGCCGAGCTGAAGGCGCTGGTGTTCGGGGCGATCGCCGCGATCGTCGCCTCCTACAAGGGGCTGACCGCGCAGGGCGGGCCGAAGGGCGTGGGCGACGCGGTCAACCAGTCGGTCGTGATCACCTTCATGTTGCTGTTCGTGACCAACTTCGTGATGACCGCGGTGTACTTCCAGGTCGTCCCGCAGAGGGGTTAGCCCATGCGACTTCTCAGCCGTCCACTGGACGCTCTCGAAGAGCTCGGATCCCAGCTCTCCTTCTACGGGCGCTCACTGGCCTGGACGGGCCGCACCGTGCGCCGCTACAAGAAGGAGATCCTGCGGCTGCTCGCCGAGGTGAGCTTCGGCCGAGGCGCCCTCGCCGTCGTCGGCGGCACGGTCGGCGTGATCGCCTTCCTCTCCTTCTTCACCGGTACCGAGGTCGGCCTCCAGGGCTACGCGGCCCTCAACCAGCTCGGCACCTCCAACTTCGTCGCGTTCCTGTCGGCGTACTTCAACACCCGGGAGATCGCCCCGCTGGTGGCCGGACTCGCCCTGTCCGCGACAGTCGGCGCCGGGTTCACCGCGCAGCTCGGTGCGATGCGGATCAGCGAGGAGACCGACGCGCTGGAGGTGATGGGCGTCCCGTCGCTGCCGTTCCTGGTGACGACGCGGATGATCGCCGGCTTCGTCGCGGTGATCCCGCTGTACGTGATCGGGCTCTTGTCCTCGTACCTCGCCGCCCGCACCATCACGACCGGTTACTACGGGCAGTCGACGGGCACGTACGACCACTACTTCCACCAGTACCTGCCACCGGTCGACGTCTTCTGGTCGTTCGGCAAGGTGATCGTCTTCGCCGTCCTGATCATCCTGGTGCACTGCTACTACGGCTACCACGCGAGCGGCGGCCCGGCGGGCGTCGGCGTCGCGGTCGGCCGTGCGGTGCGGACCTCGATCGTCGCCATCAACGTCCTGGACTTCTTCCTGAGCCTCGCGATCTGGGGCGCCACCACAACCGTACGAATCGCGGGGTGAGGCCGGTGAGAGCACTGAGACTCAGGTTGTACGGCGTCGCGTTCATCGCCGTGCTCGCGCTGCTGCTGTCGCTCGCCGTGGCCGTCTACGAGCAGGCGTTCACGCCGGTCGTGCGCATCACGCTGCAGGCCGACACGCTCGGCAACCAGCTCGAGCCGCGCGCCGACGTCAAGCTGCGCGGGCTGCTGGTCGGCGAGGTTCGGGCAACGCACGCGGACGGGACGAAGGCCACGCTCGACATCGCGCTCAAGCCTGAGTACGTCCCGTACATCCCCTCGGACGTACACGCGCGGTTGCTGCCCAAGACACTCTTCGGCGAGAAGTACGTCGATCTCGTGCCGCCCGCCGGGTCGGCGGCCCGGCCCATCCGCGCCGGGGACGTCATCACGCAGGACCGCACCACGGTCGGCATCGAGGTACAGCAGCTGATGAACGACCTGCTGCCGCTGCTGCGGACGGTCCGGCCGGGCGAACTCAACGCCACGCTCTCGGCGTTCGCCACCGCTCTGGAGGGCCGCGGCGACCGGATCGGCGACAACCTCACACGGGTCGAGGGCTATCTGCGCCGCCTCAACCCGCACCTGCCCTCCCTCGAGGAGGACATCACACGGTTCGCGGACGTCGCCGAGGTGTACGGCGACGCCGCACCCGACCTGATGCGGATCCTGCGCAACACGGTCACCACCAGCCGAACGATCGTCGAGAAGAGGGACCGGTTGGCCTCGGCTCTGCGCGCGACCGCCTCCGTGGCGGGCACGGCGAACGACTTCCTGTCCGAGAACGGCGACCGGCTGATCACCCTGGGCCGGGTCGCCCGCCCCACGCTGGAGCTGTTCGCCCGCTACTCCCCCGAGTACCCCTGTCTGTTCCAGGGCCTGGTCCGGCAGGAGAAGGCGTCGGAGGACGCGTTCCGGGGCGGCGAGATGCGGATCACCCTCGAGGTCGTCCGGCCGCAGGGGGCGTACCGGCCCGGTGAGGAGCCGGTGTACGGCGAACGGTCCGGCCCGAACTGCCGCGGCCTGCCGCATCCGCAGGTGCCCGGGCCGAAGCCCCACCTCGACGACGGTACGTCGGCCGGAGGTTCCGGCGGCGCACTCCCCGGAGGTGTCGACGTGTCCGCCACCCGGGCCGAGCAGCGGGCCGTCGGCTCGCTCGTGGCCCCCGTCATGGGCGTCCCCGCGGACCAGGTGCCGCCCGTGGCGACCCTGCTGTTCGGGCCGCTCGCGCGCGGAACGGCGGTGAGTGTCGCATGAGCAGGTCAGGAGCCCGGCAGACCGCCGCCCCGCTGGTCAAGTTCAGCCTCTTCGCGCTGGTCACGATCGCGGCGACGGCGCTGCTCGCCGCCACCATCGTCAACGTCTCCTTCACCCCCGAGGACACCTATCACGCGGTGTTCACCGACGTCACCGGGCTGGAGACCGGCGACGACATCCGGGTGGCCGGAGTGCGGGTGGGAGAGGTCGACGGCATCCGGATCAAGGACCGGACCCTGGCGGAGGTCACGTTCACCGTCAGCGCGGACCGGCCGCTGCTCGCCGGGACCCACGCGGTCGTCCGCTACCGCAACCTGGTCGGGCAGCGGTACATCGCGCTCACCGAGGGCACGGGTGACGTCACCGCCCGGCTGCGGCCGGGCGGCACGATCCCGCTGTCCCGGACCCAGCCGGCGCTGGACCTCAACGCGCTGCTGAACGGCTTCAAGCCGCTGTTCGCCGCGCTCAGCCCGAGCGACGTCAACCAGCTCGCCACCGAGATCGTCCAGACCCTGCAGGGCGAGGGCGGCACGGTGAACAGCCTGCTCGCGCACACCGCCTCGCTCACCAGCACCCTCGCCGACCGCGACAAGCTGATCGGATCGGTGATCGACAACCTCAACACCGTCCTGGAGACGCTCGACAAGCGCGGCTCCCGCTTCTCCGGGCTGCTCACGCAGCTGCGCCGGGTGGTCTCGGGGCTGGCCGCCGACCGCGGGCCCATCGGGGAGTCGCTGGTGAGCATCGGCGACCTCACGGACGTCACGTCGGAGCTGCTCAAGGACGCGCGTCCACCGCTGAAGGACGACATCGCCGGGCTCGGCGATCTCACCGGAACGCTGAACAAGAACGAGAACACCGTGGAGGGCGTCCTGAAGCGGCTGCCGAACAAGCTCGAGAAGCTGACGGGGACCGCCTCGTACGGCTCGTGGTTCAACTTCTACCTCTGCGACTTCGACGGCCGGATCGTGCTGCCGAAGACCAAGCAGGTGATCAGCCCGGAGCTGCACGTGGCGCAGGCGAGGTGTGGCGGATGAGCATGCGCATCAGGCGGCGCAATATCCGCCGCCCCGAGCCGCTGGTGAAGGTACGCGTCCTCCCGCCGAAGCTGCCGAAACTCCCCAGGCTGCTGCCCAAACGCAAACCCCGCCCCGAACCCCTGGTGAAAGTACGCGTCCTCCCGCCGAAGCTGCCGAAACTCCCCAGACTGCTGCCCAAACGCAAACCCCGCCCCGAACCCCTGGTGAAAGTACGCGTCCTCCCGCCGAAGCTGCCGAAACTCCCCAGACTGCTGCCGAAACGCAAACCCCGCCCCGAACCCCTCGTGAAGGTACGCGTCCTGCCGCCGAAGCTGCCCAGGATCCGGCTCAAGCGGCCACGCCTGAAGCCCTTTCGCGAGCGCAATCCGGTCGTCGTCGGCGCCGTCGGCCTCACCGTCCTCGCGCTGCTCACGTTTGCCGCCTTCAACGCCGACAGCCTGCCGCTGATCGGCGGCGGCGACACCTACAGCGCGGCCTTCTCCGAGGCCGGCGGGCTCAAGCCGGGCGACGAGGTGCGGATCGCCGGGGTCAAGGTCGGCAAGGTCGAGGGCGTCGACCTGGACGGCGACCACGTCAAGGTGACCTTCAAGGTGAAGGGCCATCCGGCGTTCGGTACCGACACGGGTGCCTCGATCCGTGTCAAGACGATCCTCGGCGCGAAGTACCTGGCCCTGTACCCGAAGGGGCCCGGCCAGTTGAAGCCGGGCCGCGAGATCCCGCTCCGGCGGACCGTGTCGGCGTACGACGTCGTCCAGGCCTTCAGCGACCTGACGACCACCACCGAGGAGGTCGACACGGACCGGCTCGCGAAGGCACTGGACACGATCTCCGTCACCTTCCAGGACTCCCCCGAGGAGGTGCGGGCGTCGGTCAAGGGGCTGTCGCGGATCTCCCGGACCGTCGCCGCCCGTGACAAGGCGCTGCGCGGGCTCCTCGACCATGCGAACGGAGTCACCAAGGTGCTGGCCGGTCACACGAAGGACTTCTCCGCGCTGGTGAAGGACGGTGACGCCCTGTTCAAGGAGATCGACGAGCGGCGCGCGGCGATCCACAAGCTGCTCAAGAGCTCCGCGCTGCTCGGCATCGAGCTGTCCGGCCTGGTCGACGACAACAGCAAGGAGATCGGGCCCGCACTGAAGAACCTCGACACCTTCGTGACGATGCTCGAACGCAACCAGGCGAGCCTCGACCGCAGCGTCCGACTGCTCGCTCCCTACGTACGGCTCTTCACCAACACCCTCGGCAACGGCCGCTGGTTCGACTCCTACATCCAGAACCTGGTCGCCGCCCCGGTCACGCCACGGACGGGAGGCACCCGATGACCCGCAGACTCCTGGCCCTGTTCACCGCGCTCGCGATCGTCGTCGGCCTCGCCGTCGTCCTGTGGCCGGGCCCCGGCCCCGTGCGCGTCACGGCGTACTTCCCGCGCACCGTCGGCATCTACCCCGGCTCCGACGTCCGTGTCCTCGGCGTCCGCATCGGCGAGGTCAGGGAGATCACGCCGGAGGGCGACCGGGTACGGGTGGAGCTGGAATACGACCGGGGCCGCAAGGTCCCCGCCGACGCACAGGCCGCCATCGTCAACTCCTCGGTGGTCAGCGACCGTTACGTGCAGCTGCTGCCGGTGTACCGCAGGGGCGCGGTGCTGCGGGACGGAGGCGTCATCCCCGAGTCCCGTACGGCCGTCCCCGTCGAGCTGGACCGGATCTTCGACAGCCTGCACACCACCGCCGAGGCGCTCGGCCCGAACGGTGCCAACAAGAAAGGCTCGCTGTCCCGGCTGCTCGGGGTGAGCGCGGACAACCTCCGGGGGCAGGGCGAGAACCTCAACCAGACGGTGGAGGACCTGTCCCAGGCGGTCACCACGCTGTCCGACGGGCGCGGCGACCTGTTCGGGACCGTCCGGAACCTTCAGGTGTTCACGGCCGCACTGGCGGCGGACGACAGCAGCGTGCGGTCGTTCAACACCGACCTCGCCGACGTGGCCGGGCAGCTCGCCGGGGAGCGCAAGGATCTCGCGGCCGCGCTCAAGTACCTGGCCGCCGCACTCGGCGACGTGTCCGGCTTCGTGAAGGGCAACAAGAAGGCGCTGACCTCGGACGTGCAGGGCCTGGCCAAGGTCACCAAGGTCCTCGTCACCCAACGGGACGCTCTGGAGGAGCTGTTGACCGTCGCCCCCACGGGCCTGTCGAACCTGCAGAACGCCTACGACCCCACCGCCGGCACCCTCGACACCCGCAACAACGCGCAGACCCCGCAGGATCCGTCATCCCTTCTCTGCTCGATCCTGAAGACGACCGGCGACGACCACGACAACTGTGCCGGGCTGAAGAAGCTTCTCCACTCCCTGCCCGAGGTTCCGTCGGCCCCGGCGTCGACGGGCACGGTCGACAAGACCCTCGGCGGAATTCTGGGGGCACCGGCATGAGCGTGCAGCGCAAGGGGCGGGTGGCCGCCTGGACGGCGGTCGGCTCGCTGCTGCTGACCGGCTGCGAGTTCAACGGCTGGTACGACGTTCCGCTCCCCGGCGGCGCCGCCTCGGACGGTCACGCCTACCACGTCACCGTCGACTTCCGGGACGTCCTGGACCTGGTGCCGCAGTCGGCGGTCAAGGTCGACGACGTCACCGTCGGCACGGTCGAGAAGGTGGAACTGGACGGCTGGCACGCCCGCGTGCGGCTCAGAATCGCCGACTCGGTGAAGCTGCCCGGCAACGCCGTCGCCGATCTGAGGCAGACCAGCATGCTCGGCGAGAAGTACGTCGCCCTGTCCGCGCCGGCCGGCACGCGGCCCGTCGGACGGCTCCACGACGGCGACCGCATCCCGCTGTCCCGCAGCGGCCGCAACCCGGAGGTCGAGGAGGTGCTGTCGGCCCTGTCCGCGCTGCTCAACGGCGGCGGGGTGGCCCAGCTGAAGACGATCACCGTCGAGTTGAACAAGGCCCTCAGCGGCCGCGAGGACCGGGTCAGGTCCCTGCTGAAGCAGCTCGACACGTTCCTCGGCGGCCTCGACGACCAGCGGGCGGAGATCGTGCGCGCGCTCAAGGGCGTCGACCGGCTGGCGAAGCGGCTGAAGAACGAGAAGAAGACCATCGCCCTGGCCGTCGACACCATGCCGCCCGCCCTGAAGGCCCTCGCCGACCAGCGCAAGGACCTGACGAAGATGCTCACCGCCCTGTCAACGCTCGGCAAGACCGGCACCAGGGTGGTGAACGCCTCCCACGACGACACCGTCGCCGACCTGAAGAAACTCCGGCCCATCCTGCAGGAGCTGAACAAGGCGGGCGACGACCTGCCCGACTCCCTTGAGCTCCTGACCACTTACCCGTTCCCGCGCAACGCGACGGACGCCGTCAAGGGCGACTACGTCAACCTGAAGATCACTGCCGACCTCGACCTGGCGGACCTGTACGGCAACGTCACCGGCAAGCCGGGCAACGGCGGGAAGTCCCCGGCCCCCGGGACCCCGCACCTTCCCGGCGTCCCCACTCCCACCCCTCTCCCGTCCGTCCCGTCCCTGCCGGGCACCCCGTCCGTGCCCCCCGTGCCCTCGGCACCCGCCGTGCCCTCGACACCCTCCGACGGCAGCACCCTGCTGTGCCCGCCGGTGTGCACCGCTGCCTACGGCACCGAGGGCGGCTCGCGTCGCCTCCCGCCGGGGGTCGATCTCGGCCTCGCCGAGCTGATGCTGAAGGGGATACTGCCGTGATCACACGTACGGTCAGGGCCCAGCTGCTCGCCTTCGCGACCGTCACCGCCCTCGGAGTGTCGTATGTCGGCGCCCGGTACACGGGCCTGGTGGACGACGTCCTGCACCGCGGCTACACCGTGCGCGCCGACTTCGCCGAATCCGGGGGCGTCTTCCCCGGCGCCGAGGTCACCTACCGGGGGGTGCCGGTTGGCCGCGTGGGCGATCTGCGGCTGACCGGGTCCGGGATCTCGGTGGCGCTGAAGATCGAGGACGGCGCCCCGAGGATCCCGGCCGACACGCTCGCGGTGATCGCCGACCGTTCGGCGGTGGGCGAGCAGTACGTCGACCTCCAGCCACGGCGGTCGGGCGGGCCGTACCTCATGGACGGCAGCCCGATCCCGCGCAGCCGCACCCGGACCCCGCTGCCGGTCACCGACCTGGTCCTCAGCCTCGACCGGCTGGTCAACTCGGTCGGCAAGGACGATCTGCGGGTCACCGTGGACGAGCTGGGCAAGGCGTTCGCCGGCACCGGACCGAACCTGAGCCGACTGGTGGACTCCGGCGACGCGCTGGTGGAGTCGGCATCCGATTCGCTCCCCCAGACGGTCTCGCTGATCGAGGACTCGCGGAAGGTGCTCAAGACACAGGCCGACGAGGGCTCGGCCATCAAGTCGTTCTCCCGCGACCTGGCCACGCTCACCGAGCAGCTGAAGTCGAGCGACGGCGATCTGCGCAGGCTTATCGGCAACACCGCGCCCGCCGCCCAGCAGTTGGACTCCCTGCTGAAGTCCACCCGGCCGCACGTGCCGGTCCTGCTGGCCAACCTCATCAGCGGCGGCCAGATCACCGTGGCCCGGCTGCCCGGCGTCGAACAGGCCCTGGTCACGCTCCCGCTCACGGTCGCGGGCAGCTACACGGTCATCCCCGGCGACGGCACCACCCACTTCGGGCTGACCGTGAACGCCGATGACCCTCCCGCATGCACCCAGGGCTACGGCACCCGGCGGCGCGACCCCGCCGACACCGGCACGCGCCCGGCGAACACCGACGCCCGCTGCACGGTACCGCGCGGCAGCAAGACCTCGGTGCGCGGAGCGCAGAACGCGCCCGGCGTGACGACCGGTCGGTACGGCGCCGACCAGGCCGCGTTCGTGGCCCCGTACGACCCGGAGACCGGCTCCGTGACCGGCCCGGACGGAACGCCCGTCGAGATCGGCTCGACGGGCGGGGAACAGACCGTGTTCGGAAAGGAGTCGTGGCAATGGCTGCTCGTGGGACCGATGGCGTGAGAGGCGGCCGCATGAGGCTGCTGTCGGCGGGGCTCGTCGCCGCGACCGTGCTGACGACCGTGCTGTGTGTCTGGCTGGGCCTGAAGCTGTCCGACCAGCGCGCGGCGGAACAGCGCCGTCAGGACATCCTGGCGGCGGCCCGCCAGTCGGCGCTGAGCTTCACCTCGCTCGACTACCGGCACTACGACCGGGACAGCGGCAATGTGCTGAAGGGCGCCACCGGCGAGTTCAAGAAGGAGTTCGCCGCTCAGACCGCACAGCTGACGAAGCTGGTTGCGCAGAACAAGTCGGTGTCCGAGGGGCAGGTCCTGGAAGCGGGCATCGTGCGGTCCGACGCGCGCTCGGCCCGGGTCCTGGTCGTGGCCGACAGCAAGGTGACCAACACCGCCGCGCCCGAGGGCCAGGCGCGCACCTACCGGCTCCAGCTCGACCTCGCGCGCGTGGCCGGCCGCTGGCTGACCTCCGACGTCGCGTTCGTGGGCTGACCCACCCGTGAGGCCATCGATGAGAAGAGACACCGTGGTGAACCCGACCTCCCGCACCCGCGGCACCGGCTCACCGGCCCGCCGCACCATGACCGCGGCCGCCCGCGCGGCAGCCAAGCGCGCCGGACGGCCCGCGCTCCCCGAGCACGGTGCCCGCCAGGAAGAGCAGACTCCCTCCGGGCGCACCCTGCTCGTCGAGCCCCCGGCGAACGGCTGGGAGGACCCGCGGGAGCCCGAGTCTCCCGAGTCGTTCGAGGGGGAGCAGCCGGAGGACGGCGCGCCCTCGCGCAAGGCCCGGCCGAGCGTGCTCACCGCGGTGCTGGGCCTCGTCCTCGTGGCGGCCCTGGTGGCGGCGGCCGTACTCGGGTGGCAGTACCGGCAGGGGCGGCAGGCGGAACAGGCCCGCGGCGAGGCCCTCGCGGCGGCGCGGCAGGCGGCGCCGGTCGTGCTGTCGTACGACTACCGGCACCTGGACCGGGACTTCTCCCAGGCCCGCGCCCTGCTGACCGGGCACTTCCGCGACCAGTACGGCAAGACCACGAAGGCGGTGGTCGCGCCGACCGCGACGAAGTACCACGGCGTGGTGAAGGCGACCGTGGCCACACCCACCGACGGCGGCACCCCGGCGGTCTCCGTCGTGTCGGCCACACCGGACCGGGCCGTCGTCCTGCTCTTCGTCAACCAGGTCACCCGGAGCACCCAGGTCCCGGAGCCCCGGCTGGACCTGAACCGGGTGCGTATGACGCTCACCCGCACCTCCGACGGCTGGAAGGTGAGCGGCGTCGACGCCCTCTGACCAGCCCCGTAAGTGCCCTCGCGCAGTCGTGCGGGGGGCACTTTTTCGTGGGGAACGGGGTGCGGCCCGAAGACGTCCGCCCCAGAAGCCGGCGCCCCCGCCCGCCGCCGCCCGAGGGGGATCCGAAGGTGCCGCCGTTGCCCCCGGCACCCGGTGTTCCGTTCCCACCGTTGCTTCGACCGCCGCTGCCTCCGCTGCCTGCTCCGCCGGAGGCGCACATCCCACCGCCGCCCGAGCCGGCACCGCTGACGCCGGTGCCGTTGCCACCGGGGTTGCAGTTGGCAGTCCCGACGCCACCGGGCCCACCGGGCCGCAGGGGCAAGTTGGTGCCTCCGGCGACGGCGACCAGCATCCGCGGGTCTGTCGCTGGAACGCCGGTCAGTCCGCAAGGGGCGGAAGACACTGAGCACGTGCGGACGTCGGACACGCCGCCGCCTGCTCCGCCGCGGGCACTGCCGCCCGTGCCACCTGCCACCCCGACCTCGACATACAGGGTGCTGCCGGGCGTGACCGGGATGTCCGCGGTCACCTGTGCTCCGGAGCTTCCGCTGCTGATCCGTGGTGATGCCGTTGGCGCCGTCGGTGACCACATGGATGCTGGTCACCCCGGAGGGAACGGTGAAGGTGTCTTCCCCGGTGGTGGTGTACGTGCAGGTGGGGGGTCCACCGGTGAAGGTTCCATTGGTGCCGCACGGATTTTGCGCGTGCGCCTCCTGGGACGATGCCCCCGCGAGGCCGAGTGCCAGGCTCGCGGAAAGCGCCACGGCCGTTGGCCACCGGGGTCTTGTACGCGGTGCCCGGCCATCCACGGCCCGCACAGACGGCCCGCGAACCCACGACCCCAAGTGACGGGAACGGGGTCTTTGTCGGCCCCAAGGGGTCTGGGTGCTCACCGCTTCGACGACTGCAGCCGGTCTCGACCGACTCCCCAGCCCTCCTTCCTACGGGCTCGTGGAGTCCTCAATGGGAACCTCATGGGAACGGAAGGTCGGGTAAAGGCGGGGAACGATCGAACGACAACGCAAGGTCGGACTGCGCTGACCAGAAGGAACGACGAATCCCGAGGAAGATCATCACGGACGGGGAAGACTATAGGGACTCTCCTAAAGCGGGTGTCGCAGGTCCGAATCCTGCCGGGGGCACCAGGCAAAACGGCCCGGACCGATCATGGTCCGGGCCGTTTTGACGGCAGGCTTTGACGGCAGTCGCCTCTACGTGGCAGTAGGCCGATCAACGCCCAGGCTTCATAACGTGTCCCAAAGCGACGAACCCGACGCCGACCGCGAGAAGCGACGGGGAGCGGACATTCCAGCTCACCAGCATGAGCAGGGCCCCGGTACCCCACAGCCGGGGCTGTCGCACCAGCCGGGGAAGGCGTCGGCCAGGCATCCGTCCGAGTAGCAACGCGTGCATCCCGAGCACAGCCCAACTGATGGCCAATACCAGCAGTAGCACCAGACCTATGAGCATCCCGCCCCCAACTATGCGACGACTCGCCAACAGTCTGTCAGGCGGCGGGCCGTCGGCGTTTGAGCAGCCGGTCCATGTGGCTGATCGCCTCCCGCCGGGTGTCGTGCACGACGTGCGTATACACGTCCATCGTGATGCTGATCTGGCTATGTCCCAGGATCTCCATGATGACCCGTGGGGCAACGCCGGCCGCTGCGGCTTCCAGGAAGGCCAAGGTCTCCTCCAGGGTCCACGGCCGGCGCCTGCCATCGAACTGCGCACGTTCACGACTCTCGACACCGCCCGCGGCGACCTCCTCGATGTGTACGCCGACGTGCGCGCCCCGCTCCTCCACCTGCCAAACTACGCGGTCACCGCGTTCGGCGAGCGCCTTGACCGACACAGCACCGAGCCGGGATTCACGGCCGTCCTCGCGTACGCAGACGGACATCCAGTCGGCTACGCCTACGGCAACACCATCGAGCACGGCGACCGCTACTGGCAGCGCACCAGCCCGATGCCTGCGGAGAAGTACACCGAGCGCCCGGCGGTGGCCCTGAAGGAGATCGGCGTCCGGCCAGCCTGGCGGAAGACCGGCACCGCCCGCCGCATCCACGACGCCCTCCTCGCCGCCCGCGACGAGCCGTACGTGACGCTCATGGTCAACTCGGCTGCCGGGGACGGGAAGGTTCACGCGCTCTACAAGTCGTGGGGGTACAAGGACATCGGGCAGAGCCAGCCGTCACCGGCCTCGGGCGGATGGTTGCCTGCACGGTCGGCCACAGCCCGTTCCCAAAGGGGCCGCCTCGTGGGCGGTGCGCTTCGTGGCCTTGGCCAGGTCGGAGGAGAAGCCCCGGGACGCGGGAGGGGGATGAGCGCCCCGGGACCGTTCTGGTCGGCGCGCTCATGTGGCGCGTCGGCTGCTTTCAGGGCCGGCCGAGCGCACGGTACGTCCATCCCGCCGCGCGCCACCGTCCGCCGTCCAGGGCGTTGCGGCCGTCGATGATGTACGGCCGCGCCACCATGTCCCGCAGTACGGCGGGGTCCAGGTCTCGGAACTCCTGCCACTCGGTGAGGTGGAGGACGACATCGGCCTGGCACAGGGCGTCCTCGGCGGAGGTCGCGTAGGCCAGGGTCGGGAACGCCTTGCGAGCGTTGTCCATGGCCTTGGGGTCGTAGACGCTCACATTGCCGCCCTGGAGTTGTATCTGCGCGGCCACGTTGAGGGCCGGGGAGTCCCGTATGTCGTCGGAGTCGGGCTTGAATGCAGCGCCCAGGACGGCGATCCGACGGCCGAGGAAGCTGCCCCCGGCCGCTTCGCGTGCCAGGTCCACGACCCGGCTGCGGCGGCGCATGTTGATGTGGTCGACCTCGCGGAGGAAGGTCAGTGCCTGGTCCACGCCCAGCTCTCCCGCTCGGGCCATGAAGGCGCGGATGTCCTTGGGCAGGCAACCTCCGCCGAATCCGACTCCGGCGCGCAGGAAGCGGCCGCCGATGCGGGTGTCGTGGGACAGGGCCTCGGCGAGGAGGGTGACGTCGGCGCCGGCGGCCTCGCAGACCTCGGCCATGGCATTGATGAAGGAGATCTTGGTGGCCAGGAAGGCGTTGGCCGAGGTCTTCACCAGCTCCGCCGTCGGGAAGTCGGTGACGACGACCGGAGTTCCGTTCGAGATGACGGGGGCGTAGACCGCGCACAGGCGCGCCTCCGCCGCCGTCGACCGCACGCCGAAGACCAGCCGGTCCGGCCGGAGGGTGTCCTCGACGGCGAAGCCCTCCCGGAGGAACTCGGGGTTCCAGGCGAGTTCGGCGTCCTCGGGCAGCATCGCCGCCAGTCGCTCGGCGGTGCCGACCGGGACGGTGGACTTGCCGACCACGAGCGCGTTCCGGCCGGCCAGAAGCGGGGCCAGGTACTCGATGACGGCGTCGACGTAGCGCAGGTCCGCCGCGTTGCCACCGGGCGACTGCGGGGTACCGACGCAGGAGAAGTGGACTTCGCCGAATTCGGCGACTTCCTCGTAAGAGGTGGTGAAGCGCAGCCGCCCGGTGGCCACGTGTTTGGCCAGAAGCTCTTCCAGACCGGGTTCATAGAAAGGGACCCTGCCGGACCGCAATGCGGCGATCTTGTCCGGGTCGACGTCGAGCCCGAGAACCTCGTGGCCTATTTCTGCCATACAGGCAGCATGCGTGGCACCGAGATATCCGGTGCCGATGACTGTCACACGGGCAGACACTGAATCGCCTTCCGCACATGGTGCTCAGTGACCCCTTTGGAGGTCTGTGGAGAGCGGAACCATAACCCGGGGAAGAGAGCGAATCGACCGCGCCCACCCATGTCACGCAAACGTCACACGGACGTGATCCATCACGCCTTCAACGTGTAACCCTCACACATCTTTCACATCTCTGTTGAATAACAGACGATCTTGATGTGACGATTTGAGGTGTTTTTCATGATTTAGCACACTGTAACTCCTGCTAGTTTCCGGCCAGTTGGCGAAAATCAGCGTCGAGGTCGCCAGCAGCAGGGGTAGGAGGGCGACCGGGGCCGTGCAGGCCCGACGGAGCAGTCGGCACAGCCCGCCGACAGACGACCTTCCGTGCCTGAATCTCCGATTCCACGGCCCAGGGAAGGTCATGCTTGCGTATTTGCTGGAATTGAGAGAATGGCGGAACAACGGGGTCGTCTACCCGTTCGCTGTTTTCATGACCATGGTCTGGTCCCTCTGGATCATCCGCATTCTGCTGGCCCGCCGCTACAAACCGTGGAAGCGACCCTGGCAGACGACGACCTCTGTCATCATTCCCGTCGTTGACGAGCCGGAAGACCTTTTCCGTTCCGTACTCCAGCGAATAACCGAGCAACAGCCGACCGAGGTCATCGTCGTCATCAACGGCCGACGCAACCCGGTTCTGGAGGACATCTGCACCGACATGGGCGTCGACTGGCGCTGGACCGAGATACCCGGCAAGCGCAACGCGCTGCGCGTCGGCCTGGAGGAGGCGACCGGCGAGATCGCCGTACTCGTCGACTCGGACACCATCTGGACCACGGACACCCTGGCCGAACTGGTGAAACCCTTCCGCGATCCCGAGGTCGGCGGTGTCACCACCCGGCAGCGGATCCTCGACCCCGGGCGTTCGGTACTCACCCGCTGGGCCGACTGGCTGGAGAGCGTCCGCTGCCACTACTCGATGCCCGCGATGAGTGTGGTCGGCACGGTGGGCTGCCTGCCCGGCCGGACCATCGCCTTCCGTCGGAGCATCCTGGAGAACTGCATGGAGGACTTCCTCAGCGAGAAGTTCCTCGGCGTCTTCCTGGAGGTCAGCGACGACCGGACGCTGACCAACTACACCCTCAAGGCCGGGTACAAGAGCGTCTACCAGTCCACCTCGCTCGTCTACACCGACGCCCCGCTGGAGCTGCGCAAGCTCGCCAAGCAGCAGTACCGCTGGGCGCGCGGCTCGCAGTACAACACCCTGCGGATGTTCTGGTGGATGCTGCGCCACGCGAAGATGCTCTGGCTGTTCTACATCGCCGATATCCTGGTGCCCTTCGTCCTGCTCGGCACCTTCGCGTCCTGGGCCGTCGCAGCCTGGCGGCGCGACAAGCCCGGCATCTACAACCAGCTGCCGCTGCCTCAGACCCCTTGGCACGCGCTGGTGTTCGTCCTCGGCCTGGCCGCCCTCATGTCCCTGATCTCCATGGCCATCCGCTTCGGCCGCCACTTCGCCTACCGGCCCAAGGACATGTTCTTCCTGCCGGTCTTCATGATCATCAACACGCTGCTCCTGCTCCCGGTACGCCTCCTTGGCTTCTTCCGCATGGCCCACAACGCTAGCTGGGGAACCCGCGCCGACAGCTTCGCCGGCGAACGCACCCGCAGCCCGCTCGTCGTGGTCCCCTACCTGCTGGGCGCCGCCCTGCTCTTCGGATCGGTGATGATGAGTGTCTAGCGCAGACGCACCCCCCGGCCGGGCTCACGCCAAGCGCCTGCACTGGTGGAACCGCGGCAGCGGTGTCCGGCTGCGGCTGTGGATGGCCGTCAACGTCGTCGTCCTGTCGCTCCTCAGCTACGGCGTCTACCTCCTCGCCAACTCCAGCTCCGACCCGGTGTACCAGGGCCTCGGTGTCCCCGCGGCCGAGCCCGGCATCAAGGACCGGCTCACGTCCGGGGCGTCCGCCACCCGCACCACCGTCCCGAAGAAAGCTTCCTTCACCGCTCCCGAAGGCAAGTACTTCGGGCTCAGCAGCACCCAGATCCCCTGGTCGTTCAAGAAGACCGACACCCTGGCCAAGGCGGCCGGGCAGCGGCCGACCATGTCCGAGTACTTCGTCAACTGGAACGAGGACTTCGACCCCACCGCCGTCGACGCCTCCTACCGGCAGGGCATGCTTCCGGTGATCTCCTGGCAGCCCTGGGCCGGCCGCAAGGAAGGCACCAACCAGCCGAAGTACGCCCTCTCGAAGATCGCCGACGGCACGTACGACGCGTACGTCACTCGCTTCGCGAAAGCCGTCGCCGGCCACAAGTGGCCCGTGGTGATCCGCTTCGCCCACGAGATGAACGGCGCCTGGTACCCCTGGTCGGAGCGGCGCAGCGGCAACCACAAGGGCGACTACGTGAAGGCCTGGCGGCACGTCCACGACCTCTTCGAACAGGCCGGCGCCGACAACGTCATCTGGCTGTGGAGCCCCAACATCCTGCGCCCGGTGCCCAAGGTGAGCCTGGCCGAGTTGTATCCCGGCGACGACTACACCGACTGGATCGGCACGGTCGGCTACGCCGTGCACGAGAAGACCGCGGCCGCCGTCTTCGACCCGACGCTGAAGAAGCTGCGCAAGCTCACCGACCACCCCATCGTCATCACCGAGGCCGGCGCGCAACCCGGCGCGTCGAAGGCCGCGTGGATCAGCGACTTCTTCGACTGGCTCGGAAAGAGCGAGCAGGACGACGTCATCGGCTTCATCTGGTTCGAACGCGACCGGGAACAGGGCGGCGGCGCGGACTGGCGCTTCACCGAGAACACGGCGACGCTCAAGGCGTTCCGGCACGGGCTCGCGGACATCGACCTGACCGGGGTGGCTGACGTGTCGACGCCGGGGACACTGACGGCCTCCGCCACCACTACGACCGGCTGATCCTCGTCAGTCGTACGGTGGCCAGCCCGCCGGCGAAGGCACGGGTGGTCCCCGGGGTCTGGCTGAAGCGCCAGTCCTGGTGACCGCCGTCGGCACGGCTGCGCTCGAACCACACGAAGCCGATCACCTCCCGATGCGCGGCGAACCAACGAAAGAAGGCGGCTATCCAGGCTGCCTTCTTCCGGCCCGGCCGGGCCCCGGTCTCCGCGATCACCACCGGGCGGCCGGTCAGCCCGCGCAGCCGGGCGAGTGTCGCGTCGAACACCGCATCCGCCGTGGACTCGTCGTCCTGATAACCCGTCATCCCCACCAGGTCGACGTACGCGTCCCCGGGGTACAGCTCGCGCAGGGACACCGCGGGCGCGTCCCGCACCACGTTCGGACTCCACAGCCAGACGACGTTGCCCGCTCCGACGCGGGCGAAGAGGTTGTGGACATGCCGCCAGGCTTTCACGTAGTCGCCCCTGTGGTTGCCGTTGCGCTGCTCCGACCACGGGAACCACGTGCCGTTCATCTCATGCGCGAAGCGGATCACGACCGGTCGCCCCTGCGCGCGTACCGCCTTCGCGAAGCGCGTCACGTAGGCGTCGAAGCCGCCCCCGGCGATCTGCGCCAGCGCGTACCGCGGCTGCCGTGTCCCCGCGCTGGAGCCGGACCACGGCTCCCAGGTCAGCAGCGGCACCGCCCCCTGCGCGTACGACGCCCTTACCGCAGCCGGACGGAAACCCTCCGTCCACTTGACGAAGTACTCCAGCAGGTTCGGCGCGCTCCCCGCCTTCCGGGCCACCGCGGCCGTCTCCGCCCGGGACCAGGGGGCTTGCCGGGTGCTCACCCCGAAGTACCGGCCCTGCGGTGCCGTGATCCGCCGCACCGCGTCTTCCACCGGCTTTGCAGACTGCGGCTGCCCGGAGACACAGCCGGTGAGCAGCAGCCCCAGGGTTAGCACCGGGGCCGCCACGAACCGCGCTGCAGATCCTGCCGTCACCGCGACATGATCGCACTTCACTCCTGGCACGCTTCAGACTGCCTGCTCCTGAGGAGCGCCGGACAAAGCCGCATCGTGCGCAGCGTGGATTCCAAGCAGTTCGCCCCGCATGCCGGTGGCTGTCTCTATGGAGAGTCCGCGCATCCAGAACGGATTCAGCACACATCAGGCCGGGAAATCCCGTGAAAATGCGAGAACCGTCGAGGGGTGTTTTCGCAGGCCAAGCACCCTGTAGCCGACGTTCCCGCAGGTCACGGCCCCGCCCAGAGAAAACTCCTAAAGCGGGTGTCGCAGGTTCGAATCCTGCCGGGGGCACGGCGCAGCGCATTACACGGCTGACCTGGGGTTTCTCTCGCAGGGAGGCGTTCTATTCGGCCTCGGACTCCCCGTCCGGGGCCGTTTGCGTGAGCATTCGATTCCCGTCGTCCGCTCGCGAGCCGCCATCGCAGCAGCTGGGCTCAGTGCCCGAGATGCCGCGCCAGGAGGCCGGCGAAGCCTGGCAGGCCGGCCTTCGCGAGTCGGGCGATGGCATCAGCGATCGCGACGGGCGGGTTGCGCTTCTCTCCGGCAAGCCTGACCACCGTGTCCGCCACCTCATCCGGCACATCGCCATACAGCCCGCACACGTACGAATCCGGGTCGTTCACCCGCACTCCGCGCTCAGCCAAGTCACCCGCAGGGAAGTCGGCAAGGTTCCAGGTGACCAGCGCGGCGGCACCGGCAGCCACCGCTGCCGCCGCATGGTGCCGGTCGTCGGGGTCATCGCCCGGCATCTCATCTACAAGATGCCCATAGGACGCCGCCGTGATCTCACAGTCAGCGAAGAAGCGTCGAACGGCGCGGCCAACCGCGGCAGCCGACTCCGCTGAACGCCTACCCTCCCGGACGATGACCCGCTCCCACTCCGCGAGGAGTCGCTCGGACCACACGATCTCGTGGACGGAGTCCTCCGTGGGAGCCAGCATCACGTCCATCACCGAGAACGAAAACTAGACATTGGTGTCCACGAAGACCCACGGCGCCACGCTTCCCCCTCTGCTTCACCGCTGGCGGTGAGATCCGAATCAACTGGCCGAGTCGGCGTCGTCCAACACGTCGGCGATCTGCCGCCGCCCCTCCCTGCGGCGCTCACGCCGCTGCTGGAACGCCAGCACATCGGCAAGGCGCACCACACGGTGACTACTTCCGGGCAGGTTCATCGACGGGATGTCGCCGGCGTCAAGCAGGCGGGTGACGAAGGGTCGAGACAGGCCCAGAAGCTCAGCAGTCTCAGCAGGCGACAGCTGAACCTCGGAGGCCAGGACCGTGACTGCATGTCCGCGGGCCAGCTCGCCGGCGGAGGCAAGGAGAATGCGGACCAGTTCCCGTGGCAGCGCCAGTTCGCCGCCGTCCGAGGTACGCACCAGAACCTGAACCTGCTCTGGCACCAATCGGGCAGTCGCGGCGAGCGCACACTGATGCGAGGGATTCGGTTCGACCTTCTCAGCACGGGCAAGAACGCTCGTACGAGCCATAGCCGCCTCCAATCGCTGTCCAGACAAGAACTCCATCTGAAATAACTGTGACCGAGGGGTCTTGCGCAGACAACCGCAAGGGTCACCAGGGACGGCGCACGGTGGTCAACCGGGGGTGCACCTGGACCGGAGGAACTACCTCCACGGCGCCTCGCGGAGGGGGGCCTCGCCACCCACCCGATACAGCACGACGACGTTGCCGGGCGCCTCCGCCAGCATGGCCCGCACGGGGTGAACTCCATGCCCCGGCGATCAGCGGGGTCCCGGAGCGGCGAGTTGAACGCCTCGTACGTCCCTCGCCGAAGGCACAGCTGCCGACCGCTTCCGCAGGCCGGCCTGGCCCTCACTTGTCGTGAGTTCGCTGCCGGGGAGTGACGTGAGCGAGATCAGCGTGCCGGACGGATGGCGGACAGTACGCTGAGTCCAGCGGGATCGGGCCCGCAGCACAGTGTCCGGGAGGTGCTTCATGACGGCCGAGATGGTGGCCCCGGCGTGGATGCATGAGCAGATCACGGCGGAGGAGTACGAGTCCTGGTCCGAGGAACAGTGCGCCGGCATCGAGATCGTGGACGGGATGGTCGTCGTGAGTCCGAGCGCGTCCAAGCGGCACAACCGGCTGGCGCGGATTCTGGCGAACGCCCTGGATGCCGCCGCGGGCCCGGAGTGGAACGCCGACACGGACTTCGACGTCCGGCTTCAGGACGTCCCGCTCACCAATCGCCGCCCGGACGTCGTCGTGTACCGCGCAGACACGATCGACATCACCCCCACCCGCCCTGAGCACGTGCTGCTGGTCGCGGAGGTGGTGTCGCCAGGCTCGGAGACCACCGACCGGATCGTGAAGGTCGACCAGTACGCCAAAGCAGGCATCGGCTTCTACTGGCGGATTGAGCAAGCCGCGACAGGCGTTCCTCTCGTGTACACCTACGTTCTCGACCCCGCGACGAAGACCTACCGGGAGGGAGACGTGTTCACCGGCGTCCTCAAGGTAGCGGCCCCCTTCCCGGTGGAGATCGACCTCGGCCAACTCTGACCACGCCCTGTTCAGCAGTCGGCAGCGCGTGAGCGATGCGTGAGCGGACGGCCCGACACAGGGCAGCATGAGCCGGATCAAGTGGCTCGCCGTGCCGTTCCGACCAGGGAAAACAGCACCGCGCGGCAGCGCCGGGTACCACCCGGCAAGGATTCGATCCCACTCCTGAAGCCTCCTGAAGCGGGTGTCGCAGGTTCGAATCCTGCCGGGGGCACGCTGTGGTGCACGGGCCTCGCCAGGCCCCACCCGATCCGCGCGCAAGGCCGGCGCATCGGTCGGTCAGCAGATGGTCATCCCCCGATGCCGTGGGCGAGGAGGCTCTCGGCGGTTTCCGCGATGGTGTCCTCGATGGGACGTGCCCGCCACCCGAGGAGCTGCTCCGCCTTGGCGCTTGTGGCGTCGAGATCCCGGCCCAACTGGTGCCTCAGCAGTCGCAGTTCCGGGTTCAGGATGCCCAGGGCGCGCGAGCCACACGGGCAGTTCACGGGTCGGGGCCTTCGCAGCGTGCTCACCCAGGCGGTCATGGGGAATGCACGCGATTTCAACGACGCGCAGGCTGTGCCCGGCGATTGCGAGGAAGCGCTCGTCCGCGGCTGCATCCGCCTTGACGGACTGCGAGTCGATCACCCCGGCCGTCGGCTCGGCGTCCCGCCCCAGCTCCTCGCGGACCTTCGCCCGGAGCCGGGCGTGGAACTCCTTCGTCGTCTCCGACTCGTACCACTGTGAACGCCTGCCCCGGTCCCGGTCGGCATGGGCGCCGGTCTCCGGGGAGGTGCTGGTGCACATCGCCTTGGCCGAGGTCACCGGCCGTACGTTTCCCCTGACCGGCGGCCCACTCGGCGGTGGCCGGCCACCTCGGCCCGGCGTCGTCGCGACAGGAGTGACGCCGAGCATCGGAGAGACAGAAAATGGGTAATCATGACTTGACGCCTATATAGTGAAGAGTTTGCCGATCTCTCCGAGGACCCGATGGGACCGTTCCCGACTGGTCCGGGCGTGTCAGACTCCGGCCCGGCCGATGACATTCCCCAGATGCTGCGCTTCCCCGATCCCGCGCGGCTGGAGCTGGACCGCGCCGTACAGGACCTGCTCGACCGCGCCGGCGAGGTACTGCGCACTCAGGGTCGGCTACGGGATCTGCTGCGTGCTGTCCTCGCCATCACCGCCGACGTCACCTCGCCCGGCGGGCTGGACCACCTGTTGACCACAGCCTGCGCCCTGCAGCACGCCCGGTACGGCGGCCTCGCCGTCTTCCATGCGACCGGTGATCTGGCCGAGTTCCTCCAGATGGGCACCGGTCCTGCAACCTCCGAGGGCATCAAGCGCTGCGGGCCCGAGAACGAAGGCGTACTGCGGCAGCTCGCCAACGGCCGGCAGCCGCTGCGGATCGATGACCTCACCGTCCATCCGATCATGGCCGGCACCTGGCCGTGCAGCGCGCCAATGCCGAACTCCTCGCCCGCGTCGAGGACCACGAACGCATCGCTCAAGGTCTGCGCGACCGGGTCATCGAATCGAGGAGATCTTCACCGTCAGCCTCGCCCTCAACAAGGTGGCCGGCACCGCACCCGGCGACCAGCAACAGGCACTGGAGGCCGTCAGCCACCTCGACACCGTCATCAAGGACATCCGTGCCACCGTCTTTGACCTGCAACACCACAACCAGGCACAACCAGGGCGCAGCCCACAGGTGACCCGGCCACCAGTCGAGCAAGAGGCAGGCGGCCGACCACCTGGCGCCTCGGGGAAGGGATGAAGTGATGGCCTATCCACACCATCACCGCCATCATGCGACACAGCGCTGGCACGCACGAGCGGCCGACCGGCGGGCACGGGCCGCTGCGCGCCGCTGGCGCCACACGGGCAACGAGCCACGCTGGGCACAGAGCGACCTGCCCGCCCGGCGCCTCCTCTCCCGCATCTTCGGAGCCCTGTTCGTGCTGGGTGCCGCTGGTTTCGCGCTGCTGGCCTGGAAAGCAGGCCCGACCTCCCACCCCGATCGGCTGGTGTTCATCGCGCTGGCCGCGCTCTGCGCAGCGTCCACCGTCGTTGCCATCACCGACCTGTACGTGATCCGGCGCCGAACAGCTGAGCAACGTCGCTGGAGACGCTGACCCGTACTCGCACTGCCCAGCATTCCGGCCCAGGCGCCCAGCCCACCATGTCAGACGTGTGGATGGCTCCCCGGTGACCCACTCGTTCTCCCACGCCCTACGTCCACGACCGGTGAGGCTGAGCTGAGCCCGCCGTGGTCCTGGACGCCCGTGTTCGACCTCCTGTGGTCGATGAAGGGTGCGCTCGAACACGCGCAGCGGGGCGAGCCTTCGGCGGCCGGCTTCACCGAGAACGCCGAGCTGATCGAGTTCGTCCCGGAGGGCGACAAGGTGCGAGTCTCATGCCCGTACGCAACGGCAGAGGCGACCTGCGAAATCGTTGATCTCAAGAACGCCTGGCCGGCCCGGCCTACCTGACCGGACCTTCATCTTCTCCTGGCCGTTCGTCAGGCATGTCCAGGATGGGCTCTCGGGTGTACCGAGGGCTCCCCGGCGGTGGGGCCGCACCAGGGACCATGAGTCCGGCGAGGAGCCCGCTTAGATCATCCGTGGACAGCGCCAGGCCCAGGGTCTGCACAATGCGCAGAGCACAGTCCCGGATGGACTGAGCGTCCGTCTCGGGCACCGCCGTGCTCCTGATCTCGTCACACACTCGACTGAACTGCACAGCGCTGATCGTTGGCCGGCTTACCGGTTGCACCATGGTGCGCTCCTCCTGGAAGAACGGGCCCCACCCGCTCTTCCAGAAAGCGCTGAGCACACCCCGACGGCAACTGGAAAGAGCCGGCGCGCAGCGGCCAGGCCTATACAGCGGCCGATCGCCGGGTCGTCTCTTGGCCGTGCGAGGTCGGCCGGCATCGACCGACGATGACGGACACCCACGGCATCGGACGGAAGCAGCCACCCAGGTCGTGGCCCATCCGCACGCTCAGCACCGCGATATCGCCCGCCGCCTGCAGCAGCGTCTGCTCACTCACAGACCTGCGCTCTTCCCTCGGGGTCACCCTGCTGCACCCTGCCGACCGGGCAGGACAAGCCGCCTTCTCGTCCTGGGGCTGGCAGAACATGGGTGAGGTCGTCGGGCTGCCCGGCCCCGTCGCCCCCTGCGTGCTGACCCTCTCTGTCGAAGGGCAGCCCGTGGCACGCCGATGATTTGGCAGAGGAGCGACGAGCCGGCGGTCGTACCTGCCGGGGCGGTCACGCCACCCGTCGTGCGCCGTACGGACGTGTCCCGACGCGATGGCTGTCTGCCGCTCCGCGCGATGGCCGCGCAACACGCCGGGCGCCACGGCCGGGAGTAGCCTGACAGGTACCGAGAGCTCTTCGGGCGCACGACCACGGCGGCGCCGTTCCCGGGCGGCCAGAAGCCGCCCCGAACGGGATCGCACGATGAACGCCATCACAGAGCCCGCCGAAGGTACGTGCCGGGCGTCAGGCCGCGCCGGGCGTCAGGCCGCGCTGGGCATGCGATGCTGGAACCCTGGAGCGCGCCGGGTCCTCGGGCCCCGCGTTCTCACCGGGCGTGACGGCCCCAGGGCGGCGATGCGTAATGGCCGGGCAGCAGTGCCGGGATCGTGAGAACAGCCGGTACCAGGGTGTGCGGGAGGGTGCGCCCTGCCCGGGAGGCGGGGCGGGGTGAGCGTCTCCGCTCCGGCGCAGGAGTCCGTGCTCGCGCCCGGGGTGATGTCGGCGGCGGCCTTGTCGGGGGACGACGTCCTGCGTGAACTCGGTGTCGTCGCCGCCGAGGGTCTCGGCGGCGAGGATGTCGTACGACGGCAGGCGCGGTTCGGCCCCAACGCGGTCGCCACACACCACGCCCGGGTGTTCCCTGTGCTGTGGCATCAGCTGCGCTCTCCTCTGCTCGGACTGCTGATGGCGGCTGCTGTCGCGTCTTTCCTGGTGGGCGAGCGAAACGACGCGGTGATCATCGGGCTGATCGTGACCGCGTCCGTCGGACTGGGCTTCGTCAACGAGTACCGGGCCGAGCAGGCGGCCGAGGCGCTGCACTCCCAGATCCACCACCAGGCCGTGGCGCTGCGCGACGGCCGGGCGAGCCTGGTGGACGTCACGGCGCTGGTCCCCGGTGACGTGGTGGAACTGCGGCTGGGCGACATCGTTCCGGCGGACCTGCGGCTGCTGCGGGTCACCGGTCTGGCGTGCGACGAGTCGGTGCTGACCGGCGAGTCGCTGCCGGTGGACAAGAACCTCGCCGCGGTCGCGGCCGGGACCCCGTTGGCCGAGTTGTCCGGGTGCGCGCTCATGGGCACGGTCGTCCGGACCGGTTCCGCCCGCGGGGTGGTGGTGGCCACCGGGGCGCACACCGAGTTCGGGAAGATCGCCGCCGGGCTCGACACCCACCCGCTCGACACCGAGTTCCAGGTCGGCCTGCGGCGCTTCTCGCTGCTGCTGGTCTACGTCGCGGGCGCGCTGACCACCTCGATCTTCGTGATCAACGTCGTCCTGCACAAGCCGGTCATCGACGCACTGCTGTTCTCGCTCGCCATCGCGGTCGGGATCACCCCGCAGCTGCTGCCCGCGGTCGTCTCGACCAGCCTGGCCGCCGGGTCGCGCCGGATGAGCCGGCGCAAGGTGCTGGTGAAGCGGCTGGTCTGCATCGAGGACCTGGGCGACGTCGATGTCCTGTTCACCGACAAGACCGGCACGCTCACCATGGGCCGCATCGAGTACATGCGCGCCGTCCCCGCCGACGGCCACGGCTTTGAGGCGGTGGTGCGGTGGGGACTGCTCAGTACCGAGAACGCGGCGCGGGACGCGCAGGACGTCGGCGGGAACCCGTTGGACCAGGCCCTGTGGCGGTCTCCGGCCGCCGCGGGCGAGCGGGCCGCCCTGGACGGGTACACACAGGTCGCGGTACTGCCCTTCGATCACGAACGGCGCATGGTCTCGGTCCTCGTGCGGGACGGGGACGGGCGTTCGAGCCTGGTCACCAAGGGTGCTCCGGAGACCGTCCTGGACCGCTGCGTCGAGGTTCCGCCCGAAGCCCGTGCGGCGCTGGCGGCGGAGTTCGCCGCGGGGAACCGGGTGGTTGCCGTCGCCACCCGGCCCGTCGCCCCCGGAACGCAGACCGTCGAACCCGACAGCGAGCGGGGGCTGAGCCTGGCCGGGCTGCTGGTGTTTCTCGACCCGCCCAAGCCGGACGCCGCCACGGCGCTGCGCAGACTCGCCGGCCTCGGAATCGCGGTGAAGGTCGTCACGGGCGACAACGCCGCGGTCGCCGCCAAGGTCTGCCACGACCTGGGGCTCACCGACGCGGGCGCGATGACCGGCAGCGAGGTCGACGCGCTGGACGACGCTCAGCTGGCCGAAGCGATCACCAGAACCACCGTCTTCGCACGGGTGAGTCCCGAGGCCAAGGCCCGCATCGTGCACGCCCAACGGCTCAGCCGCGGCGGCGTGGCGTTCCTGGGCGACGGAGTCAACGACGCACTGGCCCTGCACGCCGCCGACGTGGGCATCTCCGTCGACTCGGCCACCGACGTCGCCAAGGACGCGGCCGACGTCATCCTGCTGGAGAAGGACCTCGACGTCCTCGCGGACGGTGTGGCCGAGGGCCGCAGGATCTTCGCCAACACCATCAAGTACGTACTGATGGGCACGTCCAGCAACTTCGGCAACATGGCCTCCGCCGCGGGCGCCTCGCTGTTCCTGTCCTTCCTGCCGATGCTCCCCTCACAGATCCTGCTGAACAACCTTCTCTACGACAGCAGTCAGCTCGCCATCCCCACCGACAACGTGGACGAGGAACAGCTGCGGAAGCCCTCGCACTGGGACATCGCCTTCATCCGCCGGTTCATGATCTGCTTCGGGCCGCTCAGCTCGGTGTTCGACTTCCTCACCTTCGGCGTCATGCTCTGGGTCTTCCACTCCGGGCCGGCCCAGTTCCGCTCCGGCTGGTTCGTCGAGTCGCTGGCCACCCAGACCCTGGTGATCTTCGCCATCCGTACCCGGCGCGTCCCGTTCTTCCGCAGCCACCCCAGCCTGCCGCTGACTCTCGCCGCGCTCGGCGTCGTCCTGGTCGGCACGGTGCTGCCGGCCACCCCGCTCGCCCACGCCCTGGGCTTCCAGCCGCTTCCCGGGGCGTTCTTCGCCGCGCTGGTCGGCATGGTCCTCGCCTACCTGGTCCTCATCGAAATCGGCAAACGGCTTTTCTACGGGGCCGTGGCAGTGGCACCTCCGGTTCCCCGGCACTACGCCGACCGTCGTCACCTGCGGCGCCGGGCCGGCCGCTTCAGCACTGCCGCGCCCCGCCCCACGCCGGCCGACGGCCCGCCGTGATGCGGACCGTCGGCCGGCGGCGAGCGGCGGGGCGCGGACAGGGCAGGAGATCACCCTGCGGTGACCCGGCAGGCGGACATGCGCCGTGGGTCACCGCGGGCTCGCGGCCACAGGGGACCTCACCTGGTCTCGGTCGCCCCACTCGGTGCCGGCACGCGAGCGGAGTCGGTCAGGCCCAGGGCCGGTACGGCGGTGGGGGACGGCGGCACCGTGGCGGGAGTCCCCAGGGCCGGTACGGGTGCGGGAGCCGGCGGCACCGTGGCGGCGGCCGCGGTCGCTTCGCGGGTGAGGAAGGAGCCGAGTTCTCCGATGGTGCTCATCAGCGGTGCCGGGAAGACGACGGTGGTGTTCTTGTCCACGCCGATCTCGACCAGGCTCTGCAGGTTGCGCAGTTGCAGGGCGAGCGGGTGGGCCATCATCGTGTCGGAGGCGTCCCCCAGGGCGGCAGCGGCCAGGGACTCTCCCTCGGCGTTGATGATCTTGGACCGCTTCTCCCGCTCGGCCTCGGCCTGCCGGGCCATCGCGCGCTTCATGGACTCGGGCAGCTGGATGTCCTTGAGCTCGACCAGGGTGACCTCCACGCCCCATTCGGCGGTGGTGATGTCGAGGATCTGGCGGATGTCCAGGTTGATGCGGTCGGTCTCGGACAGGGTCTCGTCCAGGGTGTGCTGGCCGACGACCTTGCGCAGGGTGGTCTGGGCGATCTGGTCGATCGCGGCGTTCACGTTCTCGATCGCGATGACCGACTTCACGGCGTCGACCACGCGGAAGTAGGCCACCGCGGAGACGTCGACGCTGACGTTGTCCTTGGTGATGATGCCCTGGGACTGGATCGGCATCGTGACGACCCGCAGCGACACCCGGTGCAGGGCGTCGACGAACGGGATGATGAACCGCAGCCCCGGGGAGCGTGTTCCGACCAGTCGGCCGAAGCGGAACAGCACCCCTTTCTCGTACTGCTTGACAACCTTCACGGCCATGGCGAGCGCCACGAGGGCCAGAAGGCCGACCACGACGATGAGAACGATCAGGACTTGCATACAAGGCTCCTCGGGACGAGGACCACGGCGTTCGCGCGAGGTCCCGGAAATGGGTCGGCGGAGCACCTGACGCCAGGGGCGAGCACTCTGTGAGTGCTCGTGTCCCGTCGCGAGAAGCGCGGTTCACCGGCACCGGGCACCCGATGCCGTACGGGCCTCGGGACCGGCCGTGTGTCCAGCATCGCTCGACGCGCACGCGCACCGCTTGGGCCGAACGGTCCCCACCGTGGCCGCCCCCGCACAGGCGAGAGATCAGCCCTTGTCCGCGGGCAGGGGGACGGTCCAGTCGAGGGTGGTGCCGGTGGGCCGGTGCCGGTCGACGGTGAGGGTGCCACCGAGTTCCGTGGCGCGGATGCGGAGGGCGGCCAGTCCGCTGCGACGGGTGCGAGCCGGGTCGACGCCGCGGCCGTTGTCGCAGACCCGCAGCCTCAGGTGCGCGGCGGTGGCCTCGACCGTGACGTCCACGGCGGTGGCGTGGGTGTGCCGGGCGGCGTCGGCGAGGGCTTCGCGGAGCACGGCGAGCAACTGGTCGGCGATGTCGTCGGCGACGAGGGTGTCCAACAGGCCGGTCATGCGCAGGGCGGGAGTGAAACCCAGGGTCGCCGCGGCCTCGCCGGTCTCGGCGACCAGCCGCGTCCGCAGGCGGGTGTGCCCGGCGCTGTCACGCTGCCCCAAGGCGTAGATCGTCGATCGGATGATCCCGATGATGCCGTCGAGGTCGTCCACGACCCCTTGGACGGCCTCTGCGGCCTGCGGGCGGTCGGCGACCTGCGCGAGGACCGATTGCAGGGCCAGTCCTCCGGCGAACAGGCGCTGGATGGCCAGGTCGCGCAGGTCGCGGGCGATGCGGTCACGGTCGCCGAGGAGCAGGAGCTGTTCGGCGGCGCGGCGGTGCTCGGCGATCTCCAGGGTGAGTGCGGCGTGGTTGGCGAATCCGGCGATCATGGCGACGGTCGCGTCGGCGAAGGCGGAACGACCGGGGAGATCGCCGACCAGCAGAACGCCCCGCACGTGTTCGGGGGTGCCGAGCGGGACCAGGAAGACCGGCCCCAGCGGCATGAGGGCGGTGTCGTGTTCGGTCCGAGGGTCGGAATTCCAGTCGCCGACCGTGATCGTCTCGCCGGAGGTGTAGACCTTCGCGGCCAACGTGCTGGCCGACAGCACCAGCCCGCGTACGCGGTCGGCGTCCTGGCCCGCGGCGGCTTCGACGACCAGGTCGCCGTTGCGGGACACGGGCACGGCGAGGGCGACCAGATGCGCGTCGGCCATCTCCCGGACGGTGTCGGTGAAGATGTCCAGGACCTCGGCCGGGGCCGTGCCGGACAGCAGGCTGCGGGTCAGTTCGCCGCTGGCCGCCAGCCAGCGTTCACGGCGGTGCGCCGTTTCGTACAGCCGGGCGTTGTCGATCGCCACCCCGGCCGCTGCGGCCAGCGTCACCAGCACCGCCTCGTCATCGGCGTCGAACTCGGCCCCACCGCGTTTCTCGGTCAGGTACAGGTTGCCGAACACCGCTTCGCGCACCCGGAGGGGAACACCCAGGAAAGTCCGCATCGGCGGATGCCCGGCCGGAAAACCGACGGCCTCCGGGTGCTCGTTGAGGTCGGCAAGCCGCAGCGGGCGCGGTTCACGGATCAGCAGTCCGAGGATGCCCCGGCCCTCCGGGGGGTGCCCGATGCCGGCGAGGGCCTTCTCATCGATCCCGTCCGTGACGAACTCTTCGAGACCGCCTTCCTCGCCCAGTACGCCCAGCGCCCCGTACTCGGCGTCGACCAGGGTGACTGCGGACCGCACGATCTGCCGCAGCACCGTACCCAGGTCCAGATCGGTCCCGACGGCCAGGACCGCCTCCAGCAGTCCGTGCACCCGCTCCCGGGCGGAACGCACTCGCGTGATCTGGGCCTGCATGTCCTGCAGTCGCCCGTCCAACCGGAACTGGGGCGCCGCCCCGTCCCCGGTGCCCTCTGTAGGGTCCGTGTCCTCGTCCACTCCGGCTCCCCTCGGGAGGAAGACTCCCTCCGGTCCCTCCAGCATGCATCCGGGAAGCAGCCGTCGACCCGTCGAGGACGGAACCACGTCCGAACGTCGCATCGAACAGACAGGCCGGCAACCGACGCGGTCGGCGCCACCGTCCTCCCGACGGACACAGGACGTGAAGCCGCACAGGGAGCTCAGGCAACCGTCTTCACCTCCGGCACCGACGACATGAGTCAACTCCTCGCGGGGCACTCCGTGCGAGTCGAGAAGGTCTGGCGAAACGCCGCCCGCGCTGCGCTCCGACCACTCGCCGGCTACCCCCGAGCAGCCCATGGCCCTGTCGGACAGGATCCACCGGCACGTATTCAGCACACACGGGAACGGGAAGCACCGTGAACACGTGAGAACCACGGAGGAGTGTTTCCCCTGGTCAGACATCCCATGGCCCACATCTCCCCAGGTCAGCGCTACGTCCAGGGAAAACTCCTGAAGCGGGTGTCGCAGGTTCGAATCCTGCCGGGGGCACCAGGCAAAAGGCCCCGGACCGATCATGGTCCGGGGCCTTTGACGTCCAGTTTTGACATCAACGGGGGCGGTCAGTCGCGACCGGGGCGCCGCTTTCGCAGTAGCCGGTCCATGTGGCTCATGGCTTCGCGCTGGGTGTCCTGCACGACGTGCATGTACACGTCCGTGGTGATGCTGATCTGGGAGTGCCCGAGGATCTCCATCACGACGCGGGGCGCGACTCCAGCCGCCGTGAGGAGGGTGGCGGTGCCGTGGCGGGCGTCGTGCAGGCGGATGACGCGGAGGCCGGCGGACTCGGCGACGCGGGTGAAGGAGCGGTAGAGGTTGCACGGCTCGACGGGGCGGCCGGTGCGAGTAGCGAAGACGTAGTCCGAGTCCCGCCACCTCTCCCCCGCCTTGGTCCGGGCATCTGACTGCCGCATGCGGTGCCAGCGCAGGGGCGCGATGCAGAGGGCGGGCAGAGGGACAGCTCGGCGACGGCGGCTCTTGGGGTCGTCGTCGTAGAGGACGCCACGGCGACGCTGGACCTGGTGGCGGACGTAGAGAACGCGGTTGTCGAGGTCGAGGTCAGACCAGCGGAGGCCCCGGTGAACAAGGGGAAGCCACGGGGAATCCCGCATGACATCGCAGGTCAGCGACTCCGCAGGCCAGGCTCCATCCACGTACGCGATCTTCCAAACTCGTTCCGTTCATGAGAGCGGAGCGTAGGCATCATTCATATCCCGCCGCCTGAAGGCACACGGAATACCGGGCCTCGGGCCCCCAGGACACCGGGTACGCCCTGCCATAGGGCTGCACCGTTCTCCCGCTCCCAGTCCGCTGTCGCCCGGGACCGCACCCACGCAGCCAGGGCTGCCGGAATCAACATGACGGGCGGCATCACCTGATGGAACGTAACGCCGATGAGCACCATCCAGCAGCCTCCCGCCCCGACGAATCCGGCCGTGCGCCGTAGCGACAGCCGTCGCGCCGCATCCCGGCCCGCGTGCGGTTCGTCGACGCTGTCGATCTGCGCGGCCTGCTCGTACTTGCGGCGGAGCCGGGCGGGTAGACGGAAACCGAGTGGCAGCAGCCCCAGGCACCCCAGGGTGACCGCAACTGTGCCCACCAGCAGGGTCTCCAGCCGGTGAGTCGTCCCGATCAAGACCAGCAACAACCCTTCGGACAACACCGCGCCCGCGCCCATCATCAACGCAGACGTCTGCTCGAAGTACACCACCCTTATCAGCCCGGGTCCGGTGTCCCCAGTCATCGTCCCAGCTCTCCCTCCCCGAACCCGCACAGGCAGGGAAGATCCAACGCCGTGTGGAACGCGGGGTCAACCGGCCCCGTGTCAGAACATCGTCAAGCCCCGGCTGCGCGCCGCTCCTGCCTCCGGCCCGCTCAACCGCGCTGCGCCGACGCGCGCCCACTGGTGGATAGGGCCGGGGCCATGAGTCGATCACATAAACCAAAGCCAGTGGGTCTACGTGGCGAAGGCTCGCCGTTGGCCAGATCAGGCGGGAGTCAAATGCGCACTGGGGGGACTGAGATGCCTGGTCGTGTGCGAAGATCCGGCTCCGCATACGTGTTTGCCGAGGTCGACCGGAGACCCATGTCCGCCGTACCGCTGCCCGCGCCGTCTGAGCCCGGCTCCAAGCGCAACCAGAAGCGCCGCAACCTAGCGATCGTGGGTGTGCTGGCGCTCGGTGGGGTCGTGCTGGCGATGAGCCTGGTCAGCAGGGCGATCGCCGGTGACGCCGACGAAAATCCGGATAAGCGGATGTCTGGCGCAGGGGACCGGTCGGCCGTAAGCCTCGCGGTGGGCGACTGCTTCACTAGCTCGCAGCACAAAGAGGTCTACTCCGCGGTACCCGTGTCGTGCTCCCGGCCACATGACGGGGAAGTGTTCGCCACGGTCGCTCTCACCGGGTCCAGCGGCGCCGACGACGTCCTCGCCAAACGGTCGTACCACCGGTGCAGCGATCGTCTGACCGACTACGTCATGGACGACTGGTCCTTGCCCCACACGATGGGCATCAACTACTACTACCCGACCCGTGAGGTCCAGCACTCGGGTAACAGGACCGTCACCTGCTTTGCGGCCGACACGGACGGTCAGACCACTGGCAGCGTACGCGAGCAGGAGACCAGCCTGGCAGCAGACCAGCTTGCCTTCCTCAGGCTGGAACTGGCCTCCGCGCGCGTCTTCAAGACCTATCCGCACCTGGGCAGCACGGCCGCCAATCGCGTCTGGGCTGCAAAGATGGCGGCCGCGCTGGACCATGAGGCTGATGGCCTCAATGTCGCCAACTGGTCTGCCGGCGCCAGGCCGAAGGTCACCGCCTACGTCGGGGAGCTTCGAAAGAGCGCCGAGCTGTGGCGCAAGGCTGTGGCGGCACGTTCGGACAACAGTTACTGGGCCCGTTCTGACGACGCCTGGCCACACCCTTCCTACACGTACCAGCGGGACGTCCGGAAGGCTCTGCGACTGGCTTCGGATGTCCCCACCTCTTTCGGGCCGCCGTTCTAGGATCGACACGCCTCGGGTCGCTGATCAGCCTGCCTGATTGGGCCGCCTGTCGCGCGGTGGTCCGGCGCAACATCGATCCGACCTCGGCGGCGGAGGTCTTCCGACCGGCCCTGCAGGCCGAGTTGCAGGAGCGGCCCTACGCCTTCGACATCCAGGTCCAGCTCTGCACCGACCTGGAGCGCATGCCGGTGGAGGACACGACCGTGGAGTGGCCCGAGCAGCTCTCGCCGTCCGTCACCGTGGCCAAGCTGCGGCTGCCGCAGCAGGACATCTCCGGCCCGGAAACCCTGGAGAAGATGGACTCACTGTCCTTCACGCCCTGGCGTGTCACCGCCGAGCACGCGCCCCTGGGCAACATCATGCGGGCCCGCAAGGAGGTCTACCGACGCTCCTCCATCGCACGCCACAAGCTCAACCAGCAGCCGCGCACAGAGCCGCGCAGCGCCGACGAAGTCCTCGGGCCAGTCGCTCCTTGATCATCAGCTGTGATCGACGGTCGAACCGGACCTAGGACCAAGAGGGCGTGCCAGACGCGTGCCAGATCCTGCGGGGAACCACGGGGAACACCGGGGAATCGGCGGACCCGCCACCAGGTGTCGAAACCCTTCCGCCGCAGGTCGGCCCTGTGGCTAGCCGCTGATCACCTCAGCTTCCCAAGCTGAGAGTCCGCCAAGGCACCGAAGTGGGCACTTCCACGTCGGGGTCGGCCGCCGTCATGGACGATAACCGCATGCGGTACTTCAACGGCACAGGCTGGCTCGCAATCTTCACCGGCACAGAGACGACGATCGGTCGGACAGTGCACGTGGACGCCTGGGACGAGGCGACGGGCGTGGCACTTGTGGTCGATCCCAAACGCGGTACCCGCCGCCCCGTGACGGACTACCCAGATTTCTCCCACCTGGAGCAAGCCGACCAGGTGGTAGCCGCCGTACCAGGTGGCGGCTGGCGCGCGTACTGGAGGACGAAGGGCCCAGCAACGGGCCATTGACCGAGCAGGTTCTTGCTTGGCTGGTCACGGCCAGAGGACGCGCCACCCCGATCACCGTCGACGTCCGCGGACACGTGGACGATGCTGAGAGCGCCGACCGCCTTATCCCACCCCGGGAGGAGTGAGGGAGCCTCCCCGGCACCGCCGTTCAGTGGAGGTGCCGACCGCTGGCCTCATAGAGGATGAGGGGGGTGGGATCTACGGCCTGCAACATAGTCCCGAGGTGGCTCCCGGGGACCTTTATGCCCACCCCCCTTGACCGCGGACCTCGAAGGTTCTCTGACCGGTCTCACTCCACCAGGCAAACTAGCAAGTGGCACTGATAACGGTCCGGGCCCCGGAGGAGCGACGGTGCCTCGCCGCTGTACAGCAACGAAGTTCAGCAACCCCAGAGGGCTTCTGACATCCACGGCTGACATCAACGACGCCGGACGGGGACGTACATCAGCGACTCTGACCGGCCGCCGCACCAGTCGACGACACCAGCGGGAGCGGGCTTGGATCGAACTCCTGAAGCGGGTGTCGCAGGTTCGAATCCTGCCGGGGGCACGCTTGACCTGGTCGCAGGACTAGGTCTGCCTACTTTGGTAGCCGCCTGCTGCAGAGACGGTTGCAAGTGCCAGAGATCAGCGCGGGGAGCAGCGCCGGTCGAAATGGCCTGGCGAGGCTTGGTCCGGACCATCCCCGCGGGTGCGGGGAGCAGTCCGAGGCGCGTGCGTTTCAGCCAAGCCTTCGGCCTGGGGGTTCAGGGGCGAGCGGGGCGTTCCGGCCTGGGCGCAGCGCGCGGTGGTGACCGTTCCGTACAGCGTCGGGCGGGGGTGGATGAGACCAGAACCGAGAGGGGACATCTGTCGGTCCTCGCTGGTCAGCGACACTTTGGGATTCCGGCCCGCCGACCGGCCTGGAGCGGTTGACGGGCTGCCGGTCGGTTCACGCGCCGGCTGCCGTGACGACGGCGTCCGTGGCGAAGCCGAGGAGGAGGCCGAGCAGGATGCACCAGGTGGTGAGTGTCTTCAGCCCGGTCCTGCGGGCAACGGCCAGCAGCTCGATGACCACGTAGAGGATCGAACCGGCGGCGAGGCCGAGGAAGGCGATCGACAGGGTGTCGTTGACCAGGTGCCGGCCGACGAGCGTGCCCAGGAAGGTGGGGCCGCCGCCGATCAGGCCGAGCCACAGGAGGGTGAGCCAGGACGGGCGTTCACCTTCCGCTGCCAGTGGTGCGACGATGCCGAAGCCCTCGGTGGCGTTGTGCAGGCCGAAACCGATGATCAGCAGGACGGCGAGGGAGAGTTCGCCCCGAGCGGCGGAGTTTCCGATGGCCAGGCCCTCGGCGAAGTTGTGCAGGCCGATACCGGTGGCGATCATCAGCGCCAGGGCCCCTGCCTGGCTGCGGACCTTCGGGGCCAGCTCGGCGGTGGCGGCGGCGCCGGGTCCCGACGGGCGGTCGGCAGACGTCCGGCGGCGGCCGATCCAGCTGTCTGTCGTAATGCACGAGACCGGCCAGACCGATCGTCAGACCCACAGCCAGAGTGCCGCCCCCGGAAGCACCGGTTGCCCACTCGTGCTTGCCGAGCGCCTCGTCAACCGGCTCCCACGTGTGGGTCAGCACGTCCCACACGAGGAAGACGAGGATACCGATGGCCACGGCGTTCAGGCCCGCCTTGAGGCGGGGAGTTGGTGCGCGGAGTCGGCCGATCGGGAGGCCGAGGTAGATGGTGAAGCCGGCGATGGCGCCGAGCAGGGTGACGTTTGCGCTGGACATGGTGACTCCGGTCTGACGTGCGGGACGCAGACCGAGTAAAAGTTAGATAAGGCTTGCCTAACAATCCCTGAAGCGCCATTTCACGCAAGCTTGGTGAAGTCATTACATGGGGGCGCGGCGGGCCCGATGGCCCGCCCCGGGCCTGGCCGGCCGTCAGGGGGTGCGCGAACGCCGCACCGGCCAATCCATCCGGCATCGTTGCCCGTATATGAAGTCAGCGGAAAGGGGTGCCGAGACCCACCGCCCCAGCACTCTCCGAGCGCCTCCTCGGCGTCGGGTGTACGGCGGGCGATGGACACGCCGGCCCCGCTCCCGGACGGGGCACCGTACCTGCTCGACCGGTGAAGCGGCGCGCTGCGAGCCGCTACGCCCTGGTCTCTCAGCTCTGCTGGTGGGGCGCCGTCGTCGGATTCACCAACAGCCAGCACCAGGGTGTGCCATCTCCTGGCCGGGGGGTGAGGGACGCAGTCGCCTCTTGTGGCGGCAACGCCGACCGGCATCTGGAAGCGCCGCACTTGGCGCCGTGCTCAGTTCCTGTCCGCCTCGACGTCAGCCGTTGAGGGAGCTCCGGACGCGGCCGCGGAGCGGGAGCCGACGAGCAGCAGGCACAGCACCGCGACCCCTGCGACAATGCCTGCGAGGACGAGCAGCGGGTCGAGCGGCCGGGCGGCTGCGGCGCTGTCGGCGGCGGTCGGGACCTGTGCCTGAAGCGTGGGCGCCGTGCTCTGAGCGCGGGAGAGCGGGCTGTTGGACGCGGCTGGTACGGCGGCCGCCGACGCGGTGGCATCCGGGTGGGTGGACGCGGTCACCCGGGCAGGGGTGCGCGAGGCAGCCGTCTTGGTGGGGCCCGAGGGGTTGTTGTGCTGGTGGGTGGGCGCCGCGGTGGTTGGCTTCTGGGTGGCGGCGGCTTGGACCACGAGCTGGGCGGTCATGCCGGGGTGCACGGTGCAGACGTAGCCGTACGTGCCCGCAGTGGTGAAGGTATAGCTCCAAGTGCCGCCCTTGTTGAGCATCGGGGAGTGGACCGATGCGGGGCCGGACGTGGTCTTCACGTCGTGCGGCGCCTGGTCATGGTTGACCCAGGTGACGGTGTCCCCGGCGGTGATGGTCAGGGAGCGTGGGGCGAACGCGTAGCCGGACATGACGACTTGGTGGCCGGCGGCGCTCGCCTGCGGAGCGCCGAGGAAAGTGACGGCGCCCGTGGAGAGGAGAGCGGCGAGCAGGATCCGCGGGATCCGGGTGGTCAGGCGGGACATGTGAACTCCGCGGCGACAAGCAGACGCAGTCGGTCTGCGGGGCGGATGCGGGACAGGACGAAACCGGTGGTCCGACGCAGAGGGCCGTACGGGACCTGGGCGGTGCCGAGGACGAGGAGGCTGTCGTCGGCGCGGTCGACGACGCGCAGTGTGAGGGTGGCCGGGACGGAGGGAACAGTCGGGTCGCCGGTGGCGAGTACACCGGGTATACGCAGCCGGGCGCCGTCGGCCTCGGGCTCGACTGCGGTGCTGACGAAGGAGAGTTCGTCGCCGCCGAGCGCGACGCCGGTCAGTTTCAGGCTGAGGACGGTGTCGGAGGCCGACGGCGCGACGGTCAGCGCGGCCTCGCCCGCGGTGAGGCGACGGCGCAGGGTGACCAACGGGCCGAGACGGGTGGTGAGTTCGACGATGCAGCGGTCGCCGTCCGCGGTGTAGGTGCCGGGGCGCGGCAGCCGGGCGGGAATCGGATCGGTCGGCGGGAGGGGCGTTGCGGGGAAGGTCTGTGCGCTCATCGGGGCACCTCGACATGACGAGGGGGCGAGGGACAATGGCCTGCGGTGGCGGGCCGGCCGACTGTGACTCGGCCGGCCCGCCACGTTCCTCGGAGGGTCAGCAGGAGTTGGTGAGGTAGTTCGTGGTGGGTGCGAGCAGGTGCTCCGCCCAGACGGTGTGCGTCTTCACGTACTGGTCAGGGTTGAGGATGTCCGTGATCTGCTGGCCCAGGGACTCCTCCAGGTGCGCGGAGTTGACGTGCTGGAGGATGACCGTGAGCGTGTTGTCGGCCACGGAGCTGGTGCCGTTCACGGCCGGGGTGAGGATCGACTCGAGCCAGGCCGTGTGCATCTTGATGTAGCTGTCGAGCTGGAGCGCGTCCTGGACCTGCTGGCCCGGGGACTCCTCCAAGTGGGCCTTGTCGATGTGCTGGAGGATGGGCAGCAGGACCTGCTGGACGCTGACGCACTGCTCGCTGCCGCCGTCGCCGCTGCCGCCGCCCGTACCGCCGGAGCCGCTGCTCCCCCCGGTCGAACCGCCTGTGCTGCCCCCGGTGGAGCCTCCGGTCGAACCGCCCGTGGAGCCTCCCGTCGAGCCTCCCGTCGAGCCGCCCGTCGAGCCGCCCGTGGAGCCTCCCGTCGAGCCACCGGTCGAACCGCCCGTGGAGCCTCCGGTGCCACCCCCGGTGCTGCCGCCACCGCCCCCGCTGTCGGCGACCACGGTGATGGAGGCCGTCATGTCCGGGTGGACGGCGCAGTAGTACTTGTAGGTGCCGGCCTTGGTGAAGGTGTACGACCAGCTGTCGCCCTTGTTCAGCGTGCCGGAGTCGAACTTGGCCGGACCGCTGGTTGTGGTGACCGTGTGCGGAGCGGTGTCCTCGTTGACCCACTTCACGGTCTGGCCGACCTTGACGGTCAGGGCCGGCTGGGCGAACTTGTAGTTGGTGATCTTGATGGTGTAGTCGGCTGCCTTGGCCTGGGCGGCGGCGGGCCGCGCCTGATCCATGGAGGTCATCGAGTGGGCGTCGGCCGCCGGTGCGGCCGTGGCGGGTGCGGCGGACCCGCTCGACGCCTGGAGCAGAGCGAGACAGGCGACGGCCGCGATGCCGGCGCCTGCGCCGGTGGCGAGCAGTACTCGGTTGCCCATCCGGGAGCGGCGGTGGCGCGGCGGGGGTGTGGTGGTGTCTTCGGTGTGCATGGTGGTGCGTCTCCCTTGCGAGGTGAGAGGGATGGTGCGGGGATCGCCGGTCAGCGTCCGGGGGCGGAGGTGACCAGCACGCTCGTCGCGGCGAGGACGACGAGGACGAGCCCCGTCTCGGCCGCGACCGAGTAGACGAAGGGCCGTACGGTGGCTCGGTCACCGCGCAGCAGTACGGCGATGTCAAGCCGTGTTTTCACCCAGCCGCGGCTGCCCTGGGCGATCAGCAGCACAACGGCCAGTACGGCGAGTTTGAGCAGCAGCAGCTGCCCGTAGCCGGTGTGGATCAGGGCGCCGAATGAGCCGACGATCTGCCAGGTCAGGACCGCCCCGGCGACGGCGATCGCGGTGACGGCCACCCCGGCCAGCGTGGAGTAGCCGGACACGGTGGACGACAGCTCCTCCGGCCGGCGCCGGGGGAGCACGCCGAACAGCAGCAGGGTCAGGCCGCCCAGCCAGAGCGAGACGCCCAGCAGGTGGACCAGATCGGCCACCGCGCCCCAACCCGGATGCGTGCCTTCGGCGTTGTGGCCGGTCATTCCGGTGGTCCGCAGAAGTCCGAGGGCTACGGCGAGGGCACCGACGCGCCAGCCCGGCGACCGGGCGGTCCGCTCACCACCCTGGAGCAGCGCGGCCAGCACGATGGCGGCCAGCACCCACATCAGCCCCCGGCATGCGGCGACGACTCCGACTTCGGTGCCCAACAGGTCCGTGTAGGTAGAGGACTTCAGTACGTCGCCGAGCGGGCCCATTGCGCCGTACGCACCCTGCAGCCCCGGCGCGAGGAGACTCGCCGCGAGCCCTGCCGTCCAGGACAGCGTGAGGATCCGGCGGGTACGCCGGTCATGGGCGCCCTGCGGCCAGAGCAGCGCCAGAAATGCCAGCCCGCCCACATAAAAGGCAAGGGCGAGGTACGCGGCCCAGCGGGTCACGGTCCAGGCCGTGCGTACCGACTCGGACGCTTGCGGCGCGGCCTGGGTGCCGGCTCCGGCCGCGCCGGACTCTTTGGCTTTCGTCGCGAGCGTGAAGGACAGGGCCCCGGACGTCGGGTGGCCGTCTTCCATGTCGAGCACTTGCCACACCACAGTGAGACGGTCCCTGCCCGTGGTCTTCGGGACGGTGACCTCGACGACATTGCCCTTGGCGTCGCCGCGGGGCGGACGGGACGGTGCCAGCCGCTTGCCGCCCACGGTGACATGGACGTCCGCGAGATCGACCTGCTCAGTGAAGGCCAACCGGACTTCGGCTGGAGTGTGCGCGATCCGTGCGCCGTTCTTCGGCGTCGAGGAGTCCAACTCGGTGTGGGCCGAGGCGGCCGGCGCGGCGAGAAACAGGGCGGCGAGCGCGGCCAGCACAGTGAGAAGCAGGGAGCGGAGGCGGCGTCTCACGGGAGCACCCCCGTGAGGAGCGAGGGCGAGGCCGCCACGCCGACACACACCGACGACAGCCCGGCGGCCGAGGAGGTGGGCTGCGAAGGGGAAGCCGACGGGGACGGTGAGGCCGTGACGCCGGAGGCGCCGCCGTCGAGGAGACCGTCCAGCAAACCGGTGACCGGAGTGATCACGCCGTTCAACAGTGGCTGCACCAGATGCGCTTCACCCTCCTGGCAGCCGTTCGGCGAAGTGGGAGATGGGATTGGAGTGGGCGAATCCGATGCCGAGCCGGACGGGACGGGAACCGGCTCTTGCCCGCCGCCTTCGCCAGCCGTTCCGTCGCCGCTCCGCCCGCTGGTCGGCGGCGTTTCGGCGACCACCGGAATTCCGGCGTCACCGCTTCCCGGCCAGGAATCCCCCGCAGAGCCGGATCCCGCCCCACCGGCAGAAATACCGGAATTGCGGACCCTTGAATTACTGGCCCCGGAACCGTCCGAAGCGCCGGGCGAGGCGGACGGAGCCCCGGCCACCGGAGGAGCGGCGGTGTTGATGGGCGTCGCCGCCGGGGCGCCGATGCCCGAGGCGTAGCCGAGCACGACTATCACCGCCGCGACGAGCGTTCCGGCGACGATCTCGTCGCGGTGGTCTCCTGGCCAGGACGCCCTGGCGAAGAAGGACATGGCCCCTCCTGACGCTGTGTGTTAACTGCGGTGACCAGGAGTTGACCAGAGGAGACGATTCCCGTCGGCTACGCGTCAGTTAATCGCCCGTTTCATTGCCTCACTTTCTTACTGAGATGACCTGTGAGAACGGACCTCACCACCCCAATGCGCACATTGCATTCCGTGAAGAAAGTGAATGTGACGTGAATTCGAACGTGCTAGGCATTTCATTCTTCACTAAACCGCCTCGAATGCATATGCTGCGGAATCCGATTCTCGACCGCCGGCGCGCGAAGGGGCCTGCGGAGTCACCGTCCCGCCGTGGTCGATCGGGAGGCATGGGGTCGCTGCCGCCAACGGGTGGCGTGCGAGGCAGCGCGGACCCACCGCTTGACCCGGGCTCCGAACAAGACCGTGTCCTACGTGGTGAGGCGGACCGGTCGCTTGTAGCAGCACAGGGCTGCGGCGAGTCCGAGAAAGGCCAGGCGGTTGCGGGGATTGCGCTCGTAGCGGGGGCCGAGTCTGCGGTAGCCGGACAACCACGACATGGTGCGTCCGATCAGGAGTGGAGGTCCGACCCGCTTCTCCGCCTCCATGTCCACCTGGATCCAGGCCCACAGCACCCTCGTCGCCCTGCTCGCGGCAGCTGCGGTTCTGATTGCGGCCGCACTCGCCCCGCGCCATCACCTGCGCCCCCGCGACGGCGGCCGGCACGGTGACACCGGCGAGACCGAAGCGGACTGCTGCGGGTGCGAGAGCAGGGCCGCCCGTTGACCGTGGGCTGATCGACCTCCGTCATGTCGACGCAGAGGCTGCCCTCACCATCGGTGACGGGTTTCTTGCAGGCGTCGCCGACGGCGAGAAGCTCGCGCGTCACGGTTGGCCTCCTGCGGATGTGCGGCTGCTTCGGAACGTCCTCGATGGCCTCGAAGATGTCGGCGTCGGTCTCCTTCTGCCGGTCGGGCAGGTCAGGCAGGTCAGGCAGGTCAGGCAGGTCAGGCAGGTCGGCGACGTAGCCGGGCTCGGGGTCCTCGAAGTGCTTGTACATAGAAACCACGCATGTCGAAGGGCCTCACCGCGAACGGTGAGGCCCTTCGACATCGTGCCCGGTGAGGCACTGGCGGAGAATACGAGATTCGAACTCGTGAGAGGTTGCCCCAACACGCTTTCCACATGTTCGTCCGGGAGGCCGGACGGGCTGGGCACTGTCCTGACCTGCGGTGGAACATATCCAGTCGGCCCAAGTGGACCCGCACGGACGCAGCCGAATGCGACCTGAACCGCAGCCCTCCCGCTCCCCGTCCAAGCTCTCTCGTCATCAGCCTCACGGCCGATCCGGTCATCCGATCGCTGCAGCGGCCTTCTTGATCAGGTCGGCGACGACGCCCGGCCGCGATACGTAGATCGCGTGGCTGCCGGGTGTCTCGGCGACGGTGGCGCCGATGCGCACGACGCCCCTGACGCGCCCGTCGCCCCGACGTGTCAGGCAGCGGACCGCCTCGGCCGCGCCCATGGAGTGTCCGACCAGTACGACGTCGCGCAGGTCCAGGTGGGCGAGAAGGTCGGCCAGGTCGTCGGCGAGGCGGTCGAGGTCGTAGCCCCGTCCGGGAACGTCGGAGCGCCCGTGGCCGCGCCGGTCGTAGACGACGCAGCGCATGCCGGCGGCGATGATGGCGGGGATCTGGTAGTTCCACATCCCACTGTTGAACGCCCAGGCGTGGGCGAACACGACCGTGCGGCCCTCGGCCGGGCCCGCCTCCGCGTAGAAGAGCCGAGTGCCGTCGGTGGTGTCGAAGTAGGGCATGGTTGAGGTCCTCTCACCGCTACAGGTCCGCTGGAACTCGGCCATCGTGTGGCCGCCGGGGACCGCGATGCGAATACCCTGAGAGGTACTCGTTTCTCACGCATACGCGGGATACCGTCGCGGTTCGTGACAGCTGTGACCGTCGGAGACCTGATTCGTCGGCGGCGGGACCTGGTCCGGCGCAGCCAGATGGATCTGGCGCACGAGATCGGGATCTCGCCTCGGCATCTGAGCTTTGTCGAGCTGGGCAGGTCGAAGCCCAGCCCCGAGGTGATCATGGCCATTGCCAGGCACCTCGACCTGCCACTGCGGGAGCGGAACGACTGGCTGCTGGCGGCGGGTTACACTCCCCGCTTCCCGGAGACGCCGCTGACCGATCCGGCGCTGTCCGGAGTCCGGACCTCGTTGCAGACGCTCCTGGACGCGCACGACCCGTTTCCCGGCGCGGCGATCGACGGGCAGTGGAATGTGCGGCTCACCAACGAGGCCGGGCGCCGGCTGATCTCCGGCATCCCTGAAGAGATACGCGGCATGCCGACCAACCTCTTCCGCACCGCAGCACACATGAGGCCGGGAAACCCCGTGAACACGTGAGAACCACGGAGGGGAGTTTTCTCAGGCCAGACACATTGCAGTCGACGTTTCCGCAGGTCACACCCCTGTCGAAAGAAGACTCCTAAAGCGGGTGCCGCAGGTTCGAATCCTGCCGGAGGCAGGCTTGACCTGCGACTTTAACGCAGGGTAATTACATGTTCTGGTTTCTGTAAGGAAATGGGAACGCCGTGGGAACGGAGTCTGATTGTCCGTCAGGGTCGATCGCAAGCGAGCGCCCGCGCGCCGCGCCCGCAGGTGACGACCGAGCCAACGACTGAGCGCGGCGGCTCCTTACGGAACGTGCCGGGCGATGGCGGCATGACGGTGAGCGCGCACGATCGTCGCTACAAGCGCGGGGTGGAGGCCACGGCGGTGTTCACGACGACGGACGGCAGCCCACGCCTGGCCACATGGTTGAGTGTCAGCTGTCGGCGCCGCGATGGGGGCTCGGTGACGAGTGGAACAGCGGGGACAGCTGAAGCCGAAATGGCCCCATGAGAAAACGGCCAGTCCAACTGATCGCTTCGCTGATCACTGGCGCGGGGCACTGGAGCCTGTGGATGGTTCACGCATGACTCACCCTTCGCGATGCCTACGTCTCGCGGGCATCGGGCAGCCCGGCCTTCTCTCTCGCTGGCGGACCCGGCTTCCCCTTCACCCTGCAGCCCGGCCAGGAACAGGACTTCACCGTGCACTTCCAGCCCACCACGGCTGGGATCGCCACAGCGACCTTCCACCTCACCAGCAGCGATACCGGCAATCCCACGCTGTCGGTCCCGGTGAGCGGCACCGGAGCGTAGGGTCCACTGCAACTGAGTAGGTGCCGCAGCCGAGCGCCCAGCCGACAAAAAGCGATGTCTGCCCCGCCTTTGAGGCTGCAGGGCGACTGCACATGAACGTGGTCCCGTACATGTGGGAGGGGCGCCCCTTAAAGAACCCGAGGCCCCTCCCTTCACTACTCGGGGTGCGTCAACCGCAGTCGCGCACCTTGGGGTCTGTCCGGCGGCTCAGCGCCGGACAGACCAGGCCGCTCAAACTGTCAGGGACTGTCCTCCCCGCCCTCGGTGCCACCGTTGGCCAGCCACTGCACGTAGGCGATCGCGGCCAGGCGGGCCGAGAAGGCGTTGTCGCGGGCCGTGGCGGTGGTGACGGCCGTGGTGCCGGCGGTCGCCGCGAGGCCCGCCGCCGGTGTGTACATCGCCTCGTTGAAGACCGAGCCGCTGGGGGCCGAGGCGACGGCGAAGACGGGGTGTGCCGTTCCGCCGGAGAAGGACGTGGAGATGTAGTCGCCGACCATGGTGCCCTGGGTGGTGCTCGCCAGCCAGGAGTGGGCCATCGGCCCGGCGAGCTGGGTCGGCGTCGTCCAGGTGCTGCCGCCGTTGGTCGAGGAGACGTACCCGACGTCCAACTGGCAGGTGGAGGCGCTGCAGTTGGCGGTCGGGTGGTAGTAGTACGTCAGCGCCAGGTGCGCGGTGGAACCCGAGGTGGACGGGTCGACCGCGAGGCCGGGGATGAAGTGGTCGACGGTGCTGGTCGTCGTGTCGATCGGGATGCGGGTCACCGACGACCAGGTGGTGCCGTTGGTGGTGGTCGCCATCACGATGTCGTTGGAGGTGCAGGAGCCGCCGCTCGCGCGGAAGCGGCAGTCCTGCCAGACGACGTAGACCTTCCCGGCGGAGTCGATCTCGGCGGAGGGCAGCGGGCCGCTGCGCAGGCTGCCGCCCACGGTGAACGTGCTGACGGTGGCCACGGTGGTGGCGTTGGTCCAGGAGCTGCCGCCGTTGGTGGAGGTGAAGGCGCGGATCGCGGTCTCCGAGGCGTTGGCGATCGGGACCACCACGGTACCGTTCGGCTGTACGACGGGCTGACCGCCCAGGCCGGTGGCGTTGTTGCCGGTGTTCTTCGAAGCACCCCAGGTCAGTCCACCGTCGGAGGAAGTGGTCATCTTGTTGCGGTCGCCGTCGCCGTTGTTGTCGTACTCGGTGTAGCAGTTGCCGTAGAAGGCGCTCGTGGCGGTGTTGTCGCAGACGATCCAGTTCTTGTCGAGGCTCGAACCGGTCGCGGTGACCACGGGGTTGCTCCAGGTCAGTCCGCCGTCGGTCGAGCGGCTGGTGTACACCTCGGGCACGGTGACGGACGAGGTGATGGGGATGGAGGAGATCAGCCAGACGTTGTGCTTCGCGTCGTAGGTCACCGAGGCGTCGCTGACCCGCTGGAAGGTGCCGCCCGCCTGTGTGGTGATCCCCGGCAAGAATCCCTTGGTCCAGGTGGCACCGCCGTCTTTGGAGGTCGCGAAGCCGACGTTCGAGCCGCCGCCGTCGGTGAACCGGCCGACCTGGAAGGCGGAGACGATCGTCGAGCCGTACGAGAACGTGTCCGGCTCGACCTCGGTGGCGTGCTGGCTGGTGGAGTTGGTGTAGGGATCGGCGCTGATCTGCGTGAGGGCGGGCGCGGCACTGGCGGTGGTCGTCGTCAGGGCCAGCGCGCCGGCCGCGAGGGCCGCCGTCACCAGGCCGGGTCTCGCCAGGCGGTGGAACAGTGACGCCAGGGACATGATCCGTTCCCTCTCAGAGAAGGGGCACGTCCGGCATCGATGTGTCGCTTGCGTCGCAAAGCGGGAACGGGAGCATGCCTTGTACACGTCCGCACCATGAGGGCGGGCGGGGCCCGGCCGAACCTAACATCGTGCAGGACGCGCTGAAGGACGCCGACACTCTGCCGTGATTTACATGACCACGTCAATATTTTTGGTGCAACATTGCCTGACCCGGAGGGAATTGACGCCCTCTTGACCCGCACCCGCCCCTCCGTCCCGCCGGCTGCCGCATGTCTCCCACGCCATGCGTGAGCTGATCGCCGAGCGTGAGTGGCTGACGGTGTTCCTGCTGCCTGTCTACGCGCCCGACCTCAACCCGGTCGAGGGGGTATGGGCGCATGTCAAACGCAGCCTGGCCAATCTCGCCGTCGTAGCCCTCAACCGCCTGGAAACGCTCGTCCACAACCGGCTCAAACGCCTCCAGCACCGGCCAGACACCCTCGACGGCTTCATCACCGGAACCGGCCTCGCCCTCGGCACATCGCCCTGACCAGCCGCAGTCAGATAATGCGGTGCAGGCGGCCGGATGACAGGAGACGCTGGTGCAATGAATCAGGTTCAGCAGGTCGTGGAGCTGGTCGACGGTGTGCTGGGCCAAGATGTCATCGGCACCTACCTCCACGGCTCCTGTGTGCTCGGTGGACTCAGGCCGGCCAGCGACGTGGACGTGCTGGTCATTTCCCGGCGGCGAATGGGCGAGCAGGAGCGACGGACACTCCTGGGTGGACTGCTCCGGATCTCCGGCCCCCGAAACAAGGCACGCCCCATCGAGCTCACTGTGGTCGTCCAGTCCGAGGTCCGGCCGTGGCGGTACCCGCCGACCGGCGACTTCCTCTACGGCGAGTGGCTGCGCGCCGCATACGAGGCCGGGCAGGTCCCCCAGCCGGAGCCGATGCCCGATCTGGCCCTGCTGATCACCATGACGCTGACCGGCGACCACCCCCTCACCGGCCCGCACCCGGCGCAGGTCTTCGACCCGGTCCCGCAGGCCGACCTGGTCCGGGCGAGCGTGGCGGGTATCCCCGGCCTGCTCGACGACCTGGACAACGACACCCGCAACGTCCTGCTGACCCTCGCCCGCATCTGGACCACGCTCGCCACCGGCCAGATCAAGTCGAAGGACGCCGCCGCCAGCTGGGCCCTTGCCCAGCTCCCGCCCGCGCACCGTCCCGCCCTCGAACACGCCAGGCAGCTCTATCTCAACTGCCCCTACTCCGAGGAGAGCTGGAGCGATGCGTTGCAGGCGCAGGTGCGCCCGCATGTGGACCGCGTGCTCTCCGAGATCGACCGGCTGCGCAACCGAACCCCGCGGACGTAAGGGCCACGGCGTGAAGTCCCAGGAGCCGAACCCGACAGTCGCCCACCTGCATTCGGCCGAGCCTTCCAGCGCGGAGTGAGCAGTTCGGCGACGACGTAGCCCACTGGACACGACCAAGCAGGTCCAGTACCCATCAAAGGCGCACCTTAGCCAGGCCGAGCCGGAGTGAACGCCGTGCCACGGGCGTCTGCCTCGCCCCACCATCGTCACCCTGGAAGGCCGAACTCAGTGAAGATCTCTAGCCAGGGAGGAGTCCGGCTGATGCACAACAAGGTCCGCCATGTCCGTCAAACGGGTGGTCAGGTTCCAGGGTCCGGCAACAGAGTCCCACTGGCGCTCTTCGCGCTCTCATCCCCGTGTAGCGCGTGTCACCAGTTCCTCTTCCGGCTCCAGAGATCCGGCGGCCTCGTGTGCGAGCGTTGCCGAAGATTCGATCAACTCGACTCCGCAACCTCTCGGCTTGAGCGGAAGATCGACGAGGCATCCGGCCGCCGGCCCGCACTTGCCTTGGCCGAAGCCTCGCTCACGGATGCCAAACAGAAGGTCAAGCGCCTCAAGGCGCGCAGGCTCCCCGCAAGTGCAACCCACGAGCGGATCTTGGCGGGGCGCTTGGACAAGGAGCTCGCCGACGAGGCGCTTCGGCGCTATACGGCACTACACGAGCGGGCGAACCGGAAAGCTCCCTGACGTTCTTCGGCTGGGAGTCGCCGACTCCCTCCCACCGAAAGGCGCGGTGGGAGAAGGCGTTGACCTGGCTCCAGGAGACCTTCTCCGTCAACAACCACCTGGCGCCGACGCCTCGATGATCTCCGGCAGTCGCCACTGAACTCGTCATTGTTCGGAGCGAGGCGCCCGAGAGGATCACCTGGGACGACTTCGAGGACTGGGGCTGGCCGAGCTGACACCGGCTCGGTCCCGATCTCGATCGACCACCGCTCTGGCAGGGGCCTCTGGTACGTCTTGGCCTCCCGCGGCTGATCCTGAGCCACTAGATGATTGAGTCCAAGGGCTCGTAGCCGTAGGCCGCCGGCGAGTGATGTCGCATGTCGCTGCTATCGCCCGCCCAGCACGTGCAAGGCGTGCCCGTTTCATTTTGGAGGTCAGCGGAGAGCACGCGACGCATGCTTCAGCGACTCGGTGGACGTCTGGGTCGGGGCCCGGCTGGGGAATGGCCTTGAGTCTCCAGCGACTGGAGACAGCAGAGTGGGGGACATGGACGTTACGACCCTCTACTCGATCGGGGAGCTTTCCCGGCGGACCGGCGTGTCTGTGAGGACCATCCGGTTCTACTCCGATTCGGGGGTGGTAGCGCCGACCACCCGTAGTCCCGCCGGTTATCGGCTCTACGACCTCGACGCACTGCTTCGTCTGGAACTCTTGTGCACACTGCGCGAGTTGGGCATGGACCTGGCCACGATTCAACGGGTACTGGACCGTGAGCTCTCGGTGGCGGAAGTCGCCGCGGCGCACGCCGACGCCTTGGACGTCCAGATCCGGATGCTGCGACTGCGTCGGAACGTTCTGCGAGTCGTGGCCAGCCGCGGGTCCAGTCCCGAGGAGACCAAGCTCATGCACAGGCTCACACAGTTGTCCGGCGAGGAACGCCGACGTTTGATCGACGATTTCGTGGATGGCACCTTCGGCACAGTGGATGCCGACCCGGCCGCGGTGGCCATGGTTCGCGCTGCCACTCCCGACCTCCCCGATGATCCGACCGGCGAGCAGGTCGCCGCGTGGGTGGAGCTCGCCGAGCTGGTCGGCGACGAGGATTTCCGTGCCCGGATGCGCCGGACGGCCGTACGTCAGGCGGCCGGGCGCCCGCTCGACATCGAATGCGAAGCCGGCGAGGAACTGATGGAGTTCACCCGTCAGAAGGTGGCCGAGGCCATGAAGTCGAGCATCGACCCGCTCGGCGACAGGGGCGCACCCATCATCGACGACCTCGTACACCGCTTCGCCGAGGTGTTCGCGCGCACCCCTGACACGGAATTCCGGGACTGGATGGCGCAGCAGTTCGAAGAGGCGCACGATCCCCGGGTGGACCGATACTGGCGGCTGGTGTGGATCGTCAACGGCTGGCAGGTAGTACCGAACCTGATCCCGGCGTACCCCCGGCTCATCCAGGCCCTGCGAAATGACCACGCCGCATAGTCACCGCAGTGGAGACCGCCCGGGATCCCTAGTCCGAGCCTCTAACCTGTCTGCAGCGGCCCGCTCAGACGGTCGAAAGCCTCGACCCCCTGAGCCGAATTCCAGGAGCCTTTGCCGCCCCCAAGAGGTCTGCGGTGCTCACCGTTTCGACGACCGCAGCTGACCTCAGCCGACTCCCCTGGCTCCGTTTCCAGAGTTTCCGAGGCTCCACATGGGAACGTCATGGGAACGGAAGGCCGAGTAAAGACAGGGAAGGACCGGGAGAACCCGGAAGACTCCACCCTGTTGACCAGCAGGAACAGTGAAGCCGGGGAAAGGTCAGGACAGACAGGGTGATCAATAGACTCTCTCCTAAAACGGGTGTCGCAGGTTCGAATCCTGCCGGGGGCACCAGGCAAAAGGCCCCGGACCGATCATGGTCCGGGGCCTTTGACATCTACTTTCTACTTTTGACATCAACGGGGGCGGTCACCCACGACTGGGGCGCTTCTTCCTGTTCCTCAGCAGCCGGTCCATGTGGCTCATGGCTTCACGCTGGGTGTCCTGGACGACGTGCGTGTACACGTCCGTGGTGATGCTGATCTGCGAGTGCCCGAGGATCTCCATCACGACGCGGGGCGCGACCCCGGCCGCCGTGAGGAGGGTGGCGGTGCCATGGCGGGCGTCGTGCAGCCGGATGACGCGAAGGCCGGCGGACTCAGCGACGCGGGTGAAGGAGCGGTAGAGGTTGCGCGGCTCGACCGGGCGACCGGTGCGGGTGGCCAAGACGTAGTCGGACTCCTGCCACCTCTCCCCCGCCTTGATCCGGGCGTCCGCCTGCCGCATGCGGTGCCAGCGCAGGGGTGCAATGCAGAGGGCAGGCAGCGGGACAGCTCGGCGACGGCGGCTCTTGGGGTCGTCGTCGTAGAGGACGCCACGGCGGCGAATGGAGCGACCGACATGCCCGACGGAGAGATCGCCCTGGAGCTCGCCGAACTCCGCCGCGCCCTCGAAGTCGGGCTCGCGCGGATCGACGGCCAACTCGCGCTCCTGGTCCAGCGTTCCGACCAGATCGACAAGGCCCTCGAGGAACTGGACGGCCGGGTAACCGCTCTCGAGCGCTCCCGCTGGCCCCTCCCTCCGCCCACGTCTGCAACGCCGTCGCTCTGGAGGCCAAGCCAGAGGTCATGGCCGCCCGCGCTGCCGGCGATGCGCCCAGCGCAGCGTCCCTCCGCGAGCGCGCCGCGCACTCCTTCGCCGTCGACCCGCAGCACGTCGACCTGGCCCGGTCGTCGACCACCGTGGAACAGTCCCTGGAAGCCAAGTCGGAGCCGATATGGACCGTCAGCTCCCAGCAGATGACAGCGGGACTCGAGCACAGTCACCGGCGCTATCGAGGCTTCACCGCCGTGTACTCGGCCCGCACCGGCCAGCTCCTCGAAGCCTGCTGGGGCGGGATGTGCCGTTCCTGAGCGGACGGAACCAGCAAGGCGCCACCCGCGACGGCCGCCACGAGCAGTCCCGGCCGAAACCTTCCACCATCCGAGACTTCACCACGCTTCCCAGGGAGCAACTCCGTGTGCAGCACCCCAACCACCGAATACGACTGGTCCGCTGGGCCCGCCGAGCAGCAGCCGCCTGCGCCGTGACCCTCCTGACCACCACCGCCGCGACCGCGGCGCCCACTCAGGCGCACACACCGCGACCCGCGACGACCGCAGGGTTCGTGAACGCCTCGTCCGTTCCCAAGTCCGAGCTCCAAGAGCTGAACCACCCGGTTCCGTTCGCCGTCTATCGGCGCTCGCACGGCAAGCAGACGCGGCACGGGCACACGGTCCGGCGCGCACCCGCGGACGAACAGTCGGACCTGCGCCAGCAGTGCGAGCAGCAGACGGCTGCCGCGAAGACCCAGGCCGGCTGGATCAAGAGCCGCTTCGAGAGCTGTCAGAAGAAGCCGTACGACCTGATCCTGCGCGACAAGAACGGCACCGAGGCCATCGGCCGTCTCTGGTTCGACATGTGGACCCTGGGCTTCGCCTACGACGGAAGCCGCAGGGTCGACTACCTGGCCAGCGTCGAGAATATCCGCGTCCAGACCGCGCCTCCCGAGGACGCCACCAAGTGGAGCATCGGGCAGTTCTTCCGGGACGACGTCAACGCCAGCGCCAGCGACCCCAATCCGCAGATCACCGCTCCCAGCACGGTCCAGCGCGACGAACCGCTCGGGGTCTGGAACGACAAACCGACGTGGACGCTCACGTACACCTCCCCCGACCTGGGTGCCCAGTTCGACTCCGGTAACCAGCAGAAGGTCGCGGGAACGGTCTCTATGGACCTCGGCGTCTCGTCGCCCAGTGTCTCCCCGTACAGCGAGGTCGACGCCTACCACTCCGGCGTGCGCTTCGACTACGCCGGACCAGTGGCAGGCAAGCACCTGGGTACCGTCTTCACCGGAGCCCGCGTGGAACTCGTGATGAGCCGCAAGGACCCCGCCGTCAAGGAGAGCGCCCTACACCTCTACGACGCCCTGAAGCACCCGGAGCGCACCTTCCCGTCCTTCGCGGGCAAGACCATCCCCGGGGAGAAGGAGCCCCTGCACCGGCTGATCGACAAGGACAAGCAGAAGGCGAACCGCAAGAAGTCCATCGCGGAATGCAACAAGGTGTGGGGCGACTACTCCGGGTCGGGCTTGGAGTGCGACGAGTACCCCTTCGCCAGTACGAAGGAAGGATCGACCAAGGGCGACAACCGGTACTCCGTCCGCCTGATCACGGGCACGGACAACAACGCCGGCGGCAACATGATCCTGGCGATGTACAGCGCCAACCGAGTCCTGGACGGCGACCCCTTCTACGTGAAGATCACTGACTGACAGAGAGGCACCCCATGGCACTCCTCGCCGAGTACAGCGTCACCGCAAGCCCCGACCGCCGAGTCGTCGAGGTCCACGACGCTGACGCCTACCTCGGTGACCAGGCAGCCATGGCAGCCGCGGAGGTACAGGTGGTAGCCGGCAACGGCTACCACCTGTACCTGCTCAGCCGCCAGCCCGACATCGACGTAAAGGTCACCGTCCGCATCTGGGACACGCCCCCCGAGCCCCCCGCCGACGCCGAAGGCCAGACCCCGGTCAGCATCGAGTGCGAGACCGGCATCCTCGTCGTCAACCAGCTGACTATGGGCCCAGCTGGCCAGATGACCCTGCCCCGCCCGGGGGTGTACGAAGGCTACGCGTGGTGGTCGGGACGCGAGGCGGCGTCCGCCTACTACGACGAGATCCTGAAGAGCATCACCGACGACTGGTCCCTGGAGCAGATCCAGCACGCATGGGACCAGTGTCCCGCTGACGAGCGTTACGTCCTTGACCTGGCCTTCACCCGGGAGTCCGAACCGGACGACGAGGACGACTGACAGCCCGCGCTCGCCGTACACCGGGACTCTTCGCGGAGAGGCGCGCCATGCCATGCGCATGCACCCCTCCGGTGCCCGCACCATCGCGAAGCGCTTTCTGGCCAAGCAGCAGTAGGTGTGCGAATGCCCCGCTCGGCAGCGGTCCGTGCGTGAGCGATGCGTGAGCGGACGGCGCGGCACAAGCCATCCCGGAGTGGAGGGCGTAGCACCCAGCACTGCCTTGACCAGGTCGTTCCGGACAGCGAAGAACCATCCGGACCCCCCACGCCCCACCAGGACTCCTAAACCGGGTGTCGCAGGTTCGAATCCTGCCGGGGGCACAAGCGTGACCAGGGGATACGCCCGGGCCAGGATGGTCCGGGGCGCTTTGACGGCAACGACCCACAGGCGGCAAGCAGGCGACCGCTACGCGATACGGGTTGACTGACACCCGAATCCTTCGGCATCACAACATGCTTCGGCCGATGGACCACGGCTACGGCGTCCCTGACGCGACCGAGCTCGGGTAGGCCCGCTCCCGGAGCCGATCGCAAATGATGGACACCGCCTCCCGCGGCAGGCACCGAACGCGCACAAGCAGGTCGGTTCAGCCCAGGTAGAAGTCCTTTCGGGCGGCTACGAACGCCTCGATGGACTGGGCGGGGATGCCCGTCACGCGCTCGACGCCGTCGGCAGTGCGGTTGTAACGGTTGTCCCGGTGCAGCCGGGCCATAGTGGCGACGTGCTGTTCGAGGTGCGGGGGCATCCCCAGCTTCGGGAGGTGGGCCTCCCACCGCTCCGGGGGCATGTCCACATAGGACACCGGCCTGCCCAGCGCCCGAGAGAATTCCGCGGCCAGCTCCGTCATGTCGACCGAGCGCGGCCCGGTCAGCTCGTAGACCTGCCCGATGTGGGGAGCCGGGTCGCGGAGCACAGTGGCGATGACCCGGGCGACGTCGTCCACGGCGACCGGCGAGGTGCGTCCGGTGCCGAACGGCACCGTGATCGTGCCGTTCTCCTGAATCGACCGCGCCGCCATCGTGGTGAACAGCGGAGTGTCCAGGAACGCCGTCGGCCGGATGTGCACCACCGGCAGACCCGACCAGTCGAACACCTGCTCCGCCAGCCAGTGCAGCCGCTGCTGGTGCGACTCCTCCGTGCTGGTGGCAGTCATCTGCGACACCGTCATCTGCGACAGGTCGACCAGGGCCTCCAGCTTCCCGTACTCCTTCGCAACGGAAGCCACCGCGGTCGCCGCCAGCAGATGGTCCGGCGACACGCGCATCCCGAAGTACATCCGCGCCACGCCCTGCAGAGCGGCAGCCACCGTCTCGGGCCGGGTCAGGTCACCGATGACGACCTCTGCGCCCAGTGCCCGCAGTTCAGCGGCCCGCTCGTCATCGCGCCGGACCATGAAACGCACTGGCACGTCCTGAGCACGCAGGTACTCGAAGACCGTGCGGCCCACGCCGCCGGCACCGGGGATAAGAACAAGGTTGTTGACAACCATCGGGCGATCTCCTTCGAAAGTAATGGAAAATATCTGAGTTGAGGCGTGATCAGAGCGTCAGCCCAGCCGTCAGCAAGGCATTGGCCCCTGCGATGCCACTGTGGGTCCGTGTGGCGATTTCACACGTCGTGACGGTCTCTTCGAACAGCCGCAGTACCGTCTCGATGACGGCGGTTTCGGCGACGACACTGCGGGGACGTCCCCGGCAGGCGGTCGCCTCCATGTCTCGCGGGGATGGTTCGTGATCACCGTCGGGCTCAGACGGTCTGGCGCTGGGACTTGGCACCGCTGGCTGCCGCGGCGGCGTCCTTGCCGGGCAGGAAGACCAGCACGACAACCGCGCCGACCAGGGCGACGGCTGCGGACCCCATCGCGGTGATGTGCATGGCATGGATGAAGGCGTCGTGCGCGGGCTGCACCAGTGCCCTGCCGGCCGGTCCCAGCTTCTTGGCCACGGTAAGGGTCGCCTGGACGGATTCACCTGCGGCGTGCCGGTCGGAGGTGGGCAGTACGTCCAGGTGGCCGTCGATGCCGTTGCGGTAGGTGGTGGACAGCAGCGACCCCAGCACGGCGACACCCATGGCTCCGCCGACCTGCCGGAAGGTGTTGTTGACCGCGGATCCGGAGCCAGCCTTCTCCCGGGGCAGCGACGACATGATCATGACGGTGGCGGGCGGCATCACATGGGCCATCCCCGTGCCCATCAGGAAGAACAGCACCTCCAGCACCCAGATGGGGGTGTCCTGGCCGAGCAGCAGGAAGCCGGCGAAGGCCACGGCGGTCAGGACGAGGCCGGCGGCACACACGGCCCGGGCGCCGAAGCGGCCCACGACCAGCCGGGCTCGCGGGGCGAAGAACATCTGGGAGGCGGCCAGCGGCAGCACGAGCAGTCCGGACTGCAGGACGCTGTAGCCGCGCACGCTTTGGTTGTAGAAGACGCTGAAGAACGTGACGCCCATGAGGGCGAAGAAGACCAGGCCGATGGCGGCGACGGAGGCGGAGAACCGCCGGTTGCGGAAGTAGGTGACGTCGAGGGCCGGATGGTCACTGCGGGCCTCGTACACCACGAAACCGGCGAGGACCACCAGGCCGCCCAGGATCGTCGCCCACGCCTCGGGCCGGGTGAAGTCGCCCAGCTGGCCGCCCTTGATGATGCCGTAGACCAGCACCGCCAGACCGACGATCGACAGCAGCACGCCGACCGGGTCGAGCCTGCCGGGCCTGGGGTCCCTGGAGTCGGGGACGATCGCCACCATCGCGACCACCGCGGCGACCACGATCGGCACATTGACCAGGAAGACCGAGCCCCACCAGAAGTGCTCCAGCAGAACGCCGCCGGCGATCGGGCCGGCGGCTATGGCGAAACCGACCACACCTGTCCATATGCCGATGGCCTTTGGCTGCTCCTCGGGCTCGAAGACGTTCATGATGATCGCGAGGGTGGCGGGCAGGATGAAGGCGCCGCCGAAGCCCATCACGGCGCGGAAGGTGATGAGCTGCCCGGAGGAGTCCGACAGCGCGGACAGTACCGATCCCACACCGAACACGGCCATGCCGAAGAGCAGCACCTTCTTGCGGCCGAGCCGGTCACCCAACAGGCCCGCGGTGAAGAGCAGTCCGGCGAAGACCAGCGTGTAGGAGTTGACCGCCCACTCCAGCTGACTCTGGGTGGAGCCGAGTCCGGTGGGAGCAGGCTGGGCGATGGTCTTCATCGCCACGTTGAGGATCGAATTGTCCAGCATCACCACCAGGAGGCTGAACGCGAGCACGGTCAGGATGGCCCAGCGCCGGCGGTGGACCACCTCGGAAACCCTTCGTCGCTGGGCAGGCGGCACGGGTGGCGTGGACGCCGCGGGTATCGAGGACTCGGAGGGGGTGGGTGGTGATGTCACAGGGGTCTCCCGTGCTGTCGGTGGTTCTGCGATTGCCGTGCGAAGGCCATCGGCCCCGGACGGTAGGAGGCAGCGCAGGGCCCTGCTTGACCTGCCCGGTGATAGCGACATCAAATAGATGCAGATGGGAATCTAAATGGAGGCTAGAATAGATGTCAAGTGACATCTATGTTGAGGAGAGTGATTCCGTGGGACGGGTGTCCAAGGCGCAGGCACAGGAGAACCGGCAGCGCGTCGTAGCCGTCGCCTCCCGGATGTTCCGTGAGAAAGGCACCGCGGTCAGCGTCGCTGACCTGATGAAAACTGCTGGGCTCACCCGTGGCGGGTTCCACAAGCAGTTCGCCTCCAAGGAGGACCTGGTCGACGAGGCCATCGCGTATGCCTTCGAGGATCCGGCGGCGCACTCGCCCGTGGCACTCGAGGAGCATGCCGGGGAGCGTGGGACCGCCCGCCAGACGCTGATCGAGCAATACCTCTCCATCTGGCACCGCGACCACGCCGGGGACGGCTGCCCCGTCTCCGGATTCGCAGCCGACCTGGGGCGCGAACCCGGCCGGGCCGCCCGCTCCCAGGACGTCTACATCAATGGGGTACGGAGCCGGGCTGCCCGGCTGGCCACCGGCGACGACGACGGCATGGCTCAGCTATGCACCATGGTCGGTGCCCTCGCTCTTGCCCGTGCCACCCGGGGCAATCCGATCTCCGAAGAACTGCTGCAGGCCGCGCGCACGGCTCTCACCAAGAGCGGCTCCGGGCAGTCCGAACCGCAGCACCGCACGGACTGACCGAGGCCGGCCGACGGTGCAGACCGCCGCCCGGGCCCGCAAGTCGGCTTCAGGCCGAACCCGGGCAGGAAACCCGCCTCGACCACCTCGGCGCGGAGGTCGAATCCACCGAGCAAGTCAACGCAGCCACCGACGAGATGAAGAGCGACGGCAGTTTCTGACGGCAACGTCAGCACACTGACCCGGTCCTGAGCACCTCCCAGAACACTCGCCATGCCCTGCCACGGGCTTGGCACCCAGGCGGCCCGTTCAGCTGGTAGAACTCCTAAAGCGGGTGTCGCAGGTTCAAATCCTGCCGGGGGCACAACAAAATGCTAGATAATTGGACATAGCACCCGTCGGCGAGGATCACAGAGGGGTGCTTTTGTCCTAGATGGGAACCCGATGGGAACGGCACGATGAGTAACGAGTAGTAACCCTTCGTCGATTACTTCATGGTTGCTTTTTGTAGCTTCATCTTTATCTGGGGGGGAATTGCCAGCCCCGGTGAACTGCTCTCCGGGCGATGCTGAGCGGGGCGGAAGCGCCTGGCTCGCGCATCTGGAGAATCCGCTGGCGAAAGCGGCGCTCACCGCTTCGATCACCCTGCGCCACCCGCCCGGCGTCCCGTGCCTCGGGTCCGTACTGCGTGTGCACGAAGCACCCGCCGCGCTTCGGGCCTCATAGGCAGCCTCGCGCGCCACAAACCCCTCCACCGCCGTCCGCGGCGCGCAGGCCGATGCCGGACAACACCCGCTCGGTACCGGCGCGCGAGGCCGGACCGTCAGATGAACCAATTCCGCTGAATAGCCAGGGCTAAAGCGAGTTGGGCGTCTGACCTGCGCCGGACCGCGCCAACCGGAAGGCGGCGTGCGGTGCGTGGACTAATGCCTCAGCTCCAGGCTGCCTTTTCGTTGCTGTAGGTATGCAGCGTATGTTGCGGCGGGTGGGGCAGTTCGAGTGCTTCGCTGGTGGCGGGGATGAAGCGGTCTGTGCGGACGAACTCCATGAGCAGCTGGTAGACGCCACTGCCGTGAACGACCATGCCGCGCCCGGGGCCAGCAACGCGCAGCACGTCCGTGCCGGCGTCGAATGCGTGCCCGCGACGCCTACGTCATCGCCGAGACAGCCCGTCTGCGGCGGGACTTCGTCCCCGTTGAGGCGCCCACGAACCTGGCAGCTGACCTGGCTCTGCTCACGACCCACCGCTCCGACTTGATCGCCGACCGGGTCCGTCTGCTCAACCGCCTCCACGACGTGCTCACCGGCATCAGCCCCGCCCTGGAAGCGGCTACGCCGACCACAAAGGCGCCCTGGTCCTGCTCACCGGCTACCAGACCCCGGCCGCCCTGCGCCGCTGCGGCCACGCCCGCCTAAGCCGCTGGCTCACCGCACGAGGCGTGCGTCACCCCGAAACGGTCGCCGCCACCGCCCTCACCGCCGCGCACGCCCAGCACATCCAACTGCCCGGCCAGGACACGGCCGCGGGCATCACCGCAGCCCTCGCCGCGCAAGTGCTGGCCCTGGACGAACGGCTCAAGCAACTCGACCGGCAGATCAGCGACGCCTTCCACACCCACCCGCAGGCCGCTGTCATCGAGTCGATGCCGGGGATCGGCCCCATCCTCGGCGCCGAGTTCCTCGTCGCCGCGGGTGACCTGGCCGCCTACCCCGACGCCGGTCACCTCGCCTCCGCAGCCGGCCTGGTCCCCGTCGCCAAAGACTCCGGACGCCGCACCGGCAACCTCCGCGGGCCCCAGCGCTACAGCCGCCGCCTGCGCCGAGTGTTCTACCTCTCCGCGCAGACCAGCATCATCCGCGACGGCCCCAACCGCACCTACTACCTGAAGAAACGAGCCCAGGGTCACAAACACATCCCCGCCGTCATTGCCCTCGCCCGCCGCCACGTCGACGTGCTCTGGGCCCTGCTCCGCGACAACCGCCCCTTCGCCACGAGCCCACCAGCACGGACCGAGACAACCACAGCGGCCTGAACCGGGCACCAAGCCCACGGCCCTCCCGATCACCTTCATCGCGCACCAGAGTTGACTACCTTGTGCGATCAGCAGACCGAGCAGGTGATCCATGCGTCCACGCCCCTATCCGCCCACCCCGTGCCCTCGCTGCGGGGCAGCAACAGACCGCGTCCTGACCGTGTTCGTCCCCGCCACCACAGACGAGGACGAACTCTTCCGCATTGCACACAGCGCTTCAGAGTCGGTGCCCACCTACCTCACCTGCGCCGACTGCCGCCACGAGTGGGGATGGGAAGAAGGAACCAGCACACCGACGGGTTGACTCGGTCATTAAGACTCCGCCGACCGCGTGGTAGCGTGCCGCGCTGCCCACCTTGGCTTCGGAGGCATACATGGCCAGCTATGAAGAACACGAGCAAGCTGCCATCGACCTCTTGGCGCCGCTCAGAGCTGTCACAGGAGGAACGCTCCAGGCGGACTACCGCTTGCAGATGGCTCAGGTGGAGGCGCTTCTGGCGCTCGCCGCAGCCGTAGCCAGTCGCCACCACGGAAACGGAGCGCCGGGGCAGCCGCCGATCCCGAACGGCCCCGCCAGCTTCTGAAGAGGAAGGCCGCCGAAGCCGCCACGCGGTGTTGGGCCGTCCGAGGCCGCACAGCGACGGCCAACGCTGACAACCGTCGACAGTCAAGGCGCAGGTCACAACAAGTCCGCAGTCCACGAACCCGGCCCACACTTCTTCGGCTCCTGAGTCCACTTTGCCGAGTGCTGTACAGCAGCGCAGTACGGCAACCGTGCCGACCGCTGGGGGCCGCCCATGACCGCTAGCGCCTCCATGACCAGGCCGAATGACTGCGGTAACCGCCGTGCTCATAGTTCGCATCGAGAGGGTTCACGTCGGTCTTGGACCGTTGTCCATCCCTGCTGTTACCTGCGATGATTCAGCCCGAATCGTGATCACAAGAGAGTCCGGGCATGCAACCTTCGAGACCAGGCAGGCCCAGCACTGCGTCCTGCCGGAGCATGAAGCGGCCGCGTATTTCGCTGCTGGTCGCCGCGCTAGGCATCGTTGCCGTCTCCGTTACGGGGTGCGGCAGTTCCGACGATGAAGGACTGCCGGTGCGAGTGGTCAACGAATCGGCCTGGGATGCCCACGTGTTCGGTTGTCCGCAGTGCGGAAAGCTCGGCCTTGTGGTCGAAGGGGAACCTGACCGAAAGCCCGGCGAGGGCGGCGGTTCCGTCTTTGGGTGGACCGAGGGACGCGCCTGGCCTACGACGTACAAGGTCGTCGTCCGCGGCGTGGAGTCGGTCTGCCCATTCATCGACCCCGAGCCTGATAAGGCGGAGGGCGCAGTGGGGACCCGTGACGTCATCTACGTAGTGGACGAGAGCGGGAAATGCGTCGTAGGCCCAGTGAGCATGGACGACATCTGACATCAACGGCTGACACCAACAAGCGCGTCAGCATCAGATCTCAGCGAGCCCTCGACCGAGGCGCCGGACTGGTCGACCGGGGTCGACGGCTACCTGTGATCGACCTGATAAGGATGCGCGCCAACCTCAAAGCCTGCGCGCGACGTGCCGCCGAACCGGCGTATCACTTCCAGAAGAACTGATTGTTGGAGTCGACTCGGCCCGCAGTGAGCCCTAGCCTCACGCGGGCGATATCCGTTGCGGTGGTTGACGTGCTCGTCGCTGACCTGCCTGTATTCAGCGTTGCAGAGGGCATCGGCCTCCGCGGACATGAGCGCGTCGGCGAACGTTTTCACCATCGCGCGCAGCAGATCGGGACTCGCCGCGGCGAGGTTGTCTTCCGCGAGGGCGTGCAGGGGCAGACTGTCGGGTGCGGTCATCGTGCTGATCTCCTTCGAGGCTTCGACACTTCGAAGATCAGCCGGTGGCCGTTCATCTATGCGGGCACCATCCCGATGCCGGAGCAAACCCCCGGATCAGGTCGAACCCGTACACCACTTCCCTGGACGCAACCTTCCGCTTTCCACAGCCGCCTGAAGAAGCTACGGGCCTAAGTACGCGGATGAGCACGGGAATTACCCATCAGCTCGTAGGTCGTGGTCGGGGCCGACGGGCCGATGTCTGGGCCGTCCGGGGCCGCTCTACAGTGACCAAAGACGACCAAGTGGAAACCCCTGACGATCAAGCCCCCTACCAGAGGAGACCCACGGGTAGGGGGCTCGTTGCCGGGGTTACCGATCAACGGCAGGCTGCCGGTCAGGCCATCAGCGATCACCCGACGAGGGAGTCCCGCGATCTGGCGATCAGAAGGAGACGGTGAATCCCACCTGGTGGTACTGGCCGACGGTGTCCAGGACCTCGTCCTTGACCGCGCCGAACTGAGCCACGAGGTCCGAGCTGCTGATCGCCGTAGGGCCGGCGGTGATACCGACCTGCGGGCTCAGGCCACCGGAGACGGTGTCGAGCTCGGCGTCGGAGATTTCAAGGGTCTGAACCTGGGGAGCGGAGTTCATCATGAAACTGCCCTTCGTATGGATGTTCCACAAGGGGGAGCGGCCAAGCTGGGGACAGAAGGTCGGCCGCGACCGCAGCCCGCACCATCCCTTCCGGGCGCCTTGGCACGATCCCTGCGGCGCGAAGGATCAAATCACGGAGCATGCCCGGCATCCAGTCGGTCGTTGCTCCCGGCAGGGCAGTTGAAACGGCCGGCCACTCATCCGTGCATACATGCACACGAATTGAGGGCAGTCTCTCTACATGTAGTGCTGCACATTGAAACCGGCAGCTGCTGTCGCGTCTGCTCCGACCCGGACAATTCCGCATCAACCGAACTCACCTGTGCCGCAGTTGCGCCTTCGCTGTGTAGATCCAGTTGCAGATTCAGTCATGTACGCATCCGCGCGCCCTTCGGCGTGAGGTTCCCCGCCTGCCGCGCTGGTCAGCCGGGCCCCTGGCCGAGCGGAAACTCCGTGACAAGATCCCGAGCCCACCGAGGCCCTCACCGGCGTTTCCGCGAGCAGCACGCGTTCCTGGTCCGTCTTGCGTCTCGACCACCGGGCCGGCGTGATGCCCAGAGTGCTCACGGAAGGCCGGGCGCTACCTACCGTCGGTGCGGTGGGCGGCGATGGCACGGTCCAGGGCGGCCCGGTCCACGGCAACAGAAGATCAGCAACCGTTTGGCCGTCGTCGCGGGGTGATCCGCCGTGCAGGCGGATCACCGTCCCGGCGATTCCTCGCCGAAGGCGGCCCCCAGCCGGAACGGATTCAGCACACATGAGGCCGGGAATCCCTGTGAACACGTGAGAAGAACGGAATGGTGTTTCCCCGGCCCAGGCACCATGCAGTCGGCGTTTCCGCGGGCCACGGCCCCAACCAGAGAAACTTCTAAAGCGGGTGTCGCAGGCCCGAATCCTGCCGGGGGCACCAGGTCTCCGGCTGCGAGCGTCGCAAGGAGTCCGGGAATCTCCTCGCCCGGGCCATAGAAATGCGGAAACCGCTGCCAAGGGATCTCGTCGTACTTGAACCCGTCCTTGACCTCTCGCGGGATCGCGCTCACGACCGTGCGCATGTCGAAATCCGTGCCTGCCCAAGGCTCCGGCCATTTGGACCAACGGTCATCGTCCATGACCTGGCCTTCAGACACCACAGCCCTCCTCCACTTGCCGATCACGCGATCCGTGAGCATCTTCGTCAACGACCGGGCCGACACCGCACATGGGCAACGCGCCCCGGGAGAGCCATAGGTCGGCAAGCGGTTCACGAGTCAGCCCAGCCGGCGCCCTACGGCACGCTACGGAAGACCGCTCCGGCCGCATACTGCTCCTGCCTTGTAAGTCAGCGGTTCAGTCAGCCGAGACTGTTGCCCCACAGGGACGTGTCGGTGCTCTTGAGGCTGGGGACGCCGCCGTACGTGCCGCCGTCGGCGGTGACGAGCGGGGCGGAGAGCTGGTCTTCCAGAAGTCCGTCGCGGACCCGCACGATGGTGCTCTCGTGGTCGGTCCTGCCGGGCTTGAACGTCTTCCCGTCGATCGCGGCCTTCAGGTAGTACAGGGCGTACTTGGCGTAAAGGTCGACCGGCTGGGACACGGTGGCGTCGATGTTGCCGTCGGAGATGTCCTTGAGCTCCCTGGGGATGCCGTCGTTGGAGACGACGAACACGTGCTTCGGGTTCCTCGGGCCGACCAGCAGCCCTTGCTGCCTGAGCACGTGGAGCGTGCCGGAAAGGGCGAAGCTGGCCTGCATGTAGATGCCCTTGATGTCCGGGTGTGCGGTCAGGTCGTTCTGGAGCTTCTGCGCGGCGACGTCCTCGTCCCAGTTGGTGGCCTCTGCGAACACCTTGATGTCCGGGTAGTTCGCCTTCATGCATGCGTTGAACCCCTCGGTGCGATCACGGCCGTTGATCGATGAGAGGTCGCCCTGGAGCATCACGACCTTGCCCTTGCCGCCCAGCTTGGTGCCCAGGTACCTGCATGCCTTCTCGCCGTAGGCGCGGTTGTCGGCGCGTACCACCATGTAGACCTTCCCGGTGTCGGGGCGGGTGTCGACGGTGACGACCGGGATCTTCGCCGCCTGCAACTGCGCCAGGATCGACGCAATGGCAAATGTGCTCTGCGGGGCCATCGCGATGCCCTTGGCGCCCTGGAGGATGAGTGTCTGCCCGTTGACGGCGAGCTTCGCGACGTCGTTCTGCGAGTTGGTCGTCCTGAGTGAGAGGCCGAGTTGCTTGGCGTACTCAGGCGTGTACTTGATGTACGCGTTCCAGAAGTCGGTGTCGGAGCGCGGGTAGTCGACGCCGACCAGCGGCTTGCCGTCGCTCGACGTGGGCGTGCTGTCCGAGCCGCCGCTGCAGGCGCCGAGCAGCACGAGTGCGGAGAGGGCGGAAGCAATGGAGCAGAGGACGGGTCTGGGCCTCATCGGTACTTCCTCGCGGTGCGTCCCGAAGCGCCTGCCGTCTGCCCCTCGGCAGGGCCGACTGGAAATCCCGGCTCACTCGGACCACGGGATGGTGGCGGGCCCACTCGGCCGGTGGGCACAGGCCACCCGGTCGACACTAAACTGTCTCTTTCTACGATATACCCGGCATGATCGGCACCCCGATGCCACGCCCAGGCCCCCGCGGGGACCGCCTGCGCCGCCCGTGGAAGCGTCAGGCGCGCCCGTGCGCCTGCTGCGTGTGCCGGGACAGCGAGTCGATGACCACCGCGGCGAAGAGCACCCCACCCGTGATCACCAGCTGGACGGCGGTGGGCGTGTCGGTGAGGGCCATGCCCGAGGCGATCGACTGGATGACCAGCATGCCGAGCACTGCGGACCAGGTCGTACCGCGTCCTCCGAACAGGCTGGTACCGCCGATGACGGCGGCAGCGATGGCGTTGAGCAGCAGGACGCCGGAGCCGGAGTTCTGACTCACCGATGTGATGCGCGAGGCCAGGAACAGGCCGCCGGTCGCCGCCAGGGTGCCGGAAACCGCGAGCACGGCCGTCTGTACGCCGGTCACGCCGAGGCTGGCGCGACGGGCCGCCTCGACGCTGCTCCCCAGTGCGTAGACCTGCCGTCCGTAGTGCGTGCGCCGGAGCACGATGTCGAGACCCGCCACCGTGGCGAGGAAGATCAGCAGAGCCAGCGGCAGGCCCTGGAACTGGTTCAGCAGATAGGCGGAGCCGAACCCGATCACCGCCACTACGCCTGTGCGCACCCCGACGGTGTGCAGCGGGAGGTGTGACATGCCGAGGGCCATGCGGCGGCGCCTGTTCAGGTAGGAGGCGAGGAAGACCAGAGCTGTGGCGAGTGCCGCCACGGCGTAGGCGACGCCGGCGTTGGTGAAGTAGTAGCTGGTGAGGTGAGCGATGAGCCCGTTCTCGTCGAGGTTGACGGTGCCGCTGGTGCCGAGGATGACGAGCATGAGGCCGTTCCACGTCAGCAGCCCGGCGAGGGTGACCACGAAGGCCGGCACCCGGGTCCTGGCGATGGAGTAGCCCTGGACGGTTCCCGCCACGGTGCCCGTCAGCACGGCGGCGATCAGGGCGAGCCACTCCGGCACGCCGTTGTTGACGTTGAGCACCGCGAAGACCGCGGCGGCGAACCCGCTGATCGAGCCGACCGACAGGTCGAGTTCACCGAGCAGCAGCACGAAGACGATGCCCACCGCGATGAGGCCCGTGCCCACGATGTCCACGCTGAGGTTGGACAGGTTACGGGGCGAGAGGAAGCTGGAGTTCAGGCTCTGGAAGATGATCCAGACCGCGACGAGGACAAGGGTGACGGGAAGGTAGCCCAGCTCACCGGCGCTCAGCATGCGCCGCCGGACGGCGATCCAGCCCGCCAGGGCACGGGTGACGGCCCGCCCGGCACGACGCTGACGGGCTTTCGCGGTGGCTGCCGCGGAATCGGCCCGCGTCTCGTCCGGCATGTCACGCATCCCTTTCACCACTCGGCCTCGCGGTGGGCCGGCCGGCGGGGCACGTTGTCCGTGGCGCCCGTGATGGAGGAGATGATCTGCTCCTGGGGGGTGGTGCTCACGTCGAAGAAGCCGTTGTTGCGGCCGAGCCGCAGCACGGCGGCCCGGTCCGCGAGGGCCTTCACATCACCCATGTTGTGGCTGATCAGCAGGACCCCCAGGCCCTGGTCACGGAGACGGTCGACGAGGTCGAGGACCTCGGTGGTCTGCTCGAACCCCAGCGCCGCCGTCGGTTCGTCCAGAAGAAGGACGCGCGGGTCGCCGAGTAGCGAGCGGGCGATGGCGACGGTCTGCCGCTGACCGCTGGACAGTGACACCAGGGGACCGCGCAGATCGGGGATGCTCCGGGTCAGGCGCTCCAGCAGCTGCGTGCTGCGGCGCTCCATCTCCACCTCGTCGAGGAAGCCGAACCTGCGGATCTCTCGTCCGAGGAAGAGGTTGCCGACGACGTCGAGGCCTCCACACAGCGCCAGGTCCTGGTAGACGGTGGCAATGCCGAGGTCCCGGGCGTCCTGAGGACGCCGAATGTGCACGGGCCGGCCCTCCCACTCGATGCTCCCCTGGTCCGCGGGAGCGACCCCGGAGATCACCTTGACCAGGGTGGACTTGCCGGCTCCGTTGTCGCCGAGGAGGGCAAGGACCTCGCCGGCGTGGATCTCCAGCTCGATGTCCCGGAGGACCTCGACGACTCCGAAGCGCTTGCACACGCCGTGCAGGGCGAGCAAGGGGGGCGGCAAGAGAATCATCTCCTTCCCGGGCCTGGGGTCGGCCGTCCCGCCTGTCAGGTCAGCCCGGCCTTGTGGCAGTCGCCCGCGAGTGGCGGGGGGCAGATTTGTTCGAGCGTGTACACGCCGTCCTTCACCAAGGTGTTCTTGATGGTGTCAAGGACCACGGGCACCGGGGTGAGCAGCACGGCCGGAACCTCCGCGCCGCTGCGGGTTTTCACCCGCCCGGTGGCCACCCCGTCGAGGCGCTGACCACGGGCGGCGGCCACGGCCATGGCGCCGCCTGCGGCAGCCTCGGGTCCGAACGGCTTGTAGACGGTCATGTACTGATCGCCGCTGACAATGCGCCGCACGGCTGCGAGCTCGGCGTCCTGCCCGGTGACGGGGGGCAGCGGGGTGACCTTGTCGGCCTTGAGGGCGGCGATACTGCCGGCGGCGAGGCCGTCGTTGGCGGCGTAGACGCCGTCGATGCTGCCGGCGCCCAGGGCGGAGACGGCTCCGGACATGTTCCGGTTCGCCGCCTCCGAGCTCCACTGGGGTGTGTCGTACTCCTTGGCGATCGTCACCTTCCCCCGGAGTTCGGACAGTGCGCCCTGCTTGAACGACAGCGCGTTGGGGTCGCCGGGGTCGCCGTTCATCATCACGATCCGGCCGCCGTGGGCCTTGGCGCCCATGGCCGTCAGCAGCGCCCTGCCCTGGAGCCTGCCGATCTCCTGGCCGTCGAAGGAGACGTAGCCCGAGATCGGGCCCTCGGCGAGGCGGTCGTAGGCGATGACCGGGATGTGCGCGGCAGCTGCTTTTCCGACCCAGGCGCCCATGGCTCTGGCATCGACCGCCGTCAGCACGATGGCATCAACCCCGTTGGCGATCGACGAGTCCATCTGTTCCTGCTGGATGGCCACGTCACCTTCGGCGTTGGCGCGCTCGGTCGTGCAGCCGCCGCACAGCTGCCGGATCCTCTGCTCCAGCAGGGGCCTGTCCTGCGTCTCCCAGCGGGCTGTGGTGGAGTCCGGAAGCAGCACGCTGATCTTCCGTGTGCTCCCTGGGGCGGAAGTGGTCCCGGCGCCCGATCCGCAGGTGGTGAGGGACACGGCCGTCGAGGCCGCGACCAGGGCAAGGGCGGTGTCCCGGACGCAGGCTTTCATGCGCGAGACCTCCCTCCTCCCTGGAGCGCCGCGACTGCAACCGCGGTGCAGCAGAGTGGCCCGCCGGGGCGGGGCGGGGTTTCGGCCGGCACCCGCCCGGACCAGGCGAAAGCCGCAGAACGACCACCTCGCCAGTGTGACACCGGCCACGGTGAACTGCGAACCCGGTGCCGCGTGGCCGATATGACGTCGACTTATCCGGTTCGTCCCTCTATGCGATTCTGGTAAGAGGAGTCACCAGCGGTAGCCGTGTCGGCACCCCGGCACGGACGGAGGTAGGTGCGGACATGCCTCACGACGGCAGTGCCGGGGCCGGACTCCCGCAGTCGGGGACGGCCGAGGCCGGGGTCGCGGACACCGGCGCACCACCGGGGTCGGAGACCCCCGTGGGCGTCCGCGCCCTGACGTTCGCCGGGGCGACATCGGCAGTGCTCTATCTGCCCGACGCAGGTTCTGACGACCTTCGGTCGGTGGACACGGCCGGATGCGCCCCTGCCGAGTACGGGCTGCCGGAGCGCCTGGCCCTGTCCGGCGGCTCGCCTGCGGCCCGCGCCTTCCGCGCCTCACACTCCGTGTGGCTGACTCCCGCGGCACTCGCGTCCTGTCCCGAGGGATGTCCGGCGCCGCCGCGAGCCCGGACGTCGCTCGGTGCGTTGCCCCTGGGCGCCGAGGGCGGACGGCTCGGCTGCCTTGTGGTCGTGGGCGCCGGTGAGAACGGCTTCGAAGCCGAGCAGCGGCGCTTCCTGGAGCGCTATGCCGACGCGGTCGCCGGCGTGCTGGAGGCCGGGGCCGTGGGAGGGCCGCCGTCGGCCCCTTTGAGTTCCGCACTGCGCCGCATGCGCGTCGGCTCCTTCGTCCTGGTGCCGGAAACCGGCGTGATCGACATGGACGAGACTTTGCGCGAACTGGTCGGCATCAGGCCGGACGACGTCGACGGCAAGGCGGACTCCCTGCTCGCGCACGCACTGCCGGAAGACCTGCACGCGCTGATGTCGGTGCTGGAGCCGTCCACCCGGACGTTCGGCCGACGGGAACTGGACTTCCGCGTCCGCCGCCCCACCGGTGAGATGCGCTGGCTGAGCCTGAGGTGCCGCGTGGCGGCGGCTGCCGACGACCGGCCGGAACAGGTGCTGGGTGTGGTGACGGCCACCCCGGTCCGGCACCGGGGCGCCGACGACGTCTCCCGGATCCAGTGGCTCACCGCCGCACTCGACGAGACCGCCACCGTGCGCGACGTCAGCAACGTGGTGGTCACCGCCCTGCGCGAACCCCTGGGCGCCGACCGGGTGGCGCTCGCCGAGCTGCAGCACGAACGGCTCCAGGTCACCCTGCTCGACCCGCCGCAGCCCGCCGCCTGGCCGCGGGCATGGCGTCTCCAGTGGCGCTCGGAGTGGCCCGACGCACCCCTCAGTGCCCTGCCCACCCTGCAGACGGCTCTGCGAGACGGACGTATGGGCCTGTGGCCGACAGGTACCGCCTTCGAACCGGGACTCGACGGCATCGGCCCCGGAGGCCTGGCCGTGCTGCCGCTGCCCGCCAAGGGCCGGGTCGCCGGCGTGTGCCTGATCGGCTGGGACCGGCCGCACGAGTTCGTCCCCGAGGAACGTTCGCTGCTGACCGCCACCGCCTCACTGGCCGGCCAGGCCCTCACCCGCGCCCACGCCTATGACGCCGAACAGGAACTCGCGACGATGCTGCAGCGCAGCCTGCTGCCGCGCCGTCTGCCCGAGCTGCCCGGCGGGATCACCGTCGCCCGCTATCTGCCCGCCCGGCGAGGACTGCAAGTGGGGGGCGACTGGTACGACGTGATCGCCCTCTCCGAGGACCGGGTGGCGCTGGTCATCGGCGACGTGCAGGGCCACAGCGCCGCAGCCGCGACGATCATGGGACAGATGCGTACCGCGGTCAGGGCGTACGCGGTGGAGGGCCACCCGCCCGACGTGGTCGTCTCGCACGCCAACCGTCTCCTCGTCGGCATGGAGACGGATCTGTTCGCCACCTGCTGCTACGCCGAACTGAACATGGACGAGGGCGACGTCCTGTTCGTCCGAGCCGGGCACGTCGCACCGCTGCTGCGCCATCCCGACGGCAGCACCGAGGAGGTCGACGTCGAGGGCGGCCTTCCGCTGGGCATTTCCATGGAGGCGGACTTCCCGATGACCGCGCTGGCACTGGAGCCCGGAATGATGCTCGCCCTGGTCACCGACGGGCTGGTCGAGGCCGCCGATCTGTCCCTGGACGAGGGCATGCGCCGCGCGCGTGCCATCCTCGCCGCGGCCGACCCGTCGGATCCCGGGCGGGTGGCCGACGACCTGCTGGGCGACCACGGCCGTCGCGAGGACGACGTGGCGCTGTTGTTGCTGCGCTACGACGGCATGAAGACCCGGCCGATCCGGTCGGGCTGGGTGGTGTGGCGGCTGCCCGACGCCGTCATGCACGCCCGCCGCTTCACCGCACGCACACTGCGCCGCTGGAAGGTCGAAGAGGCCACCGATCCGGTGCTGCTGGTGGTGTCCGAACTCGTCACCAACGCCCTGGTGCACACCCAGGGCCCGGTCGGTCTCGAACTGCTGCTCCGCGGGGACCGCGTGCGCGTCTGCGTGAGCGACTCCTCTCCCCGGGCACCCGCCAAGCCCGTGATCGTGGACTGGGAGTCGACCGGCGGCCGGGGTCTGCTCCTGGTCGAGGCGATGTCGGAGTCCTTCGGCACGGTGCCGGTGGCCGGCGGCAAGCAGGTGTGCAGCGAGATAGCGGTACCTCATCGTGAACCGGCTTCCGTGGGCGCGGAACCGGGTGCCAAGGACGGGGACCGATCATGACGTATCGTAGGCGATGCGTAACGTCTCGTACGCGGTATGCCGTCGGCGCGCTCGTCGCGGGCCTGCTGACCATGCCTTCGGCCGCCTGCACAGGGACCGGAACAGCTACCACGGACGGCTTCACCGTCGGCCTGCTGCTGCCGAGCCGGGTGGTGCCACGCTGGGAGAACTCCGACAAGCCGCTGATCGAGCAACGGGTGAAGCAGCTCTGCCCGCACTGCGACATCACCTATGCCAACGCCGACGACGACTCGACGGCCCAGCGGCAACAGATGATCGCCATGATCACCAAGGGGGCCAGGGTCCTCATCCTCGGCGCCACCGACAACAGGGCGATGCGCTCCACCGTCCAGGAGGCGCACAACGCGGGCGTCCCCGTCGTCGCCTACGACAGGCTCGCCGAGGGGCCGATCTCGGGCTACGTCAGCTTCGACGGCATACAGGTCGGAACGCTGCAGGGCCAGGCTCTCCTCAAGGCCATGCACGCCCCGGCCCAGGACGGGACCATCGTCATGATGAACGGCGACCCGACCAGCCCCAACGCCGCGTGGTACAAGAGGGGCGCACTGTCCGTCCTGCGGGGCAAGGTGAGGATCGGCCGTTCCTACGACACCCATGGCTGGAGCACGAACAACGCGAACGCCAACATGTCCGCCGCCATCTCGGCCCTGGGCCCGGGCCGGATCGACGGCGTCCTCGCCGCCAACGACGCCATGGCAGCAGGCGTCATCTCCGCACTCAAGAGCGCCCACGTCGGGCACCTTCCACCGGTCACCGGCCAGGACGCCGACCTCGACGCGGTGCAGCGCGTCGTCAACGGTGAGCAGTCCATGACGGTGTACAAGTCCTTCCGCGCGGAAGCCGAAGCAGCCGCTGCCATGGCCGTCGCCCTGGGCCGCGGCGAGAAGCTGCACACCATCGCCACGACGACGACCGACAGCCCCACCACCCGGCACATCCCGTCCGTGCTCCTCACCCCGGTCGCCGTGACAACCGCCAACATCAAGCAGACCCTCATCAAGGACGGCGTGTACACCATCCCTCAGATCTGCACACCACAGCTGCGGGCCGCTTGTGCGAAGGCAGGACTGACTCCGTAGCCGGTCGAGGCGCCATTCTGGCGGCTGTGGCCAGGCGAGAAGCCGCCCAGGGAGTGAGGCAACCGTCCGGGGACGGGAAGCACCGTGAACACCTGAGAACCGCAGAGGAGCGTTTTCCCTGATCACCGGTGATCTTCCTGATCAACAACGGCGGATACACCATCGAACGCGGTTACCTCGGCAATACCGAGCAGTACAACGACATCGCGACCTGGGCCTCCGCGGATCTGCCGAGGGTTCTCCGCCCGGACACCACGGCGCGGTCGTTCGTCGGCAAGACCACCGCGGACCTGGCGGAGGCCCTCAGCGCGCCCAACGACACGCTGATCTTCATCGAAGCGGTCATGGATCCCTACGACGCTCCCGCCGCGGTCATGACCAGCAGCAACACCGGCGCGGACATCGATTACGGGCCTCGCAGCCCGCAGCGCCGCGACAACGTACAACTCAGGCCGGCCTGACTCCCCCGCCAACGCGAAACAGCTGGTGCCCCGGCCGTGAGGCCCTCGATCGCCACGGGAAGGTGCCGGGGGCCGCGCAGCACCGCGTTGGCACGGTACGGCGGCGGGTCCTCGAGCAGCTTGTCATGACGAACCGGCCACTGCCTTGGGGCGGACTGGGGGCGCGGGCAGGAGGGCCTGCTCGGCCCAGACGGTCTTGCCGTCGAGCGTGTAGCGGACGCCCCAGTTGTGTGCAAGCTGGGCGACGATGAACAAGCCGCGCCCGCCTTCGTCGATCGTCTTCGCGTGGCGCAGCCGTGGCGCGAGGGAATTACTGTCGTGGACCTCGCAGGTCAGGGTTCGGTCCTTGATGAGCTGCAACTGGACAGGCGGGGTGCCATAACGGACGGCATTGGTGACCAGCTCGCTGACGATCATTTCGGCGGTGCAGGCGGTCTCTTCATCGGCTCCCCAAAGGATGAGCTGGTGGCGGACGTGGCTGCGCGCCGATGCAACGGCTTGGGGGTGATGGTCGAGATGCCACGTGGCGATCTGATCGGCGGGGAACGGGTGAGTGCGGGCAAGGAGGAGGACGACGTCGCTGTGGCGGGTGTCGTTCCGCAGCCGGTAGAGCACGTCGTCGCACAGATCCTGCAGTGGCCGCTCAGGGTGGGCCAGCACCCGTTGGAGGGTGTCCGGTGACGCTGATGTGCGCAGCAGTGACGCGGTGTAGAAGGCGAGGACGCTGCCGTCGGCGACGGAGAGGGTGGTGGCGGCGAAGGGGGGTCCCTCGACGGTGCCCAGAGGAGGTCCGGCGGGCAGGTCGGGTACTTCGGTGGTCCCGTCGGGATGGGCGATGACGGGTGGGGGATGGCCTGCCAGGGCGACGGTGCAGGTCTGGGCGAGCGGGTCGTGGACCGCGTACACGCAGCTTCCCGTGACGGGCATGGGATCGCCGGGCGGCAGAGCTGCGCGTTCCTCGGCGAGGCTTATGGCGGTGTCGTTGAGGCGGGCGAGGAGCTCGTCGGGCTCCAGATCGAGAGCGGCCAGGGAGCGGGCGGCAGTCCCTATCTGGCCCATGGTCGTGGCCGCGTGGATGCCTTGACCGGCTACTTCGCCGACCACCAGTGCAGTGCGGGCGCCGGACAGGGCGAAGGTGCCGAACCCACTGCCTCCGCCGACCTCGGACGGCACGTGCAGATGCGCGGTCTCCACGGTGGTCCGCGTGTCGGTGCGGGGCAGCAGCAGGTGACGCTGGACCGTCAGAGCGATGGTGTGTTCGCGGGTGTAGCGACGGGCGTTGTCGATGCACAGCGCGGTGTGCGCGGCAACTGCGAGGGCGAGGGTGACATCGCCCTCGTCGTACACGTCGGCCTGGTCGGTGCGGTACAGGCTCAGCAGTCCCAGCACGGTTCCGCGCAGCGTCAAAGGTGCCGTGATGAGAAGGCGGGCACCGGATACGCGGATCGCCTCGGCGCGTGGCGGGTCCGCTGCCAGCCAGGGCGCGTCGGGTGCCAGGGCGACGAGGCGGGGTTTGAGGTCGGTCAGCGTCTGGGCGTAAGGCGTGGGGAACGGCAGAGCGCGCACGTCGCCCACCGGATGTGCCTCGGCCTGCTCCTCGCCGCCGCTGTGACCGAAGGCGGCACGGCGCAGTGGCACCTCCGGTCCCAGCGGGCTCGGGGGTGGTTCCTCACCGCGCACCACGGCGTCCACCACTTCCACCACGGCGATGTCGGCGAGGTCCGGCACCACTGCCCGCACCAGTTCCTGGCAGGTGGCCACCACGTTGAGGGTCCGCCCCACGTGCTCGCGCACGGAGCTGAGGACACGTATGCGGGCGTGCGCCTTTTCGCGTTCGGTGACATCGAGCATCTCCGTCAGCACTCCCCATGTCCTCCCCTGCGAGTCGTCCAGACGAGATGCCGAGACGGAGAACAGGTACTCCGGGCCCGGTGCGCCCTTCGGACGCAACGCCACGAGTCGCTCCCGTGCGGGTGCGCCGTTCTCCAGCACGCTGTGCAGCATCGACTCCACCTCACCGGGTGCGGAGAGGTCGTATACGTCGGTGACGTGTCGACCCACGAGCTGTTCATGGGGCGCATCGTGCAGATCCGGCTTGGTGAGGTTGATCCGCAGGATGCGCAGCTCCGTGTCCAGGATCAGCAGGCCTGTGGGCGAATGCTGGAACAGAGCTTCCAGTACTGCAGCACCCTCGCCCGGCGAGACGGCTTCGTTCTGGGCCACGGCAACCCACCTCCACCATCCAGCCTGCACCTGGCCCCGACAGGCCGCTCCCCCGTATCCCAGAGGGACAACGGGCATCGCGGCTGCTTCCCAGGGCTCCGGGGAGGCGGCCCAGGACTTCTCCCCGCGCAATGGCGATGCGCACGCGCTCCGTCCGGACGGCAACGGCAACGGCAACGGCAACGGCAACGGCAGCCGGAACGTGGGCGAGCCCGGGGCGATCACCACCGGCGAGCAACTGGCCTCGGACGGCGCCGGGCTCCTTTACTGGGGCGACCGTGAGAGCTGCCGGGTGAGCCGAGTCCGGACGGGCGGCAACGGCCCAGGTTGGGGAGCGTCGCTGTCGCACGAGTAGGGCTACGTCGGCCGGTCAGAGATCATTGCGTGGGCGGACCGGGCCTTGTCCGCCGGATGTCGTCCAGCGGATCGGCATCAGCCGGTTCGGACGTCGGCTCGGGCCTCTCCGGGCCGGCGGGCCCGGGTTGCGGATCGGGAGCGGGCTCCCCTGTTCTCCAGTTCCGGGGCGTTCACCTTGCCGCCGGTCGGCTGCCGGGTCGCCTCGGAGAGCAGGCGGCCCCGAACCGGGCAACCCGTCGGCGCCGCCGCCCGAGCCGCGGACCGGCCTCGGAGCCCGGCGTGTTTGCCCGCCGGCTCACGACCGATCCCGCGACACGGCCGGGCTCAAGGAGGTCAGCGCTGCCTGCCCCTGGCTCGACGCCGGCTGAGCCGGTCGAAGCCGAAGGGTGTCAGGGCCTCGGGGCGGCGGCCGGTGAGGAGGTACTGGGTGAGTGTGTGGCCGGTGACCGGGCCCAGGGTGACGCCGAGCATGCCGTGGCCGGTGGCGGCGTAGGCGTTGTAGTGGCCCGGGACGCGGTCGATGACGGGGAGACCGTCGGGGAGGAAGGGCCGGCCGCCGACCCAGGGGTCGCGGATCAGGCCGACGAGGTCGTCCGGGTCGTCGAACCAGCGGCCCAGGTAGTGCCGGCTGGCGAGGGCGACGGCGACGATGCGGCGCCAGTCGAGGCGGTTGTTGTTGCCGCTGAGCTCCATCGTGCCGCCGATGCGCGTGGTGGTGCCGATGGGCGAGGCGACGGCCCGGCGCTCGCCGAAGTACAGCGTGTGCCGGGGAGCCGGGTCCAGATCGACCGAGAAGCTGTAGCCCTTGCCCGCCTGGAGGGGCAGCGGCCGGCCGAGGCGGCCGAGAAGGGCCGAGGAGCGTGTGCCGGCCGCGATGACGACGGCCGCGCAGGGGATGTCGCCCTGGGTGGTGCGCAGCGCGGTGACCCCGCTGCTGCCGCTCCCGGAGGTGCGGAAACCGGTTACCTCCGCGTTCTCGTGGATCTTCACCCCCGATGCGGTGAGCGCCTCGCCGAGTGCACGGGCGAACGCCTCCGGGTCGACGACGCCCTCCCCCTCGACGAGGTACGCGGCGCGCACCCGGTCCGAGAGCGCCTCGTCCAGCAGGCGTGCCGCGGAGCCGGTGACGACGTCGTCGGGGAGCGGGTAGCGGCCGTCGGCCATCTCCCGCTGGACGGCGAGGTGGTGGCGGGCCTCGGCCGGGGACAGGAAGGCGTGCACCATGCCGGGGCGGGTCAGGGTGGTGTCGACCCCGGCCGCGCGCAGTCCGTCGAAGAGCTCGAAGGTGTCGCGGTTCAGTTCGGCGATCGCCGCGTAGCCGCGCAGGAAGGCGGCCGGTGTGCTGCTGCGCCAGAACCGCCACAGCCACCGAACGAACGCCGGGTCGGGCAGCGGTCGTAGGTACAGGGGTGAGTCCGGACGGCCCAGTGAGCGCAGGGCGTAGCGCACGACGCCGGGGGCCGGGACGGGGGTGGAGTGGCTCAGGCAGATCCAGCCCGCATTGCCTCGGGAGGCTCCCGAGGCCAGGCCGCGCCGCTCGACGACCTCCACGGGGACGCCGGCTTCGGCCAGGTAGTAGGCCGTGCAGAGCCCCACGACACCGCCCCCGACCACCACGACGGGACCGTCACCCACGAGGCCGGGCGTGGTGTTCATGACGCGGATCCGTACGAGGCGAGGAACTCCCGGGTCCGGGCCTGGGCGGGGTTGTCCAGGACGTCCTGTGGCCTGCCCTCCTCCACGATCCGGCCGCGGTCGACGAAGACGACGTGGTCGGACACCTCGCGGGCGAAGGGGAGTTCGTGGGTGACCAGCAGCATGGTCATGCCGTCGGCGGCCAGCTCCCGCATCACGCTGAGCACTTCGCGGGTGGCCTCCGGGTCGAGGGAGGAGGTGGGCTCGTCGAAGAGGAGGACCTCGGGTTTGAGGGCGAGGGCCCGTGCGATGGCGACGCGCTGCTGTTCACCGCCGGAGAGCTGCTCGGGCTGGGCGAGGGCGCGGTGGGCCACGCCGACCCGGCGCAGCAGCGTGACGGCGCGCTCCAGCGCCTCCTGCTCGGGGACACCGGCCGTGCGCTGGGCCAGTACGACGTTCTCCACGGCGGTGAGGTGCGGGAAGAGGTTGAACCTCTGGAAGACCATGCCGACCGTGCGGCGCAGCCGGGGCAGGTCCCGGCAGATCCTCCGGCCGCCCTGGTGCACCACCTCGCCGGCCACTTCGACCGTGCCCGCGTCCGGGGACTCCAGCAGGTTGACGCACCGCATCAGCGTCGTCTTCCCGCCGCCGCTCTGCCCGATGACGCTGACGATGCTGCCCCGGTCGACCTCCAGGTTGACGTCGTCCAGGACCGTGCGGCCGTCGAAGGACTTGCGGAGCCCTTCGATGCGTACGACCGCCTCGGCCGGGGTCGGCGCCACGGAGGTGTGCGCGGTGGTGACGGGCTCGGTCATACGGCCGCCTCCTTCCGGTCGGTTGCCGTTGCCGCGCCGAGGCCGGCGGCCGGTTCGGCGGCGAGCAGGGCGCGGGCGGCACGCAGCCGTCGCCGTCGCCACGGGGACAGGGGGACGCCGGCCCGTACCTTCCGCTCCAGCAGCAGGAGCAGTTGGGAGAGGGGGTAGCACAGGACGAAGTAGACGGCGGAGATGACCAGGTAGACCTCCAGCGCCCGGAAGGTGGCCGAGGTGATGAGCCGTCCCTCCGACATCAGCTCGGCGGCGGAGATGGTGACGAGCAGCGAGGTGGATTTCAGCAGGTCGACGAGCATGGTGTTGGTGCCGGCCAGGGCCAGCCGGACGGCCTGCGGCAGCACGACGTGACCGAAGATGCCGGCCCGGCCCAGGCCCAGTGCCTCGCCCGCCTCCGTCTGCCCGGCGTGCACCCCGCTGATCGCGGAGCGGAAGATCTCGGAGAGGTAGGCGGCGTAGAAGACGACGAGGCTCAGGCAGCCGGCGGTGAACACGTCGAGCCGGATGCCGGCCGAGGCCAGGCCGAAGTAGGAGAGGAAGATGATGGCGAGGAGGGGGACGTTCTTGAACACCTCGGTGTAGACGGCGGCCAGCGTCCGTGCGGGCCACACCCGGCTCAGCCGGAGCAGCGCCACCGCCAGGCCGAGGACGATCGCGCCGGCGAAGCTGACCACGGTGTAGGACACGGTGCGGCCGAGGGCCGCGGTGAGGTCGGGGCGGTAGTCGGACCAGGGCACCTGGAAGAAGCCGGACATGTCATCCCCTCACTGGCCGGTGGAGCCGGTGGAGCCGATGGTCGGCGGGGTCCAGTCGGCGGGCCGGTCGACGCCCCGGCGCGCGGCGGCCATGCCGGCCGAGGGCTTGAGGAACTGCTCGGGATCGCCGCCGTACTTCTTGATGAGCTTCGCCAGCTCGCCGTTCTGGTACATGGCGTCGATCTGCGCGGAGATCGCCTTCTCCAGCTTCGGCTCCTGCTTCGGGAGGTAGAAGCCGGTCTGGTACGGCTGGAAGTAGGAGTAGGCGGGCTTCGCCTTGACCTGCGCGGCGGTGGGCGGGGTGAGGTACTCGGTGCTGATCTTGAGGTCCGGGCGTTGTTTCTGGGCCGCGATGATGAGCAGCGGGTCGAGGAAGCCGACGTCGACGCGGCCCGCGCCGAGGTCGTCGAAGACGCCGTTGGCGTCGGGGTAGGCGTGCAGTTTGGCGCCCGGTACGGCCTGGATCGACTTGACCCAGACGTAGCCCTCGACGGTGCCGAGGTTCAGGTTCTCCAGGTCGTCGACCGTCTTGTAGGTCTTGCCGTCGCGGACGGCCATCGCCGGGGGCGAGTAGTAGGGCGGGTCGGTGAACAGGCCCTGCTTCTGCCGGTCGGCGGACCAGGCGACCCCGCCGACGGTGAGGTCCACCCGGCGGGACTGCACCCCGGCGAGCATGCCGGCGAAGTCCGTCACCTGCGGTTTGATCTCCAGGCCGAGCTTCTTGGCCGCGTAGGCGAGGATGTCGCCGTCCAGGCCGACGATCTTGCCGCCCTGGACGGTGGTGTACGGCGCGTACGGCTCGACGGCGACCTTGATGACGCCGGGCGTGAGGGTGCCCAGGGCGGCGGTCTTCGCGGAGACGTTCTTCGGGGCGTCGTCGCCGCCCGAGCCACAGGCGGCGACGGAGGAAAGGAGGAGGAATGTGGAGAAGGATGCGGCGATGGCGCGCGCACGGATCATCGGCATGAGCCTTCCGTTCCGGCTGAGGGAACCCGCCGTTCACCGCGTTGTGCCCCCGGCGGGGAGGTGATTGGGGCCATACGCTAAGGAGCCGCCCGCCGTACGTCACCGGTCACTTCGTACACAGTTGTGGCTGGAATCGCTCCCTCCCCTGTACGGTGCGTCCAGGCCCGACCCGGCCCGCGACGGGAGGAACGCCCGTGCTGAGCCCGTCACTCGCGCAGGAGATCGCCGGGGACACCTCCGCCGTCATCGGCTTCAACGTGCTGATCACCGATGCGGAGGGCATGGTCATCGGCAGCGGCGACAGGAGCCGCGTCGGCACCTTCCACGAGGCGTCCGTGCAGGTCGTCCGCACCCAGGAAGCCGCCACGCACAACGCCTCCCAGGCTCAGCAACTACGTGGCGTACGCCCTGGCATGACCCTGCCGCTGATCGCGGGCGGGCAGGCGGTGGGAACGGTCGGGATCACCGGGACGCCGGCCCAGGTCCGGCGGTTCGGACTGCTGGTGAAACGGCAGACGGAGATCCTGCTGCGGGAGTCCGTGATGCTGCGCTCCCGGCTGCTGGCCGAGCGGGCGGGCGAGAAGCTGCTGGCCGACATCGCCGCCTACGATCCCGAGGTCGTCGAGGGCGACTTCCTCGTGTTCCGGGCCGCCGAACTCGGCTTCGACCTGCGGCTGCGGCGAGTCGCGGTGGTGTTCGAGGTGACCGTGCCCGCTGCGGCCGCCCACGGCCAGGGCGCGCACCGCCAGGCCGCCCACCGCCAAGGCGCCGCCCCGCCCCTGGCACTGGTCCGTTCCGAGCTGCTGCGCACCGTCGGCGAGGTCTTCGCCGACCCGCAGGACATCATCGCCGTCACGGCCCCCGGCTGGATCGGCGTACTGCACCGGATCCCGGCCGGGAGCCGCACGACGTCCCTGGCCGCCGACTGCCGCCGCGTCACAGACGTCATCGCCGCCCAGGACGGCCTGGCCGCCCGCGCGGGCATCGGCGAGCCGGCCACCTCCGTCGGCGGGCTGCACGACTCCTACCAGGACGCGTGCGAGGCGCTTCGCCTCGGTACCCGCCTGGCGGGCGGCTCCGCCGTCCACCACATCACCGATCTGCGCGTCCACCAGCTCCTGACCACGGTGAGCCAGTCCGCCCGCAACCGGCTGCTCGACCTCACCACCGCGGACCTGCGCACCCAGCCGGACTGGCCGGCGCTCCGCGACACGATCACCGCCTGGTGCGAGAACGGGTTCAACCTCGTCAGGGCCTCCGAGGCCCTGCACGTCCACCGCAACACCGTCGTCTACCGGATGAACAAGATCGAGCAGATCACCGGCCGCCCGCTGCGCGAACACCGGACCACCATGGCGCTCTACCTCGCCTGCCTGGCGGACCAGTTGGGCGGCGGCACCGACTCCACCGTGCGACGGCGGCGCAGGGGGCGCTGAAGGACGCCCCGGCCTGCCGGGGTCTCACTCGCCACGTACTGCGGGGCCACCGGCCGGCGGTCCGCACGCCTGGTCATGGCGTGCCCCGGACCGATCATGGTCCGGGGCCCTTGACGTCTCCTTCTTCCAAGAGAACACGGCGACGACGATGCGGTCTCCGGCAGCGGCCTCCTGTTGTGCGGATCAGCAGCAGAGAACCTGTGTCACGGCCCGGCTGAAGTCGCCGGTCGCGAGTGCCTTGATCGGGATCGTGAAGTACAGCGTTCCGGCGTCCCCCCAGCCCCATCCGAGTTCGGTGTCCTCGGCGAGCTGGAGCAGATGGACGGCCGGGCCGTCGGCGTCGCGGGACGTCACCTTGAGCGTGTACGAGGTGTCCGGCCAACCGAAGGCGCAGTGACTGCCGGCGGTGTTCCCGTCGAGATCTCCCAACTCGCCGAGAATGAGCGATGTCGCTCCCCAGTGCTGGTCCCCGTCGAACTCCACGTCCTCGTCCTCGACGTCCCAGCAGTCCGGGAGCATGGTCACCTCGGCCGCATGGACGGGCATCGCCGGGTAGCTTCTCGCCGGCTCGGGTGCCGTCGTCTCGACTGCCCGGGCCGGGTCGGCGGGAATGACGCGGCATACCCCGGACTCGGACATGTGCAGCTGGCGGTACTCCTCGTACGGCAGGTCCGGATCGAGGTGGAAGAAGTTGAGCAGGCCGGGCCGTGTGGGCAGTTCGTTGCCCAGCCAGGCAGCGAGAGCATCGGTGTCCAGCACGGCATGCAGGGACAACGGAACCCCGCTGTGTTCGGGCCAGCAGGTCTCCGGTTCGAGGAGGGCAGGCCCACCAAGTCGGCATCGCCCAGTGGCCTGGATACTTCCTGCTGGGCGGACCAACCGAAAGCCGCGGCGGCCCATGGCAGCAAACTGCCGACCGGCCTTCTCACCGAGCCGTTCCGTGCATACGCGACTCAAGTCGGCAGGGTCGTCGAACTGCATGCCGGGATCTTCTCAACCCCCGTTCGGTCTTGGCCGCCTTGGGTCTCGGCCGCGCCCCTCGCCCCCCCGACGGACCCTGACGTCCATGACTGACATCGACGGCACCGGACAGCGGCGTACATGAGCGCACCTGCCTGACCGTTGTGATGCCAGGCCGCCGTGCCGGGGGCACCAGGGAAATGGCCCCGGGCCGGTTATGGTCCGGGGCCTTTGGTGTCTTCTTCTGATGTCACTGAGTGTTGTTTTTCGCGGCCTCCTCTTCGGTGACGGGCCGGATGGGATGAGCGGGGGGCTCTTCGCTGGTTGCCCGGTGAGGGAGTGGGAGTGGGTCAGCTGGTGGCGGGGTGGCCGTCCCACCAGGTGCGTTCGGTCTTGCGCGGGTCCTCGACGACCTGGTGGGTCGTGGTGTTGTTGTGGGCGTAGGTCATCACGGGGCGTTTGTCGGTGTCGTAGGCCGCCCAGGAGACCGCGCCGGTCTTGGCGAAGTCCGCCCACGCCTTGTGCAGGGCCTCGGCCAGGGGCTTCGGCGGGTTGTTGCCGGTCAACTTCTTGCTCTCCGCCAGCTCCGTGGTGTCCCACGCGTACGGCAGGTCCACACTGTGGCAGGCGCCCAGCTTGACGCCGACGTTGTTGGGCGTCACCGGGGAGCGCCAGCCGAGCTCGTAGAGGTGGGTGGGGGCGGCGCCGGACCTCTCGCTGCGGGTCTCGGCGACGCGGTACGTCGGGATGCGGAACATCCGGTCGGTGAACAGTGCGCTGGCCACGCCGGAGGATCCGTCACGGGGGTAGGTGGTCGTGCCGCCCTTCTTGTACTCGTCCCACGAACCGGTGGGCACGCTGTAACTGGTGAGGTGGCCGTTGTAGAGGGAGGGCAGGTTCCAGGCGACCAGGATGGTGGAGACGATGAAGAGGCGGAACTCCTCGGTCGTGGTGCCCATCAGCAGCGGGACACGGTCGCCCACACCGTCGGCGATCGCCTCGATCGGGCGCTTCGGCAGCGTCGTGCCGTCCACGACGGGCATGAAGGACAGCCCGCAGGCGGCCATCGTGCTCGTGCCGTAAGTCGCGCTGTTCGGCTTCTGACTGATGTCGGAGCTGACCGAGGCCTGCGCCTTCAGCAGTTCATCGACGTCGATGTCGGTGAACGCCTCGGGGGTGGGGTCGATACCGAGTTCGTCGGCGACGGCCTTGAGGACCTTGCCGGCGTCGGCGGGCGTCTGGCCGATGTGGCCGTTGCCGCTTTGGACGATGCCCCGGTGGAACAGGCCGTCGTCGCGGGCGAGCAGCGCGAGCACGCTCATCGCCCCGGCGGACTCACCGGCGACGGTGACGTTGTCCGGGTCACCGCCGAAGCGGGCGATGTTCTCGCGGACCCACCGCAGGGCGGCGACCTGGTCGAGCAGACCGCGGTTGGCCGGTGCCGGGGCGTCCGGCAGGTAGCCGAAGCCGTACACGCCGAGCCGGTAGTTGAAGCTCACGCACACCAGACCGTCACCGGCGAAGGTCGCGCCGTCGTAGGTCGGCACGGCCGATGATCCGGTGGTGAAGCCGCCGCCGTGGATCCACACCAGCACCGGCAGTCCCGAGGCCTGGGGGTCGGGGGTCCAGACGTTGAGGTTCAGCCACTCGTCGCCCTCGATGTCCGGGTCGGAGACGATGTCGCCCAGCCGGCCGGCGAGCGGCGGCTTGGGGGCGGTGGGGCCGTAGGCGTGCGCGGTGCGTACCCCCGTCCACGGCTCCGGCGGCTGCGGGGCGTCGAACAGCAGGTCGTCGAGCGGCGCCGCCGCGTAGGGGATGCCCAGGAAGCGGGCGATGCCGCCCTGCACCAGGCCCGAAATCTTGCCGTAGGCGGTCTCGACTTCGACCGTGTTCTGCTCGGACACGTGACTCCTCGGGCCGGAAAACGGCGCGCCGACGGGCACGCCGGCCCCGTCCCGTGGCGGCCCGTGTCAGGAACGACCAGGCAGGACAATCATTACGCCACGGGTACGATACGGCGCATTCCGTAACCGCCGTTGGTGGCCGTCAACCACCCGTCAGGCTCCGGAGGACGACGGCCACGCCGACGAGGCCGAGACAGCCGAGACCGATGGCCTTCCCCGCGCCGGGTCGCTTTTCCGGCGGCTGCGGCTGGAACGGCGGCTGCCCGTACGGCTGCTGGCCGAAAGGGGCCTGGCCGAAGGGCTGCTGTGGGCCGGCCCATCCGGGATGCTGCGGCTGCTGGTTAATCATGGCTCCCCCTGAGGTGTCTGCTGTCGAGAGCAAGATGTGTGACATGTGAAGATGGCGCATGGTTGCCGCTTAACTGCGGGATTCACCCCATCGTGGTAAACCCGCCGAGGGACGGGACGCCGGGGGTGCGGGCGAGGGAGCGGCGGCCGGTGAGCCGGGCGTCGAGTCCTGCCCGGCCGACGGCGGCGCTGGTGGGGTGGTGTCCGTAGCGGCGGCGCCAGTTGCTCGAGATCGGGGTTTCCGCCGCGGGAAACCCCGTGAACACGTGAGAACCGCGGCGGGGTGTTCTCCTGGGCCAGACACCCCACTTCAGACGATTCCGCAGGTCACGGCCCCGCCCGAAGAAAGCTCCTGAAGCGGGTGTCGCAGGTTCGCATCCTGCCGGGGCACCAGGTCGAAGGCCCGCCGCCTCCGGGTGTCCGGAGGCGGCGGGCCTTTGGCATCTGCTTCTGACATCAACGCGGGCGGTCAGGTGCGACCGCGGCGCCTTTTCCTGAGCAGCCGGTCCATGCGGCTCATGGCTTCGCGCCGGGTGTCCTGCACGACCGGATGAGGCGGAGGCCCGTGGACTCGGTGACGCGGGTGCAGGAAAGGCGGGTTGCGACTCGGCGAGCCCGCTATCGGGCGTGCCATTCCCTGGCGCTGGCCGCGTAGACCGTGCGGCGGGCTCGGTTGAGGTTGCCGAGCGGGCGGAACTCCGCGGGGGCGTGCCAGGGGTTGAAGGCGAGGGTGTCGACGTGGTCGCAGGTGGCCCGGCCCTTCGGATCAAGGATGTTCTGGGCGGGGATCGTCAGGGTGGCGACGTCGAGCCAGGGCGAGTCGCTTTCCTTCCATTCGATCGCCCCGTCCTCGATCGGTGTCAGCCTCTCACTGACGTACTTCTGGATGTGCAGGGCGAACCGGACCGGCGAACCGCTCAGCCGTGCGGCGAAGTCGGTCTGGAGACTGTCGGCCGGGTCCGGCGGCGGGGCGGAGGCCGGGGCGGGACCGTCGAGCGGACTGAGCGGACTGTGTGGACTGAGGCGGAACCTGACGGGGCCGGTGTCGCCCCACAGGACGGCGCCGCGGCTCCAGTAGGACTCCAGAGCCAGGCCGGGCGACGGACGGTTGGCCCGCCTGAGGTTGCCGAGGACGCGGGCGGTCTCCGAAGGGCCGAGCCTCGCCAGCATGCGCGGCAGGACCAGGGGCTTGGGACCGGCGCCGATCCTGGCGATCTCGACGAACTGGGTGGCGTCACGGGCGTGGGAGACCGGGTAGCTGGTCATGAGCAGGTCGTGTTCGCCGCCGCCGGGGAGGGTGATCTTCAGTGCCGCGCCGCGGAGGTCGGGGCTGCCGTCGGGCCGGACGGTGCCGCTGGCGTTGGAGAGCCGGACGATGGCCGGCAGCCGGGCCCCGGCGGTGAAGTCCCCGGCACCCAGATCGGCGGGCAGATCGGCCCGAAAGGCGAGTTCGGCGTTGTCCACTCCGACGACGATCTTCGCGTGGAACGTGCGGCGGGAGACCTGCGAGCCGGATTTCCGCTTGTTCGTCCGCTGGACGCCGACGACGACGTCCGCCAGGTCGCGGAAGTGGGCCTCTTCGGCCTCCGGTGAGCCGCCGTGGTGGATCTCGCGCCAGCCGGGCGCCGCACCCGGCGCGTCCGGTGCATCCGGCGGTGAGTCGTGGCTGTCGGTCATCGTGCGTCTTCCTCCGTCGGTGGGGCGGCCGTTCAGATGAGCCGGGCGTTGTGCGTGGCGGTGTCGATGACGTCGTCGAGACGGCCGGCGAGGACCTGCCGTGCCGCACTCAGTGTGAACCCGGCCGCGGTCCTGGCCGGTACGTGGGCGGGGACGGCGAGCGCGTAGGGGTCGACGAGGACGTCGACGACGACCGGGCCGCCGGTGTGGGCCAGCGCGGCCGCGAGGCCGTCTTCCACCTCACCGGGGTCTTCGATGCGGATGCCCTTGGCACCCATGGCCTCGGCGACGGCGGCGAAGTCCGGGTTGGCGAAGTCGGTCCCGAACGGGACGAAGCCGGCTTCCTGCTGCTCGATCTTGACGAAGTCCAGGCCGCTGTTGTTCAGCACGATGTGCACCACAGGCAGCCGGCGCTGTACCTCCGTGAGCAGGTCGCCGAGCGCGAGCATGGTGAACCCGCCGTCGCCGCACAGTGCGATCGTCTGCCGTCCGGGAAAGGCCAGTTGGGCCCCGAACGCGCCGGGCGAGGCGGTGGCCATCGACGCCCACGAGAACGATCCGAACAGCCGCCGCCTCGGCCCGTACCGGATGTGCCGGGCCGCCCAGATGACAGGGGTGCCGGTGTCCGCGAAGAACAGCGCGTCGTCGGCGGCGAGGTCGCTGAGGACGGTGGCGAGGTACTCCGGCCTGATGGGCTTGATCCGCGGCCCCTTCTCCGCGTAGTGCCGCATCCTGCGGTGGAACCGTTCGGTCTCGTCCACGCAACGGGCGAGGAAGCCGCCGTCGGGTTTCGGCTCGACCAACGGCAGCAGCGCGGCGACGGTGGCTTGTACGTCGCCGGTCACGGCCAGGTCCACCGGTATGCGCCGGCCGAGCCGTTCCGGGTTCCGGTCGACCTGGATGACGCGGGTCCTGCCGTGCGGCAGGAAACCGCTGAACGGGAAGTCGGTGCCGAGCATCAGGAGCACGTCCGCGTGCTGGAGTGCGTGATGGCAGCCGCCGTAGCCGAGGAGGCCGGTCATCCCGACCGCGTTCGCGTTGTCGTGTTCCAGGAACGGCTTGCCCTTGAGGGAGTAGCCGACCGGCGCCCCGAGTTTTCCGGCCAGCGCTGTCACCTCGGTGTGCGCTCCGGCACAGCCCTGGCCGCCGAAGACCGCCACCGTGCCCGCCTCGTTGATCATCTCGGCCATGGCGGTGAGATCCTCCGCCCCGGCCGACATGTGTACCGGGCGGGGCAGCCGGATCTCATAACGGTCCTCCGGCGCGTGCGCCGCCGCGATGTCACCGGGCAGTGCGACGACCGCGGGGCCGCCTCGGGTCACCGCGGCCGTCACCGCCGAGGTCACGACGGTACGGAGCTGACCGGGATTGACCAGCCGGCCGACGTACACCGCTGCGGGCGCGAAGAACCGGTACGGGTTCAGCTCCTCGACGGTCTCGCTGTCCATCAGGGCGGTTTCGGTGTCGCCGGCCAGGACGATGACGGGCACCTCCTCCTTGAGGGCGTCCAGCATGCCGTTGATCAGGTGCGCCACCCCGGGGCCGGCCGTCCCGCACACGGCGACCGGATGCCCCGTCAGTTTCGCCTCGGCCACCGCGGCGAAGGCGCCGAACTCCTCGTTGCGCACATGTACGAAGTCGACCTGGCCGTTGCGGCGCATCGCGTCGACCACCGGGTTCAGTGCGTCGCCCACGATCCCGTAGCAGCGCCGCACACCGGCGCTGACCAGCATCTCCCACAGGCCGTCGGCCACTGTCTTCGACATGTCGGGTGTCGTCTCCGTTCTCAGCCGGTCTCGTGGGAGCCGGTCAGCGGGTCGTCGGATCCGGTCAGCGGGTTTAGCCGGTCGTGGCGTCGAGGACTCCGGCGCGCGGCTCCAGCGCCCAGTCGAGGGCGAAGTCGGCGACGGCCTCCCAGCCGGGCTCGCCGCAGGTGAAGTGATCGCGGCCCTCGAAGACCGTGTGGGCGGTGACCGCCGTCGAGTGCTTCACGTTCTTCTCGTAGTTCTGCCGCTGGACGGCCGGGGGCAGGATGTGGTCGCTGCCGCCGGAGACGAACAGCAGCGGCGCCCGGTCGCCGTCGGCGAAGTCGAAGGTCGTGGCCGCGTGCGGGGTGACGGCCGCGAGGCCGCCCTGGAAGAGGATGCGGGCCGGCGTCGGCACGGCGTAACGGTCGTAGGCCCGCCGGGAGGCGTCCTCGTCCAGGGTGTTGGTGAAGGCGTAGTGGAACTGCTCGGCCGTCAGGGGGACGGCCCGGTGTGCGTTCGCCGGGTTCTTCAGGACCGGCAGGACCGAGCGGAGCTCCGAGAACGGCATCGCGTTCACGCCCTTGACCGCGGCGCCGTCGATCGACACTCCGGCCGCCCCGAGCCCGGCGCCCACCAGGAGCTGAGCGAACGTCCCGCCGAACGAGTGCCCCATGATGATCGGCGGGGAGTCGAGTTTCCCGATGACGGCGGTGAGGTGATCCAGCACCTCGCGCACCCCGACACCGGCGATCGCCGAGGCGTCCTCGCGGAGCGCCGCCACCCCGGCCTCCCCCGGCTCGATCCCGGGGTATCCGGGCGTGAGCACGGTGAAGCCCCGCTCCTCGTACCGGGCCGTCCAGTGCTCCCAGGCTAGGGGCGTCATCCACAGGCCGTGGATCAGGACGATCGTGTCCGGTGCAGAAGTCATGCCCGCATCCCTCCATCGCTACGGCAGCCGTCAGGGCGGACGCCCGGCCGGCTCTGCTGCTGCCGTCAGCGTTGCACCGCTCGCGCTGTGCACGGGGCCAAGGATTCGGCTCACCGTTGTGCGCGGCACCAGCCCCTGACGGCAGCGGGGTTGGACTCCGACCGCGAGCAGTGCCGGGGGCGCGTGGCGTTCGTCCGACACCGGCCGAGGCTCGGCCCCGTCGGCGCACCCGCCCACCGCCGGCTCTCACTCGGACCGGCCGGGGCCCGGCTCTCACTCGGGCCGGGCCAAGGCGTCGCCGCCTGTCGTGTCTCTCCATACGACGGCCAGTCGGGCCAGTTCTCGATGCGCGTGACGGTCGAGGTCGAGGCCGGTCAGCTTCTCGATCCGGTTGATGCGGTAGAGCAGGGTGTTGCGGTGGGCCGGGAGCGCTGCCGCTGCCGCCGTCCGGTTGAAGCCGTGCGCGGCCAGGCACCGCAGCGTCAGCGACAGCGTCCCGGAAGGGTCCTCGGCGTCCAGCCGGCCAAGTACCCGCCGCACGATGTCCTCGGCCAGCCGCGGGGAGCTCGCAAGCATGAGCTCCGTCAGGAAGTCGTCCGGGCGGATCCGTCCCCGGCGTCCGGCGTGGCCCGCCAGGGTGACCAGATCGTGCAGGTTGCCGACCGCGTCCGCGAGCCCGGCGTCACTGGTGGCCGATTCGGCGGCGAGGATCAGCGTGCTGTCGGCGAGGAAGCCGGCCCAGTCGAAGCCCGGCCTGGTCAGCCCGGCGACGCGGTGCCCTTCCGTACAGGCGAGTGCGCCCGCGGAGCGGATACGCGCCGCCAGTCCGGCGTGCGCGGCGGCTGAACCGCCGTCGATCGCCGCGACGAACGGGCAGTGGGGGCCGCCGAGTTCGAAGCCCAGCCGCTCGGCCCGGTCGAGGTCCTCGATGGTCGTCGCCGACCGGGCGCAGATCCGGGCGAACAGTGTCGCCGCCCGGGAGTCGCCGTCGGCGGACGGAAGGTCCCGCTGGTCGGCGAACGCCCGCGTGACGGTCGTCAGGGCGATGTCGAGGAACGCCCACGGCACGTCCAGGTGAGGCAGCAGCCAGGCACCGCCCTCGGGCGGGCCGGCCTCCAGCAGGGTGCTCCGCACCGCCCGCGCCGCACCGCAGCAGGCACGGATCGCGTCCTCGGCGGCCAGGCCGTGCCGGGCCGCCGCGCGCCCCGCCTCATACAGGTCCGACAGCACGTCCCCGCCGGGCTCCTGCCCGCTCAGCAGCCAGTTCCTGACCAGTTCGAGGCTTCGACGGATGATGTCCTCCATGGCTCCGGCCCGATAGCCACGGCCGGGTATCCGGCCGACCGGAGCGCCGCTCAGATCGCAGGCCAACTGCCGTGCCAGCACCTCGCTGTCAAGGTCGTGGAGTACGCGGCGCAGCCGGCCGGCAGCCGCGGGTCCGACGCCGACCCGGGGCATGGCGCACATGGCTGTCACCTTCCAGATGCTCGGTGCGGTCCGGGCCTAGCCGGTACATGGGGACAACCGACGCATGGGCAGTCGGTGGTGGCCGGGACACGGGGATGTCCGTTGCGACCGGCGCATCGGTGTGGCCGATGACGACCGGCGGGCGGGAGGCCGATGACGACCAGGCGGGGGCCGGTGCCGTGGTCACCGCCGGCCACGGTGCTGTCGGCACATGCCGACACCAGGCCGTCGGCGCAGCGCCGCTACAGCATGTCCGGCGGCGGGAGCAGGAAGTTCCATGCGCTCAGCACCCCGCTGACGAACGCCACGAGCGAGGCGGGCAGCAGCAGGTAGAGCCCGGCGGGCCTGCCGGACGCCAGGACTGCTCCGCCGGCCACGAACAGCAGCATGACGACGATGCTGGTGTCACGGCGGTCGAAGAGTCCGGTCAGCCGCTTGTCGGCGGTGGCCGGACCGCGCCTGCGCCGCCCGATGGCCAGCAGGCTCAGGCCCCCGGCCAGCCCGGCGGTCATGAGCTCGGCGCCCAGGGCCCAGTCGGCCTGGCGGGGCGCCAGCAGAAGCGTCGCCATGACCAGCGGCGCAAGGAACAGCACGAGGGTCTGCGCCGCGATCGCACGCAGAACCGGGTGCCTGGCGATCCGATTGGCGTTGAGGGACACCGCGACGAACAACAGGCCGGTGAGGGCACCGCTGGCGCCTCCGGTCATCACGGCGAAGCTTTCCCAGTCAACGGGACCGGCCATGTCCTCGCACTCCCCGCATCGGCAACTGGAACAGGTCTTTCGGAACAGCTTCCGCGACGCTCGGGCGGTACTCCGGCGGCCACTTCCGACGGGGCCGCGCCGGGACCCCGGTCGGTGTCCGGTACGTGACGGACACCGGCACGGGCTCCCCTCCGAATGCACGTTCTGTCCGCTCCATTCAACGCCCTTCCGTCCTGTGCGAGGGCACGAAGACGGGAAGGGGTTTTGGGAGATCGCCCAACGGGAGCGCCGATAGCTTCGCGGCATGAACAAGAGCCCTGTCGCCCGCCTGGGCGCTTCCTGGACCTGGCATCTGCTCTACGGGCTGATCTCGATCGTCATCGGTGTCATAGCCGTGGCGTGGCCCGGTCCGACCCTTGTCGGACTCGCGGTGGTCCTCGGCGCTCAGCTGATTGCCACCGGGGTCTTCCGGATGGTGGGATCGGCGAGCCTGGGAGATACGGGTACCGCCCGCACCCTCACAGCGGTCCTCGGCGTGGTGAGCCTGCTGCTCGGGTTCTACGCGATCCGGCACGTTCTGATCACCGTGCTCGCGCTGGGGCTGCTGCTCGGCGTGTACTGGATCGTGGACGGCTTCACCGCCGTGTTCGCGGCGGTCGACCATCCCGGCCTGCCCGGGCGAGGGTGGAACATCTTCATCGGGATGCTCGGTGTCCTCGCCGGCCTGACACTGCTGACCTGGCCGGGGCTGTCGCTGCTGACGCTGTCCTTCCTGGCCGGGCTGTGGCTGATCATGCTCGGCGCCATGCAACTCGGCCTGGCACGCCGGATCCGAGGCATCGCCCGACCGGCCTAGGGGGTGTCCGGTCGCCCCGAGGGCGACTGCAGGGCCGCGGCGACGGTCTCCCAGGTGACCGCGAGCAGCACGAGGGTGCGGTCCCGCTGGTCCTTGAGCGACAGACCGGTCAGCTTCTCTATCCGGCCCACCCGGTACAGCAGCGTGTTGCGGTGCACCGGCAGCGCGGCCGCCGCCGTCGTGCTGTCGAAGCCGTGGACGGCCAGACACCGCAAGGTGTCCGCCAGATCCACGGCTTCGGCCCGCTCCAGCGGACCGAAGACCCGCCGGACGATCCGGTCGGAGGCTTCCGGCGAGTCGGCCAGCAACAGTTCGGGCAGGTAGTCGTCGGCGCGTATCCGGCCCCGGCGTCCGGACCGGGCCGCGATCGCGACCAGCGCGCGCAGGCCGTCGACCGCCACGCCGAGCCGCTCGCGGGCGAGTGGCGGGTCCTGGGCCAGGATCAGCCGCGGGTCTTCGAGAAACGCCGCCCAGCCGAACCCGGGCGGTGTCAGCCCGGTCACCCGGACCCCCTCGGTGAACGCGAGCGCCCCTGCCGTACGCAGCCGCGACGCCAGATCGGCATGTCCGACGGCCGTCGCCCCGGCCAGCCGGGCGGTGAAGGGGCGGTACGGTTCCGCCAGGTCGAACCCGAGCCGGGCAGCCCGGTCCTGGTCCTCGACCGTGACCGGCAGCCGCGCGCACAACCGGTCGAACAGGGCTCGGGCGCGCCGGTCTCCGGCCGTGGACGGCACGTCCTGCTGGTCGGCGTAGGCTCGCACGAACACGTCCACGACCATGTCGAGGTAGTCCTCCAGACAGCCCCAGACCGTGTCCCACTCCGCGACGAGCACCGCCCGGTCCTCGTCATCCGCCAGGTCGAGCAGTGCCTCCCAGAACATCCGCGCACCACGGCGGTAGACCAGGATGCTGTCCTCGATCGGCTGGCCGGCGGCAGCGCGAGCGCGCAGGAACTCGTGCAGTTCGGACCGGAGGTAACTGTCCGGCGGGATCCCGTTGACCATCCAGCGCAGTACGAGGTCGACGTTCCAGCGCACCACGGCCGTCCGGTCCACCGGCCACTCGAACCCGGTGTACGCCGGCAACCGGCTGAACCCGGCCTCCATCCGGCGCACCACGACGCCGACGTCGAAGCGCTCCAGAACACGCCGCAGTTCACCACCGCCTGCCGCACCCGCACCGGACGGGGGAAGCACATTCACGGGATCGATCCTTCCACATCCGTGTGCCCGTCCGGGCCCCTCGATACCCGAGCGCTCCAGGACCCGTCGATCCCTCGACGCCCTCGAACGACCTCGCCGGTGAGCACTTGCCGGGGAAGGGGCCGCCGGCACGGATTCAGCACGCATGAGGCCGGGAAACGCCTTCGAGAAGGACCCTGTGGGCCCGTGACGGCACGTCTGCGGCACCACCGTCACCCTGACCCTGATCGTGGGTCAGACGGTCACCCGCGTGCGTGCGTGTGCCGCCGTCTCAGGTGGGGGCGCAGGCTCACCAGGACTGCGGCGATCACCGCCCACAGTGCGAGCGTGGCCAATGGCTGCACCGCCTGCGCGCCGTGGAAGTAGCTCAGGTCGGTCACGGCGCGGACGGCCGCGCCCGGCGGCAGCAGGGCGGAGACGGCGCGAGCGGCGGAGGGCAGGAGGTCCGGGCCGATGGCGGCGCCGCTGGTGGAGTTGCCGACCGTGAGCAGCAGGAGGGTGGCGACGGGCACGCCGACCGGACCGAGGTAGGTGCCCAGCAGCTTGGTGGTGAACGCGGCCGCCGCGGCGAGCAGGGTCAGGGTGAAGGCCATCGGCACCACCGGCGCCGGCACCGCCCCGAGGACGGGTCCGGCGATGACGGTGGCGACGATGCCGATGGCCACCGAGGCACCGGACAGCAGCCGGAACCGGTGGCGCAGGTGCAGATGGTTCGCGAGGCCCAGGGCGTTCTGGGCGAGGACGAAGCCGGCCAGCGTGACGCCGAACGCCATGTAGAAACCGGCCAGTCCACGGGAGTCGAACCGGGCGAACGGGACGACGTCCACCGTGGTCAGGCGCCGGCCCGACCCGTGGGCGTAGGCGCCCATCAGGCTCTTCACGGCCGTCGTCGTCGAGAGCCCGTTGGCCCCGCCGACCTCCAGGCGCAACCGGCCGGAGTCCGCGGGGCCGCTGATCGAGGCCACGACATCGCGGCGCTCCACCTCGCTGCGCCCCGTGACGGCGTCGGCGACCGGACGGACATCGACGCTGTCACCGAGAACCTGGCGTATCTCGCCCGAAAGTTCCTGCCCGGCGACAGCCACCGGTATCCGGTGCGGCTGGGGGTCGCGCTGCAGGCCGACGTAGCAGCCGATGAAGGCCGCCACGACGACCAGGGCGATCACGGCCGGCTGGAGCCAGAGCCGGACCGGTGGCGCGGTTGCCGGGGAGGGAGTGGCGGTGTCGGTGTCGGTGTGGGTGGTCAGGTCGGCTTCGGCGGCCGGGCCGAGGCGAGTGGCCATGAAGTGTCTCCCGTGAAGGGGCGCCCTTGGACGAAGGGAGGGGAACGCCCCAAATAGATGGTGCAGATAATCTAAACCCGATCGGATCGTACGATAGATTGCGTACGACATCCAAAAGGAGGTGTCCTATGGGTCGCGTCTCACAGGCACAGGCACAGGCGAACCGCCGGCGGGTCGTGGAGCAGGCCTCGCAGCTGTTCCGCGAGCAGGGCACAAGCGTGAGCGTCGCGGAGCTGATGAAGGCGGCCGGCCTGACGCACGGCGGCTTCTACAAGCAGTTCGCCTCCAAGGAGGCGCTGATCGACGAGGCGGTCACCCATGCGTTCGGCGAACTGGCCGAGCACCACGCCACCACGCTCACGGAGCACAAGGGGCACCGTGCCGAGGCCCAGCAGTCCCTGATCGACGGGTACCTGTCCGTCCGGCACCGGGACAACCCCGCCTCAGGCTGCCCCGTCGCCGCGCTCGCCACCGACATGGCCCGGGACGGCGGCGACCACGGGGCCCACCGCACCTACACCGAAGGGGTGCAGGACTTCACCCAGTGGCTCGCCACCGACGACGAGGACGGCATCGCCCGGCTGTGCACCATGCTCGGCGCCCTTCTCCTGGCCCGCGCCACCAAGGACTCCCCGGTGTCCGAGCAGGTCCTCTCCGCCGCCCGCACCGCGCTGTCCCCCGCCCCGCAACCACACGCCTGACATCCACGCGTCCGACACCACCGCCGACATCGACGACGCCGGACAGGGGTGTACACCGGCGTCCGCGTCCGGGCGGCGCATCAGCCGGGCCCGCCCCGCCATCCCGCCCGCCGGCCGCAAAACCGGCGCGGGCGATTCCGGAGATCAGCCTATTTTCGATGACGGTCGTACTATGGACCGACCGCATCGATGCCACCTCAAGGAGTCACCGTGGCCCGCCCCCGCACCGCCACCCGGACCGTGGAGCACCCCGACCCGTCGGAGGTTTCGCTGCAGCAGGTCCTGGAGGCCCTGGTGGATCCGGTGCGGCGCATGGTGGTGTCGCAGCTGGCCCGGGCGGGCGAGGACAAGAGCTGCGGCACCTTCGACGCGCCGGTGTCGCTTTCGACGCTCACACACCACTTCAACGTGCTGCGCGAGGCGGGCGTGATCCGGCAGTACTACGTCGGCACGACAAAGATGAACGCACTGCGCACCGACGAGATGGAACAGCGGTTCCCCGGCCTGCTGTCGGCCGTGCTGGCCGCCGCCCTGGCGAAGGAGTCGGGCTCGACAGCCGGCGGCAACTAACTTCGACCACTATCAAAATTTGACGGCCATCGAACCTTGGGGCAGGGTGGGTAGTGCCGCCGAGCTGACTCGGTGCACTTCACACTCCCCTGTCCCAAGGACGGATCCGCCATGGCAAGACTCGTACAGTTCGACCGGCTCGGCGGCCCCGAGGTCCTCACCCTCCGCGAGGTGGAGGTGGGCGCTCCGGGAGCGGCAGAGGTGCGGATCCGCGTCGACGCGATCGGCCTGAACCGCGCCGAGATCATGTACCGCGAGGGCGGCTACTTCTACGAGCCGGTCTTCCCCTCCGCGCTCGGTCACGAGGCCGCGGGCGTGGTCGAGGCCGTCGGCCGGGACGTGGTCCACGTCGCCGAGGGGGACCCGGTCGCGGTCGTGCCGGCATTCCTGCAGAGCGAGTACGGCACGTACGGCGACCACGTCATCGTTCCCGCCTCGGCGGTTGTGCCCCGCCCCGCGGGCGTCGCCCCCATCCAGGCCGCCGCGGTCTGGATGGCCTACATCACCGCCTACGGGCCGCTCGCCGAGTCCGGCCAGGTGCGCCCGGGCGATCATGTACTGATCACCGCGGCCTCCAGCAGCGTGGGTCTCGCCGCGATCCAGGTCGCCCGGCATGTCGGTGCGATCCCGATCGCCACCACGCGCGGCGCCGGCAAGAAGCAGCGACTCCTGGACGCCGGTGCGGCGCACGTCATCGTCACCGACGAGGAGGACCTGCCCGCCCGTATCAAGGAGATCACCGGCGGCGAAGGTGTCCGCCTGGCCTTCGACCCGGTGGCGGGCCCCGGAGTCGAGACCATCGCCCAGGGCATCGCGCCCGGCGGCTTCCTGGTGGTCTACGGCGCCCTCGACCCGCGCCCCACCCCGCTGCCCAACGCCCAGTCCTTCCCGGCGCTGACCAGCAGCACGTACACCCTCTTCGAGATCACCACGAACCCCGAGCGCCTGCGCCGCGCGGTCGCGTTCGTCAACGCGGGCCTGGCCTCGGGATCCTTCACCCCGGTCGTCGACCGCACCTTCGACCTCGCGGACGTCGCCGACGCGCACCGCTACATGGAGGCCAACGGCCAGGTCGGCAAGATCGTCGTCACCGTCGCCCACGAGGACGGGACGAGATCGTGAAGCTCCCTGCGGCGCCTCGCCGGCCTGGTGGGAGCCGAGGGGTCAACTACACGTCGGCGGGGGAAAGTTGCGGTGCGTGGCGGGAGGACCGTGCCGGTGGCAGGCCAGGGCCGTGACGGGGGTTGATCCGCTGATGCACATACGACGAGAGGCCCGCTGGGTCTTGTGGGGGCTGTGGCTGGCGTGCCTGGCGTTCTCCATCTGGTTCTTCGCGGAGGTGATCACGCTGTTCCTGCAAGCCGAGTCCTGGTGACGCAGCGAGGTGTCGTGCCACTCCTGCGCCAGAACGCTTCCGTCGCAGACCGGCGAACCGCTCACCCTGCCGCGTCCCACCGACGGCATGAATCACCTTCTCGCGGGACACCCCGTACGAGTCGAGAAGGTCTGACGAGACGCCGCTCGTACCCCGCTCCGGCGGCTGCCCCGGCGCGGGTGGGAGCGGCTTTGTTCGCCGGTGGCTGCCGCAGGCGGGGGCGGTCCTCGACCGTGACCGTGGTCGAGGACCGTCCCGTAGCCGGGCGAGCGCCCTGCCGGGTTCAGGGTCTGGTCACGCTCATGACCGCGCCGCGCCGGGCCGGACCCCGCCGTACCGCGGAGTGGTCATGAGCCGGGGGCGGTCTGGACCGGCTCCCCGATGCGGCGTACGGCTGCGCTCACGCTGTCCGGTCTGGTGTCCCGGCCGCCCAGACCGACCGCGGTGCCGTCGGGGAACGGATCCGCCGCGGCGCTTTCCCGGCCGAGCTCCGCCAGGCCGGGGATCGGATCGCCGTACGGTGAGTGCGTCGGGTGCTGCAGCAGTTCCAGGATGCGGCGTTCCACGGCCTCGCTCATCACATGTTCCCAGCGGCAGGCCTCGGCGTGGACCTGCTCCCGCTCCAGCCCGATCACGTCGAGGAGCAGACACTCCGCGAGCCGGTACTTGCGCATGACACGCACGGCCAGTCGGCGGCCCTCGTCGGTCAGTTCGAGGTGCCGGTCGCCGGCGATGCGCAGCAGGCCGTCGCGCTCCATGCGGGCGACGGTCTGGCTGACCGTCGGGCCGCTCTGCTCCAGGCGCTCGGCGATGCGGGCACGCAGCGGGACCACGCCTTCCTCCTCAAGGTCCAGGAGGGTGCGCAGATACATCTCCGTGGTGTCGATGAGCCGGGACATGCCGGTCCTCAGGCGGGTGTCTCAGCGGTGACGGTCAGCACCGCGCGGGCGAGGGTGCGGCCGGCCATGGTGAAGCCGAGGACGGCCGGGGTGGCGTCGGCGGGGATGCCGATCGAGGCGACGTCGAGGGCGTGCACCACGATGAAGTAGCGGTGCGGGCCGTGCCCGGCCGGCGGGGCGGCGCCGATGTAGCGGGCCGAGCGGGTGTCGTTGGGCAGTTGGAAGGCGCCTTCGGGCAGGCCCGAGCCCGTGTCACTGCCGGCGCCCTCGGGCAGTTCGGTGACGGTGGCCGGAATGTCGGCGACCGCCCAGTGCCAGAAACCGGACCCGGTGGGGGCATCGGGGTCGTAGACGGTGACGGCGTAGCTCCTGGTGCCGTCCGGGGCGCCGCGCCAGGACAGCTGCGGGGAGATGTCCTTTCCGCCGGGCAGGCCGGAGGCGTGCTGTTCGGGCGGCCAGACGGCTCCGTCGGTGACGGTGGTGCTGGTGACGGTGAAGGACGCGACCTCGGGGAGGCGGGCGAAGGGGTCGTTGGCGATCATCTCGGCATTCCTCTCAGGGGCCTCACAACGATGAATCGATGATAACACGGATAATCGATTATCTAGGGAATCGTCTATGCTGAGGCCATGACTGGTACGGCTCACACCCCGGCCCCCGCCGGGAAGCAGATGCTTTCCGAGCAGGTCTACGCACACCTGCGAGACGCCATCCTGCGCGGTGACTTCGCCCCTGGCGACGCGCTCAAACCGCAGGACCTCGCCAAGGAACAGGGCGTGAGTCTGGCCGTCGTGCGGGAGGCGCTCGTGCGGGTGGTCGGCGAGGGGCTCGCCGACCGGCTGCCCAACCGCGGCTTCGCCGTCCCGGCCGTCTCCGACCGCCGCTGGCAGGAGATCGCGGAGGCCCGCCGGACCATCGAACCGGTCGTGCTGCGCATGTCCATCGAGCGCGGCGACGTCGACTGGGAGGCCCGCGTGCGTGCCGCCCACCACCGCCTGGCCCGTACCCCGGTGTACGTTCCGGAGGAGGGCGAGCACTACAGCAGCGCGTGGTCCGAGGCTCACAGGATCTTCCACCGCACCCTGCTGGAGGGGTGCGACAACCTCGTCCTGCTCCAGACCTTCGACCGGATGTGGACCGCCAGCGAGCTGGCCCGCCGCTGGTCGACGCACCGCAATCCCGGCCGGGACGGGTCCCTGGAACACCGGCAACTGGAGGAGGCGGCACTCGCCCGCGATGCCGACACCGCAGCCGAGACCCTGGTCCGGCACCTCACCCAGACCGCGGAGGTGCTGACGGCCGGCTACGCCCCCCTGGAGCCCGTCAACGAAGCCTGATGCACCCCGCGTTGTCCGGACTGCGGGCGGTCGTCCGGTGCAGGCGCCTGCTCTACTTGAGCGCAGGACCCGGTGAACGACGGAGACCGACATGGGTGTGCTGTACGACTACTTCCACGCGACCGACCACACCACGGCGGTGGACCAGGCCATCGGCCCCGACGGCGACTGGCTCGACGGGACGTCGCTGGAGGAGGCGGGCGCGGACTGGATCGATGCAAAGGGCCTGGACCCGGACATCGTCCTGGGCCAACTGGTCGCCTACGCCGAGGCCGTGCCCTTCGCCGACCAGCAGGACGCGCCGGAACTGGTCTGGCCCGAACCGCCGTACCCCCAGGGCGAGCCCATCGCCCCCGACTCCCCCTGGGACACGGGGCTGATTCTCCAGCAACTCCCCGATCGTTGGCGGGACATCCTCGCCGCCCTCCCCGAGGACGCCGTCCCGATGGTGGCGGCCCAGTGGTACGAGATCGAGGAGGTCGACTTCGCGGACTACCTCGATGCCGAGAACGCGGTCGGCACGTTCAAGGCCCTGGCGTCGAGGGCGCGGACGGCCGCCGCCCATCTTTATTGCCGGTGCTGCGTGTGAAACGGCCCGTCGGAATCCGAGCATGGCGTGTGACACCCACAGCCGCAGTGTCAGAGGGTGGCGCGTGCCCAGCCGTGTTTGTGCTACGCGTCTCCCACCTCGCCGTTCTCGAACCGCCTCCATTCTCCCCGACAGCGCACCTCGGCGGCCCCGGCGGACAACGGCACCCCGGGCGCGCGCGTGACGGGCGCGCCCTTGTGCACCTGCGGTGACCGCTACCGGAGCAGGATGATCACAATGCTCCCGTTGACGAATCGATGGTCGAAGCGGTGGCCGAAGCCGTGGTCAAAGCCGTGGTCAAAGCCGTGGTCAAAGCCGTGGTCAAAGCCATGGTCGAATCGGTGGTCGAAGCAGAACCCCGAGTGGTTGAAGCAGAACCCGGGCTGATCGAAGCCGAACCCTGGGTGCTCGAAGCGGAACCCGCCGTTGTCGAGGCAGCGCCAGTCGTCGTGGCCGAAGCAGGAGTCGGTGGGTACCTGGGTGTGCACTGCAGGGGCTGCCGCCACGGCCGTGCCGGCTGCGCCTATCGCAGCGCCGCCGGCCATCAGAACGCCGGCAGCGAACGCCGCGCCGAGACGCCTCGCGCTCAGTGCTCGCATGATGGATACGCCCCCTTCCTTCCGTCGTCTCGCGCGACTCGGTGGCACGAGATGGATGGCTGCAGCCGCGAGCACGTCCCGCATCCAGGATCCCGCTGCACGGGAACCGGCCGACCAGGTGCGCACTCGCAGGATGCGGCCTATTTCCGATACGTCACAGACGCCCTTTTGGATTGCTCCTCGGGGGGCGTGGGTTCACACGCGGCCCTGCTCAGGGCGTTGCCCGGGGCCTGGACCGGGCCCGGACTTCGAGATGCGGCCACCGCACCGGCTGGATACGCTCGCTCAGTGGCCGGGTGACGATATGGCCGGGTGACGATGGCCCGAGGCCGCGGCGCGGCAGCCGCCCCGCCCCGCCCGCGGAACGGAGAATCCGCAGTCCCGACCTCTGCAGTGTTCACGCCTCCACGGGAGGAAGGTTGCGATGAGGTTCACCCACATGCGTACCGCAAAGGCAACGGCGGCCGTTCTGGTCGCCGTCCCGCTGGCGTTCGGCGGCCTGGCGTCGCAGAGCCACGCGCAGGATGCATCTCCCGGCCCGTCGGGGACGTTCGGTCCCGGCTGTTCGGCGCTCTCCCAGAAGGCCAACACGGCCAGGGACCGGGTCATGGAGGCCGCCGCCGCGTATCCACAGCTCAGCCAGCTGGTCTCGGCCGTGGTCAGAGCAAGGCTGAACGGCACCCTCGACGGGAAACCGCACATCACCGTCTTCGCCCCCAACGCCCAGGCCTTCCAGAAGGTGACCGCGTCACAGCTCACCTCGCTGCTCGGCAACCAGGGGCAGCTGAAGAAGGTGCTGACCTATCACGTCGTGAACAAGCAGATCACCCCGAACGAGCTCTCCCACGGCTCCTTCACGACGGTGGAAGGCAGCAAACTGACCACATCGGGCTCGGGTACCACCTTCAAGGTCAACGGCAAGGCGAACATCGTCTGCGGCAACATCAAGGCCGCGAACGCCACCATCTACGTCGTCGACGCGGTTCTCCAGCCCCCGTCCTGAGCGGGACTCAGCGGGACCCGGGCGGGACCTGGGCGGGACCCGGGCGGCGGGTCACACCCCGACGAAGCTCACCGTCTCCGCCATGTCCGCCCGCCCGGTCCGCAGCCGCGGCACGCCGTCCCTCTCGAATCCCACCGAGACACCGCAGAAGAGTGTGAGCCCGTCGCCGGCTCCGACTGTCCGGCTGACGGTGTCCCGGTACATCGTCCACATCACCTGGGGGCAGCTGTGCAGCCCTTCCGCCCTCAGCAGCAGCATGACCGTCTGCAGGTACATCCCCGCGTCCCCCCACTGCCCGGGTCCCATCGTCCGGTCGAGGTAGCAGAACAGTACGACCGGCGCCCCGAACGCCCCCGAGTTCAAGGCAGCGATCTTCCTGGGGCGCTCGGGGTCGTCGCGCTCGATGCCCAGCGCCTCGTACCGCTGGGCGGCCGCGGCGGAGAAACGGTCCAGGTAGGGCGGGGCCAGTTCGGCCGGGTACATCGGGTACTCCCGCTCATCGCCCGGGTCTCCCGCCAGCGCCCTGGCCGTGGCGCGTCGCTTCAGCTCGGCCAGGGGCTCGCCGGCCACGACGTACACATGCCACGGCTGCAGGTTCCCGCTTGACGGAGCCCTCGTCGCCGCGGCCAGCACTCGTTCGAGCACCTCTCTGGGCACCGGCTCATCGCTGAACGCCCGCACGGCCCTGCGACTGTCCACGGCTTCGTACACATCCACGTCTCCTGGTCCTCTCACATCGGGGCGGGCAGCGAAGGCACCAGGACGATCGTCGCGCACGGCGAGCGGACCGGGCGAAGACCTCGACATGTTCCGGGACCGATGAAGATTCGGTTCATGGCGGGCCAGAAGCAGGGACGGTCGCGGCCCGGGGTTTCCGGATGAGGCCACCGACGGGAACTGGCCCGGGAGAGCGCGTCCGTCATCGTCTCCGGCCGCAATGCGGCCAAGTGGCCTTCAACAACGCCGGCACCGCGGCGGTCGGCCGTGTCGGCGAAGCGCACGAGGTCGCCCAGGTGGCTCTCTTCCTCCTGTCCGACCGGGACTCCTTCGTCACCGGGCATTCGGTCATGGTGGACGGCGGACAGAGCGTCAACCGACCGGCGGCGGCCCTCCCGGCGGAGTGCCTCGCACCGCCCGGCCCACTTCCGTGCGCAGCGCCACGAAGACGGGTGAGCTGCGGGTGGTGATCTGGTCCCGCTCCCGCGGCAGGGCGACCGGGAGGTCCCGGACGACGTGGGAGCCGGGGCCCGGGGAGAGGACGACGACCCGGTCGCCCACGTACACGCTCTCGTCGATGTCGTGGGTGACGAACACGATGGTCGTGTCGTCGGTGCGATGGACTTCGAGGAGGAGGTCCTCCAGGTCCTCCCGGGTGCCCGCGTCCAGCGAGCCGAACGGCTCGTCCATGAGCAGCAGCGAGGGACGGCAGACCAGGGCGCGGGCGATGGCGACGCGCTGTTGCATACCGCCGGACAGTTCGCGCGGATGGCGCCGGGCGGCCCCGTGCAGGCCGACGCGTCCGAGGATGGTCTCGGCCTCGGCCCGGCGGGCGGCACGGGTCAGGCCCCGGCGGCGCAGCGGCAGGGCCACGTTGTCGCGGACGGTGAGCCAGGGCAGCAGCGAGCGGCCGTACTCCTGGAAGACCACCGCCAGCCGCTCCGGCACGCCGGTCACCGGTGTCCCGTCGACCGTGATCGTGCCCTCCTGTGCGGGCAGCAGCCCGGCGATGGCGCGCAGGAGCGTGGACTTTCCGCAGCCGGAGGGCCCGACCACGCTGAGGAGTTGCCCGTCGGGCACGGTCAGGCTGATGCCGTCCAGGACGGGCCGGCCCCCGAAATGCCGGCTGACGGAGTCGAGGCGCAGCATCCCTCACCCCGCCCGGGTCTCGTACAGGGTGGCCGTGCCGCCGGTCACCACGACGTGCAGCAGGAAGGGGCCGGCGTCGTCACCGCGGCCCAGGGCGTGGTCCAGGGCGTCCGGCAGTTCGCCGGGGTGCTCGGCGCGGGCCGCGGGGCAGCCGAAGGACTGCGCGAGTGCCGTGAAGTCGATGCCCGTGATGTCCGTGCCGGGGACGGGCGCGATGCCGATCCGGCGGCCCAGCGCGCGGACGGCCCCGTAACCGCCGTTGTCCACAAGGACGTAGGTGACCGGTGCCGTGTGGCGGGCCGCGGTCCACAGGGCCTGTACCGAGAACAGCGCCGAACCGTCCCCGACCACGCACACCACCCGGCGCCGGTCGGCGAGGGCCCGGCCCACCGCCAGGGGCAGGCCCCAGCCGAGCGCGCCGCTGCCCGTGGTGAGGAAGCCGCCGCTCGACGCTACGGGCACGCGCGCGTGCAGCGTGTCCCGGTGGCTCGGCGCCTCCTCCACGAGGACCCTCTCGCGCGGCAGGCGGGCGCGCAGCAGGTCGAAGAGCAGCTCCGGGGTGATGTGTCCGCCGGCACGGGCCGGGGGCGGCGCCGGACGGGGCGGCGGCGGTTCGCGGTCGGCCGCCGTCTTCAGCAGCCCGGTGAGTCGCTCCAGCGCCGGCCGCAGGGTGGTGACGATGCTGGTGCCGGTGGGCAGCCAGGCGGCCTGGCCGGGGTCGCAGTCCAGGTGGAACAGTTCGGTGCCGGGCGCGAGCGGCGGACCGCCGTCGTCCGCCACGTGATAGGTGAACACCGGCGCGCCGAGGGCGACCACCACGTCGTACGGCGCGAGAGACGCGGACAACTGGCGGGCGACGGGCGGCAGGAAGCCCTGGAACAGCGGATGCGACTCCGGGAAGCCGGAGCGGCCGGAGAGGGGGCTGATCCACACCCCGGCCCGGATCCGCTCGGCCAGCGCGCGGACCGGCTCCAGCGCGTCCTCGTCGTCGACGCCCGGACCCACCACGAGTGCCGGGCGCACACAGGTCTCCAGGCGGGCGGCGAGCGCGTCGAGGGCGGCCGGGTCGGCCGTGAACCCCGAGTGCAGCGTGCGGGGCGTGACGGGTTCGGCGGGCCGGTCCCAGTCGTCCTCGGGCACGGACACGAACACCGGGCCGCGTGGCGGCGTCATCGCGATCCGGTAGGCCTCGGCGAGCACGGCCGGCACGTCCTCGGCACGCTCCGGCTGGCGCGCGTACTTCACGTACGGGCGCGGGAACAGGGCCGGTTCGTCGGCGCCCAGGAACGGCCGCAGCCGGAGCAGCGAGCGCGCCTGCTGACCCGCCACGATCACCAGCGGCACCCGGTCGCGGAAGGCGTTGAAGACCGCGCCGAGGGCGTGCCCCGTCCCGCCGGCCGAGTGCAGGCCGACGAACGCGGCCCGCCGGGTGCCGAGCGCGTGCCCGGCCGCCATGCCGACGGCGACGGACTCCTGCAGCCCCAGCACATAGGTGAAGTCGTCCGGCCAGTCGCGGAACATCCGCAGTTCCGTGGAGCCCGGATTGCCGAAGACCGTGGTCATGCCGGTGTCGCGCAGCAGTCGTAGGACCGCCTCGCGCACCGTCGTGGCCGTCGTCATGCCGTCCTCCTTGCGGACACGGACAAGGCCATGGCCGTAGCCGTGGACGAAACCGGGCCTACGAGTCTCTTCTCGGCCGCCAGCAGTCCGGTGTTGAGGAGATACCGTTCCTATGCAGTTGGCCAGTGCTGGCCAACTCCTCGCAAACCAGGCCGGTTGGGGCCCGGTGACCTCGCGAACGGTCTTCGAGGTCCGGGAACAGCACAAGCTGGTCACCTCGGCACGGTCGGGTCTTGCCGCCCCGGTGGGGCGTGCCCGCTGTCCTGGGTGGGCCCGTGGTCCCGCGCAGCCTGGGAATGGATGCGGTCTGGCCGGTAGCTCTCCGCCGCCCGATCCTCTGGTCGGGTGCGGTCACACCTGGCCGACGCCGGATCCTGTGTCCCAGGCCACGCCGTCCGATCGTCACCGAGGCACCATGGTGCCGGGTGACGGCGGTCTTGGTCTGCCGCTGGAGCGGGTTCTTCCAGTACTTCTCGCCCCAGATGGAGGTGTAGGCGGGGTCGACGGCGATGACGGCCAGGCCTTGATGGTGGGCCATGGAGCACAGTCGTTCGCGGAAGCGTGCAGTGGGGATGCCTGCGACCGTGCGGCGGAAGGTCTTGCCCCGGCGGCCGCGGCCCATGGTTTCCCGGCCGGTGGTGCGTGCGTCGGCGAAGCCCAGGTTCTCCACCACGATCGCCGCGCAGCCGTGCTCGCGGGCGAGGGCGATGAGGCGGGTGATCGCCGCCCGCAGGCGCCCATCCCGTGTGGTGGCGGGGCCGGTCAGCTCCAGCGGGACCGTGTTCGGTTCACCGACCGGGTTGCCGTGCTCGTCGAGGACGATGGCGGCGAGGTGGTCGGCGTTGAGGTCGACGGCGAGCAGCTTCGCGCCCAAGGCCCGGATCTCTTCCGGGGTCGGGGGGTTGGTAGTGGGGATAGACCAGGACGCGTACAGGTACCAGCGGTCGCGGGCCGGGTCGTGGACGATGTCGTAGCGCACGGCCCGGTTGGCGCTCACCCGGTCCAGCCACTCCGGACGGCGGTGGTGGAAGGTGAGCGTGCAGGAAAGCCGGTAGCGCCCGCGTGGGGCGTTGGCCAGATACCGCAAGGGCTCCGGCAGCACCAGCGCGACTGAACCGTCTGCGGGATCAACAGTGATGGTGTAGTTGCCGTGCGGGGCCCCGGACTCCCCGTCGGCAGTCAGAAACAGCCGAGCAGCGTCCCACCGCTTGCGCCAGCCGACTTCGGTGAGGCCGGCCTCAGCGGGGTGGTGACGGGTTCTGGTCAGTCGGCGTCCGCCCACCGTGATCGAGGGGCGCCCCTGCTCGATCCGCTGCTCCACCACCGCCAAGCGGGCTTGAAGCTTGCTCAGATGCCGCTGCTTCTGCCAGCGTTCAGCCCGGTCGGCATACCCACGCACCCGACCCTGCCGCTGCCCGCACGCCACCGCCAGCCGCTGCTCGATCTTGCGGATCCGGCGCCGCAGACCGGCCCGCTCATCCCTGAGGCAGCGCATCGACAGCTGGTACTGGTCCTCCGATGCACGGGTCATCGCCCCCGCCCATCGCGACGAGGAAAGAGCCGTCAGCCGCTTCTTCCTCGCCGCACGCCAGGTCTGCTTCGCCGGAACGTTCCCCATCCGGACACGTGCGGCCAGATCCCCCCGCTGGTGGCGACCCAAATGCTCGCCGACCAGCGTCAGGACCTTCACATCCGCCGCCGTCAGGTCCTTCAGCCGGTCCCGGATCCGCGCCCCGGACGGAGCGGCCACCGTGAACGAGGCAGCCAGCTCGCGCAGCTCACGCTTCCTCCCCTGCTTGCGCACCACCGGGCACCCCTCCCTCGGCTGCATCGAACGAATCCACCACCATCGATCATGCATTCCCCGCAGGCGCAACACCCTGAGAAGCGGCCCAGTTCATCCCATCGAGCGACACCCCGGCCAACAACGACCAAACAACCGAATCAACGGTTGGCAACCCGTCGACGGGCAGGCCCTTCGCCGGTCCCGAACCCCCGTCGAGCAGCACCCTCGCGCCCAGTTCGCCCTGGATGGCCGTGTCGAAGGGCTCGACCGCGTGGGCGGCGTCCACCTGGCCCCGCTGCAGGGCCGGGCCCATCTGCGGGAACAGGATCTGCCGGTAGACGGGGCGCCCGGCGTGCCGGGCGTCGAGGATCGCGTTCAGGGTCAGGGACTGGATGTTGTTCAGGACGGCGACGGCGACCTTCTTGCCGGCGAGGTCCGCGGGCGACTTCAGGGCGGAGTCCTTGGGCACGAGGACATCCATCATGTGCGGGGCGATCCGCACGCCCTCGGCGAGGATGCGCAGGTCCAGGGTGCCCTTCTCGTACGCCTGGAGGTAGGTGACGTAGTTCGCGCTCGCGATGACGTCCACCTGGCCCTTGAGCAGTGCGGGCAGCGCCTGGATGCTCTGCTGCACGGGCTGGATGCGTACGTCCAGGCCCTCCTTGGCGAACAGCCCGCGGTCCCGGGCCAGGTAGAGAGCTACGGAGTCGGTGAGCGGGAGTGCCGCCACGGTCAGCTGCTGCCGGCCGTCTGCGGAGTGCGATGTGCCGCCGCTGTCACAGCCCGCCAGGATCAGTGCCGCGGCGGCGGCGAGCGCGGCAGCGCGAGTGGTTCCCGAACGCGATCGACGTAACCGTTGTAAGGGCATGTCGGCATCACTACCCGAATTTGTCATGATCGCTACAGATCGGGGGTGGTTTTCGGGCGCTTCGGAGGAGATCTTCTTCAGAAGCCGGTCAGGCCGTGGGGCGGCCGATGCGGGCGGCGAGGATGGTGATGTCGTCCTCGGCGGGACTGGGGGCGAAGCGGTCCATGAGGGTGTTGCACAGCTCGTCGAGGTCGTTGTGCGGGCCGTCGAGAAGGCGGACGAAATCGTCCAGCCGCTCGTCCAGGTCGGTCCCGCGGGTCTCGATGAGGCCGTCGGTGTAGAAGACGACGATGCTGCCCGGGTCCAGGGCGACCTCGGTGGTGGTGAAGCGGATGCCGCCGATGCCCAGGGGCGCGCCGGCGGGCAGGTCGAGCAGGCGGGCGCTGCCGTCGGGTGTCACCACGGCGGGCGGGGGGTGGCCGGCGCGGCCGAGCCGGCAGCGGGCCGCCGTGCAGTCGCAGATGCCGTAGAGGCAGGTGGCCAGGAGGGGGCTGTCGAGTTCCTGGAGCGCGTCGTCGAGGTGGTGCAGAAGCTGGTCGGGGGGCAGGTCGAGGTGGGTGAAGGCCCGCACGGTGGTGCGCATCTGCCCCATGATCGCGGCGGCCTGGATGCCGTGGCCCATCACATCGCCGATGACCAGGGCACCCTTGCCGGGGGCGAGGGTGGCGACGTCGAACCAGTCCCCTCCGACCTCATGGACGTCGGAGGCGGGCCGGTAGCAGTGGGCGATCTCGATGCCCGCCGGGGGTTTCGGGAGACTGGGGAGCATGCTGCGCTTCAGGGTGAGCGCGACGTCGTGCTCACGGTGGTACAGCCGGGCGTTGTCGATGCAGACGGCGGCGTGGGCGGCCAGATCGCCGGCGACCGCGAGATCGGCGGCGTCGAAGGCGGGCCGGTCGCCGTCCCGCAGGAAGGTCGCGACGCCGAGGACCAGGCCGCGGGCCGCGAGGGGCACCATCATCATCGACGTCACGCCCAGGGACCGGAGCCGTCCGGGAATCGAGGAGTAGCGGGCGGCCTGCGCGACGGCACGGGCGTCGATGCGGCGCAGGAGGAAGGGCCGGCGGTCGATGACGGCCTGCGCGTAGGGCGCGCTCGCGGGGAAGTGCAGGGTGCCGCCGACGGGGGTGAGGATGTCGGCGGCCGCGTGCCCCCGGGCGGGTGCCTTGCCGAGGCGGCGCAGGGCGGCACCGCCCCACAGGCTGGTCATCGGCTCGGTGGCTTCGGTGAGGTCGGCCAGGGCGTCGACGGTGGCGATGTCGGCGAGGCGGGGCACGGCGATGTCGGCCAGCTCCTGTCCCGTCCGGGCCGCGTCGAGGGTGGTGCCGATCCGCAGCGTGGCCTCGTTGAGCAGTGCCAGACGCTCACGGCCGGCGGTGGCCTCTCGCTCGCTCTTCTCCTGGGTGGTGACATCGATGATCGTGGCGTTGATCCCCAGCGGTTCGCCGGCCGCGTCCTCCAGGCGGAAGTAGGAGCAGGACCACACGCGCTCGTGGTCGGGGCTCGCGGGGGTACGGCCGATACGGCGGAAGTTCACCACGGGGGCACCGGTGACCAGCACCCGTCGCATCGCCGCTTCCATCTGCTCGCTGTTGACCCCGGGCAGGACCTCCGAGGGCCGGCGCCCCAGGTGCGCCGCGGCGGGCAGCCCGTTCATCGCCTCCAGGGCACGATTGACCTGCTGGAACCGCAGCTCGGTGTCGAAGATCGCCAGTCCCACCGGGGAGCGGGCGAACATCGCGTCCAGCGGGCCGTCGGCTTCGCGGGCCCGGCGCGCCTCACCGGCGTCGGCGGCCAGGAGGAGTACGTCCCAGCCCTCGCCGCCCGGTGCGGGCACGGGACACCCCCACACCTCCGTCCCGATGGTGGCGCCGTTCTTGTGCCGCATCGGGAACTGCCCGGTCACGGTGCGCCCGGCGGCGACCGCGTCGTGCACGGCGCGGGCCTCCCGGCGATGGTCGGGCAGGACGAGGTCGGTGAGGTCACGGCCGATGACCTCGTCGGTGGCGTAGCCGAGCAGTTCGGGGGCGGCCTTCGCCCACTGCCTGATCCGTCCGGTGGCATCGGAGACGATCAGGGCGACGGGCAGCGGATTCCACCATGCCGCGGCCTGCCCGACCGCAGCCGTCCGCTCCCCGGCCTGCCTGGGATCCGGCATCACGAGTGCTCCAAGCTGCTGCTTTCCCATTATGAACAGGTTTGCGAGCGGCGACACCGGAGTCTGCGACGGCGGTCGACTGCTGCGCGGGGTGGCGGCGGACGGCCGCGTGGCACGGCGGCGCCTACGGCATGTGGAGCACCTGCTCGGCCCAGATGGTCTTGCCGGTGCGGGTGTAGCGGGTGCCCCAGCGCTGGGTGAACTGGGCGACCATGAACAGACCCCGGCCGGCCTCGTCGAACACCCGGGCCCGGCGCAGATGGGGACTGACGCCGCTGCCGTCGCTGACCTCGCAGATCAGCGTGTCCCCCTTGATGAGCCGCAGCCGGATCGGCCCTCCGGCGTGCCGCATCGCGTTGGTGACCAGCTCGCTCACCACCAGCTGCGTGACGAACCCGGCCTCCGCCAGTCCCCACAGGGCAAGCTGCTCCGCCACCAGCCTGCGGGCGTCGGCGACGACCGCGGGATTGCCCGGCAGGTCCCAGCTGGCCAGGCGGTCCTCGTCGAACACGCGGGGGCGGGCCAGGAGCAGGGTGACGTCGTCGGCGTGCGGTTCGGGGCACAGGGTGTCCAGGACGGTGTCGCACAGGGCGTCGAGCGTGGCGGCCGGCAGGGCGAGGGCGCCGCACAGGTCCGAGAACCCCTGGTCGACGTCACGCTCCCGGGTGGTGAGGAGGCCGTCGGTGAACAGTGCCAGCATGCCCCCTTCGGGCACGATGACGTCCGCCGCCTCGAACGGCAGACTGCCGAGCCCCAGCGGAGGCCCGCAGGGCAGGTCGATGACGCTGCTGGTGCCGTCCGGGTGGATCAGCACGGGGGCGGGGTGGCCGGCGCGGGCCAGGGAGCAGGTACCGGAGACCGGGTCGTAGACGGCGTACAGACAGGTGGCACCGATGTCGCCGGGGATCTCACCGGTGGGCTCGCCGCCCTGCTCCCCCGCGGCGTGGGTGATGATGTCGTCGAGGTGGGTGAGGAGTTCCTCGGGCGGCAGGTCGATGTCGGCGAGGGTGCGTACGGCGGTACGCAGCCGGCCCATGGTCGCGCAGGCGTTGACACCGTGGCCGACGACGTCGCCGACCACCAGGCCGACCCGTGCTCCGGGCAGCGGGACCACGTCGAACCAGTCACCGCCCGCCTGGGTGCCGCAGTCGCCCGCGGGCAGGTAACGGGCGGCCGTCTCCACAGCGGGGTGCACGGCCGACTCCCGCGGAAGCAGGGCCCGCTGCAGGGCGAGCGCGATGCCGCGTTCCCGGGTGAACCGGCGGGCGTTGTCCAGACAGATCGCGAGCCGGTCCACGAGATCCTCGCTGATCGCCGTGCAGTCCGGGCCGAAGGCCTCTTCGTGCGAGGCCGCGTACCTGACGAACAGGACCGCCCCGAGGGAGACTCCCTGGGCCCGGATCGGCACCGCGATGAGCGAGTGGGGGCCGAACGTCTCCGCGAGCGCCGCCTGGACGGGGTCCTCGGCCAGCCAGCCGGTGATCTCGGGATCCTTGGTGCTGTGCCGGACGGCCCGGCCCTCGGCCAGGCACCGCGCGACCGGCGACGACCACGGATGGGCGTGCGCCTCCGTGGCGCTGATCACCGTGTCGAGCGACTGCCCGGCGGCCCACCGGTAGGCAGCCGTGCGCAGGGCGGTGGCGTCCCGGGGGAGGACGGGCGCGGGCAACTCGCCCTGGAAGACGGGCTCCAGAAGGTCCACGCTGACGAAGTCGGCGAAGCGGGGGACCGCGAGTTCCGCGAATTCCCGTGCCGTTCCCGTGATGTCCAGGCTCGTACCCACCCGGGTCCTGGCCTCGCTGATCAGGGCGATGCGCTCCCTGGAGTCGTACTGCTGGGAGTAGTCGGACGCCGCCACGCCCACCGCTCGCACCGAGCCGTCGGCGTCCTTGAGCGGGAAGACGTCCATGGCCCAGGCGTGCGCCTTGGCTTCCCCGGGGAGTCTGACGATGGGCTCGGCCGCCTCCGCCTTCCCGGTCCTGGCCACTCGGAGGACCCGCCGCTCCACCTCCTCGATCGCGTTGCCCTGGAGAATCTCGGTCAGGCGCCGCCCGCAGGCCTCCTGCTCGGAGAAGCCCCCCGCTCCGAGCATCGGCTCGTTCCCGCGCAGCAGGCGCGCGTCGAGGTCGCAGATGGCGACGGCGAGCGGCTGCTGCTCGAATATCCACTGCGGGAGCAGGGCATCCTGGAGGGTGTCCGTCGCGGCCTCGGGAACGGCCGTCAGCAGGAGCAGGAAGCCGCAGTCCCGGTCGGTGTCCTGCAGCGGGCACAGGTGCACCCGTGCGTGCAGCGGGATGCCGTCGCGGTGCCGCAGCGCTCCCTCGGCCGTCAGCAGATCGTCCACCGGCCTGCCGATGATCTCGACAGGGGCGTAGCCGAGCAGTTCCTGCGCACCGCTGCTCCAGTGGGTGACGCAGCCGTCCCGGTCCAGCACGCCCGCCGCGGCGGACACGTCCAGGCGAGCACCGGTGAATTGGCGAGTGTTCCGCCTGCCCCAGGTGTGCATGGTGGTCTCTGATCTCTTGTCCCAGGCAGTATCCACAGTGCTCCTGGGACCAGGGGATCGCAAGCTTCGGGCGCCCCGCCCCACCCTGGACGCGGTCTGCGGTGAGGCGGTACAGGCCGGGTCGCGGCCTGTTTCCGGTGGCGCAGTTCACCCGGCGCTGGGGCACCCCCCACACCACCACCGGTGAGATCATCTGGGCGGAGCGGAACCTTCCGCCGACCGGATCGGCGCCGGGCGCCTCGCGGCGGTTCTGCCGTCCCCCCGGGTCACGAGGCCGAGAACGCCTTCACCCGTACACCGGTGTCGCAGATGCGCACGGTCGCCTTCTCGCCGCCGCTCGTGGTGAACGCGGGGCGCAGCGGCCGGGACTCACCCGGCGGGACGACGTCGACGCCGGTGACGACATCGCAGTCGTCGAGGGCCGTGAAGGTGAGCGCGGCGGAAGCGGAATCCCCCGGAGCGAGCTCGACCTTCACCGCGTCGGCGGTCGCCCCGGCCCAGTCGACGGGCAGTTCCATCCGGCCGGCCGTGCCGGCGAACCGGAGGGACGGGAAGCCGCGCACCGTGCAGGAGCCGTCCCCCTTGTTGGTGATCACCACCGAGGCCCGGCCCTGACCTGTGCTGACGGCCGTGGCTTTCAGGTCCTTCGTACGGCAGTGATCGGCCGCGGGGCTCGGCAGGGAGTCCGCTCCGTAGAGCACCCCGGCCGACGAGGACGACGAGGATGACGAGGACGAGGAGCCGCCGGTCTGCGAGCGGCCCCCGGCCGCCGTACTCGACGAGCTGGAAGCGGAACCGGTCCCGGGGCGGTCCCCGGCGTCGGACGACGAGGAGGACGCGGACGACGAGCACCCGGCCGCGCCGACGAGGAGCAGGACCATGACTGCGATCGGTGGTCGGCGCATGACTCCTGCCTGCCCTTCGAGCGGATTCACGGATTCTGCGAACGCGTCGACGATCTCCGTGTCGTACACGTGAGCGTATTGCATAGAATCCTCGCCGTTCACGTTCACCGGCGCTGCGGAGCGCGCACCGCCTTCGGGGGAGAGGCACACACGTGCAACCGAGCAGCAGCGACGACCAGGGCACCAACGGGATACGCAGACGGCGCTTCCTCGGCGCGGGAGCCGTCACGCTGGGCGCCGCCGGCGCGGTGGCCACCGGTCAGCTGCTGACCGGGAACGCCTCGGCCTCCGTCGGCGGGTCGACCGCCACGGCCGGTGCCGGTACGTCGGTGAGCGGCTCGGTCTTCAAGCTGGGCGTCGCCTCCGGCGACCCGCTGCCGAACGCGATCGTGCTGTGGACCCGGGTGGTGCCCGCGAATCCGGGCAGCTCCGGCATTCTCCCCCCGTCCGTCACGGTGACCTGGGAACTCGCCTCGGACAGCGGCTTCACCAAGATCCTCAAGTCCGGGACGGTGAACGCGACCGCCAGCCTCGGCTACAGCGTCCACGTCGACGTCACGGGCCTGTCCCCGGCCACCGACTACTGGTACCGGTTCAAGGCGCTGGACCGCACCTCCCGCACCGGCCGGACCCGCACCGCCCCCGCCGCCGGGAGCAGCCCCGAGAAGCTGCGCATCGCGCTGGCCTCCTGCCAGAACTGGGCGCACGGCTACTTCACCGTCTACCAGGACATGCGCGCGCAGCAGCCGGACCTGGTGCTGTTCGTCGGCGACTACATCTACGAGAGCCCCGCGTACTCGAACCGGGTACGCCGCCACGAGGGCCCCGGCTCGCCCGTGACGCTCGCCCAGTACCGGGCCCGCCACGAGCAGTACGGCACCGACCCGGACCTGCAGGCGATGCGCGCCGCCGCCCCCTTCGTGGTCGTGTTCGACGACCACGAGGTGGAGCAGGACTGGGCCGGCGACGTCGCCGACGACCCGGTGGCCGAGCCCACCGCCAAGTTCCTGGCCCGCCGGGCGGCCGCCTTCCAGGCGTACTACGAGCACATGCCGATCCGCCTCGCGCAGAAGCCCAGCGGCCCGGACGTCCAGATGTACCGCAAGCTCGACTTCGGCACCCTGGCCCGGCTGCACGTCCTGGACACCCGGCAGTACCGCGACGACCAGGCGACCACGCAGGAGGGCGCCATGAAGGCCGGCCGGGTCATCATGGGCGACACCCAGCGCGACTGGCTGGTCGACAGCATGCGCACCTCCGGCAGGCAGTGGAACCTGGTCGCCTCCCAGGTGATGATGGCCGAGACCGACCTCCTGGCCGGTGTGGGCAAGGAGTGGTTCTACGACGCCTGGGACGGTTACCAGGTCGAACGCAACGCCCTGCTCGCCGACTTCAAGGACCTCCGCAACCCCGTGGTGCTCTCCGGCGACCGGCACCGCACCATCGTCAGCGACCTCAAGCTGGACTACTCCGACCCGGACTCGACGGTCGTCGGCGCGGAGTTCGTCGGGACCTCCATCTCCAGCAACGGCGACGAGGATCTGGAGGCCTTCGCCGCCGAGTGGGCGCCCCTGCTGGCGGACAACCCGCACTGGAAGATGATCGACGCCCGGCGCGGCTATCTGCTCCTCGACATCTCGGCGGACGGTATCGAGGCCCGGCTGCGGACCATCTCGACGGTCGTGACCAGGGACGGCACGACCAGCACGGCGGCGACCTTCCGGGTGGCGGACGGGGTGCCGGGCGTGTCCATGGTCGGCGCGCAGACGGGTCCCTCGCAGAGCGCGAGCGCGGACGACTCGGCGAGCCCGACAGACTCGGCGGATTCGACGAACCCGACGGGTTCGACGGACTCGGCCACACCGGCGGACACGGAGTCGTCCGCGCCCGGCGAGTCGGCCTCGCCCTCCGCCACCGAGCCGGCGGGCGACGCCTCCAGCGACGTACCGGCCGGCGCATCGACGGACGTACCGGTCTCCGCCACGACCGACGACGCCACCAGCACCCTCTGACCCCGGGAGAGAACGTGTTCACCACCCGATCCCGGCGCGCCGACGGGAACCACAGACACCGGCGCCCCCTCGTCATGAAGGCGTCCTTGCTGGCCGGCACGGCGGCGGTGCTGGTGGCAGGCGCCCTCACACTGCTGCCCGGCGACGCGGACGCGACCTCCCCGGCGCGCGCCGACTTCGACGGGGACGGCACCTCCGACCTCGTCTACCGCAACGTGGCGGGCCAGCTGTACGTCAACACGGGCTCCGCCGAGACCATGGCGCTGGAAGCGGACGTGTCCAAGGTGAAGGACGTCCTGACCCCCGGCGACCTCGACGGGGACGGCGTCCAGGACATCCTGACCCTCAGCTCCAGCGGCGTCCTGTCCTTCCACCCCGGCATCTACGCCCGCGTCCCCGGCGGCCTGGGCTCACGCCGCACGGTCGCGACCGGCTGGCAGATCTACAACAAGGTCGCCGCGCCAGGGGACATGAACGGCGACGGCAAGGCCGACCTGCTCGCCCGGACGCCCTCCGGAACGCTCTACTACTACCCGGGCCTGGGCACCGGCGCCTTCGGCAGCCGGGTGAAGATCGGCACCGGCTGGCAGCAGTACGACGAGCTGATCGGCGCCGGCGATCTGAACGGCGACGGCGTCGGCGACCTGCTGGCCCGCACCCCGGCCGGCGTCCTGTACCGCTACCAGGGCAAGAAGGGCGGCACCTTCAACGCGAAGGTCAAGGACTCCAGGACCGAGTGGGCGTCGTACAACCAGATCATCGGCGGCGGCGACTGGGACGGCAACGGCAGGACCGACCTGCTGGCCCGGGACTTCTCCGGCAACCTGTGGTTCTACGCCGGCAACGGCAACGGCACCTTCGCCGCCCGGGCCGCCCGCAGCAAGGGCTGGGGCAAGGCCACCCAGTTCGCGGGCGCGGGCAACAACCCGCACTTCGGCAAGTACGGGATCATGGCCCGTACGTCGGCGGGGTCCGTCTACAGCTACCAGGTCACCGGCACCGGCACGCTGACGAACAAGCTCCTGGTCGGTTCGTCCTGGCCGGCCTCCACCACCCGGCTCGCCTACGCCTCCTCCCTCCGGGACAGCGGCCTGGCCGACCTGGTCGTGCACTCCGTCTCCGGCGGCCAGCTCACCAACCCGGCCTTCTACGCCCTCTCGGATCCCAAGCTCGCCACGGGTTCCACCTCCTACAGCCGGATCGTCGGTCCCGGCGATCTGACCGGCGACGGCAAGGGCGACATCCTGGCCATGACCAGCAGCGGCACGCTCTACCTCTACGCGGGCGACGGCACCGGCACGAACCTCGCCGGCCGGGTGCAGATCAGCTCCGGCTGGCAGCAGTACAACGCCCTGATCGGCGGCGGCGACTTCACCGGCGACGGCCGCCCCGACCTGCTGGCCCGCGACACCTCGGGCGCCCTGTGGCGCTACGCGGGCACGGGCAGCGCCTCGGCCCCCTTCTCGGCCCGCGTGAAGATCGGCACCGGCTGGCAGCAGTACAAGAAGCTCTTCTCCCCGGGCGACGCCGACGGCGACGGCAAGGCCGACCTCATGACGACCAACTCCGCCGGCGCCCTGTACTTCTATGCCGGCACCGGCACCGGCACGTTCAAGTCCCGGGTGTCGAAGGCGACGAGCGGCTGGAGCAGCTGGTCGGACCTGCTGTGACGCGAGCCGTACACTCCGGCACCGGGCGGCCGATGCCGGAGTGTTCGGTCATGCTGGACAGACAGGCAGAGCCTTCCCACGACGAGGAGCACCGCATGTCGACGGACCCGGTCGGACGATTCCTCACAGCCCTGGACCCGGAGCACAGGGAGGCCATCGGCGCCAGGCCGCGCCAGGAACAGGAGCGCCTCGCGGCGGCCTGGGAACGGGAGCTGGAAGCGGACGACGAGCTCGACACCCTCGACGAGCTGTCGCCGCCCGCAGCCGAGGCCGAGGCGGCCCGCCGGGTCCTGAACAGGGAAACGGACTAGCCGCCTGTCGCTGTCACGCTGACTCTCCCTCACCGCGGCTGGAGCGGCCGTGAGCAACGGCGGGCGTCCCGCCCGTTGGGTCCCGGCCGGACTGGGTCTATCGTCGGAATCATGGGGCCAGGACGAGGAGGACGGCCGGTGATGCCGCAGGACGAGGCCGTGATCGGCTGTATGGGGAAGGTGCTCATCGGAACGCGCGGTTCGACCGGCCCGGGCGAGGTCCTGGTGCGGGTCAGAGGCGGTTCCGAGACGTTCCTCGCCTGGTCGGAGGAGCCCCTGCCCGAGGGCGCGACGGTGCTCGTGATCGAATCACGGGGATGCCGTGAGGTCGGCGTCATCGAGTGGGTGGATCCATTGGACGCGCTCGGCGGGGATGCCGCCGACGCCGGCTGAGGAGTAACAGGAATGTTCGGATACCGCGTACCCGCTCCCGACGAGGCGATGCTGATCTCGGGGGGCAGGCGGGGACTGGGGGGCGCGCCGTTCCGAGTGGTCACGGGGCACGGGAAGTTCGTGCTGCCGGTCTTCCGGAAGGTCCGGTTCCTCACTCTGTCCATGTGCGAGTCCGAGGTCACCGAGACCTGTGTGACCCGGCAGGGCATCGCGTTGCACGTCCGCGCGGTCATCGCCTTCAAGGTCGGCAACGACCACGAGAGCATCATCAACGCGGGCCAGCGCTTCCTCTCCGACCAGGAGCAGATGTCGGTGCTCACCGGCCGGATCTTCGCCGGGCACCTGCGGGCCATCATCGGCTCGATGACGGTCGAGGAGATCGTCACCGAGCGGCAGAAGCTCGCCGCGGAGGTGCTGGACACCTCGAAGACGGAGATGGCGAAAATCGGGCTGATCGTCGACTCGCTGCAGATCCAGTCCATCGACGACGGCGACACCGGCTACATCGACGCCATGTCCGCCCCGCACAAGGCGGCCATCCAGCGCCAGGCGCAGATCGCCCAGGCGCAGGCCACCCAGGCCTCGGTCGAGGCGGAGCAGGTGGCGGCCCGCAACCAGGCCGAGTACGCCCGGCAGACCGCGATCGTCAAGGCGGAGTACTCGGCCGAGGTGGACCGCGCCCAGGCGCAGGCCGCGCAGGCCGGACCGCTGGCGCAGGCGCACGCCCAGCAGGAGGTGCTCGCCGCCCAGACGGAGCTGGCCCAGCGCCAGGCCCAGCTGCGCCAGCAGCAGCTGGTGGCCGAGGTCGTGAAGCCCGCCGAGGCCGAGGCCGAGCGGGTCAGGATCCTCGCGGCCGCCGAGGCGCAGCGGATGAAGATCCAGGCGGAGGCGGCCGCCTCGTACGACCGGGTCGCGCTCGACCGGATGCTGATCGACCAGCTCCCGCAGATCGTCAAGGAGGCCGCCGGCGGTCTGGCGGGCGCCAACGTCAACGTCCTCAACGGCGCGGACGGCCTCGGCGAGCTCGCCGCCGGCCTGGTGTCCCAGGGCCTGACGATCCTCGACTCGGTCCGGCAGAACCTGAACGGCAACGACCAGGCCTCCGACGGCGACCGCTCCGGGAAGAGCGCGGCCGACCGCCTCCTCCAGCTGCCCACCGGCAAGCCGCGGAAGTCGGACGACGGCCCGGTGGACGTCGACTAGAGGCCCCTCCCCCGGCTACGCCTACGGCGCGCCCGCCCCAGGTGTGATCAGTCCCGTCTCGTACGCGACGACGACGGCCTGGGCGCGGTCGCGCAGGCGGAGCTTGGCCAGGATCCGGGCCACATGGGTCTTCACGGTGGCCTCGCTCAGACGGAAGCGCGCGGCGAGTTCGGCGTTGCTCAGTCCGCTGCCGAGCGCGCGGAGGACCTCCAGTTCGCGAGGGGTGAGCACCGTCAGGTCCCGGTGCAGGGCGGCGGACTGTCCGTCGCCGGCGACGTAGCGTTCCACGAGCCGTCGGGTGATGGCCGGGGCGAGCAGCGCGTCACCGCTGCGGACGAGGCGGACGGCGGCGACCAGATGCTCGGGGGTGACGTCCTTGAGGAGGAAGCCGCTCGCCCCCGCGGTGAGTGCGGCGTAGACGTAACGGTCCAGGTCGAAGGTGGTCAGGATGAGGACCCGCGGCGGATCGGGGTCGGGGTGAGGGGCGGGGTCGGGGTCGGAGAGGATGCGGCGGGTGGCCTCCAGGCCGTCGGTCCCGGGCATCCTGATGTCCATCAGGACCAGGTCGGGGCGGGTGCGCCGGACCGCCTCGATCGCCTCGTCGCCGTCGGAGGCCTCGGCGACGACGTCGATTCCGTCCGCCGCCAGGATCAGGCCGAAGCCGGTGCGGACCAGCGCCTGGTCGTCCGCGATGACCACGCGGGGCGGTCGGCTCACGCGGGCTCCTCGACCGGTGCCGGGATCGGCGCGGGGATCGGTATGACGGCCCGTACCCGGAAGCCGCCGGTGGGGTGCTCGCCCGCCTGGAGGGTGCCGCCGTAGACGGCGAGGCGTTCCCGCAGGCCGATCAGTCCGCGGCCGCCCCCGGGACCGGCCGGGGCCGCGCCCGTGCCGCCGGTGTCGGATACGTCGATGTGCACGGCGCCTGGGACGTGCTCGACGGTGATCCGCACCCGGGCGCCGACGGCGTGCTTGACGGTGTTGGTCAGCGCCTCCTGCACCACGCGGTACGCGGCCAGGTCGGCGCCGGCCGGCAGGGCTACCGGGGTGCCGGTGACGGTGAGCTCGACGGGAACGCCGGTCCCGCGGACCCGGTCGGCGAGGGCATGCACCTGGCCGAGGCCCGGCTGCGGCGCCAGGTCGGCCTCGCCGCCCGCGTCCGGTACGTCACCGGCCATGGTCAACAGGCCCATGACATGGCGTAGTTCGGTCATCGCGGTGCGTCCGCCCGCCTCCACGGCCAGCAGCGCCTCGCGGGCCCGGTCGGGCGCGGTGCCCATCACCTTGCGGGCCGCGCCCGCCTGGATCACCATCACACTCACATTGTGGGTGACGACGTCGTGCAGTTCACGCGCGATCCGGGAGCGCTCGCGGTCGACCGCGAGCCGGGTGGCGGCCTCGTGCTCCTCCTGGAGGACGCGCAGGCGCTGTTTCCAGGTGTGGACCGCGTTGGCCGCGAGCCCCGCCCCGAGCAGCACGAGGAACGGCGCCAGACTCGGGGTGAAGGACGGGAAGTTCTCCTCGTGGAACCAGGCGAGCAGGCCGGCGCCGGTCACCAGGCTGGTGAGCGCGCGCACCCGGTACGGGCTGTACACGGCTGCGCTGTAGGCGGCGACCACGCAGGAGAGGAACGTGTACACGGTCGGATCGCCGCCGCCCTGGCGCTGGTTGAACAGCAGGCTCGCGCCGGTCACGGCCCAGAACGCGGCCAGCGGATACCGCCGGCGCACCACCAGGGGCAGCGCGGTCAGCGCCGCGAGCACCAAATGCCAGGGCTGGACGACGTCGAGGTGCTGGACCGCACCCACCGGCGGGAGCGGATAGGCCGGCACGGCATCCGGCACCGGCGCGGCAGCCTCCGCCGGCACGAGGTTTGGCTGCACCAGGATCGACGGCACTGGTACGTCACCGCCGCCCTGTCTGAGGACCGTACCCACCGTGCAGGCGGCGAGGACGAAGGCGAGGATCGCGTCGGCGGCCCACATCCACCGGGACGGCCGCGGCAACGGACTCCAGCGCCGCAGCGCCTCCACACCGGTCCGCCATCGCTCCACGACACCGGTCCGCCACCGTCCGGCGATCCCTGTCCGCCGCCGTTCTGCGGTCCCTGTCCGCCACCGTCCGGCGATCCCTGTCCGCCACCGTCCGGCGATCCCTGTCCGCCACCGTCCGGCGATCCCTGTCCGCCACCGTCCGGCGGTCCCTGTCCGCCGCCGCTCAGAGCCCGCCTCCGCCCCCGCGCCAGGCCCGCCGTCCGCCCCCGCTCCACGACCCTCCGCCGTCACCCCATGCCCTCCTCCGCCATCACCCCCTGCCCCCTCCTCCGCCGTCACCCCGTGCCCCCCTCCGCCATCACCTCGTGCCCCCTCCGCCGCCGTCACCCCGTGCCCCCTCCGCCGTCACGCCACGTCCCCGGCCCGCCACGCTCCACCCCCGTCCGGAGCGCCCAGTGTGGCAACCTCCGCCGCCCGCCACATCCCTCCCGCCGCCGACGGCCGCTACATCCCCCGCGTACATCGCAGGGATGACACGGCCGGCGGGTCATCCGGGTACGGCAGAGCGTCTCGGCTTCGCAGCGGACGCCCCGCCTGCGGCCCGGCCCCTAGTTTCGGGCCGAACCGTCAACCACCGGCCCGTGGAGGCACCGTGACAGCGACCGCGCCCGTCATCGACATCCGTGATGTGACCAGGACGTACGGGGAGGGGCCCCCGGCGCTCGCCGGTGTGACGCTGAGCGTGCGCGCCGGGGAGGCGGTCGCCGTCCTGGGGCCGTCCGGCAGCGGCAAGTCGACGCTGCTGAACCTGGTCGCGGGGCTCGACCGGCCGAGCGCGGGCAGCATCACGGTGGACGGGCAGCGCGTGGACGGCCTGAGCGAGGCGAGGTCGGCGGAGTACCGGCGGGCGAAGGTCGGCATGGTCTTCCAGTTCTTCAACCTCCTGGACGACCTGACGGTCGCCGACAACGTGCTGCTGCCCGCACAGTTGGCGGGCCTGCCCCGGGCCGAGGCCCGGGAGCGGGCGACCCGTCTGCTGGAGTACCTCCGCATCGACCGGCACGCCGACGCCTACCCCGGCAGGCTGTCCGGCGGCGAACGCCAACGGGTCGCGGTCGCCCGCGCGTTGATGAACCGTCCGGCCCTGCTGCTGGCCGACGAGCCCACGGGTGCGCTGGACACCGCCTCGGGCGACGACGTCCGGGAGCTGCTGGCCGAACTCAACGCGCGGGGCCAGACGATCATCCTGGTCACCCACGATCTCGGCCTCGCCGAGTCCTGCGCGACCCGCACCGTCGAGCTGGTCGACGGCCGGATCGTACGGGGCACGGCAGGCATCGGGGACATCGAGGGCGCCGCGGCGGTGTCCCCGTGAGCGCCCTCGGCCGGGTGGTGCGCGCCGGGGTGGGGCGACGGCGCGTCCAGACCGCGGTGCTGGTCCTGACCACGCTGATGTCGGTCACCGCGTCGGTGCTGGCCGCCGGACTGCTCGTCGCGGCCCGCGCCCCCTTCGACCACGCCTTCGCCCGGCAGCACGGCGCCCATCTGACCGCGCAGTTCGACGGGACGAAGGTGACCGCCGCGCAGCTCACGGCGACCGCCCGCACCTCCGGCGTGACGGCGACGGCTGGCCCCTTCCGGACGCTTTCGGTACGGCCGCGCACGGCGTCCGGCTCGGACGCGCTTCCGGCCGGTGTCGATCTGCCGCCGATGACCGTTGCCGGCCGTGCGGATGCCTCGGGCCGCGTCGACGGGCTCAGCCTCGTCTCCGGCACCTGGGCCACCCGCCCCGGTCAGATCGTGCTGGCCTACGGCAAGGTGCCCATGGAGCCGGGCGGGCGGCTCACCTTCCCCGACGCGCCTGGCAGCCCCACGCTGACCGTGGTCGGCGTCGCCCGGTCGGTGACCGGCACCGCGGACGCCTGGGTGACCCCCGCACAGGCCGGGGCGCTGACCACGCCGAACAGCCCGTCGGCGTACGAGATGCTCTACCGCTTCCGCCACGCGGGCACGGACTCCCAGCTGGCCGCCGACCGGGCCGCGATCCGCGCGACGGTGCCGAAGGGCGCGCTGACCGGGTCGTACTCCTATCTGGCCGTCAAACGGCAGGAGACCGCCAACGCGATGGCGTTCGTGCCCTTCCTGGCCGCTTTCGGGGTCCTCGGGCTGCTGCTGTCGGTGCTGGTGATCGGGATCGTGGTCAGCGGTGCGGTCGGCGCCGCGACCCGGCGCATCGGCATCCTCAAGTCGCTCGGCTTCACCCCGGCACAGGTCGTACGCGCCTACGTCGGGCAGGCGCTGATCCCGGCGGGGGTCGGCTGCGTTCTGGGGCTGGGGCTCGGCAATCTGCTGGCCGTTCCGGTGCTCGGTGAGGTCGGTACGGCCTTCGGCGGCCCGGCGGCGTCGATTCCCGTGTGGGTCAACGCCGTCGTGCCCGCCGCGGCCCTCGTCCTGGTCGCCGCCGCCGCGCTGGTGCCGGCGCTGCGCGCGGGCCGGCTGCGCACCGTGGCGGCGATCACCGTGGGGCGTACGCCCGGCGTCGGCCGGGGGCGTCTCGTCCGCCGGCTGACGGGGCGGCTGCCGGTGCCGCGCGCGGTGAGCCTCGGCCTGGCGAACCCCTGCGCCCGCCCGGCGCGTTCGGCCACGACGGCCGCCGCGGTCGCCTTCGGCGCCGCCGCCGTCACCTTCGGGGTCGGGCTCGCGCTGACGCTGGGAGCCGTGCAGTCGGGCCGGATGCTGAACTCGGCCGGTCAGGTCGTGGTGGAGGCGGGCGGCGGGCAGGGGCCGGCCGGCGCCCAGGTGGTGCACGCGGGCGGCGAGTCCGACATACCGAAGGCCGATCCGGCGAAGGTGGCCGCCGTACTGCGTGCGCAGCGCGGGACCGGCCGTTTCTACGGCACGGCCCAGGCGGAGGCCGTCGCGTCCGGGATCACCGGCACCACCACGGTGGTGGCGTACCAGGGCGAGTCGTCGTGGGGCGCCCCGCAGCTGGTCTCGGGCCGCTGGCTGTACGGGCCGGGGCAGGCGGTGGTCACCACCCGGTTCCTGAAGGCGGCCGGACTCCGGGTCGGGGACACGGTGACGCTGACGGAGCGGGGGCGGCGGACCTCGGTGCGGATCGTCGGCGAGGCGTTCTTCACCGAGGGCGAGGGCATGGCGCTCCTCACCCCGACCTCGACCCTCGCGGCACTGGGACTCGACGCGAAACCGGGCCAGTACCACGTGCAGACGAAACCGGGCACGGCCCTGGCGCCCTACCTGACCTCGCTCAACACCGCCCTGGGCCCGGTCGGCGCCGTCGCCAGGGCCAACACCTCCAACGCGTCCGAGGTGATCGCGACCATGGACGCGCTGGTCGGGACGCTCACCCTGATGCTCGTCGTGGTCGCGGGTCTGGGCGTGCTCAACACGGTCGTCCTCGACACCCGCGACCGCGTCCACGACCTGGGCGTCCTCAAGGCCCTGGGCATGGCCCCGCGCCAGACCGTGACCATGGTCCTCACCTCGGTCGCCGGAATCGGTCTGCTCGCCGGTGTGGCGGCGGTCCCGGCCGGGGTCGCCCTGCACCGGTTGGTCACACCGCTCATGGGCGACGCGGTGGGCATGACGCTGCCCGCCTCGGACATCGCCGTCTACCACGCACCCCAACTGGCCCTGCTCGCCCTCGGCGGGCTGCTCATCGCGGCGACGGGCGCGTTCCTCCCGGCGGGCTGGGCGGCGAGAAGCGACACGGCGACGGCGCTACGCAGCGAGTGAGCATCCGCCTGATCACAGCGGCCACCGTCTGATCACAGCGGGCCGCCGCCTGATCAGGCGGAACGGGAGAGCTGTTCGCGCACCCATCGAGGATCGGGGTTGGTGTGCGGCCGGCCCGCCACCACGACGGTCGGTACGGTCTCGTCGCCGCCGTTGGCCTCCCGCACCGCTGCCGCTCCGGCCGGGTCCCGCCAGATGTCGACCCAGTGCAGCCGGCGGGCATGGCGGCCCAGCCGGGCGCGCAGTCGCAGACAGTACGGGCAGCCCGGCCGCCAGTAGACGACCGGCCGGCCGTCGGCCGCGCTGCGGCGCTGTGCCTCCAGGGCGCCGATCGACCTCGGGAAGACCAGCGGTGAGTTCACGCCGGCGAGCACCACGAACACCAGCAGGAGCGCGACGGCCGTGCCGGGGCTCCCCTTGAGGACCAGCCCGGTCGCGAGGGCCGCGCCGCAGAGCAGGAACAGCACTGGCAGGATCCGCGCGCGTGTCATGGTGCCGCAGGCTATCGAAGAGCCGGATCCAGTGAAACGGGGAAACGTGAGAGGCCCGTCCGACGATGCGGACGGGCCTCTCCGTGGAGCGCCGGGCAGGCCTTGCACCTGCATTTCCCCGCAGGAAGCGGGGCGTCTTTCCTTGGACCACCAACGCAGCACCGGGCGACCCGAGTCGGGCCGGCCAGCTCTGAGAAGATCATAGCCCACGCGGCCCAGGGTGCGCTCGGCGGCCACCGAGCGGGGATCAGCCGTCGGCCTCCGCCGAAGGCAGTCCCAGCAGCGCCTTCAGGGGTGCCGAAGTGCGCGGGCGGTGGCCCGGCCGATCCCGGTGCCGGCCCGTTCTTTACACACTCCTAACGCCGGCGACCGCACCCCGAGGAGCCCGGCCGGTGTCCTCATTCTTGTCCGGGCGTTGTCCGGATCTCGTCGGAGAATGGAGTGAGTGCCGATGGACGGCGCCGTTGTAGGGGTCGTACTGGTCGTCGCGCTGGCCCTGCTCGTGCTGCGCAGCGGGATGCGCGTGGTCAACCAGGTGGAGCGCGGGGTCGTGTTCCGCTGGGGCAAGGCACTGCCGTCGTACCGGCACCCGGGGATCACCTTCCTCATCCCCTTCGCCGACCGGATGCGCAAGGTGAACGTGCAGGTGGTCACCATGCCCGTCCCCACCCAGGAGGGCATCACCAAGGACAACGTGTCGGTGAAGGTCGACGCCGTCGTCTACTTCCGGGTGACCGACCCGGTGCGGGCCGCCATCGAGGTGCAGGACTACATGTTCGCCGTCGGGCAGGTCGCCCAGTCCTCCCTGCGGTCCATCATCGGCAAGAGCGACCTCGACGACCTGCTCACCGACCGCGAGCGGCTGCACGAGGGGCTCGCGCTGATGATCGACAGCCCGGCCACCGAGTGGGGCATCCACATCGACCGCGTCGAGATCAAGGACGTACAGCTCCCGGAGTCGCTGAAACGGTCCATGTCCCGGCAGGCCGAGGCGGAGCGGGAGCGGCGGGCCCGGGTCATCACCGCGGACGGTGAGTTCCAGGCCGCGCAGCAGCTCGCCAACGCCTCCCGGATCATGTCCGACTCCCCCGAGGCGATGCAGCTGCGTCTGCTCCAGACCGTCGTCGAGGTGGCCGCCGAGAAGAACTCCACGCTCGTGATGCCTTTCCCGGTCGAGCTGCTGCGCTACTTCGAGCGGGCGACCAAGCGGCTCGACCAGGAGGTCGAGAAGAACGAGCGGGAGGCAGAGGTCCTCAACGAGGGGCTGAAGGCCGGGATCGAGCAGATCGCCGCCGTCGCCGACAAGTTCGGGCCCGCCGCGGAACTCAGCGCTCCGAGGGAACCGGCACCGGAGCGGTCCGCTCCCGTCGAGCGGCAGTAGCGAGGGCCAGCGTCACCACGAGTGACGCGCACGCCATGAGCGTCATCGCGCGGGCGGGCGAGGTGAGCTGCGCCACCGAGCCCGCCAGCGCGGCCGGGCTGCTGGTGTTGCTGGGGACGCCCATGAGCACGACCCAGCTGGTCGCCGTGACCGGGCAGGGGCTGGGCTCGGTCGGCCACTTAGCGGAGTTAGCATCCGGTTATGACGACTACCGAGAACAACGGGTCCGTGCTCGACATCGAGATCGGTGCGCTGCGGGGCGGCTCCGCCGACCTGGGCAGCTATGCCGGCAAGGCCGTGCTCATTGTCAACGTGGCCTCCAAGTGCGGTCTGACCCCGCAGTACAACGGCCTGGAGAAGCTCCAGGAGCGGTACGCGGCGCAGGGCTTCACCGTGCTCGGGGTGCCCTGCAACCAGTTCATGGGCCAGGAGCCCGGCAGCGCCGAGGAGATCGCCGAGTTCTGCTCGGCGACCTACGGCGTGACCTTCCCGATGACCGAGAAGATCGAGGTGAACGGCGAGGGCCGGCACCCGCTGTACGACCGTCTGGTCGGGTTCGCCGACGGCGAGGGGCACAGCGGCGACATCCGCTGGAACTTCGAGAAGTTCCTGATCGGCCGGGACGGGCAGGTCGCCGCCCGGTTCTCGCCGCAGGCCGAGCCCGAGTCGGCGGAGGTCGTGGCCGCGGTGGAGGCCGCCCTCGCCTGAGTCCGGGTAGTCCGGGTTGACCTTGCCCCTGGGGCAGGGACCAGCCTCGGGGTCACCGGGCGGAAAGGATCCGCCCGGTGACGGAGGATGTGGCCGTGGACGAGGAACTGCTCACGATCGGCGCGTTCGCCGGCCGGTCCAGGCTCTCGGCGAAGGCACTGCGCCTGTACGACCGCCTCGGGCTGCTGGCCCCGGCGCATGTCGACGAGGCCACCGGCTACCGCTACTACCGCGCCGGCCAGGCGGAGCGCGCCCGGCTGGTGGCGCTGCTGCGCCAGCTGGACATGCCGCTCGCGCGGATCGCCGAGGTGGTGGAGGCGGAGGAGGGCGACCGGGCCGCCGCCCTGCTGGCCGGCTTCTGGGCGGACGTCGAGGCGCGGGTCGCCGGGCAGCGGACGCTCGCCGCATATCTCCGTGGACGGCTGTCCGGGAGGAGTTCGGAGATGTACGAGACGTTCGCGGTGGAGACGGTGGAGGTGCCCGCACAGGTGGTGATCACCGAGACGCGGCACACGCTGGCGGACGAGCTGCCCGCCTGGATCGGCGCCTCGCTGGGCCGGCTGGAGGCGGCGGCCCGGGAGTGCGGGGGCGTGACGGGGGCGCCGTTCGTCGTGTACCACGCGGAGGTGTCCATGGAGAGCGACGGCCCCGCCGAGGCCTGTGTGCCGGTGGCGGACGAGGCGGCGGCCCGGGCGTGGGCGGAGCGGCACGGGCGGGCCTGGGAGACGAAGGTGCGGATCGAGCCGGCGTGCACGCTGGCGTACACCCGGATCCGCAAGGCGCAGGTGGCGCATCCGCAGATCCTGGCGGCCTTCGAGGCGGTGGAGCACTGGATCGCCGGGCAGGAGGGCCTGGAGTACGACGGCCCGTGCCGGGAGGTCTACTTCGCGGACTGGGACGCGGCCGGGCCCCAGGACCCGGTGTGCGATGTCGCCTTTCCGGTCAGCCGGTTGAAGGCCTGACGGGCACAAGCCGAGCCCCCTCGGCAAGGACGGCGGGCCAGTCGAGAGGGCTCTGTTCGTGACGCTTGTGAAGTTGTCGTAGTCGGAAGAGCGGGCGGTGGGTCAGCGAATGCCCCCTACGCCTTGACCGAGGCCACGAAGGTGTTCCACGCGTCGGCCGGGAACGCGAGGACGGGGCCTTCCTCGACCTTGGAGTCGCGTACGGCGAGTCCAGCGGTCGTCGGCGACTTGACCTCGACGCACGCCCCGTTCCCTGCGGAATAGGAGGACTTCGTCCACGTCTCCGTGGCGCCCTGAAGCAGTGCCATGTCCACTCCTGTAGCGAGTTGCTGTGATGCTTGCTGTAGTGCGAATCACGCCAACCTTTCTGACCGGTTGGCGTGATCGACGCTACTAGCCAACTCCCTCACCTGGAGCACTCGTTCACTCGACCGGATGGCATATTCCAGAGGAGACTTCCGCTGGAGCGTGGCGCCGGTGTACGATCCGGCGCCCTCCGTCCGGGAGGGCGTCCGGGAGGGCTCAGCGGGCGTATTCCTTGGCCGCGTCGGCGATGAACTGACGGGACTGCTCGACGTTCAGCGACTGGGCCCGCAGGTGCTCGTACATCACGGCGTACTTCTGCACGTCGTGGGCCTTCTCCAGGTACAGGTCGCTGGTGACGCCCTCCAGGTAGACGACGCTGGAGTCGGCCGCGTCGGCGAACTCCAGGATCGCGTACTGGCCGTTGAGGCCGGGATGGGCGCCGCACTCGAAGGGCAGCACCTGGACGGTGATGTGCGGCTGCTGGGACATCTCCAGTAGGTACTCCAACTGCTCGCGCATCACGAGCCTGTTGCCGACGAGCCGGCGCAGCGCGGCCTCGTCGAGCACCACCCAGAGGCGAAGGGGGTTGTGTTCTGCGGTGATACGTTCCTGTCGGCGCATCCGCACCTGGACGCGCTTCTCGATGTCGGCGGCGGAGGTCTCCGGCAACGCGCCCTGCACCAGGGCCTCGGCATAGGCGCGGGTCTGCAACAGCCCGGTGACCAGCTGGGGTTCGTACACCCTCAGCGACTCCGCATCGGTCTCAAGGCCGATGTAGACGCTGTACGGAATGTCCCCGAACGCATGCCACCACCCTTGCTGCCGCGAATCCCTGGCCATCTCCATCAGGGACTCGACGACCCGCTGGTCCTCGACCTCGTACACCCCGCACAGGTCGCGGACGTCGCGCTGGCTGATGCTCCGGCGCCCGTTCTCCAGCCGGCTGATCTTCGACTGCGAAACGAGCAACCGCTCCGCAACCTCCTCCGCCGTCATGCCCTTGAGCTCGCGGAGCCTGCGCAGCTCCTGGCCCAGCCGGCGCCGCCTGACGGTGGGATTGACATTGGACGCCACGGGACGTGCACCTCCGGCTGCCTGCCTGTAACTACCACTTTGCGTATCTGCTGTTGAGCAGACTGCCACCAAGGTGCTTCCTACCGCTGGGAAACAGCGGATATGCGGCGCGTACGCGTCAGTTCGGGCGCGTTCCGGATTCTCCGGACTCCGGGGGCGGACACGGCCGAGCGGGACGGCGAGGCGCGTACTGCTGTGTACGCCTCACCGCCCCGCTCGGACCAGCGGCTCCCGAACCGGGTCTCAGGGGTGCTGTGTTGCCGCCCGTTGCCGCCGCGGCAGTTCGGCTCAGTGCACCACGGCGCGGGCCATCGCACCTCGGCGCGGCTGCATCGGAACTCCACGGGCGGGTTCCGGCGCACCGGGCCTGGCGCCTGGTCCTGCCTGCCGGCCTGCCGGGGCCGGGTTACGGCGTGGCTGTGCGGCCGCGCCGTTCTGCACGTCCATGACGGCGTGGGCGACGAGCCCGCCCATCGGGTCGTGCCGGATCAAGTCCCGCAGCCTGGAACGAGAGGAGCGTCCCTCGTTGCCCGGATACAGGTGCTTGCCGAGACCGACCGCGTGGGCCAGGGCGGCGAGCGCGGCGGTCCGCGGGTCCGGCGGTACGCCGGTGCGGATCGCCGAATCCAGCCGGCCACGGATCTCCCGGGTGACGGCATTGTCCGTCGCCTGGTACCGAGTGGTCGGCAGCACCCCGCACATCTGCCCCGCTACGGCGGCGACCATGCCGCACCGTTCGAGATGCGCGAGATAGATCTGACGCAGCCCCAGCCGGGGCCCGCCGATCCAGTGAACAGCCCGCACGGGAGCGCCACGCCTTCGCAGCAACTCCAACGCGCAGTCCAAAGTCGGATCTCCAGTCGGCCGTGGCTGCACCACGGCGATACGATCCCCGTCTGGGGCTATCCGTCCGGCCAGCGCCAGCTCCACTAGCTGTGCTCCGGCCAGACCGAGGTCGAGCGACTGCGGCTGTGCAGTGGTACCCGTGGCCGGGTCCAGTGCCAGCAGCAGAAGCTCCTCCGGAAGTGTTCTGCGGCTCCTGCCCATCCATGCCTCCCCGCGTGGATGAATGACAGGGTGACCCCTCTCACATTGGTCTGTCGAGGGTGCGTGACCGGTTTGTAAGGGAACCGGAAGGTATGTCGTTCTCGTCTACCGCAGGGGCTAAGCCCGCACACAGGACACTGGTACATGGTTCGGACAGCGCACGGAAACGTGCGAAGCGTGGAGGAGGCATCGGTGGCGGGCGAGTCCCCCGACAGGTCGAAGCAGCGCGAGTCGTCGGCGGAACCGACGTCGGGGAGCGCGGATTCGGTTCCCGAAGCACGCGATCCGCGGCTGGCGGTGGCCGCCGAGAAGGAGACGACCGGGGGCGTGGACACCGCGACCCGGGTCTTCTCGGTACGTGACCTGAAGCCGAACCCGGCCGAGGAGAACGACACGAAGCTCCGCGAGGCGGTGGCGGCATGGGTACGAACGGGCAACCCGACGGAGGACGCGGAGACCTCCGAGGACCCCGAGGCGACCCCCGAACACCCCGCCGACGCACAGGAGAAGGCGACCACGCCCCCCGAGGACCGCGCTGAGCGCCCCGAGGACGCCGCGGAGGGCCAGGAGCCCCCACAGACACCGAAGACCACCCAGAAGGCCAACACGAAGCCCAAGGCAACGCCAGAGCCGCCCTCCGAGACCGACACGGCCCCGGAGGACGCGAAGCCCGCAGTCAAGCCGAAGGCCGACGCGGAACCCGAAGACGCGAAGCCCGCGGACAAGGCGAAGGCGAACGCCGAACCCGAAGACGCCAAGCCCGCGGACAAGGCGAAGGCGAACGCCGAACCCGAAGACGCCAAGCCCGCGGACAAGGCGAAGGCGAACGCCGAACCCGAAGACGCCAAGCCCGCGGACGACCCGAAGGCCGACGCGGAACCCGAAGACGCCAAGCCCGCGGACAAGGCGAAGGCGAACGCCGAACCCGAAGACGCCAAGCCCGCGGACAAGGCGAAGGCGAACGCCGAACCCGAAGACGCCAAGCCCGCGGACAAGGCGAAGGCGAACGCCGAACCCGAAGACGCCAAGCCCGCGGACAAGGCGAAGGCGAACGCCGAACCCGAAGACGCCAAGCCCGCGGACAAGGCGAAGGCGAACGCCGAACCCGAAGACGCGAAGCCCGCGGACGAACCGATCGCCGACGCGGAACCCGAAGACGCCAAGCCTGCAGACAAGCCGAAGGCCGACGCGGAACCCGAAGACGCCAAGCCTGCAGACAAGCCGAAGGCCGACGCGGAACCCGAAGACGCGAAGCCCGCGGATGAGCCGAAGGGTGATGTCCGGGACGCCGTGCCCGGTGACGAACCCGCGGACGCCGACGGCGAGGACGACCCACAGGGGCCACCCGCACCTGACAACGATGGCCGCACGGGTGGCGCGGGTGGGAACACCAAGACCGCAACCCACGACGAACCCGAGGACGCGGAGCCCGCCGACAAGGCGAAGGCTGACGCCGAACCCGCGGACGCCGACGGCGAGGACGACCCACAGGGGCCACCCGCACCTGACAACGATGGCCGCACGGGTGGTGCGGGTGGGGACACCGAGACCACAACCGACGGCGAAGCCACCCCGCAGGGGTCCGCCGTCGATCAGCCGACCACCATGCTCAAGGCCCCCCGCCCGCCGCAGGTCGACCAGCCCACCACCACGCTCAAGCTGGGCGGGAAGCCCAGCCCCAAGTCCTCCGAGCGCACCAGCAAGTTCGTCGCGCTCAAGTCGGACATACAGTCGGAGGCGAAACCGGACGCGAAGCCGGCGGCCAAGCCCGAGACCGCCTCCACCACCCGCACCACGGTCATCCCCCAGGTCGGTCCCGAGCGCACCACCCGGCAGCCGCTCCCCCCGAAGCCCCCGCTGGACCTGCTCGCCGAGCTGACCAACACGCCTCCGCCGCCGGAGACCTCGGTCAGGACCGCCATCCGCCGGGTCAAGATCTGGACGCCCCTGGTCATCGTCCTGCTGATCGTCTTTGCGGTCGTACAGACTCTCCGTCCGCTCCCCCAGCCCACCCTCGACCTCACCGCGAAGGACACGTACACCTTCGACGGCAGCAAGACGGACATCCCCTGGCCGGCCGGCGGCCAGGCCGCCCTCGACGTCCAGGGCATCGGCACGTTCGGCTCCTCCGGCGACCAGAAGCCGGTCCCGATCGCCAGCGTCGCCAAGGTCATGACCGCGTACATCATCCTGCGCGACCACCCCCTGAAGAGCGGCGCCGCCGGCCCGAAGATCAAGATCGACCAGGCCGCCCAGGACCAGGCGAACGCCGGCCAGGAGTCCACCGTCGACGTGACGGCCGGCGACTCGATCACCCAGCGCGAGGCCCTGGAGTCCATCCTGATCGCCTCGGCGAACAACGTGGCCCGCCTGCTGGCCCGCTGGGACGCGGGCAGCGAGAAGTCGTTCGTGGTGAAGATGAACGCCACGGCGAAGAAGCTCGGCATGACGAACACGACGTACACCGACCCGTCGGGCCTCACGAACTCCACCGTGTCCACCGCCGTGGACCAGGTGAAGCTGGCGAAGGCGGCGATGGCGAGCGAGCCCGCGTTCCGCGAGGTCGCGGCGATGATGTCGTACGACGACTACAAGGGTGTCAACCACGGCAACTGGAACCAGCTGGTCGGCCAGAACAACGTCGTCGGCATCAAGACCGGCACCACCACCTCGGCCCTCGGCAACCTGGTCTTCGCCGCGAAGAAGGACGTGAACGGCGAGACCCGCACGATCATCGGCGCGGTGATACGGCAGCAGGCCAACGCCAGCAACGGCAACAGCATCCTCAAGGCCGCCCTCAACGCCGGCGACCAGCTGATCCGGGCGGCGCAGGGCGCGCTGAAGTCGGCGACGATCTACAAGAAGGGCGACGTCGTCGGCTACGCGGACGACGGTCTCGGCGGCCGTACCCCGGTCGTCGCCACGCAGGACGTCACGGCCATCGGCTGGTCGGGGCTGAAGGTGAAGCTGTCCTTCGCCGCCGACAAGGTGCCGCACACCGCGAAGGCGGGCACCAAGGTCGGCACCCTCACCGTGGGTGACGGCTCCGGCTCCGCCGTCCGGATTCCGGTCGCCCTGCAGAAGGACCTCGCCGAGCCCGGGTTCACGAGCAAGCTGACCCGCCTCGGCTGACCCATAACGCACATTCCGTCTCCGCACCCCGCCGATGGCGGCCCACCCCAGGGCCCCGCGGCGGGGTGCGTGCTAGCGTCACGAATCGGGGCAGGTCGCCGGTCGTCGGGACACGACCGCGAACTGGACGGGAAGCGGCCGCCAACACCGTGAAACGCGGCCGAGAACAGAAGACGGGACACGGGGAGTGCCTTCAGGTGGCCACAGCGGATGTGACACGCGCCGACGATGCCGATCCGGGCCCGGTAGCCGGCCCGCGAATAGCCCTGCCCGAGGCCGGTCCCGAGACCGGCCTCGAAGCCGGTACGGACGGTACGCACGACACACACCGTGACGACAGGACCGGGAGGAGAGCCGGCATGGCCGGCCGGCTCCTGGAGGCCGCCGAACCCCTGCGCCGGCGCATGCTGCAGCACCCCGTGCTGTCGGTCACGGTCCTCGCCGGGGTCCTGCACATCATCTGGTTCTTCACGTTCGCGAACAGCGGCGGCGACCTCGCGGCACAGGACGCCTGGGCCGAGTTCGTCGGTCGGCACCCCGACTCGGCGTACAACCTCGCCTGGTACGGCGGTATGCACCCGGTGTCGTACAGCGTGGTGTCGCCGTACCTGATGTCGGTGCTCGGCGTCCGTACGACGATGATGATCGCCGGCACCGCCTCGGCCGGCCTGCTGACCCTGCTCCTGATCCGCAGCCGGGCGGTGCGGAACCCGCTGTGGGCCGCGTCCGCCGGGGTCTTCGCGCTCCTGTGCAACGCCATCTCCGGGCGGGTCACCTTCGGACTCGGCACGGCGTTCGCGCTGGCCTCGGTCGGGGCGGTGTTCTGCTGGCCGCACCGCTGGCGCTTCAAACGGTGGGCGAAGGCACTCGTCGCGGCCCCGCTCGCCGCGCTCGCCACCATGTCGTCCCCGGTGGCGGGTCTCTTCATCGGCCTGGTGGCGGTCGCGCTGTTCCTGCAGAAGCGGCGTCCGGGCGCCTGGGCGCTGGGCCTGGCACCCGCGGCCGTGGTGGCGGTCTCCGCCTGGCTGTTCCCGTTCTCCGGCACCCAGCCCATGACCATCGGCTCGGTGATCCTGCCCCTCGGCTACGGCCTGCTGTGCCTGTTCCTCGTCCCCAAGGAGTGGAAGACGGTCCGGCTGACGGCCGCCGTGTACAGCCTCGCCGTGGTGCTGGTGTGGCTGGTCAGTTCGCAGATCGGCTCGAACATCTCGCGGCTGCCGATGCTGTTCGCGGGCGCGACCCTGGTCGCCGCCCTCCCGTACACCGTGCCGCGCTCGCGCAAGTACTACGTCACGGTCCTCGCCTTCCTCGGCTTCGTCGGCTGGATCGGCTTCAAGTCGGTGGACGACATCATCCACACGACCCCGGCCGCGTCCTGGGCCCGTGAGCTCGCCCCGCTCGTCCACCAGCTCCAGCAGGTCGGCGCCGAGAAGGGCCGCGTCGAGGTGGTCCCGGCCCGCTCCCACCGGGAGGCGTCCGCGCTCGCGCCGTACGTCAACCTGGCCCGCGGCTGGAACCGCCAGGCCGATATGGAGCGCAACCCGCTCTTCTACGACGACACCCTCAACTCCGCGAACTACCACGAGTGGCTGCAGCGCTGGGCCGTCCACTTCGTCGTCCTGCCGAAGGGCGAGCCGGACGGTGACGGCGGCGAGCGGGAACGCGCCCTGGTCCGGCGCGGGATGCCGTATCTGAAGCAGATCTGGGGCGACGCCAACTGGCAGCTGTTCAAGGTGACCGACCCGATACCGCTCGCCGAGCCGAACGCGGTGGTGGACAGCGCCGGGCAGGGCGAGCTGACCATCGAGGTCCACAAGGCCGGGCGGATCCTGATCCGGATCCCGTACTCGCCGTGGCTGAGCATCGTCGACGCGAAGGGCAAGAGCCTCAAGCCCCCGCAGGAGACGCAGGCGTCCAAGCACCGGGCCGAGGGCCGGCCGAAGACGTACGTCAACGTCAACGGCTGCCTGGCGGAGACCCCGGAGGACGCGAAGGGGGACAAGTGGACGATGCTGCTGGCCCCGAAGGCCGGAACCTACCGGCTGGCGGCGCCGTACCAGCTGCCGCGGGGCACCCCTTGCCCCGACGAACTCAAGTGAGGGCCGGAGCGGTTCCGGCCCTCACCGGCTGACGGGGTCTCCGCTCGAGTCGCGATCAACCCGTGCGGCGCGCACGATGGAAGCAGGGGGTACCGCATCGCGCCCCGCGAGGGGTTTGCACCAGTTTGCACCCTTCAGTGCCGGTGACCGGTCCGCGGGGCCAGGCCGAGGAGGTCAGCTGTGGCCCACACCGAACTCCCGCCGGGTGGCACCGAATCGGAAGACCATCCGTGGAAGATCCGCCTCGTCAAACATCCCGCACGTTTTGACTCCCCGCAGTTCATCGCCGCCAAGAAGACCGCACACGCGATCCTGCACGCCATGGCCGACCCCGACCTGCCCTACGGGCCCAGGCCCGTCGACCCAGGGCCGGGACCGAACGCCGGCGAGCACTGGGAGATGCACCACGGGGGCAGCCTGTGGGTGAAGGGTGCCAAGGGCTGGCGCATGTACCGCGCCCGTGTCGGTATCGAGTGGAGCATGCAGTTCTGCGCGGACCCCGTGAAGGTCGACCGGCTCCGGGAGGAAGCGGCCGAGCTGATGGACGCCTTCCCGCTCACGCTGCCCGCGCTGGCGGAGCTGGGCTACGACGGCGCCGATGCGTTGCTGCGCACGCCGATCAAGGACGCCGACGGGGTCGAGGCGTGGACGGACTCCCTGTTCAACGCCTGCGTGCCGCTGAGCCACGGGAACCACCAGGGCATCCTTCCCAGCGTGCCCGGTGAACACCACTATCCCTGGCCGGTGAAGGGCGCGGACTTCGTCCGGTTCGACGACTTCCAGCTGTGGGTGACCCTGCCCGACGGCACGCACGGCGCCGTGGCTCCGGTGGACCGCCGCGGCTCCGGCGACGGGCACGTCCGCCTGGCCTTCGTCCCCGAGGGCAGCGACGCCGCGGACACGCTGGCGCAGGCGGAGGCGCGCGGCCTGATGGCCGTACTGCCGGCGAACAGCACCGTGGCCCGGCAGGCCTTCGCCCAGCAGATCGGCCCCGGCCGCCGAACCGCCTCCGGCCCGCTGTCCAACGGCCACTAGGGCCTCAGCAGGGTTCAGCGCAGCTCGGCCACGTGGCGGTCCGTGCCCGGCACCGTCGGGACGAACGGCGCCACCAGCTCCACCCTGCCCAGACCCGACTCGGCGACCTGCTCGTCCAGCCCGGTGAAGCGGGCCTCCCAGCAGTCCCTCGGGTCGGTCTCCAGGAACCACAGGAGCGTCAGCCGGGTGTCGACGCCCTCCACCTGCTTCACATAGGTCATCCGGTCGCCGGGCAGGGGCGTCGGGCGGAAGACGGTCACCAGGGCGGCCGGGGAGGAGGCCACCTGCTTCGGCAGGTGCCGGGAGCGCAGCCACTCCAGCAACTCCGCCCGCTGCTCGGGCGACTCGCTGTCGATGACCTCCACCACCAGTCCCGCGTACGGATGGTCGAGGGCGTGGAAGTCGCGGGGGCCGGCCGCCCCGTCCCGGTACACCGTGGCCTCGTGGTCCTGGAACGCGGTGAAGACGTGGGTCCGGTCCTGGTACACCCGGGCGTCGCGGTTCAGCCGCTTGTTGATGGCGACCGTCCACCTCATGTGGTCGGCGTAGCGGCCGTCGGTGATCCAGTAGACGGAGATGTAGCAGCCGGCGGTGACGGGCTGGGCGATCGCCGACTTCTCGGGGTAGCGCAGGAGTTGCAGATCGCGGGTGGCCACCCAGCGCCGGCCCGCGTACATCCAGGGCATGGCCATCGCGCCCGCGTAGTAGTGGTCGTCCTCGTACCAGCGGTTGTACGCGTACTCGTGCCCGAGGTGCGGTTCGACCATGGTGATGAGGGCGTGGCCCGGCCGGACGCCGTACGGCCCCACGGCGGCCAGTTCCGCGTACACCTGACTGCGTGTGTCGTTCTCTGTGTGCGTCGAGTCGCCTGTCATGACTCCGGTTTAGCTGACTGTGCGTCAGATTACGAGAGGGCGGCGGAGCCGGCCGACGGTGCGGGAGGTGTTGTTCAATTCGCAAGAGATTGACGGACGTCATCAAGGTGGCGAGAATGCGGATCCTCACTGCCACCACAATGAGTGAAGTGACGCCAGGGTTGAGCCACGTCGCCTTCCGCCGGCCTGTGCACACCCCTCGCACACGACCACCTCCCACACCTAGTTTCCGCAAGGGCACATCTTGACGCGCTTCTCACGCCCCAGAACGTCGGCCGTCCTCGCCGCAACCGCTTTCCTCGCCGCCGCACCCCTCGCCGGGGCCACGACCGCGAGCGCCACCACCGCGAGTGACTGCCAGACGGCCACCGTGCAGTACCGCATCGTCGACGCCGACGGAAACCCGGTCGGCGCCGACTGGACCTCCCAGGGCGGTTTCCACCAGTGGGACTCCGCCCCCGGCACGGTCGAGGTGCGTCTCGCCCCCGGGCAGAACGTCGGCGCCGGCTGCACGTACCCGGTGTCGCTGGCCGAGTACACCACCGAGGGCTCCAACTGGTACACCTCCGGCCACCAGACGCTCGTCGACCACGCCACGGTGTACCTCACCGCCGACGACGTCGCGGGCAGCGACGACGCCAAGCGGACCTGGCAGAAGCTGGCCGTGAAGAGCCCCGACTGCTACGGGCAGATCGACCTGTACGGCGACGACGTCGTCTACGACGGCAAGTCGGGGGACGGGCACGGCCCCGCACCCTACGAGCCCGGCAACGTCGTCACCCCGTACCACCTCATAGCCGCCTGGAACGGCGGCGACAAGGCGTGCACCCCCGCCCAGCCGGAATCCCCCACGCCCTCCGCGTCGACACCGGCAAGCCAGCCGCCCGCCCCGGAGAGCTCCGCACCGGCCACCCCGACGCCCTCCACCCCCGCGTCCTCCACCCCGCCGGCCTCCTCCTCCACCCCGCCCACCACGTCCCACGTCCCCCCGATGAAGACGCCGCCGCCCACCACCCCGGCGCCCTCCCCCAGCACCAGCACCCCGCCGCTGGCCGAGACCGGCGCCAGTTCCTCGACGCCCCTGATCGCCGGCGGCGCCGCCCTGGTGATCGCGCTCGGCGCCGGCACGCTCTTCGCCACCCGCCGGACCCGCAAGTCCTGAGCCTCTCCCGAGGCCACCTGAACATCCGACGGCTCCGCCCCCAGGGCGGAGCCGTCGCCGTTACGGACCGCCGCCCCGGCCCCCTTCCGCCCTCCCGCCCCCGCCCTTACTCTGACGGTCCGTCAGACACAGGTGGGTGAACCGGAGGTCATCGATGTCGCTGCTCACGGGCAAGACCGTCGTCGTCTCGGGAGTCGGCGCCGGGCTCGGGCACCAGGTCGCCGCGGCCGTCGTACGGGACGGCGGGAAAGCGGTACTGGGTGCACGGACCGAGGCGAACCTCGCGAAGAGCGCGGCCGGGATCGATCCGGAGGGCACCCGGACCGCGTACCTGCCCACCGACATCACCGACGAGGGCCAGTGCGAGGCGCTGGCCGCGCTAGCCCGCGAGCGGTTCGGCGGGATCGACGCGGTGGTCCATGTCGCCGCCTGGGACTCCTACTTCGGCGGGGTCGAGGACGCCGACTTCGCGACCTGGGCCTCGGTCATCGACGTGAACCTGCTGGGGACGCTGCGGATGACCCGGGCCTGCCTGCCGGGGCTGAAGGCCGCCGGGGGCGGCTCGGTCGTCTTCATCGGCACCCAGTCCGCCGTCGCCGCGCCCTCGCAGGTGCGACAGGCCGCGTACGCCGCCTCGAAGGGGGCGCTGACCAGCGCGATGTACTCGCTGGCCCGGGAGCTGGGACCGCACCGGATCCGGGTCAACACGGTGCTGCCGGGCTGGATGTGGGGGCCGCCGGTGCAGGCGTACGTGCAGTTCACGGCGCACACGGAGGGCGTGCCGGAGGACGAGGTGCTGGGGCGGCTGACCGGGCGGATGGCACTGCCGGACCTGGCGACGGACGGGGACGTGGCGGACGCGGCGGTGTTCCTGGCGTCGGACCGGGCGCGGGCCATCACGGGCCAGTCGCTGCTGGTCAACGCGGGGGAGCTGATGCACTGAGGCACTGATTCCAGCCAACCCGCCCGTTCATGTACATAAATCAAGGTCAGCAAGCCGAACGATTTTACTTCGCCTTGACCTTACGCCCGCTTGTCGTGCCCTCGTAAACGAACCCACGATGAGCGGGCACTTCGCGGCCTTCCCCGTCCTCGCTCCGCTTATGCGAAGTGCCAGCCAGCTGAGCGGAGTTCACAAGGTGGACCCTGGAAGGGGGGCGCATGAACGGGCTCGACTGGGCCGTGCTCATCGGCTACTTCGGTGTGATGGTCGCGATCGGTGTCTGGTCGCACAAGCGGGTGGACAACGTCAGCGACTTCTTCACGGCCGGCGGGAAGATGCCCTGGTGGCTCTCCGGCATCTCGCACCACATGTCGGGCTACAGCGCGGTGATGTTCACCGGATACGCGGGCATCGCCTACACCTACGGCGTGACGTCGTTCGTCACCTGGTCCTTCCCCATCGCGCTCGGCATCGCGATCGGCTCCAAGCTGTTCGCCCCGCGCATCAACCGCCTCCGCTCCCGCCTCCATGTGGCCTCCCCGCTCGAATACCTGAAGAACCGCTACGACCTGAAGACCCAGCAGGCGCTGGCCTGGTCCGGCATGCTGCTGAAGATCGTGGACGTGGGCGCGAAGTGGGCGGCGATCGCGACGCTGCTGTCCGTGTTCACGGGGGTCACCCTCAACCAGGGCATCCTCATCACCGGCGCGATCACCGCGGTCTACTGCACGATCGGCGGCCTGTGGGCGGACGCGCTGACCGAACTCGGCCAGTTCGTCATCCAGTTGCTGGCCGGCATCTCGATGTTCGTGGCCGTCGTCCTGAAACTGAACGACAAGGGCATCGGCTTCTTCGACGCCTGGGACCAGCCGGCCCTGCACGGCCACGGCAAGCCGCTGGTGGGCCCGTACGGCACGGTGTTCCTGCTGGCTTTCTTGTTCATCAAGCTCTTCGAGTACAACGGCGGCATGCTCAACCAGGCCCAGCGCTACATGGCGACGGGCAGCCCGCGCGAGGCCGAACGCTCGGCCCGCCTCTCCGCCGCCCTCTGGCTGGTCTGGCCGGTGGTCCTCTTCTTCCCCATGTGGATGTCCCCGCTCCTGGTCCACGCGCAGAAGCCGGACGGCTCCGACTCCTATGGCCTGATGACCGAACAGCTCCTCCCGCACGGCCTGTTGGGCCTGGTCGTCGTCGGCTTCTTCTCGCACACGATGGCGATGTGCTCCTCGGACGCCAACGCGATCGCGGCCGTCTTCACCCGGGACGTGGCCCCGGTCCTGTCGCGGCAGGCGCGGTCCTGGACCGAACGCTCCGGCCTGATCGCGGCCCGCGTCACCACGGTCGTCTTCCTCGGCCTGTCCATGGCGGTGGCCACCCAGGTCAACTCCCCCACCTTCAAGGACATCATCACGGTGGTCATCAAGTGGGTGGCCGGTCTGATGGGCCCGATCGCGATCCCGATGATGCTGGGCCTGCTCCGCCCGTTCCGCCGCTCCGGCCCGACGGCGGCGCTGGTCAGCTGGTCCATGGGCCTGCTGGCGTTCTGGCTGGTCAACTACCCGATCAACTGGAACGTGGACGGCGGGGTCCCGCTCCAGTACCAGGTCTCGATCCCGCTGGCCGTCTCCCTGGTCCTCTACATCCTCATCGGCTACCTGAAGCCGGAGGACACCCCGGAACGCCTGGCGGTCATCGAGACCGTCAACACGGACGGCGACAGCACGGCGGCGACGGTGCCGGTGGCGGCGCAGGCTCCGGCGGGAACTCCGGCCCAGGACTGACCGACTCCATCATCGTGATTAATCAGCACATATCACTGGTGCGTCGTGATGGTTTCGGTTCCGGGAGTCCTTAGCCTGGCGTGCGCCATGCAAGGACCACGAAAGGAGTGAGCGTGAAAGCTCGCTTCGGGGTGAAACGGAAGGCGGCGCTCGGGATCACGGCACTGGTCGCGATCGCCGCCTCGGCCGCCCCGGTATCGGCCACCACCGTCACCCACACCGACACCGACACCGACACGAAATGGGGGCGCTCCGACCACTGGGGCGTCATCACCCGCAACACGATCGGCTCGCCCGTCGCCGCCCTGCGGAACGGCCCGTTCGGCTCGTTCGGCGTGACGGGCCCCTCCGCGAGACCGCCCTTCGGACGCGGCAGCCTCGGCATCGAGGTGGCGGACCACTCCACCTCCCTCACCCCGCCCAGTGAGGCCGCCGACTTCGGCAACGAGGTCGACTTCTTCGGTGCCCCGGTACTGGGACTGCGCCAGGTCGGTTTCCACGTCTTCCAGACCGGCGAGAACGTGTCCTACGGCGGCGCCGCGAACCTGCCGAACATCAGGTTCGAGATCAATCCGAACCTCACCGCGACCCCCAGCACCTACTCCTCGATGGTGTGGAACCCGCCCGCCCTGCCGACGACGGACCTGAACCGGTGGAGTCCCTACCTGGACGCCACCACGACCGGCACGTGGTTCCTCACGGGCGCCGCGGGAACCGCGACCAACTGCTCGCTGTCCCACCAGTGCACCTTCCAGGATCTGCTGACCGCACTCAACGACGGCGGCACGCAGCCGGTCATCTACTCCGCCGCGGTGAGCAAGGGCCGCGACTACATGTGGATCGGGGCCGTCGACGGCCTGCGGATCAACAGCCTCGTCTACGACTTCGAACCCACCATGGTCAGAGTTCGTCGCGCCACCTGAAGCGGGGCCGCTCAGCCGCCCCGCGGGTAACGCAGCAGCCACCCCGGAGCCGCGCCCGCCGGGTTGTGCAGGGCCGGCCCCTGGGTCATCTCCATCGCGAAGTCGTCGGCCAGCTCCAGGATCGTGGGACGGCCCTCCAGCTCGGCCACCCAGGCCGGCGGGAGGGCCGTCTCGCCGTGCAGGGCGCCGAGGAGGCCGCCGGTGAGGGCTCCGGCGACGGCGGAGGGACCGGCCTGGTTCACGGCCAGGCACAGCCCGTGCCGTACGTCCTCACCGACGAGCGCGCAGTAGACGGCGGCGGCGAGCATCCCGTCCGCGGCACCGTCCCCGGCCAGCTCCTCGACCCGCGCCGGGGAGGGCATGCCCTGCCGTACGGCACCGAGGGCATGCTGCAGCGCGTCCGAGACGGGCTGGTGCCCCGGGCGGGCGGCGAGCAGGGCGAGGGCCTGCTGGACCGACCCGTCGAGGGACTGGCCGCGCGCCAGCCCGTGCACGATCACGGCGTACGCACCGGCCGACAGACAGGACGTCGGATGCCCGTGCGTCTGCGCCGCGCACTCCACCGCCAGCTGTACGACGAGCTGCGGCTCCCACCCCACGAGCAGCCCGAACGGCGCGGACCGGGCGACGGCCTCCGGCCCCATGTCGTCCGGGTTCTTCGGCGACTCCAGGGTCCCCATGGTCTCGTCCCCGAGCCCGAGCAGCAGCGACCGCGTGGGATCCCGCCGCGCGTACAGCCACTCCTCCCGGGCCAGCCACCCGTCCTCCTTCCGCCGCTCGTCGGGCCCCCAGTCCCGCTGGGTGGCGGCCCACCGCAGATAGGCCCGGTGCAGGTCGGTGGGCGGATGCCAGGCCCCCGTGTCCCTCCTGACCTGGGCTCTTATCAACCCGTCCACGGTGAAGAGGGTGAGCTGCGTGTGATGGGTCACGGTGCCGCGCCGCCCGTACCCGAACCCGAGGTCGACCAGCCCTTCGGGCCCGTACGCCCCCCGGATCTCCTCCAGCGTCAGCCCGTCCACAGGCCCGCCCAACGCATCCCCGACCGCGCTGCCGAGCAGAGTCCCCCGCACCCTGCCCCGGAAGTCCTGCTGCTCGGCACGACCCCAGACGGCACCCGATGTCGCACCCACCATGACCTCCTCACGGGCACCGTCCGTACGTACGACAGCTCAGCACTGTAATCGACCGGGAACGTTCCGTTCAGGGTGCAGTTAGGTATGCGAAGTGTGGGTTGTGTGGTCCCGGGTGACCGGGTTTCGGCCAGGTCGGGAGTGGGTGGGGATCGGTTAGGAGGTGCGCTGCGTGGTCAGCCGTGCCATGTGATGTTGCAGACGTAGATGCCCTCGTGGCGCGGTACCGGCAGGAAGCTCATGAAGCCGCGCCCGCCAAAGAGGTCGAACTGACGCAGTCCACCCTCTCGGTCCAAGGGCCTTCCGACCTTCACGGAGTCCTGGCCAAGGGCGGCGAGTTCCGTCGCGAGACGCTCAATCTCGGCTACGACGCCTGGTGGTAGGCCGTCCGTTACATACTCGGCGCTCGGGTTGTAGTCCCAGGCCGAGTCCGTCACAGCCCGGCCTCCGCCTCGGCTGTCTCCCAGATCATCCGGATCTCGGTAATGGCGGCCGTCGGGTCCTGCTCCCCCTCGTCAATAAGCCGCTCCAGCTCGTGCAGGCGTGCGGCGCGCTCCGGGCGGCGTTGAATCGCCACAAAAACGGCCCACGAGTGCACGAAGGCTCGCAGCGGCGCAAGGCTCTGGGTCTGCTGGGCGTTCGTCGTGGCCTCGAAGAGGTGCTGCGTGAGAGCCGGGATCCGACTCGGGGCGATCCGCGCGACCGCCGCCCGTAGAGCGTCCGGGGTGAGCTCGGGCATGGGGATCAGCGGTTCGATCGGGCCGTCGGTCTGGGCGCTCACGGTGGCCTCCGGTGCGGGTGGCTCGGTCCTCGTACGGTACCCGGGCAGTCGGCGGCGCGGCGCCTTGGCGGCGCTTGTCACGGAGCTCACTTCTCGCGTCCCTCTTTACCTAGGCGACCGCGCCGACCGCACGATAGTCCCGGCACCGCCCCGGCCCGTCGGCACGGAACGCGCGCTCGCAGCCGTCGCAGGTCTGCCAGGGGTCCGGGCGGAGGGCAGGGCGGGACGGCGGTGGAATGGCCAGGAGAGGGATGGCCGGGGGCAGGAGGTTGGTGAGGCGGTGGGCGAGGAAGGCAGCCGGGTGCTTGATCGGATCCTGTGGCAGGTCGGCCGTGAGCACGCGTACGACGGCCGTGGGCGGTACGCCACGCTCCAGCCACCCCGAGACGGCCGGTGTCAGCCGGTGTACGTCCCGCTCGCTGAGGAGCAGCCGGGAGTCGTGCGCACGGAGCCCGGCGAGCAGGTCGGCGGCCTTGCGGGGGCCCCGCGGTGTCCTCGGCGGGACGGGAGTCTTCGGCTTTGGTTCGGGGGCTCGGGCGGCTTCGACCACAGCCCGCCGCGGCCTGTTGTACGCGAACGTCCGGGTCACGACCTGCCCCGAGGGAAGACGCTCCTTCGTGCGCAGATGGAACCCGTACTTCTCCAACTCGCGCAGGGCGGCGGCGATCCGGATCTCGCCCTCGGGCAGCTGCTCGGCCAGCGCCTTGATGCCAACCGGGGCCCCCTCGGGCAGCGACTGGATGTAACTCCCGATGCCCCTCGCCATGGACGACAACTCCGGGTGCTGGAGCAGTTCGTTGCTGATCACGGTGAAGTTGCCTTCGAGGCGTTCCCTCACATGGGTGACGCCGGAGTGGGAATGCCGGGTCTTGGCGGGCGCGGGCGCGCTAGGCTGCTGGGCAGTCATGGGGAAGGTGCTTTCTTCCTTGATGATCAGGCCCTCGCAGTGGGATGGCAGTCCCGGCGGGGGCCGAAGTATGTCTGGACCTGTCGCGGCAGACGCTGCCGCACAACTGCCCCTCCGCGCCAGTTGAGTTCGGCATATTCACTCCGGCGAGTGATCGACGGGGACGGCAGGGGAGGGTTGTGAACAGGTTGGGGGTTGACGGCATTTGAGTGCGTTCTGGCACACGGGAGTGAGCCTCCCGGCGGTGGCAGGCGCACTTGCGCCGGTGGGGAACGGGAGTTCTCGCATCGAATGCGTGACCTTCGGCGATGGTGGTCGTTGGGTGTGGTGACGGAGTTCTGCGATGCCGGACCGGGGGTGACATGGGGTGGGTGGACTGCGGGAGATGGTGGCGTCGTTCGTGGTGCCCGGCCCCTCGGGCGTCGCGGTCCGTACCCGGCTCAAGGGCCTGACCGCCGGGGACGAGAAAGTGCTCGGCATGGTCGGCGACCTTCTCGGCACACTGGCTTCCCGTGATCTGAAGGCGCGGTGTGCGGCCGGGCTGCAGCACGACAGCGAGCAGTGGGCACAGCGCAAGCGTGTCCTGACTGGGGAGTCCTCCTCGCGCTGGGCCGGGTCCATCACGAAGGCCACCCACGACCAGTGGGCCCTCGCCCGCCGCGGCCGGCTCGCGCACATCCACAGCCTCCAGGCGGGGGTGCGCACCATCAGGCATCGGCTGTCCCTGCCGATCGGCGAGAAGGGGTCCAAACGAGCTCCTGGCGGATATCACAGCAGGCAGGAGTGGTTCGCCAAGTCACGCCGCCTGCACGTCCTCGAAGACCGGCTCCGCTCGGCGCGGGCCGACTGGCAGGCCGGGGTCGTGCACGTGGTGCGCGGCGGCAAGCGACTGCTGAAGACCCGCCACCATCTGGAGACCGCCCACCTCACCCACGAGCAGTGGCGGCACCGGTGGCATGCCGAACGCCGGTTCCTTGAGGCCGACGGCGAGTCCGGCAAGCGCCACGGCAACGAGACCATCCGCGTCACGCCCGACGGCGAGGTCTCCCTCAAGCTCCCCGCACCACTGGCGCATCTGGCCAACGCGCCGCACGGCCGGTACGTCCTCGCCGGGAAGGTGTCGTTCGCGCACCGGGCCGAGCAGTGGGCCGACCGCGTCACCGCCCACCGGGCCGTGGCCTACCGCATCCACGAAGACGTGCAGCGCGGCCGCTGGTACCTGACCGCGTCCTGGACCATCCCACCCACCTCGACGGTGCCGCTGGAGGCGGCCCGCGCGAACGGCCTGATCGGCGTGGACACCAATGCCGATCATCTGGCGGCCTGGCACCTTGACGCGCACGGCAACCCCACCGGCCAACCACTGCGCTTCGCCTATCGTGGCCTCGGCTGAACCCGGGACTCAGGTCTCCGCGAGCTCCCGGCGGATCCAGTCGGTGTCGGGATCCGCCACGACGGCTCGACGCAGGTCCTCGTGCATGCCCGGCAGGTCGCCCAGCCGGCGCCGTACCCGGGCCCGCATCGCCAGGGCTCAGGTGTAGCCGGGGTCCAGCGCAAGGGCACGGTTCAGGTCGCTGAGGGCATCGTCCTGGCGGCCCAGGTTGGGCAGGGACGCGCCTCGGCTCGTGATCCAGCCGTGAGCCGGACACTACCCGTGGCTGGACGGCGCCGACCGCTTCACGCGGACCGTCACGGCGTTTCCGGGCCTGTCCGGCGGATGATGCCGGACAGGCCCGTGGTCGCGGGAGGGCTCAGCGCTTGAGCGTGAAGGTGAAGTCGTCGGAGAGCCTGCCGCTCAGCCGGACCGCCGAAACGAGCTTCCCCTCCGTGATCAGTCGCTCGACCTGGGCCCGCGAAAGACCGCAACCGTCGGCGATCAGTCGTACCGGCCGGACGGGGATCGGCGCCGCGAAGCGGACCGAAACGTCGATCACCTCGTGGTCCAGGTGATCCGATCCGCCGGTGTCGAGGCGCCATGCGTCGTCCCAGTCGAGGGCGATGCGATTGCGGCGCCGCAGGAGCGGATCCTGGAGCAGCTCGGCTGCCAGGCCTGGATCGTTGTCGTGCATCCGGTCCAGCAGTTCGGGCCGTACGGAGCGGACGTTCATCCGCTCCAGGACCGTGAGCTTCGCCGTGTCCCCGCAGGCGGTGCAGAGCACGAGGAGCCAGGCGTCGAGGAGTTTGTGGTGTGCGTTGACACGGAACTTGCCGTTCACCCGGAAGCGCTCGGACGCACACGCGTGGCAGCGACGGAGAACGGTCGGCAGGCAGGTGGGCATGACCACCCAGCTATTGAGCACAGAAGTACACCGGTTTCAGTGAGAAATCCGCAGCAAAAAGGAGCGCGGCGCGCTTGCGCGACGCGCGACAGATCAGCTCTCGGGAGGTCTCACACGGTGTACAACGGCACGTCCTTGCCTGGACGACTTGGCTGGGCAGCACGGTAACGGCGCACGGCGGCGCCGCTCCACCGGTTTTCGAGCGCCGTCACGTGATCGATCCGCCGGGCAGGCGCTGGTCCCCTTCGCCGAGCCGGAGCCGTATCCGGGCCCGCGTCTCCATCGCCCACTCGAAGTCGGGGTCCAGCTCGATGGCCCGGTCGAGGTCGGTCAAAGCCTCCTCGGTGCGGCCCAGTTCGTGCAGGGCCGCGCCGCGGCCGGCGAGGGCGGACGGGTAGTCGGGGAGCAGGCCGGCGGCCCGGGTGAGTTCGGTGACCGCGTCCGCGAAGCGGCCCGCGCGGCGGTAGGCGTCGCCGCGCTCGGAGGCGATCCAGGGCGAGTCGGGCGCGCGCCGGGCCGTCTCGTCGAGGTCGGCGAAGGCCTCGGCCCACTCGCCCCGGACGCCACGCAGCCGTGACCTGCGCACCCGCGCCCACAGATGCCCTGGGTTGAGGCTCAGCGCGCGGTCGAAATCGGCGAGGGCCGCGTCGTACTGCTCCAACGCGTGTCGGCACACACCCCGGGAGGCCAAGGTGCTCGCGTCGGCCGGTTCCAGGGCGACGGCCCGGTCCAGGTCGGCCAGCGCCTCGGTGAACCGGCCCGCCAGTCGGTGGGTCTCGCCCCGGGCCGCGAGGAACAGCGCGGTGTCGGGCGCGAGTTGGTCCGCACGGTCCAGATCGGCGAGGGCACCGTCGAAGTCGTCCAGTGCCCGGCGGCACAGGCCGCGGCCGTAGTGGGCCATCGGCCGCTCCGGATCCAGTTCGATCGCCCGGTCGTACTCGGCCAGGGAGCGGCCGAAGTCCCCAACGTTGCGGAGTTCCCGGCCCCGGACGACATGTGCCAGCGCCCGGCCGGCGCTGTCCAGATCGGGCCGGGCGAGGAGCAGGTCCATGGCCTCGGTCACGCCGTCGGTGAGGGCCTGGCCCAGGCGGCGGCCCCAGTCCCGTACGGCCGGGGCGTCGGCGGTGATGCCCGCTTCCGCCACCATGGCCGCCCAGCGGCGGCCGACCGCCGGATCCGCGGCGCAGGCCGGCAGAAGGGTGTTCAGCGCTCCCGGCAGAGCGGTCTGCGGCCGGGCGCACAACCGGTGGTACGTCTCCTCCAGCAGGAGTTCGCGCCACGGCTCGTGGTCCCATTCCGTGCCGGAACGCAGGCCGTTCGCCGCCTCCTCGCGCCAGCCGCCGTAGGCCTCCGCGAGCCTCTCGTGCTCCCGTGTCCAGCCGCGCGGCGAGAGCCGTCGGCGCAGTCGGAGCATCGCGTCACGGACCAGGTCGTGATAGGTCAGCCGGTCGGGGCGCTCGGTGACGAACGGCAGGCCGCGCAGCCAGTCGAAGAGCGCGTCGGCGTCCTCGTCCGGGCAGTCCACGGCGGTCCGGAAGACGTCCAGGTCCAGGCGCCGGGGCAGCGCGCAGGCGAGTGCCACGGACCGGCGGGCCGGATCGGGCTCCCACTTCAGGAAGCGTTCCACGGCGGTGGCGCTGGGGTCGCCCACGTCGTCCGGGTCGGTGGGGTGCTGTTCGGCCAGGGCGGTGACGAGCACGGGCAGGCCGCCGGTGAGCCGCAGCACCTCGGCGACCACCGGCTCGTCCCGTACCCCCTTGTCCGCGAGCAGCCCCCGGGCCTCCGCCTCGGTGAACGGGCCGAGGGGCAGGTCGGTTCTGAAGTCGGCGAAGCTGCCCCAGCGGGCCGTGTCGAAGGGGTGCTGGCCGGAGGTGACCACGACGACGTTGGCGGGAAGGGCGCCGTAGCGGTCGGTGGTCATCACGTCGTGCAGCCAGGGGTCGAGGAACGGGCCGGTGCGCTCGTAGGTGTCGAGGAGCAGGACGATCCAGGGGGCGGTGTCGGCCGCGCCGGCCAGCTCGTTCAGCAGTACCGGGGTCAGTACCCGCTCCGGGGACAGCACCAGTTGGGCGTCCTCCTGGCTGCGGAAACGGGCCCGGAGCCGGTCGGTGCCCTGGGCGAGGCGGTCGGTGTCCAGGGCCACGGCGAAGGCGCCGGCCACCGGCACCATCCCCAGCCCCACCTGCGCCGCCCGCGCCACGGCGAGGCTCCCCGCCGACGGCCCCTCCCGGTCCTCCGGTCCGCCCACCGCCAGGGCGGCCTCCGCCTCGTGCCGCCGCTCCCGGTGCGCGGCCAGCAGCCGCTCCAGCTCCTTGAACCGCCGTCCCTGGGCAGCGAACTGACGGGCCATCACCGCCAGTGCCTCGGGCACTCCGGCCACGCCTTCGTCGACGTACACGGTCAGCGCCCCGGCCTCCCGGGCGATCTGCTCCAACTCCCGTACCAGACGGGTCTTCCCGACACCGGCGTCACCGTGGACATGGAAGAGGAAGCGGTGCCGCTCGTCCTCGGGCGCCAGGTCGAGGTTGCGCCGGAACGCCGCCCGCTCCTCGGCCCGCCCGACGAACCCGGCCCTCCGCCGCCGCCCGATCAGCTCCTGCATCGACGGCCGTGTCGACCCCATCAGCTGCACCCCCGTAGCCGCTTCGCCCACAGTCTGGCAGAGGCCCCGGCATCAGGACCCGGGCGGCTGCCGGGTCCGAGGCCCACCTGGCATGCCGCCCCCGCACCTCCGCACACGGGACGCCCGTACGGCCGCTGATCGGGCTCAGCGCCACCTCGCCGTGCGGCGCCCCTGAGCCGGGCCGACACTCGGAAGCATGGACACAGCGGACAGGTCACCGAGCGCCTCTCCGGAACGGCGCGGGCCCCGGACGCCGACGTTCTGGTGGTCGGGGCCGGCCCGACCGGTCTGCTCCTCACGGGCGATCTCGCCCAGGCCGGAGTCGATGTCACGTTGCTGGAGCGACGCGATCACGAGTCCAACCTGAGCCGGGCCTTCAGTCTGCACGCGCGGACCCTGGAACAGCTCGACGCCCGGGGCCTGGCCGACGAACTGCTCCGGATCGGCACGCCCACCCGGGCATTGCGCCGTTCGGCCGCCTCAGCATCGACTTCTCCAGGCTGCGCACGCGTTTTCCCTTCATCCTCACCATTCCCCAGTGGCAGCTCGAGCGGTCCCTGCTGCGCCGGACCGAGGAAACGGGAGCCACCATCCTCCGTGGGGTCCGGGTCACCGGACTGCGGCAGGACCCGGAAGGCGTCGACGTGGACGTATGCCATCCGGACGGCACCACGGGCGTGCTCCGAGCCCGTCACGTGGTCGGTGCGGACGGCGCGGGCAGCAACGTCCGGCAGAGCCTGGGTATGCCGTTCCCCGGCAGATCGGCCATCAGCTCCGTGATGCTGGCGGACGTACTGCTCGACCGCGCACCGGACGAGATCTTCAACTTCAGCTCGAACGACCAGGGTTTCACCTTCTTCGCGCCGTTCGGGGAAGGCTGGTACCGGATCATCGGCTGGGACCGGCACCGGCAGCTGCCCGACGACGCGCCGGTCACCCTGGAGGACGTCCGGGACATCACGGAACGCACGATCGGCGACGACCTCGGGATGCACGACGCGCGGTGGCTCTCCCGGTTCCACAGCGACGAGCGCCAGGTACCCCGCTACCGGCAGGGGAGGGTGTTCCTCGCGGGCGACGCCGCGCACATCCACTCGCCCGCCGGCGGCATGGGCATGAACACCGGGATGCAGGACGCGGCCAACCTCGGCTGGAAACTGGCGGCCGTCCTGAAGGGCTGGGCCGGTGACGCGCTGCTGGACAGCTACCACGCGGAGCGCCACCCGGTGGGGCGCACGGTGCTGCATGTCAGTCACGCACTGCTCTCGGCGGTGACCGCAGGGTCAGCCCTGGTCCGTGCGCTGCGGGCCGCTCTGGCCACCGTCGTGCACGGGCTGGTCGTGGTGGAGGCGCAGGCGTCACGTGGTATTTCCGGCATCGGGATCGCCTACCGTGCGCCCCGGGGTTCACATCCGCTCGCCGGCCGCCGGATACCGGATCTCCGCCTGTCGGAGAAGCCGGCTCGGCTCTATGAGGCCTTGCGGGAGGGCAAGTTCGTGCTGGTGGGGCGCGATGTCGCTGCGGTCGCCGCGCCGTGGGCGGAGCGGGTGGTGACGGCGTCCCCGGCGGCCGGTCTGCGCCCGACCGTACTGGTCCGGCCCGACGGTTATGCCGCATGGGCGGCCGAGGACCCGGACCCGGAGGACGTACGCGGGGCCCTGACGCGCTGGCTGGGCACGGTCGGCCGGGGCGGTCGGGGCGGTCGTCAGGGGGTGTGACCGGGCATCCGGCGTCGCTCCCCGCCGCCGTCCGCCCGCCGCCGTCCGCCCGCCGCCGTCCGCCCGGCGCGCCTTGTCGGGACGCCGCGCGTAGGGTGAAAAACACGACGCTCTCGCCAAGTCCCGGACAAGTGCTGGAGGAGCGATCATGGCTTTTGCCACTGCCAAGGACGGCACTCAGATCTACTTCAAGGACTGGGGGGCGGGGCAGCCGGTGGTGTTCTCCCACGGCTGGCCGCTGACCGCGGACGCGTGGGATCCGCAGCTGAAGCTGATGGCGGACAACGGCTTCCGGGCCGTGGCCCACGACCGGCGCGGGGGCGGGCGCTCAGGCCAGCCCTGGGACGGGAACGAGCTGGACACGTACGCCGACGACCTGGCGTCGGTCATCGAGACCCTCGACCTTCGGGACGTGATCCTGGTCGGGCACTCGACCGGTGGCGGGGAGGTCACCCGCTACATCGGCCGGCACGGCACGAGCCGGGTCGCCAAGGCGGTCCTGCTCGGCGCGATCCCCCCGTTGATGCTGAAGACGGAGGCGAACCCGGAGGGGCTGCCGATGGATGTCTTCGACGGGCTCCGGCAAGGCGTCCTCGCGGACCGTTCCCAGTTCTACAAGGACCTCAGCGCCCCGTTCTACGGTGCCAACCGTGACGGTTCGAAGGTCTCCGAGGGGACCCGCGAGGAGTTCTGGCTCTGGAGCATGACGGTGGGTATCAAGGGGGCCTACGACTGCATCAAGGCGTTCTCCGAGACCGATCTCACCGAGGACCTGAAGACGTTCGACATCCCCACCCTGATCGCGCACGGCGACGACGACCAGATCGTCCCCATCGTGGCGTCCGCGGAGAAGTCGTCGCAGCTCGTCAAGGACGCCGTCCTCAAGGTCTACCCGGGCGCTCCGCACGGCCTGGCGATGGTCCCCGAGTTCGCGGACCGCTTCGACGCCGACCTCCTCGAATTCGCCCGCGGCTGAGTCGCCCACCCACGGACGGATCCGGCCCCGGCCTGACATGCTGCCCCCATGTCGACGCCACCCCCGCACCCCCGCGCATCCGTCGAAACACCCCGCCCGTCCGCCAACGGCCTGCGGCTGCGGGCACGTCGGGTGAGCCGGGACGTCCGTGGGGCGGGGCGGGTACTGAACGGGATATCGGTCGACGTGCCGCCCGGACAGCTCACGGTGATCGCCGGGAGCAGCGGCGCCGGAAAGACCGTGCTGTTGCAGACGCTGGCCGGGCTGAGCGCTCCGACCGAGGGCGAGGTGCTGCACGACGGGGCGCAACCCGGGCCGCCGGGGCCGGAGTTCGGGTTCGTGCCGCAGGAGGACATCATCCACCGCGAGCTGCCGCTGCGCCGCACGCTGGTGTACGCGGCGGGGCTGCGGATGCCTCCGGGGACGCCGGCCGGGACCGTACTCGAAACCGTCGAGCAAGTGCTGGACACGCTCGGACTGGCGGAGCGGGCGGAGACTCCGGTGCGTGCGCTGAGCGGCGGTGAACGCAAACGGGCCAGTATCGCCGTCGAGTTGCTCACCCGCCCCAGGGTGCTCTTCCTCGACGAGCCGACGTCCGGGCTCGACCCGGTCACGGGCGCGGCCCTGCTGCGCACCCTGCGGGCACTGGCCGAGGACGGCACCACCGTCGTGCTGACCACGCATGTCCTCGCCGATCTGCTCCGCGCCGATCAGATCGTGTTCCTGTCCTCCGGCGGGGAGGTCGCGTACGCGGGTGAACCGGCCGCGCTGTGCGAGGCGTTCGGGGTCGGCACCGTGGAGGAGGTGTATGAGGCGGTGGCGGGCGGTGTGCGGGTCGAACGCGCCGGTCCCGATGACATCGGCCCGGCTGACAGCCCGTCACCGTCCAGGCGCCCGGCTCCTGTCGGCGCCCTCCGTCAGTGGACGCTGCTCACCCGGCGCGGTACCGCGCTGATGCTGCACAACCGTCTCTCGGTCGCCGTCCTGGCGGGCTCGCCGGTGATGATCGTGGCGATGTTCGCGGTGCTGTTCCGGGCCGGCGCGTTCGACCGGGCGGCGCCTGATCCGGGCTCCACGGCGATGATCATGTTCTGGATCGCGTTCGGCGCGTTCTTCTTCGGGCTGACGTACGGCCTGCTGCAGATCTGCACCGAGCTGCCGGTCCTGCGTCGTGAATGGCTCGCGGGGCTGCGGATCGGCCCGTACGTCGCCTCGAAGCTGACGACGATGCTGCCGGTACTCGCGGTCGCGGACGCGTTGTTGCTGATCGTGCTGCGCGCCCTGGACCGGCTGCCCGCGGCGGGCTGGGACACGTACGGCTCGCTGTTCGCGTCCAGTGTGCTGGCCTCCGCCGCCGCCCTCGCACTCGGACTGCTCGCGTCGGCCGCGGTGTCGGAGCCGGGACAGGCGACGCTGATGCTGCCGTTGCTCTGTTTCCCCCAGGTGCTGTTCTCGGGCGCCTTCGTGCCGGTACCCCGGATGACGGTGGCCGGGCAGGCGATCAGCTGGGCGATGACCAATCGCTGGGCGTTCGAGGCGCTGGGCAGCGGGGTGGGGCTGGCGTCGCTGTGGCGGGCGGGCGGCTCGCCGTCGGGGCCGCCGCTCCTGGAGTCGTACGGGGACTCGTTCGGGCATCCGGCGAGCCGCGGTTGGCTGGTCCTGGCGGGCTTCGCGCTGCTGTTCCTGGCCTGGACCTGGGCGGTTCTGGTGCGCAAGTGCCGGGACGGCGCGGCGCGGAGCCGGTCGGGACGGTGATCCCCGGGCAGGGGCTCAGCAGCCCTCCCGGGCGGCCAGCCCGGTCACCCCCGGCACCCGGTCCCGGTAGGTCTTCGTCACGAACGTCAGGAACGTCTCGATGTCCCTGGGCTGGGACGACACGCCCAGCGAGACCCGCACGGCACCCGCCGTCGGCAGCCGCAGCAGCTCCAAGTACTCCTCAAGTGAGCCGAGTTGCCGGCGGGCCGCCGAGCGCAGTCGGTTCAGTGGCAGGGCGAACGCCTCTTCCCCGGCGCCGGGATTGCAGAAGCAGCCCGTGCGCAGGGATATGCCGTGAGCGGCGCTGTCGCGCGTGACGACGCGTTCGTCGACGATCCGGCCGTCCGCTCCGAGCACGTTCAGCGCGACCGTGCCGCCGCGGTCCGCGCCGGCACGGTCGGGGCCGTACACCCGGACCAGCGGGGAGCCGTCGCTGTGCGTCAAGGCCCGTAAACCGGTGAGCAGTTGGTCGGTGAGGGCAGCGACATGGGCGTGTACGCGGTCCATGCCGATGCCGTCGATCCAGGCGAGTCCGGCGGTCACGTCGGGCAGCGACAGGAAGTTGACGGTGCCGTCCTCGAAGGCGGCCTCGTCGGTGGCGAGGACGTGCCACTGGGCCTGGGCACTGACCGCGTAGATGGTGCCGCCCGAGAACCAGGGACGGCGCAGCCTGGCGAGGGCCGTGCGCCGGGCGATCAGACTGCCGATGCCGGTGGGGTGGCCGAAGACCTTGTACCAGCTGACCGCGGTGAAGTCCGGCCGGTGGCGGCTCAGGTCCAGGGCGTTGGTCGGTGCGAAGGCCGCCGCGTCGAGCAGGACGTCGTAGCCGTGTGCCCGGGCGGTCTCGATCCAGTCCAGGGAGTGCTGGACGCCGGTGAAGTTGCTCTGCGCCGGATAGGCGAGCAGGCCGCCGGCCCGCCGCCGCAGGCGGTGCGGGGCCAGGGCGGCGAGCAGTCGTCCCTCGTCGATGTGCAGGCCGGGCACGTACAAGGTCGTGGCTCCGCGCGCCCGCGCGTACTCCCTCAGGCCGTTGACCGAGTTGTGGTTGTCGAGCGACATCACGAGTCTGCTGTCGCGGGTGAAGGGATACGCCTCGCCGACCAGGCGCAGGGCGCCGGTCGCGTTGGGGGTGAAGATCACGGCGTAGTCGTCGGGATCGGCGTTGAAGTGCCGGAGCACCGCCTGGCGCGCCTCGGCCAGCAGGAGCCCGGAGGCGCGGGAGGCCGGGCTCTCGGAGTGCGGGTTGCCGAACAGTCCGCCGGTGATCCGCCGGGCGCTGCCCATGACGAGGGAGCGCGGGGGAAGTCCGGCACCGGTGTGGTCGAGATAGGTGTGTCCGCCCTCGTCGAGGTAGCCGAACTCGCGCTCCCTCAACTCCGCGAAGCCGTCGGGCTCTTCCGCTCCTCCGCCGGGTATGTGTCCGGTGGCGTCCGCCGTGTCCATGAGACCCCCCTCGCACGAAACTCCGACCAAGGTACCGGCGTACGAGCGGTTCATCGCCGCGGCACGACGTCGAACGGCGCTTGCCGCACAGGGGGTGTGAACACCGGGGAGCGGGAAGGACGGTGACATGTCCACCTCCCACTCATCACGCGCACTCGCGCTCGCAGCCGCCGTCCTCACCGGCACGGTCGCCCTCTACATCGCCCTCGTCGCGCTGGGGAACATCACCGACTTCGGCACCAACCAGGCCTTCGTCCAGCATGTCCTGGCCATGGACACCACGTTCAAGGACGACGATCTGATGTGGCGGGCCATCACGGACAAGGGACTCGAGAACGCCGCCTACATCGCCATCATCGTCTGGGAGACCGTCGCCGCGCTCGTGCTGATCGCCGGGACCGTGCTGTGGTTCCGGCGTGACAACGTTCGCGCGCGCCAGCTCTCCACCTACGGCCTGCTGATGCTCGTGCTGCTCTTCGGCGCCGGGTTCATCGCCATCGGCGGTGAGTGGTTCGCCATGTGGCAGTCGAAGACCTGGAACGGCCTCGACGCCGCGACCCGGGTACTGGTGCTCACCGGCATAGCGCTCGTCGTCGTACAGCTGCCGGAGCGCTCGTCGGCTACTTGACCACCGTCACCTTGGTGTCCGGCTCCGTGCCGAACGTCCACAGGGCCGCGCCGTCCGCCTTGGGCATGCGAATGCCGCTGGTCTGCTTGCCGGCAGCGGCCGGTGGCGGGGACGAGCCGTCGACCGCGTTGGAGAAGGCGACCGACAGGCCCGACTTATAGGCGAAGTACAGGATGTGCTCGATCTGGACGCCGTCCGAGCCGGTCGTGGACGCCTTGGTCCTGGTGACCGTGTAGGTGCCGGGGTCGGGACTCACCGTCCCCGGCCACACCGTGAAGGTGCGGGTCGCCTTGCCGGTCGCGTCGACCAGCCACACCCGCTTGTCGCCGAGCGCGTAGACGACCCGGCGGCCCGTGCCGGAGGCCGCCGGTATCCCGGGGGCCTTCGCCGGGGCCGGTGACGCGGAGGGGTGGGCGCCCGCCGACGCGCTCGCCGACGGGCGGACCGCCGCGGCCGTGGGGTGCGGCCCCTTCTCGGCCTGTACGGCGAGGAAGACGACGGCCACCGTCGCCCCCGCCGTCAGGCCGGTGACCGTGACCCAGGAGGGCAGTAGGGCAGCCACGGGTACGCATCTCCTCCGCTGTGAGGCCCCCTGCACAGACGACAGAGGTCGGATCATCGTACCGGGCCGTACCCGAGGGCCCCTCCCGCTCTCCCGCTCAGTCCAGCACCGGCAGCAACTCCGGCAGGTGACCGTCGGAGGCCTCCGCCGCCCGCTGCCGCTCCTGCGGCACCTCGCCGTACAACGTCGTACGCGGCTTCGCCGGACGCCCCGCCGCCTCCGCCACCGCGATCAGATCGCGCACCGACTTGTACGAGCCGTACGACGAGCCCGCCATCCGCGAGATCGTCTCCTCCATCAACGTTCCGCCCAGGTCGTTCGCGCCCGAGCGGAGCATCTCCGCCGCACCCTCAGCGCCCAGTTTCACCCAGCTTGTCTGGATGTTCGGGATGTACGGATGGAGGAGCAGACGGGCCATCGCCGTCACCGCCCGGTTGTCGCGCATCGTCGGACCCGGGCGGGAGATGCCCGCCAGGTAGACGGGGGCGTTGGTGTGGATGAAGGGGAGGGTGACGAACTCCGTGAAGCCGCCGGTCCGCTGCTGGATGCCGGCCAGCGTGCGCAGGTGGCCCAGCCAGTGGCGGGGCTGGTCGACATGGCCGTACATCATCGTCGAGGACGACCGGATGCCCACCTCGTGGGCCGTGGTGACCACCTCGATCCAGGTGGCGGCGGGCAGCTTGCCCTTGGTCAGCACCCACCTCACCTCGTCGTCCAGGATCTCCGCCGCCGTCCCGGGGATCGTGTCCAGGCCCGACTCCTTCGCCGCGGTCAGCCACTCGCGGATCGACATACCGGTGCGGGTCGCGCCGTTGACCACCTCCATCGGCGAGAAGGCGTGCACGTGCATGCCGGGGACGCGTTCCTTCACCGCCTTCGCGATGTCGAAGTACGCGGTGCCGGGCAGATCCGGGTGGATGCCGCCCTGCATGCAGACCTCGACCGCGCCCACGTCCCACGCCTGCTGCGCCCGGTCGGCGACCTGCTCCAGGGAGAGGGTGTACGCGTCCGCGTCCGTGCGGCGCTGCGCGAAGGCGCAGAAGCGGCAGCCGGTGTAACAGACGTTGGTGAAGTTGATGTTGCGGGTGACGATGTAGGTGACGTTGTCGCCCACCGCGGCCTTCCGGACGTCGTCGGCGATCCTCGTCAGCGCGTCCAGCGCCGGGCCGTCCGCGTGGAAGAGGGCGAGGGCCTCGGCGTCCGTCAGCTTCGTCGGGTCGTCGGCCGCGGTCGCCAGGGCCGCGCGTACGTCCGTGTCGATGCGCTCCGGGGCCATGCCGGGGGCGGCCGCCTCGCGCAGGGCGCCCCAGTCGCCGTACACCTCGTCGAAGTCGTCGCGGCGGTCGCCCGTACGGCCCTCGGTGTCGATGGCGGTGTGCAGATCGGTACGGCCGGTCGGGACGAAGACCTCCTCCGGCTCCTGCCACGGATGCCCCTCGACGACCGCGTCCGGGACCGCGAGGCCCGTCTCCGGGTCCGCCAGGGCGGCGACGTGCGGGCGCAGGCGCGGGTCCAGCCAGGGCTCGCCGCGGCGGACGAACTCCGGGTACACGCAGAGACGTTCCCGCAGTTCGAAGCCGGCGGCCGCCGACTTCCGGGCCAGTTCCTCGATCTGCGGCCAGGGGCGTTCGGGGTTGACGTGGTCGATGGTGAGCGGGGAGACCCCGCCCCAGTCGTCGATACCGGCCGCGATCAGGCGCTCGTACTCGCTGTCGACCAGGTTGGGCGGGGCCTGGATGTTGCCCGCCGGGCCCATCACCAGCCGGGCCACCGCCACGGCCGCGACCAGTTCGTCCAGTTCGGCGTCCGGCATTCCGCGCATCGCCGTGTCGGGCTTGGCCCGGAAGTTCTGGATGATCAGTTCCTGCACACCGTGGTACGACCGGGCCACCCGGCGCAGCGCGAACAGGGAGTCGGCGCGCTCCTCGTACGTCTCGCCGATGCCGATCAGGATGCCGGAGGTGAAGGGGACGGAGGAACGGCCGGCGTCCTCCAGGACCCGCAGCCGTACGGCGGGTTCCTTGTCCGGGGAGCCGTGGTGCGGGCCGCCGGGCTCGGACCACAGCCGGGTCGCGGTCGTCTCCAGCATCATCCCCATGCTCGGCGCGACCGGCTTGAGGCGCTGGAAGTCGGTCCAGGACATCACGCCGGGGTTGAGGTGGGGCAGCAGGCCCGTCTCCTCCAGGATGCGGATGGAGATGGCGCGGACATAGGCGATGGTGTCGTCGTAACCGTGCGCGTCGAGCCATTCGCGCGCCTCGGGCCAGCGCTCCTCGGGCTTGTCACCGAGGGTGATCAGGGCTTCCTTGCAGCCGAGGGCAGCGCCCTTGCGGGCGACGTCGAGGACCTCGTCGGGGGACATGAACATCCCGTGCCCGGCCCGGCGCAGCTTGCCGGGGACGGTGACGAACGTGCAGTAGTGGCACTTGTCACGGCACAGGCGGGTGAGGGGGATGAAGACGCTCTTCGAATACGTGATGACACCGGGGCGGCCCGCCTCCGCGAGGCCCGCGTCGCGGACCCGGGCGGCGGACGCGGCGAGGTCGTCGAGGGCCCCGCCGCGCGCCTGGAGGAGAACGGCGGCCTCGGAGACGTCGAGGGCGACGCCGTCCCGGGCGCGTTTGAGGGCGCGACGCATGGAGTTCTCGGTGGGGCCGGTTCCGGAGGTCGCGGAAGTCGTCATTCTTCGAGCATACGGAGGGACTCCGCCGGTTCAGCAGGGGCGGGGGTGACCTTGAGAGCTACTGATGCGTTGCCGAGTGCGGGTGGAGAGTGGTTGCCCGCGCAGTTCCCCGCGCCCCTGGAGGGGCGCGGGGAACTGCGCGACAAGCCACAACGGACCCGCGGCCGCACACCACCCTCGACCCGGCAGACGGGACGGCGCCCCGCTCAGAGGTACTGCGCACACGCGTCCAGCACGTCCAACACCTCCGCCTCCCCCGCCGGAGGCAGCTGCACCACGACCTCCTCGATGCCCAGCTCCGCGTAGTGCGCCAGCTTCCCCGGCGTCGGATACACGGCGTACGGCACCACCTGGAGCGCGGCCGCGTCCCGCCCCGCATCGGCCCACACCGAGCGGAGCACCGGCAGCGACTCGGTCAGCCCGCGTCCCCCGATCGGCATCCACCCGTCCGCATACTCGGCGATGTGCGCGAACAGCTTCGGCCCCGCGGCCCCGCCGATCAGCGTGCGCGGCCCGGCGACCGGACCGCGCGGCTTCTGCACCGGCTTGGGGAAGGCGGAGGAGGCCCGTACGCTGCCGAACTCCCCCTCGTACGCGGTCGGTTCCTCCGCCCACAGCGCCCGCATCAGGGCCATCCGGTCCCGGGTCAGTTCCCGCCGCGTCCGCCAGGCCACCCCGTGGTCCGCGGCTTCCTCCACGTTCCAGCCGAAGCCGACGCCGAGCGTGAAGCGGCCGCCGGACAGGTGGTCGAGCGTGGCGATCTGCTTGGCGAGGTCGATGGGGTCGTGCTGGGAGACCAGGGTGATGCCGGTGCCGAGGCCGAGGCGGTCGGTGACCGCGGCGGCCTGGCCGAGGGCGACGAAGGGGTCGAGGGTACGGCCGTACTCGCGCGGCAGGTCGCCGCCGGCCGGGTACGGGGTGGTCCGCTCGACGGGGATGTGGGTGTGCTCGGGCAGGTACAGGCCGGCGAAACCGCGCTCCTCCAGCTCACGGGCGAGCCGGACGGGGGCGATGGTCTCGTCGGTGAGGAAGATCGTGACGGCTATACGCATGGCCCATCTGTACCGGGGGTGGCTCGATATGTCCATACCGACCGGTCGGCATCACACGCCCCGCCTTTCACACGGCTATGCACATGACATACAGACGCCTGTGGATTCCCTGTCCTTCCAGGGGAGTTCACGTCCGGAGGGGAGAGTGACCGGCATGTGTGAGGACACGCACGGCATCGGCAGGCGCGCACTGTTCGTGACGGGCGCGGCGGCAGCCCTTACGTTGGGACCCGTGAGCTTCGCAGCGGCGGACGGTCAGGGCCCGGGGACTCAGAGGACGGCGACGGTGAGCGGCACGCTGCCGCCCGGCTCCCCCGACTTCGTGTACGTACCGGTCGAAGTCCCCACCGGCGTACGGGAGATCAGGGTCTCCTACACCTACGACAGACCGAGCGTCCCGGCCGGCACCACCGGCAACGCACTCGACATCGGCATCTTCGACCAGCACGGCACCGAGCTGGGCGGCAAGGGCTTCCGGGGCTGGTCCGGCGGCGCCCGCACGGAGTTCTTCGTCCGCGCCGACGACGCGACCCCCGGCTACCTCCCCGGCCCGGTCGGCGCGGGCACCTGGCACATCGCCCTCGGCCCGTACACGGTCGCCCCGCAGGGCCTGACGTACGAGCTGACGATCACCCTGACCGACGGCGAACCCGGCACCCCGGTCCGCCCGGTCTACCCGCCGCAACGGGCCAAGGGCCGCGGCCGGGACTGGTACCGCGGCGACTGCCACCTGCACTCCTGGTACTCCGACGGCCGCCGCACCCCCGCCGAGATCGCCGCCCTGGCCCGGGCCGCCGGCCTGGACTTCATCAACTCCTCCGAGCACAACACGCACTCGGCGCACGCGCACTGGGCCGACCAGGCCGGCGACGACCTGCTGATCATGCTCGGCGAGGAGGTCACGACCCGCAACGGCCATGTCGTCGCCCTCGGCACCGACCCCGGCACCTTCGTCGACTGGCGCTACCGGGCCCGGGACAACCGGTTCGGTCACTTCGCGCACCAGATCCACAAGGCCGGCGGTCTCGTCGTACCGGCACATCCGCACGCCACCTGTGTGGGCTGCGCCTGGAAGTTCGGGTTCGGGGAGGCGGACGCGGTCGAGGTCTGGAACGGGCCCTACACGCCCGACGACGAGGTGGCGCTGGCGGCCTGGGACGCCTCGCTGGTGGCGTCGGTGCGGAACAACCGGCAGTGGCTCCCGGGCATGGGCAACAGCGACGCGCACCGGGACCCGGACGTCGTCGGCTCGCCCCAGACGGTCGTCCTCGCCGACGACCTGTCCCGCGAGGCCATCCAGGAGGGCCTGCGCGCGGGCCGTTCCTACATCGCCGAGTCGAAGAACGTGACCCTGAGCTTCACGGCGACGGGCGGGCGGGGCGAGCAGGCCGGGATCGGCGAGCGCCTCGCGGTCGACGCGGACACCCCGGTGGCCGTCCGCCTGGAGGCCTCCGGCGTGCCGCGCTGCACGGTCCGCTTCGTCACCGACCAGGGGGTCCTCCTCACCAGCGATCCCCTCCCGGTGGCCGGCTCCGGCACGGTGGAGTGGCGGACGACCCCGTCGTACGCGGCGTACGTCCGCGCGGAACTGCGCCACGAGACGGCGGCGGGCACGGTCCCCGGCGCCCTGGCGGCACTGACGAACCCGATCTTCCTGGGGCGGTGAACCTCACCGGTCCACGGCTCGGTGTCCGAGGAAAACCCGTTGGGCCGCCCGGTCCGCTTCAGGCATCATCCGCTGGTGGACACCTACCTGGAGACCCCGAGGCTGGCTCTGCGCCGCTTCACCGCCGACGACGCGGACCTGCTGATCGAGCTGGACAGCGACCCGGCGGTGATGCGCTACCTGACCGGCGGCACTCCGACCCCGCCGGAGATCGTCCGTGAGCGCTACCTGCCGAACATCCTCGCGAACTATGACAAGTGGGGCGGCAATCTCGGGCTGTTCGCCGCGCACGAGAAGGACGGCGGCGCGTTCATCGGCTGGTTCATCCTGCGCCCCGAACCGGAGGGCCCGCTGGACGAGGTCGAACTCGGCTACCGGCTGCGGCAGGCGGCCTGGGGCAGGGGTTATGCCACCGAGGGCTCACGGGCCCTGCTGGGCAAGGCGTTCCGCGAGCTCGGTGTGCGCATGGTCTGGGCGGAGACGATGTCCGTGAACCACGGTTCGCGCAACATCATGGAGAAGCTCGCGATGACACTCGCGGAGACCATCCCCACTCCCCCCGACATGGAGACGGTCGAAGGCTCCGAGCACGGCGGCGTACGGTACGAGATCACCAAGGACCAGTGGGAACGGCATTAGCCGCCTGACCAGCGATCCCGTCCCGGTCGCCGGATCGGGCGTGGTGGAGTGGCGCACGACCCCGTCGTACGCGGCCTACGGCAGGGCGGAGTCGCGCCACGAGACGGCACTCGGCACGGTCCCCGGCGCCCTGGCGGCGCTGATGCCCGGTTTCCCCCTCCGAGGGGAGCCGGGCATCGTACGTTTGAGATCACCGCGAGAGCCCGAGGAGAGATTCCGTTGAACGAGGCAGAGCAGAACTCGACGCCGCCGCCCATCGACACCAGCAGGCCGCACCCGGCCCGCATGTACGACTACTACCTGGGCGGCAAGGACAACTACCCCGTCGACTCGGAAGCGGCGGATCGGGTGATGTCCCTCTTCCCGGAAATCGGAACGGGCGCGCGCATCAACCGCACCTTCATGAACCGGGCCTGCCGGCTGCTGGCGGAGCGTGGCATACGCCAGTTCCTCGACATCGGGACCGGGATTCCGACCGCGCCCAATCTCCACCAGGTGGTGCAGGAGGTCGCTCCCGCCGCGCGCGTCGTCTACGTGGACAACGACCCCATCGTGCTGCGGCACGCGGAGGCGCTCCTGCGCAGCACTCCCAAGGGGCGGACCGGGTACATCCAGGCCGACGCCAGGGAACCCGAGAAGATAATCGAGGGCGCGGGGGAGATCCTCGACCTCGATCAGCCGGTCGCCCTGTCCATGGTCGCCCTCCTCCACTTCCTCTCCGACGAGCACCGGCCCTACGACCTTGTGGAGAGCCTCCTCGATTCCCTCCCCTCCGGAAGCCATCTCGTGCTCTCACACGTGACCGGGGACTTCGATCCGGAGACGTGGGAGAAGATCGTCGGCATCTACCGCGAGAGCGGGGTGCCCGCGCAGGTCCGCTCCCGGGCGGAGTTCACCCGCTTCTTCGAAGGCCTCGAACTCGTGGAACCCGGCATCCAGGTGGCCACGGACTGGCACCCCGAGCCCGGCGACCGGAAACCCCACTCCCCGGTCCCGCTGTACGTCGGTGTGGCCCGTAAACCGTGATGCCGTCCGACGGGACGTCGTTCATGCCGAGCTGTGGGCGACGGGAGAGGTGACCGCGAACCGCGAGGTCCGCACGACGGTCGATCACCCGTCGGTGGGCCCGGTCACCGTGGACTGCGATGTCCTGCCCGACGGCGACACCGAGCTCAAGATCGTCATCATGACCGCCGCGCCGGGCAGTGAGGACGAGACCGGACTCCGGCTCACCACCGTCGTCGGCCCACCGGCCGGCACGCGCAACTGATCCGCCCCGCGCACCGGCCGACCGGCGGCCAGTACGCCTCGGTCCTCACCTCCGCCAGAACAGGTGGTGCGTCACGCCGCTGGGGCTGGGCACGACGTCCAGGTGGAAGCGGTCGAGCAGTTCGTCGGGGGACTCCCACAGCCGTAGTCCGGACCCGAGCGTGAACGGCGAGACCGCCACGTGCAGGGTGTCGACGAGGTCGGCTTCGAGGAACTGCCGGATGGTGGTGACCCCGCCGCCGAGCCGGACGTCCTTGCCTTGCGCCGCTTCCCGCGCCTGCCGGAGGACCGAGGCCGGGTCGCCGTCCACGAAGTGGAAGGTGGTGTCGGAGAGCGTGAACGACGGCCGCTCGTGGTGGGTCATGACGAACACCGGCGTGTGGAACGGGGGCTCGTCGCCCCACCAGCCGAGCCAGTCATGGTCCTGCCATGGGCCACGCTGGGGCCCGAACTTGTTGCGGCCCATGATCTCGGCACCGATGTTCCACGCGAATTCCCGTGTGAAGTAGTCGTCGAGCCCCCGGCTCCCGCCGGGTTCGGTCCGCATGGGCCAGCTCGCCGTGGCCCCGGCCCAGGAGAAGAGCCGCTCGGGCCGGTCGAGGCCGAACGGCCGCTCAAGACTCTGGTCCTCACCGGGACCGGCACCGATCCCGTCACTCGAGACGTTGAAGTTCATGACTTTCAGCAGCTGATCCACGTCGTTCCTCACCAGACCCTGTCGCACCGTCGCGGGGCAAGCCGCCCCACACCATGACGTCGAACGAGACACGACCGGATCGACAACGGCCTGGAACATTTTTCCCCGCGTCGGCGCCGCCGCCTTCGGCTCGCGCGTCTTCCAGGGCCGTCATGGTCTCGGGCGAGTTCCTGATCTCGTCGGTCGCCGCTGGAACCCCCCGGTGCGGTGTCGGAGGCGTCTGCGAAACTGCGCATGTGAGTCTCACCACCGCGCCCGCCTCCCACGATCCGGCCCGGGACTTCCCCGAGTTGGCGCCGTACGCACGTACGGTCGTACGGCTGCATCCGCGCCGGGGCGTCCCCGGGCCACGGGGCAGTCACCTCGGTGGCCCGATGCTGTGGCCGGCCGCCGAGCCGTGGCCGCGGTGCGGCGAGCACGAGGAGCCGATGGCCGCGGTGGCCCAGTTGACGACGGCGGACTTCCCGGAGATCCGCTTCCCGGACGGCACTGACGTCGTACAGCTGCTGTGGTGCCCGGACTGGCACGACCAGCCGCATCCGGAGGGCTGGGGCCAGGCGTGCCGGCTGTTCTGGCGCCGGGCAGCCGAGGTGACCGGCCTCCTCACCGAGCAGCCGCGCTCCGAGGACCCCGATCCGGACATGGTCCCGCGCCCCTGTGTGCTGCACCCGGAGCGGCTGACGGAGTACCCCTGCGTCCAGGAGCTCCCGGCCGGACCGGCGCGGCGCTACGAGGCCTGGCTCGCCGAACGGAATCTGCCCGACGACGTGTCGGCGATCCCCGGCTACAAGCTGGGCGGCAGTATGACCTGGGGTGTGACCGACCGGCCCGAGCGCCTGGAGTGCGAGGCGTGCCGGGCGCCGCTGGAGCTGTTCCTGCAGTTCGACACGTCCGAGTACGGGCTGGGCAGCTGGGGCCCGGAAGGTACGCCCGACCGTTTCTGGCCCCTGGAGGAGCGCGGGCTGGAGCCGCACACCGACGCCTGCTGGGCCGCGCTGGAACCGACGGGCATGACCATCGGCCGGGGCGGCCACGCGGGTCTGTTCGTCTGCTCGGCCGACCCCCGCCACCCCGCCTCGCACTTCACACAGTAGGAGGGTCCATGTCCGACCGCAGATTCCGTGTCACCACCGCGTTCCAGCGGCACGTCGCCAACCCGCTGACCCGGCTGCTGCCCTTCCAGACGCTGCTGGAGACCACCGGGCGGGTCTCCGGGCAGCCACGGCGGACGCCGCTCGGGGGGAAGCGGGTAGGGGACTGCTTCTGGCTGGTGTCGGAGTTCGGGGTCAGGTCGCAGTACGTGCGGAACATCCAGGCCGATCCGCGGGTGCGGGTGCGGATCGGCGGGCGGTGGCATCACGGCACCGCCCACCTGCTGCCCGACGACGACCCGGTCGCCCGGCTGCGCACCCTGCCCAAGGGCAACAGCGCGGCCGTGAAGATGCTGGGCACGCAGCTCCTGACGATCCGGGTCGATCTCACCGACTGACCGGGTCAGCTCGCCTTGTAGAACGCGTACGTCGCCGAGTACGGCACCGAGATCTGGTCGGTGCCGGTGCAGGCGGTGGCCGGGGCCACGCCGCCCTCCGTGTCCAGGCGCTGGACGTAGGTGACGCCCTCGAACGTCCCGGCGCCACGGGTGGCCGTGGCCTTCAGGAGCAGCTCGGGGACGGCGCCGTCCTTGGCGGAGGTGGCGACCGCGGAGGCGTTGACGGCGCTGCCGTCGACCGTGGAGACCCAGACCGGGCCGCGGGAGTGCAGGGCGACCGGGCGGTGGGCGCGGTCCCGCTTGTCGGAGAGGGTGGCGGCGGGCTCCAGGAGCTTCCAGGCGCCGTCGGTGCAGGTATAGGTCTGCACGCCGTGCGCGGAGTAGACGCCGGTCAGCTTGTTGCCGTCGGGCACCGCCAGCGCGGCGGGGGCGTGCACGGCCGGGAGGCGGGCGGGCTGCGTGGACGCGGCCTGGACCGCCGTCGTGCCGAGCAGGGTGGCGGCCGCCGCGGCGGCTACGGCCGTGGTGGTCAGAGCGAGTCTCTTGGCGAGCTTCATGGAGTGGTCTCCAAGGATTTCGTGCGTGTCGGAGGAAGGAAGCGGCCGGACATCGACAGACCGGAAACCGGCCGTCCCCCTTGTCACGTCCGGACGCTACGGATCCATGACCGCTTTCGGAACCCGATCCCCGATCTCTGCCCGCACGGGACACCTCCCGGATCCCCAAAGGGCAAGCGGGCCTACCGAGTTGACACCCTCATCCCGGCCAGACGATCGCCTGCACCTCGCTGTAGGCGTGCAGCGCGTACGAGCCCACGTCCCGTCCCACCCCGCTCTTCTTGAACCCTCCGAAGGGCGCTTCCATGTTCCGCCCCACGGTGTTGACCCCGACGCCGCCCGCCCGCAGCCGCCGCGCCACCCGGAAGGCCCGGGCCACGTCCCCCGACCAGACGTAGTCGATGAGGCCGTAGTCGGAGTCGTTGGCGAGGGCGATGCCCTCTTCCTCCTCGTCGAAGGGGACGACGGAGACGACCGGGCCGAAGATCTCCTCCCGGACGGCCCGCATGTCGTGCGTGCAGTCGGCGAGGAGGGTGGGGGTGAGGTAGAAACCCCGCTCCAGGGACGGGCGTTCACCGCCGACTATCACCGACGCGCCTTCCTTCCTGGCCAGTTCGACGTACGACTCGACGCGCGCCCGGTGCTCGGCGGTGATCAACGGCCCCACCACCGTGCCGGGTTCCGAAGGATCCCCGACCTTCAACCTGCCCGCGTAGGCCGCCAGTTCCTCGACGAGACGGTCGTACAGCCCGCGCTGCACCAGCACCCGCGTGGGCGCCGTGCAGATCTGCCCGCTGTAGAAGGAGAAGGTCGTACCGATCCCGGCCACCGCCGACCCGACGTCCGCGTCCTCGAAGACGACCGCCGCGCCCTTCCCGCCCAGCTCCATCAACTGGCGTTTCATGTCCCGCCCGCACACCTCGCCGATGCGCTGCCCGACGGCCGTGGACCCGGTGAAGCTCACCATGTCGACGTCGGGTGACGCGACGACGGCCTCGCCCACCCCCACGTCCCGCCCGGAGACGACGTTCACGACCCCGGCCGGAGCCCCCGCCGCCTCCAGCGCCTCCGCCATCCGGTAGACGGAGAGAGGATCCTGCGGGGCGGGCTTCACCACCACTGTGTTGCCCATGGCCAGCGCCGGTGCGACCTTGCCCGCCGGGTTGGCCCACGGGTTGTTGTACGACGTGATGCAGGCGACCACACCGACCGGCTGGCGCACGGCCAGCGCGCCCATCACCCCGGCCTTGCCCATCGGGCCGGCCTCGTTGATCTGCGGCGGGATCGCCCACTCCGCCGGTTCGACGGTGGCGTAGCGGCGGAAGCGGGCCACGGCCACCCCCACCTGCATCGCGCGGGCGGTCCCGGTGGTCGCCCCGGTCTCGGCCCGGGCCAGGTCGGCGTACGGCCCCAGGTGCCCCCGGATGATGTCGGCGGCCCGGCCCAGCACCGCCGCCCGCTCCCCCGCCGGTGTCCGCGACCAGGCGCCGAAGGCCTCCCGGGCGGCCTCGCACGCGGACCGGACCTGTTCCGAGGAGGCCTCGGGGGCCCAGCCGACGGTCTCCTCGGTCGCCGGGTCGACGACCTCGTAGTGCCCGCCGTCCGGTGCCACCCAGGCACCGCCCACGAACAGCCGCTGCCCGTCGGACACGGCACTCACCGGGTGCTCACCGTCCTGGTGTCCCGCCCGGACCGCAGCACCCTGCCCGGTACGGCACCGCTCACCACGTCGTCCCGGATGGCCTCGACGCCGTTGACCCAGACCGCGTGCACGCCGATCGCCTTCGCGTCCAGGCGGGGGCTGTCTCCCGGCAGGTCGTGCACCAGGGTGGCCTGGCCGGCGGCGATCCGCTCCGGGTCGAAGAGGACGAGGTCCGCATGCCAGCCCTCCGCGATCCGCCCCCGCTCCCGCAGCCCGAAGAGCCGGGCGGGATCGTCGGTGAGCATCTTCACGGCCTGTTCCAGGCCGAGCAGCTTCCGCCCGCGCAGACAGTCCCCGATGAACCGGGTGGTGTACGGCGCCCCGCACATCCGGTCCAGATGCGCCCCCGCGTCCGACCCGCCCAGCATCACGTCCTCGTGCTGCCAGGTCTCGGCGCGCAGCGCCCAGGAGGCGGGGTCGTTGTCGGTGGGCATGGGCCACAGGACGGTGCGGAGGTCGTCGGCGGCGCAGATCTCGACGAGGCAGTGGAAGGGGTCCTGGCCGCGCTCCTGGGCGATGTCCTTGACCACCCGCCCGGTGAGCCCGGCGTTGGCCTCGCTGTAGGTGTCCCCGATGACGTACCGCCCGAAGTTCGCCAGCCGCCGGAAGACCCCGGCTTCCTTGCTGTTGGCGCGCGCCAGCATCTCGGCCCTTACGTCCGGGTCGCGCAGCTTCTCGATCCGCTCCGGAACCGGCAGTCCGAGGATCGGCCCCCACCCGGGGATGAGGTTCAGCGCGCAGAAGGTCCCGAGCGACATGTTCATCGGGGTGAGGATGGGCATGGTCAGCGCCACGACCCTGCCGCCCGCCTTCCGGGCCCGCTCGCTGGCCTGGAGCTGCCGGGGGACCCGCTCGGGCACGGCGGCGTCGACGGTCAGCACGTTCCAGTTCAGCGGCCGCCCGGCCACCGCGCTCATCTCGGCGAACAGCTCGATCTCGGCATCGCTGAACTGGTCGAGACACCCGGCGACGATCGCCTCGATCTGTGTCCCCTCGTGCTCCCCGACCGCTTTCGACAGGGCCAGCAGCTCGGCGGGGAGCGCGTGCCGCGAGGCCACCGGCTGCCCGTCCCCGTCGGAGTGGGTGCTGGACTGGGTGGTGGAGAACCCCCAGGCGCCCGCGTCCATGGCCTCGTGCAACAGCCGTACGATCTCGGCTAGTTGCTCCTCACTGGGCTGCCCGCCGATCGCGTCCGGCCCCATCACGTACCGGCGCAGGGCGCAGTGCCCCACCATGAACCCGGCGTTGACGGCGATCCGCCCTTCGAGCGCGTCCAGATACTCCCCGAAGGAGTTCCAGCTCCAGGGCGCCCCTTCCTCCAGGGCGACCAGGGACATGCCCTCGACCTTGGACATCATGCGGCGGGTGTAGTCGGCGTCGGCGGGGCGGGACGGGTTGAGGGGGGCGAGGGTGAACCCGCAGTTCCCGGCGGCGACGGTCGTGACACCGTGGTTCAACGAAGGGACCGCGTACGGGTCCCAGAAGAGCTGGGCGTCGTAGTGCGTGTGCGGATCGACGAACCCCGGGGCGAGGACGAGCCCGCCGCCGTCCTCGGCCGTACGGGACTCCTCGGTGACAGACCCGATGACGGCGATACGACCGTCACGGATACCGACGTCGGCGACGAAAGCGGGCGCGCCGGTGCCGTCGACAACCGTCGCCCCTTTGATGACGTGATCAAGCATGGGCTCACCTCCTGGTATGCGGCAGGACTACCTACCTAGGGGCGCTGGGGGTACCCCCGGCCGAAGGCTGGGGGAGGAACTGCGCGACCAGCCACAACGCACCCGCACCCGCCAACGCGCGCTCAAGCCCCCTGACGGAACCGCGTGGTCCGATGCACAGGATCCGTGTCGATCTTCGGAATCACGTGCTCCCCGATCAACCGGATCGTCTGCAGCGTCTCCTCCTTCGGCACCCCCACCGGCAACCCGAAGCTCAACTGGTCCGCCCCGGCCTGCTCCCACCGCTTGCACTGCCGCAGCACCTCGTCCGGGTCCCCGCAGATCAGCAGTTCCTCCTCGACCAGCAGCTCCACGAACTCCGGCGTGTACTCCGGCAGCGTCTCCGGCCAGACCGGGAACCCCTCGGGCCGCGGGAACGTGTCGTGGTACCGGAACACCAGGGAGGGCAGATAGTGCAGCCCGCCGCTCGCCGCGATCCGGATCGCCTCGTCGTGGGTCGGCGCACAGATCGCCGTCGTCGTCACCATGACGTTGTCGTTGACGAAGTCCCCGACCGGCTCCGCGTTCACGATCGCCGTCTTGTACTGCTCCAGCACCCACTCCATGTCGGAGACCTTCTGGATGCTGAACCCGAGCACCCCCAGCCCCTTCCTCGCCGCCATGGCGTACGACGGCGGGGATCCGGCCGCGTACCACATCGCGGGGTGCGACTTGCCGTACGGCTTCGGCAGCACCTTCCTCGGCGGCAGCTGCCAGTGCTTGCCCTGGAAGCCGACGTACTCGTCCTGGAGCCACATCTTGGGGAACTCGGCGATCGTCTCCTCCCAGATCTCCTTGGTGTAGTTCATGTCGGTCACACCAGGGATGAACCCGAGGATCTCGTGGGAGCCGGCGCCGCGTCCGCTGCCGAACTCGAAGCGGTTGCCGCTGAGATGGTCGAGCATGGCGACCTTCTCGGCGACCTTCACGGGGTGGTTGACCTGGGCGAGGGGGTTGAAGATCCCGGAGCCTAGGTGGATCCGCTCGGTGGCGTGGGCCAGATAGCCGAGGTACACGTCGTTGGCGGACAGGTGCGAGTACTCGTCGAGGAAGTGGTGTTCGGAGGCCCAGGCGTACTTGAACCCCGACTTGTCCGCCTGGATGACGTACTCGGTCTCCTCCATCAGTGCCTTGTGCTCGGCCAGCGGGTCGGTCTCGGCGCGCTTGCCCACGTATCCCTGTACAAAGAGCCCGAATTCCAAGGCGGTTCACCGTCCCAAGTCCAGGTGGGTGGTCCTTATGAGTCCTACGCACTTTCTGACGTAGCGTCAGAAAGGTCAATAGCTGACGAGCCGTCAGATGACACTGACCCCCGCCAGCCACCCCCCGTCGATCACGAACGGCTGCCCGGTGATGTACGACGAGTCGTCCGAGGTCAGGAAGAGCGCCAGCCTGGCCACCTCCTCGGCCCGCCCGATCCGGCCCAGCGGCACGAGCTTGCGGTACAGGTCGTCGAGGGCGCGGCTCATCTCCGCCGGGTCGGCGGTCGGGTCGAGCCGCGCGGGGTTGGACATCGCGGTGTCGATGGCGCCGGGGCAGATCGCGTTGACCCGTATCCCCCGGTCGGCCAGTTCCAGCGCGGCGACCCGGGTGAGCCCGAGCACCGCGTGCTTGGTCGCGGCGTACGTGCCGACCGCCGCCATCCCGGTCAGCGCCGTGTAGGAGGCCGTGTTGACGATGGTCCCGCCGTCGGCCAGCTCCGGCGCGACCGTCTTCATGCCCAGGAAGCAGCCGACCTGGTTGACCTGTACGACCTGCATGAACTCGTCGAGGGGCGTGTCCACGAGCGCGTTGAACCGCAGGATGCCCGCGTTGTTCACCAGCCCGTCGAGCCGGCCGTACGCCTTCTTCGCGGCGGCCACGGCGGCCTGCCACTCCCCCTCCACACCCACGTCCAGATGGACGTAGGCCGCCCCTATCTCCTTGGCGAGCGCCTCTCCCTGGTCGTCCAGCACATCCGCCACGACGACCCGCGCGCCCTCCGCGACGAAGAGCCGCGCCTCCTGTTCGCCCTGCCCGCGCGCCGCCCCGGTGACGATGACGACGCGCCCGTCCAGCTTGCCCATACCGCTCCTCAGGTCAGGCGGGGCGCGACCTCGGCCCCGAACGCGTGGATCTGGTCGATGAGTTCGGCCCGGCTCCGGCTGCGGAACCGCACCTGGATCTGGTGCACGCCCATCTCGCCGTAGGCCCTGAGCGACTCGGCGAGTTCCTCGGGACTCCCGCTGAGGGTGCGGCGGCCCACCTCCCACCCAGGCGCGCCGACGTACAGCGGCTCGGCGATCGCGCCGACGGTGATCGGTTCCTCGACACCCGCGTCCTCGCGCAGCCGCAGCAGCCTGTCGATCTGTGCGGGCAGCCGGTCCCTGGGGTCGCCCTGGGGCAGCCAGCCGTCGCCCTTGAGGGCGGCCCGGCGCACGGCGGCCGGCGACGACCCGCCGACCCACACCGGCACCCGCTCCTGGGCGGGCCGGGGACGCTGCCCGAGCCCCTCGAAGTCGTAGAACTTCCCGTGATGGGACGGGAACTCATCCGGCCCGAGAGCCGCCCGCAGCGCGTCGATCGCCTCGTCCAGCACCGCTCCCCGCTGCCGGAAGTCCACACCGAGCACCTCGAACTCCTCCGCCACGTGCCCGGCGCCGACCCCGAGGATCAGCCGGCCGCCGGAGAGGTGGTCGAGGGTCGCATACTGCTTGGCGGAGAGGAGGGGGTGCCGTAGGCCCACGATGGCGACATGGCTGAGCAGGCGCACCCGCTCGGTCACGGCGGCCAGGTGGGCGAGGGTGGCGACCGGGTCGTACCAGACCGTGCTCATGGCCGGGGCCAGCCGGCGCGGGATCGCCACGTGGTCGCAGACGGCGAGATAGGCGAAGCCGGCATGCTCGGCGGCGCGGGCGATCGCCACGAGGTCCGCCGGACCGGCGGCGGCCTCCCAGGGCTCCGCGAAGATGGTGGACTGGGACTGGACGGGGAGCTGCATCCCGTACGCCGGCCGCCCGCCCGGCAGGGCTTGGATGGACACACACCCTCCTGAACGCGATGGACTGAATCCGATGGGCCGGATCCAGTGGACGTATCCGATGAACCGAATCCGGTGGCCGTATCCGATGAACCGAATCCGGTGGCCGTATCCGGTGAACCAAAACTGACGATCCGTCATATCGGAGCTGTCGGAGTCATCGTCTTGCCTGACGCTCTGTCAGACAAGGGTCGGGAGCGTTGATCCAGACACGGCCCCGCAGGGCAGGGCAGCGGGAGCGGGGCTCAGCCGGTCGTGACCGCCCCCGGCCCCGGCCACAGGCCGTCGGGGGTCAGGCCCAGGAGGTCGATCGCGTTGCCTCGGACGATGCGTTCGACCACGTCCGGGGGCAGGTGGCCCATCTGGGCCTCGCCGACCTCCCGTGACTTCGGCCAGGTGGAGTCGGAGTGCGGGTAGTCGGTCTCGTAGAGGACGTTGCCGAGACCGATCGCGTCCAGGTTCTTCAGACCGAACGCGTCGTCGAAGAAGCAGCCGTAGACGTGCTCCCCGAAGAGTTCGGACGGCGGCCGGTGCACCTTGTCGGCGACTCCGCCCCAGCCCCGGTTCTCCTCCCACACCACGTCGGCGCGTTCGAGGATGTAGGGGATCCAGCCGATCTGGCCCTCCGCGTACATCACCTTCAGGTCGGGGAAGCGTTCGAACTTGCCGCTCATCAGCCAGTCGACCACCGAGAAGCAGCAGTTGGCGAAGGTGATGGTGGAGCCGACGGCCGGCGGGGCGTCCGCCGAGGTGGAGGGCATCTTGCTGCTGGAGCCGATGTGCATGGCGACCACCGTGCCGGTCTCGTCGCAGGCGGCCAGGAAGGGGTCCCACGCGTCGGTGTGGACGGAGGGCAGCCCCAGGTGCGGGGGTATCTCGGAGAAGGCGACGGCACGGACACCGCGGGCCGCGTTGCGGCGGACCTCGGCGGCCGCCAGCTCCGCGTCCCACAGGGGGATGAGCGCGAGGGGGATGAGCCGACCCTGCGCGAGCGGGCCGCACCACTCCTCCACCATCCAGTCGTTGTACGCCTGGACACAGAGCAGGGCCAGTTCGCGGTCCTTGGCCTCGGTGAAGGTCTGCCCGCAGAAGCGCGGGAAGGTCGGGAAGCAGAGGGCGGACTGGACGTGGTTGACGTCCATGTCGGCGAGCCGCTGCGGGACGTCGTACGACCCCGCCCGCATCTGCTCGTACGTGATCACTTCGAGCTTGATCTCGTCACGGGAGTAGCCCACGGCGGTGTCGAGGCGGGTGAGGGGACGGTGCAGGTCCTCGTAGATCCACCAGTCGCCTGTCGGGCCGTCCTCCCCGGGCTTCCCCATGACCGGCCTGAACCGGCCGCCGAGGAAGCTCATCTCCCTCAGCGGGGCACGGACTATGCGCGGTCCGACGTCCAGGTACTTCTTCGGGAGGCGGGACTGCCAGACGTCCGGCGGCTCCACGGTGTGGTCGTCGACGGAGATGATCAGCGGAAACGTGCCGTCCTGGGTGTCCATGGCGCTCACGGTAGCGCCGATCTGACGAACCGTCAGCTACTGGGATGGCGGTTCGTCAGCAGTCGCAGGCCGCGTGCCGGGCCAGCACGGCCAGCTCGTCGTCCTCCAGCCTGCGGGTGCGGCGGGCGGCGGGGTCGTAGGCGACACAGGTGCTCACACAGGTGCAGAACACCTGGTCGCCCCGGGTGATCCGGCTGGTCAGCTGGAAGGAGGTGCGGCGGACCGCGCTGACGGTGGTGCTGATGACGGCCGGTTCCGGACGGAGGTCGAGCGCCTCGGTGTAGTCGAGTTCGTGGCGGGCGTAGATCACGCGGACGCGAACGGCCTGCCCGGGGTGGCCGCGCTGGAGGTAGAAGAGGTCCACGTGGGCGTCCTGGACCATCTCCAGGAGGCGGACGTTGTTCACGTGGTTCATCGGGTCCAGATCGCTCATCCGGACCGGGCGGCTGTAGAGGTGGGGGCGGTGGTGGTGCGCCTGCTGCTGCGCGGGCACGGGGGCGGGCCCGGGGGCCGGGGCGGGGACCGCCGTCAGGGTCGCATGGCTCACTGCTCGGCTCCCTGCTCGGCTCCCAGCGCGTCCTCGGCCAGGTCCGCGGCGGCACTCGCGCCGCCCGACCGGTCGATCTCGGCGCGCAGGCCGGCGACGGCCGCGCGGACGGCCGGGTCCGCCGAGACCCGCAGCACGGCCGCCCGCAGCGACTCCGCGGTGACCCGCTCGCGCGGCAGGTGCACCCCGAGCCCCAGGTCCTCGATCCGGCCCGCGTTGACGCGCTGCTCCGCCATCTGCGGGATCGCCACCATCGGCACCCCGTACTGCACGGCCTCCATCGTGCCGCCCATCCCCGCATGGGTCACGAAGACGTCCGCGTGCGCCAGCACGGCCAGCTGCGGCACCTGCGCATGCACCTCGACATGGGCGGGGAGCGGGCCGAGCTGGTCCGGGGTGACGTCCGGGCCGACGGCCATCACCACATGGTGGGGCAGGTCCGCGAAGGCCTCGGCGCACACCCGGTAGAACTCCGGGCGCCGGGTGAACTGGGAGCCCAGCGAGACCAGCAGCACGGGCACGTCGGGGCGGGGCGGCTGCCAGGACCCCTGGTAGGAGCGGTCGCCGAGGACGGGCCCGACGTAGGCGACGCGGCGGGCGGCGACGGTGTCCGCACCGCGCTGGAAGGAACGGGGCAGGAAGGCGATCGCCCGGTCGGGCCGCTCGACCTCGTGGATGCGGGCGGGGTCGAGACCGCGCACGGCGAAGGCGGCGGCCAGGTCGTCGTACCCGGGGAGGCCGGCGAGACCGTCCGCGCCGTCGAAGAACTCGGGGAACAGTCCGTCGTAGGCCATGTGGGTGGGCGAGCACAGGACGGTCGGCACGCCCCACTGGGCGCCCAGCAGCAGCCCCGCGAAGCTGTAGACGTCGTAGAGGACGAGGTCGGGGCGGTCGTGTTCGTACGCCCGGGTCAGCGCGGGCAGGGAGCCCAGCGAGACGTGCACCGCGCGGGCGAAGCCCTCCGCGAGGCGCTCGGGCGCGTCGGAGCCGTCGCTCTCCACGGGGTAGACGACGGGCTCTGCGCCGGCCGCCTTGACCGCGGGCGCGAAGTCCTCGGTGATGGCGTACGTGACCCGGTGGCCCCGGCGCACCAGCTCCTCCACCACGCCCAGGGTCGGGTTCACATGCCCCTGCATCGGGAGGTTGACCACGGCGATGTGCGCCGGTCCCTGCGGGAGAAGCGGGGTCGAGGAGGCGGCGGGGCTGGTGCCAGGCACGATGGGCGTTTCCTGTTCCTGTACGGCGCGTTGGAGGACACCCGTCGGTTCGTGTGGGGCCGTGGTGTGGGGAGACGGGCATCGGTACAACGACACCGACCCGTGTCACGCGACTGGCAACGGACCGAAGACAACCCCTTCGTGGTGACCTGCGGGGCGGCGGGTTGACCAGACGGGAGTGACCGCAGGGCGTGAGCGGCCGCGGCCACAGGTCGTGGACGAGGGCGGGCCACAGGGCGTGGACGAGCGTGACCGCAGGTCGTGGACGAGCGTGACCGCAGGTCGTGGACGAGCGTGACCGCAGGTCGTGGACGAGCGTGACCGCAGGTCGTGGGCGAGCGTTGGGCGGCGTGGAGGACCGCCGCCACGAGTCGCCACGAGCCGCCACGACAGGAGCCGCCTCATGCCCGGAACGCAGCTGCCCTTCATGGAGGAGGGGATGGCCCGCTGGCCGTTCGGTCCGCCCAATGCCGGGATCGCGCTGGACTTCGCGGGAGCGCCGCCCGAACTCGCGCGACTCCGGACGCTGGTGCGCAGGCGCTGGGCCGATCTGCCCCGGCTGGGGCGGCAGTTGGTGCGCGACGAGCGGCGGGCCCGGTCGGGCTGGTCGCGCCGGCACCGCTGGGAGACCCCGGCAGCCGGTCCCGACCCGGCCGCGCAGCTACGGGACACGGGCGGGGAGACCCTGGAGGAGGCCGTACGGGACTGGTTCCACACCCCTTTCCCGTCCGGCGAACCGCCCTGGAACCTGCACCTGCTGCGCGGCCCGGCCGAGGGCGAGTTCACCCTCCTCTTCCGGATGCACCACAGCCTTCTGGACGGACGGTCGCTGACCACCCTGCTGCGCGCTCTCCTGGACGGCTGCGGCCCGGTGGACGCCGACGCCTCGGCGGCCGGACCGGGCGAGCTGCGCCGCGTCCCCGCGCCCGGCACCCAACCGGGCCTGCTGACGGCCGGTCTGGCGGTGCCGTTGCCGGGGAAGGGGGAACGGAGGACGGCGTACTCGGTCGTACGACTGCCTCCCGAACTCGTGCGGGCCGCGCGCGGGCGGGCAGGGGCGACCACCAACATGGTCTTCCTGGCGGCCGTTTCGGGCGTACTGCGCTCCTGCCTGCTGACCTCGGACACCTCTGACACCTCCGACCCCGCCGGACGACCGGTCTGGCTGTCCGTCCCGGTCGACCAACGGCCCGCCGACCGCAGCGACTTCCTCGGCAACGCGTTCTGCAACGTACGGTTGCCCGCTCCGGTCGCCCTGTCCGACCCGGCCGCCCGGCTCCGGGCCTGCGCCGGTCTGCTCACCACCGTCACCCGCCCCCTCGGCAGGACGGAGAAGTTCTTCGAGGCGGCCGTCACCGCCCTGCCGGGACTGGCTCAGGCGCTCGCCCGCGGCCGCCTGTTCGCCCCGGACTACGCGCCGGCCGCCTGCACCTACGTCCATCTGCGCGAGTCCGGCCGTACCCTGGCCGGGCGTCCGCTGCGCCGGATCAGCCTGGTCCCCATGGTGCCGCCGGACGACACGGTCACCTTCGCCCTGGGCGGCTGCGCCCGCGGCCACACCCTGAGCGTGTGCACCAACTCGGGCGCCGAGGACGCCGACCTGCTCGCGGAGTCGTTCCGCCATGAACTCGCGCTGCTGGCAGAGGCCGCTTCCGCGTGAAGACTGTCCTGCCGCCAGAGGCCACTTCTGTGTGAAGAGTGTGTGGACCACCGTGTGTCGCCCTGTGATCGGTGTCTCGCCCGGCTGACGCAACCCCCGTGAACAAGGCAAACTGACGGGGTGGATCGGGATGTCTAGGGGGACGGGCATGGACGGTGGACCGCGGGTACCGGAGCAGCGGCGCCCCTCCTCCTCTGCGGAGGCGGCGGCGTTGCGCTTCAGTGTGCTCGGTCCGGTGCGCGCCTGGCGGGGGGAGGAGCCGCTCAACACCGGCTCCCCCCAGCAACGCGCGCTGCTCGCCGCCCTGTTGCTGCGCGAGGGCCGGACGGCGACCGCGGCCGAGCTGATCGACGCGCTGTGGGGCCCCGAGCCGCCTTCGCAGGCGCTGGCGGCGGTCCGCACCTACGCGTCCCGGCTGCGCAAGGTCCTGGACCCCGGGGTCCTGGTCAGCGAGTCGGGCGGATACGCGGTGCGCAGGCTCGGCGAGGGCGCCCTGGACCTGGCGGCGGCGCAGGACCTGGCGGCGGAGGCGGAGAAGGCGAAGAACGGCGGGGACCTGTGCCACGCCCGTGACGTGCTGAACCGGGCGCTGGCGCTGTGGGACGGCGAACCGCTGGCCGGGGTACCAGGCCCGTACGCCGACGCCCAGCGGGTCCGCCTGGAGGAGTGGCGGCTCCAACTCCTCGAAACCCGCCTGGACATGGACCTGGAGCAGGGCTGCCACGCGGAGGCGGTCTCGGAGCTGACGGCTCTGACGGCCGCCCACCCCCTCCGCGAACGCCTCCGCGAACTGCTCATGCTCGCCCTGTACCGCAGCGGCCGCCAGGCGGAAGCCCTCGCGGTGTACGCCGACACCCGCCGCCTCCTCGCCGAGGAACTCGGCGTCGACCCGCGACCGGGCCTGCGCGAGCTGCAGCAGCGCATCCTCCAGGCCGACCCGGCTCTGGCGGAGCCCTCCTCCCCGGAGGAGGAGCCGGCGGCCGTCCCCGTTCGCCCGGCCCAACTCCCGGCGACCGTGCCCGACTTCACCGGCCGTTCGGCCTTCGTCACCGAGCTGGGCGAGGTGCTGGCCTCGGCGGAGGGCCGGGTGATGGCCGTATCGGCGCTGGCGGGCATCGGGGGCGTCGGCAAGACGACCCTCGCGGTCCATGTGGCCCACCAGGCCCGGTCCGCCTTCCCGGACGGCCAGTTGTACGTCGACCTGCAGGGCGCCGGCTCGCGGGCGGCGGAACCGGAGACGGTGCTGGGCTCCTTCCTGCGTGCGCTCGGCACACCGGACTCGGCCATCCCCGACTCCCTCGACGACCGCGCGGCCCTGTACCGCTCCGTCCTGGACGGCCGCCGCGTCCTCGTCCTGCTGGACAACGCCAAGGACGCGGCACAGGTGCGCCCGCTGCTGCCGGGCACGGAGGGCTGCGCGGCGCTGGTCACCTCCCGCGTCCGCATGGTCGACCTGGCCGGGGCCCATCTGGTGGACCTGGACGTGATGTCCCCCGACGAGGCGCTGCAGCTCTTCACGAAGATCGTCGGCGAGGAGCGGGTGGCCACTGAGCGCGAGGCGGCCCTGGACGTGGTCGCCGCCTGCGGCTTCCTCCCCCTCGCGATCCGCATCGCGGCATCCCGTCTCGCGGCCCGACGCACCTGGACCGTCTCGGTCCTCGCGGCGAAGCTCGCGGACGAACGCCGCCGCCTGGACGAACTCCAGGCCGGCGACCTGGCGGTGAAGGCCACCTTCGAACTCGGCTACGGCCAGCTGGAGCCGACCCAGGCCCGCGCCTTCCGCCTGCTCGGCCTGGCCGACGGCCCGGACATCTCCCTGGCGGCGGCGGCCGCCATGCTGGACCTCCCGCAGGAGGACACGGAGGACCTCCTGGAGGCCCTCGTGGACACCTCGCTCCTGGAGTCGGCGGCCCCCGGCCGCTACCGCTTCCACGACCTGGTCCGGCTCTACGCGCGTGCGTGCGCGGAACGCGACGAACAGCCGCCGAGCGAGCGCGAGGCGGCACTGTCGCGGCTGCTGGACTTCTACCTGGCCACCGCCGCGGCGGTCTACCTGATCGAACGGCCGGGAGACCGGCTGGTCGATCACCTCGCGGCCCCGGAGTACCCGGGGCTCGCGTTCGACGACCGGCACGCGGCACAGGACTGGCTGTACTCCGAGGCGGTCTCACTGCTGGCGTGCGTCCGGCAGTCCGCGCACCCCGGGATGCTCCGGCGTGCCGTCGACGTCCTGTGGGCGGCGATCGACCTGGCCGAGTCGGGGGCCAACTCCCGGGAGTACGAGACGGTCGCGGTGGCGCTGTGCGCGGCGGCGCGGGTGGCCGCGGACCCGTGCGCGGAGGTCCGGGCGCTGATCACCCTGGCCTATGCGCACAGCCTCACCGGCCGGTTCGACCTGGCCGACGAGGAGGCCGGCCGGGCCCGCGAGCTGACCGACTCCTCCCACGACCCGATGGCCGACTGCTGGTCGTCCAACGTGGGCGGCGCGATCGCGGCCTACCAGAACCGGCACGAGGACGCGGAGGCGCACTTCACCCGCGCCATCGAGCACTTCCGCGCGCTCGGCGACCGGCCGGGCGAGGCGAGCGCCCTGTGCAACCTGTCGCGCGTGCACCTGGCCACCGGCCGGGCGGAGAGCGCGGTGACCCTGGCCGGACAGGGTACGGCCATGTACGACGACATGGGGCACGACCTGAAGGGCGCCAACGGGCGGTACGCACTGGGCCTCGCGCTGGCGCAGAGCGGAAAACTGACTCTGGCGACCGAATGCCTCCAACAGGCCCTCGTGGTGTTCCGCGACAGCCGGCAGCGGCTGTGGGAGGGCATGACGGTCTTCCGCCTCGCCGAACTCGACGTCACGGCGGGGCGCCCCGCGCAGGCGGCGTCGAACGCGGAGACGGCGCTGACCCTGCTGCGGGGCATCGGCGGGGAGTGGCGGCGCGGCAATGTCCTCACCGTCCTCGGCCGCGCTCTCAACGGCATCGGCCAGCTGGACCGGGCACAGGTGTGCTGGCGCGAGGCCCTCGACATCTTCGAGTCGCTCGGCGCGCCGGAAGCGGACGAGGCCCGGGGCCTGCTGACGCCGACTCAGGTGGCCTGAGCAGGCGCGGCGGAGGCGTTCATCGTTCGTTTATCGCGGTCCGGCACTCTCGCCTGTGTCGGGTCGTCGCGTCGGGGGGCAGACGGAACGGCGTCGGGCCAGACCCTTATGGTGATCCGGCCTCAAGATCCGTCCGGCAGCCCGCGGGGGAGTTGCCGGACGGATCTTGTCCATCCACCACGTCCAACACTGTCAGGGGAGCACCCGATGAGCGCCGAGAAGACCAATGGCAACATCCACATCACCGACGAGCCGGCCGGCGACACGGTGACGCCGGCCAACATCCACATCACCGACGAGCCGCTCACGGACACCACGACGGAGACCGTGACGGAGACCGCCACGGTCACGCCGGCCAACATCCACATCACCGACGAGAAGGCCTGACGACGGAGCCTTCTCCACACGGGGACGGCCGCGGCGGCTCGGAGGGGGAGCCGTCGCGGCCGAGGTGCGTCAAGAGCACGGTTCTTGCCGATCCGCGGCGGGAACCGTGCTCACCGCTCCGGCCGCCGCCTCCATAGCCTCGCGTCTGTGGGCAACCCAAGGCCCCTCCCAGCGGTCCGAGTTGGCATGAAGAGAGCTCTTGGCGCGGGTGCCGTTCTGCTTCTCCTGTTGTCGGCCTGCGGGTCGGGCGGGTCGGAGGAGAGACCGGCACGTCATCCGGGGGTGCGGTCCGACTTCGACGGGGACGGGTACGGCGATCTCGTGGTCGGTGACACGACCGCGACCGTGAACGGGAAGTACGCCGCCGGATTCGCGGCCGTCCTGCGAGGGTCCGCACGGGGCCCGCGGACCGGGAAGCCGCAGGTCGTCACCCAGAACGATCTGGGGTTGGGCAAGGCGGGCGAGGGAGGCTACTTCGGCAGCCCGGGCACGAGCGTGACCGCCGACCTCGACGGTGACGGGCGGGCCGACTTCGTCACCCAGGCGGGCCGGAACACGATTTTCGTCGTCTGGGGGAGCGACAAGGGGCTGACCGGTGCCGCGGCCGCCCGGCTGACCGGCTCGGCGCCCCTGGCGGGCGACGTCGACGGCGACGGACACACCGATCTCGTGGTCGGCATGGGCGTCGGCATGGGAAAGGACAACGCCGTACGGGTCCTGCTGGGCCCCTTCAGCCGCAAAGGCACACCGCGCCGTACCGTCCCTCTCGACCTGACGCCCAGCGACCCGCGCTACGCCGTCGGGGTGCCCGCCGCCCTGGGGGACGTCACGGGGGACGGCAAGGACGATCTCCTGGTCAGCTGGTCCATCCTGGCGGACTACGCGCCCGTCGCCCGCGCCACCGTCGTGTACCGAGGTGCCGCCGACGGGAAGCTGGTCAAGGGCCCGCGGCTGGCGGACGGCTTCTACGGTTCGACGCTCAGAACGGCGGACGTGAACCACGACGGTTACGCCGACGTGGTGGCGGGGCTGCCCTGCGAGATGCTCGGCGACACGATGGTCCCAGAGGGCGGCAGCCGGCTGATGGTCCTCTACGGCGGGACGCTGAAGACGTCACGCTTCACCGAGGAGACCGCGGGCCTGCCGGTGAAGGGGCCCTTCATGCCCTGCACGTTCGGCAACGCGCCGGCGGTCGGGGACCTGGACGGCGACGGATACGCCGATGTGGCGTTCTCGGTCCGGCCCAGGACGGGGCCGGAGGAGGTCATCCTGCTGAGAGGGAGCGCCGGAGGGCTGACCACCGAGGGGGCGCGGTCCGTGCCCGGCGGCTCGGCCGAACTGCTCGACACCGACGGCCGCAGGCCGGCCGAGCTGGTGGTCACCGGCCAAGAGGGGATCGAGGTGTGGCGCGGCGGATCCCGGCTGCTCTCGTTCAAGGAGACCGACCTCGACCTCGGACCGGAGATATCGCGCGCGGGGAACGGCCTCTGGCTGGTCGGATGACGTGCGGAGGGGGCAGGCCTCACACTAGCCCCGCCCCCGCAGCTCCCCCTTCACCACCTTCCCGCCGGCGTTCCGCGGCAGCTCCGCCACGAACTCCACCATCCGCGGCACCTTGTAGTTCGCCATCTCCCGTCGCGCCCAGGCGATCAGGTCGTCCCCGGTGAGCACCGCGCCCGCTCTGCGCACCACGAACGCCTTGCCGACCTCGCCCAGCCGGCCGTCCGGTACGCCGATCACCGCCACGTCGGCGACCTCCGGGTGCAGGCCCAGGAGTTGCTCTATCTCCGCCGGGTAGGCGTTGAAGCCGCCGACGATGAACATGTCCTTCAGGCGGTCGGTGATCCGCAGGTTCCCAGCGCCGTCCAGGACGCCGACGTCCCCCGTGCGCAGCCAGCCGTCCGCCGTGAACGTCTCGGCCGTCGCCGCCGCGTCCTCGTAGTAGCCGCGCATCACGTTGAAGCCGCGGACCAGCACCTCACCCGCCTCGTCCAGGCGCACCTCCGTGCCGGGTATCGCCCGGCCCGACGTGGACGCGATGACCGTCGGGTCGTCGCCCCGCCGGCACATGGTCACGATCCCGCTCGCCTCGGAGAGGCCGTACGCCGTCAGGACCGTCTCGACGCCGAGTTCGCCGCGCAGGCGTTCCACCAGCTGCAGGGGTACGACCGCCGCGCCCGTCACCACCAGCCTCAGCGCCGAAAGGTCATGCGCATCGCGCGCCGCGTGGTCGAGGAGCGACTGGTGGAGGGTCGGGGGGCCGGGCAGCACCGACACCCGTTCCGACGCCACGTTCGCCAGGACCGTCTCCACGTTGAAGACCGGCTGGGGGATCATCGTCGCCCCGCGCATCAGGCAGGCGATCACCCCGGCCTTGTAGCCGAACGTGTGGAAGAAGGGGTTCACGATCAGGTAGCGGTCGTCGCTGCGCAGGCCCGCCAGGTCGGCCCAGACCTCGTAGGCGCGCAGGGTCTGCGCGTGGGTGATCATCGCGCCCTTGGGGCGGCCCGTCGTACCGGAGGTGAAGATGATGTCCGACAGGCACGAGCCGTCCAACTCACCCGACCGCGCCCGGACTTCCGCGGCCTCCACCCCCTCGCCTCCCGCCAGGAAGTCCTTCCAGGTGCGGAAGTCCACCGGCGCGTCCTCCGACAGCACCACCACCTGCTCCAGAGCCGGCAGCCCCGGAAGCGGACCCGCACAGGCCCCCTCAGAGGCCCCCTCCCGCGCCGCCCTCCGCAACGACGCCACGTACGACGTCCCCAGGAACGTCCCCGTCACGAACAGCAGCCGCGCCCCGCTCCTGCGCAGCACGTCCGCCGCCTCCGTCCCCTTGAAGCGGGTGTTCAGCGGGACCAGCACCCCGCCCGCCGACACCGCGCCCAGCGCCGCGACGATCCACTCCAGGGAGTTGGGCGCCCAGATCCCGACCCGGTCGCCCTTCCCGACGCCGGAGGCGATGCAGGCGGCCGCCGCCCGCTCCACCCGGGCGCCCAGCTCCGCGTACGTGATCCGGGTACGGCCGTCCACCACCGCCTCGACGTCCGCGTACCGCTCCGCCGCCGACCGCACCAGCCCTGGAACGGTCCCCCACCCCATGTCACCGCGCACAACCGACCTCCCCGGATGCATAGCTGACTGACCGTCAGATTAGCTGTAGCCTGACGGCCTGTCAGCAGAGCGCGAGAGCCGTGGAGGTGCGGGCACCATGACCGATCGCAAAGGTCTCCATGGCCTCAAGGACGCCACCGCCGTCGTCGGGATCGGCCAGACCCCCTTCGCCAAACGGCTCGACGAGGACGAGAAGACCCTCGCCTGCCGTGCCGTCCTCGCCGCCCTCGACGACGCCGGCATCGCCCCCGGCGAGGTCGATGCGCTCGCCTCCTTCACCATGGAGGAGACCGACGAGGTGGAGCTGGCCAAGGCGGTCGGCCTCGGCGACCTGACCTTCTTCAGCAAGGTGGGGTACGGGGGCGGCGGCTCCTGCGCCACGGTCGCGCACCTCGCCGCGGCCATCGCCTCCGGGCAGGCCTCCGTCGGGGTCGCCTGGCGGTCACGCAAGCGCGGCTCCGGACCCCGCCCGTGGACCAACACCACCGTCCAGCTCCCCACCCCCGCCCAGTGGACCCGCCCCTTCGGCCTGCTCCGGCCGGCCGACGAGATCGCCATGCTCACCCGCCGCTACATGCACGAGTACGGCGCCACCCGCGACCACCTCTTCAACGTCGCCCTTGCCTGCCGCAACCGCGCCAACCAGAACCCCGCCGCCGTCATGTACGACCGCCCCCTCACCCGCGAGATGTACATGACCTCCCGGTGGATCAGCGAGCCCCTCTGCCTCTTCGACAACTGCCTGGAGACGGACGGGGCGCTGGCCTGCGTGGTCGTCTCCCGCGAACGGGCCCGGGACTGCGCCAAGACCCCCGTCTACGTCCACTCCGCCGCCCAGGGCCTCCCCGCCCAGCACCACGGCATGGTCAACTACTGGAACGACGACCCCCTCACCGGCCCCGCCTGGACCGCCGCCCGCCACCTCTGGAAGCACGCCGACATCACCCCGGAGGACGTCGACGTCGCCCAGATCTACGACGCCTTCACCGCCCTCATACCGCTCTCCCTGGAGGGCTACGGCTTCTGCGGGAGAGGGGAGGGCGGGGCGTTCACCGAGGGGGGCGCCCTGGAGATCGGCGGGCGGCTGCCCGTGAACACCGGCGGCGGGGGGCTCAGCGAGGCCTACGTGCACGGCTTCAACCTCATCACCGAGGGCGTCAAGCAGCTGCGCGGCACCAGTACCGCCCAGGTGCCCGGCGCCGCCACCTGCCTGGTCACCGCCGGCGAGGGCGTCCCGACCTCCGCCCTCCTCCTCACCAACCGGAGCTGAGATGCTGCGACCGGCCATCGACACCGACGGCGCCCCCTTCTGGGAGTACGCGGCCCGCGGCGAGCTCCGCGTCCAGGCCTGCGCCGACTGCCACGAGCCCCGCTTCCCGCCCCGCCCGTGCTGCCCGCACTGCCAGTCGTTCGCGAGCGAGTGGCGGCCGACGAACGGGCGCGGCCGCATCTGGTCGTACGTCGTCCCGCATCCGCCGCTGCTCCCCGAGTACGCGGCGCAGGCGCCGTACAACGTCGTGGTCGTGGAACTCGACGACGCGCCACGGGTGCGGATCGTGGGCAACATGGTCAGCGAGGCCGGGGCGCCTCTCGGCTCTCTCCCCCCGCAGCGGATCCGGATCGGCGCCCGGGTCCAGGCGGTCTTCGCGGACGGCGTCCCGCAGTGGGTCCTGGAGCGGCCGTGACCCTGCGACTCACCACCGACAAGGAGACCGGGGTCGCGGTCCTCACCCTCGACCGGCCGGAGAAACTGAACTCCATCGACCTCACCACCGCCGCCGGACTCACCGACACCTGGCGGGCGTTGCGGTTCGACGACGCGGTACGGGCCGTCGTCCTCACCGGGGCCGGCGGGCGTGCCTTCAGCACCGGGCTGGACCGGGACGCGGTCGTACCACAGCCCTCGTCCCCGTACAGCCAGGACGATCCGCTGCTCGCGATCGGGCCCAAGGCGAACGACCTGTGGAAGCCGGTGGTCGCCGCCGTGGCCGGGATGGCCTGCGGGGGTGCCTTCTACCTCCTCGGGGAGGCGGACTTCGTGATCGCCGACGAGACCGCCACGTTCTTCGACCCGCACACCTCCTACGGCATGGTCAGCGCCTACGAGTCCGTGCTGCTGGCCCAGCGGATGCCGTACGGGGAGGTGGCCCGGATGGTGCTCATGGGCAACGCGGAGCGGATGGGTGCGCGCAGGGCGTACGAGGTGGGGCTGGTGTCGGAAGTGACCGGCGCCGGGCGGGCGCTGGAGGCGGCGGTGCGCTGCGCGACCGTGATCGCCGGGTATCCGACGGAGGGGGTGCAGGGGAGCGTACGGGCGCTGTGGGCGGCGAAGGAGGCGGCGCGGGAGCGGGGGTTCGCCCAGGCACCGCACCTGATCGCCCTGGGCAACCTGCCCGCGGACCGGCAGACGGACCTCTTCCGCGACCGGCCCCGGACCCCGCCCCGCATCCGCTGAATCGCCGCGTGGCGGCCCGGGTCACCCCGGCGTACCGTTCGCTGTGGGAGCCGACTCCCACCCCGAGCGACGGCCGCCGTGCACAACCCTTCCGTGCGACCAACCGGTACGACGGCCGTCCCGGGGGTGCCGATGCAGCACGGCCGTCGACCGATCGCGGCACCCCCTTCGGCGCTCAACCCCCGGCACTCACGCCGTGCGAGCCGTCCCCGTCCCCTTCTCCGCGTCCAGGGCGTACACGCACCGGTCCTTGCTGCACGCGTACACCACGCCGTCCTTCACCACCGGCGACCCGGTGATCTCCCCGCCCGTCGCCAGCTTCCACCGCAGCCGGCCGTCGTCGGCCTTCAGCGTGTACAGGAGGTGGTCGGTGGAGCCGAAGTGGATACGGCCCTCGGCCACCGCCGGGGCGCCGACGACATCGCCGCCCGCCTGGAAGCGCCACTTGGGGGTGCCGGTGACCGCGTCCAGGGTGTAGAGGCCCTTGCCGCTGCCGACGTGGACATGGCCCGCGGCGACCAGCACCGGCTCGATCGAGGCGCGGGCCTCGGTCGCGATGCGCCAGCGGTCGCGGCCGTCGGTGGCGTCGAGGGCGTAGACCGTGCCGAGGTAGTCGGCGAGGTAGATGCCGCCGCCGGTGACCGCGGGGCCGGGTACGAAGGTCGGCGGGGAGAGGAAGACGGCGGGGGCCTCGAAGTGCCAGCGGACGCGGCCCGTGGCGGTGTCGAGGGCGATGACGCGGGTACCCGCGGAGGCGTACACGAAGCCGTCGTCGGCGTGGGTGAGGCGGACCGGGACCCCGCCGCAGGAGGCCGCGTCGCCGATGGGGTACGACCAGCGTTCGTCGCCGGTACGGGCGTCCAGCGCGCGCAGCCTGGCGTCCTGCCAGACGTAGACCGTGCCGTCGTACAGGGAGGGCCCGGACTCGGGGGCCTCGAAGTCGGTCTGGGCGCCGGACAGCTCCCAGAGTTTCTGCCCGTTGGAGGCCTCCCAGGCCTGGACCCCGCCGCCCCGGGTGCCGGTGACGAGGGTGCCGCGGTCGGCCTTGAGGGAGTACACCCAGGCGTCGGTGGACAGCCGCCACAGGTCGCCGCCCTCGCGGGCCTCCAGGGCGAACAGGGTGGGGCCGTCGGAGGCGTGGACACGGCCGTCCGCGACCGCCATGGACCAGGCGACGTCGCGGGTCTTGAAGCGGCGGCGGCCGGTGGCCACGTCCAGGGCGTGCACCTCGAAGGAGGTGACGTAGACGAGGTCGCCCTCGACGGACGGGGTGCCCCAGACGTCGTTGGACATCCGGAACCGCCACGGGCGCCAGCCGGACGCCGTCTCCGGCAGCTGGGCGGGTACCGCCGGTACGGCCGGGTCGGCGCCGTTGACGCCGGGGTGCGGGCGGGACCAGCTGGCCACCAGGCCGGCCTCGGGCGGCGGCATCTTGACGGCGGCGGCGCGGGTGTCGGAGACCCGCGGGCCGGGGCCGATGGGCACCTGGGCGCCGGCCAGGCGCACCGGGCCGGTGTCGGGGGAAGGGCCGCCGACCGGGACCGGGGCGGGGATCGCGGGGTCGTAGGAGGGCGGCGGGGGGAGCATCGGGCGGCCGCCGCTGCGGCCGCCCGACGGGGTCGCGGAGGACTTCACGGCCGGGCGGCCGCCGCGGCGGGACTCGATCAGCCCGACCGCCTTCTCGGGCAGCCAGGCGGACGCCGTACCGCTGTCGTCGGAGCCGGAGCCGAAGAGGTGGGGCGCCAGCTGGGCCTGGAGGTCGGCCGGGTTGGGGCGGGCGGTGGCCTCCATCTGCATGCAGGACTCGATGAGCGGGCGCAGCTCGTCCGGGAGGCCTTCCAGGTCCGGGCCCTCGCGGAGCAGCATGAAGACGGTCTCGACCGGGTTGGCGCCGTGGAAGGGCGGGTGGCCGGTGGCGGCGAAGACGAGCATGGAGCCGAGGGAGAAGACGTCGCTGGCGCCGGTGACACTGCGGGAGTCCTTGGCCTGCTCGGGGGACATGTAGGCGGGGGTGCCGACCGCGACGTTCGTCATGGTCAGGCGGGTGTTCGAGACACCGGAGGCGATGCCGAAGTCGATGACCCGGGGACCGTCCTCGACGACGAGGACGTTGGACGGCTTGAGGTCGCGGTGGACCAGTCCGGCGCCGTGGATCGACTGGAGCGCCTCGGCGACGCCCGCCGCGAGCCAGCGCACCGCCTGGGCCGGGAGCGGCCCGCAGTCGTTCACTATCTCCTCGAGGGAGGGCGCGGGGACGTACGCGGTCGCGAGCCACGGCACCGCGGCGCGCGGGTCGGCGTCGACGACGGCCGCCGTGTAGAAGCCGGAGACCGCGCGGGCCGCCTCCACCTCGCGGGTGAAGCGGACCCGGAACAGCTGGTCCTCGGCGAGTTCGGTCCGGACCGTCTTGATCGCCACGCGCCGGCCGGACGCCGAGCGCGCCAGATAGACCAGCCCCATGCCGCCGGCCCCCAGCCGTCCCAGCACCTCGAACGGCCCGATCCGGCGCGGATCGTGCTGCGTCAGCTGATCCACCACTTGCCTGCCACCTCCCCGTACGGGCCACGTCCACCCACATATGTACGCGACCCTGTGCAGCGTCTCACCACCGCACCGCCATGGCGGCACGCACCCTGATTCTTCCTGGCCCGGGCACAGGTTGCGAACCCGGCGACCAATCGGGGTGTCTCATGACAAAGTGAGACATTTAGCCACCGAGTACCGAATTTTTGTGGCCTCAGCGTTGCAGCAGCGCGAAGGACGCCCCTTGATTGTCGGTCACGACGGCGACTTTTCCGTACGACGTGCTGAAGGGCGGCGCCTGCACCCGGCCGCCCAGCTGCTGCACCGCCCCGACCGCGGCCTCCACGTCCCCGGTCCGGAAGTGGACGACGAACTGGGACGGCATCCCGGCCGCGAACACCTCGGTCACAGGGGCACGGCCGAAGTCCGGGGCGGCACCGGCGCCGAACAGGGCGTCGGTGAAGAGCTGGGAGTAGAAGGCGTTGGCCGCGTCGGTGTCGCTGGTGTAGAGCTGCGCCCAGGCGAAGGTGCCGGGGGCGTGCCGGACCCCGAAGCCGCGGCGGGCGGCGGCCTGCCAGAGGCCGAAGACGGCGCCCTGCGGGTCGGCGACCTGGGCGGCGGTGCCGAGGTCGCGGACGGGCACGGGCTCCAGCAGCACATGGCCGCCGGCCGCGAGGATCCGCCGGGTGAAGGCGTACACGTCGGGGGTCGCGAAGTACACCGTCCACACGGTGGGCATCCGGCCGTCCGTCTTGCGGGCCAGCCCGGCGACGTCCGCGCCACCCAGGCGGGCCAGCGCGGAGCCGCCGTCGGTGTCCTCGAAGGTCCACCCGAAGAGCTCACCGTAGAACCGCTTGCCCGCCTCGACGTCGGGAAGCTGCACGTCCACCCAGCACGGGACGCCCTCCCGGTATTCGGATGCCCTGTTTTCGGCCATGTCGTCAAAGTAACCGCCCGGCCCGCACCCCGCAGACCGGCCGCACCCCGACGGAGTGACCGGCGCTTTCGCCGCCGTTTCCCTTCGGTGCGGCGGCTCCGCACATTCGTGCACCCCATTTGCAGTCGGCCGAATCGCGCTCCGATCACCCCTCGGTAAGCTGACGGCATGACAGGACAAGTGCGTACCGTCGACGGCCGCGTGGCCGGCCGGCGTGGGCAGGCGACCCGGCAGAAGCTGCTCGACTGCCTCAGCGAGATGCTCAGCTCCTCCCCTTACCGGGACGTCAAGGTCATCGATGTCGCCCGGAAAGCGGGGACTTCGCCCGCGACCTTCTATCAGTACTTCCCGGACGTCGAGGGCGCCGTCCTGGAGATCGCCGAGCAAATGGCCACCGAGGGCGGCCAGTTGACGGAACTGGTCGCGGGGCGCTCCTGGGTCGGCAAGGCCGGCTGGGCGACCGCGCAGGAACTCGTGGACGGATTCCTGGAGTTCTGGCGCAAGAACGACGCGATTCTGCGCGTGGTCGACCTGGGGGCCGCCGAGGGGGACAAACGGTTCTACAAGATCCGTATGAAGATCCTGAACTCGGTGAACAACTCCCTGACCGATTCCATCGCGGAGTTGCAGTCCAAGGGCAAGGTCGACAAGGACGTGCACCCGGCGGCCGTGGCCGGTTCGCTGGTCGCGATGCTCGCGGCCGTCGCCGCGCACCAGAAGGGTTTCCAGACCTGGGGCGTGAAGCAGGCCGAACTCAAGCCGAACCTCGCGCTGTTGGTGCACCTGGGCGTGACCGGGAAGAAGCCCACGAAGTAACCCGCGCCCTGGGTCCTGTCTGGCAGGCGGTGGTTCACCCGAGGTGGGCCATCGCCTGTCGCGCTATGCCTGCCTGCGTTATGCCTGCCTGCGGGTGAGCCGGAAGACCCGCAGCTCCCGCGCCACCCGTTCCTGGTACGCCGCGTACGGCGGCCAGAACGTCAGCAGCTCCCGCCAGGCGGCCGCCCGCTCCTCCCCCTCCAGCAGCCGGGCGGTGACCGGGACGTCCCGTCCCTTCCAGCTGATCTCGGCGTCGGGATGCCTGAGCAGGTTGTACGTCCAGGCGGGGTGGTCGTCCCTGCCGAAGTTGGACCCGACGAGGAACCAGCCGTCGTCCTGCGGCATGCACGCGAGCGGGGTACGCCGGAGCTGCCCGCTGCGCGCCCCGGTGGACGTCAGGATCACCCCGGGCAGCATCTGTGCGCTGAGCAGCACCCTGCCCCGGCTGAGCCGGTGGACGGCCCGGTCCAGGGCCGGGACGACATGCGGGGCGACCTTCGCGAACCCCCGGGTGGCGGAGACCCGCTGCACCAGCCGTTCCCCGATCACACCGTCACCTCCGCCCGCTCGAACAGCCCTGCCGTGGCGGCCGCGTGGCCGCGCAGCCGGTGCACGGGCCCGAACAACAACTCGTCCCCTGCCGCACGCTTGAAGTACATATGCGCCTCGTGCTCCCAGGTGAAACCGATCCCGCCGTGCAACTGGATCCCCTCCCCGGCGGCGGTCCGCAGCGCCTCCAGCGCCTGCGCGAGCGCCAGCCCGCCCACGTGGTCCCCGTGCGCCGTGGCCCAGGCCGCGTAGTAGGCGGCCGACCTGGCCGCCCGTACCGCCACGTACACATCGGCCAGCCGGTGCTTGACGGCCTGGAAGGACCCGATGACCCGTCCGAACTGCTCGCGCTGCTTCACGTACTCCACGGTCCGCTCCAGCGCCCGGTCGGCGGCCCCGACCGCCTCGCCCGCGAGCACGGCGGCGACAAAGTCGCCGAGGGAGGCAAGCGCGGGACGGATGTCGGTGTCCTCGTCCGCTCCGAGCAACTCGGCGTGCACCTCGCGCAGTTGCACCCGGGCCTGGCTCCGGGTGGCGTCGAGGGCGGTCCGCCGGGTCCGTACGACCCCGGCCGCGTCCCCCGCCACCAGGAAGAGCAGGACGCGCGAGCGGGCGTACCCCCCGGTGTGCGCCGGGACGAGCAGCAGTCCGGCGCTGTGCCCGTCGAGAACCTGGTCGGCCTCCCCGTACAGCCGCCACCCGCCCTCCTGCCCCTTGCGCCTGGCCTGGATGCCCCCGGCCCGGCCGCCGCCGGCCCAGTCGCCGCCGTCCGTCCCGGTGAGGGCGAGCGCGGTGCCGAGCCGGGTACCGGGGACGGCGAGGGCGGCGGTGAGGCCGCCGGCCGCGATCCTCGGGAGCAGCTCGGCGCGCTGGGCGTCGGTACCGAGGGCGAGGAGCAGCGGGGCCGCGAGGACGGCGGTGGCCAGGAAGGGGGTGGGGGCCAGGGAGCGCCCCAACTCCTCGACCGCCAGAGCCACTTCCGTGCCGGAACAGCCGACCCCGCCGTACGCCTCGGGGAGCGCGAGCCCGGGCAGGCCCAGTTGTTCACTCAGGGCGGTCCAGAGGCCGGGGTCATGGCCTCCCGCCCGGTCGACGGCGGCCCGTACGTCCTCCGGACCGCAGCGCTTGTGGAGCAGTTCACGCAGGGCGCGCCGGATCTCGTCCTGCTCGTCGGTGAAGCGGGCGTCCATGAACGGACCTCCTGACGATCTGACGGCCCGTCATGCTAGGGGCGCCGGACGCAGATGCACAGGGGCGGAGTGAGGCAGATCTGATGTACCGTCAGATTCATGACTGGACCCCGCAGGGTCGCCGTGGTCGGCGTGGCCCTGTCCGACTGCGGCCGGGTGGACGAAGCCACCCCCTACGCCCTGCACGCCCAGGCGGCCCGCCGTGCGCTGGCCGACGCGGGCCTCGGCCGGGAGGTGGTGGACGGCTTCGCCTCGGCGGGCCTCGGCACGCTGGCCCCGGTGGAGGTGGCCGAGTACCTGGGCCTGCGCCCCACCTGGATGGACTCCACCTCCGTCGGCGGCTCCACGTGGGAGGTCATGGCGGCGCACGCGGCGGACGCGATAGCGGCGGGCCACGCGAACGCGGTCCTGCTGGTGTACGGCTCGACGGCCCGCGCCGACGTCAGGGCGGGGCGGCGGACGGGGAACCTGTCCTTCGGCTCCCGGGGCCCCCTCCAGTTCGAGGTCCCCTACGGCCACACCCTCATCGCCAAGTACGCGATGGCGGCCCGCCGCCACATGATCGAACACGGCACGACGATCGAGCAGTTGGCGGAGGTGGCGATCCAGGCGCGGGCGAACGCGGCGCTGAACCCGGAGGCGATGTTCCGCACCACGATCACGGTCGACGAGGTCCTGTCCGGCCCGATGATCGCCGACCCCTTCACCAAACTCCACTGCTGCATCCGCTCGGACGGCGGCGCGGCGGTGTTGCTGGCGGCCGAGGAGTACGTACGGGATTGCGATACCTCCCCGGTGTGGGTCCTTGGCGCGGGCGAGTGCGTGTCCCACGCGACGATGTCGGAGTGGGCGGACTTCACGGTCTCCCCGGCGGCGGTGAGCGGACGACTGGCGTTCCGGCGAGCCGGGGTCACCGCCGCCGACGTCGACTTCGCGGAGATCTACGACGCGTTCACCTACATGACGCTGGTGACGCTGGAGGACCTGGGGTTCTGCGCCAAGGGCGAGGGCGGGGCGTTCGTGGAGAAGGGCCGGCTGCGGGTCGAGGGCGGCGAGCTGCCGGTGAACACGGACGGGGGCGGGCTGTCGGCCCAGCACCCCGGGATGCGGGGCCTGTTCCTCCTGGTGGAGGCGGTACGGCAGTTGCGCGGCGAGGCCGGTGACCGGCAGGTGCGGCGGGCGGACGGGGGGCTGCCGGAGCTGGGGGTGGCGTCGGGGACGGGGGGCTGGTTCTGCTCGTCGGGGACGGTGGTGCTGGGGCGGGGGTGACCCGGGTTCCGTACGGGCGGCGGAAATCGGGGTGACGGCGGCAACCTTCCGGGCTTCGGCGGCGACTGCCTACCGGAAGCTTTCGACGTTCAGACGTTCAGAACTTCGTCGCAGAACTGCGTAGTTCAGAAGGAGACGTTCGAAGGACGTACACCGCCGAACCACGTAAGGATCCCTCCGTGGCCTCCTCCTCTCATCGCCGTCGCTCGCAGCCGGACCGGGAGTTCCAATGGCGCCCGGTCCGCGGGCCGTTGTTCGCGGTCGCCGCCGTGGCCGCCGTCGCACTGATCGTGACCCTGGTCGTGGCCTTCCGCCCCGGCGGCTCGTCCGACACCGGGTCGGACCGGGCGGTGTCCGCGTCGTCCTCCTCGTCCTCGTCCGAAGCCGGGCCAAGCGGGACGGCGACGGAGACGGACTCTGCATCGCAGACACCGTCGAAGCCCTCGTCGGCGGCACCGAAGCCCACGGCGAGCAGCCCCGCCCGGGCGTCGGCGTCCGCGACCCCGTCGGCCGCCTCCCCCGCCCGCCGGGCGGCGAGCGGCACCGCCGGCACCTCGACCACCACGGCCCCCGCGGCCGGCCGGATCCGTCCCGGGACGACGTACGACGGGGTCGCCACCTCCTACGACGTCGGCAACGGCGACGGCGCCTGCTCGTTCGGCCCGACCGACGACGTCATGACCGCGGCGATGAACACCGCGGACTACGAGACCGCCAAGGCCTGCGGGGCGTACATCTCCGTGCACGCGGGCGGCAAGTCCATCACCGTGCGGATCACCAACGAGTGCCCGGCGCCCTGCGCGGTCGGCCAGCTCGACCTCAGCCGACAGGCGTTCGCGAAGCTCGCGCCCCTCTCGGCGGGCCGGATCCCGATCACCTGGAGCCTGCTGAGCCCGGCGACCTCCGACACGATCTCGATCCGCTACAAGACCGGTTCCACCCAGTACTGGTGCGGTATCCAGGCGATCGGCCACCGCAACCCGCTGGCCCGGCTGGAGGTCCGTACGAGCGGCGGCTGGCTGGCACTGACCCGCACCGGGTACAACTACTTCCTCTCCGAGCAGGGCACCGGCTGCGGAAGCGAGATCCGGCTCACCGACATCTACGGCGAGCAGCTCACCGTGCCCGCGCTCGCGGTACGGCCGGACGTGGCCCAGCAGACCGGGCTCCAGTTCGCCCGGCACTGACCGGACACGGGCGGTAGGCGGGCGCTAGTCGCGTACGGGCACGATGCGGTGGCCGCGGCGGGGCCTGGGGGCGTCCAGCATGGTGACGCCGACGTGGTTGCGGCTGCGCAACCACGCTGTGGGGGCCATGGCGAAGCCCACGAAGACGGCGACCACGCTGACCGGGAAGAGGACCGGCAGGGACTGCCCCTCGGGCAGGGTCTTGCCGCCCTCCTGGAAGGCGTAGCCGAGGGCGGCGACGAACACGACGAGGGAGATCGCCGACACGACCGCCCAGATGTTCCGCACCCGCCGGGTCCGCGTATGGTCGCTGACCTCGGCGAGGATGGACGCCGTGCAGACGGGGCACTCCAGTTCGACGCTGTGCCGTCCCTCGGCGGGCCGTTTGAGCTGGAACTGGCCGGAGGCCCAGGTGACGGTACGGGTCCGGGGCGTGACGACACCGCCCTTGACCACATCGCTGAGTATGTGGCGGACGGCCACTTTCACGGTCCTCTGCGCGTTCATGTCCCCTCCGCCGTCGTTCGACCCGGACAGTCTGGGGGCAGCGCACGCGCGTTCGCAGCGGTTTGCGTGACTTCGCCGCCCATCTGTGGCGAGGGCCACGGCGAGGGGCTGCCGTACCCGGCCGGGCCGCGTGACGGGTGTCCGTGATGGGTGTCGCGGAGCCGCCCGCGTGATACTCGCCCCATGGCAGCAACGGATCTTCACGCACTCCTCGGGCAGCTCCGGGTCTGGGCCCCCGGGGCGACGGAGCTACGGCCCTTCGACCCGGCGGCGGCGCCCGCGGCCCCGCTCCCCCTCTTCACCACGTGGTTCGCGGAGGCGGTGGCGGCGGGGCAGGCGGAGCCGCACACGATGTCGCTGGCGACGACCGACGAGGAGGGCCGGGCGGACGTCCGGATCGTGATGCTGCACGGCGCGGATGCGGCCGGCTGGTCCTTCGGCACGCATGTGACCAGCCGCAAGGGCCACGAGCTGAGCGCCCGCCCGTACGCGGCGCTGGCCTTCTACTGGCCGGTGCTGGGCCGCCAGGTCCGGCTCCGCGGCCCGGTCACCGCGGCCCCGTCGCAGGAGAGCCAGGCGGATCTGCACGCCCGCTCCACGGGCGCCCTGGCGGCCGCGCTCACCGGCCTGCAGAGCGGGGTCCTGTCCTCGCTGGAGGAGCTGCGGGAGGCGTCCGAGGCAGCCTGGGAACGGGCCCGCACCGACCCGGCCGCCCCCTCCCCGACCTGGACCCTCTACCGGCTGCACCCGCAGGAGGTGGAGTTCTTCCAGGGCGACCCGGAACGGCGGCACGTGCGGCTGCGGTACGTCACCGACACCGGCGCGGACGGCGGCGCGGACGGCGGCTGGCGGAAGGAGCTGCTGTGGCCGTGAGCACCGGCCCTCGGCATGGCCGACCCTCAGATGCGCCGCTCCTCGAAGTGGTATTCCGCCCAGTCAGCCACCTCCCGGTATCCGATGCGCTGGTACAGGGCGTTGCTCGTCGGGTTGGCGAGGTCCGTGAAGAGGAGGAGCTCGCCGGCCCCTGCCGCCAGCGCCGCCCGGCCGACCTCCGCCGTCACCGCACCGGCGTAACCCCGGCCGCGCAGCTCCGGCGGGGTGTAGACGGGCGCGATCCGGGCCTGGCCGCCGACCGTCGGGGTGACGCCGGCCATGGAGACGGGGGTGCCGTCGGGGGTCTCCCAGAGGGTGACGCCGCCGTACGAGAGCCGGAAGTCGGCCCAGTCCCCGCCGTCCCGGCCGTCGTGCACGCCCGCGTCCACGACGAACCCGCCGTACCAGCGGACCAGCAGCTCCCGGTCCGCCTCGCCCGCGGCCCTCGCCCGGCCCTCCGGCATCGGCGACGGGTCCGTCAACTCGGCCAGCCGGTACAGCCTTTGGCGCTCGCCGAGCCGCGCGGGCACCCCGGTCCGACGCTCCCACGCCGTCACGAACGCCTCCGCCGTGGCGCGCTCGGCGGCGAAGCCGGTGACGGGGTGGCCGAGATCGAGGAGAGCGGTGACCAGCGTCTCGGTCTCGCCGGCCGTGAGTGGAGTGGTGCGCAGGGAGAACGGCGGGGTGTGCAGCAACGCGGCGCCCACGCTGCCGTCCTCCCGGACCAGGTGGCCGAGGAGCGGGGGCGCGTCGCCGTAGGCCCGTGGCCCCCTCCGCCGCAGCTGCTCCGTCACCGTCAGATGGACGGTGTGCAGATCGGGGCGCGAGTGGAGGAAGTCCCTGGAATGGGCGAGGAATTGGCCGACGTCGGAGGTGAAGTGCCAGCCGGATCCTTGCGTATCGGATGCGTGCGTTTCGGGTGCCATGGTCGATGTTCCCGTCCGACCGCCCTGCCCGGCACCTGAATTAGGCCTCCGCGGCGGCCCCGGGGTCCGTGGCGAGGCGGGCGTGGAGGTGTACGTCCCGGAAGGCGTCCTTGCGGCCCGCCTCGAACATCGCGCCGCGCAGCGTCCCCTCGTACGCGAAACCGCACGTCCCGGCTATCCGGCAGGACGCCTCATGGCCGAGGGCGTGCCCCAACTCCAGGCGGTGGAGATCCAGTTCGGCGAAGGCCCAGTCCGCCGCCAGGGCCAGGGCACGGGTCGCGACCCGGCGGCCGCGCGCCTCGGGGAGCGTCCAGTAGCCGACCCGGGCCGTCCGGAACGTCCGGTCGATCATGTTGATACCGATGTGGCCGAGGGTCGCACCGCTCTCCGCGTCCGTGATGCGGAACGGCTCACACGTGCTGTCCGCCGCTTGCCTGCGCAGCACGTCGCGGGCACCCGCGAGGTCGGTCACCAGGGTGAGCGGGGTGTTCCAGCGACGGAAGTCCGGGTCGTTACGGGCCCGCAGCCACGCCTCGACCTGCGCCTCCGCGTCCGGGTCCCAGCGGTCGAGCCGCAGACCGCGGCCGCAAGGGGCGTTGTCGGGGCGATGGGCGGCGGGCTGTTCGTCGGTGAGAGCCATGGGCCCATTGAAACCTCCGCACCAGGCGGCAGCCCAGCGGGTTCCATGAGTCGCCGGGCAACTGTCCAGCGGGTTCCCTTGCCTCGCCGGGCGGCGTTGCGGCGGTTTCCTCCGCGCGGACCGGCCGGTCTCAGTGCGCCGGCGCCGGGCGGAACACCGGTGCTCCCTCGCGGAAGGTGACCTCCAGCTCCAGTCCGGCGCGCAGGGTCTCCGGGTCGGCGGTCACCAGCTCCGTCATCATGCGCGGGCCCTCCGCCAGGTCGACCACGGCGGGCACGTACGGGACGCGGTCGCCGAACGGCGGGAGGTCGTTGCGGTGGACGACGGACCAGGTGTAGAGGGTCGCGCGGCCGGTCGCGGGCTCCCAGGTGACGTCCTCGCTCCAGCAGTGCGGGCAGAACTCCCGCGGGTAGTGGTGGGCCCGGCCGCAGGGGCGGCAGCGGCGCAGCAGGAGCCGGCCCTCGGCCGCCGCGTCCCAGTAGGGGCGGGTGAAGGCGTCCGGTTCGGGGAGGTCGTATCGCGGCGGAACGCTGTGCATCCCGCCGGAACGTGTCGCATCCATAATCTGACGTTACGTCAGCTCCTGAAGCGCAACCTAGACCCGGACAGGGAAAACCTGTGCGTTTCCCGTGGCCCTGTGGGTCCCCCATGAGATCCCGGCGAATTGTTGACGATTTTGTCGGCGGTCGAATACGTTCGCAGCCGCAAGGCCAAGGAGCCGGATACGAGAGGCAGCAAGGTGAAGCACAGGGCACTCAAGCGCAGGACCGTCGTCATGGGCATCGGCGCCACGGCCGGAGTCGCAGCAGTCGGCGGCATCGCCCTCAGCGCGCAGGCGTCGAGCAACCCCTCCTCGTCCTCGGACTCCCTGACGTTCGACCCGGACGGGTACTCGAAGCTGACGAAGACGATCACGGACACCGAGGGCACCGAGCACGAGGTGACCTACCACTTCTGGAAGGCGATCACCTACGTCGCCGACCCGGTGGACGCGACCTACCAGTCCCTGATCGTCAGCGCCCCGGTCGAGATCGACGGCAAGACGGTCGACCCGACGGACGCCCCGATCCTGCTCGCCAACTCCGTCGGCGGCTACATGCCCTCCTCCGTCGCGGACGCCACCGAGGTGGGCGGCGGCGGTTCGGCCATGGGCGGCGGTGCGGCGCCCAGCGGGGCGGCCCCCAGCTCCGCCACGAGCGCGGCCCCGGGCGCCAACGGCAACACCAACGCGAGCGGCGGCGCCACCTCCAGCAACCAGCTCCTCGCGCTCGCCGCCGGGTACGTCGTGATCGAGCCCGGAGCCCGCGGCCGTACCCTCAAGAACTCCGGCGGCGAGTACTACGGCACCGCCCCCGCCGCGATCGTCGACCTCAAGGCGGCCGTCCGGTACATCAGGGCCAACAAGGGCCTGATCCCCGGCGACGTCGAGCGGATCGTCTCCGCCGGTACGAGCGCCGGTGGCGCCCTGTCCTCGCTGCTCGGCGCGTCCGGCGACAGCCCGGTCTACGAGAAGTACCTCAAGGAGCTCGGCGCGGCCGACGCCTCCGACGCGATCTTCGCGGTCGGCGCCTGGTGCCCGATCACCGACCTGGAGCACGCCGACGGCGCCTACGAGTGGAACTGGGGCACCAACGACCTGTCCACGGGCGCGCAGGTCGACCAGTCCGTCTCGAAGGACCTGAAGGCGCAGTTCGCCGAGTACCAGGCGGGCCTGAAGCTGCGCGGCCTGGACGGCTTCGGCCCGCTGAACGCCCGTAACTACGACGACTACCTGGTCGAGCAGTACCTCCAGCCGTCGGCCACCAGGTACTTGACCGGCCTGTCGGACTCGGACCGCGAGACGTATCTCGCCGCCAACACCTTCATCACCTGGTCCGCCGGCAAGGCCACCTTCACCTGGGCCGATTTCCTCACCCACGTCGGCGCGCGCAAGAAGGACACCCCGGCCTTCGACGCCTTCGACCTGTCGGCCGGCGAGAACAACGAGTTCGGCGCGGGGACGACCGAGAACCGGCACTTCACGGCGTACGGCGCGAAGAACGACACCACCGGTCTCGGCACCAAGCGGGTCGCCGCCGACATCCCCGCGAAGCTGAACCTGATGAACCCGATGTACCACCTGATGGAGAAGGTCAACGACCGCCGCTCCAGGCACTGGTGGATCCGCCTCGGCACCAACGACTCGGACACCTCGCACGTCATCTCCGCCAACCTGGCCGCCCGCCTGGACAACCTCGGCGACGACGTGAACCACCTCTACTACTGGGACCAGGGCCACGGCGCCAACACCGACCCCGGCGACTTCATCACCTGGATCGCCGAGGTGACGGGCCATGGCAAGGGCAAGAAGGGCAAGCGGAATTAACAGCCCGCCGCAGAACCAATAGGCATCAGCGGAAGTAAGAAGCTCTCACAATCGTGATGGTCCTAACAAAGCCGCGATAGCCTCCCCGAACGCGGTGTCCCTTTCCCGTCTGTCTAAGGGGCGCCGCCACCCGCGCCGTCGGGCCCCAGCGCACCGGGGCCCGACGGCGCGGCCTTTCTTCAGATCTCCCGTTTTCGCGACTGTCCGCACAGACCAAGTGGGCTACGTCACAAGTCCCACCCACTTCTCCTACGGGTGTGATCAATCCGCAACCAATTCCGGTCTTGACCGAGACCCATCAACGTGACGTGTGATTACGCTCCCGCTCATGGCCGTATTTCCCCCCACCGTCTCGCCCGTCTACGTCATCGGTGCAGGCCCCGGAGGTCTCGCCGCCGCGTACGCGCTGCGAGCCCGGGGCGTCCGTGCCGTGATCCTGGAGAAGTCCGACGACGTCGGCGCGTCCTGGCGCCGCCACTACGACCGTCTCCACCTCCACACCACCCGCCGGCTCTCCGCCCTGCCCGGTCTGCCCATGCCGCGCCGCTTCGGCCGCTGGGTCTCCCGCGACGACGTGGTGCGCTATCTGGAGAAGTACGCCGAGCACCATGAACTGGAGATCGTCACCGGCGTCGAGGTCTCCCGGGTGGAGCCCGCGCCCGACGGTGACGGCTGGCTGCTGCACGCCTCCGGCGGCCGTGAGCTGACCGGCTCCGCGGTGGTGGTCGCCACCGGCTTCAACCACACCCCGCGCATCCCCGACTGGCCCGGCCTGGACGGCTACGGCGGCCGGTTCCTGCACGCCGGGGAGTACCGCGACGCCGAGCCCTTCGCCGGCCTGGACGTCCTCGTCGTCGGCGTCGGCAACACCGGCGCCGAGATAGCCGTCGACCTGGTCGAGGGCGGCGCCTCCCGGGTGCGGCTCGCCGTCCGCACGGTCCCGCACATCGTGCGCCGCTCCACGGCCGGCTGGGCCGCCCAGTACAACTCGATCCTGGTACGACGACTGCCGACCGGCCTCGTCGACCGGCTGGCCCGCACGATGGCCAAGGTCAGCGTGCCCGACCTGGCCGCCCAGGGCCTGCCCCGCCCCGCCTCCGGCCTCTACAGCCGGGTCAAGGAGGGCTCCATCCCGGTCCTGGACGTCGGTCTCATCGACGCGGTGCGCCGGGGGAAGATCGAGATCGTGGCCGCCGTCGACGGTTTCGAGGACGGCAAGGTCGCCCTCGCCGACGGCACCCGCGTCTCCCCCGACGCGGTGATCGCCGCGACCGGGTACGTCCGCGCGCTGGAGGGCCTGGTCGGCCACCTCGACGTCCTCGACGGCAGAGGCCGCCCGGTCGCCCACGGCCCGCGCACCCCGAAGGACGCGCCCGGCCTCTACTTCACCGGCTACACCAACCCGATCAGCGGCATGTTCCGCGAGATGGCCATCGACGCGGAGAAGATCGCGAAGACGGTCGCCAAGCGTGTGCGGGTGGCGTAGAAAGCCTCAACCTCCTTCCGCACAAGACCTGTTACGCATGTGACCGATGCGACGACAGTTGTTTGTTACCGGCGGTAGCACTGTGCCCGTGCGCGAGGCCAGAATGTGAGCCCTGCTCAACTTTCCGGCTCCACCCCTCTCGCTCAGCTCGGAGGACGCACGTGGCACGTGAAAGACAGCTCTCCCGCCGCTCCCTCCTCGGCGGTGCCGCCGCCGGGGCCGCCGGCCTCACCGTGGTCTCCACCGTCGCCGCCGGGACGGCCGCGGCGGCGACTTCGGCCGCCTCCCGGACCGTCGACGTGGCGATCGTCGGCGGCGGCCTCGCCGGGCTCACCGCGGCCCGGGACCTGGTCGCCGGCGGCAGGACGGTCGCCGTCCTGGAGGCCCGGGACCGGGTCGGCGGCCGGGTGGTGAACCTGAAGCTGGCCAACGGCGGTTACACCGAGGGCGGCGGCGAGTTCATCGGCCCCACCCAGGACCGCATCAAGGCCCTCGCCGACTCCCTGGGCGTGGCGACCTTCACCACCTACAACACGGGCAACAACCTCCTCTACAAAAACGGCGCCCGCACCCCGTACGACACCAGCGGTCTGCTCGGCTCGGTGCCGCCGGTGGACGCGGCCGGGCTCGCCAACGCGGCGATCGTGCAGTCCGAGCTGGACAGCATGGCCACGCAGGTGCCGGTGGACGCGCCCTGGACCGCCGCCAAGGCCGCCGAGTGGGACAAGCAGACCTTCGAGAGCTGGCTGAACGCCAACGCGATCGTGCCCTCCGCCAAGTTCCTCCTGGACCTGGCCTGCACCTCGATCTTCTCGGCCCAGCCCCGCGAACTCTCCCTTCTCTACGTCCTCTACTACATCGCCGCCGCCGGCAACGCCTCCAACGCCGGCACCCTGGAACGCCTCACCGACACGGCCGGCGGCGCCCAGGAGTCCCGTTTCGTCGGCGGCTCCCAGCAGGTCCCGATCAAGCTCGCTGCGACCCTCGGCGACCGGGTGGTGCTGAGCGCGCCGGTCCGGTCCATCGTCAAGTCCGGCAGCTCGTACGTCGTCACGGCGGACGGCATCACGGTCAACGCCACCCGCGTCGTCGTCGCCGTGCCGCCCCCGCTGGCCGCCCGCATCACCTACGACCCGCTGCTGCCGGCCGCCCGCGACCAGCTCACCCAGCGGATGCCGATGGGTTCGATCGGCAAGGCCATCGCCGTCTACGACACCCCCTTCTGGCGGGCCGACGGTCTCAACGGGCAGGCCGTCAGCGACTCCGGCGTGGTCCGCTCGACCTTCGACAACTCCCCGCCGGACGCCTCCTACGGGGCGCTGATGGGCTTCATCGAGGCCGACGAAATGCGGGCGTACGACGCGGCGAGCGAGGCCGACATCAGGACCGCCGTACTGGCGGACTACGTCAACTACTTCGGCAGCAAGGCCAAATCCCCCTCCTCCTTCGTGCTGCAGCGCTGGGACAATGAGGGCTTCTCACGGGGTGGCCCGGTGGCCTACGCGCCGCCCGGTGTGCTGACCGAGTACGGGGCCGCGCTGCGCGAGCCGGCGGGCGGGATCCACTGGGCGGGTACGGAGACCTCCACGTTCTGGACGGGCTTCATGGACGGAGCGGTGCGGTCGGGCGAGCGGGTGGCGAAGGAGGTACTGGCCGCCCTCGGCTGAGGGCGCCGGTCGTTTCCCGCCTCAACTTTGCGTGCAGACCAGTTCCTGACGCAGTGTCAGTTCAGTAATCTGACACTGCGTCAGTTAATTGTGCTGTCACACAGGAGCGGGCGGAACGATGCTTGGATCAACCCACGGCACCCTCACCACCGACTCCCGCCGGGCCCGGGTCCTCGCCTGCGGTGAGCAGCGTCCCGGACCCGCCGTCCACGGCCGGACGGCCGACGAGGACGAACTGGACGTCAGCGGGCGGCCGCTGTACGCGGACGTACCGGATCTGGACCGGTTCTTCCGGCCCGAGTCCGTCGCCGTGATCGGCGCCTCGGACGCCGAGGGGCGGCCCAACACCGGTATCACCCGGCAGCTGCTCGACTGGGCCGGGCGGGTCGGGGCCCGGGTGCACCCGGTGCATCCGACCCGGCCGTCGGTCTTCGGCATCGCCTGCGCTCCTTCCGTCGCCGACCTGCCCGAGCAGGTCGATCTCGCCGTGCTCCTGGTCGCCGACCCCCTTCCGGTGATCGAGGAACTGGCCGAGGCCAAGGTGAAGTTCGCCGTCGCCTTCGCCTCCGGGTTCGCGGAGACCGGCGAGGAGGGCGCGGCGGCCCAGACCCGGCTGGCGGCGGCCGTACGCCGCTCCGGGCTGCGACTCCTCGGCCCGAACACCAACCTGAACGCCTTCGAACGCTTCCGGGACGACCTGGGCGGCCCGGCGATCGCGCTGATCACCCAGTCGGGCCACCAGGGCCGGCCCGTCTTCGCCGCCCAGGAACTCGGCATCCGCCTCTCGCACTGGGCGCCCACCGGCAACGAGGCGGACCTGGAGACCTCCGACTTCATCTCCTACTTCGCCGAGCGCCCCGAGGTCGGCGCCATCGCCTGCTATGTCGAGGGACTCAAGGACGGCCGCGCCTTCCTGCTGGCCGCCGACCGCGCGGCCCGCCGCAAGGTACCGGTGGTCGCCGTGAAGGTCGGCCGCACCGAGGCCGGCGCCCGCACCGCCGCCTCCCACACCGGCAAGCTGACCGGCGCGGACGACGTGGTCGACGCGGCGCTGCGCCAGTACGGGGTGATCCGCGTCGACGGCCTGGACGAACTCCAGGACACCGCGGCGCTACTGGCCCGGGCCCGGGCCCCGCGCGCCGACGGGGTCGTCGTCTATTCGATCTCGGGTGGCACGGGCGCGCACGCGGCCGACCTGGCGTCCGGCCTGGGGCTGCGGCTGCCGGTGCTGTCCGAGGCCCGGCAGGCCGAGCTGCACCAGTGGATACCGGAGTATCTGAGCGTGGCCAACCCGGTCGACAACGGGGGGCATCCGGTGGGCGACTGGCGCGGCCGGAAGATCATCGACTCGATCCTCGCCGACCCGGAGGTGGGGGTGCTGATCTGCCCGATCACCGGCCCCTTCCCGCCCTTGAGCGACCGGCTGGTGCGAGACCTGGTGGACGCGGCCGAGGCCAGCGACAAGCTGGTGTGCGTGGTGTGGGGTTCGCCGGTCGGCACCGAGGCCGCCTACCGCGACGTACTGCTCGGCTCCTCCCGGGTGGCCACCTTCCGCACGGTCGGCAACTGCCTGACCGCCGTCCGCGCCTACCTCGACCACCACCGCTTCGTCCGCTCCTACCGCTCCCCCTTCGACGAGGCCCCGCGCACCCCCTCGCCCTCCTACCGCAAGGCGCTCGCGCTGATGCGGCCGGGACAGCAGCTGAGCGAGCACGCGGCGAAACAGCTGCTGCGCGCGTACGGCATACGGGTGCCGCGCGAGCAGCTGGTGACCAGCGCGGCGGCCGCCGTGCGCGCGGCCGGGCTGGTCGGCTACCCGGTGGTGATGAAGGCGTCCGGCGCGCAGATCGCCCACAAGACGGAGCTGGGCCTGGTGAAGATCGGCCTGACCTCGGCCAGCCAGGTCCGGGACGCCTACCGGGAGCTGACCGACATCGCCCGCCACGAGGGCGTCACCCTGGACGGTGTGCTGGTCTGCCAGATGGTGGAGCGGGGCGTGGAGATGGTCGTCGGGGTCACCCACGACGACCTGTTCGGGCCGACCGTGACCGTGGGGCTGGGCGGGGTGCTGGTGGAGGTGCTGCACGACGCGGCCGTGCGGGTGCCGCCGTTCGGTGAGGAGCAGGCCCGGGACATGCTCGCCGGACTGCGCGGGCGGGCCCTGCTGGACGGGGTCCGGGGGCGGCCGCCGGCCGACCTCGAAGCGCTCGTCGAAGTGATCCTCCGCGTCCAGCGGATGGCCCTGGAACTCGGGGACCGGCTCGCCGAGCTCGACATCAACCCGCTGATGGTGCTGGAGCAGGGACAGGGCGCCGTGGCGCTGGACGCGCTGGCGGTGTGCAGCTGAGATGAACATGCCTGTTTCCTCCCAAGAGCCGGAAAAATCCGTTGAGTCATTGGTACTGCACGCCACTGACAACCGGGTCGCCCTCATCACCCTCAACCGCCCCGAATCCCTCAACGCCATCACCCCTGACCAGCGCGAACGCATCATCCACCTGCTCGGCGACGCCTCCGCCGACCCCGACGTCCGGGCCGTGGTCCTCACGGGCACGGGCCGCGGCTTCTGCGCCGGCGCCGATCTCCGCGGCGGCGCCACGGGCGAACGCGTCCCCGGCGACGTGGCCCGCACCATCCGGCTCGGCGCCCAGCGGCTCGTCGCCGCCGTCCTCGACTGCGAGAAGCCGGTGATCGCGGCGGTCAACGGCACCGCGGCCGGCCTCGGCGTCCACCTCGCGCTCGCCTGCGACCTGGTTTTGGCCGCCGAATCGGCCCGTTTCATCGAGGTGTTCGTGCGCCGCGGCCTGGTCCCCGACGGCGGCGGCGCCCATCTCCTGCCCCGCCTGGTCGGCCCGCACCGCGCCAAGGAGTTGATGTTCTTCGGCGACGCGCTCTCCGCACCGGAGGCCGAGCGCCTGGGGCTGGTCAACCGGGTCGTACCGGACGAGGAGCTGGCGAAGACGGCACGGGAGTGGGCGGAGCGTCTGGCCGCCGGCCCCACCCGCGCCCTCGCCCTGACGAAGCAGCTGGTCAACGCGTCCCTGGACACCGACCGCCGCACCGCGTTCGCGGCGGAGGCGGCGGCCCAGGAGATCAACATGACCACGTGGGACGCTCAGGAGGGCCTGCGGGCCTTCATGGAGCGCAGAAGCCCCGAGTTCCGGGGCCGTTGACGGCGGCGACCGGGGCCGTCGAGGGCGACACCCGCCCCATTCCGGCCCCCGCACCCCTTCCCATCTGACGACCCGTCACTTTCAATGGAAGGGTGATGGGACACGCAGGGGCGGCCGCGGCTGCCGTCCGTTATCTCAGGTCGGTGCCCGCACCGGGGCCCGTGGAGCCGCTGCCGCGCCCCGAGCTGCGGTGCGTACGCGCGGACGAGCGGGTGCCCATCGACCAGTCGGAGTTCCGACGGGTGCTGGGGAACTTCGCGACCGGGGTGACCGTGGTCACCGCGCCGGCCGCCGAAGGGGAGCCCTCCCCCGCCGGTTTCGCCTGCCAGTCCTTCTCCTCCCTCTCCCTCGACCCGCCCCTGATCTGCTTCATGGTCGGCCGTACGTCGGCGACCTGGCCGCGCATCGCCCGCGCCGGCGTGTTCTGCGTCAACGTGCTCGGCGCCGGCCAGGGCGGGCTGTGCCGTGCCTTCGCGGTGAGCGGCGCGGACAAGTTCTCGGGCGTGGCGTACGACGCGGCCCCGGTGTCGGGGGCGCCCCGGCTGGCCGGCGCCGCCGCGTGGATCGACTGCACGATCCACGCGGTGCACACGGGCGGCGACCACCTGATCGTGGTCGGCCGGGTGGACGCCCTGGGAGCGGGCGAGACCCCCGGCGGGCCACTGCTGTTCCACCGGGGGCGGTTCGCCAGGCTGGAGGGCTAGCCGGCCAGGGCGGGCGCGGGCAGCGGGGTCAGCGGTCGGCGTCGGATCACCAGTGCCATCAGGGCCGCCGCCGCGCACAGGGCGCCGGAGGCGTACCAGACCATGTCGTACGCGCCGAAGACATCGCGGGCGACACCGCCGAGGTAGGCGACGAGGGCCGCGCCGACCTGGTGGGAGGCGAGGACCCAGCCGAAGACGATGGCGCTGTCCTCGCCGTACTGCTCCCGGCACAGGGCCAGGGTGGGCGGCACGGTGGCGACCCAGTCGAGGCCGTAGAAGATGATGAAGAAGACCATCGAGGGGTGGATCGTCGGGCCGAGCAGCATCGGCAGGAACAGCAGTGAGATGCCGCGCAGGGCGTAGTAGACGGCGAGCAGGCGGCGGGGTTCGAAGCGGTCGGTGAACCAGCCGGAGGCGATCGTGCCGACGACGTCGAAGACGCCGATGACCGCGAGCAGCGAGGCGGCCGCCGTGACCGGCAGACCGTGGTCGTGGGCGGCCGGCACGAAGTGGGTCTGGACCAGGCCGTTGGTGGAGGCCCCGCAGATCGCGAAGGTGCCGGCGAGCAGCCAGAAGGGACCGGTGCGCACGGCGGAGGACAGCACCCCGAGGGTTCTGCGCGCCGCGCCGGTGACCGGTGCCGGCTTCGGTACGAACTCCTCGGCGCCGTACGGCTTCACGCCCACGTCGGCGGGGTGGTCGCGCAGCAGCAGCCAGACGAAGGGGACGACCGCGAGGGCGGCGAGGGCGACGGTGACGGCGGCCGGGCGCCAGTCGTACGTCTCGACCATCCAGGACAGCAGCGGCAGGAAGATCAGCTGGCCCGAGGCGGAGGCGGCGGTGAGGATGCCGCTGACCAGGCCGCGCCGGGTGGTGAACCAGCGGTTGGTGACCGTGGCCGCGAAGGCGAGCGCCATCGAGCCGGAGCCCAGGCCGACCAGCAGGCCCCAGCACAGCATCAGCTGCCAGGCCGCCGTCATCCACACGGTCAGACCGGACCCGAGCGCGATGACGGTCAGGGCGACGGCCACCACCCGCCGTATGCCGAAACGGTCCATCAGGGCGGCGGCGAAGGGCGCGGTGAGCCCGTACAGCGCGAGGTTGACGGAGACGGCCGCGCCGATCGTGCCGCGCGACCAGCCGAAGTCCTGGTGCAGGGGGTCGATGAGCAGACCGGGCAGGGACCGGAAGGCGGCCGCACCGATGATCGTGACGAAGGTGACGGCGGCGACGAACCAGGCGCGGTGGATACGCGGTGAGCGGGGCGGCTTCGAGTCCTGGAGCGCTGCTGCGGGTTCGGTTGTCTGGGTCACGCCATAAAGCTTCGGTCAGTGGATTCACTCCATCGAGTGGCCGGGAGGACAGTATTCGTTAGGATCGGGCCATGAGCAGTGGCCCCGGCTTCCGCCCGCACCGAGTCGTCGTCCTTGCCCTGGACGGTCTGCTCCCCTTCGAGCTGGGCATCCCGCACCGCATCTTCGGCCGTCCCAAGGACGCGCGGGGCCGGCCGCTGTACGAGATCGTGACCTGCTCGATCCGGTCGCCGGGCCCGGTCGAGACCGACGCCGACTTCGCGATCCACGTGGCGCACGGCCCGGAGGCGCTGGCCACCGCCGACACGGTGATCGTCCCGGCGTCGTACGAGCTCGGCCCGGTCTTCGACGAGGGGGTCCTCACCCCCGAGCTGGCCGCCGCCCTGGCCCGCATCCGCCCCGGCACCCGGCTCGCCTCCATCTGCACCGGCGTCTACGTCCTCGCCGCCGCCGGCTACCTCGACGGCCGCCCGGCGACCACGCACTGGGCCCACGCGGACCATCTCCAGCAGCTGTTCCCCCGGATCGAGGTGGACGCGGACGTCCTGTTCATCGACGACGGCGACGTGCTGACCTCGGCCGGGGTGGCCGCCGGGATCGACCTGTGCCTGCACATGGTCCGCCGCGACCACGGCACGGCCGTCGCCAACAGCGTGGCCCGCAGCACGATCGTCCCCCCGCACCGGGACGGCGGCCAGGCGCAGTACATCCACCGCCTGGTCCCCGACCCGCAGGTGGCCACGACCACGGCCGCCCGCGCCTGGGCCCTGGGCCGCCTCCACGAGCCCGTCCAGCTGCGGGACATGGCCGAGCAGGAGGCCATGTCGGTACGGACCTTCACACGCCGTTTCCGCGAGGAGACCGGCGTCAGCCCCGGCCAGTGGCTCACCCAGCAGCGCGTCGAACGCGCCCGCCACCTCCTGGAGTCCACCGACCTCTCCGTCGACCAGGTGGCCCGGGACTCCGGCTTCGGCACGGCCCAGTCGATGCGGCAGCACCTACAGGCAGCGCTCGGTGTCACCCCGACCGCCTATCGCCGGACCTTCCGCACCGGGGCGGGCACCGGCGAGAGCCACGGCACCGCCGGCACCCCGCGCTGACCTCCCGGCCCGCCGTACCTCGCCCCACCAGCCGAGCGCGCTGAGCGCCAGGGTCACCCCCACCCCGGCCAGGACGGCGGTGGACGGCGCCACCACTCGCAGCAGTGCACCGGCGAGGGAGCCGGTCGCCGCGTAACCGGCTCCCGCGGCCGCGTACATGACGGAGTACCCGGCGGCGTGGGCACGGGCCGGGAGCGCCGCGCGCAGCGCCAGGTTGCGGGTGAGCATCGCGGCCGACTGGAGCATGCCTCCCACGACGAGCGCGAGCGCGATCCCGGCGGTGTGCGGTATCAGCGCCGCGAGCGTCGTACAGACCGCCGTGCCGGTCATCAGCAGCACGCTGTGGGTGCGCAGCCGGCCCGGCCAGGCGCGCAGGCCGTGCAGGAACCCGCCGAGCCCGCCGCCCACCGCCATCCCGGCCAGCAGCGGACCGGACCAGCCGACGCCGATCCCGCGCTGTTCGAGCAGGGCGGGCAGGACGAGTTCGGACAGCCCGAGCAGGGTCAGACTGGCCGCACCCGTGACGTACACCGGCCAGGCACCGGCGAGCACGCGCGCGAGGGGCGCGTCCGCTCGCTCTCCCACGCCCCAGGCTGCCGGGAGGAGCCACAGCCCGGCCACCGACGAGGCCATGAGGGCGGCCGCGAGGAGCAACGGGACGCCGGGCGCGACGCCGAGGGCCAGACCGGCCACCGCGGCCGGGGAGGCGGCCCACACGGCGGCCGTCAGGACCGACTCGACGGACAGTGCCTGGGCCGCCGACCGCTCCGGGACGAGTGTGGTGAGCAGGGTCCGCAGGCCCCCGGTGGCGGCGGCCGGTGCGGCACCGGCGACGAACGCGAACCCGGCGAGGAGGCCCGGGTGCGCGTCCGGAAGACCGCCGAGCGCGGCGAACGCGGCGGCCCCGGTCGCGAGCCCCACGGCCAGCTGCGCACGGGCGTGCTCCGGACGCAGCCGCATCCCGAGCACGGGCGCACCCAGGATCTCGCCGATCACATAGGCCGTCGCGACCACCGCGCCCAGCGCGTACCCGCCGGGCCGCTCGCGCACCAGGAACACCAGCGCCAACGGGGCCATGGCGACCGGCATCCGGGCGCCCACGGCGGTACAGGCCCAGATCAGGACCTGCTTGGACACGACGTCGCGGTAGGGCATGGGACGACGGTAGGGCGGTGCGCCGACAACGCCGAGCGGTTTTCCCGGGCCCTGTGGACAACCCGCCGACACCCCTCGCGCACACACCCCACTCGCACACACGCCACTCACGCACACCTCCTAGAACGTGAGCACGCCCCGCGCCACCCGCCCCGCCTCCGCGTCGGCCCGGGCCTTCTCGAAGTCCTCCACCGGGTAGGTCTCGGTCACCAACTCGTCGAGCATCAGGCGGTCCTGGCGGTACAGCTCGGCGTACAGGGCGATGTCCCGCTGGGGGCGCGAGGAGCCGTAGCGGCAGCCCAGGATGGACTTGTCGAGGAACATGGAGGCGACGACGAAGGACGCCTCGGCGGTGGCGGCGGGCATGCCGAGGAGGACGGCCTGACCGTGCCGGTCGAGGAGGTCGACGGCCTGGCGGACCAGTTCGACCCGGCCGACGCACTCGAACGCGTGGTCCACTCCGGTCGGCAGCAGGTCCTTGACCCCGTCCGTCGAGGTCAGGAAGTCGGTCGCCCCGAACTGCCGGGCCACCTCCTCCTTGGCCGGATTGGCGTCCACGGCCACGATCCGCAGCGCGCCCGCGATCCGCGCCCCCTGGATGACGTTCAGCCCGATCCCGCCGGTGCCGATGACCAGTACGGTGTCGCCGCGGTCGACACGGGCGCGGTTCAGTACGGCGCCCACCCCGGTCAGCACCCCGCAGCCGATCAACGCGGCCGACGTCAACGGCACGTCCTTCGGGATCCGCACCGCCTGCACGGCCTTGACGACCGTCCGTTCCGCGAAGGCCGAGTTGCACGCGAACTGATAAATCGCCCGGCCGCCGCGCGTGAACGGCTTCTGCGGGCGCCCTATGGCCTTGCGGCACATGGTCGGCCTGCCCCGGTCGCAATCGGCGCACGCACCGCAGTTGGCGAGCGTGGACAGCGCTACATGGTCCCCCGGCGCCACATGGCTGACGCCCACACCCACGGCCTCCACCACACCGGCGCCCTCATGGCCCAGCACCACAGGAACGGGGAAGGGTATGGTCCCGTCCACCACGGACAGATCGCTGTGGCAGAGTCCGGCCGCCGTGACGGCGACGAGCACCTCCCCGGGTCCCGGTTCCCGTACGTCCAGGTCGTCGACGACCTGCACCTGTTTGCCGTCGAACACAACACCACGCATCACGACTCGACCCCCTTGGGTTCCCTCGGCAGACCGAGCACCCGCTCGGCGATGATCGTGCGCTGGACCTGGTCCGAGCCGCCGTAGACGGTGTCGGCCCGGGAGAAGAGGAACAGGTGCTGGACGGCGGCCAGTTCGTACGGTGCGGAGGCCGACCAGTCGGCCGGGCCGACGCTCGCGGTCGCGCCCCGCACCAGCACGGCGAGCTCCCCGAGCCGCTGGTGCCAGCCGGCCCACAGCAGCTTGGCCACGCTGGGCGCGCCCGGTTCTGCGGCCGAATTCCCCAGCGTGCGCAGGGCGTTCCACCGCATGACCCGCAACTCTGCCCACTGGCGCACGAGTCGTTCCCGTACGACGGGATCGCCGGCGGCGCCGGTCTCCACGGCGTCCCGCACCACCCGCCCCAGCTCCTCGGCGAACCCGATCTGCTGGGCGAGGGTCGACACCCCCCGCTCGAAGCCGAGCAGGCTCATGGCCACGCGCCAGCCGTTGCCCTCACCGCCGACGACGTGCTCCACGCGCGCGTGCGCCCCGTCGAAGAAGACCTCGTTGAAGTCGCTGGTGCCGGTCATCTGGCGGATGGGCCGGACCTCGATACGGCCCGGCTGGTCCATGGGCACGAGCAGGAAACTCAGGCCGTGGTGACGTCGTGAGCCGGGCTCGGTGCGTGCGAGTACGAAGCACCAGTCCGCCTCGTGCGCCAGCGAGGTCCAGATCTTCTGCCCGCTGACGCGGTAGCCGTCCGCCTCCCGGACGGCCGCGGTCCGCACGCCTGCGAGGTCCGACCCGGCGCCCGGCTCGCTGTACCCCTGGCACCACAGCTCCTCGCCGGCGGCGACGGGCGGCAGAAAGCGCGCCTTCTGCTCACTGTCGCCGTGCGCGATGAGCGTGGGGGCGAGCAGGTTCTCCCCGATGTGCCCGGAACGCGGCGGCGCGGCCGACCGCGCGTACTCCTCGGCCCAGGCGACCTGCTGGGTGAGGGTGGCGGTCCGGTTCCCGTACCCGCCCTCCGGCCAGCCGAGCCCGATCCACCCGGCGGCGCCCAGCGTGCGCTCCCAACTGCGCCGGTCCACACCGGCTTTGGCGTGCGCTCCGAGCCAGGCCCGGGCTTCCCGGCGAAACGCCTCGTCCTCCGGCGCGAAGCCGAACTCCACGGTGACCTCCAGAAGTGCGTCGGGGTTACGGCCGTACGAATCCGCCGGACACCGCCGTCGGGGCTGACCGCCGTCGCGGCGGAAAAAAGAAGAGGGGCGGACAGCGCGTACGGACAGCGAAAGCGGGTGGAGCAGGTGGCTGGCGGGCGACGGTTGAGTGGGCGGGGGGACGGTGAGTGGGCCCGGGGGTAAGTGGGCGGGGGCGGCAGGTGAGTGGGCGGGCGGCGGTTGAGTGGGTGGGTGGTCCGGGGGCGGTGCCTTTCAACGGCGGGGCGGGCAGCCGACCCAGGGGCGCGGGGAACTGCGCGAGCAACCACGACGGCGCGGCACTCGCCATCACACCGCACCCCCAACGGCGAGCAGGCGCCCGGCTCCCACCCCCACGCGGCCCACCTCCCCTACGCGTTCGGCCGTTCCCCCGCCCGCGCAGCGACCTCCATCGCCGCCAGCTGCGCGAGCATCGGCATCGGATCCACCCCGACGCTCCCCGGCAGTACCTCCGCGATGCGCTCCGGGGTCCAGGGCCCTTCCGACGCGTACGCGGCCCGCAGTTCCCTCGGCTGGGCCCACACCGCGATCTTCGGTCCCGCCACCGTGTACACCTGCCCGGTGATCCCCGCGTCCCGTGCGCCGTCCGAGAGGAGGTAGACGACGAACGCCGCCACGTCCTCCGGCTCGCCGATCTCCGCCAGCTCCGTCGGCACCCCCGCGGACATCCGGGTCCGGGCCACCGGCGCCACCGCGTTCGCGGTCACCCCGTACTTGTGCAGGCCCAGCGCCGCGCTCCGGACCAGCGAGATGATCCCGCCCTTGGCCGCGCTGTAGTTGGCCTGGGAGACCGAGCCCTGGTGGTTGCCGCTGGTGAAGCCGATCAGCGTGCCGGCGCGCTGCTTCCGCATCACCGCCGACGCCGCCCGGAACACCGTGAACGTGCCCTTGAGATGAGTGGCGACCACCGGGTCCCACTCCTCCTCGGTCATGTTGAACAGCATCCGCTCGCGCAGGATCCCCGCCACGCACACGACCCCGTCGAGACGGCCGTACGACGACAGCGCGGCATCCACCATCCGCTGTCCGCCCGCCATCGTGGAGATGTCGTCGGCCACCGCGACCGCGTCCCCGCCCGCCGCCCCGATCTCTTTGACGACGGCCTCGGCGACCTCGCTCGTGGGCGACGCGCCGTCCACCGCGACGCCGTAGTCGTTGACGACGACCTTCGCCCCCTCGGCCGCCGCCGCCAGCGCGACCGCCCGTCCGATACCGCGCCCCGCACCCGTCACGGCGACGACCTTGCCTGCCAAGAAGTTCCCCACGCCCGGCCCCTTCCCGCGGTTTCTGACGGACCGTTAGATTTTATGGCGCGTCGGATGTGCGGACACAAGCCCCGGGGAGGACCGAGATGTCACTGCCGACCCTTCATCCCGCGTTTCACGACATCGCCGAGCGCGTCAACAACTGGGGCCGCTGGGGGGCCGACGACGAGATCGGCACACTGAACCTGATCACCGACGAGGTGGTGCGGGAGGCGGCGGCGACCGTCCGCACCGGCCGCCGCGTCCCACTCGCGCTGCCGCTCCGGGAGGACGGCATACAGACCGGGATGATCCCCGGGCGGGTCAACCCGCTGCACGCCATGGTGCAGATCAACCAGGAGCTCTTCGGCCCGGGGACCGTCGCGTGCAGCGACGACGCCGTGACCATGGGGCTGCAGGCCGGCACGCACTGGGACGCGCTGACCCATGTCTCGCACTCGGGGAAGCTGTACAACGGCCGCCCGGCGGACACCGTGACCGCGCACGGCGGCGCGGAGTTCAGCGGGATCGCCACGGCGCGGCACATCGTCTCGCGCGGGGTGCTGCTGGACGTGGCACGCGCGCGCGGCACGGACCGGCTGGAGGGCGGCCACGCGGTCACTCCGGAGGACCTCGACGCGGCCGAGGAGCTCGCCGGGACGACGGTCCGGAGCGGTGACGTCGTCCTCGTGCGGACCGGGCAGGTGCAGGTGTATCTCGCCGGGGACAAGCACGGGTACGGCTATCCGTCGCCGGGGCTCTCGGTACGCACCCCGGAGTGGTTCCACGCGCGCGATGTGGCCGCCGCGGCGAACGACACCCTGACGTTCGAGATCTTCCCGCCCGAGATCGAGGACCTGTGGCTACCCGTACACGCGCTCGACCTGGTCGAGATGGGGATGCTCCAGGGCCAGAACTGGAATCTCGAAGAGTTGTCCACAGCCTGTGGAGAAACCGGCCGGTATGCGTTCCTGCTGTCGGCGATGCCGGAGCCGTTCGTCGGGGCGACGGGCACTCCGGTGGCACCCGTGGCGATCTTCTGAAGCCGAAGTCGGCGTCGCGGCCCAAGTCAAGGTCGAAGCCAAGGTCGAAGTCGAAGTCGGTATCGAAGTCGGTATCGAAGTCGGTATCGAAGTCGAAGTCGGTGTCACGCCGAAGACGGCGTGACACCGACCCTCCCCCATTCCCCCTGAATCCGGACGGCTGCGCGCGCCGGCCCGCCCCGAGCCCGGTCCCGCGCGCCACCGTCCGACTCGACCCACACTCGACGAGGCGCCCGTCCCCAGGACCCCTCGCCGTCCCCTCGCGGCGAATCGCAGACCTCAAGCGTGTTCAAACGGTCACAAGGCGTCAACACCCGTACGGGCTTATATGGCTTATGCCCCGGTTCACAATGGGCGCGCACGGATGCAACCCCCGGCGCACGGTCCGCACGCCGGGATCACACCGCCTCGAACGCCAGCCCCTCGAACGAGGCCAGCCCACCCCCGTACGCCACCGCCGCGCCCTGCCGGGTCTCCGAACACCGGTCGAGTTCGCACCAGATGCGCTTGCCCGCACCCTCGGGACTCCAGCCCCAGCGGTCGGCGAGCCCGTCGACGAGGGCCAGGCCACGGCCGCCGGTCGCGTCACCGTCGGCACAGCGCGGCACCGGCGCGCGGTTGCTGGTGTCGGCAACCTCCAGCCGTACGGTGACCGACTCCTCGGCGTCGTCCCTGCGGTCCACACCCGGCAGCGAGAGCCGCAGCACGGCCGGGCGGCCGGTGTGCACCACGGCGTTGGTGACCAGTTCGGAGACGAGCAGGATCAGGATCTCGGCCAGCGGTTCGTCCGCCGCTATACCGGACCCCGCGAGGCGCGAGCGGGCCCACCTTCTGGCCCGCCCCACCTCCGCGGGGTCGGGCCGGATCTCCAGCTGCACTTGAAGCACCTGCACCGCTCACACCATCCGAACCGGCGGACACATGAACCCGCGCCGAGTCAGCGCCACGACGAGGGTCGCGACGACTGGAGCGACGAGGGCCACGATCGTAGCCATTTTCTGCATGGCCAGAACAACGGCCAGAGCAAGGGTCACGGAACGTGATTCCCTTACGAGACAGCATGGTTGACGTACAGTCACCCCAACAAGCGCTTCGGGCATATTCCAGCGCGAAGGAGTACGCCTACGGCATACTGTGCGACGCTCGCGGCGGGGAGTCGAACAAGCGGGGGCGCAAGCCCTTACCGCCCTGCAAGCAGTGGCACGCACCATGAACCGCGGGGCCGCTTCGACGGCACCGCCGGCATGGCTCGTCCTCGGAACCACTCGCATCCCACAGAAGGTACCGGAGAGGACACTCGACTCCAGGCCGTGACGAGTCACGCGTTGGACACAACCCGGTATCAACGCTCCGTGATTACGGTATGCCACAATCCGCGACATCCGACCCACCAGCACCACTGATTCCGCAGATCAGAGCCGTTTCGAACGCTCATTTGAGCAGCTCGACGGCGAGCAACTCCTCACTCTCCGTGTTGCCACCGCCACGCTGCGCCCGCACCCAGGCCCGTTTCAGGTGCAGATGCACCTCGGCCTCCCAGGTGAAGCCCATCCCGCCGTACACCTGGAGACAGTCCCGGGCGCCGCGCACGGCGGCCTCGTCGGCGAGCAGCCGGGCCGCCGCGATGTCCACGGTGTCGGCGGTCACGGCGGCCGCGTAGACGGCCGCACGCGCGGTCTCGGCGCGCACCAGCATCTCGGCGCACAGGTGCTTGACGGCCTGGAACGCCCCGATCGGCTGCCCGAACTGTTCGCGCGTTCGCGCGTGTTGCACGGCGAGCTCGCACGCGCGCGTGGCCGTGCCGAGCTGCTCGGCGGCGGTGAGAAGTACGGCCACCGGGTCGGAGGCCGGGTCGGAGGCCGCCGCGGGGACGCGGTGCAGGGGCGTCAACGGGTCCACGGAGCGCAGCGCTACGGCCCCCGACGCGTCCCCGGTCACGGTGTCCGCCTCGGCCAGCCACTCCACCAGGCCGCCGTCCACACGGGCCACCACGGCCTCCCCGGCGGCCGCCCCGGGCACGTCGGCCGCCGCGAGGTGGGTGGCCACCAGCGGGCCGGTCAGCAGCGCCCGCCCGGCCTCCTCGAAGACCAGCACCGCCTCGGGCAGTCCGAGCCCGACCCCGCCGTCGGCCTCCGGCAGCCGCAGCGCGAAGAACCCGGCCGCTCCCAGCTCCCGCCACAGGCCCCGGTCGAGAGCGCCGGGCGTACCGACGGCCGCCCGCAGCGCCTCGCCGTCGAACCGCCGCGCGAGCAGCCCCCGCATACCGTCCCGCAACGACCGCTGGTCTTCGGTCAGTTGAAAGCGCACGTCACCGCCCCTTCGGCAGCCCGAGGATCCGCTCGGCCACGATGTTCCGCTGGATCTGCGAGGTTCCGGCCGCGATGGTGTACGAGAGGGAGGAGAGCCGGTCGAGGGCCCACGGCCGGTCCAGGTCGAGGGCGTCCGGGCCGAGCACCTCGGCGGCCGCGTCGTACAGCTCCTGCCGCGCGTGCGAGTAGCGCAGCTTGAAGACTGAGCCGCCGACCCCGGGCACGCCCTTGCCCTCCGCCTCGCTGACGTTCCACTGGGTGAGCCGCCACAGCGCCCGGAACTCGGCGTTCAGCCGGCCTAGGCGGCGGCGCAGCACCGGGTCATCCCAGGTGCCGTTCCGGTACGCCACGCGCGCGAGGTCGCCGAGCACCCGGCGGCAGGCGACGACCTCGCCGACGAAGGCGGTGCCGCGTTCGAAGGAGAGGGTGACCATGGTGACGCGCCAGCCGTCGTTCTCGGCGCCCACCCGGTTGGCCACGGGTACGCGCACCTCGTCGAGGAACACCTCGGCGAACTCGGCCGACCCGGCGAGCGTGCGCAGCGGCCGTACGGTGACACCGGGCGCGTTCATGGGCATGGCGAGCCAGGTGATGCCCCTGTGCTTGGGTGCCTGCGGGTCCGTGCGTACCAACAGCTCGCACCAGTCGGCGACTTCCGCGTGCGAGGTCCAGATCTTGGAACCGCTCACCACGTAGTCGTCGCCGTCGCGCCACGCGCGCGTACGGAGCGCGGCCAGGTCGGAGCCGGCGCCCGGTTCGCTGAAGCCCTGGCACCACACCTCGTCACCGCGCAGGATCGGCGCCAGCCAGCGCGCCCGCTGCTCCTCGCTGCCCTCGGCGGCGATGGTCGGGCCGGCGTGCAGAAGGCCCACGAAGTTGGCGCCCACATAGGGCGCGCCGGCCTTCTCGGTCTCCTCCAGGAAGATCAGCCGGACGGTGGGGGACGCGTCCCAGTGGACGTCGGCGTACCCGGCGTCGTACAGCATCCGCTGCCAGCCGAGGTCGTAGGCGCGGCGGCCCGGCCAGTCCTCGGGCTTCGGCTTCGGCGGGAGGCCGGGCAGCGCCTTGGCGAGCCACTCCCGCAGCCGGGCCCGGAAGTCCTCCTCCTCGGGCGTGTACGACAGGTCCACCGGCAGACACCCCCATGGAACTGATGGTTCGTCAGATCTCGCAGGCTAGCCCCGCACCCCTGGACCGACAAGGCGCCAGGACCTACGATCTGACGACTCGTCAGCTAACGGAGCGAGCAGGGGGCCCGGGCCATGGACGACACGAACGCCACCGCACACGATCCGAACGCCGTCTCGTACGATCCGGACTCCGTCGCGCGCGAACTGGGCGCCTCCCGCACGCTCTGGGACCTGGTCGTCCGTCGCGCCTGGCTCACCCCCGACCGCCCGGTGTTCCTCCAGGGCGACCGCACCCTGTCCTTCGGCGGGCTGCGCGCGCGTGCCGAACGCGTCGCGGCCGGTCTGTACGGCATGGGTGTGCGCCCGGGCACGGTGGTCGCCTGGCAGCTGCCCACCCGGATCGAGACGGCCGTGCTGTCCTTCGCGCTGGCCCGGCTCGGCGCCGTCCAGTCCCCCGTCATCCCCTTCTACCGGGACCGCGAGGTCGGCTTCGCGCTGCGCGAGTCCAGGGCCGAGTTCTTCGCCGTGCCGGGCGTGTGGCGCGGCTTCGACCACACCGAGATGGCACGGCGGCTGGGCGCGAAGGGGATCTTCGAGGCGTACGACGGCGCCGGGCTGCCCGCCGGCGATCCGGCCGTGCTGCCCGCCCCGCCCGCCGAGGGCACTTCCGTCCGGTGGATCTACTGGACCTCGGGAACCACCTCGGACCCCAAGGGCGTTCTGCATACGGACCGGTCGCTCATCGCGGGCGGTTCGTGCCTGGCGCACGCGCTGCGGCTCACGGCGGACGACGTGGGCTCGATGGCGTTCCCGTACGCGCACATCGCCGGCCCGGACTACACGGTGATGCTGCTGCTGTACGGCTTCCCGGCGGTGATGTTCGAGCAGTTCGCGCTGCCGGACGCGCTGCCGGAGTACCGCAGGCACGGGGTGACGGTGGCGGGCGGGTCGACGGCGTTCTACTCGATGTTCCTGGCCGAGCAGCGCAGGCAGCCGGGGGTTCCGGTGATTCCCTCGCTGCGGCTGCTGGCCGGCGGTGGGGCGCCGAAGCCGCCGGAGGTCTACCACGCGGTGGTGCGGGAGATGGGGGTGCAGCTGACGCACGGGTACGGCATGACCGAGGTGCCGATGATCACCATGGGGACGCCGGACGACACGGCGGAGAACCTGGCGACGACCGAGGGGCGGCCCCCGGAGGGGATGGAGATCCGGATAGCCGAGGGCGGCGAGGTGCGGCTGCGGGGAGAGGCGGTGTGCCAGGGGTATCTGGATCCGGCCCAGACCGCCGAGGCCTTCGACGCGGACGGGTTCCTGCGGACGGGTGACCTGGGTCAGGTGACCGGAACCGGTCACCTGGTCCTCACCGGACGCCTCAAGGACGTGATCATCCGCAAGGGCGAGAACATCTCGGCCAAGGAGATCGAGGACCTGCTCGCCGCGCATCCGGCGGTCGGCGACGCCGCGGTGGTCGGGCTGCCGGACGCGGAGCGCGGGGAGCTGGTGTGCGCGGTGGTCGAACAGCCGCCGGGGAGCGCTGCGTTGACGCTCCCGGAGGTGGTGTCGTACCTGCGCGCGAAGGGGCTGTCCGTGCACAAGCTGCCGGAGCGGCTGGAGGTGGTGGACGCCCTTCCGCGCAACGAGACGCTGCGCAAGGTGCTCAAGTACAGGCTGCGCGAGCGGTTCTCGGGGCTCCCGGGGAGTGCCGGCTCAAAGGCTCCCGGGAAGTCCTAGTCCGGGATCGTGAAGTAGCGGGCGAACGCCGGGACGATCTCGGCCTCCGCGACCTTGCCGTCGCCGTCGACGTCGAGGCCGGTCGCGACCGCCTGCGCGATCTCCGCGGGCACCCCGAGGACGCGCAGCACGCGCGCGGTGTCGGCGACGGTCGCCGTGCCGTCGCCCGCGGTGTCCGCGAGGGCGAGGGCCGCGTGCAGGAAGGGGCGGGCGATCTCGCCGAACCGGTCGGGGTTGTCGTGCAGCCGCTTGACCGCGCCGCTCACGAACTCCTCGCGGGTGATGCGCTGGTCGCCGTCCCGGTCCGCCATGCCGGCCATGCCCTGCCAGAAGGCCTCCGCACCCGCGTACAGGGCCTGGCCCCGGTCCGAGCGGGCGGGGGTGCCGAACTCGGTGAGCAGGGCCTTGGTCGCCGCGTTGAAGTCTCCGCGGTCGATCCAGCCGTTGCCGTCCTGGTCGAAGGTTGCGAACCGGGCGGCGATCCGTCGCTCGTACTCGGTGCTGACCATGTGTGTTCGGGCCGCCTTACTTGACGTGGGGGTTCATCCAGCAGGGAGCGTACGACGCGGGCGGCCGCCCCGGAGCACGAAAACGACGGTTGTGCCAAGACCGGGGGAATTCTGCGACAACAATGTGGCGCTGCCGCCGCCATCGGCTATGCGCTCCAGGAGCCCGGTGAAGCCCGCTCAGGCGGACAGCGGGTCCTCCTCGTCGGCGGTGGCGCTGTCGATGTCGCCGTACACGTCGAACAGCCGTCGTACGCCGAGGGCGCCGAGGACCCGGTTGACGTGAGAACCGTCACTCGCGCCCTGGGCGGGCAGTATCAGCCGCAGCCGGCCCCGGCAGGAGCGGATGAGACGGCGGGCGGCGATGAGGACGCCGACGCCGCTGGAGTCGCAGAAGAAGACGTCGGAGAGGTCGAGGACCAGGCAGTGATGCCCCTCGGCCACCACGTCGTGCACCCGCTGACGCAGCACCGGTGAGGTCACCAGGTCCAGTTCGCCCGACACCCCGAGAACAGCCCACTCGCCCTGTTCGACGCCGGTCACCTTGAAAGCCACGGCTCAGCCCTCCGCTCGCCGGATCTCCCGGAACCGCCCGGAAACGGAGTCAGTTCCTACGCTTCTTTTCGCGCGGCTGCCCAGCGGCGGTTCCCCGAAACCCCGGATGACAAACGAGAGACGATCAAGAAGGGTCTTGTTTCGGTCATCTCCGATCCTGTTCGATCAGGAGCGGGAGGGGAACACGAGAAACACCAGGAGGGGGCCTTCTACCACCCGCGATGCGTCGAGGGGCGCGCATTGCCACAAAGGGGCGTGCGTTGTCGGACGTGCCGACTACATTCGAGGTGACGGTGGAGACACGCTGGGCACGGGCACGGGGAGGGGGCCGCATGGCGAAGAAGGACGTACCGCCCCGCTGGGACCGCAAGATGCAGCAGCGGCTCGCGCGTGGCGAGGCGGCCGCCCTCGGTGAGCTCTACGACCGCTTCGCCTCGCTCGTGCACGGCCTCGCCCACCGCGTCCTCGGGGACGAGCACGCCGCTGACTCCATAACCCGCGAGGTCTTCACGCAGGTCTGGGAGCATCCCGACGCCTACGACCCCCGGCAGGGCCCGCTGCGCTCCTGGGTCGCCGCGCTGACCCACCGGCTGGCCGTACAGCGCCTGCGTGCCACCGAGACCGCCGCGCTCACGGCGGGCGACATCGGCTCCGCCGAGGCCGCCCAGGCCGCGGAGGAGCTGGAGCGCAAGGTGCGGCGCGCATCCGTCGCCGCCCGCGCGGACTACATCGTCCACTCCATGCCGACCCCGCTGCGCGCCGCCCTGGAGCTCGCCTACTTCCAGCGCCGGGACTACCGGCAGACCGCGGTGGACCTCGGCGTCACCGAGGACGAGGCCCGCCGCCGGCTGCGTCTGGGCCTGCAGCTGCTGTCCACCGCGCACGACGCCGGAACACCGCCGGGATACGGGGGTGGCGCGTGAGCGACGCCTTCGAGGCGCACGACGGCACCGGCGACTCCGGGCTGCCGCCGCGCATACCGCTGCCCCGGTCCTCCGTCGAGGACGGCGGGCAGCCGCTGCCGGAGCCGGCCGACCCGCCGCCCGTAGCGCTGGAGTTGCCGCACGACGTCCTGAAGTCGCTCCTCGGGGCGTGGGCGTTGGCCGCGTGCTCGACGGCGGAGAGCCTCGCCGTCGAGGTCCACCTCGGCGACTGCGGGGCCTGCGCGGACGAGGCGCGGCGGCTGCGCGAGGCGGTCGGTCTGCTGCACCAGCCGGAGAGCCTCGACCTCGACCCGGGCCTGCGCACCCGCGTCCTGGAGAGCTGCCTGGACCGCCGGCCGGCCCGGATCCCGCTCCCCGCCTGGGCGGCACCCTACGACGCCGAGGCCGCCCGCCTGGACGCGCTCCTCCAGGACATCGGCGACGCGGAGTGGCACACACCGGTGCGGCTGCGCTGGTTCGACGGCCAGGCGCCGACGAGCCGCCGTACGACGGTCGCCGGAGTCATCGCCCACCTGCTGTCGGTGGACGGGCTGGTGGCGGTGGCCCTCGGCCTGGACGACCCGCTCGGGGACGCGCCCGCGCAGGGTCCGGCCGGCCGCACCGAGGCCTTCTGGCAGGCCTCGCACTTCCCGCCGACCCGTGCGGTGCGGGTTCCCTGGCGGGAGCAGAGCCACCAGCTCGTGCAGACCGTCTCCTTCACCGGCGGCGGCGCCGGGCGGCTCGGAGTGTCGTACGGCGACTTCGCGCTGCCCCTGCACGACGCGATGCTGGACCGCGCCTTCGAGTGCTGGGTGCACGCGGAGGACATCGCGGAGGCCGTGGACTATCCCTACGGGCCGCCGGCCCCCAGGCACCTGCACCGGATGATCGACCTCGCGGCCCGCATGCTGCCCGCTGTACTGGCCGAGCGGCGCCGTGCCGGGCTGGCGGCGCCCGGGCAGACCCCCCACCTGGTCCCTGCGGGACGGCCCGGCCGAAGCCTGCGGCTGGAGATCGAGGGCAACGGCGGCGGCGAGTGGCTGATCCCGCTGGACTCGCCGGGAGCGGTGGGCTCGGCGGACCACGAGGTGGCGCACGTGGCGCTGGACGACGTGGAGTTCTGCAGGCTGGCCGCGGGACATGTACCGCCGGAGGAGGCCGCCGCGGGTCAGCTCGGGGACCGGGCCGCGATCAGGGACGTGCTGTTCGCGGCGGCGAGCCTGAGCCGGATGTAGGCGTGTTCGCCCGAGGGGCGTAAACGTGCTGTCAGGCGAAGACGACCGTCCGTCGGCCGTTGAGCAGGATGCGGCGCTCCGCGTGCCACTTCACCGCCCGCGCCAGCGCCTGGCACTCCACGTCGCGGCCGATCGCGACCAGCTGGTCCGGGGTGACGTCGTGGCCCACCCGCTCGACCTCCTGCTCGATGATCGGGCCCTCGTCGAGGTCCGCCGTGACGTAGTGCGCCGTCGCGCCGATCAGCTTGACGCCCCGCGCATGCGCCTGGTGGTACGGCTTCGCGCCCTTGAAGCTCGGCAGGAACGAGTGGTGGATGTTGATGATCCGGCCGCTGAGCTGCTTGCACAGGTCGTCCGAGAGGACCTGCATATAGCGGGCCAGCACCACCAGCTCGACGTCCTCCTCGCGGACGAGTTCGAGCAGTTGGGCCTCGGCGTCGGCCTTCGTCTCCTTCGTCACCGGGATATGGCGGAAGGGGATGTGGTACGACTCCACCAGCTCGGCGAAGTCGGTGTGGTTGGAGACAACGGCCGCGATCTCCACCGGCAGCGCGCCGATGCTGGCGCGGAAGAGCAGGTCGTTCAGGCAGTGGCCGAACTTGCTGACCATGAGGACGATGCGCATCTTGTCGTCCGCCCGGTTGATCTGCCACTCCATGCGGAAGGAGTCACCGACCGCCGCGAAGCTCGCCCGCAGCTTGTCGACCGTCACCGGCGACTCGGCCGAGAAGTGCACCCGCATGAAGAACAGACCCGTGTCGTGGTCCCCGAACTGCTGGCTGTCCTCGATGTTGCAGCCGGTCATGAAGAGATAGCTCGACACGGCGTGCACGATGCCCTGCTTGTCCGGGCAGGAAAGGGTGAGGACGTACTGGTCGGCCGGGGCGGCCTGGGCTCGGGTGGACTGATCGGTCATGCACCACAGGGTCTCATGCCCCGCCGCCCCCGTCGGCTCCTGTCCGCCACGCGGACCAGCGCGGACCAGCGCCGACCCGGCACGGCCTACCCGGACGTCCTCGGGCTCACGCCGCCCGCGTCATGATCCGCAGCACCTCGAGGCTGCGCGGCGGCGCCTCCGGGTCGTCGCCGTCGCTCGTCGCGAGACGTATGTGGGCGTCCCGGGCCGCGCGGACCGCGTCCGGCCACGCCTGGTGGTCGAGATACGCGGAGACGGGGGCGTCCGGCCCGACCTGGTGCATGATCCGCAGCACCCGCAGCACGGCGGTGTCGACGAGCGCCGCCTCCTGCGAGTCGCGGAATATCGTCCCGACGTATTTCTCGGCGGACCAGTTGTCCAGCCAGGTGTCCTCGACCAGCCGGTAGACGGCGTCGGTCACATCACCGTAGCCGTCCGTGCCGACCAGCCAGACGTTCCGCTGGAACTCCGGGTCGGAAAGCATGTGCAGCGCGGAGCGCACATTGCTGCGCCAGCGCCACCATGGCATGTCATTGAGTGGCATGTCGCCCATGGTGGAGGAGCGACGGCCACGACGGGAAGAGTTCTCCGAACCTTGCACGGTCATCGATCGTACGTTCCTCGCCGCAAGCCTGTGAGAGGCCCCCGTAATTCACCTCCGCGTCACCCCTCATTGACCATGGGTCACTCCCGGGTTTCAGATGTGGCGGAATCGTGCGTGTCCATGACCGGCAGGCGACCCAAGCGCAGCACCTTCCCCACTTCGGCCCACCGACCCGCGAGAGCCACCGCCCTGTCAGCGGTGGCCATGGCGGCCTGTGCCTCACTCGCCGCGGGCTGCGGCACCGTCCCAGGACTGTCGGGCTCAGCGGACGACACCATCAAGATCATGACGTGGGCACCGCAGGACACCAGCGCCACCAACAAGCCCGGCATGCCCGCCATGGCGTCCGCCTACGTACGCTGGATCAACTCCCAGGGCGGCATCCACGGCCGCAAGCTCAAGCTGCTCACCTGCAACGACCACAACACCAGCGTGGGCGCCGCGAGCTGCGCCCAGCGCGCGGTCGACGAGAACGTCGTCGCCGTGGTCGGCTCCTACAGCCAGTTCGGCGACTCCTACTTCGCCCCGCTGGAGGGCGCGGCCATCCCCTACATAGGCGGCTACGGGGCCTCGAACCAGGAGTTCACCAGCCCGGTCTCCTACCCGGTCAACGGCGGCCAGCTCACCCTGCTGAGCGGGCTCGGGGAGGCGCTGGCCGGCTCCTGCGGCCCGGTGACCCTGGTCCGGCCCGACAGCATCGCCGGCGACCAGCTGCCCCAGCTGCTCGACTCGGGCCTGCAGGCGGGCGGCCACGCCAAGTCGATCGACCAGCTCGCGGCCGAGGACCTCACCGAGTACGACAAGCAGTCGCAGAAGGCCCTGGAGAGCGCCACCTCGAACTCGCTGAAGACCGGCTGCGTGGTGCCCGAGCTCGGGGACCGCACGGCCACCTTCATGGACAACTTCCAGCGGGCCCGCAGCGACTACGCGAAGGTGAAGACGGCCGCCGAGATCGGCAGCGTCGACCAGACGGTGATCAACTCGACCGGCGGTGCGTCCGGCCCGTACGAGGGGTCGTACATCACCGGCTGGTACCCGGTGGCCTCGGACTCGCACTGGGACGAGATGAAGAAGGTCATCAGCAAGGAGGCCTTCGGCGACAACCGGATCGACCCGGCCGACGCCGGGGTGCAGACCACCTGGATCGCCTACAAGGTCCTGACGGCCGTCCTGGACGAGATCGGCGACGGCGAGGTCAGCTCCGACAGTGTGCGCCGCACCCTCAACGACGGCCTGAAGGTCTCCACCGGCGGCCTCACCCCCACCCTTTCCTGGCCCTACCAGGGCAAGCTGGCCGCGGCCGGCTTCTCCCGGCTGGTCAACACCGATGTGAACGTCCAGACCGTCAAGGGCGGCCTGCTGCAGTCCGCGAACAAGAACGCCCTCGACATGACGAAGATCCTTCAGAACGCGGACCTCACCTGACCGGTTCGCACCTGACCGACTCGCCCCCGCAGCCGGCCCGCGCTCAGAGCTGGGTCGGCTGCCGCTGGGTCAGTCCGTACTTGCTCGCGATCGTGTTCCACAGCGCGGCCGCCTTCACCTTCTGGCTGCTGGCGGTGCCGCTCTCGCGGTTGCCGGCGGCGGTCTGCCCGGTGGCGCGGGCCTGGCCCTTGCGGCAGCCGTGCTTCGCGCCCACCTGGTCGGCCCAGGCCGCGTAGTGGTTGTCGGCGTTCGCGGACGCCTGCCAGGCCTTGGTGAGGGCGGCGGTCAGCTCGGCGTTGTTCGGCAGCTTGTCGACGGACAGCTTCGACAGCTGAGTGACCAGCGAGGCGCGCTGGGTGGCGGCGGTGCGCAGGTCGGAGGCGGAGCCGTCCAGGTTGTTGCACTGCTTCACGCTGGCCACGGCGGCGATCACCGAGGCCCGGCTGCTGCCGCTGTCGGCGAGCAGCTTGTCCAGGGCGGCGGCCTGCGCCTTCGCCGGGTCGGCCGCGCCGGACGTGGCCCCGCCGGTGGCGGAGGCCGAGGCGGCGACCGTCTTGCTGTCGTCCGAGTTGCCGCCGCCCCCGCTGAACAGGGCACCGGCCCCGATCCCGAGGACGGCGATACCGACGCCGACGGCCGCGATGAGCGGCACCTTCGACTTGCCCCGGCCGCCGTCGTCGCCGCCGTACTGCTCGTACGACGGCGGAGGCGGGGGCGGGGTGTAGGACGGCTGCGGCTGCTGCTGGAAGCGGGGCAGCTGGGCGGTGGAGGCGGCCGGGGGCTCGCCGCCGGGCCCGCTGCGGAAGAGGTTGTCGAACTCGGCGGGCGGCTGCCGGTCGCCGCCCTGCGGGCCGCCGGCCGGGTACGGGGCTATGTACTGGGTGGCGTCGGCGTCGGAGTGCTGCGCGGGCGGCCCGCCCGGGTAGGCGGTCTGCCCGTGGGAGTTCTCCGGCGGCAACGCGCCCGGGCCCACCGGCGGGATCAGCTGGGTGGCACCCTCGGGGGCCGCTGCCACCGGCGGGATGAACTGCGTGGCCCCCTCGTCCACCGGCGCGGCGGGCACCGGCGGGATGTACTGGGTCGCGCCCTCGTCGGCGGGCGGCAACGCGCCGGGGTACCCGCCGTGGCTGCCGTGCGGGACGGCGGGCGGCAGCGCGGCGCCCGCAGCGCCGTAGTGGTCCTGGCCGGCGGCCGGGGGCAGCGGGGCTCCGTACGGCTGCTGGGGCTGGGCGCCGTAGCCGTACGACTGCTCGTAGCCGCCGCCGTACGACGGTGCCGACGCCCCCTCCGGCGGGAGCGGGCCCGCGCCGGCGGCCTGCGCCTGGGCGTCGTGGGACTGGGCGTTCCAGGCGGGCGGCTGCTCCGGGGTGCTCCACTCCTGGCCGGCCGCCTGCGGCCACTCCGGCTGGGGCTGTGGCGCGCCCTGCGGATGGCCGGGACCCCACGGCTGCCCCCAGGCCTGGCCCTCCGTGGGTGCGGCGGCCGGCGCCGGGGCCGCGGCGGGCGGCTGCGACATGGGCGCGGGAACGCCCGTCATGCCCGGCAGCAGCGGCTCGCCACCGTCGGAGGGCAGCACGATGCCTTCGCGTGCGGGCTCGCCCTGTCCACTCTGCGTCACCGGGACTCCTACTAATGGGGGACCTTGTGAATCGTCGGTTTACGCTACCGGGTCCCCTCAGCAAGGTGCCACGCGGCCGAGGGCGCGATCTTGTTCCCTGTGACAGCAGTAACAGAACCGCCCCGCGGTGCGCTGTAAATGCCGCTTCCTGCACGGCAAGGTGTGGTTTGCCACACGTTCACGCATCCGCGGGGCATGAATTCATGCGGCCGCCTGCAGATCCAGCCGGGCGCCGAACTCCCTGACGACCGGTTCGTCCCGGAACGGCTCCAGGCGCTGCTGGAAGTCCTCCAGGTACTCGGCACCCCGGTTGGAACGGACCGTCTCCAGGAGCTCCACCGCCTTCATACCGGTGGCGCAGGCCTGTTCGATCTCACGCTGCTGCACCTGGGCTGTGGCGAGGAGCACATAACCGATCGCCCGGCGCCGCGCCCTGGTCTCCGGGTGCCCGTCCAGCGACTGCCTGGCGCACCGCGCGGCCGCCTCGGCCTGGCCCAGGTCACGGTGGCAGTGCGCCAACTCGTCGGCCAGATAGGCCTCGTCGAAGTGCGCGATCCACGCCGGGTCGTCCCCGGAGGACGGATCGGCCGCCTCCATCGCCGACACGGCCCGCCCGGACGCCAGCTGCGCCGACCGCGCATCGCCCAGCAGGGCATGGCCGCGGGCCTCGGCCGCGAAGAACATGGCCTCCGCGCGCGGGGTCACACGACCGCGCGCCCCCTCCTGCGCCGCCCGCGCCAACTGGGCGATCTCCCGGGGGTTCCCGAGCTGCGCGGCCAGGTGGCTCATGGAGGCGGCGAGCACATAGCCGCCGTACCCGCGGTCCCCGGCCGCCTGTGCCAGGCGCAGGGACTGGATGTAGTACCGCTGGGCGAGACCCGGTTGGCCGGTGTCGACGGCCATGTACCCGGCGAGTTCGGTGAGTCGGGCCACCGCGGCGAACAACTCCCGCCCGACCGACTCCCGGTAGGAGCCGGCCAGCAGCCCCGAGACCACACTGTTGAGGTAGTGCACCACGACCGGGCGCACATGCCCGCTGCCGAACTGGTGGTCCAGGTCCGTCAGCGCCTGTGTCATGGCCTTCACGGCCGCGACGTCCGACGGCCCGACCCGCGGCCCCGCCTGCCGCGCGACCTGCGCGTCCGGCGCCGAGATCAGCCAGTCCCGGCTCGGCTCGACCAGCGCGGACGCGGCCACCGAGGAGCCGGACAGGAAGTCCCGGCGCCCCACGTCGCTGCGCCACAGCTCGCAGACCTGCTCGATGGCCCCCAGCACCGTCGGCGAGAACTGGAGACCGACGCCCGACGCGAGGTTCTTGCCGTTGGCCATGCCGATCTCGTCGATCGTGACCGTACGGCCCAGCTTGCGCCCGAGCGCCTCGGCGATGATCGCGGGCGCCCGGCCCCGCGGCTGCTGCCCGCGCAGCCAGCGGGCGACCGACGTCTTGTCGTACCGCAGGTCGAGACCGTGCTCGGCGCCGCACATGTTGACCCGGCGGGCGAGCCCGGCGTTCGAGCACCCCGCCTCCTGGATGAGCGCCTGCAACCGTTCGTTCGGCTGCCGCGCGACGAGAGGCCTTGCGGCCATGGCGTACCCCCTGCGAACTCCCTGTAGGGAAAAGATCCGGCCCTGACGATCACTGCCCAGCGGACATACCGAAAATGCGGGACATACGAGGATTGCCGGGTAAAGGCGGCGGAACTGCGGGCACGGCCGCCACCAACCCCCCACTTGTGACTACCCGCTCACGCCCCGGTTCCTCCTGCGCGCCCCCACACGTGCACCCATGCGCCCCAGTTGCGGAAAAGATGCTCCTCCCCCGCGCGCGCTACGCCCGTAACTCCAGGTGGGTGCGGGAGTTGTGTTGAGCGTGGAAGAGACGATCGTCGGCACCGAAGCCGCTCAGATTCCGAAGCAGCGCGGGGAATCGCTGCTGGAGACCGCCGTACGCTACGCCGAAGAGCGCCACTGGGACGTCTTCGCGGGCACCTGGCTGGAAGCGGTCGAGGGGGTGCAGCGCTGCTCCTGCGGGGAGGTCGCGTGCGCGGCGCCCGGCGCGCACGCGGCGCGCGCGGACTGGGCATCGCAGGCGACCGGTAGTGCGACGGTGGCGCGCCGGATGTGGCAGAAGCAGCCGACGGCGTCGATCCTGCTGCCGACGGGACGTACCTTCGACGCGCTGTCCGTCCCGGAGACGGCGGGTTTCCTGGCGCTCGCCCGGATGGAGCGGATGGAGCTGACGCTGGGGCCGGTGACGCTGACGCCCGACCGCCGGATGCAGTTCTTCGTGCTGCCGGGGGCCGCGGTGAAGGTGCCTGACCTGGTACGGAAGCTGGGCTGGTCACCGGCTTCGCTGGACCTCACGGCGCTCGGGGAGGGCGCGTACGTTCCCGCACCGCCTACGCGGTACGGGTCGCAGGGGGCGGTGCAGTGGGCCTGCCGGCCGACCGCGGCGAACCGGTGGCTGCCGGACGCGGAGGAGCTGATCTCGGCGCTGGCCTATGCGTGCGGGAGGGATCGGTAGCGCCTACTGGGCTGCCAGGTGCTGCGCCGTCCGCGACCGCGGGTGGTTCGTGGCTGATCGCGCAGTTCCCCGCGCCCCTTACGGGGCGCTGCCCAGCCGCCCCTTTCACAGCTGCCCAGCTGCGGGCAGGCGTGCCGCAGGGCGGCACAGGTGGGCGCAGCGGCACCCTGCCGGCGCCGGTAAGTGAAACCCCCAGCCCCGCCCACCCGCACACTTGAGAACCCGGCGCCCCCGTAGGGTGACCGGCATGACCGATGCCGTTCGTGTTCGTGGTCTCTGGAAGCGGTTCGGGCAGCAGGTTGCCGTCGCCGGTGTCGATCTGTCGCTGCCCGCCGGGAAGTTCGTCGGCCTTGTCGGGCCCAACGGAGCGGGGAAGACGACCACCCTCTCCATGGTGACCGGGCTGCTCCGGCCGGATCAGGGCAGTGTCGAGGTCGTCGGCCACGACGTCTGGCGGGACCCGGTCGCGGTGAAGGCCCGCATCGGCGTGCTCCCCGAAGGGCTACGCCTCTTCGAGCGCCTCTCCGGCCGTGAACTCCTCGGCTACTCGGGACGACTGCGCGGCCTGCCCGGTACCGAGGTCGACAAGCGGGCCACCCAACTCCTCGACGTACTCGATCTCGCCGGCGCCCAGCACAAACTCGTCGTCGACTACTCGACCGGCATGCGCAAGAAGATCGGGCTCGCCGCCGCCCTCCTCCACAACCCCGAAGTCCTCTTCCTGGACGAGCCGTTCGAGGGCGTCGACCCGGTGTCCGCGCAGACCATCAGGGGCGTGCTGGAGCGCTACACGGCCTCCGGGGCGACCGTCGTCTTCTCCTCGCACGTCATGGAACTCGTCGAGTCGTTGTGCGACTGGGTGGCGGTGATGGCGGCGGGACGCATCCGCGCTACGGGGACGCTGGAGGACGTGCGCGGGGCGCACACCACCCTCCAGGCGGCGTTCCTGGAACTGGTCGGGGCGAGCGGGCGGGACACGGCCTCGGATCTGGACTGGCTGGGCGGCGGGGCGCGATGACGGACGTGACCTCCACCGTCGTACGGCTGAAGCTTTCGCTGCTGCGGAACGGGCTGCGGCAGTCCGGCGGCCGGCGGGCCGCGTTCGTCGCGTCCGCGGTCGTCGCGCTGCTGTTCGGGGTGCTGCAGCTGCTGGGTCTGGTCCTGCTGCGCGGCCACCCGCACGCGGACGCGGTGGCCGTGCTGGTGACGGCCGTACTGGCGCTGGGGTGGGCGTTCATGCCGCTGTTCTTCCCGAGCGGCGACGAGACCCTGGACCCGACCCGCCTGGTGATGTTCCCGCTGCGGCCCCGGCCGCTGGTACGGGCCCTCCTCGCCGCCTCGCTCGTCGGCATCGGCCCGCTGTTCACGCTGTTGCTGCTGGTGGGCTGTGCGGTGTCCGTGGCGCACGGGGCCGCCGGGTACGGCGTCGCGGTCGTCGCCGTCGCCCTCGCACTGCTGGTCTGCGTGGCCCTCGCACGGGCGGTCGCCGCCGCCAACGTACGGCTGCTGACCAGCCGCAAGGGACGTGACCTGGCCGTACTGAGCGGCCTTGTCATCGCCGTCGGGGCGCAGTTGGTCAACTTCGGGGCGCGGAGCCTGGGTTCGGCCGGGCTCGGGGAGCTCGCGCCGGTGGCCGACGTGGTGCGGTGGCTGCCGCCGGCTTCGGCGATCGGGGCGGTGCACTCGGCGAGCAAGGGATCGTACGGCACGGCCGTCGCTCAGCTCGCCCTCTGCGCCGCCGCGTTGGCGCTGCTCGTCGGTGCCTGGGCGCGGACGCTGACCCGGCTGATGACCGCGCCGGACGGCTCCACGCTCCAGGCGCCCGACTCGGCCGGCCGGGGCCCGGCGTCGAGTGACGGTCTGGGCCGGCTGCTCCCCTCCGGACGTACCGGTACGGTCATGATGCGCAGCCTCCGTTACGTCTGGCGCGACCCCAAGACCAAGGCCGCGTGGGTGACCTCGCTGGCCATCGGTCTGATCGTGCCCGTCTTCAACGCCCTGCAGGGCACCGGATCGATCTACTTCGCGTGCTTCGCCGCCGGGATGCTCGGCATCCAGATGTACAACCAGTTCGGGCAGGACACGTCGGCCTTCTGGATGGTGGCCATGACCATCTCGTCCACTCGCGACGCCTACGTCGAACTGCGCGGGCGGGCGCTGGCCCTGCTGGTCATCACCCTGCCGTACGCGGCGCTGGTGACCGTCCTGACCACGGCGATGCTGGGCGACTGGCCCCGGCTGCCCGAGGTGCTCGGCCTGTCCTTCGCGCTCCTCGGCGCGATGCTGGCGACCGGCGCCTGGACCTCGGCCCGCTTCCCGTACTCCATCCCCCAGGAGGGCCACCGGAACGTCGCGGCCGGCCAGACCGGCCTGGCCTGGATCGCGATCTTCGGCGGCATGGTCTCGGCGGCCCTGCTGTGCGCCCCCGTGATCGCCCTGACGATCGCTCTGAACGTGAGCGCGGGGGGCGGGGAGTGGACCTGGCTGCTGCTGCCGGTGGGGGCGGCCTACGGGGCGACGATCACGTGGGCGGGGCTACGCGCGGCGGCACCGCGCACGGCGGCCTACCTGCCGGAGATCCTTATGGCTGTCAGTAAGGGGTGACTTCAGGGGCGCTGGGGGTACCCCCGGCCGAAGGCTGGGGGAGGAACTGCGCAAGCAACCACACACGACCCGCAGCCGCCGACGCACCTGATCCCCTGCCCAGTAGGCGCTGTTCACTCCCCCACCCGATCAAGAAACGGCTCCACAGCCGCCCGCCAAGCCTCCGGCCGGTCATAGGGCAACAGATGCCCCGCGTCCGCCACCTCGGCGTACTCCCCTCGGGGAAGCACCCGGACCATCTCCTGCGCCTCCGCCCGCCCCAGCTCCCCGTCCACCCCGCGCACGACCAGCGCGGGGCACTCCACCTGGGCCAGTTCCTCCCAGTGCGCGTCGTACACCCAGGTCTCCCGGGACTTCAGCATCCGGTCGGGGTCGAACACGGGCCGCCAGCCGTCGCCGCTCTCGTGCATCACCTCGGCGTAGAACTCCCCGCGCGCGGGGTTCGGCCGCTCCACCCAGGGATCGTCCTCGCCGAACCACTTGCGTACGTCGGCGAGCGTGGCGAAGGGAACGGGCCAGGACCTGAACCAGTCGGCCCACTCGCGCTGCGAGGCCGCGCCCAGCGCGGAGGCCCGCATATCGCAGATGATCACGCCCCGGACCAGTTCGGGGCGCTTCGCGGCGAGCTGCCAGGCGGTCAGCGCGCCCATGGCGTGGCCGACGAGCACGGCCGGGGCGAGGCCCAGCTGCTCGACGGCGGCCGCGGCGTCCTCGACGTACGCCTCACGGGTGTACGCGGCCTGCGGGGGCTTGTCGCTCTGGCCGTGGCCGCGCTGGTCGAGGGCGACGGCGCGGTACCGCTCGGAGAGCCAGCGGGCGGTGGACGCCCAGTGCGAGGCGCGGCCCATCAGGCCATGCAGTAACAGCACGCCGGGGGACGAGTGGTCCGGGTCGGCACGGTCGGCGCCCAGCCGTGCCGGATCGTCCTTCTTGGGCGGGTCCGCGAACTCCCAGGCGGCGAGGTGTACGCCGCCGGATCCTGTCACGTCGATGCGCCGTGCCATGGGCCTGGCACCCCCCTAGCTCCGCGTGCCTAGTGTCGCCTCGTATCGCTTCCTGGTGTTCCGGTACCGCTGCAGACTATCGAATGCCTATTCGAAAATAGGGCTCCTGCGGGCAACACCCCTCGTTCGAGTGACCCCTGCTCAGGCATGATCGGCGCCGCCGGGGGGATTTGTTCTGCGGGGGGGCGGACCGCTCGGGGAAAAACGGTCCGAGGGGATGACCCTGGGAGCTCGGGGCTCCGGGTCAGCGATGGGGAGGACAGGCCCCGGCACCGCAAGGTGCCGGGGCCAAACCCACGTCCGCCCCCGTGTCCATTTCCACGTCTTCGGCACATCCTCCCCGCCCCCCTCAGGTCATATGCCTCTCGCGACAGCCTCGCACGCGAAACGTTCGAGCGCTGCGATTCAGCGCACTGAATCTTGGATTCGGCGCGTTCGACACACCAGGCAAGGACGCCGAAGAGGAGCGTCAACTTCCCTGTGTACAACGGAAGTTGAACGCCACCGCGATCTCAGCGCTTGGCGACGAACACATGGGAGGCGACGTCCGCCTCCAGCTCGGCCGCCTCACCACCGCTGCCCACCAGCACCCCGCCGGCCGACTCGGTCACGCTCACCACCGAACCGGGCTGCACACCCGCCCGCCGCAGCGTGTACATCAACTGCGCGTCGGTCTGGATGGGCTCCCCGATCCGGCGTACGACCACGGTCTTGCCGTCCGCACCCGGGTCCAGGTCGGCCAGCGACACCATCCCCTCATCGAGGAACGGGTCCGCGCCGTCCTTCTCGCCCAGCTCCTCCAGGCCCGGGATCGGGTTGCCGTACGGCGACTCGGTCGGGTGACGCAGCAGCTCCAGCACCCGCCGCTCCACCGCCTCGCTCATCACATGCTCCCAGCGGCACGCCTCGGCGTGCACCTGCTCCCACTCCAGGCCGATCACATCGACCAGCAGACACTCGGCGAGCCGGTGCTTGCGCATCACCCGCGTGGCCAGCCGGCGGCCCTCGTCGGTCAGCTCCAGATGGCGGTCGCTGGCGACGGACACCAGACCGTCCCGCTCCATCCGAGCCACCGTCTGGCTCACCGTCGGCCCACTCTGGTCGAGCCGCTCCGCGATACGGGCGCGCATGGGCACCACACCTTCCTCTTCGAGCTCGAGGATGGTGCGGAGATACATCTCCGTGGTGTCGATCAGTCCGGACATACGTGCCCCTCGATTACCTCTGCCGGAAGCCCGGCCGCGTGCGCTGGCCCTGCAACCAATTCTGCCGGATCCCACCGACAACCGGGCCGCACCGACAAAAGGGAGCCTCAAGAGAGCGGCCGAAGTGCGGTACGCGTGCGGCCGGCATGCGGCCGTATTGACACCATGCTGGTCCAGACCTGAGGGTGATCCGCGACGCAGACGCTGACACAAGCGCTGCCGCTGACGCTGCGAAGGGGCAACGCATGAGCGACGGCACGCCCGCCGACCTGTTCTTCGACGCCGCCATCGGCCTCCTGCAACGGGTCCGCGACGAGGAGGCCGAGGCCATCGCCACCGCCGGCACCCTCCTCGCCGACACCGTCACGGCCGGCGGCCGGCTGTTCGCCTTCGGCGCCGGCCACTCCTCACTCGCCGCCCAGGACGTCGTCTACCGCGCCGGCGGCCTCGCCCTCATGAACCTGCTCGCCGTCCCCGGTCTCGTCGGCGTCGACGTCATGCCCGCCACCCTCGGCTCCCGCCTCGAACGCGTCGACGGACTCGCCACCGCGGTCCTCGACACCTCACCCCTGCGCACCGGCGACGCCCTCGTGATCATCTCCCTCTCCGGCCGCAACGCCATGCCCGTGGAGATGGCCATCGGCGCCCGCGAACGCGGCGCCAAGGTCATCGGCGTGACCTCCGTGGCCTACGCCACGCAGACCACCTCCCGGCACTCCTCCGGCACCTACCTCAAGGACCACTGCGACGTCGTCCTCGACTCGAAGATCGCCGTCGGGGACGCGGAACTCACCCTCGACACCATCCCGGCGCCCTTCGCACCCGCCTCCACGGTCGTCACCAGCGCCCTGCTCCAGGCGGTCCTGGCCACCACCGCGGCCATCCTCGCCGACCGCGGCGTCGAACCCCCGCTGCTGCGCTCCGGCAACGTCGACGGCGGCCACGAATGGAACGCCCGCGTGTTCGAGGAGTACCGGGACCGCATCTTCTACCAGCACTAGCCAGCTAGTGCTCTCTCAGGAGCCCCGTCAGATCCAGCGCCGTCGCGATACGTACGGCCACGTCCTCCGCGTACGTCGCGTCCACCCGCTCGAAGCGGCTCCGGCCCGCCCCGCGCAGGAACGTCACCACACCGAACGTCCGCCCCCGGCTGCGCAGCACCGCGCACATCGCGTGCACCGCATCGCCGGGCCACTGCCGGTCCAGCGCCCACGCCCGCGCACGATCAGGCGGCACCGACCCGGCGTCCGCCCGCACACTCCCGGACCGCTCCACGCACTGCAGCGCCGGATGCCCCTCCTCGTAGCGCACCGGCAGCCCCGCCGCGCCCGTCAGCAGGCTCGGCCCCGGCGCCCCGGCGGGCGTGGCCGCGATCCGCACCAGCCGCACCAGCCCGACATCCCCGTCACCCCGGGAACCGCCCACCACCCGGTCGATCACCGCATGATCGGCGAACCCCGCCAACGCGAAGTCCAGATGGACCGTCGCGGCCTCCGCCGGATCCTCGCACTCGGCGGCGGCACGGGCGGCGCGATGCAGCTGGTTGACACGGAAGCGCAGCACAGCCGCCTCCTGCTCGCCCTGCTTGGCCTCCGTGACGTCCTGGAACAGCCAGCCGACCCCGAGCGGCACCGGCTCCTCCGCGAGCGGCGACGCCAGCCGCACGAACCCCGACCGCCAGCACCGGCGCTGCTCGCCCTCCGCCGTCCGTACGCTCACCCACATCTCCGCCGGCGCGGGCGGCGCGCCCTCCGCCAGCACATGCGTGAGCGCACCCTCCAGGTCCTCCACCCCCACCGCGAGCAACTCGCCCAGCGGCCGCCCCAGCGCCGACGTACGCCCGATACCGAGCGCCCGGGCCGCATGCGCGTTCACCACGGCGGGCCGCAGATCCGCGTCCACGAGTACGACACCCCAGGCCGCGTCCTCGAACAGCGCCTCGCTCAGCGCGATCGACCGCTCCAGGTCTATCTGCGCGTGCACCTCGCTGAACGCGCAGTACACACCCGCCGGCTTCCCGTCCGGACCGCGCACCGCGGCCGACTGCGTCCGTACGAGCACCCGCCCGCCGTTCTTCGTGAGCAGCGCGAACTCGTGCACCTGCCGGCCGGACGCGTGCATGGCGGCCATCAGCCGCCCCTCGATCTCCTCGGCGTCCGCCTCGCGCACCGCCCACCCGGCGAACCCGTGCCGCCCCACCGCCTCGGCCGCCGTCCACCCGAGGATCCGCTCGGCCTCACGGTTCCAGTGGGTGACGGAGCCGTCCGCGTCGAAGGCGCACAGAGCCGCGTCCATACCGTCGAGGAGCGCGGCGAGCAGATCGGACCCGCCCGAGTCCTCCGGAGCATCCCGCTCCGGTTCCGGCTCGGGCCCGTCGGGCCCCAGCTCGTCCGTGGCCCCACTACGCCGGGAAGCACTCACCTGGACCCCCATCAGGCTGCGTCCGCACGCACGGCGCGTCGATTCACTCACTGCCCTTCATTCAACTCGAACGTGACGCAGCCCACACTGTGTTCCCGCAAGATTGAAGGAATCGTTGCAAGCGGTCGTTCACAGCCCGAGCCGCAGATCCACCCACTCGTCGCTCTCCCCGTCCAGCACATACCGCTCGACCTCGACGAACCCGTACCGCTCGGCAAACCGCAGCCCACCCTCGTTGACGGCCAGCACACACGTCTCGACAGCCGTGACACCCGGCACGCGCGCGCACCCGAGCGCATGCTCGTACAACGCCGCACCGAACCCCCGCCCCCGAAACTCCGGCAGCACCCGCACGATCACGGTCACCACCCCGTCGACGGCCGGCCGCACGGTCGAACACCCCACGAGCACATCCCCGTCATACGCGTTCTCCAGCCGATACCCCCGCGCAAGCCGCTCCCCCGCCTCCTCCGCCGACATCGCGGCCGGCGGCACAACGACGTTGTGCACATACCGCCACCGCTCCAGCGCCTCACCCCCGTCAACGGGAGCCACCCTGAGCCCGCTCACGCGTCACCCTCGGCTTCCGCCGACCGCCGCGCGCAAACCTCGATCTCGATCTTCATCCGGGGATCGGCCAGCCCGCACACCATCATCGTCGCGGCCGGCCGCACCTCCCCGAACACCCGCCGCAGCACCGGCCAGCACGGCTCGAAGTCCTCCCGCACGGGCAGCAGGTACCGCACCCGCACCACGTCCCCGAACCCGCACCCCGCCTCGGCCAGCGCGTCCCCGATGTTCCGCAGACACTGCTCGGCCTGCTCCACCACGTCCTCGGAGATGGTCATCGCCGCATAGTCGAACCCGGTCGTCCCCGACACATGCACCCACTCCCCGTCCACCACCGCCCGCGCATACCCGATCTCCTCCTCGAACACGGACCCACTGAGAATCACCCGCCGCTTTGCCATGCTCGGAACGCTAGGGGTGTCCCGGAAGGGGAGTGTCTGATCGTTTGTGGGTGGCCTGGTGTGGTTGTTCGTGATTAGCGGTCGGTGACGCGGTCGCCGTAGTAGCTGGCGAGGCTGTTGATGGCCTGTTTCCAGGCGGGTGTCCGTCCGGTGACGTTGGGGCGGTTCTTGATCGGGTTGCGGATGACCAGGTAGAGCACCTTCAAGGCCGCGTCGTCGTCGGGGAAGTGCCCGCGTCGTCGGGTGGCCTGGCGGAAGCGGGAGTTGAGGGATTCGATCATGTTCGTGGTGTAGACGACACGTCGGATCGGGGCCGGGAAGCGCATGAACACGATCACGTGCTCCCAGCTGCGGCGCCATGTATCGACCACGGCCGGGTAGCGCTGGCCCCACTCCTCCTCGAAGCGGGCGAACCGCTGCTCGGCCTCATCTGCGGTTTTGGCGGTGTAGACCTCGCGCAGTTGCTTCGCGATGGCGCCCCAGTGCTGCTTGGCTGCGTAGCGCAGGCTCGTGCGGACGAGGTGGACCACGCAGAGCTGGACATCGGCCTGGGGCCAGACATCGTTGACCGACTCCGGCAGGCCTTTCAGCCCGTCGCAGCAGGCGATCAGGACGTCCTGGACGCCGCGGTTGCGTAGTTCGGTCAGCCAGGTCATCCACTGCTTGGCGCCCTCACCGCCCGTGCCGACCCACATCCCGAGCACGTCGCGGTCGCCGTCGAGGTTGATGCCGACGGCGATGTAGACGGGCTTGTTCGCGACGGCGCCGTCGCGAATCTTGATGTAGATGCAGTCGATCAGCAGGACCGCGTAGATGCGGTCGAGCGGGCGGGTGCGCCAGACGGCGAGGTCGGCTGCGACCTGGGCGGTGGCACGGGAGACCAGGTCGCGGGAGACCTCCACGTCGTAGATCTCCGCGAGGTGGGCCTGGATCTCCCCGGTCGTGAGCCCCTTGGCGTAGAGGGAGACGATGGTCTCCGAGAAGCCGTCGACGCGCCGGGCGTGCTTGGGCACGATCTGCGGGGTGAAACTGCCAGTCCGGTCGCGGGGGATGTCAATGGTCACCGGTCCGACCTGCGAGAGCACGGTCTTGCGGCTGGTGCCGTTGCGGTGGTTGCCCGAGCCCGCGCCGGCCGCATCGCCCTTCTCGTAGCCCAGGTGCTCGGCCATCTCGGCCTCCAGCGCACCCTCCAGGACCAGTTTCACCAGCCCCGTCAGCAGCCCGTTCTCGCCGACCAGTTGCAGCCCGTCCCGGCGGGCCCGCTCGATCAGGCTCTCGGCCAGCCCCCGGTCCTGCTCAGTCGCTGCTTGCGCCAACTCCGCCCCCGTCCGCACCTGATGCTCGTTACCCTCGGGGCCACTCTCGTTCGTACTGCCCATCGTGATCCTTCCCGGCAGAGAACCCATCTCATGCCAACTCGGGTCACACCAGGCCAAACACAAACTTCAGGACAGTCCCCCCGGAAGTGGATCAAGAGGCACTGGAGAGTGCCCTGAAGAGCCGTACGCTGCACTCGCATGAAGGATCTCGGCACTCAGATCGCATACTGGGACACCGTCGGAGCCACGAAGACGTTCACCCACCCGCTGCACGTCCCTTGGCTGACGGGAGTGAACAGGACCGCTCGCGTGCTGGACTACGGCTGCGGATACGGACGCGTCATGGCCGAGCTGAGCGAACACGGCTTCTCCGATGTGTCCGGCGTGGACCTGTCTCCCGCGCTGATCGCACGTGGCCGCCGGCTGAGGCCGGACCTGCGGTTCTCGGTCCTGAAATCCCCGCCGGGACTGCCATGCGCCCCGGAGAGCTTCGACGTCGTCCTGCTGTTCGCCGTGCTGACGTGCATCCCGGACGACGACGCCCAGCGGACACTCGCCACTGAGGTGAACCGCCTCCTGACACCCGGCGGGCTGCTGTACGTCAGCGACATGGTCCTGCAGGACGACGAACGGATTCCCGCGCCTGCGACGCTCCCGCACCAAGCAGCACTTCGGGTACGTCACCGGGGACCTCGTGCGTGCCGCCGTCCCCCTGGGCAAGTGGGCGGGCACCTGGACCGGGCACGTTTCCGTCCGGGCCAGGGGGGCAGCACAGCCTCACCACGCCCCAAGGCCGCCTCAACGTCTCGCACTGGAATCTGCGGCTTCTCCAGCGGGGCGACGGGTTCGGCTACAGCGCCCGGCGTGAAGCGCCTCCGCAAGCACCTCCGAAAAACAGTTGAGTCCTGCCCGGCGGCTTCCTAGGGTGGCTCTTACGTGAGAGAGGAGGTGATCGGGTAAATGAGTGAAACCCGGACGCGCGAGGTGGCTGCGGGCTAGCGGCTCGCCACCACACGATGTGCGGTGCCGGACCAGCGTGCGCGAGACGTACGCAGCCGGCCCAATCCCAAGCAGTCACCCGACCCGTGAGCTCGCCGGTACGTCCGGCCGGCTCCTCCGCCGAGGCGGAGGGACCCGAGCTCGCGGGTCGTCTGCGTTTGTGGGGGCTGTCAGGGGCTGAGGCGTTCCACGTGCCAGGTGCCGTCGGGGTCGGCGACGTAGCGGAGGCGGTCGTGGAGGCGGTTCTGGCGGCCCTGCCAGAACTCGACGGTCTGGGGGGCGATGCGGAAGCCGCCCCAGTGCGGTGGGACCGGGACCTGTTCGCCCTCGGGGTAGCGGGCGTTGAGCTCGGCGTAGGCCGCGTCGAGTTCGGCGCGGGAGTAGATGACCGTGGACTGCGTGCTGGCCCAGGCGCCGAGCTGGGAGCCGTGCGGGCGGGTGCGGAAGTACGCGGCGGTCTCGTCGCGGCCGGTGCGGCGGGCGGTGCCGGTGACGACGACCTGGCGGCCGATGGGGTGCCAGGGGAAGAGCACCGAGACATACGGGTTCGCGGCGAGGTCCTGGGCCTTGCGGGAGTCGTAGTTGGTGTAGAAGACGAAGCCCTGGGTGTCGTACTGCTTCATCAGGACCGTGCGTGAGCTGGGGCGGCCCTCGGCGTCGGCGGTGGAGACGACCATTGCGTTGGGTTCGTAGATCATGCCGTCGGCGGCCGCCCGCGCTGCCTCCTCGAACCAGCGGGTGAACTGGTCCATCGGGTGTGCGGCCAGGTCGTGCTCGTCGAAGCCCTCGGCCCGGTAGTGCTCGCGCATCGCGGCGGGGTCGAGGATGGGTTCGTCGGAGGTGGCGGCGTCGCGGTCGGTCACGCGGTCATCTTGCCGTATCGCTCTGTGCGGTACCGGAGTGTGGCACTGGGTGTGGCACTGAGTGTGGCACTGAGTGCCGCTGGGCTCCCCAACTATGGCACTCGGGGTTATGGTGCTGTTGCCTCCGCCTACACCCATGAGGAGCCGCCGCATGTCCGATTTCGTACCTGGGCTCGAAGGAGTCGTCGCGTTCGAGACGGAGATCGCCGAACCGGACAAGGAGGGGGGCGCCCTGCGGTACCGGGGCGTCGACATCGAGGATCTGGTCGGCCACGTCTCGTTCGGGAACGTGTGGGGGCTGCTCGTCGACGGGGCCTTCAATCCCGGGCTGCCGCCGGCCGAGCCGTTCCCCATCCCCGTCCATTCGGGTGACATCCGGGTGGACGTCCAGTCCGCGCTCGCCATGCTCGCCCCTGTGTGGGGGCTGAAACCGCTGCTCGACATCGACGCGGCCCAGGCCCGGGAGGACCTGGCGCGGGCCGCGGTCATGGCGCTGTCGTACGTCGCCCAGTCCGCGCGCGGGCAGGGGCTGCCGATGGTGCCGCAGCAGGAGATCGACAAGGCGCACTCGGTGGTCGAGCGGTTCATGATCCGGTGGCGGGGGGAGCCGGACCCGAAGCATGTCGCCGCCGTGGACGCGTACTGGACCTCTGCCGCCGAGCACGGCATGAACGCGTCGACGTTCACGGCCCGGGTCATCGCCTCCACCGGTGCGGATGTCGCCGCCGCGCTGTCGGGTGCGGTGGGGGCCATGTCGGGGCCGCTGCACGGGGGTGCGCCGTCCCGGGTGCTCGGGATGATCGAGGAGATCGAGCGGACCGGGGACGCGGTCGGGTACGTCAGGCAGGCACTGGACCGGGGTGAGCGGCTGATGGGGTTCGGGCACCGGGTGTACCGGGCCGAGGATCCGCGGGCGCGGGTGCTGCGGCGTACTGCGCGGGAGCTGGGGGCGCCGCGGTTCGAGATCGCGGAGGCGCTGGAGAAGGCGGCGCTGGAGGAGCTCCACAACCGGCGGCCGGATCGTGTGCTCGCCACCAACGTGGAGTTCTGGGCCGCGATCATGCTGGACTTCGCGGAGGTGCCGGCGCACATGTTCACGTCGATGTTCACGTGTGCGCGTACTGCTGGGTGGTCGGCGCACATTCTTGAGCAGAAGCGGACGGGGCGGTTGGTTCGGCCGTCTGCGGAGTATGTGGGGCCGGGGGCGCGGAAGCCTCAGGACATCGAGGGGTTTGTGGATATCGCCCACTGAGGGGGCTGGCTGGGGTACGTGGGCGGCTGCGGGTGCGTGGGGGCTTGTCGCGCCCAAGCGGCGGAGCCGCAAATCAACTACGGCCCCGCGCCCCTGAGAATCGGGCACTTCGTGCCCTGATTCTCATAGGACCTCGTCCAGCAGTGCCGCCCACTGCGCCACCACCCGTTCCCGCCGCCCCCTGTCATCGGTCAGGAGGTTGGCCAGGCCCAGGCCCCTGGCCATGTCCAGGAGGCCCTGGACGGTCTCTCGGGTGCCTGGGCGGGTCTCGTCGGCGCCGAGGAGGTCCACGGCGATGCGGTGGGTCTCGCGGCCGACCCGGGCTTCCAGTTCGGTGACCCGGGGGCGGAGCTGGTCCTCGTTGGAGGCGGCCACCCAGAGGTGGAGGGCGGCGCGGAAGAGGGGGCCGGTGTAGAGGTCGACGAGGGCCGAGACGACGGCTCGGCGGTCGTCGCCCGCGCCCTGCGGGAACAGGGCGCGCAGGGCCGTGGAGCGTTCCTCGGCGACGTATTCGACGGCCGCCGTGAAGAGGTCCTCGCGGGTCGGGAAGTGGTGCTGGGCGGCGCCCCTGGAGACGCCGGCGCGTTCGGCGACGACGGCGACCGTGGAGCCTGCCCAGCCGTGTTCCGCGAGGCAGGCCACGGCGGCTTCCAGGAGCCGTTGCCGGGTGGCCCGGCTGCGGTCCTGCTTCGGGGCGCGTTCCGCCGTACTCACACCCGTGTTCACACCACCCACGCCGCATCCCGTCGTTCGAGGAAGGCCGTCATCCCCTCGCGGGCCTGGTCGGAGGAGAACAGCCGGGCCGAGAGCGCGGTGAGGTGGGCCGCGTCCCGGTCGAATGTCTCCAGCACCCTAGCTGTGAGCAGCTGTTTCGTCTCGGCCAGGGCCTGGGGCGAGGAGCGGCGGATGCCGTCGAGGATGGGTGAGAGGGCGCTGTCCACGTCGTCGGCCGTCGTGGTGAGCAGGCCCAGGTGGACGGCTTCGGCGGGGGTGAAGCGTTCGCCGGTGAGGTAGTGGCGGGCGAGGGCACGGGGGTCGGTGCGCGGGAGGAGGGGGAGGGAGATCACCGCGGGGGCGACTCCGATCCGCACCTCCGTGAAGGCGAAGGTGGACTCGGTGGAGGCGGCGGCGATGTCGCAGGCGGCGAGGAGGCCGAGGCCGCCCGCGCGGACGTGGCCGGTGACGCGGGCGACGACCGGCTTGGGCAGCTCGACGATCTGGCGCAGGAGCTGGACGAGGGCGTCGGGGTGGGGCGGGTCGCGCAGGTCGGCGCCGGCGCTGAAGGTCGTACCGGTGTGGGTGAGGACGACCGCTCGGACGTCGGGGTCCTTGGCGCAGTCGGTGAGGGCCTCGGCGAGTTCGGTGACGAGGGCCGCGGACAGGGCGTTGCGGGTGGCGGTGGAGTCGAGGCTGAGGGTGGTGACGGCTCGCTCGCGGGTCTGTCCGATCAACGTCATGGGCCCTCCTCGGGTTCCCCGGTCTTGGCGAGTTCGCGCAGTTCGCGGCGGAGTATCTTTCCGGAGGCGGCGCGGGGGACCGCGGTGATGAAGGTGACCTGGCGGATGCGTTTGTAGGGCGCGACGCGTTCGGCGACGTAGAGCATGGTCTCGTTCTCGGTGAGGTCGTCGGCGGTGGGCTGGCGAACGACGAAGGCGTGCGGGATCTCGTTGCCGTCCTCGTTGTAGGCGCCGATGACCGCGGCGTCGGCGATGCCCGGGTGGGTGAGCAGGAGTGCCTCCAGTTCGGCGGGGGCCACCTGGAAGCCCTTGTACTTGATGAGTTCCTTGACGCGGTCGACGACGTACAGCCAGCCGTCGGCGTCGACATGGCCGACGTCCCCGGTGTGCAGCCAGCCCTCGGGGTCGATCATGTCGGCGGTGGCGTCGGGTTTGCCGAGGTAGCCCTTCATGACCTGGGGGCCGCGGATGGCGATCTCGCCGGGCTCGCCGACGCCGACGTCCTTGTGCGGGTCGTCGAGCGACACGATCCGCATCTCGGTGCCGGCGATGAGCTTGCCGACCGTGCCGGGCGGTGCCTGGTCGAGGGCGTCGAGGGGCACGATGTGGGTGCCGGGCGAGAGTTCCGTCATGCCGTAGCCCTGCGCGACGGGCGGCAGGCCCAGGCGCTGTCCGCCGGCCGTGGCGAGCTGGGCGTCCAGGGGTGCGGCGGCGCTCATGACGTACTTCAGGGAGGACAGGTCGTACTGCTCGACCAGCGGGTGCTTGGCGAGGGCGAGGACGATCGGCGGGGCGACCCACAGGCCGGTGATGCGGTGGGTCTGGATCGCCTTGAGGAAGGTCTCCAGCTCGAAGCGGGGCAGTACGACGACGGTGGCGCCCTTGCGCAGGGGCGCGTTCATGAGCGCGGTGAGGCCGTAGATGTGGAAGAACGGCAGGACGGCGAGGATGCGGTCGCCGGGGCCCGAGGGCACGGAGACGTCCAGCTGGGCGAGGTTGGTGGCGATCTGCCGGTGGGTGAGCATCACGCCCTTGGGGACGCCGGTGGTGCCGGAGGAGTACGGCAGCGCGGCGACGTCCTCGGCCGGGTCGATGTCGACCTGCGGCTCGGGGGCGGTGGAGCCGAGCATGTCGAGCAGGCTCCGGTGTCCGGTCGCGCTGTCGCAGACGAATATCTCCTCGACGCCGCCAGCGAGTTCGGCCGCCCGGCGGGCGGTCTGCAGGAGCGGTGAGACGGTGACGATCCAGCGGGCCGCGGAGTCCTTCAGCTGTTTGGCGAACTCTTCGGGCGTGGCGAGCGGGTGCACGGTGGTGACGGAGGCCCCCGCGCGCGTGGCCGCGTAGAACGCCGTCGGGAAGGCGACCGTGTTCGGGCTGTGCAGGGCGAGGACGTCTCCCTTGCGGACGCCCGCGTCGGCGAACGCGGCGGCGATCCGCCGGTGGAACCGGTCCAGTTGTGCGTAGGTGAGGGTGGTGCCGTCGGTGCCGTCGATCAGGGCGGGCGTGTCGCCGAACTCGGCGGCCCGGCCCAGCACCGCCTCGTGGATGGGGAGTTCTACGGGCGGGACGTCTGCGTACGCGCTGCGGAACACGGTTCCTCCAAGGCGGCCTAGTACGACTTGGGCAGGCCCAGGGTCTGGTGGGAGACGTAGTTGAGAATCATCTCCCTGCTCACCGGAGCAATACGAGCCACACGCGCGGCTGTTATCAAAGACGCGAGCCCGAATTCACGGGTCAGTCCGTTGCCGCCGAGGGTGTGCACGGCCTGGTCGACCGCCCTGACGCATGCCTCACCCGCCGCGTACTTCGCCATGTTGGCGGCCTCACCTGCGCCGGCGTCGTCCCCGGCGTCGTACAGCTGCGCCGCCTTCTGCATCATCAGGCGGGCGAGTTCGAGGTCGATGTGCGCCTGGGCGAGGGGGTGTGCGATGGCCTGGTGGGCGCCGATGGGGGTCTTCCAGACGGCACGGTCGCGGGCGTACTCGATCGCTTTGGACAGCGCGTAGCGGCCCATGCCGATCGCGAAGGCGGCCGTCATGATCCGTTCCGGGTTGAGGCCGGCGAAGAGTTGCAGCAGGCCCGCGTCCTCGTCGCCGACGAGTGCGTCCGCGGGCAGCCGTACGTCGTCCAGGGTCAGCTCGAACTGCTTCTCGGCCGCCTGGAGTTCCATGTCGATCGGGTGTTTCCGGAAGCCCTCGGCGTCCGTCGGGACGATGAACAGGCAGGGCTTGAGGCGTCCGGTGCGGGCGTCTTCGGTGCGGCCGACGATCAGGACCGCGTCGGCCATGTCGACGCCGGAGATGAAGACCTTGCGGCCGGTGAGGAGCCAGTCGCCGGTGTCCGGGTCGCGGCGGGCGGTGGTGGTGATGCGGTGGGAGTTGGAGCCGGCGTCGGGTTCGGTGATGCCGAAGGCCATGAGGAGTGAGCCGTCGGAGAGTCCGGGGAGCCAGGCCCGCTTCTGGTCCTCGGTGCCGAAGCGGGCGATCACGGTGCCGCAGATCGCCGGTGAGACCACGAGCATGAGCAGCGGGGAGCCCGCGGCGCCGAGTTCTTCGAGGACGATGGAGAGTTCGGTGATTCCGCCGCCTCCGCCGCCGTGTTCCTCGGGGAGGTTGACGCCGAGGTAGCCGAGTTTTCCGGCCTCCTGCCAGAGTTCGGTGGGGTGGCGGCCCTCCGCGATGGTGCGGGTGATGTAGTCGCGGCCGTACTTCGCGCCGAGGGTGGCTACCGCTGCGCGGAGTGCCTTGTGTTCGTCGGTTTCGATCTGGGGGGTCACTGTGGCTCCTCGGGTGCGGGTTGTTTGTGGCTGGTCGCGCAGTTCCCCGCGCCCCTAAAGGGGCGCCTGCACTACTGCCAGTAGAGAGCCGGGCTCCACCTGTTGTCCGACCAGGACTCGCAGCTCGCTCAGCACGCCCGTCACCGGTGCCGTGATCTGGTGCTGCATCTTCATCGCCTCCAGCCAGAGGAGGGGCTGGCCGGCCTCCACGGCCGACCCCGCCTCCAGCCCCTCCGCCACTCGTACGACCGTCCCCGGCATCGGTGCGAGCAGCGAACCCGGTGCCAACTGAGCCTTGGCATCGGGGAAGCGCGGCAGGGCGGTGAGGGCCGTGTTGTTGACGTGGACCTGGTCGCCGTACGTCGACACGTCGAACTTCCGGCGTACGCCGTCCACTTCGAGTACGACCAGACGCGCGTCCGCATGCACGACGCGCACGCCGTCCGCGGTGAGGCCTTCGCGTGTGTGCCGGTAGTGGACCTCGTGCTCCTCGCCCGCCATCAGGTAGCGCTTCGTCTGCGGCTGGGAGGGGACGTTGCGCCAGCCGCGGAAGCGGGAGCGGCCGTGGGCGTCGGCCAGGGCGGCCGCGAGGGGGGCGTGCGGATCGGGGGCGGGCGCCGTCAACTCGGTGAGGTGGCGCTCGTAGAAGCCGGTGTCCATGCGGGCCGCGGTGAACTCCTCGTGGCGCAGGGAGCGGACGAGGAGGTCGCGGTTGGTGGTGGGGCCGTGCAGGATGGTGTTTTCGAGCGCGTGCGCCAGCTTGCGCAGCGCTTCCGCGCGCGTGGGGGCGTGCGCGACGACTTTCGCGAGCATCGCGTCGTAGTGGACGCCGATCTCGTCGCCGTCGGTGTACCCGGTGTCCAGGCGGACACCGTCGGGTACGGCGAGGCGGTGCAGGGTGCCGGTCTGCGGGGCCCAGTCGCGGGCGGGGTCCTCGGCGTAGAGGCGGGCCTCGATCGCGTGGCCGCGCGCGCGTGGTGCGTCGAGCGGGAGTGCGTGGCCCTCGGCGACGCGGAGCTGTTCCGCGACCAGGTCGATGCCGGACACGGCCTCGGTGACGGGGTGTTCGACCTGGAGGCGGGTGTTCATCTCCAGGAAGTGCGCCCTGCCCTCGGCGACGAGGAACTCGACGGTGCCCGCGCCCACGTAAGCGACGGAGCGCGCGGCGCGCACGGCCAGCGCGTACAGCTCCTTCACGAGGCCTTCGGGGAGACCTGGCGCCGGCGCTTCCTCGATCACCTTCTGGTGCCTGCGCTGGAGCGAGCAGTCGCGGGTGCCCAGCGGCCACACCGTGCCGTGCGTGTCGGCGAGGATCTGCACCTCCACATGGCGGCCGCGCTCGATGTAGGGCTCGACGAAGACCTCGCCGTCGCCGAAGGCGCTGGCGGCCTCGGCGCGCGCGCCCTCCAACGCGGTGCCCAGTTCGTCGAGACGGCGCACGATGCGCATTCCGCGCCCTCCGCCGCCCGCGGCCGCCTTCACCAGCACCGGCAGGTCCGCGTCGGTGACGTCGCCGAGGGGCGCGATCCCCATCAGCTCCTTGGCGCGCGTCTTGGACGCCATCGCCTCGATCGCCGCCGGGGACGGGCCGATCCAGAGCAGGCCGGCGTCGAGGACGGCGCGGGCGAAGTCGGCGTTCTCGGAGAGGAAGCCGTACCCGGGGTGCACGGCGTCCGCGCCGGCGGCCACGGCGGCCTTCACCACCAGGTCGCCGCGCAGGTACGTCTCGGCGGGGGTGTTGCCCGGCAGCCGTACCGCCGTGTCGGCCACGCGCGCGTGCAGCGCGTTCTCGTCAGCGTCCGAGTGCACGGCGACGGTCCTGATGCCGAGTTCGGCGCAGGTGCGGAAGATCCGGCGGGCGATCTCGCCGCGGTTGGCCACCAGCAGGGTCGAAATCACTTGATCCCTCACATCCGGAAGACGCCGAAGCCGCCCCGCGCGCCTTCGTAGGGGGCGGTGTGGATGGCGGACAGGGCAAGGCCGAGGACGGTGCGGGTGTCGCGCGGGTCGATGACGCCGTCGTCGTACAGCCGCCCGGACAGGAACATCGGCAGCGACTCGGACTCGATCTGCTGCTCGACCATGGCGCGCAGGGCCGCGTCGCCCTCCTCGTCGTACGGCAGCCCCTTCGCGGCGGCCGACTGGCGGGCGACGATCGAGAGGACGCCGGCGAGCTGTTGCGGGCCCATGACGGCCGACTTGGCGCTGGGCCAGGCGAACAGGAAACGGGGGTCGTAGGCGCGCCCGCACATGCCGTAGTGGCCGGCGCCGTAGGAGGCGCCCATGAGGACGGAGATGTGGGGGACGCGGCTGTTGCTGACCGCGTTGATCATCATGGCGCCGTGTTTGATGATCCCGCCCTGCTCGTACTCCTTGCCGACCATGTAGCCGGTGGTGTTGTGCAGGAAGAGGAGGGGGATGTCGCGCTGGTTGGCGAGCTGGATGAACTGGGCGGCCTTCTGGGACTCCTGGCTGAACAGCACGCCCTGTGCGTTCGCCAGGATGCCGACCGGGTAGCCGTGCAGGCTCGCCCAGCCGGTGGCGAGGCTCGTCCCGTACAGCGGCTTGAACTCGTCGAAGTCGGAGGCGTCGACGAGCCGGGCGATCACCTCGCGCGGGTCGAAGGGGATCTTGAGGTCGCCGGGGACGATGCCAAGGAGTTCCTCGGCGGAGTACTTGGGGGGTTCGGCCGGATCCGGGTCCCGGTGCGCCTTGCGGTGGTTGAGACGGGCGACCACGCGGCGCGCCTGCCGCAGCGCGTCCGGTTCGTCGACGGCGAAGTAGTCGGCGAGACCCGACACGCGCGCGTGCATCTCCGCGCCGCCCAGCGACTCGTCGTCGCTCTCCTCGCCGGTCGCCATCTTCACCAGGGGCGGTCCGCCGAGGAAGACCTTCGCACGCTCCTTGACCATGATCACGTGGTCGGACATGCCGGGGATGTAGGCGCCGCCCGCGGTCGAGTTGCCGAAGACGACGGCGATGGTGGGGATGCCGGCGGCCGAGAGCCGGGTCAGGTCGCGGAAGATGGCGCCGCCCGGGATGAAGATCTCCTTCTGGGAGGGCAGGTCGGCGCCGCCGGACTCGACCAGGCTGATGCAGGGCAGCCGGTTGGCGAGGGCGATGTCGTCGGCGCGCAGGGCCTTCTTCAGCGACCAGGGGTTGCTGGCGCCGCCGCGCACGGTCGGGTCGTTGGCGGTGATCAGGCACTCGACGCCCTCGACGACCCCGATCCCGGTGACGAGGGAGGCGCCGACGGCGTAGTCGCTGCCCCAGGCGGCCAGCGGCGACAGTTCCAGGAACGGGGTGTCGGGGTCGAGGAGGAGTTCGATGCGCTCGCGGGCGAGGAGCTTGCCGCGCCCCCGGTGCCGTGCCACGTATTTCTCGCCGCCGCCCGCGAGGGCCTTGGCGTGCTCGGCCTCCAGGTCGGTGAGCTTGGCGAGCATGGCGTCGCGGTTCGCCCGGAAGCCGGGGGTGTTCGTGTCGAGCGTGGTCTCGATGACCGTCAAAGCAGGGCCTCCGGGATGTCCAGGTGGCGGGAGCGGAGCCATTCGCCGAGGGCCTTGGCCTGGGGGTCGAAACGGTGCTGGGCGGCAACGCCCCGGCCGAGGATGCCCTCGACGGTGAAGTTGAGGGCGCGGAGCCCGGGAAGGAGGTGCCGGGTGACGGTCAGCTCCTGGCTCTCCGGGATGAGTTCGCGGAAGGTGCCGACGGTCAGGGTGTGCGCGAGCCAGCGCCAGGCCTCGTCGGAGCGCACCCAGACGCCGACGTTGGCGTTCCCGCCCTTGTCGCCGCTGCGGGCTCCTGCGACGAGCCCGAGGGGCGCCCGTCGGGTGGGACCGGCCGGAAGCGGCTCGGGCAGCGGCGGTTCGGGCGGATCCTGGAGTACGAGGGTGTCCTGGGCCGGCGGCACAGGGATCCGTCGCCCGTCGTGGAGGACCGCCATATGCGGTACCTCCCCCTGGGGGACATACGCATCCTCGAAGACCCCATAGGGCGCGCCCTTTCCGGGTGGCGCGAGCACGTGGAAGCCCGGGTAGCTGGCGAGCGCCAGTTCCACGGCGGCTCCGCTCAGCGCCCGGCCGACGGTCTCCTGGTCGCGGTCGCGTACGACGAGCCGGAGCAGCGCGCTGGCCGTCTCCTCGGTGTCCGCGTCGGGGTGGTCGGTGCGGGCGAGTTCCCAACGGATCTCGGACGGTCGCGACTTGGCGAGCGCGAGCGCGTCCCCCAGCTGTTCCTGTACGAGTGCGGCCTTCGCCTCGATGTCGAGCCCGGTGAGCACGAAGACGACCTCGTTGCGGAAGCCGCCGAGCCGGTTGCGGCCGACCTTGAGGGTCGGGGGCGGGGCCTCGCCGCGTACGCCGTCGATCCGCACCCGGTCGGGGCCGTCCTGGCGCAGCCGTACGGTGTCCAGGCGGGCGGTGACATCCGGGCCGGCGTAACGGGCGCCGCCGGTCTCGTACAGCAGTTGGGCGGTGACCGTGCCGATGTCGACGAAGCCGCCGGTACCGGGGTGCTTGGTGATGACGCAGCTGCCGTCCTCATGGAGTTCGGCGAGCGGGAAGCCGGGCCGCCGCAGGTCCCGGCCGGCGGCCGCCGCTTCGGCGAAGAACGCGTAGTTGCCGCCGGTGGCCTGCGTCCCGCACTCCAGGACATGGCCGGCGACGACGGCGCCCGCGAGCCGGTCGTACTCCCCCGGTTGCCAGCCGAAGTGCGCGGCGGCGGGTCCGGTGACCAGGGCGGCGTCGGTGACCCGGCCGGTGACCACGATGTCGGCGCCCGCCCGCAGGCACTCGGCGATGCCGAAGCCGCCGAGGTAGGCGTGGGCGGCGAGGCTGCCGGGGTGGGCGGCGGTGAGGTCGTCGCCCTCCGCATGTGCGACGCGCACCGGGATGCCGAGCCGGTCGGCCAGCTTCCGTACGGCGTCGGCGAGTCCGGCCGGGTTGAGGCCGCCGGCGTTCGTGACGATCTTGACGGACCGCTCGTACGCGAGGCCCAGACAGTCCTCCAGTTGCCTCAGGAAGGTGCGGGCGTATCCGGCGCCGGGGTCCTTGAGGCGGTCGCGGCCCAGGATGAGCATGGTCAGTTCGGCGAGGTAGTCGCCGGTGAGGACGTCGAGTTCGCCGCCGGTCAGCATCTCCCGCATCGCGTCGAAGCGGTCGCCGTAGAAGCCGGAGGCGTTGCCTATCCGGAGGGTCACGGCGTGCCGCCCTTCGGGGCACGGCCGGAGCCGGGCGGGCCCGCGAAGGCCTGGGCGATGTCGAGCCAGCGGTCGGCGTCGGGGCCGACGGTCTCGATCGCGAGGTCGTCGCGGTGGGCGCGCTGGGTGACCAGGAGGCAAAAGTCGAGGGCGGGGCCGGTGACACGGTCGTCGGCGTCCTCGGGCCCGTACGTCCACAGCTCGCCGGACGGCGCGGTCAGTTCGACGCGGAACTCCTCGAACGGCACGGGCAGTCCGTGCACGCCGAAGGAGAAGTCGCGGGTGCGGACGCCGAGTCGAGCGATGTGCCGGAGCCGGTCGGTGGGGGTACGGGTGACACCCAGCGCGTCCGCGATGTCCAGGCCGTGCGCCCAGGTCTCCATCAGCCGGGCGGTGGCCATGGAGGCGACCGACATAGGGGGTCCGTACCAGGGGAAACGCGCCCGCATGGGCGCCGCGTACAGCGCCTGTGCCAGGGCGTCGCGCCCGGCCCGCCAGTCCGCCAGCAACTGGGCGGTGGGCTTGGCGGCCCCGTCCTCCGCCCCGTTGTCGACGAAGTCCCCGGGTGCGGTCAGTGCCTTCTCCACCTCGCGGGCGAAGGCGTCCTGGTCGGTCACGGCCAGCAGCGAGGAGTGGTCGGTCCAGGCGAGGTGGGCGATCTGGTGAGCGACGGTCCAGCGGGGTGCGGGGGTGGCGAGAGCCCACTGCTCGGCTCCCAACTCGGCCACGAGCCGGTCGAGTTCCGCACCTTCCTCACGCAGGTCGTCGATGACGGGCGTCGGATCGGACATGGGGAGGAGCATGGCAGCGGCACCAGAAACAATCAAGCATGCTTGCATGAATTTGCCGCACCGCAGCCGCCTCTTGGTGGTGGACGTTCCCCTGGGGCGATCCTTGGTGCCCTCTGGGGCGTTCCTTGGGTCAACCCGCCGCAGCACCGGCACCACCATGCCCTATGTTCGATGCGAACATCCGGCAATGGAGTGATGTGTGGGGCGTGCGGGTGATGCGGAGGACAGATGGACTCGCCGTGGGGACAGAGGCGACGATTGTCGTAGAGCCCCCGGGAGCCGGTCACGCGGTGGCCGATGACGCGCCGGCGCGCGAACTCCCCCGCTTCTGGCCCCTTCTCCTGGTCGCCGCCGCCGTCCTGCCCGGTTGCGCTCTCTTCCTCCTCGGTCAGGGCGTGAGCAAGGCCGCGCTGCAGGCCTGGCAGACGGTGTGTCTCGCCGTGATCGTGCAGGCGACGCCGTTTCTGCTGCTGGGTACGGCGCTGTCGGGGGCGATCAACGCGTTCGTGCCGGAGCGGGTGTTCACCCGGCTGCTGCCGAAGCGTCCGGCGCTGGCCGTGCCGGTCGCGGGGGTCGCGGGGGTCGTGCTGCCGGGGTGCGAGTGCGCGTCGGTGCCGGTGGCGAACAGCCTGATCGGGCGCGGGGTCGCGCCGGCCGCCGCCTTCTCGTTCCTGCTCTCCGCTCCCGCCATCAACCCGGTCGTGCTGACCGCCACCGCCATCGCCTTCCCGGGCAGCCCCCTCATGGTGCTGGCCCGGCTGCTCGCCTCGCTGGTCACCGCCGCCGTGATGGGCTGGCTGTGGCTCTGGCTGGGCCGGGAGGAGTGGCTGCGGCCCGCCGTACGGCACACCGGGCACCAGCCGGGGCACAGCCGCTGGACGGAGTTCCGGCGCGCCTTCCAGCACGACTTCCTGCAGGCGGGCGGTTTCCTGGTGGTCGGCGCCATGGCGGCGGCCACCTTCAATGTGGCCGTGCCGCGCTCCGTGCTCGACACCTTCTCCGGTTCGCCGTGGCTGTCGGTGCTGTTCCTGGCCGCGCTGGCGATCATCCTGGCGGTGTGTTCGGAGGCGGACGCGTTCGTGGCGTCGTCGCTCACGGGGTTCTCGCTCACTGCCCGACTGGCGTTCATGGTGGTCGGGCCCATGGTCGACCTCAAGCTGATCGCGTTGCAGGCGGGCACCTTCGGCCGGGCCTTCGCGGCCCGCTTCTCGGCCGCCACGACGGTCGTCGCGGTCCTGTGCAGTGTGCTGGTCGGAGGGATGCTGCTGTGAGACGTCCGCTTCAGGTGACCCTGCTGGTCCTCAGCGGCCTGGGCCTGCTGCAGGCCTCGCTCTTCACCGACCTGTGCCTGCGCTACGTCAAGCCCGGGATGCGTCCGTTGCTGATCCTGTCCGGGTTCGTGCTGCTGGTACTGGGCATCGTGGAGGCGGTCGCACGGGAGGGCAGGAAGGAGCGTGGGCACGGGCACGGGCACGGGCACGGGCACGGGCAGCATGGTGGCCACGCACATGGCGCCGGACCACAGGACGATGAGGGCGGGCACCACGGTCACGACCACTCGGCCATCCCCCGGGTCGCCTGGCTGCTGCTGTTCCCGGCGCTGAGTCTGCTCTTCTACGCCCCGCCGGCGCTCGGTGCGTACACCGCCGCCCGGCAGCCCGCCAAGGCCGTGCCGGAGCAGGACAGTTTCGATCCGCTGCCCGGGACCTCACCGCTGCCCATCACGCTCACGGACTTCACCACCCGGGTGCAGCAGGACCGTTCACTGGCGATCAAGGGGCGGACCGTGGAGATGAGCGGGCTGGTCACACCCGTCTCGGGGGGCGGGAGCTGGGACCTGACCCGGATCATCATCTCGTGCTGCGCGGCGGACGCGCAGTCCGTGAAGGTGCGGATCTACGGCAGCAGCGTCCCGCCCGCCAACACCTGGGTGTCGGTCACGGGGAACTGGCATCCCGGCGGAAGGCTGGGCACGAAGTCGGCACCGGTCGCGCTGGACGCCCAGACCGTGAAGAAGATCCAGCGGCCGTCGAACGGCTATCAGGACGCGCTGCCGTTCCCCTCCGGCTGAGAACCGGCCGCCGGCTCCGGCCGGGTGCCGCCCGCCGGTCGGCGGCCGCGGCCCACCTGGGTGCGCACCGCGCCGATGCTCGCCGCGATCACCAGGGTGATGGCGGCCGCTTCGGTGGCCGTCAGCGCCTGGCCGAGGACGAGGAAACCGGCGGTGGCGGCGATGGCCGGTTCCAGGCTCATGAGGATGGCGAAGGTGTGGGCGGGAAGGCGGCGCAGGGCGATGAGTTCGAGGGTGTAGGGCAGGACCGAGGAGAGGACCGCGACCGCCGAGCCCAGGGCGAGGGTGGTCGGGTCGAGGAGCTTGGTGCCGGCCTCGGCGATGCCCAGCGGCAGGAACAGCAGTGCCGCGACTCCCATGGCCAGCGCCAGCCCGTCCGCCTGCGGGAAACGGCGGCCGGTGCGGGCGCTGAAGATTATGTAGGCGGCCCACATGGCGCCGGCCCCCAGGGCGAAGGCGACACCTATGGGGTCGAGATCGCTGAAGCCTCCGCCGCCGAGGAGGAAGACTCCGGCCAGGGCCAGCCCGGCCCAGACCGCGTTGATCGCGCGCCGGGAGGCCAGTACGGACAGGGTGAGCGGGCCCAGTACCTCCAGGGTGACGGCGGGGCCCAGCGGGATGCGGGCGACGCCCTGGTAGAAGAGGCCGTTCATCGCGGCCATGGCGATACCGAAGACGATCACCGTGCCCCAGTCGGTGCGGGAGTGGCCGCGCAGCCTGGGCCGGCAGACGACGAGCAGGACGACGGCGGCCACGAACAGCCGCAGGGAGACCACGCCGAGCGCGCCCGCCCTGGGCATCAGGGTGACCGCGAGGGCGGCGCCGAACTGCACGGAGATCCCGCCGGCCAGCACCAGGCCGACGGGACCGAGCGAGCCGAACCGGCTCGGGGCGCCCTCAGCGGCGGGCGCGGACACAGGTGCGGATGCGGGTGTCGGTGTGGGCGTCGGCTGTGAGGTGCTGGGCGTGGTCACGGGCGGTCCTGGGGTTCGGCGCTGCGGCTCCTGGGCTCGACGGCCCAGGACTCGTTCATCGAGATGTACTGCCGAGTCCAGGGTAATGGACTTCGACAGGCGCGTGAACCCTTGATGGAACTGTCCTGGATGCTGAGACCCGGCATCCAGGCGGTCGGCCGGCTTCGACGGCTCGCGGCTCAGATCCCCGGCCAGGCCTCCTCATCACGGAACAAGGGCCGCCCATCGGGAAGGCTGGTCGGGATCGCCTCGGGAAGAACGGTGGGGACGTCCGCCGCGTACACAGGATCCGTGTGCGTGTCGTACATGGGCTGGGGCCATAGTCCGGCGACCGCGTACGCGTTGTAGTCGTACACATTCCCGTACGGCTGCTGGTAGCCGTACCCACCGCCGACGCCCTGCGCCGAGACCGCCGCGGTCGCAGCGGTCGCTGCGGTCACCGAAGCCGCCGCGTACGGCGCCTGTGCCACGGCCTGAGCCGGTGCGCTCTGCTCGATGAACAGCGGCATGCGCAGTTCGCCGGTGTCCATGATCGCGTTGTTCTGGGAGCGGTGGAGCCGGGAGTAGGCGCCACCGCGGGCGAGGAGTTCGTCGTGGCGGCCGGTCTCGACGATGCGGCCGCGGTCGACGACAAGGATGCGGTCGGCGTCGGGAGCCAGGTTGAGGTCGTGGGTGATCATGATGGTCGTACGGCCGGTCATCAGGCGGCGCAGCGGCTTGACGACGCGGCGCGCGGCCATCGCGTCCAGGCCGGTCGTCGGTTCGTCGAGGACGAGGACGGGTGCGTCGCGCAGGATGGCGCGGGCGATGGCGAGGCGTTGCAGCTGGCCGCCCGAGAGCCGGGCGGAGTTGGGGTCGACCTTGGTGTCGTAGCCCTCGGGGAGTCTGACGATGAAGTCGTGGGCGTCGGCGGCCTTCGCGGCCTCCTCGATGGCCTGGTCGCTGGCGCCGGGGCGGCCGCAGGCGATGTTGGCGCGGACCGTGTCGTGCAGGACGAGGGTCTCCTGCGGGAGCAGGGTGATGTACTCGCGCAGGCGGGCCAGCGGGAAGTCGCGGAGGGGGACGCCATCGAGGAGGACCTCGCCGCTGTCCGGGTCGTAGAAGCGGAGCAGCATCTTGGAGACGGTGGACTTGCCGGCGCCGCTGGGGCCGGTGATGATCACGAGTTCGCCGGGGCTGACGGTGAAGGAGAGGCCCTCCAGGGCGGTGCGGTCGGCGCCGGGGTAGCGGAAGCCGACATCGCGGAGCTCTACGGTGCCGTCGGGCCGGCCGCTTTCGGTGCCGGTGCCGCGCCGGGGGTCGGTGACCGAGGGCTGCACATCGAGGATCTCGATCAGCCGTTCCGCGCCCGCGGTGGCGGCGGTGACGGTGAGGCCGAGCTGGGCGAGGCCGCGCACGGGCGGGTAGAGGTAGCCGAGGAAGGCGGAGAAGGCGAGGAGCTGACCGAGGGTCATCCGGCCGGTGGAGATCTCCCAGGCGCCGATGCCGATCACCGCGAGGACGCAGATGGTCTCGATGACCTGGACGAGCTGTTCGTAGGCCTCGTTGAGGCGGGTGGAGCGGACGGAGGCGCGGAACCAGGCGTTCGCCTCCTCGCTCAGCCGGCGGCGCTCGGCATCGCGGCGGTCGTACGCCTGCGTCAGCACGATGTTGCCGAGCGACTCCTCGACCACGGACGTGATCGCGCCGTCGGCGACCCGGCCCTGCCTCGACACGTCCTTGATGGAGCCGGAGAAGCGGCGGGCGGCCAGCCAGAACAGGGGGGCCAGGACGAAGGTGGCGAGGGCCAGGTCCCAGCGCAGCCAGAACGCGGCGGCCGCGTAGAAGATGGCGCTGAACAGCGCGGACGCGGCGCCGACGAGCCCGGAGACGACCATGGTCTCGATGGCGTCGACGTCGCTGGTGAGACGGGAGAGCAGATCGCCCTGGCGGTGGCGCTGGAAGAAGTGCGGGGGCAGCTGCTGGACGTGGTCGAAGACGTGTTCGCGCAGTCGCATCACGAAGCGTTCGGTGGTCCAGGCGGCGAGGGAGTTGCCGGCGTACGCGACGATCGCGCCGACGATCGCGATGGCCAGCCATTTGCCGGCCGGGCTCCAGAAGGCGCTCAGCGAGCCCTTCTGCAGGGCGTGGTCGGTGAGGTCGCTGAAGAGCAGGATGGCCTCGGTCTCGGCGAGCGCGGCGATCACCGTGCACACCCAGACGATCAGCAGCCAGCGGCGCAGGCCCCGGGTCAGCGGCCAGAAGCGGCGGAAGGCGGTACGGGCCGGGATGGTGGGCGTGTACTCGTCGTCGTCTTCGTCCTCGTATTCCGAGTCGGCGACTTCGTACTCGTATTCCGCGCCCTCACTCTCCTTCACGCGCATTTCTCACTACCTCCACTTTCCGCGCCGGCTCTACTGGAATTCAGGAGAGAAAAAGGACCGACGGCGAACCGTCGGTCCTTTTCACAACTGCGTCAGTTGTCCTGGCCCGGGCCCTGGATGGGCTTCGGAGCCGGCTTCGGGGCCCGCTTCTTCGGCTTCGGCGGCGGAGGGGGAAGCTGCTTGTTGGGCTTGGGGGGCAGCGGGGCGAGCTTCTTGAGGCTCATTCCGACTCCTTGAGAGTTCGATGTGCAAGTGCAAGTGGTACGAGAATTCTCTTGGGCAACGTACGGGGATTTCGGATCGTCATCCTCGGCAATCCCCGCCGCCCGACACCGATGAACTTACACGGCTCAAATCCCAAGGGACGGCAAAGTCGGCTTCCGAACGGCAAACAGGTGCTGTGAATACATAGGTAACAGCTGTATAACGACGCCGAACCTGAGAGTCCTCTTATGAACCTGAGAGTCTCCTTATGAAGCTGAGGAGACTGAACGCCCGGGCTGGGCCGTACGTGGTCAGCGGCGGGCCATGTACACGTCGAACGCCTTGTGGAGCAGCTTGTTGAGCGGGAAGTCCCACTCCCCGAGGTACTCGACGGCCTCTCCGCCGGCCCCCACCTTGAATCGGAGCAGCCCCAGCAGGTGGTTGGACTCCTCCAGGGTGTCGGTGATGCCCCGGAAGTCGTAGACGGCGGCGCCGAGTTCATGGGCGTCGCACATCATCCGCCACTGCATGGCGTTGTTCGGCTGGACCTCGCGCTTGCGGCCGGTGGAGGCGCCGTAGGAGTACCAGACGTGCTCGCCGACGGTGAGCATGGTCGCGGCGGCGAGGACGTCGCCCTCGTGGTGGGCGAGGTAGAGGCGCATCCGGTCGGGGTGTTCCGCGGTCAGCGCGGTCCACATGCGCTGGAAGTAGGAGAGGGGGCGCGCGATGAAGCGGTCGCGTTCGGCGGTCTCGGCGTACAGGGTGTAGAAGGCGGGCAGGTCCTCGTGGCCGCCGCGGACGACCTTGACCCCGGCCTTCTCGGCCTTCTTCACATTGCGTCGCCACTGCTGGTTGAGCCCGCGCTGGATGTCGTCCAGCGACCGTCCGGCGAACGGCACCTGGAACACATAGCGGGGCTGCCCCACCGCGAACCCCTCCTCGCCGCCCGCCTCCGCCTGCCGCCAGCCCGCCCGGCGCAGCCGTTCGGCCAGGTCGAGGGCGTGGGGTTCGTACGAGGTCGGCTCGGCGTCCCGCAGCCGCCGGGCGGCCGGGTCGGCGATCGCCGCCTTGACCGCCTCCGCGCTCCACCGTCGTACGACGACGGGCGGCCCCATCTTCACGGAGAACGCCCCGCGCCCCTTCAGATACGCCAGCAGCGGATCGAGCCAGCGGTCCAGGTCGGGGTCGTGCCAGTCGATGACCGGCCCCTCCGGCAGATAGGCGAGATACCGCTTCACCTTCGGCACCGGCCGCAACAGCACCAGCCCCACCCCGACCATCCGCCCCTGCCCGTCGAACCACCCCAGACTCTCCGCCTGCCAGTCGGGCTTCACGTCCCCCCAGGACGGCAGCTGCATATGGCTGGCGGAGGAGCGAGAGCCGACAAAGGCGAGGTGCTCGGCACGGGACACGGGCTGAAGACGGAGATCTACGGTCATGGGCGGGGGCTCCTCGGGTTCTCGGTGTCTCGGGGGGCTCGGACGTCTCGGGGGGGCGGGCAGTTCTCGGGCGGAGGCTCGGGCGGAGGCTCAGGCAGGGCTCGGGCGGGGCTCGGAAGGCTTTCGGACCGGTGACTCGATCAAGAACAACAGACGCGCAACGCTCCCGAACCGTTTCGCTACGGCACCGAGGGCGTGTCGGGGGCAGGTGGTCGCCGCGGAGCTGTCGGTCGGTGATCGGCATCGGCGGTGGGCGGTCGCACGCCTGGGTGACGCCCGCCGAACTCTCCGCCCTGGCCGCCCGGGACTCCTTCGTCCCGGACGCCCGCGAGGCCCTCGACCGCTACCGCGCCCTGAACTCCGCCTAGTTCTCCAGCCCCTCCGCCAGTACCTCCGCCAGATGTCTCCCCGGCACCCCCGCCAACTGCTCCAGCTGGGTCCGGCAGGAGAAGCCGTCCGCGAGGACCACCGTGCCCGGCGCCGCCTCCCGTACCGCCGGCAGCAGCTGTTCCTCCGCGCAGGCTCTCGACACCTCGAAGTGGCCCTTCTCGAAGCCGAAGTTGCCCGCCAGTCCGCAGCAGCCGCCGGAGAGGTCCCCGGTGAGGGCGGCTGCCTCGCGGAGGCGGCGGTCGGGGGCGTCGCCGAGTACCGCGTGCTGGTGGCAGTGGGTCTGGCCGGTGACCGGGCGGTTCAGGCGAGGCGGGGTCCAATCGGGGGCCAGCTGTTCCAGCGCCTCCGCGAAGGTGAGCACCCGCGCGGCGAGACGGGCGGCCCGGGGGTCGTCGGGGAGCAGCTCCGGCAGGTCGCTGCGGAGGGCGGCGGCACAGCTGGGCTCCAGGACGACGAACGGTGGCGGCGGGGACGGGAACTCGTCGTCCGAGTCCGAGTCCAGCTCCGGGTCCAGCTCCGACTCCGGGTCCAGCTCCGCCTCCGGCTCATCGTCCGCGTCCAGCTCAACGTCCAGATCCGAGTGCTCCAACAGGAACGGCTCCAGCAGGTCCAGCGTCTCGCGCAACACCGCACGGGCCCGGTCCAGTTGGCCCGTCGAGAGGTACGTGAGGCCGCAGCAGGCACGGGTCCGGCGCGGGCTCAACACGGACATGCCGAAGCCCTCCAGCCGACCGTCCTCCGACCGCCGCGCCTTCCACCGCCGCGTCGGCAGCTCCAGCACCCCCACTCCCGCCGCCTCCAGCACCCGAACGGCCGCCCGCCCCACCTGCGGTGACAGGTACTCCGTGAACGTGTCCGGCCACAGGAAGGCCATCCCGGCCGGGAAGTCCGGTCGCCGTCCCGCCCGCACCTCCGCCGCCCACCCCCGCAGGCGCTTCCGCTCGCGCCGCCGCTCCCAGCGGCTGAACGGCTCCGCCGCCAGGCGCGGGATCCCCCGCTCCGGCGCGATCCCGCCCAGGCGTTTCGCCAGCGCCGCCAGCGGTCGTACGGAGGCGAGCGCGTTGACGACCGGCGCGGTGCGGGTGCGGGCCACCAGGCCCAGCCACACCGGCAGCCGGCCCATGCTGTAGTGGGCGGCCGGGCGGCGCCGGCCCTCGTAGTGGTGGTGCAGGAACTCCGCCTTGTAGGTCGCCATGTCCACCCCCACCGGGCAGTCGGACCGGCAGCCCTTGCAGGACAGGCACAGGTCCAGCGCGTCCCGGACCTCCGTCGAACGCCAGCCGTCCGTCACCACCTCGCCCGCCAGCATCTCGTGCAGCAGCCGGGCCCGGCCACGCGTCGAGTGCTCCTCCTCGCCCGTCGCCCGGAAGGACGGGCACATGACGGACGAGCCGGAGACCTCGGTCGTACGGCACTTCGCCACGCCCACGCAGCGGCGGACCGCCGCCGAGAAGTCGCCGCCGTCAAAGGGGTAGCCGAAGGCCACGTCCACCGGTTCACGGGGCAGGACGGAGAAGCGGAGGTTCGCGTCCAGGGGGGCCGGTCTGACCAGGACGCCGGGGTTGAGGAGATCGTCAGGATCCCATACCGCCTTCGCCCGCTCGAACAACGCCACCAGCTCCGCGCCGTACATCCTCGGCAGCAGCTCGGCCCTCGCCAGGCCGTCCCCGTGCTCGCCGGAGAGGGAACCGCCGTGCGCCACCACCAGCTCCGCCAGCTCCTCGGAGAAGCGCCGGAAGCGGGCCACGCCCTCCTCGCCGAGCAGGTCGAAGTCGATGCGGACGTGGATGCAGCCGTCGCCGAAGTGACCGTAGGGGGTGCCGCGCAGGCCGTGGGCCGACAACAGCGTCCGGAAGTCGCGAAGGTACGCGCCGAGCCGCGCCGGCGGTACCGCGCAGTCCTCCCAGCCCGGCCAGGCCTCGGCGCCGTCCGGCATCCTCGTCGCCGTACCGGCCGCGTCCTCGCGGATGCGCCACAGCGCCCGTTGCTCCGCCGGGTCGGTGATCACCGAGGTGTCCAGGGCGTCGGCCGCGCGGACGATCGTGTCCGCACGCGCGCGTGCCTCCTCCGCCGACTCCCCGCCCGTCTCGGCGAACAGCCAGGCCCCGCCGCGCGGCAGTCCGGCCGGGGACGGCACCAGGTCGGCGGCCATGCCCTCCACCGTCAGCGGGCCGAAGGCGAGCAGACCGGCCGCCGCCTCCGCGGCAGCGCTCTCGTCGGCGTACCCCAGCACCGCCAGCGCACGCGCGCGTGGTGACTCGACGAGGCGCACGGTCGCCTCGGTCAGGATCCCCAGCGTCCCTTCGCTCCCGCAGAACGAGCGGGCCACGTCGGCGCCCCGCTCCGGCAGCAGGGCGTCCAGCGCGTACCCGGAGATCCGGCGGGGCAGGTCCGGGAAGCCGGTGCGCAGCCGGGCGAGGTCTCCCGACACCAGCTCCCGCAAGCCTTCCGGTGCCCCGGCCCAGTCCTGCCCCAGACGCAGTCTGCGGCCCCTCGCAGTGATCACGTCCAGCTCCCGGACGCTGTCCGCCGTGGTGCCCCAGGCCACGCTGTGGGAGCCGCAGGAGTTGTTGCCGATCATGCCGCCGAGCGTGCAGCGGCCGTGGGTGGAGGGGTCCGGGCCGAAGCGCAGGCCGTGCGGGGCGGCGGCCTCCTGGAGGCGGTCCAGGACCAGGCCCGGCTGGACCACCGCCGTACGCGCCACCGGGTCCAGGCCGACCAGGCGGTTCATATGGCGGGTGAAGTCCAGCACCACGCCCGTTCCTGTCGCCTGCCCGGCGATCGACGTGCCCCCGCCGCGCGCCACCACCGGCACGCCACGTGCCCGGCACGCCTCCAGTACGGCCGCCACGTCGTCGGCGTCTCTGGGCGCCACCACCCCGGCCGGCACCCGCCGGTAGTTGGACGCGTCCATCGTGACCAGCGCCCGGGACGTGATGTCGAAGCCGACCTCGCCCCGGACGGTCCCCCGCAGTTCCGCCTCTAGACCCGAGAGTTCCGTCATGCGTCCAGGATGCATCCGATCACGCACAGTCACCGAGACTTTTCCACAGTCGCGCCAATACCGTCGTACAACCGCACAAGTCCACGGCTTGGCGATCTCGTCTCATCGAACGGACACGGTTCCGTCCCGTTTCGCCCACCGGCTACCCTCCGACACGTGGCTGACATCGAGATCCCCGCTGACATCAAGCCCGCCGACGGACGCTTCGGCGCGGGCCCCTCCAAGGTGCGTACCGAGGCGCTGGAGGCGCTCGCCGCGACCGGCACGTCTCTGATGGGCACGTCCCACCGCCAGGCTCCCGTCAAGAACCTGGTCGGCCAGGTCCGCGAGGGCATCAGCTCCCTGTTCTCCCTCCCGGAGGGCTATGAGGTCGTCCTCGGCAACGGCGGATCCACCGCCTTCTGGGACGTCGCCACCCACGGCCTGATCGACAACAAGTCGCAGCACCTGAACTTCGGCGAGTTCTCGTCCAAGTTCGCCAAGGCCGCCAAGCTCGCCCCCTGGCTGGGCGAGCCCACCGTCATCGCCTCCGACCCGGGCACCCACCCGGAGCCGCAGGCCGAGGCCGGCGTCGACGTCTACGCCTTCACCCACAACGAGACCTCGACCGGTGTCGCCATGCCGATCAGGCGCGTCGCGGGCGCCGACGAGGGCTCGCTGGTCCTCGTGGACGCGACCAGCGGCGCCGGCGGTCTCCCGGTCGACATCGCCGAGACCGACGTCTACTACTTCGCCCCGCAGAAGTCCTTCGCCTCCGACGGCGGCCTGTGGATCGGCGTCTTCTCCCCGGCCGCGATCGAGCGCGCCGAGCGCATCCACGCGTCCGGCCGCCACATCCCGGAGTTCTTCAGCCTCCCCACGGCGATCGACAACTCCCGCAAGAACCAGACGTACAACACCCCGGCCCTCGCCACCCTCTTCCTGCTCAACCAGCAGCTGGAGTGGCTCAACGGCCAGGGCGGCCTCGCCTTCTCCACCGGCCGCACCAAGGACTCCTCGACCCGCCTGTACACCTGGGCGGACGAGTCGAAGTACGCCACCCCGTTCGTCTCGGACCCGGCCAAGCGCTCCCAGGTCATCGGCACGATCGACTTCGCCGACGAGATCGACGCGGCCGCCGTCGCCAAGGTGCTGCGCGCCAACGGCATCGTCGACACCGAGCCGTACCGCAAGCTCGGCCGCAACCAGCTCCGTGTCGCCATGTTCCCGGCGATCGACCCGGCGGACGTCGAGGCGCTCACGAAGTGCATCGACTACGTGATCGAGAAGCTCTGACTCGTCGAGAAGCTCTGGCCGCCCCGTCCCCACGGCGGTGAGGGGTGCCCGGCGGATCACCGCCGGGCACCCGTCGTGCTGTCAGCCCTCGGCGATGAGCTTCTGGTACGCCTTGGCGTCGAGCAGCCCGTTGGGGGACGCGCCTTTCTTGGGCCTGATCTTGAACAGCCACATGACGTAGGGGTCGGAGTTGACCGCCTCGGGTTCGTCGACGACGTCGGGGTTGACCTCGACGACCTCCCCGGTGAGCGGGCTGTACAGATCGGACGCCGCCTTGACCGACTCCACCGTGCCGACGGGGTGCCCGGCCTCGACATTCCTGCCGACGTCGGGCAACTCGAAGAAGACGATGTCACCGAGGTTCTTCTGGGCATGGTCGGTGATACCGACGGTCGCGATGCCGTCGGTACCGGTACGGATCCACTCGTGTTCGTCGGTGTAGCGGAGGTCGGTGGGCACATAGGACATGGCTGGGCTCCTTCGGCGGTCGCGGTGCGATCGGGAACAGCCTGACTCCACAGATGCGCACACCCGCGCATTTCGGGCGCCACGGTCCACCAAGCAGGTGACAGCGCGTCGCCGGGCACCCCGCCTCAGGTCGCCGTACAGCTCACACTCGGCACGGCACCGCCGCCCGGCGCACCCCCGAACCCGAAGCTCGCCGAGCCGCCGACCGGGATCGTCCCGTTGTGCGCCGCGTTCACCGCGGTGACCGTCTCACCGCTCTGCGTGTACGACGCGTTCCACGCGTTGGTGACCTGCTGCGACCCGCTCCAGGTCCAGGTCACCCGCCATGAACCGATCGCGGCCGTACCGGTGTTGGTGACCGTGACACTGGCGTTGAAGCCGCTCCCCCAGTCGCTGCTGACGGTGTAGGAAGCCGAGCAGGCGGCCGTCGAACCACCGCCGCCACCGCCGCCACCGCTTCCGCCCCCCGTGCCCGGGAACAACGGCGCCTTGATGCTCGCCAGATACCCGTCCTTCACCGTGTCCACGGTCACCCAGTCGTCCTTCAGGATGCCGCCCGTGTCACCGGAGTCGGGGTTCCAGGACCAGAAGGTCCACTGGAAGGAGTCGGCGCCGTACGTCGACGTGGGCCGGAGGTAACTCACCAGCGCGGCCAGCCACTTCTGGTCCACGGTCGAGGCGAGCGTCGTACCGAACTCACCGATCCACACCGGGGCGATGTTCTGCTTGAAGATGTAGCCCCAGTACGAGTCCCACACCCCCGGCATGTTGGCGGGGAACGCCGGATCACTGAACCAGCTCTGCTGGGCCACGCTGGTGGCGTAGTCATGGGCGGAGTACACCACCCGGTTCGCCACGTCCAGTTGCACCGGGTACCGGGCGACGCCCATCAGGTTGCCGCCCCACCAGCCCGAGACGCCGTTGTACGTCTGGACTCCCTCGACGAAGACCAGCAGGCCGGGGTTGACGGACAGGACGGCGTTCCCGGCGCGCTGGGCGGCCAGCCGCCAGTCGACGGAAGTGTCGCCGCAGCCCCAACAGGCGGGATCGTGGGGCTCGTTGTGGAGGTCGATCCCGACGACGGTCGGATCGGAGGCGTAACGCGCCGCCAGGGCCTTCAGGTCGGCGATCCACGTCGACTCGGGGACCGCCGACGTGTACCAGAGCGCCGACTGGCCGCCGGCGTCCGGACGGTGCCGGTCGAGGATGACCCGGAGGCCGTCCTGACCGGCGTACGCCACGATCCTGTCCATGATCTGCAGCGAGTTCAGCCCCTGCAGATCGGCGTTCTTGCCGTTGCTGAAGTCGATGCTGTTGGGGACGGTCGTGCTCTTGAAGATGTCGTCGCTGTAGGGCAGCCGGATGGTGTTGTAGCCCAGCGACCTCATCTGGTCGATCACGCTCTTGTAGTCGCGTGACCAGAGGCCGTGCACCACGTAGTTGGCGGTCTCGAAGCCGAACCAGTTGATCCCGGCGATCCGGACCGGCTGCCCGGCCGCGTCCAGGATCTGCCGGCCGCTGGTGTGCCAGTAGCCGGTCCCGGCCTCCGCCTCGGCGGCGGCCCCGGCGGGGGCCGTCGCCGCGTGTGCGGTGTGGGTACCGGCGAGGGGCAGGAGAAGCGCGGCGGCGGCAGCGCACAGCGCTCTTCCCAGACGGTGCAAGCGGAACATGTGCCTGTTCCTCTCGGGAGGGAGGCGCGGCCCCGGAACCGATGGGAGCGCTCCCACGCGCCGCGCACCTCCCAGGAAACTGACACACCATCATCACGTCAAGACGTACGACGCTCCGGTCCGCCTCGCGTCAGGTCGTGGGCGCGACGGGCACGGCGACGATGGAGTCGATCACGCCGGCGGAGGTGACGGTGACCGACACCTTGACGGGCTTGATCTGCTGCGGCGGGACGACCGGATTGGGCGGCACGGCGAGAGGGATCAGCAGGAAGTTCGGGGTGACGTCGATGGTCGTGGTCGCCCCCGACGCGAAGGTGACGTTGTCCCGGTGGGCGCCGACGAAGAGGTACTTCCGCCCGCTGGTGGCGCCGGTGCCGGTGGCGTCGTCCAGGCTGCTGATGATCTGGGCGGTGCCGCCGCCGGCGGTGGCGGGAAGGGTGATGACGGTGATGTCGATGGTGCCCGTGAGGTTGATGTTCTCGCTGGGGCCGGCGACGAGACCATTGAGCGACCGGCTGACGGTGCGGACCTGGGGAAGGACGGCGGCCGCGGTCCGGACCGATCGGGCGGGCTGCCCAGCCGCGGCGGTGCCGGCGGTCGCGGGGACGGTCAGACCGAGGGCGGCCGTGAGCAGGCAGACGTTCCCGGCCCGGCGCAGGGCGTTGCGGCGCATGGGTACTCCCGTTCGAGTGAGGCGGGACCCGAATCGCCTGTCGCCGCCCCCGTCCCGCGAGACGCTTTCCAGCGTGCCCGGGCCGACGCACCTCCGCCGCGCCGGTGACCCATACGGGTGACGGAGGGGAATGGATCAGTTACGGCGCGTAGAGCCGCGCCGCAGCCGCCGCAGCCCGAAGAGGGCGAGCACGGCGACGCCGACCGCGACGGCGCCGACCTTGGCCCCACCGGCCGTAAGACTGCCGCTGCCCCCACCGGCCGCCGCACTCCCGCTGCCGGACGGCGACTTGCTGCTCCCGGACCCTCCCGGCACATCCTCGGCCTGCACCGGGCTGTCGGCCCCCTCGCTGCCGTACATCAGCCTGGTCCCGTCGGTGGAGTAGCTGACCGACTCGCCCTGCTTCTGCAGGGGCACGTCGAGCCGCCCCTCCCGCTTGATCCGGCCGCCGTTCCAGTCGTAGTAGATGCCGCCGAGGTAGCCGCGTACGACGAGTTGTCTGCCGTCGGGCGAGAAGGCGGCGTCGGTGGCCCAGAGGTCGACGGTGGCGACGGGCTTGAAGACGTTGGTGCCGGAGGCCGAGAGCGTGGCCGGGCCCTCGTAGAGATGCCCGCCGTCCTCCTTCTTGTCGATGATGTAGACCCGCCCGGTCTTGGGGTGGACGACGAGCGACTCGGCGTTGCGGGCGCCGTTCGAGTACTTGACGACGTACTGGGTGGCCCGGACGGTCTGGTCGACGAGCTTCCTGGGCTCGGGCAGCTTGTAGATCCAGACGTACGGCCAGCTGCCGTCGAGGTTGTCGCCGATGTCGCCGACGTAGATCTGGTTGTCGGGGCCGATGGAGATGGCCTCGACGTCGCGGGGCGTTCCGACGCCGCTCAGCGTGATCCGCGCGACGGTCTTCCCGGTCGTGCTGTCGACGGCGTAGATGTACGGGCCGTCGCCGCTGTCGTTGTGGGTCCAGTAGATGCCAGGATGGAGGTGGGAGGCGGCGAGACCGCTGGACTCGGTGATGCGCGGATCCTGGATCGTGAACCCTTGGTCGCCGGTGCCGTCCGCAGCGGATGCGGCGGGTGCGGAGGCAAGGACTCCCGTGAGCAGGAACCCGGCGAGGAGGGCGGGCGATCGTCGGCGCATGGGCCCAAGCCTGCCATCCCGCCCTGTGTTTCAGCGCGCAGGACGTGGTGGTACTCACACCCCGCCCGTCCCGCTGATCGTCCATCATGAGCGGATGCTCAGGTTCATGCCCGTCGGGGATTCGATGACGATCGGCAGCACGGGTGAACACACATGGCGGTACCGCATGTGGCAGCACCTGTGCGCGACGTACGGCGGCCCGTTCACGCTGGTCGGTCCACGCGAGACGCTGTACGACAAGCTCGCCGACGCCCCGACGTCGTACGGCTACGCCGACCCCGACTTCCCCCGTGCCCACCTGGCCGGCTGGGGCGAGGGCTGGATGCACATGGCGCCGCTGATCGGGGAGGCGGTACGGGTCCACCGCGCCGACGTCCTGCTGGTCTCCCTCGGCCTGATCGACCTGGGCTTCTACACGAACGCGGAGCAGACGGCCGAGAGCGTACGGTCCTTCGTCGCGGCGGCACGGGAGGCGAACGCGCGCATCGGCATGGTGCTGCTGCCGGTGATCCCGAACGTCAGGGCCACGTCGGACGCGCCGTTCGCCGAACAGGTCGAGCAGTTCAACATGCTGCTGGCGAAGGCGGTGGCCGACCTGGACGAACCCCGCTCCCCGATCCTGCTGGCCTCGCCACCGGAGTCGTACGACATCCACACCGACACCTACGACGGCACCCATCCCAACGCGAGCGGCGAGCACCGGATCGCGGCGGCGTTCGCGGAGGCGTTGTGGCAGGGGTGGGACGTGGGACAGCCGTACGAGGCCGGAACATACTGACCAAATTCCGCCGTTGCCCGGTCACCGTGCGTATCGTTGAACCGTGCGGTCGCACCCGTCCACGGGGCGGCCGTGAAGAGCCACGATGACCGTCCTGGAGGACAGGATCTAGATGGCCGACGCCGACACCAGGCGCTTGGACGAGTGGTTCGAGCGCCTTGAGCGGATGCCCCTCCCGCCGAGAACCATCAGCTCAAACTGCGGCTCGGCTTCGCCGTTCACCCGATCGTGCGGGACGACGACGACAGGGGCTGCTACTTCGTCCTTCCGCTGCTCACTCGCCGTCCGGCCCCCACACCTACAGCGCCTCCCCCGACGACGACAGGCCGGCAGACCGACAGGCCGGCAGCAGGCGACTTCGGAGACGGCTGACGCGGGTCCTTGCCTAGAGCGCACTCCACGCCGTTGGCTGGGTGACCATGAAGTACACGCAGCTCGGACGTACCGGACTCAAGGTCAGCCGACTCGTCCTCGGCACCATGAACTTCGGCCCCCAGACCGACGAGGCCGACAGTCACACGATCATGGACGCGGCGCTGGACGCCGGCATCAACTTCTTCGACACCGCCAACGTATACGGGTGGGGTGAGAACAAGGGGCGGACCGAGGAGATCATCGGCAACTGGTTCGCCAAGAGCCCCGCGCACCGCGACAAGGTCGTGCTCGCCACCAAGGTGTACGGCAACATGGCCGGCGACGGCGAGCCCTGGCCCAACCACGACAAGCTGTCCGCCCTCAACATCCGGCGGGCCGTGGACGCCAGCCTGAAGCGGCTGCAGACCGACTACATCGACGTCTACCAGTTCCACCACATCGACCGGCGGACTCCCTTCGAGGAGATCTGGCAGGCCATCGATGTGCTCGTACAGCAGGGGAAGATCCTCTACGTCGGGTCCTCGAACTTCCCCGGGTACAAGATCGCCCAGGCCAACGAGATCGCCGCCCGGCGCGGTGGCACCATCGGGCTCGTCAGCGAGCAGTGCCTCTACAACCTCGCCGAGCGCCGCGCCGAGATGGAGGTCATCCCGGCCGCCCAGGACTACGGCCTCGGGGTCATCCCCTGGTCGCCCCTGCACGGCGGGCTGCTGGGCGGGGTGATCAAGAAGGAGGTCGAGGGCGGGCGCCGGGCCGGTGGACGGGCCGCCGACGCCCTCGCCAACACCGCCATCCGCGCCCAGGTCCAGGCCTACGAGGACCTGCTGGACAAGCACGGCGTGGAACCCGGCGAGGCCGCCCTGGCCTGGCTGCTCACCCGTCCGGGCGTCACCGGCCCGATCGTCGGCCCGCGCACCGGCGAGCAGCTCGCATCGGCTCTCAGGGCGGTGGAGCTGGAGCTCAGCGAGGAACTCCTGGCCGGGCTGGACGAGGTCTTCCCGGGGCCTGGGCCCTCCCCGGAGGCCTTCGCCTGGTAACACCGGAGGGGACAGGCGCCTCGTAAGGGGCGCTGGGGGCACCCCCGGCCGAAGGCTGGGGGAGGAACTGCGCGACCAGCCGGCCACGGCCCGCGGCCGACAACCGACCGGCCGCAGTTCCCCCGCCCACCGCCGTCACTTCATCGCCGCTGTCACCTCATCGCCGCCGCCGTCACTTCATCGCCGAAGCCACCGCGACGACGACGAACAGCAGCACCAGCACAACGGCCATGATCCGGTTCCGGGTCTTCGGGTCCACGGCAACGAGCCTAACCGGCCGCCCCGAGCCCCCAGCGGCCGACCACCTCGTACCGCGGCTGCTCCCCCCGCACCCCCGACGTCGGCAGATTGCTCCGCACCAGCGCCAGCTCCTCCACCGTCCAGGTCCGGCTGGCGAACTCGGCGAGCAGCTCGACGTACGGCCGTACGGCCACCGCGTCCCGGCTGCGGGCCACTGTCAGGTGGGCCTTGTAGCGGCGGTGCTCCCCCATCGGCAGGCCCGCCTTCCGCGCCGCCGCCTCCGCGCGGTCGGCCAGCAGCCGGAGGGTCTCCAGGTCGCCGTCGGCGCCGGCCCACAGAGCCCGGCCGTGCCCGAACTGCCCGCCGCCGGCGACGGCCAGCGGGAAGGCAGCGGTCCGGTGGGCCGCCCGCGCCAGCCGGTCCGACAGGTCCGGTACGACCCCGTCCTCGACCTCGCCGTAGAACGCGAGCGTGAAGTGCCAGCCGGGGCGGCCGGTCCAGCGCAGCCCCTCCGCGCCCGGCAGCCGCTTCAACTTGTCGACCTCGGCGGCGAGTTCGGCGACCACCTCGGGCGGGGGCAGCACGGCTGCGAAGAGTCTCATGCGGACCACCCTGCCATCATGGGGTGATGCGGATCACCATCAGAGAAGGCGGACCCGACGACGTTCCCGCGATACTCGGCATGCTCGACAGCTGCGTGGAGTGGCTGGTGGGGCAGGGGCGGACCGAGCAGTGGGGGACCACACCGCTGTCGGAGCGCGAGAAGACCGTGGAGTCGGTCGTCCGGTACATGGACGAGGGCGTGACCTACATCGCCGAGGCCGACGGGGTACCGGCCGCCACCCTGACCCTCACCGGCGCGCCCGGCGCCTATCTGGCCCACCTGCCGGCGCCCGGTGAGCCCGAGCGGTACATCCACTGGCTGGCCTCCGACCGCCGCTTCAAGGGGCACGGAGTCGGCAGCGCCCTGCTGGCGCACGCCGCCGAGGAGACCAGGCGGGCCGGGGTCTCGCTGCTGCGGGTGGACTGCTACGCGGGCGCCGACGGCAAGCTGGTCCGCTACTACGAGAGCAACGGCTTCACCCGCACCGACGCCTACACCGCGTCGGACGACTGGCCGGGGCAGGTGCTCGCCCGGCGGGTGTGACCGCCCGGCGAGCACCCGGGGTGCGGTGACGGATCACGGCGCGGCGCGCAGGGTGCCGAGCAGCCCGTCCGCCTCACCGTTGAGGCCCGCGGAGAACCAGATGCTGTCCCGGCCGCCGGACAGGGCGGTGCCCCGCTGCAGCCCCCACAGGCCGTCGATCACGATCGGCTGCCCGTTGCGGTTCCTCAGGGCTCCCTCGAACCGGCCGTTCCTCGGGTCGAAGGCGTTGATGCGGCCGTCGCCGAAGTTGCCGACGAGCAGGTCGCCCGCGAACTTCCCGAACCCCTTGGGCGCCGTCTCCAGGCCCCAGGGCGAGTTGAGCACACCCCGGCTGGCGAAGCGCCCGAGCAGCCGGCCCTTGGTGGTGAACACGTTGATGAAGCCGTGGCCCGCGCCGGGGACGTCGTCGTGCTTGGCATCGTCCTGCTTGGCGTAGGTCACGAAGATCACCTCGCCGAACTTCTTGATGTCGAAGGGCGCGTAACCGGCCGGGATGCGCGGGTCCCGGAACGCGCCGGCGGACAGGTTCAGTCGGGTGAAGTCGGGGCCGAAGGCGTCGATGCGCGCGTCACGGAAGTTCGCGACGAGGATGCGCGGCAGCCGCTCGTTGCCCTTGCCGCAGTCCGCGCCCTTGCTGTCCTTCTTCTGGCACTCCACCAGCGTCAGGCCCTTGAAGACGGCGTCGTCCTCCTGCGCGACCTGGACGGCGTTCGTCGGGTCCACGTTCTGGTTGAAGGCGAAGAGCCCGCCGTTCTCCCCCGCGAAGATGTAGCGCGCGGGACCGGTGCGACCGGACTCGGCCCTGAAGCGGAAGGCGCTGCCGTCGTTGCGCACGACCCCGGTCGGATCCGCGGTGTCGGGCAGCTGCGCGACGGGAGAGAGGACGTTGACCGGCTGCCGGTCCCGGGCGCCCGAGTACACCGTGGACGTGTTGGATCCGTTGTTGGAGACCCGGATCGCGCCTCTCGGCGTGTTGACCAGGCCCCAGGGGTTCACGAGGTTCTGGTCCTGCACCTCGGCCCTGCCCGCGATGTCGGAGACGAGGTCGCGCTCCACGAAGCCGTGATCGGCCTTGTGCGGCGCGTCCGCGGCGACGGACGGCGCGGCGGCGGCGAGCGCGCCGACCGTGCCCAGGGCCAGCACGACCGCGGTCAGCCGCCGTGCGCGGGAGCGGGGTCCTCGGGTCGGTCCCGGTGATACCGGTGATGCCATGGATGCCATGCGGATGCTCCTGTTTCCCGTACAGGTCCTCTATGGACATAACGGGAGAAGTCATCTCATATGACCGTCATCGCACTCGTGATCGACACGCGAACCCCGCCACCGGCACCCGACCGGCGCCACCCGGCACCCGGCACCCGCTACGCCACGGTGGCCATCCGCTCGTCCTCCCGCGGCACGAACCGCACCCGCGGGTGCCCCCGGTGCCAGCCGACCGACACGCGCAGATTGCCGACGCGGGCCAGGACCAGGCCGATGCCGATCGCCGCGGTCGCGGCGATCGCGCCGCCGACGGCGAGGCCCGCCCGGACGCCGTACGCGTCCGTGATCCAGCCGGCGATGGGCGCGCCGATCGGCGAGCCGCCCATGAACACCATCATGTAGAGGGACATCACCCGGCCGCGCATGGCCGGGTCGGTGCCCATCTGGACGGTGGTGTTGCCGGTGACGTTGACGGTCATGCCGAACATGCCGATCGGCACCATGAACAGGGCGAAGAGCCACAGCGAGGGTGCGGCGGCCGCCACCACCTCCAGGGCGCCGAAGGCGATCGCGGCCGCGATCATCACCCGCATCCGGGCCGTGCCACGTCTGGCCGCGAGCAGGGCGCCGACCAGGGAGCCGACCGCCATCAGGGTGTTGAAGGCGCTGTAGGAGCCGGCGCCGGCGTGGAAGACGTCGTCGGCGAAGGCGGAGAGATAGACCGGGAAGTTGAAGCCGAAGGTGCCGACGAACCCGATCAGGACGATCGTCCAGATGAGGTCGGGGCGGCCGGCGACGTAGTGCAGGCCCTCCCGCAGCTGGCCCTTTCCTCTCGGCGCGCGCTCGACGACGTACAGGTCACGTGCGCGCATCAGCAGCAGGCCGACGATGGGCGCGACGAAGGACAGGCCGTTGAAGAGGAACGCCCAGCCGGTGCCCACGCCGGTGATCATCAGACCGGCGACGGCGGGGCCGACCAGGCGGGCGGACTGGAAGTTCGCGGAGTTCAGGCTGACCGCGTTCTGCAGCTGGTCCGGGCCGACCATCTCGGAGACGAAGGACTGCCGGGCCGGGTTGTCGACGACCGTGGCGAGGCCGACGGCGAAGGCGGCGAGGTAGACGTGCCAGACCTGGACATGGCCGGAGAGGGTCAGCAGCGCGAGCGCGATGCCGGTGAGGGCCATCGAGGTCTGGGTGACGAGGAGTGCGCGCCGCTTGTTGAGGCGGTCGACCAGGACTCCGCCGTAGAGGCCGAAGAGCAGCATCGGCAGGAACTGCAGGGCGGTGGTGACGCCGACGGCGGTCGCGGAGCCGGTGAGGCTGAGCACCAGCCAGTCCTGGGCGATGCGCTGCATCCAGGTGCCGATGTTCGAGACGACCTGGCCCGCGAAGAACAGGCGGTAGTTCCTGACCTTCAGCGAGCCGAACATCGACGACTTGCGGGATGTGGGGGTAGTAGGGGCGGTCGGTGCGGGGGCGGAAGGTGCTCCGGATCCCGTACTCAAAGTGGGTTCGCCTCCTCGTTGCGGGGTTTTACAGATGTGCGAGCTTCTCCAGCACGGGGGCGGCGGCGCGCAGCTTCGCCCACTCGTCCTCGTCGAGACCGTCGACCAGTCCGGCCAGGAACGCGTTGCGCTTGCGGCGGCTCTCCTCGAGCATCGCCTCGGCCTGCTCGGTTCTGCTGACGACCTTCTGGCGCCGGTCCTCGGGGTGCGGCTCCAGACGGACCAGTCCCTTGGCCTCCAGCAGCGCCACGATGCGGGTCATCGAGGGCGGCTGGACGTGTTCCTTGCGGGCGAGCTCACCGGGGGTGGCCTGGCCGCAGCGGGAAAGGGTGCCCAGCACCGACATCTCGGTGGGGCTCAGTGACTCGTCGACCCGCTGGTGCTTGAGCCGTCGCGAGAGTCGCATCACGGCGGAGCGGAGGTCGTTCACGGCGGCTGCGTCGTCGCCATGGCTAAGGTCCGGCATGTTCTTTAGAGTAACTCATTACCCTAGCTAAGGACCACTCGGGACACGCCAGGATGCCCGTGACCTCGGCCACTGAACCCCATCGTCACCCGTACGAGTGAGACAAGTCCGGAAAGTGACGCGCCGGACGCGCGGATGTGGCGCCCTCATATGCATGGGGACCAGTGTGCTCAGCCTGCGGATAGACAAAGAGCTGCTCGACCGGCTCCGGCATCACGCGGCGAAAAGGGGAATGAGCGTCCAGGACTATGTGATCCGGACGCTCATTCGGGACGACTTCGACGAGCGGTTCTCGGCCGCCGTCGAGGAGACGGAGAGGTTCTACGAGGCCACCTGACCCCTGGGGATCAGGTGAGACCCAGAGCAGGCATCAGGTAGTAGAAGGCGAAGACCGCCGAGACGACGTACATCGCGACCGGGATCTCCTTGGCCCGGCCCGCGGCCAGCCGGAGCAGTACGAAGGTGATGAAGCCCATGCCGATGCCGTTCGTGATCGAGTAGGTGAACGGCATCATCACCATGGTCACGAAGGCCGGGATCGCGAGGGTGTAGTCCGCCCAGTCGATCTCCTTGACCGAACCGGCCAGGATCAGGAAGCCGACCGCGAGCAGCGCGGGGGTGGCCGCCTGGGACGGGACCATCGTGGCGACGGGGGTGAGGAACAGCGCCACGGCGAAGAGCGCGCCGGTGACGACGTTGGCGAAGCCGGTACGGGCGCCCTCGCCGACACCGGCCGTGGACTCCACGAAGCAGGTGGTGGCGGAGGAGGAGCTGGCGCCACCCGCGGCGACCGCGACACCGTCGATGAACAGGACCTTGTTGATGCCCGGCATGTAGCCCTGGGCATCGGTCAGCTTGGCCTCGTCGCTGACGCCCATGATCGTGCCCATGGCGTCGAAGAAGCAGGACAGCAGGACGGTGAAGACGAAGAGGATGCCGGTCAGCAGGCCGACCTTGCCGAAGCCGCCGAACAGGCTGACCTTGCCGAGCAGGCCGAAGTCCGGGGTGGAGACCGGGTTGCCCGGCCACGTCGGGACGGCCAGGCCCCAGGTCGTCACATGGGCGACGGCGTTGATGATCAGCGAGAGGACGGTCATCGCGACGATGGAGATGAGGATCGCGCCGGAGACCTTGCGGACGATCAGCGCGAGGGTGAGCAGCGCACCGAGGATGAAGACCAGGACCGGCCAGCCGTTCAGATGCCCGTCGGCGCCGAGCTGGAGCGGGACGGTGGTCTGGGCGGCGTCCGGGATACGGGTGACGAAGCCGGAGTCCACGAGACCGATCAGCATGATGAACAGGCCGATACCGATCGAGATCGCCTTGCGCAGGCTGTAGGGCACGGCGTTCATCACGCGCTCGCGCAGCCCGCTGGCGACCAACAGCATCACGATGAGGCCGGCCAGGACCACCATGCCCATGGCGTCCGGCCAGGACATCCGGGGCGCCAGCTGGAGCGCGACGACGGAGTTCACACCGAGACCGGCGGCGAGCGCGATCGGGACGTTGCCGATGACACCCATGAGCAGCGTGGTGAAGGCGGCGGTGATCACCGTGGCGGTGACCAGCTGACCGTGGTCGAGCTGGTGGCCGTACATGTCCTTCGCGCTGCCGAGGATGATCGGGTTCAGCACGATGATGTACGCCATCGCGAAGAACGTGGCGAAGCCGCCGCGCACCTCACGGGCCAGGGTGCTGCCCCGCTCGGAGATCTTGAAGTAACGGTCGAGCGCACCGTATGCGGGGGTCGCACCCGGCTGTTCGGGGGCGGGGGCCTTGGTGGAAGCCGGGGTAGACATTGGAGGTTCCTACGAGCAGAAGTAGCCAGACACAAACGGTTTCAGTATGAACGTATGAGTTCTAGATCGCTATCTCCGCGCGTAGACCCCAGAGGTGCGTAAGCTGAGCGCCATGGCGAAGTGGACCCCCAAGCACGAGGCACCGGAACCCCTGGAGGGCCCGGTCGTGCCGACCATCATCGGCGGCACGATCGTCTGGTTCGTCCTCTTCCTGGTCCAGCTCCCGTTCTACGGCTGGTTCTCCGACCACGGCCACGCCTGGTGGGTGTGGACCTGCCTGGCCGGCGCCGGCCTGGGCCTGATCGGCATCTGGTACGTGAAGAAGCGGGACGCGGCGATCAAGAGGGCGGCCGCGGCAAGCGCCTCGTAGGGAGCGCCCCGTCGGGGGCGCGGGGAACTGCGCGAGCAACCCCCACGGCGCCGCACCGGTTGACCCACCCCCTACTACCAGCGCACGACATCGCTCCTCCCCTGGTCGGATCTTCCGCCCACCCAGCGGGTGAACACCCAAATCCACACGTACCGTCGAATGCATGACGCACATCGACGCGGGCGCGGAGCTCGACCCTGTGCATCCGGTACCCCTCCCGGCGCCGGCCAGGACAACCGGCCTGACGTCGGCCGAAGTCGCGCAGCGCATCGCACGCGGCCAGGTGAACGACGTACCGGTGCGCAGCAGCCGCTCGCTCGGCGAGATCGTGCGGGCGAACGTCTTCACCCGGTTCAACGCGATCATCGGTGTGCTGTGGCTGGTCATGCTGTTCGTGGCACCGATCCAGGACAGCCTGTTCGGGTTCGTGATCCTCGCCAACACGGGCATCGGCATCGTGCAGGAGTGGCGGGCGAAACAGACCCTGGACTCGCTCGCGGTGATCGGCGAGGCCCGGCCGACCGTGCGCCGGGACGGGGCCGCCGTCGAAGTGAGCACGAACGAGATCGTGCTCGACGACCTGATAGAGATCGGTCCCGGCGACAAGATCGTCGTGGACGGGGTGTGTGCCGAGGCCGACGGGCTGGAGGTCGACGAGTCGCTGCTCACCGGTGAGGCCGACCCGGTCGTCAAACACCCCGGCGACCAGGTGATGTCGGGCTCCTTCGTGGTGGCCGGCGGCGGCGCGTTCGCGGCGACGAAGGTGGGCCGGGAGGCCTACGCGGCCCAGCTCGCCGAGGAGGCCTCCCGCTTCACCCTCGTCCACTCCGAGCTGCGCTCCGGCATCTCGACCATCCTCAAGTACGTGACCTGGATGATGGTCCCGGCCGCGATCGGCCTGGTCGCCACCCAGCTCCTGGTGAAGAACAACGGCCTCAAGGACGCCGTCGCCCGCACGGTCGGCGGCATCGTCCCGATGGTCCCCGAGGGCCTGGTGCTGCTCACCTCCGTCGCCTTCGCGATCGGTGTGATCCGGCTCGGCCGCCAGCAGTGCCTGGTCCAGGAACTCCCCGCGATCGAGGGCCTGGCCCGCGTCGACACCGTCTGCCTCGACAAGACCGGCACGCTCACCGAGGGCGGCATGGACGTCATGGAGCTACGGCCGCTGGACAGGGTCGACGAGACGTACCTACGCAAGGTGCTGGGCTCGCTCGGCGAGTCCGACCCGCGCCCCAACGCCTCCCTCCGGGCGATCATCGACGCCTATCCCGACAGCGTGGACTGGCGGTGCGTGGAGTCACTGCCGTTCTCCTCCGCCCGCAAGTACAGCGGGGCGACCTTCAGCGAGGGCGACGGGGAGCTGAGCACCTGGCTGCTGGGGGCGCCGGACGTGCTCCTCGGCGCCGACGACCCGGCATTGGCCGAAACCGTACGCCTCAATGAGCAGGGACTGCGGGTGCTGCTGCTCGCCCGCGCCGCCCGGGACCTCGACCACACGAAGGTGGCCGAGGGCGCCCGCCCCACCGCCCTGGTGGTCCTGGAGCAGCGGCTGCGCCCCGACGCCGGCGACACCCTCCGCTACTTCGCCGAGCAGGACGTCCGGGCGAAGGTGATCTCCGGCGACAACGCGGTGTCGGTCGGTGCCGTGGCCGCGAAGCTCGGCCTCAGCGGTACGACGGTGGACGCGCGCCGGCTGCCCGCCGAGCCCGGCGAGATGGCCGAGGCGCTGGACGAGGGCACGGTCTTCGGACGGGTCACCCCGCAGCAGAAGCGGGACATGGTCGGGGCGCTGCAGTCGCGCGGGCACACGGTCGCGATGACCGGGGACGGGGTGAACGACGTACTCGCCCTGAAGGACGCCGACATCGGTGTCTCGATGGGCTCGGGCTCCGAGGCCACCCGGGCGGTGGCCCAGATCGTCCTGCTCGACAACAGCTTCGCCACACTGCCCTCGGTGGTCGCCGAGGGGCGCCGGGTGATCGGCAACATCACCCGGGTGGCCACGCTGTTCCTGGTGAAGACGGTCTACTCGGTGCTGCTCGCGGTGCTGGTGGTCTGCTGGCGGGTGGAATACCCGTTCCTGCCCAGGCACTTGACGCTGCTGTCGACCCTGACCATCGGCATCCCGGCGTTCTTCCTCGCCCTCGCCCCCAACAAGGAGCGGGCCAGACCGCACTTCGTGCGCAGCGTGATGCGCTACTCGATCCCGGGCGGGGTGGTGGCCGGGGCCGCGACCTTCGTGACGTATCTGATCGCCCGTCACCACTACGCGGGAACAGGATCGTTGGACGCGGAGACCAGCGCGGCGACCCTGACCCTGTTCCTGGTCTCGATGTGGATCCTGGCGATCATCGCCCGCCCGTACACCTGGTGGCGGGTGGTCCTGGTCGCGTCGATGGGCGTGGCGTTCGTGTTCGTGCTGGCGGTGCCCGCGCTGCAGAGCTTCTTCGCGCTGAAGCTGGTGGGGGTGGCGATGCCGTGGACTGCCGTCGGCGTGGCCGTGGTGGCGTCGGCTGTGCTGGAGGTTCTCTGGAAGTGGGTGGAGCGGAGATTTCCGGTGTGATGCGGTGGTGATGCGGTAGTGGGAACTGCGCGGCCCGGTGGGGGCTGATCGCGCAGTTCCCCGCGCCCCTAAAGGGGCTTACTGCACGTCGACGTAGTCGCCCGTGGCGCTGACCGCCGGGGTCGTGGAGGTGCCGGCGAAGGAGTAGCGGTAGTAGCCGTCCACCGTCGCGGTCGTCGTGGTCTTCAGCGCGCCCGTCGAGGACGTCTTGATGGTCTTCAGCGTGGTGTAGGTGCTGGAGCCCTTCTTGCGGAACTGCAGCTTGACGGACTGGCTGCCGTAGCCCGAGTACTTGTGGGTGTCCCAGTTGGCGCGGGTCAGCGAGCCGGTGACCGTGATGGTCCTGCCCTTCTTGACCGGCTCGGGGGTGGCGTCGGCCGTCAGCTTGGACGCGCGCTGGACCAGGGTGGTGGCGAGGCCGCTCTGGTCCTTGTAGCCGACCTTGCTCAGGTCGGGGTTGGAAAGGCTCTGGCCGTTGAAGGCGACGGCCTCGGCGGCCACGCTCCAGCTGCCGGCCCAGGCGCTCTCCAGGTCACCGTCGGCCGGGTGGATGTTGATGTAACCCGTGCAGTTGGCGGTGGTCGAGGAGGTGGCGGTGCAGGTCGCGGAGTCGGCGTCGCCGTACAGCTCGGGGGCCGAGTCGCTGTAGGAGCCGTGGTAGAGGATGGCGTCCGTGTAGAAGTCCTTCGCGGCGATGTTCACGTCGGCGCCGTGGGTCAGCTTGTACGTGTACTTGACGCTGACCGCGGCGCTGGTGCCGACCTTGATCGCCTTGGTGATGGACAGGTTCGAGAAGCTGGCGTTCAGCGTGTACGGCGTGCCCGAGTTACCTACGGCCTGGGCGGCCGGGACTGCGAGGGCGGAGAGGGCCAGGGCGCCGGAGACGGCGGCCACAGTGGCACGAATACGCATGGATTCCCCAGGTGGAGAACAGTGGGCGCGGGGCCCAAGTGATCAGGGAGTCTGTTGACTCACGCGATCAGATCCATGAGCAGTGCAAGTGGTTGTACGAGTGAGGCGTAATCCGGCCAGATTTTGAATCCTTTGCGACCGGATTACGCCTCCATGGCCTTGCGGCTACCCGCTGTGCCTGCTACTTCACGTCGACGTAGTCACCCGTGGCGTTGACCGCCGGGGTCGTGGACGTGCCCGCGAAGGAGTAGCGGTAGTAACCGTCCACCGTCGCCTTGGTCGTGGTCTTCAGGGTGCCCGTCGAGGACGTCTTGATGGTCTTCAGCGTGGTGTAGGTGCTGGAGCCCTTCTTGCGGAACTGGAGCTTCACGGACTGGTTGGCGTAGCCCGTGTACGTGCTGGTGTCCCAGTTGGCGCGGGTCAGCTTGCCGGTGACCGTGACGGTCCTGCCCTTCTTGACCGGCTCGGGGGCCGCGTTGACCGTCAGCCTGGACACGCGCTGGAGCTTGACGGTGGTCAGGGACGGGTAGTCGACGAAACCGATCTTGCTCAGGTCGACGTTGGGGTCGGTCGGGTCCTGGCCGTTGAGGGCGAGCGCGCCTCCCTCCGCCTTCCAGGTGGTGGCGTCGGCGTTCGACAGCTCATCGCCCGGGTAGATGTCGATGGTGCCCTTGCAGTCGGCGGTGGTGGTCGAGGTGTCCGTGCAGGTCGGCAGGTCCTCGCCGACGAGGATCCCGCTCGGGTCGTCGTAGGAGCCGCGGTAGAGGTCGACGGCCAGAATGAAGTCGTCCGCGTGGATGTTCACGTCCGCGGCGTGCTTCACCGAGAAGGTCACCGGCACCGACACATGGCCGCCGATGCCCGCCGCAATCGGCTTGCCCTTGTTGATCTTCACGTTGGAGAAGGACAGGTCCAGCGTGTACGGCGTGCCGGTGTCAGCGGCGGTCGACGCGGTGTACGCGGACCGGCCGGACGCGGCATGCTGCGCGACGGAGGCGAACTTCGCCAGGTCGGCGGGGGTGTACGAGGAGCCGCCGGCGGCCTGCGCGGCCGGCATGGCGAAAGCGGAGAGAGCCAGGGCGCCGGAGACGGCGGCCACAGTGGCACGTATACGCATGCGTTCCCCTGCATGGAAGTGATCGGTGAGCCTTGTGGCTCGTGTGATCAGACCTCGGGAGCAGGGGAACGGTTGTACGCCGTCTGGACGTTGTGTGCGATCCGTGAAGTTCAGTCGAACCAGCGGTCCCGCGCCAGCTCCTCCGTCCTCGACGGGTCCTCCAGCAGCGCGGCCACCTCGAAGCGGCGCGGCCACTGGCCCGCGGCCCAGGCGAGACCGGCGGCCACGCCCTCCAGGGTCGCCGCGTGCAGGACGCCGTCCCCGGTGAGCCGCCAGTCGATCTCGACGCCGTCGACCACCAGTTCCTCGTGCTCGACGTACGTCTCCGGGGTGCGCGGGCCGAGCAGGACGTGCACCGACTCGGGGACGTCGTGTTCCGCGCCCTCCGAGTCGACCGAACCCGTCACGGACTCGCTCAGCCGCCGCACCTGGAACAGCTCGGCCAACTCCGCGGCCCGGAACGGCCGTACGGGCAGCAACGGCACACCGGTCGTGAACGGCAGCAGGTCCGGCGAGTCCACGACCACCGCGTCCGCCGCGTCCACGACCTCGACCCGGCCGTCGACCACGGCCCGCACGTCGTCGGGAAGCGTGACCTGTTCGGGGTCGAGGTCGGCCAAGGCTCCGTACAGGGCGTGCAGTTGACCGGAGGTGACCGGGCGGTCCGGGTCGGCGAGGCGGTCCAGGAGCTCGGCGGCACCGCCGGGCTCGTCGAGGAGCGCCGCCACCGAGGTCCGTACGCCCAGCGCCCGCAGCACCTGCTCGTCCTCGAAGCCGGTCGCGTCGGCCTCCTCGTAGAGACCGCGCAGCAACGGGTCGCCGCCGGCGGCCAGCAGTCCGGCGGGTCGGCGGCCGTCGAGAACCGGATGGCCGCGCAGCCACCAGGCGGTGTACGGCCGTACGACCTCATGGGTGCCGTCCGGCAGCAGGATGCGGACCGGCTGGGTGAGGGCGTCACGGAGCGGGGGCTGGGCGAGGAGGGCGAGCGCCTCCGGCCAGCGGTCCTCGTCGACCAGGTCGAGGTCGCGGACGGCGATCAGCTCGGTGGCGACCGGCGGCACGGGCGTGTCCGGGAAGCGGTCGAGGATGTCCTCGCACCAGACGTCGACGGCGTCGAGCAGGCCCGCGTCGTCGGGTTCGGCGAAGTCGCCCTCGCGCGGCTCCAGTTCGTCCGGGTCCAGCACGACGTCGGTGGCGCGGACGAGCGCGAAGTTGGCGAGCACACCGCAGGCGGCCAGCGGCTGCTCACCCCACTTCTCCGCCAGGTCGGCGGCCACGGAAGCCAGTTCGTCCTCTCTGATCACCCGGGCGAACGCGCTGCCGGGCAGGACCAGTTCACCCGCAGGGGCCAGCTCGCCGTCCTCGTCTGGCAGGGCGAGGGCGCCCAGCCAGGGCTCGTCACCGGGTTCAAGGCCGGCGTCCCGGACCAGCGCCAGCACCGTGTCCGCCAACTCCTCGGCGTCCGGGGCTTCCTCCTCCCAGTTCACGCCCCCCTCGTCGTCGAGCGAGGCCGCCACGGCGGCCCGCACCTGCGGGGTGGTGAGCACCGCGCGCGGGGACGCGGGGAGAGCACCGAGCTTCTCCAGAAGGGGGTGGGCGACGTCCTCGTGGGCGACCTTGAGGCCGAGCCGGGCCAGGACCTCGGGGTCGATGACGGTCGCGTCGGGGGTGGGCAGGAGGACCTGGCGGGGCCCGATGGTCGTACGGCCGTCCGCCAGCGGCACCGGCAGTCCGGACAGCCGTTCCGGGTCGACGCCCGCGAGGCTGTCGTAGAGCCGCCACCACCAGTCCGGGTCCTTCTCCAGTCCGGCCAGCCGGTCGACGGCGTCGGCGAGCGGGAGCCGGGCGACGGACAGCGTGCGCAGCTCGACGCGGCGTTCCAGCCCGGCGGGCAGGAGGGTCGGAAGGACCTCGGCGAGGACGCGGACCGTGTCGGCCCCCGCCCCTTCGACGATCTCGGCATCGCGCGGACGCAGTGCCTCGGGAAGGTCGGAGTCGTCGGCCGCGTCGACGGCGGGCGGCAGGAACGCGGTGCGCGGCAGCCGCTCCAGGATCGCCTGGCGCAGCGCGCCGTCCAGTTCGCCCTTGCCGAGCGGGCCGGGCACGAGGTGGATGATCCCCTCCCCCACCGGCCGCCAGTCGGCGAGGAGTTCGGCGTACGCGTCGGCCGCGCGCTGCACCAGGAAGTCGGTGAGCGGGCCGGGGGCCGCGTGCCGGCGGGTGGTGTCGAGGGGGAAGGAGGCGATGAGGAGGGCGGGGACGCCAAGGGGCTCGTCGCTGGGGGTGGGGGCGTGCACGACGGCGGCGGTGCGCGGCCGGTCGGGGGCGCCCGCCGAGTCCGTGGGCACGGCCCAGGTCAGCGACCAGTGCGGGCGCAGCCGCTCCTCGACCGGGCGGTCGGCGAGCAGGTCGGGGGTGAGCGGCCCGTGCGCGGAGACGGTACGCCAGAGGGTCGTGCCCTCCTGGGAGTCCTCCACGACGGTGAGCGCGCCGTCGGCGCGGCGGCGCAGGGTGCGGGTGGCGTCGGCCGTCTCGATCACGACCTCCTCCAGACCCGGCAGGGCGAGCAGGAGGGCGTCGTCCACGGCGTCGAGGAGACGCTCGGCGAGGTCGGTGGCCGCCGTGTCCCGCAGCGGCAGGATCACGACCGTGTCGTACGGGTCCGGGGCGGTGCCCTCGGCCGCGAACGGGAGCCGGAGCAGCGGCACATGGCCGTCCCGGCGGCGGATCTCGTCGCCGAGCCCGGGGCTGTTACGGGCGGTCTCCTCGGCCAGTTCCCGGGCCTCGGGCAGGGACCAGCGGACCCCGCCGTGCCGTCCCACGACCGCGGGCTCGTCCGTCACCGCCAGCACGGCGGCGAAGCCGACACCGAACCGCCCCACCGCCCCCTCGTCGTCCCCCCGCTTGGCGGAGGCGCGCAGGGTGGAGAGGGACTCGACGCCGGCCGCGTCCAGCGGGGCGCCGGTGTTGGCGGCGAACAGGACGCCGTCGCGGAGGGTGAGCCGGAACCGGCCCGGGACGCCGGCCCTCGCCGCCGCGTCGGCCGCGTTCTGCGCGAGCTCCACGACGAGCCGGTCCCGGTACCCCCCGAGGACCAGGTCCTCCTCGGCGTTGGCGTCCTCACGGAAGCGGGCGGGGCTGGTGGCCCAGGCGTCGAGGACACCGCGGCGCAGGCGGGCGGTGCCGAAGGGGTCGGCGCCCTCGGCGGCGGGCCGCACGAACTTGCTCACGTTCACTCTCCTCGTCGACGTGAGCACGAAGGTACCGCCTCACCGGGGGGTCTTCTGCTGGAGGCCGCCGACCTTGGCCGGGAGCCTGTGGGTGGTGGCGACCGTGCCGCCCGGCCGCTCGACGGGTCAGGGTGAAGAGGCCGAGCCACCCCGCACACCGGCCCCGGCTCACCCGGACGGGGCGCGCCCGGCGTCCGGGAACGCGGGCCTCGGGCTCATGGGCCACGGCCCGCGGGCCGTCAATCCCGAACCGAAGGACACGCGAGGAGAAAGCCCCGGAGGACCACAAGGAGAAAGACACACCGGAGAAACGCCACCGCAGGCCTCCCGCACCTCGCGGGCGGCCCGTGGTGAAGCGGCGTCGGCTAGGAGTGCCCCAGCTCCGCCGTCTCCTCGTCCGAGGCCGCCGGGACCGAACCGGAGTCCGCGGCGGGCCGGAGCGGGAAGGGATCGACGCGGGTCTCGTCGATCACCGGGGGCGCCACCACCGGAGGCTTCGGCATGACCGCGGCCTCCGAGTGGCCGCCGCAGCCGTAGGAGAGGGAGACCACCCGGCCGTCGGCCGGCGAGAACTCGTTGGCGCAGACGCCGAAGGCCTGGCCGAGGGAGCCGCCGATGGGGCTCAGGAAGCCGCAGCTGACGCAGGTCGCGGGGGCCGCCTGGGCCATGGGGGTCTTGGCACCGAACGCCTCCTCCCAGCGGTCGGCGGCGGTGTGCAGGCCGTAGCGGGACAGAACCCGGGCGCGGCGCATGCCGAGTTCCTCGGCGACCGAGGCGATCGTGCCCCGGGTGGGGACCGTGGGGAGATGGGCGGGGGTGCCCGCGGTGACCTCGGCGTCCTCCGCCTCCGCCAGCTCCTCCATCTCCGCCGAGACCGGGGAGTCCGCGGCCGGCTCGTCCTCGCCGCTGTAGCCGGGTTCCAGACGGAGGTCCTCGGCCTCGGTGGGCAGCAGGTCGCCGGGGCCCATGTCGCCGGGGCGCAGCCGCTCGCTCCACGGCACCCACTCGGGGGCGAGGAGGGCGTCAGAGCCGGGGAGGAGGACCACCTCGTCCAGCGTGACGACCTTGGCGCGGGAGGCGCGGGCCACCGTCACCGCCCAGCGCCAGCCGCGGTAGCCGAGTTCCTTGCAGGCGAAGAAGTGCGTGACGACGCGATCGCCCTCCGCCACCACGCCGGCGTGCTCGCCCACCACTCCGGGTGCTGCGGCCTCCTCGGCGGCGGCGCGGGCGAGGTCGACCGCCTCGGCGCACAGACGGTCGGGGGTGCGGCTTCGCGTTGTCGCTGCGCTCACAGGTATCGCTTCTCTCCTACGCCGTCTCACGAGTGCGGCTGCCTCCGGCGGTGGGGCGGACGGAGCGGACCTGTGGGCCGCATCGACGTCCGCGTCCGATCGCGCTCGGGCGCACCTCTGCCATCCATTGTGCGTTATGTATGGCTGAGATAGGCACGCTACCCCGTCGCCGGTGGTGGGGGACAGTCCGGCGCGGTGCCTGGGCGGCGGCCCTGGGTCGAAGGCGGTGCGGGGAGGGGGGACTGCATCGTCGCGGGCTGCGGGTGAGTGAGGGCTGGGCGCGCAGTTCCCCGCGCCCCTGACGGGGCGCTACGAGCGAGAGCGTCTCACGGGGTGCTCGGACTCGCTTGGCCACAAAGTGCACTGGGGGCCGCATACTCAGGGCACTATGAAGCACGTGGCAACCGCGAGGTCACCCCAACGTGCCGTCGGGGTCGGTAGCGGTGCGGGCCGGATGCGCGGTGCCGCCCGCTCCGTCGGGCGTGCCCTGCACCTCCCGGTGACCGGAACCGCCCGGGGTATCCGCAAGGCCACGCACGCGCACGGCGCCGGTGAGTCCGGCCTCGGCAAGCTGATCGAGCTGCACGCGGTCAACGGCGCGGGTGACGTGATGATCACCGTCGCGCTCGCCTCGACCGTGTTCTTCTCCGTACCCACCGACGAGGCCCGGGGGCGCGTCGCGCTCTACCTCGCCATCACCATGGCGCCCTTCACCGTCCTCGCCCCCGTCATCGGCCCCCTTCTCGACCGCCTCCCGCACGGCCGCCGCGCCGCGATGGCCGCCTCCATGCTCGCCCGGGCGCTGCTCGCGCTGGTGGTCTCCGGGGCGGTGGCCGGCGGCGGCCTGGAGCTGTATCCGGCCGCGCTCGGCGTGCTGGTCGCGTCCAAGGCGTACGGGGTGGTGCGCAGTGCCGTCGTGCCCCGCCTCCTGCCGCCCCGGTTCTCGCTGGTGAAGGCCAACTCCCGGGTCACCCTCGCCGGGCTGCTCGCCACCGGTGTGGCCGCCCCGATCGGGGCCGGGCTGCATGCCATCGGCGACCCCTGGCCGCTCTACGGCGCCTTCGTGATCTTCGTCGCCGGAACCTTTCTCTCCTTCTCCCTGCCCCCGAAGGTCGACTCCGCCAAGGGCGAGGACGTGGCGCTGCTCGCCGCCGACGAGGAACATCTGCACGGCCCGCTCCGGAAGCAGGCGAAGGAGGCGAAGCGGCCGGGGCTGCGGACCGTCGGACCCGCCGTCACCCACGCGCTCGGCGCCAACGCGGCCCTGCGCTGCCTCTCCGGCTTCCTGATCTTCTTCCTGGCGTTCCTGCTCCGGGAGCACCCGCTGACCGGTGAGAGCGCGGCGGTGTCGCTGGGGATCGTGGGCGTCGCGGCGGGCGCGGGCAACGCCCTCGGTACGGCGGTGGGGTCCTGGCTTCGCTCCCGCGCCCCGGAGATCATCATCGTGACGGTGGTCGCCGTGGTGCTGGGTACGGCGATCGTCGCGGCCCTGTTCTTCGGCGCGTTCCTGGTGGCCGTCCTCGCCGCCGTGGCCGGTTTCGCGCAGGCGCTGGCCAAGCTCTGCCTGGACGCGCTGATCCAGCGGGACGTGCCGGAGCTGGTGCGCACATCGGCGTTCGCGCGCTCGGAGACGCTGCTCCAGGTGGCCTGGGTGTTCGGCGGCGCGGTGGGCATCGTGATGCCGCTGAACGGCACCCTGGGCCTGGTGGTGGCCGCCGCGATCGTGGCTGCCGGCTGGCTGACCACCCTGCGCGGTCTGCTGGCCTCCGCCCGGCACGGCACCCGAACGCGCCCGCGAGTGGCGTAACGAACCGGGCACGCCGTACCCCACATGGGGAGACGGCCGAGAGCGCCCGATAGCCTTCGGCCATGACCACGCTGCACTCCCGCTCGCGACGCCGCCGCGTCGTCGCCGCCGCCGGCGCCGTTTCCGCCGGACTGCTCGTTCTGTCGGCCTGTGACAAGCCGACCCCGATCGCCACGATCACCGTCGGCACGAACTCGGTCAACTCCGAAGCCACCTGCTACAACGACGGCAAGGCCCTGGACACGGCCTCCCTCACCAGCTGCCTGAAGGACACCGGGATCAAGTCCATCAAGGTGGACCCGGACGACACCGTCCGCTTCGGCGTCGACCCGAAGATCGCGGACAACGGCTGGACGATCCTGATGAACGGTCAGCCGCTCACCGACTCCAGCACCAAGACCTACCGCACCATCCCGGGCAGCGTGTTCTTCAACGCCCAGTACGGCGCCTCCGGCAACCAGACCCTCGTCTCCATCAAGGAGGGCGACAAGTCGGTGCTGGGCCTGTGGTCGTTCAAGCTCAAGAAGGACGCCTGACCACGTCCGCCGTACGCATCCTGGTAGCCACCGCGGTCCCGGCCGAACGGGACGCGGTGGCACGGGCGTTCGGCGACGCGGCCGAGGTGCCGCTACCGGCGGCGACCCTGCTGCGCACTCGCGGGGGGTACGACCTCCTCGCCGCCGGGGTCGGCCCGGCCCTGGCCGCCGCCGGCACCGCGACCGCGCTCACGGCCGCCGCCCTGGACGGCCGCCCCTACACGCTGGTCGTCTCCGCCGGGATCGCCGGCGGTTTCCAGCCGGAGGCCCCGGTCGGCTCCCTGGTCGTCGCCGACGAGATCACCGCGGCCGACCTGGGTGCCGAGACGGCCGACGGGTTCGTGCCGGTCACCGAGCTGGGCTTCGGGACCGTCAGTCACCGTCCGCCGGATTCGCTCGTACGAGCGACCGCCCAAGCGGCCGGTGCTCACTCCGGAGGAGTACTCACCGTCTCCACGGTGACCGGAACCGCCGCCCGCGCCGCCGAGCTGCGCGCCCGGCATCCGCACGCCCTCGCCGAGGCCATGGAGGGCTTCGGGGTGGCCGAGGCGGCCGCCGCGCACGGGGTGCCCGTGCTGGAGATACGCGCGGTCTCCAATCCCGTCGGCCCCCGCGACCGCGCCGCCTGGCGCATCGGCGACGCGCTGGCCGCCCTGACCGAGGCCTTCGGGAAGCTCGCGCCCGTCCTGGAGAGTTGGAACCCACATGACCAGTGACCCTCTGCGTATCGCGTACTCGCCCTGCCCCAACGACACCTTCGTCTTCGACGCCCTCGCCCACGGCCGGGTCCCGGGCGCGCCCGCACTGGACGTGACCTTCGCGGACATCGACATCACCAACGGCATGGCCGAGCGCGGCGAGTCGGACGCGCTGAAGGTGTCGTACGCCGTGCTGCCGTACGTCCTCGACGAGTACGCACTGCTGCCCTGCGGGGGCGCGCTGGGCCGGGGCTGCGGGCCGCTGGTGCTGACCCGGGAGGCCGGGACGGACCTCACCGGCCGTACGGTCGCCGTACCGAGCGAGAGGTCGACGGCGTACCTGCTGTTCCGCCTCTGGGCCGCGGACACGATTCCCGGTGGCGTGGGCGAGATCGTGGTCATGCCCTTCCACGAGATCATGCCGGCCGTACGGGACGGGAAGGTCGACGCGGGGCTCGTGATCCACGAGGCACGCTTCACCTACCAGAACTACGGCCTGCACAAGCTCGCCGACATGGGCGAGCACTGGGAGGACACGACGGGCCTGCCGATCCCGCTCGGCGCGATCATCGCCAAGCGCTCGCTCGGCACGGAGACACTCACCCGGCTCGCCGACTCGATCCGTACGTCCGTCCACGCGGCCTGGGACGACCCCGAGGCCTCCCGGCCGTATGTCATGACGCACGCCCAGGAGATGGACCCGGCCGTCGCCGACCAGCACATCGGGCTCTACGTCAACGAGTTCACCTCGGAACTCGGCGAGGACGGCTACGCCGCGGTACGCGGACTGCTCACACGCGCGGCGGCCGAGGGACTCGTTCCGCCCCTCGGCCCGCACGCACTGGATTTCCCATAAAGGATTTACACGTCGAGCTGGTCCGCGACCGCTCGCAGCAGCCCGGCGATCTTCTTGCCGGCGGTCTTCTCGGGGTAGCGGCCGCGCTCCAGCATCGGCGTGATGTTTTCCAGCAGGGTCGTCAGGTCCTGCACGATGGAGGCCAGTTCGTCCGGCTTCTTGCGCTGGGCGGCGGCGACCGACGGAGTGGGGTCGAGAAGGACCACCGACAGCGCCTGGTCACCGCGCTGACCGGCGACGACGCCGAACTCCACGCGCTGACCCGGCTTGAGTGCGTCGACCCCGTCGGGGAGAACCGAGGAATGGACGAAGACGTCACCGCCGTCGTCGCGGGAGAGAAAGCCGAAGCCCTTCTCACTGTTGAACCACTTGACCTTGCCGGTAGGCACGTCTGTCCTCGTCCTCGTATCTCGTCGGAAACTGCTCGGAAAACTTCTGAATGCAACAGCTCTGGAACGGGCCTTGATAGCACTCGGGCGGGTCGACCATGACCCGCCGGTACCAAGGCTAATGGTCTTCGGGCGCGTGACAAGACGTCGCCCGGTTGTTCCTTCGGGCAGGGAACTACCCTGGTCGAGTGCGTGACAAAACCCAAGCGAATTCCGCCGGGCCCGGTGACCGACTGATCCGCGCCGGTGCCGTGGTCTTCTTCATCGGTACGGTGGCCACACTCGTCACCGTGATACCGCTGTTCCTCGGTGCGAAGCCTTTTCCGACCTACATGTACCTGCTGAGCATGCTCATGGGCGTCGGCTTCCTCGTCGCCGGCGCCGGCGTGCTCCAGTCGATCGCGGCGGGACGCCGTCAGGCCCGGGAGGCGTCCTCGCGGTAGGCGGCGAGCCAGGCGGGCAGCTCGGTGAGGTCCGCGAGGACCACATCGGCGCCCGCCGCACGCAGCTCATCGGCATCGCACGGCCCGGTGGCCACGGCCACGGACAGGGCTCCCGCCTTACGCGCCCCACGTACGTCCCCGACATGGTCGCCGACGTACACGCCCGCGCCGTGCTCGCGCAGCGCCTCCGCCTTCTGCTCGGCCCACAGATCCCCGACGACGGCGTCGGGGACTATGCCGAGGTGGCTGAGGTGCAGCTTGGCGTTGGGCTCGTACTTGGCGGTGACCACGACCGTCTTGCCCCCGGCGTCCCGCACGGCGGCGATGGCCTCCCGCGCCCCGGGCATGGCAGGAGTGGCGGCAATGGCGATCTCCGGATACATGGCCCGATACAGATCACTGATCTCCGCGATCCGCTCGGCCGGGAACCAGTGGACCAGCTCCTCCGCGAGCGGCGGCCCCAGCCGGGTGATCGCCAGATCGGCGTCGATGTACGTCCCGGTCCGCTCGGCGAGCGCCGTGTAGGCGGCATGGATACCGGGCCGCGAGTCGATGAGGGTCATGTCGAGATCGAAACCGACGGTCAGGGCGTGATCAGTCATATGCGCCATTGTGCCGGTCCCTGCGGGCACTGGGCCGGGGGCTGGGGCTGGGGTCGGGGAGGGGGAGAGAGCTGGGGCCGAGGGTGAGAGCTGAGGCCAAGGGAAGGCTGGGGCCGGGGGAACGCTGAGGTCGGGGGTGAGAGCTGGAGTCCCCTACCGCGTCCTCTGCGACCGCCACACCAGATAGAGCGCCGACGCCACCGCCGCCCCCCGTACCACCCACGGCCACGTCTCCCCCACCGCACCGCTCATCTGCCCCTGCGCGATCGGCGCGCCCCACCGCCCGTCGCTCCGCCCCCACAGCCAGACCACCCCGGCCGCGACGGACAGCCCCGGTACCCACATCACCGCCAGCTTGGTCTCCGTCGGGGTGAGCCGTCGGGAGCCGTACGCGGTCAGCCAGCCGAGCAACAACGCGAACCAGTTGCCCAGCACCGCGCCCACGACCAGCGCGGCCGCGGCGAGCAGCAGCAACGGGTTGCTCCAGCCGGCGCCCGCGCCGGCGCCGGCGCGGGGAAGGAGACGGACCCTGCGACGCGGGGCGACCTCGGCCTCCGGAGCCTTGGGAGCCGCGGCCTCTTCCGCCGCCGCGGGCTCGGCCTCCTTCCGGAGCCGCGGTTTCCTGAGCAGTTCGGGGATCTCCACCCCGCCCACGAACCCGGGCACACCGTCGCCGTCCCCGAACGGGCTGCTGTCCACCCGCCACCAGTCGGGCTGCCCCGGACCGCCGCCGTCGGACTCGCCGTACCGGGGGCTCGGTACGACGTCGCGCAGATCTTCGGCGGGCGGTGCGGCCGGTCTCCCCGCCTCCCGTTGGACGGGGACCGCGGCCGGCGGCTGCGGGACGGTGTCCGTCGTACCCCCCGCCGCCTCCACCACCTCGTCGGGCGTGCCCAGCCGGTCCAGGATGCGCCGTACGGCGGCGGGGCTGTCGACGGTCGTCTTCGCCCGGTGCCGGTCGATCTCGTTGCGCAGCCCGGAGACCAGGCGCATCCGGTCGGCCGACGACAGCTGGCGCTGGTGCGCGATGTCCCCGACGCGGCTCAGATACTCGTAGACGACCTGATCGCTCTCGATACCCACGAAGTCCCCTCCGGGGCCGCTGCGTTCAATACCCCGTCCCGACGACGTTAGCGCAGCCCGCCGTTCACGTCGGCCCGCGCACCGACCGGCAGCGCGTTGCGAGCCGGGGCGGTTGCCGAACCCGGGTGATCCCGGTCTCCGCCCCGCACCCGCTACCGTGGGTCGGATGAGCAACCCGGCCACTCCGCCGCGCTCCCTCGCGGAGGCGCTTCGCGCCAGAGACGACGCCTCCCTGGCCGTACTGCTGCGCGCCCGCCCCGACCTCATCACCCCCGTCCCCACCGACCTCACCCAGCTGGCCACCCGGGCCGGTACCCGCGCCTCGGTGCTGCGCGCCCTGGAACGCCTGGACCGGTTCGCTCTGCAGGCCGCGGAGGCGCTGGCCGTGGCGGGCGACCCGGCGCCGTACCGGGAACTGCTGGGGCTGATGGCCGGTGACGCCGGGGACCAGGTGGTCGCCGCGGCCCTGCCGCGTGCCCTCGGCGCGCTCCGCGACCAGGCGCTGGTGTGGGGCGACGACGACCGGCTGCGGCTGGTGCGGACCGCGCGCGAGGTGCTCGCGCCGTCCCCGCAGTACCCGTCCCCGACCGGGCTCGGCCCGACCGTGCGGGAGGCGACCTCGGGGATGTCGCCGGGCCGGATCCAGGAGATCGTTGCCGCGGCCGGGCTGCCCTCGACGCATGACTCGGTGTCGGCCGTGGACGCGCTCGGCAAGCTGTTCGGCCACCGGAAGAAGATGGCCAAGCTGCTCGCCGCCGCACCCGCAGAATCCCGCGAGGTCCTGGGCCGGCTGGTGTGGGGGCCGCCGTACGGCCAGGTCACCCCGGAACCGGCCGCCCATCTGCGCTGGCTCCTGGACCGCGGCCTGCTGCTGCCGACCGCGCCGGGCACGGTGGTGCTGCCCCGAGAGGTCGCCCTGCATCTGCGCGAGGGCCGCGCCCACCGCGAGCCGGAGCCCGCGCCCCCCGCCGTCGAGCCGACGGCCACCCACCGTCCACAGGTTGTGGACGCCACGGCGGCCGGGCAGGCGTACACCGCGCTGGCGACCGTCGAGGAGCTGCTGAAGGACTGGGACGAGGGCGGCCCGGCCGTGCTGCGGGCCGGCGGACTCAGCGTCCGGGACCTGAAGCGGACGGCCGTGGCCCTGGACGTGCCCGAGCCCATCGCCGCCTTCTGGGTCGAGCTGGCCTACGCGGCCGGGCTGCTCGCCTCCGACGGCGAGGCCGACGAACGCTACGCGGCCACCCCCGCCTACGACGAGTGGCTGGACCGCCCGCCCGCCGAGCGCTGGGCCCTGCTGGCGGAGGCCTGGCTCACCGCGACCCGCACCTCCGGCCTGGTCGGCGGCCGGGACGCCAAGGACCGCGCCCTGTCGGCGCTCGGCCCCGGACTCGACCGCTCGGCCGCGCCGGAGGTACGGCACCGGGTGCTGACCCTGCTCGCCGCGCTCCCGGAGGGCACCGCCCCGGCCGCCGAGTCGGTGCTGGCCCGGCTGCGCTGGGAACGCCCGCTGCGCGGCCCCCAGCAGAGGGACGACGACCTGCGCGGCCGGCTGGCCCGCTGGACCCTGACGGAGGCCGAGCTGCTCGGCGTGACCGGACGCGGGGCGCTGTCGGCACACGGCAGAGCGCTCCTCGGCGCACCGGCGGCGGAGAAGGCGCCCGCGCAGCCCGGCGGCCCCGGTGACAAGCTCCCCGTGCACCATCACCCCCATCCCGTCCCCGTCCTCGAACCCCTCTCGCCGCCCGAGCAGGCCACCGCCACCGCGAACGCGGGCCGGCTCCTCGCCCCGCTCCTGCCCGAGCCCCTCGACCACGTTCTTCTGCAGGCCGACCTGACGGCGGTCGCCCCGGGCCCGCTGCGGCGCCCGCTGGCGGACGCGCTGGGCGTGCTGGCCGACGTCGAGTCGAAGGGCGGCGCCACGGTCTACCGCTTCACGCCGGCCTCGGTCCGCCGCGCCCTGGACGCCGGACGCACCGCCGCCGACCTGCACGCCTTCCTCACCACGCACTCCCGTACCCCGGTCCCGCAGCCGCTCGCCTACCTGGTCGACGACGTGGCCCGCAAGCACGGCCATCTGCGGGTGGGGGCGGCCTCGGCCTATGTCCGCTGCGACGACGACACGGTCCTGGGCGAGATCATGGCCGACAAGCGCGCCGCCGCCCTCCGCCTGCGCCGCCTGGCCCCGACGGTGCTGGCCACCCAGGCCGACCCCGGCACGCTCCTCGAAGGACTGCGCGCGATGGGCTACGCCCCCGCGGCCGAGTCCGCCGAGGGCGACGTCCTGATCACCCGCGCCCACGCCCACCGCACCCCGCCGCGCACGGCCCCGGAACCGGTCCCGGACGGCCCGCCGGCACCGGACTCCACCCTCCTGTCGGCCGCGATCCGCGCGATCCGCGCCGGCGACCTGGCCGCCACCGCCCCGCGCAAGCCCGCCGGTGCCCCCGTCAGCGGCGGCGAGCTCCCGCGCACCACCCCCGCCGAGACCCTCGCCACCATGCAGGCCGCCGTCCTCACCGGCGACACCCTCTGGATCGGCTACGTCAACGCCGAGGGCACCGCCAGCCAGCGCGTCATCGCCCCGATCCGCGTGGAGGGCGGCTTCGTCACGGCGTACGACCACACGGCCGACGAGGTGCGCACCTATCCCCTGCACCGGGTGACGGGCGTGGCGGAGCTCGCCGAGGAGTAGGAGAAGCAGGAGAGCAAGGGCAAGAGGGGGCGGCGGACTAGCAGTTCCGCACGGGCGCGGTGGCCGGCAGGCCGAAGTGGGCCCGGGCCAGGGTCTGCAGCCCGGCGGACTCCGCCTCCATCCCCTGGCCGATGCGGGACTCGGCGTAGTGACTGAAGTGGCTGTCCTCCCACCCGCTGCCGTCGTCCGGCTCCTCCTCCTGGGAGACGACGCGATAGCCGCCGTTCACCGGGTCCCGCTCCAGCCGCATCACCTGCGGTATCTGCGCGCCGCCACACATCACCAGGGCGCCCGCGCGCACGCCGTACTCCTCGCACAGGGTGTTGATGCCGGCCCGCACCCGGTTCTCGCTCTGCTCCAGGTCCAGCGCCTCCGCCCGGCAGAACCACCGTGATCTGAGATCGGGCTCGCTCTCTCCGGCTCCGCTCCCGGCGGACTGCGTCACGAGCCGGGCCTCGATCGCGGGACGTACGTCGGCCCACAGACCGGCGTCCACCGCGCTCGACCCGCGCGCCCACACCCCGGCGGCCACCAGCACCACCACAGCCCCCGCGCCGGGTCCCCAGATGCGTATGGACGTCACCGCACGCCTCCTCGCCGGGCCACGCGCGCTGCGCGGCCTCCACCGGACATGACACCCGAAACGGGCCCGAGGTTGCACCGGACGATCAGACGGGGTCCGTTCGGGGACCGAGGTGATCGCTCGCGCATGAGGCACACTGGAACTTTGGTCCATGACGATGGCCGCATGAACGGCCTCATGGGCCGGAGGGAAAGGGTGCCGCGCGTGAATGGTCCGTTGATCGTCCAGTCCGACAAGACCCTGCTCCTGGAAGTCGACCATGAGCGGGCCGACGACTGCCGTCGGGCCATCGCGCCCTTCGCGGAGCTGGAGCGGGCGCCCGAGCACATCCACACCTACCGGGTGACCCCGCTGGGGCTCTGGAACGCGCGGGCGGCCGGGCACGACGCCGAACAGGTCGTGGACGCCCTGGTCGAGTACAGCCGCTACCCGGTGCCGCACGCGCTGCTGGTCGACATCGCCGAGACGATGGACCGGTACGGGCGGCTGACGCTCAGCAAGCACCCGGCGCACGGGCTGGTGCTGACGACCACCGACCGCCCGGTCCTCGAGGAGATCCTGCGCTCCAAGCGGATCATCCCGCTGGTGGGCGCCCGGATCGACCCCGACACCGTCGTCGTGCACCCCTCCGAGCGCGGGCAGATCAAGCAGACCCTGCTGAAGCTGGGCTGGCCGGCCGAGGACCTCGCCGGGTACGTGGACGGCGAGGCGCACCCCATCGAGCTCGCCGAGGACGGCTGGGCGCTGCGGCCCTACCAGAAGCAGGCCGTGGAGAACTTCTGGCACGGCGGGTCCGGTGTCGTCGTCCTGCCCTGTGGGGCCGGGAAGACGCTGGTCGGCGCCGGGTCCATGGCGCAGGCCAAGTCGACGACGCTCATCCTCGTCACCAACACCGTGTCCGCGCGGCAGTGGAAGCACGAGCTGGTGAAGCGGACGAGTCTCACCGAGGACGAGATCGGTGAGTACAGCGGGACGCGCAAGGAGATCCGGCCCGTCACGATCGCCACCTACCAGGTGCTGACGACCAGGCGGAAGGGTGTCTACCCGCACCTCGAACTCTTCGACTCCCGGGACTGGGGTCTGATCGTCTACGACGAGGTCCATCTGCTGCCGGCTCCTGTCTTCAAGTTCACCGCCGACCTTCAGGCGCGCCGGCGGCTGGGGCTGACGGCCACCCTCGTGCGCGAGGACGGCCGGGAATCGGACGTGTTCTCCCTGATCGGGCCCAAGCGCTTCGACGCCCCGTGGAAGGAGATCGAGGCGCAGGGCTACATCGCACCCGCCGACTGTGTCGAGGTACGGGTGAACCTCACGGACTCGGAGCGGCTGGCCTACGCCACCGCCGAGACCGAGGAGAAGTACCGCTTCTGTGCGACCACCGCGACCAAGCGGAAGGTCACGGAGGCGATCGTGAAGCGCTTCGCGGGCCAGCAGATCCTGGTGATCGGCCAGTACATCGACCAGCTCGACGAGCTGGGCGAGCACCTGAACGCCCCGGTCATCAAGGGCGAGACCTCCAACGCCCAGCGCGAGAAGCTCTTCGACGCCTTCCGCGAGGGCGAGATCAGCGTGCTGGTCGTGTCGAAGGTCGCCAACTTCTCCATCGACCTGCCGGAGGCCACGGTCGCCATCCAGGTCTCGGGCACCTTCGGCTCCCGCCAGGAGGAGGCCCAGCGTCTCGGCCGGGTGCTGCGTCCCAAGGCGGACGGCCACCAGGCCCACTTCTACTCCGTCGTCGCCCGCGACACGATCGACCAGGACTTCGCCGCCCACCGGCAGCGCTTCCTGGCGGAGCAGGGGTACGCCTACCGGATCATGGACGCCGACGAGATCCTCGCGGAGAGCTGAGGCCCACCGCTCCGCAGGGCGCGGCCGTGCCGCCGTAGGGCGACGGCCGCGCCCGCCAGCAGCGCCAGCCCCAGCAGCGGGTACGGCGACGCGAAGGGCTGCTGCCACCACGGCAGGCGCAGGTCCCGGTCGCCCTCGTGGGGCAGCAGCCACATCGTGCGGGCGGTGAAGAGGGCCGCCGTGGTGAGGGCGAGGGCCGGGCGGCGGTCCGCCAGGAGGACGGCCAGGAGCGGGACGCACCAGACCCAGTGGTGGGACCAGCTGATCGGGCAGACCAGCAGGGCCGTGAACGCGGTCAGCAGGACGCCCCAGCGGTCACCGTTCACATGGCGGGCGCGGGTGGCCAGCCACAGCCCCGCCGCCGCCAGCCCGGCCGCCGGGAGCGACCACACGAGACCCGGTGCCTCCGCGCCCAGCGCCCTTGCGACCAGGCCCTGAAGCGACTGGTTGTCGACGATCCACGCCTTGCCGACCCGGCCCGTCTCGAACAGGCGCCGCGTCCAGAAGTCCACGGAGGCCGGGGGGAGGAGAAGGGCACCGAGCAGGGCCGTGCCCACGAAGGACGCCGTCGCAACGCCTGCCTCCTTTCTGCGTGCGGTGAGGAACAGATACGCGATGAAGATCGCCGGGGTGAGTTTGACGCCCGCGGCGATGCCCAGGGCCAGACCCTTGGCGGGGGCGCCGGGCGGACGGGTGAGGTCCCAGAGGACCAGACAGGCGACCGCCAGGTTGATCTGGCCGAAGAGAACCGTCTGGAAGACCGGCTCCAGCCAGAGGCCGAGGGCCGTAGCCGCGCACAGCGGCGCAAGGGGCAGCGGGCGTCCGGCCAGCCGGGCGGAGAGGGCGACGAGACAGGCGAGCAGGAGCGCGTTGCCCGCGAGGAACGCCACCTTCAGGGCCGGGACGGGGATCCAGGTCGTCGGGACGAACAGGACCGCCGCGAAGGGCGGATACGTCGCCGGCAGCCGCCACTCGGTGACCGTGAAGCCGTACAGATCACCGCCGTGGACCACGGCCTCGCCCTCGGCCCGGTAGACCAGCAGATCGGCCATCGGGGCGTGCAGCAGGACGCAGAGGGCGGCGAAGGAGCAGAGAGAGACCGCCAGGAGGGAGCTGGACAGGCGGAGGGAGACGGGCGGAGGGAGAGAGATGGACAGGGGGAGAGGGGAGGACGTCACCGTCGTCCGGTTCGGCACGCAGGTGACCCTATGCCGTCACTTACGGTGTATGCCCGTTTCCTCGCCGTACTCGCCGAGGATGACGACGCTGAACGCCGCGCTGACGAAGACCTTGACGGCACGCAGGGCGTCGCCCAGGCGGTGGGTCGGGACGCCGTCCACGGCTGTGGCGCCCGGGGGACGGCTGGGGGCTGGTGTGATGGTTGCTGCGCTCATGCCTCAATGGTGGAACTTCGGGCATAAGGACGGCATCGGTCCACGGGTCCAATTTCCGGCATCCGCCCGTCCACCCTCGGATGGACCTTCCCCCCTACCTCAGACCGCCCTCCAGGGTGACACTCCCCCTAGGGGGCACGGCACGGAAGCCGGCCGACGGCCGATTGGGGGAAAATCCATTGGCCTCCCCGGCCCCGTCTCACTAGACTCTCCGCTCTTGCCCGCCTCCGCCCCCCGGAGTGCCGCCGCCCGGACGGAAACCGGTCGGCTGATCGCCACCCGTGCGCCATCCACACCTGAGCGCCGACCACCCGCAGGCCTTCGGAGGCACCCCCTTGTCCACGCCCGCCCACGACCCGCTCACGGACCCGCACACCGCACCCGCCGACGACCCCCTCTCCCGCGAGCGCTCCCACCTCGCGTCCTCCCGCTCCGCGCTGCGCGCCATGCGCGAGGACGTCGAGTCGCTGGACATCAGCAACGTCACCGCGAACTGGGTCAACGCCGAGGTCCTGGCCCGCCAGATCGACGAGCGCATCAAGGCGCTGGCCGACCTCAGCGACACGCCTCTCTTCTTCGGCCGCCTCGACTACCTGCACGCCCCCGGCGCCGACCAGGCCGAGGGCGCGGACGGGGAGCGCTTCTACATCGGGCGCCGGCACGTGCACGACCACGACGGCGACCCGATGGTCATCGACTGGCGGGCGCCGGTCTCGCAGCCGTTCTACCGGGCCTCCAAGAAAGACCCGATGGACATCGCGCTGCGCCGCCGCTTCGGGTACACGCGCGGCGACATCACGGCGTACGAGGACGAGCACCTGTCCGACCCGGCGGAGGCGGCCCGCACCAGCAAGCTGCTCCAGCAGGAGATCGAGCGGCCGCGCGTCGGTCCGATGCGGGACATCGTGGCGACCATCCAGCCCGAGCAGGACGAGATCGTGCGCAGCGGGCTCGGCGGGACCGTGTGCGTACAGGGTGGCCCGGGGACCGGAAAGACCGCGGTCGGCCTGCACCGGGTGGCCTACCTCCTCTACGCCCACCGGGAGCGGCTGGCCCGCACCGGCACCCTGGTCATCGGCCCGAACCGGTCCTTCCTCCACTACATCGAGCAGGTGCTGCCGGCGCTGGGCGAGTTGACCGTGCAGCAGGCGACGGTGGACGACCTGGTGGCGACCGGCGCCGAGGTACGCGGCGCCGACGACGCGCCGGCCGCGGTCATCAAGGGCGACGCGCGGATGGCGGAGGTGCTGCGCAGGGCCGTCTACTCGCATGTCTCCCTGCCCACCGAGCCGGTCGTGGTGGTGCGCGGCTCCCGCCGCTGGCGCGTCCCGGCGTACGAACTGGAGGCCATCGTCCGGGAGTTGCTGGACCGCGACATCCGGTACGGCGCCGCTCGCGAGGCCCTGCCGCAGCGCATCGCGCACGCCGTGCTGGTCCAGATGGAGCGCTCGGGAGAGGCGCCGGACGACCGCGTGCAGGACTCGGTGGCGCGCAACGCGGCGGTGAAGGCGGTCGTCAAGCAGGTCTGGCCGCCGGTCGACCCGGCGAAGCTGGTGCTGCGCCTGCTGACGGACGCGGACTTCCTCGCGGAGCACGCCGCCGGGATCCTCGACGAGGACGAGCAGAAGACGATCGTGTGGGCGAAGCCGGTGCGCAGTGTGAAGTCGGCCAAGTGGTCGGCCGCGGACGCCGTGTTGATCGACGAGACCACGGATCTCGTCCAGCGCACCCACTCCCTCGGCCATGTGGTCCTCGACGAGGCGCAGGACCTGTCCCCCATGCAGTACCGCGCGGTCGGCCGCCGCTGCACCACCGGTTCGGCGACCGTCCTCGGCGACCTGGCACAGGGCACCACGCCCTGGGCGACGCGGAGTTGGGACGAGGCGCTGGCCCACCTCGGCAAGACGGACGGTGTGATCGAGGAGCTGACGGCCGGTTTCCGCGTCCCGACGGACGTCATCACCTACGCCTCCCGGCTCCTCCCCCACATCGCCCCCGGTCTCGCCCCGGTCGCCTCGGTCCGTGAGAACCCCGGCTTCTTCGAGGTCCGTACGGCCGAGGACACCGCCGAAGTGATCGCCGCCTGCGAGGAGTTGCTGCGCAACGAGGGTTCGACGGGCCTGATCGCGGCGGACGCGCGCGTACCCGCGCTGGCCGAAGCGCTCACCGCGGCCGGGATCGGCTACCTCGCCCCCGGCGAGGAGACCACGGCCGAAACCCGCCTCACCCTGGTCCCCGCGTCACTCGCCAAGGGCCTGGAGTACGACTACGTGGTCCTCGACGAGCCCCAGGCGGTGGTCGACGGCGAACCGGACGAACGGACCGGACTACGACGGCTGTACGTGTCGCTGACGCGAGCGGTGTCCGGCCTCATCGTCACCCACGGGGCCCCACTGCCGCCCCAGCTGACCTGAGCCGATCCCCCTGACACCGCTTCCCCGGCGACTGAAACGACAAGGTTCTGTCTCTCTGACCGTTGGGACTGGGGTGCTGCAGACTTCCCGGTCCTGGGCACCGAGCGGGTCGCTTGTGAGAGGTCTGGAAGGGCCGAGCTCCTCGGGCAGGTCCCGGCCAGGGTGAGCTGGTGCGGTACTTCCACGCGACGGCCTCAAGCGTTCGGCGATGATCGGCCCACCGCCGCCCGCGGACCGGATCGGCCGGCAGCAACGGCTCGATCCGGTTCCACATCGCATCGGGATCCGCGCGCTGCCGATGCACCGGGCCGCCGAGGACGTGGTCGGGCCGGTCTTCTTCCTCGCCGCCGACGGCGCCCGTCTCGCCGCCGGCCGGACGCTCGACGTGGACGGCGGCCGCCGCCTGCTGTGCGGCCGCCCCACGGGGCCGGGAGGTCAGGCCAGGCCGGCCGCGATGGCGCGGCGGACGGCGTCGGCCCGGTCCCGGATGCCGGCCTTGGCGAAGAGGTTGTTGATGTGCGTCTTGACGGTCGCCTCGCTCACGAAGAGCTTCTCGGCGATCGCGCGGTTGGGCAGACCCTGGCCGATCAGGGTGAGTACTTCGCGTTCGCGGGGCGTGAGATCCGCGGGCAGCTGCTGTCCGGACGCCGTCGGCCTGGCGCGGACGGTGGCCAGCAGCCGATCCTGGACCTCGCGGTCCAGGACGGACTGGCCCGCGGCGGCGGCGCGGATCGCGCGGACGATGTCCTGGCGTCCGGCGTTCTTCGTCAGATAGCCGCGGGCGCCCGCGCTGAGGGCTGCCAGGATCGAGTCGTCGTCGGCGAACGTGGTGAGCACGACGACGGCCACCCCGGGGTGTTCGTCGCTCAGCCTGCGGGTGGTCTCGATTCCGTCGAGCACGGGCATGCGCAGGTCCATCAGCACGACGTCCACCGGACCGGCGGCGACCGCGTCCAGTACGCCGTTGCCGTCCGCGGCCGCCGCGACGACGTCGATGTCCTCGGCCAGACCCAGCACCGCGGCGAGCGGTTCGCGGACGGCGGCCTGGTCGTCGGCGACGACCACGCGCAACGGCCGGGAGCTCTCGGTGGGTTCACTCATCGCGGGATCACTGCTTCCACTTGCCAGCCGCCTTGGTCCGGTCCCTCGGTGACCGGTCCCGCGGTGAGGGTGCCGCCCAGCAGGGCGACGCGTTCGCGCATTCCGATCAGCCCCATTCCGCTGCCGACCCCCGCGTTCACCGTACGGGTGGCGTGCCGGTTGCGGATCGTCAGCGCCGTCGAGGAAGCCGCGAAGGCCAGCTCCACCCGCACCGCACCGCCCGGGGCGTGCCGCGCGGCGTTGGTCAGGGATTCCTGGGCGATCCGCAGCAGATTCTGGGTCACCCGGGCCGGTACCTCCACGGGGGTGCCGCGGACGGTCAGGGCGTCGCGGTGGCCGGACGACTCAAGCATCGCGGTGAGGGTCTCCACCAGCGGCAGCGAGTCCTCGCGGAGCGCGTGGACGGTCCACTGTGCCTGCTTCAGGCTCTCCTTGACGAGGCTGTGGGCCTTGTCGTTGACCGCCCTGACCTTCTCCAGGTCGCCGGTGTCGAGCAGCGCGTCGGCCAGTTCCAGCTGCATGTTGATCCCGGCGAGCGTGTGCGCCAGGACGTCGTGCACGTCCCGGGCGATCCGGGCGCGTTCGGTGAGCACGGCGGCCTGCGCCTCGGCCCGGGCGGCGCGCTCCGCGCTCTCGGCCGCCGACAGCGCGGCGTCCACGGCCTGGTGCTGGACGCGGTTGAGTATCCCGATCAGGACCGGTGCGCCGGTGGTGAGACCGACGGCCCAGGGCAGCAGGTGGTGACCGGGTCCGACATGGAAGTACAGGACGCCGCCGCAGAGCAGGCTGCAGGCCAGCGCCAGGACGACGGCCTGTCTGGTCGGCAGCCGGTATCCGATGTGACCGGAGAGGAAGAAGGCGAAGAGGTAACCCGTTCCGCTGCGGCTGGCGCCGATCAGCGCGGCCGCCGCGAGGATGCCCAGCGACAGCCAGACGACGGCGGCGCGCGGCGGGACCTTGCCCAGGGGCAGGCCCCGGGCCAGCAGCGCCGCACAGTTCAGTACGAACAGGACCGCGACCACCAGCCCCCGTCCGCTGACGCCCATCGGCTGGATCGTCAGGGCCCCACTGACGATGACCGCCACGGTCAGGGCCCACTGCGCCCGGGGGTCCCGGCCCGGGATCGGCCGGGGCGCGGCCGATGGGGGCGGGACCTGTCCGGGGGAGGAGGCGGTCTCGGCGGTGGGCACGGCCAGACCATAGCTCACGGTCGGACCGCGACACGGTTCGAGGCAGGGGCGGGCTGCCCGGCGGTCAGCATCCGGCTACGGACGAAGATCGTGGCCAGCCGGGTGACGACCTCGGTGAGCGCCATCAGGACGAAGGCCGCCACCCATGCCTGGTCGCTGGTGATGTGGTGGGCGAGGCTGAACCGGGCGACGTCGTCGGCGCCGCCGTGCTCGGTCCACAGCTGGAAGCCCATCCGGGCACCCATGCCGAGCACCCACAGGATCGCGGAGACCGCGCCCGCCTTGATCAGGATGTGCTCGCCCGCGGTCCTGACCCGGGTGTAGACGCCGCCGGCGATGCCGAGTACGGCGCCCGCGCCCATGAGCGCTCCGACCAGTATCAGGTCGTTGCCCCCGGTGGGAACGGAGTCCAGGTACGTGTGGGCCACGTAGGCCACGATCCCCAGCGGGATCAGGAAGGTCTTGAGGTCCAGCCGGCCTTCCCGCAGCTGCCGGAAGACGACGAGGATGAGAGCGATGTCGGTGATCCACTCGGTCGTTGTCATGCCCCCAAGCCTGCTGTCGCAGGGCCCGCGACACCTGGACCCACGGGTGGAACCCGGGGTGGAGAAGCACCCGGCCGGTCGCGGTCGGCCGCGTCGCTCCTCTGGTCCCGGGCGGCTGTCCGGAGATCGGGCGGTCCGTAGATCGGGAAACTCGCGTGCGGGTGGACCCGACCGCGGTGGAGCGGGCGCATCGGGGCTTGTCGCGCAGTTCCCCGCGCCCCTAGGTGGGACCACTCACGGTCGGTCCAGGACTTGACGCCACTCCTGCACCGCCTCCGCCGACACCGGTCCGTCCCAGCCCCCCGGCCTCGCCGCGCCGCCGATGTGGAACGCACCGATGCCCGCCGCCCGGAGCTCGGGCACATGATCGAGCCGTAGCCCTCCGCCCACCAGGAGCGTCTGCCCGTACCCCGGCTCCCCGCCCCGGCGCGCCTCCGCCCGCAGCGTGGGGAAGCCCTCGTCCACGCCCTCCGCGGCGCCCGCCGTGAGGTAGGTGTCCAGACCCGGCAGGTCGGCGAGCTCCTTGCGCAGCGCATCCCGGTCGGCGGCGCGGTCGATGGCCCGGTGGAAGGTCCAGCGGCAGCCCTCCAGCACCTCCACCACCCGCTCCACCGCGGTCAGGTCCGCCCCGCCCGCCGCGTCGAGGAACCCGAGCACGAACTGGTCGGCCCCGGCCGCCCGCAGCTCCCCAGCCGCCCCCGCCAGGCGGTCGACGTCGCCCGCCGCGAACCCGTCCGCCAGCCGCAGCATCACGCGCAGGTCGATATCGACGGCGGCCCGGATCGCGGTGAAGGTCCGGGTCGGCGGGGTCAGGCCGTCGGCCGCCATGTCGGTGACCAGTTCGAGGCGGTCCGCGCCTCCGGCCTGGGCGGCGACCGCGTCCCCCGCGTCGAGGGCGATCACCTCCAGGACTGCACGCGTGCTCATAGGACCCCTTCCGTCGGTGTTCCCCTGGAGCGGCTACAGGAGGTCTAGTCCAATCCCAGGGTACGTGCCGACCGTGCGGGGCCGCGAGACCGCCCCCGGCCGCTCACCCGTACAGATTCAGCTCCTTCACCTCCGCCCCCGTCAGCTCGTACGGCACCCCGTCGGCCGACCGCCCGGTGTACAGCCGTACGAGCGTCGCCGCGTCCCCGATGAAACGGGCCGGTGTCCGTGTCCCGCTCGGCGCGCCCAGCTGCAGCGGCTCGTCCACGTCGTCCAGGTCGGCCTGCAACCTCAGGTGCCCTCGCTCGCCGGTCACCCGGGCCAGCAGCGAGAGCGCGTGGGGCAGGCCCGCGCCCGTGTAGGCCCCCGGTTCGCCGAGCGTGTCGCGGACGTCACCGGCGTGCACCCACTCCCCCAGGGCTATCGGGTCCAGGAGCCCGTCCGCACGCCCCGCGATCACCTCCCCGGCCTCGGTCATCCCGCGCTCCAGTTCGTCCACGACCCGCGCGTTCTCCCACTCCGCGCGCTCGGCGATGTCCCGGTCGTTCGACTCGGGCGAGAACACCCCCGGCTCGAAACGGCTCTCCACCACCCGGATCAGCGCGGCCGAACAGTGCGCGAGCACATCCCGCACCGACCACCCCGGACACGCGGCGGTCGGCAGCGCGAAGTCCGCGTCCGGCCTGGAGCGGAGGAGCGGGATCAGCGCATCGCGCTCGACGGTGAGGAGACGTCCGGGCAGCAGGGGGTCGCGTGCAGCGTCAGCAGCAGTCATGCCTGCCACGCTAGGGGCGATGTCGGTGGTGCGCGGGAGAATGAACTCATGGCCGATCTCGACGATCTCCGCTCCCGCTGGCTCCGCGCCCTCCTCATGGCGCGGGACGACGACTCCTGCGGCCCCGACCCCTACCGCTACGCCGACGAACTGCTGCGCCGCTGGCAGGAGCCCCAGCGCCGGTACCACACGCTCGCCCATCTCACCGCGGTCCTCGACCACATCGACGTACTGGAGGAGTACGCGGCCGACCCGGAACTGGTCCGGCTCGCCGCCTGGTTCCACGACGCGGTGTACCTTCCGGACCGCTCGACGAACGAGGAGCGCTCGGCCCGCCTCGCCGAACGCGCCCTCCCCGAGGCGATGATCTCCGCGAAGAACACCGCGGAAGTCGCCCGCCTGGTCCGGCTCACCGTCACCCACGACCCGGCCGACGGCGACCGCAACGGCGAGGTCCTGTGCGACGCCGACCTCGCGATCCTCGCCGCCCCGCCGTCCGCGTACGCCGCCTACACCGCCGCCGTGCGTGAGGAGTACCACTTCGTGCCCAACGACGCCTTCCGCGAGGGCCGTTCCGCGATCCTCCGCCAACTCCTCGCACTGCCTCAGCTGTTCAGAACTCCGCACGGCCGCACCGAGTGGGAGCCGACCGCCCGCTACAACCTCGCCGCGGAGCTGGAAATGCTGTCGACCGCGAGGGATCCGGCGTCCTAGGGTGCGCCCATGCGACCGGTAGACGCGGATGATGTGAACGAGGCCGTCGCGGGCTCTCTGGCAGTACTGCGACCGGCGGCGGACCGGGACTGGGAGGGGGTCACAGCCGGACGGCTGGAGTGGAGTTGCCGCACCACGGCGTTCCACATCGCCGAGACCTTCGTCGGTTACTCCTCCCGCCTCGCCGGGCGGGTGCTGGAAGGCCGCCTCCCGCTGCGCATCGGCCTCGCCGAGGGCACCGACAACCACGGCCTGCTGGACGTGGTCGAGGCGACCGGAGCGCTGCTGGCGGCCACCCTCCGCGCCACCCCGCCGGGAGTCCGCGCCTTCCATCCCCAGCGCTTCGGGAGCGCCGACCGCCGGGGCTTCGCCGCGATGGCCATCGCCGAAGTACTGCTGCACACCCACGATGTGACGGAAGGCTTGGGCATCCGCTACCGGCCCGCCGAGGAACTAGCCGAGTCCGTCCTGACCTGGATCTTCCCGCACGTCCAGCCGGGCCCGGCCGCCTGGCCGACCCTGCTGTGGGCCACCGGCCGCGGCGAGCTGCCCGGCCGCGCCCCGGTCAGCGACTGGGGCTGGTACAACAACCTCGTCATACCCGCCGAACGCCTCGACCTCGTCGGCATCCGCCCGGCCGAGGCCCGTGACCTGCGCCTCGGCGGCGACGGCGGCTTCGAGTGGATCGACGGCGGCCCGTACGAGGGCACCCGGGACGCCGCCGGCTTCATGCTGAAGGCGTACGAAGGAGGCGTGCACCGGCCGGAGTTCGGCGTCTTCACCCTGGTCCGCCGGGCGGACGGCCGGGCGATCGGCGGCATGGGCTTCCACTCCGCCCCGGACGAGGAGGGCCGGGTGGAGATCGGCTACGACCTCACGGAGGCCGCCCGCGGCAACGGCTACGCGGCGGAGGCGCTCCGCGCCCTGGCCGACTGGGCCCTGGCCCGCGACGACGTACGCTCCCTGTTCGCCACCATCGACCCCGCCAACACGCCCTCCCAGGCGGTCGTGTCCCGCGCCGGCTTCACCAAGGTGAGCGAGGACGAGGAAGGCATCGCCTTCGAACTCCGGGGACGGTAGAAGCCGGGGACGGTGAAAGCCGGGGACGGTGAAAGCCGGGGACGGTGAAAGCCGTTACCGCGCCACGTCGCTCTTGCGTCTGCGCAGCCCCGCCCCGTGCAGCAGCCGTACCACCTCACGGCTGCTGACCTCCACGGCACCGGCCCGCACCGCGTCCGCGTAGCGGTGGGAGGGGATGTCGTAATGGTCGCGTTCGAAGGCGCGGCGCGGGACGGCCAGTTCCTCCGCGAAGACGTGCAGTTCGGCGTATGAGACGTCGCTGACCAGGTGGGACCACATCCGGCCGTGGCCCGGCCAGTTCGGTGGGTCGATGTACACGGTCACGAGGACGACATCCCGCCTCCGGTGGCCAGGCCCAGGGAGCCGACGGAGGCGACCTTCACGCCCGCCTTGTGGCACACCCAGTGCGGGTCCGGGCCGAGTTCCGGTTCGACATCCAGCGCGTGCGGGTCGCCGGCCTCGCACACCGGGCACAGCGGCCAGCGGCCGTACCGCTCCAGCAGTGCGTCCTGTACGTCCTGGGCCACCAGCCCCGCCACGTACTCCGCCCCGTCCGGCCACTGCTGGACCCACCATCTGCGCTGTACGACGGAGTCCTCGACCAGCGAGACCACATCCGCCTCGGCGACCTCGCCCGCGACCAGATCGGCGAGTACAAGGGCGCGGGCGGCGTGCAACGCCTGTTCCAAGGGGCTTACGGGGTCCATGGTCCCATTGTGCGCGGTCTTGACCCGGACACCGACCCGAAAATATCTTTCAAGGGTGACCGAGAAGATGAAGGAAATTTTCGGAAACGGCAACGGCAACGGCTCGGGCGGCGTGCGAAGGAGTACGCCGCCGGCTCCCGCCGCCCTCGCGGCCAAGGTGCGTACCCTCGCGCCCTCCATGACCCGCTCCATGCAGCGCGTCGCCGAGGCGGTCGCGGGCGACCCCGCCGGCTGCGCCGCCCTCACGGTCACCGGCCTCGCGGAACTCACGGGCACGAGCGAGGCGACCGTCGTACGCACCGCCCGGCTGCTCGGCTACCCCGGCTACCGCGACCTGCGGCTCGCCCTCGCCGGGCTCGCCGCGCAGCAGCAGTCGGGGCGGGCGCCCGCCATCACCACCGACATCGCCGTCGACGATCCGATCGCCGACGTCGTCGCGAAACTCGCCTACGACGAGCAGCAGACCCTCGCGGACACGGCCGCCGGCCTCGACACGGCACAGTTGGGGGCGGCCGTCAGCGCGCTCGCCGGGGCGCGGCGCACGGACGTGTACGGCATCGGGGCGTCCGGGCTGGTCGCCCAGGACCTCACCCAGAAACTGCTGCGGATAGGGCTGATAGCCCATGCGCACAGTGATCCGCATCTGGCGGTCACCAACGCGGTGCAGTTGCGGGCCGGGGACGTGGCGATCGCGATCACGCACTCCGGGTCCACCGGGGATGTCATAGAGCCGTTGCGGGTCGCGTTCGAGCGGGGCGCCACGACCGTGGCGATCACCGGGCGGCCGGATTCCTCGGTGACGCAGTACGCGGATCACGTGCTGACGACCTCGACCTCGCGGGAGAGCGAGTTGCGGCCAGCGGCGATGTCCTCGCGGACCGGTCAGCTGCTGGTCGTGGACTGCCTGTTCGTGGGGGTGGCGCAGCGGACCTATGAGGCGGCGGCTCCTGCGTTGGCGGCGTCTTATGAGGCGTTGGCTCATCGGCATCGGAATTTGCGCCGATAGACCGTAGGGGTGCGGGTTGTGTGGCGGCTGCGGGTGGGTTGTGGCTGGTCGCGCAGTTCCCCGCGCCCCTGGGGGGGGTGCACTGGACCGCGTCAGAAAGAACCGTTTCCTATGACCACCGAAAACCGCGCTCTCCGCACCGAGCTCGAAACGCTCACCACCGAGGCCTTCCGGCCCGAGCTCGCCGAGATCGACACGCTCCCGACCCTCGACATCGCCCGTCTGATGAACGGCGAGGACGCCGAAGTCGCCGCCGCTGTCGCTCTGCGGCTTCCCGAGATCTCCGCCGCCATCGACGCCATCGCCGACCGTATGGCCCGTGGCGGCCGGCTGGTCTACGCCGGTGCCGGGACGGCCGGGCGGCTCGGGATTCTGGACGCCTCCGAGTGCCCGCCCACCTTCAACACCGACCCGGGGCAGGTCGTCGGTGTCATCGCGGGCGGGCCGCAGGCCATGGTGACGTCGGTGGAAGGCGCCGAGGACTCGGCCGAACTGGCCCAAAAGGACCTGGACGGGCTCGGGATCCGTGCCGCTGACACCGTCGTCGGCGTCTCCGCCTCCGGCCGCACCCCCTACGCCGTCGCCGCCGTCGAGCACGCCCGCGCCCTCGGCGCCCTGACCGTCGGCCTGTCCTGCAACGCGGGCAGCGGCCTCGCGGCCGCCGCCGAGCACGGCATCGAGGTGGTCGTCGGGCCCGAACTGCTCACCGGGTCCACCCGGCTCAAGGCCGGCACCGCCCAGAAGCTCGTTCTCAACATGCTGTCGACGATCACGATGATCCGGCTCGGCAAGACCTACGGGAACCTGATGGTCGACGTGCGTGCGTCGAACGACAAGCTCCGGGCCCGCTCCCGGCGCATCGTCGCCCTCGCCACGGGTGCGTCGGACGAGGAGATCGAGGCGGCTCTCACCGCCACCGGCGGCGAGGTGAAGAACGCCATCCTGGTGGTCCTCGCCGGTGTCGACGGACCCTCCGCCGCCCGCCTTCTGGAGGAGTCCCGCGGCCATCTGCGCGCGGCGCTCACCGCCGCGGCCGGCTGACCCGCACGCTCGGGGAGTGCAGAGATCGCCGTACGACACCGCCGCCGCGCTCCTGCCCCTGCTCGGCGGGCCCGCGAACATCACCTCCGTCGCCCACTGCATGACCCGACTCCGGCTGGGGATCGCCGACCGGTCGGCGGTGGACGAGGAGACGGTACGGGCGGTGCCGGGGGTGCTCGGGGTGGTGGCCGACGGGGACACCTTCCAGATCGTCATCGGGCCCGGGGCCGTGGTGGCCGTGACCGCGGAGTTCGAACAGATGCTGTCCGCCGATCCGCTGCCCGCTCCGCCAGTGCCCACCGAGCCGCAGTCCGCCGAGCCGCTGCCCGTCCCGCCGCTGCCCGCCGAGCCGCAGTCCGCTCCGCCAGCGTCCGCCCAGCCGCTGTCCCCCGATCCGCTGCCCGTCCCGCCGCTGTCCGCCGAGCGGCTCGCCGCCCGTGGGGCCGAGCTGCGGGCGGACCACGCCCGGCGCAACGCGACGCCCCTCAAGACCGCCCTCCGCCGTATCGCCGACGTCTTCGTCCCGCTCATCCCCGCCCTGATCGGCTGCGGAATCCTGGCCGGGCTGGGCGGGCTGCTCGTCAACGCCGGCTGGCTGCCCTGGCTCACCCCGGCCCTCGCCGCCATCGCCTCCGGCTTCATGGCCCTGATCAGCGTCTTCGTCGGCTACAACACGGCGAAGGTGTTCGGCGGGACCCCGGTCCTTGGCGGTGCGGTCGCGGCGATCGTCGTCTATCCGGGGGTCGCGAAGGTCACCGCCTTCGGGGTCGCGCTCTCCCCCGGCCAGGGCGGGGTGCTGGGCGCACTGGCGGCGGCGCTGCTCGCGGTCCGCGTCGAACGGTGGTGCCGAGGCCGGGTCCCCGACGCGCTCGACGTCCTCCTCACCCCCACCGTCACCGTCCTGGTCGCCGGACTGGCCACGCTCTACGGCCTCATGTACGCCGCCGGTCTCGTCTCCACCGCCATCGGCACCGCCGCGAACTGGCTCCTCGCCACCACGGGACCGCTCGCGGGACTCGTCCTCGGCGGGCTCTTCCTCCCCCTCGTCATGCTGGGCCTGCACCAGGCCCTGATCCCCATCCACACCACCCTCATCCAGCAGCAGGGTTACACCGTGCTGCTCCCCCTCCTCGCCATGGCGGGCGCCGGCCAGGTCGGGGCCGCCCTCGCCGTCTACGCCCGCCTCCGCCGCGACACCTCGCTCCGTACGACGATCAAGTCGGCGCTCCCGGCGGGCCTGCTGGGCGTGGGCGAACCTCTGATCTACGGGGTGTCCCTGCCGTTGGGCCGCCCCTTCCTCACCGCGTGCGCGGGCGGGGCGGCCGGCGGCGCCTTCGTGGGGTTCTTCGCGGTGCTCGGCGACCGGGTGGGCGCGACGGCGATCGGCCCGTCGGGCTGGGCCCTGTTCCCGCTCCTCACGGGAAACAGGGGCCCGGCCCTCGCGGCGGCGATCTACGCGGGCGGTCTGCTGACCGGCTACGCCGTCGGCTTCCTGGCCACATACCTCAGCTTCGACGGCGATTCTGTCGGCGATGGCTCGTCACTTCGCCGATCCACGTGATGAAGTCCCCGGGGTCCTCGTCGGCGCCGTGCCCGGCGTCCCAGTAGTACTTGATGTCCACGTCGGCACCGAGGTTCTTCAACGGCCGCCGGCCTCGTGTCGGTGGGACGGTCGGTGATCTGTAGGCGATGTGTCGGTGACCGCTGGAACCGTGGGTGCCGAGTTGCCCGGCAGTCAGCCGCAGCCGCCTTCACCAGCAAGGAAGTCCCGTCGCCATGCCGTCCACGTCCTCCACCTCGTCCACTCCGCCCTGGAACGTCCAACGGCTGCCGCGTGCCGATGGCAGCGTCTTCCTCATCACCGGCGGCAACGCCGGCATCGGGTACTTCGTCGCGGAGCAGTTGTCGGCCACCGGAGCGACCGTCGTACTCGGCAGCCGGAGCCCGACGAAGGCCGAGGCCGCCATGGCGTCGATACGCGCGCGGGTCCCCGGCGCCCAGGTGCGGGCCGTACGGCTGGACCTCGCCGACCTCTCGTCGTTGCGGACAGTTGTGGAATCACTGAAGGTGGAACGCCTCGACGCGGTGGTCCACAACGCCGGCGTCGCGCTCGACGACCCGCCGCGCGAGGAGACCGGGGACGGCCACGAGCTCATGTTCGGCACGAACCACCTCGGACACTTCGCGTTGACCCGGTGGCTGATGCCGCTGCTGTCGGCCGCACCGGCGGCCCGCGTCGTGACCATGGGCAGTTTCGCGGCGAAGTCCGAGCGACTCGACCTGGCCGACCTGCAGTCATGTCGCCGGTCTGGCGCGCCGGAACCGGGTCATCATGCAAGTGCTGCCGTTCAGCGCGGGTGCTCACACGGCCATGCAGGGTGCTCTGAAGCTGATGGAATTCGAGGACGCGCCGCCGCTCGCCTACTACGAAGGGGTCCGTACCGGGCGACTGGAAGACGACCCGGCCACCGTCACCCAACTGAGGTTCGTGTTTGATCTCCTCGTGGCCTCGGCTCTCCCACAAGAGAAGTCCCTGGCCCTGATTGAGGCGTTGGCGCAGGATTACGCCCATGCGGAACATCCCTGACTACGACCTGAGCGCAGCCGTATGGATCAAGTCGAGCTACAGCGGTGGCGGCGGCGACAACTGCCTCGAAGCTGCCCGCTGGCGTAAATCGACGTACAGCGGCGGCCAGGGGGGCGACTGCCTCGAAGTAGCCGTCGACCACCACCCCGCCCTCACCCCCGTCCGCGACTCCAAAGCAGCCCCCCTCGGCCCAACACTCACGTTCCTGCCGGAGGCCTGGGCCACCTTCGTCGATCACATCAAGCGCTCCCACAACTGACTTGCCGTCTGCTCGGTAACCTCCGTCGGTGCGGGTGACGTCGGCAGCTGTGCGGGCACCGTCGTGTTCTTCTTCTTGCCGGGCTTGTCGGCGAAGAGGGAGACCGTGAGGGCGAGCCGGTCGTCGTAGGCGACCGTCCACACCGTGCGGCGGGTGATGCCGCCGCCCGCGCCCGCCGTGAACAGGTTGGCCGCGGGGCCCGCGACCGGCGTGGCGGCGAAGCCGCCGGGGACCGGCGCGGCCACCGCGCGGGCCTCCTCCCCGGCCAGGACCCGTTCGCGGTCGGGGTGGGCGGAGTAGACGGTCCGGCCGTCGCGGGTGATGCGGGTGACGGTGTACGGCACCGCGTACATGCCGTCGGCCGCGACCGTCGCGTACGCCGACGTGAGCTTCAGCGGTGTCGGCGCCGCCGTCTTCGGCAACTTCGCAAGCGGCCCGGTGAACGGATACTTCGCCAGCGGCTCCAGCGCCTCGCCCGCCTCCACCGCCCCGCTCACCGCGTCGTTGAAGGGCTGCCGGGCGTAGTCGGAGCCGCCGTACAGCACGCGCACCGCGCCGTCGCCGGGCTTGATGCCGACGATCGCGGTGTGCAGCCGTACCCCCTTGCCCGCGGCCTTGTGCCCCTTGACCAGCGCGGCCGCGGAGTCCTGGAGGGAGAGGTCGAAGGTGGTCCGTACCGTGTAGCCGCCGCGCGCCAGCTGGTCCTCGGTGATGCCGAGCCGGTCGGCGGCCTCCTTCGCAGCCACGTCGATCAGATACTGCCGCTGTCCCTCGGTCGCGCCCGGCGGATAGAACCGGAACGCCGGGAAACGGGCCTCGGCGCGCTGTTTCGCGGTGATGTCCCCGCTCGCCGCCATCGCGTCGAGGACCCAGGTCCAGCGGTTCTGGAGGGTCGCGGTCACCTTCGGGTCGGAGCCCGCCTTCTCGTAGTAGGACGGGAGGTTGATGATGGCCGCGAGCGCGGCGCCCTGCCCGACCGTGAGGTCCTGCGTGTCGACGTCGAAGTAGTTGCGGGCGGCGGACTGGATGCCGGCGGCGCCCCGGCCGAAGTACACGGTGTTGAGATAGCCCGCGAGGATCTGGTCCTTGGAGCGGGTGCGGTCCAGTTTGACCGCGATCAGTGCCTCGCGCGCCTTGCGGGACAGCGTCTGCTGGGGGCTGAGCAGCGCGTTCTTGACGTACTGCTGGGTGATGGTGGAGCCGCCCTGCCGCTCGCCGCCGGTCAGCGCCGCCGCCACGGCGCGGACGACGGCCTTCGGGGAGACCCCGGAGTCGCTGCGGAAGGATCGGTTCTCCGCGGCGATCACGGCGTCCTGCACATACCGCGGTACCCGCGACAGCGGTACGTCCTGACGGTCGACCGGGCCCCGGCGGCCCAGGTAGGAGCCCTTCTCGTCGAGGAAGACGGTGCTCTGGACGACGGTCTCCGGGTGCGGCTTGGGGATGACGGTGAGCTGGTACGCGACGACGACCGCTCCGCACAGCAGGGCGAGGACAAGCAGGAGGGCGGCCAGCAGGCGGCGCCCGATACGGCCCCGGTTGCGGCGCAGGCGGGTGCGCAGCGGTATGCGGCGCGAACTCATGGGCGAGGGTGCCTTCTTGGGCTCCGACGCGGGATCCGACTTCAGTACGGTCATGCCCGCCACCCCCCGAACCGCAGCCGTGCGAGGACGGCGCCCGCGCTGTCGTACACCTTGACGCCGCCCGTATCGCCGCCCGCGCCGCGCTCCGTGCTCCCCGCGAGGATCGCCTTGGCGTCCCGCCCGGACACCGGCACGCTCGCGTACCAGACACCCCAGCCTGGGCTGCCCGCCAGGGTGAGCACCTTGGCGGCGATCCTGCTGTGGCCGGTGTCGAGCTCGACGCCTCCCGGGTCACCGTGCACGCCGTAGTACACCCCGGACAGGAGGTACCGGCCGCGCACCGGCTCCGCCTGCTGGGAGGACACGCCGGGCTCGCCGTGCCGGTCGTTGGCCACCCCGCTGAAGACGTCGTTCTCCCGGGGTGTCGACCAGTGGCTGCCGTCCGCCGTCAGCCACAGCTGCACGCCGGGTGCCGCGTCCACCCGCTCGCCGGGTGCCACGATCCGTACCGTGCCGGGCGTCCGCCCCGCCGCCGTACCGGACGACGCCTCGGCGCCGGTCCCGCCGCCGAGGCCGACGGCGAGGTAGGCCGGCAACGCCAGCACCGCGGCGCACCCGGCCGCGAGCACGGCGGTCCGCCGGCGCCGCAGCGCCCGCCCCCGCGTCCGTACCGCCTCACGCGGGAAGGGTGAATCGGGCACCTCACCGGCCCAGGCGGCGTACACCTCGCGCAGCCGCCGGGCGTCGACCCCGACCGCCTTCATGCCCCGCCGGTCGAGGTGGCGCACCGCCCCCGCGGAGGTGCCGAGCAGCTGGGCGATCTGCTTGTCGGGCACGGCCTCCCAGTGCCGCAGCACCAGCACGGTCTGTTGCCGGGCGGCACGCCGACGGCGGCCCGGCCACCGCCGCCGCAGCAGCCAGGTCCGGACGAGCCGGCGCCGCACGTGGAAGTCCACGTCGTTGCGCGGAACGCGCCCCCAGCGCGCGTACACCCGGGCCAGCGTGCTGAGCGCCAGCTCCCGTGCGGCGGGCAGATCACCCGTCAGCAACCGTGCGGTGACGAGGAGTTGGGGCCAGCGGTCGCGTGCGTACGCGTCGAAGTCATGAGGGATCCCGGAGCCCGTCCGCATCGTCTTCTCCTTCGGTCGCGCATGCTCGCGTGTGTTTCGATGTACGCCGCATGTGCGGCCCACGGGACCTGTACGCACGGGTGGGGCGGGTGGGTTGCACGGGAAACGAGAGACTCCGGCGGAGGGCATGACCGAGGACGAGTTCGACGCGTTCTACGCGGCCGCGTTCCCCCGTCTGACCGGGCAGCTCTACGCCTTCACCGGTGACCACGGCGAGGCCCAGGACGTGGTGCAGGAGGCGTTCGTACGCGCCTGGGACCGGCGCAAGTCCTTCCTTGCCGACAACGCCCCCGAGGCGTGGATCCGCACGGTCGCCGTACGGCTTGCGGTCAGCCGCTGGCGGCGCACCCGACGCTGGCTGGAGCTGATGCGGAAGCACCTCCCGCCCGAGTCGACGCCGGGGCCCGGCCCCGAACACACCGCGTTGGTCGCCGCGTTGCGCAAATTGCCCCAGGCACAGCGGTTGGCGATCGTCCTGCACCATCTGTGCGACCTGAGCGTCGAGCAGGTAGCCTCCGAGACCGGCGCGCCCGTGGGCACGGTCAAGGCCCGGCTGTCCCGGGGCCGGGCGGCCCTGGCGCAGCACCTGGGCCCGGACGAGGCCGACGAGCCGGTACGGAAGGAGGGCGGCCGTGTCCGATGAACTGACCCGCGCCCTCCGTGAGTTGGCCGCTCAGAATGAGACCCCGCCGACGGTCGCGGGCACCCAGATCCGCAGCCTTGCCGCCCGCCGCACCCGCCGCCGTCGCACGACCCTCGCTCTCGGCACCGGCGCGGCGGCGCTGGCCCTGGCGGCCGTCGCCCTGACCCTGAACACGGGCACCGACACCGGCCCCGACCACCGCCCCCCGGCCGCCACCCCTCACCTCACCTCCCCCGCACCCTCCCCCTCGACCTCCGGCTCCCCCGCACCCTCCCCCTCGGCCTCCGGCTCCCCCGCACCCTCCGTCTCCGCCGTCCCGACCGCGATCATCGGCACGGTCGACTTCGAGAAGCACACCCTGACGATCGACGGCCGGACCGTGCCCATCGCCGCCGGCTCCCCGACCCTTCTCTCCGCCGGCGTCATGACCGTCACCGCGAAACTCAACCTCGACCGGGACTCCGTCGCCGCGCTCCCCAAGACCGCCTGCAAGACGGCCGATCCGCATGTCGTCGAACTCCGCGACACCGGCCGGACCAGCATCTACGTCGGCGCCTTCAGCTGCTCCGACGACTCCGGCGCCCGGATCCGCCTCGACACGAAGGACGCCGTCTGGCTCTACAAGAGCCTCAAACCGGGCGACGTCATCGCGGTCGTCCTGTCACAGGCCTAGCGAGCACCCGAAGCTCAAGCCGCCAGCCCCGAGCCCTCTTTTCAGGGAATGGGTGGAGGGCCTCAACCCGCCCTCCCACCCTGCGTGTTGACTTGACGCGTTCGACTTGCCACGCACAGTGACGATCCTCTAGCGTGCCCGCATAACGAACGAAACAGCCCCCGTCAGGCGCTACCAACACCTGCGGGGGCTTAACCAACGAGATCGGAAAAGGCGATCCCATGGCTGACAGCCAGCTTAGTGCTGCCCTCCCGCCCGCGCACGTCTCCCCGCACCCGATGGCCAACCCGGGCTACGGAAAACGGTCCGCGTCGAACCAACACCGGCGCACCGCCCACGACTTCGCCCACCTCCCACCCCGCGAAGCAGCCATCGCCGCATACGTCGACCGGCTCCCCGAGGGCGCCGACATCTCCGTGAAGACGCTGGCCAAGCACCTCCCGTACGGGCAGTGCGCCCTCCGCACCGCCCTCAACCGGCTTCAGCAGGCGGGGCACTTGAGGCGGGGCCGGGAACATCTCGCCGACTCGGGCAGCCGACGCTGGATCACCCGTTCGTGGTGGTCCCGTACCGCACGCGACGATGACTGGTGGGCGGCGTTCACACGAGGCGACGTACCGGAGCCGGAACAGCCCCCCGACCGGGCTCGCCCCACCCGCTCCCGCGCCCACATCCTCCTGGCCGCCCTCGGCCGTACCGCCCCGGCTCTCTCCCTCTCCCAGGCCGACTGCGCCGCCCTCGCCCCGCTGCTGACGGAGTGGTTCGCGCGGGGTGCGAGCGACGAGTACGTACTCCACGCTCTGACCAGCGGTCTCCCCTCCCCCGTCCACCACCCGGCCGCCCTCCTCCGCAAACGCCTCACCGACAAACTCCCACCCGAGCCGGTAGCCCGCCCGCTCGCCCGTCCCTCCGCATCCTGGAGTGCGCGAAGTGCGGCACCCCGGGCCGCCCGGAGGCCCTGCCCGGCGGCATCTGCGGCGCATGCCGGGGCGGGCGCGCCCCCGGCAGTCCCAACACGCCCCTGTCGCCTCCCGAAGTCCACTCACGGGCCGCCGAAATCCGTGGCGCGATGATCAAACAACGAGAAAGGACACCCGCATGACGGCTCCTACGGTCCGACGACGCCACCCCGGGGCACGATGGAGGGGAGGAGGCAATTCCATGACCCCTGGTGCCGCTGAACGCCCGCAGATGCCCGTCGAGGACTTCGAGGAACTCGCCGGCGTGGCCCCGGAGGGCGTGCGGCTCGAATTCGTCGACGGGAAGGTTCGTACGAAGGACCCGCTCACCGTCGAGGACTTCGAGGAACTGGAGCGGCGGGCTCCGGAGACCGTCCGGCTTGAGTACGTCAACGGAAAACTAGAGGTCAAGGCAGTGCCGGACGGCAACCACCGGGAGATCTTCGTCTGGTTGCAGGAGCAGTGCATGCAGCATCGCCCTGACCTGCGCGTCTACGGGGAGTCCGGCGTCAAGACCGAGGAATACCGGAGGGGTCGCGCCCGCACGGACGGAGCCGTCGCTCGCAAGGGCCACTTCAAAGGGCACGGCGAGTGGTCGGCATCGGAGGGCATCCTCATGGCCGTGGAAATCACCTCTCACGACCACGACACCGACCGACGGGACCGCATCGACAAGCCTGTCGGCTACGCGGCAGCCGACATCCCCGTCTACCTGCTCATCGACCGCGACAACGACACCGTTGTCGTCTACAGCGAGCCCAAGGACAGTCGCTACCAGCAGATCGTCTCCTACCCCTGGGGAACCCCCGTCGAGCTCCCCGCCCCCCTCGCCTTCACCCTGGACACCGAAGAACTCAAGGACTACGCCGACTGATCTCACCGGAGCGTTGTCAGCGCTCTGTGCAACCCTGGTTCACATGAACCACTCCCAGCTCACCGCTCTGGGCCGTGCCCTCCGTGTCATCGGCGAGCACGGGGAGGCCCTGACCGGTGACACGCCAGACGCCAAGCTGCACGAGGTGAAGGACGACTTGCGGCGCGCTCTCGATCTGCTGGAGGAGAGCGTCAGCGCGGCCGCGCCCACCACCCGGTGCGCCGAGCATCCGCAGGGGCCCGTGGACGAGAGCGCCCCCGATCTGTGTCTGCTCTGCGAGACGCGGCGGCGGGCCGCGCGGCGGTCGGAGTTCGGGGGTGGCCCGCGGCCGGTGCCGGGGGAGGCTGTCAGTCCGTCCATGTCCCGGTACGGCGTGCGGGCCGACCGGCCGCAGCCGCAGCAGCGCTGGCTGCCGGAGGCGTGGAACGGCCGGAAGTGGGAGCTGTGCGGCACGCCCCGCCGCGACCGGCGCGAGGCAGAGCTGTACATCGCCGCCCAGCGGCGCGGATCCCGGCCCGCCATGGCCTACCGGCTCGTCCACGAGTTCACCGACTACGAGGTACTCCGGGTCTGGGGCACTCCCGTGCATGTGGACATCGAGCCCCTCGGCAACCTCTGACACCGGTACAGCCCGGTGCCGCCATACAGGCGTTGAAGGCCTGATCCCTTTGTGCCGTCGCTCCGACTCGGGTACCTGAGCGGAGACACACGCACGAAAGGGGTGTGATGAGAGATGAAGATCGATCTGAGCGGTCGCGCGGCGCTGGTCACCGGCTCCACCCAGGGCATCGGCGCGGCGATCGCCGCCGGACTGGCCCGCGCCGGGGCCCGGGTGGGGGTCAACGGCCGGTCCTCGCAGCGCGTCGACGAGAGCATCGCCCGGCTGACGAAGGAAGTACCGGAGGCCGATCTCCTCCCGGTCGCGGCGGATGTGACGACCGAAGAAGGGGCCCGTCTGGCGGCGCAGGCCCTGCCGCAGGTCGACATCCTCGTCAACAACCTGGGGATCTTCGGCTCCGAGGACCCGCTGCGGATCACCGACGACGAGTGGCGGCGCTACTTCGAGGTCAACGTGCTGGCCGCCGTGCGGCTGACCCGCCTGTACCTGCCGGGCATGACCGAACGCGGGTGGGGACGCGTCCAGTACATCGCCAGTGACTCGGCGGTCGTCATCCCCGCCGAGATGATCCACTACGGCATGTCGAAGACCGCGCTGCTCGCGGTGGGCCGCGGCTTCGCCAAACAGGCCGCCGGCACCGGTGTCACGGTGAACTCAGTGATCGCCGGCCCCACCCACACGGGAGGGGTCGAGGACTTCGTCTACGAACTCGTCGACCGCGACCTGCCCTGGGACGAGGCCCAGCGCGCCTTCATGCGCGAGTACCGGCCGCAGTCGCTGCTGCAGCGCCTGATCGAACCGGAGGAGATCGCCAACATGGTTGTCTACCTCAGCTCCGACCAGGCCTCGGCCACCACCGGGGGCGCGCTTCGGGTGGACGGCGGATACGTCGACTCCATCCTGCCGTGAGACATCGAGTAGCCCACGAAGAATTCTCTGACTAAAGTCAGAGAATGGATACGGCACAGATCGAGCAGGTGCGACGGTTCCACCGCACCGTCACCGAACGCGTGGGCGTGCTGCACGACCGCTACCTGGGCCGCGACCGGCCGATCGGCGAGGCTCGGCTGCTCTGGGAGATCGGCGAGCAGGGCCGGGACGTGCGGCGCCTGCGTGAGCGCCTCGGGCTCGATTCCGGGTATGTCAGCCGGTTGCTGCGCTCTCTGGAGAGCGCCGGCCTGGTGACCGTGGAGCCGCAGCGCGAGGACAGGCGGGTACGCACCGTGCGGCTCACCGAGCAGGGCCGGGCGGAGCGCGCCCTGCTCGACGACCGCAGTGACGAACTGGCCTCCTCCCTCCTCGAACCGCTCAACGCCGCACAGCGCACCCGACTGGTCGCGGCCATGGCCGAGGTCGACCGGCTGCTGACCGCCTCGACCGTCACCCTCGACGTCGTCGACCCCAGCCACCCCGACGCCCGGCACTGCCTGCTGGCCTACTTCGCCGAGTTGCAGGAGCGCTTCGACACCGGCTTCGATCCCGCGCGCAGCCTGCTGCCCGACGCGGGTGAACTCCGGCCTCCACGCGGGCTGTTCCTGGTCGCCCGGCTGCACGGCGAACCCGTCGGCTGTGCCGGGGTGAAGCTGCCGCCCGGGGCTCCGGCGGAGATCAAGCGCATGTGGGTGGCCCCCCAGGCCCGCAGACTCGGCCTCGGCCGCCGGTTCCTGACCGAACTGGAGGCACGGGCCGCCGGGCACGGCTGCGACACCCTGCGCCTGGACACCAACAAGACGCTGGACGCCGCGATCACCCTCTACCACTCCTTCGGCTTCCAGGAGGTCCCCGCCTTCAACGACGAGCCGTACGCCCACCACTGGTTCGAGAAGCGGATCACCGCGCCGTCACCGGAATGACGCAAGAGGCCGGTCCGATGGGGACGAGGGCGGTCCCGGCCCTCACCCGCGGACCGGCCACCGCTCCGGGTCCCTCCCCAGCAGCCGCAGCGTCTCCTCCAGGGGACCGGCACCCGCAAAGACCTCCAGCGCGGGCGCGAAGGCGGATCCCGGCCCTCGCCGCGCCGGATCGGCCGGGACCAGGCGAGCGACGGCGAGCGCCGCACCGAGCGCCTCGTCCGGCAGTTCCACCGCCGCGCCGAGCGTGACGGCGACGTCCCATGCGTGCACCACGTAGTCGACGAAGTGGAAGCTGATCGCCCGCCGCCCGGAAAAGGTCCCGCCCAGCTCCGGCAGCGCGAACTCCCGTCCGTCCACGCCCGGTTCACCGAACGCGCCGAGCACCTGGGCCGCGGCCGCCCGGTGCACCCGCGCCGGCTCGCTCATGTCCTCCGGCTCGCGCCAGTGGGCGGCGCCTTCCCCCGCACCCCGTGCGGCGGCCGCGAAGCCGTGGTGCTGGGCCGTCATGTGCGCCACGAGCCGGCGCAACGTCCACCCCGCGCACGGTGTGTCCCGCTCCCAGTCCTGGCCGCCCACCAGATCCACCACCCGGACCGCCTCACGCACGGCGATCCGGTCCAACTCGACGATGTCCGCTCCTGTGACAGTCATGGACCGAGCCTAAAACTGTGCGAACGATCGTGCTAGTTGTTTGACGGGATCCGGTCCGTCCCAATTCATCGTGGGCTCAGGGGACTTGAGGCAACCGGGCCGGGTCGGCCGCCACCGCCCGCAGACGTGCCGCGATCCCGACCCGGGCCCGCCGGTAGGCGGTCTCCTCGCCGTGCAGCACCGCGACCCCGTTGGCCGTCTCCATCAACGCCACGAGTTCGAAGGCGAGCTGGGGCACATCGACGCCGGCGTGCAGCTCACCCGCGTCACGCGCGTCGGCGACGGTGCGCTCCACATGGGCCATCCAGTCGCGCTGGGCCCGGACCACGGCGTCGTGCACCGGCCCCGAACGGGCGTCGAACTCGGCGATGACCTCGTAGAAGAAGCAGCCGCCCGGAAAGACCCGTCCCCGGGAGTACTCGAGCCATCCCTCGCACAGCCGCCACACCCGCAGGACCCCCGCGGGATCCGCCGCCAGCGGGCGGATCACCCGCTCGGTGAAGATGCGTCCCGCCTCCCGCACGGTGGCGAGCTGCAGTTCCTCCTTGGACCCGAAGAGCGCGAACACCCCGCTCTTGCTGAGCCCCAGTTCCGTCGCCAGCCGCCCGACGGACAACGCCTCCAGCCCTTCCACGGACGCGATCCTGACGGTCCGGTCCAGCACCGACTGACGCGTCCTGTTCCCCCGTTCGACCCGTCCGTCCACCCGGGGCGTGGATATGTCCTTGTCCGTCACGCGGGGAACAGTAGCGCGCGACACCGGCGATCGCGGTTTTCGGCGCTCGGCTTCATGGCCTTCGGCCTGCTGACGGACCGCCCCGCGCTTCTGCTCCTCGTGCCCTACGCGTTCGCTCTCGGGTTCTTCCGGCTGCTCGCCGGCTGACCCGAGAGCGGATGAACGGTGAGGTCGCACCCCTCCCGCAGCTGCCTCGTCCGCTCCTCCGGGGTGACGCCTGCGCCCGCCCGGAGGAGGTTGGTCAGGTCCGCCTCGAACATGCCGAAGAGGAGGGGGATGTCCAGGCCGTGGCAGGTGCCCAGGATCCCGCCGCTGCCGGGGGCGCCCCAGGTCAGTTCGTACAGGTGCGCCCGGCCGCCGCCCGCGATCTGTGCCTCCGCCAGGCGCAGGGACGGCATGGCGAACAGCCAGTCCGTCTGCAGGGCCGGGGCCGGGCTGCTGGTCATGCTCGCGATCGACGCGCTCTACGCCTGGCCGCTGTGGACGAGAGCGGCCGATGACGCCTCCCGGACACCGTTCCGGCTGGCGTGCGCCCTGCTCGCCCTGATTCCGGCGTTCACCGCTCTCGTGTCATGGGCCCGGGCGAGACCACGCCGGCCGGAGCCGTCCATCGCATGGAACCGGGCCCTGCTCTTCGGGATCGTGTCCTTGCCGCTCCAAGCGGTGGTGTCCCTGGTTTTCCTGGCGGTCGTCTGACCGTCGGCGGGCGTCGGCCGGCAGACCACGAACGGCCGGGACGCAGGACGTCCCGGCCGTTCGTGTGAGCGCAGGTGCTCAGCTCAGGGTCTTGAGCGCGGCCGCGTCGTACGACTTCAGTTCGTCCGTGCGGCCGGCGAGGACCTTCGACGCCCACTCCGGGTCCTGGAGGAGGGCGCGGCCGACGGCGACCATGTCGTACTCCTCGCGCTCCAGGCTGTCGAGGAGGTCGTCGATGCTCTTGAGCGGAGAGCCCTCGCCCATGAAGCCCTTGATGAAGTCGCCGTCGAGGCCGACCGAGCCGACGGTGATGGTGGGCTTTCCGGTGAGCTTCTTGGTCCAGCCGGCCAGGTTGAGGTCGGAGCCCTCGAACTCGGGGAGCCAGTAGCGGCGGGTGGAGGCGTGGAAGACGTCGACGCCGGCGGCGGCCAGCGGCGTGAGGATCGCCTCCAGCTCCTCGGGGGTCTCGGCGAGACGGGCGTCGTAGTTGTCGGACTTCCACTGCGAGTAGCGGAAGATGACCGGGAACTCCGGGGAGACCGAGTCACGTACGGCGGCCACGATCTCCGCCGCGAACTTCGTGCGGGCGACCGGGTCGCCGCCGTACGCGTCGGCGCGGCGGTTGGTGCCCGCCCACAGGAACTGGTCGAGCAGGTAGCCGTGGGCGCCGTGCAGCTCGACGCCGTCGAAGCCGATGCGCTCGGCGTCGGCCGCGGCCTCGGCGAACGCGCGGATGACGTCGTCCAGGTCCTGCCGGGTCATCTCCTTACCCTCGCCCTCGGTGCCGTCCAGGCGGATGCCGGAGGGGCCGACGGCGGGGGCGTCCGCGAACGGCGGCTGGCCCTGCTTGCGGACCATGCCGATGTGCCACAGCTGCGGGACGATCGTGCCGCCGGCCGCGTGCACGCCCTCGGCGACCTTCGCCCAGGCCGCCAGCTGCTCCTCGCCGTGGAACCGCGGGATGCGGCTGCTCTGCCCGGCCGAGTCATGGCCGACGTACGTCCCCTCGGTGACGATCAGGCCGACACCGGCGGCGGCCCGGCGGGAGTAGTACGAGACCACGTCCTCGCCGGGGATGCCGCCGGGGCTGAACTGGCGGGTCATCGGCGCCATCACGATCCGGTTGGGGACCGTGAGCCCGTTGAGAGCGATGGGACGGGAGAGGATCTCGGCCGCGCGGGAGGCGGGGGGCGTGGTGACGGTCACGTGGGGGGCTCCTCGTGAGTAGGCGTGTGTCCGGGGGCGAATACCAGATGGTATGTGCACGCGCATCGAGTGCACGTCTGTGCACAACGAACTGCCCGGACGTACGCATTCCCGCTTCCGCGCGGATGCCATGTGACACCGGACACGGACCCGTGCCGGGGAAACACCCGAGGGCGGCACCCCCCGCCGTAGCAGGGGGTGCCGCCCTCGGAAAGGACGAGCCGATCCGTTGCCGGATCAGAAGTCCATGTCACCGCCCGGCATGCCGCCCGGAGCGGCCGCGGCGGCCTTCTCCGGCTTGTCGGCGATGACGGCCTCGGTGGTGAGGAACAGCGCGGCGATGGAGGCTGCGTTCTGCAGGGCGGAACGCGTCACCTTCGCCGGGTCGATGATGCCCTCGGCGACCAGGTCGACGTACTCGCCGGTCGCGGCGTTGAGGCCGTGACCCGGGGTGAGGTTGCGGACCTTCTCCACCACGACGCCACCCTCGAGGCCGGCGTTCACGGCGATCTGCTTCAGCGGGGCCTCAAGGGCGAGCTTCACGGCCTGCGCGCCGGTCGCCTCGTCACCCTCCAGCTCCAGCTTCTCGAAGACCTGGGAGGCCTGCAGCAGGGCCACGCCACCACCGGCGACGATGCCCTCCTCGACGGCCGCCTTCGCGTTGCGGACGGCGTCCTCGATGCGGTGCTTGCGCTCCTTCAGCTCGACCTCGGTCGCGGCACCGGCCTTGATGACGGCGACGCCACCGGCGAGCTTGGCCAGGCGCTCCTGGAGCTTCTCGCGGTCGTAGTCCGAGTCGCTGTTCTCGATCTCGGCGCGGATCTGGTTCACGCGGCCCTGCACCTGCTCGGAGGAGCCGGCGCCGTCGACGATGGTGGTCTCGTCCTTGGTGATGACCACCTTGCGGGCCTTGCCCAGCAGGTCGAGGGTCGTGTTCTCCAGCTTGAGACCGACCTCCTCGGAGATGACCTCGCCGCCGGTGAGGATGGCGATGTCGTTCAGCATCGCCTTGCGGCGGTCGCCGAAGCCCGGGGCCTTGACGGCGACGGACTTGAAGGTGCCGCGGATCTTGTTGACGACCAGGGTCGACAGGGCCTCGCCCTCGACGTCCTCGGCGATGATCAGCAGCGGCTTGCCCGACTGCATGACCTTCTCCAGGAGCGGGAGCAGGTCCTTGACGGAGCCGATCTTCGAGTTGGCGATCAGGATGTACGGGTCGTCGAGGGACGCCTCCATACGCTCCATGTCGGTGGCGAAGTACGCCGAGATGTAGCCCTTGTCGAAGCGCATACCCTCGGTGAGCTCCAGCTCCAGACCGAAGGTCTGGGACTCCTCGACGGTGATGACGCCTTCCTTGCCGACCTTGTCCATGGCCTCGGCGATGAGCTCGCCGATCTGGGTGTCGGCGGCGGAGATGGAGGCCGTGGAAGCGATCTGCTCCTTGGTCTCGACATCCTTCGCCTGCTCCAGCAGGGCACCGGAGACGGCCTCGACGGCCTTCTCGATACCGCGCTTCAGGGCCATCGGGTTGGCACCGGCGGCCACGTTGCGCAGACCCTCGCGGACCAGCGCCTGGGCGAGCACGGTCGCGGTGGTCGTACCGTCACCGGCGACGTCGTCCGTCTTCTTGGCGACTTCCTTGACCAGCTCGGCGCCGATCTTCTCGTACGGGTCCTCGAGCTCGATCTCCTTGGCGATGGACACACCATCGTTGGTGATCGTGGGGGCGCCCCACTTCTTCTCGAGGACGACGTTGCGGCCCTTGGGGCCGAGCGTCACCTTCACGGCGTCCGCGAGCTGGTTCATGCCGCGCTCGAGGCCGCGCCGCGCCTCCTCGTCGAACGCGATGATCTTGGCCATGTGAAGTGGTCCCTCCAGGACTGGGGGTGAGTCTTCGAGGACCGCGCCCGCGCCCGCGACGGACGGCTCGCCGACCCGTGGGTTCCTTGCCCCACCCGGCCTGCGGGCCTCACCGACCCGGTCCTTCTTTGTCACTCTCACCTTCAGAGTGCTAACGCCAATGATTAGCACTCGCCCATGCCGAGTGCAAGCGCCTCCCGGGGATCGGGCACCTGGAGTCAGGCCCGCCGAGGGCCCGCCGGGGAGCCCGCCGACGGGCCGGCGACGGGCTGCTGCCAGGCATGCCGAAGGGCTCGTGCCCCAGGAGGCACGAGCCCTTCGAAGAAGTACAGAAGAACGTCGCTGTCAGTCGGCGCGTGCTTCAGCTGGTCGCCAAGCGGACCATGTCCGCCTGCGGCCCCTTCTGGCCCTGCGAGATCTCGAAATCGACTCGCTGACCCTCTTCCAGGGTGCGGTACCCGTCCATCTGGATCGCGCTGTAGTGGACGAAAACATCCGCACCACCGTCGACCGCGATGAAGCCGTACCCCTTCTCCGCGTTGAACCACTTGACGGTGCCCTGAGCCATGCCTAACTCCCCTATTACTGGCCCTTGCACAGATCCACACTTCGCGGATCCGGGTCAGACCTCACCCCCCAATGGTTGGGGGCGTGCGCCGGAACGCGTCGACCGCGGCTGAATGTATCTGTCCAACTGCCGTCTGCAACAGGTCAATCGGACGAGAATTCTGGACGGGAAGGGTCCGGAATGTAGCGAGAATTCGGCCGAATTCAGGGCAAGTCGGGCCCCATGAAAGCCACAAAAGCCGCATATAACCCGCACACTTTGGCTACTTCTTGGCGAGCTGGCGGTATCGAATAACAGGGCCCGCGCCCCGGAGATCGGGACCGTGTTCCCCAACTGTACCGCGCTCAACCACACAGAATTGCCCCCTCCGCTTCTCTCGCGGAGGGGGCAATCAGATGAACAATCGGTGATGGCTGTTACCGAAGGTAATGTTCGGTCATTCGGCCATCACGTCAGGCAGGTCAGCGGCTCAGCCACCGGCGACGGCCGGGATGATGGAGACGCCGGCACCGTCCGGGGTGGCCGTCTCCAAGCCCTGCTCGAATCGCACGTCGTCGTCATTCACGTAGACGTTGACGAACCGGCGCAGCTTGCCCTGGTCGTCGAGAACGCGCGCGGCGATTCCCGTGTGGTTCTGCTCCAGGTCGGCGATGACCTCGCCGAGGTTCGCGCCTTCGGCGGTGACTTCGGCCTGGCCACCGGTGTAGGTGCGCAGGATGGTGGGGATGCGAACGGTGACGCTCACGTTTAAACCTCCGGTAGCTGTAACACCCCTTCAGGGGCGCGGAACTGAGTCGATTTGCGGCTACCGCCGCGCGGGCGCGACCAGCCCCCACCGGCCCGCAGAACGACGACTGCCTACTGGGCCAGCCCGGCCTCACGGAACGACTCAAGAGTGGGCCGAATAGTCGCCGTCAGCCCGGTCTCCGCGACAGCGTCCAGCGTCTTCAGTCCATCACCGGTGTTGAGTACGACAAGCGACTTCGCCGGGTCGATGAGCCCGTTCTCGATGAGCTTCTTGGTGACTCCGACCGTCACACCGCCGGCGGTCTCCGCGAAGATCCCCTCGGTCCGCGCGAGCAGCTTGATCGCGTCGACGACCTGCTCGTCGGTCACGTCCTCCACCGCACCGCCCGTCCGGCGCGCGACGTCGAGGACGTAAGGACCGTCGGCCGGGTTGCCGATGGCGAGGGACTTGGCGATGGTGTTCGGCTTCTGCGGACGGACCACGTCGTGGCCCCCCTTGAAGGCCACCGACACCGGCGAGCACCCCTCCGCCTGCGCACCGAAGATCTTGTACGGCTTGTCCTCGACGAGCCCGAGCTTGATCAGCTCCTGCAGGCCCTTGTCGACCTTGGTGAGCTGCGAGCCGGAGGCGATCGGGATGACCAGCTGGTCCGGGAGCTGCCAGCCGAGCTGCTCGCAGATCTCGTACGCCAGGGTCTTGGAGCCCTCCGCGTAGTACGGCCGCAGGTTGACGTTGACGAAGCCCCAGCCCTCGCCGGCCGGGTCACCGATCAGCTCGGAGCAGAAACGGTTCACGTCGTCGTAGTTGCCCTCGATGCCGACGAGCTCGCCGCCGTAGATCGCGGCCATGACGACCTTGCCCTGCTCCAGGTCGTGCGGGATGAACACGCAGGAGCGGAAGCCGGCCCGGGCGGCGGCGGCGCCGACCGCGCCGGCCAGGTTGCCGGTGGAGGAGCAGGAGAGCGTGGTGTAGCCGAAGGCGCGCGCGGCCTCGACGGCCTGGGCGACCACGCGGTCCTTGAAGGAGTGCGTCGGGTTGCCGGAGTCGTCCTTCACGTACAGCCCGCCGGTGACACCGAGCTCCCGCGCCAGGTTGTCGGCCTTGACGAGCTTGGTCCAGCCGGGGTTGATGTTCGGCTTGGTCGCCACGTCCGCGGGGACGGGCAGCAGCGGCGCGTAGCGCCAGATGTTCGCGGGTCCCGCCTCGATCTGCTTCCGCAGCTCCTCGGTGTCGTAGTCCGAGAAGTCGTACGCGATCTCGAGCGGGCCGAAACACTCCTCGCAGGCGAACACCGGGCCGAGCGGCACACGGTGACCGCACTCGCGGCAGCTCAGCGCCGCGGCGGGACCGAGGTCGACGGTCGTAGAGTCGGTGGTGGGTGCAACAGTCTGCGCAGCCATGTGAGGCGAGGCCCTTTCTCCTCATCTTCCTCACGACGCATCTCGCCGTGAGACGGATTTGGCACCTTCCCTAGCCGGGAGCCTCGCGGACGATCGACAGTGATCCGACCGATCGACGACGATCTACGAGTACCGACTGGAGGGTTGCCGGGGCTTCATCGGGCCGTATCCCTCTGCCCCTCTGGATGAGCTGTATTCGGTTGTCAACGCACGGTGACCGCACGACATGCGATGGTCATCGGCGTTGTTCAAGACTGTAACCGAAGGCCAGGACAGTTGAGAGAGTCGTCCGTACCGCGAGATGGATCACACTTCGCAGTGTGACCGTGACAGTGAGGAGCCGCTGACTGTGCTGGAAGAAGTCGAGCGCTGGCTGGCCACCCGCTCCTGGTCCGTGAGCGACCGCCCCCTGCACCGGATACTCGCCGCCAAGCAGCGCACCGGGCAGTCGGTCTCCGTCGTGCTGCCCGCGCTCAACGAGGAGGAGACGGTCGGCGACATCGTCGCGATCATCCGCCACGACCTGATGCAGCAGGCGCCGCTCGTCGACGAGATCGTGGTCGTCGACTCCGGCTCCACGGACCGCACGGCGGCCGTGGCCGCGGCGGCCGGCGCCCGGGTCGTCCACCGCGACACGATCCTCCCGCGCATCCCCGCCGTCCCCGGCAAGGGCGAGGTCCTCTGGCGCTCCCTCCTGGTCACCACGGGGGACATCGTCTGCTTCGTCGACGCGGATCTGAGGGACTTCTCCTCCGACTTCGTCTCCGGGATCGTCGGCCCGCTGCTGACCGACCCCGACGTGGACCTGGTCAAGGCGATGTACGACCGTCCGCTGGCCGGTGCGGCCGGGCAGGGCGGCCGGGTCACCGAGCTGATGGCCCGCCCGCTGCTGAACATGCACTGGCCGCAGCTGGCCGGTTTCGTGCAGCCCCTGGGTGGCGAGTACGCGGCCCGCCGCTCCCTGCTGGAACAGCTCCCCTTCCCGGTGGGGTACGGGGTCGAGCTGGGCATGCTGGTCGATGCCCTGCACCTGGTGGGGCTGGATGCGCTGGCGCAGGTGGACGTCGGTGTCCGCAAACACCGCCACCAGGACGGCCAGGCCCTCGGCCGGATGTCCGCCGCGATCTACCGCACGGCGCAGCTGCGACTGGCCCGCGGCCACCTGATCCGCCCCTCGCTCACCCAGTTCGAACGGGGCGAGGACGGCTTCGAACCGCGCACGTACTCCGTGGACACGGAGGAACGGCCGCCGATGGTGGAGATCGCGGAGTACGCCGAGCGCCGGGTGGCGTGACTTCGACGGGCGTCCCGTATACGGCCGCCGGTCGGGCGTAGCCGTACGTTTGAGCGTTTCCGGGCCGGGCTAGGTTCAGGCGTATGGCTTCCACCGGCGGTGCTGAGGTGCTGGTCGCGTCCAACCGCGGCCCGGTTTCGTACGAGGTGCGCTCCGACGACGCGGGCGGCGGCGCGCTGCATGCCAAGCGGGGCGGCGGCGGGCTGGTCTCCGGTCTGTCGGCGATCGGGCCGGACGCGAACGCGGTGTGGGTGTGCGCGGCGCTGAGCGACGGGGACCGGGAGGCGGTGCGGCGGGCCGAGGGCGGCCGGCTGCCGGTGACGGACACCGGCGGCCAGCAGGTCCGGATGCTCGACATCGACGCGGGCGTGTTCTCCGACGCGTACAACGGCATCGCGAACTCGGTGCTCTGGTTCGTCCACCACATGCTGTACCAGACCCCGCTGGAGCCGGTCTTCGACGCGGAGTTCCGGCGGCAGTGGGGGGCGTACGAGGCCTACAACCGGGCGTTCGCGGAGGCGCTGGCGAAGGAGGCGGCGGAGGGCGCGGCCGTCGTCATCCAGGACTACCACCTGGCGCTGGCACCGCGGATGCTGCGCCGGCTGCGCCCGGATCTGCGTATCGGCCATTTCTCGCACACCCCCTGGGCGCCGCCGGACTACTTCCGGCTCCTCCCCGACGACATCGCGGCGGAGCTGCTGGGCGGGATCCTGGGCGCCGATCACGCCGCGTTCCTCACGCGGCGGTGGGCGGACGCGTTCGTCGACTGCTGTCATGCGGTGCTGGGGCCGGGGATTCCGGCCGCGGATCCGTCGTCCGGCGGGACGCGGATCGGGGTGCACGGGCTGGGCGCCGACGCGGACTTCCTGCGGAAGCGGTCGCACGAGCCGGACGTCGAGGAGCGGATGCGGGCGCTTCGGGAGGAGATCGGGGAAGGGCGGAAGACGATCGTCCGGGTCGACCGCACCGAGCTGTCGAAGAACATCGTGCGGGGGCTGCTGGCGTACCGGCAGCTGCTCGACGACCACCCCGAGTGGCGGGAGCGGGTGGTGCATGTCGCGTTCGCGTACCCCTCGCGGCAGGACCTCGCCGTCTACCGGGACTACACGGCCGAGGTGCAGCGGGTGGCGGACGACATCAACTCGGTGTACGGGACGGCGGGTTGGACGCCGGTGGTGCTGCATGTGAAGGACGATTTCGCGCGGTCGCTGGCGGCGTACCGGCTGGCCGACGTGGCGCTGGTGAACCCGATCCGGGACGGCATGAACCTGGTGGCGAAAGAGATCCCGGTGGTGTCGGACGAGGGGTGTGTGCTGGTGCTCTCGCGGGAGGCGGGGGCGTTCGAGGAGTTGGGGGAGGACGCGGTGGTCGTGAACCCGTATGACATCGGGGGGACGGCTGATGCGTTGGCGCGGGCGCTGGCCTTGCCGGAGGGGGAGCGGGCGGAGCGGTGCAAGCGGCTGGCCGCGGCGGCTACCGCGTTGCCTCCTGCGGCCTGGTTTCTTGAGCAGTTGGGGGCGTTGGGCGGGTAGTTTTCGCCCCCGCCGCCCCTACCCGTCCCCTCACCAGGGGGCTGCGCCCCCTTCGACCCCCGCGGCGGTAGATGCGGATCTGCGGGCCGGTGGGGGCTGGTCGCGCAGTTCCTCCCCCAGCCTTCGGCCGGGGGGACCCCCAGCGCCCCTTACGGGGCGCTGTATGCGGCGAGGCTTCTCAGCAGTCGTACTAGTCCCTCCGGGCCGTTCACCACCAGGTCCGATCGGTCCGCGAGCTCTGTGACCTCCTCGCTGCCGCTGCATACCAGCAGGCCCGGGACGCCTTCCGTCCTCAGTTTCTCCGCTGCGGCGAAGGCGGGGATGTCGCCCAGGTCGTCGCCGGCATAGAGGACCGACCCCGCGCCGATCTCTCTCGCGTACTCGCGCAGGGCTACCCCCTTGTCCATGCCCGGGGGGCGGAGTTCCAGGACCAGGCGGCCCGGTTCGACGATCAGGGCGTGGCGGGTGGCCAGGTCGGTCAGGGGGGTGCGCAGGGAGTCGAAGGCGGCCTGGGGGTCGTCGGCCCGGCGGGTGTGGACGGCCACCGCGAAGCCCTTCTCCTCGATCCAGGCACCGTGCGCGGCGCCGACGCGGTCGAGGAGGGCGGGGAGTTCGGCGCGGACGGCGGCGATGCCGGGATGGGGCGGCGGGGAGGTGATCTCGCCGGTCGCCGCGTCCCAGCGTTCGGCGCCGTAGTGGCCGAGGACGACCAGGTGTTCCAGGCCGGGGACGCCGGCGAAACCGCCGTGGCGGACGGCGACCTCGGCCGGGCGGCCGGTGACGACGGCCACGGCGGCCACCTTCGGCGCGAGGGCGGCGAGGGCCGGTACGGCGTCCGGGTGGGCCCGTGCCTGCTCGGGGTCGGCGACGATCGGCGCGAGGGTGCCGTCGAAGTCGAGGCCGACGAGAGCGGTGCGGGGCTGTGCGAGGAGGGCGGCAAGGCCGTCACGACCGGCCGCGGTGCGAGGCGTCGGGAGGGGTTCCGTGATGTGGGTTCCCATGCACCCGACAGTATCCAAGCGCCCCGTAAGGGGCGCGGGGAACTGCGCGATCAACCCCCACCGGCCCGCGGATCCACATCTGCCGGCGGGGGTCTAAGGGGGCGAAGCCCCCTGGTGATGGGACGGGTAGGGGCGGCGGGGGCGACGAAACCCCCAGCTCACCGCTCCCCGCGCCGCGCCTCCCGCACCCGCCGCAGCCTGTTCACCGTCACCGGGTCGTGCGCGAGGGCCCGCTCGTCGTCGAGCAGGGCGTTGAGGAGCTGGTAGTAGCGCACGGGGGCCAGGTCGAGTTCCTCCCGTATCGCCCGTTCCTTCGCGCCGGGGCTCGGAAAGCCCCGGCGTTCGAGGGCGAGGACGGCCTGCTCGCGCGCGTCCAGTTCTTGCCGGTCCATGGCGAGAACGGTAGCGCTCAGCCCGTGGTCGTACGGCTGTCGGCCGCCGACGCCTCGGCCTGGAGCCGGGTGAGGACGGTGGTCGGGCTGCCCGTCGAGGTGACCGCCGTACCTATCTGCTTCTTGATGTCGGCGCTGATGGCGGCCCAGGAGGTCTTGCCGGCCGGGTACAGCGCGGAGGACGGCAGCTGCTCCAGGAACGGACGGAGCTGTTCGTCCTGCGTCCGGGTGGAGTAGGTCATCGCCTGGGAGGCCGACGTGGTCACGGGGAGCAGGCCGTACTCGCGGGAGAAGGCGAGCACGTTCTTCTCGCTGTAGACGTAGTCGAGGAAGTCGCCCACCTGCTCGGCGTGGCCGTTCTGCTTGAACGCCGCCATCCAGTCGGCGACGCCCATGGAGGCGGTGGGGGTCGTCTGGCCGGCGCGGGCGGGCATCGCGACCATGCCGAACTTCACGCCCTTCGCCTCGGCCTGCTTCATCAGGGTCGGGTGGCCGTTGACCATGCCGACCTGGCCGTTCGCGAACGCGGTGAACGCGGCCGCGCGGTTGAGCTTGCCGGGCGCCGTCGGGCCGGTCAGCCCCTTGCCCACCAGGTCGTCCCTGAGCCAGGTGAGGGTGTCGATGTTCTGCGTGGAGTTGATCGTGTACGTGCCGGTGTCGTCGGTGTAGCCGCTGCCGCCGCTGAGCAGCCACTGCATGGTCTCCGCCTGCGCTTCCTCGGGACCGAGGGGCAGGGCGTACGGGTACTTCACCCCGTGCGCCTTGAGCGCCTCCGCGTCGGCGGCCAGTTCGTTCCAGGTGGTGGGCGGGGTGGTGATGCCGGCCTGGGAGAAGAGGGTCTTGTTGTAGAAGAGGACGCGCGTGGATGCGGCGAAAGGCATGCCGTACTGCGCGTGGTTCCACTGGCCCGCCTCGGCGAGCTGGGACGGGAAGTCGGCCTGGACCGGGATGGAGAGCAGGTCGCCGGCCTCGTACAGCTTGCCGGCGGCCGCGTAGTCGGCGTACGAACCGATCTGGGCCAGGTCGGGTGCCTTGCCGGCGGCGACCATGTCCTTGACCTTGCGGTCGACGTCGTTCCACGAGTAGACGGTGACGTCGATCTTCACGCCGGAGTGCTGGGCCTCGTACGCCTTGGCCAGCTTGTCCCAGTACTTCTGCGAGCTGTTGGCGGCGGAGTCTCCGTAGTCGGCGGCGACGAGTCTGAGGGTCACGTCCGAGGATCCGGTCGTCCCACAGCCACCGAGGACCGCCGTCATGCCCAGGGTGGACACCACTGCGATCATTCCTGCCTTACGCCGCCGCACTTGCACTACCTCGATCTAACTGTCTCGCCGTTCAATATGTGGACCCATAAGGTCTACACCACGTGAGTGGACTAGACCTCTTGCGGGTCAGCGGGCCACACTGTTCCCGTGAGACATGTCATCGCCCTGGACGTGGGCGGCACCGGAATGAAGGCCGCGCTGGTCGGGCCGGACGGCGAGCTGCTCCACCAGGACCGCCGGGCGACCGGCCGTGACCGCGGCCCCGACGCCGTCGTCGCCGCCATCCTCGAATTCGCCGCCGAGTTGCACGGGTACGGCGAGCGGCACCTCGGCGAGCCGGCGTCGGCGGCCGGCGTGGCGGTCCCGGGAATCGTGGACGAGTCGGCCGGTATCGCGGTCTACGCGGCCAACCTCGGCTGGCGCGACATCCCGCTGCGCGCTCTCCTCTCCGACCGTCTCGGCATCCCGGTGGCCCTCGGCCACGACGTGCGCACCGGCGGCCTGGCGGAGGGCCGGCTCGGCGCGGGCCGGGGAGCGGACCGCTTCTTCTTCGTGGCGCTCGGCACGGGTATCGCGGGCGGCTTCGGCCTGGACGGCCGGGTGGAGTCGGGCGCGCACGGCTTCGCGGGCGAGATCGGCCATGTCGTCGTACGGCCGCAGGGTGCCCCCTGTCCGTGCGGGCAGCGCGGCTGTCTGGAGCGGTACGCGTCCGCGGCGGCGGTGAGCGAGGCCTGGGCGAAGGCCTGCGGCGACCCGGACGCGGACGCGGCGGACTGCGCGAAGGCCGTCACGTCCGGCGACCCGAACGCCGTACGGGTGTGGGGAGAGGCGGTGGCCGCCCTGGCGGACGGGCTGGTCACGGCCGTCACCCTGCTGGACCCGCGGGTTCTCATCATCGGCGGTGGCCTGGCGGAGGCGGGGAGCGTGCTGTTCCAGCCGCTGCGGGAGGCGGTGGAGAGCCGGGTGACGTTCCAGAAGCTGCCGACGATCGTCCCGGCCGCACTGGGAGACACGGCCGGTTGCTTGGGGGCGGGGCTCCTCGCCCAGGATCTGTTGACTACGACTACTGCGGAGGTAACCCCGTGATGGCTGCGAACGAGCCCGACCACAGCGCCCCGTCAGGGGCGCGGGGAACTGCGCGACCAGCCACACCCCACCCGCACCCGGGGTCACACGGTCTGGTCCTCCACGGCGCCCGCGCAGTCCTCCCGACCGGTGTCATCGAAAACGCCCGACTCGCGGTCGAGGGCATGAAAATCACGGCCGCCCCCTCCCCCGACGCCCAGCTCATCGACCTCACCGGCCACTGGCTCCTGCCCGGGTTCGTCGACATCCACAACCACGGCGGCGGCGGAGCCTCCTTCAGCTCCGGCACCGCGGAACAGGTCCTCACCGGTGTCCACACGCACCGCGTGCACGGCACCACCACCCTCGTCGTCTCCACCGTCACCGACGACATGGACGTCCTCGCCCGCCAGGCCGGCCTCCTCTCGGAGCTCGCCGAGCAGGGCGAGATCGCCGGTGTCCACTTCGAGGGCCCATTCATCTCCCCGTGCCGCAAGGGCGCCCACTCGGAGGCGCTGCTGCGCCACCCGGACCCGGCGGAGGTCCGCAAGCTGCTCGACGCGGCGCGCGGGCAGGCGAGGATGGTCACGCTGGCCACCGAACTCCCCGGCGGCATCGAGTCGGTACGGCTCCTCGTCGAACACGGCGTGATCGCGGCCGTCGGCCACACGGACGCGTCGTACGAGCAGACGGTCGAGGCGATCGACGCGGGCGCCACGGTCGCCACCCACCTCTTCAACGCGATGCCGCAGCTGGGCCATCGCGCCCCCGGCCCGATCGCCGCGCTCCTGGAGGACGAGCGGGTGACGGTCGAGCTGATCAACGACGGCACCCATCTGCACCCCGCCTCGCTGCAGTTGGCGTTCCATCACGCGGGCCCGGACCGGGTCGCGTTCATCACGGACGCGATGGACGCGGCCGGCAGCGGCGACGGCCGTTATCTGCTGGGCCCGTTGGAGGTCGAGGTCACGGACGGGGTCGCCCGGCTGGTCGAGGGCGGTTCCATCGCCGGGTCGACCCTGACCCTGGACCGCGCGCTCCGGCGGGCGGTGACCGTCGACAGGCTTCCTGTCGAGCACGCCGTCGCCGCCCTGTCCGCCAACCCGGCCCGGCTGCTGGGCCTCTACGACCGCATCGGCTCCCTGGAGCCCGGCAAGGACGCCGACCTGCTCGTCCTGGACGCGGACTTCACGCTGAAGGGCGTGATGAGGAAGGGCGAGTGGGTGGTCGCACCGGAACTTCCCTGATCATGACCATGCTTTGAGAGACGGCGACCTAGGCCCGGTCGCCGTCTCTTTGGCATGATCAAGGCCCCCCGTCGGACGGCACGGGCATTTGCGAGGGAGGTCGCCCGATGATTCTCACCGTCACCCTGAACACCGCTCTCGACATCACCTACCGGGTCGGGGCACTGCGTCCGCACACCTCGCACCGGGTCTCGGCCGTGACCGAACGGCCGGGCGGCAAGGGGGTGAACGTGGCCCGGGTGCTCGCCGTGCTCGGGCACGAGACGACGGTCACGGGTTTCGCGGGCGGGGCCACCGGGCGGGCGGTACGGGAGCGGCTCGCGGACACCCCGGGCCTACGGGATGCACTGCTGCCGGTCGCCGGGGCGACCCGTCGCACGATCGCCGTCGTGGACGAACGGACGGGTGACACGACCCAGTTGAACGAGCCCGGTCCGCAGATAGCGCCCGCCGAGTGGGGTGCCTTCCTGGACCACTACGAGGAACTGCTGGCGGGAGCCTCGGCGGTGGCGCTGTGCGGGAGTCTGCCGCCGGGGGTGCCGGTGGGGGCGTACGCCGGACTGATAAGGGCGGCCCGCTCTGCTGGTGTCCCGGTGCTGCTGGACACCAGCGGGGAGCCGCTACGACGGGGTGTGGCCGCCCGGCCCGACCTGGTCAAGCCCAACGCCGACGAACTGGCCGAACTCACCGGCTCCCACGAGCCGTCACGGGCCACCCAGGACGCCCGCCGGCGCGGGGCGACGGCGGTCGTCGCCTCACTGGGCCCACAGGGCCTGCTGGCACTCACCCCGGAGGGCCGCTGGCGTGCCGCACCGCCCTCCCGCGAACACGGCAACCCGACCGGCGCAGGCGACTCCGCGGTCGCCGGCCTCCTGTCCGGCCTGGTAGAACAACTCCCCTGGCCGGACCGCCTGTCCCGCGCGGTGGCCCTGTCGGCGGCGACGGTACGGGCCCCGGCGGCCGGGGAGTTCGACCGCACGGCGTACGAGAAGCTGCTCGGCCAGGTCGCGGTGACCGGTGGGCCTGCGGCCGCTTAGTCCTTGTTCGTGTGCTTGCCCTGCCTCAGCCACATCTGGTCCAGCAGGACGTCGCACCTGTCGCCGCTCTGGCAGGACAGGGAGATGACGTTGGTGCCCTTGGTGAGGGTGGGGTACGTGAAGCTGGTCGTCCAGGCCTTGGTCGGGTCGCTCTGGCCCGTGTAGTTGTTCAGGGGGAACTTGCTGCCGAACGTCTTGCCGTTGATGGACAGCGTCATGGCCTGGTCCTGTACGGCGCTGTAGTGCGCGTAGACGGTGTAGAGGCCGTCCGACGGGATGCCGTTGACCGTCCAGGTGACGCCGGCGCCGGTCTGGCTGAAATTGGTCACGTAGATGCCGCCCTGGGCCTTCGCGCCCTTGACGTCCGAGGCCGTGCTCGCGCCGCCGTCCAGGTGGAAGGTCTTCGCGTCGACCGGCGCGATATCGCCGGACGCCGACACCGAGCTACTGCTCGACGGGGACGGGGAAGCGCTCTGGGACGTGGACGGGGAGGTGGAGGCGCCGCCGCCCGCCTTGTTCTCGTCCCCGTTGCCGTTCATCATCGCGACGCTGATGCCGATGACGACCGCGGCCACCACCGCGATGGCGCCGATCAGGAGGCCCTTGGTGTTCGGGCCCCGGCCGCGGCCGGGGTTCTGCGGGGCCACGCGGGACGTCGGCGCGCCGCCAGGGAAGGTCTCCGGGGCCTGGTAGGCCGCGTTCGGAGGCTGGCCGTAGCCACCGGGCTGCTGCTGCGGGATGGTCTGGCCTGCGCCGTACTGCGGCTGCGGTGCCTGCTGCTGTCCGCCGTACGTGCGCTCGCCGACCGGGCGCACCCTGCTGACCGCGTTCGGGTAGCCGTAGCCACCGGAGCCGGACGGCGGCTGGGCCCCTCTGGCCTGACCGTCGGCGTACAGATAGCCGAACGGGTCGTCGTCCTCGGGCGTGCTCGCGCCGTTGTCGCCGGGCGTCATCCCTGGTACTCCTCAGCAGGTGCGGGCGGACTCGATACAAGTATTGAGAGTCGAGCCTACCCGGTCCTGCTGAGCCAAACAGGTGACTCGCACCGCATCAGTGCCCGCATCCCCGCGGTGACCTGCGGCTCATCCCGCACGGCGATGTGCTTTGGGACGAGATCGTTTCTCTACGTACATCCGCTCGTCAGCGGATTTCAGGACTTCGTCGGCGGTCATGCCGCAGTGTGCCCAGCCGATGCCGAAGCTGGCGCCCACCCGGACGGCCCGGCCCTCGGCGCGGATCGGCTGGATGATCTCGTTTCTCAGGCGTACGGCGAGGTCCTGGGCGTCGGCCTTGCCGAGGCCGTCGGCGAGGATCACGAACTCGTCGCCGCCGAGGCGGGCCACGGTGTCACCGTCGCGCACGGCCCGGCCCAGGCGCCGGGCGACCTCGATGAGGACGGCGTCGCCGGCGTTGTGCCCGAACCGGTCGTTGATGGACTTGAAGCCGTCGAGGTCGCAGAAGAGCACCGCGAGCCCCTTGGCGCCGTCGTCGCGGCCCTCCTCGGGGGCGACGGTGTGCACATGGTGGTCGTAGCCGTCGTACGACGACGAACCGGCCGAGCCGCCCGCCGTGGCCGCGAAGTCGAAGCCGTGACCGTTCACGTCGTAGGCGGGGTGGCCGTAGGCCGCGTCCAGGGACTCCAGGCCGCCGGCGTCGGCGCGCGTGCAGAGCCGGGAGGAGAGGCGGGAGCGGAGCTCGGCGGAGTTCGGAAGGCCGGTGAGGGAGTCGTGGGAGGCCCGGTGGGCGAGCTGGAGCTCGCGGCGCTTGCGTTCCTCTATGTCCTCGACGTGGGTGAGGAGGAAGCGGGGGCCGTCGGCCGCGTCGGCGACGACGGAGTTGCGGAGCGAGACCCAGACGTAGGTGCCGTCGCGGCGGCCGAGGCGGAGTTCGGCACGGCCGCCCTCCGCGGAGGTGCGGAGCAGGGTGCCGATGTCCTCGGGGTGGACCAGGTCGGAGAAGGAGTAGCGGCGCATCGCGGAGGCGGGGCGGCCCAGGAGGCGGCACAGGGCGTCGTTGGTGCGCAGTATCCGGCCGTGCTGGTCGCCGCCCATCTCGGCTATCGCCATACCGGAGGGGGCGTACTCGAAGGCCTGCCGGAAGGATTCCTCGCTGGCGCGCAGGGCCTGCTGCTCGCGTTCCAGCCTGACCAGTGCCCGCTGCATATTCGCGCGTAGACGTGCGTTGCTGATGGCGATCGCGGCCTGGAAGGCATACATCTGCAGGGCCTCGCGGCCCCACGCCCCGGGGTGGCGGCCGTTGCGCGGGCGGTCCACGGAGATCACGCCGAGCAGTTCGCCGCAGGAGCTGCCCGATATGCCGGGCGTGTACATCGGGGCGAAGAGCCGGTCGGAGGGGTGCCACTCGTCCTCGAAGCGAGGGGCGGGGCCGTCGGTGTACCACTGCGGGACGTCGTCGTCGTCGAGGACCCAGCCCTCGGTGTGCGGTATGAAGACGAGGTCGCCCCACTGCTCGCCCATGGCCAGCCGCCGGTCCCAGGACTCACGGGAGCCGACCCGGCCGGTGATCAGGGCCTCGGCGGCGGAGTTCCCGGAGAAGGCGGCGACGACCAGGTGGCCGTCGGTGGGGCGGACGAGGTTGACGCACGCCATCTCGTAGCCGAGTGCGGTGATCACGCCGTCGGCGACCGTCTGCAGTGTGTCCGCCAGGCTCCGGGCCGTGTTCATGTCGGCCATGACCTGGTGCAGCTGTCGCAGGGACGCAAGACGGACGTAGGGCTCCGACTCGGCCTCCATGCTCGCCCTCCCCCCGAGACCTCGCAGTGAATCAAGGGTCTGATTCGGCGCTACTTTTCCCCGCCACTGAATCACAGCGCGCTGCCCACTCGGTACACAGGGTCAACAATTAATGCCCCCTGTGACTCAAGTCACAGGAGAACGTGAACAATTGAGTGGAGTTTCTGCGTTTTCCCTGTGCGTTTACTGAACACAGCCTTTGCGGCCGTGCGCACATGATGCACGTTACGGCCCTTCCCCGCCCTTGGTCCTAGGACCCGGCTCGGGCCGATGGCCGATGCGGTCGCACAAGGACCGACATTAGCGTTTCCGGCGTGCTGAAGACTCCCTCCCCCACCGCCGCAGAAGCCACCGGGCATGCTGTGGGGGTGAGCAACGAAGCGTTCAAGGCCGCCATGTCCCGGCTGGCCGCCGGTGTGGTCCTGGTGACCGCCCAGGAGCCGCCGCTGGATGCGGACGACCCGTTGGCGCCGGCCGGCGAGGACGTCGGGATGACCGCGACGGCGTTCATGTCGGTGTCGCTCGACCCGCCGTTGGTGCTGGTCAGCCTGCGTACCGGCGCGCGCATGGACGACCTGCTCGACGAACAGCCGCTCTGGGCGGTCTCGGTGCTCACCGAGAGCCAGCGGCACATCGCCGGCCGCTTCGCGATGAAGGGCCGCATCAGCGACCGCCTGCTCTTCGAGGACATCCCCTACACCCGCGGCGAGGCCACCGGCGCCCCGCTCGTCGGCGGCGCCCTCGCGACCCTGGAGTGCCGTACCGAGCAGCGGGTGACGGCCGGCGACCACACCCTCGTCATCGGCCGGGTCCTCACCGCTCACCTGCCGAGCACGGAGGGCGGGCCGCTGATGTATTTCCGGGGCCGGTACCGGCAGTTGGGATGAGACCGCGCGGTCTGTACGGGAATCCCTTGGGCGCATGCTGAACGCCCCTTCTAAAGTGCACGGATGACAACACCCCGGCCCCAACCCCGCCTCGAAGAAGTCACCACGGGGAATTTGGAAGCGGCCCTCGCCATTCGCGTCCGCCCCGGTCAGGAACACAACGTCGAGCCGGTCGCCCATTCCCTCGCCGAGGCGTACGTCCGTCCTCCCGGAGTCGCCTGGCCGCGTCTGATCGTCGACGGCGAAGAGAACCGGCCGGTCGGCTTTCTGATGGCTTTCCTGGACATCGACTGGCGCGCCGACGGCACCCTGTTCCGCTCCGGCCTGTGGCGTCTCAACATCGACGCCGGGGAACAGGGAAAGGGCTACGGCCGGTTCGCGGTCCAGGCCGTGGCCGAGGAGATCCGCCGCCGGGGCGGCGAGCAGATGTACGTCACCTGGCACGCCGGCCCGGACGGCCCCGAGGAGTTCTATCTGCGCCTGGGCTTCCGGAAGACCGGGGAGGTCAGCGGGGACCAGCCGGTGGGGGTGCTGGAGCTTTGAAGGGGGTGCGACAGGGCCGCGGCAGGGCGCCGTCAGGACCAGTCGCGGCCAGTGCGCCCGCGCTTGGTGTCCGAGCGCTGCTTCTTCTCCCGCAGCCGGCGTTCGTTGATCCCGCGCGGGATGCGGGTCGGCTTGCGGGGCTTGGGCGGGGGCGCGGTGGCCTCGGCGAGGAGCGCGGCGAGGCGTACGGCGGCGGTCTCGCGGTTGCGCCACTGCGAGCGGTGCTCGGAGGCGCGTACGACGATCACGCCGTCGACGAGCCGGGCGGCCAGCCGCTCCAGCGCCCGCGCCTTCCACACCTCGGGCAGTGCCTCGGTGTTCGCCAGGTCGAAGCGCAGCTCCACCTGGGAGTCGCTGGTGTTGACGTGCTGCCCGCCGGGCCCGGAGGACCGCGAGAAACGCCAGTTGAGCTCGGCCTCGGGGAGTGAGACGGAGCCGCGGATGACGTAAGGACCGGACATGTCCCCATGGTCGCGCGACTGACCGGCACACGTCACGCGAATATCGTTCATCCACGGTTCGGTAAAGAAGGTAAAGCAAGATGGAACCTTCGGTACCCCTCGTGGCGTTCATACGGGTAGCTGTAGCTTCGAGCCCGTACGCCGCACGGCCGTACGCAGAACAAGGGAAAGGACTCCCGACCATGGCTGTAAGCCTGTCCAAGGGTGGCAACGTCTCGCTCACCAAGGAGGCTCCGGGCCTGACCGCCGTCACCGTGGGTCTCGGCTGGGACGTCCGCACCACCACCGGCACGGACTTCGATCTGGACGCCTCGGCCATCGCGGTCAACGGGCAGGGCAAGGTCTACTCGGACGCCCACTTCGTCTTCTTCAACAACAAGAACACCCCGGACAACTCGATCGTCCACACCGGTGACAACCGCACCGGCGAGGGCGCCGGCGACGACGAGGCGATCAACGTCAACCTGGCGGCCCTGCCCGCCGACATCGACAAGATCGTCTTCCCGGTCTCGATCTACGACGCCGAGAACCGCGGCCAGAACTTCGGCCAGGTCCGCAACGCGTACATCCGCATCGTCAACCAGGCCGGCGGCGCCGAGATCGCGCGCTACGACCTCTCCGAGGACGCGGCGACCGAGACCGCGATGGTCTTCGGCGAGCTGTACCGCAACGGCGCGGAGTGGAAGTTCCGCGCGGTGGGCCAGGGCTACGCGTCCGGCCTGGTCGGCATCGCCCAGGACTTCGGCGTCAACGTCTGACACGCGCTGCGCTGTGCGGGAGCCCCCGGTGTGACGCCAGGGGCTCCGGCCTGCGCTCAGTCCGCAGACGCGTAGGGGACGAAGGCCACCCAGGCGGCGGGGGCGAGAGCGAGTTGGGGCCCGGGGGTGGCGGGCGTGAACTTTGAGTCGCGGATGTGGATGGTGGTGGGGGTGGGGGCTATTTCGAGGCAGGAGTCGCCGTTGGGGCCGTCGCTGTAGCTGCTTTTGAACCAGGCGAGTGCGACTTCGACGCAGGACTCGCCGTTGGTGCCGCCGCTGTAGCTGCTCTTGAACCACGCCAGGTCGGTGGGTTCCCCGGAGGAGTCCTTGCGGATCATGTCTCTCCCAGCAGTTGCTCAATAAAGGCCTGCGACTCCCGCGGAGGGAGAGCCTGCGCCCGGATGGTGCCATATTGCAACTCGATGAGTCGAAGCTGTTTCGGATCGTTGGTCGGTCGCCCACTGAACGCACCATCGGCGCGTCCGACAGCCGTGCCGTCCGGGAACTTCAGCAACTCGATCCTGCCGTCCAGCCCTGGATGCGCATCCGTGTTGGTCGGCATGACCTGAAGCGTGACGTTGTGCAACCGCCCCACTTCCAGCAGACGTTCAAGCTGCTGCCGCCAAGCCATTGTGCCTCCGATAGGGCGGCGTAGCGGCGCCTCTTCCAGCACAAAGTGGATGGACGGAGCCGGGTCGCGCTCGAAGACCGACTGCCGAGCCAGACGAGCCATCACCATGCGCTCCACGTCGTCCGGCGAGTAGGGTGGTTGCGCCGCCGAGATCACTGCTCGCGCGTGCTCGGGCGTCTGAAGTAACCCGGCAATGATGTTGCACTCGTACAAGCCGATCTCAACGGCCTGCCCCTCCAACTTCGCAAGCTCCCGCACCTTCTTCGGGTACCGGACTCTCTTGACATCCTCCCAGGTCGCCGAGATCAGCCCACCCGCCTCCAGGACCTCGTCTGCCCTGTTCAGGTACTCCTGGCGGGGAATCCGCTTCCCGCCCTCCACCTTGTAGACCATGTCCTCCCCGTAACCGACCGCCTCCCCGAACTCGGCGGCGCGCATCCCCACCGCCTCTCGCCGCAGCTTCAGCTGACGCCCGACCGTCGCGATGACCGCCACACCCCAGTCGTCGTCCGGGTCGACCTCCCAGCCCGGCTCGGCCACCTCGCCGTCCACGCTCATCCCGTACACCCCTTTCCCGACAGCCAAGACAGCACTGGACAAGCGCCGGACAGTCACCGTACGTAAGGCCTCCGTGACTGTTCACGGTACGCACGCGCGGCCACGCTGAGTGATGTGAACGACGAAATCTCCACCCCCGTCCGCAACATGAGCCTGCGTCTCTCGTCCACGCCGAGGGGCGCCCGGCTGGCCCGGCTGCTGGCCGCCGAGCAACTTCGCACGTGGGGGCTGCCCTTGGACCCGGCGAGGCAGATCGTGGCCGAACTGGCGGCGAACGCGGCGACGCACGGCCGGGTGCCGGGACGCGACTTCGGCCTCGTGCTGTACGTGGTGGGGAACACCCTGCGTATCGAGGTCACGGACACGCGCGGTGACCTCCTGCCGCAGCCCCAACCCTTCATGTCGGACGCCGAGTCGGGCCGGGGCCTCGTCCTGGTGGACGCGCTCGCCGACAAGTGGGGCGTGGCACCGGGGCTGTCGCCGCGCAAGACGGTGTGGGCCGAGATCGGCGTGTCGCCGTAGCCCGGAAACGCGGGCGCCGGTCGCACGGGCCGTCACCACCAAAGAACGACGGGGAGAAAGAACCCCACCAAGCCCCACCCCTCCCGCCCGTCGCGCAGAGTCACTCCCGCGAGTGAATATGCCCAAGTGGACTGGATTTGGGGAGGGTTGCGTGCCCTACGCTCAGCGCAACAACCGCAGAAAAAACTTCGGCCCCCGCCGGGACGGCAATCCCAGTGCGAGGGCCTGACCACCCAGGAAGAAGACCCTTCCCGATGGATACGAAAGACCCTAGCGCGCCCTCGTGTGCCGAGTCCCGCACTGCCGCCAAGAAGCACCCGAATCGGGGGTTCGGCGGTCTCCTGCACGACAACGCCCGCCACACCTCCCACTTCGTGGTGATCGGCAACCACCTCGCCCAGCACGCCACCCTCTCGGCGCTCGCGATCGGGCTCGGCGTGCACATCCAGTCGCTCCCGAAGGGCGCCCAGGTCGACATCAAGAGCCTGACAGCCCGCTTTCCGGAGGGCAGGGACCGTATCGGCGCCGCGCTGCGCGAGCTTGAGGCCGAGGGCTATCTGCGGCGCGAGCGGGAGCGGATCCCCGACGGCCGGATCGTCACCCGCACGGTCTCCTGCAATCAACCCGGTCACCGCAGCCGCGCCCATCGACCCGAAGCCTCAGCACGAACGAAGGCGCCGCAGAAACCCGTCCGCAAGGCCGTCCCACCTGTGCCACGCCCGGCCTGCCCCTCGCCCGCACTCGTCCAGAAGGCCCTGGACCTGCTCGCGGACCTCCGCCGCCACGACTCCCGGCTGCTGCTGTCGGCCGCCGATACCGAACACCTGGTCCCCGGAGTCGCCGCCTGGCTGGAACGCGATGTCACGCCCACCGCTGTACGGCACGCCCTGACCGCCGACCTGCCGGCCGAGCCGCTCCACAGGCCCGCCGCTCTCCTGGCCCACCGCCTGACGGACCGGCTGCCCGCGCCACCGCCCTTCCGCCCGCCTGCCCCGCCACCAGCCGTCCCCACCCGAATCCACAACTGCAACGGCTGCGACCGCGGCTTCCGCGCCCCCGCGCCCGGACTCTGCGGCGACTGCCGAACCGATCTCCCGGAGGAGACCTAGCATGAAAGCGACGATCCTTGCCCCTGGGCACAGACGAGGAGCGAGCGCCATGACCATCGCACCGGACGACGCACGGCAGGACGCCTCCCCCTTGTACCGGGCCATGCGCGACTTCGTGGATTCCACGGACGGCACCCTCCCCGGCAAGTTCGAGATCACCAAGGAAGGGATCGTCCTCGACATGATGTCGCCTGTCCGGCAGCACGAGCTCACCGCACTGCGTCTCCGGAAACGTCTGGAGAAGGTCATGCCTGAGGAGATCGTGGCCCACACGGGCGAGCCCGATGTCGAAGTGGCGCCAGAAAGAATCATGCGCCGCCCCGACATCATGGTGATCGCAGAGGTGGACATGGAGGGAGACGGGTCTTTCGACCCACGTACGCTGATCGCCGCTGTCGAAATCGTCTCCTGTTCCAACCCGGACAACGACTGGGTCAGCAAGGTGCGCGACTACCCCCTGATGGGCGTCCCCGTCTACGCGATCTTCGACCCCCGCACCGGCACCGGCGCCGTCCTCACCGACATCCACCCCACGCCCGACGGCCCGCGCTACGCGACCCGCAAGGACTTCGTCTACGGCGAGGACGTCACCATCGGGGAGTGGACGATCTCGACGGACAACCTGCCCCGCTACCCATAGGTCGCGGGCATGATCCTCCAGCCCCTGTCCCTACAGCCCGGCGACGACATCCCGGCCCCGGTCCTCACCGAGCTCACCGCCCTGTACGCCTCCAACCGGGAGTTCCAGGCCCTCAGCGGCGACTTCCCGGACCCGGACGACGTACGGCCGGAGCAGGTGGCGACGGCGCTGGCGGACGAACTGGCCCACCCGGACGCCGAGGTGCTGCTCGCCCGCAGCGAGGGGCGGCTGGTGGGGATCGCGGTCACCCTCGCCCGGCACCCGGACCCGGCCGACCCGGACCCGTGGATCGGGCTGCTGATGGTGGACGCGACGGTGCAGCGCCAGGGGTACGGCCGTCGTATCGCCGCCGCCGTCGAGGACCGCTTCCGCGCGGCGGACCGCACGGCTGTCCGGCTGGCCGTCCTCGACAACAACCCCGGGGCCCTGGCCTTCTGGACCGCCCTCGGCTATCGGGTGATCGACCACCGCGGAGACCGCCAACTCGGCCGCCCCTGCGCCGTACTGCGCAAGGTGCTGTGCAACGAACGCGAACAGGGCTGACCGGCGTTCCGTGCGCCGCACGATGAGCCGACTGCTGCCGCGCCCGTTCGGCAGGGTGCGCCAACTCGGTCCCACCGCAAGGGCGTTCACACCTTTCAGCGTCTCTTGACCCTGACCTTTGGCCTATGCCTATGCCTATGCTGATCTCAGCGTAGGGCAGCCCGACCAAACTGCCCGCCGACGCGTCGTTCAACGACCGGGAGAACCCGTCGTCATGGGGGGATACATCGCCATGCCTCAGTGCCGGGCTGTTCGCGCACGCCGATCCGACCTCGCATGCCTGCCCCCTTTCCTGCGGTGCCCCTGACACCCAGCAGGTAGCACGCAACGGGCCGCCTGGGCCTACGCGCACGATTCCGCTTTCCCTTTTATCCCGGCATATCGACGTTCTGAAGAACTCCGATTGCTGGAGGAGAGGCCCCCCACATGGCTGATGAGAAGGTTCTTGCCGCCCAGAAATGGGTCAACGCCACCTACGCCAACGTGTCCGGCTATGCAAAGTGCCCCGAGAACGGGCAGACCGGCTGGTCCACCATGTTCTCCCTCACGATGGGCCTGCAGCACGAGCTCGGCATCAGCCCCGTTGTGGCGAGCTTCGGCGACGGCACCCTCGCCAAGGTGACAGCGCTCGGCACCATCGGCATCGGGTGGAAGAAGAACCTCAACATCGTCAAAATCATCCGCCACGCCCTGTTCTGCAAGGGCTACTGGGGTGGCGACACGGCGGTGGCCGAGTTCGACACGGTCGCCGCGGCGTCGGTCGACAAGGTGAAGGAGAACACGGGTCTGCCCCAGGACGGCGGGGTGGTCCAGCCCAAGGTACTCAAGGCCCTCCTCAACATGGACGCCTACATCACCGTCGCGGGCGGCACGGACAAGATCCGGTCCATCCAGCAGTGGCTGAACAACAACTACTGGACCAAGAAGACGTTCTCCATAGGCCCCACTGACGGGATCTACTCACGGGTCGTGCAGCAGTCGCTGATGAAGGCGATCCAGCTCGCGATCGGCATCGCGGAGGCAGACGCGAGCGGCAACTTCGGCCCCGGCACGCAGGCCGGCCTTCAGGCCCACACCGTCGGACCCGGTTCGTCCGGTCTCTTCGCGCAACTGTTCTCCGCGGCCTGCGTGTTCAACGAGCCCGTTCCGGGATACGGCGAGCCCGACGCACGTACCCACTTCACCGACTCATGGGATGCGGATGTCGAGGGCTGGGTGACGGCGTTCCAGACGTTCTCCCAGCTCCCCGCCACGGGAAAGGGCGACTACAGCACGTGGGCGCAGCTCCTGGTGTCCATGGGGGATCCCGACCGGCCGGTCACCGCTTCCGACACCGCCTACACGATCACTCCGTCCCGCGGCGCCAGGATGTACTCCGACGGCTACCGGTACGTCGGCCGCTACCTCAACGAGGCCTCGGCGGGCGGCGGGTCGAAGATGCTGGAGCCGGGCGAGCTCGACAACATCTTCAAGGCCGGACTGCGCGTCTTCCCGATCTTCCAGGACAACGGCAGAAGCCTGGCGGAGTACTACTGGGGCAACGGTTACAAGCACGGCCAGCTCGCCCATGACCAAGCCGTTCACTTCGGCTTCAACCGGGGCACCGTGATCTATTTCGCCGTTGACTACGACGCCACCCAGGAGGACATGACGCACATCGTGGAGTACTTCCGCGGGGTCACCTCCGGCCTCGCGGCCAAGGGCAAGCGGTATCTCCATGGGGTGTACGGCTCCCGGAACGTGTGCGCGCAGGTGACGGAGGAGACCTACGCGGCGTACTCGTTCGTCTCCGGCATGTCCTGGGGCTTCTCCGGCAACCTGGGCTTCCCCCTGCCGGCGAACTGGTCGTTCAACCAGATCAAGGAGTACAAAGTCACCAACGGCAGCGACACGTTCTCGCTGGACCGCGACTCACACCGGGCCGGCTCCGACAACGGACAGCAGAACGTCAACCGTGTTGTGTCCCCCGCCGCGGACTTCCTCGCGAACATCGACCAGCTGTACAACCTCGCCAAGAACTACGGAAAGGGCGACCCGAACCAGCTGGTCACGGACTACTACCGGCAGGAGCGCTATGCGACGCGCGAGTGGAAGGACCTGATCAGCGAGGTCGACTGGTCGTTCATCGACTATGCCAACAGCCATGGCGCGGAGCTGTTGTCCGACTTCACCGACCCCTTCACGGGCCAGATCCTGGGCCCACAGCACCTGCTGGCCACCGCGGCCGGTCACATGATCAAGCCGCCTCTGTCCGATTCACACAAGGCCAACCGGGGCGACGTGGCCGGGTGGGCCGGAGATCTCATGACCTTCTACGGGGAATGGCGTCGCGACAGCGACTCCTTCCCCAACGGCTACACCTACTGCACCGAACGCCTCGGCAAGATCGGCTCGGTCTCCTCGTTCGGCTTCGACGACCTCGTCGAGGACGCCGACGGGTTCCTCTTGGCCGAGAAGATGCGGTCCGGCGTGGCCATCACCACGGCTCTGCACGAGCACTATGAGAAGACCGGTGGGGTGACCCGGTTCAGGGACTACCTCGCCAAGCGGTTCGGCACTTCACAGGCCGCCGCGACGGACGCGGCGTTCTACATCCTCACATCGATCGATGATCCGCTGATCAACCTCGGACGCATCGCCCTCGAACAGCAGACCGGTGGAGTCGCCATGATCCTTTCCCACCTGCTCCCGGAGGACAGGCTGAAGAATTACTGCCTCGGCTTCGCGGATACGCTGATCGCTCGCGCCGGGCTGGAGGCCCGCAGCCAGGCGAAGCTGAAGTCCAACCACGCCAGGCTGTTCGCGGGCGATCCCGCCTGATGAATTCCTGGATCCTCGCGGTGCTGTTCGTCGGCTTCGGCCTGGCCTTCGTACGCGTCCGGAAAGGCCGCCGGCTCCTCAGCCTGATCAAGGCGTCCACCGCCACTGGCACCCTGTGCTACCTGCTCGGCTGGTTCCAGGTCTACTTCGCCTTCCCGTCGCATGCATGTCCCGACTTCTTCGACAGGCGGCCCATCGTCCGCTTCCACCGCTTCACGGACGGCACTTTTCCGCTGCACGCCACCTGTCACTGGGACAACGGTGAGCAGAAGGAACTCGTAAGCGGCTGGGTCAATCCGCTTCTGTTCACCTGTATGGCCGTGTTGACCGGCTGTCTGGTGACGTTGGCGGTCCTTGCTTACCGCCGTTACCGGAAAGGACACACTCGTTGAGCGACACCGCACGCATACTCACCCGCCGTCAGACTCTCGGCCTGACCGCCGGCCTCACTGCGGGAGCCCTGCTCGCAACTGCTCCTACCGCTGCCGCGGCCGCACCTCAGCGGAGCGTGTGGCGTCACCGACGGTCTCAGAACGGCTGGCCCGTGATCGACGGCGACCGCGCCGCGCTCTTCCGAGTCGAAGGCGCCAACGCCGCGGTGCCGCTGCTGAAGGGCGACGTGGCCACGGTGCTGCTGCATGTGGCCCGCAGGTTCTCGTACGAGATCGACATGCTCCGCCCCGGCGACGTTCAGGGCCACACCGGCCACCGCACCGTCGGGGCCGGCTTCGAGTCGAACCATCTGTCCGGTACCGCGATCGCGATCCGTCCGCTCTTCTACCCGCTGGGGGCGCAGCGGGGCACCGGCCTGTCCGATCTGGAGAAGATCGTCGTCGCGGACATCCTCGCCGACTGTCAGGGCGTCATCGCATGGGGCGGTAACGCAAAGCCGGTCAAGGAGTCCCATTTCCAGATCGACGTCCGCCCCGGTGATCCCGGACTTGCCCGTCTTGCCCGCCGGATCCGTGGCGAGGACACCGTCCCCGGATCCGGCGCCGGATCGATCGACCCGTTCCTCCCCGACCGCCGCAAGAAGGCTGCGGCCTACCTCTGACCTCCGGCACGGCGGTGAAGGCCGGGCCGCATCTCACTGGTGGTCCGGCTTTCCGTCCCCGTACAGCCAGTCCTTCCAGATCCCGCTGAAGTCCTTGCCCGGCGCCATCTTCTCCACGTACGCGGTGAACTCGGCGGTGTCCGCGGTGCCGTGGCGGTGGGCGGCGGTCCAGCCCTGGATGATGTCGTAGAAGCGGTCGTCGCCGACCGTCTGGCGGATCTTCTGCAGGACCATCGCGCCCCGGTGGTAGACCGGCGGATTCGAGATGTACATGGCGCCCGGCGGGTTCGCCGGCGGGAACCCCCAGAGCGTCGAGTCGTCCGTGGGGGTGGCGTAGTACTTGTCGAAGGTCTGCTGGGCGGTCCGCCCGCCGTGGTCCTCGTCCCACAGCCACTCGGCGTAGGTCGCGAAGCCCTCGTTGAGCCACATGTCCCGCCAGGTCTTCGGGGTGACGGAGTCGCCGTACCACTGGTGGGCGAGTTCGTGGACGAGGATGTCGGTGTCCGGGACGCCGGGGAAGACGGGCCGGTTCTGGGTCTCCAGGGCGTACCCGGAATCGCCCGGCCGGTTGACGATCGCGCCCGTGGAGGAGAAGGGGTAGGGGCCGAAGTTGTACTGCTCCCACTCGATGATCTCGGGGATCTTCGCGAGCACCTTCTTGCTCGCGGCGACCTGCGTCGGGTCCACGGCGACGTACACCGGCAGTCCGTCGGAGGTGGTGGACCGGGTGATCGTGTAGTGGCCTATGACGACCGTGGCGAGGTAGCTCGCCATCGGCTCCGCGCTGTGCCAGACGAAGGCGGTGCGGTCGCCGTCGGTCGTCTCGCTCTTCAACTCGCCGTTGGAGACGACCTGGAGGCCCTTCGGGACGGTGACCGTGATGTCGTACGACGCCTTGTCGGAGGGGTGGTCGTCGCCGGGGAACCAGGCCATGGAGCCGACGGGTTCGCCGAGGGCCAGCGCACCGTCGGCGGTGCGCAGCCAGCCCTCCTTGGAGCCGTCGGGGTCGGTGATCGTCTCCGGGGTGCCCGAATAGCGCACGGTCGTGCTGAAGGTCTCGCCCTTCTTCAGGTCGTCGTGCGGGCGGATCGTCAGCTCCTGGCCGGCGCGGTTCCAGCGGGCGTCCCTGCCCTCGACGGTGACCGCGCCGACGTCCAGCCCCTTCAGGTCGAGGTCGAAGGCGGTCAGGTCCTGGGTGGCGCGGGCGGTGATGACGGCGGTGCCGGTGAGGTGGCGGGTGCCCGGGTCGTAGGCGAGGGTGAGGCCGTAGTGGCTCACGTCGTAGCCGCCGTTGCCCGCCTTCGGGAAGTACGGGTCGTGGCGGCCCGCGCCGCCCGGGGTGCCGTGGACCCCGCCGTCGCACGCGGTGAGCGTGAGGGCGAGGGAGAGTGCGAGCGCGCCTGCGGCGACCGGGAAAACGCGTACAGGTCTGGACACGCGATCGATCCTAGTGAGGCGGGGGCCCATCCCCCAGGTCGATGAGGCAGGCGGTTCCTGCCATGACACCATCGGCTACGTGCTCGACATCGGCTACGCCCTCTCCAACCGTTTCCCGGACCCGCCCCAGACCGACTACCGGCGGGTGGACGTCCGCGCGCTGCGCCACGACCTGTTCTGCGGGGACGTCTACCTCGCGGACACCAAGGCGGACCGGGAACTGTCCACAGCCTGGGGATGGGTGCCGGTGCTCGACTTCGCGTGGGCGCTGTGCGACATCGTGGAGCGGATCGACCGCGACCCGGCGGGGTCCAGGGCCGCCCGGCCCCAGCACGCGGAGCTGGACTTCACCGAGTCCACGGACCGGATGCTCTTCGAGCGCCGCTTCGGCTGGGTGGACATCGAGGCCGACTGGATGCCGGCCGAGGAACCGCCCCTCACCTTCTCCCACTCCGAGCTGCGCCGGGAGGCCCGCGACTTCCTGCACGACCTGATCGCCGACCTGATCGACATGCACGAGGACCTGGCGGACAACCCGGCGATCTGGACGCTGCAGGCCCGCTTCCCGAGGGTCTCCTGACCGTCCCCGTACCGCTGAACGACCGTTCGATGTACGGGAGTTGACACCCCGCCGAGGCGGGAGTGACAAGTGAGGCGGGAGTCGGCGGAAGGCGGTCCGCCCGTCCCGGCGGTGCATACGTTGACTGCGTGCGGACGCAGCGACAGGCAGGCGACAGCGGAAAAGACGCCTCTCCGGAGACCTCCCGGGTACCGGTCACCGCAAGGCCCGCCGGGCCCGCGGAGAATGTTGTGCTCGCCTTCCAGGGGAGTGCGGGGAACGAGGCCACCACACTGGCGCTGCAGAACCGGAAGGGGAAGGCCGTCTTCCGGCCGCGGGCCGGACGGAACCGGCCCGCACCGCCGCCCCCCATCGAGGAGGAACGCACCGCCCCCGGGCTGGTACTGCCGCCGTACCTCATGGACTTCCAGGCCGCCGGGCTGTCCACGGCGTACGGGCTGACCGGGCACGAGTTCGTGCGCAACGCCGTGGCCGCCGTGGTCGGACACGGCGACGGCCAGGTCGCCGCCCTCGCCGCCGACCTGGCCGGCCGGCCCGAGGCGTACTACGGGCAGGGCCGCGCCTTCGCGGTCAAGGGCAGGGACGGCAAGGAGTGGTTCGACGTCACCGTCACCGTCTCCCGCGCCCCCGACGACCGGCCGCCCGTCTTCCACCCCGGGGAACTGCTCGCCAAGACCGTGCCGGACCCGGACGGAGCACCGCTCGCCGCGGTCGACGAGGCCGAGGGCAAGGACACCAAGGTCGACGTCCAGCACAACACCGCCGCCACCGTCGCGACCACCGCGAGCGGCTCGTCGAGCAAGGGCCTGGGCGGCATGGCCTTCGGGCTCGCGCCCGTCGTACCCGGACTGTGGCTGGGCGGCGCCGGGATGGCGAACGCGCAGCCCTGGCAGTCCTCGCGGGAGTCCCGCAGCCAGCGCAACGTGGCCGAACCACGGGTGCTGCGCAGCGACAAGGGCTCGGTCGAGGCGCCGCGCAAGGTGCGCTACGGCGTACGGATCAAGAAGCACGGCGCCCAGCGGGAGCAGACCTTCCACGGGTCGGGCACCCTCACCCAGCGGGTGCCCACCGAACACCTCGTCCCGGCCGGCACCCTGACGCCCGCCCCGCCGCAGGCCGTCGGGGCGGACACCGCCCGGCGCGTCACGCTCGCCGACTCCATGGCCCCGGTCGCGGTGACCGACACCGCCGCCCCGCACCAGGGCGGCGGCGGGCTCTTCGACGCGGTCGCCTCCGTCCTGCACCCCTCGCTCACCGCCCCCGGGGCACCCGGCCGGGCCCGGCTCTACGAGGCGACCGCCACGGCGAGCGTGCTGGAGGACATGCCCCGGCTGCTGCGCGACGGCGTCACGGGCGAGGACCTGTCGTCCAAGGACGGCAGCAGCGTGGGCAGCTACCGTATGCACGCCGAGATCACCGGCATGTCACCCGCCTGGGGCACCGGCGGCACCCAGCTGCGCACCCACCAGCAGACCCAGCACACGGTCACCGAGAGCGCGGGCAAGGGGCGCGCCGTCACCGGCGGCCTGGGCCCGGCCATCGGCGTCGGAGCCTCCGGCAGCGCCGCCGTCGTACGGGCCACGGCCATGCCGGTCGCCGCGGCCCGCAAGGCGCGGTTCACCGTGGCCGAGCAGACCGTGTCCAGCCGCCAGGGCGCGGAGGTCCGCGGCGACAAGGTGCTCTACCTCGCGACCGTACGGTTCACCGCGGAAGGTACGGGGCCGCGCTCGGCCGAGATGGTCCTGCGCCCCGGCACCCGGGTCGCCCGGCACTCGATGCGGGTGTGGATGACCCTGCGCGCGGACGAGGCACAGCCGCTCGGGCTGCCGCTGCCGCCCGGCGTCGAGGCCGGGGAGTTCATCGAGAAGCCCAAGCGGACCGACGAGCACGGGAACGAGGCCGACGTCGAACGTCACCTCCCCTTCGGCGCCATGGGCTCCAGCGTCACCCTCAGCCAACTCGACACCGGCCCCATGGTGCGGGCCGTACAGGAGCTGTTCGCGACCGACCCCCGGCTGGCCGGCTATCTGCCCGCCTTCGGCACGGATGCGGTGGCCTCGGCCCCGGGCAAGGAGGAGGCCGCTCTCCAGCGGCGCAACCACCGCGAGCTGATGGCCGCCCTGTCCGAGACCAACCTGCGGGTCAACAAGGACCAGCTGACCTCCACCGGCATCCGGGTCCGGCTGCGCCGCAAGACCACCCTGCACGCGCACGATGTGCAGCTCCGGGTCCGAGGGCAGCTCCGCGAGACCGGCTACCTCGGCGACACCGACAACTGGCTGGTGCGCAGCCACTCCGGTGTCACCGGCAACACACAGAGCGGGCGCAGCAGTTCGCGTTCGATCGGCGGCCTGGTGCTCGGCCAGGCCAGGCTCGTCCCCGGCGTCCTGACCGGCTCGGCCCGCTACGAGAGGCACCGCTCCGGCACCCGCCGCAACCAGGCCGGCCCCACCACCCGCACCGACGTCCTCACCAACGGCTCCGAGAAGGCCGCCGCCTTCGGAGCCGCCCTGCGCCTCGACGTCGACGTCACCATGACCTCCCGGCAGCGCAAGCTGGGCCGCGCCCTCACCCCCGGCTCCCCGGGCCGGGACGCGCCGGAGGCCACCCCGCTGGCGGGCCTGCACCTGGAGGAGCAGGACGTGCGGCTGGTCACCCCGACGGAGTTCACCCTCGACGAGGAGGGCAGGCAGCGGCAGGGCGCGGTGCGCGACCGGCGCCGGGCGCAGGCCCCGCGGCCCGAGCACGCCGTCACCGCCGAGGGCATAGGCGATCTGGCCACGCTGGCGCCCCGGCCGTCCGTCGGGCAGCCGCTGCGGGACTGGCAGCTGGTGGAGACGGTCGGCGACGGCCAAGCCGTCCGGGACCTCGCCTTCCAGCTGCTGTCCCGGGCCGCCGCCCGCGACAAGGGCGTGCGCGAGGATCCCGCGCTGCAGACCGAGGGGCTCGCGCCGCGGCTGGCGATCGAGGAGCGGTTCGGGCCGCAGGCCATCACGGCCTCGCTGCGGCAGGCCGCGTCCTCCGGGTGGGTGGTGAAGAACCTGCGCCATCCGCGGCGGCTCGCCGCGCTCAACGGGGCCGTGGGCACCCGGCTCACGCTGACCAACCCGAAGTTCCTGCACCGGGGCGCCGGTCCCGGCACCGAGACCTTCGTGCTCGGTGGACACCAGGCGGCAGGGCAGGAGGGGCAGGGCACCACCAGCACCTGGCAGTTCGGCGCCACCGGCTCGGAGAACGGCACCGAGTGGCGTCTGGGCCAGGGCCTCTCCGGCAACCGCACCACGAGCGAGGGCGACACCCGGTCCGCGGCCCTGTCCGGCACGGTCGAGCGCAACGCCCACACCCCGAAGAAGGCACCGCTCTACCTCGTACAGTGCGATCTGCTCGTCACCATGGTCGCCGAGGTCAAGGTCACCGGCGGCGGCCCCTACGTGGCGACGGCCGCCCGCACCCTGCCGGCCGAGGCGGCGGTGTGGCTGACCGAGGCGCAACTGCCGGCGGCGATCCGTAGACAGCTGAAGCTCGACCCCGAACCGGGGCTGATGACGCCGTCGTCCCGGCCGGGACGACGACCGGCCGAGAGCTCCCGCACGGGCGCCGAACGCGAGGCCGGGGAGCGGGCACGCGCCACGGACACCGCCGGGTCCTCCACCTCCGCACCGCCGCGCACCGGCCCGTCCTTCGCCGGCGCACTGCCGCTCGGCTTCGGCATGATCGAGAACCTGCCGAACTTCGTGCCGCTGCTGGCCCGGCTGCGGACCCGTCTCACGGAGAGCGGACAGCAGAGCCTGGCCGACGACCTGCTGCCCCGGCAGCAGCTCACGGACCGCAACGACAACGTGCAGCGGCTGCTGCGCGTCCTGGACCGCGACGGCAGCACCGGGCTGCTGTCCGGCGCCATGGACGGCGGGGTCACCGTCGAACTGTTCGACGGCCGCAGGACCCCGTACTGGGCGGTGTTCAAGATCAACCGCCTGGGCGACGGCGGCTACGACGCTGCGGCGGACGACGGCCGGGACATGGAGTACATCACCGCGGCCGTGGCCCAGCAGACCGCCTCCCACGACAAGGGCGTGACCACCGGCGTGGAGGGGATCTTCGCCGGCTCCGGCAAACCGGACGGCGGGACCGGGCAGCTCAAGAGCACGGGCGGTGCGGCGGGGCTCGGGGCGGGCTCGGGCGGCTCGCGGCGCACCGGCACGGCCGGCCGCGGCCAGCTCGGTATGAAGACGGTCGCCGAGGCGAAGACCGCGAAGTCGTCCAGGATGCGGGTACCGATCGAGGCGACCCTCGAACTGCACCGGGGCGGCCGCCGGCTGGCCCTGGTCTCCCTGGGCCGCCAGGCACTGACCCACCGCGTCCTGGACAAGGACCTCGCCGCCCTCGGCCGGCTGACCCCACCGCGCCCCGCCCCGGTCGCGGCGGCCCCCGGCCCGCAGGACGACCGCCCGGCCGCGCTCGGCACCTGGCGCTCCGGTGGTGTGCGGCTACCGATGGAGGCGCAGGTGAACGGCTTCCAAGGGGCCCCGCAGATACGGGAGCTGGTCAACTCCGCGGTCCGGGAGGCCGGCGGCGGCGACCGCTTCCGGACCAAGGGGCAGGCCGCCGCATACACGCTGCAGGAGGCCGTCTCCACCGAGTGGCTGATCGCGGCGCTGCCGCTGCTGACCACCGCCGGGGCGGAACTGCCCCCGGTGCACGCCACCGGAGCGGCGGGCCAGGACCTGCGGGCGTCCCTGCACGCGCGGCTGCGGGACGGGCGAGTGCTGGGCGTCGGCGACAAGATGACCTTCGAGACGGTGGGACAGAGCCACCTGGACGCACCCCGGCCCACCCAGACGGACGGCCTGAGCTCCGCCGACCACGGCAGATCGGCGCGCGGTCTGGCGGGCGCCGGGCTGCTCAACGCCGACGAGTTCCGGCTCAACCAGTTGATGGGCAACGCGGGTGGCACCGGCGGCGCGGCCGACATGGCGGCGAACGCCTCCGGCTCGATGCCGCTGCACAAGCCCAAGTCCGCGTCGGTCCTGGTGCAGTTCACCCTGGACGTGCGGGTGGTGGCGAGAGTGGCCGACCGGGTGCGCCCCGGCCGTACCGGCACCGCCGTACGGGAACTGACCCTGCCCCGGCCGGTGGTGATCCGCATGCCGGAGCCGGTGGTCCGCCGCGTGCTTGCTGCGCAGCCGGACCGGCTCCAGGACCCGGACGACCATCTGGGCCTGCGGAAGAAGGCGGCGCCGGTGCCTCCGGCGAGCTGAGGGCTTCGGGCGGTTCACGGCTGTCGGTCGGTGGGGGCTGGGCGCGCCCACGCGGCGGAGCCGCACATCGATACAGCCCCGCACCCCTTTGGGGCGCGCTGTCCTTGGGGTTGTGAACAGTTGGCGATCGACAGTGCTTGAACGCGTTCTGGCGTGCGTGAGTGAGTTTTTCCAGGCACCCGCGGGTGGATTCTAGGTGGGGAACGGGAGTTCCTGCGTCGAATGCGTGACCTTTACCGGTGGTGGTCGTTGGAGGTGGTGACGGATTTGTGTGACACCGGACCGGGGGTGAAGGGGTGGGCGGGCTGCGGGAGGTCGCGACACCGTTCATGGTGCCCGGCCCGTCCGGGGTCGCGATCCGGTCGCGGCTCAAACACCTGACCGGCAGGGACGAGGAGGCGCTGCGCCTGGTCGGTGACCATCTCGGGTCGCTGGCCTCCCGTGATCTGAAGGCCAGGTGCGCGGCCGAGCTGGACCACGACGGTGAGCAGTGGGCGCGGCGCAAGCAGGTTCTGACCGGAGAGTCCTCCTCCCGCTGGGCGGGCAGTATCACGAAGGCCAGTCATGATCAGTGGGCGCTGGCCCGGCGCGGCCGGCTCGCGCACATCCACAGCCTTCAGGCAGGCGTGCGCACGATCACACACCGGCTGTCCCTGCCCCCGGGCGAGAAGGGCTCCAAGCACGCGCCCGGCGGCTACCGCAGCAAACAGGAGTGGTTTGCCAAATCCCGCCGCCTGCACGTTCTCGAAGACCGGCTTCAGGCGGCACAGGCCGACTGGCAGACCGGAGTCGTACACGTGGTGCGCGGCGGGAAGCAGCTGCTGAACAGCCGGCATCACCTGGAACAGGCGCAGTTGACCGAAGAGGAGTGGCGTCGGCGGTGGCGGGCCGGGCGCCGCTTCCTCCAGGCGGATGGCGAGTCCGGCAAGCGGTACGGCAACGAGACCCTCCGCGTCTCCCCCGACGGCGAGGTCTCGATCAAGCTCCCTGCGCCGCTGGCGCACCTGGCGAACGCCCCGCACGGCCGCTATGTCCTGGCTGCCCGTGTGTCGTTCGCGCACCGGGGCGAGCAGTGGGCCGACCGCGTCACCGCCAACCGGGCCGTCGCCTACCGCATCCACGAAGACGTGGGCCGGGGCCGCTGGTACCTCACCGCCTCCTGGACCCTCCCGACCGTCCGGACGATCCCGCTGGAGGCGGCCCGCGCGAGAGGTCTGGTCGGCGTGGACACCAACGCCGACCACCTGGCCGCCTGGCGCCTGGACGTCCACGGAAACCCTGTCGGCGCACCTCTCCGCTTCGGCTACGACCTCACCGGCACCGCCGGTCACCGTGACGCCCAGGTGAGGCATGCCCTGATCCGGCTGCTGCACTGGGCCCGGCGACACGGCCTCGCGATCGCCGTCGAGGACCTCGACTTCACCGCGGAGAAGACCCGGGAGAAACACGGCCGCAAGAAGTGGTTCCGGAAGCTGATCTCTGGCATGCCCGTGGCCAGGCTGCGGGCCCGGCTCGTCAGCATGGCGGCCGAACTCGGCATCCCCGTCATCGCCGTCGACCCCGCCTACACCTCCCGGTGGGGCGCCCAGCACTGGCAGAAACCCCTCACCACCACTACGCGTAAGACCACCCGCCACGACGCGGCAGCCGTGGCGATCGGAAGGCGCGCCCTGGGGCACCCGATCAGGCGTCGGACGGCACCGCCCCGCACCCACCAGAGCGATGGATGCGGGCATCGGACCGTCCAGGCCAGACCGAGTACCCCAGGGCGTGAGGGACACCGCCCCCGCATCCCCGGACCACGGACACGATCCGTGCCGCCCGGACGCGGAGCGAACGCGGTCGACCAGAACGCCCAACACCGTCCGGGGCGCTCGGCTGAGCACGAATCCTGGCAACAGGACTCACTCCCGCTCAGTCTCTAGAGACGGTTGGTCAACCCTCCACGCGGATCCCCAGCTGTGCCGCCAGCACCGGTGCCAGATCCAGCAGTTGGGACATGCTGATCACCGCCCCGGCCAGCCGCTCCACCCCTCTCGCGATGCCCAGTTCAGCAGCGCCGCGCAGATCGACGTCCTTCATCGTCACCCCGTTGAAGTCGGCCCCCTTCAAGGTGCAGTCGGTGAACTCCACCCGCTCCAGTACGGCGTCGCCGAAGTCCGGTTCGACCAGGACACAGCTCTCGAAGACCACGTCTCTGAGTTTCGCGGTGCGCAGGTTGAGGTAGTCGATCTTGCCGCCGCGGATCACCACACGCTCCAGGACGGCGCCGTGCAGCTGCGTGCCGCCGAGGCGGGCGTCGACGAGCTCGACGTCGCGCAGGGTGGCCTCCGCCAGATCCGTGCCGACGCCTCTTATGCCGGTGAGGACCGAGTCCAGCACGCGCGCGTGCCGCAGCCCCGTCTCGTCGAAGGCACAGCCCGTCAGCGCGCAGTCCATGAAGCGGGCGCCCGCCCCGTCCTGCCCGGCGAAGTCCGCCTCCCGGAACGCCAGCCCGTCGTAGTCCCCGTCCGGCTCCAGCGCGCCGTCGTCCCAGGGCTCCAGTGGAGGCAGCCGCACCTCCGGCCGCCGCGCGCCCTTCACCTTGCCTCCGCCGGCCCCACCGGCCGCTGTCCTCGCCATGCCCCCATCTTGCAGGCCGCCACTGACAACGCCCCCGACCTGCGCCGACAGCCGACACGACCACGCCGATGTCACATTCCGCCCGCCCGGATCCGTCGTATGAGCGAGGACGAGGAAGGCGCGTCCCCGGGCGGTCCGCCCTTGACCTCAAGCGCGCTTGAGGTCGAAGAGTCTCAAGCGCGCTTGAGGTCGAAGAGTCGAGGAACCAAACCGTCAGATCACCAAACCGTCAGATCACCGAACCGTCAGCTCATCGGACCGCCGAAGCACTGACCACGGACTTCCGACCTCGGATCTCCGGATCCCCGAGGCCGCAGCCGCACACCACGCCCTGGAGAACCGGGCGACAACCGGAAAGGTGGTTCTCGAACCATGACCAGGAACAGCACACCCCAGGATGCGACACACCCCGATCCATGGTCTTCTGACCAGATGAGCCACGCCCGATCGGGTGACTCTCCCGGTGTGTCCACCGGTGTGGCCCACGGCACCGAGGGAGCCGACCCGCACCGCTGGTGGGGTCTGGTGGTCATCGCGCTCGCCCAGCTGATGGTCGTCCTGGACGCCACGATCGTGAACATCGCCCTGCCCTCCGCCCAGCGCGACCTGGGCATGTCCGACGGCAACCGGCAGTGGGTGGTCACCGCCTACACGCTCGCCTTCGGCGGACTGCTCCTGCTCGGCGGCCGGATCGCCGACCTGGTCGGCCGTAAACGCACGTTCGTCATCGGGCTCGTCGGCTTCGCCGCCGCCTCCGCGTTCGGCGGCGCCGCCCACAGCCCGGGCATGCTCTTCGGCGCCCGCGCCCTCCAGGGCGTCTTCGCCGCCGTCCTCGCGCCCTCCGCGCTCTCCCTGCTGACCACGACCTTCACCGACCCGCGCGAGCGCGGCAAGGCCTTCGGCATCTACGGCGCCCTCGCGGGCAGCGGCTCCGCGATCGGGTTCATCGTGGGCGGTCTGCTCACCGAGTACCTGAACTGGCGCTGGTGCCTCTACGTCAACGTGCCCATCGCGATCATCGCCGTCGCCGGCGCCACCGCACTGCTGCACGACCGACCGGGCCACACCGGCGCCCGGCTCGACGTACCCGGCGCGCTGCTCGGCTGCGGCGGACTCGTCGCGATCGTCTACGGCTTCAGCGAGGCCCAGCCACGCGGCTGGAGCGACCCGCTCGTCCTCGGCCTGTTCGCGGCCGGTGCCGTGCTGCTCACCGCGTTCGTCGTGTGGCAGAACCGCGCCCCCAGCCCCCTGCTGCCCCTGCACATCGTCAAGGACCGCAACCGCGCGGGCAGCTTCCTGACGATGGCCCTCGCGACCGTCGCCATGTTCGGGCTGTTCCTCTTCCTGACCTACTACCTCCAGGTCATCCTCGGCTACTCCCCCGTCAGGGCCGGTCTCGGGTTCCTGCCCCTGACCGTGGCGATCATCATCGGCTCCACCCAGATATCCGCGCGGCTGCTGCACCGCGTGCCCCCGCGCCTGCTCATGGTCCCGGGCACGCTCCTCGCCGCCTGCGGGCTGCTGCTCCTGACCCGCATCACGGTCCACTCCTCCTACCCCACCGAGATCCTGCCCGCCCTGCTGTTGATGGGCCTCGGCATGGGCCTGACCTTCATGCCGGTGTTCGCCACCGCCACCGCGGGCGTCGCCCCGCAGGACGCCGGTGTCACCTCGGCCACCGTCAACACCTCCCAGCAGGTGGGCGGTTCCGTCGGTACGGCCCTACTCAACACCATCGCCACCACCAGCAGCGCCGCCTACCTCACCGCCCACCTCCACGACCCCGCCCAGAAGGCCGCCGTCGTCCCGCAGGCCGTGGTGCACGGCTACACGGCCGCCATCTGGTGGGCGGTCGGCGTGATGCTGCTGGCCAGCCTGGTAGCGGGCCTGATGGTGACGGCGAAGCCGCCGAAACACGACGCCCCCACCAAGACCCCGGTACCGGAGCCGGTCACCTGAGGTCGAGCAGCCGACGGGCGGGCCGGCCGAGCGGCATGCCCGCCGCGCCGCCCGATCGCACATGCCGGACGATCAGCTCATCCGGAATGTCAATCACACATGTGACGTTGCTGCCGTGCATGAATCGCCTCATGGGATTTCTCCGGGGCCTCGGCAGCAGAGTGCGGTGGTACGTCCGCAGCGCCCCCGGCACCTACATCTGGCTGGCGATTCTCTTCATGACCACCGTCGCGCTGCACTACATGTCACCCGAGTTCGAGCAGCAGTTCCTACGGCAGCGGTCCACCAACCTCCACGAACTGTCGGACAACCCCGTACGCGTACTGATCGCGAGCGCGATGTGGATCGACGGCGGGCACTGGATGCCGTACGCCTTCCTCTACACCGTCTTCCACGCACCCGCCGAACGCTGGCTGGGCACGGCGCGCTGGCTGACGGTGTGCGTGGCCGCGCACGTACTGGCGACGCTGATCAGCGAGGGCGCGCTGCTGAAGGGGATCCATGACGGCATCGCCCCGCAGTCGGCGGCCGACACCCTGGACTTCGGGGTGAGTTACGCACTGGCCGGAGTGATCGGGGTACTCGCCTACCGGATCGCCACACCCTGGCGGTATCCCTACATCGCGGTCGTTCTGCTGGTCTACGGCCTGCCGCTGACCGAGTCGCCCACCTTCACCGACCTCGGACATTTCGTCTCCGTATGGATCGGCCTCGCCTGCTTTCCGCTGGTCAGAGGGCGCGGAAAAGCATGGAATCCGAAGGAGACACTGGCCGCCCTCAAGGGTTAACGTCCGGACATGAGCAGCTCGGCAAGCAGCGTCGTCAACGGCGGCATCTCCTTCTGGTACGCGAACGACGGCCTCCCCGCGGTACGGGAGCCGCTCGCCGGCGACACGACTGCGGACGTGGTGATCGTCGGCGGCGGCTACACCGGCCTGTGGACCGCGTACTACCTGAAGAAGACGGCCCCCTTCCTCCGTGTCACCGTCCTGGAGCAGAAGTTCTGCGGCTACGGCGCCTCCGGCCGCAACGGCGGCTGGCTCTACAACGGCATCGCCGGCCGCGACCGGTACGCCGCGCTGCACGGCCACGCAGCCGCCGTACGCCTCCAGAAGGCCATGAACGAGACGGTCGACGAGGTCATCTCGGTCACGAGGACCGAGAAGATCGACGCCGACCTGCACAAGGGCGGCGTGCTGGAGATCGCCACCACCCCGGCACAACTGGCCCGCCTGAAGGCCTTCCACGAACACGAACTGTCGTACGGCGAACAGGACCGCGAACTGTACGGCGCCGGGGAGACCCGCGACCGGATCCGCGTCGCCGACGCCGTCGGCTCCACCTGGACCCCGCACGGCGCCCGACTGCACCCCGTGAAGCTGGTCAAGGGCCTGGCCGCGGCCGCGGAGGCACTGGGGGTGCAGATCCACGAGTCCACACCCGTGACCGAGATCCGGCCCAAGCACGCCGTCACGCCGTACGGCACGGTCCGCGCCCCCTACATCCTGCGCTGCACCGAGGGCTTCACCGCGAACCTCAAGGGCCAGAAGCGCACCTGGCTGCCGATGAACTCCTCGATGATCGCCACCGAACCGCTGACCGAGGCACAGTGGGAATCAGTGGGCTGGAACGGCCTGGAAACCCTCGGAGACATGGCACACGCCTACATGTACGCCCAGCGCACGGCCGACGGCCGGATCGCACTCGGCGGACGCGGAGTGCCGTACCGCTTCGGATCCCGTACCGACAACGACGGCCGCACCCAGCAGGCGACCATCGAGGCCCTGCAGGAGATCCTCGTACGCTTCTTCCCCTCCCTGGCCGGTGTCGCCGTCGAACACGCCTGGTCAGGGGTGCTCGGGGTACCGCGCGACTGGTGCGCCACCGTCACCCTCGACCGCTCGACGGGCCTCGGCTGGGCGGGCGGCTACGTCGGCTCCGGCGTCGCCACCACCAACCTCGCCGCCCGCACCCTCAGAGACCTCGTCCAGCTCGACTCCGGCCAGGCCGGCCGCACCGACCTGACCGAGCTCCCCTGGGTCAACCACAAGGTCCGCAAGTGGGAACCCGAACCCTTCCGCTGGCTGGGCGTCCAGGGCATGTACGCCACCTACCGCGCCGCCGACCAACGCGAACGCCTCCACCCCGGCACCGAATCATCCCGCCTGGCCCGAATCGCAGACCGGGTGGCGGGACGACACTGACCCGTCCCCGAGTCCAGGACATCTGGTCGGCGGCGACTGGTACTACTCGATCCCGCTGCCGGGCCGCCGGTGTGGAGCAGCAGGACCGTGCCGGGCTCGACGAATGGAGAGCCCCCTGTCGGATTCGAACCGACGACCTACGCATTACAAGTGCGTTGCTCTGGCCAGCTGAGCTAAGGAGGCATGCACGCGCGCGTGGCGCTGATGTGCCAGTGCAGTGTACCCACGTCCCAGCCGGGGCCTGTCGAAAATTTCCGCGAAGTTCACAGGGCTCCAGGTACTGACATACGGGGTGAACGCCAGGTACCGTCCAGAGCCAGTTCACTCTCGTGGACTACACCACCACCTTCCTACAACGGATCGTCCGGCACGTTCCTGCCGGTAGAAGGGGGCCTCTGAGCCATGGCCACTGTCACTTTCGACAAGGCGACCCGGATCTACCCGGGTTCCACCAAGCCCGCCGTCGACGGTCTCGACATCGCGATCGAGGACGGCGAGTTCCTCGTCCTGGTCGGCCCGTCGGGTTGCGGCAAGTCCACCTCGCTCCGGATGCTCGCGGGGCTCGAGGACGTCAACGGCGGCGCCATCCGCATCGGTGACCGCGACGTCACGCACCTGCCGCCCAAGGACCGGGACATCGCCATGGTGTTCCAGAACTACGCCCTCTACCCGCACATGACCGTCGCCGACAACATGGGCTTCGCGCTCAAGATCGCCGGCGTCAACAAGGCGGAGATCCGGCAGAAGGTCGAGGAGGCCGCGAAGATCCTCGACCTCACCGAGTACCTGGACCGCAAGCCGAAGGCGCTCTCCGGTGGTCAGCGTCAGCGTGTCGCGATGGGCCGTGCCATCGTGCGTGAGCCGCAGGTCTTCCTCATGGACGAGCCGCTGTCCAACCTGGACGCCAAGCTCCGTGTCTCGACCCGTACGCAGATCGCGTCCCTGCAGCGCCGCCTCGGCATCACCACCGTCTACGTCACCCACGACCAGGTCGAGGCCATGACGATGGGCGACCGGGTCGCGGTCCTCAAGGACGGTCTGCTCCAGCAGGTGGACTCGCCGCGCAACATGTACGACCGCCCGGCCAACCTCTTCGTCGCCGGCTTCATCGGCTCCCCCGCCATGAACCTGGTCGAGGTCCCGATCACCGACGGCGGTGTGAAGTTCGGCAACAGCGTGGTGCCGGTGAGCCGCGAGGCGCTGCAGGCCGCCGCCGACAAGGGTGACCGCACGGTGACCGTCGGTGTCCGCCCCGAGCACTTCGACGTCGTCGAGCACAACGGCGAGGCCGCGTCCGCCCTGTCCAAGGACACCGAGGACGCCCCGGCCGGTCTCGCGGTCTCCGTGAACGTCGTGGAGGAGCTCGGCGCCGACGGCTACGTCTACGGCAGCGCCAAGGTCGGCGACGACCTCAAGGACCTGGTCGTCCGCGTCAGCGGCCGCGCGGTCCCGGAGAAGGGTGCCACGCTGCACGTCGTGCCGCGGCCGGGCGAGACCCACGTGTTCTCGACGTCCACGGGTGAGCGTCTCTCCGACTGAGAGATCTCCGACTGAGAGACCGACGGCTTCGGCGCCGTCACAGTGACAAACCTCTGACCAGGGTGAATCTGCCCAGGTTGACGACGAAGGCCCCGCAGCCTGCTGCGGGGCCTTTCCGTTGCCCGGTTTTACCCCGGCAAGCGGGTGGTTTTCGAGCAGTGTGCGTCAACCCCGTACCCGAAACACGGCACTTCTCCATCCCCCGAACCGGTGACTAAATGTCGCCAAATCATTACCGCACGCTACCCTCACACGCGTGAAGCACTCCACCACCCCTCAGACGCGACGCGGCCACCGGGGCGGCCCTGCCCGCCGGATCGGCCGCACTCTCGCCCTCGTCCTGCCCGTCGTCCTGGTGCTCTCCGGGACCCTCGCCGTCACCCGCGTCAACTGGACGGGAAGCCCGCGGAGCTCGGTGCTCACCGCGACCGAGGTGACCGACGCGCACGTCTCCTCCCAGGCCGTCGCCCAGGCCCCGCAGGACGTACTGCGTGACCAGCTGATGACCGAGCTCCAGGACCGGAACCCGGGCCAGGTCCTCACCCACCTCCAGCAGGCGGTCAACGGCCACCCGTCGCTCGCCCGGCACTGCACGTCCATCGCCCGGGCGCTGGGCCAGGCCGCGGTGCGCATCTACGGCGCCTCCCGCGCCCAGTCGTTCGCCCGCCCGGTCTGCGACACGTCCTTCGCGTCCGGCGTGCTCGCGGCGCACAGCTGAACGGCGGTTGGGAAGTAGGTAACGGGACCTTAAGGGACCCCGTCCGGCGGGAAGCCGGCCCCGGGGCGCGTCGTACAGTTCGGGCATGACCCATCCGAACGCCGCGTTGCGCCCCACTCAAGCCGTGGTCCTGGCCGGTGGCCAGGGCTCACGGCTTCGTCCGTACACCGACGACCGGCCCAAGCCGATGGTCGAGATCCCCGGTACGGGCACGCCGATCATCGGCCACCAGTTGACCTGGCTCGCCGAGGAGGGCGTCACGGACGTGGTGGTCTCCTGCGGCCACCTCGCCGAGGTCCTGCAGAAGTGGCTGGCGACGGCCGACCTGCCCCTCTCCGTCACCACGGTGGTGGAGTCCGAGCCGCTGGGCCGGGGCGGCGGTCTGAAGTACGCGGCCGCGCATCTGCCCCATCCCGAGCGGCCCTGGTACGCCACGAACGGCGACATCTGGACGCGGTTCTCGCTGCGCGACATGGCCGACTTCCACACGGAGCGGGACGCGGTGGCGACGCTGGCGCTGGCGCGGCCGCGGATTCCCTGGGGCGCGGTGAAGACGGACGGCTTCGGCCACATCACGGACTTCATCGAGGCGCCGCCGTCGACGTTCGAGATCAACGCGGGTGTGTACGTCTTCTCCCCCGCGTTCGCCGGGATGCTGCCGGAGCGGGGGGATCACGAGCGGACGACGTTTCCGCACCTGGCGCGAAGCCGACAGCTGGCCGGGTTCCCGATCCCTCAGGGGGCGTACTGGCGGGCGATCGACACGGCGAAGGATCTGACGGAGGCGGCGAAGGAGTTGGCGGCGCTGGGGCGGTAGGCCGCGCTGAAGGTCGGCCCGCCGTCGTCGGCTGCGGGTCCGTTGTGGCTGGTCGCGCAGTTCCCCGCGCCCCTCTGGGGCGCGCCTTGGTCACGCGCCTTTCCTCTCACCCTCTTTTTCTTTCCTCATGGCGATGGGGCCCCGCGCCGAAAGGCGCGGGGCCCCATCGCCATGAGGAAGGTGGGTCAGCCCAGCAGGCCGCCCACCAGGCCCGGCTGGCCCGAGGATGACGCGCCGCCGCCGCTGGTGCCCGTGCCGGTGCCCGTGCCGCCGCCCGTCGAGGAGGCGCCGCCGGTGGCGGTGCCGCCGGAGGTCGGGCCGGCTGTGGTGGGCGCCGGGGCGGTGTGCTGGGGCGGGGCCTGGCCTGTCGTGCCCTGGGTCTCGCTGGGGGTGGTGGTCGTGTTGCCCGCCGTGTGGCCGGCGCTCGGGGTCGTGGCCGCCCCGGAGGGGCTCGCGCCGGCCGTCGCGCCCCCGGAGGGGGAGGTGGGGGCCGACGGAGTCGTGGCGTGGCGCTTGGCCGGCTTGCCGGGGAGCGGTGAGCCGGGGAGGTTGTTGCGGGGCGCCTCGCCGGGGCCGGGGACGACCACTCGGCTGGAGTCGCGGACCGCGCCGCCCAGGAGGGAGCCGATGAGGAGGGTGAGGCCGATGGTGATGGCCGTGACCAGGGCGCCTCGGCGGAGCACGAAGGCGCGCAGCTCCCAGATGTCGGCGCGGGGGCCGAGGCGTCGCCAGGCGCTGCCCGCCAGCCGGCCGTCGACGGAGTAGACGGGGGCGCCGGCGATGATCAGCGGCGACCAGGCGGCGAGGTAGATGATGTCGGGGGCGTCGTAGGCGGGGACGGTCTTCCAGCTGACGGTGACGATGAGCGCGGCGGACAGCAGCGCTCCGACGACCGCGGCGACCCGCTGCCAGCAGCCGAGGATGGTCAGGACGCCGACGATCACCTGGAAGAAGGCGATCACCAGGCCGGAGCCGACCGGGTGCTGGAGGGCGAACTGGCGCAGCGGCTCGGCGACCTCCCAGGGGTGCAGCGTGTTGAGCCAGGTGACCATGGAGCCGCGCTTGCCGCCGTCGAAGTAGACGGGGTCGCACAGCTTGCCCATGCCGGCGTAGACGGAGATGAAGCCGAGGAAGATCCGGAGCGGGAGCAGGACCACGCCGAGGTTCATCCGGCGGCCGGGGTAGTAGGCGTGCCGGGCCGGGTCGCCGTCGCCGGTCCGCCTGGTGGGGGGCTCCTCGTCGAGGTGGTCGTAGTCGTCGAACCGGTCGTCGGGGTAGGCCGGTTCGCCGTAGCCCGGTTCGTCGTAGGCGCTGCCGACCGTCCGCATGTTCGGGAGCAGTCGGTTCTCGCCCGAGGCCGGGGAGCGCGGGTGGCCGACCACCGGCGTCTCGGCGGTCTGTTCCAGCACGTGGTAGCCGTCGTCGACGCGGGGGATGACCTGGGTCGCGCCGGCCGGCTCGGCCGGTTCCTCGGCGTACCGGACGCTGCCGCCGCGGACGGCCTGGAGCAGCCGGTGGGCGCCGGTGTCGTCGGGCGCGGACCTGCCGCTCCACACGACCGGGCGGCGGCGGCCGACGGCCGCTCCCGCTCTGCCCGCCGGGCCGGCGACCGGGATCCGCGTGGTGTCCTCGGTGGCGCTCATGTGCCGCACGACCCGGGGGGATTGGGTACGCCGTGTCGATACGCCCAGCTGCACGCGGAAGCTCGCGTGGTTGACGATGACCTGCGCCGGATCGCTCGGCACCTTCACCATGCTCAGCGCGGGAGCGTCGTCGGGACCGGAGGCGAATCCGGAGCGGAATCCCGACGAGCGGTCCCCCGTGGGTGTGCGGGGTGTTCTGGTGTCCACACTCATCTAACCGAGTGACGTGGAGTTAGGACACTGCTTTGACCGGCCGGATGTGTCCGGACCCCGTCAAGGATGCCCTGGACGCCGGAATTACCCCGCACGGGTGAGGTTACGGACGTTTGTTCAGCCCCGGCGGCGCGTCGCCTCGCATGGCCGTCAGCCCCGCCGCCGCGCCGCCTCGTACGGCCGTCAGCCCCGCCGCCGCGCCGCCTCGTACAGCACGATCCCCGCCGCCACACCGGCGTTGAGCGACTCGGCACCGCCCGGCATCGGGATGCGGACCCGGAAGTCGCAGGTCTCGCCGACCAGTCGGGACAGGCCCTTGCCCTCGCTGCCGACGACGATGACGACCGGGCCGCCGAGGGCCTCCAGGTCGCCGATCTCGTGCTCGCCGTCCGCCGCGAGGCCGACGATCACGATGCCGGCCTTCTTGTACGACTCCAGGGCCCGGGTCAGGTTGGTGGCGCGGGCGACGGGCGTGCGGGCCGCCGTACCGGCCGACGTCTTCCAGGCGCCGGCGGTCATACCGGCCGCGCGGCGCTCGGGGACGACGACTCCGTGGCCGCCGAAGGCGGAGACCGAGCGGACGACCGCGCCGAGGTTGCGCGGGTCGGTGACCCCGTCCAGGGCGACGATCAGCGGGTCCTCGCCCTCGTCGGCCGCCGCGTCGGCCAGGTCCTCGGGGTGCGCGTACTCGTACGGCGGAACCTGGAGGACCAGGCCCTGGTGGTTGAGGCCGTTCGTCATACGGTCCAGCTCGGGGCGCGGGGCCTCCATGAGGTTGATGCCACCGCGCTCGGCGGCGAGCTGCAGCGCCTCGCGGACCCGCTCGTCGTTGTCGATGAACTGCTGGACGTAGAGAGTGGAGGCCGGGACGCCCTCGCGGAGGGCTTCCACCACCGGGTTGCGGCCGACGACCATCTCGGACGTGCCCTTGCCGCCGCGGCCGCGTGCCACCGGGCGGCGCTGGGTCTGCTTGGCCTTGGCGGTGGCGATGCGGTTCTTCTTGTGGCCCTTGCGCATCTCGGCGGGCGGGGTCGGGCCCTTGCCCTCCAGGCCCCGGCGCCGCTGGCCGCCACTGCCGACCTGCGCGCCCTTCTTGCCGGACATGCGGCGGTTGTTGGCTGCCATGAGTTACCCGTCTCCGTGAGCTTCGTTTCGTACGTGCGTCTTATGCAGTGTGCCGCCCGGGGGGCCGGGCGGCACAGTTGATCTTCAGATCCGGGGCGGCTAGGACTTGAGGGTCCAGCGCGGTCCGGAGGGGCTGTCCTCGATCGCGAGGCCGGACTGGCCCAGCTGGTCGCGGATGGCGTCGGCGGTCGCCCAGTCCTTGCGGCCGCGGGCGGACTCGCGCTGGTCGAGGACGAGCCGTACGAGGCTGTCCACGACCCCGTGCAGGTCGTCGCCCTTCTCGACGCCACCGGCCCAGTGCGCATCGAGCGGGTCGAGGCCGAGGACGCCGAGCATGGCGCGGACCTCGGCGAGGCGGGCCACCGCGGCTTCCTTGTCGTCGGCGGCGAGGGCGGAGTTGCCCTGCCTGACCGTGGTGTGCACGACGGCGAGGGCCTGCGGGACACCCAGGTCGTCGTCCATCGCCTCGGCGAACGCCGGCGGGACCTCCGGCGAGGGCTCGACTGCTCCCCCGGCCAGCTCCACCACGCGCTGCACGAAGCCCTCGATGCGCGCGAACGCCGACTCGGCCTCGCGCAGCGACTCCTCGCTGTACTCGATCATGGAGCGGTAGTGCGGGGTGCCCAGGTAGTAGCGCAGCACGATCGGGCGCCAGTGCTTGACCATCTCGGAGACGAGGACCGAGTTCCCGAGGGACTTCGACATCTTCTCGCCGCTCATGGTGACCCAGGCGTTGTGCACCCAGTACTGGGCGAAGTCGTCGCCGAACGCCTTGGCCTGGGCGATCTCGTTCTCGTGGTGCGGGAAGATCAGGTCCAGGCCGCCGCCATGGATGTCGAACGACTCGCCGAGGTACTTGTGGGCCATCGCCGAGCACTCCAGGTGCCAGCCCGGGCGGCCGCGGCCCCACGGCGTCTCCCAGCTGGGCTCGCCCGGTTTCACGGCCTTCCAGAGCGCGAAGTCCCGCTGGTCCCGCTTGCCGGTCTCGCCCTCGCCCTCGGGCTGGCGGAGGTTGTCCAGCTCCTGGTTGGAGAGCTGGAGGTAGTCCGGGTAGGAGCGCACGTCGAAGTAGACGTTGCCGTCGGCCTCGTAGGCGTGCCCGCGCTCGATGAGCCCGCGCATCATCTCGATCATCTCCGGCACGTGCCCGGTCGCGCGGGGCTCGTACGTCGGCGGGAGGCAGCCGAGCGCGAAGTAGCCGTCGTTGAACGCGCGCTCGTTCTCGTAGCCGATCGCCCACCAGGGGCGGCCCTGCTCGGCGGACTTGGCGATGATCTTGTCGTCGATGTCCGTGACGTTGCGGATGAACGTCACGGCATAGCCGCGGTATTCGAACCAGCGGCGCATGATGTCGAAGTTCAGGCCGGACCGGATGTGCCCGATGTGGGGCGCCGCCTGCACGGTGGCACCACAGAGGTAGATCGAGACACAGCCCGCGGTGAGCGGGGTGAAGTCACGGATCTGCCGGGCGTTGGTGTCGTACAGGCGAATAGTCACGGGACCTAGGGTAGTGGGCGGAGGGTGGTGCGTGGCACCGGCGTGCGAAGCGCCGTTGCCGGGTGCGGGTGCGCTGTGGCTCGTCGCGCCCGGGCGGCGGAGCCGCACATCGATTCGGCCCCGCGCCCCTGAAGGAATCCGGTCACGCTGTTTTCACGACCAACGCCGTTGCCACCGCCATGAGACCTTCGCCCCGGCCCGGGAAACCCAGGCCGTCCGTGGTGGCCCCGGAGACCGACACGGGAGCCCCGGCGGCGTCCGAAAGAATCTTCTCGGCCTCGTCCCGGCGCTTTCCGATCTTCGGGCGCGGGCCTACGACCTGTACGGCGACGTTCCCGATGGTGAAACCGGCGTCGCGGACGATCCGGGCCGCCTCCGTCAGGAGGGTCACGCCGGACGCGCCCGACCACTGGGGCCGTCCCGTGCCGAAGTGCTGCCCCAGGTCCCCGAGTCCCGCCGCCGAGAAGAGCGCGTTGCAGGCCGCGTGGGCGACGACGTCCGCGTCGGAGTGGCCGGCCAGGCCCGGGCCCTCGCCCTCCCACTTGAGGCCGGCGCACCACAGCTCGCGGCCCTCTTCGAAGGCGTGGATGTCGGTACCGATGCCGACGCGCGGCAGTACGACCTCAGAAGCCATCGTTGAGCCTCCTGCGGGCCAGGACCGCCTCCGCGAGGACCAGGTCCAGGGGGCGGGTGACCTTGAAGGCCTCCTCGTGGCCGGGGACGACCACGACCTGCTCGCCCAGCTGTTCGACCATGCTGGCGTCGTCGGTCACGTTGTCGGTGACCGTCTCGTGGGCGCGGACCAGTGTCGTGCGGTCGAAGCCCTGGGGGGTCTGCACGGCGCGCAGCCGGGCCCGCTCCGGGGTCGCGACCACCGGTTCCGGGTCTCCGGGGGTGGCCGCCGGCTCGACCTCCTTGACCGTGTCGGCGAGGGGGAGGGCGGGGACGACCGCGGGGGCGCCCTCGCGGACCGCCTGGATCACGGCGTCGACGGTGTCGACGGGGACGAGGGGGCGGGCCGCGTCGTGGACGAGGACGATGTCGTAGTCCGGGGGCAGTGCGTCCAGGCCGAGCTTGACCGACTCCTGGCGGGACTCGCCGCCGGGGACGACGAGGAAGTCGGTGCGGTCGGGCAGCGCATGCGCGTCGAGGAGGGACTTGACCTCGGGCGCGCCGTCGGGCGGGGCCACGACGACGACCAGGGAGACCGCGCGGGAGGCGGCCAGGGCGCGTACGGCGTGGATGAGCATGGGCGTGCCGTTCAGCGCGCGTAGCGCCTTGGGGGCGCCCGGACCGAGGCGTACGCCCCGGCCGGCGGCGGGAATCACGGCTGCCGTGCGCAGTGCGGTACGCGATTCCGTACGCGAAGGACGCGAATCGTCAGACATCGGTTCCTGTCAGGTTTGTGTGCGGGCCTGGCGTGGGTATGGCCTGGGAAGTGCCGGGCGCGACGCCTTGACCGGACCCTTCCGTGACACCGGTCGAGCCAGCAGCCCGGGCCCGGCACGCCTAGTATCGGGGGTTTCCGCCGGGGTGGGTTCAGGGCGGGGTTCCGAGTGACCGAGCACAGCGGGCTCAATACGCGCGTTGGGCTCAATATGCGCGTTCCGGGATTCCGGGTACGAACATGCCGCAGCGCCCGGCGACAGTTGCTGTGTCATCGGGCACCGCGGCATATCGGTGTGCGGAGTTTCAGTGTGCCGAGCTGGACCGCGTCAGGACGCGAGGACCTCGTCGAGCAGGGCCTCGGCCTTGTCCTCGTTCGTGTTCTCCGCGAGGGCGAGCTCGCTCACCAGGATCTGGCGGGCCTTGGCGAGCATGCGCTTCTCTCCGGCGGAGAGTCCGCGCTCGCGCTCACGACGCCACAGGTCACGCACGACTTCCGCGACCTTGATGACATCGCCGGAGGCGAGCTTCTCCAGGTTTGCCTTGTAACGACGGGACCAGTTCGTGGGCTCCTCGGCGTACGGTGCACGCAGCACCTCGAAGACCCGGTCCAGCCCGTCCTGACCGACCACATCACGCACGCCGACGAACTCCGCATTGTCCGCTGGCACACGTACCGTCAGGTCACCCTGGGCGACCTTCAGCACCAAGTAGGTCTTGTCCACGCCTTTGATCTGGCGAGTTTCGATGGCCTCGATCAGCGCGGCCCCGTGATGGGGATAGACCACGGTGTCGCCAACCTTGAACGTCATGTGACAGGTACCCCTTCCGTGGCTATCCAGGGTAACACGGAAACCGGCGGTTCTGAATGGCGTTTTCGCAGGTCAGGGCATATCTCGGGGCTTGACAACAGCAACAGGAACGTGCTGCACAAGCCGTCCGGAAGCAGGTATTCGCAGGTCGGAGCGGCTCTCCGGGTGAGGTGAAACGCGCACGTTACACACATCCGGACGCCCACCCAAGTGGATGAACGTCCCCATATGTCCGGTTCCAAGCGTACGACTTCCGCTACTCCGTTCGGTTGCCCGGACCGGATCCGGGGCGTTTCCGGAATTGATCACAGGCGTCCGACCGAACGGTACGTGATCAATTTCCCTGGTGGCCGCGCATTCCTTCACGGAAATTTTGCGCGCGGTGTTGCGAACGAGTTATCTGAATGCCGGACGGGCGTCGCTTCAAAGTGACCGGAGAGTCACTTGCAGCCCCCTGGGGGTACCCACTGCTTGAGAGAAGCGAGGGGCTTGGGGAGGGTCGGGTGCGACCGTGCGGGAACGGCTCGGTAACCTAAGGCCGCTGACAGACACTTAGGGCGGCTTTATAAGGTAGTCGCCCGTGCGTTCAAGGAGTTGCCGCCGCCGTGAGCAGCAGCCTTCGACGCGGCGCCCTCGCCGCCTCCGCCATCGCCTTCTCCGTCGCCTCGCTCGCCGCGTGCGGCGCCGGCAACGACTCCCAGACGCTGGAGATCAAGCCCGACAACGCCGCGACGAGTGTCGGCGACATCAAGGTCCAGAACGCGAGCGTGATCACGCAGCCCGACCTCACGTCGGACGGACCGGCCGTGATCTCCGCGACCATCTTCAACACCGGCACCGAGCCGGAGACGCTCCAGTCGATCGTCGTCGCCGGTACCAACAAGACCGCCGAGCTGCACGCCACCAAGTCGCAGCCGCTGACCATCCAGGCCGGCGGCCGGCTGATCCTCGGCGGCAAGGACAACGCCTCCGCGATGCTGGCCAGCAGCCGTGAGGCGGTCCAGGACGGCAACGCCCAGAAGATCACGTTCACCTTCAGCAAGACCGGTGACGTGAGCCTGCGCGCGTTCGTCGTGCCGGCCGAGAGCTACTTCACTGGCTGGGGCCCGAGCTCGGTGCCGTCGCCTTCGGCCTCCGCGTCGGTCTCCGTCTCCCCGGCCGCCGGCGCCACGGCGAGCGAGAGCGCCAAGGCCGGTAAGACCGGCAAGAAGGGCAAGACGTCCGAGAGCGCCTCGGCCACCCCGACCGACTCGGCGTCGGCGTCGACGAACGCGGGCTGAGCGTCGGCCTGAAACAGCTAGGGCGGGAACCTTGGTTATCGGTTCCCGCCCTTGGCGTTGCCGAGCTTTACGGCTCGAACTTTTGGCGCACCCTCAAGGGGATTCCTGCTTCACCGCATCGCGCCCGGATCACTCCGGGTCTTACCAACGCTCCACAGGCGTTTAGCCTCTCCGTCCACCCGACGGCGAGGGTTGCTCATCGTAGCCGGTCGGCGACTTAGGGCTCGAACTTGTAGCCGAGGCCCCGCACCGTCACCAGGTAGCGCGGGGCGCCCGGGTCCGGTTCGATCTTTGCGCGCAGGCGCTTGACGTGGACGTCGAGGGTCTTGGTGTCGCCGACGTAGTCGGCGCCCCAGACCCGGTCGATGAGCTGCATACGGGTCAGGACGCGGCCCGCGTTGCGCAGCAGCATCTCCAGGAGGTCGAACTCCTTGAGGGGAAGGTCGACCTTGGAGCCGGAGACGGTGACCACGTGGCGGTCGACGTCCATGCGGACCGGGCCCGCTTCGAGGGCGGCCGGGGTGACCTCCTCGGGCTCGCCGCGGCGGCGGAGCACCGCGCGGATGCGGGCCACCAGTTCGCGGGACGAGAAGGGCTTGGTGACGTAGTCGTCGGCTCCTATTTCGAGCCCGACGACCTTGTCGATCTCGCTGTCCTTGGCCGTCACCATGATGACGGGGACGTTGGAGCGGCCGCGCAGCTGGCGGCAGACCTCGGTACCGGGCAGCCCCGGCAGCATCAGGTCGAGGAGGACGAGGTCGGCGCCGTTGCGCTCGAACTCGTCGAGTCCGTCGGGGCCCGTGGCCGCCACGGCGACCTCGAAGCCCTCCTTGCGGAGCATGTACGACAGGGCGTCGGAGAAGGACTCCTCGTCCTCGACGACGAGCACACGGGTCACGGAAGGACCTCCGGGGCGGGAAGCGGTTCGTACGGGGATGACTCGGTGGTGCCGGCCTCGTCGTCGAGGTCGGGGTCGGGGTGCTGCGACGCGCGGTCGCGTACCGCGCCCGCCTCCGGCAGCCGGAGGGTGAACGTGGAGCCCTGGTTCTCGGCGCTCCACACCGTGACCTCCCCGCCGTGCGAGGCGGCCACGTGCTTGACGATGGCGAGGCCGAGGCCGGTGCCACCGGTGGCCCGGGAACGGGCCGGGTCGACGCGGTAGAAGCGCTCGAAGATGCGCTCCTTGTCCTTGTCGGTGATGCCGATGCCCTGGTCGGTCACGGCGAGCTCGATCATGTCGCCCCCGGGCGCGCTGACCCGGCGGGCGGCTATCCCGACCCGGGTGCGGGCCGGGGAGTAGTTGACGGCGTTCTCGACCAGGTTGCCGAGGGCGGCGGCGAGCTGGCCGCGGTTGCCCCAGACGTGCAGGTCGGCGGTGCCGCCGGCGGCCATGGTGATCTGCTTGGTGCCGGCCTGGTGGCGGCACCGGTCGATCGCCTCGGCGACCAGCTCGTCGACCCGGACGGGCTCGGCGTCCTCCAGCGGGTCGTCGTTCTGCACTCTCGACAGGTCGATGAGCTCCTGGACCAGGTTGGTCAGGCGCGTGGCCTCTATCTGCATGCGACCGGCGAAGCGCTGCACGGCCTCCGGATCGTCCGAGGCGTCCATGACAGCCTCGGAGAGGAGGGAGAGTGCGCCGACCGGGGTCTTGAGCTCATGGCTCACGTTCGCCACGAAATCACGTCGTACCGCCTCGATGCGGCGGGCCTCGGTGAGGTCCTCGACGAGGAGGAGCACCAGCCGGGAGCCGAGGGGCGCCACCCGGGCGGAGACGGCGAGGGCCTCTCCGCGTCCGGTGCCGCGCCGCGGCAGGTCCAGCTCGACCTGGCGTATCTCGCCGTCGCGCCGGGTGTCCCGGGCCATCCCGAGCATCGGCTCGATGGCGAGTTTGCCGCCGCGCACGAGTCCGAGGGCGTACGCCGCCGAGCTCGCCTTGACGACGGCGTCGGCCTCGTCGAGGACGACCGCGGAGGAGCGCAGCACGCTCAGTACGGTGTCCACGCCCGGGGGCAGTACGGGGTCGGTGTGCAGAGAAGTCCTGGTCGGTCGCTTCTGGTCGCGTTCGCTCCAGCGGAACGCCAGCATGGCGATGACACCGGTAAGCACCCCGGCGATCGCTGCCGCTGCGGCGACCGCCGCGTTCACGTCCATGCAAACAGGTTAAGCAGGGGGTACGACATCCCCACAGCCATGGGAGTGCGAGCTCGAACACTCGTCGCCCAGAGTTCACCTTGGAGCCAGTATTGGTTCATTTGGGGTGGCAGAAACGGTCGCGTTGGGACCGGAACGTGGGAGCGTGGGGTTCGCAGCTGGTTTCGGCCACGGCCCCCGGCCCCCGAAACCCCTGGACACACGCACGAGAGGGAACCCTGATGCGGGACGCGTACCACGAGGAACTCGACTCGATCGGCGACAGCCTGGTCGACATGGCCCGGCTGGTCGGCTCGGCCATCGGGCGCGCCACGACGGCGATCCTCGACGGCGACCTGAAGCTTGCCGAGAGCGTCATCGAGAACGACCAGAAGGTCGACGAACTCCACCACGACCTGGAGGCGCGCGCGATAGCCCTGCTCGCCCGCCAGCAGCCGGTGGCGACGGACCTGCGGATCGTCGTCACCTCGCTCCGGATGTCCGCCGACCTGGAGCGCTCCGGCGACCTTGCCCAGCACGTCGCGAAGCTCGCCCGGCTCCGCTTCCCGTCGCGCGCGGTCCCGCGGGACCTGGAGGCGACCATCCTGGAGATGGGCCAGCTCGCGCAGCGCCTGATGGCCAAGGCGGCCGAGGTGATCATCACCAAGGACGTCGACCTGGCGATGCAGCTGGAGCAGGACGACGACGAGATGGACCTGCTGCACCGCACGCTCTTCTCGCACCTGCTGGACGACCGCTGGAAGCACGGCATCGAGACCGCCGTCGACGTGACGCTGCTCGGCCGCTACTACGAGCGGTACGCCGACCACGCGGTCGCCGTCGCCAAGCGCGTCGTCTTCCTGGTCACTGGTGAGCACGCGGACGAGCTGCAGCCCGACATCCAGCCGTGACGGGCGCCGAGGGGGCGTAGCACCTCCGGCGGTCGGGGGGCTCGCGGGGTGCGGGGCAGGCTCGCGGCGCATCTGTGCGCTGCCGTGCGCTGTTGATGCGCCCAGCGAAACGGGCATGGAATGGGCAAAGGCACCACGCCCTGCCTCTAGGGAATCCAGGGGCCGGGAATCTAGGGACCTCTAGGAGGGATCCATGGCCGAATCCCCCAGCACCACACCCGACCCCACCCAGGAACGAGAGACCGAGCAGCCCGCCGAGATCAAGAACCTCTTGGTCATCGGCGCGTGCGGGTGCGGCTCGGGCTGTGGCTGCGGCTGCCAGTCGGGCAGCCCCTGCCAGTGCGGCTGAGCGGACACTTCAGCTACGGCAGAGGGCCCCGGACTCCGGTCCGGGGCCCTTCGTATGCCGTGCCGCGGCGGCGGGCGCAGCATGGAGGGGAGACGGACAAGGCGAAGGAGGTGGCAGCCATGCCGCAGTTCATGGACGTCCACCACGGGATGAAGGGCATCACCGCCGAACAGCTCCAGGAGGCCCACGAGGCCGATCTCGCCGTCGAGAAGGACGAGGGCGTGCACTTCGAACGGGCCTGGGCGGACCCGGACTCCGGCAACGTCTACTGCCTCTCCGAGGCGCCGTCGGCCGAGGCGGTCAGGCGCGTCCACGAACGCACCGGTCATCCGGCCGACGAGATCCACGAGGTGCCCCTGTCGATCTGGTGACGGTCCCGGAGGCCGGACGGGCGCTTCCGCTCAGGAGCCGGGCAGGCCGGCGAGCCAGTCGACGAGCAGCCGGTTGACCTCGTCCGGGCGCTCCTGCTGGATCCAGTGTCCGCAGCCGTCGAGGAGGTGGGAGGAGACCAGGCCCGGGAGGGTGGCCGGGTACGCCTCGATGGCGTCGGCCAGCCAGGTCGTCGAGGCGTCGAGGCTGCCGCCGGCGAACAGGGACGGCTGGGTGATCGGGGCGCCGTCGTAGGCGGCGAGGTCCTCCCAGTCGCGGTCCATGTTCCGGTACCGGTTGAGCGCGCCCGTCAGCCCCGTGCGTTCGAACTCTCCCGCGAAGACGTCGAGTTCCCGTTCGCCGAGCCACGCGGGTATCCGCCCGGCGGGGAACCGCTCCCGGAGGGTCCCGCCCTCGCGCACGAAGTGCGGGTCGGGAGCGCCCGGCCCGGGCAGGGTGTCTCCGGACAGCGCGGCGTAGAAGCCCGCGAGCCAGCCTCGTACATCGGGTTCGATCTCGGCCTCGGCGCGCCCCGGCTGCTGGAAGTACGGGACGTAGAACTCCTCGTCCCCGCCACCGGCACGCATCCGTGCGAAGACGTCGCTGGGCCGGGGCCCGCCACGCGGGGTGTACGGCACGCTCAGCAGCCCCACGGCCCGGAACACCTCCGGCCTGAGCAGCGCGGAGTTCGCGGCGATGGTCGCGCCCCAGTCGTGCCCGACGACGACCGCGGACTCCTCGCCGAGGGCACGCACGACGGAGACGTTGTCCTCGACGAGTTCGGTCATCCGGTAGGCGTCCGTCGCGGCCGGCCTGGAGGAGCGGCCGTACCCGCGCACATCGACGGCCACCGCCCGGTACCCCGCCGCCGCGAGCGCGGGCAACTGGTGCCGCCAGGAGTACCAGCACTCGGGGAATCCGTGGACGAGCAGCACGAGCGGCCCGGTGCCCTGCTCGACGAGATGGATCCGCCCCGCAGGGGAGGAAACCACCCGGTGACCGATCTCGGCATGCTGTGCCATACGCCCTCCTCAAGGCCGCGGATCCGTAGGACGCGGCTTCGAGCGCAGGTGCCGCCGCCGCACCACCGATCATGCGAAACCCCGTCCTGGTCGGACGACCCCGTTTGCCGATCCGGCAAACACCGACCGCGGCGTGACCACGTCACCGGGCATGACGGCGGTCCCGGAAGGGCAAGCGGCTCCCTACCCACCACGAAGCGGCAGGTAGGGGCTGCACGGTGCGCCCCCCTGGTATGGCGACTGGTGCTACTTCTGGTGGTCCCACTGGTGGTCCGACTGATTCTGCGACTGGTGCTGCGGCTGGTGCTCCGACTGCTGATGCTGCGGCTGGTGCTGCTGCTGCGGCTGGTGCTGCTGCGGCTGGTGCTGCTGCTGCTGCGGCTGGTGCTGGTGCTGCTGCTGCGGCTGGTGCTGCGGCTGGTGCTCCGACTGCTGCTGCGACTGGTGCTGGTGCTGGTGCTGCTGCTGGTGCTGCATAGGCGGGGCGATCTCCTTCAGATACCCGCCCGGCGCGGCCAGTACGGAGACCCTGGTGCTGGTCAGGAACTGCTCGCCGAGCCCTTCCTGGCCGAACCAGGGCCTGATGGGCCCGGCCTGGACCGTGAGCGGCTTGACGACGCGGTACAGGTGGTAGTTGAAGGGAGGGTTCTTCGGGTCGTACTCGTCCAGGTTGGTCGGCGGCAGAGCGCGCTTCGTGTACGGCGTGCCCTCCGGTGCGAGGAAGAAGCCGTTGCCGCTGCCGAACAGGTCGACACGTTGCCCCACCCGGAGGGTCTTCGGTGCCTCGACCGGACGGCCGTCGCGCAGGACGAAGCCGTTGTTGTCCGGGTACCACCAGCCGGACTGGTTCTGCTGGTCGGTCTGCCAGTAGCAGCCGAGGAACCAGAACTGCGAGGTGCTGTCCTGCGGGCGGTAGCCCCGGAGCATCCGTCCGATGACACCGGTCGTCCCGAGGTAGCTGGGGCCGAGCCGCCAGTCACCGTGGTAGTAGTCCTGCAGTCCCGTCGGCGGTGCCTTGGTCGTGCTGGCCGTCCGGTGTTCGATCGGGCAGTTGTGTTTGCTGCCGTTCTGCGGGTGGGGCTCGTCGGCCTGGGCGGGGGCTGGTGCTGCTCCGATCAGAACGAGCGACGACGCAAGTGCGCTCCAGAGGAGACGTCGCAGTGCGCGCATCCGATTCCCTTCTCTTCCGGTGCCGGAACCGGCACCGGATACGCGGGCATGTGTGGTCGCCGCGAAAGGGACTGCATCGCGTGAATCTCCGTAGCGCGGCAGGGGGCAGTCAATGCGCGCGATACGAACGAAGGAGCGAGGTGGCACGGGCAGGTCGCCTGTGCGGCGCAACGGAACACCTCGGACAGCCGAGCGGCCGGGCAGACGGTCGTACGAACTGGCGCGAGACCGGCGTGTGGGCTGCGCGGAGGGCGCCGTCGCCTCCAGGCGTACTCAGCAGTCCACCCCGGCCTCCCACTTGCGCCGGCGCAGCACATGGTCGCTGAAGAGGTGTCCGCTCCGGTCGAGCAGATCCCCCGCCTCCGCTTCATGGCCGCGCACATCCGCCGACGGATGCCAGCGCTGCACGGACAGGCCGGCCCAGGTGCGCAGCTTTGTGTCCGGGTCCGCCAGCAGACCGACCGCCGCCCGCAGCGCCACGATGCCGCCGCGCGCGTCGAGCAGCCGGAACGCGCCGACGCGGACGTGCCGCGGCCACTCGGAGCCGGTGCGCTCCAGCAGCCAGTCGGCGGGCAGTTGCGTCGCCGAGGGCAGCAGGGCGACCGCCGTCTCGCGGACGACACCGGCGGCAGGGTCGTCGAGCAGCGGCCGCAGCAGCGTCGTATCCACGCGGTCCAGTACCCGCAGCCCTGCCACCGCCCGCGCCCGCACCCTGGCCGCCGGGTGCGCGAGCAGCGGCCTCAGCAGCCCGGCGTCCGCGCGGTTCCCGCACTCGGCCAGCCCGATGACCGCGCCGGGCGGCAACTCCGGGTCGTCCGGTGCCGAGCACCGGTCCCGATACCAGGCGGCCGGATCGCCTCCCTGCTGCTGCCGTACGACATACCGGGCGCATGCGCGCACCAGCGCGGACCGGTCGCTGAGAAACGGCTCCGCCTGCTCCGGTCGCCCCGCCCGCCGCAGCCCGGTGACGCCGGCCGAGCGGGTACGCGGGTTGCGCGCGGACAGCAGCAGAGGCAGCACGTCCTCGTACGCCTCCTCGCACGCCTCCTCGTCCCCCAGAGCAGTGAGCGCCGCCGTGGCACACAGGTCCTGGACCACGCTGTCCTCGTCCCTGGCGGCCGCGCGGGCCAGCTCGGCCGGGCCGAGCAGCCGGCCCTCGACGGCCAGCCGGTACGCGAACCGCCGGACGACGCGGTCGGGGTCGGTGAAGAGCGCGGCGAGCCGCTCGTGGGACGCCCGGCGCAGCACCCGGCCGAGCAGATCGACGCCGAAGGCGCCTCTGTCCCGGCGGCCGACGCGGAGGATGAGCGGTGCGAGGCCGAGGGCGGAGTCCATGCCCAGGGCCTCGCGCAGCAGTTGCCGGGCGCTCTCGCGCACCGGGCCGGCCCAGTCGGCGCAGCGGATCACGACCAGCGGCAGCAGGCCGGGGTGTTCGGCCGACCGGCGCACCGCTTCCTGACGTATCCGTCCGTCACGGTGGCAGAGGGCGAGTGCGAGCCGGGACTCGCCGAGCCGGGTCAGGTCGGCGGGCAGCGGGGCGGACGGCTCCCACTCCGGCATGAGCCGCGGCCGGTCCCGGTACCAGGCCACCTCACGCACTCCTGCGTCCAGCAGGAGCCAGTCACCGGGGTCGGTGACATCCAGCGTGCTCCGAAGCGGCGCGCCTTCCGCGAGCCGCGTCGCCGCCGCCGTCCCGTCCTCCATGTCCTCGAGCATTCCCGCCCCTCCCCGCCCCTCCGGCAGCCGTACCGGGTGATCGTAGGTCGCGGGGTTCTCGCAGGTCGCGCGAGAAACGGGGCGGGTGGCCAGGACACGTTCCGGCGTGACGAGTCGACCGTGAGGGGTCGGCCGTGAGGGGTCCACCGGCATGTGTCCGGCGCACCCCTTGCCAGGCTGTCCCGGCCTACGCGCCGGGAGGGCGGAAGTCGACCTGCCGGCGGGCGGCTTCGTCGATCTCGTCAGGGGTGAGAAGGGGGGTGGCCCGGGTGCGGAGCGCGCCGCTGGCCTTGACGCTGAGGCTGACAGCGGCCATGGAGACCGGGTCGGGGAAGTCGAGAATGCACACGAAGTCGTCCTCTCCGAAGGAGAAGTACATGGCCTCGACCGTCCCGCCGAGGCCGGCGACCACATGGTCGACGGCGGCGCGGCGGCCGCTCGCACCTTCCCTGAGCAGACCCTTCGTCCCCTCGGGCGTGTAGGCGGCTTGGATGAGGAACTTCGGCATAGGGGCGCTCTCCCTGCCCGTGACGTGTCCGGTTTGCAGGATGGCCTTCCCGCTGTCGTGTCGGCCGCCGGTCAACGAGCGTCCGATTCACTCGTACGGCACATCGGCATGCGCAGGAAACGGCATGCGGGGGAAGGTCGGTATGGCCGTGGGGCCTGTCCCGTGCCTGGTCAACGGCACAGGGGGGTGACATCCCCCTGGAACGACATGGGGGCAGCCCCCATGGGCATACGGTGACTGGCAGGCTGCCCCGGCCGGACGGCAGTCCGCAGACTCGGCGGCATGACCTTCTCCACCGACGCGTCCACCGCGGCCAGGACATCCGCCGCCGCCCGTCCGCACCGGTCCGGTTCCAGGACCGGCAGCGACTTCGCCAGGCTCTCCCGACGCATCGCCGAAGCGGGCCTGTTGGAGCGGCGCCCCGGTTACTACACGCTGCGTCTCGGCCTCGTGACGGCCCTGCTGGCGGCGGGCTGGGCGGCCTTCTTCGCCCTCGGTGACACCTGGTGGCAACTGGCGGTCGCCGCCTGTCTGGCCGTGGTCTTCGGTCAGACGGCCCTGGTGGCCCATGATCTGGCGCACCGTCAGGTGTTCCGGCGCGGCCGGCCGAGTGAGATCGGGGGCAGGCTGTACGGCAACCTCGGCATCGGCATGAGCTACGGCTGGTGGATGAACAAGCACACCCGCCACCACGCCAACCCCAACCACGAGGAACTGGACCCGGATGTCGCCCCGGACATCCTGCTGTGGTCCACCGAACAGGCCCGCTCCAGCCGCGGCCTGGCCCGCTTCATCGGCGGCCACCAGGCATTCCTGTTCCTCCCCCTGCTGACGCTGGAGGGCTTCAATCTGCACGTTGCCGGCGTACGGGCGCTGCGCTCGCCGGCCATGAAGAACCGGCTCGTCGAGGGCGCCCTGCTCTTCCTGCACATCGCGGGCTACCTGTCCGCCCTCTTCCTGGTGCTCTCTCCGGGCAAGGCGGTGGCGTTCCTCGCCGTGAACCAGTGTCTGTTCGGCGTCTACCTGGGCTGCACGTTCGCCCCGAACCACAAGGGCATGCCGACGTTCACCGGCGACGAGCGGCCCGACTTCCTGCGGCGCCAGGTGCTGACCTCCCGCAACGTGCGCGGCGGCAGGTTCATCGACGTGCTGCTCGGTGGACTCAACTACCAGATAGAGCACCACCTGTTCCCGAGCATGCCCACGCCCCATCTGCGGCAGGCCCAGGTCATCGTGCGCGAGTACTGCGCCGAGATCGGGGTGCCGTACCACGAGACCGGGCTGATCCAGTCCTACCGCGAGGCCTTGGCCCACCTGCACCGGGTGGGAGAACCGATCAGGCGACAACGCAGGGCGTCGTGACGGCGACCCCGTGTCGCGTCGACCGAGGGCTCGTATGCTCCGAACCGGAGAGGAGGCGGGGAGAGCAATGGCAGCCGAGTACTTCTTGCTGGTGTGCGACGACGTGCCCTACGACGTGGTGCTCACCGATCCCGGTGCCCGCGTGCTGGACGTGGCTCAGGCCGTACGTCGGCTGACCGGGCTGAGCCTCTGGCGCAGCAAGGTTCTGGCGACGCGGGTTCCCGCCCTGATTCTCGACGGCGTGCCCCAGGAAGACGCAACCGCAGCCGTCCTGGCCCTCCGCGATGCGGGAGCCCAGGCAGAGGCAGGGCAGAGGTCCGGGGACGCGTAGCCGCCCCGCACCCGCAGCAACGTCACCCGAATGGCCCAACATGGCGTGCCACCCACATGGGTGAAGATCAAGCTGACTAGTGCCCCATTGGAGGCAATCCGTGAAAGGGGAACCAGATGCGCATTCGACGAATCCTCGCCGCCGTCATCGCCACGGCAGCCCTCGCCGGACTCGGCCTCACCAGCGCCGCCACCGCCACCGCACAGGGTGCCACGTCCTACGTCACCCCCAAGCAGTGCAGGGATGGCGGCGGAATGCCCGCGATCAATGAGCCGGGCAACCTCTGCAAGGGCGGTACGCACGACGGGGAGCCGGTCGACTGAACCCCCCAGGGGCGCCCCGCAGCCACACGCCGCGGGGCGCTCCCGCGCGAGCGCAGCCGGACAGGCTCTCCGACCGTGAAAATACCCCTGACCCGCGCCGGAAGGGCAGCTCAGGGGCATGATCACAAAAGCTACTTCTTCTTGCCCCGGGTCTTGCAGGGGATCTTGGTGAGCTGGGTCTTTGCTGGTCGAAGGCGGTGGGCTCGAGCGGCTGGTGGTCGTCGTTGGTCGTCATTGACTACTGCCGAGCGGCCTCGGACGGCCCAGGGACGGCCCAGCCGTGGATCACATGAACGGCGTCAGCCGACGGAAGCAGCCCGCCACTGCGCGGTGATGCACCCCTCTTCCATGTCCCACCACTCCTTGGCGACGCCGTGGTTGAGCAGCCGTTGCACCTTGGCGAGATCGGCGGTGGGCGGGACGTCCAGGGCGACCATGCCGAACCGCTCTATGCCCTCGCCGTCGACGCCAAGTTCCTTGAACGCGTTGATCACGCTCTGCCGTGCGGCTCCCGAGCCGCTGTCACGGAACACGATGAGGCGGATGGTGCAGTTCTCCGAACGCCGAACCACCTCGCCGGCCCATCGCACGCCCTCCTCGTCGGGCTCGATGGCCACGACGTCCCCGCAGGCAATGCCACGAACGAACCATGGGATGTTGTCGAGCCGTACAGTGCCGTCGCCTTGGTCGACCGCCCACAGACTCTCCACCGACGCCGGGGGCCAGTCGTCCTCGATCTCAAGCCGGAAGTGCGCCTTCACGTACGGGCCCTCGGGGTTCGCCATGGTGCACAGGATGCACAGTCTTACCGCACCGGCCGCGGGTGGGGGCCCGGAGACGTCTGCTCAGAGTCGGACACAGGTTCGTCTGCGCCTCAGCCGACGACAGTCACCCACGACGGCGGGTGCGCCGACCGACCAGGCGCGCGTATGCCTCGCTGCACCCCCACCGGCCTCCACCACGCTGCCGGTGCCGTCGACCAGAGCAGCCGGGGCGACCGCCCCGTAACAACGGTGCCTGAGCCCTCAGCTTGGGAAGCTGAGATCATTTGCTGCTGGTTCAGGGGCTGACCTGGGCGAACGGTCGAGCTGTGGCCCCGTCCGTGGCACTTGCCTTCCCCGTGATTCCCCGCAGTTCCCCGCTCGTTCTGGTGCGGTTGTGGTGCGTTGGGAGCTCTGAACGTCACTGCCATGAGTAGAGGGCTCCCACTCCGTAGGGCGTGCCGCTATCCGGGTGCTCCTCGGGCAGCGGGGCGCGGACGAATTGGGCGCAGTACTCGTTGCATGCGCCGAATGCCCCGAAGTTCTGTCGGGCTTGGCGCAGGCTTAGGTCGTGGTTGGGGCCGCCGCGGACCTCATCGGCATCGTGCTCGTCCTGGCCGTCGTCTTCCCAATAGCAGACGTCGCAGATCTCGAACGCTCCACGCTCGGCCAGGGTGATGAAGCCGCAGCATGGGCAGCGGTACGGCCCGTCCTCGGCGCTGCCACGAACAATCACGAAGGTCATGTCCGCATCCTGGCCTGCAGATACCGCGGCCAGCCACGGCTTTCCAGCCCGAGGGCCTCGCTCGTTGCGCTTCACAGGCCATCACCTGAACGATGACCAACTCGAAGAAGCTCACTGATCAAGGCCCCCGCCTGCGGATTTCCCGCAGGCGGGGGCCTTTTCGCTGTGCCAACGCCGTAGCGGGAGTCGACCACTCACCTGGGATTCAGCTGGTGGGCGAGATCGTGGGCGGTGGCGCTGCTGAGATCCCCGACGTAGGCTCCGACGATTTCGAAACGGCCGCCGGTGATCGAGGAGGTCACGTAGGGGTTGCCCCAGAGCTTGCCGTCGATGACGATGGCGAATTCGTTGCGCGGGACCGGGGCCGCCGCGATGGAGCCGGTGAGGGCGGCGAAACGGGTCCGGTCGGCGGGGCTGAGGGTCACCTCGACCTGCCAGGTGCCGTCGATGGTGCTTTTCCCGGCCTTCGCGGAGGTGACGCGGACGTCGGTCATGCCCTTGGCACGGTCGGTGTGGACGCAGAACGCCGGTTGGGTCGCGGTCGCGTGCACGGTGTAGCCGTCGCTGCCCTGGGTGCAGGCGCGCTCCACGGACGAGGTGACCGGCAGGAGGGAGACCGGGGTCGCCTTCCCGGTGCCGCCCCCTGTGGCGGGCTGGACCACGTGCGCGCGCGGGGTCGCGCCGTCCGCGACGGCCACCCAGGCGGTGGCGACCACGGCGGCTGCGACGACGCCGACGCCGGCGCGGGCCAGCCACTGCCGCCGCCGGGCGACCCGCAACGCGCCGTCGGCCAGGCCGACCAGATGGGCACCGGCGGCGTCACTGCTGCTCTCCCGGACATGGGCGTGCAAGGCATCGTGCAGCGGGTGTTCGGTCGAGTCGTTCATGCGATGGCGCCCCTTCCGGCGGCGGTGGAGGAGGCGGCCGACGGCCTTGCCTCGGCCAGGGTGGTGCGGAGAGAGGCGAGGGCCTTGTGGGTCTGGCTGCGGACCGTCCCCTGGGCAACGCCCAGAATCGCGGCGATCTCGTTGTCCGGCCGGTCCTCGAAGTAGCGCAGGACGATCACCGCACGCTGGCGCTTGGGCAGCCGCCGCAGCGCGGCCATGATGTCCTGCCGCTGGACCACGGTGTCGGCCCAGTCGGCGACCTGCCCGGACGGCTGGTCCGGCACGGTGTCCGTGACCGTTTCCCGCCCCCAGCTGAGGAGCCGGAAGCGATCCACCTGGGCGTGGTAGAGAGCCCGGCGGACATAGATCTCCGGCTGTTCCCGGTCGCGCAGCTTCGACCAACGCCGAGCGGTGGAGGCAAGCGCGGTCTGGAGCAGGTCCCGGCCCTGCTCCCAGTCCCCGGTCAGCAGGTAGGCCGTGTGCAGCAGCGATCTCGACCGCGCCGCCACGAACTCGCGGAACTGGCGTTCCTCGTCGGCGTTCAATGCGCCCTCCCTCGTTCCCCTGTAAAGACGGGTACGGAAGGGGGTTCGACTGCCATGCCGGTCAGACTTTCTCGACCGTCACGTCTCCGGGCCCCAGTGCTCCGGCCCGCCTCCCCGCCAGTCGATCCACGGCGACTCCGCCACCTCCGCCGGGTCGATCTCCAGCCCCGCTCGGCGGAGGAACTCCGCGACGTCGGCCACGTTGTGGACCAGGCCGAGGATCCCGGCCGTCCAAGCGCACCCTACGGCCACCTGTGGGTGACGGCGGATGCACGATCACGCGCATCGGTCCGGCCATGTCTTCAGGATCATCCGTGGGGATGCGGACCTGCATTCCAGCGCGTCATCGGGGGAGCCGCTCACTCACGGCACCGGTCCTACTTGTAGCGGTGTGTACCAGCGCGGTGGGCAGGGGGCCCACTTCTCAGGCATTCAAGATCTCAAACAGTGATGAGCATGGTGACCCACTCGACCAGGGCATGGGGCAGGTCGAGTGCGGCAGAATACGGAACCAACGCGCCCGGCGGAGCGGAGCGCAGCCGGCTTGAACCAGTAGAGAAAGTTGTAACTCAGTCGGTGCTTGGGGCGGTTGTGATGCTGCGGGACTGTGCTGCGGCTCGCCGTAGAGCGTCGGCTACTTGGTCGGCGGCTTCGGCGGACAGGAGGATCTCTTGGGTCCACAGGATCGAGAGCCTGATGTCGCCGTTGAGCAGATTGGTGGCAACGTCGACTTCCGTGCCGTTGCCGGTGACGTCGTACACGTTGAGGTCTAGATCGCTGCTGTAGGCGCTCATGCAGGCGAGCATGCCTGAGGCCCGGCTCCAGAGTGAGGCGCTGGGCCGTCAAGCATCAAGTGAACCTAGGCTCCCTTCGCCTGAGGCCTGAAGGCGTATGCACAGGGCGGGAGTTGTTCGTCGTGCCGATGAGCTAGCGGCAGGAAGACCACCGGCCGGATCGTCCACGTGATGCGCGTGCTGGCCTGGGTGACGGACACCGTGCAGGGCTCTTAAGCGCCACGGCCCAGAGACGGCCCCAGCACAGCGACAAGCCCCCTGCTCGCGGAGAACCCGCAGGTAGGGGGCTTGATCAGTCAGGCTTACTTCTTCTTGCCCTGGTTCTTGACCGCCTCGATCGCCGCTGCGGCCGCATCGGGGTCGAGGTAGCGGCCGCCCGGGGTGACCGGCTTGAAGTCGGCGTCCAGCTCGTAGTACAGGGGGATGCCCGTCGGGATGTTCAGGCCCGCGATGTCGGCGTCCGAGATGCCGTCCAGGTGCTTGACCAGGGCGCGGAGGCTGTTGCCGTGGGCGGCTACCAGGACCGTGCGGCCGGCCAGGAGGTCGGGGACGATGCCGTCGTACCAGTACGGGAGCATGCGGATGACGACGTCCTTGAGGCACTCCGTGCGGGGGCGCAGCTCCGGCGGGATCGTCGCGTAGCGGGCGTCGGCGGCCTGGGAGAACTCGGAGTCGTCCGGCAGCGGCGGGGGCGGGGTGTCGTACGAGCGGCGCCAGAGCATGAACTGCTCCTCGCCGAACTCGGCCAGCGTCGCCGCCTTGTCCTTGCCCTGGAGCGCGCCGTAGTGGCGCTCGTTCAGGCGCCAGCTGCGGTGGACCGGGATCCAGTGGCGGTCCGCGGCCTCCAGGGCCAGCTGGGCGGTGCGGATCGCCCGCTTCTGGAGGGACGTGTGGACCACGTCGGGGAGAAGGTCGGCGTCCGTCAGGAGCTCACCGCCGCGGACCGCCTCCTTCTCGCCCTTCTCGTTGAGGTTGACGTCCACCCAGCCGGTGAACAGGTTCTTCGCGTTCCATTCGCTCTCGCCGTGGCGGAGGAGGATCAGCTTGTACGGTGCGTCGGCCATGGGTCAGAGCGTAATCCACGTATTCGGGGCAGGGGGCGGGCGCCCGGGGGCCGTCCCAGGGGGCGGACAGTTGACTGCATTTGTTAATTGAGTGGCTCAGGCGAGCGGCGTGTAAGTAAGGTCCGGTCAAGCCACGCAGCACTTACACCTTGCCTTGGGGGAGCCATGCCGTCCGTCGCCCTGCGACGCGCCGCCCGGGAGACCGTCTCCGGTCTGCCCCGCGAGTTCTGGTGGCTGTGGACCAGCACCCTCGTCAACCGCCTGGGCGCCTTCGTCGCCACGTACATGGCCCTGTATCTGACGCTGGACCGCGGCTACAGCGCGTCCTACGCCGGGCTCGTCGCCTCCCTGCACGGGCTGGGCGGGGTCGTGTCGTCATTGGCGGGCGGGGTGATGGCGGACCGGCTGGGGAGGCGGCCGACTCTGCTCGTCGCCCAGTCCTCGACCGCCGCGGCCGTCGCGCTGCTCGGGTTCGTGAGCGATCCCGTCGCCATCGCCGGCGTCGCCTTCCTCGTCGGCATGGCCTCCAACGCCTCCCGCCCGGCCGTGCAGGCGATGATGGCCGACATCGTGCGGCCCGAGGACCGGGTCCGGGCGTTCTCGCTGAACTACTGGGCCATCAACCTCGGGTTCGCAGTGTCGTCCATGGGGGCCGGGTTCGTCGCCGAGGTCAGCTACCGCGCCGGGTTCCTCATCGAGGCCGGGATGACCGCCGTCTGTGCGGTCCTGGTCTTCCTCAAGCTGCCCGAGTCCCGGCCGGAACGCGCCGCCAAGGAGGTCGCGAAGGAGGACGACGTCAGTCTCGCGAACGTGCTGCGCGACGGGCGGTACATGGCCGTCGTCGGACTGTCCTTCCTCGTCGCCCTGATCTTCCAGCAGGGATCGGTCGCGCTGCCGGTGGCGATGGGACAGGCCGGGTTCACGCCCGCCGACTACGGCATGGCCATCGCCGTGAACGGGGTGCTCATCGTGGTGCTCCAGATCCCGGTCACCCGGGTCATCGAGCACCGGGATCCGCGGTCGCTGCTCGTCGTCTCGTCCCTGCTGGCCGGGTACGGCTTCGGGCTCACCGCCTTCGCCGGGTCGGTCGGGGTCTTCGCGCTCACCGTGTGCGTGTGGACGCTCGCCGAGATCGTCAACGCCCCGACACAGACCGGGCTGGTGGTCCGGCTCTCGCCGGTGCACGGGCGGGGGCGGTACCAGGGGATGTACACGCTGTCGTGGTCCGCCGCCGCGCTCGTCGCGCCGCTGATGTCCGGGGTCGTCATCGACCGGTTCGGGGCGGAGTGGCTGTGGGGGGTGTGCGCGGTCGTGGGCACCGGGGCGGGGCTCGGGTACGGCGTCCTCATGCGGCGGCTGCCGGTGCAGCGGCCTGCGGCCGTTCCCGCGAAGAGCGCCGAGGTGCGTGCCGTCTGACCGGCCTGCGTACCGTCCAACCGGCCTGCGCACCGTCTGACCGGACCGGTCGGTGCGGTCGGCCCGGTCATCGGGGCCGCCGGCCGTCCCCTGCCCGCGGTCTTCCGAGGGCAGGGGACGGCCGGACCGCCCATCGGTCTCAGTCCGTGCAGCCGGGCACCAGGCCCGGGCTCGGGGTGCAGTTGGTCGGGATGTTGTGGACGACCTTCGAGTCCGTCACCAGGACCGCGTTGCTGGTGAAGACGCCGCCGGGCGCCGCCGTGGAGGCGTTGTTGCGGACGGTGCTGTGGTCGAGGGTGACGGATCCGCCGGCGTTGTAGATGCCGCCGCCCACGGAGGTGCCGGGTCCGTTCGCGCTGTTGCGGAAGACCTCGCTGCCTTTGAGGGTGAGCACGCCCAAGGAGGTGTTGTAGATGCCGCCGCCCAGGCCGTTCGCGCCTCCGACGACGTTGCCGCTGACCTCGGACCTCACCAGCCGCAGGTTCCCGTTGTTGTAGATCCCGCCGCCCCTGTTGCCCGTGTCGGTGTTGTTCGCGATCTTGGTCTCGCAGATCTCCACCGTGCCCCCGGCGATGTAGATGCCGCCGCCGCGGGTGGTCCCGGCCGAGGTGTTGCGCCGGATCACGCTTGCGCCGACGAAGGTGGTGCCGCCGGCCTGGTAGATCCCGCCGCCGGAGGTCCGGGCGTGGTTGCGGGCGAACTCGGAGTTCTCGATGGTCACGGCCCCCGCGGTGTAGAGCCCGCCGCCGTTGTTCGCGTTGTTGAACGCCACATAGCTGTTCTTGACGGTCGCCGAGGCGTTCGCCTCCACCGCGACGCCGCCGCCGTTCTCCGTGGTGGTGTTGTCGAGTACGTCGACCTTCACCAGCGAGAGCGCGCCGCCACCGTTGACCCGGATCCCGGCACCGTCCTCGCCGATGGAGGAGTCGAGATACCCGCCCCGGACGGTGAGGTTCTCCAGGCGCAGGTTGCCGCCCGAGTTGACGTCGAAGATCCGGAACGGGGCGGTGTTCAGCCCGTCGCGGACGATCGTCGCACCGTTGCCCCGGATCGTGAGGTTCTTGCCGATGGCGGGCAGACCGTCGTTGTCACTGCCCGGGTACGGCGTCGTCAGGTGGTACGTGCAGTCGCGGCGGAGTTCGAGGGTGTCGCCGTTCTGCGCGGTGTTGACGGCGATGGCCAGCGCCGTCCCGCTGCAGGCGATGCGGTCCGGCTCCGCGGCGCTCGCCGGCCCGCCCGTCAGGCCCGTCAGGCCCGTGACGATCGCCGCCGCAGCTGCGGCCGCACTGAAGAATCTGATGTATCGCATGAATCTGACATACGACATTCAGCCCGGATTGCATCCATTGTGATAATCCGATCACCCGGTCACCCGACGGGATTCCTTCTGTCGGCGGACAGTGCAGGTCACGGATGCATCCGGGCCCCCTTCAGCACCTTGTCCACCCCGTTCCGCGGCCCGTACACCGCGAGCCCCACCAGGTCCAGCTGGGCCGTGGGTACGGCGCGCACCGCCGCGCGGTTGTCGCGGTCGTTGCCGGTCGAGAACAGGTCCGCCGTGAAGACGGCCCGGGGCAGGGCGCGGCTCAGGGCCCGGGTGTGGGCCGCCTTCACCACTTCCTTCGTGCCTTCGAAGACCAGCACCGGCTGCCGGAACATCGGCAGGTACGCCACCCCGTCGGCGTCCTCGTACGGCTCCCCGACCACCTCGGGGAGGGTCGGTCCCAGGCCGCTGACCAGGAAGGCTGTCACGTTGAGGCGCTGCCACGGCTCCAGGTCCTCGCGGAGCAGAACGGCGATCTTCGTATCGAAGCGGAGGGGTTCAGTGCTCATGCCATGAGACTGCCGACCGCGGTACGACCCCGTCTTGTACGTTCTTTGCATGGCCCCCCGGCAGCACGTCCCGCAGGACGCCCCGCAGGACGCCGGGCCGCACGCCACGCAGCACGTCACCGCCTGGCGGCCGCGTGTCCCGGGCGTCGCCGAGGTCTTCCACGCGCACTTCACCGAGTACGCCTACCCGATGCACGTCCATGACGCCTGGACGCTGCTCATCGTGGACGACGGCGCCGTACGGTACGACCTCGACCGGCACGAGCACGGCACCCCTGGCGACACCGTGTCCCTGCTGCCGCCGCACGTACCGCACAACGGCTCCCCGGCCACCGCGGACGGTTTCCGCAAGCGCGTGGTCTATCTGGACGGCGCCCTGCTCGGCGACGAGCTCATCGGGGCCGCCGTCGACGGGCCCGACCTGCGCGACCCGCTGCTGCGCCGGCGCGTCGGCCAGCTGCATTCCTCCCTCGCCCGCCCCGGAGACGAGCTGGAGGCGGAGAGCCGGCTCACCCTCATCGGCGAGCGGCTGCGGGGCCTGCTCCGCCCCCGTCTCGTGGCCGAGCGGCCGGCCGGCCCGGCCCTCGCCGCCGCCCTCCGCGAGCTCCTCGACGAACGCGTCGCCGACGGGCTCGCCCTGGAGGAGGCCGCCCGGCTGCTGCACGCGCACCCCGCCCACCTGGTACGGGCGTTCAGCGGCGCGTACGGCATCGCCCCGCACCAGTACCTGATGTCCCGCCGCGTCGGCCGCGCCCGCCGGCTGCTCCTCGACGGTGTACCGCCCGGCGAGACGGCCACCGCCACCGGCTTCTACGACCAGGCCCATCTCACCCGCCACTTCAAGAGGCTGGTCGGGGTGACCCCCGGGCGCTACCGGAACGGCAGCTCGCGCTGAGCCTCGTACAGGTTCCGCGGCCGGACCGCGTCCCATGTCCCGTACAGCTCCAGGCGGGAGTGCAGGTCGCCGGTGAAGTCCGGTACGTCGATCTGGTCGAAGTCCGTGACCGTGTCGAGGCCGACGGTGGCGGAGTACGGGGCGAGGCCGTCGAGGCGCATCAGGCCCGCGCGGCCGTTGGTCACCCGGACGTTCCAGTGCGTGAACCGCGCCCCGAACAACGGTCCCGCGTTCGCGTCGCCGCCGTGGCGGCCGTTGTTGTTGACGGTGATGTCGGTGCGGACGTTCGCGAAGGGCAGACCCCGGTGGGAGTCGAAGGTGCCCATCTGCATTTCGCCGCGCGACCAGACGTTGTAGGAGGACAGGCCCTCGACGTTGATGCCGTGCAGCTGAGTGTCGGACGGGGCCGGGACCGTGCGTTCCTCGATCGTGAAGTCCTCGATCAGGTTGTCGTGCGAGCCCTCGCGGCAGAAGTACGGGTGGTGTTCACCCCGGCCGCCGACCCGGGTGCGGCGCAGGGTGCAGGCGGAGGCGGCGACCAGGCCGAAGCCGTTGTCGACGTTGCGGACCGTGACGTCGTCCACCCAGCAGTCGTACGCGCACTGCAGGACGACCCCGTTGTAGCCCTTGTCGAGGAGGTGCGGGGACTGCGGGGTCTCCATCACGTCGAGGGTGAGGCCCTCCACCCCGGATCCGGTCAACGCCCTTACGTGCGTGGTGAACTGCGGGTTCCACTCGGGGCGCAGGTCGACCGGGAGCGGGCGCTCCAGGGTCACCCGGCGGCCGCGAACGGCCGCGACGCGGACGGGCCATTCGTAGGGCACGTACGACAGCAGCTTGGTCTTGTCCTCCCAGTAGTACGACGCCGGGCCCGGGCCCCCGCCGGACATGTGCTGGAGGAGGGTGTGGGCGCTGTCGTCGTCCACGCGGAGGAGTACCAGGCGGCCGGGGCGCAGCCGGGAGGGGTCGGTGACGGTGACCGTCCGGTCGCCCTGGCGGGCGGGGGCGACGGGCGTCAACTGCTCCCACTCGTCCCGCTTGTTGCCGGTCCAGCCCTCGAACGGCCAGGCCTGTCCCCTTATGGCGGCCGTCAGGGAGTCCCAACGGGCCTGCGGCGCCAGCCAGATGAGGCCGCCCGCCCAGGACCACGCGGACTTGGTGCCGCCGTACCGGGAGCCGTACGGGCCGATCAGTTCGGTGAGGTTCTTCGTCGCGTACAGCGTGGTACGCCCGCTGCCGGCGCCGCGCAGCACCACGTTGTCGTGGCCGAGCTGGATCAGGCCGTCGATGCGGAAGGTGCCGGGCGGGATGGTGACCGTGCCACCGCCGGCCCTGGCGGCAGCGGCGATGGCACGGTTGATCGCGGGGGCGCAGTCGGTGACTCCGTCGGCCACGGCGCCGTACGCGCGGACGTCGGCCACCACGGGGAGGCGGCGGATGCGTGCCGCGCCGGCCCTGCCGATGAACGGGATCTGCGGGTGGGTGAAGGGGGTGCAGGTGAACTCCCGCCAGAGGGAAGGGACCTGGCCGCCGGATGCGTGGACCCCTTCCGATGCTCGGGCCGTACCGGCCGTCACGGTGGCGGCGGCCACCGCTGTGGCGCCGGCGAGCAGGGTCCGTCTGGTCATGCCGTTGGTCATGCCTTGGTGCGCGGTGCTCATTCCGTGCGTCCTTCCATGCGACTCTTCATGGATGTGAACGACGTTCAGATCTGCGTCTGGCGTGAGCATGGCACGGCACCCCGGCGCCTCGAAAGAGTCGTGCAGGGGTCAATCGGGCTCAGGTACGGACCTGGGTCAGTCGGCCGGGCGCTCGATCAGATGGGTGAACGCATCCAGGTTCCGGGTCGACTCCCCGCGCGACACCCGCCACGCGTACTCCTTGCGGATCGCGGAGGCGAAGCCCAGCTCCAGGAGGGTGTTGAAGGCACCGTCGGCCGCCTCCAGGACCTGGCCGAGGATGCGGTCGATCTCATCGGGGGTGACGGAGGCGAGCGGGAGCCTGGCGGTGACGTACACGTCGCCGAGGCGGTCGACAGCGTAACCCACGCCGTACAGCTTGAGGTTGCGCTCCAGGAGCCAGCGGTGGACGGCCGGTTCGTTCTCGTCGGGGTGGCGGATGACAAAGGCGTTGAGCGAGAGGGAGTGGCGGCCGACGAGGAGGGAGACGGTCGTCTTCAGCTTGCGGGTGCCGGGGAGCTGTACGACGTAGTTGCCGGGCTCGGGACTCTCCCACTCCAGCTCGGCGTCCTTCAGGACACCCTCGATGACCTGCGCGGCCTGCCGTTCTTGTGGAGCATCACCCATGGGGGGAGCGTACGCGACGGCGGTGGGACTGGTTCGCGGCCATGTAGACGTCGGCGGTGGCGGCGGCCGCGGTGTCCCAGCCGAAGGACTGGGCGTGCCGGGCGGCGGCGCTGCCGAAACGGTCCGCCAGAGTGGCGTCGTCGGCGAAACAGCGCAGCACGCGCGCGTAGTCGGCAGGGTTGTGACCGTGCACCAGGAAGCCGGTCTCACCGTCCCGGACGGCCACGGGGAGGCCGCCGACGGCGGCCGCGAGCACCGGCGTCCCGGCCGCCTGGGCCTCTATCGCCACCAGGCCGAAGGACTCGCTGTAGGAGGGCATGACCAGGACGGAGGCCGCCCGGAACCAGTCCGCGAGCTGCTCCTGCCCGACCGGCGGGCGGAAGCGGACCACGTCCGCGACACCGAGCCGCGCGGCCAGTTTCTGCAGCCCCTCCGGCTTGGCGAGGCCGCTACCGCTGGGGCCGCCGACGATCGGCACGACGATCCGGGAGCGGAGTTCGGGGCGCTCGTCGAGGAGGACGGCCACCGCGCGGAGCAGCACATCGGGGGCCTTCAGGGGCTGGATGCGGCCCGCGAAGAGCGGGATCAGGGCATCCTGCGGGAGGCCGAGGCGGGCACGGGCGGCCGCGCGGCCGTCGGCGGGGCGGAACCGGTCGAGGTTCACTCCGGGGTGGACGACGGCGACCTTGGCCGGGTCGGCGCTGTAGTGGCGCACGAGTTCGTCGGCCTCTTCGGCGGTGTTCGCGATGAGACGGTCGGCCGCGGTCACTATCTGGGTCTCGCCGATGACCCGGGCGGCGGGTTCGGGGGTGTCGCCGTCGGCCAGGCTGGCGTTCTTGACCTTGGCCATGGTGTGCATGGCGTGCACCAGGGGGACGCCCCAGCGCTGGGCGGCGAGCCAGCCGACGTGGCCGGAGAGCCAGTAGTGCGAGTGGACGAGGTCGTAGTGGCCGGGGCGGTGGCCGGCCCAGGCCTGCATCACGCCGTGCGTGAAGGCGCACAGCTGGGCCGGGAGGTCCTCCTTGGCGAGGCCCTCGTAGGGGCCGGCGTCGACGTGCCGGACGAGGACGCCGGGGGCGAGTTCGACGGTGTGCGGGAGGCCGCCGGAGGTGGCCCGGGTGAATATCTCGACCTCGATGTTGATCGCGGCGAGGCGCTGCGCGAGCTCCACGATGTAGACGTTCATGCCGCCGGCGTCGCCGGTGCCGGGCTGGTGGAGCGGTGAGGTGTGCACGGAGAGCATGGCGACCCGGCGGGGGCGGCGGGGCCGGAGGAGCCGGGTGGCAGCCGACGGTGAGCGGCGCCCGAGCCTGCTGGCGTACTGGCTCACGTGGCGGTCCTCCTTGGTGCGGGCATGCCGTTGGGAGGGCGTCGAGCGTCCTCCAGGAGTGCAACAGCGGAGGGGTTGGTTCCCATTCCGGGGGGCGTCGATTTTACTGACACGTTACTGAACGTCGCTCAACCGTTCGAGGGTGGGATGCGTGGGGGCGGTGAGGCCGCCGGTCGGTTGCAGGCCGGTGGGGCTGGTCGCGCAGTTCCCCGCGCCCCTATGGGGCGCTTTACCCTCGTAGGCATGAAAGCCCGCGCCCCCCTCCCCCACTCTCGGCTTCGCTCGAGCGGGGGGACCCCCATCATGGGAACGGTGACGCGCGGGACCACCAACCCCAACCGGCTGCGCCGCATGGACCGCTGGATCGCCGCGACCCACGGTGCCGAACTGCGGCGCGCCGGCGATCCCGTTGCCGTCGACCTCGGTTACGGAGCCGCGCCCTGGACCGCCGTCGAACTGCTCGGCCGGCTGCGTACCGTCGCTCCACGCGCGCGTGTCGTCGGGGTCGAGATCGAGCCCGCCCGGGTCTTCGCGGCCAAGCCCTACGAGCGTGACGGGCTCACCTTCCGGCACGGCGGGTTCGAGATCCCCGTGCCCGCGCGGCCGTTGCTGATCCGTGCGGCCAATGTGCTGCGGCAGTACGACGAGCGCGAGGTGGCCGGCGTGTGGGAGGGGCTGTGCGCACGGCTCGCGCCGGACGGGCTGCTGGTCGAGGGGACCTGTGACGAGATCGGGCGGCGTCATGTGTGGGTGGCGCTCGGGGCGGAGGGGCCGCGGACGGTGACCTTCGCCACCCGGCTGGGGTCGCTGGAGCGGCCCTCGGACCTCGCGGAGCGGCTGCCGAAGGCGCTGATCCACCGCAATGTGCCGGGCGAGCCGGTGCACGCGTTCCTGCGGGACTTCGACCGCGCATGGGCGGCCGCCGCGCCCTACGCGTCGTACGGCGCCCGGCAGCGGTGGATCCGGGCGGTGCGGGACCTGACGGCCGACTGGCCCGTGACGGACTCGGCGGTGCGCTGGCGGCAGGGAGAAGTGACGGTGGCGTGGGGGGCATTGGCGCCGCTTGCCTGATGGCGGGCGGATGGAACGATCTCGGTGAGTCGTACGTCACAAAGGCGGGGAGATCGTCATGCTCGGGGGGAAACAGGGGAGGAACCCGCCTGTTGCTACCTCTGTCGCTTTGCGGCGCGACGTGGCACGATCCTCCACGTGTCATAAGTTACTGACGGTTAATCAGTTTTTTTTGGGGGGTCGGGTCATGGGGCCGGACAAGCACACCGCCCGCCCGGGCGGGCGCCGGATCCTGATGGTGGCGGTGACCGTGGTCTGCGCGGTGACCGTACTGGCGGCACCCGGCACGGCGTTCGCGGCACCGAGCCCCACACCGTCCTCCAGCACCTCGGCCTCTCCCGGCGCCTCGGCCTCCCCCAGTCCCGCCGTGACTCTCCCGGCCGACAAGGACCTTGAGGCCGTACGGGAGAAACTGGACGATCTCTACCATGACGCGGCCGTCGCCACCGACGCGTACAACGCCGCCCAGGAGGCCTCCCAGCAGCAGTCCGCCGAGATCGTCGAGCTGGCCAAGAAGATCGTCAAGGGCCAGCAGCAGCTCGACGAGTTGAAGGCCCGCGCGGGCCGGGCGGCGGCCGCCCAGTACCGCACCGGCGGACTGCCGGACACCGCCCAGCTGCTGCTGAGCGACAACCCCTCGCAGTTCCTGGACGGGGCCGGGCTGGCACTCCAGGGGGGGCGGGCCTACAAGGACCTGATCAGGGAACTGACCCAGACCCAGCAGGATTTGAAGCAGTACGCGGCGGACGCGGCCGACCAGTGGAACAAGCTGGAGGCGGGACGCAAGGCGAAGGCCGCCGCGAAGAAGAAGATCACGGAGCGGATCGCCGCCGCAGAGAAGCTCGAATCGCAGCTGGAGGAGAAGCAGAAGGAACGCCTCGCCGAACTGGAGCGGGAGGCCGCCTACAAGGCGCAGACCGCCTGGCTGGACACCGGGATACTCGACGAGATCCACAGCAAGGCGTCCGCGGCGGGCCAGAAGGCGGTCGCGTTCGCCACCGCGCAGCTCGGCAAGCCGTATGTGTGGGGCGCGGAGGGTCCGGACTCGTACGACTGCTCGGGGCTGACCTCGCAGGCCTGGGCGAGCGCCGGCCGGCCGATTCCACGCACCTCGGAAGAGCAGTGGAAGCAGCTCAAGCACATCGACGTCAAGGACATGCGCCCCGGCGATCTGATCATCTACTTCGACGACGCCAGCCATGTCGCGATGTACATCGGGGACGGCGCGATCATCCAAGCCCCGCGCCCGGGGCGGACGGTGTCGATCGGCGGCGCCGGTTCGATGCCGATCCTCGGAGTGGTACGCCCGGACGCCTGACCGTTCTTTTTAGGTGTGATGTCCCTTTCGTGAGCTGAGTCATGTGACCCAGTGCACGCCAACACCCGTTCAAACTCCGGCGCACGTGACCTTCGTCATCCCCTTCCGGCACACTTCTTACCCAACTGCGGTACGGCATGCGGCATATGCCACCGGCCTGAGACAGGGCGACGCGGCTCACACCATTCCGTTGAAGCGGCCAGTACCGCTATGGTCCCCGTCGGGTGGGTCGAGGTCCCTCGCCCCGCCATGCCCTCGGGGGGAGGGAAGGAACCCAACACGATGCCCGTACCCGTACCGCGGCAGAGAGCGATCCCGGCCGTGGAGAGTGGTCAGGCGCCGGCCGCCATGCCCGCACAGGGCGGCGGCCCCCTCAAGGAAGAGGCCAACCGCACGGAAGCCGTCGCACAGAACACCGGCGGCACCACTCTCACCCTGCTGTTGATCGAGGACGATCCGGCCGGCTCGCCGGTCCTGCCCGAGTTGCAGGACGCGTCCGGCACCTCGATCCGCGTCCGCACCGCCCGCAACCTCACCGAGGCCGAGCGGCTGCTGACCGACGACGTCCACTGCATCCTGCTGGACCTGGCGCTGCCGGCGCCGGGCCGCGCGAGCGCAGCCACCGGCGACGGCGCCGGTACCGACGAGCTCGCCGTGCTCCGGCACGTGCTCCAGCTCGCGCCCCGCCATGCCGTGCTCGCGCTCACCGCCTCCGGTGACGCCGAACGCGGCACCGAGGCCGTGCGCGTCGGCGCGCAGGACTACCTCTTCCGGGACGAACTGGACGGCCGGCTGCTGAGCCGCGCCATCCGGTACGCCGTCGAGCGCAAACGTTCCCTCACGACCGAGCGCAAGCTCGCGGAGGGGCGGATGCGGGCGCAGGAGAACCGCCGCCTGGAGCGCGGCCTGCTGCCCACGCCCCTGCTGGACGGCTCGGCGCTGCGCTTCGCCGCGCGCTACCGCCCCGGCCGCTCCCGGGCACTGCTCGGCGGCGACTTCTACGACACCGTGCGCACGCCCGACGGGACCGTGCACGCGATGATCGGCGACGTCTGCGGGCACGGGCCGGACGAGGCCGCGCTCGGGGTGGAGCTGCGGATCGCCTGGCGGGCGCTGACCCTGGCGGGGCTGTGCGGGGACAAGCTGCTGGGCACGCTGCAGGAGGTGCTGGAGCACGAGCGCTCGGACGACGAGATCTTCGCGACGCTCTGCACGGTCGACATAGCGCCGGACGGGCGCCGGGCCGGGCTGTGCCTGGCCGGGCATCCGGCGCCGCTGGTCGCCGGGCCGGACCGGCCGGCCGAGCTGCTGCCGTACGACAACAACGGACCGGCGCTCGGGCTGCTGAAGGGTGCCCGGTGGCCGCGGATGCAGGTCGAGCTGGGTGCCGAGTGGAGCCTGATGCTCTACACCGACGGGCTGATCGAGGGCCGGGTGGGCTCGGGCGGGGAGCGGCTCGGTCAGGAGGGGATGGTCGAGATGGTGCGCCGGCAGTTGGCCTCCGGCCTGACCGGGGAGGCGTTGCTGCGGGCGGCGGTGAACGAGGTACGGCAGCTCAATGGGGGCGAGCTGACGGACGACGTGGCTGTTGTGCTGCTGGATCGGGGGGTTTGAGCGGCTGCTCGCCGTGGGGGCCTGTCGTCGGCCGACTGCGGGTGGGTTGTGGCTGGTCGCGCCCACGCGGCGGTAGCCGCATACTCAGTACAGCCCCGCGCCCCTTTGGGGCGCGTTGCAGTGGGCGCGTCCTGGCAGGTCAGCGGCCGCCGTTGTACGGGCCGTACGGGCCGTCGCTGCTGCTTCCCCGGCCGCGGCGGCCGAAGCCGCCTCCCGAGACCTGCCTGAGGGCGGGGCGGACGTCGACGAAGAAGACGATCGTGGCGACCAGGCCCGCGAGCTGCAGGAAGAGCATCGGGACCAGGAGGTTCACCGCGACGGTGATGCCGAGGATGATCAGCCAGAAGCCCTTGTTCTGCTTGCTGGCGGCCCGGTAGGCGTCGTCGCGGAAGAGCGCGGCCATGACCAGGGCCACCACGGCCAGCACCAGCATGGCGAGGTAGAGCAGCCCCAGGAAACTCGTGAAGCCCTGCATCAGCACAACGTCCACCACCCGACTCGGCTTGTCCCTATGCGGTCACCGTACCCGCTCGGGCGATCCCGCTACACCGACAACGGGCCGGGCACTCCAGGAGTGCCCGGCCCGTAGCCGTCGTCGCCCTGCCGGTTACTTGGCCGGCGGGGTGGTCTTCTTGACCGTGGCGGCCTTGCGCGGCGCCGGGGTCTTCTTGGCGGCCGGGGCCTTCTTCACGGCGACCGGCCTGGCCTCGGCGCCCTTCGGCTCCTCCGCCTTCTTCTCCTCGTCCTTGACCGCGACCGGCTCGGGCTTGCCCTCGACGGCGATGGCCAGGTCCTCGATCTCGTCGGCGGCCTCGCCGCGCCAGGTCTTCACGGCCTGCTCGCCGTGCTCGGCGACCTTCTCGTAGGTCTCGCGGGCCTTGACCGCGTACTCGGCGGCCACGCCGACCCCGCGCAGGGCGAAGTCCTGCGCGGACTCGCCGAGCTTCTTGAGGTCGCCGTCGAGGGAGACGATGAAGTCGTTGACCTTGGACTGGAGGTTGGCCTGTGCCTCCTTGGCCTTGACACCGGCCTCCTTGGCGCGGGCGGTGGCCTTCTCCTGCACGGCCTTCGGGTCGGTGTTGCGCACGGCCTCGATGCGGGCGGGGGCCTCGGTACGCAGCTGCTCGACCAGGCCGGGGACCTTCTTGGCCTGCTGGAGGGCCAGGTCGGCGGTGCCGGCGGCGAAGTAGAGCGGAGTCGGGTCGCTGAAGGTCTTGCGCAGGTCGTCGGTGATGGCCATGGTGATGGTCCTCCCGGATTCGCTTTCGGCTGAGGGTTTTGTGGTCCGCGGCGCGGCGGTCGGCGCGCTTGGCCGGCTCATCCGGCCGTCCGCCGCGGATCGGTCTCGCTGTCTGCACCGCTGTCGGCGGCACCGTCGGCGGCGGCGTCGTCCTTCGCGCCGGCGGTGTCCGTGTCGCTCGCGCTCTCCTCGCCGGATCCGAAGCCGTTCTCTTTCCGGAACGACTCGTAGATCTGCAGCAGCACCTGTTTCTGCCGCTCGTCGAGAGTGGGGTCGGCGAGGATGACCGCACGGGTCTCGACCTCGTTCAGATCCCGCTCGGCGTCGAGGATGCCGGCGCGGACGTACAGCGTCTCGGCGGAGATCCGCAGGGCCTTGGCGACCTGCTGGAGCACCTCCGCGCTCGGCTTGCGCAGCCCGCGCTCGATCTGGCTCAGGTACGGGTTGGACACCCCGGCGGCGTCGGCGAGCTGCCTGAGCGACAGCTGCGCGTTGCGCCGCTGTTCGCGCAGATACTCACCGAGATTGCCGACGTTGAGCGATGCCATGCCTCCACCTTGCAGCACCCTCGCTAACAATTGCAAGCACCTGCTTGCAAAAGTGTGCCGCGCCATACCCGGACGGCCCAGAGACGGGATGCCGACCGCCGCCCTGTCCCTGCGATGTCCGGGCACCCCCCGACGATCCCCCTCGGCACCCGGGCGACGATCGACACGGCTGCGGAACGTGAGACAGGACAACGGGATGGCGTGTCCTGTCTCCGTGCGACCGGAGAGAAGATCAGCCCCTGCTCCGGAGCGCGTCGAGGACGTGGGGCCAGGCGGCCGTTCCCAGGAGCGCGTCGGCTTCGGGCGTGCCTCCGTACTGGAAGCGCGGGGATGCCGGCGCCGGGCTCTCGCCGGGAAACCGTGGACGGTGGCCCGCGTCGTGGCGGGCTATCAGACGCACCGTGGCCCCGACCGAGCGTCGACGTTGCGCCAGTTGTTCGGCGAAGGGCAGAGACGGCCACATCGCGTCGTCGCCGCCTGCGACGAGCAGCAGATCGGCCCGCGCCTTGTCCACGGGGATCTCCGCTGGAGGGAGCAGGTGCGCGAAGGTCCGCTCGCTGAGTTCGTACCATCCGCGGATGGCGACCGGCCCGCTGCCTGGCTCTGCGGGAGTCCAGGAATCATCCAGCGGGATGAACGGCAGCGCCTGCTCTTGCCAGGTCCAGGACGATCGATAGGGGTGCTGCGCTCCGTCACGGCCCGGTCCGACGTTGCACCAGACCCGGGATGTGGGCGACAGCGCGATGACGACGTCCACACGCGAATCGTGCACTGCCGTGAGCAGAGCTGCCTCAGCCCCCTTGGAAGTGCCCACGATGCCGATGCGTCGCGCCCCGTTCGACCGGAGGAGGTCCACGGCGGCGGTGAAGGTTTCCAGTGGGATCTCGCAGATCCCCGGGGACTGCCCCGGTCCGCCGAACCAGCGGATCGACATGGCCGTCATGCCCTGCCGGGCAAGGATGCGTGCTCTCTCTCGTTCCACACGCCCGCTTGATCCCGCCAGGACCAGAACACCGATGTCACTACCGCGGACGGGAGCGACCAGCACGCCCTCCCAGGGATCTGCCAGCTCGCGCTCAGTGACATCCACATGACCCCCGCCGGTCCGCCTCGACCTGTCAGCGCAGCCTAATGCGCGGCAGAGCACCCGCTCCAGCCGTCCGCACGCCTCATCGTGACCGGCTGAGAGGGGGCGAGGGAGGCCGTGGGCCGGTGGGCCGGTGGGCTGCGGTGTCGGTCGGTTGTCGGAGGGGTGCCGGTCGGGTGTCGGGGGCTCGTCGGTGGGCGTCGGCTGTCCGTCGGTGGGGTCTGCGAGCTTTCCGGAGGCGGCCGGCCGGAGTCCACCGGGCGGCCCGATCCCGAAGGAGTCACCATGCCCACTCCCGTCACGATCATCGGCGCCGGACTGGGGGGCCTCACCCTCGCCCGCGTCCTGCACGTCCACGGAGTCCCGGTCACGGTCTACGAGGCCGACGCCTCCCCCGCGGCGCGCACCCAGGGCGGGATGCTCGACATCCACGACTACAACGGGCAACTCGCCCTCCACGCGGCCGGCCTGATGGACGAGTTCCACGCCATCGTCCTGGCCGGCCGCCAGGCCATGCGAGTCCTCGACCAGGACGGGACCGTCCTGTTCACCGAGGCCGACGACGGCACCGGCGGACGCCCCGAGGCGCTCCGCGGCGACCTGCGACGGATCCTGCTCGACTCCCTCCCGGCCGGCACCGTCCGCTGGGGGCACCGGGTCGACAGCGCCCGGTCCCTCGGCGGGGGACGCCACGAGGTGACGTTCGACGACGGCACCACCGTCGACACCGGCCTGCTGGTCGGCGCGGACGGCGCCTGGTCACGGGTCCGGCCGCTGCTGTCGAGCGCCGTACCCGAGTACGCCGGTACGTCCTTCGTCGAGACCTACCTGTTCGACGCCGACACCCGGCACCCGGCCGCCGCCGAGGCGGTCGGCGGCGGGTCGATGATCGCGCCCTCGCCGGGCAAGGAGATCTTCGCCCACCGGGAAAGCGGCGACACCCTGCACACCTACGTGGCGCTCAGCAGGCCGCTGGACTGGTTCGCCGCCGTCGACTTCACCGACGCCGCCGCAGCAACCGCCCGGATCGCGGCGGAGTTCGACGGCTGGGCACCCGCGCTCACCGCGCTGATCACCGACGGCGACACCGCGCCGGTCCTGCGCCCGCACCACGCCCTGCCGGCCGGGCACCGGTGGGACCGGGTGCCGGGGGTGACCCTGCTCGGCGACGCCGCCCACCTCCAGGCCCCCAACGGCGAGGGCGCCAACCTGGCCATGCTCGACGGCGCCGAACTCGGCAGGGCGCTCGCCGCACACCCCGACGACACCGAGGCCGCGCTCGCCGAGTACGAGCGGGCCATGTTCCCGCGCAGCGCCGAGGTCGCCACGTACGAGGGCGTCGAGGTCCACCGGATCGACTCCGCCGACAACACGGCCCAGGGCCTGGTCGGCCTGTTCGCCGAGAAGGGCGAATAAGACCCTACGGACGGGGCGGCGTACACCGGCGAAGTGCCGGTGTACGCCGCCCCGTTCGGTGCATGCCGCCCCCGGACTCACAGGCTGTGGGCGCTGATGTTGCCGTAGGCGGTGGTCGCCCGGATGTCGAGGGCGGCGGTGCCGTCGTTCTTGAGGGTGTTGTTGATACGGCCGTAGGTGGTGCCCGCGTCCAGGGAGGCGGAGACCCCGCGGGCGGCACCGACCGAGATCTCACCGTGCTGGGTGCGCAGCACGACCACGCCGCGCACGGCCTCGGTGATGTCGAGGTCGCCCTTCTGGGTGCTGATCTCGGCAGGACCGCCCAGCCGGCCGACGGAGATGTCGCCGGCCTGGAGGGTGAGACGGGCGCCGTCGGTCTCGTCGAGCTTGACCGTGGCCTGCGCACCCTCGAAGACGACGTCGCCGAGCCGTCCCACGCCCCGGAGTTCGGCGAGCGCCGCCTTCGCCTCGACGCGCGAGCCGGCCGGCAGCTGGACGGTCACCTCCACCGACCCGGAGTCGCCGAGGATCCGGTTCTTCGCCGCCGCGGCCTCGATCCGCAGCACACCGTCGTCGTAGCCGACCTCGATCCGCTCGGCCGCCTTCACGTCACGGCCCCGGGCGGGGTCCGAGGGCAGCACCTCGACGGTGGTGTCGGCCCGGTCGGCGGCGATGAACCGGATGAGTCCCGCGGGGATGTCCAGAACGACAAAGACCGGGGCGGGGGTGTCGAACTTCTGCATCGCGCACTCCTTCATCTACAGGGCGGGCCCCTTTCGGCCCGCCGTTTCCGACGAAAGAAACGCTACGTTGCATTCATGGATTCAGCAACGGATTCATTGCACTCAAACTTTATTTATGCAGGTCAGCGTCGAGAATCGTTGCAATGGCTTTGAATCTAACGCAACAGAGCCCGCTCCCGTGCGTTGCAATGAATAGAGAGTGAACGCTATGCTCGAACGCACCGCACACCCCGAAGGAGACCGCGATGCCGGGAGGCAGGCTCACTCAGCAGGAGCGTCAGCAGATCGCGCTGGGGCTGGCCGACGACCTCGCCTACGCCGAGATCGCCCGCCGCCTCGACCGCCCGACCTCGACCGTCACCCGCGAGGTGATGCGCAACGGCGGCCCCACCGCCTACCGCGCCGACCTCGCCCACCGCGCCACCGAACACCGCACCCACCGCCGCAGGCAGGCCGCGCCCCGGGACCCGGGCACTCCCCCGCAGGCCCACGGACGTGACGCCGAAGCCGTGCGCGCGTACGAGGAGGTCTTCACCACCATCTTCATGCAGTCGGGCCTGTCCAGGATGACGGCCCGGGTCCTGGTCTGCCTCTACACCACCGACGCGGGCAGCCTCACCGCCGCCGAACTCGTCCAGCGCCTCCAGGTCAGCCCGGCCTCCGTCTCCAAGGCGGTGGCGTTCCTCGAAAGCCAGGGGCTCATCCGCAGGGAGCGCGACGAACGCCGTCGTGAGCGTTACCTCGTCGACGACGACGTCATGTACCAGTCGACGATGGCCAGCGCCCGCGCCACCGCCCACCTCGCCGACACCGCACGCCAGGGTGTGGCCGTCCTCGGTCCGGGCACCCCGGCCGCCGGCCGCCTCGAGAACATCGCCCGGTTCACCGACTTCATCTCGGAGAGCATCGCGCGCGCCGCGGACCAGGCCCGAGAGGTCCTCCACGGGAAACCCGGGACGCCCGCGGACACCCCCGCCGAGCCGAGTTGAGGGCTCGCCGCCGACGGGCCCGGCGACCGGCCGTCAGTCCTCCGTGAGCAGGGCGTGGCAGGTCGACCAGGCCGGCCCGCTCAGCAGGGGGCGGAAGCGGGTGAACAGGGTGAGGAGTCCGGGTCCCCACCGTTCCCGGAAGGACGGGTCGATACGGACGAGGTCGAGTTCGTTGGCGGCCGTCAGTTCGGCGAGGTCCCGGCGGAGTCGGGGCTCGGGGATGTGGGGGCGGCCGGTGAAGCGGTCGTGGACGGGGGCGTCGGGCTCCGCGAGCACCGGATAGGTGGCCTTCCGGTCGCACGCCCCGTAGAGGTACACGACGGCTTCGGCCTCGGCGCCGATCACCGCCGCGAGTTCGGCGCGACGGTCCGGGGCCAGCAGCGCGGTGGGGAAGCCGTCGGTGCCGTAGCAGGCATGGCACAGACCCGCGAGCCGGAGGGCCGGACGGGCGTCCCAGGCCGCCAACTGGTCGTGGACTCGCAGGAGATGGGCGAGGAGTGTGCCTCCGGGATGGGCGATCTCGGCGGCGCCGAGTTCATGGAGGAGCGCTACCGCCTCGGCGGCAGGGGGTGCGGACACGGGCCGGTCCTTCCGTCGCTCGGGTCGGCGCCGATCATCCCGGTGCCCCAACTCCCCGTCAATGCCGGGGATTTGCCGCTGACACCGTCACCGCGGTCCTCGGTTCGTCCGTAGCCACTCCTCCAGCGCCGTGAAGTCCGCGTCCGTCAGGCCGAACTCGTGGTCGACGCGGTGGAGGAGGGCGGGGCGGTGATGGTGGATGGCCACCCAGGCGGAGTCCGCCTCGGTGATCTCGTCGTCGATCCAGACGAACGGCTGCTCCGCCGCCCATGCCACCAGCGCCCGGGTCTTCCAGTGCAGCAGCGAGGGCGGCTCCTCCTCGTCCGGCCACTCCACGACGGGCAACGGGGGCAGGCCCAGCCAGGGGGAGACGACGGTGTTCGCGTCGTCCATCCAGGTGGTGGCCCAGACGAGGTCGCAGCGGAGGGCTTCCAGCCGGGGGCCGAGGGCGGGGTCGATGCGGGTGAGGAGGGGGGACGAGGGGGTGGGGTCGGTCCCGTAGACCGGGTAGGGGTGGTCGGCGGGGGCGCCGAAGGGGATGAGGGTTCCGTCGATGTCTAGGAAGAGGAGCATCGGGAGACAGGATCGCAAGAGAGTGCCGGGAGAGGCAGTAGCGCGGCTGCGGGTGTGTGGGGGTTGCTCGCCCCCACGCGGCGGTAGCCGCACATCGAATACCGCCCCGCGCCCCTCAAGGGGCGCGCTGCAACGGGCCTTCTCAGAAAGGCAACGCTCTGGAGTGCACGACATCCAGCCTGGACACCGCTCTCGTCAGGACCACGTACAGCCTGTGCAGGCCGCGCTCCTCCGCCTCCGCCACCGCCGCCGGTTCCACGGCCACCACGTGGTCGTACTCCAGGCCCTTGACCATGCTCGCCGGGACCACCGCCACCCGGGCGCCCAGTTGGTCCGGGTCCGCCGGGTCGATGCCGGCGGCCTTGAGGGCGGCGCGTACCCCGGTCACCTCCGTGTCCGCCGCCACGACCCCCACCGAACCCTCGTGTGCGAGGGCCCGCCGTACGGCGGCGACCGTCGTGGCGTGGACGTCCCGCGTCGGGCTGATCGTCAGCTCGCCGTCGGCCCGGTAGGACTTGGCCGGGGGCACGTCCGTGCCCAGGTGCCGCAGCAGCCGGTTGGTCAGGTCCACGACCGCGGCCGGGACGCGGAAGCCGGTGGTGAGCGGGACGACGGCGGCGTCAGGTTTGCCGAGGTGCCGCAGTACCGTGCCCCAGCTCCGCGCCGACCAGGGGGTGGTGGCCTGGGCCAGGTCGCCGAGGACGGTGAGCGAGCCGAAGACGGCCCGGCGGGCGATCGCCCGGCACTCCATGGGAGAGAGGTCCTGGGCCTCGTCGACGACGATATGGCCGTATCCCTCGGGGTGTTCGACGAGGCCCGCGACCTCGTCGAGGAGGACCAGGTCGGCGGGTGACCAGCGGGCGGACTTGTACGAGCGGGGCGGGCGGGGCCAGCGCAGCTCCCGCTGTTCGTCGCAGGTCAGGAGGCCTTCGGCGGCCCGCGCCAGCACCCCGGCGTCCGTGAGGAGTCCGGCGACCACCTCCTCCGGGCGCACCTTGGGCCAGACGGTGTCGAGGTAGGCGCTCATGGCGCGGGAGCGTTCCAGGCGCCGGGTCCAGGCGGCCGGCTGCGGGCCGGCCCGGCGTTCGGCCTGCAGCTGTACGGCCCGCATCGCCCGCCCCCGCACCCGCTCGCGCCCGACGGCGTACGGCGGTTCCTCGTCCCGTACCCCCTCCACGATCCGGGCCAGTACGGCCGCGGGCACCCGCCAGGTGTAGGTGCCGTCCGAGAGCGAGAGGGCGTCGATGCCGTCGGTGGAGATACGGGCGTACAGCGCCCGGCGCAGGACCTCGGCCATCCGGGGGTCGTGCTTGAGCGCGGCGGTGCGGTCGGAGTCGGTGCCGGTGGCCGGGTGGCGGCCGATCTCCTCCGGCAGGGTGGTCTGCCGTACGCCGGTCTCGCCCAGGGCCGGGAGGACCTCGGAGATGTAGGAGAGGAAGGTGCGGTTGGGGCCGAGGATGAGGAGGCCGGAGCGGCGGATGCGCTGGGGGTGCGTGTAGAGGAGGTACGCGGCGCGGTGCAGGCCGACGGCGGTCTTGCCGGTGCCGGGGGCGCCCTGGACGCAGACGGAGTCGGCGAGGCCGGCCCGGACCAGGTCGTCCTGGTCGGGCTGGATGGTGGCGGCGATGTCCCGCATGGGGCCGACGCGGGGTCGTTCGATCTCGTGGGTGAGCAGCGCTCCGGTCCCGGCCTCGCCCTTGCTGAGATGCTCGTCCTCCAGCCCCGTGAGGTCGGCGGAGTCGCCGCGGCTGCCGGGCGCCCAGCCGAACCGGCGCCGTACCGCGACGCCCTGGGGGTCGTCGGGGCCGGCCTGGTAGAAGGCGCGGGAGACAGGGGCCCGCCAGTCGACGACGAGGGGCGGAGCGGTCGGCTCCTCGCTGATCCGCAGCCGGCCGATGCGGTAGCTCTGCCCGGCGTGCTCCCCCGTCTCGAAGTCCAGCTTGCCGAAGAACAGCGGGCCCTCCGGCAGCTCGCGCATCTCCTTGGCGTGGCTGCGCAGCCGGTACCCGAGCACCTCGGCGTCGGCGCCGGAGGCTGAGACGTCCTCGCCGGTGACGACGTGTTCGGCGGCGCCTTCGACCATGCGGTCGAGGGCGGCCCGGCAGGCGTCGTGGTAGGCACGTTCGAGGTCGAGTTCCTGCTGCATGGAGACAGCGTAAACGAGAAATCGTGACCCGGTTAAATTTTTTACCGGAGCTCAGTCCGGAGTCCCCGGAGCTCAGTCCGGAGTCCCCGGAGTCCGTCCCGAACTCAGCCGGAGTCCGTCCGGAACTCAGCCGTCCTCGGCCAGGGACCGCTCCAGCCGCCCGAACGCCCGCTCCGCCGCCCGCACGGCGTCCTCCCGTACGTCCTCGACCCGCTCCCCGGCCGCGATCCGCCGCCAGTTGTCCTGCGCGAGGATCCGCTGTACGGCGATGATCTGGCCGGCGGCCAGCCGGGCGTCCAGGGTTCCACCGAGGGCCTCGGCGAGCGCGGCCTCCGACCGCTCCAGGTAGGAGTACTGCCGGGCGACCAGGGTCGGGGTGCTGTTGAGCAGGGTGTGGAAGGCGAGGACCGCGGGATGGTCGTTGAGCCCGGTGATCGGGTCGTTGCGGCCGAGCCCGTCGAGGAAGTGGGCCTTCAGCACACCGACCGGCGACTCGGCGTCCGAGGCTTCCGCGACCAGCCGCGCGGCCTCCGTCTCGTGGTCGGCGATCCGGTACAGGACCAGGTCCTCCTTGGCCGGGAAGTACCGGAACAGCGTCGGCTTGGAGATCCCGGCCGCGGCGGCCACCTCGGCGACCGGGACCGCGTCGAACCCCTTCGCCAGGAACAGCCGTACGGCGATGTCCGACACGTCCTCGTACATCCGCCGCTTCTTGCGCTCGCGCAGGCCCATCTCACCCATGGGACAAGCCTACGCAGCGGTATTCAGGCCGGCACTCCCCGCCGCCACTGAGGGAGTTTCGCGAGGTGCCACAGATCGTCGAGGTGTTCGGTCCAGGTCGCCACGGCTGCCTCGGCCGCACCGTCCCGGGACCACAGGAAGCTGATCTCAACGCTTCGTGCCTCGAAGGCCTCGCCGACGAAGCCGTCCAGCTGACTGGAGTTCACCAGCACCCTGGCCGGGGCGCGGACCGACGACGTCAGCTCCTTCACCTGGTCGTACAGGACATAGCCGACCAGACTCAGCAACGCGCCGCCGAGACAGGCCTTGCCTTCCGGGGCGTCACCGACCGGCTTCACGAACTGGGCCGTGAGGCCGGTGACGAAGGCGCCGAGCAGGAGGATTCGAATCACCGCCGGCCCGACCCGTTTTTGAAGGCGCCTCAGCCGGGCTGCCCCGGCCTCGCCCACCCGGCCACCGCTCCGCCGGAACATACCTGCCCCCTCCGCACCGCGCCGCCCGGCCGACACCACGGACCCACGGGCAGGCGGGCATTCGGTTCGGCCATGGCCCCTCTAGGCCAGAGCACGAGCAAGACGGGGATTCGCCGTCGCCCGCACGGGCAGGCCCAGGGAGCCTTTGGCCGCTGTCAGCGTCATGGCGTACGAGTCCACGGCCCGGCGGACATTGGGCACGTCCAGGCTCGCCCCGGTGACCTGACGGTCCAGGTCGACGTAGGCCGAGCGAACGATCTCGATCCAGCGGTAGACCCGCCAGTCCCGTTGCCAGTCGTGGGTGAACCGCGCGGGCAGCATGCGGTCCCAGCGACGGAACATCCTGTCCCGGATCTCCGGCCGGGTCGGGGTGAGATGCATGTGCCGGACCAGGTCGTAGAGCGGGTCACCGACCAGGGCCATCTCCCAGTCGATGATCGTCAGCGCGAGCGGGTCGTCCCGGCGTACCAGGTTCCAGGGGTTGAGGTCGCCGTGGAGCAGGGCGGAGGCGCGGTCGCTCACCGGGTGCCGGGCGAGGATCTCCCGCAGCCGGGAAGCGCCGGGCAGGCCGAGGAAACGGGCCAGCTGCTGGGATTCCCCGGGGAGGCTGCCGACCAGCGCGACGAGCTGCTCGCTGAGCCAGCCGTAGAAGCCGGGCTCGCCGGCGGCCGGGTCCAGCTGGGTGTAGTCGACCTCGGTGAGCGCGGCCAACTGGTCGACGAGCCTGTCGGCCTCGTGCGGGAGGAGCCCGTCGACGGGATGGCCGGGCTTGCGGCCGATGTCGCCTGGGCCCTCGTAGGTGTGGATGGCGAAGCGGTCCCGCGAGTAGGCGAAGAGATAGCGGGAGTGGCTCTCCCCCAACGCCAGGACGCGGGGAGCGGCCACCGGCGCCCCGGAGCGCTCGATCGCCCGCAGCACCGCGTGCTCACTGAGGTAACTGCGCTCAAGACGCCGGATGTGCGGCACCTTGCGGCGGATCACCACGGGAAAGTCGATGCCCGGCACCCGGATCACCGAGTTGAGGTGCGCGGTGCCCTTGAACACCTGACGGGCCGGCGCCGAACCCTCCAGGAACAGCGCCGCGCGCACCGCGGAATGCGGGAAGTCGGGGCGCTCGGGAACCCGCCAGTCCTGCTTCCAGTCGATGACCTTGGTGACCCGGCCGCGCCGGGTGTCGCCGGTGCCGGGCGCGGACGCCGCCCAGCGGAACAGGATCCGTTCGATCTCCTTGTCACCAGGCACGGTCCGCAACTGCAGCGGCTCCGCCGCGGCCTCCAGAGCGCGGCGGACGGCCACCGCGGCCGCGTCCAGGCTCTGCTCGTCGAAGGACTCGTCCAGGGACCTCGCGGCCCGCATCACGTCGGGGTAGACGGACTGGGCCAGCTCGAAGTCCACGTAGTGCCGCAGATCCTTGGCCACCCCATGGGTGGCGGCGGGCCGCACCGCCAACATGGCGACCGCCCACGCCTCGACGACCTCGTCCCACTGATGGTCCGGGTACTGCATCCGGACCAGATGGGTCGCGAGGTCGTGCAAGGGGTCACCGAAGGTGGCCAGCTCCCAGTCGACACAGGTGAGCGGCGTACCGTCGTCCGGCGACACGATCACGTTGTCGCGGTGCAGGTCGGCGTGGAGAAGGCTGTAGGGACGCCGGGTCATCCAGGGCACCCGGTCGGCGTACCGGAGCAGAGCGTCCTCGGGGATGCCCAGAGCGGCGAACAGCCAGCCGAACACGGGCCCGTTGGCCTGCCGGACCTGGAGGTCCGCCATCCTGGCCAGCGCCCGCAGAAAGCCCTGGCTGTCCATGTGGTTCCTGGGCCACATCGACGGCAGCGGCGGCAGCGCGGCACCGCGCACCTGGGTCATCTCGGCCATCAGCCGGGCCAGCGCGCTCAACAGCACGGTGTCGACCGGCTTGCCGTTCCCGCAGACGCTGGAGAGCGGAACTCCCTCCACATAGCTGTGGATGGTGAAGCGATTCCCCTCGAAGAGACATTCGGGGACGTTGGGCAGCACGCCATGGACCGCCTGCAGGATCCGCGCCTCGTTCGCCCACGTCCGGATCACCACGGACAGGGCGTCGGGCCTGCGGACCCTGACGATGACCGCGGTCCCGGGCTCACGGCCCAGCAGCCGGGCCACCGCGTCGTTCAGCGGAAGGACGTAGTTCTGGTTGTGGAAGCCGGAGCTGGCCAGCCCCTGCTCCGCCGCACGCCCCCGGAACGCCTCGTACTCGTCGTCGAATAGAGGTCTGCCGGTGTCTCTCCCGCTCACGACAGGGGGGACAGGCGGTGCACCCACTGGTCGCTCCGGGGTGGTTCGCGCGTGGATCGCGGGGTATCGGGTAGGGGAAACGGTATTGCCGGGTGACGCACGACACGAGTCGAGGCGAAGCAGAGTGACCCTGACGGGTGGTGGGGCACAGCTGTTCGGTCGTTGATCGGTATGGTCGCCCGAGGACGGCTCTGTCACCATCCCCATACGCACGAACCCGAGCGGTTGCTCAGTCGATTGCGGCATGCTAGCGCAGCGGAGAACATCTCCGGACCGCATCGGGATCACGTCATGTGGCCAGGAGAGCCCATACCGACTCGAACCACCTGGTGGTGTTGGCGACGAAGGTCGAACCGGGTGATGTCGCGTTCGCATCGCGGACGTGATGGGTGAGCGAGGCACCGAAGCCGAGGACGTCCACAGCCTCGACCTCCGTCCCGTCGTCCAGGATCACCCTACGCCGGACGGGCTCGTAGAAGCCGTGCAGGACCTCGTCGTGGTTGATGACGTAGAGCTTGAACGTCGGCGTGAGTTCGGCATGGCGGACCTCCAGCTCGACCTCCGGCACCAGCTTCTCGGCCCGGAGTTGGCCGAGGACCGTGCGCAGGGAACTGGTGTGGGCATCGGTGATGGCGTGCAGCCGCTTCGGCAGGCGCGGGTCGTCCCTGTCGCCACTGGCGCGGGGGTACGGCATGGACTGCCCCTCGGCCGGCAGGATCATCCGCAGGGCGATCCGCCGGGGCGAGATGTCACCGGCCCGGATCCGCTCCGCCTGGATGCGGATGTGGGCGTCCAGGCTCTCCGACGTCAGCGTGTATATGTCCAGCGTGACCTCCTCCCGCTCGAAGGCTTCACCAATGAGCGGGCCCAGGGTGACCGGGTGGTGCCGGGAACGGCTGGCCCGGGGCGCGGAGGACTGTATGTGCTGACGCATCACGACCCGTGAGCGCTTGCCCCGGCCGGATTCGATCCACCCTTCGCTGCTCAGTTCACGCAGCGCCCGTTGCACGGTGTCACGGGCGACTCCGAACTCCTCCGCGAGCGACCCCTGAGACGGCAGGAAGGAGTTCAGCGGGTAGGCCCCGTCGGAGAGCCGGACCCGGAGCTCCTCCGAGACCCGCTGAAAGGCGCCTGCGCCACCTGCCGTCCGATTGGTCACATGCCGTAAGTACCGCACCCGGACGTCCGGCAAACAACTTCCAGTCAGCCAACTGACCAGTCAACTTTGGGGTTAATAGATCTAGTCGGGCGGGCATCCCTGCCTCGAGCAGTCAACTTCTCAGTCAACTGGGCAACTTGAGGGGTTGACCGACTGCTGCGAGGCGAGGGGGGTGGAAAGCCATGAACGTTCAGGTACTCGGGATCAACCTGCAAATCGACGACCTCAGTCAACTTGCCGTCTGGACGGCAGGTTTGCTGGTGTCCCTGACAGCGTGGGTCCGCAGGCGTCGTCGGCAGGCGCGCGGGCAGACGGCTAGTCCCGCAGCATCTCCAGCAAAGGCTCCAGTGAACCGACGACACGGTCCGCACCGGCCGCGGTCAAAAGCTTGGCTTTCCGTTCGTTACGCGCGTAGCCCAGGAACGGCACCCCGGCCCTGCGGGCCGCCTCCAGGTCGGAGGGGGAGTCGCCGATCATCAGGGCCGCGTCGGGGACGGCGCCCATCGCGCTGAGTGCGCGGTTGAGGCAGTGCGGGTCGGGCTTGAGGAGGTCCAGGTCCTGGGTACGGCCGTAGATGTGCGGGGCGAAACAGGCGGTCAGGCCACGGGCGTCGAGGTAGGCGCGGGCCACCCGGGGAGAGTTGTTGGTGGTCACCGCCATCCGCACGCCGAGTGCCCGCCAGGTCTGGATGAGGACGTCCGCGTACGCCGTCGGCATCGCCGTCGCCGTGGCCCGCAGCTCCTCCTCGGTGAGACGTTCCTCCAACTCCGCGACCAGGTCGCTGCCGGGACGCCGGCTGTCCACGACACGCAGCACGCGGTGCGGGTCGGGCACGTTGCCCTCGGCGTCGTCGGCCGGTTCGCCGCCGAACTGCCGGCGGTCCGCGACACGCACCACAAGCTGCGGGTCGACGGAGTCGCGTCCGGTGTCCGCGACCAGGCCGTGCAGGCCCCGGCCCTCCAGCCACTGCACCAGTCCGACGGCGACCTCCGCCGCCGAGTGGCCCGCGAACAGACGGCAGATCGGCCCGTCGAAGTCCCAGAGGACGACACGGGCGCTTCTGATCAGTTCCGTCAGTTCTTCGGTTTCCCTCGCGCTCTTGGCTGCCACCAGTTCAGTCTGCGCCGTATCAGAAGTCACTAGGAGAGTGTCAGGTCCGTGGTGATGGTTTCCCAGAGGGCGTTGAACCACTTCTGCGATTGCTCCACGAACGCGGCGTCCCGGTGCCCGGCCCGTTTCTCGAACGAGAAGAGGAGGGATTCGGAGCCGACGGCGTCGTACATGTCCAGGATGCCGGACTCCGTCTGCTCCTCCCGGCGGGTGACCATGTAGTACGCGAACAGCGCCTCGGCCTCGTTGAGCAGGTACAGCTTGACCGGTGGGGTGAACGGCAGGGCCCGGAAGGTGACGTTCACCTCGATCTTGTGGGTGGAGCGCAGGCCCTGGAGGTTGTACTGCAGGACCTGGCCCTGGGCGTTGCGCATGGCCAGCCAGCGGTTGTGGACCGCGTCGCCGTCGCCCTCGACCGGCACCGGGAAGGCGAGGTTGATGTCCCGGCTGGGGAGCAGGACCCGGAAGTCGATGCGGTCGGGGCGGATCCGGCCCTCGTGGATCATGCGCAGCGGCTCGGCGAGCGCCGGGAGCAGGCTCTGGGCGGTCAGGCAGGCGGCGTCGACGCGCACATGCGGGCAGGAGAAGGCCTCCGTCATACGCGGGCCGAGGCCGACCATGGTCGGCTGGGGCTCGTCGAGCGTGGGGCCGGGGGGCTCGGCGATCCGCGGCGGGCTGCCCTTGCTGACGTTGGTGAGGAGACCGGCGTCCTGGAGTGCGCGCAGGGCCTGGCGTACGGCGCCACGCTCCACGCCGAACTCCTCCGCCAACTCGGCCTGGGTGGGCAGCCGGTCACCCGCCTTGAGGTCACCCGCACGGATGCGTTCCCGCAGGGTGTCGGCGATCTCCTGGTGCGTGAGCCTGCTTCCGCCGTTCACTGCCACGTTCTCCTGAGTCACGACCAAACGCTACAACTCTGATCCACTTGGTGGGAGTTGTTTGAAGGTTGTTTATAAGTCACGACCAACTGGGAACAACATAACTAGAGTTGGTTGCCAACTTGGTCGAGTTGGTGGAAGCTTTGCTTCCCGACGATGGGGGAACCGCCATGCCCGCCACCCTCACTCTTCTCTCCGCCGTCTTCGTCGTCGGCTTCGAACAGATCGTCCAGTCGAAGTACGGTGCCACTGGCATTATCGGCCTGCTCTTGCTCACTGTGGGCATCAAGGCCAAGAGTCCGGCGTTCAGCGCGGCCGGCGCGGTCCTGCTCGCCCTGGTGCTCGCCGGTCCGGCGGCGGCTAGGACGTGAGCTTCAGCTCCGAACTGATCGTCTCCCAGAGCGCGTTGAACCACAGGCGGGACTGCGTCACGAAGGTGGTGTCCCGCAGCCCCGCGCCCCGCTCGAAGGCGAAGAGCATCGACCGCGTGCCCTCGGCGTCGTACGTCTGCAGATGCTCGTGGTCGATCTCCCGCTCGTGGCGCCCCAGCGTGTAGTACGCGAACAGCGCCTCCGCCCCGTTGAGCAGGTACAGCTTGACCGGCGGGGTGAACGGCAGGGCCCGGAAGGTCACCTGCACGTCGACGCCGTGCGTGGCGCGCAGCGCCTGCAGGTTGTGCTGGAGCACCTGGCCCTGCGCGTTGCGCTGGGCCAGCCAGCGGTCGTGCACCGCGTCCTCCGCCGACGCGTCCACCGCGGTCGGGAACGCGAGGTCGATGTTCCGGCTGGGCAGCAGCACCCGGACGTCGATCTTGGCCGGTTCCAGCCGCCCCGCGTGGATGAGCCGCAGCGGCTCGCCGAGGGCGAGGTTGAGGGAGACCGAGGTCAGGCAGAGCGCGTCGATCTCCACGTGCGGTGCGGCGAAGGCCGCCTCTATCCGGGGCGTGAGCGCCACCATCGTGGGCTGCGGGGGCGCCTCCGGCCCCACGGCGAACCGCACCGGGCCCGTAACCGGGGCCACCGTTGCCGGACTGCCCTTCGATACGTTGGTGAGCAGATGCTCCGACTGCAGGATGCGCAGTGCCTGCCGTACGGCCCCCCGCTCGACGCCGAACTCGTCGGCCAGTTTGGCCTGCGTGGGCATGCGCTGGCCCGGCCGCAGCACCCCGGACCTGATCCGGATGCGCAGTTCGTCGGCCACCTCGCGATGTGACGCCTGAGGCCGCTGTGACCTCGCCCGCCCATTGGCGGAGGCGTGTTCCGGGTCCACGGACAAACAGTACAACTTCCCGCCATCTTCTGGCAGTTCCCGGGAAGGTGGTTATGAGTCGCTTCCAAGCGGAGATAAGTACAGTGGAGTTGGTCACCAACTCCTACAACATGGTCAAACTTCCTCGGCGGTTGGCCGATCGGGTTCCCTTCCGGAGGGGAGCCGGGAGCCCGGTCACTCAGGGCGGCCGTCGAGGCGCACGACCAGCCCGCAGCACACCGGCACAGTCACAACTGAACACCGACAACCGAACACGGCAGGACCCGCACAGTCACAACTTCACAGCTCGCTACGGATGAGCACCATCGAGCACCACAGCACAGACAACTGAACAAGGTGATTCAGGCACTGTCACCGGGAGGAAGGAGACCGTCTCAGAAGATGTCCGGGCACCAAGGACGCCCGGACGCGCGCAGCAGGGCGTCGGCCTCCCGGACGGCGCCCACTCGCTCTTCCCGGACCCGTCCGAGGGCGTGCAACCGCGTCACGGACTGGTCCCCGAGCCAGACGCTCGCCAACTCGGCGATGTCGAGGGTGAGTTCAGGGGTGTCGGTGGTCGGGGTGCAGGACGCGCCTTCGGGGGAGGCGTCCAGCCGGAACCGGCCGCCGGCCAGCCCCTGCCGGTCCACCACATCGAGGACCAGCGAACCCGCCCTGTCGTAGGTCCGCGCCTCCAGGGCCCGTACGACGTCCAGGATCCGCACCCACAGCCAGTCGGCCTGTGTGGTGATCCGCGCGGCACGCGGGTCGGGAAGGTGGTGTGGCAGCAGGTCGTCGGGCGACCGCCAGCCGCTCTTCACCTTGGTGATCCAGTCGATCGAGCACAGGTAGTGCCACAACGCGCGTTCCGCCGCCGGGGTCGCGGCCAGCAGCCAGCGCACGTCGGCGGTGTTGTGCGGCTGCTTGTCGTGCCAGTTGTCGTCCGAATCGTAGGACGCGATGCCCTCGACCTCGCCGGTCGCCGACCGGTACACCGCGAAGTACGGCTCGGCCCATTCGGAGTCGAAGCGGACCGCCCCCGTCCGCAGCTGCCACGACAGCTCGGGGAGGCTGACCGCGCCGGGAGTACTGCGGCGCACGCGCTCGTGCAGCTCGGGGCCGAGCTTGCGAATGTCCTCGCCGTCGACGAGGTCGATCCGGCCGCCGCCCTCGGGGCGCGACCAGCGGGGGTCCAGGCCGGTGCGTGAAACGTCGATCGTCCACTCGGTCAGCGTGGTCGCGGGGCCGAAGCCGTAGCGGCCGTAGATCCGGTACTCGGCGGCGATCAGGGTCGCGACGACGTCCCCGCGTTCCTTGGCCGCGGCGAGGTCCTGGCTCATCATGCGGGTGAGCAGGCCGCGGCGGCGGTGGGTCGGGGTGACGGTGACGTTCGAGACTGCGTCCGCGGGGAGGGTGGCGCCGCCGACCGCGGTCAGTTCCTGGGCGAAGGAGCGGAACGTCGCGACGCAGCGGGGGCCGTCGAAGGCGCCGAGGAGTCTGCCCGGGACGAACTGCTTTCGCCGGGCGTCGAGTTGGTCGGCTGTCAGCGTGGGGTGCTGGAGGAAGCCGGTCTTCAGGGCTCGCTGCCAGTCTGCGAACTCGGGTTCGGTTATGGGGCGGACTTCGACGGCGTCGGTCATGGCAGCACGGTATGTGTTTGATTCCGTGGTGCCGATTCATTTTTGGGTGCGGCCTTGTGGGGGCTGGTCGCGCCCACGCGGCGGTAGCCGCACATCGATACAGCCCCGCGTCCCTGAAGGGGCGCTCTGCCTTACGTCAGCAGATCGTCCACCTGGGCTTCGCCTTCCCTGTACCTGCGGGCGATCTCTCCGCTGGAGTCGTCGGCCGTCCGCTGCAGGCGCTGCCTTCTGCCCGACACCTCCTGCTCGTAGCGCACCAGGCGGCCCATCGCCGTGTTCAGTTCGGTGTCCGTGCGGGCCTCCAGGTCGGACAGCTCGACCTCTGCCAGCATCTCGGCGGCCAGGCGGCCGTACTCCTCGTTGTGCGGGGTGCCCAGGGTGACATGGCGGGCCGAGGAGCGGTGGCGGGCCGGGGCGTCCGTGAGGATCTCCGGAAGGCGGTCCACTACGGAGGCGGCGCCCGCCGGGGAGCGGCGGGCCAGTTCCGCGCGCAGGATGTCGATACGGCCCTGGAGCAGCCGTCGTACGTAACTGAGGTCGGCCTCGTCTCGCTGGGCGTCCCGGCGCAGGACGCGCAGCTCCGGCAGGCTCAGGCGGGTCAGGTCGTGCTCCGGGGGTTCCGCGGGCAGCGGGACGCCCTCGCCTCGCTGTGCGGGCGGCCGGGGCAGGCTCTGCGCGCTCTGCGTGCCCTGCACCTTCAGTCGCCCGGTACTCGGTGTGCTCATACGCCTCTACCGTCCCCTCGACCGGCGTGTGGAAGCATGGTGCCACCCCAAGTGGCCGCAATGTGACCGAGTGCCCCCGAACGGCCCTAGTTGGGATGTTAAGGATCAATAATGGGCCTCCTTTTCCAGTCCCGGCTCCCGCTGTGGTCTGTACCAAAAAAGGAAACAAATATTGACGCACCCGAACACGGTGCGTAGCTGTGGGACTGTCAGACGTACGCCGAGGACCAGCACTGGACGCACAACCCGGACGGCTCGCTGTCCACCCTCGGGCGCTGCCTGGACATCGTGGGCAACGGCACGGCGAACGGCACCAAGGTCGAGCTCTGGGACTGCAACGGGGTCGGCGGCCAGACTTGGGTCCAGCAGGCCGACGGCTCCCTCCTCAACCCCCAGTCCGGACGCTGCCTCGACTCCCCCAGCGGCGCCACCGCCAACGGCACCCGCCTCCAGATCTGGGACTGCAACGGCACCACCGCACAGAAGTTCGGCCTCGGCTGAGAAGTGGCCCCGCGGCGGCGGCCGGGTCCGGCCGCCGCCGCGGGCACGTCCAGGAACGGGCACAGCTTCGACGGCTTCGATCCGCACCGGGCATGATGGTGCGCATGCGAGCGGTGGTACAGCGGGTGGACGGCGCCAGTGTCGTCGTGGACGGCGAGACGGTGGGCGCGATCGAGGGCGAGGGGCTGTGCGTCCTGGTCGGCGTGACCCATGCGGACACCAAGGAGAAGGCCGCCCAACTCGCCAGGAAACTCTGGTCGATCCGCATGCTGGCGGACGAGAGGTCGTGCAGTGACATCGACGCGCCCCTGCTCGTCATCAGCCAGTTCACGCTGTACGGCGATGCGCGCAAGGGGCGGCGGCCGACCTGGAACGCGGCGGCCCCCGGCGAGGTGGCCGAGCCGATGGTGGAGGAGGTCGTGGCGCAGCTGCGGTCACTGGGGGCGACCGTGGCGACCGGGCGGTTCGGGGCACAGATGCGGGTGTCCCTGACGAACGACGGGCCGTTCACCGTCCTGCTGGAGATCTGAGCAGCTCCCGGCAGTCCCGGGCCAGGGCCGCCATGCCGAGTTCCTCCGCGATGCCGAGCGCGGTCCTGGCCAGGTCCCGCGCGGCGGGCGAGCCGGTGCGCAGCCGGACGCGGGCCTCGTCGAGGCGGAGCCGGGCCATCTGCGCCGGGTAGCGCTGGACCAGGCGTACGGCACGGGCGAGGTGCGCGAGCGCGGTGTCCGGTTCGCCGGCGGCGAGGGCGAGCAGTCCGCTGAAGCGGGCGGCGGGGCCGAGCAGCACGGTGGGCCAGCCGGCCAGCACCAGTTCGTCGCCGTGCGGGTCGAGAAGGGCACGCAGCGGTGGGAGGTACGCCGAGATCTCCGCACGGCGGTCCGTGCGCTCCGCCAGGCCGGCGCAGACCTGGGCGAGGATCGCCGCGGTGGGCAGCGCCCAGCCGCTCGGCGGGAAGCGGGTGAACCCGTCGGCGTCGGCGGCGAACGCCCGTACCTGGTCCACGGCCTGTTCGTACCGTCCGGTCTCGCACAGGGCCAGCGCCAGGCCCGCCCGCCACACCGGGAAGTAGCCCCGGCGCTGGACGCCCGCCATGCGCGGGGAGGCGAACAGCTCGGCCAGGCGGCCCTGTTCGTGGCGCAGCCAGTACTCCTGGCCGAGCACGGTCTGGCTGAGGGTGTCGGCGGGCATGGAAAGCCCGGACTCCATCGCCCCGGCCACCCTCCCGGCCTCCCCGAGGATCCAGCCCTCGGCGGCGGCGAACTCCCCGCGCCACAGGCTCATCAGGGCGTCCAGCGTGCCCTGTTGCCAGTGCGCGAGCCGGCTGCGGTGCCGGGCGGCGAACTCCCGGTGGAGGCTGACGGTCGCCTCGGCGGTGGGCACCCGGCCGGTGCGCAGCTGGTCGATGGCGAGGGCCACCAGCGCCTCGCCCTGGAAGTAGGCGGAGTGGGACCGTACGGCGAGGTCACGGAGTTCGGTGGAGAGGGCGAGCAGTTCACGGGCCGGTGCGAAGTCGTACAGGGCCCAGCGGCTCTCGGTCAGCACCTCGCAGCGGGCCTCGTCCCCGATCTGCCCGGGTGACCGGCGGCCGCGCTCGCGCAGCTCCGCCAGCGCCTGGCGGGCCAGCCGGGCGCCGGTGCGGGGTTCGGCGCCGGTGACCGCGGTGTCGTCGCCGATCGCCATGGCGATCTTCTTGGCCCGGTGGACGGTGAGCCGCAGCCGCAGTTCGACGGCGGGCGGGTCCTCGCGGTCCGCCAGCGCGGCCAGGCAGGCGTCGATACGGAAGAGCAGGTCGCGGTCGACCTGCCCGGGGTCCGACCAGCGGCGGGCGGAGCGGACCACGGCGTAGGAGCGGGCCAGTTCGTCCTCGCCCGCGGTCTCGTAGGCCGCCTGGTAGTGCTGGCCCGCCTCGTACATCTCGCCGAGGAGATGGCGGGTGTCGCCGCGCCGGATGTGCTGGTCGAACTCGGCGCCGTAGCCGCTCGGCCGGGCGGACGGGGACGGGATCAGGTCGGGGTGCGGGCGGCGCGGGACCGCACGCCCGGACCGGCCGGCCTCATCAGGTCCCTCGCGTCCCCCACGTCCCTCGTGCCCCTCCTGCCTCTCGTGTTTCTCGGGCCCGGCCGGGAGCAGGGCGAGCAGGGCGCCGTCGGCCCGCAGCGCGGCGTCACAGCGCTCGGCGAGGAGCCGGCCGGGAGGCCGCAGGCCGTTCTCGACCCGGCTGAGGTAGCTCTTGCTGTAGTGGACCCGTTCCGCCAGTTCGGCGAGGGAGAGTTTCGCGGCCTCCCGGCGCACCCGCAGCGCCTCGGCGAACTCCTCCTGCGGTGTCACTGCTCCTCCCCCAGGGGCATGCCGCTCGATGAGGTCGGGCACGTGCACGCCGTGTCCCAAAGGTCGCTGCCCGTTGCCAATTATGGATTGGCAACGGCAACCCGCGCAGCGTGCTTGCCGGATCCGACGGCCTCTGACAGACCTGCGGACAACGCCTGAGGTCGCCTAGGGTTCGACGATCGCTTCCTGTGCCGCCGCCGTCTCCCCCGCCATCAGGCGGGCGTCGACGGGCACGTTGCGCTTCACCAACGCCAGGGCCACCGGCCCCAGTTCGAAGTGCCGTACCGACGTCGTGACGAAGCCGATCTTCCGGCCGTCCTCGCCCTCGTCGGCCACCCGGATCTCCGTGCCGTGCGGCGGCAGGTGCACCTCGCTGCCGTCCAGGTGGAGGAAGACCAGGCGGCGCGGCGGCTTGCCGAGGTTCTGCACCCGGGCCACGGTCTCCTGGCCCCGGTAGCAGCCCTTCTGCAGATGCACTGCGGTGCCGATCCAGCCCAGTTCGTGCGGGATGGTGCGGTGGTCGGTCTCGAAGCCGAGGCGGGGCCGGTGCTGCTCGACGCGCAGCGCCTCGTACGCCAGGAGTCCGGCCGCCGGACCCGCCTTCTCGGCGTACGCCTCCAGGTCGGTCCGGGGCAGGAAGAGATCACGGCCGTGCGCCGTCTCGCGTACGACGACGCCGTCCGGGACCTCGGCGATCGAACCGGCCGGCAGGTGGACGACGGCGAAGTCGGCGGTCCGGTCGGCGACCTCCACCCGGTAGAAGAACTTCATCGACTCCAGGTAGGCGAGGAGCGCCTCCTGGGTACCGGGCTCGATGTGGGCCCAGACCGTGGTGCCGTCGTCGACCAGGTACAGGGCGTGCTCGATGTGGCCGTGCGCGGAGAGGATCAGCGCCTCGGTGGCCTCGCCGACGGGCAACTCGCTGACATGCTGGGTGAGCAGGAGGTGCAGCCAGCTGAGACGGTCCTCGCCGGTGACGGCGACGACGCCCCGGTGGGACAGGTCGACGAAACCGGCGCCGTCAGCCAGGGCGCGCTGCTCGCGGAACAGGTCGCCGTAGTGCGCGGCGACGCCTTCGTCCACGCCCTCGGCGGGGACGGCACCAGGCAGGGACAGCAGAGGGCTCTTCATATACGTAAGCCTACGACTCGGTAATTGAAGTCTGGACGGTTACCGCCTTGGCTCTCTTCGGCGCGCAGTCCTTGCAACGCCCGAAGATCGCGAAGTGTTTCATGTCCGTCTCGAAGCCGAACTCCCGGCGCAGCTTGGCGGTGAACTCGGCGGCGACCGCCACATCCGCCTCGATCACGTTCTCGCAGTCGCGGCAGACCAGGTGGATGTGGTGGTGCCGGTCGGCGAGGTGGTACGTCGGCGCCCCGTGCCCCAGGTGGGCGTGGCTGACCAGCCCCAGCTCCTCCAGGAGCTCCAGGGTCCGGTAGACCGTCGAAATATTGACCCCCGACGCCGTCTTCCTCACTTCGCCGAGGATGTCGTCGGGGGTCGCGTGCTCAAGGGTGTCCACGGCTTCGAGCACGAGTTGCCGCTGCGGCGTCAGCCGGTAGCCGCGCTGCCTGAGGTCGCTCTTCCAGTCGGTGCTCACCACACCGAAAGTCTAGAACCACTTCCAAAGTTAAGAACTACTTGAAGACCGCGATGCCGTACTACTTGAAGAACGCGATGCCGTCGTCCGGCATGTCGTCGGGAAGGGCCTTGGCCCAGCGCTCGACGTCCTCCGGGGTGACGACCTTCTTCAGGTGCGCCGACATGTAGGGACGCAGCTCGACCTCGGGGGTCTGCTTCTCGCCCACCCACATCAGGTCGCTCTTGACGTACCCGTACAGCCGCTTGCCGCCGGTGTGCGGCGCGGAGGCGGCCGTCCTGGCCACGGCGTCCGTGACCAGGTCGATCTGCGGCTTCTTGTCGGCCATCTCGCCGTACCAGATCTCGATCACGCCGTCGTCGCGCACCATCGTGACCTCGACCTTGCGGTCGGCGTCGATGCGCCAGAAGCCGTGCTCCGTCTCCAGCGGGCGGACCTTGTTGCCGTCGTTGTCCAGCACCCAGGTCTGGGAGTGGTACTCCAGGAAGTCCCGGCCGTCGTGGCCGAAGGTGACCTCCTGGCCGAAGTTGCACTTCTCCGAGCCCGGGAAGTCGTGGACGCCCGCGCCTGCCCAGCTGCCGAGCAGGAAGGCGAGCGGAACCAGGTCCTTGTGCAGGTCGGACGGAATCTCGATCATGGCGGCGGTTTCCTAGACGGGTCTACTGGACGATGCGGTTCAGCGCTGGCCCTGGTACAGCTTCTTCACGGTGAGCCCGGCGAACGCGATGACGCCGACGCAGACCAGGACCAGCAGGGTTTCGAAGAAGGCTTCCACGGGTGCTCCTTGAGCGAGGGTGGGCGTACGTACAAGAGCCGGGCCCCAGCTTACGCGGCCGGGGCCCGTGGCTCTTGGCGAGGTCAGCTCAGCAGTTCGCTCTGCAGGGTCACCGTCTGCTGGAAGGGAACGGCGAGCGCCTCGCCCTTGCGGGACTGGATGACCACGCCGACGGTGTCGCCGGTGGCCAGATAGGCCTGCCGGGCCTGCGCGGCGCCGTACGGCTGGAGCTCCCGGTACGGCGCGAGCAGGACGTCGTCCATCCTGGCCTGGTCGGGGTAGTGCCCGTCGAGCTCGTACGAGTCGCCGTCGCGCAGCCCGTAGGTCGGCATCGCCTGGTTCATGAGCTGCTTGTTGAGCATGTCCTCGGCGACGGCGGCCGTACCGAACTGGAGGAGATAGATCCGGGTGCGGGTGCCGTCGGGCATGGTCCAGCCGCGGGCCGCGATGTGCCGCAGGCCGTTGTCGACGAGCTTCTGGCCCAGTTCGCCGCGGTCGTGCGCGGTGGCGAACTCGGCGAGGAAGGACTTCGTCGGCAGCCAGCCGTCCGCCCCCTTGAGGGACGCGTCGACGGTCGCGCCCTTCGGGGCCGGGAGGACGAGTTCGCGCAGGTCGGCGTAGTGGGTGCCGGCCGGGTTGCGGGTGTCGTCGTTCGGGCCCGGGCTGCCGGAGGGCAGCGGGGGCTTCACGAGGATCGGGTAGTCCCAGCGGCCGTCCGAGTGCGTGGCGAGACCGGGTACGTCGGTGCGGTCGAGCCGCGTGATGCCGTAGGCCGTCCCGGACCCGACGACGGCGAAGACGGCAACGGCGGAAACCCACCGCAGGGCGCTGCGCAGCAGACGCCGGTCCTTCGCCGGGGCCTGGAGCGCGGCCTCGGGAAGCTGGTACGCCGCGTCCAGCGTCCGCGGCTCGACCTCGGGGGGCTGCGGGCCGGTCTCGGAGGCCTGGGACCCGGCCTCGGAGGCCTGCGATTCACCCTCCGGGGTCTGCGGGCCGGTCTCGGAGGCCTGGGGCGCGGCCCCGGGGGTCAGCGGCTCGACCTCCGGCGTCTGCGGCCCGCCCTCCGGGGGCCCGTCGGTGGTCTTCGGCTGGTTCACGTCCATGGTCATACGGCCGCCCCCGGGTCCTTGATGCGGTCGAGCTGGGCTCGGAGCATGTCCGCCGCGCTCTTCTTGTCCAGCGGCTTGGCCGCGATGGCCGTGCCAGTGACCAGCACGTCACCCACATAGCCGGTGCAGATCATCGTGTCGAGCTTCTCGGCCGAGTCGGCCACCGGCAGGTAGCAGGCGGTCGAGTCCTTGTAGCCCTCGATCTCCGGCCCCTTCCGGAGCACCTTCAGCGCGTCCAGGAGCTGCCTCTGGCCCGCCGCGACGGAACGGACCGTCCGCTGGTTCTCCATCTGGGCCAGCTGGATCTGCATCGTGTACTCGTCCACGGGCGACACGGCCGTTTTCACGTAGCTGCGCATGGCCACGCCCTTGACCGGGTTCCTGTCGATCTGCCGCTCCAGCTCCCGCCGCTGCGAGCGCGGCAGGTCCTTGAGCGACTCCTTCTGCAGCGCGGCGGCCTGGGCGCCGGACAGCTCCGCGTCCGACCCGAACTGGGCCATGTCCGGGCCCCGCCGGTACGTGTCCTTGCCGTACGGCAGCAGCATTCCCCGAAGGCCGGTGGCCTTGTCCGTCTTCGTGCCCGCGGCGGCCTCGGGCAGCCGCCACACGGCCGCACCGGCGTCGCGGTCCGCGCCGCGGACGGTGACGACCGTCCAGGCGGCCCCGGCCACGACGGCGACGAGTACAACACCGGTGGCAACGACGGTGGCGATACGACGCCGGTCACGCGGCTTCTTGACGACCGGCTCGGAGACGACCGGCTCAGAGGAGACGGGAGCTTCGGAGACGGGCAGCTCAGCGGCGGGCGGCTCAATCACGGCCGGCTGACCCGCGGCCGGCTCGGGGTTCTCGGGGTTCTCCGGGTTCTCGCTCACAGCCGCTCCATCTGCCGCGTCGCCAGACCCAGCACCTTCGTCTTCGGGATCGGCTTCGTGTCGTAGACCCAGATGTCCATGGCGATGTCCCCGCGCCACGCGTGCGCCTCCGCCGAGTACAGGCTCACGTCGTAGGAGGTGTCCGGCTGCTCGTGGACGTAGGCCATGCCGTCACCCGTACCGGGTATCGGCCAGCTCCGGGTGTCGTGGCCGTCCGCCGACCGGGCGTCGTACTCGTAGCCCGCCGCCTCGGAGGCCTCGCCGCCCGACTCGTCCTGGCGGTACTGGTTCAGCTCGATCTCGACGCTGTACGTGCTGCCCTCACGCCAGTCGACGACGGCCGTCCGGCGGTACTCGTCGTCCGCGGTCAGTCTGCGGAACGCGCTGACCGGGTTGTCGTACGTCTCCGCGTACTCGGCCAAGTTCATCCACCCGTCGTCGCCGACTTGCACGAGCCCCTTGCGCGCGCCGCTCGGCTTCGCCAGCAGCAGCTTGCGCAGATCGCCGTCGACCTTGACCTGCCGGTCCTGCGCGGCGGACAGCGGCTCGGGACCGGGGCCCTTCGCCTGCGCGATCGACGGCTGGGAGAGCGGCGGCAGGGCGGTGGGCTCGCGGTCGGCCTGGACGAGGTAGCCGACGCAGGTGCCTGCGACGACGCCGAGCACGGCGGCGGTGGCGATCAGTGCGGCGGTACGGCCACTCTTTCGTCTTTCAGGTGGTGCTTCGGGTGGTGGTGCTTCCGGTGAGTCCAATTCGTCCCCCCTGTTGGCAACGGGAGCGTGGATCCCTTGATCCACGCTCCACAGGAGACTCATGGTCAACTCGGTGAGTTGTACAGGGATTAATTACAATCAGGACACCGCCGCGAGCCCGCCGGCCACCACCTCCGTGAGCAACAGCACTGCATTGAGGGCGACTTGTCGGTCTTCCATTCTCAAATGGACGGCAATCGCACCCACTTGGAGGGCGGCGAAGCCGACCGCGGCGACCGGGGCCAGCCAGGGCGCGATGCCGGTCAGGCGTGGCAGCACCAGGCCGGTCGCGCCCAGCACCTCGACGCCTCCGATCGCCCGCACGGCCGCCATCGGCATGCCGTCCACCCACGCCATCATCGGCCGCAGCCGCTCCCGGCTCCGTACGGCCTTCATCCCGCCCGCGTAGAGGTAGAAGAGGGCGAGCAGACCGGCCACGATCCAGTAGGCGACGCTCATGAGGTGGCGGGTTCGGTGCCGTAACGGCTCATCACCTCGGTGTGGGCCTGCGGGGTCGGTGCCGTACCGGCGGCGAACAGGTCCCGCAGGTCGCGGAAGTACTGCACATACAGGTCGGGCGTGAATGTGCTGAGCATGACGGCCGGTTCGCCGGTGACGTTGGCGAAGGCGTGCGGGGCGCCGGGCGGGACCATGACGAGCGTCCCGGCCGTGGCGTCGTACTCCTCCTCCCCGACCGTGAACCGCACCGAGCCGGAGATGACGTAGAAGCCCTCGTCGTGCTGGGCGTGCCGGTGCTGCGGCGGGCCGGGGGTGTGCGGTGCGAGCACGGACTCGGCGAGGCCGAGGCGGTGGCCGGTGGTACGGCCGTCCTCCAGGACGCGCATACGGGTGGTGCCGAGCATCAGCACCTCACCGTCGTCGGGGCCGACGACGGATACAGCGGGCGTGTTGCCGTGGTCGTGGTCGTGGTCGTGAATCGTCATGCTTCGATTCGACGGCCGGGGCGGTACGGCTGTCCAAGACCTGTTCCGCCCCCTCCATACCCGATCGGTATCGTTGCTGTATGGAGCTACGCACGCTGCGCTATTTCGTGGCGGTCGCCGAGGAACTCCACTTCGGCCGGGCCGCCGCGCGACTCCATATGAGCCAGCCTCCACTGAGCCGGGCGGTCAGGGGCCTGGAGGCCGAGATCGGGTCCGCCCTCTTCAAACGGTCGTCGGCCGGCGTCGCGCTCACTCCGGTCGGGACCGTCCTGCTCGGCGAGGCCCGTGCCCTCCTCGACCAGGGCGACAAGCTGCGCGTACGGGTCGCCGCGGCGGCGGGGACGGCGGTTCTGACCGTCGGGCTCCTCGGCGACAGCACGGATCCGGGCGTGACCAGGCTGGCCCGCGCGTACCGCGACCGCCACCCGGGCGTCGAGATCCGCATCCGCGAGACCGACCTGACCGACCCCACGTGCGGGCTGCACGCCGGGCTCGTCGACGTCGCCCTGACCCGTGCGCCGTTCGATGAAACGGGGCTGGTGGTACGGGAGTTGCGTGCCGATCCGGTGGGGGCGCTGCTACGGGCCGACGATCCGCTGGCCGGCCGGGAGAGCCTGAAGCTGGCCGAGCTCGCCGACCGGCGGTGGTTCCGGTTCCCGGAGGACACGGACCGGCTGTGGCAGTCGTACTGGAACGGCGGGGAGGAGCGGGAGGGGCCGGTGGTGCGTGCGGTCCAGGAATGCCGGCAGATGGTGCTCTGGAACGGCACGGTCGGCATGACCCTGGCCGACCATGACCCCGGGGACGGTCTCACGGTGGTATCGGTCGAGGACATGCCGCCGAGCCGGGTGGTGCTGGCGTGGAAGGAAAGGGAGGCGGACGGGAATCCACTGCTGCGGTCGTTCGTGCGGGTGGCGCTGGATGCGTACCGCGCCTGAACGCGACAGGGGTTGACCTTGCCCGAGGGGCAGACCCGATCCTTCCGGGCATGAGTGCTGATGACAACGGGCTGCTGGCGGAGCAGATCGCCTACTACCGCGCAGGTGCGGCCGAGTACGACCGGCCCTATGCGCGGTACGAGGAACTGCGACGGTTACTGACCCTGGTCGACGGGCTGCCGGTCGGCGGGGACGTACTGGAACTGGCCTGCGGAACGGGCCAGTGGACCGCGCTGCTCGCCGAGCGGGCACACTCGGTGACTGCCGTCGACATGTCCGACGAGGTCCTGGCGATCGCCCGGACGCGGACCCCCTTCTCCCACGTCCGCTTCGTCCAGGCCGATGTGTTCGAGTGGCGGCCGTCGCGCTCCTACGACACCGTGTTCTTCGCCTTCTGGCTCTCCCATGTCCCTCCGGCCCGGTTGCCCGGCTTCTGGGACGGCATCGCCACGATGCTCGCGCCGGGCGGTCGGGCGGTCTTCGTCGATGACGGCCCGCCGATGGCGGCGTACGAGGAGGGCGTCGAGGAGGGGCCCGTCCCCACGGTGCTGAGGCGACTCGACGACGGCAGCAGCTACCGCATCGTCAAGGTGTTCCACGCCGCGGACACGCTGACGGCCGACCTGACGGCACGGGGGTGGACCGCCGACGTCCGGCTCCTGGGCAGGAACATCGTCGGCGTGGCCCGGCCGACAACTCAGTGACCCGCCTTGACCGCCGCGACGAACGCGGACCAGGAGGAAGCCGCGAAGAGGAGGGTTTCGCGGGCGGGGGCCTTGCTGTCACGGACGGGGACGAGGGAGGGGAGACCGGGGGCGGCTTCGAGGCACTGACCGCCATCAGAGTTGTTGTAGGAGCTCTTGTGCCAGTCAGCGGTACGGAGGAGGTCGTCGGACACTTCGACACAGTTGCCGCCGTCCGTGTTGCTGTAGGAGCTCTTGCGCCATGTCACGCTGCTCAAGTCGACGACTCGCACGGCAGTTCCTCCGACATCCGCAAAATGAAGGTCCGCGACTCGGCCGGGTTCAGAGCCAGGTCACGTACCGCATCATAGGTGTGGTGCAGGCGTTCAACCCTGTGTGATTCCTCGACCAGTTCGCCCCGTACGTCGTTTTCGACGTAGGCCACTGTGCGGCCCTCCGCCAGGCGCAGAAACATCGTGTCGGTGTTCACCAAGCCATGCAGTCCGGTGCCGAACGGCAGCACATGGAGGGTGACGTTCGGCCGCTCGGCCACCTCCGCGAGATACTCCGATTGTTCCCGCCAACTCTGCTGATCGCAGAGAGAGTTGCGCAGCACGGCCTCGGAAAGGATGACGCGGAACGGCGGTGAATCGCCCCCTTCCAGCACGCTCTGTCGTCCGACGCGCGCGGCGACCTGCTGCTCCAGTTCCTCGCCTTTGAGGCCGCCCGCCATGAGCGCCTCGCGAACAGAACCCGGCGTTTGAAGCAGCCCCGGCGGCAAGCTCACGGAGTATTGCCACAAGCTCACAGCCTCCGCCTCCGCCTCCGCCTCCGCCTCCGCCTCCGCCTCCGCCTCCAAGAGCATGTACCTGCGGTACTGCTCCTTGAACTGCGTGGGATCCGCCATCGCCAGCTCCCAAAGCGCCAGCAACAACGCAGGCGTCCCGTAGAACTGATCCAGCGCCTCCACGACCTCCGGGCCCCCCGGAGTCCGCCCGCTCTCCATCTTCCCGAAGTTGGACGCGTCCCAGCCCAGTTCCTCGGCCAGCCCTTTTAAACTCACCCCCCGCTCCGCCCTCAGCAACCGCAACTCCTCGGCGAACCGCTGCCTGGGCTCCTGACCACGCCCCGTCACCACCCGCCTCTGCGGCACCGCGCCCCTCCCTGATTCCCTGTGGAATTTGTGGAATTAGCGCCGCCAGACGGGGAAGAACCGCTCGTCGTCGGCGTGCCTACCCCGCCCCCGGGCCATCCTCGTAGCAGCCTCGACACGCAGAGTAGTCCAACTCTCGCATTTCGTATAGATGTTGGATGAAAGGAGCGAAAGCCATGGAGCCCGGAACCCTGCTCTACGACACCGCCACCGACCAGGTCGGCGAGTACCAGGACCAGTCGGGGCCGTACGCGATACTGCGCCCCGTCGGCGGCGGCAGGGAGTGGCAGGCCGACCCGGCGACGCTACGCCCCGCTACCGGCAGAGAGCGGATCAGCGCGGGTGTACGCGCGGCGAACGACCGTACGTGGGCCGTGCCGCCGGACCCGGAGGACCTCAGCCGCCCGCCCCGGCCCGTGCCCGGCTGTGTCGAGTGCGTCGATCTGGACGGCCGCCGGGAGACCGCCCGTGCCAGCCACGACCACAGCGCGGCCACCGACGCGAACGTGCTGCTGCGCCAGCACCAGCGCGCGGCGCACCTGCCGTGAACCGCCGCGCCTCCGACGGCCGGATTACGCTGCTCGCATGGCTAAGAAGCTCGTGATCAAGGTGACGGCGGGGGCAGACGCCCCGGAGCGGTGCTCGCAGGCGTTCACGGTGGCGGCGGTGGCCGTGGCCAGCGGCGTCGAGGTGTCGATGTGGCTGACCGGCGAGTCCGCGTGGTTCGCACTGCCGGGGCGGGCCGCCGAGTTCGAGTTGCCGCATGCCGCCCCGCTGCCCGACCTGGTCGACTCGATCCTGGCCGGCGGCACGCTCACGCTGTGCACACAGTGCGCGGCCCGCCGGGACATCACGGAGAAGGACGTCATCGAGGGCGTACGGATCGCGGGTGCGCAGGTCTTCGTGCAGGAGGCGATGGCGGAGGGGACGCAGGCGCTCGTGTACTAGGCGGTATCCAGGAGGTCAGCCCGTCGGGGTGCCGATCTCGTCGCGTTCCAGTACGGAGCGGAGCTTCGCGAAGGTCTGCAGGACGGCCGGCGCGGACTCGCCGAGGGTGTCTCCCATCAGCTCGGCCAGCCGCCTGGCGGCGGTGGCCTCCGCCGCGTCGACGAGGGCCGCGCCTTCGCCGGTCAACGCCAGCAGCGAGGACCGGCGGTCGGCCGGATTGGCCTGACGGACGACCCAGCCCTGTTTCTCCAGGCGGTCGACGCTCTTGCTGGTCGCCCCGATGCCGATGGCGAACCCGGCGGCGAGGTCGCCGACCCGGGACCCCGGGTGGTCACGCAGGTGACGCAGGAACTCGAACTGCGACGTGACGATCCCGTGCCGCTCGCGCAGACGGTCGTTCAGGGCGTTGTAGAGCCGCGTCTCGCAACGGACGAGGTCATGGAAGAAACCCAGGAGGTCGGCGCTGTCACCGCCCGTTTTATATGCCACGGCATATACTGTAGCGGCATGTACATACGAGGGGAGCAGGTATGAGCAGGGAACAACGCGCGATGATCGACGCGAGGGTGCGGCAGCCCCGGCCCGTGGGCGCTCCGTCGGTCGGGGAGATTCGCGCCGGGTTCAGGGCGCTGATGGCCGAGATGATCGTCCCGGAGGGGATCCGCACCTCGGCGACGACGCTGGGCCCGCGCCCCGCGCTGTGCGTCGAGCCGGCCGACGGGGAGCGCCCCGGGACGCTCCTCTACTTCCACGGCGGGGCCTATGTGTTCGGCTCCCCCGAGACCGCGCTGTCGCTGACGGGCAACCTCGTGGCCAGGACCGGGTTCAGGGCCTACTCGCTGGAGTACCGGCTCGCCCCGGAACACCCGTTCCCGGCAGCGATCGAGGACACGGTGGGCGCGTACCGTGCGCTGCTCGACAGTGGCGCGGACCCCTCGTCCATCGCGTTCGCCGGGGATTCCGCGGGCGGCGGCCTCACCGTCACCACCTGCCTCGCCGCGCGGGACGCGGGGCTGCCGATGCCCGCGGCGATCGTGGCGTTCTCGCCCGGCCTGGACGCCACGCGCACCGGGGAGAGCATGGACACCAAGGCGGGTATCGACCCGTACTTCACCCGGGAGTCCCTGGCCCACACCGGGAGGATGTACCGCGGCGGGCAGGACCCGGACCACCCCCTGCTCAGCCCGGCGGTCCACGCCGACCTGACCGGCTTCCCGCCGATGCTCCTGCAGGCCGGCACGAACGAGGTGCTCCTGGACGACTCCACGCGCATGGCCGCGCGCGCGAGGGCCGCCGGAGTGGACGTCGTCCTGGACATCACCGCCGACGTCCCGCATGTGTTCCAGTCGTTCGCGGGTGTCCTCGACGAGGCCGACGAGGCGCTGGACCGCGCGGCCCTCTTCCTGACACAGCGCGTCCGCGCCCGCGACTAAGGCCGAGGGGGTTTCTTCCCGTCCAGCTCGTCCCACCACTCGTCGGACTGCGGATCGCCGGAGGGATCGTCCCACCAGCGGTCGTCCGGCCCCCGGCGGTTGGCGACCATCGCGGCGACCGGAGGGATGACCATGGCCACCACACACATCCCCACGGCGGCGGGGACGGACCAGAGGCGTACGACTGCCCACGCCAGGACGAAGAGACCGATACAGATCCCCATCATGGCGAAGTACACGCGACGGCGCCTTGCCAGCATGCATCCAGGGTAGGTCGGCCCAGAGGAATGAGCGCGGCACCGGAGAAGGCCGACGGACGGAGTCCGGCGCAGCGGCCCGAAGCCTGCGAAGCAGTGCGAGGGACGCATCAAGGAGCGGTCACGCGACGGCGCCTTGCCAGCATGCATCCAGGGTAGGTCGGCCCAGAGGAATGAGCGCGGCACCGGAGAAGGCCGACGGACGGAGTCCGGCGCAGCGGCCCGAAGCCTGCGAAGCAGTGCGAGGGACGCATCAAGGAGCGGTCACGCGACGGCGCCTTGCCAGCATGCATCCAGGGTAGGTCGGCCCAGAGGAATGAGCGCGGCACCGGAGAAGGCCGACGGACGGAGTCCGGCGCAGCGGCCCGAAGCCTGCGAAGCAGTGCGAGGGACGCATCAAGGAGCGGTCACGCGACGGCGCCTTGCCAGCATGCATCCAGGGTAGGTCGGCCCAGAGGAATGAGCGCGGCACCGGAGAAGGCCGACGGACGGAGTCCGGCGCAGCGGCCCGAAGCCTGCGAAGCAGTGCGAGGGACGCATCAAGGAGCGGTCACGCGACGGCGCCTTGCCAGCATGCATCCGGGGTAGGTCGGCCACGGGCAATGAGAACGGTCCGGATGTGGCGAAGGGCCGCGCCTTCGGTGTTTCCACCGGAGGTGCGGCCCTTGGCCGTATGTGCTGTTGGTGCCGCTGGTCTCAGACCGCGATCGCGACCTCGGCCAGGCCGCCCTGCTGGGCGACGACCGTGCGGTCGGCGGTGGCGCCGGGGACGAGGGCGCGGACGGTCCAGGTGCCCTCCGCCGCGTAGAAGCGGAACTGTCCGGTGGCGGAGGTGGGAACCTCCGCGGTGAACTCGCCGGTCGAGTCGAGCAGGCGGACGTAGCCGACCACGGGCTCGCCGTCCTTCGTCACCTGACCCTGGATCGTGGTCTCACCGGGCTTGATCGTCGAGGGGTCCGGGCCGCCGGCCTTCGCTCCACACATGTCGTACTCCTGAGGATGGGGTCTTGAAAGGTCGGTCTGAGGACTTACTTGTTGGCGCCGAGCTCGATCGGGACGCCGACGAGGCTGCCGTACTCGGTCCAGGAGCCGTCGTAGTTCTTGACGTTCTCGACACCGAGCAGCTCGTGCAGGACGAACCAGGTCAGGGCCGAGCGCTCGCCGATACGGCAGTAGGCGATGGTGTCCTTGGCGAGGTCCACCTGCTCCTCGGCGTAGAGCTCCTTGAGCTCGTCGTCCGACTTGAACGTGCCGTCGTCGTTGGCGTTCTTCGACCACGGGATGTTGCGGGCGGACGGGACGTGGCCCGGACGCTGCGACTGCTCCTGCGGCAGGTGCGCCGGGGCGAGCAGCTTGCCGGAGAACTCGTCGGGCGAACGCACGTCGACGAGGTTCTGCGAGCCGATCGCGGCGACGACGTCGTCACGGAAGGCGCGGATCGCGGTGTTCTGCGGCTTGGCCTTGTAGGTGGTCTCGGTGCGGTCCGGGACCTCCTCGACCAGCTCGCGGGCGTCCAGCTCCCACTTCTTGCGGCCACCGTCGAGGAGCTTGACGTTCTCGTGGCCGTACAGCTTGAAGTACCAGTAGGCGTACGACGCGAACCAGTTGTTGTTGCCGCCGTAGAGGATCACCAGCGTGTCGTTGGCGATGCCCTTCGCCGACAGGAGCTTCTCGAAGCCGTCCTGGTCGATGAAGTCGCGGCGGACCGGGTCCTGCAGGTCCTTGGTCCAGTCGATGCGGATCGCGTTGCGGATGTGGTTCTTCTCGTAGGCGGACGTGTCCTCGTCCACCTCGACGATCGCGATCTCGGGGTTGTCCAGGTTGTCCTGGACCCAGTCGGCGTCGACCAGGACGTCGCTGCGGCTCATGCTCTTTCTCCTCCGGGGCAGTTGCGGCGGGGCGTGCGAAGTGCGGGTGCGTGCGCGGCGCGGCGCACGGATGCCCTCGACAGGGGAGGGCAGGGGGATGCGGAGGCAGCGGCCTCCACGTCAGAAGGGGCGACAGAGCATGGCGGCGACGCGGCACAGGTCGACTGCCCGCCGCTTCGTGAGATCCGCCTGTCGCTTCATGGGCTCGATCGTAGGGACGGATAACCGGGCATGTCACCGGCATGTCGCATGTTGAGACACGATCGTCCGGATTGCGAGATAGGAGTAGGGGCGAGTGCATGGTTCCGGGGCGGGCGGGTGACTGTCGCGCCGCCACATCTACGGTACGGACGTCGCCGTCTCGCCTGTCGGACTCTCCTGGGAGCCGCCGCCGTCGCGCTTACTACCCGGCCAGCTTGACGTTCGAACCCTTCACCGCGATCTCCACACCATTCGGCGCAGCCTCCACCTTGTCCAGCTGGACACCGCCGGGGAGCTGGTTGATCGCCTGCCGGAAGTCGGCGGCCTGCCGGAACCGGTTCTCGATGAGGCTGACCCCGGCGAGCTTGGGCAGGTTGTCGGCGTGCACCTGCACGGTGTTGTCCTTGACGGTGACCGTGCTGAGGACGGTGACCTTCTGGTGGGCGCTGACGCCGGGGACGGTGACGTCGAGGGTGACGTTGATCTTGCCGTTGCCGCCGTCGGCGAGACCGACGACCTGGCCGGTGAAGCCGAGGCCCATGTCGGTGGGCGCGGCCTTGGCGTTCTTCAGCAGCTCGGCGTAGGAGATGAGCGCGGTGCCGGTGGCGGACTCGGCGGTGGCGGAGCTGTAGTCGCCGGAGAAGGAGACGTCCTTCATGTCGGCGTGCAGGTCGCCGATGCGGATGGTCTTGCCGGCGGTCCCGGTGGTGGCGTCGTAGTCCTTGATGCTGACCTCGACGTCGTCGAGGGTGCCGCTCGCGACCTGGGTGAGGAACGGAAAGCCGTTGATGGAGACGTCGGGGTCGCTCGCCAGTCCCTCGGTCGTCTTCAGCTTGCCGGCGGCCTCGCCCTCGGCGAAGTGCACGGCGACGCGGTCGACGACCACGAAGAGAACGCCGAGAACGACGGCGACGATCAGGAGTATTCGCAGGGCGCGCATGTGGTGGGGTCCCCCGGGTCGGCTCGGCACGTCGGTTCCCTCACGCTAACCCTGCGGGAGCGGGCCGACCGGGGATTGTCGACCAGCTGTGACAGTGGAGAGGGGGACTGGGAGAACTGGGGGCGCTGCGGGTGGTCGTGCCAGTGCGGGCCGGTGGGGGCTGATCGCGCAGTTCCCCGCGCCCCTTGGCTCGGCTGCCCAGCCCGCGTTCGAAGCCCTCGCGCCCCTAGGGGGGGCGATCACCGACCCGCGTTCGAAATCCCCGCGTCCCGGGGTTTGACTGCCCGGACCGCGGGTCAGAGCCTCCGCGCGGCCAGAGTGGCTGCCGGTCGCCTTGCAGGCGTCGTCCGCGCTGCCTCGGCCTCACCCCTCCACCAACCGAGTCGGGCGGGTGGGTGGGCAAAATCAGTGCAGGACCCACACCAGCGGTGCCGCCGCCGCCAGGGGGAGTGCCACGCCTGCCGTGAAGTGGACGAACCTCGACGGGTAGTCGTAGCTCGCCACCCGGTGGCCGATGAGCGCGCACGCCGCGGCCGCCGCCCCGATCAGCGCACCCGTCGTGCCGAGCCCCGTCATGCCGCCCACCGCGATGCCCGCCCCGGTGGCCGCCAGCAGGGACACGATCACCGATGCCGGCGTCGGCAGCGGAAGCGCCCTCGCCAGGACCGCCACCGCGACCGCGGCGGCGCCGACGGACACCGCGTCGGGGTCGGCGCCCAGATAGCCCGTCGCGATGATCGTCAGCGCGGAGGACGCGACCGTGGCCATCAGGCCGTACATACGGGTGTCGGGGTCCGCGTGCGAGCGGAGCTGGAGGACGAGGGTGAGGAGCACCCAGATGCCCAGGGGGCCGAGGATCGCCGCCGGGGCCTGGTCACGGCCCGCGACCAGTACCACCACGTCCGCCGTCAGCCCGCCCAGGAACGCGAGCGCGATGCCCTGACGGGCCGGCCACATGCCGTTCAGCCGGAACCAGCCCGCCGCCGTCACCGCCTGGAGGATCACCAGGGGGACGACCAGGGCGTACGAGGAGAGGGGCGCCGTCGCCGCGAGCAGCAGGCCCAGCAGGGCGGTGAGCAGGGCCGGCTGCATACCGGGCTCGATGATCGGCGAACGGCCCTCGATGCGCGCCCGCTGCGCGTCCGTGATGCGCGCGTTGCCCGCGAGGGTCGCGGGACCGTACCCCGCGTCCGGCTCGGCGGAGGGCGAAGGTGAGGGCGCGGCAGGCGCGGGCGCAGGCGGGGTGTACGTCGGCTGCTGTGCCTGTGCCGACGGCTGCGCATACTGCTGCTGCGGCGTGTACGCCGTCTCGGCGGCCGACGCCGGCGGGGCCGCCTGCACCGGCGCGTGCGTCTGCGTCTCCCACGTCTGTCCCTGCCACTGCTGCGTGGCGTACTGCTGCTCGTCGTACCCCCACTGCGGCTGCTGCTGCGGCTGGGGCTGCTGCTGGTACGGGTCGTAGCCCTCGTACGGCTGGTTGGTCATCGCTCTCGCTCACCCTCCTGCGAACGGCGGGAGCACCTCGACCGTGCCGCCCTCGGCCAGCCGTACCGTCTCATGCGCCCGCGTCCCCACGGGGTCACCGTCGACGAGGAAGGAGCATCGCCGCAGGACGCGCGCCAGTTCCCCGGGGTGTCGCGCGCGCACCGCGTCCAGCGCCTCGGCGAGGGTGTCCGCGTCGTACGGCTCCTCGGCGACGCCGGCCGCGGCCTTCGCGGCGGCCCAGTAGCGCACCGTGACCTTGGGCATGCGGTTCCTCAAGAGACTCGGAAGTTCATCAGTCGGCTGTGTACAGGGCCAGGCTAGCCCGCCCGGGAGGCCGCCCAGTCGCCGATCCTGGCCAGCAGCGCCTCGTCCGCCGCGTGTTCGGCGTGGCCCATGCCGGGCTCCAGCCAGAGTTCGGCGCCGTCGCCCGCGGCGGCGGCCAGCATCTGCGGATGGTCGACCGGGAAGTAGCCGTCGCTGTCGCCGTGCACGATCAGCAGCGGGGTGGGCGCGATCCTCGGCACCGCCTCCACCGGGGACAGCGGCACCGGGTCCCAGTCGCGGTGGTGGATACGGGTGTGGAAGCCGTAGCGGCCGACCAGCCGGCCCTCGGGCCGGGTGACCAGCCAGTGGACACGGCGCATGGGGGCCGTACCCCGGTAGTACCAGCGGGCGGGCGACGACACGGAGACCACGGCGTCCACCCCTGGGTGCAGCGCCGCGTGCCGCAGCACCACCGAGCCGCCCATCGAGAAGCCGACGGTCACCACCCGCGTGTGCCCGAAGCCGCGGGCCCACTCCACCGCCGCCGCCAGGTCGAGGACCTCGCGGTCGCCGACGGTGGTACGGCCGCCCGAGCGGCCGTGGCCCCGGAAGGAGAAGCTGACGACCGGGCCGTAATCGGTCAGAGCGGCCACCACCCGTCGTACATGTGGCCGGTCCACGTCCCCCGTGAAACCGTGGGCAAGGACGAACACGAGGTCACGGGAAGATGGCGGGGAGCCGTCGTATACGACTGAGGCCGGGTCGTATACGGAATCGACGGAAACCCCGTCGGCAGTGCGCAGAAACGTCCGGATAGGGGCGTATCTGCTTGTCTCAGAGTTCGGACGAACGGTGGAACGTGCCACATGACCTGCCGGACCGTTGCTCATGTGGGCTATTCTGCTGGGCAGAGGACTCGGGCAGCGCCGCCACCGGGTCCTTTTGTGCTTTCGGAAGCTTTGTATACGAAGCGGGAAACTCCTGGTGACCGCGGATGTACGGAGGCTCGGGAGCGCAGCGCAGTGTCATTGCACACAGTCCTCGCAGGGACCGAGGAGGAACCAGACGTATGAGTTCTCTGCTGCTCCTGACCAATGCCCTCCAGCCGTCGACAGAGGTGCTGCCGGCCCTCGGCCTGCTCCTGCACAACGTGCGGGTCGCCCCGGCCGAAGGCCCCGCCCTCGTCGACACCCCGGGCGCGGACGTCATCCTGATCGACGGCCGCCGCGACCTTCCGCAGGTACGCAGCCTCTGCCAGCTGCTGCGGTCCACCGGTCCGGGCTGTCCGCTGATCCTGGTCGTCACCGAGGGCGGGCTCGCCGCCGTCACCGCCGACTGGGGCATCGACGACGTACTCCTCGACACCGCGGGGCCGGCCGAGGTGGAGGCGCGGCTGCGCCTCGCCATGGGCCGCCAGCAGATCGTCGCCGACGACTCCCCCATGGAGATCCGCAACGGCGACCTGTCGGTCGACGAGGCCACGTACAGCGCGAAACTGAAGGGCCGGGTCCTCGACCTCACCTTCAAGGAGTTCGAGCTGCTGAAGTACCTGGCCCAGCACCCCGGCCGGGTGTTCACTCGTGCACAGCTGCTCCAGGAGGTCTGGGGGTACGACTACTTCGGCGGCACCCGGACCGTCGACGTGCACGTACGACGGCTGCGCGCCAAGCTCGGCGTGGAGCACGAGTCCTTGATCGGCACCGTCCGGAACGTCGGTTATCGATTCGTTACGCCCGAGAAGGGCGAGCGGGTCAGTGACGAGGCCAAGGCCAAGGCGGACCATGCAAAGGCGGACGATGTGGACGCATCGACCGCCCTGGACGGGGTCGAGGTACCGGCCGAGAGGTAGTCGTCGTCCGGGCGGGGCGTTGCCGTCGCCCGGACGAGGCATTGCTTCCGCAAGCGAAGCTTCGATTTGCCCTGCCCAGAGCGGGTCCATCCGCGTAGACTCCGCGCGTGGCCAAGGTGACTCGGGACGATGTGGCGCGGCTGGCGGGAACTTCGACCGCCGTTGTCAGCTATGTCATCAACAACGGACCCCGGCCGGTCGCCCCGGCCACGCGCGAGCGTGTCCTCGCCGCGATCAAGGAACTGGGGTACCGGCCCGACCGGGTCGCCCAGGCCATGGCCTCGCGGCGCACCGACCTCATAGGCCTGATCATCCCGGACGCCCGCCAGCCGTTCTTCGGCGAGATGGCGCACGCGGTGGAGCAGGCGGCGTCCGAGCGCGGAAAGATGGTGCTGGTCGGGAACACCGACTACGTCGCCGAGCGCGAGGTCCACTATCTGCGCGCGTTCCTCGGGATGCGGGTCTCGGGCCTCATCCTCGTCTCCCACGCGCTGAACGACCAGGCCGCGGCCGAGATCGAGGCCTGGGACGCCCGGGTGGTGCTGCTGCACGAGCGGCCGGAGGCGATCGACGACGTCGCGGTGGTCACCGACGACCTCGGGGGCGCCCAGCTCGCCGTACGGCACCTGCTGGAGCACGGCTACGAGTACGTGGCCTGTATGGGCGGCACCGCCGAGACCCCGTCGGTCGGCGACCCGGTCTCCGACCACGTCGAGGGCTGGCGACGGGCCATGGACGAGGCGGGGCTGCCCACGGAGGACCGGCTGTTCGAGGCGCCGTACAACAGGTACGACGCGTACCAGGTCGCCCTGGGGATCCTCTCCGGCACCGACCGCCCGCCGGCGATCTTCTGCTCCACCGACGACCAGGCACTCGGCGTGCTGCGGGCGGCGCGGGAACTGCGTATCGACGTGCCGGGGGAGCTGGCGGTGGCCGGCTTCGACGACATCAAGGAGGCGGCGCTGGCGGATCCCCCGCTGACGACGATCGCCTCGGACCGCCCGGCGATGGCGCGGGCGGCGGTGGACCTGGTACTGGACGACGGACTGCGGGTGGCCGGTTCGCGGAGGGAGCGCCTGAAGACGTTTCCTTCGCGGCTGGTGGTGCGTGGGTCCTGCGGGTGCGTGTAGTCGTTCGGCTGCGGGTGCGTGGGGGCTGGTCGCGCAGTTCCCCGCGCCCCTGAGGGGGCGCTCGCTAACGGTGCCCCTTCTTTCAGAGGCGCGCACCCGCACCCACACGATCCACAGGACCCACAGGACCCACAGCAAAGCCTTCATGAACCGTTTCTGAGAACCTCGCCCGACCTGCGAGAAGCGTCTTTATTTCGGGCAAACGAGCTTCTCTCTCCGTTCTCAGCGGGTACTCAGGAAGCTCTCATGGTCACGGGACAAGCTACTTGTCATGACCGAGAGCTTCCGCCGCAGCGGCGAGTACGAGAACCCGCAGGGTCCCCAGGGTGACGCCTACCAGGGCGCGTACCCCCAGCAGCACGCCTCCTCTCCCGTCAACCCGGAGTGGCCGCCCCCGCCCACGCACCAGCCGATGCAGCAGGCGGCGCAGCAGCCGGCCGCGCAGCCGGTCACCGTGGAGCCGGAGACCACGCAGCTCCCGGAGTTCTCGGCGCTCCCCGAAGAGACCCCGCACTCGGCTCACGCGAAGCAGAAGCGCACCCGCGGCCCGATAGCCCTGCTCGCCGCGGTCGCGATCGTCGCGGCGGCGGTGGGCGGCGGCACCGCGTACGCCTTCCAGGAGCTGACCGGCAAGACCCAGGTCGTCTCCAGCAGCACCACCACCAGCGTGGTGCCCTCCAGCAAGAGGGGTGACGTCGCCACGATCGCCGCCAAGGTGAGCCCGAGCGTCGTCGAGATCACCGCGACCCTCAGCAACGGCACCTCGACCGGCTCCGGCGTGATCATCACCAGCAACGGCGAGATCGTCACCAACAACCACGTGATCTCCGGCGCCCAGTCGATCAAGGTGACGACGAGCACCGGCAAGTCGTACACCGCCCAGGTCGTCGGCACCGACAGCGCCAAGGACCTCGCCCTCATCAAGCTTCAGGGCGCCTCCGGCCTCAGCCCCGCCGCCCTCGGCAACTCCGACGGAGTCCAGGTCGGCGACACGGTCGTGGCGATCGGCTCCCCCGAGGGCCTCAGCGGCACCGTGACCAGCGGCATCGTCTCCGCGCTCAACCGGGACGTCACCGTCTCCACCGACGAGAGCCAGGACCAGCAGAGCCAGGGCAGCGGCGGCGACGGCCAGTGGCCGTTCTCCTTCGGCGGCCGGCAGTTCAACGGCGACACGGGTTCGTCGACCACGACCTACAAGGCGATCCAGACGGACGCCTCGTTGAACCCCGGCAACTCCGGCGGCGCGCTGATCGACGCCGGCGGCAACATCATCGGCATCAACTCGGCGATGTACTCGGCCAGTTCCAGCTCCTCCTCGTCCTCCTCGGACGCGGGCAGCGTCGGCCTCGGCTTCGCCATCCCGATCAACACCGTCAAGTCCGACCTGGCCAAGCTGCGGGCGGGCTCCACCAGCTGAACGACCAGCACGAGCACGTAGGGAGTACGTCATGACCACGCAGATCTCGCAGGCAACCCGGGTTTCGCAGGTCACGCAGGTTTCGCACACGACGGCCGCCGACGGCCCGGCCGGCATCACCCTGGCCCTTGCGGTGGCGTACGAACTCCACGCGCCGACGGAGGCGGCGGTGCCGACGGTGACGCCCCCGGCCCCGCGCACCCCGGAGGCCGCCCCGGCCCCGCGCGCCCCGGAGGCCACTCCGGTCTCGCGCGCCCCGGAGGTCGCACCGGCCCCGCAGCTGATGGGCCTGCGCACCTCGGCGGCCCGGCCGCACCAGCGCAAGGTGCAGCTCAGCCGCATGACCCTGGTCCGCGGCTAGGCCCCCCTTGGGGGCGTTCCGCCCCACCAGCGTGCATACCCGACAGCCCGGAAACATGCGAGGCTGAAAGGCGTCCCGACCACGAACCACCGCACCCCGAGGAAACGCGAGCGATGAGCCCCGCCGATGGCGACCGTGACCCCCAGCGCATCCTGATCGTCGACGACGAGCCTGCCGTACGCGAAGCACTCCAGCGCAGCCTCGCCTTCGAGGGGTACGAGACCGAGGAGGCCGTGGACGGCGCGGACGCACTGGAGAAGGCCACGGCCTACAAGCCGGACCTGATCGTCCTCGACATCCAGATGCCGCGGATGGACGGCATGACCGCGGCCCGCCGCATCCGCGGGGCGGGCGACACGACCCCGATCCTGATGCTGACGGCCCGCGACACGGTCGGCGACCGTGTCACCGGCCTCGACGCGGGGGCCGACGACTACCTGGTCAAGCCGTTCGAACTGGACGAACTCTTCGCCCGCATCCGAGCCCTCCTGCGCCGCAGCTCCTACGCGGCGTCCGTGGTCGAAGGGGCCGAGGAGGACGAGGCACTCACCTTCGCCGACCTGCGCATGGACCTCGCGACCCGCGAGGTGACCCGGGCCGGCCGCCAGGTGGAACTCACCCGCACCGAGTTCACCCTCCTGGAGATGTTCATGGCACACCCGCGCCAGGTCCTCACCCGCGAACAGATCCTGAAGGCCGTCTGGGGCTTCGACTTCGAGCCCTCCTCCAACTCTCTCGACGTGTACGTCATGTACCTCCGCCGCAAGACCGAGGCGGGCGGCGAACCCCGCCTCGTCCACACCGTGCGCGGCGTCGGGTACGTCCTGCGCCAGGGCGGCGCCGAGTGAACAGCCTCGCCCGCCGCTTCCGCACCCTCCCGATCCGCGCCCGCCTGTCGATGCTGGTCGCGGCGGCGGTGGCGTTCGCGGTGGCGGCGGTGTCGGTGACGTGCTGGTTCATCGTGCAGGGGAAGCTGTACGACCAGCTCCGGACCGACCTGGAGAGGCAGCAGCACGGGCCGGCGGTGGTCTCGGCCATAGACGTCGCCCTCGCCGACTGCTCCGAGACGCCCCAGGGCAACACCAACTACCGGAGCAATTACGGCCAAGTGGTCACCACGGACGGCACGATCTGCCTCATGCCCGGCTCCACGGACGAGATCAAGGTCACTCAGGACGACAAGAACGTCATCAAGAACGGGGACACCGGCACGCTCTACTTCCGCAACGGCACCGACAAGGACGGCGCCGCGGTACGCGTGATGACCCAGGTGTTCCCGACCCGGAGCGGCTCCTATATCGGACTGGTCAACGCCCTCCCCCTGAAGAGCACCCAGAACACCCTCAACGACCTGGCCCTGATCCTCCTGCTCGTCTCCGGTATCGGAGTCCTCGGCGCCGGAGCCGCCGGCCTCGCGGTCGCCCGGGCCGGTCTGCGCCCCATCGACGAACTCACCGAGGCCGTCGAACACGTCGCCCGCACCGAGGACCTGAGCGTCCGCATCCCGGTGGAGGAGGAGGCGGACGACGAGGTGGCCCGGCTGTCCCGCTCCTTCAACTCCATGACGACGTCACTCGCCAGCTCCCGTGAGCTGCAGCAGCAGCTCATCGCGGACGCCGGCCACGAACTCCGCACCCCGCTCACCTCACTCCGCACGAACATAGAGCTCCTCACCCGCAGCGAGGAAACGGGCCGCCCCATCCCCCCTGCCGACCGCAAGGCACTGCTCGCCTCGGTCAAGGCGCAGATGACGGAGCTGGCGTCGCTGATCGGCGATCTGCAGGAGCTGTCCCGCTCGGAGGGGCAGCGCGGTGAGCGCGTGCAGGTCGTGGCGCTGCAGGACACGGTCGAGGCGGCCCTGAACCGCGCCCGGCTGCGCGGCCCGGAGCTGAAGATCACGGCGGACGTCCGGCCGTGGTTCGTACGCGCCGAGCCCTCCGCCCTGGAGCGGGCGATCGTCAACATCCTCGACAACGCGGTGAAGTTCAGCCCCGAGGGCGGCACGATCGACGTCGCCCTGGCGCGCGGCGTCCTCACGGTCCGCGACCACGGCCCCGGCATCCCCGAGGACGAACTCCCCCACGTCTTCGACCGCTTCTGGCGCTCCCCGAGCGCCCGTGCCCTCCCCGGCTCCGGCCTCGGCCTCTCCATCGTGGCCCGCACGGTCCAGCAGGCCGGCGGCGAGGTCACCCTGGCCCGCGCAGAGGGCGGCGGCACAGTGGCCACGGTACGACTGCCAGGAGCTCTTACGGCTCCGCCGGAGACCATGTAAGGGGTTCGGCTCCGTCACCCTCGCTTCGGCCCCGTGATCGTCTCCCCGATCACGAAGCCCTTGGCGGGGCCTTCGGGGATGGTGATCTCGGTGCCGTAGGGGACACGGTGGACTCCCACCCAGTCGGCCTTGTCGGGTTCGGGTTCGGGTTCGGTGAGAACGGTTACCGTGCCGTGGCTGTCGAAGTCGTCGATGATGACGTAGACGGGGATACCGGCACGGGCGTACTCGCGGCGCTTGCGGACACGATCTCGGTCCTGGTTACGCTTGCCGGGCGACCAGTCGCGCACCCGTTCGGTGCGTCTGGGGAGGGCTTCGGATCGTGGACGAGGGTGGCATGGAGCGCGAGTACCGGAAGCGGCGGAAGCTGCCGCGGGCGTATCTCGGGCTCCTGGGGCTGGTGTTGGTGAACGCGTTCATCCAGACCGCCCGGGTCTCCGGTGGCGGGGCCGGCGGGCACGAGGACCGGTGGGGGCCGCCGTTCTTCGGTGTGCTGATCCTCCTGACGCTGGTGCGGGTCGTACTGGAGCAGTACCGGGCCTACACGCGGGTCACGCCGGCCGGGATCACCGCGCAGGGCCCGCTGCGGGCCCGTACCTGGGAGTGGTCCGACGTGTACGACATCCGGGTCGAGCAGGCCCCGCGCGGTTCCGGCCGGGGGGCGCCCCAGTGGCTCACCTATCTGTACGACTACCAGGGCCGCCGCTTCCTGCTCCCGCACCTCGACGACTGGCAGCTGGACGACCCCTACGCCGAGGTCGCGGAGCTGTGCCTGGCCGCCGCCCCGCACCGCAGCCTCACCTGGGAGCGGCGCCCGGACGTGGAGGAGCGGATCCTGCGCGGGGCCGCGCGCCGCAAGGGGTGGCTGTGGGGGACCTACGGCGGCCTGGTGATGGTCGGCGTGATGATCGTGGTCTCGATGGCGCTGTTGATCGCGAGGGGGACGGATCACCCCTTCCTGCTGATCGTGTGCGTGCCACTGGCCTCGGGTGCCGCCCTGGGAGCCGTACTCCAGTGGTACTGGGCCGCCCACCCGCCACGCTCCCTCGCCCGGCAGCCGTAGCCCACGCACATCCCCGCCCCAGCCCCCTCACAGCACGTCGTCACACTTTTGTCAGATGGCGAGGAAGATTCTGCTGGCCGACGACGACGCGGCCGTGAGGGATGGGATCGGCCGGCTGCTCAGGTTCGAGGGGTACGAGACGGTCCTCGCCGGGGACGGCAGAGTGGCCCTCGATCTCCTCGGGGCTCCGGAGAGCGCGCCCGACCTGGTGCTGATGGACGTGGAGATGCCGGGGCTGGACGGCCTGGCGGCGACCCGGCGGATCCGGGCCTCCGGGTCCACCGTGCCCATTCTCATGATCACCGGGCGGAACGCGGTGGGGGACCGCATCGTCGCCCTCGACAACGGCGCCGACGGCTATCTGACCAAGCCCTTCGCCAACGAGGAACTGCTCGCCCGGGTACGGGCGTTGCTGCGGCGCAGTCCGCGGCGGGAGCCGGAGCACGAGGTGCCGGCGGGGGCGGACCGGTGTCTCGGCATCGAGGACGTCGCGATGGATCTGCGGACCCGGACCGTGCACCGCGGGGGCCGGACGCTGGATCTGACCAAGACCGAGTACGCGCTGCTGGAGTTCCTGCTGCGGCACCCGGGGCGGGTGCTCAGCCGGGAGCGGATCCTGCGGGACGTGTGGGGGTTCGAGTTCGAGCCCGCGTCCAACACGCTGGACGTCTACATCATGTACCTGCGGCGGAAACTGGAGAGCCGCGGCGAACCGCGGCTCATCCACACCGTGCGCGGGATGGGCTACACCCTGCGGACGGCTCCTGCCACCTGAACTACCACCTGAGGATCATCGTCTCGTCCGGGGCCGGTACCGGCTCCGCCGCGATCGCCTCCGGGAGGGGGTGGGCGAGGCCGGCGTACGCGCCGCCGCGGGCGAGGAGTTCGGCGTGCGTGCCCGCCTCCACCAGCCGGCCGCGGTCGACGACCAGGATGCGGTCGGCGTCCGGGGCGAGGGTGAGGTCGTGCGTGATCATGATGGTCGTACGGCCCGCCATCAGCTTGCCCAGCGGGGCCACCACCTGGCGGGCGGCGATCGCGTCCAGGCCCGCCGTCGGCTCGTCGAGGACGAGGACCGGGGCGGCGCGCAGCATCGCGCGGGCGATGGCGATGCGTTGCAGCTGGCCGCCGGAGAGGGCGGCCGTGCCGGGGGCGATGTGGGTGTCGTAGCCCTGGGGGAGGGTGGTGATGAAGTGGTGGGCGGCGGCGTCGCGGGCCGCCTGCTCGATCTCCTCGTCCGTCGCGCCGGGGCGGCCGCACTCGATGTTCTCGCGGACCGTGCCGTTCAGGATCAGCGTCTGCTGCGGGAGCAGGGCGACGTTCTCGCGGAGGAACTCCAGGGGTACGTCGTTGAGCGGGACGCCATCCAGGCAGATCACACCGGCCGAGGGGTCGTAGAAGCGGGTGAGGAGCTTGGAGAGGGTGGACTTGCCGGCGCCGCTCTTGCCGGTGACCAGGACCAGTTCGCCGGGCCCCGCGGCGAAGTCGACGTCGCGGAGGGAGGCGCGGGGGGACTCCGGGTAGCGGAAGGAGACGTTGTGGAAGCTGACCCAGCCGCGCACCGGCCAGCGGCCGACGGGCTGGACGGGGTCGGCGACCGCGGGTTCGGCGTCCAGGATCTCGCCGATGCGCTCGGCGCCCGCGGTGGCCGCGGTGAGGGTGAGGCCGAGCTGGCCGAGGTTGCGGACCGGCGGGTAGAGGTAGCCGAGGAAGGCGGCGAAGGCCAGGAGCTGGCCGAGGGTCATGCGGTCGGCGGAGATCTCCCAGACGCCCAGGCCGATGACGGCCAGCACGCACAGGGTCTCGACGACCTCGACGAACTGGGCGTACATCTCGCTGAGGCGGGCGCCGCGCACGCTCGCCCGCATCCAGGCGCGGGCCTCGACGTCGAGGCGCTTCTCCTCGTCCCGGCGGCGGTTGTAGGCCTGGGTGAGGACGACGTTGCCGAGGGACTCCTCGACCACGGAGGTGATCGCACCGTCGGCGACGCGTTCGTCCTGGGAGGCCGTCCTGATCCGGCCGGAGAAGCGGCGGGCCGCGAACAGGAACAGGGGCGCGAGGACGAAGGTGGCCAGGGCCAGGTCCCAGCGCAGCCAGAAGGCGGCGGCCGCGTAGAAGACGGCGGAGAAGGCGGCGGCGACGGTGCCGACGACACCCGACACGACCATCTGCTCGATGGCCTCGACGTCACCGGTGAGGCGTTCCACCAGGTCGCCCTGGCGGTGCTTCTGGAAGAAGTGCGGGGGCAGGTCCTGGACGTGCCGGAAGACCTTGGCGCGCAGGCGCAGTACGAATCTCTCGGCGGTCCAGGTGGCCAGTGAGTTGCCGAAGTAGCCGACGAGCGCGCCCAGGGCGGCGACGGCCAGCCAGGCGCCGGCCGGGCCCCAGAAGGCGGACAGCGAACCGGCCTCCAGGGCGTTGTCGGTGAGGTCGGCGAAGAGCAGGATCGCGGCGGTCTCGGCGAGCGCGGACACCACGACGCACGCGATGATCATCCACAGCCACTTGCGGTCACCGCGGGTCAGTGGCCAGAAGCGGCGGAACGCGGCACGGGCTTCTCTCATGGTCGACAACTCCCTTCAGAGGTCAGAGGTATCGGTGGGGCCAACAGGGTTGAACAGGGCTGAACAGGGACGGACGGGGACGGACAGGGCCGAGGCGGGGCCACCGGTGCGACCACGCTCGACCGGTGACCCCGCCTCGCTGTGTGCGTCAGCCGTTGTCGACGGGACGGCGCCTCGGGGCCGGCTTCTTCGGCGCGGGCTTCTTCGGGGCCGGGGCGGGCTTGTGGTGCTTCTTGACCGGGACGATCTTGTGGAAGCTCATGGTGCTGTACCTCTCCGTCTTGGGTTCTGCAGTGGGTTCTGTCGTGATCCTGCAACAGTTTCTCTACCGCCCTGCTGCAATCACCTGTGAATTGATTAGAATTACTTCTGTGAATTCTTTGTCAGCCCTGGTCGCCGACCGGGCGGCGCTTCGCGACCGGCTTCTTCGGGACGGGCTTCTTCGGGGCCGGGGCGGGCTTGTGGTGCTTCTTGACGGGGGCGATCTTGCGGAAGCTCATGGAAATTCCCTCCTTGGTGCTGGCGACTTACCGGTGACCCACGGGGCGCTTGACCTGGTGCTTCTTGCAGTCCTTCTCCTTGGCCGCCGGCTTCGGAGCGGGCTTGTCGGCCTTCTTCACCGGGACGATCTTGTGGAAGCTCATGATCTTCTCCTTCGATCCGTTTCGTTCTGTCGTCCGCGCCGTTCGCTTTCGACATGGAAAACATTACGTGATCCGCGAGCCGAAGAAAGCCATTTTCACTAAGACATGGATGAATTAAAGCTGAGACATATTTTCAGAAGCAACGAGGAACCAAACGTAACCTCACACAGGTTTTATAAAACAGGACGGGCCCGGTGCACGCGGCTGCGCGCACCGGGCCCGTGAGGCGGGGTGGGGGCTACTGCACGATCGTGATCCGGTTCGCCGCCGGAGGCGCGAGCGGGCTCGCCGCCGAGGAGTTGGCCGTCAGGTACTGGGCCAGGGCCGCCAGGTCGTCGGTGCCGACCAGGTCGTTCGTCCCCTGGCCGAGGGTGGTGAAGCCGTCGCCGCCGCCCGCGAGGAAGGAGTTGGTGGCGACGCGGTAGGTGGCGGCCGGGTCGACGGCCGCGCCGTTCAGGCGGACGGAGTCGGTGACGACCCGGTCCGCGCCGGACTTCGTCAGGTCCAGGGTGTAGGTCAGGTTCTTCGACGGCTGCAGGATCTTCGGGGCCGCCACGTTGGAACCGCTCACCTGCTCCTTGAGCACCTGGACCAGCTGGGCGCCGGTGAAGTCCTGGAGGTTCACGGTGTTGGCGAACGGCTGGACCGTGAAGCCCTCGGCGTAGGTGACGACCCCGTCGCCCTCGGCGCCCTTGGCCGTATAGGTGAGGCCGGCCCGCACCCCGCCCGGGTTCATCAGCGCCAGGTCGGTCTCCGGGTCCAGCTCCTTGCCGTACGCGAACTGGGCGTCGGCGATCAGGTCGCCCATCGGGGACTCGGTGCCGGTGTTGTTCACGTCGGCGGAGATGTAGCCGATGGCGCGGTTGCCGATCGGGGCGGCGAGGGTGTTCCACTTGCTGATCAGCTGCGTCATGTCGGGCGCCTTGGCGACGTCCCGGGTGACCACGCGGTTCGCGGACTGCACGGCCGTACGCGCGATGTCGCCGGTACGGCGGTCGTACGTGAGGGTGGTGTCCGTGTAGAGGCGGCCGAAGGAGGCGGCCGAGGTGACCATACGGGGGTGGCCGGCCGGGTCGTCGATGGTGCAGACGTACGCGGTGTGGGTGTGGCCGGTGACGAGCGCGTCCACGGCCGGGGTCACGTTCTTCGCGATGTCGACGATCGGGCCGGAGATGCCGTCACCGGCGCCGGGCGAGTCGCAGTCGTAGTTGTACGACGACGAACTCGGGAAGCCGCCCTCGTGGACCAGCGCCACGATCGACTGGACGCCCTGGCGCTGCAGTTCCTTGGCGTACTTGTTGATGGTCTCGACCTCGTCCTTGAAGACCAGGCCCTTGACGCCGTCGGTGGAGACGATGTTCGGCGTGCCCTCCAGGGTGACGCCGATGAACCCGATCCTGACGTCCTTCTTCTTCCAGATCCAGTACGGCTTGAGGATCGGCTTGTTCGTCTTCTCGTCGAGGACGTTGGCCGCGAGGTAGGGGAAGTCCGCGCCCTCGAACTTCTGGTCCGTGTAACACCCGTCGGTGGGGTGGCAGCCGCCGTTCTGCAGGCGCGCGAGTTCCTTGGCGCCCTCGTCGAACTCGTGGTTGCCGACCGTCGTCACGTCCAGGTCGAGCTTGTTGAGCGCCTCGATGGTGGGCTCGTCGTGGAAGAGCCCGGAGATGAGCGGGGAGGCGCCGACCATGTCACCGCCGGCGGCGGTGATGGAGTACGGGTGCCCCTTGCGGGCCTGGCGCAGGTGGGTGGCGAGGTACTCCACACCGCCCGCGTCGACCGACTTGGTCGTCCCGTCGGACTGGAGTTCGATGACCCGGCCGGAGGAGCCGGACGGTGGTTCGAGGTTGCCGTGCAGGTCGTTGAAGGAGAGCAGCTGGACGTCCTGGTAGCGGCCGGGCTGGTGCCCGTGCCCCTTGCCGGAGTGCGCGTCGGCGGGCAGGGCACTCGCCAGGGCCGCGGCGGTGGCGAGCCCGGCGGCGGACGCGAGCAGTGCGTAGGTACGGCGTCTGGACGGTCTGGGCTTGGCTTGCATGGAACCCCCCTGGGGGTCTGCTGAGAAGTGGCCGATCCGGCGCAGCCTAGGGTCAACGCGCGTAGCGCAACAGGGGTTTCATGGTTAATTCCTGATTGCCTGTTGCCCTGCCCTTTACCTTTCCCCTTGCCCCCACTTTGTCCGTCCGGCGCCGTACCCTCGTACGCATGACCAGCGACGACACCGCACGGCCGCCCATGTACTCCCGCTCCATCGACACCTACTCCGCGCTCACCCCGGACCAGGCCGGGGCCGTACTGGAGCTGCTGGCGGAGGCCGCCAGGGCCGACGGCCAGCAACCGGTGTCCGAGCAGGGGCGCCTCCAGCTCAGCGGCGGCGCCCGGGACGGCGTCTCCCATCTGCTCCTCAGCGTCGGCGACGAACTGGTGGGCTACGCCCAGTTGGAGGACACCGACCCGGTGGAGGCGCCGGCCGCCGAACTGGTCGTCCACCCGTCCCACCGGGGCCACGGCCACGGCCGCGCGCTGGGCAGCGCCCTGCTGGGCGCGTCCGGCAAGCGACTGCGGGTCTGGGCGCACGGCGGGCACTCGGCGGCCCGCCACCTCGCGCAGGTCCTGGGCCTCACCCTGTTCCGCGAACTCCGCCAGATGCGCCGCCCGTTGACGGACCTGGACCTGCCCGACCCCAAGCTCCCGGACGGTGTGACGATCCGTACGTTCGTCCCCGGCCAGGACGACACGGCCTGGCTCGCCGTGAACGCCGCCGCCTTCGCCCACCACCCCGAACAGGGCTCGCTCACCCAGCGCGACCTCGACGACCGCAAGGCCCAGCCCTGGTTCGACCCGGCCGGCTTCTTCCTGGCGGAGCGCGGGGACGAACTCCTCGGCTTCCACTGGACCAAGGTCCACGAGGAGGAGCGCCTGGGCGAGGTCTACGTCCTCGGCGTCTCCCCGAACGCCCAGGGCGGCGGCCTCGGCAAGTCCCTCACCGCCGTCGGCCTGCGCCATCTGGCCGGGCGTGGCCTGCCGACGGCGATGCTCTACGTCGACGCGGACAACACGGCGGCGGTGACGGTGTACGAACGCCTGGGGTTCGTGACCCATGAGACGGACCTGATGTACCGGACGGAGACGTGAGGGAGCCGGCGCCTCGTCAGCGCCCGCGGCTGTTCCGGCGTTTGACGCGCTTCCTGCGGATGGCGACGTAGGAGAACCTGCCGACGAAGATGGTGCCGAGCACAAACTTCGGCAGTCGGATCACGGGCGGAACGTCGCGGACCAGTGCGCCGACGAGGACCAGGACGACGAAGGCCGTGGAGAGCCACGGCGTCGCCCGGTCGGCCGGACCTCCGTCGAGCGCCAGACGAGGTCCCCGTGCTCCACCGTTGCTAAAGACTGAGCGGGAGTGAGTCCTGTTGCCAGGACTCATGCTCAGCCGAACGCCCCGGACGGTGTGGGGCGTTCTGGTAGACCGCGTTCTCTCCGCGTCCGGGCGGCACGGATCGTGTCCGTGGTCCGGGAACGCGGGGGCGGTTTCCCTCACGTCCCTGGGCCACCGGTTCGGCCTGGACGGTCCGATGCCCGCACCCATCGCTCTGGCGGGTACGGGGCGGTGCCGTCCGACGCCGGATCGGGTGCCCCAGGGCGCGCCTTCCGATCGCCACGGCCGCTGCGTCGTGGCGAGTGGTCCTCCTGTTCTTGCCGGTTAGGGGTTTCTGCCAGTGCTGGGCGCCCCACCGGGAGGTGTAGGCGGGGTCGACGGCGATGACGGGGATGCCTAGTTCCGCGGCACCACCGGCGAAGGTCACACATTCGATGTAAGAACTTCCGTTCTCCGCTCGGAGGGCGCGCGCCTGTCACTGCCCGGAGGCTCGTTCACACACGCCAGAACACACCCAATCGCCGTCGGTCGCCGGCCGCCGCGACCCGATCCGCCACAGCCACCCGGCCGCGTCGGCGTTCTCGACGTCCTCGCGGTATCGGGCGGTGCCCCGCCACACCGCGAGGAACGTCTCCTGTACGACGTCGTCGACGACCGCCTGATCCGCGCACCGGCCGCGCAGCCGCGCGGTCAGCCACGGCGCGTACCGCCGGTACAGCTCCTCGAAGGCGCGCCGGTCCGCGTCCGCCGCGATGGCCCGCAGCAGCTCCCCGTCGCTTCTCGTTCCGCTCACGTCCCCTCATCGCACGAGCCCTGCCGATCGGTTCACGGATACCGGGCTTGACTTTCCGGACGATCTTCCACCACCCTTTCACTACTCAATTAGTGAAAGGGTGGTTGTACGGGTGGTCGAGTACCGCATCGACCGGCGCTCCGGCGTCGCCACCTACGTCCAGATCGTCCAGCAGACCAAACAGGCCCTGCGCCTCGGTCACCTCCAGCCGGGAGACAAGCTGCCCACCGCCCGCGAGGTGGTCGAGGCCACCGCCATCAACCCCAACACCGTCCTCAAGGCCTACCGGGAGCTGGAGCGCGAGGGCCTGGTCGAGGCCCGGCGCGGCCTCGGCACCTTCGTGAAGCGCTCGCTCGGCACCGCCCCGGCAGCCGAGTCCCCCCTGCACGGGGAGCTGGAGGACTGGGCGGCCCGGGCCCGCGCGGCCGGCCTGGACCGCGACGACGTGGCCGCGCTCTTCACCGCCGTACTCGAGAAGCACTTCCGGAAAGACGACCAGGGAGAGAGTTCATGACCGACACCGCGATAGCGGCGTCCGCGCTCGGCAAACAGTTCGGCCGACGCGGCGGATGGGCGCTGCGCGACTGCACCTTCCGGCTGCCCGCCGGGCGGGTGTGTGCCGTCGTCGGCCCCAACGGGGCGGGCAAGTCCACGCTCCTCGCCCTCGCCGCCGGTCTGCTGGGCGCCACCGAGGGCGAACTCACCGTCCTCGGCACCACCCCGGCCGAAGCCCGCATCCGGGTCGGCTACGTCGCCCAGGACAAGCCGCTCTACCCGCAGCTCACGGTCGCCGAGACACTGCAGATGGGCGCCGACCTCAACCCCGAACGCTGGGACGCGGCCGCCGCCGAGGGGATCGTCGCCGCGGGCGATCTGAACCCGAAGTCCAAGGTCCGCTCCCTCTCCGGCGGCCAGCGCACCCGCGTCGCACTCGCCCTCGCGCTCGGCAAGCGGCCCGAACTGCTGCTCCTCGACGAGCCGATGGCCGACCTCGACCCGCTGGCCCGGCACGAGCTGATGGGCACGCTGATGGTGCAGGCCGCCCAGCACGGCACCACCATCGCGATGTCCTCGCACGTGGTCGCCGAGCTGGAGGACTCCTGCGACCACCTGCTGCTGATCGGCGGCGGCCGGGTCCGGCTGGCCGGCGAGATCGACGACCTGCTGGCCGCGCACACCCGGGTCAGCACCACCGCCGACGCCGACCTCGCCCCGCACACCGTCGTCGAGTCCCGCACCACCGGCCGCCAGCTCAGCGCCCTGGTCCGCCCGTCCGGCCCGCTGCCCGACGACTGGCGCACCGGCAGCCCCTCCCTGGAGGAGCTGGTCCTCGCCCACCTCCGCAACCCCGAGGCACCGGCCCTCACCCCCGCCGAGGCCGCCGTATGACCACCACCGCCATGACCGCCGGCGACCTGAGCGCGCCCGCCCGGCCGCGGCTGACCCGCTGGCTGCTGCGGCTGCACCGCCCGGCGCTGTGCGTCTGGACCGCGCTCGTCCTCGCGGCCGCGGCCCTGCTGCTGCTCCTGCACGGCCCGCTGACCGACGCGGCGGCCGAGGGCTGGCGCCAGTACAACCACTGCGCGTTCAACGCCTCTTGTACGTACGACCAGAAAGCGATCCTGCGCTACAAGGACTGGTACAACTACGCCACCCTGACCGTGTGCGCGCTGCCCTTCCTGGTGGCCGCATGGGCGGGCGGCGCGCTCATCGGCAGGGAACTGGAGTCGGGGACGGCCCGGTTGGCCTGGGCGCAGTCCAGCACCCCGGTCCGCTGGCTGACCGTCCGACTGGCGGTCCCGGCCGTCGCCGTCACCGTGGGAGCGGGTCTGCTGGCCTGGCTGCACCAGCTGGCCTGGAGTGCGGGCCAGGGCCGTATCGACACCGCCCCGCAGTGGTACGTCCTCTTCACCTTCCATGCCAACGGTCCCACGATCGTCGCCCTGACCCTGGCCGGCCTGGCGGCGGGCGCCCTGGCGGGCCTGCTGCTGCGGCGCACGCTGCCCGCACTGGGCCTCGCCCTGCTGCTGACGGGCGCGGTCTGCGTCACCACCCAGGCGCTGCTGCCCCACCTGTGGCCGACGCTCGGCCGTACCGGGCCCGGGTACTTCTACTCGCCCTCCCGTTCCTGGCAGGTGAGCGGTGGCGAGATCGCGGATCAGTACCATGTCACATACCACCCCTACTCCCACTACTGGCCGCTCCAGCTGACCACCACGGCCCTTGTCCTCGCCATGACGGCTCTGCTGACCCTGGCCTGCTTCCTGGTGCTGCGACGCCTGACCGGAAAGGCGGCCCCGCGATGAGCGCGACGATGCTGACGGGGCTTCCCCGGACCGTGCTGCGGCTGCACCGGTCGGCGCTGCTGGCCTGGACGGTGTTCGTGGCGGGCATGAGCGGCTGGCTGGTGTGGCTGACCGAGGTCACGGCGAAGAACCCGGAGCCGCAGGGCCTGCTGTGCTTCGACGCCTGCGGACAGCCGTACGTCCTGCTCGACTTCGCCACCGAGATGCAGTGGGCCTGCACCCTGATCGGCTACTGCTTCGTGGGCATCGCCGCCTTCGCGGGCGGGGCCCTGACCGGCCGTGAACTGGAGTCGGGGACGGCTCAGTTGGCGTGGACACAGGGCGTCAGCCCGGTCCGCTGGCTGGCCGCCAAGCTCGCACTGCCCGCGGTGGCGCTCACCGTCGGGGGGACGGTCCTCGTCCTGGTCTTCCGCTGGGCCTCCACCGCCCACCGGACGCAGGACTGGACGACCTCCGCCACCATGTTCACCGACCGCGGCCCGCTGGTGGTGGCGTACGCCCTGTGCGCACTCGCCGTCGGCACGCTCACCGGGCTGCTGCTGCGCCGCGCGCTGGCCTCGCTCGGTGCCGCCGCCGCGGTGATGCTGCTGCTCTACACCGTGCTGACGTCCTTCCGCGTGCACCTGTGGCCCACCGTCACCCGTACCGGGCCGCACGCCTTCGACCTGCCGGACAACGTCTGGCTGGTGAGCGAGGGCTCGAACGCGCACGGGCGCTTCGCCACGTATCACCCGGCCTCGCACTACTGGCCGCTCCACCTCACCGAGACCGCGATCGTCCTGACCGTCGCCGCGCTTGCCGTCCTGGCCTCCTTCCGGGTGCTCAGGCACCGCCTGGAGTCCCGCGTGTGAGTGGCGTGCGCCGAGCGCCGTGGGGGTGCGGTTACGTCGGCGGCTGCGGGTCCGGCTGTGGCCGGTCGCGCAGTTCCTCCCCCAGCCTTCGGCCGGGGGTACCCCCAGCGCCCCTGGGTCGGCTGCCCTTGCCGGCGCTGACGGGTTCTGTCCCTTGCGCCGCAAGGCCCACTGGGGGGACCGTCGGTCCCGTGCGTCCCTCTGTCGGAGGAAGATCGGCGGAGGGGTGTACGGGATCGTCGCTTTCGTGATCCCCGAGGGGTCCGGGCCTGATCAGATACGTCCGCGAGCCGCTCCCCGCTATCCCGCACGCCATGTCTTCGTAACCAATGGTTCAGACGGACTTGCGACGCTCAGCCAATGAAGCCCGCCGTGCCAGAGCCTTCGCCGCCCCCTGAGGGGTTCGCGGGAAACGTGGTCGTACAGCTGCCACCCGCGCGTTCCGACGCGCCTGTCACGCCCCGGGCGCGGAAGAATGGGGGCATGAGCCAGCAGAACGCCCAGGCGGCGGCCGAGGTCCAGCACACACAGCCCTCCGTGGGCTCCATAGCAGCACACCGCCCGCACACGGTGGCCGCCGCGGTCTCCGACCTGGAGCCCGACATCGACGCCGACCTCGACGCGTACGAGGAGTCGCAGGTCGACGGGGCCCCGCTGCCCCAGGGGCGCTTCCTCGACCGGGAGCGCAGCTGGCTCGCGTTCAACGAGCGGGTGCTGGAGCTCGCCGAGGACCCGAACACGCCCCTGCTGGAGCGGGCGAACTTCCTGGCGATCTTCGCGAGCAACCTGGACGAGTTCTTCATGGTCCGGGTCGCCGGACTGAAGCGGCGGATAGCCACCGGTGTGGCCACCCGCTCCGCGTCCGGGCTGCAGCCGCGCGAGGTGCTGGAGATGATCTGGGCCCGCTCCCGTGAGCTGATGGCCCGGCACGCCGCCTGCTACCACGAGGACGTCGCCCCCGCACTCGCCGAGGAGGGCATCCACCTCGTCCGCTGGGCCGAGCTGACGGAGAAGGAGCAGGCGCGGCTCTTCACGCTCTTCCGGCACCAGATCTTCCCGGTCCTGACCCCGCTGGCGGTCGACCCGGCGCACCCCTTCCCGTACATCTCCGGCCTCTCCCTGAACCTGGCCGTCGTCGTACGCAACCCGGTCAGCGGCCACAAGCACTTCGCCCGGGTCAAGGTGCCGCCGTTGCTGTCCCGCTTCCTGGAGAGCTCCCCGGGCCGCTACGTCCCCATCGAGGACGTCATCGCCGCCCACCTGGAGGAGCTGTTCCCGGGCATGGAGGTCGTGGAGCACCACGCCTTCCGGCTCACCCGGAACGAGGACCTGGAGGTCGAGGAGGACGACGCCGAGAACCTCCTCAAGGCCCTGGAGAAGGAGCTCATGCGGCGCCGCTTCGGGCCGCCGGTGCGCCTGGAGGTCGAGGAGTCCATCGACCGCGAGGTCCTCGACCTGCTGGTGCGCGAGCTGAAGATCGGCGAGGCCGAGGTCTACCCGCTGCCCGGCCCGCTCGACCTGACCGGTCTGTTCCGCATCGCCGGCCTGGACCGGCCGGAGCTGAAGTACCGCAAGTTCATCGCCGGCACCCACCGCGACCTCGCCGAGGTCGAGTCCTCGTCCGCGCCCGACATCTTCGCGGCCCTGCGCGAGCGGGACGTGCTGCTGCACCACCCGTACGACAGCTTCTCCACCTCCGTACAGGCCTTCGTCGAGCAGGCCGCCGAGGACCCGGACGTCCTGGCGATCAAGCAGACCCTGTACCGGACCTCCGGCGACTCCCCGATCGTCAACGCGCTCATCGACGCCGCCGAGGCCGGCAAGCAGGTCCTCGTCCTGGTCGAGATCAAGGCCCGCTTCGACGAGCACGCCAACATCAAGTGGGCCAAGCGCCTGGAAGAGGCCGGCTGCCACGTCGTCTACGGCCTGGTCGGTCTGAAGACGCACTGCAAGCTGTCCCTGGTGGTCCGCCAGGAGGGCGACACGCTACGGCGCTACAGCCACGTCGGCACCGGCAACTACCACCCGAAGACCGCAAGACTGTACGAGGACCTCGGGCTGCTCACCGCCGACCCCCAGGTGGGCGCCGACCTGTCCGACCTGTTCAACCGCCTCTCCGGCTACTCCCGCCGGGAGACGTACCGCCGCCTGCTGGTGGCACCCAAGTCGCTGCGCGACGGACTGATCGCGCGGATCGACAAGGAGGTCCAGCACCACCGTGCGGGCCGTCCTGCCTTCGTCCGCATCAAGGCCAACTCGATGGTCGACGAAGCGCTCATCGACGCGCTCTACCGAGCGTCCATGGCCGGCGTGCCGGTCGACATCTGGGTACGCGGCATCTGCGCGATCCGCCCCGGTGTCACGGGCCTGTCGGAGAACATCCGGGTCCGCTCGATCCTCGGCCGCTTCCTCGAACACTCCCGGGTCTTCGCCTTCGGCAACGGCGGCGAGCCCGAGGTGTGGATCGGCAGCGCCGACATGATGCACCGCAACCTCGACCGCCGGATCGAGGCCCTGGTCCGGGTCATCGACCCGGCCCACCGAGCAGCCCTGAACCGGCTGCTGGAAAACGGCATGTCCGACTCCACCTCCTCCTGGCACCTGGGCCCGGACGGCGAATGGACCCGGCACGCGACCGACGCCGACGGACAGCCGCTGCGCAACATCCAGGAGACGCTCATAGACGCCCGGAGGCGCCGGCGTGGCACAGCAACACCTTGAACCGACGGACCCCACGGCCCGGGCCGTCACCGGGGACGCCCTCGCGGGCTACCTGCGCGCCCAGGCCACGGAGTTCCTCCGCGCGCTGCGCCAGCACCGGGAGACCGGTGCGGTGGCCGGCGCGGCGGTGGAGTCCGTCGACGCGGCCCGCGCCCTGCGCCGCTCGGCCCGGCGCATCAGCGGCAGCCTGCACACCTTCCGACCGCTCCTCGACGCGGACTGGTCGGAAGAGATCCGCCCCGAACTGGCCTGGCTGTCGGGCACCTTGGGGCTTGAGCACGCGTACGAGGCCCGGCTGGAGCGCCTGTTGCTGGCGCTCCACCGGCTCTCCGGCTCAACCAGCCTTCCCGGCCAGGCCACTTCGGAGGGGGCCGCCGACCGCGGCAACCTCACCGTGGGCGCGGCCAAGGCGGGCGCCCTCCTGGACCGCCAGCTCACCCTGGCCCGCACCCGGGCCCACTCGACGGCCCTCCAGGCGCTCGGCTCCTCCCGCTTCCACGCGGTCGCCGACAAGGTCGCGGTCCTGGCCAGCGAGGTCCCGCTCACGGCCGCGGCGCCCACCACCGACCTGCGCCCGCCGGCGGCGGCCGCCGAGGAGCGCCTCACCGACGCGATCGCGGCCCTCCCCCTGGTCACCGCGGGCCACCCGTACAACGCGGAGGCCCTCGTCCACGGCCTGTCCCCGGACCCGTCCCCGCACCCCCAGGACGGCCCCTGGCACCAGGTCCGCCTCCTGCTGCGGCTGCACCGCTACGCCCGCGAGGTGCTGTGCGGCGAGGGCGCGCCCGTGGACGTACGGCTGCTCGCGGCCGGCCAGGCCCTGAACCGGCACCGCGACGCCTCGGAAGCCGCCGCCGCGGCGGCCGCCGCGGCCCGCACCCCGCGCATCGCCCCGGCGACGGCCTACGCCCTCGGCGTCCTCCACGCCGACCAGCGGCACGAGGTCGAGGCGGCCCGCTTCGCCTTCCAGCAGGCGTGGCAGAAGCAGCCCCTGGAGGCGGTGTGAACGACACCCCGGTCCGGGCGGCGGGCTGCGTCCTGTGGCGACGCTCGCCGGTCACCGGGGACCTGGAGATCTGCCTGGTCCACCGCCCCAAGTACGACGACTGGTCCCATCCCAAGGGCAAGCTCAAGCGCGGCGAGGACGCGGTCACGGCCGCGTTGCGCGAGGTGGCGGAGGAGACCGGCTACCCGGCCGGCCTCGGCGGCGAACTCTCCACGGCCCACTACTTCGCCAACGGCCGCCCCAAGGAGGTCCGTTACTGGTCGGCGGAGGCAGAAGAGGGCCACTTCACCCCGAACCACGAGGTGGACCGCATCCTGTGGCTGCGCCCGGCGGAGGCACGGCAACGGCTTACCCAGCCGAGGGACGCCGAGTTGGTGGACGAGTTGCTGGCCTCGCTTCACCACACACAGTAGGGAAACGCGCCCCTCAGGGGCGCTGGGGGTACCCCCGGCCGAAGGCTGGGGGAGGAACTGCGCGACAAGCCCCCACCGGCCCGCAGCCGAAGCACAACCTCAACTCACCCCCCGGCCAAGTGCCCTTCCGCATCCGCACGCGCAAGGCTTCTCGCCCGCCGGGCCGGTCCCCGCCACCCACATGTGCACCGGGCGAAACAGAACCGCCCCTGCTCCACCGTGCCCGCGTCATGTTCCGCCCCGTGCAGGGCCCGCCCGGAACCATCCTCCTGCGCCACGCTGACAACGTTACCCACCCTCGGTAAAGCGCCGGTATGCGTGACGGCCCCTCCCACCCCTCGTTAACCGGAACGACAGGGGGCCCGTGACGGACGTACCGGCTGGGGGTAGGCAGGCGATGGATCGGCGGCAGCACAGGCGCACCGGGAAGACGGCCGTCACCGTGGGACTCGTGGTCGGCCTCGGCGCCTGCGCCACCGGCTGCGGCGGCGCCACGGCGGAAGGCGCCGGCGGCGCGACCGGCGACAACACGGTCACCTTCCTCACCCGCGCGGCGGACACCTTGCGGAGCACCGGCACGTCCAAGGCGACGACGTCGATGGAGATGGCGACCGGCGGCACCCGGGTCACCATCCGCGGCAAGGGCGTCTACGACTACGACAGGCAGCTCGGCAGGCTCACGGTCGTGCTCCCGCAGGACCCCACCGGTGCCTCCGAACACCGTCCGATCACCGAACTCCTCGCTCCGGGCGCGCTGTTCATGAAGAACCGGGGCGCCGGGGTGCCCGCCGACAAATGGGTCCGCGTGGAGACCACGGCCCTCTCCGACGGCAACCTGGTCACCGGCGGCGCGACCGACCCGTTCGCCGCGGCCGAGCTGCTGCGCGGCACCCGCACCGCGACGTACCTCGGGAAGACCGAGCTCGCCGGGACCGAGGTGCGGCACTACCGGGGCACCGCCGACCTGGCCACCGCGGCCCGCGCGGCCTCTCCCGGCAACAGGGCCTCGCTGGCCGCCGCGGCAAAAGGGTTCGCCACGGCCGAAGTCCCGTTCGACGCGTACCTCGACGACCAGGGCCGTATCCGCAAACTGCGGGAGCGGTTCAGCTTCGTCAACGACAGCAGCAAGGACACCGTGGCGGTCGCCTCGACGACGCTGCTGTACGACTTCGGGACCCCCGTGGACGTGAAGCTGCCGCGTTCCCGGGACATCTACGCGGGTCGGATCGCCGAAAACCAGCCAGCGCACTAGTCCGGAATCGGCTCTGTACAACCTGTGAACTAGCCCGTCCGTGCCATGCGCGTTGTGTAGACCGCTGCCTACTCTAGGAAGTCGGTGACGGCAGAGAAGAGGTGATGCACGTGGCTCCGGTCGGCGGTACGGCAGTCCAGGACCACGTGGCCCTCGCCGAGATCGAGCTGTGCGGTGAGCTGATCATCGCGGCGTCGGCCGCCGAGGACCGGCTGAGCCTGGAGAGCATCGACGAGGTGCTGAGAGTGGCCGAGGAGCGCGAGGCCCTCTGACGGCGGCGGCCCCGATCAGGTCCGCAGCATGCGGGCGATGGCCGCGGTGGCCTCTTCCACCTTCGCGTCGATCTCGTCGCCGCCCTTGACGGCCGCGTCGGCGACGCAGTGCCGCAGGTGCTCCTCCAGCAACTGCAGCGCAAAGGACTGCAGGGCCTTGGTGGAGGCGGAGACCTGGGTGAGTATGTCGATGCAGTAGGTGTCCTCGTCGACCATGCGCTGCAGGCCCCGGATCTGCCCCTCGATCCGGCGCAGCCGCTTGAGGTGCTCGTCCTTCTGTTTGTGGTAGCCGTGCGTGGCCGCCGGAGTCCCGCTTCCGGAGGGCGTCGTGGCGCCGGCCTCGGTGGTCGTCATCGCGTCCTCCGCATCGTCGAGACATATACCCCTAGTGGGTATATGGTAACGAACTTTGCTGGGTATAGGGCCCTCGGGACGCCCCAGTGCTGATCAACTTGCACGATGGGCGAAACTGGAAGCCCGCCCATTAGCCGTGGCCGGATGATGCGCTTAGCATCAGCCTGACCGAAACCCATGCATACCGAGGACCCCAAGTGCGCTTTCGTCTGACCCCCAGGGAGACGAGCTTCTACGACATGTTCGCCGCGTCCGCGGACAACATCGTCACGGGCTCGAAACTCCTGATGGAACTGCTCGGGGCGGACGCGTCTGCCCGGGCCGAGATCGCAGAGCGTATGCGGGCAGCGGAACACGCAGGTGACGACGCCACGCACGCGATCTTCCACCAGCTGAACTCCTCGTTCATCACGCCCTTCGACCGCGAGGACATCTACTCCCTCGCGTCCTCCCTCGACGACATCATGGACTTCATGGAGGAGGCCGTCGACCTGGTCGTCCTCTACAACGTCGAGGAACTGCCGAAGGGCGTCGAGCAGCAGATCGAGGTGCTGGCCCGCGCCGCCGACCTGACGGCCGAGGCGATGCCCAACCTGCGCACGATGGACAACCTCACCGAGTACTGGATCGAGGTCAACCGGCTGGAGAACCAGGCCGACCAGATCCACCGCAAGCTTCTCGCCCACCTCTTCAACGGCAAGTACGACGCGATCGAGGTGCTGAAGCTCAAGCAGATCGTGGACGTCCTGGAAGAGGCGGCGGACGCGTTCGAGCACGTGGCGAACACGGTGGAGACCATCGCCGTCAAGGAGTCCTGAGCCGTCGATGGACACCTTCGCGCTCATTCTGACCATCCTGGTCGCGCTCTTCTTCACATATACGAACGGTTTCCACGACTCGGCGAACGCGATCGCGACGTCGGTGTCGACGCGGGCGCTGACCCCGCGGGCGGCTCTCGCCATGGCCGCGGTGATGAACCTGGCCGGCGCGTTCTTCGGAACCGGGGTCGCCAAGACCGTCAGCGAAGGCCTGATCCAGACGCCCCAGGGCTCCAAGGGCATGGGCATCCTCTTCGCGGCGCTGGTCGGCGCGATCGTCTGGAACCTCGTCACCTGGTACTTCGGCCTGCCCTCGTCCTCCTCCCACGCGCTGTTCGGCGGCCTGGTGGGCGCGGCCCTGGCCGGCGGCACGGAGGTCCTCTGGAACGGCGTCGTCGACAAGATCATCATCCCGATGTTCCTGTCGCCGGTCGTCGGCCTCCTCCTCGGCTACCTGGTCATGACGGCCATCATGTGGATCTTCCGCCGCTCCAACCCGCACAAGGCGAAGCGCGGCTTCCGTATGGCCCAGACCGTCTCCGCGGCCGGCATGGCGCTCGGACACGGCCTCCAGGACGCACAGAAGACGATGGGCGTCGTCGTCATGGCACTGGTGATTTCCGGCCATGAGACGTACGGCGACCCGATCCCGGCCTGGGTCAAGATCGTCTGTGCCCTGATGCTCTCCCTCGGCACCTACGCCGGCGGCTGGCGCATCATGCGCACGCTCGGCCGCAAGATCATCGAACTCGACCCGCCGCAGGGCTTCGCCGCGGAGGCCACCGGTGCGTCGATCATGTTCACCACGGCGTACCTCTTCAAGGCGCCGATCTCCACGACCCACGTCATCACCTCGGCCATCATGGGCGTCGGCGCGACGAAGCGCGTGAACGCGGTCCGCTGGGGCGTGGCCAAGAACATCGTCCTGGGCTGGTTCATCACGATGCCGGCAGCAGCACTGGTCGCAGCAGCGGCGTTCGGCGTCATCGACCTCGCGTTCCTCTAGCCCCCTTGCCGCGGAGAGCCGAGGCCGAGAAAGGACGGGCCTGCGGCCATAGGCGGAGCAGGACACCCCCTGGGGGCACGAGGAACTGCGCGACCGGCCACAACGGCGCAGCACCCGCCGCGACAGCACCACCGAACTCCACCACCGTGGCTGAGCACCGTCGCGGCGGAAAGAAAGAAACCTGCGGAAAAAGCGCCCCGCCGGGGGCGCGAGGCTCTGTTTGATTTGCGGCTACCGCCGCGTGGGCGCGACCAGCCACAACCCGCCCGCGGCCGCCACGCGACAGCTTCCCGCCCTCTGCAGCCGCGGCACAGCCCACCCGCGGCCGTCTTCGGGCAGCAGCCCATCGTCCTCGACCTCGCCTCTCCACGGACCGAGTCGGGTGGGCGGGTGGGCAGGTGGAGGGAAAAGGACGGGCCCGCCCCCGGGAGCCAGGGGCGGGCCCTTTTGCATCCTCGCGGTGGCACCGCCATGCAGCACCGCGAGGGGTCGGTGGAAACCTCGGCTCAGCCGAAGCGACCGGAGATGTAGTCCTCGGTCGCCTGGACCGACGGGTTGGAGAAGATGCGCTCCGTGTCGTCGATCTCGATCAGCTTGCCGGGCTGGCCGACCGCGGCGAGGTTGAAGAACGCCGTACGGTCGGAGACACGCGCCGCCTGCTGCATGTTGTGCGTCACGATGACGATCGTGAAGCGCTCCTTCAGCTCACCGATCAGGTCCTCGATGGCAAGGGTGGAGATCGGGTCGAGGGCGGAGCAGGGCTCGTCCATGAGCAGGACCTTCGGCTCGACCGCGATGGCGCGGGCGATGCAGAGACGCTGCTGCTGACCACCGGACAGGCCGGAACCCGGCTTGTTCAGGCGGTCCTTGACCTCGTTCCAGAGGTTCGCGCCCTTGAGCGACTTCTCGACGATCTCGGTGAGCTCGCTCTTCTTGTAGCTGCCGTTCAGCTTCAGACCCGCGGCCACGTTGTCGAAGATCGACATGGTGGGGAACGGGTTCGGACGCTGGAACACCATGCCGATCTCGCGGCGCACCGCCACCGGGTCGATGTTGGCGGCGTACAGGTTCTCGTCGTCGAGGAGGACCTTGCCCTCGACGCGGCCGCCGGGGGTGACCTCGTGCATACGGTTGAGCGTGCGCAGGAACGTCGACTTGCCGCAGCCGGAGGGGCCGATGAACGCCGTGACCGTGCGCGGCTCTATGTTCATCGAGATGTCGTCGATGGCCTTGTGGGAGCCGTAGTAGGCGGTGAGCCCGCTTACGTCGATTCGCTTGGACATTACTTCTTCACTTCCAGACAGTCGGTCGCTGTTGGGCCGCGTCAGCGACCGGTCTTGGGGGCCTTCCAGCGGGCGATGCCGCGGGCCACCAGGTTCAGGATCATCACGAAGGCGATCAGCGTGAGCGAGGCCGCCCAGGCACGGTCGTACGCCGCGTTGGCACCGGCGCTGTTCGCGTACTGCTGGTAGATGAACAGCGGCAGCGACGACTGCGCACCCTCGAAGGGGTTGTTGTTGATGAACGGGTTGCCGAACACCAGCAGCAGCACCGGCGCGGTCTCGCCCGCGATACGGGCGATGGCCAGCATGACGCCGGTGGTGATGCCGCCGATGGAGGTCGGCAGGACCACCTTAAGGATGGTGCGCCACTTGGGCACGCCGAGCGCCAGGGACGCCTCACGCAGCTCGTTCGGGACGAGCTTGAGCATCTCCTCGGTGGAGCGCACGACCACCGGCATCATCAGGATGGCCAGGGCCAGCGATCCGGCGAAGCCGAAGGGCTGCATGTCGAAGATCAGCATGAGGCTGAGGATGAACAGACCCGCGACGATCGACGGGATACCGGTCATGACGTCGACGAAGAAGGTGACGGCCTTGGCGAGGCGGCCGCGCCCGTACTCGACGAGGTAGACGGCGGTGAGGATGCCGATCGGCGCACCGATCAGGGTGGCGAGGCCGACCTGCTCCAGGGAGCCGATGATGGCCGCGTAGGCACCACCGCCGGCCTCGGAGTCGGCGACGACACCCATGGAGTGACTGAGGAAGTAGGGGTCCAGGACCTTCACACCGCGTGAGATGGTCACCCAGATCAGGGAGACCAGCGGGATCACGGCGACGACGAAGGCGACCCAGACCAGGGAGGTCGCGACGCGGTCCTTGGCCTGGCGCTTGCCCTCGACCCTGGCGGCGATGCCGTAGGTGCCGAAGACATAGAGGAGGCCGGCGATCAGACCCCACTGGATCTTGCTGTCCAGGCCGCCGACGAGGCCGATGACCACGCCGAGGACGATGGACCCGCCGACGATGGCGTAGGGGGACCACTTGGGGAGGCTGGCGCCTTGCAGGGTGCTGGGGCGCTTGTCGGCGACTGCTGCGGTGCTCATGCGTTGGCCCCCGAGTACTCCGCGCGGCGCTGGATGATGATGCGGGCCGCGCCGTTGACCAGCAGGGTGATGACGAACAGGACCAGACCGGACGCGATCAGCGCGTCACGGCCGTCCGCGGTCGCCTCGCTGAACTTGCTGGCGATGTTCTGGGCGAAGGTGCCGCCGCCCGGGTTGAGCAGGCTGGCGTGGATGTCGAAGTCGGGGGAGAGCACAGTGGCGACGGCCATCGTCTCGCCGAGCGCGCGGCCGAGACCGAGCATCGAGGCGGAGATCACGCCGGAACGCCCGAAGGGCAGCACCGCCATGCGGATGACCTCCCAGCGCGTGGCGCCGAGGGCCAGTGCGGCCTCCTCGTGCATCTGCGGGACCTGGCGGAAGACCTCGCGGCTCACGTTGGTGATGACCGGCAGGATCATGATCGCGAGCAGGATGCCGACGGTGAGCATCGAGCGCGGCGCGCCGCCGTCCCAGGAGAAGATGCCGGTCCAGCCGAAGAAGTCGTTCAGCCAGCTGAACAGGCCGGTCATGTGCGGTACGAGGATCAGACCGCCCCAGAGGCCGTACACGATGGACGGCACGGCGGCGAGCAGGTCGATCACGTAGGCGACCAGGCCGCCGATCCGGCGCGGTGCGTAGTGCGTGATGAACAGCGCGATCGCGACCGCGATCGGGACCGCGATGGCCATGGCGATGATCGAGGAGACGACCGTGCCGAAGGCCAGGACCGCGATGCCGAAGCTCGGCGGGATGAGGTTGGTGTTCCACTCGAAGGTGGTCAGGAAGTTGCCGTGGTCCTTGCTGATCGCGAGGGACGCCCGGTAGGTGAGGAAGACCGCGATGGCGGCCATGATCACCAGCAGCAGGATGCCGGATCCACGGGAGAGGCCGAGGAAGACGCGGTCGCCGGCGCGGGTGGCGCCGCGGGCGTTGCGCTTCTGCTGGACCACGGAAGGCTGGGGGGTGGGGGGAGATGCGTCTGTTGTCTGCGTCGATATGTCCATCGGGTTCTCCGGTCTGCGGAGTCGCCCTGAGGGGCGGCTCGGAGAAGCCGTACGCCCCGGTTTTGTGGGGTGTACGGCTCCGGGCGGCGGTGCACCGGACGGTGCGGCCGGGTCCCTGCCGGAACTCGGCCGCACACTCGGAATCTTTAGCTCAGGCTCGCGACGGTGGTGCGGACCTTGGCGATGATCTCGTCGGGGATCGGGGCGTAGTTGATCGTGGAGAGCAGCTTCTGGCCGTCCTCGCTGGCGATGTAGTTCAGGAACGCCTTCGTCGCCGGGAGGGTGTCGGCCTTGTTGCCCTTGTCACAGGCGATCTCGTAGGTGACCAGGCTGATCGGGTACGCACCCTCGGCCTTGGTCTTGTAGTCGAGCTTCAGCGACAGGTCCGAGCCGGTGCCGACGACCTGGGCGGCCGCGATGTCGGCGGTGGCGGACGCGGTCGACGGGGCGACCGGCTTGCTGGCGCCCGTGTCGATGGAGGCGGCCTTGATGCCGTCCGAGACGTAGGAGAGCTCGAAGTAGCCGATGGCGCCGGAGGTCTGCTTGACCTGCTGGGCGACACCCGCGGACTGCGGAGCGGACTGACCGCCCTTGGCCTGCCAGGCCTTGCCGCCGGAGTACTTCCAGTTGTCCGGGGTGGTGGCGATCAGGTACTTGGTCAGGTTGTCCGTCGTACCCGACTCGTCGGAGCGGTGGAACGCCTGGATCTTCAGGTTCGGGAGCTTGGCGGTCGGGTTCAGCTTCTTGATCGCCGCGTCGTTCCAGTTGGTGATCTTGCTGTCGAAGATCTTGGCGAGGGTCGGCGCGTCCAGAACCAGGTTGTCGACACCCGGGACGTTGTAACCGATCGCGATCGCGCCGCCGACCATCGGGAGGTCGATGCCCTGGCCGCCGGAGCAGACCTTCTTGGAGGTGGTGACCTCTTCCGGCTTGAGCGCGGAGTCGGAACCGGCGAAGGCGACCTGGCCCTGCGTGAAGGCGGTCACACCGGCGCCGGAGCCGGAGCCCTTGTAGTTGATCTGCACACCACAGGCCTGCGAGAAGTTCTTGACCCAGGCGTCGATCGCGTTCTTCTGCGCGGAGGAGCCGTCGGCGAGCAGCTGGCCCTTGGCGTTGTCGCACTTGATGGAGCCAGCGTTGGCGGAGGCCGAGGGGTTGCTGCTCGAACCGCTGCTGCTGCCGTTGTCGTCCGAGCCGCACGCCGTGAGGGCCAGGGCGCCGGTGACGGCGACAGCACCGAGAGACAGGACGCGCAGCCGGTTCTTGCGCTCAAGCTTCACTTTCGGGAGTTCCTTCCAAAGGCGCCACCTTCGGCGGCGTGCGAGGTAGTAGAGACGCGGCGAGGGCCCTCCTGGCTGGGCATTAACGACCGCCCCCCGCATCCGGTAAGGCCGAAAGTAGGCAGATCAGGTGAAGTGGCCGATGGCCATAGGTGAACGGAGGGTGAACCCCTGCCATCGGCCTGGTTAGGTCACGGAACGCTCACGGTGAGGGCACACGCAGGTTCCAACCAACGGGTTACGCGAACATTTCTTCGGCGTTCGCCATCACAGCCGTTACGACGTCACAGCGTTCGTTACGCCGGGTGGGGGAACCTCTGTGCGACGGACGTCGTCTCGTCCCAGGAAAGCCGACGAAAGGCACGGGCAATGGAACGGCGTACCTTCATATCGGGCGGGGCGGCCGCCCTCGCAGCGACCGCACTGACGGGGTGCAGCTCAGGGGGTGCAGCCACATCGCGGACGACCGGCGCGCCACTCGCGTCCACATCCTCTCGTACGGCGCTGAAGACCACCAGTGAAGCGGCCGCGGCCAACTGGACCGCGCTGGCGCACGCCCTGGACGGCACCCTGGTCCGCCCCGGCGACGCGAACTGGACGACGGCCCACCAGCTCTACAACACCCGCTTCGACGGTCTGAAGCCGTCGGCCGTCGCGTACGTGGCGCACGCGGACGACATCCGCACCACCCTCTCCTACGCCCAGGCCCACAACCTGAAGGTCGCGATCCGCAACGGCGGCCACTCCTACGCCGGCTACTCCTCCGGCGACGGCCGTCTGATCCTCGACGTCTCCAAGCTCAACCGCATCCGCGTCAGCGGCGGTACGGCCGTCGTCGGCGCCGGCTCCAAACTGATCGACGTCTACCGCGGCCTGGCGGCGAAGGGCGTGACCATCCCGGCGGGCTCCTGCCCCACCGTCGGCGTCTCCGGCCTGGTCCTCGGCGGGGGCCACGGGGTCGCGTCCCGCGGGTACGGCCTGACCTGCGACAGCCTCACGCAGGCGACGCTGATCACGGCGGACGGCACGCAGGTGGTCGCCAACGAGAGCACCAACAAGGACCTCTTCTGGGCACTGCGCGGCGCGGGCAACGGCAACTTCGGCGTCGTGACGGAGCTGCAGTTCAAGACCCACCCGACCCCTCAGGGGGTGACGGCGTACCTGACCTGGCCGTGGTCGAAGGCGGCGCAGGTCCTGAAGGCCTGGCAGGAGTGGGGCCCGTCGCAGCCGGACGAGATCTGGTCCTCCCTCCACCTGGAGAACTCGGGCAGCGGCCCGCGCGTCTCGGTCGCCTGCTTCTCGATGGGCACGTACGGCGAGCTGCAGAACGCGGTGGACGCCCTCGCCCACAAGGCTGGCGCCAACGCCACCTCCGTCTCCCTGCGGCGCCACGCCTACGAGGAGGTGATGGAGATCTACGCCGGCTGCTCCTCCTTCGCCACCGAGCCCCAGTGCCACCTGCCCGGCTCCACGCCCGGCCGCTCGCCGCAGGGCAAGCTGGGCCGAGAGACCTACACGGCCCGCTCCGACTTCTTCGACCGCTCGCTCTCGGCGGCCGGCATCCAGACGGCCCTGAACCAGATCGGCTCGGTCCGGGGCGGCGCGGGCAGCATCGCCTTCACGGCGCTCGGCGGAGCGGTGAACCGGGTCTCGCCGACGGCGACGGCGTTCGTGCACCGGCGGTCGCGGATGCTGGCGCAGTACATAGTGTCGTGGGGGGCGGGTGCCTCCGGCAGCACGGGCCAGGCCTGGCTGAATGCGGCGCACACCGCGATGAAGCCGTACGCCTCCGGCGCGGCCTACCAGAACTACGCGGACCCGACGCTCACCGGCTGGAAGAAGGCGTACTACGGGGACGCGGTGACGAAGCTGGGCAAGGTGAAGAAGCAGTACGACCCGAACCGCTTCTTCTCCTATCCGCAGGGGTTGTAGGAGTTCGCGGTTCGGCTGCGGGTGCGTGGGGGTTGCTCGCGCCCACGCGGCGCAGCCGCAGATCGATACAGTCCCGCGCCCCTTACGGGGCACGTCGTAGCTGCGGGCATGCGTGCCGCTAGGGGCGGCACGGGTGGGCGCAGCGGCACCCGGCCAGCGCCGGTGAGCGAAACCCTCTACGCCGCCAAGTCCCGCTCCTCAGCCTCCACAGCCGTACGCGTCCCCGGTACCAAACCCACCGACGCCGACCGCCTCCGTACGATCCACCCCACCCTCGGCGAACCCTCGACCGCCTTCATCACCGGGGTCAGCAGGGCTGTGGCCAGCGGGGAGAGGAGGAGTACGACGGCCGTGCCGAGGGCGAAGCCGCCGACCACGTCCGTCGGGTAGTGGACGCCCATGTACACCCGGCAGAAGCCCTCCAGCAGCGCCAGCCCGATGCCCGCCGCCCCGAAGCGGCGGTTCGCGACGAACAACCCGACCCCGAGGGCCATGGTGATCGTCGCGTGGTCGCTCACGAAGGAGTAGTCGGTCTTGCCGGAGATCAGGACGTCGAGTCCCTGGTGGGTGAGGAAGGGCCGGGGGCGTTCGACGAAGCCGCGGATGGGGACGTTCACGAGGACGGCGATCGCGGCGGCGAGCGGCGCCCACACGAGCGCGGCGATCGTGGCCGGCGCGTCCTCGTCGCCCCGGCGCCGCACGGACCACCAGCACCACACCACCAGCAGCACCATCGCGACCAGCAGCCCGTACTCCCCGACGAACTCCATGCACCGGTCGAACCAGTGCGGAGCGTCCTTGGCCAGGCCGTTGATGTCGTAGAGCAGTTCGACGTCGGGATTGGATCCGGATTCGGCGAGTACAGCCATCGTGCTGCGGCCCCTTCGTCGTCGTTCCGGGACGCACCTCGTGTGCGTCGCTCGCTGCCACCCCCGTGGTCGGCTACGTCAACAGGAACGCACGACCTCCGTCACTACGTTCCAGGTTCCACCGAATGATCACGCAGACGTTATCGAAGAGAGACACAAAGCCCCAGCTCAGGGGTGGGTTTCACGCTCGGTTCACACCGACGTGGGGAGCGCTTTCGCGCCATCTTCGGTGACGCGGGTGGCGCCGAAGTAGTCGGCCGAGTCGATGGGGTCGAAGCGGATGACCGCCCCAGTGTAGGGCGCGTCGATCATGTACCCGCCGCCGACGTAGATCCCGACGTGGTGGATGGCACGGGAGTTGGAGAGATCGGTGGAGAAGAAGACGAGATCACCCGGGAGCAGTTCGTTGCGGGAGGGGTGCGGACCGGCGTTGTACTGGTCGTTGGCGACACGGGGCAGCGTGATCCCGACGCTCGCGTAGGCCGCCTTCGTCAGCCCCGAGCAGTCGAACCGTCCGTTGTCCTGAGCTGTGCCGTTGCCGCCCCAGAGATACGGCGTGCCGAGCTTGTTCTGGGCGTAGGTGATGGCACCGGCGGCCTGCTTGGTCGGGGAGAGCCGGCTGACCGGCGCGGCGAAGCTGTCCGCGAGGGTGGTGATCGTCTTGACGTAGTTCTGGGTCTCCTTGTACGGCGGCACACCCTTGTACTTGATGACCGCGTACGCGCCCGCGTTGTAGGCGGCGAGCATGTTGTCGGAGACGTTGCCGGGGACGTCCTTGACGTACGAGGCGAGCTCGCAGTCGTAGGAGGCGGCCGACGGAATCGCGTCATTCGGGTCCCAGACGTCACGGACCCCGTCGCCGTTCCCGTCGATGCCGTGGGTGGCCCAGGTCCCCGGGATGAACTGGGCTATCCCCTGCGCGGCCGCCGCGCTCTGCGCCCGCGGGTTGAACCCGCTCTCCTGGTACAGCTGGGCGGCGAGCAGCGCGGGGTTGATGGCGGAGCACAGGTTGCCCCACTTCTGCACGAGGGTGGAGTAGGCGGCCGGTACGGCTCCCTTGGCGAGGGTCTTGCCGGCGCCGCCGACCCCGTTGACGAGGTTCCCGGCGACGACGTACACGCCGACGACGAGGAGCATGACGAAGCCCATCCCGAGCCCGACCGCCGCACCGCCGACCACCCATACTTTCCGCACGCCCCAACCCTCCCCCATGTCAGGGCTGTTCAACGCCATTTCGGCCGAGAGTGGCGCTATTTCACAGCAGGACGGCGGACATGACGCGGTTTCGGCCCGTCGGCTCAGTGTCCTGTGGCGTCCTTGTACAGTTCCGTGGCCTCGCGCCCGAGTACGACGCTGTACGACGTGTCGGGGGTCGCCCCGCCCTGCTCGTGCCCGCCCAGCACCCCCACCACCTCGTGATCCCCGTTGACCCAGGGGCTGCCGCTGGTGCCGCCGGTGAACTCGGGGCAGTCGATGCGCTGTTGGGTGGAGCTGCGGGCGACGGGCTTGTTGGTGCAGTTGATGGGAACCTCACGGGAGTCCGGGTACCCGGTGACGGTCACGGCGGTGGCCCCGGTGGCGGCACCGCTGACGAACCGGTTGGCCCCGGTCACGCTCTCGACCCGCTTGCCGTTGTGGGTGTCGACGACGGCGAAGGCGACATCGCTGTCCTCGCTCTGCCCATGGGCCCACCCGTCGGGCAGGTACCGCTTCCCCACCTTCCACACCCCGTACGGCGCCGCCCCGTCCCGGTATCCGGGCACGAACACCAGTCCGGTGCCGTCGCCGTCATCGCCGTCGATGCAGTGCGCGGCGGTGATGATCAGATCCCGCTTCGGGCTGTGCACGACAGAGGCGGTGCAGTAGTGGTTGCCCGACAGGCTGCCGGCCTTGTCGGCGCTGAACAGCGCCCCGACTCGGGCGCTGTCGGCGGTGTCCCCGACCACCGCGGTCACCCCGAACGGCCCCGCGGCTTCATCGGCGGCCGCGACGGAGGCCGAAGTGGCGGCCAGGACGACCACAGCACAGAGCGCGACGCGGCGCGAGGTGACGTAGATGCGTGAGGTGCGCTTCATCAGCCCCCACTGTGTCTCACGAAGGTGAGAAACGGTTCCCGACTTCACTGAGTTTTTTCTGTGAACCGCCCTTGCGGCCGACGGCTCTCGCCGTGGACAGGGAGACGATCGGTGGCGACATCGATCCCCAACGGCTCGGGCAGGGGCACGGTCTCGCCGTACTTCCCGGGCAGTACGTCCCGGTAGGCGGCACCTGGCTTCGGGGCATCGAGGAGGACGAGGAACCGGATCCCGACGATCCACTCGTCAAGAGCCCGGGCATCGCCGCATCGACGATCGTGGTCTTCGGACACACGAAGAACGTCTTCCCGGAGGAACAGGACGACGACGTCGTGCTCCTTACGTCCCGGCTGCTCGAACAGGTGCCGGGAGACGCCGTGCTGCACCTCGAATACGAGACCGCGAAGCCGGTCCGTCGTGCGGGACGGACCAGCCTGAGCGACGACACCGAGCTGTGGACGGCACACCGTCTCGCACTGATTTCACAGGACTACGACCGCACCACGTACGGAATCGACCAAGGTGCGTCCCTTCGATCTCGCCTGGAGACTCGTGAGGCGGTCGGCGTCGAGGTCGGCCGCCTCTGGACGGCGGATAGGCAGGCATGATCGGCTTGGGGCATGAGTTCTCTGATACGTCATGTCACCATCGATGCTGCGGACCCGTACGTTCTTGCGGGCTTTTGGGCCCAGGCCCTGGACGGCTCGCTGGCTGACGACGACTTTCCCGGGGATCCGGAGGCCTTGGTCACGACTGCCGCTGCCACCTTGCTGTTCGTCAGGGTCGATGACCGCAAGGCCGTCAAGAACCGCGTGCACCTGGATCTCCAGCCCCAGGACCGTACCCGGGACGAGGAGGTCGAGCGGCTGCTCTCGCTCGGTGCCACACTTCAGGGAGACCACCGAAGGCCCGACGGAACCGGGTGGGTGACTCTGTACGACCCCGAGGGCAACGAATTCTGTGTGGAACGCAGCGCGGCAGAGCTGACGAACGGTTGATCTCCTGTTACCCGGTTACGCCTGTCAGGCCTCGCCCGCCCAGAACGCCGCCCCGCATGCTCAGAACGTCGTCGTCATCCCGCCGTCCACCGCGATCGTCTGCCCCGTGATGAAGGACGCCGCGTCGCTCGCCAGGAAGACGACGATCCCCGCGATCTCCGCAGGCCGACCCCACCGGCCCAGTGCCGTCCGGGTCCGTAGCCACCGCCCCCACTCCGGGTCCTGCGACAGCTCCGCGTTGACGTCCGTCGCGAACGTGCCCGGGGCCACCGAGTTCACCGTCGTACCGCTGGGGCCCAGGTCCGCTGCCAGCGCCCGGGTCAGACCGTCGAGGCCCGCCTTCGCCGTGGCGTAGGCGACGTCCCCGGTGCGGCCCAACTGGCCGACCACCGACGAGACGTTGATGATCCGACCCGGGGTGCGGCGGGCGGCCAGGCCGCGGGCGACCGTCTGGCTCAGCGCGTATGCCGAGGTCAGGTGAGTGTCGAGCATCGCGGACAACTCGTCCGGGGTCATCTCGTCGACGCCTCTGCGGTCGCGGTGGCCCACGTTGTTGACGAGGATGTCGATCGCGCCGAGGGCGGTCACCGTCTCCTCGGCGGCCTCGCGGTCCGTGACGTCGAAGGCCGCGCCGACCACGTCCAGACCGTCGTCCTCACGCAACCGCCCGGCCACCGCAGCCAGCGCCTCCGCGTCCCGGCCGTTGAGAATCACCCTCGCACCGGCCGCCGCCAGGCCCCGCGCCATCTCCAGGCCCAGCCCGCGCACGGACCCGGTCACCAGGGCCGTACGCCCGCTGAGGGTGAAGTCCACGGCGCCGGCACTCATGCGGCCACCTCCCGGAAAGCCGTCGCGTCCGTCGTGTCGGCTCACCGTATCCGGGCGCGGCGGCGGGTCCGCCGGGCGTCCAGTAACTGGGCGGTCACCAGGCTCCGGCGAGCGGGCATCACCCGTTCACCCCCGTTCACACGGCTCCGACCCCGAGCGCCCACGCCACCCCCGTCATCTCCTCCGACAGCGTCCACAGCCGACGCGCGGCCGCCGGGTCGCTCGCCGCCCGGCTGCGGCCGACCAGCGTCGGCCCGCCCCGCATCTCCCCCAGGCCGTCGGGACCCACATAGCTCGCGCCCGGCAGATCCTGGGTCGCCGCGTACAGCGTGGGCAGGGTGCCGGCGCGGTCGTCCTGGGCGAGGAGCCGGTTGCCGACGGCCATGCCCAGGCGGGCGAGCGGGTTCGCGTGGTGGCTCTGCAGGTTGGTCGCCGCGTAGCCGGGGTGGGCCGCCAGGGCGCGGACCCGGGAGCCGGCCTCCGTGAGGCGGCGCTGGAGCTCCAGCGTGAACAGCAGGTTCGCCAGCTTGGACTGGGCGTAGGCGCGGGCGGGGCTGTAGTTGCCGCGCAGATTGATGTCATCGAAGTGGATCACGCCGTCGCCGCCGCGGTGCAGACCGGAGGAGACGGTGACCACGCGGTCCGTGACATGCGGCAGCAGCAGGTTCGTCAGCGCGAAGTGGCCCAGGTGGTTGGTGCCGAACTGCATCTCGAAGCCGTCGGCGGTGCGCTGCTCCGGCAGCATCATCACGCCCGCGTTGTTGATCAGCAGGTCCAGCGGCCGGTCCCAGCCGCGCGCGAACTCCCGTACCGAGGACAGGTCCGCCAGGTCCAGGCGGCGCACCTCCGTGCTGCCGGACACCTTCGCGGCGGCGGCGCGGCCGCGCTCCGGGTCCCGCACCGCGAGCACCACATGGGCGCCGGCCCGCGCCAGCGCGTCCGTGGCCGCCAGGCCCAGGCCGCTGTTGGCCCCGGTGACCACGGCCGTACGGCCGGAGAGGTCGGGGAGGTCGGGGAGATCGGTCACGTTCCATTTGTCGTTCTTCTCAGCCATGCCCGCCAATGTAGGCGTCGACAACAATGCTGTCAACGACAACAAAGATGGCACCGCCTACAAAGCTGGCAGCGGCTACATCGGGATACGATGGCCCCCATGTCGCAAAGCCGCCCCTACCACCACGGAGACCTGCGCGCCGCCCTGCTCGCCAGCGCCGAGCGCACCTTGCGGGAGAAGGGCTCCGCCGCCCTGTCCCTGCGCGAACTGGCCCGCGACATCGGCGTCAGCCACGCCGCCCCCGGCCGGCACTTCAAGGACAAGCAGGCCCTGCTGGACGCGCTCGCGCTCAGCGGATACGACCGCCTGAACCGGGCCCTGGCCGCGGCGGACCTGCCCGACGCCCCCCTCGAACCGCGCCTCACCTCGCTCGCCCGGGCCTATCTCACCTTCGCCATCGAGAACCCCGAGCTGCTGGAGCTGATGTTCGCCCGCAAGCACGACCCGGACATCGACGCGCAGCTGGCCGAAGCCGTCGACCTGTCCATGGGCTCCTTCGTCCGGCTGACCGCCGAGGCGCAGCGGCGCGGCGAGATCGTCGAGGGCGACCCGGAGCACCTCACCCTCGCCGCCGCGGCCGGCATCCACGGCCTCGCCACCCTGATCGCCGCCTGCGCCCTCTCCGCGGACGAGGCCCTGTCCGGTCTGGACGGCTACGTCCACCTTCTGCTGCACGGCCTCAAACCCCGCTGAATCCGGCCGAGTCGGGGTCGGCCAACGGCTCGGTACGCCCCGATCAACGCGCATTGCGGTGACGCCCGCAGGCCGCCCAGGTCAATCGAACCCCAACTTCCGGCCATCCGGCGCCCAATGATCAGTAAGCCCTTGCCGCGCTTGAGTAACGCGGAAGTCAGGATTCCGAAACCCACCTTGTTGTCGCGTACCCAACAAGGCGATGGTCGTCGCGGGCCGCCGCCCCCACCGGCAACCACACCGGTGGCCCCCCACCCGCAGGCCTCTGTCCCCTCTTCCAGGAGGCTGTACGTTGCGTACGACCACCCCCAACACCCCCCACATACGCGGTAGATGGCGCCAGATCGGGACCGCCTTCGCGGCCACCGCGGCGCTCGCCGTCGCCGGCCTGGGCACCGCCGCCCACGCCACCGCGGCCACCGCGACCACGACCCACAAGGTCAGCACCAAGGCCATCGCCGCCCAGGTCGCCAAGGCCCACGTCCAGTACGAGAAGGCCGGCTGCGGCGCCACGCCGAAGAAGGGCTTCGCCGCGTGTAACGCCTTCCGCGTCACCGGCGGCACCACCGCCTTCATGGAGAAGCAGGCCGCGCTCAAGGGCGTCACGCCGAAGACGATCAAGCCGAACGCCGCGTCCGACTCCCCCACCGGATACGGCCCCTCGGACATCCAGTCGGCCTACGGCCTGACGGACGCCGCCTCCTCCAACGGCTCGGGCGAGACGGTCGCCATCGTCGACGCCTACGACGACCCGAACGCCGAGGCGGACCTCGCGACCTACCGGTCGTACTACGGCCTGTCGGACTGCACCACCGACAACGGCTGCTTCACCAAGGTCTCCCAGACCGGCTCCACCACCTCGCTCCCGTCCGCCGACAGCGGCTGGGCCGGTGAGGAGTCCCTCGACCTCGACATGGTCAGCGCCACCTGCCCGAACTGCAACATCCTGCTGGTCGAGGCGAAGTCGGCCTCCGACGCCAACCTGGGCACCGCGGTGAACGAGGCCGTCAAGCTGGGCGCCAAGTTCGTCTCCAACAGCTACGGCGGCTCGGAGTCCTCCTCCGACACCACGTACGACTCCTCGTACTACAAGCACGCGGGCGTGGCCATCACGGCCAGCGCCGGTGACGAGGCCTACGGCGCCGAGTACCCGGCCGCCTCCCGGTACGTGACCGCCGTCGGCGGCACCAAGCTGTCCACCTCCTCCAACAGCCGCGGCTGGACGGAGTCGGTGTGGAAGACGTCGAGCACCGAGGGCACCGGCTCCGGCTGCTCCTCCTACGACGCCAAGCCCAGCTGGCAGACCGACACGGGCTGCTCGAAGCGCATGATCTCGGACGTCTCCGCGGTCGCCGACCCGGCCACCGGTGTCTCCGTCTACGACTCCTACGGTTCCGACGGCACCGGCTGGAACACCTACGGCGGCACCAGCGCCTCCTCGCCGCTCATCGCCTCGGTCTACGCCCTGGCCGGCACCCCGGGCAGCAGCGACTACCCGGCCGAGTACCCGTACGCGGCGGCCGGCACCTCGGCCCTCAACGACGTGACGAGCGGCAACAACGGCTCCTGCTCCACCGCGTACTTCTGCACCGCCAAGACGGGCTACGACGGCCCGACCGGCTGGGGCACCCCCGAGGGAACCAGCGCCTTCACCGGCTGACGATCCCTCAGAGAATGACCTCCCCGTCGGGTCACGGGGAGCCGCCACCGTGAGGGGGACGTGGGGTCCCCTCGGCGGCAGGGAAAGAGGAACGGGCCACGGCAGCCGGCCGTGGCCCGTTTTTCGCGTCTTGGCAACTCCCTTGAATTACCTGTGAGTTGCGTCAAGCGACCGCCACTCTCCGGCCAACGGGTGGCCATCGTCAGGTCACGCGAACGCCGCGTTCGGCAATGTGGAAGTCAGGATTCCCTGGACCTCTTGTTGTCGCGTACTCAACAAAGGATTCTCTTCGCGGGTCGCCGCCACGCCGCCGGGGAACCCGGACCGGCGGCAACGCACCAGGCGACAATGCCCCGGGCGACAACCGACAGCGCACGAGATCGCACCCGCACCGCCCCTGTTCGAACTGTTCCACCCCATTCAGGAACATCAGGAGGCTGCACGCATGCGTTCCACTCCCCCCAACAGATCGTCCAGGCACAGCGGTTGGCGCCGCCTGGGCGCCGCCGTGGCCACCACCGCCGCGCTGGTGTTCGCCGGCTTCGGAACCGCCGTCCAGGCCGACGCGGCCACCACCGCATCCGGCAAGGTGACCTACGTCGCCACCCCCTGTGCCACCCCCAAGCACACGGGCGACCTCACCTGCAAGTCCTACCGCGTCACCGGCGGCCTCACCGCCTTCCAGAAGCAGCAGGCCGCGAAGACGGGCATCACCCCCAAGGCCGCCGACGCCTCCACCCCGTCCGGCTACAGCCCGACCAACCTCCGGTCCGCCTACGGCCTGACCTCCGCCGCCGCCTCCAACGGCTCCGGCGAAACGATCGCGATCGTCGACGCGTACAACGACCCGAACGCCGAGTCCGACCTCGCGACCTACCGCTCGTACTACGGCCTGTCCGCCTGCACCACGGCCAACGGCTGCTTCAAGAAGGTCTCCCAGACCGGCTCCACCACCTCGCTGCCCTCGTCCGACTCCGGCTGGGCCGAGGAGATCTCCCTCGACCTCGACATGGCCTCCGCGATCTGCCCGCTGTGCAACATCACGCTCGTCGAGGCCACCAGCGCCAGCTACGCCAACCTCGGCACCGCCGAGAACGAGGCCGTCGCCCTCGGCGCCAAGTTCGTCTCCAACAGCTACGGCGGCTCCGAGTCCTCCTCCCAGACGTCGTACGACACCTCGTACTACAAGCACGCGGGCGTCGCCATCACCGTCTCCTCCGGTGACAGCGCCTACGGCGCCGAGTATCCGGCGACCTCCCAGTACGTGACCGCCGTCGGCGGCACCAAGCTGTCCACCTCCTCCACCACCCGCGGCTGGACCGAGTCCGTCTGGCGCACCTCCAGCACCGAGGGCACCGGCTCCGGCTGCTCCTCCTACGACGCCAAGCCCAGCTGGCAGACCGACACCGGCTGCACCAAGCGCATGGAGTCCGACGTCTCCGCGGTCGCCGACCCGGCCACCGGCGTCTCCGTCTACGACTCCTACGGCGTCACCGCCGGCTGGTACACCTTCGGCGGCACCAGCGTCTCCGCGCCGATCATCGCCGGCGTCTACGCCCTGGCGGGCACCCCGGCCAGCGGCACCTACCCGGCGCAGTACCCCTACGACTACGCGGGCACCTCGTCCCTCAACGACGTGACGAGCGGCTACAACGGCTCCTGCTCCACCGCGTACTTCTGCACCGCCGAGACCGGCTACGACGGCCCGACCGGCTGGGGCACACCAGAAGGCACCGCGGCCTTCGCCAACTGATCACCCGACAGGGGGAAGGGGCTCCGGCGCCGGTGCGCCGGAGCCCCTTCGCGCTCCCGCTTCGCAGGCATTCGTGCACACGGCTCGCGAGGTCCGGCGGTCCGTCGAAGAGGCCCCCAGCCGTCGACCCCGTCACCGACGGCCGACGACGACTCAACACGGTGGTGTTGTTCACCGTTCACCGCCGCGGGCCTCCGTGGCAGCACGAAGAGCGGCGGTGGCGGGCAGTCCCGGCCGGGTTTCGTCCTTGTGTTCGCGCAGCATCCGCTCACCGGGGTCGGGCCTCCGATAGAGGTGGATCCGCAAGCGCCAGCGGCGCAGGACCCCGCTGATCGTCTCTTCGGTGGGAGTACCGATCTCCCGGTAGAACTCCATCCGCTGCGCAGGCGGAAGAGCGGCGGCCACGTCGTCCGGGGTGCTAGGAGGTTCGGGGAAGGATCGCGTCACTGACACTCGGCCCACAGCAGCTTCCCGCCCCTGGAAGCCCCGAGCTCCCGCAGCACGGAGACGCCGACCGCGTCAGCACAGGTCCGCACGAGATGCAGCCCACGCCCGCCCTCGGCGTCCTCCGGCGGCAGGGCGGACGGCAGGCAGTCGCCTCCGAACCCGGGCGGCACCCTGGGGTCGGTGTCCCATACGGCGACCCGGAGCCGGCCCGTTTGGATCGACGTGGGGTTGGACATCTTCGCGCTCGCCACCATGGGGATGGGGCGCCTCGCCGCACCGGGCATGGAGGCGGCAGAGCAGGGAGTGCGCGCCAGTATGCGGGGGGCTGGGGCGATCAAGCTCGGAAAGGCAGCCTGGAACGCGTCCAAGCTGGAGAACGCCGCCGACCTGTCCAAAGCCGGACGGATCTTCAAGACCGGGGTACGCGGAAGCGAGGAGTGGAACGCTGCCCGCAAGTCGATGAGCGACGGCATGAAGGCCATGTGGGCGGCGAAGAAGGGTGCGCTGGCCGATGCGAAGGCGTTGGCCGGGCAGTCGCTTCCCAAGCTGAGCGCCCTGAAGAACTTGGTCGGCGGTGGCCCAGAGGCCGCCTCACTGAAGGCGTACCTCGACGGGGCAGTCGAACGCTTCCCGGAGTCCTCGCGGATCGCCGGGGAGATCGCGAAGGGGGCGGGATCCATCCGGCTCAGCCAGGGGGCGTTCTATGCGGGGACGGCGGTGGACGCGTTCGACAAGGGAGCCGGCATGGTCGCGCCGTGGGTAAGCGGTGTGACGGGCGGCAGCGGTACCACCTTCTGGACCGACACGAAGACATGGGCGACGGTAGAGACGGGATCCACGTGGTGAGTACCAACGAGCGTTCACGGCGCAAGGCGAGGGAAGACTCGCCCATCGAGGTGGAGCTCAAACGCCGGGCCGTCGAACAGCAAAGGGCCAGAACAGGAAGGCCGCAGGCCCTGCCACCGCTCATCCGGGAGTACGCATACGTGCTCTTGACGGTGAGCTTTCTGGGGTACTGGCTGTGGACGGGAGCGGCATGCCTCGTTCTCTGGTTCCTGCCCCACGGCGACAAGAACTCAGTCGGCATCCCGATCCTCTTCGGAGGTTGGTTCTTCTGCTGGGTTCTGCTGTTCCCGGCCACTTTGCTGTGGCACGCGCCTGAACTGCTCAAGCGGGAGCTCGGCCCTCGGCCTCATACCGCGAAGGGTTTCGTGGGCTACCTGCTGCGCAACTCCGACAAAGGCGTGTTCGACGGATCCATACCGCTGGTTCTCGACACCAGCGCGCCACCGGGGCATTTCTGGTTGGTCGGAGTGTTGTTCACGTTTTTCAGCTGCTACGGAGCAGTGACGAGTTTCGGCGTGCCGACCGGTGACTATTGGACGATTCCCTTTACGGCGGCCTTCGCAGCCTGCATCGCCTCCCTCGCCATCCTCACCCACGGCGTCTTCACCCGCCGCGCAGCCCGTCGCCGCGCAGCTCAGCAGAAGGCGGGGACCACGCGGTGAACGCACCCCAGGAATCCTCGTCGCCCCCGACCTCTTACAGCCTCGTCCTGCCTCCTGGCTGGCGACAAATTCCCCTCCGTAACGGCACGGAACGGGCTGTCAAACGCGTACTCGACCATGCCTTCGAGAACCTGCCCCGGGACGAGGTGTTCACCTACCGGCGGGATCTTGAGGCAAGTCTGTGGCAGCGCATCCGAGACGCCCAGGAGGCCGACGGGCTCGACCTCTACCTGCCGGTCGAGTTGATGCACGGCATATCCGTACCCGCCTCGATCGTGGTCTCACCCTCGGCTCGGCCTTCCTCCCGGATCTCTTCGGAGAGGGGAGACTTGTAGAAAGAGAGGTCCACGGCCACCAGTTTCCTCCACAGTTGTGCGGCCTGGTGCTTGCCCAGGCCTTGTGCGATGAGTTCGATGATCGGGTTGGCGATGCTCTGCGGGGTGTCCCGCAGAACGGTCGCCACTGCTTTCAGTATGGGCCCGGCATCCGGGCTCGTGGCGTGCGTGATCGCGGCCAGCGCGGCGAGGGCGAGGTCCTTGCGGACCTCGGCCGGATCCGTGATCACCGGCATGTTGTGCGGTCCCGCGACCAGCGGCCGCAGGGTCAGCAGGGGCCACTGGCGAGGACCGAAGCTGACCTCTCGCGCAGCCCATTCCGCGATGGCACGGTCCTGGCAGACGACCAGCAGCATCGGCTGCAACCGGTACTTCGCGAGCAGGTACGAGGCGTAATACGCCCAGCTCGCGGGCTTGTCCAGGTCCTTCGTGCCCTGGGACTCGATGGCGAGGAGCAACGGCTCGTCGTCCTCCGTCTCCAGCCGCAGGAGCGTGTCCACGCGGCGTTCGACTGACCCTCCGTCACCGAGTAGGTCGCGGCGACCAGCTGCGGCCCGTTTCGCGGCACCGGGATACTCTTCATTCGGGAGAACATCCGTCACCCGCAGAACATCGGCGCGACCACCCATCCAACCGATCCCCCGACCTGCCGTCAGAAACGGCGCAGGTCATAGAAGGGGTCAACGACGGAACCACGTGACAGGTTTCGCCCAGGCCTCATTGCCCGGCGTGACCTGCCGTGATACACAGAGTGACCGCACGAGCCTTTCGTACGAAACCCGCCAATCAATGACGTCAAGTCGACATACTCCGGCAGCGTTGTCGGGGACAATGATGCGTGACCTCTGCACCCGGCAGAGGCGGACAGAACTACCCACCAGGGGCGGTGACTTACGTGTTCTATGCGGCCGACAAGGGAGACATCAACACCATCATCGGCGGAATCGCTCCGGACTGGGGGCCTTTCGGCAGCCTGGGCAACGAGGCGAAGACGATGATCCAGGTGGTCATGGCCGTAGCCATCCTGATCTGCCTCGGTATCGCCGTATGGGGTGCCGCCAAACAGCGCATTGGCGCCACGGCCCTCCGCGACACCTTCAGCGCCGAACAGGGCAAGGGCCTCATCATCGCCGGACTGACCGGAGTCTTCATCATCGGCTCACTCGGCACCCTGTTCACCATCGTGTACGGCATGGCCGTCTAGCCGCCTGGACCTCTTCCCTCCCCGCTCCGAGGTTGCGTTTCCCTGATGTCGAGTCATAACACCGCGCCCGCGCGGGAACCAGCACGGCTACCGTCGTACTCCTACGCGTTCCGGTACGACGTGGAGGGGGAGTACGCGGCATGAGCCTCGGAGACGAGCCCGGTTACCCGGAGACGGGCCACACCCGCACGCGCCTGCCCGACGATCCGTACGGCGGTGCGTCCCGCCGCGGCGGCCGCTCCTCGTCCCGGAGCCTGGTCACGGTCGTCGGCGTGGTCGTCCTCCTCATCGCGGCGATCGCGTTCGCGAACAGAGGCGACGGCAACGACTCGTCGACGTCGTCCACGACGGCCAACGGCGGCGGCGCCAACGGCAGCCAGCCGAAGACCTCGTCAACGGCGGCAACCGGAACGAAGCCGGTGGAGACGAAGAGCGGCGGAATCCCCACGGGCTTCGCACACAGTGCCCAGGGGGCGCAGAGTGCGGCGGCCAACTACTCGACGGTGCTGGGCTCCGACGCCATGTTCAACACGGCCAAACGGCACACGATCGTGCAGACCGTCGCCGACCCCAGCACCCTGGACAAACAGCAGTCCGGCTTCGACTCGGACTACTCGGCCGACTTCCTGAAGAAGGTCGGCCTGAACAACGACGGCACGGCCCCTTCGGGCAGTACGTTCGTGAGCCGCACCCTGCCGGTCGGCACCAAAGTGACCTCATACAGCGACAGCACGGCCACCGTCGAGGTCTGGTGCAACGGACTGTTCGGCATCGCGGGCAAGAGCTCGACCAACCCCGTAACCAGTAACTGGTTCACCGTCACCACGAAGCTCAACTGGAGCGGCGGTGACTGGAAGGTCCTCGAATCCAGCCAGAAGACCGGCCCCACCCCGGTCACCGGCGACAACCCTGTGTCCGGAGCCGACGAGATCAGCAAGGCGGTCCAGGAGTTCGGAGGGTTCACCTATGCCCGCTAGCCAGCACCGCACGCTCAAGCTCAGCGCCCTGGTGGCCTCCGTACAGGCCTCCCTCATCCTCCTGGCCACCCACGCTGTCGCGGCGCCCAGCCCCAGTACGTCTCCCTCCGCGAGCCCTTCCCCCACAACGAGCAGTGACGCCTGCGGCCTGATCGCCGGGCCCGCGAAGAAGTACTGCGAGAGCGGCAGTGGAAGCGGCAGCTCCGGCGGGACCACCACCGACCCGCTCACCTCCACCCTCGACCCGCTCTCCTCCCTCGCGCAGGGGTGTGCCAAGGCTGCCTCCTGGACCATCGACGTGCTCAGCAAAGCCGTGAAGGACACCGCCAGCGTCGACTTCACGAACAACGCCTTTCTGAAGCAGTACGCCCTCGTGTTCGCCGCGTCGACGATCCTCACCCTTCTCCTGTGGCTGCTGGCCGTGGCCAAACGAGCCGTTCGAGGCGTCCCGCTCACGACCGCGATCTCGGAGGCGGTCGGTTTCCTCTGGCTGACCGTGCTCGCCTCGGCCTTCACCCCGCTGATCCTCTACACGATCGTGTCGGCGACGGACGCCGTCACCGACGTGCTCGCGAAGGGCACCGGAGACCAGACCGACGTGTTCTTCGGCACCTTCTCCGACGCCCTCCGCAAGGGCGACGACATCGGCGGCGGCCCGATCATGCTGATCCTGGTGTCGCTCGTGTCGATCCTCGCGGCCGGCGTCCTCTACATGGAGCTGTTCCTGCGGGCCGTCCTGCTCTACGTCGGCGCGCTGCTCGGCGTCGTCGTGTACTCGGGGCTCGTGGACAAGAACCTGTGGGGTCATGTCCGCCGCTGGGCCGGGATCATGATCGCCGTGATCCTGGTGAAACCGGTGATCGTGATCGTACTGGGGCTGGCCGGAGCGCTGGCCGCGGACAACGGACCGGACTCGGTGGCCGCCGTCGTCTCCGGCCTCGCCATCATCCTGCTCGCCATCTTCGCCAGCGCGATGATCTACCGCTTCGTGCCCGGCTTCGGCGACGAGATCGCGGCCGGCCGCAACAACCGCATCATGCAGGGCGCCGAGGGCAAGGCCGCCGCCGTCATCAGCAGCCCCGCCAACCTCGTCGCCCAGGGCATCCGGACGCACAGCGCCCGCGCCGACAACAACGGCGGCGGGGGCGGCGGTTCCGGCGCCTCCAATGCCCGCCCGTCCAACCCCGTCTCGGGCGGCGTCGCCGCGCACAGCACGCGCACCCAGAACGGTGGTGGCGGCGGATCTGTCCCCTCCGCCGCACCCGCACCCCGGGCGCCCAGCCCGGCGAACACCCCGCACGCCAGCAACACCCGCAACAACAGCTCGGGAGGTGAAGGGCGTTGACGACCGAGTCCCACCTGTCCCATCCGCTCACGCCCCGCCGTACGTATCTCATCGGCCGCGCCCGGCCGAACGCGATCGTCGGCAGGAACCGTGAGTCCGGCGAGATCGGGCTGATCATCGTCGGCGCGTTCCTCGGCATGATGTGCGGGCTCCTCGTCCCCGTCCTCTCCCTGCGCATCGTGCTGCTGATGGGCTTCCCGCTGCTCGCGCTGGCCGCGGTCTACGTGCCGTACAAGCGCCGTACGTTCTACAAGTGGTTCGAGATCAACCGCAGTTACAAGCGCACCCTGCGCACGGGCACGGTCTACCGCTCCACCGCCGCCGAGGCGGGCACCCGTATCGACGGCCGTGAGGTCGAGATCGGCCCGCCGCCCGGCATCGGCCGGATCAGCTGGCTCGCCGCGCCCTTCGGCCCCGACGAGATCGCCGTGCTCCTGCACGCCGACCGCAAGACGGTGACCGCGGCCATCGAGATCGAAGGACCCGGCGTCGGCCTGCGCGACTCCGAGGACCAGGAAGCCCTCGTCGACCGCTTCGGCACCCTCCTCAAGCACGTGGCGAACGGCGACGGCTTCGTCACCCGCCTCCAGATGCTCGCCCGCACCCTCCCCGCCGACCCGGACGCCCACGCCAAGGACGTCACCCAGCGCGGCGACGATAAGGCCCCGGGCTGGCTGGCGCAGTCGTACGACCAGCTGCAGTCCATGGTCTCCACCAGCAGCGAGCAGCACCGCGCGTACCTCGTCGCCTGCATGCACTACTCCCGCGAACTGGCCGCCGAGGCCCAGGCGATGGCCCGCGCGGTCCGCCCGCAGTCCGGCCGCAAGCTGGACCGCGACGCCGGCCTCGCGGTCGTCATGGCCCGCGAGCTCACCGACATCTGCTCCCGCCTCCAGGAGGCGGACATCCGGGTACGGCAGCCGCTCGGCCAGGGCCGTCTCGCGTCCCTGATCCACTCCATGTACGACCCGGACCACCCCATCGACCACATCCAGGCGATGACCCAACGCAACGCCTGGCCGGCCGAACTCGACGCCATGGAGCCGACGTTCCTCCAGGCGAAGACCCGCGAGTCCTCCACCCGCGAGCCGTGGTGCCATGCCACGGCCTGGGTGAAGGAGTGGCCGATGACCCCGGTCGGCGTCAACTTCCTGGCCCCGCTCCTGGTCCACACCCCGGACGTCATCCGCACGGTCGCCGTCACCATGGACCTCGAACCCACCGAGGTCGCCATCGAGCGCATGCTCACGGAGAAGACGAACGACGAGGCCGAGGCCTCCCGTGCCGCCAAGATGAACCGGACCGTCGACCCGCGCGACATCGCCGCCCACAACCGCCTCGACCAGCGCGGCGAGGACCTGGCCAGCGGCGCCGCCGGCGTCAACCTGGTCGGCTACATCACCGTCTCCTCCCGCTCCCCCGAGGCCCTCAACCGCGACAAGCGCACGATAAGGGCGTCCGCCGGAAAGTCGTATCTGAAACTGGAGTGGTGCGACCGGGAGCACCACCGCGCCTTCGTGAACACCCTGCCCTTCGCCACCGGAATCCGAAGGTAGAGGCTGATGCGCTGATGAGGGACCCGCTGTCCGTCCTCACCGAAGCCTTCACGTCCTTCCTCTTCGGGAAGGTCGAGACGACCCGCTCACCCGTCCGCACCTCCACCGGCCAGGCCCAGGCGGTCTACCTCCCCACGGCCGCCCCCGGCCTGGGCGACTCCGGCGTGATCATCGGCCGCGAGGTGTACTCCGGCAAGGGCTACATCTACGACCCGTTCCAGCTCTACGGCCAGCAGCTCCCGGCCCCGCACTGGCTGGTCCTCGGCGAGTCCGGAAACGGCAAGTCGGCCCTGGAGAAGACATACGTCCTACGACAGCTGCGCTTCCGCGACCGCCAGGTCGTCGTCCTGGACGCGCAGGGCGAGGACGGCGTCGGCGAGTGGAACCTCATCGCGGAAGAGCTGGGGATAACGCCGATCCGCCTGGACCCGATGGCGGCCCTGGACCACGGGATCCGGCTCAACCCGCTGGACCCCGCGATCACCACCACCGGACAGCTGGCGCTGCTCCGCACCATCATCGAAGTGGCGATGGGCCACGGCCTCGACGAACGCTCCGGCTTCGCCCTCAAGGTCGCGCACTCGTACGTCAATGAGACGATCCTCGACCGGCAACCCGTTCTGACGGACATCGTCGAGCAGCTACGGCACCCGGAGCCGGAGTCGGCCGAGGCGATGAACGTCGCCATAGACGACGTACGGGCGTGGGGCCTGGACGTGGCCCTGGTCATCGACCGCCTGGTCGACGGTGACCTGCGCGGCATGTTCGACGGCCCGACGACGGTCGGCATCGACCTGGACGCCCCCCTCATCGTCTTCGACCTCTCCCACATCGACCGCAACTCCATCGCCATGCCGATCCTGATGGCGATCGTCGGCGTGTGGCTGGAGCACACCTGGATCCGCCCGGACCGCAAGAAGCGCATCTTCCTGGTGGAGGAGGCCTGGCACATCATCGCCAGCCCCTTCGTGGCCCAGCTGTTCCAGCGCCTGCTGAAGTTCGGCCGACGGCTCGGTCTGTCGTTCGTGGCGGTCGTCCACCATCTGTCCGACGTCGTGGACGGAGCGGCCGCGAAGGAGGCGGCGGCGATCCTGAAGATGGCGTCGACAAGGACGATCTACGCCCAGAAGGCGGACGAGGCGAGGGCCACAGGCCGGGTGCTGGGCCTGCCCAGGTGGGCCGTGGAGATCATCCCCACCCTCACCCCGGGTATCGCGGTCTGGGACGTCAACGGCAATGTCCAGGTGGTCAAACACCTGGTCACCGAGACGGAACGCCCCCTCGTCTTCACGGACCGCGCGATGACCGAGTCGTCGGCCGACCTCTCCGACGCCGACGACGCCCTGCGCGCCGCCGAGCTGGAGGCGGAACAACGGGCGGCGGCCTTCGTGGAGCAGCATCTCGGCGACTCCGAATCGACGGTGGCGTAGGGAGGACCGTTCGTGAGACCGGACCCTCGGCAGGAACGCGAGCATCAGGGCGGCGGCGGAATTCCCGACGGCCTGCTCATCGGCATACTCGGGTTCCTGCTCGGCATCACCGCCCTGGTGTGGACGGCGACGGGACTGGCGGCCTGGTTCTCCCACGGCAGCTGGCCGTCGACCGTCAGCCTCTCCCACACCCCGCCGGCGATGCGCCACCTCATCGGCGAACCGCACGACATCACGGGCGCCTGGCCGGACACGCCGGCGGCGCAGTTGTCGGGGTGGGGGCTGTTCTGGGGCCTGTTCATCGGGCAGTTGATGGTCCTGGTCGTCCTCAGCGTGTTCGTGCTGGGGACGGTGGCGCGGTGGCGGGCGGGCCGCCGAAGAAGGCGGGCGGCGGCAACAGCCCAGCGCGAAACGGCGGCGGCCGGGGTGCCGGAGCCGCGTGCGGGGGCGCAGACCGCACATGAGAGGGCACATGAGACGGTGCAGGAGAGGGCTCAGGAGATCGCGCAGGAAACGGCTCGCGTGACGGGCCCAGCCTTTCCGGCAGCCCGCACGGCCCCCACGGCCCGCATCGAGTACGACGACCAGGGTCCACTCGGAGGGCAGGCGAGCCCCGGACCCGAGCTCCCCTCGTCCACCGGCCTCTACGCCCACCCCTCCACCAACGGTGAACAGATGGGCGGGTGGACGAAAATCCACACCGCACCCGCGGAAAGCCGCCAGGCAACCGCGATGCAGGCCATCCGCGACGCAGCCGGTCCCGCCCTCGTCGTCACCTCGAACCCCGCCCTCTGGGCGGAGACCAAGGACGCCAGAGCCAAACTCGGCCCGGTCCTCCTCTACGACCCGAACCACCTCTGCGACACCCCTGCCCGCTTCCACTGGTCGCCGACCGCCGACTGCGAGGACAAGCAGACGGCGATCCACCGCGCCCGGGCCCTCCTCACTCCCGTGAAACCCACCGCGAAGATCGACCAGGCGGTCACGGACACGGCGGAGACACTCCTTCGCAGCTACCTCCACGCCGCCGCCCTGGAGAACCGCACGATCCGCCATGTACACCGCTGGGCCCAGGGCACCGGCGTCCAGGACGCCGTACGAACCCTCCGCACCCACCCGAAGGCGGCCCCCGGCGCGGCCGGCGAACTCGAGGCCGCGCTCACCGGCCACCCCGACCGCCGGGACATCGCCCAGGAGTTGACCGCCCGCGCGCTCGCCGCTCTCTTCACGGTCAACATCCGCGAGGCCTGCACACCCAACCGATCCGATGCCCTCGCCCTGGATTCCTTCGTGGACGAAGGGGGCACGCTTTATGTGGTCGGTGAATCCATCGAGGACCCCAGGACCAACCCGGGCGCGATGCCCCTCCTGACGGCCCTCGTCTCCAGCGTGGTCGAGCGCGGCCGGCGCATGGCCGAACGGTCATCCTCCGGTCGGCTCGACCCACCACTGACCCTGGTCCTGGACGACGTGGCCGCCGTGGCCCCGCTCCCCCAACTCCCCGACCTGCTCGCCACCGGCACCGGCCAGGGCCTGCCCACCCTCGCCCTGCTCCGCTCCCACGAACAGGCCCGCGCCCGCTGGCCGCACCGGGAACTGCCGGTCTAGGACGGCTGCTCCAGCACGAACTCCACCTCGTTCTCCGTCTCGTCCTTGGAGAACGGCACAACCACCCCGCTCGGTACGAACCCCGCCTTGCGATAGGCGCCCTGGGCCCGCGGGTTCTTCTCGTGCACCAGCAGCCGCACCCGCTCCACGCCCCGCTCCCGCGCCCAGGCCACTCCGGCATCGAACAGCGCCTTGATCAGCCCGTTCCCACGGTGCTCGGGCCGTACGAACACCCCGACGACATGCCCCTGCCGCCGCTCGATGGCGAATCCTGCCAAGTCCGTCGACCCGGCCTCCTCCACCAGCACGGTCAGCGAACCTACCCACTCCCCGTCCGGCGCCTCGGCGATGAACTGCCGCGCACCACTGGGCTCCTCGGCCGACCGAGCGGCCCGGTCCTGGTAGAACGAGTCCGGCCGGGCCAGGGCATCCTCGTAGGTCTCGAAGAACGCGATGTATGCCACCGGGTCCCGTAGCGCGACGAGCCGCAGCCGCTTGACGGCCTCCCACTCATCACTCCGTATCGCACGAATGTCGTAATCACCGCTGGTCGTAGCACTCATGCGGCCACGGTAGCCCTCGCCAAGCACCCCTCTCACCTCGTTTACCTCGTTTACGACGCTCGCACCGGGCCCCGTTGTCAGTGCCCCCGTCTACGGTGGACGTCATGACGACTCTGCAGAACCGCCCGAACACCGCCCTGCTGATCGTGGATGTGCAGAACGGTGTGGTGGACAGCTCCCACAACCGCGACGAGGTGATCGCCAACATCAACACCCTGCTCACCAAAGCCCGTTCCGAGGCAGTCCCGGTGGTCTGGATCCAGCACTCCAGCGATGAACTGAAGCCGGACTCCGCGCCTTGGCAGTGGGTCCCGGAGCTGATCCGCGAGGCCGCCGAGCCACTCGTCCACAAACGCTACGGAGACTCCTTCGAGGACACCGAGCTCGAGTCCGTCCTCGCCGAACGCGGTGTGGGCCACGTGGTGGTGACAGGGGCCCAGACCGACGCCTGCATCCGCTCCACCCTGCACGGCGCGGTGGCCCGCGGCTACGACGCGACACTGGTCGGGGACGCCCACACGACGGAGAACCTCACGGAGTACGGCGCGCCGGCCCCCGAGCTGGTCATCTCGCACACCAACATGTACTGGAGCTGGCAGGAGGCCCCGGGCCGAAAGGCCGGCACGACCGACACGGCGGACGTGACCTTCTGAAGAGGCAATAACCCCTGAACGCAGAAAGCCCCCGCATCTTTCGATGCGGGGGCTTTCCCAATATTTGTTCGGCGGCGTCCTACTCTCCCACAGGGTCCCCCCTGCAGTACCATCGGCGCTGTGAGGCTTAGCTTCCGGGTTCGGAATGTAACCGGGCGTTTCCCTCACGCTATGACCACCGAAACACTATGAAACTGTGAATGCCGCACCATGCCGTGACCCTGGCATGGGGCTGTTCGTGGTTTCAGAACCAACACAGTGGACGCGAGCAACTGAGGACAAGCCCTCGGCCTATTAGTACCGGTCACCTCCACCAGTTACCTGGCTTCCAGATCCGGCCTATCAACCCAGTCGTCTACTGGGAGCCTTACCCTCTTATAGAGGTGGGAGTCCTCATCTCGAAGCAGGCTTCCCGCTTAGATGCTTTCAGCGGTTATCCCTCCCGAACGTAGCCAACCAGCCATGCCCTTGGCAGAACAACTGGCACACCAGAGGTTCGTCCGTCCCGGTCCTCTCGTACTAGGGACAGCCCTTCTCAAGACTCCTACGCGCACAGCGGATAGGGACCGAACTGTCTCACGACGTTCTAAACCCAGCTCGCGTACCGCTTTAATGGGCGAACAGCCCAACCCTTGGGACCGACTCCAGCCCCAGGATGCGACGAGCCGACATCGAGGTGCCAAACCATCCCGTCGATATGGACTCTTGGGGAAGATCAGCCTGTTATCCCCGGGGTACCTTTTATCCGTTGAGCGACGGCGCTTCCACAAGCCACCGCCGGATCACTAGTCCCGACTTTCGTCCCTGCTCGACCCGTCGGTCTCACAGTCAAGCTCCCTTGTGCACTTACACTCAACACCTGATTGCCAACCAGGCTGAGGGAACCTTTGGGCGCCTCCGTTACTCTTTAGGAGGCAACCGCCCCAGTTAAACTACCCATCAGACACTGTCCCTGATCCGGATCACGGACCCAGGTTAGACATCCAGCACGACCAGACTGGTATTTCAACGACGACTCCACCCGAACTGGCGTCCGAGTTTCAAAGTCTCCCAGCTATCCTACACAAGCCGAACCGAACACCAATATCAAACTGTAGTAAAGGTCCCGGGGTCTTTCCGTCCTGCTGCGCGAAACGAGCATCTTTACTCGTAGTGCAATTTCACCGGGCCTATGGTTGAGACAGTCGAGAAGTCGTTACGCCATTCGTGCAGGTCGGAACTTACCCGACAAGGAATTTCGCTACCTTAGGATGGTTATAGTTACCACCGCCGTTTACTGGCGCTTAAGTTCTCAGCTTCGCCCCGACGAATCAGAGCTAACCGGTCCCCTTAACGTTCCAGCACCGGGCAGGCGTCAGTCCGTATACATCGCCTTACGGCTTCGCACGGACCTGTGTTTTTAGTAAACAGTCGCTTCTCGCTGGTCTCTGCGGCCACCCCCAGCTCAAGAGGAAAACTCTCTCACCAGGTGTGGCCCCCCTTCTCCCGAAGTTACGGGGGCATTTTGCCGAGTTCCTTAACCATAGTTCACCCGAACGCCTCGGTATTCTCTACCTGACCACCTGAGTCGGTTTAGGGTACGGGCCGCCATGAAACTCGCTAGAGGCTTTTCTCGACAGCATAGGATCATCCACTTCACCACAATCGGCTCGGCATCAGGTCTCAGCCTCATGTGCGACGGATTTGCCTATCGCACGGCCTACACCCTTACCCCGGGACAACCACCGCCCGGGATGGACTACCTTCCTGCGTCACCCCATCACTCACCTACTACAAGTCTGGTCCGTCGGCTCCACCACTTTCCTTTCCCCGAAGGGTCCGGAACGGCTTCACGGACTTAGCATCGCCTGGTTCGATGTTTGACGCTTCACAGCGGGTACCGGAATATCAACCGGTTATCCATCGACTACGCCTGTCGGCCTCGCCTTAGGTCCCGACTTACCCTGGGCAGATCAGCTTGACCCAGGAACCCTTAGTCAATCGGCGCACACGTTTCTCACGTGTGAATCGCTACTCATGCCTGCATTCTCACTCGTCAACCGTCCACAACTACCTTCCGGTGCTGCTTCACCCGGCAGACGACGCTCCCCTACCCATCACAGCACCCGTTGGGGCTATATGCTGCAATGACACGACTTCGGCGGTACGCTTGAGCCCCGCTACATTGTCGGCGCGGAATCACTAGACCAGTGAGCTATTACGCACTCTTTCAAGGGTGGCTGCTTCTAAGCCAACCTCCTGGTTGTCTCTGCGACTCCACATCCTTTCCCACTTAGCGTACGCTTAGGGGCCTTAGTCGATGCTCTGGGCTGTTTCCCTCTCGACCATGGAGCTTATCCCCCACAGTCTCACTGCCGTGCTCTCACTTACCGGCATTCGGAGTTTGGCTAAGGTCAGTAACCCGGTAGGGCCCATCGCCTATCCAGTGCTCTACCTCCGGCAAGAAACACACGACGCTGCACCTAAATGCATTTCGGGGAGAACCAGCTATCACGGAGTTTGATTGGCCTTTCACCCCTAACCACAGGTCATCCCCCAGGTTTTCAACCCTGGTGGGTTCGGTCCTCCACGAAGTCTTACCTCCGCTTCAACCTGCCCATGGCTAGATCACTCCGCTTCGGGTCTTGAGCGTGCTACTCATACGCCCTATTCGGACTCGCTTTCGCTACGGCTACCCCACACGGGTTAACCTCGCAACACACCGCAAACTCGCAGGCTCATTCTTCAAAAGGCACGCAGTCACACCGAAGTGCTCCCACGGCTTGTAGGCACACGGTTTCAGGTACTATTTCACTCCCCTCCCGGGGTACTTTTCACCATTCCCTCACGGTACTATCCGCTATCGGTCACCAGGGAATATTTAGGCTTAGCGGGTGGTCCCGCCAGATTCACACGGGATTTCTCGGGCCCCGTGCTACTTGGGTGTCTCTCAAACGAGCCGCTGATGTTTCAGCTACGGGGGTCTTACCCTCTACGCCGGACCTTTCGCATGTCCTTCGCCTACATCAACGGTTTCTGACTCGTCTCACGGCCGGCAGACCGTGAAAGAGAGATCCCACAACCCCGTATACGCAACCCCTGCCGGGTCTCACACGCATACGGTTTGGCCTCATCCGGTTTCGCTCGCCACTACTCCCGGAATCACGGTTGTTTTCTCTTCCTGAGGGTACTGAGATGTTTCACTTCCCCTCGTTCCCTCCACACTGCCTATGTGTTCAGCAGTGGGTGACAGCCCATGACGACTGCCGGGTTTCCCCATTCGGAAACCCCCGGATCAAAGCCTGGTTGACGACTCCCCGGGGACTATCGCGGCCTCCCACGTCCTTCATCGGTTCCTGGTGCCAAGGCATCCACCGTGCGCCCTTAAAAACTTGGCCACAGATGCTCGCGTCCACTGTGCAGTTCTCAAACAACGACCAGCCACCCATCACCCCCAAGCCAGAGCCTGGAGTTCACTGGGGCCGGCGACTGAAGGAAGATCATTCCCTCAGACACCCAACAGCGTGCCCGGCCGAACCCCGCCCGAAGATCATGCGTTCCACGCTCCGAAGAGCAGTACTTGCAGCCTCCGACCCGAGAGTCAGACCGAATAATCAACGTTCCACCCATGAGCAACCGTGCAGGTCATTCGCCTGCAGTCGGCTATGTGCTCCTTAGAAAGGAGGTGATCCAGCCGCACCTTCCGGTACGGCTACCTTGTTACGACTTCGTCCCAATCGCCAGTCCCACCTTCGACAGCTCCCTCCACAAGGGTTGGGCCACCGGCTTCGGGTGTTACCGACTTTCGTGACGTGACGGGCGGTGTGTACAAGGCCCGGGAACGTATTCACCGCAGCAATGCTGATCTGCGATTACTAGCGACTCCGACTTCATGGGGTCGAGTTGCAGACCCCAATCCGAACTGAGACCGGCTTTTTGAGATTCGCTCCACCTCACGGTATCGCAGCTCATTGTACCGGCCATTGTAGCACGTGTGCAGCCCAAGACATAAGGGGCATGATGACTTGACGTCGTCCCCACCTTCCTCCGAGTTGACCCCGGCGGTCTCCTGTGAGTCCCCATCACCCCGAAGGGCATGCTGGCAACACAGAACAAGGGTTGCGCTCGTTGCGGGACTTAACCCAACATCTCACGACACGAGCTGACGACAGCCATGCACCACCTGTACACCGACCACAAGGGGGCGCCTGTCTCCAGACGTTTCCGGTGTATGTCAAGCCTTGGTAAGGTTCTTCGCGTTGCGTCGAATTAAGCCACATGCTCCGCCGCTTGTGCGGGCCCCCGTCAATTCCTTTGAGTTTTAGCCTTGCGGCCGTACTCCCCAGGCGGGGAACTTAATGCGTTAGCTGCGGCACCGACGACGTGGAATGTCGCCAACACCTAGTTCCCACCGTTTACGGCGTGGACTACCAGGGTATCTAATCCTGTTCGCTCCCCACGCTTTCGCTCCTCAGCGTCAGTAATGGCCCAGAGATCCGCCTTCGCCACCGGTGTTCCTCCTGATATCTGCGCATTTCACCGCTACACCAGGAATTCCGATCTCCCCTACCACACTCTAGCTAGCCCGTATCGACTGCAGACCCGAGGTTAAGCCTCGGGCTTTCACAATCGACGTGACAAGCCGCCTACGAGCTCTTTACGCCCAATAATTCCGGACAACGCTTGCGCCCTACGTATTACCGCGGCTGCTGGCACGTAGTTAGCCGGCGCTTCTTCTGCAGGTACCGTCACTCTCGCTTCTTCCCTGCTGAAAGAGGTTTACAACCCGAAGGCCGTCATCCCTCACGCGGCGTCGCTGCATCAGGCTTTCGCCCATTGTGCAATATTCCCCACTGCTGCCTCCCGTAGGAGTCTGGGCCGTGTCTCAGTCCCAGTGTGGCCGGTCGCCCTCTCAGGCCGGCTACCCGTCGTCGCCTTGGTGAGCCATTACCTCACCAACAAGCTGATAGGCCGCGGGCTCATCCTTCACCGCCGGAGCTTTTAACCCTCACAGATGCCCGTGAAAGTGTTATCCGGTATTAGACCCCGTTTCCAGGGCTTGTCCCAGAGTGAAGGGCAGATTGCCCACGTGTTACTCACCCGTTCGCCACTAATCCCCACCGAAGTGGTTCATCGTTCGACTTGCATGTGTTAAGCACGCCGCCAGCGTTCGTCCTGAGCCAGGATCAAACTCTCCGTGAATGTTTACCGGTAATCCGGTGCACACACACGAGAGCGGAACAGTCGGAGGAATGATCCGACCGTTCACAGCGTCCTCGCTGTGTTTTTTCAAAGGAACCTCGACCATCGGAATGTTCCGACGGACGGGGCATCAACATATCTGGCGTTGATTTTTGGCACGCTGTTGAGTTCTCAAGGAACGGTCGCTTCCTTTGTACTCACCCTCTCGGGCTTTCCTCCGGGCTTCCCTTCGCTGTTTCCGACTCTATCAGATCTTTTTCCGATCCGATTTCCTCGGTGCTTTCCAGGTTCTCGCTTTCGCGTTTCCCTTTCCGGCGGTTCCGACTCTATCAGATCCTTTCGGCGTCTGATTCCCAGTCAGAGGGGGTTGTCATCCCGGCTGTTGGGCCGTTCCGACGTCTCAAACCTTAGCGGATCCGCTGGGCGATTCCCAATCGGGGCTCGCCGCTCCCATTCGAATTGAATTCGGGCACGCCGAAATCAACCCCGTCGGGAGATCATGCTGTGGTTTGAGGTGCCGCTCGAAGCGGCGGAGTGTCACCGAAGAACCGTTCCGGCTCTGTGGCAACCCGAAGAACTCTACGGATCGCCCGGGGGCGTGTCAAGGCCCCTTTGTCAAGATCTTTTAGTCCAGGTCGGTGAGCCGGCCGCCGGCGTCGGGCTGGGCGTGCTCCACGCGGCGCAGCAGCCGGGTGAGGACCTCGCCCAGCACCGCACGCTCCGCCTGGGTGAGGTCCTGGAGCAGGTCCTCCTCGAAGACGGAGGCGAGGCGCATGGCCTCCAGCCACTTCTCACGGCCCTCGGGGGTCAGCTCGACGATCACCCGTACCCGGTTGGTCTCGTCCCGCTCGCGGGTGACGAGACCCTCGGCGACCATCCGGTCGATGCGGTGGGTCATCGCGGCCGGGGTGAGGCCGAGCCGCTTGGCCAGGTCGCTGGGGCCCAGCCGGTAGGGGGCACCGGACAGGACGAGGGCCTTGAGGACCTCCCACTCGGCGTTGCTGATGCCGAGGGCGGAGGTCTGGCGGCCGTAGGCGACGTTCATCCGGCGGTTGAGCCGGGACAGCGCCGAGACGACCTTCTCGACCTGGGGGTCGAGGTCCTGGAACTCGCGCTGGTAGGCGGCGATCTGTTCGTCGAGTGTCGGCTCGCCGGCGTCGGGGGTGTCGGCCATGGGTCGAAGTATCGCATGGGCACGCTTGGCGTTGAAGTCCTTCGAGATGTAGTATTTAGCTTCGAACTTTAGCTTCTAAGTCTTGAGACTTCAGTAGTCCCTGACTTGACTACCTGAGAGAGGTGAACGTGACCAGGGCGATGGGCGCAGCGATGCGCCGGATCCACGTGGGCAACGCACTCAGCGCGTTCGGGCTCGGCTTCACCGTCCCCTACCTGTACGTCTATGTGGCGCAGGTACGGGGCCTCGGTGCCATGACGGCGGGTTTCGTGCTCGCCGTCTTCGCCGTGGCCGCTTTGATCGTGCTGCCGTTCGCCGGCCGGGCGATCGTGCGGCGCGGCCCGCTCCCGGTCCTGCTCACCGCCCTGGTCCTGGCCGCGATCGGTGCGATGAGCCTGGGACTGGCGGGGAACGGCCCGGCCGTGCTGGCCGCGGCCGCGCTGCTCGGGGCCGGACAGGCCGTGATGCAGCCCGCGCTGGCGACGATGATCGTGGACTGCTCGGTGGCGGAGACCCGGTCGCGGGCCTTCGCGACGCAGTTCTTCCTGCAGAACCTCGGGCTGGGCGTCGGTGGTCTCATAGGCGGCCACCTCGTCGACACGACCCGGGTCTCCTCCTTCACGCTGCTCTTCGCGATCGAGGCGGCGATGTTCCTGCTGCTGGCCGGTGTGATGGCGACGGTTCGGATGCCGCACGCACCGCGGATCGGGGACGCGCCGGCCTCTTCCGCCAAGGGGAGCTGGCGGCAGCTGCTCGGGAACCGGGCGATGGTGCAGCTGTCCGTGCTGGGCTTTGTGCTGTTCTTCGCGTGCTACGGACAGTTCGAGTCCGGGCTGAGCGCGTACGGCGTGGAGGCGGCGGGGATATCGACATCCGCGCTCGGTACGGCGCTGGCCGCGAACACGCTGATGATCGTGGTCGCCCAGTTCGCCGTGCTGAAGTTCGTCGAGCGGAGCCGGCGTTCCCGGGTGATCGCGGGGGTCGGGCTGATCTGGGCCGTCGCGTGGGTCACGGCGGGGTATGCGGGGCTGGGGCACGGCAGCCGGGAGATGGCGACGGCTGCGTTCGTGTCGACGTACGCACTGTTCGGACTGGGTGAGGCGATGCTGTCGCCGACGGTCGCTCCGCTGGTCGCCGACCTCGCTCCGACGGGCATGGCCGGGCAGTACAACTCGGCGTTCGCCCTGGTGAAGCAGCTCGCCCTGGCGGTCGGCCCGGCGGTGGGCGGCCCGCTGGCCGCGTCACTGCCCGCGCCGTACATCGTCACGTTCCTGCTGTTCTCGCTGAGCATCAGCGTGCTGGCGATACGGCTGGGCAAGCGGCTGACGGTCGCCCAGGACCAACCGTGGCTCGCCGCGAGGAGCAGGGTCGTGGCACGGGGCGGCGCACCTGCGGAGTCCGTGTCCGCATAAGAGACCCGGCTGGGCAGCGCCCCGTAAGGGGCGCGGGGCTGTATCGATGTGCGGCTCCGCCGCGTGGGCGCGACCAGCCACATCTCACCCGCACCCGCGCGACGGCCGCACCCCCTACCCCTTAGGCAGCACGAATTCGCACCACACGGCCTTCCCGCCCCCAGGCGTCCGACGTGACCCCCACCCGGACGCGATCGTCGCCACGATCGCGATCCCCCGGCCCGACTCGTCCCCCGGTTCCGCGCGCCGCCGCCGCGGCAGGTGGTCGTCGCCGTCCGTCACCTCGATGATCAGGCGGCGGTCGGTGCGGCGGAGCCGCAGCCGCATGGGTGGGGTGCCGTGCTGGAGGGAGTTGGCGACCAGCTCGCTCGTGGCGAGGACGCCCAGGTCATGGAGGTCGACCGGGAAGCGCCAGCTGGTCAGCACGCCGGAGGCGAACGCACGCGCGCGAGGCGCCGCCTCGATGCCGCCCAGGAGTTCCAGCGCGGCGTTGCGGAACAGGTCGCTGTCGTGGCCCGTGCGGGCCGGGTGCTGGAGGACCAGGACGGCGACGTCGTCGTCGTGGTCGGCGGTCACGCCAGCCGAGCGGACCAGGCGGTCGCAGACCACCTGGGGTGTGCCGGTGGCCCCGGCCAGCGCGCGCTCCAGGGAGGCGATGCCCTCGTCCAGGTCCTCGTTACGACGTTCCACCAGGCCGTCCGTGTAGAGGACCGCCGTGGAGCCGGGGCCCAGCGGGACCGAGCCCGACGCGTGGATCCAGCCGCCGGTGCCGAGCGGCGGGCCCGTCGGTTCGTCCGCGCGGAGCACGGTGCCGTTCTCGTCGCGGACCAGGATGGGCAGGTGGCCGGCGGAGGCGTACACCAGCCGGCCCTCGTTCGGGTCGTGGACGGCGTACACGCAGGTGGCGATCTGGTTGGGGTCGATCTCGGCGGCGAGGCCGTCGAGGAGCTGGAGGACCTCGTGCGGGGGGAGGTCCAGCCGGGCGTACGCGCGGACCGCCGTGCGCAGCTGTCCCATGACGGCCGCCGCGCGGACGCCCCGCCCCATGACGTCGCCGATGACCAGGGCCGTACGGCCGCCGCCGAGGGTGATGACGTCGTACCAGTCGCCGCCGACCGCGGCCTCGGTGCCGCCGGGCTGGTAGGTGGCGGCGATGCGCAGGTCGTCCGGTTGTTCGAGTTCCTGGGGGAGCAGGCTGCGCTGGAGGGTCACGGCCGTCTCGCGCTGGCGGCGTTCGCTCGCGCGCAGCCGCTCCGCCGCCTCCGCGTGGTCGGTGACGTCGGTGGCGAAGAGGAGGACGCCGCCGTCGCGGTCGCCGTTCTCGGCGACGGGCGTACAGGTGAACGTGTAGGTGCGGCCGTCGAGGGCCTTGCGGGACTTGAGCGTGCGGGGCTTGCCGCTGCGCAGGACCTGGTCGAGGAGGGGGAGGAGACCGAGTTCGGCGAGTTCGGGGAGGGCCTCGCGGGCGGGGGCGCCCAGTGGTCGTACACCGAAGGCCGTCGTGTAGGCGTCGTTGACGTACGCGATGTGGTGGTCGGGGCCGTGGACGAGGGCGACCAGGGCCGGTACGTGGTCCAGGACGTCACGGGCGGGCAGTTCGTCGACGGCGGGAACGCAGGATGGGTCGTCGGTCAGTTGTTCGGCGCGGGCAGCGGGCACGGAGCCGTCTCCCCGTCGGTCCGGAGGGACCATGTGCTCGGTCCGCGCTGCGGCGCGGCGCTGCGTTCCGGGGAGCCGGGCGCTCCAGCGCGTGAAGTTCACGAATCCTTGCCTCGTGTCGTCGTCTCCGGCCGGCTACGGGAGCGGCCGGGGAGTCCGGGGGAAGTCCCCCGGTGCAGTTCTGGGGAGAAGCCTTGTGCTCGGTCGAGGGCAGTCTGGCAGGGTGGCCGTCGACGGCGACATCCGTGAGACGCCGGGGCGGGCCGTGGAGTTCCTGAGTTCCGTCAGGACGACCCGTTCGAGTCGTCCGAGGGACTGTGGGGAGGCTTTCCACCGGCCGCGAGTTCGAACTCCGCTCGGGGATGTTCGAGTGATCCGAGCGAGACGATCTCCCGTTTGAAGAGCCCGGAGAGGGTCCATTCGGCGAGCACGCGGGCCTTGCGGTTGAAGGTCGGCACCCTGCTCAGGTGGTAGACGCGGTGCATGAACCAGGCAGGGTAGCCCTTCAGTTTGCGGCCGTAGATCTGGGCGACGCCTTTGTGCAGTCCGAGGGAGGCGACCGAGCCGACGTAGGCGTGCTCGTAGGTGTCGAGGGGTTCGCCGCGCAGTGTGTGCACGATGTTGTCGCCGAGGACCCTGGCCTGGCGGACCGCGTGCTGGGCGTTGGGGGCGGTCTCGGTGCCGGGTTCGGCGGCGGTGACGTCGGGGACGGCGGCGGCGTCGCCCGCGGCCCATGCGTGGTCGGCGCCGTCGATGGTCAGCTCGGCGGTGCATTTCAGGCGCCCGCGCGGGGTGAGCGGAAGGTCGGAGGCGGCGAGCACGGGGGGCGGTTTGACGCCGGCCGTCCAGACGAGGGTGCGGGTCGGGAAGCGCTGGCCGTCGCTGAGGACCGCGATCCGGTCGGCGCAGGATTCCAGGCGGGTGCCGAGCAGCACCTGGATGTTGCGGCGGCGCAGTTCGGTGACGGTGTAGCGGCCCAGCTCGGGGCCGACCTCGGGGAGGATCCGGTCGGTGGCCTCGACCAGGATCCACTTCATGTCCTCGGGCTGGACGTTGTGGTAGTACCGCGTCGTGTAGCGGGCCATGTCCTCCAGTTCGCCGAGGGCTTCCACGCCCGCGTAGCCGCCGCCGACGAAGACGAAGGTGAGGGCCGCGTCGCGGATCGCGGGGTCACGGGTGGAGGAGGCGATGTCCATCTGCTCGATGACGTGGTTGCGCAGTCCGATGGCCTCCTCGACGGTCTTGAAGCCGATGCCGTGCTCGGCGAGACCGGGGATGGGCAGGATGCGGGCGATCGAGCCGGGGGCGAGGACCAGTTCGTCGTACTCGAGAAAAGTGGCGCCTTTTCGCTCCTCGGCGGTGGCGAGCGTGGCGACGGCGGCGGTGCGTTCGGCGTGCCGGACGGAGGTCACCTCACCGATGACGACATGGCACTGGTCCAGAACGCGGCGCAGGGGTACAACGACATGACGAGGGGAAATCGAACCCGCGGCCGCTTCCGGAAGGAACGGCTGGTACGTCATATAGGGATCGGGCGTGACGACAGTGATGTCGACCTCACCTCGCCTGAGCTCCCTCTTCAGCTTCCGTTGCAGCCGCAGGGCCGTGTACATCCCGACGTAGCCGCCGCCGACAACGAGAATGCGCGCACGTTCCTTCACCATCCCATGACGCACCCGTGACTCTTGTTTGTCCACAGTCCCGGCAATTTGTGTGACCGGCGGGCGACTGTGCGGGGCGCCGGCCGCGCGGTTCGCGCCGCAGGAAAGGGGCCAGGTCAGCGGGGGCGGACACGGGGGCGTGAAGCCATCGAATCGGGACGTAAACGACCCGTACTCCGATCGGGGGGCGCTCTGTGCGGAACGTCCCCCTTCTGAATTGACAGCCTCTCAACTATGTTCGTGTGTCAACGGGGTGCAGGGGGTGTGGCCGAACGGTCCGCGACGGGCGGTCCGCCCGGCCGACGGCCCACGGATCGTTCGTGGATCGATCGAGGATCGGCGGCGGTTCCACTCACTCCGGCTATCAGTGGCGGGGAGAGTCTCCGGGGGGAGACGTCATTAACCGGGGGAACACAGATGCACATTCAGGACACACATTGGTCAACGGCTTCCGCCCTCGCATCCGGCGGCGGAACGGTGAGCGCGGCGGCGGGCAACGGACGCGGTGACGGGTCGCGTACGACGCCGCTGCGGGTGGACGCACAGCGCAATCTGGAGCATGTGCTGCGTGCGGCGCGCGAGGTCTTCGGCGAGCTGGGGTACGGCGCGCCGATGGAGGACGTGGCGCGGCGGGCGCGGGTCGGGGTCGGCACGGTGTACCGGCGCTTCCCGAGCAAGGACGTGCTGGTGCGGCGGATAGCCGAGGAGGAGACCTCCCGGCTGACCGACCAGGCGCGCGCCGCGCTCGGGCAGGAGGACGAGCCGTGGTCGGCGCTGTCGCGCTTCCTGCGCACGTCGGTGGCGTCGGGGGCGGGGCGGTTGCTGCCGCCGCAGGTGCTGCGCGTGGGAGTGCCGGAGGAGGTCGGCGGCGGGGCCGGGGCCGAGGAGGCTCGGGTGCCGCAGCAGCGGACCCAGTCGGGGCCCGGTGAGTTGCGGCTGGTGTCGGAGGAGCGGGAGCCGGTGGCTGCCGTCGGCGACGACACCGGGGCGGCTGCGCTGCTCGAGGTCGTGGGGCGGCTGGTGGACCGGGCGCGGGCGGCGGGCGAACTGCGGCCGGACGTCTCCGTCTCCGACGTGCTGCTCGTGATAGCGACGGCGGCGCCGTCCCTGCCAGATGCCGCGCAGCAGGCGGCGGCCTCGTCGCGGTTGCTGGACATCCTGCTGGAGGGGCTGCGGTCCCGGCGCTAGCGGTGTCCCGCGATGACCGTGGGCGGGTGCGGGTGAACTGTGGCTGATCGCGCAGTTCCCCGCGCCCCTACGGAGCGCGAGGTTTCCCCTTACGAGTGAACGTCAGTTCAGCGCGTTGACAGGTGCGCTCGGACGAGTGGAAGGTCTGGTCCTCAGAGTCCTGAACAAAGGCCAATGTGGCAGTCTGACCCGGTGATTCGGTCGGATTGGGCAGGTATCGGGGGCGTCCGCGATGAGCGTTGACGGATGGGACGAGTCGTCCGTCGGTGACGAGACCGCCGCGCCGCAGGTACCAAGTCAGGGCAGGCGGGCCGATGTGCCGACCGCCGGCAAAGCCACTGAGGGGAACGTTCCGGCACAGCGCGGCGGGAGTGTGCTGCCGCCGCCCCGCGAACGGCCGTCCGCCGACAGTCAGTTGATCGAGCGGATGCGGGGCGGCGACGACTCCGCCTACGAGGAGCTGTACCGGCGCCACGCGGACGCCGTGCGGCGCTACGCGCGGACCTGCTGCCGGGACGGGCACACCGCCGACGACCTGACCGCCGAGGTGTTCGCGCGGATGCTGCAGGCGGTGCGTGGCGGGGCCGGGCCCGAGTACGCCGTGCGCGCCTATCTGCTCACCTCCGTACGGCGGGTCGCCGCGCAGTGGACCAGGTCGTCCCGGCGGGAGCAGCTGGTCGACGACTTCGCGGTGTTCGCGGCGCAGGCCTCGCACGGCTCCGAGGCGGCCGATGGCCACACACTCGACCTCGGTGCCGATGTGCGCGCGATGCACGAGGCCGAGCAGTCGATGGCGATGCAGGCGTTCCGTTCGCTGCCCGAGCGCTGGCAGGCCGTGCTGTGGCACACCGAGGTCGAGGAGGAGTCGCCGAGCGAGGTGGCGCCCCTGTTCGGGCTCGACGCCAACGGGACGCGTGTCCTTGCCAGCCGGGCCCGTGAGGGGCTGAAGCAGGCCTATCTCCAGGCCCATGTGAGCGCCTCCCTCGTCGACGACGAGGAGTGCGCCCGCTACGCCGACCAGCTCGGCGGCTACGCCCGCCGCAGGCTGCGCATCCGCGCGGAGCGGGGGCTGCGCAAGCACCTGGAGGAGTGCGCCAGGTGCCGGCTGGCCGCCGCCCAGATCGAAGAGGTCGCCGCCGGTATCCCGGCCGTCGTCCCGGTCGCGGTCATCGGCTGGTTCGGTGCCGCCGGGTACGCCAAGGCGCTCGGGATCATCGCCGGTGGCGCCGGAGCGGGGGCCGCGGGCGCGGCCGCCGCGGCGAGCGGCTCGTCCGGCGGCGCGGGTGGCGGCGGTGGCGGCGCGGCCGCCTCGGAGGCGCTGGGGGCGCCGGTGAAGGCCGGTATCGCCGCCGGAGTGGTCGCGGCGGCGGTCGCCGCGGTGGCCCTCGCCCTGGCGAACGACAGCCACCCCGCCAAGGGGACCGCCGAACCCTCCCCGTCCGCACCGGTGGTGCAGCCCCAGACGCCCACCCCCACCCCGCCGAAGAAGAAGCCGGAACCCGAGCCGGTCGTCCTCGCCCCCGAGCCGGCCCCGACCCCGACCCCGACCCCGACACCGGCGCCGAGCCCGAAGGCCACCCCGCAGCCGGAGCCGACCACCGCTCCGACGCCCACCCCGACTCCGAAGACGACCCCCACCCCCACCCCGACTCCGAAGACGACCCCCACCCCCACCCCGACGCCCACGCCACCGCCGGCCCCGGTCGTCTACGAGTGGAACGAGCTGGGCTACGACATCACCGGCGACCACACCCGGCCCGAGATGCGGCTCGGCGAGAGCAGCTGGGTGTGGCAGCGCTACGGCATGGCGGTCGCCGACAAGGAGTACGCGAACGGCGTCACCGTGCACGGCCGGTCCTCCGTCACCGTCGACCTCAACCGCCGGTGCACCGCCTACGACGCACTGGTCGGCGTCGACGACACCACACTCGGGCCCGGCAAGGTCACCTTCGCCGTCTACGCGGACGGGGTCCGGCTGTGGCAGTCCGGGGTGGTGGAGGGCGGGCAGGCCGCCGTACCCGTCCATGTGGACCTCGCCGGGCACAGCACCGTGCGCCTGGAGGTCGAACCGCTGACCGCGTTCGACGCAGTGGCGCTCGCCGACTGGGCCGAGTCGAAGTTCAGCTGCCGGTAGCCGTGGACATGCTGGTCAGCTCGCGCAAGGCGTCCTGCTCGGTGAGGGACGCACCGCGCGAGCGCTCGGCCGTGTAGCGCTCCGGGGGCAGCACCGCGCGGGCGGCCGTGTCGACCTCCTCGGCACGGGTGCGCTCCGGCTCGGGACGGGCGTTCCCGGCGCGCCACTGATCGGCGGCGGCGTACAGCCGTACCGCGCCCGCCAGATCGCCGAGCCGGGCCAGCAGGTCGGCGCCGATGTCCACCAGCGCCGCCGTGATCGCCTCGGCGCTGTGGTACTCCACCGCCTCGCGCAGCGCCGCGGCCAGGATCGGCAGCCCCCGTGCGGGGCCGGACTCCAATGCCGTGACCATGGCGTCGACCGCGCCCAGCGCCGCCGTGAACTGCGGTGGCGCGGTGCCACCGGTCATCGCCACGCAGGCGGCATCGTGGAACTCGCGTGCACGGACCGCGTCGCCGTCGTACTGGGCGATGTGCGCCCGCAGCACCGCCACATACGCCCGTGACTCCGCCACCGCGTACCGGTCGGAGGCCGCGCCCGCCTGGTCCAGGACGGCCAGCGCGCCCCTCCGGTCGCCGGACCGGAAGGCGATCTCGGCGAGCCGCGCGAGCAGGAACGGCGTCTCCGCGTACGCGCCGACCTCGTGGGCGAGCCGCAGCGCCTCCTCGTACTCGCCGCGTGCCTCGTCGAACCGGCCGCGCGCCATGTCCGCCTCGCCGGCCGCGCTGCACACCTGCGCCCGCATCCAGCGGTCCCCGACCCGCCGGCTGAGGGTGCGCAGCTCGGCCAGTTCCTCGTCGACGCCCCGCAGGTTGCCGGGTGAGTCGACCAGGACATGGGTGCGGTACATCAGGGTGGCGCCGATCTCCCAGTCGCCGCCGTATGCCCGGCAGTTGGCGACCACGGCGGACATGTCGGGGGCCACGTCCGCCGGGCCGCCCAGGAAGTACGTGGTGAACGGCCAGACGATGCCCGGCAGCCGGGCGGACCGGGGGCCGCCCTCCGCGAAGTACGCCCGGATGACCGCGACGTACTCCGGGACCCGCTCGTCCGTCACCAGGTCCACGGGGCCGGACTCGGATGTCAGGAACAGGTCGAACAGCCTCAGGTCCATGCGCAGTTCGTGCAGCGGATGTCCGGCCTCGGCCGTCGGGGCGGCCAGCAGGGCGCCCACCGGGTCCGCCGTCTCGGCGGCCGCGCGCAGTTCGTCCGGGCCGGCGTCCTCGGGGAGGGTGTCCCGGGCGACGCCCAGGCGCAGCACCGCGCGCACCCAGTCCGTCGCCTCCTGGCGGTAGTTGCGCAGCCACCAGAACCAGCTGACGGCCAGGGCGATCCTGGCCGCCGCTGCCTCGTCACCCGCGCCCAGCGTCCGGTCCAGGGCGGCGCGGATGTTGTCCAGGTCGGTCTCCAGACGGCGGATCCACGGGAGTTGCTCCCCCGACCGCAGCTTCGGCTCCGCCTCCGCCACCAGCGCGCGCACCCACGCGCCGTGCCGCCGCTCGGCCGCCGCGCGCAGCCCGGGGATCTCCGCGGCCCGCTCGACCGCGTACTCGTGGATGGTCTCCAGCATGCGGTAGCGCATACCGCCGGTGCCGTCCGGGCCGTCCGGAGTGGCGACGATCAGGGACTTGTCGACGAGTGCGCCGACGAGGTCGGCGGCGGGGCCGGTGCAGACGGCCTCCGCGGCCGAGAGGTCCCAGCCGCCGGCGAAGACGGACACCTCGCGCAGGACCGTGCGCTCCCGCTCGTCGAGCAGGTCCCAGGACCAGTCGACGACCGCGCGCAGGGTCTGCTGGCGGGGCAGGACCGTGCGGCTGCCGGAGGTGAGCAGGCGGAAGCGGTCGTCGAGCCGGTCGGCGATCTGCCGGGGCGTGAGCAGTCGCAGCCGGGCCGCCGCGAGCTCGATCGCCAGGGGCAGTCCGTCCAGGCGGCGGCAGATCTCGTCGACCGCGGCGACCGCCGCCGGGTCGCCGAGCGCGGTGCCGGCGTCGGGACGGACGGTGGCGGCACGCTCCTCGAAGAGGCGGTGTGCCTGCTCGGGGACGAGGGGTTCGACCGGGCGCACCGACTCGCCGGGGACGCCCAGGGGTTCACGGCTGGTGGCGAGGATCGTGAGCCCCGTGCAGTGGGTGAGCAGGGTCTCGGCGAGGGCGGCCGCTGCTTCGATGACATGTTCGCAGTTGTCAAGGATCAGGAGCTGGCTGCGCGGGGCGCAGTGCTCGACGAGCAGGGCCGTGGGGTCGGCCTGCGGGGTCGCCAGCTCGTTGGTCAGGAGCACGGTCTCGCGCAGACCGAGGGCGCTGACCACCGCGCCTGGCACCGCCTCCGGCCGGTCGAGCGGGGCGAGCTCGACGAGCCATGCCTGCGGGAGCCCGGCGGCGGCCTCCTCGGCGAGACGGGTCTTTCCTGAGCCGCCCGGTCCGGTGAGGGTGACGAGACGGGCCCTGTGCAATTCGGAACGAACGGCGTCGAGTTCGGGTTCCCGGCCCACGAAAGAGGTGAGCCGTGGACGCAGGTTGCCGGTGCGGGGCGGAGGCGCGCCGAGCGGGGCGGGGGCCGCCGGGACGGGCGGCTGTTTGAGCAACGCCGTGTGCAGGTCCTGGAGTTCCCGGCCGGGGTCGGTACCGAGGCCTTCGGCCAGGGTGCGACGGGCGGTCCCGTACGCGGCGAGGGCGTCCGCCGGGCGGCCGGTGTCGCGCAGGGCACGGATGAGAAGGGCGTGCAGCGGTTCGTCGTACGGATACGCCGTGGTCAGCTCGGTCAGCTCCGGTACGACGTCAAAGGCGCGGCCCAGCCGGAGGGCGGCTTCGGCGCGGGCGCGGGTGGCCTCCAGCCGGAGCGCGTCCGGACGGGCGGCGGCCGCACTGCGGTCGGGGAGGTCGGCGAGGGCGGGGCCGCGCCACAGGGCGAGGGCCCCGGTGAGGACGCGGTGCGCTGCCGCCGGGTCGGCGGCGGCGAGGGCGGCCGCCCCTTCGCGCACCTGCCGTTCGAAGACGTGCAGGTCGATGTCGTCCTCGGTCGCTTCGAGGCGGTAGCCGCCGGGCGTGGAGGCGACGCTGTCCTTGCCGAGCGCCCGGCGGAGGCGGCCGACCAGGGCCTGGAGGGCGGCGGGGGCGTCCTGGGGCGGTTCGTCCGTCGCCCAGATCTCCTCGATGAGGATGTCGGGGGTGAGGGTGCGGGCGGGGTGGAGGGCGAGGGCGGTGAGCAGTGCGCGGAGGCGGGGGCCACCGACGGGTATGGGGGCGCCCTGGTCGTCGATGGCTTGGGCCACGCCCAGGATTCGGTACCGCACCGGGTCATTGTCGCCGGGGGGAGGGGGTGGGGCACGGGGTTTCGGGGCCGACCGGGGTGGGGGCTGGGCGGGGGGGGACGCTTACCGGCACTTGCAGGCGGCACGACTGCCCGCGGCTGAAGCTGAAAAGACACGGCTGAACAGCGCCCCGTAAGGGGCGCGGGGAACTGCGCGATCAGCCCCCACCGGCCCGCAGCCGAGATCCGAGGCGTCCACCCCGTAGCAGGGGTCTGGGGGCGGCAGCCCCCAGGGACGGCAGCCCACCCCGACTGGTCACGCACCCGAGGCCAGCGCCCCCCTCATCGGCCTGATCCCCGCAGGGACCGCACGCGCGCGTGCCGGTGTCCCCGTCCAGCACGTACCCCGGCGGGACAGCAGCCGGCGCAGCCACAGCTCCAGGGAGACCAGGTCGGCCAGCCCGTCCAGCGGCAACGGCTCGCCCGCGGCCGCCGCGCGCAGCGCCTTGCGGACCACCCGCGCCTCCACCAGGCCCGCCTGCGCCAGCAACGGCGTCGAGAAGAGGGCGATCAGGTCGTCGGCCGCCACGCGCAGCCCCGTGCGGGTCGCGGCCGCCGACGACGCGTGGGAGGGGGCGCCCCAGCCGGAGGGCAGGTCGGTGACGCCGGCGCCCTCCAGGACCGTACGGAGGATGGCCGCGCGGGCGCCCGGCTGGACCCGCAGCGCCTCGGGGAGCACACGGCAGGCGCGGACCACCTGGTTGTCGAGGAAGGGGGTGTGCAGGCGCTGGGAGCGGATCTCCACGGCCTGTTCCAGGACGCGGATGTCGGCCGCGTGGCGGGCGAGGACGGCACGCGCGCGGTAGTCGCCGGGGCGCTGTCCGGGGCCGACGCCGGAGCGGTTCGCCGCCCCCTGGAGCAGAACCGATACTTCTGCCAGGGCCTCACCGGTCAGCCAGCGCGCCGCGGGCCCCGGTCTCGCCCAGGTGAGCGCCGCGAGGGACGCGCCCACCGCGCCTCCGGGGTCGTCGAAGCGGCGCCTGAGCAGGCGCTCGGCGAGCGTCTCGACGCCCGCGCCGTACGGCGTACGCGCCAGGCGCCGCGCCGCGCTGTACACGCGCGCGGGGACCATCACCGAGCCGTCCGCCTTGGCGAGCGCGGCGACCGGGCGGACGAGGTGCCGGCGCTTGCGGTCCATCAGCAGGTCGGCGAGGCGCGCGGGGTGCGCGTCCAGGACCTGGCGGGCGCCGTAGCCGGTGAAGTGGTCGGCGCTGCCGGCGGCGAGCCGGGCACGGTGCCGGGCGGCGGAGACCAGGGACGGGCCCGGCTCGTCCGTGAGCGGGCCCTCCAGGTCGGCGTACGGCAGTATCTCCTCGCCGCCGGTCACCACCACGTGGTGCAGGCGCGGGTTGGCCGCCAGCGTCCCCGCGCGTTCGAGTTCCGCCTCGCGGCCGCCGGAGGCGAGGTCGTTGAAGGTGACGGCGAGGAGGCGTTCGCCGGCGCCGGTGCCGTGGCCCAGGACCGTGCCCGGCATGCCGGGCAGGCCCGCGGCCAGCAGGGCGAGGGTGGCCGACGCCGGGCCGCCGGAGAGGTCGGCACCGATGCCCGGGACCGGCATCCCGCGCGCCGCGCGACGCTCGGCGGGGCCCATTCCGGGCACCGGACCTGGGTCGATGTCCGGTACGTGGCGTGGCGCCGACAGCCGCGCGCGTACGGCTTCTACGAGCGCGTCCCGTACGGCGTCCACCGCGCTGTCGGGATCGGCGGAGGGGGCCGCGACGGCCAGCGAGGCGACCTGCTCGTACCCGGCGATCTCGCGCGCCCCGGTGCGCAGGATCAGCGCATGCCCCGGCGGAATGCGCCGTACGCCCTCGTACGGGGTCGAGTCGTGCAGCGCGGCGGGCACGTCGGGGGCGGCCAGGAGCGCGGCCAGGTGGCCGTAGTCGAGGTTGGCCTCGATGAGGTCGGCGAGCGGCAGCGCGGCCGTGGCGTAGGCCGTACCGCCTGCCCAGGGGCTGTAGAAGACCGGGCGGGCGCCCGCGAGGTCGCCGCAGACGGTGACCCGGCGGCCGACCTGGACGACGGCCGTGTAGCTGCCGGGCCAGGCCGTCAGATGCCGGAGTGCGCCCCCGCGCGCCGTGAACAGGCCGAGCCGCAGCTCCTCGTCGGTGGCGCCGCAGGTGCCGAGGACGGCGATGCGGTTCTGGGCGTCGGCCTTGATGACCCGCACCTCGTCGGGGCGCCAGTCGCCGACCGCCCAGAGCGGATCCGGGTCGCCCCACAGGAGCATCGAGCCGACCGGGTGGACGGTCTCGCCGTCGTATCCCGTGGCGCCGGCGGAGCCGATCGTGGCGGCACCGGAGGCGGTGCTGCTCCATCCCACCAACCACCGCATCGACGCCTCCACAGGGTGTGGACAACCGTGCACCGTACGAACCGGACCCCATGCTGCCATGAAGGACGCGCTCCGGAGGGGCGGTGGGGCCGCCTTTGATCCCTGATTGATCCCTGGCGGATTTCCGGGAGTTGCCGCAGGACGGGCACGTGCGCGCGTGCCGCGGAAGAGTCACGGAGGAGCCGCGGCGGAAGCGAACCGCCGTACGGCACAGGGCGACTGCGACGTGAATGCGCCCCCTGAACGCTCCCCCAGAACGCCCTTCACGCCCTCAATTGCCGTGGTAGGAGCGTTGATCGCCCGCAAAAGGTGGGGGCGATTTTCGGCCAAATCGGCGAAGGTGGCTCGGGCTTGTGCACGCTCCGTACATGCTTTGCGCATCACACGAGCACGTGCTCGAACGCGCACAGTCCGGGAGGCGGGCATCGCCTCCCGGACCGGTCCGCCACCCGCGGGGATGAAGGTGGCGGTGTCCCCCAGCCCACTGGATCCAGTACAGCGGGCCGACCCACGCAATGCCATGGAACCGCTCCCCCGGTGGCCGGAGAAGAGCGCACGGGCAGGCGCACGGCCACACGGCGGGGGCACGCCGCGACAGGCCGTGCACGGTGCGTATATGGGCCGCACTCGCGTACGGACCACAATCCCGCCATCCGGAACAATGCCCCTTAACGCTTGGGATGCGGCGAACTACGCTGGGTTTACGAATGCCGCGTGGTTATGCCAGCGCGGCAGCCGTCTGTGTCGAGGGGTGGCGCATGTCCAGGGAGCAACGCGGGCCGAACGAAAAGCTCGGCGCCGTTCTCGCCCTCGCGGGAATCAGCAACGCAGGACTCGCACGACGCGTCAACGATCTTGGCGCTCAACGCGGGTTGACTCTTCGCTACGACAAGACGTCGGTGGCGCGCTGGGTGTCGAAGGGCATGGTGCCGCAGGGCGCCGCGCCGCACCTCATCGCCGCCGCGATCGGCCAGAAACTCGGCCGCCCGGTGCCGCTCCACGAGATCGGCCTGGCGGACGCGGATCCCGCGCCCGAAGTGGGCCTCGCCTTCCCCAGAGACGTCGGACAGGCGGTGCGGTCGGCGACGGAGCTGTACCGTCTCGACCTCGCCGGCCGCCGGGCCGGTTCCGGTGGCATCTGGCAGTCGCTGGCCGGATCGTTCGCAGTAAGCGCATACGCAACGCCCGCCTCGCGCTGGCTGATAACCCCCGCCGACAGTTCGGTCGCGCGCGAGGCGAACACCGCCGAGGGGTCGGGCGCACCGCTCAAAGTCGGCCACAGCGATGTGCAGAAGCTGCGGGAGGCCGCCGAGGACGCCAGACGCTGGGACTCCAAGTACGGGGGCGGCGACTGGCGTTCGTCGATGGTGCCGGAGTGTTTACGAGTGGAGGCGGCACCGCTGCTGCTCGGCGCGTACTCCGACGAGGTCGGGCGGGCGCTGTTCGGGGCGAGCGCGGAACTGACGCGCCTCGCCGGGTGGATGGCCTTCGACACCGGGCAGCAGGAGGCCGCGCAGCGGTACTACATCCAGGCGCTGCGGCTCGCCCGCGCGGCGGCGGACGTACCGCTCGGCGGATATGTGCTGGCATCGATGTCGTTGCAGGCGACGTACCGCGGGTTCGGCGACGAGGGCGTCGATCTCGCGCAGGCCGCCGTCGAACGCAACCGTGGCCTGGCCACCGCGCGCACGATGAGCTTCTTCCGGCTGGTCGAGGCACGGGCACACGCGCGTGCCAATGACGCACAGGCCGCCGGGGCCGCGCTCAAGGCCGCGGAGGGGTGGCTGGAGCGGGCGCGGGAGGGGGACAACGATCCCTCCTGGCTCGGCTTCTACGGCTACGACCGGTTCGCCGCGGACGCCGCGGAGTGCTACCGGGACCTCAAGGCCCCGCGGCAGGTGCGGCGCTTCACGGAGCAGGCCCTTTCCAAGCCGACGGAGGAGTTCGTGCGGTCGCACGGGCTGCGGCTGGTCGTCTCCGCCGTCGCCGAACTGGAGTCGGGGAATCTCGACGCGGCGTGCGAGCAGGGGGTGCGGGCCGTGGAGGTGGCCGGGCGGATCTCGTCGGCGCGGACGACGGAGTACGTGAAGGATCTGCTGCACCGGCTGGAGCCGTACGGCGACGAGCCGAGGGTGGTGGAGCTTCGGGAGCGGGCACGGCCGTTGTTGATGGCGCCGGCGTGAGAGTCGCCCAAGCGTCTGCCGGGTTCAGTCATGGAGCGAGTGCGGGTGCGTTGTGGTTGCTCGCGCAGTTCCCTGCGCCCCTGAAGGGGCGCGCTGCACGCACCCGCGTTTGAAAGTGATGTCAGTGGCGCAGTGCACTATCGATGTGGGAGGTGGTGCAGGTGCGCGCCGGGATTGCTTACGACTGTGATGTGCTCGTCGTCGGTGGGGGGATCGTCGGGCTGTCCACCGCGTATGCGATCACCCGTGCCGCGCCCGGGACCCGGGTCACCGTGCTGGAGAAGGAGAGCGGGCCCGCCCGGCACCAGACCGGGCGGAACAGCGGGGTCATCCACAGCGGGATCTACTACCGGCCCGGGTCGCTGAAGGCCCGGTACGCCGTCAAGGGTGCCGCCGAGATGGTCAAGTTCTGTGCGGAGTACGGCATCACGCACGCCGTCACCGGCAAGCTGATCGTCGCCACCGAGCGGGCCGAGCTGCCCCGGCTGCACGCACTCGTACAGCGCGGCCGGGAGAACGGGATACCGGTGCGGGAGCTGGGGTCCGCGCAGATCGGGGAGTACGAGCCCGAGGTGCGGGGGCTCGCCGCCATACACGTCGGGACGACCGGGGTGGCCGACTTCGTGGGCGTCGCCCGGCAGCTCGGGGCCGCCTCGGGGGCGGAGCTCCGGTACGGCGCGCAGGTCGTCCGGGTGGACCGGCGGCCGGAGCGGGGCGTGGCCGTGCTCACCTCGCGCGGGGACGTCGTACGCGCACGCGTGCTGGTCAACTGCGCCGGGCTGTACTGCGACGAGGTCGCCCGGCTGACCGGGGACGAGCCGGGGATGCGGATCGTGCCGTTCCGGGGGGAGTACTACGAGCTGGCGCGCCCGGAGCTGGTGCGGGGGTTGGTGTATCCGGTGCCGGATCCGGCGTTCCCGTTCCTCGGGGTGCATCTCACGCGCGGGATCGACGGGGGCGTGCACATCGGGCCCAACGCGGTGCCGGCGCTGGCCCGGGAGGGATACGGGTGGGGTGTCGTACGGCCGCGGGAGATCGCCGGGACGCTGGCCTGGCCGGGGGCGTGGGCGCTGGCGCGGCGGCACTGGCGGTACGGGGGCGGGGAGCTGCTGCGGTCGGTGTCGAAGCGGGCGTTCACGACGGCCGTGCGGCGGCTGCTGCCCGTGGCGGAGGAGGCGGACCTGGTGAAGGCGGCGGCCGGGGTGCGAGCGCAGGCCGTGCTGCGGGACGGGACACTCGTCGACGACTTCCTGATCAAGGAGGGCCCGCGGGCGGTGCATGTGCTGAACGCGCCCTCTCCGGCGGCCACGGCCTCCCTGCCGATCGGGCGGGAGGTGGCACGGAGGGCGCTGGACATGCTGGGTTCGGTGTGAGCCCTGTGCGCCCCCGAAGCACGAGGCTGCCCCGAGGCCCCTCCGAGCCGCGCACGGGCCGTAAAATCGACTGCACTGTGTCTGACTCGCTCAATGCCCCCGAAGCCCCTCAGCCCGCCGGGACCGTCCCCGGCGCCGGCTCCCACCACATCCCCGGTGTGTCCGTCCGGCACACCCGGGCCAAGGGGGAGCCGCGGTTCCCGGACGGGCCCCAGGCCGATCCGGCCGGCTCGCACTTCGAGCGGCGGATCCGCAGCTTCCAGCCGCGCCGCAGCCGGGTGACCGCCGGGCAGGCCGACGCGCTGCAGCGGCTGTGGCCCAAGTGGGGGCTGGACATCGACGGCCGGCGGACCATCGACCTCGGCGAGCTGTTCGGGAACGGCAACCCGGTGGTGCTGGAGATCGGGTTCGGAATGGGCGAGGCGACCGCCCAGATGGCCGCCGGGGACCCGGACACCAACATCCTCGCCGTGGACGTGCACACCCCCGGGCAGGGCAATCTGCTCAACCTCGCCGACCAGCAGGGGCTGTCCAACGTCCGGGTCGGCAACGGCGACGCGATCATCCTGCTGCGGGAGATGCTCGGCCCCGACTCCCTCGACGGGCTGCGCGTGTACTTCCCCGACCCCTGGCCGAAGAAGCGGCACCACAAGCGGCGGCTGATCCAGCCCGAGTTCCTCGATCTCGCCGCGACCCGGCTGAAGCCGGGGGCGGTTGTGCACTGTGCGACGGACTGGGAGCCGTACGCCGAGCAGATGCTCGAAGTGCTCACCGCGCACCCCGAGTTCGAGAACACACAGGCCGACGGCGGTTTCGCGCCACGTCCCGGGCACCGGCCGCTGACCCGTTTCGAGGGCCAGGGACTGGACAAGGGACATGTGGTGAACGATCTGCTCTTCCGTCGCGTACAGCATCGGGTGCGGCAGAGTCCGCAGCACCGACTGGAGTCACCTCGTTAGGGTCGATGCCGTGGCCAGCTACCCGCCGCCGTACCCGTCGCAGCCGTCATATCCGACGTATCCGCCCTATGCCCCGGACCCCGCCGACGACGGTCTGCGGCATCCCCACTGGTGGCAGCGGCGCTGGGTGCGATACGGGGCGCTGAGCACGCTGCTCGCCCTCTCCGGCCTTGTCATCCTGGCGCTGGTGCGGGAGCAGACGGGCACGGAGGGCTTCCTCGTCGGGCTGGGGCTCGCCGTACTGCCCGTGCCGCTGCTCGTGGCTGCGTTCCGGTGGCTCGACCGGGTCCAGCCGGGTCCCTGGCGCAACGTGCTCTTCGCCTTCGCCTGGGGCGCCTGCGCGGCCGCGCTGATAGCCATCGTCGCCAACAGCTTCGCCACGCGCTGGATAGCGACCGCGACCGCGGATCCGAGCAGTGCGGACACGCTCGGGGCGACCGTCATAGCGCCGATCGTCGAGGAGTCGGCGAAGGCCGCCGCCGTACTGCTGGTCTTCCTCTTCCGTCGCCGGGACTTCACCGGGATCGTCGACGGGGTGGTGATAGCCGGGCTCACCGCCACCGGGTTCGCGTTCACCGAGAACATCCTCTACCTCGGTACGGCCTTCGGGACCGACCAGCTGACCGGTGACAGCGGGATCGCCTCCGTCACCGCCGCGACCTTCTTCGTGCGCATCGTCATGTCGCCCTTCGCGCACCCCCTGTTCACGGTCTTCACCGGCATCGGCTTCGGCATCGCCGCGCTCTCCGGGGAACGGCGGCGGGCGCGGCGCGTGCTGCTGCCGATCGCCGGGCTGCTGTGCGCCATGAGCATGCACGCGTTCTGGAACGGCTCGTCGGCCTTCGGGCAGTTCGGGTTCTTCGCCGTGTACGGCATGTTCATGGTGCCGGTGTTCGGGCTGCTGACCTGGCTGGCCGTCTGGACGCGGCAGCGGGAGCTTCGGACCGTGCGGGAGGAACTGCCGGCGTACGTCTACGCGGGGTGGATCGGAGTGGCCGAGCCGTTCGTCCTCGGCTCGATGCGGGCACGGCAGATGGCCCGGGAGTACGCCGCGTACCACTTCGGCAAGACGGCGGGGAAGGCCGTCGCCGAGTACGAGCAGTACGCGACGACGCTCGCACTGCTGCGGCGGCGCGGGCAGCGGGGGCGGGCGGGGGCCGACTTCGTGGTGCGCGAGCGGGAGCTGCTGACGGAGCTGTGGAGCCGACGGGAGATCACACGACCGGCACTGGAGTACGCGGCCCGGACGGCCGCGCCGGCCGGCTGGCCGGGGTACGGCGGATACACGGCGCCGGCCTACGGGACGCCGGGGTGGTACGGAACGGCGGCACCGTATCCGGCGTACAACCCGTACCAGACGTAGCCGTCGGGGCCACGGCCGGTCGGCACCGCCGAAACCCACCGCCGCGGCTGCGCGCCGTCGCGGCGGAAGAGAAGGTGCGCGGCGTAGCGGGTGGACGGCGAAGGCGGCAGCCCCGAAAGTCCGACCACGGCGCCAGGCCACCGCCACCAGCCCGACGCCGCCAAAGCTCTCCGTCAGGGCCGCGATCGCCCGGCACCGCCGAAACCCACCGCCCCGGCTGCACGCCGTCGCGGCGGAAGAGAAGGTGCGCGGCGGAGGGGAGAGCACTGCCACACCTCGCCGACGTCGCCCCGGAGCGACCGCCACCGGCTCCCGTCAGCTCATGCCGAAGCCACCGCCACCACCCCCGTCAGCTCATGCCGACGCGGTCGTCAGCTTTGTCAGGTCTTCCTCTGTCAGGTGCAGGTCCGCGACTGCCAGCAGGGCCGGGAGCTGTTCCACCGTGCGGGCCGAGGCGATCGGGGCGGTGATCGTGGGCTGGGCCGCCAGCCAGGCCAGGGAGACCGTGGGGATCGGGGCGTTGTGGGTCTCGGCGACCTCGTCCAGGGCCGTCAGGACCTTCTGGCCGCGCTCGGACTCCAGGTACTGGGCGGCGCGGCCCGCTCGCTGGCTGTCGACGGTCGTGCCGGGGCGGTACTTGCCCGTGAGGAAGCCGGCGGCCAGGGAGAAGTAGGGGACCGCCGCGAGGCCGGTGCGGGAGGCCAGGTCCTGGAGAGGGCCCTCGTAGGTGTCCCGGGAGACCAGGTTGTAGTGGGGCTGGAGCGCGACGTACCGGGCGAGGCCCTCGCGGTCGGAGAACTCCAGGGACTCCTGAAGGCGCTCCGGCGTGATGTTGGACGCGGCGATGTGTCGGACCTTGCCCGCCCTCACCAGTTCGTCGAGCGCGCCGATGATCTCCTCGACCGGGACCTCGGGCTTGTCGAAATGCGTGTAGTAGAGGTCGATGTAGTCGGTGTCGAGGCGGCGCAGGGACGCGTCGGCGGCGGCCTTGATGTTGGCGGCCGACAGACCGGGGTAGTCGGGGTGCTGGCTGACCTTCGTCGCGATGACGACGTCGTCGCGGTTGCTGCGCGCCTTGACCCACTTGCCGATGATCGTCTCGGACTCGCCGCCCTTGTTGCCCTCGATCCAAGCCGTGTAGGCGTCGGCGGTGTCGACGAAGTTGCCGCCCGCGGCCGCGTAGGCGTCCAGGACGGCGAAGGAGGTGGCCTCGTCGGCCGTCCAGCCGAAGACGTTGCCGCCGAGGGCGAGCGGGAAGACCTCCAGGTCGGAGGCGCCGAGCTTACGGAAGGAAGCGGAAGCGGAAGAAGCAGTCATGCTTCAGTTCAACATCGGTGACCTGGCACCCCATGCCTGGGCAATACGAAGTTCTCGTAAAAGCGGAGAACAGGCAGAGAACAGGAAGCGGGCCCGACACGCCCGACCGGCAGCCCTGACGTCGGGGGGTTGTCGTCAGGACCGCCGGGGATCAAGAGGTGTCCGTCAGGGGTTGAGGCCCTTGCCGCGCAGCCAGGTCATCGGGTCGATGCCGGTGGCCTGGCCGCCGGGGTGGACCTCCAGGTGGAGGTGCGGTCCGGTGACGTTGCCGGTGGCGCCCACGCGGCCGATGACGTCGCCGGTGGAGACCTTCTGGCCGACCGAGACGCCGATCGAGGACTGGTGGCAGAACCACAGCTCGGTGCCGTCGTCCAGGGTCAGGATCGTGCGGTAGCCGTAGGAGCCGGCCCAGCCCGCCTCGGTGACCGTGCCGCTGTGGACGGCCTTGATCAGCGTGCCGGTGGGGGCCGCGAAGTCGAGGCCGGTGTGGTAGCCGGAGGACCACATGGAGCCGGCCTGGCCGAAGGTGCCGGTGATCGTGTACGAGACGACCGGCAGCGTGTACTGCTTGGCCAGCGCGGCGAGCCGGGCCTGCTCGGCCTTCTGCTTCTCGGCGACCTGCGCCTTCTCCTTGGAGTCGGCGGCCTTGGCCGCGGCCGCCTTCTCCGCCTTGGCCTCCGCGGCGGAGATCGCCTTGTCGGCGGCGGCGACGGCCTTGGTGTCGAGCTGGTTCTGCTGCCGCTCGGCCTGGGCGATGATCCGGTTGCGCAGCGCCTCGCCGGCGTCGGACGAGGAGGAGTCCGCGTCGGTGGCGGTCGTCGTGGTGACGCTGCTCAGCGCGGTCTGGGTGGCCTGGTGGCCGCCGTTCCCGCCGAACAGGGAGTCGACGGAGGACAGGTCCGGCATGGAGATGGAGACCGGCGGCTTGCCGGTGTTGGCGCTGGCCATGCCGCCCGCGCCGACGGCGGCGATGACACCGACGCCGAGAACCGTGGAGCTGCGGGCGAGCCCGCCGCCGCGCTGCTTGGCGACCCGGTGCCGGCCGCGTACCGGGTCGAGGGACTCCTCGGTGGGGTTCCACTCCTCCCAGGGGCCCTCGTCGGTGCGGTAGCTGCCGTAGCCGAAGGTGTCGGGTTGCCGCTGGCTGGGCACGAACGGAGCTGTCGGGGCAGGTGGGTTGGACGCCACGCGGGCGCACTCCTTTCCTTCCGCCGCCTACCGGGTTAGCTGACGGGTTCGGAGCAGAAGGTCTCCTACGCGCGTATACCGGCCGTTTTGTACCCGGCGGTAGCCTCGCGATTCACCCCAAGGTGGTGGTTCCCCGGTTCCCTTACGGGATTCGGCGCGTGCGCACGGAGCCGTCGCGGGTGACGGCTGGGACGACCGCGCTGCGTTATCGAACGTTAATAGACCCAGCCGTCAGATTCCAAGATGTTCGCCTTGATCATTAAGCTTCCACAGCACGGACTTACCTGCCACGACAGGCGAAAAACGGGCGAGTTGACCGGACCTCCTGTCCACACCAGGAGTCACACGCGTTTTGATGGTGTCTCAGATGTTATGCGGAGGGCGGTCGCCCGGACACCGGATGTGACAACGGCGAGGCTGCGCCCATCAGCGCGGACGGGATACGACTCAGGGCCGGAATCCTAGAATTCGGATTCCGGCCCTGGTCTTCAGTAGCGGGGACAGGATTTGAACCTGCGACCTCTGGGTTATGAGCCCAGCGAGCTACCGAGCTGCTCCACCCCGCGTCGGTGAAACCAGCATACGCCATCGGAAGAGGGGAAGTCACACGGGTTACGAGGGGGCCTCGTCACACGAGGTGCGCGTTCGGCACCTTCGCCAGGTCCTCGTACTCCCCCAGCACCACCACCGCCACCCCCCGGTCCCGCAGCATCCCCGTCCCGTCGGCGGCCGCCACGAACGTGTCGGGCTCGCGCCACGCCGTCACCACCCGGCGTACCCCCGCCCTGAGGATCAGCTCGGCGCAGGGGTGCGGGCGGGAGGAGCGGTGGGTGCAGGGTTCGAGGCTGGTGTAGACCGTGGCCGTGGGCAGGCGGGGGTCGGCCGGGTCGATCTTGGCCAGGGCCGCCTCCTCCGCGTGGACCACGGGGTCGCCGGCCTCCCGGGAGTGGCCGCGGGCCAGCTCCGTGCCGTCGGCCGCGACCACCACCGCGCCGACGCTGAACGCGGTCCGGGACGGCGGGCACTCGGCCGCCAGCTCGCAGGCGAGCCGCAGCCAGTGGCGGTCGGCGGCGGAGGCCGGCGCGCCCTCGCCGGGGGCCGTGGGCTCGTAGCGCATGAGGACGACGTCCTCGATACGGCGGCTCTCCAGGAGCCGCAGCCGCCCGGCCTGGTAGCCGCCGGGACCGAACAGGCGCGGTGCCTTCGGGTCGCCCACGAACAACGGGGCCAGCACCAGCTGGACCTCGTCGGCGAGGCCCTGCTGGAGGAGCTGGGTGTGGACGGTGCCGCCGCCCTCGACCATCAGGCGCCGTACGCCCCGTACGTCGTGCAGATGCTCCAGGAGGCGGCGCCAGTCGAGGTCGGCGCCGAGGGCCACGATGTCGGCGGCGACGCCCTGGGCGGCCGCCCGCTCCGCACCCGTATCCGTCGTGTAGAGGACCTTCTCGCCGCCCGTGTGCCAGAAGTTCGCGTCCGGGTCGAGGTCGCCGGTCGCGGTGACCGTGACCTTGAGGGGGTACTCGGGCTTCCCGGCGGCGACCCGGGCCGCGCGCCGCCCGGGGTCGTTGACCAGGAGCCGCGGGTTGTCCGCGCGGATCGTGCCGGCGCCGATCAGGATCGCGTCGACGGACGCGCGCACCTCGTCGACACGGTCGAAGTCGGCCGGGGACGAGAGCAGCAGTCGGTCGGGGCCGGTGTCGTCGAGGTAGCCGTCGAGGGAGACGGCGGCGGACAGCAGGACGTGGGGGTACGGCATCGGACGCGCTCACTCTCGGCGGCGGGCGGGCGGGGGCGTTGGGACGCAGTCTGCGAACTGGACGCTTGGTTAAAGTTTGAAACAAACCTACACTGGCCCCATGACGACTCGCTGGCTCACCCCGAAGGAGCAGCGCGCATGGCGCGCATTCATGGCGGCGACGAACCTCTTGGAGGACGCGATCGACCGCCAGCTCCAGCAGGACGCCGGCATGCCGCACCTGTACTACGGCATCCTGGCCAACCTCTCCGAGGAGCCGGAGCGCAAGCTGCGGATGACCGATCTCGCCGCGAAGGCGAAGATCACCCGCAGCCGGCTGACGTATGCCGTGACCCGGCTGGAGAAGGACGGGCTGATCCGGCGCGAGGACTGCCAGTGGGACAAGCGGAGCAGCTTCGCGATCCTGACGGACGAGGGCATGGCGGCGCTGGAGCGCACGGCGCCGGGACATGTGAACACCGTACGGGCGGCGGTGTTCGACCGCCTCTCCGAGGACCAGGTGGAACAGCTGGAGGAGATCAGCTCCGTGATCGCGCGGGCGCTGGAGGGTGAGGAGGCCCCGCGGCCGACGTCCGACGAGGTGCCGTGGCGGCGCCGTTCGTCCCCCTGTTCCGGTTCCTCCTCTCAGTGAACCCCGGGTTCAGCATCCCCACAGAAATCTGTTGCTTCAAATTTAAAACATGGGGTATGGTTCCAGCCGTGGATCTGCTTCAAATCTGAAGCAGGCGCCCGCGAGGTCCCCCACAGGGACAACCGTCCTGCACCCGGACACAGGAGAACCCGATGACCGACCACCCCGCCGCCACCCAGCGCGCCCGCGTCCGGGTCCCGCTGCGCTTCAACGACGGTTACAGCGTCAACGCCGAGCTCGTCACCTTCCACGGCCTGACCGACGGCCAGGAGCACGTGGCCGTCGTCCTGGGCGACCCCGCCCCCGGCACCCTTCCGCTGGTCCGCCTGCACTCCGAGTGCCTGACCGGCGACGTCTTCGGCTCCGCCCGCTGCGACTGCGGCCCCCAGCTGCGCGAGGCCGTCGAGCGCATCGCCGACCGCGGTGGCGTCCTGCTCTACCTGCGCCAGGAGGGACGCGGCATCGGCCTCTACAACAAGCTCGACGCCTACGCCCTCCAGGACCAGGGCCTCGACACCTACGAGGCGAACGCCGCCCTCGGCCTCCCCGAGGACGCCCGTGACTACACCGCCGCCGCCCAGATGCTGCGCGCCCTCGGCATCGACGAGCTCGACCTGCTCTCCAACAACCCCGACAAGGCCGAGCAGTTGCGCGGACTCGACGTCACCGTCCGGGACCGCGTCCCGACCGGTGTCTTCAGCACCGCCCACAACGTCCGCTACCTGCGAGCGAAGGTCCTGCACACCCAGCACACCCTGCCGCTGGGCGAGTTGACGGAGCTCAACGCGGGCTGAGCCCCGGCATGGACCGGCCGGATGTGCTAGCAACGAGAACTCACGCACCTCTGTGACGGGAGCCTCCGTGGACGACCAGCTGGCGCATGTTCTCGACGACCTCCACCGGGAAGGGCGGGCGCACGACGGCCCGCTCGCCGACCGGCTGCTCCGGCTGCGGAACATGACCCCGGACGCCGCCCGGCTGATCGCCACCCTGATCCGCGCCCGGTGCGCGTCGTCCGTACTGGAGATCGGCACCTCCAACGGCTACTCGGCGATCTGGTTCGCCGACGCGGTCCGCGACACCGGCGGCCGGCTGACGACGGTGGAGATCGACGGGGCGCGGGTCGCGGCCGCACGGGCGAACCTGGCGCGCGCCGGGGTCCGGGAGCAGGTGGACGTCGTCCACGGCGACGGCGCCGAGGTCCTGGCCGGCACCCCGGACGCGACCGTCGACCTGGTCGTCCTCGACGCCGAGCGGCCGGCGTACGTGGACTACTGGCCGCATCTGCGGCGGATCCTGAAGCCGTACGGCGTGGTGGCCGTCGACAACGCGTCGAGCCACCGGGACCAGGTGGCCGCGTTCCACGAACTGCTCACCATGGAGCAGGAGTTCGCCGTCGCACTCCACGAAGTGGGCGACGGGGTGCTGACCGGCGTACGGCTACGCTGACCCGGTATGACCCGCGAAGAACCACAGTTCCTGCTCGTGCGGGCCCGGGGCGGTCCGTCGCCGCTGTACGAGCCGGAGGTCTCCTGGGCCGAAGCGCACCCGGACGCCTTCACCCGTGACGTCCCGTTGGACGACGACCGGCCCGCCCTGCCCGGGGAGCTGGCGGACGCGCTGCGCTCATGGGCACTCTCCCGCCCGGCGGACGGAGTCGCCTCCCGTCCCGGCCTGCGCAGGCACGCCGCACAGGGCCTGGCCCTCGCCCGGCGGCTGGCCCGGCACCTCGGCCCGTCCTGGGCGGTCTGCTACTGGGACGAAGGCCGTCGCACGACGAAGTGGCTGTGCTGGGGCTGCGACCGTCTCCACTGGGAGCGCGACAGCCACGGCGCGCCGCCGCACCCGGTCGACATCACGGTCGAAGGCGAGTTCAAGTACGGTCCCCTGCGGTCCGACGGGTTCGGGGACTTCCTGCCCGACGACCCGGCCGCCGCGCTGGACCTGTCCGAGGGCCTCGTCGCCGATCTGTACGCGTGGGCGAAGGACATCGACGACGCCCTCAACCGGTACGTGCGGGACCGGGAGGACGGTAGGTACGGCGCCGAGTGCGAGCGGTTGTTCCGCGCGGGCTCGGCGTTGGCGCAACGGCTCGCGCACGAGCTCGGCTCGTCGCGGACGGTGACCTACAAGGGCCTGGCCAACGGTGGCCTGGCGGCCATCACTTCGGTCAGCTGGCGAGGGGACCGGCAGCTGTAGCGCGGTGGTGGCAGCAGCACGCGGCACAGCCGGATGCGGTCGCCGCCGTGCTCACTCCGTGCGGTCTCAGGCGGCGCTCCGCCCGGCTGCGCCCGTCGCCGACGCGGCGTGCGGCAGGCGCGGGGCGACAGGGTCCCCACCCGCACCAGCGACGCACCCGAACTCGCCGACAGGTACAGCAGGGACAACGGGACGAACAGCCCGGTCACCACGGAGTCGACCATCAGCACGAGGAAGACCGCGATCCCGGCCGTGTTCCGCCGGGGCCGTGCGGGATGTGCACCGGGTGAACTCCGCCGTCGCCCGAGCGACCACGACGCCCGGCTGCCCGACCGCGTCAAGAATCCCCCCGGCTGACGAACTCGTCTGTTGGACTCGTCACTTGTATCCACAGCCCTCGGTGGACAACCCCCGCCGAAATCTTTGGCAAGCCCTTACCGGCCGGGCATGTAGGCCGAACGGGTGATGTCCTGTCGTACGGACCCAGGACCGGGTGGGCCCCGCACCAGCCCGCCGAGACCGGCCCGCTCCCGCTCACTCACCGTCGTCGCCGGGGATGCGCGGCCGCACACCCGCACATAACGTCGCAGGTGGGGGCCAGCCAGGGAGTGGACATGAGCCGAACCAAGCGCAGCAGGACCCACAGCACGGCCCGTAAGCGGGTGCCGAGGATCGCGTCCCGCATCGTGACGGCACCGACGGCGCCCACCCCGAAGACACCCGGACCCGAGTCGCCGCAGCCCGCGCCGGCCCGTGATCACGCCCTCCCGCACGCCCCACCGCGTCGGCCCACCCACATGCGCATATCCGAGACCAACCCCTGGTCGGTCACGGTGATGAGCTCCCTCTTCCTGGGAGGCCTGGGGGTGTGCGTCCTCGGCGCCGTGCTCGGTGCGTCGGTGCTGCTGGACATCGTGGCCCCGGGCGAGTGGCCGACGCCGTGGGAGACGCTGATCATCGCCTCCGGGGTGGTCACGCTGGAGGTGGTCCTGGGCACCGTCCTGGCCTGCCTGTGCAGCTTCATGTACAACTACACCGCGCGGTTCAGCGGCGGAGTCGAAGTGGCCCTGACCGACGATCTCAGCGACCCGGTACCGGCCGCCCAGGCCCTCCAGCTGATGACACGGCTGCAGACCCGAGCCCGGCAACGCCTGCACGCCTGCCTACCGACCAACTCCCGCACAGGCGACCGCCCTTCCCGCCGACGCCATGACGGCTCCTCCCCACCCGCTCTCGAAGAGAACCACCACCCCGAGCAGCCGTAACAGCCAGACGGTCCCGTCGAAGACGCCACCACCGTAGGTCTCGACCAGTTCCCTGCAGTCGCCGGTGTCAGCGGATGTGGTGGCCGGTCGGCTGGACTTCCTTGTCACGCGCCGACTCTCGTAGCCGCCAGGCACCGGGGGGTTCGCCGTGGTGGCGACGGAAGGCGGCTGCGAACGCGTACGGCGAGCTGTAGCCGACGTTCCTGGCGATGCTCGCCATGCCGGGTTCGCCCATGCGCAGGTGGTCGCGTGCGAGCGCCATGCGCCAGTCGGTCAGGTACTGCATGGGCGTCTGGCCGAGTGCCTCGTGGAAGGTGCGTGCGAAGGCGGCTCGGGACAGGCCGCTGATCGCCGCGAGTTCGGGGACGGGCCACCCCGCGACCTCCTTCGGCGAGACGGGCGGGATCGCGAGTGCCGATCCCGCCCTGCAGGTCCGCATCGCTCATCCCGACGGCCTGCGCCAGTTGCGGGGGCCGAAACCTACATCTGAGGTGGGCGGACACCCACCCCTACCGACGGCACGTGACGCGGTCGCGCGATCGCAGGAGGGCGTGCTCGGGGACGCTCGGGAATGGGAGGGACGTCGCCGTGTGTTGGCGGGGCAGGGGGACGAGCACCGGAGCACGACGTGAGCGCTGCGATGATCACGACATCCTTGGTCGAGACCCTGCGAGGATGGCGCCGTTCCGCGCCTGCGGCCCGCTGGCTGGCCGGGCCGATCCTGGTGATCGTCGCGATCCCGGTGGCCGACGGGTTCCTGCCGCCGGACATCCATCTCGCCCACCTCCTTGTCGTCGCCGTGGCCGTCACCGCGGTCGGCACCGGGCCGCTCAGCACCGCGCTGATCGGGGCGCTGGCGGTTCTCGCACTGGTCCTCGCCGGCCTGGAGCGACGGACGCTGGCCACCGAGAGTGTCCTCGTCGAGCTAGCCGCCCTCGTCACCGTCTGTGCCTTCCTCGTCCTCTTCACTCACCTGCGGGACCGGCGCGAACGGGAGCTCGTCAGGGTGCGCTCGGTATCGGACGCGGCCCAGCGCGTCGTACTGCGGCCGTTGCCGAAGCGGGCCGGACCCGTCACTCTCGCCTCGCACTACCGCAGCGCCGAAGTGGACGCGACCATCGGCGGCGACCTGTACGCGGCCGCCCGGATCCCCGGCTCCACGCGGCTGCTCATCGGGGACGTCCGGGGCAAGGGGCTGCCCTCGATCAGCGACACGGCGATCGTGCTGGGCGCCTTCCGCGCCGCCGCACACCGTCGGATCCCGCTGCCGGAGCTGGTCGCCTATATCGAGGACGCCGTCCGCTGGGGACTCGCGGAGTTCTCGGAGCCTGCGGAGGACGCCGCCGAGCGCTTCGTGACCGCCGCCGTCATGGACATCCCGGACGACGAGCCCGTGGTGCATCTGATCAGCTGCGGGCACCCGCCACCCCTCCTGCTGGGCCGCACCAGGACGACGCTGGCGCTGACGGTCCCCGAACCGGCACCGCCACTCGGCCTGGGGGACACGGACGGTGCCGACGGGTACTACGTACCGGCGACCTTCCCGTTCGAACACGGCGACAGGTTGTTCCTGTACACCGACGGCGTCAGCGAGGCCCGCAACGCGGACGGCGACTTCTACCCGCTCGCGGAACGCGCAGGGGCCTGGGCGGACAAGGAACCCGGTCCGCTCGTCGAGCGGCTCGCCGCGGACGTCCGGGCGTACGCGGGCAGCCGGCTGAACGACGACATGGCGATGATCGTCGTCCAGCGCGACTGAGCCCTGGTTGCCGCGCCGTGGCTGCCACCCTCGTCGCGGCCTTCCTGTGGTGGCGGCCCCGGTGGGCCGCCGCCCCGGGCTCTGCGCCAACCCGGTGAACGCCTGCCCGGACCCGCCCCGGACCATATGACCGGACCGTATGAGACGTATCAGCCTGGCAACAGCCGCAACCGCACGCCCCGGGCGCGCGCTCCTACCACGCGACATCCGAGATGGGGAGACTCGCTTGATCACGCGACAGACGGCGGGCGCCGCGATAGGCACCGCCCCCGCAGGCGGCACCAGCGGCCGCAGCCGACGCTCGACGAAGGGGCTGCTGGCGCTCGCGCTCGGCGCCGTCCTGCTCGGAGCCACAGCCTGCGGCGGCAGCGCCGGAGCACAGCCCAACGACAGTAAGCACGCATCGGGTTCCGCTACCGGGTCGCAGGCAGGGGTGAGCATCCTGCCGAAGAACGGAGCGACCGGCGTCGACACCACGGGCGCGCTGAAGGTCTCCGCCGCCAAGGGCAAGCTGACCAAGGTGACGATGGCCTCCGCGGACGGCGCCACGGTCGACGGGGCCATATCCGCCGACGGAAGCAGCTGGATACCGTCCGCCGCCCTGCACACCGGCACCCGCTACACGGTGGCGGCCACCGCGACGGACACCGCCGGCCACAGCACCGTCCAGCGGTCCTCCTTCACCACGTTGAAGCCCTCCGCGGTGAACTACGGCGTCTTCAACGTCGACCCGGGCGCGACGTACGGCGTGGGCATGGAGGTGTCGCTGAACTTCAACAAGCCGGTCGCCGATCAGGCCGCCGTGCGCAAGGCGATCACCGTGACTGCCAGCCCCCAGGTGGACGTACAGGGCCACTGGTTCAGCAACCAGCGCCTGGACTTCCGCCCCGAGAACTACTGGGCCCCAGGCACCAAGGTGACGCTGCACCTGCGGCTGAACGGCGTGAAGACTGCGCCGGGCGTGTACGGGCAGCAGTCCAAGGACGTCTCCTTCACCATCGGCCGCTCGCAGACCTCGGTGGCCGACAACACCGCTCACACCTTGAAGATCTACCGCAACGGATCGCTGTACAAGACGCTGCCCGCCAGCCTCGGCGACCCGCAGCACACCACGTACAACGGCAAAATGGTGATCATGGAGAAGGACCCGGTGGTGGACATGGACTCCCGCACCGTCGGTCTCGGTAACTCCTACCACATCAAGGACGTCCCGCACGGCATGCGGCTGTCCACCTCCGGCACGTTCGTGCACGGCAACTACTGGCGGCCGGTGTCGGTCTTCGGCAGTGAGAACACCAGCCACGGCTGCGTGGGCCTGCACGACGTCAAGGGCGGCGGCGCCCCGTCCACCCCGGCGGCCTGGTTCTACGCCAACTCCCTCATCGGAGACGTGGTCCAGGTCGTCAACTCGCCCGACAAGACCATCGCCCCGGACAACGGCTGGAACGGCTGGAACATGCCCTGGTCCCAGTGGACGGCCAACTGACCCTCCTGTACGGATGTTCGCGGCCCTGGTACGCCTGTGCGCGCCGGGGCCGCTGTCGTGCGTCAGCGTGTTGCCGGTACGGCCGCGCCCGCGACGAACGGAGCGATGAGCGGGATCCGGGCCGCGGCCCGAGGCCGCTCCCGCCCGGCCACGTCACGCGTCTTCAGGTGGCACCGGGCGCCAACTGATCACCCTCGGGGCAGCTCACGCTGTTGCGGGAGCACCGGTGACCGAGGGCTGGCCGATGGGGACGTGCCAGCCGGCGGGGAACTTCCGAGGCATCATTGCGGTGCCGACCCCCGTGCGTGCAGCAGGTCGGCCATGACCTTCCTCTCCGGCTGCTGGGCGTCGACCATGCCCTGGGCCGGCTTCTGTTCCTGAGCCACTGTGCACTGCTGCGTGCTGCGGTCAGTGCTTGCCCTTGTTCCCGCGCTTGTCGGCCTTCTCGGGGCCCGGACCGCTGTCGGCCGCCGTCTCCTGGTCGGCTGGTTGCGCCGGGGAAGAGGCCAGCGGCGGCGTGGGCGAGGAAGGGGCGCCGTACGGCATCGAGGTGGTGGGTGGCGTGGCGGGGCTCGTGCTCGTGGACGGCTCGGTCTGCGGATTCTGTGCCGAGCCCGTGCCGGGCGAGAACCAGGCCAGGCCGACGAGCAGCGCCACGGTGAAGAGAGTGGCGCCGCCCAACACTGCCACCAGTGGGGAACGGCGGTGGAACGGCAGACGTGAGCGGCGGGGCGCGGCTCGGTGCACGCTCGTCTTCCACTCGGCGTCCGCCGCCGGGACGAAGGCACCCTGCGCGGGGGCGCTGGGCACCGACGTGCCCGGCATCCAGGTTGGGGGAGCACCCGGACCCGGGCCGGTCATGGACGGCCCGCCCGGGGGCCTGTGGTCCCGGCGTTCCTGCGGCAGGGGCTCCGGCGCCCCGCGCCAGGCTCCGCGCCCGAACCAGTCGGCCGCCTCCTCGGCCGTGGGCCGGTGGCCGGGTTCCTTGGCCAGCAGAGCGAGCAGATAGCTCTCGAAGGCGGTCGGGAGGCCGGCGGCGATCTGCCGGGGCGGCACGGGGGAGGCATCGAGGTGCTGATGAAGCACCGCGACGGCAGTGTCGGCCTGGAACGGCGGTCGCCCGGTGAGGAGTTGGTAGAGCACGCAGCCGAGGGAGTACATGTCGGAGGCCGGGCCGGCGGTGCGGCCCAGGGCCCGCTCGGGCGCGAGGTAGAGGCCGGTGCCGACGATCTGCCCGGTGGCGGTGAGCGCGGCACCGGGGTCGTCGAGGAAGCGGGCGATGCCGAAGTCGCCGATCTTCAGGGTGCCGTCCGCGTCCAGCAGGAGGTTGGCGGGCTTGATGTCCCGGTGGACGATGCCCTCCCGGTGCGCGGCTGCGAGCCCGGCCGCGGCCTGCTCGGCGATACGGGCCACCCGCTCGGCCGGCAGCGGACCGGAGGCGGCGAGCACCCGGGCGAGGCTGTCCCCGTCGACCAGCTCCATCACCAGGAACAGGCGGCCCTCGTCCTCGCCGAAGTCGAGGACGCCGACCACGTGCGGATGGCTGAGGCGGCCTGCGGTCTGCGCCTCCAGGCGAAAGCGGGAGGCGGCGGTGGGGTCGGAATCCTGGGGAAGCAGGAGTTTTACGGCCACCGGCCGGCCGAGCGTCTCGTCGAAAGCCCTCCAGACCTCCCCCATCGCTCCCCGCCCGATGGCGTCCCGCAGCCGGTACCGGCCCGCTATCAGCACCTGTGTCTCTTCCTCGAACCCGAACGCGTCGTGATCGCCGCAGGCCATGGATCACCGCGCCGACGCGGATGACAGTGGAGGGTGCCGCAGCGGCCCCAGCGTACCCGGCCTGCAACGACCGCCTTCCGGACCGATGCGGCCTCAGCGCCCGGCGGTTGCGGAGAGGCTCACCGCAGAACGAGGAGATGTGCAGGGTTCGAAGATGATCTGTGACCGCCTCATGGTGTGGACGGCCGGGACCCCTACGAGTCCGAGCCGAAGACGGACGGCAGCGCGAACACGATCGCGCTCGACGGCATGACCGTCGCCGAACTGCGCCGTCACAAAGCCCGCCAGGAGAAGGAGCGCGCGGACTGGGGCGACGCCTGGCAGGACACCGGCAAGGTCTTCACCAAGGAGGACGGCTCCTGGCTCCACCCCGAGACGGTCTCCGAGACCTTCCGACGCATCCTCGCCACGACCGACCTGCCGCCCATCACCCTGCGGGACCTGCGCCACGTCGCCGCAACGCTCACGCACGGAGGCGGCGGCGACATCCACGCCCTGAAGGAGACCCTCCGGCACTCCACCATCACGCTGACCTCGGACACGTACACGAGCCTGCTCCCTGAGCTGGACCGCAAGATCGCCGAGAAGGCGGCAAAGCTGATCCCCCGCTCCCGTCCGGCAACCGATGAGTCGACCGCCTGATCGAATACGCCGCGGGTCTCATGCAGTACCCGGAGTAACGTGGACAAGGCGAGACGGATTCGCTGCTCGCACGGATCCCGGACGGGTGGTCCCCCATGACCGGCTCCGACAGATCCCCTGGTTCCAGGCATCTGCCGAGTGGTGTACACCATGCCGTTCGGCCGGGAAGTGCACTGCTCCGGCTGAAGACGACGGCATCGCGCGACGGCATCCTCGACGGGGCGTGGTGGCCAAGATCGCGCGACATCGGTGCCGAGCTGTCCGCGCTTCTGAGCGCCCTCACCGAACACCTGGGGCCTCTGACCCGCGTCGGGCTGGATGCCACGGCCTGGGAGGGGCTCCCGACACGGATCGTCGTCGGCGACCACGTAGTTCACGTGGACTCCTTCCCGGTGGGTGACGACACCGTCCTGATCACCCGGGGCGACCGGGACCTCTTCTCGCTGCTGGTGGTCCCGCCGGACACGCCACCCGAGGCCGCCCGCGCGGCGATGGCACAGGCCGTCCTGGCTGGCAACGCCAGCGAGGGGGAGCAGATCCTCATCGACTCGGGAAGCGGTGCGAGGCAGTCCGGCTGACCTCCGTCGTCGTGGCCGGTGACGCGGTCAGCCGCGCCACTCCACCAGGAGCAGCGTCGCGTCGTCCGTCGTCTGTCCGCCCCGCGCCCGCATGAGGGTATGCGACAGGCTGCGCGCCACCGCCCGGACCCCGCGGCCGGTTCTCTCCAGCCGGTTCACCGAGTCGATCAGCTGGTCTTCCCCGAACTGCTCCTCACCCACCGCGTGCTCCTCGATCAGTCCGTCCGTGAAGCAGAGGACGCGGTCTCCGCGCTCCAGTTCCAGCTCGCTGACCTCCGGCTCCGCGCCGCCCAGGCCGACGGGGAGGGTCGTGGGGGCGTCCAGCCGGCGCATGACGCGGTGATCGCGCACGAGTATCGGTGGCGGGTGTCCCGCATTGACCAGGTGCACCTGCCCCGTGGCCGTGTCCAGCCGCATCATCTGCGCGGTGACGAAGTGATCGGGACCGAACTGCTGTGCCACGGCGTCATCCATGGCGGCGTAGATCTCCGACAGGCCGGTACCGAGGCGGCGGGCGTGACGGTAGGCGCCGATGGCCACCGTGGCCATCGTGGCCGCGCCCAGGCCGTGGCCCATCGCGTCGATCATGGCCACGTGGAGGATGTCACCGTTGAGCGCGTAGTCGAAGCTGTCTCCCGCCACGTCGTAGGCGGGTTCCAGGATCCCGGCCACGGCGACCCGCGGCATGATCATGGCCAGGGGCGGCAGCAGGGACCACTGGATCTCGGCGGCGACGCTCATCTCTTCTCCACGGCGGGTGGAGAAGAACAGGTCGGAGTAGCCGTGCTTGGTCACCAGCAGGTCGGCAACCAGGCCGGAGAGCCTGCCCAGCAGCCGTCGGTCGTCGTCGTCGACCCGGTCCAGCGTCACGGCCATGACGCCCACCTGGTCACCGCCGTCCAGCAGCGGCAGGTAGACCCGCACGCCGTCGTCCTCGGGCACCTCGACGCGCTGGGCATCGAGAAAACACCGGCCCGCGGCGGAGTCGTCGATGTCCTGCGGATCCCCGCCCGTGAGGCCCTCACCGCGCAGAGGTACGAGCAGCAGTTGGCCGTAGTCCTGGAGCAGCACCTGCGGACGGCGGCCCCCCAGCCGCTCCACCACGTCGGCGAACAGCGGTCCGACGAGGTGGGGCGGGAGTTCGTGCGCCCGGTCGAGAACCGCCCCCAGAAGCGCTTCCCCGAAGCTCTCGGAGCGGTCCGCGCCCGGTCCGGCCGTCATCCGCTCACCCACCGTGATCCGCATGAACACGCGCGGCAGGGTCGGCCGACGAAAGAACTACCTGTCTCATAACTTCATCATGGGCCGCGTCGGGCCTCGGTGCTCTCCCGGCCGAGGCCGTCCTCGACACGTGCCAAGGTGCGCTGAGCCGACAACGGGCTCCACGGATCGGCGGCCGCGGTCAGCAGGCGATCGGCCGTTCCGGCCGGCTCGTCGGGCGGGATGACCAGCAGCTCCCAGCGCCCCGTGGTGCCGCAGTCCAGGCTGATGGCGTGCTCCTCGGCGGTGGCGTCGCTCAGGACGACCTCGATCACGTGGTCGGGCGCCGACACGGTCAGTGGGGCGTCAGGCCAGGCCGCGGCGCCCACCGTGACGCGGGTGACCGTGCCACGGCCGGGGTCGAGTGAGCCCACCAGCGCGGGCAACTCCAGCTCCAGTGCGTCGCAACGCGGCCTCCAAGCTCCGTCCAGCGGGCCGTGGCCGGCCTCGGGCGTGAGGCTCAGCCGGGCCAGCGGCATCCCGTACGTGTGCGCGTCACCCGTTGGCCGGCCTCCGGTAGGCGGTGTGAGGGAGTCCATCGTGCGATCCCGTCCGGACCGCCTTGGGCTGCCCTCGTCCGTCACTCGCCGGGAACGGCGCTGTGGTGACCGTGCGCCCGACATGCTCTCGGTATCTCCCAAGCTATGCCCGGCCTGGACCGGCGGCCCGAGGCGCGGGCAGCGAAGGTCCGCTCTCCCGGGACAGGGTCAGCACGCAAGGAGTGCCCCGGCCCGGCAGCCCGACCATCTCCCCGTGGTTCCGCCAGCCCCAGGAGTCGTAGAGGGTTTGTCCGGCCCGGTCGGCCGGGTGGAGCAGGGCGACTCCGAGTTCGGCGCGCCCGTCGGCCAGCAGACGCTGTTGCAGACGGCGGCCGATGGCCCGGTGCTGAGGGTGCTGGTGCGCCACGACCTGGGTGAGGAGCAGGAACCGGGCACAGCCGGTGAGCCGCTGGACGCTCTCCTGCAGCCCCCGCTCGGAGCGGCCCGCGGGGCTCACCGGAAATCCGAAGACGCACCCCACCAGCACCGTCGTCTCGGCGACCAGCAAAGCGAAGCCAGGCCGTCGGGCGCTGACGGCAAGCCGCCGCAGGAAGTCGCCCCGCTCCCGGTACACCTTTCCGGTGAAGCCGACGACGGACCCCACGGCCAGGTCGGCGATGTCCTCTCGCATGTCCTCCGCCTGCCGGCGAGTCAGTCTGCGCAGTCGGATCCCGTCCTCGACGACCGGCGCACCGGCGCGGTCGCCGGACGTCTGAGTCCCCGGCGCCGGCGGACCCGCCGCGGACGCGTCCGGCAGATCGCGGAGCAGGGCAGGCGACACAGGATGTGCCGGGGTCGCGAGGAGCAGGGGCGCGGAGCCGGTGACGGCGAGGAGCCGGGTGATCTGCGCGCACGGATGGTGCAGGTACAGGCAGGCGCGTACCCGGCCGGCCCGCCGTGACGCCGTCAGGAAGACGTCCAGGCCCTTGGGGTCGCAGGAGTGGACCGTGGTGAGATCGACGTCTATGGCGGTCATTCCGTCGCGCAGGCACTGCTCCAGCGCGGCCCGCAGCAGGGGCGTCGTGGCCGGCCAGATGTCACCGACGAGCGTGACGAGGGCGCGCTCCCCCCGGTCACGCCGGTGGATGTCCAGGCGCTGCACGGCCATCACCCCGCACTTCGGAAGCGCGGCGCAACGACCGGGGAGGGGTGCGGAGTTGTGGTGATCGCGGCGGGCATGACGCCGACCCGTCTCCGCACCGGCGCTCGGACGGCCCGGGGTTCGTCTCTCGCCGAGGACGACCCGGCAGGACAGCCGGAGTGCGTGATGCCCTCGGTACCTCCACCGTACGCCGTCGGCCGCCTCGACCCGTAGCACCGGACGGGCTCACCCCGGAACGAGCGCACCGCCTGCCGGGCGGCTCATGGAGACATCCGGGGCAGACGGCCCGCTCGTGGGGCACACTGCCGTACCTCACGCCCGCCGGGTATCCGCTGAGGCCGGTCTCACACCAACCCGCCGCAGCTGTACACGCTTCCCGCTCACGCAACGGCCCGAAAACGCAGCAGCGCCCGACCCGACCGAAGTCGGATCAGGCGCTGCACAGCAGGTCAGGGGGCATCTCCCCCGCCCACATCCGGTAGGCCGTGTGGGACTCGAACCCACAACCAATGGATTAAAAGTCCACTGCTCTGCCAATTGAGCTAACGGCCCAGGCGATGTTGCCTCCCCGAGCATAGCCGGACGGAGCCGTGTCTCCGATCGGGTATCGGGGTCGTGGCCGCGTCGTGTGGCAGAAGTGGGACGGATGTGGGACGGATTGGGGCGGATGCAGGCCTGAGGGTCAGAGATCGACCAGGTTGGCGGTGTCCTCGGGGCGGGCCGCCCGGTCCGGGTTGAGGAACCAGTGGCGGGCCGAGACCTGCCACCAGATCGCGGCGAAGCCGAGGACCGCCAGGACGGCGGCCGGGGCGTAGTTGAAGGACTTCCAGGTGACCGGGGAGACCTGCGGGAGCATGAAGAGGACGGTGATGAGTCCCACCCACACCACCGACACCACGCCTATGACGTTCGACCAGCGGCCCAGGTGCCAGGGGCCTCTCTCGAACGCGTCCCCCTTGCGTACCCGGAGCAGTGTCGGGATGACGTAGGCCACGTACAGCCCGATCACCGCGATCGACGTCACGGCGGCGTAGGCCGTGTAGTTGATCAGGTAGGGGAGGCCGAGGGCGAGCGCGGAGAGGGCCGCCAGCCAGACCGCCGCGACGGGGGTGCGGGTGCGCGGGCTGACCGTGTGCCAGATACGGGAGAAGGGGAGCGCGCCGTCGCGGGAGAAGGCGTAGATCATGCGGCTGTTGGCCGTCACCGAGGCCATTCCGCAGAAGAGCTGGGCGCCGATCACGACCAGGAGGAGGAGCTTGCCGGTGGTGGCGCCGAGCGCGTCCAGGAGGATCTGGGCCGGGGGCGCGCCCGTCGGGGACGCGAGCTCCTTGTCGTACGACTGGATCGCGAAGGTGAAGCCGAGGAGCAGGACGAAGCCGGCTATCCACGAGGTCCAGATGGAGCGGACGATGCCCTTCGGGCCCGCCGTCGCCGCGTCGTGGGTCTCCTCGGTCATGTGCGCCGAGGCGTCGTAGCCAGTGAAGGTGTACTGGGCCATCAGGAGGCCCAGGAGGACGACGTACGGGCCGCTGCTCCAGCCCGTCTCGTTCACGAACTTCGTGAAGACGAAGGACGCCGACTGGTGGTGGTCGGGGACGAAGGTCAGCGCGCCGACGATCACCAGGACGCCGAGCACATGCCACCACACGCTGACGCTGTTCAGGATGGCGACTATGCGGACGCCGAAGGTGTTGAGGAGGCCGTGCAGGAGCAGGATCGCCGCGAAGAGCAGGATCGTGCGGCCGGGGGTGACGGTGAGGTCGAACTGCAGGTTCAGGTATGCGCCGAGGAAGGACGCCGCGCCGAAGTCGATGCCCGCCGTCACCGCCACCTGGCCCAGCACGTTGAACCAGCCCGTGAACCACGCCCAGGCCGCGGCCGAGCGGGGCGGAGCCAGCCTGTGGGCCCAGAAGTAGAGGCCCGCGGACGTGGGGTAGGCGGAACAGATCTCGGCCATCGAGAGGCCTACGAAGAGGGTCATCAGGCCGACGGCCACCCAGCCCCAGGTGATCACCGCGGGGCCGCCGGTGATCATGCCGAAGAGGTAGAGGGTGAGGCAGCCGGAGAGGACCGAGATGATCGTGAAGGAGACCGCGTAGTTGGAGAACGCCGACATGCGGCGGGCCAGGACCTGGGTGTAGCCGAGCTGGGCGAGCCGCTCCTCGTCGGAGAGTGCGCCGGAGGGCGACTTGGCTGTCGCGTCTTCTGTCATGCCCCCAGCGATTCCCTCACCGGGGGCGTGACATGCGTCACAGCTTGGCCGAAAACAGGCTGGAACGGCCATGAAACAGACCTCAGAAGCCTGAACAAGCCTTGAGCCTGAGCAGCGCTCAGGAGCCTGAGCAGGCATCAGAAGTCCGAACAGGTCCCAGAAGCCCGAACAGGCCTCAGAAGAGCGCCTTGTAGCCCTGCCAGCCCGTCGCGATCCTCACGCGCGCCGCGAACGATCCCTTGCCCGTGCCCGTCTGCCGGTACAGGTTGCCCGCGGTGTCCCGCATCACCAGGTCGTTCCTGCCGTCCCCGGTGATGTCGCCGACGCCCACGACCGCGTTGTACGAGGCGTTCCAGTGCGCGGCGACCTTCACCCGCTCCTTCAGCCGGCCCGTCCCGGTGCCGTCGTACCGCCACAGCGTCCCGGACTTGTCGACCGCCAGCACGTCCCCGAAACCGTCGCCGTTCAGGTCACCGGCGCCGACGATCTTCGTGTACGCCGCCCAGGTACGGATCCTGACCCCGGCCTTCAGCCTGCCGGTGCCGTCGTCGGCGAACAGGTAGACGTCCCCGGTGGACGCCTTGCGGGCCAGCAGGTCGGTACGGCCGTCGCCGGTGAGGTCGCCGGGAGCGGTGAGGACGTTGTACGCGTTCCAGCCGGTGCCGAGGGAGACATGCTTGTCCGACGGCTTGTACGAGCCGCCGCACTTGCCGGTGTACCGGCGCAGCTCCCCGTTGGGCATCCGCATCAGCATCTCGGCGCACCGGTCGCCGGTCATGTCCCCGAAGGGCACGGCGACCGTGCCCGCCGCCCAGCCGGAGGCCGTCCATGTGCCGCTGAACTTGCCGTTGCCCGTGGTGGAGTGCAGCGTGAGGCCGCCGGAGGAGCTGAGGGTGGCCAGGTCGCCGTAGCTGTACCCGCTCTGATCGTGGAAGCCCTGTGTGCCGCCGGTGTAGCCGAACTTCCCGCTCGTCGTGTAGGTGCCCGAGCCCTCGACGGCGGTGGCGGTCAGCGTCCAGGTCTTCGGACCGTTGAGCGGGTAGCCGCCCTTGTCGTTCGTCCCGTCCCAGCCGATGTCGACCGACGTACCGCTGCCCTTGATGGTGCGGTCGGCGTGCCCGTGGGCGTCCTTCACCGTGAAGGTCCAGTTCGCGGGCTTGCTGAGCTGCCAGACACTGCCCCAGATGGTGTTGCCGGTGTCGCCTTCCCTGGCGTCCTCGTCCCAGTCCGCCACCTCCGACTCGATCCCCGTCAGGGGCTGCGTCGGCACCCCGCTCGGCACGATCCGGATCACGTCGTCCGGACCGACGTACGCGATGTCGCCGCCGAACTTGTCCACCGACCAGGTCAGCCGCCGCTGGTCGGCGGTGCGTCCGGCGGGCAGGTCGGCGATCGCACGGGCCGCGGCCGCCGTCCCGGTGTGGAAGTCCGTCAGCATCAGCCTGCCGGCGGTCCGGTCGTGCTGGACGAGGTAGCCGTCGCCGACCAGCACCGGGCCGGAGGGCACCTTGATGTTCTTCTTCGCCGTACGGTCGTAGACGCCCGCGGCGCCCGTCGAGCCGCAGTTCCAGTAGATCCAGCGGCCGATGACCTGCAGTTCCTTGACCGTGCAGGGCGCCCCGGTGGAGACGGTCGCGACCGTCTTCTTCGTCTTCAGGTCGTATCCGGTGACGACGCCGTTGCCGGCGCCCGGCGTCCACAGCGTCGAACCCCACACGGAGGCCGCGGTGATGGACCGGGTCAGCCTGACGTTCTGGGTCTGGTACGCGGGCACCGCGTCGACGTACTGCTTGCCGGTGGAGGACGCCTGGTAGACGTAGAAGCGGCCGGTGGCGTCGACGAAACGGCCGCCGGTGACGACCGGATCGGGCCCGCCGTCCATCGAGTCCTCGGTCAGGTAGATCTGGGCCGTCTGCTTGCCGGTGCCGTCGTCCATGAAGTCGCCGACGTAGGTGTTGCCGAAGGTACGCATCGGCACACAGCCCCGTGCGCCCTCGTCGCACGGCACCCGTTGGAGATGGCCGCCGACCGCGTCCGTGCCGGCGAATCCCCGGGTCGTCTTCTCCAGCACCGTGGAACCGTCGGCCGAGATCTGCCGGCCGATCACCCACTGGTCATAGCTCGGCGTGTTCTCCACGGTCGTCAGGAAGCCGCCCGCGTAGTCGATGCCCCAGACCCCGTCCGTCGTGATCGGCGTCGGGGTGGTGTCCGCGGCGGCCGTGCCCGCGGTGGTCAGCGAACCGGCGCCGAGGGCGGCCAGTCCGACGAGAGTGAGTGCGATCCGGGCATGCCGGCTCAAGGAACCCCCCAGGAAGTCAAAAAGTCAAAGGATGTTAACAACCGGCACACAGACATCAATAGTGAATTGCCCGTGACCAGAGGGCGGTTGGCGGATCGTCAGCGGGCCGGCGGAGGGTCCCGGGAACGCGGAAGGGCCCGTACGACAGGTCGTCGTACGGGCCCTTCCTGGGTTCAGCTCACTCGGTGTCAGCCGTTGCGCTTCCAGCGCGGCTTGTCGTCGCGGCGGCCGAAGGAGCCGGAGGACGAGCCGCGGTGGTCGTCACGGCGACCGAACGGGCGGTCGTGGCCGCTGTGGCCGCCGCTGCGGAAGCCCGGGCGGTCGTCACGGCGGTCGCGGTTGAACGGACGGTCGCTGCCCCGGTGGCCGGACGGACGGTCGTCGCGGCGGAAGCCGCCACGGTCGTCACGGCGCTCGAAGGAGCGGCCGCCGCGGTCGTCACGGTCGCGGTCGAACGGCTGGCGCTCGTCCCGGCGGAAGCCGCCACGGTCGCCGCCGTCACGGCGGTCGTCACGGCGGTCGTCACGGCGGAAACCGCCAGACGGACGCTCGTCACGACGGTCGAAGGAACGGGCACCACGGTCGTCGCGGCGGTCGTCCCGGCGGAAGCCACCGGACGGACGGTCATCCCGGCGGAAGCCGCCACGGTCGCCGCCGTCACGGCGGTCGTCACGGCGGAAACCGCCAGACGGACGCTCGTCACGACGGTCGAAGGAACGGGCACCACGGTCGTCGCGGCGGTCGTCCCGGCGGAAGCCACCGGACGGACGGTCGTCACGACGGTCACGGCGCTCGTAGTTGCCCCGGTCGTCACGCTGCTGACGCGGACGCTCGTACGAGGAGGGCTCCTGGCGGGCCGGCGCCTCGGCGGCCGGCTGCTCCGCCACCACGGCCTCGGCCTGGGCCGCGGCAGTGGCCTCGGCCACCGCCTCCTCCGGGTCCTCGCCACGCTCGCGGGCGGCCCGGGCGACGAGGCGGTCGGCCTCCTCGCGCAGCTCGGCGGCCCGGCGCTGCGCCCGCTCCAGCTCCTTGGTGAGCTGGGCGACCTCGCGCTCGGCCTGCTGCGCCGCGTTGGCCGCGGACTCGGACTGGACCTCGGTCATCGAACGGGCGCCGGTGATCTCGGCGACCTCGGGCTCGAAGGCCGTACCGGAGTTGATGATGTGACGCCCGGCGTCGACGCCCGCGTCCTCCATCAGCCGGAAGATCTGGCGGCGCTGGTGCGGGAGGGAGAGCGACACGACGGTGCCGGTGCGGCCGGCGCGGGCGGTACGGCCCGCGCGGTGCAGGTAGTCCTTGTGGTCGCCGGCCGGGTCGACGTTCAGGACCAGGTCGATGCCGTCGACGTGGATACCGCGGGCGGCGACGTCGGTGGCGACGAGGACGTTGACGTAACCGTCCTTGAAGTCGGCCAGGGTCCGGGTCCGCGCGCCCTGGGTCATGCCGCCGTGCAGCGCGTCGGCCTTCACGCCGGAGTCGCGCAGCTGCTCGGCGACGCGGTCGGCGCCCAGCTGGGTGCGGACGAAGATGATGGTGCGGCCCTTGCGGGAGGCGATCGCAGCCGTGACCGGCGCCTTGTCCTTGGGCTTCACGATCAGGATGTGGTGGGACATGGTCGTCACGGCACCCTGGGCGGCGTCGACCTCGTGCGAGACCGGGTCGACCAGGTAGCGCTTGACCAGCGTGGAGATCTCGTTCTCCATGGTGGCCGAGAACAGCATCCGCTGGCCGCCGGCCGGGACCTGGTCGAGCAGCTCGGTGACCTCGGGCAGGAAGCCCAGGTCGGACATCTGGTCGGCCTCGTCGAGGACGGCGATCTGGACGTCCTCGAGGGAGCAGGCGCCGCGGTTGATGATGTCGCGGAGACGGCCCGGGGTGGCGACGAGGATGTCGACGCCGCGCTCCAGGGCGTAGATCTGGTTGCCCATCGACGTACCGCCGCAGACGACCTTCATCTTCAGGCCGACGACGTCGCCGTAGGGCTGGAGGGCGTCCGCCACCTGCATCGCCAGCTCACGGGTGGGGGTGAGGATGACGGCGCGCGGGCGCTTCTTCTCGGTACGGCCGCCGGCCAGCGTGGCCAGGGTGGGCAGACCGAAGGAGAGGGTCTTGCCGGAGCCGGTGCGGCCCCTGCCGAGGATGTCCTTGCCTTCCAGGGCGTCCGGGATGGTCGCGGCCTGGATCGGGAAGGGGGTGGTCACACCGTTCTGCGCGAGCTTGCGCACGACGCCCTCGGGGAGACCGAGGTCGGCGAAGGTGATCTGGGGGGTGTTGTCAGTGGTGTCGGTGGTGTCAGCGGCCTCTTCGGAGACCTTGGTCACCAGGTCGTCGTCCTGGGTGTTCTCGGACACGACGAACTGATCAGTACTGGACACGGACATGCGAATGCGAAACCTTCCGGAGTCTCTTCGGCACGCGCCCGTCAACTCCGTGATTCGCTCACGACCGCCTCAATGCGGTCCGCCACGGCAAGGGAGAGTACGCGCCACACGGCGCGCTCTGCGGTGGCGCCGGGCAAATGGGATCAAACGATCTACCACCATACGCACCCACCACCCCCCAAGGCAAACCGAGCCACAGTCTCGCAGCTCACAGCTGGTCTGCCACGGCCTCGGCGACACCCGAACCGACCCGTCGGCGCACCGCCCCACGCGCCGTTCCGGCGCACTGGCTGACGCTCCGACGCGACGCTCGGGCCGACACACGGACCGGACGCGCTGATCTACGCCCTCACCAACACCCAACCCACCCGCCTTCTTCCCGCCCCTCTGCGCCCCACCACTACGCCCCCATGCCCCCACCGCGAAAACTGCTTCCTGGAAATCCTCCCCGCCGCAGCGGCGCTCACCGGCGGTGCCGAGCCCCCGCACCCCCTACGCCGGTGTCCCCGCCGCCGGTGCCGGCTCCCGCTGTACCAGCTGGGTCCCCGAGCCGTCGTGTGCCGAGGAGGACGGCTCGGCGGACGGTGGGTCGGTCGCCGGAGGCGGCGGGGAAGGGGAAGCCGGCGGTGGGGTGGGCGTGACGGCCGGCGGCGTGGGCGTCGCCGGAGCTCCCGTGGGCCCGGCCGGCGCCCCCGGTGCCCCGCTCGTCCCCGGGTTCACGGGCGTGGCAGGCGCCGCGCTGCCGCCCTTCGCCGGCTTCGCGGACGCCGACTCCGGCTCCCCCGGCTTCGGCTTCCCCGGATGCCCGCGCTTGCCGTCGGGCACCTCGCCGCCGTGCCCCGCGTCGCCCCCGCCGGACACCCCGGAGCCCTCGTCGGCCTCGCCGGCGCCCCGGTGTCCCGCGGAGTGCGACGGCTTGGCCTTCCCCGCGTCGTCCCCGACGTTCACACAGCCGGCGGCGGCCGCGACGGCCATCACCGTGACGGCCAGACGGACGGGTACGTACAAGGGGCGCACGGCGGCCACCTCCGGGGGGCGGAGAAAGAAGTCAATCTGCTCAACTCCCGTCGCCCACAAGAGGACACGCCCCCGGACCGGAGGTACCGGCCTTCGGTACGACAAACGCCGGACCTGCGCCCCCGGCTGTCGCGGGCGCGCGGGTGTGTGGTTCACCATGGGGTGTGCGATTCGACTCCGTTCCCATGCCGGCGAGCGTCGAGGCCAGGCCTCGTGACGGCCGCGGCTATCCCGTGCCCGCCATCACCCCGTGGGAGGGCGACGCCCCCCAGTTCGCACTCACCGACTACGAGCGCAGCGCGGAGTGCGCCCGGAACAGGCTCTGTTCCGTCTGCAACACCCTGATGCCCAAGGGTCCGGTGTGGCGGGTGGTCGGCGCCGCCGAGAGCGCCGCGATCCGCGAGGCGCTGGCCGCCGGGCGGCCTTACCGCAACCTGGCACCGACCCTGGAGGCTCCCGGGCACCGCGCGTGCATGCTCTACGCCTCGATGGTCTGCCCGTATCTGGCCCGCCCCAACGCCCGCCGGGGCACCAGCGCGGAAACCCCGGACGACATGACCGCTCATGTCGTCCGGGGTGCTGTACGAGGGAAGCTGGGTGCCGTGGTGGGGTTCGGCGACTACGAGTTCGCCGTCACCAGGTCCCAGGTGCTGTTCCGTTTCCTCGACGTGGTCGAGTTCCTGCCGCACGACACGGCCGACGAGCACCTGGAGGCGCTACGGGCCGAACTCGCCCGCTCCGACGGCCGGCTGGGCGGCGGCGACCGGCCGCAGTAGACCGGCGGCCGCGGTGGAGGGTCAGCGGCGGTAGGCGGGCAGTCCCGTGTGCGAGGAGGCCTTGACGGGGCTGCCGAACCCGTGGGCGGTCTTGGTGACGGTGTACGTGCCGCGCGGGGTCCGGAAGGCGATGGTCTTGCCGTTCGGCGACCAGGTGGGCTCGGTGTAGTCGGTGGTGGCGTGCGGAGTGATGTCCTTGACGGCGTTGGTGCCGGCGGTCAGGTCGTCGACGAAGAGGTGGTCGTGGCCGCCGACCGAGCGGACGAAGACGACCTCCTCCCCGTCGGGGGCGAGCGCGGGCTCGGAGCCCTTGGTCAGCGCACCGCCCTGCTGGCGCAGGTAGTCGTCCCGGATGTAGACCTCGCCGTTGTGGGTGTTCTCGTAGACGGACGTGCCGTAGGACCCGCCGGCGTTCGGCCAGGTGTTGTTCGTCTTCGGGAGCGCACCCGCCTCCGGGTCGTCGCTGTTCAGGCTGATCCTGGCCGGCTTGCCGTGGTTGCTGGTGGCCTTGACGCTCTCCAGCACGGTGCTGCCGTGGATCTTCGCGGCGAAGATGATGTTGTTCTTCGCGGGGATGCCGTTCGTCCGGTCGGCCGCGGCGACCTGCCAGGTCGGGTGGGACCAGGTCTGGTTGCCCGGGTTGGCGGCGGCGGTGACACGGTGGCTGCCGTCGGGGTCGGAGACGACGAGGTTGCCGTGGCCGTCGATGAAGGCGGCCTTGGTGCCGCTCGGGTTCCAGGCCAGGTCGCGGACGACGGTACCGAAGTCGATCGACTTGCCGCCGACGATGACGTGCCGGGTGCCGTCGCTGATGGTCAGCCCATGGGGCACGCTCACGGCGGCCGGAGCGGCCGTGGCGGTGGCGGACACGCCGGCAACAGCCAGCAGCGCGGCGACACCGGTGGCGACGGCGGCTGTGGTGCGACGACGGAGACGTGCGGACATCGGGTTCCCCCCAGGATGAGTGACACTGCGGCAAGTGGTCATCGCGGGAGTAGCCTGCCGTCCTTGGAACTGGTCCGGTCCCCGTCGGCCTGCTGCCGCCCCTTCGCGATGAGAGAAGTCTTCCCACGGGGAGTGACGGAGCTGTGCGCGCGCTGTCACAGACGTGCAATAGGGGCCGGAAGACATCTCGTGCGCGCTTTCGGATACCCCCGCTCCACCCGTTCGTCCCCGACAATGGCCCTGTGCTGGAGATGACACGCGACAGGTTCGAAGAGCTGGTGAGCGAGGCCCTGGACCGGATCCCGCCGGAACTGACGCGGGTCATGGACAACGTGGCCGTGTTCGTCGAGGACGAGCCGCCCGCCGACGATCCGGAACTGCTGGGCCTGTACGAGGGGACACCGCTCACCGAGCGCGGGGAGTGGTACGCCGGGGTCCTACCCGACCGGATCACGATCTACATGGGTCCGACCCTGCGGTACTGCGAGACGCAGGAGGACGTGGTCGACGAGGTCTCCGTGACCGTCGTCCATGAGGTGGCGCACCACTTCGGCATCGAGGACGCCCGGCTCCACGAACTGGGCTGGGGCTGACACCCGCGCCGCGAACCGCCGCATACCAGCCCGCAATGCTGGGCATACGGCACCAATGGCCCGAGCCCGAGCCCATGTCCGCGCCCGCCTACCCGTCCTGGAACTCGCCGCCGAGCAGCACCGGCCGCCCGCCTGGAGCCGCGCCCTGGGCCTGATGGCCGTCGTGCTCGTCGGCGCCTGGCTCGGCCTGCTGATCGTCGGGAACGTCCGCACCCAGGTCGGCCCGATGGACACGACGATGACCCTGCGCCCGTCCCTCACCGGCGGCACGAAGATCAACGTCTCCCCGCTGGGCGCCCTGTCCCTGGACACCCACACCGCGCCCGTCCGCCTCGACGTCAACGTCGACCAGCTCGACCCGGTCCGCTCCCAGGCCCTGGTCGATCATCCCGAGCGCATCTCCGGCCTCCAGGACGAGGTCACCCACGACGTCGAGCACGGCACGCTCACCCTGGCCGTACGCTCCTGCGTGGCCGTCGTCTCCGGCGCCACCGCCCTGGGTCTCGCCGTCTACCGCCGCCCGCGCCGCGCCCTGGCCGCCGGCGGCCTCGCCCTCGCCCTCCTCGCCACGTCCGGCGCGACCGCGTACGCCACCTGGAACCCCAAGTCGGTCCTGGAGCCGAGGTTCTCCGGCCTGCTCTCCTCCGCCCCCGCGCTGGTCGGCAACGCCCGCAGCATCGTCACCGAATTCGACGTCTACCAGAAGGAGTTGGCCCGCCTGGTGACGAACGTGACAAAGCTGTACGACGTCACGTCCACGCTCCCCGCCTACACACCGGACCCGACCACGCTGCGTGTCCTGCACATCTCCGACGTCCACCTCAACCCGGCGAGCTGGAAGATCGTCGCCTCGCTGGTGGAGCAGTACAAGGTGAACGTGATCGTCGACTCCGGCGACACCATGGACCACGGCTCGGCCGCCGAGAACGGCTTCCTGGACCCGATCGCCGACCTGGGCGTGCCGTACGTCTGGGTCCGGGGCAACCACGACTCACTGATCACCCAGCGGTATCTCTCCCGTATGAAGAACGTGCACGTCCTGGACGACGGCCGCGCCGAGACCATCGCCGGGCTGCGCTTCGCCGGCATCGGCGACCCCCAGTTCACCCCCGACCGCTCGACGGTCCCCGGCGGCGACGCGGCCGAGGAGCGGGCCGGAGACCGCCTCGCCACGGCCCTGCGGGAACAACGGGCGGCCGACACCCCGGTGGACGTGGCGATCGCCCACGAGCCGGCGGCGGCCAGGATGACGGACGGCGAGGTACCCATGGTCCTGGCGGGCCATCTCCACCATGAGCAGACGGAGATCCTGCCGCACGGCACCCGCCTCCGCGTGGAGGGCTCCACCGGCGGCAGCGGGCTCCGTGCCGTCGAGGGCAAGTACCCGGACCCCATCGAGGCCTCGATCCTCTACTTCGACCGCGACAGCCGCCGCCTCCAGGCCTGGGACGAGATCAGACTGGGCGGTCTGGGCCAGACGACGGCCGAGGTCAGCCGCCACCTCCCGGACGACAACCGGCACTGAGCCGCCCTCCGTATCTGGTTTGGCTCGCGTCCGGGCCACGTAGTACAGTCTGTTCGTGCCCAAGGGCACCGGTCAGGGCTTGACCGTCCCGAGCTTTTGTCAAAGCGAAGGAGAAGCAGAACCCGTCAGGGGGAAGTGGAGTCACATGCTTCTCACGTCCCCTGGGGGCGCGAAGACGAAGCAGAGCGGTACTGGCTGTTTCGCCCTCATCGTCTAGCGGCCTAGGACGCCGCCCTTTCAAGGCGGTAGCACGGGTTCGAATCCCGTTGGGGGCACGCAAGATCGTGTGCGACACTGTTGCACACAAAGCTTGGTCCTGTGGAGCAGTTTGGAGTGCTCGCCACCCTGTCAAGGTGGAGGCCGCGGGTTCAAATCCCGTCAGGACCGCTGAGGTTTCACGTGAAACCTCGTGGCTGGGTAGCTCAGTTGGTACGAGCGATCGCCTGAAAAGCGATAGGTCGCCGGTTCGACCCCGGCCCCAGCCACAACAGACAGCCCCTCCGGTTCTCCGGAGGGGCTGTTCTCACTCCTCGCCCGGCCCGCCGTGCTTCTTCCACTCCCGGCGCATCAGCTCCAGCTTTTCGTAGAAATCGGGATCCCCGGCGATCGCCCCGGAGGAAAAGGGGATCGGCAGCAGGAACGACGTGCCGTCGGTCCGGGTGACTCCGATCTGGGTGATGCTCCCGTTGCGCCCACGACCCGAGAGCGCGTGGATGCTCTCGATGTCTCTCCAGGCCACGCGTCGGCGCCCGGTCATCCCGCGGGTGCGCAGGCCCTCCCCGTCGATGCGCGTCCAGCCCGTCGGCATCCCCGCCAGTGGCACGAACAGCACGGTCGGTATCAGCCCCAACACGAGCCACAGGCTCACGGCAGAACCGGTCTGGCCGTCGGCCAGGTATCCGGCGGCACGCACGCTCACCGCCCCGGCCCAGACCGCCATCCCCAACGCGGACGCCCACACCGCCAGGCGCTGCCTGCGCGTATACCGAAAGACCGTCTCGTTCATCCGTGCAGTCTGACAGTGGCCCGCCAACCCACTCCGCCGGGCCGCGTCTTGAGTAAGACCAGGGCGGAGTATGGCGTTCCTTTGGAGTCGGGCTGCGATCATGACGTGACGACTGCATGACAACGCTGAGCCGAATCGTCCCCCTCCGGCGTTCTCGTGACCAAACCCGCGAACGCTCCCGTGGAGACCTCGTGCGCAGATCCCGTCCCGCCGTAGGACTGTCCCTCGCCGTGATCGTCGCGGTGGGGGCGATGAGCGACTGGGGGAGCGGCACGGCGGCGGCGGCCCCCGGGGCCGACGGAACGCTGTACGTGAACCATGACGTCGCGTGCAGCGACACGGGGACGGGGACGCAGAGCCTGCCCTTCTGCACCGTGCAGGCCGCGGCGGACGTGGCGGAGCCTGGAGACATGGTTCGGATCATGTCGCCGGACGCCCACCCATACCGGGAAGCGGTGACTCTCACGCGGTCGGGGACCAGCGACGCGCCGATCACCTTCACAGGGGCGCCCAGCGGGACCACCACGTGGGCAGAGCTCACCACATCCGGCTCCGCGCCGACGCTGACCCTCAAGGGCGTCCACGACGTCCGGGTCCAGTCGCTGATCTTCCAGTACGACGCCACCGATGCGCTGGTGTCGGCGGGATCCGATCACATCACCCTCGACGGGCTGACCTTCGGACGCTCGTCCGCGCCGAGCGACGGCGGCACGGGAACCGCGATCACCGTGGACGGCACGTCCTCGGACGTGACCGTGGAACGGAACACGATCGGCAGCGGATACGCGTACGGCGTACGGACGGCGCAGGGCGCGGTCCGGGTGACGGTGACGACCAACGTGATCGACAACCCGCGGCTGGGCGGGATCACGGCGACGGGAACAGCCGGCATGGCTGTCACGAGCAACTCACTCGCCTCGCCGTGCGCCCCCGGGATATCGCTGGCCGGCGGGAGTTCCGGCGCGGTCGAGAACAACGTGGTCGCCGCCCCGAAGCTGCTCCACAGCAGCACGTGCCCGGCGCCCACCACCCCTCTGTACACGGTGTCGGACGACTCGGCGGGACAGGTCACCGACGACTACAACGTGGCGGCGGACACCGTGGGAGGCACGACCCCCCGGCGTACCGAATACCTCTGGGCGGGGACCTCCTACGCCACGGCTGCCGCGCTTCAGAACGCGACCGGACAGGGCGCGCACGACATCGACGGTGTCGGCGCGAGGCTTGAGGCGCCGCCCGAGCACTCCCCGCTCATCGACTCGGCGGACTCCGACGCTCCCGGCGAACTCACCACGGATGCCGCGGGCGCCCCAGGCGTCGACGACCCGCTGGTGGACGACGCGGGTCCCGGCACGGCGGCCCATCGCGACCGGGGCGCCTTCGAGCGCCAGGACACCATCGCCATTCCGACCGACGGCGGCGGCCTGTCACCGAGGACGGGACTGGCGCCGCTGAGCACCTCGGTGCGGACCGATGACTTCATCAGCCGCTGGGGCGAGCCGCTCACGTACTCCGTCGACTTCGGCGACGGCACCGCCCCCGTCACCGCCCCTGCGGGCGAGCCGATCGGCCACACCTACGCCTCCTCGGGTTCGTACCAGGCGAAGACCACCGTGACGGACACCGAAGGCGTCTCCTCGGCCCGTCAAACCGCGCAGGTCGTGGCGGGGACGGCCGAGGCACCGAACGTATCGCTGTCCGGCACCGCGGACACCGCCTCCGCCGGGCAGATCGCGGCAGGGCTCGCGGTGTTCGCCGTTCCGCCGTCGTCCGCCCCGTGGGAGATCCACGACCTGACCCTGGCCTTCGGTGACGGCAGCGATCAGAGTCTGGCCCTGCCCACCGGCACCCAGCAGGTGCGGCACCAGTACCCGGCCCCCGGCACCTACACCGCCACCCTGACGCAGACCGACCTGCTCGGCCGGACCACCACCGCCAGGACGACCTTCCACGCCGCCGACACCTTCGTCGCGATGACCCCGCAGCACGACACCGAGAAGACGATCGCCGCGCACGGTGTCCTGAAGCTCTCGGCGGCCACGCTGCGGGCCGACTCGGACGGCGTGGACGCGGCCCAGCTCCAGCTCGTCACCAGGGGCGCCAGGGCGAACGGCGCACTCACCCTCTACACCCACGGCACCACCCGCCCGAACACCGCCGCCATCACCTTCGAGCCGGGCCGTACGGCCACCGCCGAGACAACGGTGAAGGTCACCCCGACCGGTTCGGTCGACGTCTACAACGGCAGCTCCGGCGCGGTGACGGTCGACGTCGCCACCGTCGGCCTCCAGTCCCACGCCCAGTACGCCGACACCTACCACCCGGTCACACCGGTCCGTCTGCTCGACACCCGCACCGGCACCGGCGGCGTGCGGAGCCCGGTCGCCGGCGGCCACTCGGTCACCCTGGCCGTCGGCGGCACCCACGGCGTCCCGGCGGGTGCGGACGCGGTGGTCCTCAACGTCACGGCGACCACCACCAAGGCGTCCGGCGACCTCACCGTCGCCACGCACAGCACCAACGACTCCGTCGTGAGCGGCCCCTACTGGACCACCGGCCAGACCGCCACCACTCAGGTCGTGATCCCCGTGTACGACGGCAAGGTCGTCCTGCACAACGACAGCAAGGCGTCGGCGGACCTCGTGGCGGACCTCGCCGGCTGGTACGGCACCGCCACGGGCGGCTCGGAGTTCCTGCCGGTCACCCCCGCCCGCATTCTCGACACCCGCACCGGAACCGGCACCGGAAAGGTCGCCCGACTCGCCGGCCACGCCACCCTCAAGCTCAAGGTCACCGGCGCCCACGGCGTCCCCGCGACCGGGGTCACCGCCGCCGACCTCGACCTCACGGTGGCCGCCCCGTCCGGCAGCGGCTACCTCGTCGCCTACCCCGACGGCACTCCGCGCCCCGGCGTCTACTCCCTGAGTTTCGCCAAGGGACACACCGCGGCCGGCCGCTCGCTGGTCAAGGTCGGCACCGACAGCGAGATCGACCTCTACAACGCCGGTTCCAGCCCGGTGGACATCACCGCCGACCTCCTCGGCGACTACGGCGTCTACCCGGCGGGCTGACCCCTCGACCCGGCATCGGCTTGGCGGCGGGGCAGCGCGACGCTACGTTCTGCGTCGTCGACCAGACGTCGGCACGAACATCGATACAGACCTCAATACGGACCGGAGGCGGGCGGGGACGATGAGCGAGGACCAGGACAGAGTCGGTGAGGACATACAGCTGGAGAAGACCCGGGCGCGCTACGGCCTGCTCGCCGTCGTCGTCAGCAACCTCGCCATCGCCGGCGTAGCGGCCTTCGGCGTCTGGCGGCTCGGCGGTGACAGGTCGGTGATCGTCGGCGTCCTCACCGCGGCGTTCACCGCCGTGAGCAGCATGACCACCGCCTACCTGGGGATCAAGGCCGTGTCCAACACGGCGAAGTCGATCGCGTCCTCGGCCGCCGCCACCCGTCAGGCACCTGCCGCCACCCACCCGGCGACCACCTCCGCCGCCTCCGCCACCTCCGCTCCCTCCACCACCCCTCCCGCCCAGCGGAACCAGTAGGCCAACCCCGGCCGAACCGCCGGAGGCAAAAGCGTTCGCCACGAATTTCCCCGAGGTGAGATCCTGGACCGCGTATGTCTACGCATCCCGCCCCCGCCCTCGGCGCCCTCGCCCCCCGCCTGACCGAGCTCTCACTGCGCGACGCGCACCGGCTCGGGCGCAGGCTGGAAGGCGCGCGCAAGATCCGTAAGCCGGAAGCCCGCGCCGCCGTCCTCGCCGAGATCGAGGCCGAGATGACCAGGGCCGAGGAACGGATGGCCGGCCGGCGTGCCGTCGTGCCCGCCGTGTCGTACCCCGAGCAGCTGCCCGTCAGCCAGAAGAAGGCCGAGATCGCGGAGGCGATACGCGATCACCAGGTCGTGATCGTGGCCGGTGAGACCGGCTCCGGCAAGACCACCCAGATCCCCAAGATCTGTCTGGAGCTCGGGCGGGGGGTGCGCGGCATGATCGGGCACACCCAGCCCCGCCGGATCGCCGCCCGTACCGTCGCCGAGCGGGTGGCGGAGGAGCTGCGGACGCCGCTCGGCGAGTCCGTCGGCTGGAAGGTCCGCTTCACCGACCAGGTGAACCCGGACGCGACCTTCATCAAGCTGATGACGGACGGCATCCTGCTCGCCGAGATCCAGACCGACCGCGAGCTGCGCGCCTACGACACGATCATCATCGACGAGGCCCACGAGCGGTCCCTCAACATCGACTTCCTGCTGGGCTATCTGGCCCAGCTGCTGCCGAAGCGCCCGGACCTGAAGGTCGTGATCACCTCCGCGACCATCGACCCCGAGCGGTTCTCCCGGCACTTCGGCGACGCCCCGATCGTCGAGGTCAGCGGCCGGACGTACCCCGTGGAGGTGCGCTACCGCCCCCTCCTCGAAGAGGACTCCGAGGACGCCGACCGGGACCAGATCACCGCCATCTGCGACGCCGTGGAGGAGCTCCAGGGCGAGGGGCGGGGCGACATCCTCGTCTTCCTCTCGGGAGAGCGGGAGATCCGCGACACGGCGGACGCGCTGGAGAAGAAGAAGTACCGGTTCACCGAGGTCCTGCCGCTGTACGCCCGGCTCTCGCACGCCGAGCAGCACCGGGTCTTCCAGCCGCACACCGGGCGCAGGATCGTTCTGGCGACCAACGTCGCCGAGACCTCCCTCACCGTCCCCGGCATCAAGTACGTCATCGACCCCGGCTTCGCCCGGATCAGCCGCTACAGCCACCGCACCAAGGTGCAGCGGCTGCCCATCGAGCCGATTTCCCAGGCCAGCGCCAACCAGCGCAAGGGCCGCTGCGGCCGTACGTCCGACGGCATCTGCATCCGGCTGTACGACGAGGAGGACTTCCTCGGCCGGCCGGAGTTCACGGACGCCGAGATCCTGCGCACCAACCTTGCCTCCGTCATCCTGCAGATGACCGCGGCGGGCCTCGGCGACATCGAGAAGTTCCCCTTCATCGACCCGCCGGACCACCGCAACATCCGCGACGGTGTGCAGCTGCTCCAGGAACTGGGCGCGCTCAACCCGGACGAGAAGGATGTCCGGAAACGGCTCACCGACAGCGGCCGCAAGCTGGCCCAGCTGCCGGTCGACCCCCGGCTCGCGCGCATGGTCCTGGAGGCCGACAAGAACGGCTGTGTCCGCGAGGTCATGGTCATCGCCGCCGCGCTCTCCATCCAGGACCCGCGCGAACGCCCGGCCGACAAGCAGACCCAGGCCGACCAGCAGCACGCCCGCTTCCGCGACGAAACCAGCGACTTCCTCGCCTACCTCAACCTGTGGAGGTACGTCCGCGAGCAGCAGCGCGAGCGCGGCTCCAGCTCCTTCCGGCGGATGTGCAAGCAGGAGTACCTGAACTTCCTGCGCATCCGCGAGTGGCAGGACATCTACTCGCAGCTGCGCACGGTCGCCAAGCAGATGGGCATCCACCTCAACGAGGAGGACGCCCCGGGCGACCGCGTGCACGTCTCCCTTCTCGCCGGACTCCTGTCCCACATCGGCATGAAGGACGTGAAGGACGGCGCGAAGAACGAGTACCTGGGCGCGCGCAACGCGAAGTTCGCCATCTTCCCGGGCTCGGCGCTGTTCAAGAAGACCCCCCGGTTCGTGATGTCGGCCGAGCTGGTGGAGACCAGCAGACTCTGGGCCCGGGTCAACGCGAAGATCGAGCCGGAGTGGGTGGAACCCCTCGCCGGGCACCTCCTGAAGCGGACGTACAGCGAACCGCACTGGGAGAAGGACCAGGCGGCCGTGATGGCCTTCGAGAAGGTCACGCTGTACGGCGTACCGATCGTCGCCGACCGGAAGGTCAACTACGGCCGGATCGACCCCGAGGTCAGCCGCGAGCTTTTCATTCGCAACGCACTGGTCGAGGGCGACTGGCGCACCCACCACAAGTTCTTCGCCGACAACCGCCGGCTCCTCAACGAGGTCGAGGAGTTGGAGCACCGGGCGCGGCGCCGGGACATCGTCGTCGACGACGACACGCTCTTCGACTTCTACGACCAGCGGGTGCCCGAACACGTCGTCTCCGGGGCCCACTTCGACTCCTGGTGGAAGCACAAGCGGCACGAGCAGCCGGAGTTCCTCGACTTCGAGCGCGCGATGCTGATCCGGGAGTCGGCGGAGGCGGTCACCAAGGCCGACTATCCGGACAGCTGGCGGCAGGGGCAGCTGAAGTTCCGGGTCACCTACCAGTTCGAGCCGGGCGCGGACGCGGACGGTGTGACCGTGCACATCCCGCTCCAGGTCCTCAACCAGGTCGAGGACGAGGGCTTCGACTGGCAGATCCCGGGCCTGCGGGAAGAGGTGGTCACGGAGCTGATCCGCACCCTCCCCAAGCCCGTCCGCCGCCACTACGTCCCCGCGCCGAACTACGCGAAAGCCTTCCTGGAGCGGGCGGTGCCCCTGCAGGAGCCTCTTACGACGACCATGGCACGTGAGCTGAAGCGGATGGTCGGCGTCCCCTTCGAGGCCGAGGACTTCGACTGGGCGAGGGTCCCGGACCACCTCAAGATCACGTTCAGGATCGTCGACGAGCGGCGCCGGAAGCTGGCCGAGGACAAGGACCTGGAGGCGCTGAAGCTCCGTCTGAAGCCGAAGGCGCGCCAGGCCCTCTCCCAGGCCGCCGCGGCCACCGCGGAGCGCCAGGGCGGCGAGTCCCTGGAGCGCAAGGGCCTCACGGACTGGACGATCGGCACGCTCACCCGCGTCTTCGAGACCCGCCGGGCCGGGCAGCCGGTCAAGGCGTACCCCGCCCTCGTCGACGACGGCGACACGGTCTCGGTACGCCTCTTCGACACGGAGGAGGAGCAGGCCGCGGCGATGTGGAAGGGCATGCGCCGGCTCATCCTGCGCAACATCCCGGTGAACCCGGCGAAGTTCGCGTCGGAGAAGCTGACCAACGCCCAGAAGCTCGCGCTCTCCGCCAACCCGCACGGCTCGATCCAGGCCCTCTTCGACGACTGCGCGATGGCCGCGGCGGACAAGCTGATCGCCGACTTCGGGGGGCCGGTGTGGGACGAGGAGTCGTACCGGAAGCTGTACGACAAGGTGCGCGCCGAGATCGTCGACACGACGGTCCGTACGGTCACGCAGGTGCAGCAGGTCCTGGCCGCCTGGCAGGCCTGTGAGCGCCGCCTGAAGGGCGTACGGAGCCCCGTGCTGCTGGCGAACCTGACGGACGTGCGCAAGCAGCTGGACGCCCTTGTGAAGCCGGGCTTCGTGACGTGGGCCGGTATACGACGGCTGCCCGACCTGATGCGCTATCTGGTCGCCGCGGACCGCCGGCTGCAGCAGATGCCGACGAACGTCCAGCGGGACACCACCCGCATGGAGAAGGTCCACGAGATGCAGGACGAGTACGCCTGGCTCCTGGAGCAGCTCCCCAAGGGCCGGCCGGTGCCGCAGCAGGTGCTGGACATCCGCTGGATGCTGGAGGAGCTCCGGGTCAGCTACTTCGCGCACGCACTGGGCACGGCGTACCCGGTCTCCGACAAGCGGATCGTGAAGGCGATCGACACGGCAGCCCCGTAACCGGACGGGCACGCTGGGTGAGTTCGACCGGCACCCTCACCCTCCTGTACAGTCCTTCTCGCAGCACAGCGCAGTCAAAGTGCCGCGAAACCTGGTCCTGTGGAGCAGTTTGGAGTGCTCGCCACCCTGTCAAGGTGGAGGCCGCGGGTTCAAATCCCGTCAGGACCGCATGAAGGCTGAGGCCCGCGTCCCGTCAAGGGACGCGGGCCTTTTGCGTACCCGAGACCTCTCTCTCCTCCGCCGCGGCGGCGGGCCACCACGACGGCGCATGCCGACGGTGCCGAATCCACCGGTCGCGGCCGGTCCGGCACCGCCGAGAACCGTCGTCGCGGCCGAGCACCGTCGCGGCGGGCGGAAAGCCAGGGCGGCAGGGCATCGCGGCCAGAAGAGGGCGGCCGGGAAAGGGCCCGCGCCATTGACGGCGTCACATTCGCTCGGTACCCAGAAGACAGGGCCCGCTTCCCCTCGGCCCTCTCCTGGAGGTGGCGTATGGCGGCTTCGGTGCGGCACGAGACGCGGGCGTTGCTGAGGGCCCATCTGGCGGCCGCCTCGTCGTACCGACATCTGACCCGTCACTGCCCGGTCTGCCATCAGCTCCTGCGGCTCGCCATGGCCTCCGCTCCGCACACCACGGAGGTCCCCGCGGACGCCGTGGAGGAGGAGGGCCCCGTCGGTGTGTGACCGTCGCCGGCCCCAACGGCCGTTCCCCCGTGGGGCGGTGAAGGGTGCGGTTCCTCGCACGACTCCTCTAGCGCACCCGGGGCAGTACAAACAACCCGTGCGGTATGTGACGGGTGTCACCGCATGAGTTTCTGATTCAGGGGTTCTTACCCCTGTCCTACAACTGGTCAATTTAATATGTGCAATTGCACCACCCTGAGGACACTGTCCCGACTCCCTCCGGGTGCTCGCACAGCAGATCCGACAGCCGTCCCCAGGCTCCGACAAGGCCGCTCACAGAGCCGCCGGTTACGGTCGGCCGAGGCCCCACGGACGCCCATGGGCGCACAAAAAAGATCGCGCTGGACCCGGCGGAGTCCAGCGCGATCTACGACGCACCCTGTATCGCTTGCCTGAGAAGTTCTTGGTCGGCCTGGGCGTGGGTCCCGTTGGGGCAGGTCCCGCGTCGCTCGGAGCTAGGGTTTCGGGCGCCCCGACCAGTTGGGGGAACGGTCGGTTTGCCCGCTATTCAGTTGGTCAGGCCTCGCTGCGCTGCTGCGGGATACCCGCGAGCAGGGCGCGGACCTCAGCCTCGCGGTAACGGCGGTGTCCGCCGAGCGTACGAATGGACGTGAGCTTGCCGGCCTTCGCCCACCGCGTGACCGTCTTGGGGTCGACACGGAACATGGTGGCGACCTCAGCCGGGGTCAGCAGCGGCTCGGCATCAGGGGTGCGAGCGGTCATGAGCGGCCTCCTCGGGAGAACCGAACCTTCTCGGTTCTTTCCTCTAAATTCTGCACCTTGACCCGCGTTGCCCGAAATGGTGGACGCGAGTCGAGTCGGTTATAGGACGAACGGCTTGTCCTCGGCACTACAACTACACCATCTGTCCAGCCGCGTCGGCCAAACCGATGGAATTGCCCTCCCAGGTAGTCATCAGCCGCGGAAGCCGATGGACCATGCCATAGCGGACAGTCACGCCACTGTGACGATCAGTCACAGGACGATCAGGAGTCACCAGACCCCCCAAAGCACGTAATGCGGAGAATCCGCCCACAGTGCACCACACTTGGACGGAAGGAGACCTCCCCGGACTCCTTGTCCTATTTTGGCATGAGGGGTGGCAAGGGACGCAAGAGCCGTGTAAGTGCGATCCGTCACCCTTGGAATAAAAGCCCGGATCAGGACCTACGTCCCGTGCGTTCCCTGAAGTGCCGTCAACGTACGTTGTTTCGTAGCATCTGGGCCGTGACGTACATCACTCACCGCCCACACGTCACTCAGGTGTCATCCGACCGCAACCGCGGCCAGACAACCCAGCCATTCATACGGATCACTCGGCATCCGTGCTCAGACCGGTACTCAATTCGCGGACCGGCGGTCCCGCACCGCCCGCCACCGCTCCACCAGCCGCCCGTACGCCTCCCCGGCCGCGGCCCCGTCGCCCTGGCGCAACGCCTCGATACCGGCCGCCACATCGGCCGCCGAATGGTCGTCCTCCAGATCGCCGGCCGGCACCGCGTGCACCAGGCCGCCGTAGTCCAGCTCGACCAGCGAGCGCGGGTGGAACTCCTCCAGCCAGCGGCCGACGTCCGTCAGACCGTCGGTCAGCGGCCCTTCCTCGATGGTGTCCCTGAGCGTGCGCAGCGCCCGGGCCACCCGGCGCCGGGCCTGCACCATCGGCGTGCGGTAGCGCAGCATCGGCGGGATCTCGCCGGTGCCCTTCTCGTACCGGCGCTCCGCGTCGGAGACCAGCACGAACCAGTTCAGCGGCACCTGCCAGGTCGCCGTACGGATCCAGGGCCGCGAGTCGGGGTTGCGGACCAGCCAGCGCTCGTAGTCCACCGTGGCCTGGCGCCGGACCACCGGGGGCAGCATCGCGTCCAGGACCGTCTTCGGCAGCTCCTCGGACAGCTCCTGGAGGGCCTGCCAGCCACGCAGCCGGGTCCGCCAGGGGCAGACGCACACGACACCGTCGACCTCCAGGACGAAGGCGTCGCCGCTCTCCTTCACCGGCACCGGGATCGGCGGGGTGGGCAGCAAGTCGGCCAGGGAACGGCGGAGTTCGTCCTGGTACGAGGGCCGGCCCGGACGGCGGGCGTAGCGCGTCCAGTGGTCGCGCTCGGGCTCCGGGAAGGCGGCCAGCGGCTCGTACACACGCAGGTACGTCGCATAGGGGACGACCACCGAGGACACCTTGGGCACGCCTGCTCCCTCCCCATCGGGCCGGGCTCGAAACCAGCGGAACCCACCACTGAGCCAGCCGGGGCCGGCCGCGAAAACCACAGCAAATCGTCCCACGCTCATACGTGCGCACACGGCACGGGAGAGTGATCCTGAACACTGCGCGGATGGTCTGTGGGCCGGGGCTCTACGCTCATGCCACGGCCCCCGCCACCCTTACGGGAGCCCCGCCGCAGCCACCCGCCGCAACACACGCGACACAACCGGGAGTCACCACAGTGACCGACGTTTCCACCGGCGTCCTGCACACCCTGTTCCACTCGGACCAGGGCGGTCACGAGCAGGTCGTGCTCTGCCAGGACCGCAAGAGCGGCCTGAAGGCCGTCATCGCCATCCACTCCACCGCCCTGGGCCCCGCCCTCGGCGGCACCCGCTTCTACCCGTACGCCACGGAGGAGGAGGCCGTCGCCGACGCCCTCAACCTCGCGCGCGGGATGTCGTACAAGAACGCCATGGCCGGACTCGACCACGGCGGCGGCAAGGCCGTGATCATCGGGGACCCGGACCGGGACAAGACCGAGGAGCTGCTGCTCGCCTACGGGCGGTTCGTGGCCTCGCTCGGCGGCCGGTACGTCACCGCCTGCGACGTCGGCACCTATGTCGCCGACATGGACGTCGTGGCCCGCGAGTGCCGCTGGACCACCGGCCGCTCCCCGGAGCACGGCGGCGCCGGCGACTCCTCCGTGCTCACCGCGTTCGGCGTCTACCAGGGCATGCGCGCCAGCGCCCAGCACCTGTGGGGCGACCCCTCGCTGCGCGGCCGCACCGTCGGCATCGCGGGTGTCGGCAAGGTCGGCCACCACCTGGTGGAGCACCTGCTGGACGAGGGCGCCGAGGTCGTGATCACGGACGTACGGCAGGAAGCCGTCCGGCGCATCGCCGACAAGCACCCCTCCGTGCGGGCCGTCGCCGACACCGACGCCCTGATCCGCGTGGAGGGTCTGGACATCTACGCACCCTGCGCGCTCGGCGGCGCCCTGAACGACGCGTCCGTGCCGGTGCTGACCGCCCAGGTGGTGTGCGGCGCTGCCAACAACCAGCTCGCCCACCCGGGCGTCGAGAAGGACCTCGCCGACCGTGGGATCCTCTACGCGCCGGACTACGTGGTGAACGCCGGCGGGGTGATCCAGGTCGCCGACGAACTGCACGGGTTCGACTTCGAGCGGTGCAAGGCGAAGGCGGCGAAGATCTTCGACACCACGCTCGCCATCTTCGCACGTGCGAAGGATGACGGGATTCCGCCGGCCGCGGCGGCCGACCGGATCGCCGAACAGCGGATGCACGAAGCCGCAACGGCGGGCGGCTGCTGATCGATCGCCGGGTTTCCGGACACATTTTCGGTACCCGCCGGCGGGCAGTTGGAGAGAACTCTCACGTTCGTCGGCGGGTCGCCCGCCAGGAAGTGGTTAAAATCGTGGTTGACCAGCGAGGACAGGGCGCCTCGCGGGTCATGGAGTCAGGCGCGTGGTGCGGGCGACGTACCGTATGGGCGCGGGCTCAGGTACCGTGGAAGCCCTACGGACCGGTCTCTCCGAGGAGAGTCCGTTCCGGATCATGAACGCGTGTCAGACTCTGGGGCCGTCGAGCCCCGTCACCGAGGGGGTCGAGCCATGGGGCGCGGCCGGGCCAAGGCCAAGCAGACGAAGGTCGCCCGCCAGCTGAAGTACAACAGCGGTGGGACTGACCTGTCACGTCTGGCCAGCGAGCTGGGCGCATCGACTTCGAGCCAGCCGCCGAACGGCGAGCCGTTCGAGGACGATGAGGACGAGGACGACGACCCGTACGCCCAGTACGCGGATCTCTATAACGACGACGATGAGGACGAGGACGAGGACGACCAGTCCGGTCCGCACTCCCAGCATCGTCGCGGTGCTTGACGCCGACGGCTGCTTAGCCGTTTCACTTACCCGGTCCGGGGTTCCATAGCCGGACCGGGTTTTGTGCTGGCCGTCAGGCTGCCTGTCAGGCGGCGTAGTCCCCGATCAGGGCGGCACCGGTGGTGTGCTCGCCCCGTTCGGTGATCTCGCCGGCGACCCATGCCTCGACCCCGCGGTCGGCCAGTGTGGTGAGCGCCACATCGACCGATTCCTGCGGGACGATCGCGATCATGCCGACGCCCATGTTGAGCGTCTTCTCCAGTTCCAGCCGCTCGACGTCGCCGGTGCGGCCGACCAGGTCGAAGATCGCGCCCGGGGTCCAGGTGGCGCGGTCGACGATCGCGTGCAGGTGGTCCGGGATCACCCGGGCCAGGTTCGCCGCGAGTCCGCCGCCGGTCACATGGCTGAAGGCGTGCACCTCGGCGGTGCGCATCAGGGCCAGACAGTCCAGCGAGTAGATCTTGGTCGGTTCGAGGAGCTCCTCGCCGAGGGTGCGGCCGAGTTCCTCGATGTGGGCGTCCAGCGCGAGGCCGGCCTGGTTCAGCAGGACGTGCCGGACCAGGGAGTACCCGTTCGAGTGAAGCCCGGAGGACGCCATGGCGATCACCGCGTCACCCGTACGGATGCGATCCGCGCCGAGCAGCCGGTCGGCCTCCACAACGCCCGTACCGGCGCCGGCGACGTCGAAGTCGTCCGCGCCCAGCAGGCCGGGGTGCTCGGCGGTCTCGCCGCCCACCAGGGCGCAGCCGGCCAGCACACAGCCCTCGGCGATGCCCTTGACGATCGCGGCGACCCGCTCGGGGTGGACCTTGCCGACGCAGATGTAGTCGGTCATGAACAGCGGCTCGGCGCCGCACACCACGATGTCGTCCATGACCATGGCGACGAGGTCGTGGCCGATGGTGTCGTACACGCCGAGCTGCCGGGCGATGTCCACCTTGGTGCCCACGCCGTCGGTCGCGGAGGCGAGCAGCGGGCGCTCGTAGTTCTTGAGGGCGGAGGCGTCGAAGAGGCCGGCGAAGCCGCCGAGGCCGCCGAGGACCTCGGGGCGCTGCGTCTTCTTCACCCACTCCTTCATCAGCTCTACGGCGCGGTCGCCCGCCTCGATGTCGACACCGGCAGCCGCGTAGGAAGCACCGGACTGGCTCTCAGACATTGCCTGGGATCTTTCGGGTTGATGACGGGGCTTACGGGCGACGGATCGCGTCGGCCGCGGCCGTGGCTGCCGGACCGGCGGCCAGCTCGGTCTCCAGGAGCTGCTTGCCGAGCAGCTCGGGGTCCGGGAGCTCCATCGGGTACTCGCCGTCGAAGCAGGCGCGGCACAGGTTCGGCTTGGCGATGGTGGTCGCCTCGATCATGCCGTCGATGGAGATGTACGCCAGGGAGTCGGCGCCGAGCGAGGTGCCGATCTCCTCGATCGTCATGCCGTTGGCGATCAGCTCGGCGCGGGTGGCGAAGTCGATGCCGAAGAAGCAGGGCCACTTCACCGGGGGAGAGGAGATCCGGATGTGGACCTCCGCCGCGCCCGCCTCCCGCAGCATCCGCACGAGCGCGCGCTGGGTGTTGCCGCGCACGATCGAGTCGTCGACGACGACCAGGCGCTTGCCCTTGATGACTTCCTTCAGCGGGTTCAGCTTCAGACGGATGCCGAGCTGCCGGATGGTCTGCGAGGGCTGGATGAAGGTCCGGCCGACATACGCGTTCTTGACCAGACCGGCGCCGAAGGGGATGCCGGAGGCCTCCGCGTAACCGATGGCGGCGGGGGTGCCGGATTCCGGGGTCGCTATCACCAGGTCGGCGTCGACCGGGGCTTCCTTGGCGAGCTTGCGGCCCATCTCCACCCGGGAGAGGTAGACGTTCCGCCCGGCGATGTCGGTGTCGGGGCGGGCCAGGTACACGTACTCGAAGACACAGCCCTTGGGCTTCGCGTCCGCGAACCGCGAGGTGCGCAGGCCGTTCTCGTCGATGGCGACGAACTCGCCCGGCTCGATCTCGCGCACATAGCTGGCGCCGCAGATGTCGAGCGCGGCGGACTCCGAGGCGACGACCCAGCCGCGCTCCAGGCGGCCGAGGACCAGCGGGCGGATGCCCTGCGGGTCGCGGGCGGCGTAGAGGGTGTGCTCGTCCATGAAGACGAGCGAGAAGGCGCCCCGGACCTTCGGGAGGACCGCGTGGGCGGCCTCCTCGATGGTCAGCGGCTTGCCGTCCTCGTCGACCTGGGCCGCGAGCAGCGCGGTGAGCAGGTCGGTGTCGTTGGTGGCCGCGACCCGGGTGGACCGGCCGTTGTGGTCCTTGGGGAGTTCGGCGACCATCTCGGCGAGCTGCGCCGTGTTGACCAGGTTGCCGTTGTGGCCGAGCGCGATCGAGCCGTGCGCGGTGGCGCGGAACGTCGGCTGGGCGTTCTCCCACACGGAGGCGCCGGTGGTCGAGTAGCGGGCGTGACCGACCGCGATATGACCCTGGAGCGAACCGAGCGAGGTCTCGTCGAAGACCTGGGAGACAAGCCCCATGTCCTTGAAGACGAGGATCTGGGAGCCGTTGCTGACCGCGATACCCGCGGATTCCTGGCCCCGATGCTGGAGGGCGTACAGCCCGAAGTACGTGAGCTTGGCGACCTCTTCACCGGGAGCCCAGACACCGAAGACGCCGCAAGCGTCCTGGGGGCCCTTCTCACCGGGGAGCAGATCGTGATTGAGGAGACCGTCACCACGTGGCACGACACCGAGTGTAGGCGAGATCGACCACTGGTCCGAATTGGGGATGCCCGGCCGTAAAGGATCTACGACCGTGGACGCGATTGTGGCTTTCTCCATTTCCGCTGGTCAAAGCGGTGAGAGGATCCTCCAGGCGAACTCTGTTCGTGCGGACCGGTGCCGACGCAACCCCCTCACACCGTATCTCTGAGTGAGGTGTCGCACATCATTCGGGGGGCCGGCGGGGGCCCGGCGGTCACTTCCTGGACAACTGCACCCGGTCGCCGCCGACGGCGGTGAGGGTGAGTTTCTCCCCCTCGGTCTTCATGGTCAGCGGCCCCGAGGTGAGCGTCCGGGCGAGAGCCCGCTCGAAGGTCATCCGCGCGTTGTCGCAGGCCATCCGCGTGGTGCGGGCGTGACTCAGCCGGACGTGGTCGTCCGTGACCTGTGCCGTGGCACTGAACTGGTTGCACCCGAGGTTGCCGGCGGCCCTGCCGTCCTCGATCGTCAGATGGGCGCGCGCCGGGGCGGGATGGGTGGTGCCGTCGACGGTCACGCTGTCGACGGTCCAGTCGATCCCGGTGACCGGTGGCTGGGTCCCCACGGAGGCACCGCCTCTCTCACTGCCGCAGGCCACCGTGAGCGGGACGAGCACGGCGGCCGCCGCCATGGTCAGGGTCATACGCTGCATGCGCTGTTTCAACCCGTACATGCCGATTCGACGGAACGCACAGGGTGATCGGTTCCCTCAGCTCATGAGGGGCAGGTAGGGCCCGATGTCCGCCCGCTCCCCGCTCGCACTGACCTTGGCGTCCGCCACGGCCTCCTTCCACCGCGTCCGCCCGGTGGCCAGCCGGATCCAGGTCAGCGGATCGGTCTCCACGACGTTCGGCGGGGTGCCCCGGGTGTGCCGGGGCCCTTCGACGCACTGCACCACGGCGTACGGCGGTACCCGCACCTCGGTGGAGCCGCCGGGGGCCTTGACGGCGAGCGCGTCGGCGAGCAGCCGGGTGCAGGCGGCCAGGGCCTGCCGGTCGTGGGGGATGCCGAGTCCCGGGACGGCCGCGGCGAGGTCGTCGGTGTGGACGACCAGCTCGACGGTACGGGTGACGAGGTAGTCGTCGAGGGACATCGCGCCGGCGCTGGTGGCGAGCAGCCGGGTGCCGGGGTGCGCGTCGAGCAGGGCGCGGAGGCTGCCGTCGGCATCGGTGAGGTAGGCGTCGAGGTCGGGGTGGCCGGCCGCGAGGCGCCGGGTGAAGTCGGCGATGGCGGCGGAGTTGCCGGAGGTCCCGGACGGCCAGTCGAGCAGTACCGCGTCGGCCTTCGCCGGCTCGGGCTGGTCCAGGGCCCGGTGGACGGCGGTGACCGCCATGCCGATGTGGGCGACGAGGTCCCGCACGGTCCAGTCGCCGAGCCGGGTGGGGAGCGCGAGCTGCTCGGGGGTGAGGCCCGCGACGGCCTCCCGCACGTGGCCGAACTGGGCGAGGACCGCGGCGCGGGTCTTCGCGGGGTCGTACGTCCTGGGGCGTTTCTTGGCCGGGGGCATGGGGGCGAGCCTATTCAGCGGCGCGGCTGCAGCGCGAGCGGTACCGGCAGCCGAAGCTGTTGTCAGTCTGGATTGACAAGCAGAGGTCTGTCAGCCCAGACTGACAGATATGGAAACGGGAGATCTCTCCGCACGCCTCCGGTCGCACGACCCCTCGGTGGGGCTGCGGGCCGTGGGTGCCCTGCACCGACTGGCCGAGCAGGTCGAAGCGGCAGCGGTCGCGCGCGCCAGGGAACAGGGATGGTCCTGGGAACAGATCGGTGATGCCCTCGGCGTGTCCCGGCAGTCCGTGCACGCCAAACACGGGAAGTGAGACGACCATGTTTGAACATTTCGCAGCAGGCGCCCGTACGGCCGTCGCATCCGCGGTGGACGAGGCCTCACTGCGCGGCGACCGCCGCATCGGTACCGAGCACCTCCTGCTGGGAGTGCTCCACGAGCCCGGCTCGGTCCGGGCCCTCGGCACCGACCTCACGACCGCGCGGGCCGCTCTCGACGCCCTCGACCGGTCCGCGCTGGCCGTGGTGGGCATCGACGTCCGGGGAGTGGAACGGCCGCCGGTTCCGGCCTCCCGCAAGCGAACCCCCTTCACCTCGGGTGCCCGTGCCGTCTTCCCCCGCGCCCTGGCCGAGACACGGAAGGCCCGCAGCCGGCGCATCGCACCCGAGCACCTGCTGCTGGCCCTGCTCGACTGCGAGCGCCCGGATCCCGCGGCGGACCTTCTGGCAGAGCTCGGCATCGACCGCGCAGCCGCCCGCGAACGCATCCGGGAAACGGGCCGCTGAGCCGAGAAGCCCCCCGCCCGGGCGGGCGAGGGGCTTCGTCGTCGTTCGGGTCCGGTGCTACGCCAGCAGCGCCGGGATCGTCGCCTCGTGGGCCTCGCGGAGTTCCGCCAGGCTGAGGGCGAACTCGCCCTGGACGTCGATCGCGTCGCCGTCCACGACACCGATGCGGGTGACGGGCAGGCCCCGGGCGCCGCACATGTCGTTGAAGCGGACCTCCTCGGAGCGCGGGACGGCCACGATCGCGCGGCCGGCCGACTCGGAGAGGAGGAAGGTGAAGGCGTCCAGCCCGTCCGGTACGACCAGACGCGCGCCCTTGCCGCCGAGCAGCGCCGACTCCACGACCGCCTGGATCAGACCGCCGTCGGACAGGTCGTGCGCCGAGTCGATCATGCCGTCGCGGGAGGCGGAGATCAGGATCTCGGCCAGCAGCCGCTCGCGCTCCAGGTCCACCTTCGGGGGCAGGCCGCCGAGGTGGTCGTGGACGACCTGCGACCAGGCCGAGCCGCCGAACTCCTCACGGGTGTCGCCGAGGAGGTAGATCAGCTGACCGTCCTCCTGGAAGGCGACCGGCGTACGGCGCGCGACATCGTCGATCACACCGAGGACCGCGACCACCGGGGTCGGGTGGATCGCCACCTCGCCGGTCTGGTTGTAGAGCGAGACATTGCCGCCGGTCACCGGGGTGCCCAGCTGCAGGCAGCCGTCCGCCAGACCGCGCACGGCCTCGGCGAACTGCCACATCACCGCCGGGTCCTCCGGCGAACCGAAGTTCAGGCAGTCGGAGACGGCGAGCGGCTTGGCACCCGTCGTCGCCACGTTGCGGTAGGCCTCGGCCAGCGCCAGCTGCGCGCCCGTGTACGGGTCCAGCTTGGCGTAGCGGCCGTTGCCGTCCGTCGCGATGGCGACACCGAGGCCGGTCTCCTCGTCGACGCGGATCATGCCCGAGTCCTCGGGCTGCGCCAGCACCGTGTTGCCCTGCACGAAGTGGTCGTACTGCGACGTGATCCACTTCTTGGAGGCCTGGTTGGGGGAACCGACCAGCTTGAGGACCTGGTCCTTCAGCTCCGCACCGGTCGCCGGCCGCGGCAGCTTGTTCGCGTCGTCCGCCTGGAGCTCGTCCTGCCAGGACGGGCGGGCGTAGGGACGCTCGTAGACCGGGCCGTCGTGCGCGACCGTGCGCGGGTCGACGTCGACGATCTTCTCGCCGTGCCAGAAGATCTCCAGACGGTCGCCGTCGGTCACCTCGCCGATGACGGTGGCGATGACGTCCCACTTCTCGCAGATCTCCAGGAAGCGGGCGACCTTCGCCGGCTCGACCACCGCGCACATGCGTTCCTGCGACTCGCTCATGAGGATTTCCTCGGGCGAGAGCGTGGAGTCGCGGAGCGGGACGTCGTCCAGGGTGACCGTCATACCGCCGGAGCCGTTCGAGGCCAGCTCGGACGTGGCGCAGGACAGACCGGCCGCGCCGAGGTCCTGGATACCGACGACCAGCTTCTCGCTGAACGCCTCCAGGGTGCACTCGATGAGGAGCTTCTCCTGGAAGGGGTCGCCGACCTGGACCGCAGGGCGCTTCGACGGCTTGGCGTCGTCGAAGGTCTCGGAGGCGAGGATGGACGCGCCGCCGATGCCGTCGCCACCCGTACGAGCGCCGTACAGGATGACCTGGTTGCCCGCGCCGGAGGCCTTGGCGAGGTGGATGTCCTCGTGCCGCATCACGCCGATGGCACCGGCGTTGACCAGCGGGTTGCCCTGGTAGCAGGCGTCGAAGACCACCTCGCCGCCGATGTTCGGCAGGCCCAGGCAGTTGCCGTAGCCGCCGATGCCGGCGACGACACCCGGCAGGACGCGCTTGGTGTCGGGGTGGTCGGCCGCGCCGAAGCGCAGCGGGTCCACCACGGCCACCGGCCGCGCGCCCATCGCGATGATGTCGCGGACGATGCCGCCGACACCGGTCGCGGCGCCCTGATACGGCTCCACGTACGACGGATGATTGTGCGACTCGACCTTGAAGGTCACCGCGTAGCCCTGGCCGACGTCGACGACACCGGCGTTCTCGCCGATGCCGACGAGCATCGCGTCGCTCTGCGGGGCCTTCTCGCCGAACTGGCGGAGGTGGACCTTGGAGGACTTGTACGAGCAGTGCTCGGACCACATGACCGAGTACATGGCGAGCTCGGCGCCGGTCGGGCGGCGGCCGAGGATCTCCACCACGCGCTCGTACTCGTCCTTCTTCAGACCGAGTTCGGCCCAGGGCAGCTCGACGTCGGGGGTCGCGGCCGCGTGCTCGACCGTGTCCAGAGGCGTCCGGCTCATGCGCCCACCAGCTTCTTGAGGATCGAGGTGAAGAAGGGGAGGCCGTCGGTGCGGCCGGTGCCGATCAGCGGCTCCACGGCGTGCTCCGGGTGCGGCATGAGGCCCACGACGTTGCCTGCCTCGTTGGTGATGCCGGCGATGTCGCGGAGCGAGCCGTTCGGGTTGAAGTCCAGGTAGCGGAAGACCACCCGGCCCTCGGCCTCCAGCTTGTCGAGCGTGTACGAGTCGGCGACGTACCGGCCGTCCATGTTCTTCAGCGGGATGTGGATCTCCTGGCCCTCGCGGTAGTCGCCGGTCCAGGCCGTCCCCGCGTTCTCCACCCGCAGCTTCTGGTCGCGGCAGATGAAGTGGAGGTGGTCGTTGCCGAGCATCCCGCCGGGCAGCAGATGCGCCTCGGTGAGGACCTGGAAGCCGTTGCAGATACCGAGGACCGGAAGACCGGCCTTCGCCTGTTCGATGACCGTCTCCATCACGGGCGAGAAGCGGGAGATGGCGCCGGCCCGCAGATAGTCGCCATAGGAGAAACCGCCCGGAAGGACCACCGCGTCGACCTGGTGGAGGTCCTTGTCCTTGTGCCAGAGGGCGACCGGTTCGGCACCCGCGAGGCGGATCGCACGCTGGGTGTCCCGGTCGTCCAGACTTCCCGGGAAAGTGACGACGCCAATACGAGCGGTCACTTCGCGGCCTCCGCGACTTCCTCCACCTTGACGGTGAAGTCCTCGATCACGGTGTTGGCGAGGAAGGATTCCGCGAGATCGTGGATGCGGGCGAGCGCGGCCTCGTCGACCGGCCCGTCAACTTCAAGTTCGAATCGCTTTCCCTGACGTACGTCGGAGATGCCCTCGAAACCCAGGCGCGGCAGCGCACGCTGGACCGCCTGGCCCTGGGGGTCGAGGATCTCCGGCTTGAGCATGACGTCGACTACGACGCGTGCCACTGGCACTCCCGGTGTTGTGGTGCTGGCTGCTGTGCAGGTACCCGTCGGTGTCTCCGACCGGTGCCTTCAGACTACCCGCACAAAATTTCTACGCGGGTAGAGTTGTAGGAAACTACGTGAGCCGCATCACGATCGGGTGACGTAGACGGATCCTCACGAAAAGTTCTGGGAAAGTTCCCCGGGTTCGCCCGTGACATCTATTGCGCTGGTGACACGCGGACGGATTTAGTCGGGCTTCACTTTGTATTGCCAGGCACTGTACAAATGAATTGGCAATAGCCGATACTCGGCACGTCATCTCCGCCATCGCGGTCATCGCCGATGAGCTGTATAGACGTGCCACACGAAGGGACCGATATTCGTGGCGCAGAAGGTCGTGGTCACTCTCTTTGACGACATCGACGGCTCGGAAGCGGCGGAAACGATCGCCTTCGGACTCGACGGCAAGTCGTACGAGATCGACCTGAATCAAGCCAACGCCAAGAAACTGCGCAGGGCGCTGGAGCCGTACGTGGTGGCCGGCCGCAAGCGGTCGAGGTCGGGCAAGGCGTACAAGCAGACGGAGGTCGCCCCCGACCCGGCGGCCGTCCGCGCCTGGGCGCAGGCGAACAAGATGGACGTCCCGGCCCGCGGTCGTATCCCGAAGAAGGTGTACGAGGCGTTCAGCGCCGCGCAGTGACCGAGGCCGAGGCCGAGTGCTCCGGGTGCCCTCAGGAGCCGTCAGGACCCCCTGAGGGCAGCCGACTTGCGCTACCCCCCTGCTGATCAGCTAATGTCTGGAGCACGCCGAGGGGCGCAGGCCGAAAAGCCGAAACCCACGGAGTACATGCGGGTGTAGTTCAGTAGCAGAACATCCCCCTTCCAGGGGGAAGGCGCAGTGTGCAATTCCTGTCACCCGCTCTGCACCGCCGTCCTGAGCATGCTTGTGGATCAGGTAGGCTGGTGTTCGCACCGATCGGTGGGAGCCGGTCGGGAGCAGTGCGGACGTAGCTCAGTTGGTAGAGCGCAACCTTGCCAAGGTTGAGGTCGCGAGTTCGAGCCTCGTCGTCCGCTCCAGCTCACAGGAGAAACCCCAGTCAATGACTGGGGTTTTTTCGTGTGCCACGGCACGCTCTGACATTTGTCATGGCGAGCGATGACACCGCGCACTGCTCCGGAGGCCCGGCCGCGGAGACGCTGATCTCATGGAAGACAGCGAACACGAACACGTGATTGAGGTCACGGATCTCCGGCGTGTCTACGGGGGCGGGTTCGAGGCGGTCCGCGGAATCACCTTCTCCGTGGCCCGCGCGGAGATCTTCGCCCTGCTGGGCACCAACGGCGCCGGAAAGACGTCCACGGTCGAACTGCTGGAAGGGCTCGCACCGCCGAGCGGGGGCCGGGTGCGGGTGCTGGGACACGATCCGCACCGAGAGCGGGCCGCCGTACGGCCGCGCACCGGCGTGATGCTCCAGGAGGGCGGCTTCCCGTCCGAACTGACCGTCGGCGAGACCACCCGGATGTGGGCCGGCTGTACGACGGAAGCCCGGCCCGAGGCGGAGGCCCTGGGGCTGGTGGGGCTCGGCGGCAAGGCGGACGTACGGGTCAAGCAGCTCTCCGGCGGTGAACGGCGCCGCCTCGACCTGGCGCTCGCGCTCCTCGGGCGGCCCGAGGTGCTGTTCCTGGACGAGCCGACGACCGGGCTCGACGCCGAAGGCCGCCGGGCCACCTGGGAGTTGGTGCGCGCACTGCGCGACGCCGGGACGACCGTCCTCCTCACCACGCATTATCTGGAGGAGGCCGAGGACCTCGCCGACCGGCTGGCGATCCTGCACGAGGGCCATATCGCGGCGACCGGAACACCGGCCGAGGTGACCGCCGCCCAGCCCTCGCGGATCTCCTTCCGGCTGCCCCGCGGCTACTTCCTCGGCGACCTGCCACCGCTGGGCCGACTGGGGGTGTGCGGACACGAGACGGACGGGGACGTCATACGCCTGCGGACGCGGGAGTTGCAGCGCACAACCACCGCACTGCTGGTCTGGGCCGATGCGGCCCGGGTGGAGCTGCACGGCCTCGACGTGCGGTCGGCCTCGCTGGAAGAGGCGTTTCTGGGAATCGCACGGAAGCAGGAGGTGGCTCGGTGAACGGGCCGATGGATCACATCGAGGCCGGGGTCGGGGCCGGCGCTGGGACCGGTAGCAGTCTCGGGAGGCGTCTGTTCGTGGGAGGGCGCGGCGGGGGTGCGCGAGTCCTCGTTCCTTCGCGGCGGCGGCTGCGGGCGCTGGCGCGGGCGGAGCTCATGCTGCTGGGCCGTAATCGCGGCGCCGTGCTCACCGCGCTGCTCGTGCCGCTCGCGCTGCCGTTCACCGTGCGGCCCGCGATCGACCAGATCGACCTCAAGGGGATGGGGCTGAGCGTCGGCCCGCTGATGCTGACCGCCGCGATCGGCTACTCCTTCCTCTTCGCCGTGTACACGTCCCTGGTGAGCGCCTATGTGGCCCGCCGGGAGGAACTCGTCCTCAAACGGCTGCGCACCGGCGAACCGGAGGACGTGGAGATCCTGACCGGCACCGCGCTGCCCGCCGTCTGTCTCGGCCTGGCGCAGGCGCTGCTGCTGGCCGTCGGCTGCGCGGTACTGCTCGACGCGGGCGCGCCCAAGGCCCCGTACCTCACCGTGCTCGGGCTCCTGCTCGGTCTGGTGCTCAGCGCCGCGCTCGCCGCATTCACCTCGGCCTTCACCCGGACCGCCGAGAGCGCCCAGGTCACCGCGCTGCCGCTGGTCTTCGTCTCCATGGTGGGCTCCGGCATCGCCGTCCCCACGGACGTCCTGCCCCACCGGGCCGCCGCGGTCTGCGAACTCCTCCCGCTCTCCCCGGCGATCCGGCTGGTCCGCGCGGGCTGGACCGGCGAGCTGAGCGCGTACCAGGCACTGGTCGCGGTGGCCACCGCGCTGGCCTGGACCGTGGTCGCGGTGTTTGCTGTACGGCGGTGGTTCCGCTGGGAACCCCGGCGCTGAGGACGAGGGGCGGGACCGGGATGAGCGGGGCAGCCGGCTGGTGGCGGGGGAAGACCACGCCCGCCAAGGTCGAGACGTACACACGGTGGTCGTTCCACTTCTTCGCGGTGATCGAGATCGCGGCGATCGGGCTGCCGGTGTTCGCACAGGCCGGGCCGGGGGTCGCGGGCTGGCTGATGGCGATGGTCGTCGTCCACGCGCTGCTCTGCGGGCTGACGGCCTCCCGGGCACTGGACTGGACGCGGGGCCGGCGGGCACAACCGGTGCGGCTGCTGTGGGTGCTGGGCGCGGCGACCTGCGTCTTCGCCGTCGTGGCTCTGGTCCTGCGCAAGCACGGCAGCGCGGGCGACGACACGGAGAACGCGACGGGGACCGTCTTCGCCATGATGTTGGCCTTCGGGGCCGGCACCATGGCGCTCGGCGTACGCAACCGGCGGCGCGTGGTGGCGCAGACCACGGGCTTCGCGTGCGGGGCGGCCGTGATGTCCTTGCCGCTGGGCGTTCCTGGGCCTGAAGCAGTGGTCACGGCGTTTGTGGTGTTCTTCTCCGGCAGCTTCCTCGCCGCCACCTCGGTCTTCTCCGTCTGGCTGCTGAACGCCGTCTACGAACTCGACGAGGCCCGTGAGACCCGCGCCCGGCTCGCCGTCGCGGAGGAACGGCTGCGGTTCGGGCGCGATCTGCACGACGTGCTCGGCCGGAACCTCGCCGTCATCGCCCTCAAGAGCGAACTGGCGGTCCAGCTGGCCCGGCGCGAACGGCCCGAGGCCGTCGAGCAGATGATCGAGGTGCAGCGGATCGCACAGGAGTCGCAACGGGAGGTCCGGGATGTCGTACGGGGGTACCGGGACGCCGACCTGGGGGCCGAACTCATCGGTGCGAAGGGAGTGTTGGCGGCGGCGGGGATCTCCTGCGAGGTGACGGGCGACGCCGACGGGCTGCCCGCCGAGGTGCAGTCGGCGCTCGGGTGGGTGGTGCGCGAGGCGGCCACGAACGTACTGCGGCACGGGGACGCGGGGCGGTGTGCGGTGGGGCTGCGGGTGCGGGAGGGGTGCGTGGTGCTGACGGTGGAGAACGACGGGGCTGTTGCGTCCGGGAGTGGCGGGGGCGGTGGGTCCGGGCTCGCCGGACTGCGCGAGCGGCTGGCAGGGGTGGACGGGACGCTGGAGGCCGGGCCGGTGGGGACGGACGGGTTCCGGGTGGTGGCCTCGGTGCCGCTGTCCGCCGGTACGGCGGCAGATACCAGCACGACGGCTGATACGAATGTGAGTGGAGTCACTTCATGACGTCTCCGGTACGGCTGTTGCTCGCCGACGACGAGCATCTGATCCGGGGTGCGCTGGCGGCGCTGCTCGGCCTGGAGGACGATCTGGTCGTCGTCGCGGAGGCGGCGAGCGGGCCGGAGGCGCTGGCCATGGCACAGGCCCATCACCCCGATGTCGCAGTACTGGATCTTCAGATGCCGGGGGCCGACGGTGTGAAGGTCGCCACATCGCTGCGGGCCGAACTGCCCTCCTGCCGGGTCCTGATCGTGACCGGTCACGGGCGGCCAGGGCATCTGAAGCGGGCGCTCGCGGCAGGTGTGCGGGGGTTCGTCCCGAAGACGGTCAGTGCGCAGCGGCTCGCCGAGATCATCCGGACCGTGCACGCCGGAAACCGCTACATCGACCCGGAGTTGGCCGCCGACGCGATCTCCGCCGGGGACTCGCCGCTGACCGCGCGGGAGGCCGAGGTGCTGGAGCTGGCGGCCGACGGCGCGCCGGTCGCGGAGATCGCCGAGCGGGCCGCACTGTCGCCGGGGACCGTGCGGAACTACCTCTCCTCGGCCGTCACCAAGCTCGGTGCGGAGAACCGGCATACGGCAGTGCGTCTCGCACGGGAGCGAGGTTGGGTATAGTTGCTCTCGCGCCACGGCGCATGCGGACGTAGCTCAGTTGGTAGAGCGCAACCTTGCCAAGGTTGAGGTCGCGAGTTCGAGCCTCGTCGTCCGCTCCAGAACGAAGGCCCCCGGTTCTCCGGGGGCCTTCGGCGTTTCCGGGCTCCACGATCCTCCGGAGGGCTCCGGAGGATCGTGGAGCCCGGGCCCGGGGGCCCGGGATGACCTCCGCTACGACCAGGTGCTGCCCGTCAGGTGCTCGTACGCCTCGATGTACTTCGCCCGGGTCGCCTCGACCACCGGCTCCGGCAGCGGCGGCGGGGGCTGCTCGCTCTTCCGGTCCCAGCCGGACTCGGCCGAGGTCAGCCAGTCGCGGACGTACTGCTTGTCGAACGACGGCTGGGCGCGGCCCGGCTGCCACTCGTCGGCCGGCCAGAACCGGGAGGAGTCCGGGGTGAGGACCTCGTCGGCGAGGACGAGGGTGTCGTTCTCGAAGCCGAACTCGAACTTCGTGTCCGCCAGGATGATCCCCCGGTCCCGGGCGATGTCCCGCGCCCGGCCGTACACCGCGAGGGTGGCCTGGCGCAGCTGGGCGGCCGTCTCGGCGCCGACCTGGCGGGCGACCTCCTCGTAGGACACGTTCTCGTCGTGCTCGCCGACCTCGGCCTTGGTGGCCGGGGTGAAGATCGGGGCGGGCAGCTCGGAGCCGTCGACCAGGCCCTCGGGGAGGGCGAGCCCACAGACCGTACGGGACTCCTGGTACTCGACGAGGCCCGAGCCGGTGAGGTAGCCGCGGGCCACGCACTCCACCGGGAGCATCTTCAGGGACTTGCAGATCAGGGTGCGGCCCGCCCAGTCGGCGGGGGCGCCCTCGGGCAGCTCGGTGCTGATGACGTGGTTGGGGACCAGGTCGGCGAGCTTGTCGAACCACCACAGGGAGAGCTGGGTGAGCACCCGGCCCTTGTCGGGGATCTCGGTCGGCAGCACCCAGTCGTACGCGGACATGCGGTCGCTGGCGACCATCACGAGGTCCCCGGCCGCGTTCTGGTACAGCTCGCGCACCTTGCCGGTGTGCAGATGCACCAGACCCGGGACCTCCACGGGCTCGGGCTTTTCGACGAATCCGGACACGGTTCCTCCCCGTGGTTCTGTACAGGTGCCCTCGATTCTCCCGTATGCCGGGTTGCGCACGGACAGCGGGTCAGTCGTGTTTGCAGATGCGGTCCAGGAGGTTGGCGGTGGCGCGCTGGACGCGGGAGTCGATATGGCCGGGGCGGTCCAGGGCCGGGGACCAGGCGAAGGTCCCGGAGGCGAAGACCAGGGCGCCGGAGGGGGCGCGGTAGAGGGAGGTCTCCTGGTGGCGCAGGACGCCGTCGTTGTCGGTGTAGGGGGAGTGAGCGAGCAGGATGCGGTCCTCGTGCTCGGGGAGCGCGGTGCGCGGGAAGTAGCGGTCGGCCTCGCCGGCCACCAGGCCCGGCAGCTCGTCGCCCTCGTGGGCCCCCGTGGCGTCCCAGAGCCAGTGCCCCGCGTTGCGCACGATCAGCGGGGACGGCTCGGGCACCCGGCCCGCGTACTGGATGCCGACCGTCTGCTGTTCGGGCCGGTCGATCTCGCGCCAGAGCACGGGCTTTCCCGGGCCCCTGCGTTTTCGGCAGGTCAGCAGCCGGTCCGGGACCCCGGACGGCGAGGGCCCCAACTCCACCTGCCAGTACATGGTGTTGGCGGAGAGGAAGACCAGGCTCGTGCCGCTGTCCCGGGCCAGCTCGACGGTCCGGCGCATCTGCGGGGACCAGTACTCGTCGTGGCCCGGGAAGACCAGACCCCGGTAGCGGGTGGGGTCGACACGGCCGGCGTGCAGGTCGCGGGCGTCGGCGTAGGCCAGGTCGTAGCCGTAGCGCTCGGCCCAGCGGATGAAGTCGTAGGCGTGGCCGACGTGCAGGGGCAGGCCGGCGCCCGCGTACGGCCGGTCGAAGGAGACGGTGGTGGCCGCGTCCGACTCGCCGAGCAGCCGGCCCCGCTCGTCCCAGGCGTGGTAGAGACTGGCGCCGGTGCGGCCGTCCTCGGGGTAGAGGTTGTAGGCCTGCCAGGTGATGTCCGGCAGGAGGAGCAGCAGGTCGGCGGGGTGGTTGTCGCGGATCGTGAAGGGCACGTGGGAGCGGTAGCCGTCCGCCGTGGTGAGCACGGCGACATACGCTCCGATGCTCCAGTACGACGGGACCTGCAGCCGCCAGGACAGCCACCAGTGGTGGCAGGAGACCGTGCGGTCGGCGGCCAGCGGCGGGGGCTGGACGATGCCGGACAGCCGGGGACTGGTGCTGATCTTGGCGGCGCCGTCGCCGCCGTAGTGGCCGATGCGGTAGATGTCGACGCTGAACTCCTGCGGCGGGTCGACCGTGATGTGGAAGTCGACGGCGTCGCCGGGCGCGACCGCGCCGGTCGAGGTGAATCCTTTGATCTGCCGGTGCACGTCGTCCGCCGAGCGGGGGCCGCCGACGGCGCTGCGGGGCGCCGGGATCCGCGGGTTCTCGCCCGTCGGCTGCGGCCTGCTCGGGTCCACGTACCAGGGGACGACATGACCGGTGTCGTCGAAATAGGTCTCGCTGCCGCGCAGCCAGGGGACAGGCCCCAGGCCGAAGGGGTCCGTGACGGCGTGCGCGAGTGCTCCCGACTCCCAGCGGCGGATGTGGTCCGATGCCATGGTGGCTCCCCTCCCTCGTGCCCCGTGAGGTGTGCTGATACGAGTCGATGGGCGTTCGGTTGATACGGCTGTCCGTGGGTGCGCGAGCCCGCTCCGTGCCCTGACTGTGGCGCTTGTCGTATGTCGGATGCGCTTGCCACACCTACGAACGGTCCCAGCACATCACATAACGCACGCGTCCGGTCACGGTTCGTTGCGAATTTGCCTTAAGTGGAACACTTTGCTCCGCTAAAGCGTCGAAACGCCGAGGTCAGACCAGCCGTACCGGCTTCTCGGGGCGTATGCCGGACTCGACCAGCCAGGCCCGCAGCGGGGCCGGGTCTCCCTCCTCGATGAGGCTGAGGACTCTGGGCGTCAGGTCGGCGGTCCGCTCGCCGTCGACCAGCAGGGACGGGCCGTCGAGCCAGTCCAGGCCGGGGGCGGCACCGGCGGTGTCCACGGCCGCGCAGCACACCATCGCCTTGACGTGGTCGGCGAGGAGCTCACGGGCGGTGCGCGGGGGCTGGAGCGGGAAAAGAGGCAGCGAGCCGTCGTCCCAGAGGGCGCTGTCGGGGCCCTGTCCCGCGGGGGCGGGCGAGCCGGGGAGGGGGCCGCCGGTGGCGGCTGTCGCGGCTATGGCGGCTTCCTCGCGGGCGATGGCGGCGGTGAGGCAGGCCGCGAGGGCGGCGCTGCGCTCGGTGCCGGTCGCCTCCTCCGTCTCCTCGTCGTACACGGCGCTCCGCCGGGTGTCGTAGACGCCGGGGGCGTCGTCGTATCCGTGCCCGGACTCGGCGTGCCCGGCCGGGTGGGCGTCGGGGTCCTTGTCGTGCCCGGACTCGGCGTGCCCGGCCGGGTGGGCGTTGGTGTCCTCGGCGTGCCCGGCTGTCGTGTGCCCGGCCTCGTCGTGCTCGGTCGTGTCGTGCTCGGTCGTGTCGTGCTCGGTCGTGTCGTGCTCGGTCGTGTCGTGCTCGGTCGTGTAGGCGTCGGCGTCCTCGGCACACCCGGTTCCCTCACGCGCGTGCCCGGCTCCCGCATGTCCGATCCCCTCGTGCCCGGTCCCGTCGTAGGGGTGGTCCCTGCGGGTGGTCTTGGCCGTCGGGTCGGTCAGGTGGTCCAGGACGCGGGCCAGGGTGGGGCCGCCCGGGTCGGGGGCGAAGGGGTCGAGGGTGGCGCGGACGCCGAGGGAGTCCAGGACGCGGTGCAGACGGGCCGCGTCGGTGCGCCAGGTGCGGTCGACGACCTCGTCCGGATACTCCTGCCAGTCCACCGGCAACCAGTCCGGTCCCGGCTCTGCGGGGCCCCCGTGGAAGAGACGGGCGGCGAGCAGCGAGGCGGCCTCGTCCACCAGCCCCGGCTCCTCCAGGAGGTCGCAGGCGGGCCGCTCGCCCAGCCGGGAGGCGAAGCCCTCGGCGAGCCGGTCGCGCCGGGACAGCTCGGTGAGCGCCGCGACGACGCCCGCGTCCAGCCGGGACGGCCAGCGGCCCATCCGCCAGGCGGGCACCGCGACCCGGGTCAGCAGGCGGTCCCAGCCCGCGTACGCCAGGCCGACCTGTTCCTGCGCGACGATCCGCAGCCCGTAGTCCACAGCCTGTGCACGCTCGGCGGCCGCGGCGGCGACCCCGCGCTCCATCAGGGCCGCGTGCTCCCGGCAGCCGCGCAGCAGCAGCCGGGCCACCCAGCCGAGGCCCGCGCACACCAGGCGGGTCCCCGGACAGCGGGCGGGCACCGCGGCGACGGCCACCGCGGCGTCGAGGCCGCGGACGAAACGGCGGGCGGCCGCTATGTCCGGGTGCGCCGAGGGTCCCGTACCGGCGACGACCGGGGCGAGGACCGCACGGAGCTCACCGACGCGCATCCACCACAGGAAGGGGGAGCCGATGACGAGGACGGGCGCGGCCGGGGCACGCCGGTGGGGATGCGGGCCGGCGAGCTCGTCGTGGCCCTTGGGCGCGGGCGGGCCGTGGGCCGGGTGGGTGCGGTCCTCCAGCCAGCTGTCGCAGTCCGGCGTGAGCGCTATGGCGGAGGGCGCCGGCACATCGAGGCGGTCGGCGAGGTCGCGCACCATCCGGTACAGGTCGGGGGCGGACTCCTCCGGAATCGGGACCGTCGGACTGACGGCCGGCCGGGCGCGGGCCACCACCACGGCGATACCGGCGGCGGCCAGCAGCACGATCACGGCGAGGACGCCGACCGTCCAGCGGGCCGTGTCCCAGCCACGGCCGACGAAGTGACCGGTGGAGCCGCCGGTCAGCAGGATCACCAGGGCCGCCGCGGGCAGCAGCGCCACGGCCAGGGCCCGGCCGCGGATGCGCAGTACGGCGAGAGCCCGGGTCCGCGCTGCCTGCGCTCCCGCCTCCGCACCGATACCGGTACTGGTCACGTCCGGACGTCACCCCCTCCCTGCTGTCCTGGCGCTGTCCTGGCTGTTGCTCACTCCCCCACTGTGGCACCCACAACTGACATCGCAATGCCGGTGGGCCAAGTGCCGGAACGCTTGCGCCGCACCCTAGTTGGGGCCCCGGCCCCCGTCAGCCGGATGGGGCATCGGTCACTCGATGGAATGGCCTTGGTCAGAGGTGATCGACAGACAGCAATGATCAGGCCCCGGATTTCGGGTCCGGGGCCTGATCAGGAAGAAAGGCTGATGAAAAGGTTTCTGTCGGCGCTCAGGCCTCGGCCGCCGCCTTCGCGGCGATGTCCGTACGGTGCTGGGAGCCGTCCAGACCGATCCGCCGCACGGCCGTGTACGCCCGCTCACGGGCCTGGGTCAGATCCTTGCCGGTCGCCGTGACGGAAAGAACACGGCCACCGGCGCTGACGACCGCGTCCCCGGCCCGCTTCGTCCCCGCGTGCAGGACGTAGGCGTGCGGGGCGTCCTCGGCGGCCACCGCGTCGAGGCCGGTGATGGGGTCGCCGGTGCGCGGGGTGTCGGGGTAGTTGTGGGAGGCGACGACCACGGTGACCGCGGCGTCGTCGCGCCAGCGCAGCGGGGGCAGGTTGTCGAGTGTGCCGTTCGCGGCGGCGAGCAGGACACCGGCCAGCGGGGTCTTCAGACGGGCCAGGACGACCTGGGTCTCGGGGTCGCCGAAACGGGCGTTGAACTCGATGACCCGGACGCCGCGCGAGGTGATCGCGAGGCCGGCGTAGAGGAGACCGGAGAACGGGGTGCCGCGGCGCCGCATCTCGTCGACGGTCGGCTGGAGAACGGTCTCCAGGACCTCGTCGACGAGCTTGGGGTCGGCCCAGGGCAGCGGGGAGTACGCCCCCATGCCGCCGGTGTTCGGCCCCCCGTCGCCGTCCAGGGCGCGCTTGAAGTCCTGGGCGGGCTGGAGCGGGAGGACCGTCTCGCCGTCGGTGATCGCGAAGAGGGAGACCTCGGGGCCGTCGAGGAACTCCTCGATGACGACGCGCTCGCAACCGGCGGCGTGCGCCTTGGCGGCGTCGAGGTCGTCGGTGACGACGACACCCTTGCCGGCGGCGAGCCCGTCGTCCTTGACGACGTACGGCGCCCCGAAGGCGTCGAGAGCCTCGGCGACCTCCTCGGCGTTTGTGCAAACGTACGAGCGGGCGGTGGGCACTCCGGCCCCCGCCATCACATCCTTGGCGAACGCCTTGGACCCTTCGATCTGCGCGGCCTCCCCGGAGGGGCCGAAGACCGGGATGCCGGCGGCGCGCACGGCGTCGGAGACCCCGGCGACGAGCGGGGCCTCCGGGCCGACGACGACGAGGTCGGCGCCGAGTTCCACGGCGAGCGAGGCCACGGCCCGCCCGTCCAGGGCATCGACCTGGTGCAGCTCGGCCACCTCGGCGATGCCGGCGTTGCCGGGGGCGCAGTACAGCGCGGTGACGTCGGAATCGAGGGACAGAGAGCGGCACAGGGCGTGTTCGCGGGCGCCGCTGCCGATGACGAGGACCTTCACGGGGGCCAGCGTAGCCGGGTGGGCCTACTGGAGGTTCCTCCAAGGGGTGGCCGACCCGGGCCGACCGTTCTCCCCGAGGGGCTGCACCCCCAGCCCCCTCCGGCCTGAACGGCCTCGTCCTCAAACGCCGGACGGGCTGATTCGAGTGTCGGGGCGGCGTCGCCGTCCATCGCCGGAAAAGGTGATTCGTGCGGCCGGCGCCATCGCTCTCCAGCCCCGGACGCGTCGAAAAACCCAGGGGCGCGAGGAACTGCGCGAGCAACCCCCACCGGCCCGCAGCCGCCCGACGCCCCGAGCCCCCGCCCTCCGATCCGTCGTCCTCCGAACCGTCGGCGCTCGCCACGCCTCACTCGTTCTGGATCTCCTCCACCACCGTCGCCCCCAGCTCCTTCACGATCAGCTCGTGCCCGGAGAGGGCCGACTCGTCCAGGTCGGGGTCGTCCTCCTCGGGGATGTCGTCCTCGGGGGCCACCGGCGGCGGCTCCGGGGCCGCGGGCGGGGGCGCCACAGAGGCCGGGGCCGTCGTCGGCGCCGGGCCCCGGGCCGGAGCGGCCGGTGTCGGCGCGGGCTGGGGCGCCGCGGGGCGGGCCGGGGCCGCCGGGGCGGAACCGCCGTAGCCGGACCCGGACGCCGCGGGCGCACCGCCGTAGCCGCCGGGCTGACCTCCGCCGTACCCGCCGGTGGCCGGGGCCGAGCCGCCGCCGCCCGTCGGGTCGACGACCGCCTCGATCTTCCACTGCACGCCGAACTGCTCGGTCAGCGCCTGGCGCAGCACGTCCTCGCTGCCGCTGCTCGCGAAGTTGTCGCGGGCGCCGGCGTTGACGAAGCCGAGTTGGAGGGTGGTGCCATCGAAACCGGCGACCTGGGCGTTCTGGCTGAGCAGGATCCAGGTGAACCGGCGGCGGTTCTTGACCGCTTCCAGGATGTTCGGCCAGAGGACGCGGGGGTCGGGACCACCGGCGGGGGCGGCGCCGACCGGGGCGGGCGCGGCCGGGACCGGGGCCTGGGCCTGGGCGGGGGTGGGGGCAGGTGCAGGGGCCTGGTGGGGCTGGGCCGCCGGCGCACCCGTGGCCGTGGGCCAGCCGCCGGGCCGGCGGGCACCGCCACCCGCGGAGGCCGCCGTCGGCCAGGCGCCGGGCGCGGTGGCAGGCGTCGGGGCCGCAGGGGCAGGGGTGGGCGCGGGAGCCGGAGCCGGCGACTGAGGGGCGGGCATGGGTGCCGGAGCCTGAGGGGCCGGAGCCTGAGCAGCCGGAGCCTGAGGGGCCGGAGCCTGAGGGGCCGGTGCGGGCGCAGGCGCGGGCGCCGCTCCCCCCGTACGGCCGCCCGGGCCGCCGCCGGGCCGCCGCCCTCGGGAACCGGAGGTGCCATGTGGGCCTCGGGACCGGGGACGTACCCCATCGTGGGCGCACCGCCGCCGCCCGAGAGGTTGACGCCCCGCTCCAGCCGGTCGAGGCGGGCCATCACGGACCGTTCGTCGCCGTAGGCGGCCGGCAGCAGCACGCGGGCGCAGATCAGCTCCAGCTGGAGCCGCGGGGAGGTGGCGCCGCGCATCTCGGTGAGGCCCTGGTTGACGAGGTCGGCGGCGCGGCTGAGCTCGGCGGCGCCGAAAGTGCCGGCCTGAACCTGCATCCGTTCCAGAACGTCGGCCGGGGCGTCGAACAGCCCCTTCTCCGCGGCGTCCGGAACGGCGGCGAGGATCACGAGATCGCGCAGCCGCTCCAGCAGGTCGGCGACGAAGCGACGCGGATCGTTGCCCCCCTCGATGATGCGGTCCACGACCTCGAAGGCGGCGGCGCCGTCCCCGGTCGCGAAGGCCTCCACGACGGAGTCGAGCAGCGACCCGTCCGTGTACCCGAGCAGCGAGGTGGCCATGGCGTACGTCACACCCTCCGCCCCCGCGCCGGCGAGCAGCTGGTCCATGACGGACATGGAGTCACGCACGGACCCGGCTCCGGCCCGCACGACGAGCGGCAGCACCCCGTCCTCGACCGGGATCTGCTCCTTGCCGCAGACCTCGCCGAGGTAGTCCCGCAGCGTGCCGGGCGGCACCAGCCGGAACGGGTAGTGATGGGTCCGCGACCGGATGGTCCCGATGACCTTCTCGGGCTCAGTGGTGGCGAAGATGAACTTCAGATGCTCCGGAGGCTCCTCGACGACCTTGAGCAGGGCGTTGAAGCCGGCCGACGTGACCATGTGGGCCTCGTCGATGATGTAGATCTTGTAGCGACTGCCGGCGGGCCCGAAGAAGGCCTTCTCGCGCAGCTCACGGGCGTCGTCCACACCACCGTGAGAGGCCGCGTCGATCTCGATGACGTCGATGGATCCCGGGCCGTTCCTGGCCAGGTCACGGCAGGACTGGCACTCCCCGCAGGGGGTCGGCGTGGGCCCCTGCTCGCAGTTCAGGCACCGGGCCAGGATCCGCGCGCTGGTCGTCTTGCCGCACCCGCGCGGCCCGCTGAACAGGTACGCGTGATTGACCCGGTTGTTCCGCAGCGCCTGCTGCAGCGGGTCGGTGACATGCTCCTGCCCGATGACCTCGGCGAACGACTCCGGGCGATAGCGGCGGTACAGCGCGAGAGACGACACACATACGAGGTTATAGGCGCCCACTGACAACCAGCCCCGCCCGCAAACGCAAGCGCCCCCCACGCACCCGCCAGAGCCAACCTACCCTTGCTGCCTTCCGGCCCTGGGGGAGTTCAGTCAGATAGCGCCGCGTGAGGGGCTCTGCACAGAGTACCCGACGTCAGCGGGTAGGAACGAGTTCGCGAGCACTCCTCTCGGTCATGTAATGTTCCCACCGGAGGATTCGCCTAGAGGCCTAGGGCGCACGCTTGGAAAGCGTGTTGGGGGCAACCCCTCACGAGTTCGAATCTCGTATCCTCCGCCAGTGCCTCACCGGGCACGATGTCGAAGGGCCCCACCATTCGTGGTGGGGCCCTTCGACGTTGTCCGTCTCAGTTTCCGTCTCAGTTCGTTTTCGGGAGCTCCCAGAGCGCATCGCCGACCTGCTGCGCGACCTTTCGGAGCATGGTCCCGGTCACGTGCATGTACCGGGCGCGCATCCGGGCCGCTCCCCCGGGCTCCCAACCCATGATGGAGTCGATCACGACGTCCGGGACGCCGAGGATCAGGAGGACGGTCGCTGCGGTGTGGCGAGCGTCATGGAGACGGCCGTCTCGTACGCCAGCGTCCCGGAGGAGTTTCTTCCAGACATGGAAGTCGGTGTTGGGGCTCAGCGGTCCGCCGACCGGCGAGGCGAAGACGTACCCCTTGCCCTCCCAGTCGGCACCGGCCGCGACCCGCTCCCGCTCCTGGGCTTCCTGGTGCTGGCGGAGAATCTTGATCAGCGGATCGGGCAGGCCGATGGTGCGCCGGCCCGCGCGGGACTTGGTGGACTTGTGCTCGCGGCGCGTCTGCTCCCGCTTGGGGCAGTAGCCCGCCTTCCGGCCGCACGGATTGGGGCCACAGCCGTGCGCGTACTTCGGGCGGAGCCGGTTCTTGCGAATACGGACGTACCCCGCGGCGAGGTCGACGTCTTCCCAATGGAGCCCGAGCGCTTCCCCTTGGCGGAGACCGAGCGCCAGGGCGACGACCCAGCGCGCACTGTTGCGGAGCTTGGCCGCCTCGACGAGCAGGCTCTGAACCTCCTCGATCGTGTACGGCTCGATGTCCTCCTCTTCCAGGCGGGGAGCCTTGGCGATCTCGGCCGCGTTCGTGGCGACGTGCCCGCGCCGTACGGCTTCACCGAGGGCGACCCGGATCGTCCGGTGCGCGTGGTGGGCGGTGCCGGCGGAGCTTCCAGCCGCCTGCATCTTCCGGTAGAAGCGCTCCAGGTGCTCCGGCTCCAGGCGGTCGAGCTTGTGAGCGCCCAGTCCGGGCACGAGGTGAACGCGTACGTCGACCTCGTACCCGTCGTACGTGTTCTCCGAGACGTACGGCTTGGCGATGTTCTCGACCCAGTGCTCAAGCCAGGCCTGGAGCGTCCAGCTCTGCCCCGGCTTCCTGAGCTTCTTGTCGTCACGGGCCCGCTCCATCTCGCGGACCGCCCTGGTCACCTCAGCCTTGGTCTTGCGCTCGATGTGGCGGCGGTCGGGCCTGCCGTCGTCACGGACGCCGACCGTCACCCGACCGTGCCATTTGCCGTCCTTGCCGAGGTAGATGGTCGAGGCCCCGTTGGGCTGGCGGGTGCGCTTCTGCTCTGCCATGTCGTCCCTCTCAGGCCGCGTGGGCGGGTCGGTGGCGGAGCTTGGCCACGTAGGCGGGTACGGCGTCGGCGGGGACCCGGCGGAGCCGCCCGACCGTGACCGACTCGATCTCTCCCGTAAGGACGAGGCGGAAGCACGTCGTACGGCCGATACGGAGCCGCCGTGCCGCCTCCTCGACCGTCAGGAGGACCAGGTTCGGGTCATCGGGGTCTGGAACGACGGCGGCCCTGAGGTCAGCCATGGGTGGGTTCTCCTTCCGTTCCGGGGGCGGGTTCGAGGGATGCGGCAAGCCAGGTCTCGGCGGCGCTGAGGCCGGTGCCGGCGAAGACCCAGTGGGCGAGGACGTATGTCGTGTCCGGCTGGGGGTTGGTGGCTGCTGCTGTATGTGCTCGGCGCCATTCGGCGCGGGCGTCACGGAGGGCGCCCAGGGTTGTCGAGTAGCGCCGGGACTTCGTGGAGAAGTGGCCGCGGAAGCCGAGCATGTGGGCCCAGGCACGGAGGCGGAGGTGTTCGAGGTCCTTGCGTGCGCCGAGGGTCCAGGCGGTTCGGATGAGGCGGCGGGCGTGGTCGCTGATGTCGAGCTGGGCGAGTTCGGCGGCGAACTTCAGCGGCCGGTCGAGGGCGCCCGTGGCTGTCTCGGCGCCCTTGGTGGCGTACTTGGCGATGTAAGCGGCGACGGCCCTTTCGGTGAGTTCCTGGCCGTCGTTGAAGTCGGCGGATCGGATGGTGCGGACGTCGAGTTGGCGGCCGAAGGTGAAGGTGTGGGTGTGGCCGTCGAGGGTCGGGCCGTCGACACGGACCTTGGTCGCAGCCGTCTCAATGGCGTCGGTGAGCAGCCCGGAGGTGGCCCAGGCCGGGGGTGGGGTGTCACCGCCGCCGGGGCCGTCGATGCGGATGACGGCGTGGAAGTGGACGGCGCCGCGCTTCTGGTACTCGGCGACCTTGGCGAAGGAAACGCGGGCGTGGTCGCGGAACCGGCGCTGCGACAAGCCCGCGCGCTTGGCGACCTCCCGGCGGAGGTAGATCGAGAAGCGCCTCCAGAGCGCACCTGCGTGGGCATTCCACAGAACGGCCGCTTCGTAGTCGTAGGTGTCCGGGTCGAGCGGAGTGCCGAGGGCGTCGTCGTCCTGGTCGTGGTGGATGCCGCAGCGGCAGGCGCGCCCGTCGGTACGGCGGTTGTGGACCGGGCCGAAGCCGGGGGCGGTGAAGGTGGCGAAGACGCGGGGGTGAGCGGCGACCCGTTCCGGGGTGCCCTTGCCGCCCCGGAGTCCGGCGGTGATCAGCTGGAAGGTGTCACGGCGGTAGACCTCCGCGCAGGCCGCGCAGCGGGTAGTGCGCCGGTTGTTGCAGCGGACGAGGAGTTGGCCGGCCGGGAGCGCCGACGAGTCGAGGTGCTGGAGCACACGGCCGATCTCGCCCGTCGTGGGGTCGACGTCGTACTCGGTGCGGTGGCCGTCGAGTCGGATCGGGTTGGTGCAGCCGCCGATGCCGGAGAGCTGTTGGAGGATGCCCGGCAGGGTGCCGTGCTGGGCCAGCCTGGCGAGTTCCGGGAGCGGGGGCGGGGTGGTGCGGGTGAAGATGGCTGTCTCCTTCTGGCTGGAACGGTCAGGAGCGATGGGCCCTGGGGCGGCCGGATGCTTGGCGGTGTCGTGGCCGCCCCAGGGGTCGGTGTGGATCAGCGCCGGTTGTGCTCGCGCAGCAGGGAGCGCAGGACCACGGCGGCGATGGCCACCGAGATGGCCGACACGGCGACGGCGGCCAGGAGCGCGGTGAGGACCACGCCACCCGTGAGCACGGCGACTACGGCGCCGGTACTGACGGAGACGGCCGGGAGCGCGGAGCGCCGGACGGGGGCCGGGTCGGTCGGGGTGTGGGTGTGCGCAGGCGGCGGGGTGGGGCTGTCGGGGTACTTGGGCAGGAACACGGCCAGGTTCTCCTTATCTACTCGTCTAGGCATGTGAGCCGTTTATGACGTCCACGCCGGAGCGCGTACCGGTCTCGATGGCGGGGGCCAGGAAGGTGTGGGAGAGCCAGAAGCCGAAGAGGGCGACCAGGACGACGACCCAGGCACGGACGCCCAGGAACCTGACGGCGCCCCAGGCGAAGAAGCCGAGTACGACGACCAGCGGCAGACTGACGGTCACGGTGTTCGGGGTCCCTTCAGCGGACGGGGCAGCGGTGGGTGCGTGCGGCGAGTTCCGCGGCGGCGCGGCTGTCGTAGTCGGCGGAGAAGCCGCAGCGCGGGGCGGTGCAGGCGGCGGTGTGCTTCTCGCGGCCCCGGTCGTCGTAGGCGGTGCCGACCTGGACGGGGCCGATGCGGGTGACGTTACGGAAGCGGCGGTTGGCGGTCACGGTGAGTCCTCCTGTCGCAGGCTGGAGCCGGTGAATTCGTTCAGGATCCGGGAGGCTTTGGCAGGGTCCGACGTGCGATCTGCGGCCTCTTCGGCGAGGAGCCGGGCCAGCTTCGGGCGCCCGGTGTCGGCCATCTCGCGGGCCGCTTCGAGGTAGTCGGCGACTGTGTCGAAGCAGAGCGGCATGGTTCCTCCTGTTCAGGCGAGTTGGGCGGCGATGGCTTCGGCCATGAGTGCCGGGACGCCGAGGCGGGCGCGGAGGGTCGGGGTGTCGATCGGGGTGCCGGTACGGGTGTGGTGTTCGGCGGCGACCTTTCGGGCGTGGTCGACCAGGGCGGCCGGGACTGGGACGGGCGGGCGTTCCGGCAGCGCCTCGATGGTGGGTTGGACATGCGGTGCGGGGGTGGCTTCGGGCTCGTGCCCCTGGTCCTCGATGACGTCAGCGTCGATCTCGTCGGTATCCGCTTTCGGTGCCGAGTGGGCGAGAAGGGTGCCGCCGAGGAAGGCGACGGCGGGCCAACCGGCCACGAGGATCCGCAGCCATGCCGGGACGTCGTTCAGATCGAGGAGGCCGGCGGTGGCGATGTTCGCGCCGAGGGATGCTACGAGGGCGATGACGAACCAGCACCAGGCCGCCGCTTTGGTCGTACCGGAGCGGAGTCGACGCCATGCGGCGACGAGCAGCAGGTCGACGCTGATCGGGTAAGCCCAGGCTTTCCACCCGTCCTGTCCGGCCGCCATGGCTACGTCGTGGAGGTGGGCGAAGGACAGCGCGGCAGCGATGAGCGCCTGGACCAACACCGCGTCGACACTGCCGAGGTGGACGCGCACGGTCCGGCTCCTTTCGGTTTCGGGCATGGGAGGGGTAGGGACGTGGCGCGAGGCGGTCACGCCGACCGATGCGAGGAAGGGACGACGGTCAGTCGGTCACCGGACGCGGCCGGACGACCGGGGGCGGCGGCTCGACCGGGTGCACCGGCACGGCGGGCCGGAAGGGCTTGAGGGCGGGGACGTCGGGGATCAGGTCGGCCGAGTCCTGGCAGATAGCGGCAGCGTCGGCGAGGGAGAGATAGGGGGTGCGGATGCGGGACCAGCCGCCGGAGGTGTCGCCCGCGACGGCGAGTCCGGGTGTCTCCGGGGCGATCGAGCAGGCGGCGTAGACGGCCTCAGGGGCGATGTCGCCGAGGGCCATCTTGGCGGAGGCTTCGTCGTTGACGCGGTGGCAGACGCGGCCGGTGAGCTGGGCTCGGAGCATGGTGGCGCCCTTGCCGAGTTCGGCACCGAAGCGTTGGCCGCAGACTTCGAGGTAGATGCCGGCGGCGCGGCCGAGTTGGGCGAGACGGATGAGCTGGGTGACCATCTCGTCGCGGCGTTCCTCGTCCTTGCGGGTGGCGGTGAGGAAGAGTTCGGCCACCTCGTCGACGAACAGAACGATGGGCACGGGGCGTTCGCTCTCCGGCAGGCCCCAGATGTCGGAGGTGATCTCCTCGTCCGGGATGCCGGGTGCGACGCCCTGCCGATTCTTGATCAGGTCGTAGCGGTCCTCCATTTCCTTGACCAGGACGGGCAGCAGTTCGGCGGCTTCGTCGGGGTCGGTGGCGAGGGCGGAGAGGCGGGTGGCGAAGGGCGCCAGTTCGACGCCCCGTTTGCAGTCGATTCCGACGAGCGCGACGCCGTCCTGCCGGGCGAGTCCGGAGATGAGGTGGCGCAGGTACATGGACTTGCCGGACAGGGTGGCGCCGAGGGTGAGTTGGTGGGGAACGGTGCGGTAGTCGCGGACGAAGGGCATGGCGTCCTCGCGCAGCGCCACCGGAACCTTCAGGAAGCCGCCGCCGGTCTTGCGGGGCATCCGGACGCGACGCAGGACGTCGTATCCGACAAGCCGCAGTTCGACGACACCGGGCTTTACGGTGGTGACGTAGACGGCGTGGACTCCCCAGGCGTGCCGGAGACGTTCGGCCGAGGCGGCGACGTCGGCGGGTTCCTGCCCTGGAGCGAGCCGGAGGCGAAGCCGCAGCCCGGTCGAGGTGGGACGGAGGATGCCCCGGCGGGGTGGGACTGGCCGGACTTCCCGCCGTGTGGTGGCTTTGACGGCGAGGACCCGCAGCCGGGAGGGCGCGACGGTCAGGCCGCAGGCTTCCATGACGGAGCCGTACGAGCTGAGCAGGCGGACCGTGGATATCGGGCCGCCGACTGCGGACCAGTAGACCGCCGGGTGCTTGGCCCGGGCGTAGGCAGCCCCGCCGCTGAGTGCGGCGACAGGACCACCCACCTCCAGGAGCGTTGTCAGGTCGGTCATCAGGCGGTGGCCCCCATGGAGGCCGGGAACGCGGCCGGAGTGACGGCGGCGGCCCGGTAGGCGATGCCGTGACGCTGCTGGCCGTTGAACACGGACTCCCACGGCCGGGCGACGAGGCCAGGGAGCGAGACCGGCGCACCGAGGTTCAATCCCTCAGAGACACCGCCCTCCGGCACGGTGACCTTGATCAGCGAGGACTCCCCGTCCTCGATGTAGACGACGCCGATGGTCATCAGTGCCTCACCGCTCACGGCGTCCTTGGCGATCTCGCCGGTCTGACGGTCGCGGACCTTGGGCTCAGGAGCCTCGGTGAGGAGGATCGTGGCGGCGGAGGTCTCAACACGGATGGTGCGCACAGCACACTTCCTATCTACTCGTCTATACGTGTAGCGATCCGTGAACCCGATCTCCCGGGCTCACGACGATCACCACACAACTTGCCCACTCGTCTATACGAGTATGCGTGTTGGGGTGTACGAGTTCAGGGAAGCGTGCCCGCGCACCACCGCAAAACATGACGATCAGGTCGCCGGGAGCTGGTACGACAGCACGTAGGCGTCCGCCGCCATGACCGTGTCGCAGACCTCTACGGGCCGCCCCTCGGTGTCGAAGGCGGTCCGGATCAGGTGAATGACCGGCACGCCGGAGGCCAGCCGGAGCGTCTTCACCTCGTCGGGCGAGGGCATCCGGGCGCGGATCTCTTCCTCGAAGTGATCGAGACGATGCCCCAGCTCTTCGAGTCGGGCGTAGATGCCGCCGGGACCGGGGTTGGGTTCGGCGATTTGGGTACCGCGGGCGATGTCGAGGGGGAGGTAGGAGGTGGCGAACTCGACCGGCCGGCCGTCGAGGAGGTACCGGCGTCGCCGGGCGAGCACGCGCCGCACGGACCCGAGCCGGGTCGAGATGTCCTGACTGGCCTTCTCTTCCTTGACCTCAAGGCTGTCGACCTGGGGGTGACTGCCGGCCGCATCCGCCTCCACGATGAACGCGGACTTCCCCTGCTCCCGGTGCCGCCGGGCGAACCGGTCGGAGGCGAGCCGCCGCACGGGAGGCCGGGGCCGGACGAACACACCCTTGCCGTGCCCGGCATGGACGAGTCCTTCCCCCTGGAGGATGGAGAAGGAGTTCCGGACCGTCATCCGGGACACCCCGTAGTGCTCGACAAGCTCAGCCTCTGAGGGCAGCTTCTCGCCCTCTCTGAACCGCCCACGGTCGATGGCTTCGCGCAGCTGGTCGGCGATCTGCCGGAAGACCGCACGATCGCTCGTGGGGTCGAGATCTCCGAGGAGGCCCGAAGGAAGAGCAGGGCTCACTTGTACTCCTTTAGGTATCTAGACGAGTGGGCGAGTGTTGTTGCTACGGTGGAGAGCCTAGTCAGCCGAGAGGGCCGAGGAACGTGAGCACAGAACGCCCGCACTCCGTGAGCGTCGCCGGGGTCGTCATAGACGCCTGCGGCCGGGCCCTCCTGATCCAGCGCCGTGACAACGGCAAGTGGGAGCCGCCGGGTGGTGTCCTCGAACGCGAGGAGACCATCCCTGAGGCCCTGCAACGCGAAGTCCTTGAAGAGACCGGCATCAAGATCGCCCTTCCGGCGACGTTGACCGGCGTCTACAAGAACATGACGGGCCTGATCGTCTCCCTGGTCTTCCGCTGTGAGGCCGCCGACGGCACGCCCACGACTGGCGACGAGACCCGCGCCCTGCGCTGGGCCACCCGTGAAGAAGTCTCCGAGCTTGCCGACGAGGCATACGCCATCCGCGTCCTGGACGCGATGGACGCGGTGTCTCCACCGGCGATCCGCGCCCATGACGGCGTGAAACTCGTCTAGCCCGAACCCGCTGCACATGGCGGCCTATCAGCACGAAGGAACTTGTATGCACGAGTATACGAGTACAGTCCGGGTCTGGGGGCTCAGTTGCCCAGGTTTCCCGGAAGAGGTCAGCCGGGCCCGCCGCTGGACCCGCGACATCCTGCGCGGCTCCCCTTTAGCCGAAGACGCCGAACTGATCGTGAGCGAGCTGAGCGCGAACGCGATCCTCCACACGGCCAGCGGCCAGGAGGCGGGCAGCTTCCATCTGGCTCTCGCGGTGTCAGCGCAGGTGATTGCTCTTTCGGTCACGGACGACGGAGCCGCCGACACAGCACCGAAGATCAAGCGCCAGGACCAGGAGGCCGAGCACGGCCGAGGCCTGGGCATGGTCAGCGCGATCGCTCATCGCGTCGTCGTCCACGAAAGCGACAGCGGCCACACGGTCACCGCCGAGCTGTTCGCAGGCCCCCGCACCGGAGGTCACCCGTGCTGATGGACAAACCGCAGCGGGGCTACTGGTGCGAGTGCTGGACCGAGGACATCACCGACGGGGCGGCGTGGCCGGCGCTCCGGGCATCCTTCGACGCCTACTCCGCGCCCCAGGCAGACAGATGGGTTGCCATCGCACTCCGCACGATCTCACCGGCGCTCGACCCCGACGCGTCTCAGGAAGTGTGGGAGTGGCTTTACGACGGCCGCATAGAGACGAGGAAAGCCCTCCTGCGAGCCGAGCCCTGCACGGTGACAGTCACCCAGGCCAGCACCCGCATCACATGGACGATCCGGCCCGTGATCTTCCTGCCGCTGGCACACCGCCAAGGCAGCGAACTCCCAGCCTGCACACAGGACTTCAAACCACACACAGCACCTCAGGCGCCCCACACACCCGACTGAGTTACAACCTTCTTTACAGGTTCAAGGCGGCTCGCTCCGCTCACCGCGCGCGGCCCGGCCCCCGGCCGGGCCTGCGCTCCTGCCTCCGTCCCGCTCCAGCCCGGCCGGCGCCCGTGCCGCGCTCTGAGCAATCAATCGCCTGATGTCAGAGAAGGGGTACGTCGTGGCTGGGGCGGTCGGCTCCGCGGCTTTACGGAGCCACTTTGGCGCGAGCCTCGAAGATCATGGCCCCAACGTCGTGCTTTACCGGGCAGGTCCACAGACTGCCCGACGCGCCGGAAGCTTACGGGGCCATGATCACTCGCGCCAAAGCAGCGCCACCCCAAAGCCGTTCCGCCGACCTGTCTGGCCATGACCAGTCATGTATGCACGCCCGACACTCCTGTGGTTCCGGACGTGTTGATCTCTTCAGATAGATAGAAGCCCCAACCTTCAGTACCGTATGGGTCTGACAAGTACGGAGGGGGCGCAGATGGCATCAGACGGCGGAAAGCTTGGCGTTGTTTTTATCCACGGATTCCGTTCCGACCCATCCATGTGGGATTCGTTCGTTGAACTAATCGAAGACGATGCAAATCTGAATTTCACCCACTCGCTTCTATTTCGCTATGCCACAGCACTGAGGTCTTTTCATCCGCTCCGCCGAATTCCGACTTTCGAAAATGTCGCAGACAGGCTTAAGGAGTTTCTGGACACGGAAGGCCAGGAATATCAAAATCTAATGCTAGTGTCCCACAGCCAGGGTGGCCTTGTTGTCCAACGATATCTCGCCCGTATGCTCAATGAGGGGAGAGGTGAAGATCTTGCCCGCATCCGTCGTATCGTAATGTTTGCCTGCCCGAATAACGGCTCAGATATAGGGCTGTCCCTACGTCGGCGCTGGATTCCATTCAATCCTCAAGAACGACAGCTAAGACCTCTCGACGAGCAGGTCACTGAAGCGCAGCGAATCGTAATCAATCGTGTCGTTAATGCCACCCAAACCACAAGTCATTCATGTAGAATTCCCATCCAAGTTTACGCGGGTGAGACTGACAACATCGTCACCCCTGCATCAGCCCGCAGTGTATTCCCTGACGCCACTGTTCTTCCAGGAGACCATTTCTCCATCGTCCGTCCTGACTCTCGCCAACATCGCTCATTTACTGCACTCAAGCGTCAGCTAATGTTGGCAGAAAGTAACGCCCCGCCGGTTGAGATTATCGGAACTCTACGAGCAGAAACACTCGAAGTTCACGTTGCCGTATCGCCCGGCGAAGCCACAAAGTCCAGTGTTGGACTAACACCCTATCTTGCCCGGGTTCATGACGAGGTCCTACGTCGGGCGCTTAAGTCAACTATTGACGGCGGGCCGTCGATCCTCGTCATTCTCACAGGTGACTCTTCGACGGGGAAAACGCGTGCGCTTTACGAGGCACTCCGCGACTTGGCCCCTGACCGTCCACTTCTGCGCCCAACGGCATCCGATGACCTCCTTGAGTTGATTGAGAGTCGTCGTCTCGTATCCGGTAGTGTGCTGTGGCTCAATGAAGCACAACGATTCCTTTATGGCTCGTCAGGGGAGCGGGTCGCCGCAGAGTTGAAATCGACGCTTGAGCGCCAAAATGGTGTGATAGCAGTTGGTACATTGTGGACCGAGCCATACTGGAATGAACTAACGGCACTCGGAACTCCAGAGGACCCTTACGGAAAAGCGAGGGCGCTGCTTACGCATCCAGGCCTGACTGTGCGCATTCCAGTGTCGGCCGAGCTTACGGAAGAGGATCGCAGCCGCTGGAAGGATCTCGCCCGAAAATACGGCGATAATCGGCTTAGCCAAGCACTGGACGCAGGCGCTAACGATGGGCATGTAATTCAGCATCTGAGTGGCGGACCGGAACTGCTTCGCGCCTACATCGAAGGGCCGGGGGTTCACTTCACTCATATCGAGCACGCGGTTATTACAGCTGCACTTGACGCGCGTCGGCTTGGCCATCGAACGCCTATCGCAGCAGATCTGTTGTCTGAAACAGCTGATGGTGCCCTAAATCCCCGTCGTCGCAGTGCAGATCCGCACTGGGCCGAGGAGACGCTTCGGTCTCTTTCCACGGGGGTTAGGTCTGACGGCACACGCACTGACATCCGAAACACACTCGCTCCTCTAGCAGCGTACCGGACTCGCTCTGGCGCGCCGGCGAGTTATGAACCCGCCGACTACCTGGACCAACACACTCGCTCTCAACGAGCCGATCAGCTTGGAAGCCCGTCACTCTGGGAAGCGCTGAAGGTCCATACTCATGACCCAGACGATCTTGAGCGACTAGCCGATTCCGCCTGGAAAAGAGGTTTATATAAAGATTCATTCCGACTTTCTCGGAAAGCAATCCTTGTCGGACATCCAAGCGCGGCGGGAGATCTTGTGCGACGCCTTACCCGCACACTCGATCCGGAGTATCGCGGCTTGGAATGGGTTGCCAATAATGCAACGCTTACTGATCCCGGCGTTGTCGCACGGCTACTTTCTCATTTTCGCAGTTCAGGTGCTCATAGAGCGCTGGCAACTCTGCTTGGGCGAGACCCAGCTGTTCATGTCAACTTGGAGGACCCTTTTGCGGTTTCGCAGCTTATAAATTCCCTGATAAAGAGCGGCGCGCATAATGCCGCCTCTCGGCTTGCCGCTCGTAAGCCAGCAGAGTACGTGACGGCCAGTGATCCGCGCGCTGCAGCTCAGCTGTTCACTTCGCTACGGAAAATAGATGAAGATCAAGCCTCGGTGGTCTTGGATCAGATAACAACGGTCAGTGCTACTGACGCTGGCGCCATCGCATTCCGCATAGGGCAACTTCAATCCGGCGGAGCGACTCAGGCGATTGCCAAGCTGCTAGATTTGAATCCAGCATCCAGAGTAGGGTTGCGAAATCCAGGTGCTCTAGCACAACTCATCAACGCTCTAAGGAAGAGCGGATCATTTGATTCAATCTCCGCTCTGTTGGCTCGCGATCCTGTCACAAAGGTAAATCTCGAAGACGGCCGAGGTCTGATTCAATTGCTGAGGCAGCTGCGACAAACAAGCGGTGCTGAAGATATGGTTGCCGACCTTGCACTGCGTTGGGCCGATCATGCGGACTTGAGAAGTCCTCAAATCGTTGCTCAGATACTGAAGGAGTCCCGCGGTGTGGGTGCGCATCAAGCTGTGACAGCCCTCCTGGCGCGTAATCCCGCCGCTCACGTAAAGGTCAACAGTGCCTACGCGGTAGCCGGACTGCTCACCGAGTTGTGGGAACTGGGTGAGCACGAGGCTGTTGACGTCTTGGGGAATCGACTTGTCTGCGACATGTCCTCTCGGGATCCTAGAACGATTGCGTCAATTATTAGGGTTCTTCACCCTGTCAGAGCAGAGCGGGCGATCGCCGCGCTTCTTGCACGCAACCCGGAAAGCCAGGCAAGGCTCGATAATCCGGGAGACGTCGCACAATTGATCAAGCAGTTGAGAGCAGTGTCGGCGGAGCGGTCAATTGCTGGGCTTCTTGCGCGCCACCCGGAAAGCGAAGCAAGGCTTGATGATCCGGGAGACGTCGCACAATTGATCAGGCAATTGAGAGCGCTGCCAGCGGAGCAAACGATCGCCGCACTTCTTACAAGGAATCCGGAAAAGCATGCGTCCGTAACCAACGCCCGCGCTGTTAGGAGGCTACTTAGGCAGCTTCGGCAAGTCGGCACAGCCCAAGCCACGGAAACCTTGACACGCCGCGCGATGGACTCCGGCGTTGACTTGCCTGAGCGCTACAAAGCGTATGGGCGGGAAGTTAACGGCCTCGCAGCCGACCCATGGGCTTGGGACCACATTTTCGGCTAACGGTTACCCCTGGCACTGGTCAAGAAGCCAACGCGTCGGACACCGAGTCCGGAGGCACAGACGACTACGAAGGGGAGCCCATGGCAGAGGAAGAAGGGGCGATCCGCGCCCTGGCACAGCTCGCTGACCATGTGCACTGGGTTCGGAAGTGGCCCGACAAACCGACCTGGCGCGACCGGCTCCGCCGATGGGTGTCCCCCGAGGTCTACCAGTTCAACCGGGGCGGCACCCCACCGAGACCCTGGGTCGATCGGCCCGCTGGCCACTACGAGCGGACAGGCTGGCGTATCCGGGCTGCCTACTTCAAATCCAACCTGGCTTTCGAGGTCGAGTACGTAGTCTGCGATCTGTGCAAGATCGGCTGGGTCGAATCGCCCTACTCCTACGAGGACTACAAGCGCTACGGCCTCGCCTCAGCTGCTCTCCAGTCATTACGCCGTGCCTACCCTGGACTCCAGTGGCACACAGCCGGCGGCCACTTTCGCCAGGTCAAACCCTTCTGGGACTCTGTCAGCACGGACGTACCCGGCGGCTATACCCAGCAGGAGAGGTGCCCCCACGTCCCCTTAGATGGACCTCTGATGATGCCGCGCAGGTAACACGGGCCGCACCATAAGCGCACCAGATCGGGCGGGGAACAGCGGGGAACCACGGTGAAAGCGCTCCCGCCTGGTCATGTCCCGCGAGGTGGTGTAGTCACGGCAGCTGTTTCGGTTCCGGTTGTGGGGTGATTTCGGGTTCGGCCGGCTTGGTGGTGAAGAGCTCGGCCATGGAGGCTTCGGAGAAGTAGCGGCGGTCGAAGACCTGCCATTCGTCGTGGAGTTCGGCCAGGACCGCGGCGGCGAGCCGGTCAAGGGCGGCGGGGTTGGGAAAGACCTGGACGACGTCGGCCCGCCGTTTGATCTCCCGGTTCAGCCGCTCCAGCGGGTTGGTCGACCAGATCTTCTTCCAGTGCGCCGGCGGGAAGTCGGCGAACGCGGTGATGTCCGTTGCCGCATCCAGCAGCATCGTCTTGACCTGCGGGAACTGCCGTCCGAGCATGTCGGCGACCACGTTCAGTTGGGTGCGCACCTGCTCACCGGTGGTCTGCGCGAAGATGGTGCGGATGGTCGCGGCGACCATCTCCCCGGAGCCCCTTTCGATCACCGAGAACACGTCCCGGACGAAGTGAACCCGGCACCTTTGCCAGGCCGCACCGAGGAAAACGGTGCGGATCGCGGCCACCAGACCGCTGTGGCTGTCGGAGATGACCAGCTGGACGTTCTCCAGGCCGCGGGCCCGCAGCGAGCGCAGGAACTTCGTCCAGAACGGCTTCGACTCACTGTCGCCGACCATCAGCCCGAGGATCTCGCGGTGTCCGGTGGCGGAGATCCCGGTGGCGATGACCACGGCCTGGGAGACGATCCGGTGGTTGACCCGGGCCTTGCAGTAGGTGGCGTCCAGGAAGACGTAGGGGAAGACGGTGTGCTCCAGCGGCCGCTCCTTGAACGCGGTCAGTTCTTCGTCCAGCTCACCGCAGATGCGGGAGACCTCGGACTTGGAGATCCCGCTGTCCGCACCGAGTGCTTTGACCAGGTCGTCGACCGAGCGGGTCGAGACACCATGCACGTATGCCTCCATCACCACGGCGAACAACGCCCGGTCGATCCGCCGCCGGCGTTCCAGCAGCGACGGGAAGAATGACCCGCTCCGCACCTTCGGGATCTTCAGGTCCAGATCGCCGGCCTGCGTGGTCAGCACCCTGTCCCGGTGCCCGTTGCGCCAGGTCGTGCGCGTCTGGGAGTGCTCGCGCGGCGCGGCACCGATCACCTCGGTGGCCTCGGCCTCGATCAGCTCCTGCAGGATGCGCTCGCACACCACCCTGATTGCTTCAACTCCATCGGCCCGACGTAGTGACTCAAGCAGCCGCATCAGCTCAGACTGGGACAAGGCCATCGCGTGCTCCTCCGGTCGAACTGCCCGTTCACCAGAGAGACTTGCGCGATGGCCTGCCCTTGTTCAGGGAGCATGCACCGCCGGCGGATGCACGCCCCGAGCAGACACCCGCGCGTTCCGGGACCCTGCCCGGCTACACCACTTCACGGGACGCCATCTCCCGCCTGATGAATCCTCCGAATCACCGTTCGACCAGGTCAGCGCCCGAACCGGCCCCGAATGCCCGCAGCTTCCCAAGCTGATGTCACGCAGTTACGCAGGTCAGGAACCGCGCGCCAGCGCTGGCCAGTAGCCTGCGACGATCAGGTCGTGGCACGTCGGGAGGGTTCCGTGGAAGCTGCTGCTCTAGTCAGTCCCGATCGGTTGTGGTCGTCGCAGGAAGTCTTGGTGCGTCCGAGCCCTGTCCCGGCGGTGGCGGGAGTCTACGGCTGGCACTTCAAGCAGCCGCCCCACGAGGACCTGGAGCCCGGGCGCCTGCTCTATGTCGGGATAGCCCCGCGGTACATGGCGAACAGAACCAGCACGCAGAACCTGCGCAAGCGGGTGCGGTACCACTACCGGGGCAACGCGGCCGGCTCGACTCTGCGTCTCACCCTCGGTTGTCTGCTCGGACTTGAGTTGCGCCGCGTGGGCAGCGGCAAGCGGATGACCTTCGGCAAGGCCGGCGAGGCAACCTTGAGCCAGTGGATGGCGGACAACGCCCGTGTGTGCTGGATCGAGCAAGGCGAGCCGTGGGACCTGGAGTCGCAGCTCATCTCGAAACTCGATCTCCCGCTGAACCTCGACCAGAACCGACACAACGCGTTCCACAGTCGTCTGAAGGAGATTCGGGCTCAAGCACGACAGCGGGCCCGTGACTTGCCCATCAGTTCGTAGATTGCTGAGCGGGCCGCGGGGCCGTTGGCCGGGCCCTCCCTGGGCCGTCCGAGGTCGCTCAACAGCGGCCAACGACGACCAATGACGACCGTTCGGCCGCTCAATAACGCCGTCCTGACCAGCAAAAAAGCAGCTCCCCAAGATCCCGGGCAAGACCCAGGGCAAGAAGTGAGCGCGCGAGCAACTCTTGCCCACGACGACCCTCATCTGGCGAGTGGGATCATCCATGGATGGCAGACATACGGCTCCCCCGCGGTTGGACTCTTCAGCAGATCCGCGATGTCTCGGGAGACCGAGAAGCTGCCGCCCTGGATCCCGATCGGCCAGTGAAGTGGGTCAGCGTCGGCGAGGCCCACGAGATGCCACGCCCGGAGATCGTTCTCGGGTTCCACAGCCTGTGTCTCGTGAAGCCTGTCGATGACGACGACTGGTACATGGGCAGCCTGTACGACGACGGCAGCATCGACTGCTGGACCGCCTACGGCGACCTGTACGAGGCGCTACGGGGCCTTTGAATGCCTGCTCCGTGTGCGAGACCGGGCTGAGTGTCTAACTGCGTGACAACCACGGCGCACAACCGCGAACACCCGCGTACGTCAGCGCACCATCACCGCAGGTGAGAGGCGCAGTAGCCCAAGGCAGCACCTCGGACCCAGTTGCTTCGGGACGAAGAGGGCATGAGTTCACGTATCAGCGTAGAGGCTTCCTGCGCAGCTTAGGGAGGGGCTTGGCGGAGCCGAACTGCCAGTCAAGACGGCTGCCAGGATTTTTCTCGATCTTCAGCATGACCGACTGGGAAGCGGAGAACTTGAGGACGAGTCCAGCGCGGAACCTACCATCTGCTTGCCTGTCCCAGACAAGATCACTGTTTGTCCTGGCCCACACCGCCGCGTCCACGAACCGAGAGAGCAAGGGTGGTAGCTCAGCGTCCTTCTTCTTGTCCTCGTCCATCAACTCTTCCCCCGCTTGCGAAAGATCGGCACCTTGACGATCTGAATGTCCGTACATCTCTCGGCCTCCAGCTCACGCTCCTGCTCTCGGCCGCGCTCGCACTCTAGGACACGACGGACCGGACCCGCTGACGATTCGAGCAGTTCCGCTTCACCGCGGACTTGTTCACGCTGAGCGGGCCTCGCTGGGCCGTGACGACGGACAGCCCGATCGCGGCGTGTTCGTCGCCCCACGGCCCCCGGCCACATCCCCGGCCCCACGGTCCGTCTCAGATTCCGTCTCATTCACCGCCGTTCGCGGCCGTTCAGGCGGGACCGAAGCTGGTAGCGGCTCTCATGCTCGGCCGCCCATGAACGCAGGTGAACGGCCCCGTACGCGGCCCCGCCATGCACCACCACAGTTGGAAAGCGTGTTGGGGGCAACCCCTCACGAGTTCGAATCTCGTATCCTCCGCCAGTGCCTCACCGGGCACGATGTCGAAGGGCCCCACCGTTCGCGGTGGGGCCCTTCGACGTGCTCTGGTCTCAGTTTTGGTCTCATTTATTTCCGACATTCTACCTATTCAGCTCGCGTGGCGGACCGCTCCCCCGGTGACCAGCGATCGCGCATCGACGTGCGCCCGGGCCCAAGGGGGCCCGGGCGCCCCTAAGTAGTCTGCTCGCCTCATCCCAGCGGGTAGCCCAGGGCGCGAGTGGCCTTGCGAAACGCCGGTAGCTGCTCGGGGGAGACCACGAGGTGGCGTTCACCAAGCCGGGTGCACAACGCGCGCAGGCGGCGGTCGCTGACAACGAGGGCTGCCAGTGCCTCGTCCTCGCATTCGATGAGGTGGACCTGTCCTGCGTCACGGAGTCGGCCGGTGCGGCGGGCGGTATCGTCCAGCAGCGTGGTGACGGTCTGGGGCAGAGGGTGCGAGGCTGCCTGGTCCACGTAGCGGCGGAGCTCGTCGAGGGCGTGCCCGCGGTCGAGGGCGCTCAGGAGGGACGCGGTGCTGAGCGTCCAGACCCGATCGGATTTCCTGTCGGCGAACGTGTCCAGGAGAAGTGCGTCGGCCGAGGGCAGCCCGTCGAGAGCGACGATGTCGAAGTTCGCCAGGACGGTGACCCTGCCCGAAGTGACGGCCGGTGTAGGAGTGGGGGCGTAGTCGCCGGTGAGGCCGACGGCGTAGGCGCCGAGAGGGTTGAGGCGGACCGCGGTCAGACCGTCGTAGCGACTGATCCGGTCGAGGTAATCGCCGCCCCAGTTGTCCCGGTAGTCGTCGCGGGCGCCCTCCGGGCCGACGTGCTCGATGTCGATGAGGCCGAACGTGGCGGCGTACTCGAAGAGCACGGTCAGGGTGTACCGGCCCTGGAGGAGGGACCAGCCGTGGTGGCCGTCGTAGCCGAGGCTGCCGTACTGGGGATCCTCCAGGTAGAGCTTCCACAGGGCGCGCTCGCTACGGTGGACGACGGGATTCAGACCAGTCGCGCGCATCTCGGTGAACAGGCCGTCGACGGACGTCCACTCACCCGGGGTGAGGCCGGCCAGTGCCTGGCCGACGATCTTGCGGCGCGGTTTGGCGGCAGTCAGGACATTCGCCGCGCGCTGGCCCTTGATCTCCTCGACGCGGGAGAACTCGTCCAGGAGACTGTTGTTCAGCCAGCGCTGCCACAGCCCGGCGATGATCAGGTGCGCCGGCCGGGTCAGCGCGGCCCGTCCGCGCGGAGTCAGCGCCAGTCGGCCGCCGGTGAGCTGGGCGAGGCCACCTGCCTGGAGCAGCATCGGCCAGGCGAAGGCGGCGATGGCCTCGTGCTCATAGAAGTCGCCACCCTCCAGGACGTCGGCAACCGCCGCGACAGTGGCGGCGCCGGGGCGACGGGTCTTCTCACTGCACCGCAGCTTCCCCGCGGCGCACAGACGCAGCACCGCCAGCAGGCCGGCCTGCGCCTCATGCTCGGTGTGCCTGACCCGCGGAGCGTCGGTGGACTCCTGTTGCCGTTCGACCGGTGTCACTGCGCGTATTCCCTGTTTCGTGCCGCTCACGTCCCATTCCTACAGGTGGGCGACATAGTGATAGTTGCCGGTCCCACGGGTGCGTTCCAGCGTCTGCACCACCTTGCGCGGGTCGTCGTGAGGACCGGAGAAATAGAACGGCTTACCGTCCCGGCCGAAGCCGATGGCGGGCCGATCCCCGGGCGGGGTTCCCAGGTGCACTGCGGCGTCGGTGAAGCCGGCCGCGGGCTCGAAGCCCAGGCCGGCGGCGTAGGTGACCGCGTCGCGCACGATCGTCTGGGCCTGCTCAACGCTGATCGACAGCGGCGGGTGGTCGAAAGCCGAGTAGTACATCGGCACGTATGTGGTCAGGGAGCCGGAACCCATCACCTCTGGGTCGGTCACGTTCTTCACCCCCAAGCAGTACACATCCACAAGGAAACCGGTAACGGTCACCCTGCTGGCCCGTGCCTGGCGGGCCAGCAGAATCTGGGCGAAGCCGCCCGTACCCGGGTCCGGTTCCTGGCCGATCGGGTCGGCCGCCGCCCAGTCCGGAGCCCCGGTCATGTCCAGTCCCGCGCTCCAGCCCGCGTTTACCCAGCAGCCCACCACCGGCCGCTCATCCGGCGCGATGTTCGCCTGTGCCGTTTCCGCGACCTGTCTCACCAGCGCGGTGGCCTGGGCCGGGCGCAGCCCCAGCGCCTTCGCGATCTGCTTCGGTGCGCTGCCGCGCTCCCTCATCTCCCGGACCCGGGCCAGCAGTTCCTCATCGTGCGTGGTCACCGTCGTAGTCTGCCAGGCACGCGTCATGCCCCCTCACGGAGTGCACGTGAGCGTATTCCGGCCCAGCCGCCCGCCGCCTGTCATCCTGGGCTCGGTGGCAACGGGCGCAATCGAGCCGGAACGTGTGGATCAACATGGGTGAGGCAGTGGGCAGTACCGTCGAGCAGGTGCGAGCGCTGGTCGGTTGGGTGGGCACGGGCCGCAAGCTGACCGAGACCGGCCGTGTGACGCTTGCCGACGCGCGGGCGCTGGTGGAGCTTCTGGACACCGGCGACCGGATGGACCCGGTGATCGGGGACCGTACGTTCAAGACGAAGTCCAGCGAGGAGCTGTACCACCTCACGCTGCTGGTCGAGTGGACGAAGGCGGCACGGCTGCTGCGGACCGCGGGCGGGCGCCTGCTGCCGGTGAAGAAGAACGCCAGGCTGCTGGACCGCCCCGGCGAACTGCGTGGCGCGCTGTTCGCCGCGCTACCGCAGATCGGCCCGGCCGTGACGGTGTCCGGCTGGCTGGAGTCCCTGTTCGCGCACGAGTACGACCGGGGCCTGCGGACCTTGCTGCAGCGGCTGTACGCGGCCACGACCCCGGTGCCGCTCAGTGACCTGCAGGAGGTGGTGTGGCAGGCGGTCAGCCCGCTGTACGTGCTCGACGACCTGTCCCCCGACCGCCTGAGGCATCTGCGCACCGCCAACGACCACGACATCCAGCGAGTCCTGAAGGCCCTCGCTTCCCTGGGCGCTGTCCATGTCGCCGGGGAAAGCGCCGAGTTGACGGCGGACGGCCGCACCGAGACGGCCCGGATGCGCGGCGGGCCCGAGCCCGGCGAAGCGGTGTTGCAGATCCTCGTCGAGTTGGCAGACGTGGACAGCCCCCGAGTTTGGCGGCGACTACTTGTGCCCGCCGCGATCAGCCTGGACCGGCTTCACTCCGTGATCCAGGACGCGATGGGCTGGCAGAACTGCCACATGTACGCGTTCACCATCGACGGCGTCCAGTACGGCCGTCCCGGCGGTGAACTCGGGTTCCGCGATGAGCGCACCGCCACACTGGCCGCCTTGCTCAAACCAGGCACCCACTTCGTGTACACATACGACTTCGGGGACTCCTGGGAGCACCTCATCACCGTGGAGCGGTTCGAGACAGCCTCAGCCGGGCTCCACTACCCGCACTGTATGGACGGTGCCGGGGCGTGCCCGCCCGAGGACTGCGGCGGCGCCCCCGGCTACAGCGATCTCAAAGTGATCCTCGCCGACCCGGCCCATGAGGAACACCACGCCATGCTGGCGTGGCTCGGACTTCTGTCCGCCACGGAATTCGCCCCTGGCCGTTTCACGCCAGACGAGGCCAACGCACGGCTGCTGCACCTCACGGCACCATGAAAGACAAGGCGTCCGGCCACACGGCCGTTCACGGCCCTGGTGGGTACTACCGACTGGTCCACCGGCCTCGCCGCGCTCGGACAAGGACGTACGGGCCGACCTTCCTGCCCCGGCGTTCGGGTCTTGGGCATCGACTACACGGCGACGAGGCGCACTCTGTCGCCGCAGAGCTTCGTCATGTCGTCGATGTCCGAGGTGAGCATGACGACCGGGCGCCGCTGACGTAGCGCCATCTCGGCCACGGCAGCGTCGATGGCGTATTTGTGACCATGCAGCCCGGCGTTGATCAGCATGGCTGAGGCGGCCTTGGCCTCCTCGTCGCCGATGTGCACGATCCGCACGCCGGACAGGACCCAGGCGAGCCGCGCCTTGTCGGTCCGGCGATGCACCGCTTCGATGATGGTGAGCGCGCTGATGACCACCTCCATGCCCCGCTTGCGGGCTTCGGCGATGAGGGCGACCACGGGCTCGTGATCACTGACGAACTTCGACAGGCCCTCGCAGTCGAGAACGAGTGTGCCTTCGTGACTCAGCTTGCGGCGGGCCACTGCCCCTCCTCGGCGAACACCTCGTCGAAGACCCGGCGTGCCCGCTCCTGCTCGTGCTCGGAGATCGGCCCCTGACGGCGTTCGTAGTCGGCCAGGTACTCATCCAGGATCTGACCGCGCAGTTCGCGCTCCACCGCTTCGGTGATGAACGCGGAGAACTCACGCTTGCCGACCCGTCGGCGGATCGCCTCCGCCGTCCCCTCGGGGAGGGAGAGGCTGACCCTGGTGGCCGGCCCTTCGCCGACGCTGTACGGAATCTCACTCATGGGGACGAGATTATCAAATAAGTAGGAATCCGGCCTGGGTGCCAGCACCCGCCGAACGACGTGGGTCGCCCACCCGTCACCTCACGGTCTCAGTTCTGGTCTCATTCACCTAAGTTCAGCTGTGTCCGGACGCCGCTGGACAGTCCACTCCACTGCTGGTCAGGACACCGGCGACCACCTCCGAACCCTCTGGCGAACATTTGGAAAGCGTCTTGGGGGCAACCCCTCACGAGTTCGAATCTCGTATCCTCCGCCAGTGCCTCACCGGGCACGTTGTCGAAGGGCCCCTGGAAACAGGGGGCCCTTCGACGTTGTCCTCAGACCCCGTTGTCCGCACGCTGGCGAGGGTGCCTGGCTCCCCCCCATGATCTGGTCGATGACGCGATCCGGGACGGTGCTGGGCGTCGTGCAGCTGGCCGTTCTGCACTCCCGCGTTTTCCAGCAGCCGCTTCCAGTCGTGATAGTCCGTGTTCGGGCTCAGCGGTCCACCCAACGGCTTGGTGAACACGTAGTCCGACTCTTCCCACAGATCGCCGGCCGCCAGGGGGTGCCCTGGACACGGGGGCACCCCCTGGCACAGCAGGGCTGGAGGTTCGCCCGGGGAACCAACAAGTCCATTGTCATCGGCAAGGGCTGGGACAAGTACAACCTGCTGACGTGGTCCGGAGACCTCAACCGTGACGGCCGGTCCGACCTGCTGACCCGTGACCGGTCCGGAGTCCTGTGGTTCTACGCCGGCACCGGCAAGGGCACGGTGGCGTCGACCGCGTACTTGTGTCCGTGCAGACCGGCGCCCTTGAGCAGTTGGGCCGCAGCCTTGGCCGCAGCCTCCGTGACCGGCTCCACCTTGACCCGGGAGAGCGCCCATTGCAGTCGGGCCAGGTTCACCCTGGCATGGCTCACCTCCACGATGGTGTTGGCGCTGACGACAAGGTCCGCTCCCATGTCGTGGAACACCTGGAACAGCGCCAGAACCTTCCGGTCCTGCGCCACCCAGGCCGACAGCCCCTCGCTGTCCAGGACGACGGTCTCGATGTGCCCGCTCACGCGACGCTCGCGCCGCCGGCGGCCGACGTCGTACCGAAGATCCGCGCCCGCGCCTCGGCCAGCTCTTCCTCGCTGAAGGCCCCGTGCTCATCCGTGTGGCTGCGCAGGTCGGCTCCCAGAAGCTGGTGCCGGATCTGCCTGGCGACCGCTTCGGCCACGTAGCCGGAGACGTTGTCCGTGATCTTCTTCAGCTCCGCCACCTGCTCAGTGGGGAGCGTCACCGTGATCCGTGTGGTGTCAGCCATAGCCGCAGCATATTGCGGTATGCGCGCTACGTGGTGTCTGTTCCCCGCAGTCGGTCCATCGGGGAAGACTCCGGGATCATCACATCCGCATCCTGGGGCCTGACTGGTTCAGCGACCCTGGTAAGGGCGCTTACACCAGGAGTATGGTCTCTAGTATGGCGACGAAAAAAGTCACGGTGACGATCCCCGAAGATCTCCTCGACGAGATCCGCGCCGACGCGGCTGAGCGGGGGCTTTCGGCGTATGTAGCCGAAGCACTGCGATTCAAGCGCGATCGGGACCGGCTGCTGGAGCTGGTCAACTGGCTGCAGGAGGAGCACGGGCCGGTCACCGAGGACGAGCGCGCGGCAGCCCTCGCGGAACTGGACGATCTCGACGCCGAGCACGAGCGCCGTCGCACCGCCGGAGGACACGATGCCGGAGAGGCCGCGTGAAGAAGCGCGCCGGTGAGCACAGGCAGCGGCTACCGCGCGTCTTCGTACTCGACTGCGAAGCCCTGTCCCTGGCCGTGCGCGGCGACCGCAGGATGATCGCCTGGCTCGACCTCGCGGCCGAGGGTGAGGCCGAAGTGGTGACGTCTCCCATGACGCTGGTCGAGGCGTACGACGGCAGGACCACCGAGCAGCGCTGGGACTGGGTGCTCTCCCGACTCAAGGTCGCCGATATCGGAAAGGACGAGGCCCGCCAGGCCCGGCGTCTCTTGGCCGACGCCAAGCTGCACGGTCACAAGTACGCGATCGATGCCGTGCTCGCTGTCATCGCACGCCAGCAGAAAGGGCAGGTCACAGTCTTCACCTCGGACGTAGACGACCTGGAGAAGCTCCTCCCGGACACCATCGTCGTCAAGAAGGTATGACCCGGCGCCCTGGTTTCAGTTCTGTGTTGGGGGCGACCCCTCACGAGTTCGAATCTCGTGTCCTCCGCCGGCTCAGAGGGCCGGACCACGAAAGTGGCCCGGCCCTCTGGCGTTCGTCCGTCCCGGTTTCCGTCTCAGTCGGTCTCTGCGGAGTACCAACCAGGGGCGCTCTCCTCGGTGACGACCGGTTCCGCCCAGGCCGCGACCGCGAGGACGTCCCGCTTCACCATGTGCCCGTCGACGACCTCGTACAGCAGCCGCCGCACTCTGGGCCCGAGCCGGATCGCATACCGAACACCCTCGACGTCCACCGCGCCGATTTCGCCCCGGTCGCTGTCGGCGGCGAACCCTTCGGCCTCGACCACCTGTCTCGCTCCGGTGTCCTGCCCCTAGTGGTCGGAGCGGCGGTCGTCGGGCTCGTGGCCCGGGCAGAGGTCGAGCGTGGTGCACAGCATGATCTCCTGGCAGGGGCCCGCTGCCGGCTCCGTGTCCGCCTCGCCGTCGGCATGGGGCACGAACCGCCACTGCGACGCCTTGGCGTGCCGTGTGCCGTCCGCCCTCTCGACGTGGGCGTGCAGCGTGCGGGCCTCGGGGTCGTTGGTCTCCACCAGCACTTCGTCCGCGCGGAGCGGGAAGTGGTCGTGCAGCAGGCACAGGCCGAAACGGTTCAGATTCCCGTGCTTGGCCAGTACCGCCACCAGGTCCTCGACGAACTCGGCGTCCTGGGGTCCCAGCCCTTCGGCCTCCTCGAACCGGGGAAGCGGCTTGCGCGGGACGCCCACCGGGGTGTCGGTCATGAGTCCTCCGTCAATCGGCTGACGGTCACCGGCCTTCCATTCTCAGGCGCCGAACCAGGCCCCGCAAATGCCACCGGCACGCCCAAGGGGGTGTGTGTCAGACGTTCGACGTGTGTCTGTTCATGACAGATACAACGCTTTGTCTAGATTCGCCGGGGACAGGGAGAGGTGTCGGCCCTATGGCGATGACTCGATGGTGGCGGCTGCTGTCACTCGTGGTGCTGGTGTCATGCGTGTGGACGTGCGACCCGGCGTCGGCGCAACAGCGGCGGGACCCCGGTACCGGCTGCCAACCGGAACACCTCCGGGAAAGCAGCGTCGAGGCCACCTTGCGATTGCAGCAGCACAAGGAGTCGCACCCCTGGCTCGTCTCCGACATGACGGTACGGGTGCCGAGACTGTGGCCGCTCGCCAAGCAGCTGACGTTCAGCGTGCAGTCCCCGCAGTACCGCCTGGCCATGCGGTGCCTGCTGCTCGGGGACGAGACTCCCGGGGCGCGCAACGAGTGGCATCCCCGCGATCCCGTGGTGACCGCCACCGACTCTTCGGTCGAGGTGCACTACGTCGCGTACAACTGGATCACCACGAACAAACCGTTCCCCGTGGGCCCCTGGGAAATCGTCCCCGCAGGGAGAACGTGGATGGTCTATCTGTGGCCGCCGACACTTCAGACCGTCCGGTGGAAGCGGATCGAGGCCGATCTGGACGGCCTCTCCTTCAGCGACCTCGTGGAACGGGCGTCGTCCTCCACGGAGAACAAGCTGGTGTGGACGAACAGGCTGCCCCAAGAGGTCCAGGTGGAAATCGATCCGCCCCGGCTGCGCCAGCTGACGACGACGTTCACCCAGTCGGTCTGGGCCACCACGGGCGTCGCCTCGTGGTGGGTGTGCGCCTCGATCCTGATCGCCGTGGCCGCACTCCGTGCCCGGCGCACCGGAACAGCCGCCGAGCACGGGACGCCGCCCCCGCCACCGGTCGGGGACGCGGCCCGGCAACCGGCGGCGGATGGCCCCGACACCGACACCGACACCGAACACAGCACGAGCTTCACGCGAACGCTGCTGGAGTGGGCCGTACTCAGCGGGGCGGTCGCCCTGGGGCTGCTCATCCCATGGCAGGAAGCCAAACCCCTGTGGTGCGCCATTCTCGGCATCCTCGCGGGCCTGGCCCTGGTGCTCGTCGCCCGCCCCTGGGTCCTCGGCGCGCCACCGGCCGCACCCGGCGACCGCCCTGACGAGCCGGCCCCGTCCGGCGACGGCCGGCGTGGTCAGGCTCGCGCCGTCACGGCAGCCACGTGTGCGGTCGCGGGGATCGGCCTGCTGGTGATCGTGGCCCACGGTGCCTTCGGTCTTCCGGAGAACCTGGCGCCGGTGACGACAACCGCCCCGGGCCGCACCGGGCTTGTCCTGGTCGGCTTGGCCACCGTGTGGCTGTGGCTGGCCGCGATGCTCGCCTGGGCCTGGCGATTCGCGCACGAAGGAGGCTTGCTGCGCAAGCACTGGACCGAGCAGTGGGACGCGGTCCCGGCGCAGTGCGTCGCCGTCGTCGGATGTCTGCTGGCGGCCGTCGCCACGATTCTGCTCGGACTCGCCTGGCATGCGAGCGCGAAACAGTGGGGGCGCGTCAACTGGCTCGCCGAACACTACGACCCTGCCGAGTACAACAAGTACCAGAGCAAGCTGCTGGAGAACTTCTTCTTCAGCGACCTGAAATGGATCTTCGCCTACAGCTGGGTACTGACAGGCATCGCCCTGCTGGCGCTGCTGCGTTACCGCAACAGGCCGGCCCGCACACAGGGCCGCCGATTCGAGCGGTTCTCCCGCGGGCCGAGCAAGCTGGATCGCCTGCTGATCGTCTCCTTGTTCGCCTTATTCGTCGGAGTGCGGGCGGCGAAGTTCGCGAATGCCAGCGCACTGTACGGCGTCTGGCTGGTGCTGAACATCGTCGCCGTGTACGCGGTCCTCCGCATCGGACGCGACTGGTCCGTGTTGGGCCGGATGGGCAAGAGTTTCTATGCGAAAAGGCTGGGCACCGAGCCGCACCGGGACGAACTGGTGAAGAAGGCCCGCCACTACCTCACCGTCAACCACCAGAAGCGCCTGCTGGACCAAGGCCATGGAGACGGGGTGACCTCCGAGGGGCTGGAAAAGGAGCTGGAAGACCTGCGCAATTGGCTGGTCACCGCGTGCGGGGGAAACGAGCCGCCGGAGCAGATCTCGGTGCTGGACATCGCCCTGGCCTGGGGACCGTACGGGCGCTGGTGGTCCAATGCGGTCCGCGCGGGGCGTCTGGCATTCTGGTTCGGACTGCCGGCCACCGGGCTGTTGCTCTACTACCAGGCGCAGGCTCCCTACTGGCGAGCGCAGATTCTGTTCACCCCCGTCGGCATTCCGGAATTCGTCGCCGACCTGATCCTCTATCAGATGGCATGGGCGGCGGCCGGCTTCACGCTCGGGGCGCTGTGGCGCCTGCTGCCGGGACGCCGGAGCCAGGCACGGGCGTGGTTCCTCACCGCCGGCTACGGCGTCCCCGTGGTACTGGCCGCCGCGCTCATCCATTTCATCGACACGGATCCCCGCCAGCTGCTCCTGTACGCCGCCCTCCTCCTGTGCGTCCTGACGCTCACCAGCATCTGGATGGACCTGGCGACCTTCCGCAAGGACCTGCAGTACCAGTCCAGCCGTTTCGCCCTGCTGCTGTCCGTCTACCAGCTGCGCGGCCTGTCCGTTCAGATCGCCTGGGTCCTCGTCCAGGCGGCGGCCATCGTGGGGATCTGGGTCCATCTGACGCACTGAGGGGACCAGCCACCGACGGAGCCCGGGAGGCGGCCCTCCTACGACGCCGTCTCCCGGGCCCGGAGGCTGCCGTAGCGCTCCATGCGCTGCCACCGCACCCGCGAGCCCGACACCGCGGTGAAGACGGACTGGACGACCACCAGGTACATCAGCTGGCGGTAGACGAACTGCTGCAGAGGCAGGCTCCACAGCGAGCCGGGCCGTTCGCCGTCCAGGCGGAACGCGTACAGGCCCATCAGCAGTTGCAGCAGCAGGAACGCGAGCCACAGGGCGGTGATCCGGAGCGGGTCGAGGAAGAGCAGGCCGTAGACGGCGAAGACGTCGACGACCGGTGCGAGCAGGGGCAGCAGGACCTGGAAGAGCAGGAGGTACACCAGCCCCCGGCGGCCGAGCTTGCCTGCGGCACCGCGCTGGATCAGGGCGCCGCGGTGTTTCCACATGGCCTGCAGGGTGCCGTAGCACCAGCGGTAGCGCTGGCGCCACAGGGCGCCCAGGGACGCCGGTGCCTCGGTCCAGGCGATCGCATGCTCCTCGTAGACCACACGCCAGCCGGCCCGGCACAGCGCCATGGTGAGGTCGGTGTCCTCGGCGAGGGTGGTGTCGCTGACGCCGCCGAGGGCGAGCAGGGCGCGGCGGCGGAAGGCACCGACCGCGCCGGGCACGGTCGGCATGCACTCGGCGAGGTCGAACAGGCGGCGGTCGAGGTTGAAGCCGACCACGTACTCGATGTGCTGCCAACGGCCGAGCAGGCCACCGCGGTTGACGACCTTGGCGTTGCCCGAGACGGCTCCCACGCCCGGGTCGGCGAAGGGCTGCACGAGGGTGCGTACGGTGCCGGGTTCGAAGACCGTGTCGCCGTCGACCATGACCACGAGATCGCAGGTGGCGGCGGCGAGACCGGTGTTGAGCGCGGCCGGCTTGCCCGCGTTCTCCTGCCGGATCACCCGCACCCCCGGCAGGCCGAGGGACTCCACCAGGTCGGCGGTGCCGTCGGTGGAGCCGTCGTCGACCACGATGATCTCGACCGGATGGTCCGAAGCGAGCAGGGAGCGTACGGCGGCCTCGATTCCGGCGCTCTCGTTGTACGCGGGGACGATGACGCTGACCCGTTCGGTCACCGGCGGTCCCCAGGCCCCGGCCCGGTGTCCGTTGCGCAGCCGCCGGTGCCGGCGGGCCGCGAACAGCACGACCGCCGCGCGCAGGACGCTGACCGCACCGGCCGCGAACATCAGTACCTCCAGCAGCCGTACGATCCAGTCGCCGCCCCGCAGCAGGCCGATCAGGGCCATCCCCTGGAGGTGGTCGCCCAGTCCGGCGCGCTGGACCGGGCCGGCCATGCCGACCGCGGCGCCGACCGTCGCGAACCGGAAGCCCCGGGCCTTGAGCCGGGGTATCAGGGTGTTCAGCGCGGCGACGGTCTGGGCGCGGTCGCCGCCGCCGTCGTGCATGAGCAGGATCTGTCCGGCGCGGCCGTGCGGGGTGGCGTTCACGAGGATGCGTTCCGTACCCGGGCGCTGCCAGTCCTGGGCGTCCTGGGTGGAGAGCACCGTGACGTATCCGGCCGCGCCGGCCTGCTTCAGGACCGACCAGTCGGCGTCGTCCAGCGCGTCGTTCTCCGAGGAGTACGGCGGCCTCAGCAGCGCGGTGGTCACCCCGGCCGCGCCGGCCACCGCGAGCTGGGTCTCGCGCAGCTCCAGCGAACGCTGCCACGGGGCGAGGCGGGACAGGTCGGGGTGGGTGAAGGTGTGGATGCCGATCTGGTGGCCGTCGGCGACGATCCGCCGGACCAGGTCGGGGTGATCCACGACCTCGGTGCCGACGACGAAGAAGGTCGCGTGCACATGGTTGCGGCGCAGCACGTCGAGGATGCGCGGCGTCCAGGTGGGGTCGGGGCCGTCGTCGAAGGTGAGGGCGATGGTGCGGGTCTTCGGACGGGCGGTGTGCGGGGCGGTGTCGGCGTCCGCGATCACGGGGCCGCCCTGGGCCACCCGGCCGGGCACCGCTCTGGCGCGGCCCCGGGGGCCGGTCACGTCGTCCGAGGTGATCCCGAACATGTGGTGGGTGTAGCCCTGTAGCAGCAGGGCGGCCGACAGGGTCACCACGAGCACGCACAGCAGCAGCCAGTGGGTGCGGGGGGTGACCCGGCGGGTACGGCCGCGCAGACGGAGCGCAGCGGTGCGGCTTCGGCGATCGGTCATGTCAGGGCCTCGGATCACTTCACGGGCTTGTGGGACGAGCCGATGGCGCGCCCCTTGCCGGAGTGCGCCGCAGTGGCACCGGCGCTGGGGGCCGCGGTGGGAGTCGCGGAGGAAGTCGCGGAGGGATTCCCGGTGGTGGCGGCGGTCGGGGAGGCGGTGCCGGCCGGTGTCGTGGTCGGCTCGGACGTGGCCGCGGCGGCGGTCGAGGCCGTCGGGCGACCGGTCGGGCCGGAGGCGGTCCGGCTCGCACCGGGACGGGAGCCGTCGTACGCCGTACCGGAGTTCGCGCTTCCTGCCGGGTGGCCGGTGCCGGCCGGGGAGCCGGGGGCGGTCGCGTGCGGCGTGGCCGTGTGCGGGGTGTCCGGCAACGGGACGAACGGGGCGCTGATGGTGGGACCGCCCAGGACCGTGCTGATGAGCAGGGCGACATAGCAGGCGGCGGGGATCACCAGCAGCCGTGCGGCGCGGCGCACACGGCGCTGGCGGCGGCCCGAGGCGTCCACGAAGACGGGCCGCGCCTGATCGTTCTCCGGCGAGTCCCGGTCCGGGGGCGGCACGGTGATGACGTCACCGTGCGGAGAGTCCACGGTGCCGAGGTGGTCCGTCCCGGCCCCGGGGAGCGGAGCGCCGGTGGCCCGGAGGTTCGGCTCCGGCACGGTCGGATCGGGAGCGGCGGTGGCGGTGCCGCCCTCGTGGCCGTGGCCGTACCCGTAACCGGCACCGCCGTACGACTCCTCGCCGTACGCCCGGCCGCTCTCGTCCGTCATCTGCACGAAGTCCCGCCCCTGTCCATGCGGACGACCGACATGGTCGTCCGCATGGACAGTGCGCGCGAGCCCGAAACTGTTACACCTCCCACCCCGGAAGGCCACATGTGAGCGGTGCGGTCGGGCCAGGCGTGGGCTAGGCGGCGATCCGTATCTTCTGCGTCACCGTCACCTGGTCCAGGTCCGACACCCGTACCGTCAGCTTCATCGTCCACTCGCCCGCGATGGGGAGGCTGACGGAGTTGGTGGCCCAATAGCCGCCGCGGTCGGCGAGGTTCGCGGGGAGCGGGCCGATCTTCTGGGCGGCGAGGGTGAAGGAGAGGCCGAGTTCGGGGACGGTGGAGATACCGCCGTCCTGGGCGAAGACGACCGCCTGCACGGAGTTCTTGCCGACCCGGCCCGGGTCCAGGGTGATCTGTACCTTGCCCCGGCCGTTCGGGGTGCCCACGTCGAACGGGACCATGGCGACGACGGCCGCGGGTATCCCGACCTCGCTCGTCGACGCTCCCGACGCGGCCGCCTCCGCCGCCGCGCGGCCGGGCAGGGTGCCGGTGAGGATCGTGGTGACGACGAGGACGACCACGCCGACGGCGACTTCGGCGAGGACCGAGCGGCGCAGGGCCAGGTGGCCGGGCGTGGCGGACGGCTCCTCCGGAGGCCGGGAGCCCTCCGGGGGGTGGGGGTCCGCCGGGGAACCGGAGTCCGCCGGCGCCTCGGGGCCCTCCGGGGAGCCGGGGTCCCCCTCCGGGAGCGGGGCGCCGACCGTCTGCGGGACGCGGGCGCGGGCCGCCGTGGCCGGTGCGGCCGCCAGCTTCGCCGTCCAGCGGCGGGACCGGGAGGCCGCCGCCAGCAGCAGGGTCACGGCGACGAGTTTGACCAGGAGGAGCCTGCCGTACGACGTGTCGGTGAGCGCCTGCCAGGAGCCCAGACCGCGCCAGGACTGGTAGACGCCGGTGCCGACGAGGACCGTCACCGAGGCGAAGGCCACCCGGGAGAAGCGGGTGACAACGGCGGCGGGGAGGGGCGTGGCGGTGGCCCGGTAGAGGGTGACGAGGAGGGCCGTAAGGCCGCCCAGCCAGAGCGCCATCGCCAGCAGGTGCAGCACCGAGGACGTCATCGCCAGGGGGACCTGGATGCCGGCGGAGGCGTGTTCCGCCACCGCCCAGGTGAGCGCCAGGGCGATGGCGAGGACGGCTGCCGTGGCGAGCAGCGCACGGGACGGGCGGGTCGGGTCCGCGCGCTTGCGGAGCAGGAGGTAGAGGCCCGCGACGATCGCCAGCAGGGCGGCCCTGGCGAGCAGGGCCAGGCCGGGGCGGCCTGTCGCGGACCCGGCCAGGGCGGAGAGGTCGAAGGCCGTCGCCGGGGAGGTGCCCTCCTCGTACGGGGAACGCAGGACGAAGAGGAAGAGCGTGGCGGCCAGCAGGGCCCACCAGGCCGTCCGGATCGGCTTGCGCAGGGGGGTGGGGTCCGGGGGGCGGCAGACGGTGATGAAGGCGACGGCGCCGATCAGCAGGGCCACGGCGAGGTACGCGACGTAGCGGCCCATGTTGTAGAGGCTGTCGGTGGCCGGGTTCTCGACCGGGCCGGTGGAGACCGGCACCGTGGTCGCCGACGGTTTGCCCACGGAGAAGGTGAGGGCACCGGAGACGGGGTGGCTGTCCGCCGACACGACCCGCCACGCCACGGTGAACGTGCCGGTACCGAGCTTCTTCGGGAAGGTGATCCGGGCGGTGTCCGAGCCGGCCGGACCGTGTTCCGCCTCGCCGGTGGTGACCCGGTGGTTGGTGGGGTCGTACACCCGGAACGAGTCGTCGAGCAGGCCGACGGACTCGGTGAAGGTCAGGGTGACGGATCCGGGCGCCGACTTGAGTACGGCGCCGTCGGCGGGGTCGCTGCCACGCAGCGCCGCGTGTGCGGAGGCGGGGGCCGCAGATGCGAAGAGGAGGGCGGCGAGGAGGGTGCCGATCAGAGTCAGGGACCGTAGCGCCCTGTGCCTGGTCGGCGTCGGCTGCTGGTCGTGTTCTTCGCCCACGTCACCGTCCTGAGTTCGGAAACACGCGTTCGTGTGTCATACGGATGGGGGGCGTTTGGGACTCATTTTGTCTGCGGGTGAGTGGGGCCGGTCGCGCCCACGCGGCGGAGCCGCACATCGATACGGCCCCACGCCCCTTTCGGGGCGCTCCAGTTCGGGCGTTGAAAGACATCACCATGTCGGTCGAGCAGACACCCCTCCGTCCACCACCAAATTGTGACCGCTGATCCAGGATGCGAGCGGCGAGAGCAGGAAGACCACCGCGTTCGCCACATCCTCCGGGCTGCCCAACCGGCCTGTCGGTGCCGCCTCCTGCCATCTCCTCACCCCCTCCGGCCAGGCCTCCTCCAAACCCTCCCTGTCGATCAGGCCCGGAGAGACGGTGTTGACGCGGATGCCGGAGGGTCCGTACTCCAGGGCCGCCGCTCTCGCGTGCATGACGACCGCCGCCTTCGACGCGCTGTAGTGGGCGTGGCCCGGGGCCGGGTGGGTCGCCTCGATGGAGGCGATGTGGGTGATCGTGCCGCCGCCGGGCTGGGCGCGCATCAGCTCGGCGGCGGCCTGGGTGCAGGCGAAGACGCTGGTGAGGTTGGTGTCGACGACCGTGCGCCAGTCGGCCACGGTCATACCGGGCAGGGACTGTACGGGTTGTACGGCCGCGTTGTTGACCAGAGCGGTCAGGCGGCCGCCTCCCCAGGCTTCCGCCTCGCGGACGATCCGGTGGCAGGTCTGCTCGTCGCGCAGGTCTCCCTGTACGACGGTCGCCCGGTCGCCGATGGCCGCGGCGGTCTCGTGTGCCGCCGTCGCCGCGGTGCGGCAGTGCAGGGCCACCGCGGCGCCCTCCTCGGCCAGGCGCCGGGCGATGGCGCGTCCGATGCCGCCGCTCGCGCCCGTGACCAGGGCGGTCTGTCCGTCCAGCAGATGGGTCATGGGCGGCAGAGTTCCGTGATCCGGGCGGCTTCGGAGGGGTAACGCGCCGTGAGGTGGGCCGCGTTCCCGTGTTCGTAGCTCTCGAAGGTGAATCCGGGGGCCATGGTGCAGCCGAAGAAGGTCCAGGTGCCGGGGGCCGCCACCCGGGCGCCCATCCAGGTGCCGGCCGGGACGGTGAGCTGGATGCGCTGGCCGTTCCGTATGTCCGGGCCGAGGACGGGGGTACGGGTGGTGCCGTCGGGGGCGAGGAGCAGCAGGGCGAGGGGGTCGCCGAGGTAGAAGTGCCAGACCTCGTCGGAGGGGAGGCGGTGCAGGGCGGAGTAGTCGTCGGCGGTGAGGAGGGCGACGATCGCGGAGCCCTCGGGGCGGCCGTCGGCGCGCGCGGGACCTTCCCAGGTGCGCCGGAACAGGCCGCCCTCGCGGGGGATCGGCTCCAGGTCGTAATGGGCGATGAGGTCCTCAGGCGTCATCATCCGGGAAGGCTACCTGCCGGGTGAGAAAGGCCAGTTGGGCGTGCTTCTCGGGCAGGTGGACGTCCGGGAGGTCGATTTCGGGGAGTACGACGGCCGGGCCGAGTGCGAAGCCCTGGCGTTCGAAGCGGGCGATCGCCTTCTCGTTGCGGACGTCGGGGTCCACGACGATGCGGTGGCGGCCGAGGCCGCGCAGGGCATACGCCATGAAGGCGGTCAGAAGGGCCTCCGACCAGCCGGGGCGGGGGCCCTCGGGTCCGGCCGGGGCGAGGAGGACATGGATCCCGATGTCGCCGGGGCGGACGTCGTAGCACTCGCTCACGCGGTCGGCCTCCGGCTCGTACGTCTGGAGGAGCGCGACCGGTTCGCCGTCCTTCTCGGCGAGGTAGGCGTGGTGGGTGTCGAGGGTGGCCATGTGGGCGTAGATCTCGGTCACTTGGGCGTGGGTGAGGCCGGTCATGCCCCAGAAGACGGCGCGTTCTTCGCTGACCCAGGTGTGGACGGCGTCCGTGTCGCGCGCCGGGTCGAGGGGGCGGAGGCGGACGGTGCCGAAGCCGGGGAGGGCGTGCTCGAAGACGGGGTGGCGCTCGGACATCGGTCCGGTCTCCTCTGCGTCGATGGGGTCGGTGGGGTCGGTGGGGTCGGTGGGGTCGGTGGGACCAGTCGGATCAATCGGATCGATCGGATCCATGGGGTCCACGCGTTCCAGCCGGTCCCAGTCGGTGCTGACCGGCGCCAGATCTCCCTTGAGCCACAAGGGGAGTTGGTCGGTGTTGTGGGGTGCGCCGGGGACGCCGTCCGCGCCGTGCGGTACCACCCAGAGGCTGTCGTCGCGGTGGGCGAGGTCCCAGACGTACCGGGCGGCCGGGCCGCGCGCGGAGAGGTCGGTGAGGCCGGGCACGGCGGAGGTGCACAGCACGCAGTCGTGGTCGCCGGACAGCCCCGGTCCGTCGTACGACGGCTCGGGCAGCGCCCGCCAGGGGGCGAGGCGGTGGGTGTCGCCCCAGGGGCCGGTGGGCTTGTGGGCGGCGACTTCCTCGATCGCCGTACGGACGACGGCGGGGCGGTCGACCCCGTACAACTCATCGGCGCGGAGAAGGTGTTCCAGGGCGAAGGCGATACGGGGGGTGAGGGCGAGCCAGGGGAGCAGGACCTCGGGGTAGGCGGGGGTTTCGGTGAGGGCGGCGAAAGCGGGGTGGGCGGCGAGGTGCCGTACGACCGCGGTGCGTACGGCCGCGTACACGGCGGCGTCCGTGCTGTCGGCGTCCATCCGGCGGTCCCAGGCCAGGAGGCGGTCGCGGAGTTCGGTGGCCGCGGGGGTGAGGCCGTCGAGGGCGGCGAGGTGGTCGAGGAGGGGGGCGGCGGAGGCGAGGTGGGTGTCGGTGTGGATCGCGGGCAGGCCGGCGGCGGACCAGGTGCGGCGCTCGTCGAGGAGGGCGCGGATGCGGTCGGCGCGGTGGGGTGGGGCGAACTCGACGCCGAGAGGGGTGGCCGGGCCGCGCTGATTGGCCATCACGGCCACACCGTCGGTGATGTCGCCGTACGGCATCTCGTGCCAGCCCTGCCATTCGTGGCCGGGGAGCCAGGCGGGGGCGAGCCGGGTGCGGTTGGTGCGGGAGCGGACGGGGACGCGACCGGCGACGCGGTGCAGGGTGCCTCCGGCGGTGTCGGCGGCGTGCACGACGTTGACGGGCTCGGCCCAGGCGTCGAAGGCCCGGTCGACGTCGGCGACCCGGCGGGCGCGGAGGAGGGGGAGCAGGGCGCCGAAGCCGAGGTCGTGGGTGACGCGGGGTGGGTAGCGCAAGGCCAACGCCTCGGCTTCGCCTTCGGCGTGAGTCCTCCCACCCGCACCAGCCGTGCGGCTTTCATGGTCAGGTGCGGGTGGCCCTTGTGGGGGCCGAGCGCCGTCGGCGGCTGCCGGCTCGTGGGGCGTGTCAGGCAACTCGGGCGTCGACGCGCCGCTTTCGTGAGCGGGACCGGGCAGCGACTGCGGCGGCCGAGTGCCGTCGGCGGGCATCGGCATGGGTGCCGTGTCGGATTGTTCGGTGCGGTCGGCTTCCGTCAGCTCCGGCTCCTGCGGCTGCTCCGGTGCTTTCTCTTCGTCCAGGCCCTCCGGGCCCCCGGCGATCACCGGGCCTCGTTCGGTCTCGATCACCTCGATCCGTACCGGGGGTTCGCCCGCGACCTCCACTGTCTCCGTGTGGCGTTCGGCTCGGGTCCATGTGCCGTTCCGAGCCAGCGCCTCCACTCCGGTTTCCGTGCGCCGCAGACGCTCTCGGTAGAGGTCCTGGTAGTCCGCCATCGCGTTGGTGATGGACCAGGCGACCGTGCCGGTGTGGGCGAAGTGGGCGATGCCGGGGACGCCGGGTACCGCCAGGCCGATGACATCGAACTCCGGGCAGGAGAGGTGGATCTGCTGGTAGACCCCGGGCGCCTCGATGAAGCGGTGGGGGTCGCCGGCGAGGAGGGCGTGGCCGGTGGTGGTGCGGGAGCCCGCGAGCAGCCAGCCGTTGCTGCCCGCGGTGCCGGGGCCGTCCGTGGCGAAGAGGGGGACCGCCTCCTCGCCCAGGTGCCGTATCGCCTCCTCGCGCCACAGCTTGGCCGGGAAACCGGCGAACAGGATGTGGGTGGCCAGCCAGATACCCAGGGGATGCCAGGGCTCCCAGCTGCCGGGGGCCAGGCCCGTACGGGCGAACTCGGGGGTGCGGGCGGCGCCGGCGGCCAGGCCCTCGTTGACGCCGGCCACGTACGCCCGTACCCAGTCCGCCGTCTCCGGGTCCTGTCTCTCCAGCGCCTCGAAGCAGCGTCTCGCCGTGTCCGCCAGACGGGCCCGGCGGGCGAAGACGTCCCAGGTGACGGCCGAGGAGCCGAGGAAGGACGCCGACGTGCCCTGTACGCGGTGCCGCTCCACCTCCAGTTGCCAGGCCCGGTCGACGGCCGTGACCCGGCCCTGCGCGCGGGCGAGTTCCCGGGCGTCGCCCGCCCGCAGATGCGGGATGCCCCAGGCGTCGCGGAACGTCTCGATGGTCACCCTGTGACACCCCTTGCGTGAGGTTAGCCTTACCTAAGCAAAATCGTGGGGGAATCGTACGTGAGGCGTGTGAGGGCCGGGCAGGGCGGGCGGCGGCGAGCGCGCGTCGCCGGTCCGGGCGCGGGATCATCGAGCCATGGACGCCAACGCCAACGCCCCCGTTCTGCATCTCGCCCAGGACCCCGAGGCCGACGAACTCCTCAGCCGCAGCAGGCTCGCCGCGCTCACCGGCATGCTGCTCGACCAGCAGGTCCCGATGGAGTGGGCGTTCAAGGGACCGGCCACCATCGCGCGGCGCATGGGCACGGACGACCTGGACGCGCACGAGATCGCCGCCCAGGACCCGGAGGCGTTCGCCGCGCTGCTCTCCGAGAAGCCGGCGGTGCACCGGTATCCCGGCTCCATGGCCAAGCGGATCCAGCAGCTGTGCCAGTACCTCGTCGAGCACTACGACGGTGACGCCGAGGGCATCTGGCGCGACGTCGACAGCGGGGCGGAACTGCTGAAGCGCCTCCAGGAACTGCCCGGGTTCGGGAAGCAGAAGGCGCAGATCTTCCTGGCCCTGCTGGGCAAGCAGCTGGGGGTGGCGCCGAAGGGGTGGCGGGAGGCCGCGGGGGCGTACGGGGAGGCGCGGTCGTACCGGTCGGTGGCCGACATCACGGGGCCCGAGTCACTGGCCAAGGTGCGGGCTCACAAGCAGGAGATGAAGGCGGCGGCGAAGGCCGCGAAGTCGGCTGGGGCCGACGGCGGGTGACGATGCGTTGTCGGGTGCGGGTGCGTTGTGGCTGGTCGCGCCCGCGCGGCGGAGCCGCATATGAATACAGCCCCGCGCTCCTAGGTAGGGACGGTCGGGGGCGTTGCAACGTGCCCTTGGACAGGGACGGTCGGCGGCGTTGTGGCGTGGGTGTCTCCGTCACCCGGGTGGCCTTTCCCCGATGGCAGGGCCGTCTCCCCCGGTCTCAGCTGGAACCATGACCGAGCCCCCCAGCACCGGCCCCGCCGACGACGACCGCAGAGCGCACTCCGGTGCGTGGCGTGAACCCGAACCGGCCTTCGAGGGGCCGTTGCACGCCCTGTCCAAGGCCGCCTGGCAGACCGTGCTGTTCACCGGGATCGCCTCGCTGATCCTCGGCGTCCTGGTTCTCGTCTGGCCCGGTCCCTCGCTGCTCGCCGCCGGTGTGCTCTTCGGCGTCTATCTGCTGATCAGCGGCGTCTTCCAGCTGGTCGCCGCGTTCGGCACGCACAAGACGACCTCGCTGCGGGTGCTGGCTTTCATCAGCGGCGCGCTGTCGATCCTGCTGGGCCTGTTCTGCTTCCGCGGCCCGCTGGAGTCGATCCTGCTGCTCGCCCTGTGGATCGGGATCGGCTGGCTGATCCGCGGGATCACGCAGACGATCGCCGCCGTGCACGACCCCGGGATGCCTGCCCGCGGCTGGATGATCTTCCTCGGGATCGTCACCTTCATCGCCGGCGTCGTGCTGATCGTCTCGCCGTTCAGGTCGGTGGCCGTGCTGACCCTCGTCGCCGGCGTCTGGCTGGTCGTCGTCGGCATCGTCGAGATCATCGCCTCGTTCGGCATCCGCAGCCGCGCCAAGCTGATCCCGCAGTCACTGTGAGCGACGTCAACCTTGCGCCGCACCGGTACGCCGAGCGAGCGGATCTCGCGCCCGCCGCGATGAACACCGCCCGTCGCGCGGGGAGATGACCGCCATGAGCAGCGGTGCCGCATCCGGACGCCCGCAGCCCGGCCGACAGGCCCGGCTGCGGGCGCTCGTGCTGCTGCTCGCCCTGCTGCTGGCCGGCGCCCCGACGGCGGCCCTCGCCGCCGGTGTCCCCACTGCCTCGGCCGCCTCCGCCAACACCCTCGAACACGACGTCCTCGACACCCCGCTACGGCCCCCCGCCCGCGCCGTCCACCGAGCCGACGTACCGGAGCGCCCCTCGCCGCTCCCCGAACCGGCGGCCGGCGGCTGCCCGGCGGACCACCACCGCCGGTGCCCGACGGCACCGCGCCCGCCGTACGCCGCGCCCCTCCTGCGCACCGTGGTCCTGCGCTGCTGACCGACCGACCGGCCCCGCGTTTCCCCAGGTCAGTCAGTTCTACGCAAGGAACACAGCCATGTCCTCAGACCCGTACGCGGTCCTGCGCGCCCTGCTGCGCGCCGAAGCCGTTCGCAGCGCACCGAAGCCGGAGGAGAAGGCGGCGCAGCCGCAGCGGCCGCGGCCCCAGGAGCAGAAGAACGGTTGATGCCGAGGTGAGCCGGGCGGTGCGCCCGGCTCACCTGCCCACTTGCTCACCTGCGCCTGCGGGCCGTGCCGAACAGCGACCGCGTGATCTCCCGGCCGAGCTGCGTGCCCACGGACCGGGCGAGGGACTTGAACATCCCGCTGCCGACCACCTGTTCGACAAGGGAGGGTTCCTCTTTCTTCGCGGGCTGCGGCTCCGCGGCGGGGGCCGGCTGTGCCGCGCGCAGCCTCTCGTACGCCGACTCGCGGTCCACAGCCTGTGCATAACGTCCGTGGAGGGCCGAGCCCCGCACCGCCGCGTCCAGCTCCGCCGCGTCCACCGGTCCCATCAGGGACTCCGGCGCCCGCAGACGGGTCGCCGCGACCGGTGTCGGGGCGCCGCTCTCGCTGAGCACGGTGACCACGGCCTCGCCGATGCCCAGCCCGGTGAGGAGCTCCTCAAGGTCGTACGACGACTTCGGGAAGGTCCGCACGGTCGCCTTCAGCGCCTTCTGGTCCTCCGGGGTGAACGCCCTGAGGGCGTGCTGGACACGGTTGCCGAGCTGGGCCAGAACGTCGGACGGTACGTCCTTCGGGGTCTGTGTGACGAAGAAGACGCCGACTCCTTTCGAGCGAATCAGGCGCACCGTCTGGGTGATCGATTCCAGGAACGCCCTCGACGCGTCACCGAAGAGCAGATGCGCCTCGTCGAAGAAGAAGACCAGCTTCGGCCGGTCGGCGTCGCCGATCTCGGGGAGGTCGTGGAAGAGGTCGGCCAGCAGCCACATCAGGAACGTCGAGAACAGCAGGGGTTTGTCCTGGACGGCGGGGAGTTCGAGGACCGAGACGACCCCGCGGCCGTCCGGTGCCGTACGCAGGAGGTCGGCCGTGTCGAACTCCGGCTCGCCGAAGAAGTCCGTCATGCCCTGTGCCTCGAAGGCGGTCAGGGAGCGCAGGATCACCCCGGCCGTGGCCGTCGAGAGCCCTCCGATGTCCTTCAGCTCGGCCCTGCCCTCGTCGGAGGTGAGGAAGGCGACCACCGCGCGCAGGTCCTTGAGGTCGATCAGCTCCAGGCCCTTGGTGTCGGCGTAGTGGAAGATCAGGCCGAGGGACTGCTCCTGGGTCTGGTTGAGCCGGAGCACCTTGGAGAGCAGCACCGGGCCGAAGCTGGTGATCGTCGCCCGCACGGGAACGCCCTGGCCGAGGCCGCCGAGCGCGAGGAACTCGGCGGGGAAACCGGTCGCCGTCCAGTGCTGGCCGACCTCACCCGCCCGGCCCTGGACCCTGTCGTTCGGCTGCCCGGGCCTGGCGATCCCCGACAGGTCGCCCTTGATGTCCGCCAGGAACACCGGTACGCCCTGCGCGGAGAGCTGTTCGGCGATCAGCTGGAGCGTCTTGGTCTTGCCGGTGCCGGTGGCGCCGGCGACCAGGCCGTGGCGGTTGAGCATGGGGAGGGGGATCCGGACCGGGGCGTCGGGATGGCACCGCCCGTCCCAGAGGAGGGCCCCGAGGTCCAGCGCCGGACCGGTGAAGGCGTACCCGGAGGCGATCGCGGCGACCTCGGGGACCTCGGCGGCCCCGGCCGGGGGCGCACCACCGGCTTCACCGGCGTTCGTCATCGGACCCCCTGTTGCCGTTTAGCCCCTTTGATTACCTTTACGGTGTCTTTTCCAGCGTCGCACTCGGTCGCCATGGCTGCGCCCGGAACGTCTGGACCGGTAGGCTTTCCGTGTGATCTTCAAGCGCATCGGAAACGGCCGGCCGTACCCCGACCACGGCCGGGAGAGCACCCGGCAGTGGGCGGACGTCGCGCCGCGCCCGGTCCGCCTCGATCAGCTCGTGACGACCAAGGGGCAGCTCGACCTGGAGACCCTCCTCGCCGAGGACTCGACGTTCTACGGCGACCTCTTCGCGCATGTCGTGAAGTGGCAGGGCGACCTGTACCTGGAGGACGGGCTGCACCGCGCGGTCCGGGCCGCCCTCCAGCAGCGTCAGGTGCTGCACGCACGCGTGCTCGAACTCGACTGACGCCCGCTCACCACCCGTCGTTCCGCGCCGGTTGCCCCTTTCGGGTTAGAGCGTGCACCGTCGGATGATCATCTATTAGTCAACGCTCGCGTGGCGCACTACGCTGCGCTCATGAGCATGCTGACTCCCCCCGGCATGGGCGGCCAGTACCGGATCACAGGGGACAAATACCCTCGCATGCGCCCGCGCCGGCGGCGTGCCCGGCTCGTCCTCTCCGTGGTCGCCTCCGTCACCGCGCTCGGCCTGGTCGGCTGGGGCACCCTGCAGCTCATCGACGTCTTCTCGGGCGGCGACAAGACGGCAGCGGCGGCCGGCTCGACCACCGACTGCGTCAAGCAGGCCGTGGCGAGCGCGAGTCCGGCGGCCGGGCCGTCGGCGGCGGCGCTGCCGAAGCCGGCCCAGATCACGGTGAACGTCTACAACGCCACGACCCGCACGGGCCTGGCCAAGGACACCGCGGACGAACTCAAGAAGCGCGGCTTCAAGATCGGCGACGTCGGCAACGCGCCGACGAAGTTCGACCAGAAGGTCAAGGGCACGGCGATACTGCTGGGCCCCGCGTCCGCCCTGAAGACCTCGCTCCCGGTCCTGGCCACGCAGTTGACGGCGGCCGACCAGCGCACGGAGGCGGGCCGCAAGGGCGCCGCCGTGGACCTGATCATCGGCGACGCGTTCAAGACCCTCACACCCCAGGCGACGGCCGCGCAGGCGATCGCGTCCCTGTCCGACCCCCAGCCGAAGGAATCGAAGAAGCCCTGCTGAGGACCACCGCCACGGCTGATCGCCGTGGCGACGGCCAAAGCCTCGGACGCGATCACAACTGCAGCGCCCCGTAGACCAGCGCGCCCTCAGGGGCGCTGGGGGTACCCCCGGCCGAAGGCTGGGGAGGAACTGCGCGAGCGGCCGCGACGGCCCCGCGGACGCTCCCGCCACCCCTACGGCGCCGGGGCGCCCGGCGCCCTACTCGGCCGCGCCGTAGAGGCGGTCCCCCGCGTCTCCCAGCCCCGGCACGATGTACCCGTGCTCGTTCAGGTGGTCGTCCACCGCCGCCGTCACCACCGTGACCGGCGTGCCCGCCAGCTCGCGTTCCATGACCTCGACGCCCTCCGGCGCGGCCAGCAGGACCACCGCCGTCACATCGTCCGCGCCGCGCCGGATGAGCTCGCGGATCGCCGCGACCAGCGTGCCGCCCGTGGCCAGCATCGGGTCGAGGACGTACACCTGGCGCCCGGAGAGGTCCTCCGGCATCCGCGAGGCGTACGTGGACGCCTGCAGCGTCTCCTCGTTGCGGATCATGCCCAGGAAACCCACCTCGGCGGTCGGCAGCAGCCGCACCATGCCGTCCAGCATGCCGAGCCCGGCCCGCAGGATCGGCACGACCAGCGGCCGCGGGCGGGCGAGTTTGACGCCGGTCGTGCGGGCGACCGGGGTCTGGATGTCGACGGCCTCGGTCCGCACGTCCCGGGTCGCCTCGTAGGCGAGCAGGGTGACCAGTTCGTCGGCGAGCCGCCGGAACGTCGCGGAGTCGGTGCGCTGGTCGCGCAGCGTGGTGAGTTTGTGGGCGACCAGGGGGTGGTCGACGACGTGGAGACGCATGCCCATAACAGTAACCGCGTCCACGTACACCTCGCGCTGGCCCGCGCTGGCCCGCGTCGGCATCAAACCCCCCGTCCGGGGGAATGTGGGAGGCACGGATCGAGGTGGTGTGACCGTGCCTGAGCTGCCCGACCGCGCATACGGCGGCCCCGAGGGCGAGACGGACGCCGAGCGGCGCCGCCGCCGCGCCCGGTTCCTGCGCGAGCTCGCCGAGGCGCGGGCACTGCGCGACCGGGTGCAGCCCCGCCGCGCCAAGGTGGCCCGGCTGCGCCACGCCATGCGTATGCGGACGTTTCGCTGGTAAGAGCCAGTAAGACTGTAAGACAGGTAAGGGTCGTGCAGCCGATCCTTCGGCAAAGATCCACTCCTTGTGGCGTGTTGCGGTCCGCCATGGGCAAGGCCGTGCGTGGGCTGCGAGAAAACCCGCGTACGATCCGCAGGTGGCGGCAACGAGTGCGCTGGTGACTGCGTTCACGGACGCACGGATGGCTCTTTGCATACGTGCGATCAAAACTGCCAGACACAGGGAGCCGAAGACGTCCCCTGAACGCCTTGTTTCTGCCACGATTCCGAGTGGGTGGGGCTCGGAGCACAGCTCTCCCCGCCCAGAACCTCCGCCGGGGGGACCCCCAACCGGCACGCCTAAGACCAGTGGGAGAGTCACGGTGTACTTCGCCGCACTGCTCGCGCGCACCGAAGACGGGTGGGAAGCGAGCGACACAGAGCTCGACGATGTGGAGACCCTGTCGGACCTGGCCGACCTGGCCCGGGAATCGGCGTCGGACGCCGACGACACGGTGCTCGTCTTCATCGAGCAGGAAGACGCTTGGTTCGGCGTCGTGCGCATCGACGGTGAGGAGGACCCCCGGGTCTTCGTCTCCAGCGCTGCCGCCGCCGCCCGCAGCTCGTACGGAGAGCTCCTGCTCACCGACGAAATGCTCGGAAGGGAGCCCAAGGACGACGCCGACGACCTGGACGCCCTCGACCTCGACGGCACCGAGGACGGTGAGCCGGAGACCGAGGACGACGAGGACACCGACACCTCCGCCGTGCCCGCGGGCCCGGTCGGCGACACCGGGATCCTCGAAGACCTGGGCGTGAGCGCGAAGGAGCTGCTGGCGCTCAGCGACGACGCGCTCAGCGAGATCGCCGAGGCTCTGGGCGCCGCCGAGGTCCTGGAGACCGTCCGCTGACCCTCCACGAGGCAGCCGGGTCCCCGGACCCGGTACGCGACCGCTGGCGGGCCGCGATGCGGCTCGCCCTGGACGAGGCCGGCCAGGCCGTCCGGGGCGGGGACGTCCCCGTCGGCGCCGTCGTGCTGTCCCCGGACGGTACGACGGTCCTCGCGGCCGGTCACAACGAACGCGAGGCCACCGGCGACCCCACCGCGCACGCCGAGGTGCTGGCGCTGCGCCGGGCCGCCGCACGGCTCGGCGAGTGGCGGCTCACCGGCTGCACCCTCGTGGTCACGCTGGAGCCCTGCACGATGTGCGCGGGCGCCCTGGTCCAGTCCCGGGTGGACCGGGTCGTCTACGGCGCCCGCGACGACAAGGCCGGCGCGGCCGGGTCCCTCTGGGACGTCGTACGGGACCGTCGTCTCAACCACCGCCCCGAGGTCGTCCAGGGCGTCCTGGCCGAGGAATCCGCCCGCCTGCTCACGGACTTCTTCCGTACCCGCTGACATGCCCGCCGGGGCCTGCTCCCGAGCCGCCTCCGGAGCGCTCGAATACGGATTTCAGAGCACGGCCCCCCTTGCTGTAAGGTCTCCCTCGGTAGCGTGTCCGAGCGGCCGAAGGAGCTCGCCTCGAAAGCGAGTGTGGCGCAAGTCACCGAGGGTTCAAATCCCTCCGCTACCGCAGGTAGAAAGGGTGCCCAGTCCATCGGACCGGGCACCCTTTCGGCTTCCGTCTCAGTTTCCGTCTCAGTTGGCCCGTACGAGCGATCCTGAGAGCCCATCGTCATCGTCGTCCGAGCCGTCTCCGGCTGGCTTCCAGATGAGCCCGTCGACCCGCTGGGCAACCTCGTTCCGGACCGAGTCGACCATGTGCTGATACCGCGCCGCCATGGCCGTGGTGGACCAACCCATCAGACCCATGACGGCCCGCTCGGAAACCCCGAGGATCAACAGGACGGTAGCGGCGGTGTGACGAGCATCATGCAGACGGCCGTCTCGCACCTTCGCGTTTTCGAGCAGCTCCTTCCAGTCGTCGTAGTCCGTTCGGGGCGAAGTTCCCCGCCCGGTGGGCGTGGCGAATAGCCAGCCCTCATCCGTCCACTTGTCCCCCGCCGCCGCGCGTTCGGCATCCTGCTTGACCCGATGGACTCGGAGCAGATCCACAAGCTGTGAGGGGAGCCCGACCGCCCGCCGTCCGGCGCGGGACTTGGTGTCGGCCGTCTCGGGGTTCGTGCGCTGTCGCTGCGGGCAGTAGCCGGCCTTCCTTCCGCAGGGGTCGCCACACCCGTGGGCGTAGCGCGGCCGGCGGCGGCTCCGGCGGACCATGAGAACGCCCCGCTCCAGGTCGACGTCAGCCCACTTGAGGCCCAACGCCTCCCCCTGCCGGAGCCCGAGGGCGAGCGCCACGGCCCACCGAGCCGAGTTGCGGCGGTCGTCGGCAGTCCGCAAGAGCCGCTGCACCTCTTCGACGGTGTAGGGCTCCACCTCTTCCTCTCGGAGGCGGGGTGCCTTGGCGAGTTGGACGGGGTTCCGTCCCAGGTGACCGCGCCGTACAGCCTCGTTCAGCGCGGTGCGGAAGGTGCGGTGAATCTGGTGGATCGTTCCGGCCTTACGGCCGTCTGCCTGCATGTTGCCGTAGAAGCGTTCGATGTGCTCCGGCCTAAGCTTGTCGAGCCGGTGAGCACCGAGGGCGGGAATCAGGTGCTTCCGGACGGCGACCCCGTAGCCGACCATCGTGTTCTCGTTCACGGCAAGCGGGGCGATGGTCTCGACCCAGTGAGTCAGCCACGTCTTGACCGTCCAGGGCTTTCCCGGCTTGGCCAGGGTCTTCGCCTCGCGCTGCTTCTCCAGCTCACGGACGGCGGCGGTCACTTCGGCACGGGTCTTGCGTTCGACGTGGCGCCGGTCGGGGCTCCCGTCATCGCGGATGCCGACGGTGACTCGACCGTGCCACTTCCCGTCACTGCCCTGGTAGATGGACGATCGGCCGTTCGGCTGACGGGTGCGCTTTTTGTCGTTGTTGGCTTCGGCCATGCGTGTACTCCTCAGGCGACGGCGGCGAGGCGGTGGCTCTTGCGGCGGCGGGAGACGAACTCCGGTACGGCGTCAGCCGGGACCCTGCGCAGGTGCCCGACGGTGATGGACTCCAGCTCTCCGGAACTGATGAGCCGGTAGCAGACGGTTCGACCGATCTGGAGACGGCGGGCCGCCTCTTCCACGGTCAGCAGTACGAGGGTGGGATCGATGACTTCGGCGAGTTGGGCCGTGTCCATGCGGTGACTCCTCGGGGCAGTCCTCGGGGGGCTCTCTGAGGGGCGCTACTTCCGCTACCGCCGCTACCGTCCAGGTCAGGGGCCTGTTCGGGGTAGCGGGAAGGGGTAGCGGTAGCGGATGGGTAGCGGCGCGGTAGCGGCAACTCGGGGTGGTTGCCGCTACCGCGTTGTTGCTGGTCAGGTCAGGTCTTCGGTGCCGGGTAGCGGAGGTAGCGGACTTTCCGGGGGTGGGGGGCAGTAGCGGGCCCACGCGTCGTGGAGATCGGTGGCGTAGTAGCCCTTGAGGACGCTCCCGGCGGTCTTGATGTTGCGGGAGGCGATCGGCTCGTTGTCCGCCGTCATGTACTCGGCGAGCATCCGTGACAACCTGCGGTTGTCGAGTGGCTTGCCGTGCAGATCGGCCCACGGTGCGTCGTCCAGGGCGTTCAGTCGGTCCAGGATGGCGACGGTGGGCAGGCGGTCGATGCCGACCATGACGTGGTCGCGCAGGTCGGCGAGCAGCCGGATACCGAGACTGCCCTTGTCGTTGGCCTTGGACGCGGTCACCAGCGCCACGCACGCCTTACGTGCCCGCTCCGGCCAGTCGCCGCCAACCGCGTCCGCGATGGCGAGCAGGGGTTCCCACACGTCCGCAGGCCGGTCGGTGACCCCGTCCGGCATGTCGGGCCAGGCACCCATCACGAACCCCCGCGCGTGCTCTGCCCATTGGGCGAGCCGGTCACGGAGCTTGTGTCCCTCCGCCTCATGAACGCGCGCCCGGAAGGATTCCACGCGTTCATTGCGGGCCCGCCGGCGCATCCGGATGATGACCGACCGGGTCATGATCGTGTCGGGCAGCGAGCCGAGACCCGCGACCGCGACGGCGCAGTACGAGGGGAAGGCCTGTACGGTCTGGTTCCCGCCGTCGCCGATGCACCGGTAGGTGACCCCGGTCCGGCGGTGCCCGGCGTTCAGGAACCCCCGCAGCTCCTCGTTGTCTCCCGCCTTCGGGCCGAAGACCGTATCGATCTCGTCGAACAGGATCGTCGGCCGGCCCTGCGGGCTGGACACGGAGCGGAACAGGGCGGCGGCGGACGCGTTGACCGCCGTCATCGGGGCGGGCACGAGGGTTTCCACGATCTCCAGCGCGCGGGACTTCCCCGACCCCGGCTCCGGGGAGAGGAACGCCAGACGCGGGGTGGAGTCGAAGCAGTCGAGCAGATGGGCGTGCGCGTCCCACAACGCCACGGCGACGTAGGCCGCTTCGGTGGGGAAGACGTTGAACCGGCGGTGGAACGCCTCAACCTCGTTGAGCAGCGCGGCCCCGTCGATGGTGGGGGTCATGCGGCGACCCTTCCTTCCGTGTGGGGTGCGGGCGTGCCGTCGCACACCTGCTTGTGCACCTCGTACTCCGTGATCAGAGCTGGAACGGTGCGCGGGCCGGTGGCGGTGTTGGTCTGTCCGCAGGGGCAGGCGTAGGCGGCCCTGGGGGTGTCGCCGTAGCGCTTGGACCAGCGGGCCCCGTCGTCGTGGTCGCGGTAGACCGGCGGCGCGTAGATCCGGATCCCGGGGCGTTCCGGTGTCGGGTCGGCCGGGTCGGTCGTCTGCGGGTCAGGGCGAAGGGCAGTGCGGACGCCCTTACGGGCGACGTCCTTCGGTTCGCCCACGGTCGCCGTCGGTTCGGCCGGTCGCGCGGCGTGCGGGCTGGTCGGGGTGGTGGGGAAGCTCTTCAGGAGGGGGCGAGAGGGGGCGCTCATGCCGTCGCCCTGCGTGCCGAGTTGTGGGTGATGGACCAGTCCAGTGCGCTGCGGAGAGTGGAGCGGCATTCGGCGGCGGACAGCCCGACCCCCTGTCCTGCCTCCTGAAGAGCCTGCTCGACCACGTGTCGCGGGAGGTCGCCCCACGCGACGAACCGCCCCAGAGCGCGCGCCGCCCGGAACAACGAGCTCTCCCGCGAACCCTGTTGGGCCGTGGCGACGTTCCGGGTCTCGTTGGCGAGCGCTACATCCGCGTATCGGCGTGATTGCCCCGCTACGGCCTCTGAGGGAGTCTGTGCGGGCTTGGGGGCAGGTTGCAGGATGGTTTGGAGCCAGAGCGGCAGAGGGGCCACCACGGGGGCGCACAGGGCTTCGTAGTCCCCGGCGGGGGTGGTGCTACCGGCGGCGACCACGTACCCGCCCCAGGCCCGTGTGTCGACCGAAGGGGCGATCGTGCGTGCGGTGTTGGTGAGGCGGACGCCGGCCGGGGCGGTGAAGTACAGGTGCATGCCGCCGCTCGCGGTCCGCACCCGGTAGGTGTCGGGGACGGCATGGTCGGCGCGCTCGCAGAGCGCTGCGAAGGTCACCGCGCCGTCAGGCGCGTCCGTACTGCCCTTGTCCTTGGGTACGTCCAGGTCGACGACCAGCAGACCGGACGGGCCGGTTGCGATCCCGACGTTGAACGGGGCCCGCGACCACGCGGCGCGGATGCGGTCCGGGTCGGTCGTGGCACGCTGCTCCCACTTCCGGTGCCCCGCCGCGCACTCCCCGGTGCCGGGGCATGCCCTTTCGCCGTGCAGGGCGGGCGGCTTGCTGCCGGGGCGCAGGGGGAAGACGTGCCAGCCGCGTTCGGCCGCGTCCAGGGCGGCCCGCAACAGGTGCTCGCTCATGCCCTGCCCCCGTTCGTCAGCAGGCGGTGAAGGTAGACGTGGTAGTAGTCCATCGCGTTGTCGAACGCGGTGGGGTCGGTGCTGTCGAGCGCGGCGAGCAGGGCGGCGGCCTCGGGGTAAGGGCCGGGGTCGGGGATGCCGTCCAGGTCACGCACCAGGGCGCCGAGCAGGGCGCGGGTCATGTACGGGTCCAACTCGAACCGGTGCTCCGCCAGGACGTACGGGGCGGTCACGGTGAGCAGGGACAGAACGGTGCTGCCGTCGGGCCGGGTCTCGGTCCGGAAGTTGATGGCCGGAGGGGGAGCGTCGACCGCTCGCCCACTGTGGGCGGGATGAGTCATCCTGGATGTCTCCAGTTCCTTGGTAGGTGACTGGCTGGCAAGGGCGGCCCCGGACTTTGGCGAGACGGGGGCCGCCCTTGGCGTAGCTAGAACGGGGCGTTGGTGCTGTAGCCGGCGGGCGGGGTGCGGCGCGTCCAGCGCGGCAGGGGCAGCAGGGTCAGGCGCCGGGCGGTCCAGCAGGCGCAGAACTCCCAGCCGCTTCCCCAGTACTCCCCGGTGTCCGGGTAGCCGTAGTGCTCCACGGTGCCTCCGGCGCCGGCGCAGTTCGGGCAGTCGGGGCGGGGGGTGTCGGTCAGGATCAGGGCGCGGCGGGGGTGGTCGATGACCTTGAGTCGCAGGCGGAACATGGGTGTTGGGTCTCCTGTCAGCCGTGGTGCTCGTTGCGGGTCCGGGCGATGAGTCCGTAGGTCTTGGTGGTGGTGTTCTCCTGCCGGACCGGGCCCCGGTAGTGGTGGTGGTTCTCGGTGTGGACGCCCTTGAGTGAGCGCAGGGCGGTCCCGATGGCGGCGAAGACGCCGGCGACGGCGGCGATGGGGAGGGTGACGAACAGGACTGAGGTGAGGGAGACGGCGGCGAATCCTTGGCAGGCGAGCCAGACGCCGCAGCCGATGCCGACGAACGCGGCTCCGACGCCGATGCCGGCGACGGCGGTTCCGGCGGCCCACGCCGGCACGATCCGGCGGTCCGGCTGGAGTACGGGGGGTGTGTCGCCGTAGGCGGGAAGCGGGCTGTCGTCGCGGTAGGCGGTCGGTGTCTCGGGGGCGGGCTTGTAGGCGTCGGCGATGATCCGGGCGGCCTCAGCGGCGGCTACGTCGTCGCTCATCCGGACGCCCGACAGGGGCGTTTCGGGGGTGGTCTCGGGGTACATGCGGAATCCCTTCCGGTCACGGTTCAGGGAGGAGAAGACACCCCCTGCCGGGGGCGCTGAGAGGGGGGTTTCGGGGGCCTGACCTGCGGCGCCTCCCTGCCTCCCTGACGATCAATTACGCAGGTCAGGGCCAGGGAGGCGGGTCAGGGAGGGGGTCAGGGAGTTCTCCCTGCCTCCCTGCCCCGGGACGGGTCGGCTCCCTGTCATTCGGAAGCGGAAGCGGAACCCGTCTTGTCGCGGTCGGCGATGGCGCGGGCGAGGCGGTCACGGCCGACGACCATGCGCCCGTCGGACTTGTACGCTTCGGCCCCGGTGCCGTCCAACACGCGGGTGAGGTCGGTGAACGACCACTTGCCATAGGCGTCCGGGGCGAGCACGGCGAGCCGCTTGATGACGTCCTGGGTGAGCACCCGCGCCTCCGTGCCGATCACGGCGGCGATGTCGGCGAGCGCATCGCGCTCCTCGCTGCGGTCGACAACGCGCAGGGTGGTCACACCATCCCGGAGCGCGCGGGCCCGCGAGGCGATGGCTTCGGCCGGCTCGTCGTCGATGAAGTGAGTGCGGACCGTGATGGACGACTGGCCCTTGGGCATCGTGATGCCGTCCGAGGCAACGACCAGCGTTCCCTTGTCCAGCCCTTGGCGCAGCATGTGCGGGGCGGCCCCGTCCTCGACGGCCTTGTCCCCGAGTGCCATCTTCGCCTGCGACTCACTGCCCAGCACGAGGGACGCACGGGTGTGGGCACCCTCCCGCACGAGCTTGGGAAGGTTCTGGTCGGTGGGGTCCTGGGTGCCCTGCCACATCATGACGTCCACGGCGCGGCCCTGGTTGTGGATCGAACGGACGGCCATGAAGTACCGGCTGGTGGCCTTGGAACCCCCGTACGGGCGCTTCTGGTCGTCGATGGCCGGGCACATGAACGCCTTCTGCGCCTCATCCACCAGCACGATCAGCGGCGGGAAGACCGCTTTCGGATCGGAGAGACGCACCTGGATCCGGCGGTTCATCTCCTCCTCTGCGTTCTCGACCATCTCGGTCGCCTGGATCACGTGGTCATCCGACGGACCCTCGATCAGCACGTCCGCAACGCCCCGGAACATGCTCCAGTCCCCGACGCCCTTGAGATCGGCGATCCAGAACTGCACCGACCGATCCAGCGCCAGCCACAGCGCGAGTGCACGCAGGGCGGCGGTCTTGCCCTGGTTGGATCGGCCCGTGACCAGCATGTGACGCTGATACACACTCAGCTCCGCCGCATCCCCGCGCAGGTCCTGACCCCACGGGGCCTTACCGGTCTTGTAGTTCGCGGTCATGGTCTCGTCGGTGACCAGCGGCGACGGCCCGATCGGCTCATCCAAGGCGCCGGAGTCGGCGATCCACAGGCGGACCGTGCGGGCCGCCTCGGGGATCGTGATGAACACCTCGTGCTCGTGCCGGGTCAGGTTCTCAGCGAGCTTCTTGCGACGCTGCTGCACCTCGTTCGTGGCCACCCCCGACGGCAAGGTGACGTCCACCTCGACACCGCATCCGGCGATCCGGATCGGACCGAGCATCGACGCGCCCACGTCGCCCATCTCCTTGATGGCGTTGCGCAGCGCCGGGACTCCGAGGTCGCGCAGGGCCTTGACCACGATGGACGGGGTGATCGGCTCACCCTCGCTCGATCGCTGGTGCTCAGGCATCGACCACGACGGCGCCGCTTTCTGGTGCGCGCCGACCGACCACAGCGCGAGCAGCGCGAGGAACGGGGCGATCGTGAGCGCCGGGCCCCACACGATCTGAATGATCCGGATCAGGGTGGCGATGAAGTCGATGGTGGCGGCGAGCGGGGTGATGACGTCCGCCGGGTGCTTGGTGTTGATCGCCATGACGACCCCGAGCGCGACCAGCACGCCGACGCCCATCCCGGTGCCGACGGCGACGCCCTTGGCCGCTTCCACGGGGGAGTGCAAGAGGTCCATGCGGCGGTGGTGGCGAGCCTGCCGGAAGCGCTGGAGCCGCTCCTCCCACTCCTCCGCAACTTCCAGGTTCCCGGCCGCTTCGGCGGCCCGGATCATCCGCTCGTAGCGGGCCCCGGTACGGCCGTCCCAGGTGCGGCGGGCCACGATCCGGCCCCCGTTGAACGTGTACAGGGTGTGCCGGGCGACCGCTCGCACCACGGTCTTGGTGTTCTCGTCGGTGGCGGCGGTCTTGATGGCGCGCCCGGAGCGCACCCACAGCGGCATGCGCGGGGCGGGTGCCGGGTCGGGGACGACCGTGAGGACGGTCGGGGCGTTGGCGCCGGTCGGGGGGTCGGTGGGCTTGTGCAGGTTGATGACGTTCTCGGTCATGACGGGAGGTCTCCTGAGCGGGAGGCGAGGGAGGGGAGGTCGGTGCAGCGGGCGCGGTTCTCGGCACGGCTGAGCTGGGACGGGTCGGTGCGGGGGCCGTCGACCCAGCAGAAGGGGCGGATCGTGTCGGCGGCGGCGAAGACGCGGATCGCGGCCCCGGCCGGGGCGTCAGGCAGCGGGTAGACGCGGGCGCGGTCCAGGCTGGCCAGGAGGCGGGCGCCGTGGTGCTCGCACCCGTCCGCTCCGGCGTTGAGCGCGTCCAGCACGGTCACCACGACCGGACCGACACACGGGGTCGGGTCGTCGGGGTGAGCGGCGGGGCAACGGCGGTCCATGCTCACCACCACCGGGACGACTTGTTGGCGGCCTTGGCGCGCGCCTGCTCGGTGAGGATGCGCTGGCGCTCGCCGTACAGGGCGGTCAGCTCGGCGTTCAGCCGGGTCTCAGCGGCCGTGCCGATGGAGTCCATCCGGTTCTCGGCACCGTTCGCGCTGCGCCCCTGGTGGATGCTGCGGGCGCCGCCGGCCATGGCGCGGGTCATGGCGAGGCGTTCGCGGCTGGTCAGCGGCCACCACTCGCCCCGCTGGACGGCTTCCAGCTTCTTCTGAATCTTGCCGATCTCGCGGTCGATACGGCGGATCTCGGAGTTGCCCATGTCAGGCAGTCCTTTCGTAGCCGTGCGGGTCGGGGTAGGCGCAGGGCGCGCACATGCCCAGCGCGGTGGAGATGACGTAGCCGGCGTCACGCCGGCAGGCGGGGCACAGGCGGCGGGCGGCATTGGCCTTGGCGAGCGCCGCCCACCGCGCGGGCGTCATGGGCCGTACGGGCTTGGCCAGGTCGACGCGGTAGAGGTAGGCGACCAGTGGGGGACGCCGGCGGCGGGGGCGTTCGAGCTGCGCGGCCACGCCCTGACCGCCGGGGCGCAGGTTGCGTGCCCGGAGTTGGCGGCGGGTGGCGTAGCCGTCCGGTGCCAGGTGCCACCGGTAGACCGGCAGCGCGGCCATCAGACGACGCGCTTCCAGGCGGCCCGCAGGCGCACCTCGGAGGCGGAGTGGCCGGCCGTGCGGAAGCGGGTGGCCATCTCCCGGTACGACAACGGCGGTTGCTCGCTGTGCCGGATCTCATCGACCAACGTGTCCAGCGCCGCGTCACTGAGCGCCGGTGCCTGCTCCAGCGCCGCAACCGGCTCAAAGGGGCCCCACACCGGCAGTTCCCACGAGGGTGTGACGTCGGGTGTGACGCGGCTCGTCACGCTGGTCAGGGCCCGTCCGGTGCTCTCGCCCTTACGGGCCGCCTCCAGCGTCGACCACGCCCCAGCAAGGGTCTCAGCGGTTCGGGCCTGGACGCGTGCGACGCGTGCCCCCGCCTCCGTCACGGCCGTCAGCCGCGTCTCCTCGGTGGACGCTTCGGCACGCAGGCGGGCACGGGCAACGGCCGCGTCGTCGCGGGCTTCCTGCTGAATGCCCCGGATCGTGTCCAGCGCCGCCGGCGTGAGCGCCGTGCGCTCCCACAGACCGTGGACCAGCCACAGCATCTTGGCGGCGAGCGGCAGCCACGCCACCGCCAGCCACGCACCCATGGACGTCTCGGCGGTCACGGCGTGAGTGACCAGGACACCGGAGGCGACCGCCCCGAACGACCAGCCAACGGCGGTCACGGCGTTGCTGTGGTCGCCCTGCGCGGCCAACCGGCGCTCATAGGCGAGCGTGGCCAGCCACCCGCCGTCGATACCCAACCCGACGACCAGAGCGACGTACCAGGGCACGGCCGTACCGAGCCACATCATGACCACGGCCAGGGTGAGCACCATGGACACGGCCGTCATGGCAACGGCCGGCAGCACGGTCAACAGGGTCTTGGCGCTGGTCCTCATGCCGCACCCCCGAGCGCCAGCACCACGGCGAGGATCAGGAGGGCACCGCCCGCGTGGGTCAGGTCGACCGCGCGACGCAGGCAGGTGTACTTGGCGACCGCTAGCCGGGAGAGTCCGGCGATGTGGGCGGCGAGATCCGTCGACAGACTCTCGGTGACCTGCTCCGGGGTGAGGGTCGCCCACAGCGTGAAGCCGTGACCGCCGCTCAGGTTCGGGCGCACCGACGTCAACAGCTTGCTCGCCGCGCCGACCAGCAACGCCATACCCAGCACACCGACGACCACGGCCGCCGCATTGAGCGGGAGGGCACTGCCGATCGTCCAGGCGCCGGCCAGAACCGCACCGACGAACGCGAGCAGAAGCGCGGTCTTGTTGTCGGTCCGCGCGATCTCCGCCTTCACCTCGGCAAGCGCGTCGGTGTGGCTACGTACGACCGGGGCGCTCATGCCGCGCCGCCGGGCAGGGACGCGCCGGCCGTGCGGTTGGCCAGCGCCAGTCGTTCGGCGAGCACCCGGCGGTGGGCCCGGCGGATCCGGCGGGCGTCCAGCTCGGTCGGCGTGCGGTCCAGGGTGATGATGTGCGCGTCCAACAGGTCGACGTCCGCCAGGATCAGCGGAAGTTCCTGCTCGATCGCGTCCAGTTCCGCGTCCGTCGGCTCCATCCAGTCGGCGAACGCGGTAACAGCGTCCTGAACAGTCACGATGGGGTTCATAGGGTCGTGTTCCTCTCGGATAGGAACGGCCCGAACAGCGGCCCCGGTGTTCGAGCACCGGGGCCGCGCGCCGTTGAAGTCGGGTGATCCGGCTCCCCTCAGCGCTGCACGTACGAGACGTGCAGCGGAGGCAACCGGCCCGCAGGCGTTGAGCTGCGGAAACGTTCAATGTCGTGCAGGTGTCTCCTTCGGAAGCGCGCTCCCGTTTCAGGCGTATGGAGACGTGACCTTTCGGTCTCAAGCCCTCCGGATGACCAGGAGTCCGGGCCCCTCGGCCCGATCTGTCCCGGGCCCCTTGAGACTGCGTGCAGCCTCCGTTGTCTTGCGTTAGCGCAACCTTCGGTTCACGTCCGTTTTGCACACACGTGTGCCGAGGTTCAGCGACCGCCGTTCTCCGAAGTGACCGGCGGGCACATCCCTACGGTTCCCTAGGGTTCCCTGCGGTGTCAAGCGGTAAGGTAGGGAACCTCAGGGAAGTGACGAAAGGGAGCAAGCGATATGGCAGGCCAGGCCGACAATCGGGCGCCGTACGCGAAGATTGCCGCCCACTACACGGAGCTGATTACGTCTGGTCAGCTAGAGCCCGGAACCCTCTTGCCGAGCATCAAGAACCTCGCGGAAGAGTGGAAAGTGAGCACCGCGACGGCGGAAAAGGCCCTGCGCAAGCTGCGCAACGAGGGTCTTGTGCGCGGGATCCACGGCATCGGGACGGAGGTCTTGGACCAGCCGGCTCCGATGTCGTCCGGGTCCCAGCGTCAGGACCGGGGACGCCGCACGGGGTCCAGTTGGGGAGCGGGCGAACGATCCGACTCGCATCGAGCGGGCTTGGTGTCCGCACCCGCTGAAGTCGCACAGGCGCTGGACATTCAGCCCGGCTCCGATGTGATCCGTCGAAGCCGGGTCTACCGAGACCGGCATGGCATCGTGGCCCACAGCACGTCATGGATTCCGGCCCGATACGGGAAGCTGATTCCCCAGCTAGCGGAGAGTGAGAGGCTAACCGGAGGTACTTCGCTCCAGCTCATCGCCCAAGCAACTGGCCACCCGATCAGTCACCGTATCGACACGGCCTCGGCCCGCCTGCTGACGCCGGAGTACGCGCAGCTCTTGGAGCTGGACCCCGAGCACCCGCCGACCGATCCAGTGGTCGTCATGACGGCAAAGTTCGTGGACAGTGAGGGGAACGTCGTGGAGTACGGCGTGGACCTCGGGGGCCCCGGCCGGACATGGCGCACGGAATCGGAGGTGACTCCGTGACGGTGATGGATGACACCCTCGCGAACGTGCTCGAAGACCGCCTAGGGTCACTGCTGGCAGCCCGCAGGGCTGGCACAATCACGCTCGAAGGGGAAGCGGAGATGGCCGCCATCTCCCAGACCATGGCGAGACCGATGCCACCACGTCCACCGTTCTGCGTCCTGATGGCCGGACTGCCCGGCTCCGGCAAGACCACACTTTCCCGCGCGCTCACGGATCGCGGGTTCGTTCGACTGTGCCCAGATGAGGAGATGTACCGCCGGCACGGCGTCTACGGGGTGGACTTTCCGCGAGGCATCTTCCCCATCCTCGAACGTCCGGTGCTCGAAGACGTGGCGGTAGAACTCAGGGAGCAGCTCAAGGCCGGCCATGACGTCGTCGTTGACCACGGCTTTTGGACCCCGGAAGTCCGGGCCAAATGGCGAGCCATCGCCACCGACGCCGGGGCCACTCCTGTACTGGTTTATCTCGCGGCCAGCCACGACGAACTCTGGGCAAGGGTCAGCAAGCGCAACGAGTTCCACGCGAACGATCCGAATTCGATCTACTTCTCGGAGAGCGACCTTCAGCGGTACCGAACCCGGTTCATCCCCCCTCAGGAAGACGAACCGCACCTTCTCTACGAGGGCGACACTGCGGACGTGATCGCGACCATGGAAGCTTCGCGCCCCTGACCCTCTACGGGCCTAAGCACAGGTCAGCCCCAGCTCCGTCTCGGCTTCCGCCGCTCGTTGCGACGAGCGGCAGGCCTCAGCGCGTAGTTACGACAGGAGGCGGCCAGCTTGTTCGATAGCGTGCGTTCCCTGTTCGATCACGGCGTGCGTCTCCGTCCCGAACTGGTGGATACCTCGCGCGATGTCGATAGCCGTTTTGACCGCTCCCAAACAGGCCGTGAGTCGCTCCGTCAGGCCGCGCTTCCCCACATCCTGCATCGCTTCGCCGTTACGTGTGACGGCCCCCAGGAAGGCGTCAAAGCTCTCCTCGACGGGGGCGGTCCCAGTAACGCGGATGAGGTCGAGAGCCTGAAGCAGACGATGGAGATGATGCAACAGGAGAAGCTTGGCCGCACTCTCCAGGCTGGATGCTCGGATCTCGTCCATGAGCGCGGTCACGGACTGGATGAGACGGTCAATCTCCTCGCGTGGGATGACTGGCTCAGGGCTGAGGCGATGCAGCCGGCGCGAGCAGGTACCCAGAGACTGCACAGCAGCACTGTTGGGGACGTCTCCTCCGACAGCGAAGACTTGGAACGCCTGGCCAAGGGTGTTGTTCCGGTTGGTCACGCTGGTCAGAAAAGCCTCCACCTTGTCCAGGTGCTCGACAAGGTGCTCCTTCTCTTCATCGTCTTCATCGAGCGCTCCCACGGCGGCCCTGACGTCCCCCGGGAGCTCCAGCAAACGTGTCATGGCCCTGAGCGCATCCGGCGAGGATGGCGAAGCTGTCGGGACGAGAAGCCTCGCCGCAGCGTCCCATGCCCCGTGGTTCGGAGGTGTCTGATGCAACTCGATGAGCAGCGTCCGCAGGCGACCGGCCGGGTTGTCCTCATACTCAGGCATGACGCGAGGGTAGCGGGACCCAACGACAAAACTGAGGCCTTTGGGAAAGCCTCTGACGTGCATGGACTCGGCGCTTTCGTGCTGGCGGCCCGTCTCAGTTTCCGTCTCATTCACCCCCGTCCGGGGCCGTCCACGGCGGTTCACGCGACGGACCGGAGTACGGGAATGAACGAGGCTGAACGACCCTGGATCACGCCCTGACCAGCACGAACAGACCTCGAAAGCGAGTGTGGCGCAAGTCACCGAGGGTTCAAATCCCTCCGCTACCGCTTGGAGAAGGGCCCCGTCGAAAGACGGGGCCCTTCCTGCGTTTCGCCCCCGTCGCCTCCGGAGCGCATTTCCGTCGTGCGCCCCTTTTCACGCCCCAGGCCCGACAAAAGGCCTCGACCAGCGGGCCGTTGGGCCCCGAGGGGGGCGTGAAGGTTACACTCGCGGCCGGCAGCAGGGTCCACAGCTACGCAGACACGCCGGCAGAGGCAGGCACAGGGGAGGCCGCGGTGGCGGTGAATGCCAAGAAGATCGCCACGTATGTGCTCGTGGTCTTCGCGCTGTACGTGATCATCACCGACCCGGCCAAGGCGGCCAGCTACGTCCAGATAGGCTTTGAGGGCATATCGGACGCGGCCAAGGCCATCGGGCAGTTCATGACCTGGCTCGTCAACGGAGCGAAGTAGCGCACCACCCCGGGAGCCGCAATGATCCGCCACCTGGTCCTCTTCAAGCTCGGCGAGGGCGTCGAGCGCGACGATCCGCGCGCCGTCGCGGGCGCCGAGGCCTTCTTCTCCCTCGGCGACCAGATCGAGGAGCTCCGCTTCTGGGAGTGCGGCTGGAACACCACGGACCGCCCCATCGCCTACGACTTCGCGATCAACTCGGCGGTCGAGGACCGGGACGCCCTGAAGCGTTATCTGGAGCACCCGGCCCACCAGGCAGCCGCGGCACAGTGGCGGGAGTTCGCCACGTGGGTGATCGCCGACTACGACTTCTGAGCCGTACGGCGCTTTCCCGATCCTGCCCCCCGCCGGGAACGGTGGGGGGCTTTCGCACGTCTTATGCACAAACTTGCCACAATTCACTCCCAACACGACGTTATGCGGTGCTTGCACACAGTGCACATGTCTTGTGATGCTATGACCGCTTTTGACGGATGATTGACCGATGAAGAGGTGGCGTTGACCGTGTCGGCCAGTTCTGCGCCGCCCCAGGAAGAGGCGCCCGCCCCAGCCCAGCCCCCCAGTCAGAGCCCGGCCCAGAACCCGCCCCAGAACCCCGCTCAGAACGCCGCGCAGAACCCCGCACAGCCCCCGGCCCAGGCGCCCGCCCCGGCCCCGGAGAAACGGCGCGGCGCCGACACCCGGGCGCTGACCCAGGTGCTCTTCGGCCAGCTCAAGGAGCTCAGGCCGGGCACGCCGGAGCACAACCGCGTGCGTTCGGCGCTCATCGAGGCCAACCTCCCGCTCGTGCGCTACGCGGCCGCCCGCTTCCGCTCCCGCAACGAGCCGATGGAGGACGTCGTCCAGGTCGGCACCATCGGCCTGATCAACGCCATCGACCGCTTCGACCCGGACCGGGGCGTGCAGTTCCCGACCTTCGCGATGCCGACCGTCGTCGGCGAGATCAAGCGCTACTTCCGGGACAACGTCCGCACCGTGCACGTACCGCGCCGGCTGCACGAGCTGTGGGTCCAGGTCAACAGCGCGACCGAGGACCTGACCACCGCCTTCGGCCGCTCCCCCTCCACCGCCGAGATCGCCGAACGGCTGCGCATCAGCGAGGACGAGGTCCTCTCCTGCATCGAGGCCGGCCGGTCGTACCACGCGACCTCCCTGGAGGCCGCGCAGGAGGGCGACGGCCTGCCGGGCCTGCTGGACCGCATCGGCTACGAGGACCCGGCCCTGGACGGCGTGGAACACCGCGACCTGGTCCGCCACCTGCTGGTCCAGCTCCCCGAGCGGGAGCAGCGCATCCTCCTCCTGCGCTACTACAGCAACCTCACCCAGTCACAGATCAGCGCGGAGCTCGGCGTCTCCCAGATGCACGTCTCCCGCCTCCTCGCCCGCAGCTTCCAGCGCCTGCGCTCGGCGAACCGCATCGAGGCGTAACCGCTCCACCGGAAACGCCGCGACGGCCCGCCTTCGTCCGCAGTTCCCCGCGCCCCTTCGGGGCGCTGCCGAACCGCAGCCGACTTCACCGGCCCTGCTCGGCACCTCCGTTATCCGCCCGAGACACAACCCCGGGCGACTTGGTGCGGCCGTAACCGCAAACAGGATCGAGCCATCACCGGCCAGAGCGAATCGCCCACCAGCGCACTTCCCGACAGTTGAGGGGCGAAAAAGCGTCAGACCCCCTGCATCCAGGGCGGATTCACATTTCACATGTCGACATGTCACTACAGCGTGTTGCCGACATGTGACATTCTGCCGGAAGCGCGTTTGCCGGGGCCCAGGCTCCGGTATTCAGGTGAAGGCACCGCTCCTCGCAAGGGAGCGTCGCCGCGACCGTCCCGCGACCCAAAGGGGGTGGCATGTCCGCAGACCAGGGCAGCTCGAAGGTCCTCACGCCCACGACGAGCGAGGCAGCGCCCAAGGAGCTCGACACCATCGACGTGCTCGACAGCATCGATGGCACGATCGACGGCGCCCCGGCGCTGGAGGCCCCTCCGACCCCGGAACTCCCGGGTACCTCGGCGGCCCTCGACACCCGCACCCTGTCCCGCTCCCTGTTCCTGCGCCTTGCCGCACTCGAAGAGGACAGCCCCGAGCGTGCCTACGTCCGGGACACCCTGATCGAACTCAACCTCCCCCTCGTGCGCTACGCGGCAGCCCGCTTCCGCAGCCGCAACGAACCGATGGAGGACATTGTCCAGGTCGGCACCATCGGCCTGATCAAGGCGATCGACCGCTTCGACTGCGAACGGGGCGTGGAGTTCCCGACGTTCGCGATGCCGACGGTCGTGGGCGAGATCAAGCGGTTCTTCCGCGACACCTCGTGGTCGGTCCGCGTCCCGCGCCGTCTGCAGGAGCTGCGCCTGGCCCTCACCAAGGCCAGCGACGAGCTCTCCCAGAAGCTGGACCGCTCCCCGACGGTCACCGAACTGGCCGCCGTCCTGGGCGTGTCCGAGGAGGACGTCGTCGACGGCCTGGCCGTGGGCAACGCGTACACCGCCTCCTCGCTCGACTCCCCGGCCCCGGAGGACGACGGCGGCGAGGGCTCCCTGGCCGACCGCCTCGGCTACGAGGACACGGCCCTGGAGGGCGTGGAGTACCGCGAGTCGCTGAAGCCGCTGCTGGCCAAGCTGCCGCCGCGCGAGCGCCGGATCATCATGCTGCGCTTCTTCGCGAACATGACCCAGTCCCAGATCGGCGAGGAGGTCGGCATCTCCCAGATGCACGTCTCCCGCCTGCTGACCCGCACCCTGGCCCAGCTCCGCGAGGGCCTGATCTCGGACTGACCGCGGACCGAGCCCGGACCGAACCGGGTTCGACGGGTTCCTTACTGACGGAGTGTCAGCCACACTGGCGCGATGCTTCTCCGTCGGGCACCCAGGACACCTAGCGGCCACCACCCCGCCGACACGAAGGCGCCGGCGGCCGTCACGGTGACGTCGGCGGCCACAGTGACGGCTGTGACCTCGGTGACGGCCGTGGCCTCCGTGACCGTCCCCGCACCCCCGGCCACCGGCCCCACGCGCCCCCGCAGTGCGGCGCAGGGCCGGTGGGGCGCGGCGGCGGTGTTCCCGCTGGCCGGTCTCTGCCTGGTCTGCTCCCTCACCGCCTGCGGCGGCAACTCCGGCGGCTATACGGCAGTGGGAGCGGCGGGCGGCCCGACCCGTACGCCGGCGAGACCTACGGGATCGGTGACGCTGGTCCCGCTGGACGGGTCGAGAGGGCCGGAAGGGCCGGAAGGCAGCTCGACGGGGACCTCGAACGGGTCGACGGGTACGGCGGACGGGTCGGCCACTACCGCGGACGCATCGGATTCCGCCGGGCCCCGGTCGACCAACTCGGCTTCCGGTACGGCACTTTCGCCTCCATCACCGTCAGCCCCCGCTTCCCGCCGCACCGGCTCCCGGCCGACGGCGCCGAACTCGCCCCGACCGGGCACCTCTTCGGCGCCCGCTTCGCCCGCCGCCCTCACCTGGAGCGCCCCCACCCGCGAGGCGACGGACCGGCGCTGGTGCGAGAAGGTGACGGTCGCCTTCCACAACTCCGGGGACACAGCGGTCCGTTCGGGCACGATCACCCTCGGCACACACATCATCGACCTGCTGGGCATCGACTGGTCGACGGTCAGGAAGACCGAGGCCCTCCCGGTCCCCATCGCACCCGGCTCCGGCACGGACAGGACCTGGACGGTCTGCGTGGACGACTGGCGGGTGCCACTGGGCATGCACATCGAGACCAGGGTCGAGACGGTCGACTGGAAGTGAGCGGACCGGAGCCGGGCACGACGAAAGCCCGGGGCGCTCGTCCCCGGGTTCTTCGTCGTGCCGCCGCCCGGGCCGTCGCAGCGCGCCCGGACGGCCGTACTACATGAACGCCAGCCAGGCCACGGCCGCCACCACGACCACCACGGCGACGACGCCGAGGATCAGGCCGACGCGCGGGCCGGAGGAGGAAGAGTAGGTGGACGTCGTCTGCTGGGAGGTCTGGGGGGCCTCGTCGACGAACGCGCGGAACATCTGGGTGCTGCCGGCGGGGTCGTAGTTGCCCTGGGGGCCCTGGGTGTTAGCCATGGCCCGAGACACTAGCGAATCGGGGAGTGCGGCCCAAGTGGGGGGCCACCCGGTGGTGCAACACGCCCCACCTGGGCGTTTACGTTCGCAATACTTGCCTTTGCCAAGTTTTTAGCCCTGCGGCCACCCGTTTGTTTGCCTGCAGCAACCAAACAGTTCTATGGTTGCCCCAAGCAACGATAACGGGAGGTGTGATGGCGGAGCAGGCGCAGTTCGAGGAGCTGGCACGTCAGCTCAGCGCCTTCGGGGCCGTGAAACGGGACCTCGCGCGGATCCTGCCGCACGAGTGCCCGGCCGGCTCCGCAGCCGTGCTGACGCTGCTCGGCCGCCACGGTTCCATGCGCATGAGCAAGCTCGCCGAGCTGCTCGCCGTGGACATGTCCGTGACCAGCCGGCACGTGGCGCACGTCTGCGAGCGCGGCTGGATCGAGCGGTCCCCCGACCCGGCGGACAAGCGGTCCCGCATCCTGCACCTCACCCCTGCGGGCGAGGCGACCCTCCAGGATCTGTCCCGGCGCAGCACCGAACTGCTCACCGAGCGGCTGAGCGACTGGAGCGACACGGAGATCGACCAGCTGATCGGGCTGATGACCCGGCTCCGGGACAGCTTCGGCGACTGCCGGGCCACGGTCGCCCTGCATCCCCGGCCCACCGCGGCCGTGGCGGCGGCCCCGGGCATCGCGAAGGCCGCCGCCACGGCCGCGGTCGCCTCAGCCGCCCGCGCCCCCACCCCCGTACTCGAAGCCCCCGTACTCGAACCGACCACCCGTACACCCGCATAAGACGTAAGAAAAGGAAGCCCATGGCAACGACCACACCAGCCGGTGTGCGGGCTCACGCAAAGCCGCACGGGGGAGGCTCCGTCGAGCAGACCCCGATGACGCACCGGCAGATCATGGAAGCCATCTCCGGTCTGCTGCTCGGCATGTTCGTGGCGATCCTGTCCTCCACGATCGTCACCAACGCCCTGCCGCACATCATCACCGACCTCGGCGGCGGCCAGTCCGCCTACACCTGGGTCGTCAGCGCCTCGCTGCTGGCCATGACCGCGACCACCCCGCTCTGGGGCAAGCTGTCCGACCTGTACAGCAAGAAGGCGCTCGTCCAGATAGCCCTGGTCATCTACGTCCTGGGCTCCGCGGCCGCCGGTCTGTCGCAGAACGCCGGCATGCTGATCGCCTGCCGTGTCATCCAGGGCATCGGTGTCGGCGGTCTGTCGGCCCTCGCCCAGATCGTCATGGCCGCCATGATCTCGCCGCGTGAGCGCGGCCGTTACTCCGGCTACCTCGGCGCGACCTTCGCCGTCGCCACCGTCGGCGGCCCGCTGCTCGGCGGTGTCATCACCGACACCTCGTGGCTGGGCTGGCGCTGGTGCTTCTACGTCGGCGTCCCCTTCGCCGTCGTCGCGCTGATCGTGCTGCAGAAGACCCTGCACCTGCCGGTCGTGAAGCGGGACGTCAAGGTCGACTGGGCCGGTGCGTTCTTCGTCGCCGCCGCCGTCTCGCTGCTGCTGATCTGGGTCACCTTCGCCGGTGACAAGTACGACTGGATCTCCTGGCAGACCTACGCCATGGTCGGCGGTTCGATCGCCCTCGCGCTGATCTTCATCCTGGTCGAGTCGAAGGCCAAGGAACCGATCATCCCGCTGCGGCTGTTCAAGAACCGCACCATCACCCTGGCCTCGCTGGCCTCCCTGTTCGTCGGTGTCGCGATGTTCACCGGCACGGTGTTCTTCAGCCAGTACTTCCAGCTGGCCCGCGACAAGTCCCCGACGATGTCCGGTGTGATGACGATCCCGATGATCGGCGGTCTGTTCATCTCCTCCACCGTCTCCGGCCAGTTCATCACCCGCACCGGCCGCTGGAAGGCGTGGCTGGTCAGCGGTGGTGTCCTCGTGACGGCGGGCCTCGGCCTGCTCGGGACCATCCGCTACGACACGGCGTACTGGAAGATGTCGATCTTCATGGCGCTGCTGGGTCTCGGCATCGGCATGATGATGCAGAACCTGGTGCTCTGCACGCAGAACCAGGTCGCCCCCGCCGACCTCGGCTCGGCCAGCTCCACGGTCACCTTCTTCCGGTCCCTGGGCGGTGCTGTGGGCGTCTCGGCCCTTGGCGCCGTGATGGCCCACCGGATCACGCACTACGTGACCGAGGGCGTCGCCGCCCTCTCCCCCAAGTACCAGGCCGCCCTGGCCGGCTCCAGCTCGTCCAGCGACAGCCTCCCGGACCTGGGCAAGCTGCCCACCCCGCTGCGCACCCTGATGGAGAGCGCCTACGGCCACGCCATCGCCGACGTCTTCCTGATCGCCGGCTGCCTCGCGGCCCTCGCGTTCCTGATCAGCCTGTTCATCAAGGAGGTCCCGCTGAAGACCAAGGGTGGGCTCGCCCAGGCCGCCGAGGCGGAGAACCCGTCGGGCGCCGAGAGCGTCCCGGCCGCCGCCGAGGCCGTCACCGCCGAGCAGCAGGTCCCCAGCTGGGCCGCCCCCGTCGTGAGCAGCACGGAGGCAGCTCCTCAGGCCGCCACGGAGGCCACCCGGCAGTTCGCCGCCGTCGCCACCATCGCCGCTCCCGAGCAGTCCGCCTCCGGCGGCACCCCGGTGCACGGCTACGTGCGCGGCGCCGAGAGCGCCCCGGTCGCGCAGGCCGCGGTCACCCTGATCTCGCTCTCCGGCCGCCAGCTGGGCCGCTCGGTCGCGGGCTACGACGGCTCCTACCGGCTGGACGCGCCCGGCGCGGGCTCGTACGTGCTGATCGCCTCCGCCGACGGCCACCAGCCGCAGGCCTCCACCGTCCTGGTGGGCGAGGACCCGCTGTCGTACGACATCCTGCTCAGCGGCACCAGCGGGCTGAGCGGTGTGGTGCGGGGCGCGGGCAGCGCGCTCCCGGTCAAGGACGCCATGGTGATCGTCACCGATGTGCGCGGCGACCTGCTGGCCACCGCGGCCACCGGTGAGCAGGGACAGTTCGTCTTCGGCGAGCTGGTGCCGGGTGTCGTCACGGTCGCGGTGAACGCGGCCGGGTACCGGCCCCGCGCCCTGCCCGTCGAGATCGGCACCACCGGGGTCACCCGGATCGAGGTCGACCTGGACGCCGGCGCCCAGCTGCAGGGTGTCGTACGGGCCCCGCACGGTCCGCTGGCCGACGCCCGGGTGACCCTCGTGGACGCGGCCGGGAACGTGGTCGGCACGGCCACCACCGGCGTGGACGGCGCGTACGCCTTCGCCGACCTGGACGGCGGCGACTACACCGTCATCGCGACGGGCTACCCGCCGGTCGCCACGGCCCTGAACGTCGCCGGCGCCGGTGTCGACGGCCACGACATCGAGCTCTCCCACCCGGGCGAGTAGTTCGCACTCCGGCCCGTGGCGGGCGCGCCGACAAGGAGGCGCCCGCCACGGGCCGGTCTCATACGACCATTTTGTAAGCGTCTGAGTGCATTGCCACTCAAGTGTTCGCAGGGAGAAACGGGATGGGACTGACCGCGAGGATCCGTACCCGGGACGGATGGGCCGTGTCGCACGCGGTCGTCACGGTGACCGACATGACCGGCAGCCAGGTGCTGCGCGCCGAGGCCGACGACGAGGGCGCGGTCCGTGACCCGAACCCGCTGGCGCCCGGGGCGTACACCGTCATCGTCACGGCCGTGGGCTACGCGCCCGCCGCCGCCAGCGCCATCGTCACGGCGAGCGGCCGTGCCGAGATCGGCGCGATCACGCTGGCGCGGCAGGGCGGCAGCGAACTGCCCCCGCCCGGCCCGTGGACCGTGGACCCGGCGCACTCCACCGTCGGCGCCGTCGCCCAGCACCTGGGCATCTCCAGCGTCCGGGGCCGTTTCACGGACTTCGGCGCCTGGATCGAGATCGCCCCCGACGACGTCGCGAAGTCCCGCGTCCGGGCGGTCATCCGGGCCGCCTCCATCGACACGGGCAACGGCATGCGCGACACCCATCTGCGCTCGCCCGACTTCCTGGACGTGGAACGGCATCCGGAGATCACCTACACCTCCACCGGTCTGACGGCGGCGGGCTCCGACCGCTGGACGGTCCACGGCGAACTGTCGCTGCACGGTGTGGTCCGCCCCGTCGACCTGGACCTCGCCTACCTCGGCACCGGCGCGGACCCGTGGGGCGGCACCCGGGCCGCGTTCCGCGCGACGACCGAACTGCACCGCGAGGACTTCGCGATGAACTACAACCAGGTGGTCCAGGCGGGCATCGCCGCCATCGGGACGACCCTGAAGATCGAACTGGAGATCCAGGCGGTACAGGGCGAGTCGCTGCCGCAGGCGTGACGCATGCCCCGCGTTCGCACGGGGCCACCCGGCAGGGCTACTCGGCCGGGTACAGCCCCGTGACGTGGACCCGTGACGCCGCGACGAAGTCGTAGATCAAGGCCCGTGACGTCTCCCGGGCCGGACCCAGATCGGCACGCGAGCGCGCGTCGCTGATCCGGTCGACCGACTTGAGGGCCTGCCGCCCGAGCTCGTCCAACTGCGCGGAGTGGGTCAGCAGCTCGGACCGGAACATCGCCTCCATGGCCGCGGCCCGCAGCCGCTGGGCCTCCCGCCGCAGTTCATGGAGCGATTCCTCCGCGATGGAGCGGCCGTCGTTCTTGGCGAACCAGTAGTCCATCTGGCCGCGCCGGTAGTTCGCCAGTGCGCCCCCGAACTCGCAGTAGGCGTCGATGCGTTCCCTCCGCAGGCGCTCACCCCGGGCGAACTGTTCGGCCCGCACCGCGGTGCGCTGCTGGAACAGATGGGTCAGGGTTGCGCCGAGCAGTGTTCCGAGCACGGCTATGAGACTGGTGGCCACGTCCCGCATCCTGTCAGCGAAGCGTGGACGTAGGCACGGCGGAGACAGGCTGAGCGGCCTCCGCGGCCCTAGGCTGACGACATGGCACCGAACATTGCGACGAACACCGCTGTCTCCCTCGACGATCTGCTGGACTTCGTACGGCCCCGGCACCGGGCGATCCTGCTCACGCGACGCGCCGACGGCAGCCCGCAGGGGTCGCCGCTGACCTGCGGGGTCGACGACTCCGGGCGGATCGTCGTCTCCACGTACCCCGAACGGGCGAAGACGCGGAACGCGAAGCGGGACGAACGGGTGAGCGTGATCGTCCTGAGCGACGACTGGAACGGGCCGTGGGTACAGGTCGACGGACGCGCCGAGGTGATCGACTCCCCCGAGTCGGTGGAGCCGCTGGTGGAGTACTACCGGAACATCGCCGGGGAGCATCCGGACTGGGACGAGTACCGGGCGGCGATGGTGAAGCAGGGGAAGTCGATCATCCGGGTCACGCCGGAGAAGTGGGGGCCGGTTGCCACCGGCGGTTTCCCGGCGCGGTTGGCTGCGCCGGACGCGTGAGGGGAGGCCGGGCGCCTAAGAGCCCGGGGGTGCGGCCTCGTTCGCGGGTGCGGGCTGTGTGTGGTTGCTCGCGCCCACGCGGCGGAGCCGCATATCGATCACAGCCCCGCGCCCCTTTCGGGGCGCTGCACCTTGGCCTCGATTCCTGCGATCAGCAGGTCCAGGGCGAAGGTGAAGTCCCTGTCGAGCATCTCGGCCACCGTGTCGCCGCCGCGCGCTGCCATCAGGTCCCTGGACTCCCTGATGACGTCGGCCGTCTCGGGCGTCTCCGCCACCGCGTCCATCGCGGTGCTGAAGTATTCGTCGGGGGTCATGCCGGCCCCTGCCACCCGTTCGGCGAAGTGGCCCTCGATCGTGCCGTAGCCGTACACGAACTGGAAGACGGCCGAGATCGCGCCGGTCACGCCGTGCGCGGGCAGGCCGGCGCGGCGGACGACCTGCTGGACCACGCGGGAGAACGCGAGCGAGTTGGGGCCGATGTTGAGGTAGCGGCCGGCCAGCGGGGAGAGCCAGGGGTGGCGGACCAGCAGCGCACGGTACTCCGTGGCCAGCGTGCGCAGTTGCTCCCGCCAGTCGCCCTCGGCCGTATCCGGCAGGCTCAGCTCACCGAAGGCCGCGTCGAGGGCGAGTTCGAGCAGGTCGTCCTTGGTGTCGACGTACCAGTACACGGACATGGCGGTCACATTGAGCTCGCCCGCCAGCCGTCGCATGGAGAACTTGGCGAGCCCGTCGGTGTCGAGGAGCCGGACTGTGGCGGAGGTGATGCGGGCCCGGTCGAGTCCGGAGGGCTGCCCGGTACGACCGCCCTTACGGGCCTTCTCCTCCAGCCACACACTGGCCCGCATCATCGCGACACCTTCCTCCACCACCACGACCACTTCCCAAGATGCTAGAACTCCGGCGTCCCGTCAGGGGCGCGGGGCTGTGATCGATATGCGGCTCCGCCGCGTGGGCGCGACCAGCAACATTCCACCCGCACTCGCCGATGAACATGTACCCCCTCCCCCCTAGGCGACATTCTTCTCCGCCCGACGAAGAAGCCCCGCCGCCACGAACCCTCCGGCCACCACCGCGACCGCCCCCACCAACTGCCCGGCCCCCAGCCCCGCCGACAATGACTTCCCCGACGCCACCCAAGAGCTCAGAACAGCTCCCAACACGGCCACTCCCAAACCGTTCCCGAACTCGGCCAGCGTTCCGTTGATCCCGGCCCCCACCCCCGCCTTCTCCGGCGGGATCGCGCTCATGACGGCGTGCGCCATCGCCGGGTTGGCGACCGCGCACCCCGCACCGATCAGCAGCAGACCGAGTAGCGTGCCGCCGTATCCGCCGGAGTCGAACAGCGCGATCGACACCAGGCCCAGCGACATCAGCAGCATCCCCACGGCGACCGCCACCGGTGTCCCCAGCCTCGTCGCCCACTTGGCCGACACGCCCGTGAAGTTGAGGGCGACGACCGTCAGCGCGAGCGGTGCCGTACGCAGACCCGCCTCCAACGGGCCGTAGCCGAGGACGAACTGGAGGTGCTGGGTGAGGAGGAACAGCGCGCCGCCCATGCCGAAGGTGATCAGCACCGCGCCGGCGACCGCACCCGTGAACCGGCGGTTCCTGAAGAAGTGGGGGTCGAGCATGGGGAACGGGATCCGGCTCTCCCAGTAAGCGAACAGCGACAGGACCGCGATCGCCACGGCGGCGGTGGCCAGTACCCGTCCGGACGTCCAGCCGTGCTCCGGGCCGGAGATGATCGCGAAGACCAGCGCGGCCATGCCGATCGTGGAGAGCAGCGCGCCGAGCAGGTCGGGGCGGTCGCCCTGGGGGTTCTTCGACTCGGGGACCAGGACCACGACCGCCGCCAGGGCCAGCGCCGCGACCGGGAGGTTGACCAGGAAGATCGCGCCCCACCAGAAGTGGTTGAGCATGAACCCGCCGATCAGCGGACCGGCGGCGAAGCCCAGCGCGTTGACGGCGCTCCAGATGCCGATGGCCTTGGGGTGCTCGTCGGGGGTGAAGATCTGCATCGCCACGGCCAGGGTGGTGGTGAGAAGCAGTGCGCCGCCCACGCCCATGCCGGCCCGCGCCGCGATCAACTGGCCGGTGGTGTCGGCCAGGCCCGCAGCCAGCGAACCCGCGCCGAACAGGGCCAGGCCCGCGATGAGCAGCTTCTTGCGGCCGTAGCGGTCGGCCGCGCTGCCCGCAGTCAGGAGCAGGCCGGACTGGACGAGCGAGTACGCGTTGATCATCCACTGGATGTCGGCGGTGGCCGCGTGCAGCTCCCGGGTGAGGGAGGGGATGGCCACGTTCAGGACGGTGTTGTCGAGCAGCACGGTGAGCTGCGCGAGGCAGATGACACCGAGGATCAGCCAGCGCTGGGGGTGGCCCTTTGAAGTCATGTTGTACACCGTAGAAGACGTCCTGTACGGCGTACAACGCATTTCCCGTGGGCACGGCAGAGGGCGGTGGCCGAAGCCACCGCCCTCGGGTCGGTCCCTGCGTCGCTCAGCCGGCCGTCAGCTGCTGCTCGCCTTCTGCGTGAGGTCGTAGAAGGTGGCCGAACCCACCGTCACCTTCTTGAAGTTCTTCTCGACCCATGAGGTGATCTGCGAGGACGTGCCGCTGCTGCTGCCGCCCATGCCGCCGCCGCTGCCGGACGAGATGAAGTAGTGGATCTTGCCGTCCGCCACGTACTTCTTGAACTGGGCCAGGGTCGGGGACGGGTCGGTGCCGTTGAAGCCGCCGATCGCCATCACCGGGTCGCCGGTGGAGAGCTGGTAGCTCGCCGCGTTCTGGGCGCCGATGGCCGCGGCGACCCAGGTGTACTTGGACGAGTCCTTCTCCAGCAGCTTCTTGGCCTGGGAGCTGACGGTCGCGCCGTTCAGCAGGCCGCCGACGCCACCGCCGCCGCCCATGCCGCCGCCGTCGCCCATCTGACCGCCGCCGGGGAAGCCGTTCCCGTTCCGGGTGGTGCCGTTGCCCTGCTGGTTCTGGGTGCTGCCGTTGCCGTTCTGGCTCTGGCCGTTCTGGCCCGGCATACCGCCGCCGAAGCCACCGGTACCACCGGTGCTGTTGCCGTTGCCGCCCATGCCGCCGCCGGGGAAGCCCTGCTGGCCGTTCTGGGTGCTGCCGTTGCCGTTCTGGCTCTGGCCGTTCTGGCCCTGCTGGTTCTGGCCGAAGCCGCCACCGCCGCCCATGCCGCCGCGCATACCGCCACCGCCGCCGGGGCCACCGCCCATCATGCTCGCGCCGGCCGGGCCGGCCGTGACGATGGAGCCGGTGTGGCCCGTCTGGAGGGTGCTGAGGGTGTACGCGGTCGGGCCGGCCAGCGCGGCCACCAGGCCCACCGCCGCCGCCCCGAGGGCGAGCTGACGGCTGATCCGGCCCGCGAAGACCAGGCCGAGCGCGGCGGCCAGACCGCCGATCAGGACCAGGTACTTCAGCCAGGGCAGGTAGTCCGAGGTGCGGTTGAGCAGGACGTAGCCCCAGACCGCGGCCGCGACCACGGACGCGGCGAGGGTGATCGACGCCCACAGCTCGGCGCGCTGCTTCCACAGCTGGTCGGCGCCCATACCGATCACGGCCGCCAGGTAGGGGGCCAGGGCCACCGTGTAGTACTGGTGGAAGATGCCCGCCATGTAGCTGAAGACGACCATGGTGATCAGCAACGAGCCGCCCCAGACCAGGAACGCTGCGCGGGTCGCCGAGGTCCGCTTGAGTTTGCGCGTGGCCACCAGGCCGGCGATCAGGAGGATCAGCGCGGAAGGCAGCAGCCAGGAGATCTGGCCGCCGATCTCGGAGTTGAACATCCGGTTCCAGCCGGTCGCGCCCCACTGGCCGGTGCTGCCGTTGCCGCCGCCACCGCCGCCGACACTGCCGGTCTCGTTGCCGCTGAGGCGGCCGAAGCCGTTGTAGCCGAAGGTCAGCGACAGGAAGCTGTTGTCCTGCGAGCCGCCGATGTACGGGCGGGAGGAGGCGGGCCACAGCTCGACGATCGTGACCCACCAGCCGCCGGAGACGACGAGCGCGCCGGTGGCGACCGCCAGCTGGCCGAACCGCTTCTTCACCGACACCGGCGCGCAGACCGCGTACACGATCGCGAGCGGCGGCAGGATCAGGATGGCCTGGAGGGTCTTGGCGAGGAACGCGAAGCCGATCGCGGCCCCGGCCCACACCAGCCACTTCGTCCGGCCGTCCTCGACCGCGCGGACCACCATGTAGCAGGCGACCGCCATCAGCAGCGCCAGCATCGCGTCCGGGTTGTTGAACCGGAACATCAGCGCCGCGACCGGAGTGAGCGCGAGCACCGCGCCCGCGATCAGACCGGCGGCAGGGCTGAACCGGCGGCGCACACCCGCGTACACGACGGCGACCGTCGCGACGCCCATGAGGACCTCGGGGGCGAGGATCGCCCAGGAGTTGAGGCCGAAGATCCGGACCGACAGCTCCATCGGCCACAGCGAGGCCGGGGGCTTGTCGACGGTGATCGCGTTGCCTGCGTCCAGCGAGCCGAAGAAGAAGGCCTTCCAGGACTTGCTGCCCGCCTGCACGGCCGCCGAGTAGAAGGAGTTGGCGTAGCCGGAGGCGCTCAGGTTGTACAGGTAGAGCAGGAGGGTCGCGGCCAGCAGGCCGAGGAAGGCCGGGCGCACCCAGCGCGGGTCCTCGGGACGGCCGCGCCACAGTCTCCGTACGAAGGGCTGCGCGGGCTCGCCCGACTCGGGCGCCGGTGCCTCAGGGCGGGCCTCGGGCGGGTACGGCGCCGGGGGAGACGTGGGGGGCGGGCCCCACTGGGCCGGATGGTCGGTGTGGGTGCTCATCGGGGGTCCCCCGGGTCGGTGTCGTGGGGGTGCACCGGGTGCAGCTGCATGGTGCTGTCCCTCCAGGTGCCGTCCGCGGCTTCACCGGCGCGGAACTGGGTGGTCGTGGTGCCGCCCTGCGCGTAGGGCTGCTGCTGTGGCAGCGGGATGCGCTGCGGGAGCGGGCCCTGCGGCTGGTACGGCTGCGGCTGGTACGCCTGGTATCCGCCGGTCGTGCAGGTCTGGGACGACGGGTTGTGCGCGGCCACCACCGTGGACGAGGACGGCTCCGGCCGGCCGGCGGTGTCACGGTCCGGGAAGACCCAGGCGCGGAAGAGCAGGAAGCGCAGGACGGTCGCCGCGAGGTTGGCGGCGATCAGCACCGCCAGCTCGGTGGAGTGCGCGGGGTCGCTGCTCGCCGCGTTCAGGGCGGCGAGGGAACCACTGGTGAGCGCGAGGCCGATACCGAAGACGACCAGGCCCTGTGCCTGGTGCCGGACCGCCCCGCCCCGGCCGCGCACCCCGAAGGTGAGGCGCCGGTTGGCGGCGGTGTTGGCGACCGCGGAGACCAGCAGCGCGAGCGCGTTGGCGAGCTGCGAACCGGAGAAGGAGCGGAAGGCGCTGTAGAGGACCAGGTAGAAGAGGGTCGACAGGCCGCCGACCACGCAGAACCCGACGAGCTGCTGGGCCAGGCCCTTCGGCACGTCCTGGATGTCGCGGTCGCGCGGGTCGTCGCCGAACGGGCGGGCGATCCGGTCCAACGGCAGCGAACCGGTGGCCAGTGCCTTGCCGACCCGCCACACGCCCTTGAGGTCGTCGGTGGCCGTCTTCACGATGTGCACGGTCGAGTTCGGGTCGTCGACCCAGTCGACGGGCACCTCGTGGATGCGCAGCCCCGCCCGCTCGGCGATCACCAGCATCTCGGTGTCGAAGAACCAGCCGGTGTCCTCGACCATCGGCAGCAGCCCCTGTGCGACATCGCGCCGGATCGCCTTGAAGCCGCACTGTGCGTCCGAGAAGCGGGCCTGCAGCGAGCCGCGCAGGATCAGGTTGTACGTGCGGCTGATGAACTCCCGCTTGGCGCCGCGCACCACGCGCGACGAGCGGGCCAGCCGGGAACCGATCGCCAGGTCGGAGTGGCCGGAGATGAGCGGCGCCACCAGCGGCAGCAGCGCGTTCAGGTCGGTCGACAGGTCGACGTCCATGTAGGCGAGGATCGGTGCGTCCGAGGCGGACCAGACGGTCCGCAGCGCCCGGCCGCGGCCCTTCTGCTCCAGCCGGAACGAGTTGACCTGGGGGATCTCCGCCTCAAGCCGCTGCGCCACCTGGGGGGTGGTGTCGGTGGACGCGTTGTCCGCGATCGTGATGCGGAAGGCGTACGGGAAGGTGCGCTTGAGGTGGTCATGCAGTCTGAGGACGCATGGCCCGAGGTCCTTCTCCTCGTTGTAGACGGGGATCACTACGTCCAGGACAGGCGTACCGGCGTTTCCGGCCGGGAGGTGCTCCCGCGCCGGCAGGGTGCCGGGAGAAGAGTCGGTTCGCATGGCACCGACTGTCCTCAGGCGCCCTGTTGTGCCCATGTGGTGGCACTGTGCTGTGCCTGTGAGTCCGATTGCCAGTTGGTTTCGGGGTGCGGCTGGGGAGCGGCCGGGGCAAGCGCGGGCAGATACAGGGTGAACACCGTGCGACCGGGAACACTGTCCACGGTGACGGCACCGCCGTGCGCGGAGGCGACCGCCTGCACGATGGCCAGGCCGAGACCGGTGGAACCGGTGGACCGGGAGCGCGCGGAGTCGCCGCGGGCGAACCGCTCGAAGACGTGCGGCAGCAGATCCTGTGGAATGCCCTGCCCGTTGTCCTCGACGTCCACGCACATCCAGGGCCCGCGCCGCTGGATGCGCGCGGTCACGGTGGTCCCGGCCGGTGTGTGCTTGCGCGCGTTGCCGAGCAGGTTGATCAGCACCTGCTGGATACGGGCCGCGTCGGCGGCGACCAGGGCCGGCTCGTCGGGCAGGTCGAGGCGCCAGTTGTGGTCCATGCCGGCGGCCCGCGTGTCGCTGATCGTGTCGACGACGAGCGGGATGAGGTCGGTGTGCTCGAACTGCAGCGGACGCCCCGCGTCCAGCCGGGCGAGCAGCAGCAGGTCCTCCACGAGGAGGGTCATCCGCCCGGCCTCGGACTCGATACGGCCGAGGGCGTGCCGGGTGTCGGGCCCGACCTGCTCCCGCCCGCGCCGGGTCAGCTCGGCGTACCCGCGGATGGAGGCGAGCGGGGTGCGCAGCTCATGGCTGGCGTCGGCGACGAACTGCCGTACCCGCATCTCACTCTGCTGGCGGGCATGCAGCGCCCCGTGGACGTGGTTGAGCATGCGGTTGAGCGCGGCGCCGACCTGGCCGACCTCGGTGTGCGGGTCGGTCTCCGACTCCGGTACCCGCTCGCTGAGGTTGACCTCACCGGTGTGCAGGGGGAGTTCGGAGACCCGGGTGGCGGTGGCGGCGACCTTGCGGAGGGGACGCGTGGCGACACCGACGATGACGGTGCCGGCGAGGGTGGCGGCGATCAGGCCGGCGGCCGTGACGCTGATCTCGACGAGGATCAGCGTGTTGATGGTGTTGTCGGCGTCCTTGGTGGGGATGGCGACGTAGTAGCTGCCGTTGGGACCGTGGACGTACGAAACGCGGTAGGACCCCAGGCCCGGGATGTCCGCCGTGTGCATGTCGCCGTCCTGGGCAATGGAGTTGAGGGCGGCCAGTTGGGCGCTGGTGAGTGACACCGCGCTCATCTCGAAGGTGGAGGTCGACTTGCGGCCCACCTTCCCCGAAGTGGCGGAGCCGTTCACGACCGTGGCGGCGATCGTGGCGGACGTGGGCTGCGGCCCCCGGGCCACGAAGTCTGTGAGGTTGGTCGTGTTGTCGCCCGTGTTGTTCTTCTGCCCGTTGCTCTGCTGGCCGGGCGCGCCCTTCCCGTCCTTGCCAGGGGCCACTGGCCCGAACGCACCGGACGCGCGCTTCCCGACCTCGCCCAGCTGCTTGTTCAGCTCGTCGTACAGATGAGACCTCAACGCAAGGGTCGTCACGGTGCCGATCACCGCGCAGACCACGGCTATCAGCACCACGGACGCGACGACGAGCCGGGTCCGCAGGGTGCGCGGCTTTCCCGCTCGTCGCTTCTGCGTACGCGGCCGTCGTCGCCCGCTCATGAGGCGGCGGGCTTGATCAAGTAGCCGGCGCCACGCCGGGTGTGGATCATCGGCTCACGCCCGGCGTCTATCTTCCGGCGCAGATACGAGATGTACAGCTCGACGACGTTCGCCTGGCCGCCGAAGTCGTAGGACCACACCCGGTCCAGGATCTGGGCCTTGCTGAGAACACGCCGTGGGTTGCGCATGAGGAAGCGGAGCAGTTCGAACTCGGTGGCGGTGAGGTGGATGGACTCACCGGCCCGCGAGACCTCGTGACTGTCCTCGTCCAGGGTGAGGTCGCCGACGACGAGCACGGAGTCGGAGCGCCGGTCGGCGGCACCGGAGCGGCGGATCAGCCCGCGCAGCCGGGCCACGACCTCTTCGAGGCTGAAGGGCTTGGTGACGTAGTCGTCGCCACCTGCCGTGAGCCCGGCGATCCGGTCCTCGACCGCGTCCTTCGCGGTGAGGAACAGGACGGGAACGTCGGGCAGTTCGCGCCGCAGGCGTCCGAGGACCGTGAGGCCGTCCATGTCGGGCAGCATCATGTCGAGGACGACGGCGTCGGGCCGGAACTCCCGGGCGGTCTGGATGGCGCCCTGGCCGTCGCCCGCACTCCTGATCTGCCAGCCCTCGTAGCGGAGGGCCATGGAAAGGAGTTCGGTGATCGACAGCTCGTCGTCCACCACAAGCACTCGGACGGGGCTCCCGTCCGGCCTCAGCAGTTCGGTGCGCCCCTGGGGCGAGGTCGTGGTCATGGTGGACACCTTGTCGGGGTCCTCTGAGAACACGCTTTCAGTAATCTGTGTTTTCCCTAAGAAACTCACAGGCGCCTCTCAGGGAACGCCTGGGAATCCCATCACGTGCGCACGAACTCCTGATCACGCCCGCTCCGAGCTGTGTGGATCATGTGCTTCCGCCACCGGCCCGGGGGCGCCGATGAAGCGCCGATGAACCACCGATGAGAGCGTACCGAGCAGCACCGGCAACCGCACGGCGAGGCGGGGAACGGATGGTCCCCGCCCGGGCAGCAAGCGCATACCAGGGACGACGACCCCGCACCGGGCGGCGGGACGCGGGCCGGGCGGCGGGACGCGGGCCGGTTCCGGCCCGGGCGGTCTTGATCAGAACTTTCTTGACAGGCTTTCGGCTCCGTCGTGAGGATCTAGCCAGATGATCAGGATTGGTCACACGACCGGACAGGGCTGACCACCCTTCCCTTCGGATCCGCGCCATCACCGTAAACGGGGGACTGATGAGGCTCGCAATCGCAGTCGAGAAAAGTCGCTGCTTGGCAGGTTCCTGACAGGAGCACCCGGAATCCCGTTCACGGAGACCGTTCGATCGACAGCCCCCACCCCTCATCGACCAACGCGGAGTTCGGTCACCCCTGTACTCCGCGCAGGAGGTATCGACACCCATGAGCAGCAGGTTTCGTGTTGCGCTGGCAAGCGCCACCGCACTGATCGCGCTCGGCGCGGCAGCAGCGCCCGCGTCGGCGACCGAGATGCAGCCGATGAGCAAGCACACCGGAACAGCCGGTTGTTTCAACTGGTCATGGGCCGACGGAGACGTCACCACCACCGTGTATTTCCACAACACGTGCAAGCGCGCCGAGTGGATCGACATCATCTGGACTCACGGCGGCGGCGAGTACGAGGCTCCCTACGGGGCTGGTGAGAAGGGCAGTTACAAGGATTACGGTGCCGTCAAGAGCATCACTGACATGGGCCCCTGGACGGGCTGAAACAGAGCGGCCTGCGCAGGTCGGCCCAGGCGATTGATTTCCGGCCGTCCAGTACGGCGGAGCCCTGATCCGTGCAACCCCTTGTACGGATCAGGGCTTTTCACGTAGCGGCCTCTCCGATCCGCGGCGCTGCAAGAGGCCACTCGGACAGGGAAAACGCAACTTCGACATGGCCCGCGGAGGCGGCTACCTTCACCTGGTCTTCGGCGATCGCCCACGGTCGCACCGGAGTTCCTTCAGGCCGAGCCACCCGCAACGGGACGAGTCGGTCACGCCCACGCATCCTCGCCCCCATGCGCACGCCACCGAACCGGTCCACGCCAGGCAGCCTCCACCAGGGAGAGACGCATGCCCCCTCTTGCTCTGTACACATTCGGCGTCCTGAAGTCACCCCTCGCCGATCCCGCACCTCTCACGGGCGAGTTCTACGACATCGGTGAGGCCGTCTACCGGAAGGTCAGCCGGCACCCCGGGTACCTCGCGCATGCGGAAGCGGCAGCCGGTGACCGGGGTGCGCTCTTCGAGGCGGACTGGGGTGCGTGGGGAGAGTTCGCCGCACCGGCCTGGTACGGCAAGGGCCGTACCGTGGAAACCACCGCCCTGGCCGCGACCCTCTCGCTCTGGACCGGCCTGCGCCCCGCCTTCGACGCCGTCTACACCGGTCTGCACCGCGAGGCGCTGAACAGGCGTTACGACTGGTTCGAGAGGACAGGGCACCCGAATTACGTGTTCTGGTGGGTCTCCGACGGCGTGATACCCACCTGGCGGGACGGGGTTTCCAGGCTGGAGCACCTCCACGACCACGGCTCCGCGCCGCACGCCTTCACCTTCCGCGACTCGTTCGCCCCGGACGGAACTCCGGCCAGGATCAAAGGCATCGGGCCGAAGAGCGACCGGTTTGCTGACAAGGAAGCCTGAACGACTGGGTTCGCTGTCGCACGAGTCGGCCAAGTCGTGTGTATCCACTGGCCGGTGATGTCCATGACCCCTCCTCCACCGCCCTCGTCGCTCTTCAACCGTCGCCCGTCGCCCATCGCTCGTCGCTCATCGCTCATCGGTTCACACGCTCAGAAGAGCCCGTCCTGCACCCCCGCCGCCCCCTTGAACTTCTTCACCGGGAGCGTGAATCCGCCCTCGCCCGCGACCGGCACGATGTCCCACCCGGTCATCAGCCGGGTGTCGAGCACGACCACGCCGTGCACGGCGGCCAGATGCAGATCGGGGCCCGCGACCGCGAGCAGATCCCCGCTCACCCCGCCGCCCGCGACCAGCTCCGTCACCTCCCCGACGGCGGTCGGCAGGTCGGCGAGGCCGAACACCTCCACATGGTCGACGACCTGGCAGGGCTCCCGGCGCAGCGACTCCGGCCAGGCGGCCAGCGCGAACGCCCGCCGGTGCAGGGCCTCCACCTCAGCCGCCCGCTCCGCGGCCGAAGCCGGCAGACGGGACCGGACGGCGCGCTTCTCGGCGTACGGGACACGGTCCGGCACCTGGAGCGCGGCCCGCAGCAGTTCTTCCGCCCGCCGCGCCGCCATCAGCGGACCCAGACCCAGCCAGCTGAAGCAGACGGCACCCTGCTCCAGCAGCCGCGCCGATCCGCGCTCGACGGCGGTGATCCCGACCTTGACCATCCCGGGCCCGAACCACGCGAGATACACGTGGTACGGCCGCGGATCGTCGGCGACGGTGTCGGCGGCCACGGAGTGCGCCCGGTCCAGCCGCGCACACTCCTCACACCGCGCCCCGGTACTCCGCCCCGACACCGGCGCCCGCGTCGGACAGACGTTCCCCCGCGCCCCCACGCACTCCCGCCCGCCCCCTTCCGCGACCCCGAAGGCCACGCGTCTCCCCCGGGCGAGCGCACTCCGCCGCCCACCGCTCCACACCAGCACGGGCCCGTCGTCGGACCACCGCAGTCCCGAGCACTTCCACATCTGTGCCATCACTCGTGAGGTTAGAGGCCAGCACTGACAACGGGCCGGGGAGAGGCGACGGGGTACGGTGGGCAAAGGCTCGAAGCCGCAACTTGGTTTTGCGGCTTCGGGCCTCTCCCTCACGTGGGACTACGGCAGGACGTACACCGGCACACCGTCGCCGTCACACCCGGTCTGCCTCATGCAACCGCGTTTGAGCAGCATGCGCAGGCAGTCGTTGACACGGTCCAGGGTCAGCCCGGTCCGGGCGGCCACCTCGTCCAGCCGACATCGGGCCGGCCCGCGTACCAGCGCCGGGGCGAGACAGGCGGCGACGGCATGCACGTCATCGGTGACGACCAGGTTCTTCGCCCGCCAGGCGGCGAGCAGTTGCTGGGGCGTGATCGCCGGGGGCTCGACGGCAGGGTCTGTGGGCCTGAACCGGTCGACGAGGAGATCGAGGGTATCGGCGATGCGGTGCAGAACGTCGTTGGCCCGCCGCCGCTCCTCGTTGGCCCGGGTCCGCTCCTCATTCGCTCGCCGCCGCTCCTCGTTCGCGCGGCTCCTCTCCTCGTTCGCGCGCCGCAGCAGTTCGGTCTCCTCCAGCCGCGCGATCGCCAGTGCCTCGTCCGCCCGGATGTTGCGCTCCTCCAGCCGGACGATGACGTCGGCGACCTGTTGCGGCATGAGGTAGGCGATGCCGCCGGTGGGGGTCGCGGGTTGCACGGGGGCCGGTTCGAGACTGTAGGAACCGTCGCGCTGGACGGTCTCGATGACCTCGCAGACCCAGGCCTTGAAGGGCTCGCACTCGGGCTTGGTGCAGCCGTTGACAAGCTGGACCAAACCCCTGAGATTGACCATCCGCATCGACTTCTGAAGCTTGTGACCTGCGAGTTTGCTCAAGGCGTCTAGTGCATAGACGCCTGCTGCAAGCTCACTGAGCCGCATGGTGCAATCCGGTGCAACGTGCCACAGCAACGCTTGCCGCGTGTTTGCGTACCCAAGGTTCATGGCCACATCCGCTGCCGGAAACCAGTGCTCCCCCTCCGGCGTGGTCAGCCTCCGGACCCGTGCCCCCGTGGCCGCGAACACGAAGTCGTTGACGTCGATCGCGTCCTGCTTCCGTCCCGCCGACTCCTGCGCCGGGGTGTCATTCTGCTCGTTCATCGAGCATCACCTCCATGACGGAAGCTAGGGACGCCCATGGGTAACGCGCGTTCGAAGAAGGCACGTTCACCCGAAAGGTGACGGACGTATCGATTCTGCCCAGGGTGTCCCGTACGCCTGGATCAGCCGCCCGCCTCCGCGGACACCGGCTGGAGTTCGGACGCGGCGCGCCGCCCCCGGCCCGCCAGCCGGCAGCTCACGCACCCGGCGTGACCGGCGCGGGCCGTGGTGTCCCGGACCCCGAGCGGCCACTGGCTCCGCGGCCGCGGGCCCGGCGGCTTGCCCCAGCCCGCGAGGTGCAGGTACCAGGTGGCCAGAACGCTCACGGCACACACCGCGAGACCTCCGGCCAGGGCCGGGACCGAGACGGCACACACACCCCACCCCAGCAGACCGCTTCCGACGGTCGCGATCGCGGTACCGGTCCACCCCGCCACCGTGTGGCCTTCGTCGTGCTGACTCACGTACCCGCCCCCTATGCGATAGGCAGCTAGAATCTCTCACCAAGTAAGGAATTTACTCCCTACATCTCTCACCTGCTAAGGGAATGCGGGGAAATCTTCGACGAGGAGTCGGGAACGACCATGCACGGCAAGCCGCGACCGCCCGCGGACCCGGCCCGGGCCCTGGCCGCGATGGACCATCTCATCGCGGCCCATCTGATCGGGCAGCAGGAACTGGCCCGGCGGCTCGGGCTGACCGTCACGGACCTCACCTGCTTCGGCTTCGTCCTGGAGGCCGGCACCGACCTGCTCACCGCCGGTGACCTGGCCGCCCGCGCCCATGTGACGACCGGCGCGGTGACGGGCATCCTCAACCGGCTGGAACGCGCGGGCTACGTCACCCGCCGCCCGGACCCCGCCGACCGCCGCCGCGTCCGCGTGGCCGCCCTCCCGGAAGCGGTCACCCGCGTGGAGGCGGTGTACGCCGGCCACTACCGACGCCTCACGGAACTGTTCGCCGACTACACCCCCGACGAACTGGCCGCCCTGACCGACTGGTTCACCCGCGCGACCGCGCTGGCCCACGAGTACCTGGAGAAACTGCACCGGAACGACTCCGCGGAGCCGTGCTGAGGCCACGGAGCCCTTGGAGCCTCCGGTAGCCAAAGTGCTACAGCTCCGCAGCGCCGTCGCCCGGACCGGTTTCACCCGCGGTGGGGGATGCCGCGGCGGCGCCCCGGGGGCAGGCTGCAGGTGCCGGTCGGCACCACCTCCGTGCCGAAGGACGCGCCCCTGCGGCAGAGGAGGGCCCGTGAACCAGTACCCGCCCATCGCCGAGCACGGCATGGTCGGCGATCTCCAGACCGCCGCCCTGGTGTCCTCCCGTGGAACCATCGACTGGTGGTGCACCCCGCGCTTCGACTCACCCAGTCTCTTCGCATCGCTCCTGGACAGTGACCGCGGAGGCCACTGCCGTCTCGCGGTGGAACGCCCGGACGGGTCCGGCGGAACGGTCCGGCAGTTGTACCTCTCTGACACCGCCGTCCTGGTCACCCGTTTCATGACGGCCGACGGAGTCGGCGAGGTGGCCGACTTCATGCCGCCCATCGACTCCACCGAGCCCCAGGACACACACCGCCTGGTGCGGGTCGCCAGGGTCGTCCGCGGCAGCCTGCCCTTCACCTTCACCTGCCGCCCGCGCTTCGACTACGGCCGCGCCCCGCACACGCTCACCCGGGACGACGACCACACCGCGCTCTTCCACGGCCCCGGCACCGACCTGCGGCTGCAGTCCACACCCGGGTTCCGGCTGCGTACGGACGGCGACGACATCACCGCCCGTTTCACCCTCTCGGCCGGGCAGGCGGCGGCGGTCGTACTGACGAGCGACGCGAGCGGTGCTCCCGCTCCGCCGCACGCGACGCTGGAAGGGATCGCCGACGACTTCGAGACGTGCCGCGCCTTCTGGCTGTCCTGGCTGCGGTCCTGCACCTACCGGGGCCGTTGGCAGGACATCGTGAACCGTTCGGCGATCACGCTCAAGCTGCTCACGTACGCGCCGACCGGTGCCCCCGTCGCCGCCGCCACCATGGGACTGCCCGAGCAGATCGGCGGCGAGCGCAACTGGGACTACCGCTACACCTGGGTCCGTGACGCGGCCCTGTCCGTCAGGACGCTGATCGACCTGGGCTTCCACGACGAGGCGCGCGCATTCCGACAGTGGCTGCGCGAGCGCATCGAGGCCGGCGGCACCGTCTCGGGCGACCCGTTGCAGATCATGTACCGCGTCGACGGCGACCCCCACCTGACCGAGGAGATCCTCGGTCATCTGGAGGGCTACCGGGGCTCCCGCCCGGTGCGGGCGGGCAACGCGGCGGCCGACCAGCTCCAGCTCGACATCTACGGCGAGGCCTCGGACGCCCTGATCGTGGGGAACGACGTCGGTGCGATCCGCGGTTGGAACACACTGAGCGGGGTCCTGGACTGGCTCGCCGACCACTGGAACCAGCCGGACGAGGGCATCTGGGAGACCCGCGGCGGCCGGCAGGACTTCACCTACAGCCGACTGATGACCTGGGTGGCCTTCGACCGGGGCATCCACGCGGCCAACGAGTTCTCCCGCCCGGCGGACGTCTCCCACTGGAGCAGTGCCCGGGACGCGGTCTTCCGCCAGATCGTCGAGCGGGGCTGGCACGAGAAGCGGCACGCCTTCGTGCAGCACTACGACACGGACGTCCTGGACGCCTCGCTGCTGCTGATGCCGAAGGTCGGCTTCCTCTCGCCAAGCGACCCGGACTGGCTCAGCACCCTCGACGCGATGGACGAGGAACTGGTCAGCGACAGCCTCGTCTACCGGTACGACCCCGCCGCGTCCCCCGACGGCCTGCGCGGCTCGGAGGGCACGTTCAACCTGTGCAGCTTCCTCTATGTAGAGGCGCTCGCCCGCAGCGGCAGGCTCCACCAGGCCCGGCACGCCTTCGACAAGATGCTCACCTACGCCAACCACGTCGGCCTGTTCGCCGAGGAGATCGGCCCCTCCGGCGAGCAACTCGGCAACTTCCCCCAGGCGTTCACCCATCTTTCCCTGGTCACCGCGGCCATGGCGCTGGACGAGGAACTGCGCAGGGCGGAGACCGGTGTCCAGGCCGACAACCACCGGCACTGGCACCCGGCGACCCACGGCCTGACCGCGCCCGTCGAGAGCGGCCAAGGGGGCGGCACCGGTGGTTGAGACGGCCGTACCGAGGCGCGCGGCAGGACAACGGAGCGTCCTGGCCGCCCTGGCTCTCGCCCAGTTCATCTGCAGCTTCGCCGGCTCCAACATGAACGTGATGATCAACGACATCAGCAAGGACCTGGACACCACCGTCCAGGGCGTGCAGGTGGCGATCACGGTCTTCCTGCTGGTGATGGCGGCACTGATGATCCCCGGCGGCAAACTGACCGACCGCTACGGCCGCAAGCGCTGCTTCACGACGGGGCTCGTCGTCTACGCGATCGGCGCGCTGCTGAGTGCGGCGGCTCCGGGGCTGGGCGTGCTGATCCTCGGCAACTCGATCCTCGAAGGCGTCGGCACCGCCCTCCTCATCCCGCCCGTCTACATCCTCACCACCCTCCTCTACCCGGACACGACCTCCCGTGCCCGGGCGTTCGGGGTCGTCATGGCACTGGGCGGGATCGGCGCGGCCGCCGGACCGCTGATCGGCGGGCTCATCACCACCGGCATCAGCTGGCGGGCGGCGTTCGTGTTCCAGGCCCTGATCATCGCGGTGATCGTCGTACTCGCCCGGCGCATCGACGATCCCCTGCCCCCCGACCCCACCCGCTCCTTCGACACCCGTGGGGCGGTCCTGTCCGCGGCCGGTCTCGTCCTCGTCGTCATGGGCATCCTGGCCGCGGACAACAACGTCTGGCTGATGGTCGGCCTGCTGGTCCTCGGCGCACTGGTCCTGTGGTGGTTCTTCCGCTCCGTACGCGCCAAGGAGGCGGCCGGTGAGGAACCGCTGCTGTCCCTCACCCTGTTCCGCAACCGCACCTCGAACCTCGGCCTCATCACCCAGAACGTCCAGTGGCTGATCCTCATGGGCACGTCGTTCACGGTGGCGGCCTACCTCCAGGTGGTGCGCCACTACGACGCGATCCAGACCGGGGTCATCTTCACCGCGGCCACGCTGGGCCTGCTGGTCACCTCCCTGTCCGCCGAACGGCTGGCGAAGCGCCGCAGCCAGCGCACCCTCATCATGACCGGCTTCGCCCTCTCCATCGCGGGCGTGATCGTCCTGGTCGCCCTCGCCGCCGCCTTCTCGACCGCCTGGGCCTTCGTCCCCGGGCTGCTGCTCGTCGGACTCGGCCTGGGCGTCATGCTGACGCCGTCGGTCAACGTGGTCCAGTCGAGCTTCCCGGAGGAGCAACAAGGGGAGATCTCAGGCCTGTCCCGCAGCGTCTCCAACCTCGGTTCGTCCTTCGGCACGGCCATCGCCGGCACCATCCTGGTCTCCGGCCTGACCAAGGGCGCCTACGCGGCGGCGATGCTGGCCCTGGCTGTCATAGGCCTGGCCGGCCTGACCGCCGCAACCCGCCTCCCCCGCGAGAGCGTTGCCGCACTCCACTGATACACGCCCAAAAAACGCAAGAGGCCCCGGATCTCTCCGGGGCCTCTCATCTACGTGCACTCGGCAGGATTCGAACCTGCAACCTTCTGATCCGTAGGCGCGTGCAGGTCGCAGTCGATCAAGTCGCAGAAGCCATCCAATGCACCAACGTCGCACCTTGCTTCAGGTAACCGTCCGTGGCTATGCACCGCTGTCCGTACTTGTTGATGTCAGCTGCTGATGTCAGCACCGCGCGTCCGCGCCGAGGACCGCATCCGCGCCGCCCGTTCCACCGGCCTGCGCAACCTGCCCTGCACGACACGCCCCAGAGCCAGATCTGGCTGGAGATCATCCAGATCGCCCTCGACCGGCTCGAAGCTCTGCCCAACCCTGGCTGACCAGCAGCATCCCATACCTGCTACCAGCACCATCACAACCGGAGCCGTGGAACCCGGCGCCCACCCGGCACGACAGCCGGACCATCAGCCCTGCCCGCAAGCAGAAATCTTCACTCTGAACGAGCAAAGGGATCGTCAGCAAGCTGACGATCCCTCATGCAAGATCGAGGCTAACGACACCCCTTCGACTGCGTCGGTCCCCTCTGCGTGAAAGGCCGAGCCTGACCGGGGCGGCGCCCCGACGGCGAACTGTCGATCAGCGTGACGCGGGCGGGATGCTCTGCTCGTACTGGAAGACGTTGCAGGGGTCGTACTTCGCCTTGATCTCGCGCAGCCGCTCGAAGTGGCTTCTCCCCCAGTAGGCGGTCTCCCACTCCTGCATGCCGACGTTCGGCACGTTGACGTAGGCGCCGTCCACGAAGCTGCGCATCGCCTGGCTGAATTCGGCGGTCCAGGCCTGGCACGTCGAGGTGAGCGGGTCGCAGACGCCTGGTGTCGTTGAAGGAGTCCCCCAGGCTGCGCCGATCTCGCCGTAGAAGATCGCGTCGCGGTGCACGAACGCGGTGCCGCCGCGGGGCTCCTTCTTGATCGCCCCGCCGAAGGCATCGACGAAGTAGTTGCTGTCCTCCGTGGGAGCGTTTCGCATGTAGTAGCCGATGACGTCGATCGCCTTCTTCGGGAACAGCTTCTTGGCGAACTGTGAGAAGAACTTCACGTTGGCGGGCTCCTGCGAGCGCGGGACCTGGGCTCCGGCAAAGATGGGGCCCCAGTTACCGACCTGCACCTTCACATCGGGCGTGCCGATCGACAGGATCGGGGCCAGCATCTTTCTGGCCTCTGCCTCCGTGCCCTCCGCGAGCCACGCGAACAGCAGGATCTGGGACTTGTGGATCTCGACTTCGGATCCGAGGCGGTTGTCGGCGAACGGTACCGTACGCTGCCATGCATCGAAGATCCCATGCAGGTCCGTAAGGCCGTCCCAGGTCGCCTGCACATAGGCGATGCGCTTGAGCGGGTGCACCTTGTAGGTGAGTTGCGTGACGATTCCGAAGTTGCCGTTTCCCGCCCCACGGAGCGCCCAGAGCAGGTCTGAGTGGTCCTTCAGGTCGGCATGGATCACCTCGGCGCAGTCGCGACCCGACGGGACGACGACCTCGGTCCCGATCAGGCTGTCACAGGCCATGCCGAGCCAGCGGTTGAGGGGGCCAAGGCCGCCGCCGACCGTCGCACCGACCAAGCCGACGCTGCCCTCGCTTCCGGTCGTGACCGCAAGGTCCTGCTTGGCGAGCGTCGTCACCGCTTCCAACTGGGTCAGGCCGGCGCCGACCGTCGCGATACGAGCGTCGGTGTCGATGTGGACCGACTTGAGCTGGCTGACGTCGATCACGATGCCGTTGTCGATGTTCGACCAGCCCTCCAGGGCGTGGCGGCCGCTGCGTACCCGCAGTGCGACGTTGTGCTGCCGCGCCCAGGTGAGGGCGTTCACCACGTCCTGGGTCTCCTGGGCGAAGACGATGACCAGCGGGTAGTGAGAGAACAGCTGGTCGTAGTCGATGCGATCATCCGTGTACGAGGCGTCACCGGGGCGGACGACGCGACCGGTCAGCTTCGCCGGCGGACATCCCGACGACCCTTTAGTCGGGTCGCTCGCGGCCAGAAGGCCCGAGGTGCTCGCGGCCGCAATGTCCGGCGCGCCTGCGGCCGTAAGGCCCGGGATGACGATCGCCCCGGCGCCGGCGGCCGCTGACGCCCTGAGTAGGTAGCGGCGGGAAAAATCGCTCAAGGTCCAGATCCTCTCGATCGGGCTACGCCGCTACGCGGCTGACGGAGCCCTTACCCGGGTCATGTCCCGCGAGGTGGTGTAGTCACGGCAGCTGTTTCGGTTCCGGTTGTGGGGTGATTTCGGGTTCGGCCGGCTTGGTGGTGAAGAGCTCGGCCATGGAGGCTTCGGAGAAGTAGCGGCGGTCGAAGACCTGCCATTCGTCGTGGAGTTCGGCCAGGACCGCGGCGGCGAGCCGGTCAAGGGCGGCGGGGTTGGGAAAGACCTGGACGACGTCGGCCCGCCGTTTGATCTCCCGGTTCAGCCGCTCCAGCGGGTTGGTCGACCAGATCTTCTTCCAGTGCGCCGGCGGGAAGTCGGCGAACGCGGTGATGTCCGTTGCCGCATCCAGCAGCATCGTCTTGACCTGCGGGAACTGCCGTCCGAGCATGTCGGCGACCACGTTCAGTTGGGTGCGCACCTGCTCACCGGTGGTCTGCGCGAAGATGGTGCGGATGGTCGCGGCGACCATCTCCCCGGAGCCCCTTTCGATCACCGAGAACACGTCCCGGACGAAGTGAACCCGGCACCTTTGCCAGGCCGCACCGAGGAAAACGGTGCGGATCGCGGCCACCAGACCGCTGTGGCTGTCGGAGATGACCAGCTGGACGTTCTCCAGGCCGCGGGCCCGCAGCGAGCGCAGGAACTTCGTCCAGAACGGCTTCGACTCACTGTCGCCGACCATCAGCCCGAGGATCTCGCGGTGTCCGGTGGCGGAGATCCCGGTGGCGATGACCACGGCCTGGGAGACGATCCGGTGGTTGACCCGGGCCTTGCAGTAGGTGGCGTCCAGGAAGACGTAGGGGAAGACGGTGTGCTCCAGCGGCCGCTCCTTGAACGCGGTCAGTTCTTCGTCCAGCTCACCGCAGATGCGGGAGACCTCGGACTTGGAGATCCCGCTGTCCGCACCGAGTGCTTTGACCAGGTCGTCGACCGAGCGGGTCGAGACACCATGCACGTATGCCTCCATCACCACGGCGAACAACGCCCGGTCGATCCGCCGCCGGCGTTCCAGCAGCGACGGGAAGAATGACCCGCTCCGCACCTTCGGGATCTTCAGGTCCAGATCGCCGGCCTGCGTGGTCAGCACCCTGTCCCGGTGCCCGTTGCGCCAGGTCGTGCGCGTCTGGGAGTGCTCGCGCGGCGCGGCACCGATCACCTCGGTGGCCTCGGCCTCGATCAGCTCCTGCAGGATGCGCTCGCACACCACCCTGATTGCTTCAACTCCATCGGCCCGACGTAGTGACTCAAGCAGCCGCATCAGCTCAGACTGGGACAAGGCCATCGCGTGCTCCTCCGGTCGAACTGCCCGTTCACCAGAGAGACTTGCGCGATGGCCTGCCCTTGTTCAGGGAGCATGCACCGCCGGCGGATGCACGCCCCGAGCAGACACCCGCGCGTTCCGGGACCCTGCCCGGCTACACCACTTCACGGGACGCCATCCTTACCCGCCAGCCGCCGGGCAGTCCTTTGTGGTCGACTCCCGCACGGTAACGGGGCGACCATGCGGTGTTTCCCGACACGCCAATTGAGGACGATGACGACAGCCTGAAGGAGTAACTCAGCGGGATCCCGTCATAACCGGTTTGGGATGCACCAACGAGCAGCAGACGTTCTGACCGGCGCCACGGCCGGACAAGCAAGAGGAGCACCACCGGCCGCGCGTGCTCCTCTTGCTGTTCGGCGCTCGCGCCGCTCGATGGACGCGCCGCGCAGCGGCTCCTTCTTCACGTTCTGAGCCGCGCCACACCACTACAGACACCCCTACTTTTTTCCTAAGTAGGGGAACGCTGCGTCACAGCGTCACACGATCTTGGAAAACGGCCGGTGACCTGCGCATAAGGGCGTGACACAGACGGCCCATCTCTGCGTCACGCCGCGTCACCTGCGTCACGCGTGACGAGAGCCTGCGTCACGCGTGACGCACCCCGAACGCTCTGCGTCACATCAAACCCGCAGGTCAGAAGCCTGCGTGACGCGGGTGACGCTGTGACGCAGAAATCCCCACCTCGGACACACACGGGCCCCCTGGGAGGCCCGCGAGCCGACCAAACAACTGTCCGCCTCTCCTCACCCCATGGAGATCTCTGCATGACCACCGCCATGCCCCCGAGTCCCGAGGCGTTCAAGGTCCCCGAAGTCATGTCCGCGCTGCGCCTCAGCCGCAGCAAGGTCTACGACCTCATTCGCTCGAAACAGCTCGAAAGCTTCACGTCCGGGCGCGCCCGTCGCGTCCCGGTCGACGCCGTACGCCGGTACATGCAGAACCGCATTGAGGAGTCCGCCCGATGCCCAAGCGTCGCGCCAACGGCGAAGGAACGATCACGAGCCGCACGGACGGCCGTTATCAGGCCGCCGCGTACGTCTACCGACCCGACGGGACCCGCACCCGGAAGTTCGTCCACGGCAAGACCCGCCGGGAAGTCGCCGACAAGCTCACGGAGTTGCAGGAGAAGACGCGGCAGGGGATCCCGGCAGCGGAGTCCACGTGCGTTCGGCGACTACCTGACCTACTGGCTCGCCGTGATCGCCTCGCAGCGGCTCAAGCCGTCCACGCTGAACAGCTACGAGGGGCTGACCCGCTTGTACATCCGGCCCGCTCTCGGGAAGAAGCGGCTGAATCGGCTGTCGCCGGCCGATGTGCGTCGGTTCCTGTCGGAGTTCAAGGTCTCGTGCCTGTGCTGCCTCCGGGGTGCGGACAAGAAACGCCCGGAGGACAAGCGGTCCTGCTGCGCGGTCGGGCGTTGCTGCGAGCGTCGCCCGTCGGCGCGCACCGTCCAGTACATCCACGCCGTTCTCCGGTCCGCACTTCAGCAGGCGATGCGTGAGGAGCTGATCGCGCGGAACGTCGCCCGAATACCCGAATAGTGGAGACCCCGACCGTCACCCCGAAGGAGGTTCGTCCGTTGGACGGCGCAGAGGCTCGACTGTTGCTCAAGACCGCCCGGTCCCACCGTCTCTTCACCCTGTGGCTGTTGCTTGTGTCGACGGGCCTGCGTCGGGGGGAGGCTCTCGCGCTCACCTGGGAAGACATCGACCTCAAGAACGGCCAACTCCGTGTCCGCAGGAACGTACAGCGCATCCGGCGAGAGCTGATCTTCGGCACCCCCAAGACCACGCGATCGGTCCGTAACGTGTCACTCCCGAAGACCTGTGTGCAGGCGCTGACGCGGCACCAGGCGCAGCAGGAGCGGGAACGCAAGGTCGCAGGGAAGAAGTGGCAGCCAGCGCCGGGGCAGCCCAACGGCCTGATCTTCACCACGACGACCGGCCGCGTCACCGACCCCCGCAGCCTGAACCGGATGCTCACCATCCTGGGAAGGGACGCCGGCGTACGGCGCGTGCGCGTGCACGACCTCCGGCACACGTGCGCTTCACTGCTGCTCGCTCAGGGCGTGGACGCTCGCACGATCATGGAAACGCTCGGACACAGCACGATCACCATGACGCTGGACACCCACACCCACGTCATGAACACGACACTCAAGGCCGCCGCCGATCGGATGGACGACGCTCTTGGGACGGACGACCCGAAGGAAGATTCACAGGACGAGCAGGGGCCTGATACCGAGGACTGACCGCCGCTTTCAACCGCGTTGATGTCAGCCGTTGATGTCAAAGGCCCCACCGGGTGAACCGGCGGGGCCTTTGACCTGTGTGCACTCGGCAGGATTCGAACCTGCAACCTTCTGATCCGTAGCTCTATGTGGGTCGGTCAACGGCGGCCATAGCGGTCGCGTCGAAGTCTCCAAGGGACGCTACGGGCCATGGGCCATTGCTGGGGTTGCTGTACTCCGTTGCTGTACCGCAACCGAGATCCATCGAGCCCCTTCGCGAGCCGCCGTCCACCGTGTCCAGCGGGCTCCCTGCCGTCGTCACTCGACGCAGGCGGTCAGACACACCCTTCATCGGAACATCACGCCAAAATACGCAAAAATAGCTGAAGAGGCTTTTTGTTATGCGCCAGGGAGTCACGGATGGATGCCTCGGACGAACTTCTTCGAGGGGCTGACCCGTCGGCTCTTCTGACGACGGACGGATCCATCCGCAGCCTCAACGCTGCGATGGCCACGGCGCTGGGCAAGCCGGCGGAGCAGTGTCAGGGACGCGACTTCGGCAATCTGTGGCCCACAAGCCAGCGGACGTCGGTCGAGAGTCTCGTGGCCCACGCCGCCCGGACGAAGACGGTTGCGATGCGGGTGCTGGAGTTCCCCGGGCGCGGCGGAGCATCCGTTGCCTCCTTGCTCGAGGCGCGGCCGGTGAAGGATCCCTCCACTGACGAGCAGCTTGTCTGGGTGCACGCCCTGGACGCGCGGAACGACGTGACGAGCCTGCTGATCCCATTCCGGCTGGCCACCGAGGCCGCCGACCTCGGCCTGTGGATGTACTCGCCCGATGAGCAGCAGCTGGAGTGGCTCGGTGGCCTACCCGCCCTGGTCGCGCTCTACCCGGATTTCACCGCCCCGCTGTCCAGAATGATCTCGGCAGTGCACCCCGACGACCGGGAGGCCTTCCGGCAGCTCCTGCGCTCGCCCCCCGCCCAGTCCCTCTGGGTGAGGTCTCGGTACCTCACCGAGCACGACGGCTGGCACCAGCTGGCCGTTCAGACCCGTCGGATCCAGCTGGGGTACGGCGGCCCCGAACGGGTCTTCGGGGTGGTCCGCGACGACACCAAACAGGAGAAGCGCAGAGAGAAGGCGCGGGCCGCACTGGCTGCCGAGCGACAGCGCGTCAAGGACATTGCCGACTTCTCCTCGGCCTTGATCACCGCGGCCACGGAGCAGGAACTGCAGCAGGTCGTCCTGACCCGGCTCGCCGCGACCTTCGGCGCCACCGGTGCCCTGTTCGCACTCGTCGACGACGGCCGCCTGAGCGTCTCCTCCGACGCCGGGATATTGACGGAGGAGGCGCAGGCCCTGCATGGCATGTCACTGGACCATCCGAGCCCGCTGCCCGAAGCGATCCGCACCGGCGAGCCGCAGTTCGTCCCCGACCAGGAGGACTACGTCCGCCGTTGGCCGCACGGGGCATCCTTGCCGTGGCTCGCCCGGCTCGGCTCCGACTACACCGTCTCCATCACCCCCCTCAGCGAGAGCGGCAATCTGCCACTTGGAGCGTGGCAGATTACGTACCGCAGTGGATACCGGCCGTCCCTGGAGGAGCTGACCCTCATGGGCACGCTGGCCGACCTGGCAGGTCAGGCACTGCGGCGCATCAGATCGCAGCAGGCGCGCGTCGAGCTGGCCATGGCACTCCAGCAGACCATGCTCCCCACGCTGCCCGAGCACCTCCCGGGCCTGGAGGTCGCCGCCCGCTACCGGCCGAGCCGGGACGGGCTCGATATCGGCGGAGACTGGTACGACGCCTTCGTGATGCCCGACGGCGCGATCGCACTGGAGATCGGCGACGTCCAGGGGCACGACGTGGACGCCGCCGCCTTCATGGGACAGGTCCGCCTGTCCATGCGCGCGATCGCCGCCCAGGAACCGGATCCCGCTACCGTGCTGATGCGGACCAACGAGCTGCTGGCCCCGATGGATCCGGCACGATTCGCCAGCTGCACCATTCTGCACGTCGACCCACGCGACGGACGGGTCACCGGCACCAGCGCCGGCCATGTGCCGTTGCTGTACGCGCACAGTGACGGCAGCCACGATGTCCGTGAGCTGCCGGGCGGGCCGGTCCTGGGAGTCGTGCCCGGCACCGAGTACCGGGAGGAGACCTTCACCCTGGACGAGGACAGCGCGCTGGTCATGGTCACCGACGGCGTGGTCGAAGGACCGGCCCTGACGCTGGAAGCCGGACTGGAACGAGCCGGAACACTGGCCGCTCAAGCCGTCCACGACGGGCTGAACGCCGAGGAGACCGCCGACCGCATCCTCGACGCCGCGGTCGCGGTGGACCACGCCGACGACGTGGCCGTGCTGGTCATCCGCCGCACATGACGGCGCCCGCGTCCTCACACACCCTCTAAACGGACCCCGCTGTAAGACCGCCCCTCGCGCTCACTCGCCGAGCGGTGTGTTCTCGATGACTCGGCCAAGCCGGCCGCGCAGGGACCCTCGGGCCCTAGTCACCCAGAGCCCCAGTTTGGAAGATCGCGTACGTGGGTGGCTGCTGATCTGGCGAGACGGTGACCTGCACCTTCCTGGCGCGCTTCCCGGTGTTCCCTGGTGTTCCCCGCCGGTGTCTGCACGATCGGGCACGCAAGGGGCACGTGCGCCCTTGGGCTGGGCTGCCAGGCGCCGCGCTCCTAGCCGTGGATCGTAGGCGGCAATACGCTTCGCCCATGAACCTGGGGGATGTGGGGCGTGGGATCTTCGCCGTTGGTCCCGGCGGCTTGTCGCCTCTCAAGGGTGACAACAGTGCGGGTTGGTCGTCGGGGATATGGGGGCTGGTCGTCCTGACGCTGGTAGGGATCTTGGTGTACTCCGTACGACGGGGCTCCTCGTCGGATGACGAAGATTGATTCTTCGAGCTGCACCTTCACCACCCTCCTCAGCTCCCATCCCGTCTGCCGTCGACCCACACGCATGTGGAGCGGGCGTGGTTCATGGCGTCCAGGTGGAGCGCGCCACTGTACGAACGACCTGGACGCCATGGGCCGCGTCTGCTCGGCTCTGCCTGGGTCGATGGCAGGCGGGATGGGAGCACCCCACGCACGCCACTGTCCGCCGGCACTCGCGAACGGCGCCCCCGCCATCTCGGAGCCTGAGCGCCCCCCGCCGGAGGCTCGTTCTCGCCGTGGCTGCGTTCGTCCAGGTCTCGACTCAGGGCCGTAGCTCGCTGCGGCCCCAGGGGCACGGCCCTGGCGCCGAAGGCGCAAAGGGGCCGGGCCCAGGGGGCCAGCCCGCGCCGTGCGCGGGCCCTTGAACCCGTGAAGAAGGTTGTTACTCAGTCGGACGCGTGGGGCGTGCCGGGTTTGAATTCCTGGGTGCAGGGCGGGAGTTCGGGGCCCTGACGATGTGCCAGTGGCAGGAAGAGCACTGGGCGGATGGTCCAGGTGATGCGGGTTTGGTCCTGGGCGACTGTGACTGCGCAGGGTTCGGCGCGCATGAGGGCCTGCCTCGTTGTGATGCGGCCTTGGTACAGCCAGGCCCATGCCTGGTCCGACGCGTCGGGGTCCAGTGCAGGCGAGATGGTGCGGAGGGTGACGGCTACCCATCTGTCCGCCTGGGGAGCCGAGTAGGCGTCGAAGGATGCCCGGAGTGCCGGCCACTGCATTCCGTCGCTGAGGTCCTCGGTCCAGCACTCGCACCAGTAGCCGCGCAGGGGCTTGTTCGTCAGCACTGGCGGTCTCCGGGGTGTGCGTAACACGGTGCCGGGGTGCGGAGCTCCGCGGTGACGGTGCGTCCGGAGTCGTCGCCGTGAACAAGCACGTTGTCGGCGAGGGTGGCCACGATGCCGAGTCCGCGGCCATGGGTGGCATTGCCAGATGGCTGCTGGATCTCGGGGGCGGTCTTGGCGCCTCCTGAGTCGGCCACCTCGATGACGGTCATCAGCTCGGAGGCGGTGAGCGTGACGTGGAAGGTGCCGGCGGTCTCGCCGCTGGCGGTGTGCACCAGGGCGTTGGTGCCGATGGCGACCGGAAGGCAGCCGGTGATCTCTGGCAGGACACCCGGGGACTCATCTTCACCACGAAGTACGGGACCCCGATCGAGCCGGGCAACCTCACCCGCATGTTCGCTCTCCCTCTCGCCGTGCCGGCCTCCGGGTCATCCCGCTCCGGAACACCCGGCACACGTGCAGCTCGCTCCTGGTCGCCCTGAAAGTCCACCCCAAGGTGGCTCAGCGCATCCTCCGGCACTCACAGATCGCCATGACGATGGAGGTCTACGCGGAAGCGAGCGAGGAGGAAGTGCGGGCCGCGCTCGGCAAGCTGTCGGAAGCGATGGGCGGGGCACGGACCGACGGCTGACATCAGCCGTTGCTGTATTTCGCTGCTGTACGACCCCGAAACGACAAAGGCCCCGGAGTAATCCGGGGCCTTTGACCTGTGTGCACTCGGCAGGATTCGAACCTGCAACCTTCTGATCCGTAGGATCGGGCAGGCTGTTGGGCGGCCACTCCGCCTTCCACCCGGCTGATCGCTGATGATTGTGATCAACAGCCACTACGTGCCGTCGTTGCCGTCAAGGTTGCCGTCAGTTTTGAACGGTTGCACCTCCTGCAACGAACGATTTCAAGACCGTTCCCTTCGGCCGCTCAGACACACCGTGCCTCCGCCGACCCGGGCCGGAGCGGGTCCGGCGTACCGAGATCGAGAGCCGAGCGGGGCAGTGGTCCACTGAGGTCCGCTGGCTACCTCCCATACCCCCCGCCACTGAGTAGCGGACCGTTTCTCTCTGCCGCTATGTATGTGGACGGATGGCGTCCACGCGGGACGACCTTGGCGCTCTGCCGCGCTCTCTTCACCGCGCGGCCCGACCTCAGTCACGCTCCTGCCTCCCCTGTTCTCGCTTCACGGTTGGTGGCCGAATCAGGAGTGCTCGTCGTACGGAGTGGCTTATTCCGCCATTTCTCGCCGTTACGACTACGTGAAAGCGTGACACATGAAATGTCCAGAGGAAGGAGTGACTGGAATGCGCACCGCGTTAAGAAATCTCACGAGGATCACCGCCGTAGCCGCTATAGCGTTCCTCGGCAGTCCAGCATACGCGAGTACCGACGCTGGCACAGAAAAGGGATTCGTCCAGATAGATGGAGGGACGGCCGGCTGGGTCTCGCTGAAGTATCTGAATGAGCATCCGAACGCCGTCCCTGGGATCTCCATGGCGATAAGCAAGGCTCACTCGCGCCTCGTGAGCCCGGCCAACGCCCACCCATGCGACGACCAGGTCTGCATGAACATCACGGGCACGGGGCTGACCGTCGACGAGTGGACCAGCACAGCGGCCGGAAACGTAGGCTGTACAGTCGCTACGGGCGACTGGCTCCATGGAAGTACCTACGGCGCGAAGCACAGCGGAATAATCTGCTCCGACAGCAGTGGCCCGGGATTCTACTACTGGGCACATGGGCCCACGGGGCATTACCCGAACGGAACCGCGGTATGCACCTACTGGGACGAGATCAGTGGGTATCCTTGCGCGGAGATCCACGACTAGAAAACGATTTCCGGAGGCTCCCGTGAATGAAAAAGTTCAGGTACATTCGGGGGCCCGGCCCGATGGCTTGGAGTGGCAAGTCAGGGTCGATAACCACCTCCATGGTTCGCTCGGAGTAATGCTGCACCTTCATCTCGGGGAAGAGCACTCATCGGGCGGATTCCGTCGAGGTCAGGAACGCAAGGAAAGGCCAGTCATTGTCTCGTTTGGCCAGGCGGAAAACCTACCCCCATTCATCGTCGCTTGCACGTTGCCATCGGTAACGTCGTTGACCGCAGAGTTGAGTGATGGGTCAGATCAAGAGCTCACTCTTTCACCCGTGATCGAGCGTTTCGGCCTTCGCTTCGCTGGAGAACCCCTACCTGATGGCGCAGTGCTGACTGGATACCGATTCGAAAGCGACTCGGGCATGCACCGATATTCGCTTCCGCTCTCTCAAGGATGGCCGGGTGAGATGCAAACGGGCGGGACAACGACGAGCTGGAGACCAATCGGAGATCCTGCGAACGAAGCCACCGACCACCATGACTGACACTGCTGTGGCCGGGACCAGATCGCCCGGCCCGGCAGGACTTGTCTCGTCACGTTAGCGAGCCCGATCCGTCCCCCATAGCCTCAGCCTCGCGAGACGGCAGCCACCTCGTGTCCGCGTTCCGCATAGACGGTGTCCTCCTTACCCAGCGAGAAGTGCCGGCGAAGACGAACGAGATCATCGCGCTCATGACCCTCCAGGATCCGCTCGACCTGACCGGACATGTGATGACCTTCGACGCCCTGCTACCCAGGCCGACCTCGCCCGGTTCCTCGTCGAGCAGGGGGCGCGGAGATGCACAAGGCCCCGAAAGCCATTAAATGGCATCAGGGTTGCCGCAGCGGCACTTCGATGCCCTCGGGAGAAGGGCCAAGCGGCCTCGGTGAGGTCAGCTTCCCGGAGAGGCAGAGGAGTTGGCGACGGTAGGAGGCCGTAGCTCATTCTGCTGTCCTTGGCCGAACCAGTAACCGATGATGGCTCCGGCGATCCCCGTGACCGGTGTCACATAGAGGCTGAAGTCCTTCGCAGCGACCCCAGCGATCATGGCTACCCACGGGGAGGCGATGATCGAAAAAACTACGGCCACCAGCGCCCAGCCACGAACACCCTCTGCGCGTCGTATGAGCCCGGATTGCTCGAAGGCAAGATCTGCCCGATGCTTCCGATCTGCGAGTTCAACTTCCCAGCGCCGCTCGATCTCGCGCAGACGAACTTCGGCGTCGATCTCCTCGGGCGTCTCTGGGCGCTTACCGAGATGAAATACAGGCTGCTCGCGCTCAGTCCTGAGCTGCTCCGTCTCTGCCGTGAGTTCGGCTACTTGCTGCGTGAGACTCTCCACCTCATCGCTCCGGCGCCCGTACACGTCTACGTAACTCTCTACGCGCTTGAGCAAGAGACGATACTCAGTGACCCAGTCCTGCTCAGATGCGGGCATCCTCCCCATCTGCCAGTCACGGCGTCTCCTGCCGAGCCTGAACCCCTCTGGACTCACTTCAAGCTCGGACTCTTCTGGGCTCACCTCAGACACGCTCCTCCCACCGTTCGGCAGGCCCTACAGCGCGTCGGCGGTGAGCCGCTGATCGTCGCGCCGAAGACTCAGCGCTCGGCCCGTCGCGTCGCCCTGCCGGCCGAGTGCGTGACGGCGCTCCGTGCCCAGCGGGCACAGCAGATCGCCGATCGGAAGGGCGCGGGGGACAACTGGAAAGGAACGGGCCACGGCCTCGTCTTCACCACCAAGAACGGGACACCCATCGAGCCGCGCAACCTGAACCGCTCCTTCGAGGTGCTGTGCGTCCGCGCCGGCGTCCGCAAGGTCCGCTTTCACGACCTGCGCCACACCTGCGCGTCGCTCCTGCACGAACAGGGCGCTGATGCTCGCATGATCATGGAAGTTCTGGGCCACAGCTCGATCCGAGTGACCATGGACATCTACACCTTCGTGCGACTCGACTCCCAGCGTTCGGCCTTCGACCGCGTCGGCGACGCGCTGAGGGGTGACGGCAAAGATTCGGACGATGACGACGGCGCGGCCGGTGCCCTCGTAGCTGTCTAGCTAGACGTCTTTGGCCCGTGGACAAGCCGGGAAGCGCAAGATCTACCGCTGTCCGAAAGACGATCACTCGTTTGCGGGACTTCGGCATACATGGCCCATTTGGTGACGAGTGTCCCGTCGGCTGTCAGAGACAGCCGAGCGATCCAACCCCCCACACGAAGGAAGTCGACAGTGAGCTTCATTCAGACCGGCAAGATCGACCTGAGGTCCGACAACCCGATCGAGACGAGCGGCGGTAACACCTCGACCTTCACGCGCGTCACGTTTCCGACTCCGTTCCCCGCGGGTTCCAACGTCGTCGTCCTCCCGCTGACCCAAACCTTCAACGGCCCGGAGACGCCGGGGATCCGCGTCCATGACGTCACGAACACGGGCTTCCTGATCCGCCTCAACGAGGTGTACGCCGGCGCCACCAAGAGCGATGGCAAGCACACCACCGAAACCATCGGCTGGCTGGCCGCGACCGTCTGACGCACATGCTCCTGCCGGGCACAGGAATACCTGCTTCTTCAAGCAACGCCCAGCAAAGGCCCCCGCGTCTTCTGAGGCGGTTGCCGTCAAGCACCGCCGTCAAGGCATAAGCCAGAGGCCCTGTGGATCACTCCACAGGGCCTTCGACGTGCTGTGCACTCGGCAGGATTCGAACCTGCAACCTTCTGATCCGTAGTCAGATGCTCTATCCGTTAAGCTACGAGTGCTTGTTTTTTTGTTTTCTTGCCTTCGCTTTCGGTCCTTCTGGCCCGCTCGCGGCGACAGGAAGAACATTACATGACTGCCGCCGCCATGTGAAATCCGTTAGGTGCACCCCTTGTGACCTGCGGATACGTCATATCTTGGGGGTGTTGCGCGCACCGGTGGGGCGGAGGCCGGGAGGTCGAAGGCCGCGATGAAGTGGCCGAGGTCACGGCGGTTGGAGGGGGCCGGCCAGGCTGCCCAGGTGCAGTGGGGCCGCCCGCAGTTCCGTCACCGCCCGCCCCGCCTCGACCCCGTGGGCCCGCAGCACCGCCGTGAGCTCGTCGAAGCAGCCCGGTGCGTGCTCGTGCGGGAAACCGACCCAGCGCAGTCCGGCCGGCGCTTGAGGTGGGCCGCCGACCAGACCCTGACCGGGCGGCTGCCCACGTCGGCCGACGACGTGGAGAGCGGAAGTCGTAGAAAACGGCTCAGGGAGTCCAGCCCGAAATGGGCTGGACTCCCTGAGTCAGAGGGCGGAGGCGGAGGGATTTGAACCCTCGATGGGCTTTAAGGCCCAAACCGCATTAGCAGTGCGGCGCCATAGACCGGACTAGGCGACGCCTCCAGCACAACCTCTCGCGTGAGCGCGAGTGGTGCGTGCAGATGATGACACAGTCGAGCGTGCTGTCACCAATCGGCTCCCACGGTACTAGGCAGCCGGGCCGCAGGGCAAAGCCCTTCTCGTCGGTGAGCGCGCCGGTGAGCGCGCCGCACACCATCCGGGCGGACGGCGCGTTGGGCAGGGCATGTCTCGACTCCCGTCTCAGGTCAGGTCCCGTTCCGCACGCTCGCGGCAGGGCTGGTCCCGTCCCGCCGTACGGGGCGCCCTCGGGGGCGTCACCGCCGTCCTCGGGGCCTTCCCCGCACTGCCCGCGCTGCCCGCCCCGCCCGCCTCCGCCGCCGCCGTCCGGGCCGACCACCTCACCGTCACCGTCCAACACGCCGGGGACGGCCGCGACGGGACGTACGAGCTGTCCTGTCACCCCGGCGCCGGCAGTCACCCGGACGTGGCCGGGGCCTGCCGGACGCTCGACCGGAACACCAACTGGGGCCGGGAGACCTTCGCCCCCGTCGCCCCGGGCACCGCCTGCACCGTGCTCTACGGCGGCCCGGCCACCGCCCATGTCACCGGCGACTGGGCCGGCCGCCCGGTGGACGCGACGTACGACCGCAGCAACGGCTGCGAGATCGGCCGCTGGGACCGGATGGTGCCCCTGCTGCCCGCCCTGGGCTCATGAAGCCGCCACAGCCGATGCATGGCGGAGGCCCCACGCACGTAAAAGTCTCGCGAAGGTACGGCGGAGGTGAGGCACGTCGGTCACATGTTCGCCGTCACTTCGTCGTGCGACCTCCCTCTCATCCGGCGCCGCGACCGGAACCGGTGCCTTTAGACTCCCTCGCGTGACACGCTGCGGGCCGATTGGCAAGATGGCCGGAGCGGTCGGCAAGGTGCGGTAACAGGGAGGAAGCGTCTCGTGAGCAGCAGGCCATCCCGAGGCGCTGCTCGCCTCGCAGCCATACTGGACGCGCTGCCGGACGCGTTGGTGCTGGTCAACGCCAACGGGACCGTCGTCAACGCGAACACCATCGCCCTGGAGGCCTTCGAGGCACCGGGGACGGCGCTGGTCGGGCGAGGGCTGCTCGATCTGCTCCCGCAGTTCGACTCCAGGCTCATCCCCGGGTCCATGCGGCGGCCCGACCACATGGATCCGCGCGGCCGGACCAAGCCGACCCGGATGATCGCCCGGCGCACCGACGGAACCGAGTTCCCGGTCGAGGTCACCAGCGCCAACCTGGAGAACGGGCAGCAGGCCTACGACGGCTACGGCTACAGCGGCGACGAGCTGCTGATGCTCGTCGTGCGCGACCTGACCGGGACGGTGGACACCGAGGCCGAGCTGGCGCGCTCGCAGCGGCAGACCGAGATGATCCTGCGGGCCGCGAGCGAGGGCGTCGTCGGGACGGACACGGACGGGCGGATCGTCCTCGTCAACCCGGCCGCCGCCCAGATACTGGGTTACCGGGCCGGTGAGCTCGGCGGCAAGGAGCTGCACAACCTCGTGCTGCACGCGCGCGCCGACGGTTCGCCGTTCCCGTACGCCGAGTCGCCGCTCGCCGACACCCTGCGCTCCGGACGCAAGCACCGGGTGCGCGGGCAGGTGCTGTGGGCCAAGGGCGACAAGAAGGTTCCGGTCGATCTGACGACCGCGCCGGTGCGCGACGGCGACCAGCTCGTCGGCGCCGTGATGACCTTCACCGACCGGCGGCCCTACGACTCCGTCGTCGACGAGAAAGCGGCCCTGGAGCAGGCGCACGCCGAGGAGCTGGAGAAGCTCTCCGAGGAGCACGCCTCCGACCTGACCGCGCTGCGCCAGAAGCACGTCACAGAGGTGGAGGAGCTGCACGAGCGGCACGCCGAGGAGCTGGCGGCCGGCGAGGAGCGGTACGCGGCCCTCGGCGAGCGCGAGAAGGACCGTTACGAGGCCCTCCACGGGCGCCACGAGCAGCTGCTGACCCTGCTCGCGCAGTCCCTGCGCGGGCCGCTCGACGAGCTGCGCCGGGAACTGGCCACGCTCGCCGCCGACGACGCCGGGCAGCTGTGGCCCGAGGCCAACCAGGTGCTCCACCATCTGTCGGCCGGTTACTCGCGCATCACCCAGCTCATCGACAACGTGCTCGGCTATCAGCGGCTGGACGCCGGCACCGAGGACATCAACCGCACGAAGGTCATGCTGGACGCCGTCGTCGCCGCCGGTGTGGAAGGCGCGGTGGAGCTGATCGGGCCCGGGCGGGTGCAGTTCGCCGTGCATGCGCCGCCCATCGAGGCCGAGGTGGATCCGCGGCGGCTCGCCATCGCGCTCGCGCATCTCGTCGCGGACGTGGCGGGCGTCGACGCGACCGGCAACGCGCCCGTCTCGGCCGGCGGCTACATGGACAACACCGTGGTGGTCGCGGCGGCACAGCGCGGCGAGGTCGTCCGTATCGAGGTGCGCGGGCCGTACCCCGGCGGCGACCCGGTGCACGAGCCGATCGTGCGCGGGATCGTGCGCGCCCACGGCGGTGTGCTGCAGACCCACGAGGTGCCGGGCATGAGCGGCAGCGCGTTCGTGCTGGAGGTGCCGATCGGGGGCGGTGCCGGAGCCGTGCCCCCGCCCGCCGGTACGGCACTGGAGATCGCCCCCGCCGTCGAGGAGTCCGGTGCCGGTGGGCGGCGCCGGGCCCGGCGGTCCTCCGTGGACGCCTTCCTGGAGGGCGACGCGCCCGGCGAGTCCGGCGAGGGCGAGGTTCCGGCCGCGCCGACCGGGCGCCGGCGCCGGCGTGCCGCCGAGGCGGAGGACCAGGAGAGCGGGCCCCTCGCGATCGAGAGCGCGGAGTCGGCGTCCGGCGGCAGCGGGCGGCGGCGCGGGCGTCCGTCCGACGGTTCCACCGGTGACGCCGGTGTGGCGGAGGGCGCCGTGGTGACGGCGGCCGAGCAGGGCGCCGGGACCGCCGCCTCCGGTACGGGGCTGGGCGGCGCCGTTCCGCCGCAGGGTGTGCCCGTACCGCCGTCGGGGCGCCGGGCCCGGCGTGAGCCCGAGGAACTGCAGGCGCTGCCGCCCGCCCTGCCCCCCGCCGGGCAGGCCGATGAAGAGCAGCCCAGCGGACGGCGGCGCCGTGCGCTGGCCGCGGCCGCCGAGCGGGCCGAGCAGCAGCAGGCTGGGCCTCGCCCGGTCTTCGCACTGCCGCCCGCCGAGGCCGACCGCACCCCCGAGCCGGCCGAGGCGCCGGTCGACGAGGGGCGGCACGATGCCGTGCCTCTGGACCAGGCCGAGGACCACACCCCGCCGCAGCCGCACCCCACCGGCGCGCCGACCGGCCGCCGCAGGCGGGCCGTGGGCCAGCCGGCGGAGGCAGCACCGGCGGTACCGACGGTGCCCGCGCAGGCGGCCGCCTCCGGGCAGCAGCTCCCGGCCGGCCAGCCCGGCCCGACCGGTCCGGGTATCCCGGTCCAGGCGGGGCCCGCGGCCCAGGTCGTCGCGCCGGCCGGTCAGCCCGGCCAGCCGGCGCTGCCCGCCTCGGCCGCGGCCGCCGTACCCGCACAGGCTCAAGCACAGGCACAGCCGCAGAGCGCCACGCCGACGGCCGGCGCTGCGGCTCCGGCGGCTCCCGCCGCTGCCGCACCGGCGCCTGCCCAGCCGCTCCCGGCGGAGGCCGCCCCCGTCCCGCAGCAGTGGCCGGGCGCGGACGAAGCACCCGCCCCGCTGCCCGCCGCTCAACCCGCGCGTGCCGCGCAGCCGTTGCCGGCCGAGGCGGCGGTGCCCGCGCCGGTCGACCCGGACTCCACCCAGGGCCGGGCGTTCAGCGTGCGGACGCTGGGGCAGGGGGTGCCGTTCTCACGGCAGGCCGCACAGGTGCAGCAGCCGACGGCCACGCCGCCCCCGCACCAGCCGAACGGCAACGGACGGCGCCGCAAGCTGGGTACGCCGCCGGACCCGGGCCCGCGTGCCGAGCAGCCGCAGCCCGAGCAGTCGGCCCGGCCGCACCCGCCGGCCGAGCAGCCGGTCGCCGCCAAGCCGGCCGCCGCCCAGCCGCTGCCCCAGCCGTCGCTGGCCGGGCAGTCCCGGCTGGTGGGCGCCACCGACGGGGCCGGACGGTCGTACGCGATAGGCGCACCGGACGTGAACGCCGCCGAGGGCCCCGAACCGCTGGACGGTCCCGGCGGTGCGATCGAGGTCGCGGACCCGCCGCGCCCGCAGCCCATGGACGACGAGCTGCCCCCGGAGCCGCTGGACAACCCTCGCCGGCTGCTGGTGTGGCCCGCGCCGGACGTCACCACCCAGCAGGCACTGAGCGACCGCGGCTACCGGCCGGTGATCGTGAACTCCCGTGACGAGGTCGACGCGCAGATCGCCGCGTTCCCGGCGGCGCTGTTCGTGGACCCGCTGACCGGGCCGATCACCCGGACCGCGCTGCAGTCGCTGCGGCAGGCGGCGGTGGCCGCCGAGGTGCCGGTGATGGTCACGGCCGGACTGGGACAGGCGACCCGCGAGGCGGCGTACGGCGCCGATCCCGCCGTTCTGCTGAAGGCGCTCGCGCCCCGGGACAGCGAGCAGCATCCGCCGCGGGTGCTGCTCATCGAGGAGCACGCGGAGATCGCGCTGGCCCTGACCTCGACGCTGGAACGGCGCGGGATGCAGGTCGCGCGGGCGGCGAGCGACGCGGACGCGGTGACGCTGGCCGGACAGCTGCGGCCGAACCTGGTGGTGATGGACCTGATGCAGGTGCACCGTCACCAGGCCGGCATCATCGACTGGCTCCGCGCGAACGGACAGCTCAACCGGACGCCGCTCGTCGTCTACACGGCGGCCGTCGACCAGGCGGACCTGCCTCGGCTGGCGTCCGGAGAGACGGTGCTGTTCCTGGCGGAGCGGTCGACGAGCACGGAGGTGCAGAGCCGGATCGTGGATCTGCTGGCCAGGATCGGGACGAACTGATTCGGCGCCGTTGGGGAACTGCCGACCTTCGGCCGCGGGTTGTCCGTGGCTGGTCGCGCCCGCGGGGCGGCAGCCGCACATCGACTACCGCCCCGCGCCCCTGAAGGGGCGCTTCGGCGAAGGGCGTTCAGAGGCTGGTGACGTCCAACTCGCCCTCGGCGTACTGCCTCCGCAGCACCTTCTTGTCGAACTTGCCCACGCTCGTCTTCGGCACGGCCTCGATCAGCGTCCAGCGTTCCGGCAGCTGCCACTTCGCGATCTTGCCCTCCTCGGCGAGGAAGGTCCGCAGGGCCTCGAAGGTGGCCGTGGCCCCCTCCCGCAGGACGACCGTGGCCAGCGGGCGCTCGCCCCACTTGTCGTCGGGGACCGCCACGACCGCCGCCTCGGCGATATCCGGGTGGGACATCAGCGCGTTCTCCAGATCGACGGAGGAGATCCACTCGCCGCCGGACTTGATGACGTCCTTCGCGCGGTCGGTGAGGGTGAGGAAGCCGTCGGGGGAGATGACACCGACGTCACCGGTCTTCAGCCAGCCGTCCTCGCTGAACTTGTCGGCGGGGCGCAGCGGTTCCGCGTCAGGGCCGTTGTAGTAGGCGCCGGCGATCCAGGGGCCGCGCACCTCCAGCTCGCCCGCCGACTCGCCGTCCCAGGGCAGGCGCTCCCCGCCGGGACCGCTGAGCCGGGCCTCGACGGCGGCCGGGAAACGGCCCTGGGTGAGGCGGTACGCGAACTCCTCCTCCGTACCCACCGCGTGGGCCGGCGGCCGGGCGATCGTGCCGAGCGGGGAGGTCTCCGTCATGCCCCAGGCGTGACAGACCCGCATGCCCAGCTTGTCGAAGGCGGCCATGAGGGAGGGCGGACAGGCCGCGCCGCCGATGGTGACCTGGGTGAGGGTGGAGACGTCACGGGGCCGGGCGGTGAGTTCGCCGAGCAGGCCCTGCCAGATGGTGGGGACGGCGGCCGCGTGCGTCGGGCGCTCACGCTCGATCATCTCGGCGAGCGGGGCCGGCTGGAGGAAACGGTCCGGCATGAGCAGGTTGACGCCGGTCATGAAGGTGGCGTGCGGCAGGCCCCAGGCGTTCACGTGGAACTGCGGCACGACGACCAGCGAGGTGTCCTGGTCGGTCAGGCCCATCGACTGGGTCATGTTGACCTGCATGGAGTGCAGGTAGATCGAACGGTGGCTGTACACCACGCCCTTGGGGTCGCCGGTGGTGCCGGAGGTGTAGCACATGGCGGCGGCCTGGCGTTCGTCGATCTCCGGCCAGTCGAACGTCTTCGGCCGGTCCGCGATCAGCTCCTCGTACTCGTGCACCTGGGCGGTGGCGCCCGCGAGCGGGGACCGGTCACCGGGGCCGGAGACGACGATGTGCTCCACCGTCGGCATCTGGGACAGCAGCGGCACCAGCATCGGGATCAGCGAGCCGTTGACGATGACGACCTTGTCCGCGGCGTGGTTGACGATCCACACCAGCTGCTCGGCGGGCAGCCGCAGATTGAGGGTGTGCAGGACCGCGCCCATCGAGGGGATCGCGAAGTACGCCTCGACGTGCTCGGCGTTGTTCCACATCAGGGTCGCGACCCGGTCGTCGCCCTGGACACCGAGCTCGTCCTTCAGGGCGTTCGCCAGCTGCACGGCACGGGTTCCCGCTTCGGCGAAGCTGCGCCGCTGCGGCTCGCCCTCCCCGGTCCAGGTGGTGATCTGGGACCGTCCGTGAACCAGCACACCGTGCACAAGGATGCGGGTCACGGTCAGCGGTACGTCCTGCATGGTGCTCAGCACGGCGTCCTCCCGGGGGGCGACATTGCCTACTCGGCGGTATAAGGGCTGCGCTGATTCTGCGCACATACCACTTGGTATGTCACTAGGGGAAAGCCAACAAAGCCCGGCCGACCGCTATCGGGCGAGGTCCAGTTCAGGGTCCTCGCGCAACTTGCCGAGCGCACGCGACACCGCCGACTTCACCGTGCCCACCGACACCCCGAGCACCTCCGCCGTCTGCACCTCGCTCAGGTCCTCGTAGTACCGCAGCACGACCATCGCCCGCTGCCGCGCGGGCAGCTTCATGATCGCCCGCCACATCGCGTCGTGCAGCGCCTGCCGTTCGGCCGGATCGTCCGCACCGGCCACCGGTTCCGGCTCGGGCAGTTCGTCGCAGACGAACTCGTCGACCCGGCGCTTGCGCCACTGCGAGGTCCGCGTGTTCAGCAGGGCCCGGCGCACATAGCCGTCGAGCGCCCGGTGGTCCTCGATCCGCTCCCAGGCCACGTACGTCTTGGCGAGCGCGGTCTGGAGGAGGTCCTCGGCATCGCTCGGGTTCGCGGTCAACGACCGGGCGGTGCGCAGCAGGACCGGCTGGCGCGCCCTGACGTACGACGCGAACGACGGATAGGGCCGGGTGTACGGGCTGGTCTGCCTCGCCGAGACAGCGGCGTCCGAAGCGCTGGTGCAGACGGGTGTGGTCATGGCTCCACGCTATGAGCGAGCGGTGTTCCGGCGGATCGGCCGCAGGTCCCGAAGGAGCCTCCGCCTCAGGTTGTAGGGGTGGGGTTGACTACACCTCCTGAAGGTGGAGTACGGGAGCGGTACTCGTGCGGGTTTACCCCTGAGGGGGTGGTACGGCCGCACTCGGGACGTCAGCCGTCCGAGGTCAGGACCAGCCCCGATGTCGGCACACCCGTGCCCGCCGTCACCAGCACCCGCTCCGCCCCCGGTACCGGGTTCACGGCCGTGCCCCGCAACTGCCGTACCCCCTCCGCGATCCCGTTCATCCCGTGCAGGTACGCCTCCCCGAGCTGCCCCCCGTGGGTGTTCAGCGGCAACCGCTCCCGCGCCACGAAGTCCGCCGCCTCTCCCGGTCCGCAGAACCCGAACTCCTCCAGCTGCATCAGCACGAACGGGGTGAAGTGGTCGTAGAGGATCCCCACGTCGATGTCGGCCGGAGCGAGCCCGGAGGTCCGCCAGAGCTGTCTCGCCACCACGCCCATCTCGGGCAGCCCGGTCAGGTCGTCGCGGTAGAAGCTGGTCATCTGCTCCTGGGCCCGGCCGGCCCCCTGCGCGGCCGCCGCGATCACGGCCGGCGCCCGCGGCAGATCGCGCGCCCGCTCCACCGAGGTGACGACGAGGGCCTGTCCGCCGTCCGTCTCCTGGCAGCAGTCCAGAAGCCGGAGCGGCTCCACGATCCAGCGCGAGGCCGCGTGCTCGGCCAGGGTGATGGGGCGGCCGTGGAAGTAGGCGGCGGGGTTGGTCGCCGCGTACTTCCGGTCGACGACCGCCACATGCCCGAACGCCTCCGGGGTCAGCCCGTACGTGTGCAGATAGCGCTGCGCCGCCATCGCCACCCAGGACGCCGGGGTGAGCAGTCCGAACGGCAGCGCCCAGCCGAGCGCCGCCCCCTCCGCCGACGGCTCCCGGTGCTGCACTCCCGAGCCGAAGCGGCGGCCCGACCTCTCGTTGAAGGCCCGGTAGCAGACCACCACCTCGGCGACCCCGGCCGCGACGGCCAGCGCCGCCTGCTGGACGGTCGCGCAGGCCGCGCCGCCGCCGTAGTGGACCCGGGAGAAGAAGGACAGCTCGCCGATCCCGCAGGCCTGGGCCACGGTGATCTCCGGGCTGGTGTCCATCGTGAACGTCACCATCCCGTCCACGTCCGCCGCTGTCAGCCCCGCGTCGTCCAGCGCCGCCCGCACCGCCTCCGCCGCCAGCCGCAGCTCGCTGCGACCCGAGTCCTTGGAGAACTCGGTGGCCCCGATCCCGACGATCGCCGCCCGCCCGCCGAGCGAGTCCCGGCCCCGCACGCTCATGAGGCCCCCTCGTCGGTCTCGTCGGTCTCGTCGGTCTCGTCGGTCTCGTCGGTCTCGTCGGTCTCGTCGGTGAGGGTGACGGTCACCACGGCTTCGGTGAAGGTGACGGTCACGCTGCCGGACACATGCCTGCCGATGGCGTTGTCACCGATCACCCGGACCGTCGCCGTCCCCGTCTCCTCGTCCAGCTCCTCGATCCGGCCGGTCAGCACCATGGTGTCCCCGGGGTAGTTGGGCGCCCCGAGCCGGATGGCCACCTTGCGGAGCACCGCCCCCGGGCCGAAGCAGTCCGTGATGTATCTGCCGACCAGGCCGTTCGTCGTCAGGATGTTCATGAAGACGTCCGGCGAGCCCTTCTGCCGGGCCAGTTCGACGTCGTGGTGCACGTCCTGGTAGTCCCGGGACGCGATCGCCCCGGCCACGATCAGCGTCCGCGTGATCGGGATCTCCAGGGGCGGCAGGTCCGTCCCCGCGGCCAACCTCGTCGTCTCAGTCCCCACTCGCGATCAACTCCCCCAGTTCCTGGAGCACTTCGCCCCCACTGCCCAGATACGCGTCCAGCTGGCGCCCCCACAGGAAGTGCCGGTGCGCCGGATGGCCGACGTCGGCCCCCGTGCCGCCGTGCAGATGCTGGCCCGTGTGCACGACCCGCTGCCCCGCCTCGGACGCCCACCAGGCGGCGGTCAGCGCATGCGTGACGTAGGGCAGCCCCGCGTCCCGCCGCCAGGCCGCCTCGTACGCCGTCACCCGTATCGCCTCGGTGTCCATATGGGCGTCGGCGGCCCGAAGTTGCACGGCCTGCCGGGTGGCGAGCGGGCGCCCGAACTGCTCGCGGGTGTTGGTGTGCGCGACGGCCCGGGCGAGGGAGCCCTCGCAGACCCCGGCCTGGAGCCCGGCGAAGGCGGTGCGGGCGGTGGCCAGCATGTCGGCGTAGGCCGCCGGATCCGAGCCGAGGCGTTCGGCCGGAGCCGCGTGGAGCGTGAGCCGGCCCGCCGACCAGGGCGCGGTCAGCTCGACCTCCTCCACACCGGTCTCCGCACCGACCGGCACCAGCCACAGCCGCCGTTCCGCGTCGGCGACCAGGACGTGCGTGGCCTCGCGCAGCCACGGGACGACGGGGACGGCACCGCTCAGCCTCCCGGACGCGGAGGGTCGTACGGCCGCCTGGGCCGGAAAGGCGCCGGTCACCACCACCGACCCGGCCCCGATCCCCGGCAGCAGCCGCTCCCGCTGTGCGCTCGTGCCGTGCGCGGCGATCGCCAGCTGCCCGTACACACAGCTCGCCGCGTACGGCACCTGGGCCGTGGTGCGCCCCTGTTCCTCCAGGAGCAGCACCAGCCCCAACAGGCCCAGTTCCTCCACGGCGGCCACCAGCCCGGCCTCGGTGAGGGCCTTCCACAGCTCCGGGTCACTGCCGGTGCCGGCCGCGCCGAGGCGCTCGTGGGTGGCGAGGTCGCCGAAGATCCGAGCGGCCAGGTCACGGGCCTCGGTCTGTGCCTCGGTGGGCGTGAAGTCCATGTCAGGCCTCACCCTCGACCACCCGGAAGAGGGGCAGGACCAGTTCCCCGGCGTCATCGTCGTACCGCCGGAACTCCACCCGGACCGGCAGCCCGATCCGCACCTTGTCGTACGGCACTCCGAACACGTTGCTCACCATCCGCACGCCCTCGGCGAGTTCGATCAGGCCCACGGCGTAAGGAGGCTCGAAGGCCGGGAAGGGCGGGTGGTGCATCACGACGTACGAATAGACCGTGCCCTCGCCGGACGCCTCGACGGTGTCCCAGTCGAGGGAGCCACAGGCGTTGCAGCCGGGCAGCCAGGGGTGGCGCAGGGTGCCGCAGACGGCGCAGCGCTGGATGAGGAGACGGCCCTCGGCCACGCCCTCCCAGAAGCCGGCGTTGTCCCGGTTGACCACCGGGCGGGGGCGCCGGGCCCGTCCGGCGGGCGGCCGCCGGCTCGGCGCGTACTTGAGGACGCGGAAGCGGTGGGTGCCGACGAGGTCGTCCCCGACGCGGACGTCCGTGCGGGTCGTGATGAAGTAGCCGCTGCCCAGCTTGGTGGTCTTCTGCTCCGACACCGACTCGATCGCCGTGTCGAAGGTGACCCGGTCGCCCGGCCGCAGGGGCCTCAGGTACTCCTGCTCGCAGTCGGTGGCGACGATCGAGGTGCAGCCCGCCTCTTCGAGAAGGGTGAGCAGTTCGTCGTACGCGCCCGTGCGCCCCACGTGGCCCGACAGGCCGCCCATCGTCCATGCCTGGAGCATGGTGGGCGGGGCGATCGCGTCCGGCCCCTCGTACGCCGGGTTCGTGTCGCCCATGGCCTCACACCAGTGCCGGATCATGGGCAGGTTGACCGGGTCCTTGCCCACACCCGAGACGGCGGCCGGCTGCCCCTCGTACACCCTGAGCCGTACTCCGAACTCATCGCTCCCCCCGGTCACGCCCACCCCTCCTCATCCCGAGCCGCATCGTCGCGACGATCTCGCGCTGCACCTCGCTCACCCCGCCCCCGAACGTGTTGATCTGCGCCGCCCTGTTGAGCCGCTCCAGCTCGCCGTCCCCGAACACCCCCGGCGACCCGGACCGGACCAATGCCGTCTCACCGACGATTTCCTGACACATGCGATACGTCGCGACTGCCGATTCCGTTCCCGCGAACTTCACCCCGCTGGCCTCCGCGGGGGCCACTCGGCCCGCCCCCACGTCCCCCGCCAAACGCCAGCTGAGCAGGCGGTTTGCCGCCAGCCGGGCATGTGCTTCGGCCAGCCGAAATCGAATCCACGACTCGTCAATACGGCGCCGCTCCGTCACCGGATCGGGGGTGCGGGCGGCGGTGAGCGCGGCCTCGTAGAAGTCCTCGGCCTGCATGCCGGTCGCGGCGAGGGCGACCCGCTCGTGGTTGAGCTGGTTGGTGATGAGCGACCAGCCGTCGTGCTCGGTACCGACCAGGTTGCCGGCGGGGACGTGGACGCCGTCGTAGTAGGTCGCCGTGGTGATCTGGCCGCCCACCGTCTCGATCGGCGTCCAGGAGAACCCGGGGGCGTCGGTCGGGACCAGGAGGATCGAGATGCCGCGGTGCTTGGGCGCCTCGGGGTCGGTGCGGCAGGCCAGCCAGATCCAGTCGGCGTGCTGGGCGCCCGAGGTGAAGATCTTCTGCCCGTCGATCCGCCAGCCGTCGCCGTCCCGCACCGCCCGGGTGCGCAGCGAGGCCAGGTCGGTGCCGGCGGAGGGCTCGCTGTAGCCGATGGCGAAGACCAGGTCCCCGCGGAGGATGCCGGGCAGGAAGCGGGACTTCTGCTCGTCGCTGCCGTACTTCATCAGCGTGGGCCCGACCGTGTTGAGCGTGACCATCGAGACGGGGGCGCCCGCCCGGTACGCCTCGTCGAAGAACACGAACTGCTCGTCGGCGCCCCGCCCTTGACCGCCGTACTCGACGGGCCAGCCGAGACCGAGCAGGCCGTCCGCGCCGATACGGCGCAGCAGGGCACGGCGTTCCTCGGGCGCCTCGGGGGCGGGGGACGGGATCAAGGTCCGGAAATAGGCGCGGAGTTCGGCGCGCAGCCGCTGCTGGCGTTCGGTGGGGGCCAGATGCATGGTTTCTGACTGTCCGTCAGATCTGGCCCACTGTCAAGGTCGAACAGGGCGGCGCGCGCCGGGGGCGGACCGGACGGCACGGCGGTCCGAGAACGTCTGCACGGCGGGCCGGAAAACGCCTGCGCGGCGGTGCCGAAGCACCGCCGCGCTGACGCGCTGTCCCCACAGACCACCCCCCACGAGGGTTCAGGCGGGGCTTACCACAGCCGGGCGAAGTGGATGGCGACGTTGTCGTTGCCCTGCTGGACGGCAGTCCACGCGGAGCCCTTGACCTGCGCGGTGTTGCTCTGGTTCGTGGCACCGTGGCCCACCGCGTTCTGCTGCGTGGTCGAGGAGTTGCCGTTGTTGTCGTGGCCGACCCCGCTGCCGATGATGCCCGCCACGCCTGCGTTGGCGCTCGATCCGTTGTCCGCGATCGCACCGTTGTCCGCGGCCGCGACACCGGTGAAGAGAGCGGCTGCGAGCGGAAGCGCCGAGACGGCGGCGAGAACGCGGGCGGTACGGATGCTTGCCATGTTGATTCCTCTCAGAGCCCGGCTGTGCCGGAAGTACATCAAGTAAGGCTTTTTCCAAGGCAGTTGGCCGACCGCCTCGGTGGTTGTCATCGACGTCGCGAGATCAGAATTGCCCACCGAATCCCCGGCGAACCAGACCGGAAGGCATGATTCGCCCTCAAGCGTGATGACAAGTCGATAAACCCCTTTCGCCATCTTTGATCGACTTCCACCTAAGTCATGACTACTCCGGACATCCATCCCGCCAGGCGCCCCAAAGGGAGAACCGTTCCGGCGGCGGCATCCGACCAAGCCGCCACCCTCGGCGTGTCACGGCGGGCCCCTCTTCCTTTTTTCGAACGTGAGTACGAACATAGAGCCATGGCCACCACCGATCGGCAGGCCACGACGCTGGCCCTCGCACACGCACTGTCAGCCGCCGAGCGCGGCCTGGCCGTCATCCCCCTCTCCCGGACCAAGCTCCCGGCCCTGCGCTCCCCGCACCGCTCCTCGGACCACACCCCGAACCAGCCCTCGAACCGCTCCTCGCACCACGACGCCCCGGAACCAGCGGCTCCGCCCTGCCGCGGGGAGTGCGGCCGCCCCGGCCACGGGGTGTACGACGCCACCGCCGACCCGGCCCGCATCCGCGAGCTGTTCACCGCGGCCCCCTGGGCGACCGGCTACGGCATCGCCTGCGGGCTGCCCCCGCACCGCCTCATCGGCATCGACCTGGACGTGAAGTCCGGTACGGACTCCACCTCCGCCCTGCGCGAACTGGCGCTGCGGCACCTGTTCACCATCCCGCCGACGGTCGTCGTGCTCACACCGAGCGGCGGCCGCCACATCTGGCTGACCGGGCCGCCGGACGCCGTGATCCCCAACTCGGCGAGCCGTCTGGCCCCCGGCATCGACATCCGGGGCGCCGGCGGCTACCTGGTCGGCCCCGGCTCCCGCACCGACCACGGCGTGTACGCCACCGCGCCCGGCACCGAGCACCTGGTCCCCGCCCCCTGCCCGCCCTCCCTGCTCCGCCTCCTCCTGCCGCCCCCGCGGGCGCCGCACCCCGCGACCCACCCCTCGGTCGGCAACCGCGGCCAGGGCCTCGTCCAGTTCGTCCTCGCCGCCCACGAGGGCCAGCGCAACACCCGCCTGTTCTGGGCGGCCTGCCGCGCCTACGAGAACGGCATCGGCCGGGCCCTGCGGGCGCCCCTGATCGACGCGGCGGTACACACCGGCCTCACGGAACACGAGGCCCGCGCGACGATCGCGTCGGCCGCGCGGATGACAGGCCACCGGCCGTGAACTCGCCCTGTCACTCGCCGACACATTCACCGTCGTCGTCCCCGACCGGCGCGGACGCGGCCTGAGCCCTCACCCCTACACCCCGGACTACACGGTCGACGACGACGTGCACGACCTCGACGCGGTCCTCCAGGCAACCGGCGCCCGCTTCGTGTACGGGCTCAGCTCCGGCGCCGGCATCACCCTCAAGGCGGCACTCGCGCTGCCGGGCATCGAGAAGATCGCCCTCTACGAGCCCTCCACCGACCTCGCGGGCATGCTGGTGACCGGCACGAAACTCGCCCGGCTCGGCCTCGGGCTCATACGGGCCATGCCGGACCGGGTGGTCACGCCGGCCATCAGGGCCATCATGAAGAAGGAAGCCGCATCGGGCTCCGGCCACTACGCCACGATGGCGGAGCTGGCTCTCGCCTTCCAGTATGACTTCGCGATCGTACGGTCCATGGACGACTCGATCCCGGCATTCGGCACACTCACCCGGTCGGTACTGCTTCTGGGAGGCAGCAAGAGCCCGGCGTTCCTCGCCCGGTCCCTGGACCAACTCCAGCAGGTCATCCCGACCGTGCGACGCGTCACCCTCGACGGCGTCGGCCACGACGCGTCCTGGAACGTCGACCCGCAGCGCAACCCGCACGGCAACCCGAAAGCGGTCGCCGATCAGCTCAAGCGTTCTTCGCCGTGCAATAGGACAGATCGCCCTCGACGTCCGGAAGGCCGCTCCTGTCACCCGCATCCAGCGGACACGAAGCAGGCCCCTGACCGTACTGCCTGGTCAGGGGCCTGCCACTGCATGCGGTGGGTGTGGGATTTGAACCCACGGTGACATCGCTGCCACGACGGTTTTCAAGACCGTTCCCTTAGGCCGCTCGGGCAACCCACCCCGCGTCGATCGAGATCGACGCGGGAAACAGAGTAACCGGTCCGTGCGGGCGCGTGCGGGTCAGTTGTCGCCGACGCGGGAGCCGAGGGTGAGGGTGACCGTGTGTTCGGAGCCGCCGCGCTTGTAGGTGATCTGGATCTTGTCACCGGGCTTGTGGGTCCAGATCTCGCCGATCAGGGTCGGACCGCTGTCGATCACCGAGTCGTCGAGCTTGGTGATGACGTCGCCGGGCTTGAGGCCGGCCTTGTCCGCGGGGCCGCCCGACTCGACCGGGGCGGAGCCGCCCGAACCGGAGTCGGTGATCTGCGCACCGTTCGACGAGTCCTCCAGGGACACCGACGCACCGATCTTCGCGTAGACCGGCTTGCCGGTCTTGATCAGCTGCTGGGCCACGTACTTGGCCTGGTTGATCGGGATGGCGAAGCCCAGGCCGATCGAGCCCGACTGCCCGGTGCTGCCGAGGCCGCCGCTGGAGGCGGACTGGATCGCGGAGTTGATGCCGATCACCGCGCCGGAGGCGTCCAGCAGCGGACCGCCGGAGTTGCCGGGGTTGATGGAGGCGTCGGTCTGCAGGGCGCTCATGTAGGACGCCTTGCTGTCGCTGCTGCCGTCGCTGGAGGCGACGGGGCGGTTCTTGGCGCTGATGATGCCGGTGGTGACGGTGTTGGACAGGCCGAAGGGGGCACCGATCGCGATCGTCTCGTCGCCGACGGCCACGTTGTCGGAGTTGCCGAGGGTGAGCGGGTTGAGGTCCGACGGCGGGTTCTTGAGCTTGATGACCGCGACGTCGTAGCCCTGTGCGTGGCCGACGACCTCGGCGTCGTACTTCTTGCCGTTCGGGAAGGTCGCGGTCAGCTTGCCGCCGCCGAGGGCGTCCGCGACCACGTGGTTGTTGGTGACGATGTGGCCCTGGGTGTCGAAGACGAACCCGGTGCCGGTGCCGCCCTCGCCGTTGGTGCCCTCGGCCTCGATGGTGACCGTGCTGGGCAGCGACTTCGCGGCGACCGCCGCGATGGTGCCGGCGGCGCGCTTGACCTGGGCGGCACCCGCGTCGGTGGACGCGGAGACGGTCGTGGAGCCGGTGTTGTCGTTGTTCTTGGCCAGCGTGTAGCCGAGGCCGCCGCCGAGGCCGCCCGCGACCAGCGCGGCCACCAGGACGGCGGCGATCAGACCGCCACGCCCGCTGCCCTTCTGCGGCGCGCCCTGCGGCTGCTGGTACGCCTGGTTCGTCTGGTACGCCTGGTGTGCCTGGTCGTACGACGAGCCCCAGCCGGTGCCTGAGCCCGCGCCGGCGTCCGCGTAGGAGGGGGTCGCCGGGGGCGGGGGCGGCCAGGAGCCCTCCGGAGACTGCGGCGGGGGCCCGTAGGGGTCGCCCGCGGGAGCCTGCGGCGGGGGACCGTAGGGGTCGCCCGCGGCTGCGGCGGGGGTGCCCTGGGGGGCCGGTGGGATCGGTGCGGTCGGCGCGTCCCCGTCGGATGCGGCCGGCTGCGGGGAGGCGGCGGGAGTCGCCGGCGGCACGGGAGGTACGGACGGGGCCGGGGGTACCGGGTTGTCCTCGTTCTCGGTGCTCACAGCTTCTCTCCTCGGTCCACGGCTGTTCTTGTCGGTCGCACTCGGTCACGCTCTTTCACGCTTGTTGTCGGTCCGGCGCGATTCAGCTGTGCATGTGCTTTTGTATGCCGTCAGCTTTTCCCACAGGCCGTCAGAGCACCATAAGCGGTGGCTGTGGGTACACGGACAACCTTTATATAGGGCCTGTCTGACAAAAGTTCCCTTTGCTGGCATCGGGGATGCCCCCAGGTACCCCCGCTCGGTGGCACCATGTCGCGGTGACCCACGCACCACAGCACCGCATCCAGGTCGTCGCCCACCGCGGCGCCTCCGAAGAGGCCCCCGAGCACACGCTGGCCGCCTACAAGAAGGCCATCGAGGACGGCGCCGACGCCCTTGAGTGCGACGTACGCCTGACCGCCGACGGACATCTGGTGTGCGTGCACGACCGCCGGGTCAACCGTACGTCGAACGGGCGCGGTGCGGTGTCGGCCCTGGAGCTGGCGGAGCTGGCCGCCCTGGACTTCGGTTCATGGAAGAAGGGCGCGGGCCGGCGGGGGCGGGACGAGGAGCCCGACTGGGAGTTCCGGCCCGAGGACCGCGCGGACACCTCCGTACTGACACTGGAGCGGCTGCTGGAGCTGGTCGCGGACGCCGGGCGGCGGGTGGAGCTGGCGATCGAGACCAAGCACCCCACGCGGTGGGCGGGACAGGTCGAGGAGCGCCTGTTGCTGCTGCTGAAGCGGTTCGGACTGGACGCCCCGGCCACGGCGGCCGACTCGCCGGTGCGGGTCATGAGCTTCTCCGCGCGGTCGCTGGCCCGGGTACGGGCTGCCTCGCCGACCCTGCCGACGGTCTATCTGCTGCAGTTCCTCTCGCCCCGGCTGCGCGACGGCCGGCTGCCGGCGGGGGTGCGGATCGCGGGTCCCTCGATCCGGATCGTGCGCAATCACCCCGGGTACGTGGAGCGGCTGCAGCGCAACGGCCACCAGGTGCACGTATGGACGGTGAACGAGCCGGAGGACGTGGATCTCTGCCTCGACCTCGGTATCGACGCGATCATCACCAACCGGCCGGGAGCGGTGCTGCGCAGGCTGGGCCGCTGAATCCGGGACCGTCCTGACCGGGCCTCAGATAAAAAGTCACGTAAGGACGCTCCCGCACCTCTTGACCCGACAGCGCACTCACACCATTCTCACTTCTCGGCCACACCATCGAAATCAAGCCACACGAAGCCATACGCGGGGATATGGCTTCGAGCCCGTCACAGGGAGTGCTCCGGCGCGTTCGGTACGTATTCGTTCGTTGCGAATGCGTCACCGGACATTCATTGGCCGGTTTCCGGTTCAGGCCGATGGGGCATCCACACCGTGGCGTGGGGCAAAGGAGGTCTCGGGGGTGGCGTTGGTGGTGGCACAGGAGGTGCCCACGTCGTCGAGCATGGCCGTACCCCATGGCCCTGCGGGCGTGGGGAAGGCGAGACACCGTATGCGCGATCAATTGCGCATGGGTGGCGTTTCGGAATCGGTCATCGACGACGCCGTACTCATCCTTTCCGAACTTTTGAGCAACGCCTGCAAACACGGGCGTCCGCTGGGGGACGCGCTGGCCGGGGACGGTGACGTCCGGGCCGCCTGGCGGGTGGACCCGCGCGGCCGGCTGATCGTCGAGGTGACGGACGGGGGCGGCCCGACCCGCCCGGCCCCCATGACCCCTTCGGTCACGGCACACGGCGGCCGCGGGCTGAACATCATCACGGCCCTGGCCGACGACTGGGGGGTCCGGGACGACGCCCGGGGCGAGGTGACGGTCTGGGTCGTGGTCCAGGAGAACGCGGTCGACCCGGATGTCCCGGATGCCGTCGGCCGCCGTGACGCCTTCGCTACGCGCGTCATGGCTCCCTCGGCCCCGGAACTGGCCGGTCTGGACTTCGCGGACGCGTTCGACGACCTGGACTGACCGGATCACGGCGCGGCCGGATCCGTCCGGGTACGACACCGCGGGCCCCGTCCGGGTGCGACACGGCGGCTCTGTCCGGATACGCGGCAGCGGCTCCGTGCCCGGGTGGGCGGCCCGTGTCGGCGCCGTTGTCCACAGGTTCCCGTGGTCCGAGGCGTGAACGGCTAGGCTCCCGCCAGTACGAGACGAGCCGTAACCGGGAGAAACGCAGATGGCCAAGAAGCGACCCCAGACGAAGGCCACGCGGCCGCAGCTCGGCGATGCCGAGATCCCGGTTGTCGGTGCCCGTGAGCCCTGCCCCTGCGGCAGCGGCCGGCGCTACAAGGCGTGCCACGGCAGGGCGGCCGCACACGCGGCGACCGAGCTGGTGCACCGCCCGTTCGAGGCGCTGCCGGGCGAGGGCGACTGGGTGGCCCTGCGCGAGCTGGTGCCCGCCGCCACGGTCGAGCTGCACCTGAAGGACGGCCTGCCCGAGGGCGTCCCGTCGGTCACGCTCGCGACGGTGCTGCCGATGGCCTGGCCGGCACTGCGCCGCGACGACGGCTCGGTCCTCCTCGGCCTGCAGAACGACACGGCGTCCGGCGACATCAGCCGCGACCTCGCCGACACCCTCCAGCGCGCCCTCGCGGCCGAGCCGGGCACCCCGGTGCAGGGTCGCCGCGCCCCCGCCGACAGCCCGCGGCTGCAGGATCTGCTCGACCCCAAGGGTCCGTTCGAGCCAGTTGTGCACGACGGCTTCGAGTTCTGGGTGCAGGACGCGGAGAACGCCACCCCGGACGTGACCGCCTCCCTGGAGCGGGCCAACGCGGCGGCCATCCCGACGGTGAAGCTGACCGGCGTCGACTCGGCCTACTGGTGCGAGACGCCCGAGAAGAACCATCTGCGGTGGGTCATGCCGTATCCCGAGGAGCAGCTTCTGGACGCTCTTGCGCGGCTGCACGCGGCGGGCAGGTCGAGCCTCGGGGAGGGCACCCGGCTGGTCGGCTCCTTCCGTGCCCACGGCCTCACCGTGCCGGTCTGGGACCTGCCGAGCGGGGTCGGCGCGGAGGACGTGGAGAAGCCGGCCGCCGAGTTCGCGGAGCGGCTCGCGACGGCTCTGGCCTCGGAGGCACCGCTCACGGCGGACGAGCGCCGGGCCCGTGGCGGGCTGACCAACCGGCAGGTCACGCTCAGCTGACGATCAGCGCGGGCAAAGGGTCGCGGCTGACCGACCGGTCAGCCGCACCGGGCCCGTTGACTCGGGTGACTCCTGTCACAACCTCCCTACACGGCAAGCAAATACGTGTCCGAATAGCCGAGATCGAATTTGCGAACCGCCGATCTCTTGTTACCGTCTCAGTAGCCCGGTTGCTGGTGCATCCCCCGTCGCCAGCAACCGGGCCTTTTCATGCCCGCGTCCGGTGTACGGACCGTAGCGATACGTCAACTCCCGCTTGACCCGGCGGAGTTGCTCCCCGCCACAGCGCCGGGGCCGCCCTCGGGGTCGTTCCCGGCGGAGCCCCCGGAACCACTCCCGGGATTGCTCCCGGCCGAGCTACGGGGGCCGCCCCCGGCCGCCGCCCCTGAATTGCTCCCCGAGCGCAGCAGCAGCGGTCCGCCCCCGCCGCGTGCCGCGAACTCCGCGACGGCCGTGTAGGCGTCGAGCGCGCCCCGGGTGTGCTCCCTGGGGGTCTCACAGGTGGCCGGCTCGTCGTCGGCACCGGCGTCGCAGCGGGTCTGCAGGGTGCGGCCGGACGGGCCCATGAGGCTCAGAACGGCCTGGAGGGCGGCCCCGGTGGCGTTGCGGTAGTAGGTGCGCGCCCAGGTGTCCGCGCCCTGGGTCATCACACAGGTCTGCGCCTCCACGCCCTCGGGAGAGGTGAGTGCGGGACCGCAGCGGGCGGCCGTGGCGAGACCCAGGCCGAGCACCCGGGGGGAGCGGGCGGGGGCCCGCAGTTTCTGGTCGTCCTGCTTCGCAGGGTGTACGGCGGCATCGCCCACCTGACCCGCGGACGCCACGGTCAGCGGCAGTACCACCGCGCACACCATGACGCCCACGAGGGCGAGCAGACGCAGTCGGGGGTCCAGGGGCTGCCCCCCAGAGTTACGCAGCATGTACGGAGGGTAACCAGCGAGGTGGGGAGAGCCGCGCTGTCGCGCCCGACACCCTTACAACTCGGGTGCGCTCACACCCGTACGAGTGAGGGCGTCGACCACGGCGTCCACCACGGCCTCCACATCGGGCACCCAGGGCTTGGCCGAGCCGGGCAGCGGGGCGCGCTCCCAGCGGATGGCGCCCTGGCCGGTCTCGGACGGGGGCAGGGCGAGATAGCCGCCCTCCCCGTGGAAGCGGAGCGAGCCGGGCACGAAGTCCTTGGCGTACAGCAGCTCGCCCAACTGCTCCATGGAGTACGGCTTGACGAGCAGCGCCCATCGGTTGGGCGCCGCCACCACCGGGCCGAGCCGCATGCCGCGGCGGTCCAGGAGGGCGAGGGCGTGGGAGGCGGCGAGGGCCGGCAGGCTGACCGCGCAGGGCGCCTTTCCACCGGAGGCTCCGGTGGCGAGGATGATCGGCGCGGTCGGCCGGTTGCCCCACCACCAGCGCACCATCCGCTCGTCGGTGGTGGCGGCGAGCAGGCCGGGGTCGAAGGGGTGCGCACCGGGCACCGTGCACTCCGGGTCGGGGCAGGCGCACCGGGCCCGGCCCTGCGGGTCCGGGGCCACGCCCGGGAGTACGGGCCACTGCCATTCCGTCGCGAAGGTCAGGGCCGTGTCGAGGAACTCAGAACCCTTGTCGTTCCGCCTGGACAGGAGCCTGCGTCGCCTTCCGAGGATCTCGCGCATGAGCGCTCGTTCCTTTCCGTTGCACCGCTGGCAACACCGTGGACCACATCACACCATGTGTCGATCACTTCACTGTGCGTACCTTTTGGCGCATCACACCCCTGCACTGAGCAAGGGGAACCCCATGGGTTCGAGCGGGGGCCGCGCCCGCGTTCAAGTACTGCCAAGTACTGCGTCGTACTGCTGCTCGTACTGCGTCTGTCAAAAGCACGGCCACGGCGTGGGGGTGGCGAAGTCTGGCGTTTTGCCGTTCCGAGTGTTTCTCTCCGCCTCCGCCACGGGAGGATGGGGCACGGTCGTCGGTGGTTAAGACGCCCGGGTCCGTCGCCAGGTTCCGGGTGGTCCCCAACCGCCCCTGGCCTTCACCGAGTACGTACCCATCACGACCGCTGTGACGCTCTGTGGAGCAAGGCCAGTCGACCGCAATGAACCGATACCCGAGTCAGTTTTAAGCCAACTTTGCTTTTACGCAAGCGGTCCGGAAGAAGCCCCCAAGAGGCCCACGGACACCAGGAATCCCAGCAGGACAATGCTGGACATCCCCTCACGAGTGCGTGTACATGTGGAGACACTGCTAGCGGCGCAGAAAGACATGGGGGTTTGCGATGCTTTTGAGCAATACGCACAGGTCTGAAAGCCGGACACGATGAACGCCCCGCACCCTCCGAAAGTGGCTGGAATCGATTCAACGGTTCCCACGCCAGCACACACTGTCGCGCCGGTTCCCCCCGCCTCGGGCGCACCCCCCGTCCCGAAGGCCCCCACCGCCCCGGCGCCCGGCACGCTTCTCCAGGACCGGCTGGCCGGCTGGGTGTCCGACCTCACCACCCTCCATGAACTGACCGAACGGCTCGCCCGCACCGACGGGCTGGAGCCCGCCCTCCAGGAACTGCTGCGCGCCGGTGCCGCCCTCGTGGGCGCCCGGCGCGGTCTCGTGGCGCTGGAGCCTGCCGACGGGCTCGGCCCGCACGCCACCATCGGCCTGGGCCTCGGCCGCGCGGACCTCGGCCACATGGAGACCGTCCCGCGCGGCGCGCTGCCGTACGACGCCGGTACCGCCGCCGAGATCGTGCACCCCGACCTGTTCGCCGAGGACGGCCTCGACCCCCGCCACCGCGAGGTCGCCGCCCGCCTCGGCTACGCCGCCAGCTACGCACTCCCCCTCACCACCGGGACGGCCGCCCGGCTCGGCGCGGTCCTCTGGCTCTACGACGAGCCGGCCGAACCGAACGAGCGGCAGCGCCACCTCATCGGCCTGTACGTCCGTCACTCCGCCGAACACCTGGCCCGGCTGCTGGAAGTGGAGCGCACGCGCGCGTGCATGGCGACCATCGCCGAAGAACTGCTCCCCTCCCGGCTGCCCCGGGTGGCCGGCGTCCAGCTCGCCGCCCGGCACCGCACCGGCCCGCGCGGCGGCGGCGACTGGTACGACGCGCTGCCGCTGCCCGAAGCGGCCCTCGGTCTCGCCGTCGGCTCGGTCACCGGCTCCGGACCCAGCGCGGTCGCCGCCATGGGCAGGCTGCGCGCCTCCCTGCGGGCGTACGCCGTGATGGAGGGCGAGGACCCGGTCGCGGTCCTCTCCGACCTCGAACTGCTGCTCAGGCTGACCGAGCCGGCCCGTTCCGCCACCGCCCTGTTCGCGTACTGCGAACCCGCGCTGCGCAAGGTCACCCTGGCCGGGGCCGGGCACAGCCCACCGCTGCTGATCGGGGAGCGGCGCACCGAGTTCGCGGAGACCTCGGTGTCCGCACCGCTGGGGATGCTGGCGTGCTGGGAGGCGCCGAGCGTGGAGATCCAGGCGGAAGCAGGCGAGACGGTTCTGCTGTACACGGACGGGCTGCTGCACCGCACCGGCGACCCCATGGACCGTGCCTTCGCCCGGCTGCACACGGCCGCCGCGAGCATCCCGCGCACGCTGCGCCACGACCCGGGGGCGATCGCCGACCACGTGCTGCGCACGGTGCTGCCGGACGGGCTGGACTCGGCGGAGAGCGAGGAGGACGTCGTACTGCTGGCCGCCCGGTTCGACTGACCGGTCAGTCAGAAGACCGCCTCGCACGGCGGTGGGTCCCCGGTCCCTGGGACGCCGTTCGGTACGACCGTACGATGGACGGGATCCACAGCAGTGTCGAGGAGGATGACGTGGCCGACGAGCTCACCCCGGAGAATCCGGAGACCCCGGAAACCGAGTCGGAAGAGCCGATCAAGCAGCGCAAGAACGGCCTGTACCCGGGCGTGTCCGACGAGCTCGCCGAGAGCATGAAGTCAGGCTGGGCCGACACGGAGCTGCACGACCTGAAGCCGGTCGAGCAGGCCGGGCAGACCGCCCGCCGCCGCGCCGAGCTGTCCGCCCGCTTCCCGGGCGAGCGCCTGGTGATCCCGGCCGGCAACCTGAAGACCCGCTCGAACGACACGGACTACCCGTTCCGGGCGTCGGTCGAGTACGTCTATCTCACCGGCAACCAGACGGAGGACGGCGTACTCGTCCTGGAGCCGAAGGACGACGGCCATGTGGCCACCGTCTACCTGCTGCCCCGCTCCGACCGCGAGAACGGCGAGTTCTGGCTCTCCGGACAGGGCGAGCTCTGGGTCGGCCGCCGCCACTCCCTCACCGAGTCCGAGGCGCTCTACGGCATCCCCGCGGCCGACGTCCGCGAGCTGGCCGACCAGCTGCGCGAGGCCACCGGCCCGGTCCGGGTCGTCCGCGGGTACGACGCCGGCGTCCAGGCCGCACTGACCGACAAGGTCACCGCCGAGCGCGACGAGGAACTGCGCGTCTTCCTCTCCGAGGCCCGCCTGGTCAAGGACGAGTGGGAGATCGGCGAGCTGCAGAAGGCCGTCGACTCCACGGTCCGCGGCTTCGAGGACGTGGTGAAGGTCCTCGACAAGGCCGAGGCGACCAGCGAGCGCTACATCGAGGGCACGTTCTTCCTGCGTGCGCGGGTCGAGGGCAACGACATCGGCTACGGCTCCATCTGCGCGGCCGGCCCGCACGCCTGCACGCTGCACTGGGTGCGCAACGACGGACCGGTGCGCTCGGGCGACCTGCTGCTCCTGGACGCGGGCGTCGAGACGCACAGCCTCTACACCGCCGACGTCACGCGCACGCTGCCGGTCAACGGCACCTACAGCGAGCTCCAGAAGAAGATCTACGACGCGGTGTACGACGCCCAGGAGGCCGGGATCGCGGCGGTGAAGCCGGGCGCCAAGTACCGCGACTTCCATGACGCCGCGCAGCGGGTGCTGGCCGAGCGGCTCGTCGAGTGGGGGCTCGTGGAGGGGCCGGTGGAGCGGGTGCTGGAGCTGGGCCTGCAGCGCCGGTGGACGCTGCACGGGACCGGGCACATGCTCGGGCTCGACGTCCACGACTGCGCTGCCGCGCGGACCGAGACGTATGTGGAGGGCGTCCTGGAGCCGGGGATGGTGCTCACCGTCGAGCCGGGGCTGTACTTCCAGGCCGACGACCTCACGGTTCCGGAGGAGTACCGGGGGATCGGCGTGCGGATCGAGGACGACATCCTCGTCACGGAGGACGGGAACCGGAACCTGTCCGCGGGGCTGCCTCGGCGGTCGGACGAGGTCGAGGCCTGGATGGCCTCGCTGAAGGGCTGACGTATGCGAAATGGCCGGGTACCTGGGTGGGTGCCCGGCCATCGTTGCGTTCTGCGAGTCGTGTGTGGTTGCTCGCGCCCACGCGGCGGTAGCCGCACATCGAACACAGCCCCGCGCCCCTGACGGGGCGCTCCGCTCACGGTGTTACACAGCGGGCAAAGCATCCAGGAACAGTGCGCCTGCCAGCAGGCCTGCGCTGCCCCTCGGGCTCCAGCCTCGGTCGTGCAGGTCTGCGTCCATGGCCGCCAGGGCTTCCGCGCCCGCGGTCGTCGCCGTGCCGCCCGCCTCCAGCACGCCCCGCGCTCCCGCCTGTACATGGCGCAGGCCCATCGGGCCGACCTCGTAGAGGAGTTCGGTGTCCTGGAGGGTGGACATCACGGTGAGCAGGGCGTCGAGGCGGGCCTGGTTCTCGGTGGCGCCCGCCTTGCGGGCCGCCGTCAGTGCCTCCAACGCCCTTCTTACGTGCCGGAATCCGGCCCTGGCCTCGCCCCGGGCGCCGGCCGCGCCGTACTTCGCGGAGATCGTCGAACCCCGGGAGGGCCGCCTGGGAGCGCCCTTGTCGTTGAACGCGGCGATCTTGCGGGCGGTCGAGGCGATCTCGCGGGCCTTGGCCCGTGGGTCCAGGGCGGTCGCGGCGACCAGTAAGCCGAGGGCCCACAGGGCACCCTTGTGGCCACCGCCGGCCAGACCGACCGAGTGCTCGGTGCACCGGCCGATCGCGCCGAGTTCCGCCCGCAACACCGGCGTGGGTGTACCGGTGCGGCGGGCGGAGGCGGCCATCGCCGCGAGGCCGGGCGTCAGTGCTCTGGCCGACCAGCGCAGGCTGTCGTGCTCCTGGCGCGTACTGCGGGCATCCAGGTCACGCGGGTCGGGCAGCCCCGGCTTCGGGGTCAGCGCCAGCTGACCGGTGAGCGCGGCCACCGCTGCCTGCGCCAGCACCTCGTCCTCGCGGCTTGTCATGTCCCTTACCTTATGAGGAGGCGGAGGCCGAAGGGGAGGCGCTGTCGCTGGGAGCGTCGCTCGGCGGCGTGCCCGTCGGCGCGCCGCTCGGGGCACCGCTCGGGGGCGTGCCGCCGCCACCGCTGCCGGCGCCCGTGTTCTCGGTGTCCGGGTCGATGGCCAGGGTCAGGAAGCCCTTGTAGCCCTTCGAGGGGTCCTTCTTGTGCACGGCCTGCAGGGTCAGCAGACCGCTGGAGGCGCCGCCGCCGTCGTACACCATGTCCTTGGCGAGGACGGTGTAGTCGCCGGTGTGCTTCGAGTAGGGCTCAAGGGTGAAGATCTCCTCGGCGATGTCGTCGTCGAAGAACAGCTGGCCGGTGTAGTTGACGATGCCGCCCTCGTAGGTGCCGTCCTCCTTCTCGCCGCCCGTGTGCACCTTCACGTGGATGTGGCAGGTGCGCGGGGTGTACCAGCCCGGGAAGATCGTCTCGAACTTGACGACCCCGTCGCCGTTGGCGATCTGGTAGCCGCGCAGGTAGGTCTTGTCGTTGGCGGAGTCGCCCTCCTCGCTCTCCGCGGGGGCGGAGCCGCCCGGGTTGGCGGTGGTGTAGCCGGAGTAGTAGCCCCAGGTGTCGCAGTGCCAGATCTCGACCGCCGCGCCCTTGACCGGCGTGCAGCCGTCGGTGGCGTCGACGACGGTCAGGCGCAGGGTCAGCGGCACACCGGCCTTGCCCTCGGTGATGTCCTTGCGCACCAAGGCACCATCGAGGTAGTACGGGCCCTCCGTGACGCTGCTCATCAGCGTCATGCACTCACTGCTGGTGGAGCTGGCGGAAGCCGTGGCGTCCGCGTCGGTGCTGTCCGTCGTGTCGGCGAAGGCCGACTGGAAGCCGACGACCGCGAGGCCGCCGGCCGCCACCGTGCCGCCGGACACCGCGAGGGCGCGACGGCGGGTGATCGACGTGTCTTTGTGGTTTCCCGTCATGGCCGACGAAGCTAGAAACGCCGTTTGTCAGGGGCATGGGCGAGAGCTGGCAAAGACCTGTGAACGCCCAGGAAGCTGAGCCGGACGGGAAGCCGCTGGTCAAAGGGCCGGGGCGCGATCGTGCAGGATCCGCTGGAACAGCCGGCTGTCCCGCCATTCCCCGTTGATGTGCAGATACTGCGGCGCATCACCGATCGTCTCGAATCCGCATTTCTTCAGCACGCGCTGGGAGGTCGTGTTGTCGATGAGGGTGGACGCCTCGATCCGGTGGAGTCCGACGATCTCCCGGGCGATCTCGCAGACCTGCTCCAGGGCGGCCGTGGCCAGCCCGCGGCCCTGTTGATCACCGGCCACCCAATAGCCGACGTAGGAGCTGCAGAAAGGGCCGAGCGAAATCCCGGAAAGGGTGATCGCGCCGACGATCCGGCCGTCCTGCGCCGACTCCATGACCAAGGGGACCAGGTTCCCGTCGGCAGCCTGTCGTAGCAGGCCATCGACGCGTTCGGTCTGGCCCTCCACGGTGAAGAAGGACTCGGGTCTGACCGGTTCCCAGGGTTCGAGATGCCTTCGGTTGGCGACGTATGCGGCGCTCAGCGCTTTGGCGTCACCGATGGCAATCGGACGCAATATCACACCGGTCCCGACAGGGCTTTCTTTAATCTTTCTCAGAATCATGCGCGCACCCTAGCGCGCGTGTTATGCGGCGGGGAGAGTCATGCCGAAAGCAGGGAAGGATCTTTCTTCCACTTGAGGATCTTGTCGAAGCTGACCACCGTGCCGACGCGGCCCGGTTTGCTGCCGATGTGGACGTGATCGGCGAGTTCTCTGATCAGACAGAGCCCCCGCCCGTGCTCGGCATCGGGCCGGGCGGGTCTGAGGTCCTGGGTGCGGGCGAACCCCGGGCCGAGCCCCGGCCCGGAGTCGGCCACTTCGATACGGCACTTCTCGCCGTCCAGGTAGGCGGTGACCCGGTACGCCTCCGAGGTGCGGCCTGCCCCACCGTGCTCCACGGCGTTGGCGCAGGCCTCGCTGAGGGCGACGGAGAGGTCGTAGGAGATGTCGGGGTCGACGCCCGCCGTCTCCATGGTGCCGATCAGCAGCCGCCGGGCGAGCGGCACGCTCGCAGCCTCGCGCCGCAGATGGAGTGACCACCAGATGCTCATACTCCAGCCTCCTGGCCGCGGCTCGACATACCGATACCTATTGCCACCCGTGCGCGGGTGTAAGCACTCCGTTCATGTGAGAACGCCCATCCGGGGGATGCGCACCGGGAGGTTTCGGTGTATGAGCGGGCGGTTCGGTGCAAGAGAGATCTTCCACTTCCTTCCCTCGTTCACCTCCCGTATGCCTTTCAACGGCCTCCTGTACGACCGTCACCACCCTCCGGGCCACCTTCCGCTTCCTTCCGTCGCTCCGGCCCCGTCCGCTCGTCCGCCCTCTTCCGCCGTACCGCTCCTGGCCTCATCACCCGCTTCCCTCGGGGCCCTTCCCACGTTTCCGCTCGTAACGGAATCTTCCGGACCTGCCGCATGGCGGGTGGGGGGCCAGTGCGATGATGAGCGCGCCATGACTGCCCCCCACCCGCGCACGGCGCGCACCGGAAGCGGACTGCGGCTCCTGCGGGCCGCGGTGTTCGCGGCGCTCTGCGTCGTGCTGGCCGCGGCGGGGCACACTCTGGCCGCCTGCGCGACCGTTCCGCTGTGGACGCTCGGCGCGGGCTTCCTGGGCACCCTGGCGCTCGTCGCCCCGCTGACCGGGCGGGCCCGCACACTGCCGGGGATCGTCGCGCTGCTCGCGGTCCTGCAGACCGTGCTGCACACGCTGTTCGGTCTCGGCCAGCACGGCGGTATGGCGATGGCCACCGGCTCCTCGATGCCGATGGGCGACGCGGCGCTGGTCCAGCGGGCGGCCGAACTGCTGTGCGGGGCTGGGGCGGCACAGCTCAGCCCGGCCCATGCGTACAAGATCCTCTCAGCCGCGCATCTGAGCACCTCCGCGTCGGCCATGGACATGAGCGGAACGGCCCATGCGGCGGACGCCACCGGGTCCTCCGGCTCGCTGCTGCCCTCCGTGCCCATGGTCCTCGGACACGTCCTCGCGGCCGTCGTGACCGGATGGCTGCTGCGCCGGGGCGACCTGGCGCTGCTGCGGCTGATCGCGCTGTCGGCCGATTCGGCGCACGGGGTCGCCGAAGGGGCGCTCATCCGTTCCCTGCGCTGGGCGCTCACACTGGCGTGCGCCCTGTGCGCCGGGCTCGTCGCCGTACCCGAGGCACCCGCGCACCGTCGTCGTAACGCCTGGGACGAACCGCCCGCCCCGCGCACCGTCGCACTCCAGCACTCGGTGATCCGGCGCGGCCCGCCCACGGCCGACGCACTCGTTCTCGCCGCCTGACACGACGCGACCACAGCACTCCCGGAGTTCGTCCGGAGGGGCCGGCCGCCGTCGTGCGGCACGCGCGCGTGCGTGCGCATCCGCCCGCACGCCCCCTCAACGACAGAACTCATCCTGAGTGGAGTGCTCCCTGCCATGAAGCCTTCTCGTATCGCCGCCGCTGCCGCGGTCGCGGGCACCGCCGTCCTGGCCGTCTCCTCGCCCGCCTTCGCGCACGTCAGCGTCCAGCCCGAGGGCACCGCCGCCAAGGGCGGCTACGCGGTCATCGACTTCAAGGTCCCCAACGAGCGCGACGACGCCTCGACCACCAAGGTCGAGGTCAACTTCCCCGCCGACCACCCGCTGGCCTCCGTGATGCCGCAGCCGATGGCCGGCTGGAAGATCGAGGTCACCAAGTCCAAGCTCGCCAAGCCGCTGGAGATGCACGGCGAGAAGATCGCCGAGGCGGTCACCAAGGTCACCTGGACCGCCTCCGACGGCAAGGGCATCGAGCCGGGCTACTTCCAGAAGTTCCCGCTCTCCGTGGGCGCCCTGCCCGAGAACACCGACGACATGGTCTTCAAGGCGATCCAGACGTACTCCAACAAGGAGGTCGTCCGCTGGATCGAGGTCCAGCAGGACGGCCAGGACGAGCCGGAGAACCCGGCCCCCGTCCTCACCCTGTCCGCCGCCACCGACGACCACCACGGCTCGACGACCGCCGAGGACACCGCGGCCAGGACCGAGACCACGGCCTCCTCCGACGACTCCGGCTCGTCCGGCGGCAGCGACACCACCGCCCGCGTCCTGGCCGTCGCCGGAATCGCCGTCGGCGCGGCCGGCGTCGCCTACGGCGTCCTCGCGGGCCGCCGCCGCTCCACCGGCTCCGAGGCCTGAGCTCCACGTCCGTAACGCGCACAGGGGGTCGTGCGAGGCTGTCATGGCCTTCGTAGCCACCACGGCCGTCGTACGATCCCCGGTGCGCGCCGGATCTCACACATCTGGGACATTTTTCTATGCGCAAGAAGACGTTCGCCGCGGCCGCCCTGCTCGCCGCCGCCACCCTGACCCTCTCCGCCTGCGGCAGCGGCGACGACGCCACATCACCCGTCACCGTGGTCTCCGGGGACACCACGAACAAGGCCGCCACCGTCCTCGACCAGCCGTTCGAGAAGCCGGACCTGGTGCTCACCGACACCCTCGGCAAGAAGTACGACCTGCGCGCCGAGACCAAGGGGCGGCCGACGCTGATCTACTTCGGCTACACGCACTGCCCCGACGTCTGCCCCCTGACCATGAGCAATATCGCGGTCGCCAAGAAGGCGCTCTCCAAGGCCGACCAGGCGAAGCTGCGGGTCGTGTTCGTGACCACCGACCCGGCCCGCGACACCCCCTCCGAGCTCGGCAAGTGGCTCAAGGGCATCGACCCCCAGTTCATCGGCCTGACCGGCGACTTCGCCACCATCCAGGCCGGCGCCCGCACCCTCGGCATCTCCATCGAGCCGACCCACAAGGACAAGAAGACCGGCAAGACCGTCTCGGTGCACGGCACCCAGGTCATGGCGTTCTCGCCGAAGACCGATGGCGGTTACGTCCTCTACGGCGAGAACGCCACCGTCGACGACTACACCAAGGACCTTCCGAAGATCATCAAGGGGGAGAACCCGTGATACCCGGAAGGCGTCTCACCCTGGCCGGGGCAGCCCTGGGCTCCGTCGTGGTCCTGGCGGGCTGCGGCGGTTCGGGCGCATCGGGAGCGGAACTGTCCGTCGGCGCCTCCTACATGCCACAGCCGGTCTCCGCCGACATGGCCGCCGGCTTCCTGACGATCACCAACAAGGGCGGCACGAAGGACGAACTGACCTCCGTCACCAGCGACTCCGCCGGTGAGATCACCATGCACGAGACCACCGGCGGTGCGATGGAGGAGGTCAACTCCTTCGACGTGCCCGCACACGGTCAACTCGTGTTCAAAAGCGGAGGCAACCATCTGATGTTCGAGAAGCTGAAGCGCCGCCCGAAGCAGGGCGACACGATCACTCTGAAACTCAAGTTCGCCGAATCCGGTCCGCTCACCGTCGAGATGCCGGTGAAGTCCGCCACGTACAACCCGTCGACCGGACACTGAGGGAGGGACCGACCTTGACGCGGACCATCACCCCCCGCCTGCGCACCCTGGTGCTGCTGTTCATCGCCGTCACCGGCGCGCTGCTCGCCGGCGCCGGGCCGGCCTCCGCGCACGCCGCGCTGACCGGCAGCGACCCCGCCCAGGGGGTGGTGGTCCCGAAGGCACCCGACCAGGTCTCGCTCACGTTCTCCGAGAACGTGTCGATGAACGACAACTCGCTGCGGGTCCTCGACCCCAAGGGCAAGCGCGTCGACCTGCGCAAGCCGACCAACCTGAGCGGCACGACCTACGCCGTGCAGCTCAAGAGCGGGCTCGGCAAGGGCACATACACCGTCGCCTACCAGGTCGTCTCGGCCGACAGCCACCCCGTCGCCGGCGCCTACACCTTCTCCGTCGGCGCGCCCTCCAAGACCGTCGCCTCGGTCGGCGACCAGGCCACGGGCGGCGGCGTCGTCGGCTGGCTGTACGGCTTCGGGCGGTACATGTCGTACGCCGGGTACATCGTGCTCGTCGGCGGCGCCGCCTTCGTCCTCGCCTGCTGGCAGCGCGGCTCCGGGGTACGGGCCATGCAGCGTCTGGTCGTCGGCGGCTGGCTGACGCTCACCTCGGCCACCCTCTGGCTGCTGCTCCTGCGCGGCTCCTACACGACCTCCGGCAGCCTCGGCGACATCTTCGACCTGAACCTGCTCGGCCAGGTCCTGCAGACCAAGCCCGGCGCGGCCCTGGTCTCCCGGCTGCTGCTGCTCGCCGCGGCCGCGCTGTTCATCGCCGTGCTCTTCGGCGCCTACGACAAGCGGGAAGAGGAGGAGAAGCGCGACCTGACCTTCGGACTCGCCATCGGCGGGACCGTCGTGGCCGCCGGGCTCGCAGCGAGCTGGGCCATGGCCGAGCACGCCTCCACCGGGCTCCAGCCGGGCATCGCGATGCCCGTCGACGTCATCCACCTGCTCGCCGTCGCCACCTGGCTGGGCGGGCTCACCGCCCTGCTGGTCGCCCTGTACCGGGCGCCCGCCGACACCCCGGTCGACTCCACCGCCGTCCAGCGCTTCTCCCGCGTCGCCTTCGGCTCCGTGCTCGCCCTGGTCGCCACCGGCATCTACCAGTCCTGGCGGCAGCTCGGCTCCTGGTCGGCCTTCACCGACACGACGTACGGGCAGCTGCTACTGGTCAAGATCGGGCTCGTGGCGCTGCTCGTCGGCATCGCGTCCATCTCACGACGGTGGACGGGACGGCTCGCGGCCACGGCCGTCACGGAGAAGGAGAAGGAGACGGGCGAGGAGGCCGCGGCCGGCGAAGAGGCCGAGGCTGAGGAAGCCGAGGCCCAGCCCGAGAAGGAGACGGTCAAGGCGTCCGTGGCCGTCCAGGAGGCGCCCGCCAAGGCTTCCAAAGCCGCGAAGTCCGGCGCCTCCGGGGTCCCCGGCAAGGACGCGTCCGCCGGGGCCGACTCCGGCGACGACGCCCCCGAGCGGGCCGCCCAACTGGCACGGCAGCAGGCCGCCATGGACACCGCCCGGCAGAAGCGCGTCCGGGACGCCGACCCCAACCGCTTCGGGCTGCGCCGCTCGGTGCTCGCGGAGGCCGGTGTCGCCGTCGTCCTGCTCGCGGTCACCACCGTGCTGACGCAGACCGAGCCGGGCCGTACCGAGCAGGACGCCAAGGCCGCCACCGCGGCCTCCTCGTCGTCCTCTTCGGCGTCGTCGGACTCCTCCTCCGGAGCGCTCACCCTCGACATGTCCTTCGACACCGGCGGCAAGGACGGCAAGGGCGTCGTCCGTGTCGACCTCGACCCCGCGACCGTGGGCAGCAACGAGATGCATGTCTACGTCCAGCGGCCCAACGGGCGGGCCTTCGACATCCCCGAGGTCAAGGTCGCCTTCACTCTGGCCGCCAAGAAGATCGGGCCGCTCCCCGTGGCCCCCGACCACATCACCACCGGGCACTGGGCCGCCAACGGAGTGCAGATCCCCATGGCCGGCGACTGGACCGTCGCCGTGACCGTACGGACCTCCGACATCGACCAGGTGACCGTCTCCAAGAGCGCGCAGATCGGCTGAACCGCACCATGGCTGAACCGTCCCAGTCCCTTCGCACACCCGCCTCCGAGGAAGACCAGTCGGCTCCCCCGGCCGGCGGCGTCAGCCGGCGCGCGCTGCTCGGCAGCGCCGGTGCCACCGGGCTCGTCCTCGGCGCGGCGGGCGCGGGCGTCGGCTACGCGGCCGCACCCGCCCAGGCCACTCCGCTCAGCTCGGTGGGCTCCGGCCGGGCGATGTTTCACGGGAAACATCAGCCCGGCATCACCGAGGGTCTCCAGGCGCGCGGCCATCTCGTCGCCTTCGACCTGGCGGCGGGCGCGGGCCGCACGGAGGCCGCCGCGCTGCTGCGCCGCTGGTCGACGACGGCCGGCCGGCTGATGGCGGGCGAACCGACGACACAGGACGACACGGATGTGGCCCGGGACGCCGGTCCCTCCGCCCTGACCATCACCTTCGGCTTCGGCAACAGCTTCTTCGCCCGCACCGGTCTGGAGAAGCAGCGCCCGTCCGCGCTGGACCCGCTGCCCGACTTCTCCTCCGACCACCTCGACAGGACACGCAGCAACGGCGACCTGTGGGTGCAGATCGGCGCCGACGACGCCCTGGTCGCCTTCCACGCCCTGCGCGCGATCCAGAAGGACGCGGGCAGCGCGGCGAAGGTCCGCTGGCAGATGAACGGCTTCAACCGCACCCCGGGCGCGACCGCCCACCCCATGACGGCCCGCAACCTCATGGGCCAGCTGGACGGCACGCGCAATCCGAAGCCGGCGGACTCGGACTTCGACCAGCGGATCTTCGTGCCGTCGTCGGGCGAGCCCGCGTGGATGGCGAACGGCTCCTACGCCGTCGTACGCCGGATCCGCATGCTCCTCGACGACTGGGAGAAGCTGTCGCTCGCCGCCCAGGAGAACGTGATCGGGCGCAGGAAGGCGAACGGGGCGCCGCTGTCCGGGGGCACCGAGACGACCGCGATGGACCTGGAGAAGGCGAAGGCGGACGGCGAGTACATCGTCCCGATCAACGCCCATGCCCGGATCACCCGGCCCGACCAGAACGGGGGCGCGGCCATTCTCCGGCGCCCGTTCTCGTACCACGACGGCATCGACGCGGACGGCACCCCGGACGCCGGGCTGCTCTTCGTCTGCTGGCAGGCGGATCCGCTGCGCGGATTCGTGCCGTTGCAGCGGAAGCTGGACCGCGGGGACGCGCTGTCCGACTACATCCGGCACGAGGCCAGCGGACTGTTCGCGGTACCGGGCGGGGCGGCCGACGGGGAGTACGTGGGGCAGCGGCTGCTCGAAGGGTGATGTGCGGTTGGCGAAGTGGCTTCTGATCACTATTGGCGCGATTCCGCATTTCAAACCACCCGGTCGAGTGGTTCCGGTGAGACAAGTGAGCCGGGCTCCCCTGCGCCCATTAGGGTGAGGGACATGCCAGCGAGCTATGCGTATCTCGGTCCTGAAGGCACCTTCACCGAAGTCGCCCTGCGCACGCTTCCGGAAGCCGCCACCCGCGAGCTGATCCCGTACGTCTCCGTGCAGTCCGCGCTGGACGCGGTACGCACCGGCGGGGCCGAGGCCGCGTTCGTGCCGATCGAGAACTCCGTCGAGGGCGGGGTCACCACGACCCTCGACGAGCTCGTCGCGGGCGAGCCGCTGATGATCTACCGCGAGGTGCTGCTGTCGATCACCTTCGCGCTGCTGGTCCGCCCGGGCACCAAGCTCTCCGAGATCAAGACGGTGACCGCCCATCCGGTCGCCCAGCCGCAGGTCCGCAACTGGCTGCGGGCCAACCTCCCGGAGGCGGTCTGGGAGTCCGCCGCGTCGAACGCGGACGGCGCCCGGCTGGTCCAGGAGGGCCGTTACGACGCCGCGTTCGCGGGCGAGTTCGCGGCCGAACGGTACGGTCTGGAGGCCCTGGAGACCGGGATCCACGACGCGGAGAACGCGCAGACCCGGTTCGTCCTGGTGGGCCGCCCGGCCCGGCCCGCGGCCCCGAGCGGCGCGGACAAGACCTCGGTCGTCATCTGGCAGAACGACGACCACCCCGGCGGGCTGCGCGACCTGCTCGGCGAGTTCGCCACCCGGGGCATAAACCTGATGCTGCTGCAGTCCAGGCCCACCGGCGCCGGCATCGGCAACTACTGCTTCTGCGTCGACGCCGAGGGCCATATCTCCGACCGCCGGGTGGCGGAGGCCCTGATGGGGCTGAAGCGGATCTGCCGCCAGGTGCGGTTCCTGGGCTCGTACCCACGGGCGGACATCAAGCCGGGCGAGACCGTCGATCCGACCCTGCCGGGAACGTCGGACGAGGAGTTCGTGGCGGCCTCGGACTGGGTGGCGCGCTGTCAGGACGGCCGCTTCTAGCCAGTCGTACGTTCATATATTCCTTATCCACAGGAGTTATCCACAGGTCCTCAACTCGACCTGGGGATAAGTCGACAGGGACGCATGAGTCTGTCGACAAATCGGCCTACAGCCCACCGAAGCGACCATGATCGCCCGCATCACCCTTCGTCCACTCGTTTCCCATGGTTCATCTTTTGGAGCGACGCCTTTCCACTCGAAAGTGGGTGTTGTCCCAGTTTGGGACGTGAATTCCTCTCTTCACAGACCGCTTCCGGAGTGATCAATTCCGAAGTCCACACCCCTTCCACACACCCTGTGGATAACTCTTGCGAGGCTGCGGATTCCTGTGGACAACCGCACTGCCAAGTCCCGCTCTCCACAAAGAAATCAAGTCAACCCCGAGCCGTGCGCTTGCCCCGTCCCAGGGAGTGAGACACTTTTTATTGACACGCTCGGCAATTCGCCTATAACGGAACGTAAGCCGCGATTCGGAACACGTTTGAATAGTGATTCGTGGGGCCTACCCCCGCACCGGTAGCCTTGGCTCCGTGATTGACCTTCGCCTGCTCCGTGAGGACCCCGACCGTGTGCGCGCCTCCCAGCGCGCCCGTGGAGAGGACGTCGCGCTCGTCGACGCCCTGCTCTCCGCCGACGAGCGGCGCAGGTCCTCCGGCGTCCGCTTCGACGAGCTGCGCAACGAACAGAAGTCGCTCGGCAAGCTCATCCCGAAGGCCGCCGGCGACGAGAAGGCCGAGCTGCTGAAGAAGGCCGAGCAGCTGAAGGCCGACGTCAAGGCCGCCGACGCCGAGCGCGACGCGGCCGACACCGAGACCCAGGAGCTGCTGCTCCGGCTCGGCAACCTCGTCCACCCCGACGTGCCCGTCGGCGGCGAGGAGGACTTCGTCACCCTTGAGACGCACGGCACGATCCGCGACTTCGGCGCCGAGGGCTTCGAGCCCAAGGACCACCTGGAGCTGGGCCAGCTCCTCGGCGCGATCGACGTCGAGCGCGGCGCCAAGGTCTCCGGCTCCCGCTTCTACTTCCTCACCGGCGTCGGCGCGCTCCTGGAGCTCGCGCTCGTCAACGCGGCGATCACCCAGGCCACCGAGGCCGGCTTCACGCCGATGCTGACCCCGGCGCTGGTCCGCCCCCAGTCCATGGCGGGCACCGGCTTCCTCGGCCAGGCGGCCCAGGACGTCTACCACCTCGACAAGGACGACCTCTACCTGGTCGGCACCTCCGAGGTGCCGCTGGCGGCGTACCACATGGACGAGATCATCGACGCCGACCGCCTCCCGCTGCGCTACGCCGGTTTCTCGCCCTGCTTCCGCCGCGAGGCCGGTTCGCACGGCAAGGACACCAAGGGCATCTTCCGTGTCCACCAGTTCGACAAGGTGGAGATGTTCTCCTACGTCGCTCCCGAGGACTCGGAGGCGGAGCACCAGCGCCTGCTGGCCTGGGAGAAGCAGTGGCTGACCTCGCTGGAGCTGCCGTTCCGGGTGATCGACGTCGCCACCGGTGACCTCGGCGCCTCGGCCGCCCGCAAGTTCGACTGCGAGGCGTGGATCCCGACGCAGGGCAAGTACCGCGAGCTGACGTCGACGTCGGACTGCACCGAGTTCCAGTCCCGCCGGCTGTCGATCCGCGTCCGCGAGGGCAAGCAGGTCAAGCCGCTGGCGACGCTGAACGGCACGCTGTGCGCCGTACCGCGCACCATCGTGGCGATCCTGGAGAACCACCAGCAGGCCGACGGTTCGGTGTACGTGCCCGAGGTGCTGCGTCCGTACCTGGGCGGCCGGGAGGTCCTGGAGCCGGTGTCTCGGTGACCTTCCCCTACGGGCTCATCGCCACCGACCTCGACGGGACGCTGCTGCGCTCCGACGAGTCGATCTCCGGGCGCACGCGTGACGCGCTCGCCGCGGCCGCCGCGGCGGGCGCCGCGCACATCGTCGTCACCGGCCGCGCGGTCCCCTGGACCCGTCACATCCTCGACGACCTCGGCTACGAGGGCCTCGCGGTCTGCGGCCAGGGGGCGCAGGTCTACGACGCCGGGTCGCATCGGCTGCTGACGTCGGTGACGCTCGACCGGAAACTGGCCGGGATCGCCCTGGCCAAGATCGAGGCGGAGACCGGCCCGTTGCGGCTCGCGGCGAGCCGCGACGGCCTCGACGGCGACGTGCTGATCGGTCCGGGGTACGCGGTGAGCGGGTCGCTTCCGGCGACCCCGTTCACGGACGTGGCGGACCTGTGGGCGGCGCCGCTGAACAAGATCTACATCCAGCACCCCGAGCTGTCCGACGACGAGCTGGCGCAGGTCGCCCGGCAGGCGGCCGGTGGTTTCGTCACCGTCGCCATGGCGGGCGAGGGCATCGTGGAACTGCTCCCGCTCGGCCTGTCGAAGGCGACGGGCCTGTCACTGGCCGCGCGCCGGCTGGGGCTGAAGGCAGCCGACACGATCGCCTTCGGCGACATGCCGAACGACATCCCGATGTTCGCCTGGGCGGCTCGGGGAGTGGCCATGGCCAATGCCCACGAGGAGCTCCGCGCGGTGGCCGACGAGGTGACGTCTTCCAACGAGGAGGACGGCATTGCGGTGGTCGTGGAGCGTCTGCTCGGTTGAGGTAGTGCGGGAGCTGCGGGTCGGTGGGGGCTGGTCGCGCCCGCGCGGCGGAGCCGCATCTCGATACAGCCCCGCGCCCCCGGGCGGGACCACTCAAGCGCGCTGACAAGTTCGGCGGAGGATGCACGAATCGAACGTGCGCGGGCTTTTCAGGCCCGACCATGGCTTAGCAAGCCAGTGCCTTACCACTCGGCCAATCCTCCGGGTGGGCGGCCCACGCGAGAGCGACCATCGCGTGCTCGAAGCGGCCGCCCCGGGCAGCTACACGGCGATCCGCAGCGGGCTGCCCTGACGGGAGCGGGACGTACTGTCGTGCATGGACATCGTCCGGCTCCTCTCCCAGACGGTGGGCTGACACAACAACTGTGCCTTCGGGCCGAGTTGGACGCCACTGATTTTCTGAGAGGCGAACCGCCTACCGGCGCCACCACTTGCGCCGCGCCTTGCTGAAGAACCACCCCGCGGGCGCCTCGTCCGAACGCCACGGCTGCGGCTCCGGTTCCTCGGCCTTCCAGCGTGCTGCGAGCATCCGCGCCCGCGCGGACGGCTCCGACGTCTCCGCGGACCGTATGAACTCCTCGTCCAGGACGAGGTCGTTCCAGTCGTCAGCCATCCCCGCGCCTCCTACGCAGTGCATCCCCTTTGACCCAGTGTGACCTGACGGGGGTGAAGCCCCCGTCAGTAAGCCGGCCGTCTACTCCTCGCCCGCCAGTGTCAGCGAGCGCAGCTTCTGACCCGCGTACCAGGTCGCCAGTACGGTCACCGCGATCAGCAGCACCGTGGCCGTCGTCAGCGACACGTCGGACGTCACCAGCTCGCCGCCGGTCACCTTGTGGGCGACCGCCAGGGACCACTGCTGGACGCTGAGCGTGCGCGCGCCCGGGACCAGGGAGCCGAACAGGGCCTCCCAGACGAGGGCGTAGACGAGCCCGAACACGACCGCGTGCCGGGAGACCGTGCCGAGGAGCAGGAAGAGCGCGGCGTAGGCGATCGAGGCGACGAGAGCGGCCACCGTGTAGGCGACGGCGATCTGCTGGCCGTTGCCGTTGAGGATGAAGCCCGCGATCAGGGTCGGCAGGGCGGAGAACACCATCGTCACGGCGATCGCCACGATCAGCTTGGTGAAGATGATCGTCGGCCGTTTGATCGGCTTGGACAGCAGGTACACCACCGAGCCGTCGTCGATCTCCGGGCCGATCGCGCCCGTGCCCGCGATGACGCCGATGATCGGCACCATGGTGGCGAGCCCGAGGCCGCCGAGCAGGTCGGCGGCGGTCTGGTCGTCGGCACCGGCCAGGGCACGGACGGCCACCGAGATCACGATCAGCAGCAGGGGCAGGATGCCCAGGATGAGGGCCCGACGGCGGCCGAGCAGGGCCCGGTAGGTGAGTCGGGCGACTGTGGGGTCGTACATCTTCGGCCTCCTACGCCGCGACCAGGTACGAGAACACGGATTCCAGGGACTCGTCGGACGGCGAGACCGTGAGCAGCCGGATGCCGTGGTCGCGGGCGACCTTCGGCAGCAGGGCGGTGAAGCGGCCGAAGTCGACGGCCTGGATGCGCAACGCGCCCTCGGTGACGTCCACCTCGATGCCCGATGTGGAGGGATCGGCGATGAGGGCGGCGGCGAGCGCGCGGTCGTCGCTGGAGCGGACCAGGTAGCGGTGCGGGCGGTCGGTCATCAGGCGGCGGATCTTGCGGAAGTCGCCGCTGGCCGCGTGCCGGCCTGCGACCACGACCTCGATGTGCCAGGCGAGTTGCTCGACCTCTTCGAGGATGTGGGAGGAGAACAGGACCGTGCGGCCCTCGTCGCCCATCCTCCGCAGCAGGTCCATCAGCTGCATCCGCTGGCGCGGGTCCATGCCGTTGAAGGGTTCGTCGAGCAGGAGCAGCGACGGGTCGTGGACCAGGGCGGACGCCATCTTCACGCGCTGGCGCATGCCCTTGGAGTACGTCTGGATCTTGCGGTCCTGCGCGTACTCCATCTCGACCGTGGCGAGCGCCTTCTGGGCCGCCTTGGCGCCGAGGCCGTGCAACTCGGCGTTGGCGACGACGAATTCGCGGCCGGTGAGGAAGTCGTACATCGCCTCGCGCTCGGGGACGATGCCGATGTGCTTGTAGATGGCCTCGTTGCGCCAGGTCGGCTGCCCGTCGAGGGTGACCGTGCCGGTGGAGGGGGCGAGGAAGCCGCCCATCATGTTGATGAGGGTGGACTTTCCGGCGCCGTTGGGACCGAGCAGGCCGGTGACCCCGGGGCCGATGGTCATGGTGATGTCGTTGACGGCGACCACGTTGCCGAACCAGCGGGAGACATGGTCGATGGAGAGCGTGGTCACAGTCCCACCTTCTTGTAGCGGCGCAGCAGAAGGCCGTAGGCCGCGGCGATGACGCCGAGGACGACGAGCAGGTACACCACGCCCTGGGCATGGGAGGGCCCGTCACCGGGGAAGGTGTTGGTGCCGCCGAGGAGGCCGGCGCTCAGGCCGCCGATCAGGGTGACCGGCGAGAACAGGCCGATCCACGGGACGGCACCGGCGCTGCCCCGGGAGTCCGCTATGGCCTGGAGGGTGGAGACGGCGCCGTAGGAGATGATCAGGACGGCGATCACGGCGGCGATGCCGAAGCCGCGGCGCGGGGTGATCGACGCGATGACCAGGCCGATGCCGGCGAAGAGGAGGGACAGCAGGGCCACCGAGACGAGCCCCTGGCCGAACCCCTTGGACTGGTGGGCGAAGTCCATCTTGGCGAGCAGGGCGCCCAGGTAGAGCACGAGCAGCGGAGCTCCGGTGAGGATGAACATCGCCGAGGCCAGGGCCGCGAACTTGGCCTGGACGTAGTCGGCGGTCTCGATGGGTCGCGAGAAGTACAGCGGGATGGTCTTGAAGCGCAGGTCGCGGGAGACCGCCTGGGGTGCCTGCGAGGCGACGTACAGGCTGATGACGGCCTGCATGATGATCGCGTACCGCGTGTAGGACACCGGCAGGTCGTGCGCCTTGGTGGCGACGGCGACGGCGACCATGATGGCCGCCGGCACGCACATCACCGCGAACAGCAGCATCGGCAGCACCTTGGACTTCACCGAACGGCCGAGGCCGTAGGAGCCGCGCAGGGTCTGCGAGTAGAGGGAGAGGCGGGCGTAGCCGCGGCCGAGGCGCGGGCCGTCGTAGCCGCGGTAGCCGATGTCGTGGATTCGGGACTGGTCACCCGCGGGGGTGGCCAGGGGCTGCTCAACCGCCATGGACGGCCGCCTCCTTCCGCTGCTCGTCGCTGTCGGTGAAGACCTCTGAGATGTGGTGTCTGCGCTGCTCCATGCGCACCAGGCCGAGGCCGAGGTCGGCGACGACGTCACGGACCAGGTCGTACGTCTCCTCGCCCTGGGCGGTGAGCAGCAGGATGTGGCCGGCGCCGGGCAGGCCGCCACCGTCGTTGTCGGTGTCCACCCCGCGCGCGGCGAGCGCCTCGCGCACCGCGCGGGTGCCGTCCGGGTGCTCGTCGTTGTCGGTGACCTCGATCGCGAGGGTGGTCGTGGTCTGCGTGAAGTCCGTGGTGGAGCTGGAGCGCAGCAGCTTGCCGCCGTCGACGACGACCACGTGGTCGCAGGTGCGTTCGAGTTCACCGAGGAGGTGCGAGGTGACCAGGACCGAGATGCCGAAGTCCGTGTGGATGCGGCGGATCAGGCCGAGCATCTCGTCGCGGCCGACCGGGTCGAGGCCGTTGGTCGGCTCGTCGAGGAAGACCAGCTGCGGGTCGTGCACCAGGGCCTGGGCGAGCTTCACGCGCTGCTTCATGCCGGTCGAGTAGCCGCCGATGGGGCGGTACCGCTCCTCGTAGAGGCCGACGTGGCGCAGGGTGTCCGCGGTGCGCTCGCGGGCCGCGGTGGGCGGCAGGCCGGACATGCGGGCCATGTGGACGACGAACTCGGTGGCCGAGACGTCGGGCGGCAGGCAGTCGTGCTCCGGCATGTAGCCCACGCGCTCGCGGATGGCGGCGCCCTTGGTCGCGACGTCGAGGCCGAGCACCTCGGCGCTGCCCTCGGTCGCGGGGGACAGACCCAGCAGGATCTTGATCAGGGTGGACTTGCCGGCGCCGTTGGCTCCGACGAGTCCGGTCACACCGGCTCCGATGTCCACGGACAGCCGGTCGAGCGCGGTCACCCGGGGGAACCGCTTGCTCAGGCTTTCGGTCGCGATCACAGTCACGTCGTCGAAGGTAGTGACCTGGACCACGCCCGGTCGTCAGACCCTGGAGCCGTCTTCACCTCACTCTCGAGTATTACGGAGCCCTAGGGGATCCCCTGCCTGAGAGCTACACGGGGTTGTCCACAGGTCGGGTCCCTCCTATTGACGCCACCTCTAACAACTGTCACATTCACCAGTGTCAAGTTACGAACACGTACCGCAGTCGATGGGGACGGGGCGGATGACGACGGCACTGAGGGAAGAACGCGCCACGGAGCTGCAGGGTTTCCGGCGGGTCCAACGGCTCGCGTACGAGTGCGCGGAAGCGGTCGCCGCGCGGCTGGAGCCAGGCATCACCGAGCGTGAGGCGGCGCGGATGCAGCGCGAGTGGCTGCGGGCGCGGGGCGTGCGGGACTGGTTCCACCTCCCCTTCGCCTGGTTCGGCGACCGCACCGCGTTCGCGGACTTCCGGATACCGCTGCAGTTCTTCCCGAGCGACCGCCGGCTCGAGCCCGGGATGCCGTTCATCCTGGACATGGCCCCGGTGCACGAGGGCTACACGGCCGACATCGGTTACTCGGACTCCCTCGGGATCAACCCCGTGCAGGACCGGCTGATGGCCGACCTGGAGGCACACCGCGAGCTGATCCTGCGCGAGGTGCGCGAACGGCGCCCGCTGCGCGAGATCTACGAGGACGTGGACCGCCTGATGGTCCGCCAGGGCTACGCCAACCGGCATCGCGCCTACCCCTTCGGCGTGATCGCCCACAAGGTGGACCGGGTGAAGCAGCGCCGCTGGTCACCGCATCTCTTCGGGTTCGGCGCCCAGTCCCTGAAGGGCCTCGCGGCCGACGCGCTGCACGGCCACCGCGAGGGCTGGTCGCCCCTGTGGTCGCCGTACCGCTTCTCCGACCACCCGCCCCGGCCGGGCCTGTGGGCAGTCGAACCGCACCTCGGTTTCCGGGGCACGGGCGCCAAGTTCGAGGAGATCCTCGTGGTCACCGACTCCCGGGACCCCGAGCAGAGCGCCTTCTGGCTGGACGACGATCTGCCGCACGTGCGGCGCTGGGCGGAGGACAAGTGACGGCACTGGAGGGCGCGCGCGAGCGCCGGGTGCGGACCGGCGGCATCGAACTGTGCGTGGCGGAACTGGGCGACCCGGCACAGCCGACGGTCGTCCTCGTCCACGGCTACCCGGACAGCAAGGAGGTCTGGTCCGAGGTCGCGGGCCGCCTCGCCGACCGCTTCCACGTCGTCCTGTACGACGTCCGCGGCCACGGCCGCTCGACCGCGCCGAAGCCGCTGCGCGGCGGCTTCACCCTCGCCAAGCTCACGGACGACTTCCTGGCGGTGATCGACGCGGTCAGCCCGGACCGGCCGGTGCACCTGGTCGGCCACGACTGGGGCTCGGTGCAGTCCTGGGAGTTCGCCACGGTGGGGCCCACTCAGGGCCGTATCGCCTCCTTCACTTCGATGTCCGGGCCGTCCCTGGACCACTTCGGGCACTGGATCAACGCGCGTGTGAAGCGCCCGACGCCACGCAGGGTGGGCCAACTCCTCGGCCAGGGCGCCAAGTCCTGGTACGTGTACCTGCTGCACACGCCGGTCGTCCCCGAACTCGCCTGGCGCGGCCCGCTCGGCAAGCAGTGGCCGAGGATCCTGCAGCTGGTCGAGAAGCTCCCGCCCGGTGACTACCCGACCGCCTCCCTCCCCTCCGACGCGGCACACGGCGCCTGGCTGTACCGCGACAACGTACGGTCCCGGCTGCGCCGCCCGCGCGAGGACGCGTACGCGCACGCGCCCGTGCAGCTCATCACGCCCCTCGGGGACGCGTTCCTCTCCGAGCGGCTCTACGACGACCTGGAACGCTGGGCTCCCCGGCTGACCCGACGCACCCTGCCCGACAAGCACTGGATCCCCCGCACGCGCCCCGACCAGGTGGCGGCCTGGATCGAGGAGTTCGTGAGGTCGGTGGAGGACGGCCGGGGCGCGGAGCCGAAGCCCGCCGACCGCCATGCCCAGCGGTTCGGCGGCCAGCTGGTCCTGGTCACGGGCGCGGGCAGCGGTATCGGCCGGGCGACGGCGTTCGCGTTCGCGGAGGCGGGCGCGCGCGTGGTCGCCGTGGACCGGGACGCGGAGGCGGCCGCACGCACCGCCGAGCTGTCCCGCCTGGTCGGCGCGGCAGACGCGTGGGCGGAGACGGCCGACGTCTCCGACGAGCAGGCGATGGAGAAGCTCGCGGAGAAGGTCCACCGCGAGTACGGCGTCCTGGACGTCCTGGTCAACAACGCGGGCATCGGTCTGTCGGGCTCGTTCTTCACGACGACGCCGGAGGACTGGCGGCGGGTTCTGGACGTCAACCTGTGGGGTGTGATCCATGGTTGCCGGCTCTTCGGGGCGCGGATGGCGGAGCGCGGCCAGGGCGGCCACATCGTGAACGTCGCATCGGCCGCCGCGTACCAGCCCTCGCGGGCACTGCCGGCCTACAGCACGTCCAAGGCGGCGGTGCTGATGCTGTCCGAGTGCCTGCGCGCCGAACTCGCCTCCCAGCGCATCGGGGTGACGGCGATCTGCCCCGGCATCGTCAACACGAACATCACGTCGACGGCACGCTTCACGGGGGTCGACGAGGAGGAGGAACGGCGGAGGCGCAGGCGGTCCGCCCGGCTGTACGGGATGCGGAACTACCCACCGGAGAAGGTGGCTTCGGCGATCCTGGAGGCGGTGGAGCGGAACAGGGCGGTGGTGCCGGTGACTCCGGAAGCGCGGGGGGCCCGGGTGCTGTCGCGGCTGGCGCCGGGGGTGTTGCGGAGGATCGCGAGGGTGGAGCCGAAGTTGTGACAGGGGTGGCGTGAGGTGCGCATAGAAGACTTGGCCCACCGCTCCGGGACCTCCGTCCGGACCGTCCGCGCCTACCAGGACAAGGGCCTGCTCCCCCGCCCGGAGCGGCGGGGGCGCGCCAACCTCTACTCCGACGTCCATCTGACCCGCCTCCACCAGATCGCCGACCTCCTCGCCCGCGGCTACACCCTGGCCTCAATCAAGGAGTTGCTCGACGCCTGGGACACCGGCCGCGGCCTCGGCGGCGTCCTCGGTCTCGTCACCGAGGCCGAGGGCCCCTGGACCGACGAGGAACCGGCCCGTCTCTCCCGCGCCGACCTCGACGCCCGTTTCGGCAGCGCCCCGGACGAGGGGGCCGTTGCCGAGGCCCTGGAACTCGGCGTACTGGAACCGGTGGACGGCGACCCCGACTCCTTCCTCGTGCCGAGCCCACAAGAGCTGGCTGTGGCCGCCGAGTTGTACGCGGCCGGGGTCCCGCTCACCGCGATCTCGGACCACCTGCGGGAGTTGAGGGTCCAGGTCGAGCACATAGCCGCCCGTTTCCTGGAGTTCACTACCGAGCACGTCTTCGCCCGCTACCTCGACGACCCGGACCACCGCACCGACGCGAAGGCGGCCGAGGCGGCCTCTCTCGTACGACGTCTGCGGCCCCTCGCCCAGCAGACCGTGGACGCCGAACTGGCGCGGGCCATGCGCCTGTTCGCGACCCGGGAGGTGCGGCGGCACCTCGCGACGGGGGAGCGGCCAAAAACCCGGGACGAGACGCTTGTCGTGGCTCTCCCGGCCGAAACGATCCAGGCCGTACAGCGCCTCGTTGGCCCGGACCGCACTGCGGAGTTCATCGCGCTCGCCACCGAACGAGAGGTCCAGGCGCGCCATTTGGACGCCCTGACCGCACATCACCACCCTGTTAACGATCTTGACGAAACACCTTGAATCGCCCAGCAGTTGTCCACAGCGCGGCCAATTCCCCTGTGGATAACCCGACTTGGTTGTGGATCAAACCTCGGGCGAAAAATAAGTGCGTGATCCGCGTCTCTCCCGGCACGCTGGTGACATGAACGAGAGACACAACGAAGGAGGGTGGGACGAGCGGCGCACCGTGAAGGTGTCGAAGTACCTCTCGAAGCACCTTCGCCACCAGCCCGAACGCATCGGTCTCAGCCTCGACGAGGCCGGCTGGGTGGAGATCGACACACTGCTCGCGGCGACGGCGGCGCACGGCTTCCCGGTCACCCGCGAGGAGCTGGACCATGTGGTCGCCGCCAACGACAAGCAGCGGTTCGCGATCGAGGGCACCCGGATCCGCGCCAGCCAGGGCCACAGCATCGACGTCGAGCTCGGACTGCCCCCGGCGACCCCGCCGCCGTACCTCTACCACGGCACCGTCGCCCGGAACCTGGACGCGATCCGGACCGAGGGTCTCAGGCCCATGAACAGGCACGATGTACATCTGTCGGCGGACCGGGAGACCGCGACACGGGTCGGCGCCCGGCGCGGCCGCCCGGTCGTGCTGTCGGTCGACGCGGACGCGATGCACCGGGACGGCCATGTCTTCCACATCAGCGCGAACGGGGTGTGGCTGACACAGGCCGTACCGCCGAAGTACCTGCGCTTCCCCGATCCGCACTGACCCCTGCATCATGAGTGGTATGGACCATTCGGAGTACCAGGAGCGCCAGGAGCACCTTCCGACCACCGAGGCGGCCGTCACCGCGCTCCGCGCGATCGCCGCCGAGTACGGCCACGCGATCGAGGTGACACACGACATCGGCGCCGACCAGACCTCGCGCCGCAGCGCGGCGGGCTTCGGCGTCACCCTGGACCCGGACGGTTCACTGCCGCACGAGGCGTACGCCGAGTTCGGCGGGGTGCCCCGGGTGAGCGTGCGGCTCTACCCCGATGACGACGCGCTGATCACCGTCGAGGGCATCGCGTGCCACGACGTCCCGCGCGACGACGTACCCCCGTTCCTGCGCTCCGTCTTCGGCGGCCTGGCCCATGTCCGGAGCCGCCGCTTCCCGCCCGCCGCGTGGCTGGTCGTGCCGCTGCCCGGGGACCGGACGTACAAGGAGCACCTCACCGTCGGCCTGCTCACGCCGTGGCTGAACGGCCGCATACGGTGACCGTTTCGTCCGTCGCGGACGGGTCCCCTTAGTCTCGGACGCATGAGTCTGCGCCTGAGCACCGTGATCCTCCCGTACCGCCGCTGGAGCGAGGGCGGCGGTTCCGCGTGGACGCGGGCCGAGGAACTGGGCTTCCACACCGCCTACACCTACGACCACCTCTCCTGGCGCACCTTCCGCGACGGCCCGTGGTTCGGTGCGATTCCGACACTGACCGCCGCCGCGTCCGTCACCGACCGGCTGCGCCTGGGCACACTCGTCACCTCGCCGAACTTCCGGCATCCGGTGCCGCTCGCCAAGGAGCTGATCTCCCTGGACGACATCTCCGGCGGCCGCGTCACCCTCGGCATCGGCGCGGGCGGCAACGGCTTCGACGCCACCGCGCTGGGCCAGGAGCCGTGGACCCCGCGCGAGCGCGCCGACCGGTTCGCCGAGTTCGTGCCGCTGCTCGACCGGCTGCTCACCGAGGACTCGGTGACGTACGGAGGCGAGTTCTACTCGGCCCACGAGGCGCGCAACATTCCCGGCTGTGTGCAGCGACCCCGGCTGCCCTTCGCGGTCGCGGCCACCGGCCCGCGCGGGCTGAAGCTGGCCGCGCGCCACGGCCAGGCGTGGGTGACCACCGGCGACCCGAAGCTGTACGAGAACGGCACTCCCGAGGAGTCGGTGGAGGCGCTGCGCGGTCAGCTGGGGAAGCTCGGCGAGGCCTGTGCGGCGATCGGCCGGGATGCGGGGGAACTGGACAAGGTCCTGCTCACCGGCTTCACTCCGGACCGCGGCCGTCCGCTGGAGTCCCTGGACGCCTTCGTGGACTTCGCCGGCCGCCACCAGGAGCTGGGCTTCACCGAGCTGGTGATCCACTGGCCCATCCCCGACTCGGACTTCGCGGCCGAGCAGAAGGTCTTCGAGCAGATCGCCATGGAGGCCCCGGCCCAGCTGGTCTGAAGCGCGGTCAGAGACGCTTCGGAGTCGTCTGTGTCTCATCTGTGCACTGTGCCGCACTGCCGTGCGGGCATATGCGCGAGAATGGCCCGGTGACCTCAGCGACCCGACAGCCCGAGACCCCTGCCTTCGCGACCCCGCCGCGGCTGATCGCCACCGATCTCGACGGCACCCTGCTGCGCGACGACAAGTCGGTCTCCCCGAGGACGGTCGCCGCGCTGGCCGCCGCCGAGGAGGCGGGCATCGCGGTCTTCTTCGTCACCGGCCGCCCGGCCCGCTGGATGGACGTCGTCAGCGACCATGTGCACGGCCACGGCCTGGCGATCTGCGGCAACGGCGCCGCCGTGGTCGACCTGCACGGCGGCCCCGGCGCCCACCGGTTCGTGAAGGTGCGCCAACTGGCCCGGGAGAACGCGCTGGACGCCGTGGGGCTGCTGCGCGACGCCGTGCCGGGCACGGTGTACGCGATCGAGCAGACGTACGGCTTCCACCAGGAGCCGGCCTATCCCAAGCTGCACATGGAGATACCCGACCATCTGCTGCCCGCGGAGGAGATCCTCGCGGCCGACGGTCCGAGCGCCGGCGAGCCCGTGCTCAAGATCCTTGCCTACCACTTCGATCTCGACCCCGACGCCTTCCTCTCCCGCGCCCGCCTCGCCATCGGCGACCGTGCCACCGTCACCCGGTCCAGCCCCAGCGCCCTGCTGGAGATCAGCGGTCCGGGTGTCTCCAAAGCGAGCACCCTCGCCCTGGAGTGCGCCGAGCGCGGTATCTCGCACGAGGAGGTCGTCGCCTTCGGTGACATGCCCAACGACGTCGAGATGCTGACCTGGGCCGGGCAGTCGTACGCGATGGGCAACGCCCACCCCGACGTCATCGCCGCCGCCTCGGGCCGCACGGTCGCCAACAACGAGGACGGGGTGGCGGTCGTGATCGAGCGGATGCTGGCCGCCCGCATCTGAACCCGACTGTCCGCGGGCTAGGCCGCTCCCACGAGCGACCATCCGCGGGCTAGGCCGCTCCCACCAGCGACTCCGCCGCCGCCTCCCGCTCCGCCATCGCCCGCAGCGGCCCGACCGCGGCGGCCAGCTCCGCATACGGTCCACGCTGCACCACCCGGCCCTCGCCGAGCACGATCACCTCGTCCACGGCATCGAGCCCCGCCAACCGGTGCGTGATGAGAAGGGTCGTCCGGCCCTCGGTCGCGGCCAGCAGATCCGCGGTGAGCGCATCCGCCGTGGGCAGGTCCAGATGCTCGGCGGGCTCGTCCAGGACGAGCACCGGGAAGTCCGCGAGCAGCGCCCGGGCGAGTGCCAGCCGCTGCCGCTGCCCGCCGGAGAGCCGGGCCCCGTGCTCGCCGACGAGGGTGTCCAGCCCGTCGGGCAACCCGTCCACCCAGTCGAGCAGCCGGGCCCGGCCCAGCGCGTCCCGCAGGTCGTCCTCGGTGGCGTCCTTCCGGGCGAGCAGCAGGTTCTCGCGGACCGAACTGTCGAAGAGGTGCGCATCCTGGGCACACAGCCCGACCAGCCGCCGTACGTCGTCGCCGTCCATGCCGAACGCGTCCACACCGGCGAGCGTGTAGGAGCCCGCGTCCGGGTCGAGGAACCGCAGCAGGACCTGCGCGAGGGTCGTCTTGCCGGAGCCGGAGGGACCGACCACCGCGACCCTGTGCCCCTCGGGGAGGGTGAGGTCGAGCCCGGCGAGGGCCTCCCGTCCCTGGCCCTCGTACCGGGCGGACAGGCCCTTCAGTACGACGGGGAAGGGCGTCGCGGGGGCCTGGCGCGGCCGCTCCGGCTCGCGCACGGGCTCGGGGGCGTCCAGCACTTCGTAGATGCGCTCGGCGCTCCTGCGCACCCGCTGCCGGTGCCGCACGGCGAGCGGCAGCCCCAGTACGGCCTCGAAGGCGGCCAGCGGAGTGAGGACCACGACCGCCATCGCCACCCCGCTCAGCCGGCCGTCGGCGACCCCCTGGGCACCCAGCAGCGCGGTGGCCGCGACGGTGAGCCCCGTCAGCAGTGCGGTCAGCCCGTCACCGAGCGCGGTGGCGGTGGCGCCCCGGGAGGCGATCCGGGTGAGCGTGTGGTCGGCCCGCCGGGCTTCCTCCGTACGAACGGGCAGCGCACCGGCGACCGTCAGCTCGGCAGTGCCGGTGAGCAGGTCGGTCACCCGGGTGGCCAGCAACCCGCGGGCGGGCGCCAGCCGGTGCTCGGCACGCCGGGCCACGGCGGAGGTCACCAGCGGAACACCGACTCCGGCCGCCAGCAGCCCCACCGCGAGCGCGGCCCCGGCCTCGGGCAGGAGCCAGGCCGTGAACCCCACGGCCCCTGCGGAGACGGCAACCGCGACCCCGGCCGGCAGCAGCCAGCGCAGCCAGTAGTCCTGCAGCGTGTCGACGTCGGCGACCAGCCGGCTGAGCAGATCACCCCGCCTGGCCGCCCGAAGCCCGGCGGGGGCGAGCCGCTCAAGGCGCCGGTACACGGCCACCCGGGTATCGGCCAGCATCCGCAGCACGGCATCGTGCGACACGAGCCGCTCGCCGTACCGGAACACGGCCCGCCCGATCCCGAAGGCCCGCGTGGCCGTGACGGCCACCATCAGATACAGCACCGGCGGTTCCTGCGAGGCCCGCGAGATCAACCACCCGGAGGTCGCCATCAGCCCGACGGCACTACCGAGCGCAAGAGCCCCGAGCAACAGAGCAAGCAACAACCGCCCCCGCCGTGCCCCGGAGGCAGCACGAACACGAGCGAGCACGCTCCGGCGCCGCACGCACGCGGACGCCACAGAGCCACGCGCCACCCGCCCAGGCAGCTCCACCGCCCCACTGTCCAGCCCACCGAGTCGGTCGGCCGCCGCACTTTCCAGCCCACCGAGTCGGTCGGCCGCCGCACCTCCCAATTGACCGAGTCGGTCGGCCGCCGCACCTCCCAGACCACCGAGACGGTCGATCGCCTCGCTTTCCGATTGACCGAGTCGGGTGGTGGGTGGGCGGAGGTTCTGGGGGTCCAGGGGGCGGAGCCCCCTGGGGGCCTCGCTGCCGAAGAGCCGCACCACGCGGTCCGCCGCCGAGAGCAACGCCGGCCGGTGCACCACCAGCAACACGGTCCGCCCCTCGGAGAGCCGTCGTACCGCCGCCACAACCTCCGCCTCGGTCGCCCCGTCCAGCGCAGCAGTCGGCTCGTCCAACAAGAGCACAGGCCGGTCGGCGAGAAACGCCCGCGCCAGCGCCAGCCGCTGCCGCTGCCCGGCGGACAACCCGGCGCCGTCCTCACCGAGCACGGTCCCGGCACCCTCAGGCAGCGCGTCCACGAACTCCAGCGCCCCCGCGTCCCGCAACGCCCGGCGCACGGCGTCGTCGTCCGCATCGGGGCGCGCGAGCCGTACGTTCTCGGCGATCGTCCCGGCGTACAGATGCGGCCGCTGCGGCACCCACGCGATCCGCGACCGCCACTCCTCCAGGTCGACGTCGGCGAGATCGACTCCCCCGCCCCCTCCGGCCCCTCCGACCCGCACCCGGCCCTCCGTCGGCCGTACGAACCCCAGCAGCACGTTCAACAGCGTCGACTTGCCCACCCCGCTGGGTCCGACCAGCGCGACGGTCTCGCCCGGTTCGACGGTGAAAGAGACGTCGGTGACCGCATCCGCCGACCGGTCGGGATAGCGGACCGTCACCCCTTCGAAGGCCAGAGAAGCATCCGAGGGGACCGCGCCCGCACCGGGCGCCGGCACCGGAGTCTCCAGCACCGTGAAGATCTCCTCCGCCGCCGCGAGCCCTTCCGCCGCCGCGTGGAACTGGGCGCCCACCTGGCGCAACGGCAGATACGCCTCGGGTGCCAGCACCAGGATGACCAGCCCGGTGTACAGGTCCATGTCGCCATGGACGAGCCGCATTCCGATGGTCACGGCGACCAGCGCCACCGACAGCGTGGCGAGCAGTTCCAGCGCGAAGGAGGAGAGGAAGGCGATCCGCAGCGTCCGCATGGTCGCCTGCCGGTACTCGCCGGTGATCCGGCGGATGGACTCGGCCTGGGCCTTGGCCCGGCCGAACACCTTCAGCGTGGGCAGCCCGGCGACCACGTCCAGGAAGTGGCCGGAGAGCCGGGACAGCAGCCGCCACTGCCGGTCCGTCCGGGACTGCGTGGCCCAGCCGATCAGCACCATGAAGAGCGGGATGAGCGGCAGGGTCCCGACGATGATCGCCGCGGAGACCCAGTCCTCCGTGACGATCCGCGCCAGCACCGCGACCGGCACGACCACCGCGAGCCCCAACTGCGGCAGATAGCGCGAGAAGTAGTCGTCGAGGGCATCGACACCGCGCGTGGCGAGGGTGACCAGCGATCCGGTCCGCTGACCGCTCAGCCAGCTCGGGCCGAGCGCCACCGCCCGGTCCAGGAGCCGTCCACGCAGTTCGGACTTGACCGCCGCGCTCGCCCGGTGCGCGGCGAGCTCGGTGAGCCAGGAGACCAGCGCCCGGCCGACGGCGACGCCCGCCAACAGCGTCAGGGGAGTCCGGAGTTCGGAGACCGAGTGGCCGTGTTGGAAGGCCCCGACCACCACTTCGGCGATGAGCATCGCCTGGGCGATGACCAGCCCGGCACCGACGGCACCGAGACCGACGACGGCCACCAGGAAGAGGCGGGTGGCACGGGCATAACGCAGCAGACGTGGATCGATTGGTTTCACGTGAAACATGCCCTTCGGTCCAGGGAGGGTGTTTCACGTGAAACAGTGCGGATCACCGTGAATCACCCTGCCCGTCGGACTCAGTGCGCGGCTTCGGTCGCGATGTGCTGCGTGCCGATCCGCTTGCGGAACACCCAGTACGTCCATCCCTGGTAGAGCAGGACGAGCGGCGTGGCTATCGCCGCCAGCCAGGTCATGATCTTCAGGGTGTACGGACTCGACGAGGCGTTGGTGACCGTGAGGCTCCAGTCCCCGTTGAGCGACGACGGCATGACGTTCGGGAAGAGCGACAGGAAGAGCATCGCCACGGCGGCCACGATGGTCACGCCGGACAGGGCGAACGCCCACCCCTCACGGCCCCGCAGATTCGCCCCGAGGGCCGTCAGTAGCGCGACGACCGCCACGACCAGGGCCACCAGGCTCTTGGCGTCACCGCTGTCGGCCTGGGTCCAGAGCAGGAAGGCCAGCGCCACCACGGCGGTGAGAAGGCCGACCTTGGTCGCCAGCTTTCGTGCCCGTACCCGGATGTCACCGACGGTCTTGAGCGCGGTGAACACCGTGCCGTGGAAGGTGAACAGCGTCAGCGTCACCAGTCCGCCCAGCAGGGCGTACGGGTTGAGCAGGTCCCAGACGGTGCCGACGTACTCGAAGTGCCGGTCGATCTTCACACCGTGGACGATGTTCCCGAAGGCCACACCCCACAGGAACGCCGGGATCAGCGAGGTCCAGAAGATCGCGGTCTCCCAGTTGCGCTGCCAGTTCTCCTCGGGCCGCTTGGCCCGGTACTCGAAGGCGACACCGCGGACGATCAGGCAGACCAGGATGACCAGCAGGGGCAGATAGAAGCCGGAGAAGAGCGTGGCGTACCACTCGGGGAAGGCGGCGAAGGTGGCGCCGCCCGCGGTGAGCAGCCACACCTCGTTGCCGTCCCAGACGGGGCCGATCGTGTTGATCAGCACCCGCTTCTCCAGCCGGTCGCGGGCCAGCAGTTTGGTGAGGATGCCGACCCCGAAGTCGAAGCCCTCCAGGAAGAAGTAGCCGGTCCACAGGACGGCGATCAGGACGAACCAGACGTCGTGAAGTTCCATGACTGCGTCTCCCTCGGCCTAGTACGAGAAGGCCATCGGCTTGTCGGCGTCACGGGCCTCGCCGCCGATCTTCGTGGGCGGGTTGAGGTCGTCCTCGGTGAGCTCCGGCGGGCCGGCCTTGATGTACTTCACGAGCAGCTTGACCTCGATGACGGCGAGGATGGCGTACAGCGCGGTGAAGGTGATCATCGAGATGAGGATCTCGGCCTGGGAGACACCGGGGGAGACCGCGTCGCGGGTCTGCAGGACGCCGTAGACGACCCACGGCTGGCGGCCCATCTCGGTGAAGATCCAGCCCCAGGAGTTGGCGATCAGCGGGAAGCCGAGCGTCCAGATCGCCACCAGCCAGTACAGCCTGCCGAGCTTGGGGCTGAGGGCCTTGTTCCTGAAGAGGACCAGGTTCGGCACCTCGTCCTCGCCGACCCGCAGATGCTGCGGCAGCATGAACTTCTTACGGGTCAGCCAGAGTCCGACGATGCCGATCGCGAAGGACGCCATACCGAAGCCGATCATCCAGCGGAACGCCCAGAAGGTGACCGGGATGATGGGCCGGTAGTCGCCGGCGCCGTACTTCTGCTGCTCGGCCTTGTTGGTGTCGTTGATGCCGGGCACGTACGAATTGAAGCTGTCGTCGGCCAGGAACGAGAGCAGGCCGGGGACGGACAGTTCGACGGTGTTGTGGCCCTTGCTGACATCGCCGTAGGCGAAGATCGAGAAGGGCGCCGGCTTCTGGCCGTCCCACAGGGCCTCGGCGGCGGCCATCTTCATCGGCTGCTGCTTGAACATGACCTTGCCGAGGGTGTCACCGCTGATCGCGGTGAGCATGCCGGCGATGACGACGGTGACCAGACCGAGCCGCAGCGAGGTCTTCATCACGCTGATGTGCTTCTTGCGGAACAGATGGAAGGCGGCGATGCCGACCATGAACGCGCCACCGGTCAAGAAGGACGCGGACAGCGTGTGGAAGGCCTGGGCCAGCGCGGTGTTCTGGGTGAGGACCGCCAGGAAGTCAGTGAGTTCGGCCCGCCCCTTCGCCTTGTCGATCTTGTAGCCGACGGGGTGCTGCATCCACGAGTTGGCCGCGAGGATGAAGTACGCGGACAGGATCGTGCCGATGGAGACCATCCAGATGCAGGCCAGGTGGATCTTCTTGGGCAGCTTGTCCCAGCCGAAGATCCACAGCCCGATGAAGGTGGACTCGAAGAAGAACGCGATCAGCGCCTCGAAGGCGAGCGGGGCGCCGAAGATGTCACCGACGAACCGTGAGTAGTCCGACCAGTTCATGCCGAACTGGAACTCCTGCACGATGCCGGTGACGACCCCCATCGCGATGTTGATCAGGAAGAGCTTGCCCCAGAACTTGGTCGCCCTGAGGTACTTCTCCTTCTCCGTGCGCACCCAGGCGGTCTGCAGACCGGCCGTGAGCGCGGCCAGTGAGATCGTCAGCGGGACGAACAGGAAGTGGTAGACGGTGGTGATGCCGAACTGCCAGCGCGCCAGTGTCTCCGGCGCCAGAGCCAGGTCCACGTCGTCAGTCTCCTTACGTCGCCGTAATACAGCGGCATGTGCCCCTTTTGTCACGTACATCACGGACCAAACGGGACGCGCTTGTGAATGCATTCACATTCACAAGCCATTATGACGCACTGATTATCGAAGGACGAAGGGGGGTCGCACTTGAGCCGTTCGGCCCTCTCCGGACACAGCCGTACGGGGCCGACCGGCCCCGGAACACCGGCCGTGCGACCCCGTACGTGTGGACCTGCCAGGGGCTAGAGCTCCTTGCGGAACGCCTCCGCCACCTTCAGGAAGATGTCGTTCGCCTCGGTCTCGCCGACCGTCACCCGCACGCCCTCGCCCGGGAACGGCCGGACGACCACACCGTGCTCCTCGCAGAGCCCCGCGAAGGCCGCCGTACGCTCCCCCAGCCGCAGCCACACGAAGTTGGCCTGGGTCTCGGGCACCGTCCAGCCCTGGGCGCGCAGCGCTTCGACCACACGCTGCCGCTGGCACACCAGCGAGCCCACCCGGCCGAGCAGTTCGTCCTCCGCCTGCAGGGAGGCGATCGCCGCGACCTGGGCGATCTGGCTCACGCCGAACGGCACCGCCGTCTTGCGCAGCGCCGCCGCCACCGGCTCATGGGCGATGGCGAAGCCGACCCGCAGCCCGGCGAGACCGTACGCCTTGGAGAAGGTCCGCAGGACGCAGACGTTCGGCCGCTCACGGTAGAGCTCGACACCGTCCGGCACCTCGGGGTCGCGGATGAACTCGCGGTAGGCCTCGTCGAGGACCACCAGCACATCGCCCGGCACCCGGTCGAGGAACCGTTCGAGCTCGGCCCGCTTCACGACCGTGCCGGTCGGGTTGTTCGGGTTGCAGACGAAGATCAGGCGGGTGCGGTCGGTGATCGCGTCCGCCATCGCGTCCAGGTCGTGCACATCGCCGGGCGTCAGCGGCACCTGGACCGAGCGGGCACCGCTGATCTGCGTGATGATCGGGTACGCCTCGAAGGACCGCCAGGCGTAGATCACCTCGTCGCCGGGTCCGCTGGTGGCCTGGATCAGCTGCTGGGCGACGCCGACCGAGCCGGTGCCGGTGGCCAGATGCGAGAGCGGGACGCCGAAACGGTCCGACAACTCGTTCATCAGACCGGCACAGGCCATGTCCGGGTAGCGGTTGAAGGACGAGGCCGCCGCGGTCACGGACTCCATCACGCTGGGAAGCGGGGGATAGGGGTTCTCGTTGGAGGACAGCTTGTAGGCGACCGGACCGTCGGCCGCGGCGGGCTTGCCCGGCTTGTAGGTGGGGATACCCTCCAGCTCGGCGCGCAGCTTGGGGCTCGTCTCGCTCACCGCAGTCCTCCTCGCGACCTCCGGCGGACCGTCCGCGCCGCCGGCATCCAATACTGCTCACCTTATGAGGATTCGGCCCCCCTGCGTACAGCTGCGGAGCGAGTGAGAAGCCGGGCGGCCTGACCTCACCCGCCCCATAGGCATCACGGGCATCACCATACGAAGGCGCATTTATCGGGGGCGCGCCCTACATATATCTACGCGCCGGTAGCTCACGCCGTGGCGCGCATCACCCGTGAAGGTGAGTTGAGACCTCTTCGAAACATCGAGCACTTGGCAGGCCCATCCGTGCCGACAAGTCACGTCTCACCATTGGATCGTTCAACTGACTTTCTTTCTAAGGTAGTTAACCCTCTTTGACCTTGCAGAAACGTGCCTGTCAACGCGTGCATATGCGTCCGCACTACCCCACCGCATGAGCCCTACTATCGGCTCGCCATGACAGCAGCAGGGAAGCACCAGGTGAGCCGCGCGGAAACCTCTCGGCGAGGCAGCCGGCCGGGCCGGGCAGGCATCAGAGACGTGGCCGCCGCCGCCGGAGTCTCCATCACGACCGTCTCCGACGCCCTGAACGGCAAGGGCCGGCTCCCGGACGCCACCAGGCGCCACGTCCGCGAGGTCGCCGACCGGCTGGGATACCGCCCCTCGGCCGCCGCCCGCACCCTCCGTACCGGCAAGTCGGGACTCATCGGCCTGACCGTCACGACGTACGGGGATGAACCTTTCACCTTCACCGAGTTCGCGTACTTCGCCGAGATGGCGCGGGCCGCCACCTCGGCCGCGCTCGCCCGCGGCTACGCCCTGGTCATCCTGCCCGCGACCTCGCGCCACGACGTGTGGTCGAACGTGGCCCTGGACGGCACGGTCGTCATCGACCCCTCCGACCAGGACCCGGTCGTCAGCGAGCTGGTCCGGCAGGGCCTGCCGGTGGTCTCCGACGGCCGCCCGGCCGGCTCGCTCCCGGTCACGGCCTGGGTGGACAACGACCACGAGGCCGCCGTCCTCGGCATCCTCGACCATCTCGCCGACGCGGGCGCCCGCCGGATCGGCCTGCTCACGGGCACGACGACGGACACGTACACCCATCTGTCGACCACCGCCTACCTGCGCTGGTGCGAACGCGTCGGCCAGGACCCGGTCTACGAGGCCTACCCGGCACACGACCCGTGCGCGGGCGCCGTCGCCGCCGACCGGCTGCTCGCCCGCCCTGACCGCCCCGACGCCGTCTACGGCCTGTTCGACCCCAACGGCACCGATCTGCTCGCCGCCGCCCGCCGCTACGGGCTGCGCGTCCCCGACGACCTGCTGCTGGTCTGCTGCAGCGAGTCGACCGTGTACGCCAACACCGAGCCGCCCATCACCACGCTCTCCCTGAAGCCGCGCCGCATCGGCACGGCGGTCGTACAACTGCTCATCGACGCGATCGAAGGGGTCGAGTCGGACCAGCCCGTCGAGCAGGTGATACCGACCGAACTGATCGTGCGTACCTCCTCCCAGCGACGGCCGCAGCGCACGACGGTGAGCCCGCCGCGGGCACCGGAGGAGGGGTAGCACGGGCACGCCGAGAGCCGGACGGCGCACCCGCCGGGCGTCGTCGGATGGCGGCCGGCAGGTGAACGGCGGATGGACGAAGCCCTGCCCAACCGGGGCGAAAGCCGCGCCGAACCGGAGTCCTGCCCGGATTCACCACCCCTGGGTCATCACACGGCGCGACGGGCATTCCTATGATGGGCCCACGACACCGCGGGCCGCTGCGACCAGGCAGTCCGATGCGGTGCAGATGCGGCGTGATGGTGGAGGGGTCTGATGACTCAGGGGGCCGGTCAGGGACCCGAGACGGAGCGGACGGCGACGTTGCGCGACTTCCGGGTGCCCGCGTACGTCAACGAGACCGGTCCGTACGTCGACAGCACGCATCCCGGCGACGTCGTCCCGCCGCTCGACGAGGCGTACCCGGAGGGCTATCCGGACGGGTACACGCCCACCCAGCGCGACCTGCCGGTCATCAACCGCGGCGACACGCTCCAGCTGCCCGTCGAACCGGCCGCCGCCCCGGTCGCGCAGGCCGCGGCCGGCCCCGGCCCGCTGTACGTCGTCGGTGACGTGCACGGCTACTTCGACGAGCTGATCACCGCCCTGCGGGAGCAGGGGCTGATCGACGCGGACAGGCACTGGTGCGCGGGCACCGCACGGCTGTGGTTCCTCGGCGACTTCACCGACCGGGGTCCGGACGGCATCGGCGTCATCGACCTGGTGATGCGGCTGTCGGCCGAGGCGGCCGCCGCCGGCGGCTACTGCAAGGCGCTGATGGGCAACCACGAACTGCTGCTGCTCGGCGCCAAGCGGTTCGGCGACACCCCCGTCAACTCCGGCGCGGGCACCGCCACCTTCCAGGCGGCCTGGCTGCTCAACGGCGGCCAGAAGACCGACATGGACCGGCTCCAGGACCACCACCTCCAGTGGATGGCCCGCCTGGACGCGGTCGAGGAGGTCGACGGATATCTGCTGGTGCACTCGGACACCACCGCCTACCTCGACTACGGCGACTCGATCGAGGCGGTCAACGACACCGTCCGCGAGACCATCACCCGTAACGACGCGGATGAGGTCTGGGATCTCTTCCGCAAGTTCACCAAGCGCTTCTCCTTCCGTGACGAAGGGGGTGCAGACGCCGTCCGTTCCCTTCTCGATACGTACGGCGGCACCCGAATCGTTCACGGACACAGCCCGATTCCCTATCTGCTGGGGGAAGTCGGCTCCGAGGACGACGAAGAGGGCACCGGCCCCGTGGTGACGGGGCCGCACATCTACGCCGACGGGCTCGCCATCGCCATGGACGGCGGAGTGACCATGGCCGGAAAGCTGCTGGTTAGGCAACTTCCTCTGGACAACTGAGGGTTCGGCAGGCTGTTCTGTCCCTCCGGCGTCGCACGCGGGTCACCCCCAATTTCCGGCAACCCCCTGTCACCGCGTGCCTTAACGGCTCTACCATCGGTTTATCCGTAGCAGGCTCCCCTCCGTTTCTGCCCGACGGCTCGCCGGCGTGCGAGCCCCAAGCCCTACGGAGCATCGGGGGATGCACATGAACAGCGTTCCGCAGCACCTGCTCAGTGAGGACCGCCAGGAATACGAGCGGATCCTCGATGAGGCGCTGCGCTCCGCCCCTTACCGTCCAGAACTGGCCGGTATAGGCCAGCATTTGAACACCGAACAGCTGCGCACCATGGCGCTCAACGCCACCGCACTGATCACGGCGGCCGCGGCGACCGAGTACCAGCACTATGTAAAGGTCCGCGAGGAACTGCGCAATCCGGCGCGGTCCACCCCGGCCACCGTCCAGGAGTCCGGCTCGGCAGAGTCGGGCACGGGCGGTGCACTGGGGCTCGCCACCACCCTCGGCGGGGCAGCCGAGACCACCGGCGCGGGCGCTGTCGCCGTCGTCGCGGTCCTGGCCCCCGTCCTCGCCGGCACCGCCGCGGCGATCTTCCTGCTCGTCGGCTACGTCCTGAAGATGCTGGACCCGTCTCGCACCTTCGCCCGGACCATGCTCACCGCCGGCTGGGTGTTCGGTGCCGTGACCGCGGCCGCCATCCTGCTGGCAGGTGTGGGGCTGCTGCTCACCGCACTGCGCAACAGCCCCTCGCTGGAGGCCGGAGCCTACGGCGAGCCCGGCGGGGAGGTGGCCAAGGCCCGGGAGGCCTGGCGGGACGCCCTGCTGGAGCGCGGCATCCTGCCCTTCCTGCGAGAAGCGCTGGCCACCGACCCCGGCACGGCCGGACTGCGCCGTACGACGCCGTCGGGCCCGGCTGGCCGGATGCCACGCCTCGGCTACGACCGCCCGGGCTTCAGCACCGACGACGGCACCGCGCCCGCCACCCGCCCGAGCTTCACCAGCCCGGACTACACCAGCCCGGACTACGGAGGCCCGGAGCACCAGCCGGAATAACCCGGCTTGCGCCCCCATCCGGGGGCGCAAGCCGGACACCCGGTCCACGGGGCCGGGCGCACCACCGGCAGGCTGGTCCTCGTCCCGTGAGGTAGCCGGCGCGCTATCGTCACGGAGATGAAGGTCCGTCACAAAGTGCGTGTGGTCCTCCTCGACGGCGACCATCTGGTGTTCCTGCGCCGAAGATGGCCCGGCGGATTCCCGTACTGGACGACTGTCGGCGGGAGCGTCGAACCCGACGACGCCGATCTCGACACGGCCCTGCGCCGCGAGGTCATGGAGGAACTCGGGGCCACGATCGGCCCTGCCACCGAGTTCCTGACCGTGACCGACCCGGGGGAGACGATCACCATCACCCAGCACTACTTCCTGGCCGACCTGCTGGACCTCCGTCCGGAGCGCCGCAGCGGTCCCGAACTCGACGCCCCCGACACAGGTGACTTCGATCCGGTCCGGGTCCCGCTGGACACCACAGCCGTGACCGCCCTCGGCCTCCACCCGCCGGAACTCACCGCCTACCTGCTGGAACACGTCGACACGTGGCGAGACCGGTAACCGACCGGCAGCCGGGAGCGGTTCAGTCCGCCAGCGGCAGATACACCCGGTTCCCGCTCGCCGCGAACTCCTTCGACTTCTGCAGCATCCCCTCCGCGACCTCCTCCGCAGACGCCCTCTCGGCCGCCGCGCCGCCGAACCTCTCCGTGATGCTCTGGCTGATCTTCATCGAGCAGAACTTCGGCCCGCACATCGAACAGAAATGGGCCGTCTTGGCGGGCTCCGCGGGGAGCGTCTCGTCATGGAACTCGCGGGCCGTGTCCGGGTCCAGGGCGAGGTTGAACTGGTCCTCCCACCGGAACTCGAAGCGGGCGTCGGACAGCGCGTCGTCCCACTCCTGCGCACCCGGGTGGCCCTTGGCGAGGTCGGCCGCATGAGCGGCGATCTTGTAGGTGATGACGCCGGTCTTGACGTCGTCCCGGTTGGGCAGGCCCAGGTGCTCCTTGGGCGTGACGTAGCAGAGCATCGCCGTGCCCCACCAGGCGATCATCGCGGCACCGATGCCGGAGGTGATGTGGTCGTACGCCGGCGCGACGTCCGTGGTCAGCGGGCCGAGCGTATAGAACGGAGCTTCATCGCAGATCTCCTGCTGAAGGTCGATGTTCTCCTTGATCTTGTGCATCGGGACATGGCCCGGGCCCTCGATCATGGTCTGTACATTGAAACGCCTGGCGATCCGGTTGAGTTCCCCGAGAGTGCGGAGCTCCGCGAACTGCGCTTCGTCGTTGGCATCCGCGATGGAGCCGGGGCGCAGACCGTCGCCCAGGGAGTACGTGACGTCGTACGCGGCGAGGATCTCGCAGAGTTCCTCGAAGTTCTCGTACAGGAACGACTCCTTGTGGTGCGCGAGGCACCAGGCCGCCATGATCGAGCCGCCGCGCGAGACGATGCCGGTCTTGCGGTTGGCGGTGAGCGGCACGTACGGCAGGCGCACGCCCGCGTGGACGGTCATGTAGTCCACGCCCTGCTCGGCCTGTTCGACGACCGTGTCCTTGTAGATCTCCCAGGTCAGCTCCTCGGCCCTGCCGTCCACCTTCTCCAGGGCCTGGTAGAGCGGCACCGTGCCGATGGGGACGGGGGAGTTGCGCAGCACCCACTCGCGGGTGGTGTGGATGTTGCGTCCGGTGGACAGGTCCATGACCGTGTCGGCGCCCCAGCGGGTCGCCCAGGTCATCTTCTCGACCTCCTCCTCGATGGAGGAGGTCACCGCCGAGTTGCCGATGTTGGCGTTGACCTTCACCAGGAACCGCTTGCCGATGATCATCGGCTCGATCTCCGGGTGGTTGACGTTGGCGGGCAGTACGGCCCTGCCCGCCGCGATCTCCTCACGGACCACCTCGGGAGAGACGTTCTCGCGGATGGCCACGTACTCCATCTCCGGGGTGATCTCGCCCCGGCGGGCGTACGCGAGTTGCGTGACCGCCTCGCCGTCACGGCTGCGGCGCGGCTGACGAGGGCGGCCCGGGAAGACCGCGTCCAGGTTGCGCAGACCGCCACGGGGCGAGGTGTGCTTGATCCCGTCGTCCTCTGGACGGACGGGCCGGCCCGCGTATTCGGCGGTGTCACCGCGGGCGACGATCCAGTTCTCCCGCAGCGGCGCAAGGCCCCTGCGGACGTCGGTCTCGACGAGCGGATCGGTGTACGGGCCGGAGGTGTCGTAAAGCGTGACCGACTGCCCGTTGGTGAGATGCACCTGACGGACCGGCACCCGCAGGTCGGGGCGCGAGCCCTCGACATATCCCTTGTGCCAGCCGATGGACTTCCCGGCCTCCTGGGAGGATTCACCCGCAATGGGCGCTTCGTCCTGGCGGAAGGCAGGCGTGCGTGCGTCCTTGTTGGTCATGAGACCTACTCCCTACGCCGGCATTACCCGGTAACAGGTTCGGCGGTCGACGCAGCGGCTTCCGTCGGGCGGCGTTTCATGTGAAACATCACTCGTTCCACGTGAAACATCGCGAATACGGAGGTCAGCGCCCTCTCAGCCCGGTGCTCCGAGCTCCCGCGTGTGCAAAGGTGCCTCCACGCTAGCGTCAATTCGGGCGCGGTGAACAGAGGGCCCCTGCCGTTCTTGCGATGATCGGGCGGTGACCTCGACACAACAGCACCCCTATCCACCCCCCGAACCAAGACGGGGCGGTGGATCCGGCCACGGGGGCCACGGTGCCGGTGACGGACACAACCACGGGCAGGGGCAGCAGTACAGCCACGAGCCCTCCCACGGACACGACAACGACCATGTCCACCACGACGACACCGGCCATGCCCACGGCCACCCGCCCGGTCGGAGCACCGGCCAGGGCGGCTCCGTGTCCGGCGGCGGGCACGGTCACTCGCACAGCCACAGTCACGGTCCCGCCGCACCGGTCTCCAAGCATCTGCGCAAGGTCATCGCGGCGATCCTCATCCCCTTCACCGCCGCGGTCGTGGTCGGCATGGTGGTGCTGTGGCCCGGCGGAGCCCCGCCGCACGAGCGCACCGGCGTCGGCTTCGACCGCCAGACACAGTCGGCCACGGTCACCAAGGTCGTCTCGGTCGACTGCAAGTCGGTCAACGCCTCCGGGAGCGGTTCGATCGGCGACACCTCCACCAGCGAGGACGGTTCCACGAAGGAGGGGTCCGGCGGCACCTGCAAGAAGGCGACGGTCCGCGTCGACACCGGCAAGGACAAGGGCCGTACGTTCACCGAGATCGTGCAGCCCGACCAGTCACGGCAGTTGCACCAGGGCGAGCAGGTCGTGGCCGCCTACGAGCCCTCGGCGCCGAAGGACCTGCAGTACTCGGTCACCGATGTGAACCGGAAGTTCCCGATGGCGCTGCTGGCCGGGATCTTCGCGCTCGCCGTCGTGGTGGTGGGGCGGCTGCGCGGTGTCATGGCGCTGGTCGCGCTGGCCGTCAGCTTCCTGGTGCTGACCCTGTTCATCCTGCCGGCGGTGCTGCAGGGCTCGAACCCGCTGCTGGTGGCGGTGGTCGGGTCGAGTGCCATCATGCTGATCGCCCTGTACATGTGCCACGGGCTGTCGGCCCGGACCTCGGTGGCGGTGCTCGGCACGCTGGTCTCACTGTGCCTGATCGGCGTCCTCGGCTCGGAGTTCATCGACTGGGCCGCGCTCACCGGCAACACCGACGACAGCACCGGTCTGATCCACGGCCTGTACCCGTCGATCGACATGAGCGGTCTGCTGCTGGCCGGCGTCATCATCGGTTCGCTGGGAGTCCTGGACGATGTGACGGTGACCCAGACGTCGGCGGTCTGGGAGCTGCACGAGGCCAATCCGACGATGGGCTGGCGAGGGCTGTACCGGGCGGGCATCCGTATCGGACGCGACCACATCGCCTCCGTCGTCAACACCCTCGTCCTGGCCTATGCGGGCGCCGCGCTGCCGTTGCTGTTGCTCTTCTCGATCGCGCAGAGCAGCGTGGCAACGGTCGCCAACAGCGAGCTGGTGGCCGAGGAGATCGTGCGCACGCTGGTCGGCTCGATCGGCCTGGTCGCCTCGGTGCCGGTCACCACGCTGCTCGCGGCCCTGGTGGTGTCGGCCGACCGGCCGGGCGAGAAGGCGGTCCTCCCCGTGGAGGCCGCGTCCGCTCCGCCGCGCGGCGGCGGCCGGGGGCGGCGCCGGAAACGGTGAGAGGGCCATGGACGGGCCTGCGGGAGGGCGTGGGCGGCCGGTGAGGGCGGAAGCGTCAGGCACTGGCCCGAGGATGCGCAGAAGCGTTCCTGCATATCCTCGGGCGGCTCGGCGGAGCGGCCTCGCGCCCCGTGCCGTAACGCTTCAGCCGGCGCTCTGCTCCTCGGCCAGGATGCGGTCCAGGGCTTCGTCGAGGTGGGCGTCGAAATCGGCGAGCGCACCTTCCTGACCGAGCGGGACCAGCTTGTCCGTGCGGTCGAGGAAGGCCACCAGCGGGGGCGCCGAGGACCGGAACACCGCCTGGTCACCGCCGACCTGAAGCCGGATCAGCACCTCGCCCAGCACCTCGGAGTCGGCGGGCGCGATATGCACATCGCCTTCCCCGCACGGCCTGCCCACCCCGTCGATCAGCAGCTCACGGCCGAAGGCCCAGGTGACCGGCGCGTCCCCGGGCAGATGGAAGGTGAGCCGCACGGCATACGGATCACAGGTCTCGTAACACAACTCCACGGGGATGCGGAAGGAGAGCTCCTCCGAGACGAGAAAGCTCATCATGACTTCAGCTTGTACGGACTCGCGCATCGCCTACCCCGTCATATGACACCGACTGGCCGGGATTTACCCCTGTAATGGTGGTCAAATCTTGCTGAACGTACACAGCAGATCACAAGGAGTGAGTTTTCAGATACTGATAGCGATCGCCAGAGAGCCCAGATGCCGTCCCACCTCGGCCTGCAACTGCCGGGCGGCGGGCAACAGCCGGTCGGCCTGGTGGAGGGGGAGGGAGATGGCCATCGTGGCGGCCGTGGTGCCGACGGTGATGGGAATCGCCGCACACACCGTGCCCAGCGCATACTCCTGGCGCTCCACCACCGGCTCCATCCGCCGTGTCCGCTCCAGACGCCGCAGCAGCGCATGGCCGTCACGGACGGTGTACGGGGTGATCGCCTGCACGGGGTAGCGGTCGAGGTGGTCACGGCGGACGTTGTCGTCCAGCTGGGAGAGCAGACACTGGCCGATGGCGTGCGCGTGCCCGGTCTCGCGGAAGTCCGCCCACTCCTCGACCGCCGGGATACCCGGGGAGTCGGAGACACAGATGACCTCGATCTCGCCGTCCCGGTACATCGCGTAGTACACCGGCACACCGATCGAATCCCGCCAGTGAGCGAGGGTGTCGACGACCGCGCTGCGACGTTTCTGCTGCGCTCCACTGCTGCTCAGCCGCTCCGCCGCTTCACCGAGGAAGAACAGCCCCTTGTCACGGTGCAGATAGCCCTCGTGGACCAGGGTGCGCAGCAGGTGGTAGGCGGTGGGCAGCGCGAGGCCGGTCTCGCGGGCCAGTTGTTTGGCGGGGGCGCCGTGTTCGTGTCCGGCGACGCATTCCAGCAGGCGCATCGCACGCTGCACGGAGCCGATGAGCGTGGCCGAGTGCGGCTGTGCGGGGTCGGCCGGTCCGGCCGGCCGCTGCACGGGGGGTGTGCTGGAACATCGTTGGGCGGGGGGTGCGGGATGGTCCGTGGGTGCGGGGGTGGCGTCAAGCGTGGCCAAGGGTCACTCCCGGAGCGCGAGGGGGTCAGCGACTCTAACCGTCTGTCGCCGCTCCCGGTCGGCCCGTGCGCGAAACTTCCCTCCCCCGAGGGAACCGGTGATTCCTGTTACCGGACACCGATTCCCACGGTCGTCACCAGTCGCTCTTGGACGAGGAGTTCGACATGAACTTCCGCACGATGTAGATCAGTCCGCCGACCAGCGCCACGAAGATCAGCACCTTGAAGAGCAGGTAGGCCAGGAAGCCGACGACGGCGCCGATCAGACCGCCGAACACCGCCAGCGCGATGACCGGCACCGCGATCCACTTCACCCACCACGGCAGACCTGTGAAGATCTCTCGCATTGCCCTGTCCTCAGCTTTCTCGTGCGCTCCGGCACGTAGGTCTCGTGCGTCCCGCACGATGCGATGTCCTGCACCCGATGCTAGAGCCGCGAGGGGGTCGTACGGGGGCCTGCGATCCCTTGTCCTCCCCTGACCCTTCCCCTAGGGAACCCGGGGGTCCGGGGTCAGGCCTCGGGCGGAGAGAAGACGACCAGAACCCTCAGATCCTCGCTGATGTGATGGAACTTGTGGGCCACCCCGGCGGGCACGTACACGACGCTGCCCCGCGCCACCTGCGTGGTCTCCATGCCGACGGTGATCGAAGCGCGGCCGCTGACGACGAAGTAGACCTCGTCCTGCTTGTGCGGCTGTTGCGGGTCGTGCGAGCCCGCGTCAAGGGCGTAGAGGCCGACGGACATGTTCCGTTCCCGCAGGAACTGCAGGTAGGCCCCTTCGTTGGCGGCGCGCTCCGCCTCCAGTTCGTCCAGCCGGAATGCCTTCATCGCAGTTGTCGCCCTCGCCTCACTATTTGCATCCGATCTCGTCTGTCACGATCAGACACATGAAGAATTTCGTAGTCAAGACGATCGCCAACGCGGGCGCCCTGGCGGTCGCCGTGTGGCTGCTCGACAAGATCACCCTGACCGGCGACAGCACGACCAAGAAGGTCTGGACGCTGATCCTGGTCGCCCTGGTCTTCGGCCTGGTGAACTTCCTGGTCAAGCCGATCGTGAAGATCCTGACCTTCCCGCTGTTCATCCTCACGCTCGGCCTGATCACCCTGGTGGTCAACGCGCTGATGCTGCTGCTGACGTCCTGGGTGTGCGACAAGCTGAACCTGAGCTTCCACGTTGAGGGGTTCTGGACCGCCGTGCTGGGCGGACTGATCATCTCGGTCGTGTCCTGGGCCCTGAACATGATCCTTCCCGACTCGGACTGAGGATCCGATGACCTACCGCGTCTGCTTCGTCTGCACGGGCAACATCTGCCGTTCCCCGATGGCCGAGTCCGTCTTCCGCGCCCGCGTGGCCGAGGCCGGGCTGGACGACCGCGTCGAGGTCGACAGTGCCGGCACGGGCGGCTGGCACGAGGGCGACGGCGCCGACCCGCGCACCGTCCGCGTCCTCGAGGAGCACGGCTACGACAGCGACCACACCGCCCGCCAGTTCCAGGCGTTCTGGTTCGCCCGCCTCGACCTCGTGATCGCCCTCGACTCGGGCCATCTCAAGGCCCTGCGCCGCCTCGCCCCCAGCGAGGAGGACGCCCGCAAAGTGCGGCTGCTGCGCTCCTATGACACGGCCGCCGGCGACGACCTCGACGTACCGGATCCGTACTACGGCGGTCTGGACGGCTTCGAGGAGTGTCTTGAGATGGTGGAGGCGGCGAGTGAAGGCCTGCTCGCCGCGGTACGGGACGAAGTGGAGGCAACGGCGTCATGAGCGAGGCGCCCATGGGCGAGGGCACACGCGCGGTGCGCGCGGGGCTGCCCAAGCCGGTCAAGAACGAGCCGACCCTGCCCGGGCCGGTGTTCGCCGCACACTTCCATCTGCCGGGCGAGGTGGGCGGCCCGTACGCCTATGGACGCGACGAGAACCCGACCTGGACCCATCTGGAGCGGGCCATCGGCGAGTTGGAGGCGCCTGGCGATGACGACGTCGAGACGCTGGTGTTCGCCTCCGGCGTGGCGGCCATCGCGGCGGTGCTCTTCTCCCAGCTGAGCGCCGGTGACGCGGTGGTGCTGCCGTCCGACGGCTACCAGGTACTCCCCCTGGTCCGCGCCCAGCTGGAGGCGTACGGCATCGAGGTGCGCACCGCGCCGACCGCGGGCGGCGCCCAGCTCGACGTCCTGGACGGGGCGAAGCTGCTGCTGATCGAGTCGCCGTGCAATCCCGGGCTCGACGTGTGCGACATCCGCCGGCTCGCCGAGGCGGCACACGCGCGTGGCGCGCTCGTCGCCGTCGACAACACCCTCGCCACCCCGCTCGGCCAGCGGCCGCTGGCGCTGGGCGCCGACTTCTCCATGGCCAGCGGCACCAAACAGCTCACCGGGCACGGGGACGTCCTGCTGGGCTACGTCGTCGGACGCGACGCGGCGGCCATGGCCGCCGTGCGCCGCTGGCGCAAGATCATCGGGGCGATCTCCGGGCCGATGGAGGCCTGGCTGGCCCACCGCTCCCTCGCCACCCTCCAGTTGCGGGTGGACCGGCAGAACGAGACCGCGCTGCTGCTCGCGGAGGCGCTGCGCGAGCGGCCCGAGGTCACCGGGTTGCGCTACCCGGGGCTGCCCGACGACCCCGCGCACAAGATCGCCTCGCAGCAGATGCGCCGCTACGGCTCGGTGATCTCCTTCACGCTGCCCACGCGCGCGCGTGCCGAGCGCTTTCTCGGGCTGTTGCGGCTGGTCGACGACGCGACGAGCTTCGGCGGGGTGCGCTCCACGGCCGAGCGGCGGCGCCGCTGGGGCGGGGACGACGTACCGGAGGGCTTCATCCGGCTGTCGGTCGGGGCGGAGGATCCCGAGGACCTGGTGACCGATGTGCTCCGCGCACTCGACGAGTCGGATCGGTGACCGGATTACGGACGCCGTCGCAGATCCGACTACGTATAACGGACGGTCCGAGCCTCCCCCCTCGTGGCTCGGACCGTCCCGGTTCCCGCGCGCCAAGAACCGCGCGACCAAGGCTAGTTGACTCTGCGTCAGTGTCCAATCACTGTAGCGGCAGAGACCTATCGACTTATTTATACTTAGGAACCTGTCCGGGGGCCGGCGCAAGGACAGGGGGGAAGGGGAGGGCGTGCGATGGATCTGGCCTTGCTGCGCACCTTCGTGACCGTGCACCGGGCAGGCTCCTTCACCCGCGCCGCCGCCCTGCTCGGGCTCTCGCAGCCGGCCGTGACGTCCCAGATCCGGACCCTGGAACGGCAGTTGGGCCGCCCTCTCTTCCTGCGGCAGGCCCGTGGGGTGACCCCCACGACCATCGGCGACGAACTCGCCCACAAGGCCGCCCCGCATCTCGACGCCCTTGTGGAGATAGCGGAGCGCGGCCTCGACGACGAGTCCTCGGTGCGCACCCTGCACCTCGCGGGACCGCCCGAGTTCACCGCCGAACGCGCCCTGCCCGCCCTCACCGAACTCGCCGGCGACGACGGCCAGGGTTTCGCACTGCGCGCCTCGTTCGGGAACGCCGAGGAGACGCTGGAAGGGCTGTCCGCCGGACACCATGACCTGGCCATCAGTACGGCCCGGCCGCGCGGTGCCCTGCTCACCGCCACCGCGCTCTGCGACGAGGAGCACGTACTGGTCGCCGCTCCGCGCTGGGCGGAGGAGATCGGCACCGGGACGGTGCGCGACAAGGGTGCGCCCGCTCTGGAGAACCTGCCCGTCGTCGAGGTGCATGAGTCGCTGCCGTTCGTCTCGCGCTATTGGGGCTCCGTGTTCGACACCCTCCCGGCCGCCTCCGGCACGGTCGTGGTGCCCGATCTGCGCGCAGTCCTCGCCTGTACGGTCGCCGGCGCCGGCCTCGCGGTACTGCCCCGCTATCTGTGCGCCATCGCTCTGGAGCGCGGTGAGGTCATGGCGCTGCACGAACCCGCGGTGCCGCCGCTGCGGACGTACTTCCTGGTCGTGCGTACCGGCACGCTCGCCATGCCGCATGTGGCGCGGGCGCACGAGTGGCTCCACCACGCGGCCGTGGACTGGGGCTGAGCGGGTTGTCCGGGTTCACGCGGTGCGACCGTGCGGTGGCGCTTCGCGATGTTTCACGTGGAACCAGCTGGGCCACATTTCTCCCATGACCGTCCGACCCGTGGTCAAGCGCACCGCACGCGCCGTTCTTCTGGACGGCGACGACCTGATTCTGATCAAGCGCACCAAGCCAGGTGTCGATCCCTACTGGGTCACTCCCGGTGGCGGGGTCGAGCCGGAGGACACCACCGTCGTCGACGCCCTGCACCGCGAGGTGCACGAGGAACTCGGCGCCAAGATCACCGATGTCGTGCCCTGCTTCGTGGACACCGTGGAGCACATCGGCGACAACGGCAGCGCGACCGGTGTGAAGGTGCAGCACTTCTTCGTCTGCCGGCTGGAGTCCATGGACCCGGCGCTACGGCACGGTCCCGAGGTCGACGAGCCCACGGGCGAGTACGAGATCGTGCGTGTTCCCTTCACCCGCGTCGGGATCGCCTCCGTGCACCTCGTACCGCTGTCCCTGCGGCACTATCTGGACGGCAACATCGAGGGCGTACGGGCCATGCACGCTCCCGACCTCGGCTGACGGCTCAGTCGCCGACGACGACCAGTTCCTCGACCGAGTCGTGCCGTATGCGGTGCCCGGGGATGCCCACGTCCCGCAGTGCGTGCACCCCGTTGCGGATCATGCCGGGCGGTCCCGAGAGATAGCCGTCGTACTCGGTCCACGGGCCGTAGGCACGGATGGCGTCAGGGAGCTGGAGGTGCGCGTGCTGGTCGACGATCGCGCGCACCGCGAGCCAGGGATGGTTCTGCTGGAGCCGGAGCAGGGTGTCGATGTCGTACAGGTCGTGGTCGGTGCGGGCGCCGTAGAACACCTCGACCGGGCGGCGCGAGCCACGTTCGGCGATGTCCTCGACCAGTGCCTTGATGGGGGCGATACCGGTGCCTCCGCCCAGGCAGAGCAGTCCGTCGTCCCTCGTGTGGTCGACCGTCATCGAGCCGCCAGGCGGGCCGAGGCGGACGATGTCACCGGGACGGGCACGGTGCACCAGCGCGTTGGAGACCCAGCCCGCCGGAACGGCCTTCACATGGAACGTGAGCAGACCGTCCGAACGGGGCGCCGAGGCGAAGGAGTAGTGCCGCCAGACCCGCGGCCACCAGGGCGTCTCCATACTCGCGTACTGCCCCGCGAGAAAGGGGTACGGCTGGTCCGGGCGGACCGTGAGAACCGCGACGTCCGCGGTCCTGAGGTCGTGCGCGACGACCTCCGCGTGCCACCAGGCCGGTGCGCGCAGCTCGTCCGCCGCGGCAGCGTCGATCATGACCTGGGACATCGTCGTGTACGCCCGTACCCAGGCCGCCTCCGTCTCCGGGTCCCAGATGGCCGAGGCGTACTTGCTCAGCGCGCTGATGAGGCATTCACCGACGGCCGGGTAGTGCCCGGCGTGGGTGCCGTACTTGCGATGGCCGCGCCCCAGGTTCCGGAGGTACTCGACCAGGACGGGCGTGTTGTCGATGTGCTCGGCGGCGGTGAGCAGCGCCTTCAGCAGCCGGTCGCGCTGGGTGTCCATCGCGGCCGGGAACAACGACCGCAGTTCGGGGTGACGGACGAAGAGCAGTGCGTAGAAGTACGAGGTGACCTTGTCGGCGATGGGACCGACCTCGGCCATGGTGCCGCGGATACGGACCGCATCCGGGGAGGCGGCCGGCGGCGCCTGCACGCTGCGCTGAGGGGGGACGCGCTGCCCGCTGTACGGGGCCTGGGCGGCTCCCTGGGGGCGTCCCTGCGCCGGCGTCGGCCGTATTCGCTCCTGGGGCTCCGCGGGAGCGGGACGACCGCCCTGAGGCGCCTCCTGCCAGCCGACCGGAGGCTCGGCAGCGGGCTCGACCGGAGGCTGGGAGGGGGGCGGCGTGAACCAGTTGCCCCCCTCGTTGCCCGCCGATGTGGTGGTCGGAGCATCCATGGTGTGCCTCGCCTCGAACATCTTTCGGTCGGTCTGCGTGCTTCCTCGCTCGGAAGGTGCTTGCTTTCCCCCGCTGGCGGCCAGCTCTTCCCGGTCCGGCCCGTGGCCGACGGCCACATTGAACCCGTGCTCCCCTCGCGTACGGACAAGTACGGCGAGAGTGTGACAAGGGCCGCAGTCACTCCAGCCGGAGCGGCGCGCCCCGGACGGGAACCGGAGTCGACCCTACCGGCCGCTGCCCCGCACACAAGTCCGCCTTCCCTCCCCCCGTGAATCCAACAACGGGCGAACCATCGATTCCCTCAATTACCAGGCGGCGCACGCCAATTCATAGGCATCCCATAGATCCCGGCCCGTGTAGGAGTACGTCGCGAGTCCGGCGAGATGTCCGTCCGCATTGACCGCGACAGACACCGGAACCGCGGCGAACAAATCCCTGTCCGACATCGAATCGCCGTAGGCGACACAGTCCGCTCGAACGACCCCGAACCGCTCGCACAAGCGGTCCGCGATGGTCACCTTGGCCGCGGCGCTGAGCACTCCGGCCGGATCCACCGGCTCGACGAACGGCACCGCCGGAAAGCGCGATCCGAAAGCGGCATGGGCTCCCCAGTCCAGCAGTCGTTCCACGAAGAACGAGGGTGAGAGCGAGATCACCGCGCAGTAGTCCCCCGATTCCCTGATCTCGGCCCAGACGTCCCGAATGCGGGCCAGCCACGGCGCACCGTCGAATGCCGCCGCCACCTGTGCTTCGGTCAGCTCCGACCAGAGGTCGTACACCCGTGCCGCATACTCCGGCGGATCTATCCGTCCCGCCGAAATCGCCCGATCAAGCTCCATCGCCTCGGTTTCCAGGCCGAGTTGACGGGAGATCTCGACGGGTGCGGTCGAGCCGTGGAGCAATGTGCCGTCAAGATCGAAGAAATGAAGTCTCGCCATGAGCCCGAGGCTAGTGGCGAGCGGTCACCGCTCCTCGTGGAGGCCTCGGACGGTGGCCGCCGGGCGATGTTTCACGTGAAACGTCCCTCGCCTGTCCAGGGGCTGTGCTCAGGACTACGGCATGGCCAAAAGCACGTGTGTCCACCTCGAAACAGGTGGACGCCAGGGGTGCCGGTCGGACAGCCTGACCTGCGTGCCCACTCCTTCCGTCGCCGCTCTGCCCATTCGCCGACTGACGCCACGCGATCTCACCGCCTGCGCCGACTTGTCCGAGGATCGGGGGTGGCCGCGTGAGGAACACAAGTGGCGTTTCCTTCTCACGGCCGGGAAGGGGTACGGCATCGACGACCCCGCCGGGGGCCTGGTCGCCGCCTGTGTCCTGACGGAGTACGGCCCGGGGGAACGCCCGGATCTCGGCGCGATCGGCATGGTCCTGGTAGCCGGACGGCATGCCCGGCAGGGCATCGGACGCCGGCTGATGCGGCACATCGTCTCAGCGACGGGGACGACTCCCCTGACTCTGTACGCGACGCCGTACGGCCGTCCGCTCTATGAGGAGCTGGGGTTCAAGACCACGGGACGCTCGGAGATGCTGTCCGGGCCCTTCACACCGTGCGGGCCCGAGCCCCGGGTGGCTACACGAGCGGCCACCGCGGAGGACCTCGGCTCCATCCTCAGGCTGGACGAGGAGGTGTTCGGGGCCGACCGCACCCCCCTCATCACCCGGCTGCCCGCGTTCTCGGACCGGCTGCGTGTGGCCGTGGACGACGGCCGGATCGTCGGATACGCGGCCGCCTGGCCCAACATGGACACCCATGTCGTCGGTCCGCTGATCGCCCGCGACACGGAGACCGCAAAGTCCCTCATCGCCTCGCTCGCCTCCCAGACCGACCGCCCGCTCCGTACCGACATCGACGTCCGGCACGAGGAACTGTTGGCATGGGCGAAGGAGCGCGGCCTGGCCTCCGTCGCCGTGAACTCCGTCATGGTGTACGGCATCACGGAGCTGCCGGGTGACTGGACACGGCGGTTCGCGCCGCTGACCGTGGCGGCGGGCTGAAGACTCCTCGGTACACGGAACGCCGGCTCCCTCGGAGGAGCCGGCGTTCCGTGTTGAGCGGGGTGCTGTCAGACGAGTGCCTGTACGGCGGCGGTGGCGAAGCCGTGGTCCTGGTCGGGCGCGCCGCCGCCGACACCGACCGCCCCGATCAGCCGGCCGTCGCGGTGGACGGGGACACCGCCCGCGATGAACAGCAGCGGCCGGTCGAGCGCCGTGGGCAGGGTGTGGAAGAGGCCCCCGGGCTGGACGGCGTCGACGAGATCGGCGGTGGGGGCGTCGAGCTGAAGCGCCGTGTAGGCCTTGCGGGTACTGGTCTCACCCGAGATCAGCACCGCGCGGTCGTCACGCCGGAAGGCCAGCAGATGGCCCCCGGCGTCCAGGACGGTGACGCTGACGGTGACCCCGGCGGCCTCGGCGGCGTTCCGGGCCGCGGTGACCAGCAGTTCGGCGTCCTGGGTGGTGAGGGGGGCTACGGTGGTGGTGCTCATGGTTCTCCTTGGATGGTGCTGAGGTGCGGTGAGCGGCTTGGGCTGCTCAGTGGTGGACCGGCGCCGGCTGCCCGGCGGGGTTGCCGCCCGTGACCACGGCGCTCGGGGCGCTGTCACGGCGCTCCAGCGCGGCCGACAGGACGGCGAGGACGAGGGCGGCCGCGGCGAGGGCGGCGCCGACCCAGTTGGGGGAGGTGTAGCCGAAGCCGGCGGTGATCACGATGCCGCCGAGCCAGGCGGACAGGGCGTTACCGAGGTTGAAGGCGCCGATGTTCACGGCCGAGGCCAGGGTGGGAGCGCCGTGCGCCTGGTCGAGGACGCGCTTCTGAAGTGGCGGGACGGTCGCGAAGCCCAGGGCGCCGATCAGGGCGACGGTCACGGCGGCCGCGATCTTGTTGTGTGCGGTGAGCGTGAAGAGGGCGAGTACGACGGCCAGGGCGCCGAGCGACACGTACAGCATGGGCATCAGGGCGCGGTCGGCGAACTTGCCGCCGATGAGGTTGCCGCCGACCATGCCGAGGCCGAAGAGGACCAGCAGCCAGGTGACGGAGCCGTCGGCGAAGCCGGCGACGTGGGTCATCATCGGCGCGATGTAGGTGACGGCGGCGAAGACCCCGCCGAAGCCGAGGACGGTCATCGCCATGGCGAGCAGGACCTGGGCGTTCTTGAACGCGGCCAGCTCGTGCCGCAGGTGCACGCCTTCCGGCTTGGGCAGCTCGGGGACCAGTTTGGCGATTCCGGCCAGGCCGACGACACCGAGGGCGGCGACGACGGCGAAGGTGACGCGCCAGCCGACGTGCTGGCCGACCAGGGTGCCGAGCGGGACGCCGACGACATTGGCGACGGTGAGGCCGGTGAACATCATCGCGATGGCCCCGGCCTTCTTACTCGGGGCGACCAGCTCGGCCGCCACGACCGAGCCGATGCCGAAGAAGGCACCGTGCGCGAGGGAGGCGACCACACGGCCGATCAGCATGACGGCGAAGGTGGGGGCCACGGCGGACAGCAGGTTGCCGGCGATGAACAGGCCCATCAGCAGCATCAGCATTCGCTTGCGCGGGATCTTGGTGCCCAGGGCGGTCATCAGCGGGGCGCCGGCCACCACGCCGAGCGCGTAGCCGGTCACAAGGAGGCCGGCGGTGGGGATGGAGACCCCGAAGTCATCCGCGACCTCGGGCAGCAAGCCCATGATCACGAACTCGGTGGTGCCGATTCCGAAGGCCCCGATCGCGAGGGCCAGAAGCGCGAGAGGCATGGGGGACAACCTTCCCAGACGATTGCAGGTGCGCTTAACGTGCGTCCACAATAGTTGCAGACGCGGGCTATATGTAACCGAGGGATATTGCGAACCTGCCCTATCCTGGATCCAGCCGCTCCGGGACGGAGGAAAACGCCAATGACAGCAACTGACCCCGCGCTCACCGCCCTCGCGCAAGGCTGGTGCGCCCTCTCCCTGCTGCACGGGAGGATCGAGGCGCACATCGAGCGCGCCCTGCAGGCGCAGCACGACCTCAGCGTGCGCGAGTACTCCCTGCTCGACGTCCTCAGCAGGCAGCACGACGACGAAGGGGGCCATCTGCAGATGAAGCAGGTCGCCGACGCGGTCGTCCTCAGCCAGAGCGCCACCACCCGGCTGGTGACCCGCCTTGAGGACCGAGGCCTCCTGGAGCGCTACCTCTGCCCGACCGACCGGCGGGGCATCTACACGAACGTCACCGAGGACGGGCTGCGACTGCTCGAAGAGGCACGCCCCACCAATGACTCGGCACTGCGCGAGGCGCTCGACGAGGCGGCCAGGAACCCCGAGCTCGCTCCCCTGGTCCGGGTCGTGGAGTCGCTCAACGTGCCCGCATAGGCTGCAAGCATGGGAGATCTCGAAATCCGTGCTGCGGTCGCCGCCGACATACCAGCCATCGTCGGCATGCTCGCCGACGACCCGCTCGGCGTCCGGCGCGAGTCACCGGACGACCTCGCGCCCTACCTGGACGCCTTGGAGCGGCTCAGCGCCGATCCCAACCAGCAACTCGTCGTCGCCGTACGCGAGGGCCGTGTCGTGGGCACGCTCCAGCTCACGGTCATCCCCGGGCTCTCCAGGCGCGGCGCCACCCGGTCGATCATCGAAGGGGTACGGATCCACTCCGATGAGCGCGGCAGCGGGCTGGGCACCCGGTTCATCGAGTGGGCGATCGACGAATCCCGCCGCCAGGGCTGCCAGTTGGTGCAACTGACATCGGACAAGTCACGTACCGATGCCCACCGTTTCTACGAGCGGCTCGGCTTCACCGCCTCACACACGGGCTTCAAGCTCGAAATCTGAACAGTGGGGTGGCGGTGTTTCACGTGAAACACCGCCACCCCACACCCGTCGGCGGTCAGTCGATCCCCCGCCATCCCTCGGGATCCACCCCACCGGGCACGGGAGCCGTCTCGTCGTACGGCTGACGCGTGAACACGAACGAACCGAGGTCCAGGTGGCTCACGGTGCCGTCCGGGCGTCGTACGGGCCGTAGAAGCTCTCCGGCGTAGTAGCCCTCCAGACCGGTCCAGGTGCCGTCGCCGTTGCCCCGGAAGCGTGCCCGGCGGCCGGCGCCCGAGAGCGGACCCAGCGAGACAAGCCCGTTGGCCGTCACCCGCAGCGCGAAGGCATGGGTGCCCCAGTACCACTGGCCCGCCAACTCCAGCACGTCCTTGTCGACTTGAGCTAGGGGACGCCAGGGATCGGGGATGCGCGGTTCGGCCTCCGCGACGATTCGGACGAGGTCGGCACCGACGGCCGACAGCAGCGGGCCGGAGGTGCAGTTCGCCAGCACCACGGCGGCCACGTCCTCCTCCACGCTGATGGTGAGGCCGGCCAGGAAGCCGGGCAGTGAGCCGGAGTGCCCGACGAGCAGCCTGCCGTCGCGGCGCTGGATCTGCATGCCGAGGCCGTAGGTGGCACCGTCCAGTACGTCGGAGGGCTCGGCGGGAGCCGCCGGGGTACGCATCTCCCGTACCGATTCGGCGCTCAGCACCCGGTCGTCACCGGCTGCCAGGAACACGGCGAAGCGGGCCAGGTCACCGGTGGTCGACCAGAGCTGCCCGGCAGGCGCCATCCGGCCGAGGTCCTCCAGCGGTTCCGGGAGCATCGCGTCGGCCCAGGGATGCACCGCCCAGCCACCCGCGTGCGGCGCCTGCGGCTGGGCGCTCGTACGGTCGAGCCCCAGGGGTTCGAGCACCTCGCGCCGGAGCGCCTCCTCCCAGGGGGCAGCGCGGAGTTCCTCGACCAACGCGCCGAGCAGGGTGTAACCGGGGTTGGAGTAGTGGTGGCGGCGGCCGACAGGGTGCAGGAGAGGCTGTTCGCCGAGGACGTCGCTCAGCTCCGGCCGGAGCGAGCCCGGCGTGCGCTCCCACCAGGGTGCGGGCGACTCGGCCGCCAGCCCGCCGGTGTGCGCCAGGAGTTCGGCGATCGTCACCTCCCCCGCACCGGTGCCCGGCAGATGCTTCTCCAGCGGATCGCCGAGGTCGAGCAGCCCTTCGTCCCGCAGCCGGAGCACCAGAACGGCCGTGAATGTCTTGGTGATCGAGCCGATCCGGTACTGCACGTTCTCATCGGGTCCGTGCCCGTCCACCGAGGTCCGGGCCCCGTGCCAGACAGCCCGCCCGCCCCGCACGACCGCCGCCACCAGTGACGGCGCCCGTCCTTCCGCCTGGGCAACGGCGATCCGATGCAGCAGCGCCCGTCGGGTGGCAGGGAGCAGCTCTTCCTGGGATGTCGTCATGCTCCCAGTCCACCCGGTGGACGGACCGGCGTCGAGTTCATTTCACCGGCAGCGCTGATCAGGTCTGAGCCATGTCCACGAAGCGGGAGTAGTGGCCCTGGAAGGCCACGGTGATCGTCGCGGTCGGGCCGTTTCGGTGCTTGCCGACGATGATGTCCGCCTCACCCGCGCGTGGTGACTCCTTCTCGTAGGCGTCCTCGCGGTGGAGCAGGATGACCATGTCGGCGTCCTGCTCGATGGAGCCGGACTCACGCAGGTCGGAGACCATCGGCTTCTTGTCCGTGCGCTGCTCGGGGCCACGGTTCAGCTGCGAGAGCGCGATCACCGGGACCTCCAGCTCCTTGGCCAGCAGCTTGAGGTTTCGCGACATGTCCGACACCTCCTGCTGGCGGCTCTCGGAGCGCTTGCCGCCCGACTGCATCAGCTGCAGATAGTCGATGATCACGAGCTTGATGTCGTTGCGCTGCTTGAGCCGGCGGCACTTGGCACGGATCTCCATCATCGACAGGTTCGGGGAGTCGTCGATGTAGAGCGGGGCGGCCGAGACGTCCGGCATCCGGCGGGCCAGCCGGGTCCAGTCCTCGTCCGTCATCGTGCCGGACCGCATATGGTGCAGGGCGACCCTCGCCTCGGCGGACAGCAGACGCATCGCGATCTCGTTGCGGCCCATTTCGAGGGAGAAGATGACGCTGGGCAGGTTGTTCTTGATGGACGCGGCCCGGGCGAAGTCCAGCGCGAGGGTGGACTTACCCATGGCGGGACGCGCGGCGATGACGATCATCTGGCCCGGGTGCAGGCCGTTGGTGAGCGAGTCCAGGTCCGTGAAGCCGGTGGGCACGCCGGTCATCTCGCCGGTGCGGGAGCCGATCGCCTCGATCTCGTCGAGGGCGCCCTCCATGATGTCGCCGAGCGGCAGGTAGTCCTCGCTGGTCCGCTGCTCGGTGACGGCGTAGATCTCCGCCTGGGCGCTGTTGACGATCTCGTCGATGTCGCCGTCGGCCGCGTATCCCATCTGTGTGATGCGTGTCCCGGCCTCGACCAGACGGCGCAGTACGGCCCGCTCGTGGACGATCTCCGCGTAGTACTCGGCGTTCGCCGCCGTCGGGACCGTCTGGACGAGGGTGTGGAGATAGGATGCGCCGCCGACCTTGTTGATCTCGCCGCGCTTGGTCAGCTCGGCGGCGATGGTGATGGGGTCGGCCGGCTCACCCTTCGCGTAGACGTCGAGGATCGCCTGGTAGATCGTCTCGTGGGCGGGCTTGTAGAAGTCGTGGCCCTTGAGGATCTCGACGACGTCGGCGATCGCGTCCTTGGACAGCAGCATGCCGCCGAGCACGGACTGTTCGGCGTCCAGGTCCTGCGGGGGAACCCGCTCGAAGGTGGCGCCGCCGCCGTCCCAGTCCCCGTTGTCCCGGCCCCGGTCGTGCCGGTCGTCCCTGCCCCGGCCGCCCTCACCGCGCCGACGGGAAGCGGGAAGACGATCACTGGGACCGGCGTCGGCCCACGGATCGTCCAAGGGCTCGGAAATGCTCACCGAGCCACCTCCTCCCGTCCGCCCGGCGGACCTCGCCATGCCCTCTTTTGTACGGCACGGCACTGACAACTAAGTCGTCCCATTCCGGTTCTGGACGCGTCGGTTTTATGAGGTTTCCGAGGCCGTGACAAGGAGCGGGCGCCGGACCACGTTAGGCCCGCGGGCACCGTCAGCCAATCTGGTTATCCACAGGCCATGTGGACGACGGTCCGTATGCTGTGGAGAACTCGCCAAAACCTGTGCACGACACGGTGGACAGCGCTGTGAACAAGCCCTCGATCTCCGTCAACAAATACCGCTGACCTGCAGCTTTCCCATCCACCGGCTGTGCAGAAGAAAAACTTTCCCGCTCGGATCAAGATCGCTTCGAACGGTGCGCGAACGCACGGACCACACAGCACAGAGTAAGGGTCAGTATCCAATTGCATCTCTTACCTGTGGACGATTACATTGGTGCCCATGCCACAGGCTCCCGCGATCCCCCAGGCCACCCGGCGGCGGCACGACCGAGAGATCGTCGCACTGGCCGTCCCGGCCTTCGGCGCACTCGTCGCCGAGCCGCTTTTCGTCCTGGCCGACAGCGCGATCGTGGGCCATCTCGGCACCGCGCAACTCGCCGGTCTCGGGGTCGCCTCGGCCCTCCTCACCACCGCGGTGAGCGTCTTCGTCTTCCTCGCCTATGCCACCACGGCCGCCGTCGCCCGCCGGGTCGGCGCCGGCGATCTCCCGGCGGCCATCCGTCAGGGCATGGACGGCATCTGGCTGGCGCTGCTGCTCGGTGCCGCGGTCATCGCCGTCGCGCTGCCCCTGGCTCCCGGCATCGTTGACGTCTTCGGGGCCTCGACCACCGCGGCCCCCTACGCGACGACCTATCTGAGGATCTCCTCGTTCGGCATCCCGGCCATGCTGGTCGTACTCGCCGCCACCGGCGTTCTGCGCGGCCTCCAGGACACCCGGACCCCGCTGTACGTCGCCGTCGCCGGCTTCGTCGCGAACGCCGGACTCAACGCGGGGCTCGTCTACGGCGCCGGACTGGGCATCGCCGGCTCCGCCTGGGGCACCGTCATCGCCCAGTGCGGGATGGCGGTGGTCTATCTGACCGTCGTGGTCCGGGGAGCCCGTAAGCACGGTGCGTCGCTTCGCCCCAACGCCTTCGGCATGCGGGCTTCGGCGCAGGCCGGTGTGCCGTTGCTCATCCGGACGCTCTCACTGCGGGCCATCCTCATGATCGCCACGGCTGTGGCGGCGCGGCTGGGCAATGCCGATATAGCCGCCCACCAGATCGTGCTGTCGTTGTGGAGCCTGCTGGCCTTCGCCCTGGACGCCATAGCGATCGCCGGGCAGGCCATCATCGGGCGCTGTCTCGGTGCGGGGGATGCGGTCGGTGCCCGCGAGGCCTGCCGACGCATGGTCCAGTGGGGCATCGCCATCGGAGTGGCCCTGGGCCTGCTTGTGATGGCCACCCGGCCACTGTTCCTCCCGCTGTTCACCAGCGACCCCGCCGTGAAGGACACCGCACTGCCCGCACTGCTCATCGTGGCGCTCTCCCAGCCGATCTCCGGCGTGGTCTTCGTCCTCGACGGCGTACTGATGGGCGCCGGAGACGGGCCGTATCTCGCCGGAGCCATGGTCGTGACCCTCGCGGTCTTCACGCCGGTGGCTCTGCTCGTTCCCGCCTTCGGCGGCGGGCTCGCTCCCCTCTGGGCAGCCATGACGCTGATGATGACCGTGCGAATGCTCACGCTCTGGCTGCGCGCCCGCTCGGGACGCTGGATCGTGACGGGCGCGACGCGCTGACCGATGCACTGGTGGTGTTTCACGTGAAACACCACCAGCCCTGACAAACCAAAGGGGCCGCACCCTCACGGGTGCGGCCCCTTTCAGCTACGGCTCAAGCCGAGCGCAGCATCAGGCCGCGACGACCTCGATGTTGACCGTGGCGGCAACCTCGGGGTGCAGACGCACGGACGTCGCGTGGGCGCCCAGGGTCTTGATCGCCGAAGCGACCTCGATGCGACGCTTGTCGACCTCGGGGCCACCGGCAGCCTTGATCGCCGAAGCGATGTCGGCCTGGGTGACGGAACCGAAGAGGCGGCCGGCGTCGCCGGCACGCACGGCCAGGCGGACCTTGACGCCCTCGAGCTGGGCCTTCACCTGGTTGGCCTGCTCGATGGTCTGGATCTCGTGGATCTTGCGAGCACGACGGATCTGCTCGACGTCCTTCTCGCCGCCCTTGGTCCAGCGGATAGCGAACTTCCGCGGGATCAGGTAGTTGCGAGCGTAGCCGTCCTTGACGTCGACGACGTCGCCGGCAGCGCCGAGGCCAGAGACCTCGTGGGTGAGGATGATCTTCATGTTTCGGTCACCCTTCCCTTAGCGCGCGGTGGACGTGTAGGGCAGCAGCGCCATCTCACGGCTGTTCTTGACGGCCGTGGCGACGTCACGCTGGTGCTGCGTGCAGTTGCCGGTCACGCGGCGGGCACGGATCTTGCCGCGGTCGGAAATGAACTTCCGCAGCATGTTCGTGTCCTTGTAGTCCACGTACTGGACCTTGTCCTTGCAGAAAGCGCAGACCTTCTTCTTAGGCTTGCGCACAGGCGGCTTCGCCATGGTGTTTCTCCTGTGTGATCAAGAAGTGGGGATGCGAGCCCTTGGCCCCTAGAAGGGGGGCTCGTCCGAGTAGCCGCCACCGCCGCCGCTGCCGCCGGAACCGCCACCCCAACCGCCGCCACCCTGGTTGCCGCCACCGGCGGGAGCGCCGGAGGCCCAGGGGTCGTCGTTGGGGGCGCCGCCCTGCTGGCCGCCACCGGAGCCGCCGCCCCAGCCGCCGCCACCCTGGCCGCCACCGCCGCCGTAACCGCCCTGGCCACCGCGGCCGCCACCACCGGCGGCCTTGGTGACCTTGGCCGTGGCACTCCGCAGGCTGGCGCCGACTTCCTCGACGTCCAGCTCGTAGACCGTGCGCTTGACACCGTCGCGGTCCTCGTAGGACCGCTGCTTCAGCCGGCCCTGCACGATGACGCGCATGCCTCGCTGGAGCGACTCGGCGACGTTCTCCGCCGCCTGCCGCCAGACCGAGCAGGTCAGGAAGAGGCTTTCGCCGTCCTTCCACTCGTTCGTCTGGCGGTCGAAGGTGCGGGGAGTGGACGCGACGCGGAACTTCGCGACCGCCGCACCGGACGGGGTGAAGCGCAGCTCGGGGTCGTCGACAAGATTGCCGACGACCGTGATGACGGTCTCGCCTGCCATGGGGGAACCTCTCGGCGGGTTTGCTGCTGGCTGCTTACTGCTACTCGAAACCCGAGATCAGCTGAGCTGGAAGCTCAGTGGGTCTCGGGGCGGAGGACCTTGGTCCGGAGGACCGACTCGTTCAGGTTCATCTGGCGGTCGAGCTCCTTCACGACCGCAGGCTCGGCCTGCAGGTCGATGACCGAGTAGATGCCCTCGGGCTTCTTCTTGATCTCGTACGAGAGACGACGACGGCCCCAGGTGTCGACCTTCTCCACCTTGCCGTTGCCCTCGCGGACGACGGAGAGGAAGTTCTCGATCAGGGGGGCGACAGCGCGCTCCTCCAGATCGGGGTCGAGGATGACCATCACCTCGTAGTGACGCATGTGGAACCCACCTCCTTTGGACTCAGCGGCCACGGTCGTTCCGTGGCAGGAGGGTTGTGATGCGTGCGCAACGGTATCGGCCGCCACTGACATTCGGGGGGGTCCCGCGGGATCCCCGGTCGCGGCCTGGGCAGACACCGGTGCAGACGGTAAAGACTACCCGCACACCCGCTTCCGGTTGAAATCCGGCGGCCGGGGCCCTCAATCTGTTCACATCGGGTGTGTACGGCGCTACGATGCGCCGCCTTCCGCAGGAGGTGCCCTATGGCACAGGCATTGCGACCCAACACCGCCGGATCCCTGTTCGCCACGGACGGCAAGACCCATCCGCTCCAGGACTCGCTGATGGCGGCGACCCTGGCGCTCGGGTTGATCGCCTTCGTCACGTCGTTCTTCCACGGCCTGCACCTGCTCAGCTCCTGGACCGGCCTGATCGGCCTCTTCACCGGCCTGTACGGGCAGTGGATCTCGATCACCACGCGCGAGCGTTTCGGTCTGATCCTGGGTCTCGGTGCCTCGGGCGTCGGCTTCTTCATCGGCATGGCGAACGGCGGGCTGTTCGGGTAGGCCTCCGGCACCCCGCACCACCGCGGAACGCCCCGGCCGCACAAGGGCCGGGGCGTAGGCACCGTACGGCCGGTCGGGCCGCGGGCAAGGCGCAGTAGGCTTCGGCGCGAGAGCCGGAGCCCCTGTACCCATGGGGACACACCAGCCCGAGGAGCGCCCCGACATGAGCCTGACCCTGAGGACCATCAGCCGCGAACAGCATCTGGCGTACATCCAGAGCCTGCCGGCGGCTAGCCACATGCAGGTCCCGGCCTGGGCCGATGTCAAGGCGGAGTGGCGTTCGGAGAACCTGGGATGGTTCGACGAGCGCACCGGCGAAATGGTCGGCGCGGGCCTGGTGCTGTACCGCCAGCTGCCCAAGATCAAGCGCTACCTCGCGTACCTGCCCGAGGGCCCGGTCATCAACTGGTTCGCGCCGAATCTGGACGAGTGGCTCCAGCCGATGCTGGCCCATCTCAAGCAGCAGGGCGCGTTCTCGGTGAAGATGGGCCCGCCGGTGATCATCCGGCGCTGGGAGGCCAACTCCATCAAGCAGGGCATCCAGAGCCCGGACGTGAAGCGGCTGCGCGACATCGAGGCCGACTTCATCGAGCCGCGCGCCTTCGAGGTGGCCGACAAGCTGCGCCGGATGGGCTGGCAGCAGGGCGAGGACGGCGGCGCCGGCTTCGGCGACGTGCAGCCGCGCTATGTCTTCCAGGTGCCGCTGGCGAACCGTTCCCTGGAAGAGGTCCACAAGAACTTCAACCAATTGTGGCGGCGCAACATCAAGAAGGCCGAGAAGGCCGGTGTCGAGGTCGTCCAGGGCGGCTACCAGGACCTGGCGGAGTGGCAGCGGCTGTACGAGATCACCGCCGTGCGCGACCACTTCCGGCCGCGCCCGCTGTCGTACTTCCAGCGCATGTGGACGGCCCTCAACACCGAGGACCCGAACCGGATGCGGCTGTACTTCGCCCGGCACAACGGGGTGAACCTGTCCGCGGCGACCATGCTGGTCGTCGGCGGGCACGTCTGGTACTCCTACGGCGCCTCCGACAACATCGGCCGTGAGGTGCGCCCCTCGAACGCGATGCAGTGGACGATGCTGCGCGACGCCTACGCGCTCGGTGCCACCGTCTACGACCTGCGTGGCATCTCCGACTCGCTGGACGAGACGGACCACCTCTTCGGCCTGATCCAGTTCAAGGTGGGCACCGGCGGCCAGGCCGCGGAGTACCTCGGCGAGTGGGACTTCCCGCTGAACAAGCTGCTCCATAAGGCGCTCGACATCTACATGTCGCGCCGCTGACGTCGCGTTCAGTGCTTCGATACCTCTGACACACACCGCTGCCATCAAGAAGGGTTCCGGGTCCGGCCATGGCGCTCACGCTCTACGTCGACACCGCGCGCTGGCGTGCGCACCACAAGCACGTGCAGGAGCAGTTCCCGGGCCTGGTCCCGGTCTGCAAGGGCAACGGCTACGGCTTCGGGCACGAACGGCTGGCGGAGGAGGCCACGCGTCTGGGCTCGGACATCCTCGCCGTCGGCACGACGTACGAGGCCGCGCGCATCAAGGACTGGTTCGGCGGTGACCTGCTGGTGCTGACGCCGTACCGGCGCGGCGAGGAGCCCGTCCCGCTGCCCGACCGCGTCATCCGCTCGGTGTCGTCGATCGACGGCGTGTACGGCCTGGTGGGTGCCCGGGTGGTCATCGAGGTGATGTCCACGATGAAGCGGCACGGCATCAGCGAGCAGGACCTGCCGCAGCTGCACTCCGCCATAGAGAACGTCCGGCTGGAGGGCTTCGCCATCCATCTGCCGCTGGACCGCACCGACGGCTCGGACGCCGTCGAGGAGGTCATCGGCTGGATGGACCGGCTGCGCGCGGCCCGGCTGCCGCTGCACACGATGTTCGTCAGCCATCTCAAGGCCGACGAACTCGCCCGGCTCCAGCAGCAGTTCCCGCAGACCCGGTTCCGGGCCCGGATCGGCACCCGGCTGTGGCTGGGGGACCACGACGCCACGGAGTACCGCGGGGCGGTCCTGGACGTCACTCGGGTGGCCAAGGGCGACCGGTTCGGCTACCGGCAGCAGAAGTCGGCCTCGGACGGCTTCCTGGTGGTCGTGGCGGGCGGTACGTCGCACGGGGTGGGCCTGGAGGCCCCGAAGGCCCTGCACGGCGTCATGCCGCGCGCCAAGGGCGTCGCACGGGCCGGTCTGGCCACGGTGAACCGGAACCTTTCTCCGTTCGTCTGGGGTGGCAAGCAGCGCTGGTTCGCGGAGCCGCCGCACATGCAGGTGTCGATCCTGTTCGTGCCCTCGGACGCCCCGGAGCCCAAGGTCGGTGAGGAACTGGTGGCCCATCTGCGGCACACCACCACTCAGTTCGACCGTCTCGTGGACCGCTGAGGTTTAAAGGACAGCGAAAAGGGCCGTACACGGACTTCCGTGTACGGCCCTTTTCTCCGCCCTCGGCCAGCAGGGAGAGCCGTTCGCTCAGAGCGAACTGTCCTCGGAGGATCGGCTTCCCCATTCCACCTGCGGCCCCTCGAACTGGACGGCGTGGCGTGGGGGACGGGCCGCGGAGCCGAGCACGAAGACGTCTTCCGCGCCGTCCAGCACCCCGCCCGAGGGGTCGTCGTCACCGGAGCGGCGCACCACGTCCCGCTCGGGCATGAGGATGTCGCGTACGACCATCGCGCACAGGTAGAGCGTGCCCAGCAGGTGCACGGCGATCGCCCAGTGGTAGCCGTTGGTGGGGAGACCCTTGTGGGCGTCTCCGCTGGTCGTGTACGCGAGGTACATCCAGATCCCCAGGAAGTACGCCACCTCGCACGCCTGCCAGATCAGGAAGTCCCGCCACTTCGGCCGGGCGAGGACGGCCAGCGGCACCAGCCACAGGACGTACTGGGGGGAGTAGACCTTGTTGGTGAGGATGAAGGCCGCCACCACCAGGAAGGCCAGCTGGGCGAAGCGCGGCCGGCGCGGGGCGGTGAGGGCCAGGGCGGCGATGCCCAGGAAGCAGAGCAGCACCAGGGCCATGGCCGCGTTGTTCACGAAGTCGGTGGACGGCGGGGTGGTCGTGTTCTGCGCCCAGATCAGCCAGAACGAGCCGAAGTCGACGCCCCGGTCGTGGCTGAAGGTGTAGAACTTCGACCAGCCGTCGAAGGCGAAGAGCATCACCGGCAGGTTCACGACGAGCCAGGCGGCCACCGCACCGCCCGTGGCGATCCAGAACTCCCGCCATTTGCCCGCGCGCCAGCACAGCAGGAACAGCGGCCCCAGCAGGAACACGGGGTACAGCTTGGCGGCCGTGGCAAGCCCCAGGAGGACCCCGAAGGCGAGGGGACGGCTCCGGGACCACATCAGCATCGCCGCGGCCGTCAGAGCGACCGCCAGGAGGTCCCAGTTGATGGTGGCGGTCAGCGCGAAGGCGGGCGCCAGGGCGACCAGCAGACCGTCCCAGGGGCGCCGGCGGTGCGTACGGACCACGCACACCGCGATGACGGCGGCGCACACCATCAGCATCCCGGCGTTGACGAACCAGTACACCTGCTCCTGGAGCTGGATGCTGCCGCTGCCCGGCGTGAGCCACGCGGCCACCTCCATGAACACACCGGTCAGCACCGGGTATTCGAGGTAGTCCATGTCGCCCTGGAGCTTGTCGAAGTAGGGCACCAGGCCGTCGGCGAAGCCTCGCCCCTGGTAGAGGTGCGGGATGTCCGAGTAGCAGGCGTGGGTGTACTGGGAGCTCGCCCCGAAGAACCAGCCACTGTCGTAGCAGGGCACCTTCTGGACCATTCCGAGGGCGAACATCCCGATCGCCACGAGCACCACGACCCGCAGGGGCGTCCACCAGGACGTCCCGAGCAGCACACGCCGCCCGATGGGGCCACCGATCAGCTCACTGCCTGCCGCGGCGATCTCGTCTTCCCTGGTCGGCCGCACCGGCTCCGGCTCGCGCACGCCCGCGGGCGTCGTCTCTGCACTGGGCATGGGGCCCATCCTGCCGTACCTCTCTAGGAATACGCCGAGGGCCGCCGCACCTCGTCGGATGCAGCGGCCCCTGTTTCACGTGAAACATGCTTCGGCGGGCGAAATGGTCACCAACCGGTCAAGGGTCTCGCGGTTAGCCGGTCGACCCGCCGAAGAGGTTTCCGCCATTGGCATTGCCTCTGCTGTTTCCGTTGCCGGTCGTCTCCGTGGCTGTCGGCGAGGAGGTCGTACCGGACGTGCTTCCGGTGTCGCCGCCGTCGGTCGAGCAGTTCCAGGCGAACTGGCAGGTCTCGGTCGCGCTGGGCGACGGCGCGGTGACCGTCTCACTGGGCGTGGCGCTGGGCGTGGCGCTCGGCGTCTCGCTCGGCGTGATGCTGATCGTCGGCGTCGGGGAGGGAGCCCCCGCCTCGTCGGAGATCTGACCGATCTTGGTCGCCTCGGGGAAGGCCAGGTCGTTGGAGTTCTTCAGCGCGGCCTTCATGTACTCGGTCCACACCGAGGTCGGGATGTCACCACCGTGGATGGACTCCACGCCGGCGGTGCCGTTCATGGAGAGCAGTTCGGCGTCCTTCGGGTTCTCACGGAACATCGCCACCGACGTCGCCAGCTGCCGGGTGTAGCCGACGAACCAGGCCGACTTGTTGCTGTCGGTGGTACCGGTCTTGCCCGCCGCCGTACGGCCCAGGGCCTTGGCGTTCTGGCCCGTGCCGTTCTGGATGACGTTCTGCAGGACGTCCGTGACGTTGTTCGCGACGTTCTCGTCCATGGCCCTGGACGCCTTCGGCTTGTCGAAGCCGTTCAGCGGCTGCCCGCCGTACTTGACCGCGGTCACGGAATACGGCTCCACGTGTTCGCCGGACGCCGCGAAGGTCGCATAGGCATCGGCCATGCGGATGGCACTGGGGGTGGACGTACCGATGGCGAACGACGGGTTCAGACCCTGCAACATGCTGTCGTTCAGGATTCCGGAGGCGTGGGCCATTTCACGGACCTTCGTGAGTCCCACGTCCACGCCCAGTTGCACGAACGGCGTGTTGATCGACTGCTCCATCGCCTTGCGCAGGGTGATGTAGCCCCAGGCGTGGGTGCTCTCGTTCCGCTGACGGAAGATCGAGTTGTCCTTGTTCAGGTAGAACGTGCCGTCCGGCCGCTGCACCTTGAGGTTGTCGTCGCCGTTGTACTTGCTCAGCGGCGACACCCCGACACCGTCGGTCTTGTACGTGCCGTCCTGCATGGCCGCGGCCAGGACGAACGGCTTCCACGTCGAACCGACGGGGACGCCGGAGGTGTCGGCGTTGTTGGTGAAGTGGTTGTTCTCGTAGCCCGCACCGCCGTACAGGGCGACGACCTTGCCGTCGTTGGGCACCACCGACGCGGCACCGAACTGGACGTACTTGTCCTTCTCGCGGTTCTTCGGGTCCAGGCGCGCCTTCTGCACCTTGGCCACGGCCGCGCTGAGCGCGTTGACCTTGTCCTTGTCGAAGGTCGTGTAGATCTGGTAGCCGCCCTGGTCGAACTGCGCCTCGGTGATGTTGGAGTGTGCGAGGACGTACTTCTTGGCCGTGTCGGCGAGGTAGCTGATCTGGCCGGTCATGCCCTTGACCGCCTTGCGGCCCTGGGGCAGGGGGTACGTCTTTATGGCCTGCTGGTAGTCGGCGTCGTTGAGGTGCCCGTCCTTGTGCATCTCCTCGAGGATCCAGGCCCAGCGGTCGTGCGACCGCTTGTAGTTGGCCTGCTTGGTGGCCGAGGGGTCGATGTCCGGGTTGCCCGCGGGGTCGTAGTAGGTCGCGCCCTTGAGCAGCGACGCCAGGACCGCGCACTGGCTGGGGGTGAGGTCCTTGGCGTTCACGCCGTAGTAGGTCTGGGCGGCGGCCTGGATGCCGTACGCGCCCCGGCCGAAGTACGAGGTGTTCAGGTAGCCCTGGAGGATCTCCGGCTTGGTGAGCTTGGTGCCCACCTTGATGGAGATGAACATCTCCTTGAACTTGCGTGTGATCGTCTGGTCCTGGCTGAGGTAGGTGTTCTTGACGAACTGCTGTGTGATCGTCGAACCACCCTGCGTCTGGCCACCCCGGGCCATGTTGACCAGGGCACGGGCGATACCCATGGGGTCGACGCCCGAGTCCGTGTAGAAGCTCTTGTTCTCCGCCGAGATCACCGCGTACTGCATGGCCTCGGGGATCTGGTCGATGGTGACGTTCTGCCGGTTCACGCCCGTACCGGTCGCGACCATCTGCTGGTTGTTGCCCCAGTAGTAGACGTTGTTCTGGGACTGGGCCGCCGTGTTCTCGCTCGGGACGCCCACCATGGCGTAGCCGACACCGACCAGGGCGACCAGACTGCCGAGGAAGGTGAGGGACAGCCCCGAGACGAGCTTCCAGGAGGGCACCCAGCGGCGCCAGCCGAACTTGTGCGCCCTGGGGTAGTCGATGAGGCGCTTCTTGCCGGGCGCCATCGACGCGCGGCCTCTGCCACGCCCTGGCCCGGCAGGACCGCCCGGACCATGACTCCCGTTGTCGGCCGTTCTGCGGCGGCCTCCCGTGTTTCTCTGCGCCGCCCGGCGTGCTTCGGCACGGCTGCCATAGGGGCGCTCTGCACCACCCGAGCCCTGGGAGTCCGTCCCGTAGGAACGGAACCCATAGTCGGAAGGAGACCCGGTGGCGCCTCGCGGTGCCGCACGGCGGCCGGAGGACGGATCGTACTGGCCGCGTCGGGCCGCGGCACGTCCGTCTCCGCCTCCCTGCGGCTGCGGCGGTTTGCGACGGTGCTCGCTCATCGAACGATTACTCCTCGGGCAGGCGCACCCGTGCGCGCCTGGAAACGGCGGCTGGTTTCCGGTCCCCCCGAAGTACGGATGTGGTCGGTCCTGCATTCACCCGTACGGCACCGAGGACATCGACGCCCCCCAGGCGTCACTTGGTTCCCGGTGGTCTGCATGCCGCACAGACTACGCACCGCCAAAACTCGCCGGGCCCCGAAGTTCACACCAAATCAGGCAACTTGCCTCCTGCGAATCGGTGATGTGATCCCGTTCACCGTCGCTCCTCTTGTCGCATAGGTCAGCCCGATCTATCGTCGGGATGTATCGAGTCGATACATCAGAGCGAGATAAGCGACCAGCGGACGAGAAGGAGGCGACGATGAGCCGGCGCTCCGGCATCCTCGAGTTCGCCGTACTCGGCCTGCTTCGCGAGTCCCCGATGCACGGCTATGAGCTGCGGAAACGGCTCAACACATCACTGGGCGTCTTCCGGGCGTTCAGCTACGGGACGCTCTACCCCTGCCTCAAGACGCTGGTCACCAACGGCTGGTTGATCGAGGAACCGGGAAACACCGCCGAGGACGCCCTCGCCGCGCCGCTCGCCGGCCGCCGCGCCAAGATCGTCTACCGGTTGACGGCCGAAGGTAAGGAGCACTTCGAGGAGCTCCTTTCCCAGACCGGCCCCGATGCGTACGAGGACGAGCACTTCGCCGCGCGGTTCGCCTTCTTCGGGCAGACCTCGCGCGATGTACGGATGCGAGTGCTGGAGGGCCGCCGCAGCCGGCTGGAGGAGCGCCTGGAGAAGATGCGCGTCTCGCTGACGCGCACCCGGGAGCGCCTCGACGACTACACGCTTGAGCTCCAGCGCCACGGGATGGAGTCCGTGGAGCGCGAAGTGCGCTGGCTGAACGAGCTCATCGAGAGCGAGCGGGCCGGACGGGACCTGAAGGGTTCTGCGTCCGGGGGAGCCGCTCAGCAGAACACCACCAATGGAGCGCCGGGCAGCCTGCCCCGGTCCGGGGATTCCCTCCGGCCGGATCTGCCCGACGACACCGCCACGTGAGACCCGCTCAGGGCCTCACTCGTACACACAGGGAGCAACCGGAATGGGTTCGGTTCGCGTAGCCATCGTCGGCGTGGGCAACTGTGCCGCGTCGCTGGTGCAGGGAGTCGAGTACTACAAGGACGCCGACCCGGCGTCCAGGGTCCCCGGCCTGATGCACGTCCAGTTCGGCGACTACCACGTCAAGGACGTCGAGTTCGTCGCCGCGTTCGACGTGGACGCCAAGAAGGTCGGCCTCGACCTGGCGGACGCCATCGGCGCCTCCGAGAACAACACCATCAAGATCTGTGACGTGCCCACGTCCGGTGTCACCGTGCAGCGCGGCCACACCCTCGACGGCCTCGGCAAGTACTACCGCCAGACCATCGAGGAGTCCGAGGCCGAGCCGGTCGACGTCGTCCAGGTCCTCAAGGACAAGCAGGTCGACGTCCTCGTCTGCTACCTGCCCGTCGGCTCCGAGGACGCGGCGAAGTTCTACGCCCAGTGCGCCATCGACGCCAAGGTCGCCTTCGTCAACGCCCTCCCGGTCTTCATCGCCGGCACCAAGGAGTGGGCGGACAAGTTCACCGAGGCCGGTGTCCCGATCGTCGGTGACGACATCAAGTCGCAGGTCGGCGCGACCATCACGCACCGCGTCATGGCGAAGCTGTTCGAGGACCGGGGTGTCGTCCTGGACCGCACGATGCAGCTGAACGTCGGCGGCAACATGGACTTCAAGAACATGCTCGAGCGTGAGCGCCTGGAGTCCAAGAAGATCTCCAAGACGCAGGCCGTCACCTCCCAGATCCGCGACCGCGAGCTCGGCGAGGGCAACGTCCACATCGGCCCGTCCGACTGGGTCGCCTGGCTCGACGACCGCAAGTGGGCGTACGTCCGCCTCGAGGGCCGCGCCTTCGGCGATGTCCCGCTGAACCTGGAGTACAAGCTCGAGGTCTGGGACTCCCCGAACTCTGCCGGTGTCATCATCGATGCCCTGCGTGCCGCGAAGATCGCCAAGGACCGCGGCATCGGCGGCCCGATCCTCTCCGCGTCGAGCTACTTCATGAAGTCCCCGCCGGTCCAGTACTTCGACGACGAGGCCCGCGAGAACGTGGAGAAGTTCATCCGCGGCGACGTCGAGCGCTGACCCGACACCACCGCACACCAGAGCCAAAGCTCGCAAAAAAACGCTCCTGCCAGGGCTGTGAGGGTCCCCGGGTCATCCGACCCGGGGACCCTTCCCCTATGTGCGGTCCCATATGTGAGGCTGTGCCCCATGCCCGTCGTCCGCGACCTGCGTGTCCTGCTGCGCCTGCGGAACTTCCGCCGCCTGCTCGCCGTACGCCTGCTCTCCCAGGGCGCCGACGGCGTCTACCAGGTCGCGCTGGCCGCCTACGTCGTCTTCTCCCCGGAGAAGCAGACCTCACCGGCCGCGATCGCCTCCGCCATGTCGGTCCTGCTCCTCCCGTACTCCCTCGTGGGACCCTTCGCCGGCGTCCTGCTGGACCGCTGGCGACGCCGCCAGGTCCTCCTCTACGGCAATCTGCTGCGCGCGCTGCTGGCCTCGGTCACCGCAGCGCTGATGGTGAGCCATGTCCCCGACTGGCTCTTCTATGTCTCCGCCCTGTGCGTCACGGCCGTCAACCGCTTCGTTCTCTCGGGGCTCTCCGCCGCCCTGCCGCGGGTGGTCGACACCGATCGGCTGGTGCTGGCCAACTCCCTGTCCCCGACCGCCGGAACCCTCGCTGCGACCGCCGGCGGCGGACTCGCCTTCGCCGTACGGCTGGTGGCCTCGGACTCCGACGCCGCGGTGGTGGTGCTGGGCGCCGCGCTGTACCTGTGCGCGGCCCTCACCTCACTGACCATGGCTCCCTGGCTGCTCGGCCCCGACCGGCGGTCGGCACCGCCACGCCTGGGCACGGCCGTCGTCACCACCGTCCGGGACCTGCTGGCGGCGGTACGGCATCTCGCCGCGCCCGAGCGCCGTGAGGCGGCCTGGGCCCTGTTCGCCATGACGCTGATGCGCTTCTGCTACGGCGCACTGCTGGTCCTGGTGCTGATGCTGTGCCGCTATGCACTCGCCTCGAATCCGGACGACGGCCTGCGACTGCTGGGGCTGGCACTGGGGATCTCCGGCGCCGGTTTCTTCGCGGCGGCGTTGGTGACGCCCTATGCCGCGGGACGACTCGGTCCCGGCCGTTGGATCGTCGTGTGCGCGGCGTCCGCCGCCGTCCTGGTGCCGGCTCTGGGCCTCCCGTTCACGACCGGCCCCATGCTGGTCGCCGCCTTCGTCCTGGGGCTGATCACCCAGGGAGCGAAGATCTCCACGGACACCATCGTGCAGTCCTCCGTCGACGACGGCTTCCGCGGCCGGATCTTCTCCGTGTACGACGTGCTCTTCAACGTCGCCTTCGTCGGGGCCGCCGGTGTCGCCGCCCTGATGCTGCCGCCGGACGGTCGCTCGGCGAGCCTCGTCATCACGGTCGCGGTCGTCTACGCAGCCGTTGCTGTGACCATGGCCCGCGTTGAAGGACTGCTCGAAGTACGGGAGTAGCAGCGAGGGGCGATGTTTCACGTGAAACATCGCCCCTCGTCCCGTGTGGATCGAGGTCATGTTTCACGTGAAACATGACCTCGATCCACACGCTCAGCCCTGCTCGGCCCACCACTGCTTGAGCGCGGCCACCGCCGCGTCATGCTCCATCGGCCCGTTCTCCAGCCGGAGCTCCAGCATGTGCTTGTAGGCCTGGCCGACCTCCGGGCCCGGCCGGATCCCCAGGATCTCCATGATCTGGTTGCCGTCGAGGTCCGGGCGGATCGCGTCCAGCTCCTCCCGCTCCTGAAGTTCGGCGATGCGCTCTTCCAGGCCGTCATAGGCGCGAGAGAGCGCCGCCGCCCTCCGCTTGTTGCGGGTGGTGCAGTCGGACCTGGTCAGCTTGTGCAGTCGGTCAAGAAGCGGTCCTGCGTCGCGGACGTAGCGGCGGACCGCCGAGTCCGTCCACTCCCCGGTCCCGTAGCCGTGGAAGCGCAGATGGAGTTCGACCAGCCGTGAGACGTCCTTCACCAGTTCGTTGGAGTACTTCAGGGCCGTCATGCGCTTCTTGGTCATCTTCGCCCCGACCACCTCATGGTGGTGGAACGAGACCCGGCCGTCCTTCTCGAAACGGCGGGTGCGCGGCTTGCCGATGTCGTGCAGCAGCGCGGCGAGGCGGAGAGTCAGATCGGGACCGTTCTCCTCCAGCGCCATCGCCTGCTCCAGGACAATCAGCGTGTGGTCGTAGACATCCTTGTGCCGGTGGTGCTCGTCGCTCTCCAGACGCAGGGCCGGCAGCTCGGGCAGGACATGGTCGGCGAGGCCCGTGTCGACGAGCAGCGTCAGTCCCTTGCGGGGGTGCGCGGAGAGGACCAGCTTGTTCAGCTCGTCCCGGATCCGTTCGGCCGAGACGATCTCCAGACGTCCGGACATGTCCTTCATCGCGGCAACGACCTCGGGGGCGACCTCGAAGTCGAGCTGTGCGGCGAAACGGGCGGCCCGCATCATCCGCAGCGGGTCGTCCGAGAAGGACTCCTCGGGCGTCCCCGGGGTGCGGAGCACACGGAGCGCCAGGTCCTCGAGACCGCCGTGCGGGTCGATGAACTCCTTCTCCGGCAGCGCCACCGCCATTGCGTTGACCGTGAAGTCACGCCGGACGAGATCCTCCTCGATGGAGTCCCCGTACGACACCTCGGGCTTGCGCGAGGTGCGGTCGTAGGCCTCGGAACGATAGGTCGTGACCTCGATCTGAAAGTGCCGAACAGCGTCTCCGACGCGGGCGTCCTTCTGCGCCCCGACCGTGCCGAAAGCGATACCGACGTCCCAGACGGCGTCCGCCCAGGGCCGGACGATCTTCAGCACGTCCTCGGGGCGGGCGTCGGTGGTGAAGTCCAGGTCGTTGCCGAGCCGGCCCAGCAGCGCGTCCCGGACCGAGCCGCCGACCAGGGCAAGCGAGAACCCGGCCTCCTGGAATCGGCGGGCGAGGTCGTCGGCGACGGGCGCCACCCGCAGCAGCTCACTCACCGCGCGCTGCTGCGCCTGGCTCAGGGCATTGGAAGAGTCTTCATTGGCGTTCGGCACAACAGAACAGGGTACGTGGCCCGGGCCGCCCGAAGCGCCGCCATATTCCGCAGGCGCCCCTTACACCGCCTCCACATAAAGAGGGTGAGACACCTCACTCCATATCCCCACAAGCGCAGCGATAGACGCTTACCGGAATCTCCCCGCGATACTGAACATAGGGGATGGGCCGGTCTCCTCTCCCGATCTTGTGGAGCAGACCGCGGCACTTCCATTCAGCGCGCCTCGTTACCATGCGTGGACGCACATTCCGACGACCACTGACGACGACGAGGGACGGACGAGCGCGTGGCCGAGGCGGCAGACTTCCAGGGGACGCCCTCACCTGCCCGCCGCTGGCTGCGGCGGACCGGGGCACTGCTCGCGGGCGCGCCTCTGCTGGCCGGTCTGATGCAGCTGCCCGCCGCGGCTCCGGCGCAGGCGGCCGGCTCCGACACGGTGTCCGTCGCCCTGGACTCTCTCAGCCCCAGCGCCCCCGCCGACGGGGACACGCTGACGGTCTCCGGCACGGTGACCAACAACGGCAAGCAGGCCGTCACGGACGCCCAGGTGGACCTGCGCGTGGGTGCTCAGCTCAGCACGCGCTCCGCGATCGAGTCCGCTGCGCAGCACCCCGACGACCTCCAGTCGAGCCTCGGCACCGCGGTCGGCGGCAAGTACACCGAGCCCTTCGACTCGCTCGCCCCGGGGGTCGCCGAGCACTTCAGCCTCTCCGTGCCGGTCGACAAGCTCGACCTCGGCCAGGACGGGGTGTACCAGTTCGGTGTCTCGCTGTCCGGCCAGACGGCCGCACAGCCGTGGGACCAGGTGCTCGGCATCCAGCGCACGTTCCTGCCGTGGCAGTCCTCCGAGGCCGACACGAAGACGAAGGCCACATATCTGTGGCCGCTGATCTCCACCGTCCATGTGACGGCGAAGACAGGGGCGGGCGAACTGCAGACGCCGGTCTTCCTCGACGACGACCTCACCAAGGAGATCTCCCCCGGCGGCCGGCTGGCCCAGATGCTGGCGCTCGGCAAGGACCTGGACGTCACCTGGGTGATCGACCCGGACCTGCTCGCCTCCGTGGACGCGATGACGCGCAGCTACCGGATCCAGGGCGCCGGCGACACCACCACGGCCGGTACCCATCAGGCGGTGGCCAAGCAGTTCCTGGCCGACCTGCAGGACGCGGTGGCGGACAAGGAGGTCGTGGCCCTTCCCTTCGCCGACCCGGACCTGGCCTCCCTCGCACACAACGGCACCAGCGTGACCGGCTCGCTGAGCCACCTCAAGGACGCCACCGACGTCGCGACCACCACCGTACAGACCGTGCTCCATGTCACACCGAACACCGACTTCGCCTGGCCCGTGAGCGGCGCCGTCGACCCGTCGATCATCAAGGTCGCCACCTCGGCCGGCGCCGACAAGGTGATCGCCCGCAGCGACAGCCTCCAGGAGACCGGCGGGCTGTCCTACACACCGTCGGCGGCACGCCCCATCGGTGGCGGTACGACCGCGGTGGTCGCGGATGCCCGGCTGTCCACGGCGTTCGAGGGCGATCTCACGAAGGCCGACTCGGCCACCCTCGCGGTGCAGCAGTTCCTGGCCCAGAGCCTGGCGCTGAACGACCAGACGGACAAACAGCGCAGCATCATCGTCGCCCCGCAGCGGATGCCGTCGGCAAGCCAGGCCCAGGCGATGGCGACGGCGATCACCGCGCTGCAGGACAGCAACTGGTCCCAGTTCCAGGACCTCGCCGCGGCCGCCAAGGACAAGCCCGACCCCGGCGCGACCACGAAGATCCCCTCCTCGTCCGCCTATCCCTCCTCGCTGCGCAAGCAGGAGCTGCCCCGGACGGCCTTCGAGCAGATCGCCCGCACCCAGGACAAGCTCGACAACTTCCAGGTGATCCTCACCAACCAGTCGCGGGTGGTGACCCCCTTCGGGCGGGCCATAGACCGTGAGATGTCCACGTCGTGGCGGGGCAGCGGCAGCGAGGCGGACAGCTTCCGCACCGGCGTGGAGTCCTGGCTCGACAGCCTCACCGACCAGGTCAAGCTCATCGACAAGTCCGAGACCAAGCTCTCCGGCCGCAGTGCCACCATCCCGGTGACCGTCCAGAACAACCTGGTCCAGGGCGTCGGTCACCTGGTCCTGCGGCTCACCTCGACGATGCCGACCCGCCTGGAGATCGGCGGCAAGCCCTACTACGAGCAGCCCGTCGAGGTCTCCGGCGGCCACAGCCAGTCGGTGAAGTTCTCCACCTCGGCCAACGCCAACGGCCGGGTGGAGGTCATCGCCCAGCTCTACACCGAGGACGGCCAGGAGTACGGCGACCCCGTCCGCTTCGACGTGAAGGTCACCGAGGTCACGCCCACCGTGATGCTGGTCATCGGCGGCGGGGTGCTGCTGCTGGTGCTCGCCGGCTTCCGGATGTACACCCAGCGCAAGCGGGCGGCAGCCCGCCAGGCCGAGGAGGGCGGCGGCCCGGACGCGACCGGCGACGACACCCCGGACGCTCCGAACGCTCCCGACGCCCCGGAGAGCGACGGCGCCGAGGACACCGGCGGGCCGGGGAACCCCGACGCAGGTGACCATCGCCACCAGGGGGAGTCCGAGGCGCGGTCCGGGGCAGACGACCCGGAGCAGCCGAGTGACCCGACGCCGGACACCGCACCGGAAAGCACCGACCCGTCCGGGACGGGTGAGAGAGTGGACCGTTGAGCGATGTCGTGGCCGGTGTGGCCCGGGACGATGAGGTGGGGTAACCATGAACGCGCCGTACGACGGTGAACGCGGCCAAGGCGCGGCCGGTTCGGGCTACCCCGAGCCGCCGCCGGAGGCCGGCCAGGTCCCGCCGCAGCACGCGGCTGACATGTACCTCCAGGACGCCTACGACCAGGACCCGTACCGGGCGCAGGACCTCTCCGCCCAGGACCCGGTCGCCGAGGCGCTCTACGACCGCGCCGCGCACCCCCCGCCGCCCCCGGGCACCTACCCGCAGCAGCCGCTATACGGACAGCCCGCCCAGTCGCCGTACGCCCCCGACCCGCACGTGTGGGCCCAGACCCCGGCGCCGGAGCCGGAGGGCCCGTCCCAGTACCTGCCCTACGGCGACGACCCGCGCACGACTCAGTTCGTGGGCGTCGACGACCTGGTCACGCACTCCGGTGAGCAGCACCACGAGCCGGACGCCTTCGCGCACCTGTTCAGGGACCAGCAGCAGGGCGGCTACCGGGATCCCCGGCAGGACGGCGGACACCTGCCCCCGGAGCCCCCGTCGGTGCCGGGACCGGCCGCCGCCCCGGGTGGGCCGTCCCTGGCCCCGCAGTATCCGACGCCCGCCACCGACCAGACCCTGAACCTCGGCGCCACCCCCGCAGCGCCCCCGGCGCCCGCCCGGACCGCGGCTCCGCTGGCCCCCGCGCCCGCCCCCGCGAAGAAGAGCGGGAAGGCCGGAGGGCTACTGAAGTCCAGCGCCGTGATGGCGGCGGGCACGATGGTCTCCCGGCTCACCGGCTTCGTCCGCTCCGCGCTGATCGTCTCCGCGCTGGGCGTGGGTCTGCTCGGTGACACGTTCCAGGTCGCCTACCAGCTGCCCACGATGATCTACATCCTGACCGTCGGCGGCGGCCTCAACTCCGTCTTCGTGCCGCAGCTGGTGCGCGCCATGAAGGAGGACGAGGACGGCGGAGAGGCGTTCGCGAACCGTCTGCTGACCCTCGTGATGGTGGCGCTGGGCCTGCTCACCGCTGCCACCATCGCGGCCGCGCCCTTCCTCATCCGTCTGCTGTCCGACTCGGTCGCCAGCGACCCGGCTGCCAACGCGGTCGGCATCACCTTCGTCCGCTACTTCCTGCCCTCGATCTTCTTCATGGGCATCCACGTGGTGATGGGTCAGATCCTCAACGCGCGGGGCAAGTTCGGCGCGATGATGTGGACACCGGTCCTCAACAACATCGTCATCATCGTCACCCTCGGCCTGTTCATCTGGGTGTACGGCACCGCCGCGCACTCCGGGATGAAGGTCACCACCATCCCGCCGGAGGGCCAGCGGCTGCTCGGCATCGGCGTGCTGCTCGGCCTCGTGGTCCAGGCCCTGGCGATGATCCCCTACCTGCGCGAGACCGGGTTCCGGCTGCGGCTGCGCTTCGACTGGAAGGGCCACGGCCTCGGCAAGGCCGCCACCCTCGCCAAGTGGACCGTGCTGTTCGTCCTCGCCAACCAGGCGGGCGCACTCGTCGTCTCCCAGCTGTCGACCTCGGCCGGCAAGCACTCCCCGGTCGACGGCACCGGCTTCGCCGCCTACGCCAACGCCCAGCTGATCTGGGGCCTGCCGCAGGCCATCATCACGGTCTCCCTGATGGCCGCCCTGCTGCCGCGGATCTCCCGCTCGGCTGCCGAGAACGACACGGGCGCCGTCCGCGACGACATCTCCCAGGGCCTGAGGACGACCGCCGTCGCGATCGTCCCCATCGCCTTCGGCTTCCTGGCCCTCGGCATCCCGATGTGCACCCTGATCTTCGGCTCCTCGGGCATCAGCGAGGCGACCAACATGGGCTTCATGCTGATGGCCTTCGCCCTCGGCCTGATCCCCTACTCGGTGCAGTACGTCGTCCTGCGTGCCTTCTACGCGTACGAAGACACCCGCACCCCCTTCTACAACACGGTCATCGTCGCCGCGGTCAACGCGGGTGCCTCGGTCGCCTGTTACTTCCTGCTCCCGGCCCGCTGGGCGGTGGCCGGCATGGCCGCCTCCTACGGTCTCGCCTACGCGATCGGCGTCGGGGTCGCCTGGAAGCGGCTGCGCAAGCGGCTCGGCGGCGACTTGGACGGCTCCCGTGTCACCCGCACCTACGCCCGGCTGTGCATCGCCTCCGTACCGGCCGCGCTGCTCAGTGGTGCGGCCTGCTACGGCATCGGCCACACTCTGGGGCAGGGTGTGATCGGTTCCTTCGCCGCGCTGCTGGCCGGCGGGGCCATCCTGCTCGGCGTCTTCTACGTGGCCGCGCGCCGCATGCGCATCGAGGAACTCAACTCCCTCGTGGGTATGGTGCGGGGGCGCCTGGGGCGCTGAGGCGGGGGTAAGCGCACAACCATCGTCCGCCGCCGCGTGTCGTGCATAGCGGGGGACTGTGGGCACAATTGGATTCGGCGTCGGACAGCGTGCAACGGATGGGGAGGCAGGGAACGACGGTGGCGGAACGGAGCACAGCTGCCGTCGACGTGGCAGACAACAGCGGTGACGAGCCGCTGACCGCCAAGGCGGGGCAGTCCACGGCCGACGGGGTGGCACAGAACCCGGAGCGGGACACGGACAGCGACGAGGCACAGGGGAGCGGCACGACCGCGGACCCCGGGAAGAAGGCCTCACCTCCCGAACTGCACAGCGGTCACAAACTCGCCAGACGCTACCGTCTCGAGGAGTGCGTCACCCGTCTGGACGGTTTCAGCAGTTGGCGTGCGGTCGACGAGAAACTGCGGCGTGCCGTCGGTGTCCATATCCTGCCCTCCGACCACGCACGTACTCGTGCCGTGCTGGCCGCCGCCCGTTCCGCCGCGCTGCTCGGCGACCCGCGGTTCGTGCAGGTCCTGGACGCGGTCGAGGAGGACGACCTCGTCTATGTCGTCCACGAGTGGCTGCCGGACGCAACGGAACTGACCGCGCTGCTGGCGGCCGGCCCGCTGGAGCCGCACGACGCCTACCAGATGGTCAGTCAGATCTCCTCCGCCATGGCGGCCGCGCACCGCGAGGGCCTGGCCCATCTCCGTCTCAACCCGAACGCGGTGCTGCGCACCTCCACCGGCCAGTGGCGTATCCGCGGCCTCGCGGTGAACGCGGCACTGCGCGGCATCAGTTCCGACACCCCGCAGCGCACCGACACCGAGGCGATCGGCGCCCTGTTGTACGCGGCGCTGACCCAGCGCTGGCCGTACGAGAGCGACGCCTACGGTCTGGCCGGGCTGCCCAAGGACATCGGCCTGATCGCACCCGACCAGGTGCGTGCCGGGGTCCACCGCGGCCTGTCCGAGCTCGCCATGCGGGCTCTCGTCAACGACGGCGCCACCGCCTCCCGCCATGAGTCCGCGTGCACCACGCCGGAGGAACTGGTGAAGGCGATCGGCGAGATGCCCCGCATCCGTCCGCCGGAGCCGGCGTTCACGGCACCGCCCGAGTACCAGCGCACCACGTACCAGCAGGGCACCTACGGCCGCCCCACGCCGCCCGGCGTGACGCAGCCCCTCCAGGCACCGCCGCCACCGCTCCAGAGCCGTACCGGCAAGGCCCTCAAGTGGGCGGTCTCCGCCCTCCTGATCGCCGCCCTGGGCCTGGGCAGCTGGCAGCTCGCGGACGCCCTGATGGACCAGAGCGACAAGTCCGACAGCAACAACACCCAGACCACGGACGACGGCGACAAGAACAGTCCCAGCCCCACGCCCGCCGCCGCGATAAAGATCGAGAACGCCCAGGAGTACATCGCCGAGGGTGAGGCCCAGCATCCCAAGGACGTCGGCAAGACGTATGACGGCAGCACCTCGACGTACTGGAGGACCAACACCTTCCTGAGCGGCCCGGAGCTGGCGCCGTACAAGCCAGGCGTGGGCATCGTCTACGACCTGGGCTCCGCGAAGGAACTCGCCACGGGAACCATCTCCCTTCGCTACTCTGGCGATCACACGACGATTGCGCTGTACGCCGCCGACTCGCTGTCCCCGGGGCCGGTCAGCTCGTTGACGAAGATCGGCAGCGTCACCACCACCGGTGACACCGCCACGGTGAAGGTCACCAAGAAGGTGAAGAGCCAGTACGTGCTCGTGTGGATGACCGCCGTACCGAATTCGGGTCCGGACTCCGCCGCGTACGCACAGGCCGGCTACAAGCAGGCCATCACCGAAGTGAAGTTCACAGGCTGACGTCTCACCGGAGGCACCGAAGGCGGAGGGGGCAGATGACGGAAGGCGCCGGATACGACGGAGTGAGCGATCAGGATCTGCTCGCCCGGCATGTGGAAGGCGACCCCGATGCCTTCGGTGAGATCGTGCGGCGGCACCGGGACCGGCTCTGGGCGGTCGCCCTGCGGACCCTGGGGGACCGCGAGGAGGCCGCTGACGCCGTCCAGGACGCCCTGGTGTCCGCCTACCGGGCCGCCCACACCTTCCGGGGCCAGTCGGCCGTCACGACCTGGCTGCACCGGATCACGGTGAATGCCTGCCTCGACCGGGCCCGCAAGGCGGCCTCCCGGAAGACCTCCCCCGTCGACGACACCGAGCGGCTGGAGCAACTGCTCGAGCCGCATGAATCGGCCTCCGCTCCGGCCGAACGGAACGATCTGCACCGCCAGCTCCTCGAAGCTCTCGGCGCACTGCCGCACGACCAGCGTGCCGCCCTCGTCCTGGTCGACATGCAGGGCTATCCGGTCGCCGAAGCGGCCCGGATCCTCGATGTACCCACAGGGACGGTGAAGAGCCGCTGCGCTCGCGGCAGAGCCAGACTCCTGCCGCTGCTCACGCACCTTCGGCCGGAAAACACCGGTGACGAAAATGATTCGGACCCGGCACGGAACCGGGCGGAGGGGACATCCGTCCCACCGGCAGCGGGGCCCCAGGACAGAGGCCCACAGGGCACCGGGCCGAATGATTCAGCCGCAGTGAAGGGCGGAGGTGGGCGAGCGTGACTTCCACGACAGACACGACCGGGCACCCGGACGTCGCGGAGATCTCCGACCTCACCGAAGGCCTGCTCCCACCTGCCCGTACCGCGGAGGTACGACGGCACCTGGACGGGTGCGAGCTCTGCGCCGACGTCCACGCCTCGCTGGAGGAGATCCAGGGCCTGCTGGGTACGCTGCCGGGTCCGCCGCGGATGCCGGCCGATATCGCGGACCGGATCGATGCCGCCCTCGCCGCCGAGGCGCTGCTGAGCACGACGACATCCGAGACGGCGTCCGAGGCGCATGTTTCACGTGAAACATCGCCCCGCGAGATGTCACCCCCGGGAGACCGCCCCGCCGGGCGACCGGGCGCCTCCACCGGCCCCGGCCGCAAGGGCCATGAACGTGACCGCGGCCGACGCCGCCGGACCGTCGTCCTCGGCACCGTATTCACCGCCGCCGTCCTGGGCGCTGGTTCCTTCTTCCTCCAGTCGCTCGGCGGCAATGCACCGACGACAGCCCAGGGCAAACCCACGACCTCCGCCGGAACCTTCTCCGAGAGCACCCTCCAGAGCCAGGTGAAGAACCTCCTCGGCACGAGGCAGAGCACCCCCCGGGGCTCTCAGAAGCCTCATTTCCACATCGAGGGGCAGTCCACCGGTCCCGGTTCGACCAACAGCCCCAACACCCTGATCCAGCCTTCGGCGTCGGTGCCTGTGTGTGTACGCCACGGCATCAGCCAGAGCGGCAGCATCCTCGGTGCGAAGAAGGGGACGTACGAGGGGAAGGACGCCTACCTCGTCGTGCTGCCCGACAGCTCCGACAACACCCGGGTGACGGCCTTCGTGGTGGACGCCTCCTGCGTCGACCAGCAGTCCGCCTCCCCCGGCAAGGTTCTGCTGACGGAGTCTCTGGCATACCCCTGAGCGTTCCCCGGCACGACCGCTGAGCACGGAACGCATCGCCTCGTCCTGGCGCGGAAATCCGTACGGTATGGGAGGCCCGTGTGCCCGGACACACCGGGAATGCGCGCCCCGTAGGATCCGTTGGGTGGGGTGAGAGCTTTCGAGAGAAACTCCCACCGGTCGAATGACGTAGACCAGAGACGAGGAATCAAGCCGTGAGCGACGTCCGTAACGTGATCATCATCGGCTCCGGGCCCGCCGGCTACACGGCGGCGCTCTACACCGCGCGCGCGTCGCTGAAGCCCCTCGTGTTCGAGGGCGCCGTCACCGCGGGCGGTGCGCTGATGAACACCACCGAGGTGGAGAACTTCCCCGGCTTCCGCGACGGCATCATGGGCCCCGACCTCATGGACAACATGCGTGCGCAGGCCGAGCGCTTCGGTGCGGAGCTGGTTCCGGACGACATCGTCTCCGTCGACCTGACCGGTGAGATCAAGACCGTCACGGACACCGCCGGCACGGTCCACAAGGCGAAGGCAGTCATCGTCACCACGGGCTCCCAGCACCGCAAGCTCGGCCTGCCGAACGAGGACGCGCTCTCCGGCCGCGGTGTCTCCTGGTGCGCCACCTGTGACGGGTTCTTCTTCAAGGACCAGGACATCGCCGTGATCGGCGGCGGTGACACCGCGATGGAGGAGGCCACCTTCCTCTCGCGGTTCGCCAAGTCCGTGACGATCGTCCACCGCCGGGACACCCTGCGCGCTTCCAAGGCGATGCAGGAGCGTGCCTTCGCCGACCCGAAGATCAAGTTCGCCTGGGACAGCGAGATCGCCGAGGTCCAGGGCGAGCAGAAGCTGGCCGGCCTGAAGCTGCGCAACGTCAAGACCGGCGAGCTCTCCGACCTGCCGGTGACCGGCCTGTTCATCGCGATCGGCCACGACCCGCGCACGGAACTGTTCAAGGGCCAGCTGGACCTCGACGAGGAGGGCTACCTGAAGGTCGCCTCGCCCTCGACGCGCACCAACCTGACGGGTGTGTTCGCCGCCGGTGACGTGGTGGACCACACCTACCGCCAGGCGATCACCGCGGCCGGTACCGGCTGCTCCGCCGCTCTCGACGCCGAGCGTTTCCTCTCCGCCCTCGCGGACGAGGAGAAGGCCGAACCCGAGAAGACTTCCGTCTGACCATCCCCCTTCCGCCCCACCGCACCATCAAGAAAAAGGAGCCCGCCGTGGCCGGCACCCTGAAGCATGTGACCGACGCCGACTTCGAAGAGGTCGTCCTCAAGAGCGACAAGCCCGTCCTGGTGGACTTCTGGGCCGAGTGGTGCGGCCCGTGCCGCCAGATCGCCCCGTCGCTCGAGGCGATCGCCGCCGAGCACGGCGAGAAGATCGAGATCGTCAAGCTGAACATCGACGAGAACCCGACGACGGCGGCCAAGTACGGCGTCATGTCGATCCCGACCCTGAACGTGTACCAGGGTGGCGAGGTCGCCAAGACCATCGTCGGCGCCAAGCCGAAGGCCGCGCTCGTCCGCGACCTCGAGGACTTCATCGCCGAGTGATGTTTCACGTGAAACACGAATGGGCCAACCCCCACGGGTTGGCCCATTCGCTTTGAAAGACCGACTGCGAAACACCGCCTGCGAAACACCGCTTCCCAAGGCCGCTCCGACACACCGCTCACAGCGGCCGCAGCGCCGGTTCCTTCTGTACGGCCCCCAGAAGCCGGTCGAGCGCCAGCTCCACGTCTTCCTTCCAGGAGAGCGTCGTTCGCAGCTCCAGCCGCAGCCGGGGATGTGCAGGATGCTGCCGGACCGTCTTGAAGCCCACGGCCAGCAGATGCTCGGCGGGCAGCAGACAGGCCGGCTCCTTGTAGCGGGCGTCACCGAAGGCTTCGATCGCCTTGAAGCCCCGTCGCAGCAGATCCTTGGCGACCGTCTGGACCATCACACGTCCAAGCCCCTGCCCCTGATAGCCGGGCATGATGAAGCCGGTGATGAGCTGGACGGCATCCGGTGAGATCGGGCTCGTGGGGAACGCCGTGGAACGCGGGACGTAGGCGGGCGGAGCGTAGAGCACAAAGCCAACCGGTACGTCATCGACGTAGACCACCCGGCCACACGATCCCCAGTCGAGCAGGACGGCGGAGATCCACGCTTCCTTCTCCATCGCGGGCGTGCCCGCCCTTACCGCTGCCTCGCCGCTGACGGGGTCCAGCTCCCAGAAGACACACGAGCGACAGCGCTTGGGAAGGTCCTGAAGGTTGTCCAGGGTGAGCGGTACGAGCCGACGCCCCATGAAGGCTGTTCCTCGCTTCCTTCGCCCGCAGCGCCACGAGCGGCTGTCAGAGCGCTGTGTTCCCTGAGCAGACTGCCGACGAATCCGACGGTAGCGCCCAAGCCCAGGCCTGCGCTCATCAGTCCGATGCGGCTCATCGATCGCATGGCCCCCGCCTCCCACTCAGAGGTGCTGCCAGCTGTCAGGTGGATGCGCCATACCCGTCGCATCGTATCCACACAGCGATTCCATCGATACCGCCTGAAAGCAAAGAGCGGATCGTGTCCGGTACACACCGGACACGATCCGCTCTCTGAACGACAGAACACCCACCGGGCGGGAAACACCCGGGGCGGTCAGTCCCCGGACTCCTCGGAGCCTGCGGAGTCGCCGTCATGAATGCCCTGGTGGAGCACCGGCCCCTCGCCCGGGGCGAGCGTGCCGAGGATCCGCTCAAGGTCCTCCATCGAGGCGAACTCGACGGTGATCTTGCCCTTCTTCTGGCCCAGGTCGACCTTGACCCGCGTCTCGAAACGGTCCGAGAGCCGGGTCGCGAGATCGGTCAGCGCCGGGGAGACCCGGGCACCGGCCCGCGGCCCCTTGGCGCGCTGTGTCGACTGGGGCCGCGAACCCATCAGGGTCACGATCTCCTCGACGGCCCGGACCGACAGCCCCTCGGCCACGATCCGGTGGGCGAGCCGGTCCTGCTCCTCCGAGTCCTCGACGGAGAGCAGCGCCCGGGCGTGCCCGGCCGACAGGACACCGGCGGCAACACGACGCTGGACCGCCGGCGAGAGCTTCAGCAGCCGCAGGGTGTTGGAGACCTGGGGGCGGGAGCGCCCGATGCGGTCGGCCAGCTGGTCGTGGGTGCAGTTGAAGTCCTTCAGCAACTGGTCGTAGGCGGCAGCCTCTTCCAGCGGGTTCAGCTGAGCCCGGTGCAGGTTCTCCAGCAGCGCGTCCAGAAGGAGCTTCTCGTCGTCGGTCGCCCGGACGATCGCCGGGATCGCCTCCAGGCCGGCCTCACGGCAGGCCCGCCAGCGCCGCTCGCCCATGATGAGCTCGTAACGCGCGGGACCCAACTGCCGTACGACGACAGGCTGGAGAAGGCCGACTTCCTGGATGGAAGTGACCAGCTCGTGCAGCGCGTCCTCGTCGAAGACCTCACGGGGCTGACGCGGGTTGGGCGTGATGTCGTCGAGGGGGATCTCCGCGAAATGGGCTCCCATCGGAGGAGCGGGGGTCTCCATGCCCCCGCCGAACACCGACGGCTCCTCGGGCTCCTGAGAAACAGGCGGCAGCATGGCCACCTTGGCCGCAGCGACCCCGCGGTCGGTCAGCGACGGGCCTGCTGAGGGGGCAGCGACGGCCGCCTCCTCCACAGCGGTCTGAGCCGGGGTCCGCTCCGTCGGGGCAGCAGGGATCAGTGCGCCGAGACCACGGCCCAAGCCAATCCTCCGTCGGTCGCTCACTGGATCCCCTCCACCATGCTCGGGTTCGTCTGTGCGCCGATATGGGCCTGCGTCGGGTCGTAGCTGACACCGACACCCCTCAGCGCGATTTCTCGGGCCGCCTCAAGGTAGGAGAGGGCACCGCTCGATCCAGGATCGTAGGTCAATACCGTCTGCCCGTAGCTCGGAGCCTCGGAGATACGGACCGAGCGGGGAATGCTCGTCCGCAGCACCTCGTCGCCGAAGTGGCTGCGCACCTCGTCCGCGACCTGGGAGGCGAGACGCGTCCGGCCGTCGTACATGGTGAGCAGGATGGTCGACACATGCAGGTCGGGGTTGAGGTGCCCCCGTACCAGGTCGACATTGCGCAGCAGCTGGCCGAGCCCCTCCAGCGCGTAGTACTCGCACTGGATCGGGATGAGCACCTCGGCACCCGCGACCAGAGCGTTGACCGTCAGGAGGCCGAGCGAGGGCGGGCAGTCGATGAGGATGTAGTCCAGCGGCTGCTCGTACGCCAGGATCGCCCGCTGAAGCCGGCTCTCCCGTGCCACCAGGGACACCAGCTCGATCTCCGCACCGGCGAGATCGATCGTGGCGGGGGCACAGAAGAGACCCTCGACGTCCACCACCGGCTGGACGACCTCGGCCAGCGGCTTGCTCTCGACCAACACGTCGTAGATGGACGGGACTTCGGCGTGGTGGTCGATCCCCAGCGCAGTGGACGCATTGCCCTGAGGGTCGAGGTCGATCACCAGGACACGGCCACCATGCAGGGCCAGCGATGCAGCAAGGTTGACGGTGGTCGTCGTCTTGCCGACACCGCCCTTCTGGTTGGCGACCACGATGACTCTGGTCTGCTCCGGACGCGGCAGGCCTTCGCCGGCGCGGCCCAGAGCCTCCACCGCGAGTTGGGCAGCACGACCGATGGGAGTGTCGTCCATCGGAGGCGGTGTTTCACGTGAAACATCCGCCCCCATCGACTCGGTACGGGGGCCGGGGACCGGATCGGTCATCGGTCCCGCGATGTTGGCGTCGGACCGCAAGGATTCACTCTCCTCGACTTCAGGCTCGCAATGAACAGAGCCTCCCATGTCTTCGGGGTCGTGAACCAGTGAGGCCTGTTGTTCTGTGGAGAAATCCACCTCTGTGGACAACTCCGTGCCCCCCACGGGCGACGGAGTGTCACCGGAGGCCCCTTCCCCGAGGGCCCCGAGAGGCTTTCGGTCGCGCGGTTCGGCCGCAGCGCGGGTCCGACCGATGATGCCGTGCAGCAGTGAGCGACGTTTCACGTGAAACACGATGCACAGCGCGCGGTACCGAAAAGCCGCGACACTCCGTCATGCGTAGGTTTGGCAGCTTGTGTGGAGTACGTCACGTCCTCAGGACGGATCAGCGGCGCCTACGCGCCCTCCCCGTACGAGCGGCCTTCGCCCGCTTGGCCGCGAAACGCACACCGCCCGGGCTCTCCCCGACCTCCACACGCACGACGGTCGACAACGGATCCACCACACCCTCACCCACATGCAGGATCGACGTGGAGACCGCCCCCAGCTTGGTCAGGGCGGTCGCCGCGGCCTTCAGCTCCTCCTCCGCCGTGTCCCCCTTCAGGGCGAGCATCTCGCCGTAGGGACGCAGCAGCGGGATACCCCACGTGGCCAGCCGGTCCAGCGGGGCCACGGCACGGGCCGTCACCACATGCACCGGAGGCAGCTTGCCCATGACCTCCTCGGCACGACCGCGCACGACGGTCACATGGTTCAGCCCCAGCAATTCGACGACCTCGGTGAGGAAGTTGGTCCGCCGGAGCAGAGGCTCCAAAAGGGTGATGTTGAGGTCCTCCCGGACCAGCGCCAGCGGAATACCGGGCAGGCCGGCACCGGAGCCCACATCGCACACCGTCACCCCCTCGGGGACGGCCTCCGAGAGCACCGCGCAGTTCAGCAGGTGCCGCTCCCACAGGCGGGGCACTTCCCGTGGGCCGATCAGACCACGCTGCACGCCTGCCTCGGCGAGCAGCTCCGCGTAGCGGACCGCATCGGCGTAGCGCTCGCCGAACACTTCCCGCGCCTGTTCGGGCGCCGGGGGGAGCTCCGCAGCCTCCGTCACGGGGACCGTCCTTCCGTACAGCGCCGGTGCTCCGTGCACCAGCCACCAGAACTACCAGGCTGACAAAGTTCGGCCCCGCCTGCGGGCAGACGGGGCCGGTGAAACGTGGGGACCGATCAGGCGGGAAGCACGACGACAAACCGCTGCGGCTCCTCGCCCTCCGACTCGCTGCGCAGTCCGGCGGACTTGACCGCGTCGTGCACGACCTTGCGCTCGAAAGGAGTCATCGGCTTGAGCTTCACGGGCTCACCGGTGCTCTTCACCTCGGCGGCGGCCTTGGCACCCAGCTCGGAGAGCTCGGCGCGCTTCTTGGCACGGTAGCCCGCGATGTCGAGCATCAGACGGCTACGGTCACCGGTCTCCCGGTGCACGGCCAGGCGGGTCAGCTCCTGGAGCGCCTCCAGCACCTCGCCGTCACGGCCGACCAGCTTCTGCAGGTCGCGGCCGCCGGCGTCGCTGATGATCGACACGGCGGCCCGGTCGGCCTCGACGTCCATGTCGATGTCGCCGTCGAGGTCGGCGATGTCCAGCAGACCCTCGAGGTAGTCCGCCGCGATCTCACCCTCCTGCTCCAGGCGGGTCAGGGTGTCTGCACCCTCGGCAGCGGCGGAGGTGGTGCCTTCCGTCACGGGATGGGCTCCTTCTTACTTCTTGGACGGGGACTTGGGGCGCTGCGGACCGCCCTTGCGCTGACCGGACTGGGCCCTGCTGCGGCCGTTGGAGCCGGCCTTCGGAGACTGCCCGGCGGCCGGCTTGGCGTCCTGCGGCTCGTCGGACTTCTCCAGCGAAGTGGTCTTCTCCGCAGAGTCCGACGTGGCGTCGTCGGCCGCCTTCGGGCCGCCGGACTGACGCTGGGCCTTGGTCTGGCGCTTGGGCTGCTGGCGCTTGGCGGTGGCAGCGGTCGTGACGCCGTCCTCGGTCTGCTCGACGGCCGGGGCCTCACCCTTCACCACGGTGCCGTCGGTCTGGGCCACAAGACCCGACTTGGTCAGCGCATTGATGAACTTGCGCTCGAACTCGTTACGGTCGCGGCCCTTGGCGACGATCGCCTTGATGATGGTCTTCTCACTGCGGCGACGGGTCTTGCCGTGGTGCGTGACGTGCTTGGTGAGGCGCTCCAGGTAGGCGGCCTGCGCCTTGGAACCCGGGGTCGGGTTGTTGCGGATGACGTACATCTGCTGGCCCATGGTCCACACGTTGGTGGTCAGCCAGTAGACGAGAACACCGACCGGGAAGTTGATGCCGAAGACGGCGAACATCACCGGGAAGACGTACATCATCATCTTCTGCTGCTGCATGAAGGGCGTCTTCACCGTGGTGTCGACGTTCTTCGTCATCAGCTGGCGCTGCGTGTAGAACTGCGACGCCGACATCAGGACGATCATGACTGCGGTGACGACCCGGACGTCGGTGAGGGAGGCGCCGAGCGCCTCCACCTTCGACGAACCGTCCGTGAACTTCGCGGCGAGCGGGGCACCGAAGATATGGGCCTTACGGGCGCTGGCGAGCAGCGACTCGTTGATGACACCGATCGTGGTGCCCGTCGCGATGCCGTTGAGCACGTGGTACAGGGCGAAGAAGAACGGGGACTGCGCCAGGATGGGAAGGCACGAGGAGAGCGGGTTGGTACCCGACTCCTTGTACAGCTTCATCATCTCTTCGGACTGACGCTGCTTGTCGTTCTTGTAGCGCTCCTGGATCTTCTTCATCTCGGGCTGGAGCGTCTGCATGGCCCGGGTCGCCTTGATCTGCTTCACGAAGAGCGGGATCAGGCAGATGCGGATCAGGATCACCAGGGACACGATGGACAAGCCCCAGGCCCAGCCCGTGTCGGGACCGAAGATCTTCCCGTACACGGAATGGAACTGGACGATGACCCACGAAACGGGTGTCGTGATGAAGCTGAACAGGCTGGCAATCGTGTCCACTAATCATGCTCCTTGGGCATGGGACGAAGTCTCTGCGGCCGGGCTCGAAGGAAGATCGGAGAGAGCCTTCTCCTCGGTGGCCGGTTCGGCGGCGGAGGGCCCGCCCTTGCGTGCACGCCAGGCGTCACGCAGCATTTCGTGCCACCGCGGGCGCTTGCGCGGCGGGACATGGTCCACACCACCCAGCGACCACGGGTTGCACCGCAGGATGCGCCAGGCCGTGAGTGCCGTCCCCTTGATCGCACCGTGCCGGTCGATGGCCGTATAGCCGTAGTGGGAGCACGACGGGTAGTACTTGCACACCGGCCCGAGCAGCGGACTGATCGTCCACTGGTACAGCTTGATCAGAGCCAGCAGCGGGTACTTCATCGCGCGCCCCCTCCCAGCAGCCGCTCGACGGCGGCATCCAGGTCTCGGGCCAGCTGTGCATGGTCGGCGTCGCCCGCTCCGGGCAGCGCTCGTACGACTACCAGGCTACCGGGGGGAAACAGGGCGACTCGGTCACGCATCAGATGGCGCAGTCTGCGCTTCACTTTGTTGCGCACGACCGCACCACCCACTGCCTTGCTCACGACGAAACCCGCACGCGTCGGGGGAGCGCTCTCCCCAGGCGCGTGCGGGTCCGTGGCACCGCTACGAAGGTGGACGACAAGGGACGGGCGACCAGCCCGGCGACCCCGTCGTACCGCGGTCGCGAAGTCCTCGCGCCGCCTCAGCCGATGCTCGGTAGGCAGCACGACGTCATGACCTGATCAGGATCAGGCGGAAAGGCTGGCGCGACCCTTGGCACGACGGTTCGCGAGAATCGCGCGGCCGGCACGGGTACGCATCCGAAGGCGGAAGCCGTGGGTCTTCGCGCGACGACGGTTGTTCGGCTGGAAGGTGCGCTTGCTCACTCGGGGGCTCCAGAAATCAAATCGGTGGTGGCGGGTGCCGTCCTGGCTGTCACCGTGCGCCCACGAGTAGCTCGCATCACGCCCGAGTGCACCGCTTCCCGATCACCTTCAGCGATCTGTGCCCATCGGAGGCAGGCGGCAGCAGCCATCGACAACTCGACCTGGTTACGGTACGCGGGGCTACGCCATTCGGTCAAACCAGCGGTGACGGAGAGACACTATCCACAGGCTGGGGACAACAACTTGAACCGCACCCGCCACGCTGACTACCGTGGCTGAACTCCGATTCGTTCCTTTATCCCCGCCCGACCCGATATTCATCCCGACCCGTCCTCGAACCACACGTTCGTGGGACCTGTGAGAGAGCGTGCCCTGTGGCTGACGTACCTGCCGATCTTGCCGCAGTGTGGCCACGAGTACTGGAGCAGCTCCTCGGTGAGGGCCGCGGTCAGGGTGTGGAGTCGAAGGACGAGCACTGGATCCGGCGCTGCCAGCCGCTCGCACTCGTCGCGGACACCGCCCTTCTCGCCGTACCGAACGAATTCGCGAAGAACGTACTGGAAGGCCGTCTCGCCCCCATCGTCAGCGAGACCCTGAGCCGCGAGTGCGGCCGCCCGATCCGGATCGCGATCACCGTGGACGAGTCGGCCGGCGAGCCCCCGGCTCCGCCGGCCCCGCCCGTGCAGCAACGATACGAGGAGCCCGAGCTCCCCTCGTCCCCGTACGAGGGCGGCTACGGCCGTCATCGCGCCGACGACCAGGGCGGACGCGACCAGCTCCCCACCGCCCGCCCGGCCTACCCCTCCGAGTACCAGCGCCCCGAGCCCGGCGCCTGGCCGCGCCCCGGCCAGGACGAGTACGGCTGGCAGCAGCCGCGGCTCGGCTTCCCCGAACGCGACCCCTATGCCTCACCGTCCCAGGACACCTACCGCTCGGACGGCTACGGCGACTCCTACTCCCAGGACTACCGGCCCCAGCAGCCGATGGACCGGCCGCCGTACGAACAGCAGCGCGCCGAGTACGAACCGCCGCGCCCCGACTACGACAAGCGCCCCGACTACGACAAGCGCCCGGACTACGACAAGCGCCCCGACTACGACCGGTCCGACTACGACCAGCGCGACACCGGCCGCCGTGACCTGCCCGAGCCCCCCGGCGGGGCCGGCCAGGGACACCGGGGCGGTCCCGGACGCCCGGACCTGCCCGGCGCCGGCGGGCCCAGCTCGCTGGGCTCGAAGCCCGCACCGGCCGGCGGGCCCGCCGAGCCGACCGCGCGCCTGAACCCGAAGTACCTCTTCGACACGTTCGTCATCGGCGCGTCCAACCGCTTCGCGCACGCGGCCGCGGTCGCCGTCGCCGAGGCGCCCGCGAAGGCGTACAACCCCCTCTTCATCTACGGGGAGTCCGGGCTCGGCAAGACGCACCTGCTGCACGCGATCGGGCACTACGCGCGGAGCCTCTACCCGGGCACGCGCGTGCGGTACGTGAGCTCGGAGGAGTTCACCAACGAGTTCATCAACTCGATCCGCGACGGCAAGGGCGACAGCTTCCGCAAGCGCTACCGCGAGATGGACATCCTGCTCGTCGACGACATCCAGTTCCTCGCGGACAAGGAGTCGACGCAGGAGGAGTTCTTCCACACCTTCAACACGCTCCACAACGCGAACAAGCAGATCGTGCTCTCCAGCGACCGGCCGCCCAAGCAGCTGGTCACGCTGGAGGACCGGCTGCGGAACCGTTTCGAGTGGGGTCTGATCACCGACGTCCAGCCGCCGGAACTGGAGACGCGTATCGCGATCCTCCGCAAGAAGGCGGTGCAGGAGCAGCTGAACGCGCCGCCGGAGGTGCTGGAGTTCATCGCCTCCCGCATCTCCCGCAACATCCGTGAGCTGGAGGGCGCGCTGATCCGGGTGACGGCGTTCGCGTCGCTCAACCGGCAGCCGGTGGATCTCGGGCTGACGGAGATCGTCCTCAAGGACCTGATCCCCGGCGGCCAGGACACCACGCCGGAGATCACCGCGACGGCCATCATGGCCTCGACCGCCGACTACTTCGGCCTGACCGTCGAGGACCTGTGCGGGAGCTCGCGCGGCCGGCAACTGGTCACGGCGCGGCAGATCGCCATGTACCTGTGCCGGGAGCTGACCGACCTGTCGCTGCCGAAGATCGGGGCACAGTTCGGCAACCGGGACCACACGACCGTGATGCACGCCGACCGGAAGATCCGGGCGTTGATGGCCGAGCGGCGGTCGATCTACAACCAGGTGACCGAGCTGACCAACCGCATCAAGAACGGGTAGCTGTACGGCCCTCCAGGCGCCTTCGGGAGAGATCCCGGGGGCGCCTTTTGGTGTCCTGGGGCGGTTCGGCAGTGGGTCACTGCAGGGCCCGGTGGGGGCTTGTCGCGCAGTTCCTCCCCCAGCCTTCGGCTGGCTGGGGGTACCCCCAGCGCCCCTGACGGGGCGCGTTGCCCTCGCGGAGTCGGAGGGAAACGCCCTCCGCTGTTCGAATACTCAGCTGGTTACGGCCGTCCTCCACAGATTTGCCGACTTTCTTGCGTCCACACCCTGGGGACTGTGAAGTTGTCCCGAACGTCGTCCACAGGCTGGGGGTTGAAAGAGCATCAGGGCAGCTCAAGTGGCTGTGGAATCGTGGATGACGGATCTCCACAGACTGTGGACGACGAAATGATCCACAGGGTGTGTATGAAGTTGTCCACCGGTAGCCCACAGGGCGAGGGGTGGTTGTCCCCAGTGATCCCCAGCTTCTCCACATGACTGTCCACTGTTCGGCAACGCGACGCGCCTGCTCACCGAGGCGAGTGAAAGGCGTCACACGAAGGTGCCGGGTTGGCCTGTGGGAAAGGTGGGTAAAGCTGGGGACGGCGCTGGGGAGAAGTCCCCTCGGGCTGTGCATGGTGTGTGCAGAACTTTCTGTTCTCCACAGAGACACCGAGTTGTCCACCGGTCCCACCCACAGGGGCAGTGGACAAAATCCCGCCCCTGAGCTGGGCAAACGAGGTTATCCACGGTATCCACAGCCCCTACTACTACTGACAACTAGAGAGAGCTGGGAATCCGTTTCGAAGAGGGCCCTGTGCACAACTCGCTCTCCGGCCTCTGACCGCGCCTCGTCACGACTTGACCCCGAGAGGCACCAGCTGTCAGTGCGGTGCGTCAGACTGGTCCCCGGTGTTCTTCCCCTCCCCGGGGACCACGACACCGAGTCAGACGACGAAGGCGAAGCAGGGCGAGAAGCGCCGGCAACAGCAGGAGGCGGCTTAGGTGAAGATCCGGGTGGAACGCGACGTACTCGCGGAGGCAGTGGCCTGGGCTGCGCGCAGCCTCCCGGCCCGTCCGCCGGCGCCGGTCCTCGCCGGCCTGCTCCTGAAGGCCGAGGACGGCCAGCTGAGCCTGTCCAGCTTCGACTACGAGGTCTCCGCGCGGGTCAGCGTCGAGACCGAGGTCGAGGAGGAGGGCACCGTGCTGGTCTCCGGCCGGCTGCTCGCCGACATCTGCCGTGCGCTCCCCAACCGACCGGTGGAGATTTCCACAGACGGTGTACGGGCCACGGTGGTCTGCGGATCCTCCCGGTTCACGCTGCACACACTGCCTGTGGAGGAGTACCCCTCGCTGCCGCAGATGCCGAACGCGACGGGCACGGTCCCCGGCGAGGTCTTCGCCTCCGCCGTCTCCCAGGTGGCCATCGCCGCCGGCCGTGACGACACCCTGCCGGTGCTCACCGGTGTGCGCATCGAGATCGAGGGCGACACCGTCACCCTGGCATCCACCGACCGCTACCGCTTCGCGGTCCGCGAGTTCCTGTGGAAGCCGGAGAACCCGGAGGCCTCCGCGGTCGCCCTGGTGCCCGCCAAGACGCTCCTGGACACCGCCAAGGCCCTCACGAGCGGCGACAGCGTCATCCTGGCCCTGTCCGGCTCGGGCGCGGGCGAGGGGCTCATCGGCTTCGAGGGCGCCGGCCGCCGTACCACCACCCGGCTGCTCGAAGGCGACCTGCCGAAGTACCGCACGCTGTTCCCGACCGAGTTCAACTCCGTCGCCGTGATCGAGACCGCCCCCTTCGTGGAGGCCGTCAAGCGTGTGGCCCTGGTCGCCGAGCGGAACACCCCGGTGCGGCTCAGCTTCGAGCAGGGCGTGCTGATCCTGGAGGCCGGTTCCAGCGACGACGCACAGGCTGTGGAAAGGGTGGACGCGCAGCTGGAGGGCGACGACATCTCGATCGCCTTCAACCCGACGTTCCTGCTGGACGGTCTGAGCGCGATCGACTCGCCGGTCGCCCAGCTGTCGTTCACCACCTCCACCAAGCCCGCGCTGCTCAGCGGGAAGCCGGCGCTGGATGCCGAGGCGGACGAGGCGTACAAGTACCTGATCATGCCGGTGCGTCTCAGCGGCTGAGTTGTCCACAGCTGTGCACGGTGCGGGTCGCTCCTTGTGGGTGACCGGCACCGTGACCCGGTGAGTTTCCCCAGGTGAGCGGCTATACCCCACAACTGTGCACAAAGGGTCGCGATTAGGCTCGGCGCTGGTACGCAAGTGCCTCTCCTGCCACACCGCAACCTTAAGGATCACAACTGATGGAGCTCGGTCTCGTCGGACTCGGCAAGATGGGCGGCAACATGCGCGAGCGGATCCGCCGTGCGGGCCACACCGTCGTCGGATACGACCGCAACCCGGACCTCGCCGATGTCCATAGCCTGGAAGAGCTTGTGGGCAAGCTGAGCGGGCCCCGCGTGGTGTGGGTGATGGTTCCGGCCGGGGCGCCGACCCAGTCCACGATCGACGAGCTGGCCGAGCTGCTGGAGCCCGGTGACGTGGTCGTCGACGGCGGCAACTCCCGCTGGACGGACGACGAGCGGCATGCGGAGGAGCTGGCGGCCAAGGGCATCGGCTTCGTCGACTGCGGTGTCTCCGGCGGTGTCTGGGGCCTGCAGAACGGCTATGCGCTGATGTACGGCGGCGCCGCCGAGGACGTCGAGAAGGTGCGGCCGGTGTTCGACGCGCTGAAGCCCGAGGGCGACTTCGGTTCGGTGCACGCTGGCAAGGTCGGCGCGGGCCACTTCGCGAAGATGGTCCACAACGGCATCGAGTACGCGATGATGCAGGCCTACGCTGAGGGCTGGGAGCTCCTGGAGAAGGTCGACTCCGTCACGGACGTGCGCGAGGTCTTCCGCTCCTGGCAGGAAGGGACGGTCATCCGTTCCTGGCTGCTCGACCTCGCTGTGAACGCCCTCGACGAGGACGAGCACCTGGACAGGCTGAAGGGTTTTGCACAGGACTCCGGTGAGGGCCGGTGGACTGTGGAGGCCGCCATAGACAACGCGGTGCCGCTGCCCGCGATCACCGCTTCGCTGTTCGCGCGGTTCGCCTCCCGGCAGGAGGACTCGCCGCAGATGAAGATGATCGCCGCGCTGCGCAACCAGTTCGGCGGCCACGCCGTAGAGGCGAAGTAGCACCGAGAAGCAGTACCGAGCAGAGACGAATCAGCAGGTCACGGGGAGGTCGGCGAAACACCCATGCACGTCACGCATCTGTCGCTGGCCGACTTCCGCTCCTACGCCCGGGTCGAGGTCCCGCTCGACCCGGGCGTCACCGCCTTCGTCGGCCCCAACGGCCAGGGCAAGACCAACCTCGTCGAGGCGGTCGGCTATCTCGCCACCCTCGGCAGCCACCGGGTCGCCTCCGACGCGCCCCTGGTCCGGATGGGCGCCGACCGCGCGATCATCCGGGCGCAGGTCCGGCAGGGCGACCGGCAGCAGCTGGTCGAGCTGGAGCTGAACCCGGGCAAGGCCAACCGTGCCCGCATCAACAGGTCCTCGCAGGTCAGGCCCCGGGATGTGCTGGGCATCGTGCGGACCGTGCTGTTCGCGCCCGAGGATCTGGCTCTGGTGAAGGGCGATCCCGGTGAGCGGCGGCGCTTCCTGGACGAGCTGATCACCACGCGGTCGCCGCGGATGGCGGGGGTGCGGTCCGACTACGAGCGGGTGCTGAAGCAGCGGAACACCCTGTTGAAGACCGCCGCCCTGGCGCGGCGGCACGGCGGGCGGTCCATGGATCTGTCCACGCTCGACGTGTGGGACCAGCATCTCGCGCGGGTCGGTGCCGAGCTGCTCGCCCAGCGGCTCGACCTGGTCGCCGCGATCCAGCCCCTTGCGGACAAGGCGTACGAGCAGCTGGCGCCGGGCGGCGGGCCGGTCGCGCTGGAGTACAAGCCGTCCGCGCCCGGTGAGGCCCACACCCGCGAGGATCTGTACGGCCAGCTGATGGCGGCCTTGGCGGACGCCCGCAAGCAGGAGATCGAGCGGGGGGTGACCCTGGTCGGCCCGCACCGCGACGACCTGGTCCTCAAGCTCGGGCAGTTGCCGGCCAAGGGGTACGCCTCGCACGGCGAGTCCTGGTCGTACGCGCTGGCGCTGCGCCTCGCGTCGTACGACCTGCTGCGCGCCGAGGGCAACGAGCCGGTGCTGGTGCTCGACGATGTCTTCGCCGAGCTGGACGCCCGGCGCCGGGAGCGACTGGCGGAGCTGGTCGCGCCCGGGGAGCAGGTGCTGGTGACGGCCGCTGTGGACGACGACGTACCGCACATCCTCACGGGGACGCGGTATGCGGTGGCGGACGGGACGGTGGAGCGCGCATGAGCACCGACGGACCCGCCCCCAAGGGTGACAAGACAGAGCCTTCGGGTGTCGACCTCGCGCGCGTGGCGCTGCGCGCGGCGAAGGAGGCGGCACGCGCGCGTGGTGACGCGGCGCAGCAGAAGAAGCAGGCGCGCCGTGGCGGCGGTCTGCGCTCCGGCGCGCGTGCCGACGGCCGTGACCCCATGGCGCTCGGATCCGCCATCAACCGGCTGATCACCGAGCGCGGCTGGGAGACGCCGGCCGCGGTCGGCGGGGTGATGGGCCGCTGGCCGCAGATCGTCGGCGAGGACCTGGCCAAGCACTGTGTGCCGCAGCGGTACGACGAGGACGAGCGGGTGCTGGTCGTGCAGTGCGACTCGACGGCGTGGGCGACCCAGTTGCGGCATCTCGCGCCGGCGCTGGTGGCCCGTCTGAACGAGGACCTCGGGCACGGCACCGTGCGCATGATCAAGGTGCTGAATCCGGGGGGTCCCACCCGGCGCTACGGCCCGTTGCGGGCCCCTGGGAGCATGGGTCCGGGCGATACCTACGGGTGACGTACGGGTGACTTACGTCACGCCATGAGCCGGGTGCGGAGCTGTCGTGCGGCCCCCTCGGCTGATCGTCGTACAACCACACGCGGTTGCGAATCGCGACCTGACCCCGGAGTAGCCAAGGGTTGACAGCCGGAAGCGCTGAGTGCCGCCGTGAGCCTCTTTGGGCCCCCATCCGCATATCGGGAGTCGGCGGAGGCGGGTTCAGGGCGGCACATGCGGACTCAGGTACCGGCAAACCCCCATCACTGTCGGCGCTACCGGTAGACTGGAAGCCAATCCCGCCCCGAACGTGGGGACCGTCCGGGAAAAGCTGAGCAACGCTGATCAAGGCTTACCAACGCAACATGCCGCAGCCGCTCCGGCAACCCGCCGACGAGCCCGGCTCGTGCTGTGCCAGAAAGGGCGCTTCGTGGCCGATTCCGGCAACCCCAACGAGAACATCCCGTCCACCGACGCCGGCGCGAACGGTGAGGTCACCGCCTCCTACGACGCCAGCGCCATCACCGTGCTCGAAGGGCTGGACGCGGTCCGCAAGCGACCCGGTATGTACATCGGCTCTACCGGCGAGCGCGGTCTGCACCACCTCGTGTACGAGGTCGTGGACAACTCAGTCGACGAGGCTCTGGCGGGCCACGCGGACACGATCGACGTGACGATCCTGGCCGACGGCGGCGTGCGCGTCGTCGACAACGGCCGTGGCATCCCGGTCGGCATCGTGGCGTCCGAAGGCAAGCCGGCCGTCGAGGTCGTGCTGACCGTGCTGCACGCGGGCGGCAAGTTCGGCGGCGGCGGTTACGCGGTCTCCGGTGGTCTGCACGGCGTCGGTGTCTCCGTCGTGAACGCCCTTTCCTCCCGGGTCTCGGTCGAGATCAGGACCGACGGCCACCGCTGGACGCAGGACTACAAGCTGGGCGTCCCGACGGCTCCGCTGGCGCAGCACGAGGAGACGGGCGAGACCGGCACCTCGGTGACGTTCTGGGCGGACCCGGACATCTTCGAGACCACCGAGTACTCCTTCGAGACGCTGTCGCGGCGTTTCCAGGAGATGGCGTTCCTCAACAAGGGTCTGACGATCCGGCTCACCGACGAGCGTGAGTCGGCGAAGGCCGTCGCCGGGGCGGACGAGGCCGGTGCGGACGAGAAGTCCGAGGTCAAGACGGTCACGTACCACTACGAGGGCGGCATCGTCGACTTCGTGAAGTACCTCAACTCCCGCAAGGGCGACGTGGTGCACCCGACGGTGATCGACCTGGAGGCGGAGGACAAGGACAAGAGCCTGTCCCTCGAGGTCGCCATGCAGTGGAACAGCGGCTACAGCGAGGGTGTGTACTCGTTCGCCAACATCATCCACACGCATGAGGGCGGCACCCACGAGGAGGGCTTCCGCGCGGCGCTGACCTCGCTGATCAACAAGTACGCGCGCGACAAGAAGCTGCTCCGGGAGAAAGACGACAACCTCACCGGCGACGACATCCGCGAGGGTCTGACAGCGATCATCTCGGTCAAGCTGAGCGAGCCGCAGTTCGAGGGCCAGACGAAGACCAAGCTGGGCAACACGGAGGCCAAGACCTTCGTGCAGAAGGCGGTCTACGAGCACCTGAACGACTGGCTGGACCGCAACCCGGTCGAGGCGGCGGACATCATCCGCAAGGGCATCCAGGCGGCCACCGCGCGCGTGGCGGCCCGCAAGGCCCGGGACCTCACGCGCCGCAAGGGGCTGCTGGAGTCGGCGTCCCTGCCGGGCAAGCTCTCCGACTGCCAGTCGAACGACCCCACCAAGTGCGAGATCTTCATCGTCGAGGGTGACTCCGCCGGCGGCTCGGCCAAGTCCGGCCGCAACCCGCAGTACCAGGCGATCCTCCCGATCCGCGGCAAGATCCTCAACGTCGAGAAGGCGCGGATCGACAAGATCCTGCAGAACCAGGAGATCCAGGCGCTGATCTCCGCGTTCGGCACCGGTGTGCACGAGGACTTCGACATCTCGAAGCTCCGGTACCACAAGATCATCCTGATGGCGGACGCCGACGTCGATGGCCAGCACATCTCCACCCTGCTGCTGACCTTCCTGTTCCGCTTCATGCGGCCGCTGGTCGAGGCCGGGCACGTGTACCTCTCCCGCCCCCCGCTCTACAAGATCAAGTGGGGCCGGGACGACGTCGAGTACGCGTACTCGGACCGCGAGCGTGACGCGCTCATCGAGATGGGCCGCCAGCGCGGCAAGCGGGTCCGCGAGGACTCGATCCAGCGCTTCAAGGGTCTCGGCGAGATGAACGCCGAGGAGCTGCGCGTGACCACCATGGACCAGGAGCACCGGGTCCTCGGCCAGGTCACCCTGGACGACGCCGCCCAGGCCGACGACCTGTTCTCGGTCCTGATGGGCGAGGACGTCGAGGCCCGCCGCGCGTTCATCCAGCGCAACGCCAAGGACGTCCGCTTCCTCGACATCTGAGTCGGTCTCAGCTGACCGCACAGGGAAGGATCTTCACCAGCAATGACCGACGAGAACACTCCCGTCACCCCTGAAGAGGGCGGCGAACTGGCGATGCGTGTCGAGCCCGTCGGGCTCGAGACGGAGATGCAGCGCTCGTACCTGGACTACGCGATGTCCGTCATCGTGTCCCGTGCGCTGCCGGACGTCCGGGACGGTCTCAAGCCCGTCCACCGCCGGGTGCTGTACGCCATGTACGACGGCGGCTACCGCCCCGAGCGCGGCTTCTACAAGTGCGCGCGCGTGGTCGGCGACGTGATGGGCAACTACCACCCGCACGGCGACAGTTCGATCTACGACGCCCTGGTCCGCCTCGCCCAGCCCTGGTCGATGCGCATGCCGCTCGTCGACTCCAACGGCAACTTCGGCTCGCCGGGCAACGACCCGGCGGCGGCCATGCGGTACACCGAGTGCAAGCTCGCGCCGCTGTCGATGGAGATGGTCCGCGACATCGACGAGGAGACCGTCGACTTCACGGACAACTACGACGGCCGCTCCCAGGAGCCGACCGTCCTGCCCGCCCGTTTCCCGAACCTGCTGATCAACGGCTCCGCCGGCATCGCGGTCGGCATGGCGACCAACATCCCGCCGCACAACCTGCGCGAGGTCGCGGCCGGCGCCCAGTGGTACCTGGAGAACCCGGAGGCCTCGCACGAGGAGCTCCTGGACGCGCTGATCGAGCGGATCAAGGGCCCCGACTTCCCGACCGGCGCGCTGGTCGTCGGCCGCAAGGGCATCGAGGAGGCCTACCGCACGGGCCGCGGCTCGATCACGATGCGCGCGGTCGTCGAGGTCGAGGAGATCCAGAACCGCCAGTGCCTGGTGGTCACGGAGCTGCCGTACCAGGTGAACCCCGACAACCTCGCGCAGAAGATCGCCGACCTGGTGAAGGACGGCAAGGTCGGCGGTATCGCGGACGTCCGTGACGAGACCTCGTCGCGCACGGGCCAGCGGCTCGTCATCGTGCTCAAGAGGGACGCGGTCGCCAAGGTCGTCCTCAACAACCTCTACAAGCACACCGACCTGCAGACCAACTTCGGCGCCAACATGCTGGCGCTGGTCGACGGTGTGCCGCGCACCCTGTCTCTGGACGCGTTCATCCGGCACTGGGTTACGCACCAGATCGAGGTCATCGTCCGCCGTACGAAGTTCCGGCTGCGCAAGGCCGAGGAGCGGGCGCACATCCTGCGCGGTCTGCTCAAGGCGCTGGACGCGATCGACGAGGTCATCGCGCTGATCCGGGCCAGCGAGACGGTCGAGATCGCGCGCACCGGCCTGATGGGGCTCCTGGAGATCGACGAGATCCAGGCCAACGCCATCCTGGAGATGCAGCTGCGCCGGCTGGCCGCCCTGGAGCGCCAGAAGATCATCCAGGAGCACGACGAGCTCCAGGCGAAGATCACCGAGTACAACGCGATCCTGGCCTCGCCGGAGCGCCAGCGCGCGATCGTCAGCACCGAGCTGGCCGCGATCGTGGAGAAATTCGGCGACGACCGCAAGACCATGCTGGTGCCCTACGACGGTGACATGTCCATCGAGGACCTGATCGCCGAGGAGGACATCGTCGTCACGGTCTCGCGCGGCGGTTACGTCAAGCGGACCAAGACGGTCGACTACCGGGCGCAGAAGCGCGGTGGCAAGGGTGTGCGCGGTACGAAGCTGAAGGAAGACGACATCGTCGACCACTTCTTCGTCTCGACCACGCACCACTGGCTGCTGTTCTTCACCAACAAGGGCCGGGTGTACCGGGCGAAGGCGTACGAGCTGCCGGACGCCGGCCGTGACGCGCGCGGTCAGCACGTGGCGAACCTGCTGGCCTTCCAGCCCGACGAGGCGATCGCCGAGATCCTCGCGATCCGCGACTACGAGGCGACGCCCTACCTGGTGCTGGCCACCAAGGGCGGGCTGGTCAAGAAGACGCCTCTGAAGGATTACGATTCGCCCCGCACCGGCGGTGTGATCGCGATCAACCTGCGTGAGCGCGAGGACGGTTCCGACGACGAACTGATCGGCGCCGAACTGGTCTCGGCCGACGACGATCTGCTTCTGATCAGCAAGAAGGCACAGTCGATCAGGTTCACCGCCTCCGACGACACTCTGCGCCCCATGGGCCGGGCCACCTCCGGTGTCAAGGGCATGAGTTTCCGTGAGGGCGATGAACTTCTGTCGATGAATGTTGTTCGACCCGGTACGTTCGTGTTCACTGCCACCGACGGGGGGTACGCGAAGCGGACCCGTGTCGACGAGTACCGCGTCCAGGGCCGCGGCGGCCTCGGCATCAAGGCCGCCAAGATCGTGGAGGACCGGGGTTCGCTCGTCGGCGCGCTGGTTGTCGAGGAGAACGACGAGATCCTCGCCATCACCCTGTCCGGCGGTGTGATTCGTACGCGAGTCAACGAGGTCAGGGAGACGGGCCGTGACACCATGGGCGTCCAACTGATCAACCTGGGCAAGCGCGATGCCGTCGTCGGTATCGCACGTAACGCCGAGGCCGGCAGCGAGGCGGAGGAAGTCGACGGCGAGGACGCCGTGGACGAGATCGCCGAGGATGCCGTGACCACCGGCACGGACGAGGGTGAGGCGCCCTCGGCCGAGTAGGCACGAGGAGTGAGTCATCGTGAGCGGAGCCACGGGCGCCGGATCGGCCGGTACCTCGACGGGTACGGAGGCGGACGGCGGCGGCCGTGGCTCCGCCGCGTCCGGCGGGGGCACCGAGGGCGGTGCGCAGCCGATGGACACGCACACCACCCAGCTGAAGGCGATCAAGGCGCCTGCGAAGGCCGCGCCGGACGCGGAGGGGACCCAGGGGGGAACCGTGACCGACAGCCGAGGCCCGGCCGCGCCGGGCGACCGGACGGCGCCCGCGCAGCCGGCGCAGGCCGCGTCCCCGCTGCCCGGGGAGCGGCGCCCGGAGCAGCCTGCCGGGCCCTACCACCCGCCGCAGGCCTACCCGGCGGCGCAGGCCGCGCAGGCGCCCGCGGAGGCGGTACGGCGGCCGCGTACCGGTGCGGGTGCGCGCCCCACCGCCCCGCGCACCCGCAAGGCCCGTCTGCGGGTCGCCAAGGCGGATCCCTGGTCGGTGATGAAGGTCAGCTTCCTGCTCTCCATCGCGCTCGGCATCTGCTCGATCGTGGCAGCCGCGGTGCTGTGGATGGTCCTGGACGCGATGGGTGTGTTCTCGACGGTCGGCGGCACGATCTCGGAGGCGACCGGCTCCAACGAGTCGAACGGTTTCGACCTGCAGTCGTTCCTCTCCCTGCCGCACGTCCTGATGTTCACGTCGATCATCGCGGTCATCGACGTCGTCCTCGCGACGGCGCTGGCGACCCTCGGCGCGTTCATCTACAACCTCTCCGCGGGCTTCGTCGGCGGCATCGAGCTGACCTTGGCCGAGGACGAGTAACCGGGGTTCAAACCTCTCCTGACGGTCCCCCGACAACCGATTTTGGGACTGCCCCGGTCGTGCGCTAATCTTCAGGAGTCAGCGCGCGGGACACACCCCGCAAAGCGCGGCGGGGCTATAGCTCAGTTGGTTAGAGCGCATCCCTGATAAGGATGAGGCCACAGGTTCAAATCCTGTTAGCCCCACCAGTACGAAGGCCCCCGGTCCGGACGGATCGGGGGCCTTCGGCGTTTTCGGTCGGCATCGGTGTGCCGTGCAACCTTGTTTTCCGGTGGTGAGTCTTCACGCTGAGCGTCCTGCCCGTACAGCGTGAAGGGTTTCCGTGTATCTGAAGAGTCGTGCCGCAGTCCGGACCGGTGGGGTCATGTCCGCCGTCGTCCTCGGCGGTCTGCTGGCCGCCGTTCCGCAGGCGGAGGCCGCCGGTGTCACCTGTTCCGCCAACGTCTACAAGCGGACGTTCTACAAGAACACCTCGTTCTCCGGATCCCCGGTGCGGACCGACTGCGACAGCGGGATCAGCGAGAGCTGGTCCGGCAGCCCGGCCTCCGGTGTGCCGTCGAACGGCTTCGGCGTCCGCTGGTCGGTGACCCGTGACTTCGGCTCCGGCGGCCCCTTCACGTTCACCGCCTCGGCCACCGACGGCGTCCGCGTCTACCTGGACGGCGTCCGCAGGATCGACCTGTGGAAGAACACCGGTGACACCGCCCGCTCGAAGAGCGTCGATCTCACCGTCGGCTCCGGCAGGCACACCCTCCGCGTCGACCACGTGAACTGGACCGGTGCCGCGAAGATCAAGTACTCGTACACGCCCCGTACTTCGGCCACGTACGACAGGACGAAGCCGCTCGCCCCCACGGGAGTGAAGACCGCCTACGACACCAGGGTCCGCAGGACGACCGTCTCCTGGTCCGCCAACAAGGAGATGGACCTGGCGAACTACTCGCTCTACCGGCGGCCCGTCGGCTCCGGCACCTGGACGAAGGTCACCACGACCACCGCCCGCAGCTTCACCGACCCCCTGGTCAACCCCGACGACCGCACGCCGTACTACTACGAGGTCCGGGCCAGGGACAAGGCGGGCAACACCTCGACGGGCAGCGAGGACACCATCGTCCAGCCGCTGCCGGTCGTCACCTCCCTCACCGGCACCTACGACAGGGCGACCGGCAAGGTCACCCTGAAGTGGCCCCTGAACACCGAGCCGCAGTTCGACCACTACACAGTCCTCAGCAACGACCGGGTGGACGGCTCCTACAAGTGGGTCCCGCTCGGCACCACCAAGGCCGGCACCTGGACCACCGGTCCCGTCACCGCCGACGGCGAGACCCGCCACTACCGGGTCCTCGTCACCAATGACGGCGGCACCACCACCTACAACCCCAACTGGCTCGACGCCAACGCCACGAACGAGCTCTGGCTGGACATCCCCGACGGCATCGCCCCCGCCTACGCCCCGGACCTGAGCCTGGGCATGTGCGAGAGCGGGGTGAAGGCGACCGTCACCGACTACACGCCGGCCCCGATCCGTGACTTCATCGGCTTCGAGGTCGAGCGCCGCGAGGCGGGGACGGCCGCCTGGTCGGTCGTGCTGCACAAGGCCTTCGACCCGCGCCTCGACCCGGCCACGGCCACCGTCTGCGACGCGCTGCCCGGCGACGGGCGCACCTACGAGTACCGGGCCCGCAGCTATGACGCGGCCGCGAACTACTCGCCGCAGAGCGACATCCTCGCCACGACCGTGACGGACGGCTGAGTTCGGCGCACGAAAAGACCCGACCGCTGGCGACGGGGGATGCACCAGCGATCGGGCTGTGGCCAGCCTAACAAGGTGGCCTGTGCGGTGGGAGTCAACTTCTCGGCCGTAGTGAGCAGTTGTGATCGGGATCACTCAAGCGCGGTCAGGTGTCGCAGGGCGGGTCGTAGGCGAGGCGGGGGAGGTACTCACTCCACTTGGCCGGGGTCAGGACGTTGTGGGTGACCGAGCAGATGCGGGTGACCGCCTGGTCGACGTCCAGGCTCCAGAGGCGGACCGTGTCGGCACCGCTGGAGACGCCCAGCATGTGGTTCTCCGGGCTGAAGGAGAGGAAGTTGCCCGTCTTGGCGTTGGGGCTCATGGACTGGCCGATGGGGTGTGCGGAGGACGGGGACGACACGTTCCAGAGCCGGACCGTGTTGTCGTTGCCGCCGCTGGCCAGGGTCCTGCCGTCCGGGCTGAAGGTCAGGGACACGACCGCCTCGGTGTGGCCGGTGAGGGCCGCGCCCAGGCGGGTCGCCCGGGCCGGGTCGGAGACGTTCCACAGGCGGACCGTGTCGTCGTCGCTGCCGCTGGCCAGGGTGGCCCCGTCGGGGCTGTAGGCGAGGGTGTTGATCGGGCCCAGATGGCCCTTGAGCGGGGTGCCCAGGGACCTGGCGCGGGCGGGGTCGGAGACGTTCCAGAGGCGGACCGTGCCGTCCGCGCTGCCGCTGGCCAGGGTGGCCCCGTCGGGGCTGTAGGCGAGCGCGTTGACGTACCCGGTGTGGCCGGTGAGGTGCTCGCCCAGGGCCCGGGGGTGAGCCGGGTCGCTGATGTCCAGAAGCTCGATCGTGCGGTCGTCGTAGTCGGCGGCCAGGGTGCGGCCGTCGGGACTCAGCGCCAGAGCGTCGGCGCCCGCGTACCGGGTGCGCAGCTTCAGGGGCTCGCTGTAGCGGACCGGGTGGGCCGGGTCGGCGACGTTCCACAGCTGCACGGTGTTGCTGGAGCCGGTCAGGATGACGAGGGTGCGGCCGTCGGGCGTGAACGCCATGGACCGCAGGTCCACGTCGACGGCCGAGAACGGCTCGCCCAGCGACGTGGGCCGGACCGGGGCGCTCACGTTCCACAGCCGGACCCTCCCGTCCCCGCCGCCGGTGGCCAGGATCCGCCCGTCCGGGCTGAACGTCCCGATCCCGCCGATCATGTCCGACCCCGGGATCGACCACAGCCGGACCTTGCCGTCCCCGCTGCCGGTGGCGAGGGTGTGCCCGTCGGGGCTCCAGCCGACGGCGTACATCTCACCGCTGCTGCCCGCGAGCGGCTCGCCCACCTGGGAGGGGAAGGCCGGGTTGTCGACGTTCCACAGGCTGGCCGTGGAGTCCGCGCTGCCCGCGGCGAGCATGGAGCCGTCGGGGCTGAAGGCCACCGACCAGACCGGCCCGGTGTGGCCGGTGAGCGGGGCGCCGAGGGCCTTGCCGTGCTTCGGGTCCGTGACGTCCCACAGCCGTACGGTGTCGTCCTTGCTGCCGCTGGCGAGGGTGTGGCCGTCCGGGCTGAAGGCCACGGAGTGCACGGTCGCGGTGTGCCCGGTCAGCGGGGTGCCTATGCGCCGGGCCCGGCGGGGGTCGGAGACGTCGTACAGGAGGATCCGGTTGTCGTCGCCGCCGGCGGCCAGGGTGTGGCCGTCGGGGCTGAACGCGATGGAACGCACGGCCTCGGTGTGGCCGGTCAGGGTGCCCAGCGACGCGGGGTGGCGCGGGTCGCGGACGTCCCACAGGCGTACGGTGCGGTCCTCGTCCGCGGCGGCCAGGGTGCGGCCGTCGGGGCTGAAGGCGACCAGGTAGACGGTGCCGTCGTGGCCGGCCTGCGGGGTGCCCAGGGACACCGGGTCTTTCGGGTCGGAGACGTCCCACAGGCGTACGGTGCCGTCGTCGCCGGCGCTGGCCAGCGTCCTGCCGTCCGGGCTGAAGACCGCGCTGGAGACCCAGCTGGTGTGGCCGAGCAGCGGCTTGCCGAGGGGCTTGGGCCGGGTCGGGTCGCTCACGTCCCACAGCCGGACCGTGCGGTCGTAGGCGGCGCTGGCCAGGACCTTGCCGTCGGGGCTGAAGGTGGTGAGGTAGACGGCGCCGGTGTGGCCGAGCAGCGGGGTGGCCAGCGGGGCGTTGACGATGGACACCAGGCGGTTGTTGGCGCCCTCGTCGTCCTTGCGCAGGCCGTGTGCGACCAGGTCGAGCTGGGCGGAGAGCGAGGGGTCCGAGTACTGGAACCGGTCGGCCTCCGCGACCACCTGCTCGAACATCGCGTCGTCCCGCTGCTGCCGGGCGATCACCGCTGAGCCGGCGGCCAGCACCGCCAGCACGACCAGTGCGGCGACGGCGGTCCGGCTGATCCACACCGTGCGCCGGCGCAGCCGTACCGAGGCCGCCAGGAACTCCATCGCGCTGCGGGCCAGGGAGGTGTCATCGGCCGACTTCGCCCAGGTGTGGGCCTGTTCGAGCCGTGAGCCCCGGTAGAGGAGCGCGGAGTCGTGGCCCGAGGCGTCCCAGGCCCGGCCGTCCTCCTCCAGGCGCTGGCGCAGCAGATTGCCGTTGCGGTCCTCGTCGAGCCACTCGCGCAGCCGGGGCCAGGCGTGCAGCAGCGCCTCGTGAGTGATCTCGACCGTGTCCGCGTCGAGGGTCACCAGCCGGGCCCGGACCAGGGCTTCGAGTGACTCCTCCGTCTTGCCCGGGTCGGTCGACTCGGCGGCCAGCTGGCGCCGGGTGCCGCGTCTGCGGGTCGCCTGGGTGTCCTCGCCCAGGCGGACCAGACGGAGCAGGAGCAGCCGGGCGGCGGTGCGGGCGGCCGGGTCGAGGCTGGACCAGGCGCGCTCCGCGGTCGCGGCGACGGCGCCCTGGATGCCGCCGGCCGCCCGGTAGCCGGCCAGGGTCAGGCGGCCCGCCTTGCGGCGCTGCCAGGTGGCGAGCAGGGCGTGGGAGAGAAGAGGGAGGACTCCCGCGTCATGGGCGCCGCGCGGGCCGTCGGCGCTCACCTCCCGGACGATCAGCTCGGCAAGGCCCGGCTCCAGTTCCAGGCCCACCGCCTTGGCCGGACCGGTCACGGCCTCACGGAGCTCGGCGGTGGTCAGCGGGCCGAGCACCATGTGCCGGTGCTGGAGCGCATCGGCCAGTTCGGGGTAGCCGAGGCACTGCTCGTAGAAGTCGGCTCGGATGCCGAGGACGACCAGGGCGGGGGCGGGTTCCGCGGGGTCGGCGGACCTGCCGGCCGCGTGGAGGAGGCGGACGAAGGTACGCCGGTCCGCCTCGTCGGCGCACAGGGTGAAGGTCTCCTCGAACTGGTCCACGATCAGGACCGGACGGGCGGTGGCGGCTGCCGAGGGCGATGTTTCACGTGAAACATCCTCGGTTTCACGGCGGGCCCAGGCCGTGAGGGCTTCCCGTACGGTCTCGGGGTCGCCTTGGTCCGCCACATCGGCCAGCTCGGGTATGCGGCGGGTCAGTTCCTTGACCGGGTCCGCTCCCGGCACGAGCTGGAGGATCTTGTGCGGGTTGCCGTCCTCGTCGGCCAGGGCGCCTTTCTGTAGCGCGGTGACCAGACCGGCGTTCAGCAGCGAGGACTTGCCCGCTCCCGAGGCGCCGACCAGTACGACCAGACCGCCGCCGTCCTTCGCGGCGCGGAGCTGGGCGACCAGTGCGTCGGTGCTGCGCTCCCGGCCGAAGAACCAGCGGGCGTCCTCGCGCCGGTAGGAGGCCAGACCCCGGTACGGGCAGACGCTGTCGACCGGTGGCGGTGCCTCCGTCTCCTCCGCCGTCTCCGGCCCGGGCAGTTCGCCGGCCGGGTCGGCCACGGCCCGCTCCCACAGCTTCTGCCACTGGGCCAGGTCGTACAGTCCGGAGGAGACGGGTGCCGGCTGGGAGCGGCGGGCCTGCGGGATGAGGACATGGAGGACGGCGGAGAGAGCGGCGAACTGCGCGGGTACGTTCTTCGCCCGCCGCCAGTCGCTGATCCGCTGGGCGGAGACCCGCACCGGACGGCCCCGCTCGTCGACGCGATGCAGTCGGTCGACCGCGTCGGCGACGCGTTTGAGTGGAGGATTACCGGCCTCCTTGTACAGCAGCGCGAGCCGTTCCGCGAAAGCTGTGCGTGCCCCTGTGTCGGGACCCAAGGCTCTCCACCCCTTACTTCCGCCGCTGCCGGACATCCGGACCGGAAAACTCACTTTATACGCCTGACCTGCGGCGAAGCATCGGACCGGACGGGTCGGCCTCCTCAGCTATGCACCTCGACTGGCAGGATTTCGCCGCAGCAACGCGGTGATCGGGCGGCGCCCGGACAGGCCGACCTGCTCAGCGTTGGAAGAGACAGCCAGAGACGGCTCACGGCACCGCATGTTCTCGGACAGCTTCCACCGGCGGTGACCCGCCGGAGTGGCGCGATGACGGCAGCCGCTCTCGCCGACCGGGCGGCCCTTTCGCCACAGGGTGCGGCCCGATATCACCCGCGCCGTTCGGCACCGGTCCCCACGTGGGGAGGGACCGGTGCCGAACGGCACGGGACCGCCGGCCGACACGGGTCGGCGGGATATCAGGCCTGTCGTGTCCAGCCCGCCGCGTGTGCCGTCCGGACCGCGTGCTCCTCAGCGTCGTCGGCCGCCTCGTTCAGGGCGGGGTCCTGTCCTGCCGCCGCGCCGCCGGCCGCCTTCGCCGCCGCCTGTGACGCGGTGAGGGCGGCGCGCAGCGCGGCACTCGTCTCGGGGCGGTCGTCCAGGGCGCCGGCCATCTGGGCGGCCAGTGCCGCAGTGGCGGCGGCGTTGCGGGCGCAGCGGGCGGCGGCCGCCGGGTCGGGTGCGGTGCCGGCGAGCGCGGCGAGGGACCGGGCCGACAGCCGCAGCGCGTTCGCGGCCCGGCCGACCGGGCTCGTCGGGACGGTCTGCGCCGCGTCGGTGCCGATCCCCGCATGTCGGCAGACGGCCACCGCACGCTCGTAGGCACTGCGCGCACGCGTGGAGTGCAGCTTGCTGAGCGTCTCCGCCGAAGGGCCGGTCATCTCCGCCTCCTCGTTCCCGGGCGCGGGCAGGGTGCCACGCCGGCCGTGAAGAAGCCAGACACACGGCGGAGGCGTCAGCTCTCCTGGGCCTTGTGTGTCTCCGGCAGCAGCAGGTCGCGCTGGGGGTGCTTCCCGCCGGTGACGTTCCCCTGTATGCCCAGGTCGACGCGGGCGGCGTCGTGGAAGGCGTTGATCAGCCGGAAGGCTGTCCGGTGCCGTTCGCGCCACTCGGGCAGGGTGCCGATGATCCGGCCCGTGGCCTGCCAGTCGATCTCGGCGAGCATCACGTTCAGCTCGTGCCCTGCCTCGATCGCCTCGTCGCCGCCGAGCAGCATGACCCGCTCGAAGGCCGAGCCCCACCGCCTGGAGGCCGCAGCGAGTTCCTCGCGCAGCTCCAGCTCGGGCCGGTGCTCCTCGCGGAGCCCCTCCCGGGACTCGTACAGCCGGACCGACGACGCGATCCGCATCTTCGCCGCGTCCACGTACTCGCCGTACGCCTCGATCTTCTTGTCGTCCCAGCGGGTCAGCAGCTGGTAACGGTTCCTGCTGCGCTCCATGAGGTGGTTGGTGACATGCGTGGAGAGGGCTCCGATCAGCACCGCCCCCACGGTCACCAGCTGCTCTCCGGCTCCCAACTCGGCCTCCCCCGTGTCCTGCTGACGACCAGTGAGGCTACCCGAACAGCCCCAGCGCCGAGTCCAGCGACCAGCTCTGCCAGCAGATCGCGAACAGGCCGACCAGGGAGATCAGGGCCATCATCAGGTTCTGCCCCTGCTCCGCCCAGTCGTGGATCATGAGGACCAGGTAGATCAGGTTGAGCAGGAACCCGGCCACCAGCGCGATCGGTGTGAGGAAGCCGGAGACCAGGCCGAGGCCCAGGGCGAGTTCCGCGTACGCCACCACGTAGGCCATCAGCCGGGGCCGTGGCGCCACGACGGTGTCGAAGCCCCGCCGGACCACCGGCCAGCGGTGCTTCTCCGCGACACCGGCGGCCCACCTGATGCCACCGCCGCCGAACCACTGCTTCTTGTCCTTGTGCCGCCAGCTCTCCAGCCACCACAGACCGAGCCCGATACGGAGCACCGCGAACCACTCGGCACCGCTCAGCAAGGCTGTTCGCATCCCGCACCCCTCCCGGATCCCGAACTCGTCTGACGATCCGTCAGTTCAGCGGAAGGTGGCGCGGGTCGCAAGAGGTCCGGCGGCCCTTGCTGGCACCGGCTCCGGGGCCTAGCCTGAATGCCGAACCGAAATCTGATGGTCCGTCAGTTGATCGAGAGTTCAAGCAGGCAGCAGGGGGTAGGCATGGCAGAGAACGCGACCGGCACCCAGGATCTGCCCAGGGTCGTGAGCGTGGACGACCACGTGATCGAGCCCGCGCACCTCTTCGAGAAGTGGCTGCCGGGCAAGTACCGCGACAAGGGACCCAAGCCGTTCACCGCGGGCATCGGCGAACTCGCCTACGTCGGCGGCAAGTACCGGTTCACCACCGACCCCGAGGGCCAGATCACCGACTGGTGGGAGTACGAGGGCCTGCTCTTCCCCTACAAGCGGATCATCGCGGCCGTCGGCTTCTCCCGGGACGAGATGACGCTCGACGGCATCACCCGGGAGCAGATGCGGCCCGGCTGCTGGGACCCCAAGGAACGGCTCAAGGACATGGACATCAACCATGTCGAGGCCTCCCTGTGCTTCCCCACCTTCCCGCGCTTCTGCGGACAGACCTTCGCCGAGGCCGAGGACAAGGAGGTCGCGCTGGCCTGCGTGCGCGCCTACAACGACTGGATGGTCGAGGAGTGGTGCGGCGACAGCGGCGGCCGGCTGATCCCGCTCTGCCTGATCCCGCTCTGGGACATCGACCTCGCCGTCGCCGAGATCCGCCGCAACGCGGCCCGGGGCGTCCGCGCGGTCACCTTCAGCGAGATCCCCACCTACCTGGGCCTGCCGTCCATCCACTCCGGCTACTGGGATCCGTTCTTCGCCATCTGCGAGGAGACCGGGACGGTCGTGAACATGCACATCGGCAGCAGTTCGCAGATGCCCGCCGCCTCCCCGGACGCGCCACCCGCCGTGCAGGCCTCGCTGAGCTTCAACAACGCCATGGCCTCGATGATGGACTTCCTCTTCTCCGGGGTCCTGGTGCGGTTCCCCCGGCTGAAACTGGCGTACAGCGAGGGCCAGATGGGCTGGATCCCGTACGCCCTGGAACGCGCCGACGACGTCTGGGAGGAGCACCGCGCCTGGGGCGGGGTCAAGGACCTGATCCCGGAGCCGCCCTCGACGTACTACTACCGGCAGATCTTCTGCTGCTTCTTCCGCGACCGGCACGGCATCGAGGCGATCGAGACCGTGGGTGTGGACAACGCGACCTTCGAGACGGACTACCCGCACGTCGACTCGACCTGGCCGGAGACCAAGCGGGTCGCCCAGGAACACGTGGGCGGACTGGCGCCGGAGGTGGCCTACAAGCTGCTGCGCGGGAACGCGATCCGGATGCTCGAGCTGCCCTTCACCTAGATTCGGCGGGTCCCCTGCTGGGCAGGGGATCCGGCATGAAGGTCTCCGTGGACGCCGACGTCTGTTACGGGTCGGGCGAGTGCGCCTTCCGGGCACCCGCTGTGTTCGGCTTCGAGGAGGGGTACGGTTTCGTCCTGCCCGGACGTGCGGAGTCCGGGGACGACGAGCTGATCCGGGACATCGCCGAGCGCTGCCCGTCCCAGGCGATACGGATCGACGGCAAGAAGGTCACTGACTAGCGGATGAGCAGCACCGGCACAGAACTCACCGAACTCCTGGCCACCCTCGGCCGCCGCTACGTCCGCGACTTCCCGGCCCCGTGGGGCAAGACCGTCGCGGCCCGCGCCCTCAACCCCTACCTGCGCGACCACCCCCGCAAGCGCGTCGTCGGGACGCTCTCCGGCGCCCGGTTCGCGGTGGACACCCAGGACCTCATCCAGCGCTACCTCTACCTCTTCGGGGTGTGGGAGCCGCACATGACCCACTGGCTGCGCGGCCGGCTCGGGCCGGGGGACTGCTTCGTCGACGTCGGCGCCAACATCGGCGTCTTCAGCGTCCTCGCCTCCCGGCTGGTCGGCCCGCGGGGCCGGGTCGTGGCCGTCGAGGCCTCCCCCGACTTCCACCGCCGGCTCGAACAGCAGAGCGCGCTCAACGGCTGCCGGAACATCCGCGCCCTCAACGCCGCGGTCTCCGACGCCCACCGCACCCTGACCTTCGTGCTCGCCAGCTCCCGCAACATGGGCGCCAACAGCATCGTCCCGTGGGACGGCCCGGCCGAGTCCAGCTTCGACATCGAGGCCGTGCCGCTGCCCGAACTGCTGCTGCCGGAGGAGATCGAGACCGCGCGGGTCGTCAAGATCGACGTGGAGGGCGCCGAGGGCGCGGTCGTGCGCGGACTCGCCCCGCTGCTGGAGAAACTGCGCCCCGACTGCGAGATCACCGTCGAGGTCACCCCCGACCGCATGGCACAGCTCGGCGACTCGGCGGACGAACTGCTGCGCACCATGACCGACGCCGGCTACCACGTCTACCGGCTCGCCAACAGCTACGCGGCAGACAGCTACCCCCGCGCCCTGCACGGCGAGCCGGTGGTCCCGGTCCGCTGGGACCGGCCGGTGACCGAGGAGAGCGACCTGGTCTTCTCCAGGGTGGACGCGGCGACCCTGCCGTAGGCGGCCAGTACGCAGTCGGCCAGTACGCAGTGGGGCAGTACGCGGCCGACCAGTACGCGGCAGACCAGTACGCGGTCGTCTAGTACGCGGTCGGCTAGTACGCCGGCGGGTACTGCCACTCGTAGTCCGCCAGCGCCCGCGCCCGCGCCGCCACGACGGCCATCCGGGCCTCCCGCTCCGCCGGGTCGGTGTGCGCGGACTGGCCGGTGACCTGGCCCTCCCACTTGCGGTACAGCAGCCCGACCTCCGCCGAGAACCAGCCCCGGCTCACCGCGTTCAGCGCGAGCAGCAGACCGGTGTCCTCGGAGGCGGGCAGCGCCATCCAGCCGCCGAGGGCGAGCAGCAGCTCGCGGCGGACGAAGAGGGTGGCCGGGTGGACCTGGGCACGGAAGCCGTTCGCCGTCCAGAAGTCGAGCACCGCCCCGCGCCGGATGGGGCCCTCCTCCGGGTCGCCGGGGAAGCCGGCCGTGGAGCCGTCGGGCAGCAGGTCGAGGACGCGTGAGGTGGCCCAGCCGACGGCCGGATCGGCCTCCAGCACGGCCAGATCGCGGGCCAGCGCACCCGGCGGAAGCTGGTCGTCGGCGTCGAGGATCTTGACATACGCGCCGTCGGCCCGGGCCAGCGCGATGGTGCGGGCGACCCCGGGACCGCCGCTGCGGCCCTGCCGGAACGACACCCGGGCGTCGTCGGGGACATACGGGCGGACCTCCTCGCCGTACCCGTCCTCCTGGATCAGCCACTGCCACTCCCAGCCGTCCGGCAGCCGCTGCTCGCGCAGCGACTTGTACGCCTCCGGCAGGAAACAGGCCGAAGGGGCGTGGACCGCGGTGACGACAGTGATGCGCCGGCTCACGGCAGCGCTCACCACCTTTCCAGGTGCGTGGTGAAGAGCAGCTCCGTGCGGTCGCCGGGGAGCGTGACGACGGAGATGTCCACGATGCGGTTGCGGACGTCGTACGACTTCTTGTGGAGCAGGATCACCGAGGTGCCGGCCGGCAGGTCCAGCTCCCGGGCCTCCTCGGGCGTCGGCGGGCGCGCGGTGAAGCGTTCCTCGACACGGTCGACCTCGATGCCGACGGTGTGCAGCTGGTTCTGGGTGCCGCCCGGCCAGGGTTCCCTGGTCTCGTCCAGCAGCTCCGGGTTCGCCGCGATCATGTCGCGGACGAGATACGAGGTCACCAGGTTGAAGGGGGCCGTCTCGGCCGAGTGCCGGGTCCGGTAGGTGCGCTCCAGGAGCACGGTGCCCTCCGGCACCCCGAACGCGTCGGCGAGGTCGCTGGGCGCGGTCAGCTCGCGGTAGCGGGCGAAGAAGACCAGGTCGTCGAGGACCAGGCCGGTGTCGTGTTCGGTCGCGCCCGTCTCGGCCCGGGCGGCCTCCGGCATCCGGGCCCGGTTCTTCTCCCACTGATGCCGCTTGTTGTCACGGATCGCGCGGGTACGCGGGCGGCGCACGAAGGTGCCGCTGCCGTGCAGCTTGTCGATCAGGCCCTCGGCGCTCAGCAGGCGCAGCGCGTTCTGGATCGTCGGCACGCTCCGGCCGTAGTGCCGGGCCAGCTCAGCCTCGGAGGGCAGCCGGGCACCGGGCTTGCGCTCGCCGTTCCTTATGGAGCGGCGGAGGTCGTCGGCGATCTCCTCGTAGGCCTTGGGCACGGACTCAGCCTACGACTCCTCAAGAGGAGTTGATGAGTCGAGCGGTTCTGCGGAGGGGCTGGTGTGCGAAGACCCGCGGCCGGTTCCCGGTCGCGGGTCTGAGTCGCAGTAGGCGCTGGTACGTACGCAAGTCGCCCTTGCGCCGTTGCGTCTGGTCCGACTCAGGGTCTCAGCAGTCGAGGGGCGCGGTCTGCGGCTCGTCCGGGGTCTCCGACTCGGTGCTGTCCAGGGGGCGGCGCCGGCAGCTGGGGGTCTTGCCGTGGGCCTCGGCCCGGATGCGCTGTTTCATCGTGGGCGGCAGGGACCTGGCGTGGGACCGGAGCCAGTGGGCACTCGCCGGGACCAGCTGATGGTCGGCGATGTGGTCGTCACTGCTGCTGTTGCGCGGGGTCTCGGTCTGCGGTACCGCGGCGGCGGTGGTGGCGGTGGCGAGTCCGAGCGCCGTGAACAGCGCGAGGAATGCGGTGACGATGGCGGTCCACAGCTTCATGACCTTGGCGTTCCTGGCCATGGCCCCTCACTTTCGGGTCGGGCGATTTGCGTACTTTCCTCATGATGTGTATGGGCGTCGCGAAGTGGGGGACGTCGACTCGTGGCGCGTCGAAGTTCAGATCAACACCACACGGATGGACGTACTGATCAGGAAAAATCCACAGAAAGGCTTCCGAAGGGGGCGAGCGGGAGCAAAGTCACCGTCCGTGGAGGTGTGATCACCCTCCGATCGGAACGGTCCGACCTCGTGCAACACCTTGCGGCGGACCGGAGTTGGGGCCGGATGCGGGGCCGGACGCCAGGTCACCGATCGATATCGGTCGGTGTGTATAGTCGGGCGCCAGAGGTCCCCTACGTCAAGGAAGAGACGAGGTCGCACGGTGAAGAAGCTTCTCCTGGTCGCACTGGCCGCCATCGGCGGGCTCCTCGTGTACCGCCAGATCCAGGCGGATCGCGCCGAGCAGGATCTGTGGACGGAGGCGACTGACTCCGTGCCCACGGGTTCGTGAGTACCGACAACAGACGACACTGAGACCCCGGCCGCCCTCGCGGTCGGGGTTTTGCGTTGCCCGGACCGGACCGATCCGGACCGATCCGGACCGATCCGGACCGATCCGGCTCGGACCGTCTCACGGGACCGTCCTGTGGGGCGGGTGTTTCGGCCGGTCGTACGGATTGCCGGGTGGCGTGCAGGCGCGCGGGGCAGTATGGGGCCGGTCCGGGACTTCGGCGGCTGGCGAGCTACGGCTGGGGGCGCGCGTGATACGGCGGTGGCGTACGGCGGGATGGCGGGGCGTCGGCGCGGTCGCCGCCCTCGCACTGACGGCACTGCTGCCCGCCACTCCGGTTGCGGCGGACAGCGGCACCGGCTATGCCTTCGCTCCGGACGCCCGCACCGTCACCGCAGCCAAGGGCACCGCGGACGCCGTACCGCTGGAGCCCGGCACCACCTACCGCAGCTCCCTCCCGGAGAAGGGCGAGCGGTACTTCCGCCTCGAACTCGCCGCCACCACCACGGCCTACGTCCCCGTCACCGCCGTCCCGCCGGCCGGCGCCACCGTCTCCGCGAGCGACGGCATCGCAGTCTCGGTCGAGGACGCCAACGGTGTCCCCTGCGCCTACGACAGTGCCCGTTTCGGCGCCGGGCTGAGCCCCCGGCCCATCACCGCGCTGGGGCGGCGGGACGCCGGCAAAGCGCTGTGCCAGGACGCGGGCACCTACTACGTGGCCGTTCAGCGGCTCGTGACCGGCTCACGGACCACGACCCCCGGAAACTGGGACCTGGAGATCGCCCCCGTCTCCGAACCGGCCCTGGCCAGGACCGGGGCCACCACCGCCCCCGAGACCTGGAACTCCGCGTCCCCCGAGCCGCTCACCGGAGAACCCCACCACCGCCCCGGGGGTGCCGGCTTCGACACGGCCCGCGCACTGGGCCAGGGCGTCTGGCAGACCGACATCACCCCCGGCCAGACCCTCTTCTACGCGGTCCCCCTCGACTGGGGCCGGCAACTGCACGCCACCGTCGACCTCGGCAGCACCGGCGGCGACCCCCACGGCTATGTCAGCGCCGCGCTCAACCTCTCCCTCTACAACCCGGTCCGCGGCTACGTCGACGACGTCTCCCTCGGCTACGACGGCACCCAGAAGTCGTCCTCCCTCCAACCCCTGCCGCCCGTGGCCTACGCCAACCGGTACGCCATCCCCACCGCGCAGAACTCCCTCCGCTTCGCCGGCGCCTACTACCTCGTCGTCCACCTCACCGGGCAGACCGCGGACACGTTCGGGAAGGGGCCGTACGGCGTCACGCTCCGGGTCCTCATCGACGGCACCCCGAACTCCGGCCCGGACTACGCCGGTACGGCCGTCCCGAAGGGCGTCTTCGACGCGTCGTCGGACCAGAACGGCGTCCTGACCACGACCGGCGACGACCACACGGCGATGAGGGCGCTCGCCGTGGGAGGGATCGGGGCGGGGACCGCCCTGCTCCTGTTCCTGGGCGTATGGACCCTGTCCGCCCGGCGCTCTCAGATCCGGGTCAACGCCCAGAAACCCACGGCGTAACAGGCCAGCGCGAGGAGAAGGATCGGCACGGCCGCCTTCGCGGGAGGTCCGGCCCGACGCGCCCGCCGCCGACGCCGGCCGTGGGTACGGACCGCCGACAACTGGCTCTGCGCGGCCTGCGGGGTCCGCGGGTCGCGGGCGGTGTAGGTGGCGGTCGTGGTGGTGTCGGCGTCCGGCCGGACCTCCTGAACAGGGGGGAGAGGCTGCGCGGGGGGCCAGGGGGTCTGGGGCTGCGGGGTGGGGGTGGGGGTGGGGGTGGCTTGCTGGGGCTGGGGCAGTGGTTGCGGCTGTTGCTGGGTGTACGGCGGGTACGGCGGTGTCGGCCCGGGGTGCTCCGCGTACGGCGTGCCGGGCGTCGGCGTCTGGGGCGGGGGGAGCCGGAAGCTGCCGGTGTCGGACATGGAGACGGGGGCCGAGGAGGATCCGGCGCGGTCGGTGCCGGTGGACGGGGGAGCGTCCGCGTGCCCCGGCCGGACCGGGGACGACGCCGAAGCGCGGCCCGCACCTGTCGCCGTACCGGAACCGGCCCCGGCCGCCATGCCCGAACCCGCTTCCGGCCCCGCGGCCACGGCCGGACCTGAACCCGTCGCCGCCGCCGCGGCCGGCCCCCCGGGCATCCCCGGGCCGCCTGCCGCCCCTGCCGCCGTTCCCGGCGCCACCGCCTGCCCGCCCGCGCCCTGCACTCCTGCCCGCGCGTCCGCCGCTCCTGCTGCCTGCACTCCCGCCTGACGCGCTGCCGCCGCAGTCGGTGTACCCGTACCCGCCGTTGCCGTCGTGCCGGAATCTCCCGGCGTCACCCTCGCCGTATCGACCCCCGACGCGACCCGCACCGGCCCCTCTGGTTCGAACCCCGGCGGTAACGGCCCCAGTTGGTCGAAGATCTCGATCGTCTCGTCGTCGATGTCCGGCTCGGGAAGGAGCTCCCTGGCCTGGGCGAGGGCCTTGCGGGCTCCCGTGGCCGTGCGGAAGCGGGACTGGGGGTCCGGCTGGACGAGAGTGGCGACGACCTGCCAGAGGGGCTCCGGGACACCCTTGGGAGCTCCCGGGGTGCCGTGCTCGGCGAAGTACTGGACGAGCGCCTTGGCGTCAGGCTTGGCACCTTCCAGGAGGTAGAGCGCGACCAGCCCGACGGCATACAGGTCGGCCGCGAAGTCGGGCTCGGCACCCAGGAGTTGCTCGGGGGCGATGTAACCCGGCGTACCCACCACGAGGTTGGTCTCGGTCAGCCGGGCCTCGCCGAACCGCATGGCGATACCGAAGTCGGACAGGCGCAGCCGGGGACGGGCGGTACCGGACGCCTCCAGCAGGATGTTGGCGGGCTTGATGTCCCGGTGGACCACGCCCTCCGCGTGCACGGCGGCGAGACCGGAGAGCAGCTGGTCGAGAAGCGTGCAGACGAACGCAGGGGGAAGCGGGCCGTAGTCCCCGACGAGATGGACCAGCGAACCGCCGGCGACCAGGTCCATCGTGAACAGGACCTTGTCGTCGTCGGCGGCCCAGCTGGCCGGAGCGAGGACATGAGGGTGATCGATGCGCAGCGCCTGCTCCCGCACGAAGCGCAGCAGCGCGTGGGCGTCGCTCTGCTGGAGCACCTTGGCCGCCACATAGCGTTTCCGCCGGTGGTCCCAGGCGCGCCAGACGGCACCCACCCCGCCATGACCGATCGGGTCGGCCAGTTCGTACCGGCCCGCGAAGACCTCACCCATGACTGCCCGCAGCCCTCCCCCTCGAAGCCCCCCTGCCACTCCCCTTGCCTGTTACCCCCTTGTGCCTGTTACCCCCCTTGCTTCCCCCGGATGAGAGATACGACCCCTCTCGCGCGACCCCCGCGCCAGGAGCCCGGCCCCGCCCGGTTCACCGGACCCCCTCCGGTGTACCGGGCCGCGGCTCAGCTCTGGTGCGACTGGTAGTGCGTGACCGCGTCCGAGGTACGGCCGGCGCCGTACACCCGGAGGAACTCCGCGAGCTCCGGATGGGACGGGGCCAGGGTGTCGGCCGCGTCGATGATGTCGCCCGCCGCGGCCACCGAACGCAGCAGCGACTGGATCTCGCGGACCACCCGCTTGACCGTCGGCGCTCCCGAACCGCTCGTCGTCTGTGTGCTGTTGCTGAGCACCGAGCCCCCCTGGGACTTCTTGATCTCGTCCATGCGCTCGGTCGCCTCGGCCGCGCTCACGCTGCCGTCCGCGACCAGTGCGGCCAGGTCCTGGAGCTGCTGCACCCGCTGGACCACGGCCGGGTTGCCGATCTTCGCCCGCTGGCCGCTCATCAGCTGCGACAACATGGGCGCGGACAGTCCGAGGACCGCCGCCAGACGAGCCTGGTTGAGCCCCAGATCGTCGATGAGCTTACGGAAGAGCGCCCCCAACGGCTCCCCGTACCAGTTCCGCTGCAGCTCCCGCGCTCTGGCGGTGGCTTCCTGCTGTGCGGCGTCCATTGCGTCTCCCCATCGCTTCCCCAAAAAATCCACGGTTCGCTACAGCGAACCTCGTCGAGCATCTTACGGAGCGTGGTCATCCGCGGGGACCCCCAATCTTTTTGCGAGGTACGGGGGGTGACCCGGTACTCTGGTCTGCGCCGGGGCCTTAGCTCAGTTGGTAGAGCGCTGTCTTTGCATGGCAGATGTCAGGGGTTCGACTCCCCTAGGCTCCACAAAAACCCCTCTGACCAGCATAAATGCGGTCAGAGGGGTTGTTTTTTGAGCCGTGGGTCAGTGCTTCTTGCCGTCCCGGTTCGCCCGCTCCTCGGCCTCCTTGGCCTGAACCTCGGGGTCGAGCGGGGAAGTGCCGTCCACCGAACCGAGACGGCCCGACTCGGGCACCTCCGTCGCCGCGGGCGGCTCGACCAGCCAGTCCGGGTTGGCCTGCTTGTCCCACCACTTCCAGGCGGCGACGCCGGCACCGGCCAGCACACCGGCCACCACGAACGCCTTGAACACCCGGCCGCACGCCGAACGCCGCTGGTTCCGGCGAGCCAGCTTCTGGATGTCCTCGGCCGAGACATTGCCCCGCAGCGCGGCCAGCGCCGCGGCACCCCGCGTCGCGGCCTCGTCACGGACCGGCCCGGCCGCCGCCACCGCCTGCTCGATCCTCGGACGTGAGTAGTCGGCGGCCTGCCGGGCCGCCTTACGGGTCAGATCGGCGGCATCGTGCGCGGCCTGGTCCACCTTCGGCGGCACATGCGCCCGGGCCAGTTCCAGCCGCGGCACGAGACGGGCGTCGTACTGGACGCGGGCCTGTTCGGCGGCCTGCGACACCACGGGCGCGAGCCGTACGCGTGCCTCCTGCGCGTAGTACGCGGCACGCTCCTTGGCCGTGTCGGCGTAGGGCGCCACCACTTCCGCGGCGTGACGCACGCTGTCCTTCGCCGAACTGGTCGCGGCGCGCACGCTGTCGTTGCGGGTCACGGGTTTCCTCCTCCTCGGTGGCGTACGGTAATTCGACTTTCCACCCTTTTATGGATCATGCCTGCCAACGGGCCGAGCGGCGCGCGAGGACGGGCATACGGGTGCAACCAGAGCTAAGAGGGGCTTGTCGACGACAATGCCACGGATCGGCGCCGCGCGCCCCCGCATGACAGAAGGGGTTCGGCAAGTGATTCGTGAGGATCCACGTCCACAGACCCGCGACGGGCGACGGACCCGCCGTACCGTGCGAGGATCTGGGCACTGAACCCGAGCACAACGGAAGGTGGACCGTGGCCGAGCAGCTCTACGCCACCCTGAAGACCAGCCTCGGCGACATCGTGGTCCGGCTCTTCCCGAACCACGCGCCGAAGACGGTCAGGAACTTCGTCGAACTGGCGCAGGGCGAGCGAGAGTGGACCCACCCGGCCACCGGCACGGTCTCCACCGACCCGCTCTACGACGGCACGGTCTTCCACCGGGTGATCAGCGGCTTCATGATCCAGGGCGGCGACCCCCTCGGCACCGGCATCGGCGGCCCCGGCTACAAGTTCGAGGACGAGTTCCACCCCGACCTGCGCTTCGACCGGCCCTACCTGCTCGCCATGGCCAACGCCGGCCCCCGCACCAACGGCTCCCAGTTCTTCATCACGGTCAATCCCGCCCCCCACCTCAACCGCAAGCACACCATCTTCGGCGAGGTCGTCGACCCGGACAGCCAGAAGGTCGTGGACAAGATCGCCGCCGTCGCCGTCAGCGGACCGAACAAGCGGCCCGAGAACAACGTCGTGATCAAGACGGTCGCCGTCGAGAAGCGCGACAGCTGAGACGGCCCCGAATCCGAAGGAGACCGTCCGAAGGGAACCAAACGCCCCGCTCGTCCGTAAGGATGTGCGGGGCACAATGTTGCCCACGACGAGCGAGGGGACCCCATGGAGGACCAGGCGGCAGGCAGCGCGCGCGACGCACACAGCCTGCCCAAGTGCTACCGGCACCCGGACCGGGAGACCGGCGTGCGCTGCACCCGCTGCGAGCGCCCCATCTGCCCCGAGTGCATGGTCAGCGCCTCCGTGGGCTTCCAGTGCCCCGAGTGCGTGCGCGGCGCCACCGCCGGCCACAGCGGCCCGCCCCCGGCCGCCTCCCGCCCGCGCACCATCGCCGGCGGCACGGTCACCATGGATCCGCGGCTGGTCACCAAGATCCTGATCGGCATCAACATCGCCGTCTTCCTGATCCAGGTCTCGGTCGGGAACAGCTTCACCAACCACTTCGAGATGATCGGCCAGGCCCAGTACTCCCAGGTCAGCCCGCTCGAAGGAGTGGCGCAAGGCCAGTACTACCGCATGCTGACCGCGATGTTCCTGCACGATCCCGGCAACCCCATGCACATCGCGTTCAACATGCTCAGCCTGTGGTGGATCGGCGGCCCCCTGGAAGCCGCCCTCGGCCGCGCCCGCTACATCACGCTCTACTTCGTCTCCGGCCTGGCCGGCAGCGCCCTCACCTATCTGCTCGCCGCCCAGAACCAGCCCTCGCTCGGCGCCTCCGGCGCGATCTTCGGCCTCTTCGGCGCGACCGCGGTGCTCATCCGCCGGCTCAACTACGACATGCGGCCGATCATCGCCCTGCTGGTGATCAACCTCATCTTCACCTTCAGCGGCGGTATCGCCTGGCAGGCCCATATCGGCGGCCTGGTCGCCGGTGTCGTCACCGGCTACGCGATGGTGCACGCCCCGCGCGAGCGGCGGAACCTCATCCAGTACGGCACCTGTGCGCTGGTCCTGGTGGTGACCGTCGTCCTCACGGTCGTCAGGACCGCGCAGCTCACCTGAGCCTGTTCACGGCGGCTCACCGCACCGATACCGAACCGTTGTCCACAGACGGTGACGATCTTATACACAACGTGTGCGCACAACTGTGCCCCCTGTACCTCACTTGCGTTTCCGCAGCTCAGGCAGGGGGCGAACAGTTACACGAGGGGTGTTGTGGTAGTCGTACCGGTGTCAACGCCCGACGGGTTATCCACAGATCGTCGTCTTTTCCCCAGGAGGGGTGTGGATAGCAGGTCAGGCCTGTGGATAACTCAGCGAACAGCCCTGGGCAGAGCTGTCGGCCGGGGTTACTTCCACTGCGTGGAGACACCGAAGCCGGCGGCGATGAAGCCGAAGCCCACGACGATGTTCCAGTTGTCGAGGCTGTCGATGGGCAGTGAGCCGTCGGTCACGTAGAAGACGACGATCCAGGCCAGCCCGATGAGGAACATGGCCAGCATCACCGGCGCGACCCAGGCCCGGTTGTTCAACTTGATGGCGGTCGTCTGCTTCGCCGGGGGCGGCGTGTAGTCGGCCTTCTTGCGGATACGTGACTTCGGCACGAGGGTCTCTCCTGTCGATGCGCTGCGTGGCCGCGCAGGTAACTGGGTCGGGCTCGGGGCAGCGTACAAGGGGCAGCAAGGGCGCACTGAGCGCTCCCCCGGGCGTCCGTTAGCGTAGTGCTTCTACGGCGCCGAAGGAGATAAGGGTACGTTGAGCAATTCTGCCGACTCCAACGCGACCGGATCAACGGGTTCCGACCCGGCCCGTAAGGGCGGCTTCCGTCCGGTGCGGGTTCTTACCGTGGGAGTCTTCGCCCTCGCCGGCCTTCTCTTCTTCACCAGCTTCAACACGGCCAAGGGCACCGACATCCGCTCGGACGACAATCTGCTGAAGCTGTCCGACCTGATCCAGGAGCGCAGCCGCAAGAACAAGGAGCTGGACGAGGCCAACGCGAGCTCGCGCGATCAGAACGAGAAGCTCGCCGAACGCGACGACGGTTCCACCAGGGCCCAGGACGACAAGCTCACGGGGCTGGAGAAGGACGCGGGCACCCGGAAGCTCAGCGGCAAGGCGATCACCGTCACGCTGAACGACGCTCCGCCGAACGCGACGGCCAAGCTGCCCGGCTATCCCGAGCCGCAGCCCGACTATCTGGTCATCCACCAGCAGGATCTGCAGGCCGTGGTGAACGCTCTCTGGAAGAGCGGCGCCCAGGGCATCAAGGTCATGGACCAGCGGCTGATCTCCACCAGTGCGGTGCGCTGCGTCGGCAACACGCTGATCCTCCAGGGCCGGGTCTACTCACCGCCGTACAAGATCCAGGCGGTCGGGGACCCGGCGAAGATGCAGCAGGGGCTCGCGGACTCCGAGGCGATCCAGAACTACATGGTGTACGTGAACGTCTACGGCCTCGGCTGGAAAGTCACCGAGGACGGGACGGTGACTCTGCCGGGTTACTCGGGCACAGTGGATCTGCACTACGCGAAGCCCGTGGAGTAAGCAGCTCGTCACCTTCTGGAGCCGCCGGTGCGTGTGATCGTCAGGACCGTGAGCGAGTTCTGCATCACCGTCGGCACGCTCATCGTCCTCTTCGTGGTCTATGTGCTGTTCTGGACCGGGGTGAAGGCCGACAGCGTGATGCACGACCAGATCGACCGGTTACAGCGGCAGTGGTCGGCCGACGCCGCGGTGCACCCGACGGCCAAGGCGTCCGCTCCCGCCACTCCCGCGGCCTACCACTACGGCAGGCCTTTCGCGATCATGTACATCCCGCGGTTCGGTTTCACGTGGAACAAGCCGGTCCTGGAGGGCACGGGGACCGATGTGCTGAAGAAGGGCCTGGCCCACTACGCCCGGACCGCGCGGCTCGGCCAGGAGGGTAACTTCGCGGTCGCCGGCCATCGCCGCACGTACGGCGACCCGTTCCTGGACTTCCCGGAGCTGCGCAAGGGCGATGCGATCGTGCTGACGGACGGGACCACCTGGTTCACGTATCGGATCGACAAAGGCCCTTACAAAACAGTTCCGACGGACGTTGAAGTGATCGACCCTGTGCCACGTAAGTCGGGGTATACGCGTCCGGGGCGCTATCTCACGCTGACCACGTGCGATCCGGAATGGGGGCACAGTCATCGGCTGATCGTCTGGGCGCATCTGGACTCCACACAGCCTGTGGAGGCAGGCAAACCCGCGGCGCTGCGCCGTTAGTCTGGTGCAGTACGGCGGGATTCTGGTGCCGTGTTGGAACGGAAGGGACGGCAGGGACGGCATGTACGGCTACATCTGGCGGCATCTGCCGGGGAACGTATGGGTGAAGTCGCTGATCTCACTCGTGCTCGTCCTGGCCGTGGTCTACGTCCTCTTCCAGTACGTCTTCCCCTGGGCCGAACCGCTGCTGCCCTTCAACGATGTGACGGTGGACAACCAGTGAGCGCGCGGATTCTCGTCGTCGACAACTACGACAGCTTCGTCTTCAACCTGGTCCAGTACCTGTACCAGCTGGGCGCCGAGTGCGAGGTGCTGCGCAACGACGAGGTGTCGACGGCGCATGCCCAGGACGGTTTCGACGGTGTGCTGCTGTCGCCGGGCCCCGGTACGCCGGAGGAGGCCGGGGTGTGTGTGGAGATGGTCCGGCACTGTGCGGCCACCGGTGTCCCGGTCTTCGGTGTCTGTCTCGGCATGCAGTCGATGCAGGTGGCGTACGGCGGTGTGGTGGACCGGGCGCCGGAGCTGCTGCACGGCAAGACCTCGCTGGTGGAGCATGAGGGCAAGGGGGTCTTCGCCGGCCTGCCGACCCCGTTCACCGCGACCCGCTACCACTCGCTCGCGGCCGAGCCGGACACGGTTCCGGTCGAGCTGGAGGTGACCGCCCGCACCCACGACGGGATCATCATGGGGCTGCGGCACCGTGAACTCCCGGTGGAGGGTGTGCAGTTCCACCCCGAGTCGGTGCTGACCGAGCACGGGCACCGGATGCTGGCCAACTGGCTGGTGGAGTGCGGTGACCAGGGGGCCGTGGCGAGGTCGGCGGGGCTCGCCCCGGTGGTGGGCAGGGCCACGGCGTGACCGCGCTGCGCCCCGAGCGCGAGACCGATACCTCGTACGGGGTTCAGCCGTACGGGGGGTCGAGCGCGCTCGGGGAGACGGCGTATCTGCCTCCGGTCACGGCCGAGGAGCCGGCGGCGGTCTATCTCCCGCCGATCGACGAGGAGACCGTCGCCCTGCGGATCCCCGATCCGCCGCCTATGTCGGCGTCTGCGGGCACGGCAGCCTCTTCTGCCCCTGGGACACCAGGGGGCGGCCGAGCGGCCCGTAGAAAGGCAGCCAGACGGCGTGGCGGGCGGCACGGTGGCGCACCGGAGGCGGCGGAGGCACCGCCGAGCGGGAACAGCGCCTCGGGACGTCCGTTGTCCCGGGTCGAGGCGCGTCGCCGGGAGCGGCTGCGCAAGCCCAGTCCGGCCGTCGTGGCGAGCCGGGCGATAGGCGAGGTGTTCATCACCACCGGTGTGCTGATGCTGTTGTTCGTCACCTATCAGCTGTGGTGGACGAACGTCCGTGCCCATGCCCAGGCGGGCAGTGAGGCGAGCGCCCTGCAGAAGGACTGGGCGAGCGGCAAGCGGGCGCCCGGTGTCTTCGCGCCGGGGCAGGGTTTCGCCATCCTTCACATCCCCAAGCTGGACGTGGTGGCGCCGATCGCCGAGGGCGTCAGCAACAAGAAGGTCCTCGACAAGGGCATGGTCGGTCACTACGGCGAGGGTGCGCTGAAGACCGCGATGCCTCAGGACAAGACCGGTAACTTCGGTCTGGCCGCGCACCGCAACACGCACGGCGAGCCGTTCCGGTACATCAACAGACTGGTGGCCGGTGACGCGGTCGTCGTCGAGACGCAGGACGAGTACTTCGTGTACAAGGTGACGTCGATGCTGCCGGTGACGGCGCCGAGCAACGTGAGTGTGCTGGATCCGGTCCCGAAGGGTTCGGGTTTCACCAAGCCGGGCCGCTACATCACTCTCACCACCTGCACACCGGAGTTCACCAGCAAGTACCGGTTGATCGTGTGGGGCAAGATGGTCGAGGAACGCCCGCGCAGCAAGGGCAAGCCGGACGCGCTCGTCGAGTAAGGGCAGAGGCAGAGGAACAGTGGCAGCGACCGCCGACGACACCGAAGAGCAGACCGACGCGCCGGACGCGGTGCCCGTCCCGGGCCGTCGGCCGATCGGCCGGATCGCGATGGCGGTCAGCGTCCTGGGTGAACTCCTCATCACGGCGGGCCTGGTGCTCGGCCTGTTCGTCGTCTACTCGCTCTGGTGGACGAACGTCATAGCGGACCGCAAGGCGGACCGGGAGGGTGACAAGGTCCGTGACACCTGGGCCCAGCCGGACACCGGTCCGGGGGCGCTGGACACGAAGGACGGCATCGGCTTCCTGCATGTGCCGTCGATGAAGAACGGCGAGGTCCTGGTCGAGAAGGGCACGTCGACGGATGTCCTCAACGGCGGTGTGGCCGGCTACTACACGGATCCGGTCAAGGCCGCGCTCCCGACCACGGGCAAGACCGGCAACTTCACCCTCGCCGCCCACCGGGACGGTCACGGTGCCAAGTTCCACAACATCGACAAGGTGAAGGTCGGCGACCCGGTCGTCTTCGAGACTCGGGACGACTGGTACGTCTACAAGGTCTACGACATCCTCCCGGAGACCTCGAAGTACAACGTCAAGGTCCTCTCCCAGGTCCCCAAGGAGTCCGGCAAGACGAAGCCGGGCCACTACATCACCCTGACGACATGCACGCCGGTGTACACGAGCCGGTACCGGTATGTGGTGTGGGGGGAGCTGGTGCGGGTGCAGAAGGTGGACAGCAAGCGGACACTGCCGAAGGAACTGCGCTGACTGAGCTCCTGCAAGGAGCTCAGTCACCTAGCATGGCGAAGGCCCGAAGCCGCAACTACGATTTGCGACTTCGGGCCTCTGTGTGTCACATCCTGCCTACTCCAGAACCTTCAGCGGTTCCCCGGCGCTCCAGTCCTCCAGCTTCCCACGGTGTACGGCGATGATCCCGGCTTCGGCGGCGATGTCCAGGGCTGCCGCTGTGAAGGGGCACGTTGCCACGTAGAGCGCCACGTCCGCGCTGTACAGGACCTTCGCGGCCCCGATGAACTTCTGGACGTCGGGGCTGGTGATGTTGAGGTAGGGCGCGAACCTCTTGCACTGGACGACGAGGCGCCGCCCGTCGGCCGTGAGTCCGATGATGTCGACGCCCCGGTCGCCGTGACCGCCCTGTACGACGACGTTGGTGCAACCGTCGCGGATCAGCAGCTTGGCGATATGGCGCTCGAACGTGCGGCCGTTCATGGCGTCCATGGCGGCCATGACTCCGATGGCGGGGCGGTCGTCCCGGATCCCTTCGAGCCTCTTGAGCCGTGCGTGGTGCTGGTGGAGCCGCCGCTCGATGCGCTGGACTCCTGCCCGCAGGGCGATCAGCTCTTGCCGATGCTCGCCCGATGTCTCGATCAGGGCGTTGAACATCGGTACCACGGTCTTGCCGAGGATGTGGGTGATGCGCTGGTCGATGCAGTCGTCAAGAGCCAGGAGGTCTGTTGGCGCCGGGTTTTCCACAGGCTGGGTCCGGGCCAGGTACTCCATGTCGAGGAGGTAGACACGTACCTGACGTGCGACTTCGCTGTCGCGGAGGAGCATGGCGACGTTGAGGATGGCCCGGCGCGAGAACAGGGCAAGTGCCTTTGAGCGCGAGTGGATCCCACTGGCCCCCTTGAAGAGGGCCAGTCGCTCGCCTGTCAGAACTTGGTAGCCACTGGCCTCCAGTTCATGCCGATGGTCTTCCACAACGGACTCAAGCGTCTTCACGGTGACCTCGAAGTACGCCGCCACCATCGCCGTAGTCACATGCATCCCGTCCGGCAGCAGTGACAGTGCCTTCACTCTGTCGAGCACGTCAGTGCGATCCAGCACGCTGCTGCGCAGGGCCTGGGACTCCAGCAGAGCTGTTTGGTCGATCATGTTCTGCCCCCTTGTTCGTTGTGGCCGTACGGCCGGGGCAGTGAACAGATTCCCCACCCCACCCGGTCAACGAGGCGGGATGTACGAGGACACGATCGAGGAGAGAACTCACGTTCGGGACCTGTGCGTGTCGCCAAAAACGGAGCCCCGGCGTCCTCTCACGAGGACGCCGGGGCTCCGCTGTCGTGATCGGGCCGTCAGCCGCTGGTACCGCCGAAGATGTTGGTACCGCCGTTGTTGCCGCCGTTGTTGTTCTGGGCGGTGGCGAACAGGGTGATCGTGTCGCCCTTGTTGGCGGTGCTGCCGGGGGAGGGCGACGAGGTGACGACGGTGGCGTTGTCGTCCTGAGAACCCTGGACGTTGACCTGGAGGCCGAGGTTCTGGAGCTCGTTCCGGGCGTCCTTCAAAGTCTTGCCCGAAATGTCCTGTGGAATCTGCACCTGCTGGTTCTCTTGGACCTTGCCGACGTTGATCGTCACCGCAGTGTTCTTCTGGACCTGCTGGCCGACCGCCGGGTTGGTCGAGATGACCTTGCCGTCCTGGGTGGCGTCGGTGACGGGAGTGTCGGCACAGGTCGGGACCAGGCCCAGGGACTGCAGCTCGCTCTTCGCGTCATCGCAGGACTTGCCGGCGATGTCGGAGGGGATGGCGACCTTGTCCGGGGCCTTGGCGACCTCCAGGGTGACGGTCGAGCCCTTCTCCTTCTCGGTGCCCGGGTCGGGGTTCTGGCTCAGGACCGTGCCCTCGGTCTGGGTGGAGACGGTCTTGGTGACCTTGACCTTGAAGCCCTTGTTCTCCAGTTGCGTGGTGGCGTCGTCGATGCTCTTGCCGATCACGTTGTCCACGGCGACCTTCGGCGCCCCCGTCGACACCACCAGGCTGATGGTGTCGCCCTTCTTGACGTTCGAGTTCGGTGCCGGGTCCTGGGAGCAGACGCTGCCCTTGGGCTGGTCGGCGCAGGTCTTTCGTGTCGGTGCCGCCAGCTTCAGGCCCGAATTCACGGCCATCTTCTGTGCGTCCGAGTACGTGGAACCCACGAAGTTCGGGGCGGCGAAGGGTTTGTCCCCGCCGTTGCCGCTGACCACCCATTTTCCGATCAGGACGGAGCCGACCAGCACCAGGATGCCGGCGACCACGAGCAGGATCGTGGATGTGTTGCTCTTCTTCTGCTGGCGGCGGCGGTCCGGGCGGTCGTCGTAGCCGTAGCCGCCGTCGTCCGGGTTCATGGGCGGGAGCATGGTGGTCGCGCCGGCGTCCGCGCGCAGTGCGGTGGTCGCCTGGTCGTCCGGGTAGCCGCCGTAGCCCACGGAGCCCATCGCCGCGGTGGCGGCGACCGGCTGGCCGTCCAGGCAGGCCTCGATGTCGGCGCGCATCTCGTCGGCCGACTGATAGCGGTAGTTCGGGTCCTTGACCAGGGCCCGGAGGACGATCGCGTCCATCTCCGGGGTGATCTCGGGGTCGAAGACCGACGGGGGCTGCGGTTCCTCCCGTACGTGCTGGTAGGCCACCGCCACCGGGCTGTCGCCCACGAACGGCGGCCGTACCGTCAGCAGCTCGTAGAGCAGGCAGCCTGTCGAGTAGAGGTCCGAGCGGGCGTCGACCTGCTCGCCCTTGGCCTGCTCGGGAGACAGGTACTGGGCGGTGCCGATGACCGCGGCCGTCTGGGTCATGGTCATGCCGGAGTCGCCCATGGCGCGGGCGATGCCGAAGTCCATCACCTTGACCTGGCCGTTGCGCGTCAGCATGACGTTCGCCGGCTTGATGTCCCGGTGGACGATGCCGCTGCGGTGCGCGTACTCCAGGCCCTGGAGGATGCCGATGGTCATTTCCATCGCGCGCTCGGGGAGGAGTTTGCGTCCGGAGTGGAGCAGCTCGCGCAGGGTCGAGCCCTCCACGTACTCCATGACGATGTACGGGATCGAGACCCCGTCGATGTAGTCCTCGCCCGTGTCGTAGACCGCGACGATCGCGGGGTGGTTGAGCGAGGCGGCAGACTGGGCCTCCCGGCGGAACCGGGCTTGGAAGGACGGATCACGCGCGAGGTCCACGCGCAGCGTCTTCACCGCCACCGCGCGGCCGAGCCGGGTGTCATGCGCGAGGTAGACCTCCGCCATGCCACCACGGCCGAGCACGTGGCCCAGCTCGTACCGGCCGCCGAGGCGACGCGGCTCTTCCATAGCTACCTACCAGCCCTCTCCGTGGGTCCCGACCGGCACGGGTGTGCGGTCGGAGGCTGCCGTCCGGGCCTACCGTACCCGGCTGTGTTTGTGTGACCTGGCCAAGCCCGTAACCCGATACAGGACCGGTATCGCAACGTGCACCGATGTGAAGGGAACGTGAGCGGGGTCACTTCTTGGAGTTGATGACCGCCTCCATCACACTCTTCGCGATCGGGGCCGCGAGGCCGCCGCCGGAGATGTCGTCACGGTTGGCCTGGTCGTCCTCGATCACCACGGCGACGGCGACCGGCTTGCTGCCGTCGGGGAGCTTGGCGTAGGAGATGAACCAGGCGTACGGGTTCTCGCTGTTCTCCACACCGTGCTGGGCGGTGCCGGTCTTGCCGCCGACGGTGACGCCGTTGATCTGCGCGTTCTTGCCGGTGCCGTCCTTGACGACCGTCTCCATCATCGACTGGAGGATCTGGGCGTTGGAGGAGGTCAGCGGCTGGCTCAGTTCCTGGGGGTCGGTCTGCGAGATGGTGTCGAGGCCCGGCGACTGAAGCTTATCGATCATGTACGGCTTCATCAGCTTGCCGTCGTTGGCGACCGCGGAGGCGACCATGGCCATCTGCAGCGGGGTCGCGGCGGTGTTGTACTGGCCGATCGAGGACAGCGCGGTCTGCGACTGGTTCATGTTGTCGGAGAAGACCGAGGCGCTGGAGCGGACCGGGGTGAACTGCTGGGCGTCGAAGCCGAACTTCTTGGCCTCGGCGAGCATCTTGTCGTTGCCGAGGTCGGCGCCGATCTTGCCGAAGACGGTGTTGCAGGAGAACTGCAGCGCGATCCGCATGGTCGCGTTCTTGCAGGGGATGTTGCCCTCGTTCTTCAGCTCGGTGGTGGTGCCGGGCATGACGTACGGCAGTGGCGAGTTGGTGGCCTGGTCGGCCGAGTTGTACAGCCCGTTCTCCAGCGCGGCCGAGGCGGTGACCACCTTGAAGGTGGAGCCCGGCGGGTAGGTCTCGCGCAGCGCCCGGTTCAGCATCGGGTCGTTCGGGTTGTATGTCTTCTGCAGCTTCTTCCAGGCCGTGGCGTCGGTGTCCGAGGTGCCGGCGAAGGCCGAGGGGTCGTACGACGGGTAGGAGGCGAGGGCCAGGATCTTGCCCGTGGAGGGGTCGAGGGCGACGACCGCGCCCTTGCCGCCCTGTGTCTTCAGGCCGTTGTACGCGGCCTTCTGGGCGGCCGCGTTGAGCGTGGTGACGACGTTGCCGCCCGACTTCTGCTTGCCCGTGATCATGTCGAGGGTGTTGCGGAAGAAGAGCCGGTCGTCGTTGCCGGTGAGGATGCCGTCTTCCAGGTTCTCCAGCTGGGTGGCGCCGAAGGCCTGGGAGGCGAAGCCGGTGACCGGGGCCCACATGGGACCGTTCTTGTACGTGCGCTTGTACTTCAGGTCGTTGAGACCGGAGGAACTCGACGCGGTGGAGCCGGTGATGGGGCTGCCGTCGACGATGATGTCGCCACGCGGTGTGGAGTAACGGGCGATCGTGACGCGGCGGTTGGCCGTGTCCTCGCGGAGGCTGTCGGCCTTGACGTACTGGAGCCAGTTGTCGCGCAGCAGCAGGGTGAGGACCAGGAGGCCGCAGAAGATCGCGATCCGGCGTAGGGGCTTGTTCATGACGGGCGGACCACCTGGGTCATCTCGGCGTCGGGGTTGGCTGCTGGGGCCGGGGCCGGGCGGCGGGCGGTGTCGCTGATGCGGATGAGGATGCCGATCAGTGCCCAGTTGGCGATGACGGAGGAACCGCCGTACGCCACGAACGGCATCGTCATACCGGTGAGCGGGATGAGGCCCATGACACCGCCGGCGACGACGAAGACCTGGAGGGCGAAGGCGCCGGAGAGGCCGATGGCGAGCAGCTTGCCGAATGGGTCGCGGGCGGCGAGGGCGGTGCGTACGCCACGCTCCACGATCAGGCCGTAGAGCAGCAGGAACGCCATGATGCCGGCCAGGCCGAGCTCCTCGCCGAAGGTGGCGAGGATGAAGTCGGAGTTGGCGGCGAACCGGATGAGGTCGGAGTGGCCCTGGCCGAGGCCGGTGCCGAGGGTGCCGCCGGAGCCGAACGCCCACAGGGCCTGCATCGCCTGCTCGGAGTGGCCGACGACGCCCTTCTGGGAGAGCTTGTACTCGTTCATCGGGCTGAGCCAGGCCTGGACGCGCTGCTGGACGTGCGGTTCGAAGCTGGCCACGCCGACCGCGCCGGCCGCGGCCATCAGCAGACCGAAGACGATCCAGCTGGTCCGCTCGGTGGCGACGTACAGCATGATGACGAACATTCCGAAGAACAGCAGCGAGGTACCGAGGTCGGTCTCGAACACCAGGATGAGGATCGACATGAACCAGACGACCAGGATCGGTCCGAGGTCGCGGCCGCGCGGCAGGTACAGGCCCATGAAGCGGCGGCTGGCGAGTGCGAGGGCGTCCCGTTTGACCATCAGGTAGCCGGCGAAGAAGATCGCGAGGACGATCTTGGCGAACTCGCCGGGCTGGATGGAGAAGCCCGCGACGGAGATCCAGATCTTGGCGCCGTAGATGTTCTGGCCGAGGCCCGGTACGAGCGGCAGCAGCAGCAGGAAGAGCGCGCCGACCATGGAGATGTAGGTGTAGCGCTGCAGGACGCGGTGGTCCTTGAGGAAGATCAGCACGACGATGAACAGCGCGATGCCCATCGCGGTGTACAGCAGCTGCCGTGGTGCCGCGGTGCCCGCCTGTTTGATCGTCTGCAGCAGTTTGGACTGGTCGAGTCTCCAGATGACGACCAGGCCGAGGCCGTTGAGCAGGGTGGCCAGCGGCAGCAGCAGGGGGTCCGCGTAGGGGGCGAACTTGCGGACGGCGAGGTGGGCGACGCCGGCCAGGAGGCCGAGGCCCAGTCCGTAGCTCAGCAGTCCCGCGGGGACCTTGTCGTTGATGGCCAGGCCCACGTTGGCGTAGGCGAACACCGGGATGGCGACGGCGAACACCAGGAGCGCGAGCTCGGTGTTGCGGCGGCTCGGTGTGCCGATGGAGCCGATCGTGGACGTCTGGTTCGTCGACGTGTTGGTAGTACTGCTCATCGTGTGACGGGGCCTCTCACGGCTTGCCTACTGCTTACCGCACAGCGAGACGACCTTCTGCTCATCCTCCGAGAGAGTGGGGCCGGGGCTGGGGGTGGCGGTCGCTGAGGTGGACGGGGACGGTGACGCCGTGGAGGACGCCGATTTCGACGGTGTGGGCGAGGCCTTGGACGTGAGAGAGGTCTTGGTGGTTCCCGTGGTGCCTCCGGCCTCGCCCTGGCCCGTCTTGGAGTTGGCCTTGGACTCGGACGCGGTGCGTTCCGACTCCTTCTGGCAGGCGGAGGCCTGCACGGCCAGCTCTTGGACCTTCGACTGGGCGTCGGTGAGACCGCCCTCGGCGATGGTGGCCTTGACCTGCTTCTGCTGGTACGGCGGCAGGTACTTGAGTTCGATCTCGGGGTGGTCCTGCTGCACCTTCGAAAGCGAGACCCAGGCCAGGTCCTGGCTGATGCCCTGGTACAGCGCGACGTGCTCGCCGTTGGCGCCGACGTAGTACTGCGTCTGCGTCCAGCGCCAGCCGCCGTACACGCCCCCGCCGATGACGGCGAGGGCGAGCACGCTGTAGAAGGATCTCTTCAGCCACTTCCGCCCCTTGCGGGGCTTGATGAAGTCGTCGTCGGTGTAGTCGCCGTAGCTGCCGGCCGGGACGTATCCGGTGGTGTCGTCGGAGCCGGGCGGGCCGAACTCGCCGCCTCCGCCCTGGCCGGGGACCGGGCGGCCGAGGCTCGCGGCACGGCCCGCGGGGGTCTGCATGAAGCCGTTGTCGTGCAGGTGCTGCTGGTTCTCGGCGACGGCACCGACCACGACCGGGGTGTCGGAGAGCTGTCCGGCGAGGGTGTCGCCGGTGTCCAGGTCGAGGACGTCGGCGATGATCACGGTGATGTTGTCGGGGCCGCCGCCGCGCAGGGCGAGCTGGATCAGCTCCTGAACGGTCTCCTGCGGGCCCTGGTAGCTGGCGAGGGTCTCCTCCAGGGTCTGGTGGGAGACGACCCCGGAGAGTCCGTCGGAGCAGATGAGGTAACGGTCGCCGGCGCGGACCTCGCGGATGGAGAGGTCGGGTTCGACGTGCTCGCCGCTGCCCAGCGCGCGCATCAGCAGGGAGCGCTGCGGGTGGGTGGTGGCCTCTTCCTCGGTGATGCGGCCCTCGTCGACGAGCCGCTGCACCCAGGTGTGGTCCTGGGTGATCTGCGTGAGCACACCGTCACGCAGCAGATACGCCCGTGAGTCGCCGACGTGCACGAGTCCGAGCCGCTGCCCGGTCCACAGCAGGGCGGTGAGGGTGGTCCCCATGCCTTCCAGCTGCGGGTCCTCCTCGACCATGGCGCGCAGCTGGTCGTTGGCGCGCTGCACGGCGTGGCCGAGGGAGGTGAGGATGTCGGAGCCGGGCACGTCGTCGTCGAGCGTGACCAGGGTGGAGATCACCTCGGAGGAGGCGACCTCACCGGCGGCCTGGCCGCCCATGCCGTCGGCGATGGCGAGCAGGCGGGGACCGGCGTAACCGGAGTCCTCGTTGCCCTCCCGGATCATGCCTTTGTGCGATCCGGCGGCGAAGCGCAGTGACAGACTCATGCGCACCTCGCCCGTCGGCTCCGGATACATCCGCACGGTGCCCACCCTCCGGTCGGGAGCGCGCAAAGGACCGGTGTCCGGTCCGCCGCTGCGTGCTCGCTCCGCTCGCGCCTACTCATGATGTAGCACTACTTCCGCAGCTCGATGACGGTTTTGCCGATGCGGATCGGCGCGCCCAGCGGGATCGGTGTGGGTGTCGTCAGCCGGGACCGGTCCAGGTACGTGCCGTTGGTCGACCCGAGGTCCTCGACGATCCACTGGCCGTCGCGGTCCGGGTAGATCCTGGCATGGCGGCTGGAGGCGTAGTCGTCGTCCAGCACGATCGTGGAGTCGTGGGCGCGGCCCAGGGTGATGGTCTGGCCCTGGAGCGCGACGGTCGTCCCGGTCAGGGTGCCCTCGCTGACGACCAGCTTGCTGGGGGCGTTGCGCCGGCGTCCGCCGCTCGCGGGCTGCTGGGCGCGCTGCTGCGGGGGTGCGGCCTGCTGTCGGGCGGCGGGCTGCTGCCGGCGTCCTTCTTCCCTACGCGATCCGCGCTGGGTGACGCGCGTACCGAACAGGTCGCTGCGGATGACCTGCACGGCCACGATCACGAACAGCCACAGTACGGCCAGGAAACCCAGCCGCATGACCGTGAGGGTCAGCTCTGACATTGCCCCCGCTTCACCCTTCGGCTTGCCGGTAAATGATGGTGGTGCTGCCCACGACGATCCGCGAGCCGTCGCGGAGCGTAGCGCGGGTGGTGTGCTGCCCGTCCACCACGATGCCGTTGGTGGATCCGAGATCCTGGATCGTCGAGGGCGTTCCGGTCCGGATCTCGCAGTGCCGGCGGGAGACGCCGGGGTCGTCGATCCGCACGTCGGCCTCGGTGCTGCGGCCCAGCACGAGTGTCGCGCGGGAGATCTGGTGGCGGGTGCCGTTGATCTCGATCCAGTAGCGGGTACGGGAGCCGGGCGCCGGGGCGCCCACCGGTCCGGAGGGGCCGGCGGGCCGCTGGCCGGCGGGCTGGGTCGGCTGTGGGTAGCCGTAGCCGCCAGGGCGCTGCGGGGCGCCGGGCGGTGGTGCGCTCGGCATCGGCGGGGCGCCGGAGCCCGGCTGCGGGTAGCCGTAGCCGGCCGGCCGCTGCGGGGCGCCGCCCGCGGGGGCGCGCTCCGGGGCCTGCTGGTTGCTGGAGGAGGCGAGCGTGCGGCTGCGCACCCGGTACAGGCCGGTGTCGAGGTCCTCGGCCTTCTCCAGGTTGACCTTGATCGGCCCCATGAAGGTGTAGCGCTGCTGCTTGGCGTAGTCGCGGACCATTCCGGCGAGCTCGTCGCCGAGTTGCCCGGAGTAGGGGCTCAGGCGCTCGAAGTCGGGGGCGCTCAGCTCCACGATGAAGTCATTGGGTACGACGGTCCGGTCGCGGTTCCAGATGGTCGCGTTGTTGTCGCATTCGCGCTGCAGTGCGCCGGCGATCTCCACGGGCTGGACCTCGGACTTGAACACCTTGGCGAAGGTGCCGTTGACCAGACCTTCGAGACGCTGCTCGAACTTCTTCAGGACTCCCACAGGGCACCTCCTCTGTCGCCTTGCCCGTACTGCTGCTGCTTCCGTTACCGCTCACTGATCGTATCTACGCGCCCGGCAATCAGCCGGTTCCCCGAGTGGCTCCCCTTCGAACTCCTCCGCGCGCTTCTCCTGTCAAGGATCCGCGTGTCTTCTGCACAGGATCGTAGAGGTGGCCCACGACCAGTGTCCCGCACCTGACTGTGGACCCGATCCGTCTCCGGGGCAGATGGGCAGGACCGGTACGAGGTTGATACGTGAACGACGGCTGCCCGGTACGTGGGCGCAGGGTGGCCGCTGCCCAGGAAAAGGGGATGTGAACCCACCCTGTCCCACGTGCTAGTGTTCTCGATGTCGGAAGGGGCCAGCCCGCAAAAAACGGGGCCGGGACCGGAGGACACACCCAATGCGCGGGTGGCGGAATAGGCAGACGCGCTGGATTCAGGTTCCAGTGCCCGCAAGGGCGTGGGGGTTCAACTCCCCCCTCGCGCACAGAGATACCGATGAACGGGTCTCTGCCAGTGACGGAAGTCACGGCAGGGGCCCGTTTCTCGTTGTGGTCGGGTTGTGAGGGATCGCACAGCCCGAGGCCGGACGCGGCTGGTCGCGTCAGTGAGCGATGTCACGGACGCGACTCGTCACAGCGGTTGCCAGGCCGCCCCTTCGACGTGCGGTCGTACCCGGCCGAAGACCACGTCCGCGAAGTGGATGCCGAAGCCCAGGGTGTCCGGGCGCCCGAGTTCGGCGATCAGGCGGCGGCGGTGGCGTTCGGACTGGGCGGGGTCGTCGTCGTGGCCGGCGGACCACTCGGGGTGGCGTACCTGGAGGGGGGAGAGCAGGGCGTCGCCGAAGGCGAGCAGGCGGGTGCCGCGGGAGGCGATGACGAAGCCGGTGTGGCCCGCGGTATGGCCGGGCAGCGCCAGCGCGTGGACGCCGGGAAAGATCTCCTCGCCGGGCAGCACCAGCCGCGTCCGGGATTCCATGGCCGTCGCCGCGGGGCCGCGGTGGTCCCACTCGCCCTTGGGGACCATGAAGGCGGCCCGGGTGAAGAGGGTCGGCTCGACGCGGGCCCAACCGATGTGGTCGGGGTGCAGGTGGGTGAAGGCCACGGTCTCGATGTCCTGCGGCGGCCGTCCGAGCAGGGCCAGGTTGCCCGGCAGCGCGCCGCCGTGCACCGCGCCCCGGTGGGGGTGGCCGGGTTCCTCCGGCACCGCGCGCGGGCCGAACCCGGCGTCGATCAGCAGGGCCCGGCCGCCGTGCTCGACGAGCAGGCCGCCGGTGTTGGCGACCAGTCGGCGGGTGTCGTTGAGGTAGGCGCCGTACCCGGCCCGGTGCCGGTCCGGGTCAGTGGGCAGAGAGCCGGCCGGCTTCAGCAGCATGGCCCCGTCGGGCACATAGCTGACCTTCAGCTCTCCCACGCGCAGGGTGCGCACCGCGGAGGGCCTGCGCAGTCGGCTGTCGTTCACGGTTGGTCTCCTCCCGGGCGGCGACGGCGCCCGGCGCGGCTCGGATACGGGGGCGGCGCGTCCGTCCGCCGGATCGGGGCGGACGGACGCGCCGGGTGCGCGGACGGCGCCGGTGGGCGGCGCCGGGTGCCGGGCACGGGACGGCCTACGCCGCGGTCCGCTTGCGGAGCGTGGCGCCGACGAGCAGGGCACCGGTGAGGACGACGACACCGGCCGTGACCATGCCCGCGTGCAGTCCGCCCAGGATGTCGGCGCGGGACGGGGAGGCGCCCGAGGCGAGGGCGTTGGTGCGGGCGGCGGCGATGGCGCTGAGCCCGGAGACGCCGATCGCGGCCACGTACTGCGGCAGCTGCGACAGGCCGCCGACGACGCCCTGGTCCTGCTCGCTGACCCCCGAGGTCATGATGGTGATGAAGGACACCACGCTGAAGACGTGGCCGAGGCCCATGACCGAGGAAGTGACGAGCAGGGCGGCCAGGTTGACATGGACCGGCAGGGCGAACATCGCGACCGTGCCGACGCCCTGGATGAGCAGGCCGGCGCTCAGCACCTTCACCCCGCCGAACCGGCCCAGCAGCTTCGCGACGTACACGCCGCCGAGGGTCGCGGCCGCGCCCTCGCCGAGGTAGCTCAGACCCGCCTGCAGGGCGGTGAAGCCGAGCACGTCCTGCATGTACAGGCTCAGCAGCACGGTCGGACCGGCGCACATGCCGAAGGTGATGACGCCGAACAGTCCCGACCACTTCACGGTCGGCCGGTTCAGCACGGACAGCGGCACGAGCGGTTCCGGGTGGCGCCGCTCGACCAGCAGGAACGCGGCCAGCAGCACCAGGCCGCCGACGATCGGCCAGAAGGCCGCCGGGCGGGCCCAGCCCTGGTCGCCGCCGTTGGAGATGCCGTAGACCAGTCCGAACAGACCGGCCGTGGCCAGGATCGCGCCGGGGATGTCCATCCGCTTCGCGGCACCGGACTCGCGGATCGCCGGCAGGGTCACCGCGCCGGCCAGTGCCAGGAGGCCCATCACGCACAGCGCGACCATGGTCCAGCGCCAGCTGAAGCCGCTGGTGATGATGCCGCCGCCGAGTGCGCCGAGCACGAAGCCCAGCGACATGACGGCCCCGTTGAGACCCAGGGCGCGGGCGCGCTTGGGGCCCTCGGTGAAGTAGCCGGTCATCAGGGCGATGGCGGCCGGGGCGATCATCGCGGCGGCGGTGCCCTGGCCGATGCGGGTGGCGATCAGCACGCCGGGGCTGTTCGCGACGGCGGCACCGAGCGAGAACAGGGTGAACACGGCGACGCCGAGCGTGAACAGCCGCTTGCGGCCGATCAGGTCGGCGACCCGGGCGAACAGCGGCAGCAGGCTCGCCGAGGGCAGCAGGCTGGCGGTGGCCACCCACTGCAGAGTGCCGGCGGAGGAGAAGCCGAGGCCGCTGCCGATGTCGGGCAGGGCGACGGTGACGATGGAGAAGTCCAGGCCGCACATGAAGGTGGCGCAGCAGAGGGTGAGGAGCACCAGCCACTCGCGCGACGAGAAGGCGGTCGCCGCCGCGGCCGGCGCGGCGGCGGCCTCGGCGGCGGGACCGGCCGGTGCGCGTACGTCGCGGGCGGGTGAGGTGGGTGGCGAGGATGCGGTGACGGCCATGAGCGGGGTCCTTCCTGACGATCCGTATGGCCTGACCAGCTTCGAATCGGGGGACCTGCGCAACAAGAACGATCTGTGCAACGATCGATTCGCTGGGCTCATCGTCCAAGGTCGCGGAAATGAGGGGCGCGGGAATTCGGTCATGGAACGTCAGGAGATCGAGATCTTCCTGACTCTCGGCGAGGAGCTGCACTTCGGCCGTACCGCCGACCGCGTGGGGGTGTCGCAGAGCAGGGTCAGCCAGACCATCGCCCGGCTGGAGCGCCGGCTCGGCGCCAGACTGTTCGAGCGCACCAGCCGCCATGTCACGCTGACCGCCATCGGGGAACAGCTCAGGGACGACATCGCGCCGGCCTGGCAGGGGATCGAGGAAGCCGTCGCGAAGGCCATGGCGGCGGGCCGCGGTGTCACCGGCGCACTGCGGATCGGTTTCTCCGGCGCGTTCACGGGCCATCTGCTGCACAGCGTCGCCGAGGTGTTCGGCCGCCGGCATCCGGGCGTGGACGTGCAGATTCGGCAGGTGCAGATCTCGGACCCCTATGGTCCGCTGCGCGCCGGGGACGTGGAGCTCCAGGTCACCGAACCACCGGTGGCCGAGCCTGATCTGACGCTGGGTCCGGTACTGGTGTCGCAGCCCAGGGTGCTGTTGATGTCGTCGGCGCACCCGTTCGCGCGGCGCGAGTCGGTGAGCGTGGAGGACCTGGCGGAGGCGACGCTGCTGACGGTCGGCGGGAACGTGTCGGCGCAATGGCTGGACCACCATTTCCCGCGGCAGACGCCGTCGGGACGGCCCATTCCGCACGGGCAGGCGATCACGCACTGGGAGGACGCGCTCTCCCTCGTCCTCGCCGGCAAGGGCGTGACGCCGGTGGCGGCCGCGGGCGCGCACTACTACAGCCGGCCCGGCCTGGTCTTCAAGCCGTTCTCGGACGCCCCGCGCATCGACTACGCGTTCATCTGGCCCACCGGACACGAGACGGCCCGGCTACGTGCTTTCGTCCAGGCGGCGATGGGGCACGTCCGTGCGTTGGGCGGCCCGTCGCACGCCGTGGAGAGTCTGTGGGAGGGCGACGGCGCCTGAGGGGCCGTCCGGGGCCGTTCGGTGACTCCGGGTCAGGACAGCGCCCCGGCCCCGACGGCGGCGAGGTACCGCTGGTCGGGGCGGTCCTGGAGCATCACATGGTGCAAGGTCGTGGTGGACGGCGAGGGAGGGATGCCCAGGCCGTCGGTCATCCGGCGGCGCAGCGACTGGTAGACCTCCAGGGCCGCGGCACGGCGTCCCGAGGCGTAGAGCGCGCGCATCAACTGGGCGTGCGGGTTCTCGTGGTAGGGGTGGTCGCCGACCAGGGCGACGGCCTCGCCGACCGCCTCCTGGAAGCGCCGGCACAGCAGGGTGCGTGCGGGTTCCGGGGCCGGATGGGGGACCGCCCCGCCGGAACGGTCCGCAGGCCCGCGTGGTGGCGGTCGCCGGGCACAGCCTCGGCGAGTACTCGGCCCTGGTGGCCGCCGGGGTGCTGTCGGCGGCCGACGGCGCCTGGCTGGTGGGCGAGCGGGGCCGGGCCATGGCCGCGGCGGCCCGGCAGCGGCCGGGGGCGATGGCGGCCGTGATGGGCGGTGATCCGGCGCAGGCCACGGCCATGGTGGAGGCGGCCGTGATGGGCGGTGATCCGGCGCAGGCCACGGCCATGGTGGAGGCGGCCCGCGCGGACGGCGCCGAGCTGTGGGTGGCCAACCACAACAGACTCGTGCAGACGGTGATCGCCGGCAGCCGTACGGCCGTGGCGGCCACCGCCGCCCGCGCGGCCGAGGCCGGCCTGCGCTTACAGCGTCCTGCCGGTCACCGCCGCCTGCCACAGCCCCTGTATGGCGCCGGCCGGCACGGCGCTGCGCCGGGCTCCGGAGCTGACGGACTTCGCGACCGGGTCGGTCCCGGTGGTCGCCAACGTCGACGCCCGTGCTCACCAGGGCGGTGGCCACTGGCGGGAACTGAGCGCCCGTCAACTGGTCGGTCCGGTCGGCTGGGCGGACACCCTGCGCGTCCTGAACGAGGAGCTGGACGCCACCGCGTTCCTGGACATCGGCCCCGGCGCCACCCTCGCCGGCCTGGCCAGGCGCACCCTGCCGGAGGTCCCGGCCCACCGCTTCGCTGCCCCGGCCGCCCAGCCGGCCTGACCCGCAGGTGCGCGACGGGGGCGACCGCCCCGATTCGCCCGGACCGTCCCGAAGTTGTCCACAGGGTCTGACGTCTTCCGGCCCCCACCTGTACCGTCTCCACGAGTTGATGTTCGAGAGTGTGCGTGCGTGGCGTACGGGGGAGGCGGTCGGCGTGACCGGACGGGAAGAGCCGGCGACGGCCGGGGCGCGCAAGCTGCCCTCGCCGAAGGGCTTTGCGCAGTGGCCCCCGAAGGGCTCCCCCAAGCAGGAGGGCAAGGCGCTGCGTTCGGCGGTCCCGCGCGGCAGCCATCACGCCCTCGACCTGGACGGCTCCCGTCCGGACGCGGTGAGCGCGGTCGAGGAGTCCAACCGGGACCGTATCCCGGAGCTCGTCCCGATACGGGTCGGCAGGATGGCGGCGAGCCCGTTCGCGTTCCTGCGCGGTTCGGCCGGGCTGATGGCGCACGACCTGGCCCGCACCCCGATGACCAGGATCGCCACCCAGATATGCGGCGACGCCCACGCGGCCAACTTCGGTCTGTACGGCGACCCGCGCGGCGACCTCGTCATCGACCTGAACGACTTCGACGAGACGGTGTCCGGCCCCTGGGAGTGGGACCTCAAGCGGCTCGCCGCCTCCCTGGTGCTGGCCGGCCGGGAGGCGGGCGCCGACGAGGAGACGTGCCGCAAGGCGGCGGGCGACGCGGCCGGCGCCTACCGCCGCACCATGCGGCTGCTGGCCAGGCTTCCGGTCCTGGACGCGTGGAACGCGATAGCGGACGAGGAGCTGGTCTCCCACTCCGACGCCCACGACATGGTCGGCACCCTGCGCCGGGTCTCGGAGAAGGCCCGGGCCAACACCAGCGGCCGGTTCGCGGCCCGTTCCACCGAGCTCACCGAGGACGGCGGCCGCCGCTTCGTCGACGCCGCACCGGTGCTGCGCCGGGTCCCGGACGCGGAGGCGGAGGCGGTCACCGAGGCCCTGGAGCACTACATCGGCACGCTCTCCGAGGACCGCCACCCCCTCCTGTCCCGGCACACCCCGCACGATGTCGCCTTCCGCATAGTCGGCACCGGCAGCGTCGGCACCCGGTCCTATGTCGTCCTCCTCCTCGACCACCGCGGCGAGCCGCTGATCCTCCAGGTCAAGGAGGCCCGCCCGTCCGCGCTCGTCCCGCATCTGGTCACGGCGGGCTTCGACGCGCCGGCCGTCGACCACGAGGGCCGCCGGGTGGTGCTGGGCCAGAAGCGGATGCAGGTGGTCAGCGACATCCTGCTGGGCTGGACCACGGTGGACGGCCGCCCCTTCCAGGTCCGCCAGTTCCGCAACCGCAAGGGCAGCGTCGACCCGGCCGCCCTGTCCCCCGGCCAGATCGACGACTACGGCCGGATGACCGGCGCCCTGCTGGCCCGCGCCCACTCCCACAGCGCCGACCCGCGCCTGATCGCCGGCTACTGCGGCAAGAGCGAGGAGCTGGACGAGGCGATGGCGGACTTCGCGGTGACCTACGCCGACCGCACGGAGGCGGACCACGGGGACCTGGTGGCCGCGGTGCGCGCGGGGCGGATCGCGGCGGAGCTCGGGGTGTGAGCCCCGCAGATGGTGACGTACGTCGAAGCGGATGAGGTGCCGAGGTGAAGTACGTCGAGATCGACGAGGGCGGGGCCGCGGTCTCCATCGACCCCGGGCCCTACCTGGCGCGGCTGCCGGAACTCGCCGGAGGCCTGCCACCCGGTGCCCGCGCCTTCGCCACCGACCCGCGCCACTACGAGTTCGGCGGCCGTCGCTGTGTGAAGGACCTGCGCCCGCTGGACATGCGCCGCACGGCCCCCGCCGACATCGAGATCCGCTTCGGCCACAACTGCTTCAAGCACGACGAGGACCTGATCGTGCGCTACTCGGGCGTCTCCCGTTTCCAGACGGACATCCTGGGCTCCTGCGACCTCACCTCGCTCGGCGAGGTCATCCTCGACGAGATCCTCCCGCACCCCGACGGCTGCACCCACGAGCTGGCCTGCCGCCCCGGCACCCTGGTCGTGGCCTGCACGGACCTGGTCGCACAGTGGGTCCCGGCCACCGATGACGACGACAGGCCCTAGGCTGGTCGGGTGACGACCCCGGAAGCTGAGCAGTCCCAGGCACCGCGGCCCGAGGAACGCCTGGAGCGGGCCGTACGGGCCGCCGAGCAGGCGTTGATCGAGTACGAGATCGCGGTGGAGACCTTCCGCGTCGAGGTCGAGAATTTCTCCCGGCTGCACGAACAGAAACTCGGCCCCGTCTACCTCCGCCTCGAAGAGCTGGACGCGCGGATCGCCGAGGCGAAGGCCGCCCGCACCGGCGACCCCGAGGACATCCGCGCCGCCGAGGAGGCCCGGGCCCGGGTCATGCCCATCCCCGGCGTCGAGGAACTGCTGCACGGCTGGATGGACGGCCACGGCCTGTTCCCGGAGGCCGCCGCCATGCTCACCGAGCAGGAGGTACGGCCCCCGCAGCGGGTGCGGCCCAGCGAGGAGGCCCGCCGCCTCTACCGGGAGCTGGCCCGCAAGGCCCACCCCGACCTGGTGCAGGAGGGGGCCGAGCAGGAGCGGCGTGAGGAATTCCTCACCCGGGTCAACGCGGCCTACGCCCGCGGCGACGAGGCCCTGCTGCGGGAACTCGCCGAGGAATGGGCGGCCGGCCCGGTCCCGCCGGAGCGCAAGCCGAGCCGCGCCGAGGAGCTGTACGCCCGCCTCGAATGGCTCGCCCAGCGCAAGGAACTGCTCACCCTCGTGGCCAGGGAACTGGAGGAGGGGCCCATCGCAGGTCTGCTCCGGCTGGCTCCCGAGGACCCCGACAGGCTTCTCGACGAGATCGCCGAGAAGCTCCACAAGGACGTCGCCGAGCGGGAGGCGGAGCTGGCCGCGCTGCTCATGCAGGAGTAGCGGTCCGGTAGCGTCGTAGCCATGAACTTCGCAGCGCGTGTGCCCACGGTCGAGGTCGCGGACCTCAAGGACGGCGACTTCCTGCTGGACGTCCGCGAGGACGACGAGTGGCAGGCGGGCCACGCCGCCGGTGCCCTGCACATCCCGATCAGCGAGTTCGTGGCCCGCTACGGCGAGCTCACCGAGGCCGCGCCCCAGGACGGCCGCGTCAACGTCATCTGCCGCTCCGGCGGCCGCTCGGCCCAGGTCACGATGTACCTGGTCCAGCAGGGCATCGACGCGGTGAACGTGGACGGCGGCATGCAGGTATGGCAGGCAGCGGGCCGAGAGATCGTGACGGACACGGGCGAGCCGGGGTTCGTGGTCTGAAGCGTCCCGTAGGGGCGCGGGGAACTGCGCGACCAGCCCCACCGGCCGGCATCGAACGCACGACCGAACGCCCCCCCGATCCCTCATCCCACCTATCCCAATGGATGCGCGGCCAGCAGATCCCCCAGCGCCTCCTCATGCGCCCCCGCACCCCCGAGCGCCAGCTCAAGCTGCTTGGCCCACGCGTGATACCGGTGCAGCACATAATCCGTGTCGGCCCCGAACCCCCCGTGCAGATGCTGCGCGGTCTGCACCACCCGCCGCACACCCTCGGCCGCCCAGATCTTCGCCACCGCCACGTCCCCGGCCAGGGGCAGCGCTCCCGGCGCCCCTGAAGCGATCCGCCAGGCCGCCTGCCAGAGCGTCGCCTCCATGGCCCGCAGGTCGATGTACCGGTCGGCGGCCTGCACGGCCACCGCCTGGAACGTGGCGATCGGATGCCCGAACTGCTCCCGCTTCCCGGTGTACTCACTGGTCATCCGCAGCACCCGTTCACCGAGCCCGAGCGCCAGCGCGCACGTCCCGGTCGCCAGCAGCTCCCGCAGCCACTCCCAGGCCCCGGCCGCCGTCACCACGTCCCGCCCCGCGACCCGCGCCGACTCCAGCCGCAGCTCGCCGAGGCGTTCCCCGCTGGTCGACACCTGCTCGGCGAGCGCGACCCCGGCACCCGTCGGCGCCACCAGCGCCAGCACGCTCCGGTCGCCGTCGGTGTGCGCCGGTACGACGACGAGATCGGCGTCGTACGCCCATGGCACCGCCGTCTGCACCCCGTCCAGCACCCAGGTCTCCCCGTCCGGCCGGGCGGTCACGGCCAGTTCGGCCGGGTCGTGCCCGGTGCGCCCGCTCGCGGCGACGGTCAGCACCAGCTCCCCGCGCCCGGCCGGCGCCAGCAGCCGCGTCCCCAGCTCCTTGTCCCCGTAGGTCTGCAGAGCCGCCACGGCCGCGCTGTTCTCCAGCAGCGGCACCCGTGCCAGCACCTTCGCCGACTCCCGCAGCACCAGGCACAGCGCGATCGCGTCGAGCCCGGCCCCGCCGTACTCCTCGTCCAGCGGCAGGCTCAGCAGGTCCGCGCCCGCCAGCCTGTCCCACAGCTCCCGGTCGAAGCCCTCGGCGATGGCACCGGTGGTCAGCGCCGGGCTCGGCACCCCGTCCGGTGCCACCGCGGCGAGCACCCCCCGTGCAGCCTCGGCCGCCGCCAACTGCTCCTCGGTGAAGGTGAAGTCCACGGTTCTGTCCTCCCGGCGGATCCGGTGATCGGAAAGTGCCTGTCGGCGTGATCCGACGACGCGATCTGACGGTCCGTCAAGATAGGACAGGTTCTAGAAGAAGGGAACCGAAAAGCCCTGCGATCTCCGGCTCCTTGCGTCGTAGGCTGGCGCCCGTGTGTCCGCCAATGGGGGACGGACACCCTAGGGAGGACTCAATGGGGATCCGAAGCCTGACCCGCACCGAGGCCGAGCACCGCGCCGCGCTGATCTCGGTCGAGCGGTACGACGTGGACATCGACCTCACCGCCCTGCCCGACGGACCGGAGATCCGCTGTGTCTCCACCATCGCCTTCACCTGCCGGGAGCCCGGCGCGGAGACCTTCGTCGACTGCGCGGCCGAGGTCCGCGCCGCCACCCTGAACGGCACCCCCCTCACCCCCTCCGGCGACGGCCGTATCGCGCTGCCCGGCCTGGCCGCGCACAACGTGCTGTGCGTGGAGAGCGTCCAGGTCGACACCACCGCCAGTCCGGGCGTGCACAAGGCCGTCGACCCCGCCGACGGCGAGGCCTATGTGTGGACCAGCTTCGAACCGGACGAGGCCCGCTTTGTCTGGGCCTGCTTCGACCAGCCCGACCTCAAGGCCCCGCACGCCTTCACCGTCACGGCCCCGGCCGCCTGGACCGTCCTCAGCAACTCCGGCGACCCGAGCGTCGAGGAGCAGGGCGCGGCCCGCCGCTGGACCTTCCCGGACACCCCGCCGCTGTCGGTGTACAACACCGTCGTCAACGCGGGCCCCTTCCACGGGATCCGCCGCGAGGCCGGCGGCCACGACCTCGGCATCTACGCCCGCCGCTCGCTCGCCGAGGTCCTGGAACGCGACGCGGACGAGATCTTCACCCTCACCAGCCAGGGCCTCGCCTTCTTCGCCGAGGCCTTCGCGATGCCGTTCCCGCAGCGCAGGTACGACCAGGTGTTCATGCCCGAGTTCGGCGGCGCGATGGAGAACTACGGCTGTGTGACCTGGTCGGACGCGTTCCTGCGGCGGGCCGTGCCGACGCCCGCCGAACGCGAGCTGCTCGCGCTCGTGCTGCTGCACGAGATGGCGCACATGTGGTTCGGCAACATCGTCACCATGCGCTGGTGGGACGACCTCTGGCTGAACGAGGCCTTCGCCGAGTTCGCCTGCCACTGGGCCGCCGAGGGCGCCACCCGCTACACCGACGCCTGGGCCGGCCACCTCGCCGACGGCAAGCTCAAGGCCTACCTCTCCGACCAGGGCCCGGTGTCCCACCCGATCCACCAGCCCATCCACGATGTCGCCCAGGCCGCGTCGATCTTCGACAACATCACCTACCCCAAGGGCGCCTCCGTCCTCCAGCAGCTGATGACCTATGTCGGCGAGGACCGTTTCCGGACCGGCATGGCCGCCTACTTCGCCCGCCACGCCTGGGGCACCACCACCCTCCAGGACCTGATCGACGCGCTCGCCGAGGCCAGCGGCCGCGACCTGGCCACCTGGCGGAAAACCTGGCTGGAGACCGCCGGCACCGACCGCTTCACCCTGGAGCACGACGGTGACACCGTCACCCTGGTCGCCGACGGTACCCCGCGTCCCCAGGTCCTGGCGGTCGGCGCGTACGGCCGCGACGGCGACGCCCTCGCACGCACCGCCCTGGTCCGCGTCGAGGTGACCGAGCCGCGCACCCCGGTCACCGGGCTCCCCGCCACCGCAGACCTCCTGCTGATCAACGACGACGACCTCACCTTCGCCACCTCGCGCCCGGCCCCCGGCACCCGGGACACCCTCCTGCGCGCCGCGGCCCAGCTGCCCACGGCCATCTCCCGGGGTGCGGCCGCCGCCACCGTCTGGGACATGCTCACGGCCGGTGAGGCCACGGCGGCCGAGGCCGGGCACTGCCTCACCGCGGTCCTCGCCGCCGAGACGTCCGACGCCGTGATCGAGCCCTATCTGAACCTCGTCACGAACATCGCCGAACTCTGGGCCCCGACGGCCGAACGCCCCGCGCTGTCGCAGGCCGTGGCCGCGGTCTGCCGGCAGCTCGCCGCCGACCCGGGCCGCCGCCAGGTCGCCCTGCGCGGACTGGCCCGCGTGGGCGGCGCCGACGACCTCGGCTGGCTCCGCGACCGGGCCGGCGACGACATCGACCTGCGCTGGCGGGCCCTCGTCCGCGAGGCCGAACTCGGCGCCGACGTCGCCGCCGAGTCCACCGCCCTCCTCGAACGCGACCCCGACCCCGACGCCTGGGTCCGCGCCCTCACCGTCAGGGCCGCCCTTCCCGACCCGGCGGCGAAGGCCGAGGTCTGGCAGCGGCTGGCGGTGGACCGCGCGGTGCCCGTCGGGTCGGTCAACCCGGTGGCGGTGGCCTTCTGGCGCCCCGGCCAGAACGACCTGCTCGCCCCCTACGCCGAGCGCTATCTGGACACGATCCCGCAGCTGCACCAGGGCGGCATGATCCTGGCGATGGTCTATACCTCCCAGCTCTTCCCGCCGTACGCCGTCGACCCGGCGTACATCGAGAAGGCCCGGCAGTCGGCCCAGGACGCGGCCCCCGTGGTCCGCAAGACCCTCCTGGAACGCTCGGACGCGATCAGCCGCATGCTGCGGGCCCGCGGGTGACCCTCCCGGGCCGCCCGGCCGGCGTGAGGTGCGAGGTGTGGCTGTGATGTGAGATGTGGTTGTGATGTGAGGAGTCACCGGTGTGGAAAACCTTCGGCCCAGCCTGTGGACAACTCGTCGGCCGGGGGCCCGTAGATGGTCCCTGGAGGCCGTGTGACCTGCGATGACATCGGCGGGTAGGCACCGGCGGTGCGCCGCCGGTCCCGCTCGGAGTGGCGATGGACACGCTCCCGGGCTCCGCCACGGGGCTGCGCCCGGCGGCCGGTGCTGAGTACCGTTCCGTGCGAGTGCCGGGCAGCGGCACACCGGGCGGTCCCGGACCGGCCGTCCGGATCGGACAGCGGGATCGGGCGGCGGGATCGGGGAACGGGGCGGAATGGACGACGCGTACGACGCGTACGACGAGGACGCGGCCGCCCCGCAGGGGGCAGAAGGTCCGAGCGGGGCGCGTGCGGTGCGGCCCGGTGACCCCGCCGCGCCCGCGGGACCACCGCCGTCCGTCCCCCGCACCGGCGTCGCCGCCCTCTCCCCCCGCTACCAGGTCGGCGCGGCCCTCGCCCTGGCCCTGGTCGCGGTCGCCGCCTGTGTGCACCTCGGGATGGTGTTCCTGAGCGTGGCGCCGGCGAACACGGTCACCAAGCAGCACGGCAAGGCGATCGAGGAATGGGTGTATCCGGAGTTCGAGCAGAACTGGAAGCTCTTCGCGCCCAACCCGCTGCAGCAGAACATCGCGGTGCAGGTGCGCGCCGACGTGCTGATGCAGGACGGCACCACGACCACCACCGGCTGGAACGACCTGTCGGTCCAGGACGGCAAGGCCATCGACGGCAGTCTGCTGCCGAGCCACACCGTGCAGAACGAGCTGCGCCGGGCCTGGGACTTCTTCGTCACCACGCACGGCAACGACAACCGTCCCATCGGCCTGCGCGGCTCCCTCTCCGAGCAGTACCTGCGCCGGATCGTCGTGATGCGCATGTACCGGGGGGACGCGACCAGTGAGAAGGGCACCATCGAGCGCGTCCAGGTGCGCTCCAGCACCACCGACGTGCCCCCGCCGGACTGGAGAGGCGAGAAGGTCTCCGACAACCCCGTCTACCGGGTGCTGCCCTGGTGGAGGGTGACGGCGGACGAGGCGAACGGGGGTGTGCGGTGAGCCGTCTCGCCCTGTGTCTGTCCCGCGCCATCGCCCGGGTCACCGGGTCGGCCTTCGGCCCGTACCAGACGGCCGTCGTCCGTATCGGGTTCGCCGCCACCTGGCTGCTCTTCCTGTTGCGCGAGTACCCGCACCGCCAGGAGCTGTACGGCCCCGACGGCCCCTGGAGCTTCGGCCTCGCCCAGCAGCTGACCTCCGACAACCACGCCTTCACGGCGCTGCTGTCCTCCGACAGCCGGCTCTTCTTCGAGGTCTTCTACTTCCTGGCCGTGCTCACCAGTGCTCTGCTGCTGCTGGGCTGGCGCACCCGAACCACATCACTGCTGTTCATGGTCGGGGTGCTGTCCCTGCAGAACCGCAGCGTGTTCGTGGGCGACGGCGGCGACAACGTGCTGCACCTGATGTCCTTCTACCTGGTGTTCACCCGCTGCGGCCAGGTCTGGTCCCTGGACGCCCGCCGGGCGGTCCGCGCGAGCGCCGCACGCGCGCGTGGCGAGTTCGTCGCCCCCGACCGGGTGGGCCCGGCCCTGTGGGCGGTCTCCGGTCTGCTGCTGGTCGCGGCGGCCCTCACCGGCCGTACCGGAGGCGGCTGGCTGGTGCCGGCCCTCATGTGGGCTACCTGGGCGGGCGCCGCCCTGTGGTGGGCGGTGGGCCGCTGGGCACGCACAGCCGAGCCCCGGATCCTGCTGGACGTCATCGCGAACATCCTGCACAACGGCGCCCTGTTCGTGATCATGGCCGAGGCCTGCCTCATCTACGCCACCGCCGGCTGGTACAAGATCCAGGGTTCCCGCTGGCAGGACGGCACCGCCGTCTACTACCCGCTCCACCTGGACTACTTCTCACCCTGGCCGGCCCTCGCCGACCTGCTGTCCGCCAACGGCACGATGGTGATGCTGGTGACCTACGGGACGGTCATCGTCCAGGTCGCCTTCCCGTTCACGCTGTTCAACCGGCGGGTCAAGAACGTGCTGCTGGCCGCGATGATGACCGAGCATGCGGTGATCGCGGTCGTCCTCGGCCTGCCTTTCTTCTCCCTCGCCATGATCGCGGCGGACTCGGTCTTCCTGCCGACGTCCTTCCTGCTCGGGCTCGGCGGCTGGGCGGTACGCGCGCGTGCCCGCGTTTTCCGGCGGGGCGCCCCGTCACTGCCCCGTCCTCGCTCCCCGGAGGCCGACGAACAGCCCCGCGTAGGCTTCGGGGCATGACCGACCCCCTTGACCGCTGGGCACAGCTGGCGGGCTCCGCCGTGCTGCTCGACGGCTTCCACGCCCTCAAGCACGCCCTGCGCTTCGGCGCGGAGGTGCCGGTGGCGGTCACGACGGACCGGGAGGCGACCCTGGCCCTCGCGGCCGACCTCGCACCCGACGTCCGGGACGCGCTGGCCGCGCTGCTGACCGAGGTGACTGCGGAGTCGTACGCCAAGCTGGTCGCGCGCCCCCATCCGACGGGCGTCGCCGCGTTGGCCGTACGACCCTCCCGCGAGGCCAACCTCCGTGCGCTGGCCCGCGTCCCGCGCACGGCCCCGATCGTGGTCCTCGACGAGCCCCGCAACCTCGGCAACGCGGGCGCGGTGATCCGCCTGGCGGCGGGCTTCGGAGCGACGGGAGTGATCACGACCGGCACGCTCGATCCTTGGCATCCGACGGTCGTGCGGGGCGGTGCGGGGCTCCACTTCGCGACGGCGGTGGAACGGCTGACGGTGGCGGAGCTGCCGCAGGGCCCGCTGTTCGCCCTGGACCCGGAGGGCGAGGACGTCCGGGGCACGAAGCTCCCGGACGATGCCATCCTCGCCTTCGGCTCGGAGCGGACGGGTCTTTCACCGGAACTGCGAGCGAGGGCCGACCATCTCCTGCGGCTGCCGATGCGTCCCCAGGTGAGCAGCTACAACCTGGCGACGAGTGTCGCCATGACCCTGTTCCACTGGAGTGCCCCGTAAGGGGCGCGGGGCCGTGCCGGATATGCGGCTACCGCCGCGTGGGCGCGACCAGCCACAACGGACCCGCAGCTCCCCAAGACGACCGGCCACCCCAACGGCTACGCCTCCCTGCGCACCTCGATCACCCGGAACCGGTTCGCCACGAACGCGCCGTCCGTCAGGGCCGCGTTCGCCGCCGCATTGCCCCCGGACCCGTGGAAGTCCGAGAACGCCGCCGTCTGGTTCACATACACCCCGCCCACCAGGTTCAGCGACAGCTGGGCCGCCTCCTCCAGGCAGACCTCCTCCACGGCGCTCTCCACGTCCGCGTCGACCGTGTACGCCCCGACCGTCATCGCGCCCTTGTCCCGCACCGTCCGTCGCAGCAGGTCCACCGCGTCGGCGGCCGAGTCCACGGCGACGGCGAAGGACACCGGCCCGAAGCACTCGCTCATGTAGGCCGCCTCGTCGTCCGGCTTGGCCCCGTCCAGCTTGACGATCACCGGTGTGCGGACGACCGCGTCCGGGAATTCCGGGTTGGCGATCTCCCGGGAGGCCAGGGCGACCTCGCCGAGGCCGGCCGCGGCCTCCAGACGGGCCTTGACGTCGGGGTTGACGATCGCGCCGAGGAGCGCGTTCGCGCGGGCGTCGTCGCCGAGCAGACCGTCGACCGCGCGGGCGAGGTCGGCGACCACCTCGTCGTAGGTCCTGGGTCCCTCGTCGGTGCGGATGCCGTCGCGGGGGATCAGCAGGTTCTGCGGGGTCGTGCACATCTGGCCGCTGTACAGGGACAGCGAGAACGCCAGGTTGGAGAGCATCCCCTTGTAGTTGTCGGTGGACTCGACCAGCACCGTGTTGACGCCGGCCTTCTCCGTGTAGACCTGCGCCTGCCGGGCGTTGGTCTCCAGCCAGTCGCCGAAGGCGGTGGAACCCGTGTAGTCGATGATCCTGATCTCCGGGCGGGTGGCGAGCGTCTTCGCGATGCCCTCGCCGGGGCGCTCCGCCGTCAGGGCCACCAGGTTCGGGTCGTAGCCGGCCTCGGCGAGGACCTGGCGGGCGACCTGGACGGTGAGGGCGAGCGGGAGCACCGCGCGGGGGTGCGGCTTGACCAGGACCGCGTTGCCGGTGGCGAGGGAGGCGAACAGGCCCGGGTAGCCGTTCCACGTCGGGAACGTGTTGCAGCCGATGACCAGGGCGATCCCGCGCGGGACCGGCTTGAACGTCTTCGTCAGCGCGAGGGGGTCGCGCTTGCCCTGGGGCTTGGTCCACTCGGCCGTGTCGGGGGTGCGGACCTGCTCCACGTACGCGTACGCCACCGCCTCCAGGCCGCGGTCCTGGGCGTGCGGGCCGCCCGCCTGGAACGCCATCATGAACGCCTGGCCGCTGGTGTGCATGACCGCGTGCGCGAACTCGTGCGTCCGGTCGCTGATCCGCTTGAGGATCTCCAGACACACCACCGCGCGCGCCTCCGCGCCCGCGTCGCGCCACGCGCGCTGCCCGGCCTGCATGGCGGGAAGGAGCGTGTCGACGTCGGTGTGCGGGTAGGTCACGTCCAGGTCGATGCCGTACGGCGAGACCTCGCCGCCGACCCAGTCGTCGGTGCCGGGCTGGCCGAGGTCGATCCGGCCGCCGAGCAGGGCGTCGAAGGCGGCCTTGCCGGCCGCCGCGTCCAGGCTGCCGTGCTCGCCGTAGGCCTTGGGGTGCTCGGGGTGGGGGGACCAGTACGCGCGCGTGCGGATCGCCTCCAGCGCCTGGTCAAGCGTGGGCCGGTGCTTGGCGATCAGCTCGTGCACGGTGAGTTCGGCGGTCATGTGGGACCAACTCCTCGTCTGATGAGCTCCCCTTCGAGCTCATGACCTGGGCAGAAACAGCCGGACAGAGTTAGAGTAACCGAACGATCGGTCGGGACAAGGGGGCCTGCCGCATCTGTGGAAAACCCCGTGCGGGAGGATCGCGCACATGACAGCACTCGACCTCAGCAGCCCCGTGGGAGTCGTCGGCACCGGCACCATGGGCCAGGGCATCGCCCAGGTCGCACTCGTCGCGGGCCATGCCGTACGGCTGTACGACGCCGTCCCCGGGCGGGCCCGAGACGCGGCCGCGGCGATCGGCGCCCGCCTCGACCGGCTCGTCGAGAAGGACCGGATGACGGCTGCCGCCAGGGACGCGGCCCGCGAGCGGCTGCTCCCCGCCGAAGAGCTCACGGAGTTCGCGGACTGCGCCCTGGTCGTGGAGGCCGTCCTGGAGCGCCTGGACGTCAAGCAGGAGCTGTTCCGCGCCCTGGAGGACATCGTCGGCGAGGACTGTCTGTTCGCCACCAACACGTCCTCCCTGTCGGTGACGGCCATCGGCGGAGGCCTGCGGGGCGCCGCCCGGCTGGTGGGCCTGCACTTCTTCAACCCGGCTCCGCTGATGCCGCTGGTCGAGGTGGTCTCCGGGTTCGCCACCGACGTCACGTCGGCCACGCGCGCGTACGAAACCGCCCGCGCCTGGGGCAAGACGCCGGTCGCCAGCGCGGACACCCCGGGCTTCATCGTGAACCGCATCGCGCGGCCCTTCTACGCCGAGGCGTTCGCGGTCTACGAGGCGCAGGCCGCCGACCCGGCCACCATCGACGCGGTGCTGCGGGAGAGCGGCGGCTTCCGGATGGGCGCCTTCGAGCTGACCGACCTGATCGGCCAGGACGTCAACGAGTCGGTCACGCAATCCGTGTGGCAGGCCTTCTTCCAGGACGTACGCTTCACGCCCTCCCTCGCCCAGCGCCGGCTGGTCGAGTCCGGCCGGCTCGGCCGCAAGACCGGGCACGGCTGGTACGACTACGCGGACGGCGAGGAGCGCTCCGAACCGCACACCGCCGAGCCGGCCCGGCCGCCCGCCTATGTCGTCGCCGAGGGCGGTCTGGGCCCGGCGGCCGAGCTGCTCCCGATGATCCGCGAGGCGGGCATCCAGGTCCGCGAGGAGGACGAGGACCACGGCACCCGCCTCGTCCTGCCCAGCGGCGGCCAGCTGGTGCTCACCGACGGCCAGACGTCGGTGGAGTTCCGGGACGTCGTCTACTTCGACCTCGCCCTCGACTACCGCCGCGCCACCCGTATCGCCCTGTCCGCGGGACACGACACCCTGCCCCAGACGCTCAGCGAGGCCATCGGCCTCTTCCAGGCGCTCGGCAAGCAGGTCAGCGTCATCGGTGACGTGCCCGGCATGATCGTCGCCCGGACGGTCGCCCGGATCGTCGACCTGGCGCACGACGCCGTCGCCAAGGGTGTGGCCACCGAGGAGGACATCGACACCGCGATGCGCCTGGGCGTCAACTACCCGCTCGGGCCCTTCGAGTGGAGCCGCCGCCTCGGCCGCGACTTCGCCTACGACCTCCTCGACGACCTGCATCTTCGTGATCCCAGCGGCCGCTACGCGCCCTCCCTCGCGCTCTACCGGCACGCCTACGCCACCGAGAAGCGGGAGGGCGCCTCATGACCACCGCCAAGCGTGACACCTACACCCCCGAGACCCTGCTCTCGGTGGCCGTCCAGGTCTTCAACGAGCGCGGCTACGACGGCACCTCCATGGAGCACCTCTCCAAGGCGGCCGGCATCTCCAAGTCGTCGATCTACCACCACGTCTCCGGCAAGGAGGAGCTGCTGCGCCGTGCGGTCAGCCGGGCGCTGGACGGTCTGTTCGGGATCCTCGACGAGGAGCACGGGCGCGTGGGCCCCGCCGCCGACCGCCTGGAGCACGTCGTACGGCGCATGGTCGAGGTGCTGGTCACCGAACTGCCCTATGTGACGCTGCTGCTGCGGGTGCGCGGCAACACCGACACCGAGCGGTGGGCGCTGGAGCGGCGCCGGGACTTCGACCACCGGGTGGCCGAGCTGCTGAAGGCGGCGGCCGCCGAGGGGGACATACGCGGCGACGTCGAAGTGCGGCTCGCGACCCGGCTGGTCTTCGGCATGGTCAACTCGGTCGTCGAGTGGTACCGCCCGGACGGGCGCGGCGCGAGCGAGCGCGAGGTCGCCGACGCCGTGGTGCGGCTGGCCTTCACGGGCCTGCGCGCACACTGACGTCAGCCGTCGTCCGGCTCCAGGTCCTCCTCCTCGAACACCAGCAGCGTGCGGGTGCTGAGCACCTCGGGGATGGCCTGGAGCCGGGTCAGCACCAGCTCGCGCAGCGCCTTGTTGTCGGGCGTGTGCACGAGCAGCAGGACGTCGAAGTCTCCGCCCACCAGGGCGATGTGGGAGGCGCCGGGCAGCTGGCGCAGCTGCTCCCGGACCGTGCGCCAGGTGTTCTGGACGATCTTCAGCGTGATGTAGGCCGAGGTGCCCTGGCCCGCCCGCTCGTGGTCCACCCGGGCCCCGAAACCGCGGATCACCCCGTCCTCGATGAGACGGTTGATACGCGCGTAGGCGTTGGCGCGCGAGACATGGACGCGTTCGGCGACCGACCGTATCGACGCGCGGCCGTCCGCCTGGAGGATCTGCAGGATGTCCTGATCGATGGCGTCCAGCGGGCGCGCGGGGGGCAGGGCTGTGCGATCCTGCGGGCTCTCGGCCATTTGTTCAGGAGCCATGTCCCCCCGCCTTCCTGCCGTGGACGTACTGCGTTCATTCCAGGTTGTGGAGAACCGTTTGTCCACAGCCTGAAGGTGCCTGTAGCCAAAATGTGCCGACGACCGAACAATCGGTAGGTGGGACGGGTCACAGCCGATCCGTCTCCCGTACCCCCATGAGGAGGTGCCGTCATGACGGTCATGGAGCAGCGCGGCGCGTACCGTCCGTCGCCGCCGCCCGCCTGGCAGCCCCGGACGGACCCCGCGCCGCTGCTGCCCGACGAGCGTCCGTACCGTGTCCTCGGCACGGAGGCGGCCGCCAAGGCCGACCCCGAGCTGCTGCGCCGGCTGTACACCCAGCTCGTGCGCGGCCGCAGGTACAACGCACAGGCCACCGCCCTCACCAAACAGGGCCGGCTCGCCGTCTACCCCTCCAGCACCGGCCAGGAGGCCTGCGAGGTCGCCGCCGCCCTCGCCCTTCAGGAGCGGGACTGGCTCTTCCCCAGCTACCGCGACACCCTCGCGGTGATCGCCCGGGGCGTGGACCCCGTCGAGGCGCTCACCCTGCTGCGCGGCGACTGGCACACCGGCTACGACCCCCACGCCCACCGTGTGGCCCCGCTCTCCACCCCGCTCGCCACCCAGCTCCCGCACGCCGTGGGCCTCGCCCATGCGGCCCGCCTCAAAGGGGACGACGTGGTCGCGCTCGCCATGGTCGGCGACGGCGGCACCAGCGAGGGTGACTTCCACGAGGCGCTGAACTTCGCCGCCGTCTGGCAGGCCCCGGTCGTCTTCCTGGTCCAGAACAACGGCTTCGCCATCTCCGTCCCGCTCGCCAAGCAGACCGCCGCCCCCTCCCTGGCCCACAAGGCCGTCGGCTACGGCATGCCGGGCCGCCTGGTCGACGGCAACGACGCGGCCGCCGTGCACGAAGTCCTCTCCGACGCCGTACGGCACGCGCGCGAGGGCGGCGGACCCACCCTGGTCGAGGCGGTGACCTACCGCATCGAGGCCCACACCAACGCCGACGACGCCACCCGCTACCGGGGTGACGCCGAGGTCGACGCCTGGCGGGACCACGACCCGATCCTGCTGCTTGAGCGCGAGCTGACCGACCGCGGGCTCCTGGACGAGGACATCGTGCGCCGGGCGCGCGAGGACGCCGAGACCATGGCCGCGGACCTGCGCGATCGCATGAACCGCGACCCGGAACTCGACCCCATGGACCTCTTCGACCAGGTCTACGCCGAGACCACCGGGCAACTGCGCGAACAGCGCGCCATGTTGCGGGCCGAGCTGGAAGCCGCGCAGAACGACCAGCGGGAAGGCGGCCACTGATGACCACCGTCGCCGTCAAGCCCGCCACCATGGCCCAGGCCCTCACCCGCGCGCTGCGCGACGCGATGGCCGCCGACCCGTCCGTGCACGTCATGGGCGAGGACGTCGGCGCCCTCGGCGGAGTCTTCCGGGTCACCGACGGCCTCGCCAAGGAGTTCGGCGAGACCCGCTGCACCGACACCCCTCTCGCGGAGGCCGGCATCCTCGGCACGGCGGTGGGCATGGCGATGTACGGACTGCGCCCGGTCGTTGAGATGCAGTTCGACGCCTTCGCCTACCCCGCCTTCGAGCAGCTCATCAGCCATGTCTCCCGGATGCGCAACCGCACCCGCGGCAGGATGCCCCTCCCGATCACCGTCCGTGTGCCCTACGGCGGCGGCATCGGCGGCGTGGAGCACCACAGCGACTCCTCCGAGGCCTACTACATGGCCACCCCCGGCCTGCACGTCGTCACCCCGGCCACCGTCGCCGACGCCTACGGCCTGCTGCGCAGGTCCATCGCCTCCGACGACCCGGTCGTCTTCCTCGAACCCAAGCGGCTGTACTGGTCCAAGGACTCCTGGAACCCCGAGCACCCGACGGACGTTGAACCCATCGGCCGCGCGGTGGTGCGCCGCACAGGGCGCAGCGCCACGCTCATCACCTACGGCCCGTCAGTACCGGTCTGTCTCGAAGCCGCCGAGGCCGGCCAGGCGGAGGGCTGGGACCTGGAAGTCGTCGACCTGCGCTCCCTGGTGCCGTTCGACGACGAGACGGTCTGCGCCTCGGTACGGCGCACCGGGCGAGCGGTCGTCGTACACGAGTCGGGCGGGTTCGGCGGACCGGGAGGGGAGATCGCGGCCCGGGTCACGGAGCGCTGCTTCCACCACCTGGAGGCGCCGGTGCTGCGCGTGGCCGGGTTCGACATTCCCTACCCGCCCCCGATGCTGGAGCGTCACCACCTGCCCGGTGTGGACCGCATCCTGGACGCGGTGGCGCGTCTGCAGTGGGAGGCCGAGGGCTGATGGCACAGGTGCTGGAGTTCAAACTGCCCGACCTCGGGGAGGGGCTCACCGAGGCGGTGATCGTCACCTGGCTGGTCCAGGTCGGCGAGGTCGTCGCGATCGACCAGCCGGTCGTCGAGGTCGAGACGGCCAAGGCGATGGTCGAGGTTCCCTGCCCCTACGGCGGTGTGGTCACCGCCCGCTTCGGCGAGGAGGGCACCGAACTGCCCGTCGGCGCCCCGCTGCTGACGGTCGCCGTCGGCGAGGCGGCCACGGTCCCCGAGGCGGAGGGCTCCGGCAACGTCCTGGTGGGCTACGGCACGGGGACGCCTCCGGAGCGCCGCCGACGAGTCCGTACGTCCGCCCCGGAGCGGGCCAACGGCACGACCGGCCGGAGCACCGACCCGGAACGGCCGCACCAGGTCGCCGCGCCGGAAGCAGCGGCCCACCCGCGCGTGCCCGTACCGCCCGCCGCGCTCACCGACGGCCCTGCCCCGGTGATCTCCCCGCTGGTGCGCCGCCTGGCCCGCGACAACGGCCTCGACCTGCGCCGGCTGGAGGGCTCGGGCCCCGAAGGGCTCATCCTCCGCGCCGACGTCGAGGACGCCCTGCGCGCCAACGCGGCCCGCGCGGGCGCCAGGACCGCACCGCCCGAGTCCGCGGGCACCCGCACACCCCTCAAGGGCATCCGGGGCGTGGTCGCCGACAAACTCTCCCGCAGCCGCCGGGAGATCCCCGACGCGACCTGCTGGGTGGACGCCGACGCGACGGAGCTGATGCGCGCGCGGACCGCGATGAACGCGACGGCGGGCCCGAAGATCTCCCTCCTCGCGCTCCTCGCCCGGATCTGCACCGCCGCCCTGGCCCGTCACCCCGAGCTGAACTCCTACGTCGACGTCGAGGCCCGCGAGATCGTCCAGCTCGACCAGGTCCACCTGGGCTTCGCCGCCCAGACCGAGCGGGGCCTGGTCGTCCCGGTGGTCCGGGACGCCCACACCCGCGACGCCGAGTCCCTCACGGCGGAGTTCGCCCGCCTCACCGAGTCCGCCCACGCCGGAGCCCTGACCCCGGCGGAACTCACCGGCGGCACCTTCACGTTGAACAACTACGGCGTCTTCGGCGTCGACGGCTCCACCCCGATCATCAACCACCCCGAGGCGGCGATGCTGGGAGTGGGCCGCATCGTCCCGAAGCCATGGGTCCACGAGGGCGAGCTGGCGGTCCGCCAAGTCGTCCAGCTTTCCCTCACCTTCGACCACCGGGTCTGCGACGGCGGCACAGCAGGCGGCTTCCTGCGCTTCGTGGCCGACTGCGTGGAAAACCCGGCGGTACTTCTCAGAACGGTCTGACTGCAGCGCGCCCCTCAGGGGCGCGGGGAACTGCGCGACCAGCCACGACGCACCCGCACTCGCGCACGCACACACAGCCCCGCCCCCTTGGGCGCCACACCACCACCTGTTCCCCGTGATCAGAACGCACCCCATACTCGAAAGGTGACCGACACCGAGCCGCAGCCCCACGACGCGATCGTGCTGGCCGGCGGCGCCGCGAAGCGGCTCGGCGGGGCCGACAAACCTTCCGTCCGAGTAGGCGGCCGCCCCCTGCTCGACCGTGTCCTCGCGGCCTGCGCCGGCGCGCGGCGGACCGTCGTCGTGGCCACCCCCCGCCCCACCTCGCGCCCGGTTCACTGGACCCGCGAGGACCCCCCGGGCGGCGGCCCGGTCGCCGCCCTCGACGCCGGCCTGCGTCACACCGCCGCCGGCTGCGCGGTCGTCCTCTCCGCCGACCTCCCGTTCCTCGAAGAGGCGACGGTGGGGCGCCTGTTGTCCGCCCTGCACACCTCCGGCGCGGACGCGGCGCTGCTCACCGACGCCGACGGCAGGGACCAACCCCTCGTGGCGGCCTACCGCACGCCGGCGCTGCGCCACGCACTGTCGGCCCTGGCCGAAGGCGACCGCGGCCTCACCGGCCTCCCCCTTCGGCGCCTGACCGCCGTACTGAACATCACCCGCGTCCCGGACCCGCTCGCGTCCTTCGACTGCGACACCTGGGACGACATCGCCGACGCCAGGGCACGCATCAGGGAGCATGGGCACGTGTTGGATGAATGGATCTCCGCAGTCAAGGACGAGCTGGGCATCGACCTGGACGTCGACACCCGCGTCCTGCTCGATCTGGCCCGGGACGCCGCGCACGGTGTGGCCCGCCCGGCCGCTCCGCTGACCACGTTCCTCGTCGGCTACGCGGCAGCGCAGGGCAAGGGCGGACCCGAGGCGGTCGCCGACGCGGCCCGCAAGGCCGTCGCGCTGGCCCTGCGCTGGGAGGAAGAGGCGAACTCTCCCGAGCAGCAGCCGGCTCCGGAGCAGCCCGCTTCCGGTGAATCCGGCTCCGCCGAGCCGGCCTCCGACACCCCCGCCCCCGGGCCCGGCCGGTGACGGCCCCCGGGATCCGGGCCGGCGCGACCCCCACGGACACCGACGACGATCTCGACGTCGAGGAGGCGCTCGCCCTCGTGAGAGAGCCCCGACAACCCCGAGAGGGCGCGCCCCCCGCGTCCGCCTCCCACGGCGAGCACGCCTCCGGCGGCCGGTCGGCGTACCGTCACCGCGCCACCCCCTGGCCCCGGGCCCGCGAGATCGCCGCCCGCGCCGCCCGCTCCGGCGCCCGCCGGGCCCCCGTCTCCGTGCCGCTCACGGGCGCCCTCGGACTGACCCTCGCCGCCCCGCTGGACGCACTCACCGACCTGCCCTCCTTCGACACCTCCGCGATGGACGGCTGGGCGGTCGCGGGCCCTGGCCCCTGGCAGGTGCGCGAGCAGGGCGTACTGGCCGGGCATGCGCAGCCCGAGCCGCTCACCGACGGCGAGGCGGTCCGGATCGCGACCGGCGCCCGGGTCCCGGCGGACACCACCGCCGTGCTCCGCAGCGAGCACGGCCGCATCGACACCCAGGGACGGCTGCATCCCACCCGCGAGACCGCCCACGGCCAGGACATCCGCCCGCGCGGCCAGGAATGCCGTACCGGCGACCAGTTGCTGCCCGTCGGCACCCTGGTCACCCCGGCAGTTCTCGGCCTCGCCGCGGCGGCCGGGTACGACACCGTCACCGCCGTCCCCCGGCCCCGCGCCGAAGTCCTAGTCCTGGGCGACGAGTTGCTGACCGAGGGGCTTCCGCGCGAAGGGCTCATCCGGGATGCGCTCGGCCCGATGCTGCCGCCCTGGCTGCGGGCGCTCGGCGCCGAGGTGACCGCCGTACGCCGGATCGGCGACGACGCCAAGGCCCTGCACCGGGCGATCACCTCGTCCAAGGCCGATCTCGTCGTCACCACGGGCGGCACCGCCTCCGGTCCGGTGGACCATGTCCACCCCACGCTGGAGCGCATCGGCGCCGAACTCCTCGTCGACGGCGTCCAGGTGCGGCCCGGTCACCCCATGCTGCTGGCCCGTATCAAGCAGAACCAGCACCTCGTCGGCCTCCCCGGCAACCCCCTCGCCGCCGTCTCCGGCCTGCTCACCCTCGCCGAACCCCTGCTGCGCACCCTCGCCGCCCACCCGGCCCCCGAGCCGTACGCAGTGCCGCTGGCGGAGACGACGCACGGCCACCCGTACGACACCCGGCTCATCCCGGTTGTCCTGCGTGGTGACGCCGCCGTCCCGCTGCACTACAACGGCCCGGCGATGCTCCGTGGCATCGCCGCAGCCGACGGGCTCGCGGTCGTACCGCCGGGCGGGGCACAACGGGGTGAGGAGACGGAACTCCTTGACCTGCCGTGGGCGACCGCGGGTATCGGGGTGTGTTTCACGTGAAACGTCCGAGCCGTCACGGGTGAATGTCGTCCAGACTGCCGACGATCACCACGGACGGCGGACGTGAAGGTGTCGGCACCTGGATGAGAATGGGGACGTAGACCATGTCGCCGTGTCTGAACTCGGCCTTCCAGGAGTTCCGGTAGCACACGATCGTGTGCGGGCTGTGGTGTGTCGCATAACACTGAAGGGCCGACTTCGGGGATGCCCCGGCGCTTGACGCGCCCTGTGCGCCAAACACCGCACAGCAGGTGAGTGCGGCTATGAGGCTGATGCTGCGGAATGCTGATCTCTGCATTCTCATCACCCGTGCGGTTGCGTGTGATCGGAATCGTGGACTTTCCGGGCGGCTTCCTGGCGTGTGTGGACGCCGAGTTTGGCCAGTACCGCGCCCACGTGATGCCCAGCGGTCTTGGGGGCGATATAGAGACGGGCGGCGATCTCGGCGTCCGACAAGCCCTCGTGCAGCAGCTTGAGGACGTCCATTTCCCGGATGGTCAGCCCGTACGGGTTGGACCGGGTGGCCGCCCGCGGGCCGCGCCGGATCGGGCGGACACCGCGGGAACGCATCATGGCGCGGGTGCGCCCCACGGCCGCCCGGGCCCCGAGGGCCTCGAAGGTGGCCAACGCCTGGTGCAGCGCGGACGCGTCGCCGGACAGGCGGACCAGCGCGGCATGGTACGGGCGGCCGAGTCCGTCCCACTGGGCCGCGGCGCCGGCCCAGTCGCCGGCCAGCTCCAGCGCGTAGGGTCCTGCCGCGGCCACGGGCGGCGGCACTCCTCCGACGCGGCGGACCCAGCAGGCCAGGGGCCCGGACAACCAGGGGTGGCCACGATTCGCCAACGCGTCCAGACCGCGTTGTGCCTCTGCCTGCACCAGCTCGTGGTCACCGAGCAGCCAGGCCGTCTCGACGCGGGCCTCCCACCCCAGGCCTGTGTCCAGCAGACAGTCGGAGTCGACGAGGCTCGCCGCCTGCTCCAGCAGCGGCCAGACCTGAGCCTTGCCCTGGCGGGCCCGCACCAGACCCAGCACGGTCAGGGCCAGGGACCGGACCACCGGTGGCGAGCCGGGGTGGGACAAGACGTTCTGCGCGGCCTCGGCGGCCTCGGCGCACAGGCCCCGGTTCAGCAGGCCCCAGCTGTTCCAGGCCCTTGTGCACAGCAGGTAGGACAGCAGTCCGTGATCCAGGCAATACGCCTCCGCCCGGTCCACGGCCGCCGCGGTCCGGTCGGTATCACCCTGCAGCACCGTGAACCAGGACATGATGAGCGCCAGAAGACCCGCGTCCTCCGGCAGATCCTGTGCCATCGCGCTGGACACCGCCTTTTCGCAGTTCTCCCAGCCGGCTCCCTGGTCCAACATGCGTGCCGCCGAGGCATGGAAGCGGGCCTGTACGACGGCCCCCGCATCGCCGAAGCGCTCGCCCAGAGCGATCGTCTTCTCGGCGTAGGCGGCGGTCACCGCCACCGGCTCATGTTCGTAGCAGGCCAGTTGGCAGAGGTTCAGGTATGCCCTGGCCAGTTCCCGGCCCGGCTCCAGGCCTTCGAGCACCCGCACGGCAGCCTGGCCGGTGCGTCTGGCCTCGACAGTCCGCCCGATCAGCCACAGCCAGCACGACAGCCAGCGCAGGTCGTCCCCCTCGTGCCGCCGGTCGCCCAGGGCACGGCGCAGCTTGACCGCCCTGCGGCCGGAAGCGATCCCCTCATCCAACTGACTGGACAGGAGACATGCCTGCGAATGGCCCTCCAGCAGGTCGGTCCGTCGGTCGGTCGGCAGACGGTCGGCGTACCGCAGGGCGCGGGCGTACTGCGCGGCCGCCTCCCGGTGCGCACCCGACGCGGCAGCGTGGGTGGCCGCGTCGGGCGCGTACTCCAGGACGGCAACCGGATCCCCGGCACCTTCGGCATGATCGGCCAGCAGCGCCAGATCATCCGCGGCGATCGGGCGGGACCGCATCGCCGCCAGCACCTGCCGGTGCACCTGCAGACGGTGAGCGGCGGGAACGGACTCGAGCACCGCCAGCCGGGTCAGCTCGTGGCGGAACTCGGTCACCTGACCGTCGGTTCGCACGATTCCAGCGGCCACGGCCTCGTCGAGCGTCTCCTCCAGGCCCGGCAGCATGCTGGCCAACAACGGCAGCGCGACCCGGCGCCCCAGGACGGCCAGCACGTCGACGGCCCGGCGAGCCGTGGCCGTCAGACCGGCCAGGCGGCCGGCGACGGCCTCGCGCACGGTGGCCGGGATGAACTCGGCGGGGGCGGCCAGGATCTGGGTGACGATGAACGGGTTGCCGCCGGAGACGCGGTACACCTGCTCGGCGTCCACGGCGTGTCCGGCAGCCAGCCGGCCCACGGCCCGACGGCTCAGCGGGGCCAGGTCGTGGCGGCACACCCAGGGATAGGCGGCCAGGGTGCCGAGGAGAGCGGTCAGGTCGTGGGTGCGGCCGATCTCGTCGTCCCGGTAGGTGGCCACCACCAACGCCGGAACGCTGGGCAGCCGCCGGGCCAGGTGTCGCAGCAGGTCCATCGTGGCCTCATCGGCCCAGTGAACGTCCTCCACGACGAGCAGGCTGGGGTAGGCGTTCAGGTCGGCCAGCAGGCAGTCGAAGACCTCGTCGGGACGGCAGGTACCCGCCAGGGCCCCGGCAACGACGGTGCGTGCCGCCTGGCCCAGGCGAGGGGCCAGATCCATCAGGGGGCCCAGGGGGCGGGGTACGGCCAGCGGGTCGCAGGCGCCGACCAGGATCCGGATGTGGGGATCGGCCAGCTGGGCCAGACGGTTGACCACGGTGGTCTTCCCGATACCGGCCTCGCCGCGCACAAGGGCCAGACGTCCAGGGCCGCTCACGGCATCCTGCAGGTGGCTGGTGAGGTCCTGGAGCAAAGCCTCTCGCTCTAGCAGGTTCATTACCAGCCAGTTTCCGCCTGTGGCCGGAGCTGCGCAAAAGATCCGGCCGGGGTTCCGAGGCTGAGATGTGGGGTACGCCGAGTGCAATTTGGGGTCTCCGCCCGATGTGCCCCCGTCCACGGCAGGGCACGATTCCAGGAGAGATTGCGGAGGCCCGTGTTTCGCGAATGAGACACGTAAAGCTGTCCTCCGCCGTCCGAATTGGGCCGCAAATCGAAACGGTCCCTCACATCGAGAAGGAATTGCCATGATCAAGAAGATCGCAAAACGCACAGCGGTACTGACGGCATCGGCCGCACTGGCCGCAGGAGGCGCCCTGGCGCCTTCCACCGCCTTCGCCGCCCCGACGCCCACCGGCGTTCACGCCGTGGTGCCGAGTGACAACGGTGGAGGCCACGGCAACAAGCACCACAACAACAACAATAACAACAACAACGGAGGCCGGAACAACAACAATAACAACAACAACGGCGGAGGCGGGAACAACAACAACAATAACAACAACAACGGCGGAGGCGGGAACAACAACAACAATAACAACAACAACGGAGGCCGGAACAACAACAACAATAACAACAACAACGGCGGCAGGGGCGCGAACAACAACAATAACAACAACAACGGCGGCGGGGGCGCGAACAACAACAACAATAACAACAACGGCGGCGGGGGCGCGAACAACAACAACAATAACAACAACGGCGGCGGGGGCGCGAACAACAACAACAATAACAACAACGGCGGCGGGGGCGCGAACAACAACAATAACAACAACAACGGCGGCGGGGGCGGGAACAACAACAACAATAACAACAACGGCGGCGGGGGCGCGAACAACAACAATAACAACAACGGGTGAAGTTCAGAGTCTGGCGGCCGGTGGTGCAGATCCACGCGGCCGCCGGACTGGTTCGGCGTACGGACCTCAGCTTTGGTGGCAGTTGATGTTCTGATTTCCGCGGAACTTGTGCCCGGTTCCGGCCTGGCCTGTCGGATAGCAGACCTGGAAGTTGAAAAGTGACTTACCCAGAAGCGGGACGATCCCCCCGTCGCCTTGGGTCGGTGTGTCGCCGTTGTTGTTGTTATTGTTGTTGTTCGTCCTGCCCGAGTTGTTGTTATTGTTGTTGTTCGGGCCGCCGGTGGCGTTGTTATTGTTGTTATTGTTGGTGCTTTGGGTTCCGGTCGCCGCGTCGCCCAGTCCGGCGAGTCCCGTCGGTTGGAAGACCCGCAGGAGTGGAATGCTGTCCAGAAGCGGGATCGATCCGCCGGCGCTTTGCGCCTGGGCGCCACCGGCGCTGATGAGAATCGCCGCCGTCGCAGCGGTGCTGATGGTGGCAAGCCGCTTGGTGAGCTTCACTCGATCGACCTTTCGTCGTCCCTGTGTGGAATCTTGGCTTTAATGAACAGGATGGCGACGGCAGGCTTTGAATGATTACTAGGCACGCGGCAGCCGCCGCCTTTTCCCCCGTACAGCCTCAGAATCCGTGACGCGACCATGAGCGGGTGTGAGAAGAGCCGAGGGAGCGGTCGAGGGAGCCGCGGCCGCCGGACGGAGAGTAGCGTCGCCGTATGCATGCGATCACGATTCCCGAACCTGGTGGGCCCGAGGCGCTGGTGTGGGACGAGGTCCCCGATCCCGTACCCGGCGAGGGCGAGGTGCTGGTCGAGGTGGTGGCCAGTGCGGTCAACCGCGCCGACATCATGCAACGGCAGGGCTTCTACGACCCGCCGCCGGGCGCGTCTCCCTATCCCGGTCTGGAGTGCTCCGGGCGCATCGCCGCGCTCGGGCCCGGTGTCTCCGGCTGGTCGGTCGGCGACGAGGTGTGCGCGCTGCTCGCGGGCGGCGGCTACGCCCAGAAGGTCGCCGTCCCGGCCGGGCAGCTGCTGCCGGTGCCGGAGGGGCTGGACCTCAGACAGGCCGCCGCGCTCCCCGAGGTGGTCTGCACGGTCTGGTCGAACGTCTTCATGATCTCCCATCTGCGCCCGGGCGAGACGCTGCTCGTGCATGGCGGCTCCAGCGGTATCGGCACCATGGCGATCCAGCTGGGGCGCGCGATCGGGGCCAAGGTCGCGGTCACCGCGGGTACGAAGGAGAAGCTGGACTTCTGTGCCGAGCTCGGCGCGGACATCCTGGTCAACTACCGCGAGCAGGACTTCGTCGCCGAGGTGAAGCAGGCCACGGCCGGCGCGGGTGCCGACGTCATCCTCGACAACATGGGCGCCAAGTACCTGGACCGGAACGTGCAGGCCCTCGCCGTCAACGGGCGGCTCGCGATCATCGGTCTGCAGGGTGGTGCCAAGGGCGAGCTGAACATCGGTGCGCTGCTCGGCAAGCGGGCCGCGGTCAGCGCGACCTCGCTGCGCGCCCGTCCGCTCGCCGAGAAGGCGGCCATCGTCGCGGCCGCGCGGGAGCATGTGTGGCCGCTGATCGCCCAGGGCCATGTCCGTCCGGTCGTCGACCGGGAGCTGCCGATGGCGGAGGCGGCACAGGCACAGCGGGTGGTGGAGGCGAGCGAACACATCGGCAAGGTCCTCCTCGTCGCCCCATAGCCCCGCCGCAGCCGCAGGCCGTCGGCCCCTAGCTCCGCCGCACCCGCAGACCGATGAAGGCCAGACCGAGTCCGAGGCCGATCAGGACCAGGCCGCTGCCCAGCGGAAGGATCTGCAGCACGGGCTCGGTGTCGCCGTCCTCGGTGTGCGTGACGGCCTGCTGGGCGGGCCGTGCCTGCTGGGACTGGGTGGGCGGCACCAGGTCGGCCTCCCGGGGCGGCTGCGCGGAGGCGGCGCCCGGGCTCTCGGCACCGATCTCCGCCGGCTCCGTCGCCGTCTCCTCGTCGGTGCCGTCCCGGTCCCCGTCCTCGTCCCCGTCCGGGTCCTGTCCCTCGATCTTCACCGCCGGTCCCTGGGGCCGTCCCGGCCGTGTCCGGCCCTCACCTGCCAGGGTCCCGGCCCGGGACGGAGCGGGGGTGGCCGAGGCGCGGGCGGAGTCCGAGGGCTGGGGATCGGGACCGTATGCGACGGCCGTGTCGCACGGCAGCAGGATCGCCGCGAGCACGAGCAGCAGACGGACCGGCGTGAGCCGTACGCCGTCGAGAGGGAATTGCAGCCTTGGAGTCACGTCGGTGACCTCCTGGAGCACGGTTGTCGTCAGGGCCGACGCCCACCAGCCTCACATTCGATGGCAAAACCGTCATTTCTCGTTAGTCCGATGGGTGTACGACCGGTCCGGGGCAGCCTGGAAAGGTGGATCAGCTCCAACGGGGGGCACCACGGTGGTGAGGTGTACGCGTGCGAGAGAATGGCGGCATGGAGATGCCGAGGAACGAACGGTCGCCCGAGAATCCCCAGATCCTGGTCGTGGGCCAGGACGGGATGGCGCTCGGTGGCGGCAACGGGGACGAGGACTCCCGCGAGATCCCGGTGACGGAGATGGTGGAACAGCCCGCCAAGGTCATGCGGATCGGCAGCATGATCAAGCAGCTCCTGGAGGAGGTGCGAGCGGCTCCCCTCGACGAGGCCAGCCGGGTCCGGCTCAAGGAGATCCACGCCAGCTCGGTCAAGGAGCTGGAGGACGGTCTGGCGCCGGAGCTGGTGGAGGAGCTGGAGCGGCTCTCGCTGCCCTTCACCGAGAACTCGACTCCGTCCGACGCGGAACTGCGCATCGCGCAGGCCCAGTTGGTGGGCTGGCTCGAGGGGCTCTTCCACGGGATCCAGACGACCCTGTTCGCCCAGCAGATGGCCGCCCGCGCCCAGCTGGAGCAGATGCGCCGTGCGCTGCCGCCGGGCGTCGGCCACGAGGGCGACGAGCACGGCCCGGCCGGCCGCTCCGGCGGACCGTACCTCTAGGACCTTGTAGGGCCTCCAGGGCCTCCAGGACTCGTAGAAGGCGAAAGGGCCCGGCGCGAACCGCCGGGCCCTTGTCACGTCCGCTCACGTCCGCGCGTCTCAGCCGGTCGGCGGGTTGCCCGTCGACACCTTGAGTTCGATGGTCGGCACGTTCTTCGGGTCGACGTCCGTGCCGGCGGACGGGAACTCGTCCATGATCGTGCCGTCGCCGTATGTGTTCTCGTCCTCGTAAGTGATCTTCATCCGCCATCCGGCGGCCTGGAAGCACGCCTTGACCGACTTGATGTACTTGAACTTGAAGTCCGGGACCCGCACCTTGGCCGGGTCGTTGTAGGACTCCTCGGGCTCGGTGCACTCGGTCGTCTCGACGGTCTTCGAGGTGTCGGGCCCGCGGTAGCCCGACGCGTGCGAGGCCGAGGCGCTCGCGGTGCCGCCGCCACCGCCGCCGCTGCTCCCGGTGTCGTCATCGCCGCCGTTGTTGATCGCCAGAGCGACGATCAGTCCGATCACCGCGACCAGTGACACCGCGATCGACCCGACGACCACCGGCCGGTTGCTCTTCCCGCCTCCGCCCAAGGACGGCGACTGCGCGGCGATGGTGTACGGCGGCGGGGTGGACGGCGCGGGCTGGGCGTATCCGGCCGGTGTCTGGTAGCCCGCCTGCTGCGGATAGCCGTACGCGGGTGAAGGAGCCGGGGTGCCGTACGGATTCGGGGCCGGAGTCGGCTGGTACGGCGTCTGTACCGGTCCGGGAGGCGCCGGCGTTGCCTGGCCGACCGGCGGGAACACCGCGGAGCCGACCCCGGAGCCGCTCTGCGTCCGAGGGACGCCCGGGACGATGCTCGGCGGGGCCGGCTGCAGGGAGGCGGCCACCCGCAGGCACTCGTCGCGCATGGACTCGGCGGTCGGGAAGCGCTCGTTCGGGTTCTTCTTCAGGGCGCGGGCGACCAGCGCGTCCACGGCCGGGGGAAGCGAACGGTTGATCGAGGAGGGGGCCACCGGCTCCTCCTGGACATGCGCGTAGGCGATCGCCAGCGGCGAGTCCGCGTCGAACGGCAGCCGCCCGGTGACCAGCTGGAACAGCATGATACCGACCGAGTAGAGGTCGGAGCGGGCGTCCACGCCCCGGCCCAGCGCCTGCTCCGGCGACAGGTACTGCGGGGTGCCGACGACCATGCCGGTCTGGGTCATCGAGGTGACCCCGGACTGCATGGCCCGGGCGATGCCGAAGTCCATGACCTTGACGACCCCGCGCTTGGTCGTCATCACGTTGCCGGGCTTGATGTCGCGGTGGACCAGGCCCATCTCGTGGCTGATCTCCAGCGCGGCCAGCACATCGGCGGTGATCTTCAGAGCCTTGTCGGCGGGCATCGCGCCGAACTGCCGTATGTCCTCCTCCAGCACCGAGCCGAGCGGGCGGCCCTCGACGTACTCCATGACGATGTACGGCATCGTCGAGCCGTCCAGCTCGTCCTCGCCCGTGTCGAAGACGGAGACGATATTGGTGTGCGTGAGCTTGGCCACTGCCTGGGCCTCGCGGCGGAAGCGCTCGCGGAAGGCCTGTTCCCGGCCGAGTTCGGTGTGCAGGGTCTTGATCGCGACCTGACGGTCCAGGACCGTGTCGTACGCCAGGTGCACGGAGGCCATGCCGCCCTCGCCGAGCAGGTCGCGCAGCTGGTAGCGGCCACCGGCCAGAGCCCGCCCCGTGTAACGGCCGTGTGTGCCGTCCTGGCTCATTTTCCCCGTCCCCCGCCCGGCATTCAGGCACCCTTGTTGATCGAATGTCTCATTCCCGGCCAAGTCTGCCCCAGGGCACTGACACGTCAAGCGCGGTGCCCGTTCCGTGACCGTACGCGAAAGAAGACTCGCGGAAGCGTTACAGCCGCCGTACCTCCGGTGCACAGAATTTGCACGGCGGCGAGTGGTACGGGTTTGATGGCCGGTCCGTCCACGGGCCGGATCCCGGACCTGCGGGTTGCGCGGAGGCTGTAGCGTGGCCGACGGAGACCGTGACAACACCGCGCGCACCGCGGGCAGAAACGACGGCGAGGACCGATGGCACAGACGCACAGCGCCCAGGGCCCGTCCGACCCCGAGGCGACTGGCGGCGGCATGTCAGACACGCCGGAGATGTGGGGCAACGGAGGGCTGGTCGGCGACGGCCGGTACCGGCTGACCCACCGGCTCGGCCGGGGCGGCATGGCCGAGGTGTTCGCGGCCGAGGACATCCGGCTGGGCCGGACCGTGGCCGTCAAGCTGCTGCGTGCCGACCTCGCCGAGGACCCGGTCTCCAAGGCCCGCTTCACCCGCGAGGCACAGTCGGTCGCCGGGCTCAACCATCATGCGATCGTGGCGGTGTACGACTCCGGCGAGGACGTCGTCGGCGGTCAGTCGGTGCCGTACATCGTGATGGAGCTGGTCGAGGGCCACACCATCCGCGACCTGCTGATCAACGCGGAGGCGCCGGGCCCGGAGCAGGCCCTGACCATCGTCTCCGGGGTGCTGGAGGCGCTCGCCTACTCGCACCAGCACGGCATCGTGCACCGCGACATCAAACCGGCCAACGTGATCATCACCCAGACCGGTTCCGTCAAGGTGATGGACTTCGGCATCGCGCGCGCCCTGCACGGCGCGTCCACGACGATGACGCAGACCGGCATGGTCATGGGCACACCCCAGTACCTCTCCCCGGAGCAGGCGCTCGGCAAGGCCGTCGACCACCGCTCCGACCTGTACGCCACCGGCTGTCTGCTCTACGAACTCCTCTCGCTGCGTCCGCCGTTCATCGGCGAGACCCCGCTGTCGGTGGTCTACCAGCACGTCCAGGACATCCCGGTGCCGCCGTCCCAGACCTCCGAGGGCGCGGCCCCGCCGGAGCTGGACGGCCTGGTCATGCGCTCGCTCGCCAAGGAGCCGGACGACCGTTTCCAGACCGCCGAGGAGATGCGCGGCCTGGTCCAGTACGGCCTGCAGATGCTGTACGAGCAGGGCAGCCACACCGGCACCTGGAACACCGGCCCGGTCACCGTGCACGACGGCCGGCACACCCCGTCGGGCGGCTTCGCCGGTACGACCGTGATGGCCAGCCCGATGAACCCCGCCGGGACCACGCAGATCCCGCAGCCGATACTGCCGACCGGCTACGGGAGCGGCGACGACGGCGGCTTCGAGGGACACGGCAACACGGGCAGCGGCCGCGGCAAGCTGTGGATCCTGGCCGTCCTCGCGGTGATCGCCATCGCGGCGGGTGTCGCGCTGGCGCTGAACCAGACCGGTGGCGGCGGAGGCGGCGGTACGGGTACGAAACCGTCGCCGACGGTCTCGAAGACCGCCAAGAACGAGACGCCCAGCGCGAGCCCGTCCGACGAGGCGAGCAACACGGCCACGGACACCGAGACCGACACGAGCGGCTCGGACACCAACAACAACGGCGGGTACACGTCGTCGCCGACCCCGACGTACAGCCACACCCAGGCGCAGAGCAGCGAGCCGAGCGACGAGCCGAGCGACACGGCGAGCGTCTCGCAGCCCACCGACACCGAGAGCTCGCCCGACACGCAGCCCTCCGACCCGACGGGCACGGGTGACGGCGGCGGGGACAACGCCGGCACGATCGCCGGCAACACCGGCCTGGGCGGCGGTTGAAGGACACCGACGACCACGCCCCTCGGCAACTGAGACGGCGCCCTCCGGTCTTCGGGGGGCGCCTTCTTCCTTCCCTCTTGCTTGCCTTTTTGCCTGCCGGTGTCAGGCCGTGAACGCGTCGCACACCGCGTCGTACTCCCTGGTCCACCACACGGCGAGCGCCGAGGCGGCCGGGAACTGGCAGTCCGCGCGGGTGTCGCCGCGCTCGTAGTGCCAGCGCAGCATCCAGAAGTCGTTGAGCCGCTCCCACCACACGCGGTGCACGGCCGCCGCGAGCTCGGAGGGTGTGGCCCCGGCCGCGCGCCGGTACGCGCGCGCGTACGCCCGCACCTTGCGCAGGTCGAGCGCGCCCGCCGGGCGGACGAAGAAGATCGCGGCGGCGCGTACGGCCTCCTCGGCGCGGGGCTGCACACCGAGCCGGTCCCAGTCGACGATCGCGGCGGGCGCGTCGTCCTTGTAGAGCAGGTTGAACGGGTGGAAGTCGCCGTGCACCCAGCCCACCGAACCACCCGGCGGGGGGCGGCGTCCGGTGTGCTGCTCCAGGAGCGCACGGCGTTCGAGGAGCCGGTGGCGGGCCAGTTCGTCGAAGGCGTCGGCGGGGCGATGGCGGCTGACGTGGGCGAGCAGGTCGTCGATGAGCGCGAAGGTGTCGGCGGGGTCGGCGCTCTCGACGGGATGGGGGCTGGTGGCGGGCCGGGTGCGCCCCTTGGGTGGCATCACACGCTCCAGACAGGCGTGCACGGCACCCAGGAGCGCGCCGAGCCGCGCGCACTCCCCGCGCGTGAGCTGTCCGCCGTGCCGGTGCCGGCCGTCGATCCAGGGGTGCAGGGCGTAGGCGTGGCCGCCGACCACGGCGACCGTACGGCCCTCGCGGTGGGCCAGCGGCGGGGCGACCGGGACGCCGAGGGCGGCCAGCCGCTCGGTGGCCCGGTGGCGGCGTTCGATGGCGGCGGGGTCGGCGGTGTCCGGGTCGAAGTGGTGCTTGAGGAAGTAGCTGCCACGGGTCGTGCAGAGGCGGTAGCCGCGGTTGAGCAGGCCCTGCTCTACGGGCTCGCAGGCGAGCGCGGAACCGGCGGCGTACAGCCGGAGCAGAGCGCCCAGAGGGGGCGCGTGAGGCACGAGGGGTAGTACACAAGAGCGCGGCACGCGCCAGATGCTAGGGCAAGCGGCGGGCCTGTGAGCTGGGCGTTGTCACAGGCAGTCGTCGATGGTCGCTTTCGGTCACGCGGTGGTCCGTGGCGTGCGCAAGTGTGGAAGGCGCACCCGGTGGTGCGCCCCCGGGCGTAGGGTCGCGGCGGAGCGCTCGGCGCACCCCGGGTCCCGATGCCGGGCCGGGTGGCCGGAATGCGCGGGCGCCCCGGCGGGCGGCCTCATGGCCGTCGAGCGGGAATGCGATGATTTTTCCTTCACCGTGGGCGACGTCGGTCTCGCATGCGAAGTCTTCCCGTCGCCCGGTCCGGCGGGATAACGTGCCGTTGCTCCGGCCTCCTGCAAGGCTCTGACCAGCTAGCTTCCGACCCGCGCCGATTTACTAGGAAACCCAAGCAAAAAATACTTGGATTTCCAAGCAAAAACGCAGGTCAGGAGGGGTTTCACAGAAATGTGGGGCACTGGGTAACGTGCTTGTTGCAGGGCGCTCGCCGGGGCACCTGTCACGCCTGTTCCCGGCCGAGTGGCACACACCCCGTGCCACGGGTGTCGGAAGCAGGTGAGCCGCACTGGTTCACCCGGCAACCCCGGGGGCCGGACCGACGGAGGAGCACACGTGACCGTGGACAGCAGTGCCGCGAGCGAACCGCGACGCAGCGCCGCAGGCAAGGCCGGTACCACCGGCAGCAAGACCGGCACCAAGCGCACCACCAGCCGCACCACCACTCGTACCACCGCGCGCACCACCTCGAAGAAGAGCGCCGATCCCGAGCTCGTGCAGTTGCTGACCCCCGAGGGCAAGCGGGTCAAGAACGCCGAGTACGACGCGTACGTCGCCGGGATCACCCCCGAGGAACTGCGCGGCCTGTACCGCGACATGGTGCTCACCCGCCGCTTCGACGCCGAGGCCACCGCCCTGCAGCGCCAGGGCGAACTGGGCCTGTGGGCGTCCCTGCTCGGCCAGGAGGCCGCCCAGATCGGTTCCGGGCGCGCCACCCGCGAGGACGACTACGTCTTCCCGACCTACCGCGAGCACGGCGTCGCCTGGTGCCGCGGGGTCGACCCGACCAACCTGCTGGGCATGTTCCGCGGCGTCAACCACGGCGGCTGGGACCCCAACAGCAACAACTTCCACCTCTACACGATCGTCATCGGCTCCCAGACGCTGCACGCCACCGGCTACGCGATGGGCGTCGCCAAGGACGGCGCGGACAGCGCGGTGATCGCCTACTTCGGCGACGGCGCGTCCAGCCAGGGCGACGTCGCCGAGTCGTTCACCTTCTCCGCGGTCTACAACGCCCCGGTCGTGTTCTTCTGCCAGAACAACCAGTGGGCGATCTCCGAGCCGACCGAGAAGCAGACCCGCGTCCCGCTCTACCAGCGCGCCCAGGGCTTCGGCTTCCCCGGCGTGCGTGTCGACGGCAACGACGTGCTGGCCTGCCTCGCGGTCACCAAGTGGGCGCTGGAGCGCGCCCGCAGCGGCGAGGGCCCGACGCTCGTCGAGGCGTACACCTACCGGATGGGCGCCCACACCACCTCCGACGACCCCACCCGCTACCGGGGCGACGAGGAGCGGCTGGCCTGGGAGGCCAAGGACCCGATCCTGCGCCTTCGCCGCTACCTGGAGGCCTCAAACCACGCGGAAGAGGGATTTTTCGCGGAACTCGAGATCGAGTCCGAGGCGTTGGGCAGGCGAGTGCGCGAAGCGGTCCGGGCCATGCCGGACCCGGACAACTTCGCCATCTTCGAGAACGTGTACGCGGACGGGCACGCGCTCGTCGACGAGGAACGAGCCCAGTTCGCCGCCTACCAGGCGACGTTCGCGGACGTAGAGGGGGGTAACTGAGATGACGGAGAAGATGGCACTCGCCAAGGCGATCAACGAGTCGCTGCGCCGCGCCCTGGAGACGGACCCCAAGGTCCTCGTCATGGGCGAGGACGTCGGCAAGCTCGGCGGCGTCTTCCGGGTCACCGACGGCCTCCAGAAGGACTTCGGCGACAGCCGCGTCATCGACACCCCCCTCGCGGAGTCCGGCATCGTCGGCACCGCGATCGGCCTCGCCCTGCGCGGCTACCGCCCGGTGGTGGAGATCCAGTTCGACGGCTTCGTCTTCCCGGCCTACGACCAGATCGTCACCCAGCTCGCGAAGATGCACGCCCGCTCGCTGGGCAAGGTCAAGATGCCGGTCGTCGTCCGCATCCCCTACGGCGGTGGCATCGGCGCGGTCGAGCACCACTCCGAGTCCCCCGAGGCGCTCTTCGCGCACGTGGCCGGCCTGAAGATCGTCAGTCCCTCCAACGCCTCCGACGCGTACTGGATGATGCAGCAGGCCATCCAGAGCGACGACCCGGTGATCTTCTTCGAGCCCAAGCGCCGCTACTGGGACAAGGGCGAGGTCAACACCGAGGCCATTCCCGGCCCGCTGCACAAGGCACGCGTGGTCCGCGAGGGCACCGACCTCACCCTGGCCGCCTACGGCCCGATGGTGAAGCTGTGCCAGGAGGCCGCCGACGCGGCCGCCGAGGAGGGCAAGTCCCTGGAGGTCCTGGACCTGCGCTCGGTCAGCCCGCTCGACTTCGACTCCATCCAGGCCTCGGTCGAGAAGACCCGCCGCCTGGTCGTGGTCCACGAGGCGCCGGTGTTCTTCGGCTCGGGCGCGGAGATCGCCGCCCGCATCACCGAGCGCTGCTTCTACCACCTGGAGGCCCCGGTACTCCGGGTGGGCGGCTACCACGCCCCCTATCCGCCGGCCCGCCTGGAGGAGGAGTACCTTCCGGGCCTGGACCGGGTGCTCGACACCGTCGACCGTGCCCTGGCGTACTGAGGAGAGGGTCGTGACGACGATGACGGAAGCGTCCGTACGCGAGTTCAAGATGCCGGACGTGGGCGAGGGACTCACCGAGGCAGAGATCCTCAAGTGGTACGTCCAGCCCGGCGACAGGGTCACCGACGGCCAGGTGGTGTGCGAGGTCGAGACGGCGAAGGCGGCCGTCGAGCTCCCCATCCCCTACGACGGTGTGGTCCGCGAACTCCGCTTCGCCGAGGGCACCACGGTCGACGTGGGCACGGCGATCATCACGGTGGCCGTGGCGGGCGGTGCCCCGGGCGAAGAGCCGGCCGCAGCCCCGGAGCCGGAGCCGGAGAAGAAGCCGGAGGGCCGCCAGCCGGTCCTCGTCGGCTACGGAGTGGCGGCCTCCTCCACCAAGCGCCGTCCGCGCAAGGGCCCGGAGGTCACGGTCACCGAGGTGGCGGTCCAGGCGTCGATCCAGACCGAACTGAACGGCCACAGCCACGCGCCCGCCCCCGCGGAAGCCCTGGCGGAACTCCCCCGTCCGCTGGCCAAGCCGCCGGTGCGCAAGCTGGCGAAGGACCTGGGCGTCGACCTGGCCACGGTGACCCCGTCCGGCCCCGACGGCGTCATCACGCGCGAGGACGTGCACGCGGCGGTGGCCACGCCCGAGCCGACGGCGCCGGCCCCGGTCGCTCCCGCCGCTCCGGTGGCCCCCGCCGCCCCGTACGACACCGCCCGCGAGACCCGTGTCCCCGTCAAGGGCGTCCGCAAGGCGACGGCGGCGGCGATGGTCGGGTCTGCGTTCACGGCGCCGCATGTCACGGAGTTCGTGACGGTGGACGTGACGCGCACGATGAAGCTGGTGGAGGAGCTGAAGCAGGACAAGGACCTGCAAGGCCTCCGGGTGAACCCGCTCCTCCTCATCGCCAAGGCCCTGCTGGTCGCCATCAGGCGCAACCCGGACATCAACGCGTCCTGGGACGAGGCGAACCAGGAGATCGTGCTCAAGCACTACGTCAACCTGGGCATCGCCGCGGCCACCCCGCGCGGCCTGATCGTCCCGAACATCAAGGACGCCCACGCGAAGACGCTGCCGCAGCTGGCGGAGTCGCTGGGTGAGCTGGTCACGACCGCCCGGGACGGCAAGACCTCGCCCGCCGCGATGCAGGGCGGCACGGTGACCATCACCAACGTCGGCGTCTTCGGCATCGACACGGGCACGCCGATCCTCAACCCGGGCGAGGCGGCGATCCTCGCGGTCGGCGCGATCAAGCTCCAGCCCTGGGTCCACAAGGGCAAGGTGAAGCCACGTCAGGTGACCACCCTGGCGCTGAGCTTCGACCACCGATTGGTCGACGGCGAGCTGGGCTCGAAGGTGCTGGCGGACATCGCGGCGATCCTGGAGCAGCCGAAGCGGTTGATCACCTGGGGGTGACCCCTACCGGGAAAGGGGAAAAGGGGCGAGAGAGTGACTTCCAGTCACTCTCTCGCCCCTCTCTGACCTGGTCGAACGCTGAGACAGTAACTTCTCGTTACGGGCTCACGGACACTCTCGGCCTGAGGAGAATAGGCTGAGAGCGGGCGGCCGCAACGTCGGATTGCGACCGCCCACTCCCTTACCTTCACAACTCTCAGGGCTGGTTGAGCACGTAGACCGGCGCTCCGTCCTCCGACCCACCCCGTGCATGGATGCAGGCGTGCTTGCGCAGTAGGCGGAGACACTCGTTGACCCGATGCACGGTGAGGCCGGTACGGGCGGCGATCGATGCGAGCGGCTCGCGCAGTTCGCCCTGCTCGACGAGGACGGGGGCGATGACGACAGCCACCGACCAGACGTCATCCGTCACGGACAGCCGTTGACGCCAGTCGGCGAGGACGGACTCGATGGTCGGCAGGACCAGGGGCTGGCTGTAGGGCGTACGACGTTCGAGGGCGAGTGTGTCGAGCCGGTCCGCGATGCGTTCCATCGCGCGCACCATGGCTTGTTGCACGGCGAGGGTGGCTTTCTGCGTGGCGAGCATCTCCCTTTGCAACTCGTTCGATTCGCGTTGCCCGTTCGCCCATTGCTCCTCCAGTTGAAGGTTGTGCGCCTCCAAGCGGACGATGGCCTCGGCGACCTGCTCCGGCATGGCGTACGCGATGGGCGCGCCCGGTTCGGTCGGCTGCACCTCCGCCTCTTCGAGAGTGTAGGAACCCTCTCGCTGCACAGTCTCGATCACTTCGGCGACCCACTGTTTGAAGGGGGCGCAGTCAGGCTTCGTACAGGCGTTGACGAGAAGGATGAGGCCTTGGAGGTCGAGCAGATTCGTGTCTCGCCGCCACTCCCGACCTGCGGGAACGCTGAGACCGTAAGCTCCAGTTACGGTCTCAAGACACTCTCGATGTGCTTCGGGAACATGATCGGCGAGAGCTTGCCGAGAGTTGGTGTGCCCGAGTTCCTTGCATACATCCACAGCCGGAAACCAGTGCCTCCCGTCCGGCATGGTCAGCCGTCGTACCCGGGCTCCGGTCGCCGCGTACACGAAGTCGCTGATGTCGATGGCCTCGTGGCGGCCGGCGGGTTTCGCCTTCTTGCTGGGCTCGTTCATGTGAACCACCTCCGCCGCGGAACCTAGGGCGGAGAAAATCGAATATGCCAGTCAAATACCTCGATGTTCATGAATGCGAGGGAAGAACCCGCGTTCTGCTGCGTCGGGTCATCCGGGCATGGCAAAGGCCCGCCGCGGACAAGCGTTGCGGTGGGCCTTTGTCGGAGTGGTGCGAGGTGGGTCAGCTGGTCGCGAAGCCGTAGTTCAGGAGCTTCGTGGCGTCCGTCGCGCGCTGGGTGATCGACGTGGAGGCGAGGACGGTGCCGATGACCGTCTTGCCGTTGCGGGTCGCGGCGAAGACCAGGCAGTACTTGGCCTCGGGGCCGGAGCCGGTCTTGATGCCGATCGCACCGCTGTAGCTGCTGAGCAGCGTGTTGGTGTTGGTCCAGGCCGACATGGTGCGGGTGGAGCCGGTCTTGGTGATCGTCTTCGCCGTGTAGCTCTTCGTCTTGACGACCGTGCGGAACGTGGAGTTCTTCATCGCGCTGCTGGCGATCTTCGTCAGGTCGCGCGGCGTCGAGTAGTTGTTGCCGTTGCCGATGCCGTCGAAGGAGTCGAAGTGGGTGTGCGTCAGACCCAGGCTCTTCGCGGCGGAGTTCATCTTGGCGATGAAGTTGGAGACACGCGCGGCGCGGGTGGTGCCCGAGCCGTAGGTGTCCGCGAGCGCGTAGGCGGCGTCGCAGCCGGAGGGCAGCATCAGCCCGTAGAGGAGCTGGCGGACGGTGACCTTGTCGCCGACGATCAGGTGCGCCTGGGAGGCGTTGTTCGCGACGACGTAGTCGCTGTACGCCTTCTGGATCGTGACCTTCTTGTCGAGGTTCAGGTTCGACTGTGCGAGCACGACCTTGGCGGTCATGACCTTCGTGGTGGAGCCGGTGGACAGCTTGGTGTCCGCCGCCTTCGTGTACAGAGTCTTGGCGGTCCCGTTGTTCATGACGTAGCCACCCTTGGCCACGATCGAGGGCGCGGTGACGGCCTGCGCGGGTGCCGCGGTGAGGGCCCCGGTCGCGAGCATCGCGCCGGACGTGACGGCGACGGCGACGGCCTTGCGGAGGCGGGTGCCCTTAATGCCGGTAATCAAGTGAAATACCCCGAGTCGAGTCGTAATGCCCCTGAGAGTGCGGCCGAGTTGGGGGTGCCAAAGCGGGTGGGGCCGCACGTGTGTGACACGTAAGTAGCACAGATGGTTGTGCGGTCGCTGAGTGCGATCTACGTCACGTCCGCATGGTGGACGCCGAAGTCCCTTGCGTACGTGTTGTATCTAAGCTGTGGTCATGAGCCTGGCCGTCAAGCAGCCCCCCGCCGCCGACCGTGTCTACTCCCATGTCAAACAAGGCGTCCTGGACCGTCGTTACGAGGGCGGCACGCTTCTCACCGAGGGCGAGCTGGCCGAGGCCGTGGGGGTCTCCCGCACCCCCGTGCGCGAGGCGCTGCTGCGCCTGGAGGCCGAGGGCCTGATCAAGCTCTACCCCAAGAAGGGCGCCATGGTGCTGCCCGTCTCCGCGCAGGAGATCGCGGACGTGGTGGAGACCCGGATGCTGGTCGAGGAGCACGCGGTACGCAAGGCCGTGCCCCCGTCGCCGGCGCTCGTGGCCCGGCTCGAGGAACTGCTCACCCGGCAGAAGGCCGAGGCCGCCGCCGGTGACCTGGCCGCCGCGGCCGTCACGGACCGCTGCTTCCACGCCGAGATCGTCCGCGACGGCGGCAACGCGATCCTCTCCCGCCTCTACGACCAACTGCGCGACCGTCAGCTGCGGATGGGCGTCGCGATCATGCACGCGCACCCCGACCGCATCGCCAAGTCGCTGACCGAGCACGAGGAGATCCTGGACGCGCTGCGCGCCGGGGACGCCGAGCGCGCGGTCGATCTGGTGCACCGGCACGTCGACTGGTTCTCGCACCTGGCGCGGGGTGAGGTCCGATGAACCGCGCCGCCACCAGCCTGCCCGGTGATCCTCCGGGCGGCCGACGGGCCGTCGCGGTGTGGTGCACGGGCGTCTCGGTCTACTTCGTCGCCGTCATCTTCCGTACGTCCCTGGGTGTCGCCGGCCTCGACGCGGCCGACCGCTTCCACGTCGGCGCCTCGGCCTTGTCCACCTTCTCCATCCTCCAGCTGCTGGTCTACGCAGGCATGCAGATACCCGTCGGCCTACTGGTCGACCGGCTCGGCACGAAGAAGGTGCTGAGCATCGGCGCGCTGCTGTTCACCGCCGGGCAGCTGGGCTTCGCCTTCTCCCCCTCGTACGGCACCGCGCTCGCCTCCCGCGCGCTGCTCGGCTGCGGCGACGCGATGACGTTCATCAGCGTGCTGCGGCTCGGCACCCGCTGGTTCCCGGTGCGGCGCGGGCCGCTGATAGCCCAGCTCGCCGGTCTGGTCGGCATGGCGGGCAACCTCGTCTCCACGCTGGTCCTGGCCCGGCTGCTGCACGGCGTCGGCTGGACCCCCGCGTTCGCGGGCAGCGCGCTGGCCGGCGTGGTCGTACTGGTCCTCGTGTTCTCGTTCCTGAAGGACCACCCCGAGGGGTACGAGCCGGAGCCCTTCCCGCACCAGGGTGCGGCATACGTGCGCAGGCAGATCGTCGCGTCCTGGCGGGAGCCCGGGACACGGCTCGGCCTGTGGGTGCACTTCACCACCCAGTTCCCGGCGATGGTGTTCCTGCTGTTGTGGGGGCTGCCGTTCCTGGTCCAGGCGCAGGGGCTGTCCCGCGCCACGGCCGGTGAACTGCTGACCCTGGTCGTCCTCTCCAACATGCTGATCGGGCTGGTCTACGGCCAGATCGTCGCCCGGCACCACACGGCGCGGCTGCCGCTGGCGCTGGGCACGGTCGCCGCGACCGCCGTGGTCTGGGCGGCGACGCTGGTCTATCCGGCCGAGCATGCGCCCATGTGGCTGCTGGTGGTGTTGTGTGCGGTGCTGGGGGCGTGTGGGCCGGCGTCGATGCTCGGCTTCGACTTCGCGCGCCCCGCGAATCCGCCGGAGCGGCAGGGGACCGCGTCGGGAATCACCAACATGGGTGGTTTCGTGGCCTCGATGACGACGTTGTTCGTGGTCGGTGTGCTGCTGGATGCGACCGATGACAACTACTCGGTGGCGTTCTCGTGTGTGTTTGTGCTGCAGGCGCTGGGGGTGAGTCAGATCCTGCGGTTGCGGGGGCGGGCGGCTCGGCGGGAGCGGGAGCGGTTGGTGGCGAGCCGGGTGGAGACGGTGCACGTGCCTGCGTGAATTCCGTCTCCCACCCGCGCACCGCCCGTTCAGGTGGGCAGAGAGGCTGGGCGACCCGCCGGGGCGAACGCCGGCGGCGGCTTTCCGCGCGTGCGACGCGATCGGGCAGCTGCTGGTGCGCGGCGATCACGCGGCCGCTTCGGGCGATGACCGGGCAGTCGCTGGTGCGGTGCCCGGGACCACCGGTGCGGTGCCCGGCAGCCACTGGAGCGGTGACCCGGCGGCTGCCGGTGGGAGCGGGGCGGTCACCGCGTCGTCGGGACGAGACGAAGGGTGTGGTCATCCGGTCGTCGGGACGAGGGTCAGGTAGGCGAGGCCCAGTACGCCGCGGTATGCCAGCCAGGCCGTGCGGTGGGTGTCGAGGCGGTCGCGGGTTTCTGCTGCCAGGGGGTGGTCGGGGTTGGCCGCCAGCCATACCTCCGTGTCCGCCTGGTACGCCGACTCGAACTCCTCCCACTCGTCCAGGCTCGCCGTCTCGGTCCACTCCGGGCGGAAGCCGGCGGCCACCGCGAGGCTGGTGAGGGTCGCCAGGTCGTGGTGGTCGTCGACCGACGCGCCCGGCCACATCCGGGTGAGCTCGGCTTCCGTCGGGGTGCGCTGCCAGAAGCCCTCGCCCAGCAGGACCCGCCCGCCGTCGGCCACCAGCCGCCGCAGCTCCCGCAGGGCGGTCACCAGGTCGTCGCTCAGCGCCTGGCTCGCCCCGAGGCACAGCACCACGTCGGCCGGGCCGCGCCCGGTGCCCACCGCCGACTCCTCCGCGAACTCCACCCGGTCGGCCAGCCCCCGCGCCTCGGCGCCCCGCCGCCCCCGCTCCAGATCCGCCGCGCGTAGATCCACTCCGACCCCACCCGCCCCCGGCACGGCCTCCAGCAGCCGGAGCATCAGCTCGCCCCAGCCGCAGCCGATGTCGAGCACGGTGGCAGGACGGGTCGCGGCGAGACGCCTCACCATCCCCGTCGCGCGGGTCTCGGAGAGCGGGCCGTGGAAGGTCAGCCGGGTGAGGCGGGGCGGGAGATCGGTGTGCGGCGCGGTGTCAGCTGTCATGCCGGGCAAGGTAGATCCCCCGGCCGCTGGGGGACACCGAATTAATCGGGTACCGATCGATTCGGTGGCCGCCGTTACTGCGTGACCGCGAAGTTCCGCAGGATCGCCGCCGTCAGTTCCGGGTCGCCCTCCGCCTTCACCCGGTCCGCGACCGCCTCCGGGGTCGTACGGCCGCAGGCCAGACGGACGTAGGTCTCCCAGTCGAGGGTGAAGATGGCGGCGGGACCGAGGGCGGGGGTGGCTTCCAGGGTGCCGCGGCCCTGGATGTCGATGCGGATGGTGCGCAGGAACTCCACCGGTCCGTGCACATCGAAGATGACCGCCGAACTGCGCGGCGCGTTGGCGTCGTTGGCGACCACCCGGGGCAGTTCGCCGAGCAGCACGTCCCGGGCGATCTGCGCGCCCGGCGAGTCGAGGTTGCCGGGCCGCCCGAGTGCCGCCCGCAGGTCCTGCTCGTGCACCCACACGTCGAACGCGCGGTTGCGCATGGCCGCCTCGAGGGTGATCTCCTTGCCCATCGGCCCGCGCACGGTCGCCCCCGGCTCCCGCGACTCGTTGCGCAGCTGGCGGTTGCGACGGATGACCGTGTACTCCAGCTCGGAGGTCATCTCGGGCGCCGTGTGGTGGCGGCGGGCGTCGACCTGCATCTCCATGTAGCGCTGGTGCTCGTTGGTGATGTGGAAGAGGTCGCGCGGCAGGGTGTGGATGGGCCGAGGGTCGCCGAGCATCTCGCAGTCCAGGCCGATCACATGGGAGACCACGTCCCGCACCGACCAGCCCGGGCATGGCGTCCGCCGGTTCCACTCGCCCTCGACCAGAGGCGTCACCAGCTCGGATATCGCTTCGATGGAGTGGGTCCAGGCGTCGGCGTAGGGCTGGAGGGTGGGATGCAGACTCACGGAACGGGACCCCTCGGCGGTCGGTACTCGGGCAGGTTGTGGCGGCGCTGCCAGTGGGAGGTGGCTGCTGTCGGCGGGTGTCTTGAGACGCTAAGTTACGCTGCTGTGAGGCACCCCGGCAGTGCTTTCGTGTGACGATCGTAGGCCCGTGTGGACGGCTCGAATGCCAGGACGGTGGTAGTGTGCGCGCCTCGCTCATCCAGATCGATGTAAACGAGGGCGAATCGGTCGAATCTCGTCGGCGGCGTGTGACCGCGCTGGTACGCGAGCAGGCCGGTGCCGATCTTGTCGTACTGCCCGAGCTGTGGACGACGGGTGCGTTCGCCTACGAGGAGTTCGCCACGGAGGCCGAGCCGCTCGAAGGCCCGACGTACGAGGCGATGGCGAAGGCGGCGAGCGACGCGGGCGTCTGGCTGCACGCCGGCTCGATCCCCGAGCGGGACCCTGACGGCCCCCTCTACAACACGTCTCTCGTCTTCTCCCCCACCGGTGAGCTGGCCGCGGCCTATCGCAAGATCCACCGCTTCGGTTTCGACAAGGGCGAGGCGGTGCTGATGGGCGCCGGGCGGGAACTGGTGACCGTCCGGCTCCCGGAGACCACGCTGGGCGTGGCCACCTGCTACGACCTCCGATTCCCCGAACTCTTCCGCGGACTCGTCGACGCCGGCGCCGAGACGATGGTGCTCTCGGCGGGCTGGCCCGAGCGGCGACGCGCGCACTGGACGCTGCTGGCCCAGGCGCGGGCGGTCGAGAACCAGGCGTTCGTGCTCGCGTGTGGAACGGCCGGGACACACGCCGGAGTTCCGCAGGCGGGTCACTCGATCGTGGTCGATCCCTGGGGCGAGGTACTGGCCGAGGCGGGCGCCGGTGAGGAGATCCTCACCGTCGACTTCGACCCGGCCAGGGTCGCCACGACCCGCGAACAGTTCCCGGCCCTCAAGGACCGCCTGCTGGGCCTGGAGCCCCCGACTCACCGCTAGTCCTCTTCCCGCTCCTTCTCCGCGAGATGGATCACGCACACCGCCACCGCGATCAGCAGTGCCGGGTCCGCGTCGTTCCGCACGATGTCGACGCCGTAGGTCTCCCGTACATGCAGCCAGCGCCGGGAGATCACGGCGAGCAGTTCGCCGTCGTACTCGACGGCGAACTCGCGGTCGAGGATCTTGCCGCTGACGTCCAGTTCGGTGCCCTCCGCCAGGCGCACCCGGTAGTGGTTGCGCAGCAGCGAGAGCCGCTTGCGTCTGATGGTGGCCAGCGGCTCGCCCTCGCGTTCGATCACCATCGTGTCGCGCAGGGCGAACATCTTCTGGTGGAAGTCGACGAGCACGCGCCCGTGCCGGTCCTTCAGCTCGAACGTGTCCCGCAGCCGCATGGCCTTGCCGTCGACGAGGAACACCTTGTCGCCGTGCTCGTCCTCGATCCAGTAGTCCTCGCCGAAGCCGAGGAGCCGGTCGCGTACCAGGAATCTCATACCTGTACCCCTTCCCGGGCCACCGGCCCGAAACGCCGGCGGTAGTCCGACGGGCTGAGTCCCGTCTCGCGCCGCAGCCGCGCGCGCAGATTGGCCGCCGTACCGAGTCCGCTGCGCGCCGCCACCACGTCCAGCCGTTCCTCCCCGCGCTCGATCAGACGGCAGGCGAGGGCCACTCGTTCCCCGGTGAGCCAGGCCAGCGGGGTGGTGCCCAGCTGGGCGCGGAACCGGCGGTGCAGGGTGGCGGGGGAGACGGCGGCCCGCGCGGCCAGGTCCGCCACGGTCAGCGGCTGCCCGAGCCGCTCCTGTGCCCAGGCCAGCAGCGGGCCGAGCGACTCGTCCGGCACCTCGGGCACCGGCCGTTCCACGAACTGCCGCTGCCCGCCGTCGCGGTGCGAGGCGAACACCAGCCGCCGGGACACCGCGTTGGCGATCTCGGCGCCGTGGTCCTGCCGCCAGATGTGCAGCCCCAGGTCGAGCGCGGCCGCGCTGCCCGAGGCGGTGAGCAGGTCGCCGTCGTCGACGAAGAGCACGTCCGGCCGGAGCAGCACCCGGGGATGCAGTTCCCGGAAGGCGTCCGCCCAGCGCCAGTGTGTGGTGGCCGGCCGTCCGTCCAGCAGCCCGGCCTCGGCGAGCGCGAAGGTCCCGGTGCAGAAACTCACGATCCGCACCCCCCGCGCGTGTGCGCGCCGGACGGCGTCGAGGACGTCGGCACCGCGCGGTACGACGTTGTCGGGCCGTCCCGGCACGACGACCGTGTCCGCCTCGTCCACGGCCGTCAGCCCCGCCACCCCGCTGAGGGTGAAGAAGCCGTGGTTCATGCGCACCTCGCGCGTGGGCGCGCACACCGTCACCTCGTACGGCGGCACGGGCAGCCCCAGCTCGGGCCGCGGCAGCCCGAACAGCTCGGTGGCGACCCCGACCTCGAACGGATTGGTGCCCGCGTCGACGATCACGGCGACGCGATGGGTCGACCCGTTCGCTTGAGAGGATCCTTGCGTCATATGCGATTTCTAGCACTCACGCGGAGGCCGGTCGACGCCCCAGGATGATCGTCATGACCAGCGAACCCGTCTCCCTCGCCCGCGCCCTCGCCTCCTTCGACGACCTGTGGAGTCCCCGCATCGTCACCGCCGTCAACGACTACGACGTCCGTGTCGCCAAGGTGGAGGGCGAGCACCTCTGGCACGTCCACGACCACACCGACGAGTTCTTCCTGGTCCTGGAGGGCGAACTGCGCATCGCCCTGCGCGAGCCGGCCGGCGAGCGCACGGTCGTCCTCCTCAAGGGCTCGGTCTTCACCGTCCCCCGGGGTACCGAGCACAAGCCCGCCGCCCCGGCCGGAGCGTCGATCCTCCTCTTCGAACCGACCGGCACGTCCACGGTCGGCGACCGCCACGACGACATCCCGGACCACGTGGATGCGACGACGGGCCACACACTGTCCTGACCAGGGACGATTCGAGTTGTCCACAGGCGGAATCGTCTGTCGGCGGGGAGTGGCACTCTTGATCCATGAGCGAGACATCCCCGGCCCGCACCCCGCGCCGTGCCCGCGTCCGTGCCCCCGAGCTGATCGGCAAGGGCGGCTGGCTGAACACAGGCGACAAGCAGTACACCCTCGCTGACCTGCGAGGACGCATTGTGGTCCTCGATTTCTGGACATTTTGTTGTATCAACTGCCTGCATGTCCTGGACGAGCTGCGCGAGCTGGAGGAGCGGCACCGGGACACGGTGGTGATCATCGGGGTGCACTCGCCGAAGTTCGTGCACGAGGCGGAGCACCAGGCGGTCGTCGACGCCGTGGAGCGGTACGGCGTGGAGCACCCGGTGCTCGACGACCCGGAGCTCGCCACCTGGAAGCAGTACGCGGTGCGGGCCTGGCCGACGCTGGTGGTGATCGACCCCGAGGGGTACGTCGTCGCGCAGCACGCCGGCGAGGGACACGCGCACGCGATCGCGCGGCTGGTCGAGGAGCTGGAGGCGGAGCACGAGGCGAAGGGCACCCTGCGCCGCGGCGACGGCCCTTACGTGCCGCCGGAGCCCGAGCCCACCGCCCTGCGCTTCCCCGGCAAGGCGCTGCTGCTCCCCTCCGGGAACTTCCTGGTCAGCGACACCACCCGGCACCAGTTGGTGGAGCTGGCGCAGGACGCGGAGACGGTCGTGCGGCGGATCGGCTCCGGGACGCGCGGCTTCGCGGACGGCCCGGCGGCCGAGGCCTCCTTCAGCGAGCCGCAGGGGCTGGCGCTTCTCGACGACGGCTCGGTGGTCGTCGCCGACACCGTCAACCACGCGCTACGGCGCCTGGACCCGACCACCGGTGAGGTCACCACGCTCGCCGGCACCGGCCGCCAGTGGTGGCAGGGCTCCCCGACCTCCGGCCCGGCCCGTGAGATCGACCTGTCCTCTCCCTGGGACGTGGCGGTCTTCGGCGGCAGGGTGTGGATCGCGATGGCGGGCGTGCACCAGCTGTGGGCGTACGACCCGGAGAGCCGGACGGTCGCCGTCGCCGCAGGTACCACCAACGAGGGGCTGGTGGACGGCCCGGCGGCCGAGGCGTGGTTCGCTCAGCCGTCCGGGCTCGCGGCCACCGCCGACCGGCTCTGGCTCGCCGACTCCGAGACCAGCGCCCTGCGCTGGGTCGACCCGGAGGGACACGTACACACCGCCGTGGGGACGGGGCTGTTCGACTTCGGGCATCGTGACGGCGCGGCCGAACAGGCCCTGTTCCAGCACCCGCTGGGCGTGACAGCCCTCCCCGACGGCTCGGTGGCGGTGTCCGACACCTACAACCACGCACTGCGCCGCTACGACCCCGCGACCGGGGAAGTCACCACACTGGCCACGGACCTGAGAGAGCCGAGCGATGCGGTGCTGGTCGGCGACGACATCGTGGTGGTCGAGTCGGCCCGCCACCGCCTGACCCGGCTGCGGCTGCCCGAGGAGGCGGTCCGGGTGGAGTCGGTCGCCCACCGCACCCAGCGGGCGGCGACCGAGGTGGCCCCCGGCCGCCTCCGCCTGGACGTGATCTTCCAGCCCCCCGCGGGCCAGAAACTGGACACCCGGTACGGCCCGTCGACCCGACTGCTGGTCTCCTCGACCCCGCCGGAACTGCTGCTCAAGGGCGAGGGCGCGGACACGGACCTGACGCGGGAGCTGGACCTGAACCCGGCGGTGAGCGAAGGCGTCCTGCACGTCTCGGCGATGGCGGCGAGCTGCGACGACGACCCGGCCAACCAGTACCCCGCGTGCCACGTGCACCAGCAGGACTGGGGGGTGCCGGTGCGACTGACAGAGGGCGGGGCGGACCGACTGCCCCTGGTCCTGGCCGGCATGGATCAAGACGCCTAGCTTCAGCGCCCCTGAAAAGGGCGCGGGGCTGTATCGGTTGCGAGCGCGGTCTCGTCTGAAGGGAGTCGGCCTCCCGGGATCGGACCACGGACGGGATCCGTGTCTCTGCCCCGGGGTTGAGTACGCCGAGGACCAGTGCGCCCAAGACCGTTCGGGGCGTGCGGCTGATGTGGCTCAGGCCTGCTCAGTCCCCAGGAACGGTTGAGGACGGTGTCCGTGTCCTGCATGAAGAGCAGGCTGCAGTCGTCCACGTGTGGCAGTACCCGGGCGAGGTCGCCCGTGCTGTCGGTGCAGTTGTCGGCGGCAAGGACGAACAGCTGGCCTACCGGGTCTGACGGTGTGTCCGTTACATGCCATACCCGTCGGTGTAGCCGTCACGGTGACGGTGCCGGTCCTCCTCGACGACGGCCGTCGGCGGCACCATGACCCGCCGGCGGCGGGCGATGCTGCTGAACGTGGCGACGCCGATGATCCCGACGGCCATCAGGATCAGGCCGACGACGTCGAGGTTGACTCCCTGCATGTGCCAGTCGGTCGCGAACGTGAGGATGGCCCCCACGGCGATGAGGATGATGCACCCGCCGAGCCCCATGAGTGTTGCCTCCCCTTCAGGTCCGGTGGTTCCGGTCCGCACCGGGTACCCAAGGGCGGGCGGGTCATGTGCGTCTCCCCGTGCAACTACCCTTCCAGGAAGGCCACCAGCGCGTTCGCCAGCAGGAACGGGTCGTCGGCGCCGCACAGTTCGCGGGCGCTGTGCATGGAGAGGATGGCCGCGCCGATGTCGACGGTCCGGATCCCGTGGCGGGCCGCGGTGATCGGGCCGATCGTGGTGCCGCAGGGCATCGAGTTGTTGGAGACGAAGGTCTGGTAGGGGACCCCGGCCTTCTCGCAGGCGGCGGCGAAGAGCGCGCGGCCCGAACCGTCCGTCGCGTAGCGGTTGTTGACGTTGACCTTGAGGATCGGTCCGCCGTTGACGCGGGGGTGGTGCGTCGGGTCGTGCCGCTCCGCGTAGTTGGGGTGGACGGCGTGGCCGGTGTCGGAGGAGAGACAGACGGTGGCCGCGAAGGCCCGCGCCCGGTCCTCGTACGATCCGCCGCGCGCCAGCACCGAGCGCTCCAGCACGTTGCCGAGCAGCGGCCCGTCCGCACCGGTGTCCGACTGGGAGCCGGTCTCCTCGTGGTCGAAGGCGGCAAGGACCGGGATGCAGGGGAGCTCGGAGCCGCCCGCCGCCGTGGCCGTGGCCGCCAGTGCCGCCGTACCGGCGTGCACGGACAGCAGGTTGTCCATCCGGGGCCCGGCCAGCAGCTCCTGGTCGCGGCCCAGGTATGCCGGGGGTTCGACGGCGTAGGTCATCAGGTCCCAGCCGGTGACCGAGCCGGCCGGCAGGCCCGACTCGTGCTCCAGGAAGGCGATCAGGTCGCCGTCGCGGACGTCGTCGCCGAGGCCCCAGATGGGCTGGAGGTGGCGCTGCTTGTCGAGTTTGAGCCCCTCGCTGCTGACCGCACGGTCCAGGTGGATGGCGAGCTGGGGCACGCGCAGCAGCGGCCGGTGCACGTCGACCAGGCGGGTGGTGCCGTCCCGCAGGCTCAGCCGGCCGGCCAGGCCCAGGTCCCGGTCGAGCCAGGAGTTCATCAGCGGTCCGCCGTAGATCTCCACGGCCACCTGGCGGAAGCCGTGCGCCCCGGTGTCGGGCCGCGGCTTCACCCGCAGGTTCGGGGAGTCGGTGTGCGCGCCGACGATCCGGAACGGTGTGTGGGGCGCGGCGCCCTCCGGGACGTACCAGGCGATGATCGCGCCGCCGCGCAGCACGTACTTGCCGCCGGCCGTGCCGTCCCAGGCGTCCGTCTCGGCGACCTGCCGGAAACCGGCCTTCTCCAGCCGTTCACCGGCGTTCGCCGCGGCGTGGTACGGCGTCGGGCTCGCCGCGAGGAAGGACATCAGGTCGTCGGTGTGCCCGCGGTCGAAGCGAGAGGGTGCGGATGCGCTCATGTGCCTCACCTTAACGACGTACGGAGGCCCGCTCCCCTGGACAGGGGACCGGGCCTCCGGCGGCGGATCAGAGGATCAGTGGACCGGGACGGTCAGAAAGCCGCCTCGTCCAGCTCCATCAGGTCGAGGTCCACGTCGGCCGCGACCTTGCGGGCCAGGGTGACGCCCGGCAGCACGTTGGCCGCGAAGAACTTCGCCGCCGCGATCTTGCCGGTGTAGAACGGCTTGTCCTTGTTCGACGCCGTCTCCAGCTTCTCGGCGGCGATCGCGGCACCCTTGAGCAGCAGGTAGCCGACGATCACGTCACCGGAGGCGAGCAGCAGGCGGGAGGTGTTCAGGCCCACCTTGTAGATGTTCTTGACGTCCTGCTCGGTGGCCGCGAGGTCGGTCAGCATCAGGCCGACGATCGCCTCCAGCTCGACGGCCGCCTTCGCGAGGTGCTCGCGGGCGCCCGCCAGCTCCTCGCCGCCGGTGCCGAGCGCGAGGAACTTCTTGATGTCCTCGGCGAGGGAGTTCAGGGCCGCGCCCTGGTTGCGGACGATCTTCCGGAAGAAGAAGTCCTGGCCCTGGATCGCGGTGGTGCCCTCGTACAGGGTGTCGATCTTGGCGTCGCGGATGTACTGCTCGATCGGGTACTCCTGCAGGAAGCCGGAGCCGCCGAAGGTCTGCAGCGACTGGGCGAGCTGCTCATAGCCCTTCTCGGAGCCGTAGCCCTTGACGATCGGCAGGAGCAGGTCGTTGAGCGCGTGCTCGGCCTTCGGGTCCTCGCCGTTCGCCTCCTTGACGGCGATGGCGTCCTGGATCGAGGCGGTGTAGAGGACGAGGGCGCGCATGCCCTCGGCGTAGGCCTTCTGCGTGATCAGCGAGCGGCGCACGTCGGGGTGGTGGGTGATGGTGACCTTGGGCGCGGTCTTGTCCAGGAAGTTCGCGAGGTCCGGACCCTGGACGCGCTCCTTGGCGTACTCGAGGGCGTTGAGGTAACCGGTCGACAGCGTCGAGATGGCCTTCGTGCCGACCATCATCCGGGCGAACTCGATGATCCGGAACATCTGGCGGATGCCCTCGTGCTTGTCACCGATCAGCCAGCCCTTGGCCGGGTGACGGTCACCGAAGGTCATCTCGCAGGTGTTGGAGGCCTTCAGGCCCATCTTGTGCTCGACGTTGGTCGCGTAGACGCCGTTGCGCTCGCCCAGTTCGCCGGACTCGCCGTCGAACAGGTACTTCGGGACGAGGAAGAGGGAGAGGCCCTTGGTGCCGGGGCCGGCACCCTCGGGGCGCGCCAGCACGTAGTGGAGGATGTTCTCCTCCATGTCGTGCTCACCGGAGGTGATGAAGCGCTTCACACCCTCGATGTGCCAGGAGCCGTCCTCCTGCTGGATCGCCTTGGTACGGCCGGCGCCCACGTCCGAGCCCGCGTCGGGCTCGGTGAGCACCATGGTCGAACCCCAGGTGCGGTCCACGGCGAGCTGCGCCCACTTCTTCTGCTCCTCGGTGCCCTCCTCGAAGAGGATGCGCGCGAACGCCGGGCCGGAGGAGTACATCCACACGGCCGGGTTGGCGCCGAGGATCAGCTCCGCGTACGCCCAGATCAGCGACGGGGGAGCGGTCGTGCCGCCGATCTCCTCGGGCAGGCCGAGACGCCAGTACTCGGAGTCCATGAAGGCCTTGTAGCTCTTCTTGAAGGACGCCGGGACCGGCGCGGTGTTGGTCTCCGGGTCGAAGACCGGCGGGTTGCGGTCGGCGTCGGCGAAGGACTCCGCGAGCTCGTTCTCGGCGAGCCGGGTCAGCTCCTCCAGGACGCTCTTCGCGGTGTCGGTGTCCATCTCGCCGAACGGACCGGTGCCGTACAGCTTGTCGCGACCGAGCACTTCGAACAGGTTGAATTCGATGTCGCGCAGGTTGGACTTGTAGTGCCCCATGGTGACGGCTCCGTATCCGGATCGGCGAGGCACTGAATCCTCGCGCAAGCTTTCACATACCAACGAGTAGCTCCGATGATGCTACCCGCCGGTAATAAGGCGCAACCCCCATCCGGTGAAGTGTGAGATGGGTCTACCTTCTCGCGTGCACCGCGTGTCTCGGTAGGCTTACGCGCATGTATGGATACGGCCAGCCCATGGACGGTGGGGCTGCTCAGCAGCAGTACGCCCAGCCGCAGCAGCAGATGCCGGGCGGCCATGGCGGATACGGCCAGCAGCCACCGCTCTACCCCGAGCCGTCTCCGCCGTCCCTCGCGGACGCGGTGCGGGCCTTCACCACCGGTCAGGTGACCGCCGAGGACTTCCAGCAGGTCTTCGCCACGTCGAAGGTCTACTGCCCGCGCGGTGACAACCCCGGCTTCCTCGCCCTGCACAACACCCAGCAGCCGGTGATCCCGATGTTCACCTCGCTGAAGGAACTGCGCCGGTACGCGGGCAAGGAGTCCAAGTACTTCGTCATCACCGGCGCCGAGGTCATCGACCTCCTCCCGACCGGCTACGGCTTCGTCCTCGACATGGAGGGCGAGCACCGGATGGTCTTCGACGCCAAGGCCGTCGAGCAGATGGTCGAGTTCGCGATGCGCCGGATGTACGGCTGAGCCGTACTCCTGAATATCCCCTTCCGCTCGTCGGGCTCGCCTACTGTGCCCGCGTGACCGAGATCGACTCGTCGCCGCCGGTCCTGCACGGCCGGCGGCGTTCTGCTGCCCGGCTGCGGTCCGGCGTACTGCTGCTGGAACAGGGCGGGGTGCGGCGCCGGACACCCGTGGCCGCGATCGAACGCGTGGAAGTTTGCGGCCGGGAGGGGCGAGAGTTCGCCGTCGTTCTGACCTCGAACGATCAGTGTCCGGCCGCGCCCGGACACTCCCTCGTCTCCCGAAGTGCCCCGGTCGTACGGGAGTTCGCGGAGGCCCTGCGTCGTGCGCTGCCCGTGCGGGACGCCGCCGAGCCGCGCCCGGAGGGCGCCTCGCCGGTGTCCGTGGACGATGGAGCGCCCGGGGCTGGAACCCCGGCAGGTGGCGTTGGCGGCGCTCGGGGTCGGCTATGCGATGATCACGGTCGCGCTGGTGGCGCGGGGCGCGGGGGAGCAGGCCGTCGTCTCCTGGCTGGTCGGCGTCCCCACGGTGCTCGCGCCGGGCGTGGCCGCCCTGGTGGGCGCTGTGCGATACGCGCGTGACGCCGCCGTGCTGCGCGCCCGGGGGATCGCGGTCGAGGGGCGGCTGGAGTACTCGTACGGGACCGGCTCCGGCGAGGACACGGTCAGGCACCACGTCTACTCCTACGTCGACCCTCACGGGGTACGGCGCAGCCGCAGCGGTACGGAGTGCGGTGCCCAGGAGGTCGAGATCGTGTACGACCCCGAGGATCCGGAGGGCACCACCAAGGTCGGGTGCAGGGCCGGGTGGCAACTGACCGGCGGCGTGCTTGTCGCGGTGCTGCCCGGACTGCCCATGACCCCCGTCGGCCTCGGCATGGCGGCGAGCGCGCCGGCTGCCCTGCGCGTCTGACGGTGATCCGGGAATGTTCGCCGGCTGCGCTCCGTTAGGGGTGGCAGAAAGTTCAACGCTCAACTAAAGTGGGCGCACAAGGAGGAGCCAACATGCCTGCAGTGACCGTCGAGAACCCGTTGACCCTGCCCCGAGTGGCCGCACCCGCCGACGCCGTGGCCCGTCCCGTGCTCGCCGTCACGACCGCGCCGAGCGGTTTCGAGGGTGAGGGCTTCCCGGTGCGCCGGGCGTTCGCGGGGATCAACTACCGCCACCTCGACCCGTTCATCATGATGGACCAGATGGGTGAGGTGGAGTACGCGCCGGGCGAGCCCAAGGGCACGCCGTGGCACCCGCACCGTGGCTTCGAGACCGTCACCTACATCATCGACGGCATCTTCGACCACCAGGACTCCCAGGGCGGTGGCGGCACCATCACCAACGGCGACACCCAGTGGATGACGGCGGGCTCGGGCCTGCTGCACATCGAGGCTCCGCCGGAGTCGCTGGTCGTGTCCGGCGGTCTCTTCCACGGCCTCCAGCTGTGGGTGAACCTCCCGGCCAAGGACAAGATGATGGCGCCGAGGTACCAGGACATCCGCGGCGGCCAGGTCCAGCTGCTGACGTCCCCCGACGGCGGTGCGCTGCTGCGGGTCATCGCGGGCGAGCTGGACGGCCACGCCGGCCCCGGGATCACCCACACGCCGATCACGATGATCCACGCGACGCTCGCCCCGGGCGCGGAGATCACGCTCCCGTGGCGCGAGGACTTCAACGGCCTGGCGTATGTCATGGCCGGCAAGGGGTCGGTGGGCGCCGAGCGCCGCCCGATCCAGCTCGGTCAGACGGCGGTCTTCGGCGCGGGCTCCTCCCTCACCGTCCGCGCGGACGAGAAGCAGGACTCGCACACGCCGGACCTGGAGGTCGTGCTCCTCGGCGGACAGCCGATCCGGGAGCCGATGGCCCACTACGGCCCGTTCGTCATGAACACCAAGGACGAGCTGATGCAGGCCTTCGAGGACTTCCAGAAGGGCCGCCTGGGGACGATCCCGGCGGTGCACGGAATGACGGAGACCGGCCCGCAGGCGTAACCGGACAACGACAGAGGCCTGATGCGGCAGTCGCGTCAGGCCTCTTTCCTTCCCTGCCCCCCGGCCTCGCTTCTCGGAAGACCGAGTCGGGTGGCGGGTGGGCACAGGTCTCGGGGGTCCGGGGGGCGGAGCCCCCTGGTACGGGGCCCGGAGCGCTGGTTCACCCGCCGGGAGGTGTACGGCAGGACAGCCGTCGGCCCCGCGTGATCCGCTGGTCCCGTGTCGCTGCTGCCCGAGTCCGTGCGCCGGTTCGCGGCCTGGTGTGCCGTGCTGCTGCTGGCCTCCGGCGTCGGCTGGGTCGGGATCCGGCTCTGCTCGGAGTTGCGCACCGCGGTGACGCCCGTACTGCTCGCACTGCTCGGCACCGCGCTGCTCGGGCCGCTGTACCGACGGCTCGTACGGGCCGGGGTGCAGCGGTCCCTCGCCGCCGGCCTCACGTGTGTCGCGGTGGTCGCGGTCGTCGGCGGTGCCGTCTACATCGTCGTCGCTGCGCTCGTGGAGACCGGCGACGAGATCGTCGCCTCGCTGAAGCACGCGGCGAAGTCGGTCGCCGAGCACTTCGGGGCCGCCGGGACCTCGCTCGGCGACCTGGCGGGCAGCGCCAGGGAACTGCTGGGCAAGTTCGGCGGGACGGCGGCCTCCAACGTCATCAGCGGCGTGAGCGTGGTCGGCGAGTCCATCGCCATGGCGGTGCTCGCGCTGCTGCTCGTCTTCTTCTTCCTGCGCGACTCGCACCTCTTCGTCGGTACTCTGCGGGCCGTGGCACCCGGCGGCAGCGCCGACATCCTGGAGGCCATGGCCCGCCGTGCCTTCGAGGGCATCGAGGGGTTCATGCGCGGCACCACCGTCATCGCCCTCATCGACGCCACCTGCATCACCATCGGCCTGCTGATCCTCCGGGTGCCGGGGGCCGTCGGGCTCGGCGCGCTCGTCTTCGTCGGCGCCTACATCCCCTACCTCGGCGCCTTCCTCTCCGGCGCCGTCGCCGTGCTGGTCGCCCTCGCCGACCGCGGCTTCGTCATCGCCCTGTGGACGCTCGGTGTCGTCCTCGCCGTGCAGGTGCTGGAGGGGCATGTGCTGCAGCCCATGATCCAGAGCCGCACCGTGCAGATGCACCCGGCGGTGGTGATGCTGGCGATCACGGCCGGAGCCTCCGTCGCCGGCATCCTGGGGATGCTGCTGGCCGTACCGCTCACCGCGGCCGCCTTCGGGGTCGTCCACGAACTGCACGCCCGCTACGCCGCCGCCTAGACGCCTTCGCCCCGGAGCCCCTCCCCCTCCCCGTCCTCGCTCTCCTTCCCCTCGTTGCCCTCGTACAGCTCGAACCAGATGCTCTTGCCCTCCCCGCGCGGGGCGACGCCCCACGCGTCCGCGAGGAGTTCGATCAGCACCAGACCACGGCCGGAGGAGGCCAGTTCGCCGGGCCGGCGCTTGTGCGGGAGGTCGTCGCCGGCGTCGGTGACCTCGACGCGGAGCCGGCGCTCGGGGACCTGCCCGGAGACCTCGGCGAGCAGCAGCGCATCGACGTCGGTGTGGACCAGCACGTTGGTGAGCATCTCGGAGACCAGCAGCACCGCCGAGTCGAGCTGGTCCGGCGAGCCCCAGTCGTGCAGCAGCTCACGCAGCTGCTGGCGGGCCTCGGCGACCCGCTCGGGCTCGTCCTGGGCCACCGAGAGGAGCGTGCGGCGGACCCGGGGCCGTACCGCGAAGGGCTCGTCGCCGCGGTCAGTGCCCGGCCGGGACAGCAGCAGGACCGCGATGTCGTCCTCGCGGCGGTCGGTCAGCGGCCCGGTGGTGTGGTGCGAGGAGGGTCCGTGCACGGCCTGGACCAGCGCGTCGGCCAGTTTCTCCAGGTCGCCGTCGTGCTCCTCCATGGTCGCCCGGATCCGCCGCCAGCCGCTCTCGATGTCGTGGCCACCGGTCTCGATCAGGCCGTCGGTGCACATCATCATGGTCTCGCCGGGTTCGAGGACGAACCGCGTGGTCGGATAGTCGGCGTCGGGGTCGATGCCGAGCGGCAGTCCGCCCGCCGTCGGCCGTCCCAGCATCGTGCCGTCGGCGATCCGGATCGCCGGGTCCAGATGCCCCGCGCGGGCGATCTCCAGCACTCCGGTCACCGGGTCCGCCTCGACGTACAGGCAGGTCGCGAAGCGCGGGTCGGCGATCTCTTCGTCGTAGGTGATCCCGTGCAGGAAGCGCGAGGCCCGGGAGAGCACCGCGTCCGGGCGGTGGCCCTCGGAGGCATAGGCGCGCAGCGCGATCCGCAGCTGGCCCATCAGACCCGCCGCGCGGACGTCATGGCCCTGGACGTCGCCGATGACAAGGGCGTAGCGGCCGGAGGGCAGCGGGATCATGTCGTACCAGTCGCCGCCCACCTGGAGCCCGCCACCGGTCGGTATGTAGCGGGCGGCCACCTCCATACCGGGGATCTCGGGGCCCAGCGTCGGCAGCATGGAGCGCTGGAGCCCGTCCGTCAGCTCCCGCTCCGAGTCGGCGATGCCGGCCCGGGACAGGGCCTGCGCCAGCATCCGGGCCACCGTGGTGAGCACGGAGCGCTCGTCGGGGGTGAACGACACCTGATAGGCGAAGCCCGCCATCCAGGCGCCCATGGTCCGTCCGGCCACCGTCAGCGGCAGGAAGGCCCAGGACTTGCGGCCGAACCGCTCGGCCAGCGGCCAGGTCACCGGATAGCGGGACTTGTACTGCTCGGGGGAGGAGAGATAGACGGCCCGGCCGGTCCGCACCACCTCCGCCGCCGGGTAGTCGGTCTCCAGCGGCATGCTGCTGAAGGGGCTGTCCTCGCCGATGTGCTGGCCGTGGTGGCCGAGCATCGTCAGCCGGTCGCCCTTGGCGCCGTACAGGACCAGCCCGTCCGGGGAGAACCCCGGCATCGACAGGCCCGCCGCGACCCGCAGCACCTCCTCGGTGGACCGTGCCTCCGCCAGCGCCCGTCCGGCGTCCAGCAGGAACGCCTCCCGGGAGCGCCGCCAGTCACCGGTGACCGGATGCTGGGCGGCGGCGCCGGGGGACGGCTCGGTGACCTCCTGGATGGTGCCCGTGACCCGGTAGACGCGTTCCTCGGAGTCGTACACCGGTCTGAAACGGCTGCGCACGGTCCGGATCAGCCGGCCCCGCTCGTCCATGACCCGCAGCCGTACCTCGCCGAGCGTGCCCTCGATGGCGGCCAGCCGGGTGATGCTGGTGTTCTCGTTCCAGTCGACGGGGTGGAAACGGGACCTGACCAGGGCCTCCGAGAGGATGCCCGGCTCGGGTGGCAGCCCGATGAGCCGGGCCGCCTCCGCGTCCGCGGTGACCAGCCCGGTGGCAGTGTCCCAGTGCCACAGCCCGGTCGCGAGGGCGGCGAGGACGTCCTCCACGGCGGGCAGGGGCTCGCCAGTTCGCATTGCCCCACTTTAAGAAGACCGGATCGGAAAATGCTACCGATCACCGAGTGGGTAATCGGGGGAGGTGGCCCTGAGGGGCCCGGTACGCTGGGTGGTGTTTCACGTGAAACACCAGGCTGAAATCCCACCCCGATCCGCGAAGGCTGGATGAACCACGATGCATCGGTACAGGTCCCACACCTGCGGCGAGCTCCGCTCCTCTGACGTCGGCACCGACGTCCGGCTGAGTGGCTGGCTGCACAATCGGCGCGACCTGGGCGGCATCCTCTTCATCGATCTGCGCGATCACTACGGCATCACCCAGCTCGTGGCCCGTCCGGGCACGCCCGCCTACGAGGCCCTGGACAAGGTGAGCAAGGAGTCGACCGTACGGGTTGACGGCAAGGTCGTCTCCCGCGGCAGCGAGAACATCAACCCCGACCTGCCCACCGGCGAGGTCGAGGTCGAGGTCGGCGAGGTCGAGCTGCTCGGCGCGGCCGCCCCGCTGCCGTTCACGATCAACGCCGAGGACGGGGTGAACGAGGAGCGGCGTCTGGAGTACCGCTTCCTGGACCTGCGCCGCGAGCGCATGCACCGCAACATCATGCTGCGTACGGCCGTGATCTCGGCCATCCGCCACAAGATGACGGCGCTGGGCTTCAACGAGATGGCGACGCCGATCCTGTCGGCGACCTCCCCCGAGGGCGCCCGCGACTTCGTCGTTCCCTCCCGACTGAACCCGGGCAAGTTCTACGCCCTGCCGCAGGCCCCGCAGCAGTTCAAGCAGCTGCTGATGATCTCCGGCTTCGACCGCTACTTCCAGATCGCGCCCTGCTTCCGCGACGAGGACGCCCGCGCCGACCGCTCGCCGGGCGAGTTCTACCAGCTCGACGTCGAGATGAGCTTCGTCGAGCAGGAGGACGTCTTCCGGCCCATCGAGCAGCTGATGACCGAGCTGTTCGAGGAGTTCGGCGGCGGCCGCCATGTCACCTCGCCGTTCCCGCGGATCCCGTTCCGCGAGGCGATGCTGAAGTACGGCTCCGACAAGCCGGACCTCCGCGCCCAGCTGGAGCTCGTCGACATCACCGACATCTTCGAGGGCTCGGAGTTCAAGGCCTTCGCCGGCAAGCATGTGCGCGCCCTTCCGGTCCCGGACGTCTCCGCGCAGCCCCGCAAGTTCTTCGACCAGCTCGGTGACTTCGCGGTCTCGCAGGGCGCCAAGGGCCTGGCCTGGGTCCGCGTCGCCGAGGACGGCTCGCTGTCCGGCCCGATCGCCAAGTTCCTCACCGAGGACAACGTCGCCGAGCTGACCAAGCGGCTCCAGCTGGCCGCCGGTCACGCCGTGTTCTTCGGCGCGGGCGAGTTCGACGAGGTCTCGAAGATCATGGGCGCGGTCCGGGTCGAGGCGGCCAAGCGTGCCGGGCACTTCGAGGAGGGCGTGTTCCGGTTCTGCTGGATCGTCGACTTCCCGATGTACGAGAAGGACGAGGACACCGGCGCGATCGACTTCTCGCACAACCCGTTTTCCATGCCGCAGGGCGGTCTGGAGGCCCTGGAGACCCAGGACCCGCTGGACATCCTGGGCTGGCAGTACGACATCGTCTGCAACGGCGTCGAGCTCTCCTCCGGCGCGATCCGGAACCACGAGCCCGAGATCATGCTCAAGGCCTTCGAGATCGCGGGCTACGACCGGGAGACCGTCGAGGACAAGTTCGCCGGCATGCTGCGCGCGTTCCGCTTCGGCGCCCCGCCGCACGGCGGTATCGCCCCGGGCGTGGACCGCATCGTGATGCTCCTCGCCGACGAGCCCAACATCCGCGAGACCATCGCCTTCCCGCTCAACGGCAACGCCCAGGACCTGATGATGGGCGCACCGACCGAGCTGGAGGAGACCCGTCTGCGCGAGCTGCACCTGACCATCCGGAAGCCGCAGCCGAAGTAAGGCATGAAGTAAGAGAGAAAGGCTCGAAACCGGCATCGGTTTCGAGCCTTTCGGCTGTACACGGCGATTCACGGCTCTTTCCGATGTTCCCACAGACTTTGCCTTGTCTACGGTCGCTGACCATGACAGACATTGAGACCCCCACAGATACTCAATCCCTGGAAGAGAAAAGGAAGATGGCCCGTCGCACGGTCCTCGCGGCGGGCAGTGTGGCCGTGACCGCGGTGGGCGTCGGCAGCGCCTTCGCCGAGAGCGGCCCCGCCGTCGCGGAGGACGGCGCCGGAGCCCTGGACTCGACCGCCTCGGCCTCGGAGGGCGCCTGCTACAAGCTCACCTCCGAGCTCGTGGAGGGGCCGTACTACATCGACGCCGACAAGCTCCGCCGGGACGTCACCGAGGACCAGGAGGGCATCCCCCTGCTGCTCACCCTCAAGGTGATCGACGCGGAGACCTGCAGGCCGCTCAGGAACGCGGCCGTGGACATCTGGCACTGCAACGCGTCGGGCATCTACTCGGGGTACGAGGCGATGGGCAGCGGCGGTGGCGGTGGCGGTGGCGGCACCCCTCCGACCGACGCGCCCACCGAGTCGCCGCCGGCCACCCCTACCGACGTCCCGACCGACGCCCCCACCGGACCTCCGCCCGGCGGTGGCGGCGGCCACCAGGACCCGACCGACGACACCCGCTACCTGCGGGGCACCTGGCACACCGACCGGCACGGGCACGTCACCTTCAAGACCGTCTTCCCCGGCTGGTACCGCGGCCGGTGTGTGCACATCCACGTCAAGGTGCACGTCGACGGCGAGTGGACGGACGCCGGCTACGAGGGCGGCCACACCTGCCACACCGGCCAGCTCTTCTTCGACGAGAAGTCGGTCCTGCTGACCGCCGAGGTCGAGCCGTACTCCACGAACACCACGACCCGGACCACCCTCGACGAGGACACGATCTACCCGGGCAACGGGCACGAGGGCGGCCTGCTCTACCTGAAGTACGACAGGAAGCGCGTCGCCAAGGGTGTGCACCCATCTGACCATGGGCGTCGCGCCGGACGAGACGCACGACAACACCTCGCTGACCGTCTAGCGGAGCGCGTCGGCGTCGGGTGACCGCCGTATGCACGAGAGGGCGCCCGGGACTCAGGAAGGAGAGTCCCGGGCGCCCGTTCGTGCCGCCGTACCGCGTCAGGTGTCGTACCGGCCGTCCCACGGCTCGCTGAAGCCCAGATGGTCCGGGTAGAGCTCGGCCCAAGGGCCGTCGTCGTCCTCCTTGGCGACCAGGCCGAAGAACACGCCGTCGACGGTGAGCTGGAACGGGCGTATCGCGATGTCCGTGTACGTCCGCCTCGGCAGGCTGCGCAGCATGGTCGCGAGGTGGGCGCGGGCCCGGGACAGCACCGAGCCGGCGCCGTCCGGGTCCTGCTGCTGCTCGGCCCAGCTGCCCGCACACCAGATCTGCGAGTCCCGGTAGCGGCCCTCGGCGTCGAAGAGATGGACCACCGAGTAGAGCCGTTTCTGCTCCTCCCAGCCCTCGTCGAGCCGGAACCCCTCGGGGAACGCGTAGGTGACCGACGCCAGGAACTGTCCGTCGGCGTAACGGCCGATCGCCTCGGTACGGCCGTGAGGCTCGTAGGCGATCGGGATGAGCTCAGGGGGTGCCATGGCGAAACCATACGGATGTGTTGTGGACATGCGGGTATTGGGGTGGGCCGGTGCCCGCCGGTCCGTCCGGCCGGGAAACGGCTGCCCGGGTCAACTTTCGCTGCCCGTACGCGAGAAGGCCGCCGTATCGCACAAAAAAACACGGCAACCTTTTCGATCTCCACAACCACAGAGGAGTGAAGCCCGCTGGAGCGGGCCCGCCCAAGCACCCGGAAGCACATAAGGACTCCCCTGTGGCCACTGCCTCTCACCGTCGGTCCCTCCGCACCCGCCGTACCCTCGTCGTCTCCGCCGCCGTCGTGGCCGCCGGTGTCGGTGCCGGTGCGCTCGTGCTGAACGCGAACGCCTCCGGTACCGACCTCTACCACCGGACCCTTGCGGCCAAGGACGGCTGGGCGTCCTCCGGTTCCGGTACGACCGGCGGCTCGAAGGCCGACGCCGCGCACACCTTCACCGTCTCCACCCGCGCCCAGCTGGTGAAGGCGCTGGGGTCGGCGAGCGACACCACCCCGCGCATCATCAAGATCAAGGGCACCATCGACGCCAACACCGACGACTCCGGCAAGAAGCTGACCTGCGCGGACTACGCGGCGGGCACGGGGTACTCGCTGTCCGCGTACCTGAAGGCCTTCGCCCCGTCGACGTTCGGCCGCTCCAAGCTGCCCTCCGGCACCCAGGAGACCGCCCGCGCCGCCGCCCAGGCGAAGCAGGCGAAGAACGTCGTCTTCAAGGTGCCCGCCAACACCACGATCGTCGGCATCCCCGGCACCAAGGCCGGCATTACCGGCGGCGATCTGCAGATCCAGAAGGTCGACAACGTCATCGTCCGCAACCTGACGTTCGCCGACGCCGAGGACTGCTTCCCGCAGTGGGACCCGACCGACGGCGACAGCGGCAACTGGAACTCGCAGTACGACCTGGTCACCCTGCGCGGTGCCACCCATGTCTGGGCCGACCACAACACGTTCACCGACGCGGGTCACTTCGACAGCCTCAACCCGAAGTACTTCGGCCGGGAGTACCAGGTCCACGACGGCGCCCTCGACATCACCAAGAGCTCGGACCTGGTGACCGTGGAGCGGAACCAGTTCAACAGCCACGACAAGACGATGCTGATCGGCAGCAGCGACAGCGAGCCCAGCGGCAAGCTGCGCGTCACCCTGCACCACAACGTCTGGAAGGGCATCGTCCAGCGCGCCCCGCTGACCCGTGTCGGCCAGGTGCACATCTTCAACAACGTCTACGACGTCACGCCCCTGAACGGCTACACGCTCCAGTACAGCATCAACTCGCGCGCCAAGGCCCAGGTCGTGGCCCAGAACAACTTCTGGACCGTGCCCGGCTCCGTCAAGGTCTCCAAGCTGCTCAGCGGCGACGGCACCGGCTCGATCGCGGGCAGCGGCAACCTCGTCAACGGCACTACGACCGACCTGGTCGCCGCCTACAACGCCGCGAACTCCAAGAAGATCAGGACGACGGTCAACTGGACACCGACCCTGACGGCGGGCCTGGAGTCCAGCGCGAAGAACCTGCCGGCGGAGCTGGCGAAGACGGCGGGAGCGAGCGTCCTGACCGCGAACTGAGCCGCCCGGTACCGGGGGAAGCGGCGCGCGTCAGGCGGTACGCCCTTCCCCCGGTAACAGCGCCCGGACACGGCTACGGGACCAGCACCAGTCGCCCGCGCACCCCGCCCTCCGAGAGGCGGGCGTGGGCCTTGGCGGCTTCGTTCAGGGGGTAGGTCCCGGCCACCCGGAGCGTCAGCGCGCCCTCGTCCACGAGTGCCGACAGCTCCGCCAGACGCGCACCGTCGGGGGTCACCGCGACGGAGGCCGTCAGTATCCCGCGCACCGGGGCCGGCTCGCCGCCGGGCCGGACACCGACGTAGGCGCCCCCGTCACGCACCCACTCCAGGGCCGTCGAGCCGAGGACCGCCGCGTCCAGTACGGCGTCGAAGCTTCCGGCCTCGACGGCGCCCGCGGTGAAGTGCGCGGCGCCCAGCGACCGTACGAGCTCCTCGTCGGCCTCCCGGGCCAGTGCGGTCACCGACACCCCCCGACGGGCGGCCAGTTGGACGGCGAAGCCGCCCACCGCGCCCGCCGCACCGGTGACCAGCAGGGTCTGCCCCTCGGTCAACTCCAGCAGGTCCAGGGCCTGTACGGCGGTCAGCCCGTTCAGCGGCAGCGTCGACGCATGCGCCGCGTCCACCGTGGCCGGCGCCTTCGCCACCGCGTCCGTCTCCACCACTACGTACTCGGCGTGGGTGCCGAGCGGCCGCACCATGCCCGGGTCCAGCGCCACCACCCCTGATGAGCTGCGGGTGGTTGGTTGCCGGTTCGTGCGTCGGCCCTCCGGATCCGCTGGGCAGTGGATCCGGAGGGCCGACGGCTGTGCGTGGGGGTACGGCGGGCGTCAGGCGCCCGTGCCGCCGAAGCGCTCCTTGTACGTCTCCAGGTCCTCGTCCGTCAGCTTGGCGAACAGGACCGGGGGGACGGTGAAGGGCGTGCCGGCCGGGACGGCGGTGAGGGCGCGGGCCTCGTCGGCGGTGACCCAGGTCGCGGTGTCCTCGGTCAGGGCGAACGCCTCGCGCATCGTCTTCGCCGTCGCCGGGATGAAGGGCTCCGAGACCACCGAGTAGAGGTGGATCAGGTTCATCGCCGTGCGCAGGGTGAGCGCCGCGCCGTCCTTGTTCGTCTTGATCTCCAGCCAGGGGGCCTTCTCCTCCAGGTAGGAGTTGCCGGCCGACCACAGGGCGCGGAGCGCGGCCGCGGCCTTGCGGAACTGGAGGGCCTCCATCTGCGCCTCGTACTCGGCGAGGAGCTCCGCGATCTGCTCGCCCAGCTTCGCCTCCGCCTCGCCGGGCTCGCCGCCCGCGGGGACGTCGTCGCCGAAGCGCTTGCGGGAGAAGGACAGGACGCGGTTGACGAAGTTGCCGAGGGTGTCGGCCAGGTCCTTGTTCACCGTCGCCGTGAAGTGCTCCCAGGTGAAGGACGAGTCGTCCGACTCCGGGGCGTTGGCGATGAGGAAGTAGCGCCAGTAGTCGGCGGGCAGGATGTCCAGCGCCTGGTCGGTGAAGACACCGCGCTTCTGGGACGTGGAGAACTTGCCGCCGTAGTACGTCAGCCAGTTGAAGGCCTTGACGTAGTCGACCTTCTTCCACGGCTCGCGCACGCCGAGCTCGGTGGCCGGGAACATGACGGTGTGGAAGGGGACGTTGTCCTTCGCCATGAACTCCGTGTAGCGGACGTCGGTGTCGACGTCGTACCACCACGACTTCCAGTCGCGGGTCGACGGGTCCTGGTCCGACCACTCCTTCGTCGCGCCGATGTACTCGATCGGGGCGTCGAACCAGACGTAGAAGACCTTGCCCTCCGCCGCCAGCTCCGGCCAGGTGTCGGCCGGGACGGGCACGCCCCAGTCGAGGTCACGGGTGATCGCGCGGTCGTGCAGGCCCTCCGTCAGCCACTTGTGGGCGATGGAGGAGGCCAGCTGCGGCCAGTCCTTGTCGTGCTTGGCGACCCATTCGCGGACCTCGTTCTCCAGCTTGGACTGGAGGAGGAAGAGGTGCTTGGTCTCGCGGATCTCCAGGTCGGTGGAGCCGGAGATCGCGGAACGCGGGTTGATCAGGTCGGTCGGGTCCAGGACGCGGGTGCAGTTCTCGCACTGGTCGCCGCGGGCCTTGTCGTAGCCGCAGTGCGGGCAGGTGCCCTCGACATAGCGGTCCGGGAGGAAGCGGCCGTCCACCGGGCTGTACACCTGGCGGATCGCCCGCTCCTCGATGAAGCCGTTCTCGTTGAGGCGGCGGGCGAAGTGCTGGGTGATCTCGCGGTTCTCGGGGGAGGAGCTCCGGCCGAAGTAGTCGAACGCGAGTGCGAAGCCGTCGTAGACCGCCTTCTGCGCGTCGTGCGCCTGCGCGCAGAACTCGTCGACCGGGAGACCCTGCTCCTTCGCGGCCAGCTCGGCGGGGGTGCCGTGCTCGTCCGTCGCGCAGATGTAGAGGACGTCGTGGCCGCGCTGGCGGAGGTACCGGGAGTACACGTCCGCCGGGAGCATGGACCCCACCATGTTGCCCAGGTGCTTGATCCCGTTGATGTACGGAAGGGCGCTGGTGATGAGGTGTCGAGCCATCGGGGGCTGCTCCCAGGTCGGTCTGTTGCTGCTATTGCGAACCTTGAAATCGTAGCCGACATGTGTATGCCGCCCGCTTCCCGTTTTATTGGGTGAGAAGCGGGCGGCATCAGGGTGCGGGTGCGGTGCGGTTGTGCCGGTGGGGCTACGGGCGCCAGTCGATCAGCAGGCCGTCGTAGAGCTCCGCGTCCGTGAGCTCCAGGGGGGTCGGGCCCGCGTGGAAGAAGGCCGTGTTGTCGGTCTTCAGCTTGCGGAGGTAGTCGAAGGCCTTGTTCTCGTGCTCGCCGAACGCGACGAACGAGAAGAAGAGGGCGGGGTGGGACTTCGCAGCGTCCGTGAGGGACTGGGTGGCCGGGGTCTTCGCGTCCGGGGCGCCGTCCGTCTGGAAGACGACCAGGGCGGGGGTGGCCGGGGTGGCGTTCTTGTCGTGGTGCTTGTCGTAGTGGGCGAGTACGGCTTCCACGGCGGCGTGGTAGCTCGTACGGCCCATCCGGCCGAGGCCGGCGTGCGCCTCGTCGATCGCGTTCTCGGGGGAGGCGGGGGTGAGGTCGGTGGTGCCGTCGACCTCGGTGGAGAAGAAGACGACGTGGACGGTGGGGGTGTCGCCGTCCGGGGTGAGGTGGGTGGCGAGGGCGAGGGTCTGGTCGGCGAGGGCCGCGGCGGAGCCGTCCTTGTAGTACGCGCGCATGCTCGCGGAGCGGTCGAGGACGAGGTAGGTGGCGGCGCGGGTGCCGGTGAGGCCGGCCTTGGCGAGGGCGGTGGCGGCGGCGTCGCTGCCGACGGCGGCTTCGGCCTTGGCCTCGGCTTCGCCTTCGGCCTGGTCGTCCCCGCCCGCACCACCCGTGGCGGGTTCGTTGTCGGGTGCGGGTGGCCCCTGCGGGGCGGATTCGCCGTCGGCGGCTGCGGCGGGTTCCGGGGTGTCGGTCTCGGCTGCCGCCTCGACCGGCTCAGGAGCCGCCTCGGGGGCGGGCTCCACGACGATCTCGGCCACGGGCGCAGTCTCCGCGACCGGGGCGGCCTCGGCCTCCGGCTCGGCCTCGGCCTCGGCCTCGACGGTGGCCTCGGCGACGGCTTCGGCCTGCGGCTCGGGCGCCGCTTCGGCCTCCGGCTGCGGGTCCGGTTCCGGCGTCGTGGTCTCGGCCGCGGCGGGGGCGGGCTCGTCGGCCGGGGTGGTCTCGGGCTCGGCGGTCGCGCTGGGCTCCGGCTCCGCGGCCGGGGCGACCTCGGTCTCCGGCTCGGGCTTCGTGTCCGTCTCCGCGACCGGTTCCGGCGTTGTGGTCTCGGGCTCGGCGGTGGCGGTGGGCTCCGGCTCCGCGAGTGGGGCGACCTCGGCTTCCGGCTCGGGTTCGATGGTTGCTTCGGCCTCCGGCTCGGCGTCCGCCGTCGGTTCGGCAACTGCCTCCGTGACCGGCTCGGCCACGGGCTCCGCCTCGGCCGTGACCTCGGTCTCCGGCTCAGCCACCGCTTCGGCCTCCGGCTCCGGGGCCGCTGCTGCCGTCGGTTCTGCTTCCGGCTCGGTCTCGACCACGAGGGTCACCACGACCTCGGCCTCAGCGGTCGTCTCAGCCTCTGCCTCTGCTTCCGCCGCCGGCTCTGCTTCGGCCTCCGCCTCTGCGACCGGCTCTGCGGCGGTCTCGGCCTCGGCCTCCGGCTCAGCCTCCGCCTCTGCGGTCGGCTCGGCCACCGGCTCAGTCTCGGTCTCTGCCGTCGGCTCGACCGTGCGGGACGCCTGCTTCGGCACCGTCACGTTGTCGAAAGCGGCCGACACCAGGTCGTGTTCCTCGGACGTCGCCGGGCGGGGTTCCGGGACCACCGTCGATGCCGGTGCCGACGTTTCCGGCGTCGGCGTCGGCTGCGAAGGGAGCTGGTCCGCACCCTCTGCTTCGGCGGGGCGCGGCTTTCGCGACCGGCCGAATGCGTTCCGCAGGAGAGTGAGAATGCCCATGTGCGCAACCCTTCGAGTGAGTTGATTCCCGTCAATCCCTGGCCAGGACGGACACGTAAGGTTAGCGGCCCCAGGTTGCGATCTTGGGGAGGGGCGGTGTCGTGCAATCGTCGGCAGCCCGTTGGTCCAACGAGGGCGGGTTCCAGTGCTCTCGTCAGTGCGGGGACGCGATCGCTCTGGCCGCCGCCACCTCCTGGCGCAGGGGCTCCAGAACGCTGTCCGGCGGGCCCGTGAGGTCCGTGCGGACCGCGATCAGGGTCTCCGCCTCCCGGACACCGTCCGCCAACTCGCGGAGCTGGAGGGCCACCTGGTCCACCTCGGCCGCGGCCGGGGGCGGCGCTCCGTGCCGTACCCGCACCCGGGCCGCCGTCGTCGCGTCGACGATGCGTTCCACGGCGACGACGAGGGGCCACCACGCGGCGGCCCGGCGGCCGGTGGGCGGGGGCTCGGTCAGGGCGCGCTGGAACTCCGTGCGGATGACCGACAGGTCGCGGTAGAGGCGGCGGCGCATCCGGGCGCGCGCGGCCGGGTCCGCGCCGTCCTTGAAGGCCAGCTCGACATAGGACGCCATGTCCGCCACCGCGTCGGCGAGGCGGTCGCCGACGCGGGTGCGCCAGCTCTCCGGCCAGAGCAGATAGCCGGCGACCAGCGCGATCGCGCAGCCCATCAGGGAGTCCAGCAGGCGGGGGAGGAGAAGTGCCGTGCCCTGGTGGTTCAGGACGTCGGAGAGGAGCAGGATCACCGGGGTGATGGCGGCGGTCTGGAAGCCGTAGCCGCGGGGGGTCAGGGCCGGGATCAGAGGGGCCAGGACCAGCAGCACCGCCACGTCCCACCAGCCGAGCGGCACCAGTGCGAGGACCGCTGCCGCCACCAGCAGGCCGGCCACCGTGCCGAGCGCGCGCAGCAGGGCGCGGGAGAAGACCGAGCCGAAGTCGGGCTTGAGGACGAACGTGATGGTGAGCGCGACCCAGTAGGAGCGCGGGACCGGGACGAGGGAGACCAGGGCCTGGGCGATGCCGATGCACAGGGCCAGGCGGATGCCGTAGCGCCAGGAGTTGGCGGACAGGACCATGTTGCGGGTGGCGCGGGCGGTGCGGATGCCGAGGGCGGCGGGGCGGCCGAGGCGGTCGTCGATGCCCCGGGGGTCGACGTCGGGGGAGGTGGCGACCTCGGCGGCGTGGCGTAGGGCGTGGTCGGCGGCCCGGCCGGTCTCGTTGCGCGGCTCGGGCAGCTGCAGCCCTATCGGGCCGGTGTAGCCGGTCTCGATCGCGTCGGCGATGTGCCGTACCGCCGCCGGGAACTCCTCCGGGAGCGGCTTCCCGCTCAGGTGGATGGCGGGGGCGGCCTCGACGACCGGGGTGATCGCGTTCAGCTGGGCCAGCATGCGGGTCAGCTCGCGGTTGCGGCCGTGGAACCGGGCGCGCCGGGCGAGGATCAGGTCGTACGACTGGTTCAGGGACAGGGTGACGGCGTGCCGGGCGCTGTCGTACGCGTCCTTGTGCTCGGCGTCCCTGTCGTGGTGGTCCGCGCCGCTCAGGGCGAGCAGGTCGGCGACGGTGCGGTAGGTGTCCGCGACCGCCGAGCGTTCCGGCACGCCCGAGCGCAGTGGCCAGGCCAGCAGGGCGAGCAGCAGGACCCACAGGCCGCCGCCGGTCATCAGCACCGGGGTGAGCCACCAGGCACCGGGCAGCGGCAGGCCCGCGCCGATCACGGAGTTGAGCAGGAGGAGGAGCCCGGAGACGGAGGACACCGCGCCGATCGTCGAGATCATCCCGGAGAGCAGGGCGATGCCGGTGACGGTGGCGACGGTGACCCAGCCCTGGCCGTAGGCCAGGGAGCCGAGGGTGACGCCGACGGCGCCGAAGAGCTGGGGGACCGCGATGTTGAGGATCCGCATGCGGTAGGCGTCGGCGGTGTCGCCGATGACCCCGGACAGGGCGCCCATCGAGGCGAGCGCGCCGTACGCGGCCTGTCCGACCGCGAGCCCGGCGGCGAGCGGGAGCGCCAGGCCGAGGGCGGCGCGGACGAGGGCGGACCGGTTGAGGGGCGGGGCCTGCTGGGGCCGGAGGTTCCTTACCAGCCAGTCGGGAGGCGTGAGGCCGATGGGGAACTCGCGGGACATGTGCCCATTATCGGGGCCGGTCGCAGAGGTATTCGGTCACGGCCGTTCGTCCACCCGCGCCAGGAACTCCCCCAGCACCCTGTTGAACTCCTCGGGGCGTTCCAGGTTCGGCATATGGGCCGCCGCGTCGATGACGTGGAGGGCGGAGTCGGGGAGGAGGGCGTGCATCGCCTCGGCGTCGGATACGGGGGTGTACTCGTCGTCCGCGCCGACCACCACCAGCGCCGGGACCGTGACCTTCGTCAGCAGAGGGCGGTAGTCGGGGCGTTCGGCGCGGCCGCGCAGGGCCGCCGCGGCGCCCTCGGGGTCGGTGGCCGTCATCATGCGGAGGACGTGGGCCTTCACGTCCGGGTGGGCGTAGGGGGCGACCATCTTCTCCAGGACCTCGTCGGCGTAGCCCCGCATGCCCTCGCGCAGGAGGCGGTCGGCCATGGCGTTCCTGCTCCGTCTGCCCTCCGGTGTCTCCGGCGTGGGGAACGTGTCCGCCAGGACCAGGCCCCGGACGCGCTCGGCGCCGAGGCGGTCGTAGCACTCCATGGCGATCTGGCCGCCCATGGAGAGGCCCGCGAGGACGCAGGTCCGCACGCCCAGCTCGTCGAGGAGCTCCGCCAGGTCCGCGGCGAAGCGGGAGAGCGGGGTGATGCCGGGGGTGACCGGGGAGGCGCCGTAGCCGCGCAGGTCGGGGGCGATGATCCGGCGGTCGGCGGCGAAGGCCGTCAGCTGGGGGTGCCACATCGTGCGGTCGAAGGGGTGGCCGTGGATGAGGAGGAGGGGGGTGCGGGTGGTCTGGGGTGAGTTGTCGGTATGTGCGAGGAAAGGGGGCATGTGGTCGACCCTAGATTCCCCCAACTCCTCGGTGCAATAAGATCTTTGCCCTCGGTGCAATATGGAGGGGGCATGGCCGACTTTCGGGGGATCGCCGACCGGATCGCGCTGGACATCGCGCGGGGGCGGTTGCGGGCGGGGCAACGGCTGCCTCCGCAGCGGGCGTTCGCGCGGCGGCACGGGATCGCCGCGTCCACCGCCGGGCGCGTGTACACCGAACTCGTACGGCGCGGGCTGGTGGTGGGCGAGGTCGGGCGGGGGACCTTCGTCCGGGCGACGGAGGCCGCACCGCAGGGGCGGGCGCTCGTGGAGGCGGACCCCTCGCCGGTGCGGGTGAGGGTGAACCTGGAGCTCAACTACCCGTCCGTGGCCGGTCAGCCGGAGTTGCTGGCACTCGCGCTCGCGCCCCTGCTGCGACCGGATGTGCTCACCGACGCCCTGCGGCCGGGCCCCGCCGGCGGCACCCCGCAGGCCCGGGAGACCGCCGCCGAGCTGCTCGCCACCGGCGACTGGCGGCCCGGCCCCGGACGTGTCCTCTTCACCGGCAACGCCCGGCAGGCCATCGCCGCCACCCTGGCTTCCCTGGTACGGCCGGGCGGCCGACTCGGGGTGGAGGCGTTGACGTATCCGCTGGTCAGGGAGATCGCCGGGCGGCTGTCCGTCACGCTCGTGCCGGTCGAGTCGGATGCGGAGGGGCCCGTCGTCGAGTCCGTACTCGCCGCTCACCGGTCCGCGCCGCTCTCCGCCCTCTACCTCCAGCCGACCCTGCACAACCCGACGTCGGTGACGGTCACGACCGGGCGGCGCCTGCAACTGGCCCGGGCGGTCACCGACGTGGGTCTTCCCGTCGTGGAGGACCGGGTCTGGGCGTTCCTGCACTCCGGTGTCGAGCCGCCGCTGGCCGCCCTCGCGCCCGGCCTCGTGCATGTCGTCGACTCGCTCTCCAAGCGGGTCGCGCCCGGGCTCACCGTCGGCTTCGTCGTCGTACCCGAGGACCGGGTGGGCGCGGTGGCGGCCGCCGTGCGGTCCGGGGGGTGGAGTGCGCAGGCGTTCGCGCTGGAGGCGGCCGTGCGGTGGATCGGGGACGGGACCGTGGCGCGGCTCGTCGGGGCCAAGCGGGAGCAGGCCCGGCGGCGGCAGGGGCTGGTCCGTGAGCTGCTCGACGGGTTCGCCGTGCGGGCGGATCCGTGCGGGTACTTCGCCTGGTGGGAGCTGCCCGCGCCGTGGCGGGGGGACGGTTTCACGGCGGCCGCGGCGGCGCACGGGATCGGGATCACGCCCGGCACCGCCTTCCGCGTCGATCCGAAGCGGACGCCGGACGCGGTGCGGATCGGGCTCGCGTCGGCGGGTGAGACGGAACTGGCCGGGGCGCTGCGGACGCTGGCCGCACTCGCGGCGGGCGGCCCGCAGCACCCCCTTCCGGACGGTCAGTCCAGCAGGCCGTCGTAGTCCGGCAGCTTGTAGGTGGTGTCGGCGTAACCACCGGACAGGTCCGTGGTGTTGTTGCCGATGTTGGCGACGATGTCGTAGCCGTCGGTCTCGATCGCCTTGCGCTGGGAGGTCTTGAAGTCGGCGACGCTCTCGCTCGCGATCTCGGCGAGCGTGCGGGTGTAGAGGCCGTCGACCGTGTAACCGACGTGGGTCAGGTTGTACTTGGTGGCCAGGTCGATCAGGTTGGTGCGGGCGCTCACGAAGAACACGCTGACGCCCTTGGCGTGCGCGTCCTGGGCGAGGGCCAGCACCGGGGCGGTGGCGGGGGTGGGGTAGCCGCCCTGGAAGTAGCTCGCCAGCGAGGTGTTGTCGATGTCGAGGACGATCGCCAGCCTGGCGCCGGAGGTGTTGGCGGCGGCGCGGGAGTCGATGTAGGTCTGCGCGGGGCCGGTGACGGCGGCGACGTCGGACAGCCACTGGGCCTCGGTGACGGTCGAGTCGGCGGCCTGCGCGGGCAGGGCGGCGGCGAACGACAGGGCGAGGCCGGCCGTCACGGTGACGGCGGCACGGCGCGCGGTGAGACGGTTCATCGGGTGGGGGCTCCTCAGCTCACGTCGGCCGCCGGTGTTCCGTACCGGCGGCCGTCGTTGCGCCACAGTGCTCGGCCAGGGCGCCCGCCACATGACTCCTGGCGGAGCAGCTGGTTACGTGACTGGCATGTTCTGGTCAGAATTCTGTGAATCCGCACTGAGAGACGGGGAATCGGGCGTGTCGGAGGCCGGTTCGTGCACCGGGGAAGGGCGGCGGGCGTAGCGGCTGAGCCAGGCCAGGGCCGCGACCGTGAGGCCGAGGGCGAGCAGCAGCCAGGAGACCGTGCGCAGGGTGGACGTCAGGGCGTCGTAGACCGCGGCGGCCGCCGGGTGCGGGACGTCGGACGGCAGGTCGGCCAGGGTGAGCCGGCGGCCCACGGTGAGGGCCAGGCCCAGCAGGGCGCCGCCCAGGGCCGTGCCCAGCGCGGTCGCCGTGACGGCACGACGGCGGTGGACGGCGAGGGCGATACCGCAGACCGCGAAGACGACGGCCGCGACGGGAAGCCAGAAGCCGGCGACTTCGAGCACGTGGAACCCCTTCCGGAGCTGGTCGAGTTCGGCGGCCGGGAGGACCGCGACGGCCGTGTGCTGGACCGGGATACGGGCCGCGAACGGCACATGGTTCTCGGCGAGCTGGTCCCTGACCTGGGCGGTGACCGGGGCGAGATCGACGGTCACGGACTCCTCGCGCTCGTCCTGGAGCGCGCTCAGGACGGCGTCGTGGGTGGCCCGGTTGCCCGCGTCCCAGGCCAGCCGGAACGCCCGGGTCTGGGTGAACGAGCGGACCGCCTCGCGCACGAACGGCGCCACCGTGCCGCGCATCGGCCGGCCGACGTCCACCTCGCGCATGATGCCGTCGCCGACCGTGTCCGCCACGGCGTCCCGGACGTCCGGGTCGTCGGCCAGCGGTGCCATCGTGCTGACGTACTGTCCGGTGTCCGCCAACCCGTACGCCGCCCAGGCCGCCAGCGCGCCGAACGGCAGCAGCAGGCAGGACAGCGCGATCAGCAGGGCCGACAGGGCACGCTGGAGGGACGCGGGCCGGGCAGGCCGGGCGGGCCGGGCGGGCCGGGTGAGCCGCGGTGGCCGCGCGGGCCCTGGGGGTGCCGGCGGCCCTGGGGGCGCTGGGGGCACTGGGGGCACGCTTCCAGGCAAGCCGCTGAGGGCCGGTCAGGCGAGCGGGAGGACTGCATCCGGGGCATCGGGAGACCCAAGTCGAGCCGAACGGACGGTACGGCGGCGAAGGCACCGGAAACCCTTGGGGCGCCGCGCTCCGGTGGAGGGTTGACCCGAACGGGTGTTTCCTGGATTCGAGGGGATCTCCGGAGATCTCCTCCCCGCTGGAACGACCGGAGCGGCTTCGCATGGACGTCGTCGAGCCCCCCGAGTGGCCTCGACGACTGGTGAGGGGTAAAGGGGAATGCGTGGGCCCCGGCCGTGGCATGCCGGGGCCGGGGCCCACGCGTACAGCGTCACAGGCGTCGTACGACGCCTGTGACGCTGTAAACGACGTCGCGGCGCGCTACCGGATGCGATGCCCGGCCGCGTCCTCGTGCGTGTAGAAGCGGTAGAACGTGAGGATGAGGACGACGGCCGCGACGGCGAGCGACATGCCGATGGACCGCAGGATCGCCTCGCCGGACGAGCTGTACAGGAAGCCGAACGCGATGCCGGCGAACGCCGCCCACACCGCCGCGTGCAGCTCCCGGCGCAGCCGCGGGGCGAAGGTCATGACGGCCCACAGCACGACCGCGAACACGAACGCGCTGATGAAGCCGGACAGCAGGTTCCAGCCGGTGATGGGCCCGCCGGCGCGACGGTTGGCGGCGGCCCAGTAGCCGTAGATGAGGCCGGTCACCACGGGTATCGCCACCCGGGCCCTCGCATGGGTCCGGGTGCTGAAGATGTCGGGTGTACGGCCGCCCCGGGCCATACCGCCGGACGTGGGTGCCGCTTGAGCCATGAGAGCTCTCCTCTCTCCTCGCCCCCCACCTTCCAGGGCACACCTGCGGGTACCCCGTGGCAAGTCGGCCGTCCGATCCCGTCGAACCCGTCCGGTCCCGTACGACATGCGGCCCGTCCCGGCGCGTGTTTCCCTGTCTCTCGTGACCGACCACCGGGCCCTGTGGCAGCGGAGGGATCTGCTGCGGGTCCGGGGTAGGAGCATCGCCTGGGTGCCGCCGTTCCTGCTGCTGGCGGGGATCACGCTGGTCGACCTCAACACCGCGGAGCACCTCCGGATCATCTTCTGGATCGTGCTGGTGCCCGGTATCGCGGCGGCGATCTGCGGGCTCTGGACGACGGCCGCCTTCGCGGTGCTCTCGGTCCTCGACTACGTCGTCGTGGACAACTTCTGGCCCCGCCGGTACCAGGCCGGGCTGCCCGACTTCGTCCTGGTCGCCCTCGCCGGGCTGCTGGCCACCCTCGCCTGCGCGTTCCGGCTGAACGGCGAACGGCGGATGCTGCACATGCGGGACATCGCCGAGACGACCCGGCGCACCGTGCTGCGTCCGCTGCCGTCGGGGTGGGCGGGGCTGGAGCACGCGGCGGTCTATCTCGCCGCCGACACGGAGGCTCGGGTGGGCGGCGACTTCTACGACATTCAGCCGGGGCCGCACGGGACGCGGGTGCTGGTGGGGGACGTCCAGGGGAAGGGCCTGGGCGCGGTGGAGACGGCGGCGGCGCTGCTCGGCACATTCCGGGAGGCCGGTTATCACGAGAAGGACCTGGCGACGGTGGCCGACCGTCTGGAGACCCGGATGGTCCGCCACCGGAGCCACACGGTCGCCCTGGGCCGCGACGACGGCGACCGCTTCGCTACGGCGGTCCTCCTGGGCTTTCCGCCGGGCGCCCCCGACGTCGTGGAGATCGTCAACTTCGGCCACGAGCCGCCGCTGGCGGTGGGCCCGACAGGGGTCCGCTCCCTGCCGCCGGGGCACGGACTACCGCTGGGCATAGGCGAGTTGGCGTCGGTTGCCGGTCCCCCGCCGACCCTCACGGTTACCCTCTCCCCCGACGAGACCCTCCTCATCACGACGGACGGCGTGACAGAAGCGAGAGACGGCGACGGCGAGTTCTACGCCCTCTCCGACGACCTCGCCCGGTCCCCCACCTCCGACCCGCGCCTCCTGGTCGCCCAGGTCCGCGACGGAGTACTCCGTCACACCCAGGGTCACCTCTCGGACGACACCACGATCTTCGCAGTGCACCGAGCCACAGCGCCCCACTAGCGGCACGGGCCGATCGGGCATTCGCCGGAGACCACCGTCGTGGCTGAGCGCCGTTGCGGCGGACAAAGGGGGGTGCGGCAAGAGGGTGCGGGTGGGGTGGCGTGGGCTTTTCGTTTTGGGTGTACCCCGTAACACCCCCATCCCGGCCCAAACTCCTCCCGCGCCCCCCGCTTTGCAAGCGCAGCGGTTAACGTGCTGACGTAAGTGAACCTGGGGAACAAAGGGGAGGGCCCGATGCCCGGAACCGTGTTGCTGCTCGCGGTCTCGCCGGTGGGCAAAGCGCGTCTGGTGGACGCCGCCTCCGTGCTCCCCGTGCTCGCGGCCGTACCCCCGGCGATACTCTCCGGCACCGACACCGCCAACGTCGTCGAACTCGCCGACCCCCTGGAGCCGCAGGCCGTCCTCACCCGGCTGCGGGCCGCCGCGGCCGCCCCCGGCCCGCTGACCGTGTTCGTCACGGGGCAGTTGCATCTGGACCGCAGGCAGCGGCTGCCGCATCTCGCGCTAGCGCGGACCACGTCGGCCACCGTCCGCTACACAGGGCTCCCCTGGCACTGGATCCGGGAGGAGCTGCGGCTGCGGCCCGCCGGGGCGACGACTCTCGTCCTCGATCTGCACGCGGATCCCGAGACCTGGGAGCAACTGCGCACCGTCCCCCTCGACTCAGGGCGGAACAACGCCGTGTACGGGCGTATCGCGCCCCGGCCCGCCCGGCGGGAGGTCGCCGCACCGTCGTACATGAAGGCCGTGGCGACCGTGTTGCGGAGTGGGCACCGGCCGGCGATGGGGCAGTTGCACCAGCAGGTGCTGGCCCGGATCGGGGCCGAGGTCGCGGGCAATGTGCTGTTCAGTACGTACACGGCCGACAGCGGGGATCCGCACGACGTCATCAGCGCCGCCGCGCGGGACGGTCGGTACGCGGAGGCGGACGAGCTGGCGGCGCGGTGGGAGCAGGCCGCCGCACGGGCGCACGGACCGTCGTCCGAGGACGCGCTGCACTGGTCCGAGGTACGGGCCGATCTCGCGATGTTCGCGGGGGACGCGGCGCGCAGTTGCCGTACCTGGCTGACGGTGGCGAGCGCCCGGCTGGGCGCGGGGCAGCCCGCCGACGCACCGCAGGTCGAGGCCGCCGTGGACCGTGCCCATCACCAGTGGGGTGCCATCAAGGACGCGGCGCGGGCCCGTGAACTCGGGCCCGCGCTCGCGGAGTTGAGACTGAGGGTGCCGGGCCGCCGGGAGGGTGCCCTGGACCATGTCCAGCAGCACCTCCGGCAGTTGCAGACCCAGTGACGCGGCTCAGCCGGTGAACATGAAGTACTTCCACGCGCCGTACGTGGTCGAGTTGACCGTGTCGCCCGAGCCGCCGTTGATGTAGTCGGAGCGGACGCGGAAGCGCCAGCCGACGTCCTCCTTGTGGTTGCCCGTGAACTCGACCGAGGAGAGGCCGCTGGTGGCGAGCCGGAAGTACGCGGAGTCGCCGCCCGAGTACCACTTGCCCTGGTAGTAGACCTGGAAGTCGAACCGCTGCGAACGGCCGTCGTAGTACGGCATCTTGGTCGTGAACAGCGGGTTCTTGGTCTGGTGGAAGACGTAGTACGTCTGGCCCCAGGCGGACTTCGTCTTGTACTGGCGGCTGACCGACATCGACACGCTGACCTTGGCGCCCACCGTGCTGGACACCGACCGCGGCTGCCAGCGCGCGTCGCCCGAGAACTTCGCGGTGACCTTGGTGTCGCGCTTGAGGTCGAGGGTGACGGACAGGTTGCCGTGCGCGTCGACCTTGCCGGACTTCACCTTCTTGGCGGGCTTGTCCGAGCCGAACGGGTCGGCCCAGATCTCCACCGTGCGGTTCTTGTACGTCGTGCCGAGATGGGCCGTGAACTTCACGTCCTTCCCGTACGCGTACACCTTGCCGTTGTTGTTCAGCGTCAGCGTGGGCTTCGCACGGGAGACGTCGACGGTGTCCTTGCCGGCGGCCGCCGCGTGTCCGGCGTCGCCCGCGTAGGAGACCTTGTACGTCACCTTGCCGCCGGCCGGCGGGGTGTCGGTGAAGGAGTAGGTGCCGTCCCCCTTGAGGGTGACGGCGGGCAGCGCCTTGCCGTTCGGGGACTCCAGGTCGGTGCGGGTGACCGTGAGCTGCTCATCCGCCGGGATCGGGACCGTCGAGGAGACCGTGCCGGTGACGGTGAGTTTCTTGGCGCGCGTCGCCGACGCCGGGGCGTCGACCGTGACGGTGCTGGCGGCCTTGGCCGGGCTGTCGTACTCGCGCAGGGAGTACGCGCCCTGGCTGTTGGAGGTCACCGCGAACAGGCGGGAGCCGTCCGGCGCCCAGGCCAGGCCCGCGGCGGCGACGAGGTCGGAGCCGCTGCCGCCGCCGGTGTTCGGCAGGTCGTAGCTGCGGACGGCCTCGCTGCTGCCCGGGTTGAAGACGTAGATGTCCTTGTCGTAGGAAGCGTTGCTGCCGGCCGCGACCGTGCCGTCGGGCGCGATGGCGACGGAGTTCGGGTAGGCGGTGGTGGTGTACTTGCCGTCCTCGTTGAGGTCGGACGTCTTGTACACCTGGTGGTAGTACGGGGCTCCGCTCGCCACCACGACGTCCTTGCCGTCGGGGGTGACCTGGAGGTCGCTGACGTCGCCGCCGTCGGTGCGGATGTGGGCCAGCTGGGTCGCGCTGCCCGACGAGACGTCGTACGAGGTCAGGGAGGCGGGGCTGGTGTCGTGGTCGCCGGCGACCAGGATGTCGGTGCCCGGCGCCGCGTCCAGGACGGGCGCGGAGTACCAGCTGTTGTCCTGGTTCAAGGTGACCGTGTGCTGGGCGTCGGTCAGGTCGACCGAGCCGATGTTGCCGGCCGCGTCACCGCCGTAGCCGAACCACAGCCTGCCGCCCGCGAGGGCGACGCTCCGCGGCTTGTCGCCGACCGTGTAGCTGGTGGTCTCGGTGTCCGTCGCGGTGTCGATGACGGCGATGGCGTCCAGGTCCCGCACGGCCGCGTAGAGGGTGCCGGAGTCGGCGGACAGCTCGAGGCCGTTGACCCCGGAGAGGTTGGTGGTGAGCTGCTTGAGCACATTGCCCGAGTAGTCGGTGACGACGATCTTGCCGTTGCTCGGGTCGCTGATGAAGACCTGTTGGTGAGCGCCGTCGACGACGATGTCGCCCAGCGACTTGACCGGCAGCGGGGCGCTGGTGTCGGCGAAGGCCGGAGTGGCGGCCAGGGCCGCGGAGCTGAAGAGGACCGCCAGGGTGGTGGCGGCCGTGACGGTGCGCATACGCACGCTGATTCGAACCCCCCGGATCGAATGTAAGTGGGCGCCACGGAACGCGGCCCACGAGTCTGTGAGTTCTCGTATGTGAGTTCTCTGTGGGCCGCGTGTGGCGGATGCAACGAACACTAGGTCATGCCACTGACAATCGACATCCGGATTCCCTTGCGGAGGACGGGAGTTGGTCAGGCGTACGCGTCGAACGTGATCGCGCTCGGCTTGGCCTTGTTGAGGTGGTCGTCGAACTTCGCGTCCTGGAGCGGGAAGTTGGCGTCGCCCCAGTCGGAGGCGTTGAGGATGTCGCGCAGGTTGGACGCCATGTTGTCCCAGGTGAGCAGGTTCTCCTGGTGCCAGGCGGCGTCGTCGTTCTCCGGGGTCTCGCCCCACTTGGCGAACCGGAAGTCGTGGGTGCTCAGGCCGTCCTTGTGGTAGACGACCTGGACGCGCTGGCTGCTCATCGGGACGTCGGCGACCGCCTCGGTCTCGAAGTCGCCGTGCTGGGAGGCGGACAGGTACGACGGGTAGTCGGCGCCCTGCTTGACCCAGACGACGATGCACTCCCAGTCGTGGCGGTGGCCGATGCCCGGGGACGCCTCGTCCTTCTCGAAGTAGCTGGCGTAGATGATCCCGCACCAGCCGTTGTTGCACTTGGCCCGCGAGTAGGTGTTGGCGCGGTCGAGGTGGCCGGTGCGGCAGCTGCCGGTGATCGAACCGGTGGGCTTCAGGCCGCCGTTGAGGTTGCCGTCGGGGTCGATGGCGGCGGCGGGGTAGCAGCTGTCCGTGTCGTAGTCGTACAGCGGCTCGAAGAACTTCTGGAACGTCGTCGCGTTCTCGGGCAGGTTCTGCAGCACGCCCGCGGAGGCGCTGAACGGCAGGGCGATGGTGAGCGCGGCGGCGCTGCCCACGACGGCGGCCGCTCGGCCGAGGCGGTGGGTTCTGGTTCGGGACATCGGGGGCTCCAGTCGGTCCACGATTCGTTCCGGACATGACATCCGGTTGGGGAGAGGCTGGCGGTCCCGGGCGTGCGATGGAAGGGCTTTCTGTCAAACAGGGGGCGGCATTTCGCCGAATTGATCAACGGGCGTCCACAGGTTCGGGGGTCGCCGGAACCCTTGATTGAAACTTGTAACCATGAGGTGAACCGCTCCGGACGTCGTATGCGCACATGGGGCGTCCAGAGAGACCGGCGGACCCGGAGGATGGTCCCGTTCAGTGGCTCGCACGCGAACTGCGCCGGAGCGCGGACGGCCGGCTGCAGCGCCCATGTCCCCCTCCAGCGGTACGACATCGACTCCGGGCACGCGGAGAGTAGGGTGTGCGCCAGGGCGGGCGGCAGCGGGCCGACCCGGGAGCTGTGGCGGACGTAGCTGTCGGACGTGGGGTACCGAGCGGTGTGCGGGTGAGCCGGCCTGTCGACGCGGTGGAGTTCTGAGCGGCGACGCCGGGAGAACTTCTAGCGGGGGCCGGCTGCGTGCTGGGCCGTGGCCGGGGTCGATGAGCCCGGGGAGCCGTCCGTCGCTCTGGCCGGGCCGGCGTTCGCGGCGGTGATCAGCGCGGCCACCGCTATGACGGCGGCGGCGACGCTACGGGCGGTGGGGGTCCCCCCGATCGAGCGCATGCGGGAGTGGGGGCGTGCGGTGGGGCGTGCGGATGTGCGTCCGAGCACGGCGACCTCGCAACGACAGGGGCGGGTTAAGCACGTTTAATCCGCCGTTTAACCTAGGGGTTGTAAGAGTGCAACGGCAAGGGGTTCAGGGGGAGTTGGGGGGAGTGGCAGGATGTCGGAACGGGACGATCCGGAGACCATAGGGCGCCGGGTGCAGCAGCTGCGCACCGAGCGAGGTCTCACCCAGCGGCAGTTGGCCGAACCGGCCTACACGCCCGCCTATATCTCCACGCTGGAGGCGGGCCGGGTGCGGGCCTCCGACGAGGCGCTGCGGCACATCGCCGGACGGCTGGGCGTCGGCTTCGAGGAGCTGGCCAGCGGGCGCCCCGCCCATCTCGCCACCGACCTCAGGCTGCGGCTCACCGAGGCACAGCGCACCCTGGCCACGGGTGCGGCCGAGGAGGCCGCCGCCCTGTACATGGCGTTGTTCGAGGAGGCCGAGGCGCACGGGCTCGCCGTGGAACAGGCCACCGCACTCCTCGGTCTCGGCGAATGCGCCCTGGACACCGGCGAGTTGGGGCAGGCAAGGGAGTTCTTCGAGCGGGCCGAGCTGTGGACGGCCGACGAACCGCTGCCGGTGCGCGTCCCGGCGATCCGCGGCCGGGCGGTCAGCCACTACCTCGCGGGCGAACTCCGGTACGCCGTCTACCTCCTGGAGACCACCCTCGACGAGCTGAACCGCAGCGGTCTGCACGACCCCGACGCCCTCCTGCTCCTGTACGCCTCCGCCATCGGCCCGTACATGGACATGGGCGCGCACGCCCGCGCCGCACAGTCCGCCGAACTCGCCCTCGCCCTCGCCCCGCAGGCCGGCGACCCCGCGCTGATCGCCCGGATGCACCGCTCCGTCGCCCGCACCCTGATCGCCGAGGGCCGGGTCGCCGAGGCCGACGCCTCGCTGGCCAAGGCGGCCGAGCTGTACCGCCAGCTCCAGCTCCGCACCGAACTCGCCAACTGCCACTGGATGCGCGGCTACGTCTACGCCCAGAACGGCGAACTGGAGCGCGCCGAAGGGGAGTTGCGGGAGGCCCTCGCGATGCTCTCGGAGACCCGCGCCGCCTTGTACCGCAGCCAGGCCGCCGTGGAGCTGGCCGACGTCCTGCACCGCCGGGGCAAGTCCGACGAGGCCGCCGAACTGCTCCACGATGTGCTCGGTGACCTCAACTCCGAGCGTGGCGCGGTCCATTCGGCCGCCGCGCACCGCCTCCTCGGCATCATCGCCGAGGACGCCCGGGACACGGAGGCGGCCGAGGAGCACTACGTACGGGCGCTGAGCCTGCTGGAACGGGCGGGCGCGGCGGGCGACCTCGCCGACCTGTGCCGTCTGCTGGGCGACCTGCTGCGCCGCACCGGCCGGGTGGAGGCGGCACTGGACGCGTACCGGACCGGACTCGGCCACCGCACGGCACCGGGCACCACGACCCTCGGCCCGGCACCGGCACAGCCGCCGCTGTAGGGGCGGCAAACCGTACTCTCCGGTAGTTGGCGCATGATCTGCAAGGAAGGACGGCCTGCTGTCGTGTTTCATGCGCCAGCGCCCTCGGTATGGCGGTGAATCACCGAACGGCTTCTACAACAGTCTCGTCAGCGAAACCTTCGCGACCTTCGCGACCTTCGCGATCTTCGTGATCCTCGCGTCCTTCGAATCGCTTCGAGCTGAGGGAGAAGACGATGACCGGCCACGGAGCCGACCTGCTGATCCGCGTCGGCGCGGTGCACACCCTTATGCCCGGCCAGGCCCCGCAGCGGGCGCTGGCGGTGCGCGGCGACCGGATCGCCGCCGTGTCCGCGGACCTGCACGGCCTCGACCACCTGGTGACCGAGAAGACCGAGGTCCACGACCTGCCCGGCGCCACCGTGCTGCCCGCCTTCGACGACACCCACACCCATCTGATCCTCGCCGGGCTCGGCGCCCACGACGTCCCCGTCCACCGGGCCCGGAACATCCCCGAGTTCCTCGATAGGGGCGCGGGGAACTGCGCGACCAGCCCCCACCGGCCCGCACCCGACCCACAAGCCTCAACGGCACCGCCACCGCCACCGCCTCGGCCCCCGTCGCCGACTAGGCCTGCGCCCGCCCCTGTTCCCGCACCTGCGCGAGTCGTCGGACGCCGAGGTCGAGGGCCTGTTCGGTGGTGCGCGCCGGAAGCGTGCCGAGGGCGCCGGCGGTGAGGACGATCGCGTCGTCGCCGACACGGACGACGGCGACGTCGAGGGTGAGGGTGGTGGGGTCGTCGCCGTTCGCGGTGCGCTGCCCGGTGAGGACGACCCGCAGACCCTGCCGCGCGTCGCCGAGGGGCGGCAGCCCGGCGTCGGTGACCTGGACGGTCTCGACCCCGGCCCGGGTCGTCTGCGCTGCGAACTGCCCGCAGCTGCCGGGCAGGGACCGCAGCCAGGTCAGCGTCCGGTCCACGTCGGCGGAGTGGCTGGCGACCACCTGATAGCGGAGCTGGGCCCCGTCGTCGCCGTCGTCGAGGGCGGTGACGGCGTGCGGGCCGGCCGGCTCCAGGAGTTCCTCGGCGTACAGGGCGTCGAGGAGGGTCTGGCAGCCGGGCTGCCCGGCGGCCGCCTTGAGCAGACCGTCGTGCCAGGTGGCGGTGGACTCGCTCGCCGTCCACGGCACCCCGAGGTCGGCCTCGCTGATCAGCGCGGACTGCGCCTGCCCTGCGGTGAGCGGCGGGGTGCCGGCGGGGGCGCCGGGGCTGGCCGGGGCGGGGCGCTCGGCGGCGGTCGGGGAGGAGCCGGCGGCGGACGCCCGCGGCGGCTGGGCGGCCGTGCAGGCGGAGGCGGCGAGCAGGCCGGCCACGGCGAGACCGGCGGCGATGACTCTCATGGCGGGGTCCTCCCCGGGGGCTGGAGCAGCGGACGCGTGATCACACGCCATCACCGCCGGCGCCCGCCTACCACCGCTCGGGTCCGTCCGGGTGAGTCCCCGGGCGGAGGGGGATCACCTGGGGCCGGTCGGCTGGCGGCCGCCCGTACGGGCCGTCCCCGAGGCGCGAATCTGCCGGAGGCGTTCGGTGTGCTCCTGCTGGACGTCACGGCTGCGGGTCGGATAGTCGGCGATCAGGTCGAGTTGCTCGGGCGCGTACCGGGGCAGCAGCCGCTCGGCGACATCGCCGAGCATCGGCCGGTTCGGCCGCGGAAAGCTGATCCTCGGCGGGCTACTGCCGGGCGGGGTCCCGACGCCGACCTGGTCGGTCGCCGCCCACGTCACCTACGATCGGACGGCCCGGTCCGCAGCGCGCAGGAGACATGATGGCCCACGAGTTCGTGCATGTGTCGGGGCGGGACATCGCCTATCGCCGCAGTTCCGGGCAGGGGCGGCCGGTGATCCTGGTGCACGGCAACTCCTCGTCCTCCAGGACCTGGCGTCATCTCCTGGACGGTTCGTTCGGCGGTCGCCACCGGTGTCTGGCCATCGACCTTCCCGGACACGGCGCGTCCCCGGCGGCCCGGCCCGGATCGGGCGTGTACTCGGTGCCCGGCTACGCCACGGTCCTGGCCGGCTTCGCCGAGGCGCTGGACGCACGGGACGCGGTGATCGTCGGCTGGAGCCTCGGCGGCCATATCGCCCTGGAGGCGTCCCCCCTCCTCCCGGACGCGGCCGGCTACGCCGTCTACGGCACCCCGCCGATCGGCGGCCCCGCCGACCTGGCAGAGGCGTTCCTCCCCAACCCGGCGGTGCAGACCGGCTTCACGGCGGACGTGGACCGTGACGCCGCCCTCGCCTACGCCCGGTCCTTCCTCGCCCCCGGTTCAGTGCTCCCGACGGCCGACCTGGTCGCCGACATCCTGGCCACGGACGGCACCGCCCGCAGCGACCTGGGCGCCAGCCTGGCCGGGCCGACCGCCGACGAGGTGGAGATCGTCCGCGGTCTCGACAAGCCGCTGGCCATCCTCCAGGGCGCGGGCGAACAGCTGGTCAACCCGGTCTATCTCCAGAAGCTCCAGGCCCCCACGCTGTGGCGCGGCGCCGTCCAGACCGTCCAGGGCGCCGGACACGCGCTGCAGGAGGAGACACCGGACGAACTCACGGCGCTCCTGGACCACTTCATCGCAGAACTGCCCCACACCCCTTCCCGTAGCGCGCAGCCCGGAAGCCGTCTCGGTGAGCGGCCTTGAAAACCGTTCGTGTCCCGTCGTGGCCGTTGCTACCGTCGGAGGTATGAAGCGCGCCCTGCCGTGTCCGTTCCGCACGACGACGCCGGAGTACGTCCCGGCGCGCTGACACCTGATCAGTCCGAAGCCCCGGGGCGAATGCCCCGGGGCTTCGTCGTGTCGCGGGTCGTTCGCCCTCCTGAGGGAGGAGACCCGCCATGCACGACCACCGCCGACTCGGCCGTGAACTCGGCCTGTTCGACACCGACCCGCTGATGGGCGCCGGCCTGCCGTACTGGCTGCCCGACGGGGCGGTCGTACGGCACACCCTGGAGGAGTACGTCCGGGACGCGGAGCGCCGCGCCGGATACCGGCACGTGTACTCGCCCGTGCTCGGCAAGCGAGAGCTGTACGAGCTCTCCGGGCACTGGGCGCACTACAGCGAGGACATGTACCCGGCGATGCGGGTGGGGGCGGAGGAGGTGGTGCTGCGGCCCAGCCTGTGTCCGCATCACGCGCTGATCTACCGGTCCCGTGCCCGGAGTTATCGCGAACTGCCGTTGCGGATCGCCGAGTTGGGCGCCATGTACCGGTCCGAGCTGTCCGGTGTGCTGGGTGGGCTCACCCGCGTCCGGGCCATCCAGCTCAACGACGCGCATGTCTTCTGCACCCTGGACCAGGCCGTCGAAGAGGCTCGCGCGGCACTGGAGCTGATCGGCCGCGCCTATGCCGACCTCGGGATCAGCGCCGTACGGCATCGGCTGTCGCTGCCCGGTGAAGGCGGGAAGTACGTCGCCGACCCGGAGTTGTGGCGGCGGGCCACCGCGCTGCTGCGGGAGGTGCTGGACGGGGCGGGGGTGACTTACGAGGAGGCCGAGGGCGAGGCCGCGTTCTACGGGCCGAAGATCGATGTGCAGATCGCGGACCCCGCGGGGCGGGAGTCGACCCTGTCCACCGTGCAGATCGACTTCCACCAGCCGGAGCGGTTCGGGCTGCAGTACGTCGGGGCGGACGGCCGTAAGCACCGGCCTGTGATGGTGCACCGGAGCGTCGTGGGGAGCGTCGAGCGGGCCGTCGCGCATCTCGTCGAGGTGCACGGCGGGGCGTTTCCGGCCTGGCTGGCGCCGGTGCAGCTGCTCGTCCTGCCGGTCGGGGAGGAGCAGCTGGCGGAGGCGGAGGCGCTGGTCGCGGCGGCGGTCGCGGGCGGGTTGCGGGCCGAGGTCGCCGGGCCCGAGGAGGGGAGTCTCGGGGCACGGGTGCGTGCCGGGCGGCTCGTGCCCTACCAGGCGGTGATCGGTGCGCGGGAGGCCGAGGCGGGGGTCGTGGCCGTACGGCTGCGGGACGGGCGGCGGCCCGGCGCGTTGCCGGAGGCGGAGCTGGTGCGGCGGATCGGGGAGCGGGTGGCGGGGCGGGGGACCACCTTGTGGACCGACTGACCTGTGGACCGACTGATGGGTGCACCGACTGACCTGTGGACCGAGTGACGGGTGCACCGACTGACCTGTGGACCGAGTGACGGGTGCACCGACTGGCAGGTGGCGGTACCCGCGGGTGTCGTCACCTGCGCACGGTGCTCAGCCGGGCTGCCCGCCGAAAGGTTCCGTCGGCGACGTAGGGTCGGGCTGACGGAAGGAGCTCCACGTGACCGGTCAGCCCATCCCCGTGATCATCGACTGTGACACCGGTGTCGACGACGCTCTCGCCCTGCTCTTCGCCGTACGGCACCCGGGGCTCGATCTGCGGGCCGTCACCTGTGTCGCCGGGAACACCGACGTCGACGGGGTGGTCCGCAACACCCTGACCGTGCTGGAGCAGGCCGGCGCCGGGGACGTTCCCGTCGCCCGGGGTGCCGAGCGGCCGTTGATCGAGGCGGCGCGGTCGGCCCGGCATGTGCACGGTGCGGACGGGATGGGCGACCTGGGACTGCCCGCGCCGGCCCGGCGCCCTGTCGATGCCGACGCCGTCACCCTGCTGCGCCGCGAGATCCTCGCCTCGCCCCGCCCGGTCACCCTCATTCCCACCGCGCCGCTCACCAACATCGCCCTGCTGCTGCGCACCCACCCGGAGGTGACGTGGAACATCGAGCGGATCGTGTTCATGGGCGGCGCCGTCGCGACCGGGAACGCCACCCCGGTCGCCGAGTTCAACGTCTGGCACGACCCCGAGGCCGCCGCGGTACTGCTCACCGCCGGGGTGCCGATCACCATGTACGGCCTGGACGTCTTCCAGCGGGTCGTGGTGCCGGGTGCGCAGGTACGACGGCTGCGCGCGAGCGCGGAACCGGGCGCCCGGCTCGCCGGCGAGCTGCTCGCGCACCGGCCCGCCGCTCCGGATCCGGACCGCGACGCCCCGGACGGCGACGCCCTGGACGGTGGCGACTCGGACGGCGGTCTCGGTGACGCGGGCGCGGTCTGTGCCGTCGCCGATCCGGAGGGTCTGACCACCCGGCTGCTGCCCGTCGAGGTCTCGCTGGCCCCGGGGCCGACCCGCGGCCAGACGATCGTCGACCGGCGCGCCCGCCCCGGCGAGGCCGAGATCCACGGCGGCCACCGCGAACAGGCCATGGTGGACGTGGGCCTGGACGTGGACGTGGCGCGCTACGTGAAGCTGTACCTGGACACCGTCGAGCGGCGGTAGGACCGGCGACAAGGGTGACGCCCGCTCCGGCAGGTCACCTGGACCCACCCGTACGTACGCCTCAGCCGTCCGTGGCGGCTGGGGCGTACGCGTATCTGAGGGGATCAGGCGCGGGACGCCTTACGACGGCGGGTCGCGACGACGATCGCCGCACCGCCGGCCAGCAGCACCGCAGCGCCGCCGGCGAGGTAGCCCGTGCTGGAGCTGGCGCCGGTGTGGGCGAGGTCGCCGCCGCTGCCGGAGTCGGTGCTCGGGAGCGACGCCGGGGTGGGCGTCGACTCCGACTCGGACGTGGACGGGGACGCGGACGCGGTGGCCGTCCCGGTCGCCGAGCTCTCCGAGGGCGCCGGGGTCGTGGTCTCCGTGGCCGGGATGGACGGCTGGGCCGGGGCGGACTCCGAGGGGGACGGCGAGGACGACTCGGTCTTCGAGCAGTCCTTCGTACCGCCGTTCCAGGACGCGATCAGCTTGTCCTTGATGACCGTGTGGTCCGGGCCGGCCGGCAGGTCACCATGTTCGAAGCCGTCGCCCGCGTCCTTGTTCCCGTCGAACTTGACCGCGCCCCGGTAGAGGTCGATCTGCGCGAAGCAGCCGGCGTCCGGGACCGCGATGTCGAGGGAGTCGGTCTGGCCCTGCTTGACCGTCACCGTGTCGAAGTCGACGAAGATCTGCTGGCCCGAGGTGGCGAAGGTGGGGCCGTGGGCGATGTAGGAGGCGAGCGAGGCGGTGCAGCTCGCGGCGTCACCGGCGGCGCGGACCTTGAGGTGGACCTTGCCGTCGTCGGTGACCTTCAGGTTCTGGTCGTCGACCTTCACCGAGTCGAAGAAGTTCGAGCCGTCGATCGAGAACTGGCACTTGTCCGTGCCGGTCTCCGTGCCGGCGCCGGTGCCGGGGCTGTAGTGGCCGCCGGACTTCCAGCCGTCACCGCCGGGGGCACCGCCGTGCGCCCAGGCGCCGGACGCCCCGGCGACGGAGACGGCACACAGGGCGAACGACGCGACGCCCGTTCCCAGCAGGCGGCGCGCGGTGACATGTCTGGCTATGGACATGGATATCCCATCGTGATGCTCATCGATATGGATCGATGCTGGTCATGGGCAGCGGCAAGGCAGCCGGAAGCAGAGAAACACCGGGCCCATTGGTCACATGCGCCACGGTGTGCGGCCCATGGTGGTTCGCCCTGGCGAACCCTGTCAACCTGCCCTGAAGCAGGGTTCGTTCGGGAGTCATCACAACTCCCTCACACAGGGAAGGATTCCCTCCGGGCGGTGTGAAGGTTCGCTTTCGCGGCAATATGGACAGGCTTGTTGTCGGTGTTTCCCCGCCCGGGTTTCCCCGTCCGTGTGCTTCCCCGTCCGAGTTCCCCCGTCCGAAAGGAACGCGCGTGGTCGACCTCTCGTCCAGGAACCCCGACTGGTGGCGTCAGGCCGTGATCTACCAGGTGTATCCGCGCAGCTTCGCCGACGCGGACGGCGACGGGCTCGGTGACCTCAGGGGCATCACCGAGCGGCTGTCCCATCTGGCCGCGCTCGGCGTGGACGCCCTGTGGCTCAGCCCCTTCTACCCGTCCGAACTCGCCGACGGCGGCTACGACGTGGCCGACTACCGTGACGTCGACCCGCGCCTGGGCACCCTGGACGACTTCGACGCGATGGCCGCCGAGGCGCACCGGCTGGGCCTGAAGCTGATCGTCGACATCGTCCCGAACCACACCTCGCACCTCCACCCCTGGTTCCAGGAGGCCCTGCGGGCCGGCCCCGGCTCCGCCGCGCGGGAGCGGTACGTCTTCCGGCCGGGGCGCGGCACCCAGGGCGAACTCCCGCCCTCCGACTGGCAGTCGGTGTTCGGTGGCAGCGCCTGGCGCCGGGTCCCGGACGGCGAGTGGTACCTCCACCTCTTCGCCCCCGAGCAGCCCGACCTGAACTGGGAGCACGACGACGTCCGCGCCGACTTCCGCACCACCCTGCGTTTCTGGTCCGACCGGGGCGTCGACGGCTTCCGGATCGACGTGGCCCACGCCCTGGTGAAGGACCTCGCCGAGCCGCTGCGGGACGTGGCGGGGCTGGGTGCGACCGGAGAGGAGGCGCTGGAGCGGGTGGGGCCGGGCACCCATCCGTACTGGGACCGCGACGAGGTGCACGAGATCTACCGGGACTGGCGCAAGATCTTCGACGCCTACAGCCCGCCCCGTACGGCCGTCGCCGAGGCCTGGGTCCCGGATGCCCGCCGCGCCCTGTACGCCCGCCCGGACGAACTCGGCCAGGCCTTCAACTTCGAGTATCTCCAGACCTCCTGGGACGCGGCCGCACTCCGGGAGGCCATTACCCGCTCCCTCGCCACCGCCCGCACGGCCGGTGCCTCCGCGACCTGGGTGCTCTCCAACCACGACGTCGTACGGCACGCCTCCCGGCTGATGCTGCCGGCGGGCTCGGACGACAACGCCTGGCTGCTGTCCGGCGGCCGTACGCCGGAGGTCGACGCCGCCCAGGGCCTGCGCCGCGCCCGCGCCGCCACGCTCCTGATGCTGGCGCTGCCCGGATCGTCGTACCTCTACCAGGGGGAGGAACTCGGTCTGCCCGAGGTCGCCGACCTGCCCGTCCAGGTCCTCCAGGACCCGGTCTGGGAGCAGACGGGCCATGTCCGCAAGGGCCGCGACGGCTGCCGGGTGCCGCTGCCGTGGACGGCGGGCGGTCCGTCGTACGGCTTCGGGGCCGGCGGTGCCTGGCTGCCGCAGCCCCGGTGGTTCGCGTCGTGCGCCGTCGAGACGCAGGCCGGCCGGGAGGGCTCCACCCTGGAGCTCTACCGCACCGCGCTGCGGCTGCGCCGCAAGCTCCTCGACGGCGAGACGCTGACCTGGGCCGAGGCGCCCGAGGGGGTGCTGCACTTCGCCCGGTCGGAGGGCTGGCGGTGCGTCACGAACGTGTCGCACGCGCCGGTGTCGTTGCCGCCGGGCGAAGTGCTGCTGGTGAGCGTGCCGTTGCCGCATGACGGCACGCTCCCGCCCGACACCACGGTGTGGCTGGGCGCTTGACGCGGCTCTGTGCGGCCGGTGTCAGCCGGCGTTGGGGCTGGGGGTCCCGCCGTTGCCGACACCGGCACCGCTGCCCGTGAAGCCCGGCTCACCCGGAAGCGCCGGCGGACTGGTCGTGCTGTTGACCGGCGGGGTGAGCACGACCTGCGGCTGGCCCGGGTCCGGCGGCGGCGGGGTCAGGTCGCTGGCGGGCAGCTTCGGCGCGGTCGTCTCCTGGAAGAGGACCGACGGGAAGTCGACCAGGCCGGTCTGCTCCATCACCGTGATGTGGTCGAGGACCGTGGCGTTGGCCTGGTCGGCGAGGGTGCGCACCAGGGTGTTCTCGGTGGTGGAACGGATCTTCGCGATGGTGTTGAAGATCGAACCGTGCGTCACGCGCAGGATGTTGGCGAAGTCGGTGTCGAACTTCTTCCCGCTGTCGGCGGACAGCGTGTTGACGAACCCCTGCTGCTGCGGGGAGGCCACGTTCGGGATGGCGATGTTGAGCATCTGGCTGATCTTGCGGCAGCTGCTGTCCAGCGCCGCGTGACCGTCGATCAGGTGCTTGCTCGCGGTGATGACCGCCGGGCTCGTGCCCTTCTTCAGGCCGAGCTGGCCCACGGGGTACTCCCAGAGCCCGGCCGCGCGCACCTTCACCACGAAGTCGCGGTCGCCCTCGGTCAGGGGCCCCCACTGAGTGTTGGCGATGACTCTGGTGGTGGCGCTGGACGTGGTGGTGACGCCCAACATGCTCGGGTAGGCGAGTGCCGCGAGAGTGATGCTCAGGGCACCGCCCACGAAGAGCGTTCCCGTTGCGTTCCGCGAAAAGCGCACCGATGCCTCCTGCTCGGTCGGGGTCCCGCGCAGGGGCGGGGTCTGACGCAGGGAAGTACGGATGGGGAAGCGCCGCGAACCTTTTGATTTGGCAAAGAACTTGTGAGGCCTTGTTCTGTCGGGGAGCCGTCTTGCCATGTCTTGCCCAGGGGGTGGTGATGATTTGCCCTGCTGAGAGTGGCCATGACAAAGAAACGGACTAGCTTCGCCGTATGCCCCCACAGCCATTCCCCCGCGTCCCCCGGCTGCCCAACGGAGCGGCTCCCCGGGGTCCCGCCGCGCTCCCCGTGCTGCCCTACCGCAAGCCCTCCAAGGGCCGTGACTACTGGGTGTTCGACGACGTCCTGCCGGACGTGGACGCCGTACGGGAACGCTGTCTGGCCAAGGACGACTGGGTCCAGGGATACCCGTACACCTCGGAGACCTGGCCCGGACTGCGCACCATGCCCGGTCTCGAACCCGGCGAACTGGCCGTCGTGGAAAAGCTGGTGAAGCAGGCGACCGGCGCCAAGGAACTGTGGGTGCAGCAGGCGCCCGGCGGCGGCACCCTCAACCACAACTGCGTGCAGGTCGTCGGCGAGGGCGAGAGCGAGCCGCGCCCGCACACGGACTCGCGGGCGCTGTGCCGGTACGCGGCGGTGCTGTACCTCAACCCCGGGGTCGCCAAGGACTGCGGCACCGCGTTCTACCGCCAGTCGCTGCCTGGCGGCCGGCTCGGTGGCAACATCGTCCAGGCCCCGCACAACAACCTCGTCGAGGCGCTGGGGACGCGGTTCGTCCCGGCCGACCACTTCGAGGAGGACGTGCGGGTCCCGCACAAGTACAACCGGCTGCTCCTCTACAACGCCAACCTGGTGCACAGCGCGACCGGTTACGCCGGGAAGACGCTGGCGGAGAAGCGGATGACGGCGGTGTTCTTCTGGATGGCGTGAGCGGCCGCGGTACGTCGGTCACGTCCCGGGTTCTGTAACGGCGGGCGTGACACGACCACGACGGGCCCGTGACGGCGATCTCCGAACTTCCTCTCCAGGGGCCGCATCGAAAGGGGTGTCCGGCAGAGAGCCGGGGAGATCGCCACCGCTGGGGGACCCCATGTCGAACCTTCGCAACCGCCGCAAGACCGCCGCCGCCCTGACCGGCGCCGCCGCGCTGATGGCCCTGCTCACCGCGTGCAACGGCACCGCGACCGGCTCCGTCAAGACCGACAACGGTGCGGCCGCGCCGGCCGCGGGCAACTCCACGAGCGGCTCCGGCTCCTCCGGCACCGGGACCACGTCGAACGGCGGCACCAGCGGGGGCGGCAACACGTCGGGTTCATCGACCTCCGGCGGCTCCGCTTCCGGTGGCTCCTCCTCCGGGGGCTCCTCCTCCGGCGGTTCCGCCGCCGGCACTTCGGTGCCCTCCTGCCAGGCCTCCCAGCTCGGCTACTCCTGGGCCGACCCGGGCAGCGGCACCGGCCAGCAGAAGCACGCGGTCGTGGCGTTCACCAACAAGAGCGGCCACTCCTGCACGATGTACGGCTTCCCGGGCGTCGACCTGGTCAACAGCGGTCAGAAGTGGTCGCTGCAGCGCACGAACGCCACCCCGAAGCGGGTCACCCTGGCGAACGGCGCCTCCACCAACTTCGCGATCACCTTCCTGGTGCCGGCGCAGGGCGACTCCACCACGTTCACCCCGACCACGGTCGTCGTCACGGCGCCGAACCAGCGCACGTCGTTCGACCTGTCCTGGCACGGCGGTGCCGTGCTGCTCCAGGACGGCGCCACCCACCCGGGTACGTTCATCGGCCCCGTCGGTGAGTGACCAGGGGCCCCTCGGTTCACCCCGCGTCGCGCACGCAGCGGAAGCCGGTGTGGCCGGTGGAGCTGTCGGGGGTGTTGGCGGTACGGGCGGCGACCCGGTAGCGGTTGCAGTAGGAGGCGTGGCAGAGGTGGGAGCCGCCGCGGATGACGCGGGCGGGGCCGGCGGGGCCGGCGTCCGTGCCGTGCTCGGTCCTCCACCGGTCGGCGCACCACTCCCACACGTTGCCGGACGTGTTGTACAGGCCGTACCCGTTGGGCGCGAAGGCGTCGACGGGGGCGGTGCCCCGGTAGCCGTCGGCGGCGGTGTTGCGGGTGGGGAAGGTGCCCCGCCAGATGTTGCACCGGTACTCCCCGTCCGGATCCAGCTCGTCCCCCCACGGGTAACGGGCCTGCTCCAGACCGCCCCGGGCCGCGTACTCCCACTCCGCCTCGGTGGGCAGCCGCTTGCCGGCCCAGGAGGCGTAGGCGGCGGCGTCGTACCAGGAGACGTGGACGACGGGATGGTCCCCGAGCCCGTCGAGATCGCTGCCGGGCCCGGCCGGCCGGTTCCAGGCGGCTCCCGCGACCGCACACCACCAGGGCGTCTCCGGCGGCCGCGGCGCATCCCGGCGCAGCGCGGCGGGCAGGAACCCGGCGAAGACGTACGACCAGCCCAGCCGCTCGGTGTCGGTGACGTACCCGGTGCCGGCGACGAACGCGGCGTACTCGTCGTTGCGCACGGCGCAGGCGTCGACGAGGAACGGCGACACCCGCACGGCCCGGACCGGGCCCTCGCCGTCCGCCGGGAAGCCGTCGGCGTCCTCGGCGCCCATCAGGAACTCACCGCCGGGGAGGGCGACCATACGGGTGGTCTCCGGGGTGTCGGCGGGGGCGGGGAGAGGCCGTATCGAGTGGTCCGCGGGGGCGGCGGGCGCGCAGCAGGCGGACGGCGGACGGATGGACTCCATGGGCGGAGTCTGCCGCAGCCACCTGTGACGGCGTGAGGACGTGCCACCGCCGCGGCCGGCGGAACCGTCCTGACCACCACCCTGATGTCTCCGCCCGCACCGCTCCCCCCGACCGGCGATAATCGCCCCATGGCACCCCCCACGGCCTCCGGACTCCCGCACGGGACCCCGGCCGCCACGTGAACCTGACCGAGTTGCACCGCCGCCTGCTGCCCGACCTGCTCTCGGCAGGCGCCGCCTACCCCCTGGCCCTGGCCGGCGACTACGCGGCCCAGGCCCACGGCCTGTTCGACCGCCCCGGCCGGACCCTGGAGGTGGCCACGCAGCACGCGGCGCCCATGCGGATGGTGGCCGAAAGGGTCGCGACGGGTCTGCGCGAACACGGCTGGCGCGTCGGCACACGGGAGACGGACCCCCTGTCGGCCCAACTCGTCGTCACCGACGCGGTCTCGGGGGACGAGGGCGAGGTCGACATCCTCAAGGAAGCCCTGTGGCACCCGCCGGTGCGGACCGGACTCGGCCTGACCCTCGCCCTGGAAGACGTGGTCGGCATGAGGGTCTGGACCCTGACCGACCGCGGTCTGCCCCGCGACCTCCTGATCGTCCACGCGGCGGCGGACCGCTGGACCCTCCCCGACCTGGAGGACCTGGGCCGCCGCCACGCCCGCGACACCTTCGACCTCACCGACCTGCAGTCCCGTCTGACGGGCACGGAGTGGATCGACGACAGGGAGTTCGCCGCGTACGGCCTCGACGAGCAGGCGGTCACCGGGCTCCGCCAGTGGGCCCAGACCTGGGCGGACGACATCGCGGAACGCCTGATGGAGGCTCAGCCCCCGGAGGACTGACCCGAGGACCGGGACCGGCCGAACCGATGAGGGGGGCGGCAGTGAGGAGGGTGTCCGCGGTGGGCTATGGTGACTCGCTTTTGTCGCGTACCTATGGGGGGTCTGATGCGACGAACCACAGTGGCAGCGAGTGCCGTGACCGTCCTCGTGCCGCTTCTCCTCGCCGGCGCCTCGACCGCGTCGGCCGCGACCAAGGGGTCGCTCACCGTCAGGACGCTGGACCGCAGCGGCAAGCCGGTCTACGCACAGGTGGCGGTCTACAACACGAAGACCAATGACTTCCGCTTCATCGAGGGCAACAAGAAGACATCGCTGCCCAACGGCAGTTACGAGCTCGCCACGTCCTTCGTCGGCAACAACGAGGAGGCCGTCGTCGGCGGCCACAGCGTGCGGGTCTCCGGGGCCACGACGACCACCTTCGACGGCCGCCAGGGACGTGCGGTCAAGGTCTCGCTCAGTCCCAGCCCGGGCAGCGGCTACGACCACACGGTCAGCGCGGCCGTCTGCGCCACCGACAACAGCCCGGCCACGATGAGCATCTCGGCTTCGGCGGGCGACCTGTACGCCATCCCGAACAGCAGCAGCGCGTACGAGCTGGCCTACGGCACCACGTACCAGCCGCAGTCGACGAGCGGCGGGGACTTCTGGCAGGCGTCCGCCGCGCACAGCCGCGGTGTGCCGTCCGGGGTGTCCGCGACGCTCAAGCGGTCCGGGCTGACCACGCTCAAGGTGTCCGCCCGTTCCGGTCCCGACAGCGGGCAGGTGCGGTTCTTGTTCGACGGCGAGCCGACGACCGGCTACGACTGCTCGGCGTCCATGGACCTCCTCGACTTCCAGCGAGACCTGCCCGCCTCCTTCAGCGTCCACGTCCAGGCCGGCCGGTGGGACGTGGGCCAGGAGGGCCAAGACCTCATCGACGGCGGGTTCCACACGTACGCGGCCGGCAGGACGACCTCGCTGACCATCGGCCACGCGGTCTGGGGACCCGGCGGGCAGCTGCCCTACACCTGGTACCACCAGCTGTACTTCGGGAACGACAACCTGTTCGCCGACCCCGAGCTCCAGGTGGGCGGGGGCACAGCCTCCGGCACCGTGAAGCTGACCCACGCGGGCAAGACGCTCTACTCGCACGCGTTCAGCCCCTCTCAGGAGCTCGACGCGCAGCCGCGGATCCCCGGGTCGGGCTGGTACACGATCACCGAGACCGGTCACCGCAGCGGCCTGCCGGCCGGCTCGCTGTCGACCTCCGCCAGCCTCTCCCTGCACTTCTACGCGGACGCGGGCAGGAACCAGCAGATCCGGGACTACATCACCCGGTTCTGGCCGGAGGCGCTGAACAACAGGAACCAGGCGTCCCCCGGATCGACCACCACCGTCGACCTGGGCATGCAGCGCAACGGCACGGACGACGGCACGATCGGCCGGCTGTCGGACAGCGTGAAGTCCGTCCGGGCCTGGTACACCACCGACAACGGCGCCCACTGGAAGGCCGCCACCGCGAAGCTGTCCGGCGGCAAGTGGACCATCGCCGTCCACAACCCGGCCTCCGGCGGCCGGGTCGGGCTGCGCTCGACGGTCACCGACACCCACGGCGACAGCTCGACGACCACGGTGTACAACGCGTACGCCGTGAGCTGACGGGAGGAAGGGCCGGGCAGGGCCGGGAAACGGCGCTGTCCCAGGCCCGTAACAGCCATGGATCTTGTCGCCGTCCGTGCGACAGGATCGTCCCGTGAGTGAAGACATAGTCGCCTTGAGCCCTGTCCGGGCGGCCGGTGCCGTCGCCTCCTCCGCGTTGCTGCTCGCCGGTGCCGCCTGGGCCGTGCGGGCCGGGTGGGAGCTGCGGCTGGCCGGGGCCGGGGAGCCCGCGGGCGGGCCGCCGGACCAGGGGGACGGGCGGCACCGGGCGTTGACCTCGCTGGAGAACGGGTACCACCTCGTCAGCTCCGCCGGGGGCGTGGTCACCGCCGTGTGCGTCATCGCCTTCCTGGTGTGGCTGGGGCGCGTGCGCGGCAACGCGCGGGTCGTTTCCGGGCAGGCACCCCGCTACAACGGGTTCTGGGTGCTCCTCGGGTGGGTCATCCCCATAGCGAACCTCTGGATCCCGCGGGGGATCGTCGCCGACGTGTACCGGGACAGCGCGCCGGAGCGGCGGCTGCCACGGGTCGTCAACGTGTGGTGGGGGCTCTGGCTGGTCGGTCTCCTGAGCGGGACCGGGCTCGTCTACAGCGACTCCACCGACGAACTCATCGCCCGCGCCTACGACAACGTCTGGCCGCTCGTGCTGTCCGACCTCGCGCTCGTCGGGGCGGCCGTCGCGGGCGCGACGGTCGTACGGGCCGTCACCCGTGTGCAGGTGGAGCGGGCGGGCTAGGTTCTCGCCCGCGCGGAGGCCGACGCGCACGTGTGAAGTCCGGGGCGGCGCGGTACGGACCTAGGTGCAAGCCCGCCGCCTCAGCCGTCAGGAGTCACGTCGTGAGCACCATCGCCATCGTGGGGGCCGGGCCCGGGCTGGGGGCCGCCGTCGCCCGGCGGTTCGGGCGGGAGGGATACGGCGTCGCGCTCCTCGCGCGGGACGAGGAGCGGCTCGGCGCCCTCGTCGACGAGCTGGCCGGGGAGGGCGTGCGCGCCCGTGGGTTCTCGGCCGACGTGCGGGACCCGCTGGCCCTCGTCGCCGCCCTGGCCCGGGCGGCCGAGGAGGTCGGCACCGTCGAGGTGCTGCAGTACAGCCCGGTACCGCACCGGGACTTCATGCGGCCCGTGCTGGAGACCGGTTACGCGGACCTGCTGGGCCCCGTCGAGTTCTCCGTGTACGGGCCCGTCGCCGCCGTGCAGCAGGTGCTCCCGGGGATGCGGGAGCTGGGACGGGGGACCATCTTGTTCGTCAACGGCGGCACCGCCGTCATTCCGCATCCCGACCGGGCCGGGACCTCCATCGCCTTCGCCGCCGAGAGCGCGTACGGGCATCTGCTGCACGACCGGCTCGCCGGGGAGGGGATCCACGTGGCCCAGCTGGTCATTCCGGGGGCGATCGTCGCCGGGCATCCCCGCAAGGATCCCGCCGTGCTCGCCGACACCCTGTGGGGGATGCACCGGGACCGGCACGGGTTCCGGCATTATGCCGACGATCTGGAGAGCTGACCACTCGCCGCGGCCCCGCTCGGGCCGCCCTGCGCGAACATCATGTGTGGGCCAAAATGGTGTTCGGCCTGATTGCTCCTCAAAGGGGGCCAGCGATGGCTGTGGAAATAACTCCTCTCCTCAAGCCCTCCAAGCTCAGAAGGCGCGGAGGCCTGCTCGGTGAGTGCCTGGCAGAGTTTCTCGGGACCTTCGTCCTCATCTCGTTCGGCTGCGGTGTCGTGGCGATGGCCGTGGCGGCGCTGCCCGGGTCCGGGCGCGCGGCGACGCCCACGACGATCTTCCTCGCCGCCGGCGACTGGCTCCTGATCACCTGGGGCTGGGCCCTGGCCGTCACCTTCGGCATCTATGTGGCCGGCGGGGTCAGCGGCGCCCATCTGAACCCGGCGGTGACGCTGGCGTTCGCCGTGCGCCGCAAGTTCCCGTGGGTGAAGGTGCTGCCCTTCTGGCTGTCACAGGTGCTAGGCGCCCTGGCCGGGGCGGCGCTGGTCTATCTCGTCTACCACGACGCGATCAACGCGTTCGACGCCGCGTCGAAACCGCCGAAGGTCGGCGGGCACACCGAGGCGACCTTCTCGATCTTCGCCACGTTCCCGGCGCCGTACTACCACGGCGGGAACTGGGGACCGCTGATCGACCAGATCGTCGGTACGGCCTTCCTCGTCATGTTCGTCGTCGCGGTCGTCGACCTGCGCAACACGGCCGTGGGGTCCAACATGGGACCGTTCGTCATCGGCCTCGCCGTCGCCGCGATCGGCATGTCCTACGGCGCGAACGCCGGCTACGCCATCAACCCCGCCCGCGACTTCGGACCGCGGCTGCTCACCTGGTTCGCCGGGTGGCAGAGCCTCGCGTTCCCGGGGGACGGGGCGTGGTTCAGCAACTACTTCTGGATCCCGATCGTCGGTCCGCTGATCGGCGGTGTGATCGGGGTCCTGGTCTACGACCTGTTCATCGGCGACATCCTGCACGCCCGGCTCCAGTTGGGCGAGCTGCCGGAGCCGGGGCGCACCCGGCCCACGGCGGACGAGGACTGACGTCAGGTCCCCTTCGGCGGCTCCGCCTGCCTGCCCAGGCGCTCCACCAGTTGCCGAGCCTTCGTGACCCCCGTGTCGATCTGGTCGGTGTACTTGCCGTCGGTCCGCTCGTCGATCAGGTCGCCGGCCTTCTCCAGGCCGCTGTCGAGGACGTCGCCGTGTTCCCGGGCGATGTCCTCGGCCTTGTCCTTCGCCTTCGCCGCCAGATTCTTCAGCCCGTCGATTCCATCGAACATGCCGGAATCGTCGCCAGCGGGAGCGGTCGCTGACAAGACGGCGCCCGGGGCACCCGGCGGGGCGTGAAAGGGGCGACCGGCTCAGGCACCGGGGAGCCCGAACGGGATCCGGCCGATCGCGCGGCCCCGTTCGTCCAGCAACCGGCCCATCCGCTTCGGCGAGTTGAGCACCACCGCCCGGTCCCCGATCTCCAGCGCCGGGAAGCGGTCCGCGAGATGGGACTCGAACACCGCCACCGCCGCCAGGCCGGGCAGCCACACGCCCAGCAGCAGGTTGTGCGGTCCGCTCACCGAGGCGCACAGCCGGACCTGTTCCAGCCGGGCCAGTGCGGCGCCCGTGCGCTCCAGTTCGCCGTGCGGGACACGGGCGCGGTAGACCAGCGCGGCGGACAGGCCGGCCAGCGGGCGGGCCAGGTCGCAGCGGATGGTCACCGCGCCCTCGCGGAGCATCCGGCCCAGCCGGCGGCGGGCCGCATGCTCTCCGACGCCGGTCCGCGCGGCCAGTTCGGTCCAGCCGAGCCGGCCGTCCTCGGCGAGCGCCGCGAGCAGCGCCTGGTCCTCGGGTGCGGGGCGGTCGTACATGTGCGTGCTGTATTCGGTGGTACGGCCGTGCCGGCCGCGTTCCCCGAGTGCGGCCCGGTCGGCCGGTTCCAGGGCCCGGGTGCGCCAGTCGCTGCCCTCGCCGTACTGGGTGATGCCGAGGCGGGTGCGGACGGCCCGGACGCCGGGCAGCGCCCCGATCGCCTCGCGGACCGACCGGCCGAGCGTGGGCAGGTCGGTGGCGACGACGCTGAGGAACAGGTCGTGGGCGCCGTCCGTCTCCTCGACGCTGAACACCCATGGCAGCCGGGCCACGGCCGCGCTCACCGCGGCTGCCGAGCGGGGGCGGCAGCGCACCTCGACGTAGCCGACGGTGGCGGTGCGGGCCGCGTCGTAGCCGGTGATCCAGGCCAGGCCGGAGTCCCGCAGGCGCTCCCAGCGGCGGGCCACGGTGGTCGCGTCCACGCCCAGGGCCCGCCCGATCCGGGTCCAGGGGGCGCGCGGGGCGGTCTGGAGGGCGTCGACGAGGGCCAGGTCCAGCTCGGAGAAGGCGCGGGATTCCGGCAGCAAGGCTCTCCTGGCGTCGTTTTCCTGCGTTTCCGCGCGAAGTTCGGTCACGAGGTCGATCCTGATCCTTGACTCGGCAGGCACGCAACGCACACACCCCGGGAGACCACGCCATGAGCACCAGCCCCCTCCTCACCGGCCTGAGCGCAAAGCTCCCCGAGTTGCGGGCGCTCTACGAGGACCTGCACGCGCATCCGGAGCTGTCCTTCGCGGAGGAGCGGACCGCGTCCCTCGTCGCGGGACGGCTGCGGGAGCAGGGCTGGGAGGTCACCGAGGGCGTCGGCGGCACCGGGGTGGTCGGGGTGCTGGCCAACGGCGACGGGCCCGTCGTACTGCTGCGGGCCGACATGGACGCACTGCCGGTCACGGAGGAGACCGGGCTGGCGTACTCCTCGAAGAACGACGGGGTGATGCATGCCTGCGGGCACGACATGCATGTGGCGTGGCTGCTGGGGGCGACCGGGCAGCTGGCCGCCACCCGGGACGGCTGGCGGGGGACCGTGGTGGCCGTGTTCCAGCCCGGCGAGGAGGTCGGCGGGGCGCCGAAGGTGCTCGCGGACGGGTTCGCCGAGCGGTTCCCGCGGCCGGACGTGTGCCTGGCCCAGCATGTGGCGGCCGCTCCGGCGGGGTTGGTGGGGACCCGGGCGGGGGCGCTGATGGCGGGCGCGGACAGCCTGCGGGTCACGTTGTTCGGGCGGGGCGGGCACGGGTCCACGCCGGAGGCGACCGTCGACCCGGTGGTGCTGGCCGCCGCCGTGGTGCTGCGGCTGCAGACCGTCGTCTCCCGGGAGGTGGGCGCGAACCAGCAGGCCGTCGTCACGGTCGGCTCGATCCACGGCGGGACGAAGGAGAACATCATCCCGGACAGCGTCGAGCTGAAGCTCAACGTGCGGTCCACCACCGAGGCGGTACGGGAGCGGGTGCTGGCGGCGATCGAGCGGATCGTCCGGGCCGAGGCCGCCGCCTCCGCCGCGCCGAGGGAGCCGGAGATCGTCCCCATCGACTCCTTCCCGGTCACCCACAACGACCCGGCGGCGACCGAGGCCGTACAGGCCGCACTGGCCGGTGAATTCCCCGGCCTCACCTTCGAGTTGACCTCACCGGTCCCCAACAGCGAGGACTTCGGCGCCTTCGGCACCGCCCTGGGGGTGCCCTCGGTCTTCTGGTTCGTCGGCGGCGCCGACTGGAAGCTGTACGAGGGCGTCGACCTGGAGGCCCTGGTCCGCGACGGCATCCCGCCGCAGATCCCCTCCAACCACTCCCCGCGCTTCGCGCCGACCCTGGAACCGACGCTGGAGACGGGCATACGGGCCCTGCTGGCGACGGCGGGCCACTGGCTGGCCCCCTGACCGCGGCCCCTACGGGAGCGGGACACCCCGGTCCAGGGCGGGGCGCAGATCGGTCCGCCGGCGGATGCCCAGCTTCTTGTACGTATGGGTGAGATGGGTCTCCACGGTGCGGCGGGCCAGATGGAGCAGGGCCGCGATCTCCACGTTGGTGCGGCCCTCGGCGGCGAGCTCGGCTATCCGGCGCTCGCTGCCGGTGAGGGACGCGGCGCCGGTACGGCGTCTGGGAGAGCGGGCGCCGCCCTGCCGCAGCACCTGCTCGGCCAGCTCCACCAGCCGTACGGCGCCCAGCCGTTCGGCGTGCTCCGCGGCCTCCCGCAGACAGTCGCGGGCCCGGGCCGCCTCACCGGCGGCGGTCAGCCGGCGGCCCAGCGCGATCAGGGCCTCCGCCGGTTCGGTGCCGGCGACCGGGGCGTCCCGCAGCAGTCGTACGGCCTCCTCGGTGAGGTCCAGTCCGCGGTGGCCGCCGGTCGCCGTACCGAGGACGCGCAGGGCCCGGGCCACCGTGCGCGGAGTGCCCCAGATCCGGGCCAGCCGCAGCTCCTCCTCGGCCAGGGCGATGGCCTCCAGCGGGCGGCCGAGGGCCAGCCGGCACTCGGCGGCGGCCGTACGCCAGGGGGTGACCACCGGGCTGACCACCTCACGGGCGGACTGGCGGCGGCCGCACTCCAGGAAGTCGTGCAGCGCCCCCGCCGGATCACCGGCCGCCGCCCGCACCACGCCCCGCGCGTACAGGAACCGGTTCAGCTCCCAGGTGTCCGGCGCCACCCGCAGGTCGATCCCGGCGACCAGGCTCTCGGCCCGAGCGGTTCGGCCCGTCTCCACGAGGGCGATCAGGGTGTGCGCATGGGTGTTGCCGGGCGCGACCGACTCGGGGAATCCGGTCAGGTGCGCGTAGTCGGCGCGGGCCGCCGCGATGTCCGTACGGCTGTTGAGCAGCGCCTCGCGCATGGGGTGCAGCAGATCGGGGCGCTGCCCGGCCAGGCCGCGGTCCACCAGCCGGTCGGCCTCGTCGAGTTCGTCCGCCCACTGGGCCACGGCGGCCGCCGTACCGACGAGGAACGGTTCGGTGAGCGGGTCGGCGGGTTCGGCGAGCAGGGTGCGCAGCTGCCGCATGGCGTCCCGGGCCGAGGTGAGGCCCGCGGAGGCGGCGTGCCGTACGAGCAGCGCCTGGCCGGCCGTGCCGACCTGCTCCGGGGAGCGGTCGGCGGTCTCGGACAGCCGGCGGTAGACCTCCTGGCGTACCTCCTGGTCCTGGTCGGAGAGGAGGACCGAGGCGGTGTGCAGGGTGCGTACCAGGTCGGGGTGGCCGTCCAGTTCGCCGTCCACGGAGTGCAGCACCTCGACGGCCTTGCGGGTACGGCCCCGGCCGGTCAGCGCGGTGCCGAGCGCGACGACCGCCCGCACCCGGTCCTGCGGGGCCGCGGGCAGCCGGACCGCCTCGGCGAGGCGCGGGATCGCGGCGGAGGAACGGGGCGCCGCGAACTCCAGTGAGCCCAGCTCGGTCAGCAGCCGCTGCCGGTGGTCGTCGGAGAGGGGTTCCTCCAGGGCGCGCCGCAGATAGGCGACCGCGTCCTCGCTGCGGTCGTCGCAGAGGGCGAGTGCGGCCGCGTCCTTCAGCAGGGGCGGTGCCCAGGCGGCGTCCACCGGGCCGGACGCGAGTAACTGGCGGGCCACCGCCTCGGCGGGGGCGTCCTGACGCAGCATCGCCTCCGCGACCGCCCGGTGCACGGCGCGGCGGCGGGACGCGGGGACTCCGGTGAGGACCGCGTCGCGCAGCAGGGGGTGCGGGTAGTGGGCGTGGCCGTCGGGACCCGGGGTGAGCAGGCCGAGGTTGGTCATGGCGGTGAGCCAGCCGGCCACCCGGGTGGGGTCGGCGCCGGCGAGTTCGGCGAGGAGGGGGGTGATGTCGTGCTCGGGCAGGCCGGTGCCGGTGCCCTCGTCGAGTACGGCGAGGGCGCGGGCGACCTCGGTGGTGGCCGGGCCCGCGCTGTCCAGCCACCACCGCACGGCGGCCGGGTACGAGCCGGGGTACAGCGCGGCCGTGCTGGTGGGCACGGTGGGATGCCGGGTCTCGTCCAGGTCGTCCAGGAGGGCGCGCAGCAGCAGCGGGCTGCCGGCGGCGGCCCGGACACAGGCGTCGATCCAGGGCCGGTCCGCGGCGGGGAAGGCGCGGCGCACCCGGCCCGCCGCGGCCTCGGGGGTGAGGGGGGCGAGGGTGTGGGTGCGGACCAGGGCCGGGGGCAGGGTGTGCGCGAAGCCGGGGGTGGGCGGATCGAGGTCGTACTGGCTGCGCTCGCCGATCACGAGCAGGATCGGTAAGCGGTCTATGTGGCGGGCGGACTCCACGAGCCAGCGGTGCGAGGGGGTGTCGGCGAGGTGGACGTCGTCCACGGCGACGAGGAGGGGGGAGGCCTCGGCGTAGGCGCGCAGCACCCGCCAGAGTCCGGCGGCGGTGGCCCGCTCGTCGCCGTCCACCGCGAGGTCTGCGAACTCCGGTACCGGGCCGAGGAGTTGGAGCACCGTCGAGAAGGAGATGGCGGTGTCGGCGGGGGAGCAGCGGGCGCGGAGGGTCTTCAGACCGAGGGCGGCCGCCTGCTCGGCCGCGGCTTCCAGGACGGTGGTCCGTCCGGTTCCGGTGGCGCCCCGGAGCAGCACGAGCCGACCGCCGCCGGTTCGCGTGCGCTCGGCTTCCGCCGCCAACAGGGCTGTGGCGTCGGCGAGTTCAGGGGACGGGTGGGTCATTCCTGGCTCCTCGCGGTGCGCTGGTGGGTTCGGGGGGTTAGAGCGGGTGGGGGCGGGAGAGGTTGTGGGGTGGTGAGGGTGGGCGGGCGTTTGTTGCATGGGTGGCACATTTGATACGGGGCTGTGGATCTGGGTGGGGGGCTTGGGGCTGCGGGTCCGGCGCGGGTGCGTTGTGGCTGGTCGCGCCCACGCGGCGGAGCCGCATATCGATACAGCCCCGCGCCCCTTTAGGCGGGACCAGTGGACCCACCTTCTTGGGGGCGCGGGGAACTGCGCGAACAACCCCCACCGGCCCGCGGCGAACACGCGACCTCAGGCACCCCTGATCCCATATCTCGTGGTCCATCTCGTGGTGCTCCACGATTGTCCTGCCCCTTCGGCCCCGGCAGGCTGGGGTCATCCCGCCCGTCACCGTTCCCTCAGGGGTGACGGGCACATGTACATAGGGGAAGCGGTTGGTCAGCCACAGCTCATTCGAGTCGGTCGGGCGCACGCCAGTGACCGTGTACGCACCGGACCCGATCTCCCGGGAGGGCGCGCTCAGCCAGCTGCGGCGGCACCCGGAGATCGAGTTGCGCGAGGAGTCCGAGACCGGGCCCGGCACGGTGGCGCTGCTCATCAGCGACAGTCTCGACGAGCCGGAGCTGACCCGGCTGCGCCGGGTGGTGCGCAGCGAGGGTGCACAGGCCGTGCTCGTGGTCGGGACGCTGCGCGAGACCGAGTTGCTCGATGTGATCGAGTGCGGGGTCGGGGCCATCGTATGGCGCCAGGAGGCCACCGAACACCGCCTGGTCCAGGCCGTGTTGGCGGCCGCGCGGGGCGACGGGGACCTGCCCGCCGATCTGCTCGGCCGGCTCATCGACCAGGTCGGCACCCTGCACCGTAACGCCGCCGGGCGTCCGGGCGCCCCGGCCTCCGGACTGTCCGCCCGTGAGGTGGACGTCCTGCGACTGGTGGCCGAGGGGCTCGACACCGGTGAGATCGCCAGCAAGCTGTCCTACTCCGAGCGCACCGTCAAGAACGTCATGCACGGGCTGACCACCCGGCTGCATCTGCGCAACAGGGCCCACGCCGTGGCCCATGCCCTGCGGGAAGGCTACATCTGACCGGACGGGCAGCTGGCACCGACCGCGGGGCAGCGCGGTCTGCCCGGCCGGTCCTGCGGGGCGCGCGCGGCGGGCGGCAGGATGAAGACGGGCAAGGGATGGGGAGTACGGCGTGATCCACGAGGTGGACCAGGTGCTGCGGAACCTGCTGACCGGCGGTGCGCTGGCCGGCTCCGGCATCGACGTCTCCTTCGACGCCCCGACCCGCGACTGGGCGGCCCGCCGCAACGGCCCCGTGATCAACAGCTATCTGTACGACATCCGTGAGGACGTGAAACGGCGCCAGCGCGGGCACATCGACATCCGTGACGAGCGGGACGTCGTCGTCAAGCGCCGCCAGCCGCCCCGGTGGTTCCGGCTGTCGTACCTGGTGACGTCGTGGACCAAGCGGCCGGAGGACGAACACCGGCTGATCAGCGCCGTGCTGGCGACCCTGATCCCGAGAGAGCTGATCCATCCCTCCGAACTGCCCGGCTCGCTCGGCGCGTTGGGGCTGACCGTCCCCCTCTCGGTGGCCGGTATCCAGACCGAGGCCCGCTCCCTCGCCGAGATCTGGTCGGCGCTCGGCGGTGAGCTCAAGCCCTCCCTGGACGTGGTGGTCACGGCGCCCTTCCCGGCCTACCCGGAGTACGACGCCGGTCCGCCCGTCACCGAGGGCGCCGCCGTCCGGGTACGCGACGGACTCGACGACACCGCCCCGGTGCTGGAGGAACGCGCCCACCGGCCAGGCCAGGTCGCTCAGGCCAAGGCGGCCGCCCGGGGTCCCCGGGCGTGACCCTCTCCCTCTCCCCGGAGCCGGCCGCCCCGCTCCTGGCCCGGCTGTCCGCCCTGCGCGACCGGGTCGCCGCCCTGGCCGAGCACCGCGCCACCGACGACCCCACGGCCACCGACCCGCTGCGCGGCCTCTACCTCTCCGAAGAGGCGGTACGTCACCTCCTGAGCCCGCAGCCGGCACCGGACGAACTCCCCGCCCTGGCCGAGGACTTCCCCGACCGTCTCACCGACCTCGCCGTCCGTCTCGCCCTCACCCCCCTCGACACCACGATCCTCCTCATCGCCCTCGCCCCGGACCTCGACCGCACCTTCGAGCCCCTCTACGGCTACCTGAACGACGACGTCGGCCGCCGCCGCGCCACCGTCGGCCTCGCCCTCGACCTGTACGGCCTCCCCGCCCACCTCGCCGCGGCCCGCGCCCGCTTCCACCCCACCGCCCCGCTCACCGCACTCGGCCTGCTCACCGTCGAGGAGCCCGAACGCCCCTTCCTCAGCCGCTCGTTGCGGGTCCCTGACCGGGTCCTGGCCCACCTCCTCGGCGACGACACCCCGGACGCGGCGCTGACCGGAAGCCTGCGCCCGCTGTCGTACGACGGCGGCGAAGTCGTCGACGAGGAGTTCGTGGGCCGGCTGGCCGCCCGGATCGCCGCCGGGCCGCTCTTCGCCTGTCTGCGGGAGCGCCGGGAGGGTGAGGGGCTCGGCTGCGCGGCCGCCGCGATGCGCCTGGCGGGCCTGGCGGCCTGGCACTTCACCGGACCCGAGGAGCGGGTCCCGGAGGTGCTGCGGGAGGCCCGGCTGAGCGGGCGCGCGGTGGTCGTCGACACCGGGCAACCCGGGCCACTGGTATCGGCGTTGAGCGCAGCGGCCACCGATGTCACGGTGCTGGTCGCGACCCCCCGCCCGTACGACCCCGACTGGTGCGACCACCGCGACCCCCTCGTCCTGGATGTCCCCTCCCGCCGTGCCGCCGCCCCGGACGCCTGGGCGGCCGTCCTGCCCGACGACCCCGGCTTCGACCTCGCGGCCACCGTCGCCCCTTACCACCTCGGCGGGGACCGTCTCGCCCGGGCCGCCCGGGCGGCGCAGGACCTCGCGGCCTTCGACGGAACCCCGCTGACCGCCGCCCACCTGCGACTGGCCGCCCGTCAGCAGTCGGCCTCCGGCCTCGAACAGCACGCCCGCCGCATCCGGCCCGCCGTCGACTGGCGGGACCTGGTGCTCCCCGAACGCCCGCTCACCGAGCTGCGCGAACTGGCCCTGCGGGCCCGCCACCGCGACCGCGTCCTCGGCGACTGGCGGCTGAGCGCGGGCGGCGGCCGGGGCCGCGGGGTGCTGGGCCTGTTCGCCGGCGAGTCGGGCACCGGAAAGACCCTGTCGGCGGAGGTGGTGGCCGCCGAGCTGGGGCTGGACCTGTACGTGGTCCAGCTGTCCTCGGTCGTCGACAAGTACGTCGGCGAGACCGAGAAGAACCTGGAACGCATCTTCACCGAGGCCGACCGCACCGACGCCGTGCTCCTCTTCGACGAGGCCGACGCGGTCTTCGGCAAGCGCTCCGAGGTCAAGGACGCCCACGACCGGTACGCCAACCTGGAGTCGGCCTACCTCCTGCAGCGCCTGGAGGCCTTCGACGGCATCGCGCTGCTCACCACCAACCTCCGCGCCAACATCGACGAGGCCTTCACCCGCCGCCTCGACCTGGTGGTCGACTTCCCGTTCCCGGACGAGGAGCAGCGGCTCGCGCTCTGGCGGCACGGACTGGCCCATGTGCCGACCGAGGAGGCGGTCGAACTCCGGCCACTGGCGGGGGAGTTCGAACTCGCGGGCGGTTCCATCCGGAGCGCGGTGGTGACGGCCGCGTATCTGGCCGCCGGACGCGGGCAGCAGGTCACCGCGGCGGACCTGCTGGAAGGCGCCCGACGCGAGTACCGCAAGGCGGGACGGCTGGTGCCGGGCACCTGGTGACCGGCTAGTCGCCCGACGGGCGGACGATCTGCCATTCCTGGTCGTCGGAGTCCGAGCAGGTGTACAGGGTCAGGTTGGTGTCGTTGCCGCCGGTGCTGTAGCCGGCCACGTCCAGGCAGAGGTTGTCGCTGGCGAAGTTGCGGATCCAGTAGGCGCCGCTGGGCTGCTTGTCGATCCACCAGAGCTGGTTGTCGGCCTTCGTACCGTCGCACTTGTACTCGGTGATCGGTGAGGAGAGCGCTGCCGAGCCGTAGTTGGGCAGGTCCATGCAGAGCTGGTCCTTGGCGTTGCGGATCTGGAAGAGGGCCGCGCCGCCGGGGCCGTCCTTCTCGTACCGCACCTCGAGGTTCCACAGTTGGTTGTCGGCGGTGGTCTCGTCGCAGGTGTACTCCCGCACCGGGCCGTTGCTGCTGCCGTCGCCGTAGCCGGGGATGTCCGCGCACTTCTTCGTCGTCGTATTGCGGAGCAGGACGTTTGTGGCCGGTACGACCGGTTTCGCGGTCTTCTTCGGTTTGGGCGACGACTGGGCCTGGCCGCCTCCGCCGCCCGACCCGGTGTCCGGTGTGGCGGGGGCGTCGTTCTCCGGTTGCTGCGCGACCGGAGACTGCGAGGGCGCCGGGGCGGCGGCCAGCGGGGCACTGGCCGAGGGGCTGGGAGCGAGGGAGCTCACGGCCGCCTCCTGGACTTCCCTCGCCTGGCTTGTGACCGGCGGTTTGTAGGAGATCCAGATCAGGGCGAAGGTGATGGCGAGGGCCATCAGGGTGCCGAAGAGGGTGGCGAGCCAGCGGGGCAGGAAGCCGCGCTGGATGTAAGTGCCGTCCACAGGCTGTGGATCGACGCCCGAGCGTTGGACGGTGAGGGCGTACGGCCGCTGTTCCTTGGGCCCGAACCAGATGATCTTCCGGGGTTTGAGGGTGGCGGTGACGAAGGCGGCGCGGCCCGGTTCGATCTGGACGTTGCTCGGGCGGAGGTCGTAGGCGAGCTGGTCGCCGTTGTCGCTGCCGCTGACGGAGGCGGTGAGTTTGGTGTTGCCGAGGTTGTCGATGGCCAGTTGTGGGCGGCCCCGGAAGCGGCCCTTGACCGTGGGCGGGACGAGTTCCGCGCGCAGTTCGGTGAAGGGGGTGATGGTGAGGTTGCCCTCGGGGACGGTGACGGCCTCGGGGTGTTCGGTGGGCGTGATGCGGACGGCGTAGGGGTTGGGTCCCGCCGTGGCGTCGGGGGTGCGGGGCGGGGTGAAGGTGAGCTCCACCGTGCCCGTGGTCCCCGGGTAGAGGCGGAGCGTCTGTGGTTCGACGGTCGTCCAGGGGGCGATGGGGCCCACCGGTTCGAAGCGGTACTCGTCGACGACGTCTCCGGTGTTGCGCAGCCGCAGGCGTACGCGTGTCGAAGCGCCCGGGTCGACGGTCGCGGAGGCGGGTTCCAGGGAAGTCCACAGGCTCACGTCAGGACGCTAACGGCGACGCACGGGACGGAGGAGGGAACGCCGGGCAGGCCGCGGTGGTACGAGGGCAGACCGGGGGGCCGGGGGGACGTCCGGGGTTGCCCTTCGGGGCTCCGGGCCGATCCGGCGCCCGCGCCGTCGGCTCAGGCGGCCGGGCCCTCGCCGGCGTCGTCGCCGGGCTCGCCCCAGCGGGCGTTCCACCGGTCCACGTGGCGTTTGAACGTGGACGACGAGATCTTCAGGAACCTGGCGACGGAGGTCCAGGAGATCCGGACGTCGTCTCCGTTCATGATCTCGAACAGCGTCCGCTGGAGACCCTCCGGGAGGTCCGGGTTCCAGGTGGCGCCGTCCGAGACCGCCCGCCACCCGTCGGACAACCCGGCGGCGGTCATGGCCTGCTCGACCCGCTGCTGCTTCGCCGCGTAGAGCTTGATGTCCTTCGCCTGCTTGCCGGCCGAGCCCATCTTCTTGAGCCGTTTGTCCAGGGCCGCGCTGGTCATCATGAGGTGATCGGCGATGCGCTTCCTGCTGGCGGCTTCCCGGGCCAGCAGATCCCTGATCACGGGCAGCAGTGCCTCGGGGAAGGGGACGCCGAACTTGCCGCTGCCCTTGGACGCGGTCCGCTCCGCCAGCTCCCTGCGGAACTCGGGGGTCATGGCCTCTTCCAGCAGCGGGACGACGTTCCCGACGAACTGCTCCTCCCGCATCCGCTCCAGCTCCGCCGGGTCGAGCCGGGGAGCGGAGGGGGCCCTGGGGGCGGGCTTCAGGGTGAGCTGCCTGGTGGCCGACACCAGGTCGGCGTCCGACTCGGCCTGCGACTCCTCGGGGTCGCTGTTGGACGGGGTGTCGTTCATGGGCACGAGCCCGATGCCTCTCGGATAGCGCACCTTGCCGTCCTCCGTGCGCTCCAGCCGCAGCTCCTGCTCCCAGCCGCCCTGCGCGCTCTTCGTGGCCTTTCCGCTCGCGATGTTCTCGTCGGTGGGCCGTGCGCCGCCGATCGTGGAGACGTACATCCGGCCGGTGGTCATGTGGGCGCCGAACCAGTTGGTGTGGGACCCGGTGGTGTCGGACTCGGTCGTGTCGGCGGCGAAGTCGGGGAAGTTCTGGGCGATGGAGCCGAGGGCGTTCTGGAAGAAGTGGTTGCCGTTCGGGTTGTAGGCGAGCTTGATCCCCAGCCGGGTGCGGAAGTAGTCGAGCAGCGCCAGGCAGGCCTTGCACGGACGTTTCCGGCCGCGGACGAGGGCCACGTCGTGCGAGGTGTCCCCGGTGACGCCAGCATGGTGCAGGAACATCAGCAACTGCTGCTCGGCGTGCAGTACTTCGTCGCTGTCGCCGTTGTGCAGCAGATACGCGTAGTCCGCGAAGTCGGTGTCGTCCTTCGCGAGCAGCTGCGCCAGGTAGGCGCGGTACGACGGGTGTTGCGCGGCCTTGGCCGAGATGTCCACCTTGCGGATGTAGGTCATCCTCCGCAGGGCCCGGGTGGTGGCGTTGTCCCGCTTGTCGGACTCGCTCACCGGGCTCCCGTCCACGTCCAGCGACATCGAGGGGAGCGGCTGCGCGACCGGGCGGGGGCGCAGCCCCTCGCCGATCTTCGCCCGGGCCGAGCGGTCCCGGCGCTGCTGCTCGGCCACGTTGCCCAGGATCGCGCCCTCGTCCTCGGTGCTCTCGGCGGCACCGGACGCCTTGCCGGTCCTGGCGCGCTTGGCGCCCTGGGAGTCACCCGCGGGTGCCCGGCGCTTGCCCGGCCGGGACGACGTCACGTTCCGCTCGTCGTCCCCGTCGTAGTCCAGGTTGTCGAAGTCGGTGTACAGGGCGTCGCGCAGAGTCTGGCCCTTGGCGTCCTCCTCCGACGCGTCCTGGTCGCCCTGGTGGAGCAGATAGGCGTGCAGCCTTTCGACCGTCTGGTTCAGGTTCCCGGCGAAGACCAGATGCCCGTTGAAGAGCATCGCCTCGATCTCCTCCTCCTGCTTCGGCTTCGCCGCGCCCTTGGCGTCCTTGTCCTTCTGCTCCTTCTCGTCCTTCGCGGCCCTCGCCTTCTCCTGCTCCTCCAGGAAGGTCACCGCGCGGTACAGCCGGCGGGCGGCGTGGCGCAGACTCTGCGCGGACCGGTGGCCCGCGTAACTGCGCGGATAGTGGACCAACACCTCCTCGTCGACCCGGCCCCACTGCTTCATCGGCTGCTCACAGGTGCACGCCTTGACCAGTTCGCCGATCGCCTTGGCGTGCCGCTCCCACTGGGTCTCGGAACTGCGTTTGGCCGGCTCGGTGGCCCTGCCCTTGCCCTTCGGCTCGCCGGCCCGCTGCATCTGCGGGACCGCCGTCGCCGGGGCACGCTGCACGGCGGCACCGGCCGAGCCGCCCGTCGGACGGCCGAGGTCGGGCGCCTGCCCCTGGGCCACCCGGCGGCCGTTGGCCGCGGAGGCCTGCTCGAAGGGGTCGTCCCGGTGGGAGACCGCGACGCCGGTGCCGTCCGGGGTGCCGGCGACGGCACCCGCCGACTGCTGGCGCACATGGTCCAGCTCGTGGAACATCGTCTCGTCGTCCACGCTGCGACGGCTGAGGACGATGTCGTGGCCGACGGTGTAGGCGTGCGCGCCGTACTCCCGCGCCGACCGCTGCGCCACGATGCCGGAATGCACCCGCACATGGTCGAAGCTCATGCGATAGGCCTGCTCCGCCTTGCGCCGGACGCCCGCGTCCAGCCGGTCGCCCGGCGTGGCCACGGCGTCGAACACCGAGGAACGGCGCTGGACCGTCGGCTGCTCCCCGTGGCCGCAGTGCGGGCCGTGTCGGTGGCGGTCGGCCTCGACGGCCCGGGTGACCGCCGCGTTCCCCGCCGCGCGTTGCAGCGCGAGCAGCGCCGAGGCCACGGCGCCCGGCCGGGGCGCGGCAGCGGGGCCTTCGCCCGTGCGTCGTGCGGTGCCCGGCGCACCCGCCTCCCGCTGCCGTGCGCTGTCGTCCTCGTGTGCGTGCATCCAAGCGTCCCGTTCACTCGGTCGGGCAGAACCGTCCGGTGACTCCGTCCTAGCCCGCCCCGGCCGCCCACGGGAAGGGCCGCCGGGGCAGACCTGCGGGCAGGCGTACGGTGCGGACCTCAGGAACCGATGTTGGTGCGCTTGCCGATCAGGTCCCGGTACAGGGCCGCCTTCTCCTCATGCGTCCTCGCCTCGGCGATCGCGGCCTTCCAGTTCCGCTCCAGCTCGTTCAGCTTCGCCACCCAGTCGCCGAAGTCCTTCATGTCGACGAGACGCTGGCTCGCGCTGAGCGGGGCGTTGTTGCCGATCTTGTCGTCCTTGTGGCCGCCGACCTGGCTCACCGGGTTGTTGTTCTTCTCGCTGCTGGTGATGCCGTGCTTGTAGCCGTCGGGGGTCCGGCCGCCCGGTCCGGCGGTCTCGATACCGACCTGGAGCGCCCCGTCGCGCTTGTCGGACGGGGGCTTGTACCCCATGAACATGTGTCCGTAGGACTCGTTCGGGAGGATGGTGTCGCCGTGGTAGTCGTTGTTGCCCATGCCTCCGATGGCCAGCGGCAGGCCGTAGAGGTGGCTGTGGGGATCGAGCCAGTTCTGTCCGGTGGCCTTCAGCCCGCCCTTCTCCACGAAGTCGCCGCGCGCGTCCTCCGCGTTCGCGCCGATGTCCATGTGGTGGGTGCCGAACGGGCGCCGGTACACCGGTTTCTCGGGCGTCGACCTGGGCTCCCAGAACTTGCGGTCCTCCTTGGTGATGTGGAGCCACCGGGGCAGTTCGTAGCCGTGCTCGCCGTCGGCCAGCTGCGGGATGCGGATGTTGACGCGTCCGCCGTAGGCCAGGGCGTGGGCGACATCGTCCTCGAAGTCCTCGTGGAAGCCGGTCTCCGGGTTGAAGACCTTGAGCCCCTCCTTCAGGATCAGGAAGATCTTGGTCAGCAGCTCGGTGCCGCGCTTCACGCGCTCGTTGTGCTTCTTGGCGTCCGGTACGTCGTCGCTGACGCCGGGCGGCAGCATCGTCTTGACGAAGGTCTGGAAGATCTGTTCGTCGCGCTCCCCCTTGAGCGCCTCCCGCTCGGCCGATGGCGTGCCGGCGTCGTGCATGGCCATGTGCCGGCCCATCTGGTAGTCCGGCCGGCCCTGCTTGGCCACCGGCATCCCCTCGGCCCGGTCGCCGGCCGCCTGGTGCCACCGCAGGGTGGCCACGAGCAGGCGCTTGCCCTCGGGCTGCTCCAGCCAGCTGTGGAAGTCACCCGCCTTGATGTAGGCCTCGGCCTCCGCGTGGGTGCCGATGCCCACCGTCTTCAGCCACTTGGGGTCCTCGGTCTCCACCGCCTTGATCGCCCGGAGTTCCGCGTCCGTGAAGCTCGGGCCGCCTCGGACACGCCTGTGCAGCGCTGCCCGCACATGCTTGTTCTTGATCACCGCGTCGCCGCCGACGAGGAGCCGGGCCAGCTGGGCGATGGCCGGGATCGCGGCCGACGGCGGGGTGGAACTCCCGGACGAGGGTGCGGGCGAGCCGGTGTCCGCGGCCGAGGGGCCGGGCCGGTCCGCGTCCACCCGCTGGACCGGTACGTCCTCGTCCGCGCTGCGCTGCACCGCCTCGGCCGGCGGTGCCGAGGACCCGGGCAGGGCGAGGTCGGGCATGGCGCCCCGGGCCAGCTTCCGGCCGTTGGAGGAGGCGCTCTTCTCGAACGGGTCGTCCGGGTGGGAGACCCTCTCGCCATGGCCGTTGGGGGTGCCGGGCACCGGCCCCATGGCCTGCTGGCGGACGTGGTCGACCTCCTCGAACATCGTCTCGTCGCTGACCCGCTTCCCGCCGAGCACGATGTGCGGGCCGCTGGTGTAGGCCAGCGCCCCGAGTTCCGCGGCCGAACGCTGGGCGACGGCGTCGTTGTGCACGCGCACATGGCCGAAGGGCATGCCGTAGGCCTGCTCCGCCCGCTGCTGAATACGGGGTTCCAGCGGCGACCCGGGTGAGCTGACGGCCTCGGGGACCGAGGACCGCCGCTGCACGGGCACCGCCCCGTCGGCCTGCTGCGCCTCGGGCTCGCTCTCCGCCCGGACCCGCTGGATCGCCCGGGCCACCGCGGCGTTCCCCGCGGTCCCCTGGAGGGCGGCCAACGGCGACGGGGCGACGGCGGGCCGTGACCGAGGGCGGGTGTCGTCCCGGCCGGCGGTCGAGCGGTTCTCTGCCTGAGTGCGCATACGGATTCCCGTTCGGTCGACAAGGGACCCCAACCTCGTACCCCGTCGCCACCCGAGGGCGGGAGGACCGCGGGGGCAACACCGGGGGCAGGCCTTGCGGCCGAGGGGTCACCGGGGGCGCCGGGACTGCCCTTGCGGGCAAGTGAGTTGCCCCCGGTACGGCACCGGAGGCCGTTTCGGCGCGCGCGCTTCGCGCGTGAAGGTGGGAATGTTCCTGTCTCGTACCCCGAGGAGAGCAGAGCATGCCGTCCTACCTGTCGCCCGGCGTCTACGTCGAGGAGGTGGCCAGCGGCTCCCGCCCCATCGAGGGCGTGGGCACGTCGGTGGCGGCCTTCGTGGGCCTGGCCCCGACCGGTCCGCTGAACGAGCCGACCCTGGTGACCAACTGGACGCAGTACGTGGCGTCCTTCGGTGAGTTCACCGACGGGTACTACCTCGCGCACTCCGTCTACGGCTTCTTCAACAACGGCGGCACGGCCGCGTACGTCGTCCGCGTCGGCGGTACGGCGGAGGGCGCCGAGACCGCCGACTCGCCCGCCGCTCTGCGTGGTTCGGCCGCTCCGGCCGCGCTGCCGGCCGGCGAGGCCAGGCAGCTCGGCACCTTCAGCGTGAGCGCGGTGGCCTCCGGCGACCTCTCCGTCGAGGTCGCCGACGCGGAGGGCGAGGGGCCCGCCGAACGCTTCAAGCTGGTCGTCAAGGACGGCGGCAAGCCCGTCGAGACCTTCGACGTGACCGCGAAGAAGGGCGGCCGCAACTACGTGGTCACCCAGGTCAAGGAGCGCTCCAAGCTCATCACCGTGACCGAGGCCGCGCCCGCCGCGCAGCTGGCCCGGCCGGACAACCAGACGGTGGCCCTCGTGGCCCCCGCCCCTGCCCCGGCGTCCGCGCCCCCCGTCGCGGACGCCGGTTCCCACCCCGGCCCCGCCGAGTACCTCGGCGACTCGGCCGACCGCACCGGCTTCGGCGGCCTGGAGGCCGTCGACGAGGTGTCCATGGTGGCCGTGCCCGACCTGATGGCCGCCTACCAGCGCGGCGCGATCGACCTGGAGCAGGTCAAGGCCGTCCAGCTCGGCCTGATCGCGCACTGCGAGCTGATGGGCGACCGGGTCGCGGTCATCGACCCGCCGCCGAGCCTCAACGCCCGCCAGATCCGGGTCTGGCGCCAGGAGACGGCCGGCTACGACTCCAAGTACGCGGCCCTGTACTACCCCTGGATCAAGACCTTCGACCCGGCGTCCGGCACGTCGCGGCTGATCCCGCCGTCCGGCCATGTGGCCGGCGTCTGGGCCCGCAACGACGCCGAGCGCGGTGTCCACAAGGCCCCGGCGAACGAGGTGATCCGCGGCGCGGTCGACCTGGAGCTCCAGATCACCCGCGGCGAGCAGGACCTGCTCAACCCGATCGGCGTGAACTGCATCCGCGCCTTCCCGGGCCGCGGCATCCGCATCTGGGGCGCCCGCACCCTCTCCTCCGACCCGGCCTGGCGCTACCTCAACATCCGCCGGTACTTCAACTACCTGGAGGAGTCGATCCTGATCGGCACCCAGTGGGTGGTCTTCGAGCCCAACGACCACAACCTCTGGGCCCGGATCCGGCGCAACATCTCCGCGTTCCTGGTCAACGAGTGGCGCAGCGGCGCCCTGTTCGGGCAGCGGCCCGAGGAGGCGTACTACGTCAAGTGCGACGAGGAGACCAACCCGCCGGAGTCGGTCGACGTCGGCCGCGTGATCTGCGAGATCGGCATCGCACCGGTCAAGCCCGCCGAGTTCGTGATCTTCCGGCTGGCCCAGTTCTCCAGCGGCAGCGGCGAGCTCCAGGAGTAGTGGGCCTTCGTGCCCTCAACCCCCTTGTTCCACAGGCATCTTGAGAAGAACGGGCAGTAAGACATGAGTCTCCAGCCGGGTGACGCCCTCACATCACACAATTTCGGCCTGCAGATCGACGGCGTGATGGTCGAGTACCTCGCCGAGGTCAGCGGCCTGTCGATGGAACAGGACGTCATCACCTACCAGCAGAACACGCCGGACGGGAAGAACCACGTCCGCAACCTGCCGGGCGTGAAGAAGAACGGCACCTGCACGGTCATCCGCGGTATGACCCAGTCCTCGTCGTTCACCCAGTGGATCAACGAGTCCATCAACGGCCAGATGGCCACGGCCCGCAAGAACGCGACCATCATCATGATGGACTTCGAGAACAACCCGGTGAAGCGCTACAACCTGCGCAACGCCTGGTGCAGCAAGATCGACACCAGCACGGTCAAGGCGGGCGAGGCGTCCGCGCTGACCGAGTCGGTGACCATCACGTTCGAAGAACTGGTCATCGAGTAATGAGGCGTTCGGCCGGCCGGGCGGGGAGCGTGGTGGCGCCTGCACCGGAGGTGGCGGCGCCCCCGGTCTCCCCGCAACCGGAGGCGCCCCGCGAGGCGCTGCGTACGGAGTTCCCGTTCCAGCTCCCGCGCGGGTACGTCGACGAGCAGGGCACCGTCCACCGGGACGGCGTGATGCGCCTGTCCACGGCGAGGGACGAGCTGATCCCCCTCCGGGACGTCCGGGTCCAGGAGAACCCCGCGTTCCTGTCGGTGGTGCTGCTGGGCCGGGTCATCACCCGCCTCGGCACGCTGCCGCTCATACACGACGGGATCGTGGAGAACATGTTCGCCTCCGACCTGGCGTTCCTGCAGGACTTCTACCGCCAGATCAACGCGGAGGGCCACACCCGGGCCGCGGTCAACTGCCCGCACTGCTCGGAGCCCTTCGAGGTGGAACTCGGCGGGAGCCGCCTGGGGGAATCGTGACGTACGCGACCGACCGGCTGCACGAGGAGATCGCGTACGTCGCCTACCACTTCCACTGGAGCCTGGAGGACATCCTGGACCTGGAGCACGCGGACCGCCGCCGCTTCACGGCCGAGATCGCGTCCCTGGTGACCCGGGCGGCGGAGGGCTGAGCTGTGGGGCTGTGGGATCGAATACGGGGGCGCGGGGCCGCCGACGCCGCTGCCGAGACCTCTGCCGAGGTGTCCGGCGGCGGGACGCCACGTCGTCCTGTGGTGGCGGCCGCCTGGCCGGGGCTGCCGCCGATCCAGCGTGCGCTGGGGGCGGGCGGGCCGGTCGCGGACCCGGGGTTCGCCGGCCGCCTGCCGACATGGCAGAACCCGTCGTTCATGGGCATGCGCTCGCACGCGGTACTGGACGGTGAGTCGAGCGCGGGTCTGACCGGGGGCGGCCTCACGGGGATGACGGGGGCGTACTCGGGAACGGCGCCGGGCCTCGAACGCCCGCTGCAGTCACTGCCGTTGGCAGGACCGGCGGGGCCGACGGGGCCGACGGGCGGTCGGAGCACGGCGGTTCCGGTGGTTCCGGTGGTGCCGTTGCGGGCGGTCGGGGGCGGTTCGTCCGGGGCTGCGGGTTCGGCCGGTTCGGTGGGGGCGCCTGCGGTGCAGCGGGTGCCGTTGGCGGGGCGGCGCGGTGGTGGCGCGGTCGCGCAGCACTCGGCGTCGGCGGGAGCGGTACGGAACGGGGGCGGCGCGCAGACGCCGCAGACTCCGTCGGCCGCGCCGGTCAAGGGCGCGACGCCTGCTGCCCAGCGGCCGTCGACGCTGCCGACCTCGGCCTCGACCTCGGCCACGGCCTCCGCTTCGGCTGCGGTGCCGGTGGCGTGGGCGCCCCAGGCGGCTCCGGCTGTTACGGCTCCGGCCACCGGTCCGCGGGTCACACCGGCGCCTCCTGTCCCGCCCCGGCGCAGCGCGCTGACGCAGGCGCCGGCGGGCACGTCGGCCATGGCGGTGCAGCGGCGTACGCTGCCGTCGGCGCCGCGGACGGTGGCGGTGGGCGAAGGCGATCGAGCAGGGAGCGAACCGGCCGGGGACGCGGTGGTACGACGCGCGGCCGGGGGTGTGACGTCCGTGCCGGTGAGCGGAGATCGGCCGAGTCCGTCCGGAGGTACGGGTACGCCCGAGGCGACTCCACGCTCCGCCGGACAAGGCGCTGCTTCCGGACGGGGTCCGGCACCTGCCGTCGTACAACGATCCGCGTCCGCGAGCGAACCGTCCACCCGGCCGAGCAAGCAAGGCGCGGCGGGCGGTGGCCGTACGACACCGGCTTCGCCCGCTTCCCCGGCTGCGTCCGCCCCGGTCGCGCCTTCGACGCCTCATGAAGCCGGGCCCGTGGTGCAGCGGCGGACAGCGGATACTCCTTCGACCGGCAGCCGTACGGCATCAACTCCGGCCACGCCGCCTGTCGCTGCAACCTCCGTTGCGGATGTGGGAGCTGTGCAGCGGCGAGCGGAGGATGCTGCGTCGGGCGGCAGTCATCCGGATTTGACTCCGGCTGCGTCGCCTGCCGGTTCCGCGCCGACTAGGCCTTCAACCTCCGGTGGGGTTGCGGGGGTTGTGCAGCGGTGGGTGGAGGGTGCTGTGTCGGGTGGTGGTTCGGGTTCGGCTGCGGCTGCGTCGCCTGCCGGTTCCGCGCCTTCTAGGCCTTCAACCTCCGGTGGGGTTGCGGGGGTTGTGCAGCGGCGGGTGGAGGGTGCTGTGTCGGGTGGTGGTGGTTCGGGTTCGGCTGCGGCCGCGTCGCCGGCGGCTCCCGCGCCGACTAGGCCTTCAACCTCCGGTGGGGTTGCGGGGGTTGTGCAACGGCGGGTGGAGGGTGCTGCGTCGGGTGGTGGTTCGGGTTCGGCTGCGGCCGCGTCGCCTGGCGGTTCCGCCTCGGGCGGGGATGCGGCTGTTGTGCAGCGGCAGGCGGAGAGCGGTGCACCGGGCGGCGGCCGTACGACGTCGGCGGCGTCGCCGCTGCCGGGAGTCAGGGCCCGCACGGCTCCGGTTTCACCGACGTCTCCTGCTGCTTCCGTGTCCACGGCGTCGCCGGTCACCGGTCCTGTTGTGCAGCGGCAGGCGAAAAGTGCTGTCTCGGACGGCGGTCATACGACACCGGCGACGACAGGTCCCCCTCAGGGGCACGGGAACTCGGCAGGAACGCCGACGACAGCGCCTCGTCAGGGGCGCGGGGCTGAATCTGATGTGCGGCTACCGCCGCGTGGGCGCGACCAGCCCCCACCGGCCGTCACCGAACCCACCACCACCTTGGACGCCCAGGTCGCCAGCGGTGGCCACGACACGTCCGTGCAGCGCAGGGCCGCCGCGAGCCGTACTTCGGCGCCGCACCGGGATCGGCCTGTTTCCCCCTCTCTTTCCGTGCAGCGCGCCGCGGCGTCCCCCGCCACCCCTCGCCCCGGCCTCGGGGCCCCCGTCTCCTCGCCGACGGCGGAGGCGGCGCGTACTGAGGCTCGTTCCTCCGCGGCTGTGCCGGATGCACACGCACACGCTTCGTCGACGGGTCCTGCCACGGCGCCCGCGGCTCCCGCACCGGTCCAGCGTGCCGTCAGTAGTCCAGGTGCCCCCGGCACCCCGCGTCTCGGTCTCGGCGCCCCTCTCTCGGGCGGAGCCCCCGCGCCGGCCGGCCGCAAGTCACCCGTGCCGTCCGTGCAGCGACAGGCGAGCCCGGCGACCCGCTCGGACAGCCTGGCGCGTCCGGCGTCGCCGACGTTGCCACCGATGCCGTCGATACCGCCCGGCGGCCTCCACCAGCCCGTCCCCGTCCCCGTTCCCGCCACTCCCCCCTTCCTGACCGGAGCCCCAGACCTCGCCCTCCCCAGTGCGCCGGCGTCCGTGCAGCGACAGGCGAGCCCGGCAACCCGCTCGGACAGGCCGTTGCCGCCTCCGTCGGTCGTCACCGGGACGGCGGCCTCCTCCCGTGCTGTTTCCGTACAGCGAGCCGCCGCAGCTCCCCAGGCCGCGCAGCCGGTCCCCCTCCGGAGCAAGAGCGCCTCCACCGCCCGGCACACCATCCCCCTCCCCGTAGCCCCTCTCAACCTCCCCACCGTTCAGCGCGACGCCGTCACCGCCTCCCCGCCGCCGGTCCTTGCCCCGCACTCCGTGAAGAAGGTCCCGGTCACCGGTTCCGCCCCCACCCACCCCGAGGCCCCGCTCACCAAGTCCGAGACGCCGCCGCCACCCCCGCCGCCGCCCTCGACCCCGCCGCCGGACGACCCGCCGCCGTCGTACTCCGCCTCGGCCTCGGCCGTCGGCGAGGAGGACGAACCGCCCGGGTACACGGCGATCGAGGAGGGCGGCTTCGACCCCCGGGCCCTCACCGAGTACCAGGTGGACGCCCTGGTCCACCGGATCATCGACCGGATCACCCGGCATGTCCGCACCGAACTCCGCCGGGACCGTGAGCGCGTGGGCAAGCTGCGCGACTTCCGACCTTGAACCCACCGGCCGCTCTCGCCCACCGCCCGCCCACCACCCCCTCCACAGAAAGGCCCCCGATGGCTCGCCAGGACCCGGGAACCACGATCTGGTTCAGCCTCTCCATCGATGGTGAGAGCCTCGGCTACTTCAACGGGTGCGAGGGGCTGTCGTCGCAGGTGGAGGTCGAGCGCCGGCAGGAGGGCGGCAACAACGGCTTCGTGTGGCAACTGCCCACCCGCGTCACCTTCTCCACCATCCGGCTGACCCGTCCGCTCACCCCGGACACCTCCAAGGTCGCCAAGTGGATCTCCTCCGTGCAGACCGGCATCAAGCGCCCCACCGCCCAGATCACGGCGTTGCGGGCGGACGGCTCGGAGGTCGCCCGCTGGGGTCTGCTCGACGTCCTGCCCGTGAGCTGGCGGGGCCCCTCCCTCGACCCGGCGAGCCCCGCCGTGGCCACCGAGGTCCTGGAGATCACCCACCACGGATTCACGGACTGAGCGAGACGAGAGGGCAGAGGAAGACATGGCCAGCAGCAGCCGGGGCGCCGGCAAGAGCCTCGTGCGCGCCACCCTGGAGATCCACCAGCCCCCGCCGAGCGGCAGCCGCACCCCGGGCGCTCTCATCAAGTCCTTCCACTTCGACTTCAACCCGGCGCAGCTCAGCATCGGCCGCCGCGCCGACTGGAAGTCCTCCTACGCGCCCGTCGAACGCGACGGCCCGCTCCCGGAGTTCCTCGGCGCGTACCCGCGGCAGATGAGCGTGGAGATCTTCCTGGACTCCTCCGACGACCCGGGCGACAACACGGTGCTCAAGAAGGTCGAGTCGCTGCTGAACTGCTGCGAGGTCACCAGCCAGAGCATCGCGAACAAGCGGCCCTCGCCGCCGTGGGTGGTCTTCGAGTGGGGGTCGTTCTCGACGGCCCGCTTCACGGCGTACGTCGGCTCCGTCGACGCCTCCTACACCCTGTTCGGGACCAGCGGGATGCCCATCCGGGCCACCTGCCGGCTGCAGCTCCAGGAGATCCCGAGCAAGACCCCCGGGCAGAACCCCACCTCCGGCGCCCTCACCGCACAGCGTGTGCACCGGGTGGTCGCCGGGGACTCGCTCCAGGCGCTGGCCTGGCGGGAGTACGGCGACGCGTCGGCCTGGCGGTCGATCGCCGACGCCAACGGGATCGACGACCCGAACCGGCTGCCCACCGGGACGGAACTGGTGCTGCCTGCCGCCGAGGAGGTGCGGCGCTGATGGTGAAGTACGCCTATTCGAACATCATCAAGGTGACCATCGACGGGAAGGACCTGAAGTCCGACCCGGTGTGGGGGTCGGCGCTGGTCGAGGCCCACGTCGACCAGGGCGTCGGGGTGCCCGCCGCCTTCCACCTGACCTTCCGGGACAAGGACCGCAAGCTCTTCGGCGACCTGGGCGTCAAGTTCGGCAGCGAGGTGGTGCTCACCCCGATGTCCGACGGCCAGGACACCGCGGGCCCGCTGCTGACCGGCGAGGTCACCGCGATGGAGGCCGAGTACGACGGCACCGGCAGCTACGCCGTGATCCGCGGCTACGACCGCGGTTTCCGGCTGATGCGGCAGCGCCGGGTGGTCGCCTACCGCAACCAGACGGCCTCCGACATCGCCCGCAAGCTGGCCGGTCAGGACGGGGTGCCGATCGGCCGGATCGACGCGACGAAGACCGTCTACGAGTTCATCAGCCAGAGCAACGTCACCGACTGGGAGTTCCTCGCGCGGCTCGCCGACGAGAACGAGATGGTGATGTCGGTCGACGCGAAGGGCAAGTTCCAGTTCGTGAAGCCGAAGGACGCCTCCGGGGCGCCCTCGACGAGCACGGACGGCGACAAGAGCCCCTTCGTCCTGGAGGCCGGGCACGACATCCTGAGGCTGCGTTCCGCCGTCACCGCCGCCGACCAGGTCGCCGACGTCGAGTCCCGCGGCTGGGACGTGACGACGAAGAAGACGCTCACCGCGACCTCCAAGGCCAACAGCAACAAGGGGTACAGCATCGGCGCCACCCCCGGCGACGCCTACGCCAGGTTCCCGGCGGCCAAGCTGGTCGAGACCCGTACCCCCTACGACAAGCAGTCCGAGGTGAAGTTCGCGGCCGACGCCCTCTCCGACGACGTGACGTCCGGGTTCGCCGAGGTCGAGGTGATCGTCCGGGGCAATCCGCAGCTGCGGCCGGGGGTGCCGGTGGCGCTCAAGGACGTCGGCACGCCCTTCGCCGGCAAGTACACGGTCACCTCGGTACGGCATGTCTTCGGCGACGACAAGCACTACGAGACCTGGGTGACGGTCAGCGGCCGGCAGTGGCGGTCGCTGTACGGCGTGGCCTCGGGCGGCGGCGCCTCGGGCGCCGGTTCCGAACGGCAGCTCAGTGTGGCCCCGGCGCTCGTCACCGACGTACAGGACCCGCTCCAGCAGGGCCGGGTGAAGATCAAGTTCCCCTGGCTGGACGACACCTACGTCAGCGACTGGACGCGGACCGTGCAGATGGGCGGGGTTCGCGGCGGCGGGGTGTTCCCGATGGACGTCGGCGACGAGGTGCTGGTCGCCTTCGACCGCGGTGCCCTCGACCACGCGTACGTCATCGGCGGCCTCTACAACGGCAAGGACAAGCCGACCAAGGTCAGGGACGTCCCGTTGCACGACGGCCTGCGCGGCCGCGCCACCCGGCACACCGTCTCCGACCGCGTCGGCAACCGGATGGACCTGCTCGACCAGCGGGGCCGCAAACAGGGCGTCCGGCTGGCCAGCGGCGACGACAAGCTGACCGTCTACCTGGACCGGCAGAACACCGAGATCACCGTGGACAGCAAGGGCAGCGTCTCCATCAAGGGCACCAGGTCGGTGTCGGTCGAGGCCGGCGCCAACCTGTCCCTGAAGGCGGGGGGTGCGCTCAGTATCAGGAGCGGCGGACCGCTGTCGCTCCAGAGCGCGGAACTCGTCGACATCAAGGCACCCACGGGCGCGGTCTCCGTGAACGCCGCCGCCGTGAACCTGATGGCGAACGCGGCCCTGTCGCTGCGCGGCAACGCCGCCGTCGCGATCAGCTCCCTGGTCACCGTGGGGATCCAGGCTCCCCAGGTGCCGGTCCTGGGCAACCTGATGATGGGCGGACTGACCGTGATGGTGATCCCGGCATGAGCGCGCGCGAGGTCTTCCCCGAGGGGCGGGTGCGGAGCTGATGGCGGAGCAGTTCGTGGGATCGGGCTGGTCCTTCCCGCTGCGGATCGGCCCCACCGGCGGTATCGCTCTGGTCAGCGGCGAGAAGGAGGTGGAGGAGGCCATCCGCCTCGTCCTGTCCACGGCCCCCGGCGAACGCCCGATGCGCCCGGAGTTCGGCTGTGCCATCCACGACCTGGTCTTCGCGCCGGTCAACGAGCAGACCGCCGGCCGGATCCAGCACGAGGTGTACGCCAGCCTGGACCGCTGGGAGCCGCGGATCGAGGTCGAGGACGTCGAGGTCACCACCGGCGCCGACCCGAGCGTGCTGATGATCGACGTCCGCTACTCGATCCGCGGCACCAACAACCCGCGCAGCCTGGTCTTCCCCTTCTACGTCATCCCCTCCCACGACGAGCCGGACCTGCCGCCCGCCTCCTCGGACTCCTCGGAAAGCGACCGCTGATCCCCGATGGCCCTGCCCTCCCCGAACCTCGACGACCGGCGTTTCCAGCAGTTCGTCGACGACGCCAAGCGTTACATCCAGCAGCGCGCACCGGAGTGGACCGACCACAACGTCTCCGACCCCGGCATCACGCTGGTGGAGACGGTCGCGCACATGGCCGACCAGATCGTGTACCGGCTCAACCGGGTCCCGGAGAAGAACCACCTGGCCTTCCTGGACCTGGTCGGCATCACGCTGTTCCCGCCGTCGGCGGCCCGTACGGACGTCACGTTCTGGCTGTCGGCGGCCCAGGAGGACGCGGTCGCGGTGCCGGTCGGCACGGAGGTGGCGACCCGCCGTACCGAGACCCAGGAGGCGGTGGTCTTCGCGACCGAGCGCGACCTGGCCATCGTGCCGAGCGAGCTGCGGCACCTGATGCGGCAGGAGCGCGGCTCGGCCGTCGTGGACCTCACCCACGAACTCGCGGAGGGCAAGGACCTGTTGTGCTTCACCGAGGCCCCTAACCCCGGTGACTGCATGCTGCTCGGCCTGTCCGCGGCCGTCCCGCACTGCGCGGTCGCGCTGGATCTGGACAGCCGGGTCGACGGTGTCGGCGTGGACCCGCGGCAGCCCCCGCTGGTGTGGGAGGCGTGGACGGAGGACGGCTGGCGGGAGTGCGAGGTCGACCGGGACGGCACCGGCGGTCTCAACCGCCCCGGCGAGGTCGTCCTGCACGTCCCCGCCGGGCATGTGCTGTCCCGCAACGGCGGCCGGGAGGCGGGCTGGCTGCGCTGCCGGGTCACCGAACCCCGTTCCGACCAGCCCTTCTACACCACGTCCCCGACGGTCCGGTTCGCCGAGGCCTGCACGATCGGCGGCACGACCGGCGCGGTGCACGCGGAGACCGTCGAGGACGAGGCGCTCGGCGAGTCCACCGGCCTGCCCGGCCAGCGCCTGGGCCTCGCCCACGCCCCCGTCGTCGGCGACACCCCGCCGCTGCTCCTCCAGACCGCCGAGCACGACGGCGAGGGCGGCTGGCTGGACTGGCAGGTGGTCCCGCACTTCGCGGCCTCCGGCCCGTACGACCGCCACATCACCCTCGACGCCACCACCGGCGAGATCGCCTTCGGCCCGGCGGTCCGCGAACCCGACGGCTCGCTGCGCCAGTACGGCACGGTGGCCCCCAAGGGCGCGGTCATCCGGGCCCGCCGCTACCGCACGGGCGGCGGCCGGGACGGCAACGTGGCCCGGGGCGCAGTACAGATCCTGCGCTCCTCCATCCCGTACGTCTCGGAGGTCGTCAACCGGGAGGCGGCGCGCGGGGGAGTGGACGGCGAGACGGTGGCCGAGGCGAAGGTCCGCGCCCCCATCACCCTGCGCGCCCAGGAACGGGCGGTGACCCTGCGCGACTACGAGGAGCTGGCCCGCCGGGCCGCCCCCGAGACGGCCCGGATCACCTGTCTGGAGGGCGAGGAGGGCGAGTACGGGGCCTACGCGGTACGGGTGTTGGTCGTCCCGCAGGCGGTACCCGACCCCGGCGGCCGGCTCCGCTTCGAGCAACTCGTCCCCGGGGACGCCCTCCTGGACCGCATCACCCGCCACCTGGACGAACGGCGCCTGATCGGAACCCGGTTGGCGGTCGGCCCGCCCTTCTACCAGGGCGTCACCGTGGTCGCCACCCTCCATGCCTTCCGCGGGGTGGACGTCGACCGGGTCCGCCGCCAGGCCCATGACGCCCTCTACCGCCACCTCGACCCGCTGACCGGCGGGGCGGACGGCAAGGGGTGGCCGTTCGGGCGCCCGGTCCAGTCCGGCGAGGTCTTCGCGGTGCTGCAACGCGTCCCCGGCGTCGAACTCGTCGACGAGGTCGTCCTGCACCCCGCCGACCCCCTCACCGGCAAGCGCGGCGACCCGACGGACCGTATCGACCTCGCCGCCCCCTCGCTCGTCTTCTCCTACGACCACCGGGTCCGGGTGATCGGCGAATGACCCCCGACGACGTCTCCGGAGGCATCCGTTGAGAGGCTCGATCGACGGCCTGGGCTCCTCCACGCCCATCGGCCCGATGCTCCCCGCCGTCTTCGCCGACGACGATCTCGCCCTGCGCTTCGTCGCCGGCCTGGACGATGTGATCGCCCCCATCCCCAACGTCCTCGACTGCCTCCCCAGCTACTTCGACCCGGCCCTGACCTCCCTGGACTTCGCGGAGTGGCTGGGCACCTGGGTCGGCGCGGAGACCGACGGCACGGAACCGGAACCCCTGCTCCGGGCCGCCGTGGCCGCGGCCGCCTACCTGCACCGCATCCGGGGCACCCGCCGCGGCCTCTCCGAGGCGGTCCGGCTGGCGTTCGGCGTCGCACCGGAGATCACGGAGAGCGGCGGCGCCGACTGGAGCGCCCGCCCGCTGGGCCGCTTCCCCGGCACACCCCGCCCCCGCCTCCACGTCCACCTCACGCTCCCGTCCCCCACCCCCGCCGACGAGGTCCGACTGGAACACCTCGTGGCCGCCGCCCGCCCCGCCCACATGCCCTACACGGTCCAGGTGACCGCTTCTTCTCCGTCCGCCGAAAGGACCCCGCAGCGATGACGACCACCCAGAACTGCACGGAGTGCGGCACGGTCGCAGAACCGGGCCAGTCCTTCTGCGACGCGTGCGGAGCAGTCCTGAGCTGGACGGGAAACAGGGAGGAGGGCAGACAGGAGACCCCGGCCCCCGAAGGCTCCCCGGCGCCCCCCGCCTGGGACGCCTTCGCCCCCAGAGAAGGCGGCACCGGCCTCCCCCGCGCCCAACGCAGCAACGTGCTGGGCACGGCGACGGCGTCAGGAACGGCGACGACAGCGCCCCTTCAGGGACGGGAGGACTTGTCGGCAACGGCCACGACAACGCCCCGTCAGACGCGGGAGGACTTGCCGGGAACGGCGACGACAGCGCCTCGTCAGGGGCGCGGGGCTGAATCTGATGTGCGGCTACCGCCGCGTGGGCGCGACCAGCCCCCACCGGCCGGTACCGCTGCGACGGCCGAAACCACCCCCATCCCCACCACCCCCGACCCGGAAGCCGCCGACGGCGCCCGGCCCCCGCAGGGGCCACCCGCACCCGACCACGACGGCCGCACGGGTGGAGCGGGCGGGAACGCATACGCCGAAGGCGACGGCGAGGACGCCCACGACCGAGCCCGCCGCCTCCTCATCCCCGTACAGGACCCGGAACCGGCCCCCGCACCCCCGTCCGTCACCCCCGTCCTCCCCGGCCGCCCCACCCCCCAACGCCCCCAGTCCGTCCGCGCCCCCGGCGCAGACCTCGGCGCCCACGGCGGCACCCCCTGCCCCTGGTGCGCCACCCCCAACCGCCCCGACCGCCACTTCTGCACCCGCTGCGCCATGCCCATGGCCGGCCACGGCGACACCTCCCCCGCGGCCCCCCGCCCCTGGTGGCGCCGCCTCTTCGACTTCCGCAACCGCGAAACCCCCTGGGCGGGCGACCGCCCCCGCCTGCGCCGCACCTTCGACCGCGTGCTGACCTGGATCGTCGCCGCCGTCGTCCTCACCGGTGTCACGGTCCTGGCGGTCAACACGCCGAAGGCGATCAGCGCCACCCGCGACCACTTCGCCAAACGCGCCCAGGTCTCCCCGGACCGCTTCGCCGCGTCCCGCTCCTACGCCGGCCACAAGCCCGACCTCGTCTTCGACAAGCTGAGCAACACCTGGTGGGGCCCGGGCGTGGTGCAGGGCGGCGAGGGCGAGTGGATCGAGGCCCGCTTCGACGAACCGACCCGGCTGCTGAACGTGATCGTCACGTCCGGCGAGTCGACCCACTACGACCAGCTCAAGAAGTCGGCCCTGCCGCACCGGATGAAGGCGACCATCAAGACGTCCGACGGGAAGACGGAGACCCGTGAACTGGTCCTCGACCAGGCGGCCGGCGGCCAGACCCGGGACTTCCGCGCGTCGGACGTCGTCTCCGTCCGCTTCACGATCGAGTCGTCGTACCAGGCCTCCGCGAAGACCCAGGTGGCCATCGCCGAGATCGAGTTCTTCGGCCCGTCGAGCGCCGGCTCCTCCTGATCCGGCCGATCCGACCGATCCGGCCGATCCGACCGGGGAAGGGCGGGGCTAACTCCTCATCAGGGACCGGTAGACGGCCCTGGACCTCGGGTTGCTGCGGCAGCCCCAGACGCCGTGCGGGCAGTAGTCGGTGAGGGTCTGGTACAGCGGCCGGCTGTCCGCGAACCACTCCAGCATGCCCCGCAGATACGCCGGATCGTCCCCGTTCTCGTAGAGCCCCCACTCGGGATACGAGACCGGTTTGCCGTGGGCCCGGGCGAAGTCGACCTGGGCCCGCAGCCCGTACGGCTCCATGACCTGCTCCCGGAAGGACAGCCCGCGAGGGGAGTCGTAGGCGTCCATCCCGATCACGTCCACGAACAGGTCCCCGGGATAGCACTCGGTCCACGGGATCGCGTCCCGCCCCCGGTTGGGCGCGAAGTCGAACCGGAACCGGGCGCCGGGCACCGACCGCATCGCCGTGACGATCCGCACCCAGTACGCCTTCCAGGCGGCCGGGTCGGGACCGCAGCGATGGGTGTACGTCACCCCGTTCATCTCCCAGCCGAGGACGACGACGGTGTCCGGCGCGCCGACCGCGACCAGCCGCCGGGCCAGCGCCCGGAAGTGGCCGTCGTACGCCCCGCCCGCCCCCAGCCGGAGCTGGCGCCGCACCTCGGCGTCGGGCACATGGTCCTCCGTGCGTTCCAGCATCGGCACGTTCAGGACGAGGAGCCGGTCCGGCACGGCCCGCCGCCAGTGTGCCCACAGCCGTACGAAGTCCGGGGCGCCCTCGATGTTCTGCCACACATCGCCCGGCAGGTAGGTGTGCCCGACCCGAGGTTCGTCATGACCGAGCCAGGCGCCGAGCGCGCCCACCCGCCGCACCCCGTCGGCGCCGAAGCCGAGGTACGCCCCGAAGGGCCCGGGGGCGGCGGGTCGCGGGATCTCAGGCCTGGAGGCCGGTAGCGACAGGAGGACGACCATCGTGATGAGGAGGACGAACCTCGGGCATGCCATGGGTGGCAGTCTGGTCGCTCCCGGGCGCCGGTGCGGGCTGTGCGGGGATCTTCGAACTTTGTGCGAGGCCCGCCGGGTCGCCGAGGATCGCCACCCCGTGCCCGCGCAGCCACGGCAGCGGCGGCACCGCGGACCCCATGAACGGGGTGGTGCGGACCTCGAAGTGGAGGTGGGGGCCGTCCGCGTTGCCGGTCGCACCGGCGGCGCCGATGCGCTGGCCCGTCAGGACCTCCTGGCCGGGCCGGACGTTGATGACGGACAGATGGGCGTACTGCGTGTAGTAGCCGTCCGGGTGCTGTATGACGACCTGGTTGCCGAAGGCGTCGCCGCAGGACGCGGTCACGATCCGGCCGGGTCCGACGGCGTACACGGGCGTACCGGAGTCGACCGCGAAGTCCTGGCCGGTGTGCCGGTGCCTCCAGTGGGGGCCCTCGGCGGCGTAGCCGGCGGAGAGCCGGTAGCCGACGGTCGGCGCGGTCCAGGCCGGGGCGTCGCTGTTGGTGCCGTTGTCGCCGGCGCCTGCGCCTGCGCCTGCGCTGTCGGTGGCGGTGGCGCTGTCGGGCGGCGGGGTGCTGGGAGTGCCGAAGCCGCAGGGTCCGAGGCCGGCGTCGGCCTTGGCGGGCGTGGTGAGGAACGCGCCGGTGAGGAGGAGGACGAGCGCGGCGGTGAGGAGTCGTAGATCATCCTTTCGCATCTTCGGATCCTCGGACGATCGGCCGGGTCCGGGGTGGTCTCACACGCCCCGACGCCGTGACTTTCGCCCGTTCGGATCCCGCGGTCGGTCACGCTCTGAACGGACGCCCACCGTCCGCCCGTACATCCGGGCACGTCAGCGTTCGACCGCAGATCGGAGTCCCCCCGTGAACGCATCCGCAGCCATCGGCGTGACCGGCCTGGGCGTGATGGGCCGCAACCTGGCCCGGAACTTCGCCCGGCACGGTTACCCGGTCGCCGTCCACAACCGCACTCCCGCCCGCACCCGTGCGCTGATCGAGGAGTACGGGCAGGAGGGCACGTTCGTCGGAGCCGAGACCGCCGCGGACTTCGTCGCCGCCCTCGAACGCCCCCGCCGCATCATGATCATGGTGCAGGCCGGTGCCGCCACCGACGCCGTCATCGACGAGTTCGTCCCGCTCCTCGAACCCGGTGACATCGTCATCGACGGCGGCAACGCCCACTTCGCCGACACCCGCCGCCGCGAGGCCGCCCTGCGCGAGAAGGGGCTGCACTTCGTCGGGGTCGGTGTCTCCGGCGGCGAGGAGGGCGCGCTCAACGGACCGTCCATCATGCCGGGCGGCTCCGCCGAGTCGTACACCGTGCTCGGGCCGATGTTCGAGGACATCAGCGCGAAGGTGGGCGGCGAACCCTGCGCCACACACGTCGGCGCCGACGGTGCCGGGCACTTCGTGAAGATGGTCCACAACGGCATCGAGTACGCCGACATGCAGCTCATCGCCGAGGCGTACGACCTGCTGCGCCAGGTCGGCGGCTACGCGCCGGCCGAGATCGCGGACATCTTCCGCGAGTGGAACCGCGGCCGGCTCGGCTCCTACCTCATCGAGATCACGGCCGACGTCCTCGCGCACGTCGACGCCGCCACCGGCGCCCCCTTCGTCGACATCGTCACCGACGCGGCCGGCCAGAAGGGCACCGGGCGCTGGACCGTGCAGACCGCGCTGGACCTGTCCTCGCCGGTCACCGCGATCGCCCAGGCGACGTTCGCCCGCGCCGCGTCCGGCCGCCGCGAACTGCGCGCCACGTACGCCGGGTTGCCCGGCGGCACCACGCCCCCGCTCAGCGCGACCGAGGCCGACCGCTTCGCCTCCCGCGTCGAACACGCCCTGTACGCGTCCAAGGTCATCGCCTACGACCAGGGCTGGACGATGATCCAGGACGCGGCCGCCGAGTACGGCTGGAAGATCGACCTCGGCGCGGTGGCCCGGATCTGGCGGGGCGGCTGCATCATCCGCGCGTCCTTCCTGGACCGGATCCGCGCGGCCTACCGGGCCGACCCGGACCTGGTGAGCCTGCTGGCCCAGGAGGAGTTCGCCAAGGAGATCGCCGACGCGCAGGTGCCGTGGCGGGAGACGGTGGCGTCGGCGGCCCGCCGGGGCATCCCGGTCCCGGCGTTCTCGGCGGCCCTCGCCCACTACGACACCCTGCGCGCCGACCGCCTCCCGGCGGCCCTTCTCCAGGGCCAGCGCGACTACTTCGGTGCCCACACGTACGGCCGCACCGACCGCACCGGCGCCTTCCACACCCACTGGGCGACAGAGGGCCGCCCCGAAACGGAGAGCTGAGCGCCCCCGCCCCTGACGGGGCGCTGCAGGCAAGGGCGCTGGGGAGGGACCCTCTCGGTCAGGCCGACCGCAGGTCAGACGCGGACGCCGAACATGAACGGACCGCCGATGGTGCTCATCGACTCGTAGCGGACGACCGTGCCGGTGCGCGGGGCGTGCAGGATCTGCCCGTTGCCCGCGTACAGGCCCACGTGGTGCAGGTCGTTGAAGAAGAAGACCAGGTCGCCGACCTGGAGCTGCGAGGCCGAGTAGATCCTGGTGCCGATGGTCGCCTGGGACTCGGAGGTGCGGGGTATGGAGACGCCGGCCTGCGCGTAGGCCCAGGAGGTCAGGCCCGAGCAGTCGAAGGTGGACGGGCCGGTGTCGCCGAAGACGTACGGGCTGCCGAGCCTGGTCTTGGCGGCGGCGAACGCGGCGGCGGCCCTGCCGGTGGCGGAGGTGTCGTTGCCGAGGTCCACGCGGGCGCTGGAGGAGCGGCTGGCGCGGTCCTGCTCGGCGGCCAGCGCGGCCTTCTCGGCGGCGGTGAGGCTGTTGAGCAGCCTCTGCGCCGCAGCGAGCTTGCCCTGGACTTCCTTCTTGTTTTTGGCCAGTTCGGTACGGGTGGCGGCCAGGTCCTTGAGCTTGCCGGTCGCCTCGGCCCGCTCCTGCGCCAGCTCGCGCTGCTTGGCCTGGATCTTCTGCAGCGCCTCGACCTGCTGGCCGCTCAACTGGTCGAGCGTGGACGCCTTGTCCAGGTAGCTGTCCGGGTCGGAGGAGAGGAAGAGCTGGAGGGACGGGTCGATGCCGCCGCTGCGGTACTGGGCGGTGGCCATGCTGCCGATGCCGTCCCGCAGTTCGTTGAGCTCGTCCTGGCCGCGGGCGACCGAGTCCTGCAGCGCGGAGATCTGCTTCTGGAGCTTCTCCTGCTTCTCCTTGGCCCCGTTGAGCTTCTCGGTGGCCTGCTCGGCCTCCTCGTAGAGCTTGTCGACCCGGGACTTGACCTCGTCCTTCTTCGGCTTGGCCGTGGGTGCGGCGTCGGCCGCCTGGGCGGAGAGGACCACGGCGGCAGCGGCGGCGGTGGTGAGCACGGTGACGCGAGCGCGGCTCGGCTGCTTGGGACGACGGTGGGACGCCACGGAGGCGGCCTCCTTTCGAACGAAAGAGTCGAGCATTGGGTCAACTAGAGGTACGAGTAGCAGACATTAATGACTCTCTTATGGTCAGTTCAAATCTCTCCATGGAAAAAATTCGGCCACCGGCCGTCAACAGGCCTTCTCCGCCCAGTGGGTGGCGGGGTGTCGGGCCGTTGATTGTTAAGAACCTTGACAGTTAATTGGTCTAGTCCAAATATATGCGTCCATGAGACACACCCGTGCCCTGCACGCCCTGACCGCAACCGCCCTGTCCGCCGCGCTCGTTGCCCTCGGATCGGGGGCCGCGCACGCCTCCTCGGACACCGCCCCGCACACCGCGAAGCCCCTGCCCGCGCATGTCGCCGCGCCCTACTTCGAGGCGTGGACCGGCCAGAGCCCGGCCGCACTCGCCGCCGCGTCCGGCAACAAGTACCTCACCCTGGCCTTCCTCCAGACCCCCGCCGCGGGCTCCTGCACCGCGGACTGGAACGGCGACGCCACCCAGCCGGTCTCCCCGTCGAGCTTCGGCGCCGACATCGCCGCCCTCCAGGCCCGCGGCGGCGACGCGATCCCTTCCTTCGGCGGCTACAGCGCCGACACCACCGGCACCGAACTCGCCGACAGCTGTACCGACGTGCACGCCATCGCGGGCGTGTACGAGAAGCTCGCCACGACGTACGGCATCTCCCGCATCGACCTCGACGTCGAGGCGGACTCCCTCGCCGACACGGCCGGCATCGACCGCCGCAACAAGGCGATCGCCGAGGCCGAGCGCTGGGCCGAACACACCGGCCGGCCGCTCCAGTTCTCCTACACCCTGCCGACGACGACCAAGGGCCTGGAGGACAACGCCCTGGCCGTCCTCCGCAACGCCGTCGCCGACCACGCGCGCGTGGACGTCGTCAACCTCATGACCTTCGACTACTACGACGGCGCCACCCACGACATGGCCGCCGGCACGAAGGCCGCGGCGAGCGGCCTGTACGGCCAGCTCCACGCCCTCTACCCGCACAAGAGCCCGAAGCAGCTGTGGGGCATGGTCGGCGTCACCGAGATGCCCGGCATCGACGACTACGGCCCCGCGGAGACCTTCACCACCCAGAACGCCACCGCCGTAGCGAGCTGGGCCGCCGCCCAGGGCATCGACACCCTCTCCTTCTGGGCCCTCCAGCGCGACAACGGCGGCTGCGTCGGCACCGGCGGCTCCGACTCCTGCTCCGGGATCGCCCAGGACACCTGGTACTTCAGCCACACCTTCGCCCGGTTCACCGGCCCGCGGCGGTAGCCGTTTCGGCGCAGTTGGCCCGGCCGGTGGACTCCAGCCGTATCCGGCGGGCGGAGGCGCCCTTGAGGCTGTTGACCAGCTTGGAGACGGCGACCTCGGGCGGGTGGTGCACCAGGAGGTGAACATGATCGCGTTCGCCGTTCAACTCCTTCAGCCCTGCCACTAGGGCCAATGCATTTGAAGTATGAAAAACTGTCTTATGCGACTTCATAGTTGTTCTGCCGATTTATGAGAACAACTGTGTGTACGTTCATGATCATGCAGTTTCGCTACAACTACCGGGCCCACCCGGATGCCGCCCAGCGCCGTGCGCTGGCGAGTGCATTCGGGTGTGCCCGCGTGGTGTGGAACGACTGCCTGCGCGACCGCAAGGAAGCCCACGCCGCGGGGCTGCCGTATGTGAAGTCGGCGGAGTTGTCCCGGCTTCGTATCACCCAGGCCAAGCGCACCGGGGAACGCGCCTGGCTTGCCGGCGTGTCGGCGGTCGTCCTGCAACAGTCCCTCCGGGACCTCGACACCGCCTACAAGAACTTCTTCGACAGCCTCAACGGCACGCGGCAAGCCCCCGGAAGGGTCAGACGACCCAGGCCGGAATCCCTGGACTTCAGGCCAGGGAGCACGTCAATACACCAGCACGACCTACGGCGGGACCACCTACCGCGTCTACCACCACACCGCACAGCCGCAGGTGGTCGGCACGGTCACGCCCGACAAGTCCGGGCAGTGCATGAAGTTCCAGGCCCAGGAGTACTACAGCGGCGCCTGGCACACCATCGGCACGTCGTCCTGCTTTCTCCATGGCCCCGGGCAGCACCGGCGTGACCCATCTGGTCCTCACCCACGCGGTGGGCCAGAGGTTCCGGGTGCGGACGGAGTACGTCGCCGGGCCCAAGGACACGAGCAACGCGAGCACATGGGGCGGCCGACTGTACTTGACGGTACGGAACTGACCGCCCGGCCCGGCGCTTCGGCCCGGGCGTCCACACCCTGTGGATGTCCGGGCCGAGTCGTGTGCGGGGGTGGGGGCTACGGGTTGACGACCGTCCCGCCGAAGGTGACGTTCAGCTTGCCGCTCGACGCGAAGGACCAGCCGAGGGAACCGGAGTAGGAGGAGCACCGGGAGCCGTTGGTGCCCGTCCAGAACTGGTTGGAACTGTCCGCGTCACCGACGGTCTTGTCGTTCGACCCGTCGACGGCGAACCGGCACGAGGTGTCGGTGCGGAACACCGAAGTGCCCTTGTCGAAGGAGAAGTTGCGCTCGGTGTTGTCGATGCTCACGTTGTTCGAGATTGTCATCGTGCCCGGGTTGCTGTTGTAGGTGAACCCGTGGTGCCCGTTGTCGTAGGCGATGTCGTGCTGGACGACGTGGTTGACGGCGATGGCGTCGCCGCCGAGCTTGTAGCCGTTGCGGTCGCCGTTCGCGTTCTGGGTGCCGTCGGTCAGGGTGCCGTTACCGTAGGAGAGGGAGTACTCGATGGTGACCGGCCCGATGGCACCGGTGTCGGTCTTGGTGTAGAGGTCCCAGCCGTCGTCGATGTTGTTGTGCGAGACGTCGTACCGGAAGACGTTCCCGGTGCCGGTGGTCAGCTTGGACGCGAAACCGTCGGCGTTCTCGCCGCCGCTGTCCTCGTTGTCGTGCGACTCGGAGCTGACGACCAGGTTGTTGGACGGCCAGGCGCTGCTCGACGTGCTGGAGGAGATCCGGCCGAGCTGCAGCCCGGTGTCCCGGTTGTACGCGGTCACGACGCGCTCGACGACGTTGTTGCTGCCGCCGACGTAGATGCCGTTGTCACCCGCGTGCTCGACCGTGAGGCCGTACAGATGCCAGTAGTTGGCGAAGAGCTGGACACCGCGGTTCGACGAACTCTCGCTCTGCGCCGAGAAGTCGAGCACCGGCGTCTCGCCCGGGTAGGCGGACAGGGTGGTGAGCGCGCCGGACGTGCCGTTGGAGCCGGCCGGGATGGTCACCGTGGACGAGTAGGCGTACGTCCCGCCGCGCAGGTAGATCGTGCCGCCGGCGGCGATCCGGCTGATCGCCGCGGTGAGCGTGGTCGGCGCCGACTGGGTGCCGGCCGCGCTGTCGGTGCCGCTCGGCGACACGTACAACACCGTGGACGCGGCCTGCGCGGGGGTGCCGGCCAGTGCGACGAGCGAGCCGGCGAGCAGGCCGACGGCCGCGATAACTGGTCTCACGTGCATCGTTCGTCTCCGTTCGGGTTCATGGCGACGTGGCGGAGGGGTGTGGAAAGCGCTTTCTCTGCGAAGCTAGGGAGGGTGGCGCTGGGTCGTCAATAGTCATGTATGTAAAGGCTGTTCGTACATGTGATCGCGAAGGGGTGCGGTGATCCGGGTGGGGGCGGGATTGCGCCATCCGGATTATTTCGACGGGGATCGGAATAGGGGGCACCGGACTCCCGTTGCCCCTGTCATGGCTGAGATCACGGACAAGATCGACCTGGGTGCCGTCGGTGTGTGGCGCCACGAGAAGACCGACCCTGAGCTGGCGGTCGCACTGGAGGGACTGGGCTACGGCACCCTCTGGCTGGGCAACGTGACCGATCCGGAGCTGACCGAGGTGGAGCGGCTGCTCGACGCGACCGAGCGCCTGGTCCTCGCCACCGGCATCGTGAACATCTGGTCCAACCCGGCCGAGGACATCGTCCGCTCGTACCGGCGCATCGCCGAACGCCACGCGGACCGGTTCCTGCTGGGCATCGGCGCCGGCCATCGCGAGATGACACAGGAGTTCGTCCGGCCGTACCAGGCCCTCAACGACTACCTGGACGCCCTCGACGCCGGCGGTGTGCCGGTGGCCCGCCGGGCCCTGGCCGCGCTCGGCCCCCGCGTCCTGCGCCTGGCCGCCGACCGCTCGGCGGCCGCACACCCCTACCTCGTCACCCCGGAACACACCCGCAAGGCCCGCGAGATCATCGGCGCGGGCACGCTCCTGGCCCCCGAGCAGAAGGTGGTCCTGGAGACCGACCGCTCCCGGGCCCGCGCGAAGGGCGACGGCACGCTCGCCCTCTACCTGGGCTTGAGCAACTACGTCGCCAACCTCCGGCGCCTCGGCTTCGACGACACCGACTTCGCGGACGGCGGCAGCGGCCGCCTCTTCGACGCGCTGATCCTGCACGGCGGGACGGCGGAGGTGGCCGAGGGCCTGCGGGCCCATCTGGAGGCGGGCGCCGACCATGTGACCCTGCAACTGCTGGGCGGCACCGGGGACGACCCGGACCCGCTCCCGGGGTACCGGGCGCTGGCGGAGGAGCTGGGGATCGCGGGCTAGGGGAGTCCTTCCCGGTGTTGCGGGGCCGGGGCTGCCGGCCCGGGGCTGTCGGTGAGGTGGCCCGGCCCCGCCCCGGTCAGAGGCCGGTGAGCAGGCCGTCGAGCGGTGCGGGTACGCGATCCGGATCCAGCGCCTCGACCAGGACCCGGCCGTAATGGATCTTCCGTCCCGCCGTCGTGCCGAAGAAACGCCGTAGCTGCTGCTGTGCGGTGCGGCCCTGCTGGGCGGGCTGGTTCAGGAAGGTACGCAGGGGGCGTTCGTCGCCCTCGGCCCGGATCAGTTCCGCGACCCGGTCCGGGCCGAGCGCGCGGATCAGCTCGTCCTCCAGATCGGCGGCGCACACGAAGAACCCGTGCTGCGCCGCACCGGCCCGCTCCAGGCCACGGTCGTAGTAGCGCCGCTCCCTCTCGTCGCACAGCCCCGTGAGACGCAGCCCCAGTCCGGGCGGCCCGAGCAGCCGGGCGAACCGCCCGACGTTCATCGCCCCGCCCATCGACAGCACACAGACGCCGTCGCCCGCCAGGTCCCGCCCCCGCCGCTCGGCGAGCGCACCGACGGCGGCGACGTCACTGGGCCCTTCCACGAGCACGACGACCCGCACACCCAGCCGCTCGGCCAGCTCCCGCGCGGCCTCCCCGTCCCCACCGGCCGCCCAGGTGACGACTGCCTCGTGGAACGCCCCCATGTCAGCCATGGGACGAGTCTCCGCCCGGGCCCGGTGCCGATGCCAGGGAATATCCGCCACGACATACCGCGCCTGGCGGACGAGGTGCCGGGTCCGCCGGGACATGGAGCCGCTGGACCGGGTGGCGCGGCAGCTGGAGACACTGATCAGCGCCGCGCTGCCCGGCCCGACGGCCTGACGGGTCCCGCCCGCCGGGGCACTTGCGGCTGGCCGGCCGTACCGCCGGAGCGTCCGGCCGACGACGGTACGGCAGCCCGACGGCCGCCCGCAGCGAGGCCGGGTGGGCGTGGTCACCGGCCACGCCTCCTCCGGTGAGTCGGCGTGACGGCCGCGGCCGGCTGAGTGCGTGTGGTTACTTGTGAGGGTGTCGTCCGGCCTTCCGGCGTCCGAGCCTGAAGGCGATCACGGAGGTGAGAGCGACGGCCAGGCTCGCGCCGGCGAACGCGTTGGCCGCCTTGGGCGCCAGGCCCGTGTAGTGCCAGATCAAGGCTCCGATGAGCGCGATGCCTCCCGCGAAGGAGCCGAAGGCCGTGGCTACCAGCAGGCGCGTGCCCCGGTCCATTGAGGTCTTGGCCATGACGATCGGTCCCGACGTCTGCTGCAGGGTGATGTAGTCCTCCCTGTTGGCGCCGACGGCGTCGAGCCCTTCGGATGCGTCGCCGCCCGGAGAGCAGATGAACCAGGCTGTCCTGCCCTCTTCGACCGAGGCGGTGAGGGACCGGCTGGTACACCAGGCGATCTTCAACTGGAGTCGATGTGCTCCCGGCGACACCTCGAAGCGGAGTGTCTGCCCTCGGCCGATGATGCCCACTTGGGTGTCGTCGATGAGCACGGCATAGCCGCGAAGCGCGTCGCGATAGCTTCCCCGTACCCGTGACAACACGACGGTTCCGCACCCGGGCGAGGCTGCCGAGGACGGACCGCCCACGTCGTCGGGCGCGGTGTCCTGGGCCGGCGCACCGGGTTCATGGCCGGGTACGGCTCTTTCCCCGTCGTTCATCGCCGCCCCCTCTTCACGTGGACACCGCGTGTGCCGCGAGCGTACTCACACGTCAACTCCGGCGAAACGCCCTGCTGTCAGTCGCTCGTCCGCCGCAACCGCGTCACTGGCGAGCCGGGTTTTCCACCGCTGCTGATCGCCCCGACGGACTGGTCCCACTCGCCCGCCCCCGTCCGAGCCCGGCGATCAGCAGGCCGACCAGTCGGCGTGCGTCGTAGCGAGGATCGTTCTCCGCGCCGATGCACAGGTTGCCGACGCCGCGCATCAGCTCGTAAGCCGCCAGGTCGGAGCGGATCTCACCGGACTCGGTCGCCGCGTCGAGGAGCTTGGTGCAGACGGGGACGAGGCGGTCGAGGAAGTGGGTGTGGAGGGTGTCGAAGCCGGCCTGGTCGGAGTGCAGGGCGGCGGCCAGGCCGTGTTTGGTGACCAGGAAGTCCACGAAGAGGTCGATCCACTGACGCAGGGCGTCGTACGGGCTCGGGGCGGTGGCCAGCAGGGCGGGGCCGGCCTCGGCGCAGGCCTCCACCTGGTGGCGGTAGACGGCGATGATCAGGTCGGCGCGGGTCGGGAAGTGCCGGTAGATCGTCGCCGTACCGACGCCCGCCCGGGCCGCGATGTCGCGCACCGGCGCCTCCACGCCCGACGCGACGAACGCCGCCGCGGCCGCTTCCAGCAGGGTCACCTCGTTGCGCCGGGCGTCCGCCCGCCGGGGCCGGGCGGCCTGTTCCTCGTCCTTCATCGTGCGTCCTTCATCGGGTGCTCCGTCCGCCGTCACTCTATCGGGGCGTTGCTAAACGGGACAGCGTTCCGTATCGTCGGAGACGTGAAACGGGACGTCGTCCCGCTTATGTCGTCTGAGGAGAGAAGTCATGCAGTACCGCACCTTGGGCCGCACCGGAGTGCAGGTCAGCGCGCTGGCGCTCGGCGCGATGAACTTCGGCGCGATCGGGCACACCACCCAGGACGAGGCGAACGCGATCGTCGATGCCGCGCTCGCCGCAGGGATCAACCTCATCGACACGGCCGACATGTACGGCGTCGGCGAGTCGGAGGAGATGGTCGGCAAGGCCATCGCCGGCCGCCGTGACGACATCGTGCTGGCCACGAAGGCCGGCATGCCGATGGGGGACGAGCGCAACCACCGGGGCGGTTCACGGCGGTGGCTGGTCACCGAGCTGGAGAGCAGCCTGCGCCGGCTCGGCGTCGACCACGTGGATCTCTATCAGATACACCGCTGGGACCCGGCCACGAGTGACGAGGAGACGTTGTCGGCGCTGACCGATCTGCAACGCGCCGGAAAGATCCGCTACTTCGGCTCCTCGACATACCCCGCGTACCGGATCGTGCAGTCCCAATGGGCCGCCCACGAGCGCCACTTGAGCCGTCACGTCACCGAACAGCCCAGCTATTCCATCCTTCAGCGCGGTGTCGAGGCCCATGTGCTGCCGGTGACCGAGGAGTACGGGATGGGCGTGCTGGTGTGGAGCCCGCTGGCCTCGGGCTGGCTCTCGGGCGCCGTACGCAGGGGCCGGTCCATCACCACCAGCCGGGCCAAGCTCCTCCCCGACCGCTTCGACCTCACCCTGCCCGCCAACCAGGCCCGGCTCGACGCCGTGGAGCGACTGGCCGCTGTCGCCGACGAGGCCGGACTGACCCTGATCCAGCTCGCGCTCGGCTTCGTCACCGCGCACCCGGCCGTCACCAGCGCCCTCGTCGGCCCCCGCACGCTGGACCACCTGCGCTCCCAGCTCACCGCCGCCGACACCGTGCTCCCCGCCGACGTCCTCGACGCGATCGACGAGATCGTCGCCCCCGGAACCGACCTGGCCGCCCACGAGAAGTACGACACCCCGCCCGCCCTGCTCGACCCGGCCCTGCGTCGCCGCTGACCCTCGGGCAGAAACACGATGACCACCGAACCGATGACCACCGAACCCCGCTTCGGGATCATGACCGCCCCCATGCAGGTGTCGTACGACGATGTCCTGCGGGTCTGGCGGGAAGCGGACGCGATCCCCGAGATCGAGCACGCGTGGCTGTTCGACCACCTCATGCCGATCGGCGGCGATCCCGACGGGCCTGTCCACGAAGGCTGGACGCTGCTCTCCGCCCTGGCCGCCCAGACCCAACGCCTGCGGCTGGGCATCCTGGTGACCAGCAACCGCTTCCGGCCGCCCGCGACACTCGCCAAGATCGCCACGACCGTCGATGTCGTCTCCGGCGGCCGGCTCGACTTCGGCATCGGTGTCGGCTCACGCCCGCACCCGCCCGAGGCACACCGCGAATACCCGGCCCACGGTCTCCCCTTCACCACTCCCGCGCAGGCGGTGGAAAGCCTCGCCGAGTCCTGTGTGCTGATCCGCCGGCTGTGGACGGCGACCGAACCCTTCGACTTCCACGGCACCCACCACCACCTCACCGGAGCGTTCGCCAACCCCAAACCCGTCCAGCGCCCGCATCCCCCGATCCTGATCGGCGGCCGCTCCTCGGCCACATTGCGCGTGGTCGCCGAACACGCCGACCTCTGGAACATCCCGGGCGACGACATCGAGGACTGCGTCCGTCGCAGCGCCCTCCTCGACCGCTACCGGGATTCATTCGCAGTGCTCCGGCGTTCACGCCGGGGGTGAAGCGAATCAGGTGGGTGCGACGGGGAGCGTCGCGGTGTCGTTCCGGCGGAGCCGGACCCTGCTCGGTGACGGTGACGCTTCGCTCGTATGTTCTCGGTGACGGCGCTTGTTCGGTATGCCTGCTGTGATCGTCATGCAGCTCCGGTACGCCTTCAGGTTGTACCCGGAGGCCGGTCAGCGGATCGCGCTGGCGAAGGCGTTCGGGTGCGCGCGCGTCGTGTTCAACGACTGCGTGCGCGCCCGCGAGGACCCCGGAAGGCGGGCGATGTCTTCCCGAAGGCCGGCGAGCTGTCGAAGAAGCTGATCACGCAGGCGAAACAGACCGTGGAGCGGTCCTGGCTGGGTGAGGTCTCCTCGGTCGTCCTCCAGCAGTCCCTGCGCGACGCCGAGACCGCCTGCAAGAACTTCTTCGCCTCCCTCAAGGGCACCCGCAAGGGCCCGGGACTGGGCCCGCCCCGCTTCAAGTCCCGCAAGGACAACCGCCAGGCGATCCGGTTCACCGCGAACGCACGCTGGAAGATCACCGACAGCGGACGGCTGGACCTGCCGAAGATCGGCGCGGTGAAGGTGAAATGGTCCCGCACCCTGCCTGCCGCTCCCACCTCCGTCACCGTGATCAAGGACGCCGCGGGCAGATTCTTCGCCTCGTTCGTCATCGATACCGGCCCCGCCGCCGACGCGGCAGCGATGCCCGACACCGGCCAGGTCATCGGCGTCGACCTCGGACTCGCCCACTTCGCCGTGCTGTCCACCGGCGAGAAGATCGGCTCCCCCCGGTTCCTGCGCCGGGCGGAGAAGAAGCTGAAGAAGGCCCAGCGCGGGCTGTCCCGCAGACAGAAGGGATCCAGGAACCGCGAGAAGGCCCGCCTGAAGGTCGCCCGCGCCCACGCCAAGGTCACCGACGCCCGTCATGAGTTCCACCACCAGCTCTCCACCCGGCTGATCTCCGAGAACCAGGGGATCGCCGTGGAGGACCTGTCGGTGACGGGGCTGGCACGCACTCGGCCGGCGAAGTCCGTGCACGACGCCGGCTGGTCGCAGTTCGTGGCCATGCTGGAGTACAAGGCGGCACGGTATGGACGCACTCTGGTGAAGATCGGCCGTTTCGAGCCGACCTCCCAGAGCTGCTCGACCTGTGGCGTGGTGGACGGGCCCAAAGCACTGTCCGTCCGGGAGTGGACCTGTGCCGCCTGCGGCACGACCCACGACCGGGACCACAACGCCTCACTCAACATCAAGACGGCCGCCGGACTGGCGGCATCGGCCTGCGGAGCGCCGGTAAGACCAGAACCCGTTCTGGCACAGCGCGAAGAAGCAGGAAGCCACGGATTCCCGACGACCGGAAACCGTGCCGCGTAGCGGCACAGCAACCAGTCGGGAAGGCCAGAATCCTCGCCCTTCAGGGCGAGGAGCATGTCAATGCGCGGAGATCGGCCACCCCGCCGCGATCACCCGTTCCCTGCACCTCCCCGTCTCCTACGACCACCCGGACCGCGATCACCCAGGCCCTCGACGCGGGCTTCCGGCACATCGTCCTCGGCCTGCCGGCGCCCTATCCGGACAAGGCCGCGCGATGGGTGGCCCACGAGCTCATAGCCAAGGCGGCCTAGCTGCGGTCACCCGCTTTCGCCGAACCGTGCGATCGCCGTCAGGATCGTCACCTGCATCGTGGGACTGCCGGTGTGGCCCGAGTCGTCGATCACCTTCAGTTCCGCGTCGGGCCAGGCCTTCGCCAACTCCCACGGAGTCTTCAGAGGGCTGCCCAGGTCGAGCCGGCCGCGGATCAGCACCCCCGGGATCCCGGCCAGCCGGTGTGCGTCCCGGAGCAGTGGCCGTCCTCCAGAAAGGCGTCCTGGGCGAAGTAGGGGGCACAGATGCGCACGAAGGCCATCAGGGAGTCGTCGGGCCGGTCGCTGTAGGCGCCGGGACTGCCCAGTGCCTCGTGGGCGATGACGGCGTCCTCCCAGGTGACCCAGGCACGCGCCATTTGGAGCCCGGCTTGGTCCGGAGGCGGGGGAGCCTCCCAGGTGTCCGGGACGGGCACATCCCGGGCACCTGGGGGGAGTGAGTCACCTGGGCGGAAGTGGCCCCTGGGTCAGCCGACGCGCAGGGTCAGGGCGGCGGTGTGAAGGGTGCCGCCGGTCTGGAACTGCAGGAACAGACGCCAGTTGCCAGAGGTGGGGAGTTCGGCGTGGAAGGACAGGTCCGGTCCGCCGTGGTCGCCGTCGACCTTGGTGGTGGGGTGGAGATGGGCGAAGGCGGAGTCGCCCTCGTGGAAGGCGGTCAGATGGGCGTAGGTGTCCAGGTAGGGCTGCAGGTCGGTGACGGGCTTGTCGTCCTTGGTGATGCGGACGGTCAGCGGGTGCGCCATGCCGGCCATGGGCTCGCCCTTCACGGTGACGGTGTAGCCGTCGGCCGTGGTGCTGTTCGTCGCGGCGGGCAGCGGCGTACGGGTGGCCTTGCCGGGGACGGTGACGGTCCGGCTCAGCACGAAGTCCTTGCCCTTGCCGCTCCCGCTGTCCGGGGTGAACGAGGCGAACATCCGCCAGGAGCCGGCCGTCAGGGCGGACAGGTCGGCGGTCCAGGTGCCGTCGGAGGCCATGGTGGGGTGGATGTGCTGGAAGCCGGTGAGGTCGGAGCGGACGGCGTAGAAGTGCATCCGCTTGGTCTGGTCGAGCGCGAACCCGGTCACCGGCTTGCCGTCGGGACCGTGGACGGTGAACCGGTAGGCGGCCGGCCGGCCGGCCTTCAGGGTGCTGTCGGGGCTGGTGAGGCGGTAGCCGGCCACGGCGTCGGCCAGGCCGTTGCCGCCGGCCTCGGTGCCGCCCATGCCGGGCATGCCGGCCATCGCGTCGCTCGTCGGGGAGGCCGACGACGACATCGAGCCGTGGTTCATGCCGGGCATGGCGGAGCCGCCGGAGTCGTTCGAGGAGCCGCAGGCGGCGAGCGTCAGGGAGAGGACGGCCGCGGTGCCGGCCGCCATGAGGGCGCGACGGCGGACGGTGGGACGGGCAGGGAAGAACATGCTGGTGAGGTCTTTCCGGGTGGCGCACCACACCGGTGGTGCGCGGATGAGCAGGACACCGTGACCGGCGCACAGCCCGAACGGGCGTGTTCCGGTGCGGTTCCTGTCACGTCCGCGCGACGCACACGTGGAGGAGAAGACCCCGACCGCCCGGTGGTCCGCGTCGCCCGGTCCCGCCGGGGTTCCAGGCGCGGCACAGCGCCCAGGCCGCGAGAGCGGCGAAGACGAAGAGAGCGGCGAACGGGGCGGCGGGCAGCGGGATCTTGTTCTGGGCGGGAGTGGCGAGGCAGAGGTTGCCGTGGCCGGCCATACCGTCCATGGACTGGATCGCCACGGTGTCCGTGCGAACCTGCGTGACCTCGGCCGTCACCGTCATCGGGGAGCCGTGCTCCATATGCCGCACGACAGGGGTGGAGCCCACCTCGCCGTGGCAGCCGCCGACGACCGTGGCCGGGGAGCCGTGCATGAGGAACAGGCCGAACAGGACCGCGCACAGCGCGAGCAGCCGGGCGCCGCCCGGGCCGCGCATACGCTCGAAGCCCGCCATGGCCTGTCCTCCGTTCGGCTGCCCGAGGTCGTGATCCGTAGGCTACGACCATACCCGGCGGGGGTACCCACCGCCCCCCCGGAATCCGCACAGCTCCCAGGGATAAACCTCACAGCCTCCGGCTCCACGGCGGCCCGGGCCAGTGGCGATGACCGCCCCGACTGCGGACTCAGTGCTCCACGTGCCCGCCCTGCCCGGAGTGCCCGCCGTGCCCACCGTGTTCGGAGTGCTCCCCGTCGCCGGAGTGCTCGCCGTGCTCGTCGTGCTCGGAGGAATCGGGTGTCCCGCCCATCATCCGGAGCATCGCCGGGCCTCCGGTGCGCAGGAAGCGTACGACGAGGGCCGCGGCGAGCAGCAGGAAGGCGATGTTGAGCCAGGTCGTGTAGTTCCAGCTGATGCCCTCCTCCGGGATCGTCGCGTCGGCCTGGTCGGGGATGAGGCCGAGGCCGCCGAAGGTGAACTCGACGACGTAGCCGGCGACGGCCATCGCGGCGTAGAAGGTGAGGAGGAGGAAGACAGCGGTCCGTGCCCCGTAGTACTTCCGGTAGATGTTCAGGATGGGGAGGATCAGCAGGTCCGCGAAGATGAACGCGATCACGCCGCCGAAGCTGATGCCGCCTTTCCAGAGGACGACGGCGAGGGGCACGTTGCCGATGGAGCAGACGAAGCTCGCGATCGCCACCAGTGGGCCGATGAGCGGTCCGACCGCCTTCGCCGCGGCCGGATGGCCGGCCAGGAAGAACGACTGCCAGAACTCGTCCGGTACCCAGGCGGCGATCGCGCCCGCGATCAGCAGCCCGGCCACCAGGTCGCGCAGGATCGCCGCCCACTCCATGACGAAGATGTGCGAAACGGAGGTGAAGCCGTCACGGGAGAGCAGCCGTCGCACGAAACCGCCCTCGCCGCGCACGGACATGTCCATCGCCGCGTGCCCCTCCATGGACCCGGCGAGCCCCCGGTCCGCCTGCTCCCGCGCCTGCCGCAACAGCCGCTCGCGCAGCAGGAGCCGGAACAGCACGGCGAGTACGACGATCATGATCGGGCCGCCGACGAACTCCGCGGCGGTGAACTGCCAGCCCATCAACAGGGCCAGGATCACTCCGAGTTCGATGACGAGGTTGGTCGAGGCGATCTCGAACGCCATCGCCGCCGTGAAGTTCGCGCCCTTGCGGAACAGGGAGCGGGCGAGGGCGACGGCCGCATAGGAACAGGACGAGGAGGCCGCGCCGAGTCCGGCCGCGAGGGTGAGGGTCCGCGGCCGGTCGTCCCCGAGCAGCCGTACGACCGTCGCCCTGCGTACCACCGCCTGTACCACGGCCGACAGCGTGAACCCGAGCACAAGGGCCCAGGTGATCTCCCAGGTCATCGAGCCGGCGATGGACAGCGCGTGTCCGATGGCATGCATGGGCAAAGTCTGCCGCCGGAGCGGGTGTCATGTACGGACTTCGCGATCGTGGCCCAGCCCGGGCGCGGCCCCCGGCTCGTGGCCCACGGCGCGTGGGAGGCCCTAGTGGGCGCCCACGGCCGCCAGTAGGACGTGGAGATCGTGGGTGGCCTCGGCGGTGGCGAGGGTCGCCGCCGCCAGGACGGCTGCGGTGAGGGAGGTGAGGGTGGGATGGCGGCGCAGCGGCGGGGCGAGCAGGGCGGCGACCCGGCGCGGTACCGGGCCGGCCTTGGCGAGCGGGCCGCGCCGGCCCAGGAAGCCGAGGATGCCGAGTGCCGCCGCGCCCGTCCGTGTTGCGCCCGGGGTGCGGTGGGCGGCGAGGGCGACCTTGCCGACGGTGCGGGCGACCCGTCGGCGGTCGCCGGTCGAGGCGGCCGCGTTCTCGTCGGCCCAGCGCTCGATGGTGTAGGTGACGCCGGTCGCCAGGGGGCGCAGCAGCGGGTTGGCGGCGGCGCCGAGTTGGGCCAGGGCGACGAACGCGTAGTGGTGGGCGGTCAGATGGGCGCGTTCGTGGGCGAGCAGGATGCCGTGCTCGGTCTCGTCGAGGGTGTGCAGCATGCCGGTGGAGACGACGATCCGGCCGGGCAGGCCGGGCAGCGCGTAGGCGTCGGGGGCGTCGTCCTCGGTCACCACCAGGCCGTCGCGCGCGGGCATGCAGGCCGCGTCGACGGCGGCGCCGGCCAGTGTGCGGGCCCGGCGCCACAGCATGCGGGCGGCGGCGACGACCGCGCCGCCGAGCAGCAGCCCCGCGAGGAGGGAGACGGACAGTTCGGTCGGGTCGACGCGCTGGGCGGAGGTCGCCGACCAGTGGCCGAGGGCGGCGAGCTGCGGGACGCCGATCAGTCCGGTGGCCGCCAGCAGACCGAGGGAGATCGTGGTGGCGGTGCCCAGCACCAGGGACGAGGCGGTGAGCAGCCAGGTCGCCAGGCGGGGTTCGCAGCGTTCGGAGACCGGCCGGGCGCCGAGCGGGGCCAGCACCGCGAGCAGGAACGGTATGTAGACGGCGATACGCATCCGGAGGGTCCTCGCTCCCGCTCTACTGCTGGGGGCCGAGCAGTTGGCGCAGCAGGTCGGCGTCCGTGTCGGAGAGTCCGTCGGCGAAGCGGGCGAGCACGGCCTCGCGGTCGGGCCGCTCCTCCAGGACGGTGCGCATCCGGCGGGCGGCGAAGCCGGCGTCGTCGGTGACGGGGGCGTAGGCGTAGGCGCGGCCCCGCGGGGTGCGGGTGAGCAGCCCTTTGGTGTGCATCCGGGTGAGGATCGTCACCACGCTGTTGTACGTCAGCCCGTCGGTGAGCCGTTCTGTCACGTCCCCGGGGGTGAGCGCCCGGTCGGCGTGCTGGAGGATGCCCAGGATCTCGGCCTCGCGGACGCCGTTGGCCCGTTTCGGGCCGCGTGCCTGTACGTCGTCTGCCATGGGGTTTGTCGTACTCCCAACCACCGTCTACAGTCACGTAGACCTTTTACGTGCGTGTAAAAGATACTCCGCTCCCCGAGTCTGCCATTGGACCGCCCATGAGTGCTATCAGCATCGGCCAGGCCGCCGTCCTCGGAGTCGTCGAGGGGGTGACCGAGTTCCTGCCGGTGTCCTCCACCGGGCATCTGAAGATCACCGAGGGACTGATGAAGATCCCGGTCGACGACCCGTCCGTCGTCGGCTTCACCGCGGTCATCCAGGTCGGCGCCATCGCCGCCGTGCTCGTGTACTTCTTCAAGGACATCAAGCGGATCGTCTCCGCCTGGGGCCGTGGTCTGACCAACAAGGAGGAGCGTCACCACCACGACTACAAGTTCGCCTGGTGGGTCATCTACGCCACCATCCCGATCGTCGTGGTCGGCCTCGCCGCCAAGAAGCTCGTCGAGGGGCCGCTGGGGTCGCTGTGGGTGGTGGCCGCTTCGCTGATAGTCGGCTCCGGTGTGATGTGGGCCGCCGATCAGATGGGCCGGCACAAGCGCGGCGAGGACGACACCACCTTCAAGGACGCGATGCTGGTGGGAAGTGCGCAGATCCTGGCCCTGCTCTTCCCGGGCTTCTCCCGTTCCGGCGCCACCATGTCCACCGCGCTCGTCCTCGACCTGGACCGCGTCGCCGCCACCCGCCTCTCCTTCTTCCTCGGCATCCCGGCCCTGACCGGCGCCGGCCTGTACGAACTGAAGGACGCGGTGGGCGCCGGGGTCGGGGCCGTACCGCTGGCCGTGGGTACGGCCGTCTCCTTCGTGGTCGCCTACGCCTCCATCGCCTGGCTGCTGAAGTTCGTGGCCAAGCACTCCTTCAACGCCTTCGTGATCTACCGGATCGTCATCGGGGCGGGGCTGCTCGGGCTGCTGGCCACGGGCGTGCTCAACGCATAGCGATACAGAGAGAAATGTGACGATTGCTACATTCGTCCATGCGATGAGGAACGACGACTCGACGGGCCGCCGGCTCGCGCTCCTGCCCAAGGCACCCTCGGAGCGGTCCCGGCGAGGCTGCGCGGAGCGGGTGTTCACGACCCTGCACCAGGACCAGGACCAGGACCAGGACCAGGACCAGGACCAGAAGCAGGCTCCGGCGGGCACCCCGTGACCTCCGTGACCACGACCCGACCGGCGCCGGCCCGGCAGATGTGGCCGCTGTACGCGGCGGGCTTCACCACCGCCTTCGGCGCGCACGGCATCGCCGCCAACCTCGGCGGCCACGGCACGGGGGCGGTCACGTCCCTGCTGGTGCTGGGCGGCCTGCTCGCTCTGTACGACGGCGCCGAGGTCGTGCTGAAGCCGGTGTTCGGCACCCTCGCCGACCGGATCGGAGCGCGTCCCGTCCTGCTCGGCGGTCTGGCGGCCTTCGCCGCCGCCTCCGCGCTGTACGTCGTCGCCGACCGCCCCGGCTGGCTGTGGGCCGCCCGTCTCGGCCAGGGCGCGGCCGCCTCCGCCTTCTCCCCGTCCGCTTCCGCGCTGGTCGCCCGGCTCAATCCGGCCGCCAGACACGGCCGGGCCTTCGGGAGTTACGGCTTCTACAAGTCCGTCGGCTACACCCTCGGCCCGCTGCTCGGCGGGGTCCTGGTGTGGGCCGGGGGACTGCGGCTGCTGTTCGCGGTCCTCGCGGTGCTCGGTGTGGTGGTCGCGGTGTGGGCCGTGGTCGCCGTGCCCGTCGTACCGCCGCTGCCCAAGGCCAGGCAGACGGTCCTCGACCTCGCCCGGCGGCTGGCCGACCCGGCCTTCCTCTCCCCGACGGCCGCGCTGGCCGCCGCCACCGCGGCGCTGTCGGTCGGGGTCGGCTTCCTGCCCGTCTCCGGCCGTACGGCGGGGCTCGGCACGGTCGCCACCGGTGCCGCGGTGTCGCTGCTCGCCGCGAGCGCCGCGCTGGTCCAGCCGCGTGCCGGACGCGCGCTGGACGAGGGACGCCTGACGACCCGCACCGGCCTCACCGCCGGACTGCTGCTCACCGCGGCCGGGCTCGCCTGCGCCATGCTGCCCGGTCTGGCCGGCATTCTCACCGCCGCCGTCCTGACCGGCGCCGGCACCGGCCTGATCACTCCTCTCGGCTTCGCGGCCCTGGCCTCGGCGACCCCGCCGGAACGCTTCGGCCAGACCATGGGCGCCGCCGAACTCGGCCGTGAACTCGGGGACGCGGGCGGCCCGTTGCTGGTCGCGGGCGTTGCGACCGCCACCACCCTCACGCATGGCTACGCGGCCCTCGCCGTGCTCATCGCCACCGGCCCGCTCCTCGGGCTGCTGCACCGCCGCAGGGTGCCGCCCACCGCGTAGCCGCCGAGCGCGAGCCCGAAGGCCCGGAAGGTGATGGCGTCCTTGAACTCACCTGCGAAACCGGGGGACTTGGCGGTGGGTCCGGCGGGGGAACCGCCCGGGGACGGGCTGGCGGGAGCGGTCACGGGACGGACGATCCCGCAGTCGGATGAACCCACCGCTTCCGCTTCAGTGGGCGGGCGGATGGCGCACCGGATCGCCGAACACGTACTGCCCGCCCAGCAGTTCCGCCGCCCGGTGCTGTGTGTGGGCCGCCGCCAGCCGGGCCTCCGCGACGACGTCACCGCGTTCACGCACCAGGTCCTCGTAGATGGGCAGTCGGCCGGGTTCGGTGGTGTCCGGTGCCACTGTCGCTCCTCCGTGTCAGGCCGTCGGACCGTCAGGCCCGGTTGAGACGGGCGGCGATTCCGTGGCCGATCAGCACATACAGAACCGCGGGAAGTCCGTAATTGAGAATGACCCGCAATCCTTCTGTGTCCATCGTGAAAATGTCCTGTGACCACCAGGCGAGCCAGTCCGCCGTGCCATGCACGAACTTCACGAATATGTTCACCCGATTCGCGTCGAGCAGATACAGCAGGATCCACAGGACCAGCAGGCCGGCGGCGGTGTCGACGATCGTGCAGACCGTCAGTGAGGCCCGACGGCCGCCGTCCTGGCGGTGAATGTGAATGGGCTCTGTGTTGCTCACGGCAATTCCGTTCTGTCGGCGAACCGGGTGTCTCTCCTTCTCGGACTTTCTGCGTACGGCGGCAGCGTCCGTGTTACACCTCAATTCCCGCTGCCCTGTTTATGCCCGCCTATTCGCGCACTTGCCGAAATGTTCGGCCGGGGCGGTACATGGAGGGTGCAGGCCCGGCGGCCGCCGGAGCCTTGTGCAACCGTTTCCGGGCAAAAGACGAGTCCGCGGCCGTGCAGTCCGTCGAACCGTCCCACGAACTTGACGAGTCGTCACCCCGATGCTTCCATCCGGGCGCGTAGCGGGCTGTTCATGGTCGGGGTGGCGCTGGTGATGGTGGGGAGCTTCGTCGCCGGCGCTGTCGTGGCCGCCGTGATCGACACGCTGCGGCCGGACCGGCCGCTCGACCGGCCGCTCGCTCACTGAGTCATGTGGGCAAGGGCTGCTCCGCCCAGATGGTCTTGCCGGTGGGTGTCTGGCGGCTGCCCCAGCGTTCCGAGATCTGGGCCACCAGGAGCAGGCCCCGGCCGCCCTCGTCGTAGACACGGGCCCGGCGCAGATGCGGGGCCGTACTGCTGCCGTCGGAGACCTCGCAGATGAGGGAGGCGTCGCGGATGAGGCGCAGGGAGATGGGGCCGTCGCCGTAGCGGACGGCGTTCGTGACCAGCTCGCTGACGATCAGTTCCGTGCCGAAGGCCGCGTCCGTCAGACCCCAGGCCTCCAGCTGGTGGCACGCCATCTTGCGGGCCCCGGCGACCGCGGCCGGGTGCTGGGGGAGCTGCCAGGTGCGGACCTGCGAGGTGTCGAGGGCAGACGTGCGGGCGAGCAGAAGGGCGATGTCGTCGGCCGGCCGGTCGGTGAGGACCGTGTGCAGCACCTGGTCGCACATCTCCTCCAGGGGCATGGGCGGGCCCGCGAGGGCTTGGCGGAGCAGGTCCAGGCCCACCTCGATGTCGTGGTCCGCCGTCTCCACCAGGCCGTCCGTGTAGAGGGCGAGCAGACTGCCCTCCGGCAGTTCCACCTCGGCGGACTCGAAGGGGAGACCGCCGAGGCCGAGGGGCGGGCCGGCCGGGAGGTCGAGGAAGCGGACATCGCCGTCGGGGGTGACCAGAGCGGGCGGCGGATGGCCGGCGCGGGCCATCGCGCAGCGGCGGGTCACCGGGTCGTAGATGGCGTAGAGGCAGGTCGCGCCGACCTCGCCGGACGGTTCCACCACCGGGCCGCGTACCTCCGGACCCTCCTCCCGGTCGAGTCGGATGACCAGGTCGTCCAGCTGGGTGAGCAGCTCGTCGGGGGCCAGGTCGACGTCCGCCAGTGTCCGTACCGCCGTGCGGAGGCGGCCCATCGTCGCCGAGGCGCGGATGCCGTGGCCGACGACGTCCCCGACGACCAGGGCGACCCGGGCTCCGGACAGCGGGATCACGTCGAACCAGTCGCCCCCGACCTCCCCGCCGGCACCGGTGGGCAGGTAGCGGTAGGCCACCTCGGTCGCCGCCAGGCCGGGCGGACGGCCCGGCAGGAGACTGCGCTGGAGGGCCAGGGCGGTACGGCGCTCACGGGTGTAGCGGCGGGCGTTGTCCACGCTGACCGCGGCCCTGGCGACGATCTCCTCCGCGAGCCGCTGGTCGTCCTCGCTGAACGACTCGGGCGTGCGGTGTCTGAGGAAGTGCACCAGGCCGAGGGTGACGCCGCGGGCGCGCAACGGCACCAGCATCACCGCGTGGATCATGTACCGGGCGACGGAGTCGGCGCGGGCCTGGGTGGCGGTGATCCACTCCCGCATCCCGGGGTCGCCCGGGGTGTGCCGGGCGGCCCGGCCGGCCACCAGTGCCCGCTGGGGCGGTGTGCCGACCGGGTAGAGGACGGGGTCGCCGGGGGCGAACGCCGCCTCCGGGCAGCCCTCCAGGATCGACCGCTGTGCCGTACGGCTCACGGTGACCGGCTGGTTCGGCGGTATCGGTCGCGGCTCGTCTCCGAGGGCGACGGACTCCAGGAGGTCGACGGTGACATAGTCCGCGAACCCGCCGACGGCCACCTCGGCGAGCTCCTCGGCGGTCCGGACCACGTCCAGGGTGGTGCCGATGCGCATGCTGGCGTCGTTGAGAACGGCCAGGTGGCGGCGGGCCCAGTACTGCTCCGTGGTGTCGAAGACGACCGCGGACAGGCCCTGCACCGCGCCGGTCTCGTCCCTCAGCGGGGAGAAGTACATCGACCAGGAGTGCTCCCGGGTCTCACCGGGCGCCTTGCCGTGCTGCTCGTGGAAGACCCTCTCCCCGGTCCGCAGGACCTGCCGCTGGAGGCGGTCGTACTCGTCGAAGGGCGGGTTGGGCTCGATCTCCGGCAGGGTCAGACCCCGCATCTCCTCCACGGGCAGGCCCATGATCCGGGTCATGACCTCGTTGGCGGCCACGAACCGGCCCTCGCGGTCGTAGATCGCCACCGGCATGGGCAGCTGCGCGAGGGTGAGGTCCCACAGGGCCGCCGCCCCGGGCTGGCGGCGCCCGGACAGGGGCGCCTGCGCGGCCCCGGTCACCAGCCAGAGCGACCCGCCGCCCGCGTCGGCCAGCGGGATTCCCTGCAGCTGTACGACGACCCGGTCGCCGTTGCGATGTCGCAGCGCCACCTCGCTGGACCACCGGTGCCCATCGGCCAGGTGGCGGCGGGCGGAGGCGGGCAGGTCGGTGGCGAGCAGGGTCCGGGCGGGGCGGCCGACGACCTCGGCGGGCTCGTAACCGAGCAGCCGCCGGGCACCGGCACTCCACACCAGGATCGCCCCGCCGGTGTCGACGACGACCGCCAGGTCCTCCGGTACGCGTCCCTGCATGGTGCCTCCGCCTGTCCGGCTACCCGCACCCGCTTTCCAGGATCGCGCCGTGCCCCGCCCCGCTCAACCGGCGGCCGGGGAGCAGCGCGCGAAGCACACCGCTCAGGACTTCGCCGAGGGCGTCTGCCTGATGCCGTCCACGACGGTGCGCTCGAGGATGGCGTTGGTGAAGAGGATGGTGCCGGGGGGGATCAGGGCGCCGTCCTCGCTGTCCTTGCGGACCTGGACCGTGCGCACGCCGAGGAACACATGGCTCTTGCTGTCGAAGATCCACTCGTCGCGCTCCCCGCTGGTCTCGTCGAGCCGGGCCACCGCGACACCGTGCCGGCCCGCCGCGTCGGTCGCGTCGTCGACCACGACGACACCGGGGATCTTCTCGGCGGCCTTGAACAGCGCCGGGTACAGCTCCGCCGGCGGGTAGCTCTCGACGAGCAGGTCGCCGATGGTGCTGAACGCCTCCTGGTCGGGGGAGTTCCCCTGACCCTTCGTCTCCGCGTAGATCTTGGCCAGCAGCTTGTCGGGGTCGGTGGTGAGCTTGGTGAGGTAGTCGTACGACGGGCCGTTCAGGGACGGCTTCGGGGTGTTGCCCTGCTCGTCGGGGAGGGACAGGGTCTCGCCCTCGGGGCTCTTGTTGACGGCAGGGTCGATCAGCCAGCCCTTGGTGCCGTCCGGGGACATCCAGGTCTGCCGGGTGTGCAGCGGGTGGCCGGCCAGGGAGGTCCCGGAGTCGGTGTTGCTGACGTAGGAGTCGGCCGACTCGGACTTGATGTAGATGTACTGGCCGGGCTCGACGTCCGGGCGGGAGGACGAGGACCTGGCGGCCGCAAGCGAGATCTGGTCGAGCAGCTGGGGCACGCCCTTGCTGCTCGCCGCGCCGATGGTGGTGGTGAGGGCCGGGCTGTAGTCCCGCACCCCGTTGCCGTCGTCGGACCGGGTCAGTCCGACGACGACCGCGGCCGCCAGCGCCACCGCCGTCAGGGGCAGCGCGATCGCCGGGCGGAGGAGCCGGCGGCGCCGCTCCCGCATGGGGGCCGCCGCCGTGTGCTCCGCCTGCTGCAGGTCGTGGATCTGGGCCATCAGTCGCTCCTTGTGGAACTGGTGGCGGCCCGGTGGCAGGTCCCGCGCCGTGCCGGACAGCAGCTCGGCGCTGCCGTCCTCCTCGGCCGGGCGGTTCCGGGAGGTGTTCGCGGTCATCGTTTTCCTTCCTGTGCGGGCCGGATCACATGGGTGTGATCACCTCTTGTCTGTCGGGGGAGGCCGGTGCCTTCCCGATGACCGCGAACTTTTTTCGGCGGCGCGCCGTCGGCCGGCGGCGTACCGGTGAGGTCTCGCAGCTTTCTGCGGGCGCGGGAGAGCCGGGAGGCGACCGTGCCGACGGGGATGCCGAGCGCCTTCGCTGCGGCCTCGTAGTCCAGGCCCTCGCCCAGGCAGAGCGTGACGACCTCGCGCTCCGGTCTGCGCAGCCTGGCGAGGGCGGTGAGGGCCGTGGCGAGGCGGTGCCGGCCGTCGATGCGGTCGGCCACCTCGTCCGCGTGGTCGGGCACCGACAGCTCGGCGGCCGCGGCGGCGTCCACGGCGGCTCGGTAGCGCCTGTTGCTCCGGTACTGGTTGCGGGCGGTGTTGGTGGCGATGCCCAGCAGCCACGGCCGGAGCGAACCGCCCTCGGGGTCGACCCGTTCGCGCAGCCGCCATGCCTCCAGGAAGGCGGCCGCCATCACGTCCTCGGCGACCGACCAGTCGGCGGTGAGCCGGAAGGCGTGGTTGTAGACGGCGTTGGCGTAACTGTCGAACAGCTCGGCGAACGCGCTCGGATCCCCGGCCCGCACCCGGGTACGCATATGTGTGCTCACGTCAATGAGCTGTCCGGCACCCCACACCGACTTCTAGTGACTTGGGTCACACCCGACTCCCTCTGCTGAGCCCTCCCCCTCGCTCACCGAGGGGCCCGCCCTCCGAGTCTGCGGCACGCGCCGCTGGCAGGGCCTAAGCCCGCCCGTGGGAGACGGCCGCCCGTCGGGTCAGGGCGTCGAAGACCACCGCGATCAGCAGCACCCCGCCGGTGATCATGAACTGGACGGCGGGCTGGACGCCGAGCAGGGCCATGCCCGACGCGATCGACTGGATGACCAGCACCCCCAGCAGGGCCGACCAGGTCGAGCCGCGGCCGCCGAAGAGGCTGGTGCCGCCGATGACGGCGGCGGCGATCGCGTTGATCAGCAGCATGCCGGAGCCCGGCACCTGGGTCGCGGAGGTGAGCCGGGAGGCGAAGAACAGACCGCCGACCGCGGCCAGCGCGCCCGACACCAGGAACACCGAGACCTGTACCCACGCCACCCCGACCCCGGCCCGCAGCGCGGCCTCCGCGCCGCCGCCCAGGGCGAGGACCCGCCTGCCGTAGGTGGTGCGGCGCAGGAGCAGGTCGGAGGCGACGAGGACGGCGAGGAAGACCAGGAGCGCGAGCGGGACGCCCTCGAAGCGGCCCAGTACGTGGACGGTCGCGAACGTCACCACGGTGAGCAGAGCCGTACGGACCCAGATCCCGGCCGCCGGGCGGCACGGCATGCCGGTGGCGCCGCGGCGGGCGCGGTCGTGGAAGGAGACGGCCAGGTACGCGGCCGTGCCGAGCGCCGCCACGCCGTAGCCGGCGACGGGGACGCCGAAGTGGCGGGCGGTCAGCATGGCGACCAGACCGTCGCCGCTGAAACTGATGGTGCCCTCCGGGCCCAGCAGGTAGAGCATCAGCCCGTTCCAGGCCAGCAGCCCCGCGAGGGTGATGACGAACGCGGGGACCCCGGTCCTGGTGAACACGAACCCGTGGAAGGCCCCGGCGGCCGCGCCCGCCGCCACCGCCACCAGCACGGCGAGCCACTCCGGCATCCCGTGGTTCACGTTCAGCGTCGCGAACAGGGCGCCCGACAGACCGGCCAGCGAGCCCACCGACAGGTCGAGCTCGCCGATGACCAGCACGAAGACGACACCGACGGCGACGATTCCGGTGCCGACGATGTCCACGCTCAGCACGGACAGGTTGCGCGGCGAGAGGAAGTTGGCGTTGAGCGCCTGGAAGACCGCCCAGATCACGGCGACGGTCAGCAGGACCGGGGCCGGGCCGAGGCCGCCCTCGTGCAGTCTGTGGCGCGCCGCGCCCGCGCGCTCCTTGAGCCGTTCGCCGTACCGCCGCCCCCTCACGGCCATGTCTCCTCCGAGCCGGCCGGGGGATGCCGTCTGGCGTGGTCGGCCGCGCCGGTGATGGAGGCGATGATCTCCTCCTGGGAGGTGGTGCCGACCTTGAAGACCCCGTTGTTGCGGCCCAGGCGCAGCACCGCGACCCGGTCGGCGACGGCCTTGATGTCGCCCATGTTGTGGCTGATCAGGAGTACCCCGGTGCCCCGGTCGCGGATCTCCTCGATCAGGTCGAGGAGCTGGTTGGTCTGTTCGAGGCCCAGGGAGGCGGTGGGCTCGTCGAGGAGCAGCAGCCGGGGGGCGCTGAGGAAGGAGCGGGTGATCGCGACGACCTGCCGCTGGCCACCGGTCAGCGTGGCGAGCGGCGCCCGTACGTCGGGGATGTGGATGGGCAGGGTCCGCAGCAGCTCGCGGGCCCGGCGCTCCATCTCGACCTCGTCGAGGATGCCGAACCGGTGGATCTCCCGGCCGAGGAAGAGATTGCCGACGACGTCGAGGTTCCCGCACATCGACAGGTCCTGGTAGACGGTCGCGATGCCGAGGTCCCGGGCGTCGTGGGGGCGTTTGATCTGGACCGGGCGGCCCTCCCACTCGATGACACCCCTTTCGGGGACGACGACGCCCGAGATCACCTTGACCAGCGTGGACTTGCCGGCGGCGTTGGCACCGACCAGGGCGACCACCTCCCCGGCCCGGATCTCCAGGTCGACGTCCACCAGCGCCTGGACGGCGGCGAAACGCTTGGAGACACCGCGCAGCGCCAACAGGGGCTGAACCACGGGGCGACCTCCTTCCCCGCCGTCGGGGTGTCAGGTGAGTCCGGCCCTGTCGCAGGCGGACCGGAGTTTCGGGGTGCATATCTGGTCGATGGTGTATATACCGTCCTTTACCAGAGTGTCCTTGATCGTGCCGACCGTCACCGAGTACGACGGCAGCAGAACCGAGGGGATCTTCTTCGTCGTCACACTGTCGACGGTGCCGGTGGCGACGGACCCGGCCGGCTCGCCGCGCCCCAGAGCCACGGCCATCTCGGCGGCCGCGTCCGCCTCGGCCCGGTAGGACTTGTAGACGGTCATGTACTGCCGGCCCGCGACGATGCGCTGCACGGCCACCAGGTCGGCGTCCTGGCCGGTGACCGGGGGCACCGGCCGGACCGCGCTCGCGTCGAACGCGGAGATCACGGCACCGGCGAGACTGTCGTTGGCGGCCAGGACGCCGTCGATACGGCCCGCGCCCAGGGCGGCGATGGCGCCGGCCATGTTGGTGTAGGCGTTCTCCGGCCGCCAGCCAGCGGTGTCGTAGGACTTGCCGATCCGCACCTTGCCGTCGAGGACCGAGAGCGCCCCGCGTTTGAACCAGCCGGCGTTCGGGTCGTTCGCGGCGCCGTTCATCATGACGATCTGGCCGCCGTGCGCCTTCGGGCCCATCGCCTTCAGCAGCGCCTCGCCCTGGAGCCTGCCGACGGTCGCGCCGTCGAAGGTGACGTACCCGGAGACCGGGCCCTGTGCGAGCCGGTCGTAGGCGACGACCGGGATGCCGGCCCGGTGCGCGGCCTCGACGGACGAGCGCAGCGACTCGGGGTCGATGGCGGCGAGGATCAGGACGTCCACGCCCCGGGTGATCAGGGCGGTGAGCTGTTGTTGCTGGACGTCCGCGTCGGGGGTGGCGGCGACGATCGGGGCCGGGCAGTGCGGGCACAGCTGCTTCAGCCGCTGCTCGATGAGCGGCCGGTCGAACTGCCCGAACCGCGAGGCCCCGCCGCCCGGCAGCAGCACACCGACGCTGAGGTGGTCGCTCCCGCTCCCACTCCCGCCGCCCCCGCCGCAGGCCGCGCTCAGCGCCAGCCCGGCACCGACCGCGGCCGCCACCCATGCATGGGCGAGGGATCCGCGCTTCCCGCCCGGAAGCCCGACAGTGAGACCCATGACCGGTTCCTTAGGGTCGATTACAGGCTTTTATCGGCGGTTGTCCGATATCAGGGTAGTCAAGCCGTCACCGGGTCTCGTCGCGAAGTGCCCGGTCGATCGCGGACAGCGCGCCGGTCAGCTGTGCGTAGTCGCCGGCCGACAGCGGTCTGACGAAGAACTCCTCCACCACCCGGGCATGGACGGCCGCCGCGCCCAGGAACGCCGTACGCCCCTTGTCGGTCGGTTCCACCAGGGCCACCCGACGGTCCCCGGGCGACGGGACACGGCGGACCAGTCCGGCCTCCTCCATACGGTCGATCAGCCGGGTGGTGCCGCTGCTGGTGAGCGTGAGGTCGTCGGCCAGCTGCCGCTGGGAGACCTCCTCGCCGGGCCGGCGGCAGAGCCGTATCAGCACCTCCAGCATGGTGTGGCTGATCCCGCACTCCCGGCGCAGCGCGCTGTCGATCCGCTGCTCCAGACGGGTGGCGGACTTGATCAGCAGCCCGAAGTCGCGGACGAGCGGGCTGTTGGCGGCGCGGGCGGCTTCGTCGTCGTGCGGGGGCGAGGCGTTCATCCGGGCGACTTTACTGCCGGATCACTTACTGCGGTGTCACTCACTGTCACATCACCTGCTGCTGTCTCAATTGCTGAGTAGTCAATTGCTGAGTAGTCAATGAAATCGTACGGTGGGAGCACGGAGCACGGACCCGCGAGCGAGAGGAAGACCAGTGGATCTGCAGCACTGGCTCGGCCGAGCCACCGACGCGATACAGGAGTGGGCCGACACCTTCGGCCCCTACCGGCCGCACCCGTCCCTCGACGTGACCGACGACCGCTTCGCACCGGTCTTCGAGGAGTTCACGGACCGGCTGAAGGACAACTACCCCTTCTTCCATCCGCACTACGCGGGCCAGATGCTCAAGCCCCCGCACCCCGCCGCGGTGGTCGGCCACCTCACCGCGATGCTCATCAACCCCAACAACCACGCCTTGGACGGCGGCCCCGCCACGGCCGCGATGGAACGCGAGGCCGTGGCCCGGCTCGCCGCGATGTTCGGGTACGACAGCCACCTCGGCCACCTCACCACCAGCGGCACGATCGCCAACCTCGAAGCCCTCTTCGTCGCCCGTGAGCTGCACCCCGGCCGGGGCATCGCGCACAGCGCCGACGCCCACTACACCCACGGCCGGATGTGCCACGTCCTGGGCATGACGAGCCACCCCGTCCGCACCGACGGCCAGGGCCGGATGGACCCCGACGCGCTGGCGGAGGTGCTGGAGACCGGTGACGTGGGCACCGTCGTCCTCACCACCGGCACCACCGGACTGGGCGCCGTCGACCCCGTCCACGAGATCCTGCCGCTCGCCGAGCGGTACGGCGTCCGCGTCCACGTCGACGCGGCCTACGGCGGCTTCTTCACGCTCCTCGCCGGCGCCGACGGCCCCGAGGGGCTGCCGCCCGAGCCCTGGCGGGCCCTCGCCCGGGCCGACTCGATCGTCGTCGACCCGCACAAGCACGGACTCCAGCCGTACGGCTGCGGAGCCGTCCTCTTCCGCGACCCCGAGGTGGGCCGCTTCTACCTGCACGACTCGCCGTACACCTACTTCACCTCCACCGAGCTCCACCTGGGCGAGATCAGCCTGGAGTGCTCCCGGGCCGGCGCCGCCGCGGCCGCCCTGTGGCTCACCTTCCGGCTTCTCCCGCCCACCCCCGAGGGCCTCGGCCAGGTCCTGGCGGCCGGGCGGCGGGCTGCGCTGCGCTGGGCGGACCTGATCGAGGCGTCCGAGTACCTGGAGCTCTACCAGCGGCCCCAGCTCGACATCGTCAGCTACTTCCCGGCCACCGACCCGGCGGCCCTCTCCGCGATCGACGCGGCCTCCGCCCGGATCCTGACGGACGGCATGACCGGCCCCGACCCGGTCTTCCTCAGCACCCTCAGGGCGGACCGCGAGGCCTTCGCCGCCCGCCACCCCAAGATCACGGCGGACGCGGACGGCGCCCGGGTGCTGCGCAGCGTCCTCATGAAGCCGGAGTCGGAGGACCATGTGGAGCACCTGCACGGCAGGGTGGAGCAACTGGTCGTCGCCGGGCGGACGCCCGGTCCCTGACCGCCCCGAGGTCACACGTCGGGCACTCCTCGCCCGCCGGCCTGCTCGCCCGGCCTACGCTGGCGCCGGACGAAGGGACACCGGGGAAACCGGGGGACACCGAGGGACGCCATGGCACGCATCACCGACCGGACCGTTCTGATCGTCGGCGCCTCGTCGGGCATCGGCGCCGAGGCGGCCCGGCAACTCGCCCACGGCGGCAACCGGTTCGTCATCACGGCCCGGCGCACCGCCGAACTCGCCGCCGTGGCCGCGGAGATACGGGCCGCGGGCAGCGCCTGCCTGGACCTGCCCGCGGACGCCCTGGACCCCGAGGCCGCCGCCGGGGTGGTGGCGGCCGCCGTCGCGGAGTACGGCTCCGTCGACGTCGCGCTCCTCAACGCCGGGCAGGGGCCGGACATGGCCATGGACCGGGTGAGCGTCACGGACGTCTCGCGGATCATGGCGCTGAACTACGACGTGGTGGTCAACTACCTGGTCCCGCTGATCGGGCAGCTGCGCGGGCAGCCCGGCGGCGGCCTGATCGCCCACACCAACTCCCTGGCCGGGCTGATGGGCATCCCCCGGCAGGGGCCGTACTCGGCGGCGAAGGCGGCCGTGCGCACCCTCGTCGACACCGCGCGCATCGAACTCGCGCCGCACGGCGTCCGGTTCACCACGATCCACCCGGGCTTCGTCGCCACCGAGCGCGTCGGCGGCGACGGCCTGCCCAAGCCCTTCCAGATCAGCCAGGAGCGGGCTGCCCGGTACGTCGTACGCGCCCTGGAGAAGGAGCCGGCGCAGGCGTACTTCCCGTGGCCCACGGCGGCACTGGTGCGCACCCTGCGGGCCCTGCCCACACCGGTCTCCGCCGCCGTACTGCGCCGACTGGCCTCGGTCGGCTAGCCCGCCACGTTCTCCGCGAAACCGAGTTCGCGCAGCGCGGTGCGCAGCCGGGTCGCCGCCTCGTCCAGCGCGGCCTCGTCCTTCTCGACCTCGGCCCTGGAGAAGTCGAAGTCGGCCATGCCCCAGGCGGGCGCGACATGGATGTGCATATGAGGCACCTCGAAACCGGCGATGACCAGTCCGGCCCGGGGCGCGTCCCAGGCGCGCCGCACCCCGCGGCCGATCGCCTGCGCCACGGTGACACAGCGGGCCAGCAGTTCACCGTCCGCGTCGGTCCACTGGTCCACCTCCCGCCGGGGCACCACCAGCGTGTGGCCGGGGGTCAGCGGGGCGATGCTGAGGAACGCGGCGACCTCGGGGTCCTGCCAGACGAACCGGGCGGGCAGTTCACCGGCGAGGATCCGGGAAAAGAGCGTGGGCATGAGGGCGAGTATCCCCTCAACGAGTGAGGCTCACCAGGTGAGTTCCGTCGAGTGCTGCCGTCGTCGAGTGCTGCCGTCGTCGATTGCTGCCGTCGTCGGGGGCGACGGACGCAGCGGCGAAGAAGAAGCGCACCGGCGCCCGGGCCCGCCGGCGGTTCCGACGGGCCCGGGCGGGCTCGGGCGTGACTGTCGGTGGTGTCAGTTCACCGTGAAACAGTAGTAGTACGGCTGCAGTTGGATGCCGGAGGCGCTCGTCGCGTAGACCGTGGCGCAGTAGTCGCCTGCGGCCGGCGGGGTCCAGTCGATGCTCGCCGTGTGGTCGGCTCCCGCGTCGACCGTGGCCTCCGGGTCGCCGTTGAAGGAGTACGTGTAGCTCGCCACACCCTTCGCCTTCGGCGTGAACGTGAAGGTGCCGGGGACACCCGCGCCGCCGCCCGAGCCGTTCTCCGGGTAGACGTCCGAGGTGATTGTGGGAGTGGTGTCGTAGCCGATGCTCCAGGACCCCGCGTCGCTCACCCAGCCGTTCGCGCTCTTGCTGGTCACGTCGACGCGCTCGCCGGCGATGCCGTCCAGCGTGAGGTCGGCCCGGGCGGTGCCGTCCGCCCCGGCCGCGACGTCGACGGTGCTGCCGTCGAGCGTCTTCACCGAGTAGCCGACGACCGGGCTGACCGCCTGGACGCCCGGGTCGGGCCGGAGCGTGAACGTGACCGTGTCGCCGAACCCGGGGGACGGGTTGTCCGGGGTGACGGTGGGCGCCGTGGAACGGACGAGGAACATGTATTCGGTGTCCTCGGATCCGTTGTACGCCCGGTCCAGGCTGCGTACCCACAGGGTCATCGGACCGGAGCCGGTCGGCGGGACGAGGTGGATCGTGGCCGAACCGCCGGGGGCGTCGGCGCGCGCGAAGTATCTCGTGTCCGCGTACGGGTCCTGGGGCTGCGGGATGCCGTGGTCGCCGATGTTCGTGCCGATGACCGGGAGGGCCTGCTGCCAGGAGAACTCGAAGCCGGTGACGTCCTTGTCGCCGTCGGCGTCGAGCTTGAACTCGACCGGTTCGCCGCCCTGGTTCCAGGTGTCCGGCGGGTAGTTCGGCGAGGAGACGGTGGGGGCCTTCGCCGGGCGGGTGTTGTCGATCGTGACGTAGCAGGGCGCCGACCAGTCCGAGGGCGTTCCCCCGGCCACGGTCTGGGCCTGCCACGCGTAGGTGTGCCCGTCGGCGAGGGCGTCCGCGGGCAGGCTGGAGGGGGCCTCGAAACCGGAGACGGAGCCGATGCGGGTGACCGTCGTGGTCTGCGTCGGGTCGGCGACCGGCCAGACCTGGTACCGCACGGTGAGCGAGGGGTTGTCGGTGGCGTCGGTGGTCGCGGGGATGCCCTCGACGACAAGGCCGGTACCGGCCCAGACGTACGTGGGCCGGTCCGCGTCGGTCGAGCAGTTCTGGTAGGCGTTGAACAGCTGAGTGGGCGTGACGGGCGTCGGGCCGGCCGCGCTCGCGGGTGCCGCGGCGGCGGCCAGCGCCAGTCCCAGGGTGCCGAGGACCGCGAGGACGGCACGTGCGCGGGTGAGAGTGCGGGTGTGAGTGCGGGTGCGTGTGCCGAAGGGTGTGGTCAAGTGGTCCCTCCCGTTTGGATGCCCGAAGCCGGTGGCTCGATGCGCACTGGTGTACGGGCGGCGGGAGGATCGTACGGGGGTGCCGCGGCGGGACGCATGAGAATTACGGGCGCGGGTGGGGTTGGCCGAACCCGTCCCCCGGATGGCGGGGATGCTCTACCGTGAAGCCCCTCAAAGCGGTGCGAGCCTGGCGGTTGCGGGTCGAGGGGGAGCCACAGGTGCAGGCAGGTGACGGCCGGACGCCGGACCCCGGCGGCGACTCAGCCCCCGATGCCGACGACCACGTCGACTTCCGGCAGGGTGTCTTCCGGGGGCAGGTCGTCGGAAAGATGATCGTGAACCACAACCGTCGCCGTCCCGACCGGCCCGCTCCGTGCACGCTGCCGATGGCGCAGGGCGGTTTCACCGGACGGGTCGGCGAACTGGCCGCGCTGGCAGCACGGTTGGGGCCGCCCGTCGGTCCGGCCCCGGACGCGCCGCTCGTCTGTGTCGTCACCGGCCTCGGCGGCATGGGCAAGACCGCGCTCGCGCTCAAGGCCGCGCACCGGGCCCGGAACGAGGGCTGGTTCACCGGAGGAGCCCTCTTCCTCGACCTCGCGGGCTACGACGACAACCCCGTCACCCCCACCCAGGCGGTGACCTCGTTGCTGCACGCCCTCGCCACCGGCGACCTCGACCTCCGCTCCGACCTGGTCGGCCACTACGGCGAGGAGGGCCACCAGCTCGACGCCTACCGCAGCCACCTCGCGGCGCTCGCCGACGCCGGCCGGCGGGTCCTGCTGGTGCTCGACAACGTCTCCGACTCGGCGCAGATCTCACCGCTGCTGCCCGCCAGCGGTCTGCACTGCGTGCTCATCACCTCGCGCGAATGCCATGAGTCGCTGACGGCCGTCGAGTTGCCCCTGGGACCTCTCACCCCCGACGACTCCGTCCGCCTGATCGCCCCGGCGTTACGCCGGCGGGCCGGCGGCGCGGACGAGTGGACGCCGGAGGAGGCCGAGTCGGTGCGCGAGCTGACCCGGCTGTGCGACCGTATGCCGCTCGCCCTGCGGATCGCCACCTCCCTCCTGCACCGGCGTTATGTCCGCAACCCGCTCGCGTCACTGGTCGAGGAGCTGAGAGCGGCCGTCGACCGCACCCGGGTCCTGACCAGCAGGGGCGTCGACGAATACGGCCGGGCCCTGGCGCTGGCCCCCGTGTTCGACATGTCCTTCCGCCGGCTGCCCCCGGACCGGACCCGGGCGCTGTGCCGGCTGGCCCAGGTGCCCTTCCAGGACTTCAGCACCGAAACGGCGGTGGTGGCCACCGGACGGCCCCGGCCCCTGGCACTGGATCTCCTCGACGACCTCGTGGGCGCCCATCTGATCACCGGCGAGGGGCGCGGCGACGAACTCCCCGAGCGCTGGCGCATCCACGATCTGGTCCGCGGCTATGCGAGCGCGCTGGCCGCCGACGACCCCGTACTCGGCGAGGAGGGCCGCCGGGCGCGCCGGGAGATACGGGACCACTACCGGACGAAGGCGGCGGCCGCCGACCGTCAGCTGCGGGCGCCCTCCGACGGCCCGCCGCCCGATCTGTTCAAGGGGCGGGCGGAGGCGCTCTCCTGGTTCCACGCCGAGCGCGTCAACCTCGTCGCCGCCGTCCAGTGGCCCGACGAACAGGACCCGGACTGCACCGTGGCGCTCGCGCTCCACCTGGCCGAATTCCTGCGCAGGCGGCGCTACTTCGAGGACTGGGTCAGTGTCAGCCGCAGGGCCGGGGAGCGGGCGCGCCGGTCGGCGGACCAGCACGCGGAGGCGACCGTCTGCAACCACCTCGGCAACGCGCTGCTGCGTGCCGAGCGGTCCGACGAGGCCATCGAACCCCTCGTCCACGCGGCGGACCTGTTCCGCCGGCTCGGCGATCCGGCCGGCGAGGGCATGGCGTGGAACAACCTCGGTCTCGCCCAGCGCAGATGCGGCCTGCTGCACGAGTCCGTCGTCACCCACCGGCGGGCCCGGGACCGCTTCCGTGACATCGGCGAGCGTTCCCACGAGGGCCGGGCCTGGCACAACCTCGGTCTGGTGCTGGACGCCCTGGGCCGGCACGGCGAGGCGGCGCTCGTGCTGCAACGGGCCTGCGTTCTGCACCGCGAGACCCACAACCGTTTCCTGCACGGAGATTCGCTCAACAGCCTCGGCTGTGTCCTGCACGCGGCGGGCCGCACCGATGCGGCCGTCGCCGCCCTGCAGGAGTCCCTCCGCATCCGCCACGACTCCGACAACTGGTACGCCAACAGCCTGACCTGGAACAACCTCGCCCGGGTCCTGGACAGCGCCGGCCGCGCCCCGGAGGCCGCCCACGCCCGGATCCGCGCCGCCGAGGCGGCCACCCGCGCCGGCACCACGGACACGAGGTACGGCCACCACCACTGAGCGCCCTGCGCACCGGCACCCGCCGGGAGCGTGCCGCGGGCTAGGATCCGGGCCATGGCCCTGACGACGAGCGAGGTGGACCGGTTCGAGGCGTCCAGGCCCCGGCTGGGGGCCATCGCCTACCGGCTCCTCGGTTCCGCGAGCGAGGCCGAGGACGTCGTACAGGAGACGTATCTGCGCTGGCAGGCGGCCGACGTCGGCCGTATCGGGGTCCCCGAGGCCTGGCTGACCAAGGTGCTGACCAACCTGTGCCTCAACCAGCTCACCTCGGCCCGCGCCCGCCGCGAGACCTACGTCGGCCAGTGGCTTCCCGAGCCGCTGCTCGCCGGTGATCCGATGCTCGGCCCCGCCGACACCGCCGAACGGCGCGAGTCCGTGTCGTACGCCGTCCTGACCCTGCTGGAGCGCCTCACCCCCGGCGAGCGCGCGGTGTACGTGCTGCGGGAGGCCTTCGACTACCCGCACCGGGAGATCGCCGCGATCCTCGACCTCACCGAGGCCGCCAGCCAGCAGATCTTCCACCGGGCCAGGAAGCACGTCGCCGAGGGCAGGACCCGTACCGAGGTCGACGAGGCCGCCGCCCGGCGGATCGTCGAGGAGTTCCTCGCGGCCGCCACCAGCGGCCGTACCGAGCCGCTCGTCCGGCTGCTCACCCAGGACGCGGTCGCGATGGGCGACGGCGGCGGAAAGGTCCCGGCCCGGGCCAAGGCGTTCGAGGGCGCCCTCGCCGTCGCGAAGTTCATGCGGGGCCTGTTCAAACCCGGCCCCGCCCAGCGTGCCCTGGTCGGCGGCTCGGCCGAGTTCCACTTCACGACCGCCAACGGCGGCCCCGCCCTCGTGGCGGTCGTCGACGGCCGGGTCTTCGGGATCATGTGCCTGGAGATCACTCCGGAGGGCATCGCCGCGTTCCGCAGCCAGGCCAACCCCGACAAACTCGAACGCGCGACCAGGCAGTGGTCGGCCGGCGACCACGGCGACCCCATGCTCACGCTCTTCTGATCCCTCTCCCCTGTCCCCATGTGAGCTGCTTCACACCGTCTTCCTGTCAGGAATCGGCGGGCCGCCCGGTTCAAGGGGCGACCCGCTGAAGAGCTGGATGACAGGAGCACGGACATGCAGCACCGCATCGTCGTCCTCGGAGCCGGATACACCGGAGCCGTCGCCGCCGGCCGCCTCGCCCGGCGGCTGCACCGCGAGGACGTCGCCATCACCCTCGTCAACGCCGAACCCGACTTCGTCGAGCGCGTCCGGATGCATCAGCTCGCGGTCGGCCAGGAGCTCAGGCCCCGGCCCTTCGCCGAGATGTTCGCGGGCACCGGAGTCGCCCTGAAGCTCGCGACCGTCACCGCCGTGGACGTCGACCGGAAGACGGTCACCGCTGTCGAGGCGGACGGCGCCGCGGAGGAGATCGCGTACGACACCCTCGTCTACGCCCTCGGCAGTGCCTGGAACGACCAGGGCGTCCCCGGCGTTGCCGAGCACGCCCACCAGATCGCGAGCCGCCCCGGCGCGCTCCGGCTGCGTGAGCGCCTCGCCGGTCTCGCCGCCGGGCAGCCCGTGGTCGTGGTCGGCGGCGGCCTCACCGGCCTGGAGGCCGCGACCGAGATCGCCGAGGTCCGCCCGGACCTCCGGGTCGCCCTCGCCGCCCGCGGCGGCCTCGGCGACTGGCTCTCGGCCAAGGGGCGCCGGCACCTGCGGAAGGTCGTCGACCGGCTCGGCGTCACCGTGCACGAGCACACTGCCGTCACGGCAGTGACGGCCGGCCATGTCACCACCGCCGAGGGCGGCACGATCCCCGCCGCCGTCACCCTGTGGACCACCGGCTTCGCCGTCCACCCCATCCCCCGGGCCACCGCCCTGGAGGTCACCGACACCGGCCGGATCGTCGTCGACGGGACCATGCGTTCGGTCTCACACCCCGACGTCTACGCCATCGGTGACGCGGCCCTCGCGGCGGGCCCTGGCGACAAGCCGCTCCGGATGTCCTGCGCCTCGGGCGTCCCGATGGCCTGGCAGGCCGCGGACACCATCGCGGCCCGCCTCACCGGCGGCAAGCTCCCGAACACCCCGATCCGCTACTTCAACCAGTGCATCTCGCTGGGCCGCAGGGAAGGCCTGATCCAGTACGTCACAGCCGACGACCGCGCCGTACGGGCGGCCCTGACCGGCCGGACCGCCGCCGTCTACAAGGAACTCGTCTGCAAGGGCGCGGCCTGGGGCGTCGCCAACCCGCTGCTCGGCATCCCGACCAGGCGCCGCCACGTCGTACCGCAGCCGACCCCGGCAGCCGAACCCACCGTCACACCGGCCTGACGGCCACCTGCCCCCGGCACTCGGCCGCACCGACCGCCGCACCGGCCGGACCGGCGCCCCGGCCACGGCCCGCCCCTATGGCCCTCATGGCTGTCACGGGCCTCGCGGGCCCCACGGCCCCTACGGCCGGCCCCCGGCCTGACCGGCGCCTGGCACCCGCGCCGCGCCCCGGCCGGGGTGACGCTTCCCGGCGACCGTGCGCTGGGGGAGTAAGCCGGTCGCTCCCCGGACTTCTCCACGCCGTTCGTGTCTCTCCCCCGTTACCTTCTAGACGGCCCCGATCTTGGGGCTCCCGGCCTTCTGGCCCGGCATGACTTTTGCCCCCTGTCGACCATGACCCGGGGGGTGGTGTCACCGGGTCGGGAGGCGCCGGTAGATCGCTAATAGGGGCAGGAGCGCCGGCCCGCCGGCAACGCTCTTCGTAACGTGGTTGCCGGATGTCGGCGCCGTGCCTTGGCCGGGAAGACAAGACCCTCCCAGGAGGAGTGAAGTGATCGACATCCGCGACGTGGCCGTCTTCCTCGGCCTCGACGTCGGCAAGGGCGAACACCACGCCACGGGTCTCATGCCGGACGGTAGGAGCGTCGTCGACAAGCCGCTGCCGAACAGCGAGCCGAAGATACGGGCCATGCTCGACAAGCTCACGGCCAAGTACGGCCGGGTCCTGGTCGTCGTGGACCAGCCCGCCTCGATCGGTGCTCTGCCACTGGCCATCGCCCGCGACGCGGGCTGCGAGGTGGCGTATCTGCCGGGCCTGACGATGCGGCGGATCGCGGACCTCTATCCCGGTGAGGGCAAGACCGACGCCCGCGACGCGGCGATCATCGCGGACGCCGCCCGCACCATGCCCCACACGCTCCGATCGATCGAGCTCACGGACGAAACCATCGCCGAACTCCACATGATCGTCGGGTTCGACGACGACCTCGCGGGCGAGGTCACCCGGGTCGCGAACCGGCTCCGCGGCCTGCTCACCCAGATCCACCCGCACCTCGAACGGGTCCTGGGGCCACGCATCCAGCACCCGGCCGTGCTCACGCTGCTGGAACAGTTCGGCTCGCCCAAGGCGATCCGCAAGGCCGGAGGACGGCGCCTGATCACGCTGCTGCGGCCGAAGGCGCCCAGGATGGCCCAGCGGCTGGTCGAGGACATCTTCACCGCACTCGACGAGCAGACCGTCGTCGTCACGGGCACCGACGCGGCCGCGGTGATCGTGCCTAAGCTCGCGAAGAACCTGGCCGGCCTGCTCGACCAGCGCAAGGAACTGGCCTCGGACATCGAGGAGTTGCTCAAATCGCACCCTCTTTCCGAGCTCCTGACGTCGATGCCGGGGATAGGCGTCAGGACCGGAGCCAGGATCCTCATCGATGTCGGTGACGGCACCGCCTTCCCGACCGCGGGCCACCTCGCCGCCTATGCCGGGCTCGCTCCGGTGACCAGGCGGTCGGGGTCCTCGATCCGTGGCGAGAGCCCGTCCCGCAGAGGCAACAAGCACCTGAAACGGGCCTTCTTCCTCGCCGCGTTCGCCTCGCTGTCCGACCCGTCCTCCCGGGCCTACTACGAGCGGAAGAAGGCCGAGGGCAAGCGGCACAAGCAGGCCCTGATGTGTCTCGCACGCCGTCGCGTCGACGTGCTCTTCGCAATGCTCCGCGACGGCACGTTCTTCGAACCTCAAGCCACCCCCCAAGCCGCCTGAAACATCACCAATCAACCGACGCGCCCCTTGACGAAAGAGATAGGGGCACCCCCCCGTGAACGGCGCGGAGCCGGCGGGGCGGCCGGCCCTTCCGTCGCGGCGGCCCACCTATCCATCACGGCGGCACGGCGCACGAGGTCAGCGGCCGATCCGCCCCGTTCCCACCCGGCAGCGTGATGGATCGAGACCCGCGTGCGCTCCTTCTGACATGAACGAGTACCTCCGTCTGCGCGCGGTGCCGGCCCCGGCGCTGCGCAACAGCCCGACCTGGCTGGAACGGCTCTTCGAGAGCGACTCGGAGACCGTCCGGCACCGGCGCTATCTGGACCAGGAGCGCATCTACGCCGGCGCCTGCCCGCTCGGTTCCACAACCCGTCCCGAGACCCAGGTGCTGCTGGGCGGCCGCCCCGTGGTCCGCCCCGACCGCCACAAGCCGCCCCTGCTGGTACTGACCGCCGCCCAGGCCCGTCAGGTGGCCGGGTTCCTGACGGCGGCCGACTTCGACGCCCTGTGGGATCTCGCCCGCGACACCCTGATGCCGCACTACGGCGGCACGCCCGCGGAGCCCGAGACCTGGGGCGAGTTCGCCGCGGCCCACCAGGAGCTCAGAACCTTCTACGCGCAGACGGCCGAGTCCGGCGACGCGGTGGTGAAGTGCCTGTCCGAGCCGTGAGCCGCCCTCACCCGCCCGCGCCGAGCCTCCGGCGGGACCGTCCGGGTGTCAGCCCTTCGGCCCCGCCGACTGGACCACCTCGAAGGACCACAGCGTCGAACCGGACGCCGCCGGCTTCGGCCGCTCGCCCTCGGCCCCGCCCTGGTGCGCCGCCTTCATCGGCCCCTCCATCCACGCCTGAAAGGACTCCTCGTCCCGCCACCGCGTGTACACCAGGTACTGGTCGGTCCCCTCGACGGGCCGGAGAAGCTCGAACCACTCGAACCCGTCCGAGTTCTCCACGGCGTGGGCCCGGGACGCGAACCGCTTCTCCAGGACCTCCCGCTGCTCTGCGGGCACGGTCAGCACGTTGATCTTCACTACGCTCATGGGCCCATCCTGCCGCAGAGGTGATCAGGAGGGCGTGAGCGACCAACTGATCATTCGTAGCGGACACGGAGTCGTCTGGACCGACGGAGCCAGGCGGTTCGGTCCGCTCGACGACCCAGCGGGTGCGGCCGAGACCAGAGCCGTGGGCAGCGGCACGTCGGTCGACCAGGCGGCAGATACCGCGTTTCCGCGGCAAGTTGGCGGTACTTGCCGTAGTCGTAGCCCCGGTCGGCGAAGGGCCGTCCGGGTCGGTTGCGGGGACGTCCGCGGCAACCCTCGGGCGCGGGGTATCGCGTCGGCGACGCCCGGGCGATGCGCGGCGAGGACTGCGGCGGTCGCCCTCTCGCCGGTAGCGGCATGCGGCCGGTCGCCCACGCCGACGCGTTGGCCATTGGCGTGCCTCGGGTTCTGTGACGCCTCGCCCGCCGGTGCCGAGCAGGCGTTGCCCGGCACCGGCCTGCGTGTCGGCGAGAGCGGTGGAGTGGTCGTCGGGCCGTGACTGGGCGGAGGGGCCGCTGCTTGCCTGTGGGCTGTGGCTCAGTTCACGGTGAGGACGGCGGAGTCGTTGCGGCTGTCCGGATCGAAGTCGGGCCGGTGGGAGTCGGCCGGATCCGGGCCCCAGACCAGTTGGACGCTGCCTGCGGCATGGGTGACGACGTCGTCGACCCGCAGGGTCAGGGCGAAGTCGGTGACCTGTCCCTTGGGCACGATGTAGCCCGGCAGCATGCAGACGTAGGGTCCCTTGGCCGTGGCGGTCGGATTGTTCTCCTGCCACGGGGCGCAGTTGGCCGAGTGGCCGACAGCGGTGGTGCCGGGCGGGAGCGTCACCCAGACGGTGGGCACTCCGTCACCGCCGCTGCGGTCGTACAGGGTCGCCGGACCGTTGGCGGCCAGGTGGAAGCGGAGGGTCGCGGTCGTGCCCACACCGGCTTGAGCACTCGCGCCGGATACTGCGAAGTCGGCTGTGTTGCGGGCCCTGAGGGAAGCGATCCCGTAGTCGGTGACGGTGCCGGTCTGCGGCAGGGAGACGGATCCCGCCGGGGCCGAAGAGTGTCGGCCTGCCTTGATCACCTTGAGTTTGAGCGCGGGCGCCGAGTCTTTGCCCCACGTCCACTTGATGCCCTGGCCGTCCGGCCAGCCGGGCTGGCCGAGAGGCGCGGTGAGGACGTCGAGGTAGGTGAACAGGGCGCTGGAGTTCACGTGCAGGCGCACCGGGGCGGACAGGGCAGCCGTCTCCGCGATGTTGATGGCACCCTTGGGGTAGCACTTGGCGAAGTGGGCCGCTCCGTTGGACCCGTACTGGCAGTTCGAGTAGTGGTCGGCGAAGTCCAGGCCGGGTGAGGCTGCCAGGACGGTCTGCACGCCGCGAGCGGGACGGTTGCCGACGTTGGTGAACCGGACCGGTTCCGTGACGTTGCTGCCGACCTTCAGGTTGGTGTGATCGGCGAGGCGGTTCAGGCCGAAGGACGGCCCTCCCACGGTGACCGATCCCGTGCCACCCACGATCTGCGCGTGCGCGGACCGGCCGGTGATCTTGTACGTTCCCGTGGCGCCCAGCCGGCTGCCTCTGAGTGCGGTCAGGGTCAGCTGAGTCATGGACCCGAGGCCGATCTTCGGATTGGAGCCCGACTCGAACGACTCCGAGCATGTGGCGACCAGGCCATGGGCGGTGCAGTTGCTCGAGAACGCCACCTTGGCGATCTTCGACAGACCCCGGGCGTCCACGGTCAGAGTGGCATCGTCGGCCGTGAGGTTCTTGGTCTGGGTGTGGAAGTCGAAGTACACGCCTGCCGCGGCAGGAGCGGTCGGCAGGGCCGCCGGAGTCGGCGCATCCATGGTGATCACCGGCTGGCCGGAAACGGCACCCGCCGGACTCGCGATCAGCAACGATGCGGTCAGACCCGCGGCCGAAGCGAACACGGCGGCTAAGCCGGTGAGGGAATTGCGTCTCATCAACGTCCTTGTGTTTGAAGAGGTCTGCATGGACTCACTGAACGGACCGGGTGGAACGTCGGTCCCTGGCCGCACCTCGCCGACCACTGGGCGATCCCGCGCGGGCACCGGTCCGTCTCCTTCACAGCTGCTGAAGCTTTACGCCGGCAAGCCAGACACGCCCCCGGCGGTGACGAACAGCACGACCTTAGATCACCGGTATGACAAACGCCCCGCCAATTCCCTCGGAACGCCCCGGCCCGCATGAAGCACCAGATCTCCGCGGGGTCCCGTCGGCTCGCCACCAGCGATGTCAGCCGGGTACTCACCGACACCGGTGACGACCCGTCCCACCAGCCGCCGGGGACGGACGCCGTGCACAGCGATGCGAACGGCCCGCCTGGCTGCGCGGCCGCTTCTGCCCCTCCTGGTCAGTCAGTCTGCGCACACGGACAGGCTCAGCTACCGCGCCTCCAGCGGTCGGATCGGACATCCCCTACGTCCAACCGCCACGACCACCGACACGGCGGACCTACGCGGTCACGGCACTAGTCGATGCCGAGGACGGGCAGGCATTCCCCGATGCCGGTCAGCTCGATGTCGTCCCGGCGGATCCGTTCCCACGCGTCCCGAGCGAGCCGCCACCGCTGGATCAGCGCGGGTTCGCCGCGGCGGGTGTCCCAGTCCGTGCCGTTCGGTTCGTAGCCCAGGCCACGGGAGACGCGGTTGGATGCTTCGTTGTCGATGAAGGCGTCGCTGCCGGCTTCGCGTGCGCCCAGCCCGGCGAAGGCCAACTGCAGGACCGCCGCCCGCATTTCCTTGCCGAGTCCCTGTCCGCGGCTGCCGGGGGCCAGCCACGAGAAACTGGACACCGTGCCGAACCGGGTGAAGTTCGTGCCGATGAGGTCTTGCATGCCAACCGGTTCGCCGTCGACGAGGACGGCCAAGTACAGCCGCCACGAGTCCGGGCTCACGCGGGCGCGGCCGGCCCAGATGGCGCGCAGCCATTGCCATTCCCGTTCGGGGCTGTCGGCGTAGAACGAGATCGGGTCGTCGAACGGCCACGGCTCGGCGTCGGCGACCCCGGCCCGCACGAGCGGCACGAGACGTTCCAGCAGTTCGTCGGAGGCGCCGGCCAGCGTCAGGCGTGGCGTGCGGACTTCGACGTTCAGCGGGGGATAGGTGTGGGCCACGCCCGGACGGTAGCCAGCCTCGCCGGCCGCCGCATCCGGTTTTCTCCAGACGCCGACGGTTGATCCTGGGGGGAAGACCTGCCCCACTTCCTGCCGGGGGAAGCTTGGTCGCGCTGCTGAGCATGTCTGTCAGGCAGACCGGGACGACTCTGCGGTTCTTCCCCTGTGCGGGTCGTAGTGGTACGTCAGCGCACCTGTTGCGGCGCGCGGGTGAGGCTTTGGAACGGGTGCTCGGCCGTGCCCAGGACGACGAGTTCGGTGCCGGCCGGCACCTCCGAGAGTGCCTGCGGCGCGCCGCGCATGTGGAAGTAGTCCCACTGCGCGCGGCGGATTGTCTGGTCCGGGTGGCCGAGCGCACTCAGCACGTCCCAGTGCAGGGACTGGGCCCAGACGTACCCCGGGTCGCCGTCGACGTCCTTGTCCTCCGCGTCGATCGGGATGTCCGCGAGCGCGGAGGCCAGGCGGTGGCTGTCCACGGGCCCGGCGGCGAAGTCCAGGAAAGCGGCAGGGTCCGCGCCCACGGGTACCTCGTCGGCGTCCTCGTCGTCCCGTCCCGGCCAGGAGTCGTAGCGGTGGGCGAGAACTCCGTCACGCCAGACCTCCAACTCCAGCCGGTCACCGTCGTACTGGAAGGCGGCCAGTACCGGAGCACCCAGTTCGGCGCTGATCGGCCCGGCGAGCGCGAAGACGCTGTTCTCCTCGACGGACCGGTCCGGGTGGGCGAGGCAGAATTCCGGCCCGGCGGTGGTCGCGTAGCCGGCCGCGCAGACCGCGCGCAGGACGGGGGCGGCCTGTTCGAGCGGCGCGGGAATCAACATCGTGCCGTACGTGGTCACGGCCTCACCTCCTGGGACGCGGTGACCCTACGCAGCGGTGATGCCGTGAGGCCAACGAAATTCGCCGACTTCAGTCCTGCCGTTGCAGGTCAGGAGCCACTTTCCGGCGTTTTGACCAACCCTCGGACGGGCTCCTCACGGAAGCGCGGCCAGTGCTACATCAACGCACCCGTTGCGACTGCAGCAACTCGCACCACTCGAATCCGTCCGAGCTCTCCACGGAGTGGGCCCGGGAGGCGAACCGCTTCTCCGGAACCTCCCGCTGCTCGGCGGCGACAGTCAGCACGTCGATCTTCACTCCGCTCATGGGCTCGTCCCGCCGCAAGGGTGATCAGGAGGGCGTGAGCGGTCAGTTGGCACGCCTGCTGTGGATAGCGATCTCTGTGGTGCGCGGTCGGTCGGGGCATCTCTCGTCCCGGGTTGGTCCGACTGGTCGGATCTGACGGTGGGTCGTGCCGGGGCGTTCCGGGCGGGGACAGCGCCGAGGTTATGAATGCGGCACCTGACCGTTCATGAACATCGACCTCGGGAGCCACATGATGCGCCCCATCAGGGCAGCCTGTCTCGGCACGGCCACTGCGCTGGTCACCCTTCTCGCCTGCGCCCCCGTCGCGGGCGCCGCGGCGGACACCGATTTCGCCCATGCCAGGGGCGGACACCAGGTCATCACACTCATCGGCCACCTCGTGCAGCAGACACGCTTCCCCGTCAACCCCGGCGGCAGCCCCGCCCAGGGCGATCGGACCGTCTTCCGCTCGGAACTCTTCGACCAGCGCGGCAACAAGGCCGGTGACACCGGCGGCACCTGCACCACCACCCGGGTCGACAGCGGCGGAGCGGAGGAGTGCGTCGTGAACTACAACCTCCCGGGCGGTCAACTCACCGTGCAGGGAATGGTCTTCGGCATCCTCAACCCGGGCCCTCCCCCTTCGTTCGACAACGCGATCACCGGTGGCACCGGGGTGTTCAACCGGGCCCGTGGCTCGGTCCACGCCGTCACGATCGGTACGGGTACGCGGCGCTTCACGATCGACCTCTACCGCTGACCGGCCCTCCCCCGCCCGGTGAGAAGGCTGGGCCGTCCACGGCACGGCCCACCGGCTCGATCGGCCCCATGGGCACGGGTGACCGGGTTTTCGGGACACTGCCGTAGCCCCCGTGGCCGTGTTCGACTGATGGCATGTGCTGTCGGCTGGTCCGGCGCGTGTGCGGCTGCCATCTTGTGACCGTGAGGACGCATGTTCTGAAGGCCGGCAGCACAGAGCATCCGGCGCTGGTCCTGGTGCACGGTGCCGGGCAAGGCGGCCGGATGTGTCGGCATCAACTGACAGCCCTGTCCGACGACTTGCACATCGTCGCCCCCGATCTGCCGGGGTTCGGCGGCACGCCGGGCCCGTACGACCCGGCTCCCAGCCGGTCCCTGACCGGCCTCAACCCGGGTGTCCGGTTCGAACGGCGTCCGCCGGAGACGGGCCGGGCGCTGCAGCGCCTTGCGGTTGGGCCGAGAGGGTGTGACGCCCGCGCAACTCACCGATGAGAAGCGGGAGTTCGGCCGACTGTTCCGGCCGGCCGACAGGAACGGCCGCCCTCTCGCGGTCGGCCCGGGCATCGATGGAACCGTGGTCGTACGACTCCATCCTTCGCGGAACCGGTCCGCGCGGGTCGGTGTCCCTCCATGAGTCCGCAACCTCGACTCCACTGAAGGACGCGCCCATGACCGGTACGGCCGCCCGCTATCTCTATCTCGCCCGTCACGCCGAGGCGTCGCCGGACGAGAGCGAACTGACCGCTGCGGGCCGCCGCCAGGCCGTCCTGCTGGGGGAGCGGCTCCGTGGGGTCCCGCTGGCGGCGATCCACCACGGTCCGCTCGCCCGTGCCGAACAGACCGCCCGGCTGATCGGTGAACAGCTCGACGGTGTCCCGCGCCATCACTCTGAAGCGGCCGGCGACTACATCCCCTACCTGCCGGCACGCGAGGAACTGCCGCCGGAGGCGGCCGACGCCTGGATCAAGTTCCTGGACCAGTTCACGGCCGAGGAACGCGAACAGGGCCCCGGGCTCGCGGCGGCGGCGCTCGCGGATTTCACCGGACCCGTCGCCGGCGACGAACCGCGCCACGAGCTTGTCGTCACCCACAACTTCCTCGTCGGCTGGCTCGTCCGAGCCGCCCTCGCCGCGCCGAAGTGGCGATGGCTGGGTATCAATCACGCCAACGCGGCCCTGACCGTCATCCGCTACGCACCCGACCGCCCGCCGGCGCTCCTCCTCTTCAACGACACCGGCCACCTCCCCACCGAGCTCCGCTGGACCGGCTTTCCACAGGAGCTCCACGTCTGAGGCCGCTCTACAGGGTTACAGGGCGTTGTCCCCCAGCCAGGCCAGGACCTGGCCGGCGTGCCTGTCCGGCGGGAAGATCGGGTAGAACACGTGCTCGATCACGTTGTTCCTGACGATCAGCGTGAGCCGTTTGTACAGCGTCAGCCCGCCGACGGTGAACGTGGGCAGTTCCAGTGCCCGAGCCACGCTTCGGGCCGGGTCGGAAAGCATCCGGAACGGCAGGCGGAGCCGCTCGGTGACCTCACGCTGGTAGTCGCTGTCCTGGCTGGAGAGGCCGTACACCCGGGCCGCGCCGGCCGCGAGCAGATCCTGGTGGTGGTCGCGGAAGCCGCATGTCTCGGGGGTGCAGCCACGGGCGCCGGGGATGGCGTCCCAGCCCTCGGGCAGATCGACGCCGGGACGGCCCGTCAGCGGGTAGATGTAGAGCACCGTGCGACCTGCACCCAGCGCATCGAGGCCGACCGTCGCGCCGTCGGTGGCCCGGAGTTCCAGCTGCGGCATTCCGGTTCCGGGCAGGTGGGCGGCGGCGCCGTCGTCCTCGGGAACGGGCAGGTCGGCAGGCAGGCTCGTGTAGTCGGTCATCGGTTCCTCTCCTTCGGCGGCCGGTGAGCGGTGGCTGTTGCGGTGGGCGGCCTCGTGCAGGTGCGCCACGAGCACCGCCCGGCGGGCGGTGAGGCCCTCGATCCGCTGCGTGAGCTCGTTGATGGCGTCCCGGTACCCGGCCAGCGCGGCCGGGCAGTCGTCCGCGTGCCGGTGTCCCAGGGCCAGGCATTCCAGGAACGGCCGCGTCGCCTCGACAGGGATGCCGAGGCGGCCCAGCGCCCGGATCTCCTGGGTCAGCCGTACGTCGTGCTCGTCGTAGTCCCGATAGCCGTTGCCCAGCCGCGCCGGAGCGAGCAGCCCGAGCGACTCGTAGTAGCGCACCGCCTTGGTCGTCACACCGGCTCGCCGAGCCAGCTCCCCGATCCGCATACCCCTCACCTCGAAGAACGCTAAACCTTGCCCTCAAGGGTAAGGTCAAGCGCTCCGCGGGCACGGTCGCTGCATAGATCTTCACGGCGCTCATGGACCCGTCGCCCTCATGGGCCCGTCGCCCTCATGGACCCGTCACCTCATGGGCCCGCCCTGCACCGGCGGCGCCCGAGGCCCCGGCGAGTCGCAGCCGCATACCCCGGTGATCTCATCGAATTCTCGAACTCACGTACAACCTTTACCGGTTGACGTTGGTCTCTTGATCGCCGGACATCCAATGACTCCGGACGTCCGCCCGGTGCGGACGGCCCCCCGCATGCCGCAGGAGACCACCCGCATGCACACGTTCCCGCGACTCGCTCTCGCGACGGCCACCGCGGCCGCGCTGACGGGCGGGCTGCTCACGTTCTCGGCCGCCTCGGCGTCGGCCGCGGACTCCGTCAAGGTCGCTCAGGCCGACTTCAACGGCGACGGCATCGGCGACATCGCCACCTCGGCGGCCACCGCCTACGTCAGCGGCCACAAGAACGCCGGCCAGATCGTCGCCCTCTACGGCTCGAAGGCCACCGGCCTCACCGCCGCCAAGCACACCGCCCTCAGCCAGAACAGCGCCGGCGTCCCCGGCACCGCCGCGGCCGGCGACGAGTTCGGCTACGACATGGCGTACGCCGACTTCAACGGCGACGGCTACGACGACCTCGCGGTCTCCGCGCCGTACGACAAGGTCGGCACCGACACCGACGGCGGCACCGTCACGCTGCTCTGGGGTTCCAAGAGCGGCCTCACCGGGAAGGGCGTCGATCTCAAGGACCCGGCCCCGTCCTCGCACGACAACTGGGGGCTGAGCCTGGCCGCCGGTGACTTCGACGGCGACGGCAAGGCCGACCTGGCCGTCGGCAGCTCCTCCGCCACGCTGTGGGTGCTCAAGGGCGGCATCGCGAGCAACGGCACGCCCGGCGGCCGGTACACCGTCAAGGCGCCGATCCGTGCGGGCAACAGCTCGTCGGCGTACGGCCCGCTGCACCTCACCGCCGGTGACGTCAACGGCGACGGCCGCAGCGACCTGGTCGTCGACGGGTTCGAGACGAAGACCAGCTACCAGTGGAACACCAACTACTGGCTGCCGGGCACCGCGAACGGCCTGACCGCCACCGGCGTGAAGACGCTGAAGAGCGGCATCGTCACGGGTATCGGCGACATCAACGGCGACGGCTTCGGCGACATCGTCAGCGGCGCCGACTGGGACAACACCTCCAACGGCACCACCGTCCCGGACTCCGCCAAGGGCGGCCGGGTGGCCGTCACCTACGGCAGCGCCTCCGGCCCGGCCAAGGTCACCATGTTCAACCAGAACACCTCCAACGTCCCCGGCGCCTCGGAGACGGGCGACGGCTTCGGCTGGGACCTCGACCTCGGTGACGTCAACGGCGACGGCTACGCCGACCTGGTCGTCTCCACGCCCGGCGAGGACATCGGCAGCCACACCAACACCGGCCAGGTCACCGTCCTCTACGGCTCCAAGACCGGCATCAACCTCGCCTCCGGCGCCCAGTCCTTCGCCCAGAGCACGGCCGGCGTCCCCGGCGACGACGAGAAGAACGACCTCTTCGGCACCGACGTCAAGCTCGACGACGTCAACGGCGACGGCAAGGCCGACCTGGTCGTCGGCTCGTACGAGAACGGCGGCGACGGCTCGGTGACCTACCTGCCGTCCAACGGCTCGAAGATCACCGCGACCGGTTCCCGGGCCATCGCCCCGAACAACGTGGGCGTGTCGACGACGGGCACCCCGCAGTTCGGCTCGGTCTTCGGCAGCTGACGGGTATCTGAACGCAACCGGCCGGGCGCGTCCCGCACGCGCCCGGCCCGTCAAAGGAGTCACCGCCTTGCGCACCCGCACTCGCCTTCGCCCCTGCACCCTGCTCCTCGCCGCGGCCCTCACCACCGGCCTGCTCACCGCCCTGCCCGTCACCACCGCCTCCGCCGCGTCCGCCGCCCCCGCCAAGTACGCCGACGACTTCAACGGCGACGGCTACCGCGACCTCGTCACCGCGGCGCCGGGCGCCACAGTCGGCGGCAAGGCGCGGGCCGGTGCGGTGGTCGTCAGCTACGGCTCCAAGTCCGGCATCAAGGCGTCGAACCGTACGGTCGTCACTCAGGACTCGGCGGGGATCCCGGGCACGGCGCAGACCGACGGAGGGTTCGGCTCGGCGCTCGCCTTCGGGGACCTCAACCGGGACGGGTACGCCGACCTGGTCGTCAGCGCCGAGCGCCACGGCGACGACGCCTACGGCGGTGCCGTGGTGATCGTCTGGGGCGGCAAGAACGGCCTGAGCGGAGGCCGTGCCGTCGCCGACCCGGACCGCACGTCCCACGACTACTTCGGCCGCTCCCTGGCCGTCGGCGACTTCACCGGGGACGGCCGGGCCGACCTGGCCGTCGGCAGCACCGGTTCGGACGTACAGATCTTCAGGGGCGGCTTCACCAGGACCGGGGGGGCCGCATCCCGCACCTGGCTCGACACCGATCTGGAGGACGGCGGCGTGTCCGGCGTCGCCTGCGGCGGCGGCGCCTGTTCCCTGGCCGCCGGCGACTTCAACGGCGACGGCATCGACGACCTGGTGATCAACGGCACGTACGACTCGTGGAACTCGTCGCCGACGGTCTCCGGGAACATCGTCTACCAGGGTGCGTCCCCCACGCCCGAGTTCGAGCGGGTGCTGCCCACCGGCGGCCGGCACCAGGTCGCCGTGGGCGATGTGAACGGCGACGGACACGACGACCTCATCGTGTCCGTCACCCCGGGAGACGTCACCGGCGCCGACGGCGGCTCGGTCCGCGCCTACCTGGGCGGCCCGGACGGCGTGAGCACCACACCCCAGGCGACGATCACCCAGGACAGCCCGGGCGTCCCCGGCAGCAGCGTGGGGCAAAACTGGTTCGGCGACTCCCTCTCCGTCGCCGACGTCAACGGTGACGGATACGCGGACGTGGCGGTCGGTGCGCCCCACGAGGCGGTCGGCGCCGTCCGGCAGGCCGGCACCGTGACGCTGCTGCGCGGCTCCGCCGCCGGTCTGACGGGCGTGGGCGCGACGCGTTACACCCAGAACACGCCCGGCGTCCCCGACAGCGACGAAAACACCGACCTCTTCGGCTCCGCCGTCCGGCTGGCCGACCTCAACGGCGACCACCGGGCCGATCTGGCGGTCGGCGCGCAGCATGAGAACGGCGGGCGGGGCGCCGTATGGAGCCTGCGCGGCTCGTCCTCGGGCCTGACGACGACGGGCGTGGTGAGCTTCGGAGCCACGTCGGTGGGCGTGTCGGGGACGGGAGCGCTGCTGGGTTCCGCGTTCGGGCAGTAGGCCCGTCCGGACCCCCCGGAACCTCCTGGATTTCTCCCCCTGGGCCTCCCTTAGGGGATGTCACAGCTCTGCCGCAATGGCGGGCTCCGACGGCCGAGCCCGCACACGCTTCTTCCGGACCGGGTACGTTCGAGGACGTGGCTGGATTCAGGATCGGACGCGGCGGCCGGGACAACCGTGCCCCGCAAGCGCGACCGCAACAACCCGCGTACGGGCAGCAGGCGCCGCCCCAGAGCTACGGGGGGCAGCCGGGGCCGTCGTACGGACACCCGTCGGCTCCGCGGCCGTACCCGCAGAACGGGGGCGGGCCCGGCTGGCCGCAGGCGCAGGTGCGCGGCGGACACCAGGGCCGGACACAGCCCGGCGGCGACGGCCCGGAGTACTTCGGCGACGACAACGGCTACGGCGGCTACGGTGCCGCCCCCGACCCGTACGCGGCGAACCAGCCGGGCCACACCCAGGCCTTCTCGGTCGACGAGGCCGGCGCCTACACGCAGGGCGCGACCTACCACGCCGGTTCGGCGGCGCCGTCCGGCCCGATCGGCCCGCGTCTGCACTGGAAGGACCTGCTGCGGGGCATCGTCCTGGCCCCCAACCAGACCTTCCTCCAGATGCGGGACTACTCGATGTGGGCCCCCGCCCTCATCGTGACCTTCCTCTACGGCCTGCTCGCGGTCTTCGGCTTCGACGGCGCCCGCTCGGACGCGATAAACGCCACACTCTCCAACGCGGTCCCGATCGTCCTGGTGACCGCGGTCGCGGTGGTGGTCATGTCCTTCGTCCTCGGCGTGGTGACCCACACCCTGGCCCGCCAGCTGGGCGGCGACGGCGCCTGGCAGCCGACGGTCGGCCTCTCCATGCTGATCATGTCGGTCACCGACGCCCCCCGCCTCCTGTTCGCGATGTTCTTCGGCGGCGACGCGGGCTTCGTCCAGCTCCTCGGCTGGGCCACCTGGGTCGGCGCGGGCGCGCTGCTCACCCTGATGGTGAGCAGGTCCCACGACCTGCCGTGGCCGAAGGCCCTGGGCGCGTCGGCGATCCAGCTGATCGCACTGCTGTCGATCGTGAAGCTCGGCACGTTCTAGAGGCCACCGGCACACACGGTCCGTACGAGAAGGGCCCCCGGCGAGACAGCCGGGGGCCCTTCTCCGATCAGCACGGACCTTCGCCGCCCGCACACCTCACGCGTCCAGAACCTGCCCGGCCCTCTTCACCACGGGCTGCTCGACGCTCCACGGGAAGTTGATCCAGTCGTCCGTCCGCTTCCACACGTACTCGCACTTCACGAGGGAGTGGGACTTCTCGTAGATCACTGCGGAGCGGACCTCGGCGACGGTGTCGAGGCAGAAGTCGCGGACCAGCTTCAGCGTCTTGCCGGTGTCGGCGACGTCGTCCGTGATCAGGACCTTCTTGTCGCTGAAGTCGATGGCGTTGGGGACGGGGGCGAGCATGACGGGCATCTCGAGGGTCGTCCCCACCCCCGTATAGAACTCCACGTTGACCAGATGCAGGTTCTTGCAGTCGAGGGCATAGGCGAGCCCACCGGCGACGAAGACCCCGCCACGGGCGATGCTCAGCACTATGTCGGGCTCGAACCCGTCGTCGGCGATGGTCTGGGCGAGCTCGCGCACGGCCACGCCGAACTGCTCGTAGGTGAGGTTCTCCCGAGCGTCACTTCCGCTGCTCATACCCGGCGCCTCACACCTGCGTCCGATGGAAATTGAGGTAGGAGCGGGAGGCGGTGGGACCGCGCTGCCCCTGGTAACGGGAGCCGTAGCGCTCGCTGCCGTAGGAGTGCTCGGCGGGGGAGGAGAGCCGGAACATGCACAGCTGCCCGATCTTCATACCCGGCCACAGCTTGATCGGGAGGGTCGCGAGGTTGGACAGCTCCAGGGTGACGTGCCCGCTGAACCCCGGGTCGATGAACCCGGCGGTGGAGTGGGTGACGAGCCCGAGCCGCCCCAGCGAGGACTTCCCCTCCAGCCGCGACGCAAGATCATCGGGCAGGGTGATGACCTCGTACGTCGAGGCGAGCACGAACTCACCGGGGTGGAGGATGAAGGGCTCGTCGCCCTCGGGCTCCACGAGCCGGGTGAGGTCCGGCTGCTCGACGGAGGGGTCGATATGCGGGTACCGGTGGTTCTCGAACACCCGGAAGAACCGGTCCAGCCGTACGTCGATGCTCGACGGTTGCACCATGGTTTCGTCGTAGGGATCGATCCGTACCCGCCCGGCATCGATCTCGGCCCGGATGTCCTTGTCTGAGAGAAGCACGTCCCGAGGATACGCAAGGCGCGCGGACCCGTGAAAACCACCACGAGTCCACGCGCCTGTGTTACTGCAGTTCTTCCTGTGCCGCTACTGCCTTTCGAGCGTGACCGGTACGGCGCTGCGCAACCGGGCGCACTTAGGACACCGGACGAGCCGGCCGGGGCCGAGCCGCTCGGCCTGCTGCATCGGGAACGAAGCGGTGCTGAACACGTGCCCTTCGGCACAGCGGACGACGGTGCGTTCCATCAAGTCCCTTAAGTCCCTTCCCCAGGAGCCGCGTCGGGCTTACTGCCGTGACGACGGAAAGCCACATTACGGGATCAAAGGGACGGCTCTCCAGGCGGCACTCCGTCCCGCCCGGACCCTCTCCCACACCCCCACCGTACGCCCCAACTCCGGCCGCCCGCAGCCGGATCCCGCCCCCTGTCGGCCCCTGAAACGCACACGAACCCCAGGCTCTGAGCGCCGGAGGTCCGCGATGGGGTACAGTGAGCGAGCATTCAGACACCGACAAGCTCGGCGTCTTACGCGGGTGTAGTTTAATGGTAGAACATCAGCTTCCCAAGCTGAGAGCGCGAGTTCGATTCTCGTCACCCGCTCCAGATTGAAACCCCAGGTCGGTGGCCTGGGGTTTGTTTTTTGTCTAGTCCAATTCGGGGGTTCCGTGCCCTTCGTGCGCCCTAAGTCGGCACCCGGAGGTCGCCTCAGGGGTCCCGAAGCGCCACTCCGGTAGCTGTAGCCGCGGATCATCTCGAATGCCGAGACGCATTTTCTGTGACCCGCGTCGCGCGCCAAGTGGATGGGGTTTATGCGGCGTCGGGCGCCCCGGCCCCTTCTGGTTCCGGTCCTGCAAGACGCGGTTGGGGCGGTCGGCTGACAGGCACCTGGGTGAGCCGTGAGCGCTGGGGATCGATATGAAGACGTGCGGTGTTGATGAAGTGGAGCCGCGCGGTTTCCATTCGGTCGCGCGCCTCGCCCCAGGACTGTTCATCGGGTGCGACTTGCCGGATGAACTGATCGCTGCAGTCCCAGAACACTTCGTCGACCCGAGCTGCGGCATCGACGACTGCAGGACTGCCGACCAGCCAGATCGTTCCCAAGGCCACGTTCCAAGGCACCCAGTCCACGGGGTCGCCGAGCTTCCAGGCGCGACGTAGCGCGAGTTGGATCCGGGTGGACTCGGCGACGATCGCAGAGCAGGCGGCGATCTGCTTGTCACGTGCCCAATGTGTGCGTTCGCTGCGGCTGGTGAGTAATGAGCCGGCCACCACGCCGATCAAGGCGGCGGCCACCCCGCCCACAGTGGTGATGGTTGTTGCCCAGTCCGGTGACATGCATCTTCCCCCCAACGGCTGGTGTATTGGACGACTCTGCCCGCCAGTCTTGTGCTGGTATGCGCGCAAGTCTTGGCAAGAGCCGCCTTTCGGCCACCATGCCGGGCCGGCCGAGGATGTCTTGAGGGAAAGCGCCTGCCCGGACAGGGGTACCTCTCCGCCACGGGGTGGTGCCACAAGGCCACCGCAGGCGGGCAAGTTTCGTCCTCGCCGCTGAGCGACGCCGACCGCCTGCCGTGCCGAGGAAACTTCTGGCTCACCCCGGGTACCAACAGTTCCAGCGCTTCCTCCCACTGGAAGCGGTCGGCGCCTCCGCCTGTCTTGGGCTTGTGCGGCTCGTACGAGCCGATCAGGACATCCATCTCACGCAGCCGTTGCAGGCTCTGCCGGTAGGCGGCAGCGCGCGCGGCGCGACCTTGCAACTGCCCGCGGCTGCCGCGTCAACTGTCACCCTGCTCGATCTCCAGATGGATCGGCCCCCGAAGAACGGGGCTGGGCCGGTACGGCGGGGGGTCCGTGACCAGCCGGGGGTGGTCGAGGCGGCGTGCCAGCTCGGTCAGCGCGATCTGGGTTTCCCGCCGGGCCAGCGGTCCGCCGAAGCACGCGTGGATGCCGCTGCCGAAGCCGAGGTGCTGGTTGTCGGTCCGGTCGGGGTCGAAGCGGTCGGGGTCGTGGAAGCGGTCCGGATCGCGGCTGCCCGAGGCCAGCATGAGCGTGATCCGCGAGCCCTTGGGGATGACGGTGTCGCCGACGGTGATGTCGCTGTACGCGGCGCGCCAGGGAATGATCTGCACGGGGGGCTCGTAGCGCAGCAGTTCCTCGACCAGCGGCACGACCAGGTCCGGTTCGTCGCGCAGTCGCCGCAGCACCTGTGGGTGGCGCAGCAGCGTCAGCATGCCGTTGGTGATGAGGTTGACGGTGGTCTCGTGTCCGGCGATCAGCAGCAGTTTGGCGGTGGCGACGATTTCGGCGTCGGTCATCCGACCGTCGACGTCGGGCTCGTCGTCGTTGGCCAGCCGGCTCAACAGGCCGTCGCCCGGCCGGCCGTGGCGCCGCTGCACCAGCTCACCGAGGCACTGGCGCAAGTCCTTGCGGGCCTGTACCCCCTTCTCCAGCCTCTCCTTCGGGTCGGTCCTGGGGTCGTAGTCGATCGAGTTCATGATGTCGTTCACCCAGAGGTGGAACCTCGGTCCGTCCTCGCGTGGCACGCCGAGCAGGTGGCAGATCACCGTCACCGGGAGCGGGGAGGCGAAATCGTCGACGACGTCGATCCGCTCCTTGCCCGTGAAACCGTCGATCACGCTGCCGACGGTGGCAGTCAGGTCGCCTTCCAGGCCGGTCACCAGTCCCGGGGTGTGCGGAGGGCCGAAGTGGCGCATGGCCATGCGCCGCAGGCGGTCGTGCTCGGGCGGGTCCATATGGATGAACGACAATGGGACCCCTCCCTCCCCGGAGGGCATCGGACGCGACAGATTGCGCACGTCGGAACTCAGATGCGGGTCATTCAGTACGTCGGTGATCGCGCGATAGGTGCTGATGACATAGCTGCCGTCCTCCTGCCTGGCCACCGGTGTCCGGCGCAGCTCCGCATAGAGCGGGTACGGGTCGGCCCGGGAGGAGTAGTCGTATATCCGCTGCAACGTGCCGGGCAGCCCGGTCGGGGGTATCCGGCCTTCCTCCCGCCGATGCTGGTGCGCAGCCGTGACGCGGTGCTCACCCGGGTCATAGCCTGTGACGACCGCGGTGGCACCCTGGGCGAGCACGGTGGGGTCGGGGAAGTCGACGCGCACCGGTTTCATGTCGGCCGACCGGTCAGGCGTGGGGCAGGGGGGCGGGAAGGGTGCGGCCGTCTCGATGAGTCGCCGGTAGTGGTTCAGCCACTTGGCGTTGTCGAAGCTCACGGCAGCCGTGACGCGGCCCCGATAGCCGTATGCGGTGACGAAGCGGTGGTCGTGCAGCGATCCTTGGGTGACGACCACCTCGTCGGCGAAGGTCGGCACGCCGACGGACTTGATGTTGACGCCGAACTGGATCGACCAGAACACCGGGATGGACAGGTGGAGCCGGAGGTCCGCCTGGCCGTTGACCATGTTGTGGGCGGCGACCTCGGCCTGCTCCACGGCGTTGGCCCAGTGCTCCAGCGAGATGAGCCGGTACCCGTAGACCGGGTTGGGGCAACGTGCCACGTCGCCCGCGGCGAAGACGTCGTCGGTGACGCGGCCATGGATGTCGAGGGCGCGGCAGCCCGTGTCGCAGGTGATGCCCCACCCGCCTGCCGCCAGTCCCGACTCCCGCAGCCACTCGGTGTTGCGGATGCTCCCGAGTGCCACCACCGCCACGTCGGCGTTGATGCTGTTGCCGTCGTCGAAGTGAGCACGGCGAAACCGGCCCTGCGCGTCGCCCTCAAGACGGGTGACCTTGACATCGCACCGCAGGTCGACGCCGTGCGCGCGTTGCAGGTCCGCCGCGACCTCACCGATCACGGCGCCCAGCGCCCCGACCAGCGGAGCCGCCCCGAGTTCGGCGACGGTCACCGGAATGTCCCGCTCACGGCAGACGGAGGCGATCTCGGAGCCGGTGAACCCCGCGCCGATGACCAGAACGCGGGAAGGCCCGGCGGCGAGGGCTTGCTGCAGGCTCTCGGCATGCTGGCGCGTACGTACTACGAACACCCCGTCCAGGGTTCCTTCAGACTCGACGAACCAGGGCCGGGCCCGTACCCCGGTGGAGATCAGCACCCGGTCGAAGGGAACCGCCCGTCCATCGGCCAGCCGCACATGGTTCGTCGCGAGGTCCAGCCCGCTGGCGGGCACACCCAGCAGCCACTCCGCATCGATCTCACGGCGTCGCGGCAGCATGGTGCCGCTGGCGGGCACCCACCCCGTCAGTACCTGCTTGGACAGGGGAGGCCGGTCGTAGGGCTCGCCCCGCTCGTCACCGATCATCGTCAGCGACCCGGTGAAACCCTCGTCGCGCAGGAACTCCGCCGCCCGCAGTCCCGCCAGTGACGCCCCGACGATCACGATGCGACCCTCGCGCCTGAACGCGCGCAGGTTGTCGGCATTGGTCATGGCGGCGATGCCTCCGCCGTTGCGTGCTGCGACTCCAGCCGGTCGACCAGGATCGCCTGGACCAGGCAGGTCGCCGCGGCACGCAGAACCTGGTCGTGTCGAGCGTTCCTGGGATTCGGGTCGTACATGAGCGCTTCCTCACCGTGCATCCGGAACGTCTCCGGAGCCAGGCATCCGTACTGCACCTACCGCTCACGTTGGGAAAGTTCAACGACAACTTTCATCTCGGCCTCCGCAGAGAGCGGAAGCTGCAGACCCTCAAGCCGGCGCTACTCCGGGGCACGATATTGATCATCGCGGCCAAGGTGATCGGCGCCTGCCCAGGGACGTAACCCTGGTCGGGGCTGCATCTAGGTTACGTAAGCGGCACTCTTTCGGATTGCGGTTGCGAGGAAACCATGTAGCGCATTGCGCCGCGTTCTGGCTGCGTGACCTGCCGCAACCGATGTAAGAGCGTGAAGTGGTACGAACGCGACGCTCGATGGGATTGCATCCCGCCACGGGCAGGAACATGTAATGACCTCATCAAGGTTCACCCAAGTCGACCTACATGGCTTGTTAGGTAAGGCTTGCCTGTCTTAAGTTCTGGGCGCTTCCTGTGCACGTCAGACCGGAGTCCCCATGTCCAGCGGCAACATCGCCCTGCTCGGAGCCATCGCAGGCTTCACCATCTACCTCGGCCTCCCTCTCGGGCGCCTCCGCACACCCACCCCGCGGCTCAAGGCCGGCCTCAACGCCGTCGCCATCGGCATCCTGATCTTCCTCGTCTGGGACGTACTGACCCACGCCTGGGAGCCCATCGACGAGGCCCTGGGCAAGCACGTCTGGGGAACCGTGGCGTCGGGGGGCTCCACCCTGGTGGCGGGTCTGACCATCGGACTCGCCGGGCTGGTTCACTACGACGGCTGGATCGCCCGCCGCCGCGAAGCCGCCGCCCGGCCCGCAGGTCCCGGTGCCGCCGCCTCCGCCGAGCCGGCGCCGAAGCCTCGCAGTCAAGCGGCATCGCTCGCGCTGATGATCGCCACCGGCATCGGCCTGCACAACTTCGCCGAGGGCCTCGCCATCGGCAACTCCGCCGCTCAGGGGGAACTCTCCCTCGCCCTGCTGCTGATCATCGGCTTCGGCCTGCACAACGCCACCGAGGGCTTCGGCATCGTCGCTCCGCTGGCCGCCGAGGGCGAACGCCCGTCCTGGGTCAGCCTGCTGTTGCTCGGCCTGATCGGCGGCGGTCCCACCTTCCTGGGCACCCTCGTCGGCCAGCATCTGGTCAACGACACGCTCTCGATTGCCTTCCTCGGCCTTGCCGCGGGCTCCATCCTCTACGTCGTCATCGAGCTGCTGGCCGTCGCCCGCAAGACCGGCCTCAAGACGCTCACCACCTGGTGCATCCTCCTCGGCCTCCTGCTCGGCTTCGCCACCGACGCGATCGTCACGGCCGCAGGCGCCTGAGGCGCGAAGTTCGGCCGAGCCCGGTGAACACGGGAGCATCGGCTTGTGCCTTACCGGTGGTGTCTTGCTGGGCGTGGCGGCGCCCCCGCCCGAGTTGCTTCGGGATGTGGAGGTCCGCGTGCAAGGACTGCTGCCAATGCCGTTGGAGCAGCTTGCGGACGATGTGGGCGTTTCAGCGGAGGAACTCGTGGGCGCCGCGGAGCCTGGTCTCAACCGGCGCTGAGGATGCGGCAGATGTCGCCCTCGGTGCAGGTGGCGGGGTCGGTTGCGGAGGCGGTGCGGGTCAGCTCGTGCAGCATGCCGCGGGTTGCCTCCAGGTCGGCGATCCGCTGCTCGACGTCGGCAAGGTGCCCGTCGAGGAGCTCGGTGACGTGGCCGCAGGGTGGCCGGCCGCCGTCGCGGATCGCCAGGATGTCGCGGATCTCACGGTGATCTCGTTCGGGTCCTTTCCGGTGAGGTAGGCGGCGCTCATGATGTAGGCGGTGTCGCCGCGCAGGGCGATGGAGGTCGGGCCCTGCAGCCCGTCGGCGGCGGTCAGGACGGTGGTGTGGGTGCCATCGGGCTGAACGAGGGCGACCTGGTCGACGGTGTCGAGGGCGGCCAGGATCTGGTCGCCGTGGCCGGTGAAGGCGAAGTCGTCGATGCCGGTCAGGCCGGTGGCGGTGATCTGGGCCGGGCCGGCGGTCCCGTCGGGGAGGATCGGGATGCGCGCGATGGTGCCCTTGTCCAGGTTGGTGGCCCAGATCGCGCCGTTGTGGACCTTCAGGCCGTTGGCGCCGAGGAATCCGGCCGGGGCCAGTGCGGGGTCGGTGGACCAAGCGGTGGCGGTGCCGCCGGTGGCGGGCACGCTCCAGACGGCGCCCTCGGAGTCGGTGATGTAGAGGGTGTGGGTGCGAGCGTCCAGCGCCAGGCCGTTGGGCAGGCTGTTCGCGGGCATCGCGGCGATCCGCTCGGGCCGGCCGCCGGGGTGCATGCGCCACACGCCGGTGAGGTCGGTGGTGCCGGTGGCGTACAGGAAGTACAGGGTCCCGTCGTGGTCCCGGGTGATGCCCACGGTCAGCGGGAAGCCCAGCGCCGGGGTGTGCACGCCGCCGTCGGCCGGCAGGGGCATGGTGGCAAGGATCCGGACGGCGCCGCCGCGGGTGACCTCGGCGACCTGGCGGGCCTTGGCGAAGGTGACGTACTGGTTGCCGTGGCGGGCCAGGGCGATGTTCTCAGGCGTCTGGCCCGCGGCCAGGTTGAAGTGCACGGCGGTCCGCGGGTGGCCCAGCGGGGCGGACGCGGACGACGCCTGGGTCGCGCCGATGGTCGCGACCAGGCCCGTGGCCACAGCGGCGACCGACACGGCGATCTTGGAGAGCTTGGTGAACATAGTTCCTTCACAGGTTCCGGGCATGCGGCGGCCCGATGCCGACGCACAGGAAATGGATGGGTCCCGCCCCGGACGCCAGGGGCCACGGCAGGCAGCGGCCGCTACCGGGCCGTCCCCCGCAGGGACTGCTCCGAGTATTCGGTCGGGGTGGAAGGCGCAACCACTCCCTGGCGGGGATACGCGCCGCGGGGGCTGGCCGCCCGGTGAGGCCGGCGCTGGAATGGACGTCGCCGCACCGGCGATCCGCAACACAGCACTGCCCCCAGGAGGACCCTTTGAGCACCAGCGTCAGAGAATCCGACCCCTTCGAAGTCCTGGACGCGTCAGAGTTCGCCTTCACCCGCCGGGTGTGGGTCGATGCCGCACCCGACCGGGTCTACGGCCTGGTCAGCAACGTCTCCGCGATCGGCCGGTGGAGCCCGACGGCAAGCGACGTCGCCTTCGACCCCGGCGCCGGACCCGAGACCGGCGCCTGGTTCAGCGGCACAAACCACCGTGACGACAAGCAATGGACCACCCGGTCCCAGATCGTGACGGCCGTCCCCGGCGCCGCGTTCGCGTTCGTGGTCGGCGGCGCCGCCGACGGCATCGTGCACTGGAGCTGGACCTTCCACCCAGCGGGGCGCGGAACCGTCGTCGAGCAGTCCTGGCGACTGCTGCGCCTCGACCCGGTACTCGGCACCGACCGCGCCGACCTGGACCGCCTGCGCGACTTCATGGCCGACAGCGTCGACATCACCCTGCTCTCCCTCGCCCAGTGGATCGCCGAAGAACACCAGCCATGAACACCGGGCCGGCCACTCCGCCGCCGGCGCGTCCACGAGGAACCGACCAGGCGGCGGTGCCTGACACTGGCAGGGAGTGGTCGGCTGCCCGACGGCTGCCCATGCTTGGGGCCATGGACAGACGACGACAGCTCGGCGAGTTCCTGCAGACCCGCCGTGCACAGCTGCGACCGGAAGACATCGGCCTGCGGGTGTTCGGCGATCAGCGCCGGGTCCCGGGGCTGCGGCGCGAGGAACTCGCACTGCTGGCCGGGGTCAGCGCCTCGTACTACTCCCGGCTGGAACAGGGCCTGTCGTCCAACGCCTCCCCGCAGGTCCTGGGCGCGATCGCCCAGGCCCTGCGCCTGAACGACGCCGAGCGCCGGCACCTGCACGCCCTGGCCGACGGCGCGAAGACACAGCCGACCGGACGCCGACCGGCACCGGAGAAGGCAGGCCCGGCGGTGCGGCAGCTGCTGGACACCCTGGCGGACGTCCCGGCCCTCGTGCTCGGCCGGTACAGCGATGTCCTGGCGTGGAACCGCGCCGGGCACGCGCTGTTCGCCGGACATTTGGACACGGGCGGCCCCAACCGCCCCTGGCAGCGGCCGAACATGGCCCGCCTGGTATTCCTGGACGGGCACACCCGCGAACTGTACGAGGACTGGCAGGCCAAGGCCCGGGCCGTGGTCGGGACGCTGCGCCTGGCCTCCGGTCGGTTCCCGAACGACCCGGCGCTGGCCGCGCTGGTCGGAGAGCTGTCAGTGAACAGCGCCGAGTTCGCGGGCCTGTGGGCCGACCACCGGGTCAAGGCCGGCGACACGGCGCTCTACCAGATGCGTCACCCGCTGGTCGGCGCCATGACCGTCACCCAGCAGGCCCTGCGTACCGAACAGGACCAGCACGTCGTCATCGCGACCACCGAGGCCGGCTCGCCATCGCGGGCCGCGATGACACTCCTGGTCCACACCGCGGCCACCAGCCCGGACCGCTCCGAGCCGGCCATCGAGGAATCCCGCGCGGTGCCGCTGCCCGAGTAGCGGGCTCCCGGCACCCCCTCCCCTTTTCACCGGCGAAGTCCATGCCGGTACCACGAGGGCTGAGGCGCGTGCCGCCGCCGAACGTGCGATCCACCTGGCCCTGCACGGCATAGTCAAGCCGTCGTAAACGCTGACGGGCAGTCCGAGCGGTCGGCGGACATCTCGTGGACGCACCTGGCCAGGACCGCTACCAAGCGCGTGCTGGTGGTCTCGTTGGATGGCGCGGCGCGGTCATCGCTTCCGCAAGAGGCGCCTAGCTCCGGCTGTCCGCCCCGTCCCGTGGGGATCCCGGAGTCTCGGTGCGTCCCGCCTGCCCCGCGGCCGGAAGGGCAGTCGGAACACCGGCCTGGGCGAGGAGGCACAGCGCTGCCGCTGACGTGGTGCCGGCGTCGGCGGTCGCCACGACTATGCGCTGGCCCTCCTCCTGCGGGACGTTCAGGGTCTGGAGGTTGAGCTGCATGCGGCCTACGAGCGGATGGTGCATGCGGTACGTCGCAAGGTCCCACTTCCTGACCCGGTGTTCGGACCACATCGTGCTGAACTCCGCGCTCTTCATGGCCAGTTCACCGATCAGCGCGGCCAGCCGAGGATCGTCCGGATGCTGCCCGACGGCGAGCCGCAGCTTTCCTACCACGTCCCTGGCCTTCTTCGGCCAGTCCACGTCGTAGAGGTCCCGGGTGTGTGCGTCCAGGAAGACCAGCCGTGCCGTATTCGGGCGCCGGTCGGGCTGATCGGGGATGTGCGGGTCCAGATGCCCGGCGAACAGGGCGTGTCCCGTGCGGTTCCAGGCCAGTACGTCGCTGCGGCGCCCGAGCACGACCGCGGGTGCGTCGCCGAACGCGCCGAGCAACTGCTGGGTCGTGTCGCCCGCCCGCTCCGGCGCGGGCCTGCGCCGGGTACCGGTGCGGCGCGAGGCGCGGGCCAGGTCGTGCAGATGGGCCCGCTCCACCTCGTCCAGCCCGAGGGCACGAGCCAGCGCGTCCAGCACCTCCGGTGAGGCGTTGAGCGAGAGCCCCTGCTCCAGCCGCGTGTAGTAGGACAGTCCCACCCCGGCGAGCTGTGCCAGCTCGTCGCGGCGCAGACCCGGCACGCGACGGCGTTCTCCGAAATCCGGGAGTCCCACGTCCGCCGGCTGCAACTGCGACCGGCGGGTCTTGAGGAACTCCCCCAACCGCGGCTTCTTGTCCATACACCGAGTATCGATCACCGGGACGCCAGGCAGCCTGCCCCTGGCAGGGGCAGGCTGCGAGCAGCCAGCGCCAGCACACTCGGAGCCACGAGCAGGACGCAGGTCCGCCCCGCAACGGAACACGGGCGGGGGTGGACGACCGGCGTCACCGGCCCGGAACCCCGGTACGGCGGTTTCGCCGTCCATGCGGTCCCGGCTTCGGCTCGGCCCGACTCACTTGGCCACGGCATCCCCGCCCACCGCGTCCCGGACGCGATGTCCGGCGTACCGGCCGGACCGCGTCTCACGAAAGGGAAACAACATGTCTGCGCTGTACACCACCGAGGCCCTGTCGACCGGTGACGGTCGCAATGGCGAAGTCCGGTCCCTCGACGGCGTCCTGGACGAAGTCCTGGCGGTCCCGAAGGAGATGGGCGGCCCCGGCGGCGACAGGACCAACCCGGAGCAGCTCTTCGCCGCCGGATACGCCGCCTGCTTCCACAACGGACTGCGCCTGATCGCGCGCGGGCAGGGGGTCGAACTGTCGGCCTCGACCGTGCAGTCGAAGGTGAGTCTGCTGGCACGGGAGGCCGGCGGTTTCACCCTGGCCGTGTCGCTGACCGCGCACCTGCCGGGCCTGGAGCAGTCCACCGCCGACCAGTTGATGAAGGCCACTCATGAAGTGTGCCCGTACTCCAACGCCACCCGGGGGAACATCGAGGTGACCCTCACGGCCACGGTCCAGTAGGGGACTTCGGGCGGCTGATGCCCCGAAGAGACTCAGCGGCTGTCGCCACCGCGTGGTGGCGGCAGCCGTGCCCACCATGCCCGTGGGCCACGACACCCGGGGGGCTGTTCGGCCGGTGGGACTCTCCCCGCCGGGCCGCCCGGCAACCCCGGCTTCACACTCCTTGCTGTGCTCCTGGCGCCTGCAGCCTGCCTGATCGACGAGGACACGTCGGCGCCGAACAGTCTCACTTCCGCCGGCGAAGTCCTGAACCGGCGCCCCCACTTCCCAGAAACCGCGTGCCCAGTGACCAATATCGGACATACCGCGGACGGCGGTACGAACGCGTGAAGTCCAGGCTCGATCCGCTGTCCATGGCGGCGATGGCGGTCACCGTGGTCTCCGTCTCGGCCACCGCCCCGCTCACCGCCGCCGCCTCCGCCTCGCCGCTCGCCATGGCCTTCTGGCGCAACTGCCTGGGCTTCGCCGTGCTCGGGCCTCTCCTGCTGTTACTGCGCCGTCGCGAGGTGGTGCGCGTCGCTCGGGGCGAGCGCGGCATCCTGCGCCGGGAGCAGTGGCGGCCGCTGGTCTTCGGCTTCCTCGCGGCCACGGCACTCGCCCTCCACTTCGCGGCCTTCATGTCGAGCACCCGACTGACCTCGGTCGCCATGTCCACGGCACTCGTCGCCACCCAGCCCGTCTGGCAGGCACTCATCGCCGCGGGCCAGGGCGTCCGGACGCCCCGCCGGACCTGGGCGGGTCTCGCGCTCGCCGTGCTCGGAGCGGCCGCTGCGGGCGGTCTCGACATCAGGTCCGGCGGTACAGCACTGCTAGGGGACCTGCTTGCCCTCGTCGGGGCCATCGCCCAGGCCGGGTACACCGCGCTGAGCGAACGGTCGCGCGCGGATGTGAGCACACCGCTGTATTCGACGTTCACCTCGTTGGTCTGCGGTGTGGAACTCCTTGCCGTCTGCCGGCTGGCCCACATCCCGCTGACGGGCTTCGACAGATCCACGCAACTGTCGCTGCTCGGGCTGCTCATCCTTCCCCAGATCCTGGGACTCGGCTCACTGAACTTCGCCCTCGGCAGGACATCGGCGACGACGATGAGCGTCCTGCTCCTGCTGGAGACCCCCGTGGCGGCGCTCGCCGCGTGGTGGTTCATGGGGCAGGGCATCCAGCCCGCGGCCGTGCCCGGACTCCTGTTGATCATCGTAGGCGTCACGATCGTGGTCACGAGCGGCGTCGCGGAACAAGCCACGGCCCAGCAGGGCAGACACCTCAGTGCAGGAATACCGCCGTACCCGGCCTACGCCCCCGGCCCACCCCAGCCTCCGCCCGCACCGCGGCACCCGACGTTCCCGGATTTCGCCAGACAGGACCCCAGAGTGGACTGGGCAAGGTACGCAGGGGACGAGAGCCCGACGGTCACCCTCACCACCTACCACGGTGCAGGGGCGTTCGACACCCTGATCTTGCGCATGCCGCGCATGGGGGAAGAGGAGACGAACCTCGACCGTCCCGCTGAGGCAGTGGCGGACCACGGTCGGCGGCGGTAGACCGCCCACCGCGGAGCCTTGGCCTGAAGGTCGCGCTGCGCTTCAGGACCGGATCACAGGGAGTCCCGCTGGTGCCCAACCGCCCCCCGTGGATAGTAGAGATCGACGTGGTCGTCGCCGAGGCGACGCGGGCTGTCGTCCAGCGCGGTGACCGGGCGAAGCCCCCCGTCCCGCTCAACTTCACAGAACGAACGGGGACTTGATCGGACTCTGGCATGCCCTTCAGAGTGATCGCCGAAGCAGAACCATCAAGGGAAGGCTGTTTCGCCGCAGATTGTCAGTCCCAGCATTCGGCAGGCTTCGCCAACGGGTCTGCCTGCCCACGTCTACCCCGTGTCCCGTCCACCGCAGATGATTCGGACGCGGCTTGGTGAGCCCCATCAGTGAACAAGGGAGTTCGTTTTGCCTGCTCTGCATGCTTGTCGCCGACTTGGCCGGGGGCTGACCGCCTGCCTGGCCACAGTGGCCCTCTCCTTCGTCGGCCTGGTCGCCTCCACCGGCGCCTCGCACGCGTCGGCCCTCAACTCCCCGTCACCATCGGCCTGTCCGACTACGGTGGCCAAGAAGGGGGTCTCCACCTGGAGCTTCGACGGGGTCACCCCGGCGCTCGCGGATTCCGGTGTCTCCTGGTACTACAACTGGGGTGCCGACCACCCCAGTATCACCAGCCCGTGCGGCGTGGATTTCGTCCCGATGATCTCGGGATCCTCGGCAGTCTTCGACGGCTCCCTCGACGAGGCCAAGAGCCAGGGCAGCAGCAGCCTGCTCGGTTTCAACGAACCCGACCAGGCGGGCCAATCCAACATGTCGCCGCAGGAGGCCCTCAGCCTGTGGCCGAGGCTGATGGCCACCGGGCTTGCCCTGGGCAGCCCGGCCGTCGCCAAGAACGCCGACATCTCCGGCAGTTGGCTGGACCAGTTCATGCAGGGCGCACGCAGCCTCGGCTACCGGGTGGACTTCATCTCCGTCCACTGGTACGGCGGGGACTTCACCACCCCTGACGCGGTCAACCAGCTGCAGAATTACCTGCAGGCCATCCATCTGCGCTACCAACTGCCCATCTGGCTCACCGAGTACGCTTTGCACAACTACGGCCCCGGCCCGGCGTACCCGACCACCCAGCAGCAGGCCGCCTTCGTCACGGCCTCCACCACGATGCTGCAGAGCCTGCCGTACGTCCAGCGCTACGCCTGGTTCACACTCCCGGCGACCCAGTCCGGAGCGACGGGCCTGTACCAGCCCGGCGGCACACCGAACGAGATCGGATCGGCCTACGCGGCAGCGGGACGCTGAGCCGCATCGAACCGAAGCAGCCCGGACATCGCAGGTGGAGTTGGCGTCAGCGGCATATGACGGGGCATCGGATGTGACCTGCCGGCACCTCAAGACCGCCGGCTGACCCGGATGTCCGAACCCAGGTCGCCGTCTACACGGCCTACCCAGGTCAGCGTGGCCATGCTGCGGGCCGGGAGCTGCACATCCCGTACCGGGCGGGAACGCGCGGAGGCCCCCATGCCGCTGGCGGCGACTGGGGGCCTCATGGTGTCCACCCGGACTTCCACGGCTTCACGGACGTGAAGAGGGCCAGTGTCACCGTCCAGTGGAGCACCGCGGCGCCCGCGTCCCAGGCCGACGCGAGATGTCTGTCGGGCAGCAGCAGCGCGAGGGCCGCCGCGAGGCCCGGGTCCAGCCCCCACCATGCGCTGCCGCCTTCGAGTCCGGCGTCGGCCGCGACGCCGGACACGTAGACCACCCACAAGAGCGCCATGACCACCCCCAGTGCGGTGAGGGCGGTGCGGTGGGGCAGCGGGGAATCCCGGGTGTGATCGTCTGTGTCTCTCGCGTCTCGCACATCCCGCAGCGTAGGCGGCGTCCCCGCCGTGCAGCCTCGGCCAAAAGGACGACGCGGTGGCTCCGAACCGGCCGGCCGGCCGAGGTGAAGGGCAGCCGCAGAACGGATGTTGGGGCACATGGCCAACAACACCTCCTCTCAGCCGCACGTGTTGAGCGGCATCGGACTGTCCAAGTCCTTCGGGTCCACCCGCACTCGACGGCGTGGACATCGCCGTGCGAACGGGCGAGTCGCTGGCCGTGATGGGCCCCTCCGGGTCCGGCAAGTCGACCTTGCTGCACTGCCTGGCGAACATCGAGCGCCCGGACAGCGGCCAGGTGCTGCTGAACGGCGAGCGCATCGACCAGTTGCGCGAGCCGGACCGCAGCGAGCTGCGCCGTACCCGCTTCGGCTTCGTCTTCCAGTTCGGGCAGTTGCTGCCCGAACCGCCGGCGGTGGAGAACGTGGCGCTCCCGCTGACGCTCGGCGGTACCTCGCGCCGCTACGCGGAGCGCCGCGCGCGTCGGTGGTTCGCGCCGCTGGGCCTGGAGGTCAAGGAGCCTCGGCTTTACGGGCAATGTACCGACAGGACCCGTACTACAGCACGGACATGTTTGCCACCCTGGACAGACACCTGCGGCACAAGACCGCTCACTCCCATGAGGAGTGAACGTCATGGCGCCGCACGAAGCTGTGCCGCCTCGTGGCGCAGTGCCCCCACGGTGGCCGTCACTTCGGGAGAGCGGTCGCGGACCGTGACGGCGACGACGGCTCGGCCGAGCCAGGCAGGGTCGTCGACGCGGACCGTGCGGACGCCGGCGGGGATCGCGGCGGCCGCCACTTCGGGGAGTACGGCGATGCCGAGACCGGTGGCGACAAGGCCGAAGCGAGTGGGCCATTCGCGGGCGGCGTAGGCGATCCGCGGATGGTCGAGGGTCGGCCAGGCGCCGAACTGGGGATCGTCACGCAGGCCCTTGCCGACGATCCAGGGTTCGTCCCTCAGCTCGGTCACCGGGATGGTTCCGCGGCCGGCGAACCGGTGGTCGGCAGGGACGGCGAGCAGAAGGCCGCCGTCGAGGAGCAGGTCGCGGCGCAGTCCCTCGAAATCGTAGGCGGGCAGGTCCGGTCCCACGCCGATCACCGCGATGTCGATGCGGTGAGCGCGGAGCTGGCGAAGCTGCGTGGGCGAGGACGCCTCGCCGAACTCGACGATCAGACCCGGGTGGTCGTTTCCCAGGCGGGCCAAAGTCCTGGGGACGAGCACGGCGGCGGCCGAGGGGAACGCCGCGATGGCGACTCGTCCGGTGACGTGGTCCTGCAGTCCGGCGAGGTCTGTGCTGACGGCGTCGATCTCGTTGAGGGCCGTCGCGGCTCGGCGGGCGAGCATCATGCCCGCGGGGGAAGGAGCGACCCCGCGGGCGCCCCGGACGAACAGCGCTGCGCCCGCGGCGGCTTCCATCGCCGCCACCTGACGTGACACCGCCGACTGCGTGTATCCGAGTGCGTCGGCCGCAGCGGTGAACGATCCGGTGTCGACCACTGCCTGGACGACGCGGAGACCGGTGAGGGTGAAGTCGGCCATGCCGTCATCCTGACACATTCCAAAACCGCATGTCTTCCATGAAAGACCTTCGCTGGTGGAATACCTGTATCGGCAGCACGATGGAGGAGCAACAGCAAGCAATTCACGCACAGCAATTCATGCAAGGGGAGCACCAGTCATGGCGAAGACCTGGTTCATCACGGGCAGTTCGAGGGGGTTCGGCCGCGAGTGGGCAGAAGCGGCGCTCGAACGCGGCGATCACGTCGCGGCGACGGCTCGGGACATCAGCCTGCTGACCCCGTTGGCCGAGCGGTACGGGGACGCGGTACTGCCGGTCCGGCTCGACGTCACCGACCGCGCCGCGGTGCATGAGGCGGTGCAGCTCGCCCATGCGCATTTCGGTTCGCTGGATATCGCGGTCAACAACGCCGGCTACGGGCATTTCGGCATGGTCGAGGAGGTGAACGAGGACGACCTCCGGGCTCAGATGGAGACCAACTTCTTCGGCGCGATGTGGGTCACGCAGGCCGTGCTGCCCTTCATGCGGTCGCAACGCTCGGGAAGGATCCTGCAGGTGACCAGCGAGGGAGGCGTACGTGCATTCCCCGGCATCGGCGCGTACCACGCCTCCAAATGGGCACTTGAGGGGCTGTCGGAGTCCCTGGCGCAGGAAGTGGCGGCTTTCGGCATCCACATCACCAACGTCGAGCCCGGCCCCTATGCCACCGACTGGCTGGCTCGCGGGGCACGGCACAGCGAGCGGCACCCGGACTACACCGAAGTCCATGCGGCCACTGCGCAGGATTTCGAGGTGGGCGACCCGCGCGCGACCCGCGACGCGATTCTTCGGATCGTCGATGCGGACGAACCCCCGCTGAGGATCTTCCTCGGCAAGTCCTTCACCGATGTCGCTGGTCTCTACAAGGAACGTCTGAGCACCTGGCGCCAGTGGCAGCCGGTCTCCCTGGCTGCGTTCGGCTGAGCGGAAGCGCCGACTTTCAGTGGGGGCGGTCATACGCGCCAGGGCCTGCCCGGCGCTTTCGCGCATGGACAGGTTGGCGTCCGCACGACGCGCTCAGACGATCCCCAACAGCACGGCACAGGCCGGCCGGCAGGTACGCCTTTGTATGTGGCTGCTGGGCCTATTTGCCGGAGCCGACGTGGTAGCCGACCGGGTCGACGTAGACGTCCGGAGCATTGCCGCTGGAGGCGGAGATGGTGAAGGCCAGCTTGTTGAGATTCACGATCTCCCCGACCCTCTCGTTGGGCGGGGTGACCAAGAGCCGGGTGTACTTCTTGCCGGAGCCGCTGGTGTCCGGGATGTAGCGGAGCAGGAAGCGGGTCTCCTCGCCGGGTCCGATGGTGACGGTGGACGGGGGGGCTTCGGTGCGGGCGGCGTCCGGCCCGGTGTCGCCCAGCCCATCGGGGCCCACGAGTTGAACGCCCGGGAAGCCGTGCATGCTGCACTTGCTGGAACCGGTGTTCTTCAGGTTGACGACTATCTCGTCCTTGGTCCCGCTGGCGGTGGCGCTGAGGGCGAGATTGTCGGTCTTGCACATGGAGCTCGACGTCGAGGACTGGGTCTTGGCGGAGAGTACGCTGCCCTTGCTGGAGCCGCTGGAGCCGCTGGAGCCGCTGGAGCCGCTGGAGCCGCTGGAGCCGCTGGAGCCGGACGAGGAGGAACCTGAGGTCGAGCCCTGGCCGCCGGTGGAGGTGCCGCCGGTGGTGGAGCTGCTAGCGGTGGTGGACGCGTTGGCATTGGCGGAAGCGCTCGATCCGTCGCTGCTGCCGCACGCGGTCAGCGAGAGGCCGGCAGCAGCGACGATGAGGGCGAGGGCGGGCATCTTCTTGACGCGCATCGGTACTCCTGGGAAGCGGTGTCGTATCGGTCGCTCGCTCCGGCTGAGCGGCCTCGGTCGCTTCATAGGAGGCCGGTGCCGGGCCATGCGTTGCCGTAGGAGTTGCACCAAGACACCGCTGTGACAAGCGAGTTGACGCGCCGTTACGGGATAGCGGAGAAACACGGACAGAGCGGGCCCATCGCGACGGCTACCGGGCCCTGAAGGCACACCCGGTGAAGTCGACCGCGTAACCACCCGGCCCTTCTCGCCGGTTTTTGCATCCTGCCGAGGGGCGTTAGGGGACCAAGCCACCAGACTCCCGTGGAGGAGTACCGGCAGACCGGCCGAACTGAGCAAAGATCCGTCGACAGGGTGGCCGGCACTGCGGGGCGCCGCCCAGGGTCGAGTCGGACCAGCAGTTGAGCGCCGGTGTCGGCTGCCGAGTTGAGGAAGCCTCCCCTCACGATCCACGCGGGCGGGCATGCCCGCGCCATGACGCGACTGTGAGGGGAGGGGCGACGTCGTGTCCACCCCTCGGCGGGGCCGTCAGGACCAGTGCCACACCTGGTTGGTGCTGCCCGCGCATCCGAAGCCCTGGACCCGTTGACCGTCCTGCCCGGAGGTGGAGGCTTGCGCGTCCAGGCAGAAGCCGTCCGGGACGCTGACCAGCGTTCCGCCGCCACCCAGCTGCCACGTCTGGGCGCTCAGCCCGTCGCAGCTCGTGGCCTGTACCTCCTGGCCGTTCTGCCCGGTCGTGCCGGCGTCGGCGTCCAGGCAGAGATGGCTGCCCCGATTGACGACGCGGTACTGAGAGCCCTGGCCGGCCACACGGTACAGGGCCCACTTCTGGGCGTCCGTGCCGTTGCACCCCCACACCTGGACGTCCGAGCCGCGATTGTCGAGACACCGGGCGACCGAGATGGCGTTGACACTCTCGGTCACCGTGACCGAGCCGGCCCGGACGGTGCCTCGGGGCAGGGCGTACAGAAGCTTCTTGGTCTGCGCGTCGACCTTTCCGTCGACGGTGAGGCCGGCCTCGGTCTGGAAGGCCCTGACCGCGGCGACGGTCGGGGCGTCGAAGTCCCCGCTGACCGGGACGTAGAGGCCATGGCTGTCGAGGAGGAGTTGCAGGGCCTTGACGCAGGCGCCGGTGGTTCCTGACGCGAGCTCGGCGGAGCACGCGGCGGTGCGGAGGTCCGGTGTCCCGGAACCCTGCGTGGTGGGGTCCTTCGTTGCCGCCGCACTCGGCGACTGTTTCACCGCCTGGTCCGCCTGCGACGGGGACGACGTCGGCGCCTTATGTGAACTGCTGGGCTTGGAGGCCGAGTTGGTATCGGACACGGTCGCCGACGTGTCCGGCCCGGGGGAGGCCGTCGCGGCGGAGTGGCTCTGCGGCAACAGTGCCACGGTGACGGCCGCGGCGACCGCGACACCCACCGTGGCGGCTGCGCCCACGATCAGTTTCCTGCGCCTCCCGGGAGCGGGGGTGACAGGGTGGTCGGAGGCGACGGAGCCGGCGGGAGGGGCCGCGGGTGGCGCGGGGGCGGCGGTGGGTCGTCCATCGAGCAGGGGTGCTTTCGGCGCGGCCCGTACCGACCGCTCGGCCGGCGCGGGGAACTGGTGCCCGATGGCGGTCCGGAACACCGTCTCCGGTGAAGGGCGCGATTCGGGTTCCTTGTCCAGGCAGGTACGGATGAACGCGGCCAGTTCCGCGTCGACGGCCGCCGCCTTCTCAAGGACTTCCTCCTTCGGCGGTTCGAAGGCGACCCGGTGCAGGACGTCGACACCGGTGCCGTCACCGAACGGCGCCTGCCCCGTGACGGCGTAGGCGAGGGCGGAGGCCAGCGCGAAGATGTCGGAGGCAGCGGTCACCTCCATGCCCCTGACCTGTTCCGGGGACATGAAGGCGGGGGTTCCCACGTTCTGGCCGGTGACGGTGATCGAGGTGCCGTCGGTGGCCTGGACGACTCCGAAGTCGATGACGCGGGCGCCGTCGGACGCCAGGATCACATTGGACGGCTTGAGGTCACGGTGGACGATCCCCGCGCGCCAGATGGCCTCGACCGCACGCCCCATGTCGGCCAGCAGCCGCCAGGCGGCGTGCGGGTCCATCGGCCCCCGCGCGTCGACGAGTTCGGCGAGTGTCGGCCCGGGGACGTACTCGGTGGCGACCCACACCAGGTCCTCGTCGCAACCGCTGCCCAGCAGCCGCACGATGTGCGCCCCCTGGACGCGGTCAAGCGCGCCGACCTCCCGCTCGAAACGCTTCCGGAACTGGGGGTCCTCCGCGTATTCGGGCCGGATCACCTTGACCGCCGCCAGGCCCGACCCGCCGGTCGTGTCCTGGCCCAGATAGACCCGGCCCATCCCCCCGCTGCCGAGCACCGACATCAGGGCATACGGGCCGACCCGAGTGGGGTCGGTCTTCTTGAGCGGGACCGGAGGCGGGGGCTCCATGCCGGCCGCCTCGTAGGCGAGCGCGCTGGACCGGCTGTGGTGAGGGACAGACATGGGAATCCCGGTCTCTCGCGTGACATGTGCGACGTGCGCGACTGGTGTCGGTCAGCGTGGAGACTAGCGCAACATGCTTTCGATAAGGGCGAGTTGGCGTTCGAGTCAACTGCGTGCCGCGTCGCCCGGCAGCGCCTGGGCGATGAACACCTGCTGGATCTGGCTGGCGCCCTCGTAGATACGGAACAGCCGTGCGTCGCGCTAGAAACACTCGAAGGCCACCCCGCGCATACAGCCCGCTCCGCCGTGGATCTGCTCTTGGTGTCCGCGCCCGAATCGAAGCCGCGGGCCGCCTCCAGGACCGTGGCGCGGCCGGCGTAGTAGTACACCTCGTCCTCTGGGGTGTACAGGTGATACGGCGGGGCTTCGCCCTCGGCGACGCTGAATCTCCCGACGGTCAACCGGCCGTCGGTGGCAGCGCTGTCGAGCAGATCGGACAGCGCTTGGTCGCGGCCAGTCCGCTCCCCGCCACGCTGCCCAAGAAGGCGGAAGCGCTCGGCGCAGTCGGCGGGCAACCCCTGTTCCTCGCCCCCCAGACCGCGAAGGACGTGTACGAAGCCGGATACGAACGACCGTACAACGCGCTGCTGCAGGTGGCCCCGGACACCGGACAGGTCAGACGGATACCGCTGGCACATCCACTGACCGGCGCGGCCACCCTCGTGGACGGCGTCGTCTACTTCGTCCGGTCCGACGGGACGGTCACCGCGGTGTCGGCCCGCAGCGGCAGACAACTCTGGCAGAAGACAACGGACATGGAGAGTCTGTCCGTGCCCGCGGTGTCAGCGGCGTACAAGCGGGTCCACTTCTCCAACCGCTTCGGCCGTCTGCTGGCACTGGACAGCCGCACCGGAGCAGAGGTCTGGCGCACCTCCGCCCTGGACGCCCCCGGGGACAAAGCGCAGGACTACCCGCCGCGCGTGCTGCTCGTCAAGGACGCGATCGTGGCGCTGGCCGGCGACACGGCCTTCCCCCGGAGCCCGAACAGGCCCGCCTGACCGGCCGAGGCAATCGCCGCGCACCGTGTGGATCAGCCCGCAGACCGCCTACGCCCTCATGCGGAGCTCGATCGGCCCGCGGGCCGCAAGACCGCCGCGGTCGCCCCGCCGGAACCGCCGTGTGGCCTTCCTCTCGCTGCTGGGGTCTCGGCGCGTTCGTCGGCATGTCGTCAGCTGATGGCGACGGCAGCCGCGCCCAAGCCGTCGAAGGAGGTCACGGCGCTGCGACCGGACAGTTTCGACGGCAACAGTGCGGCCCGGAAGAGCAATTCCTGTGGTCGGGAAGTGAGAAATCGACACGGCGCACGAGAAATATTCCTGAGGCGGGAGACGGCCAGGAATTGTTCACCGTGTGGGGTCGCTCACGACGTGCTACTGTCAGTATCAGTTGCAGGTGTGGTTGCCAGAATGGTTTTTCCGGCGGCTGATCATCACGGCGACACGGAAAGCGCACAGAGCGTATTCCTGACACCGTCTCCGAAGGGGAAACAAAATGGCTACTGGCACCGTGAAGTGGTTCAACGCGGAAAAGGGCTTCGGTTTCATCGAGCAGGACGGCGGCGGCGCCGACGTCTTCGCCCACTACTCCAACATCGCCGCCCAGGGCTTCCGTGAGCTGCTGGAAGGTCAGAAGGTTTCGTTCGACATCGCGCAGGGCCAGAAGGGCCCGACGGCCGAGAACATCGTTCCCGCCTGACGCGTCGGCACTGACGCATACTTCGCAGCTGGGGCCCGCACCTTGGGGTGCGGGCCCCAGCTCGCTTCATTTTCAGGGCGATTCATCCCTGTTTTTTCGGCTCGTTCTCGCGATTCTCTGCGCCGTTCGTTTTGCTGCGGAAATTCCTTGATACGCGCCCACGTCGAGGAAGGTTCCACATGAACCGTGCACGCACGACTCGCACACGCACGACTCGCGCATACGACCGCTTCGGAGGAAGCGCTGCCGTCGGCCGCTCCGGTGTTCAGAGCCGCTCCAATGGCAACGGAAACCGGCGGGCCGCACAAGGTGAGTTCGCACCGCCGAAGACGACCACGCCGGCGTTGCCCGCCGTCGAGACGTTCGCCGATCTCGCCATGCCGACGCCGTTGCTGGTCGCGCTCGGCCACGAGGGCGTGACCGTACCGTTCCCCATCCAGGCGGCGACCCTGCCGAACTCCCTGGCCGGCCGTGACGTACTCGGTCGTGGCCGTACCGGGTCGGGCAAGACGCTCGCCTTCGGCCTCGCGGTAATGGCCCGTACGGCAGGCCGGCGCGCCGAACCACGGGAGCCGCTGGCCCTGATCCTCGTACCCACCCGTGAACTCGCCCAGCAGGTCACCGACGCGCTCACCCCGTATGCCCGCGCCGTCCGGCTGCGGCTGGCCACCGTTGTCGGCGGAATGTCGATCGGCAGACAGGCGAGTGCGCTGCGGGCCGGGGCCGAGGTCGTCGTCGCGACACCGGGGCGGCTCAAGGACCTGATCGACCGGGGCGACTGCCGACTGCGGGACGTCGCGGTCACTGTCCTGGACGAGGCCGACCAGATGACCGACATGGGCTTCATGCCCCAGGTCACCGCCCTGCTCGACCAGGTGCGGCCGGAGGGCCAGCGGATGCTCTTCTCGGCGACCCTGGACCGTAACGTGGACCTGCTGGTCCGTCGCTACCTGACCGACCCGGTGGTCCACTCCGTCGACCCGTCGGCCGGTGCCGTCACCACGATGGAGCACCACGTACTCCACGTGCACGACGCGGACAAGCGCCGGACGACCACCGAGATCGCGGCACGGGACGGCCGGGTCATCATGTTCCTGGACACCAAGCACGCCGTGGACCGGTTGACCGAGCACCTCCTCAGCAGCGGCGTCCGCGCCGCCGCCCTGCACGGTGGCAGGTCCCAGCCGCAGCGCACCCGGACCCTGGCTCAGTTCAAGGACGGTCACGTCACGGTGCTGGTCGCCACCAACGTCGCGGCCCGCGGCATCCACGTCGACAACCTCGACCTGGTCGTCAACGTGGATCCGCCCGGCGACCACAAGGACTACCTGCACCGTGGCGGTCGTACGGCCCGTGCGGGGGAGTCCGGCAGCGTCGTCACCCTGGTGACACCCGGCCAGCGCCGCGGCATGAGCCGACTGATGGCCTCGGCCGGCATCACCCCGCGCATCACTCCGGTGCGCTCGGGTGAGGCGGAGCTGAGCCGTATCACCGGCGCCCAGGCGCCGTCCGGTGTCCCGGTCGTCATCACCGCTCCGGCCGTGGAGCGTCCCCGCCGCACGTCTTCCCCGTCCCGTGGCCGTCAGGGCCGCACCGGCCAGGGGCGGCCCGCCGGCGCGGCGGTGCGCCGCAGGGCACAGCGGCGCACCGCCGTCGACTCGGCGGCCTAGGCCCTGCACGACCCCGGAGCCGCAGCGGTCTCCCCAGGCCGCAATGGCCACCAAGCCGACCAACCCTCACCGCAGGAGGCTTTTTTGACGCCCACTCAGACGCAGTGCCGCGTGGCGGACCCCGCATCGACGACCGTGGTCGACGGCATGGAAGCGTACGGGCCTCGGGTCTGTGACGACATGACCGTCGAGGTGGCTCTGGCCGTCATGGCGGGTGCACGTGTCGAGTACCTGACTGTGTGCGACGGCGACGACCAGAGCACGGGTTCGATCACTCTGGCCCGGCTCGCCGTTCTCCGTGCCAGTTCCACGTACACGGACCGCATCCGTCTGCGGGACGTCCTCGGCAGCCGGCTCCGGCCTGTTCCCGTCCGCGGCTGATCCACCCCGCCCGGGTCAGTTCCTTTCCGTCATGCCTGGGAGGCATCATGCGTTGTGTCATCGCCCAGTACCCGTTCGACCTGACCAAGATCGGGGTGCTGGCCTCGATGAAGGGCGTCAAGCCCGAGCTGGTCACGGGCGCGTCCGTGACCATCGGCCGCCGCCGCTACCCCGTCAAGCAGGTGGGCCAGGTCACCACGGGACAGGACCGCCGTGACTTCACCGTCGGCGAAGTCACCCGGGCCATGGCGCGCCTCGGCTTCACCTGCCACGACGGCCCCGGGGCCGCGCCCATGAGCGTTCCCCTTCCGCTCCGGACCACGTCGGCACTGGTCGACGGCACCTGCCCTGTGGACGTGTGAGGACGGGCGGGTAACCGCCCTCAGGATCCCGGTGGGGGCTATGTCGACGCGCGTCGACATAGCCCCCACCGCTGTGTCCTCGTCCGCTCGGAGACTCTTGGCCGAGCAGCGGGGCGGGGACAGCATCTCACCGGTCGAAGTAGCTGAAATCACCCACGGTCCATGCGCTGACGTCCTTGATCGCGACTCGGTACATGCCGCCCGTCTCCGGGATACCGAGGCTGCCCTGCAGGATCCGCGCGAGATGGAAGTGCAGATGCGTGGGATCTCCGCCGCGGCCGGGCCGTCCCCCTCGCGGGCCGCCGGTGAAGACGTCGGAGAACGGGCCGAGGCGGTCCGATCCCTTCAGGACCTCCGCCACCCGCTCCCTCCACACGGCCTCGGGAGCCAGCCGGCCGGTGATGACGGCGCCACCGACGACCACGGTCAGCGACATCTGATTGCTTCGCTCGGACTCCACCGCGGCGGAGAGAGCGACAAGCAGTTCATCAGGGTTCGACATGAGAGCAGATCCTATTCAGTTGCCTGTCTCGGGCCCGCCCCGTGGGAGGTGAAGCAGCTTCGCGGACGGCGGGAGGCGGTTCTTGACCGAGCGGCGAGGGGCGGGCCCCGTCCGTCGTGGCGCCGCGCGCGACGACCTAGGGGGAGGCCATCGTCGCAGGTGGCAGGATTCCTCCTCTGCCATAGGGGTGAAATCTACTCTTGCCAGAGTAGACATTGCCTCGCGGTGTGGTTATGCTTCCTGTCGTAGAACACGGTCGAACGAGACCCGGCAGAAACGAACTGGCGGGTAGCTGTACACGAAGTTCCCAGGTCAGTGCGGCTCTCGAGCCTCGAAGCCAAGGTTTCCCAGAACGGCGACGGCGCTGGGAGCCGCACTGGGCGGCTCGCATGTCGAGGAGCTGCCGCAGCAGTACCGCAGTGCCGATTCATCCAGTGGTTGGTTCAGAGAGGAACGGAGGAGCAGACGCCATCAGGATCGCCCGGCCCGAGAAGCACTCGGCCCGGGTACCGCAAGACCCCGGAATGGATGGTGGTCCCCGGTCAAGCAGCTGCGATCCCCCGCTACCCCGCCCTCTGCCGGGCCGGGTAGCGGAAACAGAAGGTCGGCACAGCAGTAGGGCCGACAGATGGTGTTGAATTTCCTTCGGGGCCTTGGTGCCGTACGGCACCAAGGCCCCTCGACGCGTTGCACAGCGAGGTGACATGACAGCGGACAACCCTCTTAGTGATTTTCTGGATGACGATGACTACCCCGCCTACACGATGGGCCGGGCAGCCGAGATGCTCGGCACCACCCCGGGCTTCCTTCGGGCCATCGGCGAGGCTCGTCTGATCACTCCGCTCCGCTCGGAGGGCGGGCATCGCCGGTACTCCCGCTATCAATTGCGGATCGCCGCTCGCGCCCGCGAGCTCGTCGACAAGGGCACCCCGATCGAGGCCGCCTGCCGCATCGTCATCCTCGAGGACCAGCTCGAGGAAGCTCAGCGCATCAACGCCGAGTACCGTCGTGCCGCGGACGAGGCGGCTGGCAGCTCCGGTTCCAGCTGATCGCGTGGGCGCGGGCCACCCGGAGCGCCTTGTGGTGGCCACATGAGAGTACGGGCCGGAAGTCCCGCGGTCGGGGTGACGACAGCGTCGGCTGTCGTGGGAGCGACGGGATGGAGCTGGGCCGGTTCCCGCCCGTCCGGCGCACCCGACCCTCACCGGGCCGACCTCAAGGGTGGGCATCAGGAGGGCTGTGCACCGATGCCGCGGTTCGGGTACGGCGACCCCCACCGCCGTGCTGCGATCACATAGTGCAGCCGACGCCCAGATCGATGCCCCAGCGGGCTGTGGTCGCTCCCGATGCTCGACCCACTGCTCAAGCGGTCTGTCGAAACCGCGGATCAGTTCCGGCGGAGGGCCACCCTCCCCGAGCGGCAGTTCCTCTCGGGCCAGAACACCGCCAGGAGCACCGAGGCGTTCGCACGACGATGCATCCGACGTTCCATGACGGCGTGCCCCGGCCGTGCCCATGAGAGCGGGCAACTGCGGTCAATCACGGCGCGATCCCGCACTCGTGAGGAACTCCGATCAGCGCGTACGTCCAGCTCGGGGCGTGTGAGTCCGCGCAAGCGCCGTCGCTTCCCGAGCTGAGAGCGCGAGTTCGATTCTCGTCACCCGCTCCAAAAGAAGCCCCAGGTCAGTGACCTGGGGTTTATGTATTTCGGGGGTCCCCACCAGATTCCGATCCGTTCCGTACCGCTGCCGACCACCCCCACCTACAACGCGACCAAGGCCGCACTGCACTCCTTCTCCGAGAGCCTGCGCGTGCAGCTCGCGGGCGCCGATGCCGGCGTCCGGGCCGCCAGGGCACTTCTCGTTGCCGCAGACGGCGTCGTTCCGACGCTCGCGGAGGACCTTGACCGGTCGGCAGTACCGTTCCCTCACGTCATCTTGACGACGACCTTGCCGGACTTCGCACGCCCTGCTTCGACGTACTCCAACGCTTCTCGGGTCGACTCGAACGGGAACACCGTGTCGACGACGGGTCGGATCCTGCCGGCCTCGATGAGATGGGTGAGCTCGCGCAGCTGGTCCCCGCTGGCCTTCATGAACAGGAAGGAGTACCTCACGTTGCGGCGCCGAGCGCTTCGCCGGATCCGGAAGACCTCATCCACCTGCCCGACGGCTGGAAGGCCCCGCAGGTGCGTGACGCACTCGCCGAGCAGACTGCGCACCTGCCGGCGGCGCTGCGCCGCACCCTCACCTGGGACCAGGGCCGCGAACTCTATCTCCACGAGGAGATAGAGGACTTCACCGGCTTCCGGATCTACTTCTGCGACCCGCACTCGCCCTGGCAGCGAGGCACGAACGAGAACACGAACGGGCTGCTGCGCGAGTACTTCCCGGAACCCGCGGAGCCGCAGTTCCGGGGGCTCTTCCGGCTCCCGGGGGGGGAGGGGGGAGAACGCGGCCGCTGCGGCATGCGGTGCGTCCGGCACCCTGAACGCGGCTCGGCGACGAAGGCGTGAACGGCCGGCGGATGCGTCGATCACCGGCCGCGGTACCGTGTGGTGCAGATGCCGGACAAGTCGTACCGAACGGGTGGACGGGTCGCGGACCGCGGCTGGGTCCTCGTACCGCTCAGCGCCGGACCTACGGGATCGTGGAAGATGATGACGGAAGACCAAGCAGCGCGTGAACCAGCGGGCTCGGCATCCCCCGCGCCAACCGCGCGTGCGCAGGGCGGGAACCTCTCCCCACGAGTGAAGCCGGTCGTCGCCGAAGCCGCTCGGCTCCGCGTGCTGACGCGCTGGTGGGGATCACGCCCTGCCGCCGCCAGGGACCGCGAGTTCGCGCTTGTCTTCACGGTGCTGTCGTTCGTGGCGCCGCTGTCGCGGATCGGGGCGCAGTTCGGCAGGCTTCCCGTCCATGGCACCTTCGTCGCGGGTGTGCTGCTGACCCTGGGGCAGACCCTGCCGCTTGCGGTGCGCACCCGGTGGCCGGCCGCCTGCCTCGCGGTGACGGGGGCCTCGTTCGCGGTGTACGAGTGCCTGGGCCTGCCGCCGACCTTCGGCAGCCTGGGGCTGTACATCGCGCTGTACTCCGTGGGTGCCCACCAGGACCGCTTCCGACAAGTCGTACCGCTGGCGGCGACGGGCGGGTACGTGGTCTTCGGCATCGCCCTGTACGCGCTGGATTCGCCCGAGGGCCTGACCGACTACCTGCTCTATTACATGGTCCTAGCGGTGGTGTGGGGCCTGGGAGTCCTGGTCCGCGGGCGGCGGGAGCAGGAGGCCGAGCGACGGCGCCTTTCCGCGCAGGTGGCCATCGCGGCGGAACGCAGCCGCCTGGCTCGGGAGTTGCACGACGTGGTGACCCATCATGTGACCGCGATGGTGGTACAGGCGGGCGCGGCCCAGTACCTCACCGAGTCGCCGGACCGCCTCCACGAGGCCCTCGACGCGATCAACGGCACCGGCCGTCGCGCGCTGGCCGAGCTCCGGTTCCTGCTCGGTGTGCTGGAGGCGACCGGTGATTCGGCGCGCCGGGAGCGGACGCCGCTGCCGGGCCGGGTGCCTGATCTGGTGGAGCAGACACGAGCGGGCGGCCAGCCGGTCGAGCTGGTCGAGGACGGAGAGCAGTCGGCCATGGCCGTAGGTGCCCAGCTCACGGCGTATCGCGTCGTGCAGGAATCCCTGACGAACGCCGTGAAGTATGCCGCGGGCCGGCCGACGCTGGTACGGCTTGCGCACACCCCCGGCTGGACGGACGTGGAGGTCACCACTGCCGGGCTGGCCGACGGCGCTCCCGTGTCCGCCGCCCTGCCGGGTGATGGCCCGTACGTCTCGGGAGGCCGGGGCCTGACCGGGCTGCGGGAACGGGTGGAGATGCTGGGAGGCGAGTTCGCGGCAGGGCCCCGCCCGCAGGGCGGTTTCCGCGTGCACGCACGGATCCCCTCGGGAGGTGCCGCGTGAGTGTTCCGCCCGCTGAGATCAGGGTGCTGGTCTGCGAGGACCAGGCCCTCGTGCGCGCCGGCTTCGTCACGATCCTCTCCGCCCAGCCCGACATGGAGGTCGTGGGGGAGGCCGTGGACGGCCGAGCGGCGATCCGAAGCGCGCAGGAGCTGAAGCCGGACGTCGTCGTCATGGACATCCGCATGCCCCTCCTCGACGGAATCGAGGCCACCCGCCGCCTGGCAGGCCCCGACTCCCTCAGCCCAGCCAGGATCCTCATCGTCACCACCTTCAACGTCGACGAGTACGTGTACGAGGCCCTCCGCGCCGGCGCCAGCGGCTTCCTGCTGAAGGACGCCCCGCCGCCCGAACTGATCAACGCGGTACGCGTCGTCGCCCGCGGCGAGTCCCTCCTGGCCCCCGCCGTGACCCGCACCCTGATCGGCCGCTTCGCCGAACGCGTACGCCCCTCCGCCGCCCCCGCGTCCCCCGAGCGCGAGCGCCTCAAGGTCCTCACCCCCCGCGAGCACGAGGTCCTCCTCCTCATCAGCGAGGGCCTGTCGAACGCCGAGATCGCCACCGAGCTGGTCATCAGCCACGAGACCGTGAAGACCTACGTCTCTCGCATCCTCACCAAGCTGGACCTCCGCGACCGCGTCCAGGCGGTGGTCCTGGCATATCGGGCGGGGTTGACGGGGGACGGCGACCGCGCCTGACGGCCCCGTGATGCCGGCCGGGTCGGGCGAGCGCGTCCCGGCCGCGTTCGCCCCCTCGATTCGCTGGGGCCGCTCATCCCTGCCCGGGTTCGGCCCGGCATCCCCCGAGCGAGCTACCTGAAGTGTCCTCTCCACGGTGACGCGCGCGACTGGTGGTCCCTTGTTGACTCGAACCGTCAACACGACGGCCTGACCAGGCAGGTTCGAGCAGCCGAGTAGCTAAGGACAACGCCATGACCACGACGCGCAGTTCCGCGAAGTACGGTTTCCCCGGAGGCCGCCGACTCGCCGCGGCTCTGCTGGTCTCCACGGTGGCAGGGACCGCACTGATCGCGTGCGGTGCCGATGCCCAGGGCGCGCAACCGGCCCAGGCCGCCGGTAGGAGGGTCGCCGAGACCGCAGGGAACGCCAAGATCACCTGGGGCAAGTGCCCGGCCCTGGCCGAGGGACAAACCCGTAGCCCCCACCTGACCTGCGGGACATTGAAAGTCCCCCTGGACTATCAGCACCCGGGCGGTACGAAGATCGATGTGGCGGTCTCGCGGCTGTCCACCGCCAAACCCGGGAAGCGGCATGGCGTCCTGCTGCTGAACCCCGGCGGGCCGGCCCTGGGCGGTCTCGACACGCCGGGAACCATGGCGCCCACCCTGCCGAAGTCCGTGCTGGACCGCTACGACCTGATCGGCTTCGACCCGCGTGGCGTCGAGCACAGCACCCCGCAGAGCTGCGGTCTAAAGGACCCCACCGTGACCGGGCTTTTCCCCTATCCCGCCGCGGACGGCTCGATCACCAAGAACGTGGCCATCGCCAAGGCCGCCGCCAAGCAGTGCGCCGACACCGTGGGCGAGAACCTGCGGTACTACACCACCGCCAACACCGCCCGCGACATGGACCGCATCCGCCAGGCGCTCGGTGAGAAGAAGATCTCCTACTGGGGCCAGTCCTACGGCACCTACCTCGGCGCCGTCTACCGGTCTCTCTTCCAGAACCACACCGACCGGCTGATCCTGGAAGGCAACGTCGACCCCGCCAAGGTATGGGCCGACCAGGTCGCGGACACCTGGGGCAAGGGCATGGCCGACCGGTTCCCCGACGCCGCCCGCGTCGCCGCGGCGCAGCACAGCACCCTCAAGTTGGGCACGAACGTCGCGCAGGTGACCCATACCTACCTCACCCTCGCCGACCGGCTCGACCACACGCCCGCGGCGATTCCCGGCGCATCGGTGTCGATGGACGGGCCGCTGCTGCGGAACATGACCTACGCCCTGCTTCTGCACAACAACACCCTTCCCGTGCTCGCCCAGTTCTGGAAGGCCGCCGAAGACCTGTCCCACGGCAGCACCACGGCCGCCGACGCCGCGGTTCTCAAGGAGGTGTTCGCCGACTCACCGTCGTCTCCGGGCGTCCCAGCGGACAATCAGGCCACCATGTTCATGGCTCTCACCTGCGGTGACGCCGAATGGCCGCACGACGTCGACGGCTACGCCACCCGCACCGCCGCCGACCGCAAGAAGTGGCCGCTGACCGCGGGCATGCCCGCCAACATCTGGGCGTGCGCCTTCTGGAACAAGCCGGCTGAGGCGACTGTCAAGGTCGTGGCCGGCGGCCCGCGCAACACCCTGATCCTGCAGAACCGCCGGGACAACGCCACTCCGTGGGAAGGCGGCGTCGGGCTGCACAAGGCCCTCGGCGACGGCTCCGTCTTCGTCGGCGTCGACAACGGCGGGCACTACGCCTACAACGAAGGCTCCGCCTGCGCCGACAAGGCCACCGTCGGCTTCCTGGCCACCGGCCACCTGCCGGACAAGGATCTCTACTGCACCGACGTCATACGGAAGTGACCCGCCGGGGCGCGGTGTTCCCGATAGCGGGCCGGACAGGATCCCTCTCCGACCAGCTGCCCCTCAGGTAGGGCCTGCCGAGTCTCAGGGAGCCTTCCGTCTGCTGCCGACTTCCATGACGCGGCCGGGATCGAGCCTGGAGCGGCGCTCTCTCACTCCTCCGAACCGAGGGCGTGCCCATAGCGTGCCCATAAGAACGGTCGACGCGGGTCAACAGCGGTGCGAGTATGCCTCGTCAGGCACCGTGCCAGGCGTATGAGGCCAGGTCAACAGGTACCCACGTCCCCAAGCGCCGTCGCTTCCCAAGCTGAGAGCGCGAGTTCGATTCCCGTCACTCGCTCCATAAAGAAGGCCCAGGTCATCGACCCGGGCCTCTTTGCTGTGCGCGGTGATCTATTGCCGCGTGCCAGATTCGCGCCAGAACGGTGATCGTCGGGGACGACCGTCTGCTGTTCTGGCACGGCCGCAGCATCCTGGCATGCCTTCCGTACTGTGGCGTCGAGGCCGGCTGCGACTTCCTACTCTCCGTCGTCTTGGGGGTGCTGATAGATCAGCGTGGCTTTCTCGGAGGACTGGCCGGCGCGGGCCATCGTGCCTTGAGGGTGGCACCGGATCGGATGGACAGGGTGTGTCCGGTGTGGCGGAGGTGGTCGTGGAACCGGAAGCCCTCAGGCATGCCGACGATCTCACGGGCCTTCCGCCACCTCCGGCCGAAGGTGCTGCGCCGGAAGGGCGCCCCCTTCTCCCCCACGAGGAGCAACCCGTCAAGGGCAGGCTCGGCGTACGACTCCAAGTGCCAGCGGAGCTCCCGGCGGAGGAACGCGGGAAGAATCACAGTCCGCCCTCCTGCCTCGCTCTTTTGTCGCCCTGGACGTGTCGCCCGTTCATCCGCTCCCATTCGGCGAGACGAACCCGGATCCTGAGGACGCCAAGCGGTCCGTGACGCTGGACCAGCCCGGGACGCCAGGCTCGGTGTCCTTCCGGGCCAAGGCCGTCGATGCCCAGGGCACCAACGCCACCCTGGACGCTGATCAACGCCTACCGCACCACGAGGTGAACGGAAAAAGTTCCCGGCTCGCGGCAACCCTGTGCGGAGTCTGTGACCACTAGGAGTCGGATCCGGTCATCCCCCGTGCCTGGATTCACTCCTCTTCTGGTGAACGGCATGCAAGGAGAACACCTCCCCATGAACAACCCCACGACCGGCGGACGCCGCGGGCGTCACCGCCGTCGCTGGACCGCCACCGCTCTGCTGCTCGGCGTGCCTGCCATCGTCGTGCCGTATCTCCTGTTCGCGCAGGAGGACTCGCAGGCCGCGACGATCGACGGCAATGCCTACTACCGGCTGGTTTCCGTACGCAGTGGCAAGGTGATGGACGTCAACGCCTTCTCCACCGCCGACGGCACCCGCATCCAGCAGTGGACCGACCAGAACACCGCCAACCAGCAGTGGAAGCTGAGACCTGCCGGGGACGGGTACTACGAGCTGGTGAACCGCAACAGCGGCAAGGTGCTGGGCATAACGGGCGGTTCGACCGCCCAGGCGGCCGCCGCCGAGCAGCAGACCGACAGCTCCTCCACTTCCCAGGAGTGGCGGATCGACGATGTGAGCGGTTCCGACGCCGTCACTTTCACCTCCCGCAGGAGCGGCCAGGTCCTGGACGTCTCCGGAGGCTCCACGGCCGAGGGCGCGCCGATCATCCAGTATCCCGGCAGGGGCAGCGCCAACCAGCAGTGGAAGCTGGTGCAAACGGCCGAGACCCAGGCGTCCGGGACCGGCAGCACTCAGACCACGGCCGCGGCCGGACCGTATGTGTGGAAGAACGCCCAGGTGGCGGGCGGCGGTTACGTCACCGGGCTGGTGTTCAACCAGCGGGAGAAGGGTCTGCTGTACGCGCGCACGGACATGGGCGGCGCCTACCGCTGGGACACCGCGGCCGAGCAGTGGATCCCGCTGACCGACTGGCTCGGTGAGAAGGACTGGAACCTGCTGGGCATCGACGCGCTGGCCACCGACCCCGTCGACCCGGGCCGGCTCTACCTCTCGACGGGCACCTACACCAACGAGTGGGCGGGCAACGGCGCGATCCTGCGTTCCACCGACCGGGGCCGTACCTTCCAGCGGACCGATCTGCCGTTCAAGGTGGGCGGCAACGAACCCGGCCGGGGGGCGGGCGAGCGGCTCGTGATCGACCCCGCGAACCACGGCACCCTGCTGCTGGGCACCCGCAAGAACGGCCTGTGGCGCAGCACCGACTACGGTGTGACATGGCGTCAGGTTTCGTCGTTCCCCGTCAAGGACGGGGCGGGCAGCGGCGCGGGCATCTCCTTCGTGACGTACGGCCCGGCCGGCAGCAACACGGTCTACGTCGGCGTCAACGACACGTCCACGCCCCTGTACCGCTCCACCGACGGCGGCAGCAGCTGGCAGGCTGTTTCCGGGCAGCCCACCGGCCAGATGCCGCAGCACGGTGTGGTCTCCGGTGACGGGTCGCTGTACCTGTCCTACAGCAACAGCATCGGCCCCATGGACGCGACGACGGGCTCGGTGTGGAAGTACACCCCGACCAGCGGCGCGTGGAAGAACATCTCCCCGTCCCAGGGTAGTTACGGGTTCTCCGGTCTGGCCGTCGACCCGCAGAAGCCGTCCACGGTGATGGTCACCACCCTCGACCGCTGGTGGCCCCAGGACGAGCTCTACCGGACCACCGACGGCGGCACGACCTGGAAGGCGCTGGCCGACAAGTCGGTGCGGGACGCCTCCGCCGCTCCTTACGTCGGTACCGGCATCGGGCACTGGATGACCGCGCTGGCCATCGATCCCTTCGACTCCGGGCACGTGCTGTACGGCACCGGCAACGGCATCTGGCGCAGCAAGGACGCGAGCGCCTCCGACAGCGGCGGCACCAGCCACTGGACCTCCGGGGCCCGCGGGCTGGAGGAGACCTCGCTGGCGGACGCGATCGCCCCTCCCGGCGGCGCCACCGTCATCACCTCCATGGGCGACCAAGGCGGTTTCCGCCACGACTCCCTGACCGAGGTGCCCGCCGGACGGCTGAAGAACCCGCTGATGAGCAGCAGCACCGACATCGATTTCGCCCAGTCGGCCCCCGCGATGATGGTCCGCGTCGGGACTGGCGGCGCGCAGGACGGCGCCTACTCCACCGACGGCGGCAGCAGCTGGAACGGCTTCACGGCAGAGCCGGTGGGCAGTGCGAACAGCGGCCATGTCGCGCTCGCGGCGGACGGCTCCACCATCGTGTGGACCGAGGCCGGCCAGGCCCCGTACCGCTCGACCGACAAGGGAGCGAGCTGGTCGAAGGTCAGCGGCCTGGGCACCGACGCCGTGGTCGTCGCCGACCGCTCCTCGGCCAACACCTTCTACTCACTCACGGGCGGCACGCTCCACGCCAGCACCGACGGCGGCGCGACCTTCACCCCCCGCGCCACCAGCCTGCCCGCCGGCCGGCTCACCGCCGTCCCCGGCATCAACGGGGACCTGTGGATCGCCGGCGGTGACAAGGGGCTGCTGCACTCCACCGACGGCGGCCGCACCTTCACCACGCTCAAGACGGTGCAGTCCGCCTCCGCCCTCGGCTTCGGCAAGGCCGCACCCGGCGCCAACTATCAGGCCCTGTACCTGATCGGCACCGTCAACGACGTCACCGGAGTCTTCCGCTCCACCGACAAGGGCGCCACCTGGCTCCGCGTCAACGACGACGCCCACCAGTGGGGCGCCATCGGCAGCCTCGGCATCATCACCGGCGATCCCGACACCTACGGCCGCGTCTACATCGGCACCAACGGACGCGGCCTCCAGTACGGCGACCCGTCCTGACCCCAATCACCTGAGCGGGGCCGCAGCCACAACGGCCTGCGGCCCCGCCGTGCGGCTGTGCACTCGCGACGGCACCCTTCAGCCGTTGATCCGACTAAGCTGCCAACGTCAACAGGATGCCGGATCTTCAATGGGTTGAGGTAGAGCCGTTGCCTCATGTCAACGGTGACCTCTTGCCCGTGCTGGAGTCGGTCGACTCCCTGCAAAGGGCGTGGCAGGAGGTCGTCAAGGCGAACGATCCGGCCTTCCAGGAAGCCCGCAGGCGCTCATTGCGGCGCCACGCGATCGAGACCGGCATCATCGAGCGCCTGTATGAGGTCGACTGGGGAGTGACCGAAGCCTCGTCGCCGAGGGCATCACGGCCGACGCAGTCGCTCGTGCTGACGACGGGACCGTGTCCGAAGACGTTCTTGCGCTGATTCGCTCCCAGTGCGAAGCCCTCCAGTTCCTTGGGGAGAGCGCCCGGGACGGCCGAGACGTATCAGTGGCAGTCCTCGTCAACCTGTGCCTGAAGTACGTCGACCCGCTCCCCGACAGCACCATGCCCAGCAACGTCTACGCCCTCATGACCGACGAGGACTACGCCGAATGCGGGCGCCTGGTCGAAGCCCTCCGCGCGCGAGACCCCTTCCGATACCGCTACAAGTTCGAAGAGAACCAACCCGGCGCACGCCAACGGCGGCCCACACAGTGGGCCGCCGTTGCGACAGGACGGAAGCAGCCACCAGAAGCGGCGCGCGGCGGACGAGCCCGAGCTGTCTGCCCGCCGGGCCCGCCTCATCGCTCCGTGGACCTCGCCCCCGTGGCCTTGGCGACTGCCTCGTGCACGCGGGCATCGACAAGGCCGGGGCGGCCGGAGACCGCGACGACCACCGTCCCGGTGCGGACGGCCGTCTGCTTGACGATGCTGCTGCGCCCGCCGGCGGAGCAGGTCAGCAGCTGACTCCACTGCTCGTCGCCCAGCCGGGCGACGAGCACCTTCTGAGTCGTGACCATGACGGGTGTACTGCCGGCGAGGACCTGGTAGACGGGGCGGGGCCCGCGCTGTCCCGCACGCACGCTGACTGGCACGCACTTGTCGCAGCCCACGCTGATGGCATCCGCCTCGGCGGCGAGATCGGTCAGGACCGCGACGTCAGCCTGCGGCGGGGACGGGGGCGTGGGTTGGTACTGGTGTCTCCGTCGGATCGGGCTCGGCTGTCACCGCGGAGGGAACGGGGGCGGGGGCGTAGGGGATCTCTCCGCGCAGGACGGCCTTGGCGCGGTCCTCGTCGAGCTCGCCCTCCCAGCGGGCGACGGCCAGGGTGGCGACGCCGTTGCCGACCAGGCTGGTCAGGGCGCGGGCTTCGGACATGAACCGGTCGACGCCGAAGATCAGTGCCAGGGCGGCGGGCGGGACGTGCGGGACGGCGCTGAGGGTGGCGGCCAGGGCGATGAAGCCGGAGCCGGTGACGCCTGCGGCGCCCTTGGAGGTGAGCAGCATGACGGCGAGCATGGCCAGCTGCTGGGTGAGGCTGAGGTGGATGCCGAGGGCCTGGGCGAGGAAGACCGAGCCCATGGTCAGGTAGATGGCGGTGCCGTCGAGGTTGAAGGAGTACCCGGCGGGCAGCGTGATGCCGACGACGGGTTTCGAGGCGCCGGCGTGCTGGAGCTTGGCCATCATGCGCGGCAGGACGGGCTCGGTGGAGGAGGTGCCCAGGACGATCAGCAGTTCTTCCTTGATGTAGCGCAGGAAGGGCAGCAGCCGCAGTCCGTTCAGGCGCATCACGGTTCCGAGGACGACCAGGACGAAGAAGAGGGCGGTCAGCCAGAACGAGCCGACGAGCAGCGCCAGGTGGCGCAGGGTGCCCAGGCCGTAGTGGCCGATGGTGAAGGCCATTGAGCCGAACGCGCCGATGGGGGCCAGTCGCATGATCCAGCGGATGAGCGTGAACAGGACCGTGGAGAACTTCTCGACGCCCCGGGCGATACTCAGGCCGGCCTCTCCGCTGGCGTGCAGGCCGAAGCCGAACAGCACCGACACCAGCAGCACGGGCAGGATCTCGTTGCCGGTCAGGGCGCTGACCAGGGTGGCCGGGACGATGGCGAGAAGGAAGGCGGCGAAGCCCTCGTGGGCCGTGGTCGCCTCCGGCGGCAGGCCCTTGGTGGACAGGGTCGAGAGGTCGATGTGCAGACCGCTGCCCGGTTTGACGACGTTGACGACGACCAGGCCGATCACCATGGCCACGGTGGTCAGCACCTCGAAGTAGACCAGAGCCTTCAGGCTCACGCGGCCGACCGCGCGGGCGTTGCCCATGGAGGCGATGCCGTGGACGACCGTGCAGAAGATGATCGGTGCGATGAACATCTTCACCAGCGCGATGAAGCCGTCGCCGAGCGGTTTGAGGTCAGCGCCGACGGACGGCCACAACCCGCCCACGGCGGCGCCGAGGAGGACGGCGATCAGGCACTGGATGTAGAGGTGGGACAGCATCCGGCGGATGCGGCCCGGTGGTGCGGTGACGGTACCCGGGGCGGCGTCGTTGCGGCTCATGCGGGGCGTCCTTCCAGGACGGGAACGAGGAGTTCGGCTCGGGCGATGCGGCGGGCGGCGCGGTGCAGCAGCACCGTGGGGGACGCGCCGTCCGGTGCGGGGACGGCTTGGGTGGTGACCACGCCGGCGGGGGTGCCCAGGCGCAGCGTGCCGTCGGCGGTCTGCCGGGCTACGCGGTGGGCGAGGGTGCCAGGGGTGGTGGCGGCTGTGGCCAGGGCCACGGCGGAGGTCAGGCCGATCGCCGGGTGCGGGGCGTGCATGGAGACCATGCGCACGGCCAGGTCGTACTCGTCCTGGTTGACGAGTATGCCCTGTGTGGTGCGATAAGGGGCGGGTCGGGCGACGATGCCCACCTTCGGTACCGCGTGGCTGACCGGATCGCCCTCGCGGGCCAGGCCCATGGCCAGCGCTGCCTGGCGGCGCAGCAGGGTCAGCGCGGGTACTGCGGTGGCGAACGCGGTGAGGGATTCCGTGCCGTCGAGGCCGAACGCCTTGGCCTCGAACAGCGCGGCCGGCGCGCCGGCGTCCACCAGGGATGCCTCGACAAGGCCGTCCGGGCCGGTCAGCTCGTCCAGTGCCCGGCCGGTCGGCAGTGCGCGGCCGGTCGTCGAGCCCGCCGGGTCCTGAAACCCGAGCAGGACCGGCACGCCCGGCGCCGAGGTACCCGGGACCACGGCCGTGCCCTCCTCCGGGGCCACGCCCGCGGGGGTGGGGATCGTGCCGGTGAGGCGGGCCCCGGTGTTGACGTTGAGCATGCGGACGGTGGTGGTGTCCGACGTGATCGGCACGAGATGGTGGTGGACGGCGTACAGGGCCACGGCGGTGGCACAGTTGCCGCAGTTGCTGGCCCACTCCACGTGCTCGTCGCCGATCCCGACCTGTGCGAAGGCGTACTCGACATCCACGCCGGCCTGGGTCGACGCCTGTACGACGGCGGCCTTGGAGGTGGTGGAGGAGGCTCCGCCCACGCCGTCGATCTGGCGGGGGTCGGCGGCGTTGAAGGCGGCGAGCAGGAGGGCATCGACGTCCACGCCCGTGGCGGCCACGTCGCGGTGGTCGAAGATCCAGCACTTGCTGGTTCCTCCGCGGATCATCTCGCCCTGCAGACGCAGCACAACCGACTCCTCACAGCCAGGGAAGGGGAAGCCCGCCGACGGTCTCGCCGTGCGTGGTGTCCTCCACGGTGGGTTACGGCAGCGTGAAGTACAATCTCGGAAATGTGTATGGCTATTAAGGTGAAGTGAACGCTGGAGGTGGCGGCATGCTCGATGTCCGGCGCATCCTGCTGTTCACGGAGGTCGCCCGGCGCGGCTCGGTGACCGCGACAGCCCGCGCCCTGAACTACACCCCGTCAGCGGTATCGCAGCAGGTCAGCCGCCTGGAAGCGGAGGCAGGACAGCCCCTGCTGGAACGCCACGCCCGGGGTGTCTCCCTCACCGACGCCGGACGGGCGCTGGCCGAACGAGGGCACCGGATCGAACGCGAACTGCGGGCCGCGGAAAACGAACTCGCCGACTACGCCGGCCTGCGCGCGGGCACCCTGCGCATCGGCACCTTCCCCACCGTCGGCGCCTCGCTCCTCCCACAGGCCGTGATCGCCTTCCGGGACGCCCACCCCGACGTACGGCTGACCGTCCGCAGCGCCCGCATCGCCGGGCTCTGGACGATGCTGGAGAACCGGGAGATCGAGATGTCCCTCATGTGGGACTACGACTGGAGCCGAATCGACCGGGAGGACATTGTCATCACCCCACTTCTCGATGACCCGCCTGCCCTTCTCGTCAGCGACCACCATCCACTCGCCGGCCGCGACGCCGCCTCACTCGCCGACTTCGCACACGACCCCTGGATCACCCGCGCCGACCATCACCCGGTGGCCGAAGCCCTCGTCCGCGGCTGTCGCGCCGTCGGCTTCGAGCCCCACATCGCCTACGAGGCCCACGACTACCAGGAAGCCCAGGCCATGGTCGCCGCCGGCATCGGCGTCGCCCTCGCCCCCACCCTGGCCCTGGAGGGCATCCGACCCGGCGTAAACGCCCTGCCCCTCCAACCGCCAGCTCCCATCCGCCGCATCCTCCTGGTTCGCATGGCCGACCACTCCCTCACCCCCGCCGCCCTGACCTTCGCCGGACTCCTCCGCGACGCCGCCGAGGCCCGAACCCCCTGACGCTGACACCGGACCACGCCCACCGGTCACGGAACCGTCGCGCTCACCGCGGGGAACCCAGGCCCCGCACTTCGGTGTTGGACGTGGGCCACCGTCGGCGGCAAGCAACCTGGCCATACGTTGGGGCCCTCGGCCTGTATCTGACGCACCGCGTCGGAATCCACTCCGTCATGGCAGTGCCGCTGCGGGCACGCGGGGTGACCCTGGGATCGGCCCTGTTCTTCCGCCACCGCACCCCGGACCCCTTGGGCGAGGCGAAAAAAATTCTGTGGCTCTTCGCGGCAACCTTTTCGGCCCCTGGGACCACTCGGTGTTGTCCGGCCAGGTGGTCGGTCAGATGCAACGGCTGAAAGAGAGCACAGGCGTGTCCCTGGAACGAGAGCACAGACATGTCCCCGGCCCACCCACGTCATCGGTGGCGTCCCCCGTCGGCGGCCACCGTGCCGACGGCGGCGCGCGCGGTGGTCGTCCGAAGCATCGTGGCCGTCGGTTGCTCGCGCGTCGGGGTCTCTGGGCGGGTCTCGCCATGGTGGTCGTGACCGGCTCGGCTGTCGTGGTCAGCCAGGCTTCGGCGCAGCCGAAGACCCTGGATCTGAAGAAGTGGTACGTGCTGGTCAACCGCAACAGCGGCAAGGTGCTGGACGACCGCGCCTCCGCCAAGAACGACGGCGCGGCGGTGGTGCAGTGGAGCCGTCACGGCGGGGCCAACCAGCAGTGGCGCTTCATCGACGCGGGTGACGGGTACTACCGGCTGCAGAACCGGAACTCCGGCAAGGTGCTGGACGACCTCGGCTGGTCGAAGACGGCCGGCTCCGCCCTCGTGCAGTGGAAAGACCTGAACGGCACCAACCAGCAGTTCAAACTGGCGAAGTCGTCGGACGGCTATGTGCGTTTGGTCAATCGCTTCAGTGGCATGGCCGTCGATGTCCACAACGCCGCCAAGGCCGACGGGGGCCACGTCGTCCAGAACCGCGACCGGGGCGGCGCCGATCAGCAGTGGCAACTCGTCCCGGCCGGGAGTGTCGGCAGCTCCGGTACGCCCTCCGCGCCGAGCAGCAGCGTTCCCGCCAGCCCGGCTCCGAGCAGCTCGCACCCGTCGTCGACGCCGTCGTCGACGCCGTCTCCCGTGGCCGGTGGCGGCAGCTCGACGAAACGCTTCATGGGCAGCGGCACGGTGCTCATCGGCGGCTCGATGTCCGACGCCTCGGCGGCCGCCGCGCCGTTCGACGTGCGGTACGCCTATGTGCACAGCCAGCCCGCACCCTCGTCGGACTACTACACGGCAGCGCGCTGCCACGACGACTGGTCGGGCTGGTGGGGCTGCTGGAACGGCAGCACCACGGCGCCCGGCACTTACGTGACCTGGCGGGACTCCGTGGCGGCCCAGGCGACGTACAAGGGGAGCCCACGTCCGCAGAAGATGCTCTGGACCTGGTACTCGTTGCGCGACCTCGGGGACGCGGCAGGCCAGGGCGACGGTCCGGGCGAGGTCAAGGCCATCAACCGGCTCGACCTGCTCACCCGGTACCTGAACGACTACCGGTTCTTCCTCCAGAAGATCGGCACGTCGCACGACGCGATCGACCTCGAGCCCGACTTCTGGGGCTACGTCCGGTCGCTCGGCGATCCGCACCAGGTTCCCGCACAGGTCGCGGCCGCGAATCCGACGGACTGCGGATCGCAGGAGAACAGCGCCGCCGGACTTTCCCGCTGCCTGATCTCGATGGCGCACAAGTACGCGCCGAACACCGCCGCGGGGCTCCACCTCACCTGCTGGGACTGGCAGAACAACACCCAGGGATGCGTCAAGGACTACGCGAGCCTCGGGGCGCAGAACGCCGACTTCCTGGCCACCGATGTGTCGGACCGCGACGCGGGCTGGTACGCACAGCCGGCCCACGGCGGCAGTGACCACTTCTGGACCGACCAGAAGGCCGCCGCCGCGCTGCAGTTCTACAAGACGATGGCCGAGTCCGTGGGCAAGCCGGTGGTCCTGTGGCAGATCCCCGTGGGCAACATGGCGCAGAACAACACCCTCAACCATTACAAGGACGACAAGGTGGACTGGTTCTTCGGGCACATGGACCAGGTCGCGAACGCCCATGTCGCCGGCCTGCTCTTCGGTCCAGGACAGCAGGAACAGACCTCGGTCGAAACCGACGGCGGAAACCTGATCAACAAGACGATCGCGTACCACAACTCGGGCGGTACAGCACTCAAGTAGGTGAAGTTGACGAATGCGCCCCCATCGCTTCGATGGGGGCGCATTTCGTCGTCTTCGCCGGGCTGAGGACTTCTCCGGGCGGCGCCGGCCATGCCGCCGTCGGTGCGGGCGCCGATCGAGACGGCCTCGGCGAAGGGGATGACCGTGCTGACAGGTGACGGCGGGGAAGCCGAGTTCGACCGCGAGGCCGGGGGAGTGCGGGCCGTCCCGGTCGATGAATGCGTCGCTGCGGCGGAAGGTGAATGCGGCCCGGGACGCCGGCGCCCACGCCGCGCAGGACCAGGAGCACACCCATCAGCCCGACAAGCCTCGCCGAGCCTCCGTCTGATCCCCGAACGACGGGAACCCCAGCCGGCACACGGCTGGGGTTCCTCGACGAGGCGGTGAGTAGCGGTCAGCGCTGCAGGGTGAGGACGCCCGGCCGCCACGGCAGTCGGTCGTAGGGGCCGCTTGCCGCAGGGGACTTGCCCTGGTAGAGGAACTGCAGGTTGCAGGGGTCGACGGTCATGGTCTGGTCGGGGTTGTTGCGGACCAGGTCACCATGGCTGATGTCGTTGGTCCAGGTGGCACCGCTGTTGGCCTTGCCCGCGAAGGGGTTGCTCTCAGTGGCCGCCTGCGGGGTCCAGGAACCGCTCAGGCTGGTGGCGGTGAACGAGCGGAAGTAGCGCTGCTCGTTCGCCCCCCGTGCCTCGACGATCATGAGGTACTGGTTCTGGCCCTGGACCTTGTAGACCTGCGGCGCCTCGAACAGGTTCTTGACCGTGTCGCTCATGACCGTCGTGTACGAGGAGCCGAAGCTGCCCGGGAAGTTCCCGATCGGCATGCTCGCCCGGTAGATCTTGCCGTTGTCGCCGGCGAAGAACAGGTACATGTTCTTGTCGTCGGCGATCAGGGTCTGGTCGATCGGTCCGGTGGCGGATTCGGTGCTGGGGATGCTGCCGGTGAACAGCGGCTGCGGCGCGGACCAGCCATTGGGGTTGGTGGGGTCGCTCGACGTGCGGTAGACGAAGGTCGACGCGCCCCACTGGGATGCCAGCACCCAGATGTTCTTGGGCGCGAAGTAGAACAGTGTGGGCGCCACCGCTTTCTGGCTCATGCCGGTCTGGCCGGCCGAGGCCATGTCCGACCAGTTCGTGAAGGGCTTGAACATCATCGAGCCGTACGACGATCCCGCCACGTCCGACGCGTAGACCAGGTGCTTGCCGTTGTACGTCACGGTGGTGAAGTCCTTCACCGCGTCCCACCCGTTCGCCGGCTGCGCCAACGCACCCGTCGACGTCCACCGGTACGTCGACGGAAGAGCGCAGGTGCCGCCCGTCGATGTCGATACCGGCGTCGGCGTCGGCGTCGGCGTGGACGTGGACGTGGCCGACCTGAAGTTCCAGTGTTGGTTGGCGCCGCCGTTGGAGTCCCAGATCTGGACGGTGGTGCCGTTGGCGGTCTGGCCGCCGGGGGTCTCCAGGACTCGGCCGCTGGCGACGTTGGTCAGGGTGTAGGAGCCGTCGCTGTTCCGGGCGGCCTTCCAGTGCTGGTTGGCGCCGCCGTTGGAGTCCCAGACCAGCAGTTTCGTGCCGTTGCCGGTCTGGTGGCCCGGCTCGTCCAGGACCCGGCCGCTGGCGACGTTGGTCAGCGTGTAGGAGCCGTCGCCGTTCTTGGTGGCCCGCCACTGCTGGTTGGCGGCGCCGCTTGCGTCCCACACCTGGAGCGGGGTGCCGTTGCCGATCTGGCCGGCGGGCTCGTCGAGAACACGTCCGGCAGCCACGTCGGAGAGCGTGTAGACAGTGCCGGAGGCGATGTCGCCGCCCGACGTGGTGCGGCCGGCGCCGCCCAGGGTGGTGAGTACCGCGTCGTAGGCGGGCTTCTTGTTGCCGTTGTTGTCGAACAGCAGCGGGTTCTCGCCGGTGCGCCAGGAGTCGCTGTCGCGGATGCCCCACACGGTGATGCCGGTGCAGCGGGCGACGTTGAGGCAGTCCTGGACGGTGTTGGCGTACGCGGTGGCGGACGCCTGGGCGATGTCGAGCTCGGTGATCTGGACGTCCACGCCGAGCGCGGCGAAGTTGGACAGGGTGGTCTGGAAGCTGGCCGGTGGGCCGCCGGTGCCGAAGTGGCTCTGGAAGCCGACGCAGTCGATGGGCACGCCGCGCGACTTGAAGTCCTTGACCATGTTGTAGACGCCCTGGGTCTTGGCGTCGGACCAGTTCTCGATGTTGTAGTCGTTGTAGCAGAGCTTGGCCGCGGGGTCGGCGGCCCGGGCCGTGCGGAAGGCTTCCTCGATGAAGCCGTTGCCCAGCACGTCCTGGAAGACCGAGCTGCGGTGCCGGCCGCTGCCGTCGTCGGAGAACGCCTCGTTGACCACGTCCCAGGAGTAGATCTTGCCCTTGTAGTGGGTCATCTCCTGGGTGATGTGGTTGTCCATCACACTGCGCAGGGTGTTGGCGTCGGTGATGGACTTGACCCAGCCGGGCAGTTGGGAGTGCCACACCAGGGTGTGGCCGCGCATGCGCTGGCCGTGGGCGGTGGCGTGGCCGACGATCTGGTCGGCGGGCCCGAAGTTGAAGCTGCCGCGGGAGGGTTCGGTGGTGTCCCACTTCATCTCGTTCTCCGGGGTGATCATGTTGAACTCCCGGTCGAGAATCGTGGAGTACGTCGAGTCACCGAGCCTGCCCGAGGGCACGGCCGTGCCGAAGTAGCGGCCGCTGCCGGCCGCCGCATCTGCGAGCACGGTCGGCGTGCCGGCGTTCGACGTCAATGCGGCCTGGGCGACCAGCGGTACGGCAGCACCCACGGCGGCGAGCACCACGGCGGCGACGATCAGGCGGCGGGTTGCCGGACGGCGGCGATGAGAGGGGTTCTGATCTGGCAACGGCTTGTCCTTCTGGCGAAGTGGACCTTGGTCTCGGCCCCCTGTTTCCTGTCAGTCGCCGCCACGCACAGAAAGGTTGCCGCGATCGAGGGAGGGTTTTCACGGCCGCCGTCACCTTCCCCAACGACCTGCCGGTCCGCACGGGTGCACCGGTGCGCCTGGGCACCCGGGGCGACCGGGAGCGCCTCACCGAGGTCTGCTCGACCATCGAGCTGTACGGCAAGGAGGCTCGTCCCCTTGCCGCACAGCGGCGTTCACCGGGTCGGGACGAACCCTCCCCGGACCGACGCGGAGCCGCCCGAACCCTGCCCGTCGACGCGGTAGCCGTCGCCCGCGGCACTGCGGACACTGGTGCCGTTGTTGAACTGCGCGGCGAACTCATGGCTCCCGGCCGGCACGGTCAGGCCAGGCTTGAGGACCCAGCGGTAGACCAGCGTGCCGCCGGCCTCCTGGACGGTGACGGTGAAGTCACCACTCGGCAGGGTCTGCCAGGTGCCGGTGTTCTTCACCCCGCCGGTCTGCACGATCCGCATCTCGACCGTGAGCGAGGTGAGCGGCTGGGTCGTCTTGAGGACGAGGTTGCTACCCGTCCAGTAGACGGTGCTCTTCGGATCCAGCGAGCCGGCCGACCACAGCGGCCCGTTCTGGCTCTCGCCGGCGGCCGGCGATGGACTGGTGGCCGGCGGAGTCGGGCGCGCGCTGCCCGGGGTGGTGGCCGGGGCCGGCGCGACAGGGGTGGGGCGGGCCGGTGTCGGGTGCGGGGAGCTGACGGTCGGGGACGGGGTGGCAGGCGTGGTCACGGTGGGCGACGGCGACGGGGTGGCGACGATGGCGGCGACGGCCAGGCCGCCGGTCGCCAGGATGCCGGCGGCTGCGAGCCCGGCCAGCGCGACCCTGGTCCCAGACCTCGCGAACGGCCGCGCGCGGTGACGGACGGCGGGGCCGGCCATGCCGCGTTGCACCCGGGCCAGCATCCTCGCACGGTCGGGCCGGTGGGCCTCGGCGGCCTCGCGCAGCCGACGGTCGATCTCCTCGTTCACCGGTTCCTCCTCCCTGGCACCAGGTCCGCGGCCGCTCGTGCGCCCAGTATCCTTTCCAGCTCGGCCATTCCCTTCGAGGTCTGGCTCTTCACCGTGCCGACCGAGATGCCCAGCGCCACCGCCGTGTCCTTCTCCGACAGGTCGAAGGCGTGCCGCAGCACCACGCAGGCGCGCTTGCGGAACGGCAGCCGGGCGAGCGCCGCGCGGACGTCCAGCACGGCCGCCATGTCCGGCCCCTCCACTTTCTCGGGGCTGCGGGACCAGAACAGCGTGATCCGGCGTCGCTCGCGCACCGCGCTGCGGATCCGTCCCCGCGCCAGGTTGGCCACCACACCGCGGGCGTAGGCGAGCGGGTGGTCGGCCTGCCGCAACCGGTCCCAGCGCTGCCACAGGGCGACCAGGGCATCCGCCGCGAGGTCGTCCGCCGCGTCGGTCTCCCCGGTCAGGAGGTATGCCAGACGGGCGAGTTCGGCATAGTGGCGTTCGAAGAATTCGTGGAACTCCGCGGACGCGTTATCGAGGACCATCCCCCGGTCGCCCTCTCCTGGCAATGATGTGTGCGTTGGTTGCGCGTTTAACAACGGGGAGCGCAGCCTAACAGTGCCCAGCCCGGGATTCGAACAGCGGTCGTGCTCGGTTGCGGGGTGGTGAAGGCTGACCGGCGGGCTGGTCACTGCCGGGCGAACCGGACGCCGGTCGGCTGCGCGACGTCCGGCTGCACGGCGGTGCCGTCGGCGGTCAGCCGCTCCCCGTAGATGTCGGTGACCTTGACACCGGTTCCGCTCCCCGGGGGACGGGACGCCGGCACACCGACGTCCAGCAGCGCCAAGGGAATGCCCATGACCAGTCCGCGCCCGCGCCACGGTTGCGGCGCGGCGTGCTTCGTTGCCCTCATGCCCGTCCATCCGGTAGTTCGACTCGGCCTTCCGGCTCCCAGTTGCCGCAGAGGACGAGAAGGTTGCCGCCCCGACGCTGTTTTCCCGGCGACCGGTGCACGGCACGAAAGGGAACCGTTCCCCAGGACCCGATGCCTTCCGTGTGCCAGGTGGGCAAGGCCTCAATGCCCCTGGCGCCTCGTCCTGCCCGACGGGCGGCGTAGGTGGAATGGAGAACTTCTCCGGGTTTTTGAGATCCCGGTGGCCGGCCACCGGTCTTCACGTCCGTAAGGATCACCAGCACTTCAGGAAGCACCCTGACTCGATGAATCGATCTTGGCACCTTGTCCTGGCGTCGGCTCTCGTCGCGGGAGCCGTCACACCGGTGGTCGCGGTGGGCAGCGCGGTCGCCGCAGACGGCGACATCACCTCGGCCGTCCTGGCGAACCGTGATGTCGTCCTGACCGGTGACGCGGTCGTGCGCGTCCCGCAGGGAACCCACACGTACACCGGTGTGATCAGCGGTGAAGGAGCCCTTCGCGTGTCCGGCAGCGGCACGCTGGTCCTCGCCAAGGACAGCACCTTCACCCTGCCGCACTCCCGGCAGCACCAGAGGGTCCGGATACCGGGCGGTAACCATCCGTACGTCGTGGTCGCCAGTGCTGACGAGCCCGCGGTCACCGTGGACGCGGGGGCGACCCTCCAGTACGGCACCGGCGGTACGACCGGCCTGATCGGGTCCTTCCCGTACAACACGCCCGGTTACCAGCAGAACCAGGACAACATCCGGGTGGACGGCACCCTGCGTCTGTCGCTGACCCGGCTGTTCAACCTGGGCATCATCAGCGGCTCCGGCCTGGTCACCCAGCCCCGGAACATGTGGGGAACGCTCCAGATCTGTGGCACCAACCCGTTCTCCGGCATCTTCGACAACGGCACGGGCGTCAACTTCGCGAGCACCACCTGTGCCGCCGAACTGCCCAACGCCCGCTCCGTCGTCAACCGCGGTTCATGGATCATCGACACCCCGCTCAACCACACTGTCGTACAGCGGCAGAACTTCTACAGCCACGAGTACGGCAACGACGTCAATGTGCACTCCCGCCCGGGCAGCAAGGTGATCCTCACCGGCGTCTACAGCTGGAGCGACAGCGGCGACGGGGCGGCGCCGTCGCTGAGCGACCCCGGACTGAACTGGCGGCCCGTGGCCCACAAACTGAACAAGCGCGGCACCAACATCGAGGGCGCCGACGTCCAGTGGGGCGACGGGACCACGCACCAGATCTTCATGCCCGGCACGGCGCAGACGGTCTACATCAACCTGCACGCCAGACGGCAGCGCTCCCGGCTCACCTTCGACTACAACGGACCGGTGACCCTGGGCGCGCCCATCGGCGGCGGCATGTATCACGACACCCTCAGCGCTCCCGGCGCCGGGGACGTCGTCATCGCCGGCACCAGCGGCAACGACGTGACCTTCGCAGCAGCGCAGTACTACGACGGATCCACCACCATCGACAGGAATGCGACCCTCCGTCTCGGCTCCGGGACCGCGGGCGGCGACGGGCGCCTCCACACCGGCGGAGCCCTCGACAAAGTGATCGACAACGGTTCACTCGTGCTCCGCAACACCGGGACACCCACCTCCCTCCCGGCGGTGACCGGTGCCGGATCGGTGACGCAGAGCGGAGCCGCGGCCACCACCGTCACCAGCGCCGCCTACACCGGACCCACCACCGTGGCCAAAGGCAGCCTGATCGTCTCCGGGACCTCTCTGCGGACATCCAGCGCGGTCGCTCTGACCGGTTCCTCGGCCGTCCTGGATCTCAGCAAGGCACGCGACACGACCCTGCGCAGGCTGAAGGTCGTCACAGGCGCGAAGATCCTTCTTTCCCGGAACTCCCGTGAGCTGACCGTCGGTTCGACGACCGCAAAAGTCTCCGGTACCGGTCTCGCCATCGGCGGGGCGCGCTTCTCCGCCAGCCGGGCCGGCGCCCACACCGTGCTCACCGCTCTCCCCTCCTCCGCCGCGACGACACCGGCGCCCTCCCCGGCCCGGACCGGCCGAGCGGCCACCCCCCTGGGCGCCTCCACCGGCACCATGGCGGACACCGGCACCATGGCGGACACCGGCAGCAACTTCGGTGCTCTGTGGGCCCTCACAGGACTGGCGGGCGTCGTTCTCGCCGGCGTCGCCGCGGTCTTCGTCTTCGTGCGCGTCCGCTCGCGTCCGCGTACGTCCCCGCGTCACTCCCGCTGATCCCCGGCCGCCACGGATTCCACCGGCCCGCCCATGGCTGTCAGCGCTCACCCCTTACGATGACTCCGCTGCCACGTGTGTGTGATACCGACGGCGATGGCCCGCGGGCCCTGCAACCCGGCTCGGTCGGCGCGAGCGGGGCTTCGTACCCGCGTCAGGTCGAAGGGAGACCCGATGCCCAGGCATGCCGCGCCCGCGGCCGACGTGATTGCCGCGGCTCGGGCCGGCGATCGCGGCGCCCTGGAAGAGCTCAGCTCCCGGACGCTTCCGCTGGTCTACAGCGTCGCGGCGCGTGCGCACCCGTACCGCGACGACGTCGACGACGTCGTCCAGGAGACGATGATGCGCATCCTGCGCGGCATCGGGGGACTGGAGCGCCCGGAGGCGTTCCGGTCCTGGGTGATCACCATCACCGTGAACGAGGTCCGCGACCACATCCGCAGGCGCGGCAGGAGGGAGACGACGGGAGCGGCGTTCGACGCGGCTGAGCACCGGCCCGACCCGGCCGCCGACTTCGCCGAGGGGGTCATCCTCGACCTGCGGCTGTCCGGGCAGCGCGAGGAGTCCGTGCGCGCGACCCGTTGGCTCGACGAGGACGACCGGGAGCTGCTGTCACTGTGGTGGCTGGAGACGGCCGGCCGGCTCGCTCGGCCCGAGCTCGCCTCCGCTCTGGACATGACCGGCCATCAAGCGGCTGTACGGGTGCAACGCATGAAGGAGCGCCTGCACACCTCCCGCGTCATCGTCCGAGCCCTCGCGGCCAGGCCCGCATGCGGGGAACTGACCCGGCTGACCCTGGACTGGAACGGGGCCCCCAGCGGCCTGTGGCGCAAACGCCTCAGCCGCCATGTGCGGCAGTGCCCGCGGTGCGTGCGCCACGAGGAAGGCATGCTGGCCCCGGAAGGACTGCTGGCGTCCCTGGCCCTCCTGCCCGTGCCGGTGGCACTGCTGGCCTGGCGACCGTGGCTGTCCGCGGGAACGCACGCCGCGGCGGCCGGCCAGGCCGGCACCACGGTCACTTCAGGCAGCGGGGGTTCCGCGACGGCGGGGACGGCAGGGACCGCAGGAACGAGCCTCACCGCGAAGGCCGTGGTGGCGGCGAGTGCGCTGCTCGCCGTGGGCGGTGGCGTGCTCGTGTACGCGGCCCCATGGTCCAGCCCGTCGGCGCGTCCGGCCACCGCCGCCCCGACGGCTTCCGGCCCGGCACCCGCGCCCTCGCTCACCGCATCCGCATCCGCATCACCGTCACGGCCGGCACCGGTACTGGGCTCGGCCGTCTCGCGTCCCTCGCCCCGGCCGCGGTACGGGTCCGTGGTCGACATCGTGGACAGCGCGCCACCGGCGGACCGGCCGCCCGCCGCATTGCCCCACCGCCCGCAGACCACGGTGACGATGACGGGGCTGAAGAGTCACCTGGACGGCTACCAGCTCGTCCACCGCGGGGACACGGTGGTACTGCGCGGGAAGGGCTACTTCACCGTCCACTGGGACGTGATGTACGGGCTGCGCCCCGGGCTGCTGACCATGCCCTCGTGGACCGGACTGCGAGGAAGGCTGTTCCACGTGGCCTCGGGCGGCGGCCACCGCATGGACGACCGTCAGCCGGGCGCGACCGCCGGCGGCACCTGGATGGGCAACCGGCAGCAAGGACTGATCATCCTGCCGCCGGGAGCCCAGCAGATGTGGCAGAACGAGTACTACTACCTCGACGGCAGCGTCACACTCCACCTCAACGAAACCCAGGCCGACTACAACCTCGACGTCCTGCCCTCCTCCTGGCAGGAGACAGCCGACGACATCGCCAGTCCCCCGGCCCCGCACTCCGCCGACCGCGAACGGTACGGACTCGTGCGCGACACCGGCCGCGACGACGCCCCCGTACCGCAGTACACCACCCGCTCCACGCCGACCGAGGCGGGCACCGTGCCCCAGCGCTCCGTCGTGTCCTGACCATGGACGGTTGCCCAGGCGGGGCGGTGCCCTTGCCGAAACCTTAATCCGCCCTGGTGGGAGCCGGTGTGCAGTTCGGCGACCGCGGCCGCTTGCACCCATCGCCGACGGTGAGACGGCTCGTCAGTCCAGGCCGTGACTGAGACGCCAGCGGGTCGCCTCGATGTCCGGCAGTGGCGCCTTCTCGTCGGCCGCCTTCTCCAGTCGGCGATCTGGGCCGACCCCTCCGTGTCGTCGTCGCGCGCCGCGTACAGCGCGGTCATATGGCGGCAGTTCCCTCCAGGGAGAGGAGCGGGCCGCCGGCCGCGGCCAGGGATTGCTCACACCAGATCGTCTTGCCGGCCGCCGTCTGCCGGGCGCCCCAGCGCTCCGTGAGCTGCGCGACCAGCAACAGCCCCCGACCGCCCTCGTCGAACACCCGAGCCCGGCGCAGATGCGGGGCGGTGCTGCTGGAGTCGGAGACCTCGCAGATCAGCCCGCGGTCATGGATGAGCCGCAACTGGATCGGCGTGTCGCCATACCTGATGGCGTTGGTGACCAGTTCACTGACCACCAGTTCGGTGACGAACGCGGCTTCTTCCAGCCCCCACTCGGCCAGGGCACGGACGGCGTTCGACCGTATCCGCGCCACCTCGGCGGGGTCGGCCTCCACGTCCCACACGGCGACCCTGCGCGCGTCCAGGGCCCGGGGCCGCACCAGGAGCAGGGCCGCATCGTCGGCGGGGCCCTCGGGCAGCAGCTTGTGTACGACGTGGTCGCACAGGGAGTCCAGCGTGCCCGTCGGAACGGCCAGCGCCTCCCGCAGGGCCTCAAGCCCCTCCTCGAGGTCGCGGTGGCCGGAATGGATCAAGCCGTCGGTGTAAAGGGCGAGCAGGCTGCCTTCCTGGAGGGTGACGTCCATCGATTCGAACGGCAGCCCGCCCAGTCCGAGTGGCGGTCCCACGGGGACGTCCAGGAACTCAGCGGTGCCGTCCGGACCGACGACGGCGGGCGGCGGGTGGCCGGCAAGCGCCATGGAGCAGCGCCTGGAGACCGGGTCGTACACCGCGTACAGGCAGGTGGCCCCGATGTCCCCGGCGGCCTCCGCCTCCGGCGGCTCCGTGTCGGCCCCGGACTCCGCCGACAGCCGGAGGACCAGGTCGTCGAGGCGGGTGAGCAGTTCGTCGGGAGCGAGGTCGACATCGGCGAGGGTTTGTACGGCGGCGCGCAGCCGGCCCATCGTGGCGGCCGCGTGGATGCCGTGCCCGACCACGTCGCCGACCACCAGCGCGACCCTGGCTCCGGAGAGCGGGATCACGTCGAACCAGTCGCCGCCCACCCCGGAACGCTGTTCGGCGGGGAGGTAGCGGAAGGCGGCTTCCACCGCCGACTGCTCCGGCATCCGCTGCGGCAGCAGGCTGCGCTGCAGAGTGAGAGCCGCGGCGCGTTCGCGGGTGAAGCGCCGGGCGTTGTCCAGGCAGACCGCCGCCCTTGCCACCAGGTCCTCGGCGAGGGGAAGGTCATCCTCGTCGAAGCTCTCCGGAGTCTCCCGCATGCGGGTGAACCACACCACGCCGAGGGTCGTGCCCCTGGCTATCACCGGCACGATGATCCATGAGTGCGGGCCCATCCGCCGGACCCTAGCCCGCCGCTCGGGGGTCGCGTCGATCTCGTAGTAGGTGCGGATCGGCGGGGCGGTGTTGTCCCGGTACAGCGTCGGCCGGCCGGTGGCCAGGCACAGGGCGGCCGGCGAGTTCGCGAGGTAGACGTCCGCCTCGCCGACGGTGTGCTGTGCCGTGGTGACCCCCTCGCACAGGAACAGTTCCGCGATGCGCCGCAGCCGCACGGGGCCGACCAGCGGCCCAGGAGGGGGTTCGTCGCCCTGGAGGATGACGTCCAGCAGGTCCACGCGGGCGAAGTCGGTGAACCTGGGTACGGCCACCTCGGTGAGCTCCCGTGCGGTCTGCACCATGTCGAGGGTGCTGCCGATGTGCAGGCTCGCGTCGTTCAGCAGAGAGAGCCGCTCGCGGGCACGGCGCCTCTCGGTCACATCACCCACGAGAGCACAGACTCCGAGCGTACCGCCCTCCGCGTCCCGCAGCGGCGTCGCCGAGAGACTGAAGACACGGGATCCGAGGCCGGCCAGGCCGGTGCCCTTGAGCTCGCTGACCTGCTCTTCGCCCGTGGCCATGGCCAGCCGCATCGCCTCCTCCCACTCCACCGCGTCGGGGCCGGCGAAGATCTCCGGCAGCCGGCGTCCGCATCGCTCCTCGTCCGGCAGGCCGCTGAGGCGGTGCATCGCGGCGCTCTGCCACACGCTGCGCAGCTCGGTGTCGTGCACCGTCAGGGCCAGGGGCGAGTCCTGCAGAACCCAGCCGGACAGCGACTGCCGAAGTCGTTCCGCCGCCGGCCCGGACGGCGGGGCGATGAGCAGGACGGTGCCGGGTCCTCCTCCGGTGCTGTCCGCCCCCGGGGCGAGCCGGTAGCGGGAGACGGCCACGGCCAGCCGGTGCCCGTCCTTGTGGCGTACGCTCAGGTCCGGCTGCCACTCACCGTGCTCGGCAGCCCCTTCACCTCGAGCAGGCTCCCCGCCCGGGAGTACGGGGGCGTCCAGCAACTCCGCCACGGACCGGCCGCGGGCCTCGGCGCTGGTGTGACCGAGCAGGCGTTCCGCTCCGGGCGTCCACCCGATGACCAGACCCTGCCGGTCGGTCACGACCACTCCGAGTGGCGGATAGGCGTCCATGCAGTCAAGGCTTGCGCCGGAAATATCCATAATCAACCGGAATGAGTCATTCTCTAGGTGATGGTGCGTTCAGGCCGCTTCGCCGCACGCTGAGATCGGTGCGGGCCAGCACGGTGAGTGCGGCACCGACGGCACGGGCGGGTTCGGTGAGCAGCCGGTCGTAGGTACGTGCCGCCAGGAACCGCAGTGTCCGGTCCGGGTCCAGGGCGAACCACGCACCGACGGTCCGCAGGCCGTGCGGGGTCAGCCGCCACAGCTTGTCGGCGTCCTTCACCACGGCGTCGTCCAGGTCGAGGGCGTCCCTGCGGGTGTCGTGCCCGTCGATGATGGTGACGATCCGCTCGGTGTCCCGCGCGGGGTAGCCGACTTCGGCGAGGATGCGGGCGGCGATGGCGGCGCCCTCGGTCTCGTGCCTGCGTATCGTCTCCTGCCCGGCAGGTCCGGCCCGCCCCGCGATGGCGGGCAGGATGTCCGCAGGGTCGACCGTCTTCCAGCCGGTGTCGTGCAGGAGGACGGCGGGCAGCACGACGTCCTCCCGTGCTCCTGGCAGGGTGTGCAGCAGTGCGGTCGCCAGCGCGAAGGCATACAGCGAATGGGCGTCGTTGTCGCGCACGTCCAGGTAAGGGAGGGCGCGCTCCCAGATCTCCCGCCGGGCGCCGGTCAATGGCACGGGCGAAGGAAGGGGGTCGCTCAGGGGAATCTCCGAGGCTGCCAGGGGGAGGGCCGGCAGCGACTCGCGGGCCGCCCGGTCGAACGTCATGACGTCTCCTGTCGTACGGGGCCGGTCAGTCGAGAAGGGTGACCGTGCCGGCCGTGCCGTCCACACGGATCCGACGGCCGGACCTGATGCGGGTGGACGCCGAGCCCGTCCCGGTGACGGCGGGCAGGGAGTACTCACGGCAGACGATGGCGGCGTGGGACATGACTCCCCCGATGTCGGTGACGGTCGCGCGGACCTTCCCGAAGGCCGGCGTCCAGCTGGGCGCGGTGACCGGGGCGACCAGGATGTCGCCCTCCTGGAGGAGGTCCAGCTCGTCGGGGCTGCGGATCACCCGGGCCGTGCCTTCGGCGACGCCCGGCGAGGCGGCCATGCCGGTCAGGTCGCCCAGGTCGCCGGGGGCTGCCAGCCACGACCGGATCCGCTCGCCGGTGATGCCCCACAGCATGACGCTGAACGGCTCGGTGATGGCGCGCGGCGGCTCGTTCAGCGCCGGTTCCGGACGCTGCCGGGCGAGCGCGGCCACGATCCGGCGCCGCCGTTCCACCTCCGCCGGCCAGTGACCGGGGCCGGCCGGCTCGACGCCGATCGCCCAGCCGGACACCTGGTCGAACAGCGCGGCCCGGACTTCGTCCCGCGTGAGGTAGAACATGTCGTTCGCACCGGGCCAGAACCCCGCCCGGTGCAGCAGGGCGGACAGTTCCCTGGCCTTGCGCCAGAAGACACCCATCGTCCAGTGCTCGATGTAGAAGTTGTGGTTCTCCACATACGGGTAGACCTGGCGGGCGAGGCCCAGCTTCGCCTCGAAGTCGGCACGTGCCGGGGCGTCGAGCAGCGCGGCGTACTCGCAGGTGATCCGCTCGCGCTCGGCGGCGAGTTCGGCGAGGCGCCGGTCGATGGCCTCACCCCGCCGCAGGCGCAGGATGTAGTCGCGGACATACCCCAGGGGAAGCGAGGGAGTGTCCCTCCAGTACCGGTCGTCGCTGTAGAGGCCATTGCCCGAGGTGAAGTTGAACCAGGGATCGCGGGCGGCGTTCCAGGCGTCGAGCCAGTCGCGGCCCCATGGCTCGCGGCTGAGGGCGGTCAGGGTGTGCTCGCCTGGGTCGGGCACGGTCAGTGCCCTGTCGACGCCCAGTTCGACAGCGAGCCTTGCCAGTTTCCTGAGCTCCTCGTCCGGACGGAACAGCTCCATGTCCACGCCCGTGACCATCGCCGCGATGCCCTGGTCCGGGATGTCCGGGAACCATTGCTTGCAGAAGTCGAAGAAGTCCAGGTAGGCCGCGTAGCCGAGGTTCAGGAACTCGAAGTGGTACTGCCAGGCGCGATGGCACAGGGAGAGGAGCCGGTCGTACCCGCCGAGCAGGTCATCGGCGGCCCCCAGGCCGGTCCCCGCTTCGACGTCCTCGTACGGCTGGACCTCCGGCAGTTCGCTGAAGCTGATCGACTCCAGTTCACGGATGGTGCCGAGGACCTTGCCCTTCCAGTTCTCCAGCAGCCTGTCCCAGTTCGCGTAGTAGTACCCGGCGCGTTCCAGGAACTGCTGTGCTCGGGCAGGGATCCGGCTGTCCGGCGCGGCCACCGGGCTCAGGTAGACATGGCCCTGGTGGATGCGGAACATGACGCCGTACGCGGGCGGTACGACGAAGTACCGGGTGTTGAACTGACCCAGGCACTTGAACGCGAGCTCGGGGATGACCGTCTCGAACGGCTTGACCACGGTGGGCCAGTGCTGGCTGTCGCGGAACCAGAAGCGCTCCTCCTCGGCCGAGCGCCGCCAGGGCTGGAAGAGCATGTAGTACGGGTACAGCCGTTCCCACCCCTCCGCGGCCGCGGGGGAGGTCATCTCGTAGGGGCTCGGGAAGGCTGTGCGCGAGACCGTCATCTTGACGTGCTCCTTACAGGGGCAGGCGGGCGACGCCGACTCGGCGTGGGCGAGTCCTTCGACGGCGACCGAGCCGAGGGGGCATATCGGCTACCTCCCAGGGCGAAGGAGGGTGTCGAGGATGCTGGAGACGCCCGCGCCGTGGCTGGCCCGGGCAGGTGTCCTCGGCCGACTGCTCCAGACCGTCTCGGGCCGCGTCTGGAGCAGTCTCACGGAGGCCCCCGTACCCGTGGAGCCGTCCGGGTGCTTGTCGACGGCCCACTCGATGTCCTGCGGGCAGCCGTATTGCCGCTCGGCGGTCTTGGCCAGGCGGGCGATCTCCACGACCTCCCCCTGGTCCAGGCAGGGGACCTGCTGACGGCCCTCCTCGACTGCCCGCCGTGCGAGCCCGTGCCCGCCGGGGGCGGGAACCAGTTCCTGGTGCTTCGGCGACACCGTCGTCCGCACCGTGCTGAGCAGTACCTTGTCCACCAGGTAGGCGTCCGGGGTCACCTCGCCGGACACCATGAGCTGCCCCAGTCCCCAGATCGCCTCCACCCGTATCTTGGAAGGGTCGCCGTCAGCCGGGTTGACGGTCACGGCGGCGCCGGAGGTACGGGCATCGACCATCTGCTGCACTGCGACCGCCATGCGCAGCCCCCGCTGCGGCAGCCCCCGGGCCACGCGGTAGATGATTGCGCGGTCGGTCCACAGGCTCGCCCAGCAACGCCGGACGGCCCCGAGCACGGCATCGGCACCCCGGATCCACAAAAACGTGTCGTACTGCCCGGCGCAACTCGCCTCGGTCAGGTCCTCCACTTCGGCGCTCGACCGGACGGCCACCGCGACATCAGGGCAGTCGACGGCCCGGCAGAGCTCCTCGTACGCCGCCGTCACCGCCGACGCGACCGGTGAGGGCACGGGCTGGTCAATCACCATGCAGCGGATCTCGGCGCCGCGCGCCGCCACAGCACCCGGATCGGCGACGAGCCCGGCAAGGGCGGCGTCGACGGCCCGGCGCAACCCGCCGCGGTCGAGCAGCGCCTCGAAGGCATCCATGGTCACCACGAACCCGGGCGGCACCGGAGCACCGGCCCGGGTCATCACGATGAGGGCGGCGCACTTGCCGCCGAGCCTGCTCGTCCCGGCCTCGGCAGAGTTGTCGAACGCGAGGGTGTACGGAGAGTTCACGGGCCTCTCACTCCCTGCCACGGACTTCACCGCATGGCCGCCAGGCCATTCCGGCCGTGCCCCGTTCCGCGAAGGCACAGCGCCCTGAAGGTCAGCCTATGACGCCCAGTGCCCTCCCGCAGCAGGTCATGGCGCCCGGCGGGTGCCGCGGTGCGGCCGGCGTCGTAACTGCGGGCGGCGCTGCGACGTAAGGTCGCGGAGGGCGCCCACACCCTGTTCTCTCCACTGAGGGACCTGTTCGCCGCGATCTTCTTCGTCTTCTTCGGCTTGAACACCGACCCCGCCGGCATCCCCCGGTCCTGCTCCCGGCGCTCGCCCTCGCCGCCGTCACCACCACGAAGATTGCCACCGGCTACTGGGCCGCCCGGCGCGCCAGGATCTCCAGCAAAGGCCGCCGGCGGGTCGGCGGCACGCCGGTCGCACGCGGGGAGTTCTCCATCGTGATCGCCGGTCTGGCCGTCTCTGTCGGCATCGAGTACTCCCTCGGTCCCCTGGCCACCGCTTACGTCCTGATCCTGGTTGTGCTGGGTCCGCTCACCGCCCGGTACACCGAGCCGGTCGCCACCTGGTTGACCGGCCGGCGTCACAACTCCACCGCCGTGTCTTCGGCCGTGGCACAGCGGTGGTGCGGAGAAGGCGCCCTCCCAGACCGCGTCGTAGGAGCCCGGACGGCGCACCGCCCAATGGTCGCGGACCAGGATGGCCGGACCGCCGCGTATGCGGCCCATGAGATGGGCGAACTTGCGTGCCGGCGAGGGGTGTTGCGCATGGCCCCTCACCAGGTCCGCAACGCCACCGTGCGCACGAACTCCACGCAGTACGCCGGTGGATGTGTCGGATGCGTCAGGCCCAGCAGCCGTTGACCGTGGCCGCGAGGCCGTCGAGGGCGTCCTTGATGTCCGCCGGGGCGGCGGTGGAGTTGTTCTCGATGAAGGAGAAGATCTTCCACTGTCCGTCCTGGGCCTTCGTCAGTCCACTCAGGGCGATCGCGCCGGTGAGGGTGCCGGTCTTGGCCTTGACCTTGCCGACGGCGCACTGTGAGTCCGCGGTGTCGAACCGGCCCCACTCGGGGCCCAGCGTGGAGCCCGCCTCGCCCGCGACGGGCAGGCCGTCGATGATGTACTTCAGGGTCTGGGCGTGGCGTGGGTCGGCGGCCAGGTCAAGGATGTCGGCGATGGTCTGCGCCGGGATGCGGTTGGCGCGGGACAGCCCGCTGCCGTCGTGGATCTCGTAGTTGTCGAGCGAGATGCCGTATCGGCCGAGCACCTCGCGCACGACCGCTGTGCCGTCCTCGAAGGTGGCCGAGCGGCCGGCCCCGAGCGCGGTCATCCGCAGGAGTGTCTCGGCGATGTCGTTGTCGCTCACCTTGAGCATCTGCTTCACGATGGTGGAGAGCGGGTCGGACTGGTGCACGGCAACGGGGACGTCGCCCGTGCCGACCACTCCGTGGGTGACATCCCCGGTGACGGTGACGCCCTGGTCGGTGAGGGCCTTGGCGAAGACCTGTCCCGCGTCCAGGGCGGTGTCGGTCACGTGGTCGCCGTCGACCACAAGAGCCCGTACCGGCGCGATGGAGTCGGGGTAGTAGCCGTCGTTCCAGCCGGTCGCGAGGGTGGGCTCGGGGAAGAGGCTGTCGTCGACATGGACCTGCACCGAGGTGAGACCCGCGTTCTTCAGCCCGGCGACGGCGGTTTTGGCCATCTCGGTGAGGTCTTCGGTGGTCAGGGTGCGGTCGCCGCCGCCGACGAGGGTGAGTGTGCCGTCGCCGTAGACGGCCTTCGTGGTGAAGCGGTGGTCGGGGCCGAGGACGGTCAACGCGGCGGTCGCGGTGCCGAGTTTGGTGTTGGAGGCGGGCATCAGCGCGGTCGTCGCGTCATGGCCCCAGACTTGCTTGTCGGACGCTGCGTCGATGACGACACCGCTGAGCGTGCTGCCCAGGCGCGTGTCCTGGCTGCGCGTGTTCAGGTTGTCCGCGATCTGCTGCTCGGCCGGGTCGAGCACGGTGGCGGCGGTCTTGGAGACGACCTTGTCGGCGGCGAAGGCGGACGGAGCGGCCAGGATGGTTCCGGCGACGGGAACGGCGACCGCTAACACGGCTGCCCGGCGGAGGGGCGCGGGTACCGGCCTGGTCTTGCGGTGGCGGCCGCTCGGGCGGAGGGCCGAGGAAGAAATGAGCACGGGGGTCTCGTAACCAATGTTCGTGGGGGCGTGGGCCGGTGAGGACAAGTGAGGGCGGGCGAGGCCGCCGACGGGGTTTCGAAGGTGAAAGTTACAGCGCCAAGCCCCTTCACTGGTCAGCTTCTTGTGAAGAGGACATGCAACACTCCGGCCACAGGAACGGGTCCTCGTCGTTCACGAGAAACACACATGACATGCACATGCCCTACGCTGGGTCGGCCTTGCTCCTTCTCCCCCACGGAAGGTCTGGGAAACGCGGATGACCAGAGCGGACCGGATGAGAAAGCCCAGAGCGCGGTCGGCGGTACTGCCCGCCCTTCTGGCCAGCCTGCTGGCGTTGACCCTGGCGGCACCGTCCGCCGCGGCCGACACCGGCACCCCTCCGTCGCCGTCGCCGTCGCCATCGCCATCGGCAACGAACACGACCGCAGCGCCCGGCACCCGCGCCCTCTGCGCGCGCCCGAGTCGCCCCGGCGAGACGTCGTGCTTCGCGCTCGCCCGTGATGACATGGGGCGGCAGGCCAAGGGCCTGCAGCCCCTCGCGGCACCGGCGGGGCTGGGCCCCGCCGACCTCCAGAGCGCCTACGACCTGCCCTCCGGCACGGCCGGGGCCGGCGCCACGGTGGCGATCGTCGACGCCTACGACAACCCGAACGCCGAGGCCGATCTGGCCGTCTACCGCAGTCAGTTCGGCCTGTCGCCCTGCACCACTGCCAACGGCTGCTTCCGCAAGGCCGACCAGCGCGGTGGCACCGACTACCCGCAGCCCGACGGGGGCTGGGCCGGGGAGATCGCCCTCGACCTCGACATGGTCAGCGCCGCCTGCCCACAGTGCTCCATCCTGCTGGTCGAGGCCGACGACGCGAGCATCGACAGCCTCGGCGAGGCCGAGAACACGGCGGTCGCGCTCGGCGCCGCGTACGTCTCCAACAGCTGGGGCGCGAGCGAGAGCACGATCGGCGACCTGCCCGGCGACGCCTACTACAGGCACCCGGGTGTGGCCATCACGTTCAGCACCGGCGACAACGGCTACGGCACCAGCTACCCGGCCTCCCTCCCCTATGTCACCGCGGTCGGCGGCACCTCGCTCGCCCGGGACACCTCCACGACCCGCGGCTGGAGCGAGTCCGCCTGGACCGGCGCGGGAAGCGGCTGTTCGGCCTACCAGGCCAAGCCCTCCTTCCAGACCGACCGGGGCTGCGCGAACCGCGCCGTCGCCGACGTGTCGGCGGTGGCCGACCCGGCGACCGGCGTCAGCGTCTACAACACGTACGAGGACGGCGGCTGGGGCGTGTACGGCGGCACCAGCGCGTCCGCCCCGCTCATCGCCGCCACCTACGCCCTCGCCGGGAAGCCGGGTGCGAAGACGTACCCCAACGCCTACCCGTACGCCCACACCGGCGCCCTCCACGACGTGGCCACCGGCACCAACGGCACCTGCGACACCGCCTATCTGTGCACCTCCGGCACCGGCTGGGACGGCCCGACCGGCCTCGGCACCCCCGACGGCACCACCGCCTTCACCACCGGCCCGTACGGCGAGCTGACCGGCAAGGTCACCGACCCGGACACCGGCACCGGGCTCGCCGGCGTCCGCGTCACGGCGGGCGCCAACGCCACGACGACCGCCGCCGACGGCACGTACGACATGACGCTGCCGGCGGGGACGTACGACGTGACGGCCGCGCGGTTCGGCTACGGCAGCGCCGTCTCGGCAGGCGTCGAGATCGGCGACGGCCGGACCGCGAGCCGCGACTTCACGCTCACCGAGCAGCCGCTGGTCACCTACACCGGGCGGATCCGGGACGGCTCCGGGCACGACTGGCCGCTCTCCGCGGGCGTCCAGGTCGCGGGCGAGCCGTCGACCCGGACATACACCGACCCGGCGACCGGCCGCTACACCCTGCGGCTGCCGGCCAACAGCGCCTTCACCCTCCAGGTCGACCCCGTCTACACCGGCTACCAGGTGACGACGGCCGACGTGACGACCGGGACCGGAGCAGGCCACCGGGACTTCGCCGTCCAGGTCGACGCCGCGTCCTGCGTGGCGCCCGGCTACCGGCAGACGTTCAGCGCCCCCGGCCAGACCTTCGACGGCGCGGCGGCGCCGGACGGCTGGACCGTCACCGGCGCCGGCGCCGGACACACCTGGGTCTTCGACGACCCGGGCGCACGTGACAACCTCACCGGGGGCTCGGGCGGCTTCGCCATCGCCGACAGCGACCACTACGGCGACGACGAGAACACCTCGCTTCTCTCACCCGTACTCGACCTGACCGGCTACGACACGGCCGCGGTCCGCTTCGCCACCTTCTACAAGAAGTTCGACGACGACTCCCGAGCGGACGTCGACCTCAGCACGGACGGCGGCCGGAGCTGGTCCACGGTCTGGCACCGGGACACGGTCGACGCCGGACCCGGCGTCCAGGCGCTGAGCCTGCCGGACGCGGCAGGGAAGTCCGCCGTACGGCTGCGGTTCCGCTACACCGCGCACAACGCCTACTACTGGCAGGTCGACGACGTCACCTTCGGCGGCGTGCGGTGCGCGCCGGTCCGGGGCGGGCTGCTGTACGGCACGGTGACGGACCGGAACACCGGCGCGGCGGTGCCCGGAGCCTCGGTCACCGCTCCCGGCGGCGCATCGGCGACGGCGGCCGGGGACGGCACGTACGCGCTCTTCGTCCCCGGGACCGGCCGGCAGCGGATCACCACGGCCGCCGGCCACTACACCACGACGACCAGGACGGTCCGGGTCCGGGCCGACCATGCGAGCCGCCTCCAACCGGTGCTGCGCGCCGGCCGGTTGGCGGTCGGCCCGGCGTCCGTCACCAGGACCGTGCACCGGGGACGGACGGCGACGGCACGGCTCACCCTGCGCAACACCGGCTCGGCACCGCTGACCGTGACGCTCACCGAGCGGTCCGGTGACATCCCGGCCGCGACGGTCGCCGACCCCGCCGCGCAGTACGTGCCCGGCGACTACAGCCCCCTGCCGCTGACCGCGGCCAAGTCCACCACCACCGCATCCGGCACCGAGGCGGTGGCTCCAGCGGCCTCCGCCTGGACCGAGGTCACCGACTACCCGACGGCCGTCATGGACAACGCGGTCGCGACCGGCCCGGACGGCCGGGTCTACTCGGTCGGCGGCATCGACGGCACCTCCCTGCTGGACGGCGGGAACGTCTACGACCCGGCCACCGCCGCCTGGACGGCGATCCCCGGCGGCCCGGCCACCCCGCGTGAGGCTCCCGAGGCCGCCTTCCTCGGCGGGCGGCTCTACGTCAGCGGCGGCTGGGACGCGACGGGCACCCCCGTCGCCGCCACCGAGGTCTACGACCCGCAACACCACACCTGGTCCAGCGTCGCCCAAGCGGCCACAGCGTACGCCGCCGCCGGCTCGGCGACGCTGGACGGCAAGTGGTACCTGGTCGGCGGCTGCGCCTCGTCCGGCTGCGGCACCACCACGGTCCAGGTCTACGACCCGGCCACCGACACGTGGGGCACCACGACGCCGTACCCGGAGCCCGTCTCCTGGCTCGGCTGCGGGGCCGTCGGCGGCCAGTTGTACTGCGCGGGCGGCTACACGGCGACCGGCGGCACCCGGCACGCCTACACCTACGACCCCGCCTCCGCAGCCTGGACCCGGATCCCGGACCTGCCGACCGACCTGTGGGGCTCCGCCTACACCGCCGTCGACGGCCGGTTCCTCGTCTCCGGCGGTACCAGCGACCTGATGGGCGGCCGTACCGACGGCGGCTTCGCCTACGACCCCGCCGCCCGCACCTGGACCGGCCTGCCGCCCTCCGCCAACGCCCTCTACCGGGGCGGCAGCGCGTGCGGCTTCTTCCACGTCGGCGGGGCCCGCAGCGTCTTCGACGCCACCCCGGCCGTCGAACGGCTGCCGGGCCTCGACGACTGCGTCCCGGCCGCCGACGTGTCCTGGCTCACCGCCGCCCCCGTCACCCTGCGGCTGCGCCCGGGCGCACACGTGACCGTGAGCGTCCGCCTCGACGCGTCCGTCACCGCGGTCGACCGGACCGGGACTTACACGGCCGCGCTGGCCGTCGGCACGGACACGCCGTACACCTACCCGGTGGTCCCGGTACGGATGACCGTGGGCTGACCGTGCCCCGACCCATGCGCTGACGTCGGTCCTGCACACGCCGTCCGGCCGCGCTCCGAACGAGCGTGTCCGGACGGCTCCTCCCGACGCTCCCGGCCGCCGCTCGCCGAGTTGTCCGCGAACTCCCCCGGGATTGTCCGTGATCGGTAACGGACGCATCGCCAGGCCGCCGCCCCTCGTCCTGTCATGTGGTCGCAAGATGACCAAGGACCGGTGAGGAACTGCGGAAGGGCGGGGCGGACATGGCACGGCACGGCGGCGGGCGGGGCTGGTACGGCAAGGTGCTCGGTGCGGCGCTCGGTGTGACGGTGTTGGCCGCCGGTGCCTCGATATGGACCGCGCAGGCCGGTGTCGTCGGCGTCGCGTCGCCGAAGGCGAGGACGACCGCGTCCGCCACGCTGCGCAGTGCCGTCAAGCCGGTCTCGGTGACCATCGCGCACGCCTCGGACCAGGGAGCGCGCGGTGTGAACATCACCATCGACGACGGCCCCGACCCCGTGTGGACCCCTCAAGTGCTCGACGTGCTGCGGGAGTACGGGGTGAAGGCCACGTTCTGCATGGTGGGGACGCAGGCGCAGGCCCACCCGGACCTCGTGAAGAAGGTGGTCGCGGCCGGGCACCGGCCGTGCGACCACTCGGTGTCGCACGACACCACCATGGACAAGAAGTCCGAGGCCTACCAGTCGCGGGAGATACTCGACGCCGAACGCATGATCACCGAAGCGTCCGGGGGAGTGGCGCCGATGTACTACCGGGCGCCCGGCGGTGCTTTCACTCCCTACAGCCGCAAGCTGGCCGCCTCCCGGGGCATGCGTCCGCTGGGCTGGAACGTGGACACCAAGGACTTCGAGCAGCCGGGCACGGACGCCATCGTCGCCACCGTGGAGCGGGAACTGCCCAACGGGCCGACCGTTCTCTTCCACGACGCGGGCGGCGACCGCTCCGAGACCGTGGCCGCCCTGCGCCGGATCCTCCCCCGCCTCAAGGAGCAGGGGTACTCTTTCGGCTTCCCGGTACGCTGAGCCCTTCGCGCACGTCACACCGCGTCAGATCTGGAGAGCCGCGACGCAGTCGGCCACCATCGCCCGGGCCGACTCGGAGGGGGAACTCGGCGTCGTCATCGGCCGTCCGATCCCTGACGTCACGACCGACGGAGCCCTGTGCCACGTCCAGGCGGCGGAGAAGAGTGGGCGCGCCGCAAGACCTGGTCTCAGCCCGCCGCGGGACCGGCCGACGGCGCGGTCGCCGGTTCGCCGGCCCGGCGCCCCCGTCTGCGGGCCCCGGCCACGTGCCGGTGAGCGCACACGATCATGGAGTCCACCCAGCCGGCCCGGGTCAGGCCCTCTTCGACATCGGCCTGGGCCATCGGCAGCCGCTTGCAGACGCCTCGCCAGTTGTCGTACCCCTCCGGCAGACGGACCCACTGCGAACCGGTCCGGAACCCCGAGGCGATCGCGTCGCTCACCACGAAACGCCCCGGGAACGGGTCAGGGGTTCCGGTAGACGCTGGTGAACGCGCGGTCGAAGCGCCGGGTGGCCAGGTCCTCGCGGCGGCGACCTCCCGTTGTCGCTCATGGTCCGGGTGTTGGCAGATCATCGCGGCTTTCTCCGAGGGCCGGCCCGTGCGGACCATCGTGTCCTTGAGAGTGGCGCCCGAACGGGTCGAGAGGTGCCTTCGGCGCGGTGAGCGGCGGCGGCACCCAGGGGGTCACCGGTGTGTCAGGGCGCTCCGAGGCCGTGCAGCAGGGTGTCGACGACGACGTCGGCGGCCTGTCCGGGGCTCAGCTCCGGCAGTTGCCGGGACACCAGGTGCATCAGCTGGGGCAGTAGTGCGCTCGCCCACCCTTTCGGCAGTCCGGGGCGTAGCAGGCCTTCGTCGGTGGCTCGTTCGAGGAAGGCGTCGACTTCGCGGACGGCTGCGTCGCGGCGGTCGTGGACGTTGTCGTCGGTGAGCATGCGGGTGAGGTCGACGGGCCAGGTGCGGTTGACGGTGATGATGTTCTCGACGTAGCGGTGCAGTGCGACGGTGACGGGGGCCTCGCGCAGCCGGGCGTCCTCGATGGCCTGCTCGATGGCCGTGAGGCGGGAGTCGTAGATGGCCGCGAGGAGTTCCTCGCGGGAGGCGAAGCGTCGGTAGACGGTGCGCCGGTCCACGCCGGCCTCGGCGGCGATGCCCGCGATGCTCGCGCCGGGATCGGCGGCGAGCATGCGGGCTCCGGTGGTCAGGACGGCTTCCAGGTTGCGCGCTGCGTCGGCTCTCACGGCGTCGATTCTAACCGCCGATTGTGAAACCTGAGACGTCTATCGCCTCGCATCCGTGTACCCATGGCCATTAAGTGCTACATTCAAGTGACAGATATGGCTGATATCGCCTATCTATTGAGACTCAACGCCGTATTGCGGCAGCTCACCGCGGTTGCCGCCCCTTGGAGAGAGGCCGAGTTCGATGCCGAAGACACAGCAGTCCCCATCACCCCGGTCGGGCGGGGTCGCCGCCGCGATGAGCGCCCTGGTCCTCGCCGTCCTGCTGGCGGCTCTGGACCAGACGATCGTCTCCACCGCCCTGCCCCGGATGGCGGAGGACCTGAACGGGTTCGACGACATCGCCTGGGTCAGCGCCGCGTATCTCCTGGCGTCCACGGCGGTCACCCCGCTGTGGGGCAAGCTCGGCGACATGTTCGGCCGCAAGCGGCTCTACCTGGCTTCGACCTCGATCTTCCTGAGCGCCTCGGTAGCCTGCGGCCTGGCCCGGAACCTGCCCGAGCTGATCGGCGCCCGGGTGCTCCAGGGCGTGGGCGGCGGCGGCATGATCGTGCTGACCTTCGCCCTGGTCGGCGACATCGTCGCACCGAGTGAGCGGGGCCGGTACCAGGGCATGTTCGGATCGGTCTACGGCGTCGCCAGCATCGTCGGCCCCTTGCTGGGGGGCGTCTTCACCGACCAGCTGTCCTGGCGGTGGGCCTTCCTGGTCAACCTGCCCTTCGGCATCGTCGCGCTGGCCATCGCCGCCCGCTCGCTGCCCGCGGCCGCCCGGGGTGCCAAGGCCCGTATCGACTACCTCGGCGCCACCGTCCTGGCCGCCATCGCCACCGGCCTGGTCCTGGTCACGTCCTTCGGCGGGCGCTGGGGCTGGGGATCTCCGGGCATCGTCGGACTGACCGTCGCCGTCGTCGTGTTCGCCGTACTGCTGGCGCCCGTCGAGCGCCGGGCCGCCGCCCCCGTCCTGCCGCCGGCCATGCTCGGCTCCCGGACCGTGGTCTTCTCCTCGCTGATCGGCTTCTTCGCCAACGCCGCGATGTTCGCCGTGCTGGTCTACCTGCCGACCTACCTCCAGATCGTCCGCGGCGTCTCGGCCACCCTGTCCGGCATCTCCATGCTGCCGCTGGTCGCGGGTCTGGTCGTCAGCCAGTCCCTGGCCGGACGCTGGGCCGCGCACGTCGAGCGGTTGCGGACGATCCTGCTGGCCGGTCTGGCCGTCAACCTCGCCGGACTGCTCCTGCTGGGCACCATCGGCGCCGCCACCGGCACCCTCGTGCTGAGCGTCTACTTCCTGATCACCGGTATCGGCATCGGCATGGTCCCCATGGTCGTGCTGACCACCGTCCAGAACAGCGTGCCCGCCGCCGACCTCGGCGCCGCCAGCGCCGTCGTGACCTTCGCCCGCTCCATCGGAGCGGCCTTCGGAGTCGCCGTCTTCGGCACCCTGCTCAACACCGGATTCGTCGGCCGCACCCACGCCCTGCCGACCGCCGGCGGATTCGACGCGGGCCGCCCGGACACCATCGGGCAACTGCCCGCTGCCCTGCGCGACACCGCACTGGACGCCTTCGCCCACGCCACGGCCATGGGTTACCTCTGGATGGCCCCGGCCCTCGCCGCCGGCATCGTCCTCGCCCTGTTCCTCCGGCCGGCCCGGAAGGCCGGGGGGACCGCGGGCGCCCCCACCACCGCGGCCGACGGTGTTCCCGCCACCGCCGAGGGCACCGTCACCGCGGCCTGACCCTTCCGGCGGCGCTCCCTCGAACGGCCGACGCTCTCGGCAGCCGCCGGCCGTCGGTGTGTTCCCGGACGCCGGGCTCTGTCCGGCCGCCCCTCTTCGAAGCGCCCTCTCGATGGCCGCGAGGAGTTCCTCGCGGGAGGCGAAGCGTCGGTAGACGGTGCGGCGGTCCACGCCGACCTCGGCGGCGAGCACCCTCAAACGCATCGAATCTGAGGAGAATAATATATATAAAGCTTCTTAAGTGTGTATCTAATGAATATAACTGCTACATTGAAGTGACAGATGGACCGTGCGTCCGGACGATCCGACACAGGAAGAGAGAACGCACATGATCACCTACGACCGGCTTTTCATCGGAGGTTCCTGGGCCGAGCCGAGCGATCCTGAACTGCTCGACATCGCCTCGCCGCACGACCGGTCGGTGGTCGGCCGCGCCGCCCAGGCACGGCCCGCGGACATCGACCGCGCGGTGGCCGCGGCACGGGCGTCCTTCGAGGCGGGCGAGTGGCGCCTGACCCCGCCCGAGGAGCGGATCGCGGTCCTGCGCAGGTTCAACGCGCTGCGTGAGGAGAACGCGGAGAAGATCGCGCACCTGATCTCGCTGGAGAACGGCTCGGCCGGATGGTTCACCCGCGCCGGACAGCCCGGCCTGACCCGTCAGGCGAACGCCTACCTGAAGGCGGCGGAGGAGTTCGGCTGGGAGGAGACCCTGGCACCCTCCGACCCCGCCTCCCCCGTCCGCAGCGTGGTGCGCCGGGAGGCGGTCGGCGTCGTGGCCGCGGTGATCCCGTGGAACTCGCCGTTCTCCTCGGCCACCTCGAAGATCATCCCGGCCCTGGTCGCCGGCAACTCCGTGGTCCTCAAGGTGTCTCCGGAGAACTCGCTGAGCATGGGCTTCCTGTCCGAGCTGCTGGAGCGGGTGGGCCTGCCCGAGGGTGTGATCAGCGTCCTGCCCGCCGACCGCGAGACCAGCGAGTACCTGGTCTCGCACAAGGACGTCGACAAGATCGCCTTCACCGGCTCGACGGGCGCCGGCCGCCGTATCGCCTCGATCGCGGGCGAGCAGCTCAAGCGCGTCAGTCTGGAGCTGGGGGGCAAGTCCGCGGCCGTCATCCTGCCGGACGCCGACATCGAGAAAGCGGTCGCGGGCCTGAAGTTCGGCTCCCTGCTCAACAACGGCGAGTCGTGCATCGCGCAGACCCGCATCCTGGCCCCGCGCGAAACGTACGAGGAGGTCGTGACCGCGCTGAAGAAGCTGGTGGAGTCGCTGAAGGTGGGGGACCCGAACGACCCCGACACCTTCATCGGCCCGATGATCCGCCCCGACCAGCAGGAGCGCGTGCGTGGTTACATCCAGCTCGGTATCGACGAGGGCGCCCGCCTGGTCACCGGCGGCCCGCAGATCCCCGAGGGCCTGGAGAAGGGCAACTACGTCACGCCCACCGTCTTCGCCGACGTCGACAACTCCATGCGGATCGCCCAGGAGGAGATCTTCGGACCGGTCCTGGTCGTCATCGCCTACGACGACGAGGACGACGCCGTCCGCATCGCCAACGACTCCGAGTACGGCCTCTCCGGCGGCGTCTGGTCAGCCGACGAGGCCCACGCCCAGGCCATCGCCCGCCGCATCCGCACCGGCACCATCACCGTCAACGGCGCCTCCGTCGCCTTCGACGGCCCGTTCGGCGGCTTCAAGGCCAGCGGCATCGGCCGCGAGTACGGAGCGGTCGGCCTCGGCACCTACACCGAGTACAAGACCATCACCGTCTGACCCGGCAACGGTGAATCACAGGGCGTCGTCGATCCGAAGCTCCGCATGGCCGTGGCCCGCCGCAGCCCGAGCGGACGAGCAGCCGGTCCCGGCGACCACGCGTCACCGGGACCGGCCCTCGACCCCAGTGCCTGGCAGGTCTCGCGGACGACTCCGCTCCGAGGCTCCGGCTTGCGGCCCAGAGCGTGCCCATAAGACGGGACAACCACGGTCAACAGTGGCTCCAAGATCGCTTCCCAAGCGGGTGACGAGAATCGAACTCGCGCTCTCAGCTTCAGAGAGAAACCCCAGGTCGGTGGCCTGGGGTTTGTTTATTGTGGTGAGTTCCTGACCGGTTGAGGGTCGGGCACCGCGCCATGACCAGTGCCGCCGGCTTGCAACCCCGACAGCTCAGGTCGGCAATCGGGCGCGTCTGTGTGCTGTTGCTGCTGTCGGACCTGCCGTCACTCTGCGCTGCGCCGTCGCCGCGAGGCAGCCATGGGAGTGCGGGCACGTGCTGTCTGCTCGTGCCCGCGTCCGTCGGTGTGGCTCGGTCCCGCAGAAGCCGGTTCAGAGTCAGCCTACGAGCTGGTTGAGCCGTTTCAACGTCTGGACCCAGGGCAGTTGTTTTTGTTCTTTTCGTCCGATGACGAGGGGGCGCATCATCTCGATGGCGCCGTTCGAGTTGAGGCCGTCTTCGTGAATGGCCATGTGGCAGTGCCAGACGGTGGTTCCCTTGATGGGGAATCTACTGACCCAAGCCGTGATGCAGTCGGGGTCCGAGTTGAACTCGGCCGACTGCGCAGCCATGTACTCACACTCGGCCACGAACCCCGCCCTGCGCTTGCCGGTGCCCCTGACCGGGGCCGAGATGTGATGCACGAGGAGGTGGTCGCTCACGTCCCCGGAGTCAGTACCAGGATGCGGAACGGGCCGGGCGGCACGGCCAGTGGCATGCCGGGGAGGGTGTCGGCTCCTGGGTACCGCCAGCCCCAGGACCGCATGGTTTCGACCGTCCTGTCGTCCCGGGCGTCCACCAGCGTGACGCCGAGCGCGGCGCCGTGGCCGGCGAGCAGTCGCCGCTGCAGGCGCCGGGCGAGGTTCCACACCTGGTCCTTGTACTCCCGGCGCACGCGAGGCGGCACCACGATTCCGGAGACGACGAAGAGCCCGCCGGCGGCCGCGCAGTGAAGCAGACTTCCCCCGACGTGTCCGCGGGACCCCGCCCACCACGGACCCGCGCCGGCCGTGGGGAAGCCGTAGGCGTATCCGGCCAGGGTGGTGGTCTCCGCGATCAGCAGCGAGAACCCCGGTCGTCGGGTGTCGGCCACGAGATGGAGCAGGAAGGTCGCACGCGCCTGGTTCCACGCCCACGCGTCGCCACCGGAGGTCTCCGCATACAGGTCGCCCAGTTCCTGCAGGCGGTCCGAGACCTGACCACGGGTCAGTGCACGGACGCGTTCCGCGACCTCGGGCGAGGAGCGGCGCTCCGCCTTCGCCGGGTCCGGGAGGCGAGTGCGCGGCCTGCCCCGTGCGGGTTGGAGCGCCGGGAGGGTCAAGGTCGTCGGGAGGGACATGTGCGCGGGCATGAGCAACCCTGCCCCGGGCACGGGCGGAGGCCGCCCCGGCGTCGTCGATCCCCGAGAACGGCACCGGCGTCGGAGGCGGTGCGCGGTATGCCCTCGGTCTCTCCACCGTACTCCTGGCGAGGCCCGCCCCCGCGGCCCGGCGGTTGCCGGGAACAGGGCGGGTGCGTGTGGGGTGATCAGGGCGGGAAAGGCGGCGGGGATGTCACGGACGCCGGGGTCAGCTCTCCCCGAGGGCGTCCGCCGCGGCCGCCATGAGCGGTTCGGCGGCGGTCTCGGTGGTGTCCGGAGGCACGACCACAAGGTCCCAGCGCCCTCGGCCGGGGGCGACCAGGACGACGGTGTGCGGGGCGTTCGCCGCCAGGGCTCTGCGTAGTCGTACGACCTGGTTGGAGACGAGTATCCGGCCGGGCGCCGCGGACCACACCGCCCCGCTGACGGTGACACTGGTGATATCACCCCACTCGCGCGGCAACCCGGCCAGCAGGCGCGGGAGTTCCACGAGAAGGTCGTAGGAGCGCGGCCACCATGCTCCGTCGATGGACCGGGTCAGGTCGCTGCGGGGCGCGAGCCGCAGACGGAGGGCGGGGTGGGAGGGAAGCGGTGGTTGCAGTGCGCTGGTCATGAGGCTGCTGCCAACTTCCGTAGCTGGATGCGTGGTGGAGGCCGTCCCGGCTTTCCCGGACGGAGAGCGGGGTGCGGGGCCTGCGGGCAAGTCCCGCCCGCAGCAGGGCGGTCAGGCCGTATGCAAGGAAGCCGCCGCCGTGGCCACGGACCCGCGAGCGGTGTCCGGCGGGGCGGGTGTGAAGGGGACCGGTCTGCATGAAGGGGTCCTTGGCCTCGGCGAAGGCCGCTGGGCGGAGGTGCGGCCGGGGTCACGGACTGCCCCTGGGGGATGGGTGGCGTGCTGGTGACGACCTGTCGGACAGGCACGACGCACCCTCGTTCCGCCCACCGTACTCCTCGGGCCGGGGAATGCCCGGATTCCGCTGATCAGCGGCCTTCGGCCGGATGCACTCAGGCCGCGGCGTCGCGTTGACACCTATCGTCGTCGGACGTTGACTGGCGGGACGGCTGAGGGCCAGGAAGGGCAGGGTCGATCGGTCTCCGGATACCTGAAGCAGGCCGTCGAGAAGGCGAAGGGTGCCTTCAGGCGGTGCCTCCCATCGCGCAAACGGAAGCGGTACACACGACGATGTACGACCAGACACGCGCCCAGCAGCCGCCGGACCGGACCCCGGGTCCGGGCGGACGCCGCACCACGGGCCCGGAGCCGCTGCTTCCCCCGGACGAACGGGACGAGATCGTGCGCCGCCTCGGACACGCCGTCAACACCTTCGCGGACACCCCTCGCGAGGCGCTGGAGGAGGCCGAGGGCGCCTTCGACGAAGCCGCCGCCCGGCTGGCGAGCGCCCTTTCGGAGATGCGACGGGTGCTCCGCGCCGGGTGGCAGGACCGGGACCCCGAACCAGACTCCGCCGAACTGCGGGGCGCGTTGCGGCAGTACCGGGAACTCACCCAACGGCTGCTGCGCACGTAGGCGGCGGCAGGCTCCCGTCGGAGAACGCTGGGGGCTCATGCCACGCCTTGCCCGGCGTCGTCGATCACCGAGAGTGGCGCCGGCATCCGAATCGGTGCACGGTATGCCCCGGTGTGTACACCGTACTCCCGGCCGAGAGCGGCAGCCGGCGTCTTGAACGGTCTCTGCTGTCAGGCGCGGTCCGACCGGCCCGGCTCCGTTCGGTCACCGGGGGCGGGCAACCCGTGACGGGCCGGACCACTGTCCGGACCCTGTCCGGACCACGGTGCGGCCGTGGCACGCACGGGCGGTCCTTCCCGGCATACCCTTCAGAAAAGGGGACTGCTGGGAAATTCGGACAGACCCGCGTGGATCTGCCGCAGCCGCCCCCCACACCTTGTCCCGGCGTATCGGGCAGCGACGCGTCCGCGTTCTGCCGGTCGCCCACCAGGAGGTCCCCATGGAGAACGACCCCCTGCCCTCCCGGGGCCACGCAGAGGTGCGCATCGTCGCGGCGACCCCGGAGGTCGCCCGGCGCGTGGCCGAGGTCCTCCGCCGCTGCTTCGCCTCGACCGAGCAGCGCAGCTACCCCGCCGGACATGGCGGAGGGACCCGGCTCCATCTCACCCTGGACACCGCCCAGACCGCGGAACCCGCACGGTCGTGGCTCGCGACCAGCGAGTCGACGGAGCAGGCGTCGGCACACGCCGATGAGGTGTGACCCGGGTCCGTGCGGCCAGGAGGGTCCGTCGTCCCGGCCGTCCCCACGCGGCTGTCAACACCTCGGAGAACGACAGACATGACGAAACTCCGCGAACGCAAGAACAACCGGAAGGCGGTCCTGCGATTCCTGTACGGGGCTGTGGAGCACAACCGTCCCGAGGTCAGCGGATCGGCGCTCCGCGCCGAGCTGGGGCTGCCCGACGAGGACCTCTTCGCCGCCTGCGTCTATCTGGCCGACGACGGCCTGATCAACGTGGAATGGACCTCGCACCGGACCCCGGCCGCTGTCTCGCTGACACACGACGGCATTCGCCTGATGGAGGAACGGGAGGAGGAGGGAGAGGAGGGGGAGGAACGAGAGATACAGGAGTAGGAGGATCGGCCCCGTCTGCTGCTCCGCGATCAGGAGTAGCCTGAGCACACCGAGAGCTTTTCGCGCAGCGCGTTCGGCGGTGCCGTTCCCGGCGAGTGACGCGACGGGCGGCCGTTCCCGCGGGGCCCGGGACGGGACCGCACGATGGGAACCAGCAGAACGCCGGGCGCAGGCGAGTCCGCGGCCGACGCGCACACGTATCGCATGCCCATGCCCCGCCTGACCCTCACCCGGGATGTCAGCCACGGCCCGCTGGACGGGGCGTGGTGGCCGCGCTGCGACGCCCTGGAACTCGAACTGCCCTCGCTCGTCGCCGCGTTGGAACCGGACCTGGACGCCGAGGTTCGGGTCACCGTCGACCCCGCCGAATGGCCCGGCGCCCCGCACGCGGTCATGGCGCCCGGCCGGGCGATCACCGTGGAGCCGGCTGGTCCCGGAGGCGAGGCGCACGTCATCACCCTGGACTGCGACACCGTGGGACGCTGGGTGCTTCTGGTGGTCCCGCCCGAGGAGTCCGCGGGAACGGCCGCCCGGCTGCTGGCCGCGGTCGACGATCCCGAGAACCGGCTGACCGCCGCGCGGATGCTGGCGCTCGCCCGCACCGCTCGCCTCGGGGGCATGGCAGGGGAGAGGGAATGAGGGCCACGGCCCCGGTGGAGGTCGTATCGGAGCAGGCGGTCCCGCCCCGATCCCCCTCACCGCGCGGTCCGTCGGCCGCTTCGGGCGAGGCGCCCGCGCTCTTCGAGGAGTGCCGCATCGTCCGCGCGTACGGTGACCTGGACGCGCAGACCGTGGCACCGCTGGTTCGAACTCTGGCCGAGGCCCGCGCGGCCAGGCCCGGTCGGCTCCTGATCATCGTGGACCTCACCAAGGTGACCTTCGCCGACTGCAGCATCCTGCCGCCGCTGTGCGAGGCGTGGTCCGACTGCCGCGCCCGGGGCGGCTGGCTGCGCGTCGTCTACGACAACCACACGACCGACCTGGTCTTCCGCTGCACCGGCCTGCTGGGCCGCTTCCCCGCCCACGCGAACGCGCAGGACGCCTGGGAGGGGCGAACGGCCGACGCGACGGCGCGCCGTGACCTGAGCGGTGCCTTCATCGACGGGTGTTGACGACGTGCGGCGGCTCCCCCTGCGGTACGCGCAGGGACGTCGGGGTGTTCAGGGAAGGAAATCTGTCACGGCGAGGCCAGCTGTCCGTGCCTGCCGGAGTTAGGGTGGTCGGACGAGGCAGATGGTGCTGATTCCATCGGGGCACGGGGTGCCACGAACGCCTGGGTCTCCCCGTATCGCTCCCGGAACGAAGGTGCCATGCCCGCCGAGAACGCCCCCGTCCCCGCCGCCGGCAACCTCGACGACGACGACTATCCCGCCTACACCATGGGACGGGCTGCCGATGTCCTCGGCACCACCCCCGCCTTCCTCAGGGCCGTCGGTGAAGCCGGACTGGTCACTCCGCTGCGTTCGGAAGGCGGTCATCGCCGGTACTCCCGCCGCCAGTTGCGCGTCGCCGCCCGCGCCCGGGAGCTCGTCGGTCAGGGCACCCCCATCGAGGCCGCGTGCCGCATCATCTCTCTCGAGGACCAGCTCGAAGTCGCCCTCCGCATGAACCGGGAAATGCGCCGGAAGCTGGACGAGGGCGGCGTGAATACCTAGTCCCGCCAGTACAGAAATACGGGCGTCGGCGGAGTGAGGATTACCGGGCGAATACAAAAACGACCTGGCCGCTCCCTTCCGGGCTGTGTTAACTTGATAGCAGTTGCAGTTTTGGTTGCCAGAGATTTTTTCTTTGCAGAGCTTTCCGTGTCTTTCCGGAAGGGTGATCATCGCGGCGACTCGGCTCCGTAAAACACGGAGTCCGGTACTGCCCCAAGGGAGATTCAATATGGCATCTGGCACCGTGAAGTGGTTCAACGCGGAAAAGGGCTTCGGCTTCATCGAGCAGGAGGGCGGCGGCGCTGACGTCTTCGCCCACTACTCGAACATCATCAGCAACGGTGGTTTCCGCGAGCTTCGGGAAGGCCAGAAGGTAAGCTTCGACGTCACGCAGGGCCAGAAGGGCCCGCAGGCCGAGAACATCGTCGCCGCCTGAGGCTGACGTGCATCGTCGCTAGCCAGCGGTTCGCGCATCATGTGGCTGGGGCCCGCACTCTTGGGGTGCGGGCCCCAGCCATTGCGTTACGAGATTTTTCAGATCTCCCGGGTCTCCCGGGCCTTCCGGAACTCTCGAATTATTGACGGCCCCGGCTTCGGTATCGAGAGACCCGGCTTATCGCTTTTTCTTCGGCTCATTCTTGCGATTCCTCGTGCGGCTGCCAGCCGTTGGACGGAATTCCTCGATACGCCGTATCGAGGAGGGTTCCCCCTTGAACCGCACCCGTCGCACCAGCGGCACCTCCGGTCGCTCCCACGTGAACAGGAGTGCCCTGCACCAGGGCCCTCGTCCTGGCACCGTCCTGCCGCACCAGCGCCGCACGGTGGACCGGCTGATGGCCGACGCCGGCATCACCGCGCGTACCGCGCGGATTCGCCCCGGCGCGGCCGAACTGCGTCGCGTCACCGGCGCCCGGACCCCCTCCGGCGTGCCGGTCACCATCCCCGGACCGGTCACCGGACAACGCGAGGGCGGGGGATCCGACGGCCGTCACCGCCGGGGCCGGGCCGCCGGACAGGGCGGGAACGGCCGGGCCGCAGGCCGAGCGCGTCGCTCCGCCCCCGGGCCCACCACGTAGGCCGGGCACGGGTGATGCGCCGTCGCTCCCAGCAGTCAGGCCGAGACACCGCCCTCCTGCCCGCCTCGACGAAGAGGAGAAGCCCTTGACGCCGATTCCGCCCCGAGCACACCGGTCCGACAGCGCCCACGGCACCGGTCTGACCGCCCGCGACGCCATGCTGCACGCCCCCGGACCGCAGGTCGACGACCACATGGCGGTAGACGTGGCCCTGTCCGTGCTCATCGGTGCCCGGGTCCCGCACCTGCTCCTCCAGGACGAGGACGGGCGGTGCGCGGGACTGGTCACCCGGGCCCAGCTCGCCGCGCACCGCGGCGGCTCGTGGTTCAGCGACCGGACCCGGCTGCGGGACATCCCGCTCGACCGCGGACCGTTCACCGCGTCGACGGCCGCACTCGGCGAGGCGGAAGCCGCCATGCGGGTACGGATATTGAACGTTTCCCCCGTGGTCGACGAGCACGGCTACGCCTTGGGCGTCCTCGCTCTCACACCCTGACCGCGTCCGGCCGTCGTCGCGCGTCCGGCCTCTCCAGAGTCGTTCCCCGGCGTTCTCCCCCATCCCCGCGGAGGCATCCATGCGCTGTGTCATCGCCCGTTTCCCCTTTGAGCTGACCAAGATCGAGGTCGAGGAGTCGATGAGCGGCGTCATCCCCGAACCCGTCACCGGTGTGTCCGTGACCATCGACGGCCGGATCTTCCCCGTGCTGCAGGTCGGAGAAGTGATCACCAGGCAGAACCGCCGGGACTTCACGACACAGGAGATGCGCCGGGCGCTGACCCGGCTCGGCTTCACCTGCCACGACGCGCGCCCGGTCATGCCGCCCCGGGACGCGCGAGACGACGAGGACACGTTCGGCTGGTGACGGTTTCCGGCGCTGGTTCGGCGAGATGTGAGAGCGCAACCGTTCATGGGGTTGGGCATCGCCAGAACCGCCGGCCGCACCCCGGCAAGGGCCGCGTACGCCTCGCACCATTCTCGTCGCGTCACCATGCTCCAACAGAAACCCCCAGGTCATGGGCCCGGGGATGCTCTGCTGTCCAGACCGGCGGGCGGGGCGCCGGCGAGGGCGCAGGTCAAGCATCGACGCAGGTCGGACCGGGCGCGACGGCGCGGCGCCGAGCGGCCGGGTCCTGGAGCGGTTCGGCTACCGGACCGGGGTCGGAGGCAGCGGTTCACGGGCTGCGTGCCAGGCGGGCGGGAGAGCGGCGACGCCCGTGCGGGCGGCGATCACCCCGCCCGCGATGGCGCAGGTGGTGTCGATGTCGCCGCGCCCGGCGACCGTGAACCACAGGCCCTCCTGCAGGTCGTCAAGGTGTCCTGCCGCGCACCAAAGGGCGTAGGGGACGGTGTCGGGCCCGGACATCCGGTAGCCGGAGCCCAGGACCTCCGCGGCGTGCCGAACCGAGGTACGTGCCGGCATCCGGGCCGCGACCCGCACTCCCGACCGGACGTCGCTGTCGGGGAGTTGTGCGGCGACCGCCTGGAGGAAGTCCGGGCGTGCCGGCGCGGGCCCGCCCCGGCTGCGGGTTGCCAGCGCCGCGGCGAGGGCTACCGCCACCGCCCCGGCGACCGCCTCCGGGTGGTGATGCGAGACCGCGCTCTGGCGGGCGGCCTGCTCGGCGACGGCGTCGAGGTCGGCGGCGTGCCAGGCGCCCAGCGGGGCGACGCGCATGGCCGCGCCGTTGCCCCAGGAGCCCTGGCCGCCGAATTGTCCGGTGACCACCTCCTGCCAGGGCTCACCCGCGCCGATCCGGCGGAGCACGTCGTGCATCGAGGCTCCGTAGCCGCGGTGCGTGTCGTCGGCGTAGGCCTCGGCGAAGCGCAGGGCGAGGCGGTCCTGGTCGATGATGCCGCAGCCGGCGGCGAGTTCCCGGAGGAGAACGAGCGCCTGGGCGGTGTCGTCGCTCCACCGCCACAGCGGCTCCGGAGGCAGGGTCCGTGCCTCCAAGGCTGCCGGGCCTTCGTGGCGCAGGATGCCGAACCAGCGGTCACCGAAGGCATCACCGAAGGCGAGCCCGGACAACGAGTCCAGCGCGGCGGCGGGCGGGTTGATCATCGGATCAGTATCACCGGGCGACGGCGTCCCCGGCACTCTGATTTCGGCACGGCCGTTCTTCTGGCCCGCCGTGCCCTGCTGGGTACCCATGCGCCGGTGACAGGTGTTCAGGTGGCCGACGTCCCGCCCGCCTTGTCCGCGACGCCGACAGCCAGCAGCGCTTCGTCCGCCGAGCCCAGGAAGTCGAGGGATTTCCTGTCGAAGACCCAGACGGTGCGGCCGTCGCGTTCCCTGAAACTCAGGCCGATGCCGGAGCGGCCGGTGAAGTCCTTGGCGTCGGCGACGACCGAGACGCCCGGGATCTTCGCGGCCGTGCGATAGAGAGCGGCGTCCAGTTCGGGCAGGAGCGTGGCGTCGGGCAGCATGTCGCCGATCTTGCGCGGGGTCGTTGACCTGCTGACACCTTGGTCCCGGTGACAGATAGGCCGACCAGCGCGAGCGAGTGCCGGCAACGATGACGAAACGGTGCTGTCGGGGGCCGGCCTGGGCGAGTGCAGTGGTGACGGTGGTGACCATCCGTCGGGCCTCGCTCTCGCCCACAGTGTCGGGCTCCAGCAGGGCGCCGGTGTCGGTCCAGTCGACGTACGGGCCGCGGAACTTCGGGGCATTGGTCCGGCGGGCCGAGGCGATCGCGCGTTCTTGGAGGACGCGGCCGCGACGCCGACGGCTACGGCTGGCCGGTGAGGAATGCGGAGCTGGAGCAGTTCGCTGGGGTGACCGCACTGATGCCCGGCGCCGCAGGTGACCAACCAGCTTGCCCCACGTGGCGCAGGACACGTTCATGACAAGGATTGCGCTGGGAAGGTTCAGGGCAGTGATGGAGGCGCCCATGACTGCCCTGAAGGGGTGACCCGTGACGTCCACTGCGCCTCCCCCCATACCCCGAGCCGCAGGATCGTTTCCGCTCATCGGCCACGCGCTGAAGATGCGCGACAACCTCGGCTTCATCGACTCGCTGCGTGAGACACGGGAACCACTTGTCGAGATCGTCCTGCAACCCGGGACGCGCACGATCGTGGTCCAGGACCCGGCACTGATCCACCAGATGCTCAAGGGCCTGGGACCCAGCCTCGACAAGGGCCGGCTCTACGACAAGCTGGGCCAGCTGCTGGGCGACAGCGTGGTCACCGCCACCGGCCGCGACCACGTACGCAGACGCCGCCAGCTTCAACCCGCGTTCGCCCACACCGAGATCAGCCGGTACGTCGACCTCATGCGCGGCGAGGTGACGGCCACCGTCGCCGCCTGGGAGCGCGGGCGGCCCCTCGACGTACACGAGGCGATGGTCGGGCTCAGTCTCGACATGCTGGCCAAGACGGTGTTCGCCGGCAGCCTCGATGACGCCGTCTTCCGCCGGCTGCGCAGCAACGTGTCGGTGGTGATGAGCGGCGTCGGTCTGCGCATCATGCTGCCCGACTGGGCCGAGCGCCTGCCGCTGCCCTTCAACCGCCGCTTCGACCGGGCCCGGGCCGAGGTGCGCGCCACCATCAGCACCGCCGTCGACGAACTGCACGCCTCCGGACACGACTCCGGGGACATGCTCTCCATGCTGCTGCGCGCCATCGACGAGGAGACCGGCGAGCCGCTGACCGGGCATCAGATCTGCTCCGAGATCTTCCTTCTGGCCGTGGCGGGCACCGAGACGACCGCGTCCTTGCTGGCCTGGACCCTGTACGAGCTCGCCCGCAACCCCGGCATCGAGGCCCGGGTCCTGGCCGAGCTGGACGAGGTCCTCGGCGAACGGCCGGTCGCCTTCGAGGACATGATCCGGCTGCCGTACCTGGGCCGGGTGATCACCGAGACCCTGCGGCTGCACCACCCCGGCTGGCTGGTCACCCGCCGCACCACCGAGGAGACCCGGCTCGGCGAGTGGACGCTGCCCGCCGGCACCGAGCTGGCCTACTGCCAACACGCCCTGCACCGCGACCCCGAGCGCTTCCCCGACCCGCTCACCTTCGACCCGGACCGGTGGACCGACGCCGCTCAGGAGCCTCCGCCGGGCGCGTTCGTACCCTTCGGGGACGGCAAGCACAAGTGCATGGGGGACCGTTTCTCCCTCACCGAGATGGTCACGGCGCTCGCGACGATGCTGCGTTCGGTACGGTTGGAACTCGCCGAGGGCCAGGTCGTCCGCCAGGTCGCCCGGCTCACAGTACGGCCGCGCAACCTGCGGATGACCGTCCGCCCCCGAGCCGGGGCCGGCCTCTAGCGCGTGTCTCTTGCGGCACCCCGGCCGGTGGTGCGCGTCCAAGACGGCCTGGGCGCTGGTGAGCAGGGAGCGCGCGTTCTTGCGCAAGGCCGCCGAGCTGCCGAACGGGGCAGGGAGCACAGCGGCCCGCCAGAGACACGCGACCAGGAAGGCGTCAAGGGCACCGAGTTGGTCGTCGTCGCATGGCCCTCAAGCACGCCGACGGCGCCGTCCCGCTGCCACCCACGCGCTTCCGCCGCCGGGACTTGCTCTGGTCGATGGCCGGCAGCGTGGCTCAGGCCGGCGGGGGTACAGCGAGACATACGCGCGCCTGATCGGTCTGCGCACCCGTCGTCGTGGCCGGCTTTCGTCGGTTGAGGTTCAGACGTGGGCCCGCCGAACGCCCGTGCACGTGATCAGCCTGGTGCCGGATCGGCGGCGGAGACACAAGGAGTCCTGGGCCGCTGGACGACACCGGCCGGGCCGACGGCGGGATTCGAACCCTCGTTACCCGCTTGGAAGGCGAAGTATCCGCAGCCTGCGCACCTGCACGACGAGGACGACAGCCGAACCGGCCGATGCCGGGCAGCCGGTTTTGGGCCGCCGTCGCCGGTGGTGTGGACAGGGAAGCGGGGGTGCTTGTCGACGAGCGACGAGCCCGCCGCCGGTCTGCTCGCCGTGCCCGAATGCCGGCAGGAGCGGATCGCCGCCGTCGGGCGCGAACGTCCCGTCGTCGTTCTGAAGAGACACCCGCACGAACCGCTGTCACCCATTCAACCGGCATGTTCAATACATTCATATTCTGTCAGGTTTCGTACCTTATCGGAGGCATGTCCGAATCGCCATCGTCCGGGAGGAACCATGAAACCAGTCCTGCGTACCGGCCTCGCCGCCATCGCCGCAACGATGCTCATCGGCACCACGACCGCGTTCACTGCGCCGAGCAACGCGAGTACGGCATCGGTCGCACACCCGGCGAAGGCTGGGATCGCAACGCTGAACACGATTGTCAACCTGCCGAACGGAGCCTGGACTGACACCCCGCTCGAGGTCACCCTCCCCAAGGCCGGCACATACGCACTCGACGCGGACGTCCGCGGGCGCCTCTCAGGCACTCCGGCCCTCAACACGTACATCACCGCGCGGCTGTGGAACGTCAACTCCGGCACCGAGGTGCCGCAGAGCGAGCGGCTCGTGTACCAGATCATCAACCTGAACGTGGGCCAGGCCGAGGCCGGCGGCAACCAGACCGCACCGATCAGCGAGCTGATCAGAGTCAGCGGGCCGACGACGATCCGGCTGCAGGCTCAACGGGTCGACGCCGTCGGGGCCGCCAGCATTGCACAGATCTACTCCGACGGTGCCGGCTACACCTCGCTCCGATACGAGCGGGTCGGCTTCTGACGGCATCCCCCTCGGAGCGGTGTCGGTCGTCAACTACCGGTCACAGGCCCATCCGGCCAAGGCTCTCGCGCGTCCGCAGTCGCTCCCCCAGGGAGAACAGCACCGGCACGGGGGCGGTCTGCGGTACGGCGTGCGATCAGGTCCTGCAGCAGCCGGATCAGCAGCACGCTCGTGCCGGCGCCGGGTTCGCCCGGGATCACCAGGTGGGCCGCCGGGCCGGGCACGGGCGAGATCCGTCAGGAGTGACCACGACTCGGCGAGGTCGTCACCGGCGGCCCCATAGGTTGTAGTGGCTGTCCTGCACGACGACGTCGACGCTTCCGCTCTCCACGATCGCGCGGGGCGGGCTGACGAGTTCCGGCACCGGACCGGGATGGCGTGGGGAGGTGCTGCCGAAGTGAATGATGTCGGTTCTCACCTCGCCGGCGGGTGGTTGCTGTACAGCAACGGAGTGCGGCAACCACCGCAGCCGCAGCCGACCGGCAAAGCCCCTCGAAGACCTCAGCCGGAGTAACCCTCCAGGTGCGGGAGGCGGGATCGTGCAGGGCGGCGAACGCGGACAGGAACATCGCGCGTTCGAGCTGCCGGTTGCCGCCTCTGGGTGCGTGTTCGCCGTGGCCGGAGGTCCCCGGTGACCTTGTTGTCGGGGCGAGGCGGGCGTCCCGGGCGACCGTCAGGGGGGAACAGCAATGCCGAGCCCGGAGGCCGGCGGCCCTCTTGCTCGGCACCCGCTCCAGAGGGAGACCTCAGGTCAGTGGTCCGGGGGCTGTCTGCCGCCCGGTCCCGTTTTGAGGCAGTTGAGCGGGACGCATTCGTCAGAAGCGTGCGATTACCCTGGCGCAGGTGGACCTGAACCTGCTGACCGCGCTCGACGCCCTGCTGGAAGAGAACAGCGTGCAGGCGGCGGCCGACCGCCTCCACCTGTCCGCGCCCGCTCTGAGCCGGGCGCTGACCAGGATCAGGCGGTCGACCGGGGACGACATCCTGGTCCGCACGGGGCGCACGATGACTCCCACGCCACGGGCCGTGGCCATGCGCGACGAGGTGCGGGCTCTGGTGCAGCGCGCGAACGAACTACTCGGGCCCGCACAGGAGTTGGACCTGGCCGCGCTGCGGCGGACGTTCACCGTCCAGGGGCACGACGCGCTGATCGGCGCGCTGTACCCGGCGCTGCTCACCCAGGCCGCCGTCGAGGCGCCGGGGCTGAACCTGCGGTTCCTGCCCGAGCCGGCGGTGGACACCCCTGACCTGGCGCGCGGGCACGTCGACCTCGAGGTGGGGGCGACGGTGCCCGCGTCACCGGAGATCAGCCACGAGACCGTCGGACACGACCGGCTCGTCGCGGTGTTCCGGGCCGGCCACCCGCTGGAAGAGGACTTCACCCTCGAACGGTTCGCCGCCGCGTCACATGTCATCGTCTCGCGGCGCGGCCGGCTGCGGGACGGTCTCGACGAACTGCTCGCCGAGCGCGGACTGGAGCGCAGGGTTGTCGCGGCACTGCCCACGGCCGCGCTCGCGCTGCAGGCCGCCGCGCACAGCGACACCGTCGTGGTGGTCGCCCGCCATCTGTGCGCGCGGACCCGGGACGATCTCGGGCTGCGCACCCGCGACCTCGACCTGGACCTGCCTGCCGCGCCGGTGGTGCTCGCCTGGCACAGCCGGTACGACACGGACCCCGAGCACACGTGGCTGCGCGGGCACTGCCGTACGGCGCTGGCGGAGGCGCTGGCGCAGTAGGGAGGGTCAGGCGGCGCGCTCAGCGTGCGAGCGGGACCAGGATCCGTCCGTGCGGGCCCGTGTCCGCGGCGTCGAGCATCGCGGCGGCCACGGTGGCCTTGCTGACGCCGGCCGGGAAGATCCGCCGCGGTACCCCGTCGAGAGACACGCTCCGCCAGGTGGCGCTGACCGGTCCGTCGGACATCGGGCCGACGTGCAGGACGGTGCCGCCCGCGGTCAGGATCGTCTCGTCCGCGACGACCTTGTCGTCGAGTTCGGTGCGGAGGAACACGCCGAGCAGTGTGCGGGTCAGCCAGCCTGCGGCCTTCGCCGACCGGCCGGTGCCGAGGGCGCCGACGGACACGACCCGAGCCGGTGCGGCCGCAACGATCGCGCGGGCACCGGCGGTGAGTACGCCGGGCTTCTCCCCGTCGCCCGTCCCGAGGGCGGACAGCACCGTGTCGCGGCCGTCCAGTGCCTGGGCGATCGCCTCCGCGTCGAGGACGTCGGCGGCCACGCGGGTCAGTTGGGGTGAGTCCGGGAGCGCGATGCGGTCGGGGTGCCGGCAGATCGCCACGACCGCCTCGCCGCGGTCGAGGGCCTGCCGGGTGAGCTCGGTACCGACGCCGCCGGAGGCGCCCAGGATGGTCAGCGTCATGACGACAGCACCTCGAGTGCGGTGGAGTGCACGCCGGGGGCCGCGACCAGGATGTCCGGGCTGTTCAGGTCCCACGGCTTCCCGGACAGGTCGCTGACGAGGGCGCCGGCCTCGGTGGCCAGCAGGGTGCCCGCGGCTGTGCCCGGCAGGTCGGGCTCGTACTGCCAGAACACGTCGGACTGCCCGGACGCGACCCTGAGCAGCGGGAACGTCGTCGGGATGGTGTTGCGCACCAGCAGCGCGCGGTCCGACATCGCCGCGACCGCCCGGCCGAACCTGGCGTGCGTCCCGGGGCTGTTGCCGGCCTGGCTGGTACTGGCGATGGCCGAGTCCAGGCTGGTCTTGGCGGACACGCGCAGCGGCTCGCCGTTGCGCCAGGCGCCCGTGCCCCTGACCGCTGTGTAGGTCAGGTCGTCGACCGGCTGCCGTACGACGCTGAGCTGCGGGATGCCGTCCTTGACCAGCGCGATCGTCACGGCCCACTCCGGCAGGCCGTGAACGTGATTGACGCCGCCCTCCGCGCCGTCCACGATCCACCACTCCCCGGGCGGCAGGTTCCGCTCCTCTTCGTCGTCGAACCACCCGGCGCCCGGCAGGACCCCGTCCAATACCTCGCGTACGGCGGCCACCGAGGCCTCCTCCAGACCGGCACCCAGGTGGTACATGGCGGCCCGGTCCGCGGGCCTCGTCTGCGGGTCGAACCTGGCCTTCAGGAAGTCGGCTCCCCGGTTCGCCGCCTCCACCACAGGGGCCAGCAGCTCGCCGTATGCAGTCATGGTCTTTCCCCTCGCCTCGAAAGTCATCGTCGCGTCGCGCCGACAGCCACAGTCAAAGGTCTGCAGCCACATGAATCAAATGCACTCTCTTCAATCAAAGATTTACTCAGACGCATTCATTGCTGCGGGGGTCCTGCCTGCGTGCCCACCCGCCTGAACTTGTGCAGTGCGCGATGCAACAGGCCGACGGGCAATCATGAATGACCGAGGCCAATGCCCTTTCTGCCTTCGAGCCTGCCTTGAAGGGCAGGCTCGAAAAACGCTGCTGCGGCGAAGCAACCTGCTCCAACGGCGGTTCGTATCAACAGTCGACCGATTCGTTTTTGCCGACTTCTGGAAGAGGGAGAATTTCCATGAAACAAATCGCCAAGCGGGCGGCCCTGGCCGCTATGACGACCTTGGCGGTGACGGCGTCACTGACCGCCGTCACGGCGACGGACGCGTTCGCGACGAATCAGGTCGACTGCGGCCGGAGTGACTTCGTGCAGGTCACGTCCCACCAGGCCGGCCACTCCGACACCGACCTGTGCTTCGCCAACGCCGGAACCATCTCCCTGCCGGGCAACTCGTGGATCACCCGGATCTCGACCGGCGACAACCGCGTCCAGTGGTTCGGCGACGCGGCGTGGCAGCCCGCCGACGGGATCAACAAGTGGACCGTAATGACCTGGCCGAACCACCCCGGTGGAGTGAGCGCATCCTGGATCAGGATTCTCTGAACCATCGGCAGTTGCCCGAAAGGGCAGGACCGTACCCCTGGAAGAGGGGGAATTTCCATGAAACAAATCGCCAAGCGGGCGGCCCTGGCCGCTATGACGACCTTGGCGGTGACGGCGTCACTGACCGCCGTCACGGCGACGGACGCGTTCGCGATCGATACGGTGTCGTGCGGCCGTAGCGACTTCCTGCAGATCACGGTCCATACAACCGACTCCGGTGGCCCCTACGACTGGTGTCTCGCCAACGCCGGAACCTGGGACATGACGGGTGCCCATATGTGGCTCCACCGGATCTCGACCGGCAACAACCTCGTCCAGTGGTACGGCGACGGAAGATGGCAGCCTGCCACGCCGATCGAGAAGAACACCGTCAAGCCCGCATCGGGCTCGGGGTATCTCGTACAGAGCAAGGCCACCGTCGAGTGATCCCGTAACCCCAAAGGGAGGCCGGCCCCGCACCCGGCCTCCCCTCGATCGGCGTGCTCCCCGGCGCGACGGGGGTACCAGCCTCAGGTGCTGATGGGGCGGCTGTCGTGACCCGCTCACGGCAGGCGTTCGTGGGCATCGTGGACGTCCCCCGGCACGAGTGGTGGAGAAGCCGTGGCCGATTGATGCCCACGCGCTGTTCCGGCGGTGCGTGGGCCATTCGGCTTTCGGCCGGTGTGCAGGGCGAAGTGACACGGGATGTTCTCGGCATGTGCCATCGGCGGCGATCCGTGGCGCCCATCGGCCGCAGGAACGAAGGAACCCGAACATGAAGTACCGGATGGTCCTGCTCCTCCTGGTGGGCGTGCTGAGCATCGCGGCCTCCGCCACGGCGGTCTCGGCCGGCCCGACTCAGCTACGGGCCGTGTCGCGGAGCGCGGGGCCACGGCCCCCGGGGCCGACACGTCCCCCCGGACCGGGACGTCCTCCCCGGCCGACGCCCCCGCCGGGTGCGGTCAACGGCGAGGCCTGGGCATGGACTCAGCTCACCAGCCGCGGTACGCAGATCCGTTACGTGTCCACCGACACGGGCCAGACGTGTCCCTCGGTGCGCTACACCCTGGGGGCGGCCACGAACACGGTCGTGATGCACCTGGTGAGCACCCCCGATGGAGCACAGTTCCCGACCAAGGTCTGCGAACTGGGTGTGCCCCTCACCGCGTCCGGTGCGCAGCTCGTACAGGTCACCGCGGCCGTACTGCATCCCGGCAACGGCCGGCTTCCCCTGCCCGACTGGACCGCGGCGACACGTCCCGGCAGGATCGGTGTCATCGGTGACACCGGCTGCGAGGTCCCGACGACCGGTACGGTCCAGAGCTGCCGGACCGGCTGGCCCTTTCCGTTGATCGCGAACAGCGTCGCCTCCGTGACGCGGCCGGATCTCGTGATCCATGTCGGCGACTACCTCTACCGGGAAGACCCCGCCAAGGAGGACGACAAGCCGCGGAATCCCGGCTGCACGATGTCCGCCGAGGCGGCCAGCTGGGCCTGTGTCGTCGCCGACTTCTTCAGGCCCGCAGAAACGCTGCTGGCCACGGCCCCGGTCGCGTTGGCCCGGGGCAATCACGAAGACTGCAACGCGACCTTCCACGGTGGTGCGGGCGGCGCATGGTTCCGCTACCTCGCCGACGAGCTCCGTGCGGACGGATCGTGCAGCCGCCACAGCGATCCGGCGGCGATCCGCGCCGGCACCCTGAACCTCGTCTCTCTGGACTCTTCCTTCGCCGACCCCGGGGACACGGGAAGCACGGCCGAGAAGGCCGTCTTCACCGCGCAGCTCAACCAGGTGAACCAGGATGCGCAACAGCATCCCGGCAACGACTACTTCCTGTTCACGCACAAGCCGCTGTGGATGGTGAAATCGGCCGGCCGGACGACCGGCGCGGTGACATGGCTGACCAGGGTCCTCAGCGACGCGGTCGCCGACACCGGGCTGCACAGGCTGGCGTCCAATGTCCGACTGGTGCTGTCGGGGCACGTCCACCTCTACCAGATGATCGATTTCAACACCGTCCGCCCGCCGCAGGTGACCGTGGGTTCCTCAGGCGGACCACTGGACGACGGCCCGGACGACCGCCTGGTCGTCAGTCAGCCGGTCGGCACCCCGACGCAGCCCGTCCACCAGTCGATCACCCAGACCCTGAGCACTGCGGGAGGCCGGGGCATCTTCGGGTACGCGGACCTCCGCTCCACGGGCAATACCTGGGACCTCGCCTTCCGCAACACGAGCGGTGTTGTACGCGGCCCCGTGTGCAGGCTGGGGTCGAGCCTCGACAACAAGTCATTCCTGTGCAGTCCAGGCACCGCGATCGGCCGGGGAGCCGACCGGCCCGGCAAGCCCACGGGGGCCCGATGAACTGCGGCCGGTGCTACCAGCAGCCCTCGACCGTGGCGGCGAGGCCGTCCAGGCCCTGGGTGACGGTGGCGGTGGGCGCCGAGCCGTTCTCGACGAACGCGAAGCTCTTCCAGCGGCCGTCCTCGCCCTTGGTGACTCCGGCCAGGGCGGACACATCGCTCAGGGTGCCGGTCTTGGCATCGACCTTTCCCACGGCGCAGGAGGCGGGCGCGCTGGTGAAACGGCCGTAGGAGGTGCTGAGGGTGCCGTCGACGCCCGCGACCGGCAGGCCTTTCATGATCGGCCACAGTGTGGCCTGGTAGCGGGTGTCGACGGCGAGCCCGGCGATGGCGGAGAGCGCGTCGGCGGTCATCCGGTCGCTGCGGGACAGGCCGCTGCCGTCGTACTCCTGTACGCCGGTGAGCGGTATGCCGTACTGGACGAGCACGGCGTGGACCGCGGCGGTGCCGCCCGCGAAGGTAGCGGCCCGGCCCTGGCCGAGTGCGGTGAGCCGCAGCAGGCCCTCGGCGATGTCGTTGTCGCTGTGCTTGAGCATGTATTCCACGGTCGTCGACAGCGGCTTGGACTTGTGGGTCGCCAGAACCGTGCTGCCCGAGGGCGTCCTGGCGCGTGCGGGCTTGCCCACCGTGATGCCCTGGGCGGTGAGCTGCTGGGCGAAGTACCGGGTGGCGGTGAGCGCGGTGTCCTGGGTGTTGTCCCCCTCGATCCGCAGGGCCCGGACGGGAGCGACGGTGTCGGGGTAGTAGCCGCTGTTCCAGCCGGTGGCGAGGCTGGGGGCGGCGAAGAGGTGGTCGTCGAACATCAGCCGCACCGAGTGGTGGCCCTCGGTCTTCAGGGCCTTGGCGGCGGCGGTGGCGAGACTCTTCAGGTCGGCGGAGCCGAGCTGCTGATCGCCGCCGCCGACCAGGTACACCGTGCCGGACCGGTAGACGGCCTTGGTCTGGACGGTGTGGCCCGGACCCAGCACGGTGAGCGCGGCGACCGCGGTCGCCAGCTTGTTGGTGGACGCGGGCATCACCCCCGTGGTGCGGTCCTTGGACCACACCGTCTGTCCCGAGGCGACGTCCCGGACCTCGCCCACCACATTGCTGCCCGACTGGGCGACGTCCACGCGCTGGTCCAGCTTCCCGGCCATCGCCTTGTCGGCCGCCGTCAGCCCGTTCGCCGCGGACGCGGAGGTGGCGGTCATCGCCATCGCGGCGGCCACCGGAACAGCGATCACGGCCACTCGCCGGCCGTTCCTCCCGTTCATCCAGTTCCTGTCACGCGGAAGCGCATGCCTGCCCAAAGCGTTCTCTCCTTCGCCTTGGCCGGTTCGCCACCGGCCGTGAAACAAAACTGGCCCCGCCTGACCGGTGGGCCCTTGGGCGCACCGCCTCGTCGCCGTCAGGCGGACGGGTTGACGACCACCGTGGCCGTGTTGTTCTCGCTGTCCGGGTCGAAGGTGCGGGACGTGTCGGACTGAGGGTGGACGACGACGTGGCCCGTCGCGTCGGGGACGACCCGGTCGATGTGGAGCTGGAACGGGAAGCCGACCTGCAGGTCCGGCTTGGCCCACATCGGCAGGGTGCAGGCGTAGTGGCCGATGGCCGGGTCGTCGCCGGACGTCCGGGCGGGGTGGCAGGTGTCGGGTACGGACGTGGCGGTGGTGCCCTCCGGGAGGTAGTAGTCGATCACGGCGACCGGGTCGCCGGAGCTGACGTTGCCGACCCAGGCCGGGCCGAGGTTGTCGAAGCGGAAGGCGGTGGTGACGGTGTCGCCGGCCGCGCCGCTCACCTCGGTGCCGTGCACGGCGAAGTCGGCGGTGTTGTCGGCGTCGACGTGCCAGGAGCGGCCGTTGTCCGAGCCGTCGAGGTCGGTGGCGTCGGCGCCCGGCTGGACCTCGTAGTCGAACCGCTCGTACAGCGCGTGGCCGGTGACGTTCAGCCGCAGCGGCTCCGGCAGTTCCACGGTGGCGCCGGGCGCGATGTCGGTGTCGAAGGAGCAGGTCACGTCCGTCATGGGTGTGTACTGGCCGCTGTCGTCCGGCCCGGTGTAGGTGCACTGCGGGTAGCGGGTGGCGACGTCGAGGCCGTATGTCGCCCACATCTTCACGCTGAAGCCGTGGGCGGTCTCGTTGCCGGTGTTGGTGACGGAGAACGGCACGGTGAGGCTGGTGCCGGTCGCGACGTCGGTGACGTCCTGCGGGGCGCTGATGCCGAGGTCCGGACCGGAGCCGACGGTGACGGAGGTCTCCGCGGAGCCCTGCGGGGCGGTGAGGGTGCCGTCGGGTCCGCCGGTGGCCTCGGCGGAGTACTCGATCGTGCCCTGTGCTCCCACGGCGGCGCCGGCGGCGGCCCGGACCTGCAGCCGCACCTGCGCGCTGTAGCGGGTCGGCACGTCCCCGGTGTCGCACACGGCGACGGTACCGGCGTCGTTCGGTGTGCAGTTGTCGGGCCAGGCCACCTCGGCGACGCCGGCGAGCCCGGAGACGTCGACGGTCAACTTCCCTGCGGTCACGGTGAAGTTGGCGTTGTCGTGGTACAGGCCGAGCGCCAGCGACCGGTACGGTGCCGTACCGCCCTCCGGGGCGACGGTGACCGACTGGTCGTACGGCGCCTGGATCCACAGCTGATCGGTCTGCGCGTCGTCGGCGAAGGCGGTTCCGCCCCCGAGGCCGGCGACGACCAACGCCCCCACGGCTGCGGCACAGGCCCCGCTGTGCAGCACACGCCTGATGGAGACAGAAGTCATGACATCCCCCAGATGAGACCGAAGTGACCCGGCAAGTGACATGCACCGGACGGGAGTTGGACGTTCGGCCGAAACGGAGGGTTGCAGCGGAGGGGCGTGAGGTGAGTGGTTCTTACCGTTTTCTTGATCGCTCCGGCTGAGGCCGCCCGGGTCCGCCGTCGCCCCCAGGGGCAGCCGTACCGTGCGTGACACAGGCCACTGGAACTCCTCCGGTGTCGCGGAGAGAAGTGGTCGTGAGGGACTCAGAAAACGATGTGCGCCGCCGTGTGCGCGAAGGGGACCGCGAGGCGTTCGCCCAGCTGTACGAGGAGTTCGCCCGCGCCGTGTACAACCACGGGTTGCGGTTGACCGGCGACTGGTCGACGGCCGAAGAGGTCATGTCCGAGACGTTCCTGACCGCGTGGCGGACCCGCGCACGGGTGCTCGAGGACGGCGGTTCGCTGCTGCCCTGGCTGCTGGGCATCGCCACCCACAAGGCGGACAACGCCCGCCGGGGACAGCGCAGACGCCAGCTGTTCCTGGCGCGTCAGCCGCAGCCGGGCGCGGAGGAGGACTTCGCCGCCCGGACGGTGGGGCGCATCGACGACGCACGGCGGCTGCGCGCCGTGCATGCCGCGCTGGGCCGGCTGCGGCGCCAGGAACGGGAGGTACTGGCTCTGTGCGTGTGGTCCGGCCTGGACTACCAGCAGACGGCCGAAGCCCTGGGCATCGCCGTCGGCACCGTACGCTCCCGCCTCTCGCGTGCCCGCAAGAAGCTTGCCCGGTTCGCGGAAGAAGACCGGGAACCACCCGCCACCCGCGGAGAGATGACAAGTGCGGCCGCGATCGCGGCCCTGCCCGTACGGGAGGAGCTCACATGAACGACAGGACCACCGGCGCTTCCCCGGAGCGCAGCGGCGACCGCGAGGAGATCGCCCGCCTGCTGCCGGCCCCGGCCGACTGGGACCTTCCGCGCGAGCAGCACCTTCGTCACAAGGAACTGCTGATGCACCACATCGACCGAGACCAGGCGCCCCGTACCCGCCCCGCCGGCCGACTGCTGCGGCCCGCGCTCCTGGTGCCGGCGACCGCCCTGACCCTGGCCTGCGCGCTGGCCGCGGGAGTCGCCCTGCACGGCAACGGCGGGACGCCCTCCGGCACCGCTTCGCACCGTCCGGCCACCGACATGCAGCCCGCCGCCGCGATCCTGGGCCGGATCTCCGACGCCGCCGAGGAGCGCAGCACGCCCCGCGTGCGGGACGACCAGTTCGTCTACACCCGGGAGAAGGCCCAGGGGGCCGATCTGACCAGCGGGAAGGCTGTCCTCGACCCGCTGAAGGAACGGGAGGCGTGGTCCGCCCAGGAACCGGGGCCCCTGCACAAGCTCGGGCTGGTCCGGGAGGACGGCGAGACCCTGCCGGTCAACGCCGAGTTCGGTGACACCGGCGGCACCCCGGCCGGTCTCAGCCGGCCCACCTACAGCTGGCTCAGCACGCTGCCCACCGACCCCGACAAGCTGCTGGCGTACCTGTATGCCAACACCCCGCACGCCGAGGGGCGGGGACGGGACCAGGCGGTGTTCGAGCAGATCGGGTCCCTGCTCGGCGGGATGATGCCACCGCGTACGGCCGCCGCCCTCTACCGGGCCGCGGCGAGGATCCCCGGCGTCACGGCGGCCCCGCAGGCGCGCGACGCGATCGGCCGCCGGGGCCTCGGTGTCGCCCGCGACGACACGCGTTACGGCATCAGGACCGAGTGGGTCTTCGACGGGAAGGACTTCGCCTTCCTCGGCTCCCGCAGCTATCTGACCAAGGACACCTCGTACGGAAAGGCCGGAACGCTGCTGTCCAGCGAGGCGGAGCTGGAACTCGCCGTCGTGGACAGGGCCGGACAGCGGCCCGCGGACGCGGACCGCACCCGGACCGAGCCCCGGAGCTGACACTCCGCCTCAGGGATCGGCGCCGTTCGGGCTCAGCGCGTGCCGATCGCCTGCGGGTAGTCGAAGAAGCCGGTCGGGTCGTACTTCCGCTTCACGTCGACCAGGCGGGGGTAGTTCGCGCCGTAGTAGGCCTCTCGCCAGTTCTTCAGCGTCGGGTCGGGGAAGTTCTGGTACGCCTGGTCGGGCGCCTTGCCGGGGAAGATGTCGTCGTAGAACTGCTGGAGCCAGCGGAGGTTGGCCTCGGCGACGGCGGCGGTGTCGTAGTCCGCCCACGAGGTCTCGGCGGCGAAGACGAAGAGGTCGCTTCGGTGGACGAACGCGGTCGCGTCCGGCGGAACCTGGTTGATCTCACCGCCGAGGGCGAACATCGCGAACCCGGCGCCGTCCTCGTTGTTGCTGCCGGGCCAGTCCAGCAGGCGCTCGGCCGCCGCGCCGACCTGCTGATCGGACAGAAGGGTGCGGGAGTCCAGGATCGCCGACTTGGTGGCGAAGCGATCGATCGGTGTGGTGGCGCTCAGCAGTACGCTTGCCTCACCGGGCGTGACCTGACGGACCGACGCGCTGTTGCGGGCGCGTTCCTCGGGCGTGCCGATCTTCAGCAGCGGAGCGAGGATGGCACGCAGTTCCTGGACCGTGCCGTAGAACTGGCCGATGGCGTTGACGTTGGCGTTCGCACGGATCTGCGCCCTGGTCGTCCCGTTGGTCCCGATGCCCATGCGCATATGGAACCGCCTGTCGCCCTCGGTCTCCTGGGCGATGTGCTGCGCGGTGGCGACCACCGGCACAACGGAGTCGAGGCTCCAGCGGAACTGGTAGAAGCCCACGGTGCCCTCGAACTGCTCGTACTGGAAGGTGAACGAGGTGTTGACACCGAAGTTGTTGCCGGCCCCGCCGCGGCAGCCCCAGTACAGGTCGGGGTGCGAGTCCTTGTCGGCCTTGACCGTGCGTCCGTCGGCGAGGACGACGGTCGTGGAGACGAGCCGGTCGCAGGTCAGGCCGAACATCTTGTCGCTGAAGCCGATACCGCCGCCGAGCACCAGTCCCGCGACGCCGACGCTGGGGCAACGACCGGTCGGCACGAACATGCCCTGGTCCTCCAGCAGCGGATGCAGGTCGCCGTTGGTGACGCCTGCCCCCACGGTGACGGTGCCGGCGTCGTGCACGACCTTCATCGGCCCGTAGACCCGGGAGTGGGCACGGCCCGGCGCCGGGGTGGAGACGATGCTCTTCATACGGGCCATGTTCAGCAGCAGGCCCGTGGTGGCCGAGTACCCGGCGTAGTTGTGTCCCAGCCCGGAGCGCGGTACGGCGGGCAGTCCCACCTCACGGGCCCAGCGGATCGAGACGGACACGTCCTCGGCGGTCGCGCAGGTGACGATGCCGGCGGGCCGGATTCCGGCGTACCTGTGGTTGAACGGCAGGGCCAGCGACTCGTACACGGAGCCGGACGGCCGGTAGAGGTCGGCCCCGGGGGACAGCGCGTCGGCCAGCCGCTTCCAGTCCCGGGCGCTGACCGGCCCCGCTTCCCCGGCCGCCGCCGCGCTCCCCGGTGCCTGCAGCCCCAACGCCCCGCCGACGCCGCCCAGCACACCCGCCCGCAGCACGTTCCGCCTGTCGATCACAGTGCCCTACCCTCACGCAGCGGTTCGCAGGCTCCTCCTGCGATCCGATCGGCCAGTCGACCGATCGTCGGCCGGTGCCTTCCCCGTCGGCCGCCCACGCGCCGGACCCGCCACACGAAAGGGCGAGACACACACCGCCAAGCAGCGCACAGACACCCGGGGGCCGCTTCCCCAGGGCTTCGGCCGGCGCGGCGGCCAGGCCCGGCTCTGCCTGCGCGGGCCTGGGCCGCGGTGTCGTCTCAGTGCTCGTACGTATGGCCCTGCCGTGTCGGCTGCAGCGCGTTGGCGTACACGTAGTCGGCGACGTTGGTTCCGATCGCCCTTCCGTCCTCGGCGTCCCAGCGGAAGTGCATGCCCAGCCAGAGTCGGCTGAACTCGCCCTCCTGGGCGACCTGGCTGAAGCTCCTCATCTGGCGGTACGCCTCGATGGTGTGCGGGTCCTCGGAGTGCGCGACGAACGAGGCGTCGTCACGACCGAAGTAGTGCTTCATCGCACCTGCCCACGCGGCCGTGAAGTTGGCGTGCCCGGAGGTCCAGGCGGGGAAGCACGGCGTGAGCGGTGCCCCTGCGCGGTCCGCGCCGAGAGGCTCCCAGGTCGCGTTCGCGCCGCCCGTCGCCTGGATCGCGGTCACCGGGCGCCAGAGCTTGATCGGGGTGTCGAACTTGGTGTCCCAGGCCGCGATGCCGGCATCCGCCAACGACAGCGCCGACAGTGCGAACAAGCGGGTGGTCTCGTACGTGTCGAGCTTGAACTTCCTGGCGACGATCCCGGTCAGGTCGAGCATCTGCCCCGGGGGGTGGTAGGTGCCGTTCACGTCATGGTCCCAGAACCAGGCGATGACGGTCTGCTCGAAGGTGCGCTCGGTGGAGTCGACGGCACCGACCCGTCGCACCTCGTCGCGCTGGGCCGCGTACTGCGGGCTGGCCACCAGATCGGCGTAGGACGTGAAGCCGCGCAGGGTGGGAGGCCGGAACTGCGAGCCGGAACGGAGCACGAACGGCCTGACCTTGCCCCAGTTCGGGGTCACCGCGTCGCTCGGCTTCTTGCAGTCCGCTTCACCCGTCGGCCGCCAGGCTCCAGGCGTGGTGGTGTCGCCGCTGTAGACGTCCGGGTTGTTCGAACCGTCGCCCGCCCGGGACTTGTTGATCTGCCTCACCACGGGGTCGACCACCAGACGGTCGAGCGGATCGTAGGAGTGCGGGGACTTGCCGGTCCGGGCCCGGTACCGGGCGTCGATGTACGCCTGATCGCCCGGGTACAGCTGCGAGATCATCCGGTACGCCGTGCGGTCGATCAGCCGCTCTTCCTCGTCCGGACTCGGCCGCGAGTGTCTGTCGGCGTACTTCAGCGGCTGGTTGAGGTACGGCTCGTACTTCAGGGTCCCGTACGTGTACTGATAGGCGCTCTCCGCGTTGTAGATCGCCGCGAAGACCATCGCCCCGGACCTGGAGAGTTTGCCGGGCGAGGCGTCCCAGCCCTGGGCATTGCGGAACGTCTGGAGCAGGACGTTGTTCCAGTACTGCGTCGGATCGTCTCGGTGTCCTGTCGCGGCGGCGGCCGGTGGCGCACCGGCCGCCACCGGACTCAGTCCGGCGAGCAGGGCACCGGCCACGGCGGCGGCCCGTAGCCGTCCGAAGCGCCCTCCGACACCGGACTTCAAGCGTGAGAGCACGGACTTCGCGGCCGGCCGACGGCGATGACCGGTTTTTTCGGGTTCGAGAGGCATGGCATTCCTTTGGCGTCGCTGATCAACAGCGGCAGCGTAATGTCAGATATGCCGGTATAGACGATAAACACGCCGTTATGCCTGTCATGGGATACGGCTGAGGCTCAGGGCAGGTACACACGGCTGAGCCCCCTCGCCGGTCGGGGAGGGGGCTCGGGTGCCGCTCGGTCAGCAGACCGCGGGCGGGATGCTCTGGTCGTACTGGAAGACGTTGTGCGGGTCGTACTTCGCCTTGATCCGGCGCAGCCGGTCGAAGTTGGACTCCCAGTAGGCGGTCTCCCAGTCCTGCGTGCCGATGTTCGGCACGTTGACGTAGGCGCCGTCCACGAAGGGGCGCATTGCCTGGCTGAACTCGGCGATCCAGGCCTGGGCCTGCGGGGTGAGCGGGTCGCAGATGCCCGGCTGGTCACTGCGCTTGCCCCAGCCGACGCCGGGCTCGGCGTAGAAGAGCGCGTCGCGGTGCGGGAAAGAGGTGCCGCCGCGCGGGGACTTCCTGACGTTCCCGCCGAACGCCTGGACGAAGTAGTTGCTGTCGTCCGTGGGGGCGATCTTGACGAACGAGGCGACGATGTCGATCGCCTTGGGCGGGAGCGGCTTCTTGGCGAACTGCGAGTAGAACTTCCAGTTCGCGGGTTCGTTCTCGATCGGGACCTGGAATCCCGCGTACACGTCGCCCCAGTTTCCCACCTGCGTCGTCACCTGGGGGCTGTCGATCGACAGGAGCGGGGCCAGCAGCCTCTTCGCCTCCGCGGGTGTCCCTTCCGGGAGGACCGCGAACAGCAGGATCTGGTTGCGGTGGGCTTCGAGCTGGGTGCCGAGGCGGCTGTCGGTGTACGGCGCGATGCGCTGGTAGGTCTCGAAGATCCTGCGCAGGTCGCTGATCCCGTCCCAGGTGGCCGTCAGATACGTGACGCTCTTCAGCGGGGCCAGCTTGTAGGTGAGCGAGGTGACGATTCCGAAGTTGCCGTTGCCCGCTCCGCGCAGCGCCCACAGCAGATCCGCGTCGTGGTTCAGATCGACGTTGAGCACCCTGGCGCACTCGCCGTCCTCCGCGACGACGATCTCGGCGCCGATCAGGCTGTCACAGGCCATGCCGAGCCAGCGGGTGAGGAAGCCGAACCCGCCGCCGAGCGTCGCCCCGGACAGACCCACGCTGCCTTCGGTCCCGGTCGTCACCGCGAAGTTCTGCTTCGCGAGTGTGGTCACCGCCTCCAGCTGGTTGAGACCGGCACCGACGGTCGCGATGCGAGCGCCGGCGTCGATGTGGACCGACTTCAGCTCGCTGATGTCGATCACCAGGCCGGCGTCGACGTTCGACCAGCCCTCCAGGCTGTGGCGGCCGCTGCGGATCCGCAGCGCGGTGTTGTTCTGGCGCGCCCACGTCAGGGCGTTGACCACGTCCTGGGTGTTCTGGGCGAAGACGATCACCAGCGGATAGTGGGAGAAGAGCTGGTCCCAGCCGAGGCGCGCGTCCGTGTACCCGGGGTCTTCGGGGCGGACGATCCGACCGGTCAGCTGTGCCGGCCCGCAGTGCGCCCCGTTCGCCTCGCTCTCGGCGGCACCGGTCATGGCACTCGCGTCGGGCGCCGCGGCGGCCGCGGCCCCCGGCACGACGACCGCACCGGCGCCGGCGACCGCCGTCGTCTTCAGCAGTCTGCGACGGGAAAAGTCGTTCATGGTCCGTGTCCTCTCGGCCGCCAGCGGGCGCGAATCGGTCTTTTGTGGACGATTTATTCGAAGAGGACGGTAACAAAAGCAAAGTCGATGGACCGTCTCGACTCGCTCGCGACTCTCGTCGCCCGGTCCAGCAGAAACCCCCAGGCCTTGGACCTGGGGGTGCTCTGTCAGCTGTGGCGGTGGGTGAAACGCGGTCAACTCCAGGGCATGCCCAGGAGCGGACTCCACGGGCCCTGGCCCGGCGTCAGGGTCGGCAGCTGCGCCGTGGTGCCCGGCTGGTCGGTGGTCTGGTTCGCCGTGCCCTGGGTCTGTGCGAGTCCGGTGGTCCACAGCTGGTCGACACGCGAACGCTCGGCGGCGCTCGGGTAGCGGTTGGTGCAGGACGTGCCCGCGGTGCCGCCCGACATCAGCTCGCTGCACGGCCCGCCGTAGTCGTCCGGCAGGCCCAGCACGTGCCCGGTCTCGTGGGTGGCGACGCGGATCGAGTCGTACTGCCGGGTCTGGGTGTAGTCGAGGAAGACGTAGCCGCTTCCGTGGCCGTTGGTGGAGGCGTAGGACCCGCGCGAGTCGTTTCCCTCGCGGTAGGAGAAGTCGGCACCGCTCGACGCCTCCTTGAGCTTCACGTGGGACTCGGAGCTGTTCCAGATCGAGGCCGCGCTCGCTATCTGCGAACGGAAACTCGGTGCCTGGGAGTCGTCGTAGTAGACGGTCACCGCCTGCGCGCCGGGCTGGGCGGCGCGCTTCGCGGCGACCGACCTGAGCACGGCCTCGAAGAACGCCTTGTTGTTCGCGGCCTCCTCGGTCGACCCGTCGTACCCCGCCACGGAGGTACCGGCGGAGGCGGACGGGGCGGCGGCCGTTTGGGCGCTCGCCGGCACCGTCGCGCCCAGCACGCCGGCGGGCAGTCCCAGGCCGAGGGCGAGAGCGAGGAGTCTCGCGGAGGTTCGGGACGACTTCATGTGGGGGGCTCCTACTCACTCGGTGACGCCGAGCGCCCGGTGTGCGGTCGAATCTGTGGGAACACCGGTTCCGAACTGCGGCGACGTCCTGTGGGTCGACATTCTTAGAACGGCTCCACAGGGAGCGCAAAGGGTCCCCGCAACTACGTCGCCTCGTAGGTCCCGGCACCCCGCCGGAGCGGGGTGCGGGTCTCCGGTCCGCGTACGGCGACGGGAGGGATGGCTGACGCTACGTCAGAAACCTTGCGACGCGGGGTAGTGGGCGCGCGTACCGGTCGGGCGGAAATCCGGGGCGCACGCCGTGGTTCATATCCCGGCCAAGGTGGACAAATGGGCAAATGTCCATCTCGCTGTGTCTACTAAGCGCGCCGGTTGATTGGCGGAACGCTGTGACCGAGGTCATAACGATCGCGACGGCTCCGCCCCGTCAGCCGATGTAGCCCTCTAGATCGGCGACGACATGGACCGAGCCGGCCGCGTTGTGGAGATGGATGTCGCCGTCGGCGTCGACCGGGATCACGGCCAGCACCGGGCGGGTCTCGCCGGCGTCGAGGCTGTCGTCGTACACGTCGGGCAGGCTGTCCGCGCCGTACGCGGTCAGGTGGGTGGCGGTGGTCGGGGCGACACCGGTGAGGTTGACCAGGACGGCGGCCGCGTCGGTCGGGACGCCGTGGACTCCGGCGACCTTCACGGTGAGGGTGCCGTTGGCACCGAGCGGCTTGGCGGCGCCGGTGCCGTTGCGGGTGTCGAGGATGCGGGTGGGGTCGGCCGGTACGAAGGGGCTGCCGATGGGGGCGGTGTCGCCGTCGGCGTTGTAGTTGGTGTAGAGGCCCTGGAGGTCGGCGATCAGATGGACGTGTCCGCCGCTGTTGTAGACCTTGATCTTGCCGCCGGGGCACACCTGCGTGACGACCAGGTTGGAGACGGTCTGCCCGGCGCGGTAGTTGAGGTTCGACGTGCTGGGGCGGCTTCCGCAGTAGACGGTGACCACGCCGCTGCCGGTGCCTCCGGTCGCGGTGATGTCGAGGACGGCGCCGATGACGCCGATCCCCTGTTCGCCCTTCGGCAGGGTGAGGGTCGTCGTGCTGCCGGACGCGACCTTGCCCTTGGCGGCGCCGGTGCCGTCGCGGGTGTCCAGGACGCGGGCGGGGTAGACGGGTGCGAGGTTGCCCATCTGGTCGCCGGCGGTGATGGACTTGGCCGTGAAGTAGCCCTGCACGTCGGCGATGAGGTCGACGGAGCCGTGGGCGTTGTAGAGGTCGACGTAGCCGCCCGCGCCCACCCGGACGGTGACCAGGTTCGGGTTGGTCCGGCCCTCGGTGAAGTCCAGGTTGGACGCGGTCGGGCGGCTGGTGCCTCCCGGGTACACCGTGACGTAGCTGCTCGCGGTGGCGTCGGCGTCGGTGACGTTCATGGTCACCGCGGTCACCCCGGAGGCCGGGACGCCGCCCACGCCGAGGACCTTGAGGCGGACCACGCTCCCGGGACCCACCTTCCGCTTGGCGGCGCCGGTGCCGTTGCGGGTGTCCAGGATGCGCTTCGGGCCGACGGCGACGTAGGCCGGGCCGACGGTGGCCCCGGTGGTGTCGGTGGCCGTACGGGCGTCGGAGTCGGTGAGCTGCTGGGTGACGGTGTACGTGCCGGAGGCGGCGTACGTGTGCCGGACGTAGCCCTTGGCACCCGTCACGGAGACGGCCGCCGAGCCGTCGCCGAAGGTGATCCGGTCGCCGGTGATCGGGTAGCCGCTGTATCCGGAGGCGTCGAAGTAGCAGACCGTGGTGTCCGGCAGGTCGGGGCTGGTCTGGCAATCGAGGTGCCCGGTCGGCAGCGGCAGCGGTTTGACGGGGAAGTAGCTGCCGACCTCGGTGCCCAGCTTGGTGCCGTCCGGCCGGTACACCGTGACCGTGGGGTAGATGTTGGTGCCCGTGGTGGGCTGCGTGAACGTGTGCGCGGCCGAACCGGTGGCGGACGTGGCCGTGGTGCCGTCCCCGAAGGCGAAGGTGTAGCTGTAGCCGTCGAGGGTGTCCGACCACGGGTTGACGAAGGAGGCCCGGAAGGTGACCGGTATACCGACGTACACGGTCTGGGGCGAGCGATTGGCTGTCCCGAGGGCCAACGGGTCCTGGAACTCGACCGCGCCCCGGTCGTAGGCGCCGGCCCCCGTGCCGGTGTCGGCGACCAGCGGGTCGTCGACCCGCCGTGCTCCGTGGAGGTCGGTGGAGAGCGCACCGGGCGCCCCGGCGTCCGCCGAATCGATCAGCGGCGAGTGCTCCGCGGGCAGTCCGGCCGAGGCGGAGAGCGCCACGTCCGTCTGGTCCAGGTCATGGCTTCCCTGACCGGTGCCGGTCAGGAACGCCGCGCCGGTGGCGTACGCCTGGCCCGCCCAGTCGTAGTCGGTCCCCGTCGACAGGGGGTTGACCGCGTTGTAGTCCGCGGTGACCTGCGGTGCGGAACTCGCGTCCACCGTGATCTCGGCGGGGGTACCGGTGTCGGAGCAGGATGCCGAGGTGTCGGGGAGCGCGACGGTGTTCTCCACGGACCCGGAGCTGCCGTCGGTCAGGCTGACGGCGTCGCCGCAGACCGTCTGGACGGTGTCGCCGGCCAGGTGGATACCCGTGGTGCCGGCGGCCGAGATGCCTCCGCCGAAGTGGATGAGGTCGTCGGCCAGCGTGATGTCCTGTGCTCCGGCCGCCCCGGCGAAGGCCGGGCCGCCGGACTCGGGGGCGATCCGCAGACGGGTGAGCGAGACGCCGGCGGACGAGCCGTCGACGGTGACTGTCCCGTTGGTGCCGGGGGCCGCCTGCCCCGTCGTCAACCAGCCTGTGTCGTAGGTGATGTGCTGGGACCGGGAAACCACCAGGGCGCTCGTATCGGGCGCCGAGAGGTTGAACCCGGTCACATCGACGTACCGGGCACCCGAGAACGTCATGGGCGGCGTCGAGGTGTCGCCCACGACGACGGCGGCGGCGGTGGCCGCGGAGTTGTCGCCGGGAATCGCGACGAAGGTGACGGGCGCGTCCGCCGTGCCGGCCGACCTGATGGTCACGGGGGCGTACCGGGTCTTGTTCCGCGCCACGTACACGGTGTCCCCGGGCGCCGCCGCGTCCGCGGCCGGCTGGAGCTGGCAGAAGGGTTCCGCCTGCGTGCCGGGTCCGGTGTCGCTGCAGCCGGTGGCGTCGTCGTCGACGTACAGGGCCGTGCTCGGGCTGGCCTGGGCGAGGCCGGTACCGAGACCGCCGACCAGGACGGAGAGGACGGCGGCAGATGTCGCGAGCAGTCGCCTGCGGCTCATGGATGTGTTCCCCCCGGGCCGCGGGACACCGGACGTCGGCGCGCGCGACCACTGAAATCCAGTCAGTTGTCCGCTGGAGTTGGCGGAACGATACGGCAGATCAGGTACCGGTTGATCTTCGAGTCACGGCTTCCGTGCCGCCGGTGAGCCGTCCGGGACGAATCTTGATCGATCCAAGGGCTACGCACTACGGACTGTTGATTCCTTCATTACCCGGCGCCCCCGACCGTCCCCTTGGTAAGGGCTGGGTAAGAGTCGCGTAAGATGCGGCCACTTGTGCGAGGGGTCGGACCCTCGTAGGGGAGGGAACATCACGTGGGCAGACACGCCCTGAGACGGGGCGGTCCGGCCGCCGTCGTCTCCTCGCTCGCGCTCGCCGTCGTGGCCGCGTCCGTCGTCGTCCTGTCGGAGGGCGGCGGCTCCGCGGAAGCGACCGAGGCCGACACCACCGCGATCACACTGGTCGACCCCGGCTCCACCACACCACGCACCGACCGCCCGTACGTCGCGGGCGACACCGGCTTCCTGCACCGGCAGACCGGCAAGGCCGGACTGCTGTGGACCGACTACACGACCGGCAGGACCGTGACCGTGGAGAACGCGGCCGGCGTCTACACCCCGGGCACCGGCTGCACCGGCATCGGCTCCGAGTGCCGTACGGCCTGGTACGGGTCGGACAGCGACCTGGTCGCCCTGCCGACGGCCCTGAGCACCCCGTCCGTCACCCTCTGGGACCCGGCCACGGCCACGTCCGAGAGCCTGAGCTGGGCGGTCTCCAGCCACGGCAACTACCGGGGCCTGGCCGGCGACACGGTCGTCACCGGCTACTCCCTGATCGACAAGGCCGACGGCGCGTGGCGCACCCGCAAGGTGACCGGTGAATGGACGAACATCCAGGACCAGGAAGTCGTCGCCGCGGACTCCGACGGTGTGCTGTGGGAGCGGAGCGGGACCGTCGACTACATCGACGTCGAGTCGGCCGTGAACGCGGTCGCCTTCGCCGACGCCGACGACGCCGACCACTATGTGATGAGCGATGACCGTGTCGGCTGGTACGACACCAGCACCTTCACCCTGCATCTGAAGTCCCGCTCCGACCTCACCGCCGCCGACCGGGTCGTCACCCTGCCCTCGCACCCGGGCACGCTCGACGGCGACCCGGTCCTGGTCGGCGACTGGCTGCTGCTGCCGCTGTCCTCCACCTCGCTCGGCTCCCGGCTGCTCGCGGTGAATGTGGACGATCCCTCGGTGCAGCAGACCCTGCTGGAGAGCGCCGGCGAGTACACGCTGGCGGCCGGCGACGGCACCGCCCTGGTCACCGGCGGCGCCGACGCCACCGACTGGTGGGTGCGGCGGGTGAGCCAGGCCGGGGACGGCACGCTGAACCTGGCGAAGGTCCAGCAGTCCCCGGCGGTGGAGAACGCCAAGACGGGCATCGCGCTCAGCCGCGGCAGCCTTCGGGTCGCCGAGGACGACCCGAAGTCCACCGACGACACCACCTCCGTGCGCACCCTCACCACCGACGGCTCTGCCATGCTGACGGCGTCCGAGGCCACGGCGGGCCGCTCGGTCTACTCCGCCCTCTGCCCCTACGAGGGCACCACGTGCTCGGCGCTGTGGGGGAACCTCGACGCCCAGGACGTCTACCTCGACTCGAACGGCGGCACCGACGAGGGCGAGGGCCTCGGCGACGACCGGCTGGTGGCGATCGACGGCCACTACCTGGACTTCGGCGGCCAGGGCGGCCATATCGTCGATGTCTCCGACGACTACGCCGTCTTCGACTCCGGCGGCACCAGCCCGGCGCAGTACGTCGGCGAGTTCGGCCAGGGCCAGAAGCTGAAGCGGTCCGTGCGCGCCGCCGCCCTGAACGGTTCCACCCTGTGGAGCGCCGGCACCGCCGGCAAGCTGACCTCGTACAGCATCCCGTTGGCGAAGACGCTCACCACGGTGACCGTCCCGGGGCTGGCCTGCGTGCCGAGCGAACTCCAGGCGGCGGGCCGCTGGGTGTACTGGGCCTGCGGCACGGACTCGGCGGGCGTGTACGACACCAAGGCCGGTACGGCGAGGGCGGTCACCCCCGGCGATGTGCTGCTCGGTGACGGCTTCACCGTCCGCCACGACCACGGCGCGGACACGCTGGTCCTCACCGAGGCGGCCACCGGCACCACCCGCACGATCGCCTCCCGCCTGGCCGACAAGGGACTGACCGCGGACCGCCGTTACCGCTGGACGGTCGACGAGTACACCGGTCTGGTCGCCTGGTTCGACGACTACGAGCGCACCCACGTCACCACCACGGGCATCGCCCCGTCCGCCGTGACGGCCTTCGATACGTCGGTCGGCGACTACGTGGCCCCGGGGGCGCCCTTCGAGGGCACCTGGGTGCTGTCCCGCCCGGCCACCTCCTGGTCGCTCACCTTCATCTCGCTCCAGAGCGGCGCGAACGGCAAGGCCACCCGCACCCTCACTGGCGGCGCGACCGCGGCCTGGGTGACGGCGACCTGGAACGGCAAGACGGCGAGCGGGAGTTACTTCCCCAACGGCCACTACACCTGGACGCTCAAGGCGACCGGTCCCGGCACCGCCACGCCGGACACGGTGACCGCCGGCCAGGGCTTCCTGCAGGGCGGAGCCCCGGTGCGCCGCGACTTCGTCAGCCCCGACGGCCCGGACGGCCGCGGCGATCTGCTCACCCTGAACTCCTCGGGCGGACTGACCCTCCACAGCGGCACGGGGACGGGGAAGTTCGGCGACAGGTACACGGGCACCGGCTGGCCCACGAGCATCATGGCAGTCCCCTTCGGCGACCTCAGCGGCGACCGCTGCAACGACGTCCTCGTCCGCTACAGCAGCGGCGCGCTGCGGCTGTACAAGCCCCGCTGCGGGGCGGCGGTCAAGCCGACGACGTCGTACACCACCCTCGGGACCAGCGGCTGGACGCAGTACAACGTGCTCACCTCGCCCGGCGACGTGAGCGGTGACGGACGCCCGGACCTGATCGCGCGGAACGCGTCCACCGGAGCGGTCTACCTCTACAAGGGGACGAGCACCGGCAAGCTCGCCGCCCGCGTGAAGCTCTACGACAACTGGAAGGGCTACAAGAAGATCGTCGGCACCGGTGACATCACCGGCGACGGCAAGGCCGATCTGCTGGTCCAGGACACGTCCAACAACGTCTACCGCTACAACGGCAAGGGCGACGGCACGTTCGCGGCCCGCGTCAAGGTGCTGTCGAACTGGGGCGGTTCCTACAACGCGGTCGTCGGGGTCGGCGACATCACGGACGATGGCAGGCCGGACCTGGTCTCCCGCGACTCCAGCGGCAACGTGTGGCGCAACAGCGGGGACGGAAAGGGCTCGTTCGGCGCGCGGGTTCGGATCGCGACCGGCTGGAGCGGATACAAGTCCCTTATGTAGGGGGCGAGTCCAGTCCGCCGAAGGCGCCCGGAGACTTGGTCTCACCGGGCGCCTTCGATTTTCGGGCGGAGCACCGCGGTTCGCTCCCGGGCCGGTGATGCACGTCACATGGAACTGGTGGGTGGCCTCTTGGCAGAGCCAGGCATGGAGCCACTATTCAGGGCCCGCGTCCGAGCGGGCGACGAGGACTCCTTCAGGGTGCTCTTCCGCGAACACGGGCGGGCGGTCTACAACCACTGTTTCCGCCTGACAGGCGACTGGTCGGTTGCCGAGGACTGCGTCTCGCTGGTGTTCCTCGAAGCCTGGCGGCTGCGGGAGAAGGTCGACACGCACGGCGGAAGCCTGCTGCCGTGGCTGCTCGGGATCGCCACGAACGTGGTGCACCACCGCAGACGTGCGGCTCGGCGGCACCGCGCCCTGATGGAACGCATGCCTCCGCCCGAACCGCTGTCGGACTTCGCCGAGGAGGTGGTCGGACGGCTGGAGGATCAGCAGCGGATCGCCGCGGTGGTCGAGGCGCTGAGCCAGTTGTCGCGGCAGGACCGTGAGGTGCTGGCGCTGAGCGTATGGGCCGGACTGAACTACGCCGCGACCGCGGAGGCGCTGGGGGTGCCGGTGGGCACCGTCCGCTCCCGGCTGGCCCGGGCGCGTCGCCGGCTGGAAGGAGTGGCGCAGAAAAATCTCGACCGGAACGCGGAACCCACGGCCGCAGGACGGCAGCAGACAGGTGCCCGCCACGAGGCGGTCCGGCCGAGCGAAGGAACGGAAGGGGACCGTGGTGAGCCGGGAACGGAGTCGGGACAGCGACGTAGAGGAACTGCGCCGGCTGCTGGCCGTGCCGGACGAGCGGGGCTTTCCCGTCGGCCGGCGGATCCAGCGTGAGGAACACCTGATGCGCAGTTGGCGGACGATGGAAGAGGAACGCACCGGTGGGCGCAGGCGCCGCGTGCAGAAGCGGTTCGCGTGGGGGCTGGCGGCGGCGGCGATCGCGGCAGGCGTGACGGTGGCGGTGCCGGGCGGGACGCAGACACCCGCCTATGCGGTGGAGAAGAACCCGGACGGCACCCTGACCGTCTCCGTCCGCGACCTCGACTGGTCGGGTGGCCCTCAGCAGTTCCGGCAACTGGCGGACAGGATCCGGGCGGCCGGCTTCACGGCGGTCATCGACAAGATTCCCCCGGGCAAGCTCTGCCGGCCTGATCGGGGGGAGCCTCTGAACCCGCAGAGGCCGGGCGACGGCAAGGGGAGCTACACGTACGTCATGACACACGCAGACGCGTTTCTGGTCGAAGAGCACCTGCCCGGTCCCACTCGGAAGGGGTCCGCCGTGCGGTACGCCCACTACTTCAAGCCATCGTTCATCAAGGGCCCGGTCGAACCGTGCGATGCCGCGTGACCCGTCGCCCCTGCCGGCGACTTGTATCGATTCCTGACCTCGTGGATCAGCGGCGATGCCCTCGGTACCGGTGATGTGCCGAGGGCGGCCGCCGAGGCGCGCGCTGCTTTTCGGTCCGTGCCCGTACGGTGTTGTACCGCGCGCCGATCCAGCAGACCGAGGTGATCGCGAATGGCGGACGAGGGTGTGGACCATCCGGGGCTGATCGTCCCGGTCGGGCATGTCGAGCCGGTGCCACGGCGGATCCGCGCGCAGGTCGGCGGCCGGTGGGTGTTCGACACCCGGCGCGCGCGGTACGTGTGGGAGTGGCCCGGCTACCCGCAGTACAGCATTCCGCTGCGGGATCTGGCCGAGGGCGTCCTGACCGACGACGGCCGCGTCGGCCGGCTGGGCCCCGGCCCCGCACGGCGGCACTCGCTGCGGATCGGCTCCGAGGTCCGTGAGGGTGCGGCGTGGGTCTGGGACGAGGGAGCCCCGGCGGAACTCATCGGCACCGCCCGTTTCCGGTGGGACGCGCTCGACGCGTGGTACGAGGAGGAGGAACAGGTCTTCGTGCACCCGCGGAGCCCGTACACCCGGGTGGACGCGCTGCGCTCGTCCAGCCGGGTGCGCGTCGAGGTGGACGGCACGGTCCTGGCGGACGCGCCGTCCTCCGTGAAGCTCTTCGAGACCGGCCTGCCGACCCGCTACTACGTGGAACGCACCCATGTCGACTGGACCCTGCTGCGCCGCTCGGACACGGTGACGGCATGCCCGTACAAGGGCAGGACCAGCGAGTACTGGTCGTTCGCGCGCGGGCCGGTCGTCCATGAGGATCTGGCCTGGGCGTACGACTTCCCCACGGTGTCGTGCGCCGCCGTCGCGGGGATGGTCGCCTTCTACAACGAGTACGTCGACCTGTACGTGGACGGTGTCCTGCTCCCGCGGCCCACCGCCCTGTCGCGGGCGCAGTGGGACAAGGGGCAGCGGGCGGGTTCCTGAGGCGCTCGCCGTCGCGCGCCCACGGAATCGGGGCCGCGCGCCCACGCAATAGAGTGGACGGCATGTACGTGGTGGAGGTCGTCCAGCTGCTGGTGTCGCCTGCGCACCGGTACCTGGGGCGGCCGTCCGAGGGGCCCTCGGCCGCGGTCGGGGAGGAGCTGGTCCGGAGCGTCGAGGTGCGGCGGAACCTGGGCATCGTGGGCGACCGCTACTACGCGCGCCCGGCACACCGCGACGCCGCCGTCACGCTCATGTCGGCCGAGAACCTGCCGCTGGACATCGACCCGCAGACCGATCTCACGCTCACCCGCAGGAACATCCTGCTCCGTGGCGTCGACATCGACGCGCACGTGGGCTCGACCGTGTCGCTGGACACCGGCGCGGGCCCCGTCCTGCTGGCCGTACGGCGCCCCGCCCGGCCCTGCGCATGGATGGACGCCGTCATCGGTCCGGGCGCGCAGCGGGCTCTGCGAGGCAAGGGCGGCGTACGCTGCACGCCGCTGACGGACGGCGTACTCACCGTGGGAAAGGCCGAGTTCGCGGTCGTGGAGCAGGAGCCGCGCCCGTCCTGACGGCCACGGCGTCAGCCGGGCACCACGGGCGCGCCCCAGTCGATCCGGTACCGGTGCGTCCAGCCGAACACCTTCTCCGGCGTCAGGAACGTCCGCGTCGCCAGCGGCATCAGCAGGGCCATGATCTTCGTCGCGACCGGCCCCATCGACTTCTGGCTGTTGGTCTTCGCGGCCTGGGCCGCGACCTTCTCGACCCTGCCCCGCCTCAGCCGCTCGTATGTCGCGAACGCCGTGTCCGGGTCGGGGATGTCCCGTAGGCACCGCGCCAGCTGCACCGCGCTCTCCGCCGCGAGGGACGCGCCCTGCCCGGAGCTGGAGGACGGCGCGTGGGCCGCGTCGCCGACCAGGACCATCCGCCCCCGGTGCCACGTCGGCACCGAGGGCAGGATCTCCAGCCCTCCGAAGGTGAGGAGTTCGTCGTCATCGGTGCCCCGGAGCAGATCGCGGCCGGGCACGTCCCCGGCGAACTTCTCCCGCAGGATCCGCATCCACGCGGCCGACGGTGTCGCACGGGCCTGCTCCGCGCTGAGCGGTTCGTCGTACGGCAGGTTGCCGAACCAGGCGGTGCCCTGGCCGGGCACCGGCCAGTAGCCGAGGAAGCCGTGCTCGCCGAAGGCGAAGTACATGGTGTCCGTCCGTGCCCGGGGGACCTCCGCCTTCGAGAAGGCGCCGAAACCGAGCAGGCCGGTGTACCGGGGGCCGGGTGCCGCCGGGTCGATCAGCCGGCGGACCGTCGACCGGATGCCGTCGGCCCCGACCAGCACGTCCGCGGTCACCCGGGTCCCGTCGGCGAACTCGGCGGTGACGCCCGCCGGGGTCTCCTCGACCCCGGCCAGCCGCTTGCCGTACACGGTCCGCACGCCCGCCGCGGCGGCCCGCTCGCGCACCGCCCCGTACAGGTCGGCGCGCCACATCACCTGGCTGGGCGGCAGGCCCGTCAGCCCGCCGAACTCGCCCATGCGCCGGCCTCGTCCGTCGGTCATGGCCATGCGGTGGATCGGCTGACCGGCCAACCCCTGGTCCACACCGACGACTTCGAGGGCGCTGAGCCCGTTCGGGGCGACCATCAGCATGGCGCCGCGGCCGTCCGCCGTGTTCTCGTAGGCCTCGTAGACGGTCGCCTCGATGCCCGCCCTGCGCAGGGCGAGGGCCGTCACCGGTCCGGCTATGCCGCCTCCGACGACGGCCGCCGTCTTGATCGCACTCATGGGTCCGCCTCTCTCCCGTGTCCGGGCCGGATGGTCAGTGGCCGTGCCCGCGTGCCGGGTCGTCGACCGTCGGGTGGGTGCCCGTCCGGTGGGCGAGCCGCAGGTCCTCCAGGTAGGCGCGGGAGCACATGGCGCTGAGGACCGCGACGCCGCCGCGCTGCACGCGGACCTCGCTGTCGGAGGCGGCACCGGTCAGGCGGATCCGGCGGGCGCCGGCGGGGGCCGGTTCCCCGGCGGTCCGGCCCTGAGCGTCCTTGACCTTGCCGCGGGCGGTCCAGCGCAGGTCCCAGTACTCGACGACGGCGTCGTCCGGCACCAGCAGCTTGACCGTGGCGTGCTGGAGTTCCAGGGGCAGTTCGATGTCGTCGGGCAGGTCGGGGGAGCGCAGGTCGAGCACGGCCAGGCCCCGGCGGGCGCGCACCTGGATGTGTCCGGCGCGGGTCCAGTTGCCCAGCCGTTTGGTCACGGCGTGGTCGGCGTGGATGCGCTCGGTGGTGGCGGTCTTCTCGGTGGTGATGACGGTCATTTCTGCGGTCTCCGTCCGCTCGCGGTCGCTGCGCTTTCCGTTGGTCGATAGTTGCAGTGCAACTAGTATCATGTCAACTAGTTTCGCTGTGGGTAGTATGCGGACATGAGCACCCCGTCCCGCAGCTCCCCGCTGGCCCTGACCGTGCTGGCCCTGCTGCACTTCCAGCCGCTGCACCCGTACGGAATCCAGAGGCTGATCAAGCAGTGGGGGAAGGACCGGGTCGTCAACGTCGGCCAGCGCGCGAGCCTCTACCGCACGATCGACCGGCTGCTCGCGACGGGCCTGGTCGCGGTCCGGGAGACCGGCCGCGACCAGCAGTACCCCGAGCGGACGGTGTACGAGCTCACCGATGAGGGGCGCTCGACCCTGCGCGTCTGGCTCGACGAGATGCTGGCCGCGCCGAAGCAGGAGTTCCCGCAGTTCCCCGCCGCGCTGTCGTTCGTCCTCATGCTCGCCCCGGAGGAGGCCCTCGCTGTGCTGGAACAGCGTGCCGCGACCCTTGCGCAGACCCTCGAGGCGCACGACAGGTCCTTGGCGGAGCAGACGGAGGTCCAGGGCCTGCCGCGAGTGATCACGCTCGAAGAGGAGTATCTGCGGGCGGTCACCGCGGCGGAACTGGACTGGCTCCGGGGTGTCACGGACGATCTGCGCAGCGGCCGGCTCGGCTGGACCGTCGAGGAGCTGACCGCTCTGGCCCAGAGCGCGGGACGGCAGGACGCGACCTGAGCGCCGTCCCGGGATCTGCGGGATTCTCGTCACTGAACGTACATGTACGAACGCGCGGTGCGCCCGTGGAGTGAAGGTGTACCGCCCGAGGGGTGATGTTGTCGTACCCCTTTGGTGTTATATGAGCCGTATGCACCAACTGCTCCTGCGGGTGTGGTCCCGGCGTGGGATACGCAGCGTTGCCGGTCAGATGTTCGTTCTGCAGGTCGTGGTCGTCCTGGTTCTCGTGGCGGCGGCGGTCGCCGCCCTCCTGCTGGAGTCGCGGAACGACGCCGAGCGTGAGGCACAGAAGCGCTCACTCGCCGTGGCGGCCTCCGTCGCCTCGGACCCCACGGTGCAGCGGGCCCTGACGGAGGCTCATCCGAGCGCCGTGCTCCAGCAGCAGGCCGAGGAGACCCGCAAACGCTCCGGCGTGGACTTCGTCGTCGTGATGAGCCCCACGGGCATCCGCTACACCCACCCGAACCCCGCCCAGATCGGGCAGCACTACATCGGCAACATCGCGGCGGCGCAGCACGGCGGCATCGTCACCGAGACGACCGTCGGAACGCTGGGTCCCTCCGTCCGGACCGTGGTCCCCGTGACCGACTCGCAGGGGAAGGTCATCGGGCTGGTGTCCGCGGGTATCGCCATCAGCCAGGTGAGCCTGGCGGCCGGACGGGAGATGCCGCTCGTCCTGACGGCCGCCGGAGTGGTGCTCACGGCGGCCACCGGGGGAAGCGCCCTGATCGGGAGGCGGCTGAGCCGTCAGACACACGGTCTCGGACCGATCCAGATGACCCGCATGTACGAGCACCACGACGCCGTGCTGCACTCGGTACGCGAAGGCGTCCTCATCGTCGATCCGCGAGGCCGGCTGCTCCTGGCCAACGACGAGGCGAGGCGCCTGCTGGGGCTCGGCGCCGACATGGAAGGCCGGCCCGTCACGGACCTGGGACTCGCCCCGGAGGCCGAACGGCTCCTCCTGTCGGGCCGGGCGACCACGGACGAGGTGATCGAGGTCGGCGACCGGCTGCTGGCCATCAGCCAGCGCCCCACGGTGCGGCCGGGACCGGGCGGCTGGGTCGCCACGCTGCGGGACACGACCGAACTCAGCGCACTGATGGGCCGGGTGGAGGTGGTCCAGGAACGGCTCAGGCTGCTCTACGACGCCGGAATAGGCATCGGCACCACCCTCGACGTGACACGCACCGCCGAGGAACTGGCGGAGTTCGCCGTGCCCAGGTTCGCCGACTACGTCACCGTCGACCTGGCCGACGCCGTGCTGCTCGGCGAGGAACCCCACCCCCTGAGCGCCGCGGAACTGCGCCGTGTCGCGTTGCGCGGCATCCGGCTGTGTGTGCCGTTCTACCCGGCCGGAACGCTCATCCGCTTCGACCCCGCGACCCCGCAGGCGGCGGGTTTCGCTTCCGGGCGGATGGTGCTGGAGGCCGACCTGGCGGCTTTCTCCGGCTGGCAGGCACAGGACCCGGAGCGCGCTCGCAGACTGGTGGCACACGGCGTCCACTCCATGATCACCGCTCCGCTGCGGGCCCGCGGAGCGAACCTCGGCGTGGCGACCTTCTGGCGTTCCAAGGAGCCGACCCCCTTCACCCATGAAGACCTCTCGCTCGCGGAGGAGCTGGTCGCCCGTGCGGCGGTGAGCATCGACAACGCGCGCCGCTTCACGCGGGAGCACACCATGGCGGTCACGCTGCAGCGCAGCCTTCTGCCGCACCTCCTGCCGGAGCAGAACGCGGTCGACGTGGCGCACCGCTACGTTCCGGCGGAGGCGGGGCTCGGCGGCGTCGGCGGCGACTGGTTCGACGTAATACCCCTGCCCGGGGCGCGGGTCGCCGTCGTGGTGGGCGACGTCGTGGGACACGGGCTGCACGCGGCCGCCACCATGGGCCAGCTGCGTACCGCCGTCCACAACCTCTCCACGCTCGACCTACCGCCCGACGAACTCCTCTGGCACCTGGACGAGCTGGTCACGTGCATCGACCAGGACCGGGACGGGGAGGGCGGAACACCGACGCTCACGGGCGCCACCTGCCTGTACGCGATCTACGACCCGGTCTCGCGCCGGTGCACCATGGCCAGGGCGGGCCACCTGGAGCCCATCCTCGTGCACCCGGACGGCCACGCCCGGCTGCCCGGAGTTCCGGCCGGCCCACCGCTGGGGCTGGGCGGGCTGCCATACGAGAAGACCGAGGTGATCCTGCCCGAAGGCAGCAGCATCGTGCTCTACACCGACGGTCTGGTCGAGGACCGGCACCACGACATCGACGAGCGCATCGAACGTCTGCGCCGTGCCGTCGAGCCGGCGGGGCGCACACCGGACCAGATGTGCCAGGCGGCGATGGACACCCTGCTGCCCGGGCCGCCGCGCGACGACGTGGCCCTGGTCGTGGCCCGTACCCGGCTGCTCGACGACAAGCACACCGCGTCCTGGGACGTGCCGTCCGACCCCGCGGCGGTCGCCGGAGTCCGTGCCGCCGCCGCGGATCTGCTGCGGGACTGGGGTCTGGAAGAGGAGGCGTTCACCCTGGAGCTGATCCTCAGCGAGCTGGTCACCAACGCCATCCGGTACGCGACCGGCCCCATCGGGGTGCGCCTGATCCACGACCGCAGCCTCATCTGCGAGGTCTCCGACGGCAGCAGCGTCTCGCCGCACCTGCGCCGGGCCACCACCATGGAGGAGGGCGGCCGCGGCCTCTTCCTGGTGGCCCAGTTCGCCGACCGGTGGGGGACTCGCTACACCTCCGAGGGAAAGGTCATCTGGACCGAGCAACGGCTCGCCTCACAGCCTTGACCCGCCGCTTCAGGGTTGCTCGGGCAACCGTTCGCCCGCGGGTTCCGGCTGCTGCTCCCGCCCGGTCGTGGCGGTCCAGCCGGCGAGCAGTTTCAGACCGTCCTCGGCGGGACTCCCGGGAGGCGAGCTGTAGACGACCACACTCAGGCCGCTCTCGTCCGGCAGGTTCATGGTCTCCTGGTCGAGCTCCAGGTCGCCGACGAGCGGATGGTGGAGGCGTTTCCTGCTCTCCCGGAAGACGTGCACGTCGTGGGAGCCCCACAGGACGCGGAAGCGGTCGCTGCGGGTGGAGAGTTCACCGATCAGGTTCGACAACTCCCGGTCGTAGGGGTGCTTTCCCGCCTCGATGCGCAGCGCGCCCACGGCGAAGCGGGCCATGCGCTCCCAGTCGGTGTAGAAGCGGCCGGCCGCGGGGTTGAGGAACGCGAACCGGGCGACGTTCGCACCGCTGGTCGCATCGGCGAACATGGGTGAGTACAGGGCCCGGCCCAGCGGGTTGGCGGCCAGGGTGTCGAGGCGGTTGTTCATCACGTAGGCCGGCAGTTGCGGCATGCCGTCGAGGATCCGTGTGACGCTCGGCCGCACCGTCGGCGGCCGGGCCGCTCGCTGCCCGGGACGTGTCCCGGGCGCCGGTCCCGCGGCGCGGGCGAGGTCGTACAGGTACATGCGCTCGGTGTCGTCCAGCCGCAGGGCCCGGGCGAGGGCGTCCAGCACGCTGTCGGAGACACCGCGCAGGTTGCCGCGTTCCAGGCGGGTGTAGTACTCGACGCTCACTCCGGCGAGCGTCGCGACCTCGCCCCGGCGCAGTCCGGGTACCCGCCGCTGACCGTACGTCGGCAGGCCCGCCTGCTCGGGGGTGATCCTGTCGCGTCTGGAGCGGAGGAAGGCGCCGACTGCGTCCCGGTTGTCCATACGGTCAGGGTAGGCAGCCCGTGCGGTGGGTGGGGGTCCCTGCCGGTACCCCTCACGGCGGAGACTCCCCCGGCCCGGCCGCTTCCCGTTGCATGGTGCGTGCCCCGGCCTCCACGGCAGGGCGCGACCACGTGAACTGGACCGGAGGGACAGACGAGATGAGCAACGCTGCCGAGACGGTGACGGAGAACCCCGCGGACGTCGTGCGCGGCCTGTACGACGCGCTGGGCAAGGGGGACGTGCCGGGTGTCCTGGCGAAGCTGGACCCCGAGGTGATCGTCGACGAGCCGGACCGGCTTCCCTACGGGGGTGTGCACCACGGCCGTGAGGTGTTCGTGGAGTCGGTCCTGGGCGCGATGATGAGCTACGCAGCCGTCGCCCTCGCCGATGCCCAGGTGTTCGAGGGCCCGGCCGGCGTCGTCGGAAAGCTCACCGGAACGCTCACGGCCCACACCACCGGTGAGGAGTTCCCGCTGACCATGGTCGAGATCCACCAGGTCCAGGGCGGCACGGTGCGGAGGATCGACGTCTACACGAAGAACCCCGACGACCTCGCCGCGTTCTACGCGCGCGCCGAGGCCGGCAGCCGCTGACCGTGGCTCGCCGCAGATGAAACGCGACCTCCCATGTCGGGTGCGCGCGGCTCGTCGTACGCTGGCGGGTCGCAGGTGCGGTGTGCGGGGGAGGAAACGGGAGTTGGCTACTGCCGGAGCGGCCACGGGTATGTCTGCGTCGTCCGACGACGATGCCTGGGCGCGGCTGCTGGAGGACGTTGCGAGGAGCGGGCGGCGGCTGCGGCGCGCCGAGCTGGACTCGCTGCGCGAGTACGGCGACCGGGCCGCCGAGCAGGGGCGGGGGCTCGCCGAACTGGTCGACGAGCGGCTGGCCGTGACCGGCAGGGTCTGGGAGGGGCAGCCGGTCGACGCCGCGTCGATGACGGCACTGCGGGCGGCGATGGCCGCGCTCGCCGACGGGCACGGGCGGGCGTACCGGGAGCGGCTGCGCCGGGAGGAGGCCGGGCGCCGGGAGTTCGTGGCGGACCTGCTGAGCAGCCGCAGCGACCTGGGCCGACTGGCCGAGCACGCCGAGCGGTTCGGGCTCAACCTGGCCTGCGCGCATGTCGTCGCGGTCGCCGAGGGCGACGGCTACGACCTGGAGGATCCGCTGGTACGGGCGCTGGAGCGGCGGCTGCTCGGCCGGTTCGGCGAGCAGGAGATCCTGCTCGCCGTGAAGCACGGGCGGCTGGTGTGCATCGTGCCGTCCGGACCGGGCGAGGCAGCGGCGCTCAAGGCGTTCGCGGAGCTGACCCAGGGCCGGCGGGTCGTGGTGGGCCGTCCGCACAGCGGGCCCGGCGGGGTCGTGCACTCCTACGAGGAGGCCCGGTCGGCGCTGGAGCAGGCGACCCAACTGGAGCTACGCGAACCGCTGTTGTACGCGGCCGACCTGCTGGTCCTGCCGGTGCTGCTGCGGGACCGGGAGGCGCTGGAGGATCTGGTGCACGGGGTGCTGGGCCCGTTGCGGACGGCGCGCGGCGGGGCCCGGCCGCTCCTTGAGACGCTGATCGCCTACGCCGATTCGCGGTACGTCGCGGCCGAGGCGGCGCGGCGGCTCGGGGTGAGCGTGCGCGCGTTGGCGTACCGCATCGCCCACGTCGTACGGCTGACGGGCCTGGATCCCGACGACGCGTTGCAGCGCTACACCCTGGAGACGGCGGTGTTCGGCGCACGGCTGCTGGGGTGGCCGGGCCAGGATCAGCCGTTGGACGGGTAGGCCGCGGAAGGAGAGCCGTCGGACGCGTAGGCCGCGCACAACGCGCTCCAGCGGGCGGTCTGTTCGGGGGTGGACCGGCCGCGGAGCCGGGCGAGTGCGAGCAGGTTGGCCTCCGCGGCGCTGCCGAGGGTCCGTGCCTCGGCGAGGTAGTGGTCGTCGAGCAGGGTCTCGACCTCGGCCTCGCTCTGGACGGGGTCGATCCGTGCGGCGAGCTGCGCCATGGTGCGGTACGAGCCCTGGAGCAGGAACGGCGGTTCCCGGCGGCCGGCGTCCTCCTGGGCGGCGGAGGCGATGTAGGCGCGGTTGACGGCGAGGACGGTCCGCTGGACGCCGCGCAGCCGGGTGAGCGTGGCCAGCACGCGGTCCAGGTCCAGGACAGGGTGGGCGAGTTGGTCGGCCTGGGCGGTCGGGTCGCCGTCGGCGAGGGCGACCAGCAGGCGCAGGTCGGCCGGGTCGGCTCCGGCGAGCGGGGCCAGGACCGGGTTGGCGGCGAGGGCGTTCTCCAGGAAGGAGAGCGCGAACAGGTCGTCGTGGCCGCTGAGCACCTCGCCGAGGTTCCAGACGTCGGCACGGTTGGCGAGCATGTCGGGGATCTGGAAGCGCTGCCCGTTCGCGGTGTACGGGTTTCCCGCGAGGCAGACGGCGAAGCGGCGTCCGCGCAGGTCGAAGCTGCGGGCGACACCGTCGGCGACGGCCTCGATCCGGCGCTGCGCGTCGCACAACGGGATGAACTTCTGCAGGAGTTCGGCGCCGACGTGCTGGATGTCGTCCAGGTACAGCAGGACGTTGCTGCCCGCCTCCAGGGCGAACACGATCTTCTCGACCTCCCGCCGGGCGGCCGCGTCAGGGGCGCGGTCGGGGTCGAGCGAGGTGGTGCCGGTGCCGAGTGCGGGGCCGTCGACGCGGACCATGAGCAGACCGAGCCGGTCGGCGACGTACTCCAGCAGGGTCGTCTTGCCGTAGCCGGGCGGGGACAGGAGCAGCAGCAGTCCGCTGCGGTCGGCCGGTCCCGTGGGGTCGAGGGTGCCCAGCTGCCTGGCCAGGTTGTCGCCGACCAGGGGGAGGTAGACCCGGTCGATGAGCTGGTTGCGGACGAAGCCGGCGAGCGGGCGGGGACGGTGGTCGTCCAGGCGCAGCCGGGCCCGCTCGGCGGCCAGGACCTCCGCGCGCCGCCGCTGGAAGGCCCGGAACGCGGGGGCCCGCTCCTCCCGGAACTCCTGTGCGCGGTGCGGAAGTTCGTCGAGGCGTACGGTCAACCGGCCGTCGCGGACCCGGGGGTGGACGCCGAGCAGTCCGTCGACGGTCTCCTGGACGGCACCGGCGATCTCGTAGCGCGGCAGGCCGGGTGCGCACAGGTGGGCCACGGCCTCCGGCACCCCCTCACCCTCCGAGTGGACGGCCGCGTACGACCCCAGCCAGGCGGCGGCGAGCTGACGGCACGCGGGCAGGTCGGTGCCGAGCGCGGCCAGGTCCGCGGTGAGGGCGGGAGCGGCGTCCGTGTGGCGGAAGCCGTCGAGAAGGGTGCGTACGGCGGGGCCGGTGGCGAAACCCTCGTGCGGATCGGCGAGTTCGGCCACCAGGTACTCGCCCGCCCGCGGTACCGGAGGCAGCCCGGCCAAGGCGGCGAACGCGGCCACCGCGTCCGAGAGTTCGGCCGCCAGCTCGGACCAGGCCGTGACCGGTGCGGCGCCGTCGGGTCCGAAGTGGGCGCGGGCCAGCGCCAGGGAGCGGGCGCGTCGCTGCCAGGCGGCCCGTCGGTCGTCGGTCGCGGCATGGGCCCAGAACAGCTGGGCGGTGGCGCGCACCTCGGCGGAGTGCTCCAGCAGCCCGGCACCGGCCCGCAGCCGGAGCAGCGCGCCGAGGATGACGGTGGCGTCGTGGTCGTGGACGCCGCGCTCGTAGCCCTCGTCGTAGGCGCTCTCGGCCGCGCGCCGGACCTGGTCGAGCAGCGGCTCGCCGGCGGTGGCGGTGGGCAGCAGCGCGGCGGCCAGGTACTCGGCGCGGTAGAGCGCCGGTGACTCGCTGACCAGGGGCTGCGTCCAGAACTCGCGTCCGGTCAGCAGCTCGGGGAGGTGGGCGGGCCGGCGGTAGCCGGTGCCGGTGACGGCGAAGGCCAGCCCGTCGCCGTCCGGCTGCAGGGTGAGTTCCACCGGCTCGCGGCGGACGGCGAACCGGTGCCGGCCCAGCCGTACGGCGGCCCCGCCGTCCTCGGTCAGATCGGCCCGGTCGCGCAGCTCGCGCAGGGCGGTGCGGACGGCGTCGAGCAGGCCGTCCTCCAGCTCCTGGGCGCGCACCTGGTCGTCGAGGCCGCGCAGTTCCCCGGCGGCGGCACGGACCCACGACGCCATCGGGTCGGCGGCCTGCGCGGCGTGGATGTCGGCCGCCGACCCGAGCCCGGCGAGCCTGCGGCGCAATGCCTCCAGGGCCCGCAGCGCGGAGGCGGCCACCCGGTCGGCGCGGGCGGCGGCCTCGTCCAGCAGGGTCTGGCGCCGGGCGGCGAACGCCTGCCGGATCTCCTCGCGGCGCAGCGCCAGGTCGGCGGCGAGGTCCTCGGCCTCGGCGAAACGGGCCTCCAGTGCGTCCAACCGCAGCAGCAGCCGGGCGAGTTGGTCGTCGCAGGCGGCAGAGGAGCCGGCGGCGGCCAGGGCGGCGGTCGTCGCCTGGGCGAGCAGCGCCGACTCGGCGGCGTGGGCGGCGCGGTGTTCGGCGTCCAGCAGGACCCGGCGGCGGTTCGCGAGGACCGCACGGGCCCGGTTGACCGCCGCCAGCACCTCGCCGATGGCCAGCAGTACGGCCGTCGTAGCGCCCGGATCGGCGGTGACCGCGCCGGTGACCAGGTCGGTGACGGTGGCCAGGGCGTCCGCCTGCTCGGTGAGACCATCGGTGAGCCGCTCGGCCTCGGCGGCGGTGGCCACCGAGGCGGCGTCCTCGGCGGCGCGCAGGGCGGCGGCCAGGGGGGCGGCGAAGGCGTCGGGACCGGCGAAGAACGCGAAAGCCCGCTCGGTCGCGGCCGTGAGCTCGTCGGCCAGGTCCGCCTCGACGCGGTCCAGCGCGGCCGGGTCGAGCTGGGGCAGTTCGCGCAGGGTGCGGGTACGGCCCTGGGCCCGGCGGAGTTCGGCGAGCAGCGCGGTCCAGCCGTCCGCGTCGGCGGGCGGTTCGCCGTGGGAACGGCGGATCAGCCCGGCGGCCTCCTCGCGCGCCCGGTCCAGCTCGCGCGCCGCACGGGCGGCGAGCTGCCGGATCCTGGTCTGCTCGGCAACCAACTGCTCTGCGGCATCGCGCAGTTCGGCGAGCGGTTCGAGCAGGCCGGTGTCGGCGAGCCAGTAGTGGCGGTCCGCCGCCTTGGCGCAGACGTCGAGGATCAGCTCCGGGGCGGCCGCGGCCGGGTTCTCCGGCGCGGCGGCCGTCGCCGTACGGACCACGTCGAGGCATTCGGCGATGCCGTGCACCAGGTCGGCGTTGCCGATCCGTTCCAGCGGGCCGTCGCCGACCGCCTGGGCGGCGGCGTACTCGGCGGACTGGAAAGGGGTCTGCCACAGCTGGAGTTCATGGGTGCGCACCGGCTCGCGGTCCGCTCTGAGCAGGACGAGCGTGCCGTCGGGGAGGAGGGTGTGCGCGGCGGCGTGCAGGGCGCTCGCGGCCTCGCGGCGGACGGTGTTCCAGGGCAGCAGCAGGACCTGGGCGCGGCCGGGGCGGCGCAGGACGTAGAGGAGGTCCTCGCCGTTGGGGGCGGGGAGGACGGCGTCGAAGTACAGGCCGCCGTCCGCGGCGGTAACGGCTCCCGCACCGGCCGTCGTACCGCTGTCGCCGTCGATGCCGCCGTCGATGCGGAAGGTCCGGTGGCTGCCGTCCGCCAGCTCGTAGCCGCCGGGGAAGATCAGGCCCTGCTCGGCGGGGAGCAGCCGGGCGCCGCGGCCGAGCGAGTCCTGGCGGCGCACCGAGCCGGTACGGGTGTTGACGACCAGGTAGCGGTCGGCCGGTTCGTTGTAGGGGCGGATCCGCAGGAGCAGCAGGGGGCCGGTCACCGCGTAGCCGACCGTGGCGTCCGCCAGACTCTGCAGCGGCTCGTCGACCGGCTCCCGGAACAGCGGCCGGTCGCCGGGCACGGCGTGGACGGTGAGGCTGCCGCCGGTGGTGGCGACCGAGACCGCGCCCTCGCCGCCCTCGATCAGGATCCGCCCGTCGGTGTGGTCCTCGCGGCCCGTCGTCCGCCACGGCAGCTCGGAGGCGGACGGCTGCGGCAGGTCGCGTTCCCCGTGGTTGCCCAGGTACTCGACCCGGTCCGCCCCTAACTGCCAGCTCAGGACCCGGAGATCACCGTCGTTCTCACCGGTGCGGAACACCGCGAGCAACCGCCCCGACGCCGTGTGCACCAGGTCGGCGAGGCGGGCGTCGCGGTAGTAGCGCAGCAGTTCGGCCAGGTCACGGCGGAAACGCTCGTCGTCGAGCAGGCCGGGCACCCGCTCCGGGCCCAGCGCCGAGCCGTCCAGGGCGTGCAGCGACAGCAGCCCCGCGTCGAGGCTGGGCGCAGAGGTCCCCAGGAGGAGGACGTCGGGGCGTACGGCGACGATGCCGCGGGCTGTGCCTTCCCCGGCGGTGCGGGGGCGGGCCGAGCCGACCAGCTCCAGGGGGCGTGAGCCGAAGGCCTGCTGCCGACGGGAGTTCAGCTCGGCGGCCCGTCGGCCTAGTTCCGTAGCGCGGTCGGCGAGCCTTGCCCGCAGGATCTGGTAGGTGCCGTCCTCGACGCCCATGGCTGTTTTCCGTTCCCCCTTGCCGCCGTCTTTCGGCTGCGGCGGCGTTGTGGCTGGTCGCGCGGTTCCTCCCCCAGCCTTCGGCCGGGGGTACCCCCAGCGCCCCTTGCGGGGCGCTGTTGTGGTCGTGCTACTTGGAAGTGCCGTTGGCCAGCTGTACGGGGTCTGCGGTCTGCTGGTCGCCGAGCAGCTTCAGCAGCAGGGCCAGGTTCCACGGGCCGCCCGCTGCGAAGCCGCGCAGTACCTCCGTCGCGTCGGCGCTGAAGCTCTTCTCTCCGCTGAGCCACTCCGCGCCGAGGGCCTGTACCGTCTCCGAGCCCTGTACCGCGCCGTCGATCGACTTGCCGAAGGACACCGCGCCGACCAGCCGCTCCAGGAACACGCTGTCGCCGCCCACGATGTCGATGTCCGCGCTCTCCAGTCCGGCGGCCAGCACCGCCGCCTGGGCCTCGGCCACCGTCCGCTGGACCTCCAGCGCGGCCATCCGGACCTCCTTGTCGGCGGCCAGCCGCAGCCGGAACTCCTCGTGCGCCCGGGACACCTCGTCCAGCGCGGCCATCGCCGCGGCCTTCTCCTTCAGACCGGCGGCCTCGCCCAGCAGCCGTTCCCGGATGCCCGCCGCCTCCGCGTTCGCCTTGCTCTCGGCCACGGCGGCCTCGGCCAGCCCGACCTTCTCGATGGCGTCCGCCTTCTCCTTCAGGCCGGCCGCCTCGCCCTCCAGCCGGGCCCGTACACCGGCCGCCTCGGCCATGGCCTGGCGCTCCGCCACCTCGGCCTGGGCCAGACCGGCCGCTCCGGCCATGGCGCGCTCGCCCTCCGCCCGGCGCACCTTGGCGGCGGCCTCCAGCTCCGCGCTCTTCTGCCCGGCCTCGGCCAGCACCAGCTGCTCCTTGGCCCGCAGGTGCGCGGCCTGCTCGGCGGCCTCGGCCGCCTTGATGTCCTTGACGAGCTGTTCCTGCGCCTCCGCCTCTGCGGCGATGATGACCGTCTGCCGGGTGCGCTCGGCCTCCTGGACCACCCGGACCCGCTTGATCTCCTCCTCCTGCTCCGCGACCGTGCGCTCCACCGCGACCCGCTCGCGCACCACGTCGGCCACGCCCCGGCGCTCGACCTCGACCTGCTTCTCCTTCTCCGCCCGGGCGAGCTCCACCTCCCGCTCCCGGTTGACGACCTCCAGCAGCCGGTCCTTCTCGATGCGCTCGCCCTCCACCGCGAGGACCCGCTCCCGGTTCTTCTCGGCGACCGCGATCTCCCGCTGCTGGTTCTCCCGCTGGACGCCGAGGAGTTCCTCGGTCCG